>CAWBAT010000001.1:0-57598 GCA_963786955.1 uncultured Acidimicrobiia bacterium
AATCTTTTGGTCTTAAAACTGGCAGTAAACCGACTTCACTACGCGTTACCAAAAGAGAACCGAGCGGCATGAACGCAAAACCTAGACCCGTCGAAGAAATGACACCCGCCGAGAGTTTGGAATGGCTGAGGCTAGAAAACAACGCCGACAGGACCCGGACGCGGAGCCGTTATTCTCGATGTCGGACATGGGGAACGCCGAGCGCTTGGCAGCCATGCACGGGCGCGACATTCGTTATATTCACCCGTGGCAGAAGTGGGTCAATTGGAATGGAATGCGCTGGATGATTGACGATGAAGGCGAAATCGTCTTCATGGCAAAACAGGCAGTGAGGGGAATTTACGAAGAGGCGAAAGACGAGATGGACCGCAAGAGGTCGGCTGAATTAGCGCGGTTCGCCATTACCTCAGAGTCCGACCATCGACTGAGAGCCATGATTCACCTTTGCCAAAGTGAACTTGGGATTCCGGCACTTCCAGCACAGTTTGACCGTGATCCTTGGCTGTTGAATGTTGCTAACGGAACGCTGGATCTAAAAACGGGAAAACTTAGACCGCACCAAAGAGGCGACTTTATTACGAAAGTAACGTCGGTGGCGTTTGACCATGAAGCGGAATCCCCAGTATGGACCAATTTTCTTGGGGAAATTATGGACGGGAACGCGCCATTGATCGAATTCCTTCAACGAGGCGTCGGCTATTCCTTAACGGGTGACACGACAGAGCAAGTGATTTTCATTTTGTGGGGAACTGGAGCCAACGGGAATCAACATTTCTTGAAGTCTTGAGGTTGTTACTAGGTGATTACGCGAAGCCAATCAAGTCTGAATCATTAATGGTTCGCCGATTCGATAACGGCCAAACCAACGACATTGCGGGACTGAGGGGGGCGCGACTAGTAACTAGCGTGGAAACTGAAGACGGGCAAAGACTCGCCGAATCCAAGATCAAAGAACTTACCGGTGGCGACACTGTTACGGCTAGGTTTCTCTACAGTGAGAATTTTGAGTTTCAACCTGAATTCAAACTATGGCTCGCCTGCAATCATATGCCAGAGATCCGTGGCATGGATCTCGCCATTTGGCGGCGCATTCGCTTGATTCCCTTTCGGGTGACGATACCGCCACGCAATCAAGACAAGAGATTATTACTCAAACTCAAGAAGGAGCTGCCGGGCATTCCTGACATGGGCCGTCAAGGGCTGCCTGGCCTGGCAAGAATCGGGCTTGAATGATCCTGAAGAGGTCACAAAGGCTACCGATGAATACCGATGCGAAATGGATGTGCTTGCGAGGTTTATGGATGAATGTTGCGTGTTAAATGGAAATGCCAAGACCGCTCTCGCTGACCTTTATTCAGCATTAAAAAATGGGCCGAAGATAACAAAGAGCGCTGGATGACCAAGAATTCTTTCGGTAAAAGACTCTCAGAAAAGGGATTAGATAGCTACAGCGACGGAGTAAAGAGGTATTGGTTGGGGGTTGGATTACTTGACCGGAAATTAACCTGACAAACCTGACAGCATTTAGTCATTTTACGGAAACTTTTCTATATCTGGTCTCCTATAGGACTTTACGGAAAAAGCTGAAATGCTGTCAGGTTTGTCAGTTAAGAATAACCAACAAGTGAAATACGACTACACAACAATTAAGGCGCTGGCAAAAAAACGGGTGTTTCTGTAACGGATTTAATTGCACTCGCGCCACAAAATGACCCGTTCTATGTTGGAACGCCTTCTGACCAAGAGGATGCTAAATGGTTTGCCAGGGTTTGGCAGAATGCCGGATATGACAGCGGCGTTCATCTCCGTCGCGTTCACTATTGGGTGGTATCTCAAAAGCAGCCGGTCAAGATGCCTAATAGCAAGCCATATGAGAACACTGATGAGTGTTGGCGTTACCTGGCAAACGCTAGCAAAAAGGCGAGATACCTTGGTTTGGTAGGTATTGAGCAGATTGTTGATAACAAGAATCCTAATCCTCATGTTCATGCTAATTATAATTTTTACGAAGGTCCGCGCTATAGGATTGAAATTCCGAGCTTAAACGATCCTGAGATATCGATCTGGGGCATCAATAACACGACCGTGCAACCTTATCACCTGGAGGTGTGGTGCGAGAAGTCAACGATGGATGATGTTCTGATTCCTGTTTGCGGGTGTTATAACGCCAACCTTTGCACCTTCGAGGGCGAGGTGTCCACGACTGCATGTTATCAACTGATCCGGCGAATCTGGAGCAGTCATACGAAGCCAACACGGATTTTCTATATTAGCGACTTTGATCCTGCTGGCAATTCCATGCCGGTCGCGATGAGCCGGAAGGTTGAATGGATGTTGGACAAGTTTGAGGTCAATTGCGATGTCCGAATCACACCAGTAGCGCTGACGGCTGAACAAGTGGAAGAGTACCAGTTACCCAGAATTCCAATTAAGGAAAGTGAACGGCGCGGGGCGAGCTTCGAGGCGGCATTTGGCGCGGGCGCTACCGAATTGGACGCGTTAGAGGCGATCCACCCGGGCACTTTGTCTGATCTGGTCCATTCTCAACTGGAAACTTATTACAGTTCAGAAGCAAAGGATGAGGTAGAAGAGAAAGAAGAGGCTTTACGGCAAGCCATTAGCGACAAGGTTGAGGAAATAACTTCACGCTATTCTGCTGAGATTGAAGCGATTCGGGCCATGTTTGATGAGATTCGAGAAATAGAAGTAGATGCCAGCGAGTATGGGGTTAAGCGGTATGACCCAGACGTTGAAGAGGATGACGAAGACTGGCTGTTTGATTCTGGGCGCGACTATCAGGAACAGATTCAACGCTACAAGGCACACAAGAAGCCGAAGGTCGTTCAATGAGGAATGCAAAGTTTCACAAGTTTCGAGAGCCCATCGACGGCGACGCGGTGGCAGGTACGTCAACACCTGGTCATCCTCTCGGAAGGACCGGCGAAGAGGAAAGCCCAAATCTTCGCCGGATTCTATTGTGGGGAGAATTATGCCGACTAGGCCTTTGAGCGGTTGCAAACAACCGGGTTGTCCCGAGCTGGCGTCCGGGCGATTCTGCTTAAAACACGAAAAGGAATCCCGGCGCCAAATAGATGCTGAGAGAGGAAATTTCCGGCAAAGAGGCTACTCGTCACGCTGGGACCGATTGCGCAAGGTGTTCCTAACGGATCACCCATTCTGCGAATGTGATGAGCATCGGGGGCAAAGCCAACGCGCCATTGGCTGATGTTGTCGATCATATCGTGCCTCACGGTGGTATTCGTGAATTGTTCTGGGATCCTGACAACTGGCAGGCAATGAGTAAGCAATGCCACGACAAAAAGACACGCACGGAAGACGGAGGAACGGCTTGGGGTGGGAGGGGAGGGCGAAATCTCTACAAATGTAGCAGAGACCACGTTCGGTTTAGCTAGGCGAGAATTCCCTAGAATTTCCCAAAAGGGGGTGCTTTTTTGGCCAAAATTGAAGCATTAAAGCGAGAAACTCGGCGAAATCGACGGGAAATCCGGAGAGTTTTAGGGGTGAAATCGGTCGCCGAAGCGGTGGGTCCGGTCCTGCCGGGGTGTGAAATCTACGGGTTAACAGGTGGTGACTTCAGTTTGATTGATCTGATAGAGCATTGTTTGGGGTTCACGGGTCCGGCGCGAGGGGTGCTGTCGACGTGGACGGCGTCGAATTCGGATTTGACGTTTGCCTATAAATTGATGAGCTGCGGGTCACTTGCTTAGCCTGCGGTTTCTTGTGGATTTCTCTTTTCCCAGCCGACAGCCGGCATACTGCGCTGCGCTGCGGGAGACGTTTGGGGATGATTGCATTCGAATAACGAAGAATCATTGCAAGTTTGTCCTCCTTCAGAATGACGAATGGAATTTGGTGATCCGTACTTCAATGAACCTGAATGAAAACCGCCGACTCGAGAATCGTTTGAAATCTCGGATGATCCCGGGATGGCGTCGTATTTGTTGGAGACAATAGACCGGATTTTCACTCTCCAGCCTTCAGACGGTCAGTTTACAAGAGGCCAATAGACCATGCCATGAGTTCGAAACATTAGTCGGAAGTGGTGAGCCTGGCCGGGTCCAAAGCCAGGATGTGAAGCGGTTTTATAACGATGGTCCATTCGAGAATGATCTGCGCCGGGTGGGACTTCAGTATTTGAAATAGGGGGAAGAATGCGAGGAAGAAAACCAAAGCCGTTTGCTCTGAAGGTACTTCAAGGGAATCCCGGTCACCAGTCTTTGAATGATAATGCTCCACAGTTCCCAGGGGGGATCGGTCCATGTCCGAAGTGGATGACGAAGGAAGCCAAGGCCGAGTGGCGGCGGATTGTGAAGGAGCTGGACGGGTTGGGCCTGCTGGCGCGTGTCGATCGTGATTCGCTTGCCGCTTATTGCGTTTGTCTGGTTCAGTGGCGGGAGTGTATGGACTTCGTTGAAAAGAATGGGAAGGTAATCGTCTTCAGGAACGACAAGGGCGAAATAAAATACACGCAGACAGCGCCTCAAGCGGTCCTTGCCATGAAGTTGCTGGACCAGTTGAAAAGTATAGGGTCTGAATTTGGATTGTCTCCGCTCTCCCGTGGGCGGTTGTCGGTGCCAAAAACGAAAAGGCAATCTTTGAAAGATTCTATTATGGCCGGATCTCCTAGCCGGGCTCGCTCGAATTCGGCTTAGGCGTTCGGTGACGCGCCTGGATGCGCTCGCATCGGGAACAGGCGCAGGTATGGCGGCATGAGGTCTTAGGAATGGCTCCAAACCTTATCTCATGTTGCCGGATGGGAATTGTAGGGCGCTCGTCCTACCGTTTGCATTTGTACCCGATTTAAGGGAATTTTTATGACTCGTGTCGACGAACAAAAAACAGCGCCGCAATTCATTGGTCGAAAAGCAGCGCGCCATAATTGAGAGAAGTCATTCAGAAGGCAGGAACGGGAATTTGAACTCCTCCGAAGAGGCCGACTACCAGAGGATTGAATCACAACTGAAGGAATGTGAAGCGAATCTGAAGAGAGAATTAGAAATCTTCAACCGGGAATTGAGCCTGCAAAACCGGGTGCCGGCGGATTCCATTTCGCTCTATGGCGGGTCGGCTTCCAATTCTACAAGTCAAAGCGGTTGGGCCGATGTCCGAACAGGCGAAAGGATTCATCTATTGAGGCCGGAACAGCGGATGAGTGATTATGTGGACTCTCGTTTGCCTGCGGGAATGAAATCTACCGATCTGGATTTTGGGCGATTCGTCCGCGCCGTCGTTTCTGGAAACTGGCGCGGAGCGGAGGCGGAAGCCCGAGCGATGAATGAGGCTATCCCGGCGGCGGGTGCTGTACTGGTGCCGACAGCCTTGAGCACTCAGATTATCGACTTGGCGAGGGCAGGTTCTGCGGCTGTACAGTTGGGGGCTGGAACAATCCCGCTCACGACTTCTCAGACCACTTTCGCGAAGGTCGAAGCTGATCCTACACCCGTCTGGCACGCGGAATCGGCGAATATAACACCGTCCGATCCTACTTTTGGGGCTTTTGTGCTCACAGCCAAGACGCTAGCGGTCTTAACTTCGGCATCGGTGGAGCTTGTGGAAGACGCGCCTAATGCCGGGGAGACAATCCAAAACACCCTAGCGGCGGCTATTTCCGGTGAAATGGATCGTTGCGCCATGTACGGCAACGGGGTTGGAGAGCCTCAGGGAATTCTGTCCAACAACCAAACCCAAACTTACAGCATGGGGGCGAACGGTGCAAACCTCACGTCCTACGCGCCTTTCGGTCAATCGGTAAAGAAAATTCTCGATTATAATGGCCGTCCAAACGGCTGTATTTTGTCTCCAAGGACCTGGTTAGCGATCGACACATTGACGGACAATGACGCGAATCCGTTGAGGCCATCACAGAGCTACACCGACTTGCAAAAGGTCGTGTCTTCCAGGGTGAGCATTGCCAGGACGCAAGGCAACAATAACACTTGTTCTGATATTTTTGTGGGTGACTTCTCACAAATGATCTTTGGCATTCGGACACAACTAAACTTGGAAGTGAGCCGGGTGGCTGGGAATTCCTTCTCTCAGCTCACGGTTGCTTTTAGGGGATATGCTCGGCTGGACTTGCTTTTGAGACAGCCAAAACACTTTTGTACCGTTTTAGGAATCTATTGAGCTTGCTCCTTTCTGCCAGGGGCGAGGATCCCAAGGACACGGGGCGTCGAGGCGGCGTCCCGTGTGGGTCCGAGGTTGCATGAAACAAACCACAGTAAAAATTGAAGCATTGAAAAAGGTTTTAGAAATGCTCTCGGTTGAAGAGCTTCGCGTGTTGAGGGATTACATTCAGTCAGTTTTAAGAAAGAAATCAGAGGAATTTTTGGAACTTGACTCATTGAAAATCATTTGAGCTTGTGGCCGCAAGGTCACAGGAAGGGTGCGGGGCGGCGAGCCGTCGGGGTTAACCGTCCTGCATTTTTTAGAATGAAAACTATTTGGTATTTAATCGCCTTCCAAGTCGTTTTGTTTTTTTTGGTGTCCGCGATCGTGGGACACGTCATTAAGCGGAATGAAAAGGCTTCTCCTGAAAAAAAGGACGATGAATCACACTACCCTGGGCCGGTGAATTGATCCTGGGCTATCCTGAGAAGGTTTTTGGGGGCTTCTAGGCGATCGAAAAGGATTTTCTTGACAGAAAGGACTTGGCGGGCGCATTTTAAAAGAAAGCGCCCGGCCATGATGTTCTGAGGCATCAATAACCGGGCTAATCAAACGCTTGCTAAGGAAGCGAATGACTTCCCTCACTATAACAAAATCCAATCACAATTCATCCTTCCAAAGCGGCGTATTTCTTCGCCTATTCAGGCGGAAAGGTGTCTCTATGGAAAACAACAATCTATCTCTAGCGGAACTGATTACCGGCGTAATGAATCACTCAGACTGCCCGGAGGAGTTGTACAACGTAATGGCCGACGCTCTTAGCAGTATGGCAAGCGGGCCTGGGGCGACGGATACGCCGGCGTGGGTCCAATTGGCTTTGGATCGACAGAAAGAGTTTGACGCAATCGAGGCGCTGAGAGAATCAGGAAGGGGGCATTGATGGGCTACCTATACAAGCGTGGTGACATTTGGTGGATGAAGTATTACCGCAATGGGCGGATGTACCGGGAAAGTACGAAGGAAAGCAGAGAAGAAGCTGCCAAGGGTGTACTGAAGCGGACGGAAGGCGATATTGCCCGGGGGTTGGCTATTACGCCGAAAATTGGACGAGTGACCGTGGAAGAAATTCTCGAGGGCGTGACCCGGGATTGTGCGTTGAACCGCAAAAAAACCGGGGCGACAAGCGCGGCCACATTCAGAATCATTTGCTTCCGTTTTTTGGCAAGCAAAGGGCGACAGCCACGACAACGGCTCAAATTGAAGTCTACATTCTCAAGAGGCAAGAGGAAGGCGCGGCCAACGGGACGATTAACCGGAAGCCTCTACACTCAAACGGGGGTACTCTCTAGCTATTCGCGCCGGAACATTGTTGACGAAACCGTATATTCCCATGCTACGCGAAGACAACGTGAGGACGGGGTTTTTCGAGCGAGAGCAATTTGAAAGTTTAAGAAAGCATTTGCCCGAGCATTACAGGAACCTAGTGACGTTCTGCTATATCACGGGCTGGCGCTCGAAGAGTGAAGTCTTCCCTCTCCAATGGCGTCAAGTGGATTTTCAAGCGGGCGTGGTGCGGCTGGAAGTGGGATCTACCAAGAGCGGCAAGGGCCGGACGTTTGCCTTTACGACGGAATTAAGGTTGTTACTAGAACAGCAAAGAGAGTTGACCGATCAGATTCAAAAACAGATCGGGGGCATTATCCCTCTGGTATTTCACCGGCGCGGGAGACCGATTCGAGAGTTTGAAGATGCCTGGAGAACGGCTTGCCGCGCTGCGGGCCTTCCCGGGGCGATTAAACACGACTTTAGACGGACAGCCGTTAGGAACATGGTAAGGGCTGGGATTTCTGAAAAGGTTGCAATGGAGATGACCGGGCACAAAACACGCAGTGTGTTTGACCGCTACGATATTGTCTCCGAGGGCGATTTGAGGGACGCGGCCAGGAAGCTAGACCAGCTCGCGGGCACATTTACGGGCACAATTAGCACACAAAATGTGCAACAGGCCATTACAGTAAAGGTTTCAAAATGAGGCGTAAGCGTTTGATTTTAAATGGTGCCCGGGGCCGGAATCGAACCGGCACGGGGGGTAAACCCCAACGGATTTTAAGTCCGTTGCGTCTACCAATTCCGCCACCCGGGCATTGTAATAGGATGAACGACTTGGGGCAGGACTAAAAAACATTGGATTTCTGGGTGTCGCTTACTGGCCACTTGGCTTTTCAACTAACTCAGGTTGATTCTCTTCTGCAGAGATGCCGAAGACGCATTCCCTCTGAGCGACCAAAGTAGACGAATCGATTATCAATCATTCTCGGCCAGCTTTTCAAGGTCTCAATTACAGCGGTACGCATCGGAACAAATCTCGTTTTTCAGGACTGAGATCTTTTCACTCGGATCAACCCTTGTAGGAAATCAACATCATCCCAAGTCAAACTAAGCTGTTCAGACTTTCTTAACCCTGTATTTAGAGCCACAACGAATAGAGAGTGATGCTCTTCAAGCACTTTTCTTTTGCCAAAATATCGTCCGTGTTGAAAGGCTTAACCTTGTCATCAAGTCCGCCCACACTTCCCCGCCATGATCAATATCCTCTTTTGGCAGGCTGGCCTTTTTTTAACTCGCTTAAACACTGGCATGAATTGGACTTGGAAATCTTGGCCCTCCGACACCAAGTAGATGAGGCTTTTGGCGAAGAACAGGAAAATCCGCGTGCTGGGACCTGTGGACACATTCCGATGGTTTGGGAGCAAAATCCCAGTGCAGACAAGCAGCGCGAGAGTAAAGAATCGTAGCTGCTGTTAGCAGGCCGAGAACGCTTGGCCAGCTGTTCCTGTGAAGAGAACGGCCGGCCATTGCAGCGCGCTTTGCTTTTCACTGTCCCGGATCCAATGCGAAATCCAGTGCCTTCCCGGCGTGGAGCAGGGACGTGTTGAAGAGCGGCAATTCGCAGTGTTGCGGTTGCACCAACAACGGTATCTCTGTGCATCCGAGGACAATCCCGTCTGCGCCATTGTGGTGCAGACGTTCGATGATTTCCAGGAACATCTGCCGTGAGGTAGGCCGGATATCGCCCCGGCACAATTCCTGGTAGATCACATCGTTTACCTGTTGCTGATCACCAGGTTCTGGAACTAGCACCGTGATTCCAGACCGTTCCAGCCCTTCCCGGAAGAATCGCTCACTCATCGTGAATACAGTCCCCAGCAAGCCTATGGACCGGAGCCCGGCTGTGAGAATAGCCTCCGCCGTGGCTTGCACGATGCTCAGCAGAGGCATGTGGACAGTCCGTTGTACTTCTTCGAATACAATGTGCATCGTGTTGGTCGCGATGAGCCCGAAATCAGCGCCCGCCACATGCAGCCGCTCGAGCGCCTCGGCCATTTCCCGTGCAGCTTCATTCCATTGCCCCTTGTGCTGCCAGTCTACAAACTTTTGAAAGTTCACACTATAGATCAGAATCTCCGGGTAACCGTAGTCGCCGAACCGCGCCGTGTAAGTCCTTGTGATGTGCTCATAGTAGAGCGTCGTGGACTCTGGGCTCATGCCGCCAAGAATGCCTATCCTCTTCATTCCGCCTCCAGGACCAGCGCGCCGAGCCGTTTATTTGACATTAGCATGATCCCAAAGAGTGCCCCCATGCGGGGACCGCCGGCCGCAGCGCAGCCACCCATAACTGTCGCCCTCAATCACTGAAAAACCTCCACGACACATTTGACAGCCACTTCTCTCCGACTGTTGTGTCTATCGGCCCTTCGCCGAACTTGCAGAAATCATCTGTGGGGAGAGGATGTCTCGCGCAAGAAGCCGATCCACTCGCTCTACCAATCGGCAGGTTGCAGTAGCTGGGTCTTGCACTTGTTTTCTATATGCTTCAGCCTTCTACTGTTCCGAGATTCCCAACTCCGTCATTGCCTGTTGACACCAATCAGAAACAACTTTGGAAAGAATTTCCGTTGGGTATTGCTCTGGAGTCCTGTCGCGGACCGGGTTAAAAATACTTATATCATAATCACCAGAAAGCGGTCCCGTGTGAATATTGATCAACATTGGCCCAGACAAGAAAATCCACGCTGCAACCGCCATCAAGATTAAACCGCACCCCAACTTAGATATAGTCTGTAGACGCAAAATCGGTCCTAGCGTGGTTTGGCCGGATCAGTCTCGTCGGTCTAGAACGAAAACTCCATTCCGATGAGGACCCCTTTTTGAGTCAAGTGGATACCGAAGCGATCTTCCTGATTGGTGACAACCACCCGCGATCCAAGCTGATATCCCACATTGACGCTAATGTGTTTGGACAGAGAATATCCTATATTGGCGGAACTGGAAATAATGCTTCCATAACCAAAGAAATACATTCCGTAGAGATCCCCTTCGACAAAGAGCCGAGGTGAATCCGTCAAGTAGAAGCGAAACTGTGGGCCAACGACAGGAAGGGGAGCAAGAAATGAACCGCTCGCGGAGATGGCAGCTTGTTGTCCGCCGTTGACGACCTGCGCGGCAGCACTGACCGTTGCCGTTGCATCAATGATATCGACTTGGACTCCCACTCCGAGATGCCCGCGCTTGCCCCGGAAAATATCGTATTGATATCCGGGGGCAACGATGGATGCATGAAGATCACTTTGAGTCATCAACCCTACTTCGAAAGTCTGACCTTGAAAGTTGACACTGCGTGTGAGCACCGATTGGCTAGAAGCGCTGAAGGGAGTGAACGCTAGGTATAGATGATTTTTTCGCGTAAATTTCCAATCTACTTTGCCGGAGAAGGTAGTGTGTGAATCGAAATTCAGGTCCCCCAAAAGATCGATAGGGATGCTATCTCCCTGGCCCTGTATGGAACCCGATGGATTCGAATGGAACAAGAAAGTGTTAATCTTCAGCGTGTACTCATCGAAATCGTCGTGTTGCCCGGCTCGCAAAACAGATGAAAAAGTGAGCAGCAGGAAGAACAACAGAAAGACTCTGCAGAAACTCCTGGATGACCCATACTTTCCCCTTCCAACGGACATTTGCCTCCTCCTCTTCAAGACTTGATTTGCTTTTGTGGGGTTTCTTCGGGACCTACTGTCGAACCCCCGTGTTTAGGTCCCTATGCTGGGTTGGCTTTTGCTGCGTTTAATCCAGCGATACGCCGCAAGCGAATTCTTCCAGAAGATTTTCTCGGAGACGGCGGCGCCCTTGGCCGTGAAGTACTCGCGGACTACATTTAGCATCAGTGGATATGGCCCCCACCGGTCACTATTCGGCCAGTCGCTGCCGTACATCAGCCGATTCGGACCGAAAATCTCCCACAGCTCATCCAATGTAGCACGGTAGAAATTCAAATCATCAGGAACCTGAACGTCGACCCGAAGAAGGACCTCTGAGATCTTAGCAAAGATTTGAGGCCGCTTTGCGATCTCATTCAGATCGGCCTGGACGGCGGAACGGACAGACAATTCTTTAGGCTGTTCCATTTGGGGGAGATGATCGATCACCACGCGCAAAGCGGGGATCATGTCAGTGAGCCGCACCACCGCGGAAATCAACGCGGGATCGGGATTGGCCGTATCCAACCCCAGACCAGCGTCTGCCAGTGCCGCCAGGTCGGATCGGAAATCCGGTCGCGAAATTTGCTCGCCAAGATTCCGGTTCCAGAGATTCCCGTACCTGATGCCAAGAAACAAGGGATTACGACGGAGCCTCTCCAGATGCTTGCGGAAATCCGGCGTACCTGGTTCCAGGTTACCCACGGTGCCGACAATCATCGTATCTTCAGCGGCGACGTCAAGCACCCACTGGTTGTCCTCCAACCAGGGACTGCACTCTACCTCTATCGCGCCGACGACGCCCAGTCCTTTGGTAACCTTCCGATACCGGTCGGTAGTGCGGGTCGGTAGAGAGCTGTTTCCTTCTTGTCAGGCCAGGGCACGCCCTCCGGTCGTCTCGGGTCGAAAAGATGAATGTGGGTGTCAATGATCGGCACAGGTTCAGGGGGTGGGGTCGCTGCTAGACCCGCGATCCCGGCCGCCATACCAACAAAGGTTCTCCGATCCATCATGGTTATCCTTCCGTTCCTTTCCGTTGTCTCCTGCATGGTCATTACGCGCGAGTAGATTTACATGCCACAGCTTACACTCCGGATGCTTCTCGTCCTATGGCTTTTTCTATTCCTCCGATAAAGCCTATCAATCCTCCTCGACGACCTGCTCGAGGCTGAATGGATTGGAATCGATTTTCTTTCCGTTCGCCAATAGCACAAGCGAAGGGGTTATCTGGGCGCCTCGATAAAGTAGGAAAGCCAAACGAGGCCGATGCATCCTCAATGAGCTAACACAATAAGCCAGCTAGCAATAGAAGTGTCCGAAGGGAAAGATCATTTGAATCGAGGAAATAGGGAGGCACCGTCTACCAAAAAATGATTTCAAGACGACAATCAAAATTGGCAATGCACCACGCTTGATTATAGGCCTTAGGTGGCGAAGGCCTATTGTCAAGTTAGGGCAGTGGTTTCACAACCCCAAGTTGTGATGGGATGTGGCTTACAACGATTGGTTCAAAATTTCAGTCGGTCACCCTTGCCAGCCGCCCTCAACCCCGGAAAAGCCTCCACAGCACGTTCCACAACGAAACTCTCTTCGACTGCCACGTTATTCGGCCGTTCGGCGAGCCTGTGAAACCATCTCTGGAGAGAGAATGTCTCGCGCACGAAGCTATTCCACCCGCTATTTTGCCTTCTGCCCCTTGATGGTTTTGGTTTTGTGCGCGCCCTTGGTGACATGCACGAGGAATCCATCCGCGCCCTGTAACCACACTTCGGCCAGCACGTAATCCGTCACATATTCCGTATACGACGGCGCGAAGTTCCCAACCATATCAAATACAAGCTGAGGCTCTTCAAGAGCCGGGCTCGGCTGCGGCAGCCTCTTGGTGAAGGGAATCTGAAATTCTTTGCCGGTTGTTTCCTGCCGCAGGGTAAGGTGACTGTCGTCCTTTTGGGCGATCCAGTATTCGCCGGCGCGGAGTTTTGTACCGTCGGCCACGAATTCGTACGCGATTTTGAACGTGCCCTGGGCTAAGGCCTGTGGTGCCTCCGCGACGAAGGCTAAGGCCGTTGCCACTACCCAAATTGCCAAACGCATTATCTGAACCCTCCTTTTCCTCGGTCAAAAACCAGTTACACGGGCGCTCATCCTTGCCTTGACGCCCCCCACTCGACAGGGCCCGGGATCACCCGGGCTTCAATTAGGCGTACGACCCCTCGGTCGTGCCTCCTCGAGACGCCTGCGTGGAAGGAACGCCGTTCTTCAGTGCGTCTTCCATGGCCGCAATGAACGTGTCGATCTCCTCAAGCGTCGTGTATATGTTTGGCGACACTCGGAGACACTGATAATCAAATACCTGGTTCGGCGGGGCTCCGCCTGAGAGTCCGACCACGATAATCCGGTACTTGTCCATCAGGAATTTTGAGAGATCCCCAACAGGAATCCCCTCGATGTTGACCGCTGCGACTGCCCACGCCTGAGCGGGTTCACTGAGATCCGTCAGTATCTGGATGCGTGGATTAGCCTTGAGGGCGTTTGCCCAGCGCAAGGTCAGATACCGCAACCGGGCCGCCTTGCGACTCCCTCCGATGGCCTGATGGTAAGCCAGGGCCTCCCCGAGCGCAGCCCGGATGCCCCACGGGTGCGTCCCGATGGATTCGAACTTCCGGATGTCATTGTCCTGCTGTTCGGGGGCTGCCTGCAGAGGCCAGAATCTCGGGATCATCTCCTTTCGAACGTAGAGCGCGCCGTTGCCGATCGGCGCCAGGAGCCATTTGTGCAGGCTAACGCCATAAGCGTCGCATTCGAGGTCCCTCAGCTTGAACGGAAAATGCCCCAGAGCGTGGGCGCCATCAACTATTGTCACGATCCCTTTCGATCGGGCCAGTCGGGAGAGCCGTGCGACTGGAAACATCTGGGCCGTCAAGTTGGTAATGTGGCAGAAATGGAACACCTTCGTTTTCGGTGTAATGGCCTGCTCGAACAGCTGGTAGAGAACGTCTCCTGTCGTCGGGACAGGGAATTGAAGGCGCGTCACCTTAATGCCTTCGCGTCGCATACGTTGGTCCCATGTCGTCAGCATTCGGGGGTAGTCCTGTTCGGTCGTGATCACCTCATCCCCGGGCTTCAGGTCAATCCCGTTCTGCACGATCTGCAGCGACTCGCTGGCGCCGCGTGTCAGGGCCAACTCCTCCGGATCGCATCCGAACTCCGCGGCCATGCGTAAGCGGATTGTCTGGATGCGGTCGGCAATGGGGAATTGATAGAAGATGGGCGCCATATTGATCATTTCCAAGTAGCGAAATTCCGACTCCAGGGCCATCCGCGACGTCGGGCAGGTAAAACCGTTATTCAGGTTGATGATCGTGCGGTCCAGCTTGAAATCCATCTGGATTTCCCGCCAGTAAAACTCGTCTTTCGCGACGTCGTCGGGCGACCTGTCTGCGACCGATTGAGATGCTTCCAGGACGCGGGCGAGGGCCATCTCTCTGGCCGCGCACGCGACAGTCCCGGCGACTCCGGCCGCACGCAGAAATGATCGTCGACTCCACTTTGTAGACCTCATCAAAAACCTCCTCACCATGACTTACATTTTGGCATCTTCGACTAAAGGGAGTGTATAGTAAACGGCTGATCGGAAACACAATTTTGTAGTTCAGACGCTCAGCGCGCCATCCGACAGTCGACGGTGTGCCTTCGGGACGGACTCAACCAGCACCTTGACCCGTTACCCCTGCGATCCGGCAGTGGCTACTATTCTGCTGGCGAGGGCAGCACTTCGATCCGCCGTACCTTAGACAGGATCGGATGCCGGAGTGTGAAGGCTGTGATCTTGTGGCATGACAGGGCGGTCCTTATCTTGTGGGGTGCCGTCTCATTCCGGCTGGTAGCGAGCGACATACTCTCTGACGCGCTCGCGGTAATAGGCAAAGTGCTCCCATGAGACATCGGGTGGGACCAAGTGATCACAGAAGGGAATGTATCCACCCTGCGCGAGCATAAACGGCAGCTTGGTCTCCAATTCGACATCAATCGCCTCTCTCCCCAAGGCCACTTTGTTTTTGTCCAATCCCCCCAAAATAAGCAACTGGGGGTATTTTCTGCGCACTTCGGCAATATCCATGCCCGCTTGCACTTCAAATGGATAGAGCCCCGCGACGCCTCCTTCGATGAATCCAGGAATCAGCGACGAACACCGGCCGTCAGTGTCCACTAAAATGATGTCGATGCCATGTGCACGCAAATATCCGGTCAATCGTTTGTAGTAGGGGACAATGAATTCGTTGAACATGCGTGGTGAAACGAGCGGTCCGTTCTTAAACGACATATCCTCCCAAACGTAGCAAAAGTCCAGCTCAACAGTGGTGAGGAGTTCCTCCAACATTGCAAGCCAGAGATTGCACAGGTGGAGGTTGATATCGTGCATCAGTTTGGGGTCATCGTAGTACATGGTCAACTGGTGTTGCACACCCAATAGTTCGCGCGGCGTGGCAAAAAAACCATCCATGACCACGCCAAGGGGATAATCGCGCTGTCGGAATGCACGCGCTATCGTGTGCCAACGATCGGGGAATCTGGCGAGGATGTTATACCCGAACCGTTCAGCCTTGATTTGTTCCCAACTGGCACGGTCGTGTACGGGCCAACTCAGATATTGCGGAAGCGAATCGCCGGCTTTTCGGACTCGAGCCTTTACGCCGTCCGTGTTGATGATAACCCGGGTGGTTTCCTCCTCTTCCAGCACTGTCTCTCTATACAAAGGGCAACAGCGCCAATTCAGTGGAACACGAACAGCGCCGTCATCGAAACCCAACTTCCTGTGAACATCGACATCCCTGTAACGGACGATGCCCGGCATGTGAGGAAAAGGCAATGCTTCTCCAAACACCCCATTTCCAGGAGGAAACCCAAGCGGCGGGGAGAAGGGGGTGCGGGCCAGGCCTTCGAGATACTATCGCTCGAGTGTGCTGGTCCAGTAGCCAAACTCCCAGAGCGGGGTCCGGGTGCCCGGCAGGTGATGCATGTAAGCGTAATATCTCTCACGGGCCGTCATCGATGCCATGTCTGTGCCCCTCAATTAGCCCGCATTTCTCACCGGCGGACCGGGATGGCTGGCAACCTGCCCTTCCAGGGAATCCTATTCGTGGTGAGAAATGTGGATTAGATGTTGATCGGTTGCTCCACACGCACGCTCAAATTGCGAGCAGGCGGCCTCTACGCAGTCTCAGAATTTTACTGTACGCTACTTTTTGCCAAGAAGCGAACGGATGCTGGGTGTTGGATTGGGAAGATTTGGACGATCTTCTGATAGTGTGGAGAGACTACATGAACCTCGTTCACCATGGAGGATTCCTTATAAGGGTTAGACGGGAACACCTCGTAAACGCAGTTCTTCAGTTTCTTGAACACGGAGTTGGCGTCGACGGGAGCGCGCCGTGGGACGCCTGCAACAGCGATGCGGTTTCCAGTAAGGAACCGTGCAACTGATTCTGGGATTCTAGACCGGAAGCAAGCAGAGAAATTGGAGGAGTCGCGTGCAGCTCTTATTTGCGAATACGCTGGTAGCTGATCTCTCCATTAACGACTACCGTCTCTACATGGGCGGTGTACTCGAACGGATCCCCATCGAAGAGCACCACATCCCCATCTTTGCCTGGTTGAAGTGAACCAACGCGGTCGTCGATTCCGAGTATCTTGGCTGAATCGATGGTTGCTGCGCGCAGTGCGCGCTCGAATCCCAAACCATTTGCCATAGCGACGGCGGCTTCAAATAAGAGCACCCGAGTCTTGGGGACATACCCTTCAAAGCCAGTCATGAAGGCAATTGGAATACTCGCGTCGGCCAGCAATGCGGCGTTTTCGAGAGTCGCGTTCTCCGTCTGCAGCGCATCCAACCGTTGCATTGTCGGACCAACCAGTACGGGTACGCCGGCACGCCGGATCAAATCCCGCACCAAATAGCCTTCCGTCGCCTTGGCCAGGATCATTTTGAGTTTAAACTCCTGCCCGATGCGGATGGCCGTGGCAATGTCATCTTCACGGTCCGCCACAAAGATTGCAGGCAAATCCCCCTTGACTACTCTTCCCAGTGCATCGAGTTTTAAGTCGGCCACCGGCTTTTTGGACGGGTCCTTTTTTTCAGACGTTTCCCACTCCTCCTGTTTGAGTAAGTAGTTCTTCGCATCCAAAAGGGCTTTGCGGATGATCTGCGCCGTGGCCATGCGTGTCACAGGGGCCTTTCCCTTCCCCCCATAAACTTCCTTAGGGTGTTCACCTAAGTTGAATACCATCGCCGAGACAGGGCGGATCGCCATCTGGTCTGCGGAGGCGAGACCATGAGTCCCAACCGTCTTGAAGATCCCCGCTTGTCCCGCAATGGGATTGTCTGGACCCGCGCCCGCTTGCACGGTGGTCACGCCGTAGCTCAGGACATACTCCAATAGCTTCTCGCGGGGATTGAAGCTGTCGAGAGCACGGACATCCGCCGTGTTCGGTTCTGTGGATTCATCTTGATCCTGATCCCCCGGCACATTATAGATGCCTGAGAGACCCAAACAGGTCTTGGCATCGATCAGACCAGGGGTGACCACCGCAGCATGGAGACGCTCGTAGCCCTTTGGCACTTTCACTTCGGTGGGAGAGCCGACAGCCAGTATCTTTCCGGCATCGATGAGGACGACACCTGGCTTCAGGGTTCCCTGGGGGCCCATGGTGTGGATCACGTTGGCTTCAATGGCAATCTTTTGGGTTTCAGCGAAAACGGCGTGCCAGAGTCCGCCAATAAGAAGCAGGCTGACAGCGGCAGGAAGTCGTAAGATTTGCCGCATGACCCCATTCCATCGCCAAACGAAAACAAAAAAGCCAAGCTTCGAATTCCGAAATATGGCATTCACTGGGCACCTCCCAAGAGCGGATAGCGGCCTCGGACTTCCCAGCCGCCTGTGGAGTAACGGATGTCTTCGGGGCGGTCCCGGTCAAATACTTTTTCTCCTTCGATATAGGTGGAGAGAACTTTGGTGTAGACACTAAAAGGCGGGCCGCTCAACACGACCAGATCGGCATCTTTTCCCGGCTCGAGCGAGCCCACACGACTTCCGAGGTCAAGCATCTCGGCAGGGCTGAGCGTGAGGGCGCGTAATGCACCGGCCTCGGTCATTCCCCCGCGCACGGCCAGCCCCCCTTCGCGGAGCAAGAAGCGAGAGCTGATGATGTAATCGTCGGTGTTGAAAGCGACCTTCACACCCGCCCGCTCGAGGACAGCGGGACGTTCCGGGGTAAAGTCCAGAACCTCTAATTTTCCCCCTGGCGCATCAACGAGTGTGATGGAGCAAGGCACTTTGCGCCGCGCCAGCTCGTCTGCCACTTGCCAGGCTCCCGAGCCATGCTGAATCACGATGCGGAATTGAAATTCTTCGGCCAAGCGAAGAACCGTCATAATGTCATCCGAGCGGTGGGTGTGAAAATGGACAATGCGTTTTTGTTCCAATACTTCGACCACAGGCTCAAGTTCCAGATCGCGTTCTGGAGTTTTGATGTCTTTTTTCCCTTCGGCTTTCGCCTGGGTGTAGTCGTCCCACTTGCGTTTGTACTCCTGTGCCCGAACAAACAGCCGCCGGCTGAGTGCCGCCTCCTCCATGCGCGTCGCAGGAGCCTGGCCACGCCGGCCGTAGTTCTTGGGGTTTTCACCGTTGGCCATCTTCAATCCACCGACACTTCCCGGGATCAGCATCTCTTCAATAGTACGCCCTCGCAGTTTGACGTATGCGGTCTGTCCTCCGACTACATTCCCACTGCCCGGCATTATGTTTACTGTGGTCACTCCACCCGCCAAAGCCATGTGGATGCCGGGGTCAGCCGGCCAAATTGCGTCCATGGCACGCAGCGCAGGTTGGACCGGGCCACTGGATTCATTGCCGTCGGCATTGGCAGGCACCGACGGCCTGGAATAGATACCGATGTGAGAGTGCGTGTCGACCAGGCCGGGGATAATCGTCTTGCCGCTCAAGTTCTCCACCCGTGAGTTCGGGGGGATCGCCACCGATCCTTCTGGGCCCACTGCCTTGAGTTTCCCGTCCTCGATGACGATCACACCCCGATCGATGGGAGTTCCAGAGACCGGGTAAAGTTTCGCGCCTTGCAAAACCAGAGTGTTGCTTTGACCCATGGCCGATCCGGCCATAAATAAGTAAATGAAGAACCATTGAACGGCATTGCACATACGTAGATATACCCCCTGAGCCATCCTGATGAGACTTAATCAGTCAAATTGAGCAAATAAGAAACCGGAGTATACAGCGATGTCCAGGTCGCCTCAAAGCACGTTTTCAAAATTTTCTTACGCAGTTGCAATATTCCGAGTTGTAGCTGGCCCCGTTGGGGCCGGCAGGGGTCAACGTCCCGAGCCATGGCCATTTCCACAAATTTTATACTGCTCGGCACGCAGAGACCCTTCATAGACATGCAAAAAATGCATGTCTGCGCCCGCCGAAGGTTGGGTAACACTGCGCCCGCAACTATTTACCCAAGCAACTTGACATGGCCAGCGTAATGCGTTGGTCATCGGGGAATTTCTGGTAGGGCGCGCTCGCCGAGCGCGCCGCGGACGGCCCGGCGGTCCGTCCCTACCCACTCAGCCGCTACAGAATCGAAAATCTCAAATCGTCACCAAAGGCATTGCCCTTACGGATTTCCCCCCGTAACTAACGCATTACTGGCCATCGGCATTTCTTCTTGACTTTTTCGGGCAGACAAATCTTACTACCTGTGATTCCATCCCCATGGAGGTATTCATGCCCAAGCCGCTCCTAGAAGTCCATTCACTGCCGGAGAAGCCCAGTCGACGCCAACTCCTTAAATTAGCTTCGGCTTTGGGTGCCACCTTTGTGGCGTGCCAGAAAGCGCCTCAGGAAAACCAATGGTCAACACTTGGTCAGCCAGTCAGTACCTACGGTGAGAGGTCTCGATTCGAGACTGCACTCCGCCAGATTTCTCCGACTGCCAAGACCCGAGAGTCCGCGTCGAGTCTTACTCCCCTTCAGGACCTTGACGGGATGATCACTCCCTCAGCCCTTCACTTCGAACGACATCACTCCGGTGTACCCACCATCGACCCGCGAGAACATCGTTTGCTTATCCATGGGATGGTCGCGAACCCGCTCATCCTGACAATAGAAGAGATCAAACGACTCCCTTCGGTCTCTCACATTCATTTTCTCGAGTGCTCCGGAAACAGTGGCGGGGAATGGGCGAAACCAAATGCCAAGGGCGTTCAAGGATCACACGGACTGACCAGTTGTAGTGAGTGGACAGGGGTTCCAGCCGCTTTGCTTTTGCGTGAGGCTGGAATTCAGCCAGAGGCTTCCTGGATCTTAGCAGAAGGCGCCGACCCGGCGAAATTGCCTCGCAGCTTACCTGTTCAAAAAGTAATGAAGGATGCCCTGGTAGCCTACGCCCAGAACGGCGAAGCCCTGCGTCCCGAACAAGGTTATCCCTTGCGGCTGATTGTGCCCGGGTTTGAGGGGAGCACGAACATCAAATGGCTGCGACGCATCAAGGTGGTCGACAAACCCACCATGACGCGAGAGGAAACTTCGAAATACACGGACCTCATGCCAGACGGCACAGCCCGACAGTTTACTTTTGTGATGGAAGCCAAATCGGTAATTACCTTTCCTTCCGGAGGACAGAAACTCTCAGGGCGGGGGTTTTATGAGATCAAGGGTCTGGCCTGGTCGGGACGTGGCGCCATTCGCCAGGTTGAAGTCAGCACTGATGGGGGACAGACATGGCGCCTGGCTCGATTACAGGACCCTGTTCTGCCCATTGCCCATACGCGATTCCGGATGGACTGGAACTGGGATGGAAACGACGCGGTCCTTCAATCGCGCTGCCTGGATGAGACCGGCTATACGCAGCCGACCCATGCCGAGCTCGTCGGGGTTCGAGGAGTCAACTCCAATTATCATAATAACGCCATCCAAAGCTGGAAAGTGTTGGCCGACGGGAGTGTTCAAAATGTTCAAGTGTGAGCCGATTTTGTTGGGAGGCTTAATGCAGCCCCCGCCGCACACCAAGTATCCCGTTCGATCAATAGCCGCTCTCCTGTTGGTCCTATGGGTCACCCAAACCAGTTTCGCTCAAGCGCCTAGTTATGGAGTCGGCCGTAAGCCCACGGCTGAAGAGATTAAGACCTGGGACATTGCCATCGCGCCGGATGGCAAAGAGCTTCCCCCTGGACGTGGAACCGTGGCGGCAGGAAAAGAGGTGTACACAAAGCGTTGTCTCGAATGCCACGGCGCGGAGGGCAAAGCCGGCAAGTTTGATGTGCTGGTAGGCGGACAGGAGAGCTTGAGATCCGAGAAGCCAATCAAAACCATCGGTAGCTATTGGCCCTATGCCACGACTCTCTGGGATCACATCCATCGAGCCATGCCTTTTGATAGACCCGGAACTCTGTCAACCGATCAGGTTTACGATGTGACTGCCTACCTTCTCTACCTCAACGGAATCATCGGAGAGAATGACGTGATGGACGCTCTGAGTTTACCGAATGTGAAAATGCCCAATCGGAATGGGTTTGTCCCTGACCCGAGGCCGGATATCCCTCAGTCGAAACAGCGACAGGTTCCTAAGCCCAAACCAAGAGTTTCTCCACACCCCCAGACGAAGCCGGAGGTACTTGGCTCGACACTAAAACAATGAGAGGCTTTTGATCAAAATGGCTGACTGATGGCTGAGCCGGTAGCGGTGAATGAACGAACATCATGCCCGAGTCAGCCTACGAAGAAAAATTAATGACTCACCTTTAACACCATCACTTTTAATGAATCGAACCCCAAGAGGATACCAAACCGCATTCAAAGGGTTATGCAATGTCCTAAAACGCTAATTCACCCCTCCTCACCCGACCCGTCAGCCGACCCGCCACCCTCTCCCCTATGTTTCCGAACAAAACAAAGGGAGAGGGAAGGTGTGAAAGAATTGCGCCGGGTCGGGGATGAAGCGTTGAGAATGCTTCATGCCTACAAACCGGTGGCAAGCCCTTTGAAATCATTGTAGGCCGCGTGACCCCACGCGGCGTTTTCCAATCTTTTCACAGCTTCAGGGGCTGGGGGAGGGCTATCTCGACTCAATTCATTACGCATGCCACATTTGAACCGACAAGAAATGTCCTGCGTTCAATTCCTGGACCGGACGTTATTTCTCGAACCCTGCGGTCTCTGATGATGCCTTGTTTGAGTAACACACGGATCACATTCTTCCGGCTTTCACCGAGTGCTCCAGCGATGTCAGAGATACCGTATTCGTGGTTAGCGAATAGGTTACAGATAGTCACAGCCCTCTTGGTCTGAGGATCCAGTCTCCAGGGGTCGGTCGGCAAGGCGAACTCCTCTACCAGGATGTGGAACCCATCTCGATCCTGAGTTATCGATTGTCTCATCGGAAGCTTCTCCTCTCCCGTAAAGAACGTTGAAATTATTTGTTATTGTCGGGTGGTTTTACCGGGATTATTATTTTTTATCGGCAGCACGCTGGGAATCTTTAGGTTTTTGATGCTAATCAATCAGAGCTGATCGGATAGACTACGAACACCTCACAAAACAGTGTTTCCGATAGGTTCACCGTGAACTCAGAGCCTCCTCCGGATTAAAAGTAAATGATGGGCCTAGCAGAAATTCGTAAATACTCCATTCAGACAAGCAGGCAAGTAGATTTCACTACGAGGCTTACCCGACGTCATTTTCTAGCGACAATGGGCGCATTCGTAACCTCGCCACCTTATTTGCTCGCGAAACCCTTGCCAGATTCGCAAAGACAAATCCTGCTCGAAAATGCTTACCTCCGCTATGCCATTAGCCTGGAGGGAGAAAACCTCAGCTTCTTCGACAAGCGTTCGGGGCAGGAGCATCTTCAACGGGAACCCCGCAGTTGGTTTGTCACCCTTAAGCAAGGGGAGAATACTTATACGCCTTCGGCTTGCTCGTCTTCAGGCGATCGGATCGTCACTTCTTTTGAAGGGATAGGCGCAACCGTCATCTGTTCCGTCAAAGATCATGGGCACTATTTCACTTTTGCGATCGAGTCGGTCGATGGCAGTCTTGTAGACGAGCTACGACTTCTCAATTTACGTCTTACTGGTTTGCCGCGTCTGGGACGGATGGCCAATATTGCCCGGGGGGATCAATTTGGCGCTGCGGTGATGGCGCTCAACCTGCAGACCAATGCCGGCTGTGCCAAAATATGCGATACAGACCTGAAGCATTTCGACTCATCAGAACAACCGCAGTTGTGGACCCCATTCTGGTGGGATCGGGGACTGGAATGTGATTTGCCGGTAAAAAGTCTCGGCCCTACCGCGCAGAGGGCCAAAGAGGTCGTGTTGTTTGCCAGTTGCTACTCCAAGTTCACTATTAAAGGAGCCTCGCTCGCTCTGGTCGGCTGTCCGGCCTCTGTTTTCCGTGATGTTCTAAAGCGGGTTACGAAGGAAGTCGGATTCATCCAGTCAGACGTGGGTGGAGCGTGGGCGCTTGACGCTCCCGAGAATTACAATTCGTACCTGTTTTGTACCGCCTCGGAAAATGACGTTCAGGATTGGATTACCCTGGCAAAATCTGGCGGCTTTGGGGCCTTGCTCATCGATCACATCGGCCCACATGGCCAATACATCCCGGATCCTAAGAAATTCCCTCATGGCCTTGAAGGCGTGAAACGAATTATCGACACAATTCATGCCGCAGGTCTCAAAGCGGGATGGCATACATTTTCTTTTGCCATCGCAAAGAACGATCCGTGGGTCAGCCCTGTACCTCATCCGGAATTATCAGTACGCTCTTCCTTAACCCTGGCCAGTGACCTTTCACAAGATGCGACCTTCATCCCCACTCTCGAATCCCCTCAAGATTTGCCGACCGATTCAGGCTTCTGGTTTCGTGGAGGGGTGGACGTAATGGTAGGCGAGGAGATCTTCACTTACAAAGGGCTGAAAACATCTCCTCCGTTTGGACTTACGGATTGCGTGCGCGGCGCTTATGGCACCCGGGCGTTCGACCACAAGAAAGGCGCCGCTCTCAAAAATCTCCAGGAAGTCTTTGGGCATTACGTCCCTGCAGCCGATTCAAAACTCTTCGATGACATGGCGACTCGTTTCGCCGAGATCATTCACACCTGCAAATTCGATGTGATTTACCTGGATGCACTGGATGGGGCTGACGTCTTTGCCGGCAAACAATGGAGTTGGCATTACGGAGCGAAATTTGCATTGTCGATATTCAAGCGAACGCACCGTCCCCTGGGCTTGGAAGCTTCGCTCTGGCTTCACCATAATTGGCCTATCACCTCAGGGCTTGGCGCCTGGGACGGCAACGACCGCGACCCGAAGCCTTTCATCGATTTGCATGTTTGGAACAATCAACAGCTCGGCGACTTGATTCCCACGCAGTTGGGCTGGTGGAAACTGAATCATGACCAAGGGAGGCTGGGATTTGCCACCACACCAGAGGTGATCGAGTACCTCTGTGCCAAAAGTCTGGGTACGAATCAACCTATCTCCGTGAACGTTGTCACTCCGGCTCTAGTCAAGGCGGATCCGCGCTGGGCGGAATTGATTGACATCATGGGCCGATATGAGCGACTGCGGCGGAACCACCAACTGCCCGAAGCGGTCAAGGCCAGGCTCATTGAGCCCAACAAAGAATTCATGCTCAAAGAAACTGCGAGCGGCAAGCCACAATTCGTTCCGATTGCCCACGACGAGCATAAGGTCGTCGCGCTGGACGGTCGCAGCAATGTGTGGACAGTATCGAACCAGTTCCCGGCCCAACAGGCAAGAATTCGTATCCGAACGCTTTATTCTGTTGCCCCATATGATGGGCCCGATGCCAGGACGATCTCGGATTTCTCCGCCACCGATGAGTTTAACGTTGAGAGGTCACATCCGGGAGTCAGTATGCGCCTGAATCTGTCAACCGCGCAAATTAAAACGGGAAAAGGCAGTGGACTGCTCATAGCCAAGAGTGATCTAGACTCGCGGCGTGGAGCGTGGGCAATGGTCGGAAAGCAGTTTAACCCCGGAATTGATCTTTCGACCCATCCAGCGCTCGGCGTTTGGGTGTTCGGAGATGGCAAAGGAGAGCTCCTGAATTTGCAACTCCTCGATGCTAACGGTCCCAATGTCGAGGTTGACGATCATTATGTCATCGTTAATTATGAGGGCTGGCGGTACTTTGAACTGGTTGAACCCGAGGCCGGCCGGTGGGGCGATTATTTGTGGCCTTACCAGACTTGGCTCGCAGCCTATGGCGAACCCGTAGATTTCACGCGCATCCGGAGCTTCAATCTGTATTACAACAACTTGCCCTCCGGAGAGCCGGTAGCTTGTTGGCTGAGCCCTATCAAGGCACTGCCGCTTGTAGAGGCAACCCTGAAGAATCCAAGGCTGACGATCGCTGGCAAAACGATCCTGTTCCCGGTTGAATTGAAAAGAGGGTGTTATCTTGAATACAACTCCCCGGACGATTGCAGTGTTTTCGACCCGAACGGCGCGCTGCTCGCGAAATGCCGGCCGGAGGGAGAAATCTCGCTGCTTGGGCCGGGTGCCAACCGTGTGGAATTTTCCTGCAATGCCTCTGCAGGCATCAATCCGCGGGTCCTGGTGTCGGTTATTTCGAGCGGATCACCCCTATCCTAACTTTCTTCCATATGATCGAACCAGGGCCATCGTCCACCCGCTATTTCAACTAAAAGCCAAAAATCGAGAACCCACCATCCACGGAGAGACATTGGCCTGTTACGTACGAAGACGCAGGCATGCCCAGAAAGGCGACGACAGTGGCTACCTCTTTGGGTGTTCCGATTCTTTGCATGGGTGTGCGGGCCAACACTGCGGAGAGATATTCCTGGTTCTTCAAAACAGCCTCCGCGAGGGGGGTTCGAATGTACCAAGGGGCTACGCAATTCACCCGAATGGAGTCGCTGGCCCATTCCCCCGCCAGGTTTCGGGTCATTTGATTAAGAGCGGCCTTGGTCATTCCGTAGGGTGCCCCGGTACGCACATGGGTCAAACCGGCCACTGAGGAAATGTTGACAATGCTGGCGGATTTCGACTTTTTGAGAAAGGGATAGGCTCCTCGGCACATCTCAAAGGCGGAGGTCAAATTGGTGTCAAAAATTTGTTGGTATTCTTTTGTTGAATACTGCATTGTTTTCTTACGAATGTTCGTGCCAACATTGTTCACCAGAATATCCAACTTCCCCCAGCGATTTTCGATCTCGTGAAATAGCTTTTGTCGATGGCTCTGCTTGGAGACATCAAAAGCTCCCCCAAAGGCCCGAAAGCCTTTGCGTTTCCATTCAAGCAGTAATTCATTCAGGGTATTCTCGGATCGGGCAACAGTGAAGATCGCTGCCCCTAAGCGGAGAAATTCCTCCGCAATGGCTAATCCAATTCCTTTTGTTCCACCTGTAATTAAGGCTACCTTGCCGTTGAGCCGCCATTGATTCTTCATGATTGTTTACTCTTCGTGGTTTGTTTTAGAGATGTTCGTTTGGTAGTCTGTTACCAGTATTTCTGCCAATTTATTTACGTGACGGATCTGTCCCTGACGCATTTTCTGGGGGCGATTTTTCCTCCGTGACGAACTTGAACCGATTAATTTGGCCAGTTCCTGAATCTGCAACTGAGATTCGAATCTCGCCGTCGGTTGTTAAAATCTCAGCTTGTGACTTGCTTGCGTGTTTCAAAACCAATTTCGGATGGCCCCGGTCAAATTCAATTACAAAAAGCCGATTTCTAGGACAGCCGGTAGTCTCTATTACAGCTATTCTTGCAAGCATAACGGACTGAAGGATGGTGAAGTCTGTTGTGTCGACAACGAGATCTGGTTTGAGAGTGTTCTTTGCCTAACCCGTCACTTCTAAGCTTTCACCGGCGCCACATTTTCGGACCTCAACTCGAGGCAATTCATTGGCCCGGGAATGGAATATCATTTGCGGAATTAAGAGGCTCACAAGTTGAGGGCATGTAGAAACTTGTTCCTGTGCATATGCAACATTAATGACCGACACGATTCCGAGCACCAATATTAGCCCCATAGTTCTGGAACGCATTACCGCCTCCCTTGCCCGATCCCGGTCGCATATTCCTTTGAGATCTTGAATTGTTCGACGAATTTGCCTGCGATCAGATCACTTGCGTAGTTCATAACGGACTTACCATAGCGAGCACCAACATCCCCGAAAGCCAAATAGGGGGCACACCTCTTTATCCCGAATTCCGAAGTTGCGTTATCGTTACAAGGTGGCGCGGGCGATGCCACGCACGTTCACGAACGAGAGAGAGGGGACGGCGGTCCCACACGCACGTCCCACCAAAATCAACGCATTACGCTTATATTTTCCCCATTGATTAGCGTCCGCGGAACTCGACAAGCATCTTGGAGTCGAGAGGAACCTTGATGCCTTTGACTTCCTTGAGTAATACCTTGGCCTCCTCGAGGGTCTTGGGCTTCAATGCCTGGAGCTCTTTGAGCATGGCTTCATTTCCAAGCAGTTGACTGAAATCGATTTCGAGGAGGGTGAGACGTGAGCCCGTCCGGTAGGGAATGGTCGTGTGAATTACGGTTCCCTGGATGTCTATGGCGCTCAGGATGCGGAACCCTTCGAACATCTTCTTAAAAGACTCCGTATCTGGTGTTGGCTTGGACGCAACAGCTGAATCACTGGAATCTTCATCGTCCTTCTCTTCAAGTTTCTCTTCTAGCTTCTCCTTTTTATCAAGAGGAGGAGTAAGCACGGTGAGCAGCGAATTCCCGTTGGGAAGCCGGGCTAACCCGAAGGTTGTTTGGTTCCCTTTGTCGTTTTCCGGAGAGTCTGCCTCAGGTGTATCCGAAGGCTGGTGACGCTCCGACAAATGAACTTTGCGAATGTCTCTAAAGGCATAGATTGACTCTAAGCCTTCCCAGTCGGAATCGCTGATTTTCTTGCTCGATACAAAAGAAACTCCTTCGCCGAATTGAGCGGTTTTCTTACGGGCTTTGTCTTCCGAAAACAGATCCAGTCCTTTGCTCGTTGCGCTATCCGTCGTGTTCCCTCCAAGCTGGTCGCCTATTCCCTTAAACATCGCGGCCATCTGCTCGACAAACTGTCTGCTCATAAGGGTCTTCTCCACTATCCGGCCGCTCCCGTCGGCATTGAGCTGCACCACTGTCTCCGTGTTAATGCAGCCTGCCAGCGAAAACAAAAATATCACGAGACCAACGATTCGGAATTTGGGTGGGTCGGACTTTCTCATGTGGTTTCCTTTGCCAGGGCTATCCGTTCGGGACAAGTCTGGGAATGACAACTCATACAAACGCACTAAATAATTTCACATGTCCCACAGGGACCCCCCTCAAGTCCCCCTTTTCCAGGGGGGACATCATTATTCATGCTGCTGTTCTGGTTACCTCTGCCCGATCAGTAGAGTCTCCGAGAACATGCAGTTCGCCAAATGACTTTTTGGGTTCCAGGTTGCTTCCTTACCCGTCGTCCCCCCTAGCACAAGGGGGACTTGAGGGGGGTGAAGCATACCGGGCAAACAGCATTTCAGTGCGCCTGAAATAGGATTCCTTCATGGTAATAAATCCTACATCCAGTTTTTAGTCCTAAACCAAATGAGCATTCCGATGGGGACGACAATTAAAGAGAGCAGCAGAATGGTGAAAGGCCATGGGGCTGTCAAAAGGCATGTGTCTGAAGTTGATGCCGCCAAGGCCTGTAATCACCGAGAGAGGCATAAAAATCGTGGCGATGAGAGTCAGCCTTTTCATGACTTCATTCAGTCTCGTGGACATCGAGGAGTAATAGGCATCTAAAACAGTTCCCAGCAAGTCGCGGTTCGTTTCGATCATCTCGTAGATCCGGACCACATGGTCATACACATCTTGAAAATAAACCGTCAGCCGCCTGTCAATCAGCTCGTAATGGCGGGTGGACAAGAAATTGAAAACCTCCCGCTGCGGACCAGCGGCCTTGCGCAGATAGATGAGCTGTTGTTTCAAGCTGAAAATGGAGCGCATGACGTTGCGACTCGGGTCGGATTGAGTCTGCTCCTCCAGTGTATCCATCTTCCCTTCGATTTCTTCCAGCAGCGGAAAATAACTATCAACCAGTTCGTCTCCAATCAGGTAGAGAAAAAAATCCGGACCTTTCTTGAGGGGCTCGCTTTCCTGTTCGTAGCGCTTCTTTCGCCTTGGTCAGAGCAGGCAGAGGAGATTTGTGAACGGTGACTAGATAGTTACTGCCGAGGAAAACATGCAATTCATCCCCGACAATTTCATCTTTTTCCGGATCCACGCGATGAGAATAAAGGGTGATAAAAAGATAGCCTTCGTACTGATCGATTTTCGCCCGCTGCCTAAAATGGCTGCTATCTTCGATGCTGAGCGGATGGAACTCAAAGGTTTTCTGCAATCGAAGCAGTTCGGCCTCAGACGGGTCGATGAGATCGATCCAGAGCAAGCCGCGCTTTTGAACCACTAAACGCTCCACATCGCAATGGGTGGTCTCGGCCGGGGAAAGGGATTCGAGCTGGAATCTTGTGGACGGCATCGATTATCTCCTATTAGAACTGAATATCACCTTTTCCCGCTTTCATCAAAGCCACATTGACTCGCGCCACGAGCTCGCGTGGGGAAAAGGGTTTGACCATATAATCATCGGCTCCACACCCCAGACCTTCTACGACATCCGATTCCTGTCCTTTTGCAGTCAGCAAGATGACGATCGGAGACTCTTCCCCCATTTCCTTCTTGATTCGCGTGCAGGCTGCCATCCCATCCAGTTTGGGCATCATGATGTCCATGATCACGACGTCCGGCTTCTCCAAGAGAGCCCGGTCGACAGCTTCCTGACCATTACTGGCCGTGCTGACTTCAAAGCCGGCTTTCTGCAACTTCGTTTCTACCAAACCTAACACGTCCGGCTCATCATCAACGGCCAGGACTCGTATGACCATAAAACCTCCAGTAAAAAGGAACAAGGAACAAGTAGGCAGATCAGTATAAATATGGCTGATCTCTTGATATTTAGAAACCAGTGTCGATTATTCTTAATCTTGCTGGCTCCTTGTTTCCTGCTCCTTGCTCCTTGATTTATTCACCTTGCCTTTTTATCTCTTTTCCCTAACGTCTTCTATAAAGCGTTCAATCTCGATAACCAAGGCTTCCAGGTCAAGTGGCTTGTACACTAAATCATTTCCGCCTACAGCAAGCACATTGCTGACGGTTTCCGCCGGATTGTCGGTGATTGCTATCACCGGGATATCAACCGTTTCCGGTCTACGGTTCAATCGGCGCAAGACCTCGAATCCATCCATGTCTGGAAATTGTAAATCCATTAAAATCAAGTCGGGCTGTTCCCTTCTTGCCTCAACCAGAAGATCGACGCCATCTTGTGCCAAGGTCAAATGGTAACCCGTACGGGGCAGTACATCCTCTAAGAGCTGTCGTGTTTCCGCGTCTGATGCATAGGATAAGATTCTGCGTCCTCTCCACAGGACCCGTTCTACCGTACTCAGGAAGGCGTCTTCATTGATCGGCTTATCCAGGGTAGCAGCCACATCCAGTTTACTGATCTTCTCTTCGTTAACACCCACTGAAACGACCACAATAGGAATATCGCTTGTCAGGGGATTATCCTTCAGTATTTCGATCACTTCGTATCCGTTTTTGCCAGGGATTTGCATGTCCATACTGATCAAATTCGGTTGTTCCTTGAGAGTCAGGGCAATGGCTTTGTCTCCGGTCTGAGCCAGAACGACTTGATAGCCGACCCTTCCCAACTGACGTTGAATCATCCGCGCGATATCTTTGTCTCCGTCGACCACCAGAATTTTCTTGGTCCCGTGTCGGGAGGTTGTTCGGGGCTTTTGAAGAGGCATGGGCTCTGCCAATGGGAGCGTGAAGTGAAACGACGACCCTTTGCCCGGTTCGCTTTCGACCCAAATCTCTCCCTGGTGTTTCTCTACAATGGATTTCACGATGGCCAGGCCAAGTCCTGTCCCTGATGTTCCTTTTGTTTGAGGATTCTTGGCTCGAAAGAATTTTGTAAATAGCTTTTTCAGGTCTTCTTTGGAAATTCCCACGCCCGTGTCGGAGACGACAATCTCGAGGTAGTCCCCATCGGGCACTGCCGAGATGGTCATGCGTCCGCCTTCCGGGGTGTACTTGTAAGCATTACTCACCAAATTATTGAGAACTTGTGTGATCCTGGCCCGGTCTGCCTTCACCCATGGGACATCCGGCGGAATGGCTTCAGAAAGCGCCAGCCCGCGACTTTCAATCTGCTTTCGATGGAATGCGATCACATCCTTGAGGGCTTCGGCCATATCCATGGGCTTTGGTTCAAGATCTATCTTACCGGCCTCAATTTTCGAGATGTCTAGCAGATCATTGACCAGTGCCACCAACCGGTCTGTGTTGGTTTCCACAATCTGCAAGTACTCTTTTTGTTCATCGGCCAGTTCTCCTGCATCCCCTTCAAGTAAGAGGTCGATGTAACCTTTAATCGGAGTCAGTGGAGTCCGAAGCTCATGCGACACAACGGAAATAAATTCGGTCTTCATTTCTTCGATGGCCGCCTGCTGTGTAATGTCGCGCAAAAGACTCACCGCTCCAAAGGGTTGCCCTGATTCGTCCCGAATCAGGCTTACCAGAATATTCAATACTTTGTCCTTATATTTGCGGACGATTGGAGTAATGGGCTTTGCCTCACTTCCATCAGCCAGGATTTTCTCCAAGTCGATCCTGCTCACGGGCAGGATTAAGTCGCCATCCTTTTGGATGTAATCCGCGCGATGAAAATCGAGCAATAATTCAGCCGCTGTATTTACGAGCAATACTTTATATTCGGGATCCGTCACCACAACCCCTTCACCCATGCTCGCCAGAATTGTTTCCAGGCGGTTTTTCTCGTAGCTCAAATCGTCCATCTGGTGTGCGACTTGTAGACGGCTCTCGTGCAGGCGATCGGCCATTTCATTGACGTCTTCCGTCAAATCCCCAACTTCTTCCTTTAAGGCTTGGTAGAGCTTGGCATTTTCAATCGCAATCGCACCGAGATTGGCGATCGCGCTGATAAAACCCGTCTCGTCTTCTCCGAATTCATGAACCTCTCCGGTGTAGAGGCGCATGACGCCAATAGGAGTGTCCCGTAAGATGAGGGGAACGACCAGGATCGATCGAATCGATTCACTTTTGGCTTCGTCTGGATACTGGAAACGCGGATCATTCGTGGCATCCGGAATGATTGCGGTTTTCCCCGACAGTACTTCCTGGTCTATTTTACTTTTCTCGACTTCCACATCCCCTTTTCTCAGATAGCCCTGGCTCAGGCCATAAGCGCCTCCCACGACCAGGAACTGTTTGTCGGGGGTCAGCAAGCGAATGGAACAGGCTTTAGAATGCGTCGCAAGAGCCGTGCTCTTAGTGATCGCGTGGAGCACTTCAGAAAGCTCAAGGCTGGAATTGATGGTGCGTGCGACGTCGTAGAGTGCAGATGAGTAATAAGCGCGTGACTTCATAGCGTGTCAGGCCAGTATTTGCCAGGTGACAGGGACCCTTTCAAGACGTAGGGTTGGAAAAAGCGAAGCCTTCAAACACCGCGAGAATGCCAGGCGTTCCCCCCGGCCTCAGTATAGCCGCCACCTGGAAAGGGGTCAATTCAAACGGAGCAACCCGCTTGAGCGGTCAAAGGTCGAAGGTCATACGTCCCTGGCCCAAGGCCCCAATTAAATGGATGACCCTCGTCCCCTCCCGGGAAGATTGGCTGGATCGGGGACACGCGCTTCCGATGACTATCGGTGTGGATATTAAACACCACAAAAAAGGGGCCTTTTAGTCCCGTCACTTAGTCTGCATTTCATAAATACGGTGACGTTAACGCCGGGTCGGTGACCCAGCCTAGAATTTTGTAGGCCGTTGAGGCTTTCTCAAAGCCTCAACCCCACGCGGCGCCTATCCTAAGATACGTCACCGCAATTACGAAAAGCAGTACTTAGCAAACTTTTAACAAATATAATGGCAATCAATAATGAATGCGTCGGGTTTCTATCGCATCGACAAATAATGACTTTCGATTCTTCCATCTGCCAGTTCGAAATAACAAGGAAATCGCATCCAGGACCGCTGCGGGCCGATTGGCGCTGCGATCTACCTTACTATGGGTTATAATCTTCAGGGATTGAGAAGTCTAGAGGAGGACATTTCCTTGAATCGAAAGTCCGAAGACATTTCATCGGGTCCAATGAGCGCAACGGCTGCACTTACCATGAACGAAGAACTGGCGTTCAAAGATCGCGCTCTGGCTGCGGCTGCGGAAGGGATCACCATTTCCGACGCCCGGCTCCCGGACTATCCACTCATTTATATCAATGCGGGCTTCGAGCGTTTGACCGGATATTCCGCCCAAAGCATGCTGGGCAAAAACTGTCGTTTCCTGCAGGGATCGCATACCGATTCCACCGCCAGAAATGAAATTCGGCGGGCCCTGGAAGAAAAAAGAGAGTGCACAGTCGAGATCCTTAATTATCGGAAAGATGGCACCCCTTTCTGGAATCGCCTTTCCATTACTCCAGTGCATGATGTTTCCGGACAAGTCACGCATTACATCGGCATACAATCTGACGTTACGGCAAGGAAGACTGCGGAAGAAGAACTGATACGGGCAAATCAAAAGCTGGAAGAAGCAAATCAGCGGATGAAGAGAGATCTGGAAATAGCCGCCCGTATCCAGCAGAGTTTGCTTCCGCCGCTCGAATTGACAGTCCCCGGCGTCAGTCTTGCATGGATTCTCAAACCTTGTGATGAATTGGCCGGCGATACACTGAATGTCTTAAAGTTAGACAGAGACCATCTCGGGCTTTATATGATCGACGTCAGCGGTCACGGAGTAGGCTCCTCGTTATTGTCCTTTACTCTGAATCGCTGGATGTCTCCTGTTTCGGATCACTCCAGTCTTTTCAGCGATAAGGCAGAGGGTCCGAAGCGTCAGCAGCTTGTCTCTCCCGCCCAAATCGCCGAAAAGTTAAATCAGCAATTCCCCATGGATCCCGAAACCGCGCAATACTTCACCTTCTTTTATGGCATTCTTAACCTGAAAACTGGTCTTCTCAGGTATGTCAATGCGGGTCATCCAAACCCGATCCATTTGCCCTATGGCTCTGAGCCGACACTGCTGCCATCTACTGGGTGTCCGATCGGGTTGCTGCAAGAGACCAAGTACGAGGATCACGCCGTCACGATGCGAGCAAAGGATCGTCTGGTGCTGTACACAGACGGATTGATAGAAGCATTCAACCCTCAGGAAGAGGAATTCGGATTAGGGCAGCTCCTGGAAAATCTTTCCACTACCCGCGGCCTGGCGTTAAATGAGAGTCTCAAAATTCTGGCAAAATGTGCAGCCGACTGGCAAGGCTCCAGCCGTCAACGCGACGATATCTCATTGCTCGCGTTCGACTATAAGCCGTAGCGGGCTCACAATTATGGGCCAAAGCTCAAGTTGCGATGGGGAGTTTCTGGCGGAAAATCAATCACAAGCGAGATCAAGGCAGAACTGCAGCAAAGGCTAACCGGGCTTAGGAACTGCTCCGACCACCTTCTGGTGTTGTCCAATCCCTGCTCTCTCAATTTTGCCCCAGGCATGATCCCCGCGCATATACTGCCACAGGCCGCGAAGTCTCCAAATCGTGTGGCATTGGCGATAGGGGAAATGCTCGAGGAAACAAAAACAAATCAGTCGACCCAAGTCGCGCCAATCGTTATAACGGCGGTACGTCATTTCCTCTATGAGAATCGACCCGATTGAAATGAATGTCGAAAAGAAGTACCCAATGAGAAGGAAGCGGATGAAAAAATGGTGACTCAATATTCCCATACACTCCGCTGCAACCATGCTGACCCAACCCACAACCTCAAGGGCTGGGGCCAGGAGCTCAAAGATCCAATGGTACGGGATGGAAACCATTCCAATTCTTCCGTATTTTGGATTAAACAACATCCGACGGTTATACCAAAGAGTGTCAAGCAAGCCCTTATTCCAACGGGCTCGTTGATTTCGCAGTGATTTCCATTTTGAAGGCACTTCCGTCCAGCAAACCGGGTCGGCAACAAAGCTAATTCGGTAGTCCACTTTCTTTTCCCGCATATAGCGGTGAATTCGCACGACCAGATCAAAGTCCTCACCGGGGGAGCCTCTCCGGAATCCGCCGATCTTTTTACAGATATCGAGTCGGAAGACTCCAAACGCACCGGAGATGATCAGTAGCATGTCGTAGTCATTCCATCCCTCTCGCCCGATCAGGAAAGCCCGCAAGTATTCTTCGACCTGGATCATTTCCAGGAAGCCCCAAGGGAGCCTCACTTGTCCGACCGCCCCATTCTTCACATCGGAGCCGTTAATCACGCGCACAATCCCGCCAGCAGCAACGACTCGTTCGACATCATTAAATACCGGCGCCATGATTCGCAGCAAAGAATCGCTTTCCAAAAGCGCGTCCGCATCCACCACACAGACATATATTTTCGATGACAGATTGATTCCACAATTAATGGCATCGGCTTTACTTCCTGCCGCCTCTTTGTCGACGACCATGAGTCGTCGATCCACCCTGCTGAGATAGACCCCGCGGACCGGCATTGTCTCAATTTCCGGAATATAGCTATAGTCGCTGAGGCTCAATTGAAAGTGTTCGATCAAGCGGTCGAGGGTGGAGTCATTCGATCCATCGCTGACAACAATGACTTCAAATTCGGGATAGTCGAGGGTGAGCAGCGACCGAACCGACTCTACGATAGACCCTTCTTCATTATGCGCGGGAACCAAGATAGAAATCGGCGGGGTCAGAGGAGAAACCCTCATCTGATCATAAGACGCAATGGCTTGTTGTCGGTTGCGTTTGATGCTGACTTTTAGGGCAACAATCAAGAGCCACAGATAGATCAAATTGCAGGAAAGGTAGTAAAAGAATAGCACCCAGTTGGACATCAGCACGAAGCGGGCAATCATGCAACCACCTTGGTTGGGTAGTCAATGTCAAGGGCTGCCGTACCAATTTTATTCTTTAACCACTTCAGAACACGTCGTTTCCGCAGGGGGATATTGGGAGAATCAAACATTTCAATCATGCCCAATAGCGAACTATCGCCGGAACGGGCCAGCAATCGGGCCAGTCTTCCTCGGGTTCTCCAATTTTCATGGTGCAGGACAAGATCGATGAGAATGCGCCGTGATCCCGCTTTAAGAGCTGCCAAGATAGCGGACTCGGCCATGGCACAGCGTTTCGAATCGGCCAAAGCAGAAACCATTTCGAATACCCCGCCCGAGCGCTCAAAGGCAGATATCAACTCTTCGACGGCGTAGGCATCCTGCGACTTAATGGCGAGACACAGAATCTCTTCTTCATGTCCTTTCAACTGGGCCAGCGAATGGGCCGACCGCATCCGCACTTGGCGATTGGGATCACAGAGACCTTCGAGGAGCGAGGGGATGGAACGCGGATCGTTTAAGAAACCAATGGCGACGACGGCCCTTAAGCGAACAAACCATTCGTCATCCCGCATCAGCCCCGCCAAAATAGAAAGTGCCAGGCCCGGTTTGGAAGACGCTAAAGCGCGGGCGGCAGAAGCCCGAACTTCCGGCTCTTCGTCAGCTGCCAAAAGCAGCAGATCTTCGTCCAAATCAGGAGACGCAATTTCTCCCAGTACCCGAGTCAAAATCGGACGGGAAGAGTCCACCGACTTAAGAAGAAAGGTCATTACCAAGCCCGGCGTTGACCGGCAGCTGTTAATCAGAGCATCTTGAACAATATTGGTTGAGACTCGAAGTTTCCCTACTCTCAGCCGCTGCAAGATGGGGACTGCGGATCGAGGCATTCCAAGCTCTCCCAACCCGCGCACTGCCACGGTTCGATTCTCTTCGTCAGGGTCATCCAGTGCTTCGGCAAGAGCCGGGATGGCTTCGGGCACTCGCATTCGACCGACCGCCAACAGCGCCAGCTGTCTTCGCCATCCCTCCCAGTGACGGGATTCATGGATCCTGGCGTCAAGCAACCCACTCATGCGCAGACAATCGATGAGCTGCGCGGCTTCAACTGCCGGGGCCACTTGAAGCCGGTCGAGAATGATCCCTTCCACAATGTCCCGGGAGACGCGATCCAGCATCCAGCCCTTTGCAGATATTTCCCCCTCAACAATCTCCTGCCAGTGCCGGCGAATTTCAATGACATGGCGATCTCTCCGGAGATAGTAGCTGCGACGCACACCCCTGCGAATTAAGATGAGGCCAAGGAAAAACACGACGGCACTCAGCGATGCCGCGAGCACCTGGGCAATGAGTCCTGCCCTTGCGATGGAATCTAAGAGTTCAGAAATAGAATGCACTTTTTATTTCCGTTAACGGTTCTATCTTCAGCCAAAAGAGGAGCCCGTGCAGCTAAGCTCCCACTGCATCAACAATGGTCGACTTCAGATAGTTTTCATCGACGAAATCGGCGGGAAAGTTTAGCCAATTCTGCAAGATATGGAAGGACTTAAGCGGAAAACCGCACGAGTAAGCTCCATCCATTGAAAGGTACTCGAATGCGGATCAAAGCAATCAATCTCAACAGCGGAACAAGATCACGATAGAAGAGACTGAGAAAGGATGACAATTGCCCTTGAGGTACTCATGACAAGGAAAGCGCAGAAGAAAAAAGAACCAGGATGCAATTGAGTACAACGGCTCCGTGGTGAGACAAGCTGTTAGTTCTTAACAACTTGTGATAGCGTATGGCTTTGATCCCAGGCCGTCATGGGTCGATGGGTGCGCCCCATCGAAACCCTACATTTGCAAGTTATCACACATGACCTGCATATTCCTCTATTGGCTCACACCGATTAAACATTGGCTCAACATTCAGGCTTCCAGGAGAGATTCTTAAATGAAACTAGTTTATCGCCTTTTCCTACTCTTCGCAGCTCTTGCCCTGGCTCAATTTTCGCAGGCCCAGACCCGGAGTATTGGGATCAACACCAAGCTTATCGAAGACATCACTGGTGTCACGGGTACCGTCAATACGGAAGAGCGTGTATTCAAAATCACCTATCCCAGAACCGATGTCCCGGTGACCATTGATGGTTGGAAGATGAAACCTTTCATGGGCCTAACTTCGTGGGCGGCCTTCAGAAAAGGCGTGGAAAAGGAATCGATGGTGATGGGAGATCTGGTCCTCTTTGAGGATGAAGTCAATCCCGTCATGAGCATTGTCTTGGAGAACGGCCTTTCCGTCACTGCCCTGCACAACCATTTCTTCTACGATCAACCCAGAGTCTATTTTATGCACATTGGCGGTGAAGGTAGCGTTGAAGCGCTTTCCCAGGGGGTTCGTAAAACACAAGATAGGATCAAGATACTCAGATTGGCGAATCCCATACCGGCCAAAGGATTTTCTGGCCAGCCTATTCCGGACACCAACACAATTGACGGGAAGGAAATTGAACAGACTCTTGGATATCCCGGGCAGTCGAACGACGGAATGTTCAAGGTCGTCATTGGCCGTCGCACAACCATGCCTTGCGGCTGTGATGCCACAAAGGAGATGGGAGTAAATACCTGGGCCGCCTTTGCCGGGAGTAATGAAAATGCCTTTGTAGACGGAGACTTTGCCGTATTGGAGAGCGAGTTACAGCCTGTGCTCAGGTCGCTCCGTGCAACAAACATCAATGTCGTGGCCATTCATAACCACATGACTGATGAGAAGCCGCGAATATTGTTCATTCACTACTGGGCAAAGGGACCCGTAAGTCAACTGGCAAAGTCGCTAAAAGAAGCGTTAGAGAAGACAGTATCTCGTCTATAGGGGCAATCCATTCGTCAGCAGAGAGAATACTCATTGCCGCCTATAATTTAAAACTCGATCGCCGGCAAGGAAAGATTACGGCGGACGAGTATGCGACGGCCAAGGCAGCGCTCGATGAAACCATTAAGCGGCCGCTGGCAAGAGCCAGTAGCTAGCAATTAGCAATTCGGCTACGGAACAATCGAAGCCCATCCTCAGACGAGGATGGGCTTTTGTTTGCACCTACGGCTTGAACTTTCCAAACACCCGCTTTAGCTCCGGCGCGAACTCCTGGATTTGGCGCACCAGCACCACAAACCCAAGCTGATACGTTCCGTTCTGCACGCCCTGGGCGGAGACGCTGTAGCCCTGGGGATACCAAAGCACCGGGATCATGCCCGCCGCGTAGGCCGCGGCGAACTGCGGCACGTCCAGCACCTTTTTCTGGTTGTGGTAGGTGAGAAAGCTCATCTGGAAAGCATAGCCTGCTCGCCGCCAACCGCCCTTGCACTGACACGCGACGTAACGGCCCTCATTCCGAAACAGGGTTGACCCGCCTTCATACACCGACGTCTGAATGGCAAAGCTCGCATACTGGGTGCCAACCCGCTTGGCATAGCCCTCCCAAGATTTTCCCCACTGCTCGGGAGTGTTGGTCGCCTGGTCTCCAAGAGCTGCGCCCAGGCTGGCTGCGTAGACCGGCCAGCCGGTGAAAGTGTCTTTGACGTACTTGTCCCACCGCTCCTTGCCCGTCAGGGGTGGCGGAAAGTAGCGGCCATCCACCGTCACTCCACCAGGACCAGGGTGCATCATCGCCGTCGCTACTGCTTCTTCAGCGGAGGGAGCCGGTGTGGCGCCACCGGTCGGTGCTGTGGGCGCGGATTCCCATGCCACGCCAGGCTGCTCCGTTTCCAGCGCCGCCTGCGTATTGAGCGAAAGTACGCACAACGACAACGAGAGCAAGCCAGCTGCGACGAGTCGAGTAGGGGTAAATTTCAAAACTGCTCGTTGGATGTTCATGGTGTTCGCTCCCGAGAATCGGTCAGGTGCCGTGCGATGAGATCGCTGAATCCCAGACGTTCGTCTAACTCGCGCACCAGAACCAGACCACCATCGGAGGTGACCCGCAATCCCTGGAAATCCACTCGTAACGAGGGGTAGAAGGAAAGCTGGAATGGCTGGTTTTGCTTCTCACCCATTGGGTCTAAGCCTCCGCAGAGTTCGTGTTGCTCTCAAAGCCGCATGAATACTCGTGTTGGCGCGATCATACGGCTTCTTACACCGACTTCGAAAAGGAAATGTGGGAATACTTTACCCCTGCGAATTCTTGCCCATTTACCTTTAACTCTAACTGGCCAACTCATGAACCAGACGCTCCATAAGAAAGCGGGTGTCGACACTGGATCGTTTGATCTTGTCATCCACTGTTCCCAACCGATAGAGTGCCTTTTCCAACGTTGCTCTGGAAAAGTTTTTAGACTGAGCAAGCAACTTTTCGGCTGTCCGAACAGGAAAAATTCCCACTTGCCTTGAAATGAGCTGCGGTGAGAGCTTTCCAGACAATTCCTGCACTTGGAGCATTTGTCGTAATCGAAGCCCAAACCACCAAAAGGCGAGAAATGATTCCCTGCCCTCGAAAAAGATCTCTCCCACGAGTCTCAACGCCTTTTGCCTGTTTTTCGAGCAAACGGCATCCAGAAATTCAAACAGATCGTGATCTCCTGAAAAGCCGGAAGTTGCCTCTACCATGGATAAGGTAATGGGGGCCGATTGGCCCGCATACAATCTGGCCTTCTCGATCTCCTGAATGATTCTTCCGAGTTCATTTCCTTGCATCTCCATCACGAAATCCAAAGCCTCCGGCTCAACCGAAAAGCCTTCCTTGTTACCCAACGAACGCATCCATTCCTTGATGGTTCGTCGATCTGGCGCAGCCAACTCAACAACCTTGGTCAAAGTCGACAAATTTTCATAGATCTTCTTCTTCCTCTGGTCTCGATCGAGTTCACCCGCATAGAAGATGAGCGTAGCCGTTGGATTGGGATTTGAGAGGTAATCAGCTAGCTTCTTGCAGGGTGTGTCGCGGAGCTTCATCACACCTCTGACCTGCACGATCTGATGGGAACCGAACAGGGAAAGACTTCTAGCGGCATTCAGAACATCATCAATCGAGGCGTCATCGAGATCCAGCGCCTCAGTCAACGCACCTCCGCCATGAGCCCTTTCCAGTGCTTGAATCAAGGCGTTGCGCGCAGATTCTAATAAGTAGGGATCGGGGCCAAAGAGAAAATAGTTGGCATCAAACCGCCCTCTTTGCAGGCTGCGCTCAAAATCGGAATAAGATGTCAGCATTGAAATTGATTTTAGAATGAATTCAGGATGGTGCTGACCAAAGATTTTCCGAACGCCACAGCCAGTCGGTCCATGGCAGGTCCTTCCTCTGGGAAAAATGGTCCAGGCTGACTACTAATCTCAAACTCTTCACGAAAAGCATAGTTATTGTTTTCGAAAAGAAGCTTATTCGTTTTCAAATCCTTCAATGAAACCTTCATTCGAACAGTGATGGCGTAGGTCGTCGCTCCATTGTTGGAGAAGATGACCGGGGTGGAACGATATTCGAAGACTTCCCCGGAAAGTAGGGCGTTGGCGGATTCGAGATCCGAGGTGATTTGATAATGGGTCCGCGCAATGAATTCGTTTACAACCGCGGAGGTGAGACGCTGTTCGATACTGTACTTGATCGTCTTGTTGACAAAGACAGGGATGGCAATCGAGTGCACGTCCCCCGGAATCGTGGCCGATTTCCCCGACAAATGGTACCCGCAACCTGAAAAGATGAAGAGAGTCAATGCCAAGAAAAAGAAATGGCGTGAAGAAAGAAAACCCAAAGAACACCGTCTGAAATATCTTCTACCTCGCAGTGAGTTCACTAAGTTCATCAGGCGAACACGTCTCATCATTTTTTGACCTCTTCCCCCAAGACACTTCTCTTCAGACCACAATGTTGACTAGTTTCCCCGCTACATAGATGACTTTTCGCGGCGTGTGACCTTGCAAATGCTTCAGCACCGATTCATTTTCCAGAGCAGCATTTCTCGCATCTGCTTCTGTCAGGCCAACAGGCATGCTGATGCGCCCCCGGACTTTTCCGTTCACTTGCAGCACCAATGTAATCACTTCATCGGCTGCTAAAGAAGCGTCATAGGCAGGCCACTCCTGCTGATGAATTGAGTATTTTCTCCCCTGGAGAGCCCAAATTTCTTCAGCCATGAAAGGGGCGATCGGCGCTAAAAGCAGCAAAAGCGTGTCTTTCGCTTCCTGGAACGCTAAATCATTTACGGGCTGCCGATGAGCCTCATAAATGGCATTGGTAAATTCCATCAATGAGGAAATCACCGTGTTGAAGCCGAACCGCTCGATATCCTGTGATACTTTGTGAATGGTCTTATGCGTCCAGCGGCGAAGGCTCTGATCAACGGGTTCCATGCCGGGATCTCCGGACGGGCGGGGTGAAGGGTTGACTAGAATTTCCCAGACTCGCTTCAACCATCGGTGAGTCCCGGCCAGTCCATTGGTATTCCAGGGTGTCGCCATTTCGAAATCGCTGATAAACATTTCGTAGGCACGCAATGCATCCGCTCCGAATTGTTCAATCATCTCATCGGGAGTGATCACGTTTCCTTTGCTCTTGGACATCTTTTCTTTGCCGTCCGGAGCCAGAATCATCCCTTGGTTGCGCAGGCGTTTAAAAGGTTCGACAAAGGGGACATAATCCAAATCATGCAACACCTTTGTCCAGAATCGGGCATAGAGTAGGTGCATCACGGCGTGTTCAGCACCTCCGACATACATGTCAACCGGCAACCAATAGGATGTCTTATTTCGATCAAAGGGGGCCGCCGAATTATTGGGATCCGCAAACCGCAAGAAGTACCAGGAAGAACAGGCGAAGGTGCCCATGGTGTCCGTTTCTCTCCGCCCGGCAGAGCCATCCGGCAAAGTGCAATTGACAAATTCCGGTATTCCCGCCAAAGGAGATTCGCCTGTTCCGGTCGGTTCGTAGTGTTCCACCTCCGGCAGAAGGACCGGAAGATCCTCAAACGGGACAGGGATTTCTTCTTCTTCGTGATAAACGATTGGAATGGGCGTCCCCCAATACCGTTGCCGGCTGATCCCCCAGTCGCGCAATTTGTAGTTCACTCGCGGCTTTCCCCGCCCAGTTTCTGCGAGCCAGGCAGTCACCCGCCGAACGGCCACATCCGTGGAGGTCCCGTCAAAGTCGCCTGAATGGACCATTTGGCCTGCTCCCGTCCATGCTTCCATCATTCTTTCCGATTCTAAGGGATTAGCCCGTTCAGCGAGTTCAGGGTGAATGACGATTCGAATTGTGAGTTGATAACGCCTGGCAAACTCAAAATCGCGTTGATCGTGGGCAGGGACCGCCATAATGGCCCCGGTTCCATAGCCCATCAAGACATAGTCAGCGACCCAGATCGGAATCTTTTCGCCATTGACGGGATTGGTTGCATAAGAGCCCGTGAAGGCTCCCGCTTTTTCTCTACCTTCAGTCGTGCGTTCCGCATCGCTGCACTTCCTGGCAGCTTCCACATAGGCGCGCACTTCTGATTGATACTCTGCTTTAGTGAGCCGTGTGACAAAAGGGTGCTCCGGAGCAAGAACCATAAAGGTAGCGCCCCAAAGTGTGTCTGGCCGTGTCGTAAAGATTTTCAAATCCCCGGCGTCGGTTGGAAATTGGACTTCAGCCCCTTCGCTGCGTCCGATCCAGTTTCGCTGCATCAGCTTGATGTTCTCCGGCCAGTCCAGTTCCGCGAGATCGGCCAGGAGCCGTTCCGCGTAAGCGGTGATCCGGAAATACCACTGTTTCAAAGTCCTTTTTTCGACCAGCGCTCCGCTCCGCCAGCCCCGGCCGTCAATTACCTCTTCATTCGCCAGCACCGTCTTTTCGACGGGATCCCAATTGACTGTTGAGGAAGAACGATAGGCGAGCCTAAATTGATTAAGATATTGATGCCGTTTGGGCATCCCCATCAACTGCCACTCGGAGGGCTCCATGGGGGATGCTCCCGGAATCTCTTGGCTTCCCTTCTCTGAAAGCTCTGCTTCCAGATCCGCGATGGGCCGTGCGGCGTTCGCCCTCGGGTCATACCAGGAATGATAAAGGTGAAGAAAGATCCACTGAGTCCAGCGGTAGTACTCTGGCGAAGACGAGTTAATCTCTCGGGTCCAATCAAAAGAAATTCCGATGAGCCGAAACTGCCTCTTGTAATTTGCGGAGTAACGAGCAATGAGTTTGGCAGGATTGGTTTTTAGTTTGATCGCAGCATTTTCAGCAGGCAGTCCAAAAGCATCCCAACCCATGGGATGCAGGACATTGTATCCCTTCATCCGATAGTAGCGGCTCAAGACATCCGTTGGAACATAATTACGACAATGTCCCACACTGAGACCATCTCCGGAGGGATAAGGGAAAAAATCCAAAACATAGGCTTTAGGACGATCGTCGGGAGGCGGGGTCCGGTAAAGCTGATCAGACTCCCACTTCATCGCCCACTTGGGCTCGAATAGCTTGGGATGGTAAGGCGTACTCATGTCAATCGTCCTTAGGAGAAACCCTTCTTGCCTGGATGCGGGTGCACACACTCAGGCCTCACCCGAAGGAATCCTCGAATCCGGACCCGGTCTCTCTGAAACCCTCATCTGGTAAGGGTTTTCGGGAGCCTTGGTCCAAACGTGATCTTAGCAAGCCGCCGCACCAGCGTCAAGGGGAATGGGTTGGTCTGAAGTACGCGTCCGTCGTCGCAAGCGGGGTTGCGAAGCGCACACCAAATCCATCGGGGTCGGAGACAATAAAATCTCTCAACCCGTAAGACCGGTCCGCAATCGGGCTGATAATTGGGACACCCAGATCTTGAACCTGTTGCCAGTAGAAATCCACATTGGGAACCAGCACGCGAACATTGACCCGCGGCGATTCGGAAGCTTGAGGCAATCCAGCCTGCTCATCGAGGAAAAAATGGTGATCCTCCCACGACATCTGAGCAAAGTGCCCGTCTCTTCGGTCTATCTTGAATCCGAGTTGTTCATAGAAGGAAACCGAACGGTTGAGATCCTGCACATACAATTCGATCACCAACTGTCGGTTGGAATCCACAAAATGGGGCACGGCAGTTTCACTCTAATCCTTTCTTAGCCCGTTTCTCCTGTGTTATACTTTTGCATTTTTCGGGGGGCCGTAACATCGAGTGAGATCGTGAACTCGTGATCGGCCAACCTGCCAAGAGGAGTCACCATGCCAATCCCGAAGTCTGAGAAGATATGGTTCAATGGATCGTTTGTCAACTGGGACGACGCCAAGATTCACGTGATGTCCCATGTTGTCAACTACGGATCATCCGTGTTTGAGGGGATCCGTTGTTACAATACGAAAAAAGGCTCGGCCGTCTTCGGATTGCGTGCACACGTTCAACGATTGCTGAACTCCGCCAAGATTTACCGGATGGATGTTCCTTACACACTCGAGCAGCTTTCGGCTGCCATTCTGGAAACGATTCGGGTGAACAAAATGAAGGAATGCTACATTCGACCGGTCATTTTTCGTGGCTATGGCGAAATTGGTGTCAACCCCCTGGGATGCCCATTGGATGCCGTGATTGCAGTTTGGGAATGGGGAAAGTATCTTGGCAAAGAGGCCTTAGAACAAGGTGTGGATGTTTGTGTTTCTTCATGGAATCGGATCGCGCCCAATACTTTGCCGGCTCTCTCCAAGGCTGGGGCTAATTATATGAACTCGCAACTGATCAAGATGGAAGCCCTGCTGAATGGATATGCGGAAGGGATCGCCTTGGACAGAGCAGGATATATTAGCGAAGGCAGCGGGGAAAATATTTTCCTCATCAAAGACGGCGTGGTCTTGACGCCACCCTTATCTTCGTCCGTACTGCCTGGAATCACGCGTCAGGCAGTGATCGACATCTGCCACGGCCTGGACCTGCAGATTCGTGAACAAGGTATTGCCCGGGAACTCCTTTACCTGGCTGAAGAGGCATTCTTTACGGGAACCGCCGCAGAAGTCACTCCCATCCGGAGCGTCGACAAGATTTCGGTTGGAAAAGGAACTCGTGGACCGATTACGGCGACTATTCAGGAAAAGTTCTTTTCTCTTGTCAATGCCGAAGTCCCCAGCAAGTTAGATTGGCTGAGCTTCGTATATAGCTGAACTCATCTTACCTCAGCCCCATCGGGAAGCCCTATATATAGCTCCGCAGCCCCCAATGAAAAGTCTCCCTTGCCCCAACGCGGGAGGGTGGTCCGTGAGGGCCGGGGGACCTCCACTGCTTGGCCCTCCGACAAAGCTCTTTTTCCTCAAGCCCCCGGATTTGTGTGCCGATAAACTCTTTGGATCTTTTGAACTTGCTGGCCAGGCAAGGTAAAATTCTGGTTAATCACGCGGAGAAAACGCATGAGTCTCAATATTGATGACCTGCTCAGGATGGCATGTGATCGAAAAGCCTCGGACCTCCACTTAAAGGTGGGCAACTTTCCCTATGTCCGGGTGAACGGTGAATTGGTTCCACTGATCGAGACCAAGCGTCTCACTGCGGAAGATACTCTAGGCATCGCCTTAGGGATGATGTCCAACAAACAGAAACAGAAGTTTAAGGAAAACGCAGAACTCGACATGGCGTATGGGATTGCCGGGTTGGGACGATTCCGCTGCAACTTCTTCCAGCAACGCGGAAGCATTGCCATCGTTCTCCGTGTGATTCCGACTCATATTTACACAATCGGAGAATTAAACCTCCCGAAGGTATTAGAAAAAGTTTGTCGAGAACGGCGTGGCCTTGTCCTGGTGACTGGAACCACAGGAAGCGGAAAGTCAACGACTCTGGCCGCCATCATTGATTGCATTAACTCCACCCGAACCGAACATATTATTACGATTGAAGACCCTATCGAATTTTTGCATCGTGACAAGAAAGCCTTTATAAACCAGAGGGAGGTTGAAGTCGACACGAAAGGCTTTGCAGATGCCTTGCGCAGTGCATTCCGGCAGGATCCCGACGTGATTCTCCTGGGAGAAATGCGCGACCATGAAACTATCCAGACCGCGCTGGTGGCGGCCGAAACGGGACACCTGGTGCTGAGTACGCTGCATACGCTGGATGCTACCGAAACCATTCACCGCATCATCGCTGTTTTTCCGCCTCATCAACAGAAACAGATTCGCCTCCAGCTTGCCAGCGTGATCCGTGCCATCATTTCCATCCGCCTCATTCGCAAGGCTGACGGACTCGGCCGCGTTCCAGCCGTTGAAGTTTTACTGGCCACTGAATTCATTCGCGATTGCATCATCAATCAAGACAAAACGCGCATGATCCGTGAAGCGATTGCGGCCGGAACCTCGCAATACGGGATGCAAACCTTCGATCAATCGATCTACAATCTTTACATGGAAAAACTGATCAACTATGATGAGGGTTTAAAGCAAGCGTCTAATCCAGACGAGTTCAAACTGCGCATTGAAGGAATCCGCTCAACCAGCGATGCCGCCAAAGAGGAGATGGAAAAATCCGTCAACCAGTTCGAAAGACTGCATAAGTAATTTCCCCCCTTCCCAGGATTCTGAAGAAGATCTTTATTTTTTCGCCTTAAAACTTCTCGCACGTCGGCCGTTTTCGGTCCATGAAATCAGGACTAGATTATCCGAGCGATCCTCAAGCCCCTCCACAATTTCCGCAGTTATTGAAAAGCTTGAATCCAAAGGCTATCTCAATGACCGCCAGTACATTGAACTATTTCTACGTTCTCGCGAGAGAAAGGCTGAAGGATACTCTCGCCTGACCAGGGAACTGCGCCTGCGCGGACTCCAGACGGATTTGATCCGAGAGGTCCTCAAGGATCTCTATCCAGTGGAGCGGGAACGGCGGGCTCTCACTCAAGCGTTTGAAAAGAAAGCACGAACAATCTTGCCTCCAATGGATGAAAAAAAAATCTCCAGGCTTTATAATCATCTCCTCAGGAAAGGGTTCCGAGATGAGGAAATACGGCGCGAGATCCGGGCCCGATTTGGACGTCTGAATGATTCTTCCTGAAGACTTGGGGATGCGGAACCCGATTTTCCTTGGGGTTCTTGTTCACCCTGATATGTGACACGCGTTATCAGGGTGAACAAGAGGCAGCGATCAGTATGGGCTCTCTCCCGGAAGGGAAAATGAGCAACCTAAATCTAATTAAAGGGGTAACCCATTGACCGGAAATGAAATTCGTCAGCAATTCCTGGAATATTTCGAACGCCATGAGCACCATATCGTCAAAAGCTCCTCTTTGGTCCCTGCCAATGACCCCACCCTGTTGTTCACCAATGCGGGCATGAATCAGTTTAAAGACGTTTTTCTCGGCAATGAGAAGCGGGAATACGTCCGTGCCACCAGCTCTCAAAAATGCGTCCGGGCCGGGGGAAGCACAATGATTTGGAAAACGTCGGTAAGACCGCCCGACATCATACCTTCTTTGAAATGCTCGGAAACTTTTCCTTCGGAGACTACTTCAAGTCGGAAGCGATACCACTGGCGTGGAACCTCGTCACCAAAGAGTACGGAATCGATCAGAACAAGCTCTGGATTACAATTTATCAAGATGATGACGAAGCCTCCGAGATTTGGCAACATGCGGTAGGGGTTCCCGTTGAACGGATAAAGCGGCTGGGAGAGAAAGACAATTTTTGGGCTATGGGCGAGACTGGACCCTGCGGCCCTTGCTCTGAAATTCACTACGACCAGGGGCCCGCCTGCCAGTGAATGGGGACACCCCGACTGTTCTTTCCCATGTGATTGCGGTCGTTATGTTGGAGATCTGGAACCTTGTATTCATGCAGTTTGACCGGGATAGCGTGCGGGAAACTCACGCCACTACCAAAACCTTCCATCGATACCGGAATGGGGCTTGAGAGAATTACGGCGGTGTTGCAGGGGAAAAAATCCAATTTTGATACGGACTTGTTGCGAGCCTTGGTATGATGAAGCCGCCGAGATCGCTCAAAAGGAATATGGGCTCGATTCGACAATTGATGTCTCTCTGAGGGTGATTGCTGACCATTCCCGTGCCGCCGCTTTCTGATTAGTGACGGGGTTATCCCGTCCAACGAAGGTCGGGGGTATGTATTGCGAAAAATCCTGCGGCGGGCTATTCGTCACGGTAAGTCTCTAGGAATCAACGAGCCATTCCTTTTCACCATGACAGGGCATGTCATCGAGCTCATGAAAGGGGCTTATCCCGACCTCTTGCTGACTCGTGAGTACGTAGCCAAGGTCGTCAAGAACGAAGAGCAAAAGTTCTCATCCACCATCCGCCTTGCCATTGACCAGTTGAGCGAGATTCTTGCAAAAAATCAGAAAGCAGAGGGTAAAGCCACGCCTGTCTCCGGAGAGGTGATGTTTAAGTTTTATGATACCTTCGGCCTTCCATTGGATTTAATGCAAGAGCTGGCTGCCGAGTTCAATGTCGGACTGGATGAAGAGGCCTTTAACCAGAAACTGGAGGCACAACGCGAACGCGGCAAGGCCAGTTGGAAAGAAGCAACCCCCATTTCGGCACAGAACGTAATCATACCCAGCGAGCACAAGACGAAATTTCTTGGATATGCCGACCTCGTCGAGAGCGCTGTAAGAATTGTAGCCATTCATATCAACGGGGAACCAGTAGAGTCTCTTCAAGCGGAGGAATCTGGAGAAGTCTTTCTCGATCGAACCCCCTTCTATGCGGAAACTGGAGGTCAGGTCGGTGACACAGGAATTCTGAGGGGGATAACTCGGAAGCAATTGTTCATAACACTTTCCCATTCCTGCCAGGTTATTCTGCGCACCAGACGAAGTGCATTTTGGGTTCGCTTTCCGTTGGAGACTTGGTCGACGCACGGGTGGATATCCCGAGGCGCGAATCGATAGCCAGGAATCACACCGCCACTCACCTGCTCCATGCCTCCTTGCGAAACTTAATTGGCTTCCATGTCAAGCAGTCGGGGTCTCTGGTTGCCCCGGATCGGCTCCGGTTCGACTTTAGCCATTATGCTCCTTTGTCTCCGGAAGAAATTTCCGAAATCGAAAATATGGTGAATGGCGCAGTGATGAAAAACTACCCAGTAACCACATCAGTTAAATCAATCGATGAGGCCGTTGGCGAAGGAGCGATGGCTTTGTTTGGCGAGAAATACGGGCAGGAAGTACGGGTCGTGTCGGTTAACGCTTTTAGCAAAGAACTGTGTGGCGGCACGCATGTCCATAGAACTGGCGACATCGGGTTATTCAAGGTTTTAAACGAAAGCGGCATTGCGGCCGGAATACGGCGCATCGAAGCCATCACGGGAGAAAGCGCCCTCCTCCGCTTTCGTGAGGATGAACAAATTCTTTCTTCTCTGGAATTCGTCTCCCGAGGCATGAGGGACGACCTGAAACGCCTAATCGAGAAGTACCAAAATGAAATCCGTGCCCTGGAAAAAGAGGTAGAAACCCTGCGATATCGGCTGGCAAAGGGTAAAATCCAGCAAATGATTAACAATGCTCAGGTCATACAAGAAGTAAAGGTACTGACCTCGGTTGTCGATGACTTGGACAAAGGCGGTTTAAGAAACCTGGCCGACGAACTGAGAGCGAAACTCGAAAAAGGGGTCGTCGTCCTGGCAAGTTCAGATGGGGTTAAGGTCACATTAGTCGCAGCGGTTACTTCTAATCTGGTTCCAAGGCTACATGCCGGCAAAATCGTGAAAGAAATTTCCGGTATTGTAGGGGGCAGTGGCGGCGGACGACCCGAAATGGCTGAAGCCGGGGGCAAAGATCCCTCAAAGATTGGAGAAGCTCTCAAGGCAGTTTCTGACATTGTTGCAAAGTCGCTTGGAGAATAAGAATCAATTAGTCTATCGGGACCTCCCCGCTCTATTTTGAAGATTACTGGACTTAGTACTGCTTTTCATAAATACGGTAACGTTAACGCCGGGTCGGTGACCCGGCCTACAACTTTGTAGGCCGTGGAGGCTTTCTCAAAGCCTCCACCCCACGCGGCGCTTATCTTAAGATACGTCACCGCAATTACGAATAGCAGGACTTAGTACCCTGGGTTCCTGATAATGCAAGGCAAGCTTTCAGATTAGACTTTTTGACTGCTTTAGGACTCCTTAATAATCAGGGATTTACTTTTTGCCTCATGATCTTGAATTATCTTTATATTTTTGATAAGCTTAGGTGGAAAGTTTAGGAGGAAGTTTGAGCTTGATTTCAAGACTTGGATATACGATCTCATCAGTGCTCTTGATTTTTTCAACAGCGGGAGCCATATTAAGTCAGGAAATCATCAAAGTGCAAACTCCTCAAGGCAGACGAATGTACTCCAACACCGAAGAAGTTTACCGATTGCTGCCTAAGAATCTTGAAAAGAGGGTGAATCCGCTGCTTTTAACGTCCAAAGACGATAGTGAGCCAAGCCCAAAGCTCAAAGAACTGATTCACAAAGTTTCTGAACAGCATGGTGTCGACCCTGAACTTGTTCAGGCTGTCGCAAAAGCGGAGTCAAATTTCAATCCTTACGCAGTTTCATCCCGTGGAGCTCTTGGTGTCATGCAGCTCGTCCCTGAAACCGCAAAGCGCTTTGGAGTGGTCAATATTTTTGATGCGGAAGAAAACATCCAGGGGGGGGTAAAATTTCTGAAGTTCCTTTTGGGGATGTTTCCTGACAATCTTTCTCATGTATTAGCGGCATATAACGCCGGGGAAAATGCGGTAGTAAGATACAAAGGTATTCCCCCTTATCCTGAAACCCAGGATTACGTTAAGAGAATCACAAAACTCTACAAGAAAAGGAGTAACTTCTTAATCGCTTCTAATTCTCTTCCCGGTGAGGGCGATAAGAAAATCATTAGTTATCGAGACGGCTCGGGCAAGAGTCATTTTTTCGAACCTTGAGTCGGAATATCGATAATTCTTCTTAGCAATCAAGTTTCGCTACTTCGATGTTCAAAAGTAGAATCCATCGCTGGATATTTCGAATGAAGAGGTTCAATTTAACGATTGAACGTCTGCTCCGAGTCCGCTCTGCATCAAGTCTGATTCTTTTCCTTGTTGTTCTTCTCCCTGGCCGCCCAGTATCCTGGGCTTCTACTTCGAAAGCAAATAACCCTGCAGCCATTCAGATTTTTGACCAAGCCGTCGAGCTACGAACTGCCCTTGAGGGGAAACCAGCTAGTTCCCGGATTCTCGGCGATTACAAAAAAGTAATCAGCAAGTATCGATCCGTTTACTACCAGTACCCGGGCTCTGCAAAAGCTGACGATGCCCTCATCGCAGTGGCTGAGCTTTATCAGTTGATGGCGAACGATCAAAAGGATCCCAGCTATTTTGAACACGCGATTAAGGCCTATAAATTCCTTATAAAGGAATATCCGGGGAGCCCATACCGTGCCGAGGCTCTTTATGCAATCGGGGAAATTTATTTGAATGACCTTCGAGATCCGACGGATGCCCAGGATATCTTCAAAGAATTTATCTCCAAGTATCCTCATTCAAGCAAGGCTAGGAATGCGAAAGCGCGCCTCGACGATTTGCGCGCTGAAATGAAGCAGACGAAGAAACCGCTTGTCAAATCAGCTTCTAGCAGTGTAAATCCTGTCGAAAATACTGACTTGGCGGCTCGTTCCTCCGGGACGACTCCCCCTGAAAAGAACTTAGCGACTAAAGAAGCGTAATAAGAAATTTTTAGAGAGTCGCGAAGGCGCAGGATTTGGTGAAACCTCCGTCTGCCCAGCGAGCGAACAAGGAAATTCAGCCTACCGAGACGAAAGCAGCAAGCAACGACGCTGTCGACGATTCTTCCGGCAAAACTGCCTTGGCATCCAGCGTGAAGAGTCCTGTTCCTGAGGGCTCGCAAGTTGTTCAGAAATCAGGCCGCAAGACTTCAATCATTACGGAACTCCGGTACTGGAACACTGAAGAATATACTCGAGTCATTGTTGTTTCCGACGGGGAAGTGAAATTCCTGGAAGGGAAATTGGATGATCCAGCCAGATTCTACCTGGACATTGAGAGTGCGAAGCTCTCTTCGACCTTTACAGCTAAAGCATTTCCCATCAATGATGGCTATGTGAACCAAATTCGCCTGGGGCAGCCAAAGGATCAAGTTGCTCGTATCGTATTGGATCTCGGAGAGATCAAAAGCTGCCAGGTATTCAACTTACAGAACCCCTATCGAATTGTGATCGACATTTCCGGATCGCCCCGTGGTTCCTTGCTTGCTACAAAGAAAGATTGGCAGGTCACACGCGGTGAACCGCTCCCTGATGAACTCGGGCATTCGTTGATCACTAAGAAGAAACCGCCTATCGAACCGAAGAAGAAAGACGCTGATATAGAAACTGCTCAAGAGACTGAGGGGGTTACCGACAAGGCATTGGGTACGACTCCTTCGGGCACGGCCGCACCCCGCTCGGGAAAGGATAACCCTTCTCAATCTAAGGGCAAAGCGACGGCAGGCGCCGTTGCCCCTTTAATCGCAAAACAAGACACACAGACTAAACCGAAGGCCGCTACCCCTAAGAGTGACGGAACACGCAGTCTGACCCGGACACTGGGACTAAAAATCGGCAGGATCGTCATTGATCCAGGGCATGGTGGGCATGATACCGGAACTGTTGGCCCTTCTGGACTTCAGGAAAAAGACCTTGTCCTGGACATCGCGATGCGTCTAAAAAGTCTTATCGAAGAAAGACTGGAGGGAGAAGTCATCTTGACGCGTACCGACGATGTCTTCGTCCCTCTCGAAGAACGGACAGCCATGGCTAATCAGACACAGGCCGATCTATTTATCTCTATCCATGCCAATTCCAGCCGGAACAGGAGAGTGAGCGGGGTGGAGACTTTCTTCCTGAACTTTACTACTTCTCCTGGCGTCGAAGAGATTGCTGCACGAGAAAACGCCAGTTCAAAGAAGACCGTTTTTGAACTTCAAGACTTAGTTCAGAAAATCACCTTGAACGAAAAGGTTGATGAGTCCAAGGAATTTGCGCAAATTGTACAGAAGACCGTCTCGTCCAGTTTGTACAAACCCAAAACGCCCCATCGGGACCGGGGCGTCAAACAAGCTCCCTTCATTGTTCTCATCGGCGCGAACATGCCATCCATCCTTTCGGAAATCTCCTTCGTCAGTAATCCGCTGGATGAGAAACTGCTGAAGTCCACTTCTTATCGTCAGAAGATTGCTGAGGCTCTTTGCGAAGGAATTGCCTCCTACGCCGGGAACCTCGGCGGAATCAAAACAGCCAAGGTCATTCACTGAACTATTTCCGAGAGTAAGGGTCCCTCTTCCCTGTCCAGCGATTTGTCCAACTCTGCCTGACTATCGATGATGGCTCCAAATCCGCCTACCGCATTTGATTCACGCTACTTCTGATTTGAAGTCAGCGTATAATAATGTGGATGCATAAAATGTTGTTGGCTCGTAATTCTTCCCCCCCCTAGAAGTACCCAGCTGATAATGCGGGACTCGAGGGGGTCGTTGCCAGATTTGCAACAATGTTTATTGCGTTTGTGTTAATAATGAAAAGGGTGGGCGAACTTCGTCTCCTTCAAAACTTCCCGCAGCCTGCAAAGGCTTCGGAGACTCACTCGGATCCATGCGAAATAGATCGATGTTCCTCTTAAGATACGCCGTCAGGATCGCGCCAGTATTCCTCTGTTTAACCTCTTACGTTGCGGCGGGACAAGCCCAAAACTCAACTGAACAGCTTTCTAATCTCATCAATGAAAAGACTCTTTGGAAAGCGGATCCTGCTGAGAAAGTCTATACCGCTTCGACCTTGACCCAATTCTCACCCGAGAAGGCCGCTATTTGCTTGGAATATGGGTTCGTCAAGCTTTCTACCCGGGATCTCACTTTAGGCCCGGAAAAGATCCAAATGGAATTGTATGAAATGGTCGATGCCCCTGCGGCCTATGGTTTGTTTACTTTTTTCCGGGAGCCTCAATCCAAACCTGTCAAGAAAGTCGGTACAGAAGGAGAGCTCACCTCCGATAGCCTAAGTTTTCAGAAAGGAAAGTACTTCGTTCGGCTTACATGCATTCGAGGAACGAATGACTGCATTTCCCACTTGCTTAAATTGGGCCAATTGATGTCGGATCCACTGCCGGATTCTTCCACTCTTCCTGCCGTTGTCACGAAGCTGCCGAATGAAGAACGAGTGCCTCAGAGTGAAGTCTTTTTGATGGGTCCAAAGGCACTGGATCGTTTTGTGCCACTCCAAGGAAAGGACCCTTTCGGGCTCAATGTTGGAGCCGAAGCGGCATTTGCCAGATACGTAGCAGGGCCTGAATCAGCCAGCGTACTGCTGATCGACTATCCCAACCAGCAGCTAGCCAAGAAATTCCTCCAAGCTGGCTACCATGAATATTCTACCCAAAGACCAGGCCAACCCATCTACTTCAAGCGTGACGGCCCCCTGGTTACTCTGGTAATGGATGCAAGCTCACCAGCATTCGCCACCTCATTGCTGGAGAAAACAGGGTATGTCTCTTTGGTAATCTTTGATCCAAAGGTTCAACCTGTAAACATTGCGCGTGTCATGCTTAATATCTTCATTTATTGTGGGGTTTTATTAGGCATTACCTTGGCGGCAGGAATTCTCTTTGGCATTGTAAGAGTCCTTTTAAAGAGATATTTTCCGGGGAAAGTATTTGACCGGGACGTCATCGCAAAAGTTATTCGATTGGACCTGGAAATTAAGGAACCCCCTCTGGAGGAACCCACCAACATCCAGCATTCCAGCAAACCGACTTAGCTCTTAGTTGCACAAATTCAAGGTTGTCCCCCTTGCACAAGGGGGGACTTGGGGGTCCGTGCATTCCACCTACCTTTCATTCGGTCTCGCAGGAGCTCGACCCTCCAAAGCGCCCTCATGCCTGGAGGGCGGAGCTCTGCGACGCCGCAATGGTGTGGATCGGGCGCGTGGGACCGCTGTCCCCCCGAAGCACGCATCCTTATGGCTGTCCCCCCTCAAACAAGAGGGAAGCGGATTATTTCTTGTCCCCCCTTGCACAAGGGGGGAATTAAGAGGGGGTCCGTGCGTTCCACCTACCTTTCATTCGGCCTCGTGGAACACGGCCCTCCAAATAACGACAGGCGTGGAGGGCGGAACTCTGCGACGCCGCAATGGTGTGGATCGGGCGCGTGGGACCGCGCGCTTTCCCCGAAGCACACATCCTTATGGCTGTCCCCCCCTCAAACAAGAGGGAAAACGGGTTCCTTTCTTGTCCCCCTTGCACAAGGGGGGAATTAAGGGGGGTCCGTGCGTTCCACCTACCTTTCATTCGGCCTCGGTGGAACACGGCCCTCCAAATAACGACAGGCGTGGAGGGCGACTCTGCGACGCCGCAATGGTGTGGATCGGGCGCGTCGGACCGCTTCCCCCCGAAGCACGCATCCTTATGGCTGTCCCCCCTCAAACAAGAGGGAAGCAGATTATTTCTTGTCCCCCTTGCACAAGGGGGGACTTCAAGGGGGGTCACATGTATTCCACCTTCTCTGAGCACTTGGGACTATGTGTTCGCCCGAGGAAGGTTCTGGGCTTTCAGATGGGCTTCATCTTCCAGCATGCGGGGCGCGAACCGCTGCGCGTGAGGACCGGTCCAAGGATAGAAGTGGTCAGCACCAAGACAAAAACAGTATTGAGAATCTGGCCATCGATGAGGCGTTGGCCTGCACGGTCGAATGTATGGAACGCAACCAGAGTGGCCGCCAGGGTCGCCGCCACCTGTGGCATTGTCAGCGACCACATAATTAGCCTTTCGGAAGAACTGTATTTGAAAGCGCGGCCAACAATTTCAGCCGCTATCCCTTTGCCAACGATGAGGGCTAGGATGATCGCCGCGGTAAGCGCAAAATTGTCAATGAGGCTTCGGAAGAAGACTATCGGATTGATCAGGAAACCTGTCCCGACATAGAAACAGGGCACGAAAATAGATTTTCCAAAGAATTCCAACTTCTCAACTGCAGGTTTGTCGCGAACCGCGGCGTTGACCGCGAGTCCAGCCAAAAACGCTCCGACAATACCGGCAGGCTGACGAATCCAGCGAGGATGGACGCCACCGCCATAATGCCGAAAATAGGGACAAAATAGGCGTCTTCTTCACCTTCGACCTTTTTCAATGCGTAAGCTCCCAAGCGACTCAGACCAAACAAAATGAACGGGACAAAGGCGGCAATCTCAACAAATTGCAGCGTGGTCCCAACTCCGGAAAAGCCCTTCTCATAAGTCGAAACGCAGATTGCGAAAACAAGTAAGGACAACGTATCGGATAGGACAGTTGCGCCAACTGTGATGGTGATTGACTCCGATCGGTTTGTACCAAGCTTAACTAGGATCGGCATGCCTAGAAGTGTGTGCGAAGCAAGTAATGACCCCAAAACGATCGCCGTAATAAGTCCGTAGCCGAAAAGCAGGCCAACTCCTGTGCCTAGCGCTAAGGGAACCCCGGTAGTGACGAGACCGAATAGGATCGACCTGTTTTTTGCCCGGCGAAACAGAGCAAGGTTGAGA
>CAWBAT010000002.1:0-171873 GCA_963786955.1 uncultured Acidimicrobiia bacterium
CGTCGAGCGGGCAACAATAAACAAGGACACCGGAATCCCCTACTCAATCACGTCGAGGAAGCCGACGTCGACTGATAAACTGATCAGAAATTGCTTTTCAGGCGGAACGGGCACACGCCCGTTCAGACCGGCTGAAACAGCGCTTCCATGGAGAAGAGTGTGCCATGGAGTGAGTGACGAAGGCAAGGATGAAGGCAAACGTCCCCCGTAAGCGGGCTGGGTCTGCCCGCAGGGGACGTGATCGAGTTGATCCGGTATTTGGAGGCCGAGCATTGGAGTAGGTGCTGGCGGCCCCGTTGAATCAGGTCTTCGAGCGGGCGATCTATCTGATTACCGACTGGCAAAAGGTGGATGAGGAGATTGAAGTGGCAGAATTCAAGTTCCAGCATCAGGATGCCAAATGGGAGCGATCGCGTCGCTTTGTTTTACAACCTGATCACGTTCTTCCGCCAACAGGTGCTCCCGCAGTGGGAGTCCCGCCACACCTTGCAGACCTTGCGGCTGAAGTACTTTGCTATTGCTGCCGCAGCCCTGCTCAGTATCTGCCGCGCTGCAGTTTTGGCCAGCGATTAAATACCTTTTCCAGAGGCACGGGATTCATGTAGGGCTTTCCATGGTGGAAATCATTGACGTTCTGGATGAATTTCTCGATGATTTCGGTTCCATCAATCATATACACGTTGTATTTGTAGAGGACGCCGAGGTCCGAGGGATCGTCCATGATCTCTGCGAATTTGCTGGCTGTGGCGATGGACATGCGACGGGCTTCGCGGAACATCTCCATGCTGTGGTCCAGGCGTTGCATGAATTCATCCTGATTGCCCGCCGCTCGCGCCCGAAAGGCCGCATCGAATTCCAAGTAGGCTTTGTTGAGCTGGACCAGCGTGTTTAGATGCATCGCGTAAGCGTCAGTTTTGTTTCGAAGATACGCCAGCTCGCTGCGAGCGCCCATCGCCACGCTGCTCGCCGCTTGATCGAAATGCACGAGCGCCTGCCGCAGCAGTTCGGCAGAATGGGCGTAATACACCGATTCATTCCGGGCGTGATCCAGAAAGCCAGCCCAGCCTGCAAAGGTTGGGCCATCGTAGATATTTGCCTGTTCTGAGTAAGCCTCAAGGATGGCGATCTCCGCAGGAGCGCTGCAGCATGGAAAATTGGACCGACTCGTCCAGCCGAGGTATTCCTCGTTCTCTTCGAGAATCTGGTAAGCCTTCAACGCTTCCGGTGCGGCAGCCTCACCGAAGATTCTCCGCACGTAATCCTGGTAGAACTCGCCAGGTTTCATGTGGGGTTTCCAGGCGCCGTCGGCCATAAACTTCTCGTTTTGTTCCATGCCGCGCGCCCGGTTTACCTGCATCGCGTGTCCCGTCACGCCATTCTCCAGAGCACCTTCGAAGGTGCGATCCTTGTAGAACATGTTCACGTTGAACTGCATGCCGAACATGCCGCTATCGTCGTCGGAGCGCGTAATCAGTGTCCGCTCGCGGTTACCCATGCCTCCGTAGTCTTGCATGGGAACTCCCGTCGGAGTCCAAAAGCCCCGGGAGACCATGTCTGAGAAGGGGACATTCTTGGGCATTGCCTTGTCGAGCGAGGGAAAGAAGAAACCGCGCCCGAACGCGCCGATGCCGACCTTGGCTTTCGGATTGATACGGTCGCGCACCGTCATCGCCTGGCGCATCAGTTCCAGCGTGCCGTTGTTGGAATCCACCACGCGGTCGCCGCCTCGTTCGTAGCCCGTGTACGCTTTCCAGCGCTGCAGCTGGTCCACGAGATACTTGGGACGTTCCTGCAAATAGAAAGCGCGGCTCTTATCATCCTCACAAACCGGATAAAATTCTGGGAACCACAGGAAGTAGCCCTCCGCCTCCGGGTAGGTCGTGAAAAGACTCTTCATCCGGCTTTCATTGATCGCGAGTATGACGGGGTCGGTAGGACACATGTAAACCCCGCCCAGGACATCTTGAAATGGGAGGTCGCCGGTGCGATTGGGCGTATAGCGTGCCAGGTTCGCCGGCACGCTCACCGGATCAAACGCAACCCAGGTATTGATCTTCCGCGTTTTCGCATAAGCGATGACAGCCCGCAAAAGGTCCTGTGCCTTCTGTTTCGCCTGCTCGGGTGTTTCTATGTCCTGCATTTCGGGAGGCGCGATCCGCGGATACTTGTAATGCTCCTTGCCCACCGTCATGTCCTTAACCAGAGACGAGCCTTGATGGCGGCGCCAGAGCATGTATCCGCTCTCCTTGGCCGTCACGTCACCCAGGAAATTCGTCTCGCCCTTGTAGTCGAAAGTCAGGAAAGGAATGTCGGGGAGCCACCATATTTGCAGGTAATTCAGCCGCATTTTGGCCATCTGGTCGATGATCTTTCGCCAATCGTCCAGGGACCACAGCGTCTGGCTTGGGTAGCCATAGCCAATAAACACGCCGCGCCGTTGGAATGCCGGCTCCACGCGCTCGTTGAGGGAAGGGAGCGCGACGTCAGTTTGTTTCTCGGGAAGGATATCCTGGGTCAGCACAAAGACAAAACCCAGCCGCTCCAGGAAATCGTAAGCCGCATACATCGTCGCAGGCTCATCATTGCCACCTAAGACCAGCGCAGGGTGCCCTTCAAAGCTGATGCGGCGCAGGACATAACCATCAGTTTTCAATCCTGCAAAGCTTACCTGTCGGCGTTTTGCGGCTTGACCCACCGACTCGTTGTTCGTCGAGCTGCCGATCAGCAGAAGGCTTTCACCCTTCGGATGACTGCTCACCTCGCGTGACGTGATGATTTCCAGCTTCGCGCCGGACAGGGTTTGGATGTGTTTCTGCAATTCGCCGGCAACAAACCGATCGAATGAGCCGGCGTTATCACCAATTACGATCAGCGCATGTGGCTGGCTGTTGCTGACGATCATTTCCTGACCGCTTGCAGCGGGATAAGCCCGAACTGCTAAATCAAGCAAGCTGATGGCAGTCACCAGGGAGAACAACAGCAAGCCCCGGGACGAATTCTTGGTTCCTCCCCGTGGCTTTTCGGAATGCTTCTTGAGCAGCGAGAATAGCAGAGAGACTCTGTTGGAAAAGTGCGTCGACATCTTCACCTCGTAATAGGTAGTGGATTTTTGCGTTCATGACTGTCCTGTGCGTCTTCAGCACTTCTGAGACGGATCTAGCTTTTTTCCAAGCTATAGTTCAGACCCCGGCTCGCCCCGGGGTTGATTCGACTCCTGGCCCAGATTGTACTGGAACCGAGCGTCGATGGTGACCTGCTTTTGTTCCTTCCTCCGTTTGAGGATGTTTTGCCGTTGGCCGCAGTGAACATCGGCCGGCGTGACGTTTCCGATCCCTTCGTGGTAGTGATGGGATGGTAGATGTAAAACTCGATGAACTCCGCCATGGCCGCAAGCAGAGCCTCCGGGCTATTGAACACCAGCAGATTCAAGAGGGTGGTTCAATTCGCGATTGTCATGACCCAGTAATTTCGCCACTTGATGGAGGTGAGAACGCTCAGTGTCGGTAACGACACCGTCGGCAAGCGCATGAACAGCAAGGTTGTGAATGAGGGTTTGGTGGGCCGCCTTCACCGGCACTATTGAGAGGCCCCAGTTAGCAACTGCATCAACACGGATAATCACTTCTGGGGATTCTGCCACCACGCAAACGTCGTGTGGCAGAGGAAGATCAATACCGACCGCATGCCGTCACGCGGCGTCTTACAGTAGCGAAGACACGGGATGATGGGCTTATAACGCAACCTCAAGCAGGGGTGCCGATTTATGCTCTTCCTTAGTTGGAGGAGTATATCCGTCGGGAAGGTCACCGTTGTCGGCTCGGAAATACTGAAGGTAATGAGGGCGGACACTGGCGATCAATTCTTTTCGTGACTTCGTCTTCAACGGCTTTCCCATGTAAATCTTGCCCATCTTGTGCATCCATTTCTCGGGTAGTATCCCGGAAAACAGCAGGAGTGGCCAGGTGAAATCGGGTCCGTTTATTTTTCGAAGTTTATAAAGCCATAAGCCAATCGATCCCACTCGCCAGGCGGTTGGTCCCCACCAGCTGTACTGACCGGGGCGCAGATTGAATTTCCAACATTTCATCAACAACTGCCACTGAAGTTTGGTGAGGTTTCGTGTCTCCGTGACACCTTGTTTTTTCTCCATCCGTGTGTCATGCAGCGGAGTAAAAATTGAAGGAACGAGGAATGCAAACAGTTTTCGCCGTTCCATTTCGTAGACGAGGTCGAGAGTCGCCTTGATATCATCATCCGTCTCGCCCGGGTTTCCCACCATCAAAGTCATGACCGGGAACCAGTTGTTTTCGTTATAAACCTTCAATCCCTCCAGGACAATGCTGGGCCAATCGTCAATTGAGAAGGGAACGCCTTTGCTGGGCATAATGGATTTGGCCATCCGGATCGATCCAGTCTCCAATCCAACAAGCGGTGCCAGGGCCTTTTTTTTCGGATGCGTGCTCAACAAGGGCAGATGGATCGGGCTTTTTTCCATTAATGTTTCAGACAGCTTCTTAATGAGTAGCGGGTCAACCACAGCCGGCGTCACGGTGCAATGACTGAGAACATGCTGTTCAACTCCGGGAGTATTGACCACTTCGCTGTACAGGTCGAGCAACGCTTCACGGTTGGGAAAAAAGAATGGAGTTTCGGTCTGAACCTGTCCCCAGATGAACATATCCTCGGTGGCCAGGGAGATCTGTTTGTTTCCCTGTTCCACATTGACATGGACAGTGGCCATGATTTTCTCTTTTGGAAAATCGATTTGGGGGTTGAGGTCCGGCACGCAAAACTGGCAGCGACGGCCGCAACCGGTAGTCATTTCGACCACTCCGAACGTGGTTCGTGACTGCGCGATAAGCAGATCCTCCCGGCGCGTGGGGTGGATCACTTCGACATCGCGTGGCAGTTCCTCTCCGCGGATCGCTTTATGGAAAAGCGCCAAAGTGTCCGCCGATTCGCTGCGCCCTTCCACGACACAATCCACGCTCAGTTCATCATAGGAGTCGGTGTCTTTAATCTGCCATCCTCCAGATCCCCCCACGATAACTTTGAAGTTGCTGCGGTGCGGATTTTCTTTGATTGTTTTGAATAGCTGCCGGGCGTAATGAGAATTGATGGGCATTTTAGAGGAGCCAAAAATCGATGTATAGACTCCTGCCGCAAAGGTGACGCCCAGGGGATTGTGGGTTGAGAGCGCCACGACTCGCGTCTTCGGGCCAACAAACTTCGGAAGGTCGTCTGGGAAACAGGCAACGACATCCTCGCGACGAAATTCTCTCAATAGAGAACTTTCCAGCAGTCGGACACCTGCCGGCATGTAGCGAGCCGAGCCATCGTCGTTATACTCAAGGTTGCGCCATGTCGGATACTTGTTGTTGATCACCCACTCCAACCAGATCGGTAGGGAAGCCAGGGCCATCTGGATAAAATAGCCCGCATGATCAATGATTTCCGTTAAAGGAGCACTCAGAACAATCAATCTGCCCCCATCGGGAGGAGGCGTATATGCGGCTATCGATCCTCCGCTGGCAACATCGCCTTGACGCAAATGGCCATTCCCATTGACTCCACTTCTGGTCATACGTTCTCCTCAACTGTCAGTTTGGGGACCTATCGTTGCAAACAGGCTTATTCTAAAGTGGTTTGCTTCCATGTGCAATTTAAAAAAAGAAGGAGGTTGCGAAAGAGCAAGGCATGAAGAGCTCAGACAGCCCTCTCTAAAACCGAAGTTAGTCCTTTTCCATTGGGATTTTCTTCATCCCGGGCCTCTTCCGAAGCCGGATCGAAGTGGGAGTGATCTCAACCAGCTCATCCTCTCTAATAAATTCTAAAGCCTTCTCCAGCCCCATTTCTCGATAAGGGATCAATCGGATGGCTTCATCCGAGGTCGAGGCTCGCATATTGGTGAGCTTTTTTTCTTTGGTCACATTCACAAAAAGGTCGGTTGAGCGCGAGTTTTCACCACAGATCATTCCTTGATAAATATCGTCGCCGGGCCGTACGAAGAGTTCCCCGCGGTCTTGCAGGTTATTGAGCGCAAAGCCTGTTGCTCTGCCGGCACGATCTGCGACGAGAGCTCCCGTTAAACGCGAAGGAATGGAGCCCTGCCAGTCATCATAACCATCAAAGAGGTGGTTCATGATCCCGGCGCCCTTGGTATCGGTGAGGAACTCGGTCCGAAATCCAATCAGACCCCTGGCGGGCAGCCGGAACTCCAGGCGCACACGGCCACTGCCATGATTAATCATTTTCTGCATCTTGCCCCTACGGGTGCCGATCTTCTGAGTGACGACTCCGATAAATTCCTCAGGGCAATCGACCAGGAGCATCTCCATCGGCTCCATGGTTTTCCCATCAAGAGTCTTGGTGACGATCTCAGGCTTGGAGACTTCAATTTCATAACCTTCCCGTCGCATCATCTCCAAGAGGATAGCCATCTGCAATTCACCTCGACCGATCACACGGAAGGCATCATTTCCGGGCGATGGCTCGACTCGTATGCTGACGTTTTTGAGCAGTTCCTTCTCAAGTCTTTCTTTCAAATGCCGTGAAGTGACGAAGCGGCCTTCTTTGCCTGAAAAAGGGGACATATTGGGGGAAAATACCATTGCCAGCGCGGGCTCATCGATTTTCAAGGTGGGCAGTGGATGAGGGTTCTCAGCGTCGGCGATCGTCTCACCAATCGTGACGGTGTCATTGCCGGCAAGGGCGACAATGTCCCCGGCGGAAGCTTCCGATATTTCCACTCGTTTCAGTCCGTCAAAGACATAAAGCAGTGTAACTTTAAAGCGGTCACGGACTTCGCCAGAGCTGCAAACGGATACCGTTTCACCTTGTTTGATGGATCCGCTGGTGATGCGACCGATCGTCAGACGTCCTACGTAGTCACTGTAATCAATATTAGTTACTAGTAATTGCAAATTTTGCTGGGGATTGAACTGAGGGGGCGGAATTTGTTCGAGAATGGCTTCAAAGAGAGGACGCAGATCTCTGGATTCATCCTCAAGATGTCGCTTGGCTAATCCAAGTTTTGCATTGGTGAAAATGATGGGGAAATCGATCTGGTCTTCACGAGCATCCAGGTCAATGAACAGATCATAGACTTCATTGATCACTTCCGAGATACGGGCGTCCGGGCGGTCAATCTTATTGATCACGACAATTGCCGGGAGATCCTGCTCGAGCGCCTTCCTGAGTACAAATCGGGTCTGTGGCAACGGTCCCTCGGAAGCATCGACCAGCAACATTACGCCGTCCACCATCTTGAGGGTCCGTTCGACTTCTCCGCCAAAATCAGCATGTCCCGGCGTATCGACAATATTGAGCTTGATCTCATGGTAATGAACCGCGGTGTTCTTCGCCATAATGGTGATGCCTTTTTCCCGCTCCAAGTCATTACTGTCAAGGATACGCTCCTGCACTTTTTGATGCTCCCGGAAAATACCGCTTTGCCAAAGCATGGCATCTACCAAAGTGGTTTTGCCATGATCGACATGGGCAATAATCGCAAGATTCCGAATATCATTTCTTACTTGAAGCATGGTTTCCTTTACGTTGTAGTGATCTACCTCTTGTTGCAAAACGCTCTATCTTATGGCACTCCGTGAAAGGCTACAACCACAAAAAGAAAATGAGGGGATACTTTCACCGGGTGGTGTCGTTTTCTACTTGTGAAAAGCATGCGCTTGGCAAATTTGAATGAAGTTATGAGGAATGATCTGGAGTATCCATGGTGGGGCTCGTGCTGCGGTTTTCCGCAAGGATGGCGAGCAGTTGCAGTTCCTGGTTATAGATGCTCCGGAGCGTCCGGGCCGTAAAAAACCGCTCCAGTGGCCCGAAGATCCCACCCCGAGCAGAGAACCGAGTGGCAATCGTTACTTTTGTAAGTTGGCTTCCTTCGAGCGGAGAAATTGTGAAGGTCGTTTCAGTCCCGGATGACGAGTCTGTTTCTGCTAGAACGCGGCCTGGTTCGGGCTCAGTGATTGCTACCCGGAAAGTTCTTGTCAACCCGAATACATGCATCTTGAAACGGATAATCGTTCCCGCCCCAGTCCCACCTTGCTCGACTTCCAGTGCTGAAAAGTATCCCTTTGGCAAAATCTGAGGGTGCCCCTTTCGGTAGTCTGCTACGATTTCATAGACCAGTTGGGCTGGAGCGAGAACAAAAGCTTCTGCTTCCACCTGGAACTTTTTCATCGACATTTTCCTCGATTGGGGAAATCCCCGCAAAGCTTCACGAGGGGATTCTGGGTATGGGCCGCAGTTCTTTTTGGTGCGTGAAATGGAAGAGGGTTTTTACGTTTACCCGGCCAGATATACATCACTTAATCCCAATGACCATAGAATCTGGCCCAACTAAGTGTTCGACGCGAGTCTCCTTAAATCCAACTTCATACAGCCATCCCGAGCAATCCGCACCTGTATAGTCAAAGCCTTCTGTCGTTTCGATGAGCATATTCAGACTCATGAGAAGACCAAAGGCATTCTTTGAGCGATCATCGTCAATGATTGACTCGTAAATAATGACCGCTCCTCCATTCGGGATTGCTTCATACGCTTTTCGAAGAAGTAGCTTTTTTTCGCCCAAGTTCCAATCATGGAGGATATGCCCCATCATGACCACGTCGGCGGGCGGCAGGGAATCATTGAAAAAGTCACCCCCAACAAAGTGCAATCGATCTGAAAGCCCATGCTGCAAAGCATGTTCCTCGAAAATGGGTTCGACCTCAGGAAGATCGAATCCAATTCCAGAGAGATGAGAGTTGGCCAAAGCAACTTGAGTTGCCAAATCGCCCTGGGCCGTCCCCACGTCAATGAAGAGATCGTAATGTTTCCAAGGAAATTGTCGGGCTATGGCAAGGTTGGCGCCGTGACTGATTCCCGTCATTGCTGTTAAGAATTCTTTGAGTCGTGCGGGGTCGGCATAAAGTGTTTGAAAGAATGGATCGCCCCCCATCTTCACTTCATTCTGTGGCTTGCCGGTACGCAAGGCCTCCGTTAAATGGTTCCAGAAACCATAAAGGCGATGATTGGCCATCTCGAGCATCCCGCCGATGTAAGAAGGTTTTCGCTTATCCAGGTACAGCGCTGTTTCAGGCGTGTTTTGGTACTTGTCATCAACTTTTTGAAGAAAGCCCAACGCCACTAATGCGTCCAGGAAATCACGTGCCGAACGTGGATGGAGGCCCAGCCGTCCCTGGAGAGTTTTGAAGTCCTCTGGATGTTTGGCGAGCTCTGTGAAAACCTCCATCTCGACTGCGCTTAAAAGCGTTTTGGAAGCCCAAAATCCAAGGCCGACCTGCATGATCTTTTCCGGGCTTGAATCATTACTCATCAAGTTCTTTCTCCTCTTCTAGTCCAAAAGTAACGCCTTTACCGAAAAACCCGGAATAATAGCCAAGTGAGGTATAAGATTAAAACAAACATGGCGGCAATTGCGAAGGGAACGAATCGTTGAATTCTGTTTACCAGGCGAGCACTCTTGTCCTGAATTGCTTCAGCTCGCTCTTGGATTTTCGCCGTTTTTTCGTGCTGATTCAGAAATATTTGATACTGCTCTCTTTGTAAAGCCAGAGATTCCGCCTGGCGCTCAAGCTGTGCTTTTTGATTATCCCGTATCTCTTCAAGGAGTCGAGCCATCTGTTCCAATTTGTCCGTATCGTTCATGCGCATCCTCATGGTGATTCATACAACGCCATGCCTTGTAAAGGTCCGTTGGAATTAAGAGCGATCGACGAAACCCGGATGACCGGGATCGGTCCAGGGCTCCTGGAGTTCCTGGCAATCTCAATGCGGGCGTAAATCGCTGACGGGTCAGGCCAGTTTGGTGCGGGAAAGAGGGAGTTCTCGCACCCGTTTGCCAGTGGCGGCAAAAATGGCGTTACATAATGCCGGCGCAAAAGGGGGCACCCCCGGCTCTCCCACGCCGGCAGGAGGCGCGTCGCTCTCAACGATATAGACATTGGTCTCGCGCGGCGCGTCACTGATACGGCATAGCGGATAGTCATTGAAGTTGGATTGGTTGATGACGCCATTCGTCGCCGTAATCTCTCCATAAAGTGCGAGGCTTGCGCCGAATACCGCGGCGCCTTCAAACTGAGACCGGACCATATCTGGGTTCACTACAGTCCCCGCATCCACTGCGGTGTGAACTTGCGGAATGTGAATCATGCCGTGGTCGTCCACTTCCACCTGGACAATACTAGCGACGTAAGTCAGAAAACTGCGGTGAATGGCAATTCCCATGCCTTGGCCCTTGCCGAGCTTCTGTTTACCCCAGCGGGCTTTTTCGGCAGCCAGCTCCACGACCCGCCGGAATCTGGCGATGTCAATGGGGTATTCGGCATAAGAGGCGCCATAATTCGGATAATCCGCTGGCAGGCTATTCCGGTCGACAATGCGGTCTGGTCCGAGCAGCGCGAGGAGGTATTCCACGGAGTCACGGCCCGCATGATGGGCAAGTTCATCGGCAAAGGATTGAACGGCGAAGGTGTGATAGATATTCGCGACCGAGCGCAGCCACCCAATGCGCACATGCGCGGCAGCAGGGCCATTTTCGACGCGCAGATTGGGTACCGCGAAGGGGAGATCGGACCAGCCGAGCCCCATCTCACCGGCATCGCTGTAGGTTTGATTCTCACTAAAAGTCGACCCAATGGGGGGAAAGACAGATCGCTGCAGCCAGGCGGTCGGCATCCCTTTTTCGTTCACGACAGCTTTCAGGTACATTGCCGCAACCGAGTGGAAGTAATCAGAGTGAATGTCATCCTCACGTGACCACACAACCTTCACCGGACGTCCCGTTTTTTTGGAAATTAAGGCTGCTTCCACTGCGAAGTCCGGCTTGGACTTGCGTCCAAAGCCGCCTCCCAGCAGCGTTACGTGGCAAATCACATCCTCTTTGCGGATGCCCAACAACTTGGCCACAGTTTCTTGCACGCCTTGTGGATTCTGGGTCGGAGCCCAAATTTCCACTTTGCTCTCTTGATAATTTGCTGTGGCGACAGGTGGCTCCATGGAGGAATGTGCCAGATGAGGGGCATAGTATCCCGCTTCAACGATCGTTCCGCCTTTGGAAAACTCTTTTTCAACGTCGCCATCGTTTCGGATCATCTTTCCAGGTTTGCGAGCGGTTGCTTCCAATTCCTTCCGATACGCATCGGAATTGTAGCTGGCATTTGGACCATTTTCCCACTGGACGTTCAGGTTCTTCCGGCCCTGGAATGCTGCCCAGGTGTTGTCGGCGATGACTGCCACGCCCCCGAGAGGTTGGAAGCCATAGGGAGGATTGGCAGGGTCAATTATCATAGTCTGCCGGACACCGCTCACGTCGAGTACCGCTTTTTCATCAAAGGACTTCACTCGGCCGCCAACGACCTTGGGATGTTCGATCGAGGCGTAGACCATGCCCTCCAAGCGAACGTCCATCCCGAACTCGGCTTTTCCCGTGCAGATGTCGCGCAGATCATAGCTACTCACGGGCTTACCGATATACCGCCATTCACTTCTCGGCTTGAACTTCACTGCCTCCTTCTTTGGAACTGGCAGCTTTGCCGCCGCTCGAGTCAGCTTCCCGTAGCCAAGTTTGCGGCCACTCGGCTGATGCACCACAGTGTGAAAACTGGCCTCGCATTCCGACACGGGCACTCCCCATTGCTGTGCGGCGGCCGTCACCAACATCGTTCGGGCCGTCGCGCCCGCCTCACGCATTGTGTCAAAGAAACTGCGCACCGAATGTGAGCCGTCGGTATCCTGACTTCCGTACTTAGAGTCGCCAATAGCCTGCACGATCCGAACACGCTCCCAATCCGCCTCCAGTTCATCGGCAAGAATACGTGGTACTGCCGTGCGGCTGCCGCAGCCCATTTCCGAGCGGGTGGCGACGAGCACGGTAGTGCCGTCTGGTTCAATCCCCAGGAAGACATTGGGGTGAAATGACGTACCCTTTAGAGGGTTATTACCAGCAGGAGAGTCTGCCGAGAGACATGCGGGGGCGATCTGGGCACCAAGGATGAAGGCACCGGCGGAGAGTGTTCCCTTGAGGAATCCACGTCGGCTAATGTTCTGGATGGTGTTCATGCTGTGCCTCCGGCGGCAGCCTTGATGGCTGCTCGAATTCTCTGATAGGTTCCACATCGGCAAAGGTTGTTCGCCATCATGTCATCGATATCCTGGTCCGTCGGGTGTGGCTTTACCTTCAGGAGTGCAGCGGCTTGCATGATTTGCCCTGTTTGACAATAACCGCATTGTGGAACATTCTGTGCCATCCACGCTGTCTGGATCGGGTGCAGCACGTTCGTAGAGAGTCCTTCAATGGTTAAGATCTCTGATCCAGCTACCGATTTCATCGGAATCGTACAGGACCGAACAGGTTCGCCATTTTGGTGAACCGTGCAGGCACCACAAAGTGCGATACCGCAACCGAATTTTGTCCCGGTCAGACCCAGAACATCCCGCAGGTACCAGAGCAGCGGCATTTCCTGATCACCTGTAAATGAGCACGTTTTACCGTTTACCTTGAAATCGAGTGATTGATTATCTTTTTTTTCATGGCTTTTAATGTGATGTCTTGAGGATAATTGAAAACTTAACGGGGTCACGGCAGACTCCTAACAGCGGGCTGAGTTACGGACATCTTTCCGAGACCGATTTCAGGCGTTTTTCAAGATGACAAAAAAACCAGCACCTGCTGCGCTCGGATCCGGTTAATTTTAGGTAAATGCACTCCCGCTATTCTATTCGAGCGGGATCCGGCTTTTATTCTTCGCGAGCCATTGGTCAAAGGTTTGCAGCGCTGGATTGAGCGATCGGGATACGTCGAGATTTCGTGCGCCACAGAAGTATTCTTCAAAATCACGCTTAAACTGAAACATGTTGCCCAAGTCTTCCGCGCCGGGGAAACCAAAGCTGCGGTAGATGTCGGGAGACACGTCGTTGTATCTTACCTCCTGCCCCAGTGCCTTCGTGAATGAAGTGGCCATTTGTTTACCTGTCGGATGTTCGCCGGCTATGCCCACGGTCTTGCCAATATATTGCGCACCTTTCTTGAAGATACCATAAGCACATTTGCCAATGTCTTCGGCCGCTATACTGGGGAGTTTCTTGTCACCCATAGGCAGTGTAATGGCCAGCTTGCCGTCGGGACCCTTCTTGGGACCCATGCCAAAGTAGATAAAATTATCCCAATAAAAAGAAGTCAGCAAGAATGTGACGGGCAGGCTGGCATCCGTAAACAAATGATCAGACTCCCCCTTCGAATCCAAATGAGGGACCTTGTACCTGCCCATGAGAGTGGGCATGCGGTTGTCGCTGAGAGGAATCCACTGGCGTGTATCTTCAAGGGTGGACCAAATCACATGTTCGATGCCCGCATGCTTTGATGCGCTGGCCAGTGCTTGGGCCTGCGCGAGTTCCTTGTCCGGCGAAAAGTGCGCCCAGTAAAAAGTGACGCAATAAGCCCCATAAGCCCCTTTGAAAGCGCTCCTCAGACTCCCCTCATCGTCCACGTCGGCGGCCACGACTTCGGCTCCCAAACGGGCTAGTTCTTTGGCCTTATCCGAATTGACATCTCTCGTAATCGCGCGTACAGCAAAAGCAGTACTGGAATCATTCAAGATGGTGCGGACTAAGCCGCCCCCTTGGGCTCCGGTGGAACCTGCGACCGCGATGATCTTCTTTGTGGGCATACAATACCTCCGTTTGATACTAGCAAAAAAAAGCATCCAGTTTACTTTCATTCATGCCCTCTACTCAAACTCAGATGGAGCCTGGGAGTTTCCGAATTTCTTTGAGAATAACTCCCAATGTTATTTGTTCAGCCACGCAACAACGATCCCCATTAAAATTACCCCAATCGTGTCGAAAACAATCTGTTTCAAGACGAGCAGTCCTGGCATCGGTTGCACTGCATAGTAAATTAAATAGTTTGGTATCGTGGTAAGGACCGCGATTGCCGTTCCATAACAAATGCCTTGCGTCAAAAACGGTTTGTCTTCCTTACCCTTGATATATATCCAGGCAAATCCGTACGCGATAAAAACATGTGCGAGCAGCATGAAAGGGAAGTGATTCGCCTGATCCTCCTGAGAGCGGAACATACTGGTCAATTGCGAATACTCCTGGACAAGAAGAAACCCATGCACCAAGAAACCAATTGCCATTGACATAAAGAACATGACGACCACGGAGAGTAATAATTTCTTATTCATAGACTTTTCCTTAGTTTTAGGATTAGAAGCCCAGAGATCCAACACCTGATGTCATTTCCAAGTGGCCAATTGAGATCGGTCCGAACAGTGACACAAACATTTCATTTTATTTGCAAAACCAGCAAATAAGGTGAGTTAGGAGGAATTATTGACTAGAGGACAGGGTTTCGGCAACAAAAGAATTTAGATAGCAGCGGAGCAGGTTTGGGACTGATGGGCGAAACTAGAACAGGGAGGCAGATTTTTTTTCAGCGGGAAAGCGAATTAGGTTGAGGTCGATCGGCTCCTCAAATTCTACACCTGCGAACATCATGCGGCCGGAATTTCCTTGCATGATCCACCGCACGACAGAATTGGTCGTAAATTCCTCAAAAACCAAATCCACCGGCCTTCCGATGGCCACTGAGTACTCCGATAGGAGAAGACAGGCTCCTTTTGCGCTAATATTCAATGTGTAACAGCTTTTCTCGAATGATTCCCCCAAGAGATCGGTTCCCTGAATAGTCACAGGCAAGAGATCCAGAATCCGGGGGGACTTGCGGAAAAGGTGGCTTTCTTCATGTATCGGTTCGGAGGCATCATCCAAAATTGTAGACTGGAAGGAGGTCTCCACTCGATTCATGACCTCCCGAATTCGAGCGGTTTGTTCAACGATCTCCATCAGATCTCTCCAGTGCTGAGAATCGGGTCGGGTATGACTCTTATAGAAACGCGTGTAGGCCAGAATGTTCTCCAGAGGCACCCGCATCTCTTCGACGAGATCAATGGGCTGAAGCTCATGAGGTTGTTTCATCTTCTTGAAGATATCTTTGTCTGACATGAATTCATCATGGGCCTTTTCTACGCCCACTTCAAACAAAGATTCCTGAAACGCATCACGATTCCGATTGTAAATACGGTGAAGCGAAAACCCGAAAATAGCCGCAAAAAGAAAATTTGCGAACTGAAATACGAAGGTGAGCACCAGGGACATATTCTTACTAAAGAAAAGCTGGAAGGTGCCGCTAATGACGGACAAGACGACGGCGGAAGCACAAAAAAATTCAACCGGAACGCTTTGAATGATCCCGGTTGCCCCCATAGATTCGGAATCCGCATAATGGCTTGTTATTTCACAGTTTTCTCCGATTCGAATCTCCAGTTTAAGTAGAATGTCAATGACATTATATACGTCGCCCGCTTTTTCTCTGGGGAGTATCGGCGAAAAAAGGTTGATGTCGCCATGAGTAAATAGCGCCATACCCCAACCGTTTTCAAACAGATACGTCTGCGCACTCTCATTGACGTCGACGATTTTCCAGTCTGCAGCCGAAACAAAGCGCTGGACGAGATAGTGGAAATCGGTGAACCCAAAACGAGCGATCTTGAACTTCACTTTAAAAGGTTTTTCCGGAAGCCGCCTTTTACTCATATTGCTAAACCTCAAGCAGACCTTGTCGATTCATCAGAAATCCCTGACTACTCGATCGTATCGGCCTTTACCTACCATATCATGAGATTAATTATGGATAGGGTGGTTCTTGCAGAAAAGAGGACCTTATCTAAAACGGAGTCTTCACTCTTACCCAACCGGGTCTGAAGGAGCGAAGAAATTGGAAAACGCCGCGTGAGGTTCAGCTTTCAGAAAGCCTGAAGTCGCAATCATTTCAACGGGATTGTCATCTTCTTGTAGGCGGGGTTCCCCCTGGCGGAAGTCTGTCACGCCATCCATCACACACAAAATGGTGTCATGGATGAAACTCCGTGGGACTCACTATAGCGACATCCCGCCATCGACGGTTAATTCAATCCCCGTGATAAAGCTGGATTCATCGGAACAAAGAAACAGTACAGCGTTAGCGATTTCATCCGGCCGTCCAAAACGCTTCATGGGCTGACGCGAAATAAAATCGCGGCGAGCCGCAACCGGGTCCGGCAATGATTCTAACCGTTTCTGCAACGAAGGACTGTCCACCGTGCCCGGGCAGACGGAGTTGACGCGGATATTATCTTCGACATAATCAATCGCCATGCTCTTGGTCAACGCGATGACGCCACCCTTCGAAGCGCTGTAGGCAGCCCGGTTCTTTACCCCCATGAATCCTGCAACGGAAGCCATATTGACAATGGAGCCACTGCCAGACTTTTTCAAATGGGGCAGAGCATGGCGGGAGACCAGATAGATACTTTTCAGATTGACGTCGATACTCTTGTCCCAATCTTCTTCCGGAGTCTGGCTCAAAACTCCTCCCAAGACGATGCCAGCGATGTTACACAGGAAGTTGAGCTTCCCCCAGCGATGTACGGTCGCCTCAACCATAACCTGACAATCCCGGTTTGAAGAGACATCAACCGTTGCGGAGAATGCCTCTCCCCCGGCGCCTCGAATCTCCTGGGCCGTGGCTTCTGCCGCTTCCGCATTGGAATCAGCGACACAGATCGACGCGCCCTCTCTAGCCAATAGAAGAGCGGTGGCTTTGCCGATACCCGCTCCTGCCCCCGTCACGATTCCAACCTTGTCTTTGACTCTCATGAGGCTCTCCGTTTCAAAGATGATTCTCCCGAGAAGGGAACAGAATTACTGAAATTCGATTCGAAAGTCAACCACCGAGAAACACATAGAGCTTGCGAAAAACTCCAAAAAATAATAATTCATAATTGATTAGGAACAACGTGAAACCTAAACCAGAGCTCATGCGTCCCGAAAACTTTGATCTGTTTAGGCACGGGAGGGTTCGCGATAACCGAAGCCAATTTGGGTTTGTGATGCTGGGGAGTACAACCGGCAACTTCGACAAAACTCTCCACTCTGGGACTTGTCCATGATCAAGAGAATAGTTCCTGGCGGCGATTGCATGCTCCTTGTTGAATTTGAGGACGAGATTTCCCCGGCAGCGAGTGCCCAAGTGCTGGCGCTCGACCGGCAAATCAGGATGCAGGATCTATCCGGAATCATCGAGTGCGTGCCATCCTATCGCTCTTTGGCAGTTTTTTATAATCCACTTAAACTTTCCCCTTCACAATTAGAAAGCTGGATCATGCATCAGGCCAGCACTCTGCAAGAATTGCCTGAGCGAGTGCCGCGAAAGGTCGAAATTCCAGTCGTGTACGGAGGAGAAATGGGGCCTGACCTGGAGACGGTGGCCCAAGAGCACAATCTAACAGTTCCCGAAGCTGTTTCCATCCATACCGATCCCGTATACCGGGTGTACTTAATCGGTTTTAGTCCCGGATTTCCATACCTGGGCGGGTTGTCACGGCGCCTTTTTACGGCACGGCGGAAAACGCCCAGACGCCTCGTCCCCGCAGGGTCCGTTGCTATCGGCGGTGAACAGACAGGAATATATACAAGCGATACTCCCGGTGGTTGGCAGATCATCGGCCGTACGCCTTTAAGACTTTTTAACGTAAATGCTTCCCCGCCTTGTTTATTAGAACCCGGCGACCTGGTTACTTTTCGGTCCATTACCTTATCGGAATTTGATGATACCCGCTGAAACCCCCAATCAGAAGAACTTGTTAACGAAAGGAGGAATCCCGGTTGCGGGTATCTTGAAGCCTGGATTTCATACAATGATTCAGGACTTGGGCCGGCTTGGTCAGCTTCGACACGGGGTTCCAACCACTGGCGCGATGGATCGTTTTGCCTTTCGGATTGCAAATCAATTAGTGGGCAATCCAGAGTCAACTCCGTGCCTGGAAATCACTCTCGCCGGGTTAAAAATTGAAATCCTCGAAAATTGCATGATGGCGATTACAGGCGCAGATCTTTCCCCCCAGCTCGATGGAACGCCGACTCAAGGCTGGAAAAGTTTCGCAGCCCCACGTCATGCAATTTTGTCTTTCCCGAAAAGGATTGTCGGTTGCCGATCCTATCTGAGTGTTGGCGGAGGATTCCAAGGAAATTTGCTCTTCGGGAGTCGTTCAACCGATCTGCGAAACCACTGGGGAGGTATGGATGGGAGAGCCCTTATACAGGGCGACATACTACGAATTCAACACCTACCTGACGCTGCAAGTATGTTGAGTTGTCGAATGGTCCAACCGGACATTTTTCGCGCGTATGAGGATCCTTTTAGGGTCCGTGTTATCTTAGGTCCTCAGCGTGAATTCTTTTCGCGCGCTACAGTCAGTCAGTTCCTTGAAGGTGGTTATCGAGTCACTTTAGACTCCGATCGGATGGGGTATCGATTGCAAGGGCCGTCTTTGCAAGCAAAGCGCGCCGGGATGATCTCAGACCCGCTTCCTGTTGGCGCATTGCAAGTGTTGCCGAGCGGCCAGCTGATCCTTTTAATGGTCGATCGCCCTTCTGTCGGAGGCTATCCGAAGATAGCAGTGGTCTGCTCAGCAGAGCTCCCGAAAGTTGCTCAACTCAATATCGGGGATTCGGTGCGCTTCCAGGAAATCACACTTAAAGAATCAATCAATTTACTCTCGCTACAAGAAAAAAGACTTCGAGAAGGCATTGTCGATGCATAGGGATTCAAAGTAATATGTATTCGATCGATGAATAGATACGAAACTGCGGTGAAGGTGACCCATAAACTGAGGACATTTCATGAAACTGGTTCAATTTTATGACCCCAAGAAGGGTTATCGCGCTGGGATTCTGGAAGGTGAATGCATTTTTCCAGTTTGCTATGAACAGAAACAGATCTATACCATTCTTGATCTCGTGGAATATGCCACGAGTCTAAACCTGGACCTCGATGAAGTGGCTGAGGAGGCGAGAGCTTCCGAGCCTCTCGCCGTTTCATGGAGTGAGTTGAACATCCCTCCGGACATGAGTAAACTCCATCTGGCCTTACCCATTCACGCTCCTGAAGTTTGGGCCTGCGGAGTAACTTATAAGCGGAGTGCTGAATTTCGAGACGGAGATACCCAGCTTTCCAAAGGAATCTACGATTCTGTATATTTAGCCTCTCGTCCTGAACTGTTCTTTAAGGGCCGAGCGGGTCACTGTACCGGTCCCAATGACATGATTGGATTGCGCGGCGACTCTCAATTTACGGCCGTTGAACCGGAGCTAGCGGTCTTGATCAATTCCCGCAAAACAATTCTGGGATTTCTTGTCGCGAATGATGTTTCGGCGTGGGACATTGAACGTGAAAATCCTCTGTATTTGCCACAATCGAAGATATTTCGTGCTTGCTGTGCGCTGGGACCGGTGATTGTCACGCGGAATGCAATTATCGACCCTTATGCCTTAGGGATCTCGTGTGTCATCCATCGTTCGGGGAAAACCATATTTTCTGGAGAAACCACGCTCGGCATGATGAAACGGACAATCGAGGAGTTGATTGATTTCCTTTTTCGATCAAATACTGTACCTTCAGGGACGGTTCTCTTGACGGGGACTGGAATTATTCAAACTCAGGATGCGGCTCTTCAGGAAGGGGATGTTGTCGAAATCACGATTCCTGAGATCGGAACTTTGAGAAACACCGCCAGACGGGTTAATTAGCGTATAAAGGATAATAATGTCATGAAGTGGGCAATCACCTTAGGGTTTCTACTAGTAATCACCCCAGCCAGTATCTCTGCCCAGGAACCCTCCAAAGGAACTGAAGGCAGCAAATCAGGCGACAAACCCGCCACCTTAAAAATATATAACGTTCCTGCTCCGCAAGAAGCTGGTGGACAGTCTCAGGAAGAAGTTGCGGACTACTTGAAGGTTGCAAAAGCCACTGATCCGAAAGAACAAGTGGAGTTGATTGAAGTTTTCTTGAAGAAATATCCACAAAGTCAATACAACCTGCTGTTGCACCAGCAGGCTGCGGAAGATTATCAACGGGCCAACAACCCTGAAAAGTTCATTGAGCATGGCGAGGCGGCGTTGACATCCTCTCCAAGTAACGCTCCCCTTCTGGCAATGCTGGCTTTAACCTACTCAACTCGAGGAGAGACTGAAAAGGCAATTGAGCGTGGCACGAAAGCTGTTTCAATACTGGAAACCTTGGAGCCGTCTCCCCAAGCGGATCCAACCGTATTTGCAGCCCAACGTACGCGCTTCTTGGCTATTGCGTACACCGGTCTAGGGACTGCGTTTTTGACTCGCTATGAAGCCGCCAAAAAGGCACAACCTAGTAACCTTGCTCCTCCAGAGCCCAGCCAAACATCCGGGCAAAGCCCGGTCGCGGGAGAAAATGGGAGTGCTGCTTTACCTGCGAAACCTTCCGAAGAATCCAAAGCTGCCGCTGTGGGAAAGCCGCCGGCGGCCACGCCAGATCCCACGAATCTGGATTTGTCGAAAGCCAAAGGGTACTACTCTCGAGCACTTGAATTGAATTACGACTACGAGTTTGCAGAATACCAACTCGCTGTGGTCTATGCTTATGAGAGGCAAGTTGCTCCCGCGCTGGAGGCCTTTTCAAAAGTGATGGCTATGGGAGGGCCTATGTCTGCGTTAGCGAAAGAAAATTTTGAGCGAATCTATAAAGTGAGTCATAAGAATTCACTGGACGGGAGTGAGGAGTTGTTAGAGAAGGCGAGGTCTGCGTGGGCAGAGAAGAAACAGACGACGAAGTAATATCGGTTTGAAGGGAATGTTATGGAGGGGGAGCCTTTTCCCCCGGCCGGCAAGAGCCGGCCACGGCGCTCCACTCCAAAGCAAAGACACAGCCCGCCGCAAAGATCTCCGGGTATGCCCCGCCGGGCTTATAGTCCAGGGGACTGCCATTTCTTATGGCTCTGATTTTCGCTCTACAAAGATTTTTCCAGGAGTGCCGTCCTCGATGCAGCCAATAACGGCTGCGTTTTCGATCCCCTCCGAACGCATCTCATTTAGTAACAAATCCGCATTTTGTGAATCGACCGCAGCCAATAATCCTCCAGAAGTTTGAGCGTCGCAGAGAAGCAACTGCTCTTCCTTGGTAAGGTTCGGCGCATAGATCACCCAGTCGGCCAAGAATCGGTGGTTTGCGTGGGTTCCCCCAGGAGCAATCCCAGCCTTGACATATTCCCATGCCGCGGGCAAAACAGGCACCTGGTCTAAGAAGACTCGCGCGCTGACGTGGCTCGCAGAGGTCACATTTCGCAGATGGCCGAGTAGGCCGAATCCGGTGATATCCGTAAGAGCGTGGACCCCGATTCGGATGATTACTTCGGCAGCGGCACGATTAAGAGTGGTCATTACTTTCAAAGCATCCTGTATCGCTCCCAGTTTATCTTCACCGTTTTTGGCGGCGGTGGTAATGATGCCCAGTCCTAAAGGTTTGGTCAGGATAAGAGAGTCGCCGGGTTTTGCTCTGTCGTTAGAAAGGATCTTCGCTGGATGAATGGTCCCGATCACTGCCAAGCCAAAGATGGGTTCCTCCGATTTGATCGTGTGCCCTCCGACAATATCAATCCCCGCCTCTTTGGCTTTCTCACCAGCCCCCCGTAAAATTTCGACGAGTACATCCGGGGACAAGAGTGTGTCTGGGAATCCGACGATGCTCAAGGCGGCTAAAGGTTTCCCTCCCATGGCGTAAATGTCGCTGATCGCGTTGGTCGCCGCCACGGCCCCGAAGTCATAAGGGCCGTCTACAATCGGTGTAAAGAAGTCTGTCGTCAAGACTAACGCCAAGTCGTCGTTTAGTTTGTAAATGGCCGCATCGTCGGCGGTTGAGGTGCCTACCAGAACGTTTGGGTTCAGGATTGGGGGCAGTTTTTGGAGAAACGGTAATAAGTAACCAGGAGGTTGTTTCGCTGCACACCCGGCTCGTTTCGCAAGCTGAGTGAGACGCACGGGTTCGATCATCTATCCATCCATCCTCGCAGTCTCAGGAGGGGTCTATCGGGTACCTCGGGAGAGTTGCGAATCAAATTTGGCCGGTTTCTTTGCGGCAATAGCGGGCTTTGGCAGGTGGGAGGTTCCACCAAACATGGTTGCTGTCGTATTGGTATTTCTGAAGAAAAGTATTCACCGCAACTCCGACGCGCACTAACCGTTCCCGCTCAGCCCCTTTTACAATCTTGGACTGGAACCGGCGCGTCCCAATATACTCAAAATAGGCGAGAATCCCTCCAGGCGACAGATGATTCAGGAATGTTTCCAGAAACGTCTCAACCGTTTGAGGGTCAAAGTTATTGAGCGGCAGCCCTGAAATAATAAAGTCAAAAAAAGCGCCCTCGGGCAGCGAGCGGACGTCATCATTGTGCAACGCGCACTGGATTCCCTGGCTGATATATTCAGCAATCCGAACCTTCTCCCGCAGAACCAGGAAAAACCGCGGATTCAATTCATAGATATCGAGCCTGTCACCGGGTCTTAGTTCCTTGAGAAGATGTTGGGTCACTGCGCCTGTGCCGGCGCCCACCTCAAGGACACGAATCGGTTCTGCTGGGCGCTGCTTTAGGGGAAAAATCATGGCTTTGGCAAGGAGCGGCGAGCTCGGAGCGATCGCACCCGTGGTGATGAAATTCTTTCGAAATTCAGAATAAAAAAGCCGCAGATCTTTCAGCATAACTAGTCTTTTGCAATTCCGGCTTTAAATGTGCGCGGTCTGTTGGATGGCGTTTGCGGGAGGACAATGCATCCAACGTCTTAGGGCTTTGTGGCGATGGTGGAAGCCAAGGTGTTGGCTTTTTGTGCAAGCACTAGGCCCTGGTAATATTCTCCCCGTTTTACTGCATCCTCGGCTTTTCGGATGAAATCAAAGACTACCTTCAGGCTTGTCTGGAGTTCTTTCGGCAACTGAGCCTCATCCAGCGATCTAACACGCTTTCTTGCCGATTCGAGCTGTTCATTTATTTTCCGCAGCATGGTATCACGGTCACTTCTGCTCAGCTGAGGCTGTAATTGAATGGGCGGTTGCTGAACTGGAGGGCGTGGGTCAACGGGTTCTACTGCGGCTGGCGTCCGTGTGCTCCGCCGCGGTTCAACCGAAGTCTTCGGAGGTCGTCCTGGTATGGTGCGAGGTGGTGGCGGCTTGATCATTGGCGCAGCTTCAGCAGATGAGGGTACCGGATCTGGAAGATTCTCGACAACAATGGGATTCGACGTCAACTGATTTTCTATCTCGGGTGCTGGGCCTTTACTTTCCTGAGTATAATCGAGCTCCGATACGGACTTTGCCGCCGGCGTGTTCTTATGGCAGCCCATCAAGAAGGAACCCAGAAAGAGGAAAAAAAGAAAGAATTTCACGGATCCCATTGTAAATGAAACATAAGCCCATGGGCCTTAAAGGAATGAAACTTGCTACGTGTTTAATCAAGCGGTTATGGTCCGACCGTAACGGACGCGATGCTTCCGTCACTGTAGAGGCAACCGAAGGGTAAATGTCGAACCTTTTCCCGGTTCCGAATCGACCCGAATATCCCCGTTGTGAAGCTGGATATTCTTGAAAACGGTTGCTAACCCGATGCCGTTGCCGTTTTCTTTGGTAGTATAGTACAAGTTAAAGATTCTATCACGATTCTCAGGGGAGATTCCTATCCCTTCGTCCTGGATCATGACCTGAATGGCGCGATCATCCGCTGAGGTTCGGACAAGCAATTTCCCGCCATGCGGCATGGCCTGGCAGCCGTTTTGAATGATATTGAGGAGGCATTGCTTAATGAGATCGGAATCAATTCTTATGGGTGGCAGGTCTTTATCCAGCTCAAGACAAATGTTCACCTGCTGTTGTTCGGCTTCCTTTGTCGTCAAATTGACGACATCTTGAATGACTTCGGCTAAATTCTCTTCTCGAAGGGTCACGTCAACCGGTCGTGTAAAATTCAGGAAGTATCGGACAACGCGGTCCAGCCTGCGAATTTCTTCCGTTATCGCTGAAAGATTGTTTTCGGCTTCACCCACCGCTCCCAACGCGACGTGCGAACGCAATAACTCGAGATGGATCACGATAGCATTCAGTGGATTTTTGACTTCGTGCGCCACTCCTGAAGTTAAACGGCTTAAGGCGGATAATTTCTTGGCATATTCCAACTGGCTTTCGAGTTTGGCCACCGTTTCAGGGTCTGCCAAAATAACCAATACACCCATGCTTTGCTGGTTCTCTTCCAGATAATGAACCCGCGCCGAAAATTTATTTTCAGGCCGCGTCAGTTGGAGCTCTGCTTTATAGAGATTTTTCTTCAGAGCGATGGCAGTCTCAACAAGGCCATTGAGTGGATGATCGGCGCCCAACAGTTGGTTCAATGTCTTACCCAAGGCTTGCTCGGTCGTCGTGTTCAAAAGCGAAACCACGGATTGACTGACTAAAATAATCTGCCCCTGGGGATTCAGAAATATGAGCTTCTCTTCGAGACTTTGCACGATCTGGCCGAAATTCCCCCGGAGAGCATCCAGCTCTTCCTGGCTGCCTTCCAGGCGTTGACCAATTTCGTTTAACTTCAATGAGACTAATCCAAATTCGTCGCCACGATTTAATCGGATCGGTTTCTTAAATTCGCCATGGATGAGCTGTTCAATTCCTGCTGTAATGAAAGTCAATGGCCGAAGCAGAAGCTGAGCGAAGACTGCCGCCAGCGTCGTCGCAATGAGAAGCGACAGGCCCGCTATGAAAACATTCTTAAAAAGGAAGGTCCTTAATTGTTCGCGAATTAAGGCCGTACTCATGGCGACGCGAACCGTGCCAAACGGCAAGTTATTCGAATCGACCATCTGAAACGTCACTTCATAATTTTTCAGCGGGCCATAGATCGTCCTCAACTGGTTCCAAGGAGAGGCGTTCTTTAGGGTCAGAAAATTTTCCGCAAAGGGAAGGATCTGGCCAACCTGCGTGCTATCGGAATGAGCAAGAATGTGATTGTGGGGGTCGGTCACCGCCAGGTAAATGATGGTCGGCGAATTGCCGTTGGTGGATTCCAACAGAGATTTAAGTCCCGCATTGCTCGATAGGATGTTCGTAATGTACTTCGAGATTCCTTCGGGTTCGGCAGGGCCCAAGGCGGGCTGGTCGGCACTGATCAAGGCTTGTTTGACTTGTCCGTAAATCTGTTTCCCAATTAAGTCTCCCCCATCATAGGTTGCACGAATTTGCTCTTCAGCAAAATTAGTGATGGTGAAAAAAGAGACGATCGAAAGGACAAGCAAAACCAGGATCGTGATAATCAGGGTTAGCCTAGTTTTCAGCTTCAGCGTCATATTGATTGAGCTTGTTATGAAGCGTCTTCAGGCTGATTCCCAGAATTTCGGCCGCTTTGGTCTTATTGTTCTCAGTGAACTCCAACGTCTTATGAATCAGCCGCTTTTCAGTTTGAGCCACGGTGCTTCCCACGGGGACGACCAGAGTGTTTGCCGAAGGTGAGGCGGCCGGGACTTCAAACGATGGTAAATGCCGTTCCTCTATGATTTCTCCTTCGCAGAGGATCAAGGCTCTTTCCAAAGCGTTCCGTAGCTCCCGAACATTTCCCGGCCAGCTGTGGAGAGTCAGTCGACGAAAAGCGGCTTCGCTAAAACCTTTTACTTGCTTGTCATGTTTGGTATTCAGTTGCTTAAGCAACGCCTCAACTAAGATCGAAATATCACGGAGACGGTCGCGGAGTGGGGGAAGGGAAATCGCAAAGACATTCAAGCGATAATAGAGATCATTCCGTAGTTCCCCCTCCTCAACTGCCTTGAAAGGGGGCTTGTTGGTCGCAGCAATAATCCGGATGTCGACGTCAATCTCATGTTTGCTCCCTAACCTTCTAAATTTACGTTCTTCGATAACTCGGAGCAACTTGCTTTGTGTACCGATAGGCATTTCGATGATTTCGTCCAGGAAAATTGTGCCCCCGTTCGCCAGCTCAAAGCAACCAAGCCTTCGTTCTAACGCTCCCGTGAAGGCCCCTCGCTCATGGCCGAAAATTTCACTCTCCATGAGAGTTTCCGGGATTGCGGAACAATTAATGGCAATGAAGGGGCCCTGGCTACGACGGCTCAAGGTATGAATCGTTCGCGCAACGAGCTCTTTGCCTGTGCCGCTTTCACCCGTGATCAATACGGATGCCGTGCTGGGCGCAACCAGTTCAATGAGTCGGTAGACTTCCAGCATTTGTGGAGACTGGCCCACCATCTCTCCGAAGGATCCATATTGTTTGAGTTGGCTCTTGAGAAGCTGCATCTCCTTGAGGGTTCTTTGATGTGAGATGCAGTTGTCCAGCACAACGCGTAATCGTGCAGGATCTATGGGCTTCTCCAGGTAATCGTAGGCGCCGGCTTTCATGGCTTCAACCGTGGAGGGAATACTGGCTTGAGCCGTCAATACGATGACCGGCAAATAGGGATGTTCTTCTTTAATTCTTTTCAGGAGCGTCATGCCATCCATGGTCGGCATGACAAGATCCGTAACGACTACAGCGGGTTCGAACTCCGGGATCATCGCCAGCGCGCTTTCACCATGCTCCGCCGACTGGGCACAGAAGTTCCAGCTGGAGACCAGCATGGTCAAACCCGTACGCGCCGACTTCTCATCGTCGACAATGAGAATTTTTTCCTCTCCCATCCCGTCCTCGTCACCTTTCCGGTATCGAACTCCCCAGAACCGGTTTGCTTCAGAGCAGCCTCGATAAGGTTGCTATCATAGCCTTCGGTCTGGAAAAAGTAAAAATTTTTGACACCCCCTATCCCCCATGCTACCGTATTTTGGCGGAGATCGCCGAAGGATCTACGATCCATACGGTTATCCTCAAGACATTTTCTGGCAACCCCTCACTGACCACCAAAGCGAGTTTCTCCCTCTGTGTTGAATGTTCGATCCGCCCGAAGCAGAATATTTGAACAATGCTCAAAGATCACGCCTGAGTCGCTAGCGTGTGAATCGGTCCCCCTGGACAAGGCACTTCAAAGGGTTCTGGCGGAGGAAGTTTGTGCGGACCGCGACTACCCTCCATTTGCGCGTTCGATGCGGGATGGTTACGCGCTTCAGGCCCAGGATGCCCTGAAGGTTCCCCAGGACCTCCCCTGTATTGGAGAAATCCGGGCGGGTGACACCGTCCGCTTGGAATTGCATGCAGGTGAGGCCGTACAGATCATGACGGGGGCGCCGGTACCTCCGATGGCAGATACCGTCGTCATGCTTGAAACCACAGAGCGGATCTCCCCGGAGAGCGTCCGAATTTTGAAAGCACCTCGTCCTGGCGACAATGTGGCTCCGAAAGGCTCCGAACGCCTCGCGGGAGAACAAGTTCTCGCGCCGTGGAGAACGATGGGTCCTTTCGCGATGGCTATCCTGGCGTCTGTGGGCAAATCTCGGGTCCGAGTCGTTCGAAAGCCGACCGTTGCAATCCTTTCAACGGGTGATGAGTTAGTCGAGATTGAAGCGATTCCCGGGGCATCGAAAATCCGAAACTCAAATTCCTCCTCTCTGTCTGCCCAAGTCACGAGGGATGGGGGAATACCCGTGTTGTTGCAGACGGCACCTGATGAAGTATCGGCCTTGAAGGAGCAAATTCGAAAGGGACTAGAAGCGGATGTCCTGTTAGTCAGTGGCGGAGTATCTGCAGGGAAGTATGATCTAGTTGAACCCGTCCTGATGGAACTAGGGATCAAGATTCATTTTGAATCGGTCAGTATGCGACCCGGAAAGCCAACGGTCTTCGCAACGCGAGATGCCAAATGGGTCTTTGGATTGCCAGGGAATCCGGTCTCAACATTTGTTTCTTACGCAATGTTTGTCAGCCCGGTACTGAAGACTCTTCAGGGTTTGAAATATGACACGCTCCCGCTGATCCCGGCGGTTTTGGAGGCTGAAATCGTTGAAAAATCCGGGCGCACCTCTTTTTTGCCTGCCAAGCTTTTCCGGAAGGGTAAGGGATTCGCCGTTCAACCGGTCAAATGGAAAGGATCGGCAGACATTTTCAGCGCAGCTGAGGCCAACGGCCTGATTATTATCCCGCTCGAAACCAAGAAAGTCAGCCGCGGGGAGATCGTTGAGGTCCTCGTATTCGAAGAGTGTAACTCTCAGATGGAAGGAGTGTTTTGAACGATGAGCTCTTTTTCTCACACGGATGAACAAGGCAAACCCCGAATGGTTGACGTGACCGACAAAGTGCATTCCATTCGCACCGCTCGCGCCACTGGCATGCTGAAAACTTCCAAGCAACTGCTGGTCTTGTTACGGGAAGGGAAGATCCGTAAAGGGAACCCTCTGGATGTCGCCAAGATTGCAGGGATCATGGCTGCAAAAAATACTGCCCACTTGATACCGCTTTGTCATCCTTTAGCCTTAACCCACGTGGATCTCTCTTATCAGTTGCTCGATGATGGGATAGGTCTCGAAGCCACGGTCACAGCAGAAGGAAAGACAGGAGTAGAGATGGAGGCTTTGACAGCCGTTTCCGTGGCAGCCCTGACTCTTTACGACATGTGTAAGTCGGTTGATCGGGCAATGACGATAACGGATATTGCTTTGGCTGAAAAAACTGGCGGCAGGTCCGGACATTACATTCGCAAAAAGGATTAAGGATTAAAGGCCCTCGATAAAATCTCCACCGCACATTCTCGCCTTTCGCTTATGACTCAGTTCCTCAAAAATTGGATACCCCCTTTTCTATGGGCCATTCTTATTTCGTATTTTTCCACCGATCATTTCTCGTTTGCCAATACCTCTTCATATTTTGATCCTGTTTTCATGTGGTTGTTCCCGGGGATGTCAGCGGAAGGAAGGGAATGGATCCATGCAGGTATCCGAAAGCTGGGGCACTGGAGCGAGTTTTTTGTTTTTGCGCTCCTCGTGGCGCGCGCACTTCGGTCAAGCACGAACCTGTTACTGAGGGCTCGTTGGGTGCTCTGGACTTTGCTAATTATTGGTGTCTATGCCGGCGCCGATGAAATTCACCAGCTATTTGTTCCAAGCCGCAGCGGCAGTCTTAAGGACAGCCTCCTAGACTACTTAGGCGGCTGCTGCGCCGTGTTAATGATCTTCTTCCGGTCGAAGAACCGGGATGGTGGGTAAGACCCTCCGAGGACCTGTCCCATGGACCGATATCCCTCATTGCTTCAGACCACACGAAACCTGCATTCCATAAAAGTCGCCCGGGCCGGTATGATCTTTGGCCTGCTTCTTCTCACTTTTCCAAATCGGTTGGCATTCGGAGATCCACAGACCCAACCAAAGCCATCAGCCACCAGCTCGGGGCCAACAAGCGAAAAAAAAGTGAAGATCATTGGACCGTTCGTGTCCCGGGAAGATTTGGATGAATATACGAAAGTTGTCTTAAAAAACGGATTAACCGCGGTTATTTTCGAACGCCAGGATGTCCCTTTGGCGGCAATTACAGTCTATGTCAAAGCCGGCATTCAAAATGAGTCGCAATCTCAAAAAGGTGCGGCAAACCGGGTAATGCAAAGTGTATGCTTCGGAGGAAGAAACTCCACCCATCGCCCAGCAAGCCTAGAAATCAGCCAATTCGGTGGCTTTATCGAAAGCAATTGTTCGACGGAATATACACAATACTCCGTGGTGATTCCTTCAAATTCGTTTCGGAAGGGAATGGAGTTGGAAGCCGATGCGCTTCGCTCTCCTGACTTCAGCGAACGGATGATTCCTGAAGGGAGCGCTCTTTCCTTGTTCTTGAACTGCGAAACCTTAGACTCCCCGAGAAGGTACGGCCTGGAGAGGCTGAACCGGTTCATGTTGCCGCTGACTCCGGGATGGGAAACAGGATTTTGTGAAGGGGGTCAATCCGCCTCTTGGGCATCCGTTGACTTGCAGAGTTTCTATGAGCAATGGTACGCGCCAGGAAATATTATCGTGGTGATTTGCGGCAGTGTCGATCGCCGGCAAGCCCTGGAAGAGCTGGTCAGAGACTATGGAGACATGGTTCCCACTCGCATAGCCTCGGTCAGCCTTCCTCCCGAGCCGCCCCAAACCATTATTCGTTCTTTGCAGATTCAAGGCAAGTCCGAGCAAGCCCTGGCCTTTGTCGGCTTTCAGGGGCCACGTCCATATTCGAGTGACTGGTATGCCTGTAATTTGCTTCAAGCGATTCTTGCAGAAGGCAACGGCTCAAAATTGAACTATGAATTAAGGAATAATGGAGGACCCGCGAGTTCTCTTTCTTATCAGTCTCTAGAACTGCGGCAGCAAACAGGGTTTAGTTTTTCCATTGCGACGTCAGCCCGGCAGATTGAAGCGGTCGAAGCCGCCTTATTCATCGAGTTCCAGAAGATCAAGAATGGGCAATTGGAGGATGCCGATATTGAGCGCGCCAAAAATCTAGTAGAACGGCGTTTTTATCTGGACCAGGAAGATATTGTCAATCAAAGCAAGCAACTCGCCCGCTTCGAAGACATTGCCCGGTTTTCAGAATGGAAAGGCTTCATCGGAAAAATTCGAAGCGTCTCTCGCAACGAAATCATTCAGGCGGCACGTCAGTATTTTTTGTTAAGCAGAGCAAACCTTGTGGAATTTCTTCCTGCTGGCGTTCCGCTTCGGGAAATGACCCAGGCTGACCTCCAGAAAACCTTGGAAATGGCAGTCCGTGCAAAAGTCCAAGAATCGCAGATTATGGAGCCCCTGGACTCGAAAAAGCTAAAAACGGCAAAGACCCCAAACAAAGATATGGGTCTCTTCTATAGAAAATCTTCAGGCGAGCTAACCTCAGCATGGGTAAGCCACGAGTTGACTACCTACAAAGTCTTGCATGGCCCTGAGGTCCTCGTTAAGCAGAGCCAGGCTCTGCCAATCATCTCTTTGGGAATTTTCTTTCCCGGGGGCAGGGCTTTTGAGAATGAGGGAAATGGGGGCATTACCGAACTCATGCTACGAGCTTCCACCCGGGAAACGATGAGTCTCAGTCCTATCCAAATCGCCACGGAGATTGAATCCTATGGCGCAGAACTAGAAACAGTCGTGGGCCGAGACTCGTTCGGCTACGTTTTGACCGGAACCAAATCCGACTTTGAGAAGACGTTGAATGTCATTGCTTCTATTCTCAACGAACCTCGATTCACCCAAACGCAAATTGAATTTGAAAAACGACAGCTCAGCTTCGAAATGGCGGCCGTTGATGACAATATGGAAGAAATGGCGCGACAGCTATTCTTCGAAGCACTCTTTGATAAGAGAGCTTATGGGATGCCGCCCATGGGGACCGTCGAGTCCATGAAGAAGATTGAGCTTTCGGACGTCACCGAATGGCACCGTCTCTGGGTGAAGAGCGTCAGACCGATTCTTGTCATTGCCGGTGATACCGACGGAAGTGAAATTGTTTCATTGCTCTCCGCCAAGTTGGGCTTATCAGGGAAATTTCCAATCGAGTTACCTAAACAAGGTCCGATGAAGCCTCCAGAACCTGGAAAAGAAAACATCATGTTCCAATCGAAACACCATTCGGCCCTTGTTTTTGGGGCACTGACTCCGCCTGCCAGTTCGCAACTTCTCCTTTCCACGACGATCGCTATGGAACTGTTGTCAGGCCCCGGCAGCGGATTAGTGGAAGGATTGCGAAAGGCCCATGTCTGGCCCGCAATTGTAGACACTCGTTATGAACCGGGATGGGTGGGTGGTTCCTTGGCCATTCGCGTCTCAACTCTGCCGGATCTGAGGAATAAAATCCTGGAAAGGGTCGATGGCCAACTACAATCGTTGCAGAGTCGATCCATTCCTGACACCGACTGCAAAAGAGCCATTGCTTTGGCGTCTACGCGTAAAATCAGGCGCTGGCAACATCGAAACACTCAAGTCATCGATTACGCACAATTCAAGAATTTCGGCATGGAAATGGAAGAACTTCGAAACTTCTTGGCTCTGCTCAGTAACCTTGGGGGAAGTGATATTGATGAGGCGATCAAAAGTATCGGTCCGCGTTGTCAGGTAATCGCTGGAATCGAAGGAAAGCCTTAGTACTGCCTTTCATAAATACGGTAGCGTTAACGCCGGGTCGGTGACCCGGCCTACAACTTTGTAGGCCGCGTGACCCCACGCGGCGCCTATCTTAAGATACGTCACCGCAATTACGAATAGCAGTACTTAGGATCATGACCTCACAAATCTCGGTCCGCAAACGAAATCATGTGCTGACAGGCAATTTCAAGAGCGGCCGACTCATTCCTAATCTATTGAAAAAAATACAGATCGAGGTATTTTGCACGATAGAGTGATTTGCTACAAAGGTGGATACACGTCAGATGGGGTTCTTCAGTCACTCACTCCGCCAATCCCTCTGCAGGAGCATATTTTGTGAATTACACGGCCCGAAAGGCTCTGTGCATTTGTATTTTCAGAACGCGATTGTGGAAAACTCTCATCTGGCGGGCATCTTGTTCAACGATTGCTATATATACAGAATATCGGATAATTTATTGATAAGAGTTTGCTTCACAAAGGGTTGCATGTGTGTTCAATCCTTGTGCAATCTGCTCTTCATTTAATCTAACTAACGAGTTGGAAATAGGCGAACCATTTTTTGCACAGGTTTTTCCACAAAAACTGTTGATATCCATTCGTAACATGAAGCCAGAAGGTATTTCTTCGAATACTTGCGCTCTCCCCTGAAAGCGGGCTTGACCCTAGGAAAGATTTATCCTGGCCCGGTAGGCATTGAGTCGTGTGACTTTATTTGCTTAACTTTCTTTATTTTGATATAGATATCGCCTCTGCCAATCGATAGAAGAGCTCTGAAACGCAAATCATGCAAACTAAGAAATTCTTGATTGCGCTTGAAGTTGTCGTCGTTTTCCTAGGGTTGACCGTCTACCTGTGGTTCACCATTCAATTAACTCAAAAACAAAAGCAGGTGCAGGCACTCGACATCAGTGCCGGTCACCTAAAAAATGGGATTGATGCCTTTCTCACTGAAAAGGTCTCGATCTTGCTTCAGGTCAGAAATTTCTGGATGAATAGTTCCAGTGTCTCGCATGAACAGTTCAGCGGGTTTTGCAGGGACATCCTCAGTCAGACTCCCGGGTTTCAAGCGATTGAATATGGAGATACAAGTAATCGCGTCGTTTGGGTTGAGCCATTCTTATCGAATGAACCCAGCGCCCAATCCAGTGTTGTGTCTGAGCCCGTTCGCTACAAGACGCTCCAGCGCGCTATTCTCAAAAGGAACGTCTCCCTTACTCCTGTACTTGATCTTTCTCCCGGGGTAAAAGGTTTCTTTGCCTATGTGCCTATTTTTAAACAGGGAAAGTACGATGGGACCGTGGTTGGGGCTTTTAAACTCGATACGTTGTTCTCGCTAGTATTTGATTCTGTCGTTCGACAGAAATATAACATTCTGGTTCAAGACGGCGAGAGGCAGATCTACGCCGACTTTAACGCCAAACAGCCATGGAACAGGTCCCACTTTCTTGCCAGACTGACGATTACGATGCCGGATCAGACTTGGGGACTCTTGGTCTGGCCGAGGGAAGCTGATGCAGAATTCAGTTTCATTGGGAGTGCGATATTAATTCTCGGCATTGCTCTATCGTTTGCCTTAGGAACATTAGTTTGGGCCCTATCAAGCAGGACGGAACAATCGGACTTGTATTCCGAATTCCTGGAATGCTCCGCTCATATTAAGGTGGCCGCTGAATTGGAGGGCGTTTATCGGGTGGTTGGCGATTCCTGCAAGCGCATCTTTGCAGTTCGGCAGGTGGGGTTCTTTGCCGCGAACGATAAGCAAAAGCGATTTGAACCTGCCTGGTATTCCGGGGGCGATGAATCCAAAACGAGGCGTTTTTTTGATTTACAGATGCACTATGGGTCTGTACCACTTCTAAATAAAATGGAAAAAGAGGGGAAAGGCTTTTGCTTGGAGCGGGGAGGAGAGCAAAGAGAATTGGGCTCCGAGCTCCTGCAAATGTTTGAGGCTGAGAACTTGGCTGTGATGCCGATGCTGCATCGAGGAGAGCTAAGAGGCCTGATGATACTTGATTATCCCCAGAAGTACCGCCTATCCGATGGCGAATTTTCCGTGCTTGAGGCGATGGCGTCTGAAGTCGCTCTTGTCATTGAGAATTTCCGTCTCACTTCTGAACGACAGGCGTATGCGGATCTTTAGGAGAACGAAAATTCCTCGTATCATTCCCGTGTGCCCTTCTGCGGTGCTGATTGATTGAGATTCGTAGGAGAGAAGTAGCATGGAGTTAAGAGATCAGGATCGGGTTTCACGTATCCGAACATCCCTGCAACGGGCTCAGCTTGATGCCCTTATCCTTTTTCATCCCGAGAACATTCTCATGGCAACTGGGATGCTTCCAGGGAGCACCCATGTGATCGCCATTGTCACGGCCGATGAAAAAGTCGTCGTGATAACCCCTTGGTGGCGTGAAACATTTGTCCGGCTGGAAAGCTGGGCTGACGAGGTTTGGACCTTCGACTGGTGCAAGGGCTTTAATGGCGTAGAGCCTGTTTCATCTATCCAAAACTTCCTCAAGCAGGCCCGCGGGGAATTGAAACTTGAAAAAATTGGGTACGATGCAAAGATGCATCATTATAGCCCGAACCAGTTACCTTCGGAATCCTTCACCTATGATGAGATCAAAGCGTCACTTCCCGGCATCTTCGCTTCGGCTGGGAATGCTACTGAGATTATTAACCAACTGAAAACGATCAAGACAGAACGCGAGATCGCCAAGCTTCGGCTCACAAACAAAGTGGCAGGAACCGGAGTAAGGGCCTTTTATAATTATGCCCGAGAAGGGGTTCGAGAAACCGACTTGGCAGCAGAAGTAAACTATGCTGTTCTGAAGATGGCGGGCCAGCAAGGTATTCGCTCTACATATTGTGATCCACCGCAAATCATGTCTGGGCCAGAGAGAACCTCGATTGCCGATACTATGTCCAACCACGCCACAGAGCGTATCCTTCAACAAGGAGACCCCGTGATACTGGAATTTGGAGTGCACGCGAATGGTTACTGGGCCGATATCACTCGCAGCTTGGTCGTAGGAGGGCCGACGGATCGTGCGTTGTCGGTCCATGAAGCCATACTTGCCGCCCAACGGAATGCCATCGCGTGTTACCGGCCCCGGAAAAGCACCGGAGATGAGTTGTGCCGCGCTGCCTGGGAAACGATGCGAGAAAGAGGATTTGGGCAAGGGATCACGCATTTTCTCGGACATGGGCTGGGGTTTGCATACCATGAAGATCGTCCTGTCCTAGGTCCAGGAGAAACCGCCCTCGTCATGCCTGGGCAAGTCACATCCATAGAGCCGGGGTTATATTGGCGGAATGGGAGTGAATTGATTGGCGGAATGCGCGTTGAAGACAACGTCGTCTGGGGTGAGGCCGATGGGCAAGCGGAGGTTCTGTCAGACTTTTACAGAGGTCTGAGCCACCCTTGAATCGTCAGTTCCACCTGATTTCGTTTGCAACGACTTCCTGGATTACCCGATGAATCGATTTCATGAGTTGAAAGGATTCGTTACATGCCGTTGGAATCAAGTTTCGAGAAGAGAGCCACTCCTGGAATTCCTTGACCAAAATCAGCTCGAAATGATACAAGAAATCGACCAGTAGTACGGGGCGAGTAGCTCAGTTGGGAGAGCGCGGCGTTCGCAACGCCGAGGTCGAGGGTTCGATCCCCTTCTCGTCCACCATCCGCTCACGTTGGCGGCGACCGACTGAGGAGACTCTTTAGCTCCTCCTTGGAATCGACCGGTGCCCTGCAGGTGTAATTCTCGCATACATAAACCGCGGGCTTTCCGCCCACGAGCGTTTTTCCTTCCAGCAACGGAAATAGGTTCGTCTTTGCCGATACTTTCCCAGCGGAAAAGGCGAGGACTTTGTTGGGCAGAAATTCCTGAAAGATAGCGCTCAACAATTCTCGGGTTCTGGGGTCTCCCATTTCTCCAACCAGGGCAAACTCTTTGACCGGACCGACGAGAAAATCAACGCCGAGCAACAGATACCCAAACCCTCCAGGATAATGAGTCAAAGCCGCAGCCATCGTATCCAAAACAGATTGTGCGATTTCTCGATAGCGCTTTTTTCCGCTTAGAACAGAAAACCGGAGGAGGTTGATCACGGCAACTGAATTTCCCGCAGGGGTCGCATTATCGTAATAATCTTTCACGCGAGTAATGAGACGTTCATGGTCTTTCCCCGCTAATGAAAAACTGGACTCGTTCGGATCCCAGAACTGCTCAAGCAGTAAATCGGTCAAGACTTCGGCCGGCTCTATCCAGTTCGACTCTCCTGTGACTTCGTAAAGCGTGAGTAGGCCTTCAATCAGATTAGCATAGTCTTCAAGATAGCCGGGTATCTTTGCCTGTCCATCTTTATAGACCCGGAGGAGCTTTCCATCCCTCCGCATGCGCTGAAGGATGAAGTGAGCATTTTCTCGCGCGGTTTTTAAGAAGTCTTCCCGTTCCAGGATTCGTCCGGCGAGTGCGAAACCCGCGAGCATCAACCCATTCCAACTCGTCAGAATTTTCTCATCCCGGCCGGGCTTGACTCTTTTTTCTCGCTCAACCAGCAATCGTCTCCGTCCCTCCTCGAGCTTTGCATTCAGTTCTTCAACGGAAATTCCCGCTTCTTGGGCCACATCTTTGCGAGCGTGGGGGGTATTCAAGATGTTTTTTGCCTCAAAATTCCCTCCCTGAGTCACATCATAGAAGGAACAAAATAGGTGCCCCAACTCATTCCCCAAGATCATCATCATTTCGTCTGGGGTCCATACAAAGTACCTGCCCTCTTCACCCTCGCTATCGGCATCCTGGCTGGAATAGAACCCGCCTGTAGGGTCTGTCATCTCCCGTTGAACGTATTCCAAAATCTCTACCACGATTTTCTTGTAGCTTTCTTCCCCCGTGAATTGATAAGCCTCAAGATAGACCCGGCTCAATAAGGCATTGTCATAGAGCATCTTCTCGAAGTGAGGAACCAGCCAGTGATCGTCCACGGAATAGCGATGAAAACCTCCGCCAATCTGGTCATACATCCCTCCTGAAGCCATTTTGTCCAGAGTCAGTTTTACGAAATCCAACGCCGCAGGTTGGCCTGTTCGGAGGTAATATCGCAGGCAGAAAGCCAGATTCATGGAAGGCGGAAACTTTGGTGCCCCCGCGAAGCCCCCGTTCACCCAATCGAATCGCTCGGAAAGCTGTTGAAAAGCTAGGTTAAGGGTTTCGATACCATTCAATGCCCGCCCTTCTGGCAGCTTATTCATCTTCTGCAGTGCTTCGACGATTTCGGGACCCGAGGCGGTGATTTCATTTTTGCGAGTGCGGTAAGCCTGACTGACCGCTGAACAGAGCCGGGTGAACCCGGGACGCCCGTAACGATCGTCCGGAGGGAAATAGGTCCCGCCAAAAAAGGGAATTTGGTCGGGGGTTAAGAAAACAGTCATGGGCCAGCCCCCGCTGCCAGTAGTCATCTGCACGTAACCCATGTAGATGGAATCCAGGTCTGGGCGTTCTTCCCGGTCCACCTTGATGTTGACGAAGAATTCATTCATCAATCCAGCGATGGATTCATTTTCGAATGATTCTCGCTCCATGACATGGCACCAGTGACAAGCAGAGTAGCCGATGCTTAACAATATGGGTTTGTCCGATCGGCGGGCCGTTTCTAAAGCTTCTGTCCCCCAGGGATACCAGTCGACTGGGTTATGCGCATGCTGTCGAAGATAGGGGCTGGTCTCATCGATCAAACGATTTGTAAACTGAGGTTTGCTGCCGGCTGGGGGAGAGTGGGTCACGTGTTTTCCCTTCAAGCTTTAACTGAGAACTCTTAGCAACTTAACGTGAATTCAGAGCGCGGTCAAACGAAACCCTCCAACGATGCACTGGACTTTAATTGCGTTAATATTTAATGTGTAGAGCGGAAGATGAATCTTTCGAATGAGGGCATGATGAATAACGACAAAATTAAGATTGCAGGTCGAGAGTTTCGTTCGCGGCTCATGGTCGGTACTGGAAAATATGCGACATTGGGGCAGATGGCCCAAGCGTTGGAGGCTTCCGGAGCGGAGGTCGTTACGGTTGCGGTACGCCGGGTTAATGTGTCGGATCGAAATAAAGAATCCTTGTTGGATTCAATTGATTCCAAGAAGTACTTCATTCTGCCGAATACGGCGGGCTGTTATTCAGCCGATGAAGCCGTACGGACGGCACGTTTAGCCAGAGAAGTCGGGCTTTCCAATTGGGTTAAACTGGAAGTCATCGGAGATGAAAGGACACTATTTCCTGACAATGTTGGCCTTTTGAAAGCCACTGAAATCTTGGTCAAAGAGGGGTTCGTCGTGTTGCCCTACACCAATGATGACATTGTCACAGCTAGGCGCTTGATTGAGGCTGGAGCGGCGGCGGTCATGCCATTGGGTGCACCTATTGGCTCTGGCATGGGAATTCAAAACTTGACCAATATCCGGATTCTTCGCGAGATGATTCAAGATGTCCCTTTGATCGTTGATGCCGGAGTAGGGACGGCTTCCGATGCGACCATCGCCATGGAACTGGGGGTTGATGGCATTCTCATGAATACCGGTATTGCGCTGGCGCAAGATCCTGTGGCCATGGCCGAGGCGATGAATTATGGAACGCGGGCGGGTAGATTGGCGTATTTGGCAGGAAGAATTCCTAAGAAGCTTTACGCGACCGCGAGCAGTTCTCCCGAGGGCGTCGTCCGTTAGCGTTTGCGGATTCCAGTCTTCTTCCCCCTTCCGCTGAGCAAACCGGCCGCTCCTGACGGAGCTTTGTTTTTTACCGAACATTAGGTTCTATAGACAGGTCGCCGCGCCGCGGCCTTTCTCCTCACCCGTTTTAAAAAGCCGCAGAGTCAAAAATCGACTCCACGCTACCTTCAACGTGTTGGCTCCGATAGGAGCCTCCGGTTTATAGTAAGCAGGGGTCAGCTGTCCTGAAAGCTCCAGAGGAGCGACCTGTAAATTCCGATCCCAGCCCATCGATGCATTGGCCGACAAGCTAAAGGGTAGCCACGATTGACCAGCGATGGACTCGGATCAGCCTAACCCGCACAATCGCGCGACACAGGCCCAGGATTGGCGCAGAAAGCGCGTCAATCGTGTCTACCTTTGACGTTAAAAGAATTGGAATGGTCGGTGGAGAGATCTAAAAATCGTCGCAAGCCTCGTGGAAGCGGAGTCAGGCGGGCTTTCTGCTCACCAATCGCTGTAAGGGGTTCCTTCAGTCGAAATGGCGTTCGAACCGCTCTTCACATCGAAGATGCCTGTTTCTGTTTGATCCGGGTACAAGGAAGAATCTTCCATCACGACCTGCCAGGTCGAGCTCGAGTTCGTAACCGGATCCTTTGGGATGCCCCTGAGATATCCTGCGCTCACGAGATCCTCCAGGGATTGCGGGGCTTTATGTTTGTCTGCTGTGTATTGATCGATCAGCGTCCGAAGTGTATGGAGGTTACTCTTGAGAACACCCTCCTTAGCACGAAGGATCGCGGAACTGGCAATAGGGATCGCGATACTGACCAGGATGGAAATCACCGTAAGGACCATCATGAGTTCAATTAAGGTGAATCCTTTGGTCGTTAAATGACGCTTCTTCCGATTTCCACTTTGCCGCCGGATGTGACAGACCTGCTCCGAGTCAGCGCCGGCGTTGGTGGGGAGAACTTCCATTCCGCGAGATGCCACTTCAGCCAATAAGACCCTCATCATTGAACAGGATGCTCCAGTTGTTTCTACCAATCCGCGTACTTCGACCCATCGAGTGCCGTACCCGTGCTTTTGCTAAAGATATCGTAAACATTCTGCCCGCCAAAGCTCTTGGAGTCAGGGCTGTCCTGGGAGGATCGCAACCCCCATTCCGTATTCCCAGTCATGGGATCCCTTGGAATCCGGCGCAGGAATTTCAGCTTCTTGTCGACTGCATTGAGTTGAGCCACGCCTTTGACCAGTGTTTCCATGTCAGGCGGGTAGCCTTCACTTCCAAACTTTAATTCGACGAAACCACGGTCAGAAGCATCTTTATACCGGTCAATGGCCTCTCGTATTTCTCTCAGATTTCGGCGTAACTCCACTTCTTTTTCACGCTGGATCGTCACACGCGCCAGAGGCAAAGCGGCCATGGACAGGATACACACAATCGCAACCGTAAAAATCAACTCAATGAGCGTCAGGCCTGCCTGGCTTGTTAGGGTGAGTATTCTGGATTTCGAATTTCGGGTGCTTCGCAAGAAGGTGTCCTCCCGACTCTGTCCACATCACCTTCTAAACCTTCATTTTACCGTAATTTGAGTGCCTGAGGAACTCGCCGGCAACATGGATTTCGTCCCATCAAGGATGGTCGCCTGGCTAAAGTTAATCGGAGAAACCCCCGGGCCTGTGCCTTGAAACACCAACAGGAGCAGTCGGCCTGTTCCTGTAACCCCGGGAGCATCTGCCATCCGGTTCAGTGTCGCGCTGAATTTACCGGTTTCATTCTCAATACTAGGCACTAGAGTACTCGGCCTGCCATCCTGGGTCATCAATCCGCCCTCCTGCACTTCGAGAAGCTTCAGAACCTTTGGATCGTAAGAAAGAGCGAGATCAAGGCTGCTGACATTTTGCGCGTTCTCAAAGGAAATGGTCACAAAGGATTTGCCCCCCACAGGAACTTCAGGATTGGACGACTCCATTTTCAAAAAGGCCAGTCGAGGAGCAGGCTGGTTGTCCGCAGGCGCAGTGCGGGGCTGGGCTAGCTGAGAAGTATCATCTTGAGGCACTACCGAAGGAGCCGGAGCCGTTGAAGCAGCCGCGTCTGTCGGGGATTTAGCGGCAGGCTCACTGCTACCGAGTCGAGGAGGTTTCCCGATATACCGAGGATTGGTCCCCGAACCCAGAATAGAGAGCGATTTTAGGTCAACCTCCTGAATATCGGGGAGCCGAACAATGTGGGGGGTGATGACGATGATGACTTCAACTTGATTCTTGTCTCTCTTTTCAGTCGCAAAAAGATACTTAAGAATGGGAACCCTATCTATTCCGGGGATTCCTTCTGTCGTCGTGAGGTCCTCTTCGGAAAGAATTCCAGCAATGATACTGGATTCTCCCTCTTTGAGACGGATTTCGTGCTCCACTTCACGATTGGCGAGAATGGGATACTTATTCTCGCTTAACGTTTCAAAACCCACGATTGCCTTGATCGCCACATGGACATTCATGGCAATATCCCGGTTCATCATGACTCTAGGAGTCAAATCCATATCCACACCCACATTAATCGTTGTGAATTGAACGACCGGGGTTCCACCAACGGTGCCTCCAAACACGGGCTGGAAACTGCCCGATGCGACCGGCTGCTGCTTCCCAATCCGCAAGGTGGCTTTCTTACCATCTGCGGCTCTAAGGGTCGGGTTTTGCAGGACCCGGCCACCTTTTATATTTTCATGGAATGTGGCTGATGGAACGGTGACATAAAAATTGCCGCTGCCCAATTTTGAGAAATCTTTGATGGAGACTGTTTGACCTGTACTTCCGGGCGGGTTAACCCCTTGGATCGAGGTGGGCAGTGAAACTCCGAGATCCGTTAGCCGTTCTCTATTTACCTCAACAAGACTCACCTCAATAAGCACCTCTGGCTTGGCCTTGTCGATGGATTGAAGGATCTTCTCAGCCATTGCGATCTTGTCAGGTGTGTCACGAATCACGATCGCATTTTGACTATTGATCACGCCAACTTTTCGTAAGTCGAGTAAGGTTCGCAGTGTGTTCAAGATTTCCTGCAGGTCGGCTGTCGCCAGCGAATTTCCGAGGTAAAAGGTTTTGATCACTTGCTCTTCATAGAATTGGCGGGTCTGCTGATTGTCATTGGTAACGATGATGGTGTTCTTATTGACAACGGCCCAATAAGTTTTGGTCTGCAGCGCCAGAAGATCAAGGGCTTCGATCGCCGTTACATTGTTCAAATCAACCGGCACTTGCTGAGTCAAGCGATTTCCCAGATCCGAATCGAAAATGACGTTGATCCCGCTGACTTTACTAATTGACTCATAGGCCCGTTTCAGGTCCCCGGTCAATTTTAAAGAGATGGGGGCACTATTCGCAAATGTAAGTAAATCTCGGGCAGTAGAGAATTTACTTTTTTCGATCATATCGACGAGCTTATGTCGCTCGATTTCTTCTTTATCCTTGTTTTCTTTAATGAGTTTCTCGGTCGCCTTAATTTCCTGGTCAACCAGCCGATTCGATGGATCAATTTTGGCAGCCAACTGATACTCAGCCAAAGCACCTTCGCTATTACCAGCCTCACGCAGTTTTCGTCCCAAATCCGCGTGATAAATCGCAGCCGAGCTTCGGGCATGATCGTAAGCAGCCCGGTAAGTGAAATCTCCAGGATTCTGTTCCAGCGCCTTAGAAAAATAGGCTAACGCCTCATCGTACTTTTGCTCCCTCTCGAACTCTACCCCCTGTTTAAAGGCCTTAGAGGTAGCACAGCCGGCAAAGAAGAGAATGGGCAGCAGGGCGACCAAGAGTCTTCTAAGGCAATTTATTTTCATCATGTTAACTGTTAATTCGTATCTTTGAGTAACAGGTTCGTAATCGTAAAGGAAGGTCGAACTTCTCAATCTCAATTTTCTTTAACGTGACTAGTCTAGTCTTTAAAACTATGAATCGCCGTTACTGTGTCATTCTATTTATCTTACATCATAAATCAAAGACTGCACAAATTGACAATTCTTTTCGCCTGGGCTAGACTCGCCATTCATTTAGTCGGCAAATTCGTCCAAAAAATGAGCTTAATCATTGAACGGAATTTTCTGTTCTTGCTGTTAGTTTAGAAGATAAAGCGTCTTGGGCCTCTTACTATTCGAGGCATGGCTCTCCCCTCCGAGTGGCTTTCCTCATATTCACCTCCGCTCCTGATGTGAAGAGCAACGAATCGGCGTATGATTCAGAAAAAGTACCGCATTGCAGTTGCCACCTACGCACTCTTTGAGTCCTTCGTTACAGCACTTTCCTTTGTTGCTGCCTACTACCTTCGAACTCAGCTTCCGGGCGAGTTTTTTGGCAAGGTTTTCCCATTTAAGGACTACCTAGGCTTGTTGATAGTGGTCATCCTGTTGTGGATCATCCTATTTTTCCTGGTCCGCCAGAGAAAGGCTGACTTTGCGGAAGATTGGGTTGAAGTGACGCAGGAGATTCTGTTAACAGTTATTACAGGAACGGTTCTGATCAGTGCAGCCATCTTTATCCTCAAGTACGATTTTATTAGTCGTCCCTTCATCGTTATCTTCGCTGTGATCAATTTCATGTTCCTGTCTGGTTTCCGCTACTTCACAAAGTCCGGCGCCAGCCATTTTAAGAGGATCCTTGCCGGGGAGAGACGGGTGCTGATCGTGGGAACAGAGGAAAGGGCAGGGGAAGTCGCAGAAGTGCTCGAGGCGGCACAACAATGGGGATATAAGCTCGTGGGCGTCGTGCAAGAATCACCCCAAGCTCTGCTGGACGAAAGACTTAAGAGGTATTCGCTCATTCCCCTGGACATGGTCCCTACAGTCCTGAACGAGCATGTTATCGATGAAGTAATTTTTGCCGTATCAAAAGAAGCCTTAGCTCGCCTGGAAGAGATTTTTCTCCTCTGTGAAGAGGATGGAATCAAGACTCGGGTCATGCTCAGCTTTTTCCCTCATGTCACGTCGAAAATCTATTTAGAAGCTCTCAAAGGCCTTCCGCTGCTGACGTTTTCGACGACCCCAGAAAACGACTATCTTCTTTTTATCAAAAGCACGATCGATCTTCTATTGGCGTCCCTCTTCATGGTCGCCCTTTTCCCTTTGTTGCTCCTGATTACCATTCTCATCAAATTGACTTCCCGAGGGCCTGCTATCTTTACGCAAGTGCGTTGCGGGCTGGGAGGCAGAAGATTTGACTTATTTAAGTTCCGATCCATGATCTCGAATGCCGAAGAGGTCCGGGATGATCTCCAACATTTAAATGAAATGACAGGGCCCGTATTTAAGCTCAGTAAAGACCCGCGATGCACTCCACTAGGAAGATGGCTGAGGAAATTCAGTCTGGACGAGCTTCCTCAATTGATCAACATTTTGAAAGGGGATATGTCATTTGTCGGGCCGCGGCCCCCGCTTCCCGAGGAAGTCGAACGGTACGAGCGCTGGCAGCGAAGACGCTTGCGAATGAAACCCGGGTTGACCTGTCTCTGGCAGGTGCAAGGGCGAAACGAGATTGATTTTGAAGAATGGATGCGACTGGATCTTCATTATATCGATAACTGGTCACTGTTTCTGGATTTAAAGATCATCTTACAGACCATCCCGATAGTCCTTCTGGGCAGGGGTCGTTAAACCGAATTTTTACCGCCAGTGAAAACAGACACACTGTGTTTTTGAGGAATGCCTTTCGCCGGGCGGGGATGAATCATTGAGAATGCTTCATGCCTACAAGGGTTGTAGGCCGCATGCCCTCATGCGGCGCTGGTGGTGAGCAATCCGAGTTAGGCCGTGGATGACAGGCTATTGGAATACCGGAGATTAGCTGGGAGTCAACCCCCTAAACTGTGGATTTGAGAACCAGCAAAGTGAAATCGTCCTGAATCGTGCCATCGGCCGCAAATTCGAGGATTTTCTCTTTGACCAGGAGGGTAATTTCTTGAGCGCTTAAAGATCGATGAGTACTGGCCAGTTCGAGGAGCCGTTCGACCCCAAATTCTTCTTCATTCTTATCGTAAATTTCCGTAACCCCATCAGTATAAAGCAGCAGGATTTCGTTTGGCTGGATCTGGACATACCCTTCCCAGTAACTGGCGTCGGCAAACGCTCCCAAGATGAGCCCCCCGGTCTCAAGCTGGGTTGAGCTTCCGTCAGCGTGGATCAAAAGACCAGGAGTGTGACCGGCATTACAGAAGGTCAGTATGCGGCGCTTTTCATCCAGCACGCCATAAAAAGCGGTGACAAACTGATTAGAATCCGTACTCTCCCACAGAAGTTGGTTGACTTTGGCCATTATCGTCCGGATTGAATAATTATTACGAATCTCCGCCAAGAGGCTGGCCCGGAAGCTGGCCATGATCAGGGCGGAAGGAATCCCTTTGCCCGACACGTCTCCGACCACTAACCCCCATTGTCCTTCGACTATCTTGATGAAATCATAGTGATCTCCGCTGACAAGACGCGACGGCAGATTGAGCCCTGCGACTTCAAAGCCTTTGATTTGCGGATTTTGAGCGGGAAGAAAACTCTTTTGAATTTCCCGTGCAATCGAAATTTCCTGTTCGAGTCGTTTCTTGCTCAGCAACTCGCGATGGAGACGTGCCTTTTCAATTGAAATGGCCACCTGATTGGTAAATTTTTCAAAAAGCTCCAAATCATAAGCCGTGTAGACATCGGGTTCACGACTCTCCAGCGTGAACACCCCAATCATCCTCTTGTTACTAAAGATGGGAGCCACCATCGCCGAATTCAACTTCCTCTCCAGGCTGGTCGGCTCCTGAGACTGGCGTCCCTCTTTCAAAATCACCGCCTTTTCCGTTTTGATCACCACCTGCAGCGCTTCTCGTCCCGCCTGCATCAGTTCGTCTTGCTCCACCGTCTGGTCATAACCATACACGACCATGCGTTGAATATCTTTGGTGCTTCGCTCTAACAAATAGATCCCGGCGGCGTCATAAGGGATCAGAGCGCGCAAGGAGTCGATAATCAAGTCCAATAGTTCATCGAGCTCGAGAGACGCGCTAATTTTCTCGCTGACTTCAGCCAGCTTCTTCTCTTCCAAGCTAATCCGTTCGGTTTGCTCGCGCAGTCTGAAATAGTTCAATCCTGTTGCAATCTGGTAGGAAATCACCCTCAGGTAGCGCAATTCCGCCTCGGTAAAGCGAGTGGATTGTTCCGAGAAAAACACTTCAACAACCCCGAGGACTTCGCCTCGGCGAATGAGAGGCGAAGCCAGCACATGTTCAGATGTCACCCCGAAGGCCTGGAAGATTGTTCGTGAAGGGCCGTATTCCTGTAAGCTCTCGACGCGTCGAGAGAGATGGCTGGCGGCCACGACCCCTGCCAAGCCTTCTCCCACCTTTAGCTTAAACTCCGTGAGAACCGGCTCGCTCCCCGGAGAGTAGTAGACCAATTCATCACGGTAGAAATCAAAAATGGAGACGAGAATCTCCGAACATTCGAATTCCTCCTGGATGAGAAGATTGACGTTTTCGAGGAGAGCTTGAAGCACTGGGGCGGACTGCAGTTCCTCGTGGATCTTTCCCAGGACGGTTGTTTTTGTTTCAATCGGAATTTCTGAAAATTTTAACATGGTGCTCAAAATTTTTTCGCCAAAATAACTTAAAGGGGAACCGTCGAGTCCGCGCTTATCCATCAAGCGGTGGAGTGGCGGAATATTCGGTCCTGTCCTCGACCTTTGCGATTTTGAAGGACCGCCTGCGTTCCGCGCACTTATTGCAGGCGCCACAATGGAGATCTCCGATAGGGTGAATACAAGAGAAACTCAAGTGTAAGGGAAGGTGACGGCCCAATGCGATAACGTCCGGCTTGGAATAATTCGAGAAAGGGGTAAGGATCTGGAGTGGCATGCCCAAAGCGAGTTCTGCATTTTCGGCAAAGCGCTTGAGGAAATTCGGCGAACTGTCAGAAAAAGGGTTGCCCTTCAAAAGACCCATTGCCACGGTCGGAATCTGATTCATGGCACAAAAAACTGCGGTCTTTGACAACAAAAGTAGATTTCTCCCAGGCAAATAAACCTCCAGGTCGTCAGACCGATAATCGGGAGTTTCATTCCCGGTGGTGCTCCAGTGGCCGCCATAGAGATCTTCCAACGGCAGGGCAATTTGTTTTAAAGGCAAGATGGATCCGGAGCCTAGCCGATTGAAGAATTTTTCGATCCAATAAATTTCAACGGGTTCCCATAAGAGCCCGCTCCGGACGTAAACAGGGTAAACTTCAGAGTGAAGCTCTGCCATTCGGGCCACCAGAACACAACTGTCAAGCCCTCCACTCACCAAAACGCATATCGTGTTGCGACGACGGGAATCTGTTTTCAATAATGACCCGAGTCTTTACCTGTTTTATCCGGGCATGCGACCCTTCACAAGGACAATAGTCAGGGCATTTACCGGGCTACCAGGAATTGCATCCCCAACCGGCGTCCTTTGGCCGGGACCGGAAAAATTCTACCGTCGATGCCTCACAGGGGTAAAGGAAATTCCGCCCGATGAGGACTCGCCGACCGGGCTTCAGGACTTTCGAAAAAAAATCTAGACAATCCGGGAACTGCTGGCATAATCTCAAATCGTTCGCCTATTATTCGAGTCGTTTGAATGTTTTCGCCCTCACAATCATTTTCTGTGAGCATGATACGATCGTCTTGCGGTTCCTGAAACTGCCGTCTGGCCCCGTACTTCCTAGTGCTTGAGCAACACGAGTTCAATTCGGCAAATCCACTATTTACAACGTGGTTCAACGGAGAACCGCGGGTTTGAAATTGGGAAGATAACAGATGCTTCGGTCGGGATGCAATGACGCATCCACAAATCGAAACAAAGAAGGAACGATAAAGAGTCGGTTCTCATAGAAGGTTTCTGAGTGACACAAATTCCGAATCGAGGTTTGAGATATGAATTCTCCAAAGTATTCTCTCCTTTCCCGTTTTTTGTTTCTGATCCTTTGTTTGCTGGTGTTGGTCCCTTCTTTTGCGCTGGCCCTTCAGTCGACGGAAACGGCCGCACCAACGGTGGCGGCGACAACCCCTGCTCCTAAGATTGATACCGGAGACACTGCTTGGATGCTGACTTCAAGCGCATTGGTCCTGCTGATGACTCCGGGACTTGCTTTATTCTATGGAGGGATGGTTCGCCGCAAAAATGTGTTGGGGACCATGTTACAGAGCTTCATCCTTGTGGCTGTCATCAGTGTGTTGTGGGCTTTTTACGGCTACAGTCTGTCCTTCCATGAAGGTTCATTTTGGGGAGGATTTAAATGGAGTTTTTTGAATGGCGTTGGAGCCGATCCCGATCCCTATGGCTATGCTGGAACAATTCCGCATCAGGTCTATATGGTATTTCAATTGATGTTTGCGATCATCACCCCGGCCCTGATTACGGGAGCGTTTGCCGAGCGCATGAAGTTCAGCGCGATGCTCCTGTTTATGATTCTCTGGGCCACGTTTGTTTATGATCCCTTGGCCCACTGGGTTTGGGGGAAGGGAGGGTGGTTGCGTTACGGGGATCCAGCAGCCGTTTTTGGAGCACTCGACTTTGCCGGTGGAACCGTAGTGCATATCAGCTCAGGAGTGTCCGCGCTGGTTGTCGCGTTGGTCATCGGCCGACGTTTGGGATTTGGGAGCGAACCATTTATTCCACACAATCTTACGATGACCTTGACGGGGACAGGTCTTCTCTGGTTTGGTTGGTTTGGCTTTAATGCAGGGAGCGCGGTCGCTGCAAACGGTTTGGCCGCCAGCGCCTTCATTGCCACTCACTTTGCAGCTGCTTCCGCCACTCTGGCCTGGACCTTGGCCGAGTGGGTATTTAAGGGAAAACCGAGTGCCTTAGGCGCTGTGTCTGGGGCGGTTGCCGGACTCGTGGGGATTACCCCCGCCTCTGGATACGTGAGCCCCATGGGCGCACTGGCCATTGGCGCAGTGACTGGCTTTGTTTGCTTCCTGGCAACCTCGTACATGAAGAATCGACTTGGATACGATGACTCACTCGATGCGTTTGGCGTTCATGGTGTCGGGGGGACTGTAGGCGCTCTGCTGACCGGCCTATTTGCGTCCACTGCGATCAACTCGGCCGCAGCGAACGGGCTTTTCTACGGAAATCCTAAACAATTGCTCAATCAGGTCGTGGCGGTCCTTGTCACCTGGATTTACTGCATCGTCATGTCCCTGGTCATCATTAAAGTCGTCGACCTTCTGGTAGGATTGCGCGTCACGGCTGATGAGGAGATTGAGGGTCTTGATAGTTCTCAACACGGCGAAAGCGGCTACAATCTCGAGGAAGCTTAGCTCACTGGGCTGGTTTGGGCATGGATGAAATAAATGGCCGCGAATAAACGCGGATAAACGCAAATAGGTCTCCCATGTCAAACCCCGCAGTTGCTTGCAGGGATTTTGAAAGTTCGACGCGCAAACAATCGAATATGCTTCGATCTTGCTTTGGGCATCGGGAGTTTCGAGAGCTTCAATATTCGCGTTTATTTGCGTTCATTTGCGGCCATTCATAATCGTAGTCGTCCCTTAAATATGTTTGGCGAAGACGAGTCCTTCCATTAGCTTGGGATGGAAGTGGGTCGATTTTTGGGGAAGGACATCTCCTGCTTCAACGACCGCTTTCACCATTTCGACTGGCGTCGGGTTTAAGAGAAAAGCGCACTGGTAACCCTTCTTATCGACCATCCTGACGGCTTCTTCGTGCTGGCTCGCGTACTCCAGGTGGCTCTGATCAGTGAGTTGCTGATCCGTTATTCCGAGCAGTCCCCCCAAGATCATGACCTGAAGAATCGAGACATCGAGCTTCCTCCAGGTTTCACTCTTATCTGCAGGCCATTGGACGCGTTCGAGTCCGCTTGCCCTGAGTTTAAGCAATAAAAACCGACGCAGGGAAGGCAAGTAGACGACTAAAGCGTTCGCTCCAGCGTGTTGCTGTTTGTGGGAGAGCGCGACGATGAAGTCAAGGGTGGATATCTGATTGTCGGGGCCGTAGGGATATTCTTCAACGACGAAGGAATCTCTAAGACGTTCAATCAAACTCGCTGGGCTGAAACCTTTCAAGCTATGAACCAAACGGTGAATGGGGAAAATGGTGATGCCGGCGGATTCGAGTCGCACAAAGCTCATGATCTTGTATCGGTACTTTTCCCAGCGCGGATCTTGGGCGATTCGCGGTTTGACCTCTTCCTGGAACATCTGAGCGACTTCATAACGGTGATGACCGTCTGCGATAATGACGCTCTTGTTCGACATCATCTCCTGGATTTTTCCGGTTAGAGCAGTGTCCGTTATCCGCCAGAGTTGATTGACCTCCTCGTTCAGGTCCAGAGCACTCATGAGGGGCGCACTGGACGTAGCTTGATCTAACAGATTCTCAACTTCTCCGGCAGGGTCGCTGTATAACATGAAGACCAGTCCCGTATCGGCAAGGGTTGCCCGCAGCAGATTCAAGCGATCTTGCTTAGGCTTTGCCAATGTTCTTTCATGAGGGAGCACAATTCGCTCAGAATAGTCCGTGACCTCTCCTAATGCAAGGAAGCCCTTGCGGCACCGTTCTTCGCCTTCGACGAGATAGTTTTGGAAATAGGGATAAAAACCGGGGACGTGATCTTGTAAGAAGATTCCATCCCGAATCCATTGATCTAGGACAGCCTGGGAACGAGTGTATCGATTATCCTTCTCAGAATCGGAAGAGGTTTCCTTATTCATAATGATCCGCGCAATATTGTAAGGATGGCGATTGTACAGGCGATCATCCATCCCCTCCTTGTACTGATCATAGGGAGGAGAGATCACCTCATCAAGCGATTGGATCTTTGAAGAGTTAAAGCGGTAACCGCAAAACGGGATAATTTTCATTGAATCACTCGGGAATTGGATTTGGATAAAAGGGGCAAAGATCCGGGATTCTTCAGTTGAATCAAACGTGGCTTTTATGATTTTGAACTTTTCTCTATCATTGTAACTCTACTTCGATGGGTCCTTGGTGCAGCACCGGTATCACCGCAGAGTCAAGCGAGAGTAACGAATCTAAGAGTTGATGTCAACGGAGGCAAATCGCCAACAGTAGGTTAGTTTCCCAAAACGGCGTAACTCGAGGGCAATCCCGAGATGTGCCGCCGAATCGCGGTTGGGTTATAGCCTTGACAACAGGAGAATCGTCTCATGCAAACCAAAAACCTTCATTTGACTGTCCATCCACCCAAGCATTCCTTCAATCGTCGTTTGTTCTTGAAGCTGGGAACTTTCGGCACTGCATTGCCTGTTGCCATGTCCAGGTCAGGACATTCAGCCGCGGCAAAGGGGCAATTGCTGCCTGAGATTCCGAAGCTTGCCGATCTTGCCAGCGACCGCTTGGTACACCACCATCGAGACTTGTTCAGTCCTCCGGCAGTCCAGAATGAATGGGGTTATCTTCAGTCCATTCGCTCAGTTTCCGGGATCACCGCAATCTCATTTCCTCCATTTGCTTGTTGCGGTGTTCCAGAAATACCTTTTAGTCCTGGAAACCTTGTCACCTGCGAACTGTTTTTAGATGGCCGCATTCTAAACTCCTATCCTCCCCCGGCGGGAATGGTGGCCTACACCTGGTATCCCCACCGGGTTGTGCGCGAGACCACAGTCCAAGGCCTCCGATTCAAGACTCAGACCTATATGCCAACCAAGCAGCGTGCGGTCGGCCAACTTCTTGAGATCAAGAATGAGAGTGGTCAGCGAAAATCAGTGGTCCTCGGCTACGACCTGCGCGCCGGTGTCACCGTCAAGCGTGACAAACCATGGTTTGTCAATTCTCCAGCCGAGGCGGATAACAAACTGACTCCCAGCGAGTCCCATGGCTGCCTTATATTTGAAGCGCAGCAAAGCAAAGCGGTTTCTATCCAGGGGGTTACTCCGCGGCCAAGTCAGATTGAGCACAGTCGCATGCTCGTCTACGAATTGACCCTGAATCCCGGTGAGACGCGCACGTTTCATTACTTGAATCTTATTGGCGAAGACACAGTCAAGTTACTCGACTCCTACGATCAACAACAGGCTGGTTTTGAGCACCTTGTGAAAGGGAATGAAGAGCGCTTCACGGAAATTCTGCGGTCAGCGTTCACACCTGGGAATTCGGAATTCTCGGGTCACTTGCCACGACTTATGACCAACGATAAGTCTCTCTGGAAACTCTATTACGCAGGTTTTACCAGTCTCCTGATTACTCGCCGGGATTCGCCTGAATGCCTCTATGGCCCCACGTACCTGACTATTCCGCGCTTTACACCGACGCTGAGTTTCATCTGGGACGCCATGCTGACCTCGCTCAGCATCGCCCTGCTTGACCCCCAGGCACTGCGCCGGCTGATTGAGAACTGGCTCGTGCAGGACATGCACCAGCACCTAGCTACGGATTTCCTTACCGGGAAGGGTGTAGGTCCCTGGTACGCGGTGAACGACATGGGGATCCTCAGGTGTTCTGAAAACTATTTGCGTGTAACCGGAGATTTTGGCTGGCTCGACAAATTGGTCCAGGGGAAACCCGTGCTTGATTATCTTGTTGAGCATGCCCTCTATTGGAAGAAGCTTGACAAGCTCGGCCGAGGATTGGCTGACTACGGCAAGCTCGATAACGTCCTCGAAGTTGTCAGCACTTGGATTCACGAAGTTCCGGCAATGAATTCTGGAAATGTCTATGGGATGAGGTTTGTAGCTTCCATGCTGGAGAAGCGCGGGGATTCCCGAGCGGTCCAGTTAAAGGCGGAGGCTAAAGATTTGGCGGCAAGAATCAACCGACTGCTCTATGTCGACGGCAAAGGTTGGTGGAGATGCGGCCAGCCGGATGGGACGTATAATGAAGTCCGTCATTGCTACGACCTGCTCACATTGCTGGATACGATGTCTTCGGATCTCAGCAAAAAGCAGAAGGAAGAAATGAGTCGATTCTTTTGGAATGAATTGTACACGCCGCTATGGATGCACGCGCTCTCACCTTATGATGTGGACGCTACCTGGAATTTGCGTGCCGACCACAGCTGGCTGGGGGCCTATGCGGCCTGGCCTTCTATGACCGCCAAAGGGCTCTATAAGGTCGACCCAGCAGCAAAGGTGTCGGCCTGGGTCAAAGGTCTGGCGAAGACGATGAATCAAGGACCCATCGGCCAGGCTCATATTGTCGAGACTGTGTTTCCGCCAGAAAATGGGGGGGCCTTCAAATGCCCGATTGAACAGCCTTATGGAAACGATTGGTGCATTGTCTCGGGAGGAAGCTTTACAGATCTGGTCATCGATTCGATTTTCGGTGCGGACTTGAGCTTGTATGACGGGATCCGTATCCAATCCCGACTGACGGAGTTTGACTCGAATGCAAAGCTCATGAAGGTTCATTACCAGGGTAAAGGCTATACCATTGGGCGCAATGGAGCCGTGCCGGAATGATACGGCAACCCAATTGTGGGCAGCACGCTCGTCAGTTTCCGATAAAGACGTTTCCCGGGCGGCATCCTTGAAAAATATTCAGTGAAAAGGCGAAATAGATCTTGCCGATTTTCCGTTTTGACGATCACCTGACGCCTTCGCTGACTTTATGGGAACGCCGTGAATACCTAAGAACGAGTTTTAGGTACACGAAATCCAAGGATGCTATCGGCCGTGCCGTTGGCCCTTTTGAGAGAGCGGGGCATTTATTGCCTTACGCTTGCGACGGAATTGCGCCGGAGGACAATGATACTCCCGCTTGAACGCCCGGTTGAATCCCGCTTCCGAGCCATAGCCTACCGCCGCAGCGACTTCCGCAATGCTGCTCTCGGTCGACTGAAGAATCTCCGCCCCCAATTTCAGCCGCCATTGGGCCAAGTAAGCCATCGGGGGCTCTCCTAGAAAATGACGGAAGCGCTCAGCCAGCCGCGTTCTGGATAAACCGACTTGTCTTGCTAATGTCGCGACCGTCCATGGATGGGCGGGCTCCTTGTGCAGAAGAGCAAGAGCTTGGCCGATGATGGGGTCACGGGCGCCCGCGAGCCAGCCGATCTGGTTGGGAGGCAGCGCGTTGATGTAGCGTCGGAGGGTCTCCACGAACAGTACTTCAGAAAGTTTAGCGAGTACCAACCCGCTGCCCGCGTTCGATCCGATCGCCGCATCCACCGTGAATCGGATTGAGTTTTCGAGCCATTGGCCTGACGGCTCTTTAGCAAGATGCAGTTTTAGCATCTTCGGTAGGCCAGCCAGAAAGACCTCGCTCAGTCGTGGCTCACACGCCATATATCCGCAAACGAATCGGGTGATCTCGCCGCCCCCTCCAAAACGGGCGAGTTTGAGTCCCTGGGTCAGGTTTTTCGCAAAAGCGTGCAAGGAGTCCACCGGCTTTTCAGGCATGCCGTTGCCCAAACGGTGGGGGTCGCCGTGCGGGAAAATGACGATGTCGCCGGCGATCAACTCTTCCCGTCGTCCATTTGGGAGCTTGGCATAGGCACGCCCTTCAGTTAAGAAGTGGTAAATGATTATGTGCCCCGCTCCGGGGGAAAGATAGGGCGCTTTGGCGGTTGATGGGGGTTCGCTGATACACCAGGGAGCAGAAAACTCCGCGTTGAAAAACAGCGCCCCCTCCAGTCTAACGACTCTCAAAACCTCGGAAAGCACATCCATTTTAATAGCTTCACCGAACTGGGCGTTTGTGTCAAGAATCCGGTACGACCGATCAAGTATCAAGATCCTATTGGCCGTATAGTAGAACTGGATCGCGAAGTGTGCGGGCCACCAACAACTCAAATAGGAGACAACCAGCATGAATGCGATTGCGAGAGAGACACAAAGCACCAATGAATTCGACAAACTTAAGATTCGCCTGAGGAAGACATGGATGACTGGAGACTACGACCTTTTCTCCCGCTTTATGGAGAAAGGCGCGGAGCTTTTTTTCCGGCGGCTCGGCGTCACACCAGGATCCCGGCTGCTCGATGTCGGATGCGGCGCCGGGCAACTTGCCCTGATTGCGGCGCGGGCGGGCGCACAGGTTATAGGTTGCGACATTTCCAGTAACTGGCTCGAGAAAGCCCGTGCTCGCGCGGCGGCCGAGGGACTTGAAATCGCCTTTGAAGAAGGCGATGCCGAATCGCTGCCGTATCAAGATGCTCAGTTTGATGCCGTCATCAGTTTAATCGGAGCGATGTTTGCGCCTCGCCCGGATCTGGTCGCGGCCGAACTCACGCGCGTGTGCCGACCAGGGGGCATGATTGCCATGGGAAATTGGACACCCGGTGGGTTCGTCGGGAAAATGTTCAAAACGATTTCCAAGCATATCGCTCCCTCCGGCATGCCCGCACCCGTGCTGTGGGGGGATGAAACCACCGTTCGTGGTCGTTTTCGTGAAGGAATAGCTGATCTGAAGTGTGCACTTAATGTGTATCACTTTAACTATCCGTTCCCACCGGATGCGGTTGTGGAATTCTACCGGACCAACTATGGCCCAATGTCGCGCGCCTTCGCCTCTCTAGACGAGGCCGGGCAGGAGAAACTGCGGAGCGATCTGGTTCACCTATGGTCCTCACATAACTACTCCGATGACCATGCGACCAAGGTTGAGGCAGAATACCTTGAAGTAATTGCAACGCGAGACTGGGGTACACTGGACGTGACACAGACCACCGCTACTGAATAAATGGAAGGCCACCTTGGAGCGGCGAGTCGTTGTGATGACTCACTGCTTGATCGCATCTAGGAAGGCACTGCCGGCGAGGCCGCTTTTGTTGAAATGCTCTCGGAATCGGAGTGGTATGAGCCCGTGTCCGCAACAGACAGCCGATCGGTTGGCGTCGTCGTGCGCCATGGTCCCGATTGAGATTGATCTCGCGCGAAAAGTGGTCAACGGCAAGGCCGTGACGGGTGTTACGCGGGAAGCCGTGGTCGAGATAAATTCCAAGCATGCTGATGGCGGGGGACGGACCAAACGAAGCTGCCGATTAGGTTTGCGTTAGTGTGAAAATTTGGCTCATTTATTGGTCTAGAAACATTTTTTTGGCCCTGAACTAAGTGCTTCTTTTCGTGATTACAGTGACGGGTCTGAGGATAGGCGCCGCGTGGGCTTGGGGCTTTTAGAAAGCCCCAAGCCTAAAAAAGTTGTAGGTCGGGTCACCGACCCGGCGTTACCGTCACCGTATTTATGAATAGCAGTACTCAGGCCGGTAGCACAACATGGCCAGAGCACACTTCTGCATCGCTTACCCTGTGTCCGCGCTTTGTTGCTGGAAAGATTTGACAGAAATATCTGATCACTGAGCGTATGCGATTCGCCTCAGTAAGTCGTCGAAATTGGATGGACGTTCAGCCTTCTGCTTCCTAGCCAACTCCGCGGCATAATTGATCATGTTGAGCAAGAGACGGTCCGCCACTGGATTCACTTCGAGGTTCTCCAGGATTTTGCAAGTATTCAGGATAAATCGTCCCTCCCCTAGTGGATAAGAGGCGATCAGGAGTCCTGAGGCGTATCCACCCGGAATGGGATAACCTACAGCGAATGCCGCGGCGGCAATATCATCCGGCGTCTCTTGCCCTTCAAATAGGTATTCCGGAACAACACTTCCGCAGTAGTCTCCGTCCATGATTCCCTTAATTGGTAAGCCATCAAAAATGGGGTGAGGCTTAGCCACACATTCTTTGTGATAGAGCCAATCATTAAATCGATAGACTCTCCCTTTCTTTTCTAGCGGCAGCCAGCCCACCGGATCCTGGTCTCTCTGGAAGGCTTGTGGCGAAAGAAAAATGGCAACGCCTCCCAAGGCGATTTGTCGTGCCAATTCCTGCCATCGATTCGAGTCCTTTTCTGTTCTATTCCCGACCACAATCAAAGGGTTGTTCTGTTTGGCGGAATCGTTGAACGGCTCGCAATGAACACCGTGCGACTCAAGCCATCCTCTTGTCTTTTCTTCAATCCCCCACAGCTGCACGGTTTGGCCGGGTCGTGGGAGCGCAGCGGCATCCGAAACATAAAACTTCAGACTTCTGCCAAATGGACCGCCCCCGTGCTCCAAATTCGCAGTGAAGGTGTAGGCTCCCGAAGGGCCACTCAATCGAGCTTCTTCAGTAAGTACGGGCACTGCGAATGGAGCATACTCACCTGCAGGGGCTTTACGAATTATTGCGCTCGTTTCTTGCTCCCAGACGATTCCTGCTGGCCCCATGACTCGGAAACGTGCCGGGTATTCACCATGTCTTAGCACGTCCTCGTTAGCCAGTACAGCCTCTAATCTGATTGGGCGGCCTGCATAGACATGCATTGGCTCAGCAAACAGACACCAACGCAACGGGGCCCACCCATCCTGCAGGGCTTCCATAATCGCGGGCTTCCACTCTCGCCAAAAGGTCCAAGGTCCTTCACCAGTCAATGCATGATCTAACATCCCGGTCAAATTGTAGCCGCAAATATTAGGATTAGAGCGGATGACGTCAAAACCTAATCGCCTTTGACGAGCCATCAGACGCTGACTATCGAGAAGCATGTCTTCAGGAAAAGGATAGACACCCTCCATCCCGTAGCGGCTCCAATCGGATGCCAGTCTCTCAGCCATCGATTGCATCAAGGCGAAATCTTCAAGTTCTGGATTCGCTTTGACTTGTTCGTACAGGCGTGTTTCACGAATGGCATTTAGCAGACTCCCGATGCCGTACTCAGAAAGGAAAACCGGTTTTGTTCCCTGGCCGAGTGTTCGAATGAATTGAGATACCGCTTGAGTTTGCGGCAAGCCATAGAAGGGATAGACGTGCGCATCTCCTGCGCCTTCGACATAGCCGCCGATGACGGCTCCAAGACTTTCGAGCATCCAGTCCTTCCCAGGTTTTGGACCAGGCGCCGCCCCCGGCGCTTCCTTGCCCCAAACGTGTTCCCATTCAGAACTACCGGGATTGCTGATGGAGCCTATTCCCGGATGATTGTCCCATCGCCCACTGGACAGTAATACTAGTCGCGTTTCGTCCAGATTACGGACGAGAGGAAGAATGGATACCGCATGCTGGAAGATAGGGCCGTCAAACGTCTCATTGAGTACTCCCCAAATGGTCAGGCTGGGGTGATTGCGATCACGAAGAATCATCTCTTTCAAAGAGCGGTCAAAACGCTCCCCCATTTGGGGAGAATCAGCTAATAGCCAGGCGGCTAGACTCTCCTCATAAACCATCAACCCTATTTCATCACACAGGTCCAATTGGTATGGAAAAGCCAAGCCGGAAATGAAACGGACCATGTTAAAGCCTGACGCCTTCGCATAAAGAAGGTCGCGCCGTAACAAGTCCGGAGCTTGACGGGGTGCCAGCATCATCCCGATTGGGACATGATTCCCGGTATGGGTACTACGCACAAATAGTCGTTTTCCGTTCAGTTGGAAATACCCGTTGACGACCCGAAACTCTCTGAAGCCGCAACGAACCGATGTTTCGTGTGAACTTTGCGATCCTTCTGTCTGAACCTTCACTTTTACCAGATACAGGTAAGGGTCGTCGAGCTCCCAAAGACGAGGACTTTCAACCATCAACTGCGACTCGATTAGGCTATCCCCACTGGGCAGATCACTTTCGACCTCGGCTACAGAAATTGCTTCTCCGGTTGCGGAAGCGGCCACGGTAAAACCCAGACGAGCCCTCGAGGATTTCTGCAAACGATTCCGTACATTGATCCGAATGTGCACGAGTCCTGTCTTTATATCCGGCAGCACATGTAAATTTTCACCCCAGATCCCCGGGACCATTATGAGTTCCACGGTGTCTACGATCCCCCCGGAATTAAATGAGTTTCCGGGAACGTATTTCATACTTTTGTTGCGGTGCGGGGTCTCATCCAAAGCGATCCCATCAATCCGCGCATCGCTCGGATTCAGCACGCGAACCACCAGCACGTTCGATTCATTGGGCTTGATGGCATCCGTCACATCTAGAACGAAAGGCGTGTCTGCGCCTTCATGGCCACCCATATGGAGTCCGTTGAGCCAGACATTGGCAAGATAATCCACAGCTCCGAAACGTAGCAGGTGGCGTCCTTCTGAGTACGGGTTCAGTGGAGCAGAGAAATTGCGGCCGTACCACACCACTCCATGATAGCCCGGAAATACCTCTTGAATGACGCTTGGGACGCGCGCCAGCTTTGCTTCCGGCAACGGCCCTTTAAACCATTCCTCAGTTCGTCCTACATTTTTGGGATCAATGGATAGCGACCACTCCCCATCCAGTGAAACCAGCATTCCCGTAATGGATCTCTCCCCAAGCCCTATCCCAGTAACTGATTTCTGTTGACTGCTAGTTTTCATGGCTTGTTCAGAGGCAGTCAACATATCGTCAACCGATAGCGCGCTTCGCACGGTTAGAGCCATGCTAAGCTGGGTAGTGTTTTTGAGGAAACGTCGCCGATCCATGAAGATTCTCCTTAGAGGGTGGGCTTTAACCAACAAGAAAGCCAAGAATCTCGATCTGTTTGATTCATCAATTCCGGGTTGCGGCCGCTCGCAAAGCCCGTTTGTTTGGGGTGAGCAGAAGGAAGTTCGGAGGAGTTTTGCTCTCATCGCTCGCACCGCAACATCGAGCTCCTCAGACTAGATACTATCCCGATCATGAATCAGAAAGCGATAGTCTTGACGGTTGTCAATGACCTCGCGAAACGGCTGCGAGGTGTCGTTTATCGAGGAGGCAAAAGGGTGCAAGGAGCGGGAAAAAGTAAGGGTTATCATGTGAGCACAGTCCCTTATGAGAGCTGTGAATTCAATAGTTTAGCGGACACGGATGATTTTTGCGTAAGACAGGCGGCAGGCCAGACCGACAAGGATAGTGAACCCATTGGAGGTAATGCAATGACAACCAAGGTCCTACAGCTGTGTACGGCTCTATTGGCGGTCATTCTGGCCGTAGGAATCCCCTTCGTGGACGGCTATCAGTCCCAAACCAAGTTCTTGGATAACCCGCAGGACAAAGCCGAATCGGGTTCTGACAACCTGGTTGTTCACGTCGACCTGGTCAATGTTTTATTTACGGTCAGCAATCGAAATAGCAAACTGGTGACTGATCTGGAAATGCAGAATCTGAAGATCTTTGAAGACAACAAACCGCAAACGATTACGAACTTCACCCGGGAAACCGAGCTTCCTTTGACGATTGCCGTTCTCATCGATACCAGCACCAGCATTCGAGATCGGTTTAAATTCGAACAAGAAGCTGCCATTAGCTTTCTCTACAGGACCCTTCGTCCCCAAAAAGATAAAGCGCTCCTGATTACCTTCGACTCGGCTATTGAGTTGGTTCAGGACTATACGGATAATCCGGAACTACTGGCTAAGGCGATCCGTCAAGTGCAATCAGGTGGAGGAACTAAAATGTTTGATGCCATTTACCTGGCTTGCCTAGAGAAACTCAAGGCGGAAAACGGCAGAAAAGTTCTGATCTTGATTAGCGACGGTGACGACAACCTAAGTCTGGAGACCCTCAAAGGGACGTTGGAGATGGCTCAAAAATCGGATGTGACCATCTTTGCAGTAAGCACGAACTCCAGCGGATTTTACGGCACCGCTGCTCCCAAAGTAGATAGGGTTCTTAAACAACTTGCTGAAGACACAGGCGGCCGAGCTTTTTTCCCGTTCAAGGCTGAAGACCTTTCTGCCAGCTTTCAAGTTATTAGCGCAGAGCTGCGAAGTCAATATTCGCTGGCTTATCGTTCATCGAATCCGGCTCGCGACGGTTCTTTCCGCTCGATTAAAATCGAAACGGACCGGAAGAATCTCAAAGTCAAATCCCGCAAAGGGTACTACGCCGCTCGGGGGTAAAGATCGACCCTCCTCCATAGTTAGGAAGCCCCTCTCATTTGCCATCCACCGTGAAATCGTCAAAGTGAATGATTGAATCCGCTTTGGTCCAGAGGCCGACTTTGCCGGCTTCAGTAAAGGTGTTGTCCTCGACTTCGTAAAGCTTCTGATCATTGAACGAAACCGTGAAGAGATTCCCTATCACTTTTACACTGAGCTTGTTCCAGATATTTCCGGGAACCTTTGTCTTCATGCCATAGGTTTTCACCGGTGTCCCTTTCGGGGCCAGCGAGGTGCGCTTGCCGTTTTTCACCTTGTAGAGGACCACATTGTCTTCCAGTGCATTGGCCCGGACAATATAGTAGTTGTTGGCATCCCGATACCGCCACACCAAACCGGCTCCCTGGTCTTCCTTCCCTGAAATCGTCTTGAACCGGACAGACATGTCGGGGTCTTTGTAGGTCGTGTTGTTGGCGATGGCCAAAGGAAACCGGTAGTCCGTAGTGTCTGCTGACAACTGTGCGATGACATTGGGTTTCGAGGGGGCAGTGGCATCCACGATGACTTGCCACTCCCCCTTGGCACCCTGGCCGGTAAACTCGGAAAGCCATCCTGCAGGCAATGCCTGAGTTTTGTCCTTGTCGAAGTTCCAGGTTTTGGATTCGGCTAGAGCGTTTTGGCCGACCATGAAGAGGTAAGCCAGCAGGATCAAAAGAGGGACCGTTCGGTTCTGTGTCGTCATATATGTGCGATCTCCTTTTGCCACTTGCCAAGCTAAGGGCTCCGTATCATAAATAAATGAACACAACTTCGAGCTGCTAGCGAAGACTGGTGGAGCGGGCGCGTGGGACCGCTGTCCCCCGGCGCACGCTTGAGCGCACGCGTTCCATATAGACAGAAAGTGGGGTGCTCTCCTGAAAAAACGATGCTCGCAGGATGGATCAGGAATAACCTTGCAGCGATTATAAGAGCTTTTCAATTTTTTTCGTCTTTTTCTCATGATTGCATTGTAGAGTTAGAAAGCTTACCTGTAGGGACAAAGAGGACTTTGCCAATGGAAACGGCATTGCAAGAAGAAAACTAAAACTACCTCAAGCGGAGCAGGTTGCTGAAAAACTCGCTGTAGCCGGGCTCGACGAGGCCGGAAGCATTGTAACCCTTGGTTTATCCGTGGTCCTCGACCACGGCTACAAATGATTTCTCCAGGTCTTATAAGATTGTTAGCATCCAGTTTGAACTGAGTGGAGTTTTCTTGAATCAAAGACGACGGATTACTATGCCCTTCAATTTTCGCTGTTGCCGAAGCATAACGCGATTCCTGTGTGTTGCACTTACACTCTCGCCATTAGGGCCAATAGGGGTGATAGGACAAAACAACCCCGTCTCTACGGAAAAGAATGAAACTATTTCACTGACACTTGACCAGGCGGTTGAGTTTGCACTCAGCCATTATCCTGCGATTCGGGTAGCTATCGCCCAAGCTTCTGCTGCTAATTCGGGAGTGGGCTTGGCCCACACGGCTTATCTTCCTCGCACGGACCTGGTCTGGCAAGCAAATCGGGCGACGCGAAACAATGTTTTCGGCCTCTACTTTCCACAAGCGGTTCCATTGCCCATTTCCGGACCCGTTTTGGGGACCAACAATGGGACCAACGTATGGGGAACGGCCACCGGCTTCCTTTTTGGGTGGGAGCCGTTTGACTTCGGGTTAAGGAAGGCCAGAGTAAACACGGCCAGAGCCCAAGAGAATCAAGCGAAAGCCATCCTGGATGTCACACGATTCGACGTGAGCGTTGCGGCGGGCGATGCTTTTCTCACCTTGCTGGCATCCGAGCAAGCCGTTCGAGTTGCTCAAGCGAGCGTGGAGAGGGCCCGGGTGCTGGCCAATACGATAGACGTATTGGTCAAAAATGAATTACGCCCTGGCGCTGATGCCTCGCGCGCGCGAGCTGAGTTGGCGACTGCCGAAACTGAACTCATTCGAGCCCAAGAGAACGAAGAGGTCAACCGTTCAACCTTGGCGCAACTTCTAGGGATTGCCGGAACCAAGGTCGTTATACAGGAAGGCCCGCTTCTTCAACTCCCGCCATCTAGTGCAATGCCACGACCTGTCGTCTTCACAACCCACCCTCTCGCTATTGCCCAATCGTCAGTAATTGACGAAGTGAAAGCCCGCCAGACAGAATTGAGCAGGTCTTACGCCCCCCGTTTTGATTTTCAGGCCGCTACTTTTGCGAGAGGCTCCGGTGCTGAAACGAACGGCGAGGTATTAGGAGGGCTCAACGGTCTTTCGCCCAATATTATCAACTGGGCCGTTGGATTTACGGCAAAGTTCCAGCTTTTTGACATAGCATCCATACGCAGTCGGAAGGAGATTGAAAAGAATCATGAGCTAGCCGAGACGGCTCGGTTTGATCAAGTAGTGCAAAACCTGACGGCCCAGTATGAAAAGGCTAAGGCGGAAATCGAGGGAGCCCGGCGCGTCGCGGAAAACACGCCCATTCAGCTGGAGGCTGCTAGAGTGACGGAGGAACAAGTTCGGGCGCGTTACCAGGCAGGACTCGCCACGGTTGTCGACGTCGCCGATGCCGAAAGGTTGTTGGCACAAGCGGAGAGCGAGGATTCGCTCGCGCGGCTGCGCGTGTGGCGTGCGCTACTCGCCGTGGCCGCATCTCAAGGGGACCTTGCACCTTTTCTGGAAGCAATTCGCAAGTAGATCAAGGAGCTTGTATGTGGCTTGTGTTGATGGCATTGAAGCGGCCGATCATGGTTCTGGTCGCGGTCATGTCGATTGCTCTTTGTTCTCTCCTGGCAATTCGCCAGATGAAGGTGGACATCTTCCCGAAATTGGGTGCGCCCGCAATCTACGTCGCTCAGCCTTTTGGTGGTATGGATCCTTCTCAGATGGAAGGTTACCTGACCTACTATTATGAGTACCACTTCCTTTACATCACCGGCATCGAGCATGTCGAGTCCAAGAATATTCAGGGCGTCGCTCTGATGAAACTAGTCTTTCACCCGGATACCGACATGAGCCAGGCCATGGCAGAAGTGGTTGGGTACGTGAATCGGGCGCGGGCGTTCATGCCGCCTGGCGCCGTGCCTCCCTTCATCATGCGATATGACGCCGGAAGCGTTCCCGTGGCTCAACTGGTATTTTCCAGCGAGACCCGCAGCCCTGGAGAGATGCAGGACATTGCTCTCAACCGCGTCAGGCCGATCTTCGCCACCTTGCCCGGTGTGTCTGCGCCTCCTCCCTTTGGGGGCAACCAGAGGAGTATCGTGGTGCGAGTAGACCCCGAACGAATGAGGGCGTACCGGCTCTCACCGGAAGAAGTGATCGCAAAGGTCAACCGGGCGACAACAGTCCTCCCGTCAGGAAGCATACGAACCGGCGACCTCCTTCGGTTTGCGTCGACCAATGCAGCTCTGGGCGGAAATATCGCTGAACTCCTGGATACGCCGCTTCGCTGGGGCCCCGGCCCCACGGTCTATCTGCGAGATATTGGGACCATTGCCGACAGTACCGATGTCGTCGTGGGTTATGCCCACGTGGATGGCCGGCGCACTGTTTATATTCCCGTCACGAAACGTGCGGATGCTTCCACCCTGAGCGTCATTCAAAATGTGCGGCAGGCCCTCCCGAGGATGCGCAATGTGGCGCCCGAGGATGTCAAGATCGACTTGGTGTTCGACCAGTCGGGATACGTGGTCAGCGCCCTCCGAGGGTTGATCAACGAAGGTCTCATGGGCGCCTGCTTGACCGGATTAATGATCTTGCTCTTCCTTCGAGACTTTCGAAGCGCACTGATTGTCGTCGTCACCATACCCTTTGCATTGCTTACAGCAGTCGTTTGTCTCTGGGCAACCGGTCAGACAGTCAACATCATGACGTTGGGCGGCCTTGCGCTTGCAGTGGGCGTTCTTGTAGATGAGGCTACCGTGTCAATTGAAAGTATTCACACCCACCTAGCCTCCGGCCTGTCTCGTGCTCGGGCTGTTGTCGAAGCCTCAAGTAAAACTGCCATCCCACGCTTGCTGGCCATGCTCTGTGTGCTATCGGTGTTCTTGCCCTCGTTCTTCATGACCGGTGTTGGCCGCCAGTTATTCGTTCCACTATCTTTGGCCGTCGGTTTCGCTATGGTGTCTTCTTACCTGCTGTCGAGCACGCTCGTCCCGGTCCTCTCTATGTGGTTGATGCGAGCCAAGCAGGAAAGCGGCGAAGGGTTTTTCGACAAGCTGCGGTCCGTCTATCGCGGCTACTTGAATTTCCTCCTTCGCTTTCGCTGGCCGCTGGCGGGAGGCTACCTCGTCGTGACTGGAGCACTGATCGCGCTGCTATTTCCGAGGATGGGCACGGAGATTTTCCCTGCGGTGGAAGCCCGGCAGCTCCAGCTGCGTCTCCGTGCGCCCACAGGCACGCGAATCGAGAGAACAGAAGTCGTTGCCCTCAAAGCGATTGACGTCATCAAACAGGCTGTGGGTCCTGACAATGTCCAGATTACAACCGGGTTCATTGGCGTGCAACCGCCCAGCTACCCGATCAATACGATCTTCCTGTTTACCAGCGGGCAGCAGGAAGCCGTCCTGGGCGTGGCGCTGAAGCCCTCAGCACCTCCCGTCAGTGATGCTCTGAAGGAGACGTTGCGCCAGAAATTGAAAGAAGCTTTACCAGACGTTTCGGTCTCATTTGAAGCCGCAGACATCATCAGCCGAGTGATGAGCTTTGGTTCACCGACGCCGATTGAAGTGGCGGTGCAAGGACCCAGTTTGCCGGCCAACCGGAGCTTTGCCGAAAAGCTGCGGGTTGAATTGGAGAAGGTGTCTTCGCTGCGGGATCTGCAATACGCCCAACCGCTGGATTACCCCACAATGGAAGTGACCATCGACCGCGATAGGGCCGGGCAGTTCGGAATTGCCGTGGCCGACGTGGCTAAGTCGCTGGTGGCCGCGACTTCTTCGAGTCGTTTCACGGATCCAAACTTCTGGAGGGACCCGAAGAGCGGAAATGCCTTCCAGATTCAGGTCGAGATTCCGCAACACAAAATGGCTTCGATCGAAGACGTTGAAAATCTCCCCGTGATGAATCCTGCTGCTGCTGGCAATGAGGCCTCGCGGCCACTGTTGGGGGATGTGGCCAAAGTGGACTACGGGACGGCTCCGGGGGAAGTGGATCGTTACAACATGCAGCGCGTGGTGAGCTTCACCGCAAACATCCACGGAAAGCCCTTAGGACAAGTGGTCGGAGAAGTTAGAAAGGCCATCGCACGGGCAGGGGAGCCGCCACGCGGAATTACCGTCTACACTCGCGGACAAGTCCCAGCCTTTGAGGAAACGTTTGCAGGACTCCGAACGGGCCTACTGCTCTCCGTCGCGGTGATTTTTATCTTGCTGGCCGCCAACTTTCAGTCCTTCAGACTCGCCTTCGCCGTCGTTTCGACGGTGCCGGCAGTGGTTTGCGGTGTGCTTCTGATGTTACTTCTCACCGGCACGACGATGAACGTGCAATCCTTCATGGGCGCCATCATGGCAATTGGCATCTCAGTCGCCAACGCGATTCTGCTCGTCACCTTCGCAGAGAATGCCCGTCGCAGCGGGGAGGGTATTCGCGGTGCAGCCATCGAGGGCAGCAGCGGGCGGCTTCGTGCCGTCCTGATGACGGCCATGGCTATGATCGCCGGAATGATACCCATAGCCATTGGCTCCGGAGAGCGAGCCCAGGCCGCTCCTCTCGGGAGAGCCGTAATTGGGGGACTGGTGTTAGCAACGATCGCAACCTTGACATTCCTGCCTGCGATATACGCAATTCTGCAGGCGAAAGCTAAACCAGAGTCCCCATCCTTAAATCCCAATGACCCAGAAAGCAAATATTATGAGCCTGTGTAAACTCTTCATTTGTTTCCTCCTTTCGACGCCACTGCTGGCCCAAACCCCGGTTGAATGCGTTCGAGTGATCTCGAAGTCGATGGACCGCCAGATTCAACTTCCTGGCGAGCTCCTTCCGTACCTCAGTGTCCCCATCCACGCCAAAGTGGCAGGGTTTGTTGAGAGGGTGGATGTAGACCGGGGGAGTGTCGTTAAAAAAGGCCAGGTTCTCGCGACTCTGGTGGCGCCGGAGGTGGAGACTCAGATCGCAGAGGCTCAATCCAAGGCTCAGGCGGTGGAATTACAACGTGCCGAGGCTATCGCAAAATATTCCTCGGCAAGTAGCACTTACGACCGTCTGAAGACCGCATCTGCGACTCCTGGTGTCGTGGCTGGAAATGACGTGGTTGTGGCGGAAAAGAATATGGAAGCGGCACAGGCATTGGTCAACGCCTATGAAGGCTCTATCAAGGCTGCCCAGGCATCAGTCCAATCGCTGAAGGCCTTGGAGAAGTATCTCACGATTACTGCACCCTTCGATGGCATCATCACCGAGCGTGCGATACACCCAGGGACATTGGTAGGCCCGAATTCAGGCATGGGTACCACGCCGCTGCTGATGCTGGAACAACTCAATCGACTTCGGCTGGTGGTTGCCGTTCCCGAATCTCAAGTTGGTGGCATCGTTAAGAACGCTCGTGTGCCATTCACGCTACCAGCGTTTCAGGGGGAAACTTTCTACGGGGTGGTAAGCCGGATTGCCCACGTTCTGGACCAGAAGACGCGCACGATGGCGGTAGAGCTTGACGTCACGAATCCAGGTCTCAGGTTGGCCTCGGGCATGTATCCGGAAGTTCTTTGGCCCGTACGAAAGAACCGGCCGGCTTTGCTCGTCCCGCCAACAAGCATAGTGACGACCACCGAACGCACCTTCGTCATCCGGATAAAAAACGATGTCGCTGAATGGGTGGCAGTGTCTCGCGGCGCATCGGCGGGAGATCTCGTTGAGGTTTACGGGCCATTGCACGAGGATGACCTTATTGCTCGACGCGGGAGTGATGAACTGCGAGAAGGCACGCGAGTTAAAGTAAGCTTGCCGGCGCACTGAGAGGGTCGTGGTTAAAGGGTGGAATGGCTGGATGTTTCAACCGCTGATTGACATACAGCGAAGCGAATCCGGTAACGAGCAACAACAATCTTACTTAATGATGAATATGGTCCTGAGCGATACCAGCCGATGAATTCATCGATCGCTTCCATATCGACGCCTTAAAGAGGGCAGCAGTTAGACTGTCCTAGACAGCGCAGAACCCGCATCTGTCGATCTGTATGGGGTCAGGTCTTGACATTCTACAGTTCCAGTCCATCCAGTTGGGCTTTTAGGGGGCCGGGCAGATAATGGCTCGGGCCAGCCGCTCCCGCGACATCCTAATCCTCCGGCTCATTCGTGTATGTGGATCGATGCACGCCTTGACAACTGCTCTTTCTTTCGGTTTACTAGTCCAACTTAGAATCGGTGGATTCCTTCAATGGCTCAAGTTCTCATTGCATGTGTAGGCGGCTTTCTCGGGGCAGGCAAGACAACGGCTCTCGCCAGTGCTGCGCGAGAATTGATCTCTCGCAGATTGAAGGTCGGCATCATCACCAACGACCAGGGAGAGCAGTTGATCGATACGCTGGTGATGCGCGCTCACGGTTTGGCAACTGAAGAGATCGTTGGAGGATGTTTCTGTTGCAAGTTTGACGAACTGGTGGAGCACGCCGAACAGATCCTGGACCAGGGCTGCCCGGACGTGATCCTGGCGGAGGCGGTAGGCAGCTGCACGGATCTTTCCGCCACCGTCTACCAGCCTTTACGTAAATACTATGCTTCCCGTTTCGACCTTGCTCCGCTTTCGATCCTGGTCGAGCCTGCACGGATACAAGACTTTTCGGATCCTCTCAAAGCTCCTTCCCCGAATCGGTGGAGTATCTCTTCAAAAAGCAGTTGGCCGAAGCGGATCTCATCGTTCTCAACAAGAGTGATCTGGTCGACCGAAAGGAGCTCCAGTTTCTCCATAAGGCCATCAAGGCGACGGTTGGGGAAATCCCCAGTCATGAAATGAGCGCACTCACAGGCGATGGCGTCCCTGGCTGGGTCGATCGGCTCCTGGATGGACGTGCCGCAGGTACTCGCATCCTGGAAATTAACTACAACACCTACGCCGAGGCTGAGGCCTCACTGGGTTGGCTCAATGCCACCGTGGAGATTACTTCGGCAAGCAATTTTTCACCTCAAGAGGCAGGCAAGGCATTACTTGAAAAGATCCGTACCCGCTGCCTCGGCGAGAATGCTACGATCGCTCATCTCAAGATTCTGATAGCCACCGTTGAAGGTAGTGACCGCATCGCTCTCACCGAGAGCCGCGGACAGGCCCAGTGGAGTGAGGGTAAAGAGTTCGCTCCTGCTTCCGAGGCCTCGGTGATTATCAACGCCCGGGTATGCCTGGCTCCTGAAAAACTAAGGCAGATCGTGGAAGAGTCCGTAGCTGAGACGGAAAAGGACCTTCAAGTCACATCCAGCGTTCAGGACATCGAGTCGTTCAGCCCTAGCCCGCCTCGACCGACGCATCGCTTCAACGAAACCGTTGCCGAGGCTGGCTGAGTGGTGGGCCGTGCAGTAGTAGGTTTGCTTATCTTCTTCGGTTCGTCCCGGTCCTTGTGAAGGAATACCAGAATCTAAAGCTGCTTAAACTTACGAGACCTACAATGAAGACCAAGATTAATCGCAGAGAGTTTATCGTGGCTACCTCGGCAGCAGCCATCGGGGCAGCCTCGCCAATCCAGGGAAAGGAATCCGCCCCACCCGCCCAGGCTTTCCGCTCTTCCTCCGGTTCACTCATTCCTTATGCCCATCGAGAACTGCTTCACCAAGGACCGCAGCGGACCTTTACGGCCGGGCATCTTTCAGAGATCGCTTTCCCGCTGGGTGGCATTGGGACAGGTACCGTGTCACTTGGCGGGCGCGGCGAACTGCGCGATTGGGAAATCTTCAATCGTCCCGGCAAAGGAAAGCTCCTGCCCTTCACCTATGTGGCGCTCTGGTCCAAACCGGTGGGCGGGACGGCAACCATCCAGGTTGTTGAAGGACCTTTGACTCCACCCTACCGCGGTGGATTTGGCTATGAGCGCGAGTCGGCCCAGGGACTACCCCGCTTCAAAGGTGCCCGCTTCACCGGAGCCTACCCTTTTGCTCGAATTGACTTCGAAGACGACAAATTGCCGGTCAACGTCTCGCTGGAGGCTTTTAATCCCTTTGTGCCTCTCAATGTGGACGACTCCAGTTTGCCGGTGGCCCTTTTTCACTATCGTGTGACGAATCAGGGCAAGGAACCGGTGGATCTCTCACTCGCTTTCTCCATCCTCAATGCCGTTGGCTACGATGGATTAGCCCGGCTCGGAAGCGAGGAGTACGCAGGATTTGGGAAGAACATAACCCGATTACGCAGCGAAACGATCAGTCCGGAATTGAAAATCACGGGGCTGGATATGATTTCCGAGAAATATGCGGCTGATAGCCCTCTGTTCGGCTCCATGGCCCTGTTGACCACCCATTCCGAGGCGACCGGCCGCACCGGCTGGGAGGGTGGCAAGTGGTGGGACTCGTTTCAGAAGTGGTTCGATGAGTTTGCCGCCAGAGGCGAAATGCACGATCCGAAGCCGTCTGAAGTCTCGCCGGATGGACGTTCGAACTATGCCACGCTGGCCCCACATCTGCGGCTGGCGCCGGGGGACTCCAAAACCATCACCTTCCTTTTAGCTTGGTATTTTCCAGTGCGAGAGAACTACTGGAATAAGGAGAAAGAGGTCAAAGGTCAGAGGATACGCAATGACTACGGCATGCGATTCAAGAGTGCCTGGGAAGTGGGACGCCACACTGCTCTGAATCTGAAAGCTCTGGAAGACAAAACGCGCTCGTTTCATCAGGCGTTCTTTTCCAGCACTCTTCCGGCTCATGTGTTGGACGCAGTCTCGAGCCAGGCGTCCATCATCCGTACCAACACCTGTCTGCTTCTGGAGGGAAAGCAGTTTTTCGCCTTCGAAGGTTGCGGGGACGATAACGGCTGCTGCCCCATGAACTGCTCCCACGTCTGGAATTATGAGCAGGCGCTGGCTTTTCTCTTCCCGGAGCTGGAACGTTCCATGCGCCGCACCGACTTCAAAAACAACATGCGGCCTGATGGGTCTATGGCTTTTCGCACGCTGGTGCCGGTAGGTTATGGTCAATGGAAATTCAAGCCTGCAGCAGACGGGCAGATGGGCTGCATCATGAAGCTCTACCGCGAGTGGCAGTTCTCAGGCGACGACGCCTTCCTGAAGGAGCTCTGGCCGAATGCTAAGCAGGCTCTTGAATTTGCTTGGCATCACTGGGACGCCGATCAGGATGGTGTGATGGAAGGAGAGCAGCACAACACCTATGATATTGAGTTCTACGGACCCAATACGATGATGGGTACGCTCTACCTTGGAGCTTTGAGTGCCGCGGAGCGCATGGCCGTAGTGGTGGGAGACAAGGAGGCAGCGGACAAGTATCGCCGCATCCGGGAGAGCGGGAGCAGGAAACTGGAAGAGCTCTGGAACGGAGACTACTACGTCCAAAAAGTTCCGCCGGTGGAGCAGCTCCATACCCAGGAGAAAGGTTCTGAGGAAACCTGGCATGCTGATGCAGTCCAGAATGGGCAGATTCGCTACCAGTATGGCGACGGCTGTCTTTCGGACCAGATGTTGGGGCAGTGGTTCGCGTCGGTCGTGGGTCTGGAATATGCGCTGACGCCTGAGCGAGTACGCAAAACTCTGCGCTCCATTTATCGTTACAACTACAAACACAGCTTTTACGATCATCCCAATACGCAGAGAATTTATGCCTTGAACGACGAGAAAGGATTGCTTCTCTGTACTTGGCCGAAAGGAAATCGCCCCGCGCTTCCTTTTGTCTATTCCGACGAAGTCTGGACCGGCATCGAATATCAGGTTGCAGCCCACTTGATTTACGAAGGGCTTCTCGACGAGGGGCTGTCGATTGTGAAAGGAATCCGCGACCGATATGACGGGGCGAGGAGGAATCCCTGGAACGAGGTGGAATGCGGATCGCACTACGCTCGCGCGCTCGCAAGCTGGTCGGTACTGCTGGCGCTCTCAGGATTCCACTATTCAGCTTCGGAGCAGAGTCTCGCCTTTGCTCCAGGCCTCAATGATCAAAACTTTCAATGCTTCTTCACGACAGGCTCCGGCTGGGGTGTCTACAAGCAACATCTGGACAAGCCGGCTCTCGAGGCCAGCCTGGAGGCTCGCTATGGCGAGGTCCGGCTGCGGACATTGCGGTTGCGGAACGAGTTGGGCACCCCTTCCGTTTTGATCGCTTTAGCCATCGCACCGGGCGGTAAGCGCCTCAGCGCCGCCAAAGTCAGCCGCGATGGGGATTTCATTGAAATTGATCTTGGAGAAGAGGTCGTAGTGCCTGCTGGAAAGGTGCTAGCGATTAGACTAGCATCCGGCTCTTCCCAGGCTTGATCGAAGACCCATCGAGCAGATGCTAATTTCGAAGCAGAACTGAGAAGGACTTTCATTTAAGATTTTGGGAGGTTTATTTGACATGTACACTCTTGGAGAAAAGTTTGCGTAAATATCCTGCAACCGGTCAGATTCGCAAGAGTGACTAGGTTGGCCGCATTGTTACCATCCCCCGAGCTCCCCTATGGGCAACCTCGAAATCGACCCAGTTGGAATTGATTCTGACGGTTGTTGTGTTACCTTAATGAAATAGGAATCCCCTTGTACCGTCTTCCCGAGAACTGCAGGCGGGGAAAAGCTTTCCCCAGCAAACGATAAGGAGTTTCACCATGACGACACATTCCTCCGCAACCTCAACTCAAAAGCAAGAACTCTACGAACACATTGTGGATGCATTTGGCGCAATCTTCGGAATACATCCTGGTTACCGTCCCGCGCACGCAAAAGGGATCGTGTGCGAGGGCATATTCACCCCGGCCGCAACGGCCGCCTCCCTGAGCCGTGCGCCGCACTTTCAACGTGGTTCGGTGCCAGTCACTGTTCGATTTTCTAATTCTACGGGCATCCCCAACATTCCCGATGGTGATCCGAAAGCAAGTCCACGTGGGCTCGGAATTAAGTTTCACCTACCCGGCGGGGTCCACACAGACATTGTGGCGCATTCGCACAACGGTTTCCCCGTCGGCACAGCCGAGGATTTTCTCGGATTCTTACAAGCAGTGGCCAGCAGCGGCCCAAACGCCCCGAAACCGACCCCCATTGAGGCATTCCTAGGTACCCACCCGCGAGCCCTGGCTTTTGCAACCACGCCGAAACCTGCACCAGTAAGTTTCGTGAAAGTATCGTACTACGGAGTGCATGCCTTTAAATTCATCAACCGGGAAGGTGCAAGCCAATTTGCCCGCTATCAAATTCATCCTGCGGAGGGTGAAGCGCACCTTGGCGATGCCGAAGCAGCCCAGCGGCCGATGAATTTTCTATTTGACGAACTCCAGGAACGCTTATCACATGGGCCCGCTGAGCTAAGGTTAGTTGCCCAGGTTGCCGGAGCAGGGGACCCAATTGATGATGCGTCTATCTCTTGGCCGGCAGACCGCCGTCAGCTGGAATTGGGCTCTATCAGCTTAACAAAACTGGTTGAAGACAGCGAAGCGGCTCAGCGGAAACTTATTTTTGACCCGATAGCGCTGGTTGATGGGATCGAGCTATCCAATGATCCACTGCCGCCTGCGCGGTCAGCCATTTACAGCATCTCGTACAAGCGACGCAATCCGTAGCCGACAGACTGTTCTTTTGGCAGCTCCAGTCAGTAAAAGTGAGAATAATATGCGCAAGAGATAAGTTGCGGAAATCCGCCATAATTGTTGTAGCCGGCCTCGCTGAGGCCGGCCCCTGCCCGGGGCCAACGGCCCCGGCTACAACATCTCAACACTTGCTGTTCCCGGCCCCAGCGGGGCCAGCTACAACACGGACTTCCGCAACTTAGTATTAGTGACCCTTGGCTGCTGCAGCGGCTTCGAGGACTTCTTTGGTTTTGGCCTTCAACTCAGATAAGTCCGATGACTTTACGATATAAGCTTTGGCAGCCCAGCTTAGAAAGTCTTCTTTGAAATAGCTATAGGCGGAGTTCAAGATGATCGGTGGATTTGAGGGAGATTCCATGACCTGTTTAAGGGTCTCCAGTCCGTCAAGACCCGGCATCCGAATGTCTAAAATGACCAAATCGACCGCCTGCAAATAGAGCTTTTCTAAAGCTTCTGTTCCGCTGCTTGCAGTAAGAACGTCATATCCATCTTCCAGAAACTCTCGTTGATAGAGTTTTAAGAGGTTTTTTTCATCATCCACGATTAACAAGGTGCTCATGAGATGTCTCCCTGACTTTTGCTCGAGGGAAGTTGATCAAAAAAGTTGAGCCGACGCCAACCTTACTTTCCAAATAAATAGACCCTTTATGGTTGGCAATGATTTGCGAAGCAATGTTCAATCCCAGCCCTGAACCGAGAGACTTGGTTGTAAAAAAAGCGTCAAAAACCTTACTCATGTCGGCTTCAGGAATGCCCCCTCCGGTATCGGAGATGGAGAGCTGCAGAAACTCCTGGCTATGCTCAAGACCCAGAGTTAAGCTCCCACCATTCGGCATGGCCTCTACGGCATTACTCACAACAGCGGTCAAGACGAGAGCGATCTGTTCCGGGTCGATCTCGACTTCCGGCAGATTTTCGGAAAATCGAGTCGAACATCTAATTCCTTTTCCCTTCAATGTAGGTCTGAACAAACGCAGGGTCCGATTGGCAACGGCAGCTAAATCGGTGGGTTCTGTCCTCGGAATGCCAGGGCTAACATAGGTCAGCACATTTCTTAAAATTTTTTCTAAGCGCCGGACTTCCTCTACAATAATCTTCAATTCTTCATAATCAGGAGAGTCAGGCCCATGTCGTTTCAAAATGGCGTGGGCGAAACCTCCAATGCTGACCAAGGGGGTCCTAATTTCATGCGCGACTTTTGAGGCCAGTTCACCCAGGTCAGAAAGTCGCTTGGAACGGATGAGGCGGTCCTGCATGGCCTCTAATTCCGTGATATGACGTTCATTTTCTTGGATGCGTCGCTGCACTTCTTCGTAAAGCAGGGAATCCTTGATTGCATTGGCGGCATAGTTTGCGAAAGTTTCAAGAAGCCTCAAATCCTCCCCAGAAATGGGTTTACCCGTGATCAGATTGTCTGCGATCAGAAGGCCTAGGGGCTGTTGGTTGTACCAGAGAGGGACGGCGGCCAGGCATTCTACTTCAAATAGGTCCAAGAGCTTCTGACTGTCGGTAGGATCCTTGCTGTCCGCTCCACTGATGATCTCGGGTTGTGTTTGCATGAGGAGGTCGATCAGGATGTGCGAGCGTTGGTCGAGAGGGACTCGAATCCCTTTGACTATCTTGTTGACGTGAACATCCCGCGTCTCCCAACTCATGTCAAAAGCAGCCAACAGGTCAGGAAATGTCCAGTGCCGCTCTCTAATGTCATCCCAAATTTGCATGGCCTCGTGAAGATTGGATGGTCCAATGGCAAATTTCCCTTCCAGAGTTCGCGTTTGATCATTAACGAGTAGCAAAAAGGCACGATTAAATCCCAATCCTTCATTGGCCGTGACTCCGACGAGAATCCGGTAGAGGATCTCATCAAGATTCATAGTGCTGAGCAGGGAGGTTGAGACGTTATTAATCAGCGAGAGTTCAAAATCTTTTCGTGCCAGTTCGGCTTCAATGGATTTCTTTTCGGAATAAAGCTGCAGAAATTCTTTGGACTGTTGCTCAAGTGCTTGAACGTATTCGTGTATCTCGCTGGCGGATTGGACTGTTTTTCCATCAAAACGATACGGGACATACAGCTGGCTCGAGTAACATCCCTTCACTTTGATGGGCTGAAAATAAAGGGTGGAGTCTTGCGTCCAAATATCCAAGAAAATGGACACCGTCTCCTTGAGCTGTCCAAGGATGAAGTTTGAGAAACTGCCTCGTGTTAGAAGGAAACAGGCAAATCGTTTTTTTTCATGAATTAAATTGTGAATCCAGGTCACCGTTTGCAGGATCTCATGCTCGTGAGGAAGACGCTTTGCCAAGCTTGCCAGATCTTCGAAGACATAGATCCCATAGGGCCGCTCGTCGCGCGCGGCGAGGTTTGAGAATTGGCATCGGAAATCTTCCAGTGGTTCCATTGGCCGGGGGGTAATGCGCTGAAGAGCCGGAAAATCCATGTTGTCAAAAATCGAGTTGCCGGAAAATGAAACGGAATACGCAGGTAACCCGTTTGTCTCGACAAAATCGAGCAGCGGACGCAGGAAGGATAAGGCCTCAGAGGGTTCCCCGACATGGAAAAGCATGGACTCTCCCCAATGAACCCCTTGGATCAGGTTGTCCAAAGAATCAATTCCAGTCGAAAGAGGCTTTTCGAGGCTTGCTCTATTCATGGAAGTGGTTCAAGCACGATTTTCGAAACTGAACCCATTGGAGACGGACTGGCGTTGGTGTTTAAAGCGCGCTTTCAACGCCAGTTGGCGGCGTCTTCGGGCGGCGCGATAACGTACCGGCCTCCCGAGAAACCAGAATCTTCATTACTGATTTACGGCCAACTCAGCGGGCAAAGCAGCTCGAATCAATTGCGGTCGAACTAAACGGGCAAAGTCCGCGTATTTGATCCGAATCGTGTCAATATGGGTTCCGGCGTTGAAAACGATTTCATCGTGGGCCGTGAGAGACTTGTCCACATAGACCGGCAAGTGATAGACGTTGCCAAATGGAGCCATGGCCCCTAATTCGCAATCCGGAAACAGCGAGGCAAATTCTCGCTCGGTGGCCAGTTCGATGTGTTTGAACGGCAGTTCATCACGCAACAATTTCAGATCCACTTTCATGATGGCCGGAAGTGCGAGCAAGATGTATTGGGAATCGGCTTTCAAGACAATTGTTTTTGCCATTTGCCGTCCAGGCACGTGTTGTGCGGCAGCGACTTCTTGTGCGGTGTATGCCAGGCGGTGAGTACAGTGCGTGTACGGCACTCTTTGTTCTTCGAGGTATTCTTTAAGGCGGTTCGCGACACTCATAGAAACCTCCTGATCGTTATTGTGGCCTTTGTTGCCTTCCAATCGAATCGCGATCGGCCGGTATTAAAGGGGGGGATTTTTATCGTATGGTGTGTAGGGTCACTCCTTCAGCCGGCAACCGGGGAGTCATTCGAAACTGAGAAAGGTAAAGGGCGGGGAACCGGTCTACCGTCTAAGAGCATTTTGAGAAGTTTTAATTCGAATGTCAATCGCACAATGTAAATGGGATAAGCCGGAAATGGAGTGGGATTAAATCGTTGATTTTGGTCTGCCCCCCTGCTATACATCTGGCGTGGGAAAAAGAACAAATCCTCCAATCATTGCGTTCCAAGGAGAACGTGGTGCCTACAGCGAACTTGCAACCAGGCGCTTATTTTCGCCTTCTGTCCAGTTCGCTCCCTGCCAAACTTTTGAACTCGTCTTTCAGCATGTCGATCGCGGCGAAGTCGATTTCGGAGTCATCCCCATCGAAAATTCGCTGGCGGGCAGTATTCACCAAAACTACGATTTGCTCCTGAGATATGACTTACAAATTGTTGGTGAGCTCAATCAGAAGATTATTCACAATCTCATTGCAAATCAGAAGACGACTCTTAGCGGGATTAGGCGTATCTTTTCTCATCCTCAGGCTCTGATGCAGTGTCAACAGAATATTGCACGTTTCAAACAAGTAGAAATCGTGCCTGCTTATGATACGGCCGGCAGCGTCAAGAAAATTAAGGAAGAAAAGATCCTGGATGGAGCTGCCATTGCCAGCGAGTTAGCGGCGAAAATATATGGAATGAAGATTCTAAAGCGCGGGATTCAAGATAACGCGGAAAATTTTACCCGCTTCTTGGTACTCAGTACGAAGTCTCCGATCCCGAGAGGCGCCAATAAGACTTCGGTGGTATTCTCTGTCAAAAACATTCCCGGCGCGCTTTTTCGCTCCTTAAGTGTGTTTGCTCTTCGTGACATTGACCTTTACAAAATTGAGTCTCGCCCACTCCATGGGAAACCTTGGGAATACCTCTTCTATATTGACTTTGCCGGGAATCAGACAAACAAGAACTGTTGGAATGCTTTACAGCACCTGAGCGAGATTGCGACCTTTTGGCGAGTGCTCGGATCCTACAAGAGAGATGAGCAAAGGGCAGGGCGGTAACCGAAGGAAATTTCTGCAAGCCTCGGCACTTGGGCCAGCGACGCTTCTGTGGAGCAATGGGCTGAGTGCGATTCAAGGCTCTCGAATCGGGGGAACCAATGCGGCTCCTTTCGGCAGTATCCTGGATATCGAGCACATCCAAGTAGGCCATTACACCGAGTCCCGCCGACCCACGGGATGTACGGTGGTTTTGTTTGAAAAAGGCGCCGTTGCGGGCGTCGATGTGCGAGGATCGGCCCCAGGAACCCGAGAAACGGATCTGCTGAGTCCGCTGGGTACTGTCGAAAAGATTCATGCGATTTTGTTGGCGGGGGGAAGCGCGTTTGGATTAGATGCCGCCTCCGGTGTGATGCAGTATTTGGAGGAGCAGGGAATGGGTTTTGAAACCCGCGTGGCACGAATTCCCATTGTCCCCGCCGCCATCCTTTTCGATTTAGAATTGGGCGATCCGCGGATTCGTCCCGATCAGCGAAATGGCTATATGGCCTGTAAGGCCGCCAGCTCCAAATTCTGTCCAGAAGGAAATGTGGGTGCCGGCACAGGAGCGACGGTAGGGAAACTCTTTGGAATCAGCCGCGCCATGAAGGGGGGCTTGGCGACTACATCGATCAAAGTCGGGCCGGTTGTCGTTGCCGCTTTGATTGCCGTCAATGCTTTCGGAGATGTCTTGGACTCTGAGACCGGAAAAATACTGGCTGGCGCACGGACCGAAGACGGGAAGAATCTGGCCAATTCAATGGAGCAGTTTGAAAAGGGAAATATCGGATTTTTGAAACCGTCCCTTGAAAACACCACTATTGGCGTCGTGGCCACCAACGTTTCCTTGACTAAGACCGAAGCGTGCAAAGTTGCCCAGATGGCTCAGGATGGATTGGCTCGGAGCATCAATCCGGTCCATACGACCTATGACGGAGATACCCTTTTTGTTGTGGCGACAGGCCAGAATACTGCCCGTCCTAACTTAACTTGGATTGGCTCGCTTGCCGCCGCCGTGGTGGCCAAGACTATTCGCCGCGCGATCCTGCTGGCCACAAGCTTGCCAGGATTGCCTTGTTCCCAGGACCTGGCTGCCTCGAGGGAGACTTCTCTTTGAATGGTAGTCTCGCGACCCTTCAAGTGGCTTTTTGGCTGCCGCATTCGTCGTTAAACAACCCTCTTGGGACTCACAATTATTTCCGATTAGATGCACATGGTTTCTGTCGCCGGCCTCATTCTTGCCGCTGGAAAATCAGAACGGATGGGAAGACCGAAGCTCATGCTCGATTTCCATGGGAAAGCCTTTCTCGAGCATATTTTTACTGAAGCGAGCCAATCGGCCCTCACGGAAGTCAGGGTCGTAATCGGTCACCATGCCGAACAGGTTCAATCTCAATTTCCGAGCCTGGAAGGGAAGTGGATTGTGAATCCCGATTACGAACGAGGACAGCTTAGTTCAATCCAATGCGGACTTACCGTCCTTAAGCAGTACTCCCTTGACGGTGTCATGCTCTTATTGATTGACCACCCTTTTATCAGCCCGATGCTAATCAATCAATTAATTCACAATTTCGGCGAAAGTCGTTGTCCGATTGTCATTCCTTCTTACGCTCACCGCCGTGGGCATCCGGTCATTTTTGCAAATTCCTTGTTTGAAGAGCTATGCAACGCTTCACTGGACCGAGGAGCTTCCGATGTCGTGCGAACGCATGAAAAAGACATCTTACATGTGGAGGTTGACAACCCCGGCGTGCTCGTTGACATCGATACCCTTGAAGATTATTCACGGTATGTGCTGTCAGCCAAGGGCAGGAAAAAAAACGGGAGAGACTCTTTCGAATGAAAACAACCCGCCAAAAGTCAGCCAGGAATTGTTTCAAACGAGTTTTGTTGCTCTTATTTCTATTGTTGTTTCTCAAATCTGACTTTTTCACGGTTTCCTTTGAATCCATTTCAAGCGGATATTATTCTTTAACGGTAAGCCGAATCCAGGCCACTCTCGAATTTTTGTCATCCAAAAACTTTAAAGGGCGCAAAACAGGGACGCCCGAGGAAGACCTCACCACTGCATATTTAGCAAGTGTCTTCCGGCGCAATGGACTTCAACCGGCGTCCACAACCCATGGAACTTTCATTCAAGAATTTGAGTTGACTCAAGCTCTGCCAAGCCCGGAAAGTGTTTTCAGGCGCTCCGAACCTCATCAACCCGCTGCTGAATGGAAGATTGGGCAAGATTTTCTGCCAGCCCCCTGGGGAACAGAATCGCCTGAAGTCACAGCCAGCCTGGCTTTCGTCGGTTACGGGATTACCGCGCCGGAGCTAGGATATGACGATTATTCGAAAACAGCGGTCCAAGGGAAAATTGCCGTTGCGTTGAGCAAGGTGCCCGATGGAGATGAAAAACACCGTTGGGATTTTTTCGCTCAGAAAGACTATGAGGAGCCGCTGGAGAAAGCCATTCGTGCGCAAGCGCGAGGAGCCGCGGGTTTGATCATTATTCTTCCGTCCAATGAATCGATTCCGGCGCTGGAAACAATAAATTATAAGCTTGCCAGAACGTATCTTACTTCCCAGGTGAATCAAGTCCAGATTCCGACTGTCCTTGTCACTTATCCGGTGGGGGAAAGCCTGTTCCATTCTGACGCACATTCATTGACGCTCGGGGACATTCAACAGCAGTTGAATAAGGGTGCCCGGCCAGAAACCTTTGACATGGCTGGACGCCTGTCGCTTGCCACACGATATGACCATAAATCGTTTAAAGGTAAGAATGTTCTGGCGGTCATTCCGGGCGTTGATTCTAATTTGAAACAGGAATGCCTGATCATAAGCGCGCATCACGATCATTTGGGAACTGGAGACAATGAAGAGATTTATTTTGGGGCAGATGATGACGCGTCCGGGACTACGGGCCTCCTGGAACTTGCCGCCGCTTTTCAGGGAGGGAATTTGAGACCCAGACGCAGTATTTTGCTAGCGGCTTGGGGTGCTGAAGAGCTAGGTCTATTGGGATCCCACTATTATGTGCAGCAACCTGCCTTCCCCCTCTCGCAGACCATCGCCATGCTTCAATTAGACATGATTGGTCGAAATGAAGAACGTCCGGCCAATGCTGCCGATCAAATTGAAGAAGAAAAACCGCAAGAGAACCTGAATACGGTCAGTATCGCCGGTACCGTTTTTAGCCCGGACATCAAGAAGCTCATCCAGTCCTGTAATTCCAGAGTTAACCTGAAACTGCGCTACCGCTACGATCATGGACAAGAGAATTTGCTCAAGCGGAGCGATCAGTGGCCGTTCTTGGAGTTCGACGTCCCTTCCGTGTTCTTCTTCACAGGCTTTCACCCGGATTACCACAAGCCTTCCGATACCGCCGACAAAATTAACTATCAAAAAATGGAACGGGTCTTGCAGTTGGTCTATCTGAGCGCCTGGGAAATCGCTGATTCGCCATTACGCCCCGGGTTTGTCCATCATGGATCTATGGACTCGAAGAGCACTTTCTAATTCAGGCGGTGAGTGGGCCGGGCATCGGCCAGGGTCTGCGGACCGCTCGATGAACAATCCAACCTTTAAAAAGAACCATTGACCAGTATTCCCTTGAGCCATCCCGTTGTGACCCCTAAACTCTTGGTGTGATTGAAAAATACCCCTGGCTTACCGAAATCAGAATTTAGTTTCAATGAAAGGATGCGCGATGGATCGAAAAAAGTTGATTCCCCTTGTCATTGTTTTCCTTGTTTTCTTGGGTGCGACGGGTTTTGCGCAGCAAGTCCGTCAAGATGTCGGGACAAAGCTCCTGATCCCTTCTTCAGTCAGAACCGCAACCTTTACTTCTTTTCTGGCCATCTTGAACCAGGATACCCAGTCGAATGACATACACATCCAGGCCCGGAACGCTGATGGTTCGACCATGGGTGAAACAAACATTACCTTGCCTGTGGGTGGGCGATTCAGAAGCACAGACATTCTAGCAACCCTGGGAGTTGGGGTAGGCTCCTTTGGTCCGATTTCCATTGAATCAAACAATAGTCGACTCCTCAGTGCCGTTTCGGAAGTCACGAGTTCACAGGGACCCGCCGGGTTTTTTCCGGGGGTGAATGTTCAGAGCGCCTGGCAACAAGGATATATTTTGGAGGTCAATGACACGGGGAACCAGGGGACTCCAGGCACCGTCCGGACGAATATAGGCCTCAACACGGTAGACGGTTCAGTCGCTCATGTCAGCATTCAGATGCTAAATAACACCGGTTCACCGGTCGGAGTTACCATCAATCGGACTGTTGCGGGGAACGGTCTCACGCAAATTAATAGTGTCATACGGGAACTGCTGCAATCCGGCGGTGGAGTTACGGGGATAAACGGATACCTTAAGATTGTATCGGATCGCCCAATCCTTGCATGGGCTAGCAAGGTTGAAAACGGAACCAACGATCCTAGCTTTCAAATCGCGATAGGCGCTGCTTCGACTGTGGTCTCTCCGGCTCAGATCGAAGTGGCTGACACCAGAAATAACTTTCTCTTTGTCTTCTTTGCCTTCATGGGCACCGCACTTCTCCTTGGATGGCAAGGAAAAGGCAGGCGCGATGACCTTTCACAAGGCATCGTGGCCCAGGAAACCGCTTAGTTCTCGATGACCCGTTCACTTCTTGCGTTGCGACGATTGATCCGGTTCGACTACCTTACCCAAAGCGTCGCTGACACTCGCGAAACTTTTCAACTTCATGCAACCCCTGAACCTGCGCTGTTGTTCGCGGAAAAATGCGACCGGTTCATCCTTTCTGTCTTGGTTTTCCTCATTTTATTTTCCCCACTGGCGTACGGAAGTGTGGACTCCTGGGCTTATGTCCTGATCCGGGTGGGTGTCCTGGTCCTATTATCTGCCTTTCTTTTGCGTGCCGCCTACACGCGAGACTTTCACTTTTTAGCTCCTGCCTTTACACTTCCCGCTCTGCTCTTTCTGGTGCTCTTAATCATTCAGATCCTCCCGATCCCGATCTGGTTGCGGGACGTGGTTTCTCCGGCCCCTTTGAACCGTAGCCTGCTGCTCCCTTCATCTCCGGAATATGGTGCGAAGCTTCTTCAATCGAGTTGGACCCAGATCTCACTTTATCCGCCTGTGACTTGGGACGCTCTGATTGATTTTTCTATCTGCCTTGTCCTGGCCTGGGTCATTTTTAATGCCATTCGTCAGAAAGACAGGCAGCGCACGGTTCTTCTTTCCGTTATCGGAATTGGGAGCTTCCAGGCCTTGTATGGCCTTCTCGAATATTGCAGCGGGCGCCAGGGGATTTTTTTCTTTTCGAAAATGCATTACCGGGAAGATGTCACCGGGACCTATATCAATCATAACCACTTTGCAGGATTACTGGACCTGAGCATCCCGATCCTTACTGCATTTCTATGGACAGTTTGTTCGGAACATGGCTTCCCGACAACAAAGGCAAATCACGCGAAATGGCCGAGAGAGACAATCTATCGGATTCTTACCTGGAGTGCCTTATTGAGTGCCATGCTTATAAGTCTGGTCTTGTCGCATTCTCGCGGAGGATTATTTTCAGTGGGCAGTTCTTTGTTACTTCTTGCCTTCTTTTTATTGAACCGAAGACGGCCTTCTGCAAACCGGATGAATAGGCTCATTTTGGCCCCAGTGCTCCTCGCGATGGCTTTTCTGAGCAATGAATTAATCTCCCGATTCTCCTACTCTTTCCGGGATGCCCCAGAGCGGATCGGGATCTGGAAAGATGCCACAAAGGTTGTGAAAGATTTTCCGCTCTGGGGGACAGGATTGGGGACCTTTAAGTATGTTTTGCCCAACTACCGCGAGAAAGTGGATATCGTGATGGTGGATGGAGTTCCCCGTCAAGCCAGCTGGAATTTTGCGCACAATGATTACTTGCAGCTTCTGGTTGAATGCGGAATCTTAGGTCTATTCCTGGCGGGTTGGGGGATCGCCCTTTGGGGCAGGCAGTTTCATCAAGGTCTTGAAATCACACCGAACGTTGAGAACCAGAACCTTCGCTATGGCCTGGCGTGTAGTGTCGTGGCGCTCCTCATTCACAGTTTTATGGATTTTAATCTTCATATTCCTGCCAATGCATTCCTCTTTGTGGTTTGCCTGAGCCTCTCCATAAGCTATGGATCTTCCCAAGAATGATGCGGAGACGGGTGGAGCGGGTGCTCCGTCGCAGGCTGAAAGCGCGACGGGGGGACGGTGGTCCCAGGCGCGCGTTCCACCCTAGATGGCCAGACCGTTGAAAATACGAGACCGTATTTATGAAACAGCGCACTCACCAATAAGCCCTTCGCTGGTACAGACCCCGAAATAAGGTAAAGACCAAGATCTTCACATCAAACCAGAGCCCCCAGTTCTTCAAGTAATACAGATCGTGCTCCACGCGCCTTTGGATGGATGTGTTCCCCCGCCATCCATTGATTTGAGCCCAGCCTGTCATACCGCATTGGATGTAATGTCGCTGCATGTAATGCGGCACTTCTTTCCTAAACATTTCGGTATAAAAGGGGCGCTCCGGGCGGGGACCCACCAGGCTCATTTGTCCCATGAAGACATTCCATAATTGCGGGAGCTCATCCAGGTTAGTCCGACGCAGAAAACGTCCCAACGGAGTAAAGCGATCCGTATCTTGAGGCATCCACTCCGTGTCGCTGACCTTGTCCTCCACGTGAGTCATGGTTCTAAACTTCACCATCCAGAATCGTTTTCCCTTTAGGCCGACTCGCTGCTGGCGGAATAAAATGGGTCCTTGCGAGGAACAGCTGATGGCTAATGCGATGACGAGCATCAGGGGAGTGAGCAAAACAAAGAGGGAGAAAGAAGCAAGGAGGTCGAAAAGCCGCTTAAAAACGAAGTAGCCCAGCCTCTCCGTTGGGTAGGAATGAACGCTTACCAGCTTGATCCCCCCCATGTCATCGATAGGCCCGCGAGCGCCTAATGCCGGCGCCAAGCATTCCATCACTTTGGCCTGCACGCCTTGTAACTCACAAGCTCTGATCAGGTCGACGAGTTTAAAAGAGCACTCAAGCGGCAATGCAATGATGACTTCATCCGGACAATCTCGTTCCAAGGATTCCATCAAATCATCCATCTCGCCCTTTCGGGGGTATGTGGTCTCGTCAGTTGAGCTAGGTCCAAAGACTCCGATCACCTGGTAGCCATAAAAAAGATGAGTTGAGATTGAATTGAGGATCTGGTCAACGAAAGGACTCAGGCCGACAAGGATTAACTTTTTCGTATTGATCCCTCGCTCGCGCAATCGGCGCAAAATTAAGCGCAACGTACTTCGAAAAATGGCAAGAGTAAGAAGGGCAAACGTGACAAACGGAATAAGGGATATCGGGTGGAGGGAAGACTCTCTGAGTACAAGATTCAAAATGGTTAGCAACGCAGAGACTAGAATCCAACTCTTGACAATAATTACCCTGTCTGAAAAACAAGATCCTGTCCGGCGCGAGTTGTAGAGCCCGAAGAAGGAGAGGGTCATGAGGCAGAAAGGGAAAAGCATTCCCAATCCTACCCAAAGAGCGAGCGGCGAATATTCCCGGGCACACCACATCCTGACCGCCAAAAACGCAGCCGATAGGATCACGGCATCGAGTGCGGCGAGAAGGAAGTTTGTCATTCGCGTCCGTATTCTAAACATGAGGGTTGCTCTTCTAGACTATCGCATCTATTTTTAGCAGTTTTGGACGGTGATCGGAGCTCTTTTGCGCCGAGCGGTCGGAAATTAAACACGAATCCGACGATTTCGATCTCAATTGGAGGGCCAATCTTTGTGAGTGGAGTCGGCCGGATGCCTCGGTTTGAGGAAGCAATAGCTCGAATGTTTTGTAGCGTTACAAGGTGGGGCGGGCACTCTTGCGCAGAACCGATTCATAGACCGAATCGACTGCCTCAAGAGCTGCACCGCGGCGCAATCGAAAACCATCGTCGACCAGGATCTTCTCGATTGCGTTCAAGAAAAGGGTCAACTTGTTGCGAGTCGAAGAATATCCCATCAGACCGACACGCCAGACCTTTCCTTTCAGAGGCCCGAGTCCACCACCAATTTCGATCCCAAACTCTTGCAGCAGCCGGGCGCGGACTCGCGGGTCCGAAATCCCTTCTGGAATCTTGATAGTATTGAGACTCCACAACCGTGCTTCTGGGCGGACGAGCATTTCAAGGCCCATGGCTTCAATACCCGCCACCAGGGCAAGGTGGCTTAATCGATGGCGCTCCCAGCGCTTTTCTAAGCCCTCTTCCTCGACCAGGCGCAAGGCTTCACGTAATGCATAGTTCATCGAAATCGGCGCGGTATGGTGATACGTTCGGTCCTCCCCCCAGTACTTCTCGACCAGACTGAGGTCTAGATACCAGGACTGAACCTTTGACTTTCTCTTGCGCAGTTTGTCCACCGACCGTGCAGAAAACGTCACGGGAGCCAGGCCGGGAGGGCAGCTGAGGCATTTTTGTGTCCCACTATAAGCAACATCAACCTGATGTTTATCGATCCCGACGGGAATTCCGCCGAGCGAAGTCACACAGTCCACGAGCAAAAGAGTCTCGGGAAAATCTCTTAATATTTCCTGGATCATCGGAAGTGGAGTCAACACGCCTGTCGATGTTTCGGCATGAACCACGGCGAGAATCGCAGGATGATCCTTCCTGATGCAGGCGCGAATTTGTTCAGGATCCAACGAACTCCCCCAAGGGGCGTCGACTCGAACGAGTTTTCCGCCACACCGCCCGACGATATCGGCCATTCGTTCGCCAAAAACTCCATTTACACAGACCAAGACGGTGTCTCCTGGCTCGACGAGATTCACGAATGCGGTTTCCATCCCGGCGCTGCCTGTGCCTGAAATGGGAATCGTCAATTTATTCTGGGTCTCAAAGAGGGTGCGAAGCGATGCTTGGATGTCATCCATGATCGAAAGGAATTCAGGATCCAGATGCCCCAGAAGAGGCGCCGCCATCGCCGCCAGCACGCGCGGGTCCGCATCACTGGGACCGGGCCCGAGAAGAATACGCTTCGACGGATGAAATTCTTTCATTCAGTCTCCTTTGCCGTGCTCCAAGACCCTGACCCTGTCTTTCCATGGGAAAGCGGGAAGCTGACATCCAGCGAATCGTGAGGGCACGCCCTAATCGAATATGTGTTCAAAGAATTCCCAGCCTCTTGGCAACTCGCTGCATGACGTCCAAAGCATATTGCAGTTGTTCCCGAGAGTGAGTGGCAGTGACAATGGTTCGAATCCTCGACTTGGACTCCGGGACCGTCGGATACCCAATCCCTTGGGCAAACACCCCTTCCTTGAAAAGTTCGTCGGCAAAGCTCATTGCCAGTTCACCTTTTCCAATCATCACCGGATTGATGGGTGTTTCGCTGGAGCCGGTATTGAAGCCCAGCTTGTCCAGGCCATCTTTAAAGAACCGCGCATTTTTCCATAGCCTCTCGATCCAATGAGGCTCTTTTTCCAAAATGTCGAAGGCCGCTAGACAGGTGGCCGCGACTGCGGGGGGATGCGAAGTGGAAAAGAGGAAAGGCCGGGCACGGTGATAGAGATACTCGATCAAATTTCGACTGCCGCATACATAGCCGCCCATAGCTCCGATCGCTTTGGAGAGAGTCCCTACCTGAATATCCACTTTCCCGTGCAGGCCGAAATGGTCAATGGTCCCCCGGCCGCTCTTTCCCAATACGCCACTGGCATGGGCATCGTCAACCATCATGATGGCCCCATAGCGCGCCGCCAGTTCGACAATTTTCGGCAAAGGGGCAATGTCTCCATCCATGGAGAAAACGCCGTCCGTAATCACCAGCTTCTTTCCCGGCAAGGCCTGGGTCTCGGCAAGTATTTTCTCCAAGGCTTCCGTATCCTTATGGGGGAAGACACGAATGTCAGCCCGTGACAGACGACAGCCGTCGATGATACTGGCATGATTCAGCTCATCCGAGATAATGAGGTCCCCTTTTCCCAGTATCGCCGAAACTGTCCCGGCATTCGCGGTGAATCCAGACTGAAAAACGACGCAGGCCTCCACATTCTTAAATTGGGCAATTCGTTTTTCCAACTCGACATGGATCTTCATGGTTCCGGCTATACTCCGAACCGCGCCCGAACCTACTCCAAACCGTTCGGTGGCTTCGATGGCCGCTCGAACCAACGCTGGATGCGTATTCAGCCCGAGGTAGTTATTGGAAGAAAGATTGACGACCATGCGGCCATCAAAACGAGCCTGGGGAAGTTGCTGGCCTTCCAGGATGCGCAGCGAGCGATACAATCCCTTTTCATGCAACTCATGGAGTTCGTGAGAGAGAAAGGTATCAAGCTGAATGGACATAGAGGAGTCTTCCGTTAATGTGCCGTGAACTGGTGTTCTTCTGTGAAATTGAGGACTTCAATATGAGATCGAATGCGTACATTTCCTGGGCGATGGCTGACAACAATTTTCACCTGGGGGGAATCCTCGCTCGGGCCCTTTTTTGCCTTGAGGGACTCAAGAACTTTCTCCGTAATTTGATTGGATTCGCTATCTGCAAATCCGCTTTTTGAAAGAGTGATCCGAAGAAAATCTTGAAATAGTTTTTCGAATCCGGGTGCGAGAGGCAATTCGAGAGTCAAATCTCCGTTAACCTTAAAATGATCCATCAGCCAGTCCTTTAGCAGATCACAAAAAGTGGGGATAGTGTACGATCCGTGCGGTAATCCATCCCATGAATACCCCCACCGGAAATAGGGCAACCAGACTGATCGCCAGCGCAAGCGGCAGACTTCTCCCGGTGCGCAGGACGAAGCTCCCTATAAAGAAAGCTCCGGCAAAAAATCCGGCCAGCGGGGCGATCATACCCAAAGTCCCGTGGGAACACCAGGGGCAGTGCAGGGAAGCCGCCTGGTGAATATTGCAAAGTTGGCCGGCAGTAGTCCAGAGCCATGAGCAGCCGCAGGCAAATATCCAGCCACAAAAAGGAGCCATGATGACTGAGGATCCGACCAACACGACCATCGCCAGGATGATCTTTTCAGGCTGAATATGCATGCGGCCGAATCTCCTGGAGGCAGTATAGAAAAAAAGGGCGACGCCTTCAACTGGCGTCGCCCTTTTTAATGCATGTCTATAATCGATTCTTTTGATTTAAACCTCAGCAGGCCGAAGAACCCATGCTCTCTGGCGCCTCCGAGGTTCTTAAGTTTGGATTAATACATGTCCTCGCCGCCATGAGGCATCGGCGCTGCTTTCTTCTTTTCCGGGATTTCGGAAACCAGCGCTTCAGTAGTCAACAATAAGCCTGCAACCGAGGCAGCGTTCTGAAGAGCCGTTCGGGTGACTTTGGCCGGGTCGATGACTCCTGCAGCAACCAGGTCCACAAATTCACCGGTCTCCGCATTGAGACCGAAAGACTCCCTTTTCTCCGCTTTAACGTGCTCCACGGCCACCGCACCTTCGATTCCGGCATTGGCAGCAATCTGCCGCATGGGCTCTTCCAAGGCACGGCGAACGATGTCCACGCCGATTTGATCGTCCCCATCCAGCTTCAACTTGGCCACCGCAGGAATGGCTCTCAAGAAAGCCACGCCTCCTCCAGGAACAATGCCTTCCTCTACAGCAGCTCGCGTCGCGTGCATGGCGTCTTCCACCCTGGCCTTCTTTTCCTTCATTTCAGTTTCGGTTGCGGCACCGACCTTGATGACCGCTACTCCGCCGACCAGCTTGGCTAAACGCTCCTGCAGTTTCTCGCGATCGTAATCCGAGGTGGTTTCCTCAATCTGGGCACGCAGCTGTTTGACCCGCCCTTCGATCTCTTTGGGCTTGCCGGCTCCCTCCACAATCGTCGTATTGTCTTTATCAATGACAATGCGCTTAGCCCGGCCCAAGTCCTCGGAGCGAAGATTTTCCAACTTGATCCCCAGATCCTCCGTGACGGCTTTCCCGCCTGTCAAGATCGCAATATCTTCTAACATCGCCTTGCGCCGATCCCCGAAACCGGGGGCCTTCACTGCCGCTGCGCTCAGAGTCCCACGCAGCTTGTTGACAACCAGCGCTGCGAGGGCTTCTCCTTCCACTTCTTCAGCGATAATCAAAAACGGTTTTCCCATTTTTGCCACCTGCTCCAAAACCGGGAGCAGGTCTTTGAGGTTGCTGATCTTTTTTTCGTGAATCAGAATATAGGCATCTTCCAAAACACATTCCATCCGGTCTTGGTCTGTGACGAAGTAGGGGGAGAGGTATCCCCGATCAAATTGCATCCCTTCCACGATATCGAGGGAAGTCTCCATGGTTTTAGACTCTTCAACCGTGATCACCCCATCCTTTCCCACCTTGTTCATCGCTTCGGCGATAATGGTTCCTATTTTCTTGTCCCCGTTGGCCGATATTGTTCCGACTTGAGCGATCATCTCGCCTTTAACCGATTTCGAGAGGCGCTTGATCTCCCCGATGACTTCCACAACGGCTCGTTCGATTCCGCGTTTAAGAGCCATGGGGTTCGCCCCCGCCGCTACTGTTTTAACCCCTTCGCGGAAAATCGCTTGCGCCAATACGGTTGCAGTGGTCGTGCCATCTCCGGCCACGTCACTCGTCTTTGACGCCACTTCACGAACCATCTGAGCTCCCATGTTTTCGAGTGAATCAGGGAGTTGAATCTCCTTGGCAACGGTTACCCCATCCTTCGTAATCGTTGGGGAGCCGTAGCTCTTGCTTAAAACAACATTGCGGCCTTTCGGCCCAAGGGTAATCTTTACCGCATCAGCTAGCTGATTCACACCTTTCAACAACGACTGCCGAGACTCTTCACCTGTTACAATCTGCTTTGCCATTCGTTATCCTCCCGAAAAAGAATAGATGAATTAAAATCCCAATGAAGTCCTTCTTTACCTTTTGCCCGCTGCTGTTTCTGTGATGGCTAATATTTCGTCTTCGCGCATGATCAAATACTCGTCACCATCGATCTTGACTTCAGAACCTGAATACTTCGCAAATAGGATATGATCTCCTGGCTTGACGGTCGTATCCAGGCGGGTGCCATTTTCCAGGATCTTGCCATTCCCAATCGCCACGACGGCACCTTCTTGAGGCTTTTCTTTTGCGGTGTCGGGAATAATGATCCCACCCTTGGCCAGATCCTGTGAATCTAGTCTTTTTACGAGGACCCGGTCGCGCAATGGCCTGAATTTCATCTTTTTGCTCCTTTTAAACAGAAAATGAGGTTGGTTAGCACTCAATCGCTTCGAGTGCTAGCAGGAAGTTTATAGTCAAATCAATTTTTCTTGTCAAGCGGAAACAAACCTAGAGGCATCCAATGAAGGAACGAACAAACAGCTTTTCCTAAAATATTCGATCTGGCCACAAAAATTTTGTAAATTGAGTATTAGACAAGGTTGAAAATGACAGGCCCTTATTTTCCGAAGCGAAACTCTGCAATTAGACCTTGAAATTATGAAGGCACTTGAAAGAGGACACCGGGATGATTAGAGTTAAGCAATGATCAATTAAGCTGTATATTTAAGGCACTAACAGATTGAACCATTGAAGAGAAATATGAAAAATAAATGCTAATATTCTAAAATTCACGTAAACAGCTTTTGAGCAAGGGGGAATAGACTAATCTGGCTAAGCTGAAGAAAGGGGATCGAATCTCAGGAGCTCTGGCCAATGAATGGGATTTAAGGGATCTTAGTTTATTAGTTTACATAATATACCTTATCAGACGTTTGATAATGATCAGTTGATGGACGACATTTAATGCAATGGTTCCCTCCGTTCCGTATCCTCGTGCATTATATTGAACTCTTACCCCTTATAGTTCATACAGATCTAGTCACTCTGTTGTAAGATGATTTCCAGAATTCAATTGGGTGGCCCTCATGAAGATTCTCTATCGTTACATTTTCACTGAAATGGTTGCGCCGTTTGTCCTCGGCCTGGTGGCTTTCAGTTTTGTCATCATTCCCCGGCTGCCCGGTAAACCGTTAGAGCTGCTCGTACAGAAGAACGTCTCTGCCAAAGAAGTCCTGTTGGTATTTGCCTACGTCCTGCCGACCATTTTTACCTTCTCAATCCCGATGGCGACCCTTTTGGGCGTTCTGATTTGCTTCGGGAGATTGTCGGCCGACAGTGAGATCACGGCCATGCGGTCTTGTGGTGTGAGTATTGGTAATTTGCTCAATCCGGTTTTCGCCTTTGCTCTGATCATCTGGGCTCTGGCGTCATTCAATGCCATCAAGCTTCAGCCTTATGCAAATTATCAATTGCATATTCTTAGGAATGAAATTGCATTGAAATCGATTTCGAGCGCAGTCAAAACGGGCGTGTTCGAAGAAGGATTCAGCAACCTGGTACTTTATATCCATGATGCAACGCCAGATAAGAGTATCTGGAAAGGAGTATTCCTGGCGGACATCTCCCAGAAAGACCAGCCGAAGATTACCCTTGCCAAGACGGGAGCCCTTTACAACGATGTTGAAGCGAAGAAGCTTCAGCTCCATTTAACCGGCGGCGCGACGCACACGGTTACCGACAAAGCTTTGGGAACCTACCAAGTGGCGACTTTCGCCCAAACGGATATTCCCATTGCCGCCCTAACGATGCCGGTGGAAGACACGTCCAACAGGAAGATTAACGAACTCAGCTTCAGCGCACTATGGCAACGCCTTACCGACCCGGCAACAAAAGTCGCCGAATCTCGAAAAGATTTCCGGGAAGTCATTGTTGAATTCAATAGGAAGCTGGCGCTGCCATTCTGTGTAGTTATTTTTGCGGTTCTTGGTGTGCCCTTGGGCATCGTGAGCCGTCGCGGGGGCAAATCCAACGGGTTCGTCATCAGTCTCATCATTTTTCTCGTCTACTTTCTGCTTTATTCCGTCGGGGAGAGTTTTGCCAAGAGTGGCCGGGTGGCCCCTTATGTGGGGCCGTGGATTGCCGACATGACGTTTTTGATTCTGGCGATTTACCTCGTGATGACGACGGAGCGTGACAACCGCTGGACTCGAATGTTGAGTTATTTCGGAACGGCGGTTTCTTCTCTTTCGCTGAGATTTCAATTCACCGATGAAGCGGACGCGAAGCCGACCAAGGTGCTTTCTAACCTTAAGTCTCGAAAGGGCCGGATGAATTGGCTGCACCCGATGATTCTCGACAAATATATTATCAAAGGGTTTCTGAAATATTTCTTACTGGTTTTGGGCGCTTTCGTGGTGATCTTTGTTGTATTCACGTTTTTTGAATTGCTCAACGACATCGTCGAGAACCAGGTCCCATTTATCATCGTCGTGAATTACTTCCGCTACCTATTACCTCAAATCATCTATTTCATGTTTCCCATGAGTGTCCTGGTCGCTGTGCTGGTCAACTTTAATATACTGACCCGGACATCTCAAATTGTCGCGATGAAAGCTTCCGGTATCAGCCTCTACCGATTATCTTTCTCGGTCATGTCGGTCACAATTCTGATGAGCATCTTTGCGTTCTGGATGCAGGAATACATATTGCCTTCCGCAAACCAAAAGCAAGATGCTCTCAGAGACCGTATCAAAGGGCGCAATCCGCAGACCTATCTTCGACCGGACCGAAAATGGCTGATGGGCGAACACAACAAGATCTTTAATTACAACTTTTTTGACGAATACCAGAATTTATTCGGGGATATTTCAATTTTTGAGTTCGATCCGGGCAGTTTGGAAATTACGCGCCGAATCTATGCAAGCCGGGCCAGTTGGGATGAAATGAAAAGCACTTGGATCTTTGAAGATGGATGGGTTCAAGGATTTTCGGAGCAACGCGCCTCCCCGCCTTTGTTCGCAAGTTTTAAGCGAAGCCAGTTCCCCGAGATTGCCGAAGATCCGCGATTCTTCAAGAAAGAAGTGAAACAGTCTTCTCAAATGAGTTACCAGGAACTTCGCGACTACATTCAGGATCTAAAGAAGAGCGGATTCGACGTCATCCGCCTGACGGTCGCCCTTCACAAAAAAATCTCATTTCCCCTGATCTGCCTGATCATGGGGATGATCGCCATCCCCTTTTCCTTCTCAACCGGAAAGCGGGGGTCCCTCTACGGGATTGGGGTCAGTATTTTGATCGGGATTGTCTTCTGGTTGACTCTGGAGTTTTTTGAACAAGTGGGCAACGCTGGTAAACTGGTTCCGTTTCTTGCGGCTTGGGCACCGGATTTAATTTTCGGAGCGGGCGGGATATACGCCCTGTTTACAATCAGGACATAATTTCGATTCTTACGTCCCTTCCGACCAGGAAGCCAGGTAAGTTTCCTGTTCTTCGGACAGAGTATCGATACTGGTCCCCATTGATTTCAGTTTCAAACGGGCAATTTCCTTGTCGATGACGGGGGGGACTGGATAAACCTTCTTTTCCAAACTCGCATGTTGTTGGGCCACATATTCTGCAGAGAGCGCCTGATTGGCAAAACTCATGTCCATGACGGAGGCCGGATGCCCCTCAGCGCTCGAAAGGTTGATCAACCTCCCTTCCCCCAGGAGGAATATCTTACGGCCATTGGCCAGCTGAAATTCTTCCACGAATTCCCGGGCCTCCCGGCGCGATTTTGAGAGCGAAGCCAGCGCAGGAATATCGAGCTCGACGTTGAAATGACCGGAGTTGCAGACGACGGCTCCATCTTGCATCACTTCAAAATGCTCTTTCCGGATCACTCTCTTATTCCCTGTGACGGTGATGAAAATGTTCCCAATTCGGGCAGCTTCCGCCATGGGCATGACCTGGTGCCCATCCATCACTGCCTCGATCGCTTTTGTGGGATCCACTTCGGTGATAATCACTTTCGCTCCTAATCCGTGAGCACGCGAGGCGACCCCCCGCCCACACCAACCGTATCCACTGACAACGACATTCAAGCCAGCGAAGAGCAGATTGGTTGCCCGGATGATGCCATCAATGGTGGACTGTCCGGTTCCATAGCGATTGTCGAATAGGTGTTTGGTATCTGCGTCATTGACTGAGATGATGGGAAAGCGCAGGACACCCTCCTTGGCCATGCTGCGAAGCCGAATCACACCCGTAGTCGTCTCTTCCGTACCGCCGAGGATGCCGGGAAGTAGTTCTTGCCGGGTGGAATGAATCGTCGAGACCAGGTCGGCTCCATCATCCATCGTGATATTGGGTTGATGATCCAAAGCCGCAGTAATGTGCGAGTAATAAGTCTTACTATCTTCGCCTTTGATGGCAAAGACCGGGATCCCATAGTCTGCTGCCAATGAAGCCGCCACATCATCTTGAGTGCTCAATGGATTCGAGGCGCAGATTACTGCATCGGCCCCACCATCCCTCAGTGTAATCATTAAATTCGCAGTTTCGGTGGTGACATGAAGGCAGGCGGAGATCTTCAAGCCCTTCAAGGGTTGGTCCTTAACAAACCGCTTGCGAATCAACTCCAACACCGGCATCGAACGCGATGCCCATTCAATCCGTTTCTTGCCTTTTTCGGCAAGATTCAGGTCCTTAACATCTGATTTTAGGTTCGAAGCCATTTTGGACGTTTGCTCCTTATGAGTTCCAAAGTCAACAAATTAACGTCAGACCTTAACATGGAAAAGGTCTCCTGTAAAGAATGGTCACAAGCACTAGGTTTCCAGACCTTCCACTGACGGAAAAGCGATTTGTTGGACAGTCTTTTGCAAAATCACTATAGTGACGATGTTCCCCATCTGAGTTTCGTTTTCTTCTTCACGAAAGGAATCCCTATGCGAAAATCGTTTGATCAACCCAAAGAGATGTCCTCTCCACGCCGACATTTCTTGAAAAGCTCCTTGCTCGGCGGGTTTGGACTGGCTGCTTCGACCCAATTGCCAGGGCTCTTCAATCCCACTTTGGTTTGGGGAACACCTGACGGCGCAAGATCAACCCCATCTTCGGAAACGCTGGTAGCTACTTTCTATAAAAGTCTGACCGATCAGCAGAAGCAGGCTATTGCCTTTGAATTTAACCACCCGCTCCAATCAAAGGTTGATAACAACTGGCATATCACGCCTCAAAAGATCGGAGAATTCTACACAGCGGATCAGCGAGCCATGATCCGGGAAATATTCATCGGCATGCATAATCCGGAGTATGTCGAAAAGGTTCTGGCGCATATGCAAGAAGATGGCGGTGGACTGGACAATTATTCCGTTGCGGTTTTTGGAGAGCCCGGTAGTGGGGCCTTTGAATTCGTATTGACGGGCCGGCATTGTACGATGCGTTGTGACGGCGATTCGGTGAAAGGGACTGCATTCGGCGGACCCATCTTCTATGGCCATGCTTCACAAGATTTCAATGAAAAGGCCGACCATCCCGGGAATGTATACTGGTATCAAGCCAAACGGGCCAACCAAGTCTTTCAGGCTTTAGATGGGAAACAACGGGCCGCGGCGCTTCTTGCCGATCCGCGGGAGGAAAAAGGAACCACCACGGTCGAATTAAATTTACAAAAAGGGACAATTCCCGGACTTCCGGTTTCAGAGATGAGCCGGGACCAGAAAGAACTCGTCCGGAAGGTGCTGGCTGACCTACTATTACCCTTCCGAGAAAAGGATGCTAGCGAAGCCATGGCGGACATCGAGAAGAATGGTGGCATTGACCACCTCACGATGTCTTTCTATAAGAATATGGATATCGGCAGCGATGGAATCTGGGATGTCTGGCAGTTAGAGAGCCCCTCGATGATCTGGTATTTCAGAGGCGCTCCCCATGTGCATGTATGGGTCAACGTTCAAGCCTGATTCGTGGGGACCATTGACACCAAAGAGAAATAGCCCCCCGATTGATCGCTGGCTGGCAGTGCGATTGATTTTCCGGGGAGCGAGTGAAAATAGCCCAGCGATTTATGGCTGGGTGAGAATACATTTTATGTTAGGCCCGTCCCATAGGGACGGCTGAGACACCGCGAACACCAGAATGTCACACACCTATACCAGTACTTTGATCCATTGCGTGTTCAGCACCAAAGAGAGACATAAAACAATAACTCCGGAAATAAAAGAACGCCTCTGGGCCTACATGGGCGGTGTTGCGCGCGAAAATAAAATTAAGGCACTGGCAATCGGCGGCATCGACGATCATGTGCATCTGCTTCTGTCTCTTCCGGCAACGATGTCCGTTTCGAAAGCTATTCAACTGATAAAAGGCGGCTCATCAAAATGGGTTCACGAGACATTTGTGGATCGCAAGAGATTTGCATGGCAAGAAGGATACGGTGCCTTTAGTATCGGTATCTCACAAGTTGATGAAACAATCAGTTACATCCAATCTCAGCCTGTACACCATGGAAAGCGAAGCTCTCAGGACGAATACCGACAATTCTTGGAAAAACACGGAATCGAATACGATGAACGCTACGTTTGGGGCTGAATCATGCGTGCCTACGGCACTGGGCAACTTGCGCTCATCCTGACCCAGCGATAAATCGCTGGGCTATTTTCGCTGGCTCCTTCGGAGCCACGTGGAGTTTGGACAATTTGGAGTGCGGTAGCCTGCTACCGCTTTCTGGATCATAGTCGACCCATCGAAGCGCCAGCTTGCTGCCACATATCGTCAATACCAAGTGTGATCGAGGTTCCGACCCTAGGTCTACTTGACAGGGAAATCGTCCCTTTGGAGAACATTGCATGAAACACAAACTGTCACGTCGGTTTTTTCTGAAGTCTAGCTGGAAAGTTCATTGGCGCTTGGAACTCTTTCAATGGCGGCACTTGTTGCCTCTGCTCCGATTACAATTGTAACGCCGCAAGGACTTCCTTCCTCGAGTATCGATCCAAGGCTGAAAGACCTGCTGCGCGCTGCCATGGATACCATAATCCCCGCCACCGAAGGGATGCCTTCCGCCAGTGCGGTAGGCGGAGTCGGTTATCTTGAACAACTCGCTCAGTCTGACCCATTAATCAGAAGTAAGTTGGAGCAGAGCTTGAAAGCCTTGGACGAAGTCAGTCTCAAATTTTTGAAGTCCGGATTTTCTTCTCTTCCGCAAAGTCAAAGAATTGAAGCTCTCAAGCGACTGGAGAGTCAATCGCCTCTTGACCTTTTTGCCGATTTGCGAGATTACGTTTACGAGTCGTATTACACCCAACCGCAGGTCTGGAAATTGATTGGCTACGAATTTTACCCCACCAATCATCAGGGGCCTCACATGAAGCCTTTCGATGCGACCGCGCTCACACAGGTCAAAAAGATGGGAAAACTGTATCGGGAGGTCTCCTGATGTCGAATACTCTCGTGGATGTCTTGGTCATTGGTTCAGGACCGGCCGGAGCTGCTGTGACCAAACGGCTTACTGACTTGGGTGCCAAAGTCAAATGTCTCGAACAAGGCGACTGGATCAAACCTGCGGAATATCCGACGACGCGAGAGAATTGGGAGATTCAAGAGCGTCGGGGTCCCTTCAACTTTAGCCCAAATGTCCGCAAACGGCCGGAAGATTATCCGGTAATCGGTGCGGGACGGAATCCTCCCAATGTCCTGATGTTTAATGCGGTCGGAGGCAGCAGTATTCATTGGACAGGTCATTTCCCTCGTTTTCACCCTTCCGATTTCCGCGTTCGAACACTCGATGGTGTTGCCGATGATTGGCCCATAAGCTATCAGGACCTTGAACGCTATTACGACATGAATGACCGGGAGATGGGTGTCGCTGGCTTGGCCGGAGATCCGGCCAACCCGCCTCGGGCCAAGCGGCCGACTGGGCCACTGCCGTTGGGAGTTCTTGGAGAAATTATTGGACGTGGATTCGATAAGTTGGGCTGGCACTGGTGGGTTTCAGACAATGCGATTATCTCTCAGGACTACGATGGCCGGCCCGCTTGCGACCTTCATGGAAAGTGCATGTATGGGTGTGCCATCGGTTCGAAGGCCAGCACGGATGTGACCTACTGGCCGAAGGCCCTGAAGAAAGGGGCCATACTTGAAACTCGCGCCCGAGTACGGGAAATTACAGTTGATTCAGGGGGAAAAGTTCGCGGCGCCATCTATTTTGATCGACACGGGAATCTGGTTGAACAGCAGGCACGCGTTGTCGTTGTTTGCGGAAATGGTGTCGGCACACCGCGTATCCTTTTAAACTCGAAATCAAAATATTTCCCCCACGGCCTTGCAAACTCAAACGGAATGGTAGGCAAATGTTTCATGGTCCACCCCTTTCGCTTTGTGGAAGGGATCTTCGAAGAACGCACCAATTCATATGATGGGCCTTTTGGAATCCCGGCCTTTAGCCAGCAATTCTATGAGACTGATCTAAACCGGGGATTCGTTCGTGGCTATATGCTCATGCTGGAACGCAGTTTTGGGCCGTTGCATCACGCTTTGGGAAGCTTTGTGGACAAACCGATTCCATGGGGAGCGGAGCATCACAAGGCCATGCGACGGAGATTTCCACATGTGATTCGCATTACTCCATTGGGCGAAGACCTACCCGATGAAAACAACCGGGTTGAACTGGATCCCAGTGTGAAAGATTCCAGCGGGATTCCCGCAGCACGAGTCTCCTATGCATACAGCGAAAACAGCTTGAAGATGCTGGAACATAGTCTCATCACAGCGCGACAGGCTTTGGAGGCAGCCGGTGCCATAGAGATCCTCGACAGCGGGATTATCACTCCAGCTTTCCATCTCTTGGGAACTGCCAGAATGGGAAACGACCCCAGGAAATCTGTCGTCAATGCCTGGCATCAGGCCCATGAGGTCAGCAATCTTTTTATCGTTGATGGGAGTTCATTCACAACGAGTGCTGCCGTAAATCCCACCTCCACCATTGGCGCCCTGGCTCTCCGCTGTGCAGATGGAATTTGGGAAAAGCGGCGGGAATGGAGCTAGCTAGTCCTCTATACTAAAGTACAGATAATCGATCCCCTTCCCTCTAAACTTGGCATCTTGAGCTTGAGGTTTGGGCTTTCCTGTGCGAACAACTTCCCCTAGCCTGATCTTGCTCCAAAGAGCTTAGCACTCACCGCAACTAATTCCCGCGACCAAGAACACCTTAACAAACTATTTTCACCTTTTTCCTCGATAACCTTTCTCTAATTCCACAAGCGACGCCACTAACTTCCGACTCTTCATTTCAAATGTAAGTGGATACTTTTGTTAATGTTAGGGAAGTTTGCTGACGATGCATACAGTGGGTTTCGATTGAAACCCATTTCATTGCCGTATTTGTGTTGAAGGTTCTCGAACGGGGGAGAAGAACTTTTGCTGCGCAAGATACGCCTTTTGCCATTACTCATTATTTATCTCTGCCTTTTATTGTCGAGCGGGAATGCTGAACCAGTGTTTAAGCGGGCCCGTGACCTCGCCTCTTCAGGTAAGCGCAACGAAGCGCTGAAACTGCTGAAGGCGCAATTGGAAGAATACCCTGATGATGGGGATGCGCGCGTCATTTACGGGATCGTTCTCTCCTGGGAGGGCAAATACGACGAATCCCGCAAGCAGTTAAATCTGCTTCTTTCAAAAAATCCCAATAACGGAGATGCTCTTCCCGCACTGATCAACGTCGAGCTCTGGTCCGACCATGCAGATCGGGCCGCCGCGCTGGCGGCACAAGGTTTGCAAGACAATCCTAATAACACCACTTTGCTGATGGCCCAGGCCAAAGCTCTCAAAAACCTCGATAAGTATTCGGAAGCCATTCACAGTTTGAACCGGCTGCTGGATCAGGAACCCCATAATACAGCCGCTCTCAATCTCCGCAAGGCCTTACAGGTGATGTCCCGGACATGGGAAACAAGTATCGGACAATCCTATGAGTGGCTGAATGACGGGAATCCTACCTGGATTGAAACGGCAGCGACGATCAAGTACCGGTCCCCGGTCGGCTCCATTCTGGGGCGATTTTCGCGGGCCGATCGGTTTTCATTTAGTAGCAACCAAATGGAACTCGACTTCTATCCGAGAATCCGCCCCGGCACTTATGCCTATATCAATGTCGGTTATTCTCCGGATGGCGTTCTCTATCCGCAGTATCGCTTTGGGACAGATCTCTACCAGAGCCTCCCCCGCGGATGGGAAGGTTCGGCCGGTTACCGCCGCCTCGGCTTTCGTGAAGCCGTGAACATTTATACCTTCTCCCTGGGTAAATATTGCGGCAAATGGCTCTTCAGTGCGCGAACCTACCTCACCCCGGATTTGCTGGGCACTTCGCATTCGGTTAGTTTTTCCGGTCGGCGCTATTTTGACGATGGCACTGATTATATTGGTTTCCGGATTGGTACAGGCGCATCACCTGTCGAGGCTCGTAACGTCTACGACGTGATCACATTGAATGCGCTCGGCGCCTACGGGGAATTCAACCGTACATTAGCCACCCGGTGGACGATCAATGTGCGAGGCGGATACAGTAGCGAAGACCGTCTGAATCGTAATGTCCTGAAGCGCGCCATGCTCGACACAACCCTCTACTATAGATTCTAGTCATTATGCTCAAGTCCATCTTGCTTCGCATTCTAGCCCCGGCGTTGGCGCTCTGTATCTACTACTCTGTTCTTTATGGGAGTTCTACAGGATTCAAAATATTCTCCCCAGAGCCTCAGGCAACAATGCTTACTGAAGATGCCTCTCGTAAACTTTTGAAATCAATCGAAGAGTTACACCGGCAAGGTCAGTCTGAGAAGGCATTGCAACTCTTGTCAGAACTCCGCGCCGTTTACCCTCAAAATCACATTTATATCCGGCAAACGGCGGACCTCTACCACCAATTAGGCCGCTACAAAGATGAAGCTGCGGCTTGGGAGGATTTCATGAAAGTGGCTCCCTTGCCCGTGGAAGGTTGCCCGCAAATAGGAATTGCTTATCAAAAGAGTGGCCAGGCCGAGCAGTCGATCTTGGCGTTCCATCGTTGTGTAGGCACTGATTCCCAAAACTTAGATTTCGCATTTTACCTCGCGCATGCGTATGAGCTGACACGGCAATTAGATAAAGCGGCGGAGATCTACCAGGAAGCCATCTTAAAGGACGGTGGAAATATGGATCTGCGGGTGGGACTTGCTCGCGTGCGCATGCATCAGTCGAAAAATTCACAAGCCATCGAGATGGCAGCGGCAGTACTCAAACAGTCGCCCGAAAATGTCGACGCCATGCTGGTGATGGGACTTTCCCTCTGGCGTCAAGGCGATCTTTCACAAGCCAGAAAATATCTTGAAAAAGGAATCGTATTAGCAAGCCAATACACCGATTTCTATGTGGCTCTCGGACAGATATCAGAGCAAGAGCATCAGAATGCGAAAGCCAAAGAAGCCTATGTCCAGGCATTAAAGTTGGAACCCAACAATCATGAAATCGCGCAGAAGTTGCAGGCACTCCAGGGTGGTGTCCATTGAGATTGAGCCGCTATTTGTTTCTCCCGGTCAGAGTCCTGTTTTGCTTGGTCACCCTTCTATCCTCATTGTTCAGTCTGATGGCCTTCATTCCTTTCACTTATGAGCAAGTTCATAAGGGGGGTGCGATCGAAGCCTATCTGGTGTTTGTCCGATTCCAACCGTACGCTCACTTGTTCATCCTGACTCTGTTGGCCTTTACCCTGCACGACGAGTTATTGCATCCGCGGACCAAGCTTTTGACCTGGGGGTTCCTGCTCGGAGAAGCATGCTTCGGGGTGATTGGTTTATTCTATCCCGTCTTGAAGCATCTCCCGAATAACCGATTGAGTTTCGTGTTCAGCTTATTTTTATTATCCCCTTTGCTGGTACTCTTTGCGATCGACTGGTTAGCTCGAGCGAATACACTCCGCTGGGGCAAGTCACAAGAAATCCATTCCACCCGTTTTTTCTGGGCTGCCGCTAGCGCGGCGCTATTTATCTCAGTCCTTTATGGAGGTCTGTGCTATACGCATCAGGAAGCGCCCCGTGGGGAGGCCCTTCTCCACAATGGTTGGGGGATCGCCGTGGGGTGGAGCATGGTTTCGCACCTCATCCTTTTTATGGGCTTTTTTGTGCTCTTTAATCTCGTGAACGGCTTTGCGGGAATTTTTTCGAAGGGTGCCAAGATTGAGTTTTTCGTTTCCAATAGCTTAATCGGTTGTGGTGCCTACCTGTTACTTCATGGAGTGGCTTTTCCACCAATCGGTTTTTATGGGTGGCCCGCCGACACCTATGCCGTTGTACTTTCCCTCGCCCTCGTTGGAACATTGGCCGGCACTTCTCTTCGTCTCCAGACTGAAGGAACAGAAACCATCATTGACGACGGGATCGGGCTTTCACTGCGCCTGTTTGGGATAGGCAGGCACAGTTCCCTACTGCTCAATCTCACGCTCCTCGCGGCGGTCACAACGTTTTTCGTTATCTTGATTACACGAGTCGCTGCGTACGATTGGAATTTTCTAGCCCAAAAATTACTCGCCAGCTTCATGTGGATCTTTACGCTGGGCTGTTTCTATTCCATGACTAAGGTTTCCCGCCCCTCCAAGTCCGCACGGATGCTTGCGGCTGTAATTCTGATTTTGATTACTTATAAGACACTGGAGGCATCCACTTCGCGATGGTGGAGATTATTGGATGGGGGTTTCAAAGATCCACGGGCTACTCTGGAAAGTTACTCGAAATTTGATACCTCCTTTCAGCTGACTCAACGAATCTTGTCTCCGCCTGATAAGGGGAATGACTCCTTTTTTCAATTTTTGACCCAAAACACGAACATTCCTCGCTCCGTCCAACTGAAGCCAGTCGACATCAAGCTGGTCGAGAACTTTCAACTGACCCCAGTCACCCGGCCCCATGTTTTCATTTTCGTCATTGACAGCCTTCGCCGGGACTACCTTTCGCCTTACAACCAGGCAGTCCAATTCACGCCTTCCATACAAAGTTTTGCAGCCGAAAGCGTTGTCTTTGAAAACACCTTCACGCGCTACGGAGGAACGGGGCTTTCGGAACCCTCGATTTGGGTGGGCGGGATGCTTGTTCATCAGCAATATGTGACGCCGTTCGCCCCGATGAACTCGTTGCAGAAATTGCTTCAAGCGGAAAGCTATGACTGCTTCGTCAGCCGCGACAGCATTCTCGAAACAATCCTTTCCCCTTGGCCGGCCCTCTCGGAGTTAGACAAGGGCACATCGACGCTGCGATTAGATCTATGCAAGACTCTCGACGAGCTGAAGAAAAACATTGGCGAACAGAAAACTTCGGGAAAACCACTATTTGCCTATACGCAGCCGCAAAACATTCATATCTCCGTCATCAATCGCGAAGGAAAAAGTGTACTGGATAAAGGTCCGTATGATGGGTTTTATGCCCCCTATGCCTCCCGTTTAAGGAGAATCGACCGCTGTTTCGGTGAATTTATTGACTTCCTGAAGAAGGCAGGGATGTATGAGCAAAGCATCATCATTTTGACGGCCGACCATGGAGAATCTCTCGGTGAAGACGGGCGTTGGGGGCACGCCTACACGATCTTTCCAGAAGTGCTCAAGATTCCGCTCATCATGCATCTGCCCGGTGCGCTGCAAACTCAAGTCAGTGCAAATCCCAAAGCAGTCTCTTTCTCGACCGACATTACTCCAACCCTCTATTCCCTACTGGGACAGAAACCACTCATTTCGGGTGAGCTATTTGGACATCCATTGTTCAAATGGGTGTCTTCCGGGCCCGATCAGCCAAAACCCACAGACCATCTGGTCGTGTCAAGTTACGGCGCCGTTTACGGAGTGTTGAATGGTCAAGGAAATCAACTCTACATCGCGGACGCAGTGAACTACCGAAATTATCTCTATGATCTGTCGCAGCAATCGTTGGGCGTTTCCATACCTGTTCCCGATTCAGTCCGAGAACGCAATGAGCGGATCATCCGGGAGCAGATCTCTGCCATAGGAAACTTTTATGGCTACGCCTCGGGTTTGTAATGGGGCGACCGATCACGCATGTAAAAGCAAAGACATAATTCCTAACCGGTGCATCTATGCAAACTAATCCGCTTTTGCCTGCCTCCGCTTTACAACCAGCCGTCACCCGAGCATCAGAACCGGCATCAAAGGCTTTGCGAATCCTACTGGCAGAAGAAGTCTCCGTAAACCTCCGGATTGCGGTTCAAATCCTAAAGAACCTCGGACACCATGTGACCGCTTTCCCTACAGCAAAAGAGGCCACCCGTGTAATGGGAGATTCCTGTTTTGATCTTGTAATTCTGGGCTGTCATGAATCCGATGCAGAGGCCTATGAGGCGGCGCTTAGTATCCGCAGGAACGAATCGAAGGGCAAACACATGCCGATCATTGCTTTGACGGCAAACACACTCCAGTGCGACCGAAAAAAAAGAGAAGCTGCTTCGTTCGATGACTATATTGCCATCCCCATCGACCCTCAATCCATGGCTGCCGTGATTAATCGCTGGGACCGGAAGTCCGTTAGACCTTCCAACTTCAAACTCAGCGCGGTGGACCGAAATATAATCAAAAGTATTCAGAGTATTGCCAGGGATGACAGTTTAGACCTGTTGAATGAGTTGATTGAACTTTTCCTGAGCAGCTCTCTGAAGCAGATAAGGGAAATGGAACTTGCGTTGGAAGTGGCGGACCCATCAAAGCTCTATCGGCCCGCTCATGGCCTAAAAGGAAGCAGCGGACAGATGGGTGCCGTGCGAATGCAACAAATCTGTGGTTCCCTGGAAGCATTAGGTAGGGCCGGCACCCTAAAAGGAGTGGCCGCGTTGATCGAAGAACTTAAGGCCGAAATGGAACGAGTCCGGCAGGATCTGCTACACATCCAGATGGAGAAGCCAGAGGATCGCACTGAAGAACCCGATGTTGTGGCTTTAACTCCGGGCTCAGATCTGATGGCGATGGCTCCAGCATTCAAGGGAAAACGGATCCTGGCGATGGATCTCTACCCGGGAATCTTGTCCCAGCTAAAATCAATACTCAATATTTTTGAGTGCGAGCTGGGAATCATTGAGCCTTCATTGCTTTCTGAAAAAGGATGGGCCGCACAGGCGAGTCTGCTGCTCGTGGGAGCCAAAATCGGAAATACGACTGCTCTCGAGCAGTGTATGAATTGGCGAGAAAAAAGGGAAGATATCCCGGTCATTGTCGTCACGGGCGCTTTAGATCCAAGAATGTTCAGTTGTATTGAAGCATTGGAAGCCGATTTCGTATTGGAGCCGTTCCGAGTGGATGATCTTTTACTTCGCGCCCATCACAAATTGACCATTCCCTCCGCTGGCATTATTAAGAAGACCCAAAGCGCAACGAGTGAAATCTTAATTGTGGAGAATGACCCGTTCGTCGCGAAGTTTCTTTCAAATGCATTAAAGGAGGCAGGTTATCACGTGACCACCACTGAAGATGGTGAGTCTACAATCGCTGCACTCCATCAAAACGATTATCAATTGGTGGTCCTCGATATCGCGATGCCAAAGATTGATGGATTGGCGGTTCTCGCCGAAATGCGTAAGCAAAACAAATACTCGAAAATCCCAGTCCTCATGCTTACCTCCCGGGTTCATGAACAGGATGTGGTACGGGCATTTGAACTGGGGGTGGATGACTATGTCACCAAACCATTTAATCCGCTTGAAATTGTCTCAAGAGTTCGCAGGTTGCTGAAACAACCCTAGCTCCTGTATCGCTCATTTTATTCTTAATATTGGACATGGTTTGCTGGATCTTTGCTCGTCCTTGCTACGCTCATTTTCATCCCCCAAAATCCAATCTGAGTTAGATCGCTTCGCGGGTGGGGACAGAAAGGGGGTCAGATCTTTCTAACAGAAAGGGGGTCAGATCTTTCTTATTTCTAAATATTTCAACGCCTGTTTCATCACTCTTTTCAGCTTTAGGTCCTCGCTGTGAGCTACTTCAAACTCACTGAGGCGGTTGCTAACTGTGGCGTAATCAATCCCGCCGGCCAACGCGCCCAGTTCAGCCAGCTTCAGCCCACACTGCTTGCGGCCTAGTACTAAGTTGCACAAATTCGCGTTAATTGTTGTAGCCGGGGTCGTTGACCCCGGGCCTAAACAGCGGGGCCAGTTACAACACGGACTCCTGCAAGTTAGTACTAGGTACAGCGCCAGATCCCGATCCCAGTCCTCCCAGCTAACCGTCGCCAAATCCCCTAGATCATAGCGAAGCCGTATCGTATTCTGCAAGGCAACAGGAAAACGCCGCGTGAGGTTCAGGCTTTGAGAAAGCCTGAAGCCTACAATGATTTTAGATAGGTTGCCACCGCGTTGTAGGCATGAAGCATTCTCAACGCTTCGTCCCCGACCCGGCGGAATTTCTTCACACCTTCCCTCCCTTGGGGAAATCATGTCCGTCATCTGACAGGCACGGCGAGTGCAACAATTTAAGAATGGCCCCAAACATAACTTTACATGGTACGTTTATAATTGACTCGAAGCCTTTGTGACAATTTAGAAAAGGAGAGACTTTTGTGGACAATATCGATCAAAAGGACGTGATAATCAACCCACTCGGTCAACAAATGTACGAAGAGGTCCTTGGAAAACCTGTCTTTGCTGACAATCAGACGCCAGCTCTCATCGGCGTGCGCGAGTTCACTGTCAATCATCTTTTTGCCAATGTGTGGAGTCGATCCCTCAATGTGTCCGAGGATCATCCGGGGATCACTTTAAGAGAGCGTCGGCTAATCACCCTGGCGCTCTTGGCCGCACAAGGACGTAGCGACCAACTCAAAGACCATGTCCGTGGAGCTAGTCGTGCCGGAATAGCCAAAGAGGTTTTGCTTGAGTTGATGATTCATGTCGCCCACTATGCAGGCTGGCCGGCAGGTGCAAGCGGCCAAGCAATCGTCCAAAATATCTACCAAGGTGAAGAGAAATCGCGATAACTTGGCCGCCTGTCGATCTTCCCTGCTGCAATAGACATTCAACACCATTCTTTGTATGATGAGATCTTGGACACATTGCTTCTGCATGTTAAACCGTTTCATTGAAGAGGATTTTCAAATAACGTTTGAAGTCTACTAGAGTTGTGCAAGCGGTTTGCTGCATGGAATCAACGCCCTGGAGGGGATATGCAAACGGATCGAAGAACCTTTGTGCGAGTCGCTCTAGGAGCCGCCGCGGGAGGGCTCCTGTCGTATGGTTTTCACCAGGATTCGAGCCTTAAGGGGATAAAACTAGGGACATTTTTCGCGCCCAACCCGACGGCCGATGATTTCATTTTTCTGAAAAGCGCCGGGGTCGAAACTGTTTCCATCTGGACAGGAATGCGGGATAACAACGTCGATTTCATGCTGGAGACGCGGCGTCGTTTTGAAACGCATCAAATCCAGGTTAACAACATCGGTATCCTCGACCTGCACTGTGACCCGACGATCGTTCTGGGTCTGCCGGGTTTTGATGAGAAGGTCGAGCAATACAAGACCTATTTGACCAATCTCGGAAAAGCCGGACTGCACTATACGACCTATGCTCATATTTCCAATATCAAGAATACATCCACTCCGGGAACCTATCAGACAGCCGTCGTTCCTACCCGTGGAGGCTCGACTACCCGGCAGTTTGACTTCGATATTGCTAAGACTTTACCCCTGACTTTTGGCAAAGTATATGAAGCGGACCAAATTTGGGCCACGTTTACCAAATTTATCCAAGCCGTCATGCCGGTCGCGGAAAAATCCGGAGTGCGTATCGGATTGCATCCGGATGATCCACCGGTTGAAAGCCTGGGAGGCGTCGCCCGTATTTTCCGCAATTTCGAGGGCTATCAACGGGCTATTGAAATTGCGAACAGCGATCATTTTGGATTGTGCTTCTGCGTTGGAACCTGGGCGGAAGGCGGGAAGATGACTGGTAAAGATGTGATGGAAATGATTCAATATTTCGGATCGAGAAAGAAGATCTTTAAAGTTCACTTCCGAAATGTCAGCTCACCTTTGCCAAAGTTTGAGGAAACTTTTCTGGATAACGGCTATATGGACATGTACCAGGTCATGCGGGCCTTACGCGAGGTGAAATTCGACGGAGCCATTATTCCCGACCATGTTCCGGGTGGGGGTTATCCGCAAATCAACAATTCATTTACTCTAGGCTATATGAAAGCCCTCCGTGACCGCGTGAACGCAGAATCCAAGAGCACGTAGGATATAGTTTGGGTAATAGGCTAACACTTCTCCTCCCTATTCTATCTTCCTCCCGATTACACTACCCTTCAGATCTTGAAGTCTTCGAACAATTGCGTCAACTGAGGGAATGGTTGCTTACAAACGACTGAATTCAATTCTCAAAGATTAATAACTCCGCAAAAGCCTTATTTCTTTTGTTTTGTCTTTCTATTTGATTTCCTTAAGTTCCTCGACGACCAAATCATCAAAAACGCCATGGGCCCTACCGAATACGACCATCCCCGCCAATCCATCGGCCAGCGTTTCATCATGAACACTCCCAACGAGACGGTCGTTCATGAAAAGCTGTATGAAATCGCCTTGGCAATTAACCCCGAGTTTCCGACGCATTTCTTTACTTGATTTTTCAGCTCCTCCTCGAGTCCAGGGGAGAATATCGAAAACCTGATTGGTTAGGATGTCTTTCCTCACCAATTTGAATAAGACATCATTTGAGCCCGCCCAGTTGGAAATCAAAAGGGCATAAAAGCCCTTCTCATTGAGACGGAACACCAAGCCAGCACCCGGCAACGAGTCTATAACTTCAGTCTGGCCAGTGCCAACGAGTCCTGGGTTGTATGTCCCGATGGTTTCTATTTTCATTCCTGGCTTATGTAAAGTCGCTTTAACTTCGACTGATATGCTGGCACGCATGTCTGACATCCACGGCCCATTGGCGGCCGCTGTTCCTGGGATCTCTATATGGTATTCTCCGTTCTGATAGAAGAACCCGTCTTTGATGGGCCAGCCGCTGGTCTTCTGAGAGAAATCATCTCTATAGACACTATGACCCTCTCTGATTTGTACGTTTGATTCGTAAGGTTTTGGTTGCGCTTGGATTTTCAGTTTCGATGCCAGTGTGGACTCGGATTGCCCGCCCGCATCGTCCCGGTCACTAAGTACATAGCCTTTCCTTGCTCTGACCTTGCTGCCGCCATGGGCCACTTTCACCTGAATGCTGCGGTAATCATTGGAAGTTATCAGATTTGAAGAGTGGTAGGCGACGGTGTATTGTTCCTGAAGATCTTTCGCGATGGTTTCCATGACGGTTACTAAATCAGACCCTGATTTGGGGAAGAAACACTCGGCACCCGACTCCTCGGCCAGACGTTTAAAAACATACCGGGGATTATCAATTTCCTGACCACTAATTAAAGTGATGGTCTTTCCGCTCCGAAGGAACTCTTGGTCTTCTTTCGGGTCGAAGTACCCGATCAAAAATACCTGAGCCTGTGATACCTGCACTGCTTTAAGGACTTCATCGAGCTTTTGATTACTATGCTGGTCGGCCCCATCGGTGAGCAATACAAGTGCCTGCCGGTCAAACTTTGCCGTTCTTAGGCTATCTAGCCCCTCAATAATGGCATCATAGTGACTTGATCCTCCTCTCTCTGCCTCGGTTTCGGCAATAGCGGATTTGACACGCTCGTGATCGAGGGTTAACTCGACCAATCGAAATACCTCGTGATGAAACGTAGAGTAAGCGATTTCGTCGTTTGCTAGAGTAGAATTGACAAGCGCTAGGGCAGCAGTCCTGGCTTGTTCCATCTTGCCCCGGTCTCCCATGCTATTGCTCTTATCGAGAGCGATGCTGAGGCTAACGGGTTGCTCCTTTGCGGCGAAGAAAGTTATCGTTTGTTGCTTCCCGTCTTCGTAAACTGCAAACTCTGACTCCCCCAGCCCAGATATTGTCTTCTTCTTATGGTCCGTGACGTGAACGCCCACCGTCACCAAGTTGACGCCTACCTGAATAGACTGCGGATTTTTGTTTTCTGTGGTTTTTTCTGTTTGAAAAGAGAGTGCTAATGCGGCAGACACGATCAGCAGGAAACAAGCTACGATTTGAAGGGATCTCGATGGAAATGAAAGTTCCATCTTTTCAACTCCTGGCGTGAACACCCACTCGCTCTCTGCGCACCGTAGGACTTCCCAGTTAGAGTAGCACCTAATACGCTAGAGATGCGAGATCACTTGGCCTTCTCGTTCTTGACGTTAGGATTGGGGGCCATCACGACCAGCAGAGTGGCATTTCCCTGCCCTCCGTTGTGAACCCCATGTTGTTCCCCTGCTGGGGCCAGTACCATTTGACCCGCTGAACAAACTTGCTTCTCATTCCCCACCTGCACCTCAACTTGCCCTTCAATGATGTAATAAATCTTGTCGGCATCTTCATGCTGATGCAGTTTCTGACTTTGTCCCGGGCAAAGGCAGTAGATATCACAGAAGAAATTTGCAGTTTCGACGAGATTGATCTTTTGCATCTTTTCAGCCAAAAAAACGCGTTGCTTCGAGACTTCCACGTTTAGCATATCTATCTCTTTCAGAAGATTATTTTGATCAAGACTGTCAGTACCATTCCAACCCCAATGGTCATTTTTAAAACGATCCCTGCCGTCCGGCCCAGCACAGTTCCCCATCCTGCTCGAAGCGCTTCTTTGGCCTGTCTTTTTCTAACGTATTCGTATAGAAAGACGGTCAGGAATGATCCGGCAAAGGCACCCACGAACGGGCCCAGCACTCCGATGACAAGCGCCAGCAGTGACCCCAGAAGCACACTTCCCACAATGGCCCCAACGAATGAAAGCCATACCGCTGCGCGTGACGCTCCAAATTTACGCGCGCCCAAAGCCATAAACCAGTTATCAGCCGTTTCGGCAAACAGAGTCAAAGCGCAAAAAATAATCAGAAGTTTGATACTGACCGCCGCACTAAATCCGGTGGCGAAGGAATAGATCACAGTGCTCAATAGAATGAAACCCACTCCAGGCAATCCAAAAGGGATCATCACCAACCCTGCGCTCATCCCACTGAGTAAAAGCAAGTATCCCAAGAATTCCATTTCAATGCCTCTGTCAGACTGAAGCTGTGAGCGAATTGGTTTCGGTGTCGCTCTGCAAGTGTCCCCCTTGGTTAAGGGGGACTCCAGGGGGTTCGTCCAGCATGAGTTATGCCCACCCCTTTGCCTCCTCCTTAGCAAGGAGGGGAACCAAAATTGAATTTCATCCCACCCCTGCTCGGACCGATACGGAGTGACCAGGGGGATGAGTTTCTCTACTTCTTTTTCAAATCCAGACACACCAGACTTTTTTCATTCCGCACATATAGCAACCCCTCTGCAATAGCAGGATAGGCGCGTACGGAAGGAGGCAGCACCTTCGACTGTGCCACAATTCTGAATTCCTTGGCAGACGCCGGTGCGATAAGCAGTTCCCCGCCCTCTTTCATGATGAGTAGGAGATCTCCAGCTAATGTGACGGTTCCCGCTTTAAAGTCTTCAACATTCCAGCTAATCTTCCCGGATTGCCATTCCACCGAACGCAGACTTGGTCCATATTCCTGGCGTCCATGGAAACCAAAAAGATAACCGTTGGTAAAAACACTACTGGCATAATGGTTCGACAAGACCTCGTCTGACGTCCAGACTTTCTTGAAGTTGTGGTCACCCCATTGCAACAGCACAGCTCCGGTATCATAGCTAGCCGAAAGAAAGATCTGGTTTCCAACAACCAGAGGAACCGCCGCATTCACTGAGGCGTTATTTCTCGATCGCCAGGGAAACTGGCCAATGACCTTTCCTTCGGAGGGTTCTAAGACGGCTAAGCCGGCCCGTGTGAAACAGAAAAGATAGCGGACCCCAGCGATCGTAGCCGCGACAGGGGATGAATAGCTGGCTTCGTCGCTCGTTGCCTTCCAAACCACATTTCCGTTCTTGGCATCGAATGCCACAATGCCGGCTTGATCGGCCCCTCCAATATTTAGAATGACGCGATCTCCCTCGACTAAAGGAGAACAGGCCGCGCCAAAAAATCCTTTGCGAACATGGAATTTCGGGTGTGTGTCCACGCTCCAGAGCTTCTTTCCGGTCTCGAAATCCAGACAGTGTAAGACTCCTTCGGCGCCAAAGGTATAGACACGGCCCCCGGCAATCGAGGGAGTACCCCGAGGCCCTTCGTCGAATCCAAAATCGTCCCGGTAATTTGTCGGATAAGCAAACTTCCAAATCTTTTTTCCATTGCGGGCATCCAAACATTCGATAATTTCCTCGTTTTGGACCCGGTGGAAGAGGATAAGTCTCCCTCTGGCAACCACGGGAGAACTGAACCCTTGTCCCGTGTTGATCTTCCAAACTACCGGAGGTCCTTCTTTGGGCCACGCCGTGTTCAACGGCGCTCCGGCATAAACACCATTTCTCGACGGCCCCAAAAATTGCGGCCAGTCCTGGGCAAAAGTCATTTGTGAAAATAAAAATATGGAAGTGCCCGCCATCATCCAAGCCGCAAGTGAATGAAAAGAAACTCTTCCATTCGATTGCCTCACAGCACGAAAGAGCTGATTAATGGAAGTCGGCAATGCTTTAGTTCCTCCCTCTCAAGTCATAGCACAAAAGTCTGGGTCCGGTGCCGGTCAATATGTCCCGGGAATTCTGGCAGACGTAAAGCAACCCACAGCTCAGGACTGGCAATGTCCAGGATTCTCGTGCCAGAAATAAACGGGAACGTGCCATTTCTTTGTAGCCGGCTGGAGTCAAGTTTAACCAAAGCAGGTGGCCAGATTCTCCTAAACAGAGAAAATTTCCGTCTGCCCAGAGCAGACTACCACGATAAGTACCAACCAACTGCGATCGTTCAGCCCCATTCGTTACAAAGGTTTCTTGCCATTCGGGGTTTTCGCGCCAAACCACTTTGCCCGTTTTGAGTTCAACGCAAATCAGTGAGGCGTCAGGTTCATTACGTCCGTCAAAGCCAAAAATATAACCATCCTTAACAATAGGTGTATTCCAGTGAAAGCCAAATTCACGTGTTGTCCACGCTTGATTAAATGAACCGTCCGGCAGCAGATTCAGCAGGGCGCTACCCGTCTTGTAACTGGCAGAAATGAGCACTTGGTTTTGAACGATGACGGGCGAGGAAGCATTAACCGATTCATAACTGCTGCTCCTCCAGGGAAATTCGAAATCGACTTTACCGATTTTCGGATCAATAGCCAACAAACCTCCCGTGGGGGGGCGGCTTTCTCCTCCGGCAAAGACAAATACACGCCTCCTGCCCTGTACCATAGCAGGGACCGGAGAAGCATAGCTAGGCCCCCAATGATCTCCCGCAGCCCAAACAGTCTTGCCATCTCTTTTGTCAAGAGCAACCACACAAGGGCCTTCCGGGGCACCGACATTTACAATCAACAGATCCCCCTCAATCAACGGGGTCGATCCCATACCAAAGAACGTTTTGGGAGACTTGTACTCGCTCATCAGGTCCCGGCTCCAGATTACTTTTCCCGTGAAAATATTCAGGCAGTAAAATTTCCCTTCAGCCCCCAGGGTATAGACGCGTTCTTGATCAATGACTGGACTCGACCGCGGTCCGTTGTTGTATCCGTAACGATCTTCATACTGGGTGGGGTAACTAAATTTCCAGTAAAGGTCTCCCGTTTCCGGATGCAGGCACTCCACAATTTCATTGGATTCGAGTCGATGAAAGAATACTAATCGATCGCCGGATATCGCAGGCCCACTGAAACCATTGCCCTTCTTGACTTCCCAAATCAATACAGGGCCATTGGGTGGCCACACTTTCAGAAGCGGAGTTTCCACAGACACTGAATTATGTTCAGGGCCGAGAAATGATTCCCAATTGCTCGTTTTAGCGCCCGGAGATAAAGGTCTGGGCTTCCCGAAAAAATGTCCGTTCGGATGCGGGGTGGGTAAGCTTGGGCGGGCCGATGTTGAAGCCTTTGACTTTGAAGAAGCATCCTCTCGTGATCCTTTGCTTTGAATCGCCGCGAGATAAGAACTGGCGCATAGGACAGCCACTGCCAGGAAGGCGCCATTGCTTCGAATAAATTTCACCGAGTCACCCCCAAAAGCACGTACCGATATACTGCGTTTCAGAAATTCAAGGACATTAACGCCGGGTCGGTGACCCGGCCTACACCTTTTGTAGGCTTGGGGCTTTCTCAAAGCCCCAACCTCACGCGGCGCCCGTCTTAAGATACGTCACCGTAATTCTGGAAGGGAGTACTTAGTTTCTCAAAACTCTTTAAAATTAGTATCAGCAGACTGACTTTAAGCGAGTTGAAGGTGTACTCAAGATAACAACTTTTAATAGCCTGTCGGCGTCACTCATTTCAACTTGAGGTGCTGCCGGAGAAACGCATCGATCGTCTTTAAGTATTCCTTTCCTCCGACCCATGACAGATCATTGTGGTTGGCACCCGCAATGGGGGACCACTCTTTAGGTTCATTAGCCGAATCAAATAACGCTTTCCCAAAGCGCATGGGGATGATGGAATCTTGATCTCCGTGGATCACAAGTACGGGGCAGTGAATTGTTTGCATTTTTGAGACCGAATCGTAACGGTCTGTCAATAGCCAGCGCGCCGGCAGAAAAGGGTATGCATTCTGAGCGACGTCACCACCTGAAGCGAAGCCTGACTGCAGGATCAGGCTTTCCGGAGGAATCCGAGTAGCAGCCTCGACGGCGACTCCGCAGCCCAAAGACTCTCCAAAATAAACGAGCTGGGTGTTTGTCTTTACTTTAAGCCAGCGGATGACGGTTTCCGCATCCATGTAGAGACCTTGTTCCGAGGGAGAGCCCTCGCTGCCCCCATAACCGCGGTAATCAAGAATGAAAGTACCGTAACCTAGACGGTGCAGATCGGCCAGCCATTCGAGCCGGTGCCCCCGGTGGCCTGCGTTACCATGAAAGATAACCAATGTTGTTGGCAAACTTCCAGGCCAGTACCAGTTGGCAAGACGGATGCCGTCCGGGGCGACTAACTCAATCGTCTCTAATCCTCGGAATTCATTGCCTGCTGGAGTTGGGACAATGGAAGAATCCGGAAAGTATTGCAGCTTGCGTTGAAAGAGATAGATCACAACCAGCAAGAGAACATAAATGACCGCAAGGAAACGGAGGATACGAAAGAAGGGATGACGAAGGAAGAAGTTCATCAAGTTGTCGAGCATCACAAATACTTTGAATGACCAGAATGAAATTCAAGATAACGATGATGATGTTAGATTAAACTGAAATCATCGCGCAAATGAACCCGATTGGTATGTTGGAGGGCGGAGTCCGCCATCTGGCGGACGACGCCTTTTTGGTAGCGACCAGGCCTCCTGGCCTGTCGAGCCACGCTGAGGCGTGGCCAGAGATGGCTTTCAGCCCCCGGACAGGCATGGATGCCTGTCCCTACAAGTTCGAGAAGCCGGTCTCGCGGGAGCTTGACCCTCCAATTTCGTCATATGCCATCACAGCCGCGTCGGGCTATTCAAGTAAAAACACTCGCACATCCTGATGAGGAACTTCGACCCGAATACCTTTCCTTTCTAGTGGGATTTCTTGCCCACTGTGGATATCTAAAACACGTTTACAAGGAATCGGAATCTCGATTCGGTCGGTCTGATCTTCGGTGCGATCGTTGAATATGGCGAGCAAGTTGCGAGTGTGCCCTTCGATGAGCCTTGGTCGAAGGCCGATAGAAGTGACCTTCGGTTTCACCACAGGAATGATGATGGCACGTAAGAACTCAATCCCGGCATCGTCTCCGGCGTGAATGGAAGCTCCCAGATTGGTGCCAAGGTAGTAGGCCATGCCCTGCCCTACTTTCTTCCTGGCGCCGACCCACAGATCTCGATAGCGGGCTATAGGCTGAGCAGAAGAAACTTCGATAGGAGTCAGGAAGGTGTGCGCCTGAATGCTAAGCCCGGCCGGGTCCAAAACCTCGATTTCAGCTCCGCTATAAACGCTATCTTCATCAGGAACGATGCTCTTCTTCGCCGTGGAAGAGGTGTTACTGCTAATCGCCACCGATTCGTTGGTTTGAGGTTGAATATAGAAACTATCCTTCTCGCGATAACCAAACGTTTCAGCCAAACCATAGGGCGGAACTACGGGGTTATAGAAACAATGGCTGTCGAACAGTCCAAAAGCCGTGTCCAATATCAGCGTCCCTCCCCGTTCCACAAAGCGACGCAATTCCAGGCATGTTTCTTCCTTGCCCATGATGTGCCAGGGAGCGATGATCAACTTATAGCTGGCTGCCTTTAGGCTTTCGGGCTCGATAAAATCCGCCCACAGATCCAAGTTCCACAGCGCTTTGTAATATCCCCGAAACGACTTGATCGACACATCTTCCTGGCCATTCATGGCGTAAGTGAGTAGTGCGCTATCCGGATCTGTCAAGATGGCGATTTCCGGTTTTGGAAGGTGATCCTGCAAAACATCCCAGTAAGATTGAAAAAGCGCGCGATTGCGCGAAGCTTCTTCCGCACGATCGGTGCGAGCGCCGCTCCGTTCCACAAGCCCAAACCCTGTCGACTCGCTCCCGGAGCCTTCGGCCTGATAAGTCCAATACAGGATTCCCTTTGCTCCGCACGCTACGGCCAACCAGTTCCACAATCGGATATCCCGTGGACGCATTTGGGGGCTTCGCCACAGTCCTCTATTTCCATGACCCCCTTGCAATTCCGCCATCCAGAATTCTCTTCCGGCAGCACAGCAGCGCGTGATCTCGAATTTGGCAGCCCCTTCAGAGACTGGCAGGTTAAACCAGCGAGGGAATATGGAGACTCCCCAAGTATCCACTACCTCCGCCAGCCGCCAGCCGTCAATACCGCTGTGTGCGATCGGATCGATCGGAGGATTATGCCCGGCATGATCCTCCATAATATGGGAAGGGTCGGCAGCTTTGAGTTGCTCGACTCGAAATTTGAGTTCAGCAGTGCTCCTTTCGATAATGAAGCGCCGCCAATCGACCCAATCCATGTAGGTCCCCATGGCCCGCGGCGGATCAATCGACTGCCAACTGGGATAGCGGCGTACCCAGACTTCGTTCAAACGTTCCAGCGATCCGTAACGCTTTTCCAGCCAAACATGAAAAGCTTCAATGGTCTTATCGCAATAACAGAAAAGCCGCTCTTGCGGACCTGCCCAGATGTTTCTTAACCAGGCCGGTTCGATATGGGGTTCGTTCCAGCAATCATAGGCATAGAAGGAAACATGGGAAGCGCTGAACTTGGCCAACGCCTGAATGTAGCGGGCCGCGGCTTCGCGAATGGGCTGCCAATCCAGGCATAACCCCGGCCAGCCTCCCGTCATATTGTTGCCGCTTCCCTGCAGCCGCTGAATAGTGCCTTTTGCATCAACGTAGCGCGTTTCGGGATGGGCTTGCTCGAGCCACCAGGGAGCGGTTTCAAGGACCAGTCCCATGAGAACCTTGATCCCGAGTTCGTCACACCACTGCATGACTTCCGCAAGATCATCGAAGACGAAGCGATCCGGAGCAGGATTGTAATAATCCCAACCGGGGTAAATGCGAATGATGTTGAATCCATAATCCTTGGCGATGGCCTGCAACATTTCTCGACGCTGCTCTCGTGGAGGGTTCGGAGGCCGGTAGAAAGCTGTGCCGTAGATAAATTGCTTCTTGGGAAGTTCACCTAAAGCATCGGTGGAGTTTGGCCCTGCCAAAATCCGCAAGCCGCTCCAGCTGAGACTAATGCCTGCTGACGCTTGCAGAAATTTTCGCCGCGAGAAGTTCCCTGGAAATTTCATCTTGAGAGTATTTATTTGGCTAAGTGTTGATGTCTTCCATTTAGAGGATTACCAACTTTAACAAGAGGGCAAAGAATAGCATACCTGCCTAATTGAGGAAGCTTTAGCATCCTTTGTCAAAGCGTGGAGTTCACACCCGATGGCGAATCTGAAATCAAACTACTTACTCAGTCGCAGTTTGATGTATTCTTTTCTCAGCACGATACCATCATTTTGAAATCCAACATGGGAGGTCATTATGAAAAGTTTCCAACAGTTCCGCACAATTGGTTTTATTTTTTTGGCCTTAGTTGGTGGGCCGAGCCCGACGATCGCCGCGCAGAGTGATCAAATAGGCTTCAGTCAATTTCGTCACTTTCTAGGTGGCTTTGTATCCGATAGCCAACAGTCGATGTCAACGTTACAGAGTCGTCCACATGTTCACATCGTCGAGGCGACTTACGGGGACAAGTCTACAGGCAACACTTGTGTGCCAAACTTGCGAATCTGCAAAGGGACCTCTGAATGTGAATTCACGGTAACTGACGGCCTTTGTGACGTGAATTCGAAGGTAAAAACACTTGAAGTCGTTTGGGACTGTGGTGCTGGTTCTGAAATGAAAACGACCACTGCGGTGAAGGGCACAAAAATTTCATTAGTGTGCGGAAATTAGACTGATTTTTCGTTAGGGCATAGCGTACAGCCGGATCCTGTAGTGGTCAGTCATGCCAGCAAGCGGGTGACAAACAGTCCGCACGTTTGATCCGCTTTGAATAATTCCTTCCCTTCTTTACCTCTTGCCTTTCCTCTGAAAATTTGAGGGTACAAGCTTCCGACCGGGCATGAGAGACTATGTCGCTTAGCGGAAAATGGCCATGAGAATTTCGGCAAAAATCAACGCGATGATCACCAGTTCCAGGGTGTGGCTCTGAGCCGTCCTGACCCGGTCAGTCAACAACTGATAGAAGTTGGCAATGATATCCAGCGGGCGGGAAACGGAGGCTCCCAGTCATGCAGATAGAATATTGCCGAGCGCATGTGCATCGGGCCAGGTAAAGGTCCCAATCAATTGAGCGCGCCATCTCCCCATTTCAAGTACCAGAAATTCGGTTCGAAGCTCCGCTAGTTCTTAAAAAACATTACGATAAGGGGTCTGGAACGGCAATGACCATCCCGTAGGTTCTCGGACTAACCCTTGATACTCACCGATCCGCTTGTCTAACTCGGCGTCGATGTAGCGGGCCTCCAGCAATTCCACGTTGAGTAACTCCAGCACGGTGGCTGCGTCCATGTAGTCCCGGTCGTATATGATCGCCGCGTTCCAATCAATCAAGACAAGATCGTTCTGAAAGTAGGTTATGCGTTGGGTTAATGCATCTTCCTGTTGTTCCCGACTCAGCGGCTGAGTTTCAAAGCGGAGAACTTGGGCAAGCGTCGCACGGTGCTGCGTCACTAACTCTTCCGCACGCCACAATTGATCAAATTCTTCAATGATGAACAAGTAATAATCCTCAACAAGGGAGGATAACTCAGGCTGAACAATGGCAGGTCGAATCCCCTCTATGAGTTGAAGCGCCAAAGTTTGCGCATGAGCCTCAAGATTCCGGCTGTAGAGTTCTTGGCTAAGTTTTGGGAGGTCTTGCAAGAAAAGCCTCTGCCCAGGAGCCGTTAAGCGCCAGCGATAAGCGAGCTTGCCGCTCCGAAGTCGAAAACCATCGCATGAATGTTATAATTCAGTTTGCAGAGCCGTAAAGCTATATTCGTCATGGTATAGAAGACATTTACGAACTAACGATTCTGCCCTGACGCCAGCAGAGCCTCAAGCTCGTTGCCAATTTGTTGGGCTATTTCCGCCTGGCATGTCACACCATCGCCAATATTCCGCGCGTAACGGCCAGCCCAAAGATGCTGGTCTGTCGGGCCGTGAATGAGTTGTGCCGTCACACGCACTCGATCCCCCGAGAGCAACAGCGTGCCTTCTAAAACGGCATCCACATTCAACTCACGGGCAATTTGAGTCAAATGTTTTGTCGTGCTCTTGTAGGCCAGGGTTGACCGTCGAGAAGTCACCTGCAAAGAACCAATCTTGGCCAGACGGGTGATCAGTTCCTCCGTCAATCCCTCTGCGAAAGCTTCCTGCTCGTGTTCATGCTGCAAGGTGTCAAGCGGCAGAACCGCCACCGAGCGGATTAGCGGGAGATCTGTCTTCAGCCATTTCAGATGAGCATAGTGCCACTCGATCGCAAAAACTGCCATGACAACAACACTGATTCCTGCCCACAGAATGCCGGTTTTCAGCAATCTTGTTTTTCCATGCTTCGCCGGGGCTAACGGCTCACGGTCCACTCCTTTCTTGTCGCCCTCCAGAGCGGGGCCTTCCCCAACCACGGGAACGGTCGCTGATTTTGTCTCTGGGACAATGGGTTCGATGGGATGGATGAATCGGTATCCCGTACGCGGAATCGTTTCGATGTAGTGTGATTGCTCCGCTGCATCCGAGAGGGCTTCTCGAATCCGATGCACGTCGTGGTTGAGAGCATTTTGAAAGTCTACAAACGTGCCATCTGGCCAGAGCTTCCGTTGCAACTCTTCCCGGCTAACAATCTCTCCGTGGTGCTCAAGCAACAGCTTGAGCACCTGGAAAGGCTGGCTCTGTAAATTGACCCTGTGGCCATGGTTTGAGAGTTCATGCCTTTCAAAATCAACTTCAAATGCCCCAAAACGGATCTTGGATGGAGAAGTGAAAGGAGACATGGAGGACTACCTCCACGCTAGGATAGGGAATGATGACTAAAAATTCCCATGTAATCTTTGGTAACTTCAATCAGTGTATACCTACTACCTTATTGAATCAATGATTTAACCATACAGATCTATTCCGGATCTAATCCACAAATAATTAAGAAATAAATAAGACCCAATCCATTGAAAAACGTGAGTCAGCGTGCTATGCAACACGTTATTAGGGGCGTTATAAGTTTCCTCAAGTCCCCTAAGCATTCTGTGGGTCTGACTCACTTCAAGAAGTGCCTTTAACTGCACTTCGCAATACCTAGACAAAACATAGGGAGCACGAACAAACACAGCAGGGAAGGTCCGCCGTTTCCCATTAGAAATTGGCGCGACTGTATTTCTGTTGAATTTCTCGTGGCTTAACTCCACTGGAAGGAGGCTTTTTTGACCTTACTGGCGAGCCTGCGGAGGTTCTACCGCACCCCACAGACTTACCATCAAGGGCGTACGCCCAAATATCTTGCGGTAGTTTTTGGTGGAGGAGGCGAATCATGAAAAAACTCGTTATCTCTCTATTCGCAATACTGATATTCAGCGGGTTCGCCGCAGCTCAAGAGCGGCCACAATGTTATGACTCGGAAGGGAACTTCATCTACAAGGGAGTGGGGGCCTGCTTTATCGAGCTTGCCGGCCAACCTAATGGCATAGCTGGTTTTACGGAGGACGGGAGGCTGATAGCGGAGTGGATAAATAATAATAACGATTGGATCAGGGGCAACCGGGTTAAAGGGACTTTCCATCTATCGGACGCGCACGCGAACCTTACCTTTATCCCGCCCAGTGCATGTGATCAAAATGGGCAAAATTGTGATCCCACCAAGTTTTACCACGGCGAGGGCCTGATTTCACTCAATGGACCACTGTTTTTCGGCTCGTGCCCCGATACGCTTAATATTATGGGGAAGGTCCAGAGCCCCTCGTCGGGGGACTGGTTCAGGGCCCAGTACATGCTTGTATTGACGAAAAGCCAAACTGAGGGATGCAAACTAGGTTTTGAAAAACTCACCGTAACGCCATTGTAGGTCGACGGTCTGGGGGGGGATCATCTCGATCACCCAATTGAGCATTAGCTAGCAGCGACGGTTAGTTCGCAACTCGGTCTGGCTGTGGCTACCGAAATCATTCTCCACATATTTGGAGGCAGCGAATAGCACAAGCGAAATTCACAGGTCGCTCCTCTGGAGCTTAGCGGGCAGATTTTGGCTGCATACTATAAACAGGAGGCTCCTGACGGAGCCAACAAAGAATTGGAGAGGGGAGGAGGTACGAAAGCAGCGTGGTGCGACGATTATTCCCAACGGGACGAGGGCGTCCCGGCTCCAGCATCAGATTGGAGACGCCGCGCCCTCGCGGCGCCTTATTCCGGCCAAGCCGCATAGCGGCGGCCTGTTTATAGAACAGGTTATTCGTCAAGAATTGAAGCTCCGTTAGGAGCGACCTGTGAAGATGGTGAATTTGCAATGTCCACAACCAGCCTCTTCCTGAAGGGCCGATCCGCCAGACGGCGGACGAGGTCGAAGCAAATTTGGCAGTTGTCGCTCTGTTTTCATCTTCATTCAAAGGAGGTTCTATCAACCCGCGAGGCAAGCCTGCAAGGCTTCTACCGCACCCCGGGCAGCCTGCGCAACAAGGCCATCGCCCAAATATCTTGCGGTACTTTTAGGTGGAGGACGAATTACATGAAAAAACTCATTCTTGCTTTTGCAGCTTTGTTTAGCTTGGCACTACTTGTTGTGCCGTCTTTCCCGGCGGGGGGGACACACAGGTCTTGGACATCGCCATGAATGAAACCTGGGACCTCCCGTGTATTGGTGAAACGGTTCAGGTCACCGGGATACTACACTCGGTTTCTTCGGAAGTTATCAACAATAACAGGGGGCACTGGATGGTTCAGTATAATCCGAAGGGATTGACCGGCGTGGCCTCACCACAGGTACGGTCTATCACGCAACTGGTCTAACACGCTATAGTTACGAGTGGACCGTACAACCTGATGAATACCCCTTGCACTGGACCATCATAAATAAAATACCATTCATCAGCGAAGGTTCTGGGGCAAACTTCTTGGAGATTGACACGACGCAGTTGACGCTAAACGCCAATGGCGACGTGACGGTGGATTTCAACAACTCTCAGATTGTCTGCCGAGGAAGAAATCCTTAAGCAATCCAGACGTCGGTGGCCACGGTCAATGCGAATGCAGCCACGACGGTCTTGTTTGCTGATAATGTAATCACTTACAGCTTGGATGCGCCGCAGGACTCGTTCTCAGGCCTGCGGGGCTTCTGTGTTAGTGCTGCGATGTCTGCGGACCAATGGGGCAGCCACGAAGAACGCGTTTGTTACGGGCTTCGTGGGCTTTTCCTTAATTCTCATGGCCACGGCTGATGAGGGTCGAATAGGAAAAACTCACGATCAATGCCAAAAGGGCATTGATCGTGGTTACCAAAAACATTCTTCATCGGGTGCTTTGTCCCTACGGGAGCAGCGAGAAGCGTAAGGGAAATTCACGGGCCGCTCCTCTGGAGCTTAAGAATCGATTGTGGCTCGAGACTATAAACAGGCGGCTCCTGACGGAGCCGGCAGGCAATTGACGGAATGAGGATGACGGAAATCTTGTCGCTCGTACCGCCGGGTTAGGATAAACAATTGAGAATGCTTCACGGCCTAGAGCACAGTGGCAAGCCCTTTGGAACCTTTGTAGGCTAGAGGCTTTGTCAAAGCAGGCAGCAGAGTTGAATCTTAAATCTGCGGCTTTTGAAAGCGGCGAGGGGAAAGGCCGCGGATCCTTTCCATCCCCTGCCGCAAAGCAGCACCGCTTTCGAACGTGGACTGCGGGTCCGCACGGCAGTCTAGGGCTTCTGCGCCAACGCAAGGACGACAACAGCTGCCAGGATGATTACGCACCCCCAGGCCAGCCAGGTCTTGGCCAGGGCTCCGGCACTGGCCCATTCCCCTGTGGCTAACCCCGCCACGTTACTGGCGATAATATTAGTGCCCATCAGCAGTGGCCAGCCGACTACCGTCCCAAAATCACCCATTCGGTTGATTCCCATACCATAGATCGCCAATCCTCCGTACCAGAATCCGCCCATCAGCAGGCCAAACAGCCAATGGCTAGCTGTCCCGGGGAGTCTGAACCGCGAAGCAGTTCCATTCCGACGCAAAAGGTAAATGCAGTAAATGGCATTCGCCACAAATCCTCCGCTGGTGGCCAATGCAGCAGCAACGTTGGGAGCCCACACGGGGGAAGTTCCCAGGCGGCGGGCAGTCTCGATCGTCTCAGTCCCAAAGGCATAGGCGAAGTTCAAGAATGACGAAAGCAGGCCAGCTGCAATGCAGACGAGTAGTCCCGAAAGAAATGCTTTTTGCGAACTCCCTGGAGATTGCTCTCCCTTCAGAAGCCTTTCGGCCCGCTCCCGCAGTAGGCCTGCGACAGCCACGCCAGCAATCCCCCCAAACATGACCATACTCCCGATCAGATAAAAATATCCTTGAGTAGTGAAGATCTTCTGGGGAGTGAGAATAAGTAGTGGTACCAGAGACCCCGCCGAAGCACAGATACCCAGGATAATAGCCAGGCCGAGACCGATTCCCAGCATCTTCACACCTAGCCCAACCAGCGTGGCGCCGATCCCCCAGCCGAAACCGAAGAGCACGATCATCCATAGTGATCTGGTAGGAGCAGAGGCATAAATCTCGGCAAGGCGGGGGATCGTCGCGGCATTCAACAGCCAGGGGAAAATAATGAAGCCGGTCAACGCAAACACAAGCCAAATGTGTTCAAATCCCCACTGCCGGGCATACTTCATGGGTAATGCGAAAACTCCCAGCAAGATCCCTCCCAGCAATACAAGCGCCGCCCCAAGAAAAACAGAGATATCCATGAGAGCCTCCAATAGAATAAAAGAACGCCAATTCAGCTTCTATAGATACCGTCTCACACGACTGCAATATTTCATGTACTCTTCACCAAAAACCTTTCGCAGATGCTGCTCTTCTGCCAAGACTATTTTGTGGTGAACAGCGGCAACGAATACCCCAATGCAAAATAAGATTGGGTTCAGTGTGTAAAAGACGGCAGCAAGCAGCGTTGCATAAACTCCAAGATACATTGGGTTCCGACTGAATCGGAATAAACCATTGATTTTCAGCTGGGTACTTTCTTTGGGAGACCCAATTCTAAAAGAGTCTCCCAGTCCAAACCGTCCGATGAATAAGAGCAAAAATCCTGAGACCCATAAGATCAGCGAAACCCATTTCAGAAACTCGGGTACCTTGATGAAGGAGAGGTTAATACCCCAGCTATGCGAAACCATGGCCCCCCAAAGAATAAGAATCGAATACTTACTCATGTAAAAAAGCTTCCGATCAATTGGTGGCTCGCCGTCCATTTCAATATTCCTGCGTCGAAACAGTTCCCCTCCACCGAACAAAACAACCAAGAACAAGACTGGAAGTAGCGTTATACCGAAAGACTCAATCATCACTAACTTCCTCAAGAGAAGTGCAATTATTACCAATGCCTTAGCGGCTGGGGTATCACCCGGCAGCGCGTTCTAATCATTGATAACGTCAAATAGCCGGTCCCTCTGCTCGTACAGATTGGCCGCCGCTCCCAGGGCGACTTCGTAAGTGTCGCTTTCAAGCGCCGTCACGATGCCTTGGGCGACTGCCTTGGCGCTCATCATGGTGTCGTTTTTGTCGGGCCGTCGGCGACGGCCGGCCAGCTCGGTAGGAACGATCGGAGGTGCAATCTCGAACACTCGCACTCGGGTGCTGCGGAGCTGGCGCCGCAGCGAAAGGCTCAACGAGTGAATCGCGGCCTTTGTCGCGCTGTAGACAGGAACTTGGGCCAGCGGAGTAAACCCGAGGCCTGAGGAAATGTTGACGATTGCCGCCTCGGTCTGCTTCTCCAGCACTGGGATCAGCAGAGCAGCTAAGTGGATCGGCGCGCGTAGATTCGTTGCGAGTTCCTCATCCGCTTCCGCCAGGTCCCGAGGGCCCTTGAGAAAGTTTACAGGACGTTGGATGCCGGCGTTGTTGACCAGGATGTTGAGTGAGGGAAGACGCTTCTCTAGCCATTGCAGCAGAGAGGACCTCGAGGCAGCTCGCGAAACGTCGCAGACTTTCACCTGCAACTGAGGAATGCGCCGCTTAGCAGCCAGTAGTTTGGCCCGACGGCGGCCACAGATGGCTACCGTGTTTCCCTTCGCGACCAAAGCCTCAGCGAGTGCCCAGCCGATCCCCGTCGCGCCTCCAGTGATCAGAACTGTGTTACCGTATATTTTCAAGAGGGGATCTCCAAATGCCAGGATGCTTTACACGGAATAGAAAACGGCACCTGCGATGGCTCCGATCATCCTTGCGTCTTACGTGCATCGGCTGTCCAACATAGTACCACTGAAGGTTACACCCGTGGCAGTCTCACTCGCAATGACTTGTAAAGATTGTCACATCTGACAGCCTTCTGATATTTTCATGTCCTGAGATAACGAGAGAGCATGCTTCACACTTTTTCGTCATCACTGAGCGTGAAACGCTACGAAGTTTTCCGGGTAGACAGGAGGATATCACCCATGGTAATCAACACCCTCCCCAGACACTGCAAACTGCAATCGAGTCCTGTCTTTTCTAGGCGAGAGGTTCTACAAAGTGCTTTGGTAGCTGGTTTTGCTGTCCCGCTATGCCAAGTGCTGGACGCTACCCCGCAGAGTGGCACTGGTGACAGCTTCAATAGTTCAAAGAGAGTGATCTGGCCGGCGGAAGCCTACCGCCGCTTTGCCGTCGACATTCACGTTCCTGACTGGGATGAGGCGCTACTCGGTGAATTCGACGGCTCCCAATTTGTGAAAAACATGGCGGAAGCAGGCGCGCAGTCGGTGCTGCAATATACGAACTCGCATGTGGGACTTTGTTTATGGCAGACGAAAATAGGAAAGATGCACGCCAGTTTAAGAGGTAGAGACTTCTTCGGAGAGGTGGTCAGCGAGTGTCGGCGTCGTGGTATTGCGCCTCTGGCGTACTTTAGCGTTATCTTTGACAATTGGGCTTATGAAAACCATCCGGATTGGCGAATCCTGCCAGCGGAAGGATACGGCCCCCAATTGAAAGGACGTTACGGGGTAGTGTGTCCGAATTCTCCGTATCGAAAGTATGCAGCAGCCTGTGTTGAGGAACTAACGACCCAATACGATCTCGATGGGATCTTTTGTGATATGACGTTCTGGCCAGGAATTTGCTACTGTCCTCACTGCACTGAACGGTTTCGGCAGGAATCCGGGATGGAACCGCCTCGGGTGGTAAATTGGAATGACCCACAGTGGCGAAACTTTCAGAAATCACGTCAAAAGTGGCTTTTGGAGTTTGCTCAGCTTCTTACTGATACCGCCAAAAAAAGTCGGCCGACGATTACCATCAACCATCAGTTTTCCACCATTTTTCATAATTGGACACTGGGTGTACCTTTAGAACTGGCCAAGACCTGTGACTATGTGGGAGGCGACTTCTACGGCGGCCCAAGCCAGCATTCCCTAGCCTGTAAGGTCTATGATGGCCTCTCCCGATCCCATCCTTTTGAGTTTCACACATCACGGACACGGGACCCTCGAGATCATGTGACAGTCAAGCCTATGGCCGAGCTTCGAACCGAGTCATTTGTGGCCACTCTTCATTCGGCCGCACTGCTGCTCGTGGACTACATCAATGCCAACGGGACTCTGAATCCGGAAGTCTACAAGTATATGGGGAAGCTGAGTGCAGAGCGGGCTCGTTACGAGCCTTTCTTGGGGGGCGAGCTGCAAGCCGACGTCGCGATCTACTATGACAAAGAATCGATGTACAACCCAGACGAACAGGGCATTCAGGTTTCTGAATTGAAAGCTGTGGACGACTGTCCTCACCGGGAGGCCGTTGTCGGTCTAGCAAGGGTCATGAGGGAGGCACACCTTCCGTTTGCAGTCGTCACCAATGCCAACATAGAAACAATCGAACGTTATCGGGCAGTGCTGCTGCCGAGTGTTCTAGAGATGACTGCAGAGCAGGCAGAAAGGTTCCGTCGTTTCGTTGAGTCTGGCGGAGTTCTGTATGTCAGCGGCTCATCTTCCCTCGATCGGTTTGCCCAGGGGGCGCCCCGTTTCCTGCTGGATTCGGTAATAGGGGTGACCTATGAAGGCCGGGTGGGAAGCCGTTCGATCACGTATTTGACCCCCGAGGATTCAGAAGTTACTGCGGCCATTTGGCCTCAGGATCATTTGAGCTATTCGGGAGAGTTGATCCGAGCAAAAACCCTTGAGAGTGCTCAAGTGCTGGCTCGGGTCACTCCTCCTTTTGTCGATCCTGAGTTGGGAAAAGTGATCGGCAGCCATTTTGCGGCGATTCATAGCAATCCTCCGGCACTCAAGCCCAGTCCACATCCGGCTCTGGTCCTGAATAAATATGGGCGGGGACAATCAGTCTGGGTGGCCGCTCCGATTGAGAGGCGCAATGAGGCGGTAAATAAGAAACTGATCGAGACGCTTTTGAAGCGTATCCTTAAGCCGCCCTACGCCTTCGAAGTGGAGGCCCCTCCGTGGGTGGAGATGGTATTATTCGATCAGCCAAACAAAGGTCGTCTGTTGGCTGGACTTCTCAACATGCAGGAGCAATTTCCGCAGGTGCCGGTACCTGCTACGGTGCGGGTGAAGACGCCAAAGGGTCAGCGAATAATACACGTGAAAAGCGTTCCAGAAAGAGATGAAGTCCCAATTCAGGTCAGGGGATCTTACGTTGAATTTCAAGTCCAGCCCTTTCAATCTCTCGTCATGTTTACTCTGGAGTATGCTTAAGGTTTTGTCGCCGCTGGCGGGCTGCGCCCTACTTCTTGAGGGTAGTGTAAACCTCCAGACTGCAAAACCGGTTTGAATGAATGGAACCTGCCGTGGCTTGAAGGTGGATTGCTTGGAAGAGAACCTGCTGAATGGGACGTCATTCCCAGGCGGTTCAGGCAATCTGCAATCAATGCGGTTTAGGAGGCACAATTTTTCCTTGCATGCCCTAATATTACCCATTTCATCACAAGTGAAGCAGCGTTTGATTAACTCAGAAGAAAAATAGGAGGGGAACCATGGTTTTTGTATTCTATGTGATTATGGCTTTGCTGGCCTTCGCGGTTGCTCGGACAGCAGGCAGGACTTCGGATCCCAAAGCAAGCGGCATTGGAAAGATTGCCCGAGGCCTGGGCGTGCTCTTTGCCGTTCTCGCAGTCACGTGCTGTTTAACCGTAATCCCCGCCGGCAATATCGGTGTGGTGGACTTTTTTGGGACAGTATCCCCAAACACTCTTAAAGCTGGGATCAATTTTGTCAATCCCATGGCTAGGGTGGTCGGGATGTCTGTCAAGACGCAGGAAATGAAAGAAGTCATGGATGTTCCTTCCAAAGAGGGATTGACCGTCAAGCTTGAAATTAGTGTCCTTTACCACCTCAATCCGGAAAAGGCGGCCGAAGTCTATAAAACGGTGGGCGAGGATTACCAGTCTATCATTCTTGAGCCTCAATTCCGTTCTGTGACCCGAGGAGTGACAGCCATGTACGAAGCCAAGGCTTTGTACACTTCGGAACGAGAACATTTGGCGCAGGAGATTTTGAAAGAAATCACGACAGCGACAGCTCCCAGAGGCATTACCGTAGAAACGACTCCATTACGTCGTGTCACGCTTCCGCCCGGGCTGAGCCAGTCCATTGAATCCAAGCTCCAAGCGGAACAGGAAAGCCAGCGGATGGAATTCATTCTGACGAAGGAAAAGCAGGAAGCGGACCGGAAGAGGATCGAAGCCCAGGGAATTTCCGATTTTCAAAAGATTGTCGTTCAAGGCATCAGTGATCAATTGTTGCGTTGGAAAGGCATTGAAGCCACCGAAAAACTGGCAGCCTCCGCCAATGCCAAAGTAGTGGTTATTGGGGCCGGCAAGGATGGCCTACCCCTCATCCTGGACACAAAATGAAATCAGGCACTGGCTTTAGGGTCACTCTGGCCCAACGCCACTTAGGTCAAACGACCCGAGAATTTGCCGCAGGGCAAGCATTTCATCTACTCGCATGCCCTACTTTTTCAATATGTTAAGAGCACGAAGTACATCTTTAACTTGAAATTGCTCTGCAGTTCCAGTGCCGGATGCTGCAGAACATGGAGGTGTGTTTATGACGATAGAAAACGACCCGATTCTCGAGAATCTCGGTATGGCTCACCTGGGGAACCCAAAAGTGCTCTTGGGGAAGAAGGGTTCCCCCGTGCTCAAGGAGTTTAGAGCTTTCGCAATGCATGGCAGTATGCTGGACATGGCGGTTGGCATTATTGTTGGCGCAGCCTTCGGGAGAGTTGTGAGTTCCTTTGTCTCTGACATTCTGATGCCCCCGATTGGCTTGTTTGCAGGCCACTCAGATTTCTCAAACAAATTCATCAACCTCTCGGGACATGCCTATGCCACTCTTGCCGAAGCAAAAGCTGCGGGTGCAGCGACGATCAATTACGGCGTCTTCTTCAACGTCCTCTCTGATTTCGTAATTGTTGCCTTCGCGGGTCTTCATGCTCATCCGCCAGGTGAATCGCCTGAAGAGTGAACAAGAGGCATCCGTCGAAGTGATGAAAGACTGCCCATACTGTTTCTCTCATGTTGCCAATAAAGCCACCCGCTGTCCGCATTGCACGTCCGCCTTGACGACCGCTTGAGTTTGGGCTTTAGTCATTAATCGATGGAAGGGTTGAACTGGTGTAGCAGTATGGAGATCGAGGATTTTTGGAGCAGCGTGTCTTGAGAGCACCGAAGTTTATGTTGATTCAAATCCGCTTAGCGTATTGGCGTGAAATTATGGTGAAATACCCGTCTCAGTCTAAGACCTTCTCATCAAAGTGAATGGTAAATCCAGTCCCTTTTATCTGCTCGTTGAATGTGTCCAAAGCCATAAGCGTCATTTTTTCCAAATGCAATTGACAAATGGCCTTTTCGTCTTCCGATAAACCTGCGTCGTCTAACAAATCCTGGTGTTGTTTCATGTCCCGCCTTGTTTCCCGGATATGGTGCAATATACATCCCAGGCTAAATTTAAGATCCAATCCCAAAGCTGCGTTTATGTCAATTCCGGCAGGAGCGCCTTCGGAAACGTCGGCGGTTATTTTTTTGTAGGCGTCTAAGTATAGTCTCTCAAGTTCGTCAGGGGTCATGTGTCACTTAGCTTTGAAAGGATTAAGTTGGTAGCGCTAACGGGGATCGAACCCGTACTCTCTGCCTTGAGAGGGCAGCGTGTTAACCAATTACACCATAGCGCCACAAAGAGAGGAAGCAAGGGAGAAAACGCGAAGGGCACAGACTCGTGCCAATACCCTGCCCTGACTGACGGTTTTGACTCTACCAAAAACCTAAGATCCGCGCCAACTCAAAACTGCAAGTTCTGAAGTGCATCGATTTTAGTTGTGAATCCTGTGGCCTAAAATCTTTCTTGCCGCAAAGAAGCGCAAAAGTCGCAAGAAAGCCGGTAGCCAATCGTTCTCTACTGCTGGAAAAAGGCTTTCCCCTCTTTTGAGAATCTTTGCGCCTATTTGTGGCCTGAAATCTTTCTTGCCGCAAAGAAGTGCAAAAGTCGCAACAAAGGTGGTAGCCAATGGCTCTGTATTACCGGAAAAAGGCTTTTCCCTCTTTTGAAAATCTTTGTGCCTTCTTGTGGCCAAGAATCTTTCTAGCTGTAAAGAAACGCAAAAGTCGCAAGAAAGGCGGTAGCCAATGGTTCTCTAGTCCTGGAAAAAGGCTTTCCCTTTCTTGAGAAGGTTTGTCCCTTTGTGGCCAAGAATCTTTCTAGCCGCAAAGAAGCGCAAAAGTCGCAACAAAGGTTGTAGCCAATGGCTCTGTATTACCGGAAAAAGGTTTTCCCTCTTTTGAGAATCTTTGTGCCTTCTTGTGGCTCAGAATTCTTTTTGTACGCGGGCGGGATAAATGAAAGATCCCCACTTCAATTTTTGCGGCTGGATCAGTCGCCCCAGCTTTGCCTTCCATGAATAGCACAACCTTGTTGCGCTCGGGTTCGTGTGATGTTAGTTTGAATTGATGAATCCAGAACGCGCCTCTTCGGCTGTGCCGAATCCCCACAACGAGAATCCTACTTTAACGTGGCAGTTGTTTGAAAAGATGCTTGCCTACTATGCTGTACCCCGCCTGCGGCACCGATTGGTCAAAATAAATTTTCACGATATCGAATCCTGGGTTCCGCAATCGCGCGAACGCGATTTGGTTTTCTTGGTCTCGGCTTTGCGTGATTTCGACGATTATGCCGAATGTGAAAGCCATCTCGCAGACTTAGGCCCCCTGCTCGGTAAATACCTGCGCTCATTAGAATATTTTGGTATTGCGATTCAACATTTTCTGACTCGCTCGGCCAAGAACTGGGAAGAGATCCGCCCTAAGTATCAGGAACTCAGCCGTGATTATCTCTCCAGCTGCATTTTACGCTTTTTCCCAGGCCTCCCGGACGTGCGAGCGAATTCTTTCGCGACTTACTTGCTGACGAACAGCCTAGCACGCGCGTTGCATTCTTTTCCGTTTCGAAAGGAGCAGGAGATCGCGCCGCTTATCCTCATTCGGGCGAAAGCGGATAAAGCCTGGGATCCTTTGGAATCCCGCCGCGATTTGATGGGGATCCTCGAATTCCATTTCCCCGAAATCAACTGGCGGGAGAACTCCTTCCAGGACCGCATCGTTTGCTATTTAGGTGTCCAACTTGTCTCTCCGCTGAGTCAAACAACCTTGGAGGTCATCGAGCAAGCTTTCGAAAATCGAAGTCATCAGCGTTCCAGTCTCGTTCGGAACCGGAAAAGATTTCTGTACCTTGCTTTTTACTCCGAGTTCGATCGAAACGTTTTCCAATTTAATTTGAGTCATTTCGGAAAGATCGCAGGACGTTTCTTCGATCCGTTCGTTTGTACAGGATCCGAATTCCGGCAGGGTTATCCGGGGATGTCCGGTTTTATTGAGGAAGAGTTCCGTGCCGAAGCCGCAACAGGAGGAAGATAGGATTCAGTTGCAGCAGTTCGTGTTCTTGCTGGCACCGTTCGGGCAGGTTTGGGCCGATGCCTCCGGTTAGCGCGTGGGCCCCAAATGTGGGCTGGTGAACATGCTTGTTGTTATCCGATAATGGGTGTTGTTACATCTATCCTCGTGATTCGAATTCCTCGGACCTGAAGAACGCCAGCCTGAAGTGGTCTAAGCTCCTCTCTTTTCTTTTATTGTTCGGTTTGACAGGTTACGCTAACATTTGATTTTTGCTAGAACCTTTATAAAAGGAGGGTTTTCGATTGAAGATTACAGTAGGTAAGTTAAAAGGAATAAGCGCCGTAGCCGATTCGAAGGGCGTCATTGCCGCCGCGGCTATGGACCAGCGAGGATCGCTCCAGAAATCCTTGGCCAAGGAAAAAGGGGTGGAAACTTCGGCGATTACTCCGCAGATGATGTCCGAATTCAAGACAGCCGTATCACGCATTCTTACACCTCATGCCAGTGCTATTTTACTTGACCCGGAATTTGGGTTAGAGGCTGTTAAGGCGAAAGCCTCTCACGCTGGAGTGCTGTTGGCCTACGAGCAAACCGGGTATGATCATACGCTTCCTGGAAGAATTCCTTCCTTGATCCCCTATTGGACCGTCAAGAAGGCAATGGCCGCCGGAGCGGACTGTCTGAAATTGCTGCTTTATTACAGCCCGTTTGAAGCCGCGAGCGTCAAAGACATGAAACATGCTTTTGTTTCGCGGATCGGAGCCGAATGCAGCCATTACGAAGTCCCTTTTTTTCTCGAATTCGTCGGATACGATCCTACGGGAGGAGATGAAAAAGGGATTGAATATGCCAAGAAGAAGCCCGAAATTGTGGCGAAAAGCATGGAGGAATTCTCCAAACCTGAATATGGTGTCGACGTCTTAAAGGTAGAAATCCCCGTCAATATGGAATTTGTAGAGAAGTCAAAAGCCAATAAATCTGGTCAGGTTGCCTACACGCGCCAGGAGGCCAAAGCGCATTATGTGCGAGCTGCCGAAGTGGCCACACTTCCGTTTATCTATCTCAGTGCCGGCGTGAGCGATGATGTCTTTCGCGAAAGCCTGGAATTGGCTGTTGAAGCCGGAACCAATTTCGCGGGAGTTCTCTGTGGTCGCGCAACTTGGAAAGAGGGCATTCCTGTTTATGCTAAACAAGGCCTGAAGGCTTTCGAGGAGTGGCTTAGCGATCGGGGCGTCCGAAATATCAAAGCGCTCAATGAAGTCTTGAAAGGCGCCAAGCCCTGGCATGCAAAGTATGGGGGGATGGACAAGATCCAAAGAGTTGACAAAGCTGGGAACCCCGTCAAATAAGTTTTTTCCGAAGACGAAGTGAAGAAGGCAGTAGGCAGACTGCAGAAAGCAGTAAGCGGAATGCAGAAAACAGAATGCAAAATGTAGCCGATCTGAGAAATCTGGTGTTGATACACAGACTGCAAAATACCCGGACTTTGCCTTCAGTCTGCAGCCAGATGGACACTGCCTCCCGCTTTCTGCCTACTGCCTTCTTGTTTTTTGTTTACCGCCCGCTGCCTTCTGCTGACCCTTGTCCATGATTAGACGCCAATCGAGCAAGGCCAAAACTCCCCGCCCCAATCCACAACAAATCAAGAAGGAGAAGTGGTGGTATTGGCCATGGTTTTCCTCAATAGGGTCTAAGCTCCTCCTGGCATTTTTCATTTTCTTCACGCTTGCGAGCTCCGTAGTCCTGATCCGGGCCTATATTACATTTTCGCAGATGATTGACCGGAAACTGGCCGGGGAGATCTTTCAAAACACAGCTCGAGTTTACGCGGCACCGTTAACGATCCTTCCAGGCCAGCCGATTCGTTCTTCCGCAGTCGTCGCTTATTTGCGACGCGCAGGGTATTCCGAATCTGGAAAAGGGGCCGTTCGTATCGGAGAATATCGAACTACGAAACAGAATCATGTGGAAGTGATCCCGCATGAAGAGTCATACCACGGTACTTCTGGAGGTCGTGTTTCGATTGAATTTGACGACAAAGGCGTTCGCCGTATCCGCTCTCTCCCCGGCGGCCAAGAAGTTCCGGCTTACGAATTAGAACCACTAGTCATTACAAACCTCTTCGATAAAACCCGTGAAAAACGCCGCCTCATCCAATATGAAGATATTCCCAAATCTTTGCGAGATGCGGTGCTGGCGATTGAGGATCGCCGCTTTTTCGAACACAGCGGATTCGATCCCATCGGGATTATCAGAGCGTCTCTGGTGGATTTGTTTCGCTGGAAGCGTTCGCAAGGTGGCAGCACCATTACCCAGCAGGTCGTTCGCAGTTTCTGGCTGACTCCTGAGCGACGGGTGGTCCGCAAGCTCAAGGAAATCTATATGTCTGTCATCCTGGAGTCCCGGCTCAACAAGAAACAGATTTTCACTCTTTATGCGAATGATGTTTATCTGGGTCAGCGCGGCTCATTCAGCATTAACGGCTTCGGTGAAGCCGCCACGGCCTATTTCAATAAAGACATCAAGAATCTTACTATCCCGGAATCGGCGTTTGTTGCCGGGATCATTCAAAGTCCGAATCGCTACAACCCAATTCGCAATCCTGAACGCGCTTTACAGCGTCGAAATGTGGTTTTACAAGCCATGCTCGACATCGAGAGTATAAACAAAGACCAATTCGCGCAAGCAACCAGGATTCCCTTGAGTATTGCCGCTGTCAGCATGGATGTGAGCGATGCGCCCTTCTTTGTTGACATGGTCAAAGAGCGGATGTTGGAGAAATTCACCGAAAAAGAGCTCTTGAGCCAGCAATACCGCATCGACACGACCCTCGACATTGAACTGCAACGAATCGCCTATCAGGCCGTCCGGGAAGGTTCCGAAAACGTGGATATGATCTTGGCCAAACGCCGACGAAAGCAGATCAAATTGAAAAAAGGGGAGACTCCGCCGCCGCTCGTCATCGACCCCAAAGACCGGGTTCAATCCTGTCTGATTGCGCTCGACCCGCACACGGGGGAAATCAGAGCGTTAGTAGGAGGTAGAGATTACGGAACCAGCCAACTGAACCATATCACGGTGGCCAAGCGGCAACCGGGGTCGGTGTTTAAACCATTTGTCATGGCTCAGGCCCTTGCCTCTGCTTTAACTCCGGAACCTGACTCCGATAAGCTCATTCTAACTGCCTCAACCCTGGTGGATGATGTGCCAACGGTATTTGAATTCGATGACAAAACCTACGAACCGAATAACTATGGAGAAAAATTTTACGGACCGGTCAGCTTGCGCCGCAGCTTGACCAAATCCTTGAATGTTGCCACGGTCAAGATCGCCGAACTGACTGGGCTGGACAAGATTTCTTCCCTGGCCAAGGCGGCCGGGATGAATCAAAAACTCAGCGCAACACCGGCGCTCGCTCTGGGAGCCTATGAAGTGACTCCACTCGAAGTAGCCGGAGCTTATACCATGTTTGCCAACCAGGGAATTCGCATGGCCCCTCTCTTCATCCGCTCGGTTGCAGACTCCAAGGGCAAGGTATTTGAGAAATCCAGCTCCAACCCTGAACTAGTCTTGGATCCAAGAATTGCCTATTTGATGACCAATCTGATGGAAGGTGTCATCAATCACGGTACTGCAGCGCGGGCCCGCGGCCTAGGTTTTACTGCGCCAGCCGCCGGAAAAACAGGCACTTCGCATGATGGATGGTTCGCGGGATACACCAGCGGAATGCTTTGCATCGTTTGGGTCGGATTTGATGACAATCGTGAATTGGGTCTGGACGGTGCGAGTTCCGCACTGCCTATTTGGACGGAATTCATGAAGAAAGCGGTAGAATTGCAACCCTGGTTGGCAAGTTCCCCCTTCCGCCCACCTGAGGAAGGCATTACCAGTGTCCAAATTGATGAAGAAACGGGGCTGCTCGCCATACCCGAATGCCCAAAGACCATTCAAGAGAATTACATTACGGGGACAGAGCCTCGGGAGCGCTGTAGCCTTGCGGCTCATATCTGGCTGGCCAATCAAAAACGTGTCCTTCAACTCACGCCGTCCGAATCTCCTACGATCCTGGAACCGGGGCAAGTGATCCCGTTGAGTCCTCCAGGCACCGCCGAAGTTAAACATACGAACATTCTTAAGAAGATCTTTTCAAAGATTTTCTAGCGAATCACTCATGAAAGCCCATGCTCTAGAGCGGGCTCCCGTAACGCGTTAGTTACGGGGGGGAATCTTTAAGGGCAAGGCATTCGGTGACGATTTGAGATTGTCGCTTCTGTTGCGGCTGAGTGGGTAGGGACGGACCGCCGGGCCGTCCGCGGCGCGCTCGGCGAGCGCGCCCTACCAGGAATTCCCCCGACAACTAACGCATGACGGGCTCCCCGTATTTCGGATTGACAAGAACCGCTAACCCCTGAATTGTTCAAATAGAAGGAGTTAGCTCTTTTTTCAACTTTCACCTTTGCAAACTTCAGCAGGACAGAAGCGAGTTGGAATTGTCCTGATTTTAGAGGATTTATGTTCAGCCTGAAGACTGTCGATATGTTTGTGATGACATATGGGATACGGGAATTATGCCCGCATCCCAGCCCTCTCTTTAGGATGAGAGGTATTGAGATTGATCATCGGTCTTTTGGATCGAAAATGGAGAGGCCCCTTCATTCAACCATTTGCTCCATCTATTCGGTGGAAGTGAATGGCATAAAGAATCGCTTGTCATCCAGTTTCCGATGACCAATGATTATCGACGAAAACGAGGAATAGAGTAGTGCCGCCGCTGATTAAAGATTACGTTGAATTCCGGAAAGTTGAGCTTCTCAGCTCGCTCACCTCGTCTAATCAAGGGGAATGTCTCAACACCTTCTTGCCCACCGACGCGTTGATTGAACTCTTGAGTCGGATTCTAGAAGCGATTCATGGCAAGTTACAGGCAGAAGAGAATACCACCCAAGAGCCTTCATCCGTCATTTTAGCAGGAGGCCACGGAGTTGGTAAAAGCCACTTGCTGGCGGTCATCTTCAGTTTAATCAACCAAAGAGGCGGTCTAACTCATGGCCTGGACGATCCTCGCGTCCAATCACAGATTGCATCCCTGAGAGAGATCGAACCGCTCTGCATCTGGATCGATTTGGGGGGAAACCCGAAATTATCATTGCCCGAGTTGGTTCTCACTCGTATCCACGAGGAGTTTACGAAACGCTTTGATCGCGAAGTTTTCGATCCTGCCCTAATTGCTGGTATTGACACGATCAAAGCACATGAGTTAATCACGTTCAATATAGGTTCCCAGAGGCCCCTACTCTTAATCATTGACGGCCTCTCCAATCGCGCTAACCAACGGGAAATTCGCGAATTAAATGAAGACCTCGAGTTCTTGAGCTTCATGGGCTATAGCTCCAAATCCGCTCGTCTATTCTTGCTGGTGGCCGCTCACGAAGATTTTTTCTCCCCCAAGAGTCCGCTCGGTATCGACAACACCTTGATGGCTCAAACTCTGGAAAATTTCAGAATTGACTGGATTGATCGCAGCAATCTCCGTGAGATTATTGGTCGTTATATCTTCAAAAAGAACCCTCGACAACAGCAGGATGTCAGAAAGCTGCACAGCTTTATCAAGGCAAAGCTTCCAAATTTTCAGTACTCTGAAAACGAATTTTGCGAAGCCTATCCGTTTCATCCGCTGATATTCGATCTGGCAGAGAAGATCAAAAACAAACTGCCGGGATTCTCACTGCTGGATTTTGTCAATACCATCTACCCCAAGGTAGCCAGTTATCGTGCAATCAGTCTCGTGACGATTGAGGCAATCTTCGATCGGATGGAATTTGAAATGAAGTCGGCTCCTCAGGGCCAAAGACTCTACAGTCTCTACCAAAACCTGGTGGACCAAGTAGTCCCCCGCCTTCAAGATCGTTACCGACTTTGGGGAAAGATGCTCTTAAAGGCCATTTATCTCTTTACTTTATCGGATCGGTCCGCAACCGTTCGCGATTTGGCAGATGCACTTCTCCTTTTTGAAGACAGTGAGGGTTTGAGTTACAACGTGGTCGGGATGCTGCTCGCCCAAATGGAGCGAGCGAGCGAAAATGCTTTTACGACTTCCGATGACCGACTGGATCGCAGCTATCGACTGGGCGCCACGGATGTTCGGCAAGAACTGGACCGCTACTTCCAAGGCATCGCTGCGCAGATCCCGGATTCTGATTCCAGGTTGGGAGGGCTCTTAATGGAGGCGGCCGGCGATATATTTTCCGACTGGCCTGCAGAGAGAGATCAGACCAAAACTTCTGCTCGAAATCCTGTCTCCACTCAGCTTTTCTGGCGAGGTTCAAAGAGAACAGGTTGGCTTGCCCCTTCGCCCCGATTTCAATCGACCTTGGCAGACAATCGTCTCGAGCCCCTAGACAACTCTGCTCTCTCCGCGCAGCTACCGGAACTACTCGATTCGGATGTCGAAGATAAAGGATTGCTGGAACCCGCTGTCCCTCCGGTGTACCCGCCTGAATGGATCTTGTGGTTTGAACCGGCCTCTTGGTTGGGAGGGGCCGAGGACAGCTTGCGTCCGCAAAAGGTAACCGAAATTTTTTGGCTTCCAGCCACCCCAGACGGAAATGAGATCGAATTGCTCAAGAAAGCTCTGGCCTTGCGTCTTACCGAGCGATCAGCCTCCAATGACTTTTCGGCTTCTGATGTTCGATCTTTCCACGAGGAACTTCGAGGGAATGTTGCCAATCTCTTTCGAGAGCTTTACATTTCTCGAGGCAGGATTATCACCTACGGGCGAACTCAATCTTTCAATCAAGGTCACTTGGAATGCCGGACATTCCTTTCCTTTCTCAATTACTTGTTTCGCCCTAATTTTGACCAACTGTATTCGCTTCATCCTGACTTTGGCGGAGAATCCCTTACCGAAAGTCATATCTTAACCTTATCCCGGGGACTCTTTGCAGGCCAGGACCCAACCAACTCAGAAGTCCAACGTTTGGCTGCAAAGTTCGCACTACCACTTGGTCTGGTGACCCAACTGGATGGCCTCTTTGAACTCAATCTGACGCTCACTCCACCCGCGTTCTTGACGCACCTCGTACAAAACCTGGAACATTTAGACGCTTCTGAAAGACCTATCGAGTCCCTCTTCGAGCTGGTTCGCCGTTCTCCATATGGTTTAGACAAGAATGCTCTTTCTTTGATACTTCTGGCGCTCGTCGCAGACGGTCAGATTGAATTAGTTGATCCAGAGTCAAATGTGACGCTCGGGCGTGAGACCCTAGCATCCATCGATGTATCCGATCAGTATTCACACTTCAGAAGAATCCCATTTCATAAAGATTATCCCTCTGAGATCCTCACCCAATGGTGTCGCTTGATCACCGGGCGGCAGGATCTCACGGATATCTCTACCAGCCGCGGACGAGAAGCCGCGACTAAAGCCTTGGGAGAATGGCTTCGCAACTGGAAGAGCCTGGGCATCTCACGGCGGCTAGAGACTCTTCACAACGACCTGTTAACCAACCAGATGTGGAGGATCATGACCTGGACGCGGCAACGATTTGAGAAAGTCGCTGAATACACGGAGTTGATCTTGCAACGCGAGCTATTACTGATCCAAGGGATCGGGAAAATCATTGACCTGTTCGCTGAAAATAGCGTTCTCCTGGAAAAGGCTTCTCGCGATCTTGTCGAGGCTTCCCATTTCATTCATTGGACTGAAAGTTATCTGGAAAACAGAAAATATCTTCTGGCATCCGACAAAACTTTGAAACCAGAAATTGAAGGAAACCGTGAGCGCCTGCTGCAGTTGATCGAATCACCGCATAGCCTAATCAGCGCCGATCAGCGCAATGCTTTTGACACCACGTTTCGCGAATTCAAAGAGTTGTATATCGACTACTATTCCACCGAACATGACCGGTACGTGGGTGCCTTAGGGCATTTCGAGCTGCTCAAAGAGGTAGAGAACTCCATCGAGATGCGGAATCTTCAACTCCTTTCCTCTTTGCCGTTAGGAGACACTTCCTTTCTGATCAATCTGCAGGAATGGGTCGCTGGAATTCGGGATCATCAATGTATTTTGCCAACCCGAGATCTGCTGCAGCACAATCCGCGCTGCCAATGCAGTTTCAAACTGTCGAGACCGCTCGAAATTGCAGAGGTGGTGAAAGACCTAAAGTTTTTTGTTGACCTCGGAATTGACTACCACCGCCAGATTGTGGCAGGGTTTCGAGACGCCATCGGCCAAAATCTAAAGAGAGGCAATGGCAAAGAGATTGAGGAGGCCGAATCGATTCGGAGTCTTCTTGAGAATGAGCAAGTTCCCGAACTGAGTCAACAAGCTGTTAACCAGATCCAGTCCATCCTCGAAGGGTCCCTGACCGAAGAGAAAATCAATTCTCCTCTTCCTGCCCTCATGCCGAACGGTCACTTCCGCAAGCGGGAACTCGCAGCTAGAATCCAAAAGTGGCTCGAAAGTCTTTCCGACGATGAAAGGGTGGTCTTTTCGCTCCGCGATTTCTAAAGACTTCTGATCCATTTCCTGGATTCAACTCCCGGCACACCGCAATCAGACGCCGCATCATTTTTGCACTGGTTTCCTTCCCCATCGTCCCCATTCGTCCTCCCTCTTCCAGTTTTATTCATTCCAATGTATCCTCTTGGGGGAGCAAATTATGCCGACAACCATGAATAGTGATATCAAAAACAAAGCCATGAGTGCCCGTCAAACCCTGGACGCCTGGACGCGCGAAGTCGTTCAATGGCATTTCGATCCGGAAACCGGCTGTCCATTCTGGCTGGAATATGCAAAAACCTTGGATTGGGATCCGCGGTGTGAGATTCAGTCCTACGACGATCTCTCACGCTTTGGTAATTTTCAAGATGAGTGGTTACGGGGAGGGCCCGTGCGTCGCTGGGTTCCCAGAGCCTATGCCAAAAGTCCGATCTCTATTTTCGAGACTGGAGGCAGCACGGGAGTTCCTAAGTCGAGAATCAATATCGAAGATTTTCGAATTGATTATGAAGCCTTTAGTGCCACTCTTCCGGATGATGCGTTTCCCCGTGGCGCCGACTGGCTCTCGATAGGTCCAACTGGCCCCCGGCGTCTCCGCTTGGCCGTGGAACACCTGGCACAATTTCGCGGCGGCATCTGCTTTATGGTTGATCTTGATCCGCGTTGGGTTATCAAATTGATCAAAATGGGCGAATTGAAATTGGCGGAACTCTACAAACAACACGTGATCGACCAGGCGTTGACGTTGTTGCGCGCACATCCCAATATCCAGTGCCTGTTTACAACGCCAAAACTGCTGGAAGCCCTCTGTGAAAAAGTTTCCCTAAAGAAAATGGGGATCCGGGGGGTTTTCTGCGGGGGAACGGAAATGACCCCGCAATTCTATCGTTTCGCCGTTGAAGAGCTACTGGAAGGCGCTTATTTCGCACCTACCTATGGAAATACTTTGATGGGATTAGCTGTGCATAAACCCCGGGCGAATGAGGACAATTATGCGGTCATCTATTATCCTCCGTCACCGCGGGCTATGATCGAAGTGGTCGACCCTAACCAGCCGGACCATGTTGTGGCATATGGTCAAACAGGACGAGTTCGCCTGACGACCCTGACTCGCGAATTTTTTATGCCGCGTTTCCTTGAACGCGATGAAGCCGAGCGGGAGCCGGTGTGTGCCCTTTATCCGTGGGATGGGGTTCGTAACGTGCGCCCATTTTCGAAGTACCAATCCACCGTCGTCGAGGGAGTGTATTAATGTAGACCCATGAATTGTTGTTTGCCAGTCATTCTTCACCCCCTTGTAGTCCCCCCTTTTCACACAAGGAAGGGGAACGTCATTTTTCAGAAGAGCATCTATGCCGCCTTGTGCTGCGCCACGACCGATGAGAACAATCGTCCCCCCTTTGACAAAGGGGGACTTCAGGGGGGTGGGTGCTGGATTTGTAATACTATTTATTGTGTTTGGATGTGTTTCCTTTTCTATTGTGCCTTGATCCAGTCGTCGTGTCCGAAATGTCGTTCTGTCCGAAGGACCCTCAATTTTCGAAATCGTGCTTAACCGGAGATTTGTGATGATCCATATCCCCCTGCTCAGACGAGGAATATGCTATCAGAGTCTTGACGTGGTGCGGCTTCCGCATTATCAAACTCGAGAACCCTTTGTCGAGCTCAGTCAAGCCAATATTGGATTGATTCGGCGTGATCTCCTGCATCAGATAGAGAGCCGGGCAGATCTGCAACAATTCTCAACCCAGGAACTTCTCGACATATGTAAAAAAGCGGCCGACTTCTTTGCCAAGTCCACCTTGCCGCTAGGGGATGCCCGCCAGACACCTGAAGATTATATTCGCCAGGTTTCTGCAACGACAGGTCTTCCTTTCGCTTTGGCCCGCAAAAACCTCAACAAGATTCAGGGAGTCATGTCTCAAATGGAGACGGTTCTGAATGGGATGACCCGCCACCTCGATTTTGAGATTCTCGATCAGGGTTTCGGAAAGCTGAATGGCACGGCACTGAGTTATTATGCGAGAACAAACTCACTAGGAGTGGTTCTGCCCAGCAACTCTCCGGGAGTGCACTCCCTTTGGGTACCCGCAGTACCCCTTAAAATCCCTCTCGTTCTCAAGCCCGGGAGTGGCGAGCCCTGGACGCCTTATCGGCTTGCACAAGCAATGATTCAGGCAGGGTGCCCACCGAGCGCATTCAGTTATTTTCCCACCGATCATGCGGGTGGCGCCGAAATTCTGCGACAGTGCGGTCGGGGAATGGTTTTTGGAGATACCGCCTCTACCAGCATTTGGAACAATGATCCGCGAGTCGAAGTTCATGGGCCGGGCTACAGTAAAATCGTCATTGGAGAAGATTGCATCGAAGAGTGGGAGCGATTTATAGATGTCATTGTGGCTTCGATCGTTGAAAATGGCGGCCGGTCCTGCGTGAACGCCTCAGGGGTGTGGGTGCCCAAGTATGCCGCGAAGATTGCCGAAGCCCTCGCCTTCCGTCTGGCCCAAATTGCTCCACGGAGTTCCGAAGACGAAGCGGCCGAACTCGCCCCATTTGCAGATCCTAGAGTGGCGGAGCGAATGGCGCTTCAAATTGAGCAAGGTCTTGCCCAACCGGGAGCCCGCGACGTTACCGCTACTTATCGCTCCGGAGGCAGTCTCGTGAATTGGCAAGGTTGCTCCTATCTTGTTCCGACCATTGTTTTGTGCGACTCTCCGGAGCATCCACTCGCAAATCGGGAGTATTTGTTCCCATTCGCGAGCATCATCGAGATAGGCCAAAACCAGATTCCGGAAGCACTCGGGAAAAGCTTGGTCGTGACGGCTATTACACGCGACTCTAGGCTTATCGAGCGTTTGATCGCCTCGCCATTGGTCGACCGTCTGAACCTGGGGCCCATTCCGACCTATCAAATCGCCTGGGACCAGCCTCACGAAGGGAACCTCTTTGAACATCTATACTCCCGGCGAGCTTTCCAGAGCCCAATTGAAGCGGCCTGACTCAGTAATCCGTCGCTTCCATTTGAATCGAGGCGGTTTGGATGATGAGCCAAACACTTGTTCTATCTTTTGTTCTCCGCACGATCTTCCTTGATGACATGAGCACTTCTTTCAAATCGATTCTTTTCACCCTGATCGCTTTAACTTTTATCATTGCGGGAATTCCGTTTCTTTTGCATCACTTTGGATTGCTGCAATGGACCATGGCTCCATGGACCACGGCAATGCCGGGTGCATTGACATCACTTCTTGGACTTTTGATCTACATCCTCTGTGCGAGAGACTTCGCCCGCTTTGGCCGAGGGACACCTGCCGTTTGGGACCCACCCAAAACATTTGTTTCGCATGGTCTTTACCGTCTCGTTCGTAACCCTATGTATCTGGGAATTGTCTTGATCGTCATCGGAGAAGCGTGTTTCTTTCATTCTCGCCCTCTGTTAATCATCTCTCTGTCCATCTGGCTGCTGTTTCACGGTTTTGTCCTTTTTTATGAGGAGCCCACGCTCACTAAGAAATTTGGAGATTCGTATCGCCAGTATTGCTTGCAAGTTTCCCGCTGGCTTCCCCGTTGGCCTGGATGAGTCTATTTTATGAAAATTCTTTATATCACTGCTGGAGCGGCAGGAATGTATTGCGGTAGTTGTCTCTTGGATAATGCCTTAGCCGCTGAGATGATGGCCCAGCGCCATGATGTGATTCTGTTGCCAGTCTATACACCGACGCGGACGGATGACAAGAATGTAAGTCACCAGCGTGTATTTTTTAGCGGCATTAGTATTTACTTGGAGCAGTATCTGTCTTTCTTTCGGAAGACCCCTTGGCTGGTTGATCGCCTTTGGGAGTCTTCGTGGCTCCTCAAGATGTTTTCCGGAAGGGGAATTTCCCCGGATCCAACGCTGTTGGGGGAACTCACCGTGTCCATGCTAAAAGGGGAAGCGGGAAATTTGAAAAAAGAATTTCAGAAACTGGCGGAATGGGTTCGGACCGAGATCCCTCCGGATATGATTCACTTACCCAATTCCCTGCTGATCAGTATGGCGAGGCCCATTCGTGAGGTTCTGCAACGACCCGTCTGCTGCACTATCCAAGGAGAGGATCTCTTTATCAGCCGTCTTCAAGAACAGTACCGTCAGCAAGCGGTAGATCTTATTTCCTCACAGGTTCAGTTTGTGGATGCTTTCATATTTTCTAATGATTCTTATGCGGATCAGATGTCCCGACTTTTCTCGATCCCTCAAAGCAAGGTGTTCACGATCCCTTTCGGGATCAATCTCTCCAGCTTTTCCAGCCAGGCTCGCACCACTTCTTCCCCGTTTACCGTGGGCTTCTTTGCCCGAATCGCCCCGGAAAAGGGGTTGCACGTCCTAAGTGGCGCTTATTGCCAGTTGCGGAAGAAAGGGCTTCTGCCAAAATCGAAGCTGGAGGTTGGTGGCTACTTGGGAGCTGAGCAGCGGAGCTATCTGAATGAAATTGTCGAGACGATGCGGCAAGCGGGATTGTCGAGCGAATTTCAGTATCACGGAGCTCTCGGGAAGACAGAGAAGGCCAACTTTTACAGAACGCTGGATGTTTTTTCGCTCCCCGCGATTTATGACGAACCCAAGGGGCTGTCTGCGCTTGAAGCAATGGCCAGCGGTGTACCGGTTTTGCTCCCCCGGCGCGGCGCCTTTATTGAGATGATCGAAAAGACCTCAGGCGGCCTCCTGTACAATCCCGAGGATCATGACAGTTTGGCGCAAGCCATCCATCGGGTATATTCGGACCGCGCCATGGCACAAGTGCTCGCTGTCAATGGACTGAAAGGGGTTAGGGAACACTATAGCATCGCGCGCATGGCCCACAATGTCTTGGGAGTTTACCAGAAATTGGGAGGAAGCTAGTCCTTAGTACTGCGCTTCAGAAATTCGTTGACGTTAACGCCGGGTCGGTGACCCGGCCTACACCTTTGTAGGCTTGGGGCTTTCTCAAAGCCCCAACCTCACCCGGCGCCTATCTCGAGATACGTAACCGTATTTATGAAGCAGAGTACTGAGCGGCAGAAGTCCATGTTGGTGCTGCGTAAACGCTGGGGCCGGCCGCGATCTACCTCCCCGGCTGCAGAAGTTACCGCAAAATGATGTACCTTAAAATGAGCGGGACGAAATTGCATGGGTACCTTGAAACAACAGCCCGCCGAACGGCGCCTAAGAAAGGAAGCCATCATTGCTTGAAATTGACAACCTGAGCAAAAGCTATCCGTCTCCGCAAGGAATCCTGCCGGTGCTTTCGGATATTTCTCTGACGTTACGTTCCGGAGACGCTGTTTCCATTATGGGTCCCTCAGGCAGTGGCAAGAGTACGCTACTCTATATTCTTGGTGCCCTGGAACCGCCAACTCAAGGCACCGTGCAGTTGGACGGAGTGAACCCATTCCAACTTCGCGAACTCGAGCTTTCTCGCTTTCGGAACCAAAAAATCGGGTTTATTTTTCAAGATCATTGTCTCTTGCCGCAATGCAACGTGCTCGAAAACGTTCTTATTCCATCGCTGGTTGCCCCGGGCAGATTTGATTATCGGCAACGCGCCCAGGACCTATTGGAGAAGGTCGGTTTGAGTGACCGCCTGGAACATCTTCCTGCTGAACTTTCCGGGGGCGAAAAACAACGCGTTGCTTTGGCCCGTGCTCTCATCTGCAAGCCTTCCCTACTCCTTTGTGATGAGCCGACAGGAAATCTGGACCGCCTGTCAGCGGAAAGTGTGACAACGTTGTTACTCGATATCCATCGTCGTGAGAGCGACATTCTCATCTTCGTGACTCACAACCCGGACTTGGCTGCCAGGTTTCCGCTCCGCTTTACCATGCACGACCGGCAACTGGAAGGGATGTAGATCGTTACACGGTATCGAAATATTCTTCATGCAAATCCATCATCTCGTTTTTCGAAACTTGAGATATTTTTGGAGAACTAACCTCGCGGTGGTTCTGGGAGTGGCCACCGCCGTGTCAGTGCTCTCAGGAGCCCTCCTGGTAGGGGATTCAGTCCGTGGCAGTCTCCATGACCTCATTTTGAAGCGCATAGGGCAGACCGATTATGTCATCTCCAGTTCAGGCTACTTTGGGGAGTCCCTCTCTGTGCGCCTCAAGCAACACCCTTCATTTACGACCGCCTTCGGAGATGCTTGCCCCATGATCGTAAAAGAAGGAATAGCAACGCATCAGGAAAATCGGAGACGTGTAAATGACGTCCGAATTTACGGCATTAATGCGGAATTCTGGAGTTTTAACCTCCTCAATAGATCTCCGGGAGAGGTCAATGGGCGAAACGTTTTGATTGGTTCGGGCCTGGCCAATGAACTAGGAGCGAAGCGAGGCGATTCAATTCTCTTGCGTTTGGAAGCCCCCGATGAAATTCCCCTCGAGTATTTGCAGGGGAGAAAAGAGAAACTGGGGAAGACCCTTCGTGTCCAAGTTTCCGATATTCTTTCCAATGATCAGCTGGGCTCCTTTGCGCTCCGCCCTACCCAGGGAGTGGTTCATACAGTCTTCATTTCGCTGTCTTTTCTGCAACACGAGCTTGAGTGCGAACGACAAGCCAATACAATCCTAATTTCTGAGAATCCGGTTTCATCCGGAACGCTCGGGGCTGATTTTTCAACTCATGAACAAAATCTTCAAGTCGCCCTCCGGGAAAGGGCCAATTTGGACGATCTGGCACTCAGGCTCCGTTTGAATGAAGATCGAGGGTATTTTACACTTGAAAGCGCTTCGACCCTCCTCACGGAGAGTCAAGCGGCAATGGCTCAGAGCCTGGCTGCATCTGCGGGGATACTGGCATCCCCCCTCTTCACCTACCTGGCAAATAGCATCGATCATGACAGCCGGAGGGTCCCCTACTCCCTCGTTTCAGGGCTCGCAAAGCCATTGTTTGATGAGTTGCAAGCAAACTGCAACCAGCAGGCCAAGCCATATACCCAGGCTGCCGGTTCTCCCCCAGGCGTTCCTGTAGAAAGAAGGAACTCAGCGGGCACTCTCCCGCTTCCTCCTATTATTTTAAACAACTGGACAGCTGAGGATTTGGGCTCATCGCCGGGTGATACCATAACTCTTGAATATTTTGTTTGGGAGGAAAACGGCCTCCTAGCCACAAAGACCACAGATTTCTGCCTGCAAGCCATAGTGCCGATCCGTGAGTTGGCGGCTGATCGCGATCTGGCGCCGGAATACCCAGGCATCAGTGACTCTGAGAATCTTTCTGATTGGGACCCTCCATTTCCTTTGGATCTCCGCAGGATTCGGCCGAAGGACGAAGAATACTGGAAGAAATTCAAAACGACACCCAAAGGATTTATTCCTTTGGAAATTGCCCAACAACTCTGGAAATCACGCTTCGGTGCTTTCACATCCGTCAGGTTCTATCCGCCCGAGACCATGAGCCACTCGTCTGTGGGATATCCGGTCCGACCGTTAAACTTAGCAAATTTGGCAGATCATTTTGCAGGAAAACTCACGCCACTCGTCACACAAAACCTTTCTACCTTCTCCATTTGGCCGCTGCGGCAGGATGGTGTCCGGGCATCAGAGGGGGCTACGGATTTTGGAGCTTATTTTACCTATTTCAGTTTTTTCCTGGTACTTTCGGCAGTGGCTCTGGCAGGACTATTCTTCCGGTTTGGGTTAGAGCAGCGAATCCGGGAAATTGGGATCCTCCGATCACTGGGATTCTCCATCAGTGCGATTAAACGTGTCTTCCTGATCGAAGGAATTGTGATTTCTACACTGGGGGGGATGCTGGGAATCATCGGCGCATGGGGGTTTAGTCAGGTGGTTGTTCATGGTTTGAAAACCTGGTGGATCGGAGCCGTACACACAAAAGAACTTTCAGTCCATATTACTTCGTTCCCTTTGTGGATCGGCTTCGTGAGCGGGGGTGCTTCCGCTTCGCTCGTCATTTTGTTTTCCCTTCGAATGCTTGGTGCTTCCTCTCCGCGCACCCTTTTATCAGGGGGCTGGTTTACGTTTCCACCGTTCTCACCGCAAGGAGCGACCGAAAAAGATTTACTGGCCTCCGCATTCAAAAACGGTACCTACATTTCTGCCCATTCCCAGTGGAGGTATTTTTTGCCGGCTTTTATATTTACCCTTATCGGACTGCTCCTTTTAATTGCCTCTAGAACTGGAATCATGAGCCAAACACTTGGTTTTTTCAGTGCCGGGATGGCCTTTTTGATTGCAGTACTCTCTGCAATATATTGCTGGCTCCGACATGTTCGAGGAAAGGGACTCGCCCCTCATCCCCCATGGGCTCTGGCCGCTTTGGGATTGCGAAACCTCAGGCACCGGCCTGCCCGAAGCCTTTTTAGCATTGCCTTGATTGCCGTCGCCACTTTTATCATTGTTTCAGTGGATGCGTTTCGTCAGGTGGACCACGGCAGTTCGATCGACAAGAAGTCAGGCACAGGTGGCTTTCCACTCCAGGCCGAATCGCTCTTACCCATCGTTTTCAATCTCAATCAAGCAGCAAGCCGCAGGGCCTTGAACCTCGAGGTCTTAAACACGCCGGAATTTGGCAGAACACGAATCGATCGATTCCGAGTTCGCCCCGGGGACGATACGAGCTGCCTCAACTTATACCTGCCACGAAATCCGCGCATCTTGGCTCCAACTTCGGACTTCTTGGCCGAGAATCGTTTCACATTTCATTCATCTTTGGCGTCAAGTCCAGAGGAAATCGCCAACCCGTGGCTTCTATTGACACGAGCGTTCGATGCGGAGGTTATTCCGGCGATCGTGGACCGCAACTCCTTGAATTACACTTTACATCTCAAATTGGGAGACGTACTCATCTTGAACCGTGCCGATGGCAGTAAGATTCGGCTTCGAATCATGGGGGTCTTGGCGGACAGCCTATTTCAGAGTGAAATGTTGATTTCCGAAACAAATTTCTTAAAACTCTTTCCGCAGGAACAGGGGTACCGATTTTTTCTGATCGACCCGCCGCGCGCAGAACTTTCCCCGCTCATTGAAACACTTGAAGAGCGGCTTTCACAATATGGCTTTGACGTCAGCTATACGTCTGACCGGCTGGCACATTTTCACCAGGTGGAGAACACTTATCTCTCCACGTTTCAGTCTCTGGGCGGACTGGGTCTTTTGCTTGGGAGTTTTGGGCTGGTGGCAGTTCTGCTGCGCAATATTGTGGAAAGCAGGCGGCAATTAGGGCTTTTGAGAGCCGTCGGGTATACTTCGAGGCATTTGATCACGATGGTTTCCAGCGAAAACATCATCCTTCTATCCTTGGGGCTGGCCGCCGGAACTCTATGCGCACTCGTGGCGATTATTCCGGCTATTTTGGAGCGAGGAGGACAATTCCCCAGTTATAGTTTTGCCTGGCTGGTTCCTTCTATCCTAGTGACGGGAGCCATCTCTTCCCTCTTTGCGGCCTCTTCAGTTTTGCGTATCTCTCTGGTAACCGTTTTAAAGAGTGAGTAGAATTGGACTTCCACAAGTTCCGGTAGTATTGGTAAATTGATTTCAATTTATTTTTGAAAGGAGGGACACATTGATTCAACGTGCCGACTGGCGTCAGGCTTTCTTTCTCTTGATCATCGGTACCGTCTTATTAGGAGCTACTTTTCCGGATAAGAACGAAGTGCCTGGAGAGTGGCCTCAATGGCGAGGTCCAAATCGCGACGGGGTTTCCCGGGAATCCGGCTTGCTGAAGGAATGGCCCTCGGCTGGCCCTCCCCTGGTCTGGAAAACCCAAGGACTCGGAAATGGCTATTCCACAGTGGCTGTGTCAAAAGGACGCATATACACCATGGGAGTTCGAGGAGACCAAGAGTTCATCATGTCAATCGATGTGAAGGATGGAAAACTCCTTTGGGAGCGGTCTCATGGATCACGTTTTGTAAATGATCAAGGGGACGGGCCGAGAAGCACACCCACGGTCGATGGAAATTTCCTCTATGCCCTGGGTGGGAATGGCGACCTCTCTTGCCTGGAATTGAAAGACGGGAAAACCGTATGGACGATGAACGTTCTCCAAAAGTTTGAAGGCACCAACACCCATTGGGGGATCAGTGAGTCTCCTTTAATTGTGGGCGACCGACTCCTAGTGACTCCCGGAGGCAAGAACGCGGCGATTGTGGCTCTCGATAAGCAAGACGGCTCTGTCATCTGGAAAAGCCAAAGCGACCGCCCAGGATATTCCTCTGGCGTCTACACGGAACTCGGCGGGATTCCAGAGGCCATATTCTTTACCGGGTCGCGCGGTCTTGGAGTTGACGTCCGGAATGGAGACTTGCTGTGGGAATATTCCCAGGCGTCCAATCGAACCGCGAATATCGCAACTCCTATTGTCAGTGGAAACTATGTATTTCTTTCCTCCGACTATGGTACTGGTTGTGCACTTCTGGCGCTTGTTCCCAGTGAGGGAAAAATCAAGGCTCGAGAAATTTACTTTAACCAGGAAATGAAAAACCATCATTCCAGTTCAGTTCTCGTAGACGGAACCTTGTACGGTTTTTCCAGTGCCATCTTAACGGCCATGCGTTTCAATGACGGTCATGTATTCTGGAAGGATCGAAGTGTCGGCAAAGGGTCCTTGACCTACGCGGATGGGCATTTGTACTGCTTCAGTGAGAAGGGGGTGGTCGGGCTGGTAGAAGCCAACCCCGAAGCCTATAAAGAAAAAGGGAGGTTCTCAATCTCCCAGGAAACCCTACCGACCTGGAGCCATCCGGTAGTCGCTGGAGGACGGCTATACTTGCGGGATCAGGGCACTTTATATAGTTATGACATAAAAGAGAAGCAGTGATTCTGTGTCAAGCAAACGAATGGGGTTTGTGGGGCGGTCTCGTTGATACCTCCGCAGAAATTGTCCCCCTTCGTCAAGGGGGACTCGCGGGGGGTTGGTAGGGTGGTCTCGCTGAGACCCCCCTTACTGATATCTGACTCTTTCAATGCGCTCGATGAGCGTGCTCGGCCTTTTAGAGGAGAATGAGAGATTTGATGAAAAAGATCGTTTTATTTCTGGCAGTCCTGCTGACAACCATCCCGGACCTCTCTTTTTGCGAAAATTGGCCACAGTGGCGCGGACCCAGCCTGAACGGGGTGAGTGTCGAAGACAATTTACCGGTCCGTTGGAGCAATGAGAAGAACATCCTTTGGAAGCTGGCTTTGCCTGAACGAAGTGGTGCCACGCCTATCATCTGGGGAGAGACTATCTTTTTGAATATTGCCGAAGCGGACGTGCTTTCCTTGTGGGCAGTGAACCGAAAAGACGGCAGTGTGCTTTGGAAACGTCCGCTGGGCAGCGGAAATATCCGGATGAATAAGCAAAACATGTCTTCCCCCTCACCCGTGACAGATGGCCTGAATGTTTATGTCATGACGGGTACCGGTATTTTAAAAGGTTTTGATTTTGCAGGAAAAGAATTATGGGTAAGAGATATTCAGCAGGATTATGGGAAGTTTGGCTTAAATTGGGGCTATGCCTCCTCGCCCCTGCTTTACGGTGATTCTCTCTATGTTCAGGTTTTACATGGAATGAAAACTGATGCCCCATCGTATTTGCTGCGAATACACAAGAAAACGGGAAGGTCCGTTTGGAAAGTGGAACGCCCGACACCAGCGATTACGGAATCACCCGATTCATACACGACACCCACGCTGGTCCGCCATTCGGCTGAAGTCGAGATTGTTGTGACGGGTGGTGATTGCATGACCGGCCACGACCCAGAGACAGGAAAAGAGCTTTGGCGGGCGAACGGTTTCAATCCTGACAATGACCCCTTTCACCGGATTATTGCTTCTCCGGTAGTTGCGGACGAAATTATTTACGCCCCGACTAAGGTTCGTCCTTTAATGGCGTTTCGTTCCGGTGGCCGCGGCGATATCAGCCAATCTCATCTTCTGTGGTCATTTCAAAATGGGCCGGACGTTCCATCTCCGGTGAGCGACGGCAAGTACTTCTTCAGTGTCAATGACAAGGGAATAGCATGGTGTCTCGATGCCAAGACCGGGAAAGAAATCTGGGGGCCACAACGGCTAACGCCCGCCATTTATAGTGCTTCTCCAGTTTTGGCGAATGGTAAACTTTATGTCATCAACGAAGAAGGGTTAACCACCGTACTTAAGGCCGGGCCCACTTTTGAAATTGTAGCCGAGAATCCACTCAACGATTACACACTCAGTTCCCCAGCCATTTCTAACGGCCACATTTATATTCGGACCGCCAAATATCTTTACTGTATCGGGAAACCCGGAAATCGCTAAACCTGGAATTTGAAATTGCTTTTGCGTCGTCTGGTTGAGCGGGCCCACACGCGCGTTCTACCCAATAGGCTCGTGAAGTGCAAGAAGACGTTGTAGCGAGGCTCTATGAGCGCCGACCTCATTGCTTTCCCAACAGCGGGCTGATCACTCCATTCCCTCTTCGAAGCAGGCTGTTGGAGATGTCTGGATCAAAGTGGTAGCCACGATGAATATGTTTGCGGCATTCATCGTGGGCTTTTCTTCGCCATCCAGCGGAGTGCACTCCCCCCTCACCCCCGGCCCCTCTCCCGCACTCGTTGGGGCGAGGGGTTGCAGGTATTCAACTATTGGGCGCTGACAAATTACGAAGAAGGTTTGAAATAAAGCACCATTCCGGCGCCCACCGATACTAAGAGAAATCCCAAGTACAGCAAGGGATTCGGCGAAGTCTTGGGAGGATGGAGCCACATGGAATACAATACATTCACCAGCGGTGCTCCGCCGAAGACCAGCGGCATCACATAAGTGGGCGTCCCACCAAATTTAAACGCCCAGATAATGCAGATTGCCCCTAGCGCACCCAGCCCTCCGGCAACAGTAGCCCCAACAGTTCCACTCCAATTGAAGTTTTTCAATCCACCCTGAGAGGAGAGCGTCACAGCAGGTACCAAAACCCCCATGAGGAAATAAGCGAATCCCACACAAAGTAAGGCCTTCATGGGATTGCCGAGCTGAACTTGACCCCGATGGAGTGAGGGCCCATACAGCCCCCATGAAACAACTGCACCTAAGACAAAAATGAGCCATGTCATACTCGTCCGTCTCCTTTCACTGCTTTCCGAAACAATAAAGAGTCTTCTTGGTCCGAATGTAAAGCTGCCCATCGCCAAAAGCTGGAGTGGAATAGCATTCCTCGTTCAGGTCATTGGTGGCCAGGACCTCCCAGTTTCTTCCAGGTTGGATTACGCTGACTTTTCCTTCCTGGCTGATCGTAAATATCTTGTCATCGGCGGCAACCGGCGACGAGAAATAATCTCCGGGAGCATCTTGCAACCTCGCTTGCTTAACCACTGTCCCAGTGTTTGCGTCTAATGCAGTCAGGATGCCTCCTTCTTTCATCAGGTAGAGGATATTTTTGTAGAATAACGGAGAAGGCACATTGGGCAAGGACTTACGGTAACGCCATACAAAACTGCGTTCTGTTTCATCCCCATGACTACCTAACCGAAACGCCGAGACGGAGTTAACTGCAGAACGGCGCAAACGGTAGAAACGCCAGTCCCGTTCACTCACAAAACCATCCCGGTCAAGATCTAACGCCTTCCAATCTTTTTTGAGCTGCTCGTTTGATATTTCTTCCGCAGACAGCTTCCCATCGTGATTGGTATCCTCTTTCTTCAGAATTTCATCAAATGGAGGAATGTTTTCTTGTTGCCCTTCATCGGACCCGCCTGCCCAGCCATTGATGAAGATCATGTCATCATTCATCACAGGCGTTCCCTTCATTTGCCAGCTCAAACCACCCAGCCACCAGAGTTCTTTTCCCGAATCTGCCGAGTAGGCAGTCAATTGGAATGAGCCTGAGATCAGAATCTGGTGCGGTCCGCTTGCAGGTTTATAGACAATCGGTGTCGCGAATCCCCGGCTGAATTCCGGACGCTCGACCCGCCAGCATATTTTTCCGGTATCTTTGTTAATTGCGAGAAGAAAGGATCCACTCTCCTGATCGCAGTTCATGACCACTTTGTCATCAACAAGAATGGGCGAAGCACCCAAGCCCATAGGGTTGTTGAAAGGTCCCAAAGGAAGATGCCAAAGCTCTCTCCCTTCCGTGCTATATGCAATCAAGCCGAAATCGGTAAAGAAAGCATAAACATTCTTTCCATCGGTCACGGGACTTGAAGATGCAGGAGTATTGGCTTTGTGCAGTTCTTCGCTGCGATTTTTGGGTACTTCGCGTTGCCAAAGGATCTTCCCGTTTCTTCTCTCTATACCCAGGACATAGAGTTTCTCATCTTGAAAAGCCGTTACAAAAATGGCGTCGCTCGTAAGAACGGGGGAAGAATGTCCTGGCGGCAATGTTGTTTTCCAGAGGAGATTTTTAGTTGGACCGAATTCCGTGGGCAGCCCATTACACTTCTCCGCCAGTCCCGAGCTATTAGGGCCCCGGAATTGCGCCCAACCCGGAGGATTTGCATCACCCTGGAGAATCCCCACCAAACCGAGATAGAGAATCCATGGTGACACGAACAAAAACCAACAATCCCTATCCCGCTTCAAGATTCGGAGTTTCATTGAGAATTCATAAAGATAGGAATGTAAGCCATTGAAAGTTCTCGCTTACTTCTCGATCTCGCCCACATTGCATCAATTGTGAAGACGTGGAAGAGAAATTCGGTGCTGATAAGCCGTCTCGCGTTATAGAATTCGCCCCCGACCATTCATATTCCAGCCCGATAGCCCACGATTGTAGCAATCGGTCGGGACTATTGCAAACCATGCCTTGACTATGGGATAGTGACCCTTCATTTCGAAGAAAGGAATGCCATGAGAAACTCCGGTCAGACACGTGAGAAACTCCGCTTGACGCCCGTGCAGTGGGTAATTTGTCTCATTGCCATTTTGGGATTTGCCTTTGACACCTATGAATTACTGATGCTCCCGTTGATCATCCGTCCCGCCCTGATGGAACTGGTTCAAGCCAAGCCGGGGACACCACTCTTCAACGAATGGATCGGAAAACTCTTCTATATTCCCGCGCTCGCTGGCGGGATTTTCGGATTGCTTGGCGGTTATCTGACAGATTTGCTGGGAAGGCGGCGTGTCCTGGTCTGGAGCATTTTGCTTTACGCGTTTTCAGCCTGTGCCGCGGGTTATGCGACCTCTATTCAAATGCTCCTCTTTTTTCGCTGCACAACATTTATCGGCGTATGCGTCGAATTTGTGGCTGCGGTCGCCTGGCTGGCGGAATCATTTCCAGACCCGAAGCAGCGTGAAACAGTTCTGGGGTACACACAGGCCTTTTCATCGATCGGGGGTGTCATGGTGACAGGCGCCTATTACCTCGCTGTTTCCTATGCTCCGTTGCTCCCCACGATCTACGGAGCCCACGAGCCTTGGCGCTACACGCTCATCTCAGGGCTGATTCCAGCGATTCCGCTTCTCCTGGTACGTCCATTTCTTCCGGAATCACCCGCCTGGCAACACCAGAAATCCTTGGGGACATTAAAGAGGCCCAGCCTTTCGGAACTCTTTGCACCGGTATTCCGAAAGACAACATTCGTGACGACGCTCCTGTTCGCCTGTAGTTACGGCGCCGCCTTTGGGGCCATCCAGCACACGCCCAGAATGGTTCCGGGACTCGAGGAGGTTCGTTCGCTGCCGAAGCCGGTGCAGGAGCAAAAGGTGAGTCGTGTTCAGCTCTTTCAGGAGATGGGGGGACTTGCAGGGCGTTTTCTTCTAGCCTTTCTGGCGATTCGAATTGTCAGCCGAGGCAGACTCCTTCGAATCTTCCAGTTGCCCGGCTTGGTAGTCTTGCCGTTTGTTTTTTTCTATGCCGCGACACATAGTCTGGCGTTATTACAATGGGGAATTTTTGTAGCGGGACTGTTGACTGTCGGACAATTTAGCTTTTGGGGAAACTATCTGCCACGAGTCTATCCGACACACTTACGAGGAACGGGTGAAAGTTTTGCTGCCAACGTGGGCGGCCGCATGATTGGAACTTCTGCCGCCCTGCTCACCACTACTTTGGCGAGCTTAATGCCTGGAGGGAATCCATCCACCCAATTGGCCTATGCTGCGGCCATTGTAGCGTCCGGTACCTACCTCTTAGGGTTTGCGGCCAGTTTCTGGCTTCCTGAACCCGCGCGGGCAGAATTGCCTGAGTGATTCTTATCCCGTCCGGGGCCCTCAGGATATTTTCACTCAACCAAAGCAATATAACCGCCCGTCTTGAGAGCCGATGACAATCCTTCCCTCCGCGATTGCCGGGGAGGCGGAAAGGGGTGCTCCTGCCTCAAACTCCCAGAGTTTCTTTCCCGTCGTTAAACCCAACACGTAAAAATGCCCGTCGCTGGATCCGATAAACACGCGCTGATCGGCAATGGCAGGGGAACTGTCCACCCGCGCGTTGGTTGGAAATGTCCAGAGTGATTTTCCGGTTTGTGCGTCGAGACAGTAGACCAGCTTGTCCCGCCCGCCCAAAACAACCTTCCCTTCCATGATGCCTGCTGACGAGTAGAACGGAAACTGGCGTTCCGGATTCTCATAGCGCCAAACAATTTTATGCGATTGCCTGTCAACGCTCAGGACTTCGTTGTTAAAGGTTCCGTAATACGCTCGGTTCTCCTCCAAAGCAGGAGAAGCTCCCGTATAGCCTCCGGAGGAAACGCTGAACGCTTCTTTCCCATCGCTGATTCGGATCGCTCTGAAAATTTCGTCGCACCCGGAAATATAGACCAGGCCTGCGGAGATACTGGGAGTGCAGTGGACGGGACCGCTAATCCGAAACTTCCAAAGCAAGGTGCCAGTGCGTGCTGCCAAACAATAAAGGGTTTCATCATAAGATCCAATAAATACTCGATCTCCGCTGACGACCGGAGAGGACTTGATCTCAGATCCGGTCGTGAACGTCCAGGCTCTTTTCCCGTCTATCGATCGCACGGCGTGAAATGTCCCCTGCAAATCACCTACATAAACAATTCCATTCGCAACACAAGGAGACGATTCGCCAATTCCCTGGTCTGTCTTATACTTCCAGCGTACGGAGCCATTTCTGAGATCCAGGGCGAGCAACTCCGAAGCCTGTGTCCCCACAAATGCTGTACCCTCAACGATCGCGGCTGAGGACTCAATTGCTTCTCCCGCTTCATAGTTCCAGAGGGTTTTCAAAGCCGTTGGCACACGGCAACGGGCCACTCCCGTTAATTCCAGATTCCCGCGAAACTGCGGCCAGCTGGTATCCAATTTGTCTTCTTGTGGAGTCCTGGCAAAAGGAGCCAAGAGCATGGAAATTGGCGCCAACAAGAAGGATCGTCGTGGAGTCTGTGAACAGGAGGGGTTCTTCTTACGGTTCATAGCCGAAGGTCTGTGCGTCATAATAAACCGTCTGCTTGCAGGCTTCTACACGTGTGACAGGATACCTGCGTATCTATTTAATACAAACGTATTATGTATTGTTGCGAATCACCTACGGCGCATAAGAAACACGCACCGTGGCTACCCAAGCGGGATTGCGACATAAATTTAATGCGTTTGTATTAATAGGCTGCCTGATAGATTTCTAGCGCTCCGGCAGCATTGAATAGGCGAGGATTGAATTGCCCTGTCCATTGCTGTGTCGCAAGCTCTGCCAACGATTGCAGTTCGTCTTGAGCGATACCTAATTCTCTAAGCCTGAGCGGGAATCCTGCAATCTTCGCAAGGCTCTCCAAATGGGAAGCCAAGCCTTCTGTCTCATTGCCGCCGTTTGAATGAAGAGTAGATGCTCTCAGCAGTTCACGATAATGGTCGCCAACCACGCTTCCATTCCAGCGAACCACGGAAGGGAGCAACAACGCAACAGCGATACCATGGGTCGTACCGAAACGGGCGGTCAGGGGATTTGCGCACGCATGCGTTGCGCCCAACATGGAATTTTCGATGGCCACGCCCGCAAAGTGAGCTCCCAGTTGCATGGCAGCCCTGGCTTCGAGATCGCTGCCATCCTTCAAAACGATCTCGAAGTTTCTTTCCAGGAGATTCCACGCTTCCAATGTATAGAGACGAGATATGGGGGTTCGTTTGGTGGTGACGAAGGTCTCAACGGCATGGGCAATCGCGTCGTAGCCAGCCGCGGCGGTAACGTGTGGGGGCTGTGTGACTGTCAAGAGAGGGTCCAAAATGACAATTCGAAACGCAGCCTGCGGGTCGCCACAGGCCATCTTCACATGCGACTCGGCATCAGAGATCAATGCATAACTTTGAACCTCGCTCCCCGTCCCGGCAGTTGTGGGGATTCCAATCATAGGCAACATCGGTTGTCGAGCTTTCCCATATCCCCAATAGTCCTGGATTCTCCCGCCATTACTGAGTACAAAATTGATTCCTTTGGCGCAGTCCATGGAGCTGCCACCACCAAGACCAATCAAGGAATCGATTCCGAATGGTAACGCCCATTGGTGGCCTTGTTCCACGACGACACTGTCGGGATTCTCCCCAAAATCGTGAAACGAAATGACCTCGATTCCCGTTTGTTTGAGAATCCGTTCCGCCTGGTCGACAAAGCCCTGTGCCCGAATCCCGGGGTCAGCAACCAGCAGCGTTCGGCTAAAACCTAATTTTCTAGCCAGATCGCCGAGCCGATCAAAAGTGTTTTTCCCGAAGAGCGTGCGTGTTCGCGGTTGGTAGTCGAAAGAGGAGATCATGCAGTGAATGCTTCCGAGGGGAGAAATGGAGGCTGTGAGTGTTGAATCGAATGTGTTAACGCTGGATACTCGTCACCATCTGTGTCCTGCCTAAATCTTCTCACGATTTCTTCGTCGGCATCCGATTTAAACCAAAGGCGATTCTTCATCTTTTTTGTTTCTTCCCCCTTTAAGCGTGCAGCCGGTTTGAGCTACTTTCGAAAACACACTTGAATGAGCGTGCGCGGTCCATATTCTCACTTCTTAATCTCGGCAAGCGCATACAACTGGTTTCGGTTCATGATGAATAGGGCTCCATTAGCCGGCACCGCAGACGAGTATATGGAACTACCCATGTTCATTTCAGCAATCAATTTCTTCTCTTTTCCTGCCTGAAGCACAACGACATCCCCATCTTCATCGCCCAGGTAGATCTTTCCATCAACGAGCAGGGGTGAGCCCCACATCGCTGCGAGCATGTCGTGAACCCAATAAGGCTTTCCTGTTTTCAGGTCGAGACAATGCAGAAATCCGCTAAAGTCAGCATAATAAATCAACCCGTCTTGGATGGCGCCCGTTGAAATCGAGCGCCGTATCTTGTCGTAGTGCCATACCCGTCCGCTTTCCGTGATATCTCCACGCTTAGTCGGGTCAATGCAATAAAGATGGCCGATGCCTTCTCCGTGCTCAGGATCTTGTCCATTGGCAATATAAACATGATCCTCATAAATTACGGGTGTAGCAATCAGTTCATTCCGGGTCTTCGGCCACACCGAGTCCTTCGGGTTCGCATCAAAGTCCCAGAGTTTTTTCCCGGTGAGCGCCTCGTATCCGCGGATCCAACCATCGCCTTGCGCACTGACAACTTGAACTACATCCCCGATTTTGCCAACAGCCGGAGAAGACCACTGTCCATGCAAAATCCGATCACCAACCGAATTGTCCTCCCATACGAGTTTTCCGGTTGTCTTACTGACCGCAATGATGCTGGGAGCCTTGGGAGAGGGGATATTGACATGGCTCTCATCCTGACCGTTTGAGGTGCTCACGTAAATCAAATCGCCGTACGATACGGGGGAAGAGTTTGACATATTATGAGGTAGGGAGCCCACTTCTTCCATCATGTCGAATTTCCAAAGGATGTCAGCGTCCGTAGGGCCGGTGAATTTCTCTTCCTTGTAAGGGCCATTGTTTTCGCCATCCCGAAATCCCTCTGTATCCAGACAGATCAACTCACAGCGATTGCTCACATAATAGAGCCGTTTCCCTTCCACCAGAGGAGAGGAACAGACACCTTGATAAGGCCAATCATTCACTCGACCCGCCAACAGTTTCTCATGAGTCGACTGCCAGAGGAATTCACCATCGGATTCGCGAAATGCCATGAGTACTCCGCGGTCCCCCAGCAGTTTGGGATTCTTAAAGCTTTCATTGTTGGTCCCGACAAAAACCTTCCCTCCCGCAACTACTGGATTACCGTAACTTTGAGAACCCAGGGTAGCCACCCACCTCACGTTTTTCTTGCTTGCAATATCCCAGCCGGTCGGAAGACCTTTCATAGAGGAAACCATGTTTCTGTCGGGAGTCCCTCCCCACATCGGCCAGTCGCCGGTTCCCGGATCAGAGGCAGACACGCGAAGCTTTGGGGACAGCCCAATCAAGGCGACTAAGATCACCATGACGCCGACCCAGAACCCTCCAACTCTCAAAATGGTTACAGCCAATAAATGTCGGTCTGGAACGCTCTGGCCTTGGGGCCTATTCCGCTGCGTCGAATAATGCCCACTCCCCGATTGATTTGCGTTTGAATGATACGGATATGATCTCATAGCCTCTCTTTTCTCAATTGCTCGTCACCTTTAAATTGTCGAAAAAAATCTCAAATGGAGCATCGGCATAAATTCCAGGACTCCCTTTCCGGTTGGGCAATGTATCCAACTTTTCAATACTCCAGGCAGAGGGCTCTGCTTCTCCAGCAAGCCAGACCTTTCCAAGCGCTCGAACCTTGCCGTCGGGGAGATTCTCGACTCGTAGCTTCATGTGATACCACGTTTCCGCTTTCCAACTAAAAGGAACAGAAACGGTACGGGCTGTCTCCGGCTGCCAGGATTGCAGTTCGAGTTTTTGACTGTTCCCAAACAAAACGAGCTCGTAACGCTGAGCGACGATGCCGGCATCCCCCATTTGGCGCCTTTTCTCAGTCGCTTTAATATCTGCTTCAACCGTATAGTCATGCCAGTCCACGGGTCCTAGATAAGCCCTGGCACGTTTTGTAAAGGGGTTATCCGCTAACTTTACCAAGACCTTATTTCCTCCAACGTCTCTGACCTCAAATTTGCCCGTTGCGTTGATCCAATGGGAGGGAGGGGTTTTCGCAACCATTGAGTCAAAAGACTCGTTCCAAGGAAGGGGAGCAATGACGCGCACACGAGCCACACCGGAAAGGTCGTTCAGGCTGGCTTTCACCTGCCCTGCCTGGCTGAGGTTTCCGGCAGCCGCCACGAAGGTCCCGTCACTCTTGATTTCTCCCTTCAGTTGTTCCAGGCTCCACGTCGCATCACTCTCCTTGATGAATAGGCCATCTTGATCGAATATTCGCGCATGGAACTTCACACTCTCGCCCGGTTTCAAGACCAGTTCTGTCGGAACCACTTGAACATGAGCGGCCGGCGAGCTGGAATTGGGCACCGGAGACGTTGCATTGTGCGCTTCAGATGGACTTGCTTTCTTTGTTTTTATGACGCGTTTTGGCTTCATTCCAATGCAATAAAGGGTGTTGCTCGAAACCAGGTAGATCTTTCCATTGGAAATAGCGACTGTGCCTAGGATCGCTTCGGGCGATTCTTCGGTACCCAAAAGGTCTGCGTCCAAAATGTCGCACCCTTTTTCACCTGGCTTTAAGATGAAAAACTTTCCGTTTTCGGTACCCACGTAGAGTTTTCCATCCGCAAAGACCGGCGAGGATTTTTGGATTGTGCCTAGATTTTGGATCCATAACTGTTTCCCAGTGGCGAAATCAAATGCATAGAGATTTGCCCCGTTGTCGATCTGGTAGATTCGATCCCCGTCAATGACAGGAGAAGAATAGCCCCCTTGGAATCCTTTGACTGTCCATTTGATTTGATCTTTTCCAACCGGGCCTTTTGTCGAAGCATCGATCGCCGCCAGCAAGCCCATTTCGACGCTGTCGAGATTCTCTTCACTATGGGAAACGATAGCCCAGTTGTCTTTTAGGACTGCACCCGTATTGATTCCACGCTTACTCATCTCATATTTCCAGACCGGCTGGCCCGTTTGCGGTTTGAGAGCGTGGACTGCTCCATCGCTTCCTCCCGCAATTAACAGGCGCGTTCCATTGATCAGCGCCGCAATCGGTGGGGCATAGGTGGTATCAAAGGGTCTCCCCCCTGGCGAACTTACCCAGACCGTTTGGCCGGTATACTTATCAAATGCCAGGAATCGGTGTGTGGCCTTGGCCTGGTTCCCCCATCCTGTCGTGATCCCACTGACTAGGATCAAGTCTCCTTCGATGACAGGGGAGACCGTTCGCCCCCCATGGGTGGTCACTAGGCCAAATTCCTCGGCTAGGGAGCGTTCCCAAATGAGTTTGCCGTCGCGCGTGAGGCCAATAAAGAAGCCGCCGACTCCCAACGCGTAGACGTTTCCAGTAACGGGATCGCCCACAGGTGACGACCAACCCACACGATGCGGTGGGACATCGCTTAAATACACATTAAATCGATATTCCCAGACGAGCTTTCCGTTATCCGTATCGATGCACAAGACCCGCTCTTGCAAATCCGCACCTTGACCCACTGAATCCAGCAGGTAAAGATGATTTCCGACCACGATGGGACCGGACCGGCCTCCATAGGGGGCTTTCCAAAGCAGATGCTCCCCCATAACCGACCAATTGGCAGGAAGTCCGGTTTCCGTGGATTTACCATCGCGCGCCGGACCCCTCCATTCGGGCCAATCGTCTCCCAGGAGTGGAGCCACCCAAAAAGCTATAAAGGCGAGAAGAGCAACGTTTCGAAGGGCGCTTCTACTTTTCAACATAGATCCTCTTTAATGACCATTTTCACGTATAAATTATTTTCCACGACGCTGTCGTTGCGACTGTCTTGCTGGCAAATTAGAAATAAAGCCGAATTCCCTTTAATCGCTGCCCCGTCAAAGTATAATCTGAAATGGCTGACCTGGGGAGATGAAACCTTATTTTTCTCAAAAACACTCCCTCCGATTGCGGTTGTGCTTTCCCGTGATTGAGATATGCAGTCGGCTTTTACGGCCAATCCGGATCCCAATCACATGAGGCACTCTAGAACTTGAAACTGGAATAGACTATGCAAATTCGTCTTCTGCTTGAAAAATGGATTGTGATTTCTTTGGCTTCTGTCGTTTTCCCCCCTTTGGGATTCTTGCTGGTCTGGATTCGCCGCCACACGCGAATAACGCGGAAGATTTTCAGTTCGCTTTTGATTTTCGTCATCGGGTTTTTCTATCTTCGATTTTTCGTTGGTTTGCGAATTGAACTGGATGGAACCGGCATTTCCCCGTTGATTTCCTTCTATAAGCGGGAGCGTCACTATGCCCGCCTGGAAGAAAGCCGGGCTCATCAGAAACAGACGCCGCCTTTGGCTGCCCCCTCGACGGTGCAAGCACAACCTCCTCCGGTGGCATCTCAACCTTTCATGCCAGCAAACTCGGCGGCACCAGTTTCGCTTGCAGTCATTCCCGCTTCCGAGAAAAAGTTAGAATCACAAAAAAACACGCAAAACTACTGGACGGATTTTCGCGGTCCTCGAAGAGACGGCCGCTATGACGAGATGCCTGTTTTGAACGAGTGGCCTTCTCCTGGCCCGGCCTTACTTTGGCGGCAACCCATTGGAGGAGGATATGCCAGCTTCGTAGTTGCCGAGGGCAAGGCATTCACGATTGAACAACGTCGGGCGCAAGAAGTGGCGACGGCCTATGAGCTGAAAACCGGAAGAGAACTGTGGGCACAGGCATGGGATGGAGAATTTCGGGAATCGATGGGAGGGGACGGACCCCGAGCCACACCTACGTGGGAGGGAGGACATCTCTATGCTTTGGGGGCTCAGGGGGAATTGCGCTGCCTCGAGGCTAGCACGGGGAAGCTCATTTGGAGAAAGAACATTCTTGAGGACAACCAGGCCCAGAATCTCACCTGGGGAATGGCGGCCTCCCCCTTAATTGTTGACAACAAGGTCATCGTTCTTCCGGGAGGCCCTTCCGGGAGATCGGTGGTTGCTTATAACAAATTGACTGGAGACCCTGTCTGGAAGGTGCTGGATGATAAGCAAGCCTACACCTCTCCCATGCTCGTCACTCTCAATGGCCGCCGCCAGCTGTTGGTCGTGAGTGCTCAACGGGCGATGGGGCTAGATCCCGAAGCCGGAACGCTACTTTGGGAATTTCCGTGGACCACTGAATACGGCATTAATAGCGCCCAACCTCTGATTGTCGGTGAAGACACAATTTTCATTTCAGCAGGATATGGGCATGGCTCCGTTCTTTTGGAAGTAAAGTCCACAAGTCCTGGATTTGCGGCTCGACCCGTCTGGCAAAACACTTCCATGAAAAATAAGTTTGGCAGCTCAGTTCTCTACCAAGGTCATATCTATGGAATGGATGAGGCCATCCTGTCCTGCATTGACGCTACTTCAGGAGAGCGAAAATGGAAAGGCGGACGCTATGGGTATGGACAGCTGCTGCTAGCCGGGGAATCCCTGATCATTCTTTCCGAATACGGACAACTGGCCCTGGTGAAGGCTAGCCCCGACAAATACTTGGAGGTTTCAGGCTTTCCTGCCCTGGAAGGAAAAACCTGGAATAACCCCGCCATCGCGGAAGGATATTTGCTGGTTCGCAACACAACCGAAATGGCCTGCTTCCGGATTGCCCCATAGAAGATAGATTAACCAAGGGGAACACGGGGATCGGATCGTACTCCCGTAGCTACGGTGAACCCTTCACGCGAGCCGTGGAATGAGTTGAAGGGTAGCCACGGTGAGCGCTTTGTGCGAACCGTGGGATTCTTTCATTTCGTATCCCCTTTGATTCATTCACATGATTCATTCACACACTTTTGTGCTCGTTTTGATTCTTATAATATCCAATTGTGTCTAAACTTCATCGGTTACGACTTACCGATAAGATCTTCTTCATCACCTGTAACCTCCGCCAAGACCGCCGGACGTTTGGTGATGTGGAGTTCCAAACTATTTTAGAAGTAATCGCGGAATCCCGCAATCAGTTAGGATACCTTTTTTGCGGCTATGTCTTAATGCCAGATCACTGGCATGCCTTGATTGCACCGAGTTATCCAGTAACGATTTCACTGATAATGAAGCAAGTCAAATCGACATGTTCAGGAAGAATCAACAGGCAAAGGGGTAGCCAAGGCGCCAATTGGCAGCATCAATTCTGGGACCGCTTCATTAGGCATTCGAAGGAGTTTTCAGAACGATTGGAGTACATGCACTACAACCCAGCTCGAAAAGGGCTGGTTTCAAGCCCGGAGGATTGGAAATGGTCCAGTTGTAATAACTTTTCTTTGGACAAAACCGTGATCACGGCTTGCCCTATTCAAATTGATTATGTTCACCTGCCCGATTCTTTTCGGGATTAACGGAAATTGTCGAAACAAAGCCCACGGCTCGCAAAAAGCGCTCACCGTGGCTACCCCGCTTTTTCCACAAATTGATCGTTTGTGTCTCCCTCATCTCGGCTTCGCGTTCATTTGCGTTTATTCGCGGCTATCCGTGGTTGCCCCATGATTCCCACGGCTCGCAGAAAGCGCTCACCGTGGCTACCCCGTGTTCCCCGTGGTTAAAGGCACAGAGCATCTAAAAGATAAACTTCACTCCAAATTGAATGTGACGCGGACTTTGAGCGGAGAGAATGCTTCCAAAGGTGGGAGAGCCGAGGAAAATATCAGGCAGGTCGAAATTGGGATGATTGAGAAAATTGAAGAATTCGAAACGGAATTGCAATGATTTCGTTTCCGTAAATTGGATGTTTTTCAGCAAAGACAGGTTCACATTTTGGTAGCCCGGGCCGGTTAGAATATTTCTCCCGGAATTTCCAAAGCTACCGTAAGATGGAAAACCAAAGGCAGTCGTATTAAACCATCGATCCGGGCTCTGGCTTCCGCTCGACGGGTCCCCCACGATGTTGGGACGATCATTGGCTCCAAATCCCAAGCTGGAACGTCCGGTATTACTGTTGTCAATTTCGGGAAGAAGCGCTACGGTGAATGGCCTGCCGCTTTGTAAACTGACGATCCCCAGAGTTTGCCAACCGGACATGAACTGGGTCAGCCAGCCTTTGTCCGCCCAAACTGAGTGGCCTTTACCGAGGGGAATGTAATAGGAAAAGCCCAACGAAAATCGTTGGGGTAAATCAAAATTAGATCTCCCTCTCTCACTCCGCAGGTCATAACTATTCTGGGGATAATTGGAATCCCCGACGCTGGTGAAAAAATCCGAAGCATCATCGATGGATCGCGACCATGTGTAGGCCGCCAGCACTGCCAATCCAAATTCGAGATTCTGCTGAAATCGGATTTGAAGGCTGTGGTAGGTTGAACTGGCCCGCGCCTCTAATTCATTAATGTCGGCAAAGGCAGAGATGGGGCGCGGATTATACGGAGCAGGACTCGGTAACGGCTGGTTGATATCCCGTCCAGCGTAGAGCTTCGTTCCTTTCGATCCCACATACGCCACCTCTAAGACTCGTCTTCTTCCAAATTCGCGTTGAACATTCAAATTCCACTGTTGAACATAGGGCGTCTTCAGGTCGCGTTGGATCGCTTGGGCTGATGGGGGCAGCGGATATGGGAAGGCTGCCGGGAAAGGGTTGTCCAGTGTGAGTGGAAGCCCGGGCAATGGAAAGTAAAAATTGAGGTTATAAAACGGCGGATTAAAATAAATCCCTTCTCCGGGGGCTAAGGCGGATTGATCATAGTAGATTCCGTAACCGGCGCGGACGACCAAAGCGGGATCTTGTTTTGGAGACCAAGCAAAGCCAACCCGCGGGGCCCAATTATTCCAATCAGGGTAGCGTCCGGATCGCGGCATTTTTGCAGTTCCCAGAGGAACAATGGTCTGGCTTGCAGAGTCGTATAAACCCGCCTGGTTAAACGCATCGAATGGTGGCGTATTATGCTCGTAGCGAACCCCAAAAAGGATGGAAAGGTTCGGACGAAGTTGGTAGGTATCCTGAAAATAGAGACTAAAACCTCTCGTCCGCAAATGTTGCGCATTGTCGATCTGTGCGCCCCCTGTGAATATCGGGAACCCCAAAAGCAAATCCCCCATGGCGTTACCCGTAATCGGCGCCGAACTGGAAAAAGTGAGGAGCCCACGGGATTGGATGTCCCGGTAAGCGTTCTGCTGGATGACGTGCCCATCCCCGCCGAACTTCAGGAGATGGGTATTATGAGCCCAGGTCAAATTATCCGACGCGATGAATGTATTTGCCACACTATGCTGCGGGTTATTGTACTCATCTCCAAGAGGAGAGTAGCCAGTAACAGTAATGAAGCTGAGACCAAAATCTCGCGGATTATCAGACAATTCCGGAAGTCCGACGGACTGGTTCAGGCTCATCCCTTGATTTTCATGGAACGAACCGAAGGCAACCCGCCCAAATCCCAAACGCACTTCATTCAAAATCGTGGGCGAGAAGGTATGTGTTTCGGTCAATACCAAGTTTTGGGCCCGCCTCGGGATATTGGTCCCGAATCCCGGGACTGCGGCAAATCCCGGCCCCGAAAAAGGCTCGTACAAGTATCCATCACCAAAACTATAACGACAGGACAAGGAGGATTGACTACCGACTTGCTGATCAATTCGAACATCAAATTGATCGATTCGATTCGTTGAAGTGGGAGATGCAACAAAGTTCTCTCCAGCGACTAACCGATTGGGAATGGGATATAGAGCCGCAATGGCACGTCCGACTTGGCTTTGTCGCTCTACAGGGATTTTGCCGCCCGGAAAAGGCTGTTGCGTATAAGGGTCAATGGGTGGAGAGGAAAGACTCTTGGAAAAATCGCCACTCCTTTCCTCGTTTGTCGGAACATTCGAGACTCGTGTGACCCCTTCCAACGATCGGGAACCCTCATAGTCAACGAAGAAGAAGGTTCGGTTCGTCTTGATCGGGCCCCCCAGCGACGCTCCAAACTGGTTCCGTTGATATTGAGGGGCTGTTCCTGCTTCGGGAGCAAAATAATTCCGCCCATCCAAAGTTGCGTTTCGTACAAATTCATAGACGGTCCCATGAAACGCGTTCGTTCCCGACTTCATCACGACATTGACTTGGCTCCCGCTATTTCTGCCGAACGAGGCGTCCGGAGTACTTGTCAGCAATTCGAATTCTCGGATGGAGTCAACGGGAGGTTGAATACCTAACGTATTCAGTTTGGGATCGACATTACTGATACCATCGAGGAGAAAGTTGTTGGTTCCTTCTCGTCCTCCACTCACACTAAATGAAAAGTCTCCTCGAACCGAACTGGCCGAACCCGGCGCCGCCGGCACAGCTCCTGGGAGCAGGAGGCTTAATTCTAAGAAATTTCTCCCGTCTAGCGGCATATTAACGATTTGGTTATTCTCGACCACTCCACCAAGGGCCGCAGAGTCTTTGCGCAGAGGAGTAAATGGGGCACTCACTTCCATAATCTCCTGCGTTGAACCGACGTCAAGCTGAATGGTAAGACGCATCTCCTGATTCACCGAGAGTTCGAATCGACTCACATACTTCTTGTAGCCGGGATGTTCAACCTCAAGACGGTAGAACCCCACCTGAAGATTTGACAAGATGAATTCACCCTCAGAGCCGCTGATCACAGAGCGGCTTTCGCTAGTCTCTTCTCTGACTAATAGAAGCTGCGCTTGGGGAACCGCAAGCTTCGATAGATCTTCGACCTGTCCACGAATCGTTGCGCGATGACCTTGAGCAAAGGAAATTTGAGCCGAGAAAAGGAGAAAGAAGAGAAGACGAAGAAATCGACTGGCACTCAAATTGCAATTTCCACAACCCCTTTTTGTGAATAAACCGGTCATCTCAGGCAACCTAATCGAAGGAAACTGGACACTCTAAATTGAATGCTTTGAACTGGAGTTGGCCCACCCAACACGAGCTAGCTTAACAGTCTTCGCAAAGTTGGCAAGAACTTTGAAGCGTCGATTCCGGCTGGAAAGTTAAGGCATGACGCCATGCAAAGGCAGGTGAGGCCGGAAAGGCCTGGGATGGAATTCAGCTGACTGCTTCCGAAAGAAGAGGGGTAGCAGTTCCTCATCAAAGAAAAAAAAATCCCTGGAACTGATTCAGAAACCGTAGAGCCGTTCAGGTGGAGCGGGCGCGTGGGACCGCTGTCCCCTTGGCGCACGCTCGAGGGACGGCGACGGACGCGCGCATTCCACCGGAACAAGAAAGAGAAGTTTAGGTGGATAACGGCGCTCATTCGGCGCCGTTAGAGGTTCTGCGATTTTGTAGGTTGAAATGTCCATTGTCTTCCGAGGAGATTCGATCGGAAGAGCTATTTCCCCCGATTACAAGTTGGTAATCATCCTGCCGGAGTTTGCATGGCTTGATCCCTTTCTGGGCTCAGAACTTAGTTTCTAAAAAGACCGATACGCCGGAACAGGACTTGTCCACGGATTTCCCCATCGGAAATATGTTGGTGTGAATATTGACGTAAGTGTTCCCAGCATCATCGCTTTCAATACCTCATCAAGTACGGTTGTTTCAGCAGGATCGATTCCCTGGGCCAATGGCCCGTTTATATCGGTAGCATGGATAGAACCTTCGATCGATCCGGAAGCCGGATCTCCACAGGTTGCAATGGGCGTACCGGCTCCGCAAAGAAGTGCCACTTGCACCGCCAGTGACACTAAATTGACCAAACCGAACGTCCGCATTTGTTATCGACGCCCCTTCCAGATTCTTCCACTGTAACTTAAAATTAATCTTAGTTTTATCATCACTCAATTGAGCGTCAAACTGTCCAACTCCATTACTGGAAACAGCTGGAACTTCCTGATAGCCCGTAAGTAGTGCGCGAACGGTGCCCCCTTGTTTTCCCTGGCCGCTATTGCTGTTATCGTCTGCCTTGTAGTTCGGGGAAAAGGAAAGGGCCAGAATTGTAATCAGTGTCATGCTGAATGCAAGCTTTCGCATGCTATTCCTCCTCAACGAATCAAATGGGATGTGTTAGATCAAGCGAAAAACAACAAGGTCGTGCATGCACGTGCCAGACCAAATAATGAAGGTCGGTCGGAGATGAGGCTTAACCAATTCAAGAGATAGACACTGAAATTCCAAAGGTTTCCGGCAGCGGGCGGTTTGGAATCCCCTGATGATGAAAAAATTACAGTAACTGACCTGTAGGCTCCATTCTGTACCATAAATTCTCTAACATTAATTTGCGATGAAACAGGAGAAAACCCGATTATTCAATAAAGAAGTTGGCTCTACGAACCCAATTTAGAAGGGTCGGCAAAGACAGTCTTTTCTGGTGTCCGGGGCCGGTATCGAACCGGCACGGGGGGGACCCCCAACGGTTTTTGGACCCAGTAAACGGCTGAAGACTAGCTTCCAGTGCTGGTTTTAAAGGACTTAAAAGGTACAATTGCGCAACGAAATAGCATGGGATATCATAATAAAGTATCCTCTCGGGTACAATTACGGGTGCAAAAATGACCCAATACGGATTTTCATTCGGACCAGGATGCTCTGGTGACAGCCATTTTTGCTAGCGGTGCTGTCACTTAAGAATTACCTTGAAGCTGGATCAACTTATCGCTTCTGAGG
>CAWBAT010000003.1:0-363653 GCA_963786955.1 uncultured Acidimicrobiia bacterium
CATTTTATTGGGCAACTCCCACTATAGGTACCCTATTAAGGCTGTCTTTTGGATCCGAGCATCATTGGCTCCAGTTTTTGCCTTCGCTGCTGATGCTCATTCTTCTTGGATTAGTAATCTATTTGATGAAACTAAAATGGAACTGGAACGAGTATCTTCCAATTCTACTAATAGCTTCCATGGCTACAGCTTCCTACGGTTGGGTTGCCAGCACGGTTTTATTATTGCCGGCTTTGATCCATTCAGGGATGAGAATTTGGAGACTTCGTAGCCTTCGCGAAAAGTTTCTTTATGCACTAATCTATGTTCTTGTTAATTTCCTCTTCATCCTGATGAACCATTGGAAATTCAGCGGAACGGCCTATGTTTGGGTCGTGGCTTTTTTCCTGGTCATTATCTTGCGATCTGGAGGCGAAGTTCTACTTCCTTGACGAGTATTGGGCCATTGAAAGAAGTGACGCCTAAATAACCATCCTGGTCTGGGAAATGAGATCTATGTGGAAAAAGTCCATACTTATGCTCTTGTTGTTCATTTCAGGAAGCCTTCGCATGAAGCCGGACTAGGTTTCAGGGCACATGAATGACTACAGAGAATATTGGGGTGCGGCACGCCTCACACTGGATGGAAAGAATCCGTACTAACTGAGTTTATGTTTCAGATTCCCCTGGAATAAGTGGCTTGGGTAAAATCTCTACAGCCAGCTGTTTATTCTGTTATGAGGCCCGAATTATCAGTCAAAACCCTTGGGCTCTTGAAAGCCCTTTCAAATCCCACGAAGCAGAGAAGAAGTCCGAAAGGCGCACTGTCGTACCAACCAATATTCCATCCCGCGACATTTCTCATTCAAGTGATGTGTTTATAAATAAATACAATATTGATGACAAGACTAGCATTGGAGTCGCCTTATGTAGGAAGGAACATGCACCCCAATACATGAGAACGGGGATTAGGACGATTAGATCATGCATCCAACCAAACGTAGCACATGTCACCGATACTGTTAGCAGTAGCGGCAGTTGTCTACCCCATTCCCAGTAGTTTTCATTCCTTCTAAGATGTATGATCAGCCATAGTGTTCCAGTTATCACTGGTATGTAAAGAGGCCATTTACTGGAATAGCCGAGCTGTGACCTTATTAGTCCTCCAAGAGTCATTGGAATGAACTGAGTGGGGGGATTTTGGGCCAACACAGCTAGATAATTGTTTATTAAGTTATGATCAAATAAGAGAGGAATGCCAATGCATACGGCAGTTCCTAATAACCCGCCCAGAACGAATCCTAGATCTTTTCTGCGTATTGTCCAATATAGTAGAGAAAACCAATAAATTAATAGTAGATGTGGTTTTATCGCAATAAAGATGGTAGATACCCCGGCTAGCCAAGATTTCTTCCTGCTCTCAAACCAAAGGAACCCCAGGATTCCCAGCAGGATGAGCGGAGAAATCTGTCCTTCTCTTAGTGTATGTATTGTGGGAAAGAAACTTATTGAAATGGCCAAACCAACCCATCGATTCTGCTTAGGACCGTGGTAGTAATCCCACATCCAATGAGATACTAGAAAGATCAGTCCGAGACTGATCAAAATCCAAAGGAGACGGCTGATGGCATAGCTGAATAAACCCATAGGCAGGACAAAAGCTAGGGTCCAAGGCGGATTGTACATAATCACTGGAACATCTTTAGTATAACCAATGCTCTTCTGGAGTGCCATTAGTTCGCTAGCTGAATAGGGGTTTTTACCCGCTAACAGCAATTGGCTTGCACTCCAGTACTCCACAAAGTCATCAATCGGCAAGAATTCCATTTCTGCCATCCCGAGGACGCGCCAGATTAGTACCGGGACCATTAAAGCCAGGAGGGCTATTTTAAAATACCTTTTTTGGGAAATCTTCCAGATCATTGTACCTTTTTCAAAGTTGACCTGTGATTTGTGTGCCCGAAAGGTGGAGTCTTAAGTGCCTATGTCCGTCCCCCGGTTTAGGGTATCACAGGCATCCCTCAATAAATTATTGACAACGAACCGATAGGTCATCCTAGTACTGCTGGGAACTCAAGCTTCGATGACGCAGTAGGAAGGAGGCGAAGTAAAAACAGGCCGCGAAGATAAGTAGTGACTTAAGGCCCGTCCAGTATGAAAGAGATTCTAGCAGTCCTCCCGGATGGCTCCCATCAGATTCGATCCCAGTGCTTCCCCAGAAAATCCAGATTTCGAAAACGACTGAATGAAGATGATACCTGCAAAAAAGACTGGAAGACAGAGGACAAGAGTCGCAGCTAGCGCTTTCAGCCAGACTGAATCAAAGAAATAGAAGCGCATCGGTATGAGGTAAGAAATACCTATCGAAATCGAAAGTCCAACGTAGGCAATTCCCCTTGAAAATCGCGGCTTGACCAAGACCACTAGATTGGCAGCAACAATCAACAACAATAACCCGCTAATGACAATTGAATTGACATTCCAGGTGGTTCCAAAAAGGAGCGCCATTTTGCTGATGATTTGTACCTCCAGAAGAAGAAACGCGGCACCCAGGAAAAAGAAGTGCCACTGAGTGCTTCCCTCGGTTTGGCATACTTTCCTGATCAGTTGCCAGCATAAAAGCCCCAATGCGATGGAAACCACAATGACACTGGCAGGGACTCCGGGATTCTGCTGATAGAAATATGGCCAATCATCAGTAGTCACGGCAGCTTTCTCGGTCCTCACATTGGTCAGCTTAGTCACGTAACTTCCGAGACTACTGTCGGACATCATGGAATCCAATTTTCTTTGGGGTCCCGTAATGAAAAACCGACCCGTTGTCGTAAAGGATGGTTCGGCTTCGATCTGAATTGGTTTAGATTGAAAAACTTGGGTGAGTAAATCTTGCAGCCGCCCGGCAATCCATGGCGTGTCTACCTGGAACTTGACAATGAAGATACCATCCGGATTCAACAAGTTTTTTGCCGCTTTAAGTGCTTCGATCGTATAGACATAGTTGTCGATGCGTATATTGGAAAAATGGGAGCTGGTAGTGTGAGAATCGAGCAGCGAAAAGACAATCAGATCGAAGTGATCATGGCTCTTTTCGATGTAGCTTCTTGCATCGTCTAATACAAACGTCACTCGCGGTGACAGGTAAGGCTTTTCAAAATGCAATTCCTTTCCTAACTTGTAGATTAAAGGATCGATCTCCACAGCAACGACCTGCCCGGCGCCATTCCGAATGGACGCTGCAACATCATTTCCCATACCTGAGCCGAGAATAAGGACAGAAGGAGGCTTAGGGTAAAAGAGGTAAGGCAGGTTATAGGCGTTATGTTCAATCGGGACATCTTGAAAGAGGTATTGATGCCTAGAAACGAACCTGTCTGACAGGTCGATGATCTGCTGGTACCAAACGTCATTTGTTGTTAAATTGTAGGCAAGCAGTTCTCCATTTTCGAACCGCGGAGCAAGTACAAGTTTTTGATACGGGGACCAATGGACGACTTCTTCGTTGTCCTCCTTCAAGTTCATGAGACCGGTGCAAGCCACAAAGGTCAGGAATATTGCCCAGCGCAGGAATGGAAGATGCCAGAAAAGTATGAAGGCTAATCCCCCAGCAACTGCAAACCAAACTGCGGGTGGTAGGTACCAGTTGCAAAGCAGAGAGTAGAGCAAGATGCCCACCAGGCTGGCGAATACATTTACTGTGTATGCAAGGATTCCATTAGTCGCATTTTCGATGTGCCAGCCGATCAGCTGACCCAGCGGAAGAAGAGTCAGCGCGATCAAGGTGAAAAGCGGAATGATCATCAGTAGGACATAGAAAAAAATGGCGACTGTGGACCCAAAAGACGGGAGCTGCGGGTTCCACCCCAGATATGGATCGAAGAGACTGCACCGAGATAGGCCGAAAGGCTTGTTAAAACGAGCTTTAGTCCTTTCCATGGCAACTTGATGATGAGAGAAAGAAGAATTATCGGAACGATTAGCGTTAGCAGATTTACCTTTCGCCGACAGAGATAATACCCCAGCCCAAAACCCATGAAGCAAGCAATCAACACAAAATTCTTGAAATACGCAAAAATTCTGATTTCCGATGAGACCCAACGAATCAGGAGCATTTCTAAAAATAGGCCGAGGATACTGGCGAGGGCAAGAGTCTTGTAGTGCGGAAACCCCAGTGATTCTGAGGAAAATTCAAAAGGCACGGTCCATCGGAGGGCACGGATTTCCCTCGGTGATCCTCCGAAGTCTTGTATAGCCTAAGCAGGAAGAGGCACGCGAAGCCATTTACCCAGAGAAGTAGAACAAATGCGATCAGTTGATTGACTTCCACAGACTTTTCCTCGAAGAGTTATAACTTAAGGACTAAATTTTAATTCTGAAGATCTCAAACGCGACGCAAGGACCTAGAGTATTGCGATTGATTCGTAGCCTACTATCTCGGAATTATAGACCGACGGCATTACTTTTTGTTTCTGAAAATGACCGAGCAGGTCATCTGGCTCATTGCTAATTGTTTTTACTCGAAAGCCGATGAATATGAATTAGAAATCGGCACATTCCCTTGCCTTGATTGATCTATGAGGAAGAGAATAATCTCGGGGCGGGGAATTCACCCACTCGACACTTAACAAAGAGATTGCATGCATAAATCACCGGGGTTTCCACCCACCCAATATAATGGTCTGGCTCGTTGGCTTTTCCCCTCCATGAAAGACATCCTGTTTCTGGCTTACCTCTTTGCTCCATTAATGGGAAGTTCATCAGCCTGCCTTGGTGACAGTGACACAGGCTGGCATATCCGCAATGGGGAGCAAATATTGAAAACAATGAGCTTGCCACATGAAGACTATTTTTCCTACACCGCCCATGGGAGGTCTTGGTTTGCTTGGGAATGGCTCTCAGACGTAATGATGGCCATCATTCATAGATATGCGGGCCTCAACGGGATTGTAGTCTGGGCCAATATCACCTTTGCGATCACATTCACGCTTCTGTTTGTCTGGGCTCTCAAGAGAGGTGGGAACATCTTCATGGCCGTGATCCTGTCTGGGCTCGCTGGCTTTGCGGCTTCAATTCACTGGCTGGCCCGCCCCCATCTCTTTACGATGCTTCTGCTGTTGGTCTGGTATATCTTCCTAGAACGATTTGAACACAACAATGACGTACGAAGTTTGTATATTCTTCCCCCCGTATTGCTGTTATGGACAAATCTTCACGCAGGATTTGTCGTTGGTCTAATTGTGGTACTCATCTATGCTATGGGGAATCTATTGCGAAGCCTGACTTGTGTCGAAAACGAAGAACAATCCCAGGCCAAGCTACGAGCAATCACCTTGACTAAGGTCTTCGCAGTTTGTTTGTTGGTCAGCTTCATCAACCCGTATGGAGCCCGTCTTCACACTCATATCATCGAGTCCTATATTAGCTCCAATCATCTGATGGACAATATTACAGAGTTTCGATCTCCAAGCTTTCATGTCGGAGTCGTCAAGTTCTTTGAACTTCTCATCTTAATGGCGACAGTGGTCGCCTCAATTTCACTTCGAGGATTCAGCTTTGTCGAAATAGGCCTTTTGGTTTTCTGGACACATATGGCGCTTCTTTCCGCCCGGCACATCCCTTTGTATGCGCTGATTGTAGTGCCCATCGTGGTGTGTCACTTGACTGTATACCTAGAGAATGTCGAAAAAATACAAGATTTGAAAAACTGGGTGCAGAAGTTGGCAAAATGGTTTCGTGGTTATTCGATAAACATCACTGGATTTGAGGACCAATTCAAGGGCGTTGTGTATCCCATTCTAGCAGTCGTATTACTGGTTCTGATTTCTCTTAACGATGGAAAACTCTTCGGCACACAAGTCATGAATAAGAAATTCGACCCGGACAAATTTCCTGTTGCTGCCGCGGATTTCATAGATAAGCAGAGTTTGAAGGGGAACTTATTCACAACAGACCAGTGGGGAGGTTACCTCATTTATCGATTCTACCCGCGCTACCCGGTTTTTTTCGACGGACGTAGCGATATGTATGGTGAAGAAATCATGAAGGACTACTTGAAACTGGTAAATCTCGAGTTCGACTGGAAAAGATGTCATCGATAAATACAAGATCGAGTGGATGCTTTTGCCATTTGACGTGCCACTTCCCGCCGCGCTGAAGGATTTGCCGGAATGGAAGGTTGTCTATGACGACCACCGAGCCATCATCTTTGTCAGGAAGACGGAATAGACAGGTGCGTGTATCAATGGAAACTCATTGAGTTCAGGAATCATGGACGAAAAGACGGTACGTACCGAACGAATTATTGCAGGGGCCAGGCTCGTCCTGGCCATTGCGGCAATCGGTTTGGTGTTGCTTTACCCGAATCCAGCAGATCCTGAGTCTGGTAATGCCTACAGTGTCGTGGTCTTATACTTCCTTTACGCATTTGCCGTTGTTTGGATCGTTGACCGCAATTTAATGCGGGTAGACAGGTTGGGATTTGGCACGCAAGTCGTCGATACACTCTGGTTCCCCCTTATTCTCTTGCGCACCCAAGGGGAAAATAGTCCTTTCTTTCTCTACTATGTATTCTCTTTGATCACAGCTAGTTTTCGCTGGGGGTTTAAGGAGACGTTGTTTGTCAACACTGCAAATGTAGGGATGTACGTCATTGTCCACTTCGCTACAGTTCGGGAAGGGTTTAATTTTAACCGATTTTGGGTTCGGCCGACCTATTTGTACGTTTTGGCCTGCCTTATCGGTTATCTGGGGGAGCACCAGAGAAGAGTCCAGAGGCAATTGGTTTCCTTAGCGGAATTGTCCAGTTCAATTCTGGTGAAAGCGTCATTCCCGCGAATGCTGGAGGCGTCCATGGAGCAGGTGCGTCGGCTTTTTCGGGTGGAACAGTGCATCCTCGTGTTGGAGGATGATCTGTCAAAACGGATTTCTCTGCGGAAAGTCGGCATATCAGTCGGAAGCCACTTTTACCAAGTGGGGGGGTTGCCATCCAGTGAAATGGAATTTCTCATGGCTCCGCGAAAGAATTGGGGATATTTCATAAACCCCCAGAATCAATTGATTAGGCTGCTTGCCGTCAAAGAAATATTTGTCTACGACTTTGAATCCCAGAAGCCGGTCTCCCAAGCGTTTCATCCTAGTCTTCACCTGGCCACTCTTTTTGAAATGAAATCCATGCTATCTGTGCCGGTCTATGTTGGGGGAACTTTTGTGGGGCGGACCTACTTAGTGAACCGAAAAAATGGAATCTTCTCAAGTTCAGACCTCCAGTACCTGAAATTGATCGTCTCGCAATTGGCTCCTTTGCTAGACAACTACCGTTTATTGCACCGAATGCAAAAAATTTCTGTGCTCGAAGAAAAGAATCGTATCGCTCGGGATCTGCACGATGGCTTGGTCCAGTCGCTTGCCAGTTTAGATATACGTCTTGAGGTCTGTCGTAAAATGTTCCAGGACTCCTCTTTTAGTCTTAGGAGTGAATTAGATGAATTGCAAAGAATTGTCCGTGACGAGTACTCGGAATTGAGGAATTATATGAGGAGGCTGAGAACTCCCTCCTTCGAGGGCCAAGAACTCGAAAAGGCCATTCGGAGCTATGCCAAAGCCTTCGAGCGAGAGAATAATCTCAAAGTGAGAGTTTCCGTTCCCAACAGCCCCATCCGTCTACCAAGAAAGGTTAGCCGGGAGTTTTACCAAATTATTCATGAAGCTCTTACGAATGTCAGGAAACACTCCGGAGCAAAGCATGTCTTGGTGGAACTAATCCAGAAAGAGGACCTCTTCTCCCTGGTTATATCCGATGATGGGCTTGGATTCTCTGCACACCCGAATGAGGATAAAAAGGGAAAGGGCGTTCCTTGGTCTATATCCGAAAGGGCCAACGCTCTGCAAGGATCTACACTGGTAGAGTCTACTCCTGGTCAAGGGTGTCGCTTGACCATCAATATTCCTACCCATGTGGCATCAACTTATGGGGAAATTAGTGGGGTAAACCCAAGATGAGGCAACCTCATTATAGAAGTAGAGAAACAGTGTTCGTTCCCATCAAGAATTGGGTCATGGGATGAAGAGAAATTTAGCTTCTTTCTTCATGCAGATGTGCTGTGAAAGGGAATTTGAGCTGGCCTACTCACGATTTGTTCCTACTGTTAGGAATTGTTGCTGGAGCTTTTGGAATCCGATAGGCTGAGAATCGGCCCGGTTGGAGGGACTTAGATGCTTACCACTCCCAGAATCAGAGTCGCGATTGTTGATGACCACACTCTATTCAGAGAAGGTATCAAGAAGATACTTTCACTGGAACAGGATGTTGAGGTTGTGGGAGATGCAACAGATGGCGAGGAGGTCCTTGGCCTTCTGAATCGCTGCCCAATCGATATCATGCTTCTCGACATTAAGATGGAAAAAATCAATGGGTTACAGATCCTTCCCCAGATCATTGAGCAGTATCCGCAGCTCAAGGTCATCATTCTGACTGCACAAGTTAGCTTGGCAGAAAGCGTTAAAGCAATCCGGGATGGAGCCAGGGGGATCATTCTGAAGCATGCGGCTAGTGAATTCCTGATCAAAGGAATCCACAAGGTGCTTGATGGAGAACTGTGGGCAGATAGTTCAACGATGACACAAGTTGTAGAGTCCCTTTCGCGTAAATTCCGTGTAGACAGTCGCCCAGAAAGGGGCAGGAAGGATTTGTCTGAACGCGAAACGGAAGTTGTTGTGCTGATAGCGTCTGGGCACCGGAATAAGGAGATTGCCAGCAAGCTGTTTATCAGTGAACAAACTGTCAAGACCCATCTTAGTAACATTTTCCAAAAGTTGGGCGTCAACGACCGATTGGAGCTTGCACTCTACGCCATGCGAAATGGCTTGGTTAGTAACCGCTAAATCAGGAAACCTCCAATTTGATTTCGCTTATCTTGCCGCCTCCCCCAGCCACATCAAGAATTCCACGAAACCTAAGTTTCTTTGAATAAGCGGATTAAGGTTAACGCTGCGACTTTCTTCGTACCGCACTCACCTCTTTCTAGGCCTTTTGACCATCGCAAAATCCTCCTCTTGTCCAATTGATTCTTCATCTCAACGGTCCGATAATGCCAACATGGAAAGAAGGAATTGTCGAGTTAGAGTTACAGTAAAGGAATTACAGACTGGCCAGGATTTTAGATATGTCCATTCCTTCAGATGACGATAAATGTCCTGGGATGGCTAGGTGCAGTGGTGGAGGCTTTTGTGATGAAGATCAAATTGGGTGCCGGGCATTATACGAGTTGCAACGCACGAAAGCCCAAAATGACCTATAATTGCGGAGTTGTGTGATATGCATCAAAACTATTCCACTATAGATGAAGACATAGACAAAATTGGGAATCTTGTTTCTATATTGATATCAGAAGAAAATAATTTCCCAGAATGGGAATAATCAGTTAAATTATTGTATAAATTTACTTTGCTTGACTTATTGTCACTTTGGTACTGAAAAAAAATCTGTAACGATCTTTGGCCTGGAAGTTGCAAATGATACCACTGAGAAAAATAGTTGCAGCCAGAATAGCTTGCATCTTCCCGTCCAAAGATGATTTCAGGTGGATGGGAGCGAGGTGATGGAGACAGACTATATCGATGACGGATAAGAACTTTGACCAAGATGTCCTTTTCGATAATGTTCAGATGGAATTAAGCGGAAATACTTTCAAAACCAATAAGGAGAAAAACCATGAGTGAATTAATGAAGAGATTTGTAAAGGAAGAAGAAGGGCAGGATCTTGTTGAGTACGCTTTGCTGTTGGTCTTCTTGGCGTTAGCAGCCATTACGGCACTGCCGGCATTAGGCCAGGCTGTCAGCAACGTCTTCGTAAGAGCAAAGTCTACCCTTGAGTCAGGTTCATAGGCTAATTGTCCGAATGACCAGTCCAGCGGGCTATCCCGCTGGACTTTTTTTTTGCTCATTTTTCTAATCTCATGAAAGAAACAGCCGATATGGTATTTGAAATTTGGAATTCGAATATCCCGTTGTGGATTCAAGGGTTGTGGTATAACTTGTGAAATGGATTTGGCAAAAAACAAAGCGAAGTGATGCATTTCGATCCAGATTTTTCTCTTTGCGAATATTGTTCAATGGTGCAGGGGATGTTCCCCTATGTGTCATATATGATATAGGCTTGGCGAGAGTTGGATTATATGATGGACCTTTTGGTGCCAGCTAGATTACATTATCGTAATCAGGCTACCTTTTTGGGTCTTTGAAGTAGTGAATGGAAAAGACAAAGTATTACTATTTTTGTAATTCAATGAGCCTTCTAATCTCGATACCCGTTGTTCTTTGTGTAGTAGTGGCGGCCGTCACGGATATTCTTCATAACAAGATTCCAAACTGGCTCACCTTGTCATCCGCATTGCTTGCTCTTCTGCTGAATTTCTTCCTGTCTGGGATCCAAGGATTAGTTTGGAGTATCCTTGGTATTGGTACAGGGTTCTCATTGCTTTTTTTGCTTTACCTTTGGGGGGGGATGGGGGCAGGAGATGTCAAGCTGTTGAGCACAGTTGGCGCGTTTGTCGGACCTAGATTGGTATTTTACACATTTATTTGGATGGCTCTCGTTGGAGGAGTATTGGCGTTGACGCTCATTATTTACAAAAGAGCTTTCTCTCAAACTTTGCAAAATCTTAGGTTTCTCCTTTTCGGATGGATATTGCGAACCTCTACCTCTGAAACGATCATGACCATTCGAAACCAGTCCTTATTAAAGTTGCCCTACGGAGTGGCTATAGCCTTAGGCGCAATCATGGCGGTATGGCTTCAAAACATCCCAGGCGTGGCGTTCCAAAGTGGCTCGGTTCGCTTGATCTGGTTCAAATAGTCGTCACTTTTAAAGGAGCTCGAAATGAATAAAGCAAGAACATTAATTGTACTGGCGGTTGCGGTTCTCATCGGGGGGATTCTAAGTTATGCGGTGTACAATTTCTTGCAGAATCGGCCTCCAGTTATTGTGAAAACACCAGAGAAGAACATTGTCGTGGCTGCAGGAACCCTGCCTCTCGGGACCCTGTTGAAGGACGAGAATCTTAAGTTCGTCGCTTTTCCTGCCCCCAACGTTCCCCTAGGCTACTTCGAGCGAAAAGAAGATCTTGTCTCTCGCGGGACGATCCAGTCTCTCGTTGAGAATGAACCTATCCTCGAATCGAAACTCGCGCCGAAAGGGACGGGTGCGGGACTACCTCCAATTATCCCGAAGGGGATGAGGGCAGTCTCTATCCGTGCCAATGAAATTATCGGAGTTGCGGGATTCGTAATTGCCGGAACAAGAGTCGATGTGATTCTAACCGCTTCGCCACAGGGCAGCCAAGAACCCATATCTAAGATTGTTATTCAGAACGTTGAAGTCGCGACGGCCGGACAAGTGATTCAAAAGGACCCTGAAGGGAAACCAGTGACAGTTACCGTGGTCACCTTATTTGTTACGCCTGAAGATGCGGAAAAAATCACGAGTGCCAGTACACAAGGTCAGTTCCAATTGGCTTTGAGGCACCCGCTGGATCTGGAAGAAGCCAAGACTCGGGGAATTCAGATGAGTCAATTAATGAGGGGAGGTGGACCGCCGCCCGCGGCCCCCGCGGTTCGAAGGACGTCGAGGATACCTCAAGTCCATCGCCACACCCCAAGCACCCGTGTCACCGGCAACAAATATTGAAGTCATTAAAGGCGAGCAGCGGTCCACCGTCAAGTTCTGAAATTGAGCAGAATGCACGGGTCAATGGGTTTGTCTTGCGGTTTCGGTTAGATGTGAGTTGAAGAAACCGATTTTAGAAGAAGGACTTTAGAGTTTTGAACAACGGAAACTGGGAAGCAGTTCCCCTGATCATGAAGGATAGTACGGTCGAAATATTTGGATGTTAACGCGCGGTCCTATTCGGAAATCATTCCGGAAGGATAAAGGGAAATCTAATCTTTTTCCCAATCCAGGTCCTGCGTCTTTAGGAGGAGAAACTCAAATGCTGCAACTCGCACTCGATAACAAAAGGCTCTCGATTCAGCTGTTCCGGACATCATGGCTCTTGGTCATTTCTGCCTGGATTCTCCTGGTCCTTCCGGCGACAGCCCAAACGGGGCAATCTTCAAAGCCACAGGCCTCAGAAGTCCCTCAACTCACGGTGATTGCTTCGAAATCCATCATTGTTAACACGGCGGAGCCTATTGAACGAGTCGCCGTCACCAGCACTGAAATTGCTGATGCTTTGGTGATTTCTCCGCAGCAAGTCATGATCAACGGGAAGACTCCGGGAATCGTGAGCCTAATCTTGTGGGACAAGAACGGGAAAAGCACGAGCTACGATTTGGTTGTGGAAATCGATTTGTCCCTCTTGCAGCGCCAGCTAGAGGAACAGTTCCCGACTGAAAATATCAACGTATCTTCCGCCAAAGGCGCATTGGTTCTTTCGGGATCAGCCAGTGATCCGCGGGTTGTGGAAAAAGCAATTGAAATTGGGGGGTCCTTTGCCCCTAAGGTGATTAACCTCCTGCAGTTGCCCCCTCCACCTGATACGGAGCAGATATTGCTTCATGGTCAAGTTCGCCGACGTTGATCGTTCAGTGGGGCAGCAATTGGGAGTCAATATTTTCAGCACCGGAGCCGGCAACACTATAGGTTCAATTGGAACTACACAGTTTGGCAGTCCTTTAAATAATTCGAGTATTGACTCAGGGGGGAAACTTGCGAATCTGCTCTTGCAGGACGCCTTAAATATTTTTGCATTCAATACCGATATCAACATGGGTGTCACAATTAAGGCTCTGCAACAAAAGAATTTGCTCCAGATCCTGGCTGAACCCAATTTGATGGCTTCAAATGGAAAAGAGGCGAGTTTCCTGGCAGGCGGAGAATTCCCATTTCCGGTAGTACAAGGTGGGGCGAACATCAATACGGTCACGATTCAGTTTAAAGAATTTGGAGTCCGGTTGAATTTTACCCCTACGATGACCTCAAGTGGGAAGATACGCCTCAAAGTAAAACCGGAAGTAAGCGCGTTGGACTTTAACAACGCGGTGAATATCGGAGGGTTCCTGGTCCCCGCACTGAGCACGAGACGAGCGGAAACCGAAGTTGAACTAGCCGACGGACAGAGCTTTGCCATTGCCGGGTTGCTCGATAATCGAGTGACTGAAATTGCAAGCAAGATTCCGGGGTTGGGGGACCTGCCAATCATTGGCTATTTATTCAAAAGTCGAGAGATAAAAAAGGCTAAGACTGAGCTGATTGTTTTAGTTACGCCTAAATTTGTGAAGCCTTTGAATCCGGACCAAGTTCCACCCTTACCTGAAATGCCAAAACCTTTTTTGGACGATAATAAATTCGATGGTAAAGTAGGTGCGGCTGATAAACAAAGCAGTAAAGTAAGCCCCGACAGTGGGACGGCAAATCCCAGTAAGTGAGTTTTTGAAGGGAGTAGGGAACCAATGCTGTCTGCCATCATAATTAGTCCAGACGAGAAGTTTAGAGACGCGACTCGAGAGTTGTTGGAGGGATCCGATCAAATCGAGGTACGCGCCGAGCTCAATAACTTCTATTCGGAACTCGACAGTTGGATATTTAACGAGATCAAGAATATGGAATCTGACATCATTGTCGTTGATGTCAGTCCTGATAAAGAACAAGGGGTTCAAACGATTGAGAAGATTGTCGAGCTTTCTAAGCAGAGTCACGTTTTCGTGGCAGGGGACAGAACTGATGCAGATCTGATTCTTCGATGCATGCGTGCGGGTGCGAAGGAATTCTTGTCAACCCCGATCGAAAGTCAGCAGTTGTTTTCTGCAATCGAACGAGTGAGCAAAGTCCATGCTGTCGTCAATCGTGAGAAGAAAAGGTTTGGGAAACTCTATACCTTCTTCAGTGCAAAAGGCGGGACAGGATCAACAGTCATTTCGACGAACTTTGCAGTCAGCCTAATGGAACAGACTAAGAAGCCATCCATTCTAGTAGATCTGGACATGCAACTTGGAGAGGTTTCATTGTTTCTGGGGATCAAACCTGCATTCAATATTGTCGATGTGGCGGACAACATTCATCGGATGGACGATGCCCTTTTGAAGGGTTTTGTTAAGAGACATGCTTCGGGACTTGATGTCCTCGCAGCCCCTGACTCGCTTGAAAAAGTGGAATCGATAGGGGCACCCCAAGTCGCTCAAATCTTGCAGTTCCTCAAGAATGTCTACGAGTACGTAATTGTCGACACTTCCAATACTTTTGATGACTATACCGTTTCTGCATTGGACCATTCGACGACGATTTTCTTGATTTCAAATACAGACCTGCCGTCCCTGCGAAATGCACAGCGATGTCTTTCCATTTTTGAAAGAATGGGGTATAAAAAAGACAAGATTAAACTCTTGATTAATCGCTATCAGAAGAGCCTGGAAATACGGTCGAAAGATATCGAAGAAACTCTGAATTTTCCTGTCTCCTGGTTCTTTCCGAACGATTGGCCGACGGTAATGAATGCCGTCAATAGAGGAGCGCCACTCTCTGCGTTGAATCATACGGAGATCGCAGGCTCCTTTTCACAATTCGTTCAACAGATCGCCAGTATTCCGGTGCAGCGAGTTGTCGAGAAGAAGAAAGGGATTTTTTCTCTTTTTGGGAAGTGAAACATATGTTCTTGCTAAGGATCTCAAATAGGTGAACTTGCATGTCTGAAACGAGACTATTTACAAAAGAAGGGGCGCCTGACGCCGACAAGTCATCCTGGAATGACCGACTGACCAAAGGGATATCGGGAACTGCCACGAATCATTTTCAGCTATTGAAACACAACATTCATCGCAAGCTACTCGATAAGCTAGACCTCGAAAGTATTTCGACTTTGAGCAAGCCGGTTCTCACGAATGAGATCCGAAAGATTGTTGAAAACCTGCTCATTGAGGAACCCACTCCCTTGAGCTTGATGGAACGGGAAAAGCTCGTTAACGAAGTCCTGGATGAGGTACTCGGGTTAGGCCCTTTGGAGCCTTTACTGAAGGACCCTACGATTTCAGACATACTCGTTAATACCTACAAGAAGGTCTATATTGAGCGGAAAGGAAAGCTTGAGGCCACGGATGTCACTTTTAAGGATGACGCGCACCTGCTGCAAGTCATCGACAAGATTGTCTCAGCAATAGGGCGACGCATTGACGAGTCTTCACCAATGGTAGATGCCCGCTTGCCGGATGGTTCGCGTGTCAATGCAATTATTCCTCCTCTTGCTTTGGATGGACCGATTGTTTCGATCCGGCGATTTGGCTCAACCCCGCTCACTGCGGATGATCTGCTCAACAATAACACCTTGACGCCAGCCATGCTGGAACTACTCAAGGGAATTGTTAAAAGTCGTTTAAACATCATTATTTCGGGCGGCACGGGTTCTGGTAAAACAACCCTTCTGAATTGTCTTTCTACTTACATTCCAGAAGAGGAGCGGGTCCTCACGATCGAAGACGCGGCCGAATTGCAGTTGCACCAAGAACATGTCGTCAGACTGGAAACCCGCCCGCCCAATATTGAGGGGAAGGGGGCTATCCGACAGCGCCAATTGGTCATCAACGCTCTTCGTATGCGCCCCGATCGAATCATCGTCGGGGAGGTCCGTGGCGAAGAGGCGTTGGACATGTTGCAAGCCATGAATACAGGGCATGATGGGTCGCTTACGACGATCCACGCCAACGCCCCTCGAGATGCCTTAGCCCGAATGGAGACGATGATATCGATGGCCAGTCTTAACCTGCCCGACAAAGCCATGCGTCAGCAGATTGCTTCCGCAATCGATGTCGTTGTGCAGGTTTCACGCATGAGCGACGGAACACGGAAAATTATGAGTATTTCGGAAGTCGTGGGAATGGAAGGGGACGTCGTGACAATGCAGGATATTTTTGTGTTCGAGCGGGTAGGGATTGGTGAAAAAGGAAAAGTTCTAGGGAGATTTAGACCTACAGGAATAAGGCCGAAATTCGCGGAGCGTCTCAAATACGCGGGAATTCATCTCCCCGCGAGTATGTTTGATAACGTCACTGAATACAAAAGATAATCGTTTAAAAAAGTCTCTCTAAAGGAGAGCCATGAATCCGATTACAATTTCTTTTTTCATTTTTGTGATTGCCGTGCTATTCGTGGGAGGCATTTACTTCTTCATTTGGGAAATGCCGGAGCGTGAAAAGCGAAAGAAGATCAAAGATAGACTGGAATCGATTACCGAGGTTGGGCGCCGATCACCCACACCTGAGCTCGATCTCATCAAAAGTGAGCTTCTGAGTGATGTTCCGGCAATCAACACGTTACTCTTGCGTTTCTCCCATTCCAATCGACTGCGAAAGCTCATCAATCAGGCAGATATGAAAATAAAGGTCAGTACCTTTGTTTTACTTTCGCTGATCATCTGTGCAGTCGGAATTTTCCTTTCCAGCTTTCTGATCAAGATCTGGTTTGTCGACATTATTATCGGGGTATTCCTGGCATTCCTGCCGTTGCTTTTCATTCTATACAAGAGGAAAAAACGATTTCGGCGTTTTGAAGAGCTTTTCCCGGAAGCATTAGAATTGTTGACCCGCGCGGTTAAGGCGGGACATTCCTTTAACACCGGTATGGAGATGATCGCCGAAGAAATGATTGAACCTCTTCGCGGCGAATTCAAGATTACTTTTGATGAACAAAACTTCGGGCTCCCCTTAAAACAAGCTCTTTTCAATATGATTGAGCGAGTACCGCTGCTCGATTTGAAATTCTTTGTGACCGCTATTTTGATGCAAAAGGAGACGGGTGGTAATCTCGCTGAGATTCTCACAAACCTCTCGCATGTCATTCGAGAGCGGTTCAAAATTATGGGAGAGGTACGAACATTTTCAGCCCAGGGCCGACTCACGGGCTATATCCTGACCTGCATCCCAATTGCCATGGGGTTTATACTGTCCATGATGAATTGGGATTACATGAAAGCTCTTTTCAAGGAAGAGATTGGGCATTACATGTTGGCTGGGGCTGCTTTTTGCCAGCTGCTGGGCTATATCATCATTCGAAAGATTGTGAATATCAAAGTTTGATCTCAAGAGCCTAGGTGGGACAAATGCCATTTTCACTAGTTCTTATCATTGTTTTGACATTTCTGCTGGCGACTTCTCTCGCCTTCTATGTTCAGTACGCGCTGTTCCGAAGGCGGAACCCTTTTTCAGATCGTTTGGCAGATCTCGAGAAGTCTAATCCCTTTAAGGCCTATGGGGAATCTATCCTTACATCGCAGCGAGAAACCAATTTCGAAAAGGTTTTTGAGCCGCTGAGTAGACTGATCCCGAAATCACCGAGTGAAGTGAGCGCGACCAGAAGGAAGCTCATGCGCGCGGGTTACCGGAATAAGTCTGCGGTTACCATTTTTTTTGGAATCAAAGTTGTTGTTATCATCCTGGCCCCACTCCTTCTTTTCTTGGCCAGCCGATTCCGGGGTATGCCTGCAGAGAATCTGTTCTTCTCCCTGCTCGCTTTGGCTGGAGCCGGATATATTATCCCGGATTTCATTTTATCCACTCGCGTCAAAGCGCGACAGGAGAGAATTCAACTCTCATTACCCGATGCCTTGGATCTGATGGTAGTTTGCGTTGAAGCCGGGCTTGGCCTCGACCAGGCAATTTTGAAGACTAGTGAAGAACTGCGTGTGACGCATCCGGAAATTTGCGATGAGCTCAATTTAGTCAATCTTGAGCTTCGAGCTGGAAAACCTCGAAAAGAAGCCCTTAAGAACTTGGCCGATCGAACAGGGGTGGATGACATCAACGGTTTAGTTTCCATGTTGATCCAAACGGATCGTTTCGGCACGAGTATCGCCCAGTCCTTAAGAGTTCATTCGGATTCCTTAAGGACCAAACGACGCCAGCGAGCTGAAGAACGAGCCCACAAAGTCTCCGTAAAACTCGTATTCCCGCTGGTTTTTCTCATTTTCCCTGCCATGTTCGTGATCATTCTTGGTCCCGGTATCATCAAAATCATTCAGCAGTTATTCCCTGCAATAGCCAAATGACGAGCAAATCTTTTCCAGTTGAATCGAAAGGAGATTCCTATGTCGCCGGATAATATCCTGAAGCTGGTGTTGTTTATCATTTTCATTGCCCTATTGGTCGTTGTAATCAAAAGGCGCTCGAGTAAGTCATAGTAGCGAAGGCCAGTCGACGACCTTTAATCCGCCGAAAGCGATTGGCCCTAAAATGATGGGGAAGCCAGGCCTAATTGTGACAAATGTGACCCGGGAGAAGATCCTGGCGGATTCTCTAGACGTTGCCGACACTTTTACGAAGAGCATGATGGGGTTGATGGGAAAGTCTTGCCTTGAAAAAGGGCGAGGCTTGTGGATCAAACCTTGCCAAAGCATCCACACTTTCTGGATGCGGTTCCCTATTGATGTACTGTTTCTTGACAAGCAGGGCGTTGTCGTTCATTTCATTGAATCTATGAAACCATTTCGGGTTTCTCGTCATGTTTTGAAGGCCCGTAGTGTCTTGGAACTTCCTGCTTGGTCCATCAAAAAGAGCGGCACTCAAATGGGAGATTGTATAGAGGTCTCGAATGGTTAGGTGGCTGAAATCAGGTACGTTGACCATTTTGAAGCATAACCTCAGAAAAGGGTTCTGGCTTGGCGCATTCACCTTTGCAACTATGATGAATCTCGCCTGTACTAAGAGTCAGACTCACATTGGCAGCGAGAGTTTTTTCATTACGAAGGCCTCAAGCAAGAAACCAAATTCTAAATTTGAGACTTTTCCGTACAAGAGTGGAACTGAACAGCAAGAGCCTTCCCCGTCTGCTACTCGAAAAATGCCGTCACAACCGACAGATTTTGCTAAGAGCAAAACTACATCCCTGAATACGGAGAAATTGGAGGAACAATTCCCCGAAGTCGCTGAAGCTTTACAAGTAGCCAAGAAAGATCCCGCTAATCCTGAGAATCATTTCCGCTTAGCTCAGCTATACCATCTCTGTCGGGTTTACGATTTGGCTTTGGGGGAATACCAATGGGCCTCGGACCTGGATCCAGACAACCCAGCCTACTTTGAAAGTCTCGGAAGGCTCTGGAGGGATTCGGGAGTGTATCAAAATGGCATTGATTCAGTACAAAAGGCGCTGCAGTTGGATAAGGACAATGTGGAGGGCTGGAATACCCTGGGATCCATTTATGACCTCTTGGGAGATCACGCCCAGGCGCAGCAAGCCTATTCCAGAGCCTTGTCAATCAATCCTAGCCTTGATTACGTGCAGAATAACCTATGTAGCAGCCTGCTCGAGACCGGCGAGTACTTGAGGGCCTTGCCCTATTGCGAACAGGCTGTTCAGTTGAATCCCGGTTTTTCTACGGCTCAAAATAATCTTGGCATTGTATATGGGATGCTGGGCGATATGTCGAAAGCATATGAAGCTTTTCGCAAAGCAAGTGACGAAGCCTCCGCTCATAATAACCTTGGTTGGGTCCTGCTTCAAAAATCCGATTTGAAAGCGGCTAGCGATCAGTTTAAACTGGCCGCAAGGTTAAAGCCGAACTATCGAATTGCTTCAGAAAACTATTATTGGACGCAGAGCCTGATCTTTAAGAGGGACGGCAAGGCTGCAAGTAAATCGGAAGGTGATGATCAAATCCGCGCAACAAATGGTAAGGGTTCCTCAGGTCCCGATCTCGATCCGTTGGATTCCGTTAATCACATGAAATTCGATCTGAAATTGATTCCGACTTTTTTTGATTATCAGTCCATAATTGCTTTGCTTCATGGAAATCAGGAGTCTCTAAAGACAACTGAGATCTCTTCCGATACAGATAGAAGAATCGTCTTGAGAGACGATATTCTTACAAGGCAAACCATTTTGGAGCGAAATTGAGAGGATTGATTTTGTCTTGAAGGGGAGGAGACACTATGGATGGGCGACCGATTCTAACGGACGTCAGGATTGTCGACGATACAACTGAGGCACAAAGGGTAAGTTATACCCCCCCTACTCCGGCGAGCCTCAAGGAAGTTGGGCTCAATCGGGATAGCCTTATTCATTTGATTGTCAAAGTTCTTTATTTTTCGGGCGAAGTAACGGGCTCGTATTTGTCCAATCGATTAAGGTTGCCCTACACCATCGTCGATGAACTAATTGAATTCATCAAATCAGAGAAAATGTGTGAAGTGAAGGGCATAGCCGGGCTTGGAAAGTCCTCCTACCGCTATGTCATCACTTCCCTGGGGCGAGATAGAGCTCGCGAGTTTATCGAGATCAACCAGTATACTGGCCCGGCTCCTGTTCCCTTGTCGCAGTATATTGATATGATAAACAAAGAGGCCGCATCGCGCCTCTATATTACCCAGGAATCGATCTCTAAAAATTTCTCGCATCTCGTATTATCCAAGCAGATGATGGATCTCTTAGGGCCAGCCATCAATTCAGGGAGATCCATGTTCGTCTATGGTGCTCCGGGAAACGGCAAATCGGTCGTTTCAGAGTCGATTGGCACTATGTTGGGTGGAGAGGTTTATATCCCTCATGCCATCGACGTTGACGGGATTATCATTACGGTTTTTGATCCCATCAATCACAAAGCCTACGAGGGCGACAGGGTACCTGACGAGGCCGGATACCGTTCCCCTCTCTTTAACGATACCGAAGAATTCGATCAACGTTGGGTTCGTTGTCGTCGACCCTTTGTCTTCACAGGCGGCGAGTTGACTCTCGAAATGCTGGATCTCTCATTTAATGAGATTTCAAAATTTTACGAAGCTCCTTTCCAGGTCAAGGCCAACGGGGGTGTTTTCCTGATTGACGACTTTGGGAGACAGCTTGTCCGTCCCAAAGATCTTTTGAACCGGTGGATTGTGCCTCTGGAAAAACGAGTGGATTATTTGACTCTCCATACTGGCAAGAAATTTGAAATACCTTTTGATACTCTAATCATCTTCTCCACTAACCTGAAGCCTCAGGAATTAGTCGATGAGGCTTTCTTTCGCAGAATCCGGTATAAGGTCCATTTTGAGAACCCCACCCTTGAAGAGTTTAAGGAAATCTTCAAGAATTATTGCCGAGGCAAGAACATCGTTTATAACCCGATCATTGTTGACTATATGCAGACCGAGTATTATCAGAAATACAATGTCGAGATTAGACGCTGCCACCCGCGTGACATTATCGAACAAGTCATTGATATTGCCCGGTACCTAAATACGCCAGCAGCCCTTACAAAGGAACTCATCGATGGGGCCTGTAATAGCTATTTCGTGAAGTAATCCTCATCATTCTTGCTATTGACTGACCTGTTGATCGTGCCATGGCACTTTTCGATAAGATCAGATCTATCATCGCGTTGTTTGACTCCGTAGAGTGGGCCTTTCTAGTCATGGGTGCGCTTAACTTTAACCTCATCATCATCGCCTTTCTTTATACTTCTCTAAAATCAACCAAGGTCACGCGCGAGAATTGGAGCGGGAAAGGGATAAGTATAAGAAGGTTTGGGAGCATCGGGACCTTGCATGGAAAGATCGAGAAGATGATCTGAGAAGAGTTCTCCATTTCGAGAAGGGAAGGGAAATCTCACAGCTTAAGGCGGAATATGATTCGTATGTGGGACTCTTGGAGCAGAAGCTGGATCGGTCAAAGACCAGGGAAAATTCTCTTAGCTAAGCAACATAAATTGGAAACGGATCGAATGATTATCCTTCGCCTCTCAAATACGATTGACCGGGCAAGTGAATCCGGTAAATGGTAGAGCTTGTTCCCAAGTTCACAGCCCCAAGGATTCTGCCCAGCTCTTCTCAAAATCCCCGAGAGTTCTCCCAGTCGCAGTCCTAAAGGCATTCTCAAAATTATAATTTTGAGCCATCAGGCCAAAAATATTCCTGAGGATCTCTGCTCCTTTCTGGCTCATTAAGTATTCAACCGCAGAAAGGCCCTCCACATAAGCTATTTGAGCGGCATCAGACGGTAATTGTGAAAAGGTGCCTCTTAGGCTTGATAGCGGAGCCAGTTGCTTCTGCCGAGCCGCTGATTTAAGCCATTGCTTGTTGGGGTCTGCCGATTTGCCTTCCTGCATCTGTGCGACTCCTTCGTTAAACCAGGTGGGGCAATCTCCACGGCTGATCAGGCCAATAAAGGAGTGGACTAGTTCATGGGCCAGAACCGCTTTTACTTGATCAGATATCCCATCTAAGCCTTTAGTCGGGATCCGAATCTTCCCATCATTGATAGCTCCACTCCACCGAGGGGCCTGCGTGACGTCGAAGTATGCCTTGTCGGGATAAATGACAACCGTGATTGTCCCTGGTCCCTGCTCAAAAAGACTATTGGAAAGCTGGCGATAAATTGTTTCTAGAGCTGTCAGCATCTGCTCTCCTAAACGATAGTCGGAAACCTGACGGTCATACCGTAAGATGAAGTGAGCACTTTGCAAGGCTCCCAACTCTCTGTGTGCAGGGGCTTCTTGCTTGGCCTTGACGAGTCGTTGAGTAATCTGCTCGTTTGGTCCGACCTGGAGTGCCGTCTCCCATTCGCTGATGGCCTGAGGAATCTTGTCTTGGGAGTAAAGAGCTTCGCCTAGCAAGTAACGGAACTGTGGGTTTCTCTGGTCAGACTTCACAAGCGTAAGCAATAAATCTTCAGCAGCCCGATATTCCCCCATTTTGTAGTGAAGAACGGCCAAATTCCACAATGTCATCGGGGACTTTCTGTCAAAGGCGAGGGCTGACTGAAGGGTGCGCTTGGCAACCTCGACCTCACCCTTGGAAGCTTGAAGCGAAGCAATTGAATTCAGGACCTGGATGAGTTGTAATTTTGACGTCTGATCATCAGGATTAGACCGGATGTTCTCTTGAAGTTTTCTTAGGATTTCCTCATTGAATGAATTAGAGCCTAGTTTGATGGAAGGCTCAACAGAGGGACCTGCTGCAGGGGAGGCTGATGGCGAACTGGATTCTATACCAAACCCATACTTGCGAACTTGACCTTCTTGCTGCTTCCCTTTCTCTACTTTGATTCTAATTACCTGTGATTTCGCAATAGATTTGACCGACTCGCCAACCTGGTACTTAATCTCATCTTGAAGCTCCCATGCTTTGTCAACCAGAAGCACATCACCGTTTTTTAAAAATACGACGTCGGCCCAGAGATCTACACTGGAAAGACTGCTGGCGGCGAGCACTGCCCAACTCCAAAATAGGTAGTGGATGAATCGTTGTTTACCTAGCATCGTTAAAATTGGATGCGCGCTCTTCGGATGGTACAGAGATCGTTCGAAAATTCCGAATTTCACCCAATGTAAAAGGGGTTAGTGAGTTTTAGCCACATGGCGGCTGCAACCTTTATTTTGCCGATTGAATTGTCTGGGAGACCCTTTGGGCTGTGATGAAGTTTCCATTGACGTCTCGAATCTTGGTGACGCGTTCTACACTCACCTTGCCGTTACCTAGTGGCTTAGAAATTTCACTGACCATTTCGGTTATCTGGAGGCCTTTGGATAAATTAGCTGGGTCTAGAGTTTCAATTTGCGTGTTTGATTCGATGCTCCCATCAGGTAGTCGTCGTTCTTCCCCGGATACTCTCTTGGCAAGGATCAATCCTGTGCTATTAATGTTTCGTTGCTGCGGGGTAATGTTTCGCGACTCCAACAGGCGTTGGTATTTCCTTGTTCCATCGGGGTTTTCGCTCTGGGTTTCAATCATCTTGTCAGTCAACACAAGATGTCCGGTATCACCGATCTGTTGCATGGAAGTTTCTTTCTTGTAAGACTTTTCGTTGATTCGGGTAATGGTTTCCTTCGTTGTTCCCAGCAAGATCATTTGACCATTTGAATCCCTGCTTCGCCGACTGTTCTCTTTTACGGTCAAATTATCTGCAATTTTCTTTTCCGTTCCTTCCTCTAGTTCAAGAAGAGCCAGCTTCCCATCTGCCCCAGGCCGATAGCGGGCAAGGACCATTTGACTTTCCTTAGGCGAAATTTGAGAATGAGTTTCATTTTCAACGGACAGCGCGGCCATCTTCCCGTTTATGTCAGCCTGGAAATGGGTTCTTTGTATTTCTTCCTTTTTGTCGCTGGTCGTATGGTCTTCGCTGATGATTGCCTGCGTGAATAACTTACCATTGCTGTCGGGAATTCGCACTTGACGTTCAACCTGGAATTGATTGGCGTTGACTTTTTTGCCTATTTCAGTGACCTCACGCTCTACCTGTTCTCCGCCGTTTATTGAAGGCGACAGCACCTTCGAGCTCAATTCATAATTCTTCGCATCAATGAGTTTTAATTGCTGAACCGCAACTCCACTTTTGTCGAGCGTATCTGCGGATTCTGTGGAAGAGTAAATTTGAATTTTAGACTTACTGCTCTGGGATTGAGCGCAAATAAGCCTTGACGGAATTAAGGCAAGACCACAGGCCCATATCAGGTAGAAAGCGATTATTGATTTTTTGGCTCTAGAACGAATCATACCCAAATTTCCTCCTGGCAAATCGGCAAGAGTTGGCCGTGTGAATCCAATGGAGCACTGCAATCTACTCAAATAGTCTACACCATTCATCGTCTCAATAGGCAGATACGATTAGCGGATTGTTGACGATTTGACGAAAATCTCTAATTAGCCCATTGGGAGTGGTTTCTCATCTAAGTATTGTAATTTCAATGCTTTATAAGAATATGGTGGTGTTGGTCAGGATAAATGGTGGCTCTCATCAAGTGAACAGGAAATTTGAGTTTCTTTAGACTAGGATATGAAACAAAGGTTTGGGTGCAATCCACTGGCTTTCAACCTACTATGGCGGGCTGAACAGAATCTAAAATGCCCAGATGAATTCTTACGGGTTAATTCTTTAGGAGATTAAGAGTGGTCAATGCGAGGGATTTCTTCGAGGACTCCTTGATCTGAACGACCAAGCCTTCCTTCGGTGGCTGAGGTTGATCTTCCACTTTTATGCCAAGGACTTGAGCGGACATGGCATAGAAACTTATCGCCAGGGGGGTAGCCTGATAGTGGGCAGTCGTCAAAGGATTACCCGACTGAATGGCGCGAATTGCCGTTTTATAATCATTTGGTATGCACCAAAAGACCTTGAAAGTTACAGCCTTTTCAATCTCCTTTATGCTAATGCCTTCTTCCCTGTCATACCGATTGATCAACAACCGGATTCTACTCTGGGAATACCCCAGTCTCTGGAAACCATGAAGGACCTTTTGCACATTACTAAGGGATGGCAGGTTGCACTTCGAAACCAAGAAAATCAAATGTGACGCATCGAGAGCTGTGACAACGGACTCACTCAGAATTCCGGAAGTGTCGACTACTATATAGTCATATTGCTGCTGGAGAAGGATTAGAAGCTGCTTTAACTCAGCTGCCAAGGAAACTGGCATCCGAGATAATCCCATCACCGATTGATAGCACGTCAACGCCAGATTTTGGATGAGTAATAATGGATTTCGCAACGGCCGTTATGATCTGCGATCCCGTATCCTTTGCTTTCCTGAATTAGGAATTTATTGCTCTTGATTCCAAAGAAACTCGCAACTTCGCCAAGCTCAAAATCCAAGTCGAGAACCAGAACCCGTTTCTTTGAAATTTGACCCAAGCTAACCGCAAAATTCGTCGCAACCGTCGTCGACCCACTCCCCCCCTTAGGGCCAAAGAAGGAAATGATTGATCCCGGCTCTTTTTCTTCTTCGATCTTATGAACTTGCCGATGGATCCGATGGAAGGCTTCAATTACCTTGTCAGATACGAGAGGTTTAGGAAGTATTTCGGTTAAACCCAGTCTCATTGTTTCGATTAAGAACTGGGAGTCAAACCGATCCCCGGCACCAATAATCGGCACTTGTGGGTAAAATTCATTTAAACTGGATAGTAGGGCAAGAGTTGCTTGCCGGTCTTTCGGGAACTCGACTACAAATAGCTGCGGATCATGGGAGTACATCTCCTCGAGGGTTTCTCTCGTGAAAGGTGAACTTCCAGTGGCCACTTCTAATACGATTCGAGCAACTTCCACTTTGCCGATTAGGTGACGACACTCCTTGCGGAAGCGCTCCTCACAAAAAATAACTATGGTTTTTAGCTTTCCATTCATTTCAATTGGCTTCCAGTCTAGCCCTCATCCAACAAACCTATGCGCTTTCCCCCATGCATACTTCAAATGTATTTAAGCAATTTTAATTCCGATCCAATAATCCTCGCCAAAATATCTAACCTTCTGCCTCTGGAACTCCAGATCTTGACCAATAAGCCCCAAGGGTTCATTCAGATAACGGGTTAGAGAAGACCAGTCGATCAATTGAATCAGCTACCTAAGGGGGACAAAGGGCTTCAACTGACCACCGATGCGGACAGAAAATCCCAAAAATGGTACAATATGTCCGACTATTGCCCAATAGTGGAACCTTTATTCTCTTCGTTTCAATCTGAGCGACCAATCGGTGATCAGAAGCAAGTTATGGTGGGAAACTTTTTCAGTAGGCTCTTTTCGTGATCTATCATGATTAGGAGCGGATGTTTCTTCACTAATCGGGCATCACGCAGTCCTAAGCGTCCTACTGTCGAGAAATTCAATTCCAGCCAAACCGAAGGCATCTGCTTGCTTCGGCTGCACCCATTTTATATCGCTCGCGACTGGAATGCACTTGGGATTTGAAATTCAATGACTCGTGTCTTTCATGATACCATGATCTGAAAAAACGATACAAGCGCCAGATTCACACGTATTAACAGTGTAACTCTGGAATTCAAGTCTCGTATCGCTCAACAAGTAATGAACAGTAATGGGGATTATTTGAGTCTTTCTGGCGCTTCTTCTTAATGAAAAGATTGTCTCTGAGTGTCCATGGCCTAGATAAGGGGATCCCGACACTCGATTGTCTTCTTCAGTGTCCTTAGACACTTTATTTCTGGGTTGGAAATTCCCTTGTGTTCACCATTTTGTCTGGAAATCATCGGAATTCTCATCTCACTCAGTAACATTTGGACTTGGTCGATTCTCTCCATAACCTCCATCAGATCCCGCTGCAGTTGAGAATTTCCGGATTTCGCAAGGTGGGCGCGAGCAAAGAACATCACTGCAGACAAGGATTGTTCGATACCCTTGGGATAAGGATGCCTGCTTAGCCGAATGCTCGAAGTGGGATCGAGCCAGCATCTCAAATCGCTGCTTGAATCCCGAATTCGAAGTTAAGCTGAGTGTCGAGCGTTGAGAAGAGTGGTCCTTGAATGGAAATAGAGGCAGGTACAGGCTAAACCGAAAATGCAAAGCTCTACAAAAAAGACAAGTGGATTTCTCTCTAAATGCACACGTCTAGAAGCAGAGTGATAAGAATCTCATAAAAGCAGAAAGCCAGAATCCCCCAACCTGCAATCGCGGCCAGAGAGTGACTTCCTAAAAGCCAGACCTGCCTTGCAAAGGCTTCACTAGGCTTTGCCCATGTCGCTTACAAGCAAGATAAGCTCTCTCACAGAGACACATTCCTACCGCTAAGCAAGTTTTCTAATGACCTATTCTATCATGGGAATTGGGTAATTTTAGAGGTAATTTTTTATATAGGGGATAGTCTCCGAAGGATTATCCTATATGACGGGCAACGGTTCCTTCAAAATGATGAAGTACTAAGTTTGACAGGCTTTTACATACAATTTCCGAAAGGGTCTCGGCAAATGAGTTCTTGACGCCATTGATGTCAAACGGTTCTGCAAGTTGATTTACCTTGTCTCGATTTCTCATTAGGCCGAGGACCCTGAGGCAAGCCACGCTGTTTGTACTCCCGATTCAATATTTTTGTAACGATCCCCACGGAGCTGAGATTATAGGTAGAGACCTTACCAAATAGTTTCTCCAGGTGGTTCCGGGAGGAGTTAATTTCCTCGACAAGTTTTTGTCTTTCCAGTTTTAGGCCTTCAAATTTCATCCGTTCCAATGCCGGATTGATGTTGTTCAATTGAGGTCCGAGTTTTTCGGGATTCTGCCTCTAACGCGTGACGGATTCCCACAAAGTTTTGCAGTCGGTCATTTTCAGCTTTAAATTGTCGCTCGGCTGCCTGAATATTTTCCTCGATCTCTTTTTTCTGCTTATCGTCAAATTCCCCCAGTAATTCTTTGGCCAGTACTTCATAGTATGTATTTTTCAGTCGCTCTAGTTCAGACTCAATCTTGTCAACGCTATTGACCGAAGTATTCTTGATTTGTTCATCAATCTCGTTAACCTTTTCCTGAATCTTGCCAAGCTTTTGCTGGAAGGTTTGAATGGTCTGTTCAATTTCCTGTTGTGTTCCTGTCATCGCATCTCCTCGAGAACATCCATAACTTGTCCCACGTAATCTTTACTACAGTTTGGCGGTTTCATAAATTACTCTCCGGCAGGGACAAATAGTGTCGTCCACTTTCGCGACTATCCAAGTCATTCTCGACGTAATCTACGCCGGCAATCGGTAATCAAAAAATCCGCCGATTCAGTGATCTTGATATAGCCCTTCTCCTTTAAATACCAGTTAGAGAATTCGAGTTCCTCGACACGACAACCAAGAAGTTCCGCCAGAACAAGCATCGGAAGCTGTGGACGAGTTGGATTGTTGCGGCGCACATCATATAGGGCTAGCAGCAAGGAGTTGCGCAGCTCCCGCTCGGACATATTCCCGTACCGATCGGCGGGATTTCCCGCCTGTTCCGTGAACCTTGCTTTCAGGTTTTCGAGTTCTGCCGAAACACCCGATCGCTCTTCTCTCTTTGCTGAATCCTGCGTTTTGTTCTTTCCAGTTCCAAAATAACTTTGGTCATAGCGAGAGCGTTTGGCAGGATCGGACAGTACTTCGTAAGCTTCCAGTACTTGCTTAAACTTCTCTTCGTCCCCGGTTTGTTTATTGTCAGGATGAAAATATGCGGCAAGCAATCGATAGACCTTGGTAACGACTAATTGTTCCGCGTTAGGGTCCAATTGCAATACCTCATAATAATCAGGGGTCCCGCTATTTTGCTCATTGTTTATTTCCGGTGATTCATTCGGACCGTGTTCGGTCTCAATGAGGTTGTGGGAGAAGCCATTCGACAACCAGCCCAGTAATGGCAATGACGAAGCCCATCACAGGAATATGAAAAATGATTCGCCACCAAATATGACATTATTTATCGGGAGAGGGATCTTTTCACCGTTGACAAAGAACTCAACCGTAAGAACAAGTGCACCTAAGGCGAGATAAGGCGCCCCATTTTTTTTCTTGAGGAACATATTGAAGAAAGCAAAACAGACACCAAAAAGCCGACAAAGACGACAAAGACTTGAAAACCCCCGCCCACGAAGTGGTTCGGATGGTAATGAAAGAAATTATTGATAAACTCAATCTGGGAAATGAATGGCCCGGATGCTAGGAGTGCTGAAATGAATGCGAGAAGTAAGTTTGGTCCCATTTTGGTACTCTTCTACGAAAGAATTATATACTGCTTCCTGGTGTTTAATTATCGGCTCAATTCCAGAAATTAGTTAATAAACTTATGGTTTTTCATTCGTTTGTTGTCAATGAAGAAGAAGGCCTGTCTCGTTAGTCGGGCGGCCGCTATCTCTTCTATCGACGCAGGGAGTTGAATTCGAAGCCTCCACGTTCCAAATCCAATTGAATTGATTCAAAAAAAGCCGCTATGTTACTATTCCGCTGGGTCATTTACAATCATTATTCAGCATTCGGAAGATAAGGAGCATCCTGTGAAGGTTTATACGGGGGAGAATATCCGAAACATTGCAGTTGTAGGGCACGGTTCGAGTGGAAAGACATCTGTTGTGGCTGGGTGTCTTTTCCTTGGAGGCGTTGGAAACCGCCTCGGCAAAGTTGATGAAGGCACAACCTTAACTGATTTCGACCCGGAAGAAATAGAAAGAAAGATCAGCATCTCCACTGCAATTGCTTTTGTCGAATGGAACAAAGCGAAAATAAATTTCCTCGATACTCCTGGGAAAGGGGTTTTCATACAAGATGCACGGAATAGCATGCGTGTTGCCGACGCAGCAATGATTTTGGTTGAGGCGATCTCAGGGGTAGAGGTTCAGACCGAGAAGATTTTCAATTTTTCTGAAGAATTTCAGTTGCCGGTGATGTTAGTGGTTAATAAATTGGACCGGGAGAATGCCGCTTTCGACAAGGCTGTCTCCTCGATCCAGCAGTTCTTCAGCAGAATTGCGATTCCAATTCAGCTTCCAATCGGGACCGAAAAGAACTTTCGTGGGATCATGGACCTGATTGAACTCAAAGCGTATCTATACGAACCCAATGGCTCCGCCAAATTCATGGAAATAGAGATTCCTGCGGATCTAAAAGATGAGGCCCAGAAGGCACATGAAGCCATTGTGGAAATCGTAGCTGAAGGCAATGATGAATTGATGGAAGAGTTCTTCGAAAAGGGAACGATCCCTCTGGAACACTTGGTCCCTGGTTTCGCCCAGGCGGTTGCAGAACGTCGCCTTTTTCCTATTCTGGCTCATTCTTCGCTCATTAACGTAGGTACCCAGAATCTGGTCGATTTTATAGTGAATTATCTCCCTTCACCGAGCGGTAAGATGCTGCTCCCTGCAACCAATATCCAGAAGACTGCTCCGCTGGAAAGGAAGGGCGTCGACGAGGCCCTCTCTCGGTTTATGTATTTAGGACCAACGTAGATCCTTTCGCCGGCCGGCTTTCTTTTCTGAAAGTTTGCTCCGGAGTGCTCAAGACAGACTCCACCATTCTGAATTTCAACCGGGGGACCTCTGAACGATTGGCGCATTTGTCAGTTCCTCAGGGAAAAAATCCAGTCGAAGTTCCTGAATTGCATGCGGGGGACATCGGCGTTGTCGCCAAGCTGAAAGAGACCGTCACAGGGGATACATTAGGGGATAAAGACCATCCTATTCTTTACCAAAATCTCAGCTTCCCGGAGCCGTTGATTACATTCGCGATGGAACCTAAATCACGGGGTGATGAAGAGAAAATCAGCATCGCTCTTCATCGCATTATTGAAGAAGATCCAACATTAAGATTTGGTCGAGACCAACAGACCAACGAAATGCTCCTTTCCGGCATGGGGCAGTTGCACATTGAAACAATCGTCGCGCGTTTGAAGAAACGGTTTGGGGTTGAAGTGACTTTGAAGCCTCCCAAAGTCCCTTATCGTGAGACGATACGCGGCAGAGCAGATGTTCAGGGAAGGCATAAAAAGCAATCGGGTGGTCACGGCCAATATGGAGATTGTAAGATCAAGATGGAGCCCCTTCCTCGGGGCGCGAATTTCGAATTCGTAAATGAAATTTTCGGTGGGTCTATACCTAAGAATTATATTCCGGCGGTAGAGAAAGGTATTGTTGAATCCGCGGCAAAAGGCTTTCTTGCGGGTTATCCTGTCGTGGATTTCCGGGTGATTTTGTATGACGGCTCCTATCATGACGTGGACTCATCAGAGTTAGCGTTCAAAATAGCCGGTTCGATCGCATTTAAGAAAGCCATGGAAGTGGCGAATCCCGTATTACTTGAGCCAATCATGCACGTCGAAGTATACGCACCCGATCTATATGCTGGGGACTTGATGGGAGACTTGAATAGTCGACGCGGCCGAGTGCAAGGAATGGATAGCAAAGGTGGAATGCAGGTTATTAAAGCCCAAGTGCCTATGGCCGAGATGCTCTCTTATGCCCCTTCATTGACATCCATGACACAAGGACGAGGGGATTACAGCATGGAATTTTCGCACTATGATGTCGTTCCCGCTCAGATTGCGGAGAAGATAGTTGCTCATGCTAAGGCTTCCCGGGCCGGTGTGGAAGAAGAGGAGCACTAATCATCCGCATTCATTTTGTCTCTCGTTTGCTGAAACTCATTCCCATAAAGTCAAATAGGGTCGCCTCCTGAACTCTTTACCCGAATGCCTAGTTTCTTCAGATGACGCTCTGACCCGGCAACTGAGGCACGTTTCCCATCCTAGTTTGTGCGTCTGGAGCGAAGCCAATTCCCGCCAGCATCTCACTGTCCCGTGAACCACCCCTTAGCATATTCCTCTCTGCAAGGTGAACCTGGCAGTCAAGGTAGACTGCCCTTCATGAGTCCTTCAAATGCCTACAGTTACAGGGCCAATTGTCCGATAGGACAAAATGTAGGAAGCAGTATTCCTGCAGAGGATTGTCGCTCCTCGCCGACTAAACACATTTGATTCAATGAAAACAACGACCGCCGTGAAGTTACAAACCATCCTGGCTATTGATGATGATCCCAACATTCTCCAGATTACCGAGATTATACTGGGAAAAGAGGGGTATCCGGTCGAAATCGCCGAGTCAGGAAGGAGGCGATTGAAGCACTTAGGCAAAAAAGAATAGATCTGATCCTGCTAGATGTCATGCTCCCTGATACAGACGGCTATTCCCTTTGTCAGAACATCAAGGGATCCAACGAAACCCGGGATATCCCCATCATCCTGCTAACAGGCTTGGATTCAGTCGAAAACAAAGTTCGCGGATTAGATGTCGGGGCCAGCGACTATTTGGTCAAGCCGTTTCTGCATAAGGAATTGCTTGCCAGGATCCGCGCGCATATTCGGCATCGTGAAGTGACCGAAGAGATCAAGAGCCAATATTCTTCGGAGCTTAAAAGAGTTCGCGAAGTCAGCATTCTGAACCGGCTCATCACGGAATTTAACAGAAGCCTGGATCAATCTGAATTATTGAATCATGCCGCGAAAGTCATTAGTACAGAACTCAACTTTGAGGGATGTGTTATTGCGCTCTGGAATCAGCAGGAGCAGCTGTTTCATTCCCAGAGCAAGTTATCACCCTCGGAAGCAATGTGTGATCGATGCCCCCGAATATAAGACTCAGAAAACTTTAATGGGCCGGGTGGCAAAGTCCCTTGAGCCCCGAATCCTTCCCGATAATGAAACGGACCCCCAAAGCCTGAAATTCTTTCCGGATACACAGTCAGAAATGGCGGTTCCTTTGCTTCATCTAGATCAACTACTGGGGGTGCTGAGCGTCGAGAGTCAGCTCCCGAATGCTTATACAGATTCCCATTTAGAGCTGCTGAGTACCGTCGCCGGCAACCTCGCACTGGCGCTTAAAAATGCGGAGCTCTATTCATCTGCTAAGCTGCATTCAGAGTCATTGCAGTCCATGGTCGAGCAGAGAACTCGAGAACTTGGCCAGCAAAAAAGATTTATCGAATGCATCATTGACTCTTTACCTATCGGCTTATACGTCATTGACCGCAACTATGGAGTCGTGACCTGGAACAAGAAAAGAGAAACGGGGATTTTTGGGATTTCCAGAGATCGCGTGATTGGGAAGGATATTCGGTCTGTGTTTCTCCCGGATGTCCGCTGAGAAGTTAAAGGGTGAGTTTGAATCGGTATTTACTTCGGGTGTGCCGTTCGAGACGGAAGCTATTTCCTGGTCATCCGGCGAGAAAAATATTACCATCTGCGGAAGATTCCCATGTCGTCGAAGGCGAAGATGTGACACACGTGATCACTCTGGCTGAAGACATCAGCGAGCGCAAGAAACTTGAAGAGTCCCTGGCAACAAACGAAAAATTGGCGAGCATCGGAAAGCTTGCAGCGGGTATTGCACATGAAATCAACAACCCTCTCGCAGCCATTTCGGGATGTGTGGAAGGACTATTGTTACGTTCGAAGGATACAACTCTTCTTCAGTTGCCCACATTTGAAGATTTCCCGGATTACTTGCGCATTGTTGATGATGAAATTAGCCGTTGTAAAGGGATTATCAACAATCTTCTTGATTTTAGCCGCAGCCGGGGAATTCTGCAGGAAGAGATCCGGATTAATGAAACTCTTGAACAGACACTCCAGCTCTTGAGCCACCATAAGGAGTTCAAGAAGATTAGAGTCTGATGAAGTTGGGAGCCGATTGTCCGGGGGTGGTTGGAAACAGCGGAGAAATGAGGCAAGTTTTCCTGGCCATGGCTATTAATGCAATGGACGCTATGAATGAATCTGGAACTTTGACTGTGCACACAGGGAGGGAAATCCGAAATGGCCAGAATTTCGCCTGGATTCAATTTCAAGATACGGGAATCGGTATTCCCCAAGAAAATATTAACAAGATTTTTGATCCCTTTTTCACTACAAAGCCGATTGGAAAAGGAACAGGGTTGGGTTTGTCAATTTGCTACGGTATTGTCAGGAGTCACGATGGATTCATCAAGGTGGAATCGGAAGTAGGGAAAGGAAGCACATTTCACATTTATGTGCCCGGAAAAGATCCGACAAGAGCACATTAGTCTGGATTCTTGCTCGTTCGCTTCTAAACCGGCAAGGGAATTCAAGGGACACAGCGCATGGCCGCGATTGAGCCCCGGCGTTCGCACTAATTCGGAGATGAGACCTGGAGGAGGAATCTACCCATGAATAATGGAAAGCGAATCAAGTTGTTGATCGCCGACGATGAAAAGAATTTCAGCTTGATTCTTCAAAAAGAGCTTTCCCGGAAGGAGTATGACGTTTCGGTTGCCAATGACGGAAAAAGCGCCGTTGAATTTGCAGAGAAGGTAGACTACGACGTCATCGTAATGGACATCATGATGCCGAATTTAGATGGGATTCAAGCGCTAAAAATTCTGAAGCAAGCTGAGCCCTCACCGGAAGTCATCATGTTAACGGGGAATGCATCGGTTGAAACGGCCATTGAAGCCATGAAGGCTGGCGCTTATGACTACCTCACAAAACCCTGTAAAATCGAAGAATTGGACATTTTGATCCGCAAGGCCTACGAGCGAAGGGCCCTGCAGAAAGAAAATTTATTCATGCAGGTCCGATTGAACCGCAAAGAAGCGACACACCAGCTGGTTACCAATAACCGGAAGATGAAAGAATTACTCTCGCTTGTGGAGCGTGCCGCTCAATCGGAATCGAGCGTATTGATTCAAGGTGAGAGTGGTGTGGGGAAGGAATTGATAGCACAATCGATCCACCGCTTTTCTTCTCGGTATGGACAGCCGTTCATAGATATCAATTGTGGTGCGATTCAAGACACCCTATTGGAGAGCGAAATGTTTGGCTATGAGAAGGGTGCGTTTACTAATGCCGATTCCTCCAAACCGGGGCTCTTTGAGCTCGCGGATCACGGTACCCTTTTTCTTGATGAGATTGGTGAATTGAGCCCGCGCCTCCAAGTGAAACTGTTGCGGGTTCTAGAGACTCGTACGTTTTTTCGCGTCGGCGGCGTGAAACAGGTGAAGGTAGACATTCGGCTGGTAGCGGCGACCAACAAGACTCTACAGGAGGAAGTTCAAGAGAATCGATTCCGACAGGATTTGCTCTATCGCATCAATACGGTTACCGTCGAAATCCCTCCATTGCGGGAGAGAAAGGACGATGTTCCAATCCTTGTGGAACACTTCGTGAAGAACTTGGCCAGCAAAACCCCATTGTCTGTATCTTCAGAGGCAATGGAACTGATGTCGGAATACTCTTGGCCTGGAAATGTGAGAGAGTTGAGAAACGTCATTGAACGCGCCCTGGTTTTAACTCCCGCTGGAGAAATCACCAAAGACTGTTTGCCACTCGAAATCTATAATCGGAAAAAGACCGTGGTCCCTGTCTCGCCAAGCGAGAAAACGGCTGTGAGTTCCACGTTGAGTTTGGCGGAAATGGAGAAGGAGCAAATTATCGCCATCTTGAACAAGGTGAACTGGCATCGCGGTAAGGCTGCTATCCTTCTTGGGATTACGCCCAAGACCCTGTACCGAAAGTTACGCTCCTACAATCTCCAAACCGATTGAACAGCAGGAAGGTTCCTTCCAGTGGATACATCCCGAATTTAATAAAGATCTTTGCTGCCGCTTGGACTGCCAAAACCTCAAGATAGGCCCCCAACTGTGATTAGCCGATGAGGGGTCGTTGATTAGGATTTTGCGAAGTGATGCTTGCGTTCTATAGCGCTATCTAGGGGTGGTCATGTGTACTTGCAAACCATCTACCATTTATGAAAGAGGAAAGGGGAACTTTGGTGTATCCTGAAATCTTTAATCTTGTGTCAGTCGAAGTTCCCTAAAGTTATTAATAATTTCCCTAGAATCGCTGGTATTCTCCTCGGAGGAATATCAAAGGTTGATAGAAGGGACTCTCTTCTGAATATTTACTAGAAGGGTTAGTGACTCATGAGAAAGATATTTGGCTTCACTGGCATCTTGGTATGTTGCCTCCTCATATCGTGCCGGCCGCCCAAAGATCATACGAAACTTGCCGAAGGTGAGAGCCAGCGTTATGTCCAGTTGCTGGAAAGAATCGAATCTGCCGGCAATCAGTACCGGCAAGCTATTGATTTGTTTAGGTATGCAGATTCAACCCTCGAGCGGAGTTTGGCAGAAAGCCATTTGGACCTCTCGCGTCAATTTCTGGAAACTCAGTTTCAGGTTGCCGAAATCGAGTTGAAGGCCTTAGCGCTGAGGGAGTCTGATCCTTTTGCGGCGAAGACTGCTTCAAGTAAATCGTCCGATGACGTTCAGTACGAAAAAATAGTTGAAGAAGTCTGGACACTTTCAGCAGAACTGGATGGGGCGAAGGCCCATTTTCAGAAAACTCACGAAAATCTCAAGAAGGCGTCTACCCCAGACAGCTTTCGAAGGGCCCAAATTGCTCTCGATCTGTCTCAAAAAGAGGTCATGATTGCCGATAGAAAGCTGGATCTTGCTGGCTCGAACTTAGACATCCACGATTACCAACGCAAAAAAAATGCCTCAAAGAGTCTGCAGTCGTTTTCGCTGGCTGATCGTATAAAACTCCTAAAAGAAGAGCTGCTTACCTCTCCAAGTAAAGTTGCTGTTTTCGCGGGCCAACTAAACAAGGGAGCGGAACTTCATTTAGCACAGCCATCCCAAGACACCCACCCCAGAGGACTCTTAGTGAATATTCAAGATTACCTGGATCGTAGTCGTAAACTTGAAATCCTCGAAAGGGCCAAAAAGAAAACCTTGGAGATGCAACAAGCTGTCCGTTTGACTTTAGAAGAACATTTGCGGGAATTTGAAAAGCTGCAACTGGAACACTTGGAACTCAATCAAAAAACCACCTCGATCTACAACCAAGCTTACAATCTGGTAAAAAATGGTGGGAAACAAGACGAGGTCAAAGGGCTTTTTGATACCGCAGAACAGCAGTTGAGTTTGTCCGCTCGTCTCGATGAACAAAAGGAGCTAGCAAAAAAAACCATCACCCTGGTTCGAAATCAAGATTTGCTCATCCAGGAGGATAGCGAAAAAATTATCGACTGGGCGACAATGGCGTCGGAGGATCGCAAAGAGTCACTTTATCGCGTTGCCAATCGTGCCGGGATTGTGCTGATGTTGATCATCCTAGTCCTGTTGATTTCCTTTTATCTGAAGCGTTTGCCTTACCGGTTCATGCAGGAAGGGAAAAATGCTTTCTATTTTCGCAAGTTGATTAGTTTCTGTTCCGCACTTGCGATTGGGGCCATGATTCTGATCAATTTTATTAGCGATTTTGGGAGCGTATCGGCCGTAATCGGTTTAGCCGGAGCCGGCCTTGCGATTGCATTACAGGATCCCATAGTCAGTCTGGCTGGTTGGTTCCTGATCGTTGGGAAGTTTGGAATTAGCGTAGGGGATCGAATCGAAATAAGCCATGTCAAAGGAGATGTTATTGATATTGGATTGTTCCGTCTTGCCATACTGGAAGTCGGGAATTGGGTAGGCGCTGAGCAGTCGACGGGACGTGTCGTCTTTTTTCCCAACAGCTTCATTCTTAAAAATCACTATTACAATTATTCAACTGGGAATTCGTTCATTTGGGATGAGATTAAAGTCACCCTGACTTCTGAAAGTGATTGGGAGAAAGCCAAGCAAATTGTAGAGAACATTGCCTTTCAAGTTTCACAAGAGTTTATTGAAGAGGCCAAGGGGCAATCCGATGAGATTGCCCGGCGCTTTCATATCAATCTGGGTACCCTCACCCCTATCGTATATGTTTCCATTGGAGAACGAGGTGTTGACTTGCTGCTTCGCTATTTGACTGCCATTCGAAAACGGCGAATGACTAACGATCAAATCAGTCGCGAAATTTTGGCTGCATTTGAAGGGGATCCCCGATTGGTTTTGGCTTACCCAGCGCGTGGAATAAGCTCGGATTCCAGAACTATTCCCGAAAGAAACCCATCCAACAGGGAACCGGAGCCCCATTTGCCAGGGAAGATCTAGATAGATTATGAAACTCCTGAAGGAACCCAACTCTGAAATGAAGGGCGGCAACACACCGACTGTGGACCATACTCTTGAAATCCCGGTTCGAAGAAGAAGTCGACTTTTGCAAGGGTTCCGCTGGCTGATCTTTCTTGCTGTTTTCTCAGCGATCGCCCATAGGATTTGGGTTGAAAAAGGAAAGATCGCGAGCTATCCTTTGGCCCTTCATTTCGGCTGGATCTCGCTGAGTATGGCTTGCTACTGTGCAGCCATGGCTGGATGCGCGATCTTCTGGTGGCTGGCATTACGTGACTTTGGAGGATCTCCGTCCCTCATCAATACTGCTTACGCCTATTTTGTAGGACACCTCGGAAAATATGTTCCAGGGAAAGGATTAGTCATTGTCATTCGAACGCTCCTCATCCGAGGGCCTGGAATTGGAGCATCGAGTGCTGCGTTCACCTCGATTTTGGAGACATTTTTCTTGATGGCCGTGGGGTCGCTACTCTGCCTTCCCGTCTTCATCTGGGCTCCTTTGCCATATCGTTGGATCCTTTCCTGTTCTAGTCTTATCTTTGCGCTCTCATTTGGGGTAATTATCGTCCCCCCGGTCACAGTCAGGACGCGAGCCTGGTTAGCGGGAATATTTCCCGCCTTTGAAAGTAACGCGGTCTGCGGTTGGAAGACCATGGAAAAGGGTTTTCTGTTCATGTTGTCAGCCTGGGTCTTATGCGGCTTGAGCTTACTTTTGGTATTCAAGGCCATAGGCGGGATGGGCCTTCTCTACGACAAAATGGGTTTCCTCGCACTGTGGGCCATCATGACCGCCTCCGTCGCGTTTGCAACGATAGCCGGATTTGTGAGCATGATGCCTGGTGGTCTTGGTACACGGGAATGGGTACTGATTGAAACATTAGGACCGATTGTGGGGACGCCTCAAGTAATGCTTGCCGCCGGAATCTTGCGATTGCAGTGGGTTGTAACAGAGTTGCTTGCCGGTGGCGTTCTGTGGTATCTCGATCGACAATGGACTCAATCCAGAAGACATCCCAATTGATCAGCGTTGTGATTCCAGTGTTCAATGAGGCGGACAGCCTTGAGGAGCTTTCGGGCCATATCATGAGTGTGGCTGAATCCAATCGATTTCAGATGGAAGTCTTTATTGTGGATGATGGTAGCGACGACTCCACCTGGGAAGTAATCTGTGCTTTGGCAAGGCAAAATCCATGTGTCCATGGAATTCGCTTGCGCCGGAACTTTGGAAAAGCCTCAGCCCTAGCAGCCGGGTTTAAAACTGCCTCAGGGAATATAGTCGTTCAAATGGACGGAGATCTCCAAGACGATCCTGCCGAGATTCCCAATCTTTTGAAAGCTCTCAATGAAGGAGCAGATGTTGTTAACGGATGGAAAAAACATCGGAAAGATCCTTGGCACAAGACTTTTCCCAGCCGCATTTTTAACTGGATACTAGGTTGTGTATCGGGACTTAAACTCCATGATCACAATTGTGGTCTCAAGTGTTTTCGCAAGGAAGCACTTCAACAAATCCCTCTTTACGGCGAGCGCCATCGCTTCATTCCGATTCTTGCCCATGCCAAAGGTTACCGGGTTGCCGAAATGGAGGTCCGTCACCACCCACGCCGTCACGGCAAATCAAAGTATGGAGCGCTGCGCTTCGTCAAAGGTACCCTAGATCTAATCACCATGACCTTCTTGGCGGGTTTCACGCAAACCCCGTTTCACCTCCTCGGGGGAATCGGGTTGCTGGCCTTCATCTTTGGAGCTTCCGGACTCAGTTACCTTGCGATTTGCTGGGGCCTGGCACAACAAGGGGTCGAAGGTTATGGTCCGATTGGGCATCGTCCGCTCTTAATCTACTCTGCTGCCTCCCTGGTTCTGGGAGTTCAAATGTTGGGTATAGGCTTCTTAGCTGAATTGATGATATCGATAAATTTTCGCGACCAACCTCAATATTCCATTGCAGAGACAACGAGAGTCGAAGTTGAAACAGGGAAACAATGAACGGGTTACGAGACAACCTTGCAAGTGCCAAAGGAATTTCAGAACGGAGGCAATTGGATTCCTTGATCATTTGCCTCACAACCGGAATCGTTCTCGGCCTGATTTTCTTGGCAAGAGGTAACACGTTGCCGATGCATAGTGTGAACGATTTGTCTCGCTGGGCAACGGTATATAGCCTGGCTGAACGAGGCACGTACCAGATCGATACGACGCCCTGGCCCCCCAGTATCGACAGGGTCCAAATTGATGGGCATTCGTATTCCACGAAACCTCCGTTGTTGCCGACTCTTTTGGCAGCAGAATACCTTTTATTCAAGAAATTGAGTCTGGGGCATCTCAGTTTTCAGAACAGCCCTGAAGCCGTCATTCGGGTGATTGTCGCAACTGTTAATCTCCTCCCTTTGGTTGCGTTCCTTTTCTTTTACTCACGTTACCTGGAGGACCAAAACTTATCACTTTGGGCGCACTTCTTCTCTATGTGTTCAGCGGCATTAGGGACCTATCTGACGGCGTTTAGTATCACACTTAATAATCACACGATCGCAGCTTTCAGTGCTTCATTTTCGCTTTATGGCTTGTACCGAATATGGGTACTGGGTGAGAGAAAGGCAATCCTGTTTATATTGGCAGGGTTTTTTGCGGGGTTCACCGCGGTCAATGAATTCCCTGCCGATTTCATTCCTAGTGTTAATAACCGCCGGGTTATTATGGAAGGTTCCGGTACCTACGCTGCGCATATTTGTCCCACTCGCATTATTACCGGTTAGTGCTCATTTTCTTACCAATTATGCCTCTACCGGGAGTCTCAAACCTGCGTACTCAGACAAGAGCGCCTACGAATTCCCGGGCTCATACTGGAAGATTGACCCGCAATCGGGCCGTCTGGTGGGGAGTCGTGTCGATTCATTAACAGGCAGAGTAGTTCTGGAAAATCCGACGATGATCGACAACCAATATGAACCATGGCCCGTATACCTGTTTCACATGCTCATTGGGCACCACGGAATTATTACCCTATCCCCTATTTTCCTATTTAGTTTTCTGGGTATCTTTCATCTGTCTTCGGGCCGGGAACACCCAAGCGGGATTTCGCATTCATGAGCCTTTTCTTAACATCATTAATGCTGGTTTTTTATACTTTCTTTGCGGGTCAGAGGAATTATGGAGGGATGTGCAATGGATTACGCTGGCTTTTCTGGCTGATTCCGTTTTGGCTTTTTTTTCTCCCTGTGGGACTTAGCGAAGGTGAAAATCAACGTTGGTTCCGGGCGGCTGCACTTCTATGTTTGTTGATCTCAGCGGTCTCGGTTTTTTACGCAACCAGAAATCCCTGGACGCGACCTTGGCTGCACGAATGGCTATTTTATGAGGGTTGGATTAAATATTGAGGCGGATGCCTCCAGATCCCGAATTCGTCATCTAGAACTAACTAGTTTCTCCATTTGGTCATTTGGGGGATTAACTCGCTTATTAGGAACTCGACTTTAGCAACGCGCTTGATTGAAGCGAATGACACAGTGTGTGAGAATAGGGACTATCTTGAAGATGTTTGAGTGCGGTTCCTAAAATTCGCCACGGGGCTGTGAAGTTCAGAAAATGTTCCGTCGATAGCGGAAATACCCCCACGGCTGAGCCCTGTCAAAATTGTTTACGTCTCTGCGACCCACTTCTTGGTTTTCTCTGGAACGGAGGATAAATGAGTATCATTGGAGATCTTCAAGACATACCTCTTGCTGATCTCATACAGCTTTTGGCGAATAGCCAGAGAACAGGTATTCTTTATATCAATACGAATGAGGGGCGCAGTGCCATTGTATTTAAGAATGGATTTGTCGTTTCCGCTTCCAAGCCGAACTTGGAAAACCGCTTGGGGCAACTGCTCCGAAAGCAGAATGACATTTCCGACCTGGACTTAGAAATGTGCTTGAAGGAACAATCTCAATCTCGACGCCCTCTTGGGGAAATTCTGCTCGATCGATTATTAGTAACCCCAGACCAATTGAGGGGCATCATGCGACAACAGGTTGTAGAAACGGTCAATGAGATCGTAAACCAGGTTCAAGGAAGCTTCAGTTTCCATTCAGAAGCCAACCTCCCATCCGACTTGGTCAATTTTGACACCCAGCACCTATTGCTCGATGTGGCCTACCTTCAAGATACGTACGGGAAGAGTTACTCCGCACGCGCCGAAGAATTTTTTTCCCCCCAACATTTAATTAGTGAGATCGAAGAAGAAACCTGGGCGAATTCAGAGAGGCCGCAGGAATATTCTAGCTATCCAGCACTAAGGCTTCTGAGGGAGTTGTCTGGAGAATTGGCGAGACCTCGCGAGTCAACGGAAGTCTCACTTCTTGTCTTGAGATTGGCGGCTGAGTTCTTTGATCGATGTATCTTTTTCGTGGTGTCCAATGACTATTTTGTTGCCTGTGGAGGGTTTGGGTTCCCTTTTAAAATGGAACAAGGGCACATCGTCCAGCCGAGAGTAGCAATCCCCGCGATATCCACTTCGATCTTAAAGATTGTCTATGAAGCAATGCAAGCTTATCGTGGTGAGTTACTCGATGGAGAATGGGGAAAGGAGCTCGTATTGAAACTTTCGGGGCGTCTTCCCCACGAGGTCATGGTTTTCCCAATTATCTGTCAGGGTAGAGTGATAGCTTTGGTGTACGGAGATAATGGGGAAAGCCAGCGACGCCTGGGTTCTCCTGAAATTCTTGAAATACTCTTGCTCCAGGCTGGAATGGCACTTGAGAACGGTATTTTAAGAGACCGTTTGCTACTGCTTACCCAGGTGCCGGCACCCTCGTAGCGAACGGTCATTTTGTATGGGTAGGCGAGAAGTCAAAAGAATGTCCCTTTTAGTCAAGGGAGAGCAGGAAAGGAAAAAACAATTCCATTTTCGGGTCACACCTTTTGAAAATCTTACCTTGTTTCTTCTAACCCTTTGAGAATCAATCCGGCAAAATCAAATTTGGGTGCGTTTTTTTTGGACTGTTGATTGCACACATCTAAGCGGCTAGTTGCTAGAGGCTTGTCTTTCGAGTCATTTAGAGCTGTTCGCGCATGTTTAACGACTCCACTTATGATGACTGCAATAGAAATGTTTCAATCCAACCAATCGAAGCTTAATCGAAAAGTGCCCGGCGAATCTGCGCACTTCAAAACGTGGCAAAAAGTATTTGATGAGTTGGCCGACCTCCTCGGGTTAACGCTGGCCGTCTATGACAAAGACGAATACCTACTTGGGATCGCAAAATCCAACCCGATTTGTGCCAATGTCCAGCTTGATGAGAAGGGATGTGCTAATTGTGATCGTGACTGTGGCGGGATGCTAGAGCAAATAGCCAAAGGAAGTGAATTTGTTTCTTTCAAATGCCATGCTCACCTCTTTAATTTTGCTGCCCCCATTCGGATCCACGGGAAGGTAGAGTTTGTTCTGCTCGGCGGGCGAGTATTTCGGAATTATCAGGATTTTTCTGCTTTTGCCAAGAAAACCCCCGAGTACGGTATTCGCGACTATTTTTTCGAGGATTGGGAGAATTCCGTCCGCTTCCAAAATGCGACTTATTTTGAGCGTGCGGCTCATTTCATTCAGTCGATGATCGATTCTTTGACAAGTGATTCCACGCGCCTGGACCAAGCTAAGAAGCGCGAGTATCGAATGAACACTCTTTATGATCTCTCGAGCGTTTTAGCCATGGAGGCTTCACTGGAGGACGCACAATATAGCTTGCTCCAAGCCATGGGTGTACTTTTTGACATTCAAGCGGGAGCCTTCCTGGAAAAAGGTAAGGATGAACGGGGTTATGAGTTACATCGTACATTTGGAGCTCTTGTTACGCCTCGAACGAAGATTAACCTGGCCGAGTACAATGAAATTGTCAAACTGAAGGAAGGGAAGCCTGCTTTTCTAGATGAAACTTACTCGATCTTAAGACTGGGGTACCCGGAGACAATACGCTCAGTCCTTAGTTTCCCGCTCGTGCAGAATGGCGAGTTGGCTTGGGTGCTTCAAATCTACAATTCCGAATTAGATGATGATAGCGTCCAAATCCTTCAGACGTACTGCAAGCACGTTTCCATCATATTTGAGAACATCCTTCTAAAAAATGAAATCGAAGCAGGTTCGAATATCCTTTCTGTCGTGACAGAATTCAATGATGCGATTGGAGCTCAGCTTGAAGCCCCGGAGCTTTATCGCACGATTTTACTTAAGGCCGCCGAGGTGCTGAAAGCAGAGCAAGCCTCTTTGATGATCTACGACGAAACCTCTGGAGAATTGGCAATTAAGTTTGTGAAAGGACTGAATGAGAAGATCGTGCAGAACTTGCGTCTCAAACCAGGCGAGGGGATTGCAGGTTTTGTTTTTGAAACGGGAAAGCCATTGCTTGTTGACGACATCGACGAAGATTCCCGATTCGAAACAAGGCGGCGCGCGCGTTATAAGACTAAGTCTTTAATGAGTATTCCTCTTAAAGTCCATCACCGTAAAATTGGAGTCCTGAATGTCACGGACAAGGTCGGTGAGGACCGTTTCAATGAAAAAGACCTAAAGCTCTTTGAGTCGATTGCAGGGCATGCCGCGGTGGCTCTCGAACGTACGGGATTTTACAGGATGTCTGAGGATTTGAGAAAAATCTCATTAACAGACTCACTTACGGAATTGTATAATCGCCGCTTTTTCCAGGACAGGATGAACGAAGAGATCGAGAGAGCTCGACGTCACTCGCATTCCGTCTCACTCATCATGTTGGATATTGATAATTTCAAGAACTATAACGACACATACGGCCATTTGGCGGGCGATGAAGCGCTCCGGTTGACGGCCTCGATCATCAAGAATTCAGTCAGAAATATTGATTTAGTCGTGCGGTATGGCGGAGAAGAGTTTGCGGTGATCCTTCCATTGACAGAAACCATAGCGGCTCGTGACATTGCCGAGAGAATTCGTACCGGGGTTTCAGGACGCTTTTTCCCGGACGATTCCATGCGTACCGCTGTCAGACTAACGGTTAGTCTCGGGATTGCTAGTTTTCCCATTCATGCGGGAAACATGATTGAGCTATTAGGAAATGCGGACAAAGCCGTTATACCTGGCAAAAGTAAGCGGAAAAAACAAAGTCCGTTTTTTCAGTTCCTCGGACGGTCCTCAGATGGTAAATGAGTGATTGGGCGGGTAAGCGCCCGGACAGCAGGTTTATTCCTTTTGCAAGCTCAGGATTCGTTGACTCTGATGAGAGTCCGCGAATGCGTGAATAAGAAGCGGTTGAAATTTGTTTGCCGGTCGCAGAAGATGTTTTGCTCCGCTGTTGAAAAGAAACAATTCGGATGGCGCTCTTACATCTAACTTGGCAAGAGCGATTAGGAAGAACCCATAATGGTTTTCGCGCAAACGACGTCCAGCAGATTTTCCAAGTCGGGTTGAATACTCTCCAGGGCTTTCAATCTAGCGTTTTCCTTGGGAGTCGACGGAAGTTTGGCAAGACAGCGGTCTTGCGACAGGTCTATGATCGGCTTTTGCGTGAACAGGAAAAAGTCATTCCGTTCTTGTATTCTGTTCCAAAATCCATCGGCTCCGTAGAGCTCTTCAGTCGCGATTACTTTCAGCAGGCATTTCTTCAATTTCTGGCTTTTAATCGTCGTGAGACTCGGTGTTACCAGGAATCCAGGACTTGATGCGGGCCAGATGCTGCCAATGGCTTATGAAAGCCGATATGCCTGGTTAGTCGACTCAGTCAGGCAATATCACGAGCTTATTAAAAACAGAGATTTGATCGGACTCATCCGATTAGCCTTATCACTGCCGGAGCAGGTGGCCCTAAATAGTGGATTACATGCCTTTGTCTTGTTCGACGATTTTCATCATCTTGACCAACTGTCTCCTTCCGATGAGATGGCATTTCTAAAAAGCCAGTTCCTATTAGCATTCGGGTCCCGGCGTGCACCACACTTACTGTCAGGCACTTCGAAGCCTACTTTCCGTAACCTTTATGCCAAAGGTGAATTGGCTGATTCGCTAGAGCCGATCTTCTTGGAATCCTTAGGTGTTCCCGAAACCGTGCAGCATATTTGAAGGGTATTGCCGCGAATACGATGTGCCCTGGGAAGCGAGGATGTCGTCGTTGGTTGTCGAACAGCTGGACAACAATTCCTATTATCTTCATCTTCTTGCCAGAGCTGCAAAATACAAAGGGGACGGGTTCCGGTCTCAAAAACAATTCGCGGAACTTTATATGAAAGAACTGACACAAGGGAGCTTCCACTATTATTTTAGCGGGTTGCTCCAGGAAGTGTTGCATGATCCCGGGCAATTTGTTCGAGCTATCGAGTTGTTGGAAGCCACCTCACGGCTGAGCGCCCCCTGTCCGTTCTTGCGATTCAGGGAAGAACAGAAGGATCCACCTTCGGACCTGCTGGACCAGACCTTGAGAAGCCTCGACGAAGTAGAACTAATCGATTTTCAGAATGGGATTGTGACTCCCATCCCGGATCGCGTGCTTTATGACTGGATCGGGTGGAATGTCGAGCATAAGATTCACGGCCGAAATCTCGCTCAGGTAAAATTCGATCTCAATTCAGAATTGCTGCGACGATATCAACAATCTGCCGAGAACAAGGAAAAGGGAGAAGTTGTGAACCAGATCAAAGATGCCCTTCTCCACATGGATCAGCAGAGGATACCCCGGTTACTGTTGGACTACGCCGAATTCCATTCCATTACTGGTGATCGTTTCGATAAAGCGTATGTTCCGCAAGTCGATATAGAGCAAACTGTTCAATTACCTCAACTCTTGTCTGTTGAGATTCGTTCCGTGATGACACCACGAGGCGATCCCCACAGTAACCAACTTCTATTGGCTCGCGGCTATGAAGGCAGAACATTCTCTTCCTCTCGAGAAGTTGCTTGGCTTGTAGGTTATTGCCCGACCGGCGAGAGTTTGGGGCTGGATGAGATTACCCGATTCTTCGAGGTTGCTCATCTCATCGAGCTTGAGGAAAGTCTCCCCAAAGTACATCATTGGCTTATTGTGAATGAAAAGTTTAACCAAGCCGCATTAAGTTTCGCCAGGGAGTCTGAAATCTACACATCAAACATTCACCAATTGAACCAATTGACCCAGCGAGTTGTTGGCAAGGGGAAAGGCATTTTGGAGCCTCTAGAGTCTTCTGGAAGGGAGACCTATGAAATGAGTATTCCCATGTCTGGCGGTTCTGAAATGGTTGCTGTCCGCGCTCTAGAGCAAGTAGCCGAAGATCTCGAAATGGCAGGGAAATCCAAGAGTCAACTTCGAATGGCGCTGCTTGAAGCCTGTATCCATCTGAAAGAAAATTTTGCGGCCCAAGCAGACAAGATTCATTTCATTTTCGTTCCGCAGCCGAGTCGTTTGGATGTCCACGTCAGAGTGGAGGTCCAAACGACACAATCCCAAACCTTACCGGACCCCTTTGGAACGCGGGTCCTCAAGACGCTTCTGGATGAGGTTCGATTTAGAGAAACTCCACAAGGGTTTGAGCTCATCCTCTCCAAATACCTAGAGGCTCCCAAGAGTGAAACAGCCTGACTTCTGAAATGATTCGTCTTGAAACAAATCTCAACCTGATCTCCATTTCATCGACGTGATTCCGTCTCTCAAAGACAAACCGCTTCTTTTCTCGTTTATCGATTGACTGGTGCAGTGGGTCAGGTCTGGATTCACGGGACTATCCCCCGAAACAGATACGCAATGAGTATGACTTCTATCCCCACGAAGGTTGCAAGTGCACAACTGTGCCATAGGACAAAACGGAAGATGTCACCTTCTTTGCCAACCTGATGAGTTGCTGCTGTGCCGATGACGATGCTTTGAGCGTCTATCATCTTTCCCATGACACCCCCGCAGCTGTTGGCCGTGCACATCAAGACAGGACTGAGACCAAGTTGCCCAGCGGTGACCTTTTGTAAATTTCCAAACAAAGCGTTTGAGGCTGTATCGCTTCCTGTGAGGAAAACTCCCAGCCAGCCCAAAAGAGTGCCAAAAAAAGGATAGAGCACTCCGGTATGGGTGAACGCTAATCCCAGAATGCTGTCGAGGCCGGAAAAACGCGAAACAAATCCAAGACCCAAAATGCACGGGATTGTCAGAAGCGGGATGGTCAGCTGACGCAATGTGATCCAAAACATCCTACAGAGGGTTCGCAGAGAAACCCGAAAAAGGATTGCAGAAAGCAGTGTTGCGACGAGTATCGCTGTGCCCGTGGCGGATAGCCAGTTCAGAATGTAAATGGCAGGCTCCGCAATCGGTCGGGGAACGACGGGTACGTTCTTCATGACTTGCAAATGTAAGAAAGGCACAGGAATAGCGATCGTCAAGCGATTTAGAGATTTATTGATACCCGGAATGCCCCAGAGAAGTACCACGCCACAGAGAAAAACAAAGGGCATCCAGGCTTTGACGATTCCTAGACCGGAAGGACAGGCGACCTCATTGACAGGAGAAGTCCGACGTTCATGTGCAAACCGCCAAATCTTAGTTGGTTTCCAAATTCGCAAGAAAAGAACCATGATCACCAGTGAGAACGCCCCTCCTAGAATATCGACCAGATAGGGGCCGTGGAAGTTACTGACGAGATATTGGATAGACGCAAACGAGATCCCGCAGACGGCAATTGCCGGAATTACTTCGAAGGTTTCTTTCCATGAGCACATCGTTCTGACGAGCCAGCAGGGAATAATCAGAGAGGTCACTGGCAGGATTCTTCCAGTCAACTTCGACAACGACATTAATGGGAGATCGGTAACTGTTGAAAGCGTGACCGTTGGGATGCCGAGGGATCCAAAAGCCACCGGAGCAGTGTTGGAGATAAGACAAATGACGGCTGCAAAAAAGGGGTCAAATCCGAGCCCCACCAGCAACGCAGAACAAATGGCTATGGGCGTGCCAAATCCGGCGCTGCCCTCGATAAAGGCTCCAAACGAAAATGCAACCAGCAGAGCTTGTAATCTTCGATCTTGAGAAATTACCCCCACGGATTGTTTAATGATTTCAAACTGCCCGGTTGCAACGGTGAGGTTGTAGAGCAGAACTCCATTGAGCACGATCCATCCAATGGGGAGCCAGCCAAACAGTGCGCCAAAGAAGAATGCGGCAGAGGCCAAATGCACTGGCATCCCCAACACAATGGTCGCAATCAAAACCGCTGTGAGTGCACTGAGAAACCCGGCCACATGGGCTTTGACCTTCTTTACAGCAAGAAGATAGAAGAGGAGGACCGTTGGAATCGCAGCACACAACGTGGAGAGTACGGGATAACCCAGAGGATTGTAATTTTGCAGCCAAGGCATTCTGGAGGGCTCTCCTTTCGATCCTTTGCCATTGGGTCGCCCACTGGATCAGGGAATCCCAAAACAAACAGAAGAATGAATCACAAGCCATGAGATATGAAAATCAGGAGGTTGTCGTTAGCGTATTCCAGGCCTGAGCAAGGATTTCCTCCTTAACTTCTGGAAACCAGACGGAACATACTGATGGGCATTCATATCGACGCATTGGCTCCTGAATTGGACCCCTTCCATCTCTAGCAGTCTTCGCTGTAGGATGGGGCCATCTGGACTTGAGAACGAGGTGATCAGGATCTTCCCTCCGGCACCGACCACCCGCTGCCAGGGAAGTCCTTGTGGACAACCATGCATGGCCCAGCCGACCTGTCGGGCCTTATGGGGTGCGTCAAGCAGAGTAGCAATTTGGCCATAGGTGAGTACTTTACCGGGCGGGATGGATTTGACGATGGCATATACCTTTTTGAAAAAATTGTCTGCTTTTCGTTGTCCTTGATTGGCAGCGGACATTGAGTGTATGTCTTACCTCTCTCCCCACTTCAATTTGTTCCTCAAGATGTCAAAGAAGCTTTTATTGTTCGATTCGATGAGCTCGAGGTAACTCGAAGATCTCCGGACACAAATGTGATCTTCCCCTTTTAGGGGCAGCCCTACCTGGCCATCTACGGTGAGAAAAACAGATTCTTGGGTCGCCTTGAGGCTCATCTCCACCGTCACGTTATCTGGAACAACAAGCGACCGGAAAGTCAAGGTGTGAGAAGCAATCGGGGTAATGAGCATTGCCCCTAATGTGGGATAGACAACCGGACCTCCCGCCGAAAGCGCGTAGGCGGTCGAGCCAGTGGGTGTACTGATGATCAATCCATCAGCCTTATAAGTGGCTACAAAATGGCTATCAATTCTGACGTCAATATCAATAATTCTCGCCAAGGCTCCTTTGGTCAGAACGGCATCATTTAAAGCTCGATAGTTCGCAAAACGCTCCCCTTCACGAACCACATCAATGTCGATCATGATACGCTTCTGGCTGGTGGCGGTTCCAGCGAGAACGCTTTCCAGGCTATTGAAGATTTCTTCCAGCGTAATTTCTGTGATAAAGCCCAGGCTCCCGAAATTTATTGCCAGGATCGGGACTTCGTGAGCATCCATGGATCGGGCAACTGAGAGAAGCGTGCCATCTCCGCCGAGAACGACAACAAGATCTGCGGCCGCAATCAGGTCGGCCTTCTCCAGTCCCTCTTCAATTTGGTGGACAATGCCGGCGGTTTCACGGTCAAGGCTTACCTGGATCTGTCGCACCGCACACCATTCGATGAGATTCTCCACCACGGCAGAGGCAGTGCTCAACTTGGGTTTGGCTATAATTCCAATATGATGAATATCGCGGCGCATAATCGGGACAAGAGAGTCTGCTGACTTTGTCGAAGAATAGATTAAAAAAGGAAAACTATGAAGTCTAATTATTTCAATAGGACTATGGGCTAGAAGCAAAGCAAGCCAGCGCCGAAGAATTTCTTGTTGAGCAGGGTCGGACCAGAGGCGTGCAAAGAATGTCAAAAGGCTTCCTCGGGAGTCACCTCATTTAAACGACGTTGGAAATATCTTGCTTGACTCAGTGTCCCTTTTGGAGCAATTAGATTCATGATGTCAGCTGCCCGGGATCGGGGATTTCGGAAAAAGACTTCCTTTGAGGAGCACATTCATTTGCGTGGTGTCGACAAGGAGTAACTCCATGACAGATCCCCCGTTGCGTTATCCACTGACGGTTTTGTCAGAAGAAGAGGACATGTTTCGTGAGCTGGTTCGGGAATTTGCTGAGAACAAAATCTGGCCACATGTCCAAGCCATGGACAGGGAAGGCAAATTTGATCAGGCCATACTCAAGGAGTTTTTCCCGATGAACTTGATGGGAATCCAGATTCCGGAGGAGTATGGAGGAGCCGCGGGCAGTTTTTTTATGGCAATTTTAGCTGTGGAAGAATTTTCGCGAGTGGATGCCTCGGCAGGGGTAATCGTCGATGTGCAAAACACCTTGGTCAACAACGCGCTACTTCGTTGGGGCTCTGCTGCTCAAAAGCGTCAATACCTGCCCAAGTTAGCCTCCTCTGCGGTGGGAGCCTATGCCCTCTCGGAACCAGGAGCGGGGAGCGATGCGTTCTCTCTAAAAACCTATGCGGAATTTTCCAGAGGCCAGTATTATTTGAGTGGTCAAAAGCTGTGGATTACGAATGCCTCTGAAGCAGAAATTTTTATTATTTTCGCCACCGTAGACCCAAGTCAAGGGTATCGGGGGATTACGGCGTTTATTGTGGAACGCGGGTTCCCTGGGTTCCAGGTTGGCAAGAAAGAAGATAAGCTTGGTATCCGGGCGAGTAGCACTTGCGAGCTCATTTTGGATCGCTGTGAAGTGCCCCGTGAAAACGTCCTCGGAGAAGTCGGGAAAGGATATAAAATCTCCATTGAAACGCTCAACGAAGGGCGAATTGGGATCTCAGCTCAAATGGTAGGACTTGCAGGAGGGGCATTGCGCCATGGCATAAAGTACGCCAATGAGAGGGAACAGTTTGGACAACCCATCGCTAAATTTCAGGCAATTCAATTCCAAATTGCAGAACTATCGGTGCAGTGGGAGGCAGCTCGACTGATGACCTACAATGCTGCTCGTTTGAAGGATGCCGACCTGCCCTTTGTGAAAGAGGCTGCTATGGCTAAGTATTTTGCATCGCAGATGGCGGAAAGCGTGACCTCTCAAGTCGTCGAAATTTTCGGTGGATACGGCTACTCAAAGGATTATCCAGCGGAAAAGTATTTTAGAGACTCCAAGATAGGGAAGATCTATGAAGGCACTTCATTCATGCAGCTTCAGACCATTGCGAAGCTGGTACTCGGGGAGAAGTAAACGTTGAAACGTTTCTTCCTCTCCCTGAGCGTGAGCAAGAATTGAAGTAAAGTGTTCTAGTCAGATTGGGAGGAGTGCCAGAGAACTCCACCCCCTTTTGACCAATTCCGAGGAGGAGTAAGATCGGTCGTGACGAAGAGAGCCTTGCTCATCGTTGATCATGGGAGTAAACGGAGAGAAGCCAACGATATGCTTCCTAAGCTAGCGGAGATGCTTCGAAAAAAGTCCGATTTCAGGATTGTTTCCCATGCTCACATGGAACTCGCTGAGCCGAGCATTCAGCAAGCCTTTGATGCCTGTGTTGTAGCGGGGGCAAAGGAGATCATTGTCCACCCTTATTTTCTGGGCCCAGGCAGACATTCGACGCACGACATACCTCGGATGGTTGCGGAAGCTGCAGCAAAACATCCAGGAGTATCCTTTTTAATTACAGAGCCATTGGGTCTTCACACCAAGATTGGTGAAGTCATCTTGGAGAGAGTACTGGAATCTTTGGAAAGCCAAATGATAAGAGCGAATTAGCTTGCAATTTTGCCAGCGGCCTAGCCGATTTACCACTCGATTAAGTTCGTCTCCCCGGTTTGCGGGAAGGATTAGAATGGCATTTTTTTAGTCACGCCAAGGGGGCATGATGCTGAAGCCAAGGGCTTTAAAAAAAGGGTCAACCGTAGCTGTGTTTGCTCCAGCTAGCCCTGTGGAACAGGATGCCTTGCTTCAAGGAGTAACTTACTTGAACTCAATGGGGTTTCGGACCAAGATTTCGGATTTGATTTTTAGCCGATACCACTATTTCGCCGGTTCCCACGAGGAACGCGCCACGGAACTGAACCGGCTATTTGCAGACCCGGATGTGGATGCGATTTTTTGTGCAAGAGGCGGCTACGGTTGTGTACATTTGCTTCCGTATTTGGATTCTGCCATCATCCGTTCGAATCCGAAGATCTTTCTCGGTTATAGTGACGTTACTGTGTTGCTGCAGTATTTGGAGAGTCAAACCGAAATGGTTTGTTTCCATGGGCCGATGGTTGCGCGTGAATTCGGATCGGGATCGGCCGCATTTAATGAAGGCAATTTTTTCGACTGTGTTGCCCGGCGATCCGGGGAACTCAGAATTACGGCGGCGGAGCTGGAATCCTTACGTTCCGGGACTGCGAAGGGACGGTTAACCGGAGGATGCCTCTCATTAATTGCTTCAATGCTCGGCACCTCTTACGAGATCGATACCAGTGAGAAGATTCTATTCCTGGAGGATGTCAATACCAGGCCCTACCAAATCGATCGCATGTTGATGCAACTAAAACTTGCCGGCAAATTTAGTCAGATTCGAGGATTGGTATTTGGCAAAATGTTGAATTGTAATCAGAATTCGGATAGCGAATATCGGCTTCAAGAGATCATCAACGATGTCCTGTCGGATTTTCAGTTTCCCATCCTCTATGGGCTGCCGTCAGGCCATGCTCCGTCCAATTCTTTGACATTGCCAATGGGCGTCCAGGTTACGTTAGATTGCGATAGACACTGTCTTTTTTTGGATGAAGGTGCTGTCGTTTAGTTTAAGCTTGATACGAACGTCATTCAGGTGGCCCATGAAAGTTAAAGCGTTGCTATCCCTTAGCATCTGATTGGGGAGACTTCTAAATTGCCTTAATCAGTTTGTGATAGCAGGGCAAGATATAACCTTGGCCGGTCCGTGCTTTGGCTTAACAATTCAGAACAGGTATAAACCTTCATGCTTCCTCGCTTTGAGCACTTAAAACGGATTCATCTGGTTGGGATTTGCGGCACCGCAATGGCTTCGCTTGCCGGAATGCTTCATGCCCGTGGATTCACGGTAACCGGGTCCGACCAGAGCATCTATCCTCCTATGTCCGTATTTCTTGAAGGATTGGGAATCCCCTTGCTTCGAGGTTTTTCAGCAACAAATCTGGAGGCTGAACCGGATATGGTTGTTATCGGGAACGCCATTTCGAGAGGAAACCCCGAATTAGAAGCAGTCTTGAACCGGAGACTCAATTACACTTCGATGCCGGAGGTGTTAAAAGAGCTCTTCATTCGCGGCAAAAGACCGATCGTAGTGGCCGGAACCCACGGAAAAACCACCACCACGTCGCTTTTGGCTTGGATCCTTGAGGTCGCGGGACTTCAGCCCGGCTTTCTCATTGGCGGTATCGCCGAAAACTTTGGTAGCAGCTTTAAGCTCGACCAGGGAGAGATTTTTGTTATTGAAGGGGATGAATACGACACAGCTTTTTTTGACAAAGGCCCCAAGTTTTTGCATTACCTGCCAGAGACCGTGATCTTTAACAACTGTGAATTTGACCATGCGGATATCTATCCGGATTTTGAGTCTGTTAAGACGAGCTTCCGTCGGCTGATCAACATCATTCCCTCAAATGGCAAACTGATCGCGGGATGGGACGATAGGGTGGTACGGGAATTGAGTCAAAAAGCATTCTGCCCGATCAAGTCCTTCGGCCTTTGTGAAGAGGCCCAGTGGCGAGCCGAGCAAATTGAAACTTTCGAAACCGTCACTCATTTCACTCTCTGGAATGACCAGAGCTCTTTAGGGGTTATAAAGATCCCTATTGCGGGGAATTTCAATGTCAAGAATGTCCTGGCCGCTATAGTCTATGCTCAGGATATAGGCATTGACATGGAGACGATTCGGAGTGCACTTCGCAATTTCAAGAACGTGAAAAGACGGCTGGAAGTTCGAGGGATGGTGAACAATATCACTCTTTTCGATGACTTCGCCCATCATCCCACGGCAATCCAAGAAACACTAACAGCAGTCAGTGCCCGCTTCCCGAAAAGACGAATCTGGGCAATCTTTGAACCTAGGTCGGCTACGTCGCGACGAAACATATTCCAGGAAGCTTTCTCGGTATCCTTTGACGCTGCGGACCGGGTGGTCATTGCGTCGGCCTACGCTTCAGAAAAGCTCGAGCCATCCATGCGGCTTGATGTGGGACGTTTAGTTGCTGACCTGAATAAACGGGGCGTTCACGCGACAGAAGGGGCATGCGCAGACGAAATTATCCGTCATGTTACCCCTCAATTGGAGAGCGGGGATTTGATTGTCGTGATGTCGAACGGTGGGTTTGACGGGATCCATGAAAAATTCTTGAAGACTTTGCAATCCATGTAAGAGTCGTTTGTCATTCTATGTTATGTCATAGCTATTATTGGTTGCGCTGGATCCAAAATCTTCGAAGCACAGGGTGGTGGCCGAAGAAATCTCATGAAGAAGAAAATCTTGATAGTGGATGACGATCCCGGTATCCAGACGATGCTGAAACTCATGCTGCGGCTCGAAGGTTACGATTCGGTAATTTGCGGAGATCCAGGAAGAATTTTCGAGTTGTTGAAGTCAGAGTCTCCGGATTTGGTGCTGCTTGATGCGATGATGCCGAGTGTGGATGGATTGACGGTATTACGGCAGATCAAGGAAAGGAAACTCCAGCATACGCCGCCAATTATTCTCTTTACTGGAAAAGTAGATGAAAGATATATCCGGAGTGCACTGGAGGCTGGAGCGAGTGGTCACCTTACAAAGCCCTTCGTGAAGGAAGAATTGCTCGAAAGGCTGAATGAATTTCTGGCCAAATGATCCGTACCCTTATAGTTGTAGTCATCGTTTTCGGATTTGCTTTTCTAGTTGGGTCAGCCTGTGCTCTGGTCGCTCTATTCCAAAGGCAACCGGACGTGCTTTATGATGCCGGCCGATTGATTATCCGGTTGGGGATGCGGCTGGCAGGAATCCGAATTGAGGTGAGAGGGAAAGAATGCGTTCAAGCCCGGTCAGAATTATATTTTTCTGGCCAACCACCAAAGCTATTGTGATCCGCCGGCATTGGTATTCGCCATTCCGCTGGACGCGCGGTTGATCCTTAAAAAAGAGCTGAGAAGACTGCCCATTATTGGATTTATCTTGCAGCTTGGAGGATTTGTTTTTATCGATCGGAAAGACCGGAGACAGGCAATAGAAGCCATGAAGCAGGCCGTCCGGCAGCTGATCAATAAGGAGTCGTTTCCTCATCTATCCGGAAGGGACCCGAACTCGTACCGGTAAAATGGGGCCCTTTAAAAAGGGACCTTTTACGCTGGCTATCGAATCTGAAGTTCCGGTCATGCCGATTAGCGTGAGCGGTAGCTATAGCGTTATGCCTCCACATCAGTTTAAGATTACTCCTGGAAGGATTACGATTTGCTTCCATCCACCCATTAGCACAATGGGAATGAGCCTTGGAGATCGTGAATCGCTAACCGATCGTGTCTGGAAGACCATTGCGTCAGGATTAACAGAATCCGAATTTGATGCTCAGGATCTGATGCCGAAGGTATGCCAAAGGATACTTAAAGGATCAAAATTTGAGGCCGAGAACCTAGATGCCATGACCCCGCCTAAGCCCATTACCACTGCACAACTCGCTTACTCTTTGCTCTGTGATGATATCCGTCTGGAAGCAGGGAACAAGCTGAGTTTGATGGGGATTTTTCAAAATGTCTATTTTCAGTCGCTGCCCTCTACAATTTTGAAATTTGCTCTACTGAATCATTGGGTTGGCAATGGTGAGCACACCACTGAAATCAAAATTATTTCCCCTGATCGCAACCGGTTAGTCCTCCAGACGGCCCCGTCCACTTTTACACTTGAAACTGGCGGTTTTGCGGACAATGTGACTTTCTTTACCAACGTATAGTTTGCGGAAGAGGGTCCTCACATCATTCAGATTTATCTCAATCAGATCATGATAAGGGAAGTGACTTTAAATGTTGTCCTGCCCGTGGCGCCGAATGCTACCGTAAATTGATGTCGTCTGGCCGTTGAATCCATAGCCCTCCTCAGTCCCGCTCTCAATCCGTGAACGAAGGGAGTCTCCTTGACACCCCGCTTTGATCCGATATAATGAGCCACCGTGCCCGGAGACCGGCACAGTCTGGGTCTTCTATTTCTACGAATTCGGGGTCTTCATGAAAATTCACGAATATCAGGCAAAATCAATTTTGAGCCGATTTGGGGTGCCCGTTCCTCGTGGTGAAGTTGCGAGTACTCCGGAAGAGGCTAGTGCGATTGCCAAGAAGCTGGGAGGGACGGTAGTTGTCAAGGCTCAGATTCATGCAGGAGGCCGTGGCAAAGGCGGGGGGTTAAGTTGGCTGGAACCCCTGCAGAGGCAGGAATCATTGCGAGCAAGATGCTAGGAATGAAGCTAGTGACCCACCAGACGGGACCTGAAGGGAAGAACCGTGAAACGGGTGCTAGTTGAGGAAGGGCTCAGAATTAAAAGTGAATACTATTTGGGTATTGTGATTGACCGTGCTTCGGGAAAACCTGTTTTCATGGCCAGCAAAGTCTGGGGGCATGGAGATCGAGAAAGTTGCTGAAGAAACTCCGGAGCTCATCTTGAAAGAGCCGATTGAACCTGGGATCGGATTGACTTCGTTCCAAGCCCGCAAGCTTGCTTTTGGTTTAGAACTTCCAGGCCTCTGATTAACACAGCCTGCACTTTCATGCTGGCATTGTATCGGGCTTTTGAGGCATGTGACGCTTCGTTAGTTGAAATCAATCCGTTTCTATTAACGGAGAACAGTAAATTATACGCCTTGGATGCCAAGATGAACTTTGATGACAACGCGCTGTATCGTCATCCGGAGATTAAGGACTTGCGTGACCTGGACGAAGAAGACCCGCTGGAAATTGAAGCCAGCAGACATGGTCTCAATTACATTAAGTTGGACGGTACGGTGGGATGCATGGTCAATGGCGCAGGGCTGGCCATGGCCACAATGGATATTATTAAGCTGGCAGGAGGGTCTCCTGCCAATTTCCTGGATGTTGGCGGTGGGGCGAGTGCCGAACAGGTGAAGAATGCTTTCTCCATTCTTCTTTCAGATCCCAACGTCAGGGCGGTGTTGATTAACATCTTTGGTGGAATCATGCGTTGTGACATTGTCGCCCAGGGAGTGGTGGAAGCGGCCAGGCCATTCGACTCAAAGTGCCACTGGTCGTTCGATTAGAAGGGACGAATGTTGAGAAAGGGCAGGAGATCCTTAAAAATTCGGGTCTCAGCCTGACAGTCGGCCATGGAATGAAAGACGCAGCAGAGAAGGTTGTTGCACTGGCGAAGACTGCTTAAGGTCCTTGTCAATTCGTAATTGACTATCACAGCTGTAAAGGAGTCTGGTATTGAGCATCTTAGTGGACGAGAATACCCGTCTAATCGTTCAAGGGATCACAGGTAGGGAAGGGACTTTTCATACACTGCAGTGTAAAGCATATGGAACGAATGTCGTTGGAGGGGTAACTCCTGGGAAAGGGAGGAACCATTCACGAGGGGATCCCTGTTTTCAATACCGTCGAGGAGGCCTGCCGAAAGACCGGTGCCAATGCTTCAGCCATTTTTGTGCCACCCCCTTTTGCCGCCGACGCCATAATGGAGGCGTGCGATTCCGGAGTTGAATTGGTCGTGTGCATCACGGAAGGGATCCCAACCTTTGACATGATCAAGGCCACCGAGTATCTGTCAAAGCGTGTTACACGCCTAATCGGTCCGAATTGTCCCGGAATCATTTCCCCTGGTAAATGTAAGATTGGGATTATGCCCGGTGCGATTCATCGCGAAGGAGCTGTCGGAGTTATTTCTCGAAGTGGAACCTTAACCTATGAGGCTGTGGGGCAGCTTAGTACTCGCGGGATTGGCCAGTCCACCTGTATTGGAATTGGAGGGGACCCTATCATCGGTACAAATTTTGTGGATGCGCTGAAATTGTTCTTTGAGGATCCAGGAACGGAAGCCATTGTGATGATCGGCGAAATTGGCGGGATGGCTGAGGAGCAAGCTGCAAATTATATCCAAAGCAAGGGGCAAAAACCGGTGGTTGGATTCATTGCTGGCCAGACAGCACCTTCCGGAAGGCGTATGGGGCATGCGGGAGCCATCATTAGTGGTGGAAAAGGAACGGCCGCGGACAAAATGAATGCCCTCCAAGCGGCAGGAATTCATGTCGTCAAAAGTCCTGCTGAAATAGGAGAAACCGTGGCAGAATTACTGAAACATTGAAGGAGAAACGGGAAGATTTGTCCAAGACAATCTTCCCTTATTGGGGAAATAAGAATCGGAGGGACAAATACTGTGAGTTTAGAACGGACATTGACCATCATTAAGCCCGACGGGGTCGAACAGGGTAATGTTGGCGACATTATTCAGATTCTTGAACATAATCGTTTCAAAATTAGAGGCGCCAAGATGCTTCATCTTTCTGAGACGGCGGCCGCAGGCTTTTATGCGGTTCATCGCAACAGAGGGTTCTTTAAGGATCTGGTACGCTACATGAGCTCCGGGCCTGTAATGGTGATGGTGCTTGAAGCTGAGAATGCCGTCGCAAGGCTTCGGGAATTGATGGGAGCAACAGACCCGGCAAAAGCTGCGGAAGGAACGATCCGGAAGCGCTTCGCCACCTCCATTGAAAAGAACGTTATCCATGGCTCTGATAGCGTGGAGAATTCGAGAAGCGAAACGAGCTATTTTTTCAATGCCCTCGAACTTGGTTAGTTGATCTTTCCGGGAGGGTTAGGATGCTCCCTCAAATTGGGAAGCTCTTCATCGTCGCCGGTGCCATTTTTCTCCTCTTCGGATTAATCTTGACCTTTGTTCCGCACTTGCCATTTCTGAGGCTGGGGAAGCTGCCGGGCGACATCATTATTAAACGGGACAACTTCAGTTTTTATTTCCCACTCACTACATCCATTGTACTCAGTCTCCTTTTCACCCTGATCTTCGCACTCTTTTTCCGTCGGTAAACTTCATGAACCTCTTTCCATCAGCCAAAGTCTTTACGGTTTCGGAGCTCACCGTTGAAGTCAAAGACCGTCTTGAGGGCGAATTTTCAGGGATTATGGTTGAGGGTGAAATATCGAACTTCATGGCAGCTGGGTCAGGACATCTTTATTTTGTTCTCAAGGACAAGTCCGCTCAGCTGAGATGTGTTTGTTTTCGTCACAAAGCTAGATTTTTCAAGTTGAAAGCTGAAGATGGACTTCAGGTCATCGCCTCCGGAAATCTAAGTGTTTATGAACCGCGCGGAGAGTATCAGCTCCAAGTGGATACTATGGAACCCAAAGGCCTAGGTTCCTTGCAACTCGCCTTCGAGCAACTTAAAGCGAGATTACAAGCTGAAGGATTATTCAATTCTGCTCGCAAGAGACCGATCCCGTTGCTGCCTCGATGTATTGGTATTGTGACCTCTCCCACCGGAGCAGCAATCCATGACATCCTGAGGATATTGAAACGCAGGCACGAGAATGTCCGCGTGCTGATCTATCCGGCTAGAGTCCAGGGGGAAGGTGCAGCCACGGAAATTGCAGCGGGAGTTAATTACTTGAATACCCTTCCCGAAGTGGACGTCATGATCGTGGGACGCGGTGGCGGGTCTTTAGAAGATCTTTGGGCTTTTAATGAAGAGGTCGTAGCTCGTGCCATTGTGGCGTCACGAATCCCCGTAATTTCTGCTGTCGGCCACGAAGTGGATTATACGATCGCGGACTTCGTGGCCGATCTGCGAGCGCCAACACCTTCGGCAGCTGCGGAAATTGTTATCTCCAAGAAAGCTGAATTGGCTGACCAGATTGCGAACCAAGAACGCAGGTTGAATCAGTCCTTGCATTTCCGTTTGAGCCTGCTTCGAAACAAAGTTCTGGGCCTTTCCTCGGAACGGGTCTTCGCTTCCGTCGAAAACAAATTGGCATTTTATCGACAACGATTGGATGAGCTGTCGTTTCGAATGGGGATCGCAGGAACAGAAAAGCTTCATTTGCTGAGAGAAAAGATGCGCAAATATTTGGATAGCCTTTCCCGCCTTGATCTCAGGCAATTCATTAAGACAAAAGAGCAGATGGTCATGCACCAGATGGAACGGGTTCAAGGAAAAGCCGAATTGGGTTTGCAATTGTTGAGGGGGAAAGTGGGTGACCTTGGAAGTGTCTTTGCAGGCCCTCAATCCTTTGGCAGTCCTCGATCGGGGATACGCGGTTTGCCGGGACTCCCAAGGGAAAATCTTGAAGGACTCCCGGGGGGTAAGAGTCGGCGATCATTTTACGGTACGGCTGGCAAGAGGGGGAATTGAAGGAATAGCCGAAAAGATGATTCCCTCCGATGGAGAGGTGAAAAATGGCTAAAATTAAGGACTTTGAATCTGCGTTATTGCGTCTCGAAGAAATCGTGAAGAAGTTGGATAGTGGAGACCTTCCCCTAGCTTCTCTGTTAGAAGCCTACGAGGAGGGAATAACTCTCTCTCGTTATTGCCATGCTAAATTGGAAGAAGCAGAACGAAAGGTTGAGATACTCTCCAAACATTCGGATGGAACATTGAAACCGGAGCCATTCGAGGAGAAGAACACCGATGTCTTTGAGGAGTGACGCGGAATGGAAAGGTCTTCAGCTTTGCGTGACGGGTTGAAGTTCAAGAAAAGGAACTCCCAAATCTCTGAACCAATCGGGCAAGGCTCGTCCCGAGCTTCGATTTTCTTACTTTTCTTTGAGCAATTGTCTAGAATGATTGCTGTAGTTGGCTGAAACTCGTCTTGAAAGGATTTTCATCAACCATGGACGAAGAAAACATGAACTTTTCACTTCTCTCAAAGATCGATGGTCCCGCGGATGTTAAAAAGCTAGAACGGCAGCAGTTGGGCCAACTGGCCGACGAGTTGAGAAGTTTCATGATCCATACGATTTCAAAAACTGGTGGTCACCTGGCCTCCAGCCTCGGGACCGTCGAACTGACGGTGGCTTTGCACTACGTTTTTGATGCTCCGAAGGACAAACTGGTCTGGGACGTCGGACACCAGGCGTATGGCCATAAGATACTGACCGGGAGGCGCGACCAGTTTCACACGCTGCGACAGTATGAAGGGATCTCGGGCTTTCCACGCCGCGAAGAAAGTATTTACGACACCTTTAATGTTGCCCATGCATCCACATCCATATCGGCAGCACTAGGGATGGCAGTGGCTCGCGATTTGGCCGGAGAAGACTCGAATGTCGTTGCGATCATTGGGGACGGCGGCTTGACCGGTGGCTTGGCATTGGAGGGAATTAATCAGGCCGGTCATCTGCAAAGGAAACTCCTCATCATTCTGAATGACAATGAGATGTCCATTTCGCCCAACGTCGGGGCCATGGCCGGCTATTTGAATCGAATCGTGACGGGACAGGTATACAACCGCTTCAAAAAAGAAGTTGAGTCCATGTTGCTCGCTGTCCCGCGGCTTGGTCCTCGGCTGGTGAAAATCGCCAAAGATATGGTGGATGCCATGAAAACCTTCATGGTCCCCGGATTACTCTTTCATGAATTGGGTTTTGATTATGTCGGCCCCATCAATGGACATCATCTCGATACTCTGGTCGATACGCTTGCGAAAATTGAAAGAAAGCCTAAGCCCGACGATTCTTCATATCGTGACGAAAAAAGGGAAAGGGTGGACGGTAGCGGAATCGGCGCCCATCAAGTATCACGGTCCAACGGCCTATGATCCCCAGACAGGCGTTTTTTATCCCACACCACCAGCCCCGCCTTCGTTTACCTCCGTCTTTGGGAAAACGATGATTGAGCTAGCGCAGCGAGATCCCAAAATTGTTGTTATAACCGCCGCAATGCTGGAAGGTACCGGCTTGGTCCAATTTAGCAAGGAATTTCCCGATCGATGCTTTGATGTCGGTATAGCCGAACAACATGCCGTGACATTCTCGGCGGGATTGGCAACCCAGGGTTATAAACCCATCGCCGCAATTTACTCTACTTTCCTCCAGCGAGCCTATGATCAGGTGATCCATGACGTCTGTTTGATGGATTTGCCCGTCACGTTTGCTATTGACCGGGCAGGAATTGTGGGCGCCGATGGCCCTACGCACAATGGCCTTTACGATGTCGCTTATTTGCGAGCGGTTCCCAATATGATCTTAATGGCGCCAAAAGATGAGAATGAACTCCGACACATGTTGTACACCGCCATTGAAACTCCTCACCCCACAGCCCTTCGCTACCCCCGAGGAAATGGCATTGGGGTTAAGATGGACGAAGAGTTCAGAATGATTGAAATTGGAAAAGGGGAGATCCTGCAAGATGGGAAGGACGGGGTTATTCTCGCCTTGGGAACCTTGGTTTACCCCTGTTTGAAAGCCGCGGAAAAACTGGCGCTTGATGGGATCTCCGTTTCTGTTGTCAACGCCCGATTTGTCAAACCTTTGGATGAGGATTTGATCGTTTGTTTGGCAAATGAAAAATCCTTCCTCGTTACCGTGGAGGAGGCCGCTTTAATGGGTGGTTTTGGAAGCGCGGTCATGGAACTGCTGGAAGAAAAGAAGCTTGAAGGCAATAGGATTCTTCGGATCGGGGTTCCCGACAAGCTCATCCCTCATGGTAGCCCCAGCCTGCTCCATGCCAAATATCGGGATTGATGCCGACGGTATTTATGAACAGATCCACCAATTCCTCCTCGAAAAATATTCTTCTCGGCCCAGTCGTTCCCGCCAAAGCAGCTCGAAAAAAGCTCACACCAGAGAAGGCCAGAACGGCTGACAACTTTCCAGTAGGCATTTCGCACTCATGAAAGAGCGAATTGATAAGCTGCTGGTTGACCAGGGTCTGACCAGAGAGCCGCCAACAGGCGCAGGCACTGATTCTTGAAGGATTAGTCTTCGCCAATGAACAGCGAATCGAAAAGCCTGGAACCCGGGTGGACGTGTCTTCCAGTATTCGATTAAAGAAATTGCCGCCTCCTTACGTCTCAAGAGGAGGCCTGAAATTAGAGAAGGCCTTGAAAGTCTTTGCGTTGTCCATTAAAGATTGGGTTTGTCTTGATGTCGGAGCCTCGACAGGCGGATTCACTGATTGTCTGCTGCAACATGGCGCGGCAAAAGTATTTGCCGTCGATGTCGGACACAATCAACTGGATTGGAAATTACGAAGTGATCCTCGAGTCGTGTCATTTGAAGGCGTTAACGCACGTTACCTTAGTTTCGACACAATAGGCGCCAAAGTAGACTTGATTACAATGGATCTTTCCTTTATTTCACTCACGCTTGTGTTGCCTGTCATTCCCCAGTTTACTAAGCCTGGAACATCGGTCATTTGCCTGGTGAAACCTCAGTTTGAAGTCGGAAAAGGAGAAGTTGAAAAAGGCGGACTTGTAACGGACCCAGGGAAGCATATTCAAGTCGTTCAGAAAATCCGGGTCGGGGCAGTAGGCTTAGGATTCCGCGAACTCGGAGTCATCGAGTCACCTATTGAAGGCATGGAAGGAAATAAAGAGTTCCTGATGGGACTGGTCATGGACTAGCAATCTGGCACCATTGGGGTGGTGTCCGGGATTGAAAGCTTGAAAAGCCTCCAGGGGTAGGTATTGAGAGCGCCACAGGGACTTGGTAATCGTTAGTGTTTATCTCTCTCTCCCCCAACGCGTGGGATACAGGGGTGGTGCTTTTTTTTCTCTTCTCATCTCCAGCCTTGCTCTATGATTGCCGGCCAATCCTCATCCCCGTCGGGGCGTCCTATCTATAGCTCTGCATCCGCCGGCGAAAATTTCCCCTCTCCTCCAGTTGTAGGCCGGGTCCCCCGACCTGGCGTCACAGCGGGTCGGGTGTGGTGGATAAGCATTATCTTCCCATTGCGGGATAGGGAAAAATTAGTTGATGGAAATTTTACCTGGGTTTGCTGCGCTGAACTCTGGGCTATTTATAGGTCGCTCCTAGCGGGGCTCTTTAGGGATCGCAGCCCCCGTCGGCCAATTATGATCTGTGCTGAAGTGATTGGCCTGTTGGGTCGCCTGGCCCCAACCACACTGTGAGACGTCGCCGGAGCCTATGCCGCATAGGCTCCTCGACGAGCAAGAAAGCCAGAATTGACACACCAATGGCAACGAACACATATGCGACAAACAATGGCCAGGTGTTTGGCGATTCGGCCCTAAACCAAGCCCGAGAAATAAAATACGTCCAGAAAATAAGTGGTATATGGAGCAAGTAAAGTGCATAACTGGCGTTCCCTAACAGCACCATCAACCGCGAAGACAGGACTTTTGCTAGCAGTCCGCCTCCCAAAGCTAATCCGAAAATAAGCAGGGCGTTCAACGGTGCCACCAGACTTCGACTCTGCGTTACGGGAAAGGGATACTCGGAACTGAAGGCAACAGCGGCGACCATCAAGCCTAGCCCCACTAGCGAAAGGGTTCCACCCAACTGGCGCAGCTTGACTTGGTTCGCCGGCGGATCGTCGCCGTGCAAGAGGTACAGCCGACCCAAGAGAATCCCAATCACGAAATCCGGCAGTCGCAAAAGCGGATTCATTTGCACTGCTTTGATCAGTAGTGGCATTGCTGACTGATCCACGATTCCGCGTCCGTCTGGCCCTATGATCTGTGCAAGCACCGGCGGAACTTGTGCCGCCACCCAGACAACCAACATGGAGACCAGCAATTGCAATCGCGTGAGTGCTCGTAAACGCCGTAGCAACCAAGGAAAGCACCAGTAAAAGAACGTTTCATCGGAAAGTGACCAAGAAGGGAAATTCCACCACCAAGCGGTTTGTGGCAACCAGGATTGAACTAAACAACCCACCAAGACCGTTGCTGCTATCTTCGAGAGTAGCGGAGTTCGATCATTGAGCGAGAGGTCTCCGAGGAGCTGCGGGATTGCAATGACCAACCCGAGCAGATAAACCGGGTAGACACGAGCCAGTCGCGCGGCCCAAAACTGCTGATCCGCAACCCGGCATCCGCGCTCGCGGTCGAGGTAGTTGTACGTTAGGATGAACCCCGACAAAAGAAGAATAGACTGACACTCAAGTCTGCGTGCCAGGCGACGTTCTGGATCCACACCGGCACGCCAGGCAATTGACCCAAACCGGCATGGAAAATCAGAACGTGAAAAGCCGCGAGAAAACGTAGTCCAGTCAATGCTCCCAGACGGCTTTCTGGGCGCTTTTGAACAGCTGGGGAGTAGTCTTTTCCTTGGCCCATCCGAGATTATACCGCGCTATCGAGTTTCCAGAGTCGCATTCACAAGATATTTTGCTATGAATACTTATGACACGATGAAATATTCACGGATCGGCGGACAACGGTTTTCGAAAAGCTTCCATCCCGGTAATATCCCAGAGATCTTTCTTTTCCGGCAAATTGGAGCGCGAAAGAGCGTAAACCTCATCCTTGACCCGCGCGTGAACGCAGCTGGCGGGGTTGCTGCCCGCATCTCATTGGGTTAGCACACGTTGCCACTTGCTGATGGAACGCCTGAAGATTGGAGAAGTTTCTCAGATTCGGTTCGATAGAAACCGAAGCGGGCATTGTCGCCTACGAGCCAGAAAGCCAGCGCCTGCTGCAGCGTGCCTTCTGTCCAAACGGTGTCGCGGTCAGTATTCAGATCGAACCCTGTCACTTGTTTTTTCCCCGAGTAGCGCTGCGTAGCTTTGGTGTAGGACTCCACCCAGAAACTGCCGTTCGAATAGCCCGCCCCCAAAACTTGCGTCCCGAGCGCCTGGGCGTCGGTCACGATCGTTGGATCGACCTTGCCCGTCAAGAACCGCGTTCCATTCCAACATTCCCGAACCAGGAAATCTCGAATCAGCATGGCTCGACTCCCGTAGGCAGGCAAATTCTGAACCAGAGCGAGATTGGAGATGGCTGAGTAAGCAGCCAGGTTGTTTTCGGTGCTCTTCCAGGCAACACCAGGCCGGGCAAGAACCCCGCGTCTGTGCTGTCCTGCAACGTGACCAGGAAGTCAGCAATCCCCCGCGCAATACTGTCGTAACGGTGGTCACCCGTTCGCCATGAGAAGAGATTCATCGCCTGAAGCAGGTATGCATTGTGTCCTGTTGCCAGAATGCCGCCCGCACTGGCGCCTGTGGTTTGGTAGCGATGTAGAAACCCGCCACCTGGAGCCTGGCCAATCCCGACGAATCCATCCAAAACACGTTGTGCCGAGAGGCGGTCTCCAGCTGAAAGAAAGGCCATCGCGGCAAGCGCATTGTCATATGTGTAGGAATAGTTAGTTCTATCTTCAACGAACGAATCCAGGAGGCCGGCGGTTCCCATGCGACTCCTTAGAAAATCTAGGGCCGCCTCGCCGGGAGTCGCCCCTTGCAATCCCCGCGGAATTGACATCAAGCCAACCAAAACAATCACTGGACCCAGGGGGAGTTTGAGGAAGTAAGACCGACAGGTATTCATTGATGCACCATTTCTATCAACATCAAGTTTGCAAGGATAGGATTCCGACCAGACCAAACCAGGGTTGTGAGGATCAAGTTACAATTAGGCTGCCTCAGTTTGAATTGCTTTGAGTAAAGAAGAGCAGTTTGAGGAACCCGTTTCGAATGAGAGAGTTAACTGCTCAACCATTTAACTGACCCAGTAGAGCCATTCACGGGTTAAGAGAAAAACTCTTCCACCTAGCAGAATGAACTAACCCTAAGGCGTCCTTGATTCACCTTTCGCACGTGCCGCCCTGTCGCACTATCTCAACATGCGGAATTCCATCTTCAATATGAGTGGGAGAGGTCGTTACAAATCCAAATTCGGAGTAAAACATTTCCAGATACTGTAGGGCGCCGATGCGAATCACAAGACCTGGGTAGAGTTTGTCCATTGCCTGGACAGCTCTCCGCTTCAATTCTTTCCCAAACTTTGCCCCCTGAGCTCAGGTAAGGCGATCACTCTTCCGATTGAAGGCTTGCGATACTACTGATAAGAAATTGGTTTTAAGGCGGCACGGCCACAAGCGTGTTCGGTCCGACTGAAACAGCGCTATAATGGGGGAGAGTTTGCCATAGGGTGGGTGACGAAGGCAAGGATGAAGGCAAACGTCCCCTGCGATCGGACCGGGTTTGCCCGCAGGGGACGTGATCGTGTCTGAATCTGGCGGCGAGAGACAAACCGGTGCCGTCGCTAGGGCTCAACCGTTCGTGTACATGAGCGGTTCGCTGTCGTAGTCGGGAAACGGGTCATCCCTGCATTGTTCGATGACACAGTCGGGCCGAATTCATTCTTATTCTGCTGCGGTGGGGAAATTCGAGTGTTGCCACCTAGAGAGGCTCTACAGGGAGGGCGGGGTTGGTGCCCGCATATCTTTGGGTTAGCACACGTCGCCATTTGTTGATGGAATCCACCAAGACAATGATCAGGCAAACCATCATGACAGCAGTCAGAAATACGTTTAGGATCCCTTGAAAACCCTCTCCCGGAATTGGGCTCCGGGCAAGGGGTAGAAAGTTATCCACGATGCTGAGATAGCCAGCAGTCAACGTCGTGCTGGACACAAAACATAAGGGGAGGAGGGTCACCAGCGCGAATTTCGCTCTTCCCATGTTGATGATGAAAGTGGTTCCGACGCACAGTGCAATGGCTGCCAATAGCTGATTCGAAATTCCAAACATGGGCCAAATCGTGCTGATGCTGCCTGTAAAGATGAAGAAGGACCAACCGCTGACGACAAGCACACTGGAAAGAATCGTGCCTGGCATCCAGTCGGTCCTCCCCATCGGTTTGTAAAATCGGCCAATAAATTCCTGAACCAGAAAGCGGGCGACCCGCGTGCCCGCATCGATCGTCGTCAAAATGAATAAGGCTTCAAACATGATGGCAAAGTGATACCAATAGGACATGAGCCCTTTCATGCCGGGGATCGCTGTGAAGATTTGAGCCATCCCCACTGCCAAAGAGACCGCTCCTCCCGGCCTTCCGGTCACTACTTCACCTACCTCGCGTTCCAGTTCCGGAAGATTCACGACACTGAGTCCGAGATGAGAAAATTTCTCGGGGGAGACGTTGATCGCGAAATAGTCTCCAGGGAATAGCGCTGCGGCAGCGATGAGGGCAGTCACCCCGACCACGCCCTCCATTAGCATTGCCCCGTAGCCGATCGGTCGAATGTGAGATTCCAAAGAGATCATCTTAGGAGTCGTCCCAGAACCCACCAGAGAATGAAAACCCGAAATCGCTCCACAAGCGATCGTGATGAACACGAAAGGAAACATCTTTCCCGGGATGATGGGTCCACCCCCGTCTACAAATTGACTGAAAGCAGGCATTTTCAATTGGGGATGGACAATGAACACTCCCAGGATCAGGAAAGCGATCGTCCCAATCTTCATGAAAGATGAGAGATAATCCCGCGGACAAAGCAGCATCCAGACAGGCAAAACCGAGGCAGCCAGGCCATAGATAGCCAAACAGAGCGTGATTTGGTCCTTAGATAGGGTGAAGAAGCTTCCGAGAGGTGATCCCGGGATCAGTTTGCCACCTATTACGGCGAGGCTTAGTGCTACAACTCCGATGATAGTGGCCTCCCGAGTCTTGCCGACTCGAAAGCGAAACATGTAGAACCCCATAAATATGGCGATGGGGATGGTTGTGGCAATCGTAAAAGTTCCCCAGGCGCTCTCCTTAAGTGCATTAACGACAGCCAAACCTAAACCAGCCAATGCAATGACGACAATAAAAAGGATCGCCAACGCCGTGGTAAATCCTGCTAACGGTGAGATTTGGTTCCGTGCAATTTCAGCCAGCGATTTCCCATCACTGCGAACGGATGCAAACAGAATGACGAAATCGTGCACGGCCCCTGCGAGAACCACTCCAATGACCAACCAGAGTAATCCTGGCAAGAAACCAAACTGGGTAGCCAGAACCGGTCCAATTAAGGGGCCCGCCCCTGTAATTGCGGCAAAATGGTGACCAAAGAGGACCCATTTACTGGTTGGATAATAGTTTTGTCCGTCATACAAACGGTAAGCAGGAGTTTGTCTTGTATCGTCTAAGACCAGTACCTTGGTGGCGATGAAGGCACTGTAGTAGCGATAGGCGATCGCGACAACGCAAAGCATTCCGAGCATTAGAGGCAGGGCATTCATGTGATTACTCCGTATGGCTCGATTATTCTTCTTTGCGTTTTTCTTGCTCATGGGTGTACTTGATGATTTCAACTTTTTCCATGGTGATCAGCCCTTCACCAATCATTTCGTCTAAGATCGGAAGAATTTCCGTGATTCGATCTTCCTTGTCCACAATTTCGATGAGGATCGGGAAGATCTTCCGATAAACGCAGGATTTTGGCAGTATGAATCCGGCTGTTGGCTCCGAACCCTTCCACACCGCGAATCACCGTGGCCCCGGCAAGCCCCATTTCCCGGGCCTTTCGGACGATCGCTTCATAGAGCGGGATCCCATGCCAATGGTCGCTTTCTCCAATAAAGATTCTGACTAGGCGGGCTTCCCCGGTTATCTTCATGATAGAACTCTTTCCAAACCTGCAAAATGATTTCGAGACTTGGCCGTTCCCCCCCAAGCAGAGGCGGCTAAATCAGACGAGCAAGTAGAACCCCCAGCCAGAGAAAGATCAATCCAAGTAGAATGCTGAAGAAGACATTGGCTGTGGCGTGCCACAATTCGCTGCGTTCCGTGAGACTGACGGTCTCAAATGCGAGGGTGGAAAAAGTTGTGAAGGCGCCACAAAAACCGATGGTGAAAAAAATCCTCCACTGTGGGTCAATCAGAAAGCGCTCCGTAAACAACTCATTGAGAAATCCGAGAACAAAGCAGCCTGAGACATTCACCACCATCGTCCCAAAAGGGAAGTTGCTTCCCGTCGATGATTGGACAAATCCCTGCAGGTAATATCGCGCCAAGGTCCCAATGAAACCGGCCGATCCAAGAATTAGAATCTTTCTTCATCGTCGATACAGAAATTCTTTTATTGGCCTACAAGGATATCCTGTTAGAAATGTCGATCTCAAGACAGGAGATCATTTTAGCACAGTCCAAGATATGGATTGCGAACGTCGATCAATCCGGTTAATATTTTGCGCTTCAGATGGGAGTCAGATTCTCATCTGTCTAGCAGTCAGGAGCCAAAGATTTTATGTCCATTCGCCATATCACGGTTGCCCATAGCCCCGATTCTGACGACGCATTCATGTTCTATGCTCTGGCAACCAATAAAATTAAAACCGGGGATTTGAAATTTCGACACGTGCTCAGCGACATCGAGACCCTTAACCGAAAGGCCATGGAAGGTGAGTACGATGTCACGGCCATTTCATTCCATGCCTATTCCTATTTGGCAGACAAATATGCTTTCTTAAGAACAGGAGCCAGCATGGGCGATCGATATGGCCCCATCATCGTGGCAGAAATGCCCATCAAGCCTCAAGACCTGAAAGGCAAGATTATCGCTGTCCCCGGATCACTGACAACGGCGTTTCTGGTGCTTAAACTATTCGAGCCGGATTTCACGCCCTTAGTAGTTCCATTCGACAAGGTTTTTGAGAGTGTCTTAAAACAAAAAGCCGATGCGGGGCTCGTCATTCATGAGGGGCAATTGACATTTGCAGATTCGGGTTTGCACAAGGTTGTTGACCTCGGCGAATGGTGGCAGAAAGAGACTCAGTTGCCGTTGCCGTTGGGAGGAAATGTCGTCAAGAAGGATCTCGGACCTCAGCTCATTTCCGAGATTGGACGCTACCTTCGACAAAGCATTGAATACGCCCTGGATCACCGTGAAGAAGCGTTGAATTATGCCCTGCAATTTGCGCGAGATATGGAAACTCATTTGGTCGACAAATTTGTCGGGATGTACGTGAACGAGCGCACGCTCGACTACGGTGAAGCGGAATGCCGGGCAGTCCAGTTACTGCTCGACATGGGGTATGAAAAAAGAGTGATCGACCACCCCGTTAAATTTGAATTTGCGGAAGACCCCCTCTAGTAGATTTCAGCGCGCAACGCAGCACAGCCACCCTTTTACTCCGGGCCAAGACCATCTATGGGACTCCCATCGTTTGCCGGTAACCAACCTAACTTTCAGTCTCGACTTGGAGTGTCTTGTCTGAGCTTCGCCAGCAAAAGTCAGAACTAAAAGAATCGCAATGCTCAGAAGGAGTTTATTTTCTCTCATGGCCATTCGTTACTTATTATAAAATCGAGTGGAAAGGTAGAAGGAGAAGGAGTGGAGGCGTATGCACGATGTTCGGACTGATGAATAAGATTGTGATTATTACTGGCGGAGGCGCAGGCGTAGGCAGAGCCACCGCGCTTGCCTTTGCCGAAATCGGCGCCCGGGTTGTGGTGGCTGATGTCAATCGGGATCCTGCTCAAGAAGTGATCGAACAAATTAAGTCCAGAGGGCAAGAGGCCGTATTTGTCGAGGCAGATATTTCTGTCTCCAGTGAGGCCCAAAGCGTTGTTTCCTCATCGATCGAGACCTTTGGAGGGGTTGATATCCTTTTCAATAACGCGGGAATCCAGCCAGCCGCGAGTTACGCGAACGCGGAAGATCATTCCGAAGAATTATGGGACCGGATCATGGCCGTCAACGTTAAAGGTGCTTTCTTGATGGCGAAGCACGCTATTCCTGAGATGAAGAAAAGAAAGGCCGGGGTTATCATTAACAATGCGAGTGTCCAGGGACTGCACTCTCAGAAATTTGTTCCTGCTTATGCGGCGAGTAAGGGAGCCTTGTTATCTTTGACCCGAAATCTTGCCCTGGATTATGCGGAACACAATATCCGAGTCTTGGCTATCTGCCCCGGCTCGGTGAACACACCACTGTTACAGGAGGCGGCAGAAACGATTCTCTCCCTCAAGACCCAGCCGGCGCTATCGTCTCATGGGGGAGGAAGCATCCCTTGGGTCGCGTTGCCAGCCCGGAAGAAGTAGCACAGGTTGTCGTCTTTCTCTCCGGAGAAGGGGCTTCATTTATGACGGGAGAACACATCTGTGTTGACGGTGGACTCACAGCAAAGGGATCCTGGAATGACTAGTGCTCAGTTGCATAAATTCGAGGTAATTGCTCTAGCCGGGGACGTTGACCCCGGCCGGCCAGCCGGGCCAGCACCAACACGGACTTCTGCAACTAAATGCTAGACTGAAAGCCGATGGCTATTTTCAAGAATTGAATTCTATCATTTAAAACAAAGGAGGAAATTTCAAATGGTTCGACAGAGCGATTGTTTTATTCTTAGGCGGCGTTTTTTCTTGTTTCTGTTGGAGGGATGAGTTCCGCGGAAAAGACGGCCACAGTTAAAGGCTATGTCCTCGACTCTGCCTGCGCTTTTACTAAGAAGTCTGGAAAAGCCAATTAGCTCGGAATGTGCTGTGTCATGCGCAAAGGCGGGATCCCCCTTAGTCATTCTGGCTGAGGATGGGAGGATCTATTTGCCTATCGCTAAGGAGATGCCTGCCAAAGGGCAGAATGGAACACTCATGAAGTGGGCGGGTCAAAAAGTCGTGGTTACAGGTTCGGTCTATCAAAGAAGCGGGTCCCACGCCATCGTCATTGAAAAGATTGAAGCGGACAGCGCGGGAAAATAGTGCTGAACTGAACGACTAAAACAATTCACTCTATTCCCAGAAAGATTCTCTGGGATGCGGGGAATCGTGGCGGCGTTCACACCGCCCCCTTTCTCGTGCACCGAAGGGCGCGTTGTCTTTGCCCTTATTGAGTTGTTTCTCAGTCATCTTCGGACCCAAGGCGTCTGCGCTTAGTGTTGAATTCACTACACTAACCCGAAGACCTGACTCTCATCCCAATGTGCAAGATGGCCCGCCCCCTCAAACTCTGCCATTCTGGCATCTAGCTCCCAACCTACCGATTGAAAGGAAAGGCATCCGCCCACGACAGATAATCATAGGGGACGACCATGCTGAAATTATACCGATGGTGGAACCTCCCTAAATTTGCCCTTGCCGTAGCATTGTTATCCTTTGTACGTTGCCTGGCTCGAATCATTCACAGTAACGGACAACAAGCCCTTGCTCCATGAGTCAGAACTTGACCGGGTACTCAATCCACAAGCATTGAAATCCATCCACTTCTCCCGAAAGTACTGAACAACTGCGAATCCGTTTCGCCAACCCGCCCATGGATTATCGCTCCATGCCACTATGGGTATGGAATGATGAACTCGATTGGGCTCATCTTAAGCAACAATTATCCCAGTTTAAAGAACAAGGAATGGGAGGGGTTTTATTCATCCTCGTCCTGGGTTAATGACGGAATATTTGGGAGACGAAAGGTTCCGGCTTTGGAAGCTGTCGGCTGAGGAGGGGGAAAGACTCGGTATTAGTGTAGAAAGAAGCCCGGACGGTACGGTTCGAGAAATTCACCGGGTTTACAAGGCGGACGATGGGAAATCTGGAAAACCACTACTCCGTTTCCGGCTCTTCCGATCTGCAGGAAATCCTTGGACGGCTGATTTCCCCTATACGGATTTGATCAATCCTGAAACCACCCGCCTCTTTATTGAAACCACCTATGAGGCTTATCGAAAGCAAGTCGGTGAATTTTTTGGAAACACTGTCAAATGGGCATTTGATGATGAGCCATTACTTGCCGGTGGTATTTATGACTTCGCCTCTTTATCGCTTCCATTGAGCCGCTATATCTTGTCTGAGTTCCAAAAGCGATGCCAATATGATCTCGCAGACCATCTTCCCTCCCTTTTCTGGGATGTCGGAAATTACCGGAAGGTTCGATTTGATTACTACCAGACCACTCACGATTTATGGAAAGAAAATTATCTTTCGTACCTCTTTTTTTATGGTGTGATCGCAATAACCTATTGTTCACCGGGCACGGGTTGGAACATGAATGGCCCGAATCCATGGCTCAGTCCTGCGGACGGGTCATTCTACGCTTATGAGCATGCTCCAGGGATTGACCTATTGCGAGGGGCTGAACTTCGGGAAAATGGCTCGGATCCGTGGAGGCTTTTTCATATCAAACAGGCAGCCAGCGTTTCCCATCAACTGGGCCGAAGGACTTTGTGTGAAGCATACGGGGTAGCCGGATGGGATAGTACTTTCGAACACTATAAACGCGTTGGCGACTGGTTGATGGTGCACGGAATCGATTTCATGGATCAGCATCTTTCTCTGTCAACTATCCGTGGGGCCAGGAAGCGAGACCATCCGCAAAGCTTTTCAGATATATCTGCCTGGTGGCCGTACTACAAATTGCACGGTGATTACCTGGGGCGTGTTTCCTATATGCTGAGCCGGGGAAGTCCAGCCAATCGGCTCCTTGTGTTAAAGCCGACCACCAGTGGTTTTATTTCCACTTACCGCTATGGGTTAACCCCAGAGCTGCAGAATCTGCGAAGCACATACAGTGAACTCATGCAGGCTCTGGCTGACCATCAAATCGACTTCGACCTGGGTGATGAGTATCTCCTGGAGTGGTTTGGGAAAGTTGAAGGCAAGAGACTTAGCCATTGCAAAAACCTCTTATGATTTGCTGGTATGGCCCGTCGGGATGGTCAATGTGCGACATGAGACGGTGCCGATCTTGACAAAATACCTTGAAGCCGGGGGTGAAGTATTGGCGCTTTCCCCGCCAGCTGACTATGTTGATGGCGAACCTTCAGAAGACGTTAAAAAACTTGCCCAGCGGTATTCTTCTCAGTGGCATTTTATGGACTCCCTGCCGAATTTGCTTTCGGGGATCCGGAGTCGTCTGGAACCCGGATTGTTTCAGACAGCGAATTGCCCAATGTGGGACTCTCTGAGCGATTTCTGGAGAATGGGGATCGAATCCTATTTATTGCCAATATTGGATTAGAAAAAGTGACTGCTCAATGTCGCTGTGCGCGGTGGGAGCCTTGAGAGGTGGGATCTTGTCACAGGAGCAACAGAGCCTGCCCCGTATAAGCGGGTTGACGGTGGGCGACTTCAGTTTCCGTTAAGTCTCCCGCCTGCTGGGTCTGAAATGTATCTGATCAAACAGGAAACCCTGATTTCCTCCTCCTTCTCCCAAACCATTTATATTTTCTGCTCTCAACCAGGCCATTGGAAAATTCACCCGATGGTTCTAATGTTCTGGTTCTCGACTACTGTGGGGTGAAAGTGGCCGGAGCCGATTTCCCCGATATCAACACCTGGGAAGCCAACTGGATAATCTGGCAAAAACACGGCTTTGACAGGCCGTTTTGGGATAATGCGGTACAGTTTAAGACACGTGTTTACGACCGCAATCACTACCCTCCGGATTCGGGTTTTGATGCGACCTTTCGCTTTTATGTGGATGATGGGGGAGTCTTGCCAGACTTGGAATTGGCTATCGAGGTTCCAGAGCTCTACCAGATCAGCCTCAACGGACAGTTGCTTTCTTTCAAGGGAAGCGCCCAATGGCTCGATCCGAGACTCAGAAGTCTCTCCGTCACGAAATGGGCGAAGGTAGGGGAAAACGTGGTGAGAATCCTAGGTCAGCCTTTTGACGTTCGAATGGAATTGGAAAATATTTATTTAAAAGGTAATTTCGATGTTGTGAGCGCTGAAAAAGGATTTCGGCTGATCTCAACGCAGCCTTTTGATTTGGGCTCATGGGCAAAACAAGGTTGGCCTTTTTTCTCGGGAAGTGTCTACTATCAGACGGAATTGACTGTTCCTCAGAAAGATGACTCGGCTTCGTGTTCAACTGGGGGACTGGGCCGGGAGTGTTGTCGCTGTTGATTTAGATAATAAAGGAGGTTTCGGTGCTCGGATGGCAGCCTTATGAAATTGAAGTCCCGGTGACTCCTGGAAAGCATACGGTAGGCATTCGCGTCATTGCAAATCCCCGAAACTTGTTTGGTCCCTTTCATAACCCCAACAAACCACGGATGGAGGCCTGGCCCAAGTTCTGGGCGGAGTTTCCGGAACATCAGCCGCCTGGTGCAAGCTACGATGTTCTAAACTACGGTTTGATGCAATAGCCGGTCATCAGTATTGGTTTGCAAACCAAGAAATAAGGGGACACGCCGCTGGGACGGATTAGGATCTAGGTCAACATACAGGCCGATCTGCTCCCTCTCCGGCATTTAGGCTAGGACGATTGGGAAAGCTAATTCCGTGCTCGGTCTCGGTTGAACGCGAGAGAAGTGTTGTCGGCAGATTTCCAATAATCGGGAAGGTTTTGTTTTGTGTCCAGAAGAATTTGGTAGATCGCTTCTCGATCTGACGGGCTGAGTGACGCGAAGTCTTTGGATTTCTCTTGTCCTGTTAAGATTTCCCATAGCCTACGATAGGCGCGTTCTTGCGCGAGTTTGGGCAACGAATCAAAAGCCTGCGAATAGATCAAGAAGCTACAAGGATAGCGGAATATTCGTGTTTTCAGATCGAAATCTCGCAGCGAGCGACCCTTTTGGTCCCGGGGACCTTTCTTTACAAATTCCTCCTCAAATCCTGACGTTCCTTTCACCGGTTCCACGAGTTTCGCTTCTTCACTGAAAAGCATATATTTCAACATGGATTCGACTGTGCTGTTGATCCGGCGCCGAGTAGCATCGGACAACTGCTCCAGAGGGAGGCCCAGTGCGCGGTTCATGGCCTCCTGCTGATTGATGGCCATCCGGGTTTCCCAATTCGCCCGCGTCAAAAGATTATGCATGCGGACCTGATGCTCAAGGACCATGAGGGCCACGATATCGCTATGGGGGCGAACGTAGGGGGCTAAATCTACCAACCTCCAGAGGTTGGTCACATTTGCCCCTAGGTCAAGATCGAGGTTATCCGGATGGTCCTTGTCTGTCACAGTGTTATTGCCCATGTGCCGCTGTGAACCATGGGTTCCTGTGACATACCATCCGCCCCATCTTTCCTTGAATGGGCTGGTATCGTCAGTCCGAAATGATCCCGCCTGCAGTTGGGGTATACCCTGTTTATCCGGATACACCGAACGGACAATATGCCCCGGTACGCCAAGCGTATTCGGCGATGCGTGACACTGGATGCACTCTTCCCTACGGACAAACTTCGGAGTTACCGATTTTCTTTGGTCGAGCGTGTAGAACATGGCTCCTTTTTCGGGATCCACAGAGGATGCTTCCACCACATCTCCTCCTTGAACCCAACCAATATAGACATCGTCATTGAAGTAGAGCGCTCGAGGGGCATCAGGGGAAATCAGGTGTTGCTGAAAACTTGTCTTCGAGAACACCAGAACTTGTGAGGACAGTGGAATCTGCAACTCCCTGAGCACAGACAGGAGGTAACCTTGGGGCTGAACATATTCGAGTTTTACCTCTCCTTTGTTGATTTGCTCCTGTAGCTTGGCAATAGGATCGTCCTTTGGCGTAGCAGAGTATTGAATAATGTCGTCGTCCAGAGGCAATACAAACGAGGATTGGGCCATGAGAAGTAGCGAAAATAGAATTGCCGGGATGGATAACAATATCAAGCGAATGATCCAATTTTTCCTTCGCATGTTTCGAGTCAGATTCCTTTCGTAGAGATTGAGACGCACAAGGAGGGCTGCGAGTAGGGGGTTAACAAATCGGCCAAGGTTGCGTTTGCAAAAGATTCTTCAAAAATCTCCATGGCGTGATCCAACCGCTTGTGCAGTGGGCACAAACTTTGGCTATGTTGTTTCAAGCCCAGAGGACAAGTCCGAATTCTCTGGATGGGTTCCACGACATTGATGATTTCCAGCACTGACGTGGAGGATGGAGATTTGGCTAACTCAAAACCTCCATGTTTTCCCCGCAATGCGCGAACCAGTCCAGCCTTCCCTAGAGACTGCAGCACCTTCGAGAGGTAATTCAAGGGGACACAAGTAGCAGTGGCAATTTGCTGGGTAGTTTGAGGCAACCCCTGATTCTCCGCTAACCAAACTGTTGCACGTAAAGCGTATTCTGTCGTGAGTGAAAACATCAGATTACCTTAAGTGGATATCTGGACAAACATGTCCACTTTAAAGGAATCTTGCCCTCTTTGTCGATTTTTTTTGGCTCCCCCCTTTTGCATTCTTAATGATCTCGACAAATTCACCCTGTTCCCAAGCAGGCGATTTAGCGGGCAGGACGTTGTCGGACGTCGGAATCTTGATTAATGCGGTAGACCTGGCGGCAAGCTTCGCATCGACTGGAGCGCTACTAATGGAAGCTTAAAGGAGCAGGCTCAAACCCAGATCGATGCTGAAGTAAAGCCCCGCGCTGCTAGCGCTTCTGCCTGATATGAATCGCATCTTACGATGACCTCTGGGAGCGCCACTTTTTTTAGTGCTAGCAAGGGATCAAGGTCGAATGCTTAGCTCCTGCATCATTTTATTGGTTTGTTCATAGGCCTCAGTGACCCAGCTGATGACGCCTTCCCTGGACGGATCCGGTGGCCATTCCAGTTCGATGGAAACGCTGCCCTGGAAACCGGCTGTGGCAAGCTGGCCGAGATAAGCCTTGAGCGGTGCTCTGCCACGCCCCGGAGGCAAGTCGCCGTGTTTGTCGATGGCATCGGAAAGATGCACATGGGCAATGCGGCCCCTCAGCTTCTGGATTTCTTCGGGAGGCGTCTTCGCCAGGAAAAGATGGGAGCAATCGACATTTGCCATCACAACGCCAGGCAGGTCCACGGCTTTCAAAAAGGCGTCCATACTTTCAATCGAATTGACAATCGACATTCGGAATGGCTCCAGCTCAACCGCAATGCGAATACCTGCGGCAGCGGCATGCTGCCCTATTTGGCGCATCCCTTCTACTACTGTGTTCCAGATCCACTCGCGAGTGAATCCCGTCTCGAGCTGCCAGAAGTACTCTCCGTTGACGATCAGAACGTTGTCGGCTTCCAGCAATGAAGCCAGGTCCACCAGACGGCGGCCAATTTCCACCGAATGCAAACGGGCTGAGCGGTTTGGATCAAAGAGCCCAAACAAGATCAAAGGAACCGAACGAATCGGCAATCCTGCCTGACGAGCATTGTCCTTTAAACTCTTAAGCTGTGTGCCGGACAACTCTCCCTCAACCGGCAATACGTCGATTGTGTCAAAGCCGATCTGCTTGGTCACCCAAATCCCTTCGTTATAGGGATCAATCGCAGTCCCTAACCAAACTGAATTAATCAAGCCAAGCTTCATAGGTATGGACCTCCTTAGGATTGGCAGAAGCAGGGCGCGACCGCTCTATGGTTTTTCAGTATCAACTCCATTGCCCATGATCTCCGCCAGAGCCACCGCGCGATGCTCGTCTAGGGATTTGTAACAGGCATCCACTAGTGCCATAGTCTTCAAGTTATCCTGGCCGCTAATTTCAGGGTCCCCATCCTCATAGACAGCCCGCATGAGCTGTGCCATTGTGCCCTCGAACGCATCCGGGAACCAACGTTCTTTCCAGCGTGGCTGAAAAATATAGCTGGGCTGCTGCCGGCTGGTAAAGTTGAGTGTGCTGGGACTTCCCTCGGGATAGTCGGGCCAGCCGATGGTTCCCCAGGCGGCACCCTTCGCTGCCCTCGACGCGCCATTGAATGGAAGGCGCGCCTAAGGCGCCGTCCCGAGTAGGCCCTGTCCAGACATCATCCCACGACGTGGCGCGCAGGCCATTAGCATACTCAAGAATGTAAAGGGCAATGCCATCACGGTGTTTATGCTTAAGGCGCGGATCGGGGCAGGCACTGGCAAACACCCGCTCCGGATCACCAAAGAGAAAGCGAAAACAATCCAGGTGATGAATGCTTAAGTTCAGCAATGTCAGTCGATTATAGTTCTGCAGAAAAGTCTGCCAGTGGGGAATCGCACGCAGTTCGATGGTGGCCAGCACCGGCGATCCCAGAATTCCTCGCTTCAGCAAGGTCTTTAAGGCCCGGATCGATTGGTCGTAACGCATGTTCTGGTTGACGCCCAGCTTCTTTCCGCTGTAGCTTCACAAAGTTGGACGATTTGACAGGCTTCGAGATAGTTCATCGCCAAAGGTTTTTGGGCGAGTATGGCGCGAATGTGCGGCCTCCGGACGGCTTCGCGAATGATGTCGTGCTGTAAATCTGGAGGGAAAGCGATATCGACGATTTCTACGTGGGGATCATCCAGCAATGTTTGCCAGCTGTCGTATACCTTCGGGATATTTCGTATCCTGGCAACTGCTCTGGCATTCTCAGGTGAGCGGGAGGCCAGGGCAACGACATGGAAATCGGCATTCTTGTAGGCAACCAGGTGAATATCCCGCATGATAAAACCCGCCCCGATACAACCAATTCCGTAATCGGTTTTGGCGGGGAAATGCGGGAGATAATCCAGGTCGAGATCAATGGGTAAGAACGTTTCTGGCATGGTGCGGCCTCTATTTTGTTATGTTGCCCCGGATACCAGCTCTCACCATGCTGTTACCCGGAGGAACATCCTCGACTCGAGTTAGCTGAATTCAAATCTTGACTCATGTCCATTCGGCATTCCAGGAGGAATACTTTTTTTTAGATTCCTTTGAATACAACAGCCGATCATACCTTTCTGCAAAAGCCTGCTTCCGCAAATTGTCATCTCTGACTTAAGGGGGATAAGATCGCAGCCCAACCGCCTCCAGAGGCGAGACGAACATGCAGATAGTCTGCTCGATGAACTCGCATTTCTGCTGATTTTTACGCTGGTAGCAACTTTGTCGGCGTCCGGTTCCATCCGCAAAAATGAGTGCCTCGTACTCCCCCTGGCCAAGGAAATCCAAGGACACTTCCAAATCCCGGGAGTCCCAATTCGTCATGCTGCCTAGATACCAGGTCTCGCCATGTTGCCGCGCTATCGTGATGTACTTTGCCGGTTCTCCATTGAGGACCTTCGTCTCGTTCCATACCGTTGGAACTCTTTCAATGAACTCAAAAGCGGGTTGGTCTTCATAAGCTGCCGGGTAATCCGCAAGCATGGCCAATGGCATCTCATAGACAACGTACATGGCAAGCTGGCGTGCGCGGGTTCCCTGTGACATGGGTTCGATCATGCGTGGCTTGAACTCTTCACGTGTGGCGTTATGAAACGACCCGGGCGTGTAGTCCATCGGCCCAGCCAGCATTCGGGTGAAAGGGATAGTCACTTCGTGCTCCAGGGTTTGCCCGATCCCCCACCTTGTGGTATTCCATGGCCAGAATGCCTTCACTAACCAGCTCATTGGGATAAGTCCGACGCAGTCCCGCGGATTTATGAGCGCCATGGAAATCCACAACCAGATGGTGTTCGGCAGCCTTGCGCGCCATCTTTTCGTAGAAGTTCACCATCTCCTGATCATCCCGATTCATAAAGTCAATTTTCACACCCGATACGCCCCACTTCTCGTAAAGCGGAAAAGCGGTTCCATCTGCTCTCTCACAGCAGTCCAGATCATCCACAGGAGTATCCGGACTCCCCGGCGCTTGGCGTGGGCGAGGATATCCGGTAAATCGACTTCCGCGATTGGTCGTGTGATGTCATTAAAAGGCGACCAATTGCCGTCAATCAACATGTACTCCAAGTGGTGTTCGGCGGCAAAATCAATGTAATGTTTCAACGTGGCCGTATTCATCCCTGGCTCGAAGTCCACGCCTCTTTGCCAGACGGCCAGACCACCAGTCCCACGCGGCCTTGCCTGGCTTGATCCAGGACGTATCAGCCAGGGCACAAGGCGGGCTTAGATTCAGGATCAAGATAATTGGATTCGATGAGTCCGCCAGGGCGAGAGTCAATCATGAAAACCCGCCATGGTGATGCTTTTGGAGTTTTTCCCAGAACGATGTCCTCTGATCCGACTTGATCGCTACGGCGGCGGGACGAAATTAAGATGGCTGCTTGAGCCGACTTCCAGGTTCTCTCAAGCTCACTTTCGATAGCGACCGCGTCGATGTACGTTCCCATGGTCGAAGCGTCAAAGCTCGGCATCGGCGATAGCTTGCTCATCAAAGCATTTCGGACTCCGTAAACCGCAGATAAGTACATGCCGGCGTAATCCGTCAAATCAGCTTCAAGCAGTGCTACCCAAGGGCCTTTCGGGAATTCGATAAGCAAAGGCAATCCTATGGTCGAAGTGGGCTTGATTTGATCCAGAGTGACGCGATTAAAATGAGCTTCATAAGGAGTCGTATAAGCTTCCCAAATTAAGGGCATACACGAAGACATCTTGTGGAAAATAAAATCCTGTGTTCTCGGAAGAAAGGACAAATTGGTTGATCGCTTCCTGTTTTGGCAGGAAATAGCGGAAGGCCACGCCCTCATTGTAGGCGCGGAAAATGAGGTCCAGTCGACGTCCTAGGGGTGGTTGCTCGCACAACGACACGATCAATTCGTTATAATGGTCACGGACAATGCGTTTTGCTCCAAACTCATTTTGCCAAGTTCCATCGTGAGAATGTCGCTCGGTTCCGACAATTTCGAAATCATGGTCAAGGGGTGGCAAATCTTTGAAATCCAGGCCCAACGGCGAGTCTGCCAAAACTAGGTTGGCCGATGTACGAGATCCGATAGTAGGCTCGTTCACCCGGAGGATAGGGCTGGAGGAGGGTTTTTAACTCGAAAGAGATGGAGTTGTTGCTCGTCCGGTGAAGTAACCGCTAGTGGCTGAAGAAGTGGTCTCTTGCATCATAACTCCTTAAAGTCAGATGGTATATGGTTTGTAAACCCACTGGGCTAAGGAATTATTGCTGGACCTTGAAGCTGTGCCTCATCAAAGAGATTGTGAAACCCATAGGGCTAAAAAGATGCAAATACCCCTGTGGCAACTCACATTTTGGTCTTCCTGGAATGTCCTTGGCAAGGTCAAAAGAGAACTTGCATTCGATGAATTGAGACGATCAAATCCGCAGGGTTGTCACTATACGTGGGATTCGGTTCTCGCAACGGCAAAAAGTGGCCTCCAGAAACTTGTAGAAGGCGGCAGCCTTCCTGGTGTGTTCCTCAACATTGCATTGCCCATCATGTCTTCATTGACTAGCTCGTGCCCGGAGTTTACCTAAGTTGTGATTCCGCAATTAACGCTTGGATCTTGAATGTCCAATGCATCTCGAATAAGATGGTCAGCCATGGGGCATCTTATGCCTGTACACGCAGAAGCTCTCCGCCGTAAAAGTGACTTAAACGTCTTTGATTTTGATCCGGCAGCTAATCTGCCGATTTGCTCAGCGTTGCCGCAGCGACAGGTCTCCAGGAATGTCGGGGCACGCAATGGCGTGGCTCTTGATAGCTTTCAGTCATCGAGCACTCAGCGATGCCTGCCCCTACGTTGTCGAAGTTAAAGTCTCATAAAGCCACTCCCGGAACATGTTCGTTCATCAAATTCATAGGAGGCAAAACTCATGCTTACATACCCTCTCAATGTATTGTTTCAAGAAGTCGGGACACCAAGTTTGAACCGGCATATACGTTGGGTCTTCAGCTTGCTAGGGGTGTTGTTTTTCCTTCAGTCGGTACTGGTCGCTGATCTGTGGGCTGGGGAGACTCGTCCTAAACCCAAGCCCGCTTCTCTTTCTCGAGAGATTCTCCTCAGTGGCGAAGATTGGAGGCTGGGGGCCTTCCCCTTCGAAGAAGGCGAACGTCGCGGAGTTAACGCGGCAAAGTTTGATGACAGCGGGTTTAGAACCGTCAAAGTTCCAGGCGAGGTCCAGCTGCAAATTGGGCTCAAGGGGATGGATCTTTACTACCAGAGCAAAGAACTGACTCTGGTAAACGAGAAGGAATGGTGGTACCGCAAGCAGTTCGTCGCTTCACCAGAATCAGCCGGTAGAGTCGTGCGTCTGATCTTTGATGGGGTGGATTACTTTGCAACCGTCTGGCTCAATGGGGAAAAACTTGGAGAGCATGAAGGCTGCTACGTCCCCTTTTCATACGACGTCAGTTCCAAGTTGAAATTTGGTGGCGAAAACCAGCTAGCAATAAAAGTCACTTGTCCCTGGGTTCCCAAAGGACGAGGCTTCCTGGAATATATGAAGGGAGAATGGACGTTGGTTTCTCCCGGGAATATCATGCGTTTCCCTTTCCCACCCTTTATTCTAGGTCCTTACTGGGATGGGATCCCCGCCGCTGGGAACGCGGTTTTTCCAATGGGACTCTTTCGAGATGTGAAGTTAGTCGTTTCGGGACCGATCGTAGTCGGTGATCTTTTTGTAAACACGAAGTCGCTTAATCCTGATGGTAGTGCAACGCTCGGAATTTCCGGGGTGATCGCCAACTTTGGGAAGCAAGACGCCTCGGCTACATTAGATTTGAAAATTACGCCCGATAATTTCACCGGCGATCCCATCCCGTTACCCAGACAAAGTTTGACAGTTCATCCGGGCGAGAACAATTTTAGCGCAGAAGTCGTCGTCAAGACCCCTCAATTGTGGTGGACCTGGGATCTGGGTGCGCAGAACTTGTACAAAGCAACCGCCACGGTGGCCCCATCAGGGGGAAGTCCGGAGACGAAGGAAACGGTGTTTGGAATCCGGACTATCGCCCGAAAAGAAGATATGAGTTATTGGCTGAATGGCAAGCGCCTTTATCTAAAAGGCGCCTGGTATCCGATGGGCGATTACTATGGAAGCAAACCGACACGCGAGACCTATGAAAAAGATCTCGAACTGTACAGGGCCGCCAACCTGAATCATCTGGTTGCCTTTACGGTTGTTGAAAAACCAGATTTTTACGACCTGTGCGACCGACTCGGCATCCTTGAGTTCTTTGAGTTTCCTTTTGAACAATTTGGGCCGATAGAGGTTTTGTCTCACACCAACCCGCGCCGCGAGACTTTTGTCCAAGAGTCGCTTCGCCAGGTTCGACAGATCCTCATTCAGCTTCGAAATCATCCTTCAATCATCGTATGGGCAGCTTTTGCCGAGGCTCGGATGAGTGGCAAAGGGTGGGGAGTCGGAGAGGAAGATTGGGAGCAGTATGGCTACAGCAAGTATTCGGAGGATATCGGCAAGCTGGTTGCAGAATTGGCTCCTGGAACCATCTATCATCCGAGCCTTTGTGATGTAGGGGAACAACACTTCTGGATGGGCAATTCCGGGATGGGAGTTACCGGAACTTATTTGGAACATTTCAATGCCAACACCGGATTTGTCTCCGAGTATGGAGGCATCGCCATTCCCGCTTATGAGAGTTTGAAAAAAATACTGTCGCCCGAGGACATGTGGTCTAACCAGAACTTGACTCTTCCTCAGTGGTACAACCTCCCAATCAATGTGCCGGCATACTCTTATCATACGAGTTTTGAGTACAACGGTTTTGCGAGCGTGCTGAACCGGGTCCATAAGTTTGTGGATCGCAACATCAAGTCGGTTCAGGAACTCATTGATGACTCCCAACTCTATCAAGCATTCATCTTTAAATATGCGACTGAAGGCTATCGCCGGAAGAAGTACAACTCCATCAACGGGACCCGGATCTGGGCCTACGGCGAAGTAACGCCCGGAATTCGTTTCAATTTTCTGGATTACTACCGGGTGCCCAAGATGGGTTACTACTTCCTGAAGAGAGCTCAGGAGCGATTCGCCATTAATTTTGCCTATGAAGAAGCCTTGGAGTCTCAGGTGTCCGGCAAGTCTCTGCGGATTCCTGTCTGGGTCATCAACGATTACCGGCAGGCGGTACCCTTTGAAGTTCACTGTGAAATTTTGGATTTACAGGGGAAAAAACTTTGGAGCCAGGACTTTCCCGGGACCGTGGACAGTGATGGAAGCAAGGAAGTCGGAATCGTCGATTGGGTAACGCCGGATACTCCTGGAGTTTATGTTCTGCGAGGCCGGGTTGTAGGAAAGGGAGAAGGGAATTGGGTCGCTGAGAATTCGACCTTCATCAAGGTGACTCCGAAACTTTTCGCTCGCCCCTTTAATGTGCTCCTCATCGGAGAACAAAAATACAACCCTCCGATTGCGGCCATGCTCCGTGCAGTAGGGGTTCATGTGGATGTGATTCAGGAGAACTCTGTCTTCGATCTTGCTCAGCTGCGGAATCCGGGAGAAATCCGGAAGCGGTATGACGTGGTTTGGCTGGCATGCTTCGATTCACTGTGGAAAATTCTGGACAATGAAATGGCCGAGGGATTGAAACAGGCCATCCAAGAAGGAGTCGGGTTCATCCATACCGGCGGGCCAGGAAGTTTTCATGGAGGCTTTGGCCGGGCTGCTTTGCTGGATGTCCGGCCGCTGGCGGAGGTTTTGCCGGTATCGCTTCACAACCGCAACGATGCCGTTTTCGGGCAAGTCAAAGAAGCATATCAAAACTTCTGCTGACATCTTGGCCCAGTCCTTCCTGGAGATTAAAGACATTCAAGTGGCAGGAGACGCAGGGCAAGGATTGAGTGACACTGAATGGAAGCTGTACGGCCTGCCCGGGTTTAATAATGTGGAATTGAAACCCGGCACAAGACAGCTACTCACAATCTCAGGACGGCCACTGCTGGTGATGGGGCAGTACGGGAAGGGGAAGACTGTCGTTTTCACGGGATTCACCCCAGTCTATTCGGAAAAAAAATCTCCCTGGGACCCCAAACTTAACGCTCCGTATGCACTGGATCAGGAATTTGTTACCCATCCCGTTACTAAAGCCTATTTTGACCTGTTCGTGAGGGTGATTGCGGCTGCTACTAGCCGAGAAGCCAGTGGGAGATTTTGGCCAAATCCTAAGCATGCGGGAAAAGCCATTGTTTGAAATGCTGCAAGACCAGGCACCCGCAACGGTTAACACGGCGGATTCAGTCAAGGCTACGGCTTCGGGTAATCGGGCATCCACATCTTTGAATTTTACCAACGGAACAAAATACGCACGCTTGATTCGAGTCCGCGCAGAATGGGACGAGGCCCAGCCCGGGAACCCTTATCTCATCCTCTACAAGGACAATTACTTCGATTTAATGCCGGAAGAAAGCAAGTCGCTCGCTCTGGATCTATTCCTGCCGCCGGGCCAGGGAAGGCAGGTTCACGGCCGGCTGATTGTAGAGGGAAGCAATACGTCGCCACGGGAGATTCCAATCACAATCGATCGCAAGTAAACGACCCAAATCTTTCCTCCGCGAAGGGGAGTCGCCTCAATTCCCCTCCGCTGGAGGGAAGCTGTGAAAGAATTGGCTGCAGCGGCGCTCTATGAGCGCCATTTCTTTTCATTTCAACGGCCTGACCGGCGCTCATAGAGCGCCGCTACAATTTCTTCACACTTTAGGGGTGCAGGGGTGGGTCTCAACCTCGTAATCATCACTGTTTGATTCTCGAGAAGTTGACTCGAATCCCGGTAGTGAAAAGGATGTCATTGTTTTTGCGGCCTTCAACCGGGTTGCTTTGGTACCGATCGCTGAAGGTCAATTGCCAGGCGAGCAACTTGGTCAAGGTAGTTACGGTACCGAACTCAAAATTAATTCGGTACTGTCCCAGATCTGTCATATTCGGGAAGATCCGGAGAGCCTGGGTAAGAGACGTAGCCTTAGAGATTTTATGGGTGAGAGTATTACCAAAAGATAACTCCGCTGAATTCCGGGTCAACGGGGTTGAGTATTTCTCACGATTGTAATCGGCTCCTCCGAGCAGATCCAATCGGGTCCGTTCATTCTTGATGACACTGTAGCCAAGGCCTCCTCCGATGACGAAGCGCAAATCCAAATCCTGGAACTTGTCATATTCATAATTGTTGAAGATGTTGACGAACAGGCGAGGGCTCAAGTTTTTATCGTAGGCCCAACCTCCGAGGATGGCTTGGGCGGTGCTTGCCGTTGTCCCGTCGACCAGTTTTCCGGTTGCGTAGATCTGGTTAAAATAGGCTATGGTCTTGTCTGTGCGGGTTACGCGCGAAGCGTTCATGGCAGAGTTGATTGTCGTTGTGTCGGCGTTCCCGCGGGCAAGGCTGACGCCTAGATCCGCATAACCGGTCCAGAGGTTGAAGATACTGGGATGTTGCAGCCGTTCGTAGGCTTTTTGCTCATCCGTATTGCGAATGGCAGAAACGCTGGCAAACGGGACGGATTCTCTCGTAGTCGGCGTGGTGACCTCCAGCTTATTGTCTTGAGTGTCTACTTTTCCCAGAACCGACTTCCCGTCCGGTAAGACCACGGTTACGTCCTCATCCGAGGTAACCTGTTCGACTTTTTCCCACGGAATTGTGACCTCTCCAAATACGCTACTCTTAAAGGCAAGGCTGGCTCCATCCTTCTTCAGGATTTTTCCAGACACTCGGTCGCCGTTCTTAAGTGTCACTTGATCGGCCCAAACCAGGCAGACAAAAAAAGGCAAAATAGCAATCGACAGTTTTCTTGAAATCATGATCAATGGCCTCACTTTGAAATTTGAAAAGCGGAATGGGTCACTAAATTCTAGATCAGGTTGTAGGAATTGTACGTGGTTGGATGCGGATTACCTTCCCCCCCGAATGAATGGGGTCGAAGTCGATTAGTGGATTGTGATCGTGGCGAAGTGCGGATAACGGAACTCTATTCCAAAAAGTTGCCTACCAGGGAGAGAAGATTCGAAGGTGCAGGAATAATTAGAGCTGTTCGGACGATCCCCTGATGAACAGCCCAGCTCTCTTCCAAAACGATCATACGTTTTCTCATTTGTTGTACCCGGTTTGCAGATCATTCTGCAAACCCCTATTTGGCCTCAATCTCAGGCTGTGGCTGTCCGGATGGTTTTGCGACGACGAGCTCGCTTGATTCCATATTTCGTCATTTTGTTATAGAGAGTCCGACGTGGAATCTCCATGAACTGAGATGTGCGGGTAACATTCCAATGATTCTTTTCAAGAATCGCAGTCAATTGCTGACGCTCAATCTCGTCAATCGTCCGCTCAGCCAAAAAATCGCTTACTGATATCGTCGGTACTTTCAGATCCATATCAGGGAATTTCTGCCCATGCAGCAGCGCCTTCGTCACCAATTTCCCAAACCGAACCAATCTTTCTTTATCGAGAGAAGTGAATAATCGGGCATTCGTCGTGCTGTCGAGATAAAGAATCCCACAAAAGGATCCATCGACGCGCAAGGGAACGGAAGCCAACGAGAGGGTATCGATCCACTTGAACGCCGCAGTCTTTCGAAACTTCTCTTCCTTGCGAGTGTCGGGAATATAAATGACATTCGGATTGTTGCGGAGCTCTGCCAGATAATGGTTACAGACTACTTCGATCGTCTTAATGGACGCCGGATCCCCTCCAATAAAGGCTCTCGGATCCAAATTTCCTTCTGCATCTAAGACGAAAATAGCGCCTCGCTCAGAGTTTGACATCTTGACAACCACAGACAAGAGCTTCTGGAGCAGCTTCCCCGGGACTAAAATACTCTCTACCAAATCCGATATTTGATCAATCAGCTCAATTTTGGTTTCCTTCATGGACTAATTTCCCCCTTTTCTTCACGGAATTTGTGATTATCATATTCCCTGTGCAAGAACCGACACGGTATTATACCATTTGAACAGCCTCTCTTAAAAACAACCCATTTCTTTGAAGACTCTTTCTTGATCGGAAAACTGAAGAACCAGGAGCTATTCGAAAGGAGAACGGAAGTAATGATCCGCGCCCCATAGTCTGCTAGATCAACGTTCCGAGTACCCCGTATTTTACACCTAATTAACTTTCCACAATCAACAATAAAAAGGAGAAAAAATGAGATCGAAAAACGTAGTTCTCATCATTGGGTTAGTGTTTCTTGGAATATGTGCTAAAAATAGCACCTGTTTAGGTAAGGTAATAAGCACACAAGCGTCACCACTTTCTCGATACGCCGGACCGAACTCGATCGGCCCGTCCAAGCTTTTTGCTGGGCCTGAATTGACACGATCTGCCGAATTGACAGTTCGAGACGGCTCTGAGGGGATTCCGCCACAAGCTCTTTTGATCAGAGATGGCTCCGAAGGGATTCCGCCACAAGCTCTTTTGATCAGGGATGGTTCGGAGGGGATTCCGCCACAAGCTCTTTTGATCAGGGATGGTTCGGAGGGGATTCCGCCACAAGCTCTTTTGATCAGGGATGGTTCGGAGGGGATTCCGCCACAAGCTCTTTTGATCAGGGATGGTTCGGAGGGGATTCCGCCACAAGCTCTGTTGATCAGAGATGGCTCTGAGGGGATTCCGCCACAAGCTCTTTTGATCAGGGATGGTTCGGAGGGGATTCCGCCACAAGCTCTTTTGATCAGAGATGGCTCTGAGGGGATTCCGCCACAAGCTCTTTTGATCAGGGACGGCTCCGAAGGGATTCCGCCACAAGCTCTTTTGATCAGAGATGGCTCTGAAGGGATTCCGCCCGTTGCAAATTTGAGCATTGGTTAGATCTGGGTTAGAGAGTTAGCTAATTGCTGGTAGAATCGCTCTCGTATTTCTTCAAGTCGCAGGGGCTTCCAGGAAAATCCTCACGTGGGGCAGGGAAGATTCCGACGAATCTTCCTTTGCCCTAACAAGGATATACGGGATTATCAGGGTATGAGCGGACTCCAGCAGGCAATCGCAACGATTGGTCAGGTGATTCACTTTTTTCTCCTCCTGATTGGATTACGTCACCAACGGTTCCGGAGGTGTATTACCTTCTATTTATACCTACTGGTCTCATTCATTTCCTCTATTGTGATTTCTTATCTTGTAAGCGAAAAAGAGTTGAGGAGGCAACTTTACTACCTCAAAGAGTTTCTATTGGATTTGATTAAGATTGGAATGCTCATTGAGTTAAATAAGAATATTTTTGGTTTTTTCCCGAAAGTCCAACGGTCCAACCGAGCCTTATTTGGCATAACAGGCATCCTGTTTGTTGTCTACGCGTTTGCGTTGCCTGCGGAATCCAGAACTTGGTGGGGGTCTCTTCCCTTTGATTTACACTCTAAAGTGTTGCAAACTACGTGCTTAGCCTACTTGATGATGGTGTTTTCAGCGCTTTATTATCGCATTGAGGTCGCAACAGATTATAAGTTTCTGCTGGTTGGATACTTGTTTTCGCAACTGCCTGTTGCTCTAGGGTTTGCCTATGTTGCAATCGCTGGGGAGGCCGCAAGGAATAGAGTGAGTCTATTGAACTCTATATTCTTTGTGCTTGCAATGGTCGTCTGGACGAGAGTATATTGGGCAAATGATAAGGATACTGATTCCCCTGATATTATTGGCCGTGGGGTGGATCTTCCTGTTTCTTTTAGGGCGCCGGAATGAACGTAAAGTGCGCTCAGAATGGCACGCCCTGCTAAGTCCTCGAGGACAAATTCTATTCGAATCTGCCCGCAAAGAAGTTGAATCCCATTCCTTAATGCTGGATGTAGCCATGAACGAAGCGTTAAGCATCAAGAAATTGGGTGATATTGATGAAGCCATCCGATTCTTGAATATAGGTTGTGAGGTCATTGAAAGATTTACTCCAGATCTTCTTTCTCTGCTATCCGTCATGGCTAAGTTTTCAAGGATGGTTAGCGCCATAGCACCTGTTGAACCGCTTGTTCCCAAGGATTTTCATCTGGCAGAGTTAGTCAGTTTGGCGCACCTTCACAGGTTAATGAACCAGGTCGTTGTCTCTACAAAACAGCGATTTCGCATGAGAATTTACATCCTCGGCAAGGGAATATCGATCGCCAGCCGTTATTTGATTTCCAAGATCAAGGATATCGTCGTGACCAAAAGCCAGGACCAGAAGGAATGGCGGGAAATTGTTGAAATCGAGCAAGATTTCAATACACTGTCACGCGAGTCTCTGCAGAGTTTTCGTACTCTTCTCGAAGTCTTGTCTGGCGAAGATGCTCGGAGGTTATCGCAAGACCTGTGTATTAAGACCGCTTCAACCCGCCAGACAAATCACGTCGCATAATTTCCTCTACCCTAGCAGGGCTTTCCCTACGCTCGTCAATCTTTCCAGTCCCTGACATTGAAACTATCCCCAATTTGCCAGTTCATGATGGCCAGTTATAGCACTCCGATTTCAATGGATGTGCCAAGAATAGATCAAATATTCGTAAGCTATCTATGGTAGATTCCGATAACTTTCTTGTGCCTTATAAATGACCAAGGAAGTTCTATGCAAAATTCTTCCAGGCTTCACTCAATGTTCTTTAGCCGAAATTGAGGAGGCGGAAGTTCTGGTCATTAAAAGTAGTGTGAAACTGTTTCGTGATCAGACATGTTTTGGCACACGAGTGAATAGTGCCGAGAGAATAGGAAATTTGTGAGTGAGTCGAGACTTAAAATATTGGTTGTCGACCATGAAGATGCGGAATTTTTGCGCGCTTCCGTAAGTCTCTTTGGCGAAGCGGGGTTCAATGTTGACTCATGTTCCGATTGGGACGCCATGCAAAGGAAACTCAACCCCTCGGTTCGGACTACGGATATTCTGATTATGGACATTACCTGTTTTCAAGACCGGGATAGCTACCTCCTGTTGATGGAACTCCGGGGAAAAGAATATACCAAGGACCTGAAGATCATTCTCACAACAGATACCCTTGTGGAGGAGTTATTGCTGCGGACTCGTCGAGAGTTGGGAATTGTCGCCTCGTTTAATAAGAAGCGGCCTGTAGAGGAACTACTCTACGTCCTCACGAACATTTTTCCGCCCAGCGGTGAAAATTTGCGACGCTCCCGAAGGGTCCCGGCTCGTTTCTTGGTCCAATCCTCTTTGGAGGGTAAGACCAAAGTACTCTGTGCAAGGAATCTAAGTCGAGACGGTATTTTCGTTGAAAACCATATCCCCGACCCGGTTGGAACTGCGGTTGAACTTTCGTTTACCCTCCCGGGAGAAGCTCCAAACTGCTTGTCAAAGCGAGAGTTGCCCGGGCGACTGCTGGCTCTCAAGTTACAAAACAAGAAGTATTCCCAGCCGGGAATGGGTTTGAATTTGTTGATGTTTCTGACGTTGACGCTCGCTTCTTGAAAGAATACTTGGAGCATGAGGAATTGAGAATCTTTGGTTCTGATGAAGAGCCCAGTCCAACGCAAGCCTACACTGGGACATAATTCGAAAGCGGAGCTGACGCAACAGGGCTAGTCTTGCGGGGATGATAGGGGATTGCAAATCATCGATGGGTTCATAGAGTTCCTAACCTTTCTGGTATACCGTTCCCGGCTTTCTCCAATGCCTCCATCCCTACACTCCTCCAGCGAAGTGGAATAACCCGAGTCGTCCAACATGGAAGCGATTCACATTCAAAGCTCCAGAGCCATAAAGATTGGCCATGGTCATTCCACAAGGTGACGTGGATCGATGGAAATTTGGGTTGTGCGTCGCTGGCAAATTCAACAATGGGCCAGGCTTGCGGAATTCGCCCGCCATTTCACCGAGCAGATCCCGTTTGAAATACTGACCCGTTGCCGCCCGAGGGGTATTTCCTGAAAAAGACCACTTCAGGGTGAGCGCATTAATGTCAACTTCGATGTTCATATCGGCATAAGCACCAGTCTTGTCGAAGCCGAAATACTTCTGCCATGCTTCCAAATCCAGAATTAAGGGTGGCGTAACCAAGAAAGCCAATTCAGCCCGCGACCCAATGGCTGTGTCTCTTCCATCACCTCGCCCCAATCTTTCTGATAGAGGTTTCCCTCCACGGTGTTGTCAGGATTAGAAAGGTCGATAGCCTTGCCACAGTGGTAGAAGACATTGTCTAAGACTTTATTCCGGCGCGTCGTGCCGCCACGCGGTCCGACGATCCGCCCCTCGATGTTCCTAAATTTGATGCCAGCGTCCTGGGTATAGCCGATCAAGTTATGGGCGATAATAGTTTCGTCGCTCCCATCCACTGTGATCCCCCATCCGCCATGGGGAGACATGTTGGGTGAACCTCCGCCCTTGCCTTCGGTCGCCTTCCAAATGATGTTGTTATCCAGCATGTTGGGGAATTGCGAGGCTTCCAGATAGATTCCGCCTCGCAGAGTTTCCAGGTTGTCACCCATCACGTTCCCAGTGACCCTTGTATTCGTATTCTTATAGTCGAGCCAGATCGCTTCCGCATGGACCGTATGGCGAATGACATTGTTCCGCAACAGACAGTCCTTGGTTAATGTAGTTTGATGCCTCCCGTCTCCCAAGATAACTCCACGTCCTGATAACCCACTTGTTCGATGAGGTTCCCTTCGACAAGCGTATCCTGCACGCCCATCCCTGCTAGCCCGCACACACCGGCGTCAATGATGTGATTTCGGCGCACAATGCTGTGCCCAATAACCTCAGGGTATTCCATATCCCAATCCTGCGCACCGATATCGAGTGCGACACTATTGGCGTGCCGCAGCACGCAATCCTCGAAGATCCAGAAATTCCCGCGGCTTGCTGACACCATTCCCCGCTGCGGGACCGGAAACGCGTTGGCAGCGTGTTCAAAGGCGATACCTTTCACCCGGATGTAACTCAGTCCCCGCGTCCGTGGGGCCAGTATCTGCTCCTGGATTGTCAACTCGATCTCGTGCTGGGCAGGGTCAGCATCCCCGGAAAGCCGCAGATGGATTGTCAAGCCCGTCGTGCTCACACCAGAAGGCTCCGTCTTTCTTAGCGAGCTCCTGATAGAGTTCTACTTGCTCCAGCCGCTTCCCATCGACGAAAACCATCCCACGCCGAAGCAGGTGCTGTCTCAACTCTTCCGGCTTGGGCTTCAAGTACACACGGTCTTGCATAATGTTTACCATGCCAAAGGGGTTGTAGCCCTGGAAATCAAGGTCGTCCAGACGTCGCTCGTAAATTTTCACTATGGAGCGAGGCGGCGGGTGAGGGCCCAACTTGTAACTTGTGGAAATTGCCCAACCGGTCTTCACTAGCCGAGAACCTTTGATCATCACATTTGCGCCAGGAGCAGATTCGTAACTGATCATCTTGTCGGGGCCAGTGCCGCCGCGTCTTGGATCCACAAACTCCCGATAGACGCCACTCATGATCACCACTCGCTCGCCGGGTTGCAGTACCTGTGCAGCTTTGTTTACGGTGGAAAAAGGCAGTTCTGTCGTGCCCGGGTTCGTGTCACTTGCGCGAGGGTTTCTATTGTCCACATAGTAGGTCCTGGAAAATTGGAGCGGTTTTTCCCAGGAAACAAACTCTCGCCCGTCAGGCAGCAGCACACCGGTACCCGTTGGCCCGGCAGTTAATGATCCACCAACGAGAATTCTTAGACTGAGGGCAGCAACAAGCAGCATTCGCCAGCTAATCATTGCAGGCAGTTCTACTTGAGGTTTTGTCTGGGACAGGTATTTCACGCCGGGGATTTGCAGGAGTTTCCTGTTGCCGGGTTTTTGTTTCATTGGATCGCGAGCTCCTTTTGAGGCGTAAACCGCAAGACATTTATTGGTTTATCGTTGTTAATGCAAGCTTCTGCCAGCGTGATTTCAGTCTAAAGAAGCATTCAGTTCATCTTTTGCTAATGCAGCGGAAGCCTGATTTCATATCTTCGAGCAGTTTGGGGACATTAATGACAGCTTTGGAGAGTTCTCTCCTTAGGGTTAGATGCGGAGAGTGGACATTCAAAACCCCTGCTCTTGACTCTGGCTTCGCTTTCGGCAAGGTCATTTGCCGCGGCGAAGAAGTAAAGAAGAGAATATGATGTTTTCAATAGAGGTTGCAATCTTTAGCTGAGAAAAGGAGATAGAATTTATTGTCGGATAAGGGGTGTGCGCGCACAGGGAAGGAATATTAGTTCCGCCCCACAGTTATCGAAATGTACAATAATAAGATTTGAAAATTAGACCGGCAATTCTCAGTCAATCCCATGGATAATATTCTTGAATCACGTAAATGATAGCCGAGGGGCTTTACTTTAAAATGCTATTCTCCGCTCGGAGAAATCTAATTTTTCCGTTTCTGGTTATCGGAGCTGTCTCTCCTTGCCAGTCTGATTCTCATAGAGTCAGCCTACCGGATTCAGGTAATCGACTTCTACCGTCCGGAATTGATCGCCTTTAATTCAGACAACGATCTCCATGATTCCTCCCAAAAGCCAACGTTACTTGTTTTTGGAGACTCTTTTTCAGCTTGGAACGAATCCTATCTCAACAGTTTGCGAACTCAGTTGCATTGCCTCAGGATCATCAACTCCAGCATTTCGGGTTCTGGGATTGTTCAGGCCTCCTAATCGCTAAATCAAGAATTCAACAGTTTCGGCCGTCCAAGTTGATGGTCCAGATTTATGTCGGCAATGATTTGTTTGATATCACTTATCCGACCAACTGGAAAACTCTCTCTCTGATTCAGAAATATTGTATTGGGGAAGCTTCTAATAATTTTCGTTCTCTGGCATTTATTAATTACCGTTTGGGCCAGGTTAATGCAAGGGCATTGGCCACCGGGCTATCGGCCCTACCAGCCCCAAAATCCGTTTATCGCAAGTCATGAAGAATTTTCACCAGACAAGTTTCAGAACAATGAAAAATTGATTCTTAATAGCTGATCCGCGATTGATCGAGAAAGAGATTCTTCTTCTCGACGATCGTATCAAGGATTTTGATTTCCTAGTGAAGAAGCTCCAATGGATCGCTTCCATTAAAGCGCCAGACTGTACTCTCTATCTTCTGGTAATCCCCCATTCATGTCAGGTCAGCCAGGCTTACCTCGAGAGAACGAAAAGGTTGGGTGCGAAGTTTGAAAACCAGACTGGATCGAGCAAAATGAGTATCCCTTTGTCCAACAACTGCGGCAAAGAGTCAAAGAGGCCATTGTTATCAATCCCTTGAAGAGTATTCAAGAAGCGGAAAATCGGGATTCCTCTGTATTTGGCCCAATGATATTCACCTCAATCCCAATGGGAATGAAGTTCTGGCCAATTACGTCTCAGCCATTTTAATGACCGATCATCAACGAACTGAATGTGCGTCCAACCAATAAACTCATGACAACAGACTGCCATCCTTACTTTGCTCGTTTCCCGCGAGAACGGTCATTCACAGCTTCTTGTCTAAACAATAATCGAAGCTCGCGGCAACGGTGAAACTGAAAGTTGGGTTCAAGCCAAATCCATTCATCATCTTGTATTCTCGGCAAAGCTGATGAGGTGAGATCAAAGCTGCGCCAGAGTTTGGAACGCCGTTTAGGAAAAGGTAATTTGAGAGAAATTCGAGAAGAGTGTAAGCTAAGAGATGTAGGGTGAGTTCACCCTGGTTAGGATTGCACCTGCGCTGTCTGTCCGAGACCCTCATCCAATGGATAGTCGATTTCATATGGGAACTGAAAAATGAAGTTTCGGCGGTTAATGACGATCCTGACTCTCATCCTAATCGCAACCCTTCCAAGTCTAGGCCAGCACCAGCCACCCCTGCCATTCTCATTCCGCCCACAGCTTCGACTCCTGCATCCAATGATGAAATTCTTGCAGACGGAATTGATCAGGATGCAGATGGAATTGAGCCGCATTGCCCAGGACATGGACTCCGTTGATGCCAAGATGATGCTGGGAATCGCCAACATAGCCTCCAGTGGAAATCCCAAGACTATCTCGGAGGCTCACGAATTGCTCTTCGGCTTACGGTGCGAGCCGTACGATCAAGGTTTTTACCGATCCTGCGGGTAATTCCATCAAGTGGGAATCGTGTGTGAAGACCAGCAAACTATATATGGGTCTCTTTGACAAGGTCTTCGAGCTCATGAAGGCCGCAAACCGCGCAATGAAAGAACTCTGACGGCTTCATCGGTCGCCGGCGGAATCCCCAGAACTGGTTCAACTCGTATTTCTAGCAAGAATGATGACAGAACTGCAATTGCGCTGTTCAGAGTTGCAGTCTCAACTGATGAAAACCCCAGATGCTAAGGAGCAAGGACTCTGGCGTGGATTGCGCGAGGCTATTCAAAATGATGACCGGTCTTACCTGGACAGGTTAATGTACTCTTGACTCAGTCGGGTATGTCCATGCCCCAATTTGCGGCAAGAGTGGTCCTCGAAGTACAAAAGACGAATCACACGGCAGCTGCCACCGTTGTCGAAGGAATGGCGATTGTCAATTCCGGGGAGGATATCTGGAGGTTATCTGAGATTCCGGAGATCAATCCTGAATTTCATCCGGTCTCTCGATTGCGACAAAAAAGCAATGAAGGATTTCATTGCAACAGGTTCCGATACCGCTTTCCTTCAGGTCCAAAAGTGCAGGAAATCTGCTGAGGGTCCATCCATTCTGGCTTTTAATACCAGACCCACCTGACCCGGAAAAATCTGCAATCGTTGTCGGCAAGACTCAGCCAAATTTTCGCGAGCTTTCCGAGCATCCAGATATCTTTCAATTGCCGACAAGGACAGTCCAGTGGAGAATCGTCAAGCACTTACAAAGGGGATCCGAAAGTTGGGGCAGACCCTCCCCCATCCGAGGATAAAGGTGCTGCCTTTGGAGCCACATTCAAGGTGCGCCTCAGCAGAAGATCCCATCCTGGTGGATTCGATGTATGTGTCCCGAGCGACCATTCGGATGCCGGCATGGTCGTCAGCGGCGTTCGATGGCATGCACCCGTACTCCAATGTCCAAACCCTGAATTAAAGCGTTATGAAGTGAAATAGCCGTATGCCTGAAAAACCTTAACGCGAGCGTCGCATAGAAGGAGTTGACAGGGAACATGTGTATCCTAAAAGGGCGTGGGTTGAAGAATGATCTCCTTCAAACGGCCTACCATCTTTACTATCGAGACACTAGTGGTTACTTCTTTATCAAGTAGCTCTTTATATGAAGTCGATGCAGATGAACGACACTTGCGATTGGGAATGGAAACAGCGCTCCACATTTGTCCACGTGATTGGGCGCAGGATGAGTGAATGATAATTATCATGATCGAGCTTCCGATTAACACCCACTGATGATCAATCAAGCATGATAACCCTCTAAAGAAACCGTGGCCGAACGCAAGCTCACGAATCACGATATAAATCCCGAGATATTTAAAACCATCATCGAGCCATTCAAAATCAAGACGGTCGAACCCATTCGTTGGACATCCCAGAATGAGCGCGAGACGTTGCTTCTCCGGGCTCACCATAACTTGTTTCTGCTTCCGGCGGATGCCATTCTCATTGATCTCTTGACTGATTCAGGCACGGCCGCCATGAGCACGCGACAATGGTCTGCCATGATGGTAGGCGATGAGAGTTATGCTGGGAGCCACAGTTTTGAACACTTTCGCCAGACAGTTCAGAATATTTTTGGTTTTTCACATGTCATTCCCAACCCATCAAGGCCGGGCTGCTGAGCGCATCCTTTTTACAGTAATGTGCAAGAAAGGGGATATCGTTCCGAACAACACTCATTTTGACACCACTCGGGCCAACATTGAGTTTGTTGGCGCTGAAGCCCTCGACCTGATAATCCCGGAAGGGACGCGACCCGGCTTATCTCCACCCTTTCAAGGGGAACATGGACATTGGCAAGTTAGAGCAACTCATCGACCGGGTTGGAGCCGCTCGGATTCCCCTCGTCATGTTGACGATCACGAATAATTCGGGTGGTGGTCAGCCTGTTTCGTTGGAAAATATGCGCGCCGTTAAGGCCATCTGTCGGCGTCATTCCATTCCGCTTTATTTTGACGCTTGCCGTTTTGCGGAAAATTCCTATTTCATCAAACTGCGGGAACAGGGGTATGAGAACAAGACACCCCGAGAAATTGCGCGTGAGATGTTCTCCCTCGGGGACGGCTGCACCATGTCGGCTAAGAAAGATGGACTCGCAAATATTGGGGGATTTCTTTGCACCAACGATGACGGTCTCGCGCAGCAGGAGGAGAATCTACTGATCCTGACGGAAGGGTACCCCACTTACGGCGGTTTGGCAGGGCGCGATCTCGAGGCCGTTGCGGTCGGACTTGAAGAAGCCCTCGAAGAGGATTACTTAAAGTATCGAATCGTCTCCACAGCCTATTTGGGCAGCCACATTGCGGAACGAGGAGTGCCAATCGTTCAGCCCCCGGAGGGCATGCGATCTACATTGATGCCCGGGCCTTCTTGCCTCACATCCCCCCGGAAAATTTCCCCGGGGTGGCCCTCGCCAATAAGCTCTATCTGGTGGCGTGGGATCCGTTCCGTTGAAATCGGGTCCCTCATGTTTGGGCAACATGCGAGAATGGATTTGGTGACGGCTCGCGATCCCCCGCCGAGTCTATACGCAAAGTCATATGGACTACGTGATCGAGGCTATTTTGAAAGTATGGGAGAAGCGAGATGAAATCCGCGGGCTAAGACTTACTTACGAAGCGCCATTTCTCCGGCATTTTACGGCCCGGCTGGAGCTTCTGTAGTCATGCGGGGCGCATTCAGGCATCCACTTTGGGAGGGGCGAAGCAGTCCTTCAGCTCGGGGGATGGTACCGCCCCACTCCATCGAGTAAAAAGGAGGATTTATGAAGGGAAGTGCGGAAAGCGAAATTAGAAACGTCACTGATTTGTGTGAACCCGCCCACCAGTTCCAAAAGAATAGGGCTATCTTTCCCGATCGCTACTCTTTCTTTTTTGATTGTCGAGTGCTGATCCATGCCGCTTACGGCCAAGAATCCAGTTTGTCACAGCCGGGGATCAAATTGTCGGAGCAACAAATAATTGAAAAGCTGGAGAGCCTCGGAGGCCGTATTTTCAAGGAGTCAGGACGTGTTGTTGACGTGAACATGGACGAACCAAAATTGAGGACAAGGACTTGTCTCTCATTGCTTCGCTCGCAGACGTGACGGATCTCTCCTTGGAACAAACCCAGATGGGTGACTCTGGGAATCGCTATCTCGAAAGCCTCAAAAAACTCGAATGGCTGAATTTGTACGGTACGCAAGTGACTGATGCCGGAATGAAGGTGTTGCAAGGATTCAATAACCTCCAGCATCTGCCCATCGGTAGGACAAAGGTGACGGACGTCGGGATTGGCGGAGTTGGGCAAAATGTCGCAACTCAATTATCTTGGACTTCGTGGCGATAACGTGTCTGATAGCGGGGTGAAATAATTGGGAAACTTAACAAATCTCACCGGACTCCACCTTGGCGAAACGAAGATCACTGACAACGGTCTGGTCTATTTGCAGACCTTGACCAAGCTTAAGAAACTCTGGTTAAACAATACCTTCATATCCGATGAAGGATTAGCCCACCTGGCCACGCTCAAGAATCTCGAGCAACTTCATATTTACGAAACGCAAGTTACGGAAGAAGGGTACAGGCAACTTCATTCGGAATTGCCTGAATGTCTGATCATTTATCGTGTGGAGTAAAAGATCTAGAACAGACGCGCTCCCCGAGGACTGCTAAAGCGGAGCATTTCGAAGGACTATAGAAGCGAAGGTGGGGATCCAGTATCAGTATCCTTCATGGTTGAAAGAATCAACGGACGAGCGATTGAGAAAAGGTCCCATGCGACCTAGATAAGAGCGTTCAGCTTTGTCAAGCTTAACCCTAGGCTACCTTATTGGTTTCATCAACCTCCGCCGATACATCTTGCGTGAGTTTGTCATCAATGGATTTAAACATATAGGATTTTTTCCGCATTTGCAGCAATGAATGACCGATGAGTAACAATCCCCATACTCCATACAACAAAGCAAAACTCAGGATCACAATTCGTTCTAGATCCATACTCTTGTCTCAGTGTACTTAATTGCGGTTATCCGATTTGCCTTCGAAACGCGAAAGCAACTGGGCACGGATTTAATGGTTGTTTGCCTAAAGAGATCTGGTTTGGCTACAAATCGTGCAAGAATTTCCAATCTCTGCAGAAGCCATCATCGCAACAATTGATCTACCACATATTTTTAGGGCATGAATCATGCCAAACTCCATTCTCTGTTTTCCTTGAGGATTAGAGGAAGCTAGAGGCAAACGACAACGGAAAAATTACATGGTTTGACTTTGGATCAGCAAAAATTACCAATCGTTTTGCTGACCGCACCCCAGAGTATTGATTTCTTTGCCTGAAAAGGGAATTGCATCTGAGCAACTATTGTTGCCAGAAGTCCAAGTTCACACGCCATATTGAACACGGGTCTGGAGAAATCATCGGAAACACGATTTGTTCTCATCACGCACGTGTCGATCAGATTCTCTCCTGCTGCTGATCTGAGGATTCCTTGTACGGGATCACCAGTACCGGACGATCGACGCGAGACAGGACTTGAAGGATCAAGCTATCCACGGCAACACTCTTGCGGGAGTCCGGATCTGTGCTGTCCTATCACAAGGATCTCATGATGTCCCGTATGGAATTCAGCGATAATCCCTTGCACAGGTGTGGAAGCCTGACGAAGGCTCAAATCACAGCTGACTCCAAGCTCTTTCAATGCTGTAAGCTCGCGATTCAGATGGGATTCGGTCTCAGGGGTTAGCTTGTCTGTGGCTGAAGCCAAATGCAGGAGCGTTACCGGCAGTCCCAAACGCTGGGCTAACCGGCCTCCGACAAGAACATCGATCAGGTCTTTCTCACCGTCTGCCAAGTAGATGACCATGCGTTCCATCTCATGGCTTCTTCCGTTGACCACGAGCACCGGTATCGTCGCGTTTTTCAAGATTCTCATGAGCGTTGAACTGATTCGATTGGGGCGGGGATCGAATCTTCCAAACAGTCTGGGTTTGACCGACAGAATTAACATCTCATAAAGTGTTTCCGTCTGCTCACGGGTGATTTGGTGAACGGGATTTCCGTATCGGAGACGCAAGTCAGCATGGGAAAAGCCCGCCTTTTTCTGACGTTTCGTCAGTCTGTTCATAAACGCGTCACCCGATTCAGAGTCCTGGCTAATTCCAACTAAACTAGCCGCTGCATTTAGCCGTTCGACGAGTTGACGGGCTATTTTCAGCGCAGTTATGGGACCTCTGCCATCATCGTAGACCAACAGACGGGCCGGTGGTTGCTCCAGAATGTGCCACTCTTTTAAGCTGATCCAGGGATCACATTCGGGCAGCTTTAAATCTGTAGGGAGAATAGCGTCGAACCGCAGTCCTTCTTCTCCGAATGGGAGCGGGGGAGAAATCTGGTGGGTCTCAGTCAATCGAGGAAGGGACACTCGGACTCGCCGAGAGGCCGCTGCAAAACTCGTCTCTATAATTTCACCCCGACCGAGCAATGGTTTGTCATTGTCCGGTTTTTCGGGGGTAAGAATCACATGCTCAGGCCTGAAGAGCAGTTGTATCGACGTTCCCTCGGTATGCGGGACAGATGAAGGTATCGGGAGTCGAACGGGACCGAAGCACCCAGCGCCATCTTTGACTTTCCCGACGAGCACGGTCCCATTGCCAAGGAACGTTGCGCCAAAGAGCGTCTTCGGTTTTCCATAAAGTTTTTCCGCAACGCCAATCTCCAAAAGCTTTCCATGTTCGATGACCCCAATCCGGTCTGCTAGCTCAAAAGCTTCCTCCTGATCGTGAGTCACCAAGATCGTCGTGATTCGGAGCCTCTGTTGGATTGCCTTAAGGCTCCTTCGCAGTTGGGTGCGCGTCTTCCCATCCAACGCCCCGAAGGGTTCGTCGAGCAACAAGACCTTGGGTTGATAGGCCAAAGCCCTCGCCAGAGCTACCCGCTGTTGCTGTCCTCCGGAAAGCTGGTTTGCATAGCGGCTTCCGAAACCGGGCAGTCCGACTAGGTCGAGCAACTGGGCGAGTCTTCGCGCCCGGTCGGCTGCTGGCATTTTGCGGATCTTCATCCCGAAATCAACATTTTGGGCGACATTCAGGTGTTGGAAAATTGAGTAATTTTGAAATACAAATCCAATTCTGCGTTTTTGGGGAACCCATTGAGTGACATCTTTCCCCCCCAGCAAGATTCTTCCTCCGTCCGGTATTGAAAGACCCGCGATCATCTTCAGGATCGTACTTTTGCCACTGCCACTAGCCCCTAACAAAACAAAGAACTCCCCATCCTGAATGTCGAGCGAAAGATCGTCGACGATTGTCTGGTTTCCATATCGCTTGGTGAGCTGTTTCAGAATGATGGACATGAAATGTGTGTTCGGTACCCCTCATGACATTTTCTTCAGTCAATCAAAAATCGTCTCCAGCATTTCCAGGTCGGCCCGTAGAGTGAATGAGAAGGAAGAATATGCAGAATGAGACGAGGGCTAAAAGGGCCGCCACTGCGTTAGCAGTCGCGATGTTGCCCGCCTCAAATTGAGAGAAGATATATAAAGGTGCGGTCTGTGTTCTGAGTTGGAGATTACCTGAAACGAGAACCGTAGCCCCAAATTCACCCAAAGAGTGAGAAAAAGTTAAGAGAGTTCCGCTGAAGAGACCCCCTTTCAGCGAAGGCAGGATGATGTACCAGAAGGTTTGCCAACGGTTGGCTCCAATCGTATAGGCGGCCTGCTCGTAAGTGGTCTCTTGTTCATCGAGAAGTGGTTTTACGGCTCCCAGCATGTAAGGAAAGGTCACAAATAGATGTGCCAGCAAGACGGCTGCTGGCGTAAACATCGGCTGTAGGCCAAGTGGATCAATCCAACGCCCTAGAAGACCAATGGGGCCCCACAGTAACAGGAGAGAAGTCCCGACGACGACTGTGGGAATTGCCACAGGCAAATTGATCATGATGTTCAAGGGCCGCTTGCCAACAAACTGGAATTTGCTGAGTACATAGGCAGTAAAAGTCCCGAGGGCAGCATTAATTGTGGCCGTAGCGAAGGCGATGAGAAAACTGAAGCGCAAGGCAAACTGGGCATCAGGGGTTGACAAAGCCGCAACGAAAGCAGATATGCCTCCTTTGAAGGCAAAAAAGAAGATCGCTCCCAGCGGCAAGATCAACAAGGGAAGTAAGAAAAGAATCAGAAATCCGACAGGAAGAGCGGCGGATGGCCGGTTTAACCGTATATTCCGTGAACCCAGAAAAGACACATTCATCTCCTTATTCCCTTTAGAGCCTGGTTCTTCCAGATTCCCTCAATGATGTCTGATTTGGCTTTCCCCCATCCTCCAAATTCTTCGATGGAACAGAGATCGGGTATATTTCCGAAATCGGATCGCTCTTCATTCAAGCAGTCATTGATACTTCGAAAGCCATAATTGACAAAGATCCGTTGAGCCTGATCACTCCACAAAAATGTGACGAAGGCATCCACAAGACCACGTCCCTCCGGGGGGATGTTTTTGTCTAATAAAACCAAGGTGTTCTCACATAAAATAGATGTTTTCGGATAGATAATCTCACCCCGCAAAATGCCTTTGGAACGATCGAAGAGAACTTCTTGCTCGTCGGTGACCAACACATCACCAAAACCGTTTTCAAACATGGTTCGAGCCGCACGAGCTGAAGAAGCGCGAGCGACAACGTTGTTCCAAATGCCCGAGAGCATGTCAGCTGCGGCTGGCGAATTTCCCGAGTTAAGAGCCAGGGCAGAGCCGTATTCGGCCACAATCGCCCAGTTGGCCCCTCCCGAAGTCGAGGGATCGGGATGAATGAGTCGTATTCCGGGACGGGCCAGGTCTGCAAAATCCTGAACTCCTTTGGGATTTCCGGGCCGAACGAGCAAAACAATCGGAGTACGATTGAGAACCCCTCGATGCGGCAGGCGATGCCAACTCTGATCTTCAATCAAATGCGAGGCACTGAGTCTCTGGGCATCCAGTTGGAGGGAAAGCAAAGCCATTTCAGCTGGCACACCCAGCAGAAGCTGATTCGTGATTGTGCCGGATCCAGCGAAGGAGCTGATTATCTCGAGTCGTTCGCCGGATTTCATGAACCAGAGATTCTCGAAGGCCGGAAAAGCGACTTGCTTCATCACCCGCTCTAGAATACTGCTGCCATAAAAAATGAGAGTCTTGGGCCGCGTTTCCCGCAGGCGGAAGGGTAACCAGGGCCAAAGGGCATAGATAAAGAGCATCCCCAGAAGTACACCAGTGATGGATCTCAGGAGGAAACGACCCAGCATCTTGCCGGTGATGACCATTTTAGTCCCATTCTTCTTGTCTTATTCCAGATGTGATCCGAAGTCGTGCTTGAGCCATCGAGCAGATAAGGCGTCACTTACGATGCAAGCAATGGACCATTAATATACTTATTTAGCTGAGGTCATTGCTCTACTCAAGTACTTATAAAACATGATTTTACAAGAACTAGGGAGTGTGGGAGAGGCGAGGTCCCTGGAGAGGTCGTGAGATGAGGTAGCAAAAATTACACATGTCCAGGGGGTTGGGAAAAGATTTGTACTGTTAAAACCATTTGCCAGTGTAGGCACTTTCACTATCCAGTCTAATATTTCCCCTGAGTCCGTAGAGAATCGTCGTAGGCCAAGAGGCTGCCCTGAGAAAAAGTGTATGGACGCTAATTTGGGAGGAAGTCATCATCTATCGATAATCCCTGTGATCCTGAAGAGAGTCGATGTATTCTCTCCATTGCACAGACAGAAGGAGTCTCACGAACGAGAAAGTTACAGTCTTAATTCAATGAACCGCCGTTAGGGAGGAAATCATGATTGTGGGTGAGCTGAAGCAATGGAAGAACATTAGTGGATTGGCTGGATTGGAAGGAGCTTTCGAGTTCTTGGAGAAAAATCAAAACCAGGAATTACCCCTAGGAAGATATCCGATCGATGGGGACGACATCTATGCCATCATCGTTCGTGCGCCATCACGGCCCGATGAGGCGGGGCAATTTGAATCTCACCGGAAATACATAGACGTGCAGTATCTGGATGCGGGTATGGAGAGCATTGGCTACGCACCCATCGCCAACTTAAATGTAGCGACTCCCTATCTGGAATCCAAAGATGTTGAATTCTATGAACTCCCCGAAAATTACGAAAAACTCTCCATGTATCCGGGCCGATTTGCAGTTTTTTTCCCAGGCGAAGGTCATCTCCCGAACTGCCACTTGGGGGGAGAACACCCGTTGAGCAAAATTGTCGTCAAGATCCTATCCTCGTTGCACAGAAGAAGTTGAATCATTATTCAGTGTAGGGGCAAAGCATTTGCAACTGCCGCGTGATGGTCTCCAACATTTCTGAGGCGAATGCTTTGCCCTTAGAATCAGACCCTGCCGATTTCACAAGGGCGAAGGATCAAGCGTGTGGCAAACGACAATCACGAGGGCGACGAAGGATCAAGCGCGTCGCAAACGTCAATCACGAGGGCGAAGCATCCGTCAGTTGACGGATGCTTCGCCCCTACAAGCGGTTTGTTTGAAACAAATGCCATTTGATCCTGAAAAAGACCATCGGCGTTCGATTCGCCTGCGAAGTTATGACTATTCTCAGCCTGGCGCCTATTTTGTGACGATCTGCACGCATCAGCGTAAGTGCCTATTGGGCTGTGAAGAAGACGGAAAGATCATCCTTTCAGCCTTTGGTTACCTAGTAGAAAGAACCTGGCAGGCTCTGCCAAAACATTTTCCAGGGATTGAATTGGATGCCTATGTGATCATGCCGAATCACATTCACGGGATTATCAGGCGTAGGGGCGAAGCATTTTCGGCTGAAACATCCAGAATTACATCCATCTCGTGGGCCAATGCTTCGCCCCCTTCTCCATTTCTTGGCACGAAGCCAAATTCATTGGCAGCCATCATCCAGAATTTCAAATCGGTTTCGACGCGGAAAATGAATCAGAGGACCAACAGTACTGGAACCCAATGGTGGCAACGTAATTATTACGAACAAGTGATTCGGAATGAGAAGTCACTGTTGAAGGCTCAACAATACATATCCGAAAACCCGCTACGGTGGGCATTTGACAAGGAAAATCCCACCAAAATAGTTCTGTAGGGGTGAAGTATTCGCAACTTCAGCCTGATGGTCTCCAATATTTTTGAGGCGAATGCTTTGCCCCTGGGATCAGACCCTGCAAATTTCATAAGGGCGAAGGATCTGCTGTGTGGCAAACGCCAATCATAAGGGCGAAGCATCCGTTAGCTGACGGATGCTTCGCCCCTACAAGACGAATTATTCTGTGATTGTGGCGTTTGCAATCTGCGAGACTTCATCCGGAGTTGGAATGCCCCCGGTGACGGAATAACGAATCTTGTTTTTCCTCTGGGCCATTAAGCCGGATTTCATAACGCTGGCAATAGTTGGAAGATTGCTCGACTAAAAGTTTAATCCAAGTCCGCCAAGTCATCTGACGAAAGTAAATCCCACGAAACAAAAGACGGGCGACAAAATGCATTAGTTGCGGGCCAAAGGTCTTTTGATTATCCAGCAGCCATTTTTGTGCCCGACGAAATGCCGCAGGATCGTAGCAATGAGTCCACGCCTGCCGTATTTCCTCTTCCGCTGCATCAGCAGAAATATTTTTGGGAATGTAAGCAGACTTAAAGGCCTGAAAGTCAAGCCAGTGTTCCGGCCGAGTCAGACGCCCTTCTTTTTGCAAACGATAGTACAAAGGGGTAGCGGGGTAAGGGGTGAGAATTCCGAATACCGGCAATCCGGGCGGCCAGGTATCGATCTTACGGTAAGTTTGCTCGGAAACACCTCGCCGGTCGCCCTCCATTCCAAAAATAAACGAGGTAATTGCATACAGATGGTACTTGGCGAGCAAGTTTAGAATCTCCTGGTATTCTTCCGGTTTATTAAATTCCTTGTGCGCCACCTTGAGGCTTTCCGGATCCATGGACTCCAGTCCCATGAATATCCAACGCCCGCCACTGGCCGCGATCAATTGTACGAGTTCCTCATCTCGCAGGAGATTCATGCTGATCTGGGCGATCCAAGGCATGCAAGCATCCTGTTTGATCATCTCGCGTAGAAGAGACTTCGTCCGTTTACGATTAATGGCAAAGTTATCATCAATAAAAAAGACCATGGTCAAGGCATTCTTCTCTTTGGCCATGGCCTTCAAGTTCAGTAATTCTTGAATGACATTGTCATTATCCCGAAATCGAATCTCGTCTCCGAAGAAGCCGGTCACGGTGCAAAACTCGCACCCATAGGGGCAGCCTCGGCCAGATTCCATGGGGATAATATAAACGTTTTCGTAGCCGATTCCGATTGCCTTCAATACTCTCCTGGCCGTTCTCGGGACAAAACGCATCATATCAAAAAGAGTCAAATTAGCTTTGTCCCAGGCCATGGCCGGATAATTTTTAAGAGTCGGTTTTACGTCTTTTCCTTCGTGTTTTGCGGGCTCATAGACTTTCTGCAATCGTCCGAGAGAGGCATCTCGAACCACTAACGGCCAAGTATCGTCTGCTTCACCGAGGACGACGGTATCGGCATATTGTGGATGTCCTGTCAGTCCCAACGGTTCGTCCGGGACTTCGGTCACGTGAGGGCCTCCCATCACGATCGGTACAGTTGGTGGCACAGCGAATGGCATCTGCCATGCGATAGGCTTTTTGCGCCATCCGCGTCATGAAGCCCATGCCGACTAACTCAATCCTTTCGCGAATAATAAATTCGACCAGCTCTTGCTCTGTATAGTGTTGTGCGTTGCCATCGATGATGGTAACGCGATGCTCACTTGGCGTGAGTCGCTTCAGCACAAAGGGCCAAAGTTGTGGGACGAAGTTGTTGGTGATCTGGTTGTCAGGAACATACAAGAGGATGTGCATAAAGACTCCTATCGAAACTCAGAGAGTTCATCGAACGAGGGAATGCAAATTTGACCATTCACCATTCAAGGTCAATCTGCTTCCGCAGCGAATCAATGAACACGTTCAAATTCTGTATGTGCCTGGGAAGATTAATTTTTGTCCCGCTGAGAAGTTGCGTCTGTTTTGCGAGGAAGCCTCGGATGAGTGGGTAACAATAGAGAGAGTTCCATCGGACCAATTTGAGATACCGCAGAGCTTGAAAGGAAGAACAGAGGCAAAGGCAGGATGTCATCTCGCATGATCTCACCGGGATCAATACTAAAAGACTAAAACAAACAAAAAGCTACCCAAGTCAATTGACTGGTGGCTCCAAGAACCCAAGTGAAGACCAGGAGTCGATATCTTGACAGCCAGGATTAACCGACTTTAGTACAGTATTTAATCGGTTGTCAAACGCCATTTACTGAAGTGGGTGCGAAACATTTGCGGCTGAGACCTCCTGGGATGGCTTCTCATCTCATGACCAATGCTCCGCCCCTACACAGGACTAGACCAGAACCGGGACAAGGATTCAAAGACTGACTTACGACCGGCCCACGAGTCGCGGTGGACGAGCAGAATATTTGCCATCGCCTAATAGACCCACGACAGGCGAGAATTGCGAGTGGACAACCAGACCCTCGTATGTTTGGCCATCCAGCAACTGGTGAAAATAGCTTTCAAAGTCGATAGGTGTAAAATCACAAGCGAATAGCGCGATTCGTCCTTGCAATTTCGCGCGCAGCGCATGAAAGCGTTTGGTGTCGTGAAGCAAATAATTATTGATGGCCAGCAGTCCTTCGGTTGCCAGAAAGTTGTCTGCCTGATGCGTCGCGCAGCCGCAATAGTGGAGACATCCGCCGCCAAATTCCCTTAAGATTCTGGAATTGTACGGTACAACGAATTCTTGATAAGTCTTCGCTGACATGAGAACGGCGTCATCGTCAGAAAACCAAATGCCAGCATGGCGACCCGTGTAGACTTGCTGATCGGAAATGCACTCATGGGCGGGCTCGCCGATGATTTTCTTCTGCTTTTTCACCCACCGGATCAAAGCCCAAGTGACTTTATCCATTAACTCGTGAGTTGCGACGGGGTCATCCTGCATCAGGTAAATGAGTTTATCGTAGCCCATAAGCTGATTGGCGGTGGTCAACGGTCCTTGAAAATCAGTGATCCCGATTGGCAAAAAGCTATGGGTCTTCATATAACTCATAAAATCAAGAACCTTGGGCATCAACCCATCTTTTTCGGGATCGGGGATCTCAAGCTTCCGGACATCTGCAGCCGTTCTGACAGGATAATGACGAGGGTCGACAGCCGGATCCTGTTTTGAAGGGAATACAATTTGGCATCCGAAAGCCGATGCGGCGACTCCAGTGCCAAACCAAGGCATGAGATAAGGGACGAAGTCATCTTCGATTTCCCTGATTTGATTATAATAGCTGCGCTCTTGGAAGTGAGTCATCACTCCCGCATCGTCAAAGTAGTCAGCCGGAAAGGATTCTGTGTCCAGGCCAAACACCCAGTAGAAGGCGCTATTGACCACGAATGGGGGCCGATCCACTTTCTTAAACGCAAAGACTTCGGCCGTCTTCGCTTTTACAGTTTCGATTCGTTTTTCAAACCGCTTACGGAAATCTTCTCGTTCAGAGGGCGACAATGGAGTGGTCCGAGATTCTGGATTCATTTTCTTAGAACAAAGAACTCATGGTAGGGGCAAAGCATTTGCGGTGATATGTGCCGTTCAATCGTTTCACGTCATACAAATGCTTCGGCCCTACGGCGCACACACAGAACTCGTGCACGGATTGATTATTTAGTAACAACCATACTTTCTACTTGCTTCAACAAGGGCGTGGATATTGTCTGCCGGTGTTTGGGTCCCCAGGGCACAACCCGGCCCTAAAATGAATCCGCTATCCGGCTTCCAAATTGTAATCAGCTCGCGGCAGGCAGCGTCCACATCTTCGGGTTTGCCGAAGGCCAGCAATCCTGTATCAATATTGCCTAGGAGGCAAGTCCTGTGGCGGGCGGCTTCCTTGATCTTGATGCAGATCGGTCTTATGGTCCACTTCTAAGACTTGCGCGCCGGTCGAAATAAAATCCTCCAGAATCTCGCGTTGTGTTCCCGCAGATATGGTTGTGTAGAATGACTCCGTGCTGCTTCAGTTCTTCCGCCATCGCCTTTTCATGCCGCCACGGATATTGACGATAGTGTTTTGGTGACAATAAGTCAGGTCCAGCGACAGGCTCACCAATTGAAGTGGAATGCCCGCCGCATTCGATCAGAGCGTAAGCATAACGAGTAGCGACACGCCGGCAGAAATCGAGGAGGTCATGAACCCATTCTTCTTGCTCGCCAAGGGCAATATCGATCATCAACTCGCTCATCCCACGCAGTTGAGCGGCCAAGTCCATGGGCCCCTGATCGGCTCGGGCGCAGATCCAGACTTTGTCCCCCAACTCCTTCGATAATATGCGGGTGGCCTTCAAGATTTCAGACATGGGAAAGGTTGTATAGGGGTCCGGCACCAGAAGATCGCGAACCTCTTCCAGCCGACTGATCAAAGGCTTTTCGACTGCCGGAGCCGATTCATCTCGATAGACCACTGTTGCTCCACAGGCCTGCGCGTTGCAGGCTGTGCCATTCTCGAGCAGGATCATGTCGTGGCCGAATTCCCTCCAGGCCTTCAGCATGGCTTCAGCTAAAAGTTCGCCACTTCGAAAGACCTCACTCAGAGGCAATCCCGTGGCATAAGCCGCAGGCTGGAAATTATGCAAATCCACAGGGACACGGTCAGGAGGGCGAAGCTCAATTGCCGCTAGGACACGCTCGATGGAGTTCATGCTTTCGAATGGCACCTTTGTTTGCCAGGGATTCCGGTAGTGACTATGGCAGTGCGGGTTCAATTCATATTCCCGCTCTTTTCGGCTGGATCCATTGTCGCCCTCGCGTCATTTGCGACGTCAAGGAATTCTGAATTTCAATAGAGTTCTGGCTAGATCAATAGGAACGCTCGGATTTGAATCATTCAGCGGAGACCACCATATTATTGGCTCCGTGTGAAGCTCGGGAGGCTGGTCTCAGAAAGGCCAAAAGAGCAACAGCAGTATTCCACCAATTAGCGCAACGCCGTAGAGGACTGCAATTCTGACGAACAATTGCCGATGTCCTAATATCCAAATCACCGCAGCCTTGAAAATCAGATTGGATAAGGCTGCCACCAGAATAATCCGCCACCCGCTGGCGGGCACCGAGTGTTCCCGAATTGACCAACTGAGCCGTTGACAGAGAGATGGCATCCATGTCGGTCAGTCCCGAGAGGCCGGCCACGAAATAAAGCCCGCCTTGGCCGAGACGCTCTTTGGCTGCGGCTACTGCAAGGAGAACAATGGCAAAGAGCAGACCAAACCACAAAGCTGCCTTGAGTTCAGTAGGATTTTCCTGAATCGGCATAGGCGCTTTGCTCTTGGCGAGCCCAGAGCCAGATCCCCAAAGACAGCAGAGCGAGGAGAGCCAGCATGAGAAGCAGCGGAGGGAACACGGCCGGGAAAAATGCGGGTGACAAGAGACCGACAATCAGCAGCACGCGCACGAATACAATGGTTGAGGCAATCATCACGACGATTGCCGCTCCGGCACTGCTTTTAGGGGTTTCCGCAGTGCGTCGCGCGTAACTCACCGCTGTGGCAGTACTAGAGATCAGGCCGCCCAGGATACCCCCCAGGACAATGCCGGCTTTTTCCCCGACGAATTTATAGACAATGTAGCCACCGAGGCTGATCCCAACGATGAGACACACCATGAGCCAGATATGATGTGGATTCAGCACCGCATAGGGACCATAAGCCCTGTTTGGCAGGATCGGAAGGATCACTAGGGACAACAACACGAACTGCATGATCGCCTTGAGATCTTCATCGCCTAGTCTTCGAGCGATCTCCATGCATCTGCCCCTTGGCCTGGAGCAAGACAGCGACTCCTCCACCGATGACAATCGCTACTTCTTTGTGACCAATGACGAGGTAGGCGCCGACCGCAAACATGAGCAACATGGCCACTTCCGTGGTTAAACCCGGATCGGCAGACCCCTCCCTGAACTCGGAATATTCCCCACAATGATGATGCCAGCCAGCGCCACCAAGCCCATGGCCACTGGCCAGCCACCGAAGCTTTGACCGAGCATCGCACAAACTGTGCCGAGAATGGTGACCATTGGAAAGGTTCGAATTCCGGCCAGACGGGAGGCTGCGTGTTCCCGCTGCAAACCTACCAGTAGGCCTAATCCCAGCGCGATGCTAAGCTGTTGAAGTGAGTTTGAGAGATCGATCATGATCCATTACCGGGAGCCGGCGTGCGCGGCACAAGATGGATTGCTGTAGCCTTGACAATAGCGGTTACTTGTCTCCATCCTTGAGATTCAATTCTTCACAGGACTGCCGGGTCACAAGGGCACATAATGGAATCCCACAATCCAGCATCACTTTTACCAGAACACCCTCGAAGATGATCGAAGTGATGCGGCCGGGCAGATGATTCCGGGCACTGTCTCGGCTCGTGGGTCCTCGTTCTATAATTACATCTTCAGCCCGAATGCAGAAATAGACATCCCGCCCGCCAAGGTCTCCGGGGTCGACACTGGTGATCCGGACCTGTCCTGCCTGCACAGTCAACAACCCATTCCTTGCTTCGGTGATTTCGCCCGGGGTCAGAGTCTCCGTTCCGACCGACTGAGCGACCGCGTGATTGGCGGGAAAACTGAAAACCTCTCGAACCGGCCCCGTTTGCTGGATTCGTCCGTCCACCATGACAACCAGACGGTCCCCCAAAGCAATAGCCTCCACGCGGTCATGCGTCACTAACAAGGTAGGAATTCCAACCTGGTTGAGCAGACGCCGGAGCTCACTCCGTAAGCGACTTCGCGTAGGGTCGTCCAGAGCAGAAAGGGGTTCATCCAGCAACAGAAGTCGAGGACGGGGAGCAAGCGTTCGAGCTAACGCGACTCTTTGCAACTGACCCCCGGAGAGCTGCCGGGGAAAACGACCCTCAATCCCGTTGAGCTGAAAGAGGTGAATCAAGTGACTGACCCGTTCTGCTCGTTGTTCCCGGCTGCAGCCGGTCAATCCAAACTCCAAATTTCCTTTTACCGTCTTATGAGGAAACAATGCGTATTCTTGGAAGAGATAACCTATGTGCCGTTGCTGGGGAGAAAGTGATATTCCGCGACTGCTCTCGTACCAGATTTCCTTACCACGGAAGATGAAGCCGCGGTCGGGCTGCTCCAATCCCGCCAGGCAGCGCAAAAGAGTGGTCTTCCCCGAACCCGAGGGTCCAAACAAAACGGTGACTGATGGAGGACTTTGAGGGAGTTCCAGCTCCGCTTCGACCGTCGCCCCGCTCGGGAACCGCTTCTCAATTTTCAGCGTTAAGTCGTCGGCCATCCGGTTGACACTCGCCGCTGCAGCCCATAGGTGATGACGAGAACTACAAAAGAAAAACAAAGCAGCAGCAGGGAAGTTTGACCTGCCAGGTTGTAATTCAAAGCCTGAACATCATCATAGATGGAAATCGAGACGGTCCGGGTAATCCCCGGCAAATTGCCTCCAACCATCAAGACGACTCCGAACTCACCCAACGTGTGTGCAAAGCTCAGTACCATCCCCGCGACAATTCCCGGGATGGATAAAGGAATGATCACCTGCCAGAAGGTCCTGAATCGGGAAATTCCCAAACACCACGAGGCTTCAATGAGACGCCGATCGACGACCTTAAAGGCCGAAGCAAAAGGTTGCACCGCAAAGGGGAGGCTATAGAGAACTGAGGCAACGAGCAAGCCTCGAAAGGAGAAGGGTAATAACTCGCCGGTCAACTGCTGATAGAATCGCCCGACAGGGCTCCTGGGACCAATGGCAATCAGCACGTAAAATCCCAGGACCGTGGGGGGCAACACTATCGGCAAGGCGACTATCGCTTCAATGGCCACTTTCCAGCGTCTGGGAGAAAAGGTCAGCCAATGGGCAATGGGCAATCCCAGAAGCAGCAAAATGAAGGTTGTCCAAAAGGACAAACGTAAGCTTAAACCGATAGCAGCCCAGTCCAAATTTTATTTATCTCCTGGCAAACTGAAGCCATAGCGCTTCAAGAGCAAACGGCCTTTTGATCCCGTGACAAACTCGCGAAAATCTTTGAGCGCCGCTTTGGGTTCTTAGTCCATTTGAGAATGACTCCGCCTTGCTCCAAGCGGGGATAAGCGTCGGGCGGGATCTGCCAATAACGGCCTTGGTCTTTTATTCGGGGCGCCATAGCCAACGAGAGGGCTACAATACCAATCTCGGCATTTCCAGTCTGGACAAATTGCAATGCCTGCGACACATTTTCTCCTAAAACGACTTTGTGCTGCACGACCTCCCAGAGAGTTGAAGAGCGCAGAGTCACTTCCGCAGCCTTCCCATAAGGCGCATGCTTGGGATTCGCTATGGCGATGTGATGCACCGATTCATCCCGAACGGCTTCCATCTTTAGACGCTCAACATCAATGGGCGATGAGTTGGGCACCCAGATCACCAGATTCCCCACCGCATATAAAAACTCAGATCCCGGCAATGTCAGTCCTTGTTCACTTAATTTGTGAGGATAACCAATGTCTGCGGAGAAGAATAGATCATAAGGAGCTTGATTGGATAATTGTGAATAAAAGTTTCCTGATGAACCATAAACGACCTTTACTGTGATTTCGGGATGATCCTTCTGAAACTCCTGGATCATCTCATCCATGACAAACTTGAGGTCGGCGGCTGCGGCCACCAACAGCTCTCTTGGAGCCTGAGCGGCGTCCTGTCGGCTTGCCGCCCTTGGATCTCGAAAGAATCTGAATGTCCCAATTCGGGAATAGAAACACCAACCCGAGGATTAAGGATTTGATGCAATCTCTTCTGTTCATGCGAAACACATCCTTAATAGGAACTCTTCGAAACAATATGTTGGAGGAGTCTCGGATCACACCAAGATCCGTCCCGTTTGACTGGTATCGTAACCTCCGAGCGCTTCTAGCTCTCGCTTTAAGGACGAGCGGTTTAGCACATCCAGTATGATCTGAACCGCCTCTAGATCGAAATAGGCCTCGGGAAGAATCAGGTCGTAACGCTCACTCAGGAGCGGAATAAACCCTAAACCAAAGACCTGTGCGGCCGCCCGCACTGCGATGCAACAGTCCACTTCCCCGCTGAAAACATGCCAGGCAGCGGGGATATGTCCATAAGCGATTCGTTCATAGCCGCGCACCGCTCCGGCTGCGATGCCGTGTTTTTGCAAAAATGAGTCCAACAGGAATCGGCTGCCTGCACCAGGCTCACGATTCACCCAAATCAAGTCCTTGCGCGCCAGCTGTTCAACGTTGCGAATCCGCTTCGGGTTGCCTTTTGCGACGACCAAGCCTTCCTCCCAGTTTGCGAATGTGACCGCGCGATAACCTCCACAGGGAAACAGCTTCTTCACCGCCGGCAAGTTGGATTCTCCCGTGGCTTCATCGCGGAGGTGAGTTCCTGCAATATGAATTCTTTTCTGCTTGAGCCATTGGAGAGCCTGGGAACTGGAACACCCCGCCACGATAAGTTGGAAATCGCTATAACGGTTCAGTTGGCGGGCCAGGACTGACATGCCTGGATCACACCCCGCTACCACTAAGCTTTTGGTGAGGGTGGCTTCGAGATTCAATGGTTGTACTGTAGCCCTCCGCAAACGGTCCATACTGAGCACGATACCGTCGGCCCTCGGCAACCCGATCGAAATGGGCGAGGACGGGATACCCACACGTGTTTGTCAACCCGACACAGACGAACAGGTTGGCGAGGATGGAGGCTTTCTCCGAGATTTGAAACGAGCAGGTCGACTTCTTCGTAATGTCTGCAAGACCCCAGGATTTTCCTCAATTGAGAAGAGATCTTCGACAGAAACATCAAATGCTTTGGCTAGCTTTAAAGCCACCACAGTATTTGGAATATAGCTCCCCGCTTCAATTGCATAGATAGTCTGTCGCTTGATTCCCACTTGGTCGGCTAAAGCGACTACCGTGAGGCCACTTTTCTGACGAATTTTGGCCAGGTTATTTTTTGCCCGCATTGAAAAAGCTCCTCGATATGAAAATTATGCTATCATACTGTCTTTTTAAAATGACTAATTACTCGTAAACTTTACTTCGTGGATGTGAAGTAAATCAAGAACGGAAAGAAGGGGAGGACTTTTAGGTGCTTCGAATAATCCGAAAAACCGTTTGGCATATTGTTGGAGCCGTGTTTATCTAACTATAATTCCAGTGGCAAATGCCCAAGTGGGACAAGCGGATTTGACAGGAGAAATTCGTGATCCCTCCGCGGCGATTGTTTCATCAGCTAAGGTAACTGTAACGGAGTTGCAAACCAACCAGTCCTATATCGCGACCACAGACCAAGCCGGCGTATACGATTTTGGCTACCTTAAGCCAGGAGTGTATACCCTGACCGTTGAAGCCCAGGGGTTCAAACGTTATGTGCGAGAGGGCATCCAGCTGGCGACGGGAGAATTGATTCGTGTGGATGCGGCACTGGTGCTTGGAAGCGAAAGTGAAATCGTCACCGTGACCGAAAACGCGTCCCTTCTTCGAACCGAGTCTGGCACGCTAGGCCAGGTCATCAGCAATCGCAAGATTATCGATTTGCCTCTTAATGGCCGCAATTTCATCCCGTTAGTTGCACTTGTTCCTGGTGTGGCGTTGCCTCCTGGGTCCTCTTTCCCGCGTATCAATGGAGGCAGGCCGCGAGTGAACGAGTACTTGTTTGATGGTATCTCGGTCCTGCAGCCTGAACCTGGGCAGGTAGCGTATTTCCCGATCATTGACGCCATCCAGGACTTCAAAGTCGTTACGAACAGCCCGCCGGCTGAGTTCGGGCGTTTTAATGGTGGAGTTATAAATCTGACCACGAAATCTGGCACCAATGGTTTTCATGGTTCGATTTTTGAGTTCTTCAGAAACGAAGCGCTGAACGCGCGGAATCTTTTCGCTCCCCCGACGCCATCCAATCCCGACAAGCCGCGCTTTCGACGCAATCAGTTCGGATTTGTGTTTGGTGGCCCAATCATTCAGGATAAGACTTTCTTTTTTTGGGACTATCAGGGAACCCGCCAGGACATTGGACGGGTGAGGGTCTCCACCGTGCCAACGCTGTTCCAGCGCCAAGGAATCTTTACCGAAAAAATTGCCGGCAGTGTCCCCAAAATCTATGACCCGGCGACCACGGCGCCAAAGCCCGGTGGTGGCTTCGTCCGCGATCCATTTGCCAATAATACAATCCCCCAAGCGCGGATTGATCCCGTAGCACTGACCTTGCTGCAACGTTATCCCCTGCCCACCAGCGGGGGCACCGCCAACAACTATCGCAGAATAGACAACGAAGGCGATAGTCAAGACCAGCTTGACTTTCGCGTCGATCATCGTTTTTCAGACCGTGATCAGATGTTTGGTCGCTTTTCTTATGCGAACGATGTCATTAATCCCGTCACGCCTTTACCGGATGGGAGCGGAAGTATCACGAGCGGCGCCATTGCGTTGACCCAGACTCCGAGTTACTCCGTAGCTTCGAACTATTTGCATACTTTTAATGCCCGATTTATCAATGAACTCCGATTTGGTTACACGCGTCGATCCATCGATCGTAGAGCGCTCTTGCTGAACAGTCCTCCCTCTGAAAGCTTGAATTTACCGGGGATTCCTACGAATAGTGCTTTTCAGAACGAACTCCCCACTTTTCTAATCGATGGCATTCAGCAACAAGGTCCTGCGCCCAACACGGACTCTGTTTTTCGCACCGATGTCACGCAGCTTACCGATGTATTCTCCGTCTTACGTGGCAGACACTCCCTTAAGTTCGGCCTTGATTTTCGTTGGGAACGCCTGGATGTGGTCCAGCCTCCCTCTCCGACGGGCCAATTCCGCTTTAGTACTCTATTTACCGATCTGCCGGGAGTGACCGGTACAGGGAATTCCCTGGCTAGCTTTCTTTTAGGGCAGGTGCAAACCTTCTCGATTGACCTGCAAAATAACGTTCTTCGTCCCAGGGCCGCCATTCAGGAATATTTCATACAGGATGATTGGAAAGTCACCCCTCGATTGACGATTAATGCCGGCCTTAGATATACCCTGAACTTTCCGTCGACGGAGGTGGATAATCAGGGAGCGGTGTTTAACCTACAAACCGAACAAATGGACTATCTTGGCAAAGATGGAATTTCCCGGAGTGCCCGAGAGTTGCAGTTGCACGACTTCGGCCCCCGGCTTGGCATCGCTTATCGGCTTAGGGAAAAAACCGTAATTCGTTCCGGCTATGGTTTGGTGTGGCTAGAACAGGCCGGAATCACGACGCCCTTCACAGTACCGCAGTTCCCGTTTCTTCAGACTGTGAACCAGCGGAATCTAGACAATATCAACCCGGCATTTGTGCTGGCGAAAGGACCCACTGTGGCGCCCAGCCCTCTCACGCCGGATGCCGGGCTGGGACAGGGCGTATTTTCGGTGGATTCTGGACTAGGCTCCGGTTATGCCCAGCAATGGAACCTGGCGATCCAGCAAGAGCTCAGCCGCAATTTCGTATTTGAAGTGGCCTACGCCGGATCCAAAATCACTCATATTGGTATCCCTGATACCAATATCAATCAGCTCACCGCTGAACAGCTCAGCTTGGGGTCGGCCTTACTCCAACGGGTACCCAATCCCTTTTTCGGAGAGATTCCTCGGTCTTCGTCTTTGGGTGACCCCACAATCCCCCGAGGGCAACTTTTGAAGCCTTACCCTCGTTTCACCGCGGTGAGCTTGTACCGGAATAATGTCGGCAACACCAATTACAATGCCCTGCAGGTGAAACTTGAAAAGCGTTTCGCTTCCGGCTTCTCTTTCTTAATTAGCTATACTCGCTCGAAGTTGATCGATGACGCCTCTTCGGTTTTTGATGCGAGCATTTTGACAGGTCCTGTGGCCAACTACCCGGTGGCAGATAGCTTTAATCGAAGGCTGGAACGGGACCTTTCCATGGGCGATATCCCCAATGTCTTTGTGGCCAGTTACGTCTATGAGCTGCCATTTGGGCCGGGACGCCGCTTTGACCCCAGAGGATTTTCGGGGAAGCTCTTGCGCGGTTGGGAACTGGCCGGGGTAGTCACCTTCCAATCAGGAATACCTCTAGCCGTTACCCAGGCAACCAATTTCAATGCTTTTGCCGGTTTTGGGACGCAAAGGCCGAACCGTGTAGCCAACCCGGAGTTGCCCAGTGATGAACGCAGCACGGCCCAGTTTTTTAACACCGCTGCTTTCTTGGTGGCGCCGCAGTTTACTTTGGGGAGTAGCTCACGAAATCCAGTTCGCGGCCCCAACTATCAGAACGTCGACCTGGCGTTGATCAAACGAACCTACGTCCGAGAGCAGATGAACGTCGAATTTCGGGCCGAGACTTTTAACCTTACCAACACACCACCCCTCAACGCTCCGAATGCCGTCTTAGGTACACCGGGGTTTGGCTCAATCAACTCGGCAGGAGATCCAAGAGTGATCCAGTTCGCTTTGAAATTCAATTTCTGACGCCTTGGACATCTGATTCAGGCAGTTTTTATGATCAGCCCATGACTCTGGACAGGAAGCTTAATCTGGACTAAAATGTAATGAAATTGTTTGTCCCTCTCAGGAAACGGAGGTTACTGGCTTGAGACAGTAAAGATATTCACAATCCTCAAATCTGCATACTGGGCTTTCCCAGGAATTCCCAAGGGATCGCTGTTTTTTCTGGAGGAAAGAATGTCTCTACTGAATGTTCAGGTCTCAGTTTCCGCCACCCCTCTCAATCTGATCCCCTATTCGAAAAAGTTTCTTTCGAAATCAATCCAGGTGACCATATTGGGCTTGTCGGTCCCAATGGTTCTGGCAAGTCAACTTTGCTTCGCCTGCTTACTGGCGAGTTGGAACCGAACACCGGTTCCATTGTCCGCCGCCATCCACTCCGTGTGAGCTATGTACCGCAGGAGAGCAATGCGCCGGACGAACTGTCGCTTGGGGATTATCTGCATGATGGCCAACCCAGAGCTTGGAGCGATTTATCGACAGATCCGTGCCCTGGAGTCTCAATTGGATAGCAGTGAACAGGCCAGCCGGTACGCTGAACTCTTAAATACATACCAAGAGCGAGATGGATTCCGGCTGCAGGCAGAAGCAGAAAAATCATGGCGGGACTTGGATTCAGCCCCAGGAGAAGAAACTTGCCAATGGGCCTGCTGTCCAGTGGTCAACGCGCTCGGTCCGAGTCGTCAGGCTATTGCTCTCCCCGACAGACCTCTTCTGATCGATGAGCCTAGCAACCATCTTGATATTGCAGCTAGAGAATGGCTGGAGGAATATCTGTCCCGTCTGAATGCAGCCTATCTGGCGGTATCACATGACCGGTTTTTTTTAAACGAAGCGACAAGTCGGATACTTGAAATATGCCATTGAAGCTTTGCCGTGTATGAAGGGAATTATGAGTTCTATCTTGAACAGCGTGATCTTCGGGAAAGACAAGCTTGGGAGCAGTATCAAGCCCAACAGCGACGGTCGGAGACCGCCGACTATTCGGCTCGACGGCGCATGGGTCTGGCAAATAAAGTGGCCAGAACTCCCCGGGGCATTCGATCCGGCCATGACTTCTATAGAAGCCAAGGCTGCCAAGGTTGCTCGCACAGCCCGTATTCTCCGCGAGAGAGTTCAGTCGAGAGCCCATCGCCAAAAAACCCTGGCAAGAAGATCCCATTCCTACACTCCATTTTGCTAATGTGGTTGCTTCGTCTGACGTTGCACTCCGGGTCGAGGGCCTGAGCAAGGCCTATCCTGGGAAAGAGCTGTTTCGGGATTTGAGTTTTACCGTCCGTTCAGGAGAACGGTGGGCGATTCTCGGATCAAACGGCTCAGGGAAGACCACGCTGCTGCGTGTTTTACTGGGACAAATGCCTGCCGATGCAGGAACCGTTCAGATTGGATCGAAAGTAAGAATTGGTTATTACGCGCAAGAGGGCGAAAATCTGGATCCTGACAGGTCGCCTGTTGAGCTCGGTCTTGCAGTCAACCCAGACGAAACTTGGGTTCGTACGATCCTCGGTTGTCTGCGTTTGCGCGGGGAAAAGGCGAATGGTCCCGATACAAAACAATGAGTGCCGGAGAACGCGCCAAAGGTCGCCTTGGCGAGAATCCTCTTCAGCGGAGCCAATCTGCTATTTCTTGACGAGCCGACAAATCATCTCGACATCGATGCACGGGAAGCCGTCGAAGAGACGCTCTCGTACTATCCGGGCACTCTTCTCTTTGTTTCGCACGATCGCTATTTCATCAAGACTCTGGCAGACGAGATTCTCGAACTTTCAACAATAGCAGGTGGGTCCGAACTCAACCCCCAATCGATGCTCTGATGAAAAGTAAAAGCACGAACAAGGGTTCGCAAATATCCTCAAAACGCCTCTGCTGTTTGCTTGAGTTGTTCTAGAAGGAAATCTATAATGAATCTACTTGCAAACAAGATGGTTCAAAAGGAACCCGTGAGAAGGAGGAGCTATGAATGCACCCGCTATTCAAATTGATCCCCGTGTCAGTTCAACTCTGGCGAAGCAGGGAAGATTGTTGATCAACAATCGCTGGGAAGAAGCTGCTTCAGGAAAGTCTTTCCCAACCTACAATCCCGCCACTGGAGAAGTTCTAGCCCGAGTGGCCGAGGGAGATAAAGATGACGTTAATCAGGCCGTGAAGGCAGCACGGTCTGCCTTCGAAAAGGGGCCGTGGCCCAAGATGACACCTTCAGAGAGGGGTCGTTTGATTTGGAAACTGGGCGATCTCATTAGAAGTTCACCTCGAAGAATTTGCAGAGCTCGAAAGTCTCGACAATGGCAAACCGCTGACGGTAGCTCGAGTAGCAGACGTCCCGCTAGCGGCGGATTTGTTCCGCTATATGGCCGGCTGGGCCACGAAGATTGAAGGGCACACGATTCCGATCTCGGTTCCCTATACTCCGGGAGCCAGCTACCACGCTTATACCCTGCGCGAACCGGTGGGTGTGGTTGCCCAGATCATCCCATGGAATTTCCCGTTGCTTATGGCAGCCTGGAAACTAGGTCCAGCCTTAGCGACTGGTTGCACAGTTATCCTGAAACCAGCAGAACAAACTCCTCTGACGGCATTACGACTCGGGGAAGTGATTCTTGAGGCGGGATTTCCCGAAGGAGTCGTGAATATTGTTACGGGCTTCGGAAATGCAGGGGCTGCTCTCGCCAGCCACCCGGATGTGGATAAGGTGGCCTTTACCGGCTCAACAGAGGTAGGCAAGCTCATCGTCCAAGCTGCAGCCGGAAATCTTAAGAAAGTCTCTCTGGAACTGGGTGGAAAATCTCCCAACATTATTCTAAAAGATGCCGACATCGAAACTGCCGTGCAGGGTGCCGCCAGCGCCATTTTCTTCAATCATGGCCAGTGCTGCTGCGCCGGCTCACGTCTCTACGTGGAAAGCAGCATTTTTGACAAGGTGGTCGATGGCGTGGCCGAGCTCGCCAAGAAGATCAAACTAGGATCAGGATTTGACCCAGCCACCGAAATGGGACCCCTGGTATCCACTGAGCAACTCGACCGGGTGTGTGGTTATCTGGAGGCGGGTATTGCTGAGGGAGCCAGCGCGGTGGCGGGAGGACACAAAATTCCGGGTAAGGGATACTTTGTCGAGCCGACGGTTCTGGTGAATACAAACGAAAGAATGAAAGTGGTCGAGGAAGAAATTTTTGGCCCCGTCGTCGCAGCGCTTCCTTTCAAGGATCTTGATGAAGTCATGCCCAGGGCCAACGACTCCGCATATGGTCTGGCTGCAGGAATCTGGACATCGGATATTACGAAAGCGCATCACTTGGCCTCCAAGTTGCGTGCAGGAACGGTTTGGATCAACTGCTATAACATTTTCGACGCCGCATTGCCTTTCGGTGGCTACAAACAATCGGGATGGGGAAGAGAGATGGGGCATGATGTGCTCGAGATGTATACGGAAGTCAAAGCCATCTGCGCCAGAATAGGCTAGGGTCAGACTCTTTTGATTCTCTTGGATGTGGCACCTTGTATCGAGGACTGGTCACCCCTTGCGGTGCTAATGTATCTTCAACGCCCGCCTATTGATTGGTCGCCCTACGGGGCTTTATGCCATGCTATTCAAGGGTTTATGGTGTGTAGACTTGAAGTCCCGTTAGGGACGACCTATTTATAGAACGCGTTTCCCGCATTTACCCTGAGCCCCACTAGGGGCGGCCTATTTAGCGGTGATGAACTTGTCGATCCGGCATCGATATTGAAAATTGAATCTTGTGATAGTGTGCTCTCCCCGGCCCCTCTTTGTTTAGCCCGAGACATACTGACAGTGTTCGGGGACATCACTGACACTTTAATTTAGGAAGCCCTAATTCCCAAAAACCCAGGAGAACATGCGATGAAGAAGACAAGTATTTTAGCAGTGTTAATTTTTATTTTCGCGAGTGTTTCCTCTTGGATTCAGGCAGGGGACTCAGCAAAAGGAGGCAATACTCCATTGATCTATGATTTTGTTCTTAAAAGCATCGATGGCAAAGAGGTGAAATTGGATCAATACCGCGGGAAAACTCTTCTGCTGGTGAACGTTGCCAGCCAGTGTGGCTACACTCCACAGTATGAAGGCCTGCAGAAGATCTACCTGAAGTATAAAGATCAGGGATTCGTTGTTCTCGGGTTCCCGGCCAATAATTTTGGCGCTCAGGAGCCAGGCACTGATCAAGAGATCAAAACTTTTTGTTCTACTCGCTATCAAGTGACGTTTCCCATGTTTTCCAAGATTTCCGTGAAAGGTCCTGACAAAAATCCACTTTATAAGTTTTTGACGGAAGAGAAAACCGACCCTAAATTTGCGGGAGAGATTAAGTGGAACTTTAGCAAGTTCTTGGTTGATAAGAATGGCAATATCGTTGCCCGCTTCGACTCTAAAGATACTCCCGAAAGTGAAAAAGTTGTCGAGGCCATTGAGCAGGCCGTGAAATAAATAAGGACGATTTCATCCTAGCTGCCTCTTGCTGATGGTGACTGAGAAGGTCGTGGATACAAAAAACCCAGAATCGCCGGGTTCCGGGAGTTCTAAGCTCCATTCTTTCGAGTCCTACGAACGAGCTTCAGGCGCAAGTTATAGTTGGACCGTTCGCGCTCGCGGAAGTGATCGGGCGGAAGCCGCAGCCTACGCCCGTAACCAGGCATTCACTGTCTGCGGGCAGGCCAGTTTCAGAGCATCGGACCCCCATCCGAGCGCGGTTGAATATTTGCTAGGCGCCCTCGGTGGGGATCTTCTCACAGGATTTGCTGTGAGTGCCGCCCGACGAGCAATCCAGCTGCATGACACGGAAGTCAGCATTTCGGGTTGCCTCAACAATCCGCTGGTGTTTTTGGGCGTGATTGGGGAAAAAGGTCATCCTGGCTTCGAGACAATCACTGGAACTCTGTATGTCAGCGCAGATGCCGAAGCTTCGACCTTACGGCAGATCTGGGAAGAGGTGCTGGCACAATCTCCCCTTGTCAACACATTGCGGCGAGCCGTAAATCTTGCTTTGGAGCTTCAGATCACCGTCTAAATGTTTTTGATTTTGGATTCACCGCCAAGTAGAGTGTGGCAACCGTCCCATCCTCAATGAACCTACCCTTATCCTCTCGTCGAAATTCATAGGATGTGAACGATAGGAGAATCTTTGGTGGAATGGACATTGTTCCGTCCATTTGTGGGAGGGAGGACTATGAGGACTGTCAAGTTAAGCGTGCATGGTAGCGACTCATCATAAATGAATAATATAAATCCCAAATTGCTCGAGGAGAATTATGTACCGACTCAACGAAAAGCAGACCGTTTTGATCGACCAGATCCGTCGTCTCGCTGACGAAACGATTGCCCCCAATGCGGCGGAAGTCGATGAAAAGGGCCGTTTCCCGCGGCAGAGTATAGAAGCCCTGGCCAAGCACGGTTTCCTGGGATTAACGATTCCCCAGGAGTATGGCGGTCTGGGTGAAGGGATGCGCACGTCCTGTGCGGTTCTCGAAGAAGTTGCCCGGCGCTGCGCTTCGACGGGGATGGTCTATTTGATGCACTTGTGCGGCTGCGCTTGCTACACGGCCCATCCTAAAGGGCATGAGGAGACTTTGCGGCAGGCCGCGCGCGGGGAGCATCTCTCCACACTAGCGTGGAGCGAAAGAGGCTCGCGTAGCCATTTCTGGGCTCCGGTTAGCCAGGGCATCAAAAAGAATGGAAACATTCTCCTGCAGGCGCAAAAATCCTGGGTGACATCGGCCGGAGAAGCAGATGGATATGTGGTCTCTACACGAATGCCCGGCAGCGAGCAAGCGAATGATACCATCCTTTATTTGGTGCGAAAGGGAGATGCCGGGGTGGCGGTAAGTGGTGTCTGGAACAGTCTGGGAATGCGAGGGAATGCGAGCGCGCCCATGGCTTTGGATCAGTGCGAGATTCCACTGGAACGGGCGTTGTGTGAGCCGAGTCAGGGTTTTCCCCGCATGCTTGAGATATTACCTTGGTTTAATCTGGGTAATGCCGCAATTTCGGTGGGGATTGCAGAGGCGGCCACGCAGACGGCCGCTGCCCATTTAATCGCAGCGAAATTGGAACATATGAACAGTCGTTTATCGGATTTGCCCAATCTCCGTGCCCGACTGGCTCAGATGAGGATTGAAACAGACCGTGCCCGGGCCTATTTGCTGGCGACGCTGGATGCTCTAGAAGAGGGAGCTGCGAATGCGATGCTGTTGGTGCTCGGGTCCAAAGTGGCGGGCGCAGAGGCCGCTATCCGTGTCACAGATTGGGGAATGCAGACCTGCGGTGGCGCGGCTTTCAGTAAACACCTCAGTTTAGAGCGCAACTTCCGAGATGCCCGAGCGTCCGGCGTCATGGCGCCAACCTCAGACGTCTTGCAGGAATTTATTGGACGGGCATTATGCGGCATGAACTTATTTTGACCTGAAACTGTCAACACCGATACAAAGTACACTCAAGGAGAATTTGAATGCCTTCCCCCATCCTGGTTGGAGCCGTCGTTTACGATCCCAAAGTGGTCGTGATCTGGGAGATCATCAAGGATTTCTTTAAGTCCGAGGGCTGTCCCATGGATTCGGTTTTTTATTCGAACTATGAACTGCAAGTCGATGCTTTACTCGCCGGCCATATCCACATCGCTTGGAACTCGCCACTAGCCTGGGTGGACGCGCAACGGCGCAATTCCGGGAACTGCCGGGCCATTGCTATGCGCGACACCGATCGCGATCGCATCACCCATTGGGTTGTGCGGCAGCAAAGCGGCATTCAGCGGGTGGAAGACTTGCGCGGAAAGACGGTCGCGACGGGTGCCAAAGATTCCCCTCAGGCAACTTTGCTTCCTTTGCATCATTTAGCCACGGCGGGACTGAAACCTTATAAAAATGTTCAAGTAAGACGCTTTGACATGATGGTGGGGAAACACGGAGATCATGTTGGAGGCGAATTAGAGGCCTTGCGCTGCCTCCAAAGTGGTGACTGCGACGCTTGTGCTATCCTGGACCTGAACTGGCAGACGTGGCAGGCGGATGGGACGGCGAATCCCGAAACGCTCGTGTCCCTGGCGACGACAGAACCCTTCGACCACTGCAATTTCACTGTCAAAGACAGCTTTCCAGTCGAACGGGAAGCACATTGGATCGAGGCGCTGTTCCGAATGAGCTACAACAATCCTGATCATCGCATGATGATGGATATGGAGGGGCTTAAGGCATGGTTGCCAGGGCGTACGAGTGGCTATCGTGCTTTGACTGAGGCAGTGGCTCAACAACATTTTTTTGAAGATCTCGAGAAGTGATTTCCCCACCGACTCCACCCAAAATAAATCTGACCAAACCGCTGCCTCTCTTCCCCGTGACCACTGTCGGTAGCTGGCCGCGTTCTCTTGAAGTTCTTCGCGCTCAACGGCGGAAACAACGCGGTTTGATTTCCGAGGCCGACTTTGAACGGATCGCCACTGCCGCGATTCTTGAAGTACTGCGCCTGCAAGAAGAGGCTGGCGTCGACTTGGTAACCGACGGGGAACAGCGGCGTGACAGTTTTTATTCATTTGTGGCTGAAAAGTTGAACGGTGTGCGGCTGACCTCGCTGGCTGAAATGCTGGATTGGGTAGAAGACAAGGCCGGGTTTGAGCGTATCCTTCAAACACTAGATGTCCCCGCCTTCGCCATCAACAATCCGACGTGCACAGGACGCCTCGAACGACGGCTCCCTCTTGCTGTGAATGAGTTTCGGTTTTTGCGTCAACATACAGACCGCTTCATTAAGATTCCGCTTCCGGGCCCCTACCTGCTGACAAGGGCGATGTGGGTTAAAGAGGTGACTCGCCCCATTTACCCTACCAAAGAAGACCTTGCCGAAGACGTTGTGCGTCTCTTACGCGCGGAAGTCTGCGAGTTGCGCGACGCAGGTGCGGATTTCATTCAATTGGACGAACCGGTATTGACGGAATTGGTCTTTACCCAGGGGCAGACCCGAACGTTTATGTGCGCAGCCTTGGCGGCGCGGAAGGATCCGGCGGAGGAATTGGAATTTGCCGTCGATCTGATCAATCGAGTGGTTGAAGGATTGTCGGATGTGCGAATCGGTCTGCACATTTGCCGGGGGAATTGGAGTCAGCAGGAGGCCATTTTACTGAAAGGGTCTTATCATCCGCTGACTTCGTATCTTTCCCGGTTAAAGGTGAAGCAACTGGTTCTGGAATTTGCGACACCCCGGGCCGGTGAGCTCGCGGCTCTGCTAAGTTCGAAGGAAATTGCAGAAAATAAGGAGCTGGGGCTAGGTGTGACAAATCCCCGGTCCCTAGAAATCGAGTCCGTTGCAGCCATCGTTTCTCGTGTTGAAGAGGCGCTCAATTATCTGCCTGCCGAACGAATCTTCCTGAATCCTGATTGTGGTTTTGGCACCTTCTCTTCACGTCCAGTCAGTAATGTCGAAATTGCTACCCGAAAGCTGGAGGTGATGGTAAAAGCTGCGACCATCTTGCGTGAGCGTTATGGTTAGGGGAATTGTGTTTCAGCTATCTTCAATGATTACAATCGATTGCCTCTACTACCGTTTCGAGAATAGAAATCAGATCATGAGCTGAAGTTCATCCTGGAGAGCGATTTAAAATAAATCCGAAGCAGCAGTTTCAAAAAAAGTGAGACTCAGAGTTTCTTTTGGCGGTAAAATACAATCATAGGAATTGAGTTGATCAATTTCTCTTCCAGGGGGAAGCTGTGAAACCAGCGCTAACGCTTTTTCTGCTCATGGGCATGCTTTTTGTTGGTCGTATGGAGGGTCAGGGGCGCGGGAATTTCGGGGCAGGCAGATCCCAACAGGGCGGACACCACGGGCATGCTGGCTTCGGGGAGGGGCGTGGGCATTCTGGCTCCAATATTCGACCTTATGCGATTGGCGGCTTGAATGTCGGGTCTTCCTACCGGGGGGCTTACTCCCGCCACCGCCTTTATAGTCCGGGTTTCTTTTCCCCATTTTACTGGGGTGATGGTTACTCAGAGCCCTTCATCGACGCCGAACTTCTCCTGCCCGAGTCTCTAAATGGCGAAAAACTCTATTACCGAAGAGCACCTGCTCCGGATGTGGAACCGAACTGCAAGGATGCCTGGTCGGGAAATCCCCCGACCAATTCGGTGAGTCATACCATGAACCGGATATTTGAAATGCAGTGTGAGAACAGACATCCGAGCCCAGATACGGAGCTAAGACATCCGACTAGCGCCCCTTCCGGGACGTCGAACCCCTCGACAACGCCTGCTACAAGAGACTAATTCGACTTCTTTGAGTTCTTTCCGATCGTCCTCGCAGGAGATCGACCCTTCTGGAGAGCAGCGGTAAATTTAGAGGTATTCCACGCGAAGGATTGTGTCTGCGTTTTTCCAAGCAGACTCGAATTCCTTTTGCACCATTGCCGCAGCGTCCATCTTTTGCTGAGCCGCGAGACTTTTCATAAGACCAAACAGCATCCTGCCATTACGAGGGTGGCGGCGAAGTCCTTCTCTAAAGACAGCCTCAGCCTGAGCGGCCATGCCGGCGCGCAGCAGAGCCCCACCCAACGATTCCCGAACCGGGTAGAACCACGGAGGAGGCTCGTCATAAACAAGAGCATCCTCGAGCGCGACAGCGCGCTCCCAATACGGGATGGATGCCCGGTCATTATCGGCCATTCGGGCTTCTAGAATAATGGAAGCTAAATCGAGAATGTCGTCTGACTTGTTATTTAGCCAAAGCCAATCTTTGGGAATAGTTCGGCGTGCAGCTTCAAACGAATTCTTTGCCTGAAGGGCGTCTTGACCTTTCCCTTTGGCTGTAAACGCAATCGCTCGTCCAAAATGCCAAAGGGCAGTGGAACTGACCAATTGCGGATCCGGGGCCTTGAGAGCGAGCAACGGATCCCATTGCTGGAATCGGAGCAAGGCAAAAAGCGGAGCCGACACGAAGGCATCCACCATCATGGGCATTTCCTTGACAAGCGGCGACGTTGACTCACTGATGGTTTCAGCGGAACGAATGGCCTCTGTCATTCGGCCCTGCATTTGACGGGCGTAGGCAATGAAATGGAGATTGTGGACGTAGTACCCCGCATAAGAACTCCCGGAGACTCCGGTAAGCTTCATATATTCCCGGTCTCGTTCCGCGGCGTTTTCGTTGACTTCGGCGGCGAGCTCATAATCGCCCACGAGCAACCAGATATGCCCAGGCATATGGACCAGGTGACCTGCGGCTGGAACGGCTCCCATCAATCGTTGCGCACTGGGTATCGCTCTCTCCGGGGTTGGCGACATTTCCACGGCATGAATGTAGTAATGGTTGGCGCCAGGATGATCCGGATCTCGTCGCAGGACAGCTTCCAAAACCTTCACAGCCTCGTCCATCCCCTCTGCTGGCGTGCCATCAGGTAACCACCATTTCCAGCGGACTGGAATCATGAGACTCTCTGCATAGAGCGTGGCCGCATCCAGATCGTCTGGATATTTTTGTGAGAGTTCCCTCATCACCCGGATGTAATCGGCTGGACGATACTCCGGACAGCGCGAAGCCACTGCGTCAAAGTAACCGCGCTCTCGTTCCGAGCCATGGCTGCGCAGCGCCATGCCGGCTTGAACCGATTCACACGACTCTTTCATTTGGATACCTCCATCAAGATCAATATTGATGTAAGGTCCCTGTGCCATGGCCATCCCCCAGTAAGGCATCAGTGCCTCCGGATCCAATTCGGCAGCCCGTCGAAATAAACGCAACGCTTCATACCGGTTGAATCCATATAACAGCGACAATCCTTGGTCAAAAAACTTTTGCGTTTCAGGATTTTGGGTGGTGATCGTGTGGGAATGAGTGCCGAGACCATTGAGAAGCATTGGGGGCTTTTCGCTTCCTGACTCATGCCGGTGTTGAGCAGAGGCCGGGTAAAGAAGAGAAAGCCATACTGCGGTCATCGCAAGAATGAAGGGCAGGGAATTGGCATGTTGTGAATTCTTAAATGATCGGGTAGTTGTCATCAAGCTGTCCTTTCGCAGGCCGGTTGAATTGATTTTCCCTGATTGAATCGAAGAATTCAAGGGATTGAAAGATGAAAACGTCTAAACAAAGGACGTGTTCTCATGCTGCAGAATAATCTAAACCCGTTAGGAAATGGGACAGAGTTGACAAGCTCAACATGTCCCATGTCTTTTTGGCTGGGCAGGGGGTTTGCATTTGGCTACGTCTGCATAGGATGTGGCCCCTACTCCCCACGCCCCTCTCCCCCTTGCTGAGGGCGAGTTTCAGACTGTTACTGCTAATCCGCGGGGGAGAGGGCTATATTTTGTTCGCCTGGGACCCAGGACGGCGGTCGCTCTGCTCCCTGGTCCTGGGCTAATTTCTGTGGCCCTTACAGGGCCAAAGGCTTCTGCCCGTGCGGCATTTTAACACCCCCTGTATCTAGTGATCGGAATTATGGGCAACGATCAGGTTGATAATGTAGGATTACTGAGAGGCAAAGAATTACTGGCAAACAAAACATAATGCATCTGTATTAGAAAAGTGCATTCAATGTTTGGAAAGCAGTGAAAGGAGGAAGCCAGGACCGGGCCGGTGACCAGCCCTGGATGATCATTTTCTGCATAGCGGAAATCATGGCGGACAGCTTGCAAAAAGCTGAAAACGGTTGAGGGGTATCAGATTCGCAAATCTATTTTTGAATTGGATTTGCAGTGTCTTTTGAAGGAGTCGGATCTTCCTGAATTGAGTCGGTTGACTTGCGCTCAACTGAGCAGTTTCGGGACATTCAGGTTGACACCCCGAACTTCGGTAACACCCAAATCTGCATGACGAGCCATAGCGCGATAAAAATCAACAACCAGCTGCCTTCTTTCATAGATTAAACCTCGTTTTCGAGCTGTTCTTCGGCCTTTACAAACTCAGTTTCCAACCTGACTTGGGTCTTGATCGAGTTCGAAATTAGACAATTCTTCTCTGCTTTCTCAAGCAAATGGTGAGCTTTCTCCAGATCCTTACTGTGGCGAATAACCAGGTGTGGGCGCAGCATAATCTCTGTCATTTGATACCCCGCGCCTTCTACTTTGTCGAGCTTTCCCGTGGCCTTGGAATCGAAGCTGACGAACTCGAGTTTAGACATTTGGGCAATGGCCAGGAATGTTGTCATGAAACAGGAATTGACTGAAGCGACGAAGTAGTGTTCGGGGGTCCATATTCCTTCATGTCCTTGAAATTCAGGCGGGGAAGCCACCTGGAGGGGCGTTAAACCGGGCGCTTCTAATTCCCCCATTTTTTGTTCGGTCCACTCCACTTCCGTTTCGTAAAAGTATGGCAATGTTGCGGTTCCCATGTTTCCTCCAGAGTAAACAGTTTCTTATCAAACCATTAGTTAACTCAAATCCATCAAAAAATTCTTCCGCACCCATTACCTTAGATTCGGAATGTGCCAGAAAGATTCATTTAAAAGATGTTTGCCCATCCCAGCTCCTGCGCCGCAAAAATCATCAGGAGCGACTCTGAGAGTCATTGACCACCACGATCTCGATTCAATAGAATCTCTTCCGAGAATATTTGTTCAATCCGGGTCGAAACATTGTGAATCTTTTCTGCGATGAATGAATCCAATAGTCCAGGGCAGGAAGATCAGCTGGTGGCAAAAGCACGGTCTGGAGACCTCGAAAGCTTTGAAGCCCTTGTCAATCTGTACGCGAAACGCATTTTCCATATTGCTTACAAAATTGTTGAGTCTATCCACGATGCTGAAGATGTATTACAAGAAACCTTTCTTAAAGCTTTTGAGAACCTGCCCCAGTTTCGTGGGGAATCGAGCTTTTATACCTGGATCGTTCAAATTGCGGTGAATGGGGCGCTGCAGCGGGTAAAGAAGCGGCGGCTTCAAACAGTTTCCCTGGATGGACTGTACGGTGACGATGATGATTTCAGACCTGAAAGAATCGTGGCCTGGGATGACAATCCTGAAAAAATCTATTCCAGGAAAGAGACACAGCACATTCTTGAGGAGGCGATTGTTTCTCTCCCGATCCTCTATCGGACGGTGTTTCTTTTGAAGGACGTGGAAAACATGACGATGGCCAAGATTGCTAGGACCCTGGAGATCTCCCTGCCTGCGGCAAAATCGCGACTGATTCGGGCCCGGCTTGAACTCCGCGAAAAGTTGAGCCGGTACTTCCAGAAAAAAGGTGCCCCTGTCTATTCCGGAGCACATCCTCATGACCATTGAAGCGTACGAAAGCGACTGAAGTTATGGACTGCAAGCATATTCTGGAAGAATTGAATCTCTATATAGACGGAGAACTCGAGCAAGAATTGTGCCGGCAGTTGGAAGCTCATCTGAAAGGGTGCGATCGTTGTCGGATTGTATTGGATACAACCCAGCGTACGATCCAGCTCTACCGCGACCAAACCCCTATGGAGCTCCCGGAGGGTGTTAGGGACCGCCTGCAGGCTGTCTTGCGAGCTTGCTGGAATAAAACTCAATCCTAACCTCCCTCCCGGCTGGGCTCCGCTCATGGGAAAACGGCCCCCGTCGTGCACTCTATGAAGAACGTGATAGAATGTTGCCGGGGCGGTTAAGCGTTCATTATTTTTGAAAGGTTTAAACGAGTGGAACTACGCAAAGATCCCATTACTCAAAGCTGGGTCATTCAGGACCAGGGGGAACGCCTCTGGCAGCGGATGGATGTCTGTCCTTTATGCCCGGGGCAAGAATCCTACTGTCCGCAAACGATCTGTGCGTTGCCTCAAGGGCAGGCGAACTGGCAGGTACGGGTTGTCCCACATCTTTGGCCGCTCTATCAAATCGAAGGAGATGCTCAGCGCGCCGGGGAAGGGATCTACGACAAAATGCGTAATCTCGGGGCCCACGAAATCGTGATCGAGCATCCGAACCACCATTTAACTCTCTCCCAGTTGAGTGTTGAGCATGTCGCCCTGGTATTACAAGCTTATGTGACCCGGTCGATCGACCTGAGGAAAGACCGGCGTTTTCGATATGTCAATGTGTTTCGAAATCAAGGGACGCTAGCCGGGCAAGATTGGGAACATCCGCATTCCCAGATTATTGCCACGCCTTTTATCCCGCGCCGGGTGGGTTACGAGCTGCGCTCGACCAAGCGTTACTTTGAAATGAAGGAACGCTGTCTGATTTGCGATTGTGTGCAACAGGAATTGAAACAGCAGGTCAGAGTCGTTGAAGCGGACGAGCAATTCGTGGCATTTTGCCCTTTCGCCTCTCGGGTTCCGTATGAAACCTGGATATTGCCCATCCAGCACAGTGCTTCATTCGAACAGAACTTGGTCCCTTGGGAGCGGCAAGTGCAGTTTGCCCGCCTCCTCAAATCAGTTCTTCAGAGATTGGAGGCGGTGACCAAAGCATATCATCTGGTTCTGCATACTCTCCCAGTATACCTCTAAAAGCGGAGCGGATGGGTAATTGGGAAACACTGGAAGAGGATTACCATTGGCATTTCGAGATCCTTCCGATCGTTCCATCTAAGTCAAGGTCTTACAGCCTCAAAGAGGTCTATTACAATTCACTATTACCGGAGACCGCGGCGGAAGAATTGCGCCGGGTTGTCCAATCATGATATGATGAAATGACGTTTTGAAAGGCGTGCAGTTTGTTACGACAGCAAAATTCTTAAACTTTTGTTGTTGCATGATCTTCTTTGCTCGCACAGCGCCGTCCGCATGAATGGAACAACTTAACTCGTTATCGTGATCAATATTTCAACATAGAATCGTTGAGTAGTTCATCTCCGCAGTGTTTTTAAACAACGTGGCCTCTTCCAAAAACCGCTCCCATAATAGGTTTCTCTCGGCTCATTTTCCCCATTCAAGGGTGAAGTCACCCGCCCCCCTTTTTTGTACAGCTGCCCGTTGATGCACCTTCGGGGCGTCTGTGAAGATAACATTTAATTTACGATCAACACTCAGGCATTATCTGCAATTACCCTCAAACATAGCAATGGCTCGGTAATTGCTCAGTTGATCGGTAAGGGGGAGTGTCCCAAGGAAAAATATCTACTATTACAATTTAAAAAACAGGAACCAGGAAGGAGGAAAAACGATGAACATCGCCGTCCTTCTGAAACAGGTACCTGACCTGGTCGAAGAATTGGGAGTAGACGAATCCGGCAGGGGGCTTGACCACTCCTGGCTGAGATTTGTTCTCAATGAATTCGATGCTCACGCGTTGGAGCAGGCTCTTGTTGCTCAAAGAGCAACAGCGGCGGAGCAATCGTGGTCTTTGCACTGAATAGAGGTGAAGTTGATGAAACCCTATTTGCAGCTTTAGCAAAAGGTGCCGATTCGGCAGTTAAGATAACCGGTGATTTCGACGAAGGTCTAGACAGCCATACTGCCGGGCGTATCTTCCAATCCATCCTTGGTAGTACCACTTACGATCTTATCCTTACAGGTGTTCAAACTAATGACGATGTAGACGGGCAAGTCGGAGGGATCCTGGCCGGATACCTCCATCTTCCCTATGTCAGTGTTGTCAGTGGCCTCCGCATTTCCGAGGACCACAAAGTGGCAACGGTGCGCAAGGAATTTCCTGGCGGGCTTCTTTCTGAGATTGCGATAAGAATGCCAGCCGTAATAGGCATTCAGGCGGCCTCCCAACCGCCGCGCTATGTCCCGATTGCTCGGTTGCGGCAAATCATGAAAACAGGACACATCGAAGAAGTCGCTGCCGATGTCGCCCGTGCAAGCAAGGAAAGTTCCAGGATTCCAAATTCGGCGAATGTTCAAGCCAGAGGTGACAGGTCGAGCGGAAATTATTTCAGGAAGTCACGACGTAATTGCTAACCGAATTATCGGCATCCTTGCGGAAAAAGGGATCGTGAGGTGAGGCATGAATAGAGATATTTATGTGTATGCCGAATACCAGAAAGGACAACTAGCGGAGGTTACCTTTGAGATGCTAGGCAAGGGTCGACAGCTGGCTGATCTTGCGGGAGGGCGGCTTTTTGCCATGTTAGCGGGGAAGGGTGTGTCAAGCCTGGCCATGCAAATGGCAGCGGCCGATGGGGTGGTCTATCTCGAAGATGAGCGGCTTGCCAATTTCACTCCCGAGGCTTATCAAATTGCTCTTGCCGAACTGATCAGAGAGAGACAGCCTTGGTTAATCCTTTTCGGCTCGACCTCGATAGGATTGGATCTGGCCGCCTATCTGTCGGCAGAGCTCGGGATACCTTTCATCGCCTACTGCAAAGATCTGTGCCTCGAGGACGGAGTTCCCCTTGCGACAAGCCGGCTATTCGGGGGCAAGATGTTTGTCGAAATAGCCATTGAGCACGAACAGGCTGTCCTCTCTGTTCTCCCAGGCGCTTTTCCTGTCGAGCCGGGATTGACCACCACTACTCCCCAAGTCGAACAATTGAAGCCGACTGCTCTCGACCAGGAGTTGCGAACGCATTTTGTACGCTTCATCGAACCCGAAAAAACCGATGTGGACATTACGGCAGTTCCCATATTGGTTTCTCTTGGGCGCGGAATTGAAGCTAAAGAAAATGTTGCATTGGCTCAGGAATTGGCGGACGAACTCGGCGGGGCCTTAGCGGCATCTCGGCCGGTTGTTGACCAAGGATGGCTACCGATGAGCCGGCAAGTGGGAAGGTCGGGAGTGATTGTCAAACCGAGACTGTATCTTGCCTTGGGGATCAGTGGGGCCCCGGAGCATACAGAAGGAATGCGCGGCGCTGAGTTAATCATCGCCATCAACAAAGATCCCCAAGCGCCCATTTTCGAGATCGCTCACTACGGGGTGCACGGCAATGTGCTGGACCTCGTTCCGGCTTTAACGGATGCGATAAAGTGCAGAAAACTTGCAGCGTAGCGAGGGGAGGGGACCATGCATCCCTGCGTGCGCGAATACCTCTCAGTATCAGGAACAGTCTGGCTGTGGATCGCTTTTCTGACGTCGGCGGGGTTGTTCTCCTATCGGCTTGCTTTCTTTGTCCGCCTTCTGCAATTGGCGAGACAGGAAGATCGATCCAAACAGATTGTCACTCGACTCAAGATTTTTATTACAGATGTATTTGTCCAGCCTAGACTCCGCGACGGCATGATCTGGCCGGCGCATCTTTTGATCTTCTGGGGGTTCTTACTTTTCGCGGCAGCCTTCGGATTCACCTTGTTCAAGGGGCTTTTCCCTTTTCTTCCCTATCCCTGGCCCGAAGATGTCGGCCCAGCCAATTTGATTCTTGAAGTAGGTGCGGTCTTCGTATTGATTGCGTTGGCGGTTGCCGCTTACCGGCGCTTTGTTGTGCGTCCGCCCGGAGTTAAGCAGACTCTGGATGCAGCCTTCATCCTCGTCTTGATAGGATTGCTGATGATCACCTTTCTGTCAGCAGGAGCGTTCAAGAAACTTGGGGATGAAGACCAGGCTGCGATCTGGTCTCCGGTTTCGAGCACTTTGCTTTTTGGCTCAGCTATTGGCAATGCCAGTAACTATGGCCTTCGCCCTCTCCGCTTGGATGTGGTGGGGACATGTTCTCCTCGTTTTGGGCTTTCTCGCTTACCTGCCATACTCAAAACACTTTCATCTGCTGGCTGCCCCCTTCAGCGTTTTCCTGACTGACCTGAACCCAAAGGGAAGGATGCTTCTTGAAGAGAGCCCGGATACAAATTTCGGAGAGCTTGGATTGAAGGATTTTACATGGCGAGAATTGATGTCTCCGCTGGCGTGTGCGGAATGCGGGCGGTGTGATCGAGTCTGCCCGGCATTCAACAGTGGCAGTCCCTTATCTCCACAAATTATCGTTCATCATCTGAAGGAACATCTATTGGAGGCCGGCCCCTTACTTTTGTCTAGACGCTCTAAATCGGAGTCTTTCCGTTCTCTTCTAGACGGAATTGTCTCCCCTGAAGAACTGCAGGCTTGTACTACTTGTTTGGCCTGCACGGAAAACTGTCCGGTTCGGAATGAACATCTTCCCTTGATCCTACGCATGCGCCGGCATTTAGTGGGGATGGGCAGGATTGAAGACAAAATTCAAGGTACCTTGGCGTATTTCAATCGTTACGGCAATTCTTTTGGAAAATCTGAGCGGATGCGGACTCAATGGACCCAGGGTCTGCCCTTCAAAATAAAAGATGCTCGAAAGGAGCCGGTGGAATACTTATGGTTTGTCGGGGATTATGCCTCCTACGATCCCCGGGCGCAAGGAGTCACGCGGACCGTGGCCCAGTTGTTTCACGCCGCCGGTCTGGATTTTGGCCTGCTGTATGAGGCGGAACGAAATTCTGGAAACGATCTCCGCCGGATTGGAGAAGAGGGGCTTTTTCAATTGATGGCGGAAAGGAACATTGCTTCTTTATCACGCTGCCAGTTCCACCGAATCGTCACTACAGACCCTCATACCTACAATACCCTTAAGAATGAATATTCTGACCTCGGAGCAAAGTATGAGGTCTGTCATTACACCGAATTGCTCTTCTCCGTGATTCGCGAAGGTCGCTTGGCCCTGAAGAGCAATGGGAAGTTGGCTGTGACTTATCATGATCCTTGCTACCTGGGCCGCTATAACGGAATTTACGAAGAGCCTCGACAAGTTCTCAAGGCACTGGGTCATGAAATACTCGAAATGCCAAGAAACCGAAGTCAAGGGTATTGCTGCGGTGCCGGGGGAGGGCGGATCTGGGCGGAAGATAAAGGAAAGCTTACAGAACGGCCTGCGGAGAATCGTGTCCGAGAAGCAGCAACGCTCCAGGGAGTTCAAGTGATGGTTGTGAGTTGCCCTAAAGACCTCGTCATGTTTCAAGATGCAGCCAAAATTACGGGCAACGAAGGAAGGATTGCGATTAAAGATCTTGCTCAGCTGGTCTGGGAATATGCGGCTTAACGCACGATCTGAGGAAGTGTGTCCACTGAAAGTATTTTGAAAAGATTCTGCCGTGCCGGGGAATGAGAAATTGACAATGCTCGTTGCCTGCAACACAGGGATAAGCATTGTGGAATCAAGGAGGAATCGGTGATGCCCACGACCACGCATGAAGTCATTGAATCATTATGGGGCGTGACTCTCGATAAACTCCATGAGACCGAAGAAGGCAGACGCATTCTGTCCTGTATTCAATGCGGTGTGTGTGCCGGGACATGCCCTTACGGAGAATACATGGACTGGCCCCCGCGTCGGATTATCAAGATGCTGCAGTCAGGCCAATTGGAAGAAGTCTTCCGGTCGGACAGCCTTTTGAAGTGTGTGAACTGTTATGCCTGCATGGAGAAGTGCCCGCGGAATATCCGATCTAACGGAAATACTTCTCCCGCTGATTAAGGAACAAACAGTCTTGCGTCTTCCCCATGTACCTGCAGAGTTGCAGAAAGCGGTTGAAAATAGCTTACCGTTATGGCAATCCGATGGGAGAGTCTGGAAGAAAGCGGGCGGCGTGGGTGAAGACAACAAGTGTGCCAGTTCGCATTCTGGCTCAAGATCCTCGACCCACAGACGTCCTTTGGTTTCTGGAGTCTGATCTTTCCTATCACCCCGGGGACAAGATACGGCACGGGCAACCGCTAGAGTTTTCCACGACTTGGGTGTCGATTTCGCCATCTTGGGGCCTGAAGAAAAAAGTGCCGGCGACTGTGGCCGTTTGTCATGGGAAAAAGGGCTGTCTGAAGTCCTCATCGAATACAACATGGCCATTTTTGCCAAATATCAGTTTAACCAGATCGTAACCTCTGATCCGCATGCTTTGGACGCTTTCCGATATCGATATACGATGTTTGGATTCGACTACAAAGTGACTCACATCGTCCCCTACGTCTTCTCCCACATTGAACAGCTTAAACCATTGCTGAAAAAGAAACTGAATCACAGGGTGACCTATCACGACTCCTGCTGTCTGGGACGTCATAATAGCATCTATACCGAGCCAAGAGCTTTGCTGCAAGCCATACCAGGCATTCAGCTGTCTGAGATGGTGCACAACCGCAACAACACTCTCTGTTGCGGCGGCGGTGGGCGGCGGGATGTGGCTCGATGCGTATTATAAGTCCAAAGGGATGGATCGACTTTCGGATAGGCGGATTCAAGAGGCAATCGACACCGGCGCCGATGTGCTGGCCGTGGCCTGTCCATACGAGGTTTCCCGATTCGAGGACTCCCTGAAGGTAACAGGCTATGAGGGGAAGATGATTGTGCGCGACATTATGGAGCTTTTGGCTGAATCGATGGGAGGTGAGTAATATGGAAGTTGCGTACGATCCCATCCGCATCGGCTTTTACATCTGCCATTGTGGGACGAACATAGCAGGAGTAATAGACGTCAAAACAGTAACTCAATTCGCTTCCGGCTTGCCTCACGTTGTTGTGTCTCGTGATTACAAATACATGTGTTCTGATCCCGGGCAGGAAATGATCCAACAGGATATTATGGATCATCGACTCACGCGCGTTGTCGTTGCTTCCTGTTCCCCTTTGCTTCATGAATCGACTTTTCGGAATGCTATCGCAAAAGGAGGGCTGAACCCTTTCTATTTGCAGATGGTCAATATCCGCGAGCATGATTCCTGGGTCCACGAAAACCGCCAGTCAGCAACAGAGAAGGCAATGGATTTGACTCGTGCCGCCGTGCTGAGAGTGGCGCTTCATCAACCCCTCGAACGCAAGCGAGTGCCCATCCGTTCTGATGCGCTTGTTGTTGGAGGGGGAATTGCCGGAATTCATGCGGCTTTGACAATTGCGAATGCCGGCAAGCACGTCTATTTAGTGGAGCGGGAACCGACCATCGGCGGACACATGGCCCAGTTCGACAAAACATTCCCGACACTGGACTGTGCCGCCTGCATCCTCACGCCGAAGATGACTGCTGTGAAGGCACATCCGAATATCACGCTCTGGACGTACTCGGAAGTGATTCATGTCAAAGGCTTCGTTGGGGATTACCAGGTCACCGTGCGACACAAGCCGCGCTATGTTTTGGAAGATCTCTGTGTAGGCTGTTTGGAGTGTATTGAAGCTTGCGTCTACAAGGATGCGCGGTTTCCGGATGAATTCAATCTGGGGCTGGGAAGACGTAAGCCGATCTATATCCCTTTTCCTCAAGCCGTGCCTCAAGTGGCGGTGATTGACAGGGAAGCATGTATTCAATTTAAATCGGGCAAATGCAAGCAGACCTGCGTCGAGGCTTGTGGAGACCGCCATGCGATTGATTTTAAACAGGAGGAATCGACAGAGGAAGTCCAGGTAGGCTCCGTCATCCTGGCAACCGGGTTTCAAGTTTTCGATGCTCACCGGGTTTCCTACTATGGCTACGGAACCTATCCCAACGTGTACACCGCACTTGAGGTCGAGCGATTGGTCAATGCATCCGGACCGACTGGCGGTGAAGTAGTCCTGCGCGATGGACGAAAACCAAAGTCGGTTGCGATCATTCACTGTGTGGGGTCTCGAGACGAGAATACGAATCGCTGGTGCTCGCGTGTGTGCTGCATGTACTCGCTAAAGCTGGCCCATCTTCTTAAGGAGCGGACTGGGGCGGAAATCTATAATTTCTACATTGATATCCGGGCTCCAGGGAAGAGCATGGAGGAGTTTTATAATCGTGTCGCCGAGGAAGGGGTGCATTTTATCCGAGGAAAAGTGGCAGATGTTTATCCGGCCATTCCAAAGGAGACGAACCGGCTCATTGTTCAGGGAGAAGATACACTCATTGGAAGGATAGTAAAGATTCCGGTGGACATGGTTATTCTATCAGTAGGACTTGAGCCCCAACCTGATACACCCAAGGTTCGCCGGATGTTCAATGTCTGTTGTGCATCAGAAGGATTTTTCATGGAGCGCCACCCGAAGCTCGCTCCGGTGAACACCTTCACGGACGGCATCTTTCTGGCGGGTGCCTGCCAGGGACCGAAGGATATCCCGGACACTGTTGCACAGGCCGGAGCAGCTGCCAGTGAAGCTCTAGCCCTGATTGACGCGGGATACATGGAGCTAGAGCCAAATGCTGCCATAATTGTGGAAGAGGATTGTTCAGGCTGCAAATCATGCATCCCACTTTGCCCCTATTCTGCAATTGATTTTGTTGAGGAAACCAAGAAAGCCAGAGTTCAAGAAGCTCTCTGCAAAGGATGCGGTGTCTGCGTAGCCGCCTGTCCGTCTGGATCCATTCGGCAGCCCATGTTTGAGGATGAAGAGATTTACACTGAAATCAGAGGAGTGCTGGCTGGCGTCTAAGGGTTATCATTCGTTTTTACCAGTTCTGGCCGAATGCTTCACGGTGGCTTTCAATTTCATTGCCATCGCCGATGTTGAATATTTCTATATCCCCCCCCCAAGGGCGGGGGCTGTGTGCAAGATTCGAGGATAGAACTGTCCCTCTTTGTTTTTCTTGCTTTTTCTTTACTCGAACGAATTTCCCCCAAATAAGGGTGAACTCACCCGCCTCTACCTTCATTTCTAATTTCAAACCGTTTCAAAATTATCACCTTTCTACAGCTTCTTTTGTTTCTATCACCGTTTTGCTCTACTCCTGACCAACATCCGCAATATTTCGAATGGCGCGGAAATTGCAGATTATGAGAAGAAGTCATTAGAAAAAGTGGAGGATATCGCAATTTCAATTGGGGCAGGGCAAAGTTGAAGAAGAGTTGGACAATGATGAATTCTTCAGCATAACAAGCAGAGCAGGTTGACCGAGTGAGGAGTCAAACTCTATGGAAAGAACGATCAAGTACCAACGCGATGTTGATCCGGAGTGGACGCATCAAGTCAACGAACGACCCGGATGTGAGAGTCTCTTGGCATGCATGCAATGCGGAACCTGTTCTGGCGCCTGTCCGCTTTCAATTTACATGGATCTTTCTCCGCGTCGGATCATGGCATTGGTTCGCGAAGGATTTCGGGCTGAAGCTTTGAAATCCCAAACCATCTGGCTGTGTGCTTCCTGTTATGCCTGCGGTGTACACTGTCCACAAAAGATCAAAATTACGGATGTGATGTACAGCTTGAAGAGAGAGGCGATCTCTTCGGGTCTTTACCCCCGGCATTTCCCCATTCCTGTGTTGTCGAGCGAGTTTTACAAAATGGTGAAACAACGCGGGCGCAATGCCGAGTTTTGGCTTGTCCTCCAGATGGCCTTGCGTTCCCATCCTTTGATGTTACTCGGCATGGTGAATTCAGGCTGGCATCTATGGCGAACAGGCCGGCTTTTCATGCGTCGGGATCGGATCAATCGTATTACTGAACTACAGCGGGCCCTCGGTTTTACCAAGGAGGACAATTGAATGGAATCCCCGAATCAAGGTTACCTGTACTATCCTGGCTGCACCTTGAAGGCAAGCGCAATTGCTTATGAGGAAAGCCTGCTTACCCTTTATCGTCTCTTGGGTGTGCCGATCAAGGAACTTGAGGACTGGAATTGTTGTGGTGCCACCTCGTATATGTCTATTGAGGAGAGTTCAGCCTTCATTTTAGCGGCGAGAAATCTCTCTCTGGCGCACCAGGAAGGCTACCGAGAATTGATGACGCCATGTTCCGCCTGCTACCTGATTCTGAAGAAAGCCCAGGATTATGTGCAACGTTATCCGGCCATTGGCCGTCAGGTGGGGGAGGCGCTCCATCGGGCGGGTTTGCCGCCGATGGACTCGGTTCAAGTCCGTCATCCCCTGGAAATACTTTACAACGACATTGGAGTGGAGCGGATACGCTCAAAGGTTGCGCGCCACTGGCAAGGGGGGAGGGTCGCATGCTATTACGGATGTCAGATTGTTCGACCTTATTCCGAGGTGGATACTCCCTACAACCCCACACGAATGGATGAACTCCTTCAGGCAGTCGGGATTCCCACTGTAGATTTCCCCTTGAAAACTAAGTGCTGTGGGGGGTCTCTGACGGGGACGATTCACTCCGTCGGAGTACGTCTCAATTACATTCTTCTCAAGGAAGCTGTCCGAAAGGGTGCTCAGGCTATTGTTACAGTATGCGGGCTCTGCCAATTCAACCTGGATGCCTATCAGTCGGAAATTCGCGGCGAGGCGCACGAACAGTACAATATACCTGTTTTTTACCTGCCCCAGGTCCTCGGTTGGCAATTAGGGGGCGACTATCGCTCTCTCGGACTTCATAGGGCAATCTCCGGCAGGCATCTCATCAAGCAGTGGTTCTCTGCAGAGAAAGAGGTAGAGGCATATGTTTGAAAATAATGGTCGGGCTCGGATTGGATTCTACATCTGTCATTGCGGCAGCAATATTGCAGGAATCGTCGATGTCAAATCTGTTGCGGAATATGTCGCCACACTGCCTGGCGTCGTCATTTCCAGAGACTATAAGTACATGTGTTCCGATCCCGGACAGGAACTCATCATACAGGATATCGAAGACAATGATCTGAACCGGATTGTGGTTGCTTCCTGTTCACCTCTTCTGCATGAGCACACTTTCCGAAAGGCAACGGCACGAGCCGGTTTGAATCCCTATTTTCTTCAGATGGTCAACATTCGCGAGCACGACTCTTGGGTCCATAGTGATAAGGCGAAAGCGACTACCAAAGCCAAAGATTTGGCTCGGGCGGCGGTCCGGCGGGTCGCCTCGCACAAACCCCTGGAGCAAAAAAGGGTACCCATCCATCCCAAAGTCCTGGTCCTCGGCGGCGGAATAGCTGGAATTCATGCCGCGTTGACATTGGCGGATGCGGGAAAACATGTCTATCTCGTCGAGCGAGAGCCCAGCATTGGTGGGCACATGGCTCAGTTTGACAAGACTTTCCCAACTCTGGACTGTGCGGCTTGCATCTTGACACCAAAGATGAGTGCGGTACGCGCTCATCCTAATATCACTTTATGGACCTACTCGGAAGTATCCCGGGTGGAAGGTTATGTCGGAAATTTCAAGGTGACCGTGACCCGCAACCCTCGCTACGTAAAAGAAGAGTTATGTGTCGGATGCCTGGAATGTGTTGAGGCCTGTGTCTATAAGGAAGCTCGATTTGTAGACGAGTTCAATGTCGGACTAGGGAAACGGAAACCGATCTATATTCCTTTCCCTCAGGCCACCCCGCAGATGGTGCTCATCGACCGTGAAGCTTGCATTCAATTCAAATCAGGAAAATGCAAGAAAACATGTGTGGAAGCGTGCGCGGATCGCAAAGCGATCGACTTTGGGCAACAGGAAAGGATCGAAGAGATCGAGGTGGGTGCCATTATTGTCGCCACGGGATTTCAAACCTTTGATGCACGCCGGATACCGTATTACGGTTATGGGACGAATCCTAGCGTTTACACGGCGCTGGAAATTGAACGGCTGGTAAATGCCTCTGGCCCTACAGGTGGTGAAGTCATTCTTCGAGACGGAAGCCATCCCAAGGCCGTCGGAATCATCCATTGTGTGGGATCGAGAGATGAAAACACCAATCGATGGTGCTCACGTGTCTGCTGCATGTACTCGTTGAAACTGGCGCACCTGATCAAAGAGCATACCGATGCAGAAGTATTCAACTTCTACATTGATATCCGTACGCCGGGGAAAGGATTTGAAGAGTTCTACCAAAAGCTGCGCAATGAAGGGGTGCATTTCATCCGGGGGCGTGTGGCGGAAGTTACGGATTGGGCGCTAGACCCATCTGAAGAGGGCAAAGCCGTCATCCGTGTAGAAGATACCTTGACGGGATTTGTTCGCAGAATTCCCGTCGATATGGTGGTGTTAGCGGTAGGGCTAGAACCCCAAGCCGACTCCCAGGAAGTACGTCGTTTGTTCAACATCAGCTGTTCTACAGAAGGGTTCTTCCTGGAACGCCATCCTAAGCTTGCGCCAGTCAATACTTTTACCGATGGCATTTTCATAGCAGGTGCCTGTCAGGGGCCGAAAGATATTCCAGATACTGTAGCCCAAGCTGGAGCCGCTGCCGGGGAGGCCCTAGCCTTGATTGATCGGGGTTTCATGGAACTGGAACCCAATACAGCCTACATCGTCGAAGAAGACTGCTCCGGCTGTAAGTCGTGTATACCCCTCTGCTCCTATAACGCGATTACTTTTGTAGAGGAAAAGAACAAGGCTGCCATTCAAGAGGCTCTGTGCAAAGGATGCGGCACCTGTGTTGCGGCGTGCCCGTCGGGCTCCATTCGACAACATCTTTTCGAAGACGAGGAGATCTATGGGGAGATTGAAGGGATACTAACTCCGGTGTAGCGGAATATCAGAGCCAAGCTCGCCGAGCTCGAGCATGCATGAATTCAAAGTGGTGTCCGGATCGATGAGTCTTACAAAACCAGCAAGGAGATTAGCCATAGATCGTCATTAGAGACGAGTTGAAAGAGTCGAGGCCTCAATGAACACATACGCATTGATCCAAGAATTTCTGGACCAAAAAAAATCGCGATGGTCGGGGTTTCCCGGGACCCGAAGCATTTCAGCCGCAAGCTGTTTAGGACACTGAGTGAGCGCGGTCATGCCATGCTGCCGGTGAATCCGAGTGCCCTAGAAATCGACGGGATTCATTGTTATCCGAGTATCGAAGCGATCCCCTTCCCAGTGAAGTGTGCCTTGTTGATGACCCCTCGGAAGGTAACCGATCATGTCGTGGAAGAGTGTGCCTCGGCCGGAAGCGACTTGGTTTGGATCTATGGGATCTCAGGGCCAAAACAGGTCAGTGCCCACACACTCAGGATTTGTGAACAGCATGGATCTAGGGGTTATTCCGGGGTATTGCCCGTATATGTTCCTTGGTAATGGTGCGTTTTTCCATCGTCTCCATGGATTCGTCTTGAAGGCGACAGGGAAATATCCGAAATTAGGAATGCCGATGAGGACATAGCCCAAAATTGCTCTATGACCCGTCAGAAATGGATGAAGAGCGGAAAGGAAACACATAAGCTCATAAAGTGAGCCCGCGTTACAAGGTGGCAATAGGAGGCCCAGATATGGATGAGAAAGCGAAGGCGGATACCGAAAAGGGCGAGAGAGTGGGAACCACGTATCGTGGCATTTTTTTGTAACTGGTGCACTTACACGGCTGCTGATTTGGCTGGAGTCTCGAGAATGCGTCATGCTCCCAACGCACGTGTCATCCGTGTCATGTGTTCCGGGCGAGTCGATCCTCAATTTATTCTGGACGCATTTGCCCGAGGCGCCGACGGAGTGCTGATCGGTGGCTGCCATCCGGGTGATTGCCATTATGCGGAGGGCAATTACAAGACTTTACGGCGGTTTCAGCTCTTGAAGCGTCTGGTAAAAGACATGGGGATCGAAGAAGATCGCCTTCGCCTCGAGTGGATTTCCGCTTCCGAAGGCGAGAAGGTAAAGATCGTCATCAACGACTTGGTCGAGAAGGTTCGCCTTTTGGGGCCTCTTGCGATGCCCCATCAGTTCGAGACCTGGGATGAGGAACTACAGTCTATTGCGGGAGAGGAAACGGAGGTGAGCACTCATGTCTGAGAAGCCCAAAGTTGCTTTTTACTGGTGCGCTTCTTGTGGCGGCTGTGAGGAGTCAATCGTTGATCTTGGCTGAAGACCTTCTCGAGGTGGTCGGAGCAATAGAGATTGTTCTCTGGCCGGTGGCAATGGACTTCAAAAAACATGATATTGAAGGGATGCCCGACTCTTCGATCCTGGCAGCTTTGGTTAACGGCAGCATCCGGACTTCAGAGCAGGAAGAGATGGCACGGCTATTGCGTCGCAAGAGCAAGATTCTCGTGGCCTATGGATCCTGTGCCCAATTAGGCGGTATTCCCAGTTTGGCAAACCAGTTTGGTAAGGAGCAAATCCTGGAGTACGTTTATCAACAATCACCCTCGGTCGTGAACGAATCTAAGCTGTTTCCCCAAAGGGAAACTCAAGTCAACGGCTTCAATGCAATACTTCCCCGGTTCCACACTCTCGTTCGTTCCTTGGACCAGATCGTCGAAGTGGATTATTATCTCCCGGGCTGCCCTCCGACACCTAAATTGATTAAGCAAGCCTTGACAACTCTTCTTTCCGGCGATGCTCCTCCCAAAGGGACTGTTTTGGCGCCTGACGTCGCTCTTTGTGAGGAATGCGCCAGGAAATCATCGAAGCCTACCGACTTGCACTTCTCTCGTTTCAAACGCCCGCATGAAATCATGATTGATCCGGACAAATGTTTGCTGGCACAAGGGGTCTTATGTATGGGCCCTGCAACTCGAGGAGGATGTGAAGCGCTTTGTGTGCAGGGAAACATGCCTTGCACGGGCTGTTTTGGCCCTACGTCACGGGTCCGAGACCAAGGTGCTAAAATGCTTTCAAGCCTGGCCTCCTCTGTTGACGCCAAAGAGAAAAAGGAAATTGACGAGATTCTTGCGGGGATCCCGGATCCTGTTGGGAGTTTCTATCGATATGGTATGGCAAAGTCCTTGCTTAGAGGCAAATTAAATTGATCGGGAAATAAAGAAGAATTTCAACTTATTAAGTTGCGACTGAGTGCGCCAGAGTCGCCGGGACGTTTTAAGGAAACTATTGGAAGGCGTTGGAGGTAGAGAGATGGATGAAAGTATTCGCACCGTTTGGAGCGAAGCCCAGAAAAAGGCAAATGCGAGCTACATGCAAACTCGCCGAATCACGATTGATCCCATTACACGGCTGGAAGGACATGGGAAGATCGACATTTTTTTGGATGATCAAGGTGAGGTGGAGAAGGCTTATTTTCAAGTACCGGAACTTCGAGGGTTTGAGGTGTTCAGTATTGGACGTCCGGCTGAAGACATGCCACAGATTACAAGTCGTATCTGTGGGGTCTGTCCCACTGCTCATCATATGGCGGCTACCAAAGCCCTGGACGATCTTTATAAGGTCGAACCTCCTCCTGCAGCGAAGAAAATACGGGAGCTAGTTTATAGTACATTCATGTTGGAGGACCATGCTCTCCATGTGTATTTGCTGGGAGGGCCGGATTTTATTGTCGGCCCGGATGCTCCTCGCGAACTCAGAAACGTACTGGGGGTTATTGATAAAGTGGGACTTGAAACTGGCAAGAAGGTCATCAGCATGCGCCGCCGATTACGCGAACTCATCACCTACGTCGGCGGAAAGGTGATTCATCCGGTTCTTGGCTTGCCGGGAGGGGTCGCCAAGGGGATCACCTCTGATGAGCTCCCTCGATTCCAGCAACTCGCAAAAGACGGCCTGGAGTTTGCTCTTTTCACTCTCCAGGTTTTCAAAGACATTGTCCTAAAGAACAAGGACTATGTGAATCTCATTTCTTCAGATATCTATACTCACAACACTTATTATATGGGCCAAGTGGATGAATCCAACCGGGTAAATTTCTACGACGGGATGCTAAGAGTCGTAGACCCCAATGGCGTGGAGTTTGTCAAATTTCGAGCGCAAGACTATCTGAATCAGATTGCGGAACGCGTTGAAACATGGAGTTATGTGAAGTTTTGTTATCTCAAATCAGTGGGTTGGCATGGCTTTACTGATGGAAAAGAAAGCGGAATCTACTGTGTGGCCCCGTTGGCGAGATTGAATGCGTCCGTGGGAATGGCTACTGCAAAAGCACAACAGGCTTATGAGGAATTTTACACAACTTTAGGAGGCAAACCCGTTCAGCACACCTTGGCAAATCATTGGGCAAGGATCGTCGAAATGATTTATGCAGCAGAAAGAATGAACGAATTGCTCAATGATCGCGAAATCACTAGCAAAGACCTTCGAGTGATCCCCACCATGACTCCCACCTCGGGGATTGGTGTTGTAGAAGCTCCTCGCGGCACACTCTTCCATCATTATGAGACCGATGACAATGGAATCATCCGGAAAGCAAACTTGATCGTTGCAACGCAAAACAACTCTGCCCGGATGGCCATGAGCGTTGAAAAAGCAGCCAAAGGTGTCATTCATCATGGTGAAGTTTCTGAAGGGTTGTTAAATCGAATCGAGATGGCATTTCGAGCCTATGATCCCTGCCACGCTTGTGCCACTCACTCCCTTCCAGGAAACATGCCGCTCATCGTACGGGTGCGTGATCAAAGGGGTGAAACGTTGAGCATCCTGCAACGCGATCCGGACGGAAAGATATCCAGGAGTTAATGGATCCATCCTTCAATGAGAAAAATCAAGTCGCATTCGTATGGTTATGGAAGACCTTGGAAACACAATCCCTGTTTATTCCTCCAACCCCTCTCTTTAACGGAAAGGGTCGTTCGCCAGACGGCAGACCGGGTGACCTCGACTCGACGTGTCTGTCTATTTGCAACTTGGTACAAAACCCGGAGACAGAGAGAAGATCTCTGAGAATCAAGATTCAATATCGAGGAATAGAGGCGTCATTTCGCTCCACCGGTTTTTGTAAGAGTAGAAGGGGAGCGACTGCCCTATGCCTGTATCAAATATGGAAATATGGGAATGATACCGAAAATTCTAGTTTTGGGACTGGGAAACGAGCTCCTGAGTGACGATGGAGTTGGAATTAAAGCTGCCCGAGCTCTGCGAGAAGAGCTTCAGTCCCAGGTCGATGTCATCGAATGTTCTGAATCCGGTTTATCCCTGTTGGATGTTCTGGAGGGATATGAGCGAGTCCTGCTCCTCGATGCGATTTTAACCGGCCAACACCCCCCCGGAACCGTCTTAGAGTTTTGCGCGCAAGATTTTCCTGATACGGTCATCCTTTCACCCCACTCCGCTGGGATTCCAGAACTCCTCCAACTGGCCAAAAGGCTGGGAATCCACTTTCCTGAAAAACTGTACATCCTTGCCATAGAGGTAGAAAATCTGTTTGAACTGGGGGAAAAGTTGACCCCAGCGGTGGAAGCCGCTCTCCCTGAATTTATTTCCAAGGGAAAGGAACTCATAGGCAGGCTGGAATGCCACACTACCCGCTGACTGCCGACCTTTCGCCATAGGGATTCAGGTGATTTGAACAGGAGAGTAAACCCATGATGACCGTTGCTGAACTCATCATCGCGGATGCCCATGCCCGAGGACTGCGTCATTTCTTTGGCCTTCCAGGCGGCGGTTTCCCGTTGGATATGATGGAGGCGGGGCGAAGGTTTGGAGTTGACTTTGTGTCGACGAGCCACGAATCTTCTGCAGCGATAATGGCTGCTTACTATGGAGTGTTGAAGCAGACTGCGGGCCTGGCGCTATCGGTCAGAGGTGTAGGGGCCGGAAACCTGCTGGGTGGAGTCGTCAATGCGCATTTTGAACGCGTTCCTGTCGTGGCGGTGTGCGAAACCGTTCCAACATCGATGGCGGCTTATCCATCAATTCAATACTGCGACCAGTTAAGCTGTTATCAGGGGATTTGCAAATATGCCGCTGCTGTCTCGAAAGAGGACGCAGCTGCTCAAATACAAGCATCTGTCTATCATTCATTGGAAGGCCGGCCAGGCCCGACTTTGTTAAATGTTCCGGCAGATCTCAATCAAACGGCTTGGGATGCTCCTCTCTCATCCAAGCCCGTCGCTTCTCCTTCTCCTGCTAGTTCTGCCCAAATCGCTTTAGCCCGAACCTTTCTTGGTGAAAAAAAACGTCTAGTTGTAATTGCCGGTGCTGATGTGATTCGCGCCGGTGCCACTGAGGAGCTCCGCGAGCTGGTGGAGTCGTTAGAGGCGGTGGTCCTCGTAACAATGGATGCCCGCGGGGTTTTCCATGAACGGCATCGTCGCTGGGCGGGAGTGCTGGTGGGTTCGTTTAACCCCAATATTATTGAGTCGAAAGTATTGGCCAAAGCCGATGGCGTGCTCGTAGTGGGTGCAGATGCCATGATGACCCACGCTGCTTGGAATGTTAACCTGCCTGTCTGCGAGCTGTCTGCCCGATCTGAATATGCTGCTCTCTCGGTCCACCCCGAATTGCGAGTTGACGGCGAGCTCAGAAGTTCATTACGGGCCATGGGGGATCTTAATCAGCAGGGGTTTCCTTTAGAAGAGATTCAAGCATTGCGCCGCGACATTTTGTTTTACTTCAAACGGCCCGGGCAGGCTCGCTTGGCTGCTCAGGATGTCATTGAGATTGTGCGGCGCATTCTTCCACCCGAAGGGATTCTTTTTTCGGAAACGGGCGCCTTTGTCTGTATGCTCGAGCACATTTGGTCGGTTGAACACCCAGGCACCTATTACGGAACTTCCGGAGGCCGCACCATGGGTCTCATGTTGCCCGCGATCCTTGGAGCCCGGCTGGCAGAGCAGAAACGGCCCATGGTCGGGATTGGTGCCGATGGGAGTTTGTTGATGAGACTCGGTGAATTGGAGGTCCTCAAGCGTTCGGGGGTGGCCGTTCCTCTTGTAATCCTGAATGACCAGGCTCTCGGCACCATGAAATCTCGCCAGAAATCTCGCGGCATGCCAGATTACGGTCTCGATTTTTCACCAGTGGACTTTGCCGCTATTGCCCGGGCCTGTGGCCTCCAGGGTGTCCAGGTAGACTGCCCGGAGGCCTTGGAGAAGGAACTGCAGCGAGCGATGGTTTCTTCAACCTCGACTTTGATTGATGCTCGAGTAGATTCTCAAATCTATCAGGACAGCTTTGGGCCTGCAATCGGGGTCTTGAGTCCAAATTAGTGACAGGCGCATCCATGTCTTTTGCTGTAGCCGGGGCCGCTGGCCCCGGAAATAGACAGGCCGGGAGGCCTGTCTCTACCCGGCCACCGCCGATCTTTCTATTTCGATGGAATGCGCGCCCGCGAACGCCGTCCCCCGCTTCCGCGTTTGTTGAGCGTGCGTCGGAGCGCCCGCTCCACCACACTGCGCTAAAGCAAATTCGGGATTGGGTTTAATAATTAATGCGGGAGTTGGACTCCGTAGTTGTGTGCCACTTCGGCGATTTGTCTCCAGGTCTCGTCATCGATGGGGATGCCCGCTTCTTGGCGTCTGGCTTTTTCCCTGGCCTCCGGTTCCCCCGGAATCAAGATGGAATCAAACCCTGGCGCCAAAGCGCTGCTTTTGACGAATTCGATGAGCCCTTCAACATCGAAATAAAATGCGGCTTCCGGGCGGAATCGCTCGATATGGATCACAATCCCTAGAAAAGCATTGCCTACGCGATCGGCGTCCTTTCGGCTGCATCCAGCGCCAGATAAGGCCCCTGCCAGAATATCCGTGACCAGTCCTAAGGCAAAGCCCTTATGGCCTCCAAACGGGAGCAATGCTCCTTCCGGTGGGCCGTAGAATGTGGCAGGGTCTGTCGTAGGATTTCCATTGGAATCGATGATGTTGCCCGGCGGAACCGGGATTTTCTTGTTGAGCATCGTGCGCACTTTACCTTCCGCGATGGAACAGGTGGAGAGATCCAACAGAATAGGCCAGCTGTCCTTCCTGGGGATGGCGGCGGCAATGGGATTTGCCGATAGCCTTCTTTCTCTGCCTCCCCAGGGAGCCACCAATTTACCTCCCCCATGGGTATTCACAAATAGCAGAGCAATCATTCCTTTATTTGCGGCCATTTGAGGATATTCGCCGATGCGACCTAAGTGGCAACTCTGGCGGACCGAAACGATCCCGATCCCTGCCCGCTCTGCTTTTTGGATGGCTAGATTCATCGACTCTTCCCCGATGACCTGACCAAATCCCCATCCTCCATCAATGATGGCCAGGGTATCGGTTTCGTGCACAACACGCGCATGGGCTCCCAAAGTGACGAGCTTCTGCTCCATCCATCGCACATATTCAGGGATTCTCAGGACTCCGTGAGAGTCGTGCCCCACCAGATTGGCTTCCACGAGGGAACCGGCAACACGGTTGGCCTCATTTAAATCTGCTCCGGCTTCATGAAAGATCTGGCTGGTAAATTGTATTAACACTCCGGCTGGTAAAATTGGCATTAATTAACCTCCATCGCAATTGCGCGGACAGGGGAAGCTTCCCGTCCACTGAGTTTCAAAGGAATGGCCATGAGATGAAATACATCGGAGGGGATCAGGTCCAGGCGAGTCAAGTTTTCGAGGATGACAACATCGTGCCCCAGCAGTTCCAGGTGTGCTTCAAAAGGAGTGCGATCCACAGAGGGCAGGTCGACTCCCAATAAGTGAACTCCACAACGAACCAGGTATTGTGCGGCTTCTCCGGTCAAGATTGGGTGTTGTTCGAAATAATTCTGATCCCCCCAATGCCGGCTCCACCCTGTCCACAACACCACCTTTCTCAAGGAACGAAGTGAGTGCTCATGCCTGTCGAGGTCTTTTTTCTCAATGGGGGCATTGGGCGGTAGAGTTGAAAGGTTTATGAGAAGTGTCAGTCCGATGCACTGGCTGAAAGAAATCTGATCAATCGTGTGGCCATTTTTGAAGAAATGAAACGGGGAATCCATGTGAGTTCCACAATGCAACCCCAATTCGATGCTACTGCTTTTCAAGGTTCTTCGGCCGCTGGAATCGTCGCCCGCGGTTTCCGTCATGCGGGCTCGGAATGGAGGGTAGTCAGGATAGACCGGAGTTGATTCCTGCAGATCGTAGCTCAGATCAATGTAACGCGATGGCATTAGGCTCCCCTTTGGTAGAAAGACTGTAATGGCCCGCCTGATTCTAGGATAGCCCTCAGCCGAATCAAAGGAGTATTTGCAAAATTTGGAGGCCCGAACTCCGCGAAACCGCTCGGTAGGGGCGAAGCATCCGTCAACTGGCGGATGCTTCGCCCCTACATATTCAACCCCACAGTGTCATCTACCTCGGACGGCGATGGACGAGATGGATCTTCTCCAGGAGAATCATTAGACAAACGACAAGATTTTAAGGAATATAAGTTGCCGTTATTTTGAACCACATTCCAAATTATCCAAAAGGATTTAGCCGAGGAAGACCTTTGCAGGAAGGGAAAAAGTCCCGCCGTATAGCTGTCTTAGTTGTAATAATTGGCCTGGTGGTCATCAAGCTTATTGCCCCATCTTTTTTTGGGATTGGAAACCTGACCAATTTGTTACGTCAGGTCTCCATTAATGGGGTCATCGCCTGCGGCATGACAATCTTGATCATCTCTGGTGGATTTGACCTCTCCGTTGGCGCCATGCTCGCTTTTTCCGGAGTCCTGGCGATTCATTTTGCTCAACAGGGCACTTGTCCTGGCAATCCTGGTCCCTCTTTCGATTGGAGTCCTCGGAGGATGTGCGAATGGGATTCTAGTCAGCTGGTTTTCGATTAATCCGTTAATCGTGACGCTCGGATTTCGATATCTCTTGTATGCAGCCGCAAATCTTTTTACTGCGGGATTCATCCAATATAACCAAAACCCTGATTTTCTTCCCTTAGGTCGGAGCCATCTCTTTGGAGTCCCGGCGCCTGGGATCATCTTTCTTGGCCTGGCTCTGCTGTCTCACTTCGTTCTGCATTACACCCGGTTAGGGTTGTCGTTCTTTGCGGTCGGGAGTAACGAGCGGGCTGCCTATTTTTCCGGCTTGCCGACGCGGAGAATCCGGGTGTTGGGGTACCTCGCTTCTGGTCTCTGTGCCGCCTTGGCTGGGGTCGTCCTCGCTTCACGGTTGGGCGTCGCTGCTCCGGATGCAGGAGAAGGCTACGAACTAGAGGCGATCGCGGCAGTGGTCGTTGGAGGTACCAGCTTATTCGGCGGTTCTGGAGGGATTGGTAAGACAATATTGGGTGTTGGGTTGTTGGGGATCCTGAGTAATTTACTCGTTCTGGCTGGACAATCTTACGAAACGCAGCGAATCGCAACTGGAACGATCATTGTGCTGGCAGTCGCCGTGGACGTTCACCTTCGCAAAAAGGCGGCATGAGAAGACAATCGCATTATTGGGAAAAATCAAGAACCGCGGTCATCCTCTGTTTACTCATTGCCCTAATGGCCTGCCTGGAGCCGCGCTTTCTGAGTCCTTCAAATATTTCCAATGTTCTCTTACAAGTTTCCATTGAAGGAATTGTAGCGACAGGTTTAACCCTGGTGGTCCTTACGGGAGGCCTGGACTTGTCTGTGGGAGCCGTGACTGCGTTGAGTGGAGTGATCTTTGTTCTCTCGGCTCCGCTGGGGTTGGCATGGGCCGGTCTGATTGCTCTCCTTTCGGGCACTCTGGTCGGAATGGTCAATGGCTTTTTGATCGGACCCTGCAAACTGAATTCATTTATTGTCACCCTGGGAGCCATGGCAGGAGTTCAAGGGATTGCTTTGTGGATCAGTCGAGGGTATCCACTCGCGGGAACTGGCGGCGATTTTGAAATGCTGGGCGGAGGTTTTTTTCTTCATATTCCACTTCCGATTGTCTTCTATTCGTGTATCTTGATTCCCTCGCATCTTCTTGTTGTCCCATACACAATTTGGAAGGGACCTCTATGCGATTGGGGGAAATCGAAAAGCGGCAAAACTGGCTGATATCGATATCGTTCAGCGGGAGTGGGTTGCCTATGTTCTCTGTTCGATACTGGCCGCGTTCTCTGGAATGATTCTGGCTTCGCGTTTGAATACAGGGTCTCCAATTATTGGACAGGATTTGCCCTTGCAGGCTATTGCCGCGATCGTTTTGGGGGGGACGAGCCTCTATGGAGGCCGGGGAGGAACGATTCGAACAATGGTCGGAATTTTGACCATCGGAGTTCTTTCCAACGGATTAAACCTGCTGAACGTATCTCCCGCTTATCAATGGGGCATCAAAGGCTCCGTCTTGATCTTAGTGGCGGGGATCGATAGTGCCCGAGGAAGAATGCGCTCACAGACTGTTTAGGGTAAACGAATTTCAGAGTATCGCGTCCGGCGGGCGTCGGTCCCGTGAGTTGAGTAGGAATGAATTGAGGCTGAAAAGAAGTTAAACCCATCCAGCTAAAAACTAAGGAGGCAATTTGCAACAATATTCGCGAAGACTATGGCTTACTTATTCTTCACTCGTCGCATGGGGAATTGCTTTTGCACAAGGCGGCTGTCAGAAACCGAGTGGAAGCTCGCCCTCTCCCTCCACGGCTTCGATGCCTCCGGTCGGGGTTTCACAGCAAAGCCAATTGCGAGGCGCCGAGGCAGTCATCGAGAAACTCCCGGCAGTGCTTCCGGAGCAAGCTCCTGCAAGTTGGGAGTGGCTTGAGAACAAACCAGTGACCATTGGTCTGCTCATGATTTCCACGGCCGCCCCCTATCTTGCCGGCTATCGGAAAGCTTTTGACGTTGAAGCCAAGCGGTTGAATCTGAATGTCATTGCCCTGGACGCCAACAATGATCCGGCCCGGCAAGCGGCTCAGGCCGAAGATTTGATCGGGAAGGGAGTCGCAGTCTTATGTTTTTGGCCGGTGGATGCAAAAGCGATTGTTCCCAGTGTGAGGAAAGCCTATGAAGCGGGGATCCCTCTGGTATGCACCAATACATGGACAGAGCCCTCGGCATTGAACTATTTCAAGGGATTCGTTGGGGCCAGCATGATCGAAGAAGGAATCATTGCTGCTCAATTGATGTCAGAGGCACTCACTGGGAAAGGGAAGGTGGCGATCATCGAAGGGAACCCAGGACAAGATGCTACCTATTGGCGGTCTACCGCGTTTATTGACGAATTGAAACGCATTGCTCCGGGAATCCAAGTTTTGGATCGGCAGACGGCTCGCTGGGATAGAGCCCGGGCGACGGCAGTCGCTGAGAACTTTTTAACAACCTATGCTGACCTGAACGCGATCATGGCGCAGGACGACAATATGGCTATGGGTGCGTTACAAGCCATCAAGGCTGCTGGAAAGTCTGCTGTCGTCCGATTGATCTCTATCAATGCCAGTAAAGAGGGGCTCGAGGCGATTCGGGACGGCGAGATTTATGGCAGTTGCACGCAGTCTCCAACCTTTGAGGGAATCTATACCGCGCGGGTCATCAGGGATGTGGCGAATGGATGGCCTCCCGTTCCCCGATGGATTCGCAACCCGGTGCTGCGAGTCGATCGAAGGAATGCCCATCAAGTCTTCGGGGAGTGGTGAAATGCCCTCCGGCAAATTTGCCTCGGTTTTAAGGAATAGTCGGCAGTGTTGGGTTCCTGGCGCCGTCGATTGAGCGATTCGTGAATTGCCGGTACTCTATGAATCCCGCCGGCTGTTTGGGCATTGTGGATGGGTCGTAACCCCTCGATTTATCGAGGGGGTGGAGAATATTCAGAAACCAATAACCGCTTCAGCGGTTTTTCAAAATAGAACAATAGGAATTGCTTGCTACGGTGACTCCTGTTTGTGAGGACGCGGTAAACCGTTGAAACGGTTTCCTGATTGAATGTGCCCTGTGACCCCTCGATGAATCGAGGGGTTAATCCAATGTCCAAACCCCAGGCTGGAGTTCCCAGAGCGCAGCCACAGCAATTTCACAGCTATGATAGAAGAAAATCTTCCCTTGGAACTGAAGGGTGTTACCTGCGAATTCCCCGGAGTTCGGGCGCTGGACGACGTCACTCTTGCCTTTTTGCCCGGTGAAATTCATGCGCTGGCGGGCGAAAATGGAGCCGGAAAATCAACTTTGCTTAAAGTGATTTCCGGCCTGGTGATCCCAACGAAGGGAAGTGTCCAGATCGCAGGCCGGTCCTACTGCAGTGTCAGGCATCCCCGGCTTTTTGGAATTCGCGTCATTCCCCAGGAGCCGGAGCTGGCACTCGACCTTTCGATAGCCGAAAACATTTTGCTGGGTCAGCTCCCCAAGACTCGTTGGAAAACTGTCGATTGGCGACAGGCTTTCTTGCAGGCCCAAGAATTGTTAACCAGGGTTGGATTGGGAGAACGATCTCCGCAGCTGCCAGTCTCCCAGCTTGGATTGGCGGAACAACAACTCGTTGAGATCGCCAGAGCGCTGGCAGAAAACGGACAGATTTTTCTTTTTGATGAACCGACCGCTTGCCTTACCCTTCCAGACGTCGCCAGACTGGGAGAGATACTAAAAGAGCTCAAACAGATGGGAAAGCTTGTCCTTTACGTTTCCCATCGATTGGAAGAGATTTTTTCTCTCTGTGATTGTGTCAGCATCCTGCGTGATGGGCAATTAGTCGGGTCAAAACGGGTTTCTGAAACCAATCCACAGGAATTGATTCAAATGATGGTCGGCCGGGAAATTGTCGCGAGTCAGGCTCCGGAGGGATCCGATTCCCGGGAGATTGTCCTGCGAGTCGAAAAAATCAGTTCCGACCGGTTCCCGCGAAACGTTAGTCTGGAAGTGCGGCGTGGTGAAATCGTTGGGATTGCAGGCTTAGTAGGGGCGGGACGTACAGAACTTCTCCAGACAATATTCGGGGCAAGACCGGTCAAGACCGGGAAAGTCTTCGTCTCTGAGCATGAAGTTCAGACTCAATCTCCCCAGGATTCGATCGATGCCGGCATTGCCTATGTCCCCGAAGATCGTAAACGGGACGGTCTTGCGCCAGGCCTTTCGATTGCGGACAATATCAGTTTGCCAAACATGAAATCTCTAGAACGCTACGGCTTATTGCGAAGCCGAAGGAAAAACGAACTGGCAGAGCGGATGGCCCGACAACTGGACATCCGTCATTCCGGGGTCGACGGCCTGGCTCTGCATCTCAGCGGCGGGAACCAACAAAAAGTCGTTTTGGGGAAATGGTTGGCAAGAGCGCCGTCGATTCTCCTTCTAGATGAGCCCACCCGGGGAATCGATATCGGCGCTAAAGCGGAAATTCACAGTCGAATTCGCGAACTCGCCAAGGCAGGAATGGCGATCCTTCTGGTCTCTTCTGAATTGCCGGATCTACTCTCTCTAAGCGACCGGATCCTGGTCCTGCGGGAAGGTGAGATTGCAGGGGAGCTGGAGCGGCCAAATTTTCACGAAGAATCTGTTATGCGGCTGGCAACGCCGGGCTACCAGGATATTTATTGAGCTCCAGAATGGGTGATCTGCATAGTCTCATCAATGGAATAAACCGGCCAGCCCAGTTTCCCAGGATCATTTGGGGTTGCTGTTATTTTGAAGTGCGCCCCATCCTGTACTTCCGAAACATACTGATATCCACGGCGGTTCGCCCCGGAGAATGTTAGATCTCCTTCGTTTTGAAGTTGTTCCAAACTGGCATAGCTCCCTGAATTTGCAAAATACAATCTTTCCGCTTGAGCGATGGAAAGCAAGTCACTTTGGACACCCGTGGTATCGATGATTTGCTTTGGCGGGGCTTTCGTCACAGAATTTCGCGTGAGCTGAACCTGGTAAATGTAATAACCGATTCCCAACGCGATCACCAGTCCTAGCAATGCAGCGCCTCGTCCCATCTTTTCCTCCCTCCTCTTTGTAACTTCTCCTATTTGACCTTGGAATCCAATCTGCGCCGGGGACAACGCTTCCCACAATCAAAACGTGCGGCCGCACTCAAGTGCCCAGTCCTGAGGGGGAAGGCAGCCTTCCCTGCCAGCCTCAGCCGGATCTGCGATTCATGTCAGATCGCTTCGCTGCCTGTCGTCGAGAGGTTACGGACCTAAACTCTAGAATGTTAACCACGCAACAACTTTAGCTCAGAAGGTCGTGGCATGACAATACCCATACAAACGTGTTTTCAGCCGGTAGTCTCTCATCCCAAGTCTGAAAATTGGGAATTAAGAAGATTCTATTGGATGACGATTACCCATGGTAAGATATTGGGGTTTCGTGACCTTATTTATTCTCCTGGCCTTCCACAGAGATCTCGTGAAACCTGTGACGGTCCAAACTTCACCTTTCCAGTCTTTTGACCTTAGCCTGACTGTTATATTCTTGCATGATGGAGTCAAAGCAAGGCTTCTTCGGCCGGTAATTCATGGAAAAATACTACATCCTCGGAGGTACCTGTGATGAAAATCCTTTTCAATTCCTCCCGAACACCTCGTCGGCTATTCCAAATAATTCTTATCTTGCTCTTCCTGTGTTTGGCCTGGACGGCTTTGCCGCTGACGGCCCAGCAGGCTTCCCAGCCCAAGGATCAAGCTCAAGATCGGAAAGAGAGTTTTGGCGGTTCATTCAAGACTCTCAACCCCGAACAACAAAAACTGGTGGTTAATCTGGTTCAGGCCTACGGCCGCGCGGCGAAAACTCAAGTGGATCCTGAAAGGGTCTATGACGCGAGTCGTCAATCTGTCAGAAGCACATTCGATGCGGTAACACATGCCCTGTGGAACACGAAGTTGACCAGCTCAGATGGGAAATCGTTGGGTACCGCGCTTGATTTGATCGATGCTGTGGAAGATATTGCAGGGGAAGTCCCCGAGGCCCGAGGCGATCGACAATTCCGCATCTATGTCCATTTGAAGCCGAATGCCATTGAGACGCTTGGCGCCAGCCGGGAATTCAAGCGAGAGGGAGACAATACGCACTATCACTTCGGTTTCCCCATTTGCTTCCGGATGAAGGGTGGGCCACCCTCTATTCAGTGTTCCATTTCGCGAGATGGCAAGCGAGGCGATTTTGACGTGGATTACCGCTCTTCTTCATTTCCGTCGGCTGCATTCAACGGGCATCTGAGTGCAGCGAACTCCGATGTGCGAGCGGGTGACAATCTGGACCGGCACGACGGGCGCTGGTCTGGGCTCACCGGTTGGTGGCAAGGCCTTTTTAGCCTGCCTCTTCAATCCTCTTCAACTTCCGATCCCACTCTAGGCTCATCCAGGATTCCTCCCAACCCTCGTATTTCTGAAAAAGAAGGTCTGGACGCGGCCGTCAATGATTTTCTTACTTCTTGGATCATTGAGCAGCAGCCCAATCTTACCGTCGCTTATTTCTCCCCCCGCAGCTTCTCATGCCTCGAAGAAATGGCCAGTAAGAGAGGGAAGCCTTTTGAGCCTGGAATAGTGAAAGCGCAGCTGATGGTGCGTTTGGCTGCCTTCAATAAAAAAGTAGGGAAACCCGCTAAAGTTGAAGACGTCCTTGAGAACGTCAAGCCATGGAATCCTCGGCTCAAACCGGTGAAGAATCGGTATGAGTCAGAGTTCCTCTTATTCGCCGTACCGAACGATATTGCGGCTGCCGTAGATTGTGCGGAACAGAACGCGGTTGAGCCTACACCGGCAAAGAAGAAGGCCTCCAAGGACTATGGGGATTATTTCGGCTCGGCGTTCCGCCTCAAGGCTGGGGACAGTAAGGGCACTACCGTCTATTTCCTCTGGAGCAAGGAAGGCAATTACTGGAAGATCGTTGCATTGAAGACAGCGGATGAAGCCGATCCCAAAATGGTCGCTACAGCAGCAAGTACCGCCGCTCCAAAAGTTCCTACCACGCCACGGGTGAATGGCGATCCAAAGTTAATCCAAGCAGTGCAACAATTCCTCTCCGCGTGGTTCGTAAAGCAAGAGTATGAAACGGCTCTCTCGTTCTTGTCTCCGAAATCTTACGTTTGCTTGGATTTCTCAGAAGACCCGGCCAAAAAGGGACTCGCCCCGGAACAGGCCCGCAAAGCAATCACCGACGGATTAGAGAAGGCAGAACAAGCCATCGGCAAGAAAGCGAATCTGGATGATGCCATCAAAGCCGTCCCGGCACAGCACGAGCTCATTAAGATTGTTACCCATAAAGACGAGAACGTCTATTCCTTGATCAGCCTTCCGGACGGAATGGCCGAGGATCGCATGTGCAGTAATGCCGATCGAGGAAAGGGGAAGGAGTCGGAACTCGATGATCCCCGCAATAAGATCTATGGTCACTACTTTGTCAGTTCCTTCGAGCTTAAAATAAGCGGTGGTGAGCCAGCCTCACTCCATTGCATGTGGGGACTGGAAGATGGGAGCTGGAAGATTCTTGCCTGGAAGGTGGCCAGCGACTAGCTTTAGCTTGTGTCCGATTGCAGGCAGTTGCAGACCCCCGCCAAGCGGAGGTCTGCAGGACCATTGAGGGGAAACTAACTGGGCAGCTTGTGGCCATTCTTTTGGAATGCCTTCCCGAAGTCGGTGAGATTGGGATCTGTAGCACCTTTCGCGGGAACCTTGGTATGGCATTCTGTGCATTTCTTGCCGGTTTCCTTGGCATATTTCTGAGTTGCCGTGACGGGATTTGAAGACCAGACTGTAATCACCGCCAAACTCGTCATAAGAACGACAAACACCCTAAGCATTTTCATTGACTCCTCCTGTGAGTTTGAATTTTAAAAGGGTTTGGCAATTTTCTTTACGCCCTTCTCAGTTGCTTTGCCTGCGTCTTTGGCTCCTTCTCCAACTGCTTCTCCTGTTTTTGCAGCCCCTTTGGCCGTACCTTTGGCTGCCGCCTTCGTCCCATCAGCCGTCGCGTCAGCGGCTTTCACGGTGCCTTTAGCCGTTGCATCCGCTGCGCCCTTTGCGCCTTTGGCTGTACCTTTGGCTGCCACTTTCGTGCCGTCAGCCGTCGCGTCGGCGGCTTTCACTGTACCCTTGGCAGTCGCATCGCCAGCTTTGGTAACTCCTTTGGCCGTACCTTTGGCTGCCGCTTTCGTGCCGTCAGCCGTCGCATCGGCGGCTTTCACTGTACCCTTGGCAGTCGCATCGCCAGCCTTGGTAACTCCTTTGGCCGTACCTTTGGCTGCCGCTTTCGTGCCGTCAGCCGTCGCATCGGCGGCTTTCACTGTGCCCTTGGCAGTTGCATCCGCGGCCTTGGTAACTCCTTTAGCCGTACCTTTGGCTGCCGCCTTCGTACCATCAGCCGTTGCGTCGGCCGCCTTTTCTGTGTCTTTCGCAGCCTGGCTGCTGCACAGGGCAGACGTACAGATGCCCGCTAAAAGCAGGACGGCCAGACCCAAAGCCATTTGAAGGTTCTTCTTCATAAGTATTGTTTCTCCTCGGTTAAATATTAAACTACGTTTCCCTAACTAAAAAGAGCCACCTATTCCTGTCCAAAACAAGACAGGTCTTAGTCTTCATTGGAAAAAATATATCAAATGCTCTTTGATCACCAGGTTTTTTTTGAAATTTTTGGGGAACTAATTGTGACCACCTTTAATTTAGAAACAGAGTGCGGAGCAGGTGAAAGGGACCGGCTTGGGGGGAGGAGCGACTTTGGAAAATGATGAATATGGGAGCAGCGGACCTACCCGCATGTCAACCAGCCAAAATTGGTTTATGGTCTCGTCGATTACACTCCGGCTTTCACAACGGCTTATGCCAGGATATCTTTGACGACTTCACCGTGCACATCGGTGAGACGATAGTCCCGACCCTGGAAACGGTAGGTGAGTTTGGTGTGATCAAAGCCCAGCAAGTACATGATAGTGGCGTGCAAATCATGGACGTGAACTTTATCTTTCACCACATTAAACCCGAGCTCGTCACTTTCGCCCAAAGTAAAGCCGGCCTTGACCCCGCCTCCTGCGAGCCACATGGTAAACGCGTTGGGGTGGTGGTCGCGTCCATCACTACCACCCTGGACCATGGGGGTGCGGCCAAATTCGCCGCCCCAAATCACCAATGTATCGTCTAGCATGCCGCGCTGTTTGAGATCTTTAATCAAGGCAGCGCAAGCTTTGTCGGTATCGAGACAATTCTGCTTGATATCGCGGACTAAGTTCCCGTGCTGGTCCCAAGCTTCATGATAGAGCTGGACAATCCGCACGCCCCGCTCTACCAAACGCCTGGCGAGGAGGCAATTGTTAGCGAATGAGGGCTTGCCTAATTCAGCCCCGTACATTTCAAGGACCTGTTTAGGTTCCTTGGAAAGATCCATGAGTTCCGGTGCGCTGCTCTGCATGCGAAACGCCATCTCAAAAGAATTAATGCGCGTGGCAATTTCAGGGTCCCCGCTAATTCCCAAATGCATTTGATTGAGTCGGCGAATGGAGTCTAGCGAATCCCGCTGCAGTTCTTGATCAACACCCCGAGGATTGGAAAGGTAAAGCACCGGGTCGCCGCTCCCGCGGAACTGGACTCCTTGATAAACGGTGGGGAGAAAACCACTCCCCCAGCAGGAGTTCCCGCCACTGGGACCCTTTTTCCCGGAGCTGAAAACGACGAAGGCCGGCAGATCCTGGGATTCGCTACCTAAACCATAAGTGACCCAGGCTCCCATGCTTGGTCTTCCAAACTGGGGTGTTCCCGTATTCATCATCAACTGCCCGGGAGCATGGTTAAAGGCATCTGTAACCAGGGACTTCACAATCGTCAGTTCATCGACAACTCCTGCGGTATGAGGCAGTATTTCCGATACGTCGGCCCCCGACTTGCCATACTTTGCAAACTTAAATTTAGGGCCTAGTAATTTGGAATTAGGGTTGATGAATGCCGAGCGGTATTCCTTGAGTAATTCGGGAGGAGGGAGTGTCCCATCAAATTTTTCCAATTGAGGCTTGTAATCAAATAGTTCCATATGGCTCGGTCCGCCAGCCATAAAGAGGTAAATGATGTTCTTTGCTTTTGGAGAATGATGCGGCTTTCTGGGTGCAAGCGGGTTGGGTGGAGCCGGATTCTCGCCGGCGGCAAAGCCGGCACTATTGAGGAGCTGGCCGAGAGCCAGAGTGCCTAAACCGACACGGCATTGCTCAAAAAACCAACGGCGTGTCACCAGCTGAGGAGGAAGATGTCGATTAAGATTATCCTGACAATTCATTTAATTACTCCGTATTCTAGTCTCGATGGTTAATAGTCCGTAGTTTAAGGTTCAAGGATCAAGGTTTAAACCATTAGGTTCCATGCCTTGCAGGTGGCGCTTGGATTTCAGAAGGCTTGTATTTTGAACCACGCAGATCAGAATGTCTAAGGTACCCCATTAATCCTGAAATCATTCTGCTGACTCTTTTCGTTTGCTCAATGAGGTCATCAAAATCAGTCTGCTTCATGTAACCTCTGTCAGATGCCAAATAAAGCTGGGCACGGAGTTCCCCCGCGGACCCTTTTGCCTGCGAAAGAAATCTGCAGGAACTCCCGATTTCCCCCTCTTTCAAACCCTTCAGCAATGTTTGAAAGAATCGATACAGCAGCGCGACGAATTTGATTACGAAGTTCAAAGTCTCTAGAAAATGGGTGAAGTTCGGATAAATCGTAAATCAAGTTAGCAAGAACACGAGCCTCTTTCCAAGCATCCATATCCTCAAAGGTTGTGATCCTCGCCATACATTCAATTTCTAAGAATAATTCTAAGCAATTCGAACCTTGAACCTTGAACCTTAAACCTTTGACTTTCGACCTTAGACTTTTGACAGTCACTCTTTTGTTATCGTTTCATCCAAATTGAGAAGCACCCTTGAAACCGTCATCCAGGCAGCCAGTTGGACAGGGGTTGCTCCCTTTGGAAGCGCAGGGAGTTGTCCGTCATGGATTCCCGCCAAGTCCCATGGACTGATCCATCCATCTATCAGGCGTTGCTTTTGTTTGTTCAGTAGACCCAGCAATTCAGCCGACTCTTGTTCCGTTGGGGTTCTGGACAGACAGCGTCGAAAAGCGTAGGTCAACCGGTTCTCGTCCGTTTCCCCGCCTTCTTGAAGCGTCCGCAAAGCTAGAGCCTGGGCAGTTTCGACAAAGAGCGGCTCATTCAACATTGTTAATGCCTGCAGGGGTGTGTTGGATCGAGAACGCCGAACGCAAGACATGTCACCATTGGGCGTATCAAATACCTGCAACATCGGGTAGGGAACAGAACGGAACCGGAAGGTATAGAGTGCCCGGCGATAGCGGTCTTCGCCTTTGGCCTCATACCAGTTCTTCGGACCATAGCTGGCCGGAGGGACAAACAAAAATTCCGGGGCTGGCGGATAGACACTCGGTCCTCCAATCTTGGGATTTAGCAGGCCGCTTGCCGACAACGCGATATCCCGCACAATCTCTCCGTCGACTCGAAATCGAGGGCCCCTGGCCAGCAGACGGTTATAGGGATCCCGAGCATAGAGTTCCGGTGTGACCTTAGAAGATTGCCGGTACGTTGCTGAAGTCACTATCAGCCGGTGCAACTTCTTCATGCTCCAGCCGCGGTCCATGAATTCGACGGCCAACCAATCCAACAACTCCGGATGAGACGGCGGGTCGCATTGTCTTCCAAGGTCTTCGGCGGTACTGACGATTCCAGTACCAAAGTAGGACTGCCAGGTCCGGTTGACGATGGCACGCGCTGTGGTTGGAGCTTGACGATCCACGATCCATTTTGCAAAAGTCAGGCGGGTGGGTGGTGCATTAGGCGGCAGGGGATTCAGGAAAGCGGGCACACCCTCAGTCACCACTTTAGCCGGTTTCAGAAAATCGCCCCGGGTCAGAATATGGGTCTCGCGTGGTTCTGTGCGAGCCTGGAGCACCAATTGTGACGAGCTTTCAGGATGCTCCCGCCACATTCCCTCAATTTTTGTATTGGCTTCCTGCCAATCCGGGATAGTGGTTCGCCAGTAACTGAATACGGCCTGAACCTGGGCGGGGCTCCTTTGATCCTTAGGAATAGCCAGGATGTCTCGAACATTCTGAGGCACCGGATCCGCCGTAGGATTCGGTGCGGTGGTGATGGAGAGACGAAAACGGCCTAGATTGTGAGTTGTATTGTCGTCGCTATTCCATCCGCCGTGATTTTCCGTCAAAAATATTCTCAGTACATTTCCCTGCGGATTTGAAATGGGCTGTTCTGCCTGGAAGACCGCTTTTCGCGGGAGGTTGCGGCGAACCGGGCCCACATCAATCCCCCAGGCGGTCTCGTCTTTGCCGTCAATGGCAAATGTGACGGGTCCGGTCACGCGCCCGCGGTCTGTTTTATCGTAGAAAATCGGTTCCAGTGGAGTCTCCGGCGGGTTCACGTCAGCCGTCGCCTTGACCATTTTTACTTTTGTGAATTTGTCAGGAGTTTCTTCCGCTGCGGCTTCGACTTCGAACTCGGTCAGAGCCCCGGTCCCTTTAGTCGAACGACCGGGCCCTCCTAACGGAAGGTTTGGATCGTTCATCAGTTCCAGACGGAAACCGGTAATATTCTCAACATCCGTCTTGACGGTCAACTTTACGCGATGTTTTCCGGGAGCGTAGCCTCTGGCACAGGAAGGAACCATCTTTCATGGGCAGGTACTTCTGCCCTCCGGCAGTATCCGCTTCCACGCTCGGGAGGATAACAATCCACTCCGGTAGATCGTGGCTGCCTTTTTCTTCCCATTGAGCCATCCGTTCCTGCCAACCTGGATTGCGATGCTGGAGTTCTGCTTCCACTTCACCGATCTTCCGGTAAATTTCTGCCCGCTTCATTTGCTGATCTGGTGTGTAGACCGCCACGTTTGCTTCATATGAATTATTCAGAAAGGCAAAAATCTGGTAATACTCTTCCTGCTTCAGCGGGTCATATTTATGGTTATGGCACTGGGCACATTGAATCGTGATGCCCAGGATGCTCTTCCCGACTGCATCCATGCGATCGAACATGGCTTCCATGCGAAACTGCTCCGGATCAATGCCACCCTCCTCATTAATCATGGAATTCCGCAAGAATCCGGTGGCCACGATCTGATCTTGGGTCGGATTGGGGAGCTGATCTCCGGCCAGTTGATCGATAATAAATTGATTGTAAGGCAAATCCCGGTTCAAGGATTTAATCACCCAATCCCGATAAAACCAGACCCAGCGCTGTTTGTCTTTTTCATAGCCATCAGAGTCTGCGTAACGCGCCGCATCCAGCCAACTGCGTCCCCAACGTTCTCCATAGTGAGGTGAGCCTAAGAGTCTGTCGACTTGTTTCTCATAGGCATCCTTGCTTGTGTCCTTGAGAAAGGCATCGATTTCTTCAAGAGTGGGAGGGAGTCCCACTAGGTCGAGGCTCAGCCGCCTCAGAAGTGTCACTCGATCCGCTTCCGGTGAGGGTTTCAGCCCTTCCTTCTCGAGGCGTGCCAAGACAAAGAAGTCGATGGGGTTTAAAGGCCATTTGGAATCCTGAACCGTTGGCAAAGGCGGAAGGACTGGAGGGATGAAAGCCCAGTGCTTTTTGACTTCTGCTCCAGCAACTCCCACTCCTTCCGGCCAGTCGGAACCCTGGTCGATCCAGGCCTTGATGAGAGCGATCTGGGCGGCAGGTAGAGCTTCGCCGCCCATGGGCATCCTGGGCTGGTCTCCGAGGCCGGCGACCCGCTGATACAGGTGGCTATCAGACGAATTGCCAGGAACAATGCTTTTCCCCCCCAAGGCGAGCTGACGGGAATCAAGCCGAAGTCCTCCCATCTGCATTTTTTCGCCATGGCAGCTGTAACAAGACTTCTCAAAAATGGGCTGAATGTCTTTGACGAAGTCAACTTTAGCCGGAGTGGCTGCTGCCGGGGTTCCTTGAGCCCAGATTATTGCCACCCAACCCACCAGGGCAGCGAAAAATAAGGCAAATCTAGGTGCAGCCATTTTCCTGTATCTCGCTGATTTTATCTTCCCACTCATGATCGGTTATCAATCCTTAAGTATAATAGCTTCAAATTCATGAACGCTTATTCCATCCTAAACCAAAGACGAATTGGAATTCGTCAAGAGAAAAGCCTATCTATTCCTTCAAACCTACTATGATACATAAACTTAGTCCAAATTTCACCTCAAGACAAGGGAGTTTGTTTCTCCTTAACTTGTGATTTTGATGGTTAAAGGTAAAGTGCAGTTTATTGGCGCAGTTTAGATCTATTGCTTTCTTTTAGTGTTCTTACAGAGGATTTAGTCTATAAGATGCACACTTCGCTGATTTTTATGCTTCTGAGCAGTTAATCTTCTTGGACTCAAATCGGTGTTTCTTTAAAGCAAATGGGGCCAAGTGGAATTTTACGCGACGCAAACTCTGCAAGCGATCTTGGTGAGTACATTTCCACGACGCCGTATCTTCATGAGCCCATACCGTTCTTTTGCATTCTTAAGAGGTGGCTCGATCACCTTTTGTTACCCAGATCCGGACCGTGACGAAGGCCGGGGGAACTAGAGACTTAATCTATTCAAATTTAAGGGGAAAATTATGAAAAAAGTATTTTGGATTAGCTGCTTGGTGCTGCTGCTCGCGGTGCCGGTTAGCGCCCAGAGAGTGAAAGTAAAGACAGGGTATGATAAGCAAATTGATTTCTCGAAGTACAAGACCTATAAGTTCGGACTGGGTTTGCCCGTAGCCAATATGACCGTCAACCAGCAAATCTTTGCCAACATGGAACAGTCATTGACTGCCCTCGGCCTGACAAAGGTAGATGGATCCACGAAGGCGGATATCGAGGTGAGCTATTTTGGAGGTCTCGGCTCACCATTGACAATCCCCCCGCGAGCGGAATACGTTGCTCCAGCTTGGGTGGGATATTGGGCGCCAGTATACACAACAATGGTGGCCCAGACGTCTGCCGTAGTTACAGGTGAACTTCAGTTTGAAATTCGCGATCTCAGCACGAATCATCTGGTCTGGCAAACCTATGCATCACAGAACATCCTGGATTCCACTCTGACGAATCCCAAGAAGCTATCCGAAGTCGTGCACAATATGATTGAGAAGGTCTTCGACAAATATCCCAAAAATAAATGAGTGTGGAGTTGCCTTAGAATGTGAAGACAAGCCAGCTTGGCCTGAGCAGGAACCACAATGAGCGCTGACTTGGTAAGCGCCACTAAGGGCATCATCACTTTAAAGGTTTCGGGCAAGCTGACGCAACCCGAGTTGGACGCCGTCCAGGAAAAGGCACTAGCGGGGGCGTCCGCCAATTCGGGAAAATGCGCCTGCTTATACTCGCCGGGGATTTCCAGAGCTGAAAGCGGGGAGGCGACTAGGGAGATCTGTCGTTTTTCGATGAGAGCGACGAATATCTGGAAAAGATCGCCATTGTCGGAGACAAGAAGTGGGGAAATTTGGTGCTGATCCTTATTGGTAAAGGCTTGCGGCGTTAGTACTTTCACCCTGAAGAAGCCGCCAATGCCCAAGCTGGGTTGATGGAGAACTCGTCGCATCTCAACCGCTGCTTCATGCCCGCCAGTGTTACTCGACTACTTCGATCAGGCGCCGATCTCCTTTTACAGGAATCCGAGTACCAAGGTCGCGAATCCGGATTGACCAGAGCACGGGTGGCTGCCGCGCCGAGTTGGGCGCGGGCTGATCCGGTCTATCCCGCGACTTCACTGCGGACGCCATAGATATCGCAAACAATTGAGGACATCATCGGCAGTGGATCCATGACCCGAGCTGAAATTTCCTGTTTGGTACTATTTTGTAATCTGACTATTCAATTGCCGGATGTTACCGAAAAGGAGTGTACGGAAGTCGGTGTGGATTGAATTCCAGTCGCAGGGTTAGGCAGTGTGGTTTGCTAAAGAGAGTCAGACTTGAAAAGCGCAATATCCTACCCAGATTGGGTCCTTGAAATTGTATCTCCCGGCGTTGTTCACAAGAGCCCGGAGGATTTGATGCGAATCTGCATCAGGATTGCGTTAGCCAATATCAAAAGGACGAAGGGAGGACCTTTTGGTGCAATTATGGCAACGGACAAAGGGGAAGTTGTTTCCATCGGTTACAACCAGGTTGTCCCATGCAATGATTCCACCAGCCACGCCGAAATAGTAGCCCTTCGACATGCCGAGCAACTGTTTGGAACATTCTGCCTCAGAAGTCATGGACTACCTAAGCTCCGCCTTTTTACCAGCTGCGCTCCCTGCATCATGTGTACTGGCGCAATCCACTGGGCCGGAGTTCCTGAAGTAGTTGCGGGTGCCCGCCGTGAAGATGCAGAGGGTATTGGGTTCCTCGAGGGGCCCACGGATATGGATGTTCCGGGATTTATGAAAAAGAGAGAGATCACCTATCAATGCGACTTTTTGCGGGACGAAGTCCTCGAGGTGTTTAAACAATACAAGGGCTTGATTTACAATGGATAGTTAGATTTTGCTCCTTATCCATTTTCCGCGACCCGGATTCCACGAGAGTTTGCAAGGCGTCCAGCTTGTTCGACCAGCTGAGTCGAGGAATTTCCCAAAAGGGTCTGCGTCCATTGGAGACGGCTTCAGTCATTGCATTCCCGCAATGGTATCGAGAATTGGCCTCGCTTCGGTTGGTCTCTTATTGTTTGAATTGACTTGGCGCGAGGCGGCTTCGTCAGGTTCAGTGGGACTCATGCCGGATGTTTTGGTTAAGTACGGGACAAGATGAAGGGAAAACCAGAAATCGAGAGACAAGGGGTTGGCCCTGGTCGATTGATCAGACCCGGTAACCCTTTTTCTGAATTCCGACGCGAGGACATCGAACAGTCCATTCCAGCGCGATTCTCCCAGCGGGTCGCTCTTGCTCCAGATGCAATTGCCGTCAGCACGGAAGGTGGCTCACTCACTTATTCCGAGCTTGACCGGTTGAGCAATCGGATTGCACATAGCATCTTAGAGTTCTCTGGGGTGGGGGCGGAGCCCGTGCCCTTCCTTCTCGATCAGGGAGCCACGGCGGTTGCGGCTATCCTCGGAGTGTTGAAAGCCGGCAAGTTTTACGTGCCCCTAGAACCTTCTCACCCACCATCAAGAATCGCGGCCGTGCTTGTGGATGCTGGTGCGAGACTTATTATCACGGCAGGTGAACACCGCCGTTTGGCGGAGCAACTGGGTGGGCAGTTGAAGGTCGTTGACCTCGATAGTCTCGACGTTGGATTCCCATCCGATTCACCAGCGGTTTCGCTCGGTCCTGATCACTTGGCTTACCTTTTTTACACTTCGGGTTCCACCGGCAAACCGAAGGGCGTCTTCGACAACCATCGGAACGTCTTGCACAATGTCCTGCGATACACCAACACACTTCACATCGCTTCCACGGATCGGTTGAGCCTTCTACAATCGTGTAGTTTTAGCGGCACGGTATCGAGCCTCTTCAGTGCTCTCCTGAACGGAGGCTCAGTCTGCCCTCTCAACATTCAGGGCGCAGGGCCATCGGAGCTAGCCAATTGGATCAATCATCTGGAAATTACGATATATCATTCTGTTCCTGCCCTGTTCCGAAGTTTTCTCGAAGGCGACCGGTATTTTCCGACCGTGAGGCTCATCCGCCTGGAAGGCGATCAGGCCGCGAAGATGGATTTCGAACTCTTTCGGAGACATTTTTCGCCTGCCTGTATCCTGGTCAACGGGCTCGGAACAACGGAGACTGGAATTGCCAGCCAGTTCTTTATGGACCGAGAAAGCATTGTAGAGAGTGCGCACCTTCCGATAGGTTTTCCGACTCCCGATGTGAAGCTCTTGCTGTTGGATCATGACGGCCAGCCAATAGCGAATGGCCACGTCGGCGAGATCGGGGTCCAGAGCGATTTTCTCGCCCTCGGATATTGGCAAAATCCCGAACTGACCCAGACTGCCTTCGCGTCGTCATCTCTACCGGACAGTCAGCGTCTTTACAGGACCGGCGATCGGGCCCGGCTCGGCTCCGACGGTTGCTTCGAGTACTTAGGGCGTGAAGATTTCAGGATCAAGATCCTCGGTCAGACGGTTGAAGCCGCCGAGGTGGAATCAGCACTCACCGGGCTCTCGGCAGTCAAGGACGCTCTTGTGGTAGCCCGCGAAGATCCCCGGGGGGAACGTCAGCTTGTCGCATACATTATCCCGGCTTTGGCCGTTCGACCCACTGTGACACAAATTCGCCGCATGCTCCTTGGCTTGCTTCCCAGCTTTATGGTTCCCTCACACTATATCTTTCTCGAGGAATTTCCTCTTAGCTCAAACAAAAAAGTAGACCGTCGGAAGTTGCCCGAACCCGGCTGGTCAACCGTCCTTGCGGATCGGCCGCCCATCGCACCCCGTTCTCTACTTGAGACTCAACTCGTCCAAATTTGGGAAGAGATTCTGGGCGTCGGTCCCATTGGCCTGACTGACGACTTTTTCGAAATAGGCGGACACTCGTTGCTTGCGGCTCGGATGCTGGAATCCATCGAGACGATGTTTGGGAAGAGGATTCCACCCTCTTTTCTGCTTGGCGGTGCAACCGTCGATCGCTTGACTCACGCTCTCACGAGCGACTCAGTCGATCTTCGTTTGCCTTTCGTTGAGATCCGTCGAGGCCGAATTAGCCCGCCATTCTTCTTTTTGCACGGAGACTATAATAGTGGGGGGTTTTACTGTCTTAACTTATCCCGGTTTTTGAATGCCGACGAGACTTTCTACGCCCTTCCTCCTCAGCATACTGACCTCCCGACGTTTCCGCGGACATTTGAGGCGATGTCGAATGCATATGTTGACACGTTGCAACGGCTCCAACCACAGGGGCCGTATTTCCTGGGTGGTGTCTGTAACGGCGGTCACGTCGCGTTCGAGATGGCGCGGTCGCTCGAAGCAAGAGGCCAACAGGTTGCGTTGCTGGTGATTATCCGGGCCACGGCTACAAACGTCCGACACGTTGGCGCATGGCGGCTGTTGAAGTCATTAGGGATTCTCTTGGATCGGGACAACGAATGGCAGAGAGAATGGTTTCAACGCTGGCGATGGTTCGTCCAAAACCTTGAGAACTGCCCAAAGAAGGCGCGCCCCGCATTCGTGCTAGAAAAGCTCAGAAGACTTGCCGAGCGGTTGAGTTCGAGCCTCTCACAAAGCTCGAACTCAAAGTTTGCACTTTCCCGGGACGCACTGCCAGAGCCTGCCAGCACGGAGGCTTCTCTCACCTCTAGCTTATCCGAGCCCTATCGCTACCTCGAGGAGACCTTTGTTCCGAGAAATTACTCAGGACGGATCACGCTTTTCTGGCCGACGGATGATGAGGAGAGCCCCCAGGATGCGGCCTCCCGCTGGAGCAAAGTTGCTCGGGACGTTGAACTCCATGTCCTCCCCGGCGATCACCTCACGTGCCTCACGAAACATGCATCTGTGCTGTCTCGGGAGCTGCAAACTTGCCTATCGAAAGCGAGGCACAGTTTGATTGCCGCGAAGTGAACTGAGCTTTGTATCATTCCGCGTTGAACCGGCAAGAATTCTCCCCACAAATGGCGGTGGGCGGAGATGGGTACACAGTGCGGCAATTTAACTGGCCCGATTCCTCCCCACGGTGGCCTATCAACCCCTCTTCAAACGCGCCTCGATGAGTCCGGATGGTGTCTCCGTCGGCACAAAGATTTCCCCATCGTTTTCGAGACCGAACGGCGAAAGATCGATGAGTAGACAGTGACGATTTGGAAGGGAGAGCAGGATCTCGCCGATTGCGTCGTTCTGTTCCAGAACAGCACTACCGAGGACATGAAGCGTTTGCTGAAGCGAGGCGCTCTGGTGGGTTGCAAATCGCTCGAGCAACAGAACTCGTGCCTGCTGCCAGCAACTGTCAAAGTCGATCTCGGTATTGAGGTATGACCAGAGGGCATGAATCTCCGTGGACAGAATTCGGCTGCTCGCATCCTCGAGCGTCGTGTAGTCGTCGCGGAGAAAGCCTTCGAAGCGAGAATCGCTGGTCTTGAGGACCGCCAGGCCTTCAATCCCCGAGGCGATACTGACCTGTTCTCGGGTACCGCTCACCCTGGCCAGGCGCCGCTCTCCAGCTTTCCTGTAGAAGGCAGTCCCATGAGACTCCCCTGCCGCTTCGATGCGTTCCCAAAGCACTCCTGAGAAGTTGATTGTTAGTTGCATTATTTGCTGGTGGTCGTCGAGGAACTGGCGCAGGAGTCTCAAACCGAACTGTTCCATGCTCTCGCCCCCATGACCGCGAGCCATAGCATAGATCCTGTTCCGCATACTGTCCGTCGGGAGAACTTTCCTGTTGTCTCCATGGGTGTATGTGTCCTCGAAGTCGCCACTCGCGCTGACGTCTACTGACCAGTCGTCCAGTTCGTGGCGGTCGGGAAAGCGCTTCACTCGGAGAAGTCGAACGCCGGTCTTGCCGTAATTATTATCGACGAGAACTGCAACCATCTGTCACCTCCCGCGGTAAGTTGAGTATCCGTAAGGACTCAAAAGAAGGGGAATGTGGTAGTGCTCGATTGGGTCTTCAATATGGAACGTGACCGTAACTTCAGTATAGAAACTTGCTGTGCCGAGAGAACGGAAATATTCGGCCGTTTCGAAGGTAAGACGATAGGTTCCCGTCGTGAGAACCTGTTGCACGTCGAGTAGATCAGGGATGCGACCATCCCCATCCGTGATTCTGCTGGCCAACAACTCCCATTGATTTGCGGAGGAGAGATGATGCAGCCATACCGCGATGCCGCTCGCGGGCTGACCGCGCATGGTATCCAGAACATGGATCGTGATTGCGCTCATATTTCTAAAAGGAGCTTTCGCAGTCTGAGCTGTGTGATCTTGCTTTGCTCTTCGGCTGCAGTTTGGAGCTCCCCCTCCTTATCTTTCTTCAGCCGCTCGATCAGCAGCTGCAAAATCTCTTGGTAGCTTTTCCCGGTCGCACAGATGACGAATGGGAATCCAAATTTATCCAGGTAGGCTCGGTTGAGCTCTCCGAGGGCATCCAAGGCTCGTTGAGTCGCAACCTGAACGCCTGATTGTTCCTCGGTCGACCATTGTTTTGTGTCTTTCGGTTGTGAGGAAGCTGATGAGGTTTCGCCGATCTTCGGATGAGCCCACAGAGCTTCCTGCCAATCGTCTGGCCCGAGATACGACCAGACTTGGTCTGCTGCGTCGAAAAGCTCCTGGACAGATCGAAACGGGCGTTTCTTTAACATTTGCCGCGCCCATTGAGTCGAACTGCAGCATCTCATGAATTCGCGTTCCACGCTTCGATCATCAGCCGTATTGAGTCGAAGAAGTCCTGGCTTCAGCATAGCCGCATCAACCTGTGCCGTCTTCTAGTAGGGTCGAGCTAGTGTGCATTACTGGGTGAAACGCATGACTTTGACCCTCGCAGGAGCAAAACTCCGGTCGGTTCTGCAGAAAACCCTGTTCCATCGAAGATTTGCTTGCCGCGCAGATACGTGGCTCGTACGATACCCTTCAGCCGGTACCCAACGTAAGGTGTCACGTTGTGTCTATGATGAATTCGAGACTGCGGGGCCGGTTTCTCCTCCGGAGCCTCGATTCTGCCGTTTGCCGTCACGCGGAATTCTGCCTCTGGATCGAAAACCACGAGATCGGCATCAAACCCTACTTCTATCGCTCCTTTGCGACTGCCAAGCCCGGCGAGCCGGGCAGGCGCTCCTGCCATCCACGTTGCTAGCCGGTGGAGCGGCAGTCCACGCTCGCTCGCCGCGGTCCACACTACAGAGAGACTAACCTGGAGCGACGAGATACCTCCCCAGGCCTCGAAGAAATTACCAGACTCAAGTCGCTTCAACGTCTCAGGGCAAGGCGAATGGTCCGAGGCAAGGACGTCGATGAGTTCTTCGTCGACAGCCTGCCATAGTTTTTCCCGGTTTTCACCATTCCGAATGGGCGGGGCACATTTGAACTGGGTAGCACCCGCGGCAACGTTCTCCGCGGAGAAAAAGAGATAATGGGGACAGGTCTCGACCGTGACCTGGAGCCCTTCTGCCTTGGCCTCCCGTAGCTGCTCGAGGACAGAGGCGGATGAAAGGTGAACAATGTGCACCGGGCAGCCTGTTTCACGACACAAGCGGATGAGGAGCGCTACGGCCTTGTCTTCCATCTCCGGCGGTCGCGATTGCAGATATACGGAGTACTGCCGTTCCATGCTGGGCTGGAGGTTTGGGACTTTGTTATTGGCCTGAGGGAGCTCTGCGTGTGCCAGGAGCACAGCCCCTAATGATGACAGCTCCGCCATGGCTGGCCTGAGTTCGACCTCTGTCACACAGGGGAACTCATCGACACCTGAAGGGATAAGGAAACACTTGAATCCCAACACTCCTTGCTCATGGAGGGGGCGCAGCTCCAAAATGTTTCCAGGAACCAGGCCACCCCAGAAACCGACGTCGATCCAGCACTGACCGCCCGCCGCGTCGATTTTCATTTGCAGTCCCTTGCCATCGGTGACGGGGGGGATGCTGTTCAAAGGCATGTCGACGATTGTGGTCACTCCGCCCGCTGCGGCCGCTCGGGTCGCGGTTTGGAACCCCTCCCACTCTGTGCGTCCTGGTTCGTTCACGTGGACATGGGTGTCGACAAGGCCCGGCAGGACAACTGAGTTCCCGACGTCGACGCAGGGCCCATCCGCCGGCGTCTCATGGTGAGCAGTCAATGCGGCGATAACGCCGTTTCTTACGTGAATGCATGCCGGTGCCACTCCCCCTCGGCATACCACGCGAGTGCTTCGAATCAGGAGATCAGGTGGAAGCATATTTCGATCTCACCTTGCGCAGAAATGATTCCAAGAGGTTTCCCAGGACTTGCCGGCGATACCGGGCGGTCGAGCGGAGGTCGTCGATGCAAGAGACTTCGTTGAGTAGCAAGTCCTGCGCTCCCTTGAAGTCACCGATAGCTCCTGTGCCATCCTTCAAGAACGCTTCGGTTTTTAGACAACGAATAGCGGTCGGCGCGACGCTACCAACGGCGATGCGGATATCCCGAATGCCCTTGCCTTCAAACTCCGCAAGCCCAGCGAAGGTGACTTTGGATATTGCCCGCCCGTTGGAAGCAGCCACCTTGCGATAGAATGCGATACAGTCCCTCTTCAACCGCGGGAGGCGAATCCCTCGCAGGAGTTCTCCTGGGTTCAGCGCTACGCGACGGTATCCCTTGAAAAAAGCCCCGCAGGGAACCCAGCGGGCGCCTTGTGCCGATACGAGCTCCAGTTCCGCCTCATAGACCATGAGTGCTGGCGGAGAGTCCGCCGCGGGTGACGCATTCACTAGATTTCCGCCTAGAGTTCCGCGGTTCTGGATGGAAAGGCCACCAGTCAAGCTTCCTGCCACACACAAAACCGGGAACTCTTGCCGAAGCGTTGTGTCTGCCTCTATCTCCGTAAACGTGGTCGTCGCACCAAGATCAACTGCGTCTGCAGTCACGATGACCCCTCTCAGTTCGGATAGATGATGGAGGCTCAGCAGTTTTCGGTGTGACAGCGCTCCAGCGTTGAAGAGAACCATCAAATCTGTGCCCCCTGCCATGGGTTTCCAGGCGTCTGGGTCGCTGGCGAGCAGGTTCAGTGTCTCTCCGAGGTCGCGAGGGGCCCTGAGCTCGTATCCGGGGACGTAGGCTCTCATCCATCGCCTCCCTCTTGCTGCAATACGTTTACGATCGCCGCTAAGATCTTCGTGTATCCCGTACAGCGACAGAGCATTCCTGCAAGCTCGGAACGCACTAAATCCACGTTAGGTTTTGGCTCCCTGTGGAGTAGCGATACGGCGGCAAGTATCATTCCGGGTGTGCAGAACCCGCACTGCACAGCGCCATTAGCCCAAAATGCCTCCTGCACACGGTGAAGTGACATGCTGCCAGCAAGGCCCTCAATTGTACAGATCTCTGCGCCTTGCACCTGAAGGATTGGGACGAGACAGCTATTTACAAGCTTCCCGTCAATGAGGACCGCACAGGTCCCACACTCTCCCTCACCACAACCCTCCTTCGTGCCGGTAAGCCCCAATTCCTCGCGGAGGACGTCGAGTAACCGGGCCATGGGATAGGTGCGCACGCTACGCGTCTGTTGGTTTACGCGAAGAATGACGTCGATTTTGGGGACGCGTTCAATCACGGGCGGCCTCGGTTTCAATCGCTTCAAGGAGAGATTCAGGCGTAACCGGTACGTGAAAAAGGTGAATTCCGGTGGCATTTTCAATGGCGTTGACAATCGCTGGAGCTGGACCGTCGATCGGCAGTTCTCCGATACCCTTTGCCCCTGAAGGTCCACGCCCGGAAAGTTTTTCTTCGAAATGAATCTTGATGGTCGGAATATCCACGGCCGTAGGGATAAAGTAATCAGACAGCCTCGGATTGGCCATCTGCCCGTCACGCCAGACCACGTTCTCAGAAAGGGCGAATCCGATCCCCTGTGCAACGCCCCCCTCGATCTGTCCTTCAGCGAGTACCGGATGGATGACTTTCCCGACTTCTTGCACCGCGACGTAGTTGTCAACCTTCGTCTCGTAAGTATCAAGGTCCACTGTGACCTCCGCCACATGGACGGCCCAGGCGTAGGCCTCGTACGCGTCGCCATGGCAGCACTCGTCATCCCAAGAGAACTCTGCGGGAGGCGCGTACTGGCTTTCCGATCTCAGGGACCCGCGCCTCATGATGTATTGCTGGCAGGCCGAGAGAAATTCGTCTGGACCGGAGTCGTCGTGCAGTAACCCATCCTTGAGGAGGATCTCCTTCATCTTTTGGGCTGCATTCTCGACAAGTCTACCAACAATCATGCAGGTGCGAGAGGCAACGGTAGGACCGCTGTTTGGAACCTTGGCCGTGTCCGGCTGCGAAATATCCACCTTTTGGTAATCAATCCCTAGGGCGTCGGCGGCGATCTGGCAGAGGATCGTGTTGGTTCCCTGGCCAAACTCAGTGCTGGCCACCCGGATGCTAATCCGCCCTTCACGGGTCGCCTCGAGCTCGACGACTGATCTTAAGAGATCCTCGCCCTTTCCGGTGAACCCCGCGCCGTGCATATAGACGGAAAGGCCGATCCCCTTCTTTGCACGACTGGAGCGGTTATACGCCGCAAAGCGCTCGCGCTTGGCCTGGTAATCCGAAAGCTCGATTGCGCGGTCGAGCAGTTGATCGAGGTCAACATCGCCGCTGACGCGCTGACCAATGGCGAGTGACTGTCCAGAGTGAATGAAGTTACGACGCCGAAATTCGTCCGGCGGAAGGCCGAGCGCGTGGGCGACCCGGTCAAAATGTCGTTCCAGGGCGAAGATGCTCTGCGGGGCTCCAAAGCCGCGAAAAGCTCCATTCGGCGGGGTGTTCGTCGCTACCGCTCGGCTGCGAATGCGAATGTTTGGACAATGATAGACTCCCGCAGCATGGATCGTGCCGCGCGCGAGGACGACAGGAGAGAGGGTTGCGTAGGCGCCACCGTCGATGACAAAATCAATTTCCATCCCGAGTAGAGAGCCGTCCTTGCCGAGGGCAGTGCGATGCTTCGTGCAAGAGGGGTGCCTCTTTGTCGTGGCCAGCATGTCTTCGGTTCGATCGTAAACAAGCTTGACCGGTCGCCCCGATTTCCATGCGAGGAGCGCAGCATGCCCCGCAATCATTGACGGATACTCTTCTTTGCCGCCGAATCCGCCGCCGGTCTCCGTCTGAATGACGCGAATTTTTTCGTCCGGGAAACCGAAGAGTCTTTTGACTGCCTTATGGACGTAGTAAGGGCACTGCAAGGAACCCCAAACGGTAACTCCCTCGATCGAGTCGAAAACTGCGACCATCCCATTGGTCTCTAAATAAAGCTGTTCCTGTGCTCCCGTCCGGTACTCACCTTCAACGACGACCTCGGCTTGGTTCCAGATTGCGTCGATATTTCCCTTGTTGACGGTATAGGTCTTCAAGACGTTGTCTTTGCCCCACACGATCGGATCCTGTTTCAGAGATTCCTCAATGGACAAGACTGGAGTCAATGGCTCGATCTCAAACCGCACCCGCCGGCGAGCGTCCTCAAGTAAATACTTGTCTTTGTGGGCGAGGAGGACAACAGGCTCCCCTGCGTGGTTGACGAACCTGTCCGCCAGGTATGGCTGGTCATCGAGAATTAATGAGACGAGGTTTTCTCCAGGGATGTCTCTGGCTGTCACGATCGTAAATTCTTCCCAGGGGACATCCGGATCGAAGTGTACTTTAACAATCTTCCCCCGGGCGCACGAACTGCGGACAGTTGCTCCGTGGATGAGGTCTGGCAGAACGAGGTCATCAACAAACCGAGATTCACCTATGACCTTTCCATGTCCTTCCTTGCGCGGGACAGGAGAACCGATAGTCTTGTCATTCATATTGAGTAACTGAGGATTTCAGGATGATGTGAAGATCCTTCTGAGACCGTGAGCTCATGCCGTGTCTAAACCTACAACTCGACTACTTCCTCGTCAACGGATATTGTCAATAAAAGAATACTGTCACCTTGTGAGCTTCTTGTGAAGCTGCATCGCCTGCCATGTGCTAAACAACGAAGAAGCAGTGGAAGGTGCTGCCGAGGTTTCCTGCAAAAACGCGGACGCTGAATTAGCTTAAGCTATCAACGCCGGAGATGGGCATTACGTTTTTTTTGTTGGGCTGAAGAATTAGGGTCGGAGTGTGCAATCAGGTATCGGGCCCCTGACAACCCGGCACAACGCCCTGTTCTCTGCGGTCCTCATTCGTGTGACAGCCGGAGGGCAAATCGTTTCGTTCCATAACACTTTGGCTTTTCCACCGGATGGACACTAGCTGCAGTTGTAGCGGCGCTCTCAGGCGCCGAGCAAGGCACAAAAGGGACATCCCCCTACACCCCCTTCAAGGGGGAATCATTTCATTCTGCTGTCTAAGTGGCAGTGTAAGTGGTTTGATATAAGCCGCAGCATCTTCCTATCTCAAGGAAACCCATGATCCTGATATAATGAGCAGCGCAGTGTTCCCGTAAGTGAACCGTTTGGCCAACCTCATTAGTGGAGAGGAAGAAAAGGCATGTGTAGAACATTTTCCTTCATCGGGTCATTGGTCTTTATTGCGATTTCCCTCTTCGGAGATTCAGGGAAGTCAGAGGCTCTGACGATCAACGAACAGCTCATTAGCGCCGCCGAACAAGGAGACACTTCCATGGTCTTGAAACTTCTTTCGAATGGAGCAGACATCAATGGACGGGACGCGCGCGGTCGCACCCCCGTTATGGCTGCCACGCATGGCAACCGCGTCACAACCGTCAAAGCCCTCATTCAGGCAGGAGCAGATATCAATTTGCGCGACAACATGCTGGACAATCCCTTTTTGTATTCGGGGGCCGAAGGGCTGCTGGATATCTTGAAGCTTACCATCGCGGCTGGAGCCGATCCAAAGTTGACAAATCGGTTTGGGGGGACTGCCCTCATCCCGGCGGCCCAACGTGGACACGTGGAGGTTGTGCGAGAGATTTTGGTGCACACCCAGGTGGACATCAACCATATTAACCGGCCAGGATGGACGGCGTTACTCGAGGCGATTGTGTTGACGGATGGAGGCGTCAAGCATCAGCAGATCGTGCAATTGTTAGTGGATCACGGGGCAGACGTGACGATTCCGGATAAGGAGGGCGTCACGCCGCTCCAGCATGCACAGAAGAAGAATTTTACCGCCATCGTAGATATTTTAACTAAGGCCGGCGCCAAGAGTACAGTCTCGCCCCAGTAGTCATTAGCGCGCTGGCTCTTAACGAATTTCTCACAATACAATCTGCCCGATGGAGTCACAAACCTACCCCCATGCATTACCAGTTTGCCACGGAACAGCAGAATTATTCGGACCTCGCCAGCGGCCGAGTGTTTTACAGTCGGCCCGGGCATCCTGCTTTCCCAATCCGGCTTGCAAGTGAAATATTTCAGCGCTGCATGGCCATCCGAACCGCGGAGCGTTTGTCAACTCCGTGCGTTCTTTTCGACCCCTGCTGTGGCGGTGCGTATCACCTGAGTGTGCTGACCTACCTGCACCGGGACTGCATCCGGGAGGTCATTGGCTCTGACGTTGATAAAGAAGCGGTCGCGTTAGCCCAGCGAAACCTTGAACTACTGAGCGTCAGCGGCCTAGATCAGCGAATCCAAGAGATCACCGAGATGATCAGTCGATTTGGAAAAACTTCTCATGAGGAAGCCCTGAAAAGCGCAGCTGTTTTGCGACAGACCGTCTCTTCTTGGGAAGAAAGATTACCTCTTAAGATCAGCACTTTTCTGGCCAACGCCGGAGACGGCATTACACTGTGTGATAACCTTAAAGGGGTGAAAGTGGATATCGTTCTCACGGATGTTCCTTATGGTCAATGTTCCAGTTGGAGCAGTTCCAATTCCGAGGTCTCACCTTCCGAACCCCTGTGGTCGATGCTCACCGCATTGTTGGGGATACTATCGCCAACTGGCATCGTGGCCATAGTTTCCGATAAAAGTCAGAAGATCAAGCATCAGAATTACGAAAGGCTGGAACAGTTCCAGGTTGGTAAGCGGCGAGTCGGCATCCTGCGGCCGGTAGTTTCGTAGATGGACGAACGTCTGCTGAATCCTTAATGGAGTCAATGTTCATGATTCAAAACAAATCCGCATCCCAGCAGCAGACCGACAAACGCTCATTATCTTCCCCTCTCTTTACCGAAGCAGCTTGCTGGATTTGGGATCAAAGTGACCGTTGGAGTTATCACCATTACGTGCAAGCCCGGCGCCGCTTTACTCTTGACGCGCTTGCCTGGCAGGAGATTATTTCCGGTCAAGGCGCCAAATTAAGAATTACGGCCGACGCCTATTATCAAGCCTGGTTGAATGACAGGATTGTCGGCCACGGCCCTGCCAAATCGGCTGAAGGCAGGCGTTCCGTGGACACTTACGACATTACCGAACACTTGAAGAACGGAAGCAACGAAATATTAATCTTGGCGCTTGGTATGGGAGTTGGCACGGAAGCCTATTGTCCAGGGGAGGCGGGCTTGATCTTCGAGCTGGACCTGGTCTCGCAAAAGATTGCGAGCGACGGCAAGACAGAAGTCAGTTCCGATCCGGCTCGTCGCAAACGGACCGTGAGACGTTGGATCATGCCCTGCATAGAGGATTATGATGCCACGGCCAAAGAAGAAGGCTGGGTGCCTGCCACGGTAGTCGAGAAGAAGATTACACTATATCCCCGCCGCGTCCCCCTGCCTACACGCGAAGAGCTTACGCCGAAACGTTTTATCCTGGCAGAAAAGGTGCGATTGCCAAATGTTGCAGTCACCATGCGTCTTCGTCCTTACCTCACGGACGGAGAGCAGAAGCATCGCTGCAATGAGTTTAGTACGTCGGCCTACCTGGTTACCGACATCCATTCTCCGATCGATCAATCCTTAACCTTTACACCAGCTTTGGGTCAGGTCAGCTGGTACTTTCACGGGCGCAAGTTGTTCGAGGGAAGAGGCTGGAGATGCTGGGTACAAACCAAACCTCCCGTTTGTATCGATTTGAAGAAAGGAGCCAACCGTCTCATCGGCCTGCATAATCACCGCAATCATTTTGAAGATATCAATCTGGCCGGCTATGCCGAGCAACCGGTAGAGTTTGTCAACCCCTTTGGCAAAGGCGGATTTCAGGTTGTGCGAATGGGTCGCCCGGAAGATTTGGTGGAAGGTCCGGAAATGGAGAGGATCGATTGGGATGGTCTTCGCCCTCATATGGCAGACATGGATCCTCTCGACACGATGCCATTTGGAAACAGTTATGACCTGGTCTATGGCGCAGAGCGACTGGAACCGAATGACCTGTCATTGCAACAATTCATGGAAACGGCAGCTTCTGACCCGATACAAATTCCTTCTGCGTCGACAAATGAAGCCGCACGTCTCATTGTCGATCTCGGCGTTCTCCACAATGGCTGGCTGGCTTTCGATGTTGAAGGGCATGAGAAGAGCAGGCTGATTATTGCCATGTTTGAGGGTCTTGACCCTGGGCCTCCTATGCGCATCCAGTGGCCCAATGCCGGTCACAACGCTGTCACCTACCGCCTGCATAACGGGTATCAATCCTACGAGAGTTTTTTCCCTTATGGAGTTCGTTACATTGCCATTCATCACACTGGACCGGAACCGGCCATTTTAAAGAACCTTCGGGTCTACACGGCCAACTGTGGCTCCATCATGCGAGGCTCCTTGCTATGCGATGAAGAGCTCGTCAATTCGATTTATCGGATTTGTGCCCAATCAGTCATTTCCGGGGTGGATGATACCTTTACTGACTGCCCAACCTGGGAGCAGGTGAATTGGAATTGTGACAACGCCCTCGCGGCACAAGCTGATGCAGTGACCTGCTTTAACCAGGCAGTGGTCCGGAACACCATCGAATTATTCGCTGAAGACACTCGTTACCGGGGCCTGGTGCGTAGCCAGTATCCCAGCGCCTGGGAATCTCAGATCCCGTTATGGTCGTTCCATTGGCTGATGTTTTGTCGTGATTTCTATTGGCGTACGAGGGATACCCAATTTCTGCAACGGATCATGCCGCGGGTGACGGCAGGCATCGAAGAGGGATTGTCAAAAATTGGATCCCGAGGTCTGCTGGAATGGGCCAACGTTTGGCACTTTATCGAGTGGAGCAACGGGCGTGACGATAAACATGCCATCATGACTGCTGAACAGGGCGGTTTTGCCGGAGCGCTGGCTTCGGCCAGTGAGTTAGCAGAGCAAGCGGGCAGGCCCTTTTCGCAACAGGCAGACCGGTGGCGAAGTGCTCGAGAAAACTTGATCCGAGCGATCAATGCCAGTCTGTGGGATCCCACCCGAAAAGCTTACGCGGATAGCCTCCATGAGGACGGTTCATTGTCCCCGGTCTCCAGTCAAGCCACCAATGCTGCGCTGATCATCTATGGGGCGGTGCCGGAAGAACGCGGCAGAATCTTAGCCGCGCGTATCCTTGCCAAGGACAAACAGCTTCTCCACTACGGGAGTCCATATGGTTTGTATTATATTCTGGAAATGCTCGATCGGTTTGGAGACGTCGAAAACATCTTTAGGTTGGTGCGCGAGCGTTGGGGCGCAATGGTCTTGGCGGGGGATACTTGTACTTGGGAGACCTTCGCGGAATTTGGATATGACGATTGGCCGACTCGCAGCCGTTGCCATCCCTTCGCCGCTTACGTAGCCAAATATATGGCCAAGTATATGTTGGGAATCATCATGTTAGAACCAGGTTATCAGAGATTTCGGGTGGACCCAAAGCCACCTAAGGGAATTGCATTTTGCCACGGCGCCGTGCCAACGGCGAAGGGGCTCATCCGCGTGGGTTGGGAAAATCGCGGAGGAGTCGTCGATCTTATGGTGGAACACCCGGCAGAGTTGCAGAGAGTTCTATAACGGATTGTTCCAAGCGATGAAACCCAGTATTCAGTGACACCGCTTTGCGATAGTTATTTCAAGTCGGCGGTTAGGTGGGTTCCGACCAAAGCTCATGACCAAAGTCAGCTCCTGCTTACTCAGCAAAGAGTGAAGAAGGTTTTTTCGGTCTGCTTTTCCAATGACAAGCCGGGATTGACGCGGATCCTTGTATCAATCAAAAAGACCAGGGTCAAAGGCGGGCTATCGAAAAATGTGGCCTGCCATCGTACAACTGTTCGCTAGAGAACGAGAACAAGTCGGTCATTCCAGCGGGTTGTCTCCCTGCCTTTTCAGGCAATGCCTGTTACTCTCCCACCCAGTCATTCCTTTCAAATATAATATCCCGATAAGAGTGTCCGATCAGTATTACTGGGCAGTCCGCTGCAAGATCCATTGAATCCTAGATGGCCTTTCGGTACGAAAGAACAACTCTTGGTTCAGATTACGGCTATTGGTGCACTGAGATAGTTTATTAAGACATACCCACTTTATTTTTTTTAGAGAAAGCTGCGCGAATGTCAGAAAATCTTTTTACTTATTTGTTTTGTGCGCTCGTTCTAGCGGTTCCCTTGATCCTTTACCTGAAAAGCCTAAAGAACAGGGAACGGCGAGCGCAGGAGGCTGCAGAAAAGGGGAAGCTGTATTCCGAGGGGCCCAGAGCCCAGCATCCTCACATCGACACAACTTATTGCATTGGCTGTCAAAGTTGCACGATGGTGTGTCCGGAGGGGGATGTCCTCGCCATGTTAGGCGGCAAAGCGGTCATCGTAAACGGTTACAAATGTATCGGGCATAGCCTATGCGCCGAAGCCTGTCCAGTCGGCGCCATTACAATGGTGATGGCCGAACCGAGCATGAGTGCCGACATGCCATTTATAACGCCTGAGTATGAGACGAGTGTCCAGAACCTGTTCATTGTTGGTGAGCTCGGCGGTCTAGCCTTAATCAAGAACGCCATTAACCAAGGGCGTGATTGCATTGATACGGTCACGAATCGAATCGCAACGATGGGGGCTTCAGAATTGGTCCCGGGTGTTTACGATGTATTGATCATCGGGGCTGGTCCGGCAGGGATCAGCGCTTCGCTTCGTGCCATCGAGAGGAAACTCAATTACATCGCCATCGAGCGGGATGAGATCGGGGGCACGGTCGCGAAGTATCCCCGCCAGAAGCTGGTGATGACGAGCCCAGTTGAATTTCCTTTGTCTGGGAAATTCAGGAAGACGGAACTCTCTAAGGAAGACCTCCTATCGTTTTGGAACTCTGTTTTGCAACGAGTTGATTTCAATGTTCGTGCAAATGAAAACGTGGAGAATATTCAGAAGGGGGAGGACGGTATCTTCGTAATCTTAACAAACAAGGGACAATACCGCTCTCGCGCCGTGGTCCTGGCGCTGGGAAGGACCGGAACTCCGCGGAAACTCGGAGTCAAAGGAGAGGAACTGCCCAAGGTCATGTACCGTCTGATCGAGGCGGATCATTACATCAACAAGAAAATCCTCGTGGTCGGCGGAGGTGACAGCGCTATAGAGGCAGCCATGGGGCTTGGGCACCAAAGAGGGAACAAGGTAGTTCTTTCGTATCGAAAAGAATCTTTCAGCCGGATCAAAGACCGAAACGCCAAACGCCTCGCAGACTGTGTTCGTACCGGGAAAGTTCATGTGCTATTCAACTCACACCCCGTGGAGTTCACCGAAGATACGGTTGCTCTCGAAGTCAATGGCGAGCAGTTGGAGATTACTAACGATTTCGTTTGGATCTTTGCCGGAGGCACGCCTCCGAATGACTTCCTTAAGAAAATCGGTGTCGAATTTGGAGTGCGGGACATGACCTTGGAGGCAAGCAGCGAGGCTAAACAAGCCGCTCTCGCTAAGTACTCTGGTTCATGACTGCATTCGTGTATTTTTAACCAGAGTGCTTAGTTTGTTGCCTGCCTCAATTTCCGGCATGAGGATGGCGGATTCTGAGGGGCCAATTTGGGTGGGAAAATGAGATGCGAATCAGATTGGAGATTCGCTTGCTCTTAACCGACAAATAGATTATTGATGCTCGGTCGATCAAAAGCGGATTGATGAAACGATTGGCACTTCGCCCCATTCTCTTGAGTTCATTATTTCTGTTGCTCGCGACGCCAGTTCGCTCGGCCTTCGCGCAGGTCTCACCGGGACCTCTTTCCAAAGCCCATAGTTCCTTGAACGGCCTCACGTAACTGCACTTCCTGCCACAGCTTTGGTGGAGGGGCGGGTAAGTTCAAATGCGTTGAGTGCCACAAAGAGATTCTTCAACGAGTTCAAGAAAATAAGGGATATCACGCGCGAGTCGTCGATAGGAGTAAGGGGGGCCAGGATTGCATTCGCTGCCACGCCGAGCATTTAGGAGAAGACTTTGCCATAGTTCATTGGGAGCCGAGCCGCGAAAACTTTGACCACCGACAGACTGCTTACCCGCTCCTGGGAAAGCACGCCACTCTCGAATGTAGCCGCTGTCATAATCCTTCTCACATCGGTGCCGCCGAGTTGCGCGTTTTGCAGGGGAAAGATCTGAAGAAGACTTTTCTCGGGTTATCACAACAGTGCGTCGCTTGTCATAAAGATGTGCACAACGGCCAATTGGGTGAGAATTGCACTTCCTGTCATACCTTCCAGTCCTGGAAGGAGAAAGGAGGGTTCGATCATCAGCGGACTTCGTTTCCGTTGACCGGGCTGCACCAGCAAGTTCCCTGTCAGAAATGTCATCTCCTGCCCGAGAACGGCACAGCTGTGGCGAAATACAAGGGAATAGCCTTTAGCCGCTGCACAGACTGTCACCGCGACCCCCACCAAGGTGCGTTTCAAGCGGCCTGCCATACCTGCCATACGACAGGAGGGTGGAAACAAGTCAAGAAACTTTCCGGTTTTGACCATCAATTAACGAAGTTTCCATTGAAGGGGATGCATGCGGAGGTGGTCTGCGCAAAATGTCATCCAACCAGTAATTTCAAGCAGCCACTGCCTCATGCGCTGTGTGTGGATTGCCATAAAGTAGATCCTCACAACGGACAATTTGCGAAATCGCACGGATCATGGCGAATGTGGAAGTTGTCATGTGGAAAAGGGATTTAAACCAGCGACATTCGCCTTGGAACATCATCAGAAAACGAGCTATCCACTGACGGGAAAACACGAAGCGGTCGTCTGCGCTAAATGCCATATTCCTAATGGAGCCAAGACGCTTTATCGTCTCAAGTACGAAGCCTGTCTGGACTGTCATAAGGATGTCCATGACGGCCAATTTGCCGGCTCTGGATTACGGAACCGCTGTCAATCCTGCCATACGGTACAAGGGTTTCAACCCAGCACTTTTACACTTGCCCGGCATAGTGAGACTCGCTTCCGACTGACGGATGGTCATATCGCTGTGCCTTGTCTGGAGTGTCACAAGAGGCCGGCAAACCGTTATCCGCTGCCCCCGGCACGATACAAGTTTGAACTCCTCGAATGCCAGTCCTGCCATAATGATCCGCATGGTGGAGAGTTTGCGGCGCGCGTCGAGAAGGTTTCTTTAAATGGTGGGAAGGACGATTGCCTCAGCTGCCACAACCTCAAGACCTGGAAAGACGTCGTGAAATTTGACCATGCGGAAACAAAGTTTCCTCTCTTCGGAGCTCATCGCGTGGTGGCATGCGCGGATTGTCATCGGCCGGACAACCTGGGGAGGGGTGTCCAGAATATTCGCTTCCGCATGGCCCCGAAAGACTGTGGTGGCTGCCATGAAAACATTCATGGTGACCAGTTCAAGGTCGACGGCCACAGCCCGGATTGCTCTAGTTGCCATGACGTTTCGAAATGGAAGCCTTCTAAGTTTGATCATGAGAAAAAGGGCGCGTTTCTCCCTGGCTGGTGCGCACCAGTCTGTCCCTTGCCGTCTTTGCCACAAGTCGAAAATTGAAATTGAGGGGCGCGCCATGCTGATCTATCGCCAGGCGCCAAAACAGTGCTCAGCTTGTCATGCAGACAAAACTTAAACAGTGGACTAGCGAAGGAGCAATCGATTCATGGTTTCGTTGAGAGTCGGCACGATGCCGCATTCGCACTGGCTGCCTCTGTGAAGCAATCAGCCGAGCACCGCAGATGGGTACAATGTAAAAATGGCCGCAAGATTGTAAAAAATCCTCGGAATCTTCAAATCACCGTGACTTCAATGTGCAAATGATTTTCGGGAAATTCATGTTTTCTTGCTTCCTCGGATTTTCTCGATACATCTACTCCCGCTCAACTTTCACCCACCTTGCACCACTTCCGTTTCTATTCCCTAATTTGAGCCGTTGTTGAATTCCCAACCCCAACCAACTAAGACGGGCCTTTCTGAGTATTGGCCAATGAGTTGCAATCAATATGATTTGGTCTTTAGCGCACAACCATTCGCAAACTTTTGAAATACAAATTGAAACAAGCTGGAAAACTCTGTACTAACGAGAGTCTTCTTTACTCTGCAGGCATGAAAGAGCAGATTCTTTCGCTTACAATTGACAGGCTTCAGTGGACAGCGCGTGAAACACGGGAAGCGCCGCGTGCGGCTGGCTCATCGCTCGAAGGTCGCTAGGGCCAGTTCAATTTTTTCACGGGCTGCGTTGGTACTGCTCTTTCCTTTGTCTTTCGTTTCTCCTCATGTTCTCAGCAGGGCTATGCAGCCGACAAACGAAATCCTCACGGCTCGTTACAGCTAGTTTGTGAGAGTTGCCACACGACCATAAGTTGGAGGCCAATCCGGAGCAAACTAGAGTTCGATCATAACCATGATACCCGTTATCCTTTGCGTGGGTTACATGAAGGAGTGTCTTGTACCAGTTGTCATCGCAGTCTGATATTTAACAATGTCGGGACAAAATGTGCTGACTGTCATGCGGATATTCATCGAAGACAATTTGGTCCTCGTTGTGAAGATTGTCATACCGTGCAAGGTTGGAAAGTTAATGTCCAATCGGTACGGAATCACCTCAACCGTTTCCCCTTGCTTGGGGCACATGCCGCCATCGACTGTGATTCCTGTCATCCAAAGGCTGCCACGAGGAGTCTACATTGGTCTCAGCATGGATTGTGTGTCCTGTCATCTCAAAGACTATCAGGGAGCAACCTCTCCAAATCATGCCAGCGCTAATTTCCCACTCACCTGTCAGACCTGCCACGGAGTTGATCGATGGCAAGGTGCGAAATTTAACCATGCTCAGGTAACCGGATTTGCGTTGGTTGGAGCGCATGCTCAGTTGGAATGCAGTTCTTGTCACAAAGGACAGCAGTTTAAAGGAACTCCGCGAGATTGTTTTGGATGTCATGCGCAAGACTATAACCGAACAACGAATCCCAACCATGTGGCTGCCAATTTCCCGAAGGACTGTGCCATTTGTCATGACTCAGAGCATTGGCAAGGAGTCCGATTTGACCATAGCCAGACCGGGTTTGCACTGACGGGGGCGCATGTCACGGCGCGATGCGATACCTGCCACCAAGCTGGGCGGTATAAAGGAACTCCAAGAGAATGTTTCAGTTGTCACGTCGCGAAATACGAGGGAACCCAAAACCCGGATCACCGAAAGGCAAACATCTCGACTCAGTGCGATAGTTGCCACACAACGTCCAATTGGCAGGGGGCCAAGTTTGACCATACATTGACTAAATTTGCCCTCACCGGGGCTCATGTCTCAGTCAATTGCACTCAATGCCATGTGAAGGCCAGTTTTCGGGAACCCCCACGGACTGTTTCCTGCCTTATAGCTGCCATCAGTCAGCTTACAACTAAACCACTAACCCGAACCATCAGAAGGCAGGTTTTTCTCAGAACTGCACGGTCTGTCATACGACTCAGCAGTGGAAAGGCGCAAAGTTTGACCATAACAACACCAAATTTGCCCTTACCGGGGCTCATAGCTCAGTCGGTTGTGCCCAATGTCATGTGGGAGGGCGGTATGCCGGAACTCCGACCGATTGCGTCTCCTGTCATTTAAAGGATTTTGATGGAACAACATCACCCAATCACACGGACTGCTAATTTCCCGCGAGATTGCACGGTTTGCCACACCACTCAACAATGGAAGGGGGCAAAGTTTGACCATACCAAGACCCGCTTCCCGCTAACTGGCGCCCACATCACCACGAGCTGTGCGCAATGTCACATCAATGGAAAGTATACTGGGACGAGCACACAATGCATTGCTTGTCATCAGACTGATTACAATGGGGCAAAGAACCCCAATCACCTTACGGCAGGCTTTCCCGAAGGATTGCATCGTTTGCCACACCATCACCGGCTGGAAAGGCGCTCGCTTTGATCATAATTCCACGCGCTTTCCGCTGACCGGCTCACATACCAGTGTAAGCTGTGACAAGTGTCACGTCGGTGGGCAATATGCGGGGACGACGATGCAGTGCGTCGGGCTGTCACAAGGCGGACTACAATGGAACCACAAACCCCAATCATGTTGCTGCAGGTTTCCCGCAGGACTGCACGGTCTGTCACAACACCGTTCAATGGAAAGGCGCCCACTTTGATCATAATGGCGCGACGAAATTTCCGTTGACCGGTGCTCACATTTCTGTCAACTGCAGTCAATGTCACCTGAACAACCGGTTTGCCGGAACGCCATCTGACTGCATCGCCTGCCATCTGGCGGATTATAATCGGAACCACGAACCCCAATCACAAAGCAGCAGGATTTCCGCAGACTTGCACGCACTTGCCATACGACGGCGCAATGGAAGGGAGCTCGTTTTGATCACTCGACGGCCACGCACTTTCCACTTACAGGAGCCCATGTCAACGTTGCTTGTACCCAATGCCATGCCAACAACCGATTTGCCGGAACACCTACGGATTGTGCCTCCTGTCATTTGAGTGCTTATAACGGAACCACAAATCCCAACCATGTGGCTGCGGGATTCCCTAAAGATTGTTCTTTGTGCCATACGACGACGGCCTGGCCGGGAGCCAAGTTTGATCATTCGCAAACCAAGTTCCCACTGACGGGCGCTCACGTATCGCTTACTTGCAGCAATTGTCATAGCAGTGGAAAGTACGCCGGGTTGGGCACGTCCTGTGTCACTTGCCATTTGAAGGAATACAACGCCACGACCAATCCCAATCACGCTGCCGCTGGTTTTCCGCAGGATTGTCAAACCTGCCACAGCACCACCCAGTGGAAAGGCGCTGATTTTTGATCATAGCAAGACCCGCTTCCCATTGACCGGTGCCCACAGAACCGTCACCTTGTGTGAGTTGTCATATCGGTGGACGATACGCGGGAACGCCCATGGATTGCTACAGTTGCCATCGAACTGTATATGAAACCGTGAGCAATCCGAACCATCTTTCCGCCGGCTTCCCCAAGACCTGCGAGACTTGCCACACGACGACGACTTGGACGGGCGCAACCTTCAACCACAAATTCCCAATTTATTCAGGGACACACAGAGGGAAATGGACCACTTGTAACGATTGCCACACCAATCCGGCGAATTATTCGTTGTTCAGCTGTATCAAATTGTCATACCCACGATAAGACCCCCATGGATCAGAAACATTCGGGCGTTCGAAACTATGTTTATAACAGTGTGAACTGCTATGCCTGCCATCCAACAGGGAGCAATTAAATGTTGAGAACGATCACCGTTTATTTTGTGCTCTTCTGCCTTTCTTTTCAGGCCCTTTCTGCCGCTCCGCAGAACGAGGAAAAACAACTCTCTTTTAGGGTCAAATATGTGGCGGCCGATGCCATCTATCTGGATTCAGGTCTCGAGGCGGGTCTTAAGGAAGGGATGGATTGACCGTCAAGCGGCTCTTGCCCGGAGAGCCGACCATGGCAGCCAAGGTCGTTGGCGAAATTGTGGTGACCTCGCTGGCAAGAAGCTCAGCGGTGTGCTCGATTGAATCGTCACAGCTCCCCTTTCAGACGGGGGACATGGCTTTCCTGTCTCAACAAGATGCCGAAGCCGTGCACGCCCAGAGCGCTGCGGCAGGCCGAAAATATGCTCAAGTCGTGACGTTTACAGAAGGGGATCCACTGGATGAAGAGATGCGGGAAATGGTTCCCCATCCACCGCTTCCCGAAGTGAACCGTATTCGTGGAAGGATTGGTTTCGAAAACAGCAGCATTTGGGATCGCGGAAGCGGGGGGGGCCATTCTCTTCAGACAGGGCTCGTCGTTAGAGCGGACATGACGAGGATCGGGGGAACCTATTGGAACTTCACTGGCTATTGGCGGGGTCGCATCAACTCCCGTAATACCGGGCCGCAACAGCAAACCCTCACTGACTTGCTCAACCGGACTTATCAGATTGGGCTGCAATACGCCAATCCCCAATCCCGGCTCGTCGCCGGAATCGGTCGGCTCTATATCCCTTGGGCCAGCAGCTTAAGCACAATTGACGGAGGCTATTTTGGAGCCAGGTTGGGTAAGAATGCCACTGTCGGGTTTTTTGGCGGTTCTACGCCGGATCCCACAGCTTGGAATTACAACCCGGACCGGCAAATCGCTGGAACCTTCGTCAATTTCGAAGGGGGATCGTATGAACACGTTCGCTATACCAGTACGACTGGTATCGCTTTGACTCGGGTGCAATTCAGGCCGGAACGTGAGTATGCTTTTTTTGAAAACGCGCTGTTCTTCAAGAAATACATCTCAATCTATAACAATCTGGAAGTAGACAAATTGACTTTGGGACGCTTTGGGAGCCTCGAGAGCGGGCCTGCGGTGAGCCGAAGTTTCCTGACCGTCCGATATCAGCCTCACCGGAGAATCGCCTTCGACGTGAATCAAAATTATTTCCGGAACATTCCTACATTCGATACCCGGCTAATTGGGATTGGGCTTCTCGACCGCTACCTGTTCCAAGGGTTAAGCGGCGGGGTTCGACTGGAATTACCGTATCGGGTTACGCTCTACACAAGTCTGGGAAGAAGCAAACGCGATTCGGATTTCAAGCCATCCTTAAACCAGATGTATGGCGTTACATTCAACAGGGTATGGCGCACCGGAATCCGCGCCGATTTTCGTTATTCGCAATTCGATAGTTCCTTTGGAAAGGGATCTTATTCGGCGATCTCATTTTCCCGAGAAGTGACTGACAAGCTGCGTATAGAGTTGCAAGGGGGAAAGCAAACTCTCGCTTCACCCTTCACTCAACAGAGCGATACCTTGTGGATGAACGGTTCATTTGACTATTTTCTAGGGACCCATTACTTCCTGGGTGCCGGTTACATGATTTATCGAGGGCAGGTACAGGATTACGACCAATCGTACATTAACTTAGGATATCGATTCTAGAGTGAGGTGAATTCCGGTGCTGTTCGGATCAATGTCACAACTCCTATCGGGAGAGGGAAGGTGTGAAGAAATTCCGCCGGGTCGGGGGACCCGGCCTATAACACGGTGGCAGGCGGTTTGGAAGGTTGCAGGCTTGGGGCTTTATCAAAGCCCCAACCTCACGCGGCGTTTTCCAATTATTTCACACCCTCAGGGGGACGCTCAGAGAGCGCCATCGAAATCAATTCTTTCATGCCTTGAGGATTTTGGGGCTGAGGAGCAGACCGTTTATTCAAGACTTCTGATGATTTTAAGAATGCCATTAGGTTTTGCCGGATGGGGATACTTCTGTTTCATTTCGCTAATCTTTTCCCTCCAACTTAAGGTCTCTGCCTCAGAATTTTCTTTGGACACAGTTCTGGATAGGACCGGAAAACGCGTCGAGAAGCTACTGGATCGGTTTTCCGAGGTCACTTGCACCGAGGTCGTGTCGCAAACGAAGCTTGGCCCAAGCGGAAAAGTAGCCTCGCAAACAAAAGTGACCTTCGATACATTAATCATCCTGCAGATGACGGACGATGATATCAGTATCGAGGAGTCGAGATTGGAGCAAGGGAAACCAATCAAAGGGAAGAATACGGAAAAATCCTTGCTTGTGACCAACGGATTCTCAGTATTCTTGATGGTCTTTCATCCCTCTTTCAGAAGCAGTTTTGAATTCGAATTGGGAGACACGAATGATTTGGGTGGGCAGCGAATGCAGATCGTCCATTTTCAGCAAGTTCGTGGAAAACGGTCTCCCTCGGCTCTCCAATTGAGGGGACGCGACTACCCACTTGAGTGGGAAGGGGAAGCCTGGGTTGATCCCCGCACCGGCTATGTTGCCCGAATGACGGCAACACTAAAGACAAGCTTGGAAGATGTAGGGCTCAAAAGCCTGAGCAGTGAAGTCGTTTATCAACCGGTGACATTTGTGGGGGCCGGGGAGACCCAATGGTTACCGTCAGTTGCCATGATCGAGGCTGTGTCGTTAAAGCAACACTGGAGGAACACACATCAATTTTCAAATTACCGTCTCTTTTCAGTCAACACGAGCACTAAGACTGAGGATCCGCAATGAAAGAAAGAATGACTTTGGCGCAACCCGTGCGTCTTTTGTCTATCCCTCTAGTGGGGCCCAATCTCCGTCATCGAGCTTGTCTCGGAGCAGCCTGGCTGGTGGCTGGGATTCTCATCGTGAGCTTGGCGATCCACGGTTACACCTACTATAAGCTCCCGCTGCCCAAAGAGTCTTTTCTCCCTTTCATGCATCCTTGAAACCGAGTGGAAGCATCGGACTCCGACTTGGAATATTGGGTACTGTTCTTTTCGGATTTCTCTATTTATACCTCATCCGAAAACGCTGGGGTTGGCTGGGCAGGATTGGAAAAACAAGACATTGGCTCGACTTTCACGTACTTTTCGGTACTACCGCGCCAATTATCATCACGTTTCATTCCTCCTTTAAACTTCACGGGCTGGCAGGGGTGGCTTACTGGATCATGATGGCAGTGATGATCAGCGGTATCGTTGGTCGATATCTCTACGCCATGGTCCCGAGGAGTTTAAGTTCCATGGAAATGTCGTTAAAGAAATGGAAGAAATCATTGCGCTCCAGTCCCGGCAGTTAGGACATCAGGCACTCGTCGGGACGCAGGAATTGGAACCCCTATTCCAGGTACCGTCTGCGGATGAGGCCCGGCGCATGTCACTTTATCGAGCGCTGTTAACCCTGGTATGGCTGGATTTGGCGCGGCCCTTTCAAGTCAGCCGGTTGCGACGGCAGTCCATCTCTCCCTTCACGAAGTTCATCACCCTTGGAGGACTTTTCCCTTCCAGGGATGAAGTCCTGGAGACGATTGTCTCAACGGCCAAACGACAGTCCTTGCTGCTCACACGGATACTGTTCCTCGACAGGATTCACCAGGTATTTCATCTCTGGCATATCGTGCACCGGCCGTTCAGTTATTCTTTTGCAGCGCTTGTCGTTGTCCATATTGGGGTCGCCTTGTGGCTCGGGTATTTTTAGTGAACGGATAAAAAACAAATGAAAAAAAGTATGACGAAGACGCGGCACTCCATACTACTCCTCAGTATTATCCTGGTGACCGGTGCTCTCATCTATTTCACGTTGCCCAGAAAATCGACTTCACTATCCAAGGTGACGAAAGTAAATCCTGTTGCGGCCCCGGAGATGCAGAAGGAGCATGCCGATAAAGGTGAAAAGTCCCATGAATTAAGAACCCTGGAGGCGCAACTCCAACAGAAACCGGATCATACTCCAATTCTGTTGCGGCAGGCCGAGATCTATCGCGAAATGGGAAAGCCCACAGAATCGGCGAAGCTTCTAAAGCAAATTGTTGCCAATGAACCGAACAATTCTCAGGCACAATTAGAGCTAGGCCGAGTTCTCTATGATTCCGGGGACATTCAGGGAGCCATCGCAGCGACGAATACGATCCTGAAAAATGATCCCAAAAATACAGATGCCCTCTATAACCTCGGGGCGATTTATGGGAATCTGAATAACGAAAAACTGGCCCAAGAGTATTGGAACCGTACCATTACCGCTGACCCTTATTCCGCAAGTGCTGATCTTGCCCGTCAAGCGCTGACCCGCATGAGTCACTCGGCGGGTGAAACTAGTCAGACCGCGAAAATTTCGAAATAATTGAAAGTCCGGGCTTTTGCCAGGCTTGGCTAATGTTTTTCTCGAATCTTTTGTGACTCAATTATTTTTAGTTTGTCTTTTCGAATGTTGCTGGCAGGACGGGGGCAATGGGCTCTAGTCTAAAATGGTAATGGAGCAAGCTAAATTTGGTTCAGACCGTTCCGCGTCAAGGACCGCACGTGGATTGTACGGTCAACTCGCCATTTTAGGGGGGAGACTTTGTCTTCTTGCTGAGCACATGGGCTTCACGAACAAATCGAGCCATGGACTTTGAAAGATGTCCCAGCACGATAATCCATTCTTCGAAATGACGTTCCCCATTGGATGTCAACTTATAAAGACGTCTCGCCGGACCACTCCCACCCACATTCCATACCGAGACAACATTGCCATTCTTTTCCAATTGCCGGAGCGTTCGGTAGAGAGCGGCCACTTCGATTTCCGCATCGGTCAAGGCATGCGCCTTTAGTTCGTTGGCTAAATCATAGCCATAGGATTGGCCCTTCGTCTTCAAGAGAAAGAGCACAACAGGCTCAACAAATCGATACAGATTGCCCATCGCACAACTGCAGGGATATTCTCGACCGTGACGTAAGCAGATCTTTCGAGCCATAGATTTGAGGGTCCCTATATATTGTTCACCAAAGTTTTTTTTCGGACCGGAGCGGACTAAAAAATCTGTTGCATGATACTAACAGATTTGTCAATATAGATGCAAGTTGCATATAGTTTGTCCGGACCACTCTTACGAGCCGCTCCGGGATATTCAAAGAAATAAAAGAAAGGAGTCGAGCCATGAAAATCATTGCCAAGCTTGGTCTCATCTTACTTCTCTGGTTCTTAAATCTTACCCCAGTCTCGGCACACTGCTGGGGCCACCATGGGGATTGCTGCCGTTCCGGGAACGACATGGGAACCTGTGCGGATTGTACTTGGAGATACACCCCGCCTTGTCAGAACGGCCATTTTGTGGCTCAAGGGTCGGTGCAGAATCTCGAAACAATAAAGGGAAAGGTTGCTGAGGTGAACTACTTGCCTGGCGCCGGCGCCAGTAGTGCGATGGTTGAGATTCAATTGCAGGGTGATGCCCCAACAACCCCGGTTCGTCTGGGACCGACTGGCTTTCTCAGTCGAAACGGACTGGGCCTTAAAGAGGGAGACGTGGTTCAGGTTCGCGGTTATCGCGTGAGTGCCAATGAGGTTGAATTCCTTGTCGCGACCGAGATTGAGAAGAATGGCAAAAACCTGGTCTTGCGAAACGAGCGAGGTCGGCCTGCTTGGTGAGGTGGCAGGTACCACGCTAAAACAGGCAACTTGGCGGTATTATTTGCTGGCCGAAAGTGCTCGTCGCATCCTCCCGTTTGCGATGGAGTGGTTAAGTCAAGACGCTCGACCAGCGCGGGGTAGGATCGAGAGAGTAAAGGGGGTTCTTCATGACACACAAGACGCTGTGGGCGACGGTGTGTAGCGTTGCCTTGGCGGCGATGGTCTCCATGCCGACGCTCGCGCAACAAGGGGTGGGAGGGAGAAAGGGCTCGCCGCACTACAACCCGAAGACGGAAGTGACATTCAAAGGCACGGTCCAGGAAGTCAAGGAGTATCCGAGTCAGGGAGGCGGCTCGCGTACTGGCCTGCACGTGATCCTTAAGACGGATAACGGCAGTTTTGACGTTCACGTCGGCCCGACCGATTACTGGAAGAAGAATGGATTCGAACTGACCAAGGGGGACTCGATCCAGGTGATTGGCTCGAAGATCAAAGTGGATGACGCAGAGTTCATTATCGCACGCGAGGTTAAGAAGGGCGACAAGGCCGTTACGCTACGCAACGCCGAGGGGGTTCCCGCCTGGTCCGGTGGACGACGGTCTCCTCCTTAGAGCGAAAACCACACTCCCGAACCCGCTGCTCGGCGCACGCTCTTGCATGCGCCGCGGAGCCGCAAACCGTTATTTAATCTCATATAACAGCACTGCGTCTCTTGTGAAACAAGACTCTCAGGATATTCCTGCCGGATCCGAAGACAGATCTGATGAGCGGTATGCCGCTGTCTGTGAAGTGCTTTCTGGTCCCCTTCCAAAATTTCGTCGATTAATCCTTTCACTAGCTGCAGCCTCGGACTCTTCTGCCTAACCACTTTCCGCCCCGGCGAAGCACGTTACAGGTCGTGACCGAAAAGGCGGACTGGCGTGGCGTCATAAAGAAATGGTAAGGTACTTCCTTCTTGCGGAGCAGTGAGCGGCGTATCCCAATGGGCGTGGGGTGGTGCTGCAGCACGGCCGTTCTGCCCGGGGCCGGTCAAGTGGAGTGAAAGCAATCATGCGCGTTGGTTTCGTCTGCATCATCGGATTAACTTTGGCCTCACTCCTCGAGGTGCCGCCTTCCCGCTCAGGCAAATGGGGCGTAGTTAACATCACCTACCAGCAGGCTCAGCCCATTCTCGAAGTGCTTGACGGCGACCTGCCCGCCGAGCTGAAGAACCGGAGTCCGGCAGAACTGGAGGCCGCTTGGCCGGGCTGGGTCGCACGTCACGGCCAGGAGATTCGTGCCCGCCTGATTCGCGGGGAAGAAGATACACTGGTCAATTTTCTTACCTTTGGGACCTCCTACACGACGCAGCCACGGCTAACTCCAGTAGAGTTTAAAGGCTTGCGGCTCAACCAGGTCCCATCACAGCTTTCACCCGACAGCTCGCCAGCGGCCACTCTCTTCTTGATCGGGTCGATGACTTGTTGCGGGGCTTGGCGAACCCAGGGAATAACGAAAGACTGCTTTTCTTTGCCCAGTTCATGGAAAAGCAGGGCTATCATCCTCGAGAAGCGTACGGGGTTCGTCCTGACCTGTCGGAGCGAGCTCGCTTGAAGGCATACGTGATTGCCAATGCTGCGCGCGTGGTCAAGGAGCAGGAAGGGTTTTCAAAGGGAGCTAGAGCAGGCCCGTCAGCTGAAGGATCGCACAGAGGATTTTGCGGAGCGCTCGAAACTTTATCGTTCCCGAGGGCTTTCTTATGACACCTCGCTGTTGCCCAACTTCGCCATAGTGGAGTCGCTCAAGGCGATGCAGGTGCGCAGGCTACTCGCGCCGGGCAGCGTGCGCCGTGCGGCAGTGATTGGCCCCGGGCTTGACTTTACGGACAAAGTGGGCGGCTACGACTTCTATCCCCAGCAGACTATCCAGTGCTTTGCCTTGGCAGATACGTTGTTCCGATTGGGCCTTGCCCGCGTCGGGCAATTGGAGCTCACCACATTCGACATCAGCCAGCGCGTCAACGACCACTTGCGGCGTGCAAGGCGCCGCGCCCAACTCGGTCAAGCGTATGTCTTGCAATTGCCCCGACAACAGCAAGTACCTTGGAAGCCGGCGGCTTCCAAATTTTGGCGGCAGTTTGGGAACCAAATCGGGACGCCGGTAACTCCTATTCAGGTCGCCAGCGCTCGCCGGGAACGTGGAGACTCGTGCCGTCAAAATCCGCCCCGCCATCGTTTCAATGATCACGCCGGTGGAACTGGACATCGTGACCCAGCATCTCGACCTACCTCCCAAAGAGCGGTTTCGACCTGATCGTCGCCACCAACGTCTTCCTCTATTACAAATTCTTCGATCAATTGCTTGCCCTTGCCAACACGCAAATCATGCTGCGGCCGGGAGGCTTCCTGCTCTCGAACGATTCTCTGCCCATATTGGACGCCTCTCCAATGCGCTCGGTGGACTACCTCTCACTCTTCTATTCCGACCGCCCTGAAGATGGTGACGTCATTGTTTGGTACCAGCGATCACCCGGCTGAAGTTCCTCCGGAGCATCTCGGTAGCATTCCCCCCCCCCAGGTTTTCTCTTGGCATCGCAGGCTTGATGAGGGCCAACTTGCTAGCCCGGATTTCTCACCACGAATTGGACTTCCTGGGAGCGCAAGCTTCCAGCCTGCATCTTCGTCGGATTTGACCCAATCCGTGACGGGCAGCGGGAAGGGACAGAGCCGGCAAGATGCCGGCGGTCCCAGGGGTTGCCAGTTATCCCCGTCCGCCGGTGAGAAATGCGCGCTAGAGCATTCTTCTTAGCTTATTTCACTTCATTGGCGGTTCAATTACTTTGCCATTGTCCTTTCAAAAGTTGCGGGCAGGGTGGCAGTGGTGCTAGGGTTCGCGATTCCAGCTTCGCCATTTTCCAGCCATTTCCTGGCGACAGTGCGCACTTTTTCCAGATTGTCTCCACCCACCCCGATTAAGGAATAAAATACCCTTCGTGCCGATTGGTCGTTCGGTAGATCCCAGAAATCCATGCCGGCAGGCGAGAAGTGGTTCGGATAGATCTTGAGAGAATCACCGTTCACTTCATGGGCCTGACTGTTAAGCCAGCCGATCGGCCAATGATCCCAGGACTTCGAAACCCAGCCCCAACCGCCGGTATCACGGAAGCTATGTTCCTTGATGCGGGTAAAATCATGCCGAAAGCCTGAAGCATCTCCAAAAACGCAGAATGGAGCACCGTCCCGCATCGGTACAATGAGGGCCACTCCAGCTGAGTCGTCGAGCAGTTTCCAATCGGCTCCAGCACGGCGAGGTGTTGCCTTCCAAATCGGGTTGGATTCGGGAGTGGGTTTCCAAAATACATCGTACCGACTACTGGAGAAAGGATCGAGCACAGCCAAGGCATGGCTTTCTCCCGTCCGGTCGTCCTTTCTGAGCACATCACTCCACATTTTATCAACTGGACACATCCCGATCATTTCAATGGGTTCGCGAGCATAGCCTTTGTTCTCTTTAGGGATCAGTGATTCATAGGTTTGACGTCGCAGAATCAAGCCGTTTGGGTAAGCCCAAAAATCTTCGCTAGCGCGGTAGGCAGGTTGCCCACTATCCATGTTTACGCCGAAGTAGGTCCATCTTACCCAGACACGCTCGGGGCCCGATTCGATAATGTCAACAAAGCTATTTTTGTCTTTTCGCCCCCAGTCGTTAAACAATTCGGCCCAGCCTTCATTTCCTTCAAAGAACTGATAGCAAAAACCTGTCCCGGAGGGGAATTCAAACCAGGGACAATAACTTCCCTCGTGGCAGAAAACGAATCGGAAAGGGAAGTCCTTCCAAAAGACAATGAAAGCCTTCTTGGGATTGCCGTCGGCATGGGGTGGGCTTGGAAGATCCCCTTTGTAATTCCCGAAGATATAGTCTGTCACTTCGACAACCGAAACACCTTCTGTCTTGAGGCGGCTCACTTCCGCTACCGTCAGCGGAAGGGGCTTGATCAGCGGACTCGATATCTTTTCCCCTGCTGAAAGCTGAAAACCGGTTAGCGCTATCGCTGCCAGCAGAATATAGAAAAGAATGCGAAACAATTTAAGATCCTTCATTGACCCTCCGTTCTACACAGCAGTAACAGGCCCCCAAGCTTATCTTCCACCGGAGCACCGGACCAAAGACGCTAATTTTGTCACCCTTTTGCTGCCCTGCCGCCGGAAGACCGAAACGCCAAAAACGCGAAGAGCGCCAAGAGAAAAAAAAGAGATCTGGGCTGCTGCTGGTTGATTCCAAGAGCCTGGAGCTTAGGCTCGCTACCCAATGAGCGCGGCCTCAATGCCGCCCTGAGCCACCTCGATGGCGATCCCGTAAGCCCCTGAGTGGTCATTGCGTTCTTGGCGTTTCCACACCATTCTCGTATGTTACCCATTCACTGCGTCCAGCATGGCCACAATGTTTTGAGGAGGAACATCAGCCATGATATTGTGCACTTGCTGGAAAACAAACCCGCCTCCCGGAGCCAGAACCTCAACCTGCCGTTTTACATGTTCACGGACTGCCTGCGGCTGAACCATGGGGCAAAATGTCGCGTGTGTCGCAGCCTCCCCCCCAGAAGGTGATCTCTCTCCCAAAATCCGCTTTCAATCCTTTGGGCTCCATCCCCTTACACGTAATCTGAACAGGATTAATGGCATCCAGCCCCGCTTCGATCAGATCGGGAAGAATCTCCCGAACCCCGCCGCAGCAATGCAGCATTACTTTAACATTGGCCAATTCTTTAGCGCGTTTCCACATTTGTGCATGTCTCGGCTTGAAGAATTCACGATACATTTTCGGGGACATCTGGGGCCCCCGCTGCGAGCCGAGATCATCTCCGAAAAGTATGATATCGATGTAAGGTCCAACAGCCCCAAGGAACTTTTCCAAGTTCTTGAGATGAATCGTAACCAGTTTCTCCAGAAAATCGTGCGCGCGGTCAGGGTCTCCAGCCAACAGCATCAGGAAGTTATCATTGCGGTAAAGAAACTGGCCGATCTCCAGCAGGTTTCCTCCAAACAAGCCGATGATCGCTTTGTCAGTTTGCTGTCGCAGTTTTCTGGCTCCTTCAATAAATTCCCGTTGTCCTTCCGGTCCTTCGATCAAAGGACCTGGAGGGGAAGCCACTGTCGTCCACATGCATTCGCTGAAGGCATCCAGGATGCGGTCATGATCAGCTTTCCCTTCCGCAAAAGGGTAGAAAGTTTGTTCGAAAAAGAGCGCACCGTCCGGCATCTGAGCAATCACTCTGCCGGTGCGCGAACGCAAAACCCATCGATTAGGTTCCCTTTCGGGGGAGACCCACACTGGCATTTGACAAGGGGTGCCGTCAGGGAGAACCCAATCTTTCCAATGAATGGCCTCCAAAGCAAAAGCTCTTCCCAGTTCTATGGCGTCTATGCCGAATCGGTCTAGGACGTCAGGGTCAACAATCGCCAATTGTTGAACCGGGTCGTAAACTCGGATAGTTTTCTTGGGTAGCCCCAGATAATTTCTCAACCGCGAGTATGCAACTGCAGCGATGCCTGAGGAACGATGACCCGATAGGTCAACGGCTACCCGGTCGGGATCTCGATGATTTAGAGCGGCAAGAACTCTCTCTCTTGAGTTCATAGGGATGTCCTCTTCCTGAAGTTTTCATTAAAGGGCGATGGATTCCAGTAGATGGAACGTCTTGGCTGCACAATTATCCTTTCGGACGAAGCAATTTAGATGCCGTGCCAAGGTTTGTGTGGATGGGCTGTGCGCCTCTTCTTTATTTTGCCTATTGGCAAAGATCAGGCTTCTGGATCTCTCTTCACGACAGGGGCATCTCCAGAGGAGAATCCCCAACAGAGCTCTCTCAACTCACACGCAATAGCCTGAAGTGTGCTCTCTTCTGGTGTTTGGTACGTCTGGTGCTATTGCGCCATTCGACCCACACCTTGGCAAGATCCCCCGGGAATCAAAGATTGGAAAATAGTGGGGGGACATTCATCCCCATTTCCAATCGGGATGCGTGATCGAGACCGATTTATCTCTTAACCTTAGGGTGAAAAATCTTAACATTGGCATGACAAACAGAGGATTGCGTACTATCATCTTTCTACCGTCTAAAAAGACAATGTCCTTGATATTCTCAAGCAGAATGAGCGGATTAAAGTAGGGCTCAAAAAATCACATCACAAATCGAATGCAGAGGATGATCAAATTTTTAACATCGGCTGAGCATAGGGGCTTCGCCTTTTTTGGGGCAAGACTGCTGTTCAGTGGGGTCATTACCGGAGCTGTGCTCGTTTATGGTACAGGACTATCCTTTTTAACCGGGTCTCCGGCGCAAAACGCATCTACGAACCAAATGGGAGTGCGAATGATCATTGTGTACTCAACTGGAGAGGCGGAGAGAATCTTGGAGCGATTGAAAAGTGGCCTGGAATTTGCGGTGGTTGCGCGAGAGGAGTCCGTAGACCCCACCGCAGTCAACGGCGGCCTCTTGAGTAGGTCCGATATTGCGACACTACAGCCTGAGTTGAGAGACGCGTTGAAGGGCCTTGAACCAGGGCAGCTTTCACCCATCGTTCAGATACCATTAGGTTATGCAATCTTGAAGCTTTTGTCGCAATCCGAAGTGGTGGATATCGAGGAGTCTGACCGTTCTCGGTTGGCCGCCACCAAAGCTCTGGGTAACGTGCGGCTTCCGGCTGATGTTGACGGACGCGCGGAGGCATTATCGGCTCTGGTTCGGCTCCCCAGGAAGAATGGCTGGGACCAGGACTTGCAGGCGATCTGTGAGTCGTACAACCAATCGTTTTCCGTGTCCATGGAAGGGCTCGAGAAGATGCTGAGCCCAACTAGCAAGGAGGGTGCAGATTATGTGAAGTATGCCAAGCCGCTTGATGTGATGCAGGCTCACGTCGCCAAGGGACAACTCCATGCCTACAAAGGCGAAATGGAGAAGGCCGTCGAAGAGTGGGAAATCGCATACCGGATTGCGGTGGAGGATGTCCCTCTGATTTTGCCTCGGATGGATGAAATGCTCGGGATTGGCTATCTGCACAAATCCGAGATGGATAATGACGTGTATCGAAATCCCGGCGAGAGGTGCCTTTTCCCAATGCCTCTGGGGATCCGATACGCGAAAACGGCTAGTTCTGAGAAAGCCATTCAGTATTTCTCCAGATATCTCGAGAAAAAGCCCGACGAGCTCGAAGTGAAATGGCTACTGAATTTGACCTACATGACGTTGGGAGAATACCCGGCTGGGGTTCCGCAAAAGTACCTGCTGCCCCCCGCTCTGTTCACATCTATTGAGAATGTCGGACGATTTAAAGACGTGGCCCCCGAAGCCGGATTGAACCTGTTCGTGATGGCCTCGGGCGTGATCGTGGATGACTTCGATAATGATGGATTATTCGAGGTGGTGACTACGAGTTGGGACAGTTGCGAGCCGATGCACTATTTGCACAACAATGGGAAGGGGAGCTTCACAGACCAAGCCGCGAAGGCAGGACTATCAAACCAGTTGGGTGGGTTGAACCTCATGCAGACAGACTACAACAACGATGGATGCTTGGACATTCTGGTGTTGCGGGGAGCCTGGCAATCGCTGGGGCAGCGCAAATCGTTGCTCCGAAATAATTGCAACGGAACCTTCACTGATGTCACCCAAGAGAGCGGCCTGGCAAAGCCGGCCACGAACACGCAGGCCGGAGTTTGGGCGGATATCAACAACGACGGTTTTCTTGATCTCTTCGTGGGTAACGAGAATGGCCCCAGCCAGTTATTTCTGAATAAGGGTGACGGGACCTTCACAGACATCTCCCAATCTGCCGGCATCGACCAAACCAAGTTCACGAAGGGAGTTGTGGCGGAAGATTATGACAACGACGGGTACGTGGATTTCTACGTTTCGAACGTGATCGGCTACAACTTTCTATATCACAACAAGCACGATAGAACCTTCACAGAGATCGCGGATCAAGCCAGAGTGCCGGGGACCGGAAGGAGCTTCGCCACCTGGTTCTTTGACTATGACAATGATGGTTGGCCTGACATTTTCGATACAGCCTACCAGGCGTCGGTTGATGAGACCGTGCGTACCTACCTCGGGCTTCCTCACAATGCCCCATCCTCAAGACTATACAAGAACCTGGGAAATGGCGCGTTCCGCGATGTGACCAAGGAAGTCGGACTTGACCGGGTCTTCATGCCCATGGGCGCTAATTTCGGCGACGTGGATAACGACGGATATTTGGATATCTACCTCGGCACCGGTGACCCTTCTTATGCCTCTCTGGTTCCCAATATCTTGTTCCGCAATAAGGAAGGAAAATCTTTCGTCGATATCACCGCTTCTTCGGGCACCGGCGAGTTGCATAAAGGACACGGCGTCGCCTTTGTAGACATTGACAACGATGGCGACGAAGATATTTTCACCTCAATTGGTGGTGCGGTGCCTGGTGACCGTCATGCATTCCGCCTTTTCGAGAACCCTGGCAACGGCAACAATTGGATCAGTCTGCGGCTAGTGGGAAGCAAGTCAAACCGGGCCGCGATTGGAGCGAAGATCAAAGTGACGGTGAAGAACGAGGGCCAGCCAATCCGGGCGATCTATCGCACCGTCGGCAGTGGAGGGTCTTTTGGAGCGTCCCCGTTGCAGCAACACATCGGTTTAGGCAAATCGGCGCAGATTGTGAGCCTCGAAATAAGGTGGCCGGGAGGAAGCATGACACCGCAAATATTCTCCAACGTAGGCAAGAACCAGTTTCTCGAAATCAAAGAGTCTGCCGCGGACTATACGAAACTCGAGCGGCGGCCGTTCCACCTGGGAGGCACGAAGAATGAGGCCTCGATCCCCGTCAACCCTTCCGCGGATCATCAAAAGCAAAAGGGTGCAGACGGAGTAATTCAACAGGGAATTCAGCGGATACGGTGAAACTAATGAAAGGAAGAATATTCTTCGCCATTGCGGTATGCCTTAGCGCAGGACAGGCCTGGGGCACAGAGCGTTACCCCGTAACCGGGCTGATCTTAAAAATCGACCGACCACATCAGACCTTCGTTGCATCGTGCGCGGCTATTCCCCAATATATGGAAGCGATGACAATGCCGTTTTCAGTTCGTGACCAGAAACTGCTGGATGGTCTGGAGCCAAGCATGCAAGTGGATTTCACCTTGGTGGTGGAAGAAAACGACTCCTATGCCGAGGATATTCGCGTGCACAGCTATCAAAGTCTGGAACAGGAACCGCTCCTGGTCCGCAGGTTGCAACTTCTGGACAGCTTGGATAAGACGAAACCGGCGATGAACACGCTGGCCCTCGGCCAGCCAGTTTCCGATTTTGCTTTGATCGATCAAACCAAGCGGCGCATTACCCTTTCACAATTTGCAAATAAGGTTGTGGCTATCACGTTCATCTATACGAGTTGTCCGTTACCGAACTACTGTTTCCGGCTGTCCAACAATTTCGGACACCTTCAGAAGCGTTTCGCAGACCAAATGGGACGTGATCTCATCTTACTGAGCATTAGCATTGACCCGGTACACGATCAGCCGGAGGTAATGGCCAAGTATGCCGAAACGTGGAAGGCCGATCCTAACTCGTGGCACTTCCTGACAGGTTCATTATCTGACGTCAAGCAGGTGTGCCGCGGCTTCGGCGTCAATTATTGGCCGGATGAGGGCAGCCTGACGCATTCTTTGCATACGGTTGTCATTGACCGCCAGGGGAAACTGGCAGCTAACTTCGAGGGAAACGAGTTCACGGCTGAACAATTAGGCGATTTTGTAGCGACAACGTTGCGTTAGCCAGACAAATTCGGCTACGGTATTGGGGAGACGACAATATCAGGCTGCATGCACTCTGTCTCAATAGATCTGATATTTCAGGAGTCACTGAGTGTTGAGACTTAAGATATTTCTTTATAAGATTTCATATCTTTGTGACTGAGTTTTCCTAAATCAGCGTCTGTCGACTAAATCAAGATTCTTCCGAGAAATTCATACACTCACCACCGGGCAGGGAGACTCACGGATGATGGTGTAGGCATGAGTGCGAAATCGCCCTAAGGTGCTCACGATGGAGCCTCGACCTACAACGATCAGTTCGGCTTGAACCAATTTGGCCGCTGCGCAAACTGCTTGAGCGACATCCCCTATTTCCAGTTCCACTTCAAACTTCGTTCCAGCGGCCTGTTGGAGATTATTGAGATCCGTGCGAGCTTGATCGATCAAGTATTTCCGCCATTCTGGAGCAAAATAATAATCCTCCGCCCGAGGGTTGAGCGCCGTAATCACATGAAGTAGAGTCAACTTGGCGTTGAATTCGGTGGCAAGCCGGGATGCCCAGTCGAGTGTTTGCATGCTATGCGGACCTAAGTCGATGGCGCAGAGGATATGACGCAGCGGGATGACTTCTGCCGGGGATTTGGATTGAAAATGGGCCCCCGTCCAGACTGGGCATTCTGCGTCGTGGAGAACTTTTGAGGTGACAGACCCGAGCAACATTCTGCGGAAGGGCCCGTATCCGTGCGTTGGCATCAAAATCAAGTCGCAGCCGGTAGATTGTGCCTGTTCGACAATTTTATGGGCTGGGTCCCCCTCGAGTAGGATACGGGTGACTCTGAAGTCCCGCAGTTCATCGGCAAGAAACGCTTCGAGCTGTTTCCTCGCCTCCTTTCTTCTCTCCACCATGTATTCTCCGGACAGGCTAATACCGAGTTCGGAAGAACCAAATTCAAGGAAAGGTGGCAATACATGGCATACGATGATCTCACAACTAAAATGCTTTGCGAGCGGGGGCAGGGCGTACCGGATGGCTTCGTGGCAACGTTCCGAGAAATCAACTGGTAAAAGGATTTTCTTCAATTGAAACATGAGATTCTCCTATTTGAGGTGGGGAAGAGCGAGATCTATGCCAATGAACCCTATTGAATGAAAAAGAGCTGGATCTCTTCGATTTCTTTCTCCGATAGCCACAAAGAGGCATCGCATGGATTGCAAAGACCCGTGCCAGTCGGAAATTTAAGGGGCCGAAATCTGGAGATCACTCGTCTTCTTGGCGATGTGCGGGCCCGGATTTTCACCCGAGTTCAATCCCTAATGGGATTCGCCTTTTACTCTCGTTAGCCGGAATGCCCAAATTGACATCAAGATCGCTCCTGCAAAAGGGAGCCAGGAGACCCAGACCGGAATGGTCCAAGAGTCAACTTGAACCGGTAAGGCGAAAACCAGCCGAAATAAATGGGCCATGGCAAAAAACAGGAAGAGGAAGCAGGTGAGACTCAAATAGGATTTGCTAGTCATGATGTGACCTCCTTTTTGATCTTCTTCCAATGAGTTTGATGCAATCGATTGGCCATGAGTTTTAATGGCAGGTGGAAACTTCCGCAGTCACTGTTCAAACAAACATGGGATCTGCCGATGGCCCCAAGGGAATAACCCCACTAACTGCGCGAATCAATGGGTGAAAAACACCGAACTGCGGCGGTTTCCCCAGTCTAAACCAGACTTTTTCCCTGAACTGGATGGGGCAAGTTTCCAGGAAGGGACTGCCTCTCAGATTGGGATGAAAGCTCCGTGAAACAGCTGGGCGAGCCTACCGGAATCTTCCTGTTTTGTGAAAAGTGTCAAACGCAAGGGCGACGTATCCACTCCGAGTATCTCAACTCCGTTGTGTCTTGCTAGAGTTAAGGCGCGAGTGACTTCGCTCGCCTGCCCTAAACTGGTTCCCACGACAGAAACAGCGGCAAAATCTTCCTCTGTTTGTAAGCGAGAAGCGAATCGGGCTTGCAATGAAAGCCGTAAAGCTGGCCAGTCGGGAAGGTCATCGCGGCTGAAAATGGCGACCGAGCTCGCTTGATCGTCGATAAGTCTCCACAAAGAGACACCGGCCTCCGCCAGGGGTTCTCCCAAGTATGATGCAGACTCTGAGAGACGCAACCTGACCAGATTTCTGGCGATCGCAACACCGCAAGCATTCTGACCACTGGCCGCGGCGCCCACGCGTGTTCCCCCGCCGTCCGCATGAGCGGAGCGCGCTTGGATTTGGATCCCGGCTTTTCGAGCCCACTCAACGGCCTGAGCGTTCAACACCTTGGCGCCGTGTTCAGCCAGTTCCTGCATTTCGTCGTAAGAGATCTGGTCTAAGCGACGAGCGGCTTCAACAACGCGAGGGTCTGCGGTGTACACGCCATCCACGTCAGAGCAAATCTCGCAAAACGAGGCGTTCAAAGCAGCTGCCAGCGCCACGGCGGTTGTGTCAGAACCACCGCGGCCGAGTGTGGTAATTTCCCGTTTATAAGACATGCCCTGGAATCCCGCCACAATCACGATTTTGTTGCGCTCCAATTCGTCTTGAATGCGAACGGGGCGGACCTCGATAATCCGGGCGCCGGAATGCCGGTCGTTGGTAATAATGCCCGACTGCGACCCCGTAAAAGAGATGGCTTCTTGTCCACGCTTTTGAATAGCCATCGCCAATAGGGCCATCGAAATTCTTTCGCCAGTAGACAAGAGCATATCGAGCTCCCGTCGCGGCGGCGAATCTGTGACCTGATGCGCTAGAGTGATCAGGTCATCGGTTGTCCTGCCCATAGCCGATACGACCACACATACCCGCTTCCCCTCTTGCGCCGTCCTGACAACGCGGTCAGCGACCCGCTCCAGCCGGGGGACATCTGCCACCGAACTGCCTCCATATTTTTGAACAATGATTTCCATTTGGGCTCGATATTCTCTATGAACTAATTTTTTGAAAAGGGATCATGATTCGATTGATCGCTTGACTGCCGTCATCGGGGGTACCAGTCTCATCTGTCGAATCATGTCTTGGACCCTTGGGTCGGCTCGCAGAGAGTCGTATGTTGGATACACGTTCAGGTAAGCCAGAGGACATTCCCGCTCGTTGAACGCTTTTTTGAGCCAGGTATAAGCCTCATCCGGCTTATTAAGTGCGTTATTCAAGAGTGCGAACGTCACCGAGGGAACGTGACGTTCTAGAGAAAGCTGTAGCAATTCCTCTTTGAGGAGCTCCGCTTTCTCCTGGTCTCCCATGATGGCGTAACAGTGGGCCAGAATCCCGGTTACATACGGGAGGTCCCCTGATAATGCCCTGGCTTTTTGAAAATATTGCAGTGCTTCACGGAACATTCCCAATTGCATGTAAGATCGTCCTAAGCCTGTGTAGAAATGGTAATAATTGGGATCCAGACATACGCCCTTCTGGAACTGCTCAATGGCCTGCTCGTACTCGCGTCTGTGGATCAACACAAAGCCAACGCTGCAGTTAATGAGATGAGAAAGAGGATCTACAAACAAAGCATGCTGGATATGTTGCAGGGCCTCATCCACTCGCCCCAAAGGTAAGAGGTAGTCGGTTGCATACCAGTGTTGCGCTTCCACGTTCCCATACGAGGAAGACTCCAGAGCTTGCCAATAATGCCGCTCGGCCGCTTCCCAATCCCAGTCATAGACTGACCGCACAAAACCGAGTGCCATATGGGATTCGGGGACATGTGGATCCAACTCGATTGCCTTGAGAGCTGCGGCCCTGACTTTCGGCATGATGTCATGGGGTCGGTGCAAGCCTTTGTGTGCCAGCAAACTGAAGGATTCCGCCAATCCCCCATAGGCTGCTGCATAATCTGGGTCTACCTCAGTAGCTTGATGAAAGAATTCTATAGATTTCTTGATTCCTTCTTCTGTTCGTTTGCGGCAGTAAAACCGCCCTTTGAGATAAATATGATAGGCATCTAAATTCAGACTGGCACGGGGCAAAGAAGAACCGCCCGGCTGGTAGAGGTGCCTCAGAGTATTCACAATCGTATTGGAAATCTCATCCTGAATAGCAAAAACGTCTTTCATCTCTCTTTCGAAGGTTTTCGACAAAAGATGGTAGCCATCCGCGGCGTTGATGAGTTGGGCCGTGATCCGAAGTCGGTCACCGGCTTTCCGTACACTCCCTTCCAAAACCGTCTGAACATTCAGTTGTTCGCCCAATTTTCGGACATCGTAGGCTTTCCCTTTGAATTGAAAAACTGAGGTGCGTGCGACAACGCTCATACCCTCAACTTTACCCAGAGCGTGAATTATTTCTTCAGTCAACCCATCGCTAAAGTATTCGTTCTCACTGTCGGAGCTCAAATTCACGAAGGGCAATACGGCGATGGTTTTCAAATGGGGCTTCGGTGCGTGCGACAAAGGATGTGCCGTTTGCACTCCTGGTAAGTCCTGTACGTTTGCCTCGAAACAAGGGATATAGCTTCCTTTGGGCAGATTGAAACGGATGGGATCGGTCCCACCCTCAACCTCATAGTACTCTTTGAGTTTCAGGCGAAGGCGCCGAGCCTCGCCGCGCACCACCGGATCGGTTCTGGGGTCGAAAGATTCCCCACGGTCAAAGACCTCTATCCCGATCGAGTATTCCTTGAGCCGGTCTCCATGCCCCCCCAAAGTCTGTTCAACAATAAATTTCAGGAAGCGGCTCATCCGTTCTGACCGGATGAACCCCGCACTGGCCATAACCTTTCTGAGCTGCTTTTGGATTGCTTCGTCACTGAGCGCTGCCCCACGGCTTGAACTCGATGACTTATCCGCGGGCTCAGGGCCTTCGAATTGGGTATCAGGCTTTGGCATTTCTGTTTTCCCCCGATTCTCTCTCTATTCACTTTAACTTAGTTATCCAGATGGATTCAAGCTTCTCACTACCGTGTCACACCGTGCAATTACCGGGTCACACTTACTTGACTTCAATTTTTGAGCCAATCTAGCTGTTGAGGGCAGCGCGCGGCCTGCCCTCAAGCCCTCAATTGATGAAGGCCAGTTTTTCACAAATAGGAGATAACAATGAGAAAACCAATACGAATACAAACGCATGAAGCAAAGTTACACTTTCAGTCATCTTCGAATTGTTCCCCCTCACCCGGCTCGCCGTCCGGCGGACCGCTCTCTCCCCAAGGGAGAAAGGCTGGGGGTGAGAGGACAATTGTCACAAAACTTACTGCTTCTGTATTAGTCCGATGTCTCGTGGTTATCGCTGGGGCGATGTTCCACCTCCCTTCTGCTCTGGCGGAGAGTCACGAAGTCCTAAATCCTGCCAGCGCGTCTTTGCTCGAGCGGGCTGGTGAACTCAACGGCTCAGCCGAGCGACTGAAAGCCGAAGGTCGCTATATGGAAAGTGAGCCTCTCTATCGAGAAGCGCTCGATCTCTTTCGGCAGGTCAATAGGGAAGAAGATCCCAACACGGCTGACGCCTTAAATAATCTTGCCGAGCTCTGCCGGATCCAGAATCGATGGGAAGAGGCGAACCGCCTTTACCAGCAAGCCCTATTCATCATTGAGAAAACTTTGGGTGCTGAGCATCCCTCTGTAGCCACAACACTCAATAACTGGGGGCAACTTCTGGTCGCGAAAGCAGACTATGAAAAGGCCGAACCGGCCTATCTCAAATCATTGAAGATCTGGAAAATGACTTTGGGACCCAAACACCCCTATGTGGCAACAGGGTTAAATAATCTGGCTGAAATGTATCGAATCCAGGGACGCTACAAAGAGGCAGAGTCGCTCTACAAACAGTCCTTGGAAATCCGCAAGGAATCCCCTGAGCTCGACGAAACCGCGACGGCGGCTACACTCAATAACTTGGGGCTGTTGTATTTTCATCTAGGCCAATATGGTCAAAGTGAACGGTTGCTCCGCCAGGCACTCACCATACGAGAAAGACTGCTCGGTCGGTGCCATCCCGATGTTGCCTCCAGCTTGAGCAATTTGGCGGAACTGCTTCGAGTTCAGAACCGGCATACCCGTCCAGAGCCACTTTACCGGAGAGCCCTGCAGATTTGGGAAATGACCTTGGGACAAGACGATCCCAAAGTAGCGCTCTGCCTTTCCAATCTAGCCGCCTGGTACCTGGGTGAAGGAAAGGCAGGGAAAGCCATCCCCTTGTTGGAGCGGTCCCGTTCGATTCGGGAGAGAGTACTGGGACCCGATCACCCGGAGGTAGCGGGTAGTTTAAGCACCCTGGCTGCCGCCTATTATTCTTTCCGGCAAACAGTCCAAGCAGAGCAGCTCCTCGTCCGCGCGTTGGCCATCCGGGAGAAAGCGTTGGGTCCGAATCATCCCGATGTAGCCCGGAACCAGGTTTCTCTTGCCACGATCTATTGTGGCCAACACCGTTACACCGAAGCGCAGGAATTACTGCAGCAGGCCACATCCAATTTGGAAAAAAGTTTGACTGCCGATAACCCTGAAGCCAGAGCGTGTCTGCAGCAATATGCCGCGGTACTTCGTAAGACCCATCAAAGTGGTGACACCGGGACCATGAATGGAATGGCTAAAACCTTACGATGAGAGATTCCCAAACCAAGAGATATGGGCTGAGAGGGCTATTCGACTCGGACGATACCTTGCTGCTGGCAGGAACTGTTTTCACCAAACGGACCACCGCTATGCGGCTCACTTTTTCATGCATTTGATTATCCCTTGGCTCGCTCTAGAAACAGTCCTTTGCAGCTTATTTCCAAAGCCTCTCCCCGCAGATGACGCAGATTCCGCAAGAAAACCATTTGACGGAGAATCGGCGCCATCTGTGGGTGAATAGTTTTCTTAGTGGTTAAACGATTGGGGGGTTATCACTAGTGCCTTGACTTAGCTCTAGATCCGTTCAACTGCTATGGCCTTAGCTGATTGAGGTGAGCTGCCGCCCTCGATTCGCTTCGTCCAGGAGGCGGAGACCTTCCAGGATAAGCTGGGTGTTGCTGCAGCCGATCTGCTCACCGAAAGGTTGGGGTGAAGATTGGAATTCAAAGCGGGCTTTCTGGATGTTGAGTATTTCAAAGAAAGCCATCTCCGCTCTTTTCCCTTGGTAGATCGCATCTACGATCCTTCCTAAATTGAAGAAGACGATTCCTAGGTGGCCCTCGGCACTCAAGACCAATTTCCCACTCTTTCGCCCGTTAGCCAGGATCTGGAGAACATCGAGCAACTCAATCTCTGAGAGATCGCCACGGAAGGCGGCGCTGTCCCGTTTGAGCTGTCAAAAGCCCCTGGGGATTTTGTGGTTTCAGCTTCATTGAGAGATTGCGTCGTCCAGAGTGTTGGGCTGAGAGTGGCCTCAATGACTCCGATGCCCACCGTGACAGGCTTTCCCGAGTCTGTCGTGATGGTATTCTCTACAATCTGTTTGATATTATTCATGATCTGCTGGGCCCGTTCTTTCGGGACGTTAGGCAAAATCATGCCGAATTCTTCGTTCCCGGTTCTCCCCACCACGCTTCCCTTGCGTACATGCGTCTTGACCAGAAATCCTACCTTGTGAAGAACTGTTTCAGCGGCGGTCTGGCCCTGGGTCATGACGATATCCTGGAAATCATTGACGTAGAGCAGACCGAGACAGAGCGGGTAATTTTGCTGATTGGCATTGCGCATTTCTACCGCTAGCCTTTCTTCGAAAAACTGAGGGGATTCCAGGCCGGTGAGCTGATCTTTCAGTTCCCGAGTCTGGGCCTCGTTGAAATGCCGGGCATTCTGAAGTGCCACTGCGGTATGTCCGGCAACTGTTGACGAGCAAGGAAATTTCTTCTGGCGTTCCAGGAATTCTCTTCCTGGCAGCTGTGAATCATAATCATGCCGATTTGGGTGGATTTGTAGATTAAGGGACAGACGAGAATCGAATTGAACAGAAAAAAATTCCAAAATTTCTCGTTGAAAGCAAACAATGGAGAAGTTTGAATTTTCTCAAACGAGATGGTGTCTTTAGCTTCCGAAATCAACTGCCAGAGGATCGTATTCAGCTTTCAATTTTTCCCAAGGGCATGGAGAGATTGTTTTTCGGCAGAGACGTATGTTGGGTCTCTTCCCATTCGCTCGGACTCGGGCACCCAGATCAAGCAACGATCTCCCGAATCGTTTTTAGAAGGCCGGAGGTCGAAACCTCCAAGACATCTTGATAATCCCGGGTGTCATAAATCTCGCGAACGATTGAGTCGATCCTGGCAATGAATTCCCTTTTGTGAAGATCGGGCTGAATTCCGTTTGTTGGATTCGGTCGGTCGCCAATTCTGTGCGGATCTCATTCATTTCATTCTCAAGTTGGCTGACTTGCTCCGATTTTCCCGTATCCCGATAAATTTTTTGCAGGGTTTCCTTGGCAGGCAGGTACCTGGGATGCTTCTTGTTGAGGGTGCTCAAGATCTCAACCGCTTGGGAATAACACTCATACTTTACGGCAATCTCGGCGAGAATCATTGCATCGAGAATTTCCGGATCTACAGTTTGAGTAGCCATCGCTTGACCACGATTCTATTGATACAAAATTGACTCATCTACCCCGCCGAAGTCGAAGAATCATGGGCAGGGCTCATATCTATTTCAGTTTGGTCCTCTAAACTGGTTCCAACGCTCTACATCCGAGATATCGGCCAGAGCGGTTAATGGCTTTAATATGTTCATCCTTGGAGGAACTCCGGTTGCTGGCGGAGAAACGAATCTCTGGGAAATTAGAGTGCCAGTTATAGCATGGTGAATTCAGATTTCAATTGTTTTGCGTTGCAGCGGTCTTGTCGCTCAGATGGTTTCAACAAAACGTGTCGAAATGCTCCGGCCTGCGTCCGTCAAACGCAAACCTACACGCAGATGTCCGGCGATATACCGGGTCGATCGCTCCATGTGCCGATGCCTCCGAACCTGACTCGTTTACTTTGGGTGAGAGGCAATAAAGTTCAAGGCGAAATTTTTGAGGGTTGGGCTGGTGAGTCCGATCCGGGTAGCTTCATCGAGGGCCCTCTCTTTGGGCCAGCCTTGTTCTAAGACTCTGTAGATCATCCAGAAAGCGCCCACCCGATTGGCGCTGGCGCAATGAATGAGCATAGGCTGGAAGGACTTGTTTTTCACCACCGTCAGAAATTCAGTGACTTGTCCAGGGGTGGGAGCACTCGGAAATGACCGGGATATTGAGGTATCGTAGGCCGGCTTTTTCAACGGCATTCTTCTCTTCCTCAAGGTTAACTCCCTCCTGAGCGGTGCGGAGATTTAATACGGACCGAAAACCGTCGGACGCAAGTTTTGCATAGGCGTTGATGGAGGGTTGGCCCCCGGTCGCGAAATTCGGTCCCACACACAAGACATGGGGGATGTCTTCCTTTAGGGTCTGTTCCAACTCTGCCATTCTTTTTTGTTCTTGCGGTGAATCTTCTGCATAGACAGGACATGGAATGGGCAAGATCAATGTAAGCAATACGATCGCAAGTCGGATCATGAGGCCTCCTTTGCCGATGACATGATACCTTTGAAAAACCACAGAGCGCGCGGGGCAACTACCCCTGCCATTTCGAACCACCATTCAATTCCCTCTGATTTGAAGATAACACTTTCCTCTTGAAAATCCACTTGATAGGGGACCTTCAACGGAGTAGATTCAACATTCTTTTTCTCGAGGAATATTATGTCCCGTTCTGATATCAACCTCCAATCACGTTGTACTCAGCTCGAAAATGCCCTTGATTTCGCACAATGCCAGCTCAAGAATTTAATCGAGGGACAACCCGATTTCTTTCCAATGTACACAGTAAATGGAAAGTGGCGGCACGGAGGGGAATATTGGACAAACTGGTGCGAGGGATTCCTACCGGGGATTCTTTGGATTCTCTTCCAACTCACTGGAAATCGTTATTGGCGAAACAAGGCGGAGCATTACAGCCTGCTATTGGAATCACGCAAAAATGACCGGAACGTCCACGACCTCGGATTTGTTTTCCATTCATCTTACGGCCGCTGGTACGGTCTAACTCAGGATCCGGAATTGCGGGAAACCTTGATTCAGGCCGGCCGGACGCTGGCGTTGCGCTTCCAGCCGAAAGGCCAGTACCTCTGTTCTTTCTTGGGAACGGAGTCTCTGTTCATTGACATCATGATGAATGTGGGGATTATCTTTTGGGTAGCGGAAAAAACCCAGGATGATCGTCTTTGGGATATTGCCACCTGCCATTGCCGGACCTCTCAACAGTACCTCGTTCATTCTGACGGAAGCACGGTTCACGAAGCGATCTTCGATCCCGCTCGAGGAGTCTTTCTGCGTGAAAGTACTCAGCAGGGGCTTCGCCCCAATTCCTGTTGGTCACGAGGATTGTGTTGGGCGTTATACGGGTTTGGCACAGCCTACCAATTCACGCCGCGACCCTTCCTTTCTGGAAACAGCCGAACTCTGCGCGGGCTATTATCTCCGCCATGTTCTAGAAGACTGGGTTCCCTATTGGGATTTCCATGTACCCGCAGGTCCAGATTCCCTCTGGGACAGTTCCGCCGCTGCTATTGCGGCTTCCGGATTGTGGAACTTAGCGGCACTACTCTCCAGATCGGGAGAAGTCACACCAATATCGCAATGCCGCCTTTGAAATCCTGGATAGACTGACGTCGGCTCAGTTTCTAGCGCGTGGCCACGCAGGTCAAGAGGGCATCCTTCTTCACGGCGTTTACCATTATCATAAGAAGTTAGGCGTCGATGAGTCGGTCATGTGGGGAGAACATTTCTTGATGGAAGCGTTGCAAAAAGCGCTCAATGCGTTACGGTAACGACATAATAGGGTCAAGGATCAAGCTGCAACGGTCAAGGATCGAGGCGCGAGGAAGCTAGATTTTATTCCTCTAAGAGCATGTTGTGCTGGTTCGCCTCCTGGCTTTGTGGAATCTGAGAAAGCAGTCTTGAAAAGATACTTTCATTATCAATCACTGGAAGAGTTGGCAGCCGAAATCAAAAAGCTGCAGCTTCCCATTCCATTGGAAGGCGATCCCGAAAAGGTCAAACAAATTCTCAGCCGACCTGTCCGCGTCGGCACATTTTCCATTGGGAACTCACTGGCGATCCATCCCATGGAGGGGTGTGATGGGACGTCGGGCGGACGGCCTGATGAATTAACGTTTCGCCGTTATGAGCGCTTTGGCCGTGGTGGAGCGAAGCTGATCTGGTTTGAAGCAACGGCGGTCGTTCCTGAGGGGCGCGCCAATCCGAGGCAGTTACTCCTCACGGAAGACAATGCAGGGTCATTCGAAGAACTTCTCACTCATACCCGCCGGGTGCACCAAGAGATGTATCAGGATTCTGAAAATCTCCTCGAAGTCTTGCAATTAACTCATTCCGGCCGATACAGTCATCCTCTCCCTCTCATTATTCAGCGCCATCCGGTCCTAGACGGGCTCACCTTCCTGGATCGCCGAAAATCAATCAAGATTCCCGCGGACTATCCTGTTTTGAGCGATGATTATCTGGAACAGCTGGAAGACCATTTTGTTGAAGCAGCCCGAATTGCCAAGAAAATCGGATTCAAAGCTGTCGATCTCAAACTAACCCATGGGTACCTCGGAAACGAGTTGCTCGGTGCGAGAACTCGCCCGGGAAAGTATGGAGGCTCCCTGGAGAATCGCAGCCGATTTGCGCGAAATGTTGTTTCGAAAATTCGCAGCGAGTGTGGGCCGGATTTATTGATCGCGACTCGATTGGGTGTGCACGATAGCGTGCCCTTTCGAGCTGGATTCTCAGACTCGGTGCGGAAAACCCAGAGCCTATCCGCTTCCATACGATTATGGGTTTGGAGTTTCAAAGGAGAATCCACTGGCTCCTGACTTAAACGAACCCCTGGATCTGATTCGAATGCTGAAGGAGCAGGGGGTGGCGCTCTTTAATATTTCCCTGGGTAATCCCTACACCAATCCGCATATCGGCCGGCCATTTGAAAAGCCAGACGAGGGAAATTACTGGCCCCCAGAACATCCACTCATTGGCGTTGCGCGACATTTCGAGATCTGCGCCCAATTGCAGCAAGCATTCCCCGCATTGACTTTTGTTGGGACTGGATACAGTTGGCTTCAACACTTCCAAATCAATGCCGGTGCAGCCAATATTCGAGACGGGCGCGTGAGTCTGATGGGTGTCGGACGAGGAGCCCTGGCTTACCCGGAATTCGCGAGGGATGCCCTGACCAAAGGGGTGCTCGATCCCGCTCGGACTTGTAAGACCCTGACCTTCTGTACCTACCTCATGCGCCAGAAAAATCATCCCCTTGGGCAATTTCCTACCGGGTGCCCACCCTTTGATAAAGAAGTCTATGGCCCCATTGTGAAAGAGGCGAGGAAGATTCAGAAGGGACGAACTTAGCCACTACTGTGCTGTCTAAGCCGTCAGGTGACAATGGAGGGGCGGTATGGTGACATTTCTTTTCAATCTCTACGCCGAGATAAATTGTCTTTCCCTGGATGGCCCGAAACCAAAGTATACTTGCCAGGGGAGATTCCAGATTGGAAGAAAGCAGCCTTCAAACTACGTAACGGGGTATCGTGCCCGCGCCTGAAGCGCCCCTTCCCCCTTTGTTGACGGCTTAGCTGGATCGGGCGATCTGATAAAGAGGAGAGATGCCATGCATCCAATGACAGACGAAATTCTGAAAAAACTCGAATCGCACCGGCACGACCTGAAAGCTTATGGAGTCCGAAGCTTGGGACTCTTCGGCTCATACGCGCGCGGGGAACAAAGAGAGGGAAGTGACGTAGACTTCGTAGTCGACTTCGAGAGAAAATCTTTCGACGCCTATATGGATCTGAAGAGTTACCTAGAGAATCTCTTGGGCTGCGGGGTTGATCTGGTGATTAGCGACACAATCAAACCAAGGTTGCGCGACCCCATTCTGGCGGAGGTGCTGCATGCCCAAGGACTATAGGGTGTATCTTGACGACATGCCGGAGGCCATCGTTAAGATTCGCAAATACACAGCGGGGCTCTCGAATGAGGATTTCCGTGCGGATGAGAGGACTGTGGATGCAGTGGTTCGCAACTTAGAAGTGATCGGAGAAGCCGCCAAGCAGATTCCAGAGGAGATTCGCGAGCGAGTTCCAGAAATCGAGTGGAAAAAGATTGCTGGACTCCGCGACATCCTGATCCACGAGTACTTTGGAGTTGACACGGAGATTATTTGGGACATCGTTGAAAATAAACTGTCTGTACACGAAAACAAGGTGCAGATCATGCTGACCAACTCATGAAAATTTCATGAAGGACAGTCATGTGAACAACTCCCAATTTGAAAGTCCGAGACGGGCGTAGTGACACAAACTCAATGCGCAACTGATCCTCCTTGATCTTCTGCTGGCCGGATGGGAGAATGGCGGCTGAAATTTATAACCGAGGAGATCATTTATGCGTTGCACTATTCAATCCATTCAAGCTATGGAAATCCTTGATTCCCGGGGAAATCCTACGTTACGTGCCCTCGTCACCTTGGACAATGGAGTTCAAGGCTCGGCCTCGGTTCCTTCCGGCGCTTCAACCGGTGAACATGAGGCTGTGGAATTGCGCGATGGGGATAAAAAGCGTTATGGAGGCAAAGGGGTGCTCAAGGCAGTGGCGAACGTCAATGACGTCATCGCTCCCGCTCTGAAAGGAAAAGACCCGTCACGTCAATCAGAGATCGACTATCTCATGATCGAATTGGATGGGACACCCAATAAGGGAAAGCTAGGGGCTAACGCGATTCTGGGAGTTTCAATGGCTGTGAGCAGAGCGGCTTCCATCGCGGCAGACGTTCCTCTCTATGCTTATTTAGGTGGAACAGGCGCAGTGCGACTACCGGTGCCCATGATGAACATTCTCAATGGGGGGAAGCATGCTGACAATAGTGTGGATTTTCAGGAGTTCATGGTGATGCCGATAGGGGCGCCTACTTTTGCCGAGGCCCTTCGCTATGGAGCTGAAGTTTTTCACACCCTGAAGGGCATCTTGAATAAGAAAAAGTATGCAACGGGTGTCGGAGATGAGGGAGGCTTTGCGCCCAATTTGAAAAGCGATGAAGAAGCCTGTCAATTAATTGTGACGGCCATTGAACAAGCGGGGTATCAGCCTGGCAAAGATGTGTCCATCGCGCTCGATGCCGCGGCCAGCTCAATTCTTGAGGAGGGCGCCTATCATTTTACGAAATCGGGCCAGGGAAAGAAGACCAGTGATGAGATGACTCAGCTCTTTGCGGATTGGATCCAGAAATATCCTATTGTCTCCATCGAAGATGGGCTGGCGGAGAATGACTGGGGCGGGTTCAAGAAGCAAACCGCCGTGTTAGGTGGCAAGGTACAAATCGTGGGTGACGACCTTTTCGTCACAAACACCCGGTTCGTCACCCGCGGCATCCAGGAAAGCTCTGCCAACGCGGTCCTTATCAAGCTCAATCAGATTGGTTCGGTCACGGAAACGATCGAAACAATTCAAATGTGCCGCAAGGCAGGCTGGGGTTATATTATTTCACATCGTTCAGGGGAGACTGAAGACGCGTTCATGGCGGATTTCGCGGTTGCTATGGGTGGGGGGCAAATCAAGACAGGATCCGCCTGCCGCAGCGAACGGATTGCGAAATACAACCGGCTCTTGGAGATTGAGGCGGAACTAGGTAAACGGGCGGTCTTTGGAAATCCTTTTCAGAAGATGTAGGGCACACGACTGTGATCACATGGGCTGTCCCATTTCTTTCCCACAGATGGACGCAGATTTCACAGATGATTTCTCGACGATAATGGGCGGCAACCGGAGGCTAATGGTTTTCTGAGCGGTTAAAGGATCGGAAGATAGTTAGTGCGTGCCTTGACTCAGCCGTTGGGTTATCAGCCGACGGCGGCACGGTTGCATATCTGGCCGTCTTTCACAACAATAACGGCGAGTGCGGGCAGGTCGTGATTCTTGAAAAGAGTTTCCAGTGAGTGCGCCGTGTCGACTGGTGGTGCTGTGCCGGTGGAAGGTGGGTTGCTGAAAAAGTAATTGATGCCAAGCAACTCGACTGCGTCATGCGTTGACGGAAAAAATCTGCAGCCAGAGCGATTTGAACAGCGCCATGCGCACGACGTCCTGACGCTGATCGCCTACTTTCAGGTCTTCGAGAAAAACGCCCTCCAGTTCGAATCCAAACCGGCTGTTGATATTGAGGTTGCTCATGTTGATGTCGCGCGAGTGGATGTAAACCTTGTTTAGGTTGAGAATCATGAACGCGTAGTAAAGGAAGCCGAACGTGGCGCGTTTGCCGATGCCTTTGCCCTGCAGCCCGGGTTCGCCCACGAGCTTCTTCATCTCCAGTTTGCCTGCCTCACAATCAATATTCTCGCCACCCACAATGCCCACCGGCTGGTCCTCGAAATAAACCCCAAAATACTCTCGGGTGGGATGCGTGAAGTGGTGTTGCAGGTCGACTTCACTCGCTGGAAACGCTGGTACGAAGCTCTCGCGCACGCCCGGGGCTTGCAACCATTCAACCACTTTGGGGATGACCGCCAGTTGAAGTGGCCGAAGCGAAACATGTTGCACGGTCAATTGCTTGCGCGCCGCCCATTCATCCTTCACGGCCGCAAGCGTGAATATCTCGCTATAATACGCCACGTCCTTGCCAGGCTTCCGCTCCTGCGCCATGAGATTGTCGAGCAGGTGCGACGCAACGCGCAAGATTTCGTCCTTCTGTACGCCGTAGTTGTTGAGTTCGTTGTAAAAGCCTTTGGCGACCAGCTTGAGCATCTGGTCGCGTTGCTGTCTGGAGGCTGTCTTTTCTTTATTGCTCGCGTTCATTGGCTGATTGATCACTGGTGTTGATAAGAAATCGCTTTTCAGGCGGCACGGGCACCCGCCCGTTCAGACGGGCTGAAACAACGCTTTCATGGGGAAGAGTGTGCCATGGGGTGCGTGACGAAGGCAAGCGATGAAGGCAAACGTCCCCTGCGGGCCGGGTCTGCCCGCAGGGGACGTGATCGAGTCTGGAACTGGCAGCGAGGAACCGATCAAGGCTCGACTACTGTTCGAGCCCAAACGGGCCGTCTACATCACCGACCGCTCGTGGCACCCGACGCAGGAATTCCGGACGCGTTCGGATGGCCGGATCGAGATGAGCTTGCAGAGAACGGGGCGCAAGGAACTGGTGCGGTGGGTCTGGTCCTGGATGCCCGACAGGAAGGTGTTGGCTCCCAAGAGCCTGCGGGATCGGATCATGGAGAAGCTTCGGGATGGACTACGGGCACAGCAAGAAGGAGAATGACTGCCCAAACACACGCTGTTCACCTAGCGGGACTTCCTGAAAAAATGGGATACTACAATGGTGGAATTCCAAGGCCAGCGCTTCTTGTTAACCGGCCTCAAGAAAGCCACACCCCATTTCCTTGTGGACTTCCATGGCGGCGCCAATGATGGAATAGGTCTGGGCGTCCTTTTCCATACGTATTCTCAAACCTTCCCCCGCAGATGACGCAGATTTCACAGATAATTTCGGGGCGAACAGGGGTGGAATCTGTCGCCTGATGGTTTTAGGTATGGTCTTGACAAAACCTCCAACCTGATGGAATGAGTGTGAGAATCTTTATCGTTACCTATTGCCGATGCTTCTTCCCGCAGATGGCGCAGATTTCACAGCTAATTTCTCGGCGAACATCGGCGAAATCTGTGGGCTATTAATCTTCTTAATGGTTCTATGATAGGAAGTTTCTTAATACGTTTCGTGAATCAGCCCTGAATTTCTTTGCAAGAAGTTATGCCTGAGAATTTGCTCTAGTCTTTTTGGGTATAGTCAGGATGAGACGTTCATATTGCAAGTTTGGGCTGCCAAAATTGAGCAGGAGAGCTCGAGAATATCCCGTGGCGTTCAAATAGTTGATGACCTGTGCCCTATGAGAATCGATGAGTGTTTCAACGGCCTTGAGCTCCACCAGGACTGAATCAAAACAGACAAAGTCTGCCTTGTATAAACATCCCAATAATTGGTTTTTGTAGAGTATCTTTAGCGGGACTTCCTGAAAAAATGGGATACTACAATGGTGGAATTCCAAGGCCAGCGCTTCTTGTTAACCGGCCTCAAGAAAGCCACACCCCATTTCCTTGTGGACTTCCATGGCGGCGCCAATGATGGAATAGGTCTGGGCGTCCTTTTCCATACATGTTCCCAAAGCTTCTCCCGCAGATGACGCAGATTTCACAGATGGCTTCTGGGTGGCAATCGGCGAAATCTGTGGGCTGATGGTTTTCTGAGCGGTTAGACGATAGAAAGTTTTTGAATGCGTTTCTTGAGTCAGTCGGATGTTCTATTGCGAACAGTCTTTTTCTTTACGTATTCCGAAAGCTTCTTCCCGCAGATGACGCAGATTTCACAGATGGCTTCTCGGTGGCAATCGGCGAAATCTGTGCGTGAAGACTATTAGGAGCTACACAGTTGCCCGTTGAATCAATCTCTTCAGGTGGTGGATTTCCCTGCGGACCCGCTTTAGTTCTTTGTGATTGTGAGCGGCCAGCGCTTCATCTCTCTTTTTCTTGAACTCTTTGATTTGAGTTTTCACCGAAGCTTTATCGATGCCCGCTACACTGTGATGGCCGTGCATCTCTATGTTGAGGGCTTGGCAAAGAGCCGGCAAAAGCTGACTCTTGTGCATCTGGGAATGGCCCTTGACAGCTTCAGGTCCAATGCCATTGGCAATCTCTCGTAATTCCGCCAGGGTCTTCTTCTTGAGTTCTCCATATGAATACGCCATGAAATCAGTCTCCTTTGAGGATTGAGTTCAATTCCAGTCAAGACTAGCCCGGATTTCTCTCTGCCAGCGCCGCTATTGGGCATGGAGTTACGACCCATGTAGGCCGGGAGCCCCACCCGGCGAACGACATTCCTCAAAAACATGGTGTGTCTGTTTTCCCCGGTGGTGAGAAATCCAGCCTACAGCTTATAACCAAATTTTCGCAGCAGCTCTTTTCGTTTACGTTGATCCTCCTCACCCTCGACCCCTTTGGGCGAAAATCCGTCCACCACTCCGAGAATTCCCCTGCCTTGTTCCGTTTCCGCAACGATGACTTCAACCGGGTTAGCTGTGGCACAATAAATGGAACAGACTTCCTGACACTGGCGGACTGCATTGAGCACATTGATCGGGAAAGCGTTCTTAAGGACGATGAGAAAGGTGTGACCCGCTCCCACATTGCTGATGTTGTCCGTCGCAGACTGAACGAGTTCCTGATTATTTCCCTGGTGCCGCACGAGGCAAGGGCCGGACGCTTCGTTGAAGGCAATTCCGAATTGGATGCCGGGGACCGCAGCGATCAGGATCTCATAAAGATCTTCGACGGTCTTGATGAAATGGCTCTGTCCCAGAATGACGTTGCACCCTTCTGGAAATGTCAGGCGGATCGTTTTCAGGTCCAAGGTGTTCTTCTTTCAAGCCAGGACATTGGGCACCAGTTCTCCGGCAACATCCGTGAGGCGAAAATGGCGTCCCTGAAATTTATAAGTCAGCTTCTTATGATCGACACCCAGGCAATGCAGGATCGTGGTCTGCAGGTCATGGACATGGACCGGATCTTTGACGATATTGTAGCAGTAGTCATCCGTCTCGCCATAGACGACTCCTCGCTTCACGCCGCCTCCAGCCAGCCACATCGAGAAGCAACGAGGATGATGATCTCTCCCGTAATTGGTCTCGGTTAGAGTGCCCTGGCAATACACCGTTCGACCAAACTCTCCACCCCAGACCACCAAAGTGTCGTCGAGCATGCCTCGCTGTTTGAGGTCCATAATGAGCGCTGCAGAAGCCTGATCGACTCCCTTGGCTTGCAGCTGAATATCCCGCGGCAAATCCGCGTGCTGATCCCAGCCGCGATGATAGAGTTGAATAAAGCGAACATCACGTTCTGCCAAGCGGCGTGCCAGTAAGCAGTTGGCGGCATACGTCCCCGGTTTGCGAGAATCGGGTCCATACATTTCGAAAACGGAATCAGGTTCCTTCGACAGGTCCATCAATTCCGGAACAGAGGTCTGCATCCGATAAGCCATTTCATACTGGGCAATCCGCGTCTCGATCTCCGGATCGCCGTAGTCCTGGGCCTTCATCTTGTTAAGTTCCGCGAGGCTATCGAGCATGTTTCGTCGTGTATTTTTGTCAATCCCTTCAGGATCGGACAGATAGAGGACCGGGTCTCCACTGGACCGGAATTTGACACCCTGATATCGCGAGGGGAGGAAGCCGCTCCCCCAGAGCCTGGAGAAGAGGGGTTGATCAGGAATGAGAGCCTGAGCCTGAGAAATGAGAACCACATAGGTCGGAAGATTATGGTTTTCACTGCCAAGACCGTAACTGATCCATGCCCCCATACTGGGCCGCCCCGGCTGCTGGCTACCCGTCTGTATAAAGGTAATGGCCGGGTCGTGATTGATGGCATCGGTAAACATGGTCCGAATGATCGTGATGTCATCGACGATCTTGGCATGGTGGGGGAGTAGTTCACTGATGTAAGCTCCGGACTGCCCGGCCTGTTCAAACTTGAAAATGGGCGCTGCCACGGGAAGCGAACTCTGACCGGATGTCATCCCCGTAATCCGTTGTCCGTGCCGTATCGAGTCAGGTAACTCTGTTCCCTGGAGCTTGCGAAGTTTCGGCTTATAGTCGAACAACTCAAGCTGAGAGGGTGCCCCGGACTGGTGAAGAAAAATCACTCGTTTGGCTTTGGCGGCGAAATGGGGCAACCCAGCCAACCCACCCGTCTTTGGGTTTAGTTCGGCCGTTGAGGCGTTGATGTCCGGACTGAGCAGAGACCCCAACGCAACAATCCCAATTCCCTTGCTGGTTCGGGAAAAGAACTGGCGTCGGGTCAGTTGTAGATTTATTTCCTGTTCCAAAGTCATCATGTCATTCCTTGGTCACTGTTTCGTCTAGGTTCAGAATTGTGCTGGCTACAGTTACCCAAGCGGCCAGTTCGCTGGCATTTAGCTTAGAGTCAAAAGGCGACTCCCCGATTTTCAAAAGCTTCATGGCTGCCTCTTGGTCCTGGCGATAATGTGCCAGTTCCTTTTCCGCCAGCTCGCTAAGAACTTGATACTCCTGCTGAGCCGGATCACGGGACAAAGCCCATTGGTAAGCGTAATGGATTCGCTTCGCAGGGTCATTGCCACCCCATCAATCATGTGTTGTGCCAGGGTACGTGAGGCTTCGACATAGGTAGGATCGTTTAGGAGGACAAGGGCTTGTAAGAGGGGTATTCGTCCGGGCTCTTCGAGACGTACATTTCTCTCGATCGGGCGCATCAAAGGTCGCCAGGGAAACCGGTGGAACAGTCCTCTTCCAAACCGAATACATGCTCCGCCGATAGAGATCCTTACCTGCACTCGGCAGATAATTTTGACCGGTGAAGATTTCTCCAAAAGCCATCTCTTCCCAGAGACCTTTGGGCTGGTAAGGATAAACGCTTCGGCCACCGATCTCCGGATTGAGGAGCCCGCTGATTGCCAGGGCATTGTCTCGAACGAACTTCGGCCGGAAGACGAAAACGGGGACCTCGTGCCAGAAGACGGTTCTCCGGATCTCGTTCCAGCAACTCGGGTGTCACACGCGACGCCTGACGATAGGTGGAGCTGGTCACAATCAGACGTTGCATGGTCTTGATGTCCCAATGGGTGCGAATGAATTCCGTAGCCAGCCAATCGAGCAACTCAGGATGACTCGGCATCTCCCCCTGTGACCCGAAATCTTCAGAGGTCTTGACCAACCCAATCCCAAAGTAGTTTTGCCAATAGCGGTTGACGGCCACCCGCGCCGTCAGCGGATGAGAAGCGATCGACAAGCCATTTGGCAAAGCCCGAACCGACTCATGGGCGCTTCCTTTGGCATGTGCGCCAGCCAGGTCAACACGGCCGGTTGAACCTTTTCGCCATGGTTCCGATAATCTCCCCGAGTCAAGACAAAGGAGTCTCGCGGTTTTTGGGCCTCTCGCATGACCATCGTGCTCGGAATCAGCTTCTTCTAAAATCGATCTTCTGAGCATTGAGCTCTTTCCATTCTGACATACGCTTGTCTGATTTCCTGGGGTGCGTCGTAGGTCAGGAAATACTCGGTGATTTTCGTGCGCTGCGACTTGAGTTCCAGATCCTCTTTTGACTCCTTAGGTTTTTCAATTCCCGGCTCATCGAGTAAGGCCGCGTCTTGCTTGAGGAGGTCCACCCAGAGAAAAGGTTTGTCCGCCAAATCGGTCAAGATGATCCGAATCGGGTAATGCTTGCTAGAATAACGACTTCGGCAGGAGTCAGAGCCCGACTATAGAATACTGCAAGTCATCGATAAAACCTTGAAGACCGATGCTATCTTCTTGTTGCCGATCTCCAGGCCATCGTTAACCTGGAGGGTTCCGCTTAGAGTTATCCTGCAGGGTCTCTGTTTCCACGGCTTTCCCGTCGACATAGATCCTCATCCCGGAGGCTTTCCCGGATCCATCATAGGTCAGCGTATAGTTGTGCCAATTTTCTAAAATGACGGGTTGTTTAGTGCGGATTTGGATTGCACTTTCCGGCCACTGATGGACCAGACGCACGACAACCCGGGAGCCTCTTTTGAAGCGGGGCATCTTCTCGATTTCTTCATAAAAAAGCTCAACTCCCCGCCGGTCTAAGCCTTCACTGGATTTGTCGGAGGAGTCCGATGTCTTTTCTGCCAATGGGAATATTTGTAGGATTGGCCCAGAGTCCAACTGAGAACGGGATGTTTCCATTCGATCGCCTCGGTCTTGAGAAATTCCACCTGGGACTCTCCGTCCAATTCTCCTGACTGCCGGATCGCTCCCACGTTATACGCAATCTGGCCTTTGAGCACTTTGGCATGCTGATAATTCCCAGAGGTGTCAGCCAAAAACCCATCGAATTCGTAATTGGCTAACAGCCCATCTTTGGGAGCTTGAGGCATCGTGGACAATCTAGTCTTCTGCCAACTTCTCCAAGCCTGGCGATCTTTTCGCCCGGCATCAATCGTTCTTCTGCTGAAATTTTCGCTTTCAAGCTCATTGAGCTGCTTTTCCTGATCGGTGGAGGGAAGTAACAAATATGGGTTTGGCATTTCCTCTCGATCCGTCCAGACCTTTTTCTGGAATCGTATTGAAGAAAGAATAGATCCGGTAATATTCCTTCTGCTTGATCGGATCATATTTATGATCATGGCAGCGCGCACAGCCAATCGCCATCCCCATCCAGACCGTTCCGGTTGTGTCGACACGATCGATGACATACTCATTCTGGTACTCCTCCGGGATCGCGCCGCCCTCGAAATTGATCATATGGTTGCGATTGAAACCGCTGGCAATCTGCTGCTGGACCGTCGCTTTGGGGAGCAGGTCTCCGGCCAACTGCTCAATGGTGAACTGGTCGAAGGGCATATTCGTGTTAAAGGCGTTGATGACCCAATCCCGCCAATGCCACATTTCCCGCAAGCTGTCGATATGGTAGCCATGCGTGTCCGCATAGCGCGCCAGATCGAGCCACTGCATGGCCATTTTCTCGCCATAGTGAGGCGAACTGAGGAGTTGATCCACTCTTCTTTCGTAAGCGTCGGGTGAATTGTCGGAAAGAAACGATTCCACTTCGGTAGGGGTCGGAGGCAGGCCTGTCAAATCAAGGGTCACCCGGCGCAATAAGGTCGCTTTGCTTGTTTCAGGGGATGGCTTCAATCCTTCTTTATCCAATCGGGCAAGCACGAAATAGTCAACCGGATTGCGGGGCCACTTGGCATCGCTTACGGCAGGAAGCTCAGGCCGCACGGGAGGGTCATAAGCCCAATGGGTTTGCCACTTGGCGCCCTGTTCGATCCATTGGCGAATCAACTCGATTTGTGGATCGGTCAAAGTCCGTTCGAAAGTCACCGGCGGCATATGCATTGCCGGATCTTTTGAACTGATTCGCTGATAGACCCGGCTGGCTCCAGCATTTCCCGGAACGATGACTTGATAGCCTCCCCGGTCCGCGAAGGCCCCGCCTTCGTATCAAGCCGCAAGTTCGCCATTCTTTGCCCTTCATCAGGCCCATGACATACAAAGCAGGTATCTGAAAGAATCGGACGAATGTCGCGATTGAAATCAAGCGTCTTTGTTGGCTGGTCCGCAGCCTCAACTGCAGAAGCATCCAAAGAATACCAGACGAGGCCGATCAAACCAATCCCGCCAACCCAGTAGAGCAATCGACGTCTCAATTCATGTCCTCCTTATGATGACCTCTGAAGCTGCTTGGCCGTGACTGAAGTAATAATTGTTTAAGCACAACACTACGGAGAAATGACATTGGCAATAGAAGATGATCCGCGTACTCATGAACTCTTGATCATAATGTACTTCCTGTTGATTTTGCCGTCAATTGTTTCATGCTTTCGACACTGCGTTTCTGGGGGGGCAGGCGTCCTCGCCTGCCATCGATGTGCAGGCCAGAGTCCCGCACCACAAGGTTGGGGCGCAGGTGTCCTCGCCTGCCCACAAGCGGCCTGAATGGCCGCCACTGCGGGCGGGACGCCCGCGCTCCCAGGGGCAATCCCGTCTGCTCTTCCAAGTCTAATTCAATCTGCTACGGTCAACTGTCGCTTCGTTGTCATGTTTCACCATTTCAAACCGCAACACTCATTTAGACAACTCGCCGCGGGTTCTTTGAGCGTGCGTCGGAGCGCCCGCTCCACTTGGCGACTTAGAAGCAACGTCGAATTTCGGGTCGAGTTTTTTTTATTTGCCATCCATGAGTTGAAGGCTAACTCTACTGGTGGTAGATTGCCTTTTCCGAAGGCTTTGTCAGAGCCTTCTGTTGACACGGTAGAAACAGGCATCCTTGCCTGTCCATTGGCCGAATGGCCAACATTAGTTGCGGCCTGTCGCTACGGGCCGAAAGGTTAAATGAATCGCGGCCTAGCGCGGGCCGACAGGCTAGGGAGCCTGTCGCTACTGACCGAAGGGTTAAATGAACCGCGCCCTGGCACGGCCGAACAGGGTAGGAGCTTGTTACTATCTTAAGAACTCATATCGAATCCCATTGAATCCTATGCTGACGGGAAAATACCAGGAACTTTATCAAGCGCTCTCTTCTGCCATTCCCACGGAACGGCTCATTCATGACCCTCTCCGGACACTGGCTTATGGGACAGACGCCAGTTTCTATCGGCTCATCCCGAACCTGGTGGTGAAGGCTGAATCGGAGGAAGAACTCTTAGCCGTGATGAGGGCATGCCGCTTGCTGCAGATCCCGTTTACATTCCGAGCGGCCGGGACCAGCCTGTCGGGGCAGTCCATCAGTGACTCGGTGCTGGTGATGCCAGGCAGCGGTTGGAAAGGAATCTGGATCAGCCCGGACGGCACCCAGATCAGGCTGCAGCCAGGAGTGATCGGTACTCATGCGAATATCCGTCTGCTCCCGTACGAACGCAAGATCGGTCCCGACCCCGCTTCGATCAATTCCGCCATGATCGGAGGCATTGCGGCGAACAATTCCAGCGGGATGTGCTGTGGGACGGCACAGAATAGCTACAACACGGTGGCCTCGATGAGAATGATCTTCGTCGATGGATCGGTGCTGGATACCGGCAGCCTGGAAAGCAGAAGGCAGTTTGCCGAGACTCATCCCGGGATGATGGACCTTGTTCGGGACTTGTCGGAGCGGACCAGAAAGAATTCTGATCTGGCAGCGCGGATTCGCCGCAAATTCAAAATGAAGAACACCACCGGGTACAGCCTCAACGCCCTGGTCGACTTTGAGGATCCAATCGACATCATCACCCATCTCATGATTGGGTCAGAGGGGACACTTGGTTTTATCTCTGAGATTACCTACCACACGGTGCCGGATCACCCTTTTAAGGCAACGAGTCTCATGCTTTTCCCGGATATTAAGACGGCCTGTGAAGCAACCATCCTGCTGAAAAGCCGTCCGGTCGCCGCCGTTGAAATCATGGACCGCGCCAGTCTCCGTTCCGTGGAGGCGAAACCTGGAATGCCGGTTTATCTTAAGAACCTGGAAGCTGCTGTCGCTGCCCTGCTGGTGGAAACTCGAGCGGAGTCTGCTTCAATACTCGAGCAGCAAGTGGGAGAGATCCGACAATGTCTCTCAGAATTGCCTACGGTGCTCCCTCTCGCCTTTACGCAGGACAAAAAGGAGTACACCGAGCTTTGGAACATTCGCAAAGGATTATTTCCCTCGATTGGTGCGATTCGACAAGTAGGAACAACTGTCATCATTGAAGATGTCGCTTTCCCCGTCGAGCGGCTTGCTCAGGCAACCCTCGATCTGCAAGGCCTCTTCGAAAAACATGGTTATTCGGAGGCGATTATCTTCGGCCACGCCTTGGAGGGGAATCTTCATTTTGTGTTCACCCAGGACTTCAATCGCCAGGAGGAAGTGGAACGCTATCGGAGATTTCTGGATGACTTAACACGTCTCGTGGTTGAGGACTACGATGGATCGCTCAAGGCGGAGCACGGGACCGGGCGAAACATGGCGCCCTTTGTCGAACTGGAGTGGGGCAGGGAAGCCTACGATCTTATGAAAGAGATTAAGCAGATTTTTGATCCAGACAATCTCTTGAATCCCGGCGTCATTCTCAATGGGGATGCTTCGATCCATGTCAAAAACCTGAAGCCGCTCCCCCAGGCGCATCCGATCATCGACAAATGCATCGAATGCGGTTTTTGCGAAATGAATTGCCCATCGCGCGACCTCAGTTTAACTCCCAGACAGCGGATTGTTGTGTGGCGCGAAGTGTCGCATCTGAGAGCGACCGGAGAGAACCCGGCCCGGCTGGCGGAGTTGAAACAAATCTTTTCGTATCAGGGAGAGCAGACCTGCGCGACCGACGGGCTGTGTGCCACGAGTTGTCCGGTCAATATTGACACGGGGAGATTGATCAAAGAGCTCAGAGCGCTCGATCATTCAGCACTGGCAGACACTGTAGCGACCATGCTTGCCAAACACATGGGGGCGGTGACCTCCGGGATGCGGGGGGTTCTGAATCTGGCGGACTGGACGCATGCCTTGATTGGAACTCAAGCGATGTCTCGATTGACTTCAGGCCTCAGGAAATTCTCCGGAAATCGAATACCCCAATGGAATCCCTACCTGCCGCGCGCCGCCGGACGCATCAGTTCGGTGTTGGGAAATCCAGAGAATCCGTTGAAAGTCGTCTATTTCCCCAGCTGCATCAGTCGAACTTTAGGATTGGCTCGCTCCAGTCCCGAATTGGAATCACAGAACGGGAGAATTGATTCCCTGCTGCGCAAAGCCGGCTATGAGGTGATCTATCCTTCCAGGCTGTCTGGATTGTGTTGCGGGATGGCCTTTGCCAGCAAAGGGTTCACCCGACAGGGTGATGCCAAAGCCGCTGAATTGGCCGCTGCCCTGCGAGAAGCCGCTGAGGGAGACCGTTATCCGATTCTCTTTGATACGAGCCCTTGCTTGTACCGGATCAAAGAAGTTTTGGCGACACCGACCCAACTCAATCTTTTCGGCCCGGTGGAATTTGTTCAGAAATTCCTTAAGTCGAGACTCCATTTTAGAAAAATTCCGGGCACGGTGGCAGTTCACGCAACCTGCAGTTCACGAAAGATGAGCCAAGAGGAGAGAATTCAGGAAGTGGCTGAATCGTGTGCGGAAACGGTGATCCTTCCGGAAACGGTGGGCTGTTGCGGGTTTGCAGGGGATCGCGGCTTTAGCATACCGGAACTGACTGCCTCGGCGCTCCACCGGCTAAAAGAATCCTTGCCGGATGGCTGCCAGACCGGGTATTCGACCAGCAAGACTTGCGAAATTGGCCTTTCACTCCATAGCGGCATGAATTATCAATCGATTCTAGTTTTAGTGGATCAGTGCACCGAGCCGTTGGACCCCAAGTTGGTAGGGCGCGCTCGCTGAGCGCGCCGCTGGAATTTAGAATTTGTGCAGGCCAGAGGCCCGCACCACAACCTTGTGGTGCAGGCGTCCCGCCTGCCTCCAGTGCATTGCCGGATTCGTGGGCTTTATCCGTAGAACTTGTAGGTAGGGCGCCCTCGCCGACGTCCCATAGGAGCGAGAATCCTCTCGCCAAGGCGCGAAGGACGCCAAGAAAGGATTAAAACGGATAGGTTAGATTATTGTAGACGCATCTGTTTTAGTTTTGCTCAGAATAAAGCCCGCGGGTGTTGCATACAATAAACTGTTGTGTACAGGCTCGGGGACGGAGAGGGAGAAAACCCATTGGATCTTTGCGCTCTTGGCGTCTTGGCGAGATGGCGTTACCTTTCATTTTGTTCAATCTGTGATATTCCAGCCGGAAGGAATCTGAAGCCAAATGGGCTGAAGATTGGGAATTTAGCAGCGCTTGCGCGGCGCGATGGTGCTCTGGGAGCGCGGGCATCTTGCCCGCAGACGTTACCGAAAATAGAGGTTTCTCTCGCCAAGGCGCATAAGGACGCCAAGATAAGGATTAGAACGGATAGGTTAAATTGTTGTAGATGCATCTGTTTTAGTTTTGCTCAGAATGAAGCCTGCGGGTGTTGCATACAATAAACTGTGTACAGACTCGGGGACGGATAGGGAGAGAACCCATTGGATCTTTGCGCTCTTGGCGTCTTGGCGAGATGGCGTTACCTTTCATTTTGTTCAATCTGTGATATTTCCAGCCGGAAGGATTCTGGAGCCAGATAGGCCGAAACCGTTGAAATCAATCCCATGATGGCCAGGTAAGCTGCCACGGCCGTTGCGCCGAATCCGCGAGCAATGCCGTCGCGATCAGCGGGGCGATTCCCCCGGACAGCACCGAGCTGAGCTGGTAGGTTAGCGAAGTACCCGTGTAACGCACCCGCGGCCCGAACAATTCAGACAAAAACGCGGCTTGTGGACCGTACATCAAGTCATGTCCGACGTTGACGACGAGAATGATCGCGACGGCCATCAGCACCGGAGAACGTGAATTGAGGAGCCAGAAAAAGGGGTAGGCAAAAAACAGAATAAAGAGAGCACCCGCGAGATAGAGCGGACGGCGTCCCACACGATCCGAGAGAGCCGCGTAGCCGGGAACGGTGAACAAACCAATGATGGCGGAAAGGATTACCCCGACCAGAGGAATACTTCGGGGAAGGCCGAGATGACTCTCCGAATAACTCAGGACAAAGACTGTGGCCAGGTAAAAGGAACCGTTCTCGGCGATCCTCATGCCCGTGCCCAGTAGCACGATTCGCGGATAGTTGCGAAACAGCTCGATGATGGGGAATGCAGACTCAGCTTGATTTTCTTTCAACTTCTCAAAGACGGGTGATTCCAGGATTTTGAGGCGAACGAAAAGGCCAACCCCGATCAATACAAAGCTCAGCAGAAATGGAATTCTCCAGCCCCATGCGATGAATTGAGATTCGGAGAGGAAGGACGAGAGCAAGGCAAAAACGCCTGTTGATAGAAGCAATCCGGCTGAAACACCCATCTGGGGCCAGCTTCCATAAAAGCCGCGTTTCCCTTCGCTCGCATGTTCAACCGCCATCAAGACGGCCCCTCCCCATTCCCCGCCAACTCCAATGCCTTGGGCAAATCGCAGGACAACGAGCAGAATGGGCGCCAGAACTCCAACCGAGTGGTAGGTGGGAATAACCCCAATCAGAAAGGTGGCAATCCCCATGATGAGCAAGGAATACACGAGCATTGACTTGCGTCCGATTTTATCGCCGTAGTGGCCGAAGAGCACTCCGCCTACAGGGCGCGCCACGAAACCGACGGCAAAGGTCCCGAAGGCCGATAACGTGCCAGCTAGAGGATTGACCATCGGAAAGAAAAGTTTATTGAAAACAAGCGCGGCGGCCGTCCCGTACAGGAAGAAGTCATACCATTCGATGCTGGTCCCGATGAAACTAGCCAAAATGACTTGGCGGATGGAGGACGTTTCTGGGAGCGCGGGCGTCCCGCCCGCAAATGTTTGCCATGGTTTCATGGACCGGGATGCTAGCTCTTGACCTAAGCAGTTTAGGAGTTTAAGTGGATTGTGTAAAATAAAAGAATTGAAACTTTTCTGGATGCCGGAAATGGCAAAAGAATATTTTGATCGTTTTATTCGAGACTCCGGGCATTTTGAGAATGCTAAGGACTACATCCATGAGAATCCAGTAAAGGCTGGTTTATTTGCAAAGGCTGAGGACTGGGAATTTGCCAGCGCTCGCCGCAGCGCGCCCGAAAAAGAGAATCTTCTCGCCAAGGCGCAGAGACCGCCAAGCAAGAACAGGATGAAGATCAGATTCATTGGGTCCTCTTGGAAAAAGGTTTAGTATACCTATAGAGAAATTAATTAATAGATGGAATTGCCCCGATCGTCAGCTGGTTGTCGATGAGTACCAGGGCCTTTGCGCTCTTGGCGGCTTGAGATTAGAGAATCCTCTCGACAACGTTTGGCATGAGAGATTCTTAATACTAAAGGTGACGCCAATCACAGCCTTCGGGGCCATTTGCCGTTCGTTTCATTTCTTGATGGCTCGTATCTCTGTAGCGCGCTTCTCCAGCGCATCCGCCTCTTCAGTGCGATTGGTCAACCGATAAAGTAAAGCGATATTCTCTAAGGATGTGGCCACATCCGGATGGTCCGGGCCGAGGGCCTTCTCCCGGATCTGCCAGCGAGCGTTTGAAGAGAGGCTCGGCCGGTGCGTACTGGCCTTCCAATTGGTACAGCGTCGCGAGGTTGTTCAGGCTCATGGCCACATCGGGATGGTCCGGGCCGAGGGTCTTCTCCTTGATTGCGAGCGAGCGCTTGTAGAGCGGCTCGGCCTGTGCGTACCGGCCTTGCGACTGGTACAGCTCCGCTAGGTTGTTCAGGTCCGTTGCCACGCCAAGGTGATTGGGACCAAGTACTTTCTCGTCAATCGCCAACGAGCGTTTGAAGAGCGGTTCGGCCTTGTCATAATGGAATTGGCTTCGCTGCACCGCCGCGAGGTTGTTCAAGCAGATGGCCACGTCGGGATGTTCCGGGCCGAGAGCCTTTTCTGTGATTGCCAGAGAGCGTTCGAAAAGCGGCTCGGCCTGTGCGAACTGGCCTTGCGAATGGTACAGCGCGGCGAGATTGTTCAGGCAGGCGGCCACATCGGGATGGTCCGGGCCGAGAGACTTCTCCGTGATTGCCAGCGAGCGTTTGTAAAGCGGCTCAGCCTGTGCATATTGGCTTTGCGAATGGTACAGCTTCGCGAGGTTGTTTAAGCTGATAGCCACTTCGGGATGGTCCGCGCCGAAGGCCTTCTCCAGGATTGCCAGCGAGCGTTTGTAGAGCGGCTCGGCCAGCGCATACTGGTTTTGGTGTCTGTACAGCTCCGCGAGGTTGTTCAGGCTGGTGGCCACGTCGGGATGGTCTGGGCCGAGAGCCTTCTCCCGGATCGAGAGTGAGCGTTTGAAGAGTTGCTCGGCCTCCGCGTACTGGCCTAGCGAATGGTACAATTCGGCGAGGTTGTTGAGGCTTGTGGCTACATCGGGATGGTCCGGGCCAAGGGCTTTCTCAGAGATCGCTAGCGAGCGCTTAAAGAGCGGCTCGGCCTGCGCGTATTGGCCTTGCGAAGAGTAAAGCATCGCGAGGTTGTTCAGGCTCCTAGCCACAATGGGATGGTTTACTCCGTAATTTTTCTCGGCGACCTCGAGCGCCTTTTTCGCAACGATCACGGCACGATCATATTCTCCATTTTGATAGAGCGACATCAGTTCCTGATTGAGAATTTCCCACTCGCCGCCAGTCTGTTGTGAGAATGCGGGGAGGGAACTCAGCAGGAGCAGTCCAACTGTTCCAATTCTTTGGAATATCACCGAATGCACACTGAAAGAGCAGGTTCTCATGAGGATATATTTTACGGCACGACTTGCTGGCACGGGATGAGGATGGTAGTAATGCTGGTTGTCACGAAAAATCCCCTCCTATTTTAGGAGGGGGTTAGGGGGTGGTAACGCCTGTCCTTCGCACCTAAGATCTGACGTTCAGTTAAGCTTGTTCGAATGGTCTCCAAAACCCCCTGAACATTATCCAACACGGCTCTGTTCTCAAAACGTAGTACTCGTACGTTAAGTTTAGACAAATAAGCCGTTCGTCGGGAATCGTATTCCGCTTTGAATGAGTTGAAGTGACCTTCGCCGTCCAGCTCGATAGCAAGTCTGCACTCCGGGCAGAAAAAATCCACAATGTAGCTCCCAATACTGTGTTGCCGGCGAAACTTCATCCCCTCTAGCTGCGAGCGTTGTAGGTTCTTCCAGAGAATAGCCTCTGCAGGAGTGAGTGAGTTTCGCAGAGATTTGCGTCTGGATTTCAGTGATTTGAGGTTATGGATTGGCATGTAGAACTTTACCACCCCCTGGCCCCCTCCTAAAATAGGAGGGGAATTAGATGACGGACCAGCCTGGTCTTAGCAAACTTGCAGAAGGAGTTTGCCACCCCTTGCCCTCTTCTAAGTAGGCGGGGAGAATCAGCTCGGCTCTTGAACACTCAAATATTGGTTGGCCTTCAAGTTTTTAAGAACCTGAACTTTTCCACAAGGCCAGGTGATAACAACCTGATCCACGGCAGGGCAGTTCCCCAATCCAAAATGCACGCGCGGGTCATTTCTGGAAATATAGCTGCCACCATTTCGTACTGTATCCATCTGTTTCTTACCACACTGTTCAATTTCAACTTTTGCCCCGATAGCGTCTCGATTGCAACCCTTTCCCTTTAACTTGAACGCCATCCAAGAATTATCAGATGTCGCCAGGTTTTCTAATAGAAGTGGACGGCCTTCTATCGGGAGCACAACCAAATCCATCTTGCCATCATTATTATAGTCCGCAGCGGCTCCCCCGCGGTAGGAGTTGTGATAAGGGAGCGGGGGGGTCGGGAAAAACTTTGCTTCACGATTCTCGAATATGGCGACGGGTTGCAGGTAACTCGTGCTGCCGAGCTTGTCCGCTTCTGGATAGACATGGCCGTTGGCTGTCCAGAGATCTTTATCCCCATCGTTATCGAAATCTGTAAAGCCGCATCCCCACCCGAGTAAAGGAAGAGTGATGATTCGCAGGCCAGCACTTAACGATATATCCTCATAGAACCCAGGGGTCTTTTGGTGAAATAATGGGAAATAATCTTCGGAAAAAGTGGTGACCAGAAGGTCGATTTTCCCGTCATTGTCATAGTCTCCGACGGCGACCCCCATATTGGTCTGAGCACGGCCATCTGCATTCAGGGCCACGCCACTGTCGAGCGCGTCCTCTTTAAAGGTACCGTCACCCAGATTGCGATAAAGGTAATTGGGACAAGAGTCATTCGCTACAAAGATGTCCAATTTGCCATCCCCGTTAAAGTCGTCAAAGACTGCACTGAAACCGTAATACCCAGCGGAGTCGGTTACCCCGGCTTCATGGGTCACTTCCTTGAAGGTGCCGTCACCATTATTGCGATAGAGAAGATCCGCTTCTCCTTTTAAGCCTCGCGGCCCGCAGAAGCCTGAGATCCCATTATACCGACAAACCGGAGGTTTTGCAGGCAGCGCCAGCGCCTTGATATCGACATATCCCGCTATGTAAAGATCCAAGTTCCCATCGCCGTCATAATCTCCAAAGGCGCTTCCCGTGTGCCAAGATACCTGCTGTTTTAGCCCTGCGGATTTCCCCAGTTCCGAAAATGTTCCATCGTGATTGTTCCTGAAGAGAAGATCGACTCCAATCGTGGTGATGAGGATATCCACAAATCCATCATTGTCATAGTCGGCTGCGTTCGCCCCCGTACCCCAATAAGGGTTGAAAATTCCTGCCTTTGTGGTGACATCTTGAAAGTGACCGTTCCCGAGGTTCCGGTAAAGATAAACCCCTTCCTTTTGGGGCTGTGGCGCGGATCCGGACAAGGTCTTCCGCAATTCTTCCAAGTTTGAACCATTGACAACTAATAAGTCCATCCAACCATCATTGTCATAGTCCAACCAGGCAGCCCCGCTCCCATTTGCATCAAAAATCCACGGTTTGTCTGATGCCCCGCATCGCATTGAGGCCATGATCCCAGAAGCAGCGGCGACGTCCTGGAGACTGATTTCGCTGTTTTGGCTATTCGAATTAGGGAACTGATTTTGAGAGCTTAGCAATGGCAGTATTAGGAATAATAGAATTAAGAGGGCACGAGTCATGGGTTATCCAGAATTTCCATTATGAATTTTCCGACGGACACAAGTACATAAGTTGCAAAAATTCGCGCTAATTGTTGTAGCCGGGGTCGTTGACCCCGGGCCTAAATAGCGGGGCCAGCTACAATACGGACTCCTGCAAGTAAGTGCTAGTATATACCAAACCGAGATGAGAAGGTAATCTGGGACCGCGGGCATCCTGCCCGCAGTCAATGAAAGATAACCACGGGAGACACGGGGCTTTTCACTTGCAAAAGTAGAATAACCGCAGATAAACGCAGATTAATACATGGAAAATGAGAAATGAGCGATGAACAATTGGAAATGGGGCAATTGCGGCAAGGGGGGCGGCGGTCCAAAGCAAGGGGTGAAGAAATTGAGAGCTCCGTAGGGAACGGACGCTGTTCCGTTCCTTTGTAGAGTGTTGAAACCATTGGAATTTAGTGCTCCTTGGAAACAAGGAACGCACCAGCGAGCGTTCCCTACAACTAGTTCCACAATTTTTTCATGCCTTTCCCCATCTGAGATCAATTATTGCGGCCTGAACCCTCGCCTCGCCCCCAAACAAAAATTGTTATGCGTTAGTTGTCGGGGGAATTTCTGGTAGGGCGCGCTCGCCGAGCGCGCCGCGGACGGCCCGGCGGTCCGTCCCTACCCACTCAGCCGCTACAAAAGCGACAATCTCAAATCGTCACCGAAGGCCTTGCCCTTACAGATTTCCCCCCGTAACTAACGCATTACAAAAATTCGATAAAAGTATTGACAATTTCCTGGCATTGGGTTTAATGTTTGCCTTCCCGTGACGTTTCCATGATAAATGTTTGAGAAATCCTCTCGGAAGTTTCTTTTTTCCGTTACGTAGTAATTGCAGTGAAGCCTGTTTAATCGGTTGACGTGAAATTGACCATTTACTCCAAAGGCTCTGAATGTTCGCTTCATCAAATTAAGTCTTTTGAGGGGTGTTTCGGTCGAGCCAGACGCGTCAAATAAAACGAATTTTCGTAATCATATTCGAGACTTCGTATAAATTGAGTGTTTTACAGATTTCCGATCTACTGGATTAAACTGATTATTTTGTTTTTAAGTCACTTTTTATCATTAGTTTACAATTATTTAAATCGATGATTAATGAATCTGGCAATGCGATTGCATTGTTTTACATAACTGTGACAGAGTTGCGCGTTATTCGTTCGCCCGTCTAGAACCAATAAAATTGAAAGCAGTGACCAAGAATATTATGAGTGAGATGACCCAGTCATAAATTTCTCCGAAAAAATTATCGTGTTAAGCAAGCAAAGAATTTTGTCGATTCCCCTAACATTAAAGCAGTGCAATACCCTCTCAAAGGAGAACAGCATGAGTAAGTTTGGGCAACGGATGTTAGTTTATGCCAGTGTGGTGATTCTTACCCTAGTAGCTACGGTTTCTCCCTTCATGGCGCAGACCAACCGGGGCACGATCACGGGAACAGTAACCGATGCGTCTGGAGGTTTGGTCGTGGGGGCCACTATTACTGCCATCAATACCGGGACAAACGTTCGTACGACGGCAACAAGCGGAACAGGGGGGAGTTTTACCGTCCCGCTCCTGCAGGTGGGGCAGTATCAGGTGACGGTCGAACACCCGGGCTTCAAGAAATTTGTTCAGGGCAACATCATCGTAAACATTGCTCAAATTACTCGCGTGGATGCCAAACTGGAAATAGGGCAGGTCAGCGAATCCGTCGAAGTCTCTGCAGTGGCAGTCCAGGTTCAGGCCGATAGTTCTGAACGAGGTGTGATTATTTCGGGGAAGCAAGTTCTTGATTTGCCCTTGGTGGGGGTGCAGGAGGTACGCAATCCGGCCTTTTTCATTTCGCTCGTTCCTGGAGTCACCAGCAGAGGGACGGCTTATGGCACTTATAGCGGTGGCGGTCGGCAGTTAAATACCACCGTCAATGGAAGCCCGAGCGGCAGTATTGAGTGGCTTCTCGAAGGCGCCAATATTGGTCAAGGAACCGTTTTGTCAGGGAGTTTTCAACAACTCCCCTTTCCCCCAGACGTGGTGGGAGAGTACAACGTGATGACGCTCCTTCCTCCGGCGGAATTCGGACAATCCGGGTTAGGAATCACCAACTTTACATTGAAGAGCGGGACGAACGGAATTCATGGCACAGTCTATGAGTATTTCCGCAACACTGCCTTGGATGCAAGGGGCTTTTACGCTGCGAAGACGCCTAGGAACATGCAGAATGAATTCGGAGCGACTGTCGGCGGGCCGATCCACAAAGACAAGACTTTCTTCTATGGGTGGTATACGGGGTTCCGCAACATTAAGGAGCCTGGCGCCAACTCTAATGATACTGTTCCCACCGATGCGATGAAGAACGGCGACTTGAGTAACATTCTCGGCCCCCAGATTGGCACTGATGCCCTGGGTCGGCCGGTTTTATCAAATGCCATTTACGATCCGGCAACTACGCGACTCGTCCCGGCAGGTGCGATTGACCCGGGTACCGGTCTCGTCAACAGCAGTGGTGCCGCCGCGTGGATGAGGGATGCGTTCCCGGGAAACATCATCCCGCAAAACCGGATTGATCCTGTGGCTAAGAATATGTTTTCGTACTTTCCGAGCGTGGGGACTTGCTCGACTTGCCGCTATGGTTACCAGTACAGAATTGGAACACGGCGCAGGAATCACGTCAACCGACAGCATCAACAATTGGGGTGTCAAACTTGACCATGTGTTCTCCGACAAAAACCGGATCTATGGATCTTATATGTGGAAGAGTGAGTATGTTCCAGCGGGTTCGAAATATCCAGACCCGATTGGTGAAGGTTCCTACTCGACAAACGGATGGCGCGTTCTTCGCATCAGCCAGGATTATTTCATGAGGACGAACCTGGTCAACCACTGGACGTTTGGATTTAATCGGGAGTGCTAATGCCAGTCTCCCGACGGCGGGCTTTGGCTGGCCGGCAGTCCTCGGATATTCGGGTGTGCCTCAGACGGGTCTTGGGTCGGTCTTCCCGGAAAGTGATATCGCAGGCTTGGGGGCCACTTACGCGAGACAGGGTGTGAATACTTCATGCCAATAACAATTTCAGTATTGCGGACGACATCACCTGGATCAAAGGAAAGCATACGATCAAGGGCGGCTTCAGTTACATGAAGTTGCAAGTAAACCAGTTGGGAACCAGTTACTCGGCCAGTTATAACCAATACAATGCCGGACCGACCGGGCTTATGGACTCCAAATTTTATGATGCCGGCTGCGCGGTAGGTGGCAACTGTACAGGGATGGGAGTTGGAAGCTTCCTCTTAGGCTTGCCGACCAGTGGCACGGTAGGCATCACTGCGACAGAGGTCGCGGATCGAATGGGGCGATGGGCAGGTTATGTCCAGGACGATTACAAGATGAGCTTCAAAGCTTACCTTCAACATGGGTCTTCGTTGGGACGCGTTCCTGACCCACCGTAGACGCGCACAACCAAAAATCATGGCTGGATCCATTCACGATGAATACCGCTATCGGGATCCCAGGTGCCATGGTATATGCGTCAGATGCAAAGCGTGCGCCATCGACTACTTATATGAAGAATTTTGGACCACGTTTTGGGTTTGCCTATAGCCTCAACCCGAAGACGGTAATACGGGGTGGGTACGGGATGCTATACACAGCCGGAGGGGCCCAACGTTCCTTGGCAAGTGCTTGGGAACAATTGGGGTACAATGGTTCCCAGGGTTGCGGCCAGTCTTCCCTTGGCGGGTTTTCAGGAGCGGTGTCTTGCTCTCCCCAGGGTCTAGCGATGTCCACATGACCCTCGCCACCGGTTGGCCTGCTCAATACTTCCTACCTGTGGGGAATCTCACTCAAAACGCCTTTGATGGCCAAGGTCCACCGACGTGGGGGCCATGGCCTGGGGATGAGATCCCGCCCAATATCCAAACTGCGCAGCTTCAGTATCCAGCGGCAGCTTCCAGGGCAGATTATTCTCGATGTTGGCTATGTTTGGACCAAAGGAACACATTTGTCGAGTCGTTTGATCCACAGTAATGTGGTGGAGGTCTAAATCAGAGCTTCGGGGCCGATCTCTTCAAGAACATTGCGGATCCTACCATCCAGGCTCTTCCCAGTTGTACAGGCGATGCCGATCGATCCCGCGAACGGCAGGCATGCTCCATTCACGGGGTTCCAGACTCTGTGGGGTAGCGGTGCCCAACTGGGCCAGGCATTGCGTCCAATGCCGCAGTACCGGAACGACAGCGTTCAAGGGCTTTCGCAATTGCGGGATTTGGAGAAACTCAGGGGATGTCAACCTATAATGCCCTCCAAATTCAGGCCAGGAAGAATCTATCCTATGGCTTGAGCTTCCTGGTATCGTACACCTGGTCCAAGACTCTTACGAATGCAGGAAGTCTAATCAATGAATTCGCAGGATTCACCCAGGACTTCTATAACACAGGTGGTGAGAGAGCGCTGAGCCTCAATGATTATCCGAGTAACTTGGCGATTTCCTATCAGTACGAATTGCCCTTCGGTCCGGGCAAGAAATGGGCGAACCAAGGGGGAGTGATTAACAAGGTGGTTGGAGGATGGAGCGTTGCCGGATTCAGGTCTTACCGGAGCGGCGCCCCTCAGGGGGTCTTTTCTTCAGGTAATTCCCTTAACCCTTACATGTCGGATAACAGTTTCACCACCCGCGCCAACCGCGTTCCCGGCGTGCAGAAGTATTCGGATGCCTGGCTCAATGGGACCTGGGATCCCAATGGTGCTGGAGCGCTGGGGCAACGATACAACATCAATGCTTGGAATGACCCAGCTCCTTTTACGTTTGGGACCACTCCAGTCAACGGATGGCGATATCCGCCAATTGCCTTACCTGAATGAGGATATCTCCATCATCAAACGGACCAACATTAATGAACGGGTTAGCGTTGAATTCCGTTGTGATTTCCTGAACGCCTTCAACCGTGTCCTTTTCGGCTTCGATCAGGGTGGGGACCAGTACGGCCAAGCTATCAGGCGGGCGGTATTGGAGGTGGCGTGAATGGTACTTCGGCCGCGTGGCAGTCCAGACGAATGCCCCGCGCGAAATTCAATTCGGATTAAAGATCAACTACTAAGTTTTACAAGCTAGAAAGTTAATTTAAGCATAAGGATGAGGACCAGGAATAACTGGTCCTCATCCTTTTTTTTGTCATCTTCTGCAGGGATTCTCTCGCCAAGGCGCTAAGGACGCCAAGACAAGTGAAAGAATCACTCGCCAAGGCGCGAGGGACGCAAAGAATGGGTTAGGGCGAAATAAGTCATATTGTTTTGTATTTAAACACATCAGTGAATCACGAGTTTGAAACGGATTTGTGTGAGACGGCTTATTTAGTAACGATTTAATGATTAGGACAGCACAATATAATTGCCAACGGCCTTACAGAAATCCCAAATATTACTTTGCGCACTTGGCGTCTTGCGAGAGTAGAGAATGCTCTCGACAAGACGTAATGGAGCGCCAAGACAAGTGAAGGAATCTCTCGCCAAGACGCAGAGGACGCCAAGAATAGATGAGAACCCGAAACGTAGCGTCTGATTGCAAACACCGAAGTTTCAGTAAACAAAACTCTTGGGTCTCGACAGTTGGAATGCGTGTGTGAGGCAATACAGCTTGGGAACTGCGAGAGGCGGAATTGGAGTTCGAGAGGCAACACTCTACCCAACTCGACGAACGCCTTATACGAAATCGATAAGGTCTTTGCGCACTTTGCGTCTTAGCGAGAGTAGAAAACGTTCTCGCCAAGGCGCAGAGGACGCCAAGAATAGATGGGAATCAAATAGGTAAGATTGTTGTGGACTTCGCCGTTGCGTTACGCCGGGGGCTTGGACTGGGGTTGATAGGATAGGTCGAGAGACCCGGGGACTCTTGCAGTCCAAAGGTGTGCTTGGCAACCCGGCTTCTATAAACGAGGATTCGGTCGGCGAAACAGTTTAAATTCATGTCAGTGTATGTTGAAGAAAATCCCGTTCGGGCCGGCCTAGTGAACATACCTTCCGATTGGAAATTGTCGTCTACCCATCCAAGCTATCAGAGGATCGTGACCAAGCCCTGGCCTTGGATGTTTGAAAAGGAGTGAGCAGGAAAAAAATGGGAACCCTGACCGGGTGTCATTCGCCGCTGAGGACAGCGGCTCCCACAATGAGGAGTTTCCATTAAAATCTTTAATAGGGTGCCTGAGATTGTGAAACCTAGTGAAGGAATCTCTCGCCAAGGCGCTAAGGACGCAAAGACCTATTCTCTTTCGGCGAGGCCGTTGACGATTCGGAAAATGCCATCCTTCATCTGTGCTTCCCCGAAGTTCAGCAAATAGCCCAGCTTCATGCCCGTGAGCTTTAAATAAGTAAGCAGTTGTTTCTTGTGGGCATTATTGATCGCCTCGATGGACTTCAACTCCAGAATTACCTTCCCTTCGACGACGATGTCAGCTCTGAATCCCTCGTCAAACCTGAATCCACCGTACTCAATGGGAATGGGGATTTGTCGCTCAACCGTCAACCCTCGTTCTCGCAGTTCCTTCGCCAAAACAACCTCGTACACTGTCTCCAACAATCCTGGCCCAATTCCTCGGTGTACCGCAATGGCTGTGTCCACAACAATCCGACCTATCTGGTTCTCATCCATACTTGGCATCCATTACGTCTTATTGAGACCGGTCTCTACTCTCGCCAAGACGCCAAGTGCGCAAAGTGATCTATGGGATTTCTGCAAGGCCGTTGGCAATTAATATTGTGCCGTCCTTGAATAATTAAATCGTGACCAAATAAACCGTCTCAGATAAATTCGGTTCAAGCTCGTGATTCACTGATATGTTTGTATACACAACTATATCACCTATTTCGCCCTAACTCATTCTTTGCGTCCTTTGCGTCTTAGCGAGAAAAGGCTTCAATATTCTGTATCGGGAAGGGACCCGACTGTATAAGAGCTCACTGGGGTGTTGTTCGGGCGCGTTGGTAGACTTTCTCTTTCTCGGCTGCCGAGAGCCTCTGGACTTCCTTCAGTTCCAGGGCACTCGCTTTCTTGTCACCCAGCTCGCGATAAACCTGTGCCAGGAAATAATGCGTCTGCGTGTCATTGGGTTCAGACGAGAGGGCGGTGAGAAGCTCCGCTTTGGCCTTCTCCAGGTCCTTCAGAGCCAGGTAACATTTTCCCAGGAGAAAATGAGGGCGTGACGCACCGGGCTGGGCGGCCGAGGCGACGCGCAAGTAATCCATGGCCCCGGCACAATTGTCCCGGCCCACGGCGAACTCAGCGAGGTAGAGGTTGACCCGGAAGTCATTGGGGTCCTCGCGCAGGGCCTGCAAGAATTCCTTTTCCGCCTCATCAATCTGTTTCAAATTTCGATAGGCTACTCCCAGCGAGTAATGCAGACCAGGAGCGTCTGGACGTTTGCCCAGCGCAGCCCGATATTCTTTGAGCGAGGCTTCGTAGAGCTTGTTACTGGCGTAAACTTCGCCCATCAACGCATGTAACTGGAAAGAGTCGGGGTCAAGGTCGGTAAGAATTTGGATGACATCGAGAGCGGCGTTCATGTGGAGCCGTGCGAGTTGGTAGAGCGCGTCGGCATCCTTGGGATTTCTGGCCAAAGACTGATTGAACTGGGCGATGGCATCATCCGAACGGCCAAGTGACACGAGGGCGATGGCGTTGTAGTAATGGCATCGCGGGTGGGGGCTGGGCGTTGAGAGTTCGGCTCGGAAACTATCCGTGGCTTTTTGAAACTGGTTGAGGCCGAGGAAGGAAGCGCCAAGAAAGAAATTGACTTCAGGATATTGAGCTGAGAAAGATAACGCGCGCTGAAACGCTTCAATCGATTCCTGAAACTTGAGTTCCGTCTGGTAGAGGATGCCGAGGCGCTTGTAGACTTCAGGATCGTTGGGGGCGAGAGCTAAAGCCTGTCGATAATTGCCCTCGGCGCTTCTATAGTCACTGGCCTTTTCATAAACACGCGCCTGATCGAGGAGCGATTTCACATCTGCGGGTCTCCCAAAAATTTGCTGCGGCGAGGCAACCAGCAAGAGCGCCCAAATGAGAAGATAGGCGCACGAAGTGGAGGACCGAATAAAAATGGGAACAAACATGGCCGTGAGCTTTGGATGAGTGATCACTTGTTGATGTACCTCCACCTAAGAATGCCCTGAGTTTTCGGTAGCCCGGTGCTGAACTTCGAGGCTAGGAGTTTCGACGTCTTCAGCGGCTTTGCCGCTAGATGTACGGAAAGTCTCTGACTTTCCGCGCCACCGCTCCTCGGTTTCTAGGGGCTATGCCCCAGCTGCAGATTTCCTCCACTTTATGCTATCGACGCCGACATCCAATGGTTCGTTTTCGGTCGCAAGTCTCTGCCAAACCCTGGCACTTGACCAAGAATAATCCATGGCCTTTTCCACCAGTCCGGCACGCACTGGGTTCTGGTGAATGTAATTTACCTTCTGCATCAACACCTTTTCGCTGAAGATGGAAAAGACGTTCGATTCATGACCCCAGAGCGAGTAAAGATGGTGCCGTTTCCCCTCGTCGTGCCGCAGTTTTCGCAGCGACTGTTCGTACTTTTGCCGCCTTAAGTACTCGATCACCTCGTGAGCAATCGTGCCTTTGATATAGCGAAGCATCACAGAGGCTTGCCTTGGGTTGTCGGTTAACAAATGCAAGTGATCCGGCATGAGGACATAGGCCAGCAGCAGGAACCCACAAGATTGACGGGCTTGATTGATCCCTTGACATGTGATGGCCTTAATAGGATCAGTCTGAAACACTGGGAGACGGTCTTTTGCAACGGCGGTGATGTAAAGACTGGGTGTATCTCTAGACACTCGAAACCTGCTAGTCGTCATCTTTGGCCTCACGGACTGTAGGGCGTAGCCCCAGAATCAAAGATGCTGAATTGGCGGAAAGTCAAAGACTTCCCGTACATCAGGCGGCAGAGCCGCCAAACCTGGAAACATGATTGTTTCGTAGTAGTTTCTTCGTCATTCAAAACACCTCCCATCCTCTGCGAGTTGCCTTCGAGCCTGGAAACTCCAAATCCCTCGTTTCAGCAACGGGGCAGTAAATGGGTTGACAACCCTATACGGGCATTAATGGTGTTGGCTATTGAGTCCCCGAATCTTTCAGTTTTTGTACAGCCTCTTGGAGCCTCTCCCTCGCCTTTTCTTGGCCTTCACGAGTCAATCGTTCGAAGGCCTGAATGTGCTTTTGGCTTTCCTCCTTGTTTCCCAAGCGTGCATAAAGCTCGGCAAGCTGGAAGTGGACTTCCTTTAAATCGGGGTCTTGTTCCAGAGCCTTGTTGAAAACTTGAACGGCGCGTTCGGGATCTCCAGTGCCAACGTAACATTTTCCGAGCAGGACGTAGGCCTGGGTCAATTGGGGGTAGACAGAAATAGTCACTTCAAGGTGCGGGATAGCCTGAAGAAATTCTTTGTTCGTGACAAAGATGTCGGCGAGGTAATAATTAGCTAACGGCTGGTTGGGATCCTCTATTAGCGCTTGTTTCAGCTCCTGCTGGGCGTTCTCAAGATTCTTGTTCTGCCAGTAAACCTGGCCCAGGGCTACGTGGATTCCCGGGAAATTGGGGTTCTTGCGGCTGACTTCCTTGAATTCTTTAATGGCTTCTTCAAATCGAAAGTTATCTGCCAAGACCTCAGCTCGGATCGCATGGGTGAATTCTGAATCGGGATAAAGCTTCGCAAGATTTTCGGCAGCCCGTTGAGCCGCAACCTTGTAATCTACAGCCAGTTGATACAGAGTGGCCACATTCTGAGGATCGTCCTTCAGCAAGATTTCCAATTGCTGGATAGCTTCCAGAAGCCGGCCTGACGAACTGAGTGCCAAAGCCAGGTAGTATCGGGCCTGCCTATCTTTGGGATTGCCCGTGAGTTCTTTTTGGGTCGCTTCTATGGTCTTATCGAACTTGTTTAATGCATAATACGAAATCCCCAGCAATGAATTCACCCCGGGGTAGAGAGGAGCCCGCCGGAGAATTCTCTGAAATATCTCAATCGACTCATCATATTTTGCCTTGTTGCTGGCAAATGAGACCCAATCTTTTGAGAATCTCGGGATCATCCGGAGAAATGAGCAATGCTTTCTTGTAAACTCCCTTCGGCCGCACTCATAGTTTTTGCCCTTCTCCAATTCGAAGGCCTGGTTGAGCAGGCTTTCCATGCTGTCTGACTTGGTTTGGGCGTGAATCAGGTTGGCAGTCATCAGGATGATTGCCAAGGGGACGACAACGACCAAGGTGTTCCTCCATTCATTTGCCTTAAGCTGTGAAAAACTTCGAATACGCCGCGTGAGGTTGAGGCAATGAGAAAGCCTCAAGCCTACAATGACTGCAAGGAGTTGTGTAGGTGTTGTAAGCGGATTCCCCTGACCAGGCGGAGTATTTTCAAGCATTCCCTTCAGAGGGGGTGAGAAAAGTGAGGTCATCGGGTAATGGTTATGTCCAGAACTCAGTGTGATTGATTCCTATTCCTGCCGACCTAATTGGAGGCTGGAGGGGATCAACGATACACTCGCGCTCACATTATCGCCCATTCCAAGACCAACCGTGGAAGACCGAAACGCCAAGGACGCGAAGCGCGCCAAGGAAAATATGGATGCAACTGAAGACTCACGGGTGGTAAGAGAATCGTACCGGGGTACTGTGCCTAGCATCAGCACGACGGTCTTCGTGGGTAATGGGGTTCAGTTGTTCCCTGCGGCATTTTGCTTCTCCATGGCCTTCTCGTTTGTTGCTTTCATCTTCTCTTTCTTCTTCTCTCGTTCTTCGTGATCGAGCTTTTGGAAAACTTCAAGGTGGTATTGCCGTTTGTCTGGCTGTTGGAGCCGCGTATAAACTTGTGCAAGCTGGTAATGCACCATTTTTTCATTGGGCCCCAATTCTTCGGCCTTTAACAAGAGCTTAAGTGCGTCCTCGAACCTTCCCTGTGCGATATAACACTTGCCCAGCTCTAAATACCCCAGCATGAACAAGGGGGCGGCTGCCACAACAGTTTCCAGGCGGGGAACGGCTTCCGGCATCCTCTGACCCTTAATCAGGATGTCGGCCAGGTAAAAATTGGCCATCGGGTGGTTGGGGTCTTCGCTTAAGGCGAGTAGCAGTTCCGGTTCGGCAGTTAGGGTAATCGACTTTATTGTAATAAAGCAATCCCAGCGCGAAATGGATTCCTGGAAAATTAGGGTCTTTTCCAAGAGTTCTTTGTATTTTTCGATGGCTTCAGGGTATTTTTCCCCGTCTGCAAAGCTTTCTGCCTTGAAAACCAGCATGTAAGTCGAGTTTGCATCGAGTGTCGCCCAACTGATTGAGAGCCTCAAGCGTCGCGGACTTAAGCAGTTTAATCAGTTGATAAAGAACCTTTTGATCGGTGGGGTCTTCCTCAAGCAGGATTTCATATTGTCGTCAGCGCGTCGGATTGGCGATGCAAAGAGCTGATAAGCCATGGCCGCATAGTAGCGAGCTCGGCGGTATTTGGGTTGGCCTCCAGTCTCCTTGTTAAATGCGTCTATAGCTTTTTCGAACTGATTGATCCCAGAGTAGGAAAGCCAAGATAGAAGTTGACTTCGGGATACTGAGGGGCCTGTTGCAATACTTTGTGGAAGGTGTCGATGGATTCCTGAAATTTCATTTGGGTCTGATAGATAAGCCCCAGCCGTTTAAGAGTTCGGGTTGTTGGGGAAAGTTCGCCGCGGCCTCTACATAAATTTTCTCCGCGCCTGCAAAATCCGAACGGTGTCTCCATTTCCTTGGCCAGACGAAAATAATCCTCAAGGCTTTTAGAAACAGCCTGGGCCATTGCTTACTGCGGGGAAAAAGTAGGGGGAGAAGACAAGGAAGGGTACAGAAAAATCGGAATTAAGGGTCGATGAAATCTTCGGCTAAACACAATTCAAATTATCATGGGAATCAAAGAATTTGCAAGATCGAATTGAGCGAGGGTTCTGCCAGAGATACTGAGAAAGTAAGTTATTCAGCGGGTTGGGCGTTTTTGGACATTTGTGAAGGCCAGAGGCCTACATCACAACCTTGTGGCGCAGGCGCCCCGCCCACCTTCTGAAGATGTGCCTATAGGTGGGTAGGCTCCTAGCCGAGCGCGCCGGATTGAAGAAATCCTCTCGCCAAGACGCAGAGGACCCCAAGCTGTCGGGGGGAACCAGATTCGGACGGATCGTTGTAGATCCCGCCATGTGGTCCACCGAGGACTCGGACCAGAGCTATTTGAAACCGGTCGTACTTTGCAGAAGCCTTAATGAAGGACGGCACCACCCGAATCGTCAAAGTGCCTTGATCCTTCAGAAAGGACTCAAAAGAAATTGTCTTTGACAGACCTAGTCCACTTAGCAAAGCAATTATGATGCCTGTTTGCAAATTGTTGCGCCCTTATTTGGTTCTAGTCTGTCCTCTGCGTCCTAGGAGTTTGACGAATATGATTTTCGTTTAATTTCAATAATCCGCAATGGAGGTGCGGAATGGATCGAAGAGAATTCCTACAAGCTGGCTTGATATCCGCGGCTTGTCCGCTGGGAAGTCACTTCAATTGGGAGATTCCAAGCGGTTAAAAAAATTCCAAGTCGGGGAATCAATGGCAATCTTGATCTGACCAACGATGAGCTAGACTGGCGTCTCGCATGGGACGAAAATGGTTTGAAAAGCACGGGCTTCGTCAATAAACTCACGGGCCGCCCCTTCCTGTTCTCCTCAGCAGAGGAAATTTGCCTTGACATTCTCGGCCTCCAAGGTGCGAATTGAAATTCCTTGGTGGAAGTTTCGTCTTTGGTCCAGACGATCATCCTGTTGCCCGCGAGCAGGAGCAAGGATTGAAGCGAGGCTTTCATCTTAAGAACGAGCCCGATGCAAGTTGGGGAGCAACCGAGAATTTATTATTGAGAAAGCTTCGCGGCGCTGGGGAGTCACAAAGAGATTCCAGTACGATGGATACGGCTGGTTCCGTCATTGGTTTGCGCTGCCACAGGAGGGACAGGGAGAAAAAATCTTCTTCGTCCTGGGTGGATATGACTGCCAGGATTGGAACGAATACTGGATCTACGTGAATGGTGAGGAAATAGGACACAGAACTTCAGAGGGCCGATGGCGACAGCCAGGCCAGTTTGTCCTTGCCCCGGAATGCCGGGATATTCGGCACTTATTTTGGTCCTGGTGGACAAAAATCTCTTGGCCATCCGAACCCGTGGATTTGATAAAAGCTTTGGTGGTTACAGCGAGGAGATTTTACGAAAATACGTTTATAAACCCGTCCTTGTGGATCAGTATATTTCGGTCGGACAGCCTTTCATTCGGCTCACCGATTTTCAGGTAAAGAAGTCTCTCAACAGAGCTGGAAAATCAAGTCAGAGTTCGAACTCTTCAGCCCGTCCTTGTCCGTCTTCGTTTCTGCCCGCTACACGCTCAACGGCCCTCTCCGGCGCAAATCATTGGTGATCAAAAACCATGGTGACAAGGATCTTCTCCTTTTGGATGTCGGTCTCGACAACTTCTCTCTTAACGTTCCCACCTCAGAAGGAGGATCTGGGGAGCCTTTATTCATTGACGGCGAAGCGTTCTGCGCCATTGAACATCCAGCGGGATTGAACCAAGGGGGTAAAGGCAGCGTCAAACTCACACATTATCCTGGGATCCATTTGCCTTCCGGGGGCCACGTCCTCAGTCACGCAGCCTTATTGGGGGTTTCCAACACAGGTGAAACATTCAATCATTTCACGTCTTATTTACAGGCCAACAGTCCCCGGAAGAAGAAATTCCTCTCCGTGTATGATCCCTTTGGCATGAACAACCAATGGGGATGGTGCCCGACCCTCAATGACCTTGAAATGCTGAATGGCTTGAAGGTTTTGGAAGAATGGCAAAAGCAAGGAATCCATTTTGACTATTACGTTCCGGACTGGGGATGGTTGGATAACAGCTCGGACTTGACAAGGTTCAGACCAGAATGTTTTCCCGAAGGGCCACGTAAGGTTGTCGGATCGTGTCAACGCTCTCGGAACCAACTTTGGATTGTGGTTTTCGGTCAGTAACGCGGCGGTATCCTGCGGGGAGTACCCGCCTGTTGAGCCCAGCCGGGTGCCGATTCCTGGAGGCCCGGCTCAGCCGGCGCCTCCGGTGCAGGCTTACAGAAATGGATATCTTGCCAGGGAGAATTTGAATGGCAACCTATGTGTGGCGTCAGAGCCTTATTTCACGATCCTCAAAAATGCGATTCTTTATCATATCCGCGAGAACAACCTCAAGCTCGTGAAATTAGACATGGGGAGCTATTACTGCAACAGTTCCGAGCACAACCATTTGCCGGGAAAATTCTCTGTTGAGAAGATGCATGATCGTCTGATCGAATTGGCCCAGCGCCGCGCGATAAGCCGAACCTGAAATTTGTATCGTATGGTATTGGGGTGTACGGTCCCCGTTTTTCGCATTATACGGGGACTTCATATTTGAATCGGGATTATTTATGGAAGGTTCGGGAACGAGCTGGGTCCCTACTTTGTATTACCGCGACTCGGTCACCCTGAACCTGGACATGAGTACGCAGTTTGCAAAAACCATTCCTTCAATCAATAAGGACAGCCTCGGAGTATGGCTCGCAGAGAATCGCTGGGGGAATTTCATGGCCCATGAGCGCTGGCGGGAGGCTTTGGTTATGGATCTGGGGCGGGGAAGTCTATTGTTCCCTCAACTGTGGGGGAGACATATACCTTCTCGACCAGGAGGATCTCGTTTTTCTGGGGGAGATGCAGTCACTCTCCAGGAAGAACGAATCTCTCTTCCTCCAACGGCGGCATCATTGGGGTGATCCCTGGAAGAATGAGATCTACGGATACACTTATTTTCAGGGAACGCACGGTTTTGTGTTTCTAAGCAATGTCCACTTCATGGCGCGCAAAGTGGTGTTGCCACTTGGGCCAACTCTCGGCTTGAAAGCAGAATCAGGCAAAAGTGTCGAACTCATCAGCCATTTCCCGGAGAAGAAAAGAATGATGCGTCAAGATGGGACGGATTACCGCACAGGGGAATCCGCCGAGTTATGGTTGCGCCCGTTTGAAGTTTTGATGATCGAGGTTTTTCCCTGCGAAACCGGGGACAAGATCCCCAGGCTGCCGCACGAGACATCTATTCTTCAACAGGCGTCCAACATGGCTACTCCTCTCGCTCTTCATCGGCTCGCTCAGGAAGAGGATTGGATGCGGATGGAGTTTGCCGATGCAAAGCGATTTGAGGCCCAAGGGAAGAGAAAGAAGGTCTTTTCATTTGCAACCGAGTTTGATTCACTGGAAGGGAAACAGGCCGTACTGGCAATCTCCATCCGATTGAGGGCGGGGATGGAAGACTGGCGTTATGCGCCTTCCGTTGCCGAAATCGTCCAGGTCGTGGCGCGACTGGGCAACCAAACTGCTCCATCTCATTCCCGTTCCAGATGCGAGACAGTTTGGCAATACTCAAAGCGCCGGGGGGTCTTGGGTGGTCTATAAATGCAGGTTGAGTCTGCAGGCAGTTCCTTCGGAGTTTCGGTTCGCCGTTCACTGTTACTTGCCGGAGCATGTCGTTCCGGAGATCGAAGGCTGGTTCCTGAGCCAGTGGTGGGAGGAGCGAAGTCGGCCCGTAGCGGAAGGTTTTTACGCAGATAGCCCTTCCTAGATTGTCACTTTGTCTGGGAGCGCTCTTACGGAGCTTCTGGACTTTTCCGGTATTAGGCTATAGACAGGAGGCTCCTGACGGAGCCGGCTTGTAAACAACAGTGCTCTCGCCAAGAGGCCAAGTGCGCAAAGAACCGCAGTAGATTCCTTTCAGGCCATTGACTGTCAAAGTGCCTTCATCCTCCAGTAAGGCTTAAGAAGAAATTGTCTTTGACAGACATAACCCACTTAGCGAAGCATGGCAAAGTCTGTGCACAAGATGATGCGACCGATCTGGTTCTAATCCATCCTCTGCGTCCTTCGCGCCTTGGCGAGAGGATTTTCCTTAATATTCAAAACAGATTGTGAGTCAGGAACAGAGCCGCATAGCGCGACCTGTTTTCGATTCAGTAGTCAGGGCGGTCTCGCTGAGACCGCCGTCCACAGGCCTCTCCTACGGAGCTTCTGGACCTTTTCCGGTATTAGGCTATAAACACGAGGCTCCTGACGGAGCCGGCTTATAAACAACAGTGCTCTCGCCAAGAGGCCAAGTGCGCAAAGAACCGCAGTAGATTCCTTTCAGGCCATTGACTGTCAAAGTGCCTTCATCCTCCAGTAAGGCTTAACAAGAAATTGTCTTTGACAGACATAACCCACTTAGCGAAGCATGGCAAAGTCCGTTCACAAGATGATGCGACTGATCTGGTTCTAATCCATCCTCTGCGTCCTTCGCGCCTTGGCGAGAAGTTTCTCTTTATTATTAAATATAATGTTATTAAATCAAGAGCCCAATTAATACGTCCCATACTTATGAAATGCATTAATCATGGCAATGAAGTTCTCATGCGGAATGTAATTGATGATGCTATGGCTGCTGCCTGCGACCCATCGTCCACCGGGCTTGAGGACATCCATATGCGCGCAGACATCGCGCTCCACATCGGCAGGAGTCCCCTGGACAAGCGGCCAAGTTATGTCTATGTTTCCGAACAAGGTAAGCTGAGAGCCATAGCGCTTCTTGTAATCTCTGTAGTCAATGCCCGACGGGTCCATGGGAGTGATGCCATCAACCCCCATTTCCAGGAGCATTTCAATGCCGTCATCGATTTTCCCGTCGGAGTGGAACATGATGGGAATCTTGGCCTCTCGAGCCGGCGCCAATAAGCGATCATAATGAGGACGCCAGATCTGTTTGAAGATGTGCGGTCGAACGAAGAGTCCGGATTTCAGTGCAAAGTCATCCGCAGCGAATAAGACATCAATGCCTTCCCGGACTGCTCCCTTAGCAAGCTCAGCGAAATAATCGGCCGACCGTCGAAGCATTTCCTCCAGCAGGTCAGGCTCTTCCATCACCATGACCATGCAGTCCACAAAACCGACGACAAACTCATAGATGGTTTGGAAGATACAACCAAAGAGAAAAATGACACCAATATTGCTTCCTTTGGCTGCCGCTACATAGTCACGCACATACTGCAGGCGTTCCTCAATTTCTTCCTTGCCCGGCCAAATGATGCGCTCAAAATCAGCTCGAGTCTTAATACTTCGGTTTGTAATTGGGCCAATGGTTCCGTCTGGACGAATGTGTTTCAAGGGAGTCCAGATGGCTTCAAGAGCAATGGCGTCTTGACCGAGCAGACGGCAAAGTTCTATGTAATCTTTCGGGAACATGGGGCGTGCTCCTTCCGCGGCTGCAGCGCCCTTGGCAGGATCTCCTCCTATCCCCAAAGTATTACCGGCATACCGGCCGAGCAACTTCTCAACATGCTGGTCTTCATCGAGAATTTCGAAATGGGGGACCCGGTCAGTCTTTTCGCCCTGAAGGGCGGCAATGAGCCGGCCGATATGGGGCTCCCCGGAATACGGTTCAATTCTAAGCATCATTTGCTCCCTTTTTAATGAATCATGGCCTGCCGGACGAGACTCGATGCCGTACAAGCATCTGCGCTTCGGATAGCTTCCTTAAATTTGTCCATTCCAACCCGATCTACCGCCTTGAAAAAGCCGGTCATCCATTCCCGGCACTCTGTTGCTGCGCGGACTCCATCCTCCCGATAGGGGAAGATATCTAGTGTCAACCAGCCCTTATAATCGAGCCTCTTGAGCCAATAGACCAGTTCCAGATACTCGACCAAATGAACCGAGCCCACCATCATGTCGTCATCCCAGCTTCGATAGTTGTCGTTCAAGTGAATATAATCGAGCTTGCCAAAAGAGCTGAGCAGTGCAGCGGCTTCAGCCACATTCTCTCCGGCAGCCAGGGAGTGGCCGACATCCAGTAATACTCCCACCTTCTCCAGTCCTTGGAGAAGCACAAGAGCTTTGGCCGCGGAGTTGACAAAACAATGGGTCCGGGGTTCCTTTGCTTTATATTCGACTAAAACCCGTACCTTGCGAGTGTGTTCGGAACAAGCCGAGAGCCCATCGCGCAGCCATTTCCAGGAATCCAGATAGTCTGACTGAAAAGAGTAATCGAAACCGTCCTGTCCCGGCCAGACATCGACAAACGGGCATTCGAGTTCTGCGGCCCAATCCATGACTTTTTTGACTTCATCTACCGCAGCTTGACGCGTTTTTGCATCTGGCGCCGCAAGACTTCCTTTTCCCCACTTAGCCTGTGTCCAAAGATCCGGAGTGAGCATACACAACTTCAGCCCCCGCTCATTGAACATCCTGGCTACGTCCCGGATATTCTGGTCATTGACATGCCAGTTGCCGACCAATTCCAATCCATCCATTCCTGTAACTTTGGTCGCCAGGTCCAGCATCTCCTCCATATTCTTTCCGCCTCCGCCATACCCACTCAAACAAAATCGATCTGCACAATTTCCAAAAGTGGGTAAACACGCGCCAAAGAAATGATTCGAAATCATGGTAGTCCTCCAATCGAATTTGTAGGGGCGAAGCATTCGACGGTAAGATTAAGGGAATGATCGACAATCATCATCGAATTGCTTCGCCCTACGGATGGTTTTGCTCGGCGAGAAAAGTTCAATTACGAATCAGTAGGCGTCACGGAGCTCCGCCCTGCAAGCCTCTTCTGGTCGTTGGAAGTCACACCAGTTTTGTCCGCCTGCCTCCACCAGGCGAAGATATTTTCCATAATAATCCTGCCAGAGAGTGCGATCTTTCGGTTCGTATTCCACCAGGTTTGACGAGGAACGAACGACCTGGCGAATTTCATCCGGAGAGCTGAGACAGCCAAGGGCGAAGGCTTGCACCATGATGTTTCCCGCCACGGTAGCTTCTGCAGGGCCCGCCACGACGCGAAGGCCGGTCGCATTGGCGGTAAGCTGGCAGAGGAGTGTGTTCTTCGATCCGCCCCCCACAATGTGCAGGACAGCAAATGAGCTCCCCAGCATTGCACCCAGCTGATCCAGTTTATGCCGATAGGCTAGTGCCAGACTTTCCAGAATACAGCGCGTTACCTCACCTGGACCCTGGGGTATCGGTTGAGCCGTTTGTTGACAGTAGCGCAGAATGGCGTGCAACATCTCTTCAGGAGCCAGAAACCGAATGTCATCTGGATCAATGAAAGCCAAACCTCCGGGAGCCTCAACGGCAAGGCAGGTCAGTTCCGGGTAGGAATGTTGATCGACCCTGGCGTTGCCAGCCTGCACGGGCTTGTTGAAGCATCCAGAGTCCCATGATATTTCGACACAAAAAGAAACTCTGTAAAGTCAATTCATTGAAGACCCCGGCCGAGAAAGCGGCGGGTGAAGTGACCACTTCAGGGGTCAGCGCACCCAGGATGGACCAGGTTCCAGAGCTCAGAAAGGCCCAATCCTTACCTTGAGCCGGCACTGCAGCCACAGCGGAGGCCGTGTCGTGGGTACAGGGAGAAATCACCCGCCCCCGCTTCACTCCCGTGTTCTTGCTGACAGAGTCACGAACCTCTCCTAAGATAGTCCCTGGGTTGACGAGGTCCGGGAGAAGCCGGACAGGAAGACCAGTTTGTTCACGACTTCATGATTCCACTCATGATTCCAAGGGTCGTAAAGCTGGGTCGTAATGGCGTTGGTGCGCTCGCAGCTTTTCCGGCCAGTCAGGAAGTAAGCCAGCAGATCTGGCATCATGAGAAAAGCGGATGCGCAATCAAGCAGAGAGCTTTGCTGCAGACGCAAGGAGAGTAATTGGGCTGAAGTGTTGATCGGCAATAGCGACATGCCCGTTCGGCGGAAAAACTCCTCCAGAGCGATTCTCGACCGCACCACCTCAAGAATTTCTCGGTGCGACGGTCACGATGATGGACTGGGTTCTGCAGCAGATCACCGTTTTGGGTCAGAAGGCCAAAGTCTACTCCCCAAGTGTCGAACCCGATGCCATCCAGCAAGTCCCCGGAACGAGCCGAATACTCACTCATTCCCTTCAACACATGGTTATACAGAGCGAGCATATCCCAATAGAGAGTCTGGTTCACCTGGACGGGTTCATTCGGGAAGCGATAGATTTCATCGAGGGTCAGCCGTCATCCTGCAAGTTGCCAAGAACGGCGCGGCCACTCTCTGCTCCAAGATCAAAGGCAAGAAATTTCATGACCGCATCCCAGACAAGCGTATTCGTTAATCGCGTTAGGCTTGACGAATTTCGCTGAGAAATTTCTAGATGGGGCGGTCTCACTGGACCGTCAATAATTCCCGACGATCTGTGCAGGCAGAGGCCCGCACCACAACCTTGTGGTGCAGGCGTCCTCGCCTGCCCCCAGCGGGCGAGGGTCGCCACTGCGGGCGTGGACGCCGGCGCTCCCATGGGCTGATCCCTTCTAGCTCGTCCAAGTCAGATTTAACCCGCAAGGTCGAATGTCGCTTCGTTGTCAGGTTTCACCATTTCAAACCAAATCGCCTATATTTAGTCAAATTTCATCGGCTTGGGATGGAATTTGGGAGCGACACGGAGCCAGGGACTCTTGGGTCGCTCGATGTATCCCCATTTTTCCAATGCCCGACGAAGCTCTTTATTCTCGGGCTTCTTGGCGCATTCTAGGAAATCCTGGTCCGACATCGTTGCTGCGATGGCTTGTTGCCAGGCTTTGGCTCCAGCGGTATACCCATCGGGATGGCCCAGCATACCCCCTCCGGCCGGGATCACGATGTCCGTGCCATATTCTCCCACCAGGATGGGGGTCAGTCCCGGGTACACCCCGCGCAAGGCATGGGAAACATGGGTTTGATGTGACCCAAGGGAGCCAGCTTGATATGGGAGGTGCGGATCCCTTCCTCCAGGCTCACCATGGGAATGCTCGACCAGAAGGTAGGAGTTAGCATCAAGTCAGCGCCGCATAGGCGAACGAGTTTGGCAAATACCGGCCAGGCGATTCTGGGCTGAGCCGCAATCATATGTGAGGCGTGGAATAAGATCGGAACGTTGATCGCAGGGTCCTCGGCCAATTGCCTGACAACCGGAAGACCCGCCGAGTAGCAAATTAACAAGCCCGTGGCTCCGAGTTCCACTGCCCGGGCTGCTTTATCGAAAACCCGACGCGGTTCATCCGTGATACTCAGGAAGTAGAAGACTCGCTTGCCTGTCTTCGCTTCGGCCTTCTCCAAAGCGTCGCGCACCGCTTTGACGCGATCTTCATATTTGCTGTTATACACGTCGCTCGTCATCTCGTCATCTTTCATCATGTCCACGCCACCCATCGCCGTCTGGTAGCATTGGTCTGCTACTTGCTTGGGTGTCATTCCCATCTTAGGCTTGATGATATGCAGGGAGAGCGGCCGTTTGGGGATCTTCAGTTCCTGGCGGATTCCCGGCACACCGAACTTGGGTCCCTTGAACATGGCCAGCAGATCGTCCGGCAGGAAGACATCCAGAAGCCTTAATTTGGGGCTATAGGCAAAACAGTTTCCGGCGATGCTCAAAATCATCATGGGAACATTGTCGATCCAGGCATCAATCGGAAACGCCAACTGGACTACGGCTAAACGGCGGTAGGCATTGCCCGTGGGAATCTCGTAGTAGCCAACCATCTTCCCGCTGAGTTTTCGCCGGACTTCATCGGTATCTTCTTCGACTTTTTCCCATGTTCCGGTCGAACCTTCGATGGCCATCGCCTGGATGAGAGCAAAGTGATCGATGAAATCCTCTCCAGGCAACTCGTCATCCATGACATAAGTAGCGACAATGTGATTCGAGCGATTGATGCCGTCAAGAGCATGAACAAAAATATCGGGGTCGTAGTACTGTTTGAACACTGTATCCTCCTTTTGGAATGAGTTGCATGATAATGAACTAGCTTTTCTCCACAAGCCCGCAGAATCTTTTGAGCTCTCTGCTCGGCCTCCGTTGCGAGTTTCTTTGCCTTGCCGCCGGCCCAGCTTCCCAAGATGAAGTGGATTGAGGCAATGATACAGAGTTGAGGAATGATGGAAGAGGAGACAGCGGCATTGATGCGGTGCTCTCGAAAAGCCGTCAATAAACGGAAGTCGCTGGCCTCGGCCAGTGCAGACCGGGGATAGTTCGTGATGGCTACCGTCCGCGCCCCTCTCTTTCGAGCGGTCTGGATCGCTTCCACAATCTGTCGTGTCTTGCCCGTGTGACTGATGCCGATCGCCACATCTTTGGGACCCACGATCTCTGTGGCAAAGATTTGCGTGTAAGGGTCGGTGATGGCAATCGCTGTAAGTCCGAGACTCATCAAAACCTCTTCCCCCCGGCGAGCGACCAAAGCTGACGAGCCAAGGCCTAGGATGATGATTTTCCGGCTTCGGTAAATATGCCGGGCTACCTCGGTCAGCTCCACCTCATTCAGCATCTTTTCCGTATCAGTAAGGCCCTGGCGGTTATATTCAAACACGCCGTGGAGGATACTCCTGGGGGTTGCGCCTTCAACAAATTCTTCCAAAGTAACCACATGGGTGCTGGCTATAGAGGCCGCCAAATCCAATTGAAATTCCCGATAGCCCTCGTAACCCAAGCCTCGGCAGAATCGATAGACGGTTGCCGGACTCGACCCACAAATTTGGGCCAGCGCATCAATGGACAAATTCCGGACACGGAGAGGAGACTTCAGAACTACTTGGCCGATACGCGTTGCCGCACCCGATTTGTTTTGGAGGCTGGATCGAATCCTGAGGAGACAGGAACCATTGGTGCTCATGATCCTCCTGCTTCAACTAAAACCTGTTACTTTTATATAAAATTTATTTCATCCAATCAAGGACATTATAAAATTTTTTTTCACCAGTAGATCCTTGTGATTCGAGGTCGCTCAGTCCATCTAGCGCGATTGTCTTCTTAAGACCGCGCCTGCTCGTGGAATCCACTAACTACAGCGAAGTCCAGCGAACTCCTCTCCAATTTGTCACCCGACGTATGCTAAAATCAGAGTGGCGATTTTCGAAGAGACTGAATTAGAATTTCGCAAAACGGGCGGTGGAAGTGAATCGTTTCTTAGTTCAATGTTTACTGCTTGTTACAGGGCTGACGGTGGCTTCATTGTCGCAGCAGCAGAAAGCGGGCAGTTCTATAGTCCCTTTGCCCATATTTAAGGATGTGACAAAGGAAGCTGGTGTGGATTACCGGATCACCTGTGGAGACGAGGTAACGGAATTCCTAATCGATGTGAATGGGGAGGGGGCTGCTTTCTTTGACTACGACAACGACGGGGATCAGGATATTTATTTGGTCAACGGTTCTTCCCGCAAATCACAAAAATCTGGCAAGCTTCCTCACGATTACCTCCTGAGGAACAACGGAGACGGAACTTTCACCGACGTCACCGAGCAGGCGAAGTTGGGAGACACGGAATGGGGGGGGGAGTTGCCGTTGGTGACTATAACAATGATGGGTTCTTGGACCTTTATGTCACGAATTATGGCCCAAACAAACTGTATCGAAACAATGGGGATGGGACATTTACCGAAGTCGGGGAGAGAGCAGGTGTCGCCGATCCCCATTGGGACATCCCCAAATGGAGCATGGGAGCTGCATTTGGGGATGTCGACAATGACGGTTACGTCGATCTTATTGTCGCCAATTTTAGCGATTTCAACTACCAGCCGTTTGGGCCGGCGCCCAGCGAATCTAACCCTTGCAAAATGAAAGGTGTCCCAATTGCCTGTGAACCAGATCGATACTTAGGCCAGCAACACCTCTTTTACCATAACAATGGAGATGGGACTTTCACGGATCTCACAAAAGAGGCGGGGCTCCTTCGAAAGAATCCCGGACACGGATTTGCCGTTGTTTTGACGGACTTTGACAATGACGGTGACTTAGATCTCTATGTGGCCAACGATGCAGGCCCGAATTTCTATTATGTTAATGATGGCAAAGGCCACTTCAAAGACTTCAGCGTCTTGTCGGGGACTTCTGTCGATGAGTTTGGTAACTCTCAAGGCTCGATGGGTCTGACAGTAGGTGATTTCAATAATGACGGGCTGCAGGATATCTTCATTACTAATTTCATTGACCAGAGAAGAACACTCTATATGAATCAAGGGAATAACCTTTTTTTTGACCAGACCTCGAACTTTGACATTGGGATGATAGGCTTTCACTACAGTGGGTGGGGAACAAAGTTTTTCGACTTTGACAATGATGGCTGGCTTGATCTTTTCTTTACTAACGGGCATACGATGGAGCAGTTGGAACTCGTCTACCCGAACGATCCATTTGCGCAGCCTAGTTATTTGTTGCACAACCTTAAGGGTAAGAAGTATGAGGATGTCTCAATAGCCACTGGATTTCGGACGATCCGGGACAAGGCGAGTCGGGGCACAGCCTTTGGTGACTATGACAACGACGGCGACATTGACTTGCTAATTATCAATAAGAACGATACCCCGTATCTTCTCCGGAACGACGGAGGAAATTTGCAGCATTGGATCAACATCCGTACCGAAGGAGTTTGGAGCAACAGGGCGGGATTAGGGGCAAAGGTTAAAGTTGCAGGGGGAGGCATCACCCGTCACTTTGAGGTTCGTGGGAGTGATAGTTACTTGTCAAGTAACGATCTCAGGGTTCATGTCGGCATGGGGAATCTCGAGGTAGGCGATATCGAAATCCGCTGGCCGAGTGGCCGGGTGGACAAACAGTCCGATGTCAAGCTGAACCAGTATTACCTTGCCCGCGAAGGAGAGTCATTGGTACCGGATCCACGAATGTCAAAATCTAAGATTTCGAAGAAGTAAGCAGATTTTTCAATCATTGCATTATTCTTGGTTAGTCTTTGTCGCGAGGGAATGTTTTCATGTCAGATATGTCTTTTCGCAACTGTCATTTTATGGTTGTTTAGATTGTTGTCGGCCGATGCTCCCACGCGTCTCCTTTAGCTGTGCTCTTCTACTTGGCCTTTTCTTGATCCAGCTGAGTTTTGCAAACATGCAAGCTCAGACATCTCAGCGTAAGACTCAGGCTGATCCCGAGGCCCAGGTTCAAGAATACTTTCAAGCTGCTAAGCAAGCCGAGAAGCGCGGAGACCTTGAATCAGCTGTTTCCAACTACCGCGCCATAATTAAGCTTCTGCCGGATGTAGGGGAAGTGTATCACAACCTGGGATTGGTCTATTACCTTCAGAAGAAAGATCAGGAAGCGATCGAGGCTTTTCAAGTTGCTCTCAAACTCAAACCGGATTTGCCCGGGTCAAGTCTATTTCTAGGAATGGCATATCTCCGCAGCAGTCAATATGAGAAAGCAATAGAGCCACTCAAGAAAGCGCTCTCTCAAAATGCCAAAGAAAACCGGGCCTATTTAAATCTAGGGCTCTGCTACATGGAAACAGGGCGAGCGGAAGAAGCGATGCAAGTGCTCCAAAATGGGTTGAAACAGTTTCCTCAGGATATCGATATCCTCTACAACCTAGGGAAAGCCTATACCAAATTGATGACCAACACTTTCCGGAAGATGGCTGATATCAATCCAGATTCCTATCGAGTGCATCAGTTGCTGGCCGAGTCCTTTGAGGCGCGCAGAGATATTCCCAGAGCCATCGAGGAATATAAACAAGCCCTCGAACGTCAGCCGGAAGCTCCCGGACTCAATTATGCCTTAGCCAATCTCTATTGGAAGGAAGGAAGCCTAGAGGAAGCCGAAAAGGGATTTAAGAAAGAATTGGAACTCAATCCGGAAGACTATCTGGCGACTTGGAAACTAGGCAACATCTATTTGATCAAACGTGATACAGAACAAGCCCTCCCTTATTTGCTGAAAGCCATCCAACAAAAACCCAATCTGGGGCAAGCTCATCGGGACCTAGGAAGAGCTTATGCAAACAAGGGCGAATATGAAAAGGCAATTGAGCATTTCAAAATCGTCACTCAGCTTTCACCAGAGGAATTCGTAGCCCATTACCGCATGGCCCTCATCTATAAGCAACTAGGTAAGAAAGAAGAATATGAAAATGAGATGGCTCTTTTTCAGAAGCTAAAAGCAGCCAGTGACGAACGCGAGAATGTCGCCAGAAGGGTAGAAAGAGGAGACATGCAGGAAGAAGCAGAAAGGTCTAAGAAGGACGTTGATATTGAACCCGAAGCGAAATAAGACGCAAATTCACTCGCTATGAACGCCGGGAGGATGCTCACGTTCAGCGAACCGGCTGTTCTGAAACACAAGAAGACTATTAAACGCTAGACTCTCCACGCATAGGGCTCCCGACGGAGCTGGTCGTTGGTACAACCCTTTCCTGTGTCTCCGCGGCAATATGTGAGGCTTAATCCCCGTGTCCCCCGTGGTCTTAATCGCGGCAGCTGGGGAAGATAACCGCGTTCTCTGGGAAGCGCATTTAACTTACTTCATTTCAGAGATCCGGAGCGTTTGGTTCTCTTGAAGACCCTGTGTGACGACCTGTTTGCGGCCCGAGGGCCAATCCACCTCGACACGATCGATTTGCTTTGTATCGCCCAGGCCGAAGTAAAGTGGGAGAGCGCTTTGCGAGAGGTAACCGGATTTGCCGTCATGGTATTTTGTATAGACGTGCCCTCCGGCTCGCACACGCACAGTAGCGCCCAGCCCATTCCGGTTTGATGTTTTCCCAATGAGCACGATTTTGAGCCAATGAACCGGCTTGCGCTGTGCAAGATTGCTGATCAGCAGCTGGGGCGCTGAATTAAACTCATTGGTTACAATATCGAGATCGCCGTTATTATCGAGATCAAACATGACGGAGGAACGGCTTCCAAGCGTACCCAACATGGTTACATTGCCCGGTTGCCCCTCACAGATTTTCGTGCCACGCCGTTCACCAGCGCAATCCAGGACGAACCATGGCGTATGGGTCTCGCCACCTCGTCGCGGCTCGATTCCGAGCAGGAACTCGGCATCCAAAAACTTCTCCCCGCGGTTGTTCAAGAGCATTGAATTGATCCCGTATCGGAGAGGGAAATTCATGCTTGAAGAGATAAAAATGTCATTCCAGCCGTCGGCGTTAAGATCATCGACACTCACCCCCCAGGGCCAATAGTTCTCCGCTCCGAGACGGTCCGAGATTTCCTCGAATTTTCCGTTTCCCAGGTTGTGGAAGAAGGCGTTGCCGAAGATGAACGTGTCTCTGGCCGCACCGAGTTGTTCTTCTGGCTTGATGTGTTGCTGAGGGGTCTTCAGCTTTTCTTCCTTGGGTGTCCGGTCACCCATCATGTCGGAGTGCATGTCGGTTAGAAATAAATCCATCCGCCCGTCGTTGTCGTAGTCGAAGAATTTGATTCCCATAGTTCCAAAGGGGGTCTTCGGGAAGTACTTGTCAGTTTTATCGACGAATTTCTTTCCCCCTTCATTCTCAAAATAGTGATCATGCCCTTGCATGTTCAAGATGAATAAATCGGGCCAACCGTCTTCATTGAGATCGGTGAAGCTCGCATCTCCGGACCAACTCTCGGGGTGTAGGCCGACTTCCGCTGTCACGTCTTTGAATTGGTTGTGACCCATGTTCTTGTATAGGATAGGATATTCGGAGCGATTGGGAAACATGTGCCCAAAAAATGCGTCCTCAAATCCAACGTAGCTGCCATCCGGCCACCGCTCATCACTCGTGTACTTCCCGACATTACACAACAACAGGTCGACCAGCCCATTGTTGTCGTAGTCGAAGAAGACGGCTCCCGAGGAATGAGCGGCCAAGCCAACTCCGGCCTCCTTGGTGATGTCCGTGAAGTGCCCGTGGCCGTCATTTTCAAAGAGCACATTCCCGCCGCGAACGCTCGTGACAAACAAATCCTGATCCCCATCATTGTCGATGTCCGCGAAAGACGCGGTGACGCCGATCCGGTCGGGCAACCCGACTCCTGCCTCCTTTGTGATGTTCTTGAACTTACCACCGCCCAAATTCAGCCAAAGCTCATTGCCTCCGACTTGGTTCACAAAGTAGATATCGTAAAGTCCGTCGCTGTCGACGTCTGCTACGGCAATGCCATTTCCATGGTCGTAATGCACGGGCTTGTGATGCCTGCCTGCATCCTCGACGATATGGTGGACGAAAGTGATTCCACTTTCCTTAACCTTGTCGACTAGTTGGAACTGATAGAAGACTTTGAACTGGTTGACAGTTTCTTGCTGAGCCTTTTTTCGCGCAGGAAGCGCTTCCACCCCGATATCCGGATCCGGTATTTGAATCGTTGGCAGGGACTGGCTCCCACCACCCCCTAGACTGATGCGCCCAGCAGCAAGTAGAAGCAGTGACAAGAGCACGATCAGAACTGGCCGATTCCAATGATTTGCCATCTTCTACCTCCTTAAATGGTCCCAGAGATTTGCGATGCACTGAAAACATGGTCAAAGATCATGAGGTGGGTTGCGGACAAACAACTTCAGTGCGGTGGGGGGACGTTTCTTCTCATGAACTTATTTTGGTTCGATGATCCGAAGTGCCTGGTTTTCCTGTAAACCTTGCGAGACGACCTGTTTGCGACCGGAGGGCCAGTCCACCTCGACACCATCGATTTGCTTTGTGTCGCCCAGGCCGAAGTAAAGTGGCAGAGCGCTTTGCGAGAGGTAACCAGACTTACCGTCATTGTATTTTGTATAGACGTTCCCTCCGGCTCGCACACGTACGGTCGCGCCCAGTCCATTGTGGTTTGATTTTGTCCCAACGAGCTCGATTTTAAGCCAGCGGATCGGCTTACGCTGCGTTAGATTACTGATCAACACCTGGGGCGCTGAATTAAACTCATTGGTTACAATATCGAGGTCCCCATCATTGTCGAGATCAAACATTACGGAGGAACGGCTTCCAAGCGTAGCCATCACAGTGAATTGCCCTTTTTGTCCCTCGCAGACTTTGTTGCCTTGCCCGGCACGGGAGCAATCTACGTCGAACCAAGGCGTGTGGGTCTCACCGCCTCGTCGCGGCTCGATCCCGAGCAAAAACTCAGCATCTAAAAACCTCTCCCCGCGGTTGTTTAAAAGCATTGAATTGATCCCATAGCGGAATGGGAAATTCATACTGGAGGAGATAAAGATGTCATCCCAACCGTCGGCGTTAAGATCATCCACGCTCACCCCCCAGGGCCAATAATTCTCCAATCCAAGGCGGTCTGAGACCTCCTCAAATTTTCCGTCTCCCAGGTTGTGAAAGAAGGCATTACCAAAGATGAACGCGTCTCTTGCTGCGCCGAGGTGTTCTTGCGGCATAATCTCTTTCTCAGGTGTCTTCAATTTTTCTTCGCTGGGTGTCCGGTCACCCATCATGTCGGAGTGCATGTCGGTTAGGAACAAATCCATCCGCCCATCATTGTCATAGTCGAAAAATTTGATCCCCATGGTTCCAAAGGGGGTCTTGGGGAAATACTTCTCGGTTTTGTCAACGAACTTCTTCCCTGCTTCATTCTCAAAATAGTGATCATGACCTTGCATATTCAAAATGAACAAATCGGGCCAACCGTCACCATTGACATCGGCAAAGCTCGCATCTCCGGACCAACTCTCGGGGTGTAGGCCTACTTCCACCGTCACGTCTTTGAACCGGTTGCGGCCCAAGTTCTTGTAAAGGACAGGGTATTCGAAGCGAGTTGGTATCAAATGGCCGAAAAACGCGTTCTGCAGCCCCATATAGCTACCATCCGGCCAGCGACCATCACTCGTGTACTTCCCGACATTGCACAACAGCAGATCCACGAGCCCATCGTTGTCGTAGTCGAAGAAGACGGCTCCTGAGGAGTGAGAGGCTAAGCCAACTCCAGCCTCCTTGGTGATGTCCGTGAAGTGCCCGTGGCCGTCATTTTCAAATAGCACATTCCCACCGCGAACGCTGGTGACAAACAGATCCTGATCCCCGTCATTATCGACGTCCGCGAAAGACGCGGTGACGCCGATCCGGTCGGGCAGCCCGACTCCCGCCTCCTTTGTGATGTTCTTGAACTTACCGCCGCCCAAATTCAGCCAAAGCTCATTGCCACCGACTTGGTTCACAAAGTAGATATCATAGAGCCCGTCACCGTCGACGTCTGCTATGGCGATGCCATTTCCATGATCGTAATGGACGGGTTTGGAGTGCCGACCAGCATCCTCGACGATGCGGTGGACGAAAGTAATTCCGCTTTCGGCAATCTTGTCGACCAGTTGGAACTGGTAGAATACTTTGAACTGGTTCACCGTTTCCTTTTGCGCTTTTTGCCTTGCAGGTAGAGTGTCTACCCCAATATCTGGGTGCGGATACGGAATCTTTGGCAGGGACTGGCCCCCGGCACGGCCAAGACTGACTCGCACTGCTGCCAACAAAAGCAGACCCGAGAGCGCGATCAGAACGGGGCGGTTCCTGCAGTAGTTCATGTTTTGTCTCCTCCGAAAGTCTCGGCCTCTTCTGTTAATTAATGGAAGCGCTGTCGACTTGTCTAAAAAGTCAGCGGGGTTGACCAGCGCTCGTGGAGGGTCACTTCTACACAGTGAAAAGATAGCATGTTCGTATCGGGCTTGCAATTTGCCGGCCCGATTAACAGGTTACCCCCACCCATCAAAGGCAGGGGCTCGGCGAGGCCGCCGATTCTGATTCTGTGGTACACTCGGCGAAATTCCTACCTCTTTCGTTGCATCATCACCGACCACGCCAACGGCCCTAGGTTTTGCGGCTGACTGGTTTCAAACCGGGTCTCCCCGATCCATTCAAAGTCGAATAAAGGAGAAAAATCGGCCCGAATTTCTTCCTCGGTGACTTGGGGAGGAGAATACCTCTGCGTTAATTCATTGGGATTTCCAGCCAAGAGCAAGAACTGCGTGCCAGTCAGGGATAATTTCCGAATCGTATCAACGTAGGCTTTTGCACCTTCGATTCGGACTTCATGGTAGCAACCCCGGTCAAAGATGAAATTGTAGGGTTCCAAATTTGGAATAGCTAGGACATCCGCCAGCAGCCAACGTACTTTGACCCCCGCTTTTTCAGCCTTTTGTTTCCCCTGGTTCAAGGCGGTTGGAGCAATGTCAATAGCGGTTACTTCGAATCCTTTACTGGCAAGATAAATGGCGTCCGTGCCCGAGCCGCAACCCAGATCAATCGCTCGGCCTGCCGGCACGATCCCTTGTTCAACAACTCTTTGCAGCTCCCCTGATGGTCGTCCTGCATCCCAATTGGGACGATTTCCCCCCCTGTAAGTGGCATCCCACGAGTCCAGCATTCTCATTCCCTTGGGCCCGTATGGCAACAATCCGGTGGGAAACGGTCTGCGATCAAGCAGAATATCGCCATTGTTTCTGGAAATGGCGATCTCTCCGGCGCCTTTCTTAATTGGGGGCAAGCTGAGTTCAAATACCTGCTTCCCGGTGGAGATGACCAGCTCCACCTGACCCTCACTCTCTGAAAACTTTGTATTGATCTGGGGAGACCGAGTGTCCGAATCGCCAACAAAGATCACATTCAGAAATCGAGTTTTCCCAATGGCTTTTTCCTGATCAACTCGAAGGCCCGGGCCGTCGGACTTCTGTGTTCCACCGGAAATACCCATGACCTTTAGATTGGCCTTCTCGGGTAAAAAGGTCTCACAAAGCAAAACCCCATCTTTTTCAGTAAATCGCGATCGATGGCCTGAAATTTCCGGAGGATTCTGGCTGTAAAACAACCAAGAGTTATTCCCAGAAGGAAGCGGTCCGCTGATTTCATCGTCCACGACGATAATCGATGGTTTTAAGAAGATGATGCGACGCGATAACGTCGGAACCGATTCGTTATTTACTCCCTTCCGTCCTGCCGTGTGCTGCGGGGACTGGTTCACGGCATAAACAAACAATCGCTGCTCTTCAAACGCAATCAGGTCTTTCGGGTTTAGATGGCTATCTTCAAAGGCGAACTGCTGAACCCGGTCGGGCATGTCCTGGATTTCTGGAATTGTAGCGGAGGCCTTTGCAAAGGCAAGAACCTTTGCGGTGGATAGAGTCGGAATGAATGGCTGACTCACGCTGTGAGGTTGCCCAAGGATTAGCAACCCGAGGCTTGAAATCAAAATGATCAGGAGCAGCGGGTAACGAATCCTCCATCGTGCAGATTTTGATGGCCAACCTAAATTTTCAAATATTGTATGCTTGGATGGAAACAAGTGGATGGAAGACCTCAGTAATCTTAGGTTGTTTTCGCAGTATCGAAAAATGAAGAGTTCAAAACAGAACTGTCTAGAGATGCTCATCAAGTTACGAACATAGCATTATATCAGGTTGCGTTCAATTTGCCTCCTGGGAGCTCGGGTATCCTCCCCGTAGTCGTCTCATTTATCATTGTCCATCGTTCATTTCTCATTTTCCATTTGTGTTCATCCGCGTTTATCTGCGGCTATTCTACTTTTGCAAGTGAAAAGCCCCGTGTCCCCCGTGGTTGTCTTTCATGATTGGTGGCAGGATGCGAAGTCCCAGGCGGGGCTTTCGCTTGACAAGGATTTGATTTGCTCCGTAAAATTAATGTTTAAGCTGCACAGTAAGAAAAAGACGATCCACCCGGTTGTTGGAAAATCCCTTTAAAATCATAAAGATAAGTATGAGCATGTCTTCCAATTATCAATCGTCTATGATGAGAAGCTTACGACTGATAAAAATTTCTTCGCTCTTCACAATCCCCATTTTTCTTTTGGGGTCGCTTTTGGATTTGTCATCCGTATGTTTGGCGCAAAACATCATCGATGTTTTGTCTAAGAACTGCTTTGTTTGTCATGGTCCGAAAGTGAAGCCTCCAATGAGTGGCTTGACCATGGCCAATTCAGAGACTCTCAAGGCCGGGGGGAAGCGTGGGCCCGCGATTGTAGCGCGGAAGGCTGAAGAGAGCCTGTTGTATCAGGCTGTCAGGCGCACGGGTGAGCTCAAGATGCCCCCCAGCGGTCCCTTGCAGGAAAAAGAGATTGAAATTATCAGGGAGTGGATCGATGCCGGCGCAATTTGGCCCGTTCGAAAAGAAACCGATCATTGGGCATACCGTCCGGTCGTCAAACCGACGGTCCCCACCGTCAAGCATCCAGAACTCGTTTACAATCCTGTTGATGCCTTCATTGTTTCTGAATATGAAAAGAAGGGATTATTCCCTCAGGATGCGGCCGACAAGCCAACACTCTTGCGACGGGTAGCTTATGATTTGGTTGGACTGCCTCCCACGTCCCAGGATCTGGATTATTTTCTCTCCGATAATTCGCCGAAAGCTTATGAAAATCTGGTCGACCGCCTTTTGGAAAACGAGCAGCACGGGGTGAACTATGCGAGTCACTGGCTCGACGTACTTCGTTATGCAGACGTTGACGAACACATGCCGGCTCAATCCGGCATCTATCGGTGGCGAGAGTGGGTGATTCATTCTCTGAATCGGGATCTTCCGTACGATCAGTTTGTCAAAGCTCAGTTGATGGGTGACTTGATGAACGATTCTACAGCGGTTTTTGGGACAGGGTTCTTAGCACGTGGCACTGAAGTCGAAAAGGACGAGAAGAAGAGTCTGGCATTCGCAGTTGTTGAAACAGCCGGTCCTGCCTTTTTAGGAGCCACCGTGGGATGTGCCAAATGCCACGATCACATGTTTGATCCCATCCGCCAAGCCGACTATTATGGATTGAAAGCCATTTTTGATCCGCTGGTGATTGAAAAGCAAGTCCTGGCAGGCCCGCAGGAGCAGGCTCTATACAAGCTGGCGCTTGACCATTATGAAGAGAGGCAGAAGGAATTACAAAAGTCGCTGGATAAATTTCTGGTTCCCTTCAAGGAAAAATTGCAAGGGGATCGCATCAGCCAACTTCCTGCCGATGCCCAAGAGGCAATCAAAACTCCAGAGGAGAGACGTACCCCGGCTCAAAAAAAGATCGCTGAAGACTATGCTCCTATCATTCGCATTGACCCTCCCAAGTACCGGGAGATCATGACACCCGAGCAGATTAAGATCTACGAAGGGTTACGTACCCCACTCCTGGCCCTAGCCAAACCCGCTGACCTGGAGACTTTCTGGACTGTCAGAGAAGACGAAAGTCTCGCCAAAGAGAAAAGTCATATTCTCGACACAGGAGACCCGGATAAACCTAAGGGCGAAGTCGGGCCCATGTTTCACATCGCAAATGTCGGATTCGAAGCACCGAGGATAGTTTGCGAAGAGAAACCTTATACAACGGGTTCAAGGCAGAAATTTGTCGAGTGGGTATTGGATCGCAAGAACCCTCTCTTTGCCCGAGTTGCGGTCAACCGGCTCTGGCAATGGCATTTCGGAGTCGGGTTGGTTAAGACGCCCAGTGATTTCGGTAGCCTCAGTGAACCACCGACTCATCCGGAATTGCTTGACTGGCTCGCGGTGCAGTTTGTCGAAAGCGGCTACAGCATGAAGACGATGCACCGCTTGATCGTCACTTCCCGCACTTATCAGTTGTCTTCCAAGACTCTTTCTGCCGACGCTTCAGTCGATCCAGACAATCTCTGCCTCTGGCGATTTCCCATCCGCCGCATGACGGCTGAAGAATTGCGCGACTCCATCCTGTTGCTCTCAGGAAAGCTCGACCTCAAAATTGGTGGAAAGTCTTTTACCGACCTTCCTGACTATTACTATCCAGGTTCTCGCACGGTCATTGGGAATCTAAATCGGGAGACCAACCGCCGCGGCATTTACATGGTCCGGGGGTACGATTCAACCGCGGAGATGATGCCGAATTATCTGCATATTTTTGACGTCGATAACGGCAAGCTTCCCACTCCTGTGCGCACGCGAAGCATTACGGCGTTGCAGGCTCTGACCCTGATGAATAGCCCTCTGGTCGAACAAGCCAGTCTCGAGTTTGGAAGACGTTTGATTAAGGAAACGAAAGAAGATTTGGACAAAGCAATTGAGCTTGGATTTATCATGGCACTCTCCAGACCTCCCTCGGAAAAGGAAAAGAAGACCATTTCGAGCCTCGTGAAAGAATGCAAGGATTGTGAATCCAGTTCTCACGGGATGGAGAAGCTGGGCTGGGTTCTGGTGAATCTGGATGAATTCATTTTCATCCGTTAGGAAACGCTTACGGGTTGTTCCCGTTGAAGCGGAGGGCGAGGCAAAATGCAGGATTTGTTTGAGAAGAAGAATTTTCCATTCAGGCCGCTGACGAGACGACATTTTTTTGAATCCTCAGGAGGGTTTCTGGGAGCTGCAATAGGCTATCTCTGGGCCAGTGAAGGGCTGATTGCCGCCCGTTTGCCGGATGCTAAGAACAACCCCGAATTGGAGCGGATTGCTCCCCGCTTGCCCGTGCGGATTAATTCAGTCATTTTTTTATTTATGTGTGGCGGCGTCAGCCACATCGATACGTTTGATCCCAAGGACAATAAGTTCGCGGGGAAGATGGTCGAAGCGGTCGGATTTGGGGACAACCAGGCCAAAATGCAGCGCCCCGTCATCCCTATTTTGCGAAATTATACGCGGTATGGCCAATCGGGGATTGCCGTCTCAGACTGGTTTCCGAACGTCGGAAGTTGTGTGGACGATATTGCTTTGATTCGTTCCATGTATACCCAAGAAGTGAATCATTTCCCGGCGGTCATTGAGATGGTGACTGGACATCGTGGCCGGCAATTCAATCACCCGAGTATCGGCTCCTGGATCTACTATGCCTTAGGAACGGCTAATAAGAACTTGCCGGTATTTATCAATATGGGCCGGCCTTCCTCGCCTGTCCAACTGACAGGGGGATATTTGGGAACGGTCTATGCGGCGACTCCGTTCGGGACAGGAGAGGTCCCGGTTGAAAATTTGAAATCTCCCGCAAGTGTTTCCGCATCCCAGCGCGAGAAGGACTTGTCGGTGCTTTCCATGATGAACGAAGAATTTCGCGAGCAGTACGCGACAGATATGGAAATTGCAGCCCGTCTGAAAAGTTATGAGCTGGCGGCCCGCATGCAGTTGTCTGTGCCCGAATTGACAGAGTTCGAGAGGGAACCGGATCAGGTGAAGGCTCTGTATGGGATCGGGGAGAAAGAAACGGATTCTTTCGGACGCCAATTACTGCTCGCTCGAAGGTTGTCGGAAAAGGGGGTTCGCTTCATTCAGATCTGCCATGGCGGAGGAGGAAATGGAGCCTGGGACTCCCACGGGGATATGAAATCCCATGGGCCGCTTTGCCGCGAGACCGACAAACCCATCGCCGGGCTGATTAAAGACTTAAAGCAAAGAGGAATGCTCAACAATACACTGGTGGTCTGGGCAACGGAATTTGGACGAACGCCCTGGTCGCAAAATACAACAGGAAGGGACCATAATCCTCGAGGATTTACCTGCTGGATGGCTGGAGGTGGCGTGAAGGGTGGGACAGTCGTCGGCAGTACCGATGAGGTAGGCTTTAATGCCGTGGAGGATCGCGTTTATGTCAGCGATCTAAATGCGACCATTCTTTATTTAATGGGCCTCAATCACGAAGACTTGAACACGGTCGTCAATAATCGTCCAGTGCGGCTGGTCGAGCCGGGCTTCGGACCTGTCAAAAAAATTCTCTCCTGATGGTTGGGCCGCTCCTAACGGAGCTTATTGCATTTAGATAAAGATTTTCTATAAACCGATCGCTCCTGACGGAGCTCAAAACATTTTTCATCTGATCGATTTCCGATGCATCTAGAATTTACCCTTTGGCTCTGGCGATTCGAAATGGCTCCGGAGGAGCGATCTGTCTATAGAACTCCATCCTAAATAATAATATCAAGCTCCGTTAGGAGCGGCCTGTGTCGTCACGCTCTTCCGGTGATCGGATGACGTATCGGTCATCATATTCGATATGAAATTTCCTTAGCAGCTGCAAATATTCATCGCGGAAATTCATTTTCGCGTGGTGTGTTTCTTGGTTTTGTATGTATCGAACGACCCGACCCACATGAGAATGTGAATAAGAAAAAGCCGCAAAGCCTTCCTGCCAATTAAATCTTCCACGAAACCATTTCTTTTCGTTGATGAATTTTGCCGAAATCGCCTTGATATCACGCACAAGATCAGAAAGGGCCACATCTGGGTTCAATCCGACTAGTAGATGGATATGATCCGGCATACTATTAATGGCAATTAATTTTTGACCGCGCTGATGAATGATGCCGGTGATATATTTGTGAACATTTTCCTTGAAGTGTTTCTTCAAAAGGCATTCTCTGGCTTGAACGGCAAAAATGACGTGCACGTAGATTTGGCTGTAGGTATTGCCATATTTACCTCTACGGGTCGCTCCTAACGGAGATTGGTATCGTCTCGGATGCCAAGTTCTAAAAACCGGCCGCCCCTAGCGGGGCTTCACCTCCTACTTTGATACCAGGCTACAAAGAGGTCGCTCCTAGCGGAGCTTATAGTGTTCGGCAAGAAGTTTTTCTATAAACCGATCGCTCCTGACGGAGCTCTGTTTTCCAACAGACATCAGGTTCTATAAACAGGTCGCCGCTCTGCGGCTTTTTCGTTCGTATTATATCAACCAGCTTCATTCTTTCAATAGGCCATTGGCTCCGTCAGGAGCCTCCGGCTTATAGCAAACAGCGCCATCAGTACCGAAAGCTCCGGAGGAGCGATCTGTCTATAGAAATCACCACGCCAATTTGCACCAAGCTCCACTAGGAGCGGCCGGTAGTTTAAAGACCGCATCAATATCCTCTCGTTTTGTCCACGACATTCAAGAGTGGCAAGCCATTGGAATAACGGCGCACATTTTCGGCGAGCAGGGCCACGAGTCGTACTTGACGGATCGGAGCGGCTCCTGAATTGTGCGGCGTGATCACGAGGTTGGGGCAATCCCACAAGGGATGATCAGAGGGGAGTGGTTCTGGTGTTGTTACATCCAGCCCGGCGCCTGCAATGCGATGAGATTTCAAAGCGTCTACCAACGCATCCTGATCGACAAGTCCGCCTCGAGAGACGTTGATGAAATAGGCGGTAGGTTTCATCTTGTTAAACACAGCCGCATTAAACATCTTGGCGGTTTCTGGGTCATCGGAGCGCAGCTGACCAACACATCGACCTGCGGTACCATCTCCATCAACCAGCCAGGCTCCCGTAGCTCCTCAACAAATGCCGGCTTGGGTAGCGGCTTCGGATCGACTGCCAGAATCTTCATTTCGAATCCATAGTGGGCGCGCCTGGCGGTCTCTGTTCCAATCCCGCCTAATCCTACAATTCCCATAGTTTTCTGGTAGAGATCAACCAAAGGCACATTGCGACTGGATGCCCAACGGTGGGCCTTAAAGTTAGGGATGCTGTCTTGAGCCAGCCCTCGAGTCAAACTCAGGGTTAAACCTAGAGCAGTCTCCGCAATCACAGGAGCATAGACGCGTTGCATATTGGTCAGAATCGACGAATGGTCCATCACCTGCTGGGGCAGTTCATCGACGCCAGCAGCCGTAAACTGAACCCATTTCAGGTTCCGGGCGGCCGCAACGGCTTCAGCCTCAAGGCGGCCAAGCACCGCATCAGCATCGACAATCTGCTCGATTATCGATGCCTGATCCCGGGCAAAGACCAGGTCAACATTCTTCCCGGAGGAGCGCAACTTCTCTTCATCGGAATGGGAGAGAGTGGGATGTGTGCACAAAATTTTGATTCGGCCCGCTGGAGGCTTGGGCACGACCAATGGATAGTTGGAAACCACGACGGGATCGATCGAAGCCATAGCGGTTCCTGAACCAGCCAGCACTGCTGCAGTTCCCCCACTGGCGGCTAAACCTGTTAAGAAACTTCTTCTGGAGAAAGTTGAATGGGTCATGGTTCATACTCCTTTTATCGAATTCTCCCTCTCCCTTGGGGATAGGGTGTCGCGAAGCGACAGGGAAGTTGTAGCGCAGACTCGAATCGTGAGTCTGCGGCTTCTATGGGTTTGGAAAAAATGCGTAGCGCCGAGTCGTTTTCAGACTCTGCGACCTTTAGCCCGAATTCCGAAGGTCCGTGAGCGGCGCCAAAATCCGCAAACTATCGGTATATTTTTCTCCCTTATCCGTGTCTGGCAAGCCACAGGTAAAACAGCACGTTGATATAGATCGTGCCCGCCCAACTTCGGAATTCGGGTTTAGAATTGCCGCAGACTCTAACAGCAAGTCTGCACCTTCTATGGATTTGAAAAAGCAGAAAAGCCGCAGACCTGAACTTCAGGTCTGCGCTACCTCTATGAAAGATCAATTCAGTTCCGGGGTTTCATGCTAAGCAGAGTTTGTGGACTCTCGTAAAGGATGGCCCGGGCAATGTTCAAAGCGTCTTCCCGAGAGTATTGTCTCTGTTCGACTCGGCGTGCCAGCACTTGGGCCATGATTCTGCGGACCATAACAACCTTGGCGTAAGTCCACTCCACAGCATAAGCGTCAGAGAAGAACCCGACTTGTTTATTCAGGGGGAGCATGTCTAACCGTTCTGACATGACGTGTCGAATCGCGTCCGGAAAGAAGTTGTGCCACCAATAGCCGGCTAAACTGAAGTTGGGTAATTCCCGGGCCAGCGTGCACATGGACTGATTTGCGGCCACATTGGCGAGAAAACATTGAAAACGAAGTTTCGGATGTCGGCCGATGATGGTGGCGATTTGGGCAATGGATTCCTGCGACACCCGGCTGGCCGTCTCAAAGGGGAGCGGTTCAGCGGCGAAACTGAATTGGAGAACGATCTCGTGGCCATGCTTCTCCAGTTCGGTTAAAAAGGCGTGATTCACGTACGAAGCGTAAATGTCACGCTGGACGGGTCCCGCTTCGCGACGACGAGATAGTGCGTTGGCAAACTCACTATCGCTCACTTCTTGAAAGCGGATGTCCGTCGAGATATGGGTTGCCGTCGCGACCACTTTCTCATAAGGGATGCTGCTCACATAGTAATGGACGGCTTCGCGCAAATCATCCACGGTGTGAATCGTATGTTTCGTCGGAGCTCGGCCGCCGGCTCCAATGGGAGAAGGCGAGCTCAGAGGAGAATTTCCCCAGCACGACTCGAGTTCATAGAGTGCCGTATCAAATTCTTTCCACTGGCAGCGAGTGAAAAAGCCCCACTCTAAGGCATATTGGAAGCGTTCATCGTCTTCGCCGTTTCCGCGGCGGGCAATTTCCGTCCCGGTGCGCTTGATGTTGAGCCGATCCAGGATGGAATGGTGCCAGCTCCGGTCGTCTGCCCGCTCTCGAATCTTGGCATCCAGCCGCCGCCAATTGTCCTCGGTAATGGGCTCTGTCCAGTTGTAGAGATCTTTCAGAAGGATCCGAATCCCCCAGGAAGTGCTGGTATTCTGGACTTTGGCAAGATAGGGGAGGGCTTCTTGGATCCGAGCGTGGGCTTCCTCATCAGACGGAAACTTGGGATATTCAGTCAATCGTTTGCCGGTCGGGCATCCCGCTCCATAAAGGTCTGAAACCGCCATATGATAGAGCAGCACATCATGAAGTCCGCGGGCTCCCAGCTTGCCGCCGATCAAATGAGTATGGATGTCAAGGATGGGAACTTCCGCCAGGGCTTGCTCTAACTCTAAAGTCAGATCACTGAGATTCATGAGAACATTCTCCTTTTAAGAAGGCTTGTACGGTAGCTAAATTGGGAATCCCTTCCTGTCCGCCAGCTCGAACCGCCTTCAGGGCGGCGGCCGCTGAAGCCGCTCTCACTCTCTCGGACAGGCTCATGCCAAGCACCAGACCCGCGGCATAGGCCCCATGAAAGACATCGCCGCAGCCGGTGGTATCCACAACCTTCACCGGAAAGGCAGGATGATGAATTGGGGATTCGGGCCGGCTATCGCTGACATACCAGCAGCCGTCGGCTCCACAGGTCGTCACGACAACCTTTCGTTTAGGGGTCCAGAGCCTCAGAGCGGCCTCCGCAGGGTCTTTCTTACCTGTAAAAGCTGTTGCAAAGCCGCGCGAGACAATCAAATGATCCACCTGGCCGAGGAGTTCCTCAAAATAAGGGGAGTCACTGCCTTCAAAGTCCGCGACGATAGGGATCCCGGCTTCCCGGGCGATTCGCGCCGCTCGCAACATGCCCTTCGGGCTCAGATAATCTACGAAAAGCGCTCGAGCACTGCGGATCACATCAGCCTCGGGCAATACATCATCGGCGCCGACATAACCGTGCAGGTCGAAAAAAATATTTCTGGTTTTCTCCCCCTCATCGACAATGATCGTGGCAGAGATGGGGCGCGCTTCGTCGCGGCGAACGAGATGAGAAAAGTTGATTCCTTCCTGACTCAGGCGTTCGATGGCAAACTTTGAGAGTTCGTCGCTTCCTAAGACGCCGGCATAGGAGCAATGGCATCCCAGCCGAGCGGCCGCCACCAGTGCTGTTGCCGTAAGCCCTCCACAATGGCGTTCCCGCCGGGAAACCGGTATTTTGGCATCAGCGGGTGGATAAGCTGGAACAAAGATGAGGTCATCGACGGCGACGACACCCAGGCCCAATAGGTCGATTTTTGGGGTTTCCGCTGTCATAACGAAGCCAGCCACCGCCGCATGCTCTTGGGATCTTCTCCAAACATGAGTGAGCCGGGGACGATGAAATCCGAACCGGCGGCATGGAGAAGTGGGACAGTATGCCGGCGAATCCCGCCGTCGGTCTCGATTTCTGTACGGAGTTTTCGCTCCTGGATAAGCCGTCGTGCCTGGCGAATTTTTTCTGGAACCCCAGGGTCCATCGAGGCTCCTTTGATTCCCATGGCTGTGCCGACAATCGTCACAATGTCCAGTAGGTTCCAATAGGGTTCGAGGACTTCGATGGGCTCTTGGATCAGCAAGGAGACGCCGGCATATTTCCCGGCAGATTTAATGGCTTGGAGCACGGCCCGTGGATCCTTGGCTGCATCAAAACAGAAAATGATGCCGTCGGCCCCCGCTTCAACAAAAGGTTCGATCCATGCCATCGGGTCGGTGACCATCAGATGGACCTCAAATGGCAACCGGGTGTGTTTTCGCAGAGTCTTGACTAAGTCCGGGAAGAACAACAGATTCTTGACGTAATGGCCGTCTGCGACATCCAGGTGAAACCTTTCTGAGTAAGGTTCTACCCGCTTCATTTCAGATTCAAGATTAGCCAAATCGGCTGACCAGAGAGAAGTACTGCATTTCAGCATGATGGGTTCCTTGGAGATGAGTTCTTTGAAAAATGTTTAAGCAAAAATTCTTCGAGGAATCGCTGGACATCTTCCCCGTGACGATCTAAATCAACAGACTTTGGTGTCAGCTCCCGAAATTCGGCACCCGGGATGATCTGAGCCAGGACTTCTCCATATTCATAAGGATGAATCGGGTCTTGACGGTTTGCCAATACTAGAGTCGGCACCTGAATGGATCTCCATTCCTCCCGATTGAAATTGGGGGCATCGACGGGTATCTGCTCGAGTTTGCCCACGGTTTCCAAGGCTCGCGGGTGAGTGAAGTGACGTTCCAACGCATTGGCCGAATCGGTGGATTGCCGCTTCATTTCAAGATAGTCTTTCGACTTTTCAAAAATCTCGAATCCCCTTTCGGGCCCTTCTTTTCGGATCAAGCGTGCAATCTCCCCGAAGACTCTGGCATTCTGCTCCATGGGACCGTCGAGCCACGCCGCGCGCGATTGAACTAGACCCAAGGCTCGTTCCGGATATCGGAGCGTGAAGTTCAAAGTAATGGCTGCTCCCATTGATATCCCACCCACCACGGCTTGCTTTAATTTCAGCTGATCCATGAAGGTGCCCAGGTCGTCAGCAAACGAAGAGATTCGAATCTTTGCCGGGTCTCCGAGCGGGTGGGTCTGCCCATGGCCACGACAGTCAAATGCAAGCAGGCGAAAATCTGGCGGTGGGGAAAAAAGGCCGAAAGGCTGGGAAACATCACCTCCTAGACCGTGCTGAAAGATAAATGGAGTCCCCTCTCCTTTATCTTGATAATGAAACTCTAATCCGTCATGTTTGAAGTAGGGCATGGTTCTCTTTATCTGGGAGCCCGGGCAGCCTGCCCGCTTCTTGTCATCCACAACCCCATCCCTGAAGTTGTGAAAGAGCTGTAGCGGCGCTCTATGAGCGCCGGTCAAACAGGACGGTCACAGACTGCCGCTACAAGCGATTTTCTGACCCCTGCGGCGTTATCATTTTAATGACGCCAGCTTTTCCCTTAAGAAGTTGACGCAAAACGGCACTTCTGATTCTTCCAATCCGTGTAATATCATCGGGCCACTGTAATGGGCGCCTCGCAGCAACTGAAGATATAAATCGTAATTCAAAACGCCTGTTCCCGCTGCTTTGTTTCCGGCTTCACCGTCGTGATCCAGGTCTTTGGCATGGGCAAGGATCAGGTCTTGGCCCAGCAAATCAATGGATTCTTTTAAGATCTCGTCCATTCGGGCCAGTTCGCCTCGATGAAACAAGTTTGCTCCATCCATCACGATTTTGAGGCGAGGTGACTTCATCTCGTCCAGTAATTGTCTTGCTTTAGCAGCCGAATCGATCACATTGGCGATTTCCGGTTCAATGCCCAGAATGACGTCGTGCCGCTCGGCAATTTCCAAAGCTTGGCTCATCGCGCGGTGCAATTCTTCCCAAGCCTGTGCCGAATCATTATCCGCGTGGCGGCGCCACATATTTTCCGGGTCTTTTGTACCCGTGCAGAGAGTAATCACCTGCGTCCCCAGATGTCGGCAGGCTGCCGCCAGCATAGCCAGTCGGCGAATCCCTTCCGTCCGCTTGCCAGGTTCCGGGTGGATCATGTTAAAGGTTCCGGAAACAGCGGCCATGACGACCCCTCGTGACTCGTGGGCCTGCTTGATCTCGGCAGCACATTCCGGGGAAATCTCATCGGGCATGGAGGATGGCCCGGCACAGGCCATATTAAATTGGACACAATCCACACCAGCGGCCTTTACGGCGTCCAAGGTTTCTTCGAGCGTAGGACGGACAAATGTTTTGGCGAAAATTCCAATTTGCATTACACCGCACCTGTGACAGCTGACAGCCGAATTTTTTCTCCGCTTTCGACGGAGCGTGCAATAGCCACCATGGCTCGCATGGCGGCGACGCCATCATCAATCCTGGCGCCGTGCTGAGAGGCACCATTGAGAATGGTATCCGCAAAGCCTTCGATCTGTCGTTTGTAGGTGTACGCGTCTTCTCCCAGCGGCCGATGGAACTGGCCATCCTTGACAGAAAAACATTCCACGACGCTCGACAGGTGATACCACGGGAGATAGAATTTGCCTTTAATGCTCCCCTTTTCTCCGTAGACCTGAAACGACTCCTCAAAGTCTCCACGCACAGGAATGGTCAGATCAAGATGACCCAGGCACCCGTTATCAAAGTCCGTTTCCACAAACCAGCAATAGGCACCAAACCGTTCTGAGAGGCGGGCTCGAACACTGGCAATCTCGCCACCCAAGAATCGGGCCGTGTCAACCAGGTGGCTTCCGTGCGTTAACATAAAATAGCGGCGCTTATCTGCTTTGGGGTCACCTGTAGGTTTTTTGGCAGAGGGGCTGAGCCTCGGGATCGGTTGCAGATTATCCGTCATCGTGTATCGGTAAGTGGAATCGCAATAGTTCGACTTCATGGCCAGTAACTGGCCAATTTCATTCTTGATGAATTGTTGGGCGAAGGTGGCGCCTGGATCGAATCGCCGATTGTTTCCAACCTGAAACACGAGCTTGGATTCTGCGACACGACGGCGTAACTCCTCACACTCCTCAATGGAAACCCCCAAAGGTTTTTCAACCAAAACATGTTTCCCCGCAGCAATAGCCTTAAGACAAAAAGGCACATGAAACTGGTCGGCTGTCGCAATCACAACAGCTTCTATTTGCGGGTCACCCAGCATCTCATCAAAGTCGCGATAGGTCACTTTCGGTTCGTGGATGGCGGACATCTTGTTGAGCAAGTCTTCAGCGACGTCACAGATCGCATACAGTTCTGCATTTCGAGACTTCCGGCAGGCATCAAAGTGGGCAAATTGAGAGATCGGGCCACAGCCCAGAATTCCGATTCTAAGAAGGCGAGAGTCTTTTTTCATGATTTTTTCTTTCGGAATGACAAAAATGAGTTATTTAAGATTTGATACTGGCTATGATTGATGACTTCCTTATTTCAGCATTTCAGCTGGTTGAGCTAAATCGAAAATAGCCAATCGCAAATAACAGATACCATATGGCCGTTTAACGGGGGCGGACCAAGACTCCACTCCGGCTTCATGGCCCTATACCTCATATCTTTGCCGAAGTGCTTCTCGCAGCGCTTTCAACTGTTTACGATCTGCGACTTCAATTAACGCCTTAAGATGCTCATTCATCGGCACATCTCGCAGTTCACCGGTGCGATGGACCCCTAAAGCCTGTGTCATGGCTTCTGCGCCCACCTTGGGATCAGTTTTGCCGGCAGAATTCTTAATGGAGTTAATCGCCGAACCGGCCAGATATAAGACGTTTCCGCTGATTCCGCGTCTCTCAGCATCGGCAAGGTTGAGAATAATATTCCCCTGATCGAGCCCACCGGCTCGGGCGATCATGGTCGGGTTAATTCCAGGCATGGGACGGGAGAGTATCTCTTCAGATGCTTCCCACTCCGCCCCATAGGGAAAGATGAACGGAGGACCATTTCGGACAGGAGCGGTTTGACGAAAATCAATCCCATCCAGTCTGGCCAGCAGGTCGATAATCTCGCGCCAGATGGACTTGGTCTTAACACCAATCCCCGCATTATGACCGTAAATTGCTGGAGGTTTCTCCATGTGCTTGGTGGCTTCCCGGACCATCCGAACCGTTCCGCCAGCGAAAGTTTCACTAAACATGACACCAGTTGCCCCGGCTTCCAGCACAGCATGCAAACTTTCCAGGATTTCATGGGGAGAGCCGGAGATATGTGAAGCAAAGATCAGGCCCAGCCCCCCGCGCTTATCCTTTGCCTTTTGAATCGCAGCGGCAGCCTGGCGGGCTCTTTCGCGAACCGGCGAGTAGTCCAGATTGGGATAGAGGTTTTCATCTTCTTTTGCAAAAAGGAAGAGCGGACACACTGCTACCTCCTCCACCAGAGCACCGACTTCTTTTGGAATAATGCCTGCAGTCGGTTTCAAGATAGTGCCAAAAGCGGGTTGTTCGGGTTTGAAGCCTGTTAGTTTGCGGACTCCCTGCGGCCCATAAGCCGGTCCGGGAAAGGTACGAATCACTTTTTCCGGAATCTTGAGTGCGACGAGACGTGCATCTTGGTTTTCATAAACGTCAAAGATAATGGCGCCGGCAATGGTATGAAGAATGTCACAAGATGTCAGGTTCCCGTCCGGATGAAGCAGCATCTTCAGCGGAAAGGCCATGTGGAGGAGACCGATACGACCCGTTGAGTCAAAGGCGTCAACCCCGGCCGCCCGAGCAGTGCATTCCTCTAGCAGAGAGCCTGCCGGCGGGTGTTTGATTCCGCTGGTTGCGTGGTAGCTGATCTCTTTGGCTGCCTGCTCCAGCTTTTGCGTTCGAAAGGCAAAAAAATAGCTGGCAACAATTTGATCCTCGAGGCTAGGTGGAGGGTTTTCTGCAAGCCTTCGGCTAACAACTTCCCGCAGCCGTTCTTCGCGGGCGTTGCCGTCATACCAAAGCATATCTAAGGTTTTTTGATCGAGTAGGTGCATTTTCCCTTTCTGTAACTTTGCATTTGGCCAATAAGGTTCGGAGTTTGCCGGCTGACTCTTGCAGACTCAAAGCTGAAGTTCGAGAAGTTTCCGATAACAGCGAACCAATGAATACAGCCATGAGGTCTCCAGTCTCATGAAGACAAACCGCAAAATTCTATCACATTCGGACACGATTCGCCCACCCGATCAGAACCTTATGAGGTTGTGAGGGGGGTGAGAAAGCCCCAAGCTTTCAAAGTTGTAGGCCGGGTCACCGACCCGGTGCTGGAGATTGGACAATTGTTGGTACCCCGGATTCAGTAACGGCGCAGTCTTTCAGATATCCAGCGGCCTGAAGGGCCGCCACAATCTGGCCCAGGGCAGAGTGGAGGGGTAAGGTCCCGCAGCGCCGCCCTGGGTTGAGATCCCAATGAATCATCGGCGCCCTGAAGGGCACGACAATCCGGACGAGAGATGTGTTGCACCCCTCCAGGGTGCCCTTTCGCGGGTGGCCCTTGACCCAGGGCGCTGTTCCGGGCTTCGCCCTCCACTTTGCCCTCGGCTATTTTATCTTGCCCTTTCAGGGCAGCGGAAATGTCCGATCTCCAGGTCCGGGTCACCGACCCGGTGTTAGCGTGCCGTATTTGCGAAAAGCTGCACTAAGCATCAGGCGTTTTCCTGTGAAGACTCGGTTGAAAGTGTGGAGATTGCAAGACGTGAACCAATGATGCGGATACCAACCCTGTCATCAAATGATCTGGCCGTCGGAACGGAACTCTGGCAAAGCAGAAACTAGCCTGGCACCGGGGCTTCTTCGCGGATGAATCGTTCATTCTTTAATTCAGCCCAGAAGGCTTGTGGAATGTTTTCTTCGAAGGCCTGAAAATTCTCCACAACCCGCTCTGGAACCCGAGTGCCCGGAATCAAACAAGTCACGGCGGGGTGAGCCAGTGCAAATTGGGTGGCGGCAGCCTTAAGCGAAACATGGTGACGAGCCGCGACTGCCTGAATGCCTCGTGCTCTTTCAAGGATTTCGGGCGAGGCATCCTCATAGTTGTACTTGGCGCCCGGACTCAAGTCGCTGGCGAGAATCCCGCTATTATAGTGCCCGCCGAGCATGATTCCGATGTTCTTCTGCTGACACAAGGGAAATAGTTCGTCCAATGCCCCCTGCTCCAGCAGACTGTAACGGCCTGCCAGCAGAAAACAGTCAAAGTCTCCTTCGCGAGCGAAACGCGCCAGCATTTCACATTGGTTCATGCCGGCACTCACGCCGCGAATCACCTTTTGGCGGCGTAATTCATCCAGTGCCGGATAAGCCCCCTGAATAGCCTCCTCCCAGTGGTCGTCAGGATCATGGATGTGGAGAATATCGATCCGGTCGAGTTTCAACCGCTGCAGACTCTCTTCAAAGGAGCGCATGACGCTATCATAGCTAAAATAAAATTTCGGGCGAACCGGAGGGGGACTGCCCCAGAAGGCGTCTTGACTTCGATCGCCATCCTCTACCGAAACCAGCAAACGTCCCACTTTTGAGGAAAGCACATAACGGTCCCGTGGAACTCCCTTCATTGCGTTGCCCAGGCGAACTTCGCTTTTCCCGTAGCCATAGAGTGGAGCCGTATCAAACAAGTTGATTCCGAGCCCTAACGCCTGTTGGACGACCGCCGTTGCCTGCTGATCAGGGATATCCCCGTAAAGGCCGCCCAGGGCAGCGCAGCCGAGTCCCAATCGAGTGACGGGCAATCCCGTTTTCCCCAATATTTTCTTGTCTGTTGGTTTCATAACGAAAGTATCTTCTCCTGTTTTCTCACTGAATTCAAGATATGCACTGCGCCGGGTGGAGTCACCCGGCCTACAACGGTTGTAGGCCGCATGACCTCATGCGGCGGTTGGTGGTGTGAAATCCGGCTTCGCCCCTAGAAATTAGAATCGTCCATATCGCTTGAACGCGTCTACGGGGTGGACTCCCTCGAGAATTGCTTTCCGCAGCAGATTTTCAGTGTGGATGACTTCCTCCGCCTTCGTGATCACCTCTTCAGCGATCGTTTGCGGAATGATAAGCACTCCGTCACGATCGCCTGATACATAGTCCCCTGGCTGAATCTCGACGGTCCCGATCTTAATCGGTGTTTTGTAGTCCACGAGCCGCCAGCGACCGACGATGTCCAGCGGGGTAGTATACCGGGAAAAGATAGGGAACCCGAGCTTGAGAATGTAATCCGTATCCCGCGCCCCCCCATCGATGACAGCTCCTCGCGCCCCTCTAAATTTCGCGGTCTCGCACGAGAGTTCCCCAATATGGGCGCAGGTGTTGTCGTTGGGTTGGCTGACAATGACATCGCCAGGGCGAAGATCGCCCAGCATCTTGAGAAAAGGAAGGAAGACAACTTCCGGATCGGTACTGGCCACCAACTCACCCTGGACCGTCATCGCACGACCCGCCAGTGTCTGGCCGCGTTGAATGGCTTGAATGGAATGAGGTAAAACCTGGTTGGTAAATCCCATCTCATCCAGGATATCGCTGATAGCACCTGTGTACGGAATGGCCGCCAGTCGATCGACAAGGCTTTTTTTGTTTTCATGACTCATGAACTTAAGTCTCCTATTCGTGATTCTTCAAAAGGGTGAATGGTCATAGTCTCGCCATTGCACCTGTTATCGCGGTGTGCAAATCAGGGTGATAATTTCAGAGGCCGTTTCATGGGGCACTTCGCCCGTCACCCCGCCTTCGGCGCCCCTCTCCCCAATGGGAGAAGGGCTTGGGGATGAAGGGTGCGTCATTATGTTTTGTAATCCTCAATAGGTTGACCTCACTAACGTGAGAGCGGTTCGGGCTGTCTTCTCCATCACTACGAAATCCACATTGACAAAGTGTCATTTTATTTAGACTAATAGGATTCGCAAATGAAAATCGCCTGCAGTGGATTGGTAGCATGGGGCGCGGTTTTTGGTTTATTCAAGATTCTGAATAGGAAGCGGAGAAGGGAATGGCCACATGGCCGAGGGGAGAGCTGGATGACGATCCGTTTGCGCGGGATCACCTGGAATCACACCCGTGGGTATTTGCCTATGGTCGCCACGGCGCAGCGATTTGCTGAAATCGTTCCGGGATTTGATGTCGCCTGGGAGAAGCGCCACCTGAAGAGTTTTAGCGAAGATCCGGTCGAAGGGCTGGCCGATGGATTTGATTTGCTGGTGGTGGATCATTCATCTCTTGGTGAAGTTGTCGAACGCGGCCTTTTGATTCCGCTGGATGAGCATTTACCCAAAGAGTTTCTGGACGATCAAGCGAAGCATTCCGTTGGCAAGTCGCATGAGAGTTATCAATGGGAGGACCACCAGTGGGCCCTGGCGATTGATGCGGCCGCTCCGGTGAGTGCCCGACGCTCGGTTTTGCTCGAACAGTCAGGACTCACGGCCCCCAAGACTTGGAAGGAGCTGATCAATCTGGCTCGGCGAGGGTGGGTGGCCGTTCCAGGAACTCCCCTCGACTGCCTCTTAAATTTCTATATGCTCTGTTCCTCGCTGGGGGAAGACCCCTTCAGTCGGGGCGGGAATCTGGTCAGTCATTCCGTTGGCGTGCAAGCCCTCAGCCTGTTACGGGAACTGATGAATCTGTGTCCGGAAGTTTGTTACTCGTGGGACCCTGTTACCTTGTTTGAGGCGATGGCCTCTCATGACAATATTGGATACTGCCCTTTTGCAATTGGTTATGTGAATTATTCCCGCAATGGATATGCGAGTTATCGCCTCCAATTTGGAGACTTGGTGACGCTCGAGGAACAAGGGCCGCTCCGCAGTGCGCTGGGAGGAAAAGGGCTGGCGATTTCTTCGCGTTGCCAGCATCTTCAGGAAGCATTGGAATATGCCCGGTTCATTGCCAGTCCGTTATGCCAGCGCGGCCTCTACTTTGAAAGTGGAGGGCAACCGGGTCATCGCAAGGCATGGCTGGACAAGACCATAAATCTCGAGAGTCTTGATTTTTTCCAGAATACCCTGGCGGCATTGGATCGGGCTTACCTGCGGCCGAGGTATAAAGGGTATCTTCAATTAGAGAGACACGCCGGCCTCATCGTTCAGGAACATTTGCGGGCCGGAGGGGACGCAGCGGAGGTTCTCAACAGCTTGCAAGGGCTGTACGAACGCTCCCGGGTGTCCTGAGGGAAAAAGGGTGACGCTGGTTTGACGCCAGACGACGCAGTGAGCGATCACATGCGATCGCGTGTGGCGGGGAGGCAGCGGGCTAACTAGTTTCTGTCCCGAAACTATATGATTGCATGAAGACACCCCTCCTCAGCTGAGGAGGGGATGTGGCGCGCAACGCCGCAGGGGTGGTGTGAGTTGCCGCAATACCGATACTGGCTTGGCCTCTCCAGGATTGTTCGAACCACCCCGCCGCGGCCTGTGGCTGCGGCTGCCCCTCCTTATCCAATGGAGGGGAGCCTTGTTGCCGAATTTAGCGACAGAAACTAGCTAGAATTCTTTTCATAGAAAGTCGGAAAAACAACTGAAGGCACCCATTTCTCCTAACATCAGGTTCCTGGAAGAACTGGAAGCAGTGCCGACTACTTTGGAGGTTTCATGTCACGCAAGCCCGCCTTCTGGATCGTACTCGCCTTGATTTCCTTGTCGGGAATCTTCTTCACCTTTAAATATTTTTCGGAAGCTTTTCCCATCGTCACGCTCGACTTGAGCATGGATCGAGCCGGCGCGCTCAAGTTGGCTGCAGATCTGACTGCCAAGTACCAATGGGGCCCTAAGGATTACTCTCCTGCCGCTTCCTTTGACCTTGATAGCGAGGTGCAAAACTACGTTGAACTGGAAGTCGGCGGGAGCAGAGCCTTTAAAGAGTTGCTAAAGGGGGGATTTTATTCTCCTTACCTGTGGCGGGTGCGTCATTTTAAGGAGGGCGATCCTAACGAAACCGTGATTCGTTTCACACCGGATGGCAAACCCTATGGTTTTCGCGAGAGACTGGCTGAAGATGCTCACGGCGCCAGTCTTTCCCCTGAAGAGGCCCGGATCATCGCGGAGAAGGCTGCCACTGAACAATGGCAAATCCTCCTCAACCAGTATGTGGCCGTAGAAACTTCACAGGAAGAGCGGCCTGGAGGACGGCGCGATCACACTTTCGTTTACGAACGCCCGAATCAAAAAATGGGAGAAGGTCTGTATCGCTTGCGACTCGTGGTGGGAGGGGATCGTTTAACGGAATTGACGCACTTCATCAAGATCCCGGAGGCTTTTGAACGCCGTTACGAAGAGATGCGTTCAGCTAATGAAACCCTTGCCTCCGTCGCGCAATACTTGGTGTTGATTCTTTACCTTGGAGGGGGATGCGTCGTCGGACTCTTCTTTTTGCTTCGCCAACGCTGGGTCAGCTGGAAAAAACCTTTGGCTTGGGCTGCGTTTATTGCTTTCCTGAATTTACTGGGTGGTCTGAGCGCCTTGCCTTTGAGCTGGATGTCATACGAGACCGCACTTTCTGCGCGCGCTTTCTTGACTAAGGAGATTCTCTCTGAAATCGGCGGTTTTGCACTCTGGACAATGGTTCTTACCTTGACATTTATGGCGGCAGAGGGGTTGACCCGAAAAGCCTTCCCCCAGATGATCCAACTTTGGAAACTCTGGTCACCGGACACAACCAGCAGCTATTCGGTTTTAGGACGCACCCTTGGCGGATACCTGATCGTTGGTTTCGACTTTGCGTTTGTGGTGGCGATTTACTTTGTCACGACCCGGCATTTTGGATGGTGGACCCCTTCCGATGCACTGTTTGAGCCAAACTTGTTGGCAACTTATCTGCCGTGGCTATCGGGGGTAGCTCAATCCCTCCAGGCAGGGTTCTGGGAGGAATGTCTTTTCCGGGCCGTGCCCCTCGCTGGCGCAGCTCTCATTGGACAACGGCTGGGCAAGAGAAATCTTTGTATCGTGATCGCATTTATCCTCCAAGCCCTGGTCTTTGGCGCCGGCCATGCCAATTATCCCAGCCAGCCAGCCTATGCACGGCTCGTTGAGTTGATCATTCCCTCCTTTGTCTTCGGAGGAATCTATCTGACCTACGGACTGCTGACTTCCATCATCTCTCATTTTGTTTTTGATGTGGTCTGGTTCTCCTTACCTCTCTTCATCTCCACGGCGAAGGGCATTTGGATCGATCGGGCAATTGTCATCCTGTTGACCCTCACTCCATTGTGGGTTGTTTTGCGGGCACGTCTTAAAAAGGGAGCCTGGGGGACTGTCCCGGAAGAGGCATACAATCGTGCCTGGAAGCCCAGTGAACAAAGGATCGAAACGGGCGCAACTCGAGTGACCGAGATCACAGAACTTCGCCCTAGGGTCTCGTTGCGTTGGTTAATGGTTGGGGCATTGATTGGAATAGCCCTTTGGATTACCAGCACAAATTTCAACCAAGATGGACCGTTTATTGCGGTAGGCCGCCGCTCCGCGGTAGAAATCGCGCGCCAGACCCTCGAGAAAAAAGGTGTTGTGCTGAATTCGGAATGGAAGGTTTACCCTTCGATTCGCGGCAATGTGGATTCCCAGGACCGATTTGTCTGGCAGACTGGCGGCCGGAAGATCTACCAGCAGCTAATGGATCCCTATCTGCCGCCTCCTGGATGGAATGTACGATTTGCACGATTTAGTGGGGATGTCGCGAAACGGGCGGAAGAATACCACGTGGACATCGGAGCGAGCGGCGAAGTCATCCGCTTCCAGCATATCCTTCCGGAAAAAGCTCCGGGTGACAGTCTGCCAGAGGCTCAAGCTCGAGCGTTAGCTCATGAATCCTTAAGAGCGGCATTGCGGTTAGAGCCTGATGGGTTAAAAGAAATTTCCGCTGTGCCTGGCAAGCTTCCAGCTCGCACGGATTGGACTTTCACTTTTTCTGACCCGAAAAAATATCCTTTAAAGGAAGGCCAGGCTCGAACGGTTATCCTTCTGGCAGGAAAAGAATTGGCAGATGCTTATTTTTATATTTTCGTCCCGGAAGAGTGGGAACGACGGGAAACCGCCAGGTCGATACATTACGAGACCTGATCGTCATCTGCTGTTGGGCATTTCTCTTATTGGGGTTTTTAGTGGCCGGGATCATGGCGATTGTGCAGTGGAGCCGTAGGAAATTTCCGGTTTCAACCTTTCTTTTCTTCTTTGCCGTTTCCGGTCTCGCCCATATCGTGAGCTTCGTCAATCACTGGCCCGTCACCCTCTCGAACCTTTCTACCGCAGAGCCCGTGACCCATCAGCTATTTAAGACCATCACCGGCGGGCTTGTCAGCATCTTGCTGCAGTCTTCGTTCGTAGCGTTGGTAATGGGATATCTACAAACAAAGCTCTCGGAAAAGACCGGATTCGAGCCCGACACTGTTTGGATCCGGGGAGTCTCGGTGGCTTTGATTTTCTCAGGGCTGCTCGCTTTATTAAATCATTTTGGCGCGCCTTCGCTCGCCCCACGATTCGCAGATTACGGGCACTGGGGTACCTATGTTCCCCTGCTGGATAGTGCCTTGGGCGCGGTCACCGAATTGATCAATAGCATTGCCATGATCTTGCTTTACTTTGTGTTTGCGGATCGACTGTCTGCCAGTTGGTCACGAAAGAAGCTGGTAGTTTTTTTCTTTTTCCTGATTTTGGGATTGTCTCTGGCGGGCTTGCAGGAAATTGAGAGCATCAAGTACTGGGCCTTTTCTGGTCTCCTCTCAGGATTATTGATGTGGGGAGCTTACGTTCTGGTCTTCCGATTTGGGCTGCTCAGCCTGGCTTTTTCAGTCGGGACGGTGATCGTTCTCGGAGCCATCAAGCAAGCAGTCTACCATCCATTCCCTCATGCAGTCCTAGCAGGCCTTGTGCAAATCATAACCGTTGGCGTGTTGAGCTACTATTGTGTCAAAAAACTGGAAGGCCAGGGCAGCTCAACGAGGTGTCTGATTGAGCATCGGGTGGCGCACCCATTAGAAGGCCTTTGTCAATAGAACAAACTACCCCTTGAGTGCGACGTAGACTTTTTTGCAAAGGCTCCCTTGCCAGATTCCTTTCTCGATCTTCAGAGCTAGCGGCTCATCGAGGACCGTACGCTGTCTACCGGCGGCCTTAGCTGGGTCTACGGGCTAAATTCCTTAGCTTTCTCCAGCCATGATTCGAACTGGAGAAGGCGGAAGGATCTCGGCCGAGTTTTTGAACCACGCACCCAGGGTTTTCTTGCTTGAGGATCGGCTCGTATCGAGTCCGTCCATGCACCCATCAGGATCAAGGCTATCGAGGACCATTGGCCTCATTAGCCCCTGGCGCCGTGCGGCGCCCCAGAAAATCGTTGGTACCAGACCGTGTCCAATGGGCGTGACCGGGTCACAGAATCGGTGGTTCTCCAAGCCAACCGGCTTGGACCAGCGCCGGGCAGGCTCGCGGTCTGGGCGTGCTCGAAAACATCAGCCTATATCGGGACGGGGACTGTGTCCAATCAGACAGCTGGATTTACACCAGCGCCACCCAAGGCTCACAGCCCCCACCCAGCTTTAGCTGCTGAACAAGCGGGTCGGTTCAAACCGCACCTGATCTCGCAGCACATAATAACAGGCCCGCGCCAGCTTGTGAGCCAGGGCCTTAATTGCCAGCGTCCGATTGACGGCGGCTGTTTTCCGTTCCACAAATCGTCGGGCTGACCCATACGACCGGGCCGCGTGGGTCGCTGCCTCCACAAAGGCCCAGGCCAGATACCGGTTGCCGTTATGGCGGTTGTTCTCCCCTTTCTTCTTCTGGTTGCTCAACCGGGTGCTGGCGACACAGCGGCAGTAAGAGGCGTAATCACCGACTTGAGGGAATCGCCCGATGTCGCCGGTCTCCAGCCAGATGGTCAGGGCGAGAATTGGTCCCACCCCATAGACACTTTGCAACAACTCAAAGGAGGCTTCCGGCTTGGCCTGGCTCTTGAGCTGTTTCTCAATGACCGCAATCTGTTTGTCCAGAGCCTGGATCACCAGCAGCGAACTCTCCACCGCCAGCCTCCGTTCCCGGTCGGGAAACAACTCCCGAACCTCGGCGACACTCAGCTGCCGAATCGGGGTGTCGGGACTGCGCCGTCCCTGGTGGCGACTCAACAGATTGTTGACGTGCAATAACTGACTGGTGCATTGCCTCACCAGAAAACTGCGTTGTCGCAACAGATCTCTCAGTGGCCGCTGCCCAGCCGGGTAAATGTAGCCGGTTGGCAAAAGCTTCAGCCGCAGCATCTCCCCCAGCCAGCGCGCATCTGACTTGTCGTCACTGTACTTGAGCCCCTGGTACTGCTGCATCGCATTCGGGTTGGCCAGCTTCACCGAGTAGCCCGCTTCCTTCAGTCCATCCACCAACCAGTACCAGTTGTAGGTCGACTCCACGGCCAGCTCCACAATCTGCTCTCGATACGGCTCTAGTTGCTCTAGCACCACCATCATCTCATTGGGCAACCGACACCGATGCACCACGATTCCTCCTTCGTCCAGCAGCACCAGATAACTGTTGTTGGCATGCAGATCGATTCCGCCATATAGTTTCATCAGAGGTCTCCTTTCGGGATTAAGTTCGGTACTTAACCCTGAGTCTATCCCATTCGGATAGACTCAGGAGGCCTTCTAGATGATTATCAGACATGCGCAGTGTGCATGTCTGCGAGGAGAAAGAATGGTCATGGGTGCGCCACCCGGCGATTTCGGGAGTCATCTACTATTGTTTTCTGCTATTGCCTGCTCCGAGGTTCTGGGCCCACTGGCAATTCTGGGGGGGCTTGTTATCTTTGTGCCTGTTGGAATATGTAAACTGCGTGGACGCAGACGTAGCAGGTAGCGCCGAGTTGATTTTCAACTCTGCGGCTATTTGACACCGGAGAGGAGAAAAGCCGCGGACCCGAAAGTCGGGTCCGCGCTACACTCGGGCAAAGCCGCGTCGCGGCGGCCTGTCTCTAGAATAGAGTGTTTGGCAAGGATCGCAGCTCCGTCAGGAGCGACCTGTTTGCAGCCATGCTCTGCGGGAAAATGGGGGGGCCGAGACCTGGAAAGCTGGTAGCCAAGATTGACGCGCTTTTTGCGGCTATCGGGGGCTTGTACTCAGGTTATTCGCTGTCCACGATTGACCGGCATAACGTGCCGGTCAATCGTGGCTACCCATATTCTATGCCTCTACTAACTGTAAACCCGAGGACTCCTGCATCAGCTGAAGAGCCACTTTGTTGTTGAAACATTTATCTCACGCAGACATGCGCAAACCACATGTCTGATAATCATCTAGAAGGCCTCCTGAGTCTATCCGAATGGGATAGACTCAGGGTTAAGTACCGAACTTAATCCCGAAAGGAGACCTCTGATGAAACTATATGGCGGAATCGATCTGCATGCCAACAACAGTTATCTGGTGCTGCTGGACGAAGGAGGAATCGTGGTGCATCGGTGTCGGTTGCCCAATGAGATGATGGTGGTGCTAGAGCAACTAGAGCCGTATCGAGAGCAGATTGTGGAGCTGGCCGTGGAGTCGACCTACAACTGGTACTGGTTGGTGGATGGACTGAAGGAAGCGGGCTACTCGGTGAAGCTGGCCAACCCGAATGCGATGCAGCAGTACCAGGGGCTCAAGTACAGTGACGACAAGTCAGATGCGCGCTGGCTGGGGGAGATGCTGCGGCTGAAGCTTTTGCCAACCGGCTACATTTACCCGGCTGGGCAGCGGCCACTGAGAGATCTGTTGCGACAACGCAGTTTTCTGGTGAGGCAATGCACCAGTCAGTTATTGCACGTCAACAATCTGTTGAGTCGCCACCAGGGACGGCGCAGTCCCGACACCCCGATTCGGCAGCTGAGTGTCGCCGAGGTTCGGGAGTTGTTTCCCGACCGGGAACGGAGGCTGGCGGTGGAGAGTTCGCTGCTGGTGATCCAGGCTCTGGACAAACAGATTGCGGTCATTGAGAAACAGCTCAAGAGCCAGGCCAAGCCGGAAGCCTCCTTTGAGTTGTTGCAAAGTGTCTATGGGGTGGGACCAATTCTCGCCCTGACCATCTGGCTGGAGACCGGCGACATCGGGCGATTCCCTCAAGTCGGTGATTACGCCTCTTACTGCCGCTGTGTCGCCAGCACCCGGTTGAGCAACCAGAAGAAGAAAGGGGAGAACAACCGCCATAACGGCAACCGGTATCTGGCCTGGGCCTTTGTGGAGGCAGCGACCCACGCGGCCCGGTCGTATGGGTCAGCCCGACGATTTGTGGAACGGAAAACAGCCGCCGTCAATCGGACGCTGGCAATTAAGGCCCTGGCTCACAAGCTGGCGCGGGCCTGTTATTATGTGCTGCGAGATCAGGTGCGGTTTGAACCGACCCGCTTGTTCAGCAGCTAAAGCTGGGTGGGGGCTGTGAGCCTTGGGTGGCGCTGGTGTAAATCCAGCTGTCTGATTGGACACAGTCCCCGTCCCGATATAGGCTGATGTTTTCGAGCACGCCCAGACCGCGAGCCTGCCCGGCGCTGGTCCAAGCCGGTTGGCTTGGAGAACCACCGATTCTGTGACCCGGTCACGCCCATTGGACACGGTCTGGTACCAACGATTTTCTGGGGCGCCGCACGGCGCCAGGGGCTAATGAGGCCAATGGTCCTCGATAGCCTTGATCCTGATGGGTGCATGGACGGACTCGATACGAGCCGATCCTCAAGCAAGAAAACCCTGGGTGCGTGGTTCAAAAACTCGGCCGGGATCCTTCCGCCTTCTCCAGTTCGAATCATGGCTGGAGAAAGCTAAGGAATTTAGCCCGTAGACCCAGCTAAGGCCGCCGGTAGACAGCGTACGGTCCTCGATGAGCCGCTAGCTCTGAAGATCGAGAAAGGAATCTGGCAAGGGAGCCTTTGCAAAAAAGTCTACGTCGCACTCAAGGGGTAGTTTGTTCTATTGACAAAGGCCTTCTAATGGGTGCGCCACCCGAGATTTACGGGAACACCAATCTTCAAATATGATAAGGCTTCATTTTCGACCAGCAGCGTCAATGCTATTGGTTGGATCTGCTCCCTCCAAGTGAAACATCGGCGGTCGGTCCATAGGTCGAAGGGACATCCTTCTCCAGCAGCCGCAAGTAAACCGTGAGTTGCGTTCGATGATGGGCTGTATGCAGGACTCGCGCCAGAAGATCCAAATTCTTTCCCTTTCCACATCAAAAAAACAAACTTTCTCGAGCCACCAAGGTTCTTCCTTAGCGGCGAGAAAATTCAATCGTGGCACTGCCAACTCCACCAGGCGGGAAGCAAAATCTCCCGGCGTTTCCTGGGCGAGTAGGATCTGAGCGGGAGCAGGTTCTGGAGAGTCTAAAAACTCTCCAAAAAATCGCCGCTCTGAGAGGAGTTGATGTTTCAGGATCTCGAGCACACTGCTGGATCGTGGATGTGGCTTAAAACTCAAATCATCTAAGGTGAACTTTCCCCAAACCGAGGCGACTTTATTTGTCTCACTGACATAGGTGTCCAGAAGATGCTGGAATTGCGGGGAAATGGCTGGGGGAATCTTCGAATCTGGAATTGAAATGGTGGAGTAACCCATAGACATTTATTATACCCCTGTAAAGATGACCAGAATGGCCCGTATACTGCGAAGCAAAAACTTCTTCATGCTAGCAACCCATGGCGAAACGTCAACCAAGGTACTATTGTCCCACCGCACATTGCGGCAATATATGTCGTGATTGCGTGCTCTCTTTCTACCCTCCAAGAACCCAGTGGGATCATAGCCTTGGGGCCTGTTTCAGGGTAAACAGTGGCTTCTGAATGTCCCCCATTTTATTGGACACAAATGATGCGAGATTATAGGATGTCGGCCTAATAATGAACCGCTCACTTGGAACGATCCGTCTTCGCAATAGGAAAAGGGAATGAGTTCGGGAAACAGCTCTACTGTCAGTAGCCAGCGGAATGCTTTCGCACGTTTCTTTAAGTCTGAAGCAACGAGCAGCATCCTTCTTCTGTTGTGTACGATTGTCGCCCTCCTGTGGGCGAACTCTTCAAGATCCGAGCTGTATAGTCATATTCTCCAAACTAAGGTTGGGCTTTCATGGGGGGATTCGAAGTTTGCGTTGTCTCTGCACCACTGGATTAATGACGGCTTGATGACCTTGTTCTTCTTCATCGTCGGTTTGGAAATCAAGCGAGAAATCGTGGTCGGCCAACTCTCATCTTTCAAGAAGGCCGTTCTCCCTGTCGCTGCGGCCGTAGGTGGCATGGTTGTGCCCGCGCTGATCTACCTGAGTCTCAACGCTGGAAGCGAAGGGGCTCGCGGATGGGGCATTGCCATGGCGACGGATATTGCCTTTGCCATTGGAATTTTGTCCCTGCTGGGTTCGCGCGTCCCGGTGGGCCTCAAACTGTTTCTCACGGCTCTAGCCATTACGGACGACCTGGGAGCCGTTCTCGTGATCGCCGTGTTCTATACGGACCATATACGAGTAGGGGCACTGTTCGCCGCGGCTGTCTTTCTCGCTCTGCTGGTTGTCGCGCAACGGTTGGGAATCCGGCTTGCCTCTGTTTATGCGGTCCTGGCTATTGGTGTCTGGGTGGCGATTGTGATGTCCGGTGTGCATGCCACCGTGGCAGGGATTCTCGTCGCCATGGTTGTGCCGGTACGCCCACGCATTGAGCCCAAGAAATTCCTCAGCATTGCCCGTGACCGCATTGGAACCCTTGAAAACAATCTCGCATCTGAGAGCACGACTCTTGTTCGAGAGCAGATCGATGCCATCGAAACATTGCATATTGCCACGAAGGACGTGATCCCAGCTGGACTCTCATTTGAGCACTATCTCCATCCGGTGACGGCCTACGTCATCATCCCGTTATTCGCGCTCTTCAACGCCGGTGTAGCGGTCAACGCCGGTGTCGTCAGTGCGTTCGTCAATCCCGTCAGTCTCGGCGTTCTCATGGGTCTCTTCGTGGGTAAGCAGGTCGGGGTCACCCTTGCAAGTTGGATTGCGATTCGCCTTCGTGCAGCCGAAATGCCTCCGGGAGTCACTTGGGGACAGATCTATGGAGCGGCCATCTTGGCGGGAATTGGTTTTACGATGTCGCTTTTTGTCGCGGATCTCGCTTTTCCGAGCGGGACTCTGATTGGCCCGGCCAAGCTGGGCATCCTGGCCGCTTCAACACTGGCTGGCGTTGCGGGATATGGAGTACTCCGCATCGCCTTACGGAAGGTGGCTAAGCCGGCCAATATGCCATCAAGCTCCCTTCACTAAACTCTCACTTGACCAAACCACGTTTTCCCATCTCCTTGTAAATCGCCTTGGCGATCCCCGCCACAGCGTCTTCGATAGATTTTGGATTCGTGGTTTGAGTCACGCTGGTCCAGAGCAGTTTGTCATCCTTGATCGAGTAAATGGTTGTTTCCACTTGGTAAATCTTATCGGTGTAGACGTAACCCGGGTCATATAGGGACGACCAGGCCCAGCCATAATATCCCCAAAAAGTTCCATAATAGGGTGGATAGGCTCCGGGTACATAGGTGACCTTGTCCTGAGCTCGAAGCAGGCGCATGACGACCGCTCCATCAAATCCTAACTGCTGGATTTTCTGTTTGGCCTGATCTTTATTGAGGAAATCTGATTCATTAAGGACATTATAGGCTTGGAACGGATTGCCCTTTTTGATCTCAAAGGCCATGTAGTTTTCTACTATTTGACGATTCCCCGGGTCCTTGGCAATGCAAATAGTCAAAATATGGTTAAAAGAATAATTTCCGATACCGGGAGCTGCCCAACTCTGAATCAGCTTGGTGCCAGCCCAAACTTCGGGGAGAACAGGGGTGGTCCCAAAAAGCATTAGAAACAAAACACACCGAACAAAGAACAGACGCACAGGAAACCTCCTATTTAAATAATGAATATTTCTTATCTCTTCTTCTATTTTGGATGACATTCGTGTCCACTCGTGAATTGGCTAGTTATTGTCGCAGAGTTGTCAAACACTGAAATGACCAGCCAGGATTTTAAGTATCCTGTTTTATGCAATTCATCTCAACCACAAAGAGCACAGAGAGAGAGAGGCGTCAAACCTTGTGCTCTGAACGGTCACCCAAGAGCTAGTCTAAGGATGTCTCTCTCCTGTAGTTTGTCAAACCATTTGCGAACATTCGCCGTGGCGGTAGAACGGTGCTGGCCACGCTTTCATATCCACCATCAGCTCCCAGAGGTCTATGCGCTCTTTGCGTTCTTTGTGGTCAAATCAACCCCTGGTTCCGTCAACAAATAGAGTTCACGTTTGATCTCAGCTTTCAGCTCAGCCTCAGTGGGCAGATAGAGCTTGTAGCGGCTGGTAAAGATCTTCTGTCGTTGCGGTTTATGACATCACAACTACAAAGAACGGAAAGGATTCCTTGCCCTGCGATCTAGGCGTTCTTTGAGGCTACCTTCCCCTCCGTCCAGACAAACTTACGGATTTGAAACTTGTAAGAGCCAAAGTTGATCAGGAGCCCGTGCTCTAGACGCGTCGACTTCAAATAGCCGAGAATCTGTGCCTCGTGTTCGGATGCCAAGGCCTTGGCTGTCTTGAGTTCGACAATCAAGGTCCCTTCCACGATCAAATCTGCCAGGTACTCTCCGATCAGGGTGCTGTCTTCATCATAAACTTTGATGGGGAATTGCTGTTTCACATCGAGACCCGTCTTGCGAAGCCGATGAGCAAGAGCATTCTCATAGACTTTCTCCAGATGCCCATGCCCGTGGTAGATATGAATGTCATAAGCCGTCTGCCGAACAAAATCGCACAATTGGTGAATGTCTTTCAACCGACACCTCTTATTAATAACCGCAAAGAACACAAAGAGCACAGAGAGAGAGGCGTCAAACCTTGTGCTCTGAACGGTCACCCAAGAGCTAGTCTAAGGATGTCTCTCTCCTGTAGTTTGTCAACCCATTTGCGAACATTCGCTGTGGCGGTAGAACGGTGCTGGCCACGCTTTCATATTCACCATCAGCTCCCAGAGGTCTATGTGCTCTTTGGGTTCTTTGCGGTCAAGTTCCCTCTGGTACGAATTCTCAAGATAAATTAATCACGAACAACCTATGAAAGGATCAACTCTTCGCCCGAAATCGGGCCGGTGCAAACTCATTGACCAGAGTGTGCTCCCGAGACTGTAAGATCATACTGGCTGCCAGCACTCCCACCGAATAGCTGACGGTCACTCCATGCCCGCCCAACCCCGCAACCCAGAAGAACCCCTCAAGCTTTGGATCCCAACCAATGACGAATCGTCGATCCGGGGCGAAAGTTCTCAGGCCGCACCAGGAATTACGAATGGGCAAGTCGGCCAACTTGGGAAAGTATTGTATCGTCTTGTGTGCCAATAGTTCTAATACAGCGGGGTCCTGTGTGGGAAGACCTGGTTTCTGGAGTGACTCATCGCAAGGGCTGAGGAGTAATCCACCGGATTCAGGGCGGAAATAGATTTCATGGGAAACATCCCAGACAATGGGCCAATCGGAAGAGACCCAATCGAGAGCATCGGTGACGAATAGATGCCGTCGAAAAGGCGACAAGGAAATAGGAGTGGCACCAGCCAGAGTGCCGACCTCTCCGGCCCAGGCACCGGCTGCATCAACCAGTATGTCGGTTTCGAATTCGTGGGCTTCAGTTTGGACGGCGGCGACACGATTTCCCCGGGTAATGGATGGCCGTCTATTTTCTCGGAAAACCGCACCTCCGCCCCCAAGGCCATGGCTGCTCCGAGATACCCATGGATGAGAGCATGGATGTCAATGACTCCATCATTGGGACACCAGACTCCACCGACTGTGGGGGAGCCTTCCAGGACAGGCACTTTCGCGATAATCTGATCCAGCGGCAACCATTCCACTTCAATGCCCGAACGTTTAGCCAGGAGAGCATCATTTTGAAGCTGCTTCGCACCCTCTCTCGTCTGCGAGCAGGAAAGACCCGGTTTGTTGGAACGCAGGTTTCTATAGGCCACGAATCGGGCAAATGGCGCAGAAAAGCCGCTCCTCCTCGGGCCATTGCACTGGCGGGTTCCCCAGAGATGACTTGTCGAACCATGGCCGCATTCCGTCCGGAAGCATGCATTCCAGGAACGGCTTCCTGCTCCAAAACAATGACATTGTTCATGCCCATCTGGGTCAAGTGATAGGCCGTGGCCGCACCCGCGAATCCTGCCCCACGATGACACAACGCTTTTGGGTCATCCCATGAACTCATACAACCTTTACCTTTCAAGCCTCCAACTTCAAAGAATTCTCATGGAGGTCACCTTCGATTCAATGTTTCTTCTTGCCTTCTGACTTGCCTTGGGAACAAATCGATAACCGACCCCGCGCACGGTCAGAAGGAATTTGGGTTTAGCAGGAATATCCTCAATATATCTGCGTAGCCTGACAATAAAGTTATCAATCGCGCGCGTATCCGTATCTTCATGCAATCCCCAGACCTCTTCAAGGATAGACTTGCGCGAGACCGTTTTCCCCAGGTGATGAACCAGGTGATGAAGCAAGCCTGCCTCCATTAAGGTTAACGGGATGATCCGGTTCCCCACTCGAATCTCCGGGATAGTAAAGTCAATCGTTTTTCCATCAAATTGAAACTGCTCCTGACCGGCTTCACGTCCATACATGGACAGATTTCGGGAGAACTTTTTCCGAAGGGAGCCCCGTGGCATTTTCCTGGGCGGTCCTATCTAGATGGCTGCGCAAAAACCAGTGCTGACGGCGCAAGAGACCTCCCAATCTGGCCAGCAGGATGGTTAATTCAAAAGGCTTCGGCAAGTAATCATCAGCCCCCGCGGCGAAGCCCTGGAGTACGTCTTCCGGCCGCCCTCGGGCAGTCATGATGAGCACAGGAATAAAAAGCCCCGTTTTCCGAAGTTCGGAAACAACGGTGAATCCATCAATCCCGGGGAGCATCACGTCGAGAAGAATCACATCAAAACGCTCGGGATTTGTCTTGATCGACTCTAGAGCTGTCTCGCCGTCTGCAGCGATTTCAACCTGATATCCTTCGGCTTCCAGGTTGAAACGCAATCCATTGGCAAGATGTTGTTCGTCTTCAACAATTAAAACCGCACTCATTGGATCTTATGTTTTTTCTCTCACGAACAAAAGGTCTGGAATAATTGGGTGGTACTTCGGGAACGGAAGTTGTTATGTTTCCAATTCGGCATTCCTTCCAACTCAGTGGGCGGGAAGGTAAAGTCCTGTCTCCCAGCTTGTTCATACTCTCGGTAGTTCGACTATAAAAGTACTTCCCATTCCAACGCCGGGGCTTTCAGCGAAAACCCGGCCTTTGTGTCGCTTGACAATGGAGCGGACGATGAAAAGACCTAAGCCAGTTCCTTTGATACGCTTCGATTCACGGCTGGTGACACGATGGAAGCGCTCTGAAGATACGCTTGAGTTGATCAGCTGGAATTCCAATGCCATTGTCGGTTAACTCGGATCACGGCATGGGTATTGTCGAGTGGGCCCGCCTCCACTGAGACTTGATTATTGTGCAGGGAATATTTGACGGCGTTATCTAACAGATTGGTGAGGACAGCTCGAAGTTCCTCGATGTCGCCCAGCACGACGGGGGGGTCTCCATCATCGGCCAATTCCTGATACACGAGAGATTTGTCATCGAGATGATATCGGGCTCGAGCCCAGTCGATACGCTCTTGAACCAGGGGGGCCGAGCGGGATTCGTTCTCGGTGGGCTGCCGTATTGCGATGAGTGAGCCTTCCGGCGCGCAACACCTGTTCGACAGTATGTAAGAGAAGGTCATTGTCGGCGAGCATGATATTGTAAAATTGTTGTCGCGTTTTCTCATCGACTTCGCGAGTCTTCAGGGTTTCCAGATAAAGGCGAATGGAGGTAATGGGTGTTTTCAGTTCATGGGTGACCGCGTTGATGAAACTGTCATGCTGCTCGTTGCGACGTATTTCCCTCACGAGGAATATCGTGTTGAGAATCAGACCGGCAATGATGGCGAAAAAAAAGATGATCCCCAGGACAAGAATCGCTACCTGCCGCCAATGCAGCACGGCCCACCCAACGTTAAGGGCGACCGCGAATGCGACCAGGCATGCCCCGAGGGCAATAAAGAAAATAATCGAACTTTTGCGACTCGGCACTTGCATCCCCTTAATTCTAGGGGAAAGGGGGCTGGTGATCCTAACCGTAATATCAGAATCGATTTGAAATACTTTCAGGATTTTGACTAAGCTTTCCAAGAAAGGACCGACTAATCAACTTTCTTGAGCTCACAAACGGATGCCTTCTAAGCCTGAATTAACCCATCTAGGAGAACGGCTGGCTGACCTTGGCTCACGCTTTGAAGAGAAGGCCAGGCCACGACCGGGTGAGGATGCCTCTACCCGAGGGCATGGACTTTTCAGGACTATCTATTGGAACCTTAAAGATTTGTTTACTCAGGGCGTCAGCAAAGAAGCCGTCCGGGATATGGTTCGCCGGGACGTGCGAGACACCTTTCGATTTTTCGCTCGAGATGTGGACTTCGTAGCGTTACAGCGGTTGCCCTGGTATAAGAGATACTTTGTGACAGCCTGGAAATTTTTTCTGGTGCTCGCTTACCGTCTGAGTCCACCCCGCCGGATTGCTTTTGCTGATTGCGATGTTCGCTCTCCTGCTAGGCTGGGGTCCCGGCATAGGCGTCAACTCGGACGAGAATGGCACTCGCATTTCTCTGTTTGGTAATCCGGGCGGCGCCTATTGGCTGCTTTCCATTCTCATCTTCATTTCCTTGCTGTTTATGGAGCTGAAGGACAAACTGGACCTGAAGAGTGATCTCGAGATTGCCCGTGAAATTCAGTTCGGCCTCATTCCCTCGAAACCGTTTGAGCAGGATCAGATTTCGATTCACTGCAGCATGCGTCCCGCGAACACCGTGGGTGGAGATTACTGTGATATCGTTCATTTGGAAGAGCATCAAGTTGCTGTCGTACTAGGAGACGTTGCCGGGAAGGGCATGCCTGCTGCCCTTTTGATGGCTCTTCTTCAAGGGAGCTTGCGAACTCTGGTCACAGCTGGACTTCGCGGGAGCGAACTGATGACCAAGCTGAATCAGTATCTCTGCACGAGCATCCCGTCAAATAGCTTGATTACTCTCTTTTACGGGGAACTCAACACCGTGACCGGGGTCTTGCGTTTTGTCAACGCAGGCCACAACGCACCATTCGTGATTCGGAAACAGGGGGTGCTCGAACGGCTTCATTCCAATTCGGTCGTACTGGGAGTTCTGGAGAGTCCTGTATTTTTAGAATCTGAGACGACGATTGACTCCGGGGATCATTTATTACTATTTACCGATGGCATCACGGAAGCCTTCAATTTAGCTCAGGAAGAATATGGCGAAGCCAGATTAGGAGCTTTTCTTCAGCTAAATTCCAGGTTTTCCCAAGAGCAGTTGATTCAAGGTGTGTTGCAGGATGTCTTGGCTTTCTGCAAAGAGGTCAAACCAATTGACGATATGACAATGCTGTCAGCGAGACTAAAAGGTTAAGGTGGAGCCAGGTCTCCTCCGGCGGTAAAATAGCATCTCCCCTCATTGGAGGGTGAATTGTGCGAAACCAAATTCCTTTGCAGTTAAGCTTAAAGTCCAACCAGCTGATGTCCGGGATCCAGTTGCGCGGGAGATACGATAAAATCCGAAAAGTTAGGCCAACATCTTGGGGACGACAGTGCCTTCCACATCGGTCAACCGGAAATCCCTTCCCATGTGCCGGTAGGTCAGGCGGGTATGATCGAACCCAAGACATTGCATCATCGTCGCCTGCAGGTCATGAACGTGAACGGGGTCTTCGACAATATTGAGACAGAATTCGTCGGTCTTCCCGACAACCTGCCCGCCTTTGACCCCACCACCCGCCAACCACATGCTGTAGGCATTGGGGTGATGATCGCGTCCTGCATTTTCAGTATCATCGGGTTTCCGGATTTCCACCATCGGAGTTCTGCCGAACTCTCCGCCCCATACAATCAACGTTTCATCCAGTAAACCTCTTTGCTTAAGGTCCTTGATGAGTGCAGCGGTTGGCTGATCGATCTTCTTGCAGCGCTTCGGAAGTTTCTTATTCAACTCCACATGGTCATCCCAACTGGCATCCATCATCAGGATAAATCGGACCCCGCGTTCGATCATCCGACGCGCCAGTAGACAATTGGTGGCGTACTGTTTCAGATCATCATCAGGACTCGTCACGCCGTACATATCGAGAATGCTCTTGGGCTCGTTCGCGAAACTGAGCAGATCGGGGGCTTCCATCTGCATCCGGAAGGCGAGCTCATAGGCTGAAATGCGGGAGGCAATCTCCATGTCGCCGGTACTCAGATAGCGCTCATCATTAAGATCACGAATGGCGTTGAGAGCCAGCTTTTGGGAATCTGGATTGATCCCGGAAGGGTTGGACAAGTAAAGGATCGGGTCTCCGCTATTGCGGAAAACCGTGCCCTGATAGTGGGATGGGAGAAATCCACTGGAGAAATTGCTGGCGCCTCCGCTGGTTCCAACGCCTGAGGTCAACACGACGAACCCGGGCAGGTTTTGAGATTCGCTCCCCAGCCCATAGACCGTCCAGGCACCCATCGTCGGGCGCCCGAACTGGATGGACCCGGTGAACAAGAGCAGCTGTCCGGGATGATGATTAAAGGCTTCCGTGTGCATGGAACGGACCAGGCAAATATCGTCCGCGCAGGATCCGAGTTGGGGCAAGCAGCTCGGAGAGTTCCACGCCGGATTTGCCATGAGGCTGAAACTTATAACGGCTGGCCATTACCGCAGCCGTCGGCTTGATGAAGGCCAGATTCAAGTCCTTGGTTAAGGAAGGGGGCAGGGATTGCCCATTGTATTTTTGCAAGGCGGGTTTCTCATCGAACAACTCGAACTGGCTCGGACCGCCCTTCCATGAACATGAAGATGACATGTTTGGCCTTGGGCTGGAAAGTGAGGGATCTTTGGAGCCAGCGGATTGACGTTTGGAAGGGTGCTTGCGGCTGTCAGACCCTCCGCAGTCAATAAATCCGCTAACGCGAAAGATGCCTACACCCCCTGCGCAGTTCTGCAAGAAATTTCTTCGAGATTGAATTCGTCGGAACTGTTCCAAGTTCATGGATATTATTCCCTCGTTATAAATTCATCCAGATTCATGACAACGCGTCCTAAGCCCGCCCAGGCGGCGACTTCAACTTGCTCGGTTCCCGGGATGGGATTCGGGGCCAGAATTTTTACGGCAGCGGGATCTTTCTCAAAAAGCACTCGTTGATCTTGATAAAAGCGAACTAGCCGATCATGCTCAGTCCTGCTTGGTTTTCGGTTCAGGCAGAATTCATAGACCGTGTCCAGGCGTCCCTCCCAGTTGTCCGGGCGCTTCCCTTAAGGTTCTTACTGCCAGCGATTGGGCGGCCTCGGTAAAGACGGGGTCATTCAGCAGATTCAGCGCCTGTAAGGGGGTATTGGAGCGGCGTCGTTCGAGTGGCGGCATTGTTAGCGTTCGGCTCATCAAAGTTGACCAATTGCGGGTAGGGGGAGGTCCGTTGAAAATGGATATAGAGTCCGCGGCGATAACGATCTTTGCCTTGCGTCTCCTCCCACTTAGCATTTCCATAAGTGAGCTTGGTGACGCTTTCCGGCTGCGGAGGGCGGATGCTCGCGCCTCCGACCGTCGGATAGAGCAATCCACTGGCGGAGAGAGCGGCATCGCGGATGGCTTCCGCGCTGAGACGCAGGCGGTTTTGCCGGGCGAGCAGCGTGTTAGCGGGGTCCTTCTCTTTTAATTCCGGTCGGTCGTGGGATGATTGTCGATACGTTGCGGACATCACGATCAACTTGTGTGTCTGCTTTACACTCCAGCCACGGTCCATGAATTCGCTGGCCAGCCAGTCGAGCAACTCCGGGTGAGTCGGTTTGTCCCCTTGCAGGCCAAAATCATCCGATGTTCGAACAATTCCGCGACCGAAGAATTCCTGCCACATACGGTTTACGGCGACGCGTGCCGATAAAGGATTGTCGCGGGCTGACGATCCATTGCGACAATTTTAAACGCGGCGCTTGAGTCGATTTGGGAGGCGTGGGGAAAACTGCTGGAATTTCGGGCTGAACCTCAATCCCCGCTCTTCGGTAGTCTCCTCTGACGGCAATAAATGTCTTTGTGGACTCAGGATTCTGCGTGACAACATGAGCTTGGCTTAGTGAGGGGGATGTTTTTTCCAGATCCTGCAGCTTTTTCTGTAGATCCTTAAACTTTTCCCTCAACGGTTTGTCCTTGTCAGTCTCGGGTCCCGGGGACTGGACAAAGTAATCGGTTAGGTTATCGTTTTCCTTCAGAGAGCGTTCACCGAGAGTTACGCCGCAGGATCGAGTCGACTGAGTCGATCATGGCTCGAATCGCAGTCACCTGGAAGTCCCAATCGAGATTCTTGCCAGGGGTGTCCATCGCCATGCGAAGTTTTTCTTCCCATCGCGCCTGAAGTTCAGGGGCACTAGAGTTCGGCGAGCAGCTCGTTCCTTTTCTTCCGGTATTCCGGTTGAGACTGGAGGTAGGGGCCCAATTCTCCGGCGACTGGGGCGTCAATCATCACGTCTTGGGTCTGATTCATGAACGCATACAGCTGGTAGAAGTCTTTCTGCGTGAGAGGATCATATTTGTGGTCATGGCACTGCGTGCAACCCACCGTCAGCCCAAGCCAAACAGTGCCAATGGTATTCGTGCGATCCACCAGCTCTTCGAATCGAGCCTCTTCACGCTTAACACCCGCTTCCCGGTTCTTTAACCCGTTGCGATTAAATCCGGTAGCCACTTTTTGCTCAAGCGTTGCATTAGGAAGTAAATCCCCCGCAATTTGTTCAACCGTAAACTGATTAAATGGCATATCTCGATTAAAGGCGTCAATCACGTATTGCCGCCAGCGCCACGCGTAAGGTCGAGGAAGATCTTTCTCGAATCCATCACTATCAGCGTATCGTGCCAGATCAAGCCATTGCCTGGCCCAGCGTTCGCCATAATGGGGAGAATCGAGCAGGCGATTGACCAGCCGCTCATAAGCGCCCGGCCGATTATCTATCAAAAAGGCACTGACCTCTTCCATGGTTGGAGGAAGTCCGATCAAGTCAAAACTAACGCGACGAATCAAAGTGATTTTGTCGGCTTCCGGACGAGGGAGCGATTCCTTCTGACTCTAACCTGGCCAATACAAATGAGTCGATGGGATTTCGTTATCCACGACTTGTCCCTTACCGTGGGTTCCTGCGGGCGGTGGACCGGCTGAAAGGACCAGTGCGATTTTCTTTCTGCCTGTGAAGGCTTTCGCGCAATCGCTCGGGTGGGGAGGTTCTCCGGCCAATGGTCCCCTGGTCGATCCAGGCTCTTAGAACGGCAATTTCGGAAGCTGTGAGCGAGTTCCCGGCTGGAGGCATCTTGAAACCCTCCTTGTCACTCGATACACGTTCGATTAACTTGCTCTGGGCGGCGTTGCCAGGCACTATAACAGGTCCTGAATAGCCGCCTTTGAGTGCATCTTCTTTCTTATCAAAGCGCAGCCCAACCATCTGGTTATCGGGACCATGACATTGGTAGCATTTTGTGTGAAAGATCGGCTCAATGTCTCTGGCAAAATCTGTCGTGTTTTCAAGGTTGGCAGGAGTGACTACAACTCCGGCAACCGTCGGGACAGCCCTCCAGAACAGGACCGTCATGAGAAGCATAATAAGGAGGGGAATGCGTGAGTATTGATAATTCATGTCCGGGTACCCTGAATGAAATCAATCAAATAACACAAGATTTTATGATAAACCACGAGCGCTCCGCGGACAAGATATACCTTCTCCAGATTCAGTTCTTCTTATCGACCCCAACCCGATATATTCTGTGATTTCATGAGACGAATGAATCATACTAAATAATTTGGTTTTTATTGAGGCGGGAGAATATTCGGCTGAAAGCTGGGGGATCAATTCTTCCTCATTCAACTTTCGGTGATCTTCAAAATTGGGGAGAAAACAGAGAGATGAACCGGAGCACCGTCTTATTCGACCTGGATGGGACGCTCATAGATACCACCGAGCTGATCCTTCATTGCTTTGAACTTTCATGGAAAAAGGTATACGGGAGAAAATTGGATCGTCAGCGTTATCTTGCTACGATAGGAATTCCTTTACGCGAAGCGATGCGAATTCTCCTTAATGAGGAGCTTCAGGACCGAGGCAAATCGGAGTTCTGTTCCGACACACCTCTACTAGAAGCGTTGGTGCAGGAGTACCGAGCCTGCAATACAATCCATCACGACCACTTGGCAATGGCTTTTCCCGGAATCTCATCAACGGTATCCGAGCTCAAGAAGCGTGGTTACCAGATTGGGGTTGTTTCTTCAAAAACCAAAGAATTAGGGCTGAGGGGGATGAATCTTTTCGGACTGGAAGATCTGATTGACGACGCTGTCTTCCTTGAAGACAGTGTTCGACATAAACCTCATCCGGAACCCTTGCTATTGGCACTCCAACGGTTCGGGATCTCTGAGAAACAGGCCGCCTACGTGGGAGACAGCCGGCATGATATGCAAGCTGGCAAGGCTGCCGGGATTTGGACCGTCGCGGCATTGTGGGGGCCCATCCCGCGAAAGGAACTTGAGCAGGAAAAACCCGATCAGTTGGCCGCAACTCCTTCCCAATTACTTGAAATCTTTACGTAAACAGGAATCGCTCGCCGAGCTCGCCTCACGGTAGGAAGCTTTGGCGAAACGCTTAGCACTTCATTTCAAAAATGAACTAAGGCAACTTCGAGCTGCCCGCGGGGAGACATTCAATGCCAAGCTCAGGATGTACGATCGGATTTTCCAAAGTGGAGATAGCTTATCCCTTGCCCGTGTCTATCTGTTATCAGTTATAGGGATTAGTAACACGACTTCAAGATTGACTTTTCACATTTGCGTGAATAGTGTTTATCCGTTTCCGAACGGATATTATCCAACCGGAAGGCCGACAATCCGCAGGCTCCTCACGGCGCAATTCCTGATCGAGGGCCATGCACTCAGATGGAGTTGGCATCATCCGGCGAAGATCAAAGGCAGTCCTTCAGAATGCCTGATACAGGTGGTCGCGCTCCTGATCAGGAATGCCACTCTTCAGGCAGAGAATCAACCAATTTAGTAAGGAGAGAGATCAATATGCCTATGCGATTGCGGGTGATCGTGCTCGGCGCCGGTTTCGGGGGACTCGAGCTGACGACGATTCTTTCAGAGGCCTTCGGCGATGCAATCGACATCGTGCTTATCGACCGGAGCGAAGCGTTTGTCTTCGGCTTCTCTAAACTCGACGTCATGTTCGGACGGCGGATGCCAGCCGACGTGCGTCATCCCTACCGTGACATTGTCAAACCGGGCGTGCGGTTTCTGCAGTCCACGGTGCGGTACATCGACCCAGCCGCGCGTCGTGTGGTGACTGACACTGGAACGTTTGAGGGGGACGTCCTGGTGGTGGCGCTCGGCGCCGACCTCGATCCGGCAGCCACTCCAGGGCTTGTGGAAGACGGCAACGAGTTCTACACGGTTGCGGGAGCGTTCGCATTGCGCGACGTGCTCCCGCGCTTCGAACGGGGCCCGGCCATCATCGGCGTGACAGGGAAGTCGTTCAAGTGCCCTCCCGCCCCAAGTGAGGCTGCCCTGCTGCTGCACGATTACCTCACCGCTCGCGGGCGACGTGAGGCGACCGAAATCTCGGTCGTGATGCCCTTCGGGACGCCCATTCCCCCTTCGCCTGACACCTCGAAAGCGATTCTCGCTGCGTTCGCGGAGCGCGGCATCAGGTTTGTGAAGGACAGCTTGGTGCAGGTGCTCGACCCGGGCAGGAAGGTGGCCGTGTTGAGCGACGGGACGGAGATGCCATACCAGTTGTTTCTCGGCGTGCCGGTGCATCGTGTGCCGCAGGTTGTCGTCGAGTCCAAGCTTGCCGCCGATGCCTATGGCTGGGTGCCGGTGAATAAGAAGACGCTGGAAACGAGCTTTCCCGGTGTCTACGCCATAGGCGACGTAAATGGCGTGGGCACACCCAAAGCGGGTGTGTTCGCTGAAGGCGCGGCGCGCGTCGTGGCAGCGGCGATCATCGCCCAGTCCCGCGGGGGCCCGTCACCCGGGCCCTACACCGGACAGGGCTCCTGCTATGTCGAGTTCGGACACGATTTGGTCGGGAGAGTTGACGTAGACTTCCTGACCGGTCCCAAACCCACGGGGACCTTCCAGGAGCCATCGGACGCACTGGTGGCCGAGAAGGCTTTGTTCGGATCGAGCCGGCTTCAGCGCTGGTTTGGGCATCCGTCGGCCACGGGCTGCTGAGCAGACGTTATCGAGGGGGTGGCTGGAGGCCTTCGTTCCGACCGCCGGTATCAATGCCCCCTCCCAGGTTCGTCAGACTCAAATCCGAGAAAGGGGTTCTTCTTTCCCCCCCGTAAATAGTGAACGAAGCGCCGAGCTTGCCATTCGCCCCGCCGCGCGCATTTTGTCTCCCAACGTGAAGCTTTGCGCGCGGCCGTTCGCGCGGACGATCAGCACCGTGACGTCATCGCCAGACAGATTCTCTGGATATCTCTCGGCGATTTCGCCAAGCAGCATGTCAATCAATTCTTCAGGCTTAACGTCACCTAGCAATTTCAGAATACGCAGCACACCCTCCTCGCCGAGCTTTTCTCCATCGGCGTCGCTCGATTCAATCAGCGCGTCAGTATACGTTAGTAAGCAATCGCCCGGCTCAAGTTCGACGTCGAAATGCTCGTATTCCGTGATGACTCAAGATTCCGAACGGCAAATTCGACGGCCCGGGCAAGCGAGGGGAATCTTCCTGACCCAGTAAGCTCCATTCTTGTTGGGAAGTCCGATAGAGAATCGGGCGAGGATGTCCCGCGTTGCACAGAATCAGCCTTCGGCTGGGAGCAAAAAACGTGCTGATGATCGCCGTGGCGAACGTTCCCTTTTTTGACAGGGCGGAGAATTGCTGATTCAACAAACGCACGAACTCCGCCTGATCCCAACGATTGACAAATCGCCGCATCAGCATTCGGAGATCGGCGGCAATCGAGGCAACCGACGTTCCGTGCCCGGAGACGTCGGCCAGCAGCAAGCGGCTGATCCGGCCTGCCGCGCAGCTCGAGGCGTAGTAAACGTCGCCGCCGCGCTGTGCCTGTCCATGCGGCTTGCTGTAGACCCAGGCGTCCAGCCCGCCGAAGACGACACCCCGGGTCGTCAGTTGGCTGCCGCCCCATACTTCCATGCATTTCATTTGTTGCTCGGGTGAATCGCTCATGGGGACATTATACGAGCCTTCGAGCCTCCAGCGCAATCCGCTGAGCGGCAAATAATCCGTCGAGAACGAACCCGGTGATTTCGCTGGAAATCCCACCGGTACTGTCTCCGCCGGAAGCAAATGAGACCGGTTCCTTTGGATTGGCCTGCATGGTCGGCCGTCCGGAAGCTACTTTTTTCTCGCAGATCATGCGGCTCGTAACTTCCGGTTACGCCGTGATCCGTCCAGTAGGTCAACATTCACCAACCCGATCTCGTATGCCAAGAAAATCGAAAGGACTGATACCGCCACAGCTTTTAGTCTCGCCTTCAGTGATGACCGCAATTGGGCTCGGTCAAATTCCGGCTACGTTACATCGGAACAAGACTCAGACCTGTTCAACAGGCGAGCCCAATCCATTCCGATCCTCCCCTCTTAAACGATGCAGTTGAGTCGAAATCTTAGGCCATATCAGAAGATGGGAAAAGGAAATTTGAGCGTGAAGGCGGGAAGCTGTAAGCGATGGCTTGTCAATTCGTTCGAGTTTTTGACCAAACGGGGGAAGAGATAGGTTAGCGCAAGTGAGGAAGTTGCAGAGTTGAGAATTCACTGGGCGTTTACCAACCATTCGAACCGGGGAATTAGTCAGTAGTTAAGAAGAATGACCCGGTGCAGTGTTATCGGTTGACGGTCTGGATTCCTGCCCCTCCTTTTAATAGTCGGCAACCTAATTTGGGGACCTAATACGCTCCCGAAAGTCGTAGCGTTCTGTGGGGATTTGATCTGACCCAAGAAGAGCTTGTGCATCAGGGGTACTGTCAACTTGGCGTCGTTGAAGTGAGGTTGGAACGGTTTGTGGCTGACCTCCGAATTCATCAGGGGCAGGTTACCTCTTGCCAAACAAGGAAGGAGCGAGATCGTAAGAGGCGCGGTTGGCTGCTCCCCGCAGGTTTGACTTGGCTCACCTGGGGAGCGCAGTCACCGTTAGAATCGGTCAAAATATCAATTCGCCATGGACACCTTAAGCGGGAGTACTATGAGGAAGTTTCTTCATTTCGGCTCTTTACCTGCAATTTTGGTTGTCACGCTGGCCTCCTCTGAAAACGTTCCCGGCTGTCCCGCTTTGTCCACACCGCAAACTCGGTAATAGTAAGTCGTCCCAGGGGAGACTGTCTCGTCTGCCACGACTTGCCGGTCGTATTCGCGCAACTGCCGGTCAACGGTTTTGAAACCGTGGGGAGTGACGTGCCGGAAGGTTTGCAGGGCATCGAGGGTCATCAGCAGATTTTTGTCGTCGGGCTTGAACCCAGGCAGTGTTCCGCGGTGAATGCGATACTGGACTATGTCAGATTCCGGATTCGTGTAGAACCACAGCGCGGACAAATTGCTTGTGCCGACGGGAGAAACGCTAAAAGCATGCAATCCTTCAACTTTTACCGGAAGGCTATTTTTCACGCTGGAGCTCAAGGTCGTTACCTTTATGGCGTCCGAGGCCGAACCCACATTGTTCCAGCGGTCAGCTGCGACAATTTTGTAGTAGTAGGGGGTATCCGGCTCCAGTCGGTTTAGAAAGAGTCCAAAACCGTAGCGTGGCATGTCGGTGAAGGTCGTGGAGGTGGTTTGACCGACAAAGAAACGCGGGGAAGGCGTGTAATCCGGCATAGAGCTCCGATAGATGTCATAGCGGACGATATTGTCGCCCCCATCCTTCCACGTCAGTTCCACCCGCATGTCTGCAGCAGCGCGTACCGTAACTCCCTGCACAGTTTGGGGTGCACCGTCGCATACGATGCGCAGGGTCTTAACCCCGTACCGACCGATGGAAAAAATAATGCGGTTACCATTCTGAACCGAAAGCGGAACCGGACGGTCCACTTCCAAGAGGGACGTCTCTATGGCAGACTTAATTGTCTTGAGGAATGGCAGGGTGATCGTGACTTCGCTTTTTTTGCCTGCCAGTTCATTAAAGCGGAAGATCAGCCCCTTTCCGTTTGCCTCGGCCGGTTTGATGGTTGAGACGGCGATGTTAGGCTGATCAATCTCCAGGAAGGAAGCCTCGCCGGCTGGAAGTGTCCCCTTGCGCTTAGCGGAGAGCAAGCGTGCCGTCAAAGGGTGCGAAACGTCATCACCGAATAGAAACGCACCACCTTGCTGCCAGTCTCCTTCGTGGCTCTGCACTGACCACGACAACCTGTAAGGTCCGCCGCGCTGATCAACCGGTATGTTTGTCCCGAACCAATTGTTCATCGGGTAGAGGAAGACATGGCTGTTCTCCACCTTTTTAAGGATGGATTCGTTGCGCCACGTTTCGCTGTGGCGCGGAGCCCCGTATTCGACCAGGCCGCATTCTCGTGTCCCCACCGTTACGCCAAAACGCCCGTTGGAAAGGTCCGTGAAATGCTGAATGCCATAGAAGCTAGTGGTAGAACCACCACTCTGGTCCGAAATTGGTTCCACCACCGCTCCCGCAAGCTCATGCTGGATCTGAAATTGGGGAACGTTTAGAGGGATGGCGAAAAAGACCGATTCCTTCCCCACGTTATTGCCTTTCTTATAATCCTGGAAGGTTCGGCCTGAGGGTGATTTCTGCAGGTCGTTAATAATGTCAATGCGCTTGAGAGCCTTGTAGAGGATCACCTGTTGGCGGATGCCTGTAATGCCGTTTCCTTTCACGTTTGACGTCATGACCGCTGCGATGGGACCGGAGGCCCGAGAAAGCTCCGCTGATTCGATGCGGTACCAGCCAGTGGCCTTATCGGAATTGCCCTCGTAGTGATACAGGTACTCATTCAACTGCCAGGTTGCCTTCGGGTCAACCAGTTCCACACGAAGCTGCTTCTCCCAGATACTGGCGATGGCGCCATTTTTGGGGTTGAAGGAGACCTTGTAATATTCGTTCTCCAGTGTTGTATCAGTAGTGGTCAAGTCCTCTGAAACGCCTGTCTGCTCGACCTCTCCTTTTATGACGCGGAAGGTCTTATAGCCGAGAGACGGAACATCTTTCGCAATAAATAAGATACGCCCGTCAGGCATCCGCTGGCAGGGCGCCCTCTCGCCGCTGATGTTGTCCACAACATGGAAAGGCCAGACCAATCCCACGGGGTCCACTTCGACAATATCTGTTCGCTTTCGGGTAAGAGAGTTATACACAATAAGCGTTGTGCCCTGTGGGGTGGGTATCATCTGGTCCAAGCCTGCGAACACCGCCAACGATGCCCGCTCGGAGACGGCTCGGGCTTCTTCGACAAGGGCTCGGTGCATGGAGCGTTCAGTTTCGTAATAGCATTCCAGTGCGGACTTTTCATTCTTCAACGTGGGAGGAGCTTGCACACTTCCTTCGGAATATGCCTCCATCGTGTGTTCGGCGTAGACCAGCAGGAGATGATATGCCTGCGATAGTTCCAGGCTGCTGGTGACCTTCGCACCTAAAGCTGCCGCAAGCGCACCGAACTTTTCTGTGTCTGGAACTGCGCTTCCGATGATTCGCGACAATGAAGTCGCCTCAAAATCTGCATAGTGCTGGTCAGACCATGAGTTCGGAGCGTCTTTGTCGAATACGTATATCTTTTCCTTGTCCAGTTGGGATGCAAGATCATTGACATACATTGTCATTGTTGCACTGATCACCCTCGGATAACTCCATTTCTGATTCCAGGCGCGGATAAGTGGTGAATTGTCGAATACGGGGAGGCTGAAATCCCAGCATTCCCGCGAAAGAAGGGAACTGCTGGACCACTTTGCCTGCTCTATTCCTCCCAACCAATCGGGAATTTTAAGTAAACCGTTTCGGATGTCGGTCAACCATGTTGACTGCTCCATGCTCTGCAGCCAGCCCGCAATGTATGGTTCCGTGAGACCCCTCAGGTCACCGCGGTGCTCGGAACAATGGTAATGTTGCGTGAGAAAGAGCGGCATATGCCCTTTGTCGCCGTCAGGCGACATCCAGTAATAGGCCGGATTCGCTGATGCAGGACGCATCTGATCTTCCAGGTTATTACGGCCGTGGTAGAAATAAGGGATGCCTGCTTCCTTCAGATAGGTTGGCAGGGAACGCGGAAAACCTTCAACGTCGTTTAACAAAGCTGTTGATTGAGGTGGGATGCCCAACATGTCGACGATGGTACGATTGGGAGTGTAGAACAGACGGGCCATCAACTCTCGATTCAGCATCTCGGCGGAAACGGAGGAATGTAAAGCACCTAACTCAATACGTCCTTCCCGGATACGCCGAGTCAGTTCCTCTACCTTTTCGCGGCTGTTACTTCGGATCCATTGCGCCAGCGGCTCGGAGGTCTCCACCGTCCAACGGAACTGGCTGTCTTTCTCCCAATCGTCTGTCTTGCTGCAATATTCCAATGCTAAGTCGATCCCCATCTCGCGCACGTCACGCCGCATCAGATGGAAATAGTCGGCATACCCCATGTCGTGATGGGAATAGGCCACATTATAGATCTTCCATTTCTTCTGCGGCTGCAGGGTTAGCATTGTAGAGGCGACAACCTGATTAGCACTTTTCTCGACGACCTCGATGGTCGTTTCCGTCGGTTGGAAGATATCCGGCACTAGCACTGACTTCACTGATTTCCCCGGCTTGACCTTCCCGAGTGGTTGTTTGAGTGCAGCTTGATTCCTAAAGATGATACGTGCCTCTGCTTCGAACGGGACTGCGCCGGTATTTTCCAACTCGAGGTCCACCTGCTGCTGCAGTGGCTCACCTTCTTTCACCTTAGGGAAAAAGGGCGTCGGGTTGACCTGCACAAGCCTGACTCCCTCGTCCGCGAGAACTATTGCAACCACGAAGAATAATAAGGGTGACAAGCACGACGTACGCCCTAACAGACGGAGTAGGAAGCGGAATAGGTTCGATGAGTTCTTCATTTTTTCTCCTTGTTTTCCGGTTAGCCTCGGTTAATCGTAAGTTTCCGGTGGGCGTGCGTGCGTCTTTCGAAAGCGGGAGCAAGCAATATTGACTTGCATAGCTTACACTCCGCCCTCTTCTCACTCAATTGACCTTTTCTCATCTTCTGATACGGCCCAAGAATTTCACCGCAACTGCATCGTTTGAGAGTGGGAGGATCGGAATGGATTGGGCTCGCCTGTTGGCTTACATCACTGGAACGCGATCTGGGCCTCGAGTGAGTTTTTTGGCCACTCGCCGCACCCGGTCTAGCTCGCAGCCTTTCTTATTCGGAGGTGGGTTTGCTTGTTCTTGTCGGCTTTGGTTGGGGTTCGTAAGAGCAGAAGGGGTCCGAGGCAAGCGGGTTGCCGGTGGCTTCAAAGGCCCGCGCGCGTGATCCGCCGCACAGGGCGGTGTACTCGCAAACTCCGCAACGCCCCTCAAAATGGGCTGGATCGTGCAGCGACCGGAAGAGAGGCGCATTCCGATAGATCTCGGCAACACGGTCCTTGCGAACGTTTCCGGCAACCAAGGGCAAAAAGCCAGCCGGGCAAATGTCACCGGTATTAGAAACAAACATGATCCCGTGCCCGTCGCGGATTCCGAAGCCGCGGTTGGCTCCACTACGCTTGATTTGCTCGCCGGTCAGACCCTCCGCGCGGAGCCGCTCGAGCGCCACCCGGCGGTAGGACGGAGCTTCCGTGGTGGCGACAATGAAGGCAGCGGCGCGCGACGTTTCGTAAATCCAGCCCATGAGCTTCTCGCCTTCCTCTGGTGTGAGCGGTTGCAGCACTTTTCCGCGACCGATCGAAATCAGGAAAAACAGGCTCCAGCGGGCGACGCCAAAAGGTTTGAGGAGTTCGTAAATGGCGGGCACGTCGCCCGCGGTTTCCGCTGCCGCCAGGGTGTTCACCTGCAGCGGTATTTCAAGTTCCTGGGCCCATTGCATCGCCTCTACTGTGCGGTCGAAGGTACCGAGGACGCCGCGGATCGAGTCGTGACGTTCAGCCGTGGAGCCATCCAGACTGAGACCCAGGCCTTCTACGGAATGCTCCTTCAGCCGCACGAGCACGTTGCGGGTGAGTGCCGGCGTGGCAGCTGGTGTGATAGAAACCCCGATCCCGAGTCTGTGCGCTTCGTCGATCAATTCAAAAAGGTCGGCCCGAGCGAGCGGATCTCCTCCGGTGAGGATTAACTGCGGCAGCGGGTCGCCAAACTCCAAAATTTGACGCAGAAACTCGATGCCCTCTTCGAAGGTGAGTTCCATGGGGTGCGGTTCCGGCACTGCCTCAGCACGACAGTGGCGGCACGCCAGCGCACAAGCCTGAGTCATTTCCCAATAGATGTTCAAGGGCGTCTGCGCGTAATCCCGCGGCGCCTGGTGTGAAGATTTTCCGGAGTGGAGTAGTTGTGACATAGACTAAACGGCAACTGACCCGCGACCCGCGCAAACTTCCAGCGGAATAGAGTCCAAGCCTGAGATAGCCACTTCAAGCCTTGTTCGTCTTTCGCTAGAACCCCAATGTGAGGCGAACCCTTTGGATATCAGAATAGCTATCGCGATGGATTGAAAGTTCTTCATCCCGCTGGAGCAGTCGACTCGGCAATCTTTGCAACCGGCAACACAACCCTTCCTTTGTTCTGCTTCTTAAGGCGGTCTCTGTGTTCTCTTTCATGGAACAACACCTGTATAGCCAAAAAACTCGAACAAATTGACATGCCCCAGCGGTATTGTCAAGTTGAAGGAACCCGAGCAGCCTGGGTAGATGAAAAGCAACCCGCCCATTTATCACGGATACCGATTTTCCCCTGATATTATCAGCCATGCCGTTTGATTTTGCCACCGATTTTGCCTAGGCTTCCGAGATGTTGAGGATCTTCTGGTCGGGCGTGGGGTCATCGTCAGCTACGAAACCATCTGCCAGTTGTGTTGCAAGTTCGGTGCCAAATACGCTCGGAAACTCAGACAACAACAGGGTTGCTTGGGCGATACGTAGCACCTGGACAAACTGTTCGCGAAGATCCAGGGTCAGCGACAGTATCTGTGGCGGGCTGTCGACCAGGATGGCGACGTGATCGATATTTTCGTCCAACCCCATCCTGATCAGCCTGCCGCCCAACGATTCTTTCGTAAGCTATTGAAAGGTCAGGAAAGGGAACCCTGGCGACTGGTCACTGATAAGCTGAGGAGCTATGAGGCAGCGCACCGCGCTATCAAGCCTTCTGTCGAGCACGACACCGAACGCTGGGCCGTCAGTCGGCTTCCGCCCCATACTTCTACCCTTCCGCGATTCATTGAGCACCAGCCAGTAGTGCCGCAGCGCCTCACCGACGGAACCGCTGTATTCAGTGAGGTCTTTGCTGAGCACGAATTGTACACACTCCCTGGCACGGCTAAATTCTACGTTGAGCCGCTGGGCTTTGATTCTGTCCTCCTCTTCGAGGCCGACTTCCTTCAAGACCTTGATGAATACGCCCCACAGTCAGTCATCCTCCTTCGTTGCGACCATCGAGGTGGATCCTGCCCCCACAACGCACATTTGGTGGTCGACGCAATCACTCGACACGCAGTCTGACGAGAGCGCAACCACGCCGAAGCGCAACTTTCATCCGAATGACGTTGCCTTTCGTGCTGAACTCGCCAGGACTCCATGCCGTCTCCCCGGGATAAATGAGTTCGCAACGAAGCTTCTTCCCGGCCGATATCTCCGGAATCCCGCGCACCGTCACTACGGCACTCGGCGTTGTACCCGCCAAGGTTACGGGAACCAGGTATCCACCCGGAACCTGAAAGAGATTCACTTTGGCGCTATCGCCCGCGACGCTGACGGCATGCGGAAGTAGGATCCATTTCCTGCCGCGCATCGCCTCAAACATGGGCCCGTAGTCGAGGTAGAAGCGATCTGCGATGGGGCTGGGCATGATGGCATGGTCACTTTGAGGAAACGGGGCCATGGGAAACAGGCCCAGGTAGACATACTTCTGCAGGAATGCGTCGGCTTCCGGATTGGGATTGTCCTTCCCGAAAACCCAGAAGGTTCCGCTCCCTTTCCCTGCCGCGGCGCGCTGCTCGGCCAGTTGTTTGAGAGTGTACTCACCGAACACCCAGGCAATCGCCGGCTTCGAGACGCCCAACATTGCCGTGGTATTCAGGTTGCCGCCATAGTGCGCGAGCTCGGAGAAAAGTCCGTCCACATGGCGAAGAATGTCGAGGCGAGCAACGATGGGATTGACGAAGATTGCCTGCCCGGCCTCATGCTCAATCGGGTCGAGTTTTCCCATGAAGTCATTCCATGAGACATACAGCGAGCGCGCCGGGCCGTTGTACCACGTCACTCCGTCATCCCGCCGATAATTGTAAAGTCGCATCCAGTCCAACCGGTCAAAACAGAGGCCCGCGGAGTCTGGGACTTTTTGAATCAGCTTTCGAGCTTGATCCAGCAGAAAATCCTGCCAGGAGGGTTCGCCCCAGTCAAGGACTACGTTGCCGTACGCCGCCCGGCAATAAGGATCCGATTGTTGTGGCCCTCCGGGCGTCGGCACCTCGTTCTCGGGACGGTAGATCAGTGAGTCTGCGAACTTGGCGTGGAGCAGATCATTGGGGTCCTTCCACAGGGCCGCATCCGACTGCGCCTTGCGCGGCGCCGGCGGATAAACGATGTTTTTGCCGAATTCAGCTGCGTTGAAGTAGTTCAGGACGTCGAAGCCCATTTCCCGCATGCGGCGCGAATAGCCGGCCATCTGCGGGATCGACGCGGTGGGACCCAGATCGATGGGAGGAGACTCCGACTTCGGGTACCCACGGGGCCATGGCTCGTCATCGGCCACCGGCGGGATGAACACTCCCTGATAGGGAAAATCGAAGCTTGCTTTCCAATTCACGGTAAAGGCCATCCGCTTGAACTTGGCGACGTCGAGGGGGCCTTCGTAACTGGCGTAGGCTGCGGTTCCCCCCAGCCGGTGCGCGCTCTCGAGCGGCGGATTGAAGTATTGCGGATAACGCGTCGTCATCCAGCGCATTCCACCGCGCCAGTCGCCTTCGTGGGACAGGAAGTCCATGGCAATTCGCACCGGCTTGCCTTCCGAGATGCGCCGGAACAAGCGCGAGAATTTGAGGTCCCCGCTTGCGGAAGTCTTAAGCGTCATCTCGATCGTGACATCCTCGGGTGAAAGGGCCAGAGTCAATCCGATGTCACGTTTGGGGTCGATGACAGTCGCCAGGGGAATACAAAACACATCACGGAAAGGCTCTGGGACCCCTAGCCTCGGTCTTTCGGGCCTGTAATATGCAGCGCCATACCAGAATTTTCTGTTCGGGAAATCCGTCGGCACGAAGGGATCTTGCCAGCTCAAGTCCGAGACCCAGGCCGGCTCGACGTCCTCGTCTGGCCGCGTGTCGCCCCAAGTGGTCCAAAACTTCCTCGTGTTCGAGTTGGGAAACTGGAGTCGAGTCTCGATGGCCGTGCTCCAGGAGTCTCCCTGGCCTTCAATCTCGATTTCCCAGCGTATCGAGTCCGGGGTGGGAGCGACGCGTTCAACCAGACGGATTTCGCGTTGCTTTCCCCCGGAATCACAGAGCAGTCGCTTCGTAAACCGTACTGCTCCGTCCCTGTCGCGCGAGCTTTCCACTTTGCCCCCAACCCGGCATCCGGCAAGCGCCGTCTCGCCGAGGACGTTCCACTTGGTCTTTTTCATTCCCAGAACAGCGCCAACAATCTTGCCGTCTTGCGACAGTTCCAATGTGAGGCCCGAAGAATGGAGGACATAATCCGACGACGCCATGAGGGGGAATGTCGCGCCACTCAATGTCAGAGCGATGATGGCAATAACAAGGCAAAGGGTCTTCATAGGCTCCTCCTTGTCAATGAAAGGTAAACTTATTTGTATCACTGATAAACTGATAACTGATAAGAAATCGCTTTTCAGGCGGCACGGGCACACGCCCGTTCAGACCGGCTGAAACAGCGCTTTCATTGAGAAGAGAGTGCCATGGGGTGGGTGACGAAGGCAAGGATGAAGGCAAACGTCCTCTGCGGGTGAGCCGGGTCCTCTCGCAGGGGACGTGATCGAGTCTGAAACTGGCGGCAAGAGACAAACCGGTCCCGTGCGCCTTCTCCACCTGGTGATGCTCAAGTAACGCCCGAATTTAGGATTAAGGGATCTCAAGAAGATTTTCTTGGGGGGACTTTTCTTTCCGCAGTCCAAAACAAGGCATTGGTCAGTAATCGACGGAAGGAGAGGATTGTCAAAATCCTCTGGTGAGCCGAGCGATGTGTAAAAGATGCGGTCTCCTTTGTAGACCCTCGTCCAGGCAGAAGGCTGGCTGCTTTGAGGTGTGGAACCGACCATGAGTAAATTGGTATCGGAAGCGAGCGGGGCTGTCCTGTACAAACTTGAGCCGGAGATAATTTTCGTGACTCCTTCCAGGGCAGGATGATTTTGGAGAGCCTTCGACCGGGCTTACCGTTTGCTTGAATTCCAATCCAAAGTGTCCCTGATAGTTGCCGCCTAAGACCATCTTATCAAACTCTGGCCACCCCTGTAGCCCATGGCTTGCTGTTCTCACGGCAACTAAGGGTTTTCCTGAATCGAGGCATTGTTTGATTTGAGCCAGTTGGTCTTCTGGAATGGTTACTCTACGTGTAAAGAGGAGAATCACGTCTGCATGGTCAATAGAGTCTAATCCTGGCAGGTCGCTAAATTCTCCGAATTGATTTAACTGACCCCGAGCCTGAATCAGAACACATTGAACATTGTATTGAGATTCCAAAAAATGTTTAAAGGCACTCAGGGATAGGTCGGAATGATACTCGTTCGAACCGGATATCAAACAAACTCGAAGAGGCGTCTCGCCTGCGTTTGGATCAGCGTAAGACGAAAAAAGAGCGGATAAGCCAATGAATAGGCATAGTGGCAACTCAATCAAGAATGCAGCGAAGAAGGAGCGGAAAGCTCTTTGAATCTTGTGCAGGGCAAAATCTCCTTTGGATGGGAATAGCCCTATCAATTCCGAAGGTGTGCAGGAATTTGAGTTCGGTATTGCTCTACGAATGTCCCCCTTGGTCAAGGGAGACTTTAGGGGGTAAGGTAGGGCGGTCTCGCTGAGACCGCCGACTCCAGTTTGGGCATGGCGGCGCGCGCGGCGTGCGCGCCCTACCAGAGCCCCCTTGCCCCCTCCTTACCAAGGAGGGGAACAAAAATCGAATTTTTTCATGGCTTATCCTCCGTCAAGGGGGAGAAGAACGTTTTAAAGCAAAGGTCAAGCTACCGGCCACTGCGTAACACGAGGCGATGAGAAAAATCACCCCCGTGAACGAGATTCCGAAACTCAACATGTTTCCGATCAACGTAGGTCCCAAGAATCCACCAAGTGCGGTGAAACAATTGATGAAGCCGACGGCTGCTGCTGCGGCACTTTCACTCAGACTCATTGTGGTCAAGACCCAATAAGAAGGGATGAACCCATAGATAAAGAAACTGGTCATACAAAGTAAGATCAACAGCCAGCCAAAAGACAAGGAAGGGATTGCGGTTAGAATAAAAAAACAGCCGCCGAGAATCAATGGGAGTGCCGTGTGCCAGTATCGTTCCTGCAATCTGTCGGAAGACCAGCTGAACAGGAGCAATGAAACGATTCCCATGGCAAAAGGAAGCCCTGACACGATCGAGGCCATTTGCGCTGAATAGCCGGAAGCTTTCTGCACTGTGCTGGGAAGCCATAAATAGAATCCTTGGCCGCCTATGTTAATGAAGAAAGTCATGAGCGAAAGCACAATGACGGGGCGCTGGCGAAAGGCCTGAAAAACGGTTAATTTTGCCAAGGCCCGCTTCTTCTTTTTTTCTTCTTCCAGTTCTCGATTGACCCACCCTATTTCCTCAGGAGTAAGCCAGTTGGCCTGATGCGGACGATCCGTCAAGTAGTATAAAGTCATAACGCCGAGAACCATCGCTGGGATTCCTTCCAGGAGAAATACCCAACGCCAACCCGGAAGTCCAAACCAACTCAGCTTGAGGATGAGCCCCGAAATGGGGCCCCCAAAGGCGAGGGAAACGGGAATGGCCATGACGAATCGAGCCATGGCGCGCCCCCGATACTTGCTGGGAAACCATTGATTTAAGTAAACGATGACCCCGGGGAAAAAACCGGCCTCGGCAACCCCCAACACAAAACGGGCCACGTAAAAATGCGTCGCGGTATGGATGAAGCCGGTCAACGTCGTGCACAAACCCCAACTCAATAGGATTCGAGCAAACCATCGTCTGGCGCCCCATTTCTGAACGATCAGGCCTCCCGGGATCTCCAGCAATAAGTACCCAGCAAAGAACAGGCCAGCGCCAAAACCGTAAACGGCTTCGGAAAACCCCAGCTGCTTCGACATCTCCAACTTAGCGTAGGCTACATTGGCTCGATCCAGGAAGGCGACAACATAAAGAATGAAGACGAATGGGAGAATACGCCTCCGGATCTTTCGCATCGCGGTCGATTCAACCGAGCCGGATGCTTGGAAAGAATTCAGGTTTGAGGGACTCGCACTTTTTTCATGAGTCATAGGGTCAGGGATCTGCAGTTCTCCAGGAGCGTTTCGAAAGGCTGTCCTGCATTTTAAATAGATTCGTTCTCTTGAAAGGCCTGATCCTATACCGAATGGAAATCGAAATGAAGAACTGTTTCTGTCAGAAAAGAGGAGGTTTTTGTCAGTTTGGGCCTAGAGTTCTTCTACTGTGAATTCATATTCCAAATCTCCTCGTCGGTATAGAGCGGGATTGGGCGGAGCGAAAGCCCTCCGTCCACCACGATGTCGGAGCCGGTTGTATAACTGCTCAGACGATCTGAAAGCAGCAATACCGCCGCGGCCCCAATTTCTCTTGTGTCACCAAAACGGCGGAGAGGGATTTGAGATTTCAGAGTGGCCTCAATGTGAGGGGCGATGCCCGAAGTCAACCGAGTCGGGTAATGACCCGGAGTGATCTGATTGACCCGGATTCCAAACGGGGCGAGCTCAATCGCGAGAGTTTCCATATACATCTTTAGGCCCATTTTTGAGATTCGATAAATGGACTCCCGGTAGCTTGGACAAAATCTTACCGTGGAATTGACGATCAGGATGCTTCCAGACCGTCTCGGAATTAAGTGACGACTGACTTCTCGGCAAGCCCACACACAGGAAGCCAAATTGGTATTGATCGTCAGATAAAAGGCTTCTTCCGTAATCTCAGTTGCGGGCTGGTGTCGTGCTATGGCCGCATTGTTTACGAACAAGTCCAGTTCCCCCAGCAACTCGATCGCCTGGCGCACCATCTCCACAGCCTGGGATGGGTCACTGACATCGGCCTGAATAAAAACTGCCTTGCCGCTCAACTTCTGGAGCTCTGCCATCGCGTCAGGCGCCGGATCGAGTGCTGCTACCGCCAACTGGACTCCTTCTTCCGCAAGCGCTCTGGCAATACCCAATCCAATTCCCATGTTGCCACCTGTGATCAAACATTTCTTGCCTCTCAATTCGGGGTCCATATTTTCCACCCTTCGTTCAATTCGGCAACGCGGATCTGGTAGAGAGAATCAACCGGTGCGGCGATTTCTTGCGACGACTCTAGTATTAAGTTGAGGAAGTCGGTGTTGTAGCTGGCCCCGCTGGGGCCGGCCGGGGTCAACGTCCCCGGCTACAGCAATTACCGCAAATTTGTGCAACTCAGCACCAAAGCAAAAGTAAAATAGTAGTTAATCTGGCATAACAAGCAAAAGGCGTCAAGCGCATGGACAGTCTGTGCGTAATGCGTTAGTTACGGGGGGAAATCTGTAAGGGCAAGGCATTCGGTGACGATTTGAGATTGTCGCTTCTGTAGAGGCTGAGTGGGTAGGGACGGACCGCCGGGCCGTCCGCGGCGCGCTCGGCGAGCGCGCCCTACCAGAAATTCCCCCGATAACTAACGCATTACGTCTCTGTTGGGCTCAAGTTTGCCAGTGGTCGAGTCGCCCTTCGGGCTGTGTCTATTGAAACGCGGCCGTTCCAGTTAAACGCTTGACCGGGATTTTGTCGCTGGATACAATTGCCGACATTGAAAGAGAGCACCCGATCCCCACGCTCGACTTGATTACCAAAGAGCTGAATTCAGAGGTTTGAGGGCATGAAGGCCGCAGTAATGCATTCTGTGAAAGCTCCTTTGGTCATCGAGGACGTTCCTGTGCCTAAAATTGGCCCCAGGGAAGTCTTGGTGGAAACCCGCACCAGCGGGATTTGTGGAACCGACCTGCATATTCTGGAAGGACACGGTTACGTCCCCCAGTTGCCTCATATCCTCGGGCATGAGCCCGCAGGAGTGGTCGCCGAAATCGGCAGCGAAGTCAGTGGATTTCAACTTGGCGATCGCGTTGTCCCCCATCTTTTCTTCAGTTGTGATCGTTGTTACTTCTGCCGGGTTGGCCGTCACCAGCAGTGTGTCGAACTGAAAGGGATTCTGGGTGTGCTCTGTAATGGAGCGTTTGCCGAGTTTTTTAAAGTGCCCGCCGCAAATCTGTTTCATCTTCCAGCGGAAGTGCCTTTCGATGCGGGTGGGTTAGCGGCGGATGCTGTGGTGACTGGACTTCATGCCGTGAAGCGAGCGAATCCCTTGGTTGGGACGTCCGCACTGGTCTACGGCGCAGGAGGCGTCGGGCAAATCTTAATTCAACTCCTTGGCGCCGGAGGAGTCCGGGTGGTGGCCATAGACCGGTCTCTCGAAAAACTGCAGCTAGCCAAAGATATGGGGGCGGCTCTCGCTCTGGATGTTCATGATGAAAAAACGGGCCTGACGATTCAGGAGTTCAGTGGCAGCTCCGGGGTGCAGTGTGCTTTTGATTGTGTAGGGACTGCTCAATCGATGAGAGATTGCGCTCGCTCATGTCATGAAGGGGGGACGCATCGTAGTTATCGGCGAAGAGCCAGAATTTCCAGGCATTGAAACAACGGAGATTGCTCAGCGCGAACTGGAAATCATTGGCTCGCGAAACGGGACCAGGCAAGACATGGTTGAAGTCCTTGCGTTGCTGAAATCCGGTATCATCAAACCCTATGTGGCTGCTCGATTTCGTTTGCAGGAGATCAACACGGCGTTTGAATTTATGCGGTACCCAATCCTTGGGTCGAGTGGTGGTTGTTGTAAAAGAGTAATTTGAAGCGTTATGCCATTGTGATGAATTTAATGAGGTGAACAAGAGATGGAAAAGTTAGTCATTACCATAACCTGCGATTCCACCATGTCATATCCGCGGAATCCGTATAACCCGAATGGAGTGGAGGCTCTGGCCGAAGAATACGTTCGATCCGTCAATGTCGGAGCTGCAATCTGCCATCTCCACGGCCCTTATTTCCTGGATGAAAAGATTCGCCCGGATGGAACCAAATTGTCAGATCTCGACTTGCCGGGGTGGCAGCGCTTAAAGGATCTGATTACGAACCGGTGCAAGCCGGTGATTCAGTATGGAATCGCGAATGGACGCTTCCCCCAACGTGTCGAGCTGATGAAGCAGAGACCCGACATGATGTCGATTTGTTTCAACGCTCATGACGAATGTTTTCAGCCGGATCCTAAATATCCTCCCGTGGAGCTTTACGGAATCCATGACCGCGAAGAGCTTGAGAAGTATTGCCGGTTTACCCGGGAAAATGGTGTGAAGCCGGAAGTTGAATCGTTTCATTACGGCGGGATTTGGAACGCACGCCGCTTTATCGACATGGGCCTTTTGGATACACCAGTTTGGACCACTTTTTTCCTGGGTTGGCCGGGAGGTTGCTGGACGCCCCCAACGGTTGAGGCCATGCAGTATATGCATCATCACAAGCCGGCGGACTTTAACTACAGCGTGAGTGTCATGGATCCTCCGACGCAGTGGCAGGTGCTGACCCAGTCCATTCTGCTAGGCGGACATGTCCGCGTGGGAATGGAAGACAACCCTTATTTGGACCTCAAGGGGACTCTGGCAAAAAGCAATGCCGAGCTAGTTGAGAAGATCGTACGGATCTCCAGGGAATTGGGCCGCGACATCGCTTCACCGGAGGAAGCGCGAAAGATTACAGGTTTGACCGTTTAGTCCGCGCTGGTGTTAAGTGTCACAAATTCGTAGTAATTGTTGTAGCCGGGGTCGTTGACCCCGGCCAGGGCCGGCCTCATCGAGGCCGGCTACAGCTAAGAATGATTCTCGAGGTTTCACAGCACATGGTAGGGCGGTCTCGTTGAGACCGCCGCAAACGTTCGTTGTAGCCGGGGTCGTTGACCCCGGCCAGGGACGGCCTCATCGAGGCCGTGGTTGGACGGGAGAAGGCGGGCACCTTGGTAGATCGCCTTCTTGGCGTCCTTGGCGTTTCGTTCTTCCGTTCACCGGGGAAGCGAGAAAGTTAGCGCTTATAGGTCAACGGCCCCGGCCGACCCCAGTGGCGCATAACAAAAATCCCTTACTAACTATGCAGTTTCTGAACCAGCAATGGTCTTGATGTGACAAGGAGATTCAATGCAGCGGAACACGGTAAAGGAAAATTTAAAGAAAGGTTTATCTGTTTTTGGGACGTCCCTGACAGACTGCAGGGATCCAGAGTTTGCGACGTTACTGCATGCCGCCGGATTGGATTTCTTCTTTGTGGATATGGAACATTCTCCAACCACCTACAGTGAGATCCAGGGACTCTGCCGGGCTGGGCGGGCTGCGGGCATTCTTCCCATGGTGCGTGTTCCGCAAAACGAGTCTTTCTTGATCACTCGAGCGCTGGATGTAGGCGCCATGGGTTTGGTGGTGCCACGAGTTCACTCTCCCGCGGAGGCTCGCTCGGCAGTTGGATACATGAAGTACATGCCCGTGGGCAGGCGTGGTTTCGGGATGCGCAGCATCATAACCGATTACCAGTGGACCAATGCTCGTGAGGAAATGGATTCAGCCAACCAGGAGACCATGGCTGTACTGCAAATCGAAAGCAAAGAAGGCTTGGAATCCGTTGAAGAGATCGCCGCGATTCCAGGGGTGGATGCACTGATGATCGGGCCCTATGACCTGACCATCTCGATGGGCATCGCTGAGGAGTTCCGCAACCCGGTTTTTTGGAAGGCGGTAGATCGCGTCATTCAAGCGTGTAACCAAGCTGGCATAGCGGCCGGTGTTCAATTTGGAAGTATGGAGTTCTTACGCGAATGTCAAAAGCGCGGCGTCCGGTTCTTGCTCTATTCCAATGACGTGACGGTGTTGCTCGAAGGTTACAGGCAAGCCATGGCTTTGTTGAGACAGGGATTTTGATCTTTTGAGGTTTTCATCAAGAAACCCGTTGTAGTCGATAGTGATTTTTAAGTAGCGGACCTGAGTCCCCCTTTGAAGGGATTCCGCTCGGGCGGGGATGTAAAGGGTCTGCGGCTTTTTGTGGTGGCCGGAAACGAACTGCCGCAGAGGCGGAAAGCGCCTCTGCGCTACCGCACAGTCCCCCTTTGAAGGGGGTGCCGCATTGCGGCAGGGGATGTAAAGGATCTGCGGCTTTTAGCTTGTGGTCGGGAGAACGCCGAAACTATTGAGCACTGAGCGCAGTATCCTATTTAGCTTTGCGCATCCAGACGACGAGAGTTTTCTCGTTGCAGGAATAGCTTGCAAATACGCTAGCCAGGGAGCGCGCCTGTCTCTATCTATGGCCACTCTAGGCCAGGCTGGCAAAACCGGCAATCCTCCCGTCTGCGCCGCAGCTGAACTGCCCAGAGTCAGAGAGGCAGAGCTGCATAAGGCAGTTAGTATCCTTGGCATCTCGCATCTGCGCTTGTTGGGTTATCAAGACAAAGAATTGGCTGCAGCGCACCCCGAAGAAATCCGCCGTAAGTTGGTGCACGAGATCCGGCTGCATCAGCCTCAAATTGTCATAACCTTTGATCCGAACGGGGCGAACCTGCATCCGGACCACATCGCCGTCAGTCGTTTTACGATGGATGCCTGCTCGGCGGCCGCTGACCCGCGCTGGTTCCCGGAAGAAGGGAATGCACACCAGGTAGCGCGGGTTCTCTGGACTCCCCCCGTTTATTTCTGGGAGGTTCTGCGGTCTGGCAAGGCGGCTGAGAAACCTGGCATCGACTTTTTGATTGACATCCAACCCTGGACGCAACGTAAAACAGAGGCGCTGCGAGCCCACCGCAGTCAGCATCTGTCTATCAATCGAATCTTCTTTAACTCCACAGACACCAACCTGTTGCTGAGTGCGGAAATCTTTCGGCAAGCCTGGGGGCCGCCACTTTCCCAGAGACCATTGGATGACCTGTTTGCTGGTATCGAGACGAACCAGTCGATACACGCCGTCTGAGCCCACAATCATTGAGCTGCATTCGGCATGGAGAAATTGAGTCCTAGCCGCTCGATCTTCGGTTTTCCTCGCAAATAATTCGGGATCGTCGGATCTTATTTGTTCAAGCTGCTGCCCGTCAGGGTTTTGAGAAAGGCACGCAGGGCATTCTTTTCCTCTGCTATAAGGGAGAGGGGACCGATGTCGGGGTCGAGTTCAGGATTAGAATTTTCGCCGCCATCATAGAAATTCAGCACCTCTTCCAGACTCTTGAAGCTGCCGTCGTGCATGTAGGGCGCTGTCAGTTTGATATCGCGCAGCGCGCCGTTCCGCGGCTGATGGCAATCCGAACAGGCCAGGCTTTTGTCGGACGAAAGCCGTTTGTCGAAATAGAGCTTCCGCCCCAGCGCGACCTTTTCTTCTGTCAAAGGATTCTCCGTTGGAGCCAGCAAACCGCAGTCGAGGCCGAGAGGGATTTGGATCACGAGAAACAAGACGATCGCATCTATTTATGGATAGCTTCGCCTTGCGCCAGCGTCTTCTGTCACGACGAGCCCAGGTAGTCACGATCACGAGTTTTTTCCGTGATCGTGGGCTTTTTGGCTCGAGTAGAGGAACCTTGTGAAGCTCAAAACGGCAGTTGAAACCCAGACACAGAGAGAGAGCGGCCGGCATGCCCCAATCTGTTGACTTGCTCTCTCATTATTTATTTTTTAAGGGATGACACTTTTCCCCTGTGTCAAGCGTTCTTGGCTTGGTCCCCTTGAGAATTTTATTGCTTTGTTACCGCTTGCGCACACCGCGGTCTGAGACCACGAACAGGTGCCCGGATAAGTCGCTCTCTAAGAGCAGTGGCAAATGCTGGAGAACAAATGAGAGTACAATGTTTCTGCCACTGCTGGGAGGTCGAAATAGAATGATCCCAGAATACCGGGCTGGGGGGAAAGACTGGATGTTTGCAACACCTTTATCCAGGGTCAGAAAGGTCCGCTTTTCTTTCAGTGCTTCTGCCAGGACAGTCGAATCAGGTGCTCCAGTAAGCCCTTCATCCTGAACCGTGTCAGCTTCGTAGCCTAAAGAACGAAGCTGTGATGCAATTTCCGAGGGCAGATTCTCATCAATCTTGAACTTCATTCGGCACGCAGAGGGAGCAGACTTTCTTCATGGGCCAGTTCAGCCGCATAGGCAATGGCCGCGTCAATGTGCTCTGGCCGAAGGGAAGGGTAGCTCTTAAGAATTTCCTCGCGCGTTGCCCCTTCAGCCATGCTATCGAGGATGTTCGTGACCAGCACCCGAGTGCCCCTGGCACAAAGCTGTCCGCTGCAAATAACCGGATTACTCACGAGGTAATCTCGCCATTGAATCATGCGAACCCTCCGATTTCTTCGCCTTTCTTCGTTTCCCGCCGATTAAACCCCACAAATATAAACTCGAAAAACTCCAATCGTCGTACTACTCAAACCTGTATCATATCTCGATGCTCCTTAAGCCGCATCAACATTTCTTTCTAGTCCCGCCCCATAGTTTCTCGCTCGTGCTCAGGCGGTTCAGACGAAGGCCTATCAGGCCTTGTACTGGATGGTGGGGTTGATGGTGTATCCAGAGCAGCGCCCGTTGAGTGGCGTACCGAATTAAACGATCTATCGTCATAGTCACTCAATGAATAGATATTACTTTTTCCCGTGGTTTTCTAAGGAGTTGCATAGTCCCGTAGCGAAGAGGCAGATTGCGCCTCTCTGGCATTTGTGAAAACCGCGGCTGTAGCCGGCCTCGGTGAGGCTCTGGCTTGCAGGCAAATACATCGAGAAGTTTGGTTGAGCCTACAGGTCGCTCCTCTGGAGCTTTCAAGACCGATGGCCCCTGCTTACTTACTATATACCGGAGGCTCCTAACGGAGCCAACGGCTTGTTGAAAGGTTGAAGGTGGCGAAAATTTCGTCGATGATAAAGCCGCGGAGCGGCGATCTGTGTATAGAACCTGATGTTCGTTAAAGAACAGAGCTCCGTCAGGAGCGACCTGTATGTAGTATCCGGCGACGATCGGTCCCGAGAGCTCCAGAGGAGCGACCCGTGAGTACGGATCCCGCTTTTCGATGCATATCGGGCAAACTAGAATCTTGGAAGCCACGATCAATGCGCTTTTGGCATTGGTCGTAGTTTTTTTCAAGTGCCGCCAAAAGCCCCCGGTCAGCGTCTATCGCTGACCGGGGATAATTGAATGGGGGTCATGACTACTTCGTCTTGTGAATCACGATGCTCCCTCCAGAGATAGCTTGCGGCTCTGCCGTGTTGAGGTCAGTGGACTGGCCGCGCTGGTTGTCGTAAACGACCTTGCCGTAGTTAGGAGAAGAGGGATCGATGTCGGAAATCTTGATACGGAACAAGGAATTGGTTCTGCAAACATCGGCTTCGCCACTGAAATCTTAAGCGTTATATGCATTTGTGTTACCAATCTCTACTTGGTCGTTCCACTCAAGTCTACGGTTTGCGGGCTCCCGCCCCCGTCATCTTCAAATGCTAAGGTAGCGCTCTTGGCCCCAGTGGATGTGGGAAGAAGCGTCAAGGTCACGATACAACCTGATCCTGGAACCAGCGTTGCAGGGCAGTTGTTCGACTGCGAGAACTCGGCCGCATTGATCCCAGTAATTGATATATTTGCCAGGTTAACCGGGACACTGCCGCTCACATTGGTGACGGTGAGGATTTTCTGTTTGCTATTGCCAATTGAAACACTTCCGAAGTTGAGCTTGCTGTTGGACAGCTGGACAATCGTGCCGGTACCGGTCAATGAAACGGTCTGTGTTCCCACATTGTCGATGATAACCAGTGAACCGGTTCGCGTGTTTGGTGCGGTCGGGCTGAAGACAACATTTGCCACACAACTGGCGCTTACGGCAAGGGTGGTGCCACAGTTATGACTCACGGCAAAGTCACCGGTCGTTGTGATGCTTAGGGTGTCTGGGATGCTTCCTTTGTTCTGGAGCGTGACTTTCTGGAGGGCACTGGTAGTTCCAACAACCTGCGCGGTAGTGAAGTCCAGACTCAGCGGAGAGACACTGAGTTGCTGGCCAACCCCGCTCAAGCCGATCGTGTGAGGACTACCAAACGCACTGTCCACAATGCTGATTACGGCCGTGCGGGGCCCGGTAGCTGCAGGACGGAAGGTGACCGTGAAGGTACAACTGGCGGTGGGTGATAATGATGCGCTACAAGTGGTGGATTGTGCAAAATCCGAGGCGTTGGTTCCCCCCAGCGTGATGCTGCTGAAGGTGAGCGTAGCCGTACCGGAGTTGGTCAGCGTCAAGGTCTGAGCGACGCTGGTCTTGGTCACGAGTTGATATCCAAAATCTAGGCTATTAGCGGAAAGGCTGACGAGGGGAGCAATGCCGTTCCCTGACAAAGAGACGTTGTGCGGGCTTCCGGCAGCGTTACTGATGATAGCTAGCGCCCCAGCCCGCGTCCCCATGGCTGTCGGAGTAAACGTGACATTGATGCTGCAATTGGCCCCCGCTGCCAGTGTGGCTGGACTTATTGGGCAATTGCTAGTACGGGCAAAGTCGCCGCTGGGGGTGATGCCCATAATGCTCAGTGGAGCGTTGCCTGTGTTGGATAATGTCACCACCTGAGCGCCACTCGAAATCCGACTAACTGATCTGCAAATGTGATCGCACCGGGTGAAAGGCCAACAACAGGAGCTGAAGCCGCTTGAGTCGTGGCGGAGATTTCAGCGGAATATTCGCTGATCACCGTGTTTTGGTTGTTGCTATTCGGATCGGTGATGGTTCGAACCAGAAAGTAATAGACGGTGCCATCGTTGAGCCCATTGACGGTCAGTCCGCTGGCCGATTTGTTCGAGGTCGATCCCGCGGTGGTGTATGGCCCGCTGCTGGTGGTACTTTTTAGCACCTCATAACGACCGGCATCGCCGATGTAGATGATAGGGGTCCAGGATGAGCGACCAATGAGGTCGTGGGCGATCCGGCCGCAACTTCTGCCGGCGCGACGGTCTGGGTGCTCTGCCAGTCGCCACCGCTCTGCTTCGAGTCCAAAAATGCCGACAGCCCAGCGTCATTGCTGTACAGCGCGTTCCAACGAAACTCGAGACCGCTCAAAGCCGTTAGATTACTGAGCGACGCCGGGATGTTACCGCTGAGTTGGTTGGAATTGAGGTAGAGGATCTCAAGGCTGGCCAGGTTGCCGATTTGGGATGGGATATTCCCTGTGAGTTGGTTATGGGTGAGTCCCAAATGTTTGAGATGCGACAGATTGCCCAAACTGGCCGGAATGGCGCCGCTCAGATGGTTGCCGCTGAGAAAGAGGCTCTGCAGCTGGGCCAAGCCGCCTAATTGCGAGGGAATTGTCCCGGTCAACTGGTTAGTCGACAGGTTTAAGAGCGTGAGGCTCGAAAGATTGCCCACGCTTGTAGGTATATTGCCGTTGAGCTGGTTTTGCCGGAGTTCAAGGATCTGCAAGCTGCCAAGGCTGCCGAGTTCAGAAGGAATCGTCCCTGTGAGCTGGTTGTTAGACAGATCCAACCTTGTAACATTCAACAGATTTCAATCCACAACAGGAACGGTGCCACTCAGCTGGTTGCTTTCGAGCCAGAGGATTCGCAGTTGTGCAAGATTGCTGAGTTGAGATGGAATTGTTCCGCCAAGTGGGTTGTTTAAGAGGAGAAGGCTCTGCAATTGGGCAAGATTCCCAAGTTCTCCGGGGATATTGCCGGTGAGTTGGTTAAGGGACAAATTCAGGCTTGTCAGATTCGACAGACTACCGAGGCTGGCTGGAATGCTTCCGCTCAACTGGTTCCCGTTTAAGGAAAGAGACTGCAGGCTGCCAAGAGTACCAACAGACGGAGGGATTGATCCGTTCAACCCAGGTTCCCCAAGCTCAGCCGAGTTACGGCTGTCTGACCGGCGTTGCACACAACTCCAAACCACGTGCATTCGGTTCCTGGCACTCCCAGCCAGTTAGTCTTGTTAGTCCAGTTCGCTCCACTGGTGCTGTTGTAAAGGTCGATGAGGGCTTGGCGTTCCGGTGAAGAGATGACAATGATGCCATTGCCGCTTAAGCCAACCGTGTGCGGGCTGCCTGAGGCGTTACTGCTGATGGTTAGAGTTCCCGTGCGTGCGCCGATGACCGTGGGGCTGAACGTAACATCAATCGTGCAACTGGTCTCGGCAGCAAGAGTGGCCGGGCTGATCGGGCAGTTCGTCGTCCGGGCGAAATCTCCGCTGGTCGCTATGCTCGCAATAGGCAACGGCGCTGTGCTTGTGTTTGACAGCGTCACCGTTTGCCCAGGGCTGGCGAGCCAACCGGCAGGTCCAGAAATGTCAGGCTCGTGGGTGAAACACTCGCCGTGGGCAGAAGTCCTGTGCCTGTGAGGGGAATCGTGTGTGGACTGTCAAAGACGTTATTGTAGAGAATCAAGGTAGCCGTTCGGCCACCATCTGCGCTGGGCGTGAATGCCACACTCATCACACAACTGTCGCCTGGGAGCACCGCCGTGCCCCAGCAGGTGTTTGTTTCAATGGAAAAGTCATTCGAGTTTGAGCCACTCAGCAGCGTCGCGCCCATAACAAAAGGACCAGGCCCAGTGTTGATGATCGTGAAGGATTGGGCCGTACTCGTGGTCCCAACAAATTGGCTCCCAAAGGTTAAACTTTGGTTGCCGAGGCTTGGGCTCAAGATCGGAGAAATCGAGACGGCCAGACTGTAATCAACTCCGGCTGCGATGATGGTTGCGCCGCTTAGGCCAGGGATCTCGAGTGGAATGGAACTGTTGGCATTGCCATTATTGCCCAACTGGCCAAACGTATTTCGACCCCAGGCCCAGCCTGAACCATCTGCTTTCAGTGCCACACTGTGGCTCCCGCCTGCGGCGATGGCCACTGCACTGGTTAGGCCGCTCACTTGAACTGGTGTGGTGCGGTTTGTCAGCGTGCCGTCGCCCAACTTGCCGTTGCCATTGTTGCCCCAGGCCCATACCGTTCCATCGGACTTCAAGGCCATACTGTGGAATGAACCTGCGGCAATGGTAAGCACGCCGGTCAAACCGCTCACCTGCACCGGCACGCTGCTGCTGGCAGTCGTTCCGTTGCCCAGCTGGCCCGAGTATAAAGCCCCCAGGCCCATACCGTACCGTCGGACATCAGAGCAAGGCTGTGAGAACTTCCACCGGCCACCTCCACCACGCCCGCTAAACTGGTGACTTGCACCGGCACAGTGCTAAAGGTGGTTGTTCCGTTGCCCAACTGGCCGCTGCCGTTTTGTCCAAAAGACCACAGGGTCCCGTCCGCTTTCACCGCAAGGCTATGGAAGTCTCCCGCAGCCACGGCAATCACTTGGCTCAAACTGCTGACCTGGAGAGGAGTGGTGGTGTATTGCAGGTTTCCCAGGCCGAGCTGCCCAATGGCATTGCTGCCCCAAGCCCAGAGTGTGCCGTCGCTCCTGGCAGCCAAACTATGGTTGTGGCCCGCAGCGATTCGGCTCGCGTTCGTAAGCGTCGATACCTGGACAGGAACCGTGCGAGTTGCGAGTGTGCCGTCCCCAACTCTCCATTTCCGCTTTTTCCCCAAGACCAGACCGTGCCATCAACCTTCAGTGCCAGGCTATGCGTGGTCTTGCCTGCAAGCGCCAGCACCTGATGCAGACCACTCACCTGCACCGGGGTGCGGCTTAGGGCCGTTGTGCCGTTGCCCAACTGGCCGTTGCCGTTCTCTCCCCAAGCCAGCAGCGAAGCAGTCGCGCCGATTCCGTTCAGGCTCACACTGTGCGGGCTGCCTGCTGCGTTATCGGTGATCGTCAAGCTCGCGCTCCGGCTACCCGCATCCGGGGTGCAAACTGAACCACGATGGTGGTGTAGTTCCCCTGCGGCACGGTGATGGGCAGCGGCAGTGAGCCAAAGCGAAAGTCTGCCGGGTCGGCGCCCGCCAGCGCCAGGCTCGAAATTACCAGTGACCCGTTGCCGCTGTTAGCAATAGTGAGCGTTTGTGTAGCGCCTGCAGGACCCACCGGCTGCATGCCGAAGTCAAAGCCAGCCGCACTCAGGCTGGCCACTGGGAAAACAACCCCGTTGCCACTCAGGCTCACCGTGTGTGGGCTGCCCGGCGCATTGCTCGCAATGCTGACCGTGCCGGAGCGGGAGCCTGACGCGACAGGATGAACGTGACATTGACGCTGCAACTGGCCGTGGCGGCCAGGCTCGCACCGCAGTTGTTGGTCTGGAAGTCCCCGCTTGCAGATATGCTTGTAATATTCAGGGCCACATTGCCCGTGTTGGTAAGCGTGAAGGTTCGGGCGGTGGAAGTCGACCCACAGGAGTGTCGGGAAAGATGAGCGCTGCCGGCGACAAACTCACGGCTGGAGCTGGCGCTACCTGCGTTGTGGCCGAGACTTCGGCGGAAGGTTCGCTGGTCACCATGTTCGGGTTGTTGCCGTGCGAATCGGTGACGGTCCGCACCACAAGATAGTAGGGCGTGGAGGGATTCAGGCCATTCAGAAGGAGACTGGAAGCGAACTTGTCCGTGGTGAAACCTGCCAGCGTATAGGGCCCACCGCTTGTCAGGCTAGTCCACACTTGATACCGGCCGGTATTCTGAGTATAGGCAATGCGAGCCCAGGAAACCAGAATTGAAGTGCTGGATTGTGCCGCCGCCTGAATGCTTGTAGGCGCAACGGTCTGGTAGCTTTGCCAGTTTCCGCCACTCTGCTTTGAGTTGAGAAAGGAAATCAGCGAGCCGTCAGTGGAATAGAGGGCGTTCCAGCGGAAGTCTGCTCCGTTCAGCGAAACCAGACCGGCCAAGCTGCTGGGGATGGGGCCACCAAGTTGATTACCACTCAAGCTAAGGTATTGCAGGCTCGTTAAGCTAGCGAGTTCGGCCGGAATCGCGCCGGTGAGCCGGTTGCTCCCGAGATACAGAGACCTTAAGTTCGCCAAATTGCCCAGGCCGGCGGAATGCTCCCGCTTAGGGGATTGTTCACCAAGTAAAGAGTTTGCAGGTTTGTTAAATTACCCAATTCACCCGGAATGGCGCCGGTAATCTGGCTGTTGTAGAGGTACAGATACCTTAGGTTCGCCAAACTGCCCAGGGTGGTGGGAATGCTCCCGCTGAGTGGATTGCTCCCTAACTCAAGGTACTGCAGGTTTGCTAAATTACCCAGTTCGGCTGGTATAGGGCCTGTGAGCTGGTTGCTATTGAGAACCAGATTGACCAACTTCGATAAACCGCCCAGGCTGGTGGGAATATTCCCACTGAGTTGATTGTTCGGTAAGTAAAGGGTTTGCAGGTTCGTCAAATTGGCCAGTTCAGGCGGAAGCGTGCCCGTGAGCTGGTTGTTGTAGAGGTTGAGTTGCCTCAGTTCGTCATGCTGCCCAAGCTGCTGGGAATGGCTCCGCCCAGCGGATTATTTCCCAAGTCAACGTATTGCAGGTTCGTCAGACTACTCAGTACGGCCGGAATTCCGCCGCTGAGTTGATTGCCCGATAAGTAAAGGGTTTGCAGGTTCGTCAGACTACTCAGTACGGCGGGAATGCCGCCGCTGAGTTGATTGCCCGATAAGTAAAGGTATTGCAGGTTCGTCAAATTAGCCAGTTCGGGCGGAAGGGTGCCCGTGAGCTGATTATTGTAGAGGTAGAGATACCTCAAGTTCGCCATGCTGCCCAGGCTGCTGGGAATGGTTCCCCCCAGTGGATTACTACCCAAGTCAAGGTATTGCAGGTTCGTCAGACTACTCAGTACGGCCGGAATGCCGCCGCTGAGTTGATTGCCCGATAAGTGAAGGGTTTGCAGGTTGGTCAAATTAGCCAGTTCGGGCGGAAGGGTGCCCGTGAGCTGGTTATTGTAGAGGTAGAGATACCTCAAGTTCGTCATGCTGCCCAAGCTGCTGGGAATGGCTCCGCCCAGCGGATTACTACCCAAGTCAAGGGTTTGCAGGTTCGTCAGACTACTCAGTACGGCCGGAATGCCGCCGCTGAGTTGATTGCCCGATAAGTAAAGGTATTGCAGGTTCGTCAAATTAGCCAGTTCGGGCGGAAGGGTGCCCGTGAGCTGGTTATTGTAGAGGTAGAGATACCTCAAGTTCGTCATGCTGCCCAGGCTGCTGGGAATGGTTCCCCCCAGCCGATTACTACCCAAGTCAAGGTATTGCAGGTTCGTCAGACTACTCAGTACGGCCGGAATGCCGCCGCTGAGTTGATTGCCCCATAAGTGAAGGGTTTGCAGGTTGGTCAAACTAGTCAGCACGGCCGCCGGAATGCCGCCAGTGAGTTGATTGCTCCTTAAGTAAAGGTATTGCAGATTCGTTAAATTACCCAGGCTAGTGGGAATTGAACCTGCAAGACGGTTCCCTGACAGGTTCAACTGCACGACAGCAGTCTGGGTTCCGTTGCACGATACACCATACCAGGTGCACTCCGTTCCGGCCGCGCCGAGCCAATTGGTCTTGTAGTTCCAATTGGCGCCGCTCGTTCCGTTGTAAATGTCGATCAAGGCTTGCCGCTCGAGCGCTGAGACTGCACCCCGCAGAGCCGGTGGAGAAGCCAGACTGATCAACAGAGGGAGCAGTAGAAATAGAAAACGAGAACCCATTTTAAATTGGCTGGTGAGTCTTCGTTGGTTTACAAGAGAGCTCTCTTGGTAAATACTCGGATGTCTTTTCATCTCACTGTTCTCCTGGTGATCTCTCCAAATGGCTTCCCAATATTTGAAACTTGCTTGATAACGACCCGCTCGGCTGATGAATTCCTTATGGAGTCTGGGATTCAAGGGTCTGGTCGTGGCTCCCCTTCAAACCATCGTCATCCTCATATGGGGGTGTCTCCCACTCTTTCTCAGAAATACTTCATTTTTCTTCTTCTACTCACTAATGCGAGAAAAGCGAAGTCAGGGGGCCCAAAGAAAACAATTTTTTTTGCTTGATACATCCATTAAAATTCTTGATTCGCGCAACGTCGTATACAGATAAAGAGTCGAATCCGAGGTTTTTGTGACATCGTTCCGTCGTTTTTCTTTTAGGGCCTCTAGATTTCGCATCGTCGAGCTCGAATACTCAGTGCTCAGTTTCACGGATACCGTCACATATGTTCGCCAGTGAGCGCGCGCTCCCGCCTGCGTTTAAGCGTGCTTCGGAGCGCCCGCTCCACCCCACTCCGTTGGCAGCTCGAAGCTGTGTTACCTTATTTCTGAAATGGAGAACCATGTTGCAGAAGTTCGTCCTGTAGCCGGACACGCGTCAGTTGGCGGAAGACTGGCCGGGGGTCAGCGATCCCGGGTAAGACATTTGGGCATAATTTGGGAGTCGGCCCTTGGCTACTTAGATCAAGCTTGTTCATGGTTTATCCCTCCATGCGATCAGAGTGGGCAACCTATGTCTGCAGCGAATCACGGAATTGTCATGATTCTGTGATATTGTCTGAAGGCTGCGTGGTCATATCTCATCCATCGAATCCGAGATCAGCGATTCTCGGCCACAACTAGCTTCTCCTTCGCGGTTAGTGTTATTACACGGACATCTTGTTCACTTTTCCTAAATGGACTTTGGTAGCGCAGACCTGATTTCTAGGTCTGCGGTATCTAATCTTAATGACTCCTAATGTGATTTTCCTTTTCGATCCCACTGTAATTGGAATGGTTGTGAAGTGCTTGAAGGAGAGGTCAAGAATGTGTGGGGTTCTCGTGGAGTTTGTATCCTACGCTGCGAAAGGTGAGGATTCATTGGGGGTGATCCGGTACCGTCTCGATTTACTTGCGTGACGTGGTCACGTGCGAATTGACGATGGAAGCGCTTTTCTGGGCGATTGCTGTCCCCCGATGTGGCTACATGCTTGCTGAGTGTGGAAAGGCAGCTAACCGTTGGGAGCGTGGAGGTTCCCCTCACCTGGTCCTGACGGATCACCCTTATAGTCGGTACAACAGGGTTGCCCGAGGATGAGTATATGAATAGCCGTCGTAGCGTTTCTTCTTTTTTGCCTCTTTTTTCTTTCTTTGTGGAAGCTGTGGATTTTGTGCAAAAGCCATGAAGGCCAACAGAACCATACCCCTCGTTGAGGGAATTGGGATTAAATGGAGGGGTTGTCACCCGCCATCCTCCCGTTACGAACAAACCACCCGATCGTGCGACGATCAGGGAGAGACTTTCGAACGGGAGGGGGCTGGAGCTGAAACGCATTCTCAGAGGCTGCCCCGAGAGGACTCCCCTATAAGGGTTGCGCGGGCCCCAGCTGGCGAGGTTCCTTCTCTTTATCCTAGAACGGGAGGAGATCATGAGTTCTGATTCTGAAATTGCTGCCTTCATTGGTTTAGATTGGGCCGACCAACAACATGTCATTTGTCTGCGGGCGGCCGGCTCTGGTCAGGTCGAATCTCTAGTGGTGGACCAAAAACCGGAAAGCCTGCAAGCTTGGATCCAGCAATTGCGACTGCGATTTGGGGGCCGCCCGGTAGCCATCATCCTGGAGCAATCGCGGGGCGCCTTGTTGTATGCCTTGATGGACGTGGACTTCTTGCGGCTCTATCCAGTCAACCCTCTAACCTTGGCCAAGTTTCGCAAAGCCCTCTATCCCAGTGGCGCCAAGGATGATCCCACCGATGCCGCGCTCTTGCTGGAACTGCTGGAGAAGCATCGGGAGCGCCTCCGCGTTTGGGTTCCCGACGACCCCGACACCCGCTGCCTGCGCCTGCTCAGCGAAGCGCGACGCAAGCTGGTCAACCAGAAGACCGCTCTGACCAACGAGGTCACCAGCCTGTTGAAAGGCTATTTCCCTCAAGCCTTGTCCTGGGCGGGAGATCCCGACACCTTGCGGGCTTGTGATTTTCTGCAAAAGTGGTCCAGTCTGGATCAGCTGCGCCGGAGTTCCAGGACCACTCTGGAGAAATTTTACCGCCATCACGGTTGCCCCTCGGGCCGGTCGATCGACTCACTGCTGGAAGAAATTCGCCAGGCTCAACCCCTGACGCGAGACCCCGCCGTCACCCGGGCCTCAGCCCTGATGGTGCAGGCCTTGATGCGCCAGGTTCGGGACCTGATCGAATCGATCTCCCAATTTAACCAACAAATCAAAGAGCTGTTTGAAAAGCATCCCGACTACGATGTGTTCCACAGTTTCCCCGGGGCCGGGCCGGCTTTGGGCCCCCGCCTCCTGACTTTGTTCGGATCGGATCGGAACCGTTTTCACTTGGCCTGCGAAGTACAGCTCTTGTGGGCATCGCCCCAGTCACCGAAAAAAGCGGCAAGTCCCATCGGGTCCATTGGCGGTGGGCTTGTCCGAAATTCTTGCGCCAAAGCGTCCAGGAATTCTCGGAACAGTCGATTCGCCGTTCCCTGTGGGCGCGGACCTGCTATGACCGCCTCCGCGCGGCCGGCAAGTCTCATCACGCGGCCCTGCGCGCCCTGGGCTACAAATGGCTTCGGATCATGTTCCGCTGTTGGAAGGAGCATACACCATACGACGAACAATATTACCTGGCTACCTTGCGGCATCGTGGGTCTCCCCTGGGAGAAGCATTGTCCCTCACAACCACGGAGACCATTTGTGAATAAATTGTCATTTTCCTGTGCAAATAATAGTTGACTTATCACCTCAGAGGTCTCTCCCGCGTTTGGGAGAGGGAAGCCGAAAAGTTGAAAAAGTGTGGTTTAGGTCGCTGGGAAATCAGCGAGCGGTGAGATCGGTTTTGATCTTGGGCAGAAAGTGTTCCACCACCCAGATGCATGCGGCATCGAACCCCCTGTTTGGAAGGCGATGTGTTGAGCGTCGAAACTGGCATATTGGACACGAAAATCTTTGGCATCCTCCAAGAAGACCTCTTCCTCCGCGGTCTCGATGGAACACCGGTAAACCCATTGCTCGTGTCTTCCTTTCTTGTAGAAGAAGTGCCGGGAATCATTGTCCAGGGCCAAACTTGGTGTTATTTCCTTCCTAATCACTCTTTCGTTTCCTTTTTTCACACCTTTGCTAAAGAAGTGGGGGAGATTAGCTTTCACCAAAACTACTGGAGGATGACAATTCTACTTCAAAAACTATACTTCAACCCAAACTGAATCTGACGCGCTGGATTGGATCCGTAAATGCGACCAAAATTCGGCGAGTCGAAATTGGTGTCTGGGTCGTAGAGGTTGACATTGTTGAACGCGTTAAAGAACTCCGCTCGAAACTGGATACGATGGCGCTCCTTGATGGTGAAGTTCTTAAAAAGCCCTAGCGTCCAGTACTGGTATCCAGGACCGATGATGATGTTCCTCCCGGCATTCCCGAAAGTATAAGGAGCTGGCTCGGAAAAAACTGATGTGTCAAACCAGCGATCCGCCGTGGGATTACTAATATTGGGATTCCCATTCACATTCGGCCGCTGGGTGACATTACGTGCGCCGATGTTGGCGATATCCCGGTAGGTGAATACCCCAACCGGCGCCCCGGAACCGGCTGTCACGATTCCGTTGAACTGCCAGCCGCCCAGGATTTGGTTGGTACCTGCTTTCATGTCTGTGCCGAATTTCTTGCCCTTTCCGACTGGAAGTTCGTAGACGAAGCTCATGGCAAAGATGTTCTTGTGGTGGAAATACGATAGCGCTCGGTCGCACTCGATACAGGCAGGATCCTGTGGCGAGCTGCTCAGCGAGAACCCGTCTCCTCCCGTATCGATATTGCGGCTGAAGGTGTAGGTGCCCATGAAAGCCAACCCATCCGAAAAGCGCTTTTCCGCCTTCAACTGCAATCCGTTGTAAATGGAGCTGGCAATGTCTGTCATCAAGCTGGTCGCTCCCAGATTGGTAAACGGCCGGCGTGACTGGACATCTCCCGGTCCCGGAGGCGCCGTGTTGGCATTGGCAAAAACCGAGGCTTTGGAACCCTTGGTGCCGACATATCCGGCTTCCAAAATGATATTCCCGGCAACCTGTCTCTGCACATGGACGTTCCACTGCTGCATATAACTCACCCGGCGATTGCGGTCCGCAATGTGCTGGGCATCCGGTGGGACATTTGTGCCAGGGCCCGTCGAGATGTCCGATGAGAAGGTTGTCTTCAAAGGGGAATTGATGACTGTTTGATTTAAGTTAGTCAGGGCCTCACTGATGGCGAACGGCCAGTTCCCGCGAATCCCCTGAGCTTCCCACAGGAAGTTGGTGTTGTAAAACTTTCCGTAGCCGGCTCGAATCGTCGTCTTGGGGTTCAAGAGATAAGATACCCCGAAGCGAGGAGCCCAGTTGTTCTTATCCGGAGAAATGACCGTGGGGAAAGTGTTCGGTGGCTCTGCGGTGATGGGGTTGGTAGCTGCCCAGATGTAGTTTCCGGTATCGAGGTCGAAAGAACCCAACCGGTTGTCCCGATCTCGAGGCCACTGGGTATAGTCATAGCGCAACCCCACGTTCAACGTCAGCTTGGAATTCAGATGGATGTCATCTTGGACGTAAAAGTAATATCCACTCCAGCGCATTCGAGCGACTGTGTTCCCGACGTTTCGGTCAGCAAAACCAGGCAGTCCCAGCAGATAGGCAGCCAGGGCCTGTCCAGTCCCAGCTGCATTCTGTGGGTCCGTCGTAGGCTCTTTAGTGAAAAGCATACCGGCCGCGAACAAGTTGTCATCCATGTTGCGGCGGTTCTGATAGTCCATCCCGAATTTCAAAAAGTGCTTACCCTTCGCTTTGCTCATGTTGGCCAGAATCTGGTAGGTATCGTCAGAAAACGCGCCACCGCTTTGGGCAGGAGGCGTATACCCGTCTATGTTGAAGTATGGGTAAAGCGGGACATTGGCGTCCTTAACAGGAATGCCTTGAATTCCTGTTGACTGCAACCAACCTTCCAGGGTGGCCAGATCGCTTGGACACGTGGTGAAAGAAGGCGTGTTATTCCGGTGATAAGCCAGCTTCACGTCAAGAATCGTGGTTGGATTGAACAGGTAAGTGTCACTGATCATGAAGTTTCTAAAGCCGTTGGTCAGCTTGTTGGTTGGTACGAGCGCTGTTGGTTGCGACTGGTCAGATTGAGAATAGGAGAAGCGGCTAAAGAAGTTGTTTTTGTCGCTGAACTTGTGGTCAATGCGAACCGTGAACTGATTAGTATCCAGCGAAATAGAGCGTGTGTTGATGAGGTTAAATGCCTGGCCAGGAAGATTAGGCGCCGGATAGAAGAGGGGGTAATAAGACTTGATGATCGGATCAATCCGGTTGGCCGGAATGATGTTTCCAGGAAAAGGATCCCTGATGAAGCCACCTTTCCCATCAGGGCGGGTTGTGGCGGGGTCGAATATCGGCACCGCCGGCTTCCCGGTGTGGTCAAAAGCCAGATTTCCGCTAAACATTTCGGGGGTTGGGATGACTCCGAACAGAGTGGACGCTCTTCGGTAGCGGAATCCCTCGTAGTTCACGAAATAAAAGGTCCTATTCTTGATTACAGGGCCGCCAACCTGCCCTCCAAACTGGTTCTGCCTGAAAGTCGGTTTTGTGGGTGCGAAGGCATCCCGAGCGTCAAACACGTTATTGCGCAGAAATTCAAAAATCCCACCGTGGATCGCATTGGTTCCAGACTTCGTCGCCACATTGATGTTGGCGCCGGCAGCCGAACCGAATTCAGCCGAAGTGATGTTGGTTTGGATCTTGATTTCTTGAATGGCGTCAATTGAGGGCTGAACCGCAAAGGCTTTGAAAAAGGTCTCGTTGTTGTTGACACCATCGAGGGTATAGTTGTTATCTTCGGCACGGGCGCCGCTGATGGCTACACGGCTGCCGCTGGTCTGCAAGATCGCACCGGGTTGGCGAACGGCGCCAGGAATAAGATAAGTCAGATCCGTGAAACTCCGGCCATTAAGGGGCAATTCCACCACCTGCTTGTTCTCAACGACCGTAGCTACGGTTGAAGTCTCGCTCTGGAGTAAAGGGGCTCCCGCCTGAACTTCAACTGTCTGACTTAACTCTCCAATTTCCAGAGTCATGTCAACCCGGCACGTCTGGTTGACATTGAGTTTATTTGCCGCACTCACGGCCTTTTTGAATCCTTCGAGTTCAGCGGTGATCGTGTATGGTCCGGGCAGAAGCGATGGAACAAAGTAATTTCCGTTCGCACCCGTGTTGACTTTCCGGCTTAGGCCGGTATTGTCATTCGTCACAGTGATGGTTGCGCCCGGCACAGTTGCTCCGGAAGGATCCTTCAGAACACCCGTGATGGTTCCGAAGGACGTCTGGGCAACCAGCAGCGCCGCAGCCAGTAGGATAAGCACAAGGGCTAATGCTATCTTGCTACTTACCTTCTTCATTCCGTCTTTTTCTCTTATTCATTTATCCCGAATTTTGAAGCTCGGCCGGGGTGATTTCCAATAATTTGTCGATTCCCTTATAGATTCAGCTTCCTGGCGACGATTCCGAGTCAAAATCAATCCCATTGGCCTCTCGATGAATCGAGGGGGTAGTGGGTAAAAAAAGAGGTGGTAACCGTTTTAACGGTTTCATCTCAATGGAGTCCTGATCCCAGCAGCGTGAGAACGAACGGACGGATAGTGGAAAGCCCTCCTTCAGACAAAACCGTTAAAACGGTTAGTCTTCAATAAAGGGTTTAAGTTGCCCCTCGATGAATCGAGGGGTCAACGAAAGAGCGGGCGCGTGGGATCACTGTCCCCCGGCACACGCTTGCAAGGCCGTGCCCCAACTTGACTGGAGTGTCTTTGCAGAGCTCAGCCCCCCATAAGACTTTGCAAAGCGAGAACAAATGTCTCAATTCACCCCACAAAACTCCCCAACATCTAACCGGGAGAGAATGGCAAACGGTCCGTCAGTCCAGTGATTTTGGCCGGATCAATTTGGAGACAACTATAACACCACGCGGAGGAATTAGACAGCCATGTTTGTTTATTCAGGGCGTGGGCATTTACTTTGCAGAAAGCCCGCGGCCAACACAACCGGCCCGATGGTCGTGCCATCCCAAAGTCCAATGGATGACCTGTTTGCCGGTATCGAGACGAGCGAGTCGACCGACGCCATCCGAGGCCGGTTACAACTTAGCAACAGGCCGCAAGATTTATGGATTAGTAACGTGCATGAAGAAATTGAAATTATAGTAACCTAATACTGTCCAGGGTCTTTGTACACTAACTACGCCAGTTGTCATCAGCCTGCCGACACCCGAACCACTAGGCACGATTGTCCAGTCATAACACACGCCGCTGTTGTTGAAAAGGTTGCAGGTGATATTTGCACCATCCGTTGGGGGCATATCGCCACCAGCATTATCCATCCAAATTCGATAATTGATGCCGTTGGAGTCTTTGAAACCTAAATATAGTCCACAGTTGATAATCGATGGTGGATTTGTTGGTATGGTCAACAGGTTAGGAGTGTTAGGATCGCCATCATCGCAAAGGGTCCAGACTAAACCCGAAAAAACTCCTTTTCCGCCAGTAAGACCAGGAATGGTAGGGATTGAACTCCCTGACACAGGGTGGTTAAAATCAAAGCCTAACTTTCTCGGATTTTTCGAAGGGGCGTAATCGGTAATTAAGTGCCAATCACCCCCTGGCGAGATCAAGAGGGATTGCAGGGATTTGGAGTTATTGTACACCTTACTACCACTACTACTAATATCGCTCTGTATTTGGTAACTAGGATCCGTGAAAATTCCCCCGCCTTCTATTACCGCTGTAACCGGTATGGTTTGAGTCTTTTGTGCTGCAGCTGTCATGAGCATAGCTGTGCACAGCAATAAGCCAGCCAGCACTATTTTTGTTTTAGACATGTGGGTTTCTCCTTAATGTATATCAAGTGGGATGTGCGAATCTGGGCTACGATTCGATTTTCTTAAAAACACTGAACAATTTGATTTTCAAGCGGGGCTACCGCTTACTCGTTATTCAAAGACTTGTATGCTTGTTCGACGCTATGTTTCTTTTTTCGATCCCACTGTAGTTGGAATGGATGTGAAGTGCTTGAAGGAGAGGTTAAGAATATGTGGGGTTTATGTGGAGTTTGTATCCTACGCCGCCAACGGTGAGGATGTATTGAGGGAGATCCGGTTCCGTCTTGATCTTCTTGCGTAGAATGGGCACGTGCGGATAGACGGTGGAAGCGCTTTTCTGCGTAAACGCTGTCACTCATCGTGGCTAAATGCTTGCTGGGTGTAGAAAGGTAGCTAACTGTTCGCAGCGTAGAGGTCCCCCTGAAGCATTCTCAATGCTTCAGCCTCTCCCCCGTTGGGGCGAGGGGAGCCGAAAAGGCTTGCTGGCGCCAGATATGTGCTAGACATTTGGGATCTAAGAACTCGATGGAGGGCGGAGCTCTGCGACGCCGTGACGGCAGAGGGCACAAAGAATTCGGTCTCGCAGGAGCTCGACCCTCCATCAAAATGAGCATGCCTGGAGGGCGGAGTTCCACGACGCCGTGACGCCTAGATGACACAAAGCCCGGCCTCGCGGAGCTCGTCACTCAAATATAAGTGAGACGGAATATCAAAGGCGGAGCCCGGAAGAAACCCTCAGCTTGTCAGAATAGTTAGTGACAGCCTGCTCCATGAGTAATGCCTCAGTTACGGATGGTGGAACTAGCGCTCCGTCGCGCGTTCATCGAGCGTGCGTGGGAGCGCCTCCGCTCCACCCTGGGCTAAGAATTCTCCGCCCCCGTCCGGGGGCTACATTCAAGCTATCTTGTCTCGGGTAGGCGACGAAAATGAAGCAGAAAATGTACAAACTCCAGAGAGCGGAGCCAGGGCGCCGCTCTCCAAAGGTCAAAACTATCGCCCGGCAAGCTCGGTTTTGGCCTTAGGCAGAAAATGTTCCATCACCCAGATACGAGCATCACCGGAACTTGTTTGGAAGGCGATGTGTTGAGCGTCGAAACTGGCAAATGGGATAGCCAAGGCTTTGGCATCTTCCAAGAATACCTCCTCTGCCCCGGTTTCAATAGAGCACCGGTAAAGCCGTTGGTCGTTTCCTCCTTTCTTATAGAAGATGTGCCGGGAATCATAGTCCCATGTGATGTGAAAAAAACTAACTGCCGTTTTAATCACTCTCTCGTTTTCATCACTCAACACGCGGAGCACAAGATCGTATGTAAAGTCTTCTCCTGGTGCAGAGTTAGTTTGCACTGGAATAATCAAATATTTGCCATCAGGTGACACCTTGGAAGGAGCTACCTTCATTGGAACCGGCATGAAATCTATTTTTTCAGTTTCAACGTTAACTTTCGCTAAAGAGATCGCTTGTGTTTCCTTATAGCTTATCGAAGCATAGACGTACTGGCCATCGGCGGACCAACCAGCAACGACAATAAAACCCTGCCCAGTCAAGGGGGTTAAGCTCTTGAGGACCGTACCCGTTTCAGCCGAAATGATAAGAATCTTGAGCTGGAACTTGGGATTTCGGACGGTAAGTGCTATTTTGCTTCCATCGGGAGAGAAAGCAGGGATCGACAGACCTACTGTCCGGAATTCCGGGGTCAAGGAGACTTCCTTCAGGACCTTGCCCTCAAGGCTCGCGATGCGTAGCATCACCCGCTGGTCATTATATCTTCCAGCGACATAGGCCAGACTCTTTCCATTAGGAGCGAAACTCGGAGATGCATTGGATCTAGTCTTTATCCTGGTAAGGATTCTGGCACCTCTGACACTCTTTTTGTCATCCCTCTCTCGGATTGCAATATCCTGTCCCCCGGTTTCCTCACCATAGAAGAGCTTTCCGTCATCGGTGATGCCTCGCAGAGACGTGGTCTCGCCGATGTTAGGCTTAATGAGGATCGGATCGCCAGCCGGCTGGACTCCTTTGATGGGTAGAGCGAGCAAGTCCCAATCTCCTGATCGATTACTTCGGAACAAGAGAAAACGGCCATCGCGAGTCCACAAAGGTGAGTCATTCTCGCCCGGTGAGTCCACGAAAACTCTTTCCTGGAGTCCGTCAGATGACATCAGGTAAATTCTTCGGTCGCCATCCTTGGTCGAGTCGTAGGCAATAAATCGCCCATCCGGAGAATACTGTGCTCGCCGCGGGACCTCCCAGTTCAGCGTAGCCAGCCGCTGCATCTTTTTGTCTCTTGTGTCGACCGTGACCAGGGAGACGGAACGGTCCTCAGCTCCCAGCGCGGCAAGGATCTTGTCTCCATCTGGACTCCAGTCAAAAAGGTAAAGATTTGTTTTGCATTCATAAAGGACTTCTCGGTTCCCTCCCAGGAGCGAATCAACACCGATTCGCGCTACAGTTTGACCATTGGCCCAGGAGTCGTTTACGTAAGCCACTCTTTTTTCGTCAGGGGAGAGCACAGGGCCGTTAAATCCCTCCTCTGATTTGGACGAATGAAAGGCGCTGTACAAAGCTTGAGTTTTCCCGGTCGAAAAGTTTTTCACGACCAGATCGCCTATCATCCAGTCCGTGTAGACGAAGGTCTGCCCGTCGCGTGTGGTGACGAATCCGTTGGGGTCTATCGTTGGATCGGAGATCTTATCAGCATGGAACTCACTACTGCGCGAAATCTCGCGAACCGTGACGATTTGCCCCGCCTGATGGCCCGGGTCCAAGGAAGCTAAGCGTTGTCGCGCGACGCGCACCGCCTCTTGTTGGGACGGATATTTGTCGACCACGGTTTGATAAGCTTTTCGGGCTTCCTGATTCGCCAGCTTCTCATAGCACATTCCCACATGCAGTTGAGCTTGAGCAGCCAATGCCTCGTCACTCGCTGCTTCTGTTACTACCTTTTGGTAAAGTGCAACGGCTTCCTTTAGTTTCCCGTTGGCCTCTTCCAGAAGCAGTGCCTTCTCGAAATCGAGTTTGGCGTTGGAGGAACCGGCGTGCAGGCAGAGAACTGTCAACAGCAACACAGCGCCTGTGATCAAAAGTCTTGTTTTCATGATGTGATTCCTCTTACTCAACCCCACTGTAGTCATAGTCGCTGTGAAGTGCATGAAGGAGAGGTTAAGAATGCGTGGGATTCTCGTTAAGCTTATACCCCACCCCCCGGACAGTAAGGATGTATTGAGGGCGATCTGGTTCCGTCTCGATCTTCTTGCGTAACGTAGCTACATGCGAATCGACTGTGCGATGAGTGACGTAAACCTCCTCTCCCCAGACGCTATTCAGAATTTGGTCACGGGAGATCACTTCGCCAGGGTGCTTGAACAGCAGTTCCAGGAGCTGAAATTCTTTGTGTGTCAGCTCGACCCGTTCTTTTCCTTTCAATACTTCATGCTTCTTTAGGTCGACCCGCAGTTCGCCAAGCCGGAGACAATCTGAGCTTCCTTCCTCGGCAAGATTTGCCTTTTCAGAGCGGCGTAAGACCGCACGGATACGGGCCGTAAGCTCGGCCAGGCTGAACGGCTTCATCACATAGTCGTCCGCTCCGAGATCCAGACCCTTCACTTTATCTGCCTCCTGAGTGCGTGCCGTCAGCATGATGATAGGCGTAGTAACTCCTCTTCTTCGAACCTCGCTACAAATTTCAAACCCGTTCTTGCCAGGCAGCATCAGGTCCAAAACCACTAAGTCGGGTTGGTCGTGAAGGATTGATTCCAGCCCCGTCACACCGTTTTCAACCAGCTTGACCTCATAGCCTTCGAACTCCAGCTCATCTTTCACAGCCATGCTGATGCCGGGTTCATCCTCAATGAGAAGTATTTTCATTTTCATGGGTTTTTTTAATAGCAAAGGAGAAGGGGTGAAATGAGAGAACTGCCCACGATTACCGCACAAGACGCGTTAATAGTGGTGACCAAACTACCAAACCGGGACATCCCCCTGCACCCCCTTCAAAGGGGGAATTTTGAAACCAGCCACTAGAGAACTGCCCACGATTACCGCACAAGAGGCGTTAATCGTGGTGACCGAACTACCAAACCGGGACATCCCCCTGCACCCCCTTCAAAGGGGGAATTTTGAAACCAGCCACTAGAGAACTGCCCACGATTACCGCACGAGACGCGTTAATCGTGGTGACCAAACTACCAAACCGGGACATCCCCCTGCACCCCCTTCAAAGGGGGAATTTTGAAGCCAGCCACTAGAGAACTGCCCACGATTACCGCACAAGACGCGTTAATCGTGGCTACCACACTACGAAACCGGGACATCCCCCTGCACCCCCTTCAAAGGGGGAATTTTGAAGCCAGCCACTAGAGAACTGCCCACGATTACCGCACAAGACGCGTTAATCGTGGCTACCATACTATGAAACAGGGACATCCCCCTGCACCCCCTTCAAAGGGGGAGAGAGTGGAGCATTGTTCATGAACCGCCCACGTACCGCACTAGACGCGTTACGTGCTGACCGACTACGACATCCCCCGCACCCCCTCAAAGGCGGGAATTATTGAATCGCCACTAGCGAGCCTGGATTACCGCACAAGCTACGCGTTAATTGTGGTACCGATCCAACCGGGACATCCCCCTGCACCCCCTTCAAAGGGGGAATTTTGAAGCCAGCCACTTTGGAACGCACCTAAGCCCACTAGTCTCCGATTGACCAACTATTAAAGCCGCAGACCTTTTACATCCCCTACCGCAATGCGGCACCCCCTTCAAAGGGGGACTGCGGGTCTGTGCCAGCAATTTTTTACGTTCATTCGCGTTTATTCGCGGCTAGAGTTCAATTCCTCTGTGTTTCTGCCTCTTTGTGGTTGATTTGAGCAGGCGGAAAGACCAACCGGAATTTACTGCCCTCCCCAGGCTGGCTTTCCACGGTCACCCGGCCATTGTGCTTTTCCATCAGGCGTTTGACCAAAGCCAACCCCATCCCCGCTCCTTTGACATAGTGAACCTCAATGTGTTTGGCCCGATAAAACTGCTCGAAAATCTTGGGTTGCTCAGAGATCGGGATGCCCAGCCCACGGTCACTCACTTCGAGAAATACCTCGCCATTCTCTCTCCCGGTTTGGACCAGCACCGGGGTTCCTGTAGGTGAATATTTAAGAGCGTTATCGATGAGGTTCTGGATGCATTGGGCAATGGCGATTCGATCCGCGGCCACTACGGGAGGGTCGGGCATTTCCGGCTCGACAAGATTTACGCGATCGGCATGCCCCAGGTTGTGAAAGGAGTTGACGTTCTCTCGGGCCAGTTCGAAGAGATCGGAGGGCTCCAGAGAGAACTCCTTTTTCCCATCCTCAAGTCTGGCAAAATCCAGCAGGCCATTAATCAGCAAGCTGAGCCGGTGGAGTTCTTGACGAATCACGCGGTGATATTTCTTGAGCATTTCTTCGTCGCGGACTTTACCCCCATCTAAACGTTCCAGCAGGGTTGACATGGATGTCAAAGGGCTGCGGAATTCGTGGGAAACTGCCGCTATAAAGTCGGATTTCAGCCGGGTCACTTCTACTTCGCGGGAAACCGCGCGATAGGTGAACACGATACCAAGCAAGGCCACAAACAGCAGGAGAATCATGGAGTACAAGAAAGAATGCTTGTGAAAATTGAGTGGACCACCGGAAGCTTGCCGCTCGACGAAGGCGACTTGAAAGGGCGGAAAAGAGTTCAGCCGCATCATTTCCATATCAGCTGGGTTTGGCTGGCTATGTTTGTCTGTTTTGACCAGATTGCCTCTGAAATCTTCTGTCGCGGTTAAATCATTCAATCGCGTTTCTGCCAGCTCTACCATCCTTTGAGCCCCTACTACGTAGCCAAAAGTCGGTTCGACGTTGTGAAATACTACGATGAAAGCTTCAAGCTCGGGGAAGTACTTCTTCTCCAATGGAGTGATTCCAGCATGATCTTTAGCAAGAAACAGAACCTCCGGATATGCATCGAGAAGAGGGTGAATGAGCTTTCTGATCCGTTGCGTTTGTGCAGTCGAGTCCGCCTGAGGCTGTCTCGCGCATCCCTCGAGAGCTGCGGAAACCTCGTCAGCATAAAGGACCCATTGAGCTCCGGTTAGACTCCATTGACCCTTGACAAGGCAGCTTAAGGTATCGTTCATGTATTCAGAGTTGAGGGAAGAACTCCCCTCAACTGTCTGACAACCGTGCATGTGCGCAGCTAAAAGGAGCGCGCTGGCTACAAAAATGGGGATTCCAGACTCGGTAATGGCCCGACGATCGTTGGCGCGGATGGCGTTCAGCCAACGAGTGGCATCGTTGAAATCTTTTTCCTCTAATGCTAGCCGAAGCAGCGCCAGTCGAGCCAATGGCGCTATCGGGGGTTGTTGATTAACGAGATGCAAATAAGCAGGCCGAGCTTTGCCGAGAGTCGCATTGACTCGGCTCTGCATTTCCGTTTTCTGTGCCTCCTGCCAGAGCCGGACCTCTTCGGTGGAGAGTGACAACACCGGCTGTCTGGAGCGATAGGAAGAGATCGTAATGTTCAGTTCCGGGAAAAGGATCTGGTCATCGTCGATTTCAAATCTGAAGAGCGTCTCAGAAGCCTTGGAATGGCTCTGCAGAGAAAAGAGCCAATTATTCAGATCTGTTTCAAGAAAACGGACAATCTGCTGTTGGCGCTCTTTTCGCTGAAACTGCTGCCGACTCTCCTCGCCTTTAAACGTCCTGAGAGCAAGCAGCCCGATAAAAAGTGACGGCAGGAGGACAGTGAGCCCGAAAATGAGAACCCATTTACGGCCACTTCTCAGATATTGGGGAAAAGTACGCACTGCACGAGTATATACCCCCTGGATTATCAAATGTTGTGTTTAGGTAAAATCCAGGTGAAGTTCTTGTCAAATTCATCGCAAGCGCTCGGCCACCTGTCACGCAATTTAAGAATGTAACTTTGAGAGTAGTCATAGAGCAAAATAAAATGTAACCCGAGATCGTAGTAGCAGTCCTTCATTCTTTCTTTTTTGGTTCTTTTTTCTTTCTGTGAATGATTGTGGAAAACTGTGAAAATTGTGGATCACCGACGTCTTTAGAAACTGTTTGAGAGCGGCTGAGTTGAAAGATCCGCTCCAGTTTTTGTTCAATCTGCTGAGAGAGCTCGAAAGGATCCAGCGTATTCCGCCAATGTTGGAGCTGAGCGACTTTAGCGGGGATGGCCTGTTTGGAGGCACACACACGTTGGAAGGGAGTCTGAGGCGAATCATAGATCCGTTTTAGATTCGAGCCGACTCGAATCTTGCGTCGCAATTTCACCGAGGGGAGGAACAAGTTTTGAAACAACCGCAGGGGGTGGGAGTAGAGATCGTTGAGGGCCTCCAAGGCGGTGGGAGAATCATAACGCTCGTAGCCTAACAGGCGACGCACGTGAGTCCAGTTCTTTTGCTCGATGTGAGCATTGTCATCTTTCTTGTAAGGACGGCCACGAGTGAATTGGATCTCGAGGGCCTGACAATAGCGATAGAGATGAGCATTGATAAATTCCGAGCCGTTGTCGGAGTCAATGCCCAGCAGTTTAAACGGTAACGCTTGACGGATGGTTTCCATGGCGCAACGAACTCCTTCTTGCCCTTTGCCTAGCACGGCACGCGTCTCGACCCAGGTGGTGTGGATGTCGGTGAGGTTCAGCGAATGACAGCAGTCGCCGGAGGCAGAGCTGCCGGCATGCGAGACCAGATCGACTTCGGTGAAGCCGGGTTGGTGAACGTCCCAGTTGTCGGTCTTGATGGGAATGTGATGCTTTAACAACGTGCCCGGTTTGGTCCGGCCGTAGATCCTTTTTTTGAGTTGGCGCTTTTTGGGGCGGAGCCGATAATCGATGGTGCGGGGACTGAGGCAGAGCAGTTGCTGTTCCAGCCGGGGCGTCAAGTGAAAACGCTTCCGAGCCCAGGGCATCCACACCGGCAGCAGCGCCTTTAGACGGACCGACCAGGGATAGCCGGCCGCTTCCCAGATGGCACTGAGCACCGAGATTACCTGAGGCCCATAGCTCGCACGCCGTTTGCGGCGCCGCGGTGGCGACGGCCTGGGCGGAGGACCGTTGAGCAAGCGAATGGCGTATTTGCGATGGTACCCACAATTGAGGCAGAACTCGTCGAGGATTGATTGCTTCGATCTCGACGACGCGGTGGAATATCTGTGATGAATCTTTCTCAAGTATTCCCATCTTGACTGTCGACTCATGATGTAACCCCTTTCAATTAGGGTTACATCTTAATTTGCGCGACGATCATCCTCAGAGTTACATTTTAGCTTGCGC
>CAWBAT010000004.1:0-904677 GCA_963786955.1 uncultured Acidimicrobiia bacterium
AGAAATTCGATAATGTTAACGCCCGGTCGTAGACCGGGCCTACACCGTAATTGTGAATACAGCACTAACCTGGATTTTTCCACCACCGGGGGAAAACAGAAACAGTAGAGTAGCGAAACCATTTGAAGTCAGAGCGCTTTGGCAACGTAGGGAACGCTGCGGCGAGCGTCCCCTACAAACAGTTCGACAATTTCTTTCCACCTCTTCTCTCCTTTGGAAAGAGGAACCCAATAATGAATTATCGGCTCCCCTCGCCCCAACGAGGGAGAGGGGCCCGGGGGTGAGGGGAATGCGGTGCCGGTGGTGAGAAATACAGTACTCAGTAGGCAAGCCTTTGGCACAGTGCCAGCTGCTCATAGGGGGTCTTAACCGTGGCTTACGAGTTAAGCAGACTCGCAGGGTTGAATTTTGGATACGGACATGGCCGGAATCATGCATTTCACTAATTTTTTCCACTTCATGGAAGCAACCGAGGCGGCCTTTCTTCGGTCGCTGGGGTTTTCGATTTTCCGGGGACCGAAGAAGGGCAAGTGGGATGGCCTAGGGTGCACGCGGATTGTGATTTCAGGCATCCCTTGCGTTTTGAGGATTTAGTGGAATTCATCTTCTGGTTCGGGAGAAGAAGGAACGAGCTCTTGTTTACACTTTCATTTTTCGTAAGCTCAACGCAATCCCTATCCAAGAAGTAGCCAGAGGCACAATTATTACAACCTGCGTGACCCATGATCCAGTAACCGGCAAAATCGTGCTGTCCCCATTCCCCTGGACTTTGCCGACAAGATAGAGGTCGCACCCAAAGACCTACTAATATAAACGCAGTATGTTTTGTGACAATTTCCCCCTCACCTCCAGCCCCTCTCCCTTGGGGAGAGACCTCTGAGGTGATAAGTCAACTATTATTTGCACAGGAAAATGACAATTTATTCACAAATGGTCTCCGTGGTTGGAGAGGACAATGCTTCTCCCAGGGGAGACCCACGATGCCGCAAGGTAGCCAGGTAATATTGTTCGTCGTAAGGTGTATGCTTCCTTCCAACAGCGGAACATGATCCGAAGCCATTTGTAGCCCAGGGCGCGCAGTGCCGCGTGATGAGACTTGCCGGCCGCGCGGAGGCGGTCATAGCAGGTCCGCGCCCACAGGGACCGGCGAATCGACTGTTCCGAGAATTCCTGGACGCTTTGGCGCAAGAATTTCGGACAAGCCCACCGCCAATGGACCCGATGGGACTTGCCGCTTTTTTCGGTGACTGGGGCGATGCCCGACAGGAGCTGTACTTCGCAGGCCAAGTGAAAACGGTCCCGATCCGATCCGAACAAAGTCAGGAGGCGGGGGCCCAAAGCCGGCCCGGCCCCGGGGAAACTGTGGAACACATCGTAGTCGGGATGCTTTTCAAACAGCTCTTTGATTTGTTGGTTAAATTGGGAGATCGATTCGATCAGGGTCCGAACCTGGCACATCAAGGCCTGCACCATCAGGGCTGAGGCCCGGGTGACGGCAGGGTCTCGCGTAGGGGTTGAGCCTGGCGAATTTCTTCCAGCAGTGAGTCGATCGACCGGCCCGAGGGGCAACCGTGATGGCGGTAAAATTTCTCCAGAGTGGTCCTGGAACTCCGGCGCAGCTGATCCAGACTGGACCACTTTTGCAGAAAATCGCAAGCCCGCAAGGTGTCGGGATCTCCCGCCCAGGACAAGGCTTGAGGGAAATAGCCTTTCAACAGGCTGGTGACCTCGTTGGTCAGAGCGGTCTTCTGGTTGACCAGCTTGCGTCGCGCTTCGCTGAGCAGGCGCAGGCAGCGGGTGTCGGGGTCGTCGGGAACCCAAACGCGGAGCACTTAAAGATGCTTCTCCAGCAGTTCCAGCAAGAGCGCGGCATCGGTGGGATCATCCTTGGCGCCACTGGGATAAGAGGGCTTTGCGAAACTTGGCCAAGGTTAGAAGGTTGACTGGATAGAGCCGCAAGAAGTCCACGTCCATCAGGGCATACAACAAGGCGCCCCGCGATTGCTCCAGGATGATGGCTACCGGGCGGCCCCCAAATCGCAGTCGCAATTGCTGGATCCAAGCTTGCAGGCTTTCCGGTTTTTGGTCCACCACTAGATATTCGACGGTGACCAGAGCCGGCCGCCCGCAGACAAATGACATGTTGTTGGTCGGCCCAATCTAAACCAATGAAGGCAGCAATTTCAGAATCAGAACTCATGATCTCCTCCCGTTCTAGGATAAAGAGAAGGAACCTCGCCAGCTGGGGCCCGCGCAACCCTTATAGGGGAGTCCTCTCGGGGCAGCCTCTGAGAATGCGTTTCAGCTCCAGCCCCCTCCCGTTCGAAAGTCTCTCCCTGATCGTCGCACGATCGGTGGTTTGTTCGTAACGGGAGGATGGCGGGTGACAACCCCTCCATTTAATCCCAATTCCCTCAACGAGGGGTATGGTTCTGTTGGCCTTCATGGCTTTTGCACAAAATCCACAGCTTCCACAAAGAAAGAAAAAGAGGCAAAAAAGAAAGAAACGCTACGACGGCTATTCATATACTCATCCTCGGGCAACCCTGTTGTACCGACTATAAGGGTGGCCAAAAGCCGGGTGAGGGGAACGATTCAAGGGTGACCCAAAGTGTAACTTTACTTCGTGCGTTTGTATTAGCTAAGATTTAATGGTTGGGCAGCGACGTTTCTGTGCCGCTTGCTCCAGATCGCAAGACTTCTCATGACTTCGCTTTGTCATCCGGATCGTCCATCCATTGAAAACGACCAATTCCTAAAATTGCGCGCACTTCTGGCAGAACTGATCCCCGGTAATCTCTTCTACTCTCGTAAACTCCAATCGGTGGGGATTGGCCCGGAGATTTCGAGCCTCGATGATTTCCTGGAACGCATGCCCTTCACTTCCAAGAAAGAACTCGTTGAAGACCAGTCCCGTACTCCACCTTATGGTTCAAACCTGACCTATCCATTAGACAAGTACACGCGATTCAGCCAGACGAGTGCCACGAGTGGGACTCCCCTGCGGTGGTTGGATACCCGTGAGAGTTGGCAATGGATGCTCGACAATTGGGAACGGATCTACCAGGCCGCCGGGATCGAATCGAAGGACCGGCTCTTTTTTGCATTTTCTTTCGCTCCTTTCCTGGGATTCTGGACGGCATTTGAAGCGGCCGTGCGCATGGGATGCCTGTGCATTCCGGGAGGAGGGTTGAACGGTGCCTCACGCTTGAAGCTGATCCTGGATAACCGAGTGACCGTATTGTTGTGCACGCCCACTTATGCACTGCGGTTACAGAAGTCGCAGCCGAACAAAAATTGGATCTCGCGCGCGGAGAGGTCAGAAAGATCATCGTTGCGGGTGAACCGGGTGGCAGCGTGCCCCGTCTGCGGGCTCGGATCGAAAGGGTGTGGCCAGGCGCTGCAGTGGTGGACCATCATGGCATGACTGAGACGGGGCCCGTGAGCTACGGGTGCGCAACCCGACCCAATGTGCTGCACATCATCGAATCGGCTTACCTTGCCGAGGTGTTGGATCCCGAGAGCAGTCGAAGGGTTCTTCCTGGTCAAAAAGGAGAACTCGTCTTGACCAACTTAGGCCGAACTGGTTCTCCACTCTTGCGCTATCGGACCGGTGACCTGGTGGAAGCCGCACCGGAACAGCCTTGTCAATGTGGGTCCTACGAGCTTGCCTTAGAAGGAGGAATCCTTGGACGAACAGATGACATGGTCATTATTCGGGGAGTGAACATCTACCCCTGCGCCATCGATGAGATTCTGCGTCAATTCGAAGAAGTCGGAGAATATCGAGTTGAAGTTAACACGACGAATGCCTTGCCTGAATTGAAAATTCAAATTGAGCCAGCGTCTCAGGTCCAGAGTTTGGACATTCTAACCAAACAAATTGAGGCCCTGCTTCAAAAGACCTTTGCTCTGCGCATCCCTGTTCAGGCTGCACCGAGCGGATCTCTTCCCCGCTTCGAAATGAAAGCGACTCGTTGGGTGAGGTCATAAGCCGAATTCAACCGGCAGGTATATTTGTCCTCTTGTTTGTAACTTCGTATCCGCTCGCTTATCCGGAGTCCCAAAGGCGAATGCCAAGAACCTGAAGCCGCTTTAAAGCTAATCCATCTCCATGTCAAATTTTGAAATCTCCTCGCATTTCTTTTTCCAACTTGCTTTCATCCTAACCATCTGCCGCATCGTGGGTTTGGCCGCCCGGAAAATCAGACGACCGCAAGTGGTTGCTGAAATGATCGCCGGGGCGTTGATGGGGCCTTCTTTTTTCGGGCTTTTTTTCCTGACCTCCAAAGTCGGCTCTTTCCCAAAGCTTCGATGACGATTCTCTATGCCGTGAGCCAAGTGGGATTGGTTCTTTATATGTTTCTGGTTGGACTGGAATTTCGGTCTGACATTATCCGCCAGCGCCTCCGGAGTGCTATCTCCGTTTCATTGGCTGGAGTCCTTGCACTACTCCTACTGGGAGGACTCCTGGCGATCTCCCCAATCAATGGTCCGGAATTTTTTTCCGCTGGGGTTTCCACTTGGCACAAGATGTTGTTCTTGGGTGCAGCGATGTCAATCACCGCATTTCCGGTACTTGCGCGGATAATTGATGAGAGTGGCCTTACCGGAACCTCATTGGGAACTCTGACATTGGCCGCCGGGTCAATGGATGATGCATTGGCGTGGTGCCTCCTTGCCATCGTCCTCACCGGTTTTAGTGGGAATGGGACATTGGCTGTTTCTGCTGTGGGAGGCGGCGTGCTTTATGCAGCCGTGATTCTATTTCCCGGCAAATCTCTCTTAAGGCGACTCGGGACATTGGCGGAACGCAGTCAAGGTGTGAGTGGTGGAATGCTCCCCTTCACCTTGATTTTAGTGATGATGGGGGCCTGGTTCACGGATACGATTAGGATTTACGCGGTCTTCGGGGCATTCATTCTCGGAGCGGCGATGCCCCGCGGCATCTTCGCACGTGAAGTGCAAGGCTTCTTAGCACCGCTGACCACGAACCTCTTGTTGCCCTTGTTTTTCGTTTATTCGGGATTAAACACGCGGATTCGATTATTGAATTCGCGCTGGCTTTGGTTGGTCGCACTCCTTGTCTTGTTGGCTTCCTGCTTCGGAAAAGGTTTCGCTTGCTGGCTGGCTGCACGCTGGAACGGGGAAAGCCCGCGTGATGCCATGGCGATTGGCACCCTCATGAATGCGCGCGGTTTGATGGAGTTGATTCTCTTGAATATCGGGTTAGAACAAGGAATCATCACTCCGACCCTTTTTACAATGATGGTCATGATGGCAATTGTAACTACCGTGATGACATTACCGATTTTCGAGTGGGTTTATCGGCGGCCGCAACAAATTAGAACTGCAGGTGCCGAGGCCACCAGGGGAACATGAAGGAAGATGGGTTGGGTTTGTTGTGTTCTATAGTCAAGTCGACGCGCTGCACCCTTGCCCAAGTGTAGCGCGGACCCGAAGTCCCCCTTCGACGGGGGTGCCGCTTTACGGCAGGGGATGTAAAGGGTCCGCGGCTTTTCACCTTACCGGTTTCAAAAAGCCGCAGAGTTAAAAATCAACTTTGAGCTACCCCCTACATGGGATCATGCAAGACTCGACCTTATGGTCTTTCCCCTTCTGGAAGTATCAATTCGTTAGCTTTGTGCTGGGCATCTTGCATGGATGTTCCACAATCCCAGGCGGGTGGTGGCTGCTTACCACTGGGGTACAACGACTCCATCGGTTGCCAGACTTTGTCCACCGAATCTGTGAATAAATCTCCGATCAACAGGTCGGTGACCGTCCCTTTGAGGTGAGGGTAATTGCGGACAAATCCGCCAAAACTGAATCCATCATAATACTCACAGACAAGGCGACGCATGCGATCGACGCCTTGGTTAAAGACTTCTCCCCACTTTCCAAGCTGATGGCCGGAAACATCTCCGCTTTGGAGCCCCTCCACGATGGCATCGGCCGCCATCTCACCCGATTTCAAAGCCAAAAGCACTCCCGAAGAGTAGAGTGGATCCAGGAATCCGAAGGCGTCGCCGACGGTCACCCAACCATCGCCTGCCACCTGATTTGAGCGGTAGGAATAGTCTTTGGTCGCGAAGTAGCCGGTCGCTCGCTGTCCGACGGACACGCGTTTCTTCACAGCCGGGCAACTTTCCACTTCTTCCTGATAGGTCTGTTCATGGCTGACCCGACCCGAAAAAAGATAGTCAAACGGCGCGACCACCCCGACACTGACACGGTCGTCATGGAGAGGGATGTACCAGAACCAGCCTTGTCGATTAGCGGTCTGGAGAACGAGGGTCGCGCCTTCGTCTCGCCCGCTATCCCGGTAAGCTCCCTGCCAATAGGTCCAAATGGCTCCTTTGTTGAGCACGGGATCCCAAACTCGAAGCTTAAACTTGTTCTGCAATAGGCCCGTTTGACCGCTGGCGTCGACAACGACGCGCGCTCGTATTTCCTGGATTGTTCCGTCTGCCTGCTGAATCTTCACGCCCACCGCACGCTCTTCTTCGAAGAGCACGTCACGGACACGCACCCCCTCATGGGCCTTCACGCCATGTTCTCGAGAGTTATCCAACATCATCAAATCGAACTCGCTGCGCACAACCTGCCAGGTCTGCGAAGATTCGTGCGGCTTATTGTCCCAGAAGTAAAATGGGGCCGACTCTCTCCCATTGGCGCTGACGAACTGTACACTGTGCTTTTTGACGAAGTGGCTTCTCCTCAGTTTTTCGAGCATGCCCAGCCGTTCGAGCACCCAATACGTCTCAGGGATCAGCGATTCGCCAATGTGGAAGCGCGGGAAGTGTTCACGTTCATAGAGTTCGACGTGATAGCCCTGCTGCGCGATGAGGGCTGAGACGGTGGAACCGGCCGGCCCCCCACCAATAACGACCACGTCTGGATGCCGAGAGTGGTTTGTGCTGGATGTTCCCATGGGATTCCTTTCTATTGAGTCTCCACGAGCACGCAGCTCAATGGAGGAAGTATCATGTCCAACTTTCCATCATTAACCTGGCGGGTCTCGGATTTCATTTGGTCTAGTGATTCTGAGAGCAGCACTTTTTTCCCCAAGCGATCGTCCACAATCGAAATGGGCTGCTGTTCTTTTGTCCAGTTGGCAAGGACAACCGCAAACTTCCCTTGCGGGTCACGCCAGGCAGAGTGAAAAACGGCTGGAACATGATTGTCGATTCCCTCCCATTGCCACTGGATGGTCTTGATCATTGAGATACTCGCCGGGGACTGCATCCTACCATACACTAGATAGCCTTTAGCTTTTCCACGGCGTAAGGAGATCGCTCGGCGCAATGTTTCCAGTGAATCCTCGTTGTCGCCGACCTGAGGTTCCCAGGGCGCCCAGTTATTGGTATCCCTGTTCAAAAGCCTGCCGTCACCGGTGATTACCCCTCCGGGGATCTCGCCAACAACAAGGTTGTAGGACGTTCGGATCGGCATGTGGTAAGGCTCCGGCGCATATCCAAATCCACCTTGCATCAACACAAACTCATGATACAGGAAATGATACAGCGGGATGAAACGCTTCTCATACCCGGAATGCCCAGGAGGAATCACTCGGACATCACAGACCTGGAAATTGGGCATGAAATATTCGTTAGGAGGCGTCTCCACCGAGAAAACGATCCTACGCTTCCCCGCGCTTTGCCTCTCAGTTTCTTGGCCCATTTTTTTAAAAGAGTCGAGGAGCTGCTGCATGCTGCTAGTCATCCAGCCGCCCGGACTGTCTGCATGGCCGTGATCCCGGGCAAAGCACGGAAATGTGGAGCAGCCCACGTTTTGATCCAGAAACTGGATCCAATCGAGGCCGTCATCGATCAGTCTCTCAACAAAGCGGACCGCAATCTCTTGCGTCTTTGGAACGGAGAGACAACCCGCATAACTCGGCCGCCAGGTCTGAGCCCAATTCTCTTCCCAGAGTTTCTGGTCGTGTGTTCGGCAAACACTCTTTTCTCCCTCGTGCTCAAGGAAATATTGCTCACCATCGTAACCACTCCAGTAATGATGAGTTACCCAACGTGTTCCATTACAGAAACTGCCCACATGCCACCCGCGATTTCTTGCCAGCCCAGTAAATTCCTTGAGGGATTGGTCTCCCCCTGCCGGTGGAAAGCAGTCCGGGTAAATCCAGGGACCTGGGCGCTCCCAAGACATTACAACGGGAGTTACACCGGAATTAATCCGGTTCGAAATCTTTTCGAGCAACGGAATAATTTTAGGATAAGGAAGAAACTCAGGATTGGGCTCAGCGGGCCCCACATCCAATTGCCCTTGAATCCGAACGATGATGTGGGGCGATGAATCTAAGAGCCAGGATGGGACATCCGTTCGTCGGGACAACGGCTTCTGGGCCCAAGGTTGGGTCAATGACCATTGTCGATACAAGTCGGCAGCATCGTACCAATCCCCGGCAAAAGTGCGGACCACGACGTCGTAAGGAAGCTGCCTTTCGCCTGTCCTGGGCCAATCACCTACGTGGGAAATACCTAATCGTAACCCCCCGGACCGATGATGCACCGGTTTGATCAGCTTAATGCCTCCTGAATGGTCTTGGCAGCTGACGTAGATGCCCGCTCGATCATTGTAGTACGCCAGGAACTGGGCAAAGGTAAGGCCAGGATAATGGCTGGTGTCACCGTTTTCGGGACGAAACTGCCAGGCGTGGGGACTGTCGGGCTCTAAGTCCTGCGGATTGGGTGCCCTAAATAGTTGACCCGACGTATATGGCCTCAAAAGAGCTTCGGTACCAGGCTTCCCAGCCAAGTGATATGGAAGGACGATGAAAGGGAACTGAACGTCCGTGATCAAGAGCCCAGCCTTGTTGTCAATGGAGATCGACCAGTGGCTGGATGGGGCACCGGGCACTACTCGAATCGTGACGATGGCGTCCAGATCTAACCCGCCCAAGGCGTGAAACTGAATTGCCAGCATCGGCTCGGACTGGCTCGTCGGCTTGATGTCAATTCTTGCCGCCTGGCTGGAGCTAACCTGATGGAAGTTATGCTTGTCGTCCAGATACTGAACCACGAAAACAGGATCATCGTCGTGCGGAAATATGAATTCCTGATCTGTCGCTTGCGATGCGCGAAGAGACCTCAACTGGCCAGTTTTTGAGCTGAAAGTGAGCCTGTGATTCCCGTTGTCCAGAAAGATGGTGGACGTATTGGCGTCGGCGTATGATGGCGCTACGTGTAGGATGAGTATGAAGAATCCCAAAATCAATCCCCTGAAAAACGAGGGAGAGGCGATCATCAGTCGCGGCTTTTGATCGGATCTTAAGCCGAGCATGCTACGGAGAGTCGTAAGAGATTTCCTCACGGATTTTCCTTTCATCAGGGGCAAATGAAGTACAGTGCATGCACATTGCCATCCTTCCAAGACCATCGAATTATAACTCAGCTATAGCTCAAGGACTAGCCGTCAAGAGTAGCCTGTGAACACATAAGCAAGAGCTTAGACGGAATCGTTGTCGCGCTCCACAGAAATTAGCTTGGAACTTACCCTTTCAAGTTTCATCTGAAAATGAATGAGTCGGGATCGCCCGGAAGCGGGCCGATGGCCGCTGCTTCCTCTTGCGAGCCCTGAAAGGCTTCAGAGAATAGCCCAGGCAAAAGCGAGGCAGGGGCCTCGCGCGCCGCCCTGGGGGAGTGATGTCAAGGAGTCCCGACCCTGAAAGGGTCGAACAGAAAGCTTAGCAGGCGAATCCATAAAAGCTAGAAGTAGATAGAAATTGTCAGGCCAATAGCATTCACATACTTGGGTGTCGATGTTTTATTATTGTCGTGCTCATAGTAAGGGCAAAAGTCAAAATGCTTTCCTGCTGGAATGTCCACTCCATATTGGTGTGTAATCTTATTCCATGATTCGGAGGCACTGCTATAGAAGAACTCAGCCTGCGCATAGGGCGAAAACAAGAAACGGTTGATTCTGAATGATCGTTGCAGTACCGGGCGGTTTCGGTAGCGCCAGGAGAAAGCACTCCCTTCAATGAAACGGAGATCAACCCGGCTGCGAACAGCTAATTGCATTTTCCAGGGCAATGGAACTTGAGGTGTCACGTCAAATTCGGCTCTGTTTTCCGGAGCCTGATTGAGCCCTGCAGGTATATCGATAACCAATTCCAAACGTTAATAGGTGATCATTCTGCGTGTCGAGAGTCGACAGCCTGGGTTTGATAAAACGTTTGGCGAAGATGTTGAGTGTTGGCCCGAATTCAACGGATTGATAGTCGATTCCGTCAGTTGATCAAGATGCAACAAGCTTGAGCCGCGTCTTGGGATTAAAGGAGTGATAGATATCGAGCTCAGGCCAGAACTGGTTGCTGGATGTCTGTGCGCCCGCGAGCTGTCCGAGCGCTACACAAGTCGCAATGAATAGAATACAGCGAAGAAAATTCTTCATTGGCAAATTTCGCAGCATAGCTGTAGCCGCCCATCTGCCACGTAGCGGAAGGCCGGCCCCAGGCCAAGGGCAGTGGTAGCCACGATGAATTCGCTTTCCGATTCATCGTGGGCTTGTGCGTTCGGTCTCGAAAAGCCCACGGGGGAAAAAGTACTCGCCGAGGCTACCAACATTCAAGCCCGAAAAGACCCTTCAGTAATCGATCATTTTGCAAGCTTCTGATAATTACTGCCACTGATCTTGACTACAATCTGCTTGGCCGCTACATCCAGGATTTTGTCTGCCGCATAATTCGTACCATCCGGCAGATTCTGAAAATTTACTGTCAGTGAAATCGCATCCTTGTCTTGTTCATCCAGGTAAGTATTCACACTGAGCTGGCGAATTGTCTTGGCCGCCTTATCGACTGTAAAAGTTACCGCATCCCCGCTCTTCACGTAGTTCTTGAACTGGAGCTGAATGGCATCAGGACCAGCCTGGCTGAGAGAAGTGTTCCCGGCTGCCACCACCGCCTTCAACTTGTCCGGGGAAGGAGGTACATAGCGTTCAATCAACGAAACAGCCCGCTCCATGTAGTCCTTCATCTCGTCAGTCTTTTTTTCGACGATCTTGCCCCTGAGCCCGCGCTTCTTCTTCTGTTCCGCGGGTTCAGATAACATGGTTTTTTGCACTTTGCCGTCCGGTCCGTAACGGCACGACTCAATTTTCGTGCTCTTCACCTCGCCCTTCAGGCTAAGCTGAGTCTTTTGGATCCAGCTATAATGGCGCAGAGCCGCCTGGTTTCGGGCCACAGATTCCTTCAAGGCGGCTACTTTCTGTTGGATCATCTGGTTGAGGTCCTGAGCCCCTGCTGTTAATACCAAAAGCAGACAGGCGCAACAAGCTATCCACCAGGTCGCTATCCGATTCCGTTTCATGTTTCTCGTCCTTTCGATTGAATTAGTTTCCATTTAACAGTTTGCAAAATACCACGGAGCAGACCCCTGTACATGATTGAATCTTTTTCAGATTCCAAATACCAGGCCATCCCCATAATTCGCAACGGCATTCAAGCGCGAGCGGAGACATCTCAGTTAAGGAGACCAATCGTGCCTTGGAAGCCACAATGAATTCGCATTTCAATTCATCGTGGGCTTGTGTGTTCGGCCTGGAAAAGCTTACGGCGAGCGACAGCGGTCGCGCAGAAAAGCGCTCGCCGAGGCTACCAAAGCTGCTGTAGCCGGCCTCGGTGAGGCCGGCCCCTATCCGGGGCCAGCGGCCCCGGCTACAAATCTCAATGCGTGCTACTCTTGTCCCGGAGTGCTCTTCTGCCCGTAAGCGCTGACTAAGAGTGCCACCGTAATCGCAACGTAGAGAACCCCCGTGACCCCTTCCAGCGCCGCCAAGATGCGGACCTCACTGTAGAGCGGGACAATATCGCCGTAACCGATCGTCGAGAGCGTGATCAGGCTGAAGTACAACAATTCGCTTTGACGGTCGATCACCAGAGAGCTGCTGCGCAAGAAACTGCCAGGATAGAAGGCCTCAATGGCAGTGTAAAGGGCAAACCATAGCATTCCAAGCAATAGGTAAATGCTGACAGCCGTATAGAGGTGTGCATTGAGAACGGAGTGAGCATTCTTGAGATAGGAGAAGAGAGCGATAACGCTAACTCCGAAGAACAGAGTCAGCATCCCCCATTGTATTCCTATAAGTGGTGGATTGGGAAATAGAGTACTGGCCACCGCAAAGATGAAGGCACCGGACATCAGCAAGACCGACGGCCATACCCAGACTTTTATCTGCGACATTCTGACGGTCGCCACGATCACAGGTACAAAAAACAATACTCCGAGGATCATTCTTCGCAGCTCACCGTGATCCAGCAGCGGATACAGACGATGACAATCAGCAGAGAGAACAGAAGAAACAAATCCCATCGTGTTTGCGCTTGTCCATGCATTTTAATATTCATCATTCCTGTCCCCTTCATCGCTGCAATGTCGGACTTATCTCGAATTTTGAAGTTACTTTAAGGTCACCAGGCAGTAAAGTGGAGCCGCGGAGCTCCACTCTCCAAATTAGATGCCTCTTCTGGAGGGTCGAACTCCTGCCAGACCGTAGATGTAGGCTTCGACCGCGATACCGTCCACATCAACAACAGACGATTTAATTGCCGCCTGGCGGACATCCCCAACGAGGCGTCACAGGGCAGGGGTTCAGACACATTTACGGCGTGTGAAACTTCGGCCAGCCTATCCATGAATACTGCCAGGCTACAGAGACACTTTGATAGTTGCCCCCAAAACGCACGTAGGTTCCGGTGCTGTAGCTAAACTTAATGGTCTGGTGTTTCGCCAGCGGAAGTGCCACGGTTCCTCCGATGCGCGAACTTGTCTGCCGAGTTTCAAGATTGGAAACGCCGTTTAAGCTGGTGATGCCGCCGAACCAGAAATTTCCGTCGAGTGAAGCCCAACAACGAAGCTTGTTGAAGTCGTAACTTAAATGACCCTCCAAGGAGCCGATAGGACTTTCGGTTTGGGGCTGGGGATTGGGAACTGAGTAGAAAGCATTGTTACTCGTGTAGAACCAAACCCCTCCGTAGCCATCGAGCACCCAATGTCCCCAGCGCTTCGAATAGCCTAATTCCGGTTTGAACGCCCATCGATTGATACCCCAGTTGATGAGGTGCATCGGGTCGTATTGACCAGTCGGAGCGATTACGACAAGACTGGCGCCGAGCAAAGCCTTTTGCTTCCACTTAGCGAATTGTTGTGTCTTCATCGCCGGTCCGCCCATCAGGTTCACGGAGAAACGCAGACCGATGTCAAGGAATCCGGAACGGTAAATCTGACGCTGACTACCTAGGACCTCGCCCTGGAACGTACCCACACCATAAGGCAACAAGCCCACGAAGTTTGCCGAGCGCCCAAACAAACTGAACGAATGATAGTAACTGAGGATCGGTACATGGTAGGTGCCGGTGGCGCCCGCGACGGGAATCGCCCCGTTAAAGTTCAGGCCACCGTCAAAATAAGACCAAGAGAGGGTAATGGCATTGGCGTTCACCGGCGTGATGACATAGGCACGAGGGGCCAGAGTCTGCGCCATCGCCACGTGCCCAATACACAGCGCGGTACAAAGAAAAATAAGCCTGTGGGCATTCATGATTTGTGGCCCGTTCTAACGATGCGCACTCAATAATTGGTCGTCGAACCATCTGGGCTACGGCTTGAAGTTGCTGAAGGGACCGCCGACCCGGTCATACGTGTTGCCGAAGTTGTCCTGCGTGATGTGCGCGGTGCCGGTCTTGTCCGGGGTGAGGATCAGGTCCTGCTCGAGCACCACCGACCGGAACTTCCAGCCCGCCGGAAGCTTCAGGCGGCTGCCGAGGTTGGCGATCTCGGCGAAGTTCTGATCCGGGAAGGTGATGAGGCTGAAGGACTTCATGCACCACGAGTTGCCCTCCGGGTCGTCCAGCAAGGATATCCGCGTGCCCTTGTTGAAGCCGAACTTGGTATGGCGCGTGACGGTGATGTTCTTGTAGTCAGCCGCACCGGGTTCCGTGCTGATGCCCTTGAGGTCCAGCCAGTTCACCCAGCGTGCCTTCATGCCGCCGAAGTCCAGTTCCTTGCCCATCTCGACCTCGATCCAGTCCAGCGTCCAGAGGCGGGGGCCGTTCTTGAACACGGCAAGCATGTGGAACTTCTCCGCCATCACCTTGACGTTGATCTTGTCGAGCAGCGCCGCGGGTGCAGAGTCGCGGGTGGTGTCGCTGCCATTCAGACCCCAGGTGTTGTAGACGTTCGCCTCCAGATTTTTGGTGATCGCATTGCCGCCGATGAGAAACATCTCGGTGTAGCGGCCCCCGTACGTACCCTTGAACGTGTTCGGCATCGCGTTGGCGCCGTCAGGCGGCAGGGTCACGACCAGCCTGGGGTACACCACGAACGCGATGACGACGATGAGGGCGGCGACGATGCCGAGCGCCCATTTGATATTCTTGCTCATTTTCATGGTTCTCTCCTTTTTGATTGTTGGTAAAAGCCCGAGGAATTCCGGGCCACTGATTAATGCTACGATCTAGAGTTAAGCTCCATAAATTGGCGCGTATTGCTGTAGCCGGGATCGTTGATCCCGGCCCCCTGGGACCACGGCCCCGGCTACAACTCTCAGCGAGGCCAGCTACAACTGCAGACTTATTGCGCCTTCCTCAACGGCGGCAGCTTGTAGGTGCCGTCGAGCACTGTTTCAGTCGGCCAGTAGTCGCGCACCGTCAGGTTGAACGGTCCGCTCGCCGGCGATGGCAGCCAGTTGGCCGCTTTCTCCGCGCCCACAGAGTTTGCGTCTACGGCGTGTAGTTGCAGGTGTCGTCGTAGCCGCACCCCTGATACGTGTTCCAGAACTCGTCCTGCGTCACCCACGCATAGTAAGGCGGGGCCTTGGGCGCGATCATCAGGTCCTGGTCGAGCACCTTCACGCGGAACTTCCAGCCGGGCGGCAGGAGCTTGAAGTGGCTGCCGAGATCCTTGAGGTTCTCCGCCGTCTCGCCCTTGTTAAAGTGGTCTGTCCAGGATTGCATGACCAGGACCTTACCGTCAGGCATGTCGAGCAGATAGACCGTGCTCTCCTTGTTGAACTTGAAGGCGCGGTGGGCAACGATATTGCCGGGGTGGTAGTGGCCCCCGCCGACCGCCTTCTGGGCGTCTTCCGCCCCAGCGACTCCCATCCATAATGCCTGGACGCCTTCGAAGTCGCGAATATTACCGACCTCGTAGGCCCAGATCTCGTTGAACGTCCAATGTCGCCTCGGGTTGAGCCAGACCTGGCGTGCCCCAGAGGCCTGCTTGATCCGCTCGCCCTTGTCCGCCAAGATCGGGTCGAACTTCTCCGGCGGGCAATCGCCCACGCTCGTCGTATTCCAGACGTTGAGCACTGCGTTCTCTTTCGACGTGCCGGTGATGAGCCCGATCTCGCAGAACGCGTAGTTGTTCATGTCGGCAACGTGCATCTCCTTGCCTGGGACGACGTATTCCTTCTTGGACTTAGCCATGTTGTCCTGGAGGCTGGCGCACCTGGTGAGGAAAAGAACGCTCGAAACAGCGGCCAGCAGCGTAAACTTCTGAACTTTCTGTTCAGCGTATTTCATATGACTCTCCATTCATGTTGACGATGGTCCGAACTATTCGTGTCCCTTGTTATAAACGCTTACTAGAGCTAAGTTGCATAAATTCACGCCTATTGATGTGTCCGGAGTCGATGGCCCCGGACCTCGGCCGGCCTCAGCGAGGTCAGCGACAACACGAACTTCTGCAATTGGGTATTACTCAATCCAACCGCAAACTCATTGCACCCTCCTCACCGGCGGAAGCTTATAGGTGCCGTCGAGCACCGCTTCCGTTGGCCAGTAGTCACGCACCGTCAGGTTGAACGGCCCGCTCGCTGGCGATGGCAGCCAGTTGGCCTCCTTGTCCGCGCCAGGCGAAGTCGCCTGAATGTAGAGATCCAGCGAGCCGTCAGGGTTGTACTGGAGCGGCATCCACATAGCCAGGTTGTAGCGATTGATGGCATTCGGCACGTAATAGCCTTGCGGGTCGTACATCGACACAGACCAGGTAGCATTGGTGGGCGGCGTCTGGCCCTTCTCGAAATGCAGGACATAGCGATTGCCACTGTCCAATGGCTTGTCGTCACCATCAAGGAAAGCCGTAGGGTAGACCACATCGTGCGGCCGGATTCCGCCAAGTCCGATCAGGGCGATGCCGGCGCGGGTGGTGTAGTCGGTGCCATAGTAGGCAAAATCCTTCGGTATCACGATCCAGCCGTTCTCGGTCTTCAGTTTCTTGACGGCCTTCTGCAGGATCTCGAACGTGCCCATCGCGCGCTGCAATCCCTGCGCGACGTTTGGATCGACTCTGGCAATGTCGAAATCCTGTCCGCGCTCAATGCCGATATCTTTCAACTTCTCGACCATCGGGACGTCAGCAGGCGCTGCGGGATTGTCCTTCATCAGCCGCGCGAGCCGGCCGAAGAAGGCCCCGGCGTCCATCTTCTGCACCTGCTCGAGCCGGCGGGGTCTTCGCGTCAACACCCGCAGCAACTGACACCTCAGCGGGAGGAGTGTAGGGCTGGCCCCAAGCGCTGAGAGGCGTGAGCTTATATTGCTTCTGCAGCGCGTTGACGACTGCGTATTCTTGCGGTCCGTTGGCCTGCATCTGCCCGTTGACCCAGACGAACCGGGTCGGGGAACGGAACGTCTGTTTGACATCGGCGGGCGCCGTGCCCTGCCAGCCAGGCCCAGCGATCAGGAAGTTTGCCGCAACAGTTCCGGTGTTGCGCTTGCCGATTGACGCAAACACATTGCTCCACATGTCGAAGAGCGCGATGACGTAGTAGCGCCCGCTAGTGTCCGGCACAGAAAGCACGAGTGGTTCTTTGTCGAGATCCGCCCAGGCCGTTGCGAACAGTGTGTCGAGACCCGTTCTTGCCACCGCTCTGAACGAGGCATCCGGATATTTTGTCATGACCGCAAACTGGTTGATGGGGGCCGTGATCTCACCAGCGGTGGGCACCGCTGTCGCTGCCTCTTTGGTCAGATCCATCACAATCATCGGGAACCCGTAGACGTAAACCTCGGTGCCAAAGAGCAACGGCCGGCCTTTCTTCGTGTACCAATAGCCACCGACAACGGCGATCAAAACCACGACGATGAGGACGGCGCGGAGCCACCGCTTCTTGCGGCTTCCCTTGCTCGTGTCACTTGATGTCATTTTCGCTCGACTCCTTGTCTCTAAAGTCACTGCCAACGCTGCCGCGAACTATGTCCTATGCGCTCGACTGGCCGGTGCAACCCAAGGGGGCAGAGTCGGCGAGCGATGACGGCTTTCTTCGCGCGTCGTCCGTAACTGCTAATGATTTTCATTCTTGAAGCCTCACAACCGATCGACCGTTACTTAGTGTATTCCACGTGCGCCTGCTCGATCTTCCCGTTGAACGGGAACGGCGCCTTGTCGTAGTACTCGAGCCCAACTGGTGAGCCGAGGTCGACACCGAAGTCGAGGGCGTCGTTGGCGGTAAACCCCAGCGGTGCACTGACGGGCACGACGCCGGAGGCGACTTCCTTGCCGTTGACTTTCAGTACTACCTTGAGCGGGCCAGCCGGCTTGGGCTCGACATACGAAGTCTCAACTTCATCTTCACCTTGCCAGTGGGTAGTTTGTCCTTGGCCTTGATGTTGGTGCGCATGATCTCAAACAGATTGTATTCGTACGACAACGTGCCGTCCCTGACGTAGCAGGTGAGGCCGCCGGAGAACCCACCGAGCGCGTAGAGCACGCCGTTGGCATTGGCCGGGACATCGGCCTCAATGGTGACGACGTTGGGCTTGTTGCCCAGGGCAGGAGCGGCGAATTCAGGCATTCGCGTAATTGCGCCCGGGAATGTCCACGATGAGTAGGGCGGCGCCAGGCGCAGTTCGGGGTGAAGCGCGGGAACGAATCCCACGAAGCAAGCGTAGCCGGTCGTGGAGTCAACTGCGTATTTTGCGGAATCCAGCCCAGTTGCTTGGCGCGCTGGAAGGCGCGCTCCCGGTACTTGTCCCAGCCGTCGTCGAACTTGCCTTTGTATTTGTTCGCCCATTCCTTCGGCACCTGATGCGGGCCGTGCGAGGCGCCGCTGGCCCAATACATGAAGAACGGCTTGTCGGGGGCCAAGGCCTTGTGTTGTCGCAACCAAACGATCGCGTCGTCGGCAAGGTCCTCGCTCAGATGATAGTAATTGTGACCGCCGGAGGTGTGGGGATGTTCGGCGAAGGCCGTGTTGCGCACAAGACTCGGTTCGTACTGAGACGCTTCCCCGGCAAGGAAGCCATAGAAGTACTCGAAACCGTAGCCGGTGGGCCAATAGTCAAAGGGACCGGCCGCGGTGGTCTGTTCGGCGGGCGTGTTGTGCCACTTGCCCCACGCCCCAGTATGATAGCCGTAATCCTTGAGCACCTCGGCGACGGTGGCGCTGCTCTTCGGGATGGTGCCCATGTACCCGTCCCAGTCGTTCGCCAGTTCGGTGATCTGGCCGCTGGCCACGCGGTGGTGGTTGCGCCCGGTCAGCAGCGCCGCACGCGTGGGCGAACACATCGCGGTCGTGTGGAACCGATTGTAGGAAATGCCCTCCGTGGCAAGCTTGCTCAAGGTCGGCGTATGAATCTCGCCGCCGTAGGTATCTGCCTGAGCGGGGCCGACGTCGTCGATCAGCACGATGAGAATGTTCGGCGCATCCTTTGGCAGATGGTTTACGGGCGGCAGCGGAGTGTAAGTCGACTCCTGCATCGTCCGGCCGGCAACGCTGCCGGATGGTTTGGGCGGGAACGGCAGAATCTCTTGCGCCCCTGCCGGCAGCGCAAAGCTCGCGCCCAGTGCGAGGGTGAGCAACCAGTCGAACGGTTTCGGGATCATAGGGTGTCTCCTTTCGAGTATCAGTGAATCGGGGTGTGCATCCCAGTTCATTGAGACCGATGACGTCCGCATTACGGCACGCGTTTCACGGGTGGTGGAGTCCAGGTTCCATCCAGGATCGAAGGCGGGGTTCCCCTGGGCGAGTAGATCCGCAGTACCAAGTCGAATTTGCCCTTCGGGGCCGGCAGCCAGTTCGCCTCCTTGTCCTTGCCCGGCGATTCTGCCTGGAGATAAAGGTCCACGGAACCGTCCGGGTTGGTAATGAAATGGTTGCGCTGGCTCAGTTCGTACCGATCGATCGGGTTCGGCACGAAGAAGAAATCGGTATCGTACATGGTAAGCGACCAGAAGGCTTTGGCGGGCGGCAGTTGGCCTTTCTCGAAACGCATCGCGTACTTGTGCTCGGCGCCGTTGTATTCGTCGCCGTTCGCGTCCTTTTGCGAGAGCGGATACACGGCGTCCTGTGGGCGGTTCCAGCCGGGTCCAAGAAGATTGGCCATGCCCCGCAACGGATAGTCGGTACCGAAGTTGCCGACACCCTGGGTGAAGTATAGCCACCCGTTGGTCGTCTTCTGCCTTTTCAAGAGCAGTCCCATTTCTACCAGCGCCAACTTGGGAACGGTCTTGATCGCCTCCTGATCCATGAACCCGAGCTTGCTTGGGTCAAAGTCCTGCCCTGGGACTAACCCGATCGTGGCCATCCGCGCAACCATGGGAGCATCCTGCACAGTCGGCGGGTTAGTCTTCATCAGTTTCGCGAGTTGGCTGAAATAGGTATTGATGTCAAAACCGTTTACCTGCTTGCGCACCGCTGTCTTCATGTCAAGACTAGGATCGACGATGCCGGGCGGCGGCGTGTAAGGCTTGCCGTAGGCACTGAGCGGAACGACCGAGAACTTGTCTTGCAGGGCATGCACTGCCTGGTAGTCTTCGGGGGTGCCGGTACTGTAAATGCGCCCGAGGATCCATACCATCCCGGTAGGTGACTTGGCTTGTGTCACGCCTTGCGGAAGTGTGCCCGACCAGCCTGGCCCGGTGATGGCGTACTTCTGGGGCTTGCCGCCATTTGTTCGCGAGCTCGCCACCTCGAAAACCTCCGACCAGCCATCCAACATCGGCATGATGTAGTACCGATCGCCCATGTCGGGGATGCTGAAGATCCATGGCTCGCCGGAAACATCGAGCCAGACCTCCGTGTACAGCGTATCGGCGTTGGGCGCGGCACAGCAGTGATTGTCGACGGCGGGATAGGTCCGCATCCTGATCACCTGGCCCATCGGGGCATGCTCGGCATCCGCCGTGGAGACGTTCGTCTGCTGCTTGCGGACCATGTCGAAGGTGACTAATGGATAGCCGTAGATATATGCGTCGATGGCAATGCGGGTCGCCTCCACGACGCGCGGCGACGGGGCCTCATCCTTGCGGTTCATAAGCGAGCAGGCAGTCATAGCCATAAGGCATAAACCTGCAACTGCGCGTATGATCGATCTCATAAGTGTCCTCCAGCAACGAAAAGTGTGTGTAGGTGTTTAGTGGCAAACGGGCTTTTCACCCGCGTTCCTCTTTGGGTCGTCTCTGATGCAACACCCGCAGGTTAGTTACCGAACGCCAACCCCGCGAGCACCGGCCCCTGCGCCGTGAAATCCGGCGCCAACACCGCCGCCCAAACCGATTGAATCAATGAACAACGCAGTTGCCCCACCGGTGTTGGGCATCGTGCCCTCGATCAGCTTGTAGCTGTAAACCATGTCATTCCCTTCAATGACCGGATGACTGATCTTGACCACGGTAAGCGTGTTTTCGGGGTGCCCCGGCTCATAGACCGATAGCGTGGCGTTGGGCGGATCGTTGCCGAAATTGTCCGGGCCTTCGTTTGCTTTCCATTCATCGAGATAGGCAGGCATCTTGAGATGCCCGGCGATACGCTTTGGGCGATCCGTGAAGTACAACGTCTGCGGGTTTACGTTCACTAGACGGAAGGTGCTTTGAGCAGAGTCTGTCTTCAGATCTTCCGCAATCTGCACGAACATGTACTGCGGCGCTCCCGAAGAGGGAGTTGAAGTGTTCGAGGTCGTTGACGTTTTCCCACACGCCGCCAGTGACAACAGTACAGCCGCGCAGAGAAACGCTGGGATTGCTTTGTTCAAGCTCATGTAGAATTCACGAATTGTTTTCATGATGTACTCTCCTTTCTTTACTCTTTTCATTGGCCATATGAATCCTTGTAATCCGTTAGTCACTGGGGAAATACTGGTAGGGCGTGCACGACGAATTCGCTTTGGATTCGGCCCGTGGGTTTGTCCCGACCAACTCAGCGGCCACCAAAAGCCGTGGGCTTTTACGGATCGAACGCAAAAGCCGACGACGCATAAAAAGCGAACTCACCGTGGCTTCCAAGGCACGAATACCTGCATCTGTGGCATTACGAATCCCTTTAAAACATTCTTGACATCTGATGCGTAATATACTATCATCAAAGCACTCATGAGAACCACCGTAGATATTGATGACCCCATTCTGAAGGATCTGAAGAAGATCCAAGAAAAGGAAGGTAGATCCCTCGGTCGGCTGATTTCTGACCTGCTGGCCCAGGCGCTTGGTGAACGCAAATCGCCAAAAGCTCCAGCCAGAGCCCGCTCGGTGGATTTCAAAAGCACATGGGCGCCCGGATTGACATAGCAGATCGCGAGGCAGTATACGCCGCCATGGAGCAAGAACCACGACCAACCGAAGCTACCAAGAAAAGATGAGTTTCGCCTTTGACGTCAATATCCTGCTTTACGCCTCTGATACCAGCAGTCCATACTTCGAGCGGGCCAAGTCATTTATCGAGACCTGCATCGCTCAAGAGGAAGTTTTCTACCTGGGATGGCCGACAGTGATGGGCTACTTGCGCATTGCGACGCATCCTGCCGTATTTCGACCGTCCATTATCACCCGATGAGGCTATGGCAAACATCGAAACACTTCTCAACCTTCCTCACGCGCGTTTCCTATCCGAGGAAGAAGGGTTTTGGGATGTCTACCGCGCCACGACATCAGAGGTCCCTACCCGGGGAAATCTGGTACCGGATGCCCATCTGGCTGCCTTGCTTCGCCACCATGGCGTGAAGACGCTGTACACCCATGACCGGGATTTCTTGAAGTTTCCTTTCCTTGATGTGCGAGATCCCTTAGTCGGGGATCCCCCAAAAATCTAATCATCGATATGGCAAACGGGCTTTCCACCTCGTCTTTCAGAACGTGATCGCGCCCGTAATCTGCACGGAATATCCTTGGACTGTTGCCGTATTCGAGTATTCCTTGAAAAACTTGACTCCGAAGCTGGCCTTCCTGACCGGTAAAATGATGTTTGCCGCCGCCCCCAGGGCATTGACCTTATAGTGGGCGGGGACTGAGGGATTTACTCCCGGGCCACTGTTGTTGCTCGTTTGCCACTGACCGTAACCGACCAGACCCACCTGCAGCAGCGTATGCATGTCCTTTTGCAGCGGAAGAATTTGAGTCAGTGAATAGTCCAGGTCAAAGTTTTGGCCAGGGATGGATATTCGTTCCTTCCTGCGTCGTATGAAATTCGTACATCTGATAAGCAGAGAATGCGGTCCCTTTGTTTTCGGTCAGATAAAAGGTTTCGCCTGCTGTCATGGCATTGGTCCAGTTGCCGGTGCCGGTGTTGTTGGTCGCGCCCGGATTGAACCGCCCGGTTGGCGCAAAGAAAGCGTAAGCCGCTTGAATGTCAGCTCGTTTCAAATGCCAACCTAAAGCGACAGGCTCGTAGAAAGAGTCGGCAAAGCCACCTCCACCGCCGATGGGGCCTAGGTTGGCTAAACTCAGCGCACTGTTCGTAATTGGCAGGCCAGCTACCAAGGCATAGTTGGCGCCCAAGATCTTCCGCTTGCTCACCCACACAAAGACATTAAGATCAACCAATACGGACACGCTGAGGTCAGCGGGAAGGGTCTGGCCATTAGAACCTTTCGCCTGATCAAACGAGTAGTCCATAAAGGTATTGAGATAGGTAAGTCCTGGCTCCGGCATGACTCCCGAGTTAGTCGCGTTAAAGCCCGGCGTATACTTACCGCGCACAGGGGGGACGCTTGAGCAAGCAAGAATCAGCACCAGCCAGCAGGACCAGGATCAGTGCCAAGCCGAATGGCATAGAGACATTATCAATTTCCGATTTAGCATCATGAGAAGATCCTTTCTAATTGCCGAGAGGCTAACGACAGTGAACGATTATCGAAGCCTCGCTCCCCTCCCCTGGACATGACAGATTTGAAACATTATTGATGGCGTTTGCATTATTTTTGCTCAAGAGTACTCTTGATGGTCGCGAGCGACTTCTGCAGATCCGAGACAGAGCGGTCTACAGCGACCCTTCGAACAATTGAGCCTTTGAAGCCGGTCAGTCCAGCCTGTTCCGATCCCATCGCCTTGACGAGGAAAAAACCAGATTGCTTCGGATCGTCGCTGCCGCGGATACAGAACGTGAGGTCGAGCGCCGTCTCGAAATAATGACTCGAATAGATCTGCTTCTCAGCAATGACATAGGCCGGTTCCTGAGGAGTGGCTCCGTGCATGGTGAAAACCTGCACGATGCGCAGAGTCGGCTTCAGTCCGAATTTCACATTATCCCAATAAAATCTGCTTTCCACGTTGGCTGGCTTTGCATCCGGATAATTGAGGAGGTAGTTGTAAAAACCCGGCAGATTCTGGGGTAATGCCTTGCTATAGCTGAGCATGTATTTGAACTGATCGGCAACGTTGACCTGTTGACTCTTATCGTTATAAACCGCACCAAGTATCCGACTGCCTTCTTTCTGGTACACGAGCAGACGCGACAGTGCCAGTTTCTGGACGTATTGGTTTACCTGATCATCTACGTTCGGAGAAGACCAGTTCACCGACTTACGAAGCTCTTCCATGGTACTGCCAGGCAACTGAACCACGCAGTCCCCGGGCTTGCAGCTCTTCAACCCCTTGACGTCTTCGCTGCCGAATGCGAAGCCCTGGAGGTCAGAGAGTTGCGGCGGGTCGCTGAATGGCTTCACAGCCAGGTAGCCGGGAAGTTGGCTCAGACGATTAAAATCGCTCGCGAACTTCACGTAACTTTCAGGGTCTGCATTGATGTAAATCACTCCGAGCACGAAAATCTCTGCCGGGGTGCGGGAAGTTAGAGCCTGGGCAAAAGGTTGCCCGCTTTGAATCGACGCAATCTGCGCTTGGCTCAACCCAAGCGTCTGGCTGAGATAATTCTTCAGCTTCAAATTTGCCTGAGAAAAACTGGGGGAAACTCCAACCGTAATTAAAGAAACCAACACAGCAACCAGGACGACTCGTTTGATCATAAGTATTCTCCTCAATGGTGATTGATCTGATTTGGTGGTTAGAGGCCTTGCATCCGGCCTGAAGGGTTGAACTAGCAGGAATGGTCAGACTGACGCTTTCTGTTCGACCCTTTCAGGGTCGGGTCTTCTTGACGTTACGTCCCCAGGGCGACGCGCGAGGCTCCTGCCTCGCTATTGCCTGGGCTATTCTCTGAAGCCTTTCAGGGCCCAAAAGGAAGGGGACAAGCTTAATGCACCTCCCCTGCAACTGCGGGTTTCCCTTCCGTCGAAGATTTTTCAATGAATCTTCGTAGCGCGAGCGTGAGCGGGATCGCTAGAATTGCTCCTGCCGGGCCGAGCAGGAAACCCCATACCATCAGGGAGATCATAATCTCGAGAAGCGAGACATGCAGCCCCTTGATCATGAGCATGGGTTTGACCACATAGTCTCCCAGCATCTCTGTCAATATGAGTCCCCCCACCACGAGCAGTGCCCGTTTCCAACCCAACATCAGGAGTGCCATCAGGCTCGGCGGGACGATGGAGATCAGGAAGCCTAAGTTGGGGATGAAGTGGAGGAAGAAATAGAGAAAACACCAGACGAACGCGAAGTCGACACCGAGCGCCATCAGGAGCACCAGGTTGGCCAACGCATTAATGGCACCAGTCTGCGCGGAAATGGCGATGAAGCGCTGAACGTCCCCGCCATAATAGACCAAATTCCGGGCGAGGGGCCCGGTTTTGGCGTCTTCCGGATCAACCATCTCCACCAGAAAAATGAGTGCCAGCAGAGAGATCAGAAATCGATCAGATAAAATGCTGATCATCGATGGGAGTATCAGGCGTGCCAACTCGATGATCCGATCATAACTATACAAACTCTTTACGGAGAAAGGTGGGCCGATTGATTACCATGAGCACTGAAGTAGCCTGCGATTCGGTCATACAGGCTCCTCAAATGCTCCTCATAAATCGGCAACCTCTCCCGCAGTTGCAAGACGGCCTCAATCAAGGGAACGGATACAGCCAGATAAATGGTGATCACGAAAGACGACGGTCAAAATGATTGCCAAGCTCTTGCGAAGCCCGAACCGGTGCATCAGCCACTTCGGAAAGGGGAGGATAACGTAGGTCAGCAGTAGCGCGATGAGGACGACCGATAGGGGGTGGGATGCAGCCTGGATTCCCCATGCGACAACCACAAAGTAAGCGCCTGCCTGTAGAAGGCGCAATGGGGATGAAGTCATGTGTTCAATCATTTTACCCTCCTCTAACCCGGGATTCCGAAGTTGCTTTGGGACCGCTTGGTGGAACGGGCGCTCCGACGCACAAGCTCAGTGAACGCGCGGCGGAGAGAGCGTCCACCTAAACCGAGAGTTCATTGGAACAATTTTTCCTCTTCGTACTTTGCTCGTAAATTTAAGTGAAATCAGTAAATAGAGAGAAATGACACATCCCAAATTCGAAATTCAGGCTAACCCAGAATTCTCACGACGACCCGCCGCATGAGGTCATGCGGCCTGCAAAGATGTAGGCCGGGTTACAGACCTGGCGTTAAAGTTTGGGAATTTGTGCAAGTTCGTAGTCCCGGCTTTAGCCGGTCCGGAACATCACCGCCTGAAGGCGGTACTACAAGCTTCTTCGCGGTCGCGTCGAAGACCAGAGTGATCGGGTCGCCAGTCGCTCTTCACTGCATCCAGCTGGTTGAGGATCTTCGCCTTCGCCGCGTTATAATCGCTTTCGCTAATAAGTCCTTGATTGTACATCGACTGCAGCTCCTGGAGCTTCTGTTGCGGGGTTTTCGTTGGCCCTGGGACGCAGCCGCTGCGGCTTGACTGGCGGCTGCGGCCGATGCCGCCGCAGCCTGCGACGCGGCCGCGGCAGACTGCGGCCGCGGTCTGCCGACTGTGCTGCTGCGCGCGCGACTGTTGGGCAGCCGCCGACTGCTGCTTCTCCGCCGCGCTCTTTTCGGACTCACTGACCACTACCGCCGTCCTCCGGGCGCACCGGCGCCGGGTTCCTAGGACTGCCGAGCTCTCAGGCGCGAACACCAGCAGGGCGAGGACGACCAGTACGGACGCTCAGCAAGACGGACTTTCGAAATAGGTTTCCCATCATGACAATCCTCCTTGTTTGCAGCTTCATGACTTTTTGCGCATGTACTCGAGATCCATAATTTTGACCATTTTGCCACTCAGATCAGGCTGCCACAGTTCCGTGAGGTGATTCCCGTCCGGGTTGATGCTGAGCCTCATTTCTGATTTTCGTGGGCTTAAGGGTGATCGCATCGTAGACCGTCGCGGTTAACTTCGCCGACTTACCGTCCGGAGCCATAGCCCCTGTGTACCACTCCATGCCCGTGCTGCCCGAATCCATGTAGCATGCCACGTACTTCTGTTGCGACGTTGTCATACCCCGCGTAGCCGATGCCGTTGATGGGCTCGCCCATGACGAATCCGGACAGCATCATCTGGATGTAGCGGTGGCCGAGCACCCAGGTGCCAACCGCAACCTGCATCGACTCGATCGGAGGCTTGGAAGGGTCGAGCCAGACCCGGACCTTCACGTCGAAATTGCCCACCAAAAACTCGAGCTTCTTCTGTCCCTCGCCCGGGTCCATGGCGTTGTCCATGGCCTTCACGATCGCTGCGTTTCCTGCGGCCGTCGAGCTCACGGGCGCTGGGGCACCCTCCTTCTTCTTATCTTGTGCCAACAGGGGGCTTGCCAGGGCGAGAATTACGGCCAGTAGAAGTCCCATACGATAGAAGCGCTTCATCTTCGAACCTCCTTTTCTCATAGAGTCCATGCAGGGAATTTCCGGTTTCAACTCTCTTCTTACACGAAACACTATTCTCCCGGCCCTCCTTCGTCAACCTCAAAAACCAGCGGCCTGAAGGGCCGCCACAATCTAGCCCAGGGCAGAACGCAGGGGCAAGGCCCCGCAGCGCCGCTCCGGGCTTCGCCCTTCACTCTGCCCTTATAGGTATTCAGAGCACGGTAGTGCGAAGTGAAACGGTTAGCAGTAGTGGCAGCCTCTCTTTCTTTTTTGCTGCTTTTTTCTTTCTCTGTGGAAGCTGTGAGTTCTGTGGAAAACGGTTTAGGAGCGACAGCAGAAGTCTGGACAGGAGAACGTACTTGAGTGCAGAGTGGAACACACAACACGCAACGCCTGGCTACGAATAACTTGCCCTCACCATGGCGATGGTTAAGCCCAGAGTTTCGAGCCAGGCGCTGCACCAGGAGCCCTAACGCATTACTCAGATGCGGTCCCCTGAGGACTCTACTATAAGGATTGCGCCGTTTCCTGGCAAGCGTGTTGAAATTCTGCTGGGAGGTGATTCTCATGACAACATCCTCTGTTCCGATGGAAAGCCCGATCGTGGCCTATGTCGGTTTAGATTGGGCCGATCAACAACATGTCCTCTGTTGGCGAGCAGCCGATTCCACTCAGGTGCAGACGGCGGTAGTCCGGCAACGCCCCGAGGAACTCCATGCCTGGGTGGCCGAGCTGCGGCAGCGTTTCCCTGAAGGCCTGGTAGCCATCGCCTTGGAGCAAAGCCGGGGGCCCGTGATCGCGGCCCTGATGCACTATGACTTTCTGCGCCTTTACCCGATTAATCCCAAGTCGCTGGCCCGCTACCGAGAAACGTTTTCCAGTAGTGGCGCCAAGGATGATCCCAGCGATGCTGCCCTGCTGCTGGATCTGCTGGTCAAACACCGGGAGCGATTCTCGCCCTGGGTACCCGACGATGCTTTGAGCCGACAGCTGGCCTTGCGGGTCGAGCATCGCCGCCACCTGGTGGATCTCCAAACGGTGCTGACCCACCAACTGAGCAGTTACTTGAAGCTCTATTTCCCTCAAGCCCTCGACTGGAGCGGCGCTCTCGACACTCCTCAGGCCTGCGATTTCCTCCAGCGCTGGCCCACTCTCGAAGCCGTGCAGAAGGCCCAGCCTGCTCAACTGGAGAAGTTCTACCACCAGCATCATAACCGCCGCCCGCAGTTGATTCGACAGCGGATCGAGCAGATTCAACAGGCCAGGCCCTTGACTCAGGACACGGCCTTGGTGGAAGCCTCCTACCGGATGGTCCTGGCCCTAGTCGCCCAACTGCAGCCCTTAATCGCCACCCTGCAACAATGGGAAGTGCAGATCGGCCAGCTGTTTGCCCAGCACCCTGATGCCTTGATCTTCACCAGTTTCCCGGGGGCCGGAGCGGTTTTTGCTCCCCGTCTGCAGGCGGTTTTCGGTTCGCGCCGAGACCGCTTCGGCGCTGCCCAAGACCTGTTGCAGTTCTCGGGGCTGGCCCCGGTCACCCAACGCAGCGGCAAATCTCGTCAGGTGCATCGCCGCTGGGCGCGTCCGAAATTCCTGCACCAGAGCCTGGTGGAATTTGCTGCCCTGTCGATTCCTCACTGCGGCTGGGCCCGAGCCCTCTACCACCAGTTGCGCGCCCGGGGCCACCGTCACTGGGCCGCTATTCGAGTGATTGCTTACAAATGGACACGCATCCTGTTTCGTTGTTGGAAAGAGCGGGTTCCTTATGATGAATCCAAGTATCTTCAAGCCTTGCAGCGGCGCAATCCTCAACTGTGGGTGGCCAGCCAGCAGCCGCCTCCGCCGCGATCCAAGAAAAAGGCGGCCTGAAGGAAATTGGCTGTGAAAAAAATGTACCGGCTTTGAGGATAAATTTACAAGTAACACTTGACAGACCACCTCAGATGTCTGGGCTATTTTATCTTGCCCTTTCAGGGCAACGGAAATGTCCAATTTTCTGTCCGGGGCCACCGGATTTGAGCTTTTACGAGCTCTCCGAGACGAAGTCTATGGAGCTCATCGCGGCCCTGAGGAGCTCAGGTGTAGCCTAGCTTCGGGGTCAAGAAATTACATGACTGTGACATTTACAAACCACTGACGGTTATGATGGAGAAACTATACCTGGAAGGAGGTGAACTTGAGCGTGTTGGGTATCTACTTTAACACCTTTTGCGTTTCAACCGGGACGAACAAGACGTAGTTAAATGTCAACGGTCCTAATCCTTAAGGAGGATATTTTAAATGAAGAGTAGATTGATACTTCTTGCTGCCCTTTTAAGTCTCTATGCCATCCCGGCAATCGCGGATGACGCACCCAAGGCAGAAATTTTTGGGGAGTACTCCTATTTTCGCTTCAATCCAACCCTTCCGGGCATCCGCAACACCAGCTTCAACGGTGGTGGCGGCGGAGTCACATTTAACCTAAACAATTTTATCGGAATCAAAGCCGAGTTCATGGGCTATGGCAGCACCAATTACACCATCCCCGCTGGTACAGCAATACCTGGGAGCAACCCGGCTGCTGTCACTACGGTTCCAATTACGACTCAGGGCAATATGTTTACCTATTTATTCGGACCTCAAATCACCTATCGCATGCCGAAACTAAATGTCTTCGGTGAGTTGCTCTTCGGAGGGTCGAACAGCAATGCGTACGCCAACGTGGCCGAAGCCTTTAATGGGGTGGGGGGAAATGTTGCCTCTGGGACCCAGCACCCATTCACCATGGCGTTCGGTGGCGGCCTTGACGTGAAAGTCTCCAAAAACTTTGCGGTCCGGCCCGTAGAAATCGATTGGATATTGACCCGCTACACCAATCCTTACACGCTGACGAATAACCAGAACAACTTCCGCTACACGGCGGGAGTCGTCTACTACTTCGGAGGCAAGTAGTTCAGAATAGTATGGATTCGGTTCTCTTAGGATAAACCAAGGCCGCTTTTCTGGCAGCAGAGGAGCGGCCTTTAGTTTTCTTGGAGTGAAAATGCCAACAGGGTATGAAAGCCCTCCAACCCTTTGTCCATGCTGTCTCGTAATCCCTGCAACCCGCCAATTAGCTTTTCAGTTACGTGATGATCTTTGTCTCAGTCTTTTTCTTCCGCTTTGCCACTGGAACTTTGGGGCGAGTTCCCGTTTCGGCAGAGAATCAAACCACGAATTTGGCGTTGCCTGCCGTCATGTGGCCGCATGACGACGTAACCTGAAATTGACCCACACCCAGCCGGATTGACAGAAGTAAGCCTAGTGGATAGTATGGGTTCGTAAATGAATTTTCTTATCTCGAGAGGGGGGCTGTGACTGTGGCGGATTCAAACACCCAGGACTTATTCATTACGTGCCCGTGTTGTAACGCCGTCTTGAGAATTGATTCCCGGCTGGGGGAAGTCATTAGCCACGAGGCTCCACCCAAAACCGCAAATCTTCCCGACCTGGACCATGCCGCAGCGCTTCTCAAAGAGCAGGCCGAACATCGTGAGGCACTTTTCAAGCAAGGGACCGAAAATGAAAAGGTAAAGTCTCAGTTGCTGGAACGAAAGTTTCAAGCTGCATTCGAGAAAAGCAAGGACGAACCCATCACAAAGCCTATCCGTGACATCGATCTGTAATACAGAAGGGTGAAAGAGTTGGGCCCGAAAACTTACTGATCATCCGAATTCTTACCGTGGTATTCAATGAGAAGCCTCCTCGATCCGCATTGAGCTGGCAGAATAGAGTAGAGGAGATGCAATAGAGCTATCTCCTTTGGGTTTGGTCTTCTGCGTTCTCCCGAGGCGCGCTAGTTCGGATTTCTCACCACCAGCGCCGCATTCCCCCCCGCTCCCCTCTCCCGCGTTGGGGCGAGGGGAGCCGATAATTCATTAGTGGGTTCCTCTTTCCAAGGGAGAGAGAAGGTGGAAAGTAATTTTCGAATGTAATGCGCTAGCTACGGGGGGGGAATCTTTAAGGGCAAGGCATTCGGTGACGATTTGAGATTGTCGCTTCTGTAGCGGCTGAGTGGGTAGGGACGGACCGCCGGGCCGTCCGCGGCGCGCTCGGCGAGCGCGCCCTACCAGAAATTCCCCCGATAACTAACGCATAACTTTCGAACTGTTTGTAGGGAACGCTCGCCGCAGCGTTCCCTACGTTGCCAAGGAGCTCTGAATTCAAATGGTTTCGCTACTCTACTGTTTCTGTTCTCCCCCGGTGGTGAGAAATCCGGGCTAGGTCAAGCCGGGCCACAGCTCATTCGCTGCGGCGATCGCATGCTACTTGATTAAAGAATACACTGTAATTATAATGTAATGATGAATGATTTGCGATTCATCTGGGATCCTCAAAAAGCTGTCTCCAACAAATCAAAACATGGAGTGGCATTTTCTGAAGCTGAGACGGTCTTTTTCGACGAAAATGCCATCGAGTATCCCGATCCTGATCATTCCGAGGAAGAGGACCATTTTATCATTCTTGGCTTGAGTGGTGGGTTGAGAGTATTGGTGGTTTGTTACTGCTACCGCCACACCGTATCCACTATCCGCATCATCTCCGCCCGCAAGGCCACCCAAAAAGAAACTCGATTGTATGGAGAACAAAGACGATGAGAAAAGAATACGATTTTTCTAAGATTCCAGGCAAAAAGAACCCTTATGCCAAACGGCTGAAGAAGCAAATAACAATACGTTTGGGCATTGATGCCATAGAATATTTCAAGCAGATGTCCAAAACCACCGGGATTCCTTATCAAAGCCTAATCAATTCTTACTTGACTGACTGTGCCCGAAATCAAAAAAAACTGGTGCTCAACTGGTCATAGGACCACTTCTATTCTTCATCTACTCGATGACCGAGGATTCAGCCAACGCCATGAATGCCTGGCGTTCGTCGTTGCCCCCTTCCCGGTGAATCATGAAGATCCCTATCAACTCCTTTTGAGGATCAATGAAACAAAACGTTCCATAGCGCCCCCCATGACCAAAGGTACCTGGGGAAAGCGGCGACGGGGTGCCCGAAGTCTCCTTCATGACAAACCAGCCGAGCCCCCAGCCCGCACCGGATTGACTGGTGGTCAAGTCACCCGTATGGACACGGGTCATCACCTCAACAGACTGCGGTGAAAGGATGCGAACACCTTTGACCTGGCCCTTGTTAAGCATCATTTGATAGAGGATGTAAAGATCGCTCGCGGTCGAATAGATCCCCCCTTCCGGGAGCGGGTACTTTGCCCCTTCACGAAACTTCATCACCCCTTCGCCCAAGGGATCCGTCGTGTATTTGACGGGTTTGCCATCCTTCATAATATAGGCCGTGGGCATCCGGTCGTGCTTTTCCTTCGGAGGAAAGGTGTAAGTATCCTTCATGCCCAGCGGCTGGAAGATGCGCCGATCGAGGAACTTCTCGAAAGGCATTCCGGAAACCACTTCGATCACTCGGGCCAGCGCAGCAATTCCGGTATTGGAGTACTGCCACTTCGTGCCAGGATCGAAATCAAGCGGTTGTTGGGACTCTACCAACACCACGTCCGCGAGTGGCATGTGCAGGGCCTTGTGCAACTCCTTGATGGATTCTGGCGGGTTGGTACTCATCCCGGAAGTATGGGTCATGAGGTCGCGCAACGTGACTGGCCGGGAAGGCCGACGCAAAGACATTGCTTCGGCGCTCTTTGACTCGGCAACCCACTGGCCGCGGAACTCTGGCAGGATTTTCTCAACAGGATCGCCAATTTCGAGCTTCCCTTCCTCGACGAGCATCATCACTGCGATCGCAACGATGGGCTTTGTCATGGAATGAATCTGGAAGATATTGTCGACTCGCATCGGCTGTTTGGTTTCCAGATCGGTAAAGCCTACCGCATTGATCGCGGCCACATGCCCATGGCGCGCCACAAGCGTGACCACTCCGGCCACCGTTCCCTTGTCCACGAACTGTTGCATCCGGATTGGAATTTGGGCAAGGCGATTCGGGTCAAGACCTGTCTCGTCCGAGTGTTGGGCAATGAGAGGCGAGGCAGCAAATAAAGACGCTGCGAGGAAGAGCACAGAAAATAGAGCGTACATTAAGATTCCTTTTGCCGCGGGCGATAGCGGCATACCCAGAAATAAATCAACCCTTCCCCCTTTGCAGTGTTTTCTTTTGGGACATGCAAGGGGCGTAGGGGGGTGTCCCGTCGGGAGAGAGGATACCCCCCTTGTATTCCCCCCTTGTATTCCCCCCTTGTTCAAGGGGGGAAAGAAATCTCTGCCTTCCCTTTCGAAGGGGAAGGCGTGAAAAAATACCGCCGGGTCGGGTGACCCGGCCTACAACACGAGGGACACACCCCGGCGCCTGCGGCGTTTCCCCCCCTCGACAGAGGGGATTCACGGGAGCCGCACATCCCGCTGATCGTCACTCCTCACAGAGGATTACCGGGCGATTCCCCCTTTGAAGGGGGCGTAGGGGGATGTCCTAATACCACGCTGTTTGGTTTCTTCCAAAAAGGGACACCCCTCGGCGCCTGCGGCGATTCCCCCCCTTGATAGGGGGGAATCTCGAAAGATTTTCAAGCGAGAATCCCATTGATGTTGTGGCCATGGACATCCGTGAGGCTGACATTGCGGCCACCAAAACGGTAAGTGAGTTTTTTGTGATCCAATCCTAAAAGCTGGAGAATCGTGGCATGGAGATCAAACACTTCGGTGACGTTTTCCACTGAGTGCATGCCGACTTCGTCAGTCGCACCGTAAACGAAGCCGCTTTTCAAGCCTCCTCCCGCCATCCAGACCGTGAAGGCCGTTTCATGATGGTCGCGGCCATCGGGCTTGGGCGCATGAGGGGTTCGGCCAAATTCCGTCGCCCAAACCACCAGAGTTTCGTTGAGCAGTCCCCTGGATTTTAAATCTTTGAGTAACCCGGCAATACCCTGGTCCGTAATGAACGCATTGCCCTCATGTCCCTTCTTAAGTTCGCTATGCTGGTCCCAGGTTCCATTATTTGAGCCATAAACCTCAGGGCAGGTGATCTCGACAAAGCGGACACCGGATTCAATCAACTTTCGCGCACGCAAACACTGTGTGCTATACAACCGTTTATTCTGATCGGTGGCATCCAATCCGTAGAGGCGCTTAGTCGCCTCACTCTCTTTGTCCAGATTCAAAACGTCAGGCACGGAAGATTGCATCTTGTAAGCCAACTCGTAATTTTGAATGGCGGAATCCACTGCATCATCGTTCCGAATCGACTTCAAGAATTGCTGGTCCTCCTGAAGCAGCGCGTCCAGTTTTGCACGCTGAATTTTGGGATTCTTATCCGCGGGTTCGATATTCACAACCGGTTTCCCTTCCGCCTGCATCGGAGTGGCTTGATAAGTTGCCGGCAAGAAACCATTGGAGAAATTCTCGAGACCTCCGGGCGGCACGGCTCCGGCATGAAGAAGGACATATCCCGGCAAGTTCTTATTTTCGCTGCCGAGTGCGTAGTTCACCCAGGATCCCAGACTCGGATATCCGCCGCCGTTACGGCCCGTATGCATCAGCAGATTAGCGCGCGGGTGCAGGGGAAATCCAGAAACCATCGAGCGGATGACCGTGATCTCATCCACACAACCGGATAAGTACGGAAATAATTCGCTGACCCAAATTCCAGACTGTCCATATTGCTTAAACTGCCAGGGACTTTTAACCCACTTGCGATCGGTTTCTTTCTTGGCTCCTACCTGATAAATGCCCTCGTAAGGTTTGCCATCCAGTTCAGCCAGCTTGGGCTTTGGATCAAAGGTATCAATATGTGAAACGGCTCCGGGCATGAAGCAAAAAATCACATTCTTGACTTTGGGAAGGAAGTGCGGCAATTGAGTCGACAGTTCCGCATAGGCTTTATCGGCCATCAGCGCCGAAAGTGCCATCAGTCCGAACCCACTGGAAGCGTATTTGAGAACGTCACGCCGGGAAAGCGGTGTGGCCACATAACCTGGACATCCTGTTTTTCGCATGCCTTGACTCATCCGCTCAGCTCCCCCGTTTTATCTCAAATAGATAAATTCTTTTAGATTGAAAATAGCATGGGCCATGTCCTTCCAGACATCACGGCTCGTGAGGATCTGGCCTGGTGCCGTTTCGTGAAGACTCGCCAATTCGTTGACGAGGCCTTTGAATCGAGTCTGCTCGGCATCGTCCGGGGGTCTGCCGAGCGCAGTGAGAAACATCCCATTCAGCCTTCCTTCCAACGTTGGGGCCTGGGCCTCGAGTAAACGGTCCGCCCAGAAGCCCGCCTGGTCAAGGACGAAAGGATCATTCAACAGAGCCAGTGCCTGAGACGGCACGTTCGTTGTATCCCGATTTCCTCGAGTGACCGCCGGATTCGGAAAATCGAAAGTCTCGAGAAAACGCGAGCCTTCATGCCGAGTCACCTTGATATAGATACTTCTTCGACCGTTTCCATCAAGCGGGCCCTGGTGCAGTTTACGATAGTCCTTGGGCTCTTCCCGGTAGGGCTGAATGCTCGGGCCGTACATGGTTCGATCCAGGCGTCCGGATACAGCGAGGATCGCGTCGCGAATCGATTCGCCTTCGAGGCGGTGAATCGGGTAATACGATAATAGCCGGTCTTGGGGGTCGAGCGTCAAAGACTCCGGTGAAGGCTCACTCGACTGCTGGAAAGTTTGTGACATCACGAGAAAGCGAATCTGCTTCTTGATCGACCAACCCTCACGCATGAACCGCAGAGCCAAATAGTCGAGTAGTTCTTGATTCGACGGCCGCTCGCCATAAACTCCGAAATTGTCTGCGGTGGGCACGATGCCGCGTCCAAAGAGGTGAAGCCACATTCGATTCACCATCACGCGCGCGGTCAACGGATTCGTCGGACTCGCAATCAATTCAGCAATCTCCCGCCTCCCGCTGCCGGTCACCTTGAGTCCATCCGCTGTTCCCGTAATAATCTGCAAGAAACCACGCGGCACCGGATTGCCGGGATGGGTCGCATCCCCCGCCGGCAACACCGGAAAATTGTAGCCAGGGTCAAGATCCGCCATCCCATCAAAATCTCTTGGGGCCGAGATCCGCGCTTCGGTGAGACGGTACTCTTCAATGAGTGCACGCAGCCGAGGAGTCTCGGCGTTTGCATTGGCAAGCAACCGGTTTTCCAGAAGCCAGCTGATCCAGCGGCAATCCTCGTCATTTGACTTTCCGTCGGTCCAACGGGTGAGAGCCTTTTTGACTATGGCGACATATCGGTCGGCGAGCTCCTCCAGACGGCTCGGCGCATTGCCCTCGAATAGTCGAGCCATATGGGAGAGTTCATCCCGCGGAGACTCGTCGATGTCATGTAATACGGCCCGGGTCATCCCAAAATAGGAATAGGGCGAACTCATCTGTTCTGGCGTGACTTTGAGTCGCTTGGGACGGTCTGGGATTCTCGGATTCTCCGATTTGGTGACGAGTTCCACATAGAACGGCAAGGCTGGCTGGTCGTCGCGGTTTGGAATCTTCAGCCACCGTGGGGTCCCCCAATCGAGTAACTTGTAATCCTCTCCGAGCATACAATTATCAAGCACAGTCCGCCACGCTCCCATTTTGCCGCCCATCACTTGAAGACTCACAAACTTCTTTTCCTTGGGAACGAGAGGCGAGCGCATCGCCCCATCGAGCCGTTCGGACAGCACATGGGTATAGACCCCTGCCGGAAACACGCCCGTGATGGCGTCGGGACCACTAATAGCCACTGCAAATTCTCCACTGGAGGAAGGCCCATCGCCGGAAGCATTTCCATCCGCGTGCCAGCCATCAAAACGGTCTCGGGTCAAGTCTCCAAATGGAATGAAGTTCTCGCGATTAAAAGCAATGCGTTTTTGTGCCTCTTCCTCGTAGCGAGGCTTCAGTTTGCTCCATGCCGGCAGAACCTCCGAATCGGCCACTTGCAACCATGGATACAGAGGTTCTTCCATCCCGGGGTTTTGTTTCTGGAGCAGAGTGAGCCAGGCCTGAATCCGGTCGAGCGAAAGGTCGGTGAGATCCTCCGGCTTGGGAGAAAGTCCTTTCGAAGCCCGCTGTGCGGCCATCAAGTAGCGTGGAATCAGGCTCGCTTCTTGAAACCATTGTTTCGCGACTTCTGTCCGAATCTGCGGCTTTAAATCACGCAAGCGCTGTTTGGCCGCCGCATTGACTTCTGAAGTATCCGCACTGCGCATAACCATCCGTGAACTCGTCAGGGCTCCGTAGAGTGCATAATAGTCTGCGGTGGGAATAGGGTCGAGTTTGTGATCGTGACAGCGGGCGCAAGCCACCGTGAGGCCTTGAAAGGCCTTTCCCAGTGTGTCGATCTGGTTATCGACCACGTCGGTTCGGATTTGCCGAAAACGAATGCAATCGTCATGCCCCAGTTCTCCGAAACGCAAAAAAGAGGTTCCGATCAGCGATTCGTTAATTCCCTCTTGGTTGTTGATGCGGGGCTTTTCGAGCAAGTCACCGGCGAGATGCTCGCGGATGAGCTGGTCGTAGGGGACATCCTGATTGAACGCCCGGATGAGGTAATCACGGTAGAGCCACGCCCCCTTGATTTCATAATTCCAATCGTTGCCAAAAGTCTCGGCAAAGCGCATGACGTCCATCCAGTGACGCGCCCACTGTTCTCCAAAATGGGGTGAGGCCAACAGTCGATCGACAAGCCTGGCGTAGGCCCCCGGCGATTCGTCATGGACGAACAAACTGACTTCGAGCGGCGTTGGCGGAAATCCAGTGAGCACAAAACTCAACCTGCGGATTAGAGCTTTCCGGTCGGCAGGTTCGGCGGGCTTCAGGCCCTCTTTGCGAAGGGCCGCGAGGATAAATCGATCAACCGGGTGGCTGGTGTTTGCCATTTCCTCAGGCTGTGATTCGCGCAGTCGCTGATAGGCCCAATGCTCTTTTTTAATTTGGTCATAGCTAGCCCGAGCCCCCTTAACTGGAGATGACACGGCACCCACCGTTGGCCAGGGCGCTCCTAAGTTGATCCATTTTTCGATGGCGGCGATTTCTTCGATTGCCAGCTTCCCCCCGAGCGGCATATTGAGGCCGTCGTGGTGGATCGCTTTCACAAGCAGGCTAACCTTTGCATCGCCTGGCGCGATGGCAGGACCGCGAGTACCCCCTTTCAAGAGGGCCTCACGGGAATCAACGCGCAGTGACGAGAGTTGCTGCGCTGGCCCGTGACAGGACACACAATACTTCACAAGCAAAGGTCTGACATCTTTCTCAAAGAATTCGATAGAGCTTGGGTCTGGCTTCGGGTCTTCCAAAGCTAAAAGAGGGGAAGTCGCGATCACTAAAAGTAAAACTGAGAGCCAGTGGAATTTGCTGCGGCGGCTTGATATCGAAGCATTCCTAATCATGAATAGGCCATTGGGCTTTGGCGAATCGACAGCAGCGCAAACGACATTTCTGCTCCAAAGCCGAGGGGAAGTGTGAAAGAATTCCGCCCGGTTAGGGACGAACCATTCGGTCGCTTTCTTTTCTAGAATAACATATTCAGTGAGGATACGTATTGCCGTTTGCTCGATCTGCCGCAGATTCCTGGGAGTAATGGTTCTCCCGGTTCCTGAGTGCTCTGTTTCAAAAATACGATCACGTATTTTCAGCGCTCTGACCGGCTAGTGGTGGCGCGCATGAAACTTCGGAATTCGGGCTTACGGCAAAAACTTTGTCAAGGCCGCGATCTCGAGGAGCCCGCCAAAAGATTCTCTCGGAGAAAAGCCAGGCCTTGCCGGGCTAAAGTATCCGGAGAGTCAGACAAAGGTCGCCATAAACGAGCCAGGGGAGCCAATCGGCCTTCAGGGTTGAAGGACTCGATCACCACGTAACCCTTGTATCGGATCTTCTGGAGCGCGCTGGCCACTTGGCCCCAGGGGACATGCCCCTCTCCGGGAATCCCCCGGTGGCTGTCTGAGCCATGCAGGTGAAAGAGCTTGTCCCCTGCCAAATTGATGGCACCGGCAATATCTTCTTCTTCAATGTTCATATGAAAACTGTCCAGATGGATGCCAACGAATGGGGATTGAACCAGCTCGATTAGCTCGCGAGCCTGCTTTGCTGTGTTGATCAAATTGTTTTCGTAACGGTTGAGCACTTCCACCCCCAAACGGACTCCGACTTTAGCGGCATATTGGCCCAATTGATCCAGCCCTTCAGCAGCTCTTTGAATGCTCGCCTGCCACTGGCTGGCAGATAGTCCTTTCTCTCCGCCTACTCCCGCCACGGATCCGGAAAAAATTGAAGCCCCTGCTTCTGCGCAGATGTCCAAGCCTCGCTTGGCATATTCCAAAGCACGGCTCCGACTCTTGGCATCCTCACTGGAGAGGTCACGCTCAGAACTAAACAAGCCGATGATGGAACAGCCCAGTTCATAATTTGCGAGCTCTCTACGAAGCGCATGAGTGTCAATAGTGGCGTCATCTTCGAATCCAAATTCGATGACCGATCCTCCCAGCGACTTCACCTTCGCAAGCAAAGGCAAATCTCGCGCCGTGCTGAAGGGAGATGTCCAGACCCAAAGATTGATGCCAATTTTCATATTGCTCTACCCACCTCACGACAAATGAGAGAACCGGAATAATTAAAATGCAGGGGAGCGGGGGATATCAAACCTTGTCCTAATTTGCAAAAGTCCGTGTTGTAGCTATTCCCGCTGTTTAGGCCCGGGGTCAACGACCCCGGCTACAACACTTACCGCGAATTTGTGCAACTTAACCCTAGTTTGGGCTGTTAGAGGATCTATTCAAACCAGAGTTTGGTGGAAGGTTTTTCGAGCATCACCTTTCGGAGCAGACCGACTGCTAATTCAAATCCTTCCTCGGAACCAATCAATGGGTCTTCATGTTCAATGGAGAGTACGTCATCGTAACCGATGAGCCTAAGCGTGCTCACAAACGATCGCCAAAACTCTTCGGCATGACCAAAACCAGCCGTCCGGAAGACCCAACTCCGGTTCTGTTTGTCTTGAAAGGATTTTGAGTCGAGAATTCCATTGATGCGGACCACATGTTCATCTAACCGGCTGTCCTTGGCATGAACGTGATAGATCGCGTCGCCCAGGAACCGAATCACTTCAATGATGTCGATGCCTTGCCAAAATAAATGAGAGGGATCCAAGTTGCATCCCACCACAGGACCCACGGCATTCCTGAGTCGCAGCAAGGCTTCCGGTTTGTAAACCATATCGACAGGATGCATCTCGAAACACAAACGGATGCCATGATCTTGGGCGATCTGTCCGTGCTCCTTCCAATAAGGAATAAGCCGTTTCTCCCATTGCCATTCAAACATTTCCAGATTCCGCGGAGGATAGGGATACAAGATCCAGTTGGGCACTTGGTCTCCTGGGGCTGCTTCCGGAAGGCCAGAAAGTAATGTGAGACGCCTCACCCCAAGCTTCTCAGCCAAACGGCAAGTATCTCGGAATTCCTGATCATATCCCTTGGCGATCAGAGGATCTGGATGAAGCGGTTCACCGTGCATGGCCAAGGCACTGATCGTGAGTCCAAACTCCGCCAGAGTCTCTTGGAATTTCTTGAACTTTGATGGATCTGAAAGTAACTCGGCCGGGTCGCAATGGTTCTTTGGAAAGAAGCCCCCCGTACCGATCTCGATCGCCTTTAGCCCCAATTTGTGCATCCGCTCGGCTGCTTCACGAAGGGATAAGTGCACAAATACGGTAGTGATGGCTCCTAAATGCATTCATCTCCCTCCGATTGGAATTACAGTGACCTAGTTGGGATTGGCGCCGTGTGGGGTTGAGGCTTTAGAAAGCCTCAATGGCCTACAAAATTGTTGGCTGGGTCACCGACCCGGCGTTAACTTCACCGTATTTATGAAAAGCAGTACTAAATCTCACGAATGGCTTGGGATCTTGGAACCGCCAACCCACTTTACTCCGACAGATTCTGCATTGAGGCAAATTTGTTCCCAGGTTTTTGGATCGATCGGAATTCCATGGGCGCTCCGCTCTTTCAACAGGCGAAAGTCTAATTCTCCAGGCAGCACGACTTCTTTATGGTTAGGTGCCACAGGAGAAGATTTAAGGTGATCTCTCAGCTCTTTGGTGAGCCCATCAAATTCTTGACGAGAAAGGAATGCCGAAACATTGACCACAATGAAACAGATCCCGTTCCCCGGCTGGGGGACAGTCGTCCTGGTACCAGCCAAAAGCCCTGCCAGGACCTCCATCAAGATCCCAAGCGCAAACCCTCGGTACCCCAAGTCCCCTCCAAAGGGCAAAATACCGCCTCTGGGGGGGCCATAAAAATCAGCCGGATCGTTGCTGGGGTTGCCTTTTGCGTCAACAATCCAGCCGTTAGGCAATAGTTTCTTTTGGTTTAGATACAGCCTGATCTTCCCTTCCGGAGCCTGGGAAGTCGAAAAATCGGCCAAGATAGGAGCGTCCGATCCACAAGGAATAGCAAAAGAAATCGGGTTTGTAGAGAGACGTCCTTCGCGTCCTCCCCAGGGGAGAACAAAATGCCCGTCTCCGGGCGGGGAGTTACATGCCGCAATGGCAATAAAGCCCTGCTCTGCTGCCGCTTGAGTGTAAGCGCCCAGTCGACCCACGTGACTACAGCGCCGGGTCACGACAGTTGCCGTGTTGTGGTTGCGTGCTTTATCGACCGCACATTGTACTGCTCTCAAGGCCCCCACTTGGCCATAATTCCAGCCGCAGTCCAGGATTGCGGTTGTCTCCGTTTCGTTGCTCAAGCGAATGGGTGCGCCCGGGATCGATTCTTCCATCCCGGACTTCTGGCACATACTGACAAATTCGAATGATTCCATGCGAATCGTAACCCATCAGGTTTGCCTTAACCAGATGGTCCGCGATCATCACGGCTTCATCCTGCGGCGCTCCGCATCCGACGAAGACTCTTGCTGCAAATTCTTTCAGGTCTTGAGCTACAAAGTTCAGGGTTTCAGGCATAAAACTCCAAAAGGGGATAATTAATCTTGAAAACTCCCGCCAAATTTATTCAGTCCACTTGACAAAAAATTAACCTTCGCCTGCGAAGATCTCAGCCTTTCTTTTCCCTGTCAAGCGTATCCGCTCAAGGCCAATCTCAGAAAAATCTACTCCCTCAAAACACGTCCACTTTTGCAAGGATGCTGAAGAGGACAAGAATGCCGATGAAAAAGACCAGGAGTGAGACCACGATCGTCACTTTCCAAGATTGTTACCGGTTGTGGAAGCCAAGTGCCTTCACATATTTCCAATAAGCAATCGTGGCGGCCAGCAACGAAAATGTTCCCGTTGCGATCAAGGTGAGGCCGAGGTTCCGCGGCCCATTGGGAAGGATAAGGGCCACCATCCCTGACTTGTGTAGAGATTCCATGACGCGGTAGATTGTGAAACCAAAGGCAATCAAGGCCACTGCGGTTCGAATCCAAGCCAGCAAGGTGCGGTCGGCTGCGAGCAGGTTTCGGGCAGCCGCCAAATCTGTCCGTTCACTGGCAAGCATTAGGCCTTCATCACGTTTCTTTCCTTCGTCCATGTACTCCTTCCCAAGTCGAGAGTGGTCCCAGGCTGGAGTAGCTCGTGGCTTCCTTCATTTGTGCGGAACGGGCTCTCTGTCGCGCGTTCTTTTATTTACCCCTCGATTTATCGAGGGGTTTGCGTGTCAGAGTAAGGCCCGTTAACCGTTTTAACGGTTTCTTCTTTCATGTAGATGCCTTTGGATTCTGCATAGTTCGACAAAAACCCTGACACTCTGCCTGCCACTTCCCCAAATAGCATCCGTTCTCGATTCAAGGTTGTCCAAATCAAGTGAAGCCAGCAGCGTGAGTATGAGTGAATAGACACTGGAAATCCCTCCTCCCGAGGAAACCGTTAAAACGGTTGGCCGCCAATGTAGGTTGGGATACCCCTCGATGAATCGAGGGGTAAATGAAACCCTCAAGGCAGGGTTTCTAGCTATTGGACCTTCAAGCTGGCTTGTAGAGTGAATTCCAGGCGCGTCTCTGAGGGAATTTTCAGGTGTTGCTGCCCGCTGGCTGACAAGATAGCTCCGCCGGTCCCGCCTGCGGCTGCACCAATGGCGGCGCCTTTGCCTCCCCCGGCAATCCCACCAATGATGGCACCCAGCCCTGCACCACCTAACGTTTTCTTGGCTGTGCTCTTCCCTTCAGACCCGCCTTTAGATTCAGCTACGCTGCTAACCACAGGATAGGAAGTCCCATGCACTTTGATGCTAATCACTTTGAGCTGGATTAAGTCGTTTCCCTTCATGCGTCCGGACTGCTGCACTTTCACAGCCTGCAAGACCACATCGGCTCCCCTGGGAATCTCCACAGCACCGCCCACCATCACCGGATCATCCAAACTCGCCTGATACTTGGCCCCAGCCTTCGAGACGTCCACATCGATGGGATCGATGGTTCTCACCCGCAACAGGGTTCCGCTCGAGACAATGACGGGGGGCCTGGAAGCTGTCGTGGGAGCGGGTTTCGCCGCAGCGGCTCCGCCGGATGAAGGTGACAGCGTGGATGCTGAAAAGCTGAGGCTGACTACCGACTGAATGGGATAGCTTTCCATCTTCCCCGCTTGGGACATAAAATCAATCTGGCGCGTGTTGCCTCCCAGGAAAGTTCCTTGAATGGCACGCCCGTCCCGGAGCTTGATCGTGTCTGCTCGTAAGGACGGTATGTTGAACAGGAACGATAAACTCAAGATAATCGCAATGAACCATTTCATCGATAAGTCCTCCAAATTATTTGACCACCGGTAGTGAGGCCTCGACCTGGAGATCGAGCAGCATGAGCAATTGGCTTTCTACTTGTAGAAAGCGCACCGCCGTGATCGCGTCAAGCGATTGCTTGATCCGTTCGTAATATTTTAGCTTCAGGTCGTGCCTTTCCTGCTCCAGCCTGAGGGCGCCACGGGCCAATTCGTCGGCAATCGCATCCGTCATGTTCTGGTAGTGATCGGCATACTTCTTGATCAGGGCCAGCTTTTCGTCACCGCTACGGATGAGCTCAACCTCATATTCCTTGTAAATGGGCCAGAACTTGGCCGCCTCCGCAGGCTCGAGTTTCATGACTTCATCAAGCACCCTGGCATTCTCCTTTCGGACATCCGAGCGTAACAGTTCGATGTAGGCCCGCAGATTCAGATCCATGTCAGATGGAACAGTCTCCGATTGAGGAGCCGCGGTTGGATGATCCGTCTTGGCTTTCTCCGAGGTTTGCCCAAACGTGATGACCGTGGCCAGGAAAACTCCTGCCACGACTCCTGCGATTTTCTTCATAGGCTAAGACCTCCTTGTTTCATTAGATTGCGTTGCCCTTACAGGACAACGGACCTATTGGATTCGTCATCGAGGGCGTTGCCCTCGGCTACGGTGTTACAAGGCCTTTCAGGCCGTTGGCATACCGCGGACGTTCGTTGTAGCCAGGGTCGTTGACCCGGCCTCACCGAGGCCGGCTACAATAACACGCGGTAGGGCGGTCTCGCCGAGACCGCCGCGGAGATTCGGCGCGCTCGGCGAGTGCGCCCTACCAACACCGTCTACGAATAACATTTAAGGACGTGCCACACAGATCGTGTCGAACTACAGTCCTCGGCATGTCTTCAGCCTGAATAGGCTGACACACCATAGCCGAGGGCAACGCCCGGTTCGAGGCCCAACGTATCTCCTGTCCTGTAAGGGCAATACAACATGCGGTTCAATGGTCCTGTTTATTGTTTCTCTAGGGGAAGCTTGAAAACTATACGGTTCCAATGGCCTTGTTCCCCTCTAATTTGAAGCAGGAAATAGGCCGCATTGCTTGCAGAGGATTTGTATACTCGAAGCGTTGCCTTCCAGTCCCGGTTTTCTTCTTCATATTGGGTTGCGCCGGTCTTGCTAAAACGACGCTCTTCTCCGGTCAACACAGGTTCTGCTGAGGAACGCATATAATGAGTTCCAACCAGCGGGATACGCGCAGAGGCAAGCTCAGAATTAGGATCTGGTAGGGGCTTGACGATGGCTATGACTTTTCCCGCCGATGAAAAGGTCAATACATAATCATCCTTCTCCGGTTTAGCTTCTAACTCGTACTCCCCAATTTCCAGCGTGGCTCCTTGCGGCGTAGACAGCTGGACAGGAATCCGCATCAGGCCTTTGTAAGAAGGCAAATCTGCAGCAAAGGAGCGAGTGGATATTAAACTAAGAAGGAAAAAGACAAGTACCCGAAACTGCATTCCTGGGGCTCCTGGGTCGAATTAACGAGCTGTTGCTACGATCGGAATTTCGAGATGGACAAGAATTCTTCAAGCTAGGGCGCGCTCGCTGAGCGCGCCGCCAGTCGGCGGTTTCAGCGAAACCGCCCTACCCTTAACCCTGCCAAAATTCTGCGCTTGCACATTTGGCTTTTAGAGCTGCTTGTGTAAACTCCTGGCGCCGAAAAATCGAAACGCCAAGAGCACCAAGAAAAAGACTCGATACCCGTTGAGGGAATTGTCAACATTCTCCTCAGTCACCGCGTCTGCAGTCATGAAAGCTCCTATCCTGGCGATCTTTGTGTTTTTGGCGTTTCCATCTTCCGGCCATAACGGGAATGACAAGCAACGGTTGAGGGCAGTTAGGAGGCTTCGCAGTGCTCAGCCCTTCAACACAATCTGGGAGCCCGAAATAAGAAAAGTTATTCAGCTAACTTTGAATGAGTTCTTGGCAACCTCGACTCCATACTCGCCGTCGCCTCCGACTCCCGTGAGCCGCTTTTCAAGCCCAGAGACCTGGACATTCAATTTTTTGTGATCCAGACCCAATAGGGTGAGCATGGCGGCGTGAAGATCATTCGCGTGGACCTTATCTTCTACAGCACGAAATCCTAACTCATCTGTTGAGCCGATGACCTTGCCACCTTTTATTCCCCCCCCGCCATCCAGGCCGTAAAGCCGTAAGGGTTGTGGTCGCGACCCTCTCTTCCCTGCATCATCGGGGTTCGACCAAACTCCCCTACGCAGACGACCAAGGTACTCTCCAGTAATCCCCTCTGTTTCAGATCCCCCAGCAGTCCTGCAATCGGGAGATCGGTTTTGGCAGCATTGAGTCGGTGAAGGCGATCATTCTCGGAATGACCGTCCCAATCGCTGTTATATAGATGAACAAAACGGACCCCTCGTTCGACCATGCGTCGAGCCAACAGACAAATGCGCCCAAACTTGGCGGTAGGTTCGGTATCCATGCCGTACATCTTCCGCACATGATCCGGCTCCTGGCCAATATCGATTAACTCAGGACCTTCGGTCTGCATCCGGAAGGCCAGCTCAAAATTACTGATTCGGGCGGATAGAGCCGTATCGTCGGATCTCTCCTCAAGATGTCGCAGATTCCAACTCTTCAATTGCTCCAAAATCGCCATCTGACTTGGAGCATCAATTTGTGGCGGGGGAGCGAGATTTTCTAAAGGGACGCCCTCGGTTGCTAGGACTGTAGCCTGGTAGAGTGCCGGCAAAAATCCTGACCCAATAGCGGCTTTCCCGTTTCGCATAAAGCTGTCCGCCATGACGATATAAGAAGGCAAATTTTGGGTTTCACTGCCAAGCCCATAGAGGACCCAGGCCCCCATACTGGGATAGCCGAGACGAATCGTCCCTGTATGAATGATCCCAAGAGCCGGCCCATGAACAAAGGATTCGTGGTAGCAGGACCGGATAATCGCTAGATCGTCCGCATGCTTGGCCAAATTCTGGAAAAGATCTGAGATCTCCAGGCCTGAACTGCCGTAGCGCCCGAAAACTCTTCGCGAGCCCATGAGTTTAGCCTCTTCGGCCTTGATCTGAGCCAGACCCAGCATCCCTTCCCGGAAGCTGGCCGGAAGCAGTTGCCCGTCAAGCTTTGCCAGTTCTGGCTTCGGGTCAAATGTATCGACCTGGCTAGGCCCGCCTTGCAGGAAAATGAAAATGACACTCCTGGCTTTGGCCGGAAATTGCGGCGACTTTGCAGCAAGCGGGTTACTCCTTTCCGGCAAGCTTGTCGAACCATGGACTGATCTTGAATTGAGCAGATAACTGAGCGCGAGTGAACCGAAACCAAAACTCGATTTTTCTAGGAAGTCACGGCGGGAATTCACTGGAACGGATCGATTGCAAGAATATATATTCAATAGTTTCGCTCCCCAAATTAATCGATAAAAACAAATTCGTTAAGATTCAATACGGTGAGGCACAACTCTGTGAGGGCATGCATTTGAGCTGGGTCGCGGTCCTCAAACTCCTTGGGATGCTCGTCATCAGTGCCTTTGGCGGCTTTTTCATTCGCAAGCCCCTGCATGAAGTTGAGGGCCTCCTCAGCCTCCTGGGCGGAAGGTGGCCGGGCCAGAGCGATGCGCCAGGCAGCGTTGATCCAGGACGAGGGATTGGGCCCATAGTCCCGGACCAATCGAGCCGCAAACTGTTGGGCCTGCCGATAGGACATGTAGTTATTCAAGCCCCAAAGCGCTTGTGGAGCCACCGTCGTCATATCCCGTCGGGGGCAACTTGCCGAAGAGTCAGGACGGTCAAATTTATCAAACAGAGGAAACATGAAATTCCGGCGCGAAAGAATGTAGACACCGCGACGAAGGCCCTCATTGGGATCAGAGGGTGTGACCCAGACGTCCTTGATTCTCAGTGCTGTCAGTTCCGACTTAGAAAGCGGAGGCATGATGGGGCGTCCGCCCATTTTCAAATTTAAATTACCGGCAACAGCATGGACCGAATCCCAGACAGCTTCAGCTTCCAACCGCTGCCGGTTCATGCGCCATAAATAAGCGTTTCCCGGATCAATTTTGGAATTGTCAGAGGAAGTAAAACGGCTGTCGCGTTGGTAGGCATCTGACAACATGATCAGTCGATGCAGGGATTTCAGACTCCAATCTTGCTCCACAAACTCAGAAGCAAGCCAATCCAGCAGCTCTGGATGTGACGGGCGTTGCCCTTGCCGGCCAAAGTCATTTGCCGTGCTCACGATTCCCTGACCGAAGTGACCTTGCCAGACCCGATTTACCAAGACCCTTGCAGTCAACGGGTGATCCGGACGAGTCAACCAGAGAGCGAATTGTTTGCGATAACGCGGGGCAGCCGAGTCAATGCTTAGTTTTTCGGGATCTTCGTCGTTGAGGAGGATGGCGGGCAGGGCCGGTCCGACTTTGCTCTTGTATTTTCCAAGGTCCCCTCTCTCCAAAACATAGACATCTGGCAACAGTTCGGGCTCGATGTGTCCCAACACCGTGGCAGAAGGAAGGTCAAAGAAACCATCAAAGCGAACTGAATGGGACACATCTTTCTGGGGCACCCGGATGACCGATTTGACTAAATCTTCGCCCAACTTTTCATGAAGAGCCTTCTCTTGCGGCGTGAAGTTCTCTTCGACTTTAATAGATTCGGCGAATTTGGCGAGAGGAGTTGCTAACTCGGTGAGCTGCATTGTCCGCTTTTCTGGCGGAGTCTCATAGGCGATCACTATTTCCGGCGAAAATTCTCTCTTTTTGGCCTCAATGACTCGTTCCCTGACGCTCTTGTCTAAGGCCAGATAGGCCTTCCGAGCCTCATCTAAGGCAATCATTCTAAAGTAGTCTTCATTACGATGGGACGCCGTCGCGCCCGTCGCCACCGGGATTATTACAGGAGTGCTCGGGGCAAAAACGGCCTGCAGTTGAAAGTAATCTTTTTGCGAGATGGGATCGAATTTGTGATCGTGGCAACGAGCACAATTGAACGTCAATCCGAGGAAGGCAGAGGCTGTCGTGTCAACAGCATCGGTAAGCCGTTCATATCTGAGCTTGGTGCCATCCAGCTGGGACTCCTGGATTTCTTGACCAAACGTATAGAGGGATGTGCCAATCCGCGCCTCCATATGTTCTAATTTTTCATAGGGCACATCAAAGAAACCCTTGAGATCCAAATTGTCTGGCCAAAGTTCATCACCCGCGATTTGTTCCTGGACAAAGCGGTCGTAGGGCTTGTCGTCGTTGAAGGACTTAATCACATAATCCCGGTAACGCCAGGCGTTGGGGTAGTAAACATCGCCTTCGAATCCAGCACTATCTGCGTATCGGACAACATCCAACCAGTGTCTTCCCCAACGCTCTCCATACTGGGGCAAGCTCAAGAGCGTATCGATGACCTTCTCGAAGGCATCTGGTGAAGTGTCCTGAAGAAATTGGTCGACCTGATCGGGGGTCGGCGGCAGACCGATAAGATCAAAGTAGGCCCGGCGGATGAGCGTCCGCTTATCGGCTTTTGGAGCTGGCTTCAGCCCTTTCTCTTGTAATTTCGTAAAAACAAAGGCATCGATGGGATTCGGAATTGGATGTGCAGGATCCGATCGAGGAACGGGGGTACTGTGCAGCTTCTTAAATGACCACCACGAGGGTTCCGGTCTACGCCCTGGCCCGGTTGCCAGACTCCAAGGAGCTCCTTCCAAGATCCAGTTTCTCAATACTTCCAGCTCGTTGGCAGGGAGTGCGGCTCTGCCCATTGGCATCTTAAGCTCTCCCTGCCGTAAAATAGATTGGTAAAGAAGGCTCTGCTCTGGCTTTCCCGGAATCAGCACTGGCCCCCGATTCCCCCCTTTCATGGCTGTTTCCTTGCTTCGCAGGTCCAAGCCCGACGTTTGATTCGCGCCATGGCACTCGATGCAATGACTGGTCAGAATCATTAAGGCCGCTTGTTCGGCAGAAGATTCTAAAGAAGCCCAGGGGGCTCCTTCATCAATCCATTTCCGTAAGATTTCCTGTTCCTCTCGAGAAATAGGATCTTTGCCTGGAGGCATCTTCAATTCGGCCTGATGAGAAAGGGACTGATAGAGGAGGCTGCCCGCGGCCTTCCCCGGAACGATGGCGGGGCCCCTCTTCCCTCCCTTGAGCATGGTCTCTCGCTGCCTTAAGTCTAAACCGGACATCTGGCTGGCCCCATGACAGGTCATGCAATTTCTGTCCAATACCGCCTTGGCATCTTGTCCGTTAGAGTCTCCCGAATAGATGAATACGGAAGCCTCCAGCAAACAAGCGAGGACCATTGCTGCACGAATTTTCAGCCTAAAAGATGTCATCGTTTCACGCGCTATAAGCTATCATAATACACGACTTCCCAAGATCTTTCCACTCCAGGAGTATCGCTTGTATCCAGGCCGGATAGCGGGTGAAGCATTGAGAATGCTTCACCCGTACAGCAGTTGCAGGCTGCACGCCGGGGGGATGATCCTTTATACAATGGATCACTGTTTACATGGCTATCAAGAGCTTGATCGACACTGGGCGGGAGACAGGTCTCTATCTTCAAGAAATTTCATTACCACGTCTTTTTGAATGGATCACCGTCATCGGCCCGCCTCTCCAATGTATTTAGAGTCCATTGGGAATTCCGCTCCAGCTCAAAAGTAGAAACCGTCAAACCACTGGCATGAAGGGCAAGAGCTTCAAAAATTCGATTAGCGATCAAAAGGTTCCCCACTTTGTGCGCATGCACTCCGTCATAATGGATTAACCAATCGGCCCCTTTTTCAGCTTCCCATACATCCGCCAGTATGCAATCGAACTCTTCAGCTAGACTGCGAATACAATCGTTATATGTGAGCGTTAGTTCAATGCCCCCTTTGTCAATGGGGGACCAGCTTCTATATCCGGTCATATAGTAAACGTTCGTGAGCACACATACCGGTGAACAGGCCTCCTTCACATCGCGAAGGATCGTCGCCATGTCTTCTCGAAATTCTTGAATTGGCATGCCCGCCCGCATGTCATTCAGGCCATAGGCCAGAATGAACAAGTCCGGCTTGAAATCGATGACGTCCTTCTTATACCTTTCCAAAGCACTTGGCTTGGCTGATTGTGAATATCCAGGACTGCGTGGTGAGATGGAGTTATTGCTGATTCCCTTGTTGATGTACTCGATTGATTTTTTCTGGCAGGAATTAATCAACCGCACCAGCACATCCGGGTAGCGATCTTTCTGGTTATCAAGCCAGGGACCACCTTGAACTGTACTCTCTCCAAGAATGACCAGACGCTTAAATGGTTCTTTCTTATAATCCTTGGGTTTTTGAATCCCTTCAGCGGGCCCAGCCCAAAGCTTGCCGCTTAGGAGTAAGGGGCTACTACTCGCTGCAAGCCCGATGGATGAGTTTTTCAGAAATTCACGACGTCGCATCATTAGTTTTACCCTCGCCAAAAATCTGGCAGCAATGTAACTCTGAGGAATGAAAGAGTCAAGGTTGCTTGACAAGATCTCAAAGTCGAGGTGTTATTGAGCAGTATTTAACAAGGATTTTTGATTACTCCGCCAAAACGTGATCAGGAGAGTGACAGTGAAGACCAACCAGGTTCGTGAGAAATTGAGGGCTGGACAATCATCCCTCGGGTGTTTTGTAGGATTGGGGAGTCCAAATGCAGCTGAGCTTTTGGCGCACGCCGGTTTCGAATGGCTCATCATCGAGACTGAACATAGTGCGCTCGACTCAGCCGAAATTGAACACATGCTGATGGCAGTCAACGGGACAGAAGCCGTTCCTATTGTGAGAGTCCCATCCGATGATCCCGTTTACATCCAACGCGCGCTGGATTTTGGAGCCTTGGGAATCATGGTTCCCATGGTAAGAACGGTCGAAGAGGCTCAGGCAGTGGTTCGGGCTACACGCTACCCACCGGCAGGCACACGCGGCTACAATCCACTTAGGGCTGCGCATTACTCGTTTGACAGCAAAGACTATTTTTATCGCGCCAATGACAACCTTCTTATTGCATTGATTTTGGAGACTAAAGAAGCTGTTCAGAATATGGAAGCCATTGCTTCTGTACCTGGCGTAGACGTTTTGTTTCTAGGTCCTTTTGATTTGTGCCTTTCCCTGGGACTGGATCCCATGAAACAACCGCACCCCCAGGTGGAAGCCGTCATTGAACAGATGCTTTCAATCGCGAAAAAGACCGGGGTCGGCACCGGGATTCATGCCTTCAGTACAGATCAATTGCACAAGAGGCAGGCTCAGGGATTTACGATGATCAGCTACAGTACGGACTATGTACTCCTGGCGGAGGCTGCCCGAACCGGGTTGGAGGCATATCGCAAACGGCCACAACAGTGATGGCTTTTCTTTTTATTACAAGAGTGGCTTCTTCGAACCCGGCCCTCTCATTCTCTTCATTTGCAGGAGGACCCAGATCTACGAGGTCTCCTGAATTCCTAAGGAGGTTGTCTTGATGAAAGTCTTGTTTCTCGGCATTCCGAACCAGTTGCATCCTTGGTATGACGACGTCTTGAAAGCGGTTGGCAACCGCTGGCCCATCGAATTATTCGACCCAGCCAAATCCAAACACGAGCAGTTCAAAGGTGTTAACGTCGTGGTGGATCAAGGAGGTCAATCTGGTAAACGTGAGATGATCGACCTCGGTCTCGCGGTCGGCGTGAAGCTCTGGCAAGTCTTGGGAGTTGGTGTCGATCATGTGGATGTTCGCTACTTGTTAGAAAAGAAGCTTCCCCTGGCTAATACTCCCGGCCCATCGAGTGCTGTGGCACTTGCTGAACATGCTCTCTTCTTGATGTTGTTATTTGCGAAGAATTTTTACCAAAGCCAGGAAAATATTTCAGCGAAAATCCTCTGTTACCCCATCAATGAAGAATTGGAAGGGAAAACACTGGGCCTCTTGGGGCTGGGAGCCAGTGGCCGGGCTTTGGCCAAACGTGCCGCAGCCATGGGGATGCGTATTCTGGCCACCGATCTGGTTGAGATTCCGCCAGCAGTGATCGAAGAATGTCATCTTGGCTTTTTTGGAACCCCTGACCAGATGGGCCGCGTGCTGAGTGAGGCTGATTACTTCTCCATTCACGTTCCACTGACATCTAAAACCCGCCACATGGTCGGGCGAGAGCAACTCAAACAAATGAAAAAGACAGCGGTGCTGATTAATATCGCACGAGGTGGAGTCGTCGATGAGGCCGCCCTGCTCGAGACACTTCGAGAAGGTGGGATCAAAGGCGCAGGATTAGATGTCTTCTCGAAAGAACCGATTGACCCTCAGCACTCACTTCTTCAGTTTAAAAATGTCATCGCCACACCCCATATTGCAGGGGTGACCTACGGCACCTCGCGTCGGCGCGGCGAAGCAGTAGCTGAGAACATTGACCGAATTTCACGGGGGTTAGCACCGCTCTTTCAGATCAATTCGGTGGATTAAGATTGGGAATCCGCCAGCGGGAATTTTGCTTTCGCTGCATGGCGAGGGGGAACCTGGAGATTTATGGGGAACGGCTCAGGCTTTCGACTTCCTAGGGACTCTTTACAATTAAGAAAGTCTTTGAGACCGGGAGCCGTTCCTAAGAGAGTGTTTTGTTCGAACTCACGGCGCTTGTGAGCTAAACATTACCTCTTGCCCGGGGAGCGATATTTCACCACTTTCTTGGACGCCTGATCTACTTCCTGTGGAGTGAGAAGCACTGTCGTTTTGAGGGTAACGGCTCCGCTGGCGTTGACCGCCATCGAGATGGCCGCAACGGTTGCCTGATTCGGTGCATCGACAATTATATAGACATCCGAATCCCCAAAAGCAAAATAAAACGCCTCAATTTTTCCGCCAGCGGCCTTGGTCATTTCCTCGACCATCGCCTTGCGTTTTGACCCACCGTCTTTCAAAAGCCCTTTTGTTCCATCGGCAGTGTAAGATGCCTGCAAGAGATATTTAGGCATATACCACCTCCATGATTTTTTTATTGTCGTCAAGGGGAACGTTACCACATTTTCTTTAGAATATCACTTTGACTCCTTGAGTATTGATCATTCGTGTCAGTTGCGTGTTCATGCATCACAAAACAAAATAACAATCATCCCTTTGGAATGACTTTGCGCCGGACCAGCCATCGAATCCAGAATTCCGAAAAACCATAGACCAAAATCGCCAGTGCAGAATAAACCAACTGCTTCGGGTTGTGGAGAAATTCCGCTAGAGTCTTTTGAAAACGCAGCTTTGCCGCTTGTTGGGTTGAGAGGGGTCTCCCCATCTCGTCTTCCTCGCGGTCAGCCTTCGCGTCGCCATTATCATCAAAGCTAACGATCTGAGGAGGACCTGCCCGTTCATCGATCCATTTATCCCACTTCCCATTCCGATCCAAGTCGCAAAATGTACGCCAAGGCCGGCCATTTCGAGTGTAGCGAACCATAGTTCCCGTTTCTGGCGAATCTTGACACCAGTCTTTATGCAAGGTGCCATAGCCAAAATAGTAGGCCATAGCTATCAAGATTAAAAGTGCGGCCGCTCTCAAAGGAAGGGAAATGAGATCCACCGAATTCATAGAATTCCCCTTAAATTTCATTTCTTTTGAATTTATCACGCCTAAGATATATTTCAGGTCTTGGATTTTAAGATAGATTTGATTGGAAATCCTCAAGCAAGAAACCACGTCGCAACTTGTCAGGGTTTCACAAATCATTGACCTCATACAAAAGCCAGGAGGAAGGCTGATGACGCATTATGAGCAGATGATGCGAACGATCCGAGGAGAACCAACAGACCAGATTCCGTGGGCTCCCCGGATGGATCTGTGGTGTATTTCACTGCGTGCGCGGCAAGAATTACCGGCAAAGTTCACTGGACGAAATACGGCTGAGATTGCGGATGTGCTCGACGTCGCCTGCCATGCCGTCCGTGCGGATTACACCCAGACACGGGATCCGCGCGATTTAATGCTGCGAGGGTTTGCTTTGGACAATCACCAGGATTACCCCTACCGAGTTGAAATGCATGACTTCCCTGTCGAATTCCATCATGACGACGAGAACTTGAGGACCACCATCCGAACTCCGAAGGGCGAAATCACGACACACTTACAATTTAATGCCGAGATGAAACGAACAGGGATCTCTATCCCCTTTGTGAAGCAATACCCCATTAGTTCCGTCAAAGACTTTGAGGCTGTGGGTCTCATATTCGACCACCTGGAGGTAATTCCAACTCCTGAAGCATACGCTCGTTTTCACGAACGGGTTGGCGAACGCGGCTTGGCTGTTGCCAACGGGCTGTCCCTGGCCTCTCCAATGCATCTGATCTTGCATGACCTGATGCACATGGAACAGTTCTTCTATGCGCAAGCCGATGAACCTGAAGCATTGAACGAACTGGCAGAACGAATGGTTCCCTTTTTTGAGAAGGCCTTGAGCGCGGCGTTGTTGTCCAATGCGGAAGTACTCTTCTGTGGCGGAAATTATGATGATGCGCTTACTCCTCCCCCTTTCTTCAAGAAAGAGATTGCCCCCTGGTTGCGAAAACTGAGTGAGCGGATCCGGGCGGCTGGAAAGCTTTTGCTGACCCATTGCGACGGGGAGAACCGCCGCTTGATGACACAATATCCGGCATGCGGATTTGATGTGGCTGAGTCGGTCTGTCCAACCCCGATGACTTACTGTACTCTCGCTGAACTGCGTGCCGGTATGGGACCCAATATTACCATTTGGGGAGGGATTCCGGCTGTTGCTCTGCTCGATAACTCAATGGATGAAGCCACCTTTGAGGCCTACCTGGATGAGTTGTTTGCTCATCTGGGTAGCGGAGAGCGGTTGATTCTTGGGGTATCGGATAATGTTCCTCCCGATGCCAATCTCGCGCGAATAGAAAGGATCAAGGAGCGAGTCGAGGCGTTCGGACCCGTCCGACCTTTGAAAAAAAACCCCGTCTCATGATGTGCGAGCGGGGGATTTTTTGGGCACGTTTTACGATTCCCATTTAGCCTGGCGTCGCGTGAGGCTGGGGCTTTGAGAAAATCCAAAGCCGACGACAGTTCTCATATTGTTGCAGGCTGAGTTACCGACCGGGCGCAAACTTTTCCAAGCGTCGAGCGTGCTGAAGGATTTCTCTTAAGGTCTGTAGCGTTTCATTTCGAAAACAAATCATCGAATTTTAGAGGTCGCAGACCTCCACACCTGGGAGGTATGGACTTTAATACTTTAAAGGAGACTGGTGACATGAGAAGAGTGCAGCTTCAACAGTTCATCGATTTAACCCAATCTAAGGGAATGGATTCCGCCACAGCCCCATCCCTCCCCCTGTCCCACTCCCAACGGGATAGGACGATCCACCGGCCGGAAGGACCTACTCAGACGGATCGAAGCTCGGGAGTTAAGCTGGATCGCCGCTCGTTCTTTTCAGTGGCGGCCAGCCTAGCGGCACTGACGAGCATGGCTCCAACAGCCTTTGCGCGAAATTTTGGGCAGGATGCAGAACCGCAGCGATATCCGGACCCGGATATCGTTGTCCTCGACAAACGATTCAAATACAAGATCGGAAATACCCCAATCCAGCGGCTGTATCGTGGGACACTCTGGGCGGAAGGGCCGGCTTGGAGTGGCGTCGGACGCTATCTGCTCTGGAGCGACATTCCGAATAACGAACAACTTCGTTGGCTCGAGGAAGACGGATATGTAGCCCGCCGATTTCGCTTTCCCACCGGGAATAGTAATGGAAATACGTTCGATTTTCAGGGCCGCCAGATCGCCTGTGAGCACGGAACTCACCGGGTCGTTCGTTATGAACTGGATGGCAGCGTGACCGTCCTTGCCGAGAACTTCAATGGCAAGCCGCTCAACGCCCCCAATGATGTTGTCGTCTATCCCAACGATGGATCTATCTGGTTTACCGATCCCGGTTACGGTAGTTTGATGAATTATGAAGGGCACCGGGCCAATACGAGTTCCGTCCAGCCTTTCCAGAAGGAAGCGGTGTACCGCATTGACGCTCAGACCGGCAAGATCGAGCTTGTTGCCGATCAGCCCTACAAACCAAACGGAATCTGTTTTTCCAATGATTACAAGCGACTCTATATCGCGGACACCGGCGGGTCTCATTATCCCGAAGCCAAGAATATTATCTGGGTTTATGACTTCGATGGCCGAACCCTCAAGAATCCGAGAACATTCATTAATATGGAATTAAATGGAAAATCTGGATTCTCGGACGGGATTCGTTGTGATGAAGATGGCAACGTCTGGTCGAGTGCCGGTTGGGTGGGCGATGGCTACGACGGAGTTCACGTATTCGCTCCGAATGGAGACCGGATTGGGCAAATCCGCCTGCCTGAAATCTGTTCCAATGTGTGTTTCGGTGGAACGAAACGCAACCGGCTATTCATGACTGGCAGCCAATCTCTCTATGCCGTGTTCGTCGAGACGAGAGGCGCGCACATCACGTAGTCTTGGAATCACAGGCTACTCCCTGGCGTCTTCATTTGCCATTGTTCATCGTTCATTTCTCATTTGCCATTTTCAAGTGGTGTTACGTGTGCGGGGTTCTCACACGGCAAATCACAATGGCGAATGCTCGTTTCGTTCATTTATTCATTGGTGGGTACCGTCGTTGTGATTTCATCAAATCCTCCAATAGGAAATGGGAAATGAACGATGAACAATGGCAAATAAGAAACTATTGACACGGCTGAATGCACTGGGGGGGGGCGGACGGGAATATGATGAATGATCCTATGCAGAACTTGCCACATTGGTTCCACCCAACCCAGCGCCCCTATCGTTTCACGGTTCTGCTTTTTGCCAGCCTCATCACTTCCGGGAGTTACTTTGCATATGACAGCGTGGGGGCTATCCCCGATCAGCTCATGCGGAAATGGGGAGTGGATCAGGCTTCAATCGGCAGCTTGTATTCGGTGTACAGCTTGTCTGCCATATTGACTCTGCTATTTGGCGGAATCTTGATCGACAAAATTGGGACTAGAAAATCGAGTTTGCTCTTTTCCGGGGTGGTGACGATGGGAGCCGCGCTGGTAGCCTTTGCCCCCAATATTCAGGTCGCTTACGCCGGGCGCTTCCTTTTTGGAGCTGGTTCTGAGTCCCTCATCACCGCCCAGAATGCTATCCTGGCACGCTGGTTCAAAGGCAAGGAACTCGCTCTGGCTTTTGGTGCCACACTGACAATCTGTCGGCTGGGAACCCTGTTTAGTTTCAACTCCGAAGCCTTGATTGCGGAGCGTTTCAGCCCCGAGATGGCGCTTTGGGCAGCCGTTCTATTCTGTGCGCTTAGTTTACTCACTAACCTGATTTTCGTTTTTCTGGACAAACGAGGAGAACGGGCATTAGGACTGGTTAACGGGGCATCGAGTGACAGAATTGTATTCAAAGAGATCCGCGATTTCTCGAAATCATATTGGTATGTCACTCTCCTTTGCCTGACGTTTTATTCTGCCATCTTCCCTTTTACTGCCCTTTCCACCAACTTTTTCGCCGAAAAATGGGGTCTGCCTAGCGCTTCGGGCGAGGGGTTAGGTTTTTTCCAGGCGGTCTTCTCCAACTTCATGCATTTGTTTTCAACTGCCCCCGGGACTTCATCAATCATCATCTTCGCGTCGATGGTGTTTGCTCCATTCGCCGGGGGACTGGTAGATCGGATCGGGAAAAGGGCTACCATGATGTTGTTCGGATCCTTGCTCATGATTCCCTCATACCTGCTGCTGGCATTCACAACCTTACCTCCCAAATTTGCGATGTGCCTCCTGGGAGCCTCATTCGTTCTGGTCCCAGCAGCCATGTGGCCGTCGATTCCACTGGTTGTCAAACCGCAGTTAATCGGAACCGCCTTTGGTCTGACGAATATGATCCAGAATATCGGCCTGATGACTTTCCCGTGGCTTAATGGTCATTTGCGAGTGCTGACACAGAACTACACCGCCAGCATGATCATGTTCGCCAGTCTGGGCTTGCTCGGTTTTGTTCTTTCGATTGCTTTAAGATCTGCAGATGCCAAGAGTGGGGGCATTCTGGAGAACCCCGGGAGCCAAGGGGAAAAAGACTGAGCTAAGGACCTGCTGATCCAGTCCTATGTCGTTGGGGTAGGAATCTATTCCGATAACGATTTGAGGTAGGCTCCCAAGATAATAAGGTCTACCAGAAGATCACGAGCAGCAACGCGAAAGTCATAAGACAAAAAGGAGCCAATGCAGGTAGCCCTTCATTATAAGAGGAAGCCGCTAAAGCAGAGCCGTAGAAGCATAACAAGAGCGCCGCAAGCTTTACGGGGACCTTATACAAACCTTTCCTTCGGGTTATTACTACGCCAAGCCCCATAGCTCCGCAAGCAATGAGGAGGGACCCGAACGGGCTGCTAGGAAGCACCGAACATAGATCCGCGGCCCTTGCAGCTGCGGTGGGTGATGACATCAGTGTTACGGCAAATAATACCGATGATAGGCACACTGCCAGTTTGAGAATTTTCACGCAGAGTTCTTTCGAGAGTCCTTCGGGAGTCTTCGTCCAAACTTGACTCATTCTTGCAAGTGGGCAGCCAAACGATGACGCCAGCAAACTCGCGCTGTGAAAGGATTCTGTGGGTTTCAACTTTGTCATTGGAAAAAAATTCTATTTAAGTGGAATGATTGTGATGCAGGTGAGCCCCGAGGGTTAACCGTTCGAAGAAGAGTGGTGTACGGTGCGTCTGAGCCGGCGAGGAAAAACAGTCAGCAGCCCTATTGAGGAGAGGTGCAGAGCACGCGTGAAGGTGTGAAAGAATTGAGAGCTCCGTAGGGAACGGACGCTGTTCCGTTCCTTGTAGAGTTGCGAAACCATTTGAATTCACTGCTCCTCGGCAACGGGGAACGCTACGGCGAGCGTTCCCTACAACCAGTTCGACAATTCTTTCACACCTTCCCTCCGGCGGAGGGGAATCATTCGGACTCCTCTTGGGAGGAGAATAATTCGGTGCCATTAGCCCTCAGGAGTGGGTCTTTGACGGTTGCAACAACCCAATTTTTCATTGGTCAATTTCCATTTGCCATCATTCATTTAAGCCTCTCAATGGAAAATGAGAAATGAACAGTGAACAATAACAAATGAGCCCCTTTGAAAATCCCATTCTTTAAAGGATGGAGCGGACAAACAGATCACCCATTGAGGGTATTTGCAACGCCAAGGAGCAGTATGGCAACAATGAGTAAGGCGACGCCTACAGCCATAAGCTGCAACGCAGTGCGGCCGGCATGTTTCCATTCCCCATTCACAAAACCCAAGACGTTCCCGGTCAGGATGGAAGCGATCAACATCATCGGAAAACCAATGTAAGCCCCCAAATGTCCCAATCGAACAGCCCCGGCACCATAAACAATAATGCCACCTGCCCATACGATCCCCATAATTGCAGCCGCTATCCAGTACCATCCCGTACCGTTTTCTCTGAAGAGAGGTCCCGTTCCATTCCGGCGGATTAGAAAGGCACAATAAGCCACATTCACAAGAAAGTTTGCGGTGAAGACTAATGCCCATACGGCGTTGCTGGCATTGGCCGTATGGGCACCATGTTTAATTGCTTGTTCAGAGATCTCGGTTCCGAAGATGAGCCCAAAGTTCACGAGTGCGGAAAAAAGGCCTGCAGCGACGCAAAAGAATAAACCCTTAGAGAAATTAGACTGATGCGGCGAAACATCCAGGGTCAGGGAATTGTGCTGGTTTTGATGTTCCCCTTTCCTTTTGCCAGCCAAAGCACAGACAATCAGACCTGAGATCATGACAGCGATACCACACAGAACGACCAGTCCCGAGGGCTTAGCCAACTGTTCAGGATGTTCCATCAAGAGAGGAATCAAAGATCCGTTAATCGCAATAAGGCCAAAAATCAAAGATAATCCCAGAGACAGCCCCACCGTACTGATGCCCAGTCCAAAAAAAACTCCTCCAGCCCCCCATCCTGCGCCAAAGAGCAGAGCCATCAGGATTGATTGCAGCGAAGAGCTTCGATAGACCTCCACCAACTCGGGAATTGTCAACACCGCAACGGGCCATGGAATCAAGAGTAAGGCCATCAAGGAACCGGCGCCCCAAATATTTTCCCACTTCCATTTCGGCGTCAGTTTCAGAGGCAGGGCAAAAGCGCCCTCCATGACCCCACCGAGCAGGATCAACAAAATTCCGGTGATGTACGAGTTTGTTTCCATTGGGTTCTTCGCCTATTGTGATCCGGCAAATGTACTTGCCTTGCCCAAACCTTCGCTTCCCAGCCCCTGGTATCCTCCGTCAATAGCCAAATCGGCTGCCGTGATGAAAGAAGCATCATCGCTCAGCAAAAAGAGGATAGGGCCGGCGCATTCAACCGGTTCCCCGCAGCGTTCGAGCATATGAAACTGCCCCCAGATTGGCTCCCACTTGGCTCGGTCACCCATGGCCGCTTTGTCGACTTCGCGAGTCCAGATCCACCCGGGACTCACACTGTTCACCCGGATACCGTAAGGGGCCAAATCCAGGGCCATACACTTCGTCATGGTATGAACGGCTCCCTTAGCGGCGTTATAGGTCCAGCGATTGGGCTGGGCAATAAAAGCGGAAATGCTGGACATATTCACGATAGCCCCTCCTCCCAGTTCCTTCATGGATGGGACGACTTCCTGCGCCATCACAGCATAGGCAATCGGGCCGGCCTGGAAGACGCGATCCCAATCTTCCTTCGTGCTATCCAAACCTTTCGCCGTGAAAGAAAAGGCGTTGTTCACCAAGTAATTAACCTTTCCCCATTTGGCAATTGTTTGTTCGACAACATCTTTGCAGAATAGCTCTATGGCCATGTCACCGCGACAGAAGAGGACGTCATGGCCAGTGTCTGTCAACTGCTTCGCGGTGGTTAGCCCGATTTCGCTAATCCCGGTGAAGGCAACCCGTGCGCCTTCCTTGCAAAGTTCTTCAACCGTGGCTCTTCCAATTCCTGATGATCCGCCGGTAACAATAGCCACTTTATCTTTGAAACGGTCTTTAATCGGTTCTCGGTTTTTCATCTGTATCACCCTCGTATCATCGATTGTCTATGGGACCGCGAAGGGATATCCCTTGCACAAACCTGTCCAGTCCGGGGAAGAAGTGAGATGAGTTCCCGGTTTCACCTTTAATACGCCGCCGTAAACTCGTAAGTTCCGGAACCAACACGATATTTTAATGCCCCTTCTTCCCTGCCCAATACGATTACGCCTTTGGCTGCGTGAACGGGATTTCCGCTCTCTTCCACCGATTTTTCATCTCGGGTTGGAATGTAGACCGTTGCTGAAGTATTCACTGGAATAACGATTTTTAGCTTGAAGAGCTGGTTGTCTATCTTCCAATCGCTCACGATCGGGCCTCGGATCGAGTCATAGGAACCTCTCGCCCAGCTGAGACCGCCTCCAGGTCGGGGATGAATGATGAAATGCTGATATCCAGGAGTTGATGCTTCCGGATTAATTCCGATGACGTTCCGCCACAACCATTCTCCCACAGCTCCAAAGGCCCAGTGATTAAAGGAGTTCATCGATGGGTCCTGAAAACCACGGCCTTTCACGTATCCATCCCAACGCTCCCAAATCGTGGTGGCTCCATTATCTATCATAAATCCCCACGATGGAAAGCTGCGCGAGTTCAGCAGACGATAGGCCTCTTCATTCAATCCATTTCGGGTCAATTCCAACAAGAAGCGGTGAGTTGACTGAATGCCGGTCGAAAGCTGGCCCTGGTAAGGCTTCAAGGCCTCAACCAAATGCTCTGTGGTTTTGGAGCGAAGTGCTTCAGGCAGTAAGTCAAAATAGAGCGCCAGAGCATATCCTGCCTGGGTGTTTCCTTCGATTCGCCCATCCGAAGAAACGTAGGCTTGATTAAAGGCGGTTTTGACTTGCTCAAATAATTGACCGTAGTGTTTGGCCTCTTCCGAACGTCCCAATACCGCTGCCATTTTCGCAACAAGATCGACCGAACGGGCATAGAAGGCCGTCGCAAAGACGTGTTTGGGTACAGCTCCCCCTTTTACGGGCCAACCCTCTAAAATTAACGTGTCCGCGTTGAGCCAGTCATTGTAATCTCCGCCGCGAGCGTTTTCCCAGAGATGATTCGGGTTCTTGCTTCGGACAAAATCCACCCAATGTTTTGCGGATTCGAAATGTTCTTCGAGCAGACGCGTATCAGCATAATTCAGATAAACTCGCCACGGGATAATCGTTCCGGCATCAGCCCAGGCTGGTGCACCAAACCCATTTTCCTGCCCAATCGTGATGAAGGGGTTGGGCGCGAAATCAGGGAAACGGCCATCTGCCAGCTGATCATCGCGGACATCTCTCAGCCACTTGGTAAAGAAGGCCGCCATGTCCATGTTAAAGATGGCCGTCTGACTAAATGCTTGGATATCCCCCATCCAGCCTAAACGCTCGTCTCGCTGCGGACAATCTGTCGGGATGCTCTCCAAATTGGCGCGCTGCGTCCAGAGGATGTTATGCATCAACTGATTCAAGAGAAGACTGGAAGTTTCAAAGACACCGGTTTCAGGCGCAGACGAATAGAAAACCATTCCCAAGGCATCTTCCAATGAGGGTCTGTATGAGATCCCCGCAACTTCGACATAACGAAATCCATGATAAGTAAAATGGGGTTCAAGAATCTCTTCCCTTCCTCCGCGGAGGATAAAGCGGTCCGTAGCCGGTGCGCCACGGAGATTTGCCGTATAAATGGCACCGTCATCATTGAGCATCTCGGCATAGCGGGCGGTGACAATATCACCTGCTCTGCCATGCACCTTCAAGCGGCACCAACCAACCATGTTTTGTCCTAGGTCATATATGTAGGTGCCCGGCTTGGGTTCGGTGAGACTGAGCGGAACCATTTTTTTGAGAACTCGAATGGGTTCATTCGGTTGCCAAACCAGTTTGGCTGTCCCGAGATCAGTATCTGCCTCAACATTCTGCCAATCCTTCCCCTGAAAATCCGGAGAGTCCCAACCTTTCATTTCTTTTCGGGCGTCATAAATCTCTCCATCCAGGATGTCGGAGGATTCTAAAGGAACCTGAAGCGCCTTCTGCCAGGACTCATCGCTTACCACGGACAGAGACTTTCCATTCTTTAGCTCCACATCAAGGTGCAAGAGAAGTTGTGGATACGATCCGTAAACCCGTCTCCGGGGAACCAAACCGATTCGCCCTGAATACCAACCTGCCCCAATGATTGCTCCTACCGCATTCTGGCCTTGATGCAACTGCGCGGTGACATCATAAGTCTGGTACTGAATCCGGTGGCGGTAACTGGTCCATTCCGGGGCCAGCAAGTGGTCTCCGACACGTTGCCCATTCAACCGAAGCTCATAGACCCCCCGGGCGGTGGCATAAACCGTCGCGCGTCTGATTTCACCAGGGATTTCAAAGCCTCTTCGCAAGTAACTCGATGGTTGAATCAAGGGCGGAGGAAACACTGTCTTAGTAATCCCATCAATCAGTTTATCCTTGGACCAGCCCAGTCCTTCTTCGGAGTCCGAAGCGGTAATCTTCGCTTCCCGAGCCAGGTTTCTTCCATTGGATAGGACTTCGATTTCGGACAAAGCAAAGACAGCGGAATCGCGCCGGTCTAATCTAACCCCTGTTACAGTCAAGCGGAGATAGCGGGCCGTCAATGGCCCCACTTTATTGAGCTGGGCTTCTGCGTGTGGTTCGGGAACATCCATGCTGGTGTGGTCAACCACAGTTCGTGCGTCAGCGAAATCAGCCTGATCGGCTACTTCTACCTTGAACCGTCGAGGGAAAAAGTGCGCATTAGCCTGGGGAGAGTAGTCAAGCATGAGAACAGGGAAAAGCTTTACCGAATCAACCGCTTGTTCGCTGCCGAGATCAAGCACAATCCATTTTTCGGTCTCTGCTGACTTGACAGACTTGCAATGATAGCCGTAATTTAACATCCGGGCTGCATTAGCCTCAGCTTCGGGACTCACGGCGACTGCAGGATCCCCGATCCATTTGGCACTCCAATCTTTTCGATCGAGCAAACCCATGGACCAAAAAGAAGGCTCACTCCAGGGAGAAGCGTTGTGATCCTGATCCCAGACACGGACCTTCCAAAAACAACGGACTTGACTCGATAACACTTTGCCCGCGTATTCAACGTGGATCGTCTGATCTGAGAGTTGCTGGCCGGTATCCCAGAAGTCTCCTCGATCGATTTCGAGATTCTCCAAATTGCTGGCAACGAGAACCTGGTAAGCCGATTGCTTTTGTCCCCGCTCGATGGGGTTTGAAGCTTTCAATAGCCAGCTGAGCCGTGGCTTCACGGCGTCTATCCCGAGCGGGTTCTCCAGGTACTCACAGCGCAGATGAATGGGGACTATTCCACTACTCGCAGCCAATAAGGAAAATTGGCAGAAGATCCAAACGATGGTGAACCGCCAGAGGATGAGGAAGGGCTTCATGGTTGTTTAGGGAAATTTACCTTTCGAATGTCCCCTGCGATAGGAGCGTTGCTTAATTTAGTTGAATCGGCATCTCAGTCAAGCAGAATCCAGACTTCGAGAGAAACGGCACATTGATGAAATTCCACTCGCAGGAATACAGCAATGAAAATCAATAGAACTTAAGCTAACATTACAATTCAAGGTAGGGCCAGATTATTTCTTTCATGTCTCAGCCCTGAACCGGCCTCTTTTCACTTCTATAAAGGAATCCTATGACTCTACTGCATCTCTCTCAAAATCGGCGGCAAGAAGCAGCCGGATGGAATTTCCAATTAGGAGTACCTGGATTTCGTTTTGCGGATCTCAACCGAGTCCGCCGGATAGCTTCTCTGGACGAGATTTTCCGTGAAGAGCTTAAGTTGCATGATCCGGACTTATCTTTGCGCTATGAGGCCTATCGTGAAGCGGAGGGAGAAAGTTATGACGCTCAAACAGCCTCGGATATCACTCTGCGCGTGGCGCCCTATCTCAATCGTTTTATCGTGAAGCTCTTCCAGATTGAGGCCGAGTACGCTCAACTCCAGGAACATATATTGTCGGACGGACGAATCTTCGAGTGGAAGAAAAAATACCTGGATAAATATGTTCTCAAGCAGCGTCCCTCGGGCGACGAACTGGCGCGATGGGATCTTTCGGAACTTGAATTTGACTACCGGTCACTGGTCGATCGGCATTTTTCTCAGGCCTCTTTGGCCGAGGATCCGGAAGCCGAGTTAGCCGAAGTAGGGTTGATGGTATTGGAAGCCTTGGAAAACGCCAAGGCCCGCCATTCGCCGGAAGAATTGACGGTCGCCCAAGAAGACCTTCAGTCGATCCAGAAATGGTGCCTGGCCCTGGCCTTCCACCCTTCCCTGAAAAGTCGATCGGAGAAGCACCCTTCGTTGAAGACTCCCCTTCCCGTGGACTACCAAAATCTCGTTCAAATTGACCGCTGCGATCCACACCTTCCCGAGAAATTTCAAGGGCCGCAGGAGACACGACGCTTTCGCGACGGATTTAAATTAACGGACCCTCGAATGTCTCCCCGAGAGACGTTGCAGGAAATCTATTATTGCATTTACTGCCATGAACGCGACAAAGACTTTTGCTCAAAAGGGTATCTGAAGCAAGGCAAGATTCAAACAAATCCACTCGGGATCCGGCTTGATGGTTGCCCATTAGACGAAAAAATCTCAGAGGCCCACCTACTCAAGCGGCAAGGAGAGGTCATTGGCGCACTGGCCATGATTATGATCGATAATCCCATGTGTGCCGGAACGGGTCATCGGATCTGCAATGATTGTATGAAGTCGTGCATTTTTCAAAAGCAGACTCCGGTGAACATTCCGCAAATCGAAACCGGGATTCTAACGGATGTATTGAAGCTTCCTTATGGATTTGAAATTTACTCGTTGCTGACGCGCTGGAACCCGCTGAACGCCAAGCGTCCGGTTCCGCAACGCTACAACGGGAAAAATGTGCTCGTGGTCGGCATGGGTCCCGCCGGCTATACCCTGGCCCACTACCTTCTCAATGAGGGGTTCGGCGTCGTGGGCATCGATGGATTGCGTATCGAGCCTCTCGCCGGCGATGTCCGTGGATCACGCAAGCGGGTCCCCAGACCGATTGAGAACATTCAAGACATCATGGCCGAACTGGACGAGCGAACTATCCTCGGTTTTGGAGGTGTTTCCGAATACGGGATTACGGTCCGATGGGACAAGAATTTTCTTGATATCAACTACCTGGTCTTGATGCGACGAAAAAAGTTCCGGCTCTTTGATGGGGTGCGTTTTGGAGGCACACTGACCATCGAGGACGCTTGGCAACTGGGGTTTGATCACATCGCAATTGCAACCGGCGCCGGCAGGCCAACTTTAGTGCCGGTGAAAAATAATGTCTTGAGAGGCATGCGCCAAGCATCGGATTTTCTGATGGGTCTTCAGGCCTCGGGAGCCTACAAGAAAGACAGTCTCACAAATCTTCAGGTGGACCTGCCTGCGGTTGTGATTGGCGGCGGATTGACGGCCATCGATACCGCCACAGAGTTGATGGCCTATTACGTCGTCCAGGTCGAAAAGGCATTGGACCGCTACGAGCGGCTGGTCCCCCGGATCGGGAAAGACCAAATTTGGGGAAAGCTAGACGAAGAGGAAAAGGAGGTCTTCAAACGATGGCTCGAGCACGGCCGGGCTATTCGGGCGGAACGGGCCGCCGCAAAAGCCGCAGGGCGTCCTCCTGATTTCGCGCGGCTCGTGCGCTCCTGGGGGGGAGTGACGATTGTCTATCGCAAAAAACTGCAAGATGCTCCCGCCTACCGGCTGAATCACGAAGAGATTATCAAAGCACTCGAGGAAGGAATCTATTTCACGGAGTTGCTGAGCCCAGTGGAGTGTGTTCCGGATCGCTGGGGTAAAGTTCAGTCTCTTAAGTTTGAGCGCCAGCGGATTGTGGATGGGAAATATCGCAATACCGGCGAATTGGTAGAATTTCCAGCCCGAACCGTGATGGTCGCAGCAGGCACTCATCCTAACGTGATCTACGAACGGGAGCATCCGGGAACTTTTACACTCGATCCGGAGGGCGAGTTTTTTCAGGGCTATCGGCTGGACAAGTCGAATGGTCAGCAGAGACTGGTTCCCTCAAAAGGAGATGAAATCGGATTTTTCACTTCCTACGAGAAGGAAGGCCGCGCCATCACCTTCTATGGAGATAACCATCCGGTTTTTGCAGGGAATGTGGTCAAGGCGATGGCCTCGGCAAAGAAAGGCTACCCGGAGATCATGAATTTGTTCCAGGCAGAGGTCGATGCTCAGACTCTGGAAGAACAGGCAGAACGCGAACAGGCCTGGGTACGCTTCTCTGAGCTGATGGACGATCAATTTCAGGCAAGGGTCGTGGATGCGTTCCGGCTGACATCCAATATTGTCGAAGTCATTGTGCGCGCACCGATGGCCGCGCGACACTTCGAACCAGGGCAGTTTTTCCGACTTCAGAATTATGACAGTTTTGCGGAAAAGCCTTCTGGGTTTCATTTGACCATGGAAGGAATTGCTTTGACTGGTGCCTGGGTCGACCGCGAGCGCGGGCTGGTCTCCTTAATTGTTCTCGAAATGGGAGGATCGAGCCGTTTGTGTGCCTTGTTGAATCCTGGAGAACCCGTTGTCTTAATGGGACCAAGCGGCACTCCCACGGAAATTCCTGCTGAAGAAACCGTGCTTCTAGCTGGCGGGGGACTCGGGAACGCGGTCCTATTCTCAATTGCATTGGCACTCAGGAAGAAAAACAATCGGGTGATCTATTTTGCAGGATATAAGAAAGGGTCCGATCTTTTCAAACGAAAGGAAATCGAAAAAGGGTGTGATCTGGTGATCTGGTCTGTGGATGAAGGAGATCTCATCGAACCACATCGGCCACAGGACCGTACTTTCAGAGGGAATATTGTCCAAGCCATGCAAGCATACGCTAGAGGCGAGTTAGGCGAGGTGACGATTCCTCTTTGTCATGTGGATCGCATTTTATCCATTGGCTCCGACCGCATGATGGCCGCGGTAAAGGTGGCTCGAAAAACCGTTCTACAGTCGTATCTACCCGAAAAACACAAGGCAATCGGCTCGATCAATTCCCCCATGCAATGCATGCTCAAGGAGATTTGTGCTCAATGCCTGCAACGCCACATTGATCCGGAAACGGGGAAGGAGCAGATTATTTTCAGCTGCTTTAACCAAGATCAACCCCTCGACCTTGTTGACTTCGACCACCTCCACGCCCGTCTTCGCCAGAATTCGGTGGCTGAGAAACTGACATCCTTATGGATCGATCATCTCTTCGAGCAACGCGAAGTGCAGGAGGTGTAACGGAGGTCGGGTTTCGGCCTCACAGACCGCGGGGCCTCGGAGCGGGAGCTCCGCATGGGCGACAGGCGTCAGATGAAGAAACGAGGCCTGGAATTTTGGGTTGAGCTCCGCGAAGCCTCAACGGACCCAATTATAAAGGCGGACTCGTGGAGCTCGACCCTTATAGTTGCCTCATGTTTGGAAGAAAGAGTCGCTCATCTGATGGAGGAATCCATCAGATGAGCGAGAACAGATTGATGGCATTGGGCGGGGAAAATCGGTAACCGTAATGGATCTAACATCGACTCTTACGCTCAATAATGGGATTCAGATTCCAATCCTTGGACTAGGCGTTCACGGTGTAATTCCTGGACTGGAGACGGAACGAACTGTCTCTGTCGCGCTTCAAACCGGGTACCGGCTCATCGATACAGCTCGTTCTTACAAAAACGAGAAAGAGGTTGGGAACGCTGTGCGGGCCAGCAGGATTCCGCGGAAAGAGCTTTTCATCACGACCAAGCTTCTTTATGATGATCACGGCTTTGGCTACGATGCAACTTTGCGGGCCTTTGACAAAAGTCTCCATGAACTAGGGCTCGACTATCTGGATCTTTACCTGATCCATTGGCCGAGGAAAGGCCGTCCGTGGGCTGATTACTCATTCATTAGAAAAACGTCGAAGTTATTGGGTAGACCGATTCCAGGTTCTCGTTTGGAGACCTGGAAAGCATTTGAGAGAATTCTTGCCACCGGGCGATGCAAGGCCATAGGAGTCAGCAACTACACGATTCGTCATCTGGAAGAACTGCTGTCTGTATCAACGGTTGTGCCTGCAGTTAACCAAGTTGAATTCACTCCATTTTGTTATCAACAGGAGCTTCTCGAATTCTGCCGAAAGCATGGGATTCAGCTTCAAGCATACAGTCCACTCACGCGTGGGCAGCGTTTGAACGATCCAAAGATCGTGAAACTCGCCGCCCAATATCGATGTTCATCAGCCCAGTTGTTGATCCGCTGGGTCATCCAGCATGACGCCGTCGCCATCCCTAAAGCCACCAACCCAATGCACATCAGAGAAAACGCTAAAGTGTTTGACTTCTCTCTCACGGATGCGGACATGAACACGCTCAACAGTTTGAACGAGAACCTCCATCTTTCCTGGGATCCGACGAACGTGGCGTAGCCTTTCGCTCATCGCTTAGGAAGAAGCCAAGTAGCAAGGAAAAGCAATCATTGGTGGGATGCGTTCTGGCCAGCATACGACGACACCTCTGTTCCTGGTATCCTAATGGCTGATGCCCGCAATGATCGGGAAAAAGGTTGTAAAGTGGGTTGCCAAGACCTGTTTTGAGTCGTTATACTAAGCACATTTGACACATATTTCTATTTTGCTCGGTTTGGAGTAAGTTAGGGAATAAGCTTCGAGTCTCTCCGTGAGTGTCGGCCTAAACACGGGGGCATGAGGGGGCTGGGGTGTCTGTAACCGCAGTAGGGTTAATGGGGCTACAGATATCCTTTAAGGGAATCTGCTACTTTTAGCTAATCATTCGCTTAGAGTTTTTCCCATGTCGAGAATAAAAGAATTAGCAGCGGAGTACGAAGCCTTGCAAAAGGCCGGGTTGGTCATCCAACTCAAGAGGAAGAAGATGTCGGTGCGACTCTTCAATCTCTTCTTGTTCTCTTCTTTTCTTATTTTTGTCATGGGCCAAGGAGTCCAAGCGAATCCGACGCCAGAGAAGGATTCGACCGACCTTTCGCATGCTTCGAGTACGGCTTCAGCCGATGCGGTGATGATTCAGATCGCTACATTGGTTAAGCGCGGCCTTTTGAACGAAGCTGAAGCTCAGCTTGAACAGCTTTATGCGGAAAACCTCGATTCACCTTCTATCCATCTACTGAGAGCAGACGTGTTAACCAAACTTGGCCGGCCAGCCGAGGCCAGAAAAGCTCTCGAAATCGCTTACAAGTTTACTCCCGACAATGTGGAGGTCTTAAAAAGAGTAGCGGCTAGTCGCGACGCTTATGCGTATCAAGCGGCGGTAGTTTATGAGGAGCTAGCAAAGAAACTCGAAAATGAGCATGCCTCCCCATCCGACGTCCATGAAGCATTGGATCGCGGTATGGTGGTCGCTATCAGGGATGGAGAGTCGGCGATGGCATTGCGTCTTTCTGAAAAACTGCGTGCACATGGTCGCCCTGTCATCTTGCAATCGCCTCCAAATCAGGATTCCAGTTCCGCTGACATGCTTGAGATTCCGGGAGGGATTAAGGCTTTGGCACGGATGACAGGAATGCAAGATCCCAAGAAAGCCGACACTTTTCTTACTCAATACGCGGAACGACTGGTCCGGTTGCATGACAAGGCCGATTATTCCGAGTCGTTACAGACATTTCGAAGTTTGCATGAATATTTCAAGATCGTCATCGAACTGCAGTCTCTGACGGCCAGCAGCAATAAAGGTCTGGAAGTCTTCCTCGATTCCCATGATAAACCCGCTCAGGAGCGTAGCGAAAGGATACTCTTCTTATTGGGATGGCAGATTAAGAGACAGGGCACACGTCGGGTGGTGGAACAAGATGATCGGCAGCTCCTAGCGTACCGCAAGAAAGTTGCCGAGGCGCTGGGCGTCAACGGAGATGAGTTGAAAGCCGCTCTGGAATCAGGAAAGCCATTCACTGTGAACGTGCATTCCGAACAAGTGCCTGTCCAAATTAGTAACAACTATTGGATAAACGGACTCTTGAATGGAACTCGCATACGAGGAGGTTTGGCGGAAGCTTTTCTGGATACATTACCGGTAGCGTATCTTTATGTCGCTCTCAGCAAACTCAGCAAAGAAACGCAGATTCAAATTACACAAGCGCTTAACCCGAAGACATTGCTCAAAGAGCATTGGAGAACCCTCTATCTTTATGGAGGGGCTTTGAATATTGACAACACTCAAGTAGAAACCCCTGGGGGGGGGCAGGCTGCGGAAGCATGGGAACATTTGGTCGGTGCTGACCGCCGTAAAATAAGCTCCTTCCTGAATGCGCTCCTTTCGAAGGATGCCGGCAGACTCATGGCCTTCTATTATGTTATGGCTGGACTTCCCTCGGTGAACCAGCAGTTTTTCACTCGAAGCCCGCGACAGCTGGAAACTTTCTATAGGGCCTTTGCCTCACCGGGAAAGGGTTTACATGGTGCCGATACTTTTTTGCGCAGAAACACGGTCTTTTATGACGTGGCACGCGAAATGCCGTTGAATGACGGTGGGGCTGTCCAGTTTCCAGGTGGCAGCAGCGTCTGGAAAATGCGCCGGTCGGATGCGAAGAAATCTGAAACGGTTCCAATCCCGAGCGAGATGAGAAGCCCTGAGGAGAAAAATGCCGATTCGCCCGTAAATGTTGCCACACTCAAGAAGACAGAGGAAAGTAAGGCCAGCCCTTTCCCTTCCGCTGATTCATTGAAGAGAGTCGATGTCCAGGAAAGTAGTCCAATCCCATCGGTTGATACGCTCGAGAAAGAGGATAAGAAGGAAAACAGCTCTTCAGCATCGGTGGATTCGCTGGAGAAAGAGGATGAGAAGGGAAGCACTCCTTCCCCATCCGTTGATTCGCTGAAAGAAGTCAGCACCCCGGGAAGTAATTCTTCCCCCTCAGTGAATCGGCTGAAGAAATTCGATGAAAATGAAAGGGATCCGTTCCCCTCCATCAATAAACTAAAGAAAGTCGAAATACAGGAAAGCATTTCTGTTAAGCCCATTAATTCGTTGAAGAAAACATTCGTAAAAGAAAGCACGCCCTCCCCCGTTGTCGATTCGATGAAGAAAGTCGATGTACCAGTAAGTAATCTTTTTCCGGCCGTTGATTCGTTAAAAAAAGTCGATGAGAGGGAGAGCCCTCCTCTGCCTGTCACTCGTATACGGAAGGACGGGGAAGGACAACAGGAATCAGAGACAAAAATACTTACCGAAATGTTTTCTACCCGGGATGAAACCGGTATACAGACTCCCACTCGCCTCGAAGCATTCCTGAGCGTTGTTCGCCTGGAAAAGCACTGGGGCCATAAACTGGATGAGTCATCGGTTTCTTTATTGTTAGAGAACTATATCGATCATAGGGAAATTTTTCCTTATCTGGCCTCTTTGCCACCGCTTGGGACCCATCAACTACAGGAATTCTTTCAGGCGGTCAGGAATCTGGATTCCTTAAAGAGTTCAGAGCTTGCCCTCATTGTGGGTGACTTCCAATGCTTCCTGAAACTTCTCTCTCTGCTTTATGAAAATGGAGCTGTTCAAGAAAGCCAGGCTTCCTTGCTCCTGGAGAATCTTTGTCAGCGGTTTGCCACAGCCACAACCAATACCGAATTCGCCCGGTCGAGCTTCCTGGTCCTGGAAGGTCTAAAGAGGATTCTCCAATCTGCTCCCGCAGCGATAGAGAATGAAAAATCACCCATCCCTCCGTCGGCAGATGGCACTCGCCCGGGCCTGAGTACTCCGGCTGAAACGACGAATCATACCTTCGATGAGTTACTCTTTGAAGCCTTGGCTGGCGTATCGAATATCACTCGGGTCCAACTCGATGGATCAGAAATTGAGATTGATCTGCCAGGGTGGAAGAAGGGGCGGATGCAGGAAGTGATGGCCCTGCAAGCGATCCCTCTAACCGATCCACTTTTGAAAATTTTCCAGTGCCTGGAGGCCTTGGCCAATGAAAACCAGGATCCCACAACCCTTTTGCAATCCGTGGATAACCTGGTAAGTAATTTGCGCGACGTGGATCCGACCATTTGGGAATCAGTCCCCAAGAATTTTCAACAAAATATGATCCAGACGCATCGGGAGAAAGTCCTCCTCTCCCTCAGCGCCCTCAAAGTCTCGATCGGAAGAGGAGTATCCCCCAACGAATGGGCAAATCTGGCAGGCAAAGTAATGCAAGAGTTACATCCCGATCTCCATATTTCTCTCTTAGGCTGGATCTACGCCTATCACTTCTCTCCCAACGATCTACTGATCAAAGAAGACCCTCTTTTTATTCGCCGGCATCGATTTCTGGCAAGTGCTTCGACTGGAAAATCAATCTGGCATGATACCGATATCGATTCCCTTGACCCTGATGCTGGAAGTTACCTTCGCGGAGGAGTGGCTCAAATCGCTGCTCCGGCGGGGGAGATCGGGCTCGTGTCGGATCAGACCGGGGAGGGCGTGGGCAGAGACCAAAGAGGCGCTAAACTGGCGGCCGCCCAGCTCGCGGCATTACGTGCAATTCCCTGGAGGAAATGGAATGGCCGGCAGTTACATGATTTCTGTTCAAAAGTCCGCCTGGGAAAAGAACTCTTGGCCGAGGCCTCTTTAGATCCTGAGATTCTTACTAGGATATCCGATGACTTGCGGGTTCTGGTTGGCCCAATACGTTGTCGAATTCTCCTCCAAGGGTTGCCCGGATCGACATCTTTTGACTTAGCAGGTCTATTGAGTTCCGAGGAACTCTTTGAGTTGGCGGACGGTTACTGGAGGAAGAAGGGCCCGGCCGGATGGAGGAAAAGCCCTCTTGCCGACCAGTTAGCGCGGGAGAGAATCCTTCAGACCTCAGAATCCATTACCTGGATAGGGGGATATTACCCGCAGTCTTACGGATGTGGCCACGCGCACTTGTTCCCCCTCGGCCCTTACGAAGAATATGAGAACGTGAAAAATCCCGAGCTCATATCTGAGCGACTCAGCCATGTCCTTTTAGACCTCGCTGAGAAAATTGATCGCCTGGGCTTGCCTTTGGAATTATTGCCGCTGCTGGCTGAGCCTGCCGTGAGACAGTTGGCCATAACGAAGGGGATGAGTGATTGGAGTGATTGGCAATCGGCTCTCGAAGGGCTTCGGGAATTGCGACTTGAACCGCTGATCTCTCACCTGCAAGAAAATCCATGAGATTGTTATTAACCGGAATTACGATATTGGTTGTTCTGATCACGGCTGTTCCCGCCCGATCTCAGGTGCAAGAGGCTCCCCTTTCCGTTAGCGTAAAACTAGTTGAGGTGTACGCCTCGGTCCTTGGCCCGAAAGGGAAGCCCGTGTCAGGACTCAAAGAGGATAACTTTCAGGTTCTTGAAGATGGTCAGAAACAGTCGATTCAATTCTTTGAATCGGAGGCGTCTGCCTTGACCGTCGCTCTATTGGTTGACAGTACCGGCAGCATTGCACACGACCTGACGAAAATGAAGAAAGCCGGGGCAACATTCTTATCCGGAATCCGGCCGGAAGACACCTTTGGACTTTTTACTTTTACAAATCGCGTCAAAACTCTTTATCCCTTTGGACACAATACCAATGAGGCCCTGAACGCATTCATGAAAATCGAGGCAGGCGGAAGAACCGCCTTTTATGATTCTCTGGCTCAGCTGGTCTTACAGATGAAGCCAATCCGGGGTAGGAAGGCCATCATGCTGTTGACCGATGGTGACGACAATGCCAGCTTGCTCCCGAAAAACGCCGCCATGGCGTCTGCCAAGAAAGCAAGCATTCCGATTTATCCGATCGCGATTGGTCGGGCTTGCGAAAGTAAAGTCCTTGCGAAGAGGTTGGAGGAACTCGCGTTGGCCACTGGCGGCTTATCTTTGCAAGCACGAAAAACGGATGACTTGGTAAAGGTCTTTGACAGAATTGCTGTCGACCTCCGCAGTCTCTATTTAATGGGTTACTACATGACAGGAGAGGTGAATACGCGTTACCGTTCCATTAGCGTCATACTCCCCCAACAACCCCACCTGAAAGTCCGAGCCAAAAAGGGCTATTGGCCTTAAAAAGCTCATTCGAACGCCCGTGGCCCTAATAATCTGGATTGACTAGTATTCCTCTATTCTTTAGGATTAAAAGTTCTGCCGGATCGTCGCGTTTAACTGTGTCTCTGCTCATGAAACTTCATCCATTTTTTTGCCTGATTGTCATCCTCGGCTGGCTGGTTGTCGCTCCGTTTGCTTTCGCCCAGAATCCATCGGTGGTAATCCAGCCGGACATCCGGGTCTTTGCAGTGATGTCCGGTCTCCATGTAGCCGGGTGGAATCCTGGCAATCTTAAGCCTAACCCGGCACGGACATCGATTCTGCAGGACTTGCAAAATGTTCCTCCCGATCTCAAAGCACGCCTCACCAAGTTTTATGACGACCATCTCGACGGCAAGAAAGCGGAATCTCAACTCTCCAAGTACATTTCTTTGGCTCTGTTTTCAGAAGGACCTCCAGATTTCAAACTGTCCTTGGACGCCAGCAAACTGCCTCCCGATGTCATGCCGATCGCAGAGTTCATGGCGTTAACGAAAGAACTCTATGGTGCAGCCAAGTTGGAAGCTGTTTGGAGTTCTAACCGGGAATTTTATGATCTGGCCGTCGCGACCTATCGACCTTTAATTAGCGAGATCATTTTGAAAACAGATGGTTACCTGCGCATCGTTTCAGGATCCTTTCTGGATCGAAGACTCTTGATCATTCCGGAGTATTTGATTCCTCAAAATAACTTTGACGCTCGCACCTATCGGGAGATTTACTACCTCGTATTCGGTCCTTCCGAAAGACCTGCAATGGACGAATTGCGTCATCAGTATCTCCATTTTATATTGGACCCTTTTCCCATGCGTTTCCCTCTCCCGAAAGAAACCCGCAGTGCCTTGTTAGTGCTGGCGGGAAAGGTTCCCGATATTGAGGATCAATACCGAGATGACCAACAATTTCTGGTTACGGAGAGCCTGATTCGTGCCATTGAGCTACGGATCAATAAAGTCCCCGAGCCTAAACTCACCGCGGAACTCGATGCCTCAATTCGTTCCGGTGCCTTGCTGACTCGTCACTTTTATACTTCCCTTCAGTTATTTGAGACGAGTCCCGAAGGGATTCGCATTTTCTATCCCGGGATGATTAAAGGCATCCGGATGGAAAAAATTGAGGCAGAGTTCGCCCAAGCACCGAAGACTCCTGTTGAAAAGAAACCGGAGCCCAGTGCGCTCGAACTCCAATTGAAATCCGCCAATGAGCAGTTGGCAAATGGTGTAATCGAGAACGCGGCGGAACAGTTTCAAAAGATCCTCGATACAGCGGATGCAAATAATGGGGAAGCGCTCTATGGACTGGGAGTGGTTGCTGCAATGCAGAGCAAGCGGGACCAGGCCAAGGATTACTTTTTTAAGGCCCTACAATCTCCATCGAGTGACAGTGCGACTAAGGTATGGTCTCATATATTCCTGGGCCGGATGGAAGATCTGGAACTCAACCGGAGCGGGGCGATCGAACATTACCAGGCTGCGATTCAGTTGGGAGACAACAGCAGAAACGCTCAAGTTGTCGCCCAGAAAGGCCTGAAGGAACCTTTCAGCCCGAAGAGTGACCACTGAATCTTTGATCCCTGACGCGATCTTATTTGATGAAAAGAGACGACGAATTCAATAGCGAGATCAGAACGCTCGAGCAACTCCTCGGCCATACTTTTAAGCATCGCAATCTCCTGGAACTGGCGCTTACCCACAGTTCAGCGGCACACGAACGCAAAGACTCACCGTCGAAGGATAACGAGCAATTCGAGTTCTTGGGTGATTCGGTGCTTGGACTCATTATCAGCGATTATCTTTTCCGTCACTTTCACCATTTGAATGAAGGGGAACTATCCAAGCTTCGCGCCCACCTGGTCAGCTCTGCCAACCTTTTCAAGCTGACGCGCCAATTGAACTTAGGCGACTTTCTGATCTTGGGAAAAGGCGAAGAAAAAACCGGCGGGAGAAAGAAGCAGGCCGTTTTGGCCGATGCATTTGAGGCTGTGGTGGCGGCTGTTTTCTTAGATGGAGGCTTGCTCGCGGCTCGTCGCTTTGTTTACCGGGTCTTCAAAGCGGATTTCCAGGCTGCCGAAAGCGGACAACTCCATTCTCCGGATTTCAAATCACAACTGCAGGAAAAGTTACAGGCTCTGCGAATCGCCAACGCGGAATATTCTGTCATTAAAGAGATGGGACCGGACCATCGAAAATCTTTCTGGGTCGAATTGCGGGTCAATGGCAAAAGATTGAGCGAAGGGCTCGGAGACACCAAGAAACTGGCTGAACAAGAAGCTGCGCGACTGGCATTGGGGAGATTAAAACAACCTTTCGCCGACAGTGGATTGTAACCCAAACGAAGCTTCTGCCATCCCGGCCATGTGGCACCCATCATTTGGGCTGCTCCCTCAAGATCCAGGAGGGTAGCGGTCTTAAAGGATCGTAACCATCTCATGCAATCCACGCTCCGTGAATATTTTGAAAGTTTAGTCGTGACCATTATCTTGGCCCTTTTTGGAACGACTTTCGTTGTCCAGGCTTACAAGATCCCCACCCCATCGATGGCAGACAACTTGCTCGTTGGCGACCATTTGCTCGTCAATAAATTTGTGTACGCTAAGCCTGACCCCGGGATTGGCAAGATGCTTCCCTATCGAGAGATCAAACGCGGCGATGTCATTGTGTTTAAATACCCCGAAGACCTCTCGAAAAATTACGTGAAGCGGGCCATCGGTGTGCCTGGAGATCGTATCCGGGTAGAAAATCAAACGGTATTTCTCAACGACGTTCCTCTTGACGAAAAGTATGTGTTTCACAAGTCTCCTGGATCTTTAAGCCAGCCAGTAAGAGATAATTTCCCGATTCAAAAAGAACAGATGACTCGTTTTGCTGATTACCAGCAGAACAAAGATATTTTTGATAGCTATTTGTTCTACCGGCCTTTTATTGAAGGGAAAGATGTGGTTGTTCCTCCAGGATCTTACTTTGCGATGGGGGACAATCGGGACAATAGCGCGGATAGCCGGTACTGGGGGTTCGTCCCGCGGAAGAATATTGTCGGCCGCGCTCTCCTCATTTACTGGTCCTATGAAACCGATGAATACGAGCATTTACGAGAATCCTTCCTGGACCGCGTGGGCCAATATGCCGACGTCGTGATTAATTTTTTTAAGAAAACGCGCTGGAATAGGACCTTTAAGGTAGTCCGATGAAAAAAACATTATTCATTCTGTCCTTTTGTTTGCTCCTCGGTCTGGGGATATGGGTTGCCTTGTTTCTGCACTCGGGAGCCTCCGGAACCTCAGCGATTCCGAGTCAGGCGGCCGCCAATTCGTTTTCCAAGAAGCTCTCCTTATTGACTAGCGAGAAGACAAAGCCTGTCTCACGCACTCTCGAATTTAGCCAGACTGAACTGGATGGCTATCTTTTTCACCAGGTCACTCCTCTCTTTCCCAAGGGACTCCAAGACGTGAGAATCCAGCTCTTAGACGGATCTCTCGTGGCAAACTCAAAAATCAATTTTGATGAATATGAGAAATCAACCGCGGGAGCGAAAAACTCTCTATTGAGTGCCTTATTGAGCGGAGAGCACACTCTCGATGTTTTCGCAGAATTTAAGTCCGAAAACCGGAATGGATCCTATGAAATTTCCAAGGTCTTGCTGGACCAGAAAGAGATCCCCAAACCTCTCGTTGACATTCTCATCCAGAAGTATGTTGTCCCCAAATACCCCGCGGCCAAGCCGAACAGTCCTTTCCCGCTCCCCTACCGAATTGAAAAAATGGACATTTTGCGCGGGAAACTCGTTGTCCACCAAACGCCCTAACACTTGCACTCAAGTTAGGTCGCAGAAGAATAGACTATTTGAGATCTTGTCTTAAAGCATGAATCACTTTTATACCAAGTCGCATTCAAACGGTGACAGTCTGAATTCCCCTCCGCTGAAGGGAAGGTGTGAAGGGGGGGTCGTCAGTGACGAAAAGCGGGCAAAATGCCCCTGCTCCCAGTGTTAATCATACCCACCCCTGAGAGCTAATGACGAGTGAAGGCTTCTCAATCCTTCACTCCCCTCCCGAGGGGACTTGTTTCGATCTTCAAGGAAATCTTCCTGTGCCGAAAAAATTCCCAGGGAAAAGCCGGAAACATCATGAGCGATAAGACCATTGTCGTCTTGGCAACGTTGGACACCAAAGGGACTGAAGCCCGTTATGTCTGCGAACAAATTGAGCAGACGGGAAACAAAGCCTTGCTTATAGACACCAGCGTGGTCGGAATTCCAGCGACCCGGCCCGACATCACTCGCGAAGAAGTGGCTGCGGCTGGTGGATTGGAACTACACAAGATTCTAGAAAATCCGACCCGGGAATTAGCCTCGCCCATTATGGCTCAGGGAGCAACTCGGATTGTCGTGGATCTGGTCACCAAGGGGCAGGTGCATGGAGTGATATCGCTCGGTGGCACTCAAGGCACCACTCTGAGCACGAAGGTCATGCGGGCATTACCGTATGGTTTCCCTAAGGTGATGGTCTCGACGATCGCCTCTGGAAACGTTGCTCCCTGGGTCGATATCAAAGACATTACCATGATGTTCTCCGTCACAGACATTCTCGGCCTCAATGTGGTCACCCGGAAGATTCTGGCCAATGCCGCCGCAGCAGTCAGTGGAATGGCAAACACCGATGTCGAAATTAAGCATGGCGCCAAACCCTTAGTCGCCGTCACTACGGTGGGGATTACAACACGGGGCGCGATGAAAGCAGTCGAAACGTTGGAACACGCGGGATACGACACAATCGTGTTTCATGCGATCGGCCCTGGCGGGCGAGCCATGGAACAGATGATGCGGGAAGGACTGATCAGTGCGGTGCTGGACTACTCGACGATCGAGGTCTCGAACGAAATGTTTCATGCCCTGCTCGCGGGTGGGCCGGACCGCCTGACGACCGCCGGCAAGCTGGGGCTGCCGCAAGTCATCTGCCCCGGCGCAATTGAGGTCCTGGTCTTTAATGAACCCGAGACGGTTCCCTCCAAATACAAGAGTCGCACACTCATTCGCCACAGCCCACAGATTACCGATGTTCGGTTAGAAAAAGAAGAGATGGTGGAAGTAGGCAAAGAGATCGTCCGACGTCTCCAACATACCAAAGGTAAGGCCGTTTTCTTGATCCCCTCATTAGGTTTTGATAGTTACTCGGTGAAAGGTCAGAGCTTCTATGATCCCGAAGCAGACGCCGCATTCGTGGCCGAACTAAAGAAAGGCTTGTCCCCTAATATTAAGATCGTCGAGCTTAATGCCGCAATCGATGACCCCGTCTTCGCAACCGAAGCAGCCCGCATGCTGATTGCGTTGATGGAATCACGAACTCACTCATAGGAGAGAAGCATGGCACAACGCTACACACGCCAGGAATTCCTCGATCGCCTTTGGCTAGAAATCAGGAGTGGCAGGCCGTTGGTGATGACTGGCGCCGGAAACGGGATTGCCGCGAAATTCATTGAACGAGGAGGAGTTGATATCTTGGGGGTCTACAACACAGGGTACTTCCGGATGCAAGGCTACGGTTCACTGGCGGGTATGCTCCCCATGGCGGACGCCAACGAACTGGTTTTTCAGATGGGCAGGAGAGAAATTCTTCCCCAGGTCAAAGAAGTTCCCGTCATCGCAGGAGTCAACGGCGTCGACGTTTTGCGCGATATGCGACTCTTCCTGGAAGATTGCAAACGGATCGGGTTTTCGGGAGTGCATAATTTCCCGACCGTCGCCTGGTTTGACGGAGAATTCCGCAAGACTCTGGAAGGGACCGGCTTGGGTTATCAACTGGAGATTGACATGCTGAATATCGCGCACAAACTCGACTTGCTCACGATCGGTTACGCCTTTTGTGAGGAGGATAGCGAAAAACTGATGCGCGAGGCCGCTCCGGATATTTTTATCTATCATGCCGGAATCACACGGGGAGGGGCAACCGGATACGGAGAGGGACAGTCCCTGGCAGACACGGCGACCCGCAGCCAGATTCATTATGATATCGCCAAGAAAATCAAATCGAATGTGATCCTGTTGGCGCATGGTGCCGCTCTGACGAATCCGGAAGATGCTCAATTCATGTTGGATCACACAGATTGTCACGGAGTACAGCTGGGATCGAGCATTGAGCGATTGGCGATCGAGCAGCCACTCGAAGAACGCGCCAGATCTTTTAAGGGGGCTCATTTTAGGCAAAGCGGCAAACCGCGATCACGCTGAGGTCGCTATCCCGCTGTTCAGCGCGTTTTTTATAGGTTTCAAGGCTTCAGCTTATCAGGAAGGCTGTATGCCCCGTTGAGAGCCTTGTGCTGGAGAACTAAGGAAGAACTATGCCACTGGTTTCATTTCAGGACTTAATGAGAGAGGCTGAGTCCGGCAACTATGCTGTGGGTTATTTTGAGAGCTGGAATCTGGAATCTCTCCTGGCTGTTGCCGACGCAGCTACCCGGATGCGCTCCCCGGTCATCCTGGGATTCAGTGGAATTCACCTCCCCGATATTGAGCGAGGAGATGACGATCGGCTCCGTATGTATGCCGCGCTGGGGAGCGAGTTATGCCGGCAACTTCCGGTTGCGGCCTGCCTGCTCTTCAATGAATCTCCACATTACGAATGGGTCATGAAAGCCATTGAGGTTGGATTCGGCCTCGTGATGTTCACCGATGAAAATCTCGCGGCGGCGGACCTACGGGATAAGGTACGCCAGGTGGTAGAAAAGGCTCACACCACTGGCGTCGCGGTTGAAGGTGAGATGATGTCTCTGGCTGGCGTTAATGGCCAACTGGCTGTCCTCCCGGAAGACCTCCGCTTGACCGACCCCAGCCTCGCTCAATCATTTATAGAAGACACCGGTATTGATGCCCTCGCTGTCAATATTGGACAGGCTCATGTCCACGGGCGACGCGAGTTACCCCTGAATTTATCGAGACTCACCGAGATCCGGCAAACCGTTTCTGTCCCGTTAGTCCTGCACGGAGCAACTTCCATTGACCGAGGGTATCTTCAACAAGCCATCCAATTGGGCATTCGGAAGATTAATGTCGGAAGTATCCTCAAGAGAACATTCTTTGACACGGTTCGCAACCGCTCGTCGAAGGTTGGCATGGACTATAATCCCTACGATGTTGTGGGGTCAGGGCTCGATACCGATGTTCTGGCCGCAGGACGAGACGCAGTCCGGAAAGCAGTGGAAAATCTGATGGGTTTGTTTGGCAGCGCGGGAAAAGGCTGATTCGGTGGAACACGTCCGTGGGGTGGCGAAGACATGCGCACTGTGCATGTCTTCACATTGAATGCAGGCTTTGAGGAAGTTCTTTCGATTCGACGAGGGATCTGACTTTTTCCGGGCTGGCGCAGACATACGTTGTTAGCATGTCTGCGAAGAAATAGAGGAATACACGCACACGCATCTGGTCAAGTGACTGTTGATCGAAGACCTCAAAACGTGGAGATGGCCAGCCTTGACACAGGGGTCATACGCAGACCTGGCAACGTCGCAAATCTGTGCCACTTGAGGCCTAGATACCCGATCCTTAATTTTAGTTTTCACTACAATTGTCTATTTAATTTACCTACCCCGGGCTTCGCTTTAGGAGATCCGTTGTGAACCCCCACTTGAAACGCATTCTCTACTTTCTGCTGGGCAAGGAGAACGCGGGTGTTCCCCAAGACATGCTTCGGGACTCCATCTGGCTGCTATTTGTAGCGTTCGCGCTGTCATTATTCCGCTCCTCAATGGAACACGTGCTTGGAAGAAACAGCAGCTTCCTTTCCGCCGTGGACGAAAGCCTTTTCTACACGGCCATGATCGCAATGGTGTGCCGCAGCCTAAAGAGGATTTACGACTGGCTCCGCGGGGGAGGAGTGCAATGGACAGAAGTATTCCCCTCTATTCTCACGACATCATGGGGATATGCCGGTTGCGTGCTGACGCTCGGCACTCTGTCGTGGGGATTGCTCCGAATGCTTCTTCGACTCTCGTTCGAGGACGCTTTCGTGACACAGACTGTCGTAATCCTAATCTTCGCTTGGGCAGTAACCCCACCAGCAAAGCCAACTAGGCCCGCAAAAAGCACGAGCCGCTGAGGACTGGTTCCTGGTTTTAATTCTTACTCAAATTCGTCGGGTGGCGAAGGCATGCGTAGTGTACATGTCTTCGAATTGAATGCAGGCTCTGAGAAATCAGGGACAAACGACGCACTTCGGGTTTTCAGCTGTAAAGGATCCCAACAGGGGAAGGGTGTTGAGGACTTGAATCATGATAAGACACCGGAGGAAAAATAATTGGTTCATCCTGGCCATCCGATAAGACATGGCAGACCTGAATGTTGAGATCTTTCGCCCTTGAGGATTTGTCGAGACAATACATGAAACCCAGACGAAACGACACCGCAAGCATTCCCCCATTCGTTGAACGCCGTGGATTCTGCTACGATATCATGGTCTACGGGGATACAGTCGGCCAATCTCTCGATCCTGAGCAATCTCGGAGATTCCTGGAATCCTATGAAAGACTAAACACTACTTCCGGTTACGTCTCTTACACGGATGTATCCAGAGAGTTGAAGGTAACGCCGCTGCAAGTCATGCAACATGTCAAGTTTCTTCATGTCCAATCCAAAGAGTGGTTAGTCCGCTTCTCTTGTGATCGCAACAATGAGAATGTTCTCTTCAAATTGTTCCACCGGACTTGACCAATCTATTCTGAGCTGCAATCTTTGATTCTCAATGGTCAGCAGTCAAGGCTGGTACAACGAGGGGGGGGTACTCCCGATCTGGCATACGACCCGACCACGAGGCCAAATCGGTTGCGTTGAATATGCTCTGACTTATCCCCGGGTGCTACGCCTGAGCCGGAGCCCTCTTATGCACATCTGCCACGAACTTAGATGGTTACGATAGAGCCAGGAATGATTATCCGCCTGGTTCGGCTGGATTCAGGCCCCTTCGAATATACGCGCAAATGGCCTAGAGCAACCGGAGTAGACATCATAGGAAGGTGGAAAGACAGCGGAGATTACCTGCAGAGACAGTTAATCACTCAACTCCTCAGACCCTGGCTGGCGCGCATGTTCTTTCAACAGTTTTTCGATCGCCCAGTACTCCCTCCAGTGCCGGACAGCTATAGAAGCAATACCGACGAACGGTATCGCCACCAGAACACCCAAAGTCCCCCCCGCTTCCGCACCCGCTAGAATGGCAACGATGATGGCTACCGGGTGCATGTGCATACGGCGTCCGACGAGCCGCGGATAGATAAGGTAGTCTTGGACAAGGCGCATGGCTACGAGGAATCCGATCAACACGAGCAGCCGGTCTCCGCTGACGATGCCACACGCAGCATAGGCAACACTCAGAGGACCTGCAATCGGGAAAAATTCGAGGGCCCCCGAGGCGGTTCCAAGCAGCAAGGCATGCGGCAGTCCGATTAGCCAGAAACCCGCCATAGACGTAATTCCGACGGAAACGCATGCCAGCATCTGCGCCCGAGTATAGCCAGCCAGGACACTGTTCACCTGATGGAAGAATTCCTCTCCCCTCCATCGGAGATGTCCTTCCGGCAGGTGTGCCACCGCTGACTGACGGAACCAGCCAACACGGCTGACCAGAAGCAAGGCGAGGGTCGGTACCAGCCAGATCCAAGGAAGAACGGGCCGCCAAGCGACAACCTCCGCGCTCACACGGATAGCGTTGGTTTTGATCGACAGCGATACCGTGTGCCAGAGACCCGCGAGGTGGTCGGCAAAGGGGATGGGTGGAGAAAAGCGGTTGGTGATTCGTTCGATCGTCTCCAGCCGCTGCCGCGCCCGGTCGGCATAAGTTGGTAACTTGTCAGCGAGGTCAGTCATCTGCTGCTGGAACTTTCCGGCGAGCAGGAGCCCCGCTGTGGTTCCAAAGAGGAGCATCACAAAATAAATAACAAGAACAGCCATTGCCGGTGTGAGCGGCTTGCGATAAGCCCCATGGGGGCGTTGCACACGTTTTGCCAGAGGAGCTAACACGTAAGCAAGGACCACGGAAAACAAAGTGATGAGCAGCGCGTTCCTGGCGATGGGTCGATTGAGAGCCAGAGTGACCACCGCCACAAGAACGGCAACACCCGCGGCCGCTCGCCGCGCGATCGGCCAGAGTTGTCTCCGATCTTTTCGGACGTGCACAGGTGTGGACGATCCTACAGTGTCGCATGAAGCTAAGCTGGGGTCTTCCATGGGGTCATAATAATCGATATTGCGGTTCTGCGGAAGTCTGGTGTAGACCTATTTACAGAACAGGCAGCAGCACAAGAAACTCGAGCACTTGATAGCGGCAGTTCTCTAACAATTCAAGACCCCGTAGGATGTTCGCAGTCATGAGCCGCCAGATTGAAGTCACAAGGCCCCGCGGACTGCCAGAGAAGTCATAGGGACGACCTGATAAGGTTACGCCGGGGAATAGCGCACCGCAACAATCGAGATGTCGTCGGACTGATGGGCTCCGGCTGCATGGCTGCGAACCGCCTGGAGGATGCTGGACACTGTCCCGGCGGCGTTCTGCCCCGGATCGTTCCCGAGTTGCGCCAACAGTCGCGCGTCGCCGAAGAGCTCTTCCCCTTTATTGAAAGCTTCGGTGACCCCGTCTGAATAGAGCACCAATGTGTCCCCCGGCACGAGCTTCATGGATTCGTCGCACACCGAGTTGCCGGGAAACAATCCTGCTACCATCCCGGTGGAAGGGAACACGAAACGAGGCGGTCTGCCAGGCCCGAATAGTACCAAAGGATTATGTCCGGCGTTGGCGCAGGTAACCTGACCCGATCGCAAGTCATAAACGAGGCATGCCATTGTGACGAACATCATGCGCGGATTCTGTTTAACCAGTTCATCGCTGACGCGCCGGACGATCTCCTCCGGGCGCTCGAATTGACGGGCCATGCTTCGGGCTAGGGTCACTGTCACCGCCATGAAGAGCGCGGCCGGGATTCCCTTGCCCGAGACGTCGCCGAGAACAACCATGACACGATTTTCGTCAACCCGTAGAACTTCATAGAGATCACCGCCGACATGCTGGGCTGGTTCCAGCACAGCATGGATGTCAAGCCCAGTTCCCTTTGTACAGGAGGAAAGATCCGAAGGCAGGATCCCGATCTGGATCTCCCGCGCAATGCTCAGCTCCATTTCCCGGGCCTCCCGGATCGCATCGGCGTATGCCTTGGCTCTCACCAGCGACCGGACCCTGGCTTTTACCTCAAGGATTTCAAAGGGCTTGGTAAGGTAATCATTTCCGCCGATCTCGAAGCCCCGCGCTTTGTCCTGCACATCTTCCAGCGAAGTGAGAAACATGACGGGGATGTCGCGAGTCTGCTCATTGGCGCGCAGCCGGCGGCAGACCTCGTAGCCATCGATGCCGGGCATCATAATGTCGAGGAGCACGAGGTCGGCAGAATTCTTTTCGATGCTGCGCAATGCGCTTTCTCCGTCCAGAGCTACGCTCAGTTTGTATAGGCCGCGCAAGGCTTGGACGAGCACGTCGACGTTGGCCTTGACGTCATCGACGATCAGGATGCGGCATTCGGATAGGTCCTTCATGACGGTATTCCTCCTCTTACCCTCTCGAGCAGCCGCGCCACGATCGCGGCCGCATCATCATATTCATAATTTTCCACAAACTCCTCGATGTGCGCGATCTCGCGGCCCATTTCATCGGGGACGTTCATTTTCTTGAGTTCCCGAAGGACCTCGGACGAACTGCTGAGGTCGAAGTCTGCCAGCGCCAGGCGAAGCCGCTCTAGGTTGTCCCGAAGTCTCGACGGATCGGCCGGCTGAGCCGGGACGCCCTCGACGGATTCCTTCACGGCTTGTCCCTTCCCTTTTAGTAACTCGATGGATCGAAAAACCACGACGGCGCATCCGTCCACTACCCTGAAGAGGTCCTCGAGATTGGCCTGTCCCTGGCGCGCAGCCTTCTCCAGCGCTTTGGCCGCGGCATGCAGAGAGTCCATCCCCAGGTTCCCTGCCGAGCCCGCCAGTGCATGCGCAAACCCTGCTGCTCCGGCGTTGTCGTTTGCCCGAATTGCTGCACGTAAATCCTCGAGGGTTTTCCCCTGACCGTCGGCAAACCGAATCAGCATCTTACGCAAGCTCTCGAAGGGCAGGCCAAGCCTTCGGAGGGCGCTATCGACCTCAATCCCTTCGATGACATATAGGCCGGGAGCCGCTTCCCCGGCAGCCGGCCCCGCGTGGGATCTCGTAGCCGCCTTCTCTACGCTCCTGGTTGTCGAACTTAAGGACACCGACACCCGGCGCGGCAACCAGCGCCGGAGCGTTCCCACCATCAACGCGCGATCAATCGGCTTGATGATATGGTCGCTCATTCCGGCCGCCAGGCAGGCGTCCAGGTCCTGTTTCATGGCATTCGCCGTCATGGCGATGATCGGTAAATCGCGGAACTCCGGATCTGCCCGCAGCGTGCGGGTCGCCTCCAGTCCGTCCATTTCAGGCATCTGCATGTCCATCAGGATCGCCGCATAGCGACCCTTGTTCTCACGGGCCATTTCGACCGCCTCGCGGCCGTTGTTGGCGATGTCCAGCTCGATGCCCAATCGGGAAAGAAGCTCGGTTGCGACCATCTGGTTGGCCTCGTTATCCTCCGCAAGCAACGCAACCGTTCCTTCGAACTCGATTTCGAGGGTTTTATCGGACACGTGACGGGGGATTTGCGCTTCCAGCCCCTGAGCTTCGACGATGGCATTAAACAGCGAAGATGCCGTAATCGGCTTCTGCAGGAATACATTAACTCCGACCTCAGCGCTGCGGGCCTCCTCCTCCTTACCGGCGTATGCGCTGATCAGGACGATGGGTAGAGATCGCGTTTCCTCCTTCTCCCGGATGCGGCTGGCTGCCTCCAGGCCGTTCATCCCCGGCAGCATCCAGTCCAGGAGTACCAGCCCGAAGGGGTCCCGTCCACCGCTCCAGTTGTGCTCCTTGAGAAGGGCAACGCCCTCCTCTGCAGTGGCTACGGAAGTGCACGGGATCGACCAACTGCCTAGAAACGTTTCAAGGAGTTCGCGGCTGGTCTCTGTGTCTTCGACTATCAGCACCGGAAGCCGACGGATATCTCCGGGAGGTGAAGGGATCGGCGCCTCTTGCGTGTCCTGCAGGCCGAAATGAACCGTGAAAAAGAACGTGGTCCCTTCCCCCGGTTTGCTTTCCAGGGCCAGGTCCCCTCCCATCATTTTCGAGAGGCGCCGGCTGATGGCGAGACCGAGCCCTGTGCCTCCGTATTTTCGGGAGGTCGAAGTGTCCGCCTGCGAAAATGCCTGGAATAGCCGGCCTTGTTGCTCCTCGGTGATCCCGATCCCCGTGTCGCGCACACTGACAACAAGATTAACCTCCCCCTTAGAACTACCCTCGCGATTTTCCACGGTGTTCCGGAAAGACACTTTGACTGAGATTTCTCCCTTGTCCGTGAACTTGAATGCGTTACCCACCAGGTTGGTGATCACCTGCCGGAATCGAAGGGCATCGCCGATCATCCCGTCAGGAATGTCCATGGGAACATAAGTGATCAACTCCACATGCTTCTCGACGACCTTGGCACGGAATGTTTCGGTCACTTCATCCAGCGCCTTGCGCAGGCTGAATGGGGCCTGCTCTAGTTCGAGTTTTTCCGCCTCGATTTTCGAGAAGTCCAGGATGTCATTGATGATCCCCAGCAGGTTCTTGGAGGAAGAATGGACCACGCTCAGGTAATGCTGCTGGCGCGGCGTCAGGTCAGTCTCAAGTGCGAGGCTGGTCATGTTGATGATGGCGTTCATCGGTGTCCGGATCTCATGGCTCATCACCGCCAGGAAGGAGCTTTTGGCCCGGTTTGCCGCCTCTGCTGACTCGCGCGCAGCCACTATTTCGCGGCTGGCTGTTTCCAGGCTGGCGATGCCTTTATCGAGAGCCTGGGCCAGTTCCCGTAATTCGCCTGCTCCCAGCGGGAGGCCGGTGCGGGCCGCGAGGTCTCCTGCCTGGAGGCAGCGAGCAGTTTTCAGGATGGCGCGTGTGTCGTATAGAAAAAGCTTCTCCGAAATGAAAGAGGCGATCCCGACGGAGATGAGGCCGCCGATGAATAGGATCAGGAGATTCCGCAACAGCGACCGCCCCGCCTCTGCTTCAGCGACTGACGTGGGAATCCCGACGGCAAGGTAAGCATTGGTTTCTACTGTGCCGGATCGAATGGGAGCATACGCATACAGCCGCTCAACTCCCTCTAAGCCCTTGAGAACAGCCATGCCGGCGCGGCCCTCTTTGAGAATCGTACGCACCAGCGTTGATTTGCCTATATTTCTCCCGACCCATTTGTCCGATTCCAGCGTACGGTGAAGGACGACCCCGTCGGAATCGAAAATGATGATTGTAGCTCCTTCCGGAAGGTCCGCCTGGGCAACGAAATCGGCGATCCATGCAAATCCCAGGGAAGCAATGAGGACTCCAACCAGTCGGCCATCTGATTCCAAGAGCGGATAACCGAGATTGAACCCGGGCTTGCCACTGATTGGGTTAAAATTGAATTTGCCGAGGCAAAAAGACTTGGTGGCGACGGTTCTCTTAAAGGAATCGAAGTGATCGAACCGGACTTCGCCCGCGAATGGGACGGCACTGCTTACGATCTTCCCCGAAGGGTCGGCGATGGCAAGGTTCGTGTAAATCGGCTCGTCGCCGAGAATCTCAGCCAGTCGAGCGCTGGCCGAGGTGTTCATGGCGCGAATCTCGGGCATGCGCACGAGGGACCGGAACTGGGCGTGGGTTTCCTCGATCAGCGACTCTGTCCGCTCCTCCATCAGCGACCCAACCCGAACCGCCTCCCTGTGAATCTGCTGAAAAATTCGCCGGCGAAGTTGGAGTTCATCGTAAACGATGATGGCCAGAGCCGGTAGCAAGGCAAGAAGCACCAGCCAAACCAGTCGAGCTCGGATTGTTGAGAACACGAAATTGACTCCTTGCAGAACGTGTCCGCCTGATCAGAAAACTCTTGTCGAGCAAGTCAAATCTTCCCCGTGCCCTTTGGTCCCTTCGGGACAAGTGGGGATAATACTCACTCGCGAAAATTCGAAGTTATTTTTGTAGCTGGGCGGATTATTGCATTTTGCTCCGCAAAGGCATAACCATCTACCTAGGTCTGAAGTATACTGTCAGTCTATGGGAACCCGAAATGGAAATCCCCGTTTATTTTTCTACAACATTACAATGGGAGTCCGCATAAATTGTTTCCGCTGTGTAACCACGCTGATCATCTGGGCCTTTTTATGGGGGATGCTCGTACCGCCGGCCGCGGGGCAGAATATCGACCGTTCGAAGCTCGTCGATCTGACCTATAGTTTCAATGATAAGACCGTCTACTGGCCGAACGCGAAGGGCTTTCGTCATCAGAAAGACGTATGGAAGATCACGCCGGGTGGCTTTTGGTACGCGGCTGGCGAATTTGCTTCGGCCGAACATGGCGGAACGCACCTTGACAGTCCGATTCATTTCGCACAGGGCATGGCCACCCTCGACGAGATTCCTGTAGAAAAACTGGTCGCCCCCGCGGTGGTGATCGACGTGACCTCAGCCACTGCCAAGAATCGCGACTACCTGGCCAGCGCGCAAGACTTGCGGGCTTGGGAGATGGAAAACGACACGATTCCAGCGGGCTCCATCGTTGTCTTCCGCACCGGCTGGGGTAAGTATTGGCCGGACCGCAAACAATATCTGGGCAGCGACGTCGCCGGCGATATCGATCATCTGCATTTCCCCGGCATCGCCAGAGATGCTGCGGAGTTGCTCGTACAGCGAAAAATTGATGGAGTCGCTATCGACACGGCCAGCATGGACTATGGTCCGTCAAAAGACTTCATCGTCCATCAGGTGCTGAATAAGGCAGGCATCTACGGCCTTGAAAACATTGCCAACGCGGAGAAACTGCCGGTCAAGGGTGCGACTCTGATCGCTCTGCCGATCAAGATTGAAGCCGGATCAGGGGGTCCCGCCCGGATCATCGCGCTATTGCCATAAATGCCAAAGATGTCTCTCCTCCTCGGAAACGACATGCCAGAGATCGAACGGCCGGCCCAAGAGGTCAACGGCTCGGACGCGGGATCTGCTACCACACTGCGCCACTGTAGGATGACAGTGAGAACCGCAGATTAGGCAACAGAAGTTATGCAGAAACCTCAAGATAATCTGGGGGTTCCACAGTGGGGCATGGGCGGTATAAACTTATGAGGATTAGTTGTGAATAAAAGGAAAAACGGAGAAGATTTCAATTTTAATAGGAGGAGTGATGATCATCGTACGTAATTGCTTTGTTGCGAAACCCGGCCAGGCGAGCAAACTTGCCGCCCAGCTAAAAGAAGCAGCCGCTGCTGCCATACCCAAACACCGCGTTTTGACGGATCTCACCGGCGACTTTAACCGCGTCGTATTGGAATATGAGGCGGAAAATATCGCCGAATTTGAGGCCCGAATGAAACAGGTCATGACGGACAAAGTGTTCCGTGAGAAGATGAAAGGCTACACGGATCTGTATGTCACCGGCAGCCGTGAGATCCTGCAGATGGTCTGAGAGTAAGCCTTTTCGCAAAGCGTGATTCCTAGTACGTCCTTCTCGGCGTTCACTTCCAACTTCCGGAGCCGATTTGCCGCACTAACTCAGAATCGTTCAGTTCAATTTGCATCAGCACATGTATTATGTGTAACGAAGTGGCTACTCGTTACCCATCACAGTATCGAAGGCAGGGCCTTGTATCAGGGCGGTTAGCCCACAGACAAGAAGAAGGTAAATTAATCATTCATCAAGAAAAGGAGAATTCTATGGGTGCCAAAGAAGCCAAGACGGTAGCAGATTTCTTAATCGCCGATTTCGAAAACGAAATGAAAACGACCCTCCGTGTCATCGAGTCGGTTCCCAACAGCCATCTCGACTACCGGCCGGAGTTGAAGTCCAAGACCGCTCTAGGACTTGTCCGACACATCACTCTTGAAGATGAGTGGCTGCTGAACTCCATCGCAAACGGGGAATTCACGCCTCCCCCTGACGATTCTGACGCCTGCGGCATCATGAATCCGGCCGACGCCGTTTCCCGTTACAAGGAAAAAGTTCCAGCTGCCCTGGATCGCGTTCGCGCTATGTCCGGTGAGAAATTAGCCGACATCATCGATCTGTTCGGTATGATCAAAGCGCCCGGCATCAACTTTCTTGCCATGGCGATCAAGCATTCGGTCCATCACCGCGGCCAGCTCAGCACCTACCTGCGCCCGATGGGCGGTAAGGTCCCAGGGATCTACGGGCCTTCCGCCGACACTCAGTAGCAATGGAATCGAAGCACGGATCGGCACGGAGTAAAGCCGAATTGCGAAGTGGGGCGGGCGGAATTTTTATCTATGGGCTGATTTGTCTGTGACTTGCGAGATGCCGAGGAAAGGAGAAAAGTGTAACGATCACCTGCGAATTCAGGTGGAACGGACGCTCCGTCGCGCGTTCACTGAGCGTGCGCCAGGGGGACAGCGGTCCCACTCGCCCGCTCCACCTGGCGACGCTCACACAACTTCGGAATTCGGGATAAATTAGACAGGTCGGCGAAAATCGCCTTTTGTGTAATAGGGAGGCAGCACGTGACACATCTTGGTATCAGACGCGGGCCATTCCCATTCGGCATTCCACCCTACACAAGGAGAACAGAAATTGAGCGCAAATAAATAAAGAAACAAGCAACCGCAAGGATGGTAAATCTATGGATTCCTACAAGGCTATGTCCGATATCGAGGTCATCACCTCGAATTTCCCGATCCCGGGCTACGGACTGGTGCCGATCAACTCATTCGTCATAAAGGGCTCGGAGCCGATCCTAGTCGACACTGGATCCGTGGTGGAGAGTGAGGAGTTCATGACTACCCTGCGGTCGGTCATCGATCCAGCCGACCTGAAGTGGATCTGGGTCACCCATACGGACTTCGACCATATCGGCGGTTTGCCTCAGTTGCTCGCCGAGAACCCGAAGCTCCGGGTGATTACTACCTTTCTCGGCGTGGGCATCATGAGCCTGTCCGCCCCGCTGCCGATGGATAGGGTCTATCTTCTCAATCCGGGCGAGAAGCTTACAGTGGGCAACCGCACACTCACTGCTATCAGACCCCCGGCGTTCGACAACCCTTCCACCACTGGCTTCTACGATGATAAGTCGGGGGTGTTCTTCAGCTCCGACTGCTTTGGCGCGCTCCTCTCAAGGATTCCCCAGAACGCCGCTGAGCTCTCGGACAAGGATTTGCGGGATGGGCAGGTCTTTTGGGCGACCTTGGACGCGCCGTGGCTGCATAAAGTGGATCGCGGCGCTTTTGCGAGGGAACTGGACGGCATCCGTAAAATGCAGCCGAAGATGGTCCTCAGTAGCCATCTGCCAGCCGCCCCAGGAGACATGGTAGAACGTTTGCTGGGGTATCTTGCGGTCGCCCCGACAGCTCAGCCGTTCGTCGGACCGAATCAGGCGGCGCTGGAGCAAATGTTAAAGAAAATGACCGAACCCTCTCAGGGTTAGCCCAACTTCGTCACGTTAGAGTCGATTTTAGTTTTTTTTGATGGTTGGGGCGAGGGAAGTGGTTTGTTTACAGCACTGGGATTGTGGAAAGCCGATGTAGTGCAGACCTACCCCCTTGTGTGGGCTCGATCGGCATGTCACTATCGGGCCTTATGTTTCTGCGATCTCATCAGCGAAGCAAAGATGGTAAGGATCATCGTTACTGGTCTTTGGTCGAGACGGTTCGCACGCCTGACGGGCCAAGGCAGCGAACGCTCTGTTACCTGGGAGAACTGAATGGCAACGCGCAGGCCCGTTGGCTAAAGACCATTGAGGTGTTCAACGAACAAGGGGAAAGTCGTCAGTTAAAGTTGTTTCCGGCGGAGGTGGAGTTTTCCGACAACGATCCGAATGTGGCGCGAGTGTTGTTGAAGAAAGTTCGTTTGGAACGAACGCGCCAGTTTGGAAACTGTTTTTTGGGTCTGGAACTGTGGAAGCGACTGGGACTGGATCGGTTTTACGAAGGGCAGCTGGATCAAGAGAGGGCCCAGGTTGGCTGGTCACGGGTGGCGGCGGTTCTGGCGATCAACCGGCTGTGTGCTCCTGGCAGTGAGTTGTCGATTGAAGAGCGTTGGTATCCGTCCACAGCCTTGGATGATCTGCTGGGGATCGGGGAGGGCCAGCTCAACGACACCCGCCTGTATCGTTGTCTGGATCGGTTGTTGCCGCACAAGAAGAAGCTGGAACAACATCTCAAGCAGCGTTATGGGGAACTATTTGGGGCGGAGTTTGATGTTCTGCTGTATGACCTGACGAGCAGTTATGTGGAAGGGGCCGCCGAGCAGAACCCGCTGCTGCAGCGCGGGTATTCGCGGGATCACCGGCCCGACTGCAAGCAGTTGATCATCGCTTTGATTGTGAATGTCGAGGGATTTCCATTCAGTTACGAGACTATGGATGGAGACCGTGCGGATGTGACCACGCTGGAAACGATGTTGCAAATGGTGGAGCGAAAGTATGGAAAGGCACGGCGGGTGTGGGTATTTGACCGGGGGATCGTCAGTGAGGAGAACCTAGCTGCTTTGCGAAAACGCGGGGGGCAGTATTTGGTGGGAACGCCGCGGAAGAAGTTGAAGGAGTTTGAACAGGAGTTACTGGCAGGGGGCTGGGAGCGGGTGCGGCCGGAGGTGGAAGTGAAACTGGTCGCGACGCCTGCCGGGGGAAGAAACCTACGTGTTGTGCCGGACGGCCGCTCGCCAGCAGAAAGAGAAGGCGATTCGGAGTCGTTTCTCGGCCCGGATCGAGGAGGCGCTCGGTCGACTCGCCAAACGCGTGCGGGAGGGAAGGCTCAAAGACCGCAACAAGATCGAGCGCCAGATCGGAAAGATCCAAGCCCGCCATCCCCAGGTGGCCGATTTGTACCAGATGGATGTGGAGGAAACCAGCCAGGGGCTTCGCTTCGTCTGGAAGCTGGTGAAGGACTGCCAAGCGTGGCAGCAACTGCGCGAGGGCGCTTACCTGCTGAGGACCAATCTGCAGGCTGGGAGCGCCGAACAGCTCTGGAACCAATACATCCAACTGACGGAAGCCGAGGCGGCGTTTCGTGTCTTAAAGAGCGAGCTGTTGATTCGTCCGCTCTTTCATCAGCTCGAACGCCGCGTGAAGTCCCATGTCTTGGTGGCTTTCCTGGGTTACGCGCTCTGGGTGACGCTCAAACATCTGCTTCATCGAAAAGGCTCAAAGCTGTCTCCGGCCAAAGCCTTGTCGCTGCTGTCAAGCGTACACAGCACTGACATCATCCTTCCGACAACCGACGGCCGTCAGATCAGGTTGCGTCGAGTGACGACGCCGACCGAAGAGCAAAAAACGTTACTCAACCACCTCGGCTTGGAGTTGCCCGAAAGACTCGATTTTGACTATGAATGTAGTGCAGACTCGGCAGCAGGCTAGATTGGTTCTAAACGACTTAACAGAAAATCACGTCACTTCGTGAGAACTTGGGTTAGCGGCCAGACGCACGAAATTCAAACTTCAATTGGATGGCTGAACCAGAGGATTTTGAGGGCATCGGGCCAAATTGGTTGATTTCCGGCCGGTATGCGTCAAGAACAAAGGGCAAAACATTTTCAATGGCTGATCTTCCATTCCCGGCAGTCTTCGGTCTCACGAAGACATGCCAAAAACACATGTCTTCGCCACCCCGGCGAGCGCAGCTACCTTTGACTTGGCAAGCTTTCAACGCGGCCTCTCTTGCGGCTATCGTTCGGGGAAATGATTCATTTTCAGGCGAGCTGCCGCTTGGTCGCTTAAATCAACCATGGCTGCTGCGTTAATGGCAATCGCAATCGAGAGCGCCTCACTGATCTCCTCCTTACTGGCTCCCAAGGACACGGCCTTTTTCAGGTGCCCGTCGAGACAGCCTTCACAGCGTGCGGCAAGGGACGCGGCTATTGAGATAAGCTCCTGAATCTTTGGCTCCAGCACGCGTCGTTCGGGGGTAAAATAGAGTTCTTTGTAAAAATTCCCGTAGATCTTCTTCATCCGCGGTTCCAGCATCGAATAAGATGTGGAACCTGCGGGCGAACTTCCGGGGATGAGAGGCTCCGAAGGTTGCCCTTCTTTGCTTGAAGCTTTCTTCTTGGTTTCTTCATCCATAGATGGTTCTCCTTCCCGATAGAAACGAGACCCTTAGTATAACTGGAACATTGGGCAGGACCAACGGATAAGCAAGCCAGATTGTTCCCCAGGATAGCAAGCACTATTCATTGCAGACAGATTAGATGTTGCTCATCGCTAAGTCTTCACCCCCCATTGTCCCCCCCTTGTGCAAGGGGGGACAATGATGTGCCGACTTTCCCCTTTGCAAAAGAAAGTCGGTCTTGTGTAGGCCACCGATGGGATGGCGCACTCGGGGAGTACGCTCTATTGGGACATTACAATTTCTTAGCGACAATGATCATGCGTGGACTGGAGACCGCATAAGGCGAGGAATCCTTGTTCCCGTAAGTGGCTACGACTTTGAACCCGGCGTCCTCCAACATATCTTCGAGTTCAGCATGCGTATAGAGCTTGATGTCATACTCAACGTTCCGACGCTCTCCATGATCGAAGATGATGCGCTTGGTATGAATTCTGGATGTGTGGGCGTTGAAACCGATGTCTTCCAGAAGAAAGAACTCGGGCTCAATCTCATCCCAGCGGCGAGGTTGATTTTCCACTTTGTGGATCGTCCAGTCCCGGTTGACGGTTTCAATTAAAAACCTACCGCCGGGAACTAGCGCCTTGGCCACCGTCTCGAGTACCCCTTTGTTTTCGGCGTCCGAAAAGTAGCCAAAACTGGTGAAGTAGGAGAAAGCGGCGTCAAAGCGGGTGACGAAATGAGTCTGTCGCATATCTCCGATCAGAAATTCCACATTGGGAAGTCCTTTCGACCGGGCCGACTGTATTGCCATCTCGATGAAACGAGGGGAAAGGTCAATGCCGGTGACTTCAAATCCTCGCTGAGCCAATTCAATGGCGTGCCGGCCATGCCCGCATGCTAAGTCCAAGACTCGCCCTCCCTTCGGAATCGACAAGGTGGATACAATAAAATCGACCTCGGCACTATTCTTTTCCGGTGTGAACGTGGGGAAGTAAATGCGGTCGTAATCCCGATTAAACAATTCCTCATACCAGTTCATGGCGTATGCTCCGTTTTTATGGTTAGATTGTCCAGTGTCTCCGTTAGAGATGTGTGGTGAGCCGTGTCGCTTTCAGGCTCAAATTCTCCTATTTCTCTCACAACTTCCATGAGTTTGCCCACCTCAAACAAAATGGCCTCGCAATGCTTCTTCTGAAGGGAAGAACTTCTTCCAAAACGTATATAAATAACCTGAACTTCTTCCCGGATCCGGTCCAGGGTTGTCTCAACAGCCCGGCGGAGCGCGAGGCAATATTCTCGACGAAGCTCATCAATCTTCAGCAACCCTTCCCATTGATGGAGATTTCGTAAGGTCAAAACAATCGACCCGCGCAACTCAAACAAAAGATTCTGATCGTTGGTTGTAAAATCCGTATTCTTGTCAACCAGAAGGACACCGCCAAGAGGTTTTTCTTGAAAGAAAAGCGTGCAAACCATGCAGTTCCGCTGGATGATCAGGCTCAGAGGCCCTTCAATTCCAGAATCATTACCTGGCACATTGGAGTAATACACATTCCGTGAGTCGGCAGCCCAACCGGGAAACCATTCCTCTTTGATCTCCAAAGAGCACAACTCACCCCCGTCGCCCCGAATAACAGGATTCTCCCATAAGGCCCGAAACGTTCGGTCTTCCTGGGTGTAGAGTAAAAGAATCGCCTGTTGCACCGAAAAAATCCCTTGGAGCGTCTCACATAACCGGGGGAGATGAACACTCATTGGGCCCACCGCATCTGAGCAAGACAGGATCGCAACCTGATGAGTCAATGACTGAAGAGCTTCCATTTCCGCTGGATGGGCTTCTCCGATAACAGGGGACTGCTCCTCGTCATGAAAGGGAAACGGATCATCACCTACTCCCCCCGCGGACTCTGGATTGAATTCACCCAAGAGCTCCGCTGGATGGGATTCTGCGATAACAGGGGATAGTTTCTCGTCATCAAAGGGAGGCGAATCCTCCCCAGGTTTCCTCGCGGTCTCAGAATTGAATTCATCTAAGTGCTCCATTGGCTCCGGAGGAGGCCAATGGGCATCGGCATCATCCCCGGACGCCTTCCCGCGCTTCGTATCGTGCTGTAATATCCACAAGGAATTCAAGGAAAGCATCAAGCCCACGATGACCGCAATCCAAGTCGTCCAACGTTGTCGGCTCAAAAACGATCCGGGACGCTCACCCGCAGAGATATCATTTTCCTCGTCGGGTGTGACGCGTGTTACCAATCTGGCTGAGATCGGTCCTAAAGGCAAAATTTGTAGATACTCTCCTGACAATCGCCCTGAGTAAGCTGCCGTCATCGGCAATCCGCTGAGAATCGACTCGAGTTCTGAAAAATTGTGGAGCTTCAGATCTTTCAGAAATTGAGGGGTCCCTTCCACCCGGTCCTGAGTGACGGACTGCTCCAGTCTCGGACTGATCCCGAGCACCTTGTCGCCACTCCCGAGTATCAGGGCTTGCCGGTCACGGAAATCAGAGGCGAGGAAACATCCCTTGGCCAAAGGAAGCGGGTTGACCTCAGTGACGATGACTCCATGAAATTGATCTCCCGCGAAGAAGGGAGCCGCACACAGTACCCGGCTCCCCTGCTCCGGAGGAATCGCCGTGATCACTTCCCAGACTGCATCGTGTTCAGGATCATGTGCCGGACTGGCCTTGACAAAGATCGAGAGAGTGGAGGATTGATAGTCCTTCTTCATCCGTCCACTTCTAATTTGCTCTTTAAAGTTGAACCAGGGGAAACTCCGCTGGAACGAATCCACCGTAATGAGGCTAAGCCGTCCATAGATGGGATTCTGGCGCATGAGCGTTTGAAACATCGGATTGAGATACTCAGAAAGTCTAACTTCTTTCAACAGAGTGGGCGTCAAAGGAGTTAAGGTGCTCAGGAAGGCAACTGACGTGCCGTCATTACGGACAGAGCCATAGATGCCAATCTTTTCATCGTAATCATATTCCCCGGGCTGAGCGGAAAGCCGGTAGCTTTCAGGATGTGAAAAGATATCCGTCGCCAAGTCCGCAAGGAACTTGGTGTCCAGGCGAGCTTTTTCCAGTTTAAGAGAAAACAAGGCGGCTATAGGCTTTGCCTGATTCTGCAGCGCCCGACCTACAAAGAGTTCATTCGGATGAGAGGTTTTGGGGCGAAATGAAAAGAAAATCACAAGAAGGAGAATCGCGATCATGATGCAATTCATCCCCAAGAGGTATCGGGTTCGCGGTCTTAAGAAAGTGTGCAGGCGCATCGGGAAAAATGGGGCCAGCCTTAGGCGGTCGAATGAGGCAAAGAGTATCGCCGCAAAAACAGTAAAGAATGGCGTGCCGAATGTCAATGTTACTAGAAGGGGGATTCAGACTGTTGCCTTTGGAATGGGACTTGGTATCAGAAACCTTCTAACGTTCGGCCCTTCATGAACAAAAAAAAGCCCTTGCGGATTGACCCGCAAGGGCTTTCATTCCAGTCCACTCTATTTTGAAGGTTAGTTTACAGTAGGAAAGCCATCACTGCTCAAAGTGCTTTCGAATTCGGAGTCGCCCACAAAGTCTTCACCGACCCCTTCTTCACTGGGAGTTGGTTCTTCCGTCTTCAATTTGACATTGCGGTAAAACTCCATTCCAGTGCCGGCAGGAATTAATCTTCCCATGATCACGTTTTCCTTTAAACCTCTCAGATAGTCGATCCGGCCACTGATGGAGGCTTCGGTCAGCACACGAGTGGTTTCCTGGAACGAGGCAGCGGAAATAAAGGAATCGGTGGAAAGAGAGGCTTTCGTGATGCCGAGGAGAAGCGGACTGCCTTTGGCAGGAACCCCGTCATCCGCTTTGACCCGATCATTTTCCTCCTGGAAGCGGAATTTGTCGACCTGCTCTTCCAAAAGGAAATCAGAATCACCCACCTCTTCGATCTTCATCCAGCGCATCATCTGCCGGACTATGACTTCGATGTGTTTGTCATTAATATTGACCCCCTGCAGGCGGTAAACCTCTTGAATTTCGTTGACCAGGTATGCCTGTAATTCCTTTTCTCCGAGCACGGCCAGGATGTCATGAGGATTCAAGGGGCCGTCCATGAGTGGTTCGCCCGCTTTCACAGTCTCGCCTTCTTGAACGTTCACGTGAACCCCTCGCGGCAGAGAGTATTCTTTTTCCATCCCACTTTCATTCGTGACCAGGATTTTGCGGGTTCCTTTGGCAATATCCCCATATCGGACCACACCGTCAATTTCTGTAATGACGGCGGTTTCGCGTGGCTTTCGGGCTTCAAACAATTCCACGACGCGCGGCAGTCCGCCCGTAATATCCTTGGTTTTGGTGGTTTCACGCGGGATCTTGGCCAGAATGTCGCCAGGATGGACTTCTTCTCCATCCGTAACCATAAGGTGGGCCCGTGAGGGCATGAGATATTTTTTGACTGCCTTATGTTTGTCAGAACTCTTGATCACGATCTGAGGTTGTCGCTTTTCATCCTGTGACTCAATGACCACCAAGCGGGAGAGGCTGGTCACTTCGTCGACTTCTTCCTGCATCGTGACGGCATCAACCAAGTCCTTGAACTGGATGGTTCCTCCCACCTCAGTCAAGATGGCATAAGTGTAAGGATCCCACTCGACGAGTACGTCACCGACTTTTAACTCGTCCTCTTCCTTTAATTTAATTTTGGCGCCGTAAACCACGGAATAACGCTCTTTTTCACGGCCTTTCTCATCCACGACCGCAATGAGTCCGTTCCGGTTCATGACAATCAGGTCACCCTCTTTGTTGGTCACAGTAATCAAATTGATAAATTTGAGGATCCCGTCATTTTTGGCTTCCAAAGTCGATTGCTCGGATACGCGACTGGCGGTCCCCCCGATGTGGAAAGTCCTCATCGTGAGCTGCGTTCCGGGTTCTCCGATAGACTGGGCGGCAATCACCCCGACCGCTTCACCTAATTCAACCATCGAACCGCTACCGAGGTTGCGTCCATAACACTTCACACAAACCCCACGGCGGGATTCGCAGGTCAACACCGACCGAATCTTGACGCGTTCCACCCCGGCTGCCTGAATATCGTTGGCCAGGCTCTCTGTAATTTCCTGATTCAGGTTCACAATAACGTTGCTTTCGTAATCCTTGATCTCATCCAGAGAAACTCGACCGACAATTCGGTCGCGCAACGGTTCGATGATCTCCCCACTCTCCACAATCGCGGTCACGTAGATACCGTTGAGAGTGCCACAATCTCCCTCTGAAATAATCACGTCTTGGGCCACATCAACCAACCGGCGCGTCAGGTAACCGGAATCCGCCGTCTTCAAAGCGGTATCGGCCAGACCTTTGCGGGCACCGTGAGTTGAAATGAAGTACTGCAGCACAGTCAGTCCTTCACGGAAGTTGGCCTTAATCGGGGTCTCGATAATTTCACCCGATGGCTTGGCCATCAAACCGCGCATCCCGGCCAACTGACGGATCTGCTGTTTGGATCCGCGAGCACCCGAGTCCGCCATAATGTAGATCGGGTTGAACTCGGTCCCTTCCTTGTTCTCTCTCTCAATCCCCTTGATCATTTCATCCGCAACCTTTTCGGTCACGTTGGACCAGATTTCAATCACTTTATTGTAGCGTTCGCCCTTGGTAATGGCGCCGTCTTGATACTGCTGTTCAACCTTTAACACCTCGCGCTCGGCGGATTCCACAAGCTTATTCTTCTCAGCCGGGATGAGCAGGTCATCAATTCCGATGGAGATTCCAGCCTTGGTCGCATAGGTAAAGCCAAGCGCCTTGATTTCGTCCAGCATCTTGACGGTCTTTTCCAACCCCAATCGCAAATAACAAAATTGAACGAGTTGGCCCAAGCCTTTCTTCTTCATCAAGCCATTGATAAATGGCATTTCTTTGGGGAGATGATCGTTCAAGATCACGCGCCCCACGGTAGTTTTCAGGTAATCCCTCTCCAGATGAATGACTTCCGTGTGCATGAGGTCCTGGTCATCGTAGGCGGTAGTCAAATCGATCACATCACCGGTATAGCGGTAACGGATGGGAGTCAATGTTTCCAACTCCCCGGCTTCCAGTGCCAGGAGAACTTCCTCAGTACTCCCAAAAACCCGGCCTTCGCCTTTCGTCCCACCTCTCAACATGGTCAAATAATAACAGCCCAGGACGATGTCCTGAGTGGGCACGGTGATGGGCAACCCGTTTGAAGGCGACAGAATATTGTTCGACGACAGCATCAACACGGAGGCTTCAATCTGGGATTCGGGCGAAAGTGGAATGTGAACCGCCATCTGGTCTCCGTCGAAGTCAGCGTTGAATGCCGTACAAACCAGCGGATGGATTTGAATGGCCTTGCCCTCGACCAGCACCGGCTCAAATGCTTGAATCCCGAGGCGGTGCAAGGTGGGAGCGCGGTTGAGAAGCACGGGATGTTCTCGAATCACCTCTTCGAGGATATCCCACACAATGGGCTCCTGCTGTTCAACCATTTCTTTCGCGGCTTTGATAGTCGAACAATGCCCCGACTGCTCCAGCCGGTTGTAGATGAAGGGTTTGAATAATTCGAGAGCCATCCTCTTGGGTAAACCGCAATTATGCAACTTCAAGTCCGGTCCTACAACGATCACGGAGCGGCCGGAATAGTCCACACGTTTTCCGAGTAGGTTTTGGCGAAAGCGGCCTTGCTTGCCCTTCAAGGTATCTGACAGTGATTTTAGCGGGCGGTTGTTCGCTCCGCGTAAGACTCTCCCTCTTCGGCCGTTGTCAAATAGGGCATCCACCGCTTCCTGAAGCATTCTTTTTTCGTTGCGAACGATGACGTCGGGCGCATGCAACTCAATCAGCTTCTTCAATCGATTGTTGCGGTTGATAACACGGCGATACAAATCGTTCAAATCTGAAGTCGCAAATCGGCCCCCATCCAGAGGAACCAACGGTCTCAGCTCCGGTGGAATTACCGGGATCACATCCAGGATCATCCATTCCGGTTTGTTGCCAGATTTGCGGAATGATTCGACAACCTTAAGGCGTTTCGAGTACTTCAACTTCTTTTGCTGGGAATTCTCGGTTTTCATCTTATGCCGAAGCTCAATGGACAATTCTTCAATATCAATCTGCTTCAGCAGTTGTTTGATCGCCTCCGCACCCATCATGGCCGTGAACTTCCCGGAGTACTCATCCATCATCTGGCGGAATTTGTCTTCACTCAGGACTTCTTTTTCCTTGAGGGGCGCATCGCCAGAATCAATGACCACATAGGCTTCGAAGTAGAGAATTCTCTCCAATTCCCGCAGGCTGATGTCCAGCAGATGGCCGATGCGGCTGGGAAGGCCTTTAAAAAACCAAACATGGGAACAAGGGCTCGCCAATTCAATATGTCCCAGACGTTCGCGGCGGACTTTGGAGAGGGTCACCTCAACACCGCATTTATCGCAAATGACTCCTCGGTGCTTCATCCGTTTGTACTTCCCGCACAGACATTCCCAATCCGTTACCGGTCCAAAAATCTTCGCGCAGAACAAGCCGTCACGCTCGGGTTTAAAAGTCCGGTAGTTGATGGTTTCGGGTTTGGTCACTTCACCCTTGGACCAGGAGCGAATTTTTTCCGGGGATGCCAAGCTGATTCTGATGCTGTCAAAATCGGCAATGACATTGCCTCGATCATAGGGGTTTTGTCGAAACAAGGTGGACCTCCTCTGGAGGGTACGATTCTAAAAATTTTCAGACTTCTTATGACAATTTCAATTCAGACCGCCGTCATTGCGGCATTTTCTCAATAAAACCTATCGCTTCATTCTCTAATTCGCCACGTGCTTCTTCAGAAGTTCAATGTCGAGGCACAAACTTTGCAGTTCGCGAATGAGCACGTTAAAGGACTCTGGTAAACCGGGCTCGATAGCGGCTTCGCCTTTTACAATCGCCTCATAGATTTTGGCGCGTCCGTAAACGTCGTCGGCTTTGGCAGTCAAAAGCTCCTGCAAGATGTGAGCCGCTCCATATGCCTCCAGAGCCCAGACTTCCATTTCTCCAAATCGCTGTCCCCCAAACTGGGCCTTGCCGCCTAACGGCTGCTGGGTAATCAACGAGTACGGTCCAATCGAACGGGCGTGAATCTTGTCGTCCACGAGGTGGGAGAGTTTCAGCATGTAGATATACCCGACCGTCACCTTCTGCTCGAACTGCTCACCGGTCATGCCGTCATGAAGATAAGTCTTCCCCGACGTAGGCAGGCCCGATTTTTCAAGCTGCAGTTTGATTTCTTTCTCTGTCGCCCCATCAAATACGGGCGTTGCGAACTGGAGACCCAAGGCCTTGGCTGCCCAGCCCAGATGGGTTTCGAGGATCTGCCCGACGTTCATACGGGACGGCACGCCAAGCGGATTCAGCACGATTTCAACAGGAGTTCCATCGGGGAGATAGGGCATGTCCTCGTCCGGCAATATTCGTGCAATCACACCCTTATTCCCGTGCCGGCCGGCCATCTTGTCGCCTACCGACAGCTTCCGCTTCATCGCCACATAGACCTTTGCCAGCTTGATGACTCCGGGAGGCAATTCATCCCCTTTCCTCAATTTCCCAATTCGGTCATCATGCAATTTCTGCAAAACATCGATCTGGCGGGAGGTCATCTCTTCGATTTCGAGAACTTGCTCGCCCAATTCTTCGTTCTTCTGTCCAATCTTGACGCGGGAAAGATCTTTAGCGCTCAAGCGCTGAATGATTTCACGGGTCAAGGTCGTCCGTTTGGTCAGGATCCTTTTCCCCGAACGTTCATTCACGAGATCCGCCGTCAACACGTTTCCTTCCAAGAGCTGGCTCAGACGCTTGTTTCGCTCATCGGTCAGAATTCGGATTTCGTCGTTGAGGTTTTTCTCCAGCTTCTCGATTTCTTTGCCCTCAATCGTCTTGGACCTTTCGTCCTTTTCCTGACCTTTCCGGGAGAAGATGCGGACGTCCACCACCACGCCTTCAATTCCAGGAGGAGTAATCAACGAGGCATCGCGCACATCGCCGGCTTTCTCACCGAAGATAGCACGCAATAGTTTTTCTTCGGGAGTCAGCTGAGTTTCCCCTTTTGGCGTGACCTTGCCCACCAACACGTCTCCAGGTTTAACGGTTGCGCCCAGGCGAATGACCCCGCTTTCGTCCAGATCCTTCAGAAAACTCTCACTCACGTTGGGAATATCGCGCGTGATTTCTTCAGGCCCCAGCTTGGTGTCGCGGGCTTCAATCTCAAACTCTTCAATATGAATCGAGGTGTAATAATCCTCCTTGACCAGCTTTTCGCTGACCAGGATGGCATCTTCAAAGTTATAGCCTCTCCAGGGCATGAAGGCGACGAGCACATTTCGCCCCAGAGCCAATTCGCCCATATCCGTGCAAGGGCCGTCGGCGAGCACGTGCGCGGCATGAACCCGATCCCCTTTTCGAACGATGGGCTTCTGATTGATACAGGTATTCTGATTGGAACGGCGAAACTTCTTGAGCTGATAGATATCTGCTCCCACCTCGCGCGAGAGCTGTCCATCATCCGCGGTGTCGACCCGGACGATAATGCGTTCAGAGTCCACACTATCCACTACTCCAGCGCGGCGACACAAGACCACCGCACCGGAATCATGAGCGGTGACTTTTTCCATTCCGGTTCCCACATAAGGCGCTTCGGCTCTCAGCAGGGGTACGGCCTGACGCTGCATGTTGGATCCCATCAGAGCACGGTTCGCGTCGTCATTTTCCAGGAAGGGGATCAACGAGGCCGCCACACTCACCAGTTGCTTGGGGGAAACGTCGATGTAGTCAATCTCATCCCGGTTTTTCAAAACAAAGTTTCCAGCCTGGCGCGCATTCACGAGGTCATCCACGATATTGCCTTCTTCATCGAGTTTAACGTTTGCCTGCGCAATGATGTATTTGTCTTCTTCCCAGGCCGTGAGGTAGAAGGAATAAGGCTCATACTCGGCCGCACGCTTCTTCTTGGAGCGCAAGGTACGGTTCTCGTTTTCGACTACATTCTTCTCAAGATGCTCGGCAATCTTGAAGTCCGAATCCCCGCCGTTACTCACGGTCACATAATCGACCACTTTCCCATTTTTTACTTTGCGGTAGGGACTTTCAATAAACCCGAATTCATTGATCCGCGCATAACAACTCAATGAAGAGATCAATCCAATGTTGGGGCCTTCCGGTGTCTCAATCGGACAGATACGACCATAGTGGGTTGTATGCACGTCACGGACTTCAAAACCGGCTCGCTCCCGGCTCAATCCTCCCGGTCCGAGGGCCGACAACCGGCGTTTATGGGTGATCTCAGACAATGGATTCGTTTGATCCATAAACTGTGACAGTTGGCTGGAACCAAAGAATTCCCGCACCGCCGCCATCACGGGCTTCGCATTAATCAAATCATGCGGCATCGCTGTGGACATTTCCTGATACACGGACATCTTTTCTTTGATGGCCCGTTCCATCCGAACTAATCCAATACGGAACTGATTCTCGAGCAACTCTCCAACGGCACGGACACGACGGTTCCCCAGATGATCAATGTCGTCGACCGCCCCAATGCTCTTCCGGAGCTTCAGCAAGTAGCGGATCACCGCATAAAAATCGTCAGGTTCCAGCGTTCGCTTGTCTAAGGGAGAATTCAGATCAAGCTTGATGTTGAATTTGAGTCTGCCCACCCGGGAGAAATCGTAGCGACGCTGATCGAAGAACATTCCATGAAACAGATTCGTGGCCGTCTCCAAGGTCGGAGGGTCGCCCGGACGCATCTTGCGATAAATTTCGATCAGTGCTTCCGGGGTGGTTTTGATGCTGTCCTTCCGCATGGTTTGGCTCAAGACGACGCCAATATCATCGCGCTCCGCGTTGAACAAAGAGAATTCCGTGATCCCGGCATCGATGAGAACGGCAATCGTGTCTGGCTTGATCTCCTGGTTGGACTCCAACAACACCTCTCCCGTTTCCTTATTAATGATGTCGGCGACTGTCAAGCAGCCTTCCAGATCGTTGGCAGAGATCTCAACCTTTTCGATATGGGCCTTCGTGATCAGGTTGTAAAGTGTATGCGAAATCTTTTTGCCAGCGTGGCAGAGCAGTTCCTTCGTCTTCGGATTGATGATGTCGTGGGAGACTTTGATTCCAATCAGGTTCTCCGTGACATTCCAGTAGAGCTTTCCTCCGGAAATACTGATCAGATCGGTCTTGTAGAACGATCTGATCAATTCCTCATCAGACTTGAGTCCTAAGGCGCGCAAGAAAATCGTTCCCAGGAACTTCCGCTTCCGGTCAATTCTCACATACAGAATATTCTTCTGATCGTATTCGAACTCCACCCATGAGCCACGATAAGGAATGATTTTCCCCAGGAAGTAGGTCTTCGCGTTCGCCGACTCGAAGAACACGCCGGGCGAGCGGTGCAACTGGCTGACAATCACCCGCTCGGTCCCATTAATGATGAAAGTCCCGTTCTCGGTCATGAGTGGGATTTCACCAAAGTAGACTTCCTGTTCCTTAATGTCCCGGATGGTTTTCTGCCCGGTATCCGGATCTTTGTCGTAGATGGTGAGCCGGATCGTCACCTTGAGCGGGGCCGCATAGGTCATGCCCCGTTCCTGACATTCATTCATGTCGTATTTCAGTTTCAGGCTGACCGGGTCACCACAGCGATTACAGAATGTGGAGATGTTGCGGTTGAAAGTGCCGCATTTGGAACACATCACATCTTCAATCGAGAAGGGGTTGGTAATAATGACCCCCCCGCAGGAGCGGCAAGTGCTCCGAAGATGGGATAAACCTTTCAAATAGGTACATTTACATTCCCAGTTCCCAATCGAAAAATCGACAAACTCCAGCGAGGAGAGTCCGCGAAAATCTGAGATCGGGAAGACAGAATTAAACACCGCTTGAAGTCCTGCGTCTTCCCGCTCCTCTGGCAATAGATTCATCTGCAAAAATCTTTCGTAAGACTTCCGCTGGACCTCGATCAGGTTAGGAATCTGAATCGAAGTTTGAATTTTCGAAAAGTTGACTCGATCTTTAGGTTTCCCGTTCGGTGAAACAGCCATCTCTTTAACTCCTTGGGAACCAGTTGAGAACGATTGGCCCCGGCACAACGTTCAAATACTGGAAAAATGGATTGGATACAGGCTTATGGGGGAAAATAGGAAGAGGGGGAAGCACACTTCCCCCCGCAGGATTTTGATCAATTTTTGAATCAAAATACAGACTTAGAAGCAATCGAGTCCTGTAGTTACTTTAATTCGACAACAGCCCCTGCGTCAGCAAACTTCTTCTTGATGGTCTCCGCTTCCTCTTTGCTGACCCCTTCTTTAATCGTCTTGGGAGCACCATCCACCAAATCTTTGGCTTCCTTCAGCCCAAGACTGGTTACTTCGCGAACTGCCTTGATCGTATTGATTTTATTAGAGCCAACATTCGTCAATACGACCGCAAATTCCGTTTTCTCCTCGACTGGAGCAGCCACTGCGCCACCCCCTCCACCGATAGCCATAACCGGGGCAGCGGCAGCCGCAGAGACACCGAAAGCCTCTTCTAGCCCTTTGACTAACTGAGAAGCTTCCAGTAGCGTCAGCACCTTAATCTCTTCTAATATCTTTTGCACTTTGTCAGACATTCAGCATCTCCTCCTGAAAAATAGGATCATCCATTATTTTCAATTATTCTGAAAAACTCTTCTTCTCTGCTGCCTGGTTCAGCACGACCGCCAGATTCCGGGAAACGGCGGATAGGGCCGTCGCGAGGCGCTGGGCTTGAGCATTCAACAAGAACATTAATTTCGAGATCAACTCCTCCTTGGATGGAAGGCTGGCGATTTGATCCAAGTCCGCCAGATTAACCACTCTTCCTTCAACCATGCCCGCTTTGAAGACAAAAAGCGGATGGTTCTTCGCATAAGCGGTCAGGGCCTTCGCCAAGGTAACCGGATCGGTCTCGTTATAGATCACGGCACTGGTCCCGACAAACTGATCTTTCAAGGGCGCCACCGATGTTTTCTCCGACGCCTTTTGTGCCAAGGTATTCTTCACTACCTTGTACTTCGAGCCCGTCGCTCGAACGCTCCGCCTCAACTCGGAATCCTGAGCCACTGTGAGTCCCTGAAAGCCAGCAACAAAAAGATTCTTGGCCTTCTGAAATTCCGCATTCAGTTTCTGAATTTCCTGCTCTTTTTCATCACGATTCATGAAAAAATGCCCCCCTCGGCTTACTTTTCAAACAAGACCTGATCGACTGAAATTCCAGGTCCCATGGTCGAACTGATAAAAATACTGCGGACGTATTTTCCCTTTGTCGCAGCCGGTTTCGCCTTCATGACTGATTCAATGAGCGTCCTGGCATTGTCGAGGAGCTTCTCGCTCGTGAAAGATGCTTTACCAAGAGGCGTGTGGATGATTGAGGTTTTGTCCACGCGGAATTCCACCTTGCCCGCCTTGATCTCCTGGATCGCCTTCGCCAGGTCAAAGGTCACTGTCCCCGTCTTGGGATTGGGCATAAGGCCCTTGGGGCCCAGGATCTTCCCCAATCTCCCAACAGATTTCATCATATCGGGTGTGGCAATCAAAGCATCGAAGTCGAGCCAGCCTTCCTGCTGGATCTTGGCGACCAGTTCTTCGCCGCCGGCGAAATCGGCTCCCGCCAGTTCCGCTTCTTTGATCTTCTCACCTGCAGCAATCACGCAGACTTTTTTCATCTTGCCCAATCCATGGGGCAGGACTACGGTCCCGCGCACCATCTGGTCAGCGTGCTTGGGGTCGACGCCCAATCGCAGCGCGATTTCCACCGTCTCATCAAACTTGGCTGTGGCTAACTTTTTCACCAGAGGAATCGCCTCTTCCAGTTTATACACCTTGTTCTCGACTAGGCTCTTAGCCTTCTTAAATCGCTTTCCAACTCGCCCCATAATCGCTCCCTCATTAACTGACAATATCGATGCCCATGCTGCGGGCGGTACCCTTGACAATCTTGACTGCCGCATCCAAGTTAAAGGCATTCAGGTCAGGCATCTTGAGCTTGGCAATTTCCTCCACCTGCTTTTCCGTCACCTTCCCCACTTTGCTTTTGTTGGGCTCACCGGATCCTTTGGCAATTCCGCAAGCTCTCTTCAATAGAATTGAAGCGGGCGGGGTTTTGGTAACAAAGGAATACGACCGGTCCGCATAAACAGTGATGACAACAGGGATGATCAGGCCTTCCTGGTCTTTTGCCGAGGTCCTGGCATTGAACGCCTTGCAAAAATCCATGATATTCACACTGTGCTGCCCCAAGGCCGGACCCACCGGCGGCGCAGGCGTCGCTTTCCCGGCTGGAATTTGTAACTTCACGTAAGCCACTACTTTCTTAGCCATTCAACAATCTCCGCCTTCATTCTTTATCTATTGTAACAGGCTCCCACTAAACTTTTTCAACTTGCAAAAAGTCTAATTCAACCGGAGTTTGCCGGCCGAAAATAGTGACCATGACTTTCAATGTATTCCGGTCTGGATTCATCTCATCGACGGTCCCGGTGAAGGTGTTAAAAGGTCCGTCAATAATCTTCACGGATTCACCCCGCTCAAAGCTCATCTCCACCTTCGGCTTTTCCGCGGTCACTTCAGCATGATGAATGATCTGATCGACTTCCTGCTGGCTTAAAGGGGAAGGTTTCTGTCCCGAACCAACAAATCCTGTCACGCGCGGCGTGTTCCGGACAATATGCCACGCCTTGTCGCTCATTTCCATCTCTACCAGGACATACCCTGGAAACGTCATTTTTGAACTCGTTACCCGCTTTCCACCTTTCATTTCTACGACATCTTCGGTGGGGACAATGAGTTGCCCAAACTCTTCCTCGACTCCAAAGGCCTGGATCCGGCTTTGCAGACTTTCGGAGACTTTACGCTCAAACCCTGAATACGTATGTACGATGAACCACTGCTTTGCCATGAATTTCCGCTCGCCCTGTGCCGCCGTGACACTTCCGTGTCAGCAGCCGGGATCTATTGAGTGATGAGAAAAACTGAAAGCCTACTTAAACAGCTTGAAAATAGATTCTACACCCTTCTGGAGCACCACATCGATGAGGCCCAGATAGGCTCCGAAAAAAAAGACCGCAAAAACGACCACTACCGTCGTGCCGTAGACTTCTCGCCTCCCAGGCCATGAAACCTTCCGCATCTCAAGTCGAACTTCGATAAAGAATTGCTTAATCTGAGCAAACTTGAGTTTTTCCAGCAATGAAAAGCCTCCGGTGATTCATTGATCAGTGATTTGGCAGGCCAGGAGGGACTCGAACCCCCAACATCCGGTTTTGGAGACCGGCGCTCTACCAATTCGAGCTACTGGCCTATGTTTCTCTATAACGGGTTATTTTGTTTCCTTATGAACTGTGTGCGATCTACACGAACCGCAGAACTTCTTAAACTCGAGTCGTTCTGTCGTCTTCTTCTTATTTTTTGTGGTTGAGTAGTTTCGCCGCTTACACTCGGTACATTGAAGGGTAACGATATCTCGCATTTCCGCTTTCCCGGTCTTCCTTTATTTCTAGGTCTTAAAGTCTTGCCCGTGGTTCGGTTTTTGGCCGTCACGGGCCGAATTCTTGCTCACGCGTCTTACAGGACGATGTCGGTTACGGTGCCGGCGCCGACCGTGCGGCCCCCTTCGCGGATGGCAAAGCGCAACCCTTTCTCCATGGCAATCGGGTTGATCAGCTCAATCTCCAACGGCACATTGTCGCCCGGCATCACCATCTCGGTCCCTTCCGGCAAGGTCGCCACTCCCGTCACATCCGTCGTCCGGAAGTAAAACTGCGGCCGGTACCCCTTGAAAAACGGCGTGTGCCGCCCGCCCTCTTCCTTCGTTAAGATGTAGGTCTCTGCCTTGAACTTCGTGTGCGGGGTAATCGACCCGGTCTTGGCAATCACCTGTCCACGCTCCACGTCGTCTTTCTCCGTCCCGCGTAACAGTAACCCGACGTTGTCGCCCGCCACCCCTTCATCCAATAACTTCTTGAACATCTCCACGCCCGTCACCACCTTCTTCACCGTCGGACGGATCCCTACAATCTCAATCTCTTCGCCCACCTTCACCTTGCCCCGATCCACCCGCCCCGTCACCACCGTCCCCCGTCCCGAAATCGAAAAAATGTCTTCGATCGGCATCAAAAACGGCTTGTCAATCTCCCGCTGCGGAATCGGAATATACGTGTCCACCGCTTCCATCAACTCTTCCAACGCCTTCTCCCACTTCGCTTCCCCATTCAACGCCCCCAGCGCCGAAACCCGTACCACCGGAATCTCGTCCCCAGGAAACTTGTAGCTCTTCAGTAACTCCCGCACTTCCAATTCCACCAAATCCAGTAACTCCGGATCATCCACCGCGTCCACCTTGTTCATCGCCACCACGATGAAGGGCACCCCCACCTGACGTGCCAACAAAATGTGCTCCCGCGTCTGTGGCATCGGCCCATCGGTCGCCGCCACGACCAAGATCGCCCCGTCCATCTGCGCCGCTCCCGTGATCATGTTCTTGATGTAGTCGGCGTGCCCCGGACAGTCCACGTGCGCATAGTGCCGCTTCCCCGTCTCATATTCCACATGCGCCGTCGCAATCGTGATCCCCCGCTCTTTCTCCTCCGGAGCATTGTCAATCGAATCAAAACTCCGAAATTGTATCTTCGGGTTGTGCTTCCCCAATACCTTCGTGATCGCGGCCGTCAGCGTCGTCTTCCCGTGATCTATGTGCCCAATCGTCCCGATGTTGACGTGGGGCTTGCTTCGATCAAATTTCTCCTTCGCCATCGCTGTGTCTCCTTAACTACGCTAGTCGATTAATGCTTGAATCTAAAATCGCCGTAATGGTTCTCAACTTCGCCCGCCCTCATAAGCATGAAAACTGGAGCCCACGACCAGGCTTGAACTGGTGACCTCGTCCTTACCAAGGACGCGCTCGTACCAACTGAGCTACGTGGGCCCGCTTGATGGAGCGGGAGACGGGGATCGAACCCGCGACCAACAGCTTGGAAGGCTGTGACTCTACCACTGAGTTACTCCCGCCCAAGTCAAAAAAAATATTCCAAACCAGGCAATTCTCTCAAACCTCTTGAGCAGCAAAGCAAAAAAACGATTGCACTGGATTTGATATTCGTGAAGAGCTCCTGCTCTGATGGTGGAGAGAGGAGGATTCGAACCTCCGTAGCTCGCAAGGAGCGGCAGATTTACAGTCTGCTGCCATTAACCACTCGGCCATCTCTCCAAGTCCTGCGTCGAATGGCCTCGAATCGAGTGCCTGGAGCTGGCGAAGGGACTTGAACCCCCGACCCGCTGATTACAAATCAGCTGCTCTACCAACTGAGCTACGCCAGCCCGTTGACAAAATGCAGAATTTAACAGAAAGAGAAAAATTACGCAAGTGGTAATTTCCTCTTAAACCTAAGAAGAAATTCCAGCCTGTGGCCTAATCAGGAAAAAGCTGGAACAATCCTCCTCCAGAACCGGGTGAAGGAAGAATTATCGGTCCGGGGGCTAGTTTTTGCTTGGGGGATTCCTCCTTCCGGATCTCTGCCGCAGCACTTCATAGAGAACCACCCCGGCGGCGACGGAAACATTCAAAGAATGAATCTTCCCAGGGGTGGGAATCGAGACCAAAAAATCACAGGTTTCGCGGACAAGGCGACGGATCCCTTTCCCTTCATTCCCGAAAACCAGGGCTAACGGCATCTGATAGTCAAGTTCATCATATTGCTTCTTCTGCTCTGATTCGACCCCGACAATCCAGATCCCTTTCTCCTTTATTTCCTTCATCGCGTTGACCAGGTTACTCACCCGAGCAACTTGAACATGATCGAGGGCTCCCGCAGCAGTTTTGGCTACCGTTGAAGTTAGCCCTGTAGAGTGATCCTTAGGAAGGATGACCCCCTCGACACCGCTTGCGGCGCAAGTCCTGATAATCGCGCCCAAATTCCTGGGGTCTTCAATGGAATCCAATACGACCAAAGTCGGGCAGGCTGACAGACTTTCGAAAATATCTTCAATATCCTTATACTTTTGAGCGGAACAGACGGCCAAGACCCCCTGGTGGGAAGCTCCATTCGTCTGTCGCTCGAAATAGGCCCCCGGCTCGAATCTGACAGGAATCCCCTTTTGGCGGCACAGATGGACTATTTCGGAGACGATTCGACTGGAAGCTGTTTTCTGGATATAGATTTTCTCAACACTACGGGCTCCGGATTTCAGACACTCCAATACGGGATGAATCCCATAAATTTCGTCCCCTTCCTCCGAAGATCGCGGACCACCCGCCACGGATGCCTCCTTTATGACAGTAAGTCAATTTCTGCCAGGAAACTCGAAACCCTTTCCTGGCAATTTTGGATCGGTTTGGGAAGTGACAGGCGATTCCCTTCCTCTATTATAGGAACCAATTTATCGAGTTCCGGACCTGACTCCGTTCCGGTTAGTACAACTCGGATCGGGTGGAAGAGGTGTTTCCCTTTCCTGCCGCTCTTGCTCTTTACTCCGGCCACAATCTCTTTCCAATTTTCCACAACTCGTCCGGCTCTTGAAGCCAGTTCGTCATGGAGCGCCTGAATGACTTCCCGCGCTCCTTCAGTTCCAATAACTTCTTTAACTGATTGTACTTCCAGCGATTTTTTCGGGTCGAATTCAAAAATCAGGGAGACTTTGGCTGGAAATTCGCTCAAATGATCGACGCCTCCCAAAAACGCATCCGTCAGCTTCGGAATCCATTCCCGAAGTCTTCCGTCCAGCTCTCCAAGTAGTCCACTTTGTTGGAGATAGGGGATCACGAGCTCAACGATTCGGGCCGGACTGGAGGCTGCGAGATAGTGTCGATTAATCCAATAGAGTTTGGTCAAATCAAACACAGCCGGGCTTTTTGAAACGTGCCTTAAGTCAAAGGATTGAATTAACTGCTCTATGGGCAAAATTTCATTCTGCCCCTCCGCAGGGGCCCAACCCAGCAGAGCCAAATAATTCACCAAGGCTTCAGGGAGGATCCCCATGTCCATAAGGTTTTTAATCGATGTGGCTCCATGCCGCTTGCTCAAACGGGTATGATCGCTTCCTAGTATTGTGGAGAGGTGAGCAAATTCGGGGACTCGCCAGCCAAAGGCCTCATAAATCAAGACTTGTTTCGGCGTATTCGAGAGATGATCATCGCCACGGATCACATGGGTGATCTCCATCAAAGCATCATCAACCACAACCGCATAGTTGTATGTGGGTAGTCCGCTGGAACGAATCAAGATCAGATCGCTGATCACATCGCTCGAAAACTCCATCGGTCCATGGACGACGGATTGAAACCGGATCGGACCGGAACGGGTCTTCAATCGAACGACGGCAGGCTGATTGGTTTGTAGTCGGCGAGAAACTTCATCGGCCGAAAGTTTGAGGCATGTTCCCGGATACTTCCAGGTAATCCCGGCTTGTTTGGCTTGCTCGGCCTGAAGTCCCAATTCTTCTTCCGAGCAAAAACAGTAATAGGCTTTGGCTTCAGCCACTAACTGAATGGCTTTTTCCTGGTAAAGACGTAACCGATCGCTTTGTCGATAAGGCCCTAGACTCCCTCCCCTATCGGGCCCTTCTTGCCACTCCATGCCAAGCCAGCGCAAATCCTCATAGATGAGCTCCTCAAAGCGCTGCTCGGAGCGGGATAAATCGGTGTCTTCAATGCGCAGAATAAAATCCCCACTGGTTTTGCGGACAAAGAGCCAATTAAAAATTGCGGTGCGGGCGTTGCCCACATGTAGATGTCCTGTGGGGCTGGGAGCAAAACGGACGCGCACGTGCATGATTTCCTTTCTCTTTCAACCAAACGAATGATGTTGCCCCCTCCATGTTACTACAAGCGTCCAGATGATCCAACGTCTCGTGCGATTCCCGGTAGCTCCTAACTAGTCCCCCCTTTCTTGAATAAGCCCCTCCACTCGTCCCCCTTTTTTTCAAGGTGGGACTTCAGGGGGGTGGGTCGGTCACCACATCGAATCGTCTTTTGATTCGCCGTGGGCTTTTGGTATGCGTTAATTGAATCCCATAAGGCCAACTATCGACGACCTATGTTGAAGAATCTTTCCAATCCCTCTTTGAAGGGGAGCGGGGTATGTCTCTATCAAATCTTGCTCAGTGCGGATATTATAGTGCCGTGTCCGGAAGATTTCCCTCATCTGGTCAAGGAGCTTGGGTTTTTGATCTATGGTTGCGCAAATAGACAGAATTTTGAGGATGGGAATAGGAAGAATTTTTTCTATCTATTACAATGTGCTGAAAATAGCAATATCTTTTTGATATTTTTTGACTTAAGAAAGGGTTTGACTCATACTTCAGAGGGCAAATAAACAGAAAACTTGCCAATATTGCAGAGTGCGATATTCTGCTTAATCATTAGTTAGACGGAGAGATGATATGGTGAGATGGACCGAGAATCGACCAGTTATTCTCACGTTTCTCGGTGCGTTGGGAGTCGGTGCATTTGGAGTTGCTTCTATCCATTCAGGTGTCCCATCACGTTTTTCGCCGTTGAGCGCATCGGTTACGATCGTCGCTATGCTTCTCACGGACTGGCTGACGACGCATATCACCTCAGGTCCGATGCACCATGTCATCTTGTAGTTCGTCGCAGTTATTCCTGTGACTTTGGCCTTTGTTGCGTGGTCGTATTTGCTGTTCAAGGGTCAGGAAGCCACACCTCGTCGCTCGTTGGTGCTCTTCATCATTCTTGCAGTTCTCTCGGCAATTGACCTCAGCTCAGGCTGGCACTACGGTTTGAAGTACCACGGCTTAGTACACACGATCATAGTGGTTGGATATAACCTGCTGGCAATCGGATGCCTTATCTTGGTCTACCGCGCCAATCGGAGAGCGCCGCGATTCTCGTTGAACCTAGCCTTTCACGCCGGCCTTTTTTCGTGGCTCGCTTGGTGTGCTTTCCCCTGGCTCGGAGAATTACCTTGATTCCGTCTAACGCTGCATCCAGCCGACCCGCCGCCAAAAGCAGCGGCGGGCGGCTGATGCCGAGCGTTAGGCGGCTTAACAACCGGCGGCGGAGGTAGCAGATGGGACCTGATGAACGAGAAATCCGCGAGGTTCATTCGACCTGGATCAATGCCGTCAATGCCGGCGATCTGGTCCGCTTGCTCACGTTGATGGCGGACGATGTCGTGTTCCTCAGTCCGGGCCAAGCGCCGTTCGGCCGGGATGGATTCTCCGCCAACTTCTCGGCCGCGCACCAACAGGTTCGGATCCGTTGCAGCAGCGAGTTGGAAGAGGTCGTAGTCATCGGCGAAGTCGCGTACACGCGGAGCCGGGACGCGTTGTCGGTGACCCCGCGCGCAGGCGGGGAAGCGACGCAGCTCGCCGGTCATCGGATCACGGTATACCGCAAACAGCTCGACGGCCGCTGGCTCTTGGCCCGCGATGCCCATACTCTGTCCCCGGTTGAGAGAACCTGATGGCTCCATGTTCTACATGATACGGTGGAATGTTCCCATGCCGCCTAACGAAAGGGTGCAGCCTACCACGGCCAGCGGCTTCTTTCATAGGCATTGCCAAATTCAACAGCATTCTTTGTTTTAACTTTATTCTGGCCGTGGCGGCTAACCCCAAGCGGTTAGCCAGTCCTGGCTTGAAACGTCCGTTTATGATTCCGATCGACACCGCCATTCTCTGACGGGTATATAATGTCACTAGAGTTGGTTTATCGAAACAATGGAGGGAGCACCAGTAATGACTTCTTTACATGAGCAGTTCGTGATTGACGCCAAGGGCAAGAAGACTGGAGTCATTTTGTCGCTCAGACGGTATCAGAAATTGATGGAAGACTTGCATGACTTGGCAAGAGTTGCCGAGCGTCGATTCGAAGACCCGATTCCTTTGGAGGAGATGAAGCGACGGTTGACAAGAGATGGCAACTCATAGAGCCCTTCTGAAGCCATCTGTCGAGAAAGACCTGCGTCCATTGTCGAAATCGATGGTGGCGCGAATAATGAAGCGCATCGAAGCACTGGGTGATGACCCGTTTCCAGACCAGTCAATCAAGTTGGCGGGGACGGAACAGTTATACCGGCTACGTATCGGAGATTATCGCGTTGTCTACGTGTTGACAAAGCAGCCATGCAGGTAATCGTTCACTACGTTCGGCATCGCCGAGAGGTCTATCGTAGAGTTTGAAACCATGCCGCCCGACTTGGCTAACAAATCGCTGGAGCGGATGCCCGCCAAAAGCGGCGGGCACCGCTCAGCTCTCGCTCGTTAGCCAGCCGACTTTTGATTCCGTCATGAAGACACAACGCAAGATCATCGTCTACATCGCGACCAGCGCTGACGGGTACATTGCCAGGCCGGACGGGGACGTCGAATGGCTCAATCGGCGACCTCGCAACGTCGATTACGGCATGAAGGAGTTCTATCGGACCATCGACACAATCCTTTGGGGTCGCAAGACCTACGACTGGCTTCTGAATTACTACAAGGAGCGCGGCAAGACCAAAGGCCTCTTCGACACGAAACTTGCGAACTATGTGTTTTCGCGGAAGCCACCCAAACGCCCCGCTCCAGGCGTGCAATTCGTATCGGAGCCCGTGGAGGCGTTCGCGCAGCGTCTGCGGGCAACTCCGGGCAAACAAATCTGGATGATGGGCGGCGCCGGCCTGATCGCCTCTTTCCTGGACGCTGGCGAGATCGACGAGTTCGACATCCATGTGATGCCGCTCTTCATCGGCGAAGGTATTCCGCTCGTGGCGCCGCGTCATCGGGATGTGCCGCTTCGCTTGCGCTCGTCCAAGAAGTACACGGACGGTGTCGTTCGACTGCGGTATGAAGTTGGGCGGTAACAGCATCGGCGTGAACGCCGCCAGAGTCGTCGAAAACCGCGACTGGCTGGCTAACCCGCGTTTACATCCGACCGCCAAAAAGCGCGGCGGGTGAAGCGCAATTCGTTAGCCGCCTAAGAAAGGTCAGGTGCTCGGGTGGACGTGGTTGACTGGCGACCGGAACTCATGAACGCAACGATCAACGTCTTGTCGCGTGCGTTTGCCAAGAATCCAATTCATCTTGCGGCCTTTGGAGCCGACTCCGTCGTTGAACGAAACCGGGTGTTCTTTCGGGTTGGACTCGCGCTGTTTCGCGGCCGTCGGCTGGTTGCGATGGAAGGGCCGAAGGTGGTTGGCTTCATGCACTGGGTCGAATCCCCGGGATGCCAGTTCTCTCTAGGGCAGAAAGTCCGTTTTGTTCCATCAATGCTTCGTGGCTTCGGGCTCCGGTCTACGCTTCGCGTCAGTTCGTGGCTCGCGGCGTGGGCTCAGAACGATGCCGCCGGTCTTCATTGGCACTTTGGACCAATCGGCGTTGATCCAGAGGTCCAGGGCAAGGGAGTTGGTCGACTTCTAATGACCATCTATTGCTCGGCGCTCGACGGACAGTTGGCATCTGGATTTCTCGAGACAGACAAGGCTGAGAACGTGGCTTTCTACAGGAGATTCGGCTTTGAAGTCGTCAAAGAGGTTCAGGTCATCGGGACGACGACGTTCTTCATGGCCCGAAGTAGCACATGGCGCAGCTGAACGCCGGTACGTTGGGTCAAAGAAAGGAGAAGAAAAAATGTTTCGCAAGGTCGCATGTCTACTCGCTCTGAGCCTCATCCTTGCTGCCGTCACTGGCGTGGCAGACGACTCGGATAAGGAGAAAGCCGCGGTGGCCGCAGCGGAGAAATGGCTCGGCCTCGTTGACGAAGGCAAATACGGCGAGAGCTGGAAGGAGGCAGCAGGCTTTTTCCGAAATGCCGTCAAACAGGAGCAGTGGGAACAGTCGTTGCAGGCCGTGAGGAAGCCTCTTGGCAAGCCGATTTCCAGACAGGTGAAGACCAAGACCTACAAGACATCATTGCCTGGTGCTCCCGATGGCGAATACGTCGTGATCCAGTTCGGGACCTCGTTTGAAAACAAGAAATCGGCGATCGAAACGGTCACTCCCATGATGGGCAAGGACGGAACGTGGAGAGTTTCCGGTTACTACATCAAATGAGGACCCAACACGCAGGTCGAGGCGACGCGGAAGACCACGCGCCTCACCTGCCAGGTTAGGTTCCACAATTCCACCTCAATTTGACACCATGCCTACTCTTCAAATCACCGAGCCCGCGCTTCTCATACGGATTGCAAAGCTGTACAAACCCGGCATGAACGCCACTCAGCTTTGGGAGGCAACTCGTGGTGTCTGGAAGACTGGAATCGATCGGGAGAAGGCTGAATACGTATTGTCGGTCGCTAATGGCGTAGTACAGGAGGTCTACAAGATTGGCGCCTGGCAACCGGCGGGCACTGCAAGTTACACTACACGCGCAAGAAGCGAAGTGCAAATTGCAGGACGATGGGAGTTCACTGGAAGCGTCGCACATAGGACAGTACGAGACAAGTACATCGGGAAATCGATTGCGCACTACTTCAAACGTGGAAACGCAAATCCAGTCAACTACGTAAACATCAGGAACAAATGAACTGTGGCCCTGTGTGTTTCGCATAGTCAGCAAAGGCCAGAAAGTAATTTCTCAAGTCCTTGAGTTGGAACCTAACCCGCCAATCAACCAAACCCGCAATAGCCGGCTTCGCCGGCCGTCGCGGGCCGGTAATTGGCAACGTTAGGCGTCTAAAGGAAGGAGAGAGTCTTGATTGAAGCCCTCATTGGTGTGGCGGTAGGTGTTCTCACGATAGTCTTGGCACGGATCATCCGTGGGCAGCGTTGGTTGTATTCATTAGGCCTGCTCACTCTGCCTAGCTTGTACGCATCCTTTGCTCTATATGCCGGTGAGCAGGCTGTGGGCGTTAAGGAAATGATCTACGGTGTTCCGTTTGTCGTAGTTGGGCTGGTTTTCGCATCTGTGAGCGTCCGTCAGTCAGCCGTAGTGGTCGGTGCCTTCTGGATACTTCACGGGCTGTACGACTTGACGCATAGTCAGTTCATCACAAACGCTAGTGTTCCTGGTTGGTATCCCGTTTTTTGTTTCTCGGTTGATGTTGTTATCGGTGCATATCTACTATGGCTGTCGCGTCGTATCTCCAATGCAAATCTTCGCCAGGCGTAAGTCGTGGCTTTGCCATTCTCGGAAGTGAGTTGGAGCAGTTCAGGTTCTTGAGGACGACGCATAACCCTTCCATCAACCGGACAGTCACAAAGTTATGCTATTTTTACCGCCGGTTATGTCACACGTTAGACCGCTGACGACGCTCACTGGAGCATTCTCTACCATGACGACGCCGACAGCCGATAGCCAATCTCGATCACTACCGCATCATGTGGCCATCATCGGCGCCGCAGGTGGTCTCGGCCAGGGAATACTCGGCGTGTGCCGAGCAGCAGGAATGAGTTTCACTGCCATCGTCCGTTCTCGGCCGGAACGCATAACCGACGTGCCGGGCGGATCTCGCGTTGCTGTTGTCCAGTCTCTCGGCGATCGCCCCGCCCTCATGAAGGCATTCGCCGGTGCAGATGCCGTTCTCACCGCACTCGGAGTTACGGCAACGACCCATGAGCATTCCGCCTTGCTCTCAGCGAACATGGCCGCGGTTGAGGAGTCAATGTTGGCTGCAGGCGTCGACCGCATCGTCATGATCAACACGTTGCTCACTTCACTACCAGGGCAACCTGCAAGCCGGCTCATGCGCTTCTTCATGTTGATGCCTGGGACAATGGGCCGCGGAGCTCGTGAACAGCAAGCGGTAATAGATGCGCTCGGTAACGGGGCGTTCTCATCGCTTCGCTGGACCCTCGTCCGCGGCGGCCTGAACTCTCGCGGCAAGGATGAGCGTCCCGTGGCTTCGGCGAACTGGAACGGCGCTCTAAACTCCTGGTCACCCGTTTCGTATGAGGCCATGGGCCGATGGATGCTTGAGGAGGCAGCGGCCAATGAGTTCGTCCGCGCAGCACCGCTGGTGTCACGGCGTCGCATGTGAACGTTGCCAACGAGCGGTCTAACAACGGCATGCAGCGGCCGGCGCTCGCACCGTCGAGAGCATTCTCCGAACAAGGCGGATAGACTTTGGGTCAAGCGTTGAGCTTCGAATAGAAGGGGGCGCGCCGTTACGCACTCCAAGAGAGATTTGCATGTGCGTCACCAAGAAGAACGTCACGATCAACACAGTGCATGGCGAGCCGCGCGTCAGAACGCAACGGAGGTCCCACCAAATGGAACGAATGGCAGCAGTTCTCACGTTGTTGTGCAGTGCGATCGTGTCCACCGCCCATGCGCAGACGGGCTGGCTTCCACGCACGGTCGAGATGGGCCCGTATCTCACCGGCGAGAACCGGGCGGCCGCGCTCGCGCGGCTTCAGAGCATCGAGCGGCTGCTCAAGCAGGTACCGGAGCTCGCGCACCCCGATGGCTTCGAGGTCACGCCGTTCTTCGGGGGTGCCGGCAAAAGTCGGGAGGGGTTGGGCCACTCTGAGCACGCCGATTATGTCATCCCGTACCAATACCGGCTTTCGTTCTTCTACCCGAGCTTTGCAGCGAACAAGGCAGCGTTCAAGCCCGCGAGCGGTCAAATCATTTTCGCGGTCAACAGCGACGAGAACATGCATGGCGAGCTCGACCCGCAGGGCCGAGTAATATTCGTCGAGCAGCAGGGGCGTTGGCCACGCACACCCTTCTCGATCGTGACCTACGGCACGTCCGCGAGCGGCCACCTGCAACCCAACGAAGACTTCTCGCTCTGGACCTGGTTTACGCCAGGTGCCGAGTTCCCGTGGCACGCCGTGTCACGCGAGGACTATTACAACTATTTGATCGCCAGCGCCGAGGGGAACAATGGCGAGCGGCGCGCGCAGTACCAGAAGGTGCTTGAAAAGACCCCGTACGAGCGTTGGCTGGAAGAGGCGCCGCGGCGGAAGAAGGAGCGCGAAGAAACGTTGAAGGTACTCGCGCAAGTCCAGCCTGCCGCCGAAGTCGCCAAGCTGCGCAAGGCGATGGAGGATGCCGAGCGCGACGCCGGAGAACAGTTCAAGAAGAACGAAAACGAAGACCGCGCAAGCGCCAGGACGGCGTTCAGGTCCACCGACGACATGCGCGCCGAGCTGAATCGCATGACGCCGGCGGAGCGAAAGCTGCCGGCAATCCTAGATACCGATCCTGCCCGGACCGAATGGCGCGTCACCGGAGCGAGCATACGCGACCGCGATACCGTCACAAACACGGTGAGCCGGGTCCTGACGCCGAACTACGACTTCTGGCGCGCACGGAAATCGCTGGTCGAAGTGCGCACGATTAACGTGTATCTGGAAGGTTCGCCCGACCCGCCGGTACTCAACGCGATCTATCAGATGTACCAGAAGTTCGATTGGCGCGCGCTCGCGGCGCTCATCGATCAGCCAACCAGAGAATAAGCCGACGTAGCCGTCGTCTCGCTCAACCCGGGCATCGGCGCCACTCGGCGATCTTCTCGATGTTCAACGAGAAAATTGAACTGGGCAGCGATCACACACCCATTGGACGATCCTCGATAGCCCCCGTAAAAGGGCGCTTCGAACGCCAGCCTACTTCTTAATGAACTCGACGCGGCGATTATTGGCTTTGCCTGCGGGACTGTCGTTCTTGTCGACGGGTTGCGTCGCGCCTTTGCCATCGGCTTCCATACGATCGGCATTGATACCGAATTCCCGCGCGAGCGCCGCCTTCACCGACGCGGCCCGCCGCCTCGACAAATCCATGTTCGCAGCGGCGTCGCCGTCCGAGTCGGTGTGACCGACGATCAGAATTCTCAGGGCTGCATTGTCCATAAGAACGCCGGCAATCTCCTTCAGCGCGCCGAAAGATTCGCCTTTGACCTTGTCGCTGTTCACGTCGAACAGAATGCCGCGCGTCACCCACTTGCCTTCAGTCAGCAGCTTGTTCCGAGTGTCGGCAGCACCCGCGGCGACGCGGAGGTTCCCGAGGTAGTACTCACAGTTGCCACATCCACCACGGATGTAGAAAACCAGCGAGTTGAGTTTCGCCGACGCGGAGACCGCGCGCGGAAGGTCCCACACCTTTTCTTCGTTCATGTAGACGCGAACCCGCTGCCTTTGCCGCCACAGCGCAACGTGTACAATCTTGCCGTTCACCGCGAGCTGGTTCGTCTTCACTGAATTGGACGTGCCGTCGACGCCATCCTGTCGCGTCGTCGTAGTGGACGTACCCAGAGACTCGTCGCCACCACCGGCGCCTGGGAATGCCGTCACGGCCATGGTGTTTGGGCTGCTCTCCCAGTCCGCGACTCTCTTCCGGTCCGCGAGTTCAACCAGCGCGATCTCGAGCGGAAATCCTCCGGAAAAGCCGGGGGGCGACAAGAGGTCCAGCTCCACCGTCACGTTATCGGGCAGCGCCGTGATGAATTCCGGCGTGAAGACCCCCCCTTCGTCAGCTTAAGCCATCGCCCGTTTTGTCCCGAAAGTGTCACGATTTCGCCAGAAGCGTCGGTGTTCCACTTCCCTGGGAAATCCCCGATGGCGTCGTGAGTGAAGTCTTCGATGGCAACGATCTTCTCACCGGAGACGAAATCGAATTTGCTGTACGCCCGAAACGATGGACTAGTGGCATCCTGTGCCGATGCCGAAGCGGATACAAGAAGAAGGGCGAGGGACGCGAGACGACACCTCATGAGGTACTCCTTTCAATGTATGGCCCAGTCCTCCCAGGACGTTCTGCGAGTGGGGCCGAACGTTGCCACACCAGTCGACATTACGACAAAACGGCGAACTTTACAGCGCTTGCTCCGGGCGCTCACGCCCATTTCCATTGAAAACCAATGTCACGTGAGGGCACACGTTAAACACCGAGTCGCAACCCCCACGACGAGCGGAAGAAGGTGCAAGCGCTCACTGGCGGGGATGGAGCGGAGCGAATCTAACGCAACAAAAACACAAACCAACAAAACACATATACATAAATGAAAAATACCATCATCACAGTCTTTAGTCTAGCGACAATGGATACTCAGAAATACAACCAAGCCATCCGTGATTTGGAGGCCTCAGGTCAGGGAAAACCATCGGGGCGGCTGTACCATGTTGCCGCCCGCCAGGAAGATGGAAGTATTATTGTGACGGATATTTGGGAATCGGCCGCGTTTTTTGAAGACTTGGGCAAGACATGGATACTGATTCTGAACAAAGCCGGAGTGACGCCCGTCGAACCCAAGGTTTATTCTGTCCACAATGTGATCAAAGGATAAAACCTGCGGCGACGAACGGAGGGAAGTAGCTGATTTACTTGAAGATTTTTGCAGGAAGGGACAGAATTATGACCTTAAAGGGCACTTTTAGGGCCCGAAAACGTACCTTCGAGATACCGAAGCCCTTTTGGATATTGCTTGCAAATGGTGATGATCTACAATCTCAATCAATCGAAAGCCTAACCCGCGCTTCCCCCCGACCGCCAAAAAGCGCGGCGGGCAAAGCGCAATTCGTTGGGCGAGTATATAACTCATTAGAGGTGATGGGTCTTGAAACGTTCAATGCGAATCATACTTGCAGCAGCTTTCATAATCATTGGAGCGATGGATGCCATGGCGATCGAAGAGGCTACGTACAAGGTGGTGAAAAAGGACGACAAGTTCGAGATCCGCGATTATGCCCCCCACATCGCTCGCCGAAACCGTCGTGGAAGGAGATCTTGAAGAGGCTGGAAACAAGGCATTCAACAGGCTCTTTCGCTACATCTCCGGCGACAACCGGTCGCGCAACAAAGTGGCGATGACGGCCCCCGTATCCCAAGAGCCAACGGGGGAGAAGATCAAGATGACGGCGCCCGTAGGACAGCAGCGTGTCCAGGAAAGGTGGGCTGTCAGTTTCATGATGCCAGCCTCGTACACTCTGGAAACCCTTCCAGAGCCGGAGGACCCACAGGTCACGTTGCGTCAGGTGCCAGCGCGTCGGATGGCCGCGGTGCGCTACTCCGGTTTCTGGAGCGAAAAGAACTACCTTCGATACAGGATGGAGTTGGAGTCGTGGATTCATGAAAGGGGCCTTACCATTGTGGGCGATCCCGTATGGGCCCGCTACAATCCTCCCTTTACCCCGTGGTTTTTTCGGCGGAACGAGATTCTGATCCCGGTAGATGAAGGCGCTGACTAAGAGAGAGCCCAACAACCGCATCGAGCACTACGTCGTGCCCGCGACGGGCCCGACAAGGCTCATGCGTGACGTTGGGCGTTACCGGTGCTAGACCTCAAACGGTGATCGAATGAATACTTACATAGCCCTTTTCCGAGGTATCAACGTTGGTGGCAATAACTCTTTGCCGATGAAAAAACTTGTTACCATTCTGGAAGGCATTGGCGCACGAAAGGTCAAAACATATATTCAAAGCGGCAATGCTGTATTCCAGAGCGCAGAAAAGAACCCTTTACAACTCTCCAAACATCTAGCCGCTGAAATCAAGAAGCGCCATGGTTTCGAACCCTACATCCTCATTCTCGGACTCGAAGCAATAGAGAAAGCAATTGCGGAAAACCCTTTTCCAGAAGCTGAAACTGACCCCAGCAGTTTGCATCTTGGCTTTCTCGGCTCCAGCCCCAAGAGCCCTGATCTAGAGAAACTCTTCAGCCTGAAGAAGGAGAGCGAACGGTTTCATCTGAGCGATGGCGTGTTTTATCTACATGCGCCTGAAGGAGTGGGTAGATCAAAGCTCGCAGCAAGTACCGAGAAACTATTGGGTGTGCCGATGACAGATCGCAATTGGAGAACTGTTTGTAAAGTCATGGAAATGGTGAGAAAGTGAATGGTTACGCCCAACCCATCATTCCACCGGACCGGCCACAAGCGGCGCGTCGCACCGGTCGCGTCCGTCCGGTGAATTCAAACCTTCGGCGTCTTACCCTAAGAGGACAGTACCCTTGAATCACGTGACCCAAGAAGTGCTCGCCGCTGGCCTGGCCTCGATCCGGGAGTCGCCCAAAGACGAGGGAGTGCTCAACCTCATCGTGCGACGACCGGCGGTCGAAGCCCGCGAGGTACTCCAACTCGGACAGCTGGATCTAGTGACTGGCCTCGTCGGCGACACGTGGTGCACGCGGGGAAGCTCCCGTACCAATGATGGCACCCCCCATCCGGACATGCAGCTGAACCTGATGAACAGCCGCGTCATTGCCTTGTTGGCCAGTCATTTAGAGCAGTGGCCCCTGGCGGGCGATCAACTCTATGTCGACCTGGATCTGAGCGTAGCCAACTTGCCAGCGTGGACGCAATTAGAGATCGGGACGGCTGTTATCGCTGTAACGGACCAACCGCACACCGGCTGCAAGAAGTTTGCCGCGCGGTTCGGCCTCGACGCACTGGCGTTCATATCGTCACCCGAAGGTCGATCCTTGAACCTGCGGGGAATCAATGCACGCGTGGTCCGCCCGGGGGTTGTCCGTGTGGGCGATGTCGTGCGCAAGATTGGCAGAGCTGATTAATGGCTGGGGCTAATTACAGCGACGCCGTACCACCCGTTGCAGACGACGCGTAAGAAACAGGGCACGCCTGACCTGGAACGATCGGCGTACGACCTAGCGGCGCGAGCCTCATCGAAGCTTGTGCTTACAACTTACACCGGAGTATTCCGCAGCAAACGGATTGCAGCTATGAGATTCACTCGCAGAGACGCGGTCATCCAGGATTTGCCGCAGATTGTCGAGATCTACAACCTCGCGGTCGTGACTCGCGAAAGCAGTTGTGATCTCGATCCGATAACCGTAGCCGCACGCGAGCACTGGTTCGTGACGCATAGCGGTAGTCGTCGCCCGATATGGGTCGCGGAGGATCGCGATGCCCCCGGCCGCGGAGTTGTTGGGTACTTGGGGTTCTTTTACTTCATGAACGAGCGCCCGGGCTATTACATCACGTCAGATTTGGCGATCTATCTGCATCCTGACTATCAAGGGAAGCGCCTCGGTACGTACCTGCTACGAGAGGCCATCCGGGAAGCGCCGGCGCTCGGTATTGAAGTGCTTGCCGTGACGATATTTGCATCGAACCAGCCCAGTCTTCGCCTTTTCGAGCATCACGGATTTGAGCGTTGGGGGTTTATGCCCCGTGTCGCGCGGCTTGGAGACATCGAACGCGACCTTGTGATGATGGGGCGAAGATTGGCCCCTCAACCGGTTGCAGCGGACCATGATGGATGACGTGCCAAGGCACATGCGGCAGTGCACGGCCGTTCGACCGGAGCGTTAGACGGAATCAATACCGAAGGAGCAAATCATGATCGAACACACCCTCGACACTGCGCAGTCCATTTTGTACGTGCGACCAAAGTCCGCTCTCGAGCAAGGCGACTTTGTGGAACTCGCGAAATCGGTCGACCCACACATTCGAGAGACCGGAGATCTCGCGGGTCTAATCATCGAAGCCCCTACATTCCCCGGATGGGAAGGCCTCGGAGCCATGGCGGCCCACTTCCGTTTCGTGCGAGATCACCAGAAGCACATCAAGAAGATTGCCCTCGTAACCGATTCCGCCCTGGGAAATGTCGCCGAGCATTTGGCGTCACACTTTGTGTCTGCCGAGATCAGACATTTCTCTGCGGGGGAACTTGAGGCTGCAAAACAATGGGTCATGAAGCGCCCGTGACTCGTATAACATGGCGCTCCACCCATTAAGCAATAACTTAGCTACAGAGAGAATGGCCTCCTTTGACCCGATGGAAGCTTTTTATTGTCTGCATAATTTCCGCTCAACCCTTCGGTTGTGCTACTCTCGATCCAAAGACGGTGTGCGTCGAAGGGACCTACTCCTAAGTTCGTTGGAAACCCGTTTACTGGGTACAGCCTTTTATCGAAACCAAGAGGTGTTGGCCCATGTTCCACCTGGCCGGTACATTCTCATAAGATCGGGAAAGAATGTGGAAGCAATTCGTTTCTTCGACATACAGGCTGCACTAAGTGAAGGGGACATGTGTGGTTGTGCAAGCTATGATGTTTATGAAGTACAGGCGGCAAGAGCCACGACACAGACGGCGGCGCCAAAACATAGAGGGCAAGTTTCAGAATTTAATCTCAGAGGTTTTCATCCCTTTGCATACCAGCCTGGGCACACCAAACTTGAAGGTACATTGAGCGGGGCTTAATACGAATATCCAACCCAACTTGTCGTTGGGAAGGAGAGTGAACTCGCAATAACAGCATGGACTTCGATTGACCACGTCGATCCGACGCACCCGAAGCTGAAGTGGTTTAGTTACCGGGATGGAACTCTGAACCGGCACACCTTTAACTTCTCATTAACTGATTTACCTTGAGTCCCTTGTTTTACGCGAAAGGAATCGCGATGGTACCGTTTGAGCGGCGGTGGACGCCATGAATTTTTACCCTAGGCTGTCAGGAACGAAATAGGAGACAGCGACAATGCCTTCCAATTTGGATGATTTTGCGAAACGTTATGCCAAAGCCTGGTGCAGCCAGAGTCCGGAAAGCGTCACTTCGTTCTTCGCGGAAAACGGTTCGCTCAGCGTTAACGATGCGGCTCCTGCCGTGGGAAGAGCAGCCATCACCGAGGTGGCAAAGGGTTTCATGACGGCTTTTCCGGATCTGGTCGTGACAATGGATCACTTGATCGAGAAACCACAAGCAGTCGAGTTTCATTGGACGCTAACAGGGACAAACTCCGGGCCGGGTGGAACCGGCAAACGGGTCCGAATCAGCGGATTCGAGGAATGGCAGATCGACGCGGGCGGTCTCGTCGCCAAGTCTAGGGGCTATTTCGACGCCGATGAATACGAGAGCCAGCGTGAGCACGGAGTGGTCTGCTAGCCAAGGGTTGCCAGTTCCCCAATCTACCTTGAGGCCTTCCGGGTTGAAACAGCTTTTCGAATCCGTTGTTCCTCGGAAGGCGCCGTGCCGTTGAATCTCCGATTGATTATTGAAACCAGAAAGGAGCAAACATGAACAGGTTCTTTAGGTATAAGAGTCTGCAGAGTCTGAGGTCTATTCTCACCGCGGGTGGCGCGATCGTGTTACTTTTCTCAGCTTCTTACGTACTGGCAGCCGACCCCGACGCGATGGCGAAGGCGTTGACGCGCCTTGATGACGACTGGTCGAAGGCTGCGGTGGCGAAGGACGTGGACCGCGTGGCGTCGTTCTACGCTGAGAATGCGATTGCATATCCACCGAATGAGCCCATGGCTATCGGGCGAACCGCTGCGAAGAAGGTTTGGGCATCGTATTTCGCCGACCCGACCTTCTCAATCTCCTGGAAGACAGTCCACGCGGGAGTGTCGACGAGCGGCGATCTCGGCTTCACAGCCGGCACCTACGAAGACTCGTTCAAGGGACCCGACGGTAAGCTTGTCAAAGAGAAGGGAAAGTACTTGTGCACCTGGAGGAAGGAGAAGGACGGGACCTGGAAGGCTATCCACGACATCTGGAACCTGGATTCCAAGTAGCAGCGTCACTATCCCGCATCGGTCGGCCCGCATTGCGCCCGGCAAGGCAAAGGTGTGCGTCGGCATAACCTTCGCCAGCAACTGACGGCCTTCAGCCGCGGTTCAAGCGCAATCCTTCAGGCGCCGTGGAATCGAGTCAGGCTGGCAATGACCATTGGAGATAAGAGATGACAAGCATGAGCGGCAAAGTTGCTCTGGTTACTGGAGCAAGCAGTGGAATCGGGCGAGCAACGGCCGTAGCCTTCGCAGCGATGGGAGCCAAGGTTTCACTCGCTGCGCGGCGGGTGGACGAGTTGGTTGAACTCGTTTGCGAGATCGAGGCGCGGGGAGGCACGCCAACCTTCGTAAAGACGGATGTTTCCGTTGCAAAGGACGTGGAACAGATGGTCAAACACACGATTGAAACCTTTGGGCGCCTCGACTACGCTGTGAACAACGCTGGCATCGAGGGGCAGTTCTCTGGAATCACGGATTTGCCCGAGGAAGAGTGGGACCGAGTTCTCGACATCAACCTGAAAGGAACCTTTCTCTGCATGAAGTACGAGGCTAGAGCGATGCTTGCGGGCGGCCATGGCGGCGCGATCGTCAACATTGGCTCCGTAAACTCTTTCCTCGGCTTCCCTACCGGCTCAGCGTATGTCGCCTCAAAGCATGGGCTGATCGGGCTGACGACGAGTGTCTCCGCGGAGCTGGCGCCGCAGGGAATCAGGGTCAATCTTGTGTGTCCGGGAGTCATCGATACGCCGATGCATCGCCGGCTGCGCGGGTTAATCGGTGACGAGATCTACGACGAAGTCCTGAAACAACGCGTTCATACGCGACGAGCGGGTCGCCCGGAGGAGATCGCCCAGTCCATTGTATTCCTGTGCTCGGACGAGGCCAGCTACATCACCGGCACAACACTGACGCCGGATGGCGGCTTCACTTTGACGATATGACTTCACGCACTGTCGCCGCATAACCTGCCGCTAAGCGCGAGCGTTAGCCCGTTCTTGGAAGGACCGCCCATGTTACACTTGAGGACGTCACTCGCAGAGCGCCCCTCAGTTTTGGAACGGAAACTGACGCGTCAAGCGTTGACTCACAAAGGAGAGACCGATGCCGATCACGGCTTTCAACAGTTTTACCGATGGCCTCGATCCGAATCGCCGAAGCCGCGAGCACTTCGTGACCACCATCGATATAGCAGACGATCGTCGCTGGGTGCCCTATGCCGATGGTGTCTGGTTACAGCCCTGCCATTTTAACGTCACGTCGGGGGGATTCAGTGTTATTTTAAAAGGTCTCCCCGGCAGCATGCTGGGCACGCACTACCACGTTGGCACGGTGCGTGGTTATACGATGTGTGGGCACTGGCGCTACCTCGAGCACGACTGGGTCGCAAAGCCTGGGACCTTCATCTATGAACCCGCCGGAGAAGCTCATACGCTGGTTATCATGGAGGATTCACCAGAACCGGCGTTGATCCTGTTTGTCGTTGAGGGTGGCCTCATATATTTAGACCAACCCGTCAACGGTGGCGTTGCTGCCTACGAGGATGGATTCACCCTTCTCGAACTGACTCGGAAGTACTATCGCGAAGCAGGTCTCGATGCGCGCCAGCTGGACCAGCTCATTCGTTAGTTGAAGCGCCCGGCCTGAGAGAGGCGTCCAGAAAGCTGCCTCCAGCGAATACTCCTTCGTCGCTTCCGCTTCCCGCAGCCGCTGACGCCCAGTGTTAACTGGCCACTGACAATGAGAGTTAGCCGACGGGAATTCCTTAAAGTGACCAGCTCAACCGCTGTCGCACGGGCGTTCGTGAACCGCATCAACCATTCATCCATGTCTATGGAGGCAGCACCGATGTCGGACCCTGCCAAGTCCAGTGATCTCTGCTTCATGAGCGCGCGCGAGCTAGCGACGCACATCCACAGCCGTAAACTCTCTGCACGTGAGGTGATGGCGGCACACCTGGGGCAGATCCAGCGGCTGAATCCCAAGCTTAACGCCATCGTGGCCAAGCTGGATGACGACCAGTGCTTGGCCCTAGCGGATGAAGCCGACCGCCGCATCGAGAGGAGAGAGAAAGTCGGGCCTTTGCATGGCCTTCCCATTGCCTTTAAGGATTTGGAGGCGGCGGTTGGCTTCCCATGGACCCGGGGATCTCGGATCTATGAGAACGACATGCCGACGGAGGACACCGTTCTCGTTGAGCGACTGCGGAAGGCGGGTGCGGTGCCAATCGGCAAGACGAACGTGTCTGAGTTCGGGATGGGTTCCCACACCTACAACAAGGTGTACGGGACAACCCTGAATCCCTACGACCTCGCGAAGAGCGCGGGCGGTTCAAGTGGCGGCGCCGGCGCGGCACTGGCTGCCGGGATGATACCCCTGGCTGATGGCAGCGACTTCGGCGGTTCCTTGCGCAATCCTGCCAATTTCAACAACATCGTTGCTCTGCGCCCCACTGTTGGCCTCGTGCCCACGGCCCCAACCACAATCCCGCTTCTCGGATTCTTGGTGAAGGGGCCCATGGGTCGCTCGGTCGCCGACACTGCCTTCATGCTGAGCGTGATGGCCGGGTCCGACTCCCGTGATCCCGGCTGCTATCCCTCCGACCCCACAATGTTCGCCAAGCCTCTGGATCGCGACCTCAAGGGCGTGCGGGTCGCCTGGTGCCCGGACCTCGGAGGACTTCCACTTGACCGACGAGTGCGAGTCGTTCTGGAAGCACAACGCGCGACCTTTGAGCATCTCGGCTGCATCGTCGAGGAAGCTTTCCCAGATCTAAGTGGGGCGAACGAGGTCTTCCTCACGATCCGCGCGTGGCGATCCTGGAATTTACTTGGACCTTTGCTCGAAAAGCATCGGGCTGAGATGAAGCCGGAGGCTGTCTCAGAAATTGAGTCGGGGGCTCAGCTGAGCGGGTCCGACGTCGCCAAAGCAATGATCCAGCACGGTGCAATCATGGAACGGATGCGACGGTTTCAGGAGAGATACGAGTTCACGATCTGCGCGGTGAATCAGGTCCCGCCGTTCGACGCCACAATCGACTGGCCAAAGGAAATCGAGGCAGTGAAGATGGAGAACTACGTGGCTTGGATGAAGTCGGCCTACTGGATGACCGTGACTTTCCGTCCAGCCATCTCGGTGCCGGCCGGGTTCACTTTCGAGGGGTTGCCCGTCGGCATCCAGATCATGGGCCGTTACCGCGACGATCTCGGCGTTCTTCAGATTGCCCACGCTTTCGAACAGGCGACTGGCTTCGGTCGCAAGCGGCCGGCGGTCGCGTCGAATTAAGGGATGAACTCGATTGCATTACGCGGGCGGCTGGGCCATTGACCGCAGTCTTGCGCAAAATAGGCTCACCCCTTTTGCAACCCACTTGATGGTTCCATGCTGAAATCAGCGTGGTCGACATCAATTTTGAAGATGCCGATTCCAAACTCATCCCCTACCCGGCTGCGGCGCAGCCTTCGCCCCTCCGGCTTAATCGCGGTCACGTTCTTCTGTGTCGCCGGAGGCGCCTTTGGTTTAGAAGATGCGGTCGGCGCCGCCGGGCCGCAGGTCGTGTTGCTGGGAATTCTCCTCTTACCCTGGCTCTGGAGTTTTCCCACCGCGCTCATGACTGCAGAACTATCCACGGCGATGCCGGAAGACGGTGGCTACGTCATCTGGGTAGAGAAGGCGTTCGGCCGGTTCTGGGGTTTTCAAGAGGGCTGGCTCAGTTGGATGTGCAGTTTTGCCGACAACGCGCTCTATCCGGTGATGTTCCTCGATTATCTCGCTTATCTGCGCGGCGACATGGGCCCCATGGAACGCTGGCTCATCGGCACAACCGTCATTCTCGCGATCACCTGGTTGAATATTCGCGGTATTCAACTCGTTGGCTTCATGTCGATTCTCTTTACTCTTTTTGTGCTCGCGCCATTTGTCACAATGGTCTTCCTCGGCGCCTCAAGGGTAGAGACAAGTCATTGGTTTGCTTCGACTGGGAACGTGAATTGGCCTTTGCTCCTAAGCGTCCTCCTATGGAACACCTGCGGGTGGGACAATGCCGGCTGCTGCGCCGGCGAGGTCGAGAAACCTGCAAAAACCTATCCGCGCGCCATGACAATTGCCGTCCTGCTGGTCACCCTGTCCTATCTGTTGCCGATGGCTGTCGGCGTCAGCGTTGTGACGAACTGGTCTCGGTGGAAAGAAGGCCTGTTCCCCAAGATCGCCGCACAAATTGGCGGCAGTTGGCTCGGTATCTGGTTAACAGCAGCGGCATTGGTGAGCGCGGTTGGCATGCTCAACGCGCTCCTGTGTACTTCCTCGCGCGTGCCCTTCGCCATGGCCGAGCGCAAGATGCTGCCGCGCGGGCTCGCCGCGCTCCATACCAGGCACGCCACCCCATGGCGCACCATCGTGGTAAACAGCCTTGGTGTCGCTGTTTTGATCGCGTTTTCCTTCCAGGAATTGATCGAGGTCGACATGTTCCTTTATGCTGCAGCCTTGGTCTTGGAATTCGCTGCACTGGTCTGGTTGCGGATCAAGAAACCCGAGATGGCGCGCCCCTATCGCGTGCCATTTGGCATCGCCGGTGTGATCGCGATCAGTGTTCCACCGATTGCGCTCTGTTTTTTCAGTATCGCGCTCGCCAACAAGGCGACGAGGTATGTCGGACTGATCGCAATAGCAATTGGACTGGTAGTTTATCGATATGGTATGGGGTCGGACCAAGCGAAGTAGCTGATTCGCTTGAACATCTCTGCAAAAAAGGGCAGTATTATGGCCTTAATGTGCATTTTTTCGGCCCGAAAACATACCTTCAAGACAAAGAATCTGCTTTTGGCCAGAGCTTCCAAACAGCAAACGCTCATACCCACGTTTTAAACCGAGATGGTCGTGGCGTTCAAGACCTCGCAGACTCGCTTTGAAGGATTTTGTACCCTGCATGCAGAAAGTCAGGCTGTCAGGCTGCAAGCGTGTAGTCAAATTTCGGCCGCCTAAATTTCTAAAGCCAATCTAAAGATTTGTAAATTAGAATAACCACGAATAAGGGCTAGCTGAAACATTGGTGGATTGGGCTGCAGTAAATTGCCTAAGGCTTTTTGCGAATTCAGCGGCAATAGGGAGATGCCTTGAATGGTGATTCATACTGCTTGCTTAAAGTTGATACCAGCCACGGTCGCTCTGGCCCGCGCGGAGATCCGTGACCGTGACGAGTTCGCCCGGTTGTTGGGGGCATTAGTCCCTAACAACTGGCCCCCGGAAACCCTTGTAGACGCGCTGCCCGTATTCCTGGGCTGGCTGGAGGCAGCACCTGATTCGGTCGGTTGGTTCGGCTGGTACGCCCTGGCCACCGGCGATGGCACAACCGCGCCGCTTCTCGTAGCCAGTGGCGGGTTCAAAGGTCCCCCGCAAAAAGGAGCAGTCGAACTCGGTTACTCCGTCCTCCCTCAGTTCCAGGGCCGAGGGTATGCGACAGAATTGGTTTGCGGTCTGATTCAGTGGGTGCTGGAGCAGCCAGGCGTGGTCCGTATCGTAGCCGAGACCGAGTGGGCTAACCCCGCCTCGGTACGGGTTCTAATCAAGGCGGGATTTGCCCGAATCGGGCCGGCTTTGGAGCCCGGCGGTGGGCGGTTTGAATTTCCAGGTAGCGCGTCAGCCGCTGATCCCTGCACTCCAATTGCCCTGACCAGCTTGTAAGAGACTTTTGGTAATCTTATGTACCGATCAAGCCGGGGAGTTGAGCTGGTCGATAAGCAGATCCCGGCTAGTTCTGCTCGACACGGAAAACTTCACTTGAGGTCTTGAGATCCATGCATACAATCGCAGATAAAAAGATTCTAAACTCTCTCGTGGAGCGCCTGCGGCAGCTTAGGTCCGACACCCCGCGCCGCTGGGGTACGCTCACGGCGGGGGAAATGCTCTGTCACCTCGGGGATGCCCACGAATCGGTGCTAGGCACACGCATTCCTCCTGGGCCAATTCCTTCCGGCGCTCCACGCCCGCTCCTCAAATGGTTTGCCTTGTATACGGCTGTTCCTTGGCCGAAGGGCGTAAAGACTCGACCGGGGGTGGACCCAATGATCGACGGAACTCATCCTGTGGACTTTGAGCAGGATCGGGAACGGGCCATCCGCACTTTGAAGGCTCTTGCCATTGCGGAACCCACTACTTTTCCTGCAAGCCATTTCATGTTTGGCCCGATGTCCGCCCGAGATTGGCACCGCTGGGCTTATCGGCACGTCACTCATCACTTGCGACAGTTTGGGCTCTAGCCCCGGTGGCCGCAAGAAGTTAAACCCTGATCCAGTATGCCCCTTCACCAGAAAGCCACCATAAAAGATTAGGTTTGCCCTATGAAAATGGACAAAAGCAAATATGACTCTATTGGGAAATTGAAAAATGGCCTTTTCAAGGAGCACTTCAAGGATGGCACCTTGTCCTGTGTTGGGAAATACAGGAATGGTGAGAAAACCGGAGGATGGAAATACTATTTACGTAATGGCTTGTTGAAAGCATTTGGAAAATATGCGAATGGTAAGTTAACGGGAAAGTGGAAATGGTATCGGGAAAATGGAAAGCTCATGCAGACAGGTGAGTTTAAGGACGAGAAAAGAGTAGGGCTGTGGAAAAGATATCATCCCAATGGGGCGTTATATGACGAGGGCGAATTCAAGGATGACCCAAAAACAGGTGAATGGAAAATTTATGATCTCAATGGAACTCTCATCAAGACAAGGAAATTTAGATAATGAGTCCCCTAAGAATTCGGAACTGAAGAACCAAAGGCAAAACAATAGGTTCCAGCGGCCACACTAGTCCGGATTTCTCACCACCAGCGCCGCATTTCCCCTCACCCCCTGAAGCATTCTCAAAGCTTCAGCCTCTCACGCGTTGGGGCGAGGGGAGCCGATAATTCATTATTGGCTTCCTCTTTCCAAAGGAGAGAGGAGGTGGAAAGAAATTGTCGAACTGTTTGTAGGGAACGCTCGCCGCAGCGTTCCCTACATTGCCAAGGAACTCTGAATTCAAATGGTTTCGCTACTCTATTGTTTCTGTTTTCCCCCAGTGGTGAGAAATCCGGGCTAGCGGTACCGTTGAACTGAAATACGAGCTTCATCAACTCAATAGCCCCATATTGTTATACTGGTGACCAACGACTTAACTGTCTGCACGATTAAGGAGGGTAACCATGAACGAATCGATCTTGTTACATACCCGCCGCCGTCTTCTCGCGGGCATGACGATTGGAACCGCCGCGTTAGCCGTACCCGGCCTCTTCAGTATCTCTGGCCTCTTCGCTGAAGAACTCATGCTTACGCCGCGCCAGACGGAGGGGCCGTTTTATCCCGACCACCTGCCGCTCGACACGGACAATGACCTGATCATCGTCAACGATGACATCACACCCGCAGTCGGTGAAATCACGCACTTGAGCGGGCGCATCCTCGATTCCAAGGGTGATCCCATTCGTGACGCGCTGGTCGAAATCTGGCAGGTCGACAACAACGGGATCTATCTGCACTCCGGCAGCAACAATCATGCGGCGCGAGACTCGAACTTCCAGGGCTTCGGCCGGTTCCTGACCGGCTCCAGCGGCGAATACTATTTCCGCACCATCAAGCCGACACTCTATCCCGGACGCACGCGGCACATTCATTTCGCCATCAAGATGAAGGGCCGAGAGAAGTGGACCACCCAGTGCTACGTCAAAGGCGAACCACAGAACGAGCGCGATTTTGTCCTTAAAGGAGTCACAGACCTCGAGGCGCGCGAGTCCTTGATTGTGGATTTCAGCCCGGTAAAGGGGTCGCGCATTGGGGAATTAGCCGCCCAGTTCAATATCGTGTTGGGGTTTACGCCCGTAGTGTGAGCAGGCCATTCGAAGACATGCAGACTGCCCATGTCTTCGACACCCGGTGTTCTCCGTGGCTACCAGGCAACTCTGTTCGAAGACATGCAAACCACGCATGTCTTCGCCACCCAGCGGAGAGAAAAGCATTCTCCGTGGCTACCAGGCTTCCTTCAGAGCAATGTCCCGTGGAGAATCATGGACGCGATGGAGAAATAGATAACCAAACCCGTCACATCCACCAGGGTCGCGACAAAAGGCGCTGAGGATGTCGCAGGGTCAAATCCCAGGCGTCTTAATAGAAATGGGAGGAGCGACCCAGACAAGGTTCCCCAAAGCACCACCCCAACGAGAGAAAAGCTAACGGTGAAGGCTACCAATAACCAGTGGGGACCATAAATATTGGAGAAAATCGACCAGACGGAGATTCTCAAGAACCCGATACTGCCTAATATTGTACCCAGAGCCAAACCCGAAAAAATTTCCCGCCGCATCACCCGCCACCAATCAGAGCCCCCCACCTCACTCAAGGCAAGAGCGCGGATCACCAGAGTGGAGGCCTGAGAACCGGAATTTCCACCGCTGGAAATGATGAGCGGGACAAAAAGAGCCAGCACCACCGCCTGCGCGATCTCGTCTTGGAAATGACCCATGGCCGTTGCAGTGAGCATTTCCCCCAGGAACAATATCACCAACCAACCGGCACGTTTCTGCACCATGCGCCAAAAGTTAATCTGCATGTAAGGTTCATCTAAGGCTTCCAAACCGCCGATTTTTTGAATATCTTCTGTGGCGGCTGCCTCCGCAACGTCTAAAACATCGTCAATGGTGACAATGCCAACGAGCACCCCGTGAACATCCACAACGGGTAATGCCGTGCGGTCCTCTTCCTTGAATACTCGGACAGCTGTTTCCTGAGTGTCAGTAACTTGGAGTGCAATGAAGTGGTGATCCATCAACTCGGAAACCTTCTGACCCAAGGGGGCCAAAAGAAATTCTCGGATGCGAATGTCATCCAGCAACACCTTGTGGTCATCGACCACATAAATCACATTGAGCGTTTCGCTGTCTTGCCCCGTCTCCCGGACAAAATCGAGTACCTGCGCTACCGTCCAGTCCTCCTTTATGGAAATTAAATCGGGAGTCATCAAACGGCCGACGCTCTCCTCGGGGTATTCCAAGAGGGACATGGCCACAGCCCTTTCATGGGGCGCCATCATGTCCAACAACCGTTTCGACTTCGTTTCCGTAAGTTCTTCCAACAGGAGTGTTCTGTCGTCCGGGGACATCTCATTCAAGATACCGATGGCTTCATCTTTTGCCATCGCCTGCAGCAGGTGTTCCTGCGTACTCGGCAAGAGGTATTGGAAAGTTTCCACGGCTTTTCTTCTCGAAAGGCTTCTTAAGACGACCACCTGTTCCGAGGCGGGCAGATCGCTCATCAGCTCTGCCAGATCGTTGGGCGGATAGTCTTTCAGCACCGTCGGAAGCATGGCATAATCATGCGCCTTCAAAACCTGTTTGGCTCCCGGCAAAAGACGATGAATGGGCATATCAAAACTCCTCGGGGTTTTTGATTCAGTAGAAAGGAACTCGGTTGTTTCTTAATGGTTAGTCGGATTCATTCATGTGTATTGCTTTAGCCGGGGCCGTTGAGCCCGACCGTACCTAGCAGATCCAGTCACAACAAGAACCTCCGCGACTTAGCGCTCAAAAGGATCCCTCCTGGGGAGGAGATGCTTTTGGATCTTCCCCAAAGCATTGCGTGGCAATTCGGTTATTTCAACGAATCTCTGTGGGATCTTGAACGATGCCAGATTCTTGGAACAAATCTCCTTCATCCATTCCGGATTAAATTCCCCCCGAGGGACAATATAAGCGATCGGCACTTCACCCCGAACAGGGTCGTGTATGCCAATAACGGCGGCCTCTGCAACTCCCTCCTGTTGTTCCAGAAATTCCTCCACTTCCCTTGGATAGACATTGAAGCCACTGGAGATGATGAGGTCACTCCTTCGTCCACAGATTGTGTAATATCCGTCCCCGGATCTCATCGCCAAATCTCCGGTGGCGAAAAATCCGTCTCTGAATGCGTTTGCGGTTGCTTCCGGTTTTCGCCAATAGCCGCTAAAAACGCTAGGGCTGCGGACATAGATTTCTCCCGTCTCATTGTCCCCAACAGCGTTCCCGAAATCATCCAGCAGCTGAACACTTACGCCAGGCAGAGGGCAACCGACTGTTCCCGGCCGACGCTCGCCGATATAAGGGTTACTGGTGATCATTAAAGTTTCTGTCATGCCATAGCGTTCCAAAATGGGATGCCCGAATTTCTTGTGAAACTCTGAAAATACTTCCGCGGACAGCGGTGCCGAACCGGAAACAAATAATCGCATCTGACGGCCGATTTTCTGGCAGATTTTAAATGGCAATTCCAACAGGTAAACATAGATCGTTGGGACGCCAAAAAACAAAGTTGGTCGGAAACCGACGAAAGTGCTTTCCGCCTTGTCCCGTTCATATTTCTCCCACAATCTCAGTCTGCATCCGGAAAAAAGCCAACAATGGAGGCCATTCCCAAGACCATGGACATGGAATAAGGGGAGGCTGAGAAGGAATCGATCTGCCGAATTTATTTGCCAAAAGGACAAAAGCGTCATGGCATTGGTTGTAAAATTCTTACGAGTAAGAACAGCTCCTTTGGGAGTTCCCGTCGTTCCAGAAGTATAGATGATGGCGGCGGGCGCGTCTTCGTCTACTTTCAGCGGGAGACGATGCGAGGGCATCTGTGAAGCCTTCGTTCCCACAATTGCCGGGTCCCAAACCGGGACTGTGCTGCAGATCGACTGACTGGCCAAGATCGCGCGCGGTTCTGCATCCTCGACAATTCGAGTAATTTCACGCTCCTTGTAAAGGACATTGATGGGAAGAAAAACCGCGCTTAGCTTAATGCAAGCCAGATAGGCGAGAAGGAAGTCCAATCCATTGGGCAGGTAAACACCTAACCGATCTCCTGGGATCAATCCTTGCTGGTGGAAGAAATGGGCCCACTGGTTGCTCCGAAGTTCGAGCTCGCCGAATGTCAAGGTTGTGAGCGTGGAAGAACCCGATTGGATCTCGAGTCCAACTGAATCTCGCCGATCGACTAACGAAATGTCAAAGAAGTGAAGAAGATCCATGATTGGGGCGCGGCGATAAGAGAGGGCCCAGCCTTTCAGGTTGCTTCAGGCTGAAAAGAAGGGAACTTGCTAGACCTGAATCATCTTCAAATCTTTGTCGACTCTTATTTCTGCTTCGGTTGAACGGGTCACTTCATCCACAGAGAGTCCTGGAGCAATTTCACGCAAAAGCAAACCGTTGGGGGTAACGTCGAGGACCGCCATTTCCGTGATGATGCGTTTGACCACGCCTAATGCCGTCAATGGCAGCCGACAGTTCCTTTGAATCTTGGGCTTCTGGTCCTTTGTCTTATGCTCCATGGCCAAGACTACTCTTTTGGCGCCGACCGCCAGGTCCATCAAGCCGCCGACTCCCTGAACTTTTCTTCCCGGTACCATCCAATTGGCCAGATTGCCCGATTCATCGACCTCGTCTGCATCCATAATGGACAAATCGAGGTGTCCTCCGCGAATCATGACAAAAGCTTCATCCACTGAAAAGTAACAGGAGGCCAGGGTTCTTGAAAGAATTGCATCCCCTCTTTCATGGTTGGGCAAATCTTCCCCTGTTGAAACAAGAGGGCGAAAGAACGCCAGTTGCCCTTCTTCCTCGAGCAGCATGACCTCGATTCCAGGAGGGATGAATTGGTTCACGAGCGAAGGGATTCCCTTCCCCAGATTCACAGTTCCTCCGTCTTGCAGCTCCTGTGCGGCTCGTTTGGCAATGAATTCGTGGGTCAGATTCATGAAGGTCCTATTCATTCAGTGGCTTGGTTCAGTTCTTGGGCCGAGGCTAGGATTTCTTTCTGGACGACGCGCTGAACGAAGATCCCGGGAGTATGAACCTGATTCGGATCCAGCTGACCGTCTACTACCAATTCCTCCACCTCAGCAATCGTAATATCCGCTGCGGCGGCCATTGTTGAATTAAAATTGCGAGAGGTCGTTTCATAAATCAAGTTTCCAAAGCGATCCCCCTTCCAGGCCTTGATAAATGCAAACGTGGCTTTGAGGGGAAATTCCAAAACGTAATTCTTTCCGTTCAGTGTTCTGGTTTCTTTATTCTCAGCCAGGATCGTTCCGAATGCGGTTGGAGTAAGGAATCCTCCGAGCCCCGCGCCTCCCGCACGGATGCGCTCTGAAAAAGTCCCTAGAGCATTCAGTTCAATCTGCAACTCCCCTTTTTTGACGAGATCCTCAAAAAAATGGTCCTCGCCGACGAAGGCGGCAATCAACTTTTTAACCTGATGCTTTTCCAAGAGAATTTTAACCCCTTGGCCGTTGCTTCCAAGATCATGAGAGATGATGGTCAGATTCTTGGTTCCTTTCGTATAGAGCATATTGATGAGACTTTGCGGGATTCCCTGATCTTCAAAGCCACCGATCATGATCGTTGCTCCGTCGACCAGGTCCACCATCGTCTGCTGGATACTGGGGAATATTTTGTTCAAGTGCGCCCTCGGAGAATGGAATTATATTTTTGCCGAATTCACGCCAGACTTCGACCGAGTACGGCAGCAATCTGACCCAGCTCCCGGATGAGCGTTTCGAATTGGTGGGGATAGAGCGATTGTGCCCCATCGCTGACGGCCTTCTCCGGATTTGGGTGGACCTCAACTAACAGACCGTCAGCGCCCGCGGCCACCGCCGCGCGAGCCATGGGAGGAACTTTGTCGCGGCGCCCGGTCCCATGAGAGGGGTCCGCGATGATAGGTAAGTGCGAGAGTTTCTGGACAACCGGGATCGCGGAGATGTCCAAAGTGTTTCGAGTATAATTTTCAAAGGTTCGAATGCCGCGTTCGCAAAGAATAATATTCTGATTACCCCCTGCCAGAATGTACTCCGCGGACAACAACCACTCCTCTATGGTTGCAGCAATCCCTCGCTTCAAAAGCACGGGCTTCTGGATTTTGCCCAGTTCTTTAAGCAAATTGAAGTTCTGCATGTTGCGTGCTCCAACTTGCAGGATATCCGTGTAGTCAAGCATCAAGGGGATCTGAGTCTGATCCATGACTTCGCTGATGACAAACAAGCCGAAACGATCCGCGGCACGCCGCATCAACCGGAGCCCTTCTTCCCCGAGGCCCTGAAACGAGTAAGGTGAGGAACGCGGCTTAAAGGCTCCTCCACGCAACACCGGGATATTGCTCCGGGAAACTAGCTCCGCAATGGTCTCGATCTGCTCCTCGTTTTCGACACTGCAAGGGCCTGCCATGATGACCACTCGTTCGCCGCCGATCTCCAGATTCTGCCTGGCATTGGTCAACCGAACGCGCGTGCTCTCAGGTTTGAATTGGCGGCAAGCCAGTTTGTAAGGAACCGTGATTCGCACGACTTCTCCGACGCCTTCCAAAATTTCGATTTCCTTGGGATCGACGACCTTCCTGCCTACCACGCCCAAGACGGTGCGATTCACTCCGGTGGAGCGATGGATATCAAAACCCAAATCGACCAGTTTCTCGACCACGTGTTGGATCTGCGCTTCTGAAGCGCCTTCCTGCATAATCACAACCATGAGTGCTCTCGCTCCTTATTCTTCATGGACAATTCTTTCCACCCGCCTGGACTCATCCAAAATTCTCTCAAAGAGCCGCTTCAAAGCTTCGTTCTCGAGAGGACCCCGATTGTCACGCAAAAGTCTTTCCAGGATTTCTTTTTCACGCTGGGGATCGTAAACGGGGAGCTGCTGCTGGCGTTTAATCTTCCCGATTTCAATCACACAATGAGATCGTTCACTCAGCAATTTCGCGAGTTGCTGATCGATCTCGTCAATCCGTTTCCGCCAGTGGCTGATATCCATACCTTACATTCCTCCTCGTAACCAGCGGGTGAACTCTCCTACCTTCTTTGCCAGCGACGGGTCTCCTAAATTCTCTTCCATACAACGGACGATGGCACTTCCAACGACGACACCATCCGCAACGCGCGCGACCGCTTGAACTTGCTCTGGCGTCGAGATTCCAAAGCCCACTGCGATCGGAAGCGCGGAATGTTGCCGGATTCTCTCGACGAGCAGGCTGGCTTCATCCGATACAGATTCCTGGACTCCGGTCACTCCCGTCCGGGATACCGCATAGATAAACCCGGAAGAATAGCGGGCGATCTTCTTAATGCGTTCGCTGGTGCTGGTTGGGGCGGCGAGGAAGACACAATCCATGGAAGACTTTCTCAAGCTGGCAACAGGGATTTCTGCTTCTTCGACAGAAAGATCCGTGATCAGAAACCCATCCACGCCGCTGGCTTTCGTTTCCCGGATCAAGGATTCAAAACCATACGCAAAGAGCGGATTATAATAACTAAACAAGATGAATGGGACTTCCGTTATCTGTCGCAATTCGCTGACCAAACGGAACGCTCTCGGAAGTGTGAACCCTCCACCGTTTAAGGCGCGCTCGCTGGCTCTTTGGATCACCGGCCCATCGGCGACCGGGTCGGAAAAGGGAACACCCAGCTCAATCAAGTCCGCCCCCGCTTCCGCCAGAGCGAGTACCGTCTGACGCGTCGTTTCAAAATCCGGGTCTCCCAATGTGATAAAAGGAATGAACGCTTTTTTCCCTTCCTGTTTCAGCTGCTGAAATTTTGAACTGATCCGGCCCATTGTTCTAAATATTGAAGAGCGAGTCGCTACTGAGAGGTTGCGGCCACCGTCTGAACATCTTTGTCTCCGCGACCTGAGAGATTAATGATGACGAGGTCTTTTGCCCCCAAACCGGGAGCGATTCGGATGGCTTCAGCCACCGCATGAGCGCTTTCCAAAGCGGGAATGATTCCTTCCAGCCGACAGAGGAGATGAAACGCGTCCAGGGCCTCCTTGTCATTCACCGAGGTATAGCGGATTCGACCGATGTCATGCAGGTAGGCATGTTCCGGCCCTACGGACGCATAATCTAAACCAGCCGATATGGAATGGGTTGTGGCGATCTGCCCATCTTCCGTCTGTAAGACATAGGAGTAAGTCCCCTGCAGGATGCCAGGCTTGCCTCCTTCAAATCGGGATGCATGATCCCCCAAGCATTTTCCCCTTCCTCCAGCCTCGACGCCGACCATCTGAACCGCAGAATCCTGCAGGAAAGCATGAAACAATCCGATGGAGTTGCTGCCGCCTCCGACACAGGCAAGGAGCAGGTTGGGAAGTCTGCCTTCCTTCTCCAAAATCTGATGGCGTGCTTCCTTTCCGATAACGGACTGGAAATCCCGTACCATCAGAGGATATGGGTGAGCACTCAGTACCGAACCGAGCAGGTAGTAGGTGTGGCGCACGTTGGTTACCCAATCCCGAATCGCTTCATTAATCGCGTCTTTAAGAGTCTTGCTCCCGCTGTTCACACCATGCACTTGCGCCCCCAGGATCCGCATCCGATAAACATTCAGCTCCTGGCGCTTCATGTCCTCGACTCCCATATACACTTCGCAATCCAATCCAAGCAGAGCGCATACCGTGGCTGTGGCAACGCCATGCTGCCCTGCCCCTGTTTCCGCAATGACCCGTTTTTTTCCCATTCGCTTTGCAAGCAAAGCCTGTCCCAGGCAGTTGTTGATCTTATGGGCCCCGGTATGATTGAGATCTTCCCGTTTTAGATAAATTTTTGCTCCCCCCAAATGGCGGGTTAGCCGATCGGCATAAAACAGGGGGGTGGGTCTGCCGGAATAATTCGCGAACAGCCAGCTCAATTCTGTTTGAAAAGCGGGATCCTGCCTTGCTGCGAGGTAAGCCTGTTCCAGTTCATCGAGAGGCTGCATCAGCGTTTCCGGAACAAATTTCCCGCCGTAGGAGCCATAATGGCCGGAATCGTCGGGCAACTTTGGTACAGAGGGAAACGACATAAGCCTCCTATTCTCCCCGGAACTCACGCGTCAAACCGGAATTGATGAATCTGGTGGAAAAGGGCCGTCATTCTTTCGGGGTCCTTTTTACCGGGTTCACTCTCAACGCCACTGCAAATATCGACCGCATAAGGATGAACCTGACGAATAGCCTCAACGATGTTCTCGTGCTTCAGCCCACCCGCCAGGATGATCCGTCCATAGGCTTTGGCGGCAACCGCAATCTCCCAATTGAAAACCTTTCCCGTACCACCCATGAGTTCAGGATCGAAGGTGTCCAGCAGATAAGCCCCCGCCGAATAGGCACTCAATAGGGCTAGATCAAATTCGGGGTCCACACGAAAGGTCTTGATCACCCGAAGTTCATCCACCTTTTTCACATATTCCGGAGATTCAGATCCGTGGAGCTGCACCGCATTGAGTCCCACCGCATGCGCAATGCTCGAGATCCTCTCCGGACTGAACTCATCCGCAAAAACTCCAATTGTAGAAACCAAAGGGGGTAGCTCTTCAATAATCAACTTGGCTTTGGACGGCTCGATATAGCGGGGGCTCTTCTTGCAAAAATTGAACCCCAAGGCGTCCGCGCCTAGATCGACCGCCAATTGGGCGTCTTCCAAGTTGGTAATCCCGCAGATTTTTACTTTGACCATGGCTTAATTCAGGCTTCGAATCATCAATTCCCGCAGCGATTTTCCAGGGTTTGCAGACTTCATAAACAACTCACCGATAAGAAACGCATCATATCCGACTCCGCGCAACATCCGAATATCGTCGGCCGTCTGAATTCCGCTTTCACTGACGAGGATCACGGAGTCCGGCACATGGGGCGCCAAGTGCACGGAGGTATTCATATCCACTCGAAACGTCTTCAGGTCTCGATTATTGACACCAATGATTCGGGCGTCCGATTCTAAGGCAATGCGGAGCTCCGGAAGGCTGTGGACTTCCACGAGCACATCCAAGCCCAGTTTCCCGGCCAATCCCATGAGTTGTTTGAGCTGCGCAGGATCGAGAATCGCGACGATCAGCAGGATTGCGTCGGCTCCGGCCTGGACGGCTTCATAAAGCTGGTAAGAATCAAAGATGAAATCCTTGCGCAAGATCGGGCGAGCAACGGCATGGCGAACCAATTTCAAATGATCCAACGAACCTTGGAAATAGTCCTCCTCGGTCAAAACCGAAATGGCAGCCGCGTTGTTCGATTCGTAATCCATCGCAAGTTGAACCGGGTCATAATCGTCGCGAAGAAGCCCCTTGGAAGGTGAGGCCTTCTTAATCTCGGCAATCACGTTGAGTCGTTCCGTCCGATCTAACGCATCATAAAACGAGCGCAGCTTAATTCCTTGACGTCGTATCCCTTGCGACGTTGCCTCCTCGAGAACAGGTTGAGTCCTCTTCAGTTGCTCCACTTTCGCCTTCTTGTCTTGAACAATGCGGGAAAGCCGATTTTCTTCCAATCTCAAACCTCGGGTTTCTGAATTCCTTGCAGTACCAGTATACAATTGTGGATAAGAGAGTAGAGTAACGAATCCCTCACCCCAAGCAGCAAAAGGGGTGAAAAGATTCCGCTGGGACGGGAATGAAGCATGGCAAATGCTTCACGCCTACAATATTGGGGCAAGTCCCTCAAAATAATTTTAAGACATGGGTCCTCACGTGGCGCTCTCAATTGTTTTCACCTTCTTCTTGTTTGTGTACTCGATCAGAGCCTTCAACTTCTCCAAGGCAGCACCACTTTCCAGAGACTGTCTGGCCAATGCTACCCCATCTGCAATCGACCCGGCAACGCCAGCAACATAAATTCCAGCGGCAGCATTGAGCAGGACGATGTCACTCCTCGCATCATGACGCTTGAGCGCCAGCACATCATGGAGGATCTCCGCATTTTCATCGACGCCGCCGCCTGAATACTCTTGAGCTGGCTGGCGAGAAAATCCGAAAGTTTCCGGAAATACCATCGTTGTCTTGAGTGTTCCATCTTTGAGTTCGGTGATTTTCGTCGCCCCCCCCAAGCTGATTTCATCTAAGCCATCCAGACCAGCAAACACCAACGCGTGCTCACAACCCAGCTGCTGTAAGGCTTCCCCCAAGAGATTTGTCAGATGCGGGGCATAGACTCCGATGATCTGCCGGCGCGCGCCGGCCGGATTCAACAAGGGCCCCAGAAGGTTAAAGATGGTTCGAACACCCAATTCCTTCCGGACCCGGCTAACCATTTTCATGGCCGGATGAAAAGAAGGCGCAAAGAGAAAAGTAATGCCCGTCTCTGCCAGACATTCTTCCAGGATCTCCTTGGAGGCATCGACGTTGACCCCCAGCCGCGTCAGGACATCGGCACTGCCACATCGCCCTGAAATTGCCCGATTTCCATGTTTGGCTACGGGGACACCGGCTCCCGCAATGACGAATGCGGCACCCGTCGAGACATTGAAAGTGCCTGATCCGTCCCCACCCGTTCCGGCCGTATCGACCAGCCTTTCCTTCTGATGATTCAGTCTCACAGCGTAGTCGCGCATTCCGTGAACGAAACCGACCACTTCACTGACCGACTCCCCTTTGGCCGACAGCCTCATGAGCAAGGCGGCAATTTGAATTTCCGTGAGCTGTTCCTGAAAGATTCCTTGAACACATGATTTGGCTTCTTCGCTTTCAAGATGAAAGCCTCTCTGCAATTTCTTCATGACTTCGAGATAAAAGGACTGGTAGTTCATGACCTGTGGTTCCAAGATTGGAATCCAAACCTGGCTCGCTTCATCTTGATTTTCTTGGGGGAAATGGAAAATCCGCAGACCGGCTTATAACTGCAAGAAATTTTCGAGCAGTTTTTTCCCATGCGCGGTCAAGATGGACTCCGGGTGAAATTGGACACCCTCAATCGGAAAATCCCGATGGCGCAATCCCATGATCAATCCATCAGTTGACGTCGCAGAGACCTCCAGACACTTCGGCAAGGTTTTGCGTTCCACCATCAGAGAATGATAGCGCGTCGCCAGAAAACGATAGGGCAGCCCAGTAAAAATAGTCCGATTGTCATGGCAGATTTCGCTCGTCTTCCCGTGCATCAGGTACGGCGCGGGGACTACGCGACCGCCGAAAACTTGGCCAATCGCTTGGTGGCCCAGACAAACACCCAGAATCGGCTTCTTGGATTCAAAGGCCTTGATGACTTTCAACGTGATGCCAGACTGATCAGGGGTCCCAGGTCCCGGAGAAATCACGATGCGTTCCGGGTCGAGCTCGGCAATTTGCGGGACATCGATCTTGTCGTTCCGGAAAACTTGGATATCTTGTCCCAATTCGCCCAAGTATTGAACAAGATTGTAGGTAAAGGAATCGTAATTATCGATCACCAGAATCATTTCCGCTCCTCAAAACCCTCTCTCGGCCATTTCCACGGCTTTAATCAAGGCTCGCGACTTGTTGATCGTCTCTTGATATTCCTTTTCAGGAATCGAATCCGCGACAATCCCGCCACCGGCCTGAATGTAAGCCTTTCCATCTTTGACAACCAAGGTGCGAATCGCAATGCATGAATCCAGGTTGCCGGAGAAGTCCAGATAAAGGATGGCGCCTGCATAAACGGCCCGGCGTGTCGGTTCCAATTGGTCGATGATTTCCATGGCCCGAACTTTGGGCGCTCCCGTGACAGTCCCGGCGGGGAAGCAGGCCATCAGTGCTTCGAACCGGTCGACCTCCGGTCTTAATTGACCCCGCAAGCTAGAGACTAAATGCATGACATGCGAATACTTCTCAATAGACATCAGGTTAACCACTTCCACGCTGCCAAATTCGCAAACCTTTCCAAGATCATTTCGTCCCAGGTCCACCAGCATGATATGTTCGGCCTTTTCCTTCTCGTCCGCCTTGAGCTCTTCCGCCAATAATGCATCTTCATCTTCATCTTTTCCGCGCGGGCGTGTACCGGCGATGGGACGGTATTGGATGGATCCATCGATAATCTTGACAAGCATCTCCGGGGACGAACCGATGACAGAATGATCCTTGAGTTTCAGATAAAACATGTAGGGAGAAGGGTTGACCATGCGTAGGGCCCGATAGATGTTGAAGCTCGAGGTCGTTACGGAAACGGTGAATCGTTGAGATAATACCGCTTGAAAAATATCACCGGCCTTGATCGATTCTTTGCACTTATCCACGGCCTTTAAATAATCCGATTTCGAAAAGTTAGACTTCACCGTATCGTCTTCCGTCTGCGCCTGCCCAAACGGAGGAATCGCGACGGGCTGTTTGAGAAGTGACTCCAAGGATTCGATCTCTGACAAAGCCGTCTGATACTTAGCTTCAAGCTGGTCGGCACTTTCATCCACAAAAACATTTGAGATGATGAGAATTTGCTGCCGGACATGATCAAATGCCAAGAGAGTCGAGTAAAACATGAGGATCGCATCCTCCAACTGGAGGTCATCCTCGCCTTGCTGCGGGATATTCTCGACCCAGCGAATCGTGTCATAGGCAAAGTATCCGACGGCGCCACCCACAAAGGGGGGAAGCCCTGGCTGCTTGACAGGTTGGTAGCGTTCGGTGACCTTCTTCATGACGTCCAACAGGTGGCCTTTTCGCTTGAGGGTTTCCTTGCCGCGGATGATTTCCACAAGATCCCCACGAGCACTCAGAATGAGATAGGGATTGCAGCCTAGAAATGAAAAACGTGCGATCTTCTCTCCACCTTCGACACTTTCCAGCAGAAAAGCGTTCGGCATATTGGGTTCAATCCGGAGAAAGGCCGAAACAGGTGTGAGCAAGTCCGCGCTAACTGCCTTGTATATTGGGATGATGTTCCCTTGCTTGGTAAGTTCTATAAATTTATCAAAGCTTGGATAGATCATTTTTGGTTACGTTTCGATTATTCGAGACCAATGGAAGAGCTGAAGTTGAATGGAATCCCTCGCCCTTCTTACTGAAATTCAGCTATCCCTCAAGACATTGAAGGCGGCGTCTTTTTTCTCTGTGCTCTCTTCTCCAACTCGGTCCAAACGTCCTCGACTTCCAGCCCTTCGTTCACGAAGAGCACGAACAGGTGATAAAGGAGATCGGCTGATTCCAGGGCTAACTCTGCTTTGGACTTATTCTTAGCAGCGATAATGGTTTCGGCAGATTCTTCTCCAATCTTCTTGAGAATCTTGTCTAACCCCTGGGTGAACAGATAGGTTGTGTAAGATCCTTCAGGCATTAGCTTTTTGCGATCTCTGATGACACGCAGCAAACGTTCGACCACCTCTGAAAACACAGGACTTGCCGACTCTGATCCACGGGTCATGCTCACATTGGATTCTTTCTTAAGGAGTTGATGATGGAAACAACTCTCCTGCCCGGTATGGCAGGCCGGGCCACGAGGTTCAACTGATAGAATTAAAGCATCCCCATCACAGTCCAATTCGATCTGGATAATTTTCTGGGTATTCCCGGAGGTCTCTCCTTTGTGCCACAGTTTTCCGCGGCTTCTGCTCCAGAAATACGTCTCCAGGTGCTGGAGCGAAAGTTCTAAGGCTTCGCGATTCATATACGCCAAGGTTAAGACCTTGCCACTGGAACTATCTTGCACAATGGCAGGGATTAGCCCCTGATCATCAAACTTCAATTTTGAAATGATATCCGTTACATCGACTTTCGACATACTCATCGCCTAGCAGTGTTCCTAAACTGAATCCATCTTACCGCCACCGGTCCAGCGGATTCAGCGCACGAGGACCCCTCGATCTCTGAGATAGCTTTTGGTCTGACCGATGGTAAACGTTCCGAAATGGAAAATGGAGGCGGCTAAAGCTGCGCTGGCGCCTCCTACTGTCAATCCTTCATAAATGTGCTCCAAATTCCCTACTCCTCCGGATGCGATCACAGGAATTTGCACTCTCGAAGTGATGGCGTTCAATAATTCCAAATCGTATCCGTCTTGGGTTCCATCCCGGTCCATACTGGTCAATAGAATTTCCCCCGCTCCCAATTTTTCCGCTTTTTCGGCCCATTCGAGGGTATCGATTCCCGTAGCAGTCCGGCCTCCATGGATGTAGACTTCCCAGCCCGGACTTTTAGAGCCAGGCAAGGGCGGCCGCCGTTTGGCATCAATCGCCAAGACAATGCATTGGGTCCCAAATTTCTCGGCACCTATCGTGATTAACTCAGGTTGGAGGACCGCCGCTGTATTTAATGAAACTTTGTCTGCCCCTGCTCTCAAAATTTCCCGGATATCTTCAGCCGTGCGAATCCCACCCCCCACTGTGAAAGGGATAAAAACACAGTCAGCCACGCGCCGGACCACTTCGACCATGATCTTTCGCGCATCTGAGGAAGCTGTAATATCCAGAAAAACAAGTTCATCTGCGCCCGCCTGATCGTAGCGCCGAGCGCATTCAACAGGATCTCCAGCATCGATGAGATCGACGAAATTGACTCCTTTGACCACCCGCCCGCGGTCAACGTCCAAACAGGGAATAACTCGTTTAGCCAGCATGAATTCGCAATTTTATTGAAACGAAACTCCAAACACAATCTTATTCCTGACCAGGTCGTTATGCGTTAGTTATCGGGGGAATTTCTGGTAGGGCGCGCTCGCCGAGCGCGCCGCGGACGGCCCGGCGGTCCGTCCCTACCCACTCAGCCGCTACAGAAGCGACAATCTCTAATCGTCACCGAATGCCTTGCCCTTACAGATTTCCCCCCGCAACTAACGCATTACACCAGGTTCAAAGAGAAATCCGGATCGCGTCCCCGAGTGAAAATTTCTCCTCGTAGAGGGCTTTTCCGACAATCACCCCCTCGACTCCACTCCGGCCTAAAGGTTTAAGGACACGAAGATCCTCCAAGGAGGAAACCCCGCCCGAGGCAATCACTTTAAGACCTGTCTCCTGCGCGAGTTGCTCGGTAACCATCCAATTGGGACCGCTCAGCATCCCGTCTCGGGAAATATCCGTATAGACAACTCTCTCTACACCGATCTGGACCAATGACTTTGCAAAGGTCAAAGCCTCTACCTTTTCAACCTGATTCCAGCCATGGGTGGCCAGCAGGCCGTCTCGCGCATCGAGCCCCACAACGATCCGATCGGAGTATTGTTCTACGGCTTTCTTCAGGAATTCAGGGTCGCGAAACGCGGCTGTGCCGATGACCACCCGCGAAGCACCTCCGCCCAGGATCTCATCGAGATCGGACTCGTTTCTCACTCCCCCGCCAAATTGAACCGGGATGGAAAGAGTTCGGATGATGGCTTTCGCGATATGTCGATTCTCCGATGCATTCGACATGGCACTATCCAAATCCACCAAATGAAGCCAGGAAGCCCCTTCCCTTTGCCAACGAAGTGCCATCTCTACAGGATCATCCGAATAAATGGTTTCATCTTCTGCTCGGCCTTGTAGAAGCCGAACGCATTTGCCTCGACGCAAATCGATGGCGGGGAAAATGATCATGTCTCAACCTCAAATATGAAGGAGTTCTAAAATCAAGCTTGTGGATGAGTAATCGCGGTCAACAGGGGCGGGAATGAACCGCCCAATGATGAATGGTGGGACAGGGCTTGCGATGGTTCAGGCTCAAATCTAATCTCATAGTGGAACATCTTAACACAAAGCCGGGGGCGAAAAAAGTGGAAGCAAGGTCTCCGGTACTATGTTGCCATAATTCGCGGGAATGATCGTCAGCCGGAGTTGCGGCCGGGGTCGTTGCCCCATGGGTGCTAACTTTTCAAGTCTTTCCTCGTCTGCCGCCGGAAGAACGAAACGCCAAGAGCGCCAAGCACGCCTAGAAAAGAGGATACATTTTGGTTAGCCGTCTGATCTTATCCTACCCGTAGTTCTTCCGGATGGTTTCTGGCTACCCGCTGGATGCCGTCGCGCAACAAAATCACGTTCCAATTGATGATCAACCCCAGAGACAAGCCGCTCAATTTCAAGTATGTCAGCAACTGAGCGAGGTAGATGGGAAGAACTTTTTCGACCGTCTGGTTTTCCACCAACACCCACTGGTCGATTCGCATGTCGATGTGGTAACCCACCTCAATAAGCACCCCTTCAAACTCAAGCGAAACAACGACTTCGCATTCGACCCGGTGGCGACGCCTTTGGAGCTCTTGTGCCAGACAAGCCAGATAGGCCGATTCCAGCAGCCCGGGCCCTAAGGCGCGAGGCACCTTGAGTACAGCGTAACAATATCCTGAGCTACTTCGTCGGCGGTCATGAAGGCTCCTACTCTTGGCAAACTTTGGGTTCTTGGCGTTTCCCAATTCTGGGCCTCATCTGCTCAACCGAGGATCCCCGAATGAACCCATCATCCAAGCTTTGGTTAGCGCTTATGGGTCAATGAGCCCGGCTACAGCACAAACTTCTGCAGCTCAGTACTAACTCGATTTCGGGCTCTGCCCCGGCCCGAGTAAGTAGAATGCACTTAGCGCTATCCGCAATGAGCGCTTTTGTTCCGCTGAAAAGAAAGTGCCCTGTATAGGCACTTATTCTTTAAAGATTCCACCGACAATCAGGCCAGCCACGGCGCCTTCCGTCAGGCTCCCCAAAAACCAAACCAGTGCCATCAGATAAGGAATGGGCATAACGGAGTAGGTTCCGTAGCCCATGGAGACTCCGGCCCCAAGTCCCCACCATAATCCATACCTCAGTCCGGTGGCAATGGACTTGTTTGAAATCATGCACCCATAGATCCAGGCGAAGGAAAAAGATGCGATCAAGACCGCCACGTGCATGACGTTCATCTTCATTTCATTCATCGGCCTCCAGAGATTGGCGGTGGCCTCGTAAGCAGACCTGAGAACGACCCCGTGAATCAGGAAATCCAGCACGGACCAAGCCACAAACACAGCAATTACGGAAAGAATTGTTTTCTTTAGCATATCGCTCCTCCTATTGAATGTTGATCCACCCGGGACTAATTCCTGACACCCTTTGGAACGCGGGGACCTTGCTTTTACTAAACTGCTTGCCCGGCTTGGACTGGGCGACTCAGACTGTTTTGGCAAGTCGCTGATTATTTCATGACAGCCAACAATCCGAGACTTTCGATCTCATTTTTTCTATGATTTCAGATGCAAGCGAATTATACCTGAGAAGGGAGCACCTAACAAAGAGGAGAAATAATTGGTAGTGGGTCAGTTTCCGGATACGCCCTAATCCAACCATAGTCGGTGACGTGGCCACGAGAGACGGGTACGAGGAAGCGATTGTGATTTCGGTCATCCCGGCCTCGCCGTTGAAAGTGTGCTATCTGCCGTTGCCTCTGCGTATTGTTTCCTATAGTATCCGGCCACTAGGGTGATGTGAATTTCTGAGTCACCCTCCGTCAGGTCGTGAACATCTGAATTCCCAAAATCCTGACACCCAAATCAATGAGCGAAATCATCACATTCCAGCCCGTAGATTGGGTCATCATCCTGCTCTACGGGGCAGTCATCTTTACCGTCGGTATCTTCGTTGTCCGCAAGCCGGCTACAGCGGAAGGCTATTTCCTGGCGGGCCGCAAGCTCCGCTGGCCGTTCATCGGGGCCTCGATGCTGGCCTCGAACATCTCGGCAGAGCATTTCGTCGGGCTGGCTGGCGGTGGTTATTTGATCGGAATGGCCATCGGCGCCGCGTATGAGTGGAGCGCGATATTCTGCCTGCTTCCACTGATCTTCGTCTTCCTCTCTTTTTACCTAAAGAACCGCATTTTCACCGTTCCCGAGTTCCTGGAGCTGCGATACGACGTCAGCGTGCGGCTGCTCCTTTCCTGGATCATGGTCATATTCTCCATTCTGACCAAGATTTCAATTTCGCTCTGGGCATCCGCGCTCGTGTTCAAGACGCTGTTCAACTGGGACCCGGTGATCGTCATCTGGATCGTGGCCATCGTCACGGCCCTGTACACAATGAAGGGCGGCCTGACCACCGTGGTCTACACGGACGCCATCCAGACGGTGGTCCTCCTGGCCGGCGGGTGCGTCCTTACAACCCTCGGCTTGCAGAAAGTTGGCGGTATCGGAGCCCTCCACGCCAAGTTGCCTGCGGAACTCTTTCAGGCTTTCAAGCCGGCTTCAGACCCGAATATCCCCTGGACCGGTGCTGTTTTCGGTATTATGTGCCTCGGTGGGGCGTTCTACTGGTCCATGGACCAGGTGATTGTCCAGCGTGCCTTCGCGGCCAGAGACCTGAACGAAGGACGCAAAGGCGCGATTTTTGCCGGCGCTCTCAAGCTCCTGATCCCGTTAGTGCTTGTCGTGCCGGGAATGATCGCCAGGGCACTGTGGCCCGCCTTGCCACAAGCCGATCAAGCCTATCCGAAACTCCTTGGATCGGTGATGCCCCATGGTCTGCTCGGTCTCACTGTAGCCGGGCTCACCGCGGCCTTGATGGGCCACATGAGCGCCACATTCAATTCGATCTCAACCATGTTCACCCGTGACCTTTATCTGCGCTGGCGGCCGAATGCGGATCAAAAACGGCAGATCCTTGTGGGGAGGATCGTGGTTGCAGCAGTCGCCGTTCTGGGCGCTCTCTGGGCACCGGAAATCGGCAGATTCGGCTCACTCTGGGATTACCTCCAACAGGTGTCGATGGGCATCATTGTCCCGTTTGCAGGGGTCTTTTTTATCGGGGTCGCCTGGAAACGCATCACGACGAGAGGCGTCTGGGCCGGCACCCTGACCGGATTCGCCCTCGCGATCGTGCTGATGTCGGACCGGATTTGGACACACCTTTACAATCAGTCTCCGTTCCTGCCATTCATGCACACCAAGTATCTGGAGCCCTGGCTGCACGGTGCGATCATCGAGTTCTTGATTAGCGTCTTCGTGATGATAGCTGTCAGCCTGGGCTCGACGCCGGAGCCAGCCGGGAAGCTGGCGACAACGACAATTTCGTGGGGTGCGTTGAGACCCCAAGCCAGTGCGGAACCAAAGCAACCGTTCCTGCAGGACTACAAGCCCTGGCTCATCCTCGTCCTGGCCACAGCGATACTCTGCTATGTCACTTTCTCGATTGGAATCATCTGATGTTTTGCCTTAGCAAATTTTAAATCCAAATCACGAACGACACGAAACAGCGGGCGAGACGAGCCGGCTCACAATTCCCGAAATGGACAGGCCGCGGGAAATCACGGACCGCATCAATCAACTCTCGCAGAAAGTACCTTCAAAAAAACAACTTAAATTACAGTAACCAAGCTGGACAGCTGAGTGGCCGTGATCAGTGGGCTTCTTACCGATTCCCAAGCGGGCACTTGGTTGTGTAGCGTAACCGGAAACTGACCCACTACCATACAAATCGTTGCCCAAGTGTGCAATGAGACCTACATGTCTGCAAAATTCTTCAGGATCTGCAGACCCACTTGCTGGCTCTTCTCCGGGTGGAATTGCGTGGCCCACACATTCTTACGGTTTGTAATGGCGGGGAACTCGATGCCGTAATCCGAGGTTGCCAAGACATCGTCCTGATTTTGCGGACTGGCATAATAGGAATGAACAAAATAGACGAAACTGCCTTCTTCTATCCCCCTCAGCAGTGGGTCCGGGCGTTTAATATGAAGCTGATTCCATCCGATATGTGGGACCTTTAATCCCGCGGGGATGCGCACAACATTCCCCGGGATAAAATTAAGCCCGGAATGTTTCCCAAACTCCTCACTTTCGCTGAACAGAAGCTGTAAGCCGAGGCAAAGCCCGAGCAGCGGCGTGCCGGCTTCCACTTTTTCGCGGATAACCCCGTCCAGATTCTTCGCCTTTAAGTTGCTCATGGCATCGGCAAAAGCCCCCACGCCAGGTAGAACCATCTTATCAGCCTTGCGTATCTCTTCCGGCGCATTCGTTGCCAACACATCGACCCCAAGACTTTGAAAGGCTTTCTCCACACTGCGCAGATTGTTAATCGCGTAGTCGATGATGGCAATCATTAAAGAACCCCTTTAGTCGACGGAATTCCAACCACCCGAGGATCTCGGGTTACGGCCATGCAAATGGCCCTGGCGGCTGACTTGAACATGGCTTCCACCATGTGATGCGAATTCTTACCGTAGAGGACCTCCAGATGCAAGTTCATGCGGGCCTGTACGGCCATGGCTCGAAAGAATTCCTCAACCAATTCTGTATTCAGCTGACCCACCATCTCGGCGGGAAAATCGGCCCTACAAACAATGTAGGCACGCCCTGAAAGATCGACCACGGCTCGACACAGGGCTTCGTCCATGGGAACATAGGCAACCCCGTAGCGGGATATGCCTTCCTTTTTGGCGAGTGCAACGTTAAGAGCTTCACCGAGAGCGATCCCAACATCTTCTACTGTGTGGTGCCCATCAACCTCAATATCACCCTTACACAGAATCTCCAAATCGAACAGACCGTGCCGCGCAAAGAGAGTCAGCATGTGGTCGAAAAAATGGATCCCAGTGGAGATTTTGGACTCTCCTTTGCCGTCCAGGCCTAACCTGACGGTGACATCGGTTTCTTTGGTCTTGCGAACGACTTCGCCCACTCGCGCATTAGCCACGTTCTTCCTCCGTCTCTGCCCATTAATAGGGCTTTCTTTCACCCTGAGCGTGTGAAAAGAATGGAAAACGCCGCGTGAGGTTGGGGCTTTGATAAAGCCCCAAGCCTACAATGATTTCTACGTGCTTATCATCATGTTGTAGGCATGAAGCATTCTCAATGCTTCATGCCCGACCCGGCGGAATTTCTTCACACTTTCCCTGTTTCATCAATGCCATTGATTCACAAACCGTTCCGATGGATGCAGGTTGTCGGCTGGTTCATGACAATCTCCAGAAGGCCAGGCTGCATCCATGCCAAGACCTGGCAGATCCCTGCCGGAGGCAATTCAAGAAAGGTCTTTCCCCGTTACAATCCGCCCCAGGGCTGCTAAGAAAGCATCATTCTCAGCCGGCGTCCCAATGCTGATCCGCAAAAACTGCGACAGCATCGGATAACGGCTTATGTCTCGGACCAGTATCCCCTCCGCGTATAAGGCATCAAAAATGAGGCTCGGTGCTCGTTTTGTTTCAAACGCAATGAAATTGGCTTCTGAAGGATAAGCCCGTACCGTTGGAATTTCATTCAGCCGCTGAAACACTCTCTCACGTTCCTCAATCAACAAATCGATCTGAGGCTTCAATAAATCAAAATGTTCAACAGCCGCTTCAGCGGCGACCATTGAGAAGACGTTCAAATTGTAAGGGAGTTTTGCTTTGGCTATCTCCCCAACGATACCCGGATGACCCAATAAATACCCGACCCGCAACCCAGCCATGGCCATCGCTTTTGAAAAGGTCCTCAAAACCACCAGATTCTCGAATTCTTGAAGGAGTGGAACGGCAGTCTTGCGGCTGAATTCGTGGTACGCTTCATCGACGATCACGAGTCCACAAGCCGCCCTGAGGATCTGGCGTAATTCATCCAGGGTGAGGGCCGTCCCGGTTGGATTATTGGGCGTGCAGAGAATCGTGACGTCGGCGCTTTGAACCGCCATCAACAGTTTCGGAACATCAAACTTCAGATCAGCCGTCAAATAAACTTCGTTACAATCTCCGCCAAGAATCGTTGTCATCAATTTGTAAAGAGTAAAGGTCGGCTGGGGAAAAACAACTCGTTTTCCTTTTTCCACGGTTACAAGTAAGAGCGACTGAATAAGCTCGTTAGAACCATTGCCAACCAATACTCCTTCACTTTTCCATCCTGAAAATGCAGCTAACCGTTTTGTCAATTCTTCCGGGAAGAAGGCCGGGTAGCGGGACCACAATTTACGAGCCATCACCTTTTCCACGGCGAGCTTGATCGGAGCCGGCATTTCGTAAGGATTCTCATTTTGATTGATTTTGATCTTCGCTTCGAAATGCCGGAGCGTATAGGGTGCCGCCTTGAGCACCTCCGGCTTGATGGCCGACAAGCCCTTTTCCATTTTATTATTGGATAAGATTTTCATAGGCTCAGCCCTTGGGCTGTACTCATTGACACAGCAACCCCTCTAAGACACCTTTCTCCCTCAAACTTTGGGCACAGGAGGAGGTAATACTCTGGCTTTGATTTCTGACTGGAATTCCGCTCTCCGATGGCTACCGTCACAAAACGGCTTGTTCTGTGAATGTCCGCAGCGGCAAAGCGAAATGATCTTTCTCCCCGACAGATCAAATGAATTGCCCTCGGAATCACAAATGATGAAATCCCCTTCTATTTTAATGGACCCGTTATTGTTAACAACAATTTTGGTTTCAGGCATTGAACTCTCCCTTTCGATCGATTTATTCCGGCCTTAGAATGACACAGATCAGGAGAATGGATCAAGTTTGACTGGATACAGTTGATTGCATTCAGCCATTCAGTGTTATCATCACTACCCATTTGAGACACACAAGAACGATGACTCTCCGCCCAGCATGATTTTGTCAAAATCAAGTCTTGGTTTTGTGTTATCCGTGATCCCAGCGTTGCTCTGGTCAACCTCTGGCGTCTTGGGAAAAGTCCTGCTCACCGGGACATTAACTCCGTCGCGTTTGGTTTTCTATCGAAGCCTGCTGGGCTCTCTGCTGCTATTTCTGATCCTCCTTATCCGTGACAAATCGCTCCTCCGATTAAGCTGGAAAGACCTTCCCTTCTTCCTCTGTATGGGTATTTTCGGTCTCGCGTTCACGCAATTCACCTATTACGCCGCCATTCAATCCCTGGATGTCGGTTTTGCCATTTTGCTCCAATACTTGGCTCCCCTGTGGATTCTCTTGTTTGAGCGTTTCTATTACAAGATGCCTCTGAGTTATTCGAAGATCACGGCACTGGGGTTCGCGCTTTTGGGTTGCTTCATGATTTCGACAGCAACTCCGAATTTCGACAGACTAGGCTTTCGAGGCCTCATCCTGGGAGTGACTGCGGGGATCTGTTTTGCGGCCTATGGTTTGATGACGAAACATGCTCTGAAATCGCACCATGCTTTAAACGTTTTGTTTTATAGCCTATTGTTTACGGCCATGTTTTGGGGAATTTTCGGACCCGGATCGCGGGCGCCCGTATCGGAAATTGAAGGGACGAAGGTGTGGATCATCTTCTATGTGGCCATCTTCGGTACGGTCGTGCCTTATCTGGTCTATCTTTACGCATTAAGACTGCTTGAGGCCAGCCGAGTGGGAATTATCAGTACACTTGAGCCCGTTTTTGCAGCGGCAATCGCCTGGATGTATTTGGGTGAGAACCTTTCCCTACTCCAGATCGTCGGAGGGGGATGTGTCCTTTTGGCTATTAGTATTCTTCAATCGGGGCAGAACCAGTGACCTGGATTGGGAATCCTCTGGCTTCATTTTGAGCTGCACCCGTGGGCTTTTGAGAGGCCGGAAACGTTACGTTGCCGGAGGTAGCCTAGGGCGTGGTCGTCGCGAAACCTTTTGTGAATTATTCCTCGCCCTTGGTTTTGATCTGGGCCATTTGCTGAAGAATCCGCTGGTTTTCAGACGAATCTGGATGCAATCGTAAGAATTCCTCCAATTCCCGAAGCGCTGAATCCGATTGACTCATTCGCTGATATATACCGGCCAGAACCAGCTGCGGTTGAGAATAATGCAACGGATCGATCTGCTTTGCGCGGATCAAATAGCCGACAGCCTGGTCGTCCTCGTGAAGCGCCACATAATTCAATCCAAGCAGCGCATTGGCCATCGCATCGAAAGACTGCGAGTGAAGTGCTTTGAGGTTGTAAGGCAGGGCTTCTTCAGGTTTTCCCTCAGAAAGCAAGGTCTCGCCAAGATTCACCAGAGGTTCGTAAGCTTTCGGGTCTTCCTCTAAAGCTCGGCGAAAAGTCTCTTCTGCCTTGGCATAGTCTTTTCGAAAGAAATAAACCGTGCCGAGGCGATTCAATGCCGTGATGAATCGCGGCGCCAACCGGATGGCCTCTTCGAGATGATGAATCCCGTTTTCAATTTGGCCTTTAAGCAATGCCTCATCGGCGTGGGCATATTCGTTTTGTGCTTTGGGAGGAACGGCCAATTCCATCCACGAAACAACCTGTGGTTTGTTTCTGATTGAATTAAAGGAGCGAGGATTCAGAATAATGACCTTGATGATTCGCCCTTTCTCATCGGCATTGGCAGGATTGATTTCCAAAGTCATGCGCTGCTCTGCCCGCTTGTTCACCTCTGCCACGAGCGTATACGAGCCTGCCTCCAGATTGCGGAAGCGAAAACTCCCGCAAAGATCAGTCCAGCCGGAAGAAGAATAAGGGTGCAAGTTCCCCGTTAAGCCGACAAAAGCGTAGGCCTTTTTGGAATTCTGTTCAGTGCCGATTCGAATTTCTCCAAAGAGCTCGAACCTTGTGGGGACGGAGGCAGGCTTCAATTTAGCCTCCGCTGCAAAGGAGGTTTGGAAAGTATTCAACATCCCCAGCGCAAGGAAAAGAAACTGGAGTTTGATAAATCTCGATGTAGCATTGCCATCCATGGAATCACCGTGGAGGACGAAATTTGCCCGATAGTTATCTAAATTACCCTCGATATTGTTATATTTTATCATCCTCCAAAAATCCTGCAAGGGAAACAAATTAATCGTATCGGGTTATTTTCCGGTGACCCGCGGGTGGCGAAGACATCGTTTTGTGATGTCTTCGATTTTTTTACGAAATCAGCTCTTCCGATTGCACACGGAAAGCCCGCAGAGAAAACGTATTGGTGTTGGCAAGGACGCTGATGCATGGCACTGGGCCGAGCAAGTTCAGGCATCTCAGTCGTGTCACTTTCTCCTTCCAAAGATGAATTAATTTAAGCCTTGCTTCACCATACTTAAATCCTAAAGGCAGTCACTTGGGTGGACTGAATGGAGATCGAACAAAATCGTTAATAATTGAAACAGCGTCAGGTATACTTTGTCCGTCCCGAATACCAAAAGCGAGTTCTCGATGAAAGCGAGCTGCTACCCAATTGGAGCACTACCGAGGCGGCAAAGACAAAAGAACGAGAAACGCTTTCCCACAGGGGATATCTATGCTCTCATCTGCCAAGTTGGTAGATCAGAGTGAATGCATTAAATGAGGAGTCACGAATGAAGAGATACAAGGCCGGTCTCATCATGCCCCACCCCGAAGACCAGAAGTGGGATAGCGTTTGGAAGATTTTCCGGTTTCCCAATCTGAATCTACCGACCCTTGCCGCGCTCATGCCTCAGGAGGAATGGGACATCGAGATTCAAGATGAGTTGGTGGGTCCGCTTAACTTCGAGCGCGATTATGACCTTGTCCTGATCAGCGTCACAACTTCTGTAGCAATCAAGTCCTACGAGGTAGCGCGGATCTTTCGCGCGAACGGCGCCACGGTCGTACTGGGAGGAATTCATCCGTCTGCGCTTCCGGAAGAGGCGGCCCAGCACGCGGATGCAGTGGTGATCGGCGAAGCGGAACTAACCTTGCCGCGCCTGCTCGACGATTTCAAAGAGGGACGGCTTGAAACTTTCTACCGAATGCCCGGAATGGTGGGGACATGGGACCAGAAGTTGCCTCGCTGGGATCTTTTGGACTCGAAGGGGTACCTGTTCCGCGAGTCCATGACTGCTACACGCGGCTGCAACTACCGCTGCACGTTTTGCTCGATTCATCTGGCTTTGGGCGGGGGGGAGTACGGTTACCGAAAGCGTCCGCCCCAGGAAATCGCCCGGATTGTCGAGGGCATCGAGGGGTCGTTCGTCATGTTTTGGGATGATGATCTGTTGTCCGAACCGCGCTATACGGCAGATCTCTGCCGGGAGCTGAAACCCCTGAAGAAGCACTGGATGAGTCAGATGAGCGCCACGTACGCTGCCCAACATCCCGAGGTGCTCAAGCTGCTCTCTGAAAGCGGATGCACGGCAATGTTCATGGGCCTGGAATCCATCAGTCAGGGCTCGCTCAAGTCAGTCAACAAGCAGAACAACGCAGCGCAATACGAGGAAACGCTCCGGCGCATACATGACAACGGCATCGACATTCATGCCGGGTTCGTCTCCGGTCTTGACCACGAGGATGTCCACAGCTTCGAACAGACCGTCGAGTGGGCGAATCGGGTCGGACTGTGTGGCGCGATTTTCCGGATCCTCACTCCCTATCCGGGAACAAGGCAATTTGAGGAACTCAGGGCCGCCGGCCGCCTCCTGACCACAGATTGGACCAGCTACAGCGGCGAGCACGTGGTTTTCCGACCGCTCAAAATGAGCGTTGAAGAGCTATACTGGGGGCACAAGTGGGCTAAGCGCCAGTTCTATTCATTTCGGTCGATCGGGGAGCGCGCTGTCCGGCGCGCCAAGATCCATGGGCCGGGGGAACTGTTGAACACCTTTGGCGTAGGGATGGGCTACCGCGCCATGTTCCATCTTCCCATTGAGGATCTACCCGTGAATGTGTACAGGGACAAAGGACACCTACCGCCTCAGCCTCAGCCTATCCCATACCGGTTTCCTTATCCTCCCGTGAATAATCTGAAACTGTCGATCATGAACCGTCTCTCTGACTTGGTTCCATTCGGGTAAGCTATGTCGTGCTCTTCATAGCATTGCTTCCTCCGACTGGGACAAGAGCAGGGAAATGGGGTCATGACTCGATATTAGATTCTGCTGCAAAACCCATCCTGATAGGCTAAAAACCGCGGGTGGCGAAGACATCGTTTTGCGATGTCTTCGATTCTTTTACGAAATCAGCTCTTCCGATTGCACACGGAAAGCCGCCGAGAAACCTATTGGCGTTGGCAAGGACGCTGATGCATGGCACTGGGTCGGGCAAGTCCAGGCATCTCTGAAATGTCAAGCCACCCTCTTTCATGAAAAAAACGGCAGGAAATCTGCACCTACGCGACTTCTCAAGAAATAGAGTGAATTATTTCCCATTGCTGATGAATCATACCCGCTCAATGCCGCATAAAATCAGGGGGGTTGCGGCAGAATCCGATGTCAAACCTGAGCCCCCTCTCTTCCCTGTTTCCTCATTTCTCTTACATAAAGCTGCTGCTTCGAAGACATGCAAATGACGCATGTCTTCGCCACCCGCCCATCTTGCTTCTCAGTTCTTGAATAATGAGATGTGGTGACCCCTTTTTTCTCCTTTTTCCTATCCGGCGAACAGTTCGGGCAGGGTTTCGGCGATGGCGTCCATCTCGCAAGCGAAATAACTATCGGGTGGATGTGAAAATGGCCTGTGCCGGCGATTTTATGTGGCAGACCGGCGCGGTCGGTTGCTATAATTTATAGCCTCGAATGAGACCGGCGTAGCGAAACACCCTGAAGAAGCCTTGACTTGTGGCTTTGTAAGCAAATATTCTTTTTCAGATAAACCCGACGCAAGAGTCATTCCGCCTTGAACCACCCAGCGTCATGTAAAAGCGGGCGCATGAAAAACGAATCCTATCAGTTCATTATTGGAGGTCCATGATGACCCAATCGACAAAGCTCAGATTCTTTCCCCTGTACGCCCTGCTCCTGCTGATGTTGCCAGGGTGTTCCGACAAGCGGGAGGGCGGCGCCGCTCGCCGCAATGTCGAAGAGAGCCAGGCCCTGGTGCTGCTGCGTGGCCTGCCCACACTCGGCACCACCCACAGCGTCGCCATCGTCGAACTGAACCCGGACGCGGCGAATTTCGGTGCGATACTACAGGAGTTCGAACTTCCGAACCTCGCGTTCCCAATGCACCACCTTTACTACAGCCCTAACGGGCGGCTGTACTCGACCGGTCTTGACCCCAAGTGCAGCCTGGCCGAAATTGGCCTGTCGCGCAACGCCAACGGGGCCGCAGTGATCAACGGCGTCAAATGCCTCGATACCGGCGGTCAACAGGTCGGTGAAGACATCATCTGGCACAGCGTCAACGGCAAGGAATACATGTTCGTGACCTTCATGGGTGGCACTGGCGTGGACCAGCCCGACTGCGGCTCGGTCGGCGTGTTCGATCCGCAGACTAATGCAGTTATCAAGATCGTCCAGGCGCGCAAGAGCGTTGTGGCCAAGGGTGCGCCATACATCATGTACCCGCACGGCATATCGGCGTACCAGGATCGCATGGTGCTTGGCTCTGCGGTTCACCCGGATCTCAAGACCGGCGTCGGTGATGCGATTGCCGTCATCGACCTGAACACCTTCGAGCCGATCCAGAACATCGTCGTCCAAGACGCGAAGCCGGTGGGCTTTCCATCGTCGCCGGTCGAAGTACTTTTTGTGCGACCCAGCATCGTGCCGGGCGTCGCGCCGGCCGTGCTGGTCAATACGATGTTCGGATTTGAAGTCTGGAAGATCCCGTACAACGAGGCGGACAAGAGTTTCGGCGTCCCCGTGAAGTTATACGACGGGGCGAAAGCGGGCACCGGAGTCCCACTCGAGTTCTATGGTAACGCGACCGAGTTGTTCGTCAGCCACGCTCTGCCGGGCGTCGTGAAGCGCTATAAACTCTCGGGCCTGCCTGAACTCGTTCCCTCGGGCGCGGACATCAAAGCCGAGGTGGGTGCGCACCATATGATCTTTTTCACCACCGCCGCTGGCCGCAAGGTCATTGCAATACAGAACAACCTGCTGAATCTCGGCAACAAGGCCGACAACGATCCGACCGATGTCGATTTCATCGCCAAGCTCAACGCGCATTCGATCACCGTGCACGACCTGCAGAGCGGTGAGCTCATCGCAAAGGTCAACTTCAAGGAGCGCTACAAGAAGGGCGTCGAGAACATCGAGGCGCTGTTCGGCTCCGGCTTCGTGCACCACCATTGACGTCTATGCTGCGCTTGCAAGGTGTTGTTGCTGCGGCGGCGTTGATCGCCGCGCTGCTCGCAGCAATGGCAACAGGAGGCCTGCAATAAAGAGCGTCGGGCAGCGACCCCGCTATCCGGTTTCTCGGCGCCGTTCGTGTTCGGTCACTTCCAGGTGCCCGCCGACAACCCGCTGACCAAGGAATCGGTGGAGCTCGGCCGGCGGCTCTTCTACGATCCACGCTTGTCGGCTAACGGTAAAGTGTCCTGCGCGACCTGTCATATCCAGCGCCTGGCCTTCACCGATGGCCGTGTCACCAGTGTCGGCGTATCCGGCAAGTCGCTGGCGTTCAACAGTATGAGCCTGGCCAACCTGATGTGGGGTCCACAGCACTTCTTCTGGAACGGGCGCGCCGCCACGCTGGAGGAGCAGGCGCTGATCCCGATCCAGCATCCGGATGAAATGGCGCAGGACCTGGGGCGACTGGTTGCCGAACTCTCCACCGATGCCAGCTACCGGGAAATGTTCGAAACGGCTTACGGCGAAGTCAGCGTGGCAGCAATCGCCCGTGCGCTGGCTTCATTCGAACGCACCTTGATCTCGTCCAATTCGCGCTACGACCAGTTCCTGCGCGGCGAGATCACACTGAATCCGCAGGAGGAACTGGGACGCAAGCTGTTCATGGCCCACCCGGACGTCAAAGTGAGTCTGCGCGGCGCCAACTGCATAGACTGTCACAGCCAGTTCCTAACCGGCGGCTTCAGTACGCGCTACGACGGCTTCTCCAACAATGGCCTCGATGACGAGGACCACCTGCGGCCCGGCCTGCAGGTGGTCACTGGCAACCCGACACATCGCGGGCTGTTCAAGGTACCGTCGTTGCGGAACGTTGCGCTCACCGCGCCCTATATGCACGATGGCCGTTTCAAGACGCTCGAGGAGGTGCTGGATCACTACGACAGCGGGATCAGGAACAGCAGCACACTTAGCTCCCTGATCGTGGAGGCCGACAACCGCGGCGGGGCGGCGGCAGGACGGATCAGCCTGCATCTGACGGCAACAGAGAAGGCGGCCATCATCACCTTCCTGCGCACGCTGACGGACCAGGATTTCGTGAGCGCAGAAAAGTTCTCCGATCCATTCGCGCGCAAGTGAATCGCATGCATAGAGCAAAGTACGTCATACCGATCCTGTTCGCGCTGGCCGCGATACTCAGCATCACAGGCTGGTGGCTATACCGCGCAGCGCAGCCGATTGAACTGGCACTGTACTTTCATCCGTTCGTCGGTCCGGAGCCGCTGGTGCTCAACGAATCGCGCTATCCCAATCCGGGTGGCGAGGGTCGTTTCAAGGTGCGCGATTTCCAGTTTTTTCTCAGCAACATCCGGCTAACGGGCGGTAACGGCGTGTACATCGAACCCGACAGTTATCACCTGGTGCGATTCGACGGCACCGAACCCGCCTTTGGCATCGTGCTGCACGACGTGCCGCGCCGGGACTACCAGCGGATCGAGTTTGGCATCGGCGTGGATGCCGCCGCCAACAAGTCGCTTGCGCAACGCGGAGACCTGGACCCCAACGGCCGCATGGCCTGGAACTGGGAGGTCGGTTACAAATTCGTGCTGTTCGAAGGCACACTGGTGCGCGGAAACGAGAGCGTTCCGCTCGTCTATCACGTTGGATTCGAGGAGAACTACCGGCTCATCGCGACCGAGTTGCACCGCGAGCCACTGGGCCACCGCCCCGCGCGGCTGGATTTCCGGGTCGATATCCTGCGCCTCTTCCAGGGTTCTACAACCGTCGACATGGTGGCGCTACCCAGTGTGAAGTTCGATCGGGCCGACGCGGCGCTGCTCGCGCGCAATTTTGCCACCATGGTCAAGCCGATGTGGCCTGGTGCAGCCGGTCAACCCGACGGGGTCCGTTGATTCTGCCGCGTCTCGTGCATCACGCCTCCTCGAAACACGCCGAAGTCGCGGTGCCGTCGCTGGCCAATTGGGAGAAGGGAACGGCAGAAAATCTGCACCTACACAACTTCTCAAGAAATAGAGTGAATTATTTCCCATTGTTAATGAATCATACCCGCTCAATGCCGCATAAAATCAGGGGGTTCGCGGCAGAATCCGATGTCAAGACTGAGCCCCTTCTCTTCCCTCTTCTCTCATTTCTCTTATATGAGGCAGCTGCTTCGAAGACATGCAAATGACGCATGTCTTCGCCACCTACCCATCTTGCTCCTCATTTCTTGAATAATGAAATGTGACCCCTTTTTTCCTTTAAATCCTTGGACGCAGTGAGCCAAGATTATCTTAGTGGTTAGGGGAGCCACCGAGCCGCTGTTGCATGATGACGTGAGCTCGTTTCAGATCTTTGCCAACCCTCAAACCGCCCACCGAAGCGGGTTCCTGCTAATTGGCTCTTTGAAATTCGATGTCGTCATCGACCTGAATGGAGTCTGCTAACGCTTTGCCATTCGCATTGGCCAACTCGGCTTTAGCTTCGAATTTCTCGGTATACATCTGCGAATCGGCGACGGTAAAGAGGTGATTGAGGTCCGTTCCATCGTGAGGATACATTGAGATGCCGACGCTGATTCCGAGTCGTACTTCTTTTCCAGATCTTACCTTGAGCAACAAGGAATGAATCGATTTTCGAATACGGCTGGCAATCTTCTCAGCAGTTTCACGTTCCGCGTTATACAGGAAGGCCACGAATTCGTCACCCGCGTAGCGAATACACGTGTCGTATTTGCGCATTTCTTTTTGCAGCACTTCACTCACCTTGACCAGAACATCGTCCCCTACTTTGTGGCCATATTGGTCATTAATTTCTTTGAATCGGTTCAGGTCCATGACGAGAATGGCCATTTTTTCTTTGCTGCGTTCGGCTTTCTTAACGTTCTGGTCAAATGCCATAAACATGTAGCGTGAATTGGGTAGCCCGGTGAGTGGATCGGTCAGCGAATTCTCTTCGAAGTATTCGAACGAAATCGCATTTTGGATGGCGACGGCAGCCCGCTCGCTGATGGTCTCCATTAACCGGGAATGATCTTCCGTAAAAGGTTCGTTGTCACGATCGGTAGAGTACAGGGCAATCGCTCCCAGGACCGTATTCTTTGCCGTGAGCGGAAAAATCATGGCGTTGGTCAGTTGATGGGGTTTTTCCATAAAGGCCAGGTTCTTGAAATCATTCGTTGGGTCGTTATTGACGACAGGCTGGTTGAAGGCGATGGAATAACCCGTCAGACCCTCCCCTAACGCCATCCAGTTCTGACTTAACTGCTCGGAGTATTCTCCCGTGACCATGGCCGGGTAGATCATGTCGGTCTTCTTGTTCTTCAAGTAAACAACGCTGCTGGTGAAGGGAACAATCGACTGCAGCTTGCTACAGATAATGCGCAGCGTGTCGTCCAAATTCAAGCTCTTCCCTACGGTTTGAAAGATCTCGTGCAAGGCGTAAATCTCGCGATGCGTCGAGGCGATTTCCGTGAAGCCTTTCTTCCGCAACAAGAGTTTTTGATCCTCGGCGGAGTCCGGTGAGGTCTCGGAGAGATGCGTGTTGTTCCCGTATTTGCTGATGTCAAGCATGGCCACTTCTTCCATCAGCTCTTTAGAGACACGCAGGAAGGCAGCCACGACTTTTGCGTCATAGTGCATCCCCGATTCGTTCTTCAGCAGGTCGATGGCTTCCGCGGATGTCAGGGGTGTCCGGTAGGTTCGCTGGGCGGTTAAGGCATCAAACGTATCGGCTACGGCCAGGATTTTGGATCCGATGGGAATCTGGTCGCCCTTCAGCCCATACGGATACCCCGATCCATTTTCCCGCTCGTGATGGTAACGGATCATCGGCACCACCGGGTAAGGGAAGTGAATGGGCTCCAGGATGTTGGCTCCGATCTCAACGTGACGCGTCATTTTAGCAAATTCGGAATCCGTCAAACTTCCCGGCTTTGAAAGGATATATTCGGGTATGGCAAGCTTGCCGATGTCGTGCAGCAGTGCAGCGGCTCTGAGAGCATCCAGATCGTCGCTATTCTCGATCCCCATGCTCTTAGCGATCCCGACTGCGTAAACCTGGACTCTTCGTGCGTGTCCGTGAGTGGAATGATCCTTGGCATCGATGGCCAGCGCCAGGGTTTCAATAATCGACATCTGTAACTGGGAATGTTCCTTGAGTTGGCGCGAGGCTTCAACGAGACGGGAAGAATAGACCTTGTAGGTAGAAAGGGCAAACAGGGAGAAAGGAACAAAGAGTAAGTAGATTTGATTTCCCAGGGCTCCGGCAAAGAAATTCAGTAAGCCAACGGCGACCGAAACGGACAAGAAAACCAGGCTGGGAACTCTGTACTCTTTCTTCCATTCCTCGCCAAGACTGGCCCCTCTGAATATCTTTGCAGCGGTAACCCGAAACAAGGAATAGCAGAGATAATAACCCGTCACCACCAGAATGATGGGCAGTAAGGAACCATACCGAGCAATCTCGCTCAAGGAATTATTCAGAATAAAGACTTTACCCATCAGCCACAAGGCAGCCAGGCTTGAAAGGGCATCAGGCAATTTCTCCACCAGCTTCATCTTGGAAATTCGATAGGTCCGGAACAGCCACCAACTAAACGCGACCATTGCGACTAGATTGGCATTGGATGGACCAATCCAAAAGAAGGTGCCGAGATAGATGAGGTGATAATAACGAAGCTGTTTGCCAACAAATGGCAGCATGACGCTGGATTCGGCAAAGGAAAAAGCCAGAACGACCGCAAACATTGCCAGCAGGCTCCAATCTTCGCGACAAGTTAATGATTCCCAGAGGAATAGGACTGCGAGCGCTGCGACGCTGAGAAAGATCGTGCGGCCCTGATGTTTCTTGGGGGAGGTCGTGTCCGCTGTAATTAGCATGTAGGCTCCGAATTCACTTCAGTTTCTGCAATCGAACACACCCGATTTCGCCCGGTTCTCTTGGCTTGGTACAAGTACGCGTCTGCCTTCTCAATGAGTTCTTTTTGAATGACGTCCAGATCGATCTGATTATCTAAAGAGGTTTCTTGGACACCGATACTGACCGTGATGGGATCCCCCGCTTCTGTGGCAAATGTTTCACTGACCAGCTTGCGGATCCCGTCCATGATCTTATGAGCCACATCCAACTTGGTGTTGGGTAAGATCACCACGAACTCCTCGCCTCCATAGCGAGCGATGACAGAACCTTTTCTCAGGTTCGTGCTCAAAACGAAACCAAGTTTGCAGAGAACTTTGTCTCCAGCTGCATGTCCGAAGGTGTCATTGACCTTCTTGAAATAGTCGATGTCCAACAGAGCCAAACTAACGGGGAACTTCTGCTGGCGTGCATTGGAGAGTTCAACCCGCATGCGTTCTTCAAAAAACCTTCGGTTGTATACGTTCGTCAACTTGTCCGTGATGGCCATGGTCTGCATGGCGCTAAATTGACGCGCATTGCTAAGAGCTACCGCAATATGCCCGGATACCGTATAGAAGAGAGTCTTTTCAGATTCTGTCCAAGCAACGCCCTTGGTGCATCGATGAACCACAATGATTCCGATCAGCTCTGACTTATAGAGAAGGGGGAATGCCATGATGCCGTGAATCTTGAACTCATCGAGGACCGTTTCATGGGCGGAGAGGGAAGGCGCGCCGAGAGTCTCGTCAATGGCAACGGGTTCCATTCCATTCGAAACCATTTTCAGAAGGAGAAAGTTCAATTTGGCTGTTTTCTGGGCTGAGCAGGAACTTGTTCCTTCGGCACAGGATTCGAAATACTTGGCTACGGGTTTTTCTTTCCCTAAGGAAATAATGACGCAGCGGTCTGCCGGGATGTGTTGGACCAATTGTTGGGCCGAGTTCTTTAAAATGTCGCCTAACTCGTTGGATTCATAAACCATCTTGATAATGGCGTCGGTCTTTTCCACTTGCTTCCGCCGAGCCTGAACCTCAACTTCCTCAACGGTCCCTTTGTTTGAGGAACGTTCATCTGCCAATTGGGCGGAAATCAAAGCAATCTCCCGGGCAATTTCGTTGGCTCGGTCAAATTTGCCGGTACGCCGATAGATGTCTTCAAGGCTTTGTTTGGCAGGCAGATAACGTGGGTAGCGTTCTAGCGCATCTTCCAAAAGCTCAATGGCTTTGGCATACGATTGATACTTGATGTAAAGTTCCGTTTCTACCATCAGATCTAAGACTTCGTTTTCGTATGTCATCTCTGCTGTCCTCACGTTATCTCTCCTCAAAATCTCTTTGCCAGTTGCCCTGCCTCGATCAACCGGACACCCATTGAATAGCATATGGCCTGCCAAAAATAACTTGTTTATTACCTATAACTTGATAACAACAAAGATGAAATCGGTCACTTCTGATCGGACAAATTGTCCGAAAAGCGACCGCCCGGGAGTCTGGGCTACTTCCTACAAATGGGGATGAAGAGATTAATTAAGGAAAGGCTTGAAGTGTTAGAGGGCACGGGTTCGCCCGGCAAGATAACCGACTGAAGCTCTACGGCGTTGCTGAATCTTTCCTTGGGAAATACCTGGGTGGCCGCGCCGAGCCGCCCTCGGAAGCAGGGAAAGTTGACGACCTCCACAAGTAGTATGATGGCGCCAAGAAGTAGGGGGAGGAGTGTTGTTTCTTCAAAAGGAACTCTGGTTCAGATATTTTTTCTTCAGAACCTTCATTCCCTCTTTCCAATTCTCGTTGATGCCCACTTGGCAGACAGGAACTGTCGGAAGGACGTGCTTCGTAATCTTAGGAAAGCTATCGTGGTAGCGGAATTGAGGGCCCACAAAGTAAAGTAATGGAGGATGAGGACTCAACACGAGACCGGGGAAGTAGCCATTTTTTTGAAACTCTCCTCGCTCTTGGTGCCATCTTACCCTGAGCCAATAATCCAGGCCCTGCAGCGGCAATTCAATATCCTCACTCACCTTTAATTCCAGAATAGCCAATCTTCCCTGTTTCGTTACGCTCAGGATATCGATCATCCCTCGATCACCTGCTAGGAATGCCGGGACCTGAGGATAAACAAATCGGTTGTTCAGGGCGGGATCGATGGCGCTGATGTCCTCTAAAATTACTCTTTGAAGCAATCGTTCTGCAGATCCGCAAAAGCCTTGGCGCTCGAAACCTTCCGTTAAGGATCGAGTGTGATGAACACGAGTCAAGGCAGTGTCGAGATTGCCACAATCGGATAATTCCACAAAGCGGAGAGAAGCTCGAGCGACATCCATTTCCATCAATAGAATCTGACGGCCGGCGCCAGAAATCCAAGCCAGGCGGCTCCCCAGTACGAGGGCCCTCCCCGCAGGGGCGATGAGGATCAGCTTGACCGGTTTGGCGGGCTTTCGCTCCCGAACGTATTCTCTCCACAGCAAACCATGACTCAGCAAGCCGTCAATGTTTGCCTGACTTTCGTGCGGCCCCGCAGCAATGGCGTGCAATTGGCTCGTCCCTGAATTAAAAATGACCCGGACATATTTCCCTGAGATGGGATACGTTAGATTTGAGGCAGTACTGGATTTGAGAATTGAGGCCCGAGGAAAGTTGTGCCTGATCAGATGAGTCAGAGTCTCTTGAAATTGATGACGCAGGGCTCTCATGGAGCGGGCTGAGCCATCTTCTTTTGTTTTTTGCAGGCTGCGCTCACCAAGAAGCGGGTAAGAGGATGGTCTGCCCCCTTCCGATGCGAGGGTCCCGCCCCGTTTGCGTTCCTGGTTATGACGTGTAGCTTTTGGGAGACGGTTTTTTCTAGGATCCATTCGACCCCTTTTCCCTTGACCACTTAAAAGGAATCTTGTTATACAGAGAAAGTGTTTTGAGATACTTTCCAACATTGTAAGTCATCCAATAAAAGCTTGTCAGCATGGATTGTGTGCCAGCCTCGGATCGACAATATCAGTCCCAGAAAAGCATCCAGCAATCTGCCTGAGGTTGTGGCAGGCTTTTGACCCTGTTCACGTCATTCAAAGAAGAATCATTCAAAGAAAGGGGAAAGTCCGTGGTACGAAAGGTTAACGTTGCTCTCATTGGCCATCGGTTTATGGGAAAAGCCCATAGTAATGCCTATCGTCAAATGCCGCGCTTCTTTGAAAGCGCTACCATTCCTGTTATGAAGGTGATCTGTGGACGGAACGAAGAAGACGTCAAAAAGGCGGCGACCAACCTAGGATGGGAAGAATGGAGTACTTCCTGGGAAGACGTGCTTCAAAGGAAAGACATCGATGTGGTCGATATTTCCACCCCGGGTGACCTTCACACGCCTATTGCGATTGCTGCCGCCAAAGCTGGAAAGGTCGTCTTTTGCGAGAAGCCCCTGGCCAACACCTTGGGCGAAGCGAAAAGAGTCCTGGCGGCAGTGCGAAAGGCAGGGGTCCTTCACATGATCTGCCACAACTACCGAAAGGTTCCGGCCATTGTGTTGGCTCAAAAACTGATTGCAGACGGCAGCCTGGGAGACATTTATCACTTCCGCGGCACCTATCTGCAGGACTGGTGTATGGATCCTAAATTTCCACTTTACTGGCGCTTCGACAAGGCAAAAACAGGATCGGGGGCTATCGGGGATTTAGGGTCTCATGTCACCGATCTCGCCCGATTTCTCATCGGTGAAATTACGGAGCTTTCGGCAACCCTGGAGACTTTCATTAAAGAACGTCCGTTGCTGGATAATCCGAACAAGAAGGGCAAGGTCACGGTTGACGATGCCAGTTCAGCCGTGGTCCGATTTGCCAACGGAGCTCTGGGAAGCATCGAAGTGTCCCGTTTTGCCAGCGGCCGAAAGAACTACAATCGCTTCGAGGTGAACGGCAGTAAGGGGTCCCTGGTATTTAATCTGGAACGTCTCAATGAACTGGAACTCTATCTCGGCAGTGACCCGGCTCACATACATGGTTTTCGCAACATCCTGGTTACCGAGAATGTGCACCCCTACATGAAATGGTGGCCACCCGGACACATCATTGGCTACGAGCACACCTTCACTCATATGGTTTATGACTTGATGCAGGGAATCTCGAAAAATCAAATGCCCTCGCCAAATTTTGAAGATGGAGTCAAGAACCAGTTGGTTCTCGACGCGATGGAGCGCAGTTCCAAATCGAAAAAATGGGTGAAAGTCGGCAGTTAGAAACTCCCTAAGGAGGCATGAAATGTCACGACCCATTACACTCTTCACCGGACAGTGGGCCGACCTGCCCCTGGAGGCCTTGGCTAAGAAGGCCAGCGCCTGGGGATTCGATGGACTCGAGCTAGCCTGCTGGGGCGATCATTTTGATGTCGAGAAAGCGCTGGAAAAAGATAGTTATGTCAGAGCCAAACGAGATCTTCTGAATAAATACGGCCTCAAGTGTGCGGCCATTAGCAGTCACCTGGTTGGACAATGCATTTGTGATGAGCCGATAGACAATCGTCACAAATCCATTCTGCCGGAAAGAATCTGGGGAGACGGCAAGCCTGAAGGAGTCCGTCAAAGGGCGGCCGAGGAGATGAAAAATACCGCTCGGGCCGCGAAGTTTTTTGGAGTGGATAGGGTGAATGGCTTTACGGGCAGCAGTGTTTGGTCAAAACTCTACTTCTTCCCACCTACCAGCCAGGCAGACATTGAAGCCGGCTATCAGGATTTTGCGAAGCGCTGGCTACCGATCCTGGAGGTTTTCAAGGCCGAGGGAGTCAAGTTTGGCCTTGAAGTGCACCCAACTGAAATCGCTTACGACATCATTACCAGTCATCGGGCTCTACAAGCGCTTAACCATCATCCAAACTTTGGATTTAACTTTGACCCGAGCCATTTTATTCATCAATTTGTAAATCCTGTGGCTTTTATTGACGAATTCCCAGATCGGATCTTCCATGTTCACGTGAAGGATTCGCGGGTTCAGCTCAATGGGCGCAATAGTATCTTAGCTTCTCACTTGGACTTCGGAGATTCCCGTCGCGGCTGGGATTTCGTCTCACCCGGCCGGGGTGATGTGAAATGGGATGAGATTATTCGGGCCCTGAATCGAGCAGGGTACCAAGGCCCCCTGTCCATCGAATGGGAAGACTGTGGAATGGATCGGGATTGGGGCGCTCCTGAGGCCCTCGCGATGATCCGAAAGCAAGATTTTACTCCGTCGAAAGTCGCTTTCGATGCGGCTTTTGCCTCGAACTGAGCAGGGTACGGGCAGGTTACACCTCGCGCTGAAGTGATTTCCAAATAGAAATTGGAGGATTCATGAAAATAGGAGTTCTTACCGTTTTGCTGGCAAATAAACCTTTGGAAGAAGCCTTGGACTACCTCAAAGACCTGGGAGTCGAGGCGGTCGAGATTGGTTGCGGGGCATACCCGGGCACGGCTCACTGCAACCCGGATGTGCTTTTGTCCAGTGATCGAAAATTGAAAGCGTTTAAAGAAACGATTAGCAGTCGCGGACTCATTCTCAGCGCCCTCAGCGTGCACGGCAACCCAATTCATCCCAATAAGAAGATCGCCAAAGCCCATCATCAAGATTTCGAAAAGGCCGTGAAACTCGCACGCAAGCTGGACGTGGAACGAGTGCTTACGTTCAGCGGTTGCCCCGGATCGGATCCCCACGCCATGATACCCTCATGGATCACCGCTCCCTGGCCACCGGAGTTTCTCGAAGCTTTAGGTTGGCAGTGGAAAGAGCGCGTCATTCCTTATTGGAAGGATACCGTCAAGTTTGCCAAGAACAATGGAATCCGAAAGATCGGTTTGGAAATGCATCCGAATCTCGTCGTTTACAATGTGGAGTCGCTTCTAAAGCTTAGAAACGCGGTGGGCCCTGAGATTGGCTGCAATTTCGATCCCAGCCATTTATTTTGGCAGGGAGTCGATATCGGCGCCACGATTCGGGCTTGTGGCGACGCCATCTTTCACGTTCATGCCAAAGACTGCAAGCTGGATCCTCGCAACATCGCGGTCAATGGGGTTCTGGATCCGAAAAATTATACCGACGAAATTCATCGATCCTGGATCTTCCGGACTGTCGGCTATGGGAATGACTATGCCGTTTGGAAAGACATCGTGAGCAATCTCAGACTGGTGGGATACGATTATGTCTTGAGCATTGAACATGAAGATAGTTTGATGTCTTCTAATGAAGGTCTCCGCAAAGCCATCCATTTCCTCAAGCAGGTCGTCATCTCAGAACCGAGAGGCGAGGCCTATTGGGCATGATTTTCTGAAGGTTTTCAGTTGCTGATTGATCGATAAAGGAGAACCTCAATGAAAGCTCAGTTCATTTATTATTTCGTCACCTTCTCAAGCTTAGTACTCTTGCCCTTAAGTGTTTCCGGTCAAAAATATTCAGGACGCAAGGTCTGGGTGCTAAAAAATGACAAGGTAGAAGTCATGATCACGCCAGGTGGCGGGCATATCGCCAGTGCCAAGCTGGTCTCAGGCAGAGGAGCCGATCTCAATCCATTTTGGCAGCCGCACTGGAAAAGCATCGAGCCCGAGGAATGGAATCCTTCGCTCCCGGAATATGGCGATCCACCCGAAGCCCGCCTCTTGGCCTCAATTCTGGGGCACAATATTTGTCTAGATTTTTTTGGGTCGGTGAGTCCCGCCGAATCGGCAGCCGGAATGACGGTTCACGGAGAGGCACCCATACAAACTTGGAAGGAGTTGGGCGTAACCGACTCGAGCTTGTCTTACAGCGCCACTTTGCCAAAAGCTCAACTGAAAGTTACCCGTCAAGTGGCACTCACGCCGAATTCGTCCGTCCTATGGATTGTCGAAAGTGTAGAGAATTTGGGAGATTTCGATCGTCCATTTGGCTGGCAGCAACATCCGACGATGGGTAGACCTTTTCTGGAAAAGGGGGCATCGTTTTTTGATGCTTCAGCGACCTGGTGCAGGGTGGGCCCCGGATCCTTTAGTAAAGGGAATCGATTAAAGAGTGGCGCTGAATTCCAGTGGCCGAATGCACCCGGCGTAGACGGGAAAACCGTCGATCTCAGAGCATGGCCACAAGGGGAAAAGTCCAGCGATTTCGTTACGACTTTGATGGATCCTTCCCGCGAATGGGCTTATTTCACAGCTATCAACCGAAGCAAGGGGCTTCTGGTCGGATATATCTGGCCGCGAAAGGAATGGCCCTGGCTGGGAATCTGGGAAGAAAATCTATTTCGAAGCGCCAAGCCGTGGCAGGAGCGTGAAGTGACACGCGGACTCGAATTTGGGACCACGGCCTTTCCGGATTCTCGCCGTGCGGCCATTGAAATGGGTCATCTGAACGGTGTCCAGACTTATCGCTGGATATCGGCTCGTGAGAAACAGACGATTGGCTACGGGCTATTCCTGGCCTCCATCCCGGAAGACGCAACCGGTGTGAGTGATGTACAGATGATGGAGAATTCAATCGTTATTCACCTCACGGGCGTGAAAGAGAGCATTAAATTGGCTGTGAAGCGGCCCTGAGCGGCACAAGGTTGCCGCCTGGACTTTGGTTTAAATGTAATTTGGAGCAATAAAACATTGTTTGTTAGTAAATCTTCACCCCCAATCGTCCCCCCTTGTCCAAGGGGGGACGATTGGAAAGAAGCAAGCGGGAATCCGGAAGATCACGCATTGGATACAGTGCCGATTTTGGAGGTTCCACAAATCCGACAATAGCAATCAGAATAGCAAGAACGGTGTCCCCCCTTCGACAAGGGGGGACTTCAGGGGGGATCCGTCATCCCGCAGGCAGAGATGGCAGAATGGTGAGTAACTCTCGCAGTTGGGCCAAAACAATCTTCAGCTGGTAAAATTCTAGCTCTGGTGCTCCGGGTGGGTACAGCCGGGAAATTCATCCAGTACGCCATTCCCTTTGTAGCCGAGTTCATCAAGACCAATTCTAGAAGTATAAAACCCTTCGATGGTCACTTCCTTAATTGCCTTAAAGAATCTTGCTGGCAGCGGGTTGTTTGTGGGAGGATTTTTGATTTGGCTCATCTCAGTCAAGATTTCAAACTGCTGTTCTTTTGAAAGCTCAACAAAAATCTTTCCATGCCGCGAATGGCTTGTCTTGTCCAACCATTCCAGGCCATCTCGATAAAGTTTCTTGAGGCTGGATGGCGCCTGACTCACGATCATATCGATATACTCGTTCACCTTGGCTTCGCGGGCGCCCGGAGTCTCATCCGTGGGGATGATCCATGAAGCCAATTCCGTGACTGTGGCATATTGCGGCGGATTGAAAAAGACCGGGGTCTTCGCAGCATGAGGATCGGAGACCGGAGGAACGGCAGCCGGGAGGTGATGTCCTTCAGCGGACGCTTGACCTTTGAGTATAGGGAAGCTGGCCGCTGTTCCTAATCCAAGAGCAACCTCTTTGATGGCTTTCCGCCGACTCACTGGGTTACGATTTGGCATTAGATTCTAACTCATCCTCTCGAGCCGCTGACACAAGTTCTCAAAGACTTGAACTCAACTTATTGAAGCTATCTTATCTCAGGTCACTTCTTTTTCAAACTTTTCGCTGGAGGATCTCCAGAAAGAGTTACATGATTGAATTTGATCTTCGAACAGCGCTCTTTGCGCTTCTCTCAGGACGGTTCGACTCCTTAAAAGGATGATATCTGTTTGAAGAAAAAGTTTTCTTCAAAACACTTGCTCATTTGGGAAGAAATCACTAAGATAAATTTCACTGCTTATCAACAGCCTTCCGGGTTGTTTTTCTGTGTTCGAAGTGGAGCATTCACGTGATTCGCTCCCTCCGGTTTCGAGCTTTTCTAAGGCCTGGCCCTGGTTAGCCCTGGGAGGTTCGTCGATTCAGCGTCATCTGAGTGACTTGTTCCCGTTGAAATCAGTTCGATTGGATTCGAGGAGGATCTACTAATTTGAAATTTACACTTAGGGTTGTGGGAGATGTTTGTGTCCTAAAGCTCGATGGGAAATTTATGGCTGGAGGAGATAGTTTCTTCCTTCGAGAAAAATTAAAGAACGTGATCAGTATGGGAATTGAGAATGTCCTGATCGATATGGATAGTGTTCCCTATATTGACAGCACGGGAGTCGGGTTTCTCGTCAGCACGCACACTTCAATGACCAATGATGGTGGACAACTCAAGCTGCTGAAGGTGAAACCCAAAATATTGGAAGTGTTCAAGATCATGAATTTGCTCTCCGTCTTCGAGATCTTCGATGACGAAGAGCCGGCCATGAAGAGCTTTGAATCAAAAAAAGCAGTTGAGCCATCGCCCAAGAAGAAAAGGGCGACGAAGGCAGTCAAAGAAGCTGACTAGCCTGGTCAATCTGCTAGGGGGTTTTCTAAAACCTTCTGCTGTTGCCGATTTCCAGGACTTCCCGCCTGATTGAAATCCTAGCTTGGACTCTTACCCATTCATACGGCTCCAGTTCCAGAGTTGATTATGCTTTCCTCTATTCTGTGTGCAGTATTCCTTAGGCGGCATATTCGTGCTGCTCGTCCGTTGAAAAGGGAAAGAGCCCGGTGGCTAGCCCTGTGTCTTTATTGCTGGGCATGGGCAAAGAAACTCTGGACAGTGGCGGCACTGGCTTCCCCACTCTTCGCGCAAAGCATGGCGCCTCAATCCAAACCCATCCTGATCCAACCGGAAGTTCAATTTCAAAGATTCGATGGATTTGGAATCACGCTCGGAAATGGAGCGGCCCAAGAGATCATGGGGCTTCCCGAAAAGGAGAGAGCCCGACTGATGGACCTACTCTTCGGATCTCAGGGGACGCATTTCAACTTGGTCCGAAATGAAATCACCTGGGCTGCGAAGCGCCTTCCCATGACCCACCCGTTGTACCTTCGCGGTCTGCAGTTTTCTCTTGTCGATGAAAAGAGTGAAACCCATCAATTCAACTTGCTCCGGGAAGCACAAAAGCGGAATGAAGTAATTCCTTATGGTTGTAACTGGAGTCCCCCCCCGCTCTGGAAGACGAATCTTTCCGAAAAAGATGGGGGAGGATTAATGACCCAGCATTACGAAGATTTTGCCGCTTACTTAGGAGCTTACATTGATTCTTACAAAAAGCTGCGGTTTCTCGAAATTCCTTTCCTGAGCTTTCAAAATAGTCCTGAAAGCTCAGGGCCGTTTCAAAGCTGCCTCTGGAAAGCCGATCAAACAACAGAGTTCCTCAAGGTGCTGGCAAAACAATTCAAAGGGCAAGGAATCCGCACTCGATTTCTCCTGCCGGAATTAGATTGGAGTTCGCTGGCCGAGTTTCTCAAACCCATCATGGCAGATCCGGAAGCACGGCAATGGGTATCCGGAATCTCGGCTCACTCTTATGCAGGAGATAACAATGACCGGTCGAAAATTAGAGAAATTTCGAAAAGGTTTAATCTGAAGTTGTGGCAGACAGAATATGCCCTACCGTCCGCAGAAGATTCGGCGGGGCTGGATGGCGGGTTGCGTCTGGCTGAACAGGTCATGAACGACCTGCTCTATGCAGAATGCCAAGCATGGTTTTACTGGGTTCCCTTGGCCTCTCCCCCATGGAAAGGTCGCACCGCCCTTCTAGATAAAGAATCCAATTCGTTCAAGCTGACAAAGCGATTCTGGTGCCTGGCTCAATTCAGCCGTTTTATCTCAAACAATTCAGTCCGGATTATGGCTAGCGGCGGGACCTCTCCAGTCATTGCATTCCGAAACTCCGGCTACAATGCCATTACTCTCGTCCTCTTGAATCGCTCGGAAGAGCCTGTTCATGAAACCATCCAGACACGAGACTGGAACCTCGAGCGTACGGCGGCTTATCGCACTGCTCAAGAAGAAGACTGTGCTGTCATCCCCTTACCAGGAGAGAGCGGCCCAAAATTGTCATTGACTCTCGCCCCTCGAAGTATCACCACCTTCACAGCCCAGATTCGCCGTCTTTCCTCACGCTAGTATTCAATTTGTTTGGGATTGGAATGGATCTTGCTTTTACCAACTCCTGAAAACCAATTCCAAAGGAAATGATTGGAAGAGGAGGACTTGCTTATGCGTCGGAATTACCAGTTCATCTTTTTGAGTTGCATTCTCGTAATTGGGGTCGCCTGCAGTGGCCCTGGGGTGACCAGTTCAGATTCAACAGGTATTGAGGGGCCGGCCCTCGGCAATGTCAAGAAAGACATGGACGCCAAAAAAAGCGCTGAAACGCTCGCTCCAGGAACAGTTATTCAAGCTTCATTGCAACATTCTTTAACGACAGAGCGCAATACGCCTGGAGACCCGATCAGCCTTACCGTAATCCACGATGTCAAGTTGAATGACAAAGTGTTAATTCCTAGCGGGAGCACTGTGAAAGGTATCGTCGCGGAATCGATGAGGTCGGGACGAGTCAAAGGCGTCGCCTACATGGCCCTGCGATTTATTGAAATCAACCTTCCCAACGGTCAGAGTTATTCTATCCAGGCCTCCAATGTTTCACGGCTAGCCGAGACGACCCATAAACGAGATGCTTTGATGATTGGTGGCGGCGCTGGAGCGGGAACATTAATTGGAGCCATCGCAGGCGGAGGCAAGGGAGCGGCCATTGGAGCCGCAGCAGGAGGCGCCGCGGGGACAGGGGCAGTGCTGGCAACGCGCGGAAAAGAAACCGGGTTCCCCTCCGGATCCACCATTCCGATCAAATTGACCCAACCACTAAAAATTGCGACTTAGGAATCCAATGGGATGACATAGGCGCTTAAATGATTTCGGGGAGGGAACCACCAAGGGAGGGCTTACTCAGTTTCGAGCTGCCCCTAAAGAGAGGTGGAGCGGGCGCTCCTGCGCACGCTGAACGCATGCGGGGGAACAGCGGTCCCACGCGCGCATTCCAGCCAAAGAAGTTTAGACCGTTGAAAATGTGTTTAGGTGTTTCTGAAACGCAGTACTCAGTTATGGCTGGTGAAATCAAACTTCAGCTCATACACGCGACCGGGCAAATCGATAGGAACAGTGTAGTTTACATGGATCAAAATCTTGTCTGACATTCTCTCTATTTTGATATCTTGTTTCTCTAAATGGATCCCCATTTCTTTTGCCTTGTGGATCACTAAATCCTGAGTATCGAGCGCTGCTCCTTTTTTCGACGACCCCAGTCCGGAAACTTCATAGACTGCCAATTCGTCTAAGGCATCTTTCAACTCATAATGGCTTACATATGGGGGAATGAATTTGTACCCAAGATAGCCTAAAGCCCCCAGCAGGAGAAAAGAGAAGAGACACCCCAGGTTCCCCCGCCCCTGCTGGTTTTTGAGGTTTCTCCGGTTAGACGCGGATTTCATGGCGTTCCATTCTCCGCCAACATTTCTTTTGCTTTGGCCTCGAGTAAAGAGACCTCAATCTCATCGGTTTTCCTGGAGGCACGATGGATCCATTCGATCTTGCCCTCAGCAAACTTCTTACTACCGAAGTTGATCCGGTAAGGGATGCCGATCAGGTCAGCATCCTTGAATTTGACTCCCGGCCTTTCCTCGCGATCATCCAGCAAGACATCTATACCCAAGGAATTCAACAACGAATAAGATTTCAGAGCTGCTTCCACTAAGGATGAATCTTTCATATTCAGCACCGAGATCACACAATGGAAGGGTGCGATCGAAAAAGGCCACGCGATCCCATCGGAATCATGACGGATCTCAACTGCCGCGGCCATAATTCTCTCGAGCCCGATGCCATAGCTTCCCATCACAATGGGAACAGCCTTGCCGTCTGCCTTCAAGACATGAGCGCCCATGCTTTCGGAGTACTTTGTGCCTAACTTAAAAATGTGCCCAACTTCGAGAGCCTTGCTCACCGCCAACGAGTTGCCGCATTGGACACAGGGGTCTCCGGCCTGAACAAGTCGAAGGTCGGCATACTCAGCCACGTAGTCTCTGCCAGGCTCTACCCCGGTGAGATGAAAGTCATCCCGGTTGGCCCCGCAAGTTAAGTTCATTTGATCTCGCAAAGCGAGGTCCGAGAGGATTCTCAGTTTCGTTACCCCGACAGGCCCTAGCGATCCAGCTCCCGCTCCCATCACTTCCTCAATTTCCTCCGGACGCGCCGGGCGAACTTCAACCCCCAAGAAAGACTGCAGTTTCATTTCATTCAACTGGTGGTCCCCTCGAACCAAAGAGAGCACAGGTTTCCCCGCTGCCACATAGACCAGTGTTTTGATTTGCTGCGAGGGTTTGAGCTGAAGAAAGCGGGCAACCTCTTCAATTGTTTTCTGACCGGGAGTCGATACCAGCTCAGGGCGTTCCGGGCCTTTGGTTTCATTCGTGGCCTCCGGTCGCGATGTTGCTTTCTCCATGTTGGCCGCGTAACCGCAGCTGCAATACACAATCTGATCCTCACCGGCGTCGGTAACCACCATGAATTCGTGGGATTGCCGGCCACCCATCATTCCACTATCTGCTTCAACGACACGATAGCGAAGCCCGCAGCGATCGTAAATCCGGCAATAGGCCTCATAATGTTTTTGGTAACTGATATCTAAACCTTCCCAATCCATATCAAATGAATAGGAATCCTTCATGGTAAACTGCCGGACTCGAAGCAAACCGGACTTGGGCCGGGGTTCGTCCCGAAACTTGGTTTGAATTTGATACCAAATCTGAGGAAGTTGCCGGTAGGAGCGCAGCTCATCGCGGGCAATGGCGGTGAAGACTTCTTCATGGGTCATCCCCAAACAAAGGTCTCGGGTTGCGCGGTCTTTGAGACGAAACATATTCTGTCCCATGGCTTCCCAACGACCACTCTCTTGCCAGAGTTCCGCTGGCTGCAAGGCCGGCAAATAAAACTCTTGGGCTCCCATCCCATCGAGTTCTTCGCGGACAATCTTGGCGATCTTATTGAGAACGCGCTGAGCCAGCGGCAAATAGGAATAAATCCCCGCAGCTAACTGGCGAATGTACCCGCCTCTCAACAAAAGCACATGACTCGGAACCTGGGCATCTGCCGGCGCTTCCCGCAACGTCGGGATGAACATGTGGCTCCAGCGCATGAAGACTCCTTCAACCTTAATGATGGCCTCGATACCGCATTCGAAAGGAAGCCTGCAACGGGTCCACTGTCACAGAATCTTCCCGGGATCGAGGAAGCGTTAGCGAAAGGCTAAAGTAGTGTATCTTCCTCATGACGTCAAGTGAATTGTAGATTTTAGAGTCCTCTGAAATCCAGTCCAGATGCGGATATCCAGACAAGCCCTTTCTTTGGAATTGAATTGAATCTCGCGAGGATATTCGCTAGAATGCCGTTGCTTTAATTGCTGCGAACGCTCGAAATACTGTTCACCCGTCTCATTTAAGAATGATCATTTTGAAATCTGGGTTCAGCTCGAAGTGATCGATTTGCATCCATAAGGTGAAGAGAAATGCCTACAAATGTTGATGTACGCGCGGGAAACACCCTTCAATCGGTGGATCCCGAAGTCTATGCCGCTGTTTCGTCTGAGACCAGACGCCAAGCTTTCCATCTCGAAATGATTGCTTCAGAGAACTTCGTCAGTGAGGCTGTGCTCGAGGCGATGGGCAGCGTCTTCACCAATAAGTACGCGGAAGGCTATCCCGGAAAGCGCTATTACGGAGGGTGCGAATTCACCGATGTGGTCGAGACTTTGGCTATTGAGCGCGTCAAACAACTCTTCGGGGCAGACCATGCCAACGTTCAGCCCCATTCCGGAACCCAGGCCAATATGGCAGTCTATATGACCGTTCTCTCCCCTGGAGATACGATCCTGGGGATGAATCTCTCCCATGGAGGCCATTTGACTCATGGCCATCCCTTGAACTTTTCGGGGAAGATGTATCGAGTCGTTCCTTACGGGGTTCACAAAGAAACGGAGACCATCGACTATGATGAGTTGGGAAAACTTGCGCACGAACACAGACCGAAGTTAATTGTGGTCGGTGCCAGTGCCTATCCGCGAATCATTGACTTCGAACGCATTGCTAAAATCGCAGCTTCTGCGGGTTCCCTGGTGATGGCAGATATCGCTCACATCGCGGGTCTTGTGGCCGTGGGGGAACATCCGAGCCCGGTTCCACACTGTGATTTAGTGAGCAGCACAACGCACAAAACACTTCGAGGACCTCGAGGAGGAATGATTCTCTGTAAAGAGAAATTCGCGAAAGACATCGATAAGATGGTTTTCCCCGGCACTCAGGGAGGCCCTCTCGTCCACATCATCGCTGCCAAGGCCGTTTGTTTCCACGAAGCACTCCAACCAGAATATAAGTCCTACATTCAGCAGGTCGTCAAGAACGCCAAAGTTTTGGCCTCGACCATTCAGGACCGGGGTTACCGCATCGTTTCGGGAGGCACGGACAATCACTTGATGCTCGTAGATGTTTTCTCAAAAGGAATTACAGGGAAGCAGGCCGAAAAGGCTCTTGAGAATGCCGGTATTACAGTCAATAAGAATACGATCCCATACGATACAAATTCTCCTATGGTCACAAGCGGGGTTCGCTTAGGAACTCCCGCCTTGACGACTCGTGGAATGAAAGAAGAAGATATGAAACGGGTCGGTGCATTCATTTGCGATGTCCTGGATGATATCTCCAATGAACTGACCCAGACCCAAACGAAAGCTAAAGTCAGAGAGTTGACCCGGAGGTTCCCACTTTACCCTTCGAGGACTTAATGTCGCGACCAATGAGGCATAAGTTTTCCGACTTTCGGTCGAATTGACTTGGCAGCCTCGAAAGTCACCATTCCCGGCCTAGATTTTCCGTTTGGATTCCTCATTTTCATAAGACACACGCAATTAAGAACTTCTTGGGAAATGCATCTCTCAGAAAGGGCTGTTCAATTTTGTTCTTTCATAAATGGTTGCAATGGGCACGACATACGATCTGTCCAATTTTCAGTGGATTACGATCAAAGTAAACCTTTTGGGCTTAAAATGGATCTATTAATTTGGAGCCCAAAGTGCTTGGTGTAAGGTGTGTGTTCTAGTTTGAGGGATGGGGAAAGGCAGCCCGACCAGTGCTGTAAGACAACGCAATCGATAACTTGCTAAAATAGGGTCGGGACAACCTCAGATGAGATAACATCAAAAGGCTAAATTAAGAAGGGGAGTCGAAAATGACACTAAAATCCTGGCGAAATCTCGGTAAGGCTTCACAACATATTGTCAAGCGCTCGTTGGATAATCGGATTGTTTTCTGCGCAAATTGTGAGGCTAATCGAATACTTGCGGTTAACTCATCAGGGACTTTGACCTGTTCAAGTTGTGGGTCTGAAAGCTGGATGTATTTATCTGCACCATTGACTGCCAATTTCAGAGAATACGATGAGAAGAAGGCTCAAGAAGAAATCGCCGTAAATCGATACCTCCACAAGTTGGAGCACGAAAACTTTTTCACCCCAGACGGGGCACTGGTTTGATTTGATGCACACCGATGCCAGTTCTTAAAAATTCTCTCCGCTGAAGTTCCTCCTCTCCTCCTTGTCAAGTGGGGGAGACGAAGACCGCAAGATTCTTCGTTTCCCCCGTTTTTTTGTCTCACTCTTCGTCTTTCGTTTTCCAATACCGAGAAAACTCTTTCAAGAAACAGAGGGATTCTAAACTGCGCATCCGCTCCAGGAAGACCTTCCCGATCAGGTGGTCGTATTCATGCTGGATCACACGCCCTTGCAGCCCTTGTGCTTTAAATTCCACGACCTTGCCGCTCTCGTCATAAGCTTGGACTTTTATTTGTTTGTAGCGCGGTACCAACCCTCTTAAGTCGGGAATGCTCAGACACCCTTCCCAGTCTTCATCTAATTTTTCAGAGCTGATGGTCAAGGTGGGATTAATCAAAACCATTAAGGGTGTGGGGCTAAGCTTTGTTGTTTCAGGGTATTCCAGAGCATCGATGACCGCAATTTGAAGCGATTCATGCACTTGGGGGGCAGCAAGACCCACACCTTCGTACTCCCTCATGGTTTCGATCATGTCTTCAATCAATCCCTGAATTTGACTCCCAGGAATTCCGCTGACAGGGACGGGCTTTGCGACTTCTCTGAGGACTGGATGGCCCAGCCTGGCGACCTTAAGAAGGGACATGGGCTTCGCTCCGTTACAATAAGAATCCTTCTATATAGATAGATGCAATTGTCAATCGATCCGACAAAATGACTCCTGCCTGATAAATTGTAGCAATTTTGTCGCTTGGAGAAATCAGGAATTCTTATACGATTTGACCTATGGGGTAATTTCGACCCAATTTCACTAGAGACTCTGACCAAAACGATATGAGACCTTTACTTGTGGGGCATCGCGGCGCGTCGGCATATGCTTTGGAAAACACCCTGGAGGCTTTTCGGCAGGCAGTGGATATGGGCGCCGATATGGTCGAGTTGGATGTCCGTGAATCTCTCAACCATGAGTTTATTGTGATCCACGACAAGGATCTGAGAAGAATTTCCGGCAAAAATGTTATCGTTCATAAAACGCACTCTCGGGATTTGTGTTCCACCCAACTCCACAACAAGGAAAGGCTCCTGCGTTTGCCGGAAGTTTTTGATCTGTTACCTACCGCCCTCGGCATCATTGTAGAACTCAAAAGCATTCGAAGTTATCAAAAAATGGGAGACTTTATCGCTGTGCGGGCAAAAGAGCGCCCCGTTATCCTTGCTTCTTTCGACCTTTCCCTGATCAAGAGGATTCAGGACAATTCGCCAAATCTTCCCATTGGGATCGTCTCCCATACACTGAACAACATTGCCAAAGCCAGCCTTATGGGAATACGCTTTGAAAATGTTTGTCTGGATTTTCAAGCCATCAATGCGAAAGCAATTAGGGAACTCAAGATTCAAAAAATAAAAACATTTGCCTGGACGGTTGACCGGGCAGAGGATATCCGGAGAATGATTGAAGTGGATATCGACGGGATCATTTCTAACAAGCCTGATGCGGTTCGCCGGATATTGGACCAGGTCAAGTGAAACGGCATTCTATACGAATGTGTACCTGCGGCTGTACAATTCTCATTGTCATGAAAACGGATTTGTGTTACCTGTTGCCCCGATTCCATCATCATTTACAAAATCAATCATTGAAGGGAGTAGATTATGCAAGGTGTTACATCAGCGGGAGCGCTTCTGGCACTGCTCTGCCTATCATCTGGAATCGCTGCGGCGCAGTCACAACAGGGCGCACCCGAACCCAGCCTCATCAGCAAGTCTGTCACGGCTATTGGTTACACGGTCGGCGGTGGCTCGACCAAAGTTGATCTGAAAGGCACGAGCTTGATGCCTCGAGCCACTGGCGAAGCCAAGGTCGAAGCCAAGAAGGGGATCACCAACGTTGAGGTTGAGATCAAGGGTTTGGCGCAACCTTCGAAACTGGGCGCGGAGTTTTTGACTTATGTACTGTGGGTGGTATCGACGGAGGGACGGACCAGCAATATTGGGGAGCTTCTGATCAACAACGACGGCGAATGCAAACTCCAAGCGACTACTCAGTTGCAGACCTTTTCTCTGATTGTCACCGCCGAGCCGTACTTTGCCGTGCGTCGACCCAGCGAAATGGTAGTCCTGGAGAACGACGTTCGCAAGGGCACCAAGGGGAAGATTTTCCCGGTCAACGACTACAAACTCATGCAGCGGGCCCAGTACCAGAAGTTGGGCAATCCGCTGGCGCTGACGCTGGATCTGAAGAATGTTCCATTGGACATGTATGAAGCCCGTAACGCAGTGGACATCGCCAAATCGCGCGGGGCCGATAAGTATGCGCCGGAGATTTTCACCAAAGCAGAAGCTAGCCTGAAAATGGCAGAAAATGCGCTCGCCAGTAAGGCTAACAAGAAGGAGATCATCTCGACGGCGCGGCAGGCGGTGCAATTCTCGGAAGATGCTCGGGCGCTGGCAGTGCAACGGCAGGTTGAGGAGCGGATAGTCCAGGAGCGCGAGGCCGCGGCAGCGAAGGCCAAGGCAGCAGCAGAAGCCAAGGCCGCGGCGGAAGCGGCGGAAGCCAAGCGCAAGGCCGACCTGGAGGCGAAACGCCAGGCCGAGTTGGCCGCCGCCCGGGAGGCACAGATGAAAGCCGAGGCCGAGGTCGCGGCGATGAAAGCCAAAGCTGAAGCAGACGCTGCAGCAGCTAAAGCCAAGGCGGAGCAGGACGCGCTAATGACCAAGGAAGAAGCGGCCAAGGCGGCGGCGCGGAAAGCGGAAGCCGACAAAGAGGCCATGCGGGCCAGCCTCCTCGCACAATTTAACCGCATTCTTCCAACGCGAGATACTTCTCGTGGCTTGGTGGTCAACATGGGTGACGTGCTCTTTGACACGGGAAGGTATACGCTCCGTCAAGAGGCTCGAGAGGCGCTGGCGAAGCTATCAGGCATTGTGTTAGGGCATCCAGGCCTGAACCTCGAGATCGAAGGGCACACCGACAGCACGGGCAGCGATGAGCTCAACCAGAAACTCTCTGAGCAGCGCGCCGAGTCGGTGCGAATGTACCTGATCGAACAGCAGATTCCTCCTCAATCTCTGGTCGCCAGAGGCTTTGGAAAGACAATGCCGGTCGCCAGCAACCAAACCGCTGAAGGCAGGCAGAAAAACCGCCGAGTCGAAATCATTGTCTCCGGGGAAGTCATCGGGACCAAAATCGGCGAGTCGAGTCGTTAGGGCGAATATTGCAAATGTTGGTAGTGAGATAGAAGGCGTCCGGGTCGAAGGGGGATTCTGAAGTCTTCATTCAGTGCTCCGATCAGTGCCGGAAACCGCCTGCATCAAACTTTCAATACCCCGGCGAGGGCCTCCTGGATGGCCGAAGATCGCGGTTCCTGCAACCAGCACCCGGGCGCCGGCTTGGACCACTTTCAAAGCCGTATGCGATTCGATCCCTCCATCGACTTCCAATTCACATTTGGGATTACATTGATCGAGCCGCTCTCGAATCGTCTGGATCTTTCGAAGTGTCAACTCGATAAAATGCTGCCCGCCGAATCCGGGATTGACCGTCATGACAAGCACGAGATCGAGATCCTCAATGATCTCATCCAGGAAGTGCGGAGGGGTTGAAGGATTGATCGCCACCCCTGCCTTTTTCCCCAATGCCTTGATCCTCTGGATCATTCGATGAAGATGGGGGGATGTTTCCTGATGGATGATCAAGGTATCGGAGCCTGCTTCAGCAAAAGTTTCCAGATACTGTTCAGGATGCACGATCATCAAGTGTGTTTCCAAGGGGAAGGTCGTGCTCCGGCGCATGGCCTCAATGACGGGAATCCCGAAGCTGATATTAGGCACAAAACTACCGTCCATGACATCGAGGTGGAAGCGGTCAACACCACTGACCTCCGCAGCTTTGACCTGCTCACCAAGTCGGAGAAAATCTGCAGCCAAAATGGAAGGTGCAATCTTGATCATGGGGAAAACTCACTATCTACTGGTCCAAAGGGATTAATCAATCGCTCTCCACTGCCGACTGTCACGCTCCATAAGTTCATCGGCTTCCTTTGGGCCCCAGGTCCCTGATGTGTAGTTCGGAAAAGTTCGGGGAGGTAACGCTTTCCAGACATCGAGGATGGGTTGAATAATATTCCAGCCGGCTTCGACCATATCTGCCCGCTGGAAAAGAGTGGCATCGCCCGACATGCAATCATAGAGAAGCCTTTCATAACCTGTGCTTGGCCGGCTTCCGAAATAGTCCGTATATTTGAAATCCATGTCCACTCCACCCATTCGCATGACCGGCCCAGGGATCTTTGCGCCAAATCTCAAAGAGATCCCTTCATCGGGTTGGATATGGATGACCAGGCGATTCGTTCGTAACCGCTCAACGGGCGTATCCCGAAACAAAACAAAGGGAGCACGCCTGAACTGAATCGCAACCTCCGTAACCCTTTTTGGCAGACGCTTGCCGGTGCGAATGTAAAAAGGCACGTCCGCCCATCTCCAGTTATCGATCAGAAGCTTTAGGGCGACGAACGTATCCGTGCCGGAGAGGGGAGCCACATTTCGCTCCTCACGATAAGCCGGAAGGCTGGTGCCATCGATGGTTCCACTGCCGTATTGCCCTCGCACGGTTTTGCTCAGCACGTCCTCAGGGTTGAGGGGTTGGATCGCACGCAGAATCTTAGCCTGTTCGTCTCGCACCGCATCTGCCTGGAATGAGATGGGCGGCTCCATGGCCGTCAATGTGACCAGCTGAAAGAGATGATTCGGGACCATGTCACGCAGCGCCCCCGAAGTTTCATAATAATTACCTCGAGTTTCTACGCCCACCGTTTCCGCTGCGGTGATCTGGACATGATCGATATAGCGCCGGTTCCAAATCGGCTCAAAAATTCCGTTCCCAAAGCGAAAGACTAAGATGTTTTGAACGGTTTCTTTTCCCAGGTAGTGGTCAATGCGATAAATCTGGCCCTCGTGCAGGCACTGTTTGATGTCATTGTTCAACACACGAGCTGACTCCAGATCATGGCCAAAAGGCTTCTCAATGATCACCCGCCGCCAGTGTCCATCTTGCTCGTTCGTCAAACCCACTGTCCCCAGATTGCGAACAATGTCGGAGAAATATTCAGGGGCAGTTGCCAGATAGTAAAAATAATTGCCGGAGGTCCCGTGCTCTTTGTCAACATTGGCAAGGAGCTCTTGAAGCTTTGGATAGATGCTGGGATCGTCGAAGCTTCCTTGCATATAGTGAATGCGTTCTTTAAACCAGCTCCATAGTCCTGTCTCAACCGTATCCGTCGCAAACTGCTGAATTTCCTGACTGATCTTTTCACGAAAAGTATCCGTGTTCAGCGGGGCACGTGCGACACCAACGATGGCAAAGTCCCTGGAAAGCAGATTCTCTTTTGCCAAGTTATAGAGTGCCGGAATCAACTTTCGCTTCGTTAAATCCCCCGCCGCCCCAAAAATCACCATCGCGCAGGCAGGCCCAGGACGTCCTATCCGTTCTTTTGCCGGATCGATCATCTCTGGTGCAACCTTCGTTAGCTTTTCCACTTTTCTCTCCACAAGAACTTACCCCCCCGGCCAATTTTAGACGGAATAGCGCTTCTCAATGGCATGAATCTTGTCAAGGCGGCGTTGGTGTCGGTCTTCGCCAGAGAATCGGGCTTTCAAAAAGGCATTGCTGAGTTCCAAGGCCAGCGCCTCTCCAATGATCCTCCCACCCAGGACCAAGACGTTGATGTCATCGTGTTCAACCCCCTGATGAGCCGAATAGGTATCATGGCAGAGTCCGGCTCGCACGCCGGGGATCTTGTTGGCAGCTACCGATGCGCCGACTCCACTGCCACACACCAAGATTCCGCGATCAGCCTTCCCTTCTCGGACAGCCAACGCAACAGCTTCTGCAAAGTCCGGGTAATCGACGGGCGTAGTACTGTGTGTTCCCTGGTCAAATACTTCGTAACCCAGCCCGTCGATGTGAGTTCTTATGCATTCCTTCAGTTCATAACCCGCATGATCAGACCCGATTGCGATTCTCATCTTTGCTCCTCATCTTTTCCGTCTGGTTGCAACGCCTCTTCATTTTTCTAATCAGCGGACAGTTTAGAGTTTCATACACTACCACAGCCCGCGGGAAAATTGTAAGTGTACCTAACTGCCGAATCCGGTGGGGCAAAACCCAAGTGTCTCGAGGGCTGGGACGGCTCCCCCCGCAAAGGGAGACGCACGTGAGTCCAGTTCTTTTGCTCGATGTGAGCATTGTCATCTTTCTTGTAAGGACGGCCACGAGTGAATTGGATCTCGAGGGCCTGACAATAGCGATAGAGATGAGCATTGATAAATTCCGAGCCGTTGTCGGAGTCAATGCCCAGCAGTTTAAACGGTAACGCTTGACGGATGGTTTCCATGGCGCAACGAACTCCTTCTTGCCCTTTGCCTAGCACGGCACGCGTCTCGACCCAGGTGGTGTGGATGTCGGTGAGGTTCAGCGAATGACAGCAGTCGCCGGAGGCAGAGCTGCCGGCATGCGAGACCAGATCGACTTCGGTGAAGCCGGGTTGGTGAACGTCCCAGTTGTCGGTCTTGATGGGAATGTGATGCTTTAACAACGTGCCCGGTTTGGTCCGGCCGTAGATCCTTTTTTTGAGTTGGCGCTTTTTGGGGCGGAGCCGATAATCGATGGTGCGGGGACTGAGGCAGAGCAGTTGCTGTTCCAGCCGGGGCGTCAAGTGAAAACGCTTCCGAGCCCAGGGCATCCACACCGGCAGCAGCGCCTTTAGACGGACCGACCAGGGATAGCCGGCCGCTTCCCAGATGGCACTGAGCACCGAGATTACCTGAGGCCCATAGCTCGCACGCCGTTTGCGGCGCCGCGGTGGCGACGGCCTGGGCGGAGGACCGTTGAGCAAGCGAATGGCGTATTTGCGATGGTACCCACAATTGAGGCAGAACTCGTCGAGGATTGATTGCTTCGATCTCGACGACGCGGTGGAATATCTGTGATGAATCTTTCTCAAGTATTCCCATCTTGACTGTCGACTCATGATGTAACCCCTTTCAATTAGGGTTACATCTTAATTTGCGCGACGATCATCCTCAGAGTTACATTTTAGCTTGCGCGATTGAACCATCCCCTTACACCAAAATTTCGTGTATTGTGTGGGATTCCAGGTTTATTCTACAACCTGGAAAAATTCAAGCTGTAGGGGCATATCCCTTTCATTCATATTCTTTTGTCCTGATGGAGATCTGAGGTAAACATGCAATTAGTGAAGATCAATCATTTTCGTTCAGCTCCTGCTATTCGGCTCAGTCCCTTGCCGACCAGGCTGAAAATTGTTTTCTCCTTGATTTTATCGTTTGCTTGCAGCCAGCATTTTTTGTGGGGCCAACAGGACACGCAGAAACCTAAGCACCCCAAAGTGGGGATTGCTTTGGCGGGCGGCAGCGCACTTGGCCTGGCCCATGTCGGGGTTTTAAAATGGCTGGAAGAGCATCACATTCCGCTCGACTATGTCGCTGGAACCAGTATGGGCGGATTGGTTGGCGGGCTCTACGCTTCAGGATACGACTACCAGGAAATGTCCGAGTTTATCGGCAAAATAGACTGGTCAGAAGCTCTGCAATTATCGACGCCTTTTAATGACCTCACCTTTCGGCGGAAGGAAGATGCCGTGGCATTCCCAAACCAACTGGAATTGGGACTTCGACACGGTATCAGCCTTCCTCCCAGTCTCTCGTCAGGCAACGGTGTAGGTTTGATGATCAGCCGATTTACCAGCCCCTATGCCGACATGAAGAGCTTTGATGACTTGCCGACATCATTCCGCTGTGTCGCGGTTGATCTCAAAACGGGCAAGCAGTTTATTTTTCAGAACGGGGCTTTGTTTGACGCACTTCGATCGACAATGTCCCTCCCTGGAATTTTCTCGCCCTGGAAGGTCGGGAATGAAGTCTTTGTGGACGGGGGTGTATTGAACAATTTGCCTGTGGATGTTGCGAAGAACATGGGCTCCGATGTGGTGATTGGTGTTGCTCTCAGGAGCCAGGGAATCGAAGGGAAGCCGCCCAGTTCTATTCTAGGTATCGCCAGTCGCACCCTCGACATCCAAGTGGTCGGAAACCAGCAGCGGAATATGGGGCTCGCCGACATCCTGTTGATGCCAGAATTGGAGAATTTCGCGTCATTGGATTTCTATCGGGCGAAAGAATTGGAAGCCTTGGGCTATGAGGCAGCAGCCAAGAAAGCTCGGTTTCTAGAAACCCTGGCGGTGAATGATGCAGATTGGGCGGCTCACCTTCAGACACGACAAACCCGTCGCCTCAAAGCCACGACGACGCCGGCCTTCATCAGTGTCGCTGCGGTTCCTCGGGATCAGGTGCCTCTAATCGAAAAACAGCTTTCCCCGTTAACGGGCAAGGGCTTTAATCGGGCAGATTTAGAGAGGGATCTCACCATTATTACCGGTTACGGCCGTTATGAATCGGCCGATTACCGGTCGGCTGAAGGCAAGCAAGGTGAGGGGATTGGAGTCCATCTTCGAGCCAAAGAATATGGTCCTCCATTTCTCAATCTTGGCTTTACGATCGATGGTTCCAACGGTGATGGCCTCAGCTTTGGGGTTGGAGGGCGTCTGACGTTCCTTGACATTGGAGGGCCCCGCTCTGAGTGGCGAACTGACTTCAATATCGGGACAGTGAACTACTTGGCAACCGAATACTACTGGCGTCCCAAAGCGGGCCCTTTCTTTATCGCGCCTCGAGTGTTTTATGGCAATTCGGCCTTTAGCTACTACAAGAATGGAGAAAACCTCTTTACGTTCAGGCTCAAAGAACCTGGTTTCGGAGCAGATCTCGGGATTGCAGGTGGTCGTTTTTCTGAATTGCGATTTGGCTATCAGCTCGCTCGTCAGACATTAAATGCGACCGAAGGCACACCAGTCATACCCGACATTCAAGGGAATCAAAGTCTTTTAAGATTGCGGTTTGCTTTCGACAATCAGGACAGGGCGGCTGTTCCCACTCGTGGAATACGTTCTATTACCGAGGCACAATGGGTGATGGCCTCACCGCTCGCCCAGAAAGCTTATCCCTATTTCAATTCAGATTTCAGTTGGGCCTATACACTGGGGCCACGCTATCTCTTCATTACAACAATCAATGGAGGAACTACAGGCTCCGGACAAATCCCGCTGCCGCTGTTTTCGCTGGGGGGGACGAATCGATTGAGGGCATTAGATCGAAATCAGCTATTAGGCAGCAGTTATTATTACGGGAGCATGAATCTTCTGCGATCCTTATCAGACAAGCCGTTGTCCATGTTCGGGAAGCTCTATCTTGCCGGGAGTTATGAGATCGGGAATGCCTTTTTTCAACATCAATCGGCCAACCCTTTTCAGGACGGGTCATTTGGGATCGTCGGTGAAACGATCATCGGGGTTATTTTCTTCGGAGGAAGTGTGGGAGAAGACGGGGATGCCAAGATCTTCTTTCGCTTGGGACGGATGTTCTAGCGGGAGTGCGGCCGAGCTGCACAAACTCCAAGGGAAAGACATACGCAAATAAAACGGGGATATCAGGAAGATCCCATTCGATGGGGGAGGACAGCTAAGACCTTGATATTGGAGACCATTCCCGTAGGCCCTTTACAGTGCAATTGCTATATTCTGGGTTGTGAGCAAACCCGGGAAGCTTTGCTGATTGATCCAGGCGAAGACGCCGATTTGATCTTGCCGGTCCTGGAAAAACATCAGCTCAAAGTGAAGTACATCCTCACTACTCATGCCCACATTGATCATGTCGGCGATTTGGAAGCAGTCCGTTCTAAAACAGGAGCTGAAGCTCTATTGCATGAAAAAGATCTCTTGCTCTACGAAAATCTTCCGATACAAGCCGCCTGGTTAGGGGTCGAGACCCCGCCAACCATTAAGATCGATAACTTCATACACGATAAAGATCAGCTCCACTTCGGCCGGCACACAGGAGAAATCCTCTTCACACCGGGCCATACCCAGGGCAGCGTTTGTTTATACCTTACCCGAACAAACGGGAAAGCTGTTCGCAGGAGATACCTTGTTCAAGCACAGCATCGGCCGGACAGATCTCTGGGGTGGCTCTTACGAATCCATTATTCAATCCATTCATGAAAAGCTGCTGACACTCGATGACAGCACAGTCGTCTATCCAGGCCATGGGCCCACTACCACGATCGGTGAAGAAAAGAAACACAACCCCTTCTTATGAAATTCATCTCCTCGATAGAATAAAAAGATTTCCTATATTTTTTGATTCTGACAGGCGTGAACGCCTGTCGCTGGAGTTTGGACATTTATGAAGCGGCAGGAGGCCGCTTCCTCCTTCGAGAGCCCCATCGGGGCGTTGGATTCTAGCCCAGGGCGCCGCCAGCGGCAGGAGCCGCTGCGGCCGCCCTGGGTCAGCGTTCTCACGAGTTCCTACCCTCTCCCCCAACACCCTTTCCGTGTTGGGGGAGAGGGCGAGGGTGAGGGGGTCAGAAGCTGTCGACGTCGAAGTCTCACGCTTCGTTCCGACAAACACTGCAACCACAACGAAACGCATGATTCAGGATTTGGCAACGAATGCCCCCCACTCCCATCCTTATAGTCGGTACAACAGGGTTGCCCGAGGATGAGTATATGAATAGCCGTCGTAGCGTTTCTTTCTTTTTTGCCTCTTTTTTCTTTCTTTGTGGAAGCTGTGGATTTTGTGCAAAAGCCATGAAGGCCAACAGAACCATACCCCTCGTTGAGGGAATTGGGATTAAATGGAGGGGTTGTCACCCGCCATCCTCCCGTTACGAACAAACCACCCGATCGTGCGACGATCAGGGAGAGACTTTCGAACGGGAGGGGGCTGGAGCTGAAACGCATTCTCAGAGGCTGCCCCGAGAGGACTCCCCTATAAGGGTTGCGCGGGCCCCAGCTGGCGAGGTTCCTTCTCTTTATCCTAGAACGGGAGGAGATCATGAGTTCTGATTCTGAAATTGCTGCCTTCATTGGTTTAGATTGGGCCGACCAACAACATGTCATTTGTCTGCGGGCGGCCGGCTCTGGTCAGGTCGAATCTCTAGTGGTGGACCAAAAACCGGAAAGCCTGCAAGCTTGGATCCAGCAATTGCGACTGCGATTTGGGGGCCGCCCGGTAGCCATCATCCTGGAGCAATCGCGGGGCGCCTTGTTGTATGCCCTGATGGACGTGGACTTCTTGCGGCTCTATCCGAGTCAACCCTCTAACCTTGGCCAAGTTTCGCAAAGCCCTCTATCCCAGTGGCGCCAAGGATGATCCCACCGATGCCGCGCTCTTGCTGGAACTGCTGGAGAAGCATCGGGAGCGCCTCCGCGTTTGGGTTCCCGACGACCCCGACACCCGCTGCCTGCGCCTGCTCAGCGAAGCGCGACGCAAGCTGGTCAACCAGAAGACCGCTCTGACCAACGAGGTCACCAGCCTGTTGAAAGGCTATTTCCCTCAAGCCTTGTCCTGGGCGGGAGATCCCGACACCTTGCGGGCTTGCGATTTTCTGCAAAAGTGGTCCAGTCTGGATCAGCTGCGCCGGAGTTCCAGGACCACTCTGGAGAAATTTTACCGCCATCACGGTTGCCCCTCGGGCCGGTCGATCGACTCACTGCTGGAAGAAATTCGCTAGGCTCAACCCCTGACGCGAGACCCTGCCGTCACCCGGGCCTCAGCCCTGATGGTGCAGGCCTTGATGCGCCAGGTTCGGGACCTGATCGAATCGATCTCCCAATTTAACCAACAAATCAAAGAGCTGTTTGAAAAGCATCCCGACTACGATGTGTTCCACAGTTTCCCCGGGGCCGGGCCGGCTTTGGGCCCCCGCCTCCTGACTTTGTTCGGATCGGATCGGAACCGTTTTCACTTGGCCTGCGAAGTACAGCTCCTGTCGGGCATCGCCCCAGTCACCGAAAAAAGCGGCAAGTCCCATCGGGTCCATTGGCGGTGGGCTTGTCCGAAATTCTTGCGCCAAAGCGTCCAGGAATTCTCGGAACAGTCGATTCGCCGTTCCCTGTGGGCGCGGACCTGCTATGACTGCCTCCGCGCGGCCGGCAAGTCTCATCACGCGGCCCTGCGCGCCCTGGGCTACAAATGGCTTCGGATCATGTTCCGCTGTTGGAAGGAGCATACACCTTACGACGAACAATATTACCTGGCTACCTTGCGGCATCGTGGGTCTCCCCTGGGAGAAGCATTGTCCCTCACAACCACGGAGTCCATTTGTGAATAAATTGTCATTTTCCTGTGCAAATAATAGTTGACTTATCACCTCAGAGGTCTCTCCCCCCGAATCGCCGAAAGGCGAGCCATTCGGGGGGAGAGGAGATAATATTGGTTGAAATGCTGACCCAGGGCGGCGTGAGGAGCTCTTGCTCCTCGCTGGCCCTGGGCTAGAATTCTATCGCCCTTACAGGGCACTCAGGGGAAGCAGCGGCATCCTGCCGCTGCACTTCTCGAAAAATTCCAATATCCAGAGACAGGCGTGGATGCCTGTCGCTACTGAGGCTATCCATTTCTCGCCCTTAACGGGGCTTCAAGTGGAAGCTATTTTACTCTTGAGTGAGACGAGCTCTTGAAAGAATAAATAACGAAAATCGACGTCCATTGGTTGTCATACAAAATCACATTCGAACGGTGACAATCTGAAATCCCCTCCGCTGGAGGGGTGTAGGGGTGGGTTCGTCAATGATGAACTGATATTTGCGTTCAGTTGCGGCTAGTTTTTTGGTGAGGAGTCAAATTTTTTCCCCGTGCTCCTCGTGGTTAATTTTCCTTCAAGAAGTAGCCCCCAGCATGTTACAGGATTTCCTCAATCGCTTTCTGGATGACACTTTCATCCTGGTAGTTGACAAAATGACTGCGGATGATCCCCTGTTTATCAACCAGGAATATTGTCGGGAAAAGCTGTACTCCGCCATAATTGGATTGGATTTCTGTCGTGAGATGAGCAACGGGGAAATTGACTTTGTGCCCTTCTAGGTAGGCTTTCCGATCGGAATCTTTGTAATCGAGTTCCAAGACATGATCCGCATTAAATCCAACGACTGTGAAATCCCGATTTTGGAATCTTTTCTCCAAGGAAACCAGGTGCGGTGTAATTTGGGCACAGGGCGGACAGTTCGTAAACCAAAAATAGATGAGATACGGCTTGCCTTTCAGTTCGCTGGAACTGATGGCACGCCCATCAAGCAACTGAGCGGTGAACGGGGGAGCAACTTTCCCTTCCCAGCCCGCGATGCTCCGTTCGATGAGTTTGTTAAAACGGGGATCCGCCTGAATCTTTTCAATATTGACTCTCGTGATCTCTCCGCTCTTTGGATCCCGGGTGATGAACTTCGGGACCCGCGGATCGGATTCCAGTATCTTTAGAATCAAATCTGCTTCACCTTCCACTTTCAGATTGAACTGCTGCGAAAGCTCCATAAGCGTAGGAGGCCTCTTGGCGTTTTGGTAATACTGCGAAACAAAGATGGGAACTTTGAAGAAAATATTGTAAAGACGGTCAATCACCTTGCGTTCCGCGGGCGTGGTAAACACTTCGTTATAAAGTTCGGAAACGATGACGGGTTTGCCGCTTTGGACGAGGCCTCTCAGTTGCGTCACGACTCGCGTTTCGACGTCAGGGCTGTCTTGAGGAAGACTCAGCATTGAGCAAGCGAGCAGGTAGAGAAAGACCATTGATGCTGGAAGTGATTTCAAGAAAAATGATTTCATCGGATAAATACCCTTTTCAAGATTCTAATTGAACATCTTTATACTAGCATTGTCTAGGAAGCCTGAAGGGAACTAGAGTAAGAAAAGCTTCGGATCAACGTGGATTAGCGCAGATCTGCACCAGTTTTTGTAGCGCGGTGTTGCTGTTTAACTCCGCGGCTTTTTAAGCGGGCAGGTAAGCTAAACCCTTTCCTCGAGCCGGGGCCAGTAGTCCCGGCCTGAAGATTGGACCTTTTTCTTCGCCCTGATAAGGGCAAAATAAAATAGCCCAGGGCAGAGCGAAGGGCGAAGCCTTGAGCGCCGCCCTGGGTGATGGGTCACCTACGAAAGGGCACCCTGAAGGGGTGCAACACACCTCTCGGCCAGATTGTCGCGCCCTTTCAGGACACCGATGATTAATAAAATAAAAGAAGATCCTCATCCACCAGAGTTTTACAAAGGGTTGGAATTATTTAATCGAGAGTTCTATTTCGAATGTCATGATGTTTGGGAAGAGATTTGGGGAGATGCCAAGGGCAAGAATAAGATTTTCTACCAGGCCCTCATCATGAGCGCGGTATCGCTCTACCACTTCGGCAACGAGAACCTGGTCGGGGCGCTGAGCTGCTACCAAAAAGCACTGCATCAGTTCAACCAACTGCCAGACCATTTTCTACGGCTGGATATCAGGGCATTCGTCGCAAGTCTTTCCGAATTCTATCGAGGGATATCCGCCAACGAGACTCGGTTCACAGAAGAGATACTCAGAACACCCCGCCCCAGGATTGTCCTGGAGAAATAGATGAATTGTCGTTCGGCTATGCGCGGGATAGAAAAAGATCTAGGCCGCTTGGTAGCAGGCGGGACGCCTGCACCACAAGGTTGTGGTGCGGGCCTCTGGCCTGCATGAAAAGCGCAAATACTAGCCGCACGATACCAGCCCACGACAAACGCAGACTGCACGTTTGTCGTGGCTACCAAAGATTTCAGTAATCAACCAAGGAATTACGATTCACGGCTTGTTGGCTAAGAGCGCTGTCCAGTTCTGCACCAGGGTGAGCGGAGTGTTGCCATTCACTTCTTGGATGGGCACGGCGAACCGCTTACCATCCGGGGTCACGTCATAGAGCCCAACCCCTTGCGGTAGTTTGAAGAGAACCTGCTCCTTCCAGGCTTCAAAGCTATTGCCCCTCCCGTCAACTGCTACTGCCATCATCTGTTTGTCCCCCCCAGGATAAAAGATTTCCTTGCCGTTCCCTCGCCACCTGGCAAGAGTGCCCCCGCTGGCTGAAATTCGCCATCTGCCGGCGAGTTCGATTGCAGCCCCTGAGGCAGTACTCAAAACCTTGGTCGCGTCGAACGGCACAACGTAAATCTCGCCTTCGCCAGATTCATGTGAGGTATAAGCCACCCAGCGGCCGTCGGGAGAGAACTGCCCGTCATAGGCGTGTTGGACAAACAGGCGCGGTTTTCGGTCGCCGTCGAGAGGCAGAACCCAGACTTCTTGTTGTAATGGGGTAAAGGGGGGTTCCGCGCGCACGTATAGGATGAACCTGCCATCGGGAGACCAACTTGTAGGCCATATCGTCTGATCTGAGGTCCCCTGCGCCAGCACAAGCTCCATGCCACCCCCCCCGTTCGAATTCATCTGGTAAATGCCCCGAGCCTTGGGAGAGAGCAAACGGAACAGAATCCGGCTTCCGTCTGGCGACCAGGTCATATGTTTGTGTTCTGCCTCGGGATCGTTGGTGAGGGGCATAGGGAAGCCGCGGGCCAATTGTTCCACCCAGATATCTGAGCCTGTCTTACCTCCCAGGAACGCGAGCTTTGCCCCATCAGGCGAGACTCGCAGAGTGCCTGAATATCCCACCGCTTCGCCGGAACCTAGTTCTTTGCCGCCCCGGTCAAACCAGGTAATTCGTCTTTGTCTTAGTAAGTCACCCGCCTGATAAATCAGCACACCGTTTTCCGATACACTAAAGAAGCCGATGCCATATGAATCCAAAGCGATCCGTTCCGCAACTGGGTGAGCATCCCCCTTGAGCTGCCCCCGCTCCGGATCGAAAGCTTGCGCCATCAGTGTCTTTTCGAGAACATAGAACAGATACCCCGAGCCATAGGTAACATTGGGTACTTCTCCCTTCAGCAGGAGCCGATTTTCTTTTCCGTCCAGGGAGGTAAAATAGGTTCTGCTAGACGCAGTGTCAAGAGCGTGAGCGTGATAGAGGAAATGCTTTCCATCGGGCAGAAATCTCGGCCCAGAACAACCCTCATATTTGGATTTGTCCACTTCAAGAACGGGGACCGGGGCGCCACCTGAGGCCGCCATCTGGTACAGGCCTTTGCTGCTATCTGGCACAAACAGGAGAGTCTCCTCGCGGTTCCAGCTTCCTCCACCATAATCTGGGACATCTGCCACGATTCTGGCGGGACCACCTGATAGCTCAATAGTCTTCAGCTTCCCGTCGGCGTTGAACCCGAGCTTCCGGCCGTTTGGCGACCAGAACGGCAGAGTCCCTCGCTCCGTTCCCGCCAGGGGCTTGGCAGCGAGTGAGTCAAAGGAACGAATCCAAAGCAGTGTCTTTCCGTTCGCATCTTTGGCAGAGAATACTACAGCGGTTCCATCTGGAGAGAGCACAGGTAGGCCGCCATAATCGAAGCCGAAATTGAATTGGGTTTTCTCCGGTGGCGGTATTTCAGAGATGATGGCACGCGCCGGAGTTCGGACCACCCACAGGAAAGCCCAAGCACCGACGATCACAGCAATAAGTAAAGCGGCTACCAGCCCCCAGGCTAGTCTCTCACGGCTCCGCGTGGGAGCGATGGGCTTCAGACCTGCTGCGGTTGCGGGAAGCGCTCCACCGGCCTCAGCAATCCACCGCAGTTCGCTGGTCAGGTCGCGAGCCGTTTGCCAACGCTCATCAGGGTCCTTGTTCATACACTTCTTGACCAAGCGTTCCAAGGCCGGTGGGGTCAGCGGTTGAATCTTGGTGATGGGCGGGGGCTCAGAGGTCAGGATAGACGCAGCGAGGCTGGCTTTGCTGTCTCCTGCAAAGGCTTTTTGCCCTGTTGCCATCTCATACATGACCACACCGAAGGCAAAGATGTCGGTCCGGGCATCTATCTCCTTCCCCTCCACCTGCTCGGGCGCCATGTATTCCAAGGTTCCTAGAATCAGGCCTTCTTCGGTTAGGCTCTCGCTTTCGGGAAGGTAGGGCGCGCTCGCTGAGCGCGCCGTATCACCATCGTTCGCTACTCCTTCGTGGGACGGCGGTTTCGGCGAAACCGCCCTACCTGACTTCGCCAGCCCAAAATCCAGCAGCTTCGCTCCTGTCTTCGTCAGCATGATGTTGCCCGGCTTCAGATCTCTGTGGACGACACCCTTGCGATGGGCTTGGTCCAGCGCCCCGGCGATTTCGATGGCAATCCTGAGAAGTTGCTCAGTGGGCAGGGGACCCTTCTTCAGCCGCTGTGCCAGCGTCTCTCCTTCCAGGTACTCCATCACCAGATAATCAAATCCCTCTGCTTGCCCAATGTCATACAGCGTGCAAATATGTGGATGATTCAAATTCGAAATGGCCTTTGCTTCCCGCTCAAAGCGTTTCCGCAAATCCGGCCGCAAAGATAAGTGCGAGGAAAGAACCTTAACAGCGACAGTCCGATTGAGTCGTGTGTCGGTAGCTCGATATACTTCTCCCATGCCTCCTGCGCCCAACAGAGAAACAATCTTGTAGGCGCCAATCTGTCGGCCGAGCATGGAACGCGCCATATCTCCGGCAAGTCCCTGGGCCGCCACCTGGAGCACATGCTTGTCAATGAAAGGTGCCGCCAGGGTGTCATACCCCAGCAATGATTCCACTTCCCGCTGCAGCCCGTCATCACCGGAACAAGCCTCCCTGATGAAAGCGGTCCTCTCGCTTCCGCTTCGCTCCAGAGCCGAGTGGTAAATGGTCTCGATATCTTTCCAACGATCGGAAGACATAAAAACAGTGATTAGTTGTCAGTGAAAAGTTACCCGCAAGATCAAACTATCCCTTCACTATTTCAGTTGATCAATCCGGGTCTTTGCAGCCCAGTTTTACCCTTTTTCAGTTTCTTTTGTCTTACGCTCTTCTATTTCCCGCAATAGCCAGGCTTTGGCCAGCCGCAAATCACGCCGAACCGTTTCGGGGGAAACACTGAGAAACTGGGCCGTCTCCTCTTCGGTCATCCCACCGAAGAACCGCAATTCCACAACCTGGCTCTTTCTTGCGTCAATTTCTGCCAATGCGTTTAAGGCCTCGTCAAGCAATACAAGGTCAAAATCGGGCTCTTCGGAAATCAGCATGGCTTCATCAAGCGCCACCTGTTGCACACCACCCCCGCGTTTGAGGTTATTTCGGGAGCGAGCGAAATCGATCAGGATACGCCGCATCAATCGCGCCGAGACGGCAAAAAAATGCGCCCTATTCTGCCAGCTCACTTGGCTCAAGTCCACCAGGCGTAGGTACGCTTCATTAACCAGGGCCGTGGTTTGCAAGGTGTGGCCCACGCTTTGCCCGCCCATGTAGTAATGAGCCAGACGGCTCAACTCCGCATGAACCAGGGGAACAAGCCTGTCGAAGGCTCCCTGGTCTCCCTGGCTCCAGGCGAGCAAGAGCTGGGTTACCTGCGGAGAGGGGGAATTCACCATGAGATCCTCGCTCAAACCCGGATTTCTCACCCGGGGGAAAACGGATACGCCTTGTTTGTGCGGAATGACTTTAGTCGCGTGGGGAGCCCCGGCCTAGAAGCGGTGTAGGCCGCATGTACTCACGCAACGCTGGTGTTGAGAAACCCGATTTAACTCATTTTCTAAGATTTCAAGCGAATTATAGCATTTTTTACAGAAATTCGTCAGGACCTTTACCGGTTTTGAAGACGTTTCACGTCTTATAGAACAAGTGAGAAAACATCTTGAGCCGCAAAGTCGAAGCCTGTGGGCTCACGAAGGAACCGTCTTGACCTTCTGCCGTGGGGATGATCGTTTCGGATGCATTTAATTTTCCTCCCAAGACAGTTGGATGCAAGACAAAATTCTCCCATAACAGAGGCGGATCTGCTTCGACGCTGCCTCAAAAACCTTCACTTAAAGAAGAGAAGAGAGTGAGGCCTCGGAAGAGCCGTCTAAGGATGATGCTGTTCATATAACCCGTTCATGCTGAGCCTATCGAAGCAAGAGCAGTTCAATTGTTCGCCATTCGAAAAACTAGGTGTGAATGGTTCTTACGTGACTGAACAGTATTGAGCCTAAGGAAGCTTTCGTCGTCTCAACTCCACCACGTCATTGAGGAGAGAAAATCATGAAAGAAAGCCCATGCACCTGGAGAATCAAATTCCTGACGATTTCCGTGGCTCTGTCATTCGCAGCGATTCCGGTACTGTTGGCTTATTCTGTTGGGCCTCCCGCCCGGAAGACGGGCTCTTCCCGTTTTGGAGAGAATAGCTGCACCGAGTGCCATACGGGCACAGCCAATTCAGGCAGTGGGAGTTTGGAGTTGAGTGGGGTACCCAATAGTTATGTCCCCGGTCAGAAATACAATATCCGCGTCACTCTTCAGCAGGAAGGCCGCAGCCGTTGGGGATTTGAATTGGCTACCCGGACGGACAATGGGGCGCAGGCTGGGCAGTTGGAAGCGGGGGCTGATGGGTATACCCAGATTATTACGGATAACGGAGTGCAGTTCATCGAGCATACGTCAACAGGCACTCGGGCCGGTACCGCCAATGGGCCGGTGAATTTTGATTTTGCCTGGACGGCTCCGACAATCAACGTTGGAGAGATCTACTTCAGTGTAGCCGGAAACGCCGCCAACAATAACGGTGATGCCGATAGTGGTGACTCTATCTATACGAAGGAAGAGCGCGTCGATCAAACATCCGGCTCAACTGTGAGCCCCTCCTCTAACGCGTTGATCGTTCCCTTCGTGATCGATACGGCGCAATTTCGAACCAATCTTGGAATGAGCAACCTGACTTCTAATCCCGTTGATGTATCAGTAGAGCTTGTGGAAGAGAGTGGTACTTCTCTTGCGACCAAATCATTCAGCGTCCCCGCCAGTGGACTCAATCAGGTTGGGAATGTCGTGAGGAACCTCTTGGATGCGACCTCGGTTGCCAATAAGCAAGGCTACCTTATCCTGGAACCCTCCGCTGCGGGATCGATTGCGGCCTTCGCAACTCCAATTGACAACTCCACCCAGGATTCTTCCGTGATCCAAGGCACGCGCGGGAAGTCGACCAAAGTGGTGCTTCCCACCTCCACGTCTACAGGTCGCTTCAAGACGACGTTGACCATGATCAACGACAGCAGTGCATCCAACTCGGTCGAAATTGAGCTTTACAGCACCAGCGGAGCCAGCCTGAAGACTCAGACGGTCACGCTCGCGCCCTTCGGGTCCTTCAGCACGGATGACATCCATGCATTCCTGGGTGCGTCAGGAACTTTCGGTCCGATTGAGCTGACCTCGACAGGTGCAAATCCAAAACCGATAATTGCCATCTCTCGAGTCTATGCGGCATTGACCACCTCAGATGGAAAGATCGGAACAGTCAGTTCCTTCTTTGTTGCAGAACCGGTTCAATAGGGAGTAATGCAGAGTTCACCCTAGGGACCGGTCTTCTCTCCACGTCCTCCGAATCACAGTTCGTGCTTCGATAAACTCAGCACGAACTGTGACGCGGGTGAGACTGCCGCTGGACGAGGCCGGTCCCCCCGATTGAATATTGTGCCTGTTTTCTAACACACCCATTTTATCACTAAAAGGCTGACAGAGAGATCATCGAAAAAAAATTTGGCTGGCTTTACCGGTTTTGCCCGTCTTTTCCGCCTTATAGATTGAAGCGGAAAAACTGCCACTGAGAGTAAGGCCGACCAGCTCAGGATTAAAAGTCCCAACTCATTCGGCCTAAATCAGTTGTGGGAAGACGTTGGAGACATTGCCAACGCCACTTCTATAAAACTTGGCAAGCGGCTAGCTTCGGCCGTAGCCTCAAGGGAAAAAAGGAGAATCGCATGAAATTCACTCTCAAGAATCGTACATTCCAAATACTGGTTGCTGTGTGTGCGAGTGCCGTGCTTGCCACTACTGCCTTTGCATTTGCAACTATGTGGACCTATCAAGGGACTGTTGCGGACTACGACTTCGGAGCATTTGGACCCGGTTATCCAGTACCTGGGACTGTTCAGATTCAAGCACTTACCTTGAAACCAGGGGATGTGGTGCCGTACCATTTCCACCAGAGTCTGTCATATGTGATTCTGGCTCATGGTAATGTGACCGAACAAGAGTTAGACGGACCCAACAACTGCGGACCGATCAACCTATTTGCTGCTGGAAGCGCGTTCGTGGAAACCCCAGGAAGGATTCATTCAATAACGAATCCTGGTCCAGGAGCTGCGATAATCTATTGGGCAACTATATTTCCCAAAGACGATCCGGATGGAGGCACCAAGTTTGTCGACCCGCAACCGAATTGCAGCAATTGACGTGTAGCCACTTAGAGACTCCGGGGGGTAGCTCTTCGAATCGCCGGACGGTGACTCGAAGAATGGCTTACCGCCCCGGAGCTCACTGGGAACCTGAGCGATGGTTCGTATTCGAGAACGCAGATCTCCCCCGTTTGGATCGGAATTCCTGGTAGCCAGAATCAGAACGGGGCTATCGGCACCTTTTTGCCCGTCGCTCGTCAGTACGTTCACAACATCGCCTTCAAACACATTGTTCCGCGTTGACCCGTACACTGTGAAGAAGTGACGAAATTAGTCGACTTGGTGCGCGTGGGGTCAGTCATGGGGCTGGCCATCGATGGGGTGGCAAATTCTTTGGCGCCGACTGGGTGCCGCATTCTTCGATCTATTCGCTTGATTTGGATACCGGGTTGGCCACCCCGATCCTGAATAAGGGCAACCTCGTCATTAGGCCAGGTTCTGCGGACTAAGTACTTCTATTCGTAATTACGGTGACGTATCTGAGATTAGGCGCCGCGTGGGGTCACGCGGCCTACAAAGTTGTAGGCCGGGTCACCGACCCGGCGTTAACGTCACCGTATTTATGAAAAGCAGTACTAAGCCACCGGCAAGCCAAAATACCACTCGGCTCACTTTCCTGGGTGAACATCGCGCGCGTCTCTTGTCGAGCAAAGGCCGTGGCTGAGGGCGGGGGATGAGGGCACCCTCATCCCCTTCAGAAAGTCAGTTCCACCAACATAAAACCGTCTCAGGCAGCCGCCACACGCTGCACTGGGCGGTAGAGTGTATCTCTTTCAACGGGATCGCGTCCCGCTATCCGGATCAGATGTTCGATTTCCTGATGGATCATGCCAAGTGTCATCTGTGTCTGGGCAGATGCGATCCGCCCGATTAACTAAGGCATTTGGATTCACGGCTTGTTGGCTAAGAGCGCGGTCCAGTTCTGCACCAAGGTGAGCGGCGTGTTGGATTGTGACCTTTTGGGTGATAATGACGAACCGCTTCCCATCCGGGGTCACTTCATACTGGGAATTACCCCAGTCTGCTACCTTGAAGAGAGCCTGCTCCTTCCGTGCTTCAAAGCTATTACCACTCCCGTCAACTTCCGCTGCCATCATCTGATCTGGCTTCTGCCGAGGTAAAAGATTTCCTTGCCGTCCCCTCGCCACCTGGGGCACCAGCCCCACTGGTCGAAATCTGCCATTTGCCGCCCAGGTTGGTTACGGCCCCGGGGTCTGTATTCAAAACCTTAGTGGCGTCGAACGGCACAACGTAAATCTGAAATTTGCCGGATTCCACGGAGGTATACGCCACCCATCGGCCGTCAGGAGAGAATTGCCCATCAAAGGCGTTTTGGACAAAGAGCCGGGGTTTGCGGTCGCCGGCGAGAGGCAGGACCCAGAATATTGTATTGCCCGGTTAGGAGGTATCCGCGCACGAAGAGGATGAACCTGCCATCCGGAGACCAGCTCGTGGGCCATAACGATCGGACGGAGGTCTCCGCCGGCAGCAGCAGCTCCTCGCCGCCTGCCCCGTTGGAATTCTTCTGGTAAATGCCCAACCGAGCCTTGCCCGCGACTGCAGCGAACAGAATCTGGCTTCCGTCCGGCGACCAGACCGGGGCCGTAGTCAGTCCCAGGATCTGTTTGTGAGGCGCATGTGGACACCCCGCGCCAATTCGTCCACCCAGATATCACTGCTCGATCACTTGCGTCGAATGCGAGCTTTGCCCCATCAGGCGAGAGTCGCAAGATCTCATAGCTCCCACTTTCACCAGCACTCAGCTCTTTACCGGCGCGGTCAAACCAGGTTATTCGTTTCTCTTCTTGCGAATCACCCCCCTGATAAATCAGCACGCCGTTTTCGGATACATCAAAGAAGCCGCGACCAAAATAATCCGAAGCGACCCGTTCCGCGACTGGGTGAGCATCCCCCTTGAGTTGCCCCCGCTCCGGATCGAAAGCTTGCGCCATCAGTGTCCTGTCGCGAAGGTAGAGCAGGAAGCCCGAGGCATACGTGGCGCTGCTGCCTCCCTTAAGCAGGAGTCGATTTTCTTTTCCGTCCAAGGAGGCAAAATAAGTCCCGCTAGACGCAGGGTCAGGAGCCCATAGCGTAGATAGAGGAAATGCTTTCCATCGGGCAGGAATTTCGGCCATAGCGAAATACAAGTATTTGGACGGGTCCAGTTTGAAAACGGGGACCGGGGCGCCGCCTGAGGCCGCCACCTGGTACAGGCCTTTGGTGATGTCTGGCACAAACAGGAGGGTTCCCTCGCGGTTCCAGCTTCCTCCCCCATATCTGGCGCATCAGCCACGACTGCGGCGGGTCCACCCGATACCTCAAGGGTCTTCAGCTTCCCATCGGCAAAGAACCCGAGGGCTCCGGCTGTCCGCCGACCAGAATGGACGAGCTGCCCTCCCTCCGTTCCCGCCAGGGGCCGGGCAGCCAGCGAGTCAAAGGAACGGACCCAAAGCATGCTCTTTCCGTTCGCATCCATAGCAGAAAAGGCTACAGCTCTTCCATCAGGAGAGAGCACTGGCGGGCCGGCTCCGAGTGAAAGTTGAACTGAGCTTTTTCCGGTGGCAGTATTTCAGCGATGATGGCACGCGCTGGGGTTCGGACCAGGCGCAGGTAAGAAACAGCGCTGACGATGGCTGCAACAAGAAAAGCGACGGCCAACGCCCGTACAATCAGCTCACGTCTCCGCCCTCTCGCGATGGACTTCGGTCCGGCAGTTTCTGCTCCTGCCGCCGTCGCGGAAATCGCTCCACCGGCCTCAGCAATCCACTTCAATTCGCTGGTCAAGTCACGAGCCGTCTGCCAACGCTCCTCAGGATCTTTGCTCAGGCATCTCTTGACCACAGCGCTCCAAGGCCGGTGGAGTCAGCGGTTGAATCTTGGTGATGGGCGGGGGATCAGAGGTCAGGATAGCCGCTGCTAGGCTAGCCTTGCTGTCTCCTGCAAAGGCTTTTCGCCCTGTTCCCATTTCATATAGGACCACACCGAAGGCAAAGATGTCGGTCCGCGCATCTATCTCCTTCCCCTCCACCTGCTCGGGCGCCATGTATTCCAGCGTCCCTAGAATCAGGCCTTCTTCGGTCAGGCTTTCGCTTTCGGGAAGGTAGGGCGCGCTCGCTGAGCGCGCCGTGTCACCATCGTTCGCTACTCCTTCGTAAGACGGCGGTTTCGGCGAAACCGCCCTACCTGACTTCGCCAGCCCAAAATCCAGCAGCTTGGCACCGCTCTTGGTCAGCATGATGTTGCCCGGCTTCAGATCTCTGTGGACGACACCCTTTCGATGGGCCTGGTCCAAGGCCGTGGCGATTTCGATGGCAATCTTGAGAAGTTGCTCAGTGGGTAGAGGCCCCTTCTTCAGCCGCTTTGCCAGCGTCTCTCCTTCCAGGTACTCCATCACCAGATAATCAAATCCCTCCGCCTGTCCAATGTCATGGAGCGTGCAGATATGCGGATGATTCAGATTCGAGATGGCCTTAGCCTCTCGTTCAAAGCGTTTCCGCAAGTCCGGCCGCAGCGACAAGTGCGCGGAAAGAACCTTAATCGCGACAGCCCGATTGAGCCGCGTGTCGGTGGCCCGATACACCTCTCCCATCCCGCCCGCACCGATCCGAGCAACAATCTGGTAATGCCCAAGCTGTTTCCCGATAAGAGACTTTCGCTCTGCAGCCAGGTTCTCCGCGCCGATTTGAAGTGCCGACCTATCAATAAACCCATCCGCTCGGGCTTCATAAGCCAGCAATGATTCCACCTCACGACGCAGCTCCTCGTCTCCCTGGCAGGCTTGTTCGAGGAAGGACGGACGCTCCTCTTCCGCCACCTCTAAGGCTGCAACATAAATCCGGCTAATGATTTCTAAACGGTTGGAAGCCATAAGTACCGCGACGCATGTTAAGTGACATCTTCACAAACAAGAACTCGCGGAATCCTTCGCACTTTGAAGGTCTGCGGGGTCTGGAACACTGCACAGCCATGCCGCACACTCCACACTTCAAGCTCTGGATTGCCCTATTTCTCTTTAATGCCGGGAACTAGGAATGACACCCATTATACAACAATGCCGGGCATGTTGCGGGGAATTAAGACAGGCTAACGATCGAAGATCCTCATCCATTGATCTCCCTGTGTGCAATCTGATCGTTACCCATACGTCCGATTGCTGGACACAGGAGGCGGGTATCTGGTTAGGGCGGCGGGGCATGTTCGCTCCACTTCCCCGCTCCCCCGCGCTGAGAGCGGGGTTCTGGATCCTGACAGAAAATCGCGGGGGAGCGGGGTTCATATCGGGGGAACCTCGACCCAGGGCGGCGGTCGTTCCACTCCCTTGCCTTATAACCATCTTTGCCGCTATTCGAGTGATTGCTTACAAATGGACACGCATCCTGTTTCGTTGTTGGAAAGAGCGGGTTCCTTATGATGAATCCAAGTATCTTCAAGCCTTGCAGCGGCGCAATCCTCAACTGTGGGTGGCCAGCCAGCAGCCGCCTCCGCCGCGGTCCAAGAAAAAGGCGGCCTGAAGGAAATTGGCTGTGAAAAAAATGTACCGGCTTTGAGGATAAATTTACAAGTAACACTTGACAGACCACCTCAGATGTCTGGGCTACAGTCTTACGCCCCTCCAGGGCTGAAAACCCGTTCTCTGTGCGAGTTTCCGTACCCTCTGTGTCCAGCGGAAAAGATATGGGGCACGATCAGGTTAGCAATGAAGACCCAGTCCATTGAGGCGGCTTGAGAACTCCGTAGGCGTCACGGAGCTCCACCCTCCACCCAGAGATGCACATACTCCGTCATCCCTGTTTTCTGTCCATTTCTCTGAGAAGCCAGACCTTGGCCAATTTCAAGTCGCGCCGAACCGTTTGGGGTGAAACCTTCAAAACCTCCGCGGATTCTTCCTCAGTCAATCCTCCGAAAAAACGCAGTTCCACGACTTGCCCCATTCGCGGGTCAGCCGCGGACAACGCGTTTAAGGCGTCGTCGAGCGCAACCAAATCGGCATCGGGCTTCTGTAAAATAACGGTGGCTTCATCTAAGGTCACCTGCTGAGCTCCGCCTCCTCGCTTCTGGTATTTTCGAGAGCGGGCAAAGTCGACCAAGATGCGCCGCATTAACTGTGCCGAGACAGCCATAAAGTGAGCTCGATCTTGCCAGCGCACCTGGCTTGAATCCACCAACCGCAAATAGACCTCATTGACCAGCGCCGTTGTTTGCAGGGTATGGTCTGGGCGTTCGGCGCTCAAATAATGATGCGCCAAGCGGCTTAATTCCCCGTGAACGAGAGGAATTAACTTATCCAGAGCTGCCTGCTCTCCCTGACTCCAGGCTAGTAACAGCTCAGTCACTTCCGAGGACGGAGACCTTGACATGCTGTCCTTTCTGATCTTGCCATGTCCCAATCATATCACCAGAGCCCAGCTACTTGGTGCTTCGAAAAAAAGTCCGTTCGACTTTAGCGGTTTAGGGGTTATTTCCCGCCTTATGCAGCAAAGGGAGAAAACATCTTGAGCCGCAGATTCGAAGCCTGTGGGCTCACGAAGGAACCGTCTTGACCTTCTGTCGTGGGGATGATCGTTTCGGATGCATTTAATTTTCCTTCCAAGACAGTTGGATGCAAGGCCAAGTTCTCCCATAACAGAGGCGGATCTGCTTCGACTGCTGCCTCAAAGACCTTCAACTAAAGGAGAATTATCATGAAAACCATTCGTTTTCAGACCCGTGTTGCCTCGTTTGTGATCAGCGGGGCGCTGCTCGCTCTGCTTTCACCTGGGCGGGTGATGGCCCAAGGAAATGCCGTGCCCAACGATTCGTCCGCCATTCTACTGAAGGGACTCTATGGGCCCGTGGTTAAAGGACCCAACCTCGGCCTGTCGATGGTGGACTTGAATGATGGTTCAACATCAAAAACAAGATCTACCCCGTTAACGGAACTCCCGGTAACGAGAACGAAAAAAAGGCAATCGGTGACTTTTACGCGCAGTTCCCGGCGGGGGATTTGTGTGCCTACCACCTCCCGGGAGGTTCGTTTGCAATGCGCTTCTTACGGGGGGACAATGTCACTTTGTTCCCGACGGGGTCTTTGCACCACATGTAGGAACAATCGAACTGACGATCTCCAGTTTACCGCGCACAACTATATAACGGTAGACAACCTGGCAGGCACTGCCGTGATCAAAGGTTTCGTCACGGATGGGCCGCTGGCTGGCGAGCGAGTGGATGGGGAATACCGGGTCATCAGGCCCTGCGGGATCATTAATGCACAGATCGGCTCAGGCGGCGATGTTTGTTTCCAGGGCAATCTCGTCATTAGACCAGGTTCTGCGGACTAAACTCCCGGCAAGCCAGAAAACCCCACGGCTTACTTCCCTGGGTGAACAGGTCGCGCGGCGCTCGTCGCGCGATGGACGTGGCTGAGGGCGGGGGATGGTGGTATTCACCTCCCCCCTCAGAAAATCAATCCCACCTACAAACCGTCTCAAGCAGCCGCCACACGATGTACCGGCCGGTAGAGTGTATCTCTTTCGACTGGGTCCCGACCGGCTTCCCGGATCAAATGCTCGATTTCCTGACGCGTCATTCCCACGGGCGTCTGAGCGCCCGCCATGTGTACGATTTTTTCTTCGACCACTGTCCCGTCCAGATCATCCGCTCCAAAGTTCAACCCAATCTGAGCTGTCTTGGTCCCGATCATGATCCAGTAGGACTTGATATGCGCGAAATTATCGAGCATCAATCGGGACACGGCAATCGTCCGCAAGTCGAGCATGGCTGTGGGCGGAGGCAGATGGCTCAGTTGGGTGTTGGCCGGATGAAACGCCAACGGGATGAAACATTGGAAGCCCCCGGTCTGGTCTTGAAGCTCTCTCAGCCGAATGAGGTGATCGACACGTTCCTCCACTGTTTCTACATGGCCATACAGCATTGTGGCGTTCGAGCGAAGTCCCGCTTCGTGGACTTTACGGGAAATCTCCAGCCAGCGCTCGGCGGACACTTTGTGGTCACAAATGATGTCGCGTGCTCTTTCGGCAAAGATCTCCGCCCCTCCCCCCGGGCAACTGTCCATGCCAGCTTCTTTTAGCGCTTGAATGGTTTCTTCAACTGAAAGCTTTGCCCGCCGCGCCAGGAAGTCAATTTCCACCATGGTGAAGGCTTTCAGATGGACGTTCGGCAAACGCTCCTTTAATCCCCGCAAAAGGTCCGTGAAATAAGAAAACTGCAGGTAGGGATGCAAGCCTCCGACAATGTGAATCTCGGTGACCGCTTCGGTGTAACCCTCAGAAGCGTGCTGGAAAGCTTCTTCCAGGGACATCGTGTATCCACCCTTGTTGGGTTTGCGCGCAAATCCGCAGAACTTGCAGTCAACCACGCAAACGTTGGTGGGATTAAGATGGCGGTTGATGTTGAAATAACCTACATTGCCATTCAATTTTTCCCGCACCCAATTTGCCAGTTTCCCGACTGTGTGAATATCAGGGGTCGTGTAAAGCGCAACTCCATCTTGAAAAGAAAGGGGCTTCCCTTCAAACACTTTCTCGGCAATGGCAGCCAATTCTGGGCTCATCAGGCGGCTTTCAATTGAGGATGCTTCCATATCGGTTCTATCTCACCGGCTTAGCAGAGCGCTAAAAACATCTAAGATCTGAAGAAATCATTTGTATCTGTGGTGGCTGACCACGGATAAAGCTGTAACCGGGCCCGTTGGTCCCGGCAATACAATACGGGCCGGCTTCACCGAAGCCGGCTACAACACTGACATTCATGGCCATCTTAGCGTATGCCCTTCAGAAGTGTCAAACAGCTGAAAAGCCTGGCGTGCTAACGGCGTGGGGGCGAAGCATTCGATGCCATATAATATTTTCGTCTCTTCGCCCTTCTACCGAATGCTTCGCCCCTACGGCCAGCGGCGCCTACCATAAGGTTGTGGTGCGGGCGTTCTCGCATCCTGCCCGCTGTGGCGGCCTTTCCAGGCCGCATGGAGACAGGCGAGGACGCCTGCGCTCCCAGGGCAACCCTGCTAGAGCCGGTTTCTGATTGCAAAGCGATGCTCATCCCGCTATTGTTTTTCTGCACCTCTACTGGGGGCGGGGGAGAAAAGTCAACTTAGGTGATAGTTTTACCCCCAGTCGCGCATTCATCGAGCGTGCGCGGGGGGACAGCGGTCCCACGCGCCCGCTCCACCTGGTGGCGTGCTTACGCGCTTCCTCTGAACTATGCTCGGTGGCCCTTACAGGGCCAGAGACCCAGGCCAGTGCCGTTCAACAAGCTCCCCTGTGTCAAGCACAAGAATTGCGGAACACGTTCAGCTCATCAAGAGGGACTGCGAGGATTGCTTTGTTGGAAGAAAACTTCAATTTAGGGCATTTTGACGGCCTGCAATTACAGTGCACTCTCAGGCTTCCGCAGCCGAAAGGAAAACATCGGCTTGTCCTCGTTGCCCCCGGCTTTCTGGGATTTAAGGATTGGGGATTTTTCCCCTATCTTTGCCAGCAGCTTTGTCTTTCGGGATTTGCCACGCTCTCGTTTACCCATGCGCTCGCCGGCATCCGCGAGAATCCCTATGAAATCACTGACCTGGAAATTTTCTCCAATAACTCAACGACTCAAGAACTCAATGACTGGGAATTAGTCCTCGACGCCATTCTTGGCCAGCGTTTTCCATATTCCCAATATTTACAAGTGAATGCCTTTGGCGTGATGGGTCACAGTCGCGGAGGCAGTTACGGAATCCTGATGGCTCGAAAAACGCCACAAATCCAGTCGGTCGTGACCTGGGGGGGAATTGCAACCTTTCAACGGTACGATCGAGACACGCAAAAGCGGTGGCGCGCGCAAGGTCGACTTGAGGTCGGCAAGACTTTTTCGGGCAAATCCATTGAGCTGAAGGTCAAAGCGTTGGACGCTTTGGACCGCAACTACGACCGGCTCGATGTGGAGCGGGCAATTCGAGAGTTAGCGATTCCGGTACTGCTTTTACATGGTCGCGAGGACAAAAGAGTGTGTTGGAAAGAGTCGCAAAAACTTTGGGAGCGTTCGCTGCGTGAATCTGTCTCAATTTCACATCATTGAGGCAGCCGGTCACACCTTCAGAACGCAACATCCCTTCAAATCCTCCTCACAACCTCTCGCCGAAGCTGTGAATAGAACGATCCGCTGGTTCGAGAAAACACTTCACGCCTAGGATAGAAGAATTTGCTGGCGCAGAGTTACACTATAAGATTGTGGGTCTTCCAAATGGATGTTACCGAAAAACTGTCAACGGGGAAAAAATATACAAGTATTCTGCCGATTCCGGTGAAACGCGCGCTCCGTCGCGCGTTCATCGAGCGTGCGCGGGAGCGCCCGCTCCACCATCCGGAAACAGTTCCGTAGGCCGCGTTCCCAGGCGGACCTATTCTTCAAACACTCGCAGTAAGTCTGAAGCTTTCACGACTCCTACGATCTTCCCACCATTTTGAGTGACGATCAGGAAATTCTTGTTGCCGGCCAGCATCTTCTGAATCGCTTCGGACACCGAGGCCGTTTGCTCCACCGTCATAACGCTCGTTTCCATGATTTCCGCAACACGCCGGCTGAGGCGCGCGGCGATTGGCAAAGAAGCGACATGAGCTTCGGCCGCTTCGAAATTCAGGAAGCGATGGTTGATATAAGAAAAGAACTCGGTCGTCGAGATCTTCGATTTCCAAATCGTCATCGGCATGAGCGGTTTCCCTTCAATGAAGGCCACATAGCAATCCAATAGGGTTTGCTTGGTTTTCTTGTCAATGGAAAGCAAATAGCGCAAGGAGCTATCTGGCACCATGTCGACTTTCTTTTCTGGAATCGTACTTAAATAAATCAGACGATGAACATCCTCCAAACTGGTATTCAAACCTTTCCAATTTTGTCCGATCATTTGGGATAAGAGGTTATCCTGGTCAGAATATTTCGGGACATACTTCTCCAGGGTGTCAATGGCATCTGCCAGAAAGACCCCCAGGGCCACATCGCGATCAAAAAGCATGCCAGCACTAACAATCGCGGCGTCGTCAGAGTGACCAGGGCCGAGCCGGTCGCGGATGTAAAAGTAACGAACGAATTCCGACTCCTGATAATTGCACTTTTCCGGAGGAACAATCATTCCGATGTCCTCGTAATTTTCAATCTCGTCGGCATGCGGTTCGTGGGCCAATTTTTCACCATCTAGATTGAGATGCTTCATGAGACGCAGGTCTACAAAATGGCAGCGCCCTCCTCCAATCTTAATGTTGTATTCTTTCTCGACGTCTTTTCGAATCTCACTGTCGTCCCGCAACCCTCCAAGGTACAACCCCTTGAGTATGGATTCCGGATTGACGCTGAGGTTCTTGAACCGGCCTGCTCTGAGAAAGGGCTGCCCTTCCCCATTCGCCAATCGCGTTGCCGCTTTTCCTTCAATGGCCTGCTGGGCATAGCGAACGATCTCGTCAATCAACGCTTGCCGGTAGGCCTTCACCTGTTCCGGGTCATTTTGGAGCGCCGTGACGATGTCGGATATCGTAATATTCACAAAACGCCGCTTATGAAACATGCTAGCGCCATTATGGGCATGTCCTTCGATGGACTGCATGAGGATGGCGTCCTCGGATTCTTTAGAAACGTCCAATTCCGAAGTCTTGGAAAGGTGATCAAAATCCTGCTGTACGAGTTCTTCAAAGTCCACGTTGGGTTACCCCCGCTTAGTTGGGCTTTATTTTCTTTCCCGGCAAAAACTCTTTAATGAACTTGTGGTAGTAATACAAACGCGTCATGTATTGTTACGAATCACCCACACCTCGCTTTGTTCAGCGTGGCTACCCAAGCGAAATTGCGACGCCAATTTAATGCGTTTGTAGCATTTCCTCAGCCCGGTGGAGTTGTCCGCAAGCCGCATAAATATCCGCTCCACGCGGGCGACGAATGAAGACCGGAATGTCTTTGGTTCTCAGAATCTCCTGAAATCTTTTGATCCGTTCTGGTGGTGAAGGCTGGAGATAACTTCCCTTCCCAAGATTCATAGGCAGCAGATTGACTTTAGAACGGATCTTCGACAGAAGCTTCGCTAGCCGGCGTGCGTCTTCATCTGTGTCATTGACCTTGTCGATCAGGACATACTCAAAAGTGATCCTTTGACGAGGACGCAACGGAAATTGCGCACAAGCATGCATCAGTTCCTCGATGGGGTACTTTCGATTGATGGGCATCAGCTCATTTCTCACCTCGTCGGTGGTTGCGGAAAGTGAGATGGCAAGATTCGGTAACACTGGGGCTTTTGCCAATTCAAGAATCTTCGGCACTAATCCTACCGTCGAAAGCGTGATGTGACGAGGGGAAATCGCGAGACCGTCCTTGTCTCCCATCAGGAGTAGCGCTTTACATACATTCTCCAAATTCAATAGGGGTTCCCCCATCCCCATCAAGACAACATTGATGGCTTTGGGAGTGGTCTGAATCCCTTGCGTCGTCTGGTCATTCAGAATTGAAAGAATCTGTCCGACGATTTCTCCCGCCGTCAAGTTCCGGGCAAAGCCAATCAACGCCGTCAAACAAAATTTGCAGTCCATCGGGCAACCGACTTGGGTCGAAATGCAAAGCGTGTTCCGGCGCTCTTCCGGAATAAGAACGGATTCAATCTTCTGCCCGTCGGCTAACCGGAACAAGTATTTCGTCGTACCATCATTGGAAAGCTGGCGGGTATGGACTGCGGGAAGGGTAATAGTGGCAGCTTGGGGCAATCGCTCCCGAAGGGTGTGCGGAATTCCTTTCACTTCAACAAAAGTAAATTTTCTCCTGTGATAGATAGATTCGTAGATCTGTTGACCATGAAAGGCCTTCTCTCCAATCGATGTCAGATAATCACGCAGTTCTTGGCAATTCAGTCCCAGCAATTCCTCAGCAGTAGTTTTCATCTATACAACTCTATTTATTTCAACAGGTTGAAGCTATTTTTCCGAGAAGCATCGATCTTATCTTCATTACGCCCTGCCTGTCATGATAACAAAAGACCAGGTTCCAGCGCATATGCATTCTTGAGCACAAAGAATTTAGGTTCATGGTGATCTACGATTTTTTCAGCAAATGCGCAATTAAACCCTTAAAGATGGGTGAAAAGAAAGGCTGCGGACAAAACCTGAGAATCGAAGAAACGCTCCTTAAATTTATGAAAATAAATGACATAAAAAAGTGAAGGATTTGACCCACCTTGCCTGGGTTTTGAATACTGAACCGAGTGCAAAAGTAAGTCGTTGACTTCATTGACCCAGATGGCAAGGCAGAGGAACCTGGCCTTATTGAGGTTGAAATAGCCCCATCGATATGTTACTTTGGCTGTGAAGCAAGACTGGTAGCCACTTTCAGGCGAGCCTGCCACGCGGATCGGTCTTCACTAGAGTCTTGCACGCCGCCCTGTTTCAAACTCCATTTCAGGAAATCCTTCACATGATCAACGTCAGCAAGGAAGTCTTTGCAAATGGACTCACCATCGTTACTGAACGAATGCCCCACGTCCGTTCCATCTCGCTAGGGATATGGCTCAAGATCGGTTCGCGGAGCGAAACACCCGAAGTAAATGGGGTAGCCCATTTCATCGAGCACCTTCTCTTCAAGGGCACAGCCAATCGAACTGCCGAAGAAATTGCTCGACAAGTGGATTCGATCGGCGGCCATCTTGACGCATTCACGGCCAAAGAAACCATTTGTTACAGCACCAAAGTCCTAGACGAGCACCTCCCCATTGCCTTTGATATTCTTTCTGATTTGCTGCTGAACCCAAAGTTCGATGTGAATGACATGGAAAAGGAACGCGGCGTCATTTTAGAAGAAATCAAGATGGTTGAAGACACCCCCGACGATCTGGTTCATGAGATCTTCATGCAGAATTTCTGGAAAGACCAACCGTTGGGACGTCCCATTCTCGGCACCAAACAGACCGTCGGCAAGTTAGACAGAGCGCGGGTTATCGAATTCTTCAACCAGTTTTACACTCCGGGCGGCATTATCATCGCAGCGGCCGGGAATTTGGAACACGAGAAGGTGGTGGAGCTAGTCCGAGAAAAATTTGGCAACGTGGAACCTCGAAGCAATGGCCATGTAGACGCTCTAGCTCATACCCATAGCCGCATTACCTTGCGCAGCAAGAAAGAACTCGAACAAGTGCACATCTGTCTCGGAGTACCTTCCTACCCTCTTTCTCATCAAGAGCGTTATGGTTGTTATATCTTGAACACCATACTTGGTGGCGGAATGAGTTCCCGCCTCTTTCAGAATATTCGTGAAAAGCTAGGATTGGTGTACGCCATTTTTTCAGGATTGAATCCCTACCGAGACACGGGCTGCCTCTCGGTTTACGCAGGGACATCTCTCGAAAGCACCGAGAAAGTTATCGACATGATCGTTGCCGAGTTTCGGAATTTGAAAAAAATTCCGGTTGAACCGGAGGAATTGCGCCGGGCAAAAGACTACTTGAAAGGCAGTTTGATGCTCGGTCTGGAATCCACTTCCAGCCGGATGTCAAACTTGGCTCGTCAGGAAATGTATTTCGGGAAAACCATTACCTTGGACGAGATGATCAGTCAAATCGAGTTGGTCACCCCGAATGAGATTCAAGGATTGGCCCATACCTTTTTCGACACAAAGAGCATTGCCTTGACGGTTCTGGGGAATCTGGATGGATTCAAAATTACACGCGAGCGCTTGGACTGCAATTAAACGATTGAATTGATTTGACAGTTGCTGAAGACTAGCCTAATTATTTCCATTCTAAGGGGTGGTTCATGGATCCCAAAACAATTTCGACGGGTCTTTAAAAAAGGCTGGTTATCGGTGGCAGTAAGAATATCGGTATTGGCAAGCAGCAGCTCCGGCAACTGTACATTTATCTCGACTTCTCGTACGAAGATTTTGCTGGACGCAGGAATCAGCCTTAGCCAGATCATCAAGCGTTTGAATTCGATCGGTGAATCGCTGGATCACCTCGATGCCGTGGTCATTTCTCATGAGCATATTGATCACGTCAACGGACTCGCAGCGATCCTAAGCAAAAAAGCTATCCCCCTCTACATCACGAGAGAAACCTATGAGGCCATTGTCCCCTGTCCCCCCTGCTACTGCTTGGAGTTTATAGAATCCGGACAACCTTTCTCGATTAACGGCCTTTCGATCTGCGGTTTTTCAATTCCTCATGATGCCGCCAACCCGTTGGGCTTTTGCCTGGAGGCTGAAGGGATCCGCATCGGGCATGTGACGGACCTGGGGTATCTGACGGAACTCGTGGTGCAACGATTGAAGGGTTGTGATGTCATTGTTCTAGAATCCAATCACGATCTGGAAATGCTCAAGGTCGGCCCCTACCCCTGGCCGCTAAAACAGCGGATCATGAGCAGTCAGGGACATTTGTCAAACGAGGTGGTGGGACGGTTTCTGAACGAGGAATTTGATGGCAAAGCTCGGCACATTGTTTTAGCCCATCTGAGTGAAAGCAATAACCACCCCGACATCGTGCGCATGGTGGCGGCCCAGTCACTGGAACCCAGAGGGTTTGATTTGGGGAACCTTCACGTGGCCAGTAAAACAAGCCCGAGCCCGATGATTCATTTATGAAAGGATAATTCCTTGATTTCACGATATACCCGCCCCCCCATGGGGAAAATCTGGTCGGAAGAGAACAAATACCGAAAATGGTTAGCGGTGGAAATCGCAACCTGTGAGACCCTTGCCGAAATGGGAATCATCCCAGCTGAATCGGTATCGATTATCAAAGCCAAAGCAAACTTCAGCGTGAAGCGTATTGACGAGATTGAGAAAGAGGTCAAGCACGATGTTATTGCTTTCACTACTTCCGTGGCTGAATTTGTCGGTCCGGAATCGCGATACGTTCATTACGGACTGACCTCATCGGATGTTGTGGATACGGCATTAGCGCTTCAGCTCAAAGAAGCCTCAGTCATTTTGGTGGAAGACTTGGAAGCCTTGCTGACCGCTTTGAAGCATCGTGCTCACGAACATCGTTACACCGTGATGGTGGGCCGCACGCACGGGATCCATGCCGAACCCACGACATTGGGTCTGAAGTTGGCAGTTTGGTATGCAGAGGCTCAAAGGAATATGCGTCGCCTCAAGAACGCCATCGAAAATGTTTTGGTCGGGAAAATCTCGGGAGCCGTCGGCACCTTTGCGCATCTCGAGCCTGCCGTCGAAGAGTCTGTCTGCCGGCGAGTGGGTCTGCAGTTCGATCCGATCTCCACGCAGATTGTCCAACGCGACCGGCATGCTGAGTTTCTGGCAGTCTTAGCCATTATTGCTGCAAGTTTGGAAAAGATTGCCACCGAAGTCCGCGGGTTACAACGCACCGAGATTCGTGAAGTCGAAGAATATTTTTCTCCCGGGCAAAAAGGTTCCTCAGCCATGCCTCACAAGCGAAATCCCGTTACTTGCGAACAAATTTGCGGTCTTGCCAGAGTCGTCCGGTCGAATCTCCAGGCCGGTCTGGAAAATGTGGCTCTTTGGCATGAGCGAGACATTTCCCATTCTTCGGCGGAGAGAATCATCTTGCCCGACTCGGTAATTCTTGTCGATTACTTACTAACCAAAACAAAAAATCTGGTTGAGAAAATGTTTGTTTATCCCGAGCGCATGATAGAGAATCTAAACCTGATGAAGGGACTGATTTTTTCCGGCCAAATATTACTCGATCTAACTTACAAGGGAGTGACTCGTGAGGATGCCTATCGATGGGTGCAACGCAACGCCATGCGGGTCTGGAATAACGAGGGCGACTTCAGAACCTGGGTGATAAAAGACGAAGATATCGTAAAACACCTCTCTCCCGCGGAAATCGAAAGGGCCTTCGACCTCAACCATCAGATTCGGCATGTAGACACTATTTTCAAACGTGTTTTTCAATCTTCCAACGCTAAGGGGTAAGCTGCTCTCATGAAAGCAAGAGTCTTTGTCAGCCTGAAAAAAAGTGTTCTCGATCCTCAAGGCAAGACCATCCATCGTAGCCTGCAGAACCTGGGATATGAAAATGTCAAAGACGTCAGGCAGGGGAAAGTCTTTGAGATCGATTTGAATAACCACTTGAGCCCAGAGGATGCCCGACAAGAGATTGAGCAGATGGCGCAGTCCGTTCTGGCCAATCCAATCATTGAGCAGTACAGCTATGAAATCGAAGGATAACGAGCGCCATGAAATTCGGTGTGTTGATATTTCCCGGTAGCAATTGCGAACATGATACCTACCATATGGTGTCCAAAGTTCTCGAACAACCGGCGCAGTTTATTTGGCACCAGTCTGAGGACCTGGCCGGTTGTGACGCAATTCTGGTTCCCGGCGGCTTTGCTTACGGGGACTATTTAAGAACTGGAGCCATTGCGCGATTCTCGCCGGTCATGGGAGCAGTGAAGAAATTTGCTGCCTCCGGAGGACTGGTGCTCGGGATTTGCAACGGATTTCAAATTCTCTTGGAATCAGGCCTACTTCCGGGAGCCATGCTCAAGAATCAGGGACTCAAATATGTCTGCCGTCACGTGTGTATCCGGGTCGAATCATCGGCTACTCCTTTTACGGTGTCTTTACGCAAAGATCAGGTCTTGAATATTCCGATTGGGCATATGGAAGGAAACTATTATGCGGACGCCCAAACGCTCTCGCAACTGGAAAGGAACCAGCAGATCATTTTTCGCTATTGCACGGCGCAGGGCGAGATCACGGATGTTGCCAATCCCAACGGCTCTCTATTCAATATTGCAGGGATCTGCAATGAAGGCCGGAATGTGTTGGGCATGATGCCCCATCCTGAGCGCGCCAGCGAGAAAATACTCGGCAGCGAAGATGGTCTGTTGATTTTTGAATCCATGGTTCGTTCCATGGCGCATGCGGTCTGAGGCAGAAGCAATCACGATGATCACTGAAATACAAATTACTCCTGAACTGCTTGCTCAGCATAATCTGACTGAAGAGGAATACCAGCGCATCGCGAGTTGCCTGGGACGACAACCCAATCTCACAGAACTGGGGATCTTCAGTGTGATGTGGAGTGAACATTGCAGCTACAAGAGCTCCAAGGTCCATCTGAAACGGCTCCCCACCACTGGCCCGAGAATCCTGCAAGGGCCCGGTGAGAATGCTGGAATCATTGATATCGGGGACGATTACGCCATCGCCTTCAAGATCGAGTCACACAACCACCCGAGCTTCATCGAACCTTATCAAGGAGCGGCAACCGGAGTCGGAGGCATCCTGCGGGATATCTTTACGATGGGAGCGCGTCCTATTGCAGCCATGAATTCCTTGCGCTTCGGCCCACTCACGCAGGTGCACAATCGAAGGATTATGGAAGGAGTCGTTGCCGGTATCGCGGGCTACGGAAACTGTTTCGGCGTACCCACCATTGGCGGCGAGGTGGTATTTGAGGAGTCTTATTCGCAGAACCCACTTGTGAATGCGTTCGCCCTGGGCATTTTCAAAAAGAACCAAATCTTTTATGGAAGAGCCAGCGGGGTTGGCAACCCGGTCATCTACGTCGGCTCAAAAACCGGACGGGACGGAATTCACGGCGCCACGATGGCCTCTGCCGAGTTTGACGAGGAATCCGAAAGCAAGCGCCCCAACGTCCAGGTAGGCGACCCCTTCATGGAAAAGCTGCTGCTTGAAGCTTGTCTGGAGGCCATGAAAACCGGCGCGATCGTTGGAATTCAGGACATGGGCGCAGCCGGCTTGACGTGTTCGACCTGTGAAATGGGGTCCCGGGCAGGGACGGGAATGGAGGTTGACCTGCAATTTGTCCCCCAACGTGAGACGGGGATGTCGCCTTACGAAATCATGCTGAGCGAATCACAGGAACGCATGTTGCTGGTCGCTGAAAAAGGCCGCGAAGAAGAGATCCTGCAAGTCTTTCGCAAATGGGAGATAGACGCCGTCGTGATCGGGTGGGTCACCGACGATGCAATTCTGCGGGTGAAACATTTTGGTCAGGTCGTGGCAGAGATTCCGAACCGGGCTCTGACAGATGAAGCGCCCGTGTATCATCGCCCCTTAAAGCCACCTGAAATCAGTCCTGCGACCAACCCTGTCCAGCTCGATTTACCGGGACCAGAAGGGGGGCAGGGGAAACTTGACTTTAACGAGGTTTTAGGGCGCTTTCTTAGATCCCCTACACTTGCCTCCAAGGAATGGGTCTACCAGCAATATGACCATATGGTGCGCACGAATACCGCGCAATTGCCGGGCGCGGATGCTGCCGTCATTCGAATTAAAGGAACGGATAAAGCCTTGGCGATGAGCTTGGATGGGAACGGCCGGTATTGCAAGAAAGACCCACGACGGGGTGCGCAAATCGCAGTTGCCGAGAGTTGTCGGAATTTGATTTGTGCGGGGGCACAACCGATAGCGGCGACCAATTGCCTGAATTTCGGGAACCCTCAGAAACCTGAAATTATGTGGCAATTCAGCGAGGCCATCGATGGCATTGCAGAAGCCTGCTTGACGTTTGAGACTCCGGTCACCGGCGGCAACGTGAGCTTTTACAATGAAACTCTCGGAGAGGGGATTTACCCCACACCGGTCATCGGCATGGTGGGACTGATTGAACCCATTCGTGATGGGAGAGGGTCGTGGTTTGTTGACGACGGTGATATGATTGTTCTACTAGGCTCTCTGATTGATCCGGATTGTGCCTATTCCAAGGCGGCCAAGGAAACGCTGCGATCTTGCATGCGATGGATTCCCCTTGAAGAAGATCTTTATGCCCGTTGGGCAAACTTACTGCCCTGCCCTCCCATTGACCTGCAACAGGAGAAACGGGTACAAACGACCTGCCTGGAAGGAATTCGCTCAAGAGCGATTCTGTCTGCTCATGATTGTTCGGAAGGCGGACTGGCTATTGCGCTAGCCGAAATGAGTTTCTCCCACTTTACGGCATCGGCTAAGGGAGCGACGATTGAGATTCCTGGGGCTCATGCGCTGGAGAATGTACTGTTCGGAGAATATCAGTCTCGCATCCTGGTGACCGTGAAGGACCACGACCTTCCAGTTTTAGAAAGAATAGCTCATACTCACTCTGTACGAATAACAAGAATTGGGAAGGTGGGAGGAAACGAGCTACGGATCTTCGTCGATGGTTCCCTGGTTGTAAGCCAGGACGTTCATGACGCTGAGAAGGGCTGGAGAACGAGTCTGGGACATTATTTTGATTGATCCCGTGAACTCATGAAGGTGCGAAGAATTGGTTTCGGTGATACTCTGCGAGTGTCCCCCTTGGTAAAGGGGGACTCCAGGGGGTTCGTCCCTCATGACTTACGACCACCCCCTTGCCCCCTCCTAAACAAGGAGGGGAACCCAAATTGTAGCGGCGCTCTATGAGCGCCGACCAAGCCGTTGAAATGAAAAGAACACGGCGGTCGCAGACCGCCGCTACAACCGATTTCTTCAGGCCTGAATGGCGCAAGTGGATGGCGGGGACCTCTCTCTTTTTGCCAGGATAGAGCCAGTCGATTGACGTTTTCAGCATTCGTGGTTTAATCCCTGATAAGGAACTATTATGGAAGACAAATTTCGTGAGGAATGCGGAGTATTCGGAATTTACAACCATGCCGATGCGGCCCGAATCACTTATCTCGGGCTTTACGCGTTGCAGCATCGGGGACAGGAAAGCGCTGGAATCATCTCTTCCGACCGGCAGCAACTGTACTCCGAAAAAGGCATGGGACACGTCGCCGAAATCTTTACTGAATCTCGCCTGGAAAACTTAAAGGGTGATGTCGCCATCGGTCATACCCGGTATTCAACGGCTGGCGACAGTTCCTTACGGAATGCGCAACCTTTTCACGCCACCTTCAGTAAAGGGAGTCTGGCGCTCGGTCATAACGGAAATCTGGTCAACGCCCAGGAGATTCGCACCCAACTCGAATCTGAAGGATCAATTTTCTATTCCACCAGCGACAGTGAAGTGATTTTGCATCTGATCGCCAAATCCCGGCAGCCCAGCATCGAAGAGGCTATTCAAGAGGCCTTGCTCCAAGTTACTGGCGCCTATTCCTTAGTCTTTCTGACCCCTGAGAAGATGATTGCGGTCAGGGACCCTCGAGGTTTTAGGCCGCTCTGTTTTGGATATCTCGACGGGTCTCCAGTAGTCGCGTCAGAGAGTTGTGCCTTTGACTTGATTGATGCGGAATTTGAACGGGAAATCGAACCGGGTGAAATGTTGATCTTCTCGGAGGAAGGCGTCGACTCACGCAAGATTTTTCCTCCGGTTAATCCCGCCTTTTGCATCTTCGAGCATGTATACTTTTCCAGACCTGACAGTGTGGTCTTCGGGAGGTCGGTCTACCAAAGCCGTTACCTTTTAGGCAAGACGTTGGCTCGAGAAAAACCTGCGCAGGCCGAAATTGTAGTCCCTGTTCCTGACTCGGGAGTCGCAGCGGCCATTGGGTTCTCTCACGAATCGGGGATCCCTTTTGAATTCGGGTTGATCCGCAATCATTACGTTGGACGGACTTTCATTGAACCGAGACAAGCCATCCGGCACTTTGGAGTGAGAATCAAACTAAACCCGGTTAAAGACCTGCTCCAGGGAAAGCGGGTGATTTTAGTGGATGATTCCATTGTCCGGGGGACTACCAGCCGGAAGATCGTGAAGATGGTGCGTGCCGCAGGTGCCACTGAAGTCCATATGAGAATCAGTTGCCCCCCCACGATTTCTCCTTGCTACTACGGTGTCGACACACCTACCAAAAGAGAACTCATCGCTTCCAGCCACACGGTGGAAGAAACTTGCAAATACATTGAAGCCGACTCTCTAGGATACTTGAGTCACGCCGGGATGCTCCGAGCCTGCGGGGTTTCGGAAGAAGAGAATCATTTCTGTTCGGCATGTTACACAGGAAAATACCCTGTCGAGTTTCCGTTAAACAGCCTGGTACAGATTCGGTGAGTCGTATTTTTCACCCCTTCAGAACCGTCAGATACCCCGGTAGGCATTCGCTTCTCCCCCACCCAGGCTATGATTCAAGCAACGCCAAGAAATGGAAAGAAAATCCAAGCCATGACAAAGCAGATTTCAAGCTATCGTGAAGCTGGGGTCGATATCGATCGGGCCAATCAAGCCAAGAAGAAAATCAAGTTCCTCGCCAAACAAACATTCACTCGTGGCGTTTTAACAGAGATTGGCGGTTTCGGCGGGCTGTTCTCTCTCAATCACCATCACAATGGCCAGACCGTTTTGGTATCCAGTGTTGACGGAGTGGGAACTAAATTGAAGATCGCCTTCGCCACCGGGATTCATGATACGGTTGGCAAGGATCTCGTGTCCCATTGCGTCAATGACATCCTGGTCCAGGGTGCCACGCCGCTTTTTTTCATGGATTACATTGCCACCGGGAAGCTATCCCCCCAGATCGTTGCCGAAGTCGTCAAAGGCATCGCCGCAGGTTGCAGGGAAGCGGGTTGCGCGCTTCTAGGAGGCGAAACGGCCGAAATGCCCGGCTTCTATCAGGAAGGTGAATATGACCTGGCGGGATTTATCGTCGGAGTAGTGGAAAAACGAAAGATTATCGATGGAAAGAGCATTCGATCGGGTCATGTCATTCTTGGCATTCCTTCCGCAGGCCTGCACACCAATGGTTATTCCTTAGCGCGCAAACTCCTATTGGAATCAGCAGCCTATGGAGTGGACAGTTTTCTGCCGGAACTCAATGCAACAGTTGGAGAGGCTCTGTTGGCTCCCCATCTCAACTATCTGCCCGTACTGAAACCCTTAATCGCGAAGAGATTGGTCAAGGGGTTGTCTCATATCACGGGTGGGGGGTTGACGGAAAATATCCCCAGGATACTTCCCCCTCGTTGTAATGCCCGGATTCGGCTAAGGTCGTGGCCGGTTCCGCCCATCTTCCATCTGCTGCAACGCCTCGGAAATATCCCGGAACAGGAAATGCTGCGAACTTTCAATATGGGAATCGGAATGGTTTTAGTTGTCTCCCCCCGAGACCTTCCTAGCATCCTGCGTTATTTCAAGGGTCGACGAGAAACCGTGTACCCGCTTGGCGAGATTGGCACCGGGGCTAACAAGGTTGTCTACCAGTCATGAAGAAACTTGGGATTCTACTTTCAGGACGCGGGTCGAACTTCGAGGCGATTGCACAGCATATTGAGAATGGGAAACTGGATGCAGAGATTGCTCTTGTCCTCGGCAACGTCCAGGAAGCCCCTGGACTCGCACGTGCGAGGCAGCGAGGGCTGGAAACCCTTTTCCTCCCTTCAAAAGGATTGGATCGGGGGAGTTATGACCAAGAGTTGGTCGCCGCGTTGAAAGCCAGACAAGTCAATCTTGTCTGCCTGGCAGGCTTCATGCGATTATTGAGCGCGACTTTCATCGAGGCATTCCCTCGCCGGATTCTGAACATTCACCCTTCGCTGCTGCCGGCTTTCCCGGGGCTCGATGCCCAGCGCCAGGCTCTGCAATATGGTGTGAGGTATTCCGGTTGTACGGTTCACTTCGTGGATGAGGGTTTAGATTCGGGTCCCATTATCTTGCAGAGAGTCGTCCCCGTGCTTCCAGACGATTCGGAGCACACCCTGGCAGACCGCATCCTGGCAGAAGAACACCAAATTTATTCCGAGGCAATTCAATTGGTTTTGCAGAACCGAATTCGCATCGAAGCCAGAAGGGTTATCATCTTGCCTGAAAAGGAGTTTTTGGGCTGAACCATACCATTCCTGAACAACTCGACTATATTTCCAGAGGCTCTGTTGAGATCATCCGAGCCGAAGAGCTCAAGACCAAACTGGAGCGCTTTGCGAAGAGCGGAAAGCCACTACGCGTCAAGGCTGGGTTCGATCCTACCGCTCCGGATCTTCATCTGGGGCATACGGTGCTCATCCGCAAACTGAAACACTTTCAAGATCTGGGTCACACGGTTATTTTCATGATCGGCGATTTTACAGGCATGATCGGTGACCCCAGCGGACGGAATGTGGTGAGAAAACAGCTGTCCCGTGAAGAAGTTGCCAAGAATGCCGATACATACAAAGAACAAGTTTTTAAGATTCTTGATCCCCAGAAAACGGTCCTGGATTTTAACAGCCGCTGGATGTCGGCGCTCTCAAGTGAAGATTTTGTCCGGTTGGCATCACACTATACGGTGGCACGCATGCTTGAGCGGGATGATTTCAATAATCGGCTCAAAAATAATCAGCCCATCTCTATGCATGAAATTCTCTACCCTCTCGTCCAGGGTTATGACTCCGTGGTTCTAAAGGCTGACGTGGAATTGGGAGGAACCGATCAAAAATTTAATTTACTCGTTGGTCGGGAATTGCAAAAGGAATACGGACAGGAACCGCAAGTCGTTCTCACGATGCCGATCCTGGAGGGATTAGACGGCGTGCAGAAAATGTCCAAGTCCTTAAACAACTATATTGGGATTAAAGACCCCCCCCAGGAAATGTTCGGGAAGGTCATGTCGATCTCCGATGAGCTGATGTTTCGCTACTATGAACTCTGCTCGGACGTTCGAATGTCAGAAATCAATGAGCTCCGCCAAGACATTGTATCAGGGAAAAGACACCCCCGAATGGTTAAGGCTGAGCTGGCAAAACTGATTATTCGCGATTTTCATTCACCGGAAGCGGCGGTGGCTGCGGAACAGGAATTTAATCGAATCTTCGTACAGAAGAAGGATCCAGAAGACATCGAGGAAAAAAGACTTCACGGGTCTCATCAGAAAATCCGTTTAGCCAAGTTGATCGCCCAATTTGGACTGGCGCCCTCAGCCACGGAAGCCCATCGGTTGATCGAACAAGGAGCGGTGACCTGGAATAATGAACGGGTTTCGAACATCAGAGCGGAGCTGGACTGCTCCATTCCGACCACGCACATTCTTAAAGTCGGTAAGCGCCGATTCGTGAAAGTTATTGTAGAATCTAATTCCAGCCCACAATCCTAATCGGGAGATGAAGCGGGATGCGGTGTTTTAAATGCGGTGAGGAACAGACAGAAGGGAATGTCTTTTGTACGAAATGCGGTATTCGTATGACCGGCCCGCAGTTCCCTGTGACCAGCTCAGAAGAAGCCCCTCTGGCGCCGGTTACTGTCTCGCCCACAGCAAACGAAGAGGAACAGCGGATCCTGAAGGAGCTGAAAGAAGCGCTTAAAGGCGTGGAGGGACAAAAGGAAACGCTCCCACCCCCTGCGACGATATTTAGTGGTTCCAAGAAGAAAACCTGGCTGGCCGGAGGGGTTTTTCTCTTTGTTCTCGTTGCCGGAATCAATCTGCTGCTAATCGTTAAGAATCGTGAGACTCCGGCCCCGGCGACTTCACCCTCTTCATCTACTTCGCCCGAGCAGACAGCCCCGGTTCCGAATGCAGCCCCTACGGTAGATGAATCGACGCGGATGACTATCGGGAAAATGGCGGCAATCTTGGAAGCAATCTCCATTTTCACCAATGGCAAAAAAGGTCTTCCTCCCACTTTGATTGCCGTCAATCGTGCTTATGCTGATCCGGACATCTTACGGGACGGCTGGGGGCAAGGCTTTATTTACCTGGTTGATCTTACCAATAAGACGTTTGTCCTCAGTTCCGCTGGCCCTGATGGCAAGAGAGGCACTCAAGATGATCTTTCTGTCATCAGTGAGGAAGCTGCAAACTGGCTTAGGCTCAATGAACTCGTCATTGGAGAATGGAGATCCGTCAACCCCAATCTGTATGCCCAGCTGGCAAACACCGGCCCGACTCCCGTCGAAGTTAAGAAACCAGATGTTGCGGGGAAACAGGAGCTAGAGAAAAAACGGGCAGCTGAAGCCAAAATTCAAGCTGAAGCGGAGCAGGAGCGTAAACGTCTCGCGGCAGCCCACCTTGAAGAAGAAAAGAAACAGTTGGAAGCAAGAAAACGCGAAGAAGAACTGCGACAAGCCAAGGCGAGAGAAGAGGCTCTGCGAGAACAACAGGCAGCCCAAAAGCCTGACCAGGTTAAAGATGATTTCTCAGAAGGCCTTGCGCAATGGGATGCTCCTCCAACCTGGGAAATTACTAAGGAAAAAGACGCGTCTGGTTTGAAGGTTCAGGGATTGGGCTTCCTGAAGAAAGGCGAGAAGTGGGACAACTATAAAGTTGAATTTGACATTAAGGTCATCAAAGAATCGGCAGGCTGGGTAATTCGGGCGAAGAATTCAAATAGCTTCTATCTCTTTAAGCTTTCTTCGGACAAGGCTAAGGCGGTTCCCAAGAATAGTCTGATCCGGTACATCCGGTCCGATGACAAGTATCTCAGCTCACTGAAGTTGGAAGATGCTCCAGGAGCCGCCGCTGTCACCCCCCTTCCTTTCAAGGTAAAGAACAAGGAATACTATAAAGTCACTGTCACCTTGCGTGGCAATACGATCACGCATTCTATTGATGGGACCCAAGTCGATGCCTGGTCAGATGACACCTTTAACCATGGCCGTTTCGGGTTCAATGCCAGCGTCATTGAAGCAGCCACGATCCGAAATTTTCTGGTAGAGCCTCTGCGGTAACAAAAACGCCTGGGCATCGAATCGCTTATACCAGCGTATCCTCGCTGGAGCCATGCAGAAAAAATTCGCTGGTCTGGCCACCCTCTCATGCCTGCATTTCGCCAACCCGGTGAATTTTGATCATATTAGTCGCCCCGCTGACCTGCAACACACCGGCCACAATGACAATCGTCTCTTCTGGCTCGGCAAGCCCCCTGGCAAGCAAAATCTTCTCAGCCGTCTGAATCATGGCGGCGGGATTAGAAACATGGTCCATCCTCACGGGCACAACTCCGCACAACAAGCTCATCCGCCGGTACACATCTGGGTGGGGAGTAAAGGCTAAAATCATCTGATCAGGTCTCAAGCTAGCCAGGATGCTGGCTGTTGAGCCCGACTCCGTGAAGACCAGAATCTTTTTTACTCCAAGCTGATTGGCCGCAATCATCGCGGCATGGCAAGCGCTGTGAGAAAATGTGGGAAGAAAATTGAATGACCTGCGCCTTTCATCGTAACGGATAAATGGCTTAGAGGAATCTTCTGTATAGCAAGCAATGCGGTTCATGGTTTGAACCGACTCTACTGGAAATTGCCCCGTGGCAGTTTCCGCGGAGAGCATCACCGCATCCGTTCCGTCCAGGATCGCGTTCGCCACGTCGGAAGCCTCAGCTCGTGTGGGCCTGGGGGAGTGAGTCATCGATTCCAACATTTGCGTGGCCGTAATCACCGGTTTGGCAACTTTCAAGCAAGCCGCAATGAGAGTTTTTTGCAACATCGGTACTCGCTCCGTTGCCACTTCAACACCCAGATCCCCCCGGGCCACCATGATCCCGTCAGCGACAGTCAGAATCTTGTCAATTTCATCAAGAGCTTGCGGTTTTTCAATCTTGGCAATGATCGGGATCAATCGCGCGCGCGCGCTGAGATCCGTCATGGCCTCTTTCGCACGGAGAAGATCGGCGGCGGAACGTACAAAGGATAGAGCGAGATAATCCACCTCGTTCGCTAAAGCAAACCGGATATCCCGGACATCTTTTTCTGTGACGGCCGGGATGGACAAAGGGGAGTCAGGGAAATTCACCCCCTTATGGCTCTTCAGCGTCCCATCGAAAAGAACCTTGGTCGTAATATCAGCTTGCGTCGCAGATGTGACTTCCAACTCCACCATGCCATCATCAACCAGGATCCGATCCCCTGGCTTTACTTCTTGGGGCAGCAGTTTGTAGGAAATGGACGCCCTTTCCAAAGAACCCTCAACTTCATCTGTCGTCAGGACAAATTTTTGACCGGCACGCACTGACACGGCCCTATCCCCTGACATGGCTCCCAGACGAATTTTGGGCCCTTGAAGATCGACGAGGATTGCGGTCGGCAGGGAGAGTTCCGTTGAGATCTGCCGGATCGAGTGGATGGCCTTCGCGTGATCCGCCTGGTCCCCGTGTGACATATTCAGCCGAAATACATTGACTCCAGCCTCCATGAGTTCTCGCAACTTCCCATCGGAGCGGGATGCGGGTCCAACTGTGGCTACGATTTTCGTCTTACGCATAAACGGAGCTCATCGCAAGTTTTCGATTGACTCGGTCCTTCACGACTCCTACAATGAAATTTGAAGTCGTAGTTTCTCCAATCCCTCTTTTGTCCTAGCCCCTTCAGCCTTCGTCCTATGGAATTCACAATTGGTGAAAAAGTCATCTACCCCAATCACGGCGTTGGGGTCATCGAAAAAATCAATAGCCGAGAAGTATCCGGCCATCGAGAGTCTTTTTACCAGCTAAAAATGGTGGCTAACAGCATGATGGTCATGATCCCTATATCCAACGTGAGTGATGTGGGCTTGCGTAAGCTGATCAAGAAAGAAGCAGTGAACGAGGTCTTAGATCATCTCAAAAGCACGGGCATCCGGGCCCATACCGATTGGAAGAACCGATACAAAGAGAACAGCGACAAAATGCGAACCGGCAGTATTTTCGACGTGGCTGACGTTTTCAAAAGTCTCTATTCCTTGAGCCACGAGCGTGTTCTCTCCTTCCGAGAAAAGAAAATGCTGGATCGAGCTCGTTATCTAGTCATCAGCGAACTGTCAACGGTTTGGAACCTGCCCGAGCTTAAAGTTCAGGAGATGGTCGAACACACCTTGGATGAGAAAGTAATCCGAAAAGCCCACGCCTGATTCGCTTGCCTTCCCCCATCCGGTCAGCAGGAACAACTGGACACCTCAAGTTTCCAGTTCGACATTCCAATAGAGGTAATCACGCCAGCTTTCAGGAGCATTCTTAAAGACGAGGGTAAGACTGAGACTGGGAACCCATTGGGGCTCGATGGGCCTGCGGATGAGCGTCATGCCGGCTTCTCGAGGCGTTTGCCCTCCCTTTCGGCGGTTGCAATCAATGCAGGCTGTCACGATGTTCTCCCAGTTCTTGGTCCCATTTCGGGACACGGGAATGACATGGTCGAAGGTAAGCTCTTCACTGCGAAACGGGGTGTTGCAGTACTGGCAGGTGTAGCTGTCTCGCGCATAGATATTGGCCCGAGAAAACTTCACAATCTTACTTTTTTTGACTCTTACGTATTTCAGTAGACGTAGGATTGACGGAAGTTTGATGGCAAAAGTCACACTGTGGATTTCATGAGTGTACTCCTCGATGACTTCCACTTTGCCCGCAAAAAGCAATGTAATGGCTCGTTGCCAGCCTATGATTTTGAGAGGCTCGTAAGATGCGTTTAATAAGAGAGTCGCTTCCATATTGAAGACCCGCCTGCTACCATTTCTTTCCTGTCCAATCCAGTTCTATCCCACTGACTCTTCTTGGCTGAGGATTCATAAGCCGCTTCTAGCCTTACCCTCTAATTACTGAGAACTTTCACCTCCAAAAACGAAAAAACCGACTTTGCCCAATCGGGTCGGCAAGTCGGTTTCTGTTGGAAGCGCGTTCGAATGGGTTCGTTTTCGCGTCATATCCAAACATCACGTTGCTTACCCCAGGCAATTTTGGGTATTTGAGAAGGATGAACGCTGTTCATCAGGACAGTCTCCCTAAGCTCACGACACAGAAGCTAAATCATGGTCCACTGCAATTATCTCTAATCCGTTTTCTTTGTCAAGGCTGATTCCGATTGTTGGCCCCACAAAAGGGCCGACATACTTGTGGCCCTAGTTCCAACTGATTCAATCGCCATACAAGTTGTTACATATCCGGCTCGGGCTCCCTCAAGTCTCTCGTTGTGAAGCAGGTCTTTACCATAGGTCGGCCTACTGGACACAGAAGGGGAGCTAACTACAGTCCCCGAAGGGAACTCACCTGCGATTACCTCCACCCCCTGTGTCCAGTAAGAAATGTGGGACATGCTCAGTTGAACAAGGGGAAACTTCAGGGGATGAAGAATTAGTAGCAAACAACAACTAATGGGTCTTTATTGATATCACTTTCTTCAAACGGCCACGATCACAGGCAGAAAATCCCCCGAATTGAGATTGTCATTGACACTCCCCACACCTTCCCCTTATCTTACGCCCCAATGGGCGCGTAGCTCAGTTGGTACGAGCGCTACCTTGACACGGTAGAGGTCATCGGTTCGATCCCGGTCGCGCCCACCATCCGTAAATTTCAACGTTAGTCACTCCCCTGTCCGCCTGAGCCCTTCCTCGGGGAACTTCACGTTTTTTGCCAGCCTGCCCGAACTAATTTCTGATATCCTTTTCGAGTAAGCGAAAACGTTTGGAACACGTCATCAGCGAGCTTTTTTTCTTCAAGTTGGCGATCCCAATACCTTCCTCTGACAGGTGATAGGTGAGTTGATGGATTTCGGGTATTGAATCAAATGGCAACGTGGATTGACGCTCACACCCATGTTTGGAGGGCCGTTCCCGATTACTCTCCAGCTAATCGGACAATCGTGAGCCCCGCCTCCGAAGTCCCGGTGGAGCTGCTCATCGAGTATATGGACGAATACGATGTCGGGCGCGCGGTCCTGGTGCAGCCGATCTTTCCGGGAGAGGATAACAGCTATGTGGCGGACTGTGCCCAGGCACACCCGGAACGATTCTGTGCGGTCTGCGTCGTGGACCCTCGAAATCAAGACTTCGAAAGGCGCCTGAGTTACTGGGTCAAAGAACGAGGTTGTAGCGGCCTACGATTCCGCCCCAAGATTAGGGAGGAAGAGGCTCCATTCCACAATCCCTCCTTCGCAAGGCTATGGGAAGACATTGCCGCTCTGAAGATAACGGTCAATATCCTCATGGAGCCCGAACAGTTGGGCCTTCTGGGGAACTGGTTGGAGCAATTCCCGCAAGTACCAGTGTTGATTGATCACCTGGGTTATCCCAATGTGCGCCTCGGCTTGAAAGCGGAAAGTTTTCAGACTCTGCAGCAGTTGTCACGCTTCCCCAACCTGTACATGAAAGCCTCCGGCTATTACTACTTCTCTCAAGAGCGTTACCCTTATTCAGATTGTTGGGAGCTGTTCCGGGCGATCTACGACCAGTGGGGGCCGGAGCGACTCGTCTGGGGAAGTGATTTCCCTCATGTGCTTCTTAAGACTGGATACCACCGGGCGTTGCTCTTTCAGGAACGGTTTTACAAGTTTCTAAGCCCGCGCGATCTAGACCTTATCATGGCCCAGAATGCTCTCAAACTCTATTGGAAGAACAACGAATGAAAATCCTAATTCTCGGAACTGGAGGGGTGGGGGGCTATCTGGGAGCTCTATTCGCTCGAGCGGGGCATGAGCTGCTCTTTATCGACCGAGAACAGCGACATGTGGACGCCATCAATCGTTCTGGATTGAAGGTGAGCGGGCAAGAATCCTTTACCGTTGAGGTAAGAGCCACTACAAGGCCTGCGCAAGAGTTCTGGAGTTCTGCAGATCTTTTGATTCTGGCAACCAAGAACATCGATTCGCGTGAAGCCCTGGCTTCGATCGAAGAACTCGACGTGGGATGGGCCACTTCGATTCAGAATGGGCTGGATGTCCATGACGGGTTGATTGCTCGCTTCGGCAAAGAACGCGTTTTCGGAATGATCACCTTGATCAGTGGGAGCTTAAAAGGTCCAGGTGAAGTCATCGGTTTCTGGGGAGACCGTCCGACATTTCTGGGTGAACTGGATGGGCGGCAAAGCCCGCGGATAGAGAAGCTTGCCGGGCAACTTGCGGCCGCTGGGCTGAAGGTCATTGTTCCCGACCACATCGAATCGGTGCGATGGACCAAAATGGTCTGGTGGATTCCTCTGGTCGTGCTGCCCTCCATCACCCGCCTCACTTGGGGTGAAGCCTTTGTCCAGCCTGACCTGGCTGCTCTTTACACCCGAATCGAACGGGAGTGCGCGGAAGTAGCTACTGCCCTGGGGCATCCGGTGGAGAATTATGACAGCATGCTAGTGTCTCGAAGGGTTGAGTCTTTCCTTCGACGAAGCCGTGTTAGACGTCTTGGAGATGGGACGAAAATTGATTGCTGAAGGGACCGGAGGCAAGGAGGTCGCGATGTTTTTAGACCTCCAGAAGCGGCGGCGAACAGAGGCTGAAAGCACGATTGGGCTCATGGTCAAGAAAGCGCAGGAAGCCGGCATCCCCGTCCCTTACACGGAATGCGCCTGGCGTTTAATCCATTCCGTCGAATCGACGTTCTATAAGGAGGCCCTGTGAAGCTAGGGTTATTTATGATGCCGGTGCATCCGCCGGAGAAGCCAAGGACGCAGTGTTTCGAAGAGGATATCGAGTTGATTGTTCGAGCCGAGGGCCTAGGCTTTACAGAAGCCTGGGTGGGTCAGCATCATACCCTGGCCTGGGAGCCTATTCCGTCCAATGATGTTTTTATCGCAAACGTGTTTCCCAGAACGAAGACCATACGACTCGGGACTGGTGTCTCCATCATCCCTCAACACCATCCGGCTAATGTGGCAATGCGCCTGGCGCTTCTAGATCATCTCTCGCGAGGACGATTGAATTGCGGTTTTGGTCAAGGTGGAGTTCCAACGGATCACGAGCTTTTCGGCCTGCCGGATCCCAAAACTCAAGGATTGATGACGCTTGAAGGCATCGACATGATCCTCAAGTTATGGCAGGCAGAAGCCCCCTTTGAATTCAAAGGCCAGTTCTGGACCCTCAAGATTAACCGTCCCAATTTGGAATTAGGTATGGGAACGCTCCTCAAGCCTTATCAGAAGCCCCATCCTCCCATCGCCATGAGCGTAATCAAAAGCAATTCCATGGCGGCGACCTTGGCGGGTCAGCGCGGTTATCTGCCGCTAAGTTCGAATCTCGTGCCGGCATCCACCGTAGTGGAGCATTGGAAAGGCTATTGCGCTGGTGCACAGGAAGCGGGACTGGCAGCGCCCCAGCGATCGGTATGGCGCGTCGCTCGAAGCATTTACGTCGGAGAGACAAACCAGGAAGCCCGCGAACACGCTCTCAACGGAACGTTCTCGAGGTCATTCGGTTACCTGTGTGCCCTGATGAAATCGGCGAACATGCTCCATCTGGTGAAGCATGACCTGGCCGTGACGGATGAAGAAGTGACTCCTGAATATATCCTCAAGCATCTCTGCATCGTAGGTGACGTGGACAGCTGCATTCAGCAACTGCAGCAGCTTTGGCAGCAGACCGGGAGGTTTTGGCACGCTGTTGATGATTGCCCATGACTGGGACGACAAAGCCAAGTGGGTGCGATCGATGGAACGACTGACAAGGGAAGTGCTCCCCGCCTTGCCATCGACTTATGATGCATGAAGATCCACGTGGCTTCTGCTTCCACCCACCCCAAGAGCGTAAAGGCCCCGCCCCTCCAGAGAGGGGAGTTTCAAAGGAGATTTATTTGTCATTGTTCACTGTTCATTTCTCATTTTCCATTGAGAAACTTAGATAAAGGATGGGAAATGGAAATCGGACAATGACAATTAGGATAGACTCATGAGACGCACTATTTTTCTTCTTTTATTTTTCCTATTCTTGACCGCTCCCGAACATCTTGCTTCGGATACCTCGGAGTTAGAATCCGGCGCTGTGGCAATTATTGGAAAGAATTGTCTCCCTTGTCACAATGCCGATCAGAAGACCGCAGGACTCATGCTGGATCGGCGCGAAGGCGCGCTCAAGGGGGGAAACAGTGGACCGGCACTTGTCCCCCACCAGCCGGCTGATAGCCTCTTGATTAAGAAGATTATGGCCGGAGAGATGCCTCCCGGGAATCCGCTTTCCAACCAGGATCGGGAGGCTCTTCGCCAATGGGTGGAAGCGGGGGCCCCGTGGTCGGAGCCAGTGGCCAAGGCCCCAGCCAAACACCCTCGAGGGGACATGAACTGGTGGGCGCTTCAGCCGTTACGGAAACCTCAGGTTCCCAACCCATCCAACATTCCGCATGACTGGACTCATACTGCAATCGATCGCTTCATCTATGCGAAGCTCCAGGAAAAAGGGTTACAACCTTCTCCTCCAGCTGACCGCACGACTTTGATTCGCCGCGCCACGTATGATCTTCTAGGCCTGCCTCCAACCCCGGAAGAAGTGGAAGCCTTTGTCAATAACAACAACCCCGATGCCTACGAAAAGCTGGTTGACCGTCTTCTCAACTCACCCCAGTATGGGGAGCGCTGGGGGCGGCATTGGCTCGATGTCATTCGTTTTGGTGAAAGCCAGGGGTATGAGCAGAATCACTTGCGGGAGCAAGCTTGGCCGTTTCGAGACTACATTATTAAATCCTTTAACCAGGACAAACCGTTTACCCAAATGATTCTGGAACAACTGGCGGGAGATCAAATCGCGCCGGACGATCCAGAAGCTTTGGTCGGGACGGGATTTCTCGTTGCCGGAACTCATGACACCGTAACCATTGAGAACATCGAAGGGAAGCTCCAGCAACGTGCCAACGACCTGGATGATATGGTATCGACAACCGGCGCAGCCTTCCTGGGACTCACAATTGGATGCGCCCGCTGTCATGACCACAAATTTGACCCGATTCAACAGGCCGATTACTACCGGATTCAGGCAGCCTTTGGGGGAGTTCAGCATGGAGAAAGAGAGTGGACGACCTTGGCCTTAAAAGAGCGTCGCGCCGGACAGGAAACGCCGCTGCTCGAAAAACAGCAACAGGTCATGGCACAAATGAAGACGCTTAAAGAGCAAGCGAAACCCCTGGTGGAGGCTCAAAGGGAAGAAATTACTCGACGGCTCCGGCCTGCTATCAGTGCACGTGGAAATGAGGAGGACTTCGCACCGGTCACTGCTCGTTTTGTTCGTATGACGATCATTGCAACCACGAAGAATCATCCGCCGGCTCTCGACGAGCTGGAAATATGGACCACGGGTCCGGATCCCCCAGAATGTCGCCTTGGCTTCCCATGGGACCAAGGTCCAGGCACGGAAAACCCGCACCGATGAAAAAGACCCGAACTTTTACAAGGTGGAGTTTCTGAATGACGGGAAGGCCGATGAGATCTGGATTTCTGGGGAAAAGGGTACGGGTGAGGTGACGCTCGAGTTTCCTGAGTTAGAAACAATTTCCCGGATCACCTGGTCACGGGACCGTCCCGGCGCCAATCAAGGTAAGTTTGTGGGATATCTTCCGGTTCAGTATGCCTTTGAAATCTCCACAGACGGCCGGCGCTGGCAAAAAATTTCCAGTTCGGAAGATCGACTGCCCTATGACGAAGAAGAACGACAAGAGTTTTTCATTTTGGCTGTCCTTTCTGCTTCGGATCACGCCGCCTGGAATACTCTAAAATCCCAGAATACGAAGCTGCAGGAAGCGCTGGCAGCTCTTCCGCCTCTGCCTCGAGCCTATGTAGGCACTTTCGAGCAGCCTCAGGAGCCCGCCTATTTGTTGAAGCGCGGGAATCCTATGGATAAGGGTCCCGTAATCCCACCTGGGAGCTTAAGCACACTCGAAAGAATGTTGCCCGGCTACCAACTAGACCCCCACGCGCCGGAGGGCGAACGGCGTCTCGCCTTGGCACGATGGATCATCGATGACCGAAATGCTTTGGCAGCCCGGGTTCTTGCCAATCGCATATGGCACTATCATTTTGGGAAAGGTCTTGTCGGAACACCCAGCGATTTTGGATTCAACGGAGACCGTCCCACTCATCCGGAGCTGCTCGAATGGATCGCCGGCCATTTGCAGGAGCTAGGCTGGCGGCTAAAGCCCTTGCATCGGGAAATCATGCTTTCGGCAACCTATCGCCAGTCCAGTGCCAACCGTCCGGAGAACGCCTCGATCGACAGTGAATCCCGCTACCTGTGGCGCTATCCGCCACGACGACTGGAGGCTGAGGCGTTGCGGGATTCCATTCTGGCGGTGAGTGGAAAGCTGAATATGACGATGGGCGGACCCGGATTTCGTTTGTACAAATACACTGTCGACAATGTGGCGACCTATTATCCTTTGGAAAATTTCGATCCCTCAACCTTTCGCCGGGCCGTTTACCAGCAGACTGCCAGAAGCGTCAAAGACGATTTGATGAGCCTTTACGACTGCCCAGATTCAACGGCTCCTGATCCCAAACGAGTTGTGACCACGACGGCGTTGCAGGCACTGAGTCTCTTGAACAGCACATTCATCATCGACCAAGCCAATTTTTTTGCTGAACGGCTTATTCGGGAAACAAGCCGAAGCGATGCTCAAGCTCAGACAATCCGGGCGTTCCAGTTGGCATTTGGCCGCCGGCCGACGACTCTGGAACTCAACATGGGAATAGAATTCATCAGTCAAAAAGGTCTGATGGCCTTTTGTCGAATACTTTTTAACGCCAATGAATTTGTCTATGTGATGTAGTGTCTTATCGGTTTGATATGGAAACATACTCTCGCATTTCTCCCTATTGGATGAATCGCCGCGAGTTTCTAGGGCAATTCCGTGAAGGACTGACCAGCATCGCCTTGGCCCTATTGCTCAAGGAGCAGGGACTGCTTGCCGAAGAGACGCCCCCCTTAGGAAAGCCTCACTTCCCTCCCAGGGCTAAACGGGTGATCCAGATTTTCTGTCCGGGTGCGGTCTCACAAATGGACACTTTCGATTACAAACCGGAGCTGCAAAAACGAAGCGGCCAGCCTCTTCCCGGCGGAGAAAACTTAGTCTCTTTCCAAGGCGCCAACGGAAATCTTCTCAAGAGTCCATGGGATTTCAGGCAACGGGGTGCCAGCGGAAAGTGGGTGTCAAATTTGTTACCCTATTTAGGCGAATGGGTCGATGAAATAGCCTTCTTCCACTCCATAACTGCCAAGAGTAATACTCATGGCCCCGGTTGCGTTCAGATGAATACCGGCTTTGTAACCGAAGGTTTCCCCAGTGCCGGAGCCTGGATCAGTTATGCTTTGGGCAGCGAAAATCACAATCTGCCCGCTTTTGTGGCTCTGCCCGACATTCGGGGAATCCCTCCGTCAGGGCCTGCCAACTGGACTGCTGGCTTCTTGCCTGCAGCCTATCAAGGAGTCATGTTGAGCGCTTCGGAACCGCTACGAAACCTGGCGCGGCCCGCTCAAATCAGTGCAGAAACGGACTCGGCTTCTAAGAAATTCTTGGACTTACTCAATACGATTTATGAAGAGCAGCACCCCGGGAACGCGGACCTGGGAGGAAGAGTGGCCGCTTATGAACTCGCCGGCCGGATGCAGCTTTCAGCGCCTGAAGCCACGGACTTAAGCCAGGAAACAAAGGCAACCAAAGAACTGTATGGCACAGAAGACCCTAATCCGTTGCTGGCTGCTTATGCGAAAAACTGCATTCTCGCACGTCGCTTGATTGAGCGCGGAGTGCGGTTTGTTCAGCTATTCTGCGGGTCTCGCGCCTCAGGGGTGGATGGTCTGCTGAATTGGGATGCCCACAAGACCCTAAAGCAGGACTATGAGAGGCACTGTCCTATCCTGGATAAGCCTACGGCTGGTTTGATCAGGGACTTGAAATCTCGCGGCCTATTGGAAGACACCCTCTTACTCTGGACAACCGAATTCGGGCGGCAACCCACTCATCAAGCCGGAACACTGGGACGCGATCATAATCCGGATGGATTCACGGTCTGGATGTTGGGCGCGGGAGTGAAAGGTGGCGTGAGTTATGGAGCTACGGATGAATTCGGCCGCCGGGCCGTTCAAGATGTCTGCACGATCTATGACTTTCATGCCACGGTGCTGAACCTCTTGGGCCTAAACCACGAAAAGCTCACTTACTATCACAATGGTATCAAGCGGCGGCTGACCGATGTCCATGGCCGCGTGATCCGAGAAGTGTTGGCCTGATTCTTCCGATGGATTAGCGAGGGCAAATCGAAATAAGTCCCCTCTCGGGAGGGGTTGAGGGCTTTAGCCCTCAGGGGTGGGTATGACACCACCGGGAACGTAGGCATCCTGCCCGCCCATTTTGCGGGTCGGCAGGCATCGGAGTTTGACGCCTGCGCATTCTCTTTGAAGAAGACTCTGTTCCACGATTGGACGGCCAAAGACGCCTTTCAATCGTGGCTACCCACGGGTGGCACAGACATCGAATTTTGATGTCTGTGAATTAATTGTGAAGATGACCTTGATCCACTACCATGAAGGCAGGAACCATTACCCCAAGCCAATTTCTCGCAAATAGGCCCGAGTCCTTTTCGCGATCGGTAAGGGTTTGTCGAAGGGAGCGGGAAACATATCTTGTTCTACGGTTGCCCACCCCTGGTAGTTGATGTCACGAAGCACATCGCGAAAGGCCAAAAAGTCCACGGCACCTTTCGAGGGCTCGCAGAACATGTCAATCGCGACGGCTTTCGCAAAGGGGATCTTCTCCGCCTCCACCTTCTTCTGAATGTTGCGGTCGACACTCTTCAGATGTAAATAGCTTATCCGGTGGTGATACTGCCGCATCAATTGGACTGGATCCCCGCCACGGTAGGCGTGGTGGCCGGTATCTAAACAGAGCGAGACCAACTCAGGGTCTGTTTTTTCGAGAAAATGAATAATTTGTTCAGTGGTCTCAATGTGGGTCTCCGCATGGGGATGAAAAACTAGCTGCAATCCAAATCGCTCTTTCGCCAGGCGGGCCACACGATGAGTTGTATCGACCAGACGCTGCCAGCCCGATTCATCCAGTGTGGAAGGTGCCGTGGGCTCGCCCGTGAACAGATTCGTATAGACATCATCGATCAACACCAAATAGCGGGCGCCGAGATTGGACAACTGCTCACCGGCACCAAGAACTTGTCTTTCCAATTCCGGCCAGGCCGACGGATCTTCAAGGCTGGCCATCGCAAATGTCCCGGTGACTTTGAGTTTCCGGCGGTTCAGTTCCTTTTGAAGCGTGGGGACGTCTGCGGGCAGGTATCCATACGGACCCAATTCCGTCCATTCGTATCCAGCCTCAACCACTTCATCGAGGTACCGGTGCCAAGGGGTCTGCCGAGCGTCACTCGGGAACCATACTCCCCACGAATCCGGAGCAATGCCAATTTTGATATCCATAGTTTCTCTCCTTGAGATGACGATCCCGCTAGGAATCAATAGTGAAATCGTTGCAGTTTCTGGCGGCCTTTTTCATACTCCGCCCTCAGTTTCTGAGTGGCCGCATCTTGGGAGACTTCTGCGGCCGCCACATCCCACCAGACCTCTGAGGATGGAAGGAAGCGGTATTTTTCAGTCTCCACCACAATGACGCAGGATCGGGTCTCGGCACGGGCATCGCGAAGCGCTTGTTTGAGTTCGGCAGGGGTCTTCACATGCCACGCGCGCGCGCCCATGCTCTCCGCGTTCTTGGCGAAATCAATAGAGACGAAATCTCCCTCCAAACGATTGGTATGCGAGTCCCGTGACCGGAACTCATTTCCGAAACTATGCCCGGCACGTCCCAACTGCAATTGCCGGATGCACTGGTAACCGTGGTTCTCCGATAAAACCACCGTGATCTTGAGCCTCTCCTGCATGGCGGTCACCAGTTCGGTCGGATTCATGAGGTAGGTCCCATCACCAATGAAGACATAGACCTCGCCGCTTTTTTGACTCATCCTGACCCCGAGAGCGGCCGGTATTTCATAGGCCATACAAGAAAAGCCAAACTCCAAATGGCAGTTTCGGCCTTGAGTGGCGTCCCAAATCTTGAGCAGGTCACCCGGCGGGCTGCCAGCGGCAGCCACCACCGTGTCGCCCGGATGCGCTTCCTCATTGAAAACTCCAATCAGTTGGCCCTGACTCATCGCTTCCCCAGAAACCTGTTGATAGACTTCAATCCGCAACCGCTTTTCCCACTCTGCTTTGAGCCCTCCAAACCGTTCCAAATACTTAGGATTCGGCTTTATCCCTGCTTCCTCCGCCGCTTTGGATAGCAAGCGAAGCCCTTCGCGCGCGTCGGCCAGTACAGGCAGGGCGCCTTGCTTATAGGCGTCATGCCCCGAGACGTTGATGTGGATGAATTTTACATTGGGGTTCTGAAAGGCCGACTGTGACCCGGTAGTGAAATCGGTTAGCCGCGTTCCCACGCAGATAATCAGATCGGCCTCGCTTACAATTTTCCCGGAAACCGGGTTACCCGTCACCCCTTGGGCTCCGAAGAGCACCGGGGACGCATTCTTAATGGCGCCTTTGCCCGCAAATGTCTCGACCACCGGGATACCAAGCTTTTCGGCGAATCGTTGCAAGTCATCCCAAGCTTCCGAGTAATGGACCCCGCCACCGGCGATAATCACCGGGGCTCGAGATTCTTTCAGTAAACCTATTGCCTCATGAATCCGCTGTGGGGACGGCAACCGCCGTTCAATCCGCCACATTCGCTTCTCGAAGAAATGGCGGGGATAATCGTAGGCATGAGCTTGCACATCTTGCGGCAAGCACACCGTCACAGCCCCCGTCTCGGCAGGATCTGTGAGCACTCGCATGGCCTCGGGCAAAGCCGTCAGGAGTTGTTCAGGACGGGAGATACGATCAAAAAAACGACTGACCGGGCGGAAACAATCGTTGACACTGATATCCGACGATATCGGGTGCTCCAATTGCTGCAAAACGGGGCCTTGATGACGAGTGACATAGTAGTCTGAAGGCAAAAGCAGCACCGGCAACCGGTTGATCGTAGCCGTTGCGGCCCCGGTAACCATGTTGGTGGAGCCTGGACCGATCGAGGAGCAACAGGCCAAAGTGGAGAGCCGGAGATTGGCCTTGGCGTAACCTATAGCAGTGTGAACCATGGACTGCTCGTTGCAAGGCTGGTAGTAGGGCAGGTCCTGTCCATATTCGTAGAGTGCCTGTCCTATCCCGGCTACGTTTCCGTGGCCAAAAATTCCGAAAAGAGCAGGAATCAGCCGTCGTGACTTGTCATCCCGTTCACTGAACTGGACCTGCAAATACTTCACGACTGCCTGTGCAACGGTGAGGCGAAGAGGTTCATTTTCCATTCGAGCCATGTTTTATATCCTTTCCTGTCTTTCTAGTTCATGCCCGCATCCACTGCCGGCAATCTTCTGCAGACACTCATCTTATTTTCGGGGGACCCTTGCATTCTTTGTAGTCTAAGTACTGCGTTTCAGAAACTCGATGGCGTTAACACCGGGGCGGTAACCCGGCGTTGGAGTTTGGACATTTGCACAAGATTGTAGTCCCGGCTTTAGCCGGTCCGGAACATCACCGCCTGAAGGCGGTACTACAAACTTGCGGCCTGAAAGGCCGCCACTGCAGGCGAGTCGCCTGCGCTTCATCAGTCATTAGTCGTCCAGCCCATGAAAGACCACGGTCTTCAATTCGGTCATTTCTTCTATGGCGTAACGGCAACCTTCTTTCCCGATGCCGCTTTGCTTGAACCCTCCGTAGGGCATGAGGTCTGCCCGCCATAGAGGTGTCCAGTTGATCATCACGTTTCCGGTATGAACAGATCGAGCAAATTTCAGGGCATTCTGGATGTCTCGGGTAAAGATCCCTGCCGAGAGTCCATAGCGACTGGAATTAGCTAGAGAAATCGCCTCATCGATATTTTCCACGGGAGTGACTCCAACGGCAGGACCAAAGAGCTCATCGGAAAAAATCCGCATCTGGGGCTTCACATCCGCGACCACCGTCGGGGCAAAGAGAGCTCCTTGTCGATCGCCACCCGTGATCAACCGGGCTCCGTCCTCAACGGCTTCATGAATCCAATCGCCGACGCGGTTTGCTTCCTTCGCGGAAATCATGGAGCTCAGCCGTGTATCATCAGCCATGGGGTCACCCACCTTGATCCGGTTAACGGCTCCTTTCAGCGCATCCAGGAATTCTGCATAAATCTTTCGGTGAGCCAGAACCCTTTGGGTGGAGATACACACTTGCCCCGCATTAACGAAACCACCCACGGCGGTGGCTTCGGCTACTTTTGCCAGATCAGCGTCAGGGAGTATGACTAGAGCAGAATTCGAACCGAGTTCCAAAGAGACTTTTTTAATTCCGGCAACACGGGTGATCGCTTCTCCAACGACAGTACTCCCGGTAAAGGTGATTTTACGCACCCGGGAGTCCGCACACAATGCCGCTCCCATTCTTTCTCCAGAACCGGTAATGCACTGCAGTGCATTACCGGGCAAACCGGCTTCGTTCAGAAGTTTGGAAAATTTTAAAGCAGTAAGCGGAGTCTGGCGAGCGGGCTTTAGGATGACAGCGTTCCCGGATGCAAGCGCTGGACCCACCTTATGAGCCACCAGCAAAAGAGGATAATTGAACGGGGTAATCGCAACGATCACTCCACAGGGAACCCGCAGAGCAAACCCCATCTTCCCTTTGACTCCTTGTTGGGCATCCAACGGCAGCGTTTCGCCCCGGAGTTGAGCCCCTTCAAAAGCACATAAGCGCAACAAATCCGGAATCCGGCTGGCCTCACCCCGGGATTCGCTCAGCGGCTTCCCCTCTTCGAGACTGATGGTGCGCGCCAGATCTTCCACGTTTGCAGCCACTAAGTCGGCTCCGCGCATCAAAATTTGCTGGCGCTCATAGGCCGTCAAGAGGGCCATGGCGCTACCGGCTTTCTCAGCCGCACTTAAGGCTTGTTCGATCTGGATCCCGGTCGCTTCGGGGACCGTATCGATCACCTCGCCGGAATACGGCGAAACCACATCAACCATGGTGGGAGAATCTGTCCACTGACCATTCACATACATCATCATGGGTGTCAAACTCCTTACTTTCGAAAGGCGGTCCGTATCGGGGCGGTTTCACTTACGAGGTCGAATTTCAATTGAAAAAATGACAATCCCTTTGTCCTTTAGACCGCGATAGTCTGGCATGACAACGCGCCCAATGTCCAGCTTCGTTGGACTCCATAAGCTGTTCCCCAGGAAATGGGTCTGGTGTAGACTGTATTTTGCTGGCGCTGATCTCAAATGACCTCAGGTGAATTTCAACTTGAAGCCCCATCGAGACGCCTTTCAACTCGCCGGCAAATCTACTGAAATTAGGAATAAGCGATGAAGCAACCCGAGATTTTGAAGAACTACATCGATGGAGCTTGGACGGCATCGAAAACTGTGGAATGTTTGAATGTTTGCAATCCGGCAACCTCAGAAATTCTCTCTCGGGTTCCACTCTCACTCTCCGGTGATGTCGATACCGCTGTCCGTGCGGCTTTGGAGGCATTTCAGAGCTGGCGAAGGACACCTGCGGTCGAGAGAGTTCAGTATCTTTTTAAATTGAGGGGATTGGTCGAAGAACATTCCATTGCAATTGCTCAAACTATTACGCAGGAATGCGGGAAGACTCTTCTTGAAGCCCAAGGCGAACTGCGCCGAGGCATCGAGAATATCGAAGTGGCGACAGGGATTCCGTCGCTCATGATGGGGTGTAATCTGGAGGATGTCAGTCGCGGTATTGATGAATTCATGATTCGTCAACCACTGGGAGTCGTTGCGGCGATTCCACCGTTTAATTTTCCTGCCATGATTCCTTTATGGTTTCTCCCATACGCCATCGCTTGCGGCAATACGATTGTGCTCAAACCGTCGGAAAAGGTTCCGATGACGATGAGCCTGATCTTCCAATTGATCGACCAGATTGGCTTACCACGGGGTGTGGCCAACTTGGTGCATGGAAGCAAGGAGGTCACAGAACGCCTCATCGATCACCCGGATGTTCGGGCCATCTCCTTTGTCGGATCATCCCCTGTGGCCAAGGCGGTCTACGCCCGTGCCGCCGCCAAAGGGAAACGAGTCCAATGCCAAGGGGGCGCCAAGAATATGGCCATTGTGCTTCCGGATGCAGACATGGAGATGACCACCAAAGTATTGGCTGAATCCGCCTTTGGCTGCGCCGGGCAACGTTGTCTGGCCACTTCAGTGGCTCTCACGGTAGGAGAAGCCCGGAAAGCTTTCACAGAGCAAATTGTCGATATGGCCGCTGCATTGAAAGTCGGGTATGGCCTCGAATCCGGAGTGGAGATGGGTCCCGTAATCTCGGCGTTGAGTAAAAATCGGGTTCAGAAGTTAATTGCGGAAGGCAGGTCTGAATATGGCGAGATTCTGTTGGACGGACGAGAACCCACCATTCCTGGTTACGAACGAGGAAGTTTTATCCGTCCCACGATTGTGAATCAGGTCAATCTTTCCGGAGCACTTGCACAAAGCGAAATTTTCGGCCCGGTCCTTGCATTGTCTCATGCGGATTCGATTGAGGAAGCCATTCGACAAGCCAACGCCTCCGTCTTTGGCAACATGGCCTGTATCTTCACGCGCGATGGCCACGCGGCTCGCAAATTTCGAAATGAAGTGGAAGCCGGAAATGTTGGGATCAATGTAGGAGTTGCCGCGCCGATGGCCTTTTTCCCATTTTCCGGCTGGAAAGAGAGCTTTTTTGGCGATCTGCACGCCCAAGGTCGAGATGCGATTGATTTCTACACAGATAAGAAAATCGTGATTGAACGCTGGTAAGGCTCAACCGAGTACATCAATCCTTATTAGAGCAAAATCCGAACATCCCCCGCCCGACGGGTAATTCTTTCCCGATCCAGATATTCCAAGAGCGGGATGGCATATTTTCTTGAAACGTCGGTGAGTTCTTTGAACTTCCCCACGTCGATCCGGTCGGATGTTTTCTTGTAATTGGCCAAGATTTCTTTCAGCTGATGGATCGCATCGGCGTGAAAAACAAGGCTTTCTGAAATCTTGACCAGTCTCTTCTCCCTCGATAGCAATGCTACCAGACTGCGGGCTTGATCTTTTGGAACCGACAATCCGGAAAGGACTTCGTCCAGCTGGGGGACTTTCCAGCCCGCTTCCCGAAAGACGCGTTCGATGGTGTCTTTACTGCTCCCTTCCAATTGGTTCAGTTTAACCTGATGACCGTAAAGCCGAACCTTCTCTTGCTCCACTTGGATCTTCTTGGTTTTAAGTAGTGATTCGATGACCACTCCGGCGGCATCTGGATGGCTCCGCTTGAAAATCTGGGAGAAGAGTTGTTCTTTGGAAACCCCCAACGACAAGGGTTCCTGCTCATGATGCCGCCCCAAAGCCTGACAGACTTCATCCTCCAGTTGCCCAAATGCGTTTACATCCATCACTCCGATGGGATCGGCGGAGAGTAAGACCAAACGCCTCTCTCGAACCAGCCGGTTAAGAATTTCCTTAACTTGAATTTTCTGGGTTAAGGTTTGAGAAAGAAGCTCTGCCTCGCCCAATCCAAGATTCTTGTTCCGCCGCGCAAGAGGCATGACCATTTCATCCAAGCGTTGCATTGCTATCGACTGTAGAAATTCCTGGGCAGCACCCGTAAACCTTCTTGCGCGTGGAGGGTGAATATCCAGGACAGCGCCTCCTCCGAGCGTGGAGAGCGGGGAGACCCTCCGAAAAATAAAGCGGTCTCGGGGTATCCAAAGTGCTTCTTCATCCAAAGCAACCCGGGCAAACCCGTTATCCCCCGGCTTAATTTCCTTGGATGAGAGAGGAATAATCATGCCGATGATCTCGGACGTCCCATGATGCAAACGGACTTTCATCTTATTCCGGATCGGGACGGGAGAGGAGTCCAGGACCTGGATCTGAGCGTCAAACACTTTTACAGGAGTGTACCGCTTAGGTTCCGCGAGTTCCATACCCCGCCTTAACTCGTGGACTTCAACTCCGTGTAGATTGACTGCCGTTCGCTGACCTGCCACTGCCTGATTCGTTGAAGAAGCGTGGACTTGAATCCCTCGGATACGGCCTTTGATCCCGACAGGATAGATTTCGATTTCCTGGTCTTTCTGAAGAGTTCCGCTCACAAGTGTCCCGGTCACTACAGTCCCATAGCCACGAAGACTGAAGACCCGATCAATGGGTAAGCGAGGCGAATCCGATAGGGATTTTGGCGGGAGCTGATGGCAAATCGTGTAAAGGCATTCCTTCAATTCACCGATGCCAGATCCGGATCGTGAGCTGACAGAGATCATGGGAGCAGTCTCGAGAAACGACCCTTTGAGAAATGCTTGAACCTCAATTTTCACCAATTCTAACAGATCCGGTTCAACCAGATCGATCTTGGATATCACCACAACGCCCTTTGAGATCTTCAAAAGTTCGCAAATTTCCAGATGCTCCCGAGTTTGCGGCATGACAGATTCATCGGCTGCAATTACCAGGATGACCGCATCGATCCCTCCGACTCCGGCCAGCATATTCTTGATAAATCGTTCATGGCCAGGAACATCGACAAAGCCGATTTGCAAGTCCTCATGAAGCAAAAGATTGGCAAACCCTAGATCAATCGTAATGCCTCTTTCTTTCTCCTCTTTCAGACGGTCGGGATGAACCCCTGTCATCGCCTCGATTAAGGCACTTTTTCCATGATCGATGTGGCCTGCCGTTCCCACGATGGCGTTTTTCATATCTAATTCAGACCGCGGAACCTATAAGGACTCCCTTAGATCTAAGCACTACTTTTCATAAATACGGTGACGTTTACGACAGGTCAGTGACCCGACCCACACCTATGTAGGCTTGGGGTTTTCTCAAGAGCCCCAACCCCATGCGGCGACTATCTTAAGACACTCCCTGGTAATCATGAATGGTATTACTTAGTTCCCAATTCCTCCCATTTCTTGTATTTCATCAAATAAATTGCAAAAATTCGTATAAAAGACGTATTACACACTCCAATTGGGTTCTCAGATTTCCCGTCAACAAGGGAAGTAAGGATTGCTCTATTCTATATAAATATCTGATGATTAATAATTTAGCTAAAATTGGGCATTAGAATGGAGACGAAAACGGCACATGGAGTCATTGTGATTTTTTTTACTTGACTCCTGAATTTTTTGGATTAGAATGGATAACAATTGGCTCAGTAAGATATAACCACTATTGAAGAGTATCTTGTGAACAAGAGCTCCCGCCATAAAAGAGTAGTTGCAAGCCATACTTTCGCTGTCTTTGGACAGTCGACCTGTAATTTTTGTCTCTTCTCTTAAGATAGTCACACCTATGGAAATCCCCCTCTCAGGCAACTGAGAGGGGCGATTCTTTTCATGAAATAGAGTTCACAATACAAATTGGAGTGGAGTGTCCGGCGAGTGGAAGATTCTCTTGTTCTCTAACGATTTACAAATTTAATGATTTCAAATAGTTAGAAAAATCCTTTCCCAAATCCTCCCGCTTGAGGGCAAATTCAACAGTCGCCTTAAGGAAGCCAAGTTTATCCCCCGCGTCGTACCGTTTGCCTTCAAATTGATAAGCATAGATCGACTGTTTTTCGAGTAAGAGTCGCAGACCGTTAGTCAACTGAATCTCCCCTCCTCTATCCGGTGGTGTCTTCTCTAGAATCTCGAATATCTCAGGGGTCAAAATATAACGGCCGATGATGGCCAGATTTGAGGGTGCCTGTTCAAAAGGGGGCTTCTCCACCAGATCTTCCACCCGGTAAGTGTGAGAGAAAAGTCCTTCCTCTTCTAAGGCTTTGCCTTTTATGACCCCGTAGCGGGAAATTTCAGGTCCATCAACAACCTGGGTCGCCAGTATCGACGACTGGAGTTTTTCGAAAACAGAAATCATCTGCCGAGTGCAGGGGACTTTGGAATCAATAATGTCATCTCCCAAAAGCACAACGAAAGGTTCATTCCCAATGAGGGGTTTTGCAACTAGAATGGCGTGACCAAGACCCAAAGCTTCTTTCTGCCGGACATAAGAGACCGAGACCATTTTCGAGATCTCCCTGACCTGGTCCAAAAGGTCAAGTTTCCCTCTCACCTCCAAAATCTTTTCTAATTCAAAGGAGACATCGAAATGGTCTTCAATTGCATTTTTCCCGCGGCCGGTCACGATGATCACATGTTCAATCCCTGAGGCGACGGCCTCCTCGACAACATATTGAATGAGAGGCTTATCAACCAAAGGCAGCATTTCTTTAGGTTGTGACTTGGTCGCCGGGAGAAAGCGAGTGCCTAAACCCGCTGCAGGGAATACAGCCTTTCGAAGCTTCATTGATCTTACCTCTCTAAAGGGAGCATATGCTCTTTGCTAAACATAATTTAGCCAACCCACCTTCTACTATTGGAGCAAGAGGCACTGAGGGTTGGGGAAAGAGGGGGATTGCGACACACGATTTGGACTGGAAGCGACTGAAAAAAGCCTTTTCAGTATCTCCTATTTGGAGTTTGCGGACAACGAGATTCTACCGTCCGGATTGTATGAATGCTCCATAGATAAGGGCGTTCAATCGATGCCCGTCGCACGTCGACATGAGCCTGAATTACCTATCGTGTGTGGCATTTCCTCTAGACCAGTAAAAATAAATCGGCGCCCCCAAAGCGACGATGCCTAATCCGATCAACGCCTCTTTGGGCTGGGACAAGACAATATTCACCAGGATCAAACAATAAGAAAGGATGAAGACCCCTGGCACCCAAGGAAAACCATGGGTCTTGTAGGGCCGCGGGAGATCGGGTTGGCTGATGCGAAGCCAAAATACGGCCGCCCCCGTCATAATCGAGAAACTGAGCATGGCAACGACGGTATAAGTAAGAAGTTGGTAAAAGCTACCCGAAATGGTGAGCAGACAAGTCCAAACCGCTTGCAGGATAATCGAGTAGGAGGGAGTCTTGTAGGCCGGATGGATCGTGGCCGCTCTCTTAAAGAATAGGCCGTCCCGAGCCATCGCATAATAAATCCGAGGCGCCGTCAGGATGACCGAGTTAACGGCTCCAAGGATTGAAACCAATATGATCGCAGACAAAACCAGGGCAGCCCTAGTTCCGAATAACGCCGTCGTCGCCTTCTCCCCCACGTTGATGATCCCTTTCATCTGATCTGGCGACAGGGCATAGAGATAAGCGACATTCATCAAGAAGTAGATCGCCGTCACAATCAAGCTGCCACTGATGATCGAATAAGGGATATTCCGCTCCGGCCGGCGAATTTCACTGGCGACATAGGTAGAAGCAAACCAGCCGGTATAAGTAAAAAAAACGGCAATCATGGCCAGAGCCAATCGCCCGGGCAGGACGCCCGCTTCAATCGACTGCCCTGAGCTAAAGTTTCCCCAGTTGCCTTTTCCGATGGTCAATCCCAATCCACAAATGGCGAAGATGGAAATTAATTTCGCGAGGGTCAGGATGTTTTGGGCGCGACTGCCCTGCTTCACTCCGACATAATTAATTGCCGAAAAAAAAAGCACAATGCCGACGGCGGCGACTTGATTGGTTGAAAGACTCCAACGAAAGCCCGGCCCTTGAAAATTAAGCAATACCTGATCGAAAAAAGAAGGCCAGAAGGGCTTCAGGTAAGCACACGCGCCCAGACTCATGGCCGCAATGGATCCCGGATTCGTCACAAAAAAATAAGTCCACCCGCTCAGGAAGGCCCAGAAAGAACCATAGGCTTCGCGCAGGTACACATATTCTCCTCCGGCTTGGGGCAGCATGGCCCCTAACTCTGCATAGGTCAAGGCCCCACACAGGGTCAGCAGGCCACCGAGAAACCAAACGAGAAGGATCATCTTCGGATTCGGCAGGGCGTCGGCAACCAGACCAGTGGTCGTAAAAATCCCGATCCCGACGATGTTTCCGACAATGATCATCGTGGCATCGAATAATCCCAGACGTCGCTCGAGTTCGATCGGTCCTTGGCCAGCCATGGGCTTCTGGGTATTCGAGTTGGGTTGCGAGGAGTGAAGATTCATGTCGGTACGATCGCGGTTGGCACTAAGACAAATGCATGATTACCGTTTTCAATTCAGTCATTTCTTGAATCGCGTACTTGGGACCTTCCTTGCCAAAACCACTCTCCTTCAAGCCTCCGTAGGGCATCAGGTCGGCACGCCACTGGGGCCCCCAGTTGATGTGAAGGTTGCCCGATTCAACTTCCCGCGCAAATTTCATGGCCCACTCGAGGTTTTCGGTAAAAATACCAGCCGAGAGACCATAGCGGGAATCGTTGGCCAGGCTTATGGCCTCTTCGATCGAGTTGACAGCCGTCAGCGCGACGGCAGGCCCAAACAATTCTTCGCATGAGACCGGCATTCCGGGACGGACATCGGCAATCACCGTAGGTTCAAGCAAAGCGCCTTGCCGCTCTCCCCCCGTCAAGACTCGCCCCCCCGCTCGCTCTGATTCCCGGATCCAGTCTTGCACACGAATGGCATCTTTCTCACGAATCATCGGTCCCATTTTGACGGATTCATCCAGGGGATTTCCAGTCGTGATGGATTCAATCCGGGGTTTCAATTTCTCCAACAACAGGTCATAGACCGGTTTCAATGCGACCACGCGTTGAGTGCTGATACAAACCTGGCCGGCATTGCTATAGCCGGTGATGGCGATTGCGTCGCACACTTTATTGAGGTCTGCATCGGGCATGATGATAAGCGGTGAGTTGCTCCCCAGCTCCATGGTCACGCGCTTAATCCCGGCGATGCGGCAGATGTGCTCGCCGATTTCTCGACTTCCCGTGAAAGAGATCTTACGCACTCTGGAATCCCGACAAAAAATGTCTCCAATTTCCCCACCCGATCCCGTCACGCATTGAATTGCGGCAGTAGGCAACCCGGCCTCCAACAAAATCTCTGTCAGTTTCAAAGCCGAAAGAGGCGTATCCGTGGCAGGTTTGATGATCACACTGTTCCCCGCGGCGAGGGCCGGTCCGACTTTGTGCACCACCAGGTTTAAGGGGAAATTGAAAGGACAGATCGCCACGACCACGCCACAAGGAACCCGCAAGGTAAAACCTAGGCGGTTCCCGGCGCCAGGTGAGCCATCCAGCGGCAGCACTTCACCGCCCAGCCGTTTAGCTTCTTCTCCTGAGAGCAGCAGAACTTGCACCGCTCGAGACACTTCGAAACGGGCTTCCGCAATGACTTTTCCTTCTTCGAGCGTAATCGTTCGAGCCAGATCCTCGCTGCGCTGCTCCATCATCTCCGCAGCCCGCTTCAAGATGACATAACGATCGTAACCCGACGTCCGGCGCATTTTTCTGGAACCTTCCATTGCGGACCGGATCGCTTCCTCGACATCGGCAGCATCGGCGCGCGGGACAGCGTCAACTACCGTTCCGTCATAAGGATTAAGAACTTCTATTTTTTGGGGCCGATCCTGCCAACTCTCGGACAGATACATCCTCATGAGAAACTCCTCTCCGTCGCCATTCTGAAGAGACAACACCATCCGTGCAACTCGTTCTGGCAGGGATACTTTATCATATCTCGTCCCTCAACGTTTCAGGGGGCTTTTGCGATGCTTACTTCCCATCTGCGCACTTGCTAGAACCATCTCCCCGTCGGCTCTACCTGACACCCAGTCGCATTTTCGAGTTGGCCGCAGATAGTGGTAGAGCGTGAACTCCTGCGCCCGCTGGAACGCGCGCGGGTGGACAGCGGTCCCCCGCGCGCGTTCCAGCATTAGTCGGCTGAAAATACGTGACCGCATTTCTGATCCGGAATGGCGCGCTTTAGAAGGAATGATGAAAGTTTACTTCGAAAAAAGAGGTTTTAGCGGAGGTCGTACTTTTTGGCAAAGTAGCGGAAGGAGCGGAAGGACATCTTTAATAACTCCGCCGCTCTGGTTTGCACCCCGCCGGTTTTGTGAAGAGCCTCGAGGATATAGGACTTTTCAATGTCGGAGAGATGTCGTTCCAGATCGATTCCATTTTCTGGAATCTTGTCGTAGTCAGAACTTTCACTTGAGTTCAAGCAACTGATCCTGGTAGGAAGGCGTTCCGGGCGGATTTCCTCTCCCGTCTCAAAGGCCACCGCGCGTTCAATAGTGTTCTCGAGCTCCCGGACATTGCCGGGCCAATCATAGTGCTCAAGCTGTCTCATGGCTTCTTCGCTTACCCCGAGAATCGAACGCTGCATTTGCACATTGTACTTATTCAGGAAATGCCCCACAAGCAAGGGAATGTCCTCTTTGCGCTTCCGCAAGGGAGGAATGTCCAGAGGAATCACACTAACGCGGTAGTAGAGATCCTCCCGGAATCTATTTTCCGACACAAGCTTCAAAAGCTCTTTGTTCGTGGCGGCAATAACCCGAACGTCGACCGACACTTCATCAGTCCCGCCGACGCGGCGAAACTTTCTTTCCTGAAGCACACGGAGGATTTTGACCTGCATGGAGAGGCTCATTTCGCCAATCTCATCCAGGAAGATCGTCCCCTTGTCAGCAATTTCAAACAATCCTTTCTTGTTAGACGATGCTCCCGTAAAGGCACCCCGCATATATCCAAAAAGTTCGCTTTCCAGGAGTGTTTCCGGGAACGCCCCGCAATTGATGGAGACAAAGGGGAGGTCGGCTCGGGAACTATTCAAATGGATCGCTTTTGCCACCAATTCCTTCCCGGTTCCGCTCTCACCCGTGATGAGTACCGTACTCTGCGTCGCCCCAATGGTTTCAATGGCCCGAAACAATTCCTTCATCATCGGGCTGTTGCCGATGATTTGGTCGATGCCATTTTGCTGGCCAAATTGTTGTTTGAGCAGCCGGTGCTCTTGTCTCAGCCGGTAGAATTCAAGGGACTTCGAAACGGAAATCTTCAACTCTTGAATGAAGTCCTCGTTATCCTTCAAGATGTAGTCGGCCGCCCCCATTTTGAGCGCTTGAATGGCGTTTTCAGTGGTGGCATAGGCAGTCATCATGATGACCAAGGTCTCGGCATTTTCCGACTTAACTTCTCTGAGGACGTCAATTCCACTTCCATCCATCATCTTGATGTCTGTGATCACCAAGTCGAACGATCCATTCTTCAGCTGCTGCGTGGCCTCTTGAAAGCCAGAGGCCGCCGCCACGGTATGGCCTTCCTTTCTGAAGACGACCTGCAGCACATCGCGAATGGATCGCTCGTCATCGACAATGAGCACCTTTGACATTCGAATACCTCAAGCCGAAAGCGCCATATCAGGCACTTCGGGAAAACGGGGAAGAGTAATCTGAAATACGGTTCCCTGGCCTTTCACTGAGTTTACCGTGATCGAACCATTGTGAGCGGCTATGATTTGCGACACGATCGAAAGGCCTAAGCCCGTCCCACCACTGAATGAAGATTGGAAGGGTTCGAAGATCTTTTCCTGCTCCTCGTGCGTAAATCCCCGGCCAGTATCTCTAAAACTGATTTTCACTTCACCGGGGTTGGCGATTTCCAGATTGATGGAGAGGTGCCCCCCTTCAGGCATGGCCTTTACGGCATTTCCACAAAGGTTCCAATAGATTTGCCGGATCAGATCCGGGTCCCCCTGGCACCGAAAGGAGTCTTCCGGGTTGCTAAATGAATACTCAATTTGATGGTGTGTTGAGATTTCCGGGCTATTCCGAATCAACTCGACTGTATCTTTCGTCAAGGCTTTCAAATCCACCAGTCGCGGGGAGTAGTTGACAGGCCTGGCATATCCCAAAAACTCGGTGATGATGCGATAGAGCCGCCGGATTTCTAAAGAAATATTCTCCGCCAGCTTGTACTGATCAGGGTTGAGCGGTAGTTCCGTTTTCAACACCTGAAACGATCCGGTAATCGCGGTTAAGGGATTTCGGATTTCATGGGCGATAGAAGCCGCCATTTTCCCCAGCACCGCCATCCGGTCTTGCTGCATGACCTGCTGCTCGAGTTCCTTAATTTCCGTCAGATCCTGAAAAGTAAAGACATAACCAATCTGTTTCTTCCCATCGATGAGGAACGGAGAAACCGTAAACCCAAGGTAAAGATTATGTCCTTGCGAGTTTTGGATGGTCCTTTCAAAGCGGAACGGGAGTTGCTCGTCACTAAACGCCGAACCTCTCCACGAGGTCTCCCCAAAAATTCTCCCGATGTGCATACCAATCGCCGTGTCTTGTGAAAAACCGGAGATTTCTGAAGCAGAACGGTTGAACAAAGTGATGAATCCATCGAGGTTCGTGGTGAAAAGGCCTCCTCTCATACTGTTGATGATATTTTCATTGAAGGCCTGTAATGCAGCCAGTTTGCCGCTTTTATCCTCCAGTTCCGACCCAGTTTTGCGGAGCGTTTCGGATAAATGGCTGCTCAGGTAGGCGACCACATAAAAAGCAAAAATATTGGTTCCGATCAGGTAGCGTATGGTCCTGGGGTCCGTCACGTTGTAAAGAGTGGAAGGAAGAATTCCCCATTCCGTCAACTCGTATTGGGCCACAACTAGAAAGGCACTCAGGGTAGAGGCAATGTAGGCCCCTCTGCGATACAGCAGGATGCTAGCCATGATGATGGACAGTAAGTAGAGAAATAGAAAGTAACTGTCTATCCCGCCCGTACAGTAGATGATCGCCGAGGTAACTAGAAGATCGCTGCAAGTCTGAAGATAGGCCTGCCAAACATACTTTTTGTGAAATTGGAGGAAGAGGTAGTGGATGGCACTGACGACATAGATCGCCACGACGACCCGCGATAGGCCGTTGGCCGCTTCATTAGTCGAGACGGCAGACTCCACACCCAGGATGACACCCAACAGGGTCGTGGCCACAACAATCCGTAACTTAATGAGCCAGGAGAGCCATTCACGAATGTTTTTTGGCATACTCAAAAAAAGGAAAGGGTTACTGATCCAACCATCTCAACGACCCGATCCTTGAGCCTCGAGTTTTCCAGCAGGAATTACTACCCTGATAATTTCGAAATCAGCGAGAAGAGTGGCAAGTACATGGATATCACGATGCCACCGACCATAATACCCAGTACCAGGATCATGATCGGCTCAATGGCGGTGAGCAGATCGGCCACAGCGGCATCAACCTCATCTTCGAAGAACTCAGCGATCTTCGTCAGCATGGTGTCGAGCGCACCGGTCTGCTCTCCCACGCTTACCATTTGCGTCACCATCGACGGGAAAACGCCAGTCTCACGAAGCGGTTCCACGATGGTCTTTCCTTGTTCAACGGAAGACCTGGTTTTCATGATCGCTTGTTCAATAACGGCGTTCCCGGCTGTTTTAGCGGTGATCGTCAAGGCCTCAAGAATCGGCACGCCACTGGTAATTAACGTGGACAAAGTCCTGGAGAAGCGTGCGACCGCGATTTTCCTGAGAACACTTCCCAGAACAGGAACCTTAAGCATAATGCCGTCCACTACCATCCGGCCATTCGCAGTGGCGTAATATCTTTTAAACGCATAGCCTGCTGCCACAAACAGCGGAATCATGAAGATGATGTAGCGGCCGACAAAATTGCTCATGGCAATGACAATGCGAGTGGGGAGTGGCAGTCCGGCATCCAGACTGGCAAATAAGTTGACGAAAATAGGGACGACTTTCCAGAGAATGAGAACAATCACGCCGACCGCAATGGTCATTACAGCAATGGGATAGACCATAGCAGACTGGACTGCACGCTTGAGTTTTACCGACTTCTCAATGTAGGAAGAAAGACGCTGCAGAATCGTGTCGAGAATACCCCCGGCCTCACCAGCCGCTACCATGTTAGTGAACAGCTCATTAAAAACTTTGGGGTGTTGCGCCAAGGCAAAAGCCAGGGTGGAACCCCCCTCCACGTCGGTTCGAACAGCTTGGAGAACCTGTTGGAAGACCTTGTTCTCCTGCTGCTGGCTAAGGGCTTCGAGACACTGGACCAAGGGTAATCCGGCATCGATCATCACCGAAAACTGGCGAGTAAAAATTGCCAGTTCCTTCGTTTTCACTTTTCCGCCGAATTTAGGAAGGGATAGCTCTTTTCCTTTCTCCTTCACCATCATCGGGTTAATCTGCTCCCGACGCAGTGAGGCGAGCAGGGACTGTTTGTTATCGGCTTCGCGTTCGCCACGCACTTCGACGCCGGCCCTTGATTTTCCTCGATACGCATAGACTGGCATGGTGACTCCTCATTCAACAAAACACGCTGTTCGGGTGGGTCGGGCAACTCACCTTCTCAAAATTCCACCTGGCAATAGGGCTCTCGATCTAGCGCATGGTGCGCCCCAGAGCGGGAGTGGGCATGCGACCCGGGGCAAGAGGCCCCCGGTTGATCATGTCCTGTAATTCGTCCGCATTACTCGACCGGCCCAGTGCAGTTTGTAGAGTAATCTGTTTGGTGAAATAAAGATTAGCCAGCGACTGATTAAATGTTTGCATCCCATACTTTTCCTGCCCCGTCTGCATCGCTGAATAGATCTGATGCACTTTATCTTCGCGGATTAGGTTGCGGATCGCCGCATTGGGTATCATGATTTCCATAGCCATCGCACGCCCTGCCCCGGAAGCCTTCGGCAGCAGCGCTTGGCAGAGAATCCCTTCGAGCACCAAGGAGAGTTGGGCCCTAATTTGCGACTGCTGATGCGCTGGGAAGACATCAATGACTCGGTTGATCGTGGATGCTGCTGAATTGGTATGCAATGTTCCAAACGTCAAGTGTCCTGTCTCCGCGATGCGCAGAGCCGATTCAACGGTTTCGAGATCACGCATTTCACCGATCAACACCACATCCGGGTCCTGCCGGAGAGCAGCCCGCAGAGCGTTAGCAAAACCATGGGTATCGGCGTGAACCTCGCGTTGATTCACCAGGCAGCTTTTGTGTCCGTGGAGATACTCGATCGGGTCTTCGATCGTGATGATGTGTTCGTGCCGGTCCGCATTAACTTTGTCCAGCATGGAAGCCAGTGTCGTCGATTTACCACTTCCCGTTGGCCCCGTCACCAGCACCAAGCCTCTTGGCTTCTCACACAAAGTCTTAACCACGGCTGGAAGGTTGAGGGCCTCAAATGTTTTGATTTCATACGGAATGGATCGGAAAACCGCGCCCACCGCTCCGCGTTGATTAAAGACATTGGCCCGAAACCGAGACAGGCCCTTAATCCCAAATGAAAAATCAATCTCTAATTGTTCTTCGAAACGATGCTTCTGCGCGTCGGTCAGCACACTGTAGGCCAGCTGTTTCGTGTCGGTAGCTGTCAAGAGAGGGTACTCGGTGAGCGGCCTAAGATGGCCGTCCACACGAACTTGCGGGGGAGTATTGGTCGTAATATGCAAATCTGACCCTCCCAACTCCGTCATTTTTTTTAGAAGCTCACTGAGAGAAACAAGCGCCATCGTGTACCTTCCTTCTCCTTCAGCCCTTCAGAGTGAGGGTGAACTGATTATTGTGGGAGGGTTATTTCACCGTCTCTCGCAAAACTTCTTCCATGGTGGTGACTCCATCACGGAGTTTCTGCAAACCACTTCCGCGAAGCGTAATCATTCCATTCTCGACGGCTTTTTTCTTGAGCTCGATCCCTGAGGCTCCAATGAGGATCAATTCGCGGAGATCATCATTGATTTCCATCACCTCATAGAGACCGACCCGCCCTTTATACCCAGTTCCATTGCACGTCTGGCATCCCTTCCCCCGATAGGTGATGAGTTTCTTGGCTTCGGCCGGGGAGAAACCAGCCTCGACCAGTGCCTGGGGAGGGGTGGCCATTTCCTCCTTGCAATCTTTACAAACACGCCGAATCAATCGCTGGGCACAGATCAGATGCACGGAGGTAGCCACCAAAAACGGTTCAATTCCCATGTTCATCAGGCGACTAATCGTCGATGGAGCATCATTGGTGTGTAAGGTACTCAGCACAAGATGCCCGGTCAATGCCGCTTTGACGGCAATCTCTGCCGTCTCAAAGTCACGGATCTCTCCAACCAGAATGATATTGGGATCTTGTCGCAGGAAGGAGCGTAATGCCGCTGCAAAGTTCAGACCAATCTGCTCTTTCATCTGTACCTGGTTGATCCCGGCCAAGTTGAATTCCACCGGATCCTCAGCAGTCATGATGTTGGTATCTATTTTGTTGAGACGCGCGATGGATGAATAGAGCGTATTGGTTTTTCCGCTGCCCGTTGGACCGGTGACCAGCACCATGCCATAAGGTTTGAGGATCGCCGCTTCGAATCGCTTCAACGGATCCGATTCGAAACCCAGACGCGTCATGTCCAACATGAGGTTGTCTTTGTCCAAAAGGCGTAGGACGACTTTTTCTCCATAAAGGGTCGGAAGAACGGAGACGCGGAAATCAAGGTCTTTGGCTTTCCCCTCGTTCTTCATCTTGATTTTGATTCGGCCGTCCTGCGGAAGCCGCTTCTCCGAAATGTCCAACTTCGCCATGATCTTGAGACGCGAAGTGATCGCATCCTTGAGTTTCAGCGGAGGGTTCATCACGGCATTCAGAACTCCGTCAATTCGGAAGCGAACTCGAAATTCTTTTTCATAGGGTTCGAGATGGATGTCACTGGCGCCGCGCTTGACTGCATTCGAGAGAATCAGATTGACCAATTTGACGATGGGCGCTTCCTCGGCCGCCTGCTCCAACCCTTCCAGGTCGATGGCCTCTTCTTCCGATGCCACTTCCAAAGACGTGTCTTCCCCATCGACCATTTTCGGGTCGACGATCGCGATGTCTTCCATCACTTTCTTTAGTTCGATGGAATGAGTAGTCCCATAATATTTATCAATCGATTCCCGTATCGCCGTTTCTGAGGCCACCACAGGTTCAATATTGAACCCTGTCATGAACTTGATGTCGTCCATGGCAAAGACGTTGGTGGGATCGATCATGGCAATCGTCAGCGTCGAACCCACCCGACTCAGCGGCATGATCTGATACTTTTGAGCCGTTTCCACCGGGATCAGCTTGACCACTCCCGGATCGACATCGAAAAAGGATAAATTGATGGAAGGAACACCATACTGACGTGACAAAATTGCTGTAATTTCGTCATCGGTCACAAATCCGAGCTTAATCAGGCAATGCCCAAGTCGACCTCCATGGACACGCTGGTACTCCAGCGATTCCTTAAGCTGTTGCTGGGTAATTAGGTTTTCCTTGACCAGCAAATCCCCGATTTTTGAGGACATTCGTTATCTCCATGACCAATTCTCGGCAAATCGCCGGATTTCCTTATTGAATTTTGGGGATGGTTGACAAAAATTGTTAGGAATATGCTATTTGATGCATTTATTAATGTCAAGAAATCGGCGCACCACCGTTCCTTCCGGTTGAATGCTATATCGGACAATAAGATGCAATGCCTTAGAGGAGTCTGAATCTTTATGATTTAAGGGGTGATTTCGCGGGAGGGTTTCTATACAATTAAAGACTTAGAATGGTGTCCTAAGCACGTTCAGATATTTGGCCTATGCAGTCTGAGCAGCCCAAAAGACAGAAAACCGTCATCATCCTTTCCGCCGCTGTTCTTCTCCTCTTAATTTTTGCCGTCCTACAGCAGGCTATCAACCTCACGCCTTACTTTGACGTGCCCGACCATCAGACTGCCCTGCTCCTCTGGGCATTGATGTCCCTGAATGTTGTCTTGCTGACGGTCTGCATCCTCATCCTTTTGCGCCATTTGCTTAAGTTGTATTACGAGCGCAAGAGTCAGCAACTGGGTTCGAAATTCCGGACCAAACTGGTGTTTGCATTCCTGGGGCTTTCTTTTATCCCGGTTCTTTTCATGTCCTTTTTTGCCTATTTCCTGTTAAACCGGAACCTTGACAAATGGTTCAGTACCCCGATTGATCAGGTTGTGAATAATGTGGATCTGATCGTGCGTGAGATGAACCAGGATGCCAGCAATTATTCTGCCCGTATCGCGACATTCCTTGCCAATCACAGTGTTGTCCACCGCTTGATTGCTAATCCTAACGCGGAGAGTCTTCGCGACTTCGACGATCTCACCTCCAAGCTAGGGATCTCTGTCCTGCTGACTTTTGACAAATCAGGGAATCCTATTTTCTTATACCAGGGCAATTCTATTCTGGATCCACAAACTTGGGAGTTCAAGAGGTGGCTCGAGCGACTGAGGGCGGTTGGATGGGTCCAATCGAATGGGCATCTGACAGACTCCTTCTTCCGGGCACCCGTCAACCCTAGCGGTTCTAAATCCCCGATCATTTCGACGTTGGATGATGATGGAAAGGAAATCTTTTTAGCGGGTTCAGAAATCCCCCTGAACCAATCAGCCGCATCGGGCGGCTTGATTGTTGGATTCAAAATCAAGGGGACTCTGTTAAGTTTGGCAGGACAGATTGCACAGTCGAGCACAGAATACCGGAACCGCTCGAAAGAGCGAAAACTGGTCCGGTATAATTTCATGCTTTGGCTGGGTCTGATCACCCTCCTGGTCCTTTTTGCCGCAGTTTGGATTGGGCTCTACTTATCGAAGAAAATTGCGATACCGATTCGAGCATTGGCAGAAGCGGCAAAAGAGATTTCCACCGGCAATTTACTTTTCCGCGTGAATTGTCCCGCCGAGGATGAGCTGGGCATTTTGGTGAACTCTTTCAATCAGATGACGGCGCAGCTACATGAAGGCTCCCAAAAATTAGAACAATCTTACCAGGACCTCGAAGCGATCAACCGTGCATTGGTGGAAAAGCGGCGCTATACCGAAGCCGTCCTTGAAAACATCCCGACCGGAGTGATCTCTATTTCACCCGAATTTCGAATCAGTAAGATGAATAAGGCCGCGTTAACGATGTTAGGGTGCAACCAGACCGTCGTGTCCAGTCTGGTTCAAGATATTTTTCAAGGAAAAGACTATTCCGAAATCCTTTCTCTTCTGGAAAAAGCTGGCCGGGTTGGCCTAGCGGCCCGCGATCTGCGCATCCACCGGCCCGGTCGCAATCTCTATTGTGCCGTCACCATCAGTTCGCTACTCGAGGATGATGAACTCTCCCAGGGTTATGTCATGGTGTTGGAAGATTTGACCGAAGTATTGAAAGGACAGAAAGCCAACGCTTGGCGGGAAGTCGCGCGACGGATGGCTCATGAAATCAAGAATCCTTTGACTCCCATTCAATTGTCAGCCGATCGGCTGCTGAAGAATTACGCAAAGTCTAAGACTGATTTGCTCTTTCCTCGAAGGGGTTCGAACGGATTTGATCTCGTGTTGCAGGAGTGCGTCCAGACGATCACGCAGGAAGTTTCGACATTGAAATCGATGGTGGACGAGTTTTCCCGATTTGCCCGCCTGCCGAATACGAATATGGTGTCTGCGAATCTGAATCAGTTGATCGAAAATGCGCTTTCCTCTTACAATGGCCGTTTTGAAGGCATCCGCCTAATTAAAGAATTAGGGCCGGATTTACCTGATATTCCTGTGGATCCAGAGCAATTGAGGCGCGTCTTTGTAAACCTATTCGACAATGCAATCGAAGCGATGGAGGATGCGCCGCAGAAGGAGCTCACGGTCCTAAGCTGTTTCTCAAGTAAGAATGAAACCATTCAGATCATCATTCGAGATTCGGGCCACGGAATTACCCCTGCCGACAAAGACAAACTTTTCCTCCCCTATTTTTCAACGCGGAAGCGAGGAACTGGCCTGGGATTAGCCATCGTGAGCCGAATCATTGCGGACCACAAAGGCTATATTCATGTTGAAGATAATTACCCAAGAGGAGCCAGTTTTGTTCTGGAGCTCCCCACCCGATGAACTCAACGAAAGTACAAGACAGATAATTTCATGAGGGCTTGACACGTGGCACGCAACACCATTCTCATTGTTGACGACGAAATCGGCATCCGGAAATCCTTGAGCGCGGTGCTTAAGGAGGAGGGCTACAAGGTTGAAGCGGTTGAGAGTGGAGAGGCCTGTGTCTCTCTGTTGGAGAATAAGTCGTTTGAATTGATTTTGCTCGATGTTTGGCTCCCCTTGATGGATGGCCTGGAAACCCTCGCGGTTCTGAATAAAATGAGCTGCGCCGCTGCTGTCGTGATGATTTCAGGGCACGGGACAATTGAAACGGCCGTCAAAGCCACCCGGCTTGGGGCCTTCGATTTCATCGAGAAACCCTTGTCGATCGAAAAGACATTATTGGTCATCAAGAACGCGCTGGACCATAAACACCTCCTCGAAGAGAACAAGACGCTCAAAACGGAATTGGGGAACCGATATCGAATTGTCGGGAACAGTGTCTCGATGAAAGCCCTGCGCCAACAACTTCAGATCGCTGCCCCAACCAATGGGCGTGTTTTAGTTTACGGAGAGAGTGGGACTGGGAAGGAATTAGTCGCTCACGCCCTGCATCATCAAGGTCTACGAAATGCCGCGCCTTTCATTGAAGTCAATTGCGCAGCCATCCCGGACGAACTCATCGAAAGCGAATTATTCGGCCACATCAAAGGAGCCTTCACCGGAGCAACACAGCATAAAATCGGAAAGTTTGAAAAGGCCGACGGCGGAACGCTCTTTCTGGATGAAGTCGGTGATATGAGTTTAAAGACTCAAGCCAAGGTTCTCCGCGCTCTGGAGGAGCAACGATTCGAACCTGTGGGATCCTCTGCCCCGGTCTCCGTCGATGTGCGCATCATCGCCGCCACAAACAAGAATTTGGATGAAGAAATGGAAAAAGGCAATTTTCGCCAGGATCTCTTCTATCGGCTGAACGTCATTCCTTTCTACGTTCCTCCCCTGCGCGAGCGAGTTGAAGACATTCCGGTCTTGACGGAATATTTTATTGCGGAATATTCAAACCTCTATGGGCGCAAACCCAAACAAATATCGAGTGAGGCGATGGAATTTTTGAAGTCGTATTTTTGGCCAGGAAACGTGCGTGAGCTCAAGAATCTGGTGGAACGGATGGTGATCATGACTCACGGAAACCGTCTGGAAACCCGTCACTTGCCCTCGGTATTATTGAAAGGGCCTTCCGTGGCGGAGGACCCGTCAGATGCGAAGAGCCTGTCTGAAGCCCGACAAGCATTCGATCGGGAATACATCCTGAAGAAGCTGGAAGAGAATCAGGGGAACGTGACCCATACCGCAGATGCCCTGGGCATCGAACGAAGTCACCTTTACCGAAAACTGAAACTCTTGAAAGTCAATCCGGAGCGCAATTGAAGGCGGGCATCGAGTGAAACAAAGCCTGTAAGACAATCTCGCGCTTCCCAGGTATTGAACTTGCGTGGGTGGCGCCACCCTGCGAAGGCATGGGCAGGAAACTTCTTCGCCGCGCCCGACGATCAACGCGAGGGAGTTGAGAATGCAAATTGAGTCATTCTCTGCTCTTTCTGAATCTTTCTCAGAAGACGGTCCCGCCGGCACATCCAACGAACTCGAGAGGTTTCTCGGCCGACCTGCGGAATGGCTTGTTCTGTCAATTCCAGAGCTTTGGCTAGGTTCTTCTCACGATGTTCATAGTGAACGGAAAGACTTTCGTAGGCCTCTTCATGAAATGAGGCAGATTCTTCGATCAGGCTGTTCCACAATTCAACGGCTTGTGAAAAAAGCCTTCGGGATCGGTACGACGTGGCAAGGGTTTTCATCGCGGCTAATCGCAGATCCCTCTGAAGCGGGAAGCTCAACGCAGCTTGATTCCAGTCCATGGCCGCTTCGCGCTCTCCCAACTGGTTAAAGTAGCTTCCAACACTGAAAAGTTCTTCAGGGAAGAGGGCGGTCTTTTCCTTTCCATGTAGAATTTCGCTCACCTTCAATGTCAGCCGGGCCAGGGTCACGATATCGCTGAAATTATGTTTGAGAATCTTGCGAATGCCTGCAGGATTGCCTGAACGCGTGTAATTGAAATAGATTTGAGGGATGAGATTTCCGGCAACATCTTCAGGTCGCTCATCCCCGAGAATTTCTTTTTCAAGATTTCCCAAACGACAATCCCCCAAGCGGAGTTTCCAGATTCTTCGGGCCGGGAAAAGCAAGTCCACATGGAACACTGAATCGAGCGGCCAGGTCCTCCGGGTCAAGGTAAATCGGGATTTCAGCAAGGGAATATCAAATGATTTGCCATTGAAGGTAATCAACACGCGAGCCGACTTCAAACGTTCCTCAAGAGCTTGCAACAGAGCAGGCTCTTCATGAAAATCACGCATGAAAAACTGCTCGACAATGAACGCGGACCCATCCCAAGAGCCGATTCCAACCAGGAAGGCATAGGTTCCGGTCCCGCCGGAAAGCCCCGTGGTCTCCGTGTCTAGAAAAACAACCTGCCCTAATTCTGAGACCGTCTGCCCCCCTTGGAGCCATGAGACTAGCCCTGAAATTTTGGAAATCAAGTTTCGGCTACTGACCTTCAGATCGGGACAGGATTGGGCACATTGCTCCAACCGATAAATGTACGATCCCAATTCGTTCGAAAGACTCCGCCCACCGAGAATACTTGCACTCCGCTCCCGATCCGGGAGCAACTCATCCACAGGCCTCGTCGTTTCCGGCTGTTTCTTACGCCGCTTGGCGAGCGCCTTTCGCAGAATTTCCTGGGGATCCCTTGGAGCCTGGCTCGAGACCCCTTCCGGTTCTGTCCCCATCAACGGCTGCAACCGATCGACAGAGGGGTTTAATCGTGTCTCGTTCTTCTTCTTTAGATTTTCTTCTTGACGCAGTTTTTCCAGGAACTTCATAGAGAATTACAGAATTCGATTCAAAATCTCAAGGGCCACTTGCTTGCTCAGGTCACCCGCAATCCCTTGGGGACCCACGCAACTGGGACAGCCCTCTTTGCAAGGGCAACTGCGAATGAGGCGGGCGGTTTCCTGTAAGACGCGGTCGTGCATCTCGTAAAGGGGCACGCTCAATCCTATCCCTCCGGGGTAATTGTCATAGATGAAGATATTCGGTTCGAAAAGTCCTGCGCCAATTCCTGCCCCGGATGGAGGAATCGAGCCGGTGGATGGCCCGTTGGAGTCCAGGGGATGGTTTTCTTCAATCGTGACCTGAATATCTCTCGCATCACACATCAAAAACAAGGCGGCCATCTGACGCATCGCCTCAGCCAGACCGCGTACTCCGCCAAGTCGAACCGAAGGCGAATAGGGGAGTGTGTCCATCAGCTCACGAGGGAGTGTCAGCCAGTAGGAGGTCGTATGCATTTCTTGCTCGGGTAATTCCAGGTCGCCGGCTCCCACATTTTCAAGCGTATAGAATTTGATTTTCTTGAACCCAACCACTTGGGTCGTGAAGTGAATTTCACCATGATTTCGGACCGAATTCCTAAGGGGGTCGCTCTCAAAAGCTTCGAGTATCTTGGCTTTGGTATATGAGATGGCATCTGTGAAGTAGTCTGTCTCGACTTGTCTTACATGAGCTCGCCTCTCTTTGTAATCGAGTTTTTCAACAAAATATTGACGCCCTTCATGAATATAGATCGCTTTTTCATGCAGAGTCGTTAACGCGCTGGGGAAATCCACCTTGCTCATGATCTTCGGCTCCGCCGTAATATCGAGCACGACAAAATTATCGGAACTTACCGATCGCAAACTCACTGCGTCGGCAGGGTAAGATTCACTGGTCCAATGCCATTGATCCTGGGCCCGGTGGACAAAACCATTCTCTTCAAGGTACTTCAAAATTTCTTCAACCTCCAAACTGCCAAATTTCTCCCCTTGGCGGAAGGGCAATTCAAATACGGCGCATTTGACGTGGTTGAGCAGAATCTCCAGATTATTAGGATTCACGAGTCCATGCTCGGGAGACTGTCCAAAGAAGTAGGCAGGATTCTGGATGATGAACTGGTCGAGAGGAGCACTGCTCGCAACCAGCACAGCCGCAGAAGTCCCGGAGCGTCTTCCGGAGCGTCCGGCCCGCTGCCAGGTGGAGGCAATCGTCCCGGAATAGCCCGCCATGACGCACACTTCGAGACTCCCAATGTCAACACCCAATTCCAGCGCGCTCGTCGCGACCACACCTAGAATCTTCCCTTCACGAAGGCCCTTTTCAATCTCGCGGCGCTCTAAAGGCAAATAACCGCCACGGTAGCCACGGATTAATTCTTTGGAAAGTACGCTTTTTTCTAACGCATCTTTCAGATAGGTGACCAGAATCTCAGTGACCAGCCGGCTATTGGCAAAGACAATTGTTTGCAACCCCCGTTTGAGGAAGTTCAGGGCGATTTTACGCGTCTCATTGACGTACGATCTTCGAATTCCCAATTGCTTATTGACCACCGGAGGATTATAAAAAACAAAATATTTCTCTCCCCGAGGAGCTCCGTTATTACTAATGAGCTCGACTTCTTCTTCTAGAAGCTTCTCCGCGAGATCCTTCGGATTGGCAATGGTGGCCGAACAACAGATGAACTGCGGGTGAGAACCATAAAACGCACAAATTCGTTTCATACGGCGCAACACATTGGTCAGATGGCTTCCAAAGACACCGCGGTAAGTATGGAGTTCGTCAATCACTACATATTTCAGGTTCTCAAAAAGCTGCACCCACTTGGTGTGATGAGGGAGAATCCCTGCATGCAGCATATCCGGGTTGCTGACCACCACGTGACCTTGGCTTCGAATAGCCTTTCGCGCGTCTTGCGGCGTGTCCCCATCATAAGTAAACGTCTTGATGTCTTTCCCGGAAAGCTGAATCAACTGATAGAGCTCTTCCATCTGGTCTTGGGCCAGCGCCTTGGTAGGAAAGAGGTAGAGGGCGCGCGACTCGGGGTTTGAGAAAAGGGTGTTCAAAACGGGGAGGTTATAACAAAGGGTTTTGCCAGAAGCCGTCGGGGTGACAACCACAACATTCTTGCGATTGAGAACTGCTTCGATCGCGTCCGCCTGATGGGCATAGAGCTTTTCAATACCGCGTCGATGGAAGATTTCCTGAACATCACCCGTGACGCTTTTGGGGAAATCGGCCCACTGGGCTTCTTGTGCAGGATAATGCTCCACATGGGCAATACAATCGCCCCACTCTCGTTGGCGACAGAGGTCGTCAACGATTCGTGCAATGGATAATTTCCCTTCTGCGGCTATCAGTGAACGTCGTTGCTCAGCCATATTCCTCAGATTCTCTATTCTAACAGTTGGATATTCCGATTAACCTGCTTATGCCTGCATGCTCCCTTGTTCCCTCGTCCTTGCAACTGGTTCCTTACTTTAAGTACGTGTCCAGCCACTCGATGAATGTCTGGTACCAGAACTGGCTGTTTTTCGGTTTTGTGATCCAATGGCCTTCGTCCGGAAAATACAGCATTTTCGAAGGAACTTTTTGTCGCTGCAAAGCGGTAAACAGCTGAAACCCTTCACCCACGGGGACCCGAAAGTCTAACTCGCCATGAATGACCAGCATCGGAGTTTTGAAGTTCTTGACGAAATGGTGAGGCGACCATTGCTCGTAAGATTGTCGATTCGTCCAGGGCGTGCCCTTAAACTCCCATTCCGGAAACCACAGTTCCTCGGTGACACCATACTTACTGGTTAAGTTGAAGACGCCCGCATGAGACACCAAGCATTTAAACCGGTCCGAATGGCCGGCAATCCAGTTGACCATGTAACCACCATAAGATGCGCCTCCGGCTGCCATCCGGTCTGGATCAACGTACCCCAGAGTCAGCACGTGGTCAACAGCCTTCATCAAATCTTGGTAAGCCTTCCCTCCCCAGTCATCACGAATTTCATCCGTAAAGCGCTGCCCAAACGTCGGGCTTCCGCGAGGATTGGGCATAAGCACGACATACCCCTGGTTGGCGAAGATGTTTGCGTTCCATCGATAGTGAAACGAGTCACTCCATACCTGCTGGGGTCCTCCGTGAACGAGCAACAACAACGGATATTTCCTTTTCGGGTCAAAGCCCGGGGGGGTAACGATCCAAGCCTGAATTCTCGTTCCATCTGCCCCATCAAACCAAATGGACTGAGGTTCTGGCAGAGCAAGATCTGACAAGAGGGATTGGTTGAGGCGGGTCAGCGCCGTAAGCTGGCTGCCGTCGGATTTCGATGAATATATTTCAAATGGCGTGGTGAAACTTTGCTGCAAGAAAACCAGTCGTTTGCCATCCGGGCTGACCTGCAGGTCTTCATTGAAGTGTGAGTCGATGAGCTTACGGTTTAATCGGGTTTGGATGTCTAACTGATAGACCGGGTATAGAGCTTGATCGCCTGCAATCAAATAAAGACTCTTCGAATCCGGACTCCAAACAAAATTCTCCACACTTTGGTCCACGTCACGGGTGAGGCTATTGATGCTGCCGCTCTTGCGATCATACACCAGCAAATGCCAGCAATCCGCTTCGTAGCCGGAGCGTTGCTGTGATCTGAAGGCAATGAACTGCCCATCCGGGGAGTAGAGTGGCGATTGATCAGCGCCTGCATTCGTCGTGATCTTCCTGGCCTCCTGGCTATGGTCCACAGGAACGACAAAGAGGTCCTTATTCGTGTTCAGCGCTTCATCTTGGTCGATGTTTCTGGCGAAGCACATTTCTTTGCCATCCGGAGAAAAGGCATAATCGTCAGGTCCCCCCAATGAAAAAGGCGGAACATCATAATCTCCCGGGGAGAGATCGCGCGGGATACCCCCTTCGGCTGGAACGACAAAAAGGTGGCTCCGCTTCCCGTCCTTCCAGGAGTTCCAATGGCGGTAGAGAAGCCGGTCAAGGGTTCGGGCTTGGATCGGATTTGCAACTCTTTGTTTCTCTCGTTCCGAGTTACATCGGATATCGGGACAGTCTGGGTAGACATTGGAAACAAATGCTAAATTCTTGCCGTCGGGTGACCAAAGCACGCCGGAAGCTTCCAATCCGCCGGTTTTGACTGAGCTCGTTTCCCCTGAGTCAAGGGAAAGGATCCAAAGCTGAGGAATTCCGGAGCGGTTCGAAACAAAAACAATCCGTTTGCTGTCGGGTGACCAGCGGGGTCTTTCATTATTCTTTGAGCCTTGCGTTATCTGACGAGGCTCTCCGCCTGAGGCAGGCACTAACCAGATGTCACTGTTAAGAGTATTCTTTTCAAGATCAGCGACCGTCACTGTAAAGGCCACCCACCTTCCATCCGGTGAGAGCTGTGGATCTGAAACTCGCTGAATCTTAATCATTTCTTCGAAGCGGAAAGGCCGTTTAGCAACTGCTTCGGAAGGTGACTGAAATACAAGGATCATTAGAGAACCGATCAACCAATGGCGCCATCGCATGAATCGTTACCCCTCATCTCCGGAAAAGAAAATGGACCCTACCTCGAGTAGGATTGTCTTCCCCATATTATTAGAATCCGTTCCCTTATCTTCTTTGGCCATAACCGCGGACCCTCTCACTGCGTGGCCCAACCCCCATTTTTGGTTTCTCGAAATATTCTGGAGAGCACTCTCAGAAGTCTACTTGTGCGTCGGTTATCGGCTGACCCTTGGTATGACGAGTGGAGATCCAGACTAATCCGCCACTCACGCTGGGAACAGCACTCTTCGATCAAATGGCTCTCCACTTAGTACCGACCAAACTCCAGCGCGGCATCGTACATGGCAAGAATATTCTCAGGCGGCACATCGGATTGAATATTATGGACGTTGTTAAAGACATATCCACCGCCAGGCTTAAAGGCTTCGATATTGCGGCGAATGCTCTCTCGTACTTCCTCTGGCGTCCCTCTCGGGAGGACGTGCTGAGAATCGATGGCCCCACCCCAAAAAGACAATTTGTCGCCGTATTCTGCCTTGAGCTTTGTGGGATCCATCCCTTTTGCCGAAATCTGCACTGGATTGAGGATGTCGACACCGTTATCCAGTAAATCCGGAATGTATTCCACCACAGCCCCACAAGAGTGGTACCAGATTTTGGCCGGTGTGCGGGATTTGATGTACTGGACGAGGCGCTTTTGCCGCGGTTTGATCAACGCCCGATAGATTGAAGGTGAGAAGAGAGGGCCCTTTTGGCCAGCGAGATCGTCACCGATCATAATGACATCCACGACGTCACCCACCTCCGCCAGAAATAAGCGGAACCAGTCCAACCAGAATTTCAGCATGCGATCAAGAAGTGTTTCCAAAATCTCCGGGCGTTCCATCATGTCGGTAAATAGGTTCTCAAGACCTCGAAGGTACCAGCAATATTCGTAGACCACTCCGGAAATACCGCTCACGACGGCAAAAGGAGTATCGCGTTTGAGCGTCAGAACCCGTTCACGGAGGCCTTCAAATCTTGAGGGATCATCTCCTTGAGGAAAAGGATAGTTTTTGATTTGTTCTAAGGACAACCCGGCTAAAGGGGAATGGGAGATGTCAAAGTAATTCGGGGAGCGGTCAGGCATAGACCAGGTAACCCCAAACTCATCCGTAAAATCTTGCCAGATTTGCCCATCTCGCGTTCGATGGACGACATCCCCTTTAAATCTTCCCGCTCCTCTGGCCCAAACGTAACGGGTGTCCACGTGAAGCCGCTGGAGTATGGCCTCGGAAGGTTTGGCGAGCTGTTGTACGATATCCAGGATGACCAATTCTTCTTTCAGGCCTAGGTGACCGATCAACTTCTGGTAAGCAAACTTATGAATCCCGGTTTGATTCCCTCCGAAATCAATGGGGACTCGATCTGGCTCGCGATGTTCGAGTGCAGTCAAGAGTCGCTCTCTGGACGTTGGCATGGGGGTCTCCTTGTCGGACTTTCTTCTAGCGGCTTAGTGATTGAAGGAAACAATGATTGATGATGATCCGAAATCACTTTAGACCCTGATGCATTGAAAGGCATCAGGAACTGTATGAGGAATCTCAGAGTGATGATAAGATTCCCTCTGAATTGAAGTCAAATCATTTGCCTGTTCCGCCTCTGGAAGGGACACTTCGACGGAAGGGGTGGGGAACCGTGGCAGATCAATTTCTTGAACGCAGTCATCTTTCGTAAATGGAGAAATTAAGCCCAATGCACAAGCTTATTCTGAAAAGAATCATTGTCAGCTCGGTCATAGGAATGATCGCACTTGTTTCCCAACCGCATGTCGATGCGGCTTCCGGCCCGGCTGTCTTCAATGTCAAGGATTATGGAGCCACCGGAAAGAAGGGTGATAACGCTCTTCCGGCCATTCAGAAGGCTATTGAAGCCTGCTCCGCTGCCGGAGGGGGCATGGTCTACCTCCCCCCTGGTGAATACACTTCCGGCCAGATTCGATTGCGTAGTCATGTGCGTTTTCATATCGAGGGCGGGGCTACTCTGTATGCCACCATGGATAACTCCGCTTACGAAAAAGCCCATTGGGCAGCCTTAATCTATGGGCAGGATCTCGAGGACATCAGCATCGAAGGCCGTGGAACTCTCGACGGCCAGAGTGAGTATGAATGGCATTTGGATGACATCGATGACGCCTATATTCGTTCGAATAGCTTATTGATGAAATCATTGGGGAAGCCTTTGATGCGCCCATTCCCGAAAGGCATCCCGAATGAGACGATTTATCCCCGACTGCTCCTGCTCGTCCGCTGCAAAGATGTCCGCATTACGGGTCTATCCTTCATACGCTCCCGCAGTTGGAACATTAACCCTTATGCCTGCGAACGCGTTGTGATCGATGGGATCTACGTGCATAGCAGCCTGAAAGAAGGCGTGTGGGCCGACGGCATTGACCCTGATGGCTGCAAGGACCTGCATATCAGTAACAGCACGATTGAAACCGGTGATGATGCCCTGGTGTTTTATTCTTCCAATGCGTTTGGGCCCCCTTTGGCCTGCGAAAACATTACGGTAACCAACTGCCGGTTTTCTTCGGCTTCCAGTGCAATCAAATTTTGTGATGGCAATATGGTCGCCGTCCGGAAAGTGGTCATCGATAATTGTGTGATCACAAGTTCTAATCGGGGAATCGCGTTCATGGTGTTTAACAAAGGGTACGTCAGTGACGTCATTCTTTCCAACCTCACCGTGGAAACAATTGCCTTCGACTGGTTCTGGTGGGGAGATGGGGATCCCATCCACTTCAACATCAAGCGCACCAGCGATCTGGACCCGCGTCAACCGAAAGACACGCCGATTGGGTCCATTCGCAACGTTCTGCTGAAAAATATCATTGCCCGTGGCAAGGGGACTTCCATGATCAATGGGCATCCCGAAAGTTATTTGGAGGGAGTGAGTCTGGAAAGTATTCGGCTCTTCCTTTCATCTGACCCGACTGCTTACGGCCAAAAGGCAGTTCATGCCATGCAGTTCCGCTGGGCAAAAGACCTGAAGCTCAAGGATGTCGATGTCATCTGGGACAAACCGGAATCCAATAAATGGGAGAGTGCCCTTTACCTGCAGGATATTCAGGGCCTCGAGATCGATGAATTTACCGGAAGGCAGGCAAAGCTGGAGACAGAGACTCCTGCCGTAGTTCTCGATCAGGTCGAGGACGCCATGATCCGTAACTCAGCACCACGCGAGGGAACTAAAGTCTTCTTGAGTGTCCTCGGAGACAAGAGCAATGGGATTTTTTTGTTGAATAATGACCTCCGAAAAGTAAAAGTTCCGTTCCGCGTGCAGGCCGGGGTTAAGAGCGGCGCGGTTCAATCCTTGAACAGTATCGGCGCTCCAAAATAGTAAACACCGATCCACTTTCCCGACAATTTTCGGAGCTGGCTAGGAACTCTTAAAATCCGGAGCCGAGCTTACCGGACTCACTTCTTGCGAAAAATGCATCTCAAAGGAATATTCCATGCCAACTTTTGTCGAGAGACCTACCATTATTCAGGCCGCGGGAAACAAGCCCAAGATCATTGAAGAATTTATCGGACGGGTCAACACGCAGACGGAGACCGTGAGCGTCGCGCGGATGCGAAGTCCCAGTGGCTGGTTTGAGCCCGGACAAGTTCCTGAATTTGACGAATATACTCTCGTCTTGAGAGGGACGCTTCACGTCAAGACTCAGCAAAAGGAATTTCACGTCCGGGCCGGAGAAGCCGTCATTGCCCACCGAGGAGAATGGGTCCAATATAGCAGCCCCGATCCGGACGGTGCCGAATACATTGCTGTTTGCGTACCCGCCTTTTCCCCGGAGACCGTTCATCGGGAAGAATCATCACAATCATAACCATTAGGATCCGCCCTGAGTCGATTTTATACGATAGGCGCGCTTGCATCGTCGCGGGAAGTCTCGGTTGCCTGCATCGGCCTGAAAACCCGTGTCAAGCAGATCCATTGCGGGGAACCATTGCGGTACCCCTTTCCTTCTCAATCTGAAGCCGACGTAAACTCTTGGGATCTCACGGTTCCCTTCTCTGGCTCTGGCATGGGACTCACGGCTAGTGGAATAGGCTTCTAGCCCGGACTTCCACACCAACTGGGCGTATCGCGATGAATGCGAGGACCCATTCTTGACATCAAACTTAGCCTAGTCCGGATTTCTCACCACCAGCGCCGCATTCCCCCTCATCCCCGACCCCCTCTCCCGCGTTGGGCGAGGGGAGCCGATAATTCATTATTGGGTTCCTCTTTCCAAGGGAGAGAGGACGTGGAAAGAAATTGTCGAACTGTTTGTAGGGAACGCTCGCCGCAGCTTTCCCTACGTTGCCAAGGAGCTCTGAATTTAAATCGCTTCGCTACTCTACTTCTGTTTTCCCCCGGCGGTGAGAAATCCGGGCTAACTTCCTCAACACTCTTTCTTCAGGCCCTCCCTCCTGACTCCTTGGCAATCTCCTGAAACCATTTGACCGAGGCACCAACCTATGTTAGTAATTAATTACGAACATGGGTCTTCCATTTGGAGGACCGCATGTTGTGGGAAGGACCGTATGTTAAAAAACACCGACCTCGTTCCAAAAGTTGCCGTGCATAAAATGCCGTCACCCCAGCGTCGGCACCAGATTATCCAGGTCGCAATGGATCTTTTCTCCCGCAAGGGTTTTGATGGGACCACCACTCGGGAGATTTCCAAAGCAGCCGGCGTGAGCGAGGCCATCATCTTCAGACACTTTGCCACCAAAGAAGATCTTTATGCTGCGATTATTGATTTCCTCATCTGCGATGAGAGTGCAACCTTCTACTCCGAAATCGGCCAAGCCATGCAATCCAAAGACGATATGGCGGTCTTTGAATCAGTCGCTTTCAAGATCTTGGAAACTCATCGGCGGGAGCCCGAACTGCTTCGTTTGCTTCTCTACAGCGGGCTCGAGGGGCACAAACTTTCTCTTTTGTTTATGGAAACTCAGGTTCGCCCCGTTTATGAGTGGCTCGGGAACTATATCGCCCGGCGAATGTCCGAGAAGATCTTCCGGAAGACGGACCCTATGATTCTAGTCCGCGCCTTCATGGGGATGGTGAGTCATCACTCCTTGATCCGGATCATCTATAAGGATCCGCTATTACAAAAAACCAACAAAGAGATGGCCCGAGAATTCTCTAAAGTCTTCCTGGAAGGCGTTCTCATCCGGCCTTCACGAAAGAAGCGGTCGTCATGACATCCAAAACTCCAATGAGCCGAACATTCGTTCTGGGCTGGATTCTCATCCTCCTCTGGTCTGGAGCCTGCTCTCGGGCAAAACAGCAGGAGCTGGCATCGGCCAGTGGCCTGTCCGATCCGATTGTGGTGAGAACCGGCACCGTCGTCGAGCGAAATGTGGAACGTTCGGTTGAAGTAGTCGGTACCCTCAAGGCAGATGAGGAAGTCGTCATCAGCAGCGAAGTTAAAGGAATCATCGAAGAATTGCCCGTTGATCTAGGGAGTGTGGTGAGACGCGGCCAGGTTCTGGCGCGCATTTCACAAAAAGAGTACCAATGGCGGGTGGATCAAGCTAACGCCGCTCTCCAACAAGTCAGAGTTCGCCTCGGATTACGCGCAGAGGTACCGCATCCGGACCCGGAGCAAAACCCGGAAGTCCGGCAAGCCAAAGCAGCGCTGGACGAGGCCAAGCTTCGTTTTGATCGTGCCAAGACCCTCATCAAGAACGGGGATATCGCTCAAGAACAATTTGATGTTGCTGAAATGGGCCATCGCAGTGCGGAGGCTCGCTACCAGGCAGCGCTGGACAATTTTCAAAATCAAGTGTCACTCATCGATCAACGGATCGCGGAACTTCAATTGGCCCGAAAGCAGCTCAGCGACGCGACTATTGTCTCTCCAATGGATGGAATCGTCAGCCTGCGTCATGTCACGCGCGGTGAATACATTAAGGCAGAAACGCGCATCGTAACCATCGTCAAATCCAATCCACTCCGTCTCCAGGCAGTCATTCCCGAGGTCGCCGTATCCTCCATCCGGGTGAATATGCCTGTGACGCTGAAGGTCGATGCTTACCCGGGCCGTTCCTTCAAGGGTTTGATCAGCCGCATCAGTCCTGCCCTGGATGAAAAAGCCCGGACTCTAACAGTAGAAGCGACCGTGGAGAATACCTCGGGTGAACTCAAGCCGGGACTTTTCGCCAAGGTTAGTTTGCTGGTGGAGAAACAGTCCTCCGCCGTCATGGTCCCCGCCAATGCACTCATCAACTTTGCAGGCCTGACCAAGCTCTTCGTCATTCAAGATGGCCGGGCGGTTGAACGGATCGTGAAGACCGGAATCCAAGATGGAGGCTATGTTGAGATTCTTGAAGGCGCCAAAGTAGGCGAACGCATTGCCGTTGACATGTTGAGCCGGCTCTCGAATGGCGTGGCTGTCCAGGGGAAGGAGTCTTAAGTGCAAAAACTTGCTGAAATTTGCATCCGGAGACCCGTCTTCGCAACCATGCTGATCATGGCACTGGTCGTGATTGGATTTGCCAGTTACTCGAAATTGGGAGTAGACCTTTTCCCTAAAGTAGATTTCCCCGTCGTCGCTGTCACCACCGTTCTCCCCGGAGCTTCGCCCGAAGAGATTGAGACGGAAATCACCAAGAAAGTGGAAGAGGCGTGCAACACGGCCAGCGGAATCGATGAGATGCGCTCGGTCTCTCTGGAGGGAGTTTCCCAAGTTTTCGTGACGTTTGTCCTGGAACGCGACCCTGCCGAGGCCGCGCAGGATATTCGAGATCGGGTGGGGCGAATTGTCGGCACGCTGCCGCGCGAAATCGATCCCCCAGTCATCGAGAGAATGGACCCGGACGCATTTCCAATCGTCTCGATTGCGATTTCAGCCTCACGGTCCACGCGAGAGATTACGGAAGTCGTGGACAAACAAGTGAAACAGTCTCTGGAGTCCCTCAGCGGTGTGGGTCAAGTCCGTTTTGTGGGTGACCGGAAAAGGGAGATTCATGTCTGGTTAAACCCTGACAAACTCCTCTCCTACAACCTGACAATTGATGAGGTTCGAAGGGCACTCGCCTCACAAAATGTGGAGATCCCGGGAGGCTGGGTGGACCAGGGTATCCGGGAATTGACCTTGCGCACGCTGGGCCGGGTCCTTAAGGTTGAGGAATTCAGCCAGATTGTTTTGAAAACAGTGAATGGTTCTCCAGTGCGAGTCTCCGACGTGGCCACGGTCGAAGACGGCGTGGAGGAACCCCGCTCTCTGGCGCGCTTGAATGGGAAAGAAGCGGTCGTCCTCGAGGTTCGTAAACAATCGGGGACGAATACCTTGACGGTTGTGGCAGCCGTGAAGGAGCGTCTCGACGACATCAGAGGGATATTGCCCCCGGATTTCAAACTTCTGATCGTTCGGGATCAATCCACGTTTATTAAGAACTCGTTTGATGCGGTCCAAGAACACCTCATCCTCGGGGGATTCTTTGCTGCAATGGTTTGCCTGCTCTTCATCGCCAACTTGCGGGCCACCGTGATTGCCGCGATTGCCATTCCCACCTCCATCATTTCCACTTATACGCTGATGTGGTACATGGGTTTCACCTTGAATAACATGACGATGCTGGCCCTAACACTGAGTGTCGGAATCGTCATTGATGATGCGGTTGTGGTTCTCGAGAACATCTTTCGATTCATCGAAGAAAAGAAGATGCCTCCCATCCAGGCCGCCCGCGAGGCAACCGCCGATATCGGATTGGCCGTCATGGCCACCACCATGTCGTTGGTGATCATTTTTCTACCCGTTGCCTTCATGGGTGGAATCGTGGGTCGGTTCATGAGCAGTTTTGGTTTCACGGCGGCCTTTTCGATCATGGTCTCTCTGTTGGTCAGCTTCACGCTAACCCCCATGTTGTGCTCCCGTTTTTTGAAGAAAGCTCAAAATAGCGTCGAGCATCCTCAGAAGTCCACCAAGGAATCAAAGTTCTATTCCTGGATTGAGCGCACTTACGTCAACCTGTTGGTCTGGTCCATGGAGCATCGGCTAGCGGTTTCGCTCATTTCGGTCGGGGTCATCTTATCCACGGTTCCGCTATTCATGCTTACGGGAAAAGACTTCATCCCGCAGGATGATCAGAGTCAGATCGAAGTTCTGGCCAAAAGTCCGGATGGGACCTCGCTAAAAGGGAGTGCGGCACTGGTGGAGCAACTGGAGAAGGAGTTGGGGACCCTGCCTGGCGTCTCTTCGATTCTCTCAACCGTTGGAGCGGATTCCCAGCGACAAGTCAACTTTGCTGCGTTCTCTCTTCAGCTTGTTCCGATCGATCAACGAAAGTATTCCCAGGCCGAGATCATGGAAATGGCCCGGCAAAAGATGAATCCGTATAAGAATGATTTGCGGATCGCGATTCAATATCCCAATTACTTCTCAGCCGGTGGTTTCACCAATGCCGATTTGTTGTATACGATTCAAGGGCCCGACCTGGAAAAGCTGGCGGAATATTCAGAAAAGATTCGCCAGATTGTGAAATCCATTCCCGGAGTCGTCGACATCAACACAACCCTGGAATTAGGGAAGCCGGAGTTGCGAGCTCACATCAATCGCGCCAAAGCCGCGGATCTTGGGTTGGATGTTCAGGCCATTGCCGGCAGTCTGCGCACGATGGTGGCCGGTGAAGAAGTGAGTTCTTTCCGGGAAGGGGATAATCGCTATGAAGTACGATTACAAGTCGATCGAGAGAACCGGTCTAGCGCGGAACACTTGTCGAGACTCTATATCCCTTCAGCAACAGTGGGTAACGTCCAGCTAAGCAGCGTCGTTGCCTTGAATGAAGGGGTGGGGCCCGGACAGATTGACCGCTACAATCGCCAGCGGCAAGTGACGATCAGCGGCAACATCGAGAGAGGGCAGGCTCTGAGTATTGTTTTGGCCAAGTTGGAGCCAGCCGTCGCCTCCTTGAATCTGGATCCGACTTACCATACAGGATTGCAGGGTCGAAGCCGTGAGCTGGGGCGAGCCGGAATGGCCTTCATCATTGCCTTTTTTCTTTCCTGCATCTTCATGTACATGGTATTGGCTGCCCAATTTGAAAGCTTTTTGCACCCGATCACGATCTTGCTAAGCCTGCCGATGGCCATCCCGTTCGCCCTCATTTCGCTCTATGCATTCCATCAGACCATCAATATTTTTTCCTCACTGGGGATTTTGATGCTGTTTGGGGTGGTCAAGAAGAACTCCATATTGCAGATTGATCATATGAACAAGCTGCGCGAGCAAGGGGTACCCAGATTTGAGGCCATCATTCGGGGTTGCAAAGACCGGCTGCGACCCATTTTGATGACGACCTTCGCACTCGTGGCGGGGATGCTGCCGATGGCCTTTGGTGTCGGAGCAGGGTCAGGAATGAGACGCTCGGTCGCCATCATTGTGATCGGGGGGCAGAGCCTGTGCTTGCTGTTGACTCTGCTGGCGATTCCGGTGGCCTATTCACTGTTTGACGATGTGGCTACCTCCTTGGTCTGGGAGCGGATGGCTCGCTTTGCTTCGGGAACCCGGTCGCGCCTCCGTGAGCGACTGGCCTCCTCCTTCTCGGCTTTTCTCAATATGTTTGGAAGGGGCTAGAGCTCGATCTCACAAACTCGCGGTAGTTGCTGTAGCCGGGGACGCCGGCCCCGGCCGGTCCCAGCGGAGCCAGCTACAACTCGGGCCTCTGCAACTTAGTCTAGATCCAGGGTTCGAAATTTCGCATTGTAGCCAGGCATCAGTAATAGACATCCCGTGGCTCCATCCATTCTTTGGAGATATTTTGCTCATGAACGCGCAAAGACATTTTCCGTATAAGTCTATTTTCATTCTCTTGGTACTGAATTGGTTTTGTCCCACGCCTGCCATCGCGCAGGGCCAGACCGGTTCTAACCGGGAAATCCCGTTCGAGCTGGTCGGGATAGACACCTCAAAGGAAAGACAGGTTTCCCTGCAAGAATCCATTGAGCTGGCCTTACGCAATAGTCCAGGGGTCAAAGTTGAGCAAGGTAATACCGAGATCACGCGGTTGGGTGTAAAAGCGGCTCAGGGCAACTATGACCCGACGTTCGGATTTGGCCCGCGTTACGAGTCACGAACCATCCCTGTCGGAAGCCTTCTCGGTGGGGGTCTCAACGGGGCTGTGGCAACCGATACGAGTTATTGGGGCCTCTCCTGGAAACAGCAGGTTTCTACAGGTGGAAGTTTTTCAATCCTCTTTGACAACAACCGGGTCTCAACCAACAACCTATTTACCAATTTAAGTCCTCAATTTAATACCTTTCTATCACTTAACTTTACTCAGCCTTTGCTTCGCGACCTGAAGATCGATCCGATCCGGCGTGAAATTCGTATTGCCAAGAATCAAGTGGATCTGAGCGATGTCCAATTCCAGATGAAGATCATCGATACCGTGACTGCAGTCGTTTCAGCCTATTGGGTCCTGCATTACACCTATAGCGACATGGAAGTGAAACGAGAAACGGTTCAATGGGCCAGTGACCAACTGGAGACGAACAAGCGATTGGCCGCGGCAGGGAGCTTGGCCCAAGTTCAAATCGTGGAAGCTCAGGCTGAACTGGAGAGGCGCAAAGGGGATCTGCTTCTCGCCATGGATGAAGTGAATCGGGCTGAAAATGTCTTTAAACAATTAATCCTTCCCGATCGTTCAGACCCCATGTGGAAAGAAAACCTCAAGCCCTCAGATGCCGCAAAGATAAGTGTGGTCGACCTGGCGCTCCCAGACGCATTGCAACGCGCACTCTCCTTGAGGCCAGAGCTCGCGCAGCTCAACTTGCAGGCGAAGGCCAACAAAATCGACAACAGCTTCTTCGAGTCTCAAGCTAAACCGCAACTCGATTTGGTCGCGAATTACTTGAGCACAGGATTGGCCGGCACGTTCTTTGTCCAGCCTAATTTTTTCAACGAGCAGACCGCCGTGGTCTTTGCACGTCTCAACGAACTTTCCAGCATCGCAGGCTTGCCCCCCGTATACCCACCAACCAATTCAGTCGGTATCCCCGATAACTTTATTGGAGGGTATGGCAGCTCGCTGGAAAATATGTTTGCCCAGCGGTACCGCAGTTTTCAAGTCGGAGTCCAACTCAACCTTCCGATCCACAATCGAACAGCTCTAGCCAATTTAGCCCGCACCCAAGTGGTTGGGCGTCAACTTCAATACCTTCGCCTGCAAACCGAGCAGGCCATTGAAGCAGACGTTCGAAACACCTTGCAGGGTGCCATTTCCGCTCACGAGCGGGTTGGGGTGGCCCGCACCGGCCGAGAAGCCAGCCAAATTCAGTTAGAGAGTGAAGAGCGTCGATTCAAGGTAGGCGCCACAACCAGTTTCTTTGTGCTGACCCGTCAAAACCAACTCGCGGAAGCCAAGAGTCGCGAGATAAGGACTCTGGCCGAGTTTAATGTCGCTTTGACCCAGCTCTACCGCGCTACCGCAGATACTCTGCAAGCCTTCAATGTTCAATTAACCAAGTAAGAAAAGGTATCTTGCTCGCGCAACAGTTCAAGTCCCAATGGTCTTCTCTGGACGCAAGGGAAACTTTAGCCCGGATTTCTCACGACCGGGGGAAAACAGAAACAGTAGAGTAGCGAAACGATTTGAATTCAGAGCTCCTTGGCAACGTAGGGAACGCTGCGGCGAGCGTTCCCTACAATCAGTTCGATAATTTCTTTCCACCTCCTCTCTCCATTGGAAAGAAGAACCCAATAATGAATTATCGGCTCCCCTCGCACCAACGCGGGAGAGGCTGAAGCATTGAGAATGCTTCAGGGGGGGAAATGCGACGCCGGTGGTGAGAAATCCGGGCTAAGGGCAAGGGAGCTATGCGACCGTCGCCCTGAGTCTGGGTTGTCTTAGTTTCCTCCTGCCTACACAACAGCATTCTAACAAATTCGAATTTGGTAGGGGCGAAGCATTCGTTTACAAGGTAGAGACAATTGGCCATCTGACATCGGATGCTTCGCCCTTGTGGATCGGGTCTCTCGGAGAGTCCGATGCTGGCATGTCGACATCCTTGACCCTCAGTCTGCAGCATTCCAGCAACCGCAACCCTGCACCATAGAGCAAGCGAGCCATAAGCTGGTGCGTATCCTGCATGAAACTGAGGACCCGCTGGACCTCTTCCGGGGTCAACACCTGCGGCAAATGCTGGGGCTTTTTGGCCCGAACAACATCGTCGATCCTATCGAGGTCTATCTTGAGAACCTCGTGGTAGAGAAAAATAAGAGCGTTGAGAGCCTGGTTCTGGGTGCTGGCAGCCACCTTCCTTTGCGTAGCAAGATAGGTCAAATATTGGGCAATTTCTGGCTCACGCAAGGTGTTTGGGTGGCGCTTGCAGTGGAATAGAATGAATCGCTTGGCCCAGTTGACATAGGTCTGTTCGGTGCGGATACTATAATGCCTTGTCTTGAACATCTTCCTCATCTGGTCAAGGAGTTTGGGTTTTTGATCTATGGCTGCTCAAATAGACCAAATTCTGAGTATGGGAATAGATGGAATTTTTTCTTTCTACTTATAATGCGCTTAAAATAGCAATTTGTTTTTGAACTATTTTGACTTAAGAAAGCGTTTGACTCATACTTCAGAAGGCCATTAGACAGAAAACTCGCCAATATTGCAGAGTGCGATATTCTGCTTAATCATTATCGATGAAGGAAGAGAGCATGGGATTAATTGAGGCGGCACTGGCAGGCCCAAATTGTGTAGTGAGCGTGATGGGGGATCATGCTGGTGAAGGTGCTGATGAGATTTTCAACAGGAAAAAAGCCGACATAAATCGATTGGGCAAGACTTTCTGGCTCATGAGATCGTCAAAAGCACGGCCCGCCCAAGTCCAGGGGATGTGTGCTACAATCCCAGCATATACGATTTTCGTAGAACCAGCGACCAAAGGCGGCGCCCGTCCCACTACGGCAGAAGACGCGGCCAAAGAATACTCCGATGATCGAGTGTTATGGCATCGACTTCCTGAAGGCTTGAGCCCTGTTACCGGGAAATTGGATGCCGGTGCAACCGCCCTTGTTTTCGACATGATGACTACCGATGTAAGCGGAACATTGGATTTATGGGAATATGGAGAGTTATCGGAGACCCCAAAGCCTCTCAGATTTGTGCTTGGTTGTTCTACGGTCTGCTCCGTCCGAAAGGATATGAAATCACACCCAGAAAAAATGAAGTCGCGCTATCGTGGAATTGTCGCAGTAGCACAACTTGCAGATCCTTTCTGTGTCTGGGTTCGATGAATCGATAACAAAAAATTCAAGCGGACGCGCCAGCCGCTTGGTTTCTCGATGTCCGTGGTGCAATCCGGAACTTATCGGCGTTCCGGGCTCGCCGCTTAATTTTGCCGTTGGGTGAGAACGAACACGGAGAAGGCATGAACCGTTGGGGCATCCCTGACTGGCTCGAAAGAGAAGTGAAGGAGCGAGACAAGATATGCGTCTACTGTGGCACAAAGATGATTGAGCGAATGTCTCCGATTGGACCTCGGACAGCCGTGGCAACCTGGGAGCACATCATCAACGACGCAACTATCGTCACGCCTGAGAATATTGCTCGATGCTGCGCCCCGTGCAATTCAAGTAAGGGGACAAGGAAACTTTCCGATTGGATTCAGTCGAGCTACTGTAAGAGGCGCAACATCAACGCGGAGACTGTTGCGGAGGTTGTTAAACAGGCGTTGCTGAAGAATCCGTAGTAGTCAACGGTGGGGCCATAAGGGGAACCATGAAACGAACAAAGGGACCTGAGTTCATCCGCTTCTTCAAACCCATTCTCGAGGTCATGATAAGCCTGGGAGGCTCTGGCACAGCATCAGAAATCGTAGACCGTTCCCTCGAGCTCGCGAAAGTAACCGAGGCGGAGCAGCAGGCAGTCAACAAGAACGGTCTCTCGCGCGTCAAAAACCAAGTTCATTGGGCTCGTCAGTACCTTGTGTGGGCGGGCTATCTCGGGTCGTCCAAGTGGGGCGTTTGGAATCTGACAGACAAAGGCTCCTCCGTAAACCTATCAACATTCAACACTCTCGAAACCTTTAAGGGGGTCCAGGCCGATCGTGCTCAGTATCGGAAGCCGAAAGAAACGGAGCCTCAACGTGCTGACGAGACCGTACCAGGAGAGGACGAGCCGAAGGATCACAGAACAGCACTTCTTGAACTGATCAAGTCGTTGCCTCCAGGCGGGTTTGAAAGGCTAACACAGAGACTTCTCAGGGAATCAGGGTTTCAGCATGTGTCTGTTACAGGGAAGAGCGGTGACGGGGGCATAGATGGTATCGGTACCTTGCAGATCAATCCGTTCGTCAGCTTCAACGTGCTTTTCCAATGCAAACGATATCTGGGTGCTGTCACCCCGTCCCAGGTTCGGGATTTCCGCGGTGCAATGATGGGACGTGCGGACAAGGGTATTATCATCACAACTGGGACTTTCACGCTCGATGCCAAGAAGGAAGCGAGACGTGATGGCGTGCCAGCCCATCGAACTCGTCGATGGAGATAACCTCGTTGAAATGTTCGAACGGCACGAACTAGGGCTCATCCCGAAGCGTACCTACGAAGTTGATGAGAAGTTCTTTGAAGAGTACAAGAAATGACCACTCAACAAACGGCTGAAGCTGGGCTTGTTACAGCGCTGGCGCGCTGTAACAACCCGCCTAGCCGGTCGTTCGGCGGCTGGTGATATCAAGTCAAAACAAGAGGAGATACCTGGATGAAAAGACGATTCCTTCTAGGTTTGATTATTCTCATGTCTAGCATCGCCATACACGGGAGTAGTGCTGAAACTGACGAAGCTCAAATACGGCAAGCGTACCAAGACTGGGCCAAAGGTTTTCGAGCGCACGATATTACCGGCATCATGTCTATGTACGCTCCCGATGTAGTGGCTTACGATTTTGTATCGCCGCTTCAATACGTTGGCAAAGAGGCTTATCGGAAAGATTACGAAGAGTTTCTCGCTCAGTTCAGCGGGCCAATCGAAGTAGAGTTTCGCGATTTAAAAGTCGTCGCTGGCGGTAATGTTGCCTTTGTTCACGCGCTTGAACATATCAGCGGCACAATGAAAAATGGTCAGAAGATTGATTTTTGGGGTCGCTGCACCAGCGGTTTTCAGAAGATAAACGGCAAATGGCTAGATACCCATGATCACTGTTCCGTTCCGTCCGATTTTGATACTGGCAAGGCGCTACTCGATCTCAAGCCTTGAAAACGGAATGTAGTGATCCCAATTCAGCCGCCGAACAACTCATTCGAGCGGACCAGTCCTCGCGCCCTCGCTTTGCTCGGTCGCTGCGGCTGGCCGCTTAATTAGGCCATTCGGAGGCTACCTTGTGAGGGAGGTATGAAGACGGAGCTCCAAAGGCTAGAAGAGCAACTCGAGCGGGCACTCGAGGGGGAGGCGTGGCACGGCCCCTCAGTGCTCGAAGTCCTCGAAGGCGTCAGTGCGCACCAGGCTGCTGCGCATCCTATCGCGGGCGCGCACAGCATCTGGGAGCTGGTTCTGCATCTGTGCAGCGATTATGGTTTGGTTCTAAGGCGGCTCGGTGGGGATGGCAGGCAACTCACGGGGTCTGAGGACTGGCCCATCGTCCCGGAACTGAGTGCCGAGAACTGGAGTGAATCCGTGCGCAATGTTGAAACAGCTCAACGCCGAGCTCCGGCGGGCGATCGGGAGCTTTCCTCAGGAGCGTCTGGACGAGCCGTTGGTGCCTGAGGCGCCTTACACGGCCTATACGCAGTTCATTGGCGTAACGCAGCACGGTCTCTATCACGCAGGCCAGATGGCCCTCTTGAAGAAAGCGTTGGGTCAGCCGTTCCTGCTGCGCCGCGGCCAACCAAGGCCTCGAGCTGACGGCTTCCATCCGCAGCTTAGGCCCGGTGTTATGTGACCAAGGACATGGCCAGAATTCATCGACGAAACGTGCTGCGCGCTGGTGCGGTATTTCTGACGCTTCCGTCCACAACCATCCTGAATCTTGGCTGCACGCCGAATCGCACAAGAGCAACACGTGACACGGAACGCCCACTTGAGAATCCCCCGAATAATACCAAAAACAACACATTCATGGAGACGGTCATGCACATTCAATACCTCGAAATTGTCACGACGGATGTCGAAATCACTTGCACCCTTTACTCGAAAATGCACGGCGTGACCTTCAGTGACCCCGACCAGAACTTGGGTGGCGCTCGCACTGCCCGTCTGGCGAACGGTGGAACGCTCGGTGTTCGGGCACCGATGCACAATGCAGAAAAACCGGTGGTGCGGCCCTACATACTCGTTAAAGACATCGCGGCAACTGTCGCGGCGGCGGCTGATTGTGGGGCCGTGATTGCCGTTCCACCAATGGAAATCGCGGGACATGGTACGTGCGCCATTGTTATTCAGGACGGGATTGAATCGGGACTCTGGCAGCCCTGATTCCCCCTCAAACAACGTCACAAAACAAAGCGGTAAACTGGAGCCGCCGATTACGCGGGTTTTGAAGTCATTGCCACTTGGCGGCGGCCCGGTTACCGCCAGCGTTAACCGGCGCTGGAGATCACACTCATGGCAAATGAGCAACTATTCAGATGGTCCTTCGTTGCCATTTTCGTCGGCACTTTGTCCATCTCGGGCTACTTTCGGCACAGGGCGCGCCAGTCCGGTGAAGTAATTCCCAGAATACGCGAAGGCCATCTGGCGCTGCTCACGCGGCTTCTCTTCGCAGCTCCACTGTACCTGCCCATTTTTGCTTACATGTTGAATCCCGCCTGGATGGCCTGGTCATCAATTCCCCTACCGGCAGGGCAGCGTTGGCTAGGCGCCGCAGTTGGCCTGGGCACGTTGCCCTTGGTCTACTGGGTGGTGAGCAGCATCGGCAACAATATCTCTGAGACCTTTCTGACCAAGGAGAAGCAGGTCTTGGTTACTCACGGCCCCTACCGCTGGGTGCGCCATCCCTTGTACTCTGCTGCCGTGATGGCCTTGGTGTCGCTGAGCATCCTGGCGGCCAACTGGTTTATGCTGGTGATGGCTTGCGTTACATTCATTGGCATAGCCGCGCTGGTGATTCCGAGAGAAGAGGCAGAGCTGATGCGGAAATTTGGGGATGAGTTTCGGGGGTACGTGCTAGAACTGGTAGGTTTTTACCCCGTCTGCGCTTGTTCCAGTAGAATGTTAAACGCACCGGCTAACCCCCGCGTCAACCGACATTGCTTCGCTGCGCAACGAAACCCGGTTGACGCCTTCCGTTGGTGATCACTCGGGGAAATGGGGTCGGACCAAGTGAAGTCGCTGATGAACTTGAAGACTTCTGCAGGAAGGGACAGTATTATGGCCTTAAAGTGCACTTTTCAGGCCCGTAAACATACCTTCGATTTACGGAATCCGTTTTGGATATTGCCTGCAAACGGTGATGATCTACAATCTCAAGTAATCGAAAGCCTAACCCGCCGGTTCCAGCCGACCGCTGAAAAGCGCGGCGGGTGAAGCTCAATTCGTTCGGCGGAGGATACGAGTCGATGAGTTGGTTCCCGGACATGGGTACGTTCACCATGATTGACGCGGGGGACCACGTTCGAGCCGTTGGCTGGCTGTCGAGAAAGCACCGCTTCACCAAAGGCAACGTGCCCGCCGAGTTCCGGGCCCGGCTTCGGGAGTTTGCCGCCAAATGGGATCAAAGCGCTGATGCCCTCGGCTGGGGCATCTTCAAGGGGCTGCACCGCTGCGAGTTGTGTTTATTGCGTCGTTTCACAGCCAGCGGCAACTTCGGGGTTCCGTACGGCGACCTGTTGTTTGCGGTCCCTGAAATGATCTCCCACTACGTTGAGGTGCATCATTACCATCCGCCAGTTGAGTTCATCGCGGGGGTACATGCAGTCACCTATACCGGGAACTGACGAGTACCGAGTTTCGGTCCAGCCGTTTCGGCGGCTGCACGAACGAAGTATGCAAGCCATGCGGAGCGCCGAACCACCCTCTGCACCTGACCGCGGTGGCAAGTAACGTTTCGGAGTTCACAGTCTCACCCCGCCGCGGCAGGTGAGCTTGTGCGTTAGGCATCTTCACTAACCGGAGAACGCGTTGACGGAGAACCGTGGTCCAAATATCGTCTTGGAGAACCGCCATACTGGTGAACGCCTGACCCTGAGCCGCGTCACGCGGGGCGACGAGGTCTGGTTGGAACTGAAGGGATTCCTTCCGCCGCATCGGGAGGGGCCTCCTCTACACATTCACTTCTCGGAGGACGAGGAGGGGCACGTCACATCGGGCACTCTTACCGCTGTGGTCGATGGGCGCCAAATCAAAGCGGGCCCCGGAGAATCCGCCGCCGCTACCGCGCGGTTCTGCGCATCGCTGGTGGAACGAAGGAGACGAGGCGCTCGAGTTCTTGGGCTATGCTCGACCCTTGGTGGATTTAGATCGGTATCTTCAAGCCGTGTTCGAAGTCATGAACGCAGGCCCTGAAGGGCGGCCTCCACTCTTCTACCTGGCCCATGTGGCCTTGCGGCACCGTCGCACGCAGGCCGTACTCATCATGCCTCGACCGATTCAAGCCTTGCTCTTTCGAGTCATCTTCGCGATCGGCACAGTGCTGGGGCGCTACCGCGGCAATGACTGGCCCGGGTGTCCATCTCGCTGTCTCGGCGCGCCGAGCGGTGCCGGAGAGGAGGTCTAGCCAGCCCGAAGCAGGCGCTGCTGAAGGCGATTGTTAGACCGCACAAGGACTGGTTCTAGATGCCTGTATCCCCAACATAAACAGAATGGAGATGCTCCATGAGAGGCGAGAAGATTTACGAGTATGACCTTGATGTCACGGGAATGACCGACTACGGAGTAAGCCTGGGAGCGATCCTTTCGGGCAAAGAAAAGATACCGCCGCAGGGGGTTCGCATCGACGTCGCGTTTGAGGGCCGCGCCATTGGCCGGCTGGCGGGGCGAGTGCAGGGCATCGACTATCTCCGGATACGCGCCGACGGCCGTATCGACCTTGATATTCGCGCAGTCGTTGAAACTGAGAACGGTTGCCGGATTGCGCTGTCCGCCGACGGCGTGGCTGTGCCGCGCGTTGCAGAACCAATTGCCGATCTTCTTGAGAACGTGAGCCTCAGCACGGCAGCCGAGGAATACATTTGGGTCAACACGCGACAGGTGTGGGGGGTTGGGACCGTGAATTTCGCTATTGGCAAGATTCACATCGACGCATACATGCAGTGAATGTCCCGACTTCGTCCTGCGGCGCACGGGAACAGAATGAGGTTTAACAACGGCCTAACGGCCTGCAGCGGACAGGGCCGGAAAGCCGCCGGCCTCTTATCTGGTTCGTTATTGGGCTGGCAGGTCAAGGGGAAATGGAGGTGGTGATGAAGGTCATGGAGATCTGGCGATATCCGGTCAAGACGATGGCCGGTGAGAAGCTGCAACGGGCACGCCTGGGGCCACTCGGCATCGACGGCGATCGAGTCGTGCATGTCGAGGACGTTCAGGGTCGGGTGATCACCTCGCGCTCCCATCCGCGTTTCCTGGGTCATAAAGGTACGTTGGGTGCAGATGGTGACACCCTGGGTGGACGGCCGGCCGTGGAACAGTCCGGAGGTCGCAGCCGAGACTGTAGACATTGCCGGGCCAGGCGCGAAGTTGGTGCGTTACGACGGCGCCGAGCGCTTTGACGTGCTGCCATTGCTGGTGGCTACCGATGGCGCCATCGCCGCCTTCGGTCACGACCATCGCCGCTTACGACCCAACATCGTGATCGGAGGTGTCGAGGGGTTGGCCGAGCGCGATTGGCCGGGCGGATGCCTGCGCATCGGCAAGGTGCTTATCGGTGTGCAGGATTTGCGCCTACGCTGCATCATGACTTCATACGATCCCGACACGCTGGTCCAAGAAAAGGAAATTACCCGCGGCATCTACCGGCGCTTCGATGGCAAGCTTGCCCTCAACTGCTTCGTGATCGAAGGAGGCGAGATCGGCGTGGGCGACGAGGTGCAACAGATGCGCGGCCGTGCCTGCGCGGAGTCTGCCGCGGCAGCAGAATTCGCCGACTAGGCTCGCCTTGGCCGCTCAGTCCGCCTAACAACCGCGTGAACGCGACGGTCTGTCCGGGCGACCCCTTGGCTTCGACCGTTCGCGGTCAGTCAAGTCTATGGCTTGCCGACTCGCTCAGGCTTCTGCTTAGCTCGCCCGCCGTTAGGCGCTTAGGTGTAAGGTATTTGTGGAATTGAAGAAGATCACTGGCTTACTTCTGCCTTTCGTACTTTCCTGCAGCGGTTGTCAATTTTCCGACAAAGGGTATCGGTTCCATGCAGCCTATCAGGCGAAAAAAACTGGTTGTCGCATCCAATTGCTCTCTCAAGGTTATGTGAAATCAGGACACGATCTAGCGGATTCGGCACTTTCACTCGTACAGTTTTGTCCTTTGCCTGGATCTCCTGGAAAGCCTTTCCGCGTTGCAATGTTAGAGGACCCTACGCCTTATGAATGGATTAAAGTAGAATGCGCGGATCTCGGCATGCCTTTAACAGAATGGAAAAATTCACCCGAGTTACTTTCAGGGTTACTTTCAAAGGCCGGATATGAAGGGATCGTTCTTGAAGAAGTGAAAGGATTAGCTCGAGTGATGACGAACTCTTTGGCGGGTTCAAAACGGGTAGTGCTTGAAGGTCAAATTGATTCCATCGACGTTCTTCAGACTAAGATTGAATACGCTTACGAAGGACATAGAAATGAACTCCAGAGAGAATGGATCGATGATTCAGAGCTATCTCGGTGTGAAAGGTGAAATGATCTTGCCTAACCCTTACTGCACGCGACTTGCGTTGATAATATTAGACCGCTTTTCCACTCCAGATTCTATAAGCTGCATTCGTTCAATCTACTGGATCTTGACTGCGAGCTCTTTCGAGCTCGCTGGAAGGTTTGTCTGAGGCCGGTTTCCAGATCAGAGAAGCGATGACGGAAACTGCCAGAATCCCAGCGACCACGGCGAGTGCAATCCCCACCGGAATCTTGAATAGATCTGAGAAAACCATCTTGAGTCCCACAAAAACAAGAATGGCCGACAGTCCATATTGCAGATAACCGAAAAGCTGAATAATTCCCGAAAGCGCAAAGAAGATGGAACGCAACCCGAGAATGGCAAAGATATTGGACGTATAAACAATGAAAGGGTCATGGCTGATGGCTAGCACAGCAGGAATGGAATCCAACGCGAATGCCAAATCAGTAGTCTCTAAGAGGATGAGTACGACAAATAGAGGAGTCGCCATGGTCTTGCCATCCAACTTGGCGAAAAATTGCCCCCCCACGTAATTCTTCGTGATGGGCATCCAACGGTGGCACAGCCTTAACACTGGATTCCTTTCAGGGTGTATTTCCTTCTCTTTTTGCAGAGCCATCTTGATCCCGGTGATGATCAGGATTCCTCCAAAAATGAAAATGACCCAATGGAACCGATGGAGCAACGAGATGCCCAAGACAATAAAGAAGGCGCGCATGACGATGGCTCCCAGAATTCCCCAAAACAACACGCGATGCTGATAGCGTCGATCTACCCGGAAATAGCCAAAGATCATGATAAAAACAAAGAGGTTGTCGATACTGAGCGCCTCTTCAATCAGGTAGCCTGTCAAGAACTCCATCGCTTTAACGGGGCCTCGCCAATGGTAGATCCCCAGATTAAAAACGACCGCCAGGCCGATCCAAACGGCACACCAGACTAAAGACTCTTTCAGAGTAACGACATGGGCGCTGCGATGAAACACCCCCAGGTCGACAATTAGCATTACGATGACAAAGAGGGTGAACCCTAACCACATGGCAATCTCAATATTCATGGATTAGCCTTAGCTTGCGTCTCCGATACGGTGTTGCTGACTCGCTTGTCCAAGTTCACAGCCGTATTATGACAAATGGAGGTTGCATTGCCGAAGCTCTTTTAATTGATCTTTTAATTGATTGATTTCCCTTGTGCATGTCTGAAAAAATGGCGGGACTTGTGGGGCGGAATCACCCGGCGCCCGGAGGAGCCAAGCGTGCAGCAAAATAAAGCCACAACAGCCATTCGGGCGGCACTCCTGGGAATTCTGGTCAACGGGACACTCGCCATCGTTAAGCTGGTCGCCGGGATATTGGGGAATTGCTATGCCTTGATTGCCGACGCTGTCGAATCGATGACGGATATCTTCAGCTCTTTTGTCGTCTGGCGGGGGCTTTCGCTTTCAGTGCAGCCCCCGGATACGGATCATCCCTACGGCCATGGAAAAGCCGAACCGCTGGCCGCTTCGTTTGTCTCACTGACCCTTTTGGCGGCCGCCATCGGAATTGCCATTCAAGCAGTTCGCGAAATTCTAATCCCCCATCATGCGCCAAAGGCTTTTACCATTTGGGTTTTGCTCATCGTTGTGATTATCAAGGAAAGCTGGTTTCGATTTGTATTTAAGGTAGGGAACGAAGTCACGAGCACGGCGATCCGCACGGATGCTTATCATCATCGAAGCGACGCCATTACTTCGGCGGCCGCAGCCATCGGCATCACGATTGCCCTCGTCGGCGGAAAAGGATATGAAGTGGCGGACGATTATGCCGCTATTTTTGCCAGCGCGATCATTGCCTGGAACGGCATTCGACTCCTCCGGCCTGCCATCGATGAATTGATGGACGCAAGCCCAAGGGAAGCCATTCAAAGTGAAATCATAGAAGTAGCTCTTAGTTGTGCGGGGGTACTTGCGGTGGAAAAAGTTCTCGCGCGAAAAGCGGGTCTCTCCTACTGGGTGGACATGCATATCGAAGTGGATAAGGACCGGACCGTGGAATCAGCGCACACGCTTTCACACGTGGTAAAAGACGCCATCCGAAAGAAGATCCCTCAGATCGCCGAAGTGTTGATTCACGTCGAACCCCATCCTCACTCGCAACAGCATGAGCATCAGAAGGCGGAAAGCAGAAGGAACTAGGCGGTAGGCAGAAAGCAGAATGCGGTAGGCAGAGGGCAGACAGCACTAGGCAGAAAGCAATATGCAGACAGAAGTTGGCTGTAAGTAGATTATAGATGGTAGTTGGTCGCTGCCTTCTGCCGTCTGCTTTCTGCTTACTGGCTTCTGCTTACTGTTTTTCCAGCAATGCCAGAGCTGCGGCAATCATCGCTTTTACACCCGTTTTAATTGTGGGCTCCGGATCGGGAGCAAAAAGGCTGGAATGCAATGAGGGCAACGGGGGGCTGCCTGGTTTCTGCGCCTCCAAGTACCGGGATTTATTCACGGCTCCAAGCCAAAAGATACAGATCGGAATCTTGTCGGCCGTCCTGCCAAAGAATCCAAAGTCTTCCCCTCCCATGACCGGCCCATGATTAGCGACGTTCTCTTTCCCCAACATCGATTCCATCACGATTTGGATTTGCCGGGCAAGCCGCAAATCGTTGATGGTCGGGGGAATCGACTCACTGACCTTCATGACCGGTAAACGGTCGGGTGGAACTCCGGCAGCGAGGGCAAGATTCTTGCTGATCCGTTCAATTCCCTCGAGAATCGTGGCTCTCACAGAATCGGAATAATAGCGGACGGTCAATTGAAGCCGCACTTCATCTGGGATGATGTTGTGCTTGGTCCCTCCATGTATTGACCCGACGGTGAGCACAGCCGGCTCAATGGGAGGGATCTCACGGCTCACAATCGTTTGCAATGCCAGGATGATCTGGGCAGAGAGAACGATCGGATCTTTAGTGGCTTGCGGATAGGCGCCATGGCCCGAGACGCCGCGAATCGTCAGATCAACCGAATCGACTCCCGCCAGGGCGTTTCCTTCGACAATACCCACCTTCCCGGCTTCTAGACTCGCATCATCATGCATCGCCAAAACATGATCCGGTCGAGGGGATTTCTGAAACAGTCCATCTTCCAGCATGGCTTTGGCGCCCCCACCTCGCTCCTCGGCGGGTTGACCGATCATGAGAAGAGTCCCTCGCCAATGCTCCCGAAATTGACTCATCAGACGGGCGGTACCTATTAACGAGGTCATATGGATATCATGTCCGCAGGCATGCATGACCCCCACTTCGCTTCCCTGCTCTGTCCGGATTTTGATTCGGCTCGCATACTCCAATCCCGTTTGCTCGGTGACCGGCAAACCATCGAGATCGGTACGGATCATAAGCACCGGCCCATCTCCATTCTTGAGAACTCCCACCAACCCATACCCTCCGATTCCGGTCGTCACCTGAAACCCTGCCGACTCCAGTTCTTTTTCAATTCGCTCTGCGGTTTTTGCCTCCTGGAAAGAAAGCTCCGGATTCGCGTGGAGATGGCGATACAGCTGGAACAAGCTTTCGTATTCACGGTCTACGCGTGAATTGATTTCCTGTGCCAGGGAAGATTGTGTAATCCCTTGGGGAACGATCAACCCCGCAAAAATAATAACAAACAGCAGCCATCCGAAGATTTTTGCTGAACTTTTTGATCTGATCATGAAATTAGTTCCGTGAATAGTTTTCTTAATAAAAGGACCGATTCTTCCGCCCAACTGAATCAATTCTTCGACGCCGTATCCGCACGATTGCGCGGGGGGGGAGGGGAGGCAACTTGGATGTTCCGTTAGCCCAGGGCGGCGCGCTCAGGCGCTTGCCCTGGGCGTACAACCTCTGGCCCCGATTGGGCCAAGAACTGGCTCACCATCAGGCTTTCAGGTGCCCCCTGCATCCAGTCGCCTGACTCGTGGTAACGACCAGCCATTCAACAATTGGCAAATGAAAACACAGGCGTCCCTCCTTGCACAAGGGGGGACTTCAGGGGGGTGAGAAATTGCTGGCAAACAATATTTAATCCGTCTTCTTTAGTTTCTTCTTGCCGACTCGGAGACTCGGATCAACGTTGGCAAGACTTCCGCAAACGCATTCGCTTTTGGCTCACCAAAAGCGAAATAAAGTTTGCTAAACAGTGAGTAAAGGTCATCGTAGACAAGCTGTTCCGATTTTTTCGGCTCATAGACATTGTGAGGCGGACAAATTTTGTCCTGTGCCTCCTCAATGGTTTTAAACGTCCCGGCAGCTAGAAACGCAAAAATCGCGGAACCAAGACTCACGATTTTCTTGCTGGGCACCAACACCGGGCGCCCTAGCACATTGGCATACACTTGATTTAAGAGCGGATTGTTCTGCGGAATCCCCCCCGCATTGATGACCCGTTTGATGTGAACGTCATGTCCTGCCATACGATCCAAAATGACCCGGGTGTGGAACGCCGTCCCTTCGATGGCCGCAAACAACTCGTCTTGGGCGCTGCTCTGCAGATTCCAACCCAGTGTGATCCCTCGAAGGTTCGGATTGACCAGAACCGTTCGATCCCCATTGTCCCATGTCATCCGTAACAAGCCTGTCTGGCCCGCGCGATAGTTTTCCAAACCTTGACTCAGCGTATTCACATCCGAACCCGCGCGTTTGGCAATGGCGTTGAAAATGTCGCCCACAGCGGAGAGCCCGGCTTCGATGCCAGTCCGCTGAGGATGCACACTTCCCTGCACCACCCCACAAACGCCTGGAACGAGGTTTACCGAGGGCGTGATCCCAATGATGCACGTCGAAGTGCCAATCACATTCACCATATCATCAGTGCGGCAGCCTGCTCCGATTGCATCCCAGTGCGCATCAAAGGCGCCGACGGGTATCGGAATACCCGCTTTTAAACCCAGCTTTTCCGCCCATTCGGGGGAAAGCGTTCCCGCAATCTGGTCCGAGGTCGCCACCTCGCCTTCCAGTTTTTCCCGAATCCCCGCCAGCAACGGATCCACTTTGCGTAAGAAGGCATCCGATGGCAGACCCCCGAGAGCTGAATTCCAGAGCCACTTATGACCCATGGCACAAGCACTGCGCTTCACCTTCTTGGGATCGGTGATGCCACACAGCGTCGCAGCCACTATGTCGCAGTGTTCAAACGCAGACGCAAACTCGGACCGCTTCGAAGGATGATGGCGGAGCCAGTGCAGCAGTTTCGAAAAGCCCCACTCCGAAGAGTACACCCCGCCACACCAATGGATGGCTTCTAGTCCTTCGCGGTGAGCCGCTTCAGTGATCTCAGCCGCTTCTCCTTTCGCTCGATGATCACACCACAAATAGTACTCGCCGAGCGGCTGCAGGTCTTTTCCAACCGGAACCACCGAAGAACCCGTGGTATCCAGAGCAATGGCTTCGATCTGCTGGCCCGAAATACCGGCTTCCTTCACGGCTTCGCGAGCCGCCGCAGCGAGAGCACGCATGTGGTCTTCATGTGATTGGGTCGCGTATTCCGGGTCTTCCCGTTTCCTATGGAGCGGGTATTCGGCAACAGCCGACCCAAGCAAACCGCGCTCATTTTCAACAACGGAAACCCGAACACTCAACGTTCCAAAATCCACTCCAGCCACGATGGCCATGCATCATCCCCCTTAATGTCCTTCGTGCCAGTACATGTCCCACCCCAAATACCGGGTAGTCGCTTCTTGGACGGCCGAGGCCACCGTGGACAGGTTCGCGGCCACATGGTGTTCGAAGCCATTTTCACAAATGTAGCGCAACAGTTTCTGCATCTCTGGAATTTCGACCACGCCGGCACCCCCAAAAGTGTTGAGCGGCGCATCGATGAAGGCACCTTCGCCAACATAGCCGTGGATCCTGCCCGCCACATCATCGGTTGAGAAGCGTGCGAAACTCATTTTCTCTGGCTTAATCAATCCGACACACGTGCCAAACGTGTTCTCCTTTCCCACTGTACCCGCGATGATCTCCTGGTAATCCATCTTCACACTGCGAAAGAAGTGCTTGGGCAAATTCGAGCAATGAAAACACACCGCTTTATTCGGGTCGGAGCCGTAGTTATTGTTCCAGTCCAACAATGCCGACGGGGTTTCTGAAGCCAGTTGCAGGGCATGCATGGCAAGCACTCCACAAATATCCACTTCACACGCACTCGACAACAAGCTATTGCTCATCATGCTCATCACAGTACAGGGGACGACCCCAAGGTTCTCTTCAATCGAAGTCCAGCACTGCACGGCACTGATGACCACTTCAGTTGCCGCCATCCACTGATCGACAACGGCCCCTAACTTGGCCATTTTGAGCAACGCCTGCTGTGGAACATCACCGGTAGTAATATAGGCTTGAATTGCCGCGAGCTTTGCCTGGGCTAACTCATCATTGTCATTCATCCTCTCAATACGACCCAACACCTCAGAGAGATCCAGAGTCTCGATCGAGATCCCGTGTGACTCGAGGATTTTTTCGCTGTAACGCACCGTATTAAACGCCGCCGGGCGGGCGCCAATGGCGCCAACACGCAGATGACGAAAGCCCCTGACCACACGACAAACCGCGGTAAACCAATCCAGATCCTTGGCAAACTCAACCGAATCCGGGGCTTCAGTATGCAGAGTCGTAATCGAGTAGGGAATTCCATACTGCCGGAGGTTGTTACAGGCAGACATCTTGCCGCAAAAACTGTCGCGCCGGGACGCAATGGTCATCTTCTTGGGGTCATCCGGCGTCGCCTGGATCAGCACAGGAACCGCGAGGCCCGCCAGACGAAGTGTATCGGCTATCGCTCTCTCCTCGCCAAAATTCGGCAAGGTGACCAGCACACCGTCGATACGGTCCCGATGGCGTTTGAATAGGTCAGCGCAGCGTTTGGACTCCTCGCGGGTCTCTACGGCTCCATACTTACTCTCTTCCGGACTCAATGTCACCACATCGATGCCGGCTCCCTCGAGAATCCGGAGCATCTCTTCCCGGCCGCTTTTGGCGAGGTGATCGGGGAAAAAACCACGGTTGCCTACAATCAGCCCCAGTGTCATTTTTTTCTTAGACATAAGACTCCCTTTCAATCCAATCGCTGAATTACAGCTCGACCGCCCGAGCCTGAATTACTTCTCTTTCTTCGCTTGTCCGTAATAGGCACGGCTACCATGCTTCCTCAGGTAATGCTTATCATGCAATTCAGAGCCTATGGCTTGCGCTCCACGATTGATACTTAAGGTGAAGTAAGCGGTTTTTGCAATACCTTCTAAAATCACCGCATGATGCGCCGCCGTTCGAGGATCCGGCCCCCAACTAAATGGACCATGATTCGCGACCAGAACTCCTGGAATCGCCGTGTAATCTAAATCCTTAAGAGCCTGAACGATGACTTTCCCCGTATTTTTCTCGTAGTCCGTGACAATCTTTCCCCTCTTCATCACCGCCGTTACCGGCACCGGGCCGTGAAAGTAGTCCGCATGAGTCGTCCCAAAACAGGGAATCGACTGGCAGGCTTGTGCCCAGGCAGTGGCATATTCGGAATGGGTATGCGCGACACCGCCGATTTCAGGAAATTTTTGATAAAGGACTAGATGAGTCGGGAGATCTGAGGAAGGCCTCAACCTGCCTTCGACAATGGTCCCGTCGAGATTGGTCACAACCAAATGCTCCGCTTTTAACTCTTCGTAAGGGACTCCACTCGGCTTGATGACCACAAGCCCTTCTTCACGGGCGATACCGCTGGCGTTTCCGAAGGTATAGAGCACCAAGCCCCTTCGCACCAACTCCAGGTTCGCCTCGAGTACCTCTTCGCGCAGACTCTGCAGCAGCATGATTTGGACCTTATCCCTGACTCACGCGGTCAGCATTCGCAAGTCGGATGAATCGCTCCTCTTAAATTCGAATCATAGAAGACTGCTCAGGCTTTATCAATGGAGATTCAGAGCACTTTCTTTCGGCCCTGCTCGCTTTCCTAATACCAATTTTCCCTACTGCTGCTTGTATGCTCTGTCTAAGCTGTTTCGGGTCTATTTAATTCGTCAGCCCTCTTGCTCAAGCTCTCGCACCATGAAATCCTGAACTTGCGAGAAATCCTTAAGCTCTTCAAAAGGGATTCCCTCGGCCGCGCAGAATCGGGCGAGCCCCGCCTTGGCAAAGACAAGGTCGGCCTCCACGGCTGCTCTCCGGTCAGACAAGCCGTCACCGGCAAAAACAGTTACATAGCCCGCTTGCCTTGCCATCTGAAGCGCAGCTCCTTTGTCATGGCCCCATGGAGTGTCGTCGCGGAAATGGATGTCCCAATGCCCATTTTCAATTTGGATCCGATTGGCGAGAATGCGAACAAAATCCAGCTCGTAAGGTAACAGTAGGTTTTCAATGACCTCTTGCATCCCTCCGCTGAGCACCGTGAGAGGGGCACCGCGTTCTTGGCACCAGCGGGCAAACGGGATGAAGGTCCCGTCGATGACGACATCTCTCTTCAAAATTTCCAAGATTTCGTCAAGACTGCCCCGGATGCTGGCTACTTCCAACCGGATCCCCTCGCGGAGAGTAAGTTCACCGGAATAGAGCTTTCCGCCAATCTCTCTCCGAAATTCAACCCCGGCAAAGACTTCCGTTAAGTGATTCAAAGTATCCGGATGGGCAATGGTTCCATCAAAGTCAGTGAACACGGCAATGGCTGCGTGGCGTAAAAGGCGGCTCAATATTCTCCTCCAAGGCAGACATCATGCCTCGACTGAAATCGTCTCTCAACAAAAATCACCTTGAAACCAAAATAGTCGCAGTATCTAATACAGACACAGTAGGGTTTGTAATAATTTTCTTCTTGGGGGCGGAGTGCGAAAGTTTATACAAGCCCCCCTCACCCCCGGCACCCTCTCCCTCGTTGGGGAGAGGGGAGTCGATGATTCGTTCTTGTGTTCCTCTTCCGCGTTGGGGAATTGAAAAAGTCCCCCTTGGAAGGGGGATGAAGGCTTGAGAAGCCTTCATGCAAGACTGCGGGGGATGTCCTCTTTGCAGCCCTCCACAAGGCATGCAGCCCCCAGCACTTCTACTTGGGGGAAAGGTTTATCTTTTAGCTGACGGACCGTGTGTCCGACGGCCAGTGGCAATACGGGGCGGGGGCAAGCGGGCTACCCTTTGACCTTCGTCAGTGTTAAGCTATTGAATTGATGCATTCTCACCTTATCTGGAAAAAGGAGAATCTTCATGGGGCCACAAAGAAATATTCTTCGTTTGGTAATCTCTTTTCTTGGAAACACGCCAGTTAGAGCAGGCCGCATCGTTCCTTGCGGATTTTTCATTACCGTGCTCTTCCTGATGGCCATCTGTTTTCCTCAAATAGCATCGACCGAGACCCAGTCGACCAAGAAAAGCCCGGCACATCGTAGTTCCGCTCCAGGAAAGACCCCAAGAACTCCTCCGAGCGCTAATGAAATATCCAAACAGTGGTTTCAGGACGCCAAGTTTGGCCTCTTCATCCACTGGGGGGTTTACAGTGTTCTGGGGCAAGGGGAATGGGTGATGAATAACAACAAGATGCCCATCACCGATTATGAAAAGTTGCCCTCGCAGTTTAACCCTGTAGACTTCAATGCCGCCGAGTGGGTCAGCCTGGCAAAAGCCGCCGGGATGAAGTACATCACCATTACCAGTAAGCACCATGATGGCTTTGCGATGTTTGATTCGAAGGTTTCAGACTATGACATGGTCGATCAAACCCCCTATAAGAAAGACGTCTTAAAGGCATTAGCAGCCGAGTGCCGGAAACAAGGGATCAAGCTGTTTTTCTATTATTCTCAGCTGGATTGGCATCACCCGGACTATTTTCCATTAGGAAGAACGGGGGAGAATTCGGGAAGGCCAGCGAGTGGAGTCTGGAATAATTATCTGGACTATATGGACAATCAGTTAAAAGAGTTGTGTAGCAATTACGGTGAGATTGGCGGCATCTGGTTTGACGGCTGGTGGGACAAACCTGACGCGGACTGGCGCTTAGAAAAAACCTACAAACTCATTCATGACCTGCAGCCGAATGCCTTGATCGGCAATAACCATCATCGGAAGCCTTTTCCTGGCGAAGACTTTCAGATGTTCGAAAAAGATTTGCCCGGCAGTAATACAGCCGGACATAGTCCCAACTCCGAAATTGGAACTCTGCCCTTGGAAACCTGCGAAACCATTAATACGTCCTGGGGTTACAATAAGAACGACGGTACTTTCAAGAGCGACAAGACACTGCTTCATTACCTCATTAAGGCTGCCGGGCACAATGCGAATTTCCTGCTCAATGTGGGTCCGACCCCCAACGGCCAGATTCAACCGGAATTCGTCACGCGTCTCAAATCCCTAGGGGAATGGCTCGGTCGTTACGGGGAAAGTATTTATGGAACACGCGAAGGACCGATCACTCCGAGACCGTGGGGCGTCAGCACGCAGAAAGGAAACAAAGTCTATTTACACATTTTGGATTGGCAGGACCAACTCTTGCCTCTCCCAAAGATGAACGGACTGATTCGCAGCGCGAAGTACATGAAGTCGGGCCGCAAGGTCGACATCGTTGATACTGGAATGGGCTTGGTGATCAACTTTGCGCAGGAGACTTTAGATCCGATCGACACGATTATCGTACTGGAGCTGTCATGAAGTTCTGGCTCATGACAAGTAGCTTTCTTTTCCTGACTCTTCCTCTGCCAGCGGACGATACCCTGCCTGCCGTCGTGAGAAAAGATGGAGTCCATACTTGGGAAAACGTCGGAGAAATCATTAAGATCTCAGGGAAGACCCTGACCCTGCGACGCACCTTGCGGCTCAGTGAGGCTACCTGGAGTCTTCTTCCTGGCGCCATTTCCAACACTTCCCAACTTCAGCCGGGAGACCGCATACACGCTAAGGGGAGCACTCTGGCCGACGGAATCTACGATACCCGGCGCATCTATTTGACCTCAACGGCAGCCCCTCGCTCGTCTCATGATACCGGCGCACCGCGCACTCAAACTGCTGACTTTGGGGGCCCCGACGCTCGAGATCCAACCCGAGGGCTTGGCTACCCAGGTGGAGGTGGAGGGGACGGACAAGGCCGAGCCAGCCCCGGCATTGGGGGACGTATCCCTCCCGCCGGCCAGCCGGGAGGCGGAGAGACACGCACCCAAGTGGACCCGCAAGACCCTCAGCCTGCGGATCAAATTCGATTTCTGCCGGGAGACGTTGAAGGGATCGTCGAAGAAGTCAAAGCTTCAGAGCTCATTCTCTCTCAGGGAATCATATTCGGCAAAGAAACCATTATTCGTGGGAAGTCAGGGGAAACTGCAAATGAAAAAGTGCTTCAAATCGGCGCACGAGTGGCCGTTACTATCAAAGACGATGTTGATGTGAAATCGATGGCCCGAAAGGCAACAGTCATCCGAATTCTGCCTTGATTTAAAAAACGCCGACGTTCAGGCCCAATGAATAAAAGTTTGTTGTCCCCTCGTCCATTTGCCCGAACCCGGGAGACAGAATAGGATTCCAGTAATGAAGACTATTTCAATTGCAGCCCCTTGTAATGGTTCAGGCAAAACCTCCTTGATTTTGGCACTGCTCCATACATTCCCCCATCTTTTTGCGGTGACAAAATTTACGACGATTTACAAGGAAGAGCAATTTTGCCCGACTAAAGACCATGATTGTGCCTGTCACAGGCTTGTGGGGGACTATCTCATTTGTAATGACCCCACGATTCTTTCGCAGCCCGACACCGACACTGGGAAGATCTGGAAAGCGGGGGCACGTCAAACCCTCTGGTGCGTAGCGCGTCACGAAGGGTATCCCAGGATGGTCGAGGAGTTTTTGTCCCGCTGCCTCAACTCCGGAACCCCACATCTTATGGAAGGAAACACGGTCGTGAATTATCTTGAACCGACGATGCAGCTTTTTCTTTTTAATCCCTTTCTCCCAAAGTCCTGGTGGAAATCAGACACAGAGGAATTCCTGGCAAAGGCCGACTGGGTCATCATCAATCCTCATTCAGACCATGAAGGTAAGGCCGCAACCCTTGATGCCACGCAGACCCTCCCGATCCTCGAGCCTTACCGTGAAAAATGTATTCAGTTGGAAAATCCGGCAACCCTTCGTAACTGGAATGACCAGCGACTCTATCAGCAGATCTCACAACTTTTGACAACCTGAAGCCTGCCGAGTTGACGTCTTTTCTGTCAGGCTTAGCTAAGTACTCCATTTCATAAATACACTAACGCAACTTCTAGCTGCCAGCAAAGTGTGGGGGAGCGGGCGCTCCCGCGCACGCTTGAACGCGCGCGGAGCTCGCGTTCCACCATTAAAAAGCCCGACCGCTGAAAATACGTGATCGCTTTTATGAAACGGAGCACAAAGCCGGAGCAAGGGGCCTGTTTAGCGTTGATTATTGGAATTTGAGGCGGGGCAGATTCGGAGGAATTCTCCCGTATCCCTCTAAAGGGGTCTCAAGCAAGTTCTTTGACTCTTTTGATGATACAAGCAGCGCTGATGCCATAACGATCAAGTAATTCCTCGGGTTTCCCTGAGCGCGGAACTTCCTGGACAGCTAATTTGTGGACCTTGACATCGTGGATCGCCACAGCATTCAAGACAGCATCGCCCAAACCACCATCGGAATAATGATCTTCAACAACCAGCAGGCTTCGACTCGTCTGGGCCGCCGCTTCCTGCAGTCCTTTCGAATCGATTGGCTTAACTGAATAAGCATCCAGAACTCGAATCGAGATCCCTTCTTCAGCCAGTTTGTCAGCCGCCTTTAATGCTTCCCACACTGTGACTCCTGCAGCAACAACCGTCAGCCGGTCATGGGCACTGGACCGAACGGTTTTGCTGCCCCCGATATGAAACAATTCCTCATTCTGATACAGCACCGGAGTCTTCGGACGACTGGTTCGTATGTAGACGATCCCCTGGTAGTCAGCGGCCAACGCCACGACTTTTTCAGTTGAAACAGCGTCGCAAGGGTAGAAGACCACCGCCTGTGGGAGAGTGCGGAAAAAAGCCAAATCCTCCAAGGCCATCTGAGAAGGTCCATCCTCTCCGATCGAGACCCCACAATGTGACCCGACACATTTAATGTTCGCCATTGAAATCCCCGCCATCCGCAAGTGGTCCATGGACCGTCCAAAAAAAGCGCCAAATGTTGACGCAAATGGGATCTTACCGCATTTGGAAAGTCCGACCGCCACCCCGACCATGTTTTGTTCTGCAATGAATGCCTCAAAAAAGCGGTCCGGGAAGGCATTCATAAATCGATCCGCAAAAGTCGAGTTTTTTGTATCTCCATCGATCGCAACCACCGACGAATTTGCCTTGCCCAGTTTTACGAGCGCAGTCCCGTAGGCTTCTCGGGTGGCCACTAGATCCCCCAGCTTGTATTCAGGCGCCTCCATAGAATGCTTTACGACCAGGGACGGCTGGCTGGCTCCAGAGGGGACTGTGATCCGAAGCTTCGGCGAATTGCCCTTCAGCGGCAATTCCGCTAAGGCTTTTTCCAGTTCTTCGCCTCTCTTGACCGGTTTGCCGTGCCAGCCATCCTTGTCTTCGAGGAAAGAGACCCCCTTCCCTTTCTTGGTATGGGCAATGATGGCCACAGGTGAATTCTTAACGCTGCGGCTCTGATCAAACGCATCCAGTATCGCACCCATATCATGGCCATCGATAACGATCGTATGCCATCCAAATCCCGAAAATTTCTTGGCATAGCTATCGACATGGTCACCATGCATGGTCGCCTGGCTCTGCCCAAGCCGGTTGACGTCGACAATGGCGACCAGATTATCCAGTTGATAATAAGCAGCGAGAGCAGCCGCCTCCCAAACCCCACCTTCGGCGGTCTCTCCGTCGCCCATCAGGATATACGTACGATAATCCAATTTCTCCAGACGTTTGGCGTTGAGGGCGATACCCACACCGGCAGATAGCCCCTGACCCAGTGAACCGGTCGCGACATCGACCCACTTGAGGCGAGGAGTCGGGTGACCTTCCAAATCACTGTCCAGCCGGCGTAGAGTGAGCAATTGATCAACTGGAATAATTCCAGCTTCGGCCCAAGCCGCATAGAGAACAGGGGCAGCGTGCCCCTTCGAAAGGATGAACCGATCATTCTGGGCATTTCGTGGATTCTCCGGATCATAGCGCATCACTGAAAAAAACAGGGCCGAAACAAGGTCTGCCGCCGACATACAGGAAGTTGGATGACCCGAGCCTGCCTCGGCAGTCGAGCGAAGAGAATGAATGCGCAGTCGAGTGGCTTTGTCATTGAGTGCTTGGATGAGTTCGGTTCTTGTCATGAGTGCCTCGCAGGATAAGGTTGTCTTCACAATCAAACGCGTCATCTTATAATGATTTCCGCTTGTTTTCAAATTGGCATATTTGCCAACGAGTTGCTAATCTTGGGAAAGACGTGGGAGAATTACTAGTGACTCGAAAAGAAACCACTGAACGGTCCAACAACCCAATGGACATTAAGCCACGGCCCAACCACCCTAAGTACCTCGAGATTCTTCGAAGCATGCCCCCCGAGCAAAGATTACTGAAGGCTTTTGAGCTTTCAGAATTCTCCAAACGACTATTCCTGGCAGGTCTAAGATATCGATTCAAAAACCTTTCAGAAGCGGAACTGGGAGTTCTGGCCACGAAGCGGCTTGAAAAATGTCACAACAGGAACTATTAGCAAAACTTGTGCATTTCCTGAATGCCGAACAGATCCCCTACCTGCTCACCGGATCTGTAGCATCGAGCCTCCATGGAGAACCACGCTCAACCCACGATGTGGATGTAATCGTAGTCCTTGACGCGAATTCAGTGACTCAATTGCTAAAGAAATTTCAGAGGCCCGGGTATTATCTGGATGAAATGTGCGTGCGTGAGGCTGTGGAAAAGGGTGGAATGTTCAACCTGATTTCTGCCGAGGGTGACAAAGTCGATTTTTGGATGCTTACACCAGACCCCTTTGATCAGTCTCGCTTTGCTCGCCGGACAATCGTGGATTTCATGGGAATGCAGCTGACTGTATCTAGTCCTGAGGATACGATCCTAGCGAAACTGTATTGGGCCAAACTCTCCGGCGGAAGCGAGAAACATGTGCATGATTCACTGAGAGTTTACGAAGTGCAGTATGGGCACTTAGACCTAGAATACCTCCAAGACTGGGCAAGAAGACTATCGGTCGAGGAACTCCTGATCAGAATACGCACAGAAGCCGAACCCATCTAAAGAAGAGAACTCTCCCTTTGACCACCCGGTTGAAGACTCGGTAGCCACGATTGACGGGCCTTCTCGGTCTATCGTGGGTTTTTGGATCCGAGGCTCACGATACTGAAATTTACCCTGTGACACTCTGTTCCACGATTGAACGGCCAGAAGGCGCCGTTCAATCGTGGCTACCAGAAAATCCGACCGCTCGGTCTTGTTGCGGCCTTTCACTGAATGTGGGAGCCGTTCTCCTAACAGCCAAGAGTGATTGCGTTTCCCGGCCAAACTTGGCGCAGGGGCAAGTCCCCGCAGCGGCGTCCTGGGTTGCGATCACAATGAATCAGCGGCGCCCTCAAAATAAGGGCGCGACAATCCGGACTAGAGGTGTGTTGCACTCTTCAGGGTGTCTTTTCATGGGTGGCCCGTGACCCAGGGCGCCGCTCCGGGCTTCGCCCTCCACTCTGCCCTGGGCTATTTTCTCTTGCCCTTTCAGGTCAGCGGAAATGTCCAATCTCCAGAGACAGCAGCTTTAAGCCTCTGTCAAGTCACCTGAAATTTTTGCTTAGTAGGATCGACGTTCGACCTTATCATAGGGGCGACTGAACATCGAGTCGTGTCTTTCACTAGTGTTTGCTTTGCCAAGGGGTTCAACCAAAGATGAAAAAGATTTTAATCACAGGAGGGGCTGGTTATGTGGGCTCCCACACGGTCAAGGAGCTTTTGAAACTCGGCTACTCCACTGTCGTCTTGGATAACTTGATCCATGGGCACCGCGAATTAGTCCAGGGCGGTGAACTCGTGGTAGGAGATCTGCAGGATAGTGCCTTACTCCAAGATATCTTCTCACGACACTCCATCGACGCCGTCACACACTTTGCCGCTTTTGCCTATGTGGGCGAATCGGTCACTGACCCGGGCAAATACTACCGCAATAATGTGTGCGGCACGTTGAACCTCGTCGAAGCGATGCTTAAGGCGGGAGTCAGCCAGATGATCTTCTCGTCAACCTGTGCCACCTATGGGCATCCTCAGGAAATTCCAATCACTGAGAAGCACTTGCAGAATCCCATTAACCCTTATGGAAACTCCAAACTCATGGTGGAGCAGATTCTCCGTGATTTTGGAAATTCACATGGCCTAAAATCAGTCATCTTTCGCTATTTCAATGCGGCCGGTGCAGACCCCGAAAACCAAATTGGGGAGTGGCACGACCCAGAAACGCATCTCATTCCATTGGTGCTGGATGTGGCCGCAGAAAGAAAAGAAGCAGTCCAGATTTTTGGAACTGATTATGATACCTTTGACGGGACATGTGTTCGGGATTACATCCATGTGACCGATTTGGCCAGTGCTCACATACTCGGGTTGAGGCATTTGGAGGCCGAACGGGGCAGCGAGATTTTTAACTTGGGAAATGGTCAGGGATACTCAGTTTGGCAAGTCATCGAATGCGCCGAGAAGATAACGGGGAAAAGAATCGAGGCGCAACGATCTCCCCGGCGTTCGGGGGATCCTGCGGTGCTGGTGGGAAGTTCCGAAAAAGCTCAGAAGATTTTAGGGTGGAAAACTCGATTCCCTAGGCTGGAAGACATCATCGGCACGGCTTGGAAATGGCACCAAAAAGCAAAAGAATAAAGCCGTCAGATGATGATAGAAAATTCAGAAGCAGGTTTGATAAGATAGCAACGAGTCTTGGCACTTCTGTGTTTCTTCCCTGCAACGGGTACATACTCCATTCCACTATTTTTGAGGGATATACAGGTGAGATCATCAGGGTAGCTACAAGAGACAGTCACGTAACTTCATCGTGTCAACGGCACAGAGTTTATATCATCGCGATTGAAAGGATGGAACGCTCATGGAAAGAATCTGTTTAGTTCTTGTTTTCCTCTTTCTCCTGACACCTGCTTACTCGGCGGAACTAACACCTCCCACGGCTCAGATCTCGGCTGCATCCACCCAGATCACGGTTCCAACATCGGCCAATACACCTGGGGCCCTCGGGGGCATCTTCAAGACAAAGCTCGTCCTATTCAATCCGTCGCTCTTCACCTATCCCATTCAAGTGACACTCTATGGTATCAACGGACCGGTTAGTCAAAAGACAATCAACATGTCTGCGGGCCAAATTCGAAATTATGAAAACTTTCTTGAAGAGGTATTTGCATACACTGGGGCAGGCGCCGTGAATTTTGACAGCCTGACAATTCCCGGCGGTAGTCCCAATTACAGATTCCTAGTGAATTCAGAAGTTTATATCGATGGGCCGAGCGGGAGATTCAAAACAGTGGTCATGACCGGAACCCCTTTGGATCCGGTTTCGCCTGGTGTCAATGCCTACAGTACCGGCATCACTCAAGACTCATCTAACCGCGTCAATATTGGATGCTTTAACGCGTCATCCCTCGCTAACATAATCGTGGCCGAAGTCTATGATTCCTCGAATCAGTTAGTAAAAACCGTTTCGATTACTCTCTCAGGGGGAAGCTGGGGTCAAGTACCGCTCGGTACCAGTGTCACTGGGGGCTATATTTCCTGGAAGCCTAGTACGATCGCCTACTGCTATGCAGTTGTGGTGAACAACACCTCAAATGATGGCAGCTTTATTCCCGCAGCCAACTACAACCCCTAGCGCTCCGACCCGACCAGCTCGTCACCCATTTGAATCTAAATGGTACAGGCAATCCCGCCCTGCCAAACGCAAATCTGCAAAATCAAGAGCTGCCGTTCTTGTGCGCCTTCCGACCTGCACCGGAGCGCTCGCTCCACTCTGTTGCTGACATCACCAGAGCCAGGCATAGAGGCCTACCGTTACGCCTGAGAGGATGGCCAGGTGTAAGCGCCAGTCCGAAAGTCCCGCAAAAGGTTCCATCTTTGCATCCCAATGAATCGTGGTTTTTTCCAGTTTCTCTGGGGCTGTCTTCTCGGTAAAGGTGGAGACTATAAACAGAGTGGCAATGATGATCAGCGTTCCCCACAAGCCGCGAAAAGAGTAGTTCAGCGTTAGACTGTTGTGGATCCACGGAAACCAGCGCTTGCCGGCCTCCACTCCCATCCATTGATCGGAAACAAAGATGGCAGCCATGACTGCACCCACTAGAACAGAAGCGATCGCTCCTTTGAAAGTCACTTTCTTACTCAAGATTCCAAAAAAAATCGCCGGCATGACCGGCATCACGAGATAAATCGAAATGGTCTGCAGATATTTGTAAAGTCCTTCCGGCGTGATATAGACGAGGTAAGCAGCTCCAATGCCAAGGATTGTCCCTCCCATGATGGCCACCCGGCCGATGACCACTTGCGCTCTCTCAGTAGTTTTCGGTCGGAGGCGGACGACAAAATCCCTGACTGTCAAGGTAGATATGGAATTCATCACGGCGTCGAGCGACGAGATCAATGCCGCCAGTAGAGCCGAGAGAACCAGTCCTCTTAACCCGCTCGGCATGAGATCATTCAAAAGAGTGACGAACGTTAATTTGGGTTCGCGTCCGGGGAAAAGGGCCAATGCAATCACACCCGGCAAAGCGAAAATGAAAACCGGAGTCAATTTCAGCAGGACGGCAAACATAGCTCCCCAACGCGCCTGATCCAAATCCTTTGCTCCAAGAACGCGCTGGACGTTGACTTGATCAATCCCCCAGTAAAAAGTGCCTCCATAAGCCGCGGCGGCCATGACTCCCCAGAAAGGATAATTTGGATCGGTATGGGGCTTCGCGATCCGGACGGCCTCTGGCACCATACGGGCTAACTCGTGCCAGCCTCCCACTCTGTCCAGCCCCAGATAGAGCATTATGCCGCAGCCGACAATCATAATGGTGGTCTGAATCGTGTCGGTATAAGCGATGGCCGCGAATCCGCCTTTCATCGTAAACAATGCGGTGAGGATACCAATCACCATCACGACCGCCATCACATTCCAACCCAAGAGGCTGTTCATGACCAAAGCTCCGGCATAGAGTGTAAAGGCCATCTTCGTCACCACACAAATCAATAACATGAGCCCCGAAAAGAAGACCCGGCAGATGGGGTGGTAACGGATCTCAAGGAATTCAGGAATCGTGAAGACGCGGTTCTTGATGTAGTACGGAAAAAGCACGGCCGCTCCAACCCCAAGGCACAGGGCAGTGGTTAATTCGATCGTACCGGCACAAAGCCCGTAGCGGTAAGCATCACCGGAGAGTCCGACGAGGTGTTCAGCACCGATGTTCGTCGCGTAGAGAGACGCCCCGATGACCGGCCAAGTCAGTTGGCGCCCAGCCAGAAAGAAATTGGCGCTCGAAGCGCCCGCTTGAATGCGGGAAGCAACAAATAATCCCAGAACAATGCTGCCGCCCAGAGTGGATAAACAGACGATCCAGTCAAGAGGAGTGAGTGAAAGATTCATTTCACCAAACCAAGAAATTGGAATTACTTATGGGAAAAAACCATAGTGCAGGAGGTCGGAAGAAGGGAAAGTTGTTTCCTTGAAAGATAGCGCTTTGACGCCAGAAGCTACGAAAAACGAACTTTTCCCAACAGCGTGAAGTCTAGCAATAGATGCGATGATGTCAAGGTTACAAATGCTTCTGGCAAATTTTCGTCTTTTTCCATCAGGAGAAGCTGCGTTGAACATTTCCCCTGTTCCGAGAACTGGAAACTTGGCTTTCGCTCCCCCATCTTTCGCTAATTGCCATCCGGGAAAAACCAGGGGCGGACAGCATTCTCTCGGGAATGGAAAATGATCATCCGTCAGGAAACCCCCTCAAGCGTACTAATCCGTGATCCAATCTTCCGGCAGGAGATCAGTCTCTTTAATTTGGAACAGCATCCATAATGTCGTGATCGGGACCAGAGGCATCAGGAGCCTTGTCAAAGAGAGGGGGATTATTTGTTCCATTTGCCAAGGGGTGACGATGTAGATCAGAACGATGAAAACCCCATAGAAGAAAGCAATCCAGAGAAAAACCGAGTGGGGCCCTCGGAGTGCCCGTGCCGGAGAAAAGCAGAAGACAAACGCTAGACACACACCTAGCAAACTCCAGAGATGAGGTTTTAGAAAAAACTCTCTCAGAAACGAAGGGACGATGTAAGCGAGTCTCTCCATCCCGGCAGCAATATGGGGGAGCGTGAGCAGAGAGAAGTAATCCTCCTCAATCTGGGGCAGTCGCAACCGGTAATGATACCAGGGTGCCAGAGCCAGTAGCGAACATAGAGATAAGATGCTGGCATACTTCAACTGGAACTGCCGATCTCTCAAGCCATTGGTCCTGAAAAAAGTAATACAGAAGAGGGTAATTCCAACCAACGGCAAGCCTTCATTTTTTGTAAAGAGCGCAAAGATTGCAAAAAACACTGCGATTACAAAATCACTTCGTTTCCTCTCGGACGCCCATTTGAAGAGAGAAACGGCAAAAACCGTGAAACAGTAAGCGAGCGGGACATCGCTATATCCGCTGGCCGCTCCACCATTCACATAGATTGTAAAGGCCGGCAAACTCGAAAGGAATGCTGTACCGAACAAGGAATAGCTCCTTCCAAAAAATCTCCGCAAGCTCGCATAAAAGAAAACAGCGAGCGAGAGAAAGAATAAGGGGTAGAGCACCTTCACCGCGTGTTCATCGATTCTACCGCCCCATTGATAAATGAAACTCTGAGCAAGCGGTAAGGCCAGAGGGTATTGATGCTTGGCATGCAAGCGGGCCGGGTCAAGGAATGCATCCCCGTAAATTTGGTGTTCTGTGAAAAGGAGTTTAGCCTTCATCCCCCAGATCGCTCTTGCATCAAATCCAAGAATAGGATTGCTAATAGCATCCAAAAAGATCAGCAGCGAGGAAGCTACAATGATTAGCAAAAAACCGATTTCGAGACCATTCAAGCGCTGCTTTTTGCTTCCATTTCTACTAAGACCGCCAACCTGTACTCTTTCACGCCCCAAAAACAAACTTAGACTGAAGAGGCCCAGGAATAATCCTGAAAGAAGAAGCCGTACCCGCACGCTATCCAGGGGGATATGGCAATAGGCTAGGTAAAAGAGCCCAAGGCTCAAGAATCCGAGCCCGATGCCGAATGCCAAGGACAAGATTTCCAGGGTCGTCAGCTCAGGTCGATTGCGGGTGATACAGCGAAGGGTGAGAATCCCCGAAGCCATAATGAGCGAGAGGGCGAGGATGAGCTTCGTGTAAAGGATCCAATCTCCCCTCCTCTGGATCATCTGTCCTCTTCCAGCAGGTATATCGGTTCTCAGAGGAAGGAGTTGGTACTTGGTTGTGTCTCCGTCATTGATTTCCAAAGTCCAAGTAATGGCATGCTTTTGTAGCCACTCGCTCGGTATCTCGGAGATAGTCGCGTTCGGTTCGGAATAAATATAGAACCGGCGCGGGAAGAGATGATAGTTCAAGAGGTACTTTATTGGCGCCCGTGTCCTGATCAGAATGCCAGCGTCATCAGGTGTTCTTTCTCTTAGAATTTCCGCCAGGGAAGATATCTCACTCAATTCGGGAACGGCAAACTCTCCCGATCCCTTACCCATTGATAACCGCAAGTGGCTGCTGAGATTAATCCACCCAAAATTCAGCGCCATAATGGAAATCAACAGACTCATGAGCAATAATAGGACGACGGCCTTTGATCCGGAACCCAACTGTCTTTCCAGACTTTGAACTTGAGCTTTTCTTCGTGAAATCAACAGGAGAAAACCAAGCCCAACCGCTTCTACTCCGCAGAAGACTAAGGTTGCAGGGACCAATCGAACTTTTTCTAAAATCCTCTCATTCACAGTGCCTGTTTGGCTTAACTGTTTTGCGATCCACGAATGATCAAGCTCATAGGACGGACACCCCACCCCAAGGAGGAGGAACCCGACAACAAGAAGGAGATGAGGAACAACTCTTAACAGTTTATACATCGGAGCTTGGAGTAATCGCGTTTGAGCTAATATGGATTGGAAGCTGACTTTCCCTCAAAAAAATCCCAACTCATAGCACTTCAGAGGAGTAATAAGTGTGTCTAAGATAACGTCGCACTGTGTCAATCCCCATTGCTGGAGCCGGCCTCAATTCTCAAAGTTCCGAGAAGTCTGGTACTAAAGGCGAGGGATGCAAGCTTACAGATATTGCAAGTGGAGCGTCATCGTTTTTCCCGCAGGCAACTGGTATCGGGTGTGACCTATAGGTGCGAAGCCTGCCAACGGCGGTAATGATATGGCCTCGCTTTCAGGTAAGACGATCTCACCCTGTCCGTACGCAGGCAAACCAAGCGACAGTGTTCGGGCGCCTCTCTTCCCTCTGAAGGAGAATTGGATTGGCCCTTGAGGGGTGTAGGTCGTCAATTCAAGATCCTCCAGATCCGCCAGTTGAGGGTAAATTTCAAACCGTTTATAGCCCGCCTCGATAGGTCGAATTCCCGCCAGGTTCATCACAGCCACATAGAGCGGAACAACAGCACAATGACTCCATTGCGAGTCGGAGTCGGGCTTAACATGCCAGTTTTCCTGAAGTGCATTGTTGAGACGCACCGAATCCATGCTTGCCCAGCGTTCGCGCAACTCCTTGACAACGACGTCAACCCGACCGCCTTTTGCCAGGGCCCACAAGCGCCAGCCGGCATTTGCAGGATAGGAGAACCCCATTTCACCCGGAGTTTCAACAAGGGCACGCAATGATTCTTTGTGCTGATATTCAGGGCATTGATCGAAAAGGATGGCCGTCGCCAGCGAACGGTCACATAAGCGGATCTCTTTTTCCTCGGCCAACCAGGGGAGATTATTGACAAAGAGATGATGCTCCTCGCTCCAAAACTTCCTCACAACAGCCGCCTCCAGTTGCCTTCCAAGGGCTGAAGCAGCTCCTGAGCGTTGTGTTTCACCGAATACACGACAGAGAGGAGCGAGTGCATACTGCAGCATGGCGGCGGCATAGAGGTTAAAAGCACATTGTTTGTGGCGTTGCTGCCGGTAGGCATCGTGATCAATCCAAACCGATGGAACGCCAAGGTTCTCTACAGGCAGCAGACCATCACGACCGATGAGGCTTTTGAGGTATTGAGCAAAACGCAACAGTCTTGGAAAGGGTTCACTGAGAACCTTTAGGTCCCCGCTATAGAGATACGCATAGTAACAATCGAAGTTGAACCCCACCCCGTGATCAAGAATAGGCCCCCAACGGGTCAGTTGAAGCTGGCGTTCCATTAATCGCGCCAGCCGGTCGTAGGCAGGCCAACAATCCAAAAAATATCCGTCGAGGGTTATCCCTTGACTGAAGGTCGCCAAATAACGGGCGGGAAGCCGAGTTTCTCCAAAGGTTGAGTAAATGGCATGAAGCTGATGACCGCAATCTCCGCTGTATTGCTGGCGTTCTCGCGCCATGCCATCAACAATATTTTCCTGAGCTGAATTGTTCAGAGTATTGATTGATGCATCAAATAAACGCTGGAGCGCCGGCTCGGACGAGGAAACATGAGGCACATTCGGCCAAGGAAATATGCGGCGACGAATTCCTACGTCGCTGATGGTCACCGGGCCACGACCATGATGAACGTGTAACTGAAGCCATCGACAGCTTTCAAAATCAAACGACTCAAAGCGGTTTTTCCCTTCTCTACAGACAAATCGCGACCAACTTTCGAAATGAGTATTCAAGATTGGAGGACCATCGGCCGAGTGGGCCTCATGAACCAAGAGTTCAATGATTGTGCCGGCAGGTGCCTCAATCGTGAAATAGGGCCAACCGACAACTTGTTCGGAGAATACAAAACTCATAGCAGCGCCTCGGATGCCATCGAGACTCACCTGCCAGACTCCCGGGCTAACTTCGCCGGGGATGGCTTGTCGTTCTGCGCGATAAGCTTCGGGAGGCCGGCATTCAAAATACTCCTCCGGCGGACGTACCCATATAATCCAATGGAATTCAGCCAGCTTCTCAACGGGGAGAAGCGACTCGCTTATCTGCGGAATGCTGCGGGGTCGTAATTGTGCATTGCGGGGTTCACCGCTGGTGTCTAACAGATACTCGGTATATTTGGAACAAACAGGAGGTTTGTTTGGAGCACAATCCAAAGCCATCGCGTCAAGCCAGTCCGAGTCCTCGTGAAACTCCGGACTTGTCCAGCCATAAGGGTAGAGCCGCGCATCGAATTCTTCCTGCAATGAGCGCACATACCAGCGCTTGTAATGTCCCGGTTTCCAGGATCGAGGCAGCATGGCCTTCCAGGAAGAATCTGAAATGATGGTTGTCTGGGATCCGTCATCGAAAGTGATTTCCAGCCAAAAAAGAAAACCAGGCTTGCCGAGGGGGGAGGTGCCGTCGCCTTGGCCAAAAAAGAGCACTTGAGCACCGATGGTGTTGTCTCCGACATGCAGGATTGTGGTGAGATCTATCGGATCTGCTTCCAGCCAGCGCGGATCCGAAGGCGCAGGTCCCCATTGAATGCGCTTCCCATTGACCTCGAGCAGGTATCGGCTGTCGGCTGCAGTCCATCCTTGCGCTCTATGAGGCCGATGCTGCAGATACAGGCTCTTGCGAAACAAGACAAAGGTATTCGCCAAGCAACGGCCGGAAGGATACCAGATCCATCGTGCCGGTTGCAAACCAGGAAGCTCTGTTGAATCTATCGGAATTGCTTGAATGGGATCGTCAAGCGACCGGGTACTAGCGGATTCGGGCAATTCATCCCGCTTCAAGAAAAATTGCGCGCCTCCAGCCAATGCCGAGCTTTTGATGAATTCACGTCTTTTCATTTGTACCTTTATGGTAATGGTAGGGGCGAAGCATTCGGTAAAGCGTGCTGCGATTCATCGTGGCTCATTGACGAATTCTTCGCCCCTACGCCTATACGGGAGGTTGGCTGAGGAAGAGACTCGAGAGTTCCCGCGTATCTCAAATTCGACAGAATCAAGAGTGCGATTCATTTCATCGATCAGGCATAGATTGTGTTTTCCCTTCAGAGGAGTCCAAAGTAGAACCGAACCCGCGCGGCCAATCTCTTTCCCATCCAAACTCCAATTGAGGCGATCGTCTTTCGGGTGAGATTCAAAAAAAACTTTCTGTTGCTCGTGTGGTATGTCCGGGTCCAGGGCGATGATGGCACCGGACACTGGATAAACAATTCTAAAGTTCGTAGGACTGGAAACAGGTTGCACCGTGCTGGTTTCTGTTCCTTTAAGAAACCATTCAGAGCGGCTTTGGCCAGGAACAGAGAATTCGATATGCCGAGAAGTAAGGCCGGAGGGAGGCTCAGGGGAGTGGCTTGGCAAGCCACGGTGAAGCCAGTTCATGATTTCAATCCAAGCCGGCGCTGCGCCTGAAATCCCACTGACATTCCACATCGGCTCTCCGGAAAAATTGCCGACCCAGACTCCTACCGTGTAATGGTCTGAAAAACCCACACACCAATTATCCCGCATATCCTTGCTGGTCCCAGTTTTCACTGCACTCCAATACCGGGTTGAAAGCGGGCTTTCCAGGTGAAAAGTCTCGCTTCGGCTTTCCCGGTCGGACAGAATATCGGAGACAAGAAAAGCGGATTCGGCGGAGAGTCCTTGGCGCCTCGTCACATCCGGATTCTCCTCGAAGGTTAGACGGAGAGGAGTCCAAACGCCAGCGTTTGCCAGGGACCGGTAGGCATTGACCAGTTCCCAAAGAGTTACATCTGCCGCACCCAGAGCAAGCGAAGAACCGTAAAAATCTGCCGACTGAAGATTCTCAAAACCAAGTTCTCCGAGCTTTGGCACAAACCATTCCACTCCAACCAGATTCAAGACCTTGACGGCCGGAATATTTAAGGAGGAAGCCAGAGCTGTCCTGGCGGGGACTAGGCCGTGGAAGTGCTTATCGTAGTTCTCCGGGCGGTAAATGCCGTTCATCGCGGGCACGTCCAGCGGCGCATCATCCAGCAGTGAGGCCGGGGTCAGAATTCGCTTATCAAACGCCAAACCATAGAGAAAAGGTTTCAACGTTGAGCCGGCCTGACGTCTGGCTTGAGTCCCGTCCACGTAGCGGGCACTGGCCAATACTCCAACGTTGCCCACATAAGCAAGAATCTCTCCGCTCTTATTGTCAGCAACCAAAACCGCTCCATCGTGCACATTCTGGCCTTGTACCGACAAAATATGTTGCTGTAGCGTCTCTGACACAAAGCGTTGCAGCTCTCGATCCAGGGTACAAACCGCTTCGGCAGATCTCTTCTTGAATTGCAAGATTCGCGATCCAAGAAGTCGCTGACAAACATGCGGAGCCAGTGCAATCTCCGATTCAAACTTGTAGGGCAGAGACAGTGCTTCTTGAGTCTTGGAGAGGATTGTTGCAGAGCTTAGGTTGAGGTGCATCTCCTCAGATAGCTCGCCAGCTCGGCGCATCACCTCCTCGGTTGAAGCATTGGGAGCGCGGAGGAGAGCGGCCAGGATCACGGACTCACTGTCATCCAGCCCGTGTGGCCTCTTGTTAAACAGACCCCTCGAAGCCGAAGCAATGCCTTGCAATTCTCCTCGAAATGAAACCCTGTTCAGATACGCTTCCAGAATTTCTGCCTTTGACCAGCTTTCTTCCAGCTTCCTTGCCGCTCGCATTTGATTCCACTTCTGCCAGATAGAGCGATGAGAAACCTGAGGTTGCAAATCCGGGATCAACTTTGAGACAAGCTGCATCGTAATAGTGCTGGCCCCTCGCAGGTTAGTGGAGGAGATTCGACCTATCAAAGCCCCTCCGCTTGCCTTCCAATCGACGCCTTTGTGCTGGTAAAACCGTTTGTCTTCCGCGCTGATGACGGCCGCCTGGAGCGCCGGAGAAATTTCCGCCAGCCCGACCCAATTAAGGCGTTTGCCCATAGGGTCAACCCTGATTTCGTGAAGCACCTGGCGATGGCGATCCAGCAGCACCGCCTCTGACCCGGAATAAGAGTCATGGACTTGCTGAAAGGATGGAATGAGGTAAGAACTGTGGGAGAGAGAAACCCAGAAAACCAGACCAATCAATAATGTCAGCATAACCGCCAAGAAGGCGGGCCTATTAATGAAAAGGCTTTTCAGGTTCTTATAGACTCTCATAGAAATTTTCCCGTCTGACCCCGAACGGGGTCGAATGTGAATAGCCAAGGGTGAAGCGAAGGGGCAATAGCCCCGAAGCGAAACCCGTGGGAACGACACCGTGTAGCAATTCCCAAACCGACCCCGAACGGGGTCGAATTGATTCTTAAACAAGGTATCGTTCGTCAAAGTCAATCCCGGCGTCTTCCAGTAATTTCTTCAGTTCCTCTTGAAAAACAACCTGGCGATGATGCTCCTCCTGATCCTTAATGTATTCGATGAGTGCGTCTTTTTCCCTGATCGACAGGGTAAATGCTCCATAGCCATCCTGCCAGTGTGTAAAATGAGAGAACACCTGGTGATTCTTAATCCAGCTTGAGCTCGATACTTTGATGTCCTTCACGAAGTCGGATAAGGCCAAGCTTGGATGCAAACTCGAGAGGATATGAATGTGGTCTTCAACGCCGTTGATGCGGTACAGATGGGAATCTTTGTTCTGGATGACACCCCAGATGTATTTGTAAAGTTCAGGCCGTCGATCAGCGGAAAGGGTTGTCTCCCGGTTTTTGGTTGAAAAGACGATATGGTAAAGAATTTGGGTGTAGGTTGACATCGTCCTATCGCTCACTTCAGATTCAACCCCTTCAGGGTTGACTGTCCGTCGTACCTCAACCACGGGTTCGCTTCGGGACTTCGTCCCTCTACTCACCCGTGGCTATTCACATTCAAGCCCTGCGGGCTTGGGTCGCCGATCCTCGCACCCCTTTCAATTTCAAATCAGACCTAGTTGGCTGCCTTCGTCACCTTGACCGTTTCATTTGGAATCTCACCGAACATTTCAGGGGAATACAGTGCCTCTACGCGTGTCGGGGGTAAGTTGAAGAGCCCTTGGTTGTTTAGGCGGATGGTATATTCCACGGTCCATTCGCCTTTCGGAACATATTCATAGTAGGCGCGAAAAGCTTCCAAGGAGCGTTCTTCAAATGCCGGCCAGACCCACCCTTCCTGAATTTCTCCTTGGGTGGCTAACCTTGAATCCCGACCCAGTCCTGTTCCAAGAATTGCGGCTCCTGCTGGGATTGGATCACTCACGACTACCCAGGTCATGTCGGTTTGAGCCTCAACCTGCAGCCTTACCCGGATGATATCTCCCTGATGCCAGGGGCCAGTGGATTTGGGGTCGACGGGAGAGAGCGTCTTTCTTATTTTGTATCCGGTTGAGAAGGGTTGTTTGAGAGGGATGGCCGCCCGGCTCTGGATGGTGGCCCAAGGGTTTCCTGAGGTGGCCGGGGTAATCAACAGAGCGCTCCGTTGCGGTGGCCATGGAAAGTCAAACTGGTTGCCTTTGGGGGATGTATTCCAATCTTGTGTCTCGGTCTTTCCTAATAGCGTGGCCGTGTTGATGCCCGATAAGGGAACACTCTCGAAAACCTTCGAGAATTTTTCCATAGCCAGAACCCCCCAAGCATTGGCCACGGTGGTATCCCATCGGCCCTGCTTCTGTCGGCCGAGAGCTCCCCGAGTGAGCCTTGGCAGGTCCTGTTTCCAGGCAGCCTGGTCCAGCAAGGACAGAATAAGTCGGACGGCATTGGTGTCAGTGGAGACCATCAACCACCAGAGAAAATCCGATCGTTCGGTGGAAAAACCCATTGTCGTTCCCTGGAAATTAAGCCGGGACCTCAGGATTTGTTCAGCTGCCTTGAGTTTGTCAACTTGACCCGAAATCTTTGATAGCTTTTGGAGAATATTAAACCAATTGATCACCGCCGAAGTGGGCCACAGGTTTGGCTCGATCGTAATCGAAGAAAGCATACTCGGCTCGGCCTGGCCCAAATATGTTAGCGCTTCGACCGCAGCCAGCTTGCGAATGGACAAGTCGGCTGTGGGGAGAGAAGAATAACGCACGACGCGTCCCTCGATGAATCCCCTGAGACCTGCTGCCATTCTGGCTTCACTCTCTTCCGGGATCTTCCAACCGGCCTCATGAGCAATGGCTAACAGATAGGACGTCAATACATCGCTTCCACTCAAACAGGTCGGAAAATATTTTGCCAGGCCGTCGGAGTCAAGGAAGGAAGGTAACATCTCCATCACTTTCTTCCAGCGTTTTTCATCTCGCAACGCAATCGCCCGGGAAGCTTCCTGCTCCAGGCAGATATAAGGGTAATCTCTCATATACTCCACAACACCCGACATCCCTTCCACTAGCGTGGGTCGTAAGATAACCTGGATTCCGCCGCGTCCCGGAAGCGCATCTTTGGGCCGCTCTACCTCAACACTAAGTTTTTGGTCCACTTGCGTGAGCGTCGCTTGAAAGACTCTCACGGGAATAGCGGGGACTACCTTCTGTTGTACAGCTAGCCGGTCATGAGATCCATCGCTCGCCTTAGCACCCAGCTCATAGCGGAGCGCATCCACTCCGACCGGAGCGGACAGATTCCAGCCAATAGTTTGAGATTCACCTGCACCCAGCGAAACCTTCAGGGGCGCCAGCGGATCCTTCAGTCCCTTTACCTGTGCCGATACATCAACCTCCATGGCGTGGTCGGTGGTATTCCGAAGGGTGAATTCCGAACGGTATTGATCCCCTTGTCTGACGACAGGAGCAATGCCGGAGAGCAGGATCAGGTCCTGAGTCGATCGTATTGATGCAGACCCTGTTCCAAATTGATCCACTCCCGAAATCGCCACTGCCACAATGCGGAAGCTGGTCAAGGAATCATTTAGCGGGATCTCGATGGAAGCATCGCCGTCGACATCCAGCGGAACACGCCCTTTCCACAGAAGCAACGTGTCAAACAGCTCGCGGGTGATCTGTTTTCCCCCACCGCCCCCTGTAGGCATTGCCTTCAAGCCAAAATGCCTTTTCCCAATCACCTGAGCCTGGGCCGTTGAAGTTTGCACACCATAACTTCGTCTCCCCATCATCGCCGCTAACAACTGCCAACTGTTGTTGGGCATCAACTCCAAAAGGCCTTCATCAACGGCCGCGATAGCCACTTCGCTTCCTGGTCCGGGAGCCTGGCCGTCAGTCTTCCTGACGGCGACACCCACTCGAGCCATTTCCCGGATCTTATAGATCGGCCGCTCAGGTGACACTTTAACTTTCAACTCATGGGTCCGCCAACCTACAGAGATTTCGGCGATACCCAATTTATAGGCGGGACGTCCCAAGTCAACTGTGGCCGTCGCTTGTACTCCACTGACACGCCCACGGACGAGTAAGACGGACACAAAAATATTGGGGGAAAAGCTGCCTTTGACCGGAATCTCGATCACAGGTTCTTTGCCTGAAAGCTCCTGGACCACAGCCTCCCCAACCCCTTCCCGCTCAATCGTGACGAGTGCCGTCGCTTCGGGAAACGGCATCCGAACCTGGAACCGAGCCTTCTCACCGACTTCGTAACGCTTTCGCTCCGGAAGCACATCGATGCGGTCATCATCTGCGGCTTTGAACCACTGCTGATTCTTCCCCGCCACCCAGACTTCTTGATGCGTCGTTGTTTCCAAACCCGAAGAATCCTTGACAGAAGCTTGAAGGATGACATTGCCGGAAACTGGCGACGTGGCTTCACAAGTGAGCAACCCCTTTTGGTTGGTCTTCCCTTCACACAGTTTCTGGAGTTTCTTCACTTCAGAGGAGTGCTCGTAGGCGTAGAAACCTCCTATCAGGCGCTTTCGATGGGAGTATGTCTTCTGTTCGTATAGGTCAACGATGACAGAAGCCTCCGGCACCGGTTTGCCTTTCAAGTCAGCCACTGCCACTTGAAATTTGAGCGACTCCTTGGAAAGGGCCCAGGAATCCGGCTTGATTCCTACTACCCAACGGGCCGGCCACAAAGGGATTCGGGCGGAGACGGTTTGAATCTCTCCATTGGGATCTCGATACTCAAGCTCACCGAGGATCTCGACCGGCTTATCAATTTTAGGCAGTTCGGAAATTTGGGTACGGACTGAGCCTGACTTGTCCAGTGTCAGACTGGTGCTTTTCAATTCGAGTCGCTTTTTCTCGACTGGGTCTTCTGCCTCTTCGCCGCCGTGGAAGAGACCTTCCTTAACGGCTCCATTAGAAAAGACAAAATCCTCAAATCCTTCGAAAGGTGGTACGTATCGTGGCTCCAGTTGATGTCTGAATTTGATTGGTAGATTCCCCGCAGCGCCACCAGACAGGAAGCTGGCACTTAAGTCAACTCGCACTTCAGAAGGCGAAATCAGCGGATCCGAAGGATAGACGATACTCCCTTTCATAAGTGGGACGCGATACTCCTCTACTCGAAACTGGCCCGTAAATTCCCCTCCCTCTGCCCGCTTGTTCGATGTTTGCAGGCTCACCTGGTACTGCCCGAGTTTCGCTCCTTTGGGAATCGTCCATGTGGACTCGGCAATTCCGTGGGCATCCCACTGGATCGGGAGATCGTATTTTTGATCGCTGCCCAGGTGCTGAATCCTGATGGAAGCCGGGCGCTTGTTTTCGGGCAATAGTGCAAAACCGCTTGTCACGTGTTTTCGGAGAACGTGCTTCATGTGCACTGTTTCTCCAGCCCGGAAGAGAGTTCGATCGAAAATGGTATGAGCGGCAATAAGGCTTGGGTTGTACTCTGTGGGAAGTTGAAAACGCCACGACTCAATCCCTTCGTTCCAACTGGTGTGAAGCAAGGTCATGTCATCTCCCAGGCGTGCGGTGACAAGAAGCCCATTGTCGAGAGGACGAAACGAACATCTGGAAATCGCACTGAGTTCAGGAAGCCGATCAATGCGGGCAATCCCATTTGGGTCTGTCAACCCTTCCCAGAGCACATTGCCCTGGCAGTCTCGAATTTGAACGTTGGACTCTTTGACCGGTTTGGCCTTGTCCAGCGTCGTCACCCAGACCAGCGAAGATTCCATTCCCCATTTGAAGTGGACAGAGAGGTTGGTGACCAGCACCGTTGTCGGGACATACATTGGCTTAGGAGATCCCAGTAAGGCAGCTCCAAGAAGCTCGCTCTTGACCTCTACGACATAGAATCCGGGAGAAGGAATAGGGATCCCAATCACCTCGAAGGCTTTAGCACCATGCAATTTCGGAAGGGAAAAGGGTTTTGCCTTCGCTGCAGCGCTCGTGGTCAGGATCGAATGCTCCCGGTCCTCCCAACTCCGAGAATCGATCTTGTTCAACCAGTAAAGCATTTGGGTAGGACGGTCCGTTGGGACCTTGAAAATCATCCCCCGCATCTCCTCGGTGAGGTACTGATCCTTGGTGTTGATATCAGAGTGCTGGATGCTCGACTGCCCCTCCTCGACTTCCAACATCTGTCCCGCGATAGTTGGCTCGACGTTTCTCACGGTAACTGGAAGCAACGGTGTCGCATTCAATTCCAGAATTCCAAAGTGGGCGGAAAACTTCACCAGAGGAGGGTATTCATCCGTTCGGACCGACAGCGGAAAACGGTTGGCATTTTCGAGTTTTCGTCCCGCATCATCTTGAAGGTTAGGTGCCAACTCGATTTGGAATTCTGTCTTCTCCGGGAAGGGACCCTTAAACCAGACCGATTGGACATGCTTCCCTTCCTCATCGGCTTCTTCTTCCCTCTCAACTTTCCAGTGCTGGTTACCAGGTCCCTTCAAAACTGTTTTTCGCGCATCGACCCACAAAACAGGAGCAGAGAAACTGACTCTCATTGGCGAGATCGGGACACAGCCGGCTTCGGGTTTTTCTCTCGAACAGCTGAACGAAGCCTGAAATGGGGATCGCACCACGAATGGAAGGATCTGATCTTGGACATTAGTAACCCCGCTTTGTGAGGCGACGTCCTTCCCCCACACCAAACTGACTTTGGAGTTCTGAGGGAAACGCTGTTTGGCTTGGATCAGGAGAAAAGGATGTGGGGCGCTATCCCGGCGCATGCCTTGTGTTTTGAGAATTCGTTCTCTTTCCTGGCCTGAAACGATTCGAACACCAATGCGCTCACCGATGTTCACGGCTGTGAAATAGACATAGGACAGAACGGAAGCCTCGGTAGGGTCTCCATCCAGCTCAAGGATAAAGATCTGCTCTTCGTCTATGGACTGTGATCCCTGGTAAGGTGCAGACGAGAGAATGGACGGCCCTCCGGTGGATAAAGCAAAGACTTGCTGCCCAGCTACCATTTTCCCAGCCAGTGTTTTCAACCCTTCGCTGACTCGAAATTCGCAGCGAACTCCGGCGCCCAGGTTGCGATCGAAGTCATAAATCCAATTGGAGCCATCCGCCCAACGTGCGGTTCCCTTCTCCGGGCAATGGATGACAAAGGGGGCTACCGTTTCCCGCGGATCGCCCAGTGGAACCATAGGCTCCGAAAAACGCACTCGCACCTGCCGTACATTCTTTACTGTCCCTTGTGGCGAGAATTCCTCAACGCGCGCCAGGGTCTGACCGTAAAGGGGAATGAGAAGCGATGCTAGAAAAAGGGAATTGATTAGGGACTTTAAAGCAGATGGGATCTTCATAGGTCCAGCCTTCGAAAAAAGTGTGTCCGCCTGATTTCTACTTCAGCAAGATAAAGGTTTTCTTTTTCATTTCCAAAAACAACCTCCGGATGTCTGCATCCTTGACTTTGGCAACCTGTCGCTCTGCCTTTCGTTTCGAAATGATGGTTGGCAATATCCAAAGGGAGTCCCAAAGCCCCACTAGAAAAGCGGTTCTAAAAGTGAACAGAGACTGCAGAACCAACAGGATGATAGCCCCCAGGTGTTTGAGCAACATCCCAGAATCATGGACGTTTTTCCACATGAAGATGAAGCGATTCCGGGTATTGATTCGGTCAATACGAAAGCGATTGTATGCTCCCTGAATCGTGGTACTGGCGTCGTGGTAAACAACACTCTTCGGCTCGTAATGGATCACCCAACCCCGTTTCCAGGCACGATAGGAGAGTTCGACATCTTCCCAATAAAACGGGGACATTAAAGGCTCAAAACCACCGGCCTCCTGAAGCTTTTGCCGATCAAAGGCACAAAATCCACCACACACTGCAAACGAGTAAAACAGACCTGGATCTTCCGCCGGGCCCGGATGAGTATTAGATACATCGTAATTGCGGAAAGCTTTCCAAAATCCCATACGGAACTCACCGATTTTCCCTCCATTGCAAAAAGTAGATTGATCTCGTCCCAACGCCTTAAAGGTGACCCCGAAAACTGTTTCGTTTTCAAAGTGAGAGATTATTGGCAAGATGAAATTCTTATCTACAAGGACATCGTTGTTTAGCAAGATCACGATCTGGTAACGACATGCAGAAAAACCCGAGTTGCAGGCGAATGCAAAACCGCTGTTTCGGCTGTGGGTGACTAGCTTGATGTTCCTCTCGGGATATTTTTCGATCCAGGGGATCGTATCATCAACGCTACCATCGTCTACCACAATCACTTCCCAAGATCCGCCGGTCTTTTGATGAAATTCATGGGTGGCAGCCAGGAGAGCAGGAAACATCTCTTCCAATAAAATTTTGCCGTTCCATGAAGGAATAACAACACTGATTGAGGGCTTGAGACGGGCATTCATTCAAGGTGGCTTTTGAAAATTATGGAGAGTCTTTGGATCACGACGCAGATATTATCTTTAGTTTGATTTGAAAAAGCCAGACGCAAGGAATTCGAATCCATTCCGTTGACACGAAACAGTTGAGCGATCACATGGGAGACGTTGGCCTGCTTCAGGCCCTGGCCACCGTGACCAGTGAGTTGTCTGCCCATGCTTCCCGACTCATCCCTGGCACTTCAAGGGCCAGTCGAGCTCCCGAGGATACCCCGTAGAACAATACAATCTTATTACAAAACTCTTACAACCAGAATTATCCAGCCCTGAAATAATAGGCTTGTTATGAGCAATCATCCGACAATTATTCAAGGCGGCATGGGCGCTGGTGTCTCGAACTGGCGGCTAGCGCAAACAGTAGCCCGGTTAGGGCAACTAGGAGTTGTTTCCGGAACGGCCCTCGATCAGATCCTAGCCAGGCGACTGCAAGATGGCGATCATGGGGGACGCATGCGCCACGGGCTCGACCATTTTCCAATTCCCGGGATGGCTGAGCGAATTCTGCAAACCTATTACATCCCCGGCGGCAAACCTGAGAGGCAGTCTTATAAGAATCCGCCGATGCACACCAAGGACAGTTGCCGCGAGCTGCAGGAACTTTGCATTGTGGCCAACTTTGTGGAGGTTTTTCTTGCCCGCGAAGGCCACCAAAATCCGGTCGGGATTAACTATTTAGAAAAGATTCAAATGCCGCACCTGCCATCCATCTACGGCGCCATGCTGGCTGGCGTGGGCTACATCCTAATGGGAGCCGGAATCCCGGTCAGGATTCCCGGAGTGCTCGATCGTTTCGCTCAACATGAACCTGCCACCTATCCCTTGCAGGTCGCCGGCGCGCAAGAGGGTGACAACGCCACCATGACGTTCACCCCAAGAGAGTTCACGGAATGTGAGTTACCCCCCCTGCCCCGCCCTTACTTTCTGGCCATCATCGCGTCTAATGTCCTCGCCGTGACTCTGGTGAGGAAGGCCAACGGCAAGGTTGATGGATTCGTCGTCGAAGGTCACATCGCCGGTGGCCACAATGCGCCGCCTCGCGGAAAGCTCCAGCTCGACGAAGCAGGTGAAGCCATCTACGGCGAACGAGACAAGGTCGACCTTGAAAAGATACGAGAGCTAGGGCTGCCCTTCTGGCTTGCTGGAGGTTACGGCACCCCTGAGAAATTACGCGAAGCGGTGGCGGCTGGGGCGACTGGGGTGCAGGTCGGAACTCCCTTTGCATTTTGTAATGAGTCGGGTTTAAGAGATGACTACAAGCGCACCTTACTGGGTAAATCGATCTCCGGAAAAGCCCGAGTATTTACCGATTCGGTGGCTTCTCCCACGAATTTTCCGTTCAAGGCAGTGCAGCTAGAGGACTCGAATTCAGAGCAAGAAGTCTATTTGGCCAGGCCACGAATTTGCGATCTTGGCTATCTGCGTGAGGCCTACAGAACCGCCCAGGGCACACTCGATTACCGCTGCTCGGCGGAACCGGTATCAATTTACGTTTCCAAAGAGGGGAAAGTGGAGAATACATTAGGCAGAAAATGCCTCTGTAATTCACTGATGGCAAATATCGACCATCCCCAAGTACGCATTGGCAAACTCATTGAGAAAGGCTTGGTCACTGCCGGAAATGACTTAACTGAAATTGGACGGTTTCTGCCTCGAGATGCATCAACTTACAGCGCTGCGGACGTCATCAGAAAACTGCTCAACTGATAATCCCATTCCTCAACTCATGCCGGCTGTTGAGCTGCAAAACAGGGGTTTGATGCGCTTTCTGGAAAAAGGCGGGACGGTAGGCTAGCCATCGCTTATTGAATTGCATGCCTTATCTCGGCCATACTAGGAAGCGCGAATTCAGTCTGTCGCGGTGGGATAGAGGGGCAAAAAATCGCTGTTGGGAGAAATGCCGATGATGCCGTTCCCCTTCCAGGACAAGGTATAATCAACTCCCGCTATTCTCTCGACTTCCTTTCGAACCGGCAAATCATACTGCAACAGAATGGGAGCAGGAAAAACGTCACGCGGAATATAGGCAAACCTCCCAATATTTGTTTCATTGAGGGCCTGGCCGTTCACCGTGAGCTGAACCGAATCCTGAGTTGTCCATGGCGGGATACGGATCGCGACGTTTTGCCGGATTTTCGGCACAATCGTGACTTTCGCCCTCTCACCCCGCTCGCAGCTGATCCGGATCTTTTCATCCTCGTAATCGAAATGAAAGTTCACGACCAGGCCAATGGGACTCTGAACTACCACATGTTGATACACATCAACCAGGGTATGAAGGACGGCGCAGGTGATGTCGGTGGCAGGATTTCTGCCCCAGTAGGGCTCATGCATCCCTGCGTAACCACCGACCACCCGTACATCCAAATCGGCGTGTGCGTCGGAGCCATCCTGAATGGCAGGCTTCAGCCCCGGACGCTGAACGATCTGTGAGGGGAGCAAGCGGCATCGAACCAGCCGCTCCGCGTCTTCCAGGAACTCGGTGTATCCATGCCGGGCCAGCCACAGCCCCAGCTGCACCACATCTCCCGCCGAGGCAGGCTCGGCATTTCCCTCCTCCTGCATGCCATGGGAGATGACCCCGCTGGGCTTAATCAGATGTCCTAACACGTAGGCCCGATAGGTGCTGGCGACGCGCTCGATATACTGGCGCTGATTGGTCAATTCGCCGTAGAGCACCAGCCCCCGCAACGTGCCCAGGTAGGAATGCGTGTGGTCGGCTTTCGAGGCAAGGTTCAGAGTGCCGTCGGCCGAAGTCGTATTTTCCAGGTGATACTCGGCAAAGCGGTTCGCCAGTTTCAGGGCGAGCGGGTCACCGGAAGTCTCGTAGAACCAGACCAGCGCCTCGATGAGGCGACCGTGCGACTGGGTGGGATCCATGCGCGGGGGGCGTTTCATATGACGGACCGCTTCGAGCCCGTCATAGTCCCAATCACCGTTCGCGCGCGACACTCTCCAGATGGTTTCTATCATCCGGTGGGCCTGATCCAGAGCCCAGCGGTTGCCTCGAAAACGTGCCAGGGCATTCAAAGCCAGCAAACTTTCTCGCATCGAGTGAATCTCGAGCAGGTTGGGCGGTTCGCTGAGTTGCGAGTATTGAGGTGGCGGAAGACACAGGTTGTCGGGATTGTCAAAAAACAAACGTAAATTCGCCAGCATGGCCGTTTCCAGCTGAGCGGGAATGGTAAATCCTGTGGCATTCTCGAGACGCAGCATCGCGTCCAGCCAGCGGCCAATGTTGTGCGCGGGCCATGTAAACTCGTAGGTTGCCTTGTAATCCCTACCGATTTTCATGATGAAATACGGCAGATAATTCTCCTTGGGGTTGAGCGCAGCCAGCAGATGTTCTCCCGCCAGGTCCATCGATTTTTTCAGGGAGAGACTTTCCTGCGCGACAGAATTGATTCGCGGTGCGGCAGGCTGGGCTGCGGACTGTGGTGCAGGGCGTGGCGGAGCCGTTCGACCCTCCCCTCCAAAACGGGCCGGCAGAGTCGCCAAAGTACTCGCTGTAAAAGCTCCCTTTACAAACCTTCTTCGCGAAATTCCCATCATGATCTTTTCCTCATGCAGGCAGGATCAGACGACCCGCCCGAGAGTTTGTCCTAACAGACGTAAGATCATCTACTTTACTGAGGTGTACCCCGAAGTCAAAATTATTTTCTCTCAGCAATAAGTAACATTGGCGGGGTTCGGTTGTGTTAAGTCTCGAATTGGTATGTGCCCTGACAGTTTGCACTTTTATGATGGCTAAATGGAAATCCGCTCCACGAGCTCGGGTGGACGGGGGCGTCAAAATGAGCGGTATTCAAAAGGGGGGGGCGAGAATAGAGCAATGTGTCGTCGAAAACCCTTGATGATAGCCCTTATGAAAAGAACCCAATTCGATTTCGCAATCTATTTGTCGAGGATCGGAATAAAGTGGGAGTGAATATTCGGCATCGGCGGGCCAGCTTGGATTCTCGCTCAACATATCCATACAATTGGACGTTCGTCCGCAACTTTGCGAAGTGCAGCGGGCGCGAGGGATTATCGCTCCACGCGCCCGTTCCCCCTTTCTCTGCTGGCAGTTCGAAGTTGCGTTTGCGTATTCACGAAAAAAAGGTCTTAGCTTGATTTTGGAGAATTGTAGCCTTATGACAATCTGCATGCAAAGAGCGAGGCAATCGGCTGGGTTATTTTTATTGGCAGTTCTAGTCCATCAACCCTGGGCTGTCGCTGATGACCTGCAGAAGACACAGAAAAAAGAACTGGAATCTGCAGCTAAGGCTTTGATCGGAGAGGCCAAGTCTCTTGAAAGTTCGGGCATGCTTGTTGAAGCCCGCCTGAAGTATGCCGAGTCTTTGGGCTACATCGAATTAAACGACGCCACTCAAGCAGTCGATCGCCTCAACAAAGAGCTGCTCAATCAAGCTAAGATCGCAATCCAGGCGGCGAAGAAGTATTACGACGCAGGGAAGTTTCGCGACGCAGCCAAGACGCTGGAAGGCGCCCAGCAGCTGCAGACCTCCCAACTCCTCCTTTCTTACAATCTGGCTCTGTGCTACAAGCAGCTCGGCGACCATGAAAAGGCAGCCGACTATCTGGACCAGGCCATCATTGGAGCAAGTACCTCGAAACTGCGCTCGAGACTCAGCCAGATGCGCACCGTTTTCACCACTGCCGAGACTCCCGCCACTCTGAACGACAACACCAAAAAGCAGATCGGCGTTTTCGACCACTTGGCAGAGACCGTGGGAAATGGCTCTTCGGTCGAGGACGAGTTAGGAGACGAAGAAGTTCAGACGGAGGACGAGCAGGCCCCGAGCCTGCCTGCGGCTCCGGCTCGCAGCAGCACAGCGGTTAACTTTACCCCCACTGACAAACCTCACGGTGGCAAAGGGGGCCGATTCTCGAGCGCCTGCGCTGCGTTACAGAATGTAAAGGATGCCACGGCGACGAGCCCGGGAGCGATCTTTAACCTGGCGAATTGCGCGGAAAACAATAATCGTCCGGAGGAAGCGACGCGGTATCTGCGCCAGTATCTAAAACAATCGCCGGGCGCACTCGACGCCGTGAGGGTCACTGAGCGAATCGCCGAGCTAGAAGCCCTTCGGGCTTTACCCAACCCAACGGGATCTCAGGTCCGCGCTCTCTATGCTTACGCGGACCGGTCCATCGAAGAACGCCAATACGATCGCGCCCTGACTGATTTCACCAAGGCAGCAGATTTAACCCCGGACTTTGCGCTGACTTTCTGGAAGCTCGGGCTCCTGCAGGAGGCATTTGGCAGCGTCGCGGAGGCCCGCAAGCAGTACACGCGCTACCGCGAGCTGGTCACCGACCCTGCACTGCAAAAACGCGCCGATTTCCACCTGGGTATTCTCGACGCCAAGAAGGAAAAATATGACGCGGAAATCTCCGATGCCGAGGACGTGATTGCCGACCTCCTGAATCGAGCCATGAATCTGACATTCAACGGTCTTGAAGATCGTTCCGCCGTTCGGGCCCACCGCGGCCGGCGTAAGGGCCACGATGTCGACAAGAACAAAGCGAAAATGCTCGGCGGCTTTACGATCCCGCTGCCTTATGCGCACCAGCAGTTCGCCCTGGCCAGCCAGCACCTTGCGGCGGCCCTGGCTATTTTCCCGCTCGGAGCGGAGGCCAACGAGTTGATGGCTCTGGTTTATTTGCAGGCGCTCGATGGGCGTGCCGCTATCCGATCGTACGATGCCATCGCCAGCCAGAATCTGCCCGTTTCCTTTTATGTGGAAATCCGTGGTAGACATAATCTCGATCGCCCGGCTAAGTGCGAATTGAGCCGCGATCACATCCGCATCATTTATCTCGCCTCTTACGACAAGAAAGGATTCCCCAAGCCTCCCGCCCGCCCGGGTGGTGAGGACGGTTTGGGGGATCTGGTCATTGAGCCCCGGGAGACGCGCGTGCTTGACTTTGAGGAGCTGTCCCTCGGGCTCGCCGATATTAAAAAGATTGAAACCAGGAATGGCCAAATCTACCTCAAACTCCAACACGAGGACTACGCTTTGTCTCCACTTGCTCTGGCTTTCTATCCGCCAACAGAGGGTGGGCCGTTCGCTCGACGATTCTCCAATGACTACACGCGCCTTTTCGTCCGCTATCCCGGCTTGGAAGATTCCAAGCTTGGCGCCGAGGGACTTACCGGCTATGAGAAATTCCAGATTGGAATGAGTATCGCCTCGGCGGCCATGGACACGGCCATGGGAGGTGTCGGAGCCATCGCCATCATCCAGGACATCCAAACCATTACCCAAGTGGTCCGGATGCTGCAGAAAACCATGAACTCGTTAAAAATTAATTATGGGGGCTGGGAAACCAGCGTGAACGAGCAGCAGGACGTGATCGTCGGCAACCCGTTCAAACCTATTCCTACCGAGCCTCTGCGTCTGGACTATGTGCAAGAACTGAAGTAGGCCGAACCCACCCAAACATAAAAACTCAGTCTGGCGCCCTTGTCAGCCGGTGGACTGGTAGATGGAATTGGTCGAGTCTGCTGGGGGTAGCGAAGACATGCGCAGGTTGCATGTCTTCGAACAGTGCCAGCTCACAGGAGATCTTCCATTGACAAGGTGCATTGGACTTCCAAATGATAGAACTTCGAACTGACTTCTTCACAGCCGACAGACACAGATAGCACGTGCGCCACCCCACCGCTGATGGTTGTGAATCACCCAGGGCAAATAGAGTCAGCCCTTAATAGTTCAATTTTTGGTTTGCGGGAATGGTTGTGATTCAAAAGGTTGCAAGCTACAATCCGACCAAGACCAGCATGTGTCGTGACTCAACAAGGGCTCCAGCCAACTGGGCAAAAAGGCCAGCGGCCAAATCCTGAGCTGTTAGGCTCGTTGTATTGGAAGGAGTCTTTCAATGAAGCGATTCGGGATTGGCATTCTCTTTGGCATCGGCGGTTATCTCATTGCTGCCGTGACAAGTTATTTTCTCGTGGAGATGTTATCGGGAAACACACATGATCGCGATGTCGAAGCGGCAATGACGAGCGTCTTTTTCATTGGTCCAATGGGCGGGATCGCTGCCTTCATTGCAGGCATGGTCTGGGGAAAACGATTCTCTGCGGCTTCGTTAAAGTAATCGCCTAATCCAATCGAAAAAAGGCAGAATAGAAACTCCAAATGAATTCTTTACCGCAAACATGCAAAGGACGCATGAGCTCCGCCCCTCATCAATGCAGCCCGGTTGAAGGTCATCCTTTGTGGATGATCTGTGCTGAAGAGATTGCTTCCCTATCCGGTCCGCTAAGTCGAGAGCAAATGTTAAGAGAGCATCGAGAAATGCCCACAGTAAGAATTTAAATGATTGTCCCAAGGAAGAAGGATTGAGACCATGAAAACTCCACTCAATTACTTGACGTCTCAGCAACAGGATGCGTATCGCGACTACGGCTATCATTTTCCGGTCCGTGCCCTTCAAGATGATGAGGCTGCCAAGTTGTGCCACTCTTTCATGTCCTATTATGAGCAGCACAGCGAGCCCCTCAAGCAACTGCTCCCCAGGGACCGGCGTGCCTTTATGAGCGAGACCCATTTTTTCCTCCGCTGGGTCTATGAGCTCGTTTCCCATCCTCGTGTTCTCGACGCAGTGGAGTCTGTTCTCGGACCTGATATCATGGTTTGGAGCAGCCAATGGTTCCCCAAATTCCCAAACGACAAGGCCTTCGTGTCCTGGCATCAGGATGCGACCTACTGGGGGTTGACGCCACCAAACGTCACGACTGCATGGATAGCGCTGTCGCAGAGTACGCCGCAGAACGGTTGCATGCGCGTTATTCCCGGCACTCACAAGACCCTTAATTTGCCGCAACGCGAGACTTATGGACCCGATAACATGCTGTCACGGGGCCAGGAAATTGCGGTCGAGGTGGATGAAGCGCACGCCGTCGATCTGATCCTGCGCCCAGGCGAATTGTCGCTTCATCATATCGGAATCATTCATGGGTCGGGACCGAATAACTCTGACAGCCCGAGAATCGGTCTGGCGGTTCGTTATATATCACCGGATGTTATTCAGAACAGACTGGAGCATGACTTGGTTCTGCTGGTGCGCGGTAAAGACGACCATGGAAACTTTGAGATCTCCGGTCCGCCCAACCGCGACATGGCCTACGGCGAATCTCCGATTCATACCGAAGCTTTGGAGCGCAAGGGCCGAAACCTCTTGCCGAAGAAAATCCTGCCTTCAAAAATATAGTTTGGTGATAGTGAGCGGACTTCTCTTCGAGGAGAGTGCTATTTGATGAAGGAATCGAGGCGCTGCCCTCGCTTGTGACCGACAGCGCCTGCATTGAAGCTTTAACTTAGTTGAGCACTCATGTATGGTACTTCCGCTCTTTGAAAACCAATATAGCGGGGCGAAGAAGTCAAATGTGTTCTCAGAACCTGTCTTCCTCGACTCAATCGGGACATCACGGTGCCGATGGGAATATTCAGAATCTCGGAAATTTCTTTGTAGGAAAACTCCTGGACGTCCACCAACAAAATAATTTCCCGGAAAGCTTCCGGGACCTGATTAAGTGCGGCCAGGAGGTCTTCGTCAGTGAGATGTTCTTCTATGGGAGGTTCGTATGCCAAGGACTCCTTCAGATGCTCCTCACCATCCTCCACCCATTTGAAGTTAAACCATTTGCGGCGATGGTGATGGATCACATGAAAGAGAATTTTGAATAACCAAGCCCGACAATTGGTCCCGAGCTCAAACCGATGGAAGGATTTCCATGCTTGGAGAAAAGCTTCCTGGACCAAATCTTCAGCCTCGGCACGATCCCCGATAACCCGTACCGCCGTCCGGTAGAGATCATCAAAATGTCGAAGAGCTTCGGCCTCAAAAGCCTCCATACTGACTTCACGCTTATCTGCAACCATAAAAACACCTCCAACATTCAAGATAACTCTCGTCAGTCCTCAACTTGCAGCCGATCTCAATAATTCCGTGAGGAAGGGATTACAATTAATGAGTTTGACTTGTCGCGCTAACAAATCCTTAAACAAGGTCACGCCACTCCTGTCCAGATAAAGCACGTCTCCTACATCGATAGTCAGCGATCCCTCTTTTTCCAGAAACCGATGGCAGAATGTTTCAACTTCCGTTACAGAGGGGCCCACGACCTGACCCTCAAGTTTAATAATCGTTCTTCCATTCACCACTGGTACTTCTGAGATCTTTACCATCGCCTAATTCCTCTCCGTGTTGCAGAAGGATCAATGCAAGGTTCTAGCCACGAGGAACTTGACAGTCTGAAATACTTCTAACTTATAGATAAATAAACTAATTATAATTACTTAAGTCAAAGGCGTCAGATGGACGCCACGGTATTTCGTGGTCAATGCATCGTGGGTTGGAGGTGGAACGTGAATGTAAAACCACGATATTTAGTGGGTCGCAGGGAGAGGAGGGTTGAATCATGGACTAAATGCTCTATTTCACAGATCCAGTAAACCCGAATTCCTAAGTTGCGTGGGCGTCACTAGGTGGAGCGGGGCACTCCTGCGCACGCTCAATGAACGAGGCAAGGGGGGACGGCGGTCCCACGCGCGCCTTCTATGAAAGGTCGGCCTGGGGCAACTTCCACGGCTAGTGCAATTAAAGCGAAGCGGATCGTTGGATGCCGAGTTTCTTCATGCGGCTGCGAAGAGTGTTGGGATGCAGGTTAAGGACCTTTGCAGCTCCCTTGAGACCTTCAATCACCCACTTTGTCTGATTGAGGACTTCCAGAATATGTTGGCGCTCGACCTCCTCCAAGGTTAGAGCATGGTCAGGGGCAGACCCCTGCGGGCCGGCGGGAAGCACGGAAGGTTTAACTGCGTTTGTGGGAGATGAGACTGCCGCTGCCTTGGCTATTGACGGCAGACTTGATCCCAGCGCCGGGAAAAGGTCGGGCTGTAGCGTCAGGACTGAACCCTGCGACAAAACCGCTACTCTCTCTAGGAGGTTCTGTAATTCGCGGATGTTGCCCGGCCATGGATAGTGGACCAGTCGATCCATCGTTTCTTTAGAAACGGTTTCGACTTTCTTACCGAGTTTCTTTGAAAAACGGGAGAGAAAAAACATCACCAGCTGAGGAATATCTGTCTGACGCTCGCGCAATGGAGGCAGGGTGAGCGGGAATACATTGAGACGATAAAAGAGATCAGACCGAAAGTGGCCCGTACGCACCGCGTCTTCCAAATTGCGGTTCGTTGCAGCAATGATCCGGACATCGACACGCAAAGTCCGGCTGCTCCCCACGGGCTCAAATTCTTGTTCCTGAAGAACTCGCAATAGTTTTACCTGAGTCTCCAGCGGCAGTTCGCTGACTTCATCGAGGAAGAGAGTCCCTCCATCGGCTAATTCGAATCGCCCACTGCGATTCTCGATGGCGCCGGTGAAAGCCCCTTTGACATGACCAAAGAGCTCGCTCTCTACAAGACCGGCGGAGATGGCGCCGCAATTAACTTTCACCAGAGGACGTTTTCTGCGCGGGCTCCGGTCATGGATGGCGCGCGCAATCAGTTCCTTCCCGGTTCCGGTTTCTCCATAAATTAGAATCGTGGCATCCGTGGGAGCCACCTGCTCGACTTGCCGCAATAAGCCTAGCAGAGGGGGACTACTGCCGACGATCTCTTCAAAATTGTGCTCCCGGCGAATTTCTTCCTGGAGATAGATGTTTTCGGCATGAAGTCGATTCTTGAGAGTTTCGACCTCGGCCAGGGCTGCCCTTAGGTTCTCTTCAGCGTGTAAACGCTCGAGTTCGGCGCCGGCTCGAGCGGCAAATATTCTCAGGATCGGCATGCCCTGGGCATCTTCGGCCATCGGCTTGTCATCCAGAACGGCGATGTGTCCGATGACGGAACCTGAGTCGTCAAATAAGGGAACACCCAGGAAACTTTGCGCTCCTAAGTCCGACGAGATCCTTGTCTTCTGGGAAAAGCAGCTGCAGATCATTACCAAAATAGCATGTGCTCCCCTCCAAAACCTTGCCGCAGGGCGTCGGAGCGACATCATATTCAAGGTTCTCACCGAAACCTCCGCCGATCCAAAAGGCGAGCATTCTGGCCCTCAGCTTCTCTTCACGTTTGCACTCGGTCACAAAGGCATAACGGGCCTGGAGAGCTGAGGCCAGGTAGCGAACCAGCGAGCGGAAAAAATCGGCACCGGTCACCGAAGCGGTTCCTTCCATCACGGATCGAAGCATCTCCTCAGCCTTTTGCCGTTGGGCAACCTCTTGCTTCATGTCATCGTAAAGTCGGGCATTCTCCAGAGAAATGGCGGCTTGCGAACACAGGATATGCATTACTTCCGTCCGGTCAGCCGTGAAGACGTTGGCGGCCAGATTATTCTCGAGATAAAGGATTCCTCCGAACTTCCCCTGGTGGACAACCGGCACACACAGAATTGATTTCGGGTGAGTCGAAGCGATATAAGGGTCTCCCAAAAATCGATCGTCAGCGTAGGCAGTGCCGAGCACCACGCTCTGGCCGGTTTTCTGAACGAAGTGGACTATGGCCTCAGAGAGTTTCCCGCTATTTTCGGCAGGAACTGCCTCCAGGACTGAAACGATGTCGTGATCAACGTTGCCTTCAGCCTGGATCACGAGCTTCCCCTCAAGCTCTTGCAAAAAGAGTCCTCGTTGGGCGCCGGCGTTTTCGATGGCTATTTTCATCAACTTTCGAAGCAGATCCTCCAGCTCGATCTCAACGCCAATGGCACGAGCGGCTTTCGTGACGGTCACGATATCAAGGGGAATTGGAGCACCCGGTGTGTCCAGTTTCTGTTCCCCGGTTTCTCTGAACTCAACAAGGGTTGTTGCCTGCGAAGGCTCGACAGAGATTGGACCCAACATCAGGTTGGAGAGCGATTCTTCAAGATGCCTGACTTTCGCGGCGGCACCCCACTGGGAATAGCGCTGGCGCGCTTTATCGAAATAGACGGAAGCAATATCACGATTAGCCTTCCGTCTCCAGAATCGGCCATAAAGCTCACAAGCCAGCGCCTCATTATGGAGATTTTCCGTTACCCGGGCATACTGGATGGCCTGTTCAAAGATCTCTATGGCTTCTGAGGTTCTTCCCTGAATGCTCTCTATCTCGGCGCTGAGCAGGAGCGCCGCGCAACGGAAGTTCTCCGGACAGTTGCCGGCCAGAAGCGAGAGAGACTCTTGAATCTTCTCAACTCTAGCCACAATCCTGCTTTGCTCGGCTTCATTCCTTTGGGAACACACTGCGGTTAGAGCCAGACCTTCAAACAAGTCTAAGTAGACCGGCCAGATCGTCCCCAACAGGTTATGAGCCATGCTTCGAGCGCAGCCTGCGGCTTCGTGAGCCTGCTCAAATTCTTCAAATAGGACGCAGAGATGCACCTTGAGAATGTAGTAATAAATGATACGGAAGGGATGGTTCCCGTAGGCTTGAATAAACGCCAATTCGTCAAAGCTTTCATCTGAGAACGAGGTCGGATGAGCGGTTCGGCCCTGAAGGGCACGCGCCCAGTTCTGGATCGCTTTCTGGGGAGGGATGAGGCCGGTCATTTTGAGCTTTTCAAGTAAAGCAAGGCTCGACGAACAGTCCCCAACGAACGATTCCAGGTTCCGGCAGACCAGCAGCGTATGCCAACATTCTGTAAAGGCTCCGTATCCAGCATAAGCAAAATCACCTGTCTCCAAACCGTAGCGAGTGGCTTCTCTGGCGTGCGGCACACAAGTTTGGAACGGACGCCGCCAAAGGTTGGCGTGGGCGTGAAATTGCTGATGAATTTTGGCTCGCCCTTTCCGGTCGTTAAAGCGTTCATTCACCAACAAAGCCAGCTCACCCCAGTCGTATGCGGACTTGTAGTCGCCCTTGACAGGACCCACGGTCACTGTGTGCGTTGCATATCCATAGGCAGACTCCTCAGTGTTGCCGTGCTCTAAAGAGAGGCGCACCATAGTGGCGGATATGAGGCGGGTCAAAACTTGGTCTCCCCCGATATAAGCGGATGCCCAAACGGTGGTTAAGACCTTCATCACGCTCTTCTGATCCGGGTCTTTCATAATCGGGAGCGCAATTAACGCATCGATGGCCCGCCCTCCTAGAAGCGCCTGGATCTTAGAAAGCTCCGTTTCCAAGGCAGCTTGTTTCCCTTCTGGAGAAGTGGGAAAGGAAACCCCAAACAGCGCCAATGCCTCTCGGCCACACTCAACGGCCGCTGCGTATTGGGATAGATTTTCGTATTCGAGAATCCTAAGACCGTACACTTGGGCTTTGTCCAGCCGAGTACGGGCATGTTTCAAAAGCAAGTCAAAATCGCGTTCGGCCTCGTCATAACGGCCGCAGAGGTATTGGCACTCGGCTGCCTCGATGTGCAGCGCGAACATCAAGGCATAATCTGAATTCCATTGGGACTCTCCGAGAAGACTCAGCCCTGCTGTGAGATGCTGGAGAGCTGCTTCAAAGGCCGTGGAAGATTTTGCTTTTTGACCGGCCTTGAGGTTGAGCTGAGCGACGACGAGGCGTTCGTCATCGTCACGAATCAAACTGGCTCCACGGTTAAGATGGTGCACGACATCAAAGATCCTCTCGTCCGCACTGGCCGGATGACATTGTTCCAGCAACAAGCGGCCCACCGTCAGGTGAACCAGTTGCTTCCGTTCCTCGGGAATCAGGGAATAGGCCGCCTGCTGCACGCGGTCGTGCAGAAACGCATAGGATGGGTTCGGGCCCGACGAATCAGCTCCTGGGTCTGCAAGTTCTTCGTAGGGGAGGGCGACAGGTAAGATCAGTCCATTTTCCAGGGCCTGCTGAAGGTCATGACTTATCGTCATGGAAGATTGTTGGCTGACCATTGCCAGCGTATTCAAGTCGAAGAGGTTCCCAATGCAGGCTGCCAATGTAAGGCTATGCTGAGATTCCTGAGAGAGCTGTTGGATCTTTTGGGTCATCAGGTCAATGACATTGTCCGTCATGGCGGCACGGCGAATCGCGTCGAGTTGATAAGTCCACCTGGCTTGTTCAAAATTGAACTGGAGGAATCCTTCTTGTTTGAGAGTTTTCAAGAACTGGATCACAAAAAAAGGATTCCCTTCAGTCTTCTCCAAAACCAGGCGGGCGAGGGGCTCCGCTTCTGAGTTTTCGCCATGAAGCGTGTCTCGAATAAACAGCGTGAGCTCGAAGAGTGGTAACGGGCCGAGGAAAACGCGATGGAGTTGCGCGCCGGCCGACTCGATTGACCTCAAGGTTCGGGCCAGCGGATGGCCGTCATCGACCTCGTTGTCACGATACGCGCCCATCAAAAAGAGGAACTGGATGTCCGGACTCGTCAGGAGCGGCTGGAGCAGGCTCAAGGTCGCCACGTCAGCCCATTGCAAGTCGTCCAGGAAGACTACCAGCGGGTGCTCCCGCTGGGCCAGGGCGCCTACGAAATTTTGAAATACGAGTTGAAAGCGGTTCAGGGCTTCCGTCGGGCCAATAACCGGTGCAGGCGGTTGCTTGCCCATAATCAGCTCGATTTCGGGAATGACTTCGGCCAAAACACCACCGTTAGGTTCGAGTGCTTTGGAAAGACGGGCCCGCCACAGAGTCAAGCGCTCCTCGCTTTCGGTAAGCAACTGTTGGACGAGCCCCCGAAATGCCTGGATCAAGGCGCCAAAGGGGACGTTTCGAACGACCTGATCGAATTTTCCGCTAATGAAATAGCCCCTCTGACAAACGATGGGTTTATACAGTTCTTGAATCAGCGAGGTCTTGCCGATTCCCGAATATCCGCCCACCAAAATCATGGCGGTTGGACCTTGACAGGTTCGGTCGAAGGCTCCAAGGAGGAGCTCGACCTCCGCATCTCTACCATAAAGCTTTTGAGGGATGAGAAAGCGGTCCGAAACATCCAGCTGCCCCAAGGAAAAAGGCGCGACGGAGCCGCGGGCCGTCCACTCTCGTTGGCAATGTTCCAAATCATTCACAATCCCCAGCGCACTCTGGTAACGTTCCTCCGCAGTTTTGGCAAGCAATCTCATCACGATTCCAGAAAGCGACTCAGGGATTTTGGGATCGACCTCAGCCGGGGCGCGGGGAATCTTGGCGATATGCCCATGGATTAGCTCAAGGCTGTCTTCTGAATGAAAAGGGGGAGCCCCCATCAGCATTTCAAAGAATACTACTCCCAAAGAATAGAAATCTGTTCGGTAGTCTGTGGCTCGATTCATACGCCCGGTCTGTTCTGGGGACACATAGGGGAGCAGGCTGCGCAGCGAATGGAGTGGCAGTGGGATGGGAGCATCACCGGAGTCTCGCGAGGCGAAGTTTAAATCGGCGAGAGTGACTTCCATGGTCGCTGGTTCCACCAGGATAGCCTGCGGACTCAGGCTCCTGCAGACGAGGTCTTGACGATGCAGCTCCCCCAGAATCTTAGAAAGCGGGATAGCGAATCTCAGAAATGACTCGACTCGCATTCGGCCCGGAATTAGAAGTTCTCGGAGCGGCCTCCCATGATGATCGTCCAATACCAGGCAGCAGTATTCATCGTTACAAATAAAATCATGGGCTCGTGGTATCCCAGAAACAGCCAGAGTTTTGAGCAATTCATACTCGCGCTTGAACAATTCTTTGTCCACTGCTCTCGCGGGACGGCATCGCTGCACTTTCAGGAGAACGAGCCCCCCATCTCCCTTGGCCCGTCCCCGTAGCAGGCTATACCATTCACAAGACGAAAGTTCCTCAAAAATGTCGTAACCGGAAATCTTCAAAAGTGCCTCTGAGCAGATGTCTTTCTGAACCGATTGGGTCAAGGAACGACTAGAGCATTATCGTTGTTGCTAAATCATACCAGCAATGAACAATGGGACCACAGTGTTGAATGGGAGTTTTGTCCCCGCAAATGCTCTCATAATCAAAATTTGGAGTACTGATGCACTGGCGCGTATCTTCAACATGTCCAAAAGTATCAACATGCTAACACCAGCTCTCGGGAGATTCAAGAAGAGCGGAGCTACCAAACGAGCCACCATCGCCCTCCGATCGTGGTCAAGACGAGGTGAGATTGAGATGAAAAGGCAGCCAGGATAATTTTCTAGATGGATCAGATTAAAATGGAAATCTGAGCGAAGCTGTGTTGGCAGCTTCCTGGCAGTTTCTACTTATTCGAGCGCAGAGGCGTTGGAGAACCAAAACAAAATGGTGCTATGGGACATAGACTCCAGTCGAAATTTGGGAACTGTGACTGTTTCCGGCTTCTGCAATGCGCTGGCTATCTCCCCGGATAGCCAATGGCTTGTCATGGGAGGCATGGAATATGGTGGAGGACAGCCTACAGGCAAGATCAGGCTCTGGCGAACTTCCGAAATAATGTAAACGTTCCGAAAACGAGTTATAATTTAACTTTGGGATTGGGACAAAGTATGAATTGCGTTCATTGTGGTGCCTCCATCATTGAAAACGCCTTTTTCTGTAGCCGATGCGGAAAACCCACCACCAGCCCAACTGCGCATGTGGCCACTCGGGAAGCGGGTTTTTCGAAGATCGAACCCTTGAGCCCACTCAACACAGCCACTGCCACTGGGATGGCCAGAGACAACAGGGCCAGCGCTGCAGGGAAGAGAATCCTTACTTTGATCGGCCACTCGATGCCGATCTACTCGCTCGCTTTTAGCCCCAATGGTCGTTGGCTGGCATCCGGCGGGCTGGATAAGACTGCCAAGCTGTGGGATACAATGGATGGGCTCGAATTACGCACATTCAAAGGGGCGTTGTATTTTACGTGTGTCGACTTCAGCCCTGATGGGCAGTGGCTCGCTCTGGCAGCGACAAACGGCTCTCCGATCAACGATGCCAAACTGGTTCGGAACAGCATCGACCTATGGGACCCGGCGCATCCCAGTGATCCACGCAGCCTGATCGGGCCCGAGGGCCAAGTCTTTTTCCTTAAATACAGCCCCGACGGACTCAGGCTCGCTTCCACCGATGGAGCCGCCGCCATCAACGTCTGGGACGTGGCCAGCGGAAGAATCGTAAGAGCCATCAAACAGAGTTGGATCCGTTCCAATCTTCTCGGTGGGGCGCGCGGTTCTTCCCTGGCCTTCAGCCCCGACGGGCGATTCCTGGCAACAAGATCTTGGCCCGTCACGCTTTGGGAATTATCCAGCGGGAAGGAAGTGAGAACCTTTGGACCGGAGTCTCTTTCCCCCTCCGTTTCTGCATTTCTAGGCTTCACTCCTCACGGGAAATCCCTTGTCGAAGCCAGGACGAATGGCACGATCAGAATCTGGGATGTAACAAGCGGAAAAGAAGAGGGCTATCTTGCAGACCCTCAGAAGAAGACTGGGGTCATTTTTAGCCTTCAATGCGCCGCACTCAGCTCGGATGGGAGGCTCCTAGCGGCTGCTACTGTTTCGAGCGGAGGTGAAAGAAAAAGAGAAGGTGACGCTCTGGGATTTAGCTGCCGGAAGTCCAGTAGGAACTTTGACTGGATTCCAATCTTGCGAGGCATTGGCATTCAGTCCGGACGGACAATGGCTTGCCGCTGGAGATATGTACTCTGCCGGAGGAGCGTCTTTGGGCAGGATCCGGCTCTGGCGGACCTCAGAGATTAGGTAGTCAGCTTATTCATAGGCACTAATTGTTGTTCCCGGCGCCCCCCATTAGCCCCCTAAACTCAGCAAGTGGGGACTTGAGGTAGGGGTCGTTGCCGAATTTGCAGCATAGTCATAGATTAGGAGACCTGATCACCTAGCTAAAAGTTCCTATCCATAAGTCTGTTGATTTCTCAAGAGTATTCAAACCCTAGAGGTAATGCGTTAGTTACGGGGGGAAATCTGTAAGGGCAAGGCCTTCGGTGACGATTTGAGATTGTCGCTTCTGCAGCGGCTGAGTGGGTAGGGACGGACCGCCGGGCCGTCCGCGGCGCGCTCGGCGAGCGCGCCCTACCAGAAATTCCCCCGATAACTAACGCATAACCCCTAGAGTCTATTCAGAAATCCACTCAATGCCGGGGCCAACTCAGACGCGAGCTGGAAACTTTCCTGGTGATCGAGGGCTGAGACGATAAAAGCCAAATGGTCCTTGGTTTCGAACCCCACCGCGTCCAGCGAATCGAGACGATCCTGGTGAAGAGCCACACCTTCAGCATCAAGGCTTTGCACCCGGCTACCAGCCGGGAAACTGGCATTTTGCTTTTCCGTAATAATTACAGAAATTGCCCGCCCCTCATGCTTCAAGACCAGATGAATAAATTTCCGGTCCTTGACCCGGCAACGATGGCCAGCGGAAACCTCAAAACTGCCGGGAATCCTTTCTTGGATCAAAGAAGCCAATCCAAAATATTCAGGACCCATTTCTTCGGCCATTTCTTCCGGAGTCATCACGATTTGATCGAAATGCGAATCGATCACGCAGTGAATATGATCGCCAACTCCAATTCTCAGGATACTGGCAACCTGCTCAGAAAGACTAAGGTCTTGAGCGAGCTGTGAAGCTGATCTCGAATGAAGATTGGGTTTATAAAGACGAAATCCTGCCCATCCGCTTAAACACGCCGCTAATATGGCTGCCGCGACTAGAGCCCAACGGCCCCTAGGAGCATTCTCTAGGCGAGCGGACGCCTTTTTTCGAATAGTCGCTTGAATTCTTTCAGGAAACCCGACAGGGATTTTTTCGGACTGGACTGCTTCCCGTAAACGAGCCTTCATGCAAAGCCTCTCGCGCAAGGCCTCGGAACACCGAGGGCAAGTTTCCAGATGTTTCGAAATTTCCTGGTTCGTCTCGGCCTTCAATTCGTTAGTCAGGTAAGCATCCAGATTTCTTAGCGTTCGCTCGCATGATTTGTCTTGCAGGGGGATTACGTTCATCGAACTAATTTTCCCTCCTTCGCCTCTTTAAGAATTTTGGCCTTGCTTGGGCTCTGGCAAATCCATTCCCATGAATTGAATACCCCGCCCGGGGCGTAATATTCCCAACAGCACGAGAAACTTCGACTAAAACCAGGCTAACTCATTGTGTTGATTCGGTATTTTCGAAACAACCGTTTTTCAAATCCCAAGCAAATATGCAGGTGCAATCTTTCTACTCAAGAAGAACGGTCTGTCTGAAAATCCGTTTCCGGCGGCCACGGTGCGACCGCCCTATCTATTTTCGGCTTCAATTATAAGGCAATGAGACGTCGACAAATTAATAGGTGGCCAAGGAATAAATTTCCCCTCCTTGGGGATATACCTGAACAAATGAAGGAATGCGAATGGAAATGCATCGATGTTGTGTTGACCTTCTCCGGTCACCCCGTTGATATCTCATCTCCAATTGATTCTGGGAGAACGCGGCGTGCTCCACAGCCAGAAATTCAAGATATCCTCTAAGCCAGATTCATTCTTGCAAGAGGAAAGATACCCGACGAAGGGCGCGGCCATCCCGCAGGCAGAATACCAAGAAGGGCGCTACCTTCTTCGATATGTAAGATCTCGTCAGGACTTGGAAGCGGCGTTGAGGCTAAGGTTTCAGGTTTTCAACCTCGAGTTGGGGGAAGGATTGGGATCGTCGTTTGCAGTGGAACGAGACGAAGATGATTATGATGCGAGTTGCCACCATTTAGTCGTGCTCGATCGGAACCAGGATCAGGTCGTGGGCACGTACCGGCTACTGACCTGGGAAGTGGCAACAGAAACGAGAGGGTTTTATTCAGCTACGGAGTTCGACCTTTCATTGCTCCCTTCCGGGGTATTGAAAAGGTCGGTGGAATTGGGGCGAGCCTGTATTGCCAAGGAACATCGAAATACGCAGGTCCTTTTTCTCCTGTGGAAGGGGATTGCAGGATACGTGGCGTACAACCAAAAGCGTTATCTCTTTGGGTGTTGTTCCTTAACCAGCCAAGATGAAAATGAGGGATTTCAAGCCTTCGAATTTCTTCAGCAGAACCGTCATATGCATGAAAATTTCCAGGTCGCCACCAGGCCTGGGTTTGAATGTTTCCCTTCTGCGGAAACCTCAAACCCCATCAATGAAGTGAAACTTCCAAAACTATTCAAGATTTACTTACGTTTTGGCGCCAAGGCCTGCAGTCCGCCAGCCATTGACCGCCAATTCAAAACCATTGATTTTCTCGTAATTTTCGACGTGGACTCCATGGAGGGCAAGACCCATCGGATGTTGTTTGGAGCTTAGACGATGCACGGGTTTTCTCATCATAGCCGAGCGATCTTCCGGGTTTTAGCACTCGGCTCGGTGACTGCATTCTTTTATCTGTTTTGGATCACGGTTTCTCCCTTCCTTCTGGTTTCTGCAAGAGCATCGTACGCCTGGCGGAATATCAATTTCCGGCGCTGGGCCAGAGCGACTGCAGTCATCATGGGCATGAAATTCTCAGTCAGGGGAACCCCGCCACAATCCCCATTCTTCCTGGTTTCCAACCATTTGAGCTATGTGGATATTTTAGCCTTTGCCTCTCAGGTGGATTGCCTTTTTGTCGCCAAGCACGAGGTTGCGGGTTGGCCGATCTTGGGCCATCTTTGTCGAAGCATGGGAACCATCTTTGTCAACCGCAATTTGAGAAAGGATGCTTTGAGAGTCAATGACATTGTGGAAACGGCACTGGCAAGGGGAAAGGCCGTATTAATCTTCCCGGAAGGAACCAGCAGTGCAGGAAACACTGTCCTGCCATTCCATTCCGCGCTTTTGGAACCCGCCGTCAAGGCCTCCTACCCCGTCTCTTTTGCCGCGGTGTTCTACCGAACGTCCCCGGGTCAAGCGCCGGCATCCTTGTCCGTGTGTTGGTGGGGTGACATGCCTTTTCTTTCCCATTTTTACAGGCTGTTACAATTGAAAACTTTCGAAGCACATGTTGTCTACGGATCTCACTCGATTCGTGAGGATGATCGAAAGACTCTTGCCCGGCGATTGCGCCAAGCCATTCAAGATGAGTTTATTTACCTTGGAATGATAGAGGAACAATGCAAAACGACAACCCTTTGATCCAAGAGAATATCGATGTGTTGAAACAGGGACTGGAACTGCTGTATCAGCTCAATCCCGAAAGTTATCTAGAGACAAAGCATCCATTTTCGGAGTATGGCATCGGGAGCCACTTCCGCCATTGTTTGGATTTCTATCAGTCCTTCCTGGGCGGGGTGGTCGAGGGGAGAATTGATTACGACGACCGGGATCGGGACGAGAGGATAGAAAAGGACCGTACGATCGCCATCTCAAAGATTCAAAACACGATCCACAGGCTGGACGCACTCATACACATCGATAACCAGAAACCTCTCTTGGTCCGTTTGGAGGATGAAGCAGAACAAGAAAGCCCTTCGTCGTGGAGTTCCTCCTCTGTCCAACGCGAGCTGCAGGCCCTGGTGAGTCACACGGTTCATCACTATGCGTTAATCGCAATCATGCTCCAGCTCAAAGGCTATCTACCAGCGAAAGAGTTTGGAGTAGCTCCTTCAACACTGAAGCGATGGAGAAGCGCGGCCCTATGTGCACAGTGAGTTGGCTCCAATCCAGTGATGGCTATGAATTACGGTGCAATCGCGATGAACGCCGCACTCGAATGCCAGGAAACGCTCCGTTGCAGCGATACCGATCTGGAGTAGCTTTCATTGCCCCTCTGGACGGAAATCACGGAGGCAGCTGGATGGCCGTGAATCAATTCCGGATCTCGTTCTGCCTTCTGAATCGTTACGTCCCTCTAAACGCCTCGCTAGATGAAAAGAAGATCTATCGAAGTCGAGGGTTGTTATTGCTCGATCTGGCGGATGCCCGTTCCCTAACTGAAGCCTGGGATCGAGCCAGTCGCTTTTCGTTGGAGGAGTATCCCCCTTTTACACTAGTAGCACTGGAACCGGATGCTCCCGCGCTTCTCTTAGATTGGACCGGACGAAGATTATTCCATCAATTCAGTGACGAAAAGCTCAAGTTGTTAGTCTCTTCTTCCTATGATCATAGAGGCGCTGAGATGGCACGCAGGGATTTATTTGACAGAATGAGGGCAGAAGCTGGGACGAGCGATACAGCATGGGTCGATGCTTTCCATTCCAGCCACCTGCCCTATCGAGGAGCTTACTCTCCTTGTATGCATCGGGCAGACGCATCGACTGTCAGCTTCAGTTGCGTCAAAGTAGCCGGAGATCACATTGAATTCTCTTATTCCCCCGGAGCCCCCTGCGAGCAGAAGGAATCCATCCAGAGAAGGGAAGAGGGAAAGAGTTCACAGACATTTATTCTTCCAACGGTGGTCGGATTGATGGAGGTCCGATGATCTTCGAGTCAAGAAATTTCTTGGAGAAGGGAAAAGTAACATGGCTATGATGTCCGTCGTTCTATTGCTGGGACTGGCAGCAGGGACGCTTTTGAGCGAAGACCTCACCTGCATTGCTGCCGGCCTTATGATTGCCGACGGCAGAATCAGTTTCCTTTTTGGATCCTTCGCCTGTTTCCTCGGAATTTATGTGGGGGATCTGCTCCTGTTCTGGGTCGGGAGAGTCTTGGGGAGACCCGTATTAAAGCGAGCCCCACTCAAGTGGTTGATTCGGGAAGCAGAAGTGCAAAAAAGTTCGGCCTGGTTTTCACGCCAAGGCATAAAAGTTATTCTTGTGAGTCGCTTTGTTCCGGGCACCCGCTTGCCCACGTACTTTGCTGCCGGGTTGCTGGCCACGAATTTTTGGAAATTTGCGCTTTACTTCCTGTTCGCTTCTTTGCTCTGGACTCCTCTTCTGGTGGGGGCCGCAGCAGGACTGGGCGGGGAGTTTACCCGGAATGCCGTCTTTATGGAAAATCATTTCGCCTTGAAATTCTTCATGGTTGGCGGCGTCCTGTTTCTGGCGACACGGCTCCTCATTTCTCTGATGAGTCACAAGGGCCGCCGCATGTTGATTTCCCGCTGGAAACGAACCATCCATTGGGAGTTCTGGCCGCCGTGGATATTTTATGTGCCGGTAGTGTGCAGCATAGGTTTTCTAGCTTTGAAGCACCGCAGCCTCACTCTGTTCACGGCTGCCAATCCCGTCATGCCTGCCGGCGGCTTCATTGGAGAATCCAAAATTGAGATCCTGCAAGGGTTGTCAGGGGCCAATGAATTTGTAGCCCGGACTGCAGCCATTGAGGCCTCGGCCAATCTCGAAGCCCGCCTGAATCTAGCGCGGTCCTTCATGACCCATCATGGTCTGGAATTCCCGATGGTCCTAAAACCCGATGCCGGGCAAAGAGGCTCTGGAGTCGCGGTCGTTCGATCCGTCACCGAACTGGAGGGATTCCTGAGAAGTGTACGGTCAAAGACGATTATTCAGGAATACGTCTCCGGCTTGGAATTTGGAGTGTTTTACTTCCGATACCCGGATTCGACTCGGGGCCGTATTTTCTCCATAACCGAAAAACAATTCCCGACGGTCACAGGGGATGGCAAAAGCACCCTCGAACGCCTCATCCTGGCAGACGCACGCGCCGTCTGCATGGCGCACTTCTTCCTGAAGCAACATGCTAATCGATCTGTGGGAGGTGCTGAGACCCGGAGAAAAGTTGCGATTGGTTGAACTGGGGACTCATTGCCGCGGCGCCGTCTTCCTGGACGGCGGCTGGGCCAAAACTGAAGCTCTTGAACAGGCCATCGACAGGATCAGCCAGACGTATGAGGGGTTTTATTTTGGAAGGTTCGATATCCGCGTCTCGTCTGTGGAGGATTTCAGAAAAGGTCGCAATTTTAAAATCGTTGAATTGAATGGCGTTACTTCCGAAGCCACTCACATCTATGATCCCCGAAATAGCCTTGCCAAGGCCTACCGAGTTCTGTTTCAACAATGGCAGATTGCCTTTGAAATTGGTGCTCAAAACCGATGGCGAGCTGTGCGACCGACTTCGTTATCCAAGCTGATGCGTTTGTTATTGGATTTCAAGCGAAACCGTGCGCTCTCCGCGATTCACTCCGAACAATCAAACACTTCCACTCTCTGCTTGAATGATCCATCTCTCTGATTCGGCTCTTTTCCAGAAGCCAGAACCACCTTGAAACAAAACAACGGCGAGAAGCATGCACCCCCATAGTTGATTCGAATGGCGTAGCGTTTGTCTCCGAACCATTCGTCCGCGTCTCTCGTCTCCCAGGGCAGCTTGCAGCGGGGCTTGCCCATTTGGACGATGTGCCCACACTTTTCCCATGTTAAGCTTGGAAAGGTTCAGCGGGCAAATACCTTCAACCCCAAGCACCATTGCTGGAACCGAGCCAGCGCGAATCATCTTACTCAACAGTGTGGCTCGTACCGAGTCGTAGAAGCTCTGGCTGTAAACTGGTCCGCTGGGGCCGGCCGGGCTCAAGGAAAGGGAATGCGCCCTAATAGCGCTCCCGGCTGGGCTGTATCCCTGATTGTTTGGGCATTCCCCTAAAATGATGATATGAGTGGTGAGACTACAATTCCAAATAGCCAATCCAAGAGTACCAACGTGCTCAAGCAGTTGCCGGAAGTCTGGGCATTGCTGCGGCCACGCCGTGCCCTGCTTGCGGTGGGCCTGCTCCTTATGGCCATCAATCGAGTCTCTGGACTCGCACTGCCGGCTTCAACCAAATTCCTGATCGACGACGTCATCGGAAGAAAACAGGCAAAGCTGCTGCTCCCGTTGGTGGCCACTGTGCTGGTCGCCACGTTGATCCAGGGCGTGACGTCATTTGCGCTGACTCAATTGCTTTCGAAGGCTGCCCAACGACTGATTGCCGAGCTCCGCCGCAAGGTACAGGATCACGTTGGACGCCTTCCGGTCGCCTATTACGACGCCAACAAAACCGGGGCTCTCGTTTCGCGTATCATGAACGATGTGGAGGGTGTGCGAAACCTGATCGGGACAGGACTCGTGGAGTTTCTGGGAGGACTTCTGACTGCATCCATCGCTCTGGTGTTTCTCATTCGCATCAGTGCCGCAATGACCGGTGTCACGATCGCGCTCATGCTCGTCAGTGTATTTGCGCTACGGAAAGCATTCGGGATCATCCGTCCGATCTTTCGCGAGCGCTCAAAGATCAATGCCGAGGTCAGCGGCCGGCTAACGGAATCACTCGCAGGCGTACGCGTCGTGAAAGGTTACCACGCGGAGCAGCGCGAGCACCTGGTATTCTCAAAGGGTGTCCAGCGCCTGCTCGACAACGTATTGCGCACGCTATCGACGTTGTCCATGATGAGCTTTTCGACGACCGCGTTGCTCGGCGTCGCCGGCGCCCTTGTAATGTGGATTGGCGCACATCAAGTTCTCTCGGGATCGCTGACGCTCGGCGGTTATTTCACTTATACCATGTTTCTGGCATTTATGGTGGCGCCGCTATTTCAAGTCGTCGGCATTGGCACACAATTGACTGAAGCGATTGCAGGACTGGAGCGCACGCGCGAAATACTCAATGAACGGCCGGAAGACGAAGACCCACGTCGAGTCGTCACTCTCTCCGAAATGGAGGGTAAGGTTGCCTTTGAGAATGTTACTTTCTCCTATGAACCAGGCAAGCCAGTGCTTATGGATGTAAGCTTCCATGCGTTACCGGGAACGGTGACTGCGCTCGTGGGGTCGTCAGGGTCCGGCAAGTCCACCATCATCGGGTTGGTCGCCGCATTTCACGTGCCTTCGTCAGGGCACATACTGGTAGATCATGTCGATCTCTCAACCGTTCGCCTCGATTCTTACCGCACGCGTCTCGGTGTGGTACTCCAGGAATCATTCCTTTTTGACGGCAGCATCCGCGAGAACGTCGCCTTTTCCCGCCCGGGCGCGAGTGAGAAAGAAATTCTGAACGCGTGCCGAATCGCGCGCGTAGACGAATTTGCGGAGCGCTTCCCGGAGAAGTATGACACGGTGATCGGCGAGCGTGGTGTCAAGCTGAGTGGTGGTCAGAGGCAACGGGTGTCGATCGCACGTGCTGTCCTGGGCGATCCGCGCGTCCTGATTCTCGACGAAGCTACCTCGAGCCTGGACTCCGAGTCTGAAGCGCTGATCCAGGAGGGCTTGGCAAAACTGATGCGTGGGCGCACCACGTTTGTCATCGCGCACCGGCTGTCGACCATCCGGCGGGCCGATCAGATTCTTGTTGTTGAGGCAGGAAAGATTGCGGAGCACGGCACTCATCAGTCGTTATTCGCTGCAGGAGGACGCTATTACGAGCTCTATACAAAGCAGCATGGCCTTGAGTCCAATTTGTTCCTTGCCCCCGGTGAAGGCGATGTGATGGAGCCGGCCGAGGCTCAAAGCATCACAGCCTCACCAGCCAGTCCGGATCTCCTGCGCCTGCTTCGCGACCGCCCGGGCTAAAGCGTTGACATGGGCCAGCCAGCATCACGGCAAATCCCAAAGTCAATGGGCAGATGGATGATTTTTCAGGCCACGCTGCCTGCTCGCCCATGCCCCTTGTTCCGCTGAGATTCCTAATGACTTGTGGAGCCTTCCCCTGTGCCGGAGGACCTTCCTGGCTTCACGCCTCTATATGACACGGTGCACAAATTTGCTTCACAATTTGCTTCCGATCAATGGGATTTCACTTCGACGAATGAAAAGGATGGCTACGCAAGCGACAAAGACAACCATGGCAAGTGTAAATAACTCTCCCCGGTCATCTACTGCCGGGAGCGTGATTCCAAGTTTCGTCAAGTGGCTAAGAATTGCTCCACTGATCACAGCAAGTGATAGCAAGGCCCCGAGCGTGACCGTTGCAGGAATGACCAATAGAATTGACGCGACTAACTCGACCACACCGGATCCAATTCTCCCCCAGGGTTCCAATCCGAGCGTTGAAAAAATATAAACAGACTCCTTCGCGCCGGAGAATTTAAAGAACAAAGTCTGAAAGAAAATGGCTGCGGCAATGAGCTGAAGGATCCAACTCGTAATATTTCGAGTTTTGGTCAGCATGGTGTGTCTAAAGCCTCCTTCGACTCGAAGACTCGTCCCATCCCAGGAAAAAATCGGGAAAACATTAATTCCTCATCCTCCGGTCTCGAATCCGGGGTAGAGAGTCATTCCGCCATCAATAAACATGGTGGCGCCGGTCATGTAGTCCGAATCATCCGAGGCCAGCCAAACCGCCGCTCGGCCGATCTCGTCGGGTTCACCGATCCGCTTATACGGAATAAGCCGCATGAGGTCCTTGTAGGCCTCCGGAGTATCCCAAGCCTGCATATTAATCGGCGTTCGGATGGCTCCGGGTGCAATGCTGTTCACTCGAATCCGGTGCGGAGCCACCTCCTGGGCGATACTCTTCATCATTAACATCACTCCGCCCTTCGAGGCGGCATAGTTCACGTGACCTGCCCAGGGAATAACCTCATGCACTGAACTGATACAAATTATTTTGCCGGCAGCAGCAGACACCCCTGGACGGATTCCTTGGCGCTTGAAGTTCCGCACGGCTTCGCGCGAGCAAAGAAATTGCCCGCGCAGGTTGATGTTGATGACCTGGTCCCATTGTTCCACTGTCATCTGATCAATAGGGGCATCCTTCTGAATCCCTGCATTATTGATGACGATGTCTACTGCACCGAACTGCTTCACCATCTGGGAAAACATGGCGAGCACTTGCTCTTCCTGGCTCACATCAGCCTGGAAAGCAAGGGCTCGACTGCCGGCTTGCTCGATCTCAGCCACAACCTTGTCGGCTTCAGCCGTGTTCCTGCCACAATTCACCACGACATCCGCGCCGGCCTGCCCAAGGGTTATGGCGATGGCTTTCCCAATGCCAGAACTCGCTCCGGTCACGAGTGCCTTTTGTCCTTTGAGCACCTTGTTCGGTAGACGTAGAGGCATCTCTTCATCCTTTTGACTGGTTTCATTTGAAGGCGTCATTTGCATGTGTCAATCCTCGTTCGATTAATAGCCATCGCTCTCAAGTGCCAATTTCATGAAAACACCTTGATGACATCCTTCGCTTCTTTCAACCTTGGCTTCATCGCTTTACTCTTGCGCCTTTTTGTCTTGGTTGAGGATCTTGGGCCAATTCTCGTCCGCTTTTTTGATGTTTTCTGGAATATTGCTTCCCCAGAGGTTTGCTGCCACCCAGCCATTGTTGAGATACAGCTTGCCATCGACAATTTTCCAGGCTTTGGGACTGATATCGGCTGTATGTCCCTTGCTCACCGCGTAGGCGCAGTATCCTCCATACTGGGGGGCATACTGACTGGGGTTTTCAATGAAGCGGTCACGATTGGCAGCGCTTGAGAAATACCACTTCGCTCCCATCCATTGGTATTCGAAGTCTTTCTTTCCTTTTATAGGTTTACCCTCCGTAAAATAGGCGACCGGGTCAAATTCTTTGATTGCCACCCCGTCTGAATTCTTGTTGGCCGAATCGACGGCAAAAGCAATGCCGAAGGGCAGCAAAAGCGTGATCCAGGTTGCGAAACTGAATTTTGTGACGTGAGATGAGTTAACCAGCAATCCGGACCTCATATCGATCTCCTTCGGCGAACCCTCTTAGGTGTTGCTTTACATCTATTGAATGCCTGAAACCTCGAGAAATAATCCCGCTCGAGAAAATAAGCTAATACAAACGCATTATGTATTGTTACGAATCACCCACGCCTCGCTTGGCAGCGTGGCTTCCAGCTATTGGTGATAAAGGAGGGTCGATCTCCAGCGAGACTCAATCATCGACGTAGTAGGGGACAGGCCTCGTGGCCTGTCCAGTGGCTGCAAGCCAAAATCAGCCACGCCACAGCGTGGCCTGCCGACAGGCCAGGAGGCCTGTCGCTACCAAGCATGGGGTGGACAACCTGCCGCCGACAACCGATCCTTATTCACCACTTTGTTGAAGGAGTTTGGCAACCAGAGCCGTCCATCCTGTCTGATGGCTGGCACCGATACCGGCGCCGTTATCGCCGTGGAAATATTCATAAAACAAGACGAGGTCTTTCCAATGTGGATCCGTCTGGAACTTCCCTGCCCCGCCGTGCACCGGTCGGTGACCGTTGTCTCCTTGCAGGAAGATGCGGTTCAACCGTCGAGAAATCTCAGCGGCCACTTCCCATAGGGTCATCATTTGTCCCGAGCCGGTGGGGCATTCAACCTTATACTCGCTTCCAAGGTAGTGATGGAATTTCTGTAACGATTCAATCAAGAGATAATTCACAGGAAACCAAATCGGACCGCGCCAGTTGGAGTTGCCGCCAAACAACGGCGAGCTGGATTCGGCCGGCTCATAATCGACGCGGTGCACGTGCCCGTCGACTTGAAGCATGTACGGATTGTCCAGATGGTATTGAGAGAGTGCCCGGATACCGTAAGGGGAGAGAAACTCCTTTTCATCCAACATCACTTTCAGGATGCGACGCAACCGCTCCCGGCCCACGATCGAGAGTAGCCGCCTCTCGCCCATGCCGGGTCGGCGCATGGAGGCAAGATTGGTGGTTAGATCGCGACGGTAGGTGGTAAACCATTCCAACCGTCTCTTAAATCCAGGAAGACGGTCTAACATTTCCGGTTCTAAAGTTTCAACCGCGAAAAGCGGGATCAGCCCTACCATGGAACGCACTTTCAAAGGATAATTCTTCCCTTCTGAAAGATGGAGCACGTCATAGAAGAAACCATCCTCTTCATTCCACATTTCGATGCCATCCTGTCCACGGTGATTCATGGCATATGCAATGTAGACAAAGTGCTCCCAAAACTTGCTGGCCACGTCCTCGTAGGAAGGATCTTCGTGAGCCAGTTCCATGGCAATCGCTAATAAGTTCAGGGCATACATGGCCATCCAACCAGTGCCGTCAGACTGCTCGATATGCCCTCCGGTTGGGAGCGGAGCGCTTCGATCAAAGACACCGATATTATCCAAGCCCAGGAAGCCGCCCTGAAAGATGTTTTTGCCCTCCGCATCCTTTCGGTTGACCCACCAGGTGAAGTTGAGCAAAAGTTTTTGAAAGACACGCTTCAGGAAATCGATATCTCCCTTCCCGCGCCGTTTTTTTTCAATCTTGTAGACGCGCCAGGCAGCCCAGGCGTGCACCGGCGGATTGACATCCCCATAGGACCATTCGTAAGCCGGTAACTGGCCATTGGGATGCATATACCATTCCCGTAACATCAAGAGGAGCTGCTCTTTGGCAAAGTCAGAATCGACCAAAGCCAGGGGAACACAGTGGAACGCCAGGTCCCAGGCGGCATACCAGGGGTATTCCCACTTGTCAGGCATCGAAATAACGTCGGCGTTATAGAGGTGTGTCCACTCATGGTTACGGCCATGATATCGTTCCGGCGGCGGAACCGGCTCCCGTTCATCCCCTTCCAGCCAATCTCTTACAACATAGTGGTAGAACTGCTTCGACCAGAGCAGGCCTGCAAATCCCTGACGCATGACTTGTTTAGCGTCGGGCGATAAGCCGGCAGGGGTAACCGTCTTGTAGAATTCCTCCGCTTCCTGCTGGCGTAGGACAAAGATCCGATCGAAATCTTTTTTGAGCAGGGCTCCCTCAGAGACAGCGAAGTTCGGAAGGGTCAGACGAAGTCGAACGGTGGCTGATTCGCCCGGTTTGACCGACATGGGATAGGAAGCGGCCATCTTCGTTCCAAACTGATCCGGATTGACTGCTTCCCGAATGCCGTGAACGATGTAGTCATTAATGCCGTCCTTGGCAAACCTGGAGTTATTCTCCGCGTGATAGAGCCGGCGGCAGTTTGTCTCATTTTCGGTGAAGAGCAGTTTCGGGGACGCCTCGCAGTAGAGACGGCGTTCCCCCATCACGGGATGCGTGATGGCAACTGCCGTCAGGCGCGAGTCTATTAGTTTGGAAAGGATTGGCTTGGGCTCTCGACCGTTCCAACTCCAGGTATTACGGAACCAGATCGTGGGCAGAAGATGCAAGTAGGCAGTCTCGGGGCCACGATTGATGGCACTAATTTTAACCAGAATGTCTTCCACGCCGCCTTTGGCGTATTCGACAAAGACATCGAAATAACGGTCTTCCTCGAAGACTCCGGTGTCGACGAGTTCGTACTCCTGACTTCGTCTGTCGCGACGGCTATTCTCTTCGACCAGTTGCGCATAGGGGAAAGCAGCTTGAGGGTATTTATAGAGATACTTCATGTAGGAATGAGTGGGCGTGCTGTCTAAGTAAAAGTAGTACTCCTTTACATCTTCCCCATGATTCCCTTGGCTTCCCGTCAAGCCAAAAAGACGCTCCTTGAGAATGGGATCTTTCCCATTCCAAAGCGCCAGGGAAAAACAGATGTACTGATGTCTGTCGGAAATTCCGGCCAAACCGTCTTCATTCCAGCGATAGGCCTTGGAACGCGCCTGGTCATGCGGGAGATAGCTCCAGGCTTCACCATTTGAACTGTAATCTTCCCGGACGGTTCCCCAAGCCCGTTCGCTGAGATAGGGCCCCCAGCGCTTCCAGTGCGCTTTCCGTTCTTCTGAGGCCTGCAGTCTTTTCTCTTCTTCAGTCACGATGGATTCTCCTTGCAAATGAACCCACCCTTGCACCCCTGAAGTTGTGAAAGAATTGGAAAACGCCGCGTGGGGTCACGCGGCCTACAATGATTTCAAAGGGCTTGCCACCGGTTTGTAGGCCGGGTCCCCCGACCCGGCGGAATTCTTTCACACCTTCCCTCCGTTGGAGGGGAATTGCGAAAAATACCTTCATGGAGAGAATGCAAGGGAGAGTCATATTCACGATCGTATTGATACAGTCTTGTACTTCGCTGACATGATCTGCTGCTTCAACTAATGATCTTCTCTCACTAACTGAAGCCAGTGCCTGCACTGTACAATCTAATGTTCAACCAACTCCAAAGCGTGACCATCGGGATCGCGGACCAGGAATGCTTTATGGAACCCCAAGCTCCTCTCCTCGAAGGATAGGACTCCGGATGAGATCAGGGCGGCCTTTGTTGTTAACAAGGATTGGAAGGCGTCTTTCGCATTCCGGGTGAGTAACTGGGTCTGCCAATGGATGAGATCATTCGCCTTTTCATCTTGGGGAACAGGTCTCCCATCCCGTGGCGCCAAGTATTCCAGAAGCTCGATTCCAGGTCCCGAAATTGCCCGGAGGCTGGTGATTCGCAGCCTGGCGCCAAAAACATTGTTGAGGTGTTCCTGTTCAGTATCGTAGTTCTCACTTTCACCCGCAATCGTTAGGCCCAGGGCGTCCCGATAAAATCGCAAACTCACTTCGGTGTCTTTCACCACGATTGCCGTGTGGTCGATACCTAAGAACAACGGGCCATCGGAGCGCTGCCATTTGGAATCGCCCTTACCTGGCGGAAATTGGAGGATCTCCAAAAAATGGCCGTCCGGGTCTCTGAAGTAGAAAGCCTGAATCCCAGCCGCATTTTTGTTCCAGGCGGGCAGGCGCTGGGGTCCGGAGGAAGCATGCTCGACTTTGTGCTGTCGCAACCAGCCATAAGCCTTGTCCATATCGCTCACGATAATGGCAATATGTTGGAACCAAAGGTCATTACTTCGCGAGTCAACTGGAACCGGCCTGCCTCGAGGAGCCAAATATTCGGTCAACTCAATGAATTCGTCTCCCAATTTCATGCGAACCAGACGCATGCGCAATCCAAATACTCCCTGCAGTTGCTCAAAGTCACGCCCGGTAACTTCGACCTCAGAAACCTTTTCGAAAGAGAGTACCTTTGAGAAGAATTCGACGGAGCGGTCCGCGTCACTGACGGTCATCCCAACAGCATGAACTGAACGAACCAGGGGTTTAGGGTGATCCACCTGAGCCAGCAAAGGGAGAGAGGTGGAACAAAAGAGCGCGACCCAGAAGAGTCTATCCAACCCCAGGGTCTTCATCCGGATTGACCATTTCGAAGGCGGCATTGAGGCTGAGGCATCTGTCCCTCGCCTGTTGGAATGCGCCAATCGACTTTCGTCAATATTCTTCATTTCAGTCTCTCCAAGAGGTGATCCCCGACTCGAAGAGCGTTGGCTATGATCGTGAGCGCAGGATTCACGGCAGCGCTAGACACGAAGAAACTCCCATCGACAACGTAGAGATTATCTACCTCGTGAGCCTTACAGTTGGAGTCGAGCGCCGAGGTTTTCGGGTCCCGGCCAAACCGAATCGTCCCATTTTGGTGTGCAACTCCTGCCAATGGGATGCGTTGGCCCGCATACAAGTTTCTGGAAAAAAGCCCTTGGTGGCACTCATGACCATGTACTGAACACTCCGTTTGTTGCTTCATCAGATTTTGGAGTTTAGCGATGAGCCGGCGGTGGGGTTCCTCGTTGTTGGGCCGATAAGAGAGGACGATGTTCCCCTGCCGGTCAAGTGTGACCCGGTTGTTGGGATCGGGGAGGTCCTCGGACGTGAGCCAGAAGTCCAACGAGTGACTTGCCATCAAGTCAAGTGTCCAGCCTGGAGCAATCGCAGGCGCACCGGCCTTTAAGGTGATTCCATCTAGCTTGCCGACAAAGGAAATGTGACCCATTGGATATTCCCATTCTTTGGAGCCAAAGTAGAAATCGTTAACAGCCAATGTCTTTTGAAATACCGTCGGATTTGGACATTTGGAAATTGCCATCAAGACAGAATTCACATGGCCCATGTAATGGCGTCCAACCACATCCGAGCCATTTGCCAACCCGCGGGGGTGTTTATCGTTAGCCGAACGCAGGAGTAGCGCGGCAGAATTAATGGCTCCACAGGCGACCACAACAACGTTGGCAGCAAGACTTAAAGTCTTTCCTTCATGCTCCACAACCACCTGACTTACTTCCCCTCCTGAAGGGCTTGTCTCCAATCGCTTGACGAATGCGCCGGTTAGTAAGCTGACGTTGGGGTGTTGTAAGGCAGGGTCAACACAAAGAACCTGGGCGTCCGATTTGGCGTAGACCAGGCAAGGAAAACCATCACAGGTGTCACAACGAATGCATCGACTGGCTTGGCGATCTTTTTCATTTAGCTGAATCCCCAGGGGCACATGAAAAGGCCGGAGCCCGAGTCGGGCGAAATCTTCGCTCAATTGTTCAATGCGAGGCTCGTGGCTGACAGGTGGATGCGGGTAAGGGGCGCTGGCGATCGGGTCCGTCGGATCTTCTCCGCGCAGACCGTGCACCTGGTACAGGCGCTCCGCCTCCAGGTAGTAGGGCTCCAAGTCTTCGTAAGATATGGGCCAGGCGGGAGAAATTCCGTCATGGTGCCGGATCTCTCCAAAGTCTTCTTTGCGCAGGCGGAAAAGGGCAGCTCCGTAGAACTTGGTGTTTCCACCGACATTGTAGTTGGTATGGGGATGAAGCGGCTTTCCGTCCTTGTCGAACCACAGCTCTTTGGTGTTGTATTTTGCATCAACGTTGACAACCTTGCTGTTCCAGTTGTCTTTCTCGCGGAGAACATACTCGCCCCGCTCGAGCATTAGGATCTTTTTTCCAGAAGGAGCCAGGCGATGCGCCAACGTGCCTCCTCCCGCTCCGGTTCCGATGATGATCACGTCATAATGGTTTTGAGACTGCATCCGTTTCTCCTTGGCTGGCAAACCTGCTGCTAGTTTTCTTTTGAATTTCTAAAGTCAAAACGCTCCGACGAAGGATTCTGCAGGAGTTCTGTAAAACCATTTGCATTGGGAAGAAGCTTGAATGCGGGCTGACCCTCGGACAGCATTTGCTCTGTAAGGCGGATTGAAGCTTTGCGATCCTTTTCAGGGCGGCGATTCCGATAATCACAAAAGATGCAGCGCTTATTGTTTTGATGGTGCAGCTTGGCGCAATGAATTCCCGCAACCCCTTTTTCTCTTAAGTAAACCTCGGCAGCCAATAGCATCCCAAGCGGCGGGGCCGTAAAGTAAATCCATAATCCTGTCCACGCCTGTGAGAAAAAGGCTGACCCCAACGTGCGAGCAGGATTCATGCTCATCCCCGAAAGCGGCGCCTCGAAGCTGATATAGATGGCCACCAACGTCCCCGCAAAAAGGCCGGTGTAGCGAGCCAGATGGGTGTCATTGGAGACTCTGAGGACCACCGTCATCATCAAAAACGAGATAATGAACTCTGCCCCAAACGCGACAGCCGGTCCATATGAGCCTGGAACCGTGGCGACGTAGTTGACGGAAGGGTGACTGATAGGGATTTCCACAAATCTCGCTGCCAGCCAGACTCCGGCTGCCCCTCCGATGAATTGGGCTAACACATAAAACATCGCATCCTTAGCTTCCACCTTTCCCAGACGAAGAAATGTCAGAGTGAAAGATGGGTTCAGATGAGCTCCAGATTGCTTCCCCCACGGAGAATACACGATCCCTGCGGCCGTGAGCCCCATGGCAATTCCGATGAGGATGCGCCGAAGAGTTGAATCCGCTAACACGCGATGCACTGGAGAATTGGGGTACTCCAGGAGGGCAACGAAAAGGCAAGCGGAGATCATGAAAATCCCTAATCCTGCGGCTTCCATCAAATACTCAGGCCAGTGTCTTTTCAGAGAATCAAGCATTTAATCACCAGGAATGATTTTCATCGTGTTCATGCCAACGACGGGCAGTATTTATTCCAGGCAGGCTGATATTTTCTTTACGACCGGAAGAAAATGGATCTTTCCGTCAAGCCGCCGGAATAATTTGTCCAATATTGGGGATATCAACACTGAGCGGTTAGCTCGTCCCATTAAGAAAATGTGAGGGCCCTCATGGTCTTGTCTACTAGTTTAGGCGCAACAAAGACGATCCAGGATAGCTTCCGTCAAAAATCGTAGCCGTAAGGAGGAAGAATCACTATGCTCAATAGTGTCTCATCTAAGCGGATCGAAAGTGTGTACCGTTCCAAGTCTATTTTGATATTGGACGAAGAAGGCCAGGCTAGTCAGAATCTCAAACAAAGCTTGGAAAAGTCAGGGTATCGAACTGAACTCCATCACTCGATCGGTGATTTTCGAATTGCTGAGTTGGACTTGGCAGGATTCGACCTGGTGATCTGTGACTTCGACAACGGCTTAGGAGTTTGGAAATTCCTCCTGGACCGGATTCACACTCAGAAACTACTTACTCAACTAGTTGTCATTTCGAAAAAAGCCAGGGAATCCGAGTGGTATGAGGCGCTTCAATTGGGCGTCTTTGATTTCCTCATCAAGCCTTATTCAACGCCCGAGGTCTTAAGTATTGTCTCCAGTGCCTTATTAATGAACTATTCTCGCAAATTCCAAACCGCATGAACTCTCAGGAAATTCAACGGAAAGTGATGACCGACCTGCCACCGAATTTGACGCATCTAAAGAATAATCTTGGCAATTCTCTAGACTTGATAGTTCCAGAAGGAGGGCGAGAGCAACCTCATACCCTCGCTTGTACTGAGATTTGGGGAGGAAACCGAAAAGTAACTCGAAGCATCAGAATGCCCGGGCTTTCTGGTTGGGTAACCTCAATCCCCGTCAATGAGGAAGAAGGGGGTGATCTTCATTTCCTGTCTGTGTGCGACATTGACTTGATTTCCCGAGTGGCATTGGCTGACGTCAGTGGACATGGGCAGGAGGTGAGTCATGCCACGCAGACACTCCACCGATTGATGCAAGAAAATGTGAATGCCTGGGACCAAACAGACTTAATGTGCGAATTGAATCAAGCCTTTCGCAAAGACGGAGAGGGGAAATATGCAACCGCCATATTTTTGAGCTTTCATCGCCTAAAAGGGCGGCTGGCGTTCAGCAATGCCGGTCATTTGCCCCCTCTCTGGTATCAGGCTGCCAATCGCACTTGGCGTTGGCTTGAAGAAATACCGGTTCCTAAAACCAAGAAGATATCCGGATTACCAGTCGGGCTAATTTCCGGCACAAATTATTTGCAGACCGTGCTGCATCTGGCCCCCATGGACTTACTCGTTCTTTATACGGACGGCATCACTGAAGCCGAAAATGCAAGTGGACAAGACCTGGGACGTGGGCAGCTTCTGGATTGGGCTCGTCTTGCCCCGACTGACAATCCTGAGGCAACCGGGAAATATATCATGCAGCGCTTACAGTCCTTCCAAGGCAACGGTCGACTGGATGATGCAACCCTGTTGGTCTTGCAGCGCGAACGGGAATCCATCCCTTTAGTCCTGGGTGAATTGGCTCGGAGTTATGCCACCCAACGGTTGGGGAACCTTTGGAAATCAAATACCTAACCAGCAAAATGAAGCGCTGTGATGAAACCAACCAACGAAACCTGGAGTGCGGCCGCTTTCGTCCACGAGCTCGTTCGCGGAGGTCACCGGCCCGAGATAGTCGTTACACGTTTGTACGGCCAACAGAAAGAGTCATCTCGGTCCCTTGCGGAGCCAATGCGACGGCTGCCCGCAGCAGTGAGGTGTTCGAAGAGCAAGCGCGAAGGCTGCCAGATATCGCGAGGATTACTATGGGACTGTTTCCTTTCGGTTTGTTGTGCCTGCCTGCAGCAAACCGCTGATCACCGGTGCCAGAGCGTCTACGAAGACATTCCTAAAACGCGACCATCTTCCTGGGTATGGTAGATGGATGAACGGGCCGCGCCAATCTGCACGTAAAGCGGCATGCGTCACGTTGCCCTCAATTGATCGGACCACTGTAGCGATCATCGCCGGTCGAAGCTGGGCTATCGCCCGCGAAAGCGACTCCTCACTGGCCCGGCCAGCAGCCCGGCGCGATCTTGGCTCCAAATGGTCGATGGGTTCCGGACATAGGTCGATCAAATAGCAACCCAAGGCTTGAAACACAGCCAGAAACCTTGCGTCGCCGATTGAAGGGTCCACCACACGGAAGGTGTCTCGCATCGCTCGATAGAGTCCCGAGTCGCCCCGGTAGAAAAATCGGCCCGAAGCTGGCGGAGACTCTCCGATGAAAAGCAGCGTCACATCGGTCGGGCGAAAACTGCGCCTCAAACGTTCCCGCTGGCGTAGATCCGGAGTGTCACCATGCGGCACGTGAGGCTACTCCTGTCCGAAGGATCTTGACCTTCTGGTTCACTTTGATTTTGCCACTCTGGACGACGTCGCAATTCAGCGCGAGCTTGCCGCCAAAGCGCTTCACAATATCCCGCAAGACATTCGGGTCGTGGGCGAGGGTATCGGGATCGAAGGTCGTCATAATGCACCGGCCCCGAAGATCCTGGATGCCGACCACCACATCGCCAATGACGGATTGACCCCCTTCCCACTCCCGCTCCTCAAGGCCGTTGACTCCTCCAATAACGATGTTGGGTCGAAGGCGTCGCCGATCTCGTCCAAATGCCGCGATCGCGCCATCTGTTGCGACCAAAAGAGGGAGGATGTCAAAGCGATCCAAGCTCTCGTCGTGGACTAGCTTCGCGCCCGGTCCGACGATTTCTTGCACGGCCGAAAGAACGCTCGGGTCGGTCCATGGCCGGTCGCCAACCATTGGATTGCCGTTTTCGTTCAGCGTGGCACGGAATCCGAGAAGCCCAGGATAGGTTCGCGACGTGACCGTCCGGCCCTGCGCGTTCCGAACCTGTATGATGCGGTCGCCATCGATCCCTGTCGCGAGTCAAGCTGGCACTCTGAAGTTGTTCGCCAGCCATGGACTTTACCGGATACCGCCAGATCTCTTTGACGTACATTTCTCTCCTCCATTAGTTCGGCAACTCACCGCCTCTTGCCGTTCAGGCGCTCAGATCGATCACCAGCTTGCCGAAGTGGCCGGGAGCTTTGAGGTAGCGATAACAAGGGCGCTGCGCCGATGCGCGGCGAGGTCTGATACGGGCCCGACAACTAGCCGATACGACGCTCTGTGATTGCGATCTCGGCGTCGTTGATGCTCGCCAGACGGCGCCGCATCAAACCCTCTTCATCGAACTCCCATAATTCGTTACCGTAGGACCTGTACCACTGGCCGTTCGCGTCGTGCCACTCGTATTCGAAGCTCACTGCGATCCGGTTTTCGGTAAACGCCCACAGGGTTTTCTTGAGCCGGTAATCTAGTTCCTTCGCCCACTTGCGATGCAGGAAGGCTCTGATTTCGTCCCGTCCCCGAAGGAACTCGGCACGATTGCGCCATTCGGAATCGGGTGAGTAAGCCAGTGCCACGCGCTCCGGATCCCGCGAGTTCCAAGCGTCTTCGGCCAGCTGGACTTTCCTGGTCGCAGTCTCCACCGTGAAAGGCGGGACGATCGGTGCTGAGAGTGTCATGCTTGCACGTTTCCTTTCCGGCGGGACCGAGTCGGCCCCGCCATCAATGTTTTCAGACGGTCGCCTATTGGCTTGCTTTGCCGATCGCCTTCTGATTGTAGAAGCGATGCATGCCCTCGGCAATCTCATTCAGCGAGTCCTCGACAGCGAAATGACCCGCCGCCAACCGATGCATCTCCGCCTTGGGCAGATCCTTCAGATACGCTTCGCCGCCTTCAGGAGTGAAGAAAACGTCGTCTTGTCCCCAGAAGATGATCGTCTTAGGCTGCCGCTCTCTCAAGAAGGCCTGCCATTTCGGATAAAGCTCGACGTTGGTGCGGTAGTCATAGAACAGATCGAGTTGCACCCGGCGCGCATTGGGACGCTGCATGAAACCGAAGTCGGATTTCCAGTTGTCCGGGCTGATCCGTTCCGGGTTCTTTGCACCAAAGAGGTAGATGCCCTTGATCGCGTCCTCCTCCAGGAATGCTGCCAGCGGTGCTTCGGTTTCTGGGCTCCGGTTCTTCCAAAGGGCGCCACGGAATCCGTCCCAAGCCTTGGTGAAACCGATTTCGTAGGCGTTGGTGTTCTGAATGATCAGCCAATCGAGGGCTTCGGGGTGGCGCGTCACAATCCGGAAACCGACAGGGCCGCCGTAGTCCTGAACGAACAGGCCGTAGTGATCGAAGCCCCGGTCCTGGAGGAATGCCTCGGTCACCTCAGACAGTTTGTCGAAAGTGTAGGCGAAGCTTGCCGGATCGGGCATGTCACTATTCCCGAATCCCGGATAGTCGGGAGCAATCACGTGGAATCGCGTGGCGAGCGTTGGGATCAGGTCCCTGTACTGGTGAGAGGATGAGGGAAAGCCGTGCAGCAGAACGAGCTTCGGACCGGTGGCGTCTCCCGCCTCGCGGTAAGCAATATTCAAGCCTTGAACGGTGGCTGTCCGGTAGTAGGTTGGCGGTCTTGTCATGATGGTGTTCTCCTTTGTAAGGGTTGTTTAGGGTTTAAACCTCGGTTAGGCTGCAGGTTCCATGCTTACGGAAACGCGCGGGAAATCGATATCGGTCCGCGCTACTTGGTTGAAGTAATTCGTGAAGATGTTCACCGCCACGTTCGCCACGATCTCGGCGACATCGCCATCCGTGTAGCCTGCGGCCTTCACCTCCGCCAACGCTTGGTCAGAGACCTCGCCGCGTTGGACGACCAGAGTCTGGACGAAATTGCAGACCCGCATCGTGTTTGGCATCTTCGGAGTGCGCTTCCCGACCGCGGGCGATCTCTTCCGGTTTCAGTCCGACCATCTTGCCGATGGCCGAGTGAGCCGAGAGGCAATATTCGCTCGAGTTCGCTTGAGCGACCGTCAGGGCGATCTGTTCGCGAAACTTCGCATCCAGGCGCCCCGTTCCGAGCGCCGCACTGAAGTTCAAGTATCCCTCCAGAGCGGCCGGAGCAGTGGCCAGCGTCTTCATCAGGTTCGGCGTCATTCCGAGCTTCGCTTGAACGCCGTCAAGTAATTGTTTTGTCTTGCCGGTGGCTTCGGCGGGGTTGACCGCTGTGATTCTTTGCATTTTGTTACCTCTCTTCTGCCGCAGCTTGATTGCGACACTCTTACAAATGCACCCGGCCGGCCAAACGAACAACCACTGTAAATTGTTGATATGTATTGGTCACTAGCTCGTCAGCCTGACTCATGAAATGTCGATGAATCGTGATATTTCATGAGCGTTTCCCGATTTCTCACGCTATGATCGAAGCGTGGATCTTAAACCGCTTCCCGGGATCATTCTGGCCATTGCTGAACAACGCTCGCTCGACGCCGTCCTAAAAGCGATCATCGATGCGGTTGCCTGCCAACAGGGCGTGGCCTTGGCGCGGCTCTGGCTGCGGGAATCGGACGCGGAGTGTCCGGTATGTTCTAAGGGCGAACTCACTTCACAACCGGCACTCCATCTACGGGCGAGCGGTGGCACGCCCCTTTCGGCGAACGCGGACTGGTCGCGCATCAACGGCGCCTTCCATCGCATCCCGTTGTCCCCGAATCACCTGAAGATCGCACACATTGGGAGTACCGGAGAATCCATCCGCATTCCGCGCCTTTCCGAAGATCAACAGTGGGTTCGGTATCCGGAGTGGGCACGCAGCGAGGATCTGGTGAGCTTCGCGGGCCACGCCTTGGTGTTCCGTGCGAAGTGCTGGGCGTGTTGGCGGTCTTCCGGCGGACACCTGCCGACGATGATTGTTTTGCCTGGCTCAAGACCATGTCCGACGCTGCCGCAGTCGCCATCGCCAACGCGCGCGCCTTTGAAGCGAACGAATCACTACGCCGCGAGTTAGAACTGGAGCGCGACTACCTGCGGGAAGAAGTGGAGGTCACCGGATCGTTCGGTGACCTCCTGGGCCAGAGCCCCGCGCTGAAGCGCGTGCTGCAGCAGGTTGAGATGGTGGCGGCGACGGAGGCGAGTGTGTTGGTGTTGGGTGAGAGTGGAACCGGCAAGGAACTTATCGCACGTGCAATTCATCAACGCAGTCTGCGTTCACGCAAGCCTTTGATAAAGGTCAACTGCGGGTCGATTCCACGCGAGCTTTTTGAGAGCGAATTTTTTGGTCACGTCCGCGGCTCGTTTACTGGTGCTGTTCGTGATCGCGTAGGACGGTTTCAGCTCGCCGATGGCGGCACGCTGTTTCTGGATGAAGTCGGCGAAATCCCGCTCGACCTCCAGTCGAAGCTCCTCCGCGTCTTGCAGGAAGGCGAATTTGAACGCGTGGGCGATGAAGTCACGCGCAGGGTTAACGTCCGCATTGTCGCTGCCACCAATCGCGACCTGCGCCACGAGGTCAACGAGGGCCGCTTCCGACTCGATCTCTATTACCGCTTGGGCGTGTTCCCCATGGAGGTGCCGCCCCTTCGCGACCGCCGCGAAGATATTCCAGATCTGGTCGCGCATTTCGTCCGCCAAGCCTGCCTCCGCTTTCACCTATCGGCGCCACATATTCCGCAACGCGAGGTCGAACGCGCGCAACATTACCACTGGCCCGGCAATGTCCGTGAGCTTCAGAATGTTGTGGAGCACGCCATCATTGTCTCGCACGGCGGAAAACTCACTCTCGATCTGCCGCAGCTCAGTCAGTCGCCCACCAAACGGAATGAGCGATCAGCCGAGCCAAGAACGTCAACTCCCGAGGTTGTGATTCCAGAAACAGAGTGGCGCAATCGTGAGCGCGCCAATGTCCTCGCTGCACTGCACCAGGCGGGTTTTCGCATCTCGGGCAAAGGAGGTGCGGCGGAACTTCTCGCCATCAACCCCGGCACTCTGGCATCGCGCATGAAAGCCCTTGGGATCAACAAACATGACTATAAAGTGTCTGACACTCATTTCGAATCGAGATAGCGTGGTAAATTCCAAGACCGGGCTTTTCATGGTGGATTTCGCCACAACCGTGGGAGTTGGTTGCTGGACTGTCGACTTCGCCGCCTCTGGCAATCCACAACCCGGCGGCAAAGGTCAACAGCCCCCCACTCCCTAAGCTCATGACAGGTGTATCTTCTACGATCAGGTTATACGCTCAGTATCCCTATTAGTTTGTCCGCACAAACATGTTACTCACAGGCTCCCCTCACCCCCTGAAGCATTCTCAATGCTTCAGCCTCTCCCGCGTTGGGGCGAGGGGAGCCGATAATTCATTAGTGGGTTCCTCTTCCCAAGGGAGAAGAAAGGTGGAAAGAAATTTTCGAACTGATTGTAGGGAACGCTCGCCGCAGCGTTCCCTACGTTGCCAAGGAGTTCTGAATTCAAATGGTTTTGCTACTCTACTGTTTCTGTTTTTCCCCGGTGGTGAGAAATCCTGGTTTACGAATGTACTCGGGCGAAAAATCGCCTAACCGGAGCCTATAAACCCGAATTGCGAAGTTGGGCGGGCATGATTTATCTCAACGCGCTGTTTTTGCCTGAGGGTTGCAAGACACGGACAAGGGGAAAAAACATACCGAGAGTTTGCGGATTTTGGTAGCGACACTCGCGCAATTTCGGAATTCGAAATAAACGGTTCTCAAAAGAACTCCAGTTACCAAGGAAGCAGTATATGGCAATGCTTGAAGAAACGGTGCGCGCGGTTGGGACCCTTAGATAGGAAAGAGCTCGAGCTGAATCAAAAAGCCGTTGGGACTGTTGAGGTTGCAAGATGGGAACCCGTCCAGGCGCTTGCTGCCGCTTTAGTCCACGAGTTCGTTCGCGGAGGTCAGCAGCCTGAGATAGTCGTCACATGTTTGTGCGGCCAGCAAGCTGGCCTGTGACAAAGCAGTAGCAAGCTACCGCACTCCAGGGCGCTTCGCGCATGCTCATGCGTCCTTGTGTCTAGAAAACCAATGTCTTCTTGGTTCACGGCGTGATCGAGACCATGTCCGTAAAAAGACTAGTTGCCTTCGACTTCCACTTCAAAATATACTTTTCCCCGTGACTTTCCCCTGACGAGGACGTTTCCATTAAACCTTGCTTTATCATAACGGTAGACAGACAACCGAAGGAGAGGATATATGGTAAGGAAATCTAGGGTATTTGTCGGTTTAGTGTTCATCCTCGCCGGGTTTGGCGCGTTAATTTCCTGTAAGACAGCTCAAACGCCGGAAGAGACGCAAAAGGCCGGCGGGGCTGGGCAGCCCCCTGCCGAGCAGCGTGTCGAGAAGAATCCCGACCGCAACGCCTATTTTGGCGAGGAACACATCCACACCAGTTGGTCCGTGGACGCCTGGGTTATGGGCAACCGCATCACCGGACCGGACGACGCCCTCAAGTATGCTCAGGGCCAAACCATTAAGCATCCCATGGGCTACGACATCAAGATCGACACGCCGCTCGACTTCATGGGCGTGACCGATCACTCGGAGTATGTCGGCGTCACCAAGCAGGCCAACACGCCGGGGTCCTACGTGAGCACGCTGCCCGCGGCGCAGCCGATGATCATGAAGGATCCGAACAGCACGGAAGAGCAAAACCGGGTCTTCTCGTACCTGCTCAAGCTTGGCGCAGGGGCGCCGGTGAAGGCGCTGATGGACCCGAAGATCACGGCCACCGTGTGGAAGGAAAACGTCAAGATCGCCAACGAGAACAACCATCCCGGCAAATTCACCGCGTTCTGCTCGTACGAGTGGACCTCGATGCCGGACAACCGCAACCTGCACCGCAACGTCTTCTTCCGGGACTGCGCCAAGGTCCCGGACTATCCGTTCAGCTCCCTCGACTCCACTCGCCCCACGGAACTGTGGAACTGGATGGACGCCCAGCGCAAAGCTGGCAACGAGTTGTTGGCCATTTCGCATAACGCCAACGTGAGCGACGGCTGGATGTACCCGGTCGACGTTGACCAGACCACCGGGCGGCCGATCGACGCCGCTTGGGCGGCCGCGCGTGACCGCAACGAGCGCCTGGTCGAGATCAAGCAGGGCAAGGGACAATCGGAGGCACATCCCTTGCTGTCTCCCAACGACGAGTTCGCCAACTACGAGATGTATGAAGCCCTCCTCGGGCTTCCGGCCAATGTCGGCCGCATCGACCGCATCTCGGGCAGCTACGCGCGCCAGGCGTATAAGGACGGCATCACCATGCAGGAGACGCGCGGCTACAACCCGTACAAGTTCGGGATGGCCGGCGGCTCCGACTCGCACAATACTGGCAGCCCGTACCGCCAAGACAACTTCTATGGCCTGCACGCGAATGCGGACGGGACGCCCGAGCGGCGCTTCGCCGGCGTACTGATCGGCGGCACGATGGACGTGCGGCTGGAGAACCCCGGCGGGCTGACAGGCGTATGGGCCGAGGAGAACACCCGCGCTTCGCTGTTCGACGCAATGTACCGCAAGGAGACGTTCGGCGTCAGCGGTCCGCACATCAAGGTACGCTTCTTCGGCGGCTGGGGGTACGGCAAAGCCGTCGTCGACGCCGGCGATTGGGTGAAGCAGTCGTACGCGGGCGGCGTGCCGATGGGCGCGGACCTGCCGACGATGCCCGCGGGCGGGAAAGGCACTGCGCCGAAGTTCGTCGTCTGGGCGGTGAAAGACCCGACTTCCGGCAATCTTGACCGCATCCAGATCATCAAAGGCTGGACCAAGAACGGCCAGAGCTTCGAGAAGGTCTACGACGTCGCTTGGTCCGGCGACCGCAAGCCCGACAAGTGGTCCGGCCGTGTGCCGGCGATTCAGAGTACGGTCGACATCGAAAAGGCCACCTATACCAACAGCGTGGGCTCGACCGAGCTCAAGACGGTGTGGACGGATCCCGAGTTCGACGCGAGCCAGCACGCCTTCTACTACGCGCGTGTGCTCGAAATTCCCACGCCGCGCTGGACGCTGATCCAGGCGGTGAAGGCGAACCTGCCGCCGCCGGATGTCGTTCCGCTGACGGGGCAGGAGCGCGCCTGGTCTTCGCCTATCTGGTACACCCCGAGCGCTGATTCGCGCAAGAATGCGCCCGCCGGCATGACGGTGGCCGACCTGAAAGCGAAGGGGGCAACGGCATTGGGTGATGCCCAACTGAAAGCGATGATCGTTGGCAAAGCATTCTGGATGCGGAACGACGTGACCGGAGAGCAGTTCAGCCAGAACTTCACGACCGAGGGTCAGACGATCGTGTTCCGTGTCGGAACGAATGCCCTCATGCCGAGCGCCTTCGGCAACGTCGTGCGCGACGGCTATCAGGGAACGACCCACGCCTACAAGATCGAAGGCGGCAAGCTCGTCATCCCGGTGGCGCAGGACCCGTACTCGTTCACGTTCTACAAGGCGGGCGACACCACCTACGCTGCGCGCAGCAACGAGTTCGGCTACGCCAACTACGAGATCATCCCCGCACCACAGATTGCCGCGAACCCGCTGATCGCGATGTCGAACCAGTTCTCGATCGAGCTGGGTCTGACGGACGAGCAGAGGAAGCAGATCGTCCCGATCCTGCAGCAAGAGGTGCAGGCGCTGGGGGCGCTGAAGAAGAACACGTCCCTCAGCGGCGCGCAGAAGGTGGAGGCCTTGCGCAAGACGGGCGTCTCCTTCGACGAGAAGATCTCGCCGTTGCTCAACCCGGACCAGCAGCAGAAGTTCCAGGCCCTGCGCGAGCAGCTGCGGCGGCGTTTGATCGAGGATGCGGCCAGCCAGGGGCTGCAGAAAGTCGAAAACAAGATGAAGAAGGAGATGTAGAGCCAGAAGTAACAAAGAATCGCAGGACTGGCAGGCACGCTGTTCGTTTTGGATCAGCGCGTCCGATTCAAGGCGCGCTCGCTTGGATGATCGCGCGCAAGTTCACAACACAGGCTTAGCTCCGGCTCGGCAGTAGAGTGGCCCTGCCAGAAGGCAGAACAAGCCGAACGAGGAATCGGCATCCGCCGATCAGGAAAGTTCGATGAAGAACAAGATCCTTGCATTGGCGGCAGCCGGAGAAGCGGGTATGGGACTGCTTCTGCTCGCGTGGCCGCCGATCGTCGTTCGCCTACTGTTCGGCGCAGAGATCAGTGGCGGCGGCGACGTAGTTAGCCGCTTCGGCGGCGTCTGCCTCGTCGGCCTAGGTGTGGCTTGCTGGCCGGGGAACTCTGCTTTCCAACCACTTAACGGAATGCTGACCTACAGCACGCTCGCCATGCTGTACCTTACTTACATCGGTGTTTGCGGAGAAATGGTCGGGTTGCTATTGTGGCCGGCAGTTTTGCTCCATGCAATCCTCATCGTTCTACTTTTCCGCGCGCGATTCAAAGCAGAAATGACGGCGGAGGCATGAGGACCTGAACTGATGATTTGCCGTCCTTGGTTGGAGACAGTGAGTGAACGAAGCGTCCGTAGTTACTGAGGCGCAGCCTGAACAAGAGGAATCCATACTGCGCCGCTCCTTTCTTTCCATCCTAAAACGCTGGCTGCGCGAGCCGCTCCTACACTTTTTACTCCTCGGAGTCGTGCTGTTCGCTATTCATAGCTACATGTATCGCGGCCGCGGCGGAATCGAGTCGTCGCGGCAGATTGTTCTGAGCCTCGATGAACTCCGGCAGATGGACATGTATTTCGAGTCGCAATGGCATCGCCCGCCGACACCCGCCGAGTTTCAGGCCCTGGTCGAGGACAAGGTGCGCGAGGAGGTCCTTTACCGCGAAGGTATTGCGATGGGCCTCGACAAGGACGACACCATCGTCAAGCGCCGCATGGCGCAGAAGATGCAGTTCCTGGCCGAGGATGTCGCCGCCGCTCACGAACCTTCCACGGCGGAGCTCAAGGCCTGGTTCGACAAGAACAAAGAGAAGTTTGCCCTGCCGGGTCGCTACAGCTTCCGCCATCTTTACTTCTCACCCGACAAGCGCGGCAACGATGTGCAGGAAGATGCCTCCAAAGTCCTCTCGAAAATCGCCAGCCAGCCGGAAGACTCAAAACTGGCGGCATCCCTCGCCGATCCATTCATGTTCCAGAATTATTACGGTGACCGCACCCCCGAGGCGATCGCCAAGGAGTTCGGTCCGCAGTTCGCGATGAGCCTGGAGAAGCTGAAGCCCGGTTCGTGGCAGGGTCCGGTTGAGTCCGGCTATGGCTGGCATTGTGTATTCGTCGACACCTTGATCCCAGGCCGCATTCCCGCTTTCGAAGAGGTCGAGCCGGATGTAAAGACCGCCTGGCTGGGGGAACAGAAAGTTCAGGCCTGGAAGAAAGCCTACGATGCAATGCGCGCCAAATACACCGTGTTTCTACCTGCGCCTCCCACAAAGGAATCGGCGCAGCCCACCTCTCCCCCACCTCCACTCAAGAAGCAGGTTCCCACTCCATCCGGTGAGGGACCACGGTGAGCAATCCACGACGCTGGGGCAAACATAGTTGAGATACGAGAAACGAGATACGGGATGCGAGATGCGGGATGCGGGACATTGGAATCTCGGATCTCGCATCTCGCGCCTCGCATCCCGCATCCTATACCTCCTATCTCTAATCATTCCTTTGCTATTGTGTTCCCCTGCCTTTGCTCACGAGGCACGCCCTGCTTACCTGGAGATCAAGGAAACCGAGCCCGATCAGTTCAGTGTCCTCTGGCGCACACCGGTTCTGGCGGGTATGCGTCTGCCCATCCTTCTGAAATTGCCTGACGACTCGAAGAACCTGAAGGAGCCCACCGTCCAGGAATTGGCGGATTCCCTCGTGGAGCGCCGATGGGTGAATGCCGGGCCGAATGGGCTGGCCGGAAAGCGGATCGAATTCGTTGGACTGCAGGCGACCATCACTGACGTCGTGGTCCGTGTTGAGATGCTCGACGGGCGCAAGTGGACGACCATCGCCCACCCGTCTCAGCCGTGGGTCGAGCTTGCCGCTTCACAAACCAGGTTAGGAGTGATGGGGACCTACATCGTGCAGGGTATCCGGCACATTCTCTTCGGCGCCGATCATCTGCTCTTCGTGCTTGGTCTGCTGCTGATCGTGAACGATCGTTGGATGCTGCTGAAGACGGTCACGGCCTTCACCGTGGCACATAGCATCACCTTGGCCATCGCGACCCTGGGCTATGCTGAGGCGCCGGTGGTCCCTTTGAATGCCGCAATCGCTCTGAGCATTCTTTTCCTGGGACCGGAGATTGTGCGCTCGTGGCGTGGGGAGACCAGCTTTACGATCCGCCATCCTTGGGTGGTGGCTTTTGCGTTTGGGCTGTTGCATGGCTTCGGGTTTGCCAGCGCGCTCACGAGTGCCGGTTTGCCGCGAACGGAGTTGCCGCTCGCGCTGGTGAGCTTCAATGTTGGCGTAGAGCTTGGGCAACTTGGTTTCATCCTGCTGGTTCTGGCGTTGGAACGTTCCTTCACTATACTCGAAGTTCGTTGGCCACGGTGGGCTCAGGCAATTCCTGGATACGCCGTCGGTGGGCTCGGTGCATTTTGGACCATTCAAAGAGTGGCGGTGATGATTACCGGATGATGCGATGCGGGATGCGAGATTCGTGATACGGGATCTGAGACCTCCACCCCGCATCTCGGATCTTGCATCTCGTATCCCGAATCTTGTATCTCGTATCAGGTTCTTATTAAATTATGAGCTACAGAAATCTTGAAGTCTGGAAACTCGCTCGAGAAATATCGATTGAGATTCACCACATGACGTTGGAGTCGTTGCCGAGGCTGGAAATGTATGAAGAAGCGTCGCAAATTCGCCGCTCAGCAAAATCCATCAGATCCAATATTGTCGAAGGATATGGGAGGCGAAGATACAAGTTGGAGTTCGTCCACTTTTTGACCTATGCACACGCCTCATGCGATGAGACAATTGATCACCTTGAAACCCTGCACGAAACAGGATCTCTCACGGATAACGCTTTGTATGAGCGTCTTCATCACAAGCTGAACCCATTAGGTGGGAAACTCAACCAATTCATTCAAGGTGTGGAGTTGCAACACCGTTCGGTTCGGGAGGATAGCACCGAGTATAAGCGAGATGAGGAAGAGTGATGGGAGTTACGAGAAATGAGATGCGGGATACGGGGTGCGGGGTTCGCGATACAGGATGCGTGAAACGAGATACGAGATAATAGATGCAAAAGACCGTATAGAAAATACAGGTAGCCGTGCGCGTGTACCTGAAATCTTGCATCTCGCATCCTGCATCCCGCATCTAGTTTCTCGTGTCACGTATCTTGCCTCCAGCATTGTCATTCTTTTCGCGTTCTGGCCCGTCTCTGCATTCGCGCATACGCAAAAAGGCCAGGTCGCTGGCTTCCTGACCGGCTTTCGTCACCCCATCTCGGGTCTGGACCACGTGCTGGCCATGGTCGCTGTGGGCCTTTGGGGCGCGCAGCTCGGCGCTCCCGCGGTGTGGCTATTGCCGGTTGCGTTTCCTATGGTGATGGCGATGGGAGGAATGCTCGGGCTCATGGGCATGCCTTTACCCGGCATTGAATACGGGATTGCTGCCTCCGCTATCTTACTCGGCTCCGCTGTGATGTTTGAGATCCGTCCCCCCCTGGTAGTGGCTGCTATAATGGTTGGATTTTTTGCCATCTTCCATGGGCACGCCCACGGCACCGAACTCCCACCCGGCCAAAGTGCTCTGCTCTATAGCATGGGTTTCGTCATTGCGACGGGTTGTTTGCACGCGGTGGGAATCGGTATCGGAGCGGTGCATCGATGGGTGTGGGGACAAAGATTACTGCGGCTTGCCGGTGCTCTAGTTGCGGTGGGTGGTGTCTTCTTCATGTGGAGAGCGTTCGCATGAAACGATCTCGTGTCCCCGTTTTCTGCGCAGTCTTGTTGGCGTTCGCAATGTGTCCCCTCACGGCGGAAGCCCATCTGAATTCCACGGGCATGGGCCCGCTCTACGACGGCCTCATGCACTTTTTGATGAGCCCGGAGGACTTCGTGCCAGCGCTGGCGTTAGCGCTCTTGGTGGGCCTGCGTGGGACGGCGTACGGACGGCGGGCATTGTTCACGCTTCCAGCGGCGTGGCTGCTTGGCGGTCTTATTGGAACGTATGCATCCGCCAGGAGTAGCAATCCCTTTGTCTCGGCAGGATGGTTTCTGCTCCTAGGAGTGCTGCTTGCCTCGGACGCCAAGTTGTCGTTGCGGGCGATCACTGCATTGGCTGTCTTGCTCGGGGTCTACAATGGTTACCTCAACGGGACCGGAATGGGACAGTTCGATATCGCCGTCATAGCTTTACTTGGATTATCGCTCACAGTGTTTATTCTCGTGGCATTGGCTGCAGCGTTTGTATTGCGATTGCGAGCGCAGTGGGGACGAATCGCCATGCGGGTCGTGGGTAGTTGGATTGCAGCGAGCGGACTGCTGATGCTCGGTTGGGCGATACGCGGAGGTTGAGGCGACTTGGCGTTCTGCCGCACGTTTTATGGCACCATGCCGTGCGAGTTCTTTCAATAACTTGTCATCCATCCCTCACTTGAGCCTTCACCGATTCACAGACTCTCGCCTAAAATTATTTTAAAAAAACTCAAACTGGCGAAGTTGGGCGAATTGCGTGGCCGTCGGCATGAAACGAAACACTGAGGGCTCGCAATCTCTGTTCAATGCATCAAAAATTGCCAAGAGTCAAATCCCAGCCAATGATTTATTCCCAAGTGGCTGAGATCGTTCGAAATGTCCCCGGTTCTGACCTAAGGATCAAGGTGTCCCCTGATCGTATCACTTGCCCGCGGATTTCAATCGGTTCGGCAACCCGATCTAAGATCTCATTACTAACCGGATGGCCGTCCACTCCCTGAAGCAGCAAGACAGTTGCTTCCCCTTTTTGTTTTCTGACCAGAAAACCAGGAGGAATCCCTCCACTGATACAGCGAACGGCGCAGTCGCGATGAACCTTTCCACTTCCCGGGTTCATCACCCCGAAATAGCACTTGCTATCTATAATCTCACCCTTCAAGGTGTAGGTTCCCAGATCCTCAGTGCTCGGAGATTTGAGCTCACTGACGACGTTGCCCACTAAATGCAGGCTCGCGGGAAGCAGTTCAATCATCGTCAGCCCATCGCGATAAATGAGGGCCCCTTGAAGCTGAACTTTCTTGCCCTGATATTCAGCTAGTTTTCGATCAACGCCATGTTTTCCCGGTGCAACCAAAAGATAACGTGAGAAAGCCTGAGCAGACTCCCAAACTCCAGGGCGTTCGGCCAAGAGGCTGGGTGTTGGAAAGTTTTGAAATACTCCTTCAAAGTTCCGGTAAATTTGAAACTCAAATGCACTCGCCTCAAACGGCTGCTGAGCCAAAACAAGAACAAGGGCGACAACCAGAGCGCCGGCGCCAATGCCAAATACAGTTCGTCTGAGAAGGACTGCCAACCGAGCAGGCACTTTGGGTTCATAGCCAATGTAAAATTCATCTTGACCATGAGATTCTGACCTCAAGTCCACGAGCACCGGTTGCTGGGTTGAACCCGAAAGGTTAGGCTGGGGATGGACAAACACATTACCATCGATCACTCTCGTAGGAAATGTGGCCACTTTCTCGTGGAAGGGAGGGGGAGAAGCTCCAGTTTCTGGAAGGTACTGGTAACCATGCCAAGGACAAGTGACGCACCCGTCAATGATTTTCCCTTCCCCCAAGGGCCCGTTTTGATGCACACAAACGTTTGATAGAGCAGTAACCTTACCGTCATAATGAAAGACGGCAATTCGCTCTCCCCCGAGCGAAATCACCTTTGCCCTGTTGTTCGGGATGCCGCTTAAAGTGCATACTTTGGTGAATCCCTCCCCATCTGCAATATGCTTAAGGTTGTCAATCCGACGCTCCCGGACGGCGGCAGCAAGATGAAGCCCCAGGACTACGGCTAACCCAAGTCCGACAATCCATCCCAAAACGGGATTTGTTTCGGATTGCAGCACACCCAAAGTGACATGCCCCACCAGAAGCCCATAAGCCAGGTACACTCCCATGTGAAGCCGTTTCCATACTGGGGGAGTCAGGTTAGACAGCCAGAAATCATGACTGGTGGCGGCCATCAAGAACAGAATCAATAGCGCCATCAACCCGAGCTGTTGAAAGGGGAAATCAGGCAAACTGTTGTACCGCAGATTACTCACCAGCAGGCTAACTAACGGGTTCAAGTTCCCAAAGCCATGGAACTGAATTAGCGCAAACATCCCGTGTGCAAGCGCCAGCAAGAACATGGTCACACCCAAGTGACGCCGGTTGTAGAGCAACGGAAGAGAACGGGGATCTAGCCGGCACAGGGGCCCGATGCAAAGGATGATGTGCAGCAAGAAGAAACTGGCCGTTCCGAGACCTCGAATCAACAAGGTCTCAAACGTCGCATACGGATGAATCCAAGCACCAATCCCAACGAAGACCGCAAGAAAGCCTGTTATCAAGCACACAAGCACCAAATCATAGATCCGCTTTTGATGATTCCATCCAATAGCCCGGTATTGCAAGCTCATGGCAGTTTCTCTTTCCTGGTGACTGGCCTGGCCTCAATCACCTTTTGCTGAGCAAGGCTATACAATAGAACATAGCCATCCGAAGGGAGCGGCGCATTTGAAACGTACCCGCCGTGGAGAGCTCCTAGGAGGCGCGCTTCCGGCACTAATCCTTGACTTGCCGGACTGACAGGCGACCAGTAAACCAGTGCGTCTGGGGTAAGCGTTTCTTTAAATGATTTCAGGTATCCCGAGAACTCTGCAGGCCAGTCACACTGCCGCGGAAGTTGAATTTCGACGGGCGGGAAGGGCCTCCGAACCAGCATTCCCATAAGGAAGACGAGTGGCAAGACAACAGCAGCAGTGATAACGATCCGAAGATGCAGACGTCGTAAAGGTTGAATCATTCTGACGGCCTTCGGCGCCATGAGCGGTGGAGCAGTAGCGGCCACATTGCTACAACGCCCGGGAATACAATCAATCGGAACGGCAATCCCGCTCCATTGGCCCTTGGATCCATTCTGCCAATTCCGATCATCATGAATGGGACAGCAAAAAGTACTCCCAGGACCCCATAGGCAATAAGTAAACCCACGATGAATTCAGCCATGTTAACGGACATCGCTAAAGACCCGCACCATAGACAGGAATGAGTGCACCACTGATTTCGGAAGCCTCGTCAGAGGCCAGCCATAGCGCCACACGAGCCACTTTTGACGGCGGTACCCACTTTGAGGGATCAGCAGACGGAGACTCGGTCCGATTGGCCGGAGTATCCATGGTCCCAGGTAAGATGACATTGGCCGTAATGCCGTCGTCCTTACCTTCGAGTGCAACCGTGCGAATCAGCGAGACCAGAGCAGCCTTTGATGCGCAATAAGCCGAGAGATAGGCTTTCGGTTCCACGGCCGAACGAGCCCCGATGGCAATCACCCTGCCCCACTTCGCCTTTCGCATAGGGGGAAGGACGGCACGCGTCATATTGAAAGCAGACCGCACATTGAGGTTCATCATTTTGTCCCAGGTGGCATCATCTGTGTCGTCGACCAGTTCACCCCCCGCAAAACCACCCATGACATGAACCAGCACATCAATTCTCCCGAACTTGGCAACCACATTGGCAGCCAGTTCCTTAGAAGAATCTCCGCGTGTCAAGTCAGCGGGTAGGGCAAGGAATTTTGGATGAGAAAAGGCAGATTGTTGGATCGACCGGGCCACTCCGAAGACCACAGCCCCAGCAGCAAGAAACTCTTCAGTCATGAAGGACCCGAGACCACCTTGGGCACCGGTAATTACCACAACTTTGTTTTCTAGAGTATTCGTCATCATGACTCCTTAGCATTCAGGAATGCTCGATTTCAATATGATCTTGAGCGTTCAACCCAGTCTAAACAGCTAAATGCCAACGGTTCCCCAAAATATTCCGAGACGATAGAATCACCCATCGAATTGTGAGGGCCGCTTTTGAACTGTTGCCGTGGTTTAAAAGGTGAATGGAACGGATGGAACACCCATCTCCACTTCAACGGTAAAGGGTACGATTTGATTGAACCCTGCGGCGAGAAGGATAGAAAGTCGGCGGCAATCCATTCGCTCGTGGTCTGATGGGAAATCTATCAGCAAGAAAGGATGAGACCTGGGGAAGTCTTAGATTTCCCCAGGATCTTTGATGAACCCGCAACTATAGGCAGGCACTGAAAACTAATTTGGCCTCAGCAATTCTGCAAGCTTAATACCGCCATTCGTAATTGCTGTGACGTATCTTAGGATAGGCGCCGCGCGGGGTCACGCGGCCTACAAAGTTGTAGGCCGGGGCACCGACCCGGCGTTAATGTCACCGTAATTATGAAAAACAGCACTTAGTTTGGATTTGCGCTCATTAAGTCTTACTTCATGATTACTCCGCAAGCAATTCGATTCCCGGCATTGCCCGTAGGATCGGTTGTTTCGTCGTCTGCCTTCTCGTGAATAATGAGTGCCGTACCGCCTTCATGAAAAAGGGAGTTGGAACCCGGAGTTAGAGTTACTCGCTTGTTCAGTAACACGGCCTTCCCCTTGCCATTTTTGCCGACCGTGATGTTGGGCAAGTCGCCGGCATGAGGTCCTGAAGGGTTTTTCAAGCCGTGTTTCATGTTCTGAGGATTGAGGTGTCCACCAGCCGTTTTGAAGTCGGGGGGATCACATTTGCCTACTGTGTGGATGTGGAAAGCGTGCTGGCCGGGAGGCAGGTTGAATACCTTAAGCGAAATGTCAATTCCATCGATAGCCTGCTTGAAAGTGACATTCCCCACTTTCTGACCCTGCGCATTTTTTAGTTCTGCCTTCGCTGATTTCGGCCCCTTTTCGGCGCCTAACAGCGAACCCACAAACAGCAATAAAATCCCTAATGAACTTGTGTATTTGCTCATGCTCCCTCTCCTTTAAGTGGTCATTCGAACTGGTAGGTATCATCCTACCACAGGTGGAGTAGGTAACTCGTTTGTTCTTGACTCATCTATAGCATGCCCCTCGCCTGTCGGTTCGCCATCCAGAAGAAAACGTATTATTTACAGTTTGGTTCATGCTAGTCAAACGCAAATTCGAAGCTCTTACCGATTTTCAGATTCTCTCGGAACCAGAGAGGAGAGCCGTGCTGAACTGACGGTGAGGTGTTGATAAGAAGTCGTCGCGACGAGAGGATTTGAACCTCCGACCCCCTTGAACCCAAGCTCGTTCTGTGAGTTGTGAATGAGCATTATCGAATGCGCTGGAATACGTAGGTACATAGGGGCGTACCATCTAAAAAGGGTCCCCCGCTGGGCGGTTAAGGCCGTCGAGTTTAACATCCTTCGTACAGATTTGAGCCAGAAGTCTAGAACGTCTGGGAAGTCGAACCTCCAATAGGTGTGTCAAGATCATTGTCTCCCCCCGTGTTCCGCCCAGATTGAGAGTAGCTTTGGCGAAGGCTTTCATGACACAGTCCTCCACTGTCTGATTTGCTGAATCAAGAGTTCAAAACCGCTGAGGAACAACATCTGGAAGCGTGCCACCGGTCCGTAACCGCGAAACTCCTCCGGCGTCAAGGCAGCCAGATCGCAAGCACGGACAAAATCCGGAAACTTGTCGCGCAATTCCCCGATTGTTTCCGGTGCCGCGGACGCCTCGATGCGACTCGCCGGGGCTGGGCACTCGCGTTGCACTGCTTCCATCAAACTGCCGCTAAGAGTAATCACCATCCCGTCTCCCCGCACCTCGGCCCAATGAAACGTCATGCCCGCGCCGCCAGAAAGGACCTGGGCAGCGTAGCCCCGATTGCGACGAACCGCATAAGCTGCCCGGGCCGTGCTGATCCCAGCCTGCCGCAGCAATTCCGGCGCGACAGTGACGCCGCGTCGTTTCGCGTCCTCGACGAGGTACTCATCGAACAGTCCCGGCAACATCGTAATCAGACATCGCGGTTTCTTTTGGGTGCGCCGCAACCCGCGTTGATGCGCCTCGGCCATTAGAATGTATTGTGCCACGGAGAAACTCATCGTGCCGATGGTGGACCAGCCGCGCGCCGTCAGTTCCTCCATCGCCTGCGCACCAACGGGCGTGGCCGGTAGCTTGATGATGATGTTTTCACCGAGCGTGTGAAACTTCTCCGCCTCGGTCAGCAGGTACGCCAGATCGTCGTTCCGCCGCGGATTCCCTTGGATCGCAACTTGTCCGTACCGGCCTTGCGAATCTTGGAAGAGCGGATGGAATAACGCCAGAGGACGCGCCACGAATTTCTGAATCACCTGCACCGCCAACACTTCGTCGTCGCCCACGCCACAGTCCTCGACCATCGCGCGGACGAAGTCCGGTTCCGACTTGAGCAGCGCCGAGATGTATACCGGGTTGGAAGCCACGCCGACCGCACCGTTCTGCAACGCCGCCTGCAATTCGGGGCCGGTGGGATTGTTGATCCAGAATTCGGTGCCGGCTCGCGCCAGTGTATCGCGAAAATATTCGTGATTCATCTGCCTCTCCCTCAGATCTTTTTCAGATGCCGTGTTCGTCCGTTCCAAGTTTAGAATCTGTGGCCTGGATTACGTGTTGTACACAGATTTCAATCCGACCGGCAAACTTAGAGCGCCAGACCTTCACTCAAATGCCGAAGTATTAGAGATCGAATCTTCACAATAAATCCACCCACGGTGTTAGACCTCTATCCAAACCAGCAGGAAGTAAACCAAGAGAGTCATTGCACTCAGCGAAGACCAATTCTACCATTGGTCCATCTGGTAAGCTAACTGCCAGTCATAGCCGACTTCTGATAAAATAGAGGTTTGTCTGTATAAACGGTCCTTCAGTGAGGACACCAAGCGACATTTCGGTAGTATCCTAATTTGGCGCAGCCAGGAGACTGGCCTGAGGGGACGCTATGGTGTCAGGAACCTACGCGGCCAAGTAATGCAAGTAATGGAACGAAAGATTTTCGGCTCATCGTTGTGATTTCTGTCCCGCAGCCACATCGGTGTTAATCTCCCTGGACTTATGGCGTGACACGCTCAGCGAAGTCCAACTTCCCGTCGCCTTTGCCGTTAAATGTTTCGCCCGAAAGGCGATTTGCCCCACGTGATATCAATAATGAGCCATTTGCCGGTTGATCGCTTGCATCACAGAATGCGGCTCCGTGCGGATCGTAACCGTGCGCGTCAAGTCTACCTCCTCTAACGGCCCCAGCGCATCGAACAGAGTTTTCCAGCCAGATTCCCACATCACGATCAACTCGTCTCCGCTCCTCGGCGGCCCTTCGAATTCACAATCGCGGTTCCGGCCTGGCTTTTCTCCGTCCGTGATCAAGAAATCTGTCCACCGTGACCGCATATTCCCCGCCATGTGTTTCACGATGATTGCAATCGAATTTGACTCGTCATCTAGCGTCGAGAATAGCCCTTCCTCTGAGCATTGTTCGATCGCCCGTGTCGGCGAGTCGCTTGTAATAGCGGAATAAGTCTATCGGTCTTTGAGATAAGAGGTGGTCAGATGATGTGCCATGGCCGGATTGTACTGCCGGGTTACCTTGAAGGTAAGAGAGTTGGCGCGACCGACTGCGTGTTGTCAACCCCGATGAGCCACTTGTGGTGGCCCGCCTTATCGAGGAGCATCATAACAACCACTTCATCTCGATTATGGACAAACACCTCCCTCAATAGCGGAGAGCATGGCGAAGCTTGACCAAGGCGGGGGGAGTAAAAGTGCTATGCTTCCACGATCTGAGACACCAAGCCATTACTGAGCTTTGCGAGGCGGGGCTGTCGATATGACTATCATGGGGATTGCGAGTCGTATTTCAAGAGAGATGTTGATGCATTACTCCCACATTCGGATAAAGACGAAGCGCGAAGCAGTTGCGATGCTGAAAACAGCGGTGCCGGTGACCTCAACCCCGGCAGAAAACTTCGAGCCGGTGAGGGTAACTTGAGGGGGATTTGATGGGGTTACAGTACAAACAACGGTACAAAGGGGGGTTGTGTTGAGTAAAATTCATCGCAAGTTGTTGATTATTCTGGTCGGGGCGAGAGGATTTGAACCTCCGACCCCCTGCGCCCAAGGCAGGTGCGCTACCAGGCTGCGCTACGCCCCGACGGCTTGCTGAAACAGCGCATCACAGTAATGGATGGAGAGAAATTCTGTCAAGTGAATTTCCTGGCCCGTGCCTATCCCTGCGAGCCACAATTCCAAGCCAGGCGGGTTCTTGAAGACTCTTTCATGAGCCTCCGATTCTCGGTCCACAACAAGTGGAAATCCATCCTGCGATTAGCCCAAGCTCATGTTTGGGAGCCCTTCTCCAGATTCTTGAGGAGATAACCCCGCATCGTACGAAGCGCCTTACCGCGGTGGCTTATCTGCTCTTTCTCTTCGATCGACAACTCCGCAATCGTCCTGTGCCACGAAGGGACCAAAAAAATTGGATCGTAGCCGAAGCCTAGGTTTCCCCTCGGCTCGCGGGTGATGCTCCCCTCAAGAGTCCCACGAAACTCTCCCAGGATCTCGCCTTCCCGCGCTAAAGCAAGGCAACAAATAAAGCGCGCCATCCGCTGGGGATCTGGGATCTCCGATAGCCGGTGAAGTACTTCCCTATAACGATCCTCGTCACTGGCCGATTCGCTGAGAAAGCGGGCGGAATGGACTCCGGGCTGGCCGTCTAATGCATCCACTTCCAAACCAGAGTCATCCGCCAAAGTCAGCCATTTTGAAAATTGGCTGTAATACAAAGCTTTTTGTCGCGCAATCAAGTCAAAACTATCCCCAACTTCCTGATATTTAGGAATACCAGGCAACTGCCCCAGGCCTACAGAATGGAAGGTCAACCCTTCGAGAAAATGTTGAATCTCTTTAATTTTACCAGGGTTGAAAGTTGCGATGATCAGAGGCTCGATGTTCTTTGAAGGCAGCATGGGTTGATGGATGGGTTCGCACAGGACGTTCAGGCATCGGAAAAATCGAGGCAGCTTGATAGGACGGCAAGAATTCAGGACCAGTAAGGGCGGGCAGGATGCCCGCCTGCCCAGGGGGGATTACCACGCCACGAGTTTTTTCTGAATTTCGATGAGTTGCCGGATGCCGGACGAAGCCAATTCGATCAACCCTTCAAGAATTTCTTTCCCAAAGGGGCTACCTTCAGCGGTGCCTTGCACTTCCACTAATGTTCCCTCACCGGTCTGCACCAGGTTCATGTCAACCTGCGCATGAGAGTCTTCCTCATAATTAAGATCCAGTAATAATTCACCCTCCACACATCCAACGCTCGTTGCCGCCACGTAGTCTTTGAGAGGGACCTTCTCCAACGTTCCTTCATGCACCAGTTTCTGCAGGGCCAAGCCTAAGGCTACAAACCCTCCCGTAATCGAGGCCGTGCGGGTGCCACCATCCGCTTCGATCACGTCGCAATCCACCCAAAGCGTTCGTTCCCCAAGTTCCTCCATGCTGGTAACACTTCTCAAAGATCTTCCGATCAAACGCTGAATTTCCTGGGTACGGCCGGAAGGCTTCCCTTTCGTCGCTTCTCTCGCCGTCCGCGTCTGCGTCGCCCGAGGCAACATGCCATACTCACTGGTCACCCAGCCTCTTCCCTGCCCTTTCAAAAATGCTGGAACTGCATTTTCGACGCTGACCGTGCAAATGACTCGAGTGTTTCCAACTGTAATCAGCACCGAACCATCCGCATTCTTGATAAAGTACGGATGAATCTCCACTTTTCGAAGCTGATCGGCCGTTCTACCATCAACACGCATAAATCTCCTTCTTCAAGATCATACACTCATGAGTTGTCACTTCTCAACGCCTTGGGTTCTTCACGTCGCTAGTACTAACTTGCAGAAGTCCGCGTTGTAGCTAGCCCCGCTGTTTAGACCCGGGGTCAGCGACCCCGGCTACAACAATTAACGCGAATTTGTGCAACTTAGTACTAGTCAGAGCGGTAGCTCCCGGATCTGGACGAAAAGCAACTCAACACTACTTTCGCTCGTTCACAGATCGGCCATCATTGTACTCTGAACAGACCCCAAAAGCCCCGTAAGATAAGATTAGAGCCGTTGTCTTTCGTGAGCCGTCGGGTTTTCTGGTTGTTCGGCCTCATTCTCCAAATGCGTAGAATGTCCAGGAGCCATGGAGGTCATCGAGAGATCCTCTGCAATAGGGCGGCTGATATCCACATGTCCTGCCAGTGTTTCTACATCAGTTCCCTCAATCAGAATTTGGACATTCTTGACGCTAGCAACATTCTGCGTCAGCGAATTGACGATGGAATAAACAGAAGCCAATTCCTGGGTGATACCTCCTGGATGCTTGGATGAGACCTCCTTGGTGAAGTCAACCACAGCGATTCCTTCTTTTAGGATGAAGAGTTCGCGCAATTTTGTTTCCCGTGGCAACGCTGGACCACCAGCACTTCCCGGCCCTCTGATAAGCTCAGCGACTATCTGTTTGGCCTCTGTGGAGCTCAACTCGGAGGCGCGAATCTCCCGCTCTTCGGACATGAGGAACCCTACTTTTTCCCGGGAGGGGAAAAAAAGTCTGACTTTCTTCGGAAGGGCAGAGTCAGAAATCACTGGCCCAGTGACGAGATAGGGCTGAGGTGGCTCAGCTGGCCGTTGGACGAACTCCTGAATTCGCTTGCGAAGATCGTAGTAGAAGGAAACACCCGCGAGGGTGATGATCAGTAACACAATGAGTCCAAATTTAATATGTCGGGGCATTTCTAATGCTTTGTCTGCTGTGAATGAAATTTTTCAACGGCTATGGAAACCGTCGCCGCGACCAGATTTTGAAACTGATTTTTGCCGGCCATTTCTTTAAATTCGGATGAACTGGCGTCGCCGATCTCAACCAGAACAGCAGGCATGGCCAATTGCGTGAGGAGTCGGAGAGGAGCCTGGCGAGAGCGAAATGAGCTGTCGCCTCCATTGAGCGATCGATTGATTTCCTGCTGAAGCAGTTCCGCAAGGCGTTCGCTCTGGAGAAGACTATTTCGTTGAGATTCTTCCCAAGGAAGAAAAAGCGGGCTGACGCCCGATCCTTCTCTCTGTTCTCCCGCTCCTGAAATTGTCCACAGCGGTTTCAATGTATAGGCATAACTCACAGGTTCATAACCCAAATTGCTATTTCCGATGTGGAGGCTGATAAAAAGATCCGATTGAGCCTGATTAGCAGCCAAAGCACGTTCTTCCAATGTCAATGACTGGTCCTCCGTTCGAGTCAACACGACAGGGATTCCCAACCGGGTCTGAAGCGCCCAGCGGAGCTTCTTTCCGATCGCCAATGTCACATCTTTTTCATACAGGTTTTCTTTGATCATGGCTCCTTTATCCGGGCCACCATGTCCTGCATCGATCGTGATGTGTCCCCACCTCGATGTGTCCTTCCGCGCGGGAAACGGCAATACTTCAGGATTGGGTCTTTCGCTTGAGTCCGCTGGGGGGATTTCGTGCTTCTTGAGTTCCAAAAGATAGACGTTTTGTGAATCGAAATGAGACAGCCGTGTTTGAATATCCTTGCTCGTCAATTGAATGGACAACTGGTTCAATCCTGGAGACTGATCCAGCGTAATGGAACTCACTAATGGGTCTTGGTAGTGAAAATCTCTATGAGATAATTCGACGGCATTATCGCCGAAGAGCAACAAAACCCGCAGTTCTTCCTGGCGCATGATCAATAGTAATGGAGCACCCAACTGAACGGTGATCCGCGTTCCTTGGTCATCCGCAGAAGTTGTGAGATTGATTTTGGTAGGATTTTTCCCCCTCATCGAAGCAAATTCTACCGACGTCACGACCGAAGTTGTGGCAGGCAAGAATCGACTGAGAAAGCGATTGACCCCATTGGGTAGGCAAAGAACAACGAGCCCGATCAAAAGACAACCCAGAAACTTGGGGAATGGAAAAAGGGGCCTGGACATAGAGTTCCTGAGGTATAGAATAGGGACTGACGATTCAACGTTGAGACCGGTTTCAAGTCTGTCTCCTTTGATTATCAACAAATGCTCAACGGATGAAAACACTAAAGTCTTCCGTTCTGTGCTCTCCGAGAGATTTTTGAGATTGAGGATCGCTTTGCAACGAGTTGCTTGGGCGATTCCCCGGCAGGCCTGCGGCTGACTTCTTTAGGCAAACTGAAGGGAGTGACCACTGCCATGACCCACAAAGAAAGACTACTCACTGCTATTAACCATGAAGAACCCGATCGAGTACCCCTTTGCGCGTGGTATACCCCTGAAGCTGAACGGCGCCTTCTGCGCCATCTAGGGGTGGAATCGACAGAAACAGAGACCTACAAATCGGCCGGAGGACCCCTTCCCATTCTCATGGATCATGACTTCCTGATTTCCTGGATGGGCCCTTGCACGGGGTACTATGCAAACTCGGCCAAACAGTACACCGATGAGTGGGGAATCCGATGGAGATGGATCCAGCACATTTCGAGTGGAGCTTTCACAGAGATGGCCGAACACCCGTTGGCCGATATCACGGATCCAGCGCAATTCACCATGCCGGATTTCTCCAACGAGGACCGCTACGACGGCATCCGGAAGCTAATTACCGAACATGGGAAGGAATACGGCATCATGGGCGGGCTTGCCTGTACGTTGTTTGAACTCGCCTGGTACTTGCGCGGTATGGAGACCGTTTTGGAGGACCTCGTTTCCCGCAAAGATTTCGCCCATGCCTACATCGAGAAGCTGATGAGCTGGATTCGAACGGCCGGCAGGAAATTTGTTGAACTGGGTGTGGATATCATCTGGATTGGGGACGATTTTGGAACCCAAAATCGAATGCTTCTCTCGCCAGCTATTTTCCGCGAGTACTTTAAGCCGCGCTACGCCGAGCTTTTCTCGGAATGGAAGAGCATCAACCCTCAAGTCAAAATTGCATTTCATACGGACGGATATGTCGTTCCGATCATCCCGGATCTAATTGAGATCGGACTCGATATTCTCAACCCCATCCAGCCAAAATCGATGGATCCTGCCCAAATCAAGAAAGAATTCGGAAACCACCTCACCCTTTGGGGGACTATCGATATTCAGGAGGTACTCCCATTTGGCACTCCCGAGGACGTTGCCAATGAAGTGAAGCTACGTTTGCGCACTGCAGGGAAGGGTGGAGGATTAATCATCGCCCCGGCTCATAACCTCCAGCCAGATGTCCCTATCGAGAATATACTGACTTTTTATGAAACGGCGAAAACATACGGCCGGTACCCGCTTCGATTTAATTAGATTGGGATTCCTGGAAAGAGAGAATAATCAGACTCTTGAGTGTGGCTGCTTCTTCGAAGACATGCAAAGGGCACATGTCTTCGCCACCCACGAATGGTGGGGGCTGGGGGGAGTCGAACTATCCAATTTTTTCCGTTAAAATTAACGAGTCGATTTTGATGTCAGATGCCTGAATTCATGGAGATTCTCGTTAGCTTCCCTTATGGTAGCCAATCCATCTTCAAAGGCCAAAAGGACGATTGACGGACTTGTTCTTTTCGTGCTCGTTCTTCCAATCTTAACTTTTGATGGGCTCGGAGAATCTTCTGAAAAAAGTGAGTTCTTCGAAAAAAGCATTCGTCCGGTTCTTTCGACGAGTTGTTACCCATGCCACGCCAGTCTCAGGAGTGGCGGATTGCGACTCGACTCGCGCCAGAATATCCTGAAAGGTGGTAATGACGGTCCGGTCGTCGTCCCCGGTCAACCCGAAAAGAGTCTTCTCATACAAGCCATTCGTCTAACCCATGAGCGGTTCAAGATGCCGCTTGGTGGCCCGAAGCTTGATGATGAGGTAATCAAGAATTTCACTCAGTGGATTCAGAATGGACTGGCTTGGCCCGAATCGCCTGAGGAATTCTTCAGCGCCCATGTTCGACCCGTACTTTCGAAGAGCTGTTTACCGTGTCATAGTGCTTCCCCTCACGGCCATCTTCAATTGGACACCCGCGAGCACATGCTCAAAGGGGGAGACTCGGGACCCGCGTTGGTTGCCGGCGATCCGGCGCGGAGTCTGCTAATCCAGTCCATGGAACACAAGCACGACAAACTGAAGATGCCTCCTAGTAAACCCCTCTCAGACGAGGAGCAAGCCGACCTTGTAGCTTGGGTAAAGCAAGGTGCGCCTTGGGCCGGTGGGGCCATCACAGCGGCGGATGCTGACTACCAGATCACCTCGGAACAAAGATCTTTTTGGTCCTTTCAGCCTTTGAAATACCCCGCTGTCCCCAAGGTCAGAGATCAAAGATGGGTTCGGACCGAGCTGGACAACTTTATTCTCGCGAAACTTGAGTCGAAGGGGCTAAAACCGACTTCGCAGGCGAGCAAGCGAGAGCTGATTCGTCGCGTGAGCTATGATTTGACCGGGCTCCCTCCAAATCCCGAAGAGGTGGAAGCCTTTATGAGCGACACATCCCCAATTGCGTTCTCTCAAGTCGTCGATCGACTGCTAGCCTCGCCCCATTATGGCGAGCGATGGGCTCGGCACTGGCTCGATCTAGTTCGATACGCAGATACTGCCGGCGACAATGCGGACTACCCTATCCCCCAGGCCCATCTCTATCGCCGTTACGTCATTGATTCTCTCAACAACGATAAATCTTACGACGAGTTCATCCGGGAACAGATCGCCGGCGATCTTCTGCCAGCGAAGACGGAACCGGAGCATTGGGAGCACATCGTTGCGACCGGTTACCTCGCCATCGCCAAACGGTTTGGGACGGAGCCAGAAAAGCAGAGGTACCTGACGATTGATGACACGATTGACAACCTGGGCAAGACCTTTCTTGGCCTGTCAGTCTCCTGCGCACGCTGTCATGATCACAAGTTCGACCCCATTTCGAACAAAGACTATTATGCCCTCTACGGTATTCTAGACAGCACGCGCTATCCCTTTTCGGGATCGGAAATGCGCAATGAGCAAAGGGATTTGGTTTTCCGGTTTCCACAGGACGAAGCCGCTTCGAAACCTTTCTATGATGAACTAAAAGATCTCGAGGAACGAATCAAGGAACTACAAAAGAAAAGGAACGCGTTGGCAACTGTAGGTACCGGAACCCAGGGCATCAAGGATCCGACAAATTCCGCTTCAATACCCACACAGACTAGCGCTCGCACGGTTGAAGACCTCAATCTGGAAATTGCGGAATTGAAGAAGCAACGCCTGGCAATCTTGAGGGCAAGACCCCTCGTAGAAGACGCATTTGCCGTCGGGGAGGAGAAGCCCCATGACGCCCCAGTCCTCTTACGCGGAGACCCCGAGAAACCGGGCGACCTCGTGCCACGCCGATTCCTGCAGATCCTAGGAGGAGAGCAGTTACCTGCCAATTGCAAGCAAAGTGGCCGTCTGCAACTAGCTCATTGGATTGCCAGCCCGGATAACCCACTGACAGCTCGCGTCATGGTAAACCGAATCTGGGAATACCATTTTGGCAAGAGCTTGGTCACGACTCCCAGTGACTTTGGGAAACGTGGCCGGCCTCCAACGCATCCGGAGCTTCTCGATTACCTGGCGATGCGCTTCATTGAGAGTGGATGGTCATTAAAGGCCTTACACCGTCTCATTCTGCTTTCCGCGACCTATCAACTTTCGAGTAAGGGAGGAGCGGAGAACGCCAAAAGTGACGTCTCCAATGACTTGCGCTGGAGATTCGACAGGCAGCGGCTCGATGCGGAGTCCATCCGCGATGCCATGCTAGCAGTGAGTGGTGATCTGGATCTCCGGGAGGCGAGCGCACATCCCTTCCCCCACCCGGCAGACTGGAACTGGTCGCAGCACAAGCCTTTCGAAGCTACATATCCCACCAACAAGCGGAGTGTCTATCTCATGCTCCAGCGAAGCCAGCGACATCCTTATCTCTCGATCTTCGACGGTGCCGACACAAACGTCAGCACAGCCTTGCGAACTGCCAGCATCACCCCACTGCAAGCGCTTTACATGATGAACAGCGAATTCATCCACGAACGCTCGCTGCATTTTGCTGATCGCTTGATTGCTAGCACGCCCAACGACGCGGGCCGCTTGAAGTTGGCTTTCCAGTTGGCGTTTGCCCGGCTGCCCACACGGAGGAGAGCCAACATGCGATCGAATACTGCCGCTCAAGTCGGGAAAAGCTTGCGTCTTCAGGGGTAACTATCGGCCAGCTGCCGCGTGAGGTATGGGCTAGCTTCCTTTGCGCCGTGCTTGCGAGCAACGAGTTTATTTATATTGATTGAGGAGCGGTACAAATGGTCCAGCGCAAAACTGCAGGATTTTCCCGACGCGGAGTCTTGCGTTCCCTCGTGGGAACTCCGTTGATCCTTCCGGCAATCTTGTCGGAGCTCCTTGCCGAGGCTCCCCCGGCGGAATCGGTTAACGCTAGTTCACTGGCACCCAAGGCGCCCCACTTTCCTGCACGAGCCAAGCGTGTCATTTTCCTGCACATGAGCGGCGGAGTTTCTCACGTTGATACTTTCGACCCAAAACCCAAACTCATTGCGGACAGCGGAAAGACTGTCCAAAAGGATCAATTCCTGACCCTGCCCCAATGGAACTTCAAGCGGTACGGGAAGTCCGGCATCGAAATCAGTGATCTGTTCCCAAACATTGGCGATTGCGCAGACGACCTCTGCATCATCCGGAGCATGAAAAACGACAACGAGGATCACGTCGAGGCGACACTCGGGATCCATACAGGCTCGGTTACCTTTACCAGGCCCAGCATTGGTGCCTGGGTGAGCTATGGGTTGGGAACATCCAACCAGAATCTGCCCTCGTTTATCGTCATTGCGCCACAAATGCCCTACGGCGGCAGCCAGGCTTGGGGATCGGACTTTCTGCCGGCCATTCATCAGGGAACCCGAATTGTGCCCGGTGGTGACCCCATTCCTGATTTGAAGTCGCGAGCGCTTTCACCCGAGATTCAGGAGATGGAGCTTGGGCTCATTAATTTCTTCAACCAAAGGCACTTACACGAACGCGAACCGGATGTCTCCCTGGCGGCGCGAATTAAGTCTTTTGAAACCGCTTACAGCATGCAACGGGAGGCACCGGAAGCGTTTGATCTTTCGAACGAGTCCGACGCGACCTTGAAGCTTTACGGCCTCGAACGCGGATCGACGATAGGGTTTGCCTGGCAGTGTCTGGTGGCGAGACGGCTAGCGGAGCGAGGCGTGCGTTTCATTGAACTCATCGATTCCGGTTCTTCCAAAAACTGGGACGCTCATACTGACATGCAATCGTGCGTCCCCTTAGCCAAAAACGTCGACCGACCCATTGCAGGCCTGCTCAAGGACTTGAGATCGAGAGGACTGCTCGACGACACGCTAGTGGTGTGGACTACAGAGTTCGGCAGGAAACCATTCGCGGAATCAGTGGGTGCAAAAGGCCGAGGCCATCACCCCGGTGCTTACAGCTCTTGGCTTGCCGGTGCTGGCGTTAAAGGTGGAATGATTTACGGACAAACCGACGAGTACGGCATAGAGGTCACCTCAGACCCCATGCACATTCACGACTTTCATGCGACCATCCTCTATCTCCTCGGCATTGAGCACACCCGATTGACTTTTCGATATGGCGGCCGCGATTTTAGACTCACCGACGTGTCGGGGCGAGCAATTAAAGAGATCCTGGTGTAAGCCTTGCCCCTTCCCACCACTAGATTTGGCCCCTTGGGGTCATTTAAGGTTGCCCGTTTCAAGTTCGAAACGGATGTTCGGCGGGCGGGAGAGACGAGTGATTCACAGCGAGCGGCAAACGGGGCCCCCCGTGCATCATTCATTTCGACACACGGAAGAAAAATGGTGGAGGCGGCGGGAGTCGAACCCGCGTCCGAAAATACTCAGCAAGAAGAATCTACGAGCGTATCCGCTTCAATTTGTTTCACGATCTGACACGCAGAAACGGCAAGACTGCCAAACCGCTAGTCCGGTGAGTTTCGCTAGTTGTCCCCGAACAATTACAACCAGCTATCCTGTTTGTCGACGCCCCACATTCACTGCACAGGCACCAGTAAAGGAGACGGCTACCTGATTAGGCAGCTAACGCTAATTGTTGATCAGCAGTTAAGTTATGTTCCATATTTTTAACGAGGGCATGGTCCTCGGCACGCATCTTCCGCCCTGTAATCCCGTCGAAACCGTTTCGCCCCCGGATTCAAAGCTTCCCTTGCATTATAAGGAGCCGTTCATTAAAGTGTCAAGCGAGACTGTCGAACGGGTACCCCTAAGAATTTTCTTTGTAACAAATTCTAAAGAAAAACACCTAAATTACCGTTTGGATAGTTCGGAAGCAAGTATTTGATGCCAGATTGCAGTTCAGGGGCGTCAATCAGGGTAGGACCCTACTTGCTGGGGTCAGCGACAAACCTGCTAGTTTGGAGTTGACATCGATTATAATGTCCAAAGCATTCTAGCTCGGTTTTAGAAACACCATTCATTCCTCGTGCCGAGAAGGGAGATAGGCTGTCGATGGAAAACGAAAACTTCAGTGAAGGCAAACTCCGCGAGATTCTGCAAAAGACCGTCACCAACCGGGTATCCACTGTTGGAAAGGACTTAATGGAGTTTCGGACCAATTTTCAGCAGTCCGCCCAGACGATTATCGAGAATGTCAGCCAGATCCTGAGCTCTGTCGAGGAAGAATTACTGGATGACCTCAAGGCCGAGATCTCCCAGCTCGAATCGGGAATGCGGGGTAAAGTTGCGGGTGAATTACGCGGCCAATTAGAAGTTGAATTGCGCCAGGAAATAGAAGCGGAGCTGGAACCACGCCTGGGCGTGGCCAAAGAAAGTGGAATGCAGCTTGCCCAAGAGAAACTCCATACCAAGATGGAGATTCTCAACAATGCCCTTCGGGAAATTAGCCTGAACAATAGCCAGGTCGAAATCCTCACGAGCTACCTTGACAAGGCTTCTCTTTTTGCGTCTCGGGTCGCTTTGTTTGTGATGAAATCCGGAAATCTACTTGGCTGGCAAGCTCGGGGATTCGAAGGGGAGTTTAATAATGCATCCATCAAATCAGTCATCTTCTTGCCCGAACACGATAATGCGCTTCGTCGTGCAGCAGAAAGCCGCAAGCCCTTTGACGGTATGACCGCCGGGAATCGGGACATGTTGGATCTGGTATCCCGATTCGGGCCGGTGGCTCCAGAAGTGGCTTGTGCCATCCCGCTCGTGGTTCGAGACAAGGCCGTGGCTGTTCTATATGCTGATTCCGGTATGGGGACCACACACCACGTCGATGAGCACGCCTTGAAGATTGTCACCACGGTCGTCAGCCTGACGGTTGAGTTGAGCAGCGCCAGAGCAAAACTGGGTGTGAAGCCGGCCGAATCGGCTCCCTTCACTCATGCAGCGCCCGAAAAGACAAGAGAGGTCCGTGAAGTCACCGAAGGGAGTGAACTCCATGAGGTGCCAAGACACTGGTCTGAAAGCAAGGGTGCGCCTCCAGCAGTGCCATCGCCGAAGGAAGAACCTGCTCCAGAGCCTCTTACCGCGACACCCTCAAAACGGGCTGAGACTCTGGAAGAGACAGCCAGCACTCCGTCTCCAGCAGTGCCATCGCCGAAGGAAGAACCTGCTCCAGAGCCGATTACCGTGACACCTTCAAAACGGGCTGAGACTCTGGAAGAAACTGCCAACACTCCGTCTCCGGCCTCAAGCTCCCGATCCGCCGAATTGGAGACACCACAAGTCGAGGCAAAACCTCAACGAGAGACGCCCGCATATACACCGGTTTCCCTAGAAATTCTCAGCGAGGAGGAGCAAAAATTTCACAATGACGCACGGCGATTTGCTCGCCTTCTCGTCTCAGAAATTAAGCTCTACAACGAACAAAAAGTTCACGCCGGACGAAGAGACAAAAACCTGTATTTGTTGCTCCGAGATGATATCGACAAGAGCCGGGAAATGTACGACAAGCGAGTGTCACCAGATGTTGCCGCTAAAGTCGATTATTTCTACGACGAACTTGTCAAGATCCTCGCTGAAAACCAGGTTGCGACGCTCGGAGCCGAATGTCCCGGACCTGTAATTTTAACGAGGCAGTAAAGATCCCCATCCTACCCTCTTCACGAAACTATTGCAGCCTTCCGCTTGCTGACCTACTATTTGGCCAACATTAAGAGGGTGAAACAGAATACTCCCGAAAGGGAACTCTCCCCTCTTTCACTGAAAACTTGATATTAATGGATCGTCGGAATCAAATGTTTTCCTTTTCTTGACCTCCTCATGAGAAGAAGAAACTCGAAGAGATTTTCAAATCAAGGGCTTCAGGCCCAAGCGGTGGGGTGTCTACTGGAAAATCTGAGGAGCATTATTCCTCTATTGCTGACTCTGACGTGTTTCCACTCCGAACGAGTTCTGGCAACCGTCACTCCCTTTGAAAATTCGCGCACTTTTGAACGCCTTTGCCGGGACTTTCGTCAGAAGCAGAGTCCGGAATCCCGAACTCAGTTGCTCAAATTCTGCAAGAAGCCCGATGCCGGTGAATGGGCTGGTCTAGGGTATTTTCTGGTTGGATTTCAAGATTTCGAGAAAAACAAATTCGATTCCGCGGGAAAGTATTTCTCTTTGGCGGCGCAAGAACCTCTCACCATTGAAGATTATACCTTCTATTACTGGGGATCCACTTTGAGCCAGCTCAATCAAAAGGACGAGAGCCAGGAGAAATTGAAACAACTGTTGAAGAATTATCCAGACAGCCCTTTCATGCAACGAGGGCGTAAATTGTATTGGGAAAATGCCCTCGCACTTCTAAAACCCAAGCAGGTTTTGGATTCCATTTCAACTATGGCGGATCTTGAGTCGCAGCCCGAGGCCCTCTACTATCAGGCTCAGGCCTTTGAACAACTGAAGCAATGGCTTGCTGCATTGCAGAACTATACTCGGATCCACTTTTTCTTTCCGCTCTATCCTGAACGGGACTCCGTCGACCAAAGGCTGGCACAGCTGGGGGAACAGAACCCCAGCCTGATCGTTGACGTACCGCAGGAATGGAGAATGACCCGAATCGAAAACCTTTTTGCTGGCAAACGCTACCGAGAGACTTTGAAAGACTTGGAACATCTAGCCAGGTTGGACCCACCGTTCAGCAGGGCTGCTCAATTTCAATTTTGGCAGGGGATGTCGTTGTTCGGATCGAAAAGATATTATGAGGCGATCCAGACGCTCGGCCAGTTGAATATGCCCCAATCCGAAATGGCCGCACAGGCCGCTTTCACGGTTGGGGAATGCTATCGAAAGCTTGAGAACTACTCCCAATTCAAGGGCAGCGTTGAGAAAATGGAATTGCTTTTTCCCAACTCGCGCTGGCTGGAAGAGGCCTACTTTAGTATTGGCAATTACAATCTGGTCCAGCGGAATCTCGATGAATCCGTCCGTTACTATCAGAAAATCGTAGAGAAATTCCCTGATGGCAGGCATGTCAAAGATGCGCTGTGGAGAATCGCCTGGCGGCTCTATCGAGAAAAGAAATATCAGCTGGCGCTCGATATGTTTCTTGGCCAACGGGATCGCTTCCGTGAATCTGAGTATCGACTGGCCGTCATGTATTGGTCGGCGCGATGTCAAGAGCTGCTTGGAAGGACTCCTGAAGCCATTGCGCAATACCAGGAGAGTATTCAAAGATTTCCGCATCACTTCTATGGGCAAATGGCTGAGAAGCGATTGGAAGTCTTGAAACCGGGAGTTCCCATTGAAAACCCTACGACGGTTAAAACTGACGTTTCTAGCCGGGAAACTGCCGTCGACGCTATGGTTTCAGGTCAAAAGCTCATCGAAACTTGGCCCCGGGTGAAGGCACTCGTGTCAATGCAACTTTTTGAACTGGCCGGAAGAGAGCTCATGCGGTCCCATCTTTACGGCTCTTCGCCGTCCATCGACTTTCAAGTGGCACGTTTCTTTTACCTGGACAATAACTTTTCCCTATCAATCCAAAGGCTGCGCCGTCTGCTACCTAATTATACGGAGTTAGCCTATGCTTCTTTGCCTGAAGAGGTTTGGCAGATGTTTTATCCCATTGATTTTCAGGCCGCCGTTTCGCGTGAAGCCCAGCGCGAGCAGGTTGATCCCTACTTGGTCCTGGGATTAATTCGGCAGGAATCCATATTTAATCCTCGCGCGCTGTCTGCGGCCAATGCCCATGGACTCATGCAGCTTTTGCCCTCGACAGCCCGGAAAGTTGCGCGGGAGATGAGAATACCCCAGCCCAATGCTGCGCGGCTGCAGGATCCGGACTTGAATATCCGTATCGGAACGCGGTATTTTGCTGACCTCCTGAAGCAGTTTGGGGGGCAAGAAGATAAGGCGCTGGCCAGTTACAACGCCGGGGAACGTCGTGTCGAGTCCTGGTTAAGTGAAGGAGACTATGCTGACAGCGCGGAATTTATTGAGACCATTCCTTTCACTGAAACTCGAAACTACGTCAAAATTATTTATCGAAATTACTGGTTTTATCGGAAACTTTATGGCGGCTCGAACGCGCCTAAACAGGGAAGGATCGCTGGGTCAGTTGAGAGCCCCTCCGCGCAAAACCAATGATAAAGGATACGGTAATTAGCCCATTTGCTTTCCCTGCAACCGAATGGATTGCCGCAACAGAGGCCGCCATTGTGGATGCGTCGGACACGAAACTTATTCGCCATCGGTTCCTGGGGTCATGAAGCAGCTTATTTCATCGAAACCGCTACAGTTCACTGAATCCGTCATCCGTGAGATGACTCGGCAGGCCTTACTCTACAATGCCGTTAACTTGTCGCAAGGCTATCCCGACTTCCCCGCCCCTCTCGCGGTGAAAGAAGCCGCCATCCAGGCGATTCAAAATGACATTAATCAGTACAGTATTACATGGGGAGCACCGAACCTGCGCCATGCTATTGCGGAGAGGCTAGGAGATTTGACTGGATTGAGTTTTGATCCACAGACCGAGGTCACGGTGTGCTGCGGCTCAACCGAAGGAATGATCGCGTCGTTGCTGGCCATTATCAATCCCGGTGATGAAGTGATTATTTTTGAGCCCTTTTATGAGAACTATAATCCGGACGCTATTCTCTCCGGGGCCACTCGCCGCTACGTCAAATTGAGTCCACCAGACTGGAGCTTCGATCCGGAAGAGCTGGCCGCTGCTTTTAATCCAAACACCAAAGCCATTATCATCAATACGCCCAATAACCCAACCGGTAAAGTTTTTCGGCGAGAGGAACTGGAACAGATTGCCGCCCTCTGTATCAAATGGGACGCGGTGGCCATTACCGATGAGATCTACGACCACATCGTTTATGACGGATGTGACCATGTGCGGATGCTGACTTTGGACGGGATGAGGGAAAGAACCATCACAATCAACAGCCTCTCAAAGACCTTCAGCGTTACAGGGTGGAGAGTGGGATATGTCGTGGCAGCCCCGAAACTCGCGTCCGCTATTCGCAAGGTACATGACTTTCTGACGGTGGGTGCCGCTCACCCACTCCAAGAGGCCGGAGCCATCGCCTTACGATCAGGCAGAGGTTATTACCAGGAACTCCGCCGCCAATACACGGAGCGACGAGATTTATTGCTGAAGATCTTGCGCGAAGTGGGCTTCCAATGTTTCATCCCTCAGGGAGCCTACTACATCATGACCTCCATTGAGTCTTTTGAGTTCCCCAATGATGTGGCGTTTGCTGAATACCTGGTACGGGAAGTCGGTGTGGCCACGGTTCCCGGAAGCAGTTTCTATCAAAACTCGAGTGATGGGAATCTGCAGGTCCGTTTCTGCTTCTGTAAGAAAGATGAAACGCTTCTTGAAGCCGGAAGACGATTGCGAAAATTGCAGAAGAGGAGATGAATGCTTCAGCGCTAAAACTGCAAAGGGAGCTTGTGAGTTGCGCGACGGGCTCTCGAACGTTCTGAACCCACCAGTTCTTTGGACTCGGGGGCCCATTTCAGGAAATCAAAATCACAGCCTTCGTTGGCCTGCTGGATATGTTCAATGAACATCTTCCCGTATCCCCGGTCATAATGAGGAGCGGGAGGTTCCCAGGTTTCCAGCCGCCGCCGAATCTCTTCTTCAGGTACGAGCAAGTTCAACTGCCGTTTGAGAACGTCGAGTTCGATCAAGTCTCCATTTTGAACCACCGCCAGAGGTCCCCCGATTGCTGCTTCTGGGCAAATATGCAAGACAGCCGTTCCATAGCTGGTTCCACTCATGCGAGCATCGCTGATTCGAACCATATCTTCCACCCCTTCCTTCAAGAGCTTAGCAGGGATCGGGAGGTTCCCCCATTCGGGCATTCCAGGTCCCCCAACGGGCCCTCCGTACTTCAACACTAAGACACAATCGGCATCGACGTCCAGGTTGGGATCGTCCAGGCGATTCTTCAAGTCCTCATAGTCTTCAAACACGACGGCTCTCCCCGTATGCTGCATCAGTCTTGGGGAGGCGGCACTTTGCTTGATGACGGCGCTACCCGGGGCTAAGTTTCCGTAAAGAATCACGGTGCCCCCCTGCGGCTGAATGGGGTTCTTCATCGAGCGAATCACGTCGGGGTTATGACATTGCGCATTGAGAATATTTTCCGCCATGGTTTTGCCAGTCACGGTGAGTGCCCCCCCATGCAAGAGTGGTGCTATTTCTTTCATCACGGCGGGGACACCCCCCGCGTAGTAAAAATCCTCCATCAAATGCTTTCCTGAGGGACGGATATTGGCGAGAAATGGAGTCGTTCGAGAGATCTCGTCAAAAAGATCTAGCGGAAGCTTAAGACCCAATCGGCCCGCAAACGCAACCAGGTGAATGATGGCATTGGTGGAGCCCCCGATGGCCATGTTGACTCGTATCCCGTTCTCCAAAGCCATTCGAGTCAGGATCTTGGTCGGGCGAAGATCCTCAGCAACCATTTGAACGATGCGAGCGCCGCTCAGTTCAGCCATGGAATAACGACGTGAGTCGGCCGCCGGGATACTGGCACAACCCGTCAAGGTCATTCCCAAAGCTTCGACAATGCTGGTCATCGTCGAGGCAGTTCCCATTGTCATGCAATGACCGGCACTGCGCGACATGCAGCTTTCAATTTCACAGAATTCTTCTTCACTGATGCGTCCGGCGCGCAACTCGTCCCAGAAATGCCACACATCAGAACCGGAACCGATTTCTTGATTTTTCCAGATTCCCTTCAGCATGGGTCCGCCAGTCACCATAATTGCGGGCAGATCCGCACTAATGGCCCCCATGAGCTGGGCCGGGGTTGTTTTATCACAACCGCAGAGCAAGACGACTCCATCCAAAGGGTTCGCACGAATCGACTCTTCGACATCCATGGCCATGAGGTTGCGGAACATCATGGTGGAGGGCCTCATGAATGGTTCTCCCAAGGAAATTGTCGGGAACTCCAGAGGAAACCCTCCAGCAGCCCACACCCCGCGCTTCACGGCATCGGCAACTTGTCGCAAATGAGCATTACAATTTGTCAGCTCACTCCAGGAGTTGCAGATCCCGATGACCGGCTTGTTTTGAAACACGGCACTGCTGAACCCTTCCGTGCGCATCCAGGACCGGTGGATGAATCCGAGCTTGTCCTTCCGACCAAACCAATCCGCACTGCGAAGCTTCCTGACCTCATTCACGCCGCCACCTCAACTGGAGAGATAAAAGCATCAGCAAAGATTTCTAAAATAGCACAAAGAGGCCCCCAGGGCATCCTTGAGTCTTCAGGTCCAAGGTCGAGGGGCTTCAAGTTTACAGAAATTGTCGAAGTTGACTCCCTGCCGATTCGAAGAGAGGGCGGGTGCTGGGCATAAACCTTTAGACTTCCATATTGGTCCCAAAACCACTTGATTTTTAGTCCCGCACTCTAAATTTCAGAATTTGGACTTTGGGCCTTTGACCTTGGACCATTGACCTTTTTGATGAAGGCTTTTTTTCACCACTTTTTAAGCACCCTGCTTTATAATCCAGGCAAGTTTGGTGGTATTTCAAAGAGGTATCCTTCTGATGAGCATAGTTCCTGACGATGTCATGGCAATTGTATTAGGTGGGGGAAAAGGGGAACGTTTATTCCCTTTAACCCAGTACCGGTCCAAACCAGCCGTTCCGCTTGCTGGCAAGTATCGGATCGTCGACATCCCGCTCAGCAATTGTATCAACTCAAACATTCGCAGGATTTTTGTGCTGACCCAGTTCAATTCAGCCTCACTCAATCGACACCTTGCCCGGACGTATCGTTTTGATAATTTCTCGCAAGGCTTTGTAAACACTTTGGCAGCCGAGCAAACTCCGGAAAACCAGAACTGGTTTCAGGGCACGGCAGACGCTGTCCGACAAAGCATTCGCCATTTTTCGGACATTGAGGCCTCCCATGTATTGATTCTATCTGGCGACCAACTTTACCAGATGGACTTTCAAAAGCTCATACAGTTTCACTCCAGAAGCCGCGCCGATATTACTGTCTCGACAATTCCTGTACCGCGAGACCAGGCTTCGATGCTTGGCATTCTCAAAACGAGAGATGACAATCAAATTGTCCACTTTCACGAGAAGCCTGGGGAACAAGAATTGAGCGGCTTGGAAAGCCAACTCAGTGTTGGTTCTATGACCGAGCAATTTCCCGAGGGAAAGGCCTTCCTAGCCTCAATGGGCATCTATGTTTTCAGTAAACAGATGCTGATCGAAGTCTTAAATGCCAGCATTGAACACGATTTTGGAAAACACATCATCCCGGAGTCGATTCACAAGTATCGGGTCATGAGTTATCCATTCTTTGGGTATTGGACAGATATCGGAACCATCCGGTCCTTTTATGAAGCCAACCTGGACTTAACGTCGACCCTGCCTAAGTTCAATTTCTATAGTTCTCGCTACCCTATCTATACCCGTGCCAGGCTTCTCCCTGGCTCAAAGGTCAACGACTGCAATCTACATCAATGCGTTATTTCTGACGGATGTTTCCTGGATGGTGCTGATATCCGGCACTCGATTATCGGCCTCCGCAGTCGGATTGGGGCGGGAACAACGATCACCAATTCTTACATCATGGGTGCGGATTATTATGAAACGGTAGAGGAAATCGAAGGAAATGTGCGTGCTGGACAACCGAACATTGGAATCGGGAGTAATACGGAAATCAGCGACGCGATCATCGACAAGAACGCTCGCATTGGGGATAACGTCAAGATCGTTAATTCGAAGGGGTTAGATTATTTCGATAGCGCGAATTATTATGTGAGAGACCGAATCACTGTCATTCCAAAAGGCGCAGTCCTTTCCAACGGAACCGTGATCTGAACTACATATGGATGGATCCCTGTAATCACTGCATTGGAGACTGGCCTGGCCTTATAGGTCTTGGCGCTGGGGTAACAACACCTGGGTTTGAAACACCGATGCCACCCTGTCCAGGGCCAGCCTGACCGGGAGGGCGTTGGCCCTGCGGCAAGCCTCCTCCTGTCACGGAACCGCCAGTAACAAAGACGAATTCCCACTCACTATATTTTGACTTTCCGTTAAAAGTCTTAATCGACTCCTTCTGGCTGGAACTGGCAACTCCCACGATCCCACCCAAGACTGGAGTGAATGGAGATGAGGACGATCCGCTTTGAGATTGGGTCGAAAGGCCGCCTACATTCCCGCCAGCCTGGTTGCGGGAAGGACCTTGAGCCCCTCCTTGGTTTCCGTATCCAGATCCTGAAGCGGGTGAGCCGAATGGAGACTGAGGACCAGAACTCAAAGAATTTGACTTGGCTTGTGACGGCGAGTCATATGGCGTGGAACCCGAAGAATTGCCCCCAGACGGCAGGCTCATTCCCTGGATCGAGCCATCTGGCCCCATTTTGATGAACCGCCAATCATAGGCGTTGGTGATCGGGTCTTTCCATTTCTTTCTCAAGAACCGGGTGTTATCTGTGCTTAATAATGCATCGACAGTCGTCGGAAACGTACCCGGGAATTTCCGGTGCCAAAGTTCAATCGCTCGCATGAATTGTTTTCCACGAAAGATCAGTTCCTCTTCCCTTTCCCGTTGAATGGCCTTTTGCCAGTTAATCACGGCTGCCGTGAGTGTCACTAGCAACACGGAAGTAAAAACGGCCACGACGGCTAGCATGTACCCGCGCTCACTTCTGACATCTCGGCAAGAATCAGATGTCAACACCTTGGCCTTTCGGATTGTTCCGGTATTTGGTTTCAATATTAGCCTCTATTGTCTCCGGGATGCTTCTTAGTCGCCGACCCATCCTCCGGCAAGGCTAAGGCAGACCATCCAAGTCAGGCTGCTAAGCAGAGAACCTTTGCCGAGGATCCCCATGGATTCACTGGGTCGTGAGGTTGATTTGACGGCGTAATTTTGACCCAACATCCTCAATTTCAGCGGTCGTATCGCCGATCTTGATAATGCGATAACGACTCGCCAACAAATCTCCCTCAGAAGCAAAAAAAACCGTATCTCCTTCGGAAAAGAATCCCTGGCGCTTCTTTCGCATGGGATCGAAGGCAGTGCCAAAGAACTTCAGGTTAATGACGGCTGTTGGTGTCACGGGTGCTCGCCCAAACCCCGGACCAGGATTGATTGCTCCCGGAGTATCAGGTCCCTCAGGCGCAGCGGATCCAGCAGGCCTCTTATTGCGTAGGTTTCCGGCAGAAGAGATCCGCTCTGCGGGAGCCGACTCCTGGGAGAACATGTTTCTCGCATTTAATGGGCTCCCCGGGTCAAAACCTTCCAACAGTTCCAAATGAATGGTGGGATCAATGTCCTGAAACGAAGTTTCTTTTCTGCCTCCGGATTTCTTAGGGTTTCTTTTTAAATAGATATCCTTTAAATCAAGGACTGCCGGCGATTTGACTGCCTGACCAACCGAATCTTTCCCAGGAGTATCATTGGATTGGAAAAACACCCGATAGAGGGAAAACAGCAAGATGATGAAGAGTCCTCCCAAAAGGATGAGCTGCATTCTTTTTCGGTTCGCTCTCATAGTTGTACAGGGAACAAGGTAGAGAGATTGACATCCAACCGAATGGTCCCAGTCCCTTCTCTCTCGGAAATTAAGGCCATTGAATCGATCATGATGAACTTCTCATGGGTCTCCAGCATGTTGAGAAAATTCCGGATATTCGCGTAACTGCCTTCAATAGGCAAAGTGATGGTCATCCGTTGCAAGCCAAAAACCGGTTCCTGGTCCAAGCGATAGCCGACACGATTTCTGGTTAGCCCGGCTTCGGCCGAAATTTGGTCAAGCTCCTGGAGGAGTTCAGAAGCCATTTTCTCTTTTGGAAAAAGGAACTCATCCGTGAACCGCTGATAACGCAGATGAGACTCGTTGAATTGTCGAGCGATCTCTCGGATTGCATTTAAGGTGGCTGTTCGGCGACTCAGCTGAAGACGCATCTGTTCTCGTCGCGCAGCTTCTCCGTTGGCTGCCTCGACTTCCGTGCGTACGAGGAAAAAATACACCGGAAGGTTCAAGAAAAGCAGTCCCATCAGCACCGAGAAAGCTATCCTTTGCGTTCTGGCGTTAAGAACCATTTTCATCGGCCGCTTTCGGCTTTTTGAAATTCTAGCAGTGTCCATCGGCTCAAGATTGCTTCTTGATTTGACCCAAATATTTCACGACAACTCCCATCTCTCTCCCAACGAAACCCGGATTTTTTGAAAGGTCTTCATACATGGGGCTGACATCGATAAACTTCCCGGAGTTTTCCAGGTTTAACACAAACTGAATCATCTCTTGAGTGTTTCGTCCTTTTACGACAATCTCGATCACCAGGTCTTTTCCTCGAACCTGTGGTTTTATGGAGGCAAGTTGAAGATTCGGAGGGGTCAATTTTTCAAGATCATTCAGAAGGCGTGTCCAAGAGAACGTTCGCCGGTTAATGATTTGATTAATGTACTCAACCCGGTCTAAGAAATCAGAAGTTTCGGCTGTCTGAAGTGTCCGCAACAGCTTTTCCTCTTCCTTGCCTATTGCATCCAGCCTCATTTGATCGTTCGATAAACTCTCGACAAAAACCTTACGCCGTTCGTGGCTGGACCGATATGCAGAAAAGTTCCAGGAAGACACGATCAAAAGCAGACCCAGCAGAAAACCCACAATGAGGTAGAACTTGCGGTAATTGACGAACGGTCGAGAGGAAAGGTTTATATCAATTTTCATCAATTCAGTTCCTCCCTAGAGCCAGTCCTAGAGACGATAATACTTGATGTCTCAGGTTCTTCAACTCGGCATGCTGTGGAGAATGAACAAACTTCATCAGATCCAGGGCTTCAACTGGGGTTTGCAATGTTTCTGAGAGCGTGGACAATACCGTTAACGGGACTTCCTGATGGCAGGCCACGTAAATTTTGGCGAGTGGCTGTGAACTCAGCTTGTCCTGGTAATAAATGACACAAGGATAAAGTTCGTCATAGATTTCCTGGTACTGCGTTGGGGCCGGTTTGGGGGCCGTCCGAGTCATAGCGGGGTCTTCATCCCCATTTCTCTCGGAATGCCGGAAGAATGAAACTCTCCCTTCCTGCATGATCAACGAAGAGGTGTCTGTAGCCCCTAAGCGAAGCAGGAGAAGCGATTTTTGAACGCCTTCAGGATCGAGGTGCGCCAGGAATTCAAATGCCGCAAATGACGAGAGAGTAATGTACCCTATTTGAATTCCCATTTTCTGAAAAACCTCTTCAAACTGATTCAAGACTTCCCGGCAAATACAAACCGTCAGGAGAACATGCTTTCCATTTGAGGCTTTCCTTTCCCAATAGGAAAGATGGGCTTCCTCTACATTAAAAGGCACGGCTTTCTTGAGTTTCCACTTCAAGAGCTGTTGCCTTTCATTTTCGCTTGAAGGCAGCGTATCCATGATATGGATCGCAGACTTGGCTGATGCATCGGGAATGGCGAGGGACATCTTCACCGATTTGACTTCGGCTTTAGCAATCGCTGTCTTCATGGCAGCAACGAATTCAGGAATAGAAGCAATGTTGGGTTTTGTCAAAGAAGGAACAATGAGCCCTTGAGGCAAAGGAATCACGGCGAACCGATCTATCAGCTTCGGCTGCTTCGAATCCAGGCGGACGAGTGAAACAGCCTGGCGCGAAATTTCACAGGCAACTGCAGGGAGCTGTGGTTCAAAAAACCGCTGGATTTTGCCTTTTAATCGTTGTTGGAGCATCACATCCTTCTCGGCATTAGAACTTCAAGGGCTCCCCTGTACGGGGGGGGAATCCCCTCATCTTGCTTCAACTCAAGGCTAGACCCGAATTCATCTAAGTGATTTGTCAATGAGGGCAATTCCTCTTTCCGCTATTCAATAAACGTCACTTTGTTAATTTCCCGCATGGTCGAGATTCCCGCAAAAACTTTTTCCAAAGCAGATTCGCGCAAAAAGGTCATTCCTTCATCATGGGCCACACGCTTAATCTCGGAAGCTGGCCTGCGCTCAAGAATCATTTCCCGAATTCGATCCGAAAGATCCAGCAACTCGTGAATGGCTGTTCGCCCGCGAAAACCGGTCCCACTACAATCCAGACAGCCTGCCCCTTCGTAGAAGGTATAGTCAGAATAGACCTTGGGGTCCAAGCCTGATTCCTCCAAAATTTGCTGGGGTATTTTGGTGGGGTGTTTGCAATTCTCACAAATCACTCGCACCAGACGCTGTGCCAGGATGCAGTTCAGTGCGGACACGAAGTTGTAAGGCTCCACACCCATGTTCAAAAATCGACCGAGCACATCCACGACATTATTGGCATGCACCGTCGTAAAGACCAGGTGCCCTGTAAGTGCCGACTGAATTGCGATTTGCGCCGTTTCCGCATCTCGAATTTCACCCACCATGACCTTATCCGGATCATGACGAAGAATGGATCTGAGCCCTCGGGCAAAGGTAAGTCCCTTCTTTTCGTTTACAGGAATCTGGGTGATCCCTTTGAGCTGATATTCAACGGGGTCCTCGATCGTAATGATCTTGTGTTCAGAGCTTTTAATTTCCGAGACCGCAGCGTAGAGAGTCGTTGTTTTCCCGCTTCCGGTGGGTCCGGTCACCAACACCATCCCGTAGGGTTCATTAATGTAGCGACGAAATTTCTTCAAGTCGGAGTCCGAGAACCCCACCACATCCAAACTGAGTTGACTAAATTTTTCACTCATGGCTTCCTTATCCAGGACTCGGAGAACGGCGTCCTCCCCATGAATGGAAGGCATGATGGAAACACGAAAGTCGATCAGTCGCCCTTTATAACGTACCCGGAAACGGCCGTCTTGAGGCACGCGGCGTTCGGAGATATCGAGTTCTGACATAACCTTAATCCGCGAGATGATCGTCGAGTGATGCTCCTTGGCAATGGGCTGCATCGCCTGGAGGAGGACGCCATCGACCCGGTATTTGATCATCACATCATTGTCTTCTGTCTCTATATGAATGTCACTGGCACGTCGCTCCAGGGCATTAAAAATCGTCGAATCCACCAGCCGGATGATGGGGCTTTCACTTTCGCTTGTGAGCCTTTCAATCGAGATGGTTTCATCCCCGCTCTCATCCTCCTTGATGAGATCCAGTGTAAATCCTTCCGTGGCCTCCTCGAGGACCCGCTGCGATGATTCACTCTTCTTGAGAATGTCACTGATTTGCGACCCCGTAGCCACCCGGACGACGATCTTCTTCCCCAACAATTCCCCTAGCTCGTCGGTCAGTAACAGCTCGCTGGGATCGGCAATCGCGATCAGAAGAGACCCGTTGAGGCTTTTCAACGGAACAAAGTTGTAGCGGAACATGAGCTCTGCCGGAATCGTCCGAAACAGCTCGGGATCGATTGCTGAATTCTTAAGATCAACATATTCACACCGATATCGCTCCGAGAGTCGCTTTGCTGCTCTTTCTTCTTCCTCGGGATTAATTTTCTGGTCCGGCTTAGTCTGAAGTCGGACGTCCGTATTAGTGTTGATTTTCTGGTTCATGCACGGTTCTCACGTCTGGATCATACTACTCAGATTGAAAATGGGTAAATAAAGCGCAATCAATACAAATGCGACAATCGTGGCTAAGATCACCAAGAGAACAGGCTCGATATAGGTAAATATCTGGCTCAACCGGGCATTCACTTCCTCATCGTAAAAGTCTGCCACATGCCGGAGCATTTCGCTCAAGGACCCGGTCGATTCGCCGACTTGCACCATCTCGATGGCCAATTCGGGGACTATTGGACTCGCTTCAAAACTTTTTGAGAGCGATTGACCTTCGCGTACCGAGACTATGGCAGCGCGCATGGCATTCGTAACCAAGCGGTTTCCCGTGGAGTCTGCGACGATTTCTAAGGCATTCACCAAAGGAATTCCCCCGGACAGTAGGGTTGAGAGGGTTCGGCTCAGTTGCGAAAAAGCAAACTTGTTCCATACGTCACCGATCAAGGGCAAGTTCAATTTCAAGGTATCCAATGTCATCCCACCTTTTGGACTTCGACTCCAGATCCGGGTGCCAATGATCAAGGCCGCTATAACCAGGATTCCCGTCAGCAATTGGGAACGAATGGCGCGAGACACGGCGATCAATATGATTGTCGTATCCGGCAGTTTGGCGCCCAGTCCCTCATAAAATAAAGCAAATTGAGGAACAACAACTGAGAGTAGATAGGTAACCAGGACGACCAACAGGACAGCCAAAATCAAAGGGTAAGTCACGGCAGACTTGATTTTCGATTTCGTCGTGTCAATGGTCCTCTGGTACTCAATGTAGCGTCGGATCACTTCTTCAAGGTTGCCGCTTTTCTCCCCGGCATACAAGGAAGCGGTATAGACTTTAGGGAATACCCCCTGCGCCTCGAAGGCCTCCGAAAGGAGAGCACCCGATTTGACGCGCGCGGCGATATCAGTCAGAAGGAACTGGAAACGCGGGTTTTTGACACGCTGAGTAAGTAGATCCAAAGACTTGAGAATAGGGAGGCCGGCATGGACAAGAGCGAGAAATTGCTGGTTATAGATTATGAAATCTGTATTCTTGATCTTTTTTGGACGAGGTTGAAAGCCAAGCCCCAGAGTAAGCATTCCGCCTTTCTCCGCGATGGAGTAGACGTAATATCCTTGCTCATTCAAACGGTGGCGGAGGTCCGCTTCAGAAGGAGAGTTAAAGGTCCCTGTCAGTATCTCCCCATTGTTACTTGCATAGCGGCAGTGAAATTCGGCCATAATATTCGTAATGATAGGCTCTTTTGAAGAAGCTAGGGCATTCGGACCGGATAGCCAGTCGTATTAAAGGAGTAATGCCGGAAGTAAACCACTGAACTTACTCCCTTTCTTCTAACTTATCGGCTATTATCCTCCCGAATTCATTCCAGAATGCTTTTCATTATCCAGGACTTCGACATTTGCCGGAATCTTAAAATTAAACAAACTTGTTTTTGTACCAATATTCTCCCGAATGTTACTGAAGACGAATTCGCTCGATGCTCCGTCAATCTCGAAGACTGTAACCCGCTGTAGTTGATAATGATAGGGGTCAAATTCCATAAGGATTTTGGAAAATTCGTCGATACCTTGCTTAGGGTAGGCATAAATCATTTTGTTTCCAGGAAAAACGGGTTCTGTGTCGGAGACCCATTCAATTTTGGAAAAATCTCTTTTTAAGTTGCCTTTGCCCAGCAGGAAGAGGAAAGGAATGCGCTGGTCGCTACTTTCGCGAACCTTGGTTTTTTGAACCTGGCGCTCTCCCGGAAGGTAGAAGTAGATCATCTTCCCATCCGAAACAAACAATTTTTCAGTGGGAGTCTTGTATTCCCACCGCATCATCCCGGGTCGCTTCAAGAAAAGGATTCCGGCTTCCGTTTTTGGAGCACGCCTCGGATTCTTGTAATGTTGAAAGAACTCCATCTGGAGGTCTTGGATAGCTGAGTATCTCTTCTGCAGTCCTTGGATGGAAGATTCTAAGTCTGAAACAGTTACTCCTCCCGGGATCCAGACAGAGGAAAGCAGGAAGAGCAAGAGAATACATCGATTAAACCAGTGACCTGCCGAGAGAAGATTTAGTTTCATATCTCTTCGCAGAAAGAAGTCCAGGGAAACATAGGCACAGGAAGCGCCATCAACCCATTTAACTATATCATAACCCCTTCATGGAACATTTCCGGCGCAAATCGACACAGAGGACAAGCCAATGAAACAGGTCTTTATTAAGCGAGGCCAAGTCCTGGTGGAGGAGGTTCCAGCACCCATCTGTGATGACAATAGCCTGTTGATCGAGGTCGCCTATTCTTTGATCAGTTCAGGAACCGAAGCAGCCGGCATCACTCAATCTCAGCAGTCCCTCTTGGAACGGGCTCTGAAACAGCCTGAATTAGTAGAAAGAGTTGTGCATAAGATCGCCCAGGAAGGACTTACCCGATCCTGGCAGTCCATTCGGGGTCAATTGGATTCCGGAATGCCCACCGGCTATTCCTGTTCAGGGACTGTCATTCGAGTGGGGAGAAGCCTGAACGGTTTCCGCCCGGGAATGCAGGTGGCCTGTGCCGGGGCGGGAAAGGCGAGTCATGCCGAGATTGTATCGGTACCCGGCAATCTTTCCGTGCGTGTCCCGGAAGGCTGCGAATTGAAAGATGCCGCATCCGTCGCGTTGGGCTCAATTGCGCTTCAGGGGGTGAGGCGAACCAACCCCAATCTGGGCGAGTCCATTGCTGTTATTGGCCTGGGTCTCGTGGGACAACTCACGGCACAATTGCTCACACTCTCCGGAGGACGGGTCATTGGTTTTGATCCGATGAGCTCGAGAGTCGCCGTCGCGAAGGCATTGGGAATCTATGTTGGATTTGACAGTGCCGAAAACCCTGTCGACCAGGTCATGCAGTTAACCGAGGGCGTGGGAGTTGATGCCACTGTGATCACCGCCGCTAGTCCCGACAGTGAAATTGTGCAGCAGGCGATGCAAATCACGCGAAAGAAGGGACGCGTTGTTGTCGTAGGGGACGTGGGTCTCTCCCTTAGACGGTCCCCTTTATATGAGAAAGAGATCGATTTCCTGATTTCGTGTTCTTACGGGCCTGGCCGTTATGATGCCGACTTTGAGGAACGCGGCGCCGACTATCCATTGGCGTATGTGCGCTGGACGGAAACCCGAAATATGCAGGAATACCTCCGCCTATTGGCCGAGAAGCGCTTAGATTTCGCAAAATTAATTGACCGGGAATTCCCGGTCAATGAAGCAGAGAAAGCCTTCCAATCGCTCCAGAGAGACACTCCCCGCCCTCTCGCCGTCATCCTTACTTACCGCAAGGCGGATGAAACGACGCTGACTAAGAAACTTCAGTCGAGCGTAACGGTATTGCCGCAAGAAACAAAAGGAGGAAAGATCAAATTAGCGGTGATTGGAGCGGGTGCATTCGCGAAAGGGACTCACCTGCCAAATCTCCGTGCCCTCTCTCAATTCTATGATTTGGAGACCATCGTTTGTCGGAGCGGAGCCAACGCCAGAAACGCAGCTCAACACTTTGGCGCTCACAACGCCTCAACGGATTTTGAAAAAGTTCTCGAGGATCCGGCAGTTGAAGCCGTCTTGATCTGCACGAGACATGACACTCACGCAAGCCAGACTTTGCAAGCTCTGCAGGCCGGGAAGCATGTTCTGGTTGAGAAGCCCTTGGCCCTCAATCGTGATGAATTAGAGAAGATCGAGCATTTCTTCGAAGCGACGAATGGAGAGAAGAAATTTCCCGTGCTGCTCACTGGTTTTAACCGCCGGTTTTCTCCATTTGCGCGCAAGATTGCCGATTGGCTAAAAGAACGCCGTAGTCCCATGATTTTGAATTATCGGATCAACGCCGGTTATCTCCCCTTGAATCACTGGGTTCACACTGAAGAGGGAGGTGGCCGCAATCGGGGGGAAGCCTGCCACATCTATGACCTATTTACCTTTCTGACCGGGCAACCGGTAACTCGAGTTCAAGCTCAACCCATTACTCCCGGTTCGACCCAATATGGACTCTTTGATAACTTCGTTGCCACGATGAGCTTTGCAGATGGATCGGTGGCTACTCTCACGTACACCGCGATGGGGGCGAAGGAGTATCCGAAGGAGCTTCTGGAGATCTATTGCGAAGGGAAAGTCATCCTAATGGAAGACTTCAAGAAACTTTCCTTGAAGGGTACCCGTTCGAGCCAGGAAGCATTGAGAATACAGAATAAAGGCCACCGAGAAGAGCTCCTTGCGTTTGCCACTGCCATCCGTCGGGGCGGAGAGCTTGCCGCTCCCTTCTGGCAGCAAGTGCAGGCAACCCGAATTGCCATCGAAGTTGAAGAACTTATTGCAGGGTCCCTCTAAATGTGTGGAATTGTCGGCACTCTTGTCTTCAAACAAAGTGACTTCCGGATTGAGGAGCCCTACCTCGTCCGCATGCGCGATGCTATGCAATTGCGCGGACCGGATGGCAAGGGCGCCTGGATATCGGCCGATCGCAAGATCGGTCTGGGGCACCGCCGGCTGTCCATCATCGATCTCTCGGAGTTGGCTGCTCAGCCGATGTCAAACGAAGAGGGGAACCTCTGGGTTTCCTTCAACGGAGAAATTTACAATCACGCCGAAATCCGTGCCGAATTGGAAAAGATTGGCGGTCACCGCTGGAAAACCGACCACTCCGATACGGAAGTCATCCTTCACGCCTTTGAAGAATGGGGGATTGACTGCATTCAACGCTTTCGGGGCATGTTTGCGATCGCTCTATGGGACGCCAATCGGCAGGAGCTGTGGCTGATTCGAGACCGCATCGGGATCAAACCTCTCTATTACAGCCTGCATCATCAACGGCTCACCTTTGCCTCTGAAATCAAGGCGTTGCTTCAGGATCCTGAACAGCCACGGGCTGTGAGTGAAGAAGCGTTTTACCATTATCTTTCTTTCCTCACCACTCCTGCTCCCCAGACACTGTTTGAGGGGATACGAAAGCTTCCCTGCGGCACATGGCTCAAAGCAGATCGAGAGGGACGAATTTCTGAACACTGTTATTGGGATGTTTGGGACCATGCTCAACCTCTCAGTACTCGGAATGACGACGAGCTAGCCGAATTAATTCTCTCCGAACTGCGAACCGCTGTGAGGATCCACAAAGTGAGTGATGTCCCGGTGGGAGTGTTTCTTTCGGGTGGAATTGATTCCAGCACGAATGCGGCTTTATTCTCGGAAAATGGAAATGGTCAGGTAAAAACATTCAGTATCGGCTACCAAGGCAAATACCAAAGTTATCAGAACGAATTACACTATGCCCGAGTCATCGCTGAAAAGGTCCATGCCGAACATCACGAGCGTCTGCTCAATGTGAACGACTTGATTGAATTCCTCCCTGAAATGATCCGACTCCAAGACGAGCCCATTGCGGACCCCGTGTGCGTCCCTGTCTATTACGTTTCAAAGCTGGCCCGGGATCATGGAGTCAGCGTCTGTCAAGTGGGTGAAGGGGCTGATGAATTATTCTGGGGCTATCCGGGTTGGAAGGAGTCATTGCGCTTGCAACAGTATAACGATTGGCCAGTCCCATCCGCACTCAAACGGACCGCATTGGCAATCCTTCGCTCGTCCGGCAAAGATGAAGGTTTCGCTTATGAGTGGCTTCGGCGCGGGGCAGCAGAACTGCCCATCTTCTGGGGCGGGGCCGAAGCATTCACAGAAACCGGAAAGAAGAGGGTGCTTTCTCCGCGGTTGCGAGCAAAGTTTTCAAACTTTTCTTCCTGGGAGGCGATTCGCCCCATCTACAAACAATTTAAGGAAAACGCCTGGGAAAAATCTCACCTGAACTGGATGAGCTATCTGGATTTAAAACTCCGGTTGCCTGAACTGCTCTTGATGCGTGTTGATAAGATGAGCATGGGCGTGAGCCTCGAGGGGCGCGTTCCTTTCCTGGATCACCAGTTTGTTGAAATGGCTTTGGGCATTCCTGAAAAAGCAAAAACTCAGCATGGGACATTGAAATACCTCCTCAAGAAAGCGGTGCGGGGAATCATTCCCGATGAGTTGATCGATCGCAAGAAACAAGGCTTCGGTGTCCCCATTTACGAATGGTTCTTTGGAGAATTGGGGCAGCGGGCCAGGCAAGAGCTGAATGAGTGTTGCGAAAACAGCGACTTTCTCGACAAAACAGAGGTGAATCGTCTGCTCGATCAGGGGCAACACTCCCAGGCATGGTACCTATTAAATTTTGCCCTGTGGTGGAAGGAATACCTGGCTTGATGGCAAGAACAGAAACCCTGACAAGGTTGTCTCTGGTTTGGCTGCAAGAATTCATGTTCCCCTTCTTTAAGAAGGCCGCGAACTCCGACTTTTCCCAAAAAGTCATTGAGACCTTTGTCACCCGAATCCTATTGATCGGGATTGGTTTGGTCACCTCTGTCATCGTGGCTAGAATTCTCGGCCCGGAAGGCCGAGGGCTCTATGCTGTCGCACTCGCCGTGGGCGCGATTGGGATGCAGTTTGGGAATTTGGGTCTCCACGCTTCCAATACTTACTTTGTCTCTCGCGATCGTGGTTTGCTCCCTTTTCTGGTGAGTAACACTCTGCTGGTCAGCTTTGCTTGGGGAGGAACGGGGGCTCTGCTTGCCGGGTTAGCATTCTCTTTCTGGCCTCGTTTTGCGCCATTGCAAGGGAATCTCCTCACACTCGCCCTGATCTCCATCCCACTTGGCCTTGCTTACCTCTTATTTCAAAACCTCTTGATCGGGATTCAAGAAGTGCGTGTTTTCAATATGATCGAGTTGTTGAGCAAGATTCTCAGTGTTGCCTTAATCACTGCAGTCATCCTTTTTCAATGGGTCACGGTGGAGTCTATCTTTTGTTCTCAGTTGATCGCTCTGTTGGCCGCATTCCTTTGGTGCCTCGTGCATCTGGGGAAGAAATTGTCCGCCTGGTGCTGGCCCTCCATAGAGTTGCTAAGAAGCCACTTGGGGTATGGGTTTCGGTCATTTCTGGCATCCTTTGGGGCATATTTGGTCTTGAGACTGGATCTGCTCCTGGTGCAGTACATTCTGGGTGCGAAACAAGCGGGATATTATTCCATCGCCGGAACAATGGCAGACATGGTTTATCTATTGCCTACCGTCACGGGAACCATACTTTTCCCCAAGCTCTCTGCCATGACCAATAATCGAGAGAAGTGGGCGTATGTCAAGAAAATCACTGCCCTAATGGGCGCTGTCATGTTGGTCATCTGCAGCCTGGGAGCCCTATTTGTGAAGCCGCTGGTAATGATCTTATTCGGGAGACCTTTTTTGCCCGCCGTTCCTGCCTTTATCTGGTTGATGCCTGGGATTGTCTTCTGGGCGATTTCCACCTTTCCGTTACTCTATCTTCAAAGCTCAGGAATGCCCCGCCAAGTGATTTACATTTGGGGGGTATTGATATCGACGAATGTTACCTTGAACGTCTTGTTCTTGGAGACATGGGGGATCGTGGGCGCAGCTATTATCTCATCGGCAACCTACTTAATGAGCTTTCTCGCGTTTGGCGCCTATGCGCAAAAACAGAGCCATGGATAAAGAACTGGAAAGAATCAAGAGATCTTGGGATCTGTCCGCCGCTACCGACAATCGAATGAAGGCGGTGCACTACACGATTAACGGAGAACCGCTTCCCGAATCGATCTACGACGACATCTATGAATACATCCATCTGCAATTGGGATTCGAATCACAGGATCTCGTCCTGGATATCGGAGCCGGATCGGGCCTGCTACTGGAACGGATTGCCCGAAATGTGAAAGTGGCTATTGGCACGGACATTTCAAGGAATATGCTTAAGTTGGCTCCCCGCAAAGAAAACCTCTTTGTCCAGCAAATGGATGCCTCAGCCCTCGCCTTTGGAGGCGAAACTTTTGACAAGGTCATTTGCAATAGCGTGATCCAATACCTGCCCAATTTGGACTATTTCGAACAGTACTTTGCTGAAATGATCCGCGTCTGCAAGCAGGGTGGCGTCATTTTTATCGGTGATCTTTTTAATGCTTATCTAAAAGATCTCTGGACCGGCTATCAATACCCCTTGAGCTGGAGGTCGCGTTTGACGAGCTTGTTGAACCAGCTAAGGGGCCAGCAAGACACAGAGTATCTTTTTATCGACCCGCGTCAGCTCATGCAGTGGTCTCGACAGTTCGGATGTCGGAATTTCAAGGCACTTTTGCAGCTAAGTCCCCAGAAGCCGATACTCCACAAAATGTTCCGATATGATGCCGTTATCACTAAGTAAAGACCTGACCGGTGATTTTGCCTTCTATACCACCTTTGCACGGACGGCACTTTATGGCGCACTGCGAGCTTGTTTTAGCCCAGCAAGAGATTATGAAGTCATGCTACCGGCTTTTACCTGCACCGCGGTCATCGATGCCATTGTTCAGGCTGGCGCTAAACCGATATTCGTTGATGTTATGTCCGACACGCTGAACATGAATTTGCAGGAGCTAGAGACGAAACTCACCCCGAAAACGAGAGCCGTCATCAGCCACCATTATTATGGCGGCTTGTCCACAAACCTCGACCAACTCAATCGAATTTGTTCGCAGCGGGGGATTGTCCATATCGAGGATTGTGCTCACTCACTCGGAGCGCGCTGGGGCAATAAAATAGCGGGTTCCTGGGGCCAATTATCCGTGTACTCCTTCTCCAAGACTATGATGAACCCGGGCGGAGGATGTATTACGACAAATGACCCGAAGATCTTTGAAACGCTTCAAGATCTTTTTCGCGAGAAAGAATTCAAGGCCGAAGTTTTCAAGAATCAGCAAGCCTTTAAACACATGGGGGATCGGTACCGTGAGATCACCGGTCAGAACCACTCCACGTCATGGCTGGTGCTGGTTTCCAGGCTTCCCCTCTCTCTGCTGCGCCGGGTTTCACATTTTGAGGTCGAAAAGGTTAACGGTCGTTTCTATCAGATCGACGAGCTCAGCGGTGGCTATTACCCAATCGAAATGGATATCTCGATGACAAAGCTGCAATGGAAATACATTCAGCGGACACTCGAGCGAATGGACGATCTGATCCGGAGGAGAAAGGAATTGTACGCCAAATTGACGGCACGGATTCCGGCCACCTTCTTCGACAAAGAGATGGACCCCACAGGGAATTATTTCCCGCTGCAAGTGAAAGACAAAGGGTCCGTGATTCAGGCGGGCAGGCAAAGAGGGATCCGATTGCTTGAAACATGGCCCGCTTTTCAAAACTCTTGGCAAGGACAGAAAACAAATAACGTTTCCTACATGGCCAATAAGATCGTTCTCATCCATCTGGATGAATTCCTCAATCCCAAGGAGTATGACAAGCTTGCAAGATTTGTCGAAGAATATCGAAATTAGCATTTCCCCCACGGGAAATAGGGAAAAGGCGAGCTGGGATGAATTTGATCGCGATTCCGCCCATCCTGCCAATACGACATCCTATGCACACATTTATCGCAAGCACCTGTCTTCCCCGGTATTTCTGGAAGCTCGAATCGGAAACCAAAAAGCATCTCAATGGCTTCTTTGTAAAAGGAAAATCCTTCGGAAGTTCCTTCAATGTTACCTATTCAGCCAGTGCGGGCCGCAAGTGATGCACTCCTATGCAGGTTATTATGACGAGATCTTTTCGAGCTATATACAGTTCCTGAGACATTCATTTAATCCGATGAACATCCTCGTGCTCAACCACGCCTTGGTGAGAGGAATTACACGAACCGCTCTTGAAAAGAGTGCATTTCAAAATATCACAGAATGTGTTCCATACATTAGCCGGCTTGATGCCAGTGATGAGGCGATTCTTAATTCCTTTCATGCGTCGCACAGAAATGATACGCGGAAGGCAATCAAAGAGGCGTTTCGGTACGACCCTAATGTTCTAGTCAACCAATACTTTCCGTTGTCAACCGCGACCTATGGACGTTCGGGTCTCGAGGGACATCCCAAAGATTACCTGGAAGATCTTGAGAGCCATTTGGTCTCCGATGGAAAGGGATTCATTTCGGGGGTATATGTAGAAGATAAACTGGTTGCCGCTTCGATCATCATTCACCATGGAAATAATGCCTTTTACCTTCACGGTGCGAGCGTCAGTCCGAAGCCAAGGGGTTCAACGACTTTTCTGCAATTCAAAAACATGTTGCGATTGCGCGACTTGGGTGTCAAATGCTACGACATGGGAGGCGCTAAGCTCGTCGAGAATACAGACTCCAAGACAATTACGCTGACCCGATTCAAGAGCCGATTTGGCGGGACGCCCAGTTCGGCCTTCGAAGGAAGTTTATTCCCCCTTCAAAAAGAAATGGCGGGGGCGTCATGAGTTTAGAAATCACCGCAGCGCCTTACCAAAAAGGGATTGATTTCTTGAAGCCTCACATTACCCGTGATGTTTGCAAGAAAATAGCAGCCCTGGATTTATCAATGGATCCGGATCGACCTTTTGATTTTGTCTCGTATTTGGAACGATCGGCTATTCGGTACGACCGGATTTTTCAACAGCCATTGATGTCGGGCGCGAAGTGGCTGGAAATTGGATGTCTTTTCCCTGCGTTTCCGATTGCATTGTCTTTGATGGGAATGAACGTGTCGATCGTCGAAGATTTTTCGTTTTATCCACCGGAAATACATCAAATGTACACTCAAGTTTCAGACACTTTTGGGATTCGTTTCCTCAATCACAATCTTTCGACTCAAGAAAACATGGTGCTGCCGGATCGGTACGACTACACCAGCCTGATGGGAGTCATGGAACACTTACCCCATACCCCCCGATTTCTTTTGGAAAATATCCATCTGAACCTGAACCCAAATGGATTTCTATACGTCGACGTACCGAATCTTTATTTCTCCTTCAATATTCAACGTTTCTTAAAAGGCCAGCACATCCAACAGCCCATCGCAACTCTTTACCGAAGTGGTATACCCTTTGTTGGGCATCATCGTGAATACAGCGTGTCGGATTTGCGCTATGTCCTGGGTGAAGCCGGTTTTCATGTCAACCGCCTGGAGTTGTTCAACTACAGCACGGATTTTTCACTCCGGAGAATCGCGAATCCCTCACTAATATTCCATTTGCTTTCGCAAATGCCCTCTTTCAGAGAGCTTATCTTTGTGGAGTGTCAAAAACGATAATGGCAAACGGGAGTGCACAAAACTATTTAGCCGTCACAATTGATTATGAGACTTGGCATCCCGTGCCGGAAGGGAAACGGGTTGACTGGAATCACGACGTGCTGAAGCCAACCGAAAAACTATTAGCTTTAGCCAGTCAAGTGGGCGTCAAAATTACACTCATGGCAGAAATGGGAGAGTATTTCTGGCTACGCACCAATCGGCCTGAAATGGCAGCTCAGATGGAGAATCAATGGGTTCAAGCGATCCAATCCGGACATGACGTGCAGCTGCACTTACATCCTTGCTGGCTACCCGAATTGGGCGCAAGTTTCCAGGATGGTGAGTGGTACTGGGACTGGTCGAAGAGCAAGGCGCACGACTATCCAGGAGACCTCACTGAGTTGATCGGCCGGTGCAAGCGAGTTCTCGAGTGTTTACTGCGATCCGTCGACCCTCACTATCAAGTTTCCTGCTTTCGAGCCGGAGCCTATCAAGCCCAACCATTCAGGCGCCTTTATGACGCGCTCGTTGCCAATCAGATTTATTGTGATTCTTCTGTCTATGCGGGTGGAGTTTCTCAGGAACGAGGCTATGACTATTCCTTTGCTTATTCAGCGCATCAACCGTATTTTGCGAATGCTTATGATCCTCAACTCAAGGCCCCACCTGCCGAGCGCGGTATCGTTGAGCTGCCCGTTTTCACCTACAGCCCAGATCAACGCTGGTTTCTGGATGGATCAGAAGGAGCACACTTTGCAGGCCATTTGATGAAATTCATGGAAGACCGCAACCCTTTGTTTCAGGACGCCAGAAGCAATCCAAAGATTCAGCGGCTTCGAGAAATGTTGTGTACGGCCTATTTTCGACTTAGGCCTGTTCATCGATGGCTGAACCAAATTTTTCCAAAACCGCTCGCTCACTTTATGACCAGCTATAGTCCTGAAACACTTGCCCTACAACAATATTTCATTCTGATCGGGCATTCCAAATCAGATCTTCGCTTCGATGACATCCAAGCAAACCTAGAAAGGCTGAAGAACGACGGCCGCTTTAAGTTCATCACTCTTTCTGAAATGGCTTCTCTGGCTCGCGAAGAGCTTTTGGCCGGACTTCATCGCCAATCCGCTTTGGAAGAGGCCACTTACCAGGTTCAGAAGGAGCGCCGTGCCATTCTGGGTGACGCCCGAAATGAAGCCCAGTCATATTATCTTCAGGAACTCATTCCGTGGGATCGAGAGACCGTTCTCGACCTGGGTTGTGGCGCAGGGTATTGGTCGGACCGAATATCCAAGTCTTACCCATGGATGCATGTCACTGGCGTAGATTGTGGAGCTGAATTTGTTGCCAAAGCAAGGGCTATGTATGGCTCAGAGCGAGTACTTTTCAAGGTCGAAGATTTTGGTCATCTCAGCTTTGGGGACAACTCCTTCGATTGCGTTTATGCCGACAATTCCCTGGAACATGCCTTTGACGTAGAGGGTACTCTCCATGAAATCTATCGAGTCCTTCAGCGTGGCGGAGTTCTGGTGGCTGCCATTCCCAGCGATGGTCGAAATCCCCGGAAAATCTGCGAGAACCATACCTGGAAAACAGTACCCCATGAAGTCTTGCTGCGTCTTGAGAAGGCTGGGTTTGTAAATATCGAGATTCGTGAGCTTGATATTTTTCGGGCCCTTGGAATGCCCCCTTATCCTCCATCTCAGGATAATATGATGTACGTACGAGCATGGAAAACCGAGGGGGAAGGGGCTTCAAAGTTGGACCGAGCCTTGGAGGCTACAAACTGGGTTTACCGAAAACTCTGCCCGAAGCAGTCCTCTGAAGGAAATAATCCTGTCGAAATCATTAAGAAAGGTTATGCCTTCTGTTGGGGGTATGCCGTAGTCCTTGGCAAGTTGCTTCAGCAGGAGGGCTATCCCGTGAAGTGGTTAACCATGCTGGCTAAAGATCATCCGAAAGGTCGAGGAAAAGAGCGGATCGACTCTCACGAAGTGGTCATCGTTGACCTAAATGGCAGACAGGTCATCCTTGACCCAATGGCCAATACCTGCATCCCCTGTTCGGTCGAAGATATCTTCCGCCGCCCGGAACTGGCTGTCCCCAAAAAGAATCCGGACCAGCGTTATATCGAAAGAGAATATTGTTTGTACGATACGGCTGCCTGGTACGGAAGAGTTTTCAAATATGCATTACGGACGGACGTCAGCCAGCGGATCTTGTTTTGGAAACGCGTTCATCATCCCCGAACTCTCCCTCAGACTGAGCGATCGTGAGTTCATCGTCAATCACCATCATTAAGGGAGCATCGTCATCCGTAGAGGATTCAGGTCCTGGTCGTGTCACCTCGTTTGAAGAGGTCAAAAGGTGTTTTTCTGCCGGAAAATTTTGGCCCCACCTTTTTCGGTACAACCTGGCCCGTTTGGTCACCTATCGACTTGCGGTCTTGCCCAAACCTTTTCTTACAGCGCTGCTTCTGCGCCTTTTGTGTCATGGGGAATGTTACTTTGAAGATCGATTTGGGAGGCGAGAGAAAATTGGGGCGATCCAATGGCTACTCCTTGGTCAACGACTACTCCAAGATAGTTTCCGGAGAGCTACGTTACTGCGATCCATCCGGAAAGATGTCGAACTTCTCAGTCGTCATCGAATAGAAGAAACCTTGGGGACTCCAAAACTGGATCTCGAAGCCTCACCGGTTTATCTCCGAACCGATCTTTCTTTTGGAGTGATTTCGGGAGGGTCGGTTGGACATATCGCCGGGGTGCTCAACCAACTAGAGAGTTTCGCAAAGTCCCCCATCTTTCTGACGACGGACCCCATTCCGATGGTTTCCCCAACCGTGGAGTCTCATACCGTCAACCTTGACGCTTCGTTTTGGAATTTCCGGGAGCTTCCATCATTTCATATCAACGAAATCATTTTCAAACAAGCTTTACACGCTCTTGCGAACCGGCGGATTTCATTTGTCTATCAACGGTATAGTCTCAACAACTACGTTGGTATGAAACTAGCAAAGGAATTCGCGATCCCATTTGTCCTCGAATATAACGGCTCAGAAGTTTGGATCAATCGTCATTGGGGACAAGCCCTTCAGTATGAACAATTGTCTAGTCAGATCGAACTGCTCAATCTTCAGGGCGCAGATGTGATTGTCGTCGTCAGTGAAGCTCTGAGGGCGGAGCTAGTCTCACGCGGAATTGAGGCCAAGAAAATTCTAGTTAACCCGAACGGTGTGGATTCCCAACGATACTCACCTGAAATTGACGGTTCTGCTCTTCGTCAGCAATTACAGCTCACGGGCAAGACAGTCATCGGATTTATTGGTACATTTGGGAGGTGGCACGGTGCAGAGGTCCTTTCTGCCGCCTTTGGTGAATTACTGAAACGAAACCCCGCCTACCGGTCCAACGTCCGCTTGTTGATGATTGGAGACGGCATGAGGATGCCGGATGCCCGAGAAATAACTGCAAAAAGCAATGTTACCGAGGAATGCCTTTTCACCGGGCTCATCCCTCAGGAGAAGGGTCCCCAGTATCTGGCGGCGGCCGATATCCTTGTTGCTCCCCACGTCCCGAATCCGGACGGCACCCCTTTCTTTGGATCTCCGACGAAGCTGTTTGAGTACATGGCGATGGGGAGAGGAATTGTGGCTTCAAATCTGGATCAGATTGGAGAAGTCTTACAACACGGAAAGACTGGCTGGCTGGTGAAACCGGGAGACACTGCGTCACTTCAGATGGGCCTGAAGACACTCATTGACAACGAAAAACTCAGGACGGAGATCGGACAGGCAGCCCGCAAAGAGGTTATTGCGAAATATACCTGGCAAGAACACACCCGCCGCATCATAGAGAAACTCAAGGAGTGTTGCGATTGCGATTGACTCATTTCTTGAAAAAGGTCATGGCTACGCCCCCGACACGTTTGCCTAAAGTTCTCTACCGGGCAACTCATCGCCTTCTGAAAGAGTACCGCTTGCGCAGTGATGCCATGAAGCATCGCGGAGAAATCGCTGACGCTGATTTCTTCCGGGCCATTTCCGTTCCAAACCAGGAGAGAAATCCCAGCGACTCCGGGTTGCCGATGGAACCTCTCTTCTCGACTCGCCACACGACGGCTGCCGTTTTTGTCGGCGAATTTAATCGCTTGTTCCCGCGCCTCAAGGAAAACATCATTTGCCAGGCTGAAGAGGTTCTCAAGCATCACTTCGATTTGTTGGGATCTGGCAAGGTGGATCTCGGGCCGAAGATCGATTGGCACCGGGATTTTAAGTCGGGACATCGTTGGGAACCAGGGACTTATTTCAAAGATTATGTTCGGGTCCGGCTGGAGGACCACTCTGATATTAAGGTCACGCGCGAGTTGTCTCGCTTCCAACATTTACCCCTGCTTGGGAAAGCTTACTGGTTGACCGGAGACGAAAGGTTCGCTCTAGAATTCGTGAACCAGCTCAATGATTGGATGGATGAAAACCCACCCATGTTCAGTATCAATTGGGACTGTGCGATGGACGTGGCAATTCGCGCCGTGAACTGGGTGACCGCCTACAGTTTTTTCCAACAATCTCCTTCGCTTTCTCTTAAGTTTCAAAAGCGATTGGCAAAAAGCTTACTGAGCCACGGCCGATTCATTTATGAAAACCTTGAGTATTATGAGGCTCCTATCGACGGGGAGATCAAACGGCTCAACAGCAACCACTATCTCTCTAATCTATCGGGATTGATTTTCATTGCCGCCGCCTGCCCTTTTTTCAAGGAATCCCGGCATTGGATTGCATTTGCCAGCGGCGAGCTTTTTCTGGAGATCGAGGAACAGGTTTATCCATCCGGCGTGGACTATGAACACTCTGTTTCCTATCACCGTCTTGTTTTGGAGCTTTTTCTATATTCCATACTGGTGATCAAAGACCAGGGTGTTTCAGTCCCCAAGAAAGTTATACAGCGCCTCGAAAAAATGTTCGAGTACTTGCTGTACTACACCAAACCGGATGGAACCCACCCTTTATCGGGCGATGCGGACGATGGGCGTTTGCTGATCTGGAATGAAAGCCCGATTGATTCCCATTGCTACCTCCTGTGTTTAGGGGCTTCCCTGTTTGATCGGTCCGACATGAAGGCAGTGGCAGGAGCCCTGGATGAATCCTTGGCCTGGGTGAGAGGAATCTCGGCAGCAGTTGAGTATTTAGAGTTAGAAGCAAAATCAACTCCACTTGAATCCAGAGGATTTGCTGACGCGCAGTTCTATATCATGAGGAAGGACCAGAACACCTTGTTTGTCGATGCAGCGGACATCGGGATTCGTGGCCGTGGAAGCCACGATCACAATGACCGGTTAAGCTTCGACCTATATGCGGGCAACACCACCTTCTTTAGTGATAGTGGAGCTTACGTTTACTCCGCCAACCCCCAGGCAAGGAACTGGTTTCGCAGTACGGCTGCCCACAACACCGTTTGCGTTGACCAAGTCGAACAAAACACGCTTGGCGAAGGTGTCAATCTATGGACAATCGGAAATGAGGCCAAAGTAAAAGTGGAGCGATGGGAATCAAACCTTCAGTCTGACGTGCTTCGCGTTTCCCATGAGGGGTACCGTCGTCTCCCGGATCCGGTGACCCACGTCCGAGAGTTTCGGTTCTCTAAGAACCCCATAGAGTGCATGATCATCGACGAGCTCATGGGGAGTCAGACCCATGACCTGGATTGGTACTTCCATCTGGGAGTCGGAGTCCGCATCGAACAGGGCGGAAAGCCGATCCTCGAATCATTTCATGAAGGGCTTACAATTCGTGGCCATCACGATGACCAGATTATCTTCCGGCTCTGTGAGCAGATGAACGGGATGACCGCCGAACTCATAGATGGCTGGATTTCTCCCCGTTATGGAGTCAAGATTCCTTCTAGCACCATTCATTTGAGAGTGCGCATGGTTTTGCCACTCCGGGTTCGATTTGAAATCACACCCCGCGGACAGGTGTGAGAAATTTAAGCACCATCAATGGGTTTCAAGCGTCCTTCTGGAGCTGAATTCAACCCAAAAAAGTCGATCGTAACTGGCTAAGGTTAACCGATGAATACGCAGCCCAAGAAAATGACCGGCACCATCCACTTCCTCTATGTTGTCTCCGAGGGGTTTCCGCCAACGGTTTTTGACTCCCAGGTCGTGGACTATCTCCATATGATGGAAGGTCAGGGGATTCTCTTCGAGCTGGTGGTATTCGAACGATTGTTGGGAATTTTTCCAAATTGGAGGAGAAATCGGAAGCGGTTGCGTGAGGTTCGAGAACAACTCAACGGTCGCATCTACTATCGCTTTTTGATTACGACATTCCTCGGATGGGATTTTTGGGTTCCCCAGCAGCAGCTTTATTTAATCGCTAAACCGTCTGACCCGTCCGTTCGAACCGTCATCCACGCCAGGACGCAAACATCTGCAGCGATTGCCCTTCGGTTGAAAAGTTGGATTCCGGAAACAAAAGTCGTCTTTGATATGCGCGGAGACACTCCAGCCGAGTACCTGCTCAGCGTTGAAAAGTCAGGGGGGGACCTTCGTTCGAGAGCCGTCCGAAGAAAATACGAAAAGCTCAAAAGTATTGAAATGCGCGCCGTAAAGGAATCAGACGCAATCCTTTGCGTCTCGGGGGTCATGCGAGACAAGATCGTCGGAGAATACCGGGTCCCTTCCCAGAAAATCCACGTGATCCCCACCGTAGCCAACACTCGAAAGTTCTACTGGGATCCACAACTGCGCAGTGTGGTACGGAAAGAGTTAGGCATTGAAGATAAGTTCACATTTGTTTATGCGGGATCTATTCGGGCTTATCAGTCTATAGAGATTCTGCTGGAATTTTTCCGCAAGACCCAGGTGAAACGATCTGAAGTGCATCTGTTGTTGATTACACCTCAAAGCACCGAAGCTGAACAATACCTTCACAGATTACTTTCACCAGGCACTTGCACCGTTCGAAGCGCTAGCCATAACGAGATGGCTCGCTGGCTGAACGCCGCAGATGCGGGACTATTGCTAAGGGAACCCAATCCTGTCAATCAAGTCGCTGCACCTACTAAGTTTGCTGAATACTTGTTGTGCGGACTTCCCGTCGTGATGACCGAAGGCATTGGCGACTTCAGTGAACTCGCCAAGAAGGAAAAGATAGGAATTGTGTTAGAACGGAGCCAATGGGAAGAAGAGCTCCATGCACGATGGAATGAATTGGTTTTCCTGACCGATTCCATCCAGAGAGAGCGTATAGCCCAAAAAGGTAAACAAATGTTCAGCAATGAACACTTTGCAGAATTACTCCCCCCCTTATATTCAACACTATCTGAGGGGTGAATTTTTCCAGCTTCCAGTGAACACCAATGGTTTGAAAGTATTAGGAGTCATCGATTTCTCACCCGGAGCTCTGCCGTTCTGCAGGACTTATGGTGCCCTTAAGTTAAAAAAAACTAAAATTCCGCTAACTATTTGCCGAATAAAGGATTAGACTCAAATAGAAGATGCCAAGTTAGAGAGAGCGCGGTCCATGGAAAAAAGTCAAGGCAGGTTTGGCAAAAGGGTAGCAAATTTATTTTCAGATCTCCAGACTTCTTGACAATATTGGACTTGTTCTCTAGACTGGCGTTTGAACTCAGATGAAGGAAGGTCTGTCGTGATCAAGTTAGATATCATCAATCAGGTGGTTGAGCGAACCGGCATCCCCAGAGCGAAAGCAGAGCTTGCTGTTGACACCGTCTTTGATGCGATGAAAGTTGCATTAAAGGGCGAAGATCGTATTGAACTTCGCGGGTTCGGTGTCTTCACGATCAAACCTCGCAAGACCGGGATTGGTAGAAACCCCCGAACCGGTGAAGAAGTTTCTATTCCTCCTGGGAAAGCTGTGAGGTTTAAACCGGGTAAGGATTTGCAGTCGGTTTGATCTCGTTTAGATTCAGTCGTTGCAACACCTCTTTATAGAGTTTACCCCTACCAAACAATCCTGCTATTCACGAGGCGAGTTAAGAGCTCGCCTTTTTAGATAGCTTTTTTTCTTTTCATGCCCGAAATTCCCCAGCCTCCTCTTGACGGATTTCAACCCTTGGTCCAGACACACCCGGTAACTGTGTATGAGCCAGCGTATCGTCCGAAGTACAAGCTAAGCCTTTTGCTTTTCGTCATTACGGCAATTTCGACTCTATCCGTGGGCGCAGAGTACAACTACTATTACAAAATCAACGGCCCGAGCGATGAAGCCATTGGTGCACTGGGACATCTGATAAAGCAACCGTCCATGCTTCTGAGTGGTTTTCCTTTTGTACTCACTCTGTTGGGGTTCTTGATGGCTCACGAAATGGGACATTTTCTGGCCTGCCAGTACTACGGGATTCGCTCAACCCTGCCGTATTTCATTCCTTTTCCGAATCTTATCGGAACATTGGGGGCATTCATTCGGATTCGCTCACCCTTTGAAAATCGAAAGGCTCTTTTTGACGTCGGGATCGCAGGACCTATTGCCGGATTCGTTGTCGCCGTTCCTGCTTTGATCATGTCACTTCCTTTTTCAAAAGTAACTCCCATGAAACCCGGATTCTCTTATTTTCTATTCGGCGAGTCCCTCATGTTTAAGTTTGTGGCGTGGATTTTCGGGCTGCATTTCCCGGCGGGCATGGACATCAATTATCACCCAGTGGCATTTGCGGCTTTAGTTGGTCTGTTTGCCACCGCACTCAATCTTTTGCCGGTCGGCCAATTAGATGGCGGGCACATCATCTACGCTTTATTTGGACGCCGACATCGACTGATATCCAAAGTTTTTGTGTTTGGGGTGATTCCGTTGTTGATGTTCTTCTGGACAGCCTGGCTCATGTGGGCTGTAATCCCATTGATTCTGGGAATCAACCATCCGCCGACTATGGATGATGAAGCTCCTCTCGGGACCAAGCGCAAGGTCGTGGCTGTGCTGGGCCTCATCATCTTTCTCCTCAGTTTTTCTCCCACCCCGATTCGACTGATTTGATTTTTCTTCACATCAAGTCGATGGGATCAATATCGATTTGCAGCCGGCTAAAATCGATTCCTTGCTTTTCACCTTGTGCCAGGCATCGTTGCAGCAATTCTTTGAGCGTCTGGCGGGTTTTCGCTTTGATGAGGATCTGGTAGCGATGCTCGTTCTTCAGCCTTGCCAACGGAGAGAGAGCCGGCCCGAAAATACGAGTTTCGGTGTTTACGAGGCCGGATAAGACATCTGCGAAGCTATTAATCAGCCTGACCGCTCGATCCAGGTTGCGGTCGCGGGACAAAATATTCGCCATGGCCGTAAAGGGTGGATAGTGCATCAACTTTCGGAACTTGAGTTCTTTTTCGAAAAACCCTTCATAGTCATGTTTCCGGACAAATTGCAGGCAGTAATGTTCCGGGAAGTAGGTTTGAATCAAGACCTGTCCCATGAGCTCACCACGGCCAGCCCGTCCTGACATCTGGGTAAATAACTGAAAGGTCCGCTCGGCGCTCCGAAAATCGGGTAACGAGAGCACACTGTCAGCCGAAAGGATTCCCACCAGGGTGACCTGATGAAAATCGTGTCCTTTCGAAATCATCTGCGTTCCGGTCAGAATATCAATCTCTCCAGTCTGCACCTGCCGCAGGATCTTCAGATGGGCATTCTTCTTCCGCGCGGTATCTCGATCCAAGCGCGCAATTCGAGCCTGTGGGAAAATCTTATCCAAGACTGCTTCAATCTTCTCTGTCCCCTCCCCCAGAAAATGAAGATGCTCACTGCCACAAGCCGGACAATTTCCCGGAACCGCTTGTTCGTAGGAACAATAGTGACACACCAGGCCATTCTTAGATTTATGATAAGTGAGGGTGATGCTGCAATTCCGGCAGCGAATGCTCTGTCCACAATGCCGGCAGAGTAAGCTCGCTGAGTACCCTCTCCGGTTGAGGAGCACGAGAGTCTGCTCCTTTCGGGCAAGACGCACTTGGATCTGCTCTTTGAGAACACTGGAGAGCGTTGGCTTCTTCCCTCCGATCTTGAACTCTTCTCTCATATCCACTAGGGTGACTTCTGGAAGGGGGCGGTCTTGAACCCGTGACGCTAGCCGGAGGTATTGATATTTCCCGTTCTTCGCATTGTAAAAAGTCTCAACGGAGGGAGTCGCGGACCCTAAGATGACCACCGCATTTTCCTGCTTTCCTCGCACCAACGCTGTATCCCGCCCGTTATAACGTGGGCTTTCGTGTTGCTTAAAGGAAGGATCATGCTCTTCGTCCACGACAATGAGGCCAATGTTGTGGAGCGGAGCAAAAACGGCCGAGCGGGTTCCGATCACAACCTTGGCTTCTCCTCGACGAATTCTCCACCACTCATCAAAGCGCTCGCCATCAGACAATCCGCTGTGAAGAATTGCTGAGGCATTTTTCAAGCGCCCGCGAAACTCCTGGGCTACCCGGGGAGTAAGTCCGATTTCCGGCATTAATATCAGGCAAGTTTTCCCCATTGCCAGGGACTGCTCAATGAGCGTCAAGTAAATTTCGGTTTTTCCGCTTCCGGTCACGCCGTGGAGAAGCCAGGAGGAAAAAGAAGTGGCTTGCAGAGCCTTGCTTAGTTCCGTGATGGCAGCTTTTTGCTCGATGGTGTGTTCAGGCACAACGGAGAAAGAGGGCTGAGGCATCTCTCGATAGGGGTCACGCTGGAGGCGTTCTGAGGTGATTCGAATCAGACCCTTTTTCTCCAAGGTGTTGACGGTTGATCGAGAAACCTTCTGCTGAGCGAGTAACTCGGTAAGAGCGATCGGCTCTTTTCTTTTCTGAAGACACTCCAGAATTTCAAGTTGCCTGGCGGTGAGCTTCAAAGTCCCCGTTTTGGATAAATCCGAAAAAGCCAGAGATACTTGAAGCTGTGTTTTTTCTGAACAGCTGCTTGGGCTAAAAGAGTGGTCGATCCTCACCCATTGGTTTGAGACAAGTTTCGGCAACATTCGATCGGCCGAGGCAATGCCGGTTTCATTTTTGAGCTCGAGTGAAGTCAGCGATTTCTTTTGTGCAAGGATCCTGAGAACGCGTGTTTCTTGTTCATTGAGGCCGGGCAATGCCTCAGCCTTGGCCACCTCTTCTCCTTGACTGGTAATGACTGCGTGTTTGTGGCTTTTGAGGCTGCCCCCCGGCGGTAGACAAGCTTTAAGCACTTCCCCTAAGGAGGCAAAATAGTAATCCGCAATCCATTGGCTGAGTTTGAACAGGCTGGCTGGAATCACCGGAACCGGGTCGACGACCTTGAGAATGTCCTTGATGGCGACACTGCTCTGGATTTCTACGGGAAGCTGCGCGTGGGTTTTCACCACAAATCCCATCATCTTCCGGTTTTGAAAAGGGACGAGGACTCTTTGGGCGGGCTGGGCCGATTCAAAGATTTCTTGCTCACATCGGTAGTAAAAAGTCCGATGAAGTGGTAACGGCAGGGCGACTTCGAGGAACATGCCTTATGGACTTTTGAGTTTAGGAATGGCTGAGTAAGGGATCACAGCTTTGATATTCGCTTGGCAAACGGCTGCATGAACAATTCTACTGCATCAGAATTGCAGACCTGATTTCCCTACTGCGCAGTTATTGCCAAACTGTGTTCGTTGAGTTTCACGCGGTTGTGAATCTAATTTCATGCGCTTCATGATAACTTTCATGAGTTTTCATTATGGCCCTGTCAATAGGCTGGCTCAAGGGATTTCTGCTTGACCGTTGGTCGATGTGTCATTCAGCCTAAGGACTACTATTCGTAATTACGGTGAGCCGTCTTTGGATAGGCGCCGCGTGAGGTTGGAGCTTTGAGAAAGCCCCAAGCCTACAAAATTGTAGGCCGGGTCACCGACCCGGCGTAACGGTCACTGTATTTATGAAAAGCATTACTTAGTTTCGGGGTGGCGCACCCATTAGAAGGCCTTTGTCAATAGAACAAACTACCCCTTGAGTGCGACGTAGACTTTTTTGCAAAGGCTCCCTTGCCAGATTCCTTTCTCGATCTTCAGAGCTAGCGGCTCATCGAGGACCGTACGCTGTCTACCGGCGGCCTTAGCTGGGTCTACGGGCTAAATTCCTTAGCTTTCTCCAGCCATGATTCGAACTGGAGAAGGCGGAAGGATCCCGGCCGAGTTTTTGAACCACGCACCCAGGGTTTTCTTGCTTGAGGATCGGCTCGTATCGAGTCCGTCCATGCACCCATCAGGATCAAGGCTATCGAGGACCATTGGCCTCATTAGCCCCTGGCGCCGTGCGGCGCCCCAGAAAATCGTTGGTACCAGACCGTGTCCAATGGGCGTGACCGGGTCACAGAATCGGTGGTTCTCCAAGCCAACCGGCTTGGACCAGCGCCGGGCAGGCTCGCGGTCTGGGCGTGCTCGAAAACATCAGCCTATATCGGGACGGGGACTGTGTCCAATCAGACAGCTGGATTTACACCAGCGCCACCCAAGGCTCACAGCCCCCACCCAGCTTTAGCTGCTGAACAAGCGGGTCGGTTCAAACCGCACCTGATCTCGCAGCACATAATAACAGGCCCGCGCCAGCTTGTGAGCCAGGGCCTTAATTGCCAGCGTCCGATTGACGGCGGCTGTTTTCCGTTCCACAAATCGTCGGGCTGACCCATACGACCGGGCCGCGTGGGTCGCTGCCTCCACAAAGGCCCAGGCCAGATACCGGTTGCCGTTATGGCGGTTGTTCTCCCCTTTCTTCTTCTGGTTGCTCAACCGGGTGCTGGCGACACAGCGGCAGTAAGAGGCGTAATCACCGACTTGAGGGAATCGCCCGATGTCGCCGGTCTCCAGCCAGATGGTCAGGGCGAGAATTGGTCCCACCCCATAGACACTTTGCAACAACTCAAAGGAGGCTTCCGGCTTGGCCTGGCTCTTGAGCTGTTTCTCAATGACCGCAATCTGTTTGTCCAGAGCCTGGATCACCAGCAGCGAACTCTCCACCGCCAGCCTCCGTTCCCGGTCGGGAAACAACTCCCGAACCTCGGCGACACTCAGCTGCCGAATCGGGGTGTCGGGACTGCGCCGTCCCTGGTGGCGACTCAACAGATTGTTGACGTGCAATAACTGACTGGTGCATTGCCTCACCAGAAAACTGCGTTGTCGCAACAGATCTCTCAGTGGCCGCTGCCCAGCCGGGTAAATGTAGCCGGTTGGCAAAAGCTTCAGCCGCAGCATCTCCCCCAGCCAGCGCGCATCTGACTTGTCGTCACTGTACTTGAGCCCCTGGTACTGCTGCATCGCATTCGGGTTGGCCAGCTTCACCGAGTAGCCCGCTTCCTTCAGTCCATCCACCAACCAGTACCAGTTGTAGGTCGACTCCACGGCCAGCTCCACAATCTGCTCTCGATACGGCTCTAGTTGCTCTAGCACCACCATCATCTCATTGGGCAACCGACACCGATGCACCACGATTCCTCCTTCGTCCAGCAGCACCAGATAACTGTTGTTGGCATGCAGATCGATTCCGCCATATAGTTTCATCAGAGGTCTCCTTTCGGGATTAAGTTCGGTACTTAACCCTGAGTCTATCCCATTCGGATAGACTCAGGAGGCCTTCTAGATGATTATCAGACATGTGGTTTTTGCATGTCTGCGCCAGTCGACAATCGAAAGGCCTGGCCTCAGCGCATGCATTCAATTCGAAGACATGCACACAGCGCATATCTTCACCACCCAGCGAAATCTATGGAGCAACATAATACAGGCCATTCGCTGATGCCGAAGTCTGTTGCCAACTGAACTAGCTGGTCAATCCTTGATGGCCTGGTAAGCCAAATTCAATGTCTTTGAGGCCAGGTTCAGGCCTCCGGTTGGATGTAGCTGTCCCATAAAGATTGCAATCATGTCTTCTTTGGGGTCGATCACGAACGAAGTATAGAAGAATCCCCCCCAATAATAGGCCCCGAGCGAGCCCAATTCGGTCAGATGTCTAGGCTCGCCGTTGACGCCAAAACCAAGCCCATAGCCCATGTCGTCGAGCTTTCCCTGGACGTGATTTTGCGAGACGAGTTCAACAGACTTCCGGCTCAGCAGGCGTACACCATTCAACTCACCGCCCTTCAGCAGCATCTGGCAAAACCGGTAATAATCTTCGGCTGTTGAGCACAGCCCCCCCCACCGGAAAAGTAAGTCCGGGGCCCATGGTAGGGATAATCGGAAGAATAGACAAACGCTCCTTCTTCAACGACCTGTTTCTCGGCAAATGGCTGGAGCCCCTTTGCAGGATAGTAGGTATAGGCGGTTGCCAGCCGTGTTAGTTTCTCTTCCGGCACAAAGAAACAGGTGTCCTTCATCCCCATTGGTTTAAAGATCCGTTCCCGGAAGAACTGGTCAAGCGTCATCCCTGAAATCACTTCGACCAGGTATCCCAACACATCGTCCGAAAGACTGTATTCCCAGGCCTCACCAGGCTGAAAGAGGAGAGGGAGAGAAGCGAGCTTCCTTACCGCATCACCGATGCTCCCTTCCTGCGGGAACAGGCCGTGACCAATACTGGCTTCCCGATATCCCTTACCCAGACGATCGTTCCAGTGGTAGGTGAGTCCGGAAGTATGCGTGAGCAGGTGGCGGATCGTGATGGGGCGTCTGGCATCTGTCAGGAATCCCGGAGGGGAGGTCTTGTCCTGAGGAAAGGGGGGGTCCAGAACCTTCATATTCTTGAATTCCGGGATAAAGTTGGAGACGGGATCGTTCAACAGGAAACGTCCTTCCTCGTAGAGCATCATCACGGCCACACTGGTAATAGGCTTGGTCATGGAGCAGATCCGAAAGATCTGGTCCGTGTGCATGGGCGTCCTGGCCTCCCGGTTCGCCATGCCGAACGCTTTGAAATAGGCAACCTTGCCGTGGCGAGCAACAAGTGTGACGGCGCCAGCGATGCGGCTGTCGTCAATGCTTTTCTGGACTACATTGTCGATTCGTTCAAGGCGCTCCGATGAAAGTTCTACATCTTCTGGAGAACCGGCCGATGCGACTGTTTCAGAATGAAGTGAGGTTGTTTTGGATACAGCCAACTTCTTGGCTGACGATTCGGGGCGGACTACGAGTCCCAGGGAGATTACTAACAGCAGGGAGAACGATAATTTCCGAGCGAAATTGTTCATCGAAGTTGCTCCTCATATTTTGTTACTTCTTCGCCTACTGCTGCCGTGGTCAGGTTGGTAAACAGTTTTAGGACGAAGAAAGATTTGCCCATTTCTTGCCGACTTCCCCTGACTCACTGAGAACGTCAAGGAAAATGCAATGTTGATTCCTGACCTATATTCCCCTTGGACCTAATTTCTGAGAAAAAAAAGTGGTTCTAGGCAAACAAATAAGTCAAATATTCAAGCTTACTCAAAACAAATGAGCTGACTCGTCTGGTCCGCCCCCAGCTCCAATCGCTAGGATTTGAGTCTTGTTGTTAAAGACGTTCTGTCCATGTAATTTGATTCCACGCAGACATGTGCTTCTTACATGCCTGCGTCAGTCGACAATCGAAAGGCCTGGCCTCAGCGCGTGAATTCAATTCGAAGACATGCATACAACGCATGTCTTCACCACCCGCCGGATTAGTGGAACTTCCACAGTAGGGTTAGGAAGCCCCTTCAAGGCTTCATCTTTTGCTGCGGGGGGTCTTGCCGGCTATCCTTTGCTCTCGGGCCCGGGTGCCGACTGGTCCAGCAAGTCACGAACCTTCTTCATGTCTTCCCAGACATCGCGTTTGGCTTCGGGGTTCCGCAGTAGGTAAGAGGGATGAAAGGTAGGCATGACCTTGGTTCCCAAACAATCATGGAAACGTCCGCGGAGTCGGCCGATTGGGACTTTGGTCTGCAGGATCGTCTGAGCCGCAGCAGCCCCAAGACAACAAATAACGGTCGGCCGGATGGATTCCAGCTGACGGAGCAAGAAAGGGGAGCAGGCCGCCACTTCATCCGGTTCCGGATATCGATTATTGGGGGGACGACATTTGACAACGTTGCAGATATAGACTTGGTCACGGGTGAGCTGAATGGCTTCAATGATTTTCGTCAAGAGCTGCCCGGCCCGGCCGACAAATGGGAGTCCTGCTTCGTCTTCATCAGCTCCCGGCCCTTCTCCCACAAAGACGAGACGTGCCTTGGCGTCTCCCGCTCCGAAAACAATATTCATTCGCGTGGAGCAGAGCTTGCACCGTTTGCAGTCTCCAAGGCCTGTCTGGATTTCTTCCAGTGTCTCTTGCTTGCCCGTTACAGGAGAAGAAAGGGCAGAAAGAGATGGACTCGACTCTTGAACTTCGCGTGTTTTTTCTTTGGACTCGGGATAAGGTGTCTTGGGTGTCATAAATTGAGAGGAGATGGACGGTTCGGTGACAAGAGGATGGGTTACAGAAGGTTCCGGAGATTGTGCCCGTCCTGGCTTTTGGACTTTGAGGCCATCGATGCCAATCTCCCGGTAATACTCAAGGCGCGCCTTGAGTTGATCGAGATAGAATTGTTGGGATTGCTCAGCCACGTTGTTGCTTCAGTTCGATAACCTTGTCCAGTATGAGATGGGCAATTTTTGATTTGGGAAGCTTATCGGAATGAAACCGCTGGCCCTCCTTGCTCAGGATGGTCACGATATTCGTGTCCACATCAAATCCCGCCCCTTCTTGAGTGACGTCATTTAAGACCAGGAGATCTAATTTCTTGGAGTTCAACTTCTTCTCCGCATTTTCCAGCGGGTTGTCGGTCTCGACGGCAAACCCGACGATAATCTGATCCTTCTTTTGCTGGCCGAGTTCAGCAAGAATATCGACCGTAGGGACTAACTCAAGAGTCATGGACTGCGCCGATTTCTTGATCTTCCCAGTCGCGGTGTTCTTGGGCCGGAAATCCGATACAGCCGCCGCTTTAACCAGAATGCTGGCTCGCGAAAACTCTCGCGAGACCGCTACGCGCATCTGTTCGGCGCTGCGGACTGAGATCCATTCGACATTTTCAGGGGGCTGCAGGTGCGTTGGGCCGCTGACCAGAATAGTCTTCGCCCCTCGCAGTTGAGCGGCTCTGGCAATTTCGTAGCCCATTTTCCCCGACGAGCGATTCGTGATGTATCGCACCGGATCAATCTCCTCGCAAGTGGGGCCAGCTGTGACCAGTACGGTTTCTCCTGCCAGATCCTGAATCGGGGAACCGAGGGCAACGACGGCTTCAACGATACGCTCCAGGGCTGCCAGACGACCTATGCCGATGATCCCCTCCGCCAGATAACCTTCCTCCGGGGGGATGATTGTGACTTTAAGGGAGCGAAGCTTTTCCAGATTCGCCTGGACAGCGGCATGGTGCCACATATTGACGTTCATCGCCGGGGCAAGAACAACCGGCGAAGTCACCGCTAGATAAAGCGTTGAGAGCAGGTCGTCGGCAATTCCGTGGGCCAGTTTTGCGATGATATTCGCCGTGGCAGGAGCTACCAGCAAAAGGTCTGCAGACCGGGCCAGGTGGATATGATCGATTGCCACCTGAAGACCCGCTTCGGATTCGTCATTCGGGAAAGTATAAGTATAGACACGATTCTTACTGAGAGCCGCCAGAGTGGTTGCCGTGACAAACTTCCGAGCATTTTCGGTCAGCACGACGGTGACATCACAACCTTGTTTTTGCAGCAGCCGGACCAGTTCGGCCGACTTATAGGCCGCGACTCCACCACTCACTCCCAGTAGCACTCTCATAGTGACCCCAGGTCTCAGGTCGACCGGCAAAGAAATTAGTGTCCTTTACTTCCTCTCTGGCTCTTCTTTTTTGCCGGTATAGGACCCACTTTAACCTCGTATTCCACCAAACCTCGCGATACCTCTTCTTGAGCCACTTGGGTCATTTTCCGCCCTGGTAACTCAATCAAAGCCTGAGCCCCTGCTTGGAGCTGGCGAGTTCGTCTGGCTGCGATAATCACAAACCGGTATTTGCTGTCAATTTTGCCTATATTGCGAATCAAGTTATGTACCTCCGAAGGTTTTAATGATGGATTGAATCCGATGGGTCATGCGCCCTTTCCGGCATCGTTCAGCCAGGACGATGCTGCGCATCGATTCCATCGCCTGGGAAAAATCGTCGTTAATGATGACATAGTCATAGTTATCGTATTGATAAATTTCTTTTTCTGCGGCCCACTGGAGCCGCTTCTGGATGGTTTCGGGATTATCCTGTTTGCGGAGTTCCAGTCGTTTCCGAAGCACTTCGTAGGAGGGTGGCATGATGAAGATGGAAACCACTTCGGGAAGCTTCTTTCTTACTTGAGCTGCGCCTGCGGTATCAATATCAAGCAGGATATCCTTCCCCTTTTCCACAACATCTTCCAGCGACACGCTGGCCGTCCCGTAATAGTGATCAAAAACCTTCGCGTATTCAACAAACTTATCCTCTTCAATCATTTTCTCGAAAACCATTCGATCGACAAAGTGATACTCTTTTCCAGTTAATTCCTGCCCTCGCGGCTGCCGGGTCGTGTAGGAAACAGAGAAAACCAGATTGGAAACAAGCTGGATTAAGCCTTTGACAAGGGTCGATTTCCCTGCCCCTGATGGTGCTGAAACAATATAAACTTTCCCTCGCTCCACGATTTTTCTGCCTTTGAACCCTGGCTTATTCTACATTTTGAATCTGTTCGCGAATTTTTTCGACATCCGTCTTAATGCCGATGGCCGCGGTGGCGATCTCCAAACCATTTCCGGTGATTCCGGTCGTCTTGGAAAGGATGGTATTGGCCTCCCGATTCATCTCTTGAGACAGGAAATCCAGAGTTTTCCCCACCTCCTCTCCGTTCCTGACCATCTCGGCAAACTGGTTTGTGTGGCTGTGGAGACGAGTCATTTCCTCCGTGATATCGCTCCGCTCAACATAGAGGGCCGCTTCTTGAGCAATCCGGTTGGAATCCAGAGAGACACCGCGCAAGAGATCCGTCAGACGGGTCCTCAGCCTGTCCTGGTAAGCCTCCAAAGTTCCTTCCATGAGAAGGCTAATCTTGGTGACTTTTTCCTGAATGGACGCCAATCGGCCAAGAATATCAGCTTCCAATTGATGGCCTTCCTCAATTCGCATTTGTTCGAGATTCCCCACTGCTGCTTCGGTGGCATTCTCAATCGTCTCTTCCAAGACACTCGAGGCATCTTCTTGAATGGTCACCGCCTCGAGATTCAGCATCCCGGGGATACGCAAGAGTTGAATCAAATCAATCTCTCCCGAAAGTCCATATTCTTTTCGGAGCTTCTCCATGGCCCCGAGGTAGGCCCGTAGGAGCGATTCATTTATGGAAACGTCTGACACCCGATTTTGTTCAAGGGTCACCGTTACATCCAGCCGTCCGCGCTTGATTCGCGACTGGACGAGTTTCTTGATCTTGTTTTCAAAACTAGCCAGTTCGACAGGCAGCCGGATATGAATGTCCAGGAAACGATGGTTAACCGCGCGGATTTCAGCGGCGCACACAAATCGTTCCCCTTCGAAACGTCCTCGCCCAAAACCCGTCATGCTTTTGATCACAGTCTAAAGCTCCAGTTAACTTACCCAGGATGAGTCCAAATCGGCAAATTGCAAATCATGCAGCCGACGATAAATTCCTCCTCGCTCTACCAAATCAGCGTGTGTGCCAATCTCGCTGATCTGGCCTTGATCAATCACAATGATCTTATCTGCTTGCCGGATCGTCGAGAGGCGATGCGCAATGACAAAAACGGTTCGCCCTTTGATGAGGTTCGAGAGAGCCTTCTGCACCATAATTTCAGATTCTGAATCGAGGGAGGAAGTCGCTTCGTCCAGAATCAGAATGGGGGAATTCTTGAGAATAGCGCGAGCAATGGCAATCCTCTGGCGCTGCCCTCCGGAAAGATTCTGCCCGCGTTCGCCGATCACCGATTCGTATCCATTCGGTAGTTGTTGGACGAACTCGTGTGCCAGTGCGGCATTGGCCGCCTCAATCATTTCTTCCTCGCTCACCTGATCTCTTCCGTAACAGATATTGTTGCGGACCGTATCATTGAAAAGCACCGTTTCCTGCGTGACCATCCCAATGAGGGATCGCAAAGAACTCAAAGAAACATCGCGAATGTCAATCCCATCAAAGAGAATTTGACCTGAAGTGGGATCGAAAAATCGCGGGATCAAATTCGCCAAGGTAGTTTTCCCCGAGCCACTGGATCCTACCAGGGCAATCACTTGTCCTGAAGTGACGCAGAGGTCGACATTTTTCAGGACCGGCATATCGCTATCACTGTAGTTGAAGCTGACATCGCGAAATTCTATTTCATCCCGGAATCCTTTCAAGGTGCGAGCTCCGGGTTTCTCAACGACGTCTGGACGCTCGCTCATGATTTCAAAAACTTTACCTGAAGCTCCAATCGCTTGCTGGAAGGAATTGTAGATCCCACTGATGCGTCGAACCGGGTCGTACAGCCCGACCAATGCAGTCAGAAAGACCCCAAACATGCCCGGAGTCAATTGAGAACGCGAGACCTGGTTCTGGATGTAATAGAAGAGGCCCACGATGGTAATGGCTCCGACCAGCTCCATATAAGGAGAAGTGATTGCATTCATTCTGGCCCAACTGAGATTGATCCTGGCCAGTCGCCGAGTAGCTGTCTTAAACTTATTGTATTCAAATCCTTCCATTCCGAATGCTTTGACAATCCGGTGGCCAACAATCGTCTCCTGGAGGATATTCGTGATTTCCTCCATCTTGTCCTGGCTGGAACGACTGGTCTTCTGGATCTTTCTTCCCAGATACTTGGAGGGATAAATGATCAACGGCGCCAGAGTGAGGGAAATCAAGGCGAGTCGCCAATCGATGGCGAAGACCAGGTACAGGAAGACCAAAAGTGTGAGCCCTTGCTTTAAGGCGTCGGCCAAAGTGGTTGAGCAGGCAAATTGAATTCGTTCGATGTCGTTCGTAATTCTAGAGATCAGTTGGCCGGTGGAATGGGTATGAAAGAAACTGGAAGACTGATGAATTACCCGGTAATAGACGGCATTCCTGAGATCCATCACGACACCCTGGCCTAAATAGCTCAGAAGATAGGTCGAGAAGTATTCCGTCAGTCCTTTGATCAAGGTCGCCCCAACGATCATCAATCCAATTGCAATCGCGAGCGGGAGATGAGGAAAGGGGTTGATCTGGTCAAGATAAACCTTTCCTTTCAGAAAAGGGGATTTCGGAAGCAGTTCGATGCGGGCAGTGTTTGTGGAGAGGGTTAATAAATTGTCAATGATGGGACGAACCAGCAGAGCGCGCAGCCCTTCGAGAGATGCAGTGGCTCCCATGAGAACCAAGGCAAGAAGCAACACATAAAGGTAAGGCTTTATGAAGCGAGCAATTCCCCATGATTTCAGCATTCTTAATGGTTCTCAGCTGGCGAGACCCTACACCCCGAGCGCGAAAGTATCCGCTTTTGGCTGAATTGTCAAGGTTAGTGGGGCAGAGCAACCAATTACGATGTTCGTGTTGAGTTGAAAAGCGGGGAGTTTGGAGTAGTACCACCCATCCTTACAGTGAGGGTTGTCCGGACATGAACCGCAGAAGCCAGTGTCAAGACTGGTGATGAGAAGTAACAAATTGTCTGAAATGGTCTTTACTCGTTTTCGTCATAGGGTTTCGAATATGATAGTTAGTCAATGGCTGCACGAAATTCTTGAAAATATTCAGGAAATTTCCGGGCGAAGATCTCAATGGTTGCTGCTAACACTTCTGGAATCTCAAAAATTCGTCGTTATCCATGTCCGGGTTGTTCCGCCGAGTTGCTGTTTGAACCGAAAGAGGGCTGCCTTACCTGTCCGTATTGCGGCCGCACGGAACAGATTCCAGCCAGCACAGGCGAAGTTCAGGAAAGGTCATATCTAGACTACCTGGACCTGAAACCCGGACAACTTCAAGAGACCGAAACAGGTGTATCGGAGGTCCAGTGCAGCAGTTGCGGAGCCAGTGTCTCCTTTACGCCGCCTGTCGTCGCCGGACAATGTGATTTCTGCGCGTCGCCGATCGTTGCTCAACCGGCTGTTCCAAGTCCCATCCTGGCGCCCGAATCGGTTTTACCCTTCAGCTTCCCCCAAGCCCGCGCCTCTGAGGCCTTTAGATCCTGGCTGGGATCCCGATGGTTTGCACCCAATGCTTTAGTCCACCTTGCTCGACAGGAAGGAATCAGTGGAATCTACCTGCCGTTCTGGACTTTCGATGCTCATACTCTCAGCCATTACACAGGAGAACGCGGAGAGTATTATTGGGAGACCGAAACCTACCAAGGCAGAGATGAGCAGGGGAGAAATGTGGCCAAGACTCGCCAGATCCGAAAGACGCTCTGGCATCCAGCATCTGGTCAGGTTGAACGCTGGTTCGACGACGTGCTCATACCCGCCACACTTTCCATTCCGTCCGCCCGGATAAAATCTCTGGAGCCCTGGGACCTTAATGAATTAAAACCGTATCAGCCGGCCTATCTTTCCGGATTTAAGGCACAGCGTTACCAAATCGATCCCAAAGAAGGCTTTGAGAATGCAAAACAATTGATGGCTTTACTAATCACGGAGGATATCCGTCAGGACATTGGCGGGGACGAGCAACGAGTACACCAAGTCGCAACGGCCTATTCAGCGATCACCTTCAAACACTTACTCCTGCCCGTTTGGATCAGTGCCTACCGTTTCCAAGACAGGGCTTATCAGGTGGTTGTAAACGCCCGAACGGGGGAGGTTCAAGGGGAACGTCCGTACAGTCTACTAAAGATCTCGGCCTTTGTGGTGTTTCTGATCCTGATCTTCTTTCTGTTCATATTACTTTCTCAGCAGCGGTAAGTTCTGGGAGAACTCAGCCATGAATAAACACTTTATGATACTAGCCTCTTGGGTATTAGTTTCTCATTGGAGTTTGTCGATGGGTATCCAGGCGGGAGAGTTCCGCTACGAGATTCTCCTCAAGGGGGGCACGGTCATTGACCCTCAGAATGGGGTAAACGGAAAACGCGATCTTGCAATCACAAATGGAAAAGTCGCCGCGGTCGCGGAATCCATTTCTGCGTCAGACGTCCAAAAGGTGATCGATGTCACAGGACTGTATGTGACACCGGGTCTGGTTGACATCCATACTCACCTCTATGCCAGTTCCGGATTCAGAGACGCCTGGGCTGGGGATAACAGTGTCCTGCCGGACGGGTTTAGTTTTCGCACCGGCGTGACCACCATGGTCGATGCAGGCAGCTCAGGGTGGAGGAATTTTGAAGATTTTCGGAACCGAGTGGTTGATCGCGCCCAAACGCGAGTGTTTGCTTTGTTGAACATTGTAGGTTTAGGAATGATCAGCGACAGCATTGAACAAAACATCCAGGACATGGACCCTCAGGCCACCGCTGAAATGGCCAGGAAACACAGTGACGTTATCGTAGGCATCAAAACGGCCCATTACCATGGACCAGACTGGGTTCCCGTAGAGCGAGCCGTCGAAGCGGGGACACAGGTCAATCTTCCTGTCATGGTGGATTTCGGGTATTTTCGACGAGAACGGCCCTTCTTCCGCCTGGTCACCGAAAAATTGCGCGCTGGGGACATCGCCACCCACATGTACCGAGGTCCAGTGCCTTATATGGACAACCATGGCGAAATTTATGTGTATTTGGAGAAGGCCCGAAAGCGGGGAATCAAGTTTGACGTAGGACATGGGGGCGGAAGTTTCGTGTTCCGAAATGCCGCTGCCAGCGTTCATCTCGGTTTCTTCCCCGATTCCATTTCCACGGACCTGCACACCGGAAGCATGAATGCCGGGATGATGGATATGGTGACCACGATGTCAAAAATGCTGGTGTTGGGTATTCCGCTGGTTGAAGTGATTCGCGAGTCCACCATAAACCCCGCGAAGATGATTCATCATCCAGAACTCGGGCATTTGTCGGTGGGACAGATTGCCGATATCGCCGTGTTGAACTTAATGACGGGCCATTTTGGCTATGTGGACTCTTTTGGCGGCAAAGTGGAAGGGGCCGAGCGGCTTCACTGTGAGATGACCCTTAAAGGCGGAAAAATCGTTTGGGATTGGAATGGCCGAGGAGCACGGGACTACCGTCAGCTTGATGAGAAGTATGGGGTTCAGGAAACTGATCAACTCGTCCTGCCAACCCCGTGACGCAAGAGCCAGCCTTGAGAGTTGATCACGGGTTGGCTTTCGAGAGGGGCAGGCCGCATGTAACTGCCGTCGCTTAGCATGATCCGGGCCTTGAGATTATCCGTAAGATACACAGCAAGTACTTCTTCCCTCAGATATTGAATATGTCTTGGACTCTCTATTGGAAAAAGTACCTCGACTCGATGATTCAGATTACGCGGCATCAGGTCAGCACTCCCCAAATAGATCTGTTCCTCCCCGCCGTTGCGAAAATAAAAGATCCGGCTATGTTCCAGAAAGCGGCCCACAATACTCCGAACCCGAATATTCTCGCTGATCCCTTCAAGACCCGGCCGCAATGAGCAGATTCCACGAACGATCAAGTCAATTTGCACACCTGCCTGGGAAGCTTGGTACAGCAGGCGAATGATCGATGTGTCCATCAACGAATTCATTTTAAAGATCAGCCGCCCTTGCCGCCCTTGCTGTTGATGTCGGATTTCCCTGCGAATGAGGCTCTCCAGGCGATCGCGTAAATTAATAGGAGCAACCAGCAGCTTACGATAGTTGGTCTTAGCAGAATAGCCGGTGAGGTAGTTAAATAGGTCTGTCGCATCCGCCCCGAGCTCTTCGTCACAGATAAAATATCCCAGGTCTGTATAAAGTTGGGCAGTCACATGATTATAGTTTCCGGTGGAGAGATGAACATAACGGCGGATACTATTCCCCTCGCGGCGAACAACAAGGGCAATCTTGGAGTGGGTTTTCAAGCCGAGCAGGCCGTACACGACGTGCACGCCCTCACGCTCCAGGGCGCGGGCCCAATGGATGTTGCTTTCTTCGTCAAATCGCGCTTTCAACTCCACCAGGGCGGCCACTTGCTTCCCGTTTTCCTGGGCCTTCAAAAGTGCTTCGACGATGGGTGAATTCTTTCCAATGCGATACAGCGTCATTTTGATTGCCAGCACATCCTCATCTATCGCCGCCGCCTGGAGAAAATCAACCACCGGGGTAAAGGAGTCGAACGGGTGATGGAGAAGAATAGAATCCCGCCGGATGGATGAAAAAAACTCACTCGAGTCAACACAATGATCCAGCCCCTGTGGAATTGCAGGCAGAAAAGACACTTCTTTCAAATCATAGCGGCCGAGCTGATACAAGCCCATCAAACGACTGATCCCTAACGGACCATCAACAGCATAAACATCCTCTGGGCCTATTTCGAGATTGCTCATCAGGAGTTCCAAAATATGGGAAGGCATAGACTTGTTGACCGTCAGCCGGACAACTGTTCCGAAACGCCTTTGCCGGACGCTTTCTTCGATGGTCTCGAGAAGATCGTCCGCTTCAAGTTCCTGGATGACCATATCCGCGTTGCGCGTCACACGAAAGGGATGCACTTCCAATATATCCATCCCAGGGAATAGAGCTTTGAGATTCGCGGTGATGATCTGGTCGAGCCAGACAAAGGTGTGAGACTTCGGTCCATGCAGGTTAAGTTCAGTCTCTTCCAAGCTGTTTTTAAGAGGAACAAGCTGAGGCAAGGTTCCGGGAACTTTGACGCGCGCGAAATGTTCTTCTCCGGCTCTGTCACGGATGAGAATGCCCAGATTCAAACTGAGATTGGAGATGTGAGGAAACGGCCGCCCCGGATCGAAGGCTAGAGGGGTTAACACAGGGAAGACAACTTCTTGAAAATACCGGTCAACTTCCGCTTTTTGATCTTGATTCAGATTTCCATACTCCAAAAGATAGACGCCTGCTTTTTGGAGCGCGGGGAAGGAGATCCTCAGCCAGAGACTGGCGAGAGCGCTCAATAATTCGCAAAGCCAGATTGCGAACCGCCACCAATTGAGCTGCGGGGGTCAGGCCATCCGGGGAAATGTCATGAACCCCGGCTTCGATCTGTTGTTTCAATCCGGCGACTCGAACCATGAAAAACTCATCAAGGTTTGACCCAACGATGGACATAAACTTAATCCGCTCGAGGAGAGGATTGCGTTCGTCTTCGGCTTCTTCCAATACCCGAAGCTGAAACTCCAACAAACTGAGCTCTCGGTTGATATAATACCTGGGGCTCTCTAGATCGATTTCCGTATTCTGATCGAGATTGACAGGCTGCATTGGACGCCCCCCGCGCCTTGAGATGAGAATAGCCGAATATTGTACATGAACCTTTCCCTAAAGAGAAAAATATCAGTTTCTAAGAGGAGTATCACATGCTGAAAATCAGGGTGAGTATGTGGGCACTCGGGATATTATGTTTGACCGGCTGCTTTACGGAGCGGGAACCTCTCAAGGGTCTCCTGGTGGACCTAACTTATTCATTCGACAGTAAAACCATTTACTGGCCGACAGAAAATGGGTTCCTCTTAGAGCGTGAGGCTGAAGGGATGACGGAAAAGGGTTATTTCTATTCCTCCAATCGTTTCGTGGCCGCTGAGCATGGGGGAACTTATATAGATGCTCCATACCATTTTTCGAAGGACGGAAACACCCTTGATCCTGTACCTCTGGAAAGGCTCATCGGACCTGGAGTGGTGATCGATGTCTCATCGCAGTGCGAACACAACCCGGATTTCCAAATCCAGACCGAAGACCTGAAAGCTTGGGAAAAGAATCATGGCCAACGACTGGATGGCAAAATCATACTTTTCAGGACAGGATTCGGGAAACATTGGCCGGACAGGATGCGCTATTTGGGGACCGATGAAAAAGGGTCCGATGCGGTTGCGAAATTGCATTTCCCCGGACTGCATCCGGAAGCCGCACGCTGGCTGGCCAACGAACGCTCCCCCAAAGCGGTTGGCCTGGATACAGCAAGCATCGACTACGGCCAATCCACTCTTTTCGAGAGCCATGTGGCACTCTATTCGAAAAACATCCCTGCGCTCGAGAATGGGGCCAATCTCGACCAACTTCCCGAGTCGGGATTTACGCTCATTGCCTTACCGATGAAAATCCGGGAAGGCAGTGGCGGACCAGTGAGGATCGTGGCTCTACTTCCAAATTGAAAGGCTGCTTGGAGGGGACCGTCACAAACTCAAGAGGAATTGCGATGTTTAGACGCTCTAAATTCTTCAGCGATATAAACTCACCTTCATTCGGTAGAAGATTGGCTGCTATCGCCGTTTTCGTCGGGATACCGTGGGCGCTTTCGGAATATATGATTTACTTGGTTATTCCAAGGAATGGACAGCCAGATCATAGGAATACCTATCTCAATCTTCTCGGGGCTTCTTGTTTCCTTTCTTTTTGCCGTTACGCGAGGTATTTGGGGAAGGAGACTTAATAAAAAAGGGAAAGACCTTGATTCTCGTTGACGGTAAAGCATAAGAGGAGATGAGAGCGAACATGTTTACAAGCCATTGGATCTCAAGCTTTCTACATTTCAGGGTCACAATCGAGTACCATTTCCCCAGGCTTTTTAGGTTTGCCTGACTCTTTCGCCCCCCCTAAATCTCGCAACCTTATTGGCACCCGCCGTTAAACGGTTTTTTCTTTGTAATGTTTCTCTTGACAAACACCAGTCGAATCGACTAATTTTTGCATTTTGCACACTGGGCGTTTGTGTCCCTTTTATAGAGGATTCTTATGTCAACCTATTTTCCCAAAGCCGACGAGATCAGCCACAAATGGTTTGTCGTGGACGCTCAAGATCAGGTTTTGGGACGCCTGGCGACTCATGTCGCCAATATTCTGTCTGGGAAATTGAACCCTTGCTGGGTTCCCTTTATGGATACCGGGGATCACGTCATCGTGATCAACGCGGAAAAAGTAAAATTAACCGGTAATAAAGTAAACCAAAAGCAATATTACCATTACAGCGGTTATCCTGGCGGAATGAAAGCCACTTCTGCCCGGGAAATGAAAGCCAAGAAGGCTGACCGGATGGTGGAACAGGCCATTAAGGGTATGCTGCCGAAGAATAAGCTCGGCCGGGCGATGGCCTCGAAGCTAAAGGTTTACGTTGGAGATTCTCATCCCCATCAGGCACAACAGCCGATGGTTTCTGTTATTCATTGATCTTGCGGGGGGGAAATTAGGCGTGGTCGCACTCGTTCAATATTATGGTACAGGCAGGCGTAAATCAGCAACAGCGAGAGTTTACCTGCGTCCTGGAAAAGGCAGTTTTGTCGTTAATGATCGCCAGTTTGAAGGTTACTTTAAGAATGAAGCCCTCCGGATGGTCATCAATCAACCGTTTCAACTGACAGAGACTTCTGACAAATTTGACATTCTAGTGAAAGTGGCTGGAGGCGGCCCCTCCGGACAGGCAGGGGCGGTCCGCCTGGGAATTTCCCGGGCGCTTCAGGAATACAACTTGGAACTCCGGAAGAAGCTCAAGAAAGCCGGTTTCCTGACCCGCGATTCGCGCATTAAGGAGCGCAAGAAATACGGGCAGAAAGGCGCCCGCAAGAAATTCCAGTTCTCCAAGCGTTAATGTGTAGAGAGGACGACGGTCGAATCGTTATCCTTTAAATTACGGGACAATCTTAATATTAAGGATTTCCGGGAGGTTTGTTTGGCTTCTGTTTCGATGAAAGAATTACTGGAGGCTGGAGTCCATTTTGGACACCAGACCAAGCGCTGGAATCCGAAAATGAAGGAATATATTTTTGGAGAGCGGAATGGGATTTACATCATTGATCTACAGAAAACGCTCCGCATGTTCAAGGAAGCGACTCGTTTCATTACTGAATGTGCGACCCAGGGCGGAAGAATCCTGTTTGTGGGGACCAAAAGGCAGGCGCAGGAGGCCATTGCGGAAGAGGCTCAGCGTTGCGGGATGTACTTTGTCAATCAGCGCTGGCTGGGCGGTTTGCTAACCAACTTTTCGACGATTCAGAAATCCATCAAACGCCTGCAGGAGTTGGAGGAGATGTCTCAGGATGGACGCTACCAGCTCTTATCCAAGAAAGAGGTATCGCGGTTGGAACGCGAACGCAAGAGTTTGGATAAGAACCTGTCCGGGATCAAGTCCATGGTCAAGCTACCCCAAGTTGTGTTCATTGTGGATTCGAAAAATGAAGAGATCGCTGTGAAAGAAGCCAACCGGCTTGGGATCCCTGTAGTCGCAGTGGTCGACACCAACTGCGATCCCGACAATATTGATTATATTATCCCTGGAAATGATGATGCCTTAAGGGCTATTAAGCTATTTGTTTCAAAAATTGCCGATGCGGTGATTGAAGGCGCCGCCACCTTGAAGGATCAGGCGGCTGAAAACCAGGAAGGTGCTGGAGCGGTTTCGGAAACGAGTGCTTCCGGCACAACGGAGCCGAGAGGGAATGGTTCGAGCAGTAAAGAGGGTGTTGGTGCAGTTGGTGAACCAAGGATCAGTGTAGAAGCTTCAGAAGGAGTATCGGGAGGCTCAGCCGTCAAATCGACGCTAGGTACACTGCCCGCGACTATAAGTTAACTCCTCAATTCCCCACTCGAAATACCTGTTTTAACTCAACTCCAACGCACTGCGTCGGGCAAGGTAAAGGCATTATCTTCCTTTTGCGTCCATGTCGGTGGATCTGACACCCATAGCCCGGGCCTTCTCCATGATATCCCAGCCTTCATCTTTCATTCTCGTTTCGCGAAAAGGAGTTATTTCTTAATGGCAATTACGGCAGAACAGGTCAAGAAACTGCGTGAAGCCACAGGAGCTGGCATGATGGAGTGCAAAAATGCCCTGGGTGAAAGCGCTGGAGATTTCGACAAGGCAGTCGTCATCCTGAGGAAGAAAGGATTAGCCGCTGCGGCCAAGAAGGCAGAGCGTATCGCCTCTGACGGGATTGTCATGTCCTATCTGCACCCGGGTAGCAAGTTGGGCGTTTTACTTGAGCTCAACTGTGAAACTGACTTTGTGGCAAGAATGCCGGAGTTCCAGGACTTGGCCAAGGACCTGGCCATGCATATCGCCGCGATGGACCCCAAGTATGTGCGCCGGGAAGATGTTCCCGAATCTGTCATGGCTCAGGAGCGGGAGATTCATCGCGAAAAGGCATTGAAATCGGGGAAACCAGCGAACGTGATTGAGAAAATTGTCGATGGGCAACTCAACAAATTCTTGGCGGAAGTCTGCGTCTATGAACAGCCCTTCGTAAAGAATGATACGTTGACGGTCGGTCAGTTACTGACCGAAAAAGTCGCCATGATCAAGGAAAACATCACTCTCCGAAGGTTCTCTCGATTCAAGCTCGGAGAAGGCTTAGAAAAACGAACTGTCGATTTTGCGTCTGAGGTTGCCTCCCAGATCGGTTAACGCTTATGACCTCCCCCGTATACAAAAGAGTGCTTCTGAAGTTAAGTGGGGAAGCCCTGATGGGCAGCCAAGGATATGGAGTGGATCCGGCAGTGGCAGCCCGCGTGGCAGAGGAAATCAAAGAAGTCCATGGCTTGGGGGTCGAACTCGCCATTGTCATTGGCGGTGGGAATATCTTCCGTGGTTTATCGGCCACAGCGCAAGGAATGGACCGGGTTTCCGGGGACTTGATGGGCATGCTGGCAACCGTGATCAACGCAATTGCGCTGCAGGATGCTCTGGAAAAGATTTCGATCTACACGCGGGTCGTCTCGGCCATTGAAATGCGCGAAGTGGCAGAGCCCTATATTCGTCGCCGAGCTATTCGTCATCTAGAGAAACAACGAGTGGTGATTTTTGCCGCGGGTACAGGGAATCCCTATTTTTCAACAGACACGGCAGCTGCCTTGCGCGCCATGGAGATTAAGGCAGAAGTTATTCTCAAAGCCACCAAAGTCGACGGGATCTATGATGCCGACCCGGTCAAGGTAAAAACAGCCACCATGTTCACGGAAATTCGATATATCGACGTGCTCCGCAAGCAGCTCAGCGTCATGGATACCACGGCCATTTCCCTCTGCATGGATAACAGCCTCCCTATCGTTGTTTTTAATCTGCTTCACCCCGGTAATATCAAACGCGTCCTGTTAGGAGAAAAAATCGGGACGATTGTAAAGGTTTAATGACTATGACGAAGGAGCTTATTCAAAAGACAAGAACCCGAATGGAGAAAGTCGCTGAAGATCTGCGGCGTGAGCTGGCCTCAGTCAGGACAGGTCGTGCCAACGTTTCACTGCTCGATCATATCAAGGTCGACTATTATGGCACGCCCACTCCGGTCAATCAGGTCGCGACGCTCGCGGTGCCGGAACCGGCATTGATCACGGCCCAGCCTTGGGATGCATCGATTTTAGCTGAAATTGAAAAAGCCATTCGATCCTCGGACCTCGGCCTAAATCCTAGTAATGACGGCAAGATTGTCCGAATTCCCATCCCGCCGCTCACGGAGGAGAGACGTAAGCAGCTGGCAAAACATATTGGGAAAGTCCTTGAAGACCATCGCACAGCGGTCCGTAATATCCGACGAGACGAAAATGATGTCCTCAAAAAGATGCTCAAGGAAAAACAGATTTCTGAAGACGACGAGCGAAAAGCGATAGACGAGGTCCAGAAAATCACGGACCAGATGGTCGGCAAGGTGGAAGACATGGCTAAGAAGAAGGAAGAAGAGATCATGAAAGTGTAATTAAGATCAATTTTCGATTGACACCGGTAGGTCGATTTGATACATTTTCAGGGTTTTTCGCCCGACGAAATCGGGCGAGGGTAGTTTTGGGAGTAAGTTCGTTGTTTCGAGGAGATTAAGTCTTGCCCACGTTCAATCAGTTGGTCAGAAGGGGTCGGGAAAAACCGAGATACAAAACGAGCAGTCCTGCGCTGCAGAGTTGCCCTCAAAAACGCGGGGTATGTGTTCGTGTCTATACCTCGACGCCAAAGAAACCCAACTCGGCTCTTCGAAAAGTGGCTCGAGTCCGTCTAACCAACGGGATCGAAGTCACGACCTATATCCCGGGGATTGGTCATAATCTGCAGGAGCACTCCATCGTCCTCATCCGTGGTGGGCGCGTGAAGGACCTTCCTGGCGTACGCTACCACGTGGTGCGAGGGACTTTGGATTCGGTAGGTGTCCAGAACCGAAAGAAAAGCCGGTCTAAGTACGGGACCAAGCGACCCAAATAGTTTTTCTCCCCACTGACACGAGTTCGAACTGATTGAAGACACTCCAAAGAGAGGCGTTTTCGAAAGGGTTGGTATTATGCCGCGAAAAGGGAATGTACCCAAACGCGAGGTTCTTCCAGATCCACTCTACAACAGCACCCTGGTGTCTAAGTTCGTCAACTGCATCATGTGGGATGGCAAGAAGAGCACGGCGGAAAACATCTTTTACAAGTCGCTGGATATCATTCAGAAAAAAACCAGCGACGATCCCGTGAAGATCTTCAAGAAAGCAGTTGAAAATGTGAAGCCGGTCTTGGAAGTCAAGACCCGTCGTGTTGGCGGGGCCAACTATCAGGTCCCGGTCGAGGTTAATCCGAACCGCAGGATTTCCCTGTCGATTCGCTGGCTGGTCACTTTCTCGCGGGCTCGGAAGGAAAAATCCATGGAAGAGAAATTGGCCATGGAATTGATTGACGCCTCCAACAACCGCGGCTCAGCAGTCAAGAAGCGGGAAGATGTCCACAAAATGGCAGAAGCCAACAAAGCGTTTGCTCATTATCGCTGGTAGTTCCAGGTTATTCGTTAGATTTTTTTGATTCAAAAAAATGCCACGGCTTGCTCCACTGAAGTACACCAGAAATATCGGAATCATGGCTCACATCGATGCCGGAAAGACAACGGCGACGGAGCGGATTCTCTACTACACCGGTATCACCCATAAGATCGGGGAAGTGCATGAGGGTACCGCGATCATGGACTGGATGGAGCAAGAACAAGAGCGTGGCATCACCATCACGTCGGCAGCCACGACCTGTTTCTGGAAGGATTACCGGATTAACATCATCGACACCCCAGGCCACGTGGATTTCACCGCCGAAGTGGAGCGCAGCCTCCGAGTCCTGGATGGAGCCATCTGCCTGTTGGGTTCAGTCGAAGGTGTGGAACCGCAGACCGAGACGGTTTGGCGGCAAGGGGACAAGTATCGGGTTCCTCGGATCATTTTCATTAACAAAATGGATCGGGTGGGAGCAGACTTCTTCCGTTGTCTGGACATGGTCAAGAGTCGGTTAAGAACGAATGCCGTACCCGTGCAGCTTCCCTTGGGTAAAGAAGACACCTTTTCCGGAGTCATTGACCTGATGTCGATGAAGACCATCGTCTACAAGGACGACACGATGGGAGCCATGTACCAGGTCGAGGATATTCCGGCTGATTCCCTCGACGAGGCTCAGTTTTATCGAGAAAAGATGGTCGAATCGATCTGCGAGCATGATGAGAAACTGCTCGAGAAATTCCTTGGCGGTGAAGAGACCCAGGTGGACGAGTTGAAAGCCGCTCTCAGGCACGCCACCTTAAATTCGATTCTGACGCCGGTTTTCTGTGGAGCCGCCTTCAAGAATAAAGGCATCCAGCCCCTGATGGATGGCGTGATCGATTATCTCCCTTCCCCGCTGGACCTCCCTCCGGTCGTTGCCACCACCCCAGACGGATCCCGGGAAGTGGTCCGTACGGCCGATGACAGCGAACCCTTCTCAGCTTTGGTTTTCAAGATCATGACCGATCCTTTTGTGGGTCAACTCGCCTTCGTCAGAGTGTACTCAGGAATGCTGAAGTCTGGATCCTATGTGTACAACTCTGCAAAAGGAACGCGGGAGCGCGTCGGACGCCTGCTGCAGATGCATGCCAACAAGCGAGAAGAAATCAAAGAAGTCTATGCAGGTGACATTGCGGCGGCGGTTGGTTTGAAGAATGTGACCACCGGCGACACCATCTGTAATGAAGAGGATCCAGTCCTCTTGGAGACCATCGATTTTCCGGTACCTGTGATTTCGGTTGCGGTTGAGCCAAAAACCAAGGGAGATCAGGAAAAGTTGGGGTTGGCTCTCAGCAAACTGGCCCAGGAGGATCCCACCTTCAAGGTAGAAACCGATCAGGAAACTGGGCAAACAATCATCTCCGGCATGGGAGAACTTCATCTGGAGATTCTGGTCGACCGTATGTTTCGCGAGTTTGGAGTCAGCGCTAATGTAGGGAAACCTCAGGTTGCCTATCGCGAAACGATTCTCAAAAAGGCCGATGCAGAAGGTAAATTTATTCGCCAGACGGGTGGCCGCGGTCAATACGGGCATGTCAAACTCACGGTGGAACCCAGTGAACCCGGCAAAGGTGTGGAATTTGCAAACAAGACCGTGGGTGGGTCGGTGCCCAAGGAGTATGTGAATGCCGTTGAGAAGGGGGTTCGTGAGGCGTTGGAGACAGGAGTCCTGGCCGGTTATGAGGTCCAGGATGTCATGATTACGCTGTATGACGGCTCTTACCACGAAGTCGATTCCTCTGAAATGGCTTTTAAAATTGCAGGCTCCATGGCGGTGAAAGAAGCCTGCCAAAGAGCAAAGCCCGTATTGCTTGAACCGATCATGAAAGTCGAAGCGGTGGTACCGGAAGAATTTATGGGTCCGGTGGTCGGAGATCTGAATTCCCGTAGAGGTCGGATCGAGACGACGGAATCTCGTGCAGGATCGCAGGTTGTCACGGCCTTCGTTCCACTTTCCGAAATGTTCGGTTATTCCACTGACCTTCGCTCCAAGACCCAAGGAAGAGCCACTTACTCCATGCACTTCTATCATTACGAACAGGCTCCGAAGATGGTCAGTGACGAAATCGTGGCGCGAGTCCAGGGAAGGGTGTAACCCCCTCCCTGAATCTGGAAATCGCCCTTATTTGACAGAGAAAGGAAAGACACAGCGATGGCGAAGGAGAAATTTGATCGAAGCAAGCCCCACGTCAACATCGGGACGATTGGGCACATAGATCACGGGAAGACGACGCTGACGGCCGCGATCACGAAGGTATTGGGGAAGCACAACCCGAAGATACAATTTCGGAGTTTTGATTCGATTGACAATGCTCCGGAGGAGAAAGAGCGGGGGATCACGATTGCGACGGCGCATGTGGAATATGAGACGGGGAAGCGGCACTATGCGCACGTGGACTGTCCGGGGCACGCCGACTACATCAAGAACATGATCACGGGAGCGGCGCAGATGGACGGGGCGATCTTGGTCGTGGCGGCGACCGATGGGCCGATGCCACAGACGCGGGAGCACATTTTGTTGGCACGTCAGGTGGGGGTGCCCTTCATCGTGGTGGCGATGAACAAGGTGGACGCGGTGGATGATCCGGAGTTACTGGATTTGGTGGAATTGGAAGTGCGGGAGTTACTGAAGAGCTACAAGTTTCCTGGGGACGAGATTCCGGTGGTACGGGTTTCGGCGCTGGGGGCGTTGAATGGGGAAGCGAAGTGGGAGAAGGCGTTGGAAGAGTTGATGGAAGCGGTGGACACGTATATTCCGATTCCGCAGCGGGAGATTGACAAGCCGTTTTTGATGCCGATCGAAGACATTTTTTCGATTTCGGGACGGGGGACGGTGGTGACGGGGCGGGTGGATCGGGGCAAGGTGAAGGTGGGCGAAGAGATTGAGATTGTAGGGATCCGTCCGACGGTGAAGAAGGTGGTGACGGGCGTGGAGATGTTCAAGAAGTTATTGGATGAAGGGGTGGCGGGCGACAACGTCGGGTTACTGTTACGCGGGACGGAGAAAGACGACGTGGAGCGTGGACAGGTGATTGCCAAGACCGGGTCGATTACCCCGCACACGAAGTTCAAGGCAGAGACCTACATCTTAACGAAGGAAGAGGGCGGGCGGCACACGCCGTTTTTCAAGGGGTACCGGCCGCAGTTTTACTTCCGGACGACGGATGTGACGGGAGTGGCGACCTTGCCGGAAGGAACCGAGATGGTGATGCCGGGCGACAATGTGCCGTTGGAGATTGAGCTGATCAACCCGATTGCCATGGAGAAAGGGTTGCGCTTTGCCATCCGCGAAGGGGGCCGCACGGTCGGCGCCGGCACCGTAACCGACATCGTCCTGTAAGACGCGCTGCCCGCTTCTCCCAGACGATTCCGTTTGCTCCTCTTAATCGGTTGAAGGCGCAGCTTGAGAATCCACTGATTTGGCGTGTCCCGTCGAACGCCAATATGCAAGACCAAGTAGGATTATTAAAACTATGCTGAATGAAAAGATAAGAATTCGATTGAAAGCTTACGACTATCGAGTGCTGGATCAATCTGCGTCGGAAATTGTCGATACAGCCAGAAGAACGGGGGCCCGTGTGGCAGGACCTATCCCTTTGCCTACCGTCAAGAACAAATACTGTGTCCTTCGTTCCCCGCATGTGGATAAGAAATCTCGAGAGCAGTTTGAAATTCGCACCCACAAAAGACTCTTGGATATCCTCGAACCGACACCGCAAACCATCGATGCCTTAATGAAGCTGGACTTGCCAGCAGGCGTCGATGTTGAGATCAAGGCCTACGGCAAGGAGCACAAGTAAATCGGAGCAGCTTTTATGATTAATGGCATTCTGGGCAAGAAAATAGGGATGACGCAGTTATTTGACCCAAATGGTACTGTCACGCCCGCGACCGTCATTAAAGCAGGCCCTTGCGTGGTCGTTCAGAAAAAAACCGCGGCCAAAGACGGGTATGATGCCATTCAGTTGGGACTCGTCGAATTCATTAAAGAAAACCGTGTCAGCCAGGCGATGAAAGGACACTTCAAGAAAGCCAATGTTCCGCCGGTTAAGTTTATCAAAGAATTTCGCTTGAAAGAATCGAGCGAGTCCACAGCAGTCGGATCAAAGGTTTTGGTGAATCTCTTCTCTCCTAGCGATATGGTGGATGTCATCGGCATTAGCAAAGGGAAGGGATTTGCAGGAGTGATCAAGCGGCACCATTTTGGCGGCGGTGCTGCGAGTCACGGTTCCATGTTCCATCGGGCTCCTGGGTCGATTGGTTCTTCAGCGTTCCCATCGAGAGTATTTAAAGGGATGAGGGCGGCCGGCCGCATGGGGCAGGACCGGGTCACGATGCGGAATTTAGAGGTCATAGAAGTTGATGCAGAAAACAATATTCTGGTGGTCAGGGGCGCAGTTCCCGGAGCGAACGGCGGATACTTACTGATCCAGAAGAAAAGTTGACCCTCACCCGCGGTGGGGTGGGATCACGGCTGGACTCTTGAATCCGTTCGTCGTCGGTTTCCCCCTGGAATAAAAAGATCGATCCGTGAAGGCAAGTCAGGCGAAAACGCCATTTCTAAGAATTGGAAATTGAAGATGCCACAATTACAGATAAAAGATCTCAAGAATCAAGTGATCGGCGAGATCGAGCTCTATGACAGTGTCTTTGGATCAAAAGTCAATAAGAGCCTGCTCTTCGCGGCGGTAAAACATTATCTGGACAGTCTAAGACAAGGCACCCATGCCACCAAGAATCGGGGCGCTGTCCGGGGCGGCGGCAAGAAGCCCTGGAGACAGAAAGGAACAGGTCGGGCAAGGGTGGGCAGCAGCCGTAATCCCATTTGGCGTCACGGCGGCGTCGCGCACGGTCCAACACCTCGCTCTTATGCTTTCCACCTCCCCAAGAAGATGATTCAAGGTGCCCTGCGCTCTGCCCTGACTGAAAAATACAATGGGAATGCCATTGTAGTAGTTGACCAGTTCGCTCTTCCCACACACAAAACTAAGGATTTCAGAAAAGTGCTCAACACCATCGACCTCAGCAAAAAGTTGCTGATCGTGGAATCCGGTAAGAATGAAAACCTCGAGCGCGCCGCTGAAAATCTGGCGGATGTCAAGCTGGTGCAGAATAAAGACGTCAATGTTTATGACTTGCTAAAGTACGAGCAGGTCGTCTTCTCGAAGACTGCCATCCAAAGATTGCAGGAGACTTTAAATATATGAAGAACGTCTTCGCAGTGGTTAAGCGGCCGATTATTACGGAAAAGGGATTGGACCAGAAAGAAGAAAAGGGCACTCTCTGTTTTCAAGTCGATGTTCACGCCAATAAGGCAGAAGTCAAAGATGCCATTGAGACAATTTTCAAGGTCAAAGTTGCCTCGGTGAGGACCCTGAGCTTCCAGGGGAAGCAGCGCCGCCGGGGTCGATTTGTTGGTTACAAATCCGACTGGAAGAAAGCTTACGTCCGGCTTAAGCCGGGTGAGAAGATGATTGACTACGCGGAGAATATCTAATATGGGTCTCAAGTCATTCAGGCCGATTACCCCCTCCTTGCGGTTTCAGACCGTCACGACTTTCGATGATATTACGAAAACCCAACCGGAAAAAAGTCTCACTCAGCCCAAGTTGAGAACCGGGGGACGAAACAATATCGGGCGATTGACGGTACGGCATCGCGGGGGAGGTCACAAGAAGCTTTATCGCCTCATCGATTTCAAGCGCGAAAAAGTAGGAGTCCCCGCCAAGGTAGCAGCCATCGAGTATGATCCGAATCGGTCCGCTCGAATTGCGTTGCTGAACTATGCCGACGGTGAAAAGCGCTATATTCTTCAGCCGGTCGGACTGCAGGTTGGAGCAACGGTTGTTTCTGGAGTGGATGCAGATATCCTCGTGGGCAATGCTCTTCCCTTGAAAAATATTCCTTTGGGCACCACGATTCACAATCTCGAAATGCGCAAAGGCAAAGGCGCACAGCTGGTTCGCTCAGCTGGAAGCGGAGCCCAATTGGTGGCCAAAGAAGGCGAATATGCTCAGGTGAAACTTCCTTCTGGCGAAGTTCGCAAGATTCACATTGAATGCATGGCGACGATTGGCCAAGTGGGCAATCTGGATCATTCTAACGTGACCCTTGGAAAAGCCGGCCGGAAGCGCTGGCTGGGAATCAGACCGACCGTTCGCGGGGTCGCCATGAATCCAGTGGATCATCCGCATGGTGGGGGTGAAGGCAAAACCTCGGGAGGCCGTCATCCCGTGACCCCTTGGGGACAGCCCACGCGCGGGTTCAAGACTCGCAATAACAAGCGGACGAACAAAATGATCATCAGACGGATTAACTAGTTGAGGCGGAGGAGAGGAGACATCGATGGCGCGCTCGGTTAAAAAAGGGGCTTTTGTAGATGATTTTCTGGCCAAAACCATCGAAGCGATGAATAAGAAGTTTGAGAAGAAGGTGCTCAAGACCTGGTCCCGGCGATCGACTGTGATCCCGGAGATGGTGGGTCATACGCTCGCTGTTCATAACGGCAAGAAGTTTATTCCGGTCTACATCACCGAGAATATGGTTGGGCACAAACTCGGAGAATTTTCTCCGACACGGATTTTCAAAGGGCACAGCTCCAAGGCAGCCTCCGAGAGAACCGCTTCTCCGGCGCCCGCGTCAGCACCGAAGCCGAGTTAAATTATTACCGTCAAGGGGTTTTTCTATGGAAGCTCATGCAACCGCAAAGTACATTCGGGGATCTGCCCAGAAAGCACGCCTGGTTATCGATCTGATCCGTGGGAAGAATGTTTCTGAAGCATTGACCATCCTTCGCTACACCAAGAAGCGGATCTGTAGGGAAGTCGAGAAGGTACTCAAATCAGCCGTTGCGAATGCGGAGCAGAAGATTGACGGACTCGATGTCGACAGTCTGGTGGTCAGCCAGGCTTACGTCAACGAAGGTCCACGCATGAAACGAGTACGCCCCGCTCCGATGGGCCGCGCTTTTCGGATTCAGCGCCGGATGAGTCACATTTCAATCCACGTTTCTGATCATTAGGGAGGACATTTTGGGACAGAAAGTTCACCCGTACGGTTTTCGATTAGGATTCAATAAAACTTGGAAGTCGCGTTGGTACGCCAAGAAGGATTACAGCACTCTTCTGCATGAAGACCTCCGGCTGAAAGCCGAATTAAAAAAACAGCTCGGCCATGCGGGAGTTTCTTTGATCGAGATTGAGCGCCCCGGAAATAAGATCCGCATTACGATTCACACCTCTCGCCCTGGAATCATTATTGGACGTAAAGGATCCGAGATCGACAAACTGAAGGCCGACTTGCAGAAGCGTACCAATCGTGAAGTCTTCATCAATATCAATGAAATTCACCGGCCTGAGCTGGACGCCCAACTGGTGGCAGAATCCATTGCCCTTCAGTTGGAGAAACGGATCGCGTTTCGCCGCGCGATGAGAAAGGCAGTCGATACATCTCTCAAATTCAACGCCAAAGGAATTAAAGTGTATTGTGCGGGCCGGTTGAATGGAGCTGAAATCGCCCGGACGGAATGGTATTTGCAAGGCCGGCTTCCCTTGCACACTTTACGGGCCGACATCGATTATGGAGTTGCCGAAGCCCACACGACCTATGGCGTCATTGGCGTGAAAGTCTGGATCTATAAGGGGGAAGTCTTCCCATCCGTAGTCAAGAAGGTACCCTTGGGGAGCCGATTATAACCCTGATCCTGGGTTAGGGAGATTGATTGCATGTTGATGCCGAAAAAAGTCAAATACCGCAAGCAGCAGCGCGGTCGGATGAAGGGCAAGGCATGGCGGGGTTCAGACATTTCCTTTGGAGAATTTGGACTGAAAGCCATGGAGCCAGGATGGATCTCAGATCGCCAGATCGAAGCAGCTCGCGTTGCCATGACTCGCTTCATCAAGCGCGGAGGGAAAATTTGGGTTCGATTGTTTCCGGATAAGCCAGTCACCAAAAAACCTGCGGAAACACGCATGGGAAAGGGTAAAGGCGCTCCGGAATTCTGGGTGGCAGTTGTTCGTCCGGGCAAGATTCTTTTTGAGATGGAAGGCGTCAAGGAGGAAGTCGCTCGGGAAGCCATGCGCTTGGCAGCCAATAAGATTTCAATTCATACGAAGTTTATAACCCGCATAACACAGGAATAGTCTCATGAAAGCAGAAAAGATCCGCGAACTGTCAGCTGAGGAATTGAAGTCTCGACTGCAAGAATCGCATGAAAATGTCTTCCGGTTGCGATTTCAGCTGGCGACCGGCCAGACTGAAGGACTGAGCAAACTTCGGGCTTTGCGGAAGGAAATTGCCCGTATGAAGACCATTGGCCAAGAGCGTAAGCTGAAAAACGCTCCCACTGAGAAAAAAAAGCAGCTTAACATCGCGAAAGCAGAATAATGGATATGGAGAATCAAAAAACACAGGAAACATCAGCTCCTTCGAAGACCAAAAGGAAAGCCATTAAAGTCGGAGTAGTCACGAGCAACCGGATGAATAAGACGATTGTCGTCTCGGTCGAACGTCGAGTTCCGCACCCGCTGTATCGACGTATTGTCACCAAGACCTCAACGTTCATGGCTCACGACGAGAAGAATGCCTGTGCCATCGGAGATACGGTGGCTATCGAGGAGACCAGACCCCTGAGCCGCCACAAGCGCTGGCGCTTGCAGTCGATCATTCGGAAGGCTAGCCAGGTTTAAGGTCTCAGAGACGTACCTTTTAAGATTGAGGAGTAAGTCACAATGATTCAAATGGGAACGGTCCTGGAAGTGGCAGACAACTCAGGGGCGCGAAAGATCTCCTGTATATTGCCCCTAGGGGGATCGACCGGCAGCAAGGCCTCGTTAGGCGATATTATTACGGCTGCCGTCAAGGAAGTCACCCCTGATGGGAACATCAAAAAGGGCAACGTCGTGCGAGCCGTCATTGTCAGAACGAGGAAAGAACATCGACGCCGAGATGGCTCCTATATCCGCTTTGACCAGAACGCCGCCGTCCTGATTAATGAAGCCAATGAGCCCGTGGGCACCCGGGTCTTCGGACCGGTCGCACGGGAATTGCGGGAAAAGCGGTTTGTTAAGATTATCTCACTTGCGCCGGAGGTCATTTAACATGGCGGAACCCGTTCCGATTCAGCTTCGAAAGAACGATCAGGTGAAGGTGATCGCGGGGAAGGACGTCAGCAAGGTAGGTCGGGTTCTGCGCGTCTTGCGCGGCAAGAACCGAGTTGTCGTGGAAGGAGTCAGTTTCCTCAAGCGCCATACCCGCGCCAACCCTTCCAAGAACATCAAGGGCGGAATCGTTGAGAAAGAGGGCGCTATTCACGTTTCAAACGTCATGATTGTCTGCGGCTCCTGCAATCATCCAACCCGAATCGGGCATAGCATCCTGGCCGATGGGAAAAAAATTCGCGTCTGCCGGAAATGCGGCAGCTCATTAGATAAGTAAATCTGCCGGAGTGCAGCCAGAGTTAAGAGAGGTCGGACCGATGAGTCGTCTTAGGGAACGTTATCAAAAAGAGATCGTACCAGCCTTGGCGAAGGAGTATAGCTACAAGAATGTGATGGCTATTCCCAAGCTGGAAAAGATCGTCATCAACATCGGGATGGGGGAAGCCATTCAGAATTCGAAGTTACTCGATGCGGCGGTTGATGAACTTAGCCTGATCGCGGGGCAGCGCCCGGTGATTACGCGGGCCAAGAAATCAATTGCCTCTTTTAAATTGCGGAAAGGGATGGCCATCGGCTGCATGATCACTTTACGCGGCGAACGGATGTATGAATTTTTGGATCGGATGGTCAGTGTTGCCCTGCCCCGCGTCCGGGACTTTCGGGGTCTCCCCACGAAGTCTTTTGATGGAAGAGGCAATTATACGATTGGCCTTCGTGATCAGCTCATTTTTCCGGAGATCGATTACGCAAAGGTAAACAAGATTAAGGGGATGAACATCACTTTGGCCACCACGGCCAAAACGGATGATGAGGCAAGGACCCTGTTACGCCTTCTCGGAATTCCGTTTCGGAACTAATCAGTCACTTTATCTGAGGTTTTTATGGCGAGAACATCGCATATCGCAAAGTCCCGAAAGACACCAAAGTTCAAGGTGCGTCAACATAATCGCTGCAAACGTTGCGGCCGTCCTCGGGGTTTTCTACGTAAGTTTGAACTTTGCCGGCTCTGTTTCCGCCAGCTCGCCCTCCGAGGGGAATTGCCTGGAGTCATCAAGTCAAGCTGGTAAGGTTATTTCGAGAATCGTACTGGACAGGTTGAAGGAGTAATTGAATACATGAGTCTGACTGATCCGATTGCAAATTATTTGACCCTCATTCGCAACGCCATCCAGGCAAAGCATCAGAAGGTGGATATCCCGTCTTCAAAGCTACTGGTGGAAATCTCTAAGCTGCTCAAAGAAGAAGGGTACATCACCAACTTCAAAGTAAGCGACGAAGGGAAGAGGTCGGTTCTCCGAATTTACCTGAAGTATGGGAGCAAGGGAGAACGCGTGATTTCCGGGCTTCAGCGTATTTCCCGGCCTGGTTGCCGCGTGTATACGCCCAAGAAGACGATTCCAACCGTGCTCGGGGGAATGGGTATGAGCGTTTTGAGTACGCCGAAGGGAATTCTTTCCGGTGCGCGTGCCCGCAAAGAAGGGCTGGGTGGAGAGGTTCTTTGCCACATCTGGTAGATGGATTTAAACACTGGAATAATGAACGTTCCCTAGGGTTGACGTGGTCTGCAAACCTTAGAGGACGTCTCAAATCTTAATGACTGTTGGTATCCGGTTATGTCGAGAATAGGAAACAAAATTATCCCAATCCCTCAGAATGTGAAGGTTCAGATCTCGGGGAATCAAGTGGATGTCCAGGGCCCCAAGGGTAAGTTATCAAATACTGTCCCGGACGGAATCCTTTTTAAGTTGAATGATGGTCAATTGACCGCCATTCGAAGTGCGGAAACGAAACAGCAGAAAGCCCTGCATGGGCTGGCTCGTAGCTTGGTTGCGAACGCCGTCAAGGGCGTGACCGATGGATTTCAAAAGGAGTTGGAAATTGTGGGGATTGGCTACCGAGCCGAGGTAAGAGGAAAATCCGTTGTCTTCAGTTTGGGTTTCTCTCACCCCATTGATTTTCAAATTCCCACAGGAATTAACATTGCGATAGAAAAACAGACGCGTCTGTTCATCTCGGGCATCGACAAGCAGAAAGTTGGACAGACGGCGGCAACCATCCGGGCCTTGCGAAAACCTGATCCCTACAAAAACAAAGGGATTCGCTACGCTGGAGAGGTTCTCAAGAAGAAGGTCGGAAAGACCGGAGCCAAATAATTCATCATCGCGAGAAGACATTCGGAGGCAATAAGTCAGCATGGCCAAGCATTTTTCAAAAAACATCAAGCGCCAGGCGGTTCATACCCGAATTCGCAAGCGAATTCATGGAACTGCTGAACGCCCGCGTCTCAATGTTTATCGTTCGCTGACCCACATTTATGTCCAGCTCATTGACGATGTGAAGGGTGTGACCCTGGCCTCAGCCTCTACCGTGGATAAAACGATCCGTGCCCAAAATAAGTCTGGAGGTAATATTGCCAGCGCCAAGGTTATTGGGACAGAGATTGCCAAGCGGGCCAAGAGCCTGGGAATTGAAACCGTGGTTTATGATCGAGGCGGCTATCAGTATCACGGTCGTGTGAAGGCTCTGGCTGAAGCGGCCCGAGAAGCTGGCCTAAAATTCTAGGTAGAATACTTAAGTCTATGCAAACAAAAATCGACACGAGCACCATTCAGTTGAAAGATCAAGTTGTCTCCATTAACCGGGTTACTAAGGTTGTGAAAGGAGGCAAGAACCTCAGCTTTAGCGCCTTAGTTGTCGTCGGTGATGAGAATGGAATCGTCGGCTACGGAAGCGGGAAGGCAAAGGAAGTCCCTCAAGCGATTCGGAAGGCTCTCGAAGCGGCAAAGAGAAATTTAATCAAGGTTCCCATTTTAGGGACCTCGATTCCTCATCAGGTTGTCGGGAGGTTCAGTTCTGGGCGCGTGCTATTGAAGCCTGCTCCTGAAGGGACTGGCGTCATCGCGGGCGGTCCTGTTCGGGCGGTGATCCAGGCCGCGGGGATTCAAAATGTTCTGACCAAATCCTTGGGCAGTCCCAACCCGCATAATGTTGTGAAAGCGACCATTGATGGGCTCCAGCAATTGAGAGATGTCGCTGACGTGGCCCGTTTACGGGGAAAGACCATTGAAGAGGTTTTGCATAAAACGGTATGAGTCCAAAAGCAGCCAAAACTAAACAATTGAACATCAAGTTAGTAAAGAGCGGAATTAGCTGCCCTGGGAAACAGCGGGCGGTCATTCGTGGGCTGGGATTCCGACGATTGAACCAGGTCGTTACCCATCCCGACACGCCTGCAATACGGGGCATGATCTTTAAGATCCTGCACCTGGTAGAGGTTGTGGAATAGTCATTGTACAGGAGTAAGGCTTCATGATCGGACTTAATAACTTGCGGCCATCCGCCGGCTCAACCCAGTCGAAAAAAAGGCGTGGGTTGGGAATGGGCTCTGGTCTTGGCAAAACGGCAGGTCGCGGATACAAAGGGCAAAAATCGCGTTCGGGGGCCCGGTCCAAACGAGGGTTTGAAGGCGGTCAGATGCCATTGCACCGTCGCCTTCCCAAGAGAGGGTTTACCAATATCTTCCGGAAAGAGTATGCAATTCTCAACCTCGATCGATTGAAGGAGTTTCCTGCTGGCTCCCACATTACGCCGGACCTACTCCTTGAAAAAGGAGTCATTCGAAAGATTCGTGACGGCGTGAAAATTCTTGGAGGCGGAGAGCTCCTACATCCATTAAACATCACGGCTCACCTGTTCAGTAAGAGCGCACAGGAAAAGATTACCAAGGCAGGCGGGACGTTTGAGGTTATCAAGTGATTGAAAGTCTTCGCAATATTTGGAGCATGCCCGATCTGAGGAAGCGGATCTTTTTTACGCTTGCTCTTCTGGCCGTCTACCGCGTGGGAGCCGTAATCCCGACCCCCGGAATTAACACGGAAGTTCTCACTCGTTTTTTCGAGCAAAATCGCGGAACCGTATTTGGTTTCCTGGATTTGTTCTCAGGCGGGAATCTTCGGCGTTTCACTATTTTCGCTCTTGGGATAACTCCTTACATCACCGCTTCTATCATCCTGCAACTTCTTACGGTGGTTTGGCCTTACCTGGAAAAACTCTCAAAAGAGGGAGAGCTCGGGCGAAAGAAAATTACCCAGTATACCCGCTATTTGACGGTTGTCTTGAGTCTGGTTCAGTCCATTGGAATCGCAGTGACGTTTCAGAACATGCCGGACCGTCTGGTTCTTAACCCTGGGCTTCACTTCGTGATCATGACCGCCTTGACCCTGACGACTGGAACGGCGTTCATCATGTGGCTAGGAGAACAAATCTCGGACCGCGGCATCGGCAATGGAATGTCCTTAATTATTTTTGCCGGGATCGTCGTGGGACTGCCTCACGCCACGGCAGAGATTTATTCTAAGCTCGCCACCCAGCAATGGTCCCCTCTTGTTGTTATCTTGATGTTGGCTATGATGGTAGTGGTTGTCGCCTTTATCGTGATGGTGGAACGCGCACAGCGCAGAATCCCCGTACAATATGCCAAACGTGTCGTGGGACGAAAAGTGATGGGAGGCCAGTCCACCCATCTCCCATTGAAGGTCAACATTGGTGGAGTGATACCGGTTATTTTTGCTTCTTCTATTCTTGCCTTTCCGCAAACTTTTGGATACCTGTTCCCCGGCAGCCGGTTCTTCCGGAATATGTCAGAAGCTCTGCGGATTGGGGAACCGTTGTGGAACTTGCTCTATATCACCGGAATTATCTTCTTTTGTTATTTCTATACCTCGATTGTTTTCAACCCCAACGAAGTGGCGGATAACATGAGGAAATACGGTGGCTTTATCCCAGGGATTCGTCCGGGGAAGAAAACGGCCGAGTATATTGAAACAATTCTTAATCGGATCACTTTTGCGGGCGCCATTTATCTCGCGATGATTGCCATTATTCCTGAATTCATGATCTCGGGCTTCCACGTTCATCACCTCCCTTTTATAGGGCGTTATCTGGAGACGCTTCCGAGCTGGATCTTGAACGGGATGGGTGTCCAATTTTACTTTGGAGGGACTTCCCTCCTCATTGTGGTCGGCGTTGCCATGGACACAGTCCAACAGGTTGAAGCGCAGCTGGTCATGCGACACTATGATGGGTTCTTGGGACCGCGAGGCCGAAGAGTTAGAGGACGAAAAGCTTAGCTTCGACAAACCAGCACCTCTTGTCTGAACGCTATACGCTTGAAGATAAACATGGTTCTAGTCTATACTGTTGTGTTTGACTCCAGTTCAGTGGATGGATACGGGTAGAGAATTAGAATGTCAAAAGAAGAAGCCATAGAAGTCGTTGCGACTGTTTTGGAGCCGTTGCCAAATGCCATGTTCCGGGTAGAGCTTGATAACAAACATGTCGTTCTGGCTCACATTTCCGGGAAAATGAGAAAAAATTTTATTCGAATTCTTCCAGGCGATAAAGTTGCGGTTGAGCTTTCCCCTTACGATTTGACTCGGGGAAGAATCGTCTACCGCTACAAGTAAATTTGTTCAGGACTAACCAATGAAAGTCAGGTCTTCCGTAAAAAAGATTTGTGATAAGTGCAAGGTCATCCATCGTCGTGGAGTGGTCCGGGTGATTTGCACAAATTCTAAACATAAGCAGCGGCAGGGATAGATTTTTTCCTGGCCACAGATTGAATGGACAGCGCCGGAGTTAGGGGGAAAAGTGGCACGTATTGTCGGAATTGATTTGCCGAGAGACAAAAGGGTCGAAGTGGGGCTGACGTATATTCATGGGATTGGCAGATCCCGAGCTTCCCGGATATGCCAGCTTGCCGCCATTAATGTGGATACTAAGGTCAGAGACTTGACTGAAGATGAGGTGACAAAAATTCGCCAGCTCATCGAAGATCAAGGAGCCGTCGAAGGAGACCTTCGCAAGGAAGTCTCGATGAATATCAAACGGTTAATGGAAATTGGCTCATACCGCGGGTTGCGCCACCGGAAAGGCTTGCCGGTTCGTGGTCAGAGAACCCACACCAACGCGAGAACTCGCAAGGGACCGCGAAAGGGAGCCATTGCCGGAAAGAAGAAACCCACTGGAAAGACATAAGAGTTTTTGAGGATTCCACGATAGAGGAGTCGGAGGGAAATGGCGAAGGCACCAAGCAAGACCGGCAAGAAGAAGACATTCAAGAAAAAGGAAAAACGGGTTGTCTTGAACGGGATGGTCTACATTCAAGCAACCTTTAATAATACGGTTGTGAGTATCACGGACACTCAAGGAAACTTGGTCTGCTGGTCCAGCGCCGGTTCATTGGGATTCAAAGGATCGAGGAAAGGGACCCCATTCGCAGCGCAGCAAGCCTCTCAGTCAGCTGCTTCACGAGCGCGCGAATGCGGCATGAAGACAATCGACGTTTTGGTCAAAGGGCCAGGGTCTGGGCGTGAGTCGGCGATCCGTGCGTTACAGAGTGCGGGGTTAGAAGTGAAATCCATCCGGGATGTCACGCCGATTCCCCATAACGGGTGCCGGCCTCCAAAAAGACGGCGGGTTTAACGGTGTGGCGCGGTTTCCGATTCCGCGATCTTCATCAGAAAATGCGGTCATTTACGAAAGATTTTGATATTCAAATCAGAAAGCTAGTCGAACGGGAGGATTAATTTGGCAAGGTATCGAGAATCTGTTTGCCGATTATGCCGCCGAGAAGGCATGAAGTTATTTCTCAAAGGGGATCGCTGCTTTAAGGACTCTTGCGCCATCGAGAAACGAAATTTCACGCCCGGCCAGCATGGGCAAGCTAGAAAATCCAAGATCGTTGGTTATGGTCTTCAGCTCCGTGAGAAACAAAAGGTTAAACGAATCTACGGACTTCTGGAAAATCAATTTAGGAATTATTTCGAGAAGGCCTCTGGACAAAAGGGTGTGACCGGAGAACTGCTTTTGCAAATGCTTGAGCGGCGCCTTGATAACACGGTCTACCGTTTGGGCTTTGCCTCTTCGAGGGCTCAAGGACGGCAGCTAGTCTGCCACGGCCATGTGCGGGTAAATAACACAAAGGTAGACATTCCGTCTTTCCAGGTCAAGCCGGGCGACATCGTCTCAGTGACAGAGAAAAGTCAGAAAATACCCACGGTTGTCAACGCGGTGGAGATGATTGGAAGCAGGGGCATCCCAAGTTGGCTGGAACTCGATAGCACCAAATTCTCAGGAAAAGTTTTGGCCTTACCGAAGCGTGAGGATACCAATCTCCCAGTACAAGAACGATTGATTGTTGAGCTTTATTCCAAGTAATGGATTCACATTTTAGGATTTTCGGAACAATGGGATTTTAATTTACCACATTGAATCTTGTCATTAACGGCAAGATCTTGGAGGCCGCTTTGTTTATGTTATGGAAAGGTTTTCAGAAACCCAAAAGACTCTCCATTGTTTCTGATGAGAACAACCGAAATTATGGTCAGTTTTCCGCCCAACCATTTGAACGTGGGTTTGGAACAACGATCGGTAATGCCTTACGTAGGGTTTTGTTGTCATCGATTGAAGGGGCAGCTGTCACCGCCCTCAAAGTTGAGGGCATATTGCACGAGTTTTCTCCGATTCCGGGAGTCGTCGAAGACGCCACGGATATCATTCTCAATTTAAAGCAAGTGCCCTTCCGCTTAAATTCTGAAGGCTTTAAGACAATTTATCTGGAATCAGACGGACCAGGAGTTCTGACGTCAGGCCAAATAAAGTCCGATGCCGATGTTGAGATTCTTGATAAAAGCGTTTATTTGGCAACCGTCAGCGAAGGGGGAAAGCTGTCCATTGAAATGCGACTGAAAAACGGGCGTGGTTACGTCTCTGCCGATAAGAACTTTGACGAAGATTTGTCCATTGGCTACATTCCGGTGGACTCGGTTCACTCCCCCGTTAAGAAAGTCAATTACATCATCGAACCGGCCCGTCTCGGGCAGACTACGGATTACGAAAAGTTAACACTGGATGTCTGGACCAATGGTTGCGTCACACCGCAGGACTCGATTGGTTTTGCCGCCAAGCTTCTCAAAGACCATATGTCCATCTTCATTAATTTTGAGGAGCAGCCGGAAACCCGCGAAGAAAAGCCCGAAAAACCTGCAGAATTAATTAACGAGAACCTTTCGAAATCAGTTGAGGAACTGGAACTCTCCGTTCGTTCTTACAACTGCCTGAAAAATGCCAATATCAAGACGATTGGGGAATTGGTCCAGAAATCAGAATCAGAAATGCTGAAGACTAAGAATTTTGGCCGTAAATCGCTGAATGAGATCAAAGAGATTCTCGCGAGTATGGGTTTAAGCTTGGGAATGACTTTGGACGAGCGGGGCCAGCCCGTTGCGGCTTCAGTAAAGAGTGAATAAAGCCACCGTTTCTTCTTTCCGTGCCTCAGTCAAGTCGTCCAGAAAAAGCCAAGGATGCGGAGGGAAGCCGGCAGTTGAACTGTTTTGATTTTGTAAGGAGATATTGCCAATGCGACATCGGGTCCACGGTCGAAAGTTGGGACGGCCGACTCCTCATCGCCGTGCATTGTTAAGAAATCTATGCACTTCTCTCTTCGAGCATGAACGAATTACCACGACCGTTGAGAAAGCAAAAGAACTGCGTCCAGTGGCTGAAAAGCTCATTACCCTGGGTAAAGACGGAGGGCTGCACGCGCGCCGACAGGCTGCGACGCAGCTCCTGAACGCAGCTGTCGTCAAGAAGCTCTTTGACGTTATTGCTAACCGGTTTGCAGATCGTCACGGAGGCTATACCCGGATTGTCAAATTAGATTATCGCAAAGGCGACGGAGCGGATAGGGCAGTCATCGAACTGCTGGGGAGTGAGCTCAGTGTTAAGAAGGCAGAGCGCACTGCCGCCGCTAAAACAGCTGGCGGGAAGTCGAAAACAGAAAAATCCAAGGCCAAACAGGAAGACGAAAAAGAGAAATAGGGCTCGAGCACTCTGCGTGAGTAGAGTGTTTTTCGTTTCAGGGTTTCCGCTCACTGGAGCATGCTGAATCCCCTTAAAATCAGTCGTCGCTAGAATCCTCAGTTTCCACTGGGGATTTTTTTTCCCCCTTCCCCCTCTTAGATTTTGTCTTTGGCGTGAGATGCTGGGTGGAACCAGAAGGCAGGTCTTATTTTGATAATCCCGCACTCTCTAAGAAAACGTCAAGAAATCTACAAAGGACGCATTGTCAATCTGATCGTTGATGAGATTACAACGACAAATGGGATTGAGACAATCCGCGAAGTATTCCATCACCCCGGGGGGGCTGCGATAGTACCTGTTCTCCCCAACGGGAAAATCCTCCTGGTAAAACAGTTCCGCTATCCCATGCAGGAAATTCTCCTCGAATTGCCCGCAGGAAAGATCGACCCCGGGGAAGCACCCGAAGTTACTGCTGCTCGGGAGCTTGAGGAAGAGGTAGGTTACACGGCCGGCAGTTTAAAGAAGATGGCTGAATTTTACAGCACCCCTGGATTCTGTGACGAAAAAATTCACCTTTACCTGGGCGAAAACCTCCGACCGTGCCAGGCCGGTGGAGACCATGACGAAGAACTCGAGGTTCTCTCTTTTACACTTCCAGAGCTATTGGAACTGATTCACAGCGCAAAAATTAACGACGCCAAAACGATCATTGGCATTCAATTTTTGGCTCTCCAACTGACGGGGCCAAGTTGATAGAAATGGATTTTCAGTGGGCACAAAGGTTTCTTTCTTGAAAGGAGAGATTTGCCATGGCTGACCGTGGTGACGGGATCTATTCGGAACTCTCAGATTTTCTTAATCTGGTGGATTGTCCGGGATGCGGCAAGCTTCTAAATGCCGCTCCTATCTGGGAATACGTCCTTCGCAGCGGCTACTCGTCCTGCGGCCAATGCTGGATGGTCTTTGCCTTAAAGCAAGGTGCTCAATTAGATGGCTTCAAACTGCGTGCAGAAGATCTAGACAGAGTGGTGGATGACATCGAAACGGCGAATGCAAGCAATTACTTGTGGGATTCTGATCGACTGGAACAAAGTCGTGGAGTCGCTGTGGATTTTTTTGTCAGCGTTGGGCTGACGGCCTTTTTTGACGGCCTGGAACGCAGCTATCCAGTTCTAAATAAACAAGACTATGAATTAGCCTGGCGGTATCTTTCGCAAGCCGGAGCACTCGCTGTCGACAATCTAGACACCCGCTTGATCGCCGATGCTTTTGAGAAAGTGGAGAAGTATAAGCCCTACGACTTGGATCGACCATCTGCATGACGAGGTTGGCCCTTACTGTATCCGAAAGGGAAATAATCCCGAATTCCGAATTTGCGTGAGCGTCACTAGGTGGAGCGGGCGCTCCCACGCGCGCGTTCTATGAATCCCCAAGCCGCAGGTGTGACTTCTTCTAGCAAGCAGGCTCTAGTTTCTCTTCCGCTCTACTTGTTGGATTGGCCCGGTCAAGATCATCTTCCCCCAGGTAGAATCATCGTCCCCTTTGCCGTAAATGAGCAAATGTCCGCCATAGTCACCTCCATCTGGATCCGTATGGACAATTTCCAATCCATACTCGTCTCCCACTTTAGGTTTGTGCCACTTGGGGTCGCTTTGGCTCAACGTCTCAGCCATCTTCACCCGAGCCTCGAGAATGAAGTCACCTTTTCCGGTGCCCCATGGGTTCATCTTAATTGAGTAATCACCGGCACCTTTTGGGATGGGTTCTTCAATGTATGTTTTTCCCGGAGCACCATGACGCCACCAAGCACCATACTTCGGGTGGCTGACATCGATCACAAAACAAAAGGCATTGTCTCCCTGACCAAATGACTCAGGGACTTCGTCCCGGGGAGCTTCAATGAACCAACAAATGCAGTCTTTAAAGTACCAACGTTTGTCTTCAGGAGCAGGATCGGCAACGTCATTGACGTTGTCGTGCACCTCGGCTCCAAAGTACAAATAGGTCTCGTCCCACGCCATAAAATACCGAGCGTTTAGGTCGTCTTGGGGAGATGGCTCATTGCCATGGTCTGTGAGTCGATTCCGGCCCGGCTCGTACCAGGAACTTTGTTGAACGCGGTAGATATCCCAGAGCCCGTCGGTAAAAGCCCAGGGCTTCCAATCCGACAAATCACCATCAATATTGGGAGGGTTTTCAAGCCGTGGGACCCGAATGACGGGGATAGCTGTCTGCGAATATGCGAAAGCAGAAATCAGGATTTGTCCAACAACCAGGAAGATCGCCATCGTCAACTTTTTCAGGCTTGGTTTTTTCTTTCTCATGATTATTTTATTCGGAAATCAATAATAGAGTTAGTTGGTTGCTTGTTTCAACCGACCAATCTTACACTGAACCCCGTGACCCTCCGTATTCATTTTCGGACCGCTTGAAAATCCCATTGCCTCGTCATTGAGAGCGTTTGTTACTGTCAAATATATCTCGCTCATGGGCCCGTAGATTCATGACATTCCCACTCATGCGAATCATTCCAGTCGACGATACAATAATTAGGGTTAGAAGAAGCTAGAATGAAATGTTTCTTTTTCTGCCTTCAGCTGCAAGAATGGCTGGGGCCAAATAATTTAACAGAAATTTCTGTGCGATAGGGAATAGAACTATTTTTCTTGACCGGATGCTGAGTTAGAGCAGATCCCTCCTTATTTGCCTTTCCACTCAATGGCTTTCGCGAAGTCTGAAATGTGCAGGACTTCGGAGTACTTGTGACGAATGTGCGGCATATTTGGCAGTTTCAATCTAGATAGGAACTCCCCCTTGGATAGCCGTATCGCCCAACAAATGGGGGAACGTCTAAGGCATCGTGGGCCTGACCAGGAAGGCCTCTATCAGGATCAATCTATTTGCCTAGGACACCGGCGCCTCAGTATCATCGATTTGTCCGAAGCTGGCCGCCAACCGATGCCCAATGAGGATGAGACCCTGTGGATTGTTTTTAACGGTGAAATCTACAATTACCAGGAACTGCGACCAGAACTGGAAAATCACGGTCATCGCTTCCGATCCAATGCGGATACGGAGGTGATTCTACATCTGTTCGAAACTGAAGGGGAAGCCTGCGTCAACCGATTGCGCGGTATGTTCTCATTTGCAATTTGGAACTCACGTGACGAGACATTGTTTTTGGCGCGCGATCGCCTAGGTAAGAAGCCGCTCTACTATTATAGAGACTCTCGGGTTTTTGCTTTCGCTTCAGAAATGAAAGCATTACTTCTCCATCCTCGGGTTGCCAAAGAGATTGACCTCCAGGCCATCGACCAGTATTTGAGCTATCAATACATCCCCGCCCCACGCAGTATTTTCAGGGATATCCAAAAACTACCCCCTGCCCATTGTCTCATTTGCAAACGCAATGAATTTCGTTTCACGAAGTACTGGGAGCCGAATTTTTCACAAAAGATCTCCTTTCAATCAACGAGCGAGCTGGAAGCAAGGGTCTTAAACCAGCTGGAGGAGTCTACCCGCATTCGACTTAAGAGTGATGTCCCGTTAGGGGCATTCTTAAGCGGAGGAGTCGACTCGAGCGCCGTCGTCGCAATGATGGCAAGAAACATGAATACACCGGTCAAGACATTTTCAATTGGGTTTGAAGAGGATGACTACAGCGAGCTCTCATACGCTCGCAGAATCGCAGATCTCTTTCAAACCGATCATCACGAGTTCATAGTAAAACCTGATGCCATAGAGGTTTTGCCAAAGCTGGTCTGGCACTATGATGAACCGTTTTCAGATTCTTCAGCCCTTCCGACTTATTATCTCTCTCAAATGACACGGGGCCACGTGACGGTGGCCCTGAACGGGGACGGCGGAGATGAAGCATTCGCAGGCTATGAGAAGTATTTGGCCATGCAGTTCTTCTCCTACCTGAATCAGCTGCCTGGACGAGGCCGAAAGTGCCTACAGCGGGTGGGCGACATTCTTCCTGAGCAAGCACAAAAGCGCAATCTCTTGCGGAAGTTTAAACGATTTTTGAGAACGAGTTCCGGAGATTTCACAACCGACTATCTTGGGTTAATGACGCTCTTTGACGACAATTCGAAAAGGGCTCTTTACACTCCAGACTTTACCCGACGCCTTAAAGGTTATCCAACTGCGGACCGTTTCTTAAGCTCCCTTCTGGAACAGGGATCGTCTCTTCACTGGATCGATCGTATCTCCAGAACCGATTATGAGTCTTATCTTCCAAATGACCTCTTGGCAAAAGTTGACATTGCAAGCATGGCCCATTCGCTAGAACTTCGATCGCCTTTCTTGGACCACAAATTTGTAGAGTTCTCAGCGAGTTTACCCGCTCGGTTTAAATTACGTGGAACAAAAACAAAGTATCTGCTGAAACGGGCCTTGAAGGGGATTCTTCCTCATGACATTCTGAATCGGAAGAAAATGGGGTTTGGTGTCCCACTGAACCACTGGTTCCGTGGGCCATTGCGGGAATTTGCCAAGGATACCCTTTTGAGTGAGAAAAGCATCAACAGGAATTATTTTGAGCCCGTACAAGTGGGGCGGCTCCTGTCGGAACACTCCACAGGTAGAAAGGATCATGCTTACAAGATATGGAATCTGCTGGTTTTAGAGATTTGGCATCAAGTTTTTGTGGATGGTGCGACTCCAATGGCACATCCCCTTGAGATCTGAATTCAATGGAAAGAACACATGCAGTTACTTCATTCTTCCTTTGACCCGAAATGGACCGGGGGCGCCTAGGCGGAACATGCAATGATGCATTCAAAGTCGCAACCTCTTAAGCGAATCCTTTTCATTGCCACGACCACCCATATTGGAGGGGCCGAGAAAATTCTTTCCGCGATTGCGAAACATCTCCATCAAGAGGGAGTGAGTGTCGCGGTTTGCTCTTTGAAGCACAAAGGCCCCTATGGAGAGCAACTCGAATCGCTCGGGATTCCTGTTTACTCATTAGATATGGCAAACGACTCTGGCTTTCATGGGGTTTTGTCCTATCTGTTTTCCCTTCCCAGGCTCATCAGTAAGATTAGATCCTTCCGCCCTCAAATCATTCACGCCTTTCTTTTTCGCGCCAATCTCCTGGCCCGCATCGCGGCAAATCTCTGTCGAGTCTCCATTAACATCTCATCGATACGAATTATTGAAAACGACCGTCCCTTTTATTTCTTCTTGGACCGTCTGACTTCATCTCTCGTGACTCAATATCTAGCGGTTTCAGAGCGCGTCAAGGAGGTCACTTGTAAACGTTCCCACATCGATGCTGAAAAGGTCCGGGTCATTCGCAATGGAATTGATCTCTCTATCTTTACTTCCAGCGGTCGGGCCGAAGATCACGGCAATTCCGTCTTACAATTTGGTATCGGACCCCACTCACTTGTGTGCGGAACGGTGGCACGACTTCATCATCAAAAAGGGATTCGACATTTGATTGATGCCTTTGCCTTGTTGCGATGCGAATTTCCAGATTTGAAGCTGCTAGTTGTAGGAGATGGACCGGAGCGAGTTAACCTGGCCAATCAGGCAGCAGCATTAGGGGTCTCCCAAAACGTTATCTTTGCAGGGGAAAGGAATCCACCGGTTCATTGCCTAAGGTTGATGAATGTTTTTGTCTTGCCTTCTCTCTATGAAGGATTTCCCAATGCCGTATTGGAAGCCATGGCCGCGCTCGTTCCAGTCGTTGCTTCAGATGTGGGTGGCGTTGGTGAATTGGTGCGCCATGAACAGAACGGCTTACTTGTGCCGCCAGGAAGCCCGTCCAGGCTGGCAGATGCAATTCGCTCGCTCCTGCTAAACCCCGAAAAAGCAAGAGTCATGGCCACTTTGGCCTATGATCGAATTAGAAGAGAATTCAGTCTCGACGGCATGCTTCAAGAATACGATGATTTTTACGAAGAACTGTTGTCCAAAGAATCTTGTTGCGGGTAAATTCCCCCACTCTCCACCCCGTTTCAGAAAGAAAGTTTATGAGAGGGGTAGTATTATCTCGGCCTTAACTCGCCGGATAGATCTGGGTCATTCCCCATGCTAGTCTACGTCGCGACTTTCATACTGGCTTTTTTGCTGTCTTCTTATTTAACACCTGTGTGTCGGCAGGCAGCTTTGAAGTTTGGAATTATGGATAAGCCCGACAGCTTATTGAAGAAGCAAAAGGAACCGGTTCCCTATCTGGGGGGGTTAGCAGTCTATCTTTCCTTTCTTCTCACGACGGCTTTGATCTATCAATATAGTCGAGAAGTATTAGGAATCTTGCTGGCAGGCGCCATTGTAGTCATCTTGGGATTGATTGATGACTTGGGCGTGTTGAGTCCAAAAATTAAATTATTGGGGCAATTTATCGCAGCAGCGGTCCTCGTCAAGGCATCGATCTATATTAAGCTTTCCATTTTTCCGCCTTGGTTTGCGATAGCTCTGACTATCCTATGGGTTATGGCCATCACCAATGCCTTGAATTTGATTGATATCATGGATGGCTTGGCATCCGGTGTGGGGGCGATTGCGGCGGTATTCTTGGTAGTGATCAATTTTCAAAGCGGTAGAGAGTTTATTGTCCCGTTATCGATCGCCCTTGTAGGAAGTCTGGTGGGATTCCTAAGATACAACTTCCGCCCGGCAAAAATCTATTTGGGAGACACGGGCAGTTTATTTATCGGGTTGATGCTGGCGGCTCTATCCATGAATGGATCCTATACGCGATTCAGTCTATTAGGAACTCTTGCGCCAATTTTCATTCTTGGGGTACCCATCTTTGATATGCTCCTCGTCATATACCTCCGATTTCGACGTGGAAACCCAATTATGCAAGGGAGCCCGGATCATTTCGCGCTCCGACTGCGTAAATGGAGATTGAACGTCGGACAAACGGTAATCCTAAGCTACGTGGCTGCAATCACGCTTGGAGCTTTGGGCCTGCTTTTGACCCGGTTGAATTCACAGGGAGTTTGTATCATTGTTTGCGCCACATTTTTCAGTTGTTTGTCGACTGCGTATTATTTGAAGAAAATCGACATGACTCTATGAAAATCAAGATTGCGCGGATTATTACCCGGATGGATCTTGGTGGCGCGCAACAAGCGGTTCTCTATCTCGGTGAACGTTTGGACCCAGCTTGTTTCGAGCAGATTGTCATCACTGGCCCGGGGGGGTTACTGCTCCCGGAATTAGAAAGGATTCGATGGATCAAGCATTATCAAGTTCCGGAATTACGACGTCATATCGGACCGTCCGGGCTTTGGTCAGACCTGCAAGCTACCAGGAAAATTCGGCGAATCCTTCAGTCCGAGAAACCTCATCTGGTCCATACCCACACTCCTAAAGCGGGCATCGTTGGAAGATGGGCCGCCTGGGCGGCCCGAATCCCTGTGATACTGCATACTTTTCACGGATTTGGTTTCAGTGATTCCCATGGCGTCCTAAAAAGACAGCTTTATGTGGGGGTCGAGAGATTAACTGCAAAAATCACCACCCGTTTTGTCGCTGTCTCCGATCGAAACCGAATCAAAGGAGAGAATTATAAAATATTTCGAAGACAAGGCTGCTCCCTCATCCGGTCTGGAGTTGACCTCAACCTTTTTGGAAAGTCAGGGGTCTCGAAAGTCCAAAAAAAAATGGAGTTAGGCGTGGCTCCAACCGATATGATCGTAGGGACCGTGGCTTCGTTTACGCCTTCGAAGGGGCTGCATCATTTCTTACAGGCTGCCTGCAAAATTAGGAACAAGCTGCCCGGAGTCCGTTTTGTCATCGTGGGGGATGGTAGCCTACGACCGCAGTTGGAAATGTTAATCAAGCAATTCCAACTTCAAGACGCAGTGATGTTATTGGGATGGAGAAGAGACATCCCGGACCTTCTCGAGACCTTTGATGTCTTTCTCTTGACTTCTCTTTGGGAAGGACTTCCCAGAGTTCTAGTGGAAGCGGCTCTTACCGGGGTTCCCATTGTTGCAAGCAATGTGGATGGAGTCCCCGAAATCACGCAGGATGGGGAGAACGGCTTCCTCGTGACTCCCGGGGAGACCCAGGAGATGGCAGACCGAATCGTTTACCTGCTCGGCGACCAGACCCTCCGGACCACAATGGGGCAACGGGGCCGAACTATTGCTGAAAGTTTTTCGCTAGAAAAAATGTTAAGCGACTACTCGGCGCTCTATTTTGACTTGGTGGCGAATCCGGTGAGGGTCTAAATAGATCCTATTTCCCGTTCGGGTTCCAGCCTGTGGTTTTCAAGGATGCTTTAAACGGAATTTTGACTTATGCTAACCGTAAAAGAAATGACTGTTACGGCCGAGAAGTCGTCCGAACAGAATAAGCCAACACTCGAGAACCTTCCCCAAATGCAACCGAAGATTGTCATCGTCATGCCCGCCTATAATGCGGCACTGACGCTTGAAAAAACATACTATGCTATTCCAAAAGGAAGCTACGACCAGATTATCCTGGTCGACGATGCCAGCTCTGACGACACACTGGAAGTCGCCACGAAACTGAACATCACCAGCATCCGTCACAGAAAGAATCGGGGCTATGGAGGCAATCAGAAAACCTGCTACACCATGGCATTGAAGGAAGGTGCGGATATCGTGGTCATGTTGCACCCAGATTATCAATACGATCCCAGCATCGCCAAAGACATCGTCCAGCCTATCCTGAGGAATGAGGCGGACGTCGTACTGGCATCCAGAATGCTGGGACATCCGTTAAAAGGGGGAATGCCCTTCTACAAATATATTGCAAATCGTTTCCTTACAGGCCTGGAGAATATTGTCCTCCGAACCCACTTTACCGAATTCCATACCGGCTATCGCGCTTACAACCGTCATGCTTTGGAGTCGGTCAATTTTGAGGCCAATTCCGAGAATTTTGTCTTTGACAACGAAATCCTGGTTCAGTTTGTCCTTAAGAAACTGCGCTTCAAGGAGATCCCTGTTTCAACCCGCTATGCCTTTGATTCTTCTTCGGTGAGCTTCAAATCCGGTGTCATTTATGGGCTTTCCATTCTGGTGACTATTCTCAAGTACCTGCTTTTCAAATGCCGAATCATCAAGTTCAAACAATTCAACTAGAGAGAATGAAGCTTAGCCCCTGTATCGCCTGTGATTCTCTGGAGTTCTTGGTTTCTCCAACCATACAGCCCGCCGTTCAGTTGATTCAATGTAAACAATGCGGGATTTCTTACACTGATCCGCGACCCAATCTTACAGAACTCGAGAAACATTATTCAGCAACGTACTATGGCCCGGAAAATGTAAAGTTTCTAAATGTCGTGGAAAGTCTGGTTGGCTGGATCACAGGGATGCGTGCCCGAAGAATTCATGAAATGGTTGCCCCTCATAGTCGGATTCTTGAGATCGGTTGCGGGAGAGGGTTGCTTCTCAAACAACTCGCCCAATTAGGACATGAATGCCACGGCTCGGAGCGTTCAGAGTTAGCTGCCCAAAGAGCTCGCAAAACCGTTGGTTTGCGGATCTACACCACCCCGCTGGCAGAGAGTGGCTTGGAACCCCGTTCTTTCGATCTGGTCATTTTGTGGCATGTGCTGGAACATTTGGAAGAGCCTGAGCAATACTTGAGTCTCATTAATCGCATGCTAAGACCCGGCGGACTCTTGCTTCTGGAAGTTCCAAATTACAGCAGCCTTCAGTCTCAATTCTCAGGAAAACACTGGTTCCACTTGGATCTTCACCGGCACCTCACTCATTTCAGCAAGAAGGGCCTCAATGAATTACTAAGCAAATCACGATTCCAAGTTAGGGAGCAGAGCACCTTTTCGTGGGAGCAGTGTCCTTTTGGGGCATTGCAGAGCTCCTTAAACCTTTTGGGATTCTCCACAGAATTGCTTTATCGGCTGCTTAAAAGAGAAATTTCACCACCGTGGCACCAAAAAGCCCTTCAATTCCTGATAGCTGGAATGTTGGCGGTGCCGGCAACCTCGTTTTCAGTTGTGGAGGCTCTGCTGGGAAGAGGCGGGGTCCTTCGGACAGTGGCGAGGAGTCAGCCACAGATGCAGTGATTTTGTTTCCCCGATGTTTCAGTCTATCCGATTTGAAGTACGCTCCAGCGTTGATAAGGGAAAAGGAAAATGGGGACGCATGTATCACAATTCAAGGCAGCAGTTTAGAGTCGCGTAACAATGGACACCTGGCAGGACCCTTCTTTCCATGGCCTTACTTCTGCGGACAGAAACGGTATCTCTATGAGTTCGGCTCCGGAGACTCCATCTCATCTGTCCGCGCCAGGCTTCGCGGTTGCTAAACTGAAAGCATGGCTTCCCCGTCAAAGAGATCAATACGGCGGGTTGGGCGTTATCCTTTTAGCTACTTTTCTTCTATATCTCTTTTCCCTCCCAAAGGAATTCACCAATTGGGATGATCCCGAATACATTCTAAATAACCCGCTGATCCGCTCTCTAAGCCTCACTAATCTGAATAGGATACTCACCGAGCCGTTTTTCGCAAACTACGCTCCGGTAACCCTGCTGTCTTACGCACTCGACTACCGTTTCTTTGGTCTTAAGGCGGCTGGCTACCACATTCACAATGTCCTGCTTCACCTTGCCTGTATCGTGACCCTTTACTTTCTGCTCCTTAAGTTAGGCCTGTCAAAACGAGTGGTTTTATTGAGTGCTTTGCTGTTTGCGGTTCATCCCGTAAACGTGGAGTCCGTCAGTTGGGCGTCCGAACGTAAGAACTTGTTGGCCACTTTTTTCTTTCTCCTCTCTTTTTATCAATACATTCGCTACCGGGAACTTGGCTCGAGGGCCCATTATTTAGGCTCCCTCCTGTTCTTTCAACTTTCGATTCTTTCTAAGGCAAGTACGGTGGTAGGCCCCCTAGTTTTCCTTCTTTATGATTATTGCTTCCATGGAAAGAAAATCAGGGAGCTCACTCTTTATGACAAGATCCCTTTTATTGCTTCAGCCGAGATCATCACCTTCTTTTCCATCAACGCCGCGGGGGCAAGATCGGCTTTGCATTCGTACCATACCGGGGGTCCATTGCTCAGTTTATTTGCGGCTGGCGATTTGTTCCGGCAATATTTTATGTTGATGTTTTGGCCCACAGAGTTGTCGGCTCTGTATATTGCCTTGAAAGCCCCGTCTTTCCGGGATATCGGATATTGGATCCCTCTTCTCTTGTCGTTGGCAATCACGGTTGCACTTCTGTTGAAATCCAAAAGACTCCTGTTCTGGTGGGGCTTCTTCGTAATTTTTCTGATCCCGGTAATGAATATTGTCCCCTTACCGGTAATCATGGCAAACCGTTATTTGTACATTCCAGAGATTGGAATCTGGGTACTCTTGGCATCCCTTTTATTGTATGTCTTTGATGCCCTAAACAAATGGAAGCTGATTAGAGGGACCTGCCTTGGAGTCATGGGGCTCTGGCTCGGAGTGCTCGTCTATAATGCGGTTGATCAAGCAAAGGCGTGGAAGAACACCCCGGCCCTCTGGAATGATGTCATCGCCAAGAATTTCTATAACGAGGTCGCTCATTACAATTTGGGGCTTTATTACTACTCGAAGAAATTGGTCAACCGTGCAGGTCTGGAATACAAGATTTCGTTGGCCATTCACCCAGCCTATCATCTTTCGCTAATCGGACTCGGTGGGTACTACATTGAAAAAGGGCAACTCGACAAAGCAATTGAGCGTCTTTATCATGCAGTTAACGTCAGTCCAGATGCCGACACAGCCCTAAATAATCTCGGCTCGGTCTATGTTCGTAAAGGGGATGTGCGCCGAGCCCTTTTCATGTTCTTCAGAGCCACTTATGTTAATCCCAGGAACATTGGCTCCCAGGACAATATTGCTGTGCTTTATCTTCGGATGGGCGAAAATGACGCCGCCCTGGAAGTAGCTCAGAACATGATTCGAAAATTTCCCGAACTGCCGGACGGGTACTTTCGATCGGGCTTCTGCCATGAGGCAAAGGGCCAATACAATGAAGCTCTGACGGCTTGGGAAAAGGCCAAAACGCGGACCAATCCAGGGGAAGAGATGATGAAGCAGATTGAGGCCGTTTCAGCGGCAGTTCGCGAGAAAATGGCGACCCAGCGAGCCCAGGCTGCAAATTAAGGAACGATCCCGACAATAATCTGCCACAATTTGGAACCCATTGAAAGCCCCCGGAGACATCGATTCGAGAGGTAGAATTTCATGCTCAGCCGCTCCCAGCCACCCCCCTCTGGAGCGAAGCCGGTAGAAGACCGGCTGGGTCAGAAAGAGAAGTCATTCGATCCAGGGCAGAGATCAATTGGTTTTGAGGTTTCAAGAAACAGAGCGCAAGCCTGGATCTTTATGCTGCTCCTCTTTGCTCTTTCGGCAAACCTCTTTTATCCCGGTGAAATCTTCTTTCAGTCCAAATATCTGCTGATCAGTGTTGCCCTGCTGGCCGCGCTCTTAGTCTGCATTTGCGAACTCCGCTCCCCCACATATGATGAAATTGAGAAGTATCTCCTCATTTCCTTTTTGCCGTTCCTGGCTATTCTTCCTTCCTTTTATTCGACGATCAATGCGCACCGCTCTTTAGAACTTTTTGGGTTGTTTTTCGGCTTTGCTTGTCTCTTTTTTTATCTGAACGTAGCCATTCCCTCACGATTACAAATATTGCAGGCCATCTTTTTTTTGTGTCTCGTTGCATTCGCGGTCAATCTATATTGCATTTATCAATACTTTATTGGCTTGTCGAAACTCAAGAGTTTATTGGCCCATACCGAGTCAATGGATCCAGGTTTCAAGTCAGCGCTTTTGACTCGTGTTTCATCCGGGCGAGTCTTTGGAAACTTTGCCCTTCCCAATTCCCTGGCGGGGTTTGTCTGTATGATGCTACCTCTGCAATTGTTTCTGGCATACTCAGCCTGTTCATCATCCAACCCTGTCTGTACTGCGGAGTGGCGGAATTCCGAAGTCCTCTTAAAGAAAATTTCTCAAAATCCATTCATTCGGTTCGCCCTCATACTTCAAGTTGCATTAGGCCTAGTCGTTCTGATTCTGACCCAGTCATTCGGAGGGTGGCTTTGTCTCCTAGTCTCTCTTGCGTTCCTAAGTCGTTACTGGATCAAACAACAGAAAATATCCCTTCGCGCAGTACTTCTCCCGTTGATCGTTACCTCATTGGCGATTGGAACTTGGATCTTCTGGGTCTCAAAGCGTCGTGGATTTGGTTTGCTGAACTTCTCTATTTATGAAAACCCCATTACTCTGCGGTGGCTCAATTTTAAAGTGGCGCTGTCGATATTTCGTGATTTTCCGTGGAGCGGAGTAGGTCTTGAAAATTACGGGACGATCAATCCTGTTTATCAACAATCGGTTGTAAACGTCACTCAATACACTCACAACACCTTTCTCCAACTTCTTTCAGAATGTGGGATCCCTTTCTTGGTGTTTAGCCTAATCGTTGCAATTCTTCTCGTCCGGGATTGGCTTCGTTTGAGGCGAGCGAAACAATCGGATCCCGAACAACCTGGTCTGTTGCAAATCAGTCTGCTTGTTTCACTTTCGGCCTGGTTGGTTCATAATCTAATTGATATCAACCTATACTTCCCTTCCCTCGGTGGTCTTGGCATCTTTCTCTTAGCCCTGTATCTCTTGCAGGCCCGGACTGGCAGAAGAATCACTGCTGGTAATTCTAGATTCCCTTCTGTTTTCACCCGAGCCCTTCTCCTCGCCTTATTCGTCTCAATCATTATCCTGGGAATCTATACTGTCAAAAGCTATTACACGCAAACACTCGCAACGCGGGCAATCGAATACGCAGAGGCTCATGATTTTCCGAAAGCGGAAGCTTTGTTGGAACGGGCAATTCGCCTTCAAAAGCGAGACGGCAGTCTCATTTTTCTTTACTCGAACCTCATACTCAGGAACAGCTTAGAAAAAGGTAACCTGAATCAAGCGACATTGCTCAATTTGAAGAAGAACTACCGACAAGCTACTGAATTAGATCCCTATAATTCGGAATATCATTTTCAACTCAGCAGGATCCTGACAGCACTTGGTGAAAGCGAACCATCAATTGCGGAGAAGCGGCGAGCTCAGACATTGTCTCCTGGGGAGCCAAGATATCAGCATTGAACTCACCGCCCTACCCAGTGAAAGCAACAAAAAACTGTAGTTATTGATTGACAAAATTCGTCAGCCCGGTGACTTTGTTCCAAAAATCGTTCGGACACCTCCCAATTAGAGCTAATTTTATCGTTGGCTTAAGTCTATAAAAATAAATAGATTAGCTTAGACTTAAGATCTTTATGGCGACAATTCAAAGAAAAAATTGAAATCGGCACTCCATCTGCCTAATGGTCCATTGAAGCGGAGACGATAAAAATGATTGGCTTTACAACATCGAAACCAAATCAAGTTAAGGGATTAAACAAGATGAATGCCATCCAACCCATCCAGAAAGTCGGGCACTCAAGCAAGTCCCGAGGATTTTCCTTGATCGAACTGTTGATCGCGATGGGCTTGATTCTCATTATGGCAGCTATCGCCATCCCGAATTATCTGGCTGCGCTTTCAAGAGCAAATGAAGCCTCGGCATCGTCGTCGGTGAGAGCCGTCATCAGCGCGGAAAATCTATACAGAAATACTTACGGGACTTTCACAAACCTCCAGGATCTGGGCAGTGATTATTTGACTGACAATCGCTTAGCAGTTGGAAGCAAGAGCGGCTACAGGTTCAATGCAACACCAGGTTCCGGGAATTCTGCCGGACTGCAATTCACGATTGATGGAACGCCGGCCTTATCGATAGGTCCTTCAGCCACCGGGTTTAGGCATTACTACGCGGATCAATCTGCAGTGATTCGTTTTAGTTTGACAGGGGCGGCCGACTCATCGAGCCCGCCCATTTAGTGAGCCCATTTCTTGCGCATCGTGTCCCATTCCAATAACCCAATAAAAAAAGGAGAATTAGAAATGAAGAATAAGAAGAACAAGGGGTTTTCGTTGATCGAGTTGTTAATCGTTGTGGCAATCATTTTGATCATTGCCGCTATTGCTATCCCGAACCTGTTGAGGGCCAGACGCTCGGCCAACGAAGGATCGGCGACAGCTTCCATGCGAACACTGGGTAGTGGTGAACTACTCTATCGTTCCACCAACGGCAACTTCACCAGCCTGACTGGTCTTTCCGGCGACAGCATTATCGATAACGTGCTGGGAAGCGGAACCAAGAGCGGCTATGTTTTCGCTGCGACTCCGGGGACTTCCACCGACTTACAGTTCACGTCGACCGGGTCTCCGTCGGTTTCGACCGGCGCAACCCAAACCGGTGCCCGTTTCTTCTTCGTTGACGAGACCCAGGTGGTCCGCTTCAACATCGGCGCAGCCGCTACCTCAGCTTCAGGAGCCATTGGGAACTAGTTCTAGTCTTTTTGCTAGGCCTGCTGTCTCGGGTGGGAGTCTTCTCCCACCCGTTCTCTTTTTCTCTTCAAATCTGACTCCGTGTTCATCGGGCCCGGTAAAAGGAAAGTTTTCCCAATGATTGCGGAAAGAGTACAATGGTATGAATTAACGAAAGCTCACGCTATCATTCATGCCATTCAAAGGGTGGGGACAACTAGTAAGGACATTTAGATTACAAGTCTGTCAATAAACTTACCCAAAAGGGGGAAATAGAATGCAAGCAACCAAAAATAGTAAAGGATTTTCACTAATTGAGTTGTTGATTGTTGTGGCGATCATTTTGATCATTGCCGCTATCGCCATTCCGAACTTGTTGAGGGCCCGACGCTCGGCCAACGAAGGATCGGCGACAGCTTCCATGCGAACACTGGGTAGTGGTGAACTACTCTATCGTTCCACCAACGGCAATTTCACCAGCCTGACTGGTCTTTCCGGCGACAGCATTATCGATAACGTGCTGGGAAGCGGAACCAAGAGTGGCTATGTTTTCGCTGCGACTCCGGGGACTTCCACCGACTTGCAGTTCACATCGACCGGGTCTCCGTCGGTATCTACTGGTGCGACCCAAACCGGTGCCCGCTTCTTCTTCGTTGACGAGACCCAGGTGGTCCGCTTCAACATCGGGGCAGCCGCGGATTCAGCGTCAGGAGCCATCGGCAACTAGATGTTTGGGGGGGGAGTTGGATGGAATTAGAACCATCGTGCAACTCCCTCTTTTAAACGGGTTGACTCGTGAGTCACTGGTGTGCAGATGGAAATTATGTCAGCGCAACGGGATAAGAATTACCGTTAATTTTTGATTCCGCTCCATTCAAGGTTGAGCTTATGATATCGCTAGGACTCCGATCTCTTCAAGTTGTTGGGGTGGTTTCATGCAGGTTGTCGTCTCGATTAAGGGACTAAGCAAAACCTACACCGCAGGTTTCTGGAAAACGAAGCGGGTTGTTGCCCTTGAAAATCTGACTTTAGAAGTCCATGAGAACGAGGTATTTGGCTATCTTGGACCGAATGGGGCCGGCAAATCAACGACACTGAAATTATTGATGTCGTTAATCTTTCCCACATCAGGCACAGCCGAAATTCTTGGCAAGCCTGTCTCTGAAGTTTCCACACGTCAAGTCATTGGCTACCTTCCCGAAAATCCTTTTTTTTATGAGTATTTGACTGCCGAGGAATTTCTCTCTTTCTATGCAGGTCTCTTGGGGTTTTCGGCAGCAGAAACTAAAGAGCGTGTCTCATACTACTTGAAACTGACAGATACATTCCATTCTCGCAAGCTTCAATTACGAAAATTCTCGAAAGGCATGATCCAGCGCATTGGAATCGCGCAGGCCTTGATCAACGACCCAAAGGTCATCTTCTTGGACGAACCGATGTCAGGACTCGATCCTTTGGGGAGACGAGAAGTTAGGGATCTCATTCTCAAGCTAAAAAGCGAAAAAAAAACCATCCTCTTTTCCACTCATATCTTGAATGACGTGGAAACACTTTGTGACCGCGTTGCCGTTTTGAGCCGGGGGCAACTCATCGGTTCAGGAAGACTGTCCGATCTAATTTCCAAAGAAGTAAAGTATATCGAAATCTTAGTTTCTGGAATGAGTTACGAGTTGGCTCGCAGTCTTTTCGATCCGTCTGCCTCGATCAGCGAGAGTGGCTCCATCCTGCGTTTGGAAGTCAGCCCCGAAACAAATCTCAGTGACATCGTGAGTCCCATTGAGCATGCCCACGGCAAGGTCATTTCCATCAACCCCGTCCGCCAGACAATGGAGGATTACTTCTTTACCCTTGTGGGCAAAGGCACGCGGAAAGTACCCATGCACCCTTCCGATCAATGATTGAGGTCTGTGATTGAAAGATGAAGATTGCTTTAATCTGCAAGAACACATTCAAAGAGTGCTTACGTGACAAAGTCCTTTACAACCTCGTCATCTTCGCTGTCCTGATCATCGCCAGTTCTCTCATCTTAAGCTCAATCACGATTGGCGATGTTAAACAGATTATTATCAACCTGGGGCTAAGTACCCTTTCCATATTTGGAGTTTTAATTTCCATTTTCATCGGTATTCAGCTGGTTCACAAAGAAATCGATAAGAAGACAATCTATAGCCTTCTGGCGAAGCCGGTAGCCCGCTACCAATTCATCCTGGGGAAATACCTTGGATTGGTATGCACCTTGGCCGTCAATGTCTCGGTAATGATCTTTGGCATTTACGCCTCCATATTTTATTTGAGACATTCTTTTCAGGTGGGGGACATCCAGATCCTGTTTGCCGGGGTCTTGATTTTGATCGAGCTGATGGTAGTCGTCGCTATCGCTTTGTGCTTTTCTACTTTCTCGACCCCCGCACTCTCAGCACTATTCACCTTTTTTCTATTCGTCATCGGCCATTTCAATACAGACATCAAAGCCTATGGGTTGGCGAGTGGCTCCTTTTCAGTCAAAGTCATTTCCTCGACCATATATTACTTGCTGCCGAATTTTGAGAATTTTGATGTGATCTCGTCAACGGCGCATGGCAATTTCATGGCATCCCATTTGTATTTGGAATCGCTTTTCTATGGGCTGGTTTACTCTTTGGCCGTGGTCCTGATTTCTATCCTCATCTTTGAACGCAGAAATTTTAAATGAAGCTCATCGCCCTGCTGTTGCTCATCGTTGCCTGCCTGGGGATCTATTGGTTACAGTCGGCTATAGACCGGCAAACAGGATTCATTCATCATAATGAAGAGGCCCTCTATTGGCCTTCAGGGAAAGTGCTCAAGGCTCTTTCTCTGGGACATTACGGCTTGATTGCCGACATTTACTGGATGAGGGCGGTTCAGTATTACGGGGGGAAACGCCTCCAAGATGCAAAAGAGTTTAAATTACTGGAGCCCTTGATTGATATTGCGACAACCCTCGATCCTCAATTACTTCATGCTTATCGTTTTGGATCTATTTTCCTGTCTGAAAAATCACCCATTGGAGCACAGCAGCCAGCAAAAGCGATCACTCTGCTTGAAAAGGGGATTCGGTACAATCCAGATGAGTGGCAGCTCTACAGGGATTTGGGATTTGTATACTATTGGTACTTGGAAGATTACAGGAAGGCAGCAGAGTGGTTTCTTGAAGGAAGTAAAAATCCTAAATCTGCCAGATGGATGAAGACATTTGCCGCTGAACTTCTCGCCAAAGGGAATAGCCGGGAAACCGCGAAATTCCTCTGGCAGGAGGTTTACGACACTTCCGACAGTGGGCCGCTCAAAAACAATGCGAAGGAAAATCTCCTGAGATTGCAGGCCCTCGATGAAATCGATATCCTGAAAAGTGTGGTCAGCAAAGTCGAGGAAAAGACAGGAAGAAAAGTGTTATCCATGCAGGAATTGGTCCAGTTGGGGCTTTTCAAGCAACTGCCACTCGATCCTAAAGGCTTCCCTTATGCTTTCAATCCGGAGACTGGGGAGATCGGGCTTTCGTCAGAAAGCACCATGAAGCGGTACTAATACAAACGCATTATGTATTGTTACGAATGACCCACGCCTCGCTCAGCTCAACGTGGCTACCAAAGCGGGATTGCAACGCGAGTTTAATACGTTTGCATTAGTTAATCTCATAAACATAATAGGCATGTCCTACAATGGTGACCGGTTTTTGATGACGTAGCCAGTTGAGTGGGTTTTCTCCAAATACTTTGTCGAGAACATTCCGGCCACGCGGAATACACTGAGCACTCAGGATAACCAGCCCTCGCGTGGGACGAACAAAAAAATCCATGTCAGTTATGCGCCTTCCGGTGATCCCATAGAATTGGGGCCTACCCGTTCCAAAATAACAGTAGGCATAATCTTCAATCCGATGTGATTGTAAATACGCTTTGAGCTGTTTCAAGCCTTGCCCCCAATCTACATTCGAATTATCCAGCCATTCGATACCGTTCTCTGGTCCTCCCGCAACTTGATTAAAGTAAGATAGATGGTCCGGCATAATACTTACCCATTCTGTGACTAACCAGAGGAGGCCCGCAATTAATGCTACTCGGAAGGGCCTTCCCATCTCCTGGAGAGACGGGACAAGTCTGGCGGCAAAAACAAACATGAATGGAAAACATGGAATCAGGTAGCGGATTCCGATGTCGTCGCCGAACAGAGAGTAAAAGATTAGAAATCCAGAAAACGGGACCCAGAGAAAGGCCTCATCCAATAAACTAGCTCTTCGATGCGCAAGGTAAAGCCCGAATGCAGCAGCGAGGAAGAGAATTATCGGGATGGGCGTCTTCACCAGCCAAGCAATTACGAGATAGTATTTCCATCCACCTTGTTTGAGTTCTCCCATGAGGTAAAAGTAGGGATTCTTGCCGTGGTCCTGGTTTACGGCTTTGATGCCTTTCCAATAGAATTGCGGGTCGGCAGGGCAAAAGTAGATGATCCACAAAAACAGAGCCGCCAGGATGCCCATTATTAGTAAAGCGCCCAGGTTCCTCAGTAGCTTGATAGGAATCAATGGCTTGGTCTCAACCAGCACTTTCCTGGCAGTTTCCAGCCCGGCAGTTGCTGAAGCACTCGAGCTACTTATCATGATCAGAACTATTGAGATAGGTAGAAGAACGATGGCAGAAAACTTTGCACCCAGAGCCATTCCTAATCCAAGTCCGGCAAGGCAGAGCCGCTTCCAACCGGGGTCCGAAAGATAACCCCTCAATAAGTACAAATAGAGGGTGGAGAAACAGGCCACCCCAATATCGGTCGTGACGAGCTGGGAGTGAGCTGTAATTGTCGGATCGAAGGCATACAGAAACAATGCAAAGAGACCTGCTGATTTCCCCCACAGATCCGTCGCCCAGCGCATGATCAGAAGACCCAGCCCGACGGACATCAGCACCGCCGGCAATCGCCCCCAGAACAAAATCTTGTCAGCATCCTGGGAGAAGAGGAACTCTTCGCCGAAATTCCACTCGCTATCGGGGAAGCTCCCTGGGGTCCTGACCCCAATCAAAAGCAGAGGTAACGCGCAAATTTCTTTGATGAAAGGCGGGTGCTGCTGATTATACCGGACGGCATGCTGAATTAGGTAGGAGTACCCGGAAGGCAAATGAGTCACTTCATCGAACGTGACAGACTTACTCCGCATCAAGACAACCGGAGCCAGAAAGACAAATCCGAGAAGGAGGAGCCGCGCTGCGCTCGTTCTGGAAAGCTTCGAACGGATCTCCATTTTACGCCAAAGCATGCCTAAGGGCTGCTCCTCTCTTTGAAGAAATCCACCACACAGGCCACGAGAGTAGCCACACCAGGATCGTGCCAAGAGTCAAATATAGACCACGGGTAAAAGACTTGGGCTGATAGTAGACTGAAATCCTGTGTTGGCCAAGGGGTAGTTCGATAGCCTTGTAAACATAATTGGCTGCAATCACAGGAACGTCTTGACCGTCGACTGTAGCCTTCCAGTCGGGATAGTAGCTGTCGACTAATACCAGAATTCTTTTTTGGTCTGTCGTCGCTTCCATTTCGACACGATTCGGTAAATAGCTCAAGATCTTCACTGCCCCTAGAGAGGGTTGACGAGCCTCTCGTTCGTCCTTTTTCACTGAAGCAGACGGTGACTGTACAGAAAGATACTCTCGGTATGCCAGGGCATCGCTCTGGGATTTATCGGAATTAACCAGAAAAGCTCTCGGTAACTTGTTGAGGACTCTGTACAAACGCAATGGTTGCGGACTGTTGACCTCAAACTCCGAATCCAACGCGACCTGCCCACTATCGATGTGATGCACCGCCAGCACATAGCCCACGTTCAGCCCAGCCAGCAAGCTAAGCTTTTCCTCGGAGGAAGCGGCTTTTGTGAGCTCTTCGTTGATCGCCTGACTGGGCAGAGTTTCCAGTCGGTCGACAGGTTGGAAGACAGAATATTGGATATGGTCCTTGGCCGATAGGAACTGGGCCAGTGTCAACTTCCGATAAAAAAATTGCCAGGCTATGGAATCACTATTTCCCAAAAGCATTAGTGGGTCCTTCTCTGCTTCCGGGTTCCCGAGAGAGTAGATGCGAAACAAACCTTCCTGCTTCATTTTCTCCTGCAAATAGACTGCAGCTGGAGCCGTTTCATACAACTCATCACGAATAACCGGATTAATCCAAAAGTTACTTGTCAGCAAATCGAAAAGGATGATTAGGACTACGGCAAAATGCAGAAAATGCCAACGAATTTTCCGGATCCAAACCAAAATCAGAAAAATAGCAAAGAGCCCGAGCTGCATGCGCAAGTGCTGCACAGAACCGGCAAGTATCAATTTGCTGAGCAGGAGTTCTTTGCCTTGAGTAAAGAACTGGAAATACTCGGCCCCATCAGTACTCTGTTTCACATTGCGCCACTCCAGAAAAGACATGATGCCAGCGGCAATGATAAAAATGATCCCTGCAATCAAACAGAAAGCGATGAACCCGCGTTTCCGAAACAGCTGCCTTATCGTGTACTCTTTGCGCATTTCACAAATTCTGTCAAAACCAATGCCGGCAAGCAAAGAGATGCAAAAATTGGACACGAGTAGGTACTTAACGGGGTAACGCCCGTACCGAAAAAGCGGACAATGATGGAACAACCAGGGGTAGACAGGACTGTATTTTCCGATCGCAAGAATAAGAGAAATACCCAATAGCAAAGCCAAAGTCCGGGTCATCCATCTGACGCCGGAATTGCAAATTGCAAAGAAACCCAGGAGTAAGGGGAACATCCCCAAATAACAAGAAAGAAGATAAGGCTCTCGGTTCTCAAAAAACACACTGGCCCAGGAGGAGGACTGGGTTAATCGGAAGTAATCACCAAAGATTCGGGGCATCCCTAACTGGAGGAGCATGATTGGATGCATGGACCAACCAGCCACCATTCCGAAGTCAAGCCCACTCCGGCGACCCGAATGTTGAATCAGTTCCAGCGTGGGCAGAATTTGAATGCTCGCTAGTAGCAGCCCTGATGAGCTTGCCAGTAAGGCCCACCCCAATGGCCGAAGCCTCGCAGAGCTTACTTTTCCAGAGAAATACAGATAGGCTCCGAGAAATCCTCCAAGGAAGAGAGCTATGGCAATCGAAGACAATGGCTCAAGGAGTAGAAAAAAGAAGCCGAAGACGAGACTCGTAACCGCAAGCCTTAGAAAAGTCACTTTATCCAGAAATCGAAGCAGAAGCAGTGTAAGCAAGGGCAAGTAGGCAACAACAGGAAGAATGTTGAAAAGATTGACAAAGGAAAGCGTCACGCCACTGTAATTGTAAATTACAGCAGACAGAAAGGCAGAAAACGCGGAAAGCCCTAACCTTCTTCCCAAGAAAAAGGTGGCAATTCCTGCCAAGATACAGTGGAGGACAAAATGTAATTCGAACGCAGTTTCGAATGACAAGATTTGAAAAAGAATCTGAGTCGGGTAGAAAGCCATCGAGTTGGGGTTCGCCAATAAAGGTTGACCCAACTGGATGTATGGGTTCCAAAGTGGCCATTCTCCCCGCGCATACGCTTCGGTAACGAGACGCTTTAAGGGGTAGTGAAAAAATGACACATCACGAAAAAAGAATGTCTTGTCGGTAAACAAGGCATCGGAAAAAAACAGAAGATTCAGCAACACAATCAGGAAAATCCAAAATTCACTTCGATTGAACACACCCCTGAGGAGAGTCTTTTGAGGTTGATTATCGTTCTGAGCTAGAAGGATCACTTTAGGATCAACAGGTAACGGAGGTTCTTGGAATACTATACCAAGTAATTGATTCGTCAAGTTTTAGGGGAAACATTAGGGGGACCTGCGCAGTAACAACAGACGAGGGGATACCAGGCGAGAATAAACAAACGCGCTCCAGTCCATTGGAGTCGCGTTTGTCTGACGTGCTGTTAGTTTCTAGCCGCGGCTAGCTTTTGCTTTGTTTACAGCCTCTGGAGAAACCGTCGGCTGCCCTCCCGACTCAGGAGTAGGAGCGATCGGGATATTCAACGCACGGCGCAAATCTTCATCGATCTGGCGGCTGATATCGGAGTTTTCCTTAAGGAACTGTTTCGCGTTCTCTCTGCCTTGTCCTAAACGTTCTCCCTTATACGAGAACCAGGCACCACTTTTTTCGAGAATACCTTTTTCAGCTCCAAGATCGATGAGATCTCCTTCTTTCGAAATTCCAGTTCCGTACATGATGTCGAATTCCGCATCTCTGAACGGGGGCGCAACCTTGTTCTTGACGACCTTGGCTTTAGTGCGACTTCCGGTAATCTCATCTCCATCCTTAATTGAAGCGATACGACGGACATCGATTCGAACCGACGCGTAGAACTTGAGAGCACGGCCACCGGTCGTCGTCTCAGGGTTTCCAAACATGACACCGATTTTTTCACGAATCTGATTGATGAAGATCAAGGACGTATTTGATTTGGATACAATTCCGGTTAACTTTCGCAAGGCCTGAGACATCAACCGGGCTTGCAACCCCATGTGGGAATCACCCATTTCTCCCTCAAGTTCGGCTTTAGGAACTAGGGCAGCCACGGAGTCGATGACACACACATCCAAGGCGCCACTTCGCACCAGCATCTCGGAAATCTCGAGCGCCTGCTCTCCATTGTCCGGCTGCGAGACCAGCAGATTGTCGACATCAACCCCAAGTTGTCTCGCATAACCCGAATCAAGGGCGTGTTCTGCATCGATAAACGCCGCCATGCCCCCGGTCTTCTGCGCCTGAGAAATGATATGCAAGGCGAGAGTTGTCTTACCGCTGGACTCCGGGCCAAAGATTTCGATGACTCTCCCACGCGGGACACCTCCCACTCCCAATGCTGAGTCGAGAGCTAACGATCCCGTGGGAATGATGCCCCCATTGATGACGGATTCCCGACTACCCAATCGCATAATAGACCCTTTACCAAACTGTCTTTCAATTTGTACCAGAGCCAGGTCTATCGCCTTTCCCCGCTCTGCCTTATCATCCGCCATGGTTTACCCCCTGAAATAATTTAATCATCGTTTCTCATCTTCGGTAATGTCGTCGCGCCAATGCGCAGGCAAGTCAATTGCGTTCTGCATCGTTTCCGCTCCTACTCTGATCGCTTTCGGAATGACGGAAGATCAGGCGGAGTTCGTCCTTAACTAGAAATTCCAAACTCTCATCATTTAGGTTTGGGCTGAGTTTCAGGGCGGTAAGTGAAGGCGCCTTCATCGGATCTGGCTGAAAAAGATCCAAAGCATCCTTGTATCGGGATTCTTTGGGGTTCAGATGAACCGCCTTTTGGATACACTCTTTCGCTTTCCTTTTCCAATTCTGTTCCAGGAATGCCAGACCCAGCTGGAAAAAAGCCTCGTGACAAAGAGGGTCCATCTCAATGGCTTTTTTCATGTGCTTAATTGCAAATCGCAACAGCCCGTGCCTTGAGTAAATGGACCCCACCACCAGATGCATCTGTGGAGTTGGTTTGAGATTTAGCGCGTGAGAAAAATGGCCCAACGCCCGGTCATCTTCTCCCAGCGAAACGAGCACAGATCCCAGAAAAACATGAGCCGCCAGTGACGTCCCGCAAATGTCGACAGCGTTCCCCAAGTATTGCTTCGCCCTATCGTAATCCCCTTTTCGCTTGGCCAGTAATCCGGTCAGCAAATTGGCCTCAAAGTGATGCGGGTTACTTTTCAGCACCTTCCGGAGACATTTGCCTGCATTTGAGAAATTCTCAAATTCGTAATAGATCTTTCCCAAAAAGACTCCGACCTCACAATTCTGCGGATCGGTGGTAAACGCCCGTTCCAAAGCTTTCAAGCCTTGTCGAAAACGGCGGCGCAAGAAGTGCTGGGTGCACTCTTCGATCAATTTGGAAAAAAGTCTCTTGTCTCTGCCTCGAAAAGCGTTGATGAAGGTTTTCTTGCTAGACTCAAACCTTTCCCGCTCTTCACTCTCCCATAATCGCTGAGCGACTCGTCGTTGCCAATCCTTCTCCAGATCCCGCTTGCCGACGATTTGAACCCGCTTCAACGCATCCGCGATCGATTCGATCATCGTATGGTCATAAAAGCTGTCCGTGGCCAGCTGTTGAACCAGATCATAGATCTCGTTGAGACGTTCGTCGAGGCGACCGATGGAATACTCCAGCGCGCTGATACGCTCAAGAAAGTGTTCATCCAGAATGGGCATTCCCATGTTCTGCCGATATGCGTAAGGCAGGATCATGAGCCGTGTTCCACACTTGAAACAGCTTTCATCGCCGATCAGATTCTTTGTTCCGCATTTCTGACAGAGAATGACGGGCACCCCTTTCTCCTCCTAATGAGCGTAGTGGTAAAATCCTTCTCCGCTTTTGCGACCCAATTTGCCCGCTGCAACCATCTTCTTCAACAATGGACAAGGGCGGTACTTCGAATCATTAAAACCCTCGTACAGAGTTTCCATGATATTCAAACAAACATCAAGCCCAATCAAATCGGCCAATGTAAGTGGGCCCATCGGGTGATTCATTCCTAGTTTCATCACCGAATCGACGGCCTCCGGATCCCCTACACCTTCATAGACACAAAAGATGGCCTCATTGATCATGGGCATCAAGATCCGGTTGGAAACAAATCCTGGAGAATCCTTAACCTCTACGGGAACCTTTCCCAATCGGCTGACTAAAGACAAAATATCTGTAACAGTTTGCGGGGAGGTCAGCAAGCCTCGAATAATCTCAACTAATGTCATCACCGGGACCGGATTCATAAAATGCATTCCGATGACTCGATCGGGACGATGCGTCGCGGCCGCCAGACGCGTGATTGAAATGGAAGAAGTGTTAGTGGCCAGGATCGTCTGCGAATGGCACGATTGATCCAATTGCATTAAGATATTTTTTTTCAATTCTATGTCTTCGCTGACCGCTTCGACCACCAGTTCAACTTCCTCAATGGAACCCAGATCCGTACGCGATTGAATATTCTGCAGGGTCAACTCCCGCATGGATGGGTCAAGTCGTTTCTTCTCTACTTCGCGTCCCAAATTCTTATCAATCAACTTCAGAGCCGTTTCCAGCTGCGAAGGCAAAGAATCACAGAGAATGACGGAGAAGCCTTTCTGAGCAAAGACCTGGGCTATGCCACTCCCCATCGTTCCTGCACCAACCACTCCAATTCGGTTCCAATGGCTGTTCATAGCGTTTCGAATTTTCTGGGCAAACCTGCGATTGGCTTCAAAGGCTAAAGTGTCCGTTGCACGGCCATTGCCACGGCATTACCTCCTCCAAGGCAAAGGGCAGCCACGCCTTTTCGGGAACCTCTTCGGATCATCTCGTGCAGTAACGTCACGAGGATACGTGCGCCGCTGCAACCAATGGGATGACCGAGAGCAACCGCTCCACCATTCACATTTACTCGCGCGGGGTCCAGCCCCAATTGCTGAATGACGGCCACGGCCTGCACTGAAAATGCTTCATTGATTTCGAAAAGATCGACTTCATCGTAGGTCCAGCCAGCTTTTTCAAGAAGCTTCCCGATTGCACTGACCGGCGCCATCATGACGAGACGGGGTTCTACACCACTCACTGCCTGCGCTTTAATCTCGGCCAGCGGGGCTAAATTCAACTCTTGTGCGGCCTGCAAAGAAGAGACGATAACCGCCGCAGCTCCATCGTTGGTTCCTGGGGCGTTCCCTGCAGTTACGGTCCCGTCTTTCTTAAATACCGGCTTCAACGCGCTCAGTTTTTCTAGGCTCGAATCTTCACGCGGAGACTCGTCCACTTCAAACAAGATTGGGTTCCCTTTCTTCTGCGGAATCACGACAGGAACAACCTCGTCTCGAAACCTTCCCTCCTGGATTGCACGCACCGCCTTGCGGTGACTGTCTAGAGCGTACTGATCCTGTTGTTGTCGGGTAACTTGATATTTCTCGGCAACAATTTCGCCGGTATTCCCCATATGATAATCCTCGAAAGCATCCCAGAGACCATCCTGAATCATCGAATCCAACGCCTTTCCATGGCCGATCCGGAAACCTTCACGAGCCTGGGGGAGCAAATATGGCGCATTGGACATGGACTCCATTCCTCCGGCAAGAACCAATTCGGCTTCTCCCAACTGCACAGATTGCGCCGCCAACCCGACCGCTTTCAACCCAGACCCGCATACTTTGTTGATGGTTAAGGCTGCCACTCGTGGGGATAGTCCGGCCTTTAACCCTACTTGCCGGGCCGGGTTCTGTCCTAAACCCGCAGACACGACATTCCCCATGATAATCTCATCCACCCGCTCCACCGGAAGTGAGAAACGACGAATCAAAGCTTCAACGACTGTCGTCCCCAAATCGATGGCAGAGCAGCTCTTCAATCCTCCCATGAACTTGCCAATAGGGGTTCGAAGAGCCCCCAGGATGACTGCTTCTCTCATGGTTTCCCTCCAGGCTTGCACACCATTATAGGAACTATTCCTTTGAAAAAAGCAACCGACTTTGGGTGGGTCAGCATCGAATGGTGTGTCTCGAGCATTGCATGACTCTCCATCGTCGCCTATAATTCATCTCGGAACCTCATGAATAATGAATTCGCCGCAGTCCTAGAACCTGCCTAATATGAAAAAAACTTCTTTTCTCTTTATTGTATTGATCCTTGGAGTTGCCGTCACGGCTCTCTCTCTTCAGGGAACCCAAAAACCTCCGGAAGTTGAAGGAACCTTAAAGGTCTCTGTCGATCTCGTCAACGTTGTATTCGCTGTCTCTGAAAGCAATAACCGGTTCGTTTCAAACCTCAACAAAGAAGACTTCCTCGTTGAAGAGGATGGCAAGCCGCAAACGATTTCCTATTTTGCCAGAGAAGTGACCTTACCTCTGACCCTGGGTTTATTGATTGACACAAGTCCGAGCGTGGAACCCATCCTGGAGACTGAACAGTCTACAGCCATGGAATTTCTCCGGGCCGTGCTCAGAAAACAAGATCTCGCTTTAGTGATGAATTTCGATCGAAGCGTGACGTTGCTTCAAGACTTCACTTCGGATTTGCGGCGGCTGGAAAAGGCCATTCGGTCTGTCTCGATTGGGGGTGGGACTTCGGTTCATGACGCAATATACCTAGCTTCGGATGAAAAGCTCAAAGGGGAATCAGGGCGCAAAGCAATCATCCTGATTAGCGACGGGGGCGACACGACCAGTAAGTTGAAAATGAAAGAGGCTTTGGAAGCAGCCCAACGGGGAGATATCATCATTTTTGCCATCTCGACACCGGTTGTCGGCCCTATGATGATGGGCGGCGGTGACGCCGGTATATTGAAAAAATATTCTGAGTCTACCGGGGGCAGAGCCTTTTTCCCATCAAAAGCCCAGGATTTCAAAAAATGTTTCGATGCCATCGAGGAAGAACTGCGCAGCCAATACGTCATCAGCTACACCTCGACCAATGCCGCCAAAGACGGTAGCTTTCGTTCCATCAAAATTAGCGTCCCCAGTCAAAAAGGCCTCAAAGTAAGAGCAAAAAAGGGCTATTATGCCCCCAAGGGCTAAGAAACGGGCAGAGCACATGCGCTCCCTTATTTCTTTTGGGCTAAAATGACCGATCGAATTTTCGGATTCCTAACCCTCTTTGTCTTGCTGGGTAGCCCATTTCAAACCTCCTTTCATTTAGAAGCCCAAGGACAGCGTCCCCAGAAAGATGCCACCGCGGAGCGAGCTGAAGGAATTGTCAGGAAATCTCTGGCCGCATATGGCGGGGAGCACAAATCCCTCTCTTCTAGAAACACCACTCTCGAGTATCAGGTACAAGCAATGGGTGAGACTTCTGCCAAACCTCTCCTGGTTAAGGCTTACTTCAAGGATTCTGAATTCTTCCGATCCGACGTGCTCGGGGAAAAGACAAACACGGTGACAATTCTTAATCATGACAAAGGGTGGCTGAAAATCGGTGATACGACCCTGTCCCTTACGAAGAAAAACCTGGAACCTTTGAAAGCCGAAGTCATCTCACAACTCCGCCCGGACTTGCTCCTGCTGGCTTTTCAAAAATTCCGCTATTACGGCAGGACCGAAGAAGACGGACACTCTCTCGACGAAGTGGATGTATCGGGATTCCTCGGAGGTGAATATACGCGGGGCCGGCTTTCTTTCGACTTGAGTACCCATTTGGTCTACAAGTACGAATTCGAGAGCGAGAGGGAATCCGCAACCGGTAAAGGCATATTCCACGGAACATCCAAATACATGGAGTACCGTGATGATGACGGTTTGAAAATCCCTGTCGAAATTGTATCGACCCAAGGGGGGAAAGTTTCGAAAATCAAAGTGAACCAGATTGACTCAAAAACGGTTCTTGAAGAAAGTTTATTTTCAGAGCCTCCTCAACCAGTTCCGAATGTGAAGAATTGAAGAATGTCGGATGGCTTGAGACGTGCAACACCTTCCTCTTTTTTCTATGTCTTTCAAGAAGAATCTCCCCGTCCTCCCATATCCGCCGAATGTCTAAGAAATTTCAGGCCCTTTTGAATAGACAGTCCCCTGCTTTGCAAAGTCTTTTGGCTTTTCTGATGGCATTCCTGGGATCTCAATTCTTCGCTCCTCGATTCAACTCCAATCACGTATTGCTTAATTCTGTCCTCCTCCAGTTCGGGTTTGTTTTTGGCATCCCTTTCATTATGGGCCGAAGCTTGAATTTGGGTACTCGGACGGAATTCAAATTGAAACCCACTTCATTCAGGAATTTGGCATTCAGCACACTGGTCGCCTTATCCCTGATCAGTCTTCTGGAAGAATTGGGTTATATACAATCCCGCTTTTTGGGTGAGGTTTTCGGTCAGGGTTTCTCGATCTTGAAAATTCTAAAGGTCAATACAGCGAGTGATTTCGGCTGGACTTTCCTTGCAATTGCCCTAGTCCCCGCATTCTGCGAAGAATTTTTGTTCCGAGGATTCATTTTCAACCGCCTTCTCCAACCCAATCAAACAGGCCAAGCAATCATGGTTTCATCGGTCCTCTTCGGAGTTTTCCATCGCCATCTCAGTGTTCTACTGAACTATACCGTGGCCGGAATTGTGCTTTCGCTCATCTCCTATCGAAGTGGAAGCTTGTTCAACTCCATTTTGGCCCATGCGGTCATCAATTCGACAGCGATTGTAATAGTCAATTCCAATCAGGTATCGTCAATTTTTTCAACGGGACACAGGGGGCACCTGCCGGTTGCTTTGTTGGCGGCATCGCTGGCCGGGCTAGTCTACGGACTCAAGTCCCTGCGTTCTGAAGATGCAGGCAAATCAGCCCCAAATTCGCTCTAATTGGGCCCGCTTTTAGGAACCGCGCAAATATGGAGTGAGGTTCCATCGCAATGTCTTAATGTGGTAATGAGACCCCGCGAGAACTCAAAGAGAGGCACTTTGAGATGAAATACTTTCAAGATGGATATGTTCTGGGTGACCGCTATGGGAAGGTCGTCGATCCTTTCGGGCATGAATGGGGGATTGGCAACCATACTGAAGATCTAACGGAAGAAGAATTAACTTGCCGAGCCAAAGCAGCTTTTGCCGAAATGGCGAAACCTCAACAGGCGCAGGAGCAGTCCCCAAGACTATCTTCCGCGTTCGCGACCCTCACTTACAAGGGAGTTGCGCTGATGGCTAAAGCGATAGGTTTATAAAGACTAACAAAAAAGCCCGATCCCTTCGTGAGAGGGTATCGGGCTTTGAACTTAGTGCGCGAAAACAACAATTTAGATACTCGTTAGCGCAAGGAGAAATTGACTTCGATATTCAGCGCCACGTCGACTGGAGCGCCATTCTTCATCCCGGGGCGAAACTTCCACTGCCTTAAAGCGGCAATGGCATTTTCATCGAGACCCAGCCCGAGTCCGCGGACGACGCGTTGAATCTCAATCGTTCCATCTTTTCGAACAATGGCGGAAAGGACGACAACCCCCTGGTATTTGGCTTTCCGCGCCTCTTCTGAATAAGTCGGCTCAATGCGGAACACGACAGAAGGAGCGGAAACACCGCCACCTACGCGGAAAACACCTCCTCCGACACCTCCACCTTCACCTGGACCGTAACCTCCACCCTTCCCTGGACCAACCCCACCGCCTGTGCCAGTCCCTATTCCGCCGCCCGTGCCAGGACCGCTGGAAGGGGGGCCTGGAATTCCCAGCGGGTCGCCATAGTTAGGCAAGTTCACATTAGGCAATTGCGCCAATGTTGGAACAATCAATGTCGGTTCGACGGGCAGAACTGGATCTAGATTGACGATCTTTGGCGTTGGAGGAGTCAACTGTTTATCAGACAGCTTTGGCAATTTCCCCTTCGAGGCAGGAGTTGGTTCTCTCCGCCCGCCCCCACCGCCACCGCCAGCCTTTTCAGGCTTGGGAGGCATGTTGACGAGCCCGGTGGGTTCTACTAACAAGACATGAGTGGTATTTGCCTGATTGTTCTGCCTGCCCTTCATGATGAGACTCGGCACCAAGATAATTGCCACGACCATGGAGATGTGAATGATTGTTGAGTAGACTAAGGATGTGGAGCGAAATTTATATTCTTTGAAAATCTCATCGACTTCAACGGGCTGGGCGGTTAAATGGATGTCAGGCCGTTCTTCTCGGACAAATAAATACTTAATCTGGGAAAAGACCGTCAAGTACCAAGGCTTCGTCTCGAGAATGAGGTCTGTGTCGATGGGTTTCGAAGAAATAGCATAATTCTTGGCTTCGGGGCGAAATACTGATTTCAGGTTTCCCTTGAGGGTCTTGTACCAGGGAACCGCCTCGACCATCAGATTCGTTTCGAGTGGTCTGGAGGTAATGTGATACACCTTCGTCTCATTAACAAATAGAGACTTCAGGTTATTCAAGAAAGCTTTGAGCCGGGAATCGACTTGTAATTGGAGGTTCAGGTCCGGCAGAAGAATTGGAGCGGAATGATCAATGGGGCGGCTGGATTCGTGGTGGAGATTGGCATCAGAGACAGCTTCAAGTGCGGAAACTGACCGAACAACAGGGACCTCAGGGATTGGCTCGATTTCAACCGCGGCAGAGCGGCTAGCGGGCTGCCACGTCGCTTGCGCGCCTACCCCTGATGCAGTCACTAATGGCTGCACTGGAGTCTGAAGAACTCGGGCAGGTCCAGCCTGTGCTGGGCTAAGGCTTAAATTGTATAAATTTTGGCGAGCTTCTTCCAGCTTCCGCTGAAGCATCCCCAACTTTTCGGAACTTGTATTCGAGTTACTTCCTGCTTCTTGAAGAGCGGACTCTAAGAACTTAATGAGATCCTTTTGTTCTTCAATTTGATTCATGTACACTCCACTGGCTAGCTGCTAGAGGGAACCTTAACAAGCAAATTAGACGAAAAAGCCCCCCCTTGCGTTGTACGAGGGCCAAAAAAATTCATCTATTAGGGTATATGCTCAAGGAAAAGTGTCCCGCTGAGTAACCTCTCGATAATTCTAGCAGAAAGTTCCCTTTTGAAAAGCAAATTGTGCTCTTCGAGAAAGGTCGTCCAGCCCTCCTCGCAAATCCCAGTGGTGCCCGAAGAACCCCAATGGAGACAATGCCTTGATCAGCTGTCAATCATTAACTCATATTGCCCATTCATGGACAATTTTCGCGACATCGACTATAATTCGCGTCTTTTTAGAATACCCCGATCAGCCCGATGGAAGGGAATGACAAGGGAGTCAAAGTGGAGCTAAAAGAAACACTCAATCTGCCAAAAACTGCATTCCCCATGAAAGCCAACCTTTCGACAACCGAGCCCCAGATTCTACAAAGATGGGAAAGCTTGAAATTATACGAAAGCATACGCCAGCACCATGCCCATTTCCCTGTTTTTACTCTTCACGATGGGCCACCCTACGCCAATGGAAACATCCATTTGGGCCATGCAGAGAACAAGATTCTCAAAGACTTCATTGTGAAATCCAGGAATATGTTGGGATTTAACGCCCCTTACATTCCGGGTTGGGATTGTCATGGCCTCCCAATCGAAATCAAAGTGGACCAGGCTCTGGGAAAGAAGAAATCCTCCCTTTCTCTCACCGAAGTACGCCAGGCCTGTCGAGAGTATGCGGAGAAGTACGTCGGGTTACAACAACAGGAATTCAAAAGGTTAGGTATTCTGGGTGAATGGGACCGTCCCTATCTGACCATGAGTTATGATTATGAAGCCGCAATTGCTCGGACCTTCGCTACTTTTGTCGAAAAGGGCTACATCTACAAAGGGCTGAAGCCTGTCCATTGGTGTATCTCATGCCAAACTGCGTTAGCTGAAGCGGAAGTGGAGTATGAGAATCATACGAGCCCATCCATCTACGTCAAATTCCCAGTGGCATCGGACCTCTCCTTTCTTGCTCCTGATTTAGCAGGGAAACGGATCTACGTCATCATTTGGACCACAACGCCGTGGACTTTGCCCGCCAACCTGGGGATCGCATTCAACTCGCATTTAGAATACTCCGCAGTGGAAGTGGGCGAAGAAGTCTACATCATGGCTAGCGACCTGATCGAGGCGACGGCAAAACAATGTGGATTTACTCCCGGACATGTCGTTGCTCAATTCCCCGGATCAAGTCTGGAACGACTGAAAGCCCGACACGCTTTCCTGGAACGAGATTCTCTTTTCGTCCTTGGCGACCATGTGACGCTGGAGCAGGGCACGGGTTGCGTCCATACCGCGCCGGGGCACGGGCACGAAGACTACGTGACTGGAAAGATATACGGTCTAGACATCTATTGCCCGGTCAACAGTGTAGGACAGTTCGTGGAAGGAACTGAACATTTCGCCGGAATGAATGTCTTTAAAGCAAACCCGGTCGTTGTGGAGCTTCTTCAATCCAAAGGCGCCTTACTCGCAAGCGAAAATCTGACTCATTCCTACCCGCACTGCTGGCGGTGTCATCATCCGGTTATTTTCCGGGCTACCCCCCAATGGTTTATTTCCATGGACCATGCAAACTTGCGGCAGTTGTCTTTGGAGGAAATCCGAAAAGTACGATGGATACCTGAATGGGGCGAAGAACGCATCTCGAATATGGTTTCGAGCCGCCCGGACTGGTGTATTTCGCGTCAACGCGTCTGGGGTGTGCCCATCATCATATTTTATTGCGATTCCTGCAATGAGCCGATCCTGGAAAAGAAGTTTATGGATCGGGTTGTGGAGATCTTCGAACGAGAAGGATCCGATGCTTGGTTTCATCATCCTCCTGCCGAATTGTTGCCGCCGGGCGCTGTTTGTCCTCATTGCGGAGTAGCCAATTTCCGTAAGGAAACGGATATTTTGGACGTGTGGTTCGACTCGGGGTCCAGTCACCAAGCCGTGTTGGGGAAACGAGGTGATCTCCCATGGCCGGCGGATGTCTACATTGAGGGGGGCGATCAGTATCGCGGGTGGTTTCAGAGCTCACTACTGGTTGGAATGGGAGTGCACAATCAGGCACCCTACCGGCAGGTTCTCACTCATGGCTGGACGTTGGATGCGGAAGGAAAAGCCATGTCCAAATCGCTGGGAAACGTGATTGAACCACAAGCGGTCGTTAAGGATAATGGGGCAGAGATATTGCGCGCCTGGGTCGCCGCCAGTGACTTCAAAGAGGATGTGCGCATCTCCAAAGACATGCTGGGGCGGCTCTCCGAATTTTACCGTCGATTTCGGAATTCGGCTCGATGGATGCTGGCAAACCTTTATGACTTTTCCCCGCAGAGAGATACCGTCCCTCCGTCTTCTCTATCACAGATTGATCAATGGGCCCTCAACCAAACTGCTTCTCTGCTGAAAAAAATCGCAGGCTGGTACGAGGATTACGAGTTCCATCGCATCTTTCATGCGGTGAACGAATTTGTAACCGTCCAATTGAGTGCCCTTTATTTCGATATTTTGAAAGATCGGCTCTACACTGCAGCCCCCAATTCGTTGCTTCGCCGCTCTTCTCAGACGGCGCTGTACCGAATTCTCGAAGCCCTCACCCGGGCTATGGCTCCCATATATAGCTTTACCTGCGACGAGATTTGGCAGTGCCTCTCTCAGTTTGAGAGCCGGGAGGCCAGTGTCCACATGGCCTCGTTCACGCAGCCGGATGCGCTGATAGCTGGAATCTCTCCCGAAGCACTCGTTCAGTTAAAAGACTGGGACAGGCTCATCGAACTCAGAGGAGAGGTTCTGAAGATCCTGGAGACAGCGAGGAAGGACAAGTTCCTGGGGAGCGCTCAGGAAGCCAAAGTACAGCTCGCGGGCAAGCCTGAGATCCTTGAGCTCCTCAAGAATTACCAGGCTTCCTTGCCCGCCCTTTTTATCGTGTCTCAAGTGGAAATCAAGGACGAATTGTCCAAAGGAACTTATTTCCTGGACAACGGGGAGATGCAGGTTTTGATCCTGCGCGCCGAGGGTCAGAAATGCGAGCGTTGCTGGAACTATTCGCTACAAGTCGGTCAGGATCCAAAATTCCAGACGGTCTGCGAAAAGTGTTCGGCCTCGTTAAAAGAAATGGGATTATGACTCGGTATTTTTACTTCCTCATTCCGCCAATTCTTTTTGCTTTAGATCGATGGACGAAAGCCCTCATTGAGAGCCACCTCGCTTTGTTTCAGTCGCAGCCTGTGGTACCGGGGTTTGTCGACTTGACTCATACACGCAACACAGGGATTGCCTTTGGCCTGTTGGCGAACAGTAATTCGCCCTGGATGCCAACCGTCCTCACGCTCTCTTCAGCTCTGGCGCTCATCCTCATCTTGTTCTTTTCGCTGAGACAACCGGCTAGCAATTGGAAACTCCAGATCGGGCTGATGCTGGTGCTAGGCGGGGCTGCAGGAAATCTCTTTGATCGACTGTCCTATGGATATGTCATCGATTTTATCGATGTCTTCTACAGAAACTATCACTGGCCAACCTTTAACGTGGCAGATAGCTCTATCTCGGTAGGCATTGGGTTGTTACTGCTCGAAGCACTGACCCAGAAAAACCCAATGGAAAAGGCAGACACGATTCTCATTAAATAATATGGTGTAGTGGCCTCTCTTAGAAGGGCTCATCCGTCCCCAGAAACAGACGCAATGTCAAAGGTCAAACTTGTTCCCTAAACTTTTCGAATATTCCTGGCTTGTCATTCATACCTATGGATTTCTCCTCGCCTTGGGTTTCGTCTCAGGGCTGTATGTGAGCGCCCGAGCGGCCCAGCGGGAAGGGATAAACCCTGCTAAGGTTTATGATCTCGGATTGTATATCGCCATCAGTTCCCTCGTGGGGGCCAAGCTGCTGCTAATCATCACCGAGTATGCATACTACTCGGAAAATCCCGCCGAAATTTTTTCTCTGGCAACCTTGAGGTCGGGAGGCGTTTATTATGGGGGATTCCTGGTAGCGGCCACGGTAGGAATCAGCCTCGTGCGATATCAAAAGCTTCCCGTCTGGAAAATGACCGACATTTTTTCTCCGGGAATTGCGTTGGGACAATCGATTGGCAGGCTTGGATGTTTTGCCGCCGGATGCTGCTATGGTCGGCCAACCCTATCGTTGTTTGGAGTCACCTTCAAAAACCCTTACAGCCAAGACACTGTCGGCGTACCATTGAATATTCCTCTCCATCCTGCACAGCTTTACGAAGCAGCCACGAATCTGGTAATTTTTTTTCTTCTTTGGACAACCCTGAAAAAGAAGAGATTTGATGGTCAGGTTTTCATTCTCTATCTCGTGTATTACTCAACCAGTCGATTTGTCATCGAATTTTTCCGCGGCGACCCGGAAAGAGGCTTCCTGTTTAATGGGCTACTTTCTACTTCTCAATTTATCAGCCTGGTCTTGCTGGTTTGTGCGGCCGTCCTGTATGTCGCATTGAAACGGCTGCAACTTCCGAACCAGGTTCCGGCTCGATCGAAGTGACCCCCTCCATCGAATTACGCACTTTCATTGCAGAAGAACCCGATCATCATCACCGTTTGGATCATTTCCTTTGCAGCCAACTGCCGGAACGTAGTCGTTCGCAGATCCAGAAATGGATTGATGAGGGATGTGTCCTCGTCGACGGAATCACGGTTAAGCGGAGTTATAAGATTCGCGGCAGCGAAAAAATCACCGTTAATATCCCTTCCCCGACCCCGCCGGCTGGCTTTGCTGAAGACATTCCTCTCAGTATCCTCTATGAAGACGCTGACCTGGCTATCATCAACAAACCGGCTGGGATGGTCGTCCATGTGGGAGCCGGCGTCAGGCAAGGGACTCTAGTGAATGCTCTGCTCAGCCACTTCTCCGAGCTTTCAGAGAGCGGGGGGCATGAACGCCCCGGAATTGTTCATCGTCTGGACAAACAAACTTCGGGGCTACTCGTCGTGGCCAAAAACAATTTGAGCCATGTGAACCTTTCCAAACAGTTTCAATTCCGGTCTGTAAAGAAGCACTATTGGGCCTTGGTTCATGGACTCTTCGAAAAACCGCGTGGAGAAATCAAAACCCCAATAGGGAGAGATGCTCGCAATCGAGTCAAGATGACGACCCGATCAAATCGAGGACGAGAAGCTTATACGTCCTTTGAGGTTGTCGAAGAGCTGGTCAATTTCTCTCTCGTTCGTCTCCATATTCGAACAGGCAGAACTCATCAGATCCGGGTCCACTTGGCGTCGGTTAGCCATCCGGTTGTGGGAGACACCCTCTATGGCGCTCCTTCCCGAATCCAATTACCCGGGACAAACCAAGGGGTTCTAACCCTGAACAGAAATTTTCTGCATGCCTACTCGCTTGAGTTCGCGCATCCCCGGAGCGGAGAGTGGCTTTCGTTTAGCTGCGAGCTTCCCCCTGAATTGTCTCAGATCCTCGCCAAGTTGCGAGAGGCCCACTTGGAAAAAAAGAACCCGTTAGAAGGGATTGAACGTTAACTAGGCTGAAGCGGGTATCAGAGTTGATTTTTGAATCTGCAGCTTTATGTAACTGAAGAGGAGAAAAGCCGCGGACCCAAATATCGGGTCCGCGCTACACTCGGACAAAACCGCAGCGCAGTGACCTGCCTTTAGAACCTAATATTCGTTAAAATCAGAGCTCCATTAGGAGCGGCCCTTTGGCGTTTGTGCTGCGTCGAATGAACCCACAGCCGAAAACGGCGTCGCGGAGCTTGGCCCTCCAGACCAGAAGCGGTGGGAATCTCATAAAAAAACTCAAGGTCTTATAACAGCGTATTTTCTGCGGCCCCGAAAAGCCCACGACGAATTCAAAATCAATTCGTCGTGGCTACAAATCTTGTGCCTTCGGCAAGGGGACTGGGTTGACGGGTCTCTGTCATCCGCCTATAATCCAGGCATCCCTCATCATCAGCGGGGAAAGAGAAAGGGTAGAGGCAGAGGCATGAAATCAAATTGTTTATTGAAGTTCCTGGCTTTGATGGCACTCATCATTTTTCTTTCCAAGGGAGAATGGCCTTTTCAGTTTCTCTCAAAGGTCGATGCCGCAGAGGATAACCCCTCTGGTAACAAAGAGATTGCCATTGATGTGGACCTTGTCAACTTTCCCTTATCTGCTTTAGACAAGAAAGGTGTTCCCGTCAAAGATCTTCGCCAGGACGAGATCAAGGTTTTTGAGGATAACGAACTCCAACGGATCACGAATTTCTCTCATGACCCAGATGCTCCCCTTGCGATTGCCCTGGTTATTGATACGAGCACCAGCTCCCGGGTCAAGTTTAAGGTTGAACAGGATGCGGCCATTGACTTTGCTCAAACGGCCGTTCGCCGCAAGAAGGATAGTTGCCTTCTGATGAGCTTTGATTCCACGATCGATTTATTGCAGCCGTTCACGGACGATCCGGACCTTTTGACACGCGCCATCAAACGGCTAAAGACCGGCGGTGGAACGAAGATGTTCGATGCAATTCACAAGGCCTGCCAAGAATACTTGGTGAAGGAGCGGGGTAAACGTCGCGTCCTGATCTTAATCAGCGACGGGGACGACAACATGAGCTATGAAACCCTCGAATCGACTTTACAGGTCATCTTGCAAACCGATGTTTCCGTCTTCTCAATCAGTACTAATTCCAGCGGATTTTTCGGGATGGAGAATCCCAAACTAGACAAACTTTTCAAACGGTTTGCAGAAGAATCTGGAGGGCGAGCCTTCTTCCCAAAAAAGATCGAAGACATGGCCTACAACTTCCGTGACATCACTGAGGAACTGAGAGACCAATATTCCCTCGCCTACCACACAACCAATAAAACCAAATCTGGGGCGTTCCGAAGCATCAAAGTTGAGTCAACCCGAAAGGATGTGAAATTGAAATATCGGAAGGGCTATTACGCGCCTCGTGGGTAAGTCTTCGAGAATACTATCGGAAGAAGACAAAGAGGAAGAAAAGTACAACGAGGAGCATCATCAAAGGAATCCAGTAGTGGAATCCTTCTGGTTTCGTGGTTCCAAAGGAAGGTAAGTATTTACCTTCCTTCTTCAAGTCTATACTCTCCGAAAGCGAAGTCGGCTGATCCGGTTCCTGGGATGGAATTTGTTCTTTGACGTTTGGAGATCAAGGCTGATTTCATCCAGTTCGAAAGAGTCGGCCGAACTGTCTTGCGCCCGAACAGGTGGTTGATTGGAGGTCGCCTCTTGAGCACCTTCAAATTCTAAGATCGTCTCTTCCTTCAGCGATAACTCTTCTTCGATCTCTTGGGCTCTCTTCTCTTCCCTAAGGTTGACCTCCTTTTCCAAATCAATTCGAAACGCGTCCAACGCCGCATCAATTTCTTCTGTTTCAATCGCCGCAATGAGCGAAGAATTCGATGTTGCCGAAGCGGGGGCGCTGGAATGCAAAGTCAGTTTTTGATCAGCCTTCTTGCTGGCCAGAGAGGATTTTCCCACTTCGAAAAGAGATTCTACATCCAGAAGGTCCTCGTCCGATTGCCCAACCGGTCGCTCCACAGGGGTGGTTGACACCATGCCGGCGGCTTCATCCAGGACATTCGGGAAATCAACCACTCCCTCATCCTTAACCCCCGAGGCAGGGATTTCAGAGAAGGCTGTCTTGATCACCTTCATCAATAGCCATTTTGGAATAGGTTTTTCCAGGAAATCGATGGCGCCGCACCCAAAGATGGCCTCTTTGCGGTACTTCTCTGCCTTGTAGATGGCTGAGTACATGACCACTGGTCTGGCCACTCCCAATTGTCCGCTTGTAATTTTCTTGCATAGTTCGAATCCATTGAGTTTTGGCAAGAGTGCGGCTGTCAGCACCAAATCAGGGACATTGTGTTGGTAGGTATGTAAAGCCTGCTGGCCATCAGAGACGGTAAGCAGAGAAAAATCTTCTTCCTTCAGGATATCCTGAATATATTCGATCGAACTCCGTTCATAATCGACGATAAGTATTTTCTTTGACATGCTTAGGCCTTCTGTCTCTTATGCATCCGCAGAATTATCATCGGGTCAGGGGAGATCCATTAAGACAATAATCCCTTCCTTATTAATGACATCCAATTTCTCTATTCGGTAAAAGAAGCCTTTAACTTTATTCCTTCCGAAGATTGAGCCGCGTTTTTTCAGTCCACTGTCCAATCTGGGAAACGTATCTGCTTAAATTCCCATTTGAGTTTGGAACGATGAGGGCCGAATAAGTGTCGACCAAACAACGGCTTGCCATCACCAAAAATGAAAGTTTGTGCGAGTCTGTGGTATGATTTTTAAGACATATTGATTTGTCTGGGGAGTTTTGAATATCGTTCTTCAGTCTACTGCTTGCAGCTTTTTTCAGAGCCGATAAAGTCCGATGAGTCAGCCAAGCTTTCAGATCATGAATGCTTTCCGAAAAGGGATTATTGCCCTTTTGGTTTTCTATTTCATGTGGAGCGGGATTTTTCCGAGCCAGATCGGTGCTCAAAAAAAAGATGACACGTATCAATTGAAAGTACCGGTTGAGCTCGTTATTGTCCCCGTCACTGTAATTGATAAGGATGGGAACCTCATTTCGGATTTGACCAAAGAAGACTTTGAACTTTATGTCGACGGCGTCCCGCAGGCCGTTACTTATTTCTCGTCTGACCCAGTCCCATTATCAGTCGCCATCCTGATTGACAAATCAATGGAGTCGACAACCCTCTCTTCCATCAAGAATACTCTGACTTCTTTGGTTGAATCATTCAGCCCCTTTGATGAAATCGCGATTTTTCAATTTGAAAACACCTCAGACAAACTTCAGGATTTCACATTTAACAAAGAAGAGGTCTTAGCGGCGCTCAAGAAATTGAGCTTTGCAAGTGCCTCAGGTTCAACTTTTGGTGAGGGCTCATTCTCTGGAACTGGCGGAACAGGGGATACTAAGATCAATGGTGTGGTCATTGATAGCGCTCAAGGAAGAGTGCCTCCCCCAAAAACATTGAACACCCACATCCATGACGCGGTCTTCAATACAGCCATGGAACTCCGGCGAAGGAGCAAGGAACGGCGAGGGATTATCGTAATCATATCGAATGGCCAGAATGCACCTGGAAACCGCGTTTCGTATGACGAGGCCATCGGGGCCGTTGTCCGCGCGGAGATCCAAATTTATAGTATTGCCCAAGGGAGTTCTCTGTTCTATAGAAAGCTCAACCTTCTCGGCAAATACGCCAGCGCATCCGGTGGGTCAGTTTTTTTCCCGGTTAAGAACGAAAGTTTGTCGGACGCTTATCAGAAAACCGGACAAATGGCCCGCAATAAATATATGCTCGGATTCGTTCCCCATGACAACGTGAAGGAGCCCACGTTTCAAAAGCTGACGGTCCGCATTCGGACAAAGGACTCCAAAGTTGAAGATATCCGCTATCGCAAAGGCTTTTATTTGATGCCGCATTAACGCGATTCTGTCCAAAGCCACCTTGGAGAGACTTCAACTGGAACCAAAGCTTTAAACCCTCATTCCTCGCTCCTTCCGATTCCTGATTCTTCGTTGCCCAGGTAAGAAAATTGAGTCCATCCTCCGATTTGGTTCTATAATTTGAGTAAAGCAAGTCTCTGGATAGGCAGGAGTCATGGCTTTGGCGAAATTCAAGTCACTTCTCTTCACTCTTTTCTTCCTGACATCAGGAATCGTCCTGAATGCCGATACATCGAGCAGCCTGTCAGAAGACTCAAGGATCAAGATTATTCGCACTCTGGGTAGCGAATACGTGGCCCTCAAGATTCCACTCCCAATCAACAATAGAGGCCTGACGATCAACTCGAATGGAGAATTTGATTGGAAAAGAAATGAAGAAGCTGCACTCTCAGCCGGGCAATTTATTGCCCCTGGCATTACCGTTCAGATCACGAAAATTAATATTTTACCGAGCAAGATTGTTTTCGAGATCAATGGAGGAGGAAGAAAAAAGAAACGATTTCTGGAACATATTCAGGTAGGCGGTAGCGGTGGAGGGCGCACCTTGGCGGACCCAACCTCAGACGCGCCTCCACAAGGATCCTATGTGAATATTCAGTTCGCCAAATTCATTCCGGAATTATCCCCGGAGGAAATACGGCAGATCCTTTCAAATGTGCTGGATTTCAGCATGAAATCTGCCGTCAAAAGCTTCATCGAATCAGTCCCTGATGAGTTCCAGGACGCGGTCAAAGAAAAGAAAGCCGTCGTCGGCATGGACAAAGATCTCGTCATCGCGGCCTTGGGACGGCCACTTCGAAAGATCCGAGAAAAGAAAGGAGAGGTTGAATCCGAGGAATGGGTTTACGGTGAAAAACCTCAGAAGGTGATTTTCGTGACTTTCCAAAGCGGTAAAGTGGTCAGCGTGAAAGAATACTAGCCCTCATCCCCCCCTGAATCAAAATTTCTTGGTCTGACGCAGAGCCTCATAGAGCACAATGGCGGCGGCATTGCTAAGATTGAGACTTCGTGGTTTTGTTCCCCACATGGGAATTTTGATGGAAGAGTCAGGATTGTCACACACCAGCTCACTGGGAAGTCCGCGAGTCTCACTCCCAAATACTAGGTAGTCATTCCAGCCATATCGAATGTCCGTATAGAGTCGGGTGGCTTTGGTGCTGACATAGTAGAAGCGGCCGGTATGGGCCGTTTGTTTCAATTCCTCGAGGGAATCGTGGTAACTGACGGTTACGCTCTCCCAATAATCAAGACCGGCACGCCGCAGATAATAGTCTGAGGTTGAGAATCCTAGCTTGCCAATCAGATGGAGGGGGGACTCCGTCAGCGCGCAGAGACGGGCAATATTACCGGTATTTTGCGGAATTTCCGGCTCAACTAGCACGACATGCATATCTGCTCATTTTACTTGGAGCAAGGCTTTTCCTATTCCTATGTTTCCCACAGAATCATACACGCGCAAAGCAATGAAATGCTCCCCAGGATCGAGTTTCTCGGTTTTGACCTCAAACTCTTCGATTCGTGAATCGACGATTCCATCCACCGAAAAGATGATCTCCCACTCTTTTCCGTCAACGGACACCTCTGCACGGCGCAGCGGGGAGTAGGGGTCAGTGCCTTTGAACCGAACAACAGCTGCCCCATTCTGGCTAGTTTGAGACAAGATTTCCACTTGGGGTGGGATGTTATCGATGTCGAAGAATTGACTGACCAGTGAACTGGAAAGGGCAAGACCTCGGGGGTTGGACGGGGAGTCATCTGCCGTTATCCGTAGTTGGTATTTCCCATCCGGCAGGCTATCCGCTTCGAGCGTGAAGTATTTCTCTTCCACATCCTCTTTCAGGGGTTTCCATTCGGATTCTTTTTCCCCTTTGAAATAGATGGAGAACACTAACTCATCCTGATTCGGGTCCTCGGCTTCCCAGCTAAATGACATCGCTCCTTTTTGATAAACCCGCCGCGGCGGAATCATACCGGGACCTGAAGATGAAATGGCTTCACTGGCCCCTGACGCTATGGCAGCGCCCTGATCGGTCTGCGAATTAGGATTTCTGGACATCGAGACCCCCGGCTGTTTTTGAAACGCCACACCCGGCGGCAACAGATTAATGGCTTTAACTTCAGGCGGCAGATTTTGCGGCAAGTAGGGTAGAGTAATTTCTTTGAATATCACCGCATTTGCCCCAGAACCTGTCAGAACGAGCTTGTATTGAATATAGCGTGCCTTGGGGCTCTGAATTAGTTCTCCTTCGGGATTCGTATAGGCCTTCGACCAGTCACTCCAGGATTTATCCGGTTTTTTGGTGTTGCCGGAACGGGTGTACACCTTCAGTGTGGCGCCGCTGGGAACCTCGGCTTTCCAGTGGATTTGCCCCCAGCTCGAAGTCGTTTGAGTATCTTTGACATCGGATTCGTAAGTACCATGGCTATTGAGCTCATTACTGAGCCGATAAATCTTTGCCAGATTGCTGGTGCAGGCAAACACGTCGGAGCCCCCGGAAATGAGACGGGTAGTTTGCTCTTCGTTGGTCTCGATCAGGAGAGTAGGCTTTTTCAGATCGTCCAATAGATAAATTCTGCCTTTATTTCCCGTCGATAAAAGTACTTTGCCATTGGGTCTCAAGTTGAGTCCGAAAAGTGTTTCCGAATCGGAAATCCACAAGCTTTCGACGTGATTGTCCTTGGAAACGCGAAAAATGCCACTTCTCAGATTTCCGGATTCGCGGCGTCCCGGCCGAGCAACCGGGATTCGGTAATTCGGGATTGGTTCTTCCGCGAGTGTTCTTTCCGTTGGAGCGGCAACCGAGACACTCACCGATATCGATTCGGAAGGAGCCCCTTCAGGCAGATTCACCTTGGACTGGGGAATGGCCCCCGCGGGCGAAGCGTTGATTCCAATGAAGTAGATATTCCCTTGCGAGTCGATTTGCAATTCGTGAATTTCACGCATTGAGGAATCATAGAGAACAAAAGGTTTCCCTTCCGGAGAAATCCGATACAGATAGCCATCCGGGTCACTGCCGGCGACGATATTCCCTTGCTCATCGATCGCCAAACAAAGGATATTGGCTTGACCACTGTCATAAAAAATCTCCCCCTTGCCCTCTTTGTTCACCTTGTAGATCCGGCCCTTATTCCCAGTAGCGACAAAGAGATTCCCCTTCTTGTCAAATTCCATGTCCCAGATGAATTTATCCTCTGGATCAAAAAAAACCGTCGCTTTCCCTTCTCCATTGACCCGGTAAATCTTCCCGTCTGGGGAAGTCGCCACAAACAGGGTTTGTTCTGAGTCCAATGCGAGGGCTAAAACGTCGAGTTCAGCCGCATCGAAAAAAACCGATGAAGAGCCGTTGATGTCCACTTTAAAAACTTTTCCGTCATGCCCCGTTCCAACGTAAAGGTTCTTCTTCGAGTCAAAAGCAGCCGACCAGATGAGGGCCTGGTCGGTATCAAAGACAGAGTCGAATTTGGGTGAAAGAGAGATTTGCCCTTCAGAATTCAAGGTGAGTTCTTTCAGAGTTCCTTTGGAAAATTCATTAAAGGTAGCAGTTGTCCAAAATGAAGGGGTGACAGCCAGGAGAACACTCGGAGCAGACACAGCGAGGAGACCAATAATCAAGGGGATGGCTCTTAATCTTGTGTGGTACATGATTTCTCCAATGCATGAATTGGGAGGTCCGGCTTTTATGGAAAGCAAGGTGCGGGCAAGTGGATCATGTCAATAGGAAGTATTTCTGGCAAATTCCATCGCTCTCAACTGCCCCGGGACTAATAAGAGTGCCATTCAATCCAATATCTCCAGGCTGAGGGTACGTTGGCCGCTAATCATAAACGGCGTTGAAGGCAATTCGTATTCGTAGAGGTTCGAGGATCGCAGGGTCATCAGGCTGCTACTCGAACTTCGGTCCGAAGTGATCACATGACTGAAAGACGGCGGCAGGTTTGAGAACTCCTCGCCTCGAATCATTACGGAAGGTTCCGGCTTCTGCAATCTGACATAGACCCGGTCATTCTTGCGGATGTTATTGATCGCACGAATCAACTGATCCAGGTCGCGCGGCATGAAGGTTTGCCGCAACATGCGATTCTCCACATTCGTCAGAGTGAGGCCATCCGCTACGGTCAATAGCAATATCCCACTGGGCATGTCAGCCGGAATGGTGATCGGGAAACGCTCCACTTTCTCTTCGCCATTCGCCGTCCGCAGGAAAGCGGAGAGAATGACTGTTTCCCCTGCTCTCAATTGTTCGCGATCCGCCCAGACCCGGTCGAGGATGGCCGTTCTTTTTTCGTCACTGGAAGTGATATCCACAGTGACATTCTCTACATTCACGTTGTCAAATCCGCTCGCGAAGATGAAGCTGAGAGGTTGAACCACGGCCAGGGATGCAAAGACATGGGAATTGGACTCGCCCGAAAAGGTATTCTCAAATTTCACCTCTGGCTGGCCCTTGATCGTGATCTTCCCATGAACTTGAAGCGTTGCTTCGCCCAGAGCCCGCTCATAAGAGGTCAGGGTGTTAAAGACGGCGAAATTGACCAGAAATGGAGAGAGGAAGCGATCATTCACGACTTCGAAATGGAAGGTCTCCATCCGATTTCGACTCGACTTCAAATTGATGGTTAAAGGGATGAGTTTCGGCAACATGCCGACGGTTCCATACAGGCCTTGCGAACGATCCTGAGTGATGGTCCCAGCCAACTCTGTCGGGACTGCAATCTTGAAGGAGCTGTTCAGATTAGGCAGGAGTGAGATCACATTGGCCTTGCAAAAAGGCAACTGCACCGGTCCCACAGAAAGCCAGGGGTGGCCAAAAGCATAAATCTTATCCCCTTCCCGGAATGTGACCGTCCCGGCCGCACTGGCGCCAACCCCTAGGTCGCCGCGAATCAATTGCACCGCCAATGCCGAGCCGGGCTGGATATCTGCCCCGTCCGCCATAATGTTTGATCCCTGTCCAACCGTCATCCCGCCCATTGGAACAGGGGTCATCCCAAGAGATTGAAAGGTTGGCCAAAAATACTGAATGGCTTTAGCGGAGAAACCGGAAAGAGAAAGCGGGGTGTCGATATACTGCAAGGAATGACCTGCAAAAGGCGTCAATCCTGGAAAAGATCCAACCAAGGAATTCGACAAATGAATTGTTTTCGCGGAACCAAACGGTCCGAAATTATCAATATCCAGGGCTGGAGACAATTTCACAGTACGAAAGGGAGGCACTGTCGAAACTTCGATTTTGATAGGATCGATCCGGACCGGCCCGTCAGGCTTTTCAAAGATATTTAACATCTGCTCGATCGGCGTAATTCCGGCTATGGCTTCTTTCGAAAAAGGAAACGAAAACGCAACCGCTCCTATAAGCTTTCCATCAATATAAACGGGGCTGCCGCTCATCCCCCCCATGACACCCGTAGTCTCCAGGGGACTGCCCGATAGTTTGGCAAGAATCGCGCTTTGTCGCGGAAGTATATTTTCAAGCACGCCGAGAATCTCGACTTGAAACTCTTCAATTCGGCTTCCAGAATAGACCGTTTTCCCAGTCCCTTTCATCCCCGGTTTGATTTCCGAAAGCGGCAGGATCAGTCGAGGCGATTCTGCCTGAAACACGGGTCCCTTTAGACAAAGGAGCAGTAGAACAACTAATAGAACCAGATATTTAGGCAAGGTCGATAATGCGGGAACCCATCGAATCTTCATTTTCATTCTACTCATCTCATCGGTAATCCGATCACTTCCTCTTAACCCTTGATTCCAAGTACTTCTAGATAAATTTCATTGTTCGGGTCGATCAAGTTATTTGATAGTATTGATCGGAGGACGCTCATTACACCTAAGAATCAGTATAGCAGAAGGTTCTCCATGCTCTCCAAAGAATCTGGAGGATTCATGCCAAGCTCCATTGGGCCCTTCTCTGCTTTCGTTCTAGCTGGGGGGATGAGCAGCCGGATGCAGCAGGATAAGGCCCTGTTGCGCTTTCGGGGTCATTATCTGATTGAGTACGCAATTGATGTTCTTCAACAACTTACCCCCGACATCCGAATTATTGGCGATCCTCTCAAATATGAATTCCTTAAAAGGCCCGTTATCCCAGATCGTGTAGCTTCTCATGGCCCACTATGCGGCATCTACACCGGACTGAGTAGCTCGACAAACAGGTATAATCTATTCCTGGCCTGCGACATGCCGCTTATGAAGCCTGAGTTTTTTAGGTTGTTACTCGAAAGGATCGGGGATGCCGATGCTGCTGCCATGAGGCTCATAGACAGGAAGGTTGAGCCATTGGCGGCCGTCTATTCCAAGAGCGGACTTCCCAAAATCGCGGAGAATATGGCCTTGCAATATTACAAAATTACCGATTTTCTCGATCGAGCTCGGGTAACTTATCTGGGAGAAGAAGAACTCTCCGAATTTGGTCTTTCAGCCCGGATTTTCACAAATGTCAACATGCCAGAAGACCTGTTGTCGCTGGAATCCAATTCTTAAGACCAGGGCCCGACTAATCAACCAATCATCAACTAGGATGGTAACTGTTGGCTAAGTATTGCCGATATATGACTTAGACCGAGTGTGTTATATTGGCCACCCTGTGGTCCCTTGCAGTCGCTGGGCTGCCGACGAATCATGAATTTCCTAACCCGTATCATCGCCACAATCCGGTATCCAGAATCGACCTTTGGGAAGACTTTGATCAGGATTCTTCCTATTGTCCTTTTTGTACTGATCTTGGCAATCGGGTTTTCAGGATTTTCCGTCTACCGAGCTGTTGTTCCAAACCGCTTGGCAGAGACGATAGACCCCAGCAGTTTTCTGTTAAGGAACTTCCAAACTCTCTCGTTTACAACCTTCGATAAAGTGTCAATGGAAGGCTGGTTTATCCCTTCGGTTCGTGGAGCTCCAGTTATTTTCCTGTGCCATGGCTATAAATCCAACCGGTCAGAAGTTCTGACTTTAGCTTCCACCTTCCAGGAAAATGGCTTCAATTTGTTTTTGTTCGACTTCCGAGCCCACGGTACAAGCCAGGTGGGGATGAGCACGCTCGGAATCAAAGAAACGCAAGACCTAGTTGCGGCCATCCAGATGGTTACGGAAAGAAAAGATGTAGATCAGAACAGCGTGGGAGTATGGGGTGTGACGTTGGGCGCATATGTAGCCCTGTCGGCGGCAATCCTCAACGAAAAAATCAAAGTGCTGGTAGTGGATTCTCCCTTCGAGAGCCCGGACGCATTTCTGGATCTCCAGACTTCCTCGATTTTAGGGATCAATAACTCAGTTTTAGATACGATGACCCGCTGGTGTTTCTGGCTAATCTCTCTTCCTACAGGTCATCCGAAAGATAATTTGCTGAACAATTTAAACCATCTGCAAAATTGTGAAAAGCTATTCATCACCGCCGAAGAGACTCCGCGATTAGAGGCGCAGGCACTCAACCTCTTCAACCATGCGCCTGACCCCAAAGAGCTTCTTCGCCTGAAGGGATCTAGGACCAGTATTTTATACGATGTCGAGAGGAAGAATTACGAATACAAGGTTGTCGACTTCTTTAAGAAAAGGCTGCCCATCCGGGGGCATCAGTGATTTGTTCTCTCCCCTTAGAAAAAGCTACGCCGACCCGTCTAAACTTTCATCGGGGACTCCCTGCTTCATTTAGAGTGAAGCTTCCATAGCCGTTGCCTGTGGAATGGGATTTCTTTTTCAACTTCAAACCGATGATCAAACTCCGCAGCATTGGCCAATGACGCCGTCACTAGATAAAAGGACTTGGCGTCTCGCGCGTCAATCTGATCTAGCGAACTGATGATGTTAGTTTCACTATTCAAATAGAAACTCAATCCATAAGCGATACGACGCGGCACACCGTATGCGAATACAGGCTCTCCCTGGTATTCCTCGCTTTCCAGTTTAGCAGCAAGCTGTCGAGAGGATTCAATGGCATCAATCTGCGGGAATATTTGATGTACGATCAGTAGAACACCCAAAGCGCAGCCGGCAAGATAGCACAAAAATAAGGCTCGGTAATTTTCAATAAAAATCAGGACTAAGCCGATACATCCCATACCTATCATGAGCCAAGACAATAGCGGGAGTGACGGCTCAGCAGCAAGATTAAGCCCGTGCCCCCAAATCAAAAGGCCTAGACCCGCTGTAATCATGAGAATGGATTGGAAGAGTTCCACCCACGGGCGCTTGTGTTGCGCAGACTGCGGAGAGGACTCCATCAAGCGATCCTCCCAGTAAGCCGCCGTTAAGAGCGCCATCGCCGGAAAGATCGGAAGGATATAACCGGGGAGCTTGGAGCGGGAAATAGAGAAAAAAGTAAGAGGGACAATTACCCACAACCAGAAGAAGAGAGTGTCCGAGTTGCAGGCACGCTTCTCCGAACGCCTCAACCTCTTTAGATCTTGAAGACATGCGGCTCCGAATTGCAGGGTCCACGGAAGAAACCCAATGATGATGACGAATAGAAAAAACCAGATCGGCTGAGAGTGTTGGAAACGATCCGTTGCAAAGCGCGCCAGATTGTGTTGGAAAAAGAATTCCCTGATAAAGTTCCACCCATTAGCTTGAAAACAAAGAACATACCAAGGTAGCGCGACAGCGAGTGAGAGAAATCCGCCTGGAATCAGCCACAACTTTCTCCGCGAATAGGTTTCTGGCCGGAGGGTGAAGAAAATGATCAGAATGAGACTCACCAAGACCAGGCTTACAGGACCCTTTGCCAGTACGGCTACCCCCAATGAGAAATAGCCGGCGCCAAGCCATATCCGGATCCGGGGAGACTCACTCTGTTGAAGACGTGTTACGCTGCTATTTCTCCTTGAGATGGATAATCCAAAATAGAATCCGGCTAACGACAAAGTTAGAGCTGCGGTTAGCAGCATATCCATAGAGGCGGCTCGACCAAAAGAAATGCACATCGGCGAGGAAGCGAGCATTAGAGCCGCCACAACCCCGCATTGAGGAGACCGCCATTTCCAGCCAAGTGTGAACACGGTGAGAATTAGAAGGATTGCGCTCATCGCTGCCGGAACTCTCGCCGCGATTTCCGAGATCCCCAACACTTGATAAGACTGTGCAGCGAGCCAGTAGTAAAGAATTGGTTTTTCAAACCAAGGCTTTCCATAGAGATGTGGAGTAATGAAGTCTCCCGAAACTATCATCTCTCTGGCTACCTGAGCGTAACGGGGTTCGTCTGGGCCCACCAGCCCAAGCTGGCCAAGCCCGTGGAAGAACTGAATGTAGAGGAAAGAACTGGTGAGGAGTACGAGTAGGATGAGTCTCGAGGATTTTCCAGCCATCTGATCGAGGTAGTGCTGGCGCCTCTTTGTCCTCATGTTCTGCGGGCTTTTGGGGAATTACTCATATTGGCCTGCACCGGGTTTAGTAGTAGTCGGAACAGGACATGAAATAATGACAACGAGGACAGATCAGTTTGCAGTGGTCGCCCGTCAATTCAATTCCACACTGGGGACAGTATTGACTCAGGTCCTTTGTTTTCCATCGTATTGACTGCTCGCTCGACTCGGGATGGGATTCAGGTCGAAACGGCTCAAGCTTCTTACCTGCCATAAGGTCTGATTTGACTGTTTCGACCCGAGTTCTCACAACTAACCTTTAGGCATGGGTAGCTAGCATGTTTTCGAATACTTTCCTAGGAACTGCGCCGGAAATTCGGTCAATAATTTGCCCATCTTTGAATAATAGAATGGTTGGAATGCTCATGATTCCATACCGGCTAGCAATCCCCGGATTGTCATCTGTGTTTAACTTTCCGACCTTTATTTTCCCGGAGTAAGCGGTGGCCAATTCGTCAATAATTGGACCCACCATGCGGCACGGAGCACACCATGGAGCCCAAAAATCTACCATGACTGGCAAATCTGATTTTAATGCCTCCTGATCAAAATTGTTGTCTGTAAACTCCACCAAGTTGCCACTCATGACGACTCTCCTTATCTGGTTGAATCCCATCATGATCCCGCTATCTAATTAAGAAAGCCGGAAGATGACGGACTTAGGGGGCGCGGGAGCGCCCATTTGCCTCATCATTTTGACTCCGTGAATGGATTTGTCAAGGGCTTATTGGACTTCATTTCAGACTCAGTTCCTCTAAAATTCGCATGGTGGCTGACGAGAAAGGGTAGTGCCTCAGTTCTGCCGGCCTAACCCAACGGGCATCTTTCTCCGGCTCGGGGAGTGAATAGCCCTCTCCGATCTGAGCTCGAAAGACGTCGACGGTTATCCGTCGAGTCGTGATTGAATGACGTATCTGGGTTATGTGTCTTAGGCCTGAGAGTTGCAGGTTATATTCTTTTTCAAAGTGCTTCTTGATGGCGGCACTCTCAGCTTGAACACTTCTTAGATCAAGGCCAGGAAACTCCCAAAATCCCTCGAGCTGCCCTTTCCCTGAGCGGCGGACAAGAAGGTACTTTCCACGATGCTCAAGAACGACTGTGGCGTGAAAAGATCTTCTGAGAGATTGTCTTTTCCCTTTATCTGGTAATTGCTCATGAACGTCCGCTTTCTTAGCCAGGCATTTTTTTTCCCATGGGCACTCTGAACATTTTGGTTGTCTAGGGGTGCAAACCGTAGCCCCTAATTCCATCAGGGCCTGGTTGAAATCTCCCGGATTATCAGAGTCCAGGAGATCTTGGGCCAGCTGCCAGAGCTGCCGTCGAACATTGCCATCGTTGATATTGGCATGGATTTTGAAAGCTCTTGCCAGCACCCGCATCACATTCCCATCCAATACGGCGAGAGGTTCCCCAAAGCAAATACTCAATATAGCTGAAGCTGTGTATCTGCCAATTCCAGGTAGGGCATGAACTGCTTCCAATGTCTCAGGGAATTTACCTTCATGCTTCGTGAGGATGACCCTAGCAGCCTTTCTCAAGTTCCTGGCTCGAGAGTAATAACCCAATCCTGCCCAGCATTTCAGAAGCTTGTCGTCTTTTGTTTTTGCCAGTGCTGGAAAGCTTGGGAATACCTTAAGAAACTTCTCATAGTACGGGATAACTGACTTAACCTGGGTCTGCTGCAGCATGACTTCTGAAATCCACACTTTATAAGGATCGCGAATTCCCCGCCAGGGCAACTGCCTTTGATTCGGGTAATACCAGGCAAGCAGCTGAGATTGAAGCCAGCGGCGCTTTGGATTGGAAACTTTGACGTACAGAAGAGATGACTTTCGAAGGCTCATGACTTGCCGATTGACCAAGTATTTGATCGTGGCCCTCGCCAAATAAAGCGAGATGGTCAAGAATCAAGAAGCATCATCGGAATTAGGGACCTCGGTTGTCAAATTCAATTCAAATTTAAATGACCGGGTCTGGAAGAGTTTTTGCTAGTATGGGGTTGAATAATTTCAAAGAAAGGCTTGTGAAAACGGACGATGAATGAGATTCCACTTATCGAAAAAGCCATTGTCATTGACCCTCGCGACAATATTGCCGTTGCCAAAGTCTCCATAGGACTAGGCACGGTGTTGAGGTTGAACGGAACCAAGCTCTCAATCACGCAGACGGTGCCTCCCGGGCACAAGATTGCTCTAAAACCTATCGCCAAAGGAGAAGCTGTCGTCCGCTATGGAGAAATCATTGGCGCGGCAACCCAGAATATTGCTCAAGGTAGCCCGGTTCACGTCCACAATATGACCATTGAGAATCTGACGCGCCAATACGAGTACTGTGTGGTGTCGAAGCCAGTCGATTACTTCCCAAATGCGGAGATCCCACAATTTCAAGGCTACCTCCGTCCATGGGGAGGTGTTGGAACTCGCAACTATGTCGCAGTACTTTCGACGGTCATTTGTTCCAGTCACCCAGCCAATTTGATCGGTAGGCATTTTGAGAATCAGTTCAAAGGCGATCCAAACTTTGATGGAGTCATTTCAATCACGCACCAGGAAGGTTGTGGAGGTGAAAAAGGCGACGACATGGAACAGTTGATGCGCATCTATCATGGCATCATGTACCACCCGAATGTAGCCGGTATCCTGGTGTTGGGCTTGGGCTGCGAAGAGAGCAACATCGAATGCGTTCAGGGTTGTTCGTCGAGTTTGCCTTTTCCGCTTCAATCCAATACCAAAGACCGAATTCGTTATTTAACGGTGCAGGGCGCCGGTGGAACATCTAAAACAGTCGCACAAGGAATCGAGATTGTTAACGAACTCGTCGAAAAGGCACGGAACTGTCGACGTAGTAATGTTCCGGCATCTGAAGTCTTGCTCGGTTTGAATTGCGGTGGGTCGGACGCTTACTCCGGAATCTCGGCAAATCCGGCCCTGGGGCATGCCAGCGATCTGTTGGTCAGGTACGGAGGGACCACTGTCCTACCGGAAACCCCTGAGATCTATGGGGCTGAACATCTCATCATGCGCGGCGCCGGCAACCGGAAGGCGGCAGAAGACTTGCTTAAAATTATCGAACGGTACAAGCGGTATGTGGGAGCCATGGGTGGAACGCTTGATGACAATCCCGCGCCAGGCAACAAAGCTGGAGGAATCACGAACATCGTTGAAAAATCTCTGGGAGCTGTTCGAAAAGCTGGCTCGACCCCGTTGAATGCCGTATTCAATTATGCAGAACCCGTGAAAGCCCGCGGTTTCGTAATCATGGATTCTCCCGGATATGATACGCCATCCGTCAGCGGCTTGGTGTCTGGCGGGATCAATCTGGTTTGTTTCACAACCGGCCGAGGAACTCCCACGGGCAACCCTATCGTTCCCGTGATCAAAATTGCCTCAAATTCTCGGATGTACCAACATATGCAAGAGAATATGGATGTTAACGCAGGAACCATTATCGATGGGATAGAAAACATTGACCAGGTTGGCGAAAAGATTTTCGAAAAAATGTTAGCAGTGGCATCGGGGGAAAAGACCAAGAATGAAATTACCGGGCACCGAGAGTTCGCCATCTGGCGCACAGGCCCGATGCTCTGACAGGGACACCTATTTCAATCGTTTTCAGATGGGGAAGTAGGTCAAGTTTGCAATCATTGTTGTAACCGGAGACATTGACCCATAAGCCCTAACCTAAGCTTGGATGATCGGTTCATTCTGGGCTCCTCGGTTGAGCAGATGACTTCCAGAATTGGGAAACGCCAAGAACGCAAAGGTCGCAAAGAGTAGGAGCCTTCATGACCGCCGACGAAGTAGCTAAGGATATGGTTGACTCTGCACTCAAGGTGCATTGTGCCATGGGGCGCGGGCTGCTGGAATCGGCCAATTAGGCTGGTCTGGCACACGAGCTCCAAAGACGTGGCCTCCGGGTTGAATGCGAAGTCGTTATTCGTAGAACTGGGGGTAGGATGGGATCAGGCGGCTGACCGAGGTATATCCTCATTTCTTTGCGTGCTTGGCGCTCTTGGCGTTTCGTCCTTTCGGCGGAAGGCCAGGAAAGTCTTCTAGAGTTAGCGCGCGTGGGACATTGTCCCCCAGCCGCCTCCAGCGTGGCCAGCGATAACACGATCTACTGCAACTTGATCTGGAATAACCATTGACCTATGCGCTCCTTTATAATCAAACGGCTTCTGCTTACAATTCCGGCGCTTCTTGGAGTAATCCTTTTGGTGTTCTCGTTTGTCCATCTTGTGCCCGGAGATCCTGTTCAGATCATGCTGGGAGATGGCGCGCCTGCAGCGGACCTCGAAAATTTGCGCAGTCAATTGGGTTTAGACCGCCCAATCGGGGAACAATGTTTCAAATATTTATCCGATCTTTCGCGGGGAAACCTGGGCACTTCCTTTCGCTTTGGCGAACCCGTCGCGCGTATTATCTGGGAGCGCTATCCTGCCACAATTCAGCTCGCTTTCCTGAGCCTGGCCATTGGCTTGGTGATCGCCTTGCCCGCAGGGATCCTTGCCGCTTCCCGGGCCGGTCACTGGATTGATCGGGCCATCACTTCCGCCACTTTGTTCGGCATTTCGCTGCCAAACTTCGTTTCGGGGCCCTTGGCCATTGTCTTATTCTCAATCTGGCTGGGCTGGCTTCCAGTTTCGGGCCGACAAGGACCCACGTATTTTGTCTTGCCTGCATTAACCCTCGGGTTGGGCTTTTCAGCTATTTTGACCCGAATGATCAGGGCCGGGATGATTGACGAACTGCAGGAAGATTACATCAAGACGGCCCGCGCCAAGGGGCTGAGTGAAATCCGGGTTTACTTGAAACACGCTCTAAAGAACAGTTTGATTCCCGTTATTACGGTGCTGGGGCTGCAATTCGGAACCTTACTGGCCGGGGCCATCATCACCGAGACTATTTTTTCATGGCCAGGAATTGGTCGTCTTACTGTGCAAGCCATCAATGCCCGTGATTACCCGCTCGTTCAAGGCTGCATCCTGGTCATTGCGCTGACCTATGTAGGAGCAAATCTGTTGACGGACCTGGTGTATGGCTTACTTGACCCAAGAATAAAATATCAGTAGAAACCTCTCGAAATCCTCTGGCTCTATGAAATCCCATTCGCTGGCGCTCCTTGGCGGCTCGATCGTCATACTGCTTCTTTTGTTGGCACTCCTTGCCCCGCTTCTTGCTCCCTTCGATTACGACTCCCAGAATCTTCCCCAGCGGCTCATGTCGCCGGACCGGAACCATTGGTTTGGGACGGATGAACTAGGTCGCGATATTTTTTCCCGGGTCTTATATGGCAGTCGGATTTCAATGCTCGTAGGAGTATCGGTCGTAGGATTTGCAAGCGGAATCGGACTATTCGTGGGAATCCTGGCGGGGTTTTATGGCGGGTGGATTGATGAAGTGCTCATGCGGGTCGCCGACGTTCTGATGGCGTTTCCAGGAATCCTGCTAGCCATTGCCCTCGTCGCCTTTTGGGGGCCCGGCCTGGAAAAACTCATCTCGGCCTTGGTAATCGTTGGCTGGGTTGGCTATGCACGCTTGGTGCGAGGGCAGATTCTCAAAGTGAAGGAGCTCGACTTCGTCAAAGTAGCGCGCTCTTTAGGTGGGACAGATCTGCATATTATCTTGAGACACTTGATTCCCAATATCATTCAGCCTGTTCTCGTTCAAGCCAGTATCGGCATTGCGGGTGCAATCTTGGCCGAAGCGTCGTTGAGCTTCTTGGGTCTTGGAGTACCGCCTCCCCTTCCCAGCTGGGGAGCCATGTTAAATGACGCCCGAAGCCATCTGTTTGATGCACCTCACCTTGTCCTGTTCCCTGCCCTCTCGACCATGACGGCGGTACTTGCTTTTAACTTATTAGGGGATGGTTTGCGTGAGCTGCTAAATCCGAGATTGCGTTTCCTTTGATCTGTAAGAAAAATTTCCTGACACCAAAGTCGATGGGAGTACCGAGTTACGACCCGAGCAAGTAGGACGCTTGCGTCACAGGATTATGCTCTGGCTCTCTCTGACCTGTACCAACGTCAAAAGACCATTCCTGCAACTTAGTACTGCTTTTCATAAATACGGTGACGTTAACGCCGGGTCGGTGACCCGGCCTACAACTTTGTAGGCCGCGTGACCCCACGCGGCGCCTATCCTAAGATACGTCACCGCAATTACGATTAGCAGTACTTAGCTTATTCGGCAATCTCAAGGGCCAGTAAATCTAAGGGATTCACTCGTGCTTCATTAAGGCGGCAGGCCCAATGTAAATGAGGACCGGTGACACGACCAGTAGCACCAACTTCCCCGATGACCTGGCCAGATTTTACCATTTCATTCGCTTGGACCAGGAGCTTTGAACAATGCCCGTAGTACGTGTATAAGCCCAGTCCATGATCAATCACCACAGTATTGCCGCTAAAGAACAGGTCTTCAGCGAGAACGACTTTCCCACTATTGGCTGCATGAATCGGTGTCCCTGTGGGAGCTTTCAGGTCTACCCCAGAATGTGGAGAGCGGTGCTGGCCATTGACCACGCGCCGCCGCCCAAAACCGCTCGTCAATTCACTGGACAGAGGTACCTTGAATTTCCCGTCCCAATAAGGGGAATCGGAGACCGTTTCCCAAATCGATTCCAACCGCTTCGTTTCTTCCGCTGACCTTTTTTGATCCTCAGGACTGGGTTGCGCGTACTTCTCTGCTACCGTGATTTTTTGCACCGGGAACTGCTTGGGAAGGACACGAACGCTTTCTTGAATTTCCACAAATTTAGAACCTTGAAACTCCACTCGAGCCTTGAACCGATACACTTCTGGCTTGCTCTCTAAATCAACACCAACAAAGGCATAACTGACAGTGTTTTTCTTTCCTGAGAAGAAAGCCAGGCGTCGCTCGCAGAACGTTCCCGTTGCACTGGCAATTGCACCCGTACAACGCGCTTTTGCAAGGAATACACTACCCGGGTAAATTTTTTGCGGAGGAATCAGGAGACGACAGGCGGGGCGAGCTGTTTCAGACCGCGCCGGCGTCAAAAAGAGAAAAAGTAACACGAACATCAAGAGACTCAGTCGCACCCCCACCCAACGTAGGCAGCCAACCGCCGGATAACGAAAAACCGGTGGTGGTTCAATTCTCTGAGCCAGCGGGGCGGAGGAATTACTACCTGGCTCAGCGTATGGCATAAAAAAAGTATTTCGAGTTTCGATTTCGTGGAAACATTGGAGCATTGGTTTGGGGAGAGTAGAACATCGATGGGATGAGGAAGACCCTCGCAGTGGTGCTACTTCCAATCTGTTCAGGGCGAAGGGGAGAAGACAATCTAATTCCGGTGAATAATTAATTCAGCCTTTCCCGGCACATGCCAGGCCTCGCTGCCCCGCATGTGTTACAGCCTTCTTGAGAGGTTTTCGCGGAGGCTGAATCACTGGACTGTACGGCAAAAGCCGAGAACAGTTTTTCCACATGATCGCTATCGCAACTCTGGCAGTTCATGGATTCCGTGTGTAACGATACGATCTTTTCGAAAACTTTTCCGCAATCCAAACAGTGATATTCATAAATTGGCATGGGCACTCCAAAGTGAGAAGCTTGACCGTCTTGACAACAGAACGGTCCTTCCAGAATCTAGTCCATCTCAGCGCTGCAAGCATTTCAGGGAATTAGCGAATTCCCATCAAAAGCCACTGAAAAACCGCATGGATCAATATAGTCAAGTCAAGCGGCTCTGTCAAAGTACGAGTCGATTCAGTGTTATTTTTTCAAATAGGGAATTGCGGCGTCATGCATCTGTCGTGCAACGTCAGATAGGGCATACAATCGGGCTTTCCCCCCTTCTCCCTGGGTCTGACTATCCCCTGGAGCGCGACGAAGTTCATCTTCGACCTGCTTCAACTGATTTTGGGTTGCGGAGATATAGTCCTTCAGCTCATAGTCTGTAGAAACTAGTATCTCATTGCAATCTATCTTCCCTTCCCCTTGATCTTGAATTTTACACTTGAGAAGCATGCGCTGGACAGTGGGCAATCCGAGGCCGGAACCGGTTAATGGGTCCGTCATTTCACTTCGGGCGAACCGAGCGAGATTTTCGACCTGTTGTGCCTGAGTTAAGTTTTCGCGAAGCTTCGCTGCAAACTGCTTTCTCAATTTGCTCTTATTTCCGCCCTCCGGGGAACCACTCGTTATTTCCTTTTGGGCTTGCTCGTATGCCGCCAACATGACCAACTGAATAAGAGGGGCGAGATCAGGCTGTCTCAGCACTTTGTTCCTTGAGGAAACCTGTTGGATCAGAACGGTCCACTTTGGGACAAAATCAATTTTACTGGAATTTTCCACGAGCCCTTTAGACCACTGGCGTAACGTTACAAGTTCCGGATCCTGTAGTTTCCATTTACCCAGCGTCTTAGGGATATCAACCGAAGGAATCGCCTTGATCAGAAGCCGTGAATCGTCAACGTTCATAGAGGGAGTCGGGAGAGCGGAGACAGCTGTTTCACCCTGCGGACCTTCTTGAGCTTGAGGTGGATTGTGCTGAGAGTCTTGCGCTGAAGAGAAAACTCAGTCCTAGGACTATTGTGAGAAAGCAATAAGCAGAAGGTTTCTTTGTCATGTTCACCAACTTGTCTTCTTGGAATTTCATTTAATGATCATACATCTATATTGTATTCGACTCTAGACATCCAACACTTTAAAAAGAGTGGGAGCCGGTCGCGCTGGAATGCTCAACCTTCTTCAATTTAGCGTTTCTAAGGTACACCGCAGTTGTCATTCTCCCCCAATTGTGGTATCTTCATTGTAGATACAGACCAGAGGAGGGTCCTATGCGTGTTGCTGTTCGAAAATGGGGGAATAGCCTGGCCCTAAGAATTCCCAAGTCGTTCGCCATTGAATCGAAAATTGCGAACGGCTCTTCCGTCGATTTATCATTGGTTGAGGGAAAAATCATTGTTTCCCTTGCCACCTCCAAGCAGTATAAATTGAAGGAGCTTTTGGCTGGTGTGTCCAAAAAGAATATTCATCAAGAGGCCAATACGGGGGAAACTTCGGGTAAAGAGGTGTGGTAATGCCGCCAAAGTATGTTCCCGACCGTGGCGATGCAGTTTGGATTACGCTAAATCCTCAAGCGGGTCACGAGCAATCCGGAAGGCGGCCTGCGCTTGTCTTGTCGCCGGCAGCCTATAATCGAAAGGTGGGGCTAGTCATACTCTGTCCTATCACCACCCAAATCAAAGGGCATCCATTTGAAGTGATTGTCCCGGAGGGCCTGAAAGTTTCGGGCGCGATCTTATCTGATCAAGTCAAGAGCCTAGATTGGAAAGTGCGAAAAGCGGAATTATTGTGCCGTGTTCCAGCGATGGCCACACAAGACGTCTTAAGCAAGCTGAAGACACTCCTGCAGGATTAGCGGTAGAAACAATCATTTGGTTGACTGAGGTAGCGCCATAATCCGGAAAGGCTGGAAAAAGTTTTCTGGAACAACTCGCTAGCGCCAACAATGACGCGAACCCGTGACATTCTTCAGAAGTCCGTGTCGTAGCTGGCTCCGCTGGGGCCAGCCGGGGTCAACGTCCCAGGCTACAACTAATTTTTGCAACATCGCACGACAGGCGTGGACGCCTGTCGCCACACAAGAGCCTCCGGGCCTTAGGATTGCACAGTAAAGATCTCCGCGATAAATCGTAGGGACTCGCGAAGACCTTATCCCTTCCAATCGTCTAACTAAGTTTCATCCTCTCTCCTAGTCAAATTGCATCGCTGCAGGCAATTCCGCTAATCCGTGATATTCTTTCTAGCTATTGGTCCTGGCTGAACAGTCATTGAAATTATTGGGCCCAGTCACTGGAATCTCTGCTCCTCTGTCTGATCGCGAGACACACTCATGGCCGGTCTTCAAAACCTCAGACAATTTCTAGACCTCCTTCGCAAAGAGCGAGATGTTGTCTCCATCAGCGCCGAGGTCGATCCTTACCTCGAAATTGCTGAAATTCATCGCCGGGTAATAGAGCAAAGTGGACCTGCGCTGCTGTTTGAGCGCGTCAAAGGAAGCCCGTTCCCGGTGGTGACTAATCTTTTTGGAACGCCAAAGCGGATTGAGCTAGCCTTTGGAAGGCGGCCGCTAGAATTAATAAAACAGGTTGTCCACCTAGCCGAAACAATCTTACCCCCTTCTCTGTCGAAGTTATGGAAAAACAAAAACTTAGCCTTGGAAGCCCTTAAACTGGGTACTCGAAGCGTTCGGCAAGCTCCGGTCTTGGAAATCTGCCAATCCCCTATAGACCTCAATGCGCTTCCCATCCTCACAACCTGGTCGCTCGACGGAGGCCCATTCATCACGCTGCCGCTTGTCTATACGGAACACCCCGGTGATAAACGACATAATCTTGGCATGTATCGCCTGCAGCGCCATGACGCCACTTCGACCGGGATGCATTGGCAAATTGGGAAAGGGGGTGGTTTTCATTACGCCGCCGCAGAACAACTCAATCAACCCCTACCCGTGAGTGTCTATCTCGGAGGTCCTCCATCTCTCATTCTGGCGGCCATTACTCCACTTCCGGAAAACGTGGGAGAATTGGTTATAGCCTCTCTCCTGGCCGGAGGACGGCTGCCGATGACCCGGACGAAGCAACACCCTCATCCTTTCCCAGCTGAAGCAGAGTTCGTTTTGCAGGGATTCGTGCCCCCGCGGCTGCGGTTGCCGGAGGGACCTTTTGGGGATCATTACGGTTACTATTCCTTAAAACACGACTACCCGGTTTTTGACATCCAGCACCTCTATCATCGCAGGGATGCGATTTATCCGGCCACAGTTGTCGGGAAACCCCGGCAAGAGGATTTCTTCATTGGAGACTACTTGCAAGAACTTCTGAGCCCGCTGTTTCCACTCGTCATGCCCGGACTCAGAGATTTGTGGAGCTATGGAGAAACAGGGTTTCATTCATTGGCTGCAGCCGTAGTCAAGGAACGCTACGGCAGAGAAGCCATGGCCTCCTGTTTTCGTATCCTTGGAGAAGGGCAACTCTCACTCACTAAATTTCTGATGGCCACGGATACTGCCATGGACCTCAAAATCTTCCCGAAAGTCCTCAGCCATATTCTTGAGAGAGTCCATTGGGAAACCGATTTCTTTATTTTTGCAAACTTGTCTATGGATACCTTGGACTACTGTGGACCGGAAATCAACCAAGGCAGCAAGGCAATCTTATTGGGCCTGGGTGAGGCGATTCGCAGTCTGCCAGCACATTTCCAGGGACCCCTTCCTCCCGGCGCAGGAGACGTTCGGGTATTTTGTCCCGGTTGCCTGGTTGTCCAAGGCTTGGGATATTCTGCGGATCCAAAGCAGGCGGAGCGAATCGCTCGGTGGGAGGGATTTCAAGACTGGCAGCTCGTCATTCTTTCAGATCAAGTAGAAATCGCCGATAGTCCCGCTTTGTTCCTTTGGTCGGTTTTTACACAATTTGAGCCTGCTGCTGATATTTATGCCGCTCAAACTCAGGTTCGACGCCACCACCTTTGTTATCAAAGCCCGATTGTCATAGACGCACGCCGCAAGCCCACATACCCGGCAGAACTCGAAAGTGATCCTGACATTGGCAGACAAGTGGAAAGACGCTGGAAAGAATATTTTCCTGGCGATCGGTTAGCGTTTTCCGAGCACCGCCCGAGATCTTAGTCCGATGCCCGTCGCAGCCTTCGAATCCTTCAATCGTGAGAAACCGGGGTGGACAGCCTATTTCGACTCTCCCCTGGCAGTTTACCAGGCAAATAGCCTCCAGGATGTGATTCCCGTACTGAAGCGAGCTGAGGAGGCCGCCCGCAAGCAACAATGGGCAGTGGTCCTGATCAGCTACGAAGCCTCCCCTATCTTCGACCCAGCCATGAGAGTCCACCCTCCAGGACGCTTTCCTCTGGTCTGGGTGGCAACCTTTGACCGGGTTGCAATGCCCCCCCCAGAGCCTGGGCCTTCCAAGAAGCGTTTCGAACCACTCGGATGGAATCCAATCATTTCACGACAAGCCTACACTGCAGCCATCGCGAGAATCAGAGACTATATTTCACAGGGTGATACCTACCAGGTTAATTACACTTTTCCTCTTAGTGCGAAATTTCAAGGGGACAGCTGGGAATGGTATCGCCGGCTGGGTACAAATCAAGGCGCTGGGTATAGCGCTTATCTCGATTGCGGCCCATTTCAAGTCCTATCTTTCTCTCCGGAACTCTTTTTTGAAAGGCAGGGAACCCGTTTGCAGACTCGTCCAATGAAAGGAACCCTCGCACGCGGACGCTGGCTGGAAGAGGATGAATCCCAGATTCAGCAATTGAAATCTTCCGCAAAAAACCGGGCCGAAAACATCATGATTGTCGACCTATTGAGGAACGATCTTGGGAAGATTTCGGACCTTGGAAGCGTTTGCGTGACCGAACTCTGCCAGGTAGAGAGCTATGAAACGTTGTTGCAAATGACGTCTACCATTGAGTCGACGATCCCAGCGACTACCACTCTATTAGATTTGATGAGTGCTTTGTTCCCTTGTGGATCAGTCACCGGTGCCCCGAAAATTAGGACTATGGAGATCATTCGCGAACTGGAACCGGACCCACGATTCATCTACACGGGGACGATGGGGTTCGTTCGTCCAGGAGGCGATTGTGTGTTTAACGTGGCCATACGTACCTTGTGGCTCGAGAAGGAGACCGGAGAAACACGAATGGGGGTCGGCGGAGGAATCACAATCGATTCCTCTCCCGAGGATGAATATGCCGAGTGTCTGCTCAAATCGCAGTTCCTCAATCGCCAGCAGCCCGAATTTGAGCTCCTTGAATCCCTTTTACTGGAAAGTGGACAATATTTTCTGCTTTCTAGTCATTTGCTCCGGATGCAAAAGTCAGCTCGCTATTTTGGGTTTGCCTGGAAGGAATCCGTCGTGATGAACGCATTGGAGCGCATCAAAACGGATCACCTGGAAGGCAACTGGAAGGTTCGCCTGTTGTTGGCAAGAAATGGTATGATTCGAACCGAGATTTCCCCCCTTCCCTCAACTGCCCCTTCTCCTCTTGTAGTGGCTTTGGCGCCTCTGCCCGTTGATTCCAGAGACCCTTTTTTGTTCAACAAGACGACTCATCGAGAAATTTATGAATCACAATTGGCTGCCCGACCGGATTGTGACGACTTGATATTTTGGAACGAACGAGGAGAGGCCTGCGAGTCTAGTATCGCGAATATAGTCTTGGAGACCGCTGGGCTAAAATGGACTCCTCCAAGAAGATCCGGCCTCTTAGCAGGCACTTTTCGGGACGAGTTGATCCAACAAGGCAAAATCCAGGAACGTGTCATCCCGAAAGCTGAGTTAGCCGCCGCTGGCAATTTCTACCTGATCAACTCTGTCCGAAAATGGATTCCCGCCCAACTGGTGATTTGATATTTTCCGAGCCGCCGTTAGAATTTACAGGGTCATGCTCAGGGATGTGAGTTTCGTCCAGAGGATACCCCTCAAAGGCACCCTAATGCTAACGACATGAAACCCGAAAAATTCCCTAGACCTGAAGCGTAAATACTGATAGCTTTTGGAGTTATTGTTTGGCTTCCTCGTTGACATTGAGGCTTCTTACTGAAAATTTAGGGTTTAACGACTGCGGGCGACTTTGACGATAAAATGACCTTAACGCCCTTGGTTTTTCATTAGCGGAGGAAATTCATGTATACGGACCACATGTTCCAGAACAAGGACAATAAAGCTGTCCGGGGATTATGGTCAGGTTCCGCAATTGTTTCTCGTTTAGCTGATTTGAGTTGGAAAGCGTTCCAGGCCGTAAACCGCCGCTTGCCTGAGGGCGAGCTTCCAACTCCTAAGTGGGCGCCAGGAAAGATGTTAAAGAGTCATGAACGGTCCGCTCCAACCCTTGGATTTCCTCGCTCGACGGATTCCCTTTGTCCCAAATGCGTGCCTGAAGTAAGAAGCGCCATCATCCGGGGAGAAACTGAAATTTCCTCACTGGTGAACGAAAATCCAGGAGAAATCAAAGCTCAAATTGTCGAAGAGGGTGGACGCGTCTTGATGAGGAAAGTTTGTGAAAAGCACGGCCCCTTTGAAGACGTCTTATCAACCAGCCCCGCCTTCTCTCGCAGAATTGAGAGCCTCTTTTTCGGGCGTGATTTCAAGTGTGCCGAGGATGAGGATATTCATCGTCACGGGACTTCCTCGATCAAGTATGGCCGCGGAGCGGTTCTTACAGTCGATCTGACGAATCGGTGCAACATGATGTGCAACCCTTGCTTCATGGACGCAAACCAGGTGGGTTATGTGCATCAGCCTGAGTGGGAAGACATCAAGGCGATTTTCGATCGGGCGATTTCCTTCAAACCCAAGCGTCAGATTATTATCCTTCTCTCGGGCGGAGAACCCACAATTTCTCCCTTCTTTTTGGAAGCCGTCGCGTACGCCAAGAAGATCGGTTTTTACCGGATCATGGCTGCCACCAATGGAATTCGCTTCGCTCAGAGCGAAGAATTTACTCGCCAGGCTCATGAAGCTGGCCTCCATGGCGCTTACTTGCAATTCGATGGTACGACCAACGAACTTAATCAGCATCGTGGGGTCGGGAATCTTTTCGATGTCAAATTGCAGGCCATTGAAAACATGGCCAAAGTTGGAATGAAAACAACGTTAGTCACCACGATTGTCAATGGTGTGAATAACCACGGAATTGGGGCCATTGTTGATTTCGCAGTGCGTAATATTGATAAGATCCAGACTATCGCTTTTCAGCCGGTGTCATTTACCGGGAGAGACGAAGACATTGACGATGAAACTCGCTATGCCCAGCGTTACACCCTCTCCCAGATGACTGAGGACTTAAGAGAGCAGCTGGGTTCCGACTGGGATCCGATGCGCGACTGGTTTCCTCTTTCTTCCTACAGTGCTTTTACCAGTGTCATGGATCTGTTGCAGGGAGCGGATGCTCCCTGGGGTTGGAGTGCGTGCAACTGTCATCCTAATTGCGGCATTTTTTCTCTGTTGGTGGTAAATCGCAAAACCCACGAATTTACCCCCCTCTATAAGTTCTTTGATTATGAACAGTTTATCCGTGATGTGGCGGTGATCACAGACACGGCTCGCGGCAAGACACTCACGGCTGCCCAATTGGCTCTCTCCATCATGCGGAACTACAAAGCGGGCAAAGCCCCTGAAGGGTTCCCCATTCAACAAATCGTCAACCTCTTTAAGCCCAGTTCCAGCACACCGAACAGTGATCGAAATGATCGCATGAAGATTCAAAGTGAGAATGATAACTGGCGCATTTTGTGCGTTGAAGGGATGTGGTTCCAGGATCTCTGGACCTACGACTTTCGCCGGACGGAAATGTGCGTGATTCCCTACGGAACTCAGGAAGGAGAGATTTCTTTCTGTGCGTACAATACCGGGGTCGGCTGGCGACAGATCATCGAGAACATGCACCAGACAGCCACCCTCGCCGAATGGCATCGCACTGAGGGAAGGCATGAGATCTTCGCAAAAGGGAAACCCGTTCCGCTGAGAACCGATCAACATCATTTGATCTTACCGGTTATTCAACCCGCTTCGGGAGGTGGGAGTTGCTGTAACTCCAACCCGGCAATTTCGGAGAAGGATCGGGAGATTCTCGCAGCTGTTCGTACTGGGAAATAGCTTCTTCCGCAAATCGTCTCGTTTTTGCATCTCTGTGAAATTAATGGAACGCAGGCCCCGGTGGCCTGCGTTTTTTGTTGAACCATGAAATACTCCATTGCTGAACTCGCCAAACTCCTCGGGTTGGCCTTTCAGGGTGACGGAGAAAGGATACTCTCCCGCGTTTCTGGCTGGGACAAGGCCGATGACGCGTCTCTGATCTTCATTGATGGGCAGAAGCCCGCCGGGTTTTCTTCCGATCCCCTTCCAGCCGCTTGTGTCATGACGTCTCGACAACTCGTTCACTCGAATTGGAATGCCATCCTGTCGGAAAAACCGAAACTGGATTTTTCCAGAGCAGCCGAACTATTGGCTCCACGACCAATCGGTCGCGGGCTGATTCACCCGACGGCAATCATTGATCCAGAAGCCCTCCTAGAGGAAGCCGTAGAAATTGGCCCCTATGTGGTTGTTGGAGCAAAAACGAGAATAGGAAAAGCATCCATTCTAATGGCCGGAGTGTGCATCGGGGAGGAGTGTGTTCTCGGAGAAAATTGCATCCTCCACCCGAGAACGACCCTCTATCCGGGAGTACACTTAGGAAATCGCGTGACGTTGCACGCGGGAGCGGTTGTGGGCGGTGATGGATTCGGATACATCTTTGATGGCAGAGAGCATGTCAAATTCCCTCAGATTGGGAGCGTCGTCATTGAAGACAATGTAGAAATAGGCGCCAATACTACCATTGATCGAGGCTCCCTGGGCGTCACTCGCATCGGTTGCGGGGCCAAGATCGATAACCTCGTCCAGATTGCCCACAATGTGGAGATTGGAAGAGGAGTCGTCATAGCCGCCCAAACTGGCATTTCAGGGAGCACCGTGATTGAGGATCATGCCATCATTGGCGGGCAAGTGGGGTTTGGTGACCATGCTCGCGTGGAGAGCGGTGCCGTAATCGGTTCAAAAGCCGGTGTTTTGCCTGGGAAAATCGTCCGCGGAGGACAGGTCTACTGGGGAGTTCCGGTACGCCCTCTTCAGGAATACAAGAAACTCAATGCTTTGTTTGGCCGGCTGCCTGAAATGAAGAAACAAATTGATCAATTGTTGCTCAGACTCAGGGAACTTGAGGAGAAGTTTTCGAAAGGGCTCTCGAAGGAAGAATGATTGGCATTGGATTGCGGCTTATAGGGTTTTCTCCTAAAGGTATCACCCATGTTCATAGCTCTCCAAAGTCTCGTGACCATGCACTGCAACCTGCTCACCGACATTCGGGTCGCGACCGAGACAGGGCACTCCGGCATCGAAATTAACGGTCCCAAATTGAAGCGATATCTGGCACAAGGCTACGAGATCGAAAGCCTTTTGCCCCTGTTGAAGGACCTGCCGCCCGTCGGACTGACCTATGTCCAGGACATCGAGCGAAAGGATCCACGGCAACGGGCCGCACTCCTGGAAGAATGTGAAGTGCTCTGTTCCCTGGCTGAGAAATTGGGTTGTCCGATGGTGCAGCTACTGACAGGACCGCTCGATCCAAACGGTTCCTATAAGGGGCTGGGAGACATTCCTTGGTCGGAACTCCGCGAGCAGACCGCAAAGAATCTAAGGTCAATCGCAAAGATTGGACGGGCACATCAGGTTCGATTCTTTCTCGAAGCTCTCACATGGACGCCCCTTCACAAGCTCAGCCAAGTCCTCGAAGTCATCGACGCTGCAGGCGAGAATAATATTGGGCTCGTGGTTGATTTTTGGCACTTATGGGACAGCGGGACGACTGCAGACGAGATAGCAAAGCTTCAGAAAGATGTTATCTACTGCGTCCACTTTTGTGATTCTCTCGAGAAGTGGGGTGAACGCGGAACGCACGAGCAGCGAGGCCGGGATGTGTGGACCGGAGGGGGTCGAATTCCCCTGAAGGAATGGGTCGACGCCGTCAAAAGCACCGGTTTCGATGGGTGTTGGTCTTGCGAACTGCTAAGTCCGAAATACTGGGAACTCGATCCATGGAAGACGGCTCGCGACCTGAAGGGTTTCTTGGAATATTTGCTCCACTAAAAGTTGTATTTGTCTTTTCGATTGGAGGTTGAGTGGTATGCCAGGTCCGGGAATGGAGCTCATTGGAGAGGAAGAAATTCAGGAAGTGCTCGAGGTTTTAAGGGGAGGATACCTCTTCCGTTATGGCGTCTCGCTGGGAACCGAAGTAGATCCTCGCTTCAAAGGAAAAGTTTATCAATGCGAACAGGAAATCGCTCGCTACTCAGGCGCCCGTTACGCGGTCGCGGTAAATTCCGGCACCTCAGCCCTGCTAACCGCTTTGAGCGGGTTGGGAATCGGCCCTGGAGATGAAGTCATAGTCCCAGGCTACACCTTTATCGCAAGCATCTCCTCCATTGTATATGCACGGGCCATCCCGGTCTTGGCTGAGATTGACCGGACTTTTAACTTGGATCCGAAAGACGTAGAGGCAAAAATAACGCCGCATACTAAAGCGATTATGGTCGTCCATATGATGGGGAGCCCTGCCCGGCTAGATGAACTCAGAGACATCGCTAATCTACATGGCTTGCCGCTTGTTGAGGATTGTGCGCAAGCCTTTGGAGCGAGTTATAAGGGAAAGCCTGTAGGCTCCATTGGGAAGGTCGGAACATTCAGCTTCAACGTCTACAAGACCATAACATCTGGGGATGGGGGGATGGTCATCACAGATGATGAAGATCTCTATCGACGCTGTTTCGCGTTTCACGATCAGGGCCATTCGCCCCTTCGAACCGGAGTGGAAATAGGCAATCGTCCCTTTATTGGGCTCGACTTTCGATTCACCGAACTTCAAGCTGCCGTGTTGCTGGCCCAATTCAGGAAGCTTCCTCGGATCCTCAGTCATCTGCGGGCCAATAAAAAGCACTACAAGGAATTGATTGCCGATTTGCCCGACCTGGAGTTTAGGGAGCTACCCGATCCCGAGGGAGACTGCGCCACGATGCTGACGGTGATTCTGCCCAGCGCCGAGATTGCCGAGAAAATTGCGAAGGATCTGGGAACGAAGGTAACGGCAGAAGCCGGTTGGCACGTTTACAAGAATATGGAGCAGATCATGGAGCAGCGGACTATTACGAGTGAAAAATGTCCTTTCTCCTGCCCCTATTACACGAGCAAGGGCGGGAGTATGCAATATCGAAAAGGGATGCTCCCTCAGACAGACGACCTATTGGGTAGATCTCTCAATATCAGCATCGGGGTATCTGATCCAGGACTGAGTTCATCCTTCGGTGTAACCATGAAGGACGGATTGGATGTGGTTGAGGAACGTGCAGCCCTGTTCCGACGTGTGGCTAGTCAATATTTAAGGTAATGGTAGTTAGTTTCTAAGTACTCGGGGCAGAACCGCGAGAATGCTGCTATTCGCATCCCTGTTTTCGACTACTGTCACTCGCGCGACTATGCTACGTCCACTCAGAGGTTGTTTCCTAATTGCCCATTTTTGCCGCGAGAAAGGGCCGTTTAAGCCTTAAAAACACCCTTCAAATCAGCCGTATTCCCCATCCAAAGCGGATCTTGTGTGGTCCGACCCCGCTTGCTTCTTTGCTTGCTATTTTTGCTGACTTCGCATGATCCGCTTTATCGGTTTGGGCAATGGCAAGCCAATCTGCACATCCTTGCGGCGACCGAAATCAAGACCGTCCCCTACGTTCCCCTATCTCTCCGTTTGTGGAACGGTTGATCGGGATCCTTCGCCGTGAGTACTTGGATCGCACGTTGTTCTGGGCGAGCGGGGATCTGGAAAACAAGCTGCTCGATTTCAGGCCCTACTTCAACGCTCATCGCAGACACAGCCAACGTAAGTCCCGAACCATCCTATAGAAGTCCCCGAGTAACGCTCTTAGGCCAGGACCATCTTTACATTCCAACGGTCCGCCCTGCACCTATGCATACAAAGTCCACAGAGCGACCACTTTCCACAAGTGATACGACCGAAAAGCACCGCTGCAGCCCGGTCACGACTTTGGATCAGTTTTTTGGCCATACGACAGGTTCATTCCTACCAAATTCCACAGACGATGGATGACCTGACACGAGGCTTTCCTCACTCCATGATAGCCACAGTGGGCAATACTCCTGCGCCAGACCATACAAGCATTCCACTAATTGGGGGTGAGATTGTGCTTGCGGTCAATGCTGCCATATGATCGCCTGATCCCACTAGCTGACAGGCGCATTGCTGAGAAATCTGTCCCGTTGACCAACCAGCCGACGTTCGGGCATTCTTACGTTCTGATTGCGGCAGCCGATGGCCTATCTGAGATTGAGGCTTCGGCAATGGTTACGCCTACGATAATACTTCAGTTGTCTATAATCTGAACAAAACTCAAAAATGTCTTTACAGGCATTTTCAGATGTGCTTATGTTAGCATAGATTTCGAATTTTAAAATAAAAAACTGTAACAATCGCGGAGAACACTCACATGAAAAATCGACCATGTGTCTTGGTGTTGCTCCTCTGCACCCTGCTTGTAAGCATTGCGTTCGCGGAGGAGCGATTCACACTAGAAGATGGACAGTACGTTGTGAAGGGGAAAAACCTTCCGAAATTTGTCTGTGTACGAGGTTTTTTTGATTACGCATTTTCTAGCTTCCGAGCGGGAGAGGGGAACTACAAGGATTTTCTCAAAAAACTAGGTATGGAGCCCGACACTCCTGCTTCTAGGATAGTCACTCGAGCAATGTTTCTGGCTCAAGCCCTCTTGACTGAGGAGGTAGACTTAGGACCTTATGTGAATGCAGAGCCCGCTGTTTATGATGCCGTCAACCTCAGTTACTTGCGCAACCAAGTCCCACGCATGAAATCAATATACGATTCTATGCTTAAGGATATGAGTGCGATAGGAGTGCCCGCCGATGCAATCGAAATATTTATTGATCAGACTATCAGACCGTCAACGATAATAATTTCAGCACCCGAAACACCAACTAAAGTATTACAGATAATGGATACATTTGAGAATACTGAAGCCGCAAAGGAGAGCAAATAAATGAACCGTAAACTATTATTGTTTGTGGCTGTAATTTTGACATCACCCGCTGTTGTCAATGCTACAGTGCTTTCTGTCACTCCGAGATTCACGGGATATATGTTGGGTGGATTACCTTACGCAAGGGGCGAAGCTACTGGACGGGCCGACTCTGTTTCCCCAGAAGATTATAACCACCTACTGCTTGTTTCAGTAGAAGTCTATAGGAGTTCATCTTCAACTCAATGCGGATACACAGACACGTACACGTATCTTACCAATGGCTCTGGCGCTGTTACTATCACACGTAGTGGTCAGACTAATCTTGTTCAAACGCAATCTCCCAACCCGGTTACACAATGTAAGATGCATAGAGTAATGGGCGCCGTAAGCATCATAGGCAGCTGTACCCGGGGGGAACAAGTGTTTACTTGTGGAAGTGTCCCCGCATGTATGGAATAACAATTTCAGCTTAGGGCTATGAAACTAGATTCAAGACTGGGTTAAGGCCCCCGCGATGGGCGGCTATAGCTTATTAAGGGAATGCGCCCTCACCAGGTCGTAGCACTCTTGCCAATTTCCGATCACAATCTGTGCCTACTTCCACTAATATAAACGCATTACAAACAAGCGGGGCCGGACCAAGCAAGATCCTTTCTGGATGCTGAATACATGGGATTTTGGAGGTATTTTTTATACTTAGAACCCCTTTTTTTAAATGGAAAAAGGGGTATTGTGAAAAAGGCTCTGCGCGGAGTAGCATAAGCATGAGAGAGAGTCATACGCTGGGCAGAATCTTCAGCTATGAAGGGGAAAACCGCCAGAAGACCTTTGATGGAGGGATGGGGAACACGGCCCAATACGTGTATGATGGAGACGGAAAAGGAATCAAGAAGATCCAGGGGGGAGCGACGACCCTCTATGTCTACAATGCCTTCGGAAACTTGATCGCGGAATACTCTGACCATCCTTCCTCATCCGGGGGGACGACTTACCTGACCACGGATCATTTGGGGACCCCGCGGGTGGTGACCGATCCGAGCGGGGCCAGCCAGAACATAAACTTCTGCAATTTAGTAATAGTTTCATAAACCCGCTAACGTATCTTTGAGCTTCCAGTAGACGGGGTTGTCTGCCAGACAGCGGATCGGGTGAGGGGTAGCTTCGCGTGTTAGAGTCTTTCATAATTAATTGAATGCAACTTGGTATAAGGTCTGACGATTACAGCTGATGATAAACAAGCTGCGGTTTGCGGTTATAGGCACAGGGAATATCATCCGCGAGTTTCATTTGCCTGCGTTGATTCAAAACCCCAGGGCGGATGTGGTTGGCGCAGCCAACCTGCGCTCTGCATCGCTTGAGGCATTGGCAAAGGAATTCAGGATCAAGAAGACCTACACGGATTTCAATCTGCTGGCCCAAGACTCCGACATTGATGCCGTTGTGATCGGCCTACCAAACTACTTAAACGCGCCAACAGCTATCAAAATGCTGCGAGCAGGAAAGCATGTGCTGTGCGAAAAACCCATGGCTAGGACGGTGACAGAGGCGGAAGCCATGGTTAAAGCAGCCGAACATTCGGGCAGAACCTTGATGATTGCGCACGTCTGGCGCTCACACGAAGAGATGCAGTGGCTCCGTGACGTCATCAACTCAGAAAAGCTCGGCCGCATCTTCAAGTGCAGAGCCCATGCCATTCCGGCGGGCTGGGGACCGCCAGCAGGAAGTTGGAGAACTCAAGCTGAACTCTCTGGAGGCGGTGCTTTTGCAGACATAGGGATCCACTCAGTAGATACCTTATCCTTTCTGTTTAATGATCAGCTATTCCCCCTTAAGGTCTTTGCTTCCAAAGGCAATCATTTCCACAAGCTCGAAGTGGAGGACACCGCCAGCGTTTTGATTGAGTATGAGAACGGGATGACAGCGTGTATTGAAGCGGGGTGGTATCATCCCTTTGCCAACAGCCTTCACGGAGCCGTAGAGGTATTCGGCACTGAAGGCTATGCACGAGTGTTTCCGACCGAGTTGTACTGCAAGGTTGAAGGGATCTGGGGGTGGCAGACTCCTGCGGTGACCTCCGAACGGCCGCATATTGACAAGCCCATGTACGCGGCTCAGATCGATCATTTCATCGATTGTATTATCACCGGCCGGGCACCCTTGTGCGATGGCCGCCAAGGCCTCCAGGCGGTAAGGTTGATGGAAGCGGTATACGAATCGGCACGGCGAGGAGAGGTCATCAAACTCTCCCCAGCCTGAATTCCGGGGCATCTTAATACTCAGGAGGCAAAGGTGAGCGGATTTCCAACCATCGCGGTCAACACGGTGACCTATCTTCCCTACAGTTTGGACGAGGCGCTCCGGGGAATTCGAGCGGCCGGATTCAGATATGTAGAGCTCGCCTCCATCCCAGGTGTATGTCAGCACATCCCACTCGACATGGGTGATACTGCAATCAAGACATTGAAAAAGAAGCTCGCCAATTTAGGCCTGAAGCTATGCAGCCTCAGTTCTCATACCGACTTGACCAGCAAAGAGGGGTCTAGGCTCGCGATGCAGGCAATAAACCTGGCATCACGACTGGAAGTATCCATCGTCAACACGGCAGTTGGAGGACCTTCGAACGAAAACGAAGATGAGTCCCTCTTTCTGGAAAATATTCCAGAGATCGCAGACTATGCCCGACGTAACCGCGTAGTCTTGGCTCTGGAGATTCATGGCACTTTGACCTCGACTGGCAAGAAGAGCCTGGGGTTGATCCGAAAGGTAAACCATCCCAACGTGAAGATTAATTACGATACCGGGAATAGCCTCTATTTTGCAGGAACTTCGCCTTATGAAGATCTCATGGAAGCCCTACCCGAGGTGGCACACATTCACCTTAAGGACAAGGTCGGAGGTAGAAGGGTTTGGAATTTCCCGCCCATCGGTACCGGTGAGATTGATTTTCGGCGAATACTGGATTCGCTCTCAACCGCCAACTTTTCAGGCCCCATGAGCATTGAAATTGAATTCACAGAAAAAGGATGGCCCAGTTTGACAGAAGTCGATGACGCCGTTGTTGTCTCTTTTCGAAACTTGGGGAAGCTGTTAAAACGAAGGGAATAACAAGCTGATCGCTGAAGTAGCAACAGGCCTCCTGGCCTGTTGGCCGGGGCCAGCGGCCCCGGCTACAGCTGATCCTTGCGACATTGCACAAAAGGCTTGGACGCTTGTTGCCAGGGGTAATCGGTCGCCACGACGCAGCTTTGCCCGAGTGTAGCGCGGACCTGGATTCCCCCTTTGAAGGGGGTGCCGCTTTGCGGCAGGGGATGTAAAGGGTCCGCGTCTTGTCTTCTCATTCTTGAATAGGCCGCAGAGTCAGAATACGACTCTGCGGCCTTCTGAGGAAAGTGTTTAACGCTCCTCCCTTCCCCCAAAGCCGCGGAGTTAAACCGCAACTCCGCGCTACCTGCTCTGTCACATGTTCATCGAGCGTGCGCGGGAGTGCCCGCTCCGCCTAGCCCTCCAAACAGGTCGCTCCTGACGGAGCTGCGATTCTTGACGATTGCTCAGTTCTAGAGACAGCCCGCCGCGACGCGGCTTTGCGCGAGTGTAGCGCGGACCCGCTTTCCGGGTTTGCGGCCTTTCTACTCACCAGTTTCAATGAGCCACAGAGTCAAGAATCGACTCAGCACTACTTGCTTCACTCCTTACCCAAGGAAGGGAACCAAGATTGAATTTCTCTACATTTTTCCTCTTGTAACGGAGATTGGCCCAGGTCCGGATCTCCATGACCAGGAGATGTCTGTTGATCCTTGCTGAGCATTTGAGATATTTTGGTTCCGCTCAGGCTTTACATTTGAACCACGAGGAGGAATTTGTTGAATGACGAAATCCGTTGCAGAAAAATATGTTTATTCCGATCTCACCTGGCCTGAAGTAAACGAGGCCGTCAAAATGAAAAAAGTGATCCTTCTTCCAGTCGGATCGACGGAACAACACGGACCACATCTTCCCCTGGACGTGGACAATTTGTTGGCCACAAGCATATGTCTTGAAGCGGGGCGGCGCGCTCCTCAAAAAATCCTGGTTGCTCCGTCAATCCCCTATGGCTACAACATTAATGCCATGGATTATCCTGGGACCCTACACGTTGCTTATGATCACTTTGTCGAATACTGCGCCGACGTGTGCAAAAGCTTCGCCTACCACGGATTCAAACGGATTGTCATCGTGAATGGACATGGGGGGAATACGGCCCTGCTTGAAGTAGTCGGCCGGAAAACCGTTATGGAGACCGATGCTCTCGTGGCCTCTTTTATGTGGTGGAACATGCTTCGGGTCAATCCCGACTTCGTGGATTCCTTCCGAGAGTCTGTGTTCCCCGGAGGGTCCGGTCACGCCTGCGAAATCGAGACCTCAGCGTATCTTTGTTTGGCCAGTGACAAAGTTCAGATGGACCGTGCCAAAGATTATATTGCCTGGTACAACCAGAAAGGAGCCACGGGGTTTCAATGGGCGGATGCGTTTGGCTCAGGGCCGGTGAGTTTAGTCGAATGGACTAGCACATTTGTGGAGGAGGGCGTATTTGGTCAGCCAACTTTGGCTACAGCCGAGAAGGGACAACGCATTATTGAGGAGGCGGTCTCCCGGCTGGTCCAATTCGTAGAAGAATTCCAAGATCGAGTTCCGCGGCCTCGAGTGGATCACCATGTTCTTCCGACTACCAGTCCTCTTCCCAAGGTCTGAATGAGGAAAGCGCGCCCTGATACTTTTCGTTGGTCAGTCTGGTCCTGGTCGTTTTAGACCCAGACTACATTCGGTGGGCTTTGGCCTTTGGGCGTGACTTTAGGTGGGCCTCTATTTGCAATTCGTCTTTCCGGATCTGTTCATTCTGCCAATTGTGGTCAATACGGGGATAGAAACGCTCCGGAGCTTCCAAAGCCCAGAGTTGTTTGCGAATCACCCAGTTGTTGGGTTCCAAGCTGAAAGCTCTCCTCCAGAAAGTCACTGCATCCCGGACTTTCCTTAAACGGAGGGCCACCGCTCCCCGCGCAAATAGGGCTCTGGTATTCTTGGGCTGGACAGCAAGAATCGCGTCGTATTCTTTGGCCGCCTTTTTATGCTGACCTGTCTTTACAAGCAGTTCGCATAGTTTCAGTCGCTTCTCAAATCCGCGGCTGGAAGCTTTGATTTGGCGTTTCAACTCAGTAATTTCTTTCTTGAAGGGCAAGCTTGGTCGTTCCTGAACTCGAATGGGCTGCTTGGCCCATTTATCTGAAATCAGATCTTCGATAATCTTTCGGTTGATGTTGTCCCGAATATCGAATCCACCTACCTTGAGATAGCGAATGACTCCGCGTTCATCGATGTAGTAGCCATTGGGGACAAAGTCAAAACCCAACTGGTCCCACAAACAATCTACAGAATCGACAACGACCGGGAAATCCGCTTTCGCCTGTTCGACAAAAGGTTTTACGACTGCGGCACCTTGCCCATCCATCGCTACTCCGATGATCTCGATCCCGCCATTCTGATGCTCTCGGTAGAATTCCTGCCACTCGGCAAGCTGTTCACGGCAAGAGTCCCATGTTGCCCAGGTAAACAACAGGACACGCTTCCCTCGATATTCACTGAGCCGAATCTCATTTCCGTCCAGTGTGAGGAAAGCAAGATCTGGAGCCGGGTCGCCAATTTTGACACTTCGTTTTTCAGGCATGATTGAGTCGGTGCCGAGAACCAAGCCTCAATTGAAACCCGGTTCTCGTGGTAGTCGTCTAATCCTTATATGGGTTGAATCGATGGGTCCGATATCCAGGGAGGCGTAAACTAACGTTACGAGACCAGAAGGAAGATCCAATCTCTCCCTTCTGGAAATCCATCAAGAACTCAGTCTGCTGTGTGAGATTTCTGACGCAGCTCCTGAGGAAAACTTTCGCCTAGACTATGTCCTCCGCTATTGACCGCCGCCTCCAGGTATTCTCTTACAGCACCCTGAGTTCCTTCGTCAACAACTGCCTTGATACTGAGTGAGATCTTACGTCCGGCAAGGTCGACTCCGAGCACCTTGGCAGAGATTTCCTGTCCGGGCAGGAAATTGGTAAGCACGTGTTTACTCGTCGCCTCTCCGACCTCCGAAATGTGAACGAGCCCTTCAATCCCCTCGGCGATCTCAACAAAGATACCGAAATCAGCGACACGTGACACCGTGCCCCGAACGGTTTGGCCGGGCTGATGATCACGGGCAAATATTTCCCATGGGTTTTCTGTTACTTTCCTCAGACTCAGCGACAATTTTCGATTGGTTGGATCAATGCGGGTAACTACAGCGTCAACCTCATCACCCACCTTCAAGACTTGGTCCGGATGACTCACCCGGCGGGTCCAGGAGATCTCGGAAACTGGAATCAACCCCTGAATGCCAGATTCTAATTCGACAAACGCCCCGAAATTCTCCAGTTTCCTTGCGATCCCACGAACCAGAGCTCCCTCAGGATAAGCTTCCGCTGCTCTCAGCCAGGGGTCGTCTTCCGTTTTTCGAAAGCCAAGAGAGATGCGATTCTTCTCGCGATCGTACTTCAGGACCTCGACCTCAATCTGGTCTCCAATCTTAAACATTTCGGTAGGATGATGGATACGTCGCCAGGACATCTCGGAAATATGCAGGAGTCCTTCCACGCCCCCGATATCCACGAACACCCCATAATCCATCATTCGTTTCACAACGCCGTGCAGCTGTTGTCCTTCAGTCAGAGTCGTTAAAGTCTCGCGTCGTTTCTCTGCTTTTCCTTCATTGAGAATTGCTTTTCGAGAAAGAATCAACTTGCCGTTCGGCAGGTCGTGTTGAATGACTTTGAAGATATAGCTTTGGCCAATATAGGGTTTGAGGTCTTCCACATACTGTTCGTCGATTTGCGAGGCGGGGACGAAGGCTCTCATTCCGACATCCACGAGCAATCCGCCCTTGACAATCTCTGTCACTCGACCTTCAACGGGCTTGCCAGCAATAATCGCTTCTTCAATTACTGCCTGCCTCCTGGCTCTACTGGCCTTACGATAAGACACGCGGAGCTGTTGGTCACTTCCTGTTCCGCTCTCCAGCATAACAAGAATAGTATCCCCTTCTCCATACATCAAGCTCCCATCAGGGGCGGTGATCTCTTCTCTTTTTAAGATGCCTTCAGAGCGGCCTCCGGCATCCACTAAAATATCCGTATCAAAGATCCCAACGATTTTACCTTGTACGATATTTCCGGGCTTTAATTGCGTCGCAGTTTCATTGTACTTTGCAAGAAGAGCAGCAAAATCCTCCTCGTGGCTGACTTCATTCTTTTGTTCCAATTTCTCATTATCCATTAGGGGACTCCAACCTTTGTAGATTAGATCCGATTATAACAGAATCACATCCATTTGAGCAGGAATTCGGCGCGGGGCATAATCTGCTCTCTAGACATCACTCCTTAAAGTTGTTAAGCTTTGTATTATCTTTCTATCGGGGTGAGTTATGGCCACATCTTTCACGGAAAAGCGCTCTCACCAGCGCGCTAGAGTAACCTGGAAAGTGGAGTGCGTAGGCACCCAGGGTTCAAAGCCTGCGATCCACGAAGGGAGTCGGTTGGAAGACTATAGTCCTTCCGGTGCCTGCTTCTTGACAATGTCAGAAGTAAAGGTCGGGATGGAGTTGGTCTTTAACGTTAGCCTCCCGCTTCGCATGGCTCGCCCCTTGGTCCTTAAAGGAATCATTGTCCGGGTCGATGAGGACGTTGACATCGGAAAGATGTTTAGGGCTGCAGGAGTCCGCTGGTTGCCAAACCAGAAAAAATTGCCGGACCTTCACCGAATCTCTTTAGACCCGCCGCGTTCAAAAGACAGCTCTCACTAAGTGATCTTGGCGAATTTCAAGAACTCATTGATGTAAACTCAAAACGGGGAGAACGAATGACTCACTTTGACTGGAACCAGATCCCACAGGAACAGCTGAATCCGCACTTTTCGAGAAAATTTGTAAATGGCGAAAAAATCATGATCGCCCAACTCTTTCTGAAAAAAGGATGTGTCGTTCCAGAACATTCTCACGAAAGTGAACAATTATCCATGGTAGTCACCGGCAATGTGAAGTTCAAGCTCGATGGGGAAGAGCGGATCGTGACCAGCAACCAAATGGTATTGATCCCCTCCAATAAAGTTCATTCGGTCGAGGCACTGGAAGACACCCTCGTGTACGATATTTTCAGCCCAATCCGTGTCGACTGGCTTGAAAAAACCGATAGCTATTTGCGCAAGTAGCCCGCTTGGGTTAACAGATACTCTGATTTATTCCTTCCCATTGGTCACACCTTATAGACAAGTTTAAAGGAACGGAGGAACTCGGATGAAAAAGAGAATGATTCTTTGTCTCTTGGCTTTAACGTGGGTTGCTCTGGTCTCGACAGAGGCTTTGCCCCAGAAAAACCCCAGGACTACCAGTAAACTTGAAATCGGAGGGAAATATATTTTTGTGGAGTACGGGCGGCCTTCCCTCAAAGGTCGCGACATGTTAACGCAATTGGAAGTTAGTAAGATCTGGAGGTTGGGAGCGGACAAGTCCACAACGCTGACATCCAGTGCAAACCTCTCTTTCAATAAAATCTCCGTCCCTCCGGGAACCTATAGCCTCTGGTTAAAGAAACTGGGGGACAAATCTTATGAGTTGCTCTTCAATAGTAAGAGTGGCCAATGGGGAACACAGCACGAATCGATCGACGACTTCGCAGATGTACCCCTGACGTATTCAGAAAGCAGTGAAAGTGTGGAATTGTTTACGATCAACTTGATCAGGGCAGCGAAGGGCAATGGTGCCGAAATTGAATTGCTCTGGGGTAACGTTGTTCTGAAGGCGCCTTTCACCCTCAAGTAACTCCCACCCATTTAAAAGAATTCTCTATTACGCACCGCTCCTGAAGCTCAAATGGAGGCCAAGTTTCTTCTTTTGAAATTCACATGAGGCCACAACCTCCCGAGTAACCAGCATCTCCTCAGAAATCGCGCCGGATGATTTATCCCATGTGAATCAGCAGGAGGGTAAGGCTAGAAGAGCTGGGGTGGAAGTGGTCGGTGGAATAGATGATGCGACCGTGAATATCCCAATGCGCCGTTTTCCTTAACAGTTAAAGACAGATCGACTGCGGGCTGCATTATTTGCAGAGTTCTTCAGCATCTCCGTTAGAGAATCATCTCCCGGTAGAGGCGAAATGAATAGGGTTCAGTGAATACGGCTATTTTTGCTTGTCAGGCAGGCAAATGCCATTAACGCTTTTGCTTTTTCCTTCTCAAATGGCAGGACCCCTGTTTCCGAAGTCACCTTGGAAGCAGGGGGAGCTGTTTTCAAGACATTCTCCAAGGTTGTCTCCGCCTGACTGAGGCGTTGGTTGATGACGCTTAGAGCATTTGAATATGTGTTGATGGCACTCTGGATCTTTTCCAGTGATTTCTTGCTTTCTTCCCGGCAGGCCTCCACCAGAACTTGTCTCTCGTATGTATCCCGCACCTTACCCGCTAGAGCCTCAATCTGATCTGGGGCCAAGCTCAAGTCGCTTAGGCGCTCGATCAGTCTGGCTATCCGAGATTTGAACTCGGTAGAAAGATTGTACTCCTGATTCAACTGACTTAGATAGCTGCTGAGTGGGTTTTCTTTGACCATACGATCCTTGAAGATATTGTCTTAATAGGAGCTGCGATGAGCTCGGGCCTGTTGAAAATCGAAGATTGAAGGAGCAAATCCCATCTTTGCTATGGCATTCAATGGCACGCCAACCACCAAATTGGGAATACCCTTTAGCCATTTTGGTTTGGAGGAGGAATCTGTCCTAATAATTGTAATTTCAAATACTTAGACTAGGTCTAAACTCGGGGATACAGGGACGAGGAAATGGAAAAAGAGAAAAAAATGTCCGATTCTGGGCAGTAGGATAGGAAGGGGTGGCATTCGATTCTTTCAAAAACCTTTCCCTGTGAGCAATTCTATGCCAATCATTAGCCTATTGCCGTTTTGGATGACAGGCCTCTCAATTGTCCTCCATTGAGAATGCCGTACGAATGCCTCGATACATCTTTTTGAGTTATTGCTTCACGCATCCACACCATCCAATTTCGCTAGACACACGATGACCTTTTCATTAAGATTTCGCCTGTCTTTCCAAGCTGTGTGTTGTCTTTCAGGTCTCGGGCTCCGTGCAATTCGGATCTGCAAACCCCGCCAGGTTCGGAAGAAAGCAACGGTAGTGGACACCCGGATGTGCCGCGGAACAACCCGGGACCTGGCCAGTCTTCACAAACTCTTTTTGCTCACGCTCAATCAGGGGAGATTCTTAAGTTCGGAAGACCCTTGCTGACATTGCATCTCCTTTCAAAGAATCGATTTCCCGATCAACTTCATGAGCTACCAAGTGATTGCACGTAAATGGCGCCCTCAGACATTCGCTGAAATTGTGGGTCAGGATGTTATTGCGCAGACGTTGAAGAATGCGGTGGAGCAAAACCGAATCGCTCACGCTTATCTTTTTGCGGGTGCCCGTGGAGTTGGCAAAACATCCACGGCCCGGATCCTGGCAAAGGCATTGAATTGTCTACAAGGCCCGACGGTTACTCCATGCAACGTGTGCGATACCTGCAAGGAAATAACCGCTGGGAACTCCATCGACGTGTTGGAAATCGATGCGGCCTCCAACCGCGGCATTGATGAAATCCGGGAACTCCGGGAAAACGTCAAATATGCGGCAGCCAAAGATCGTTATAAGGTTTTCATTATTGATGAAGTCCACATGCTGACCACAGAGGCCTTTAATGCTTTGCTGAAAACTTTGGAGGAGCCTCCTCCTCAAGTCGTTTTCGTACTGGCAACCACGGAGCTTCACAAGGTCCCATCTACGATCTTATCACGCTGCCAGCACTTCAATTTTCGCGCCATCCGTTATCAGGAGATCCTGGAACAGTTAACTCGTATTGCGGCAAGTGAGCAAATTCAAATCAGCCCAGAGTCGCTCCACGCCATTGCCCGGGCTTCAGAGGGGAGCATGCGCGATGCCCAGTCTCAGTTGGAGCAGATAGTCTCTTTTTGTGGAAATGAAATTCGCGATGAGCTCGTAAAAGACTTATTGGGTGTGGTCCCACACCAAATGTTGGAAGAATTGACACAGGCGATTATTCAGTCCGACTCTCGAGGACTCATTCAGCTGGTGGAACAACTTGTGCAAAGTGGACTCAATCTTCAACACTTCATCCGAGAATTGATTGCACACGCCAGGAACCTCATGATGTTGAAAATCATCGGAGAAGATCCCCAGCTAATTCCTTTGGCTCCTGCTGAGATGACGCGCTGTCATGAGTTCTCCGATTTGTTTTCCGAAGAAGATTTGACTCGTTTTTTTAGTATTCTGGTATCCACAGAATCGGACATGCGCTGGTCGTCTCAACCTCGATTCCAGCTGGAGATGGGGCTCATGAAGATCCTGCAGGCGAAAAAGCTCGTCGCCATTGAAGAGTTGCTGACAAATCTTGGTGGGAACCCGCAAATTCAATCTTCCAATTCCGCTTCGGGAAAGAAGTCAGGTGGCACGCTCAACCCTAACATTTCTCAAAGCCTGACCACGGCCGCGGCTGTTAAACTCCAGGTTCAGTCTGATCCGGAGTTGCCTGGCAAGGCAAAACTGGAAGAGCCGTGCCAGAAGATCAGACATGCTGTATTTGAGAAGTCTCCTATGATTTCCGCCCTTCTGGACCACGCCATCGCTATGAAGGTTTCCGAAGGAGAAATAGAGATTGTCTTTCTCGAGAAAGAGAAGTTTTCTTACGACATGCTACAGACTCGCGAAAATCTTCAGTTAGTCCAGCAGGTGACTAACTCCGTCATTGGAAGGCCTCGGCCGATAAAACTGACACTCTTAAAAGAAGGAAGCATGGGGACTGCCATTGAAAACAAACCCGAGTCGAGCCAAACGGATTCAAGAGTGAATCTCATTGAGCAAATTAAAGAAGATTCTGAAGTCAAAGATTTCCTGAACACCTTTCAGGGAGAAATTATTGAGATCAAGGAGTTGAAGCGGTGATCATCTCTCTGTTATTTTTATAATTCACCGATTTAAGCTGCGCTTGAATTAGTGAATACCTTTGCAAAGCGGGGACCATCATGAAGAATATGCAGCAGATGTTGAAACAGGCTCAGAAGATGCAGGAAGAACTGCAGAAGCAAATGGCAGAAATGTCTATCGAAGGCACTGCTGGGGGCGGCATGGTGTGCATCAAAATGAATGGGCTAAAACAAGTACTGAGTGTAAAAATCGAGCCTGATGCCATCACCTCAGGAGACGTCGAAATGTTGCAGGATTTGATTTTAGCAGCCATTAATGAAGCGGCACGCAAGGTGGACGAGGAACTCTCTGGGCAAATCGGAAATCTCACGGGCGGCATGAAGATTCCCGGACTCTTTTAATTTCCATCGTGGCCATTGCTGCAAGGCGATTCCATGCGCGACTACGCGCCCCCTGTTGAATCTTTAATCGAAGAGCTTCGAAAACTTCCTGGGGTCGGCTCAAAAACCGCCCAGCGACTGGCCTATCACCTCATCCGAATTCCCCGAAATGAGGCCGAGAAGCTCGCTCACGCCATTCTCAGCTTGAAAGAAGCCATTCGCTATTGTTCTGTCTGCAACAACATCACCGATCACGACCCATGCCGTTATTGCGCCGACCCGTCGCGCGATAAAAGTATGATTTGTGTCCTTGAAGAACCACATGGCGTTCTCGCAATCGAAAAGACTCGCGAGTATCGAGGCGCCTATCACATCTTATTAGGGGTCCTTTCTCCACTACAGGGAATTGGACCAGATCAACTGCAGATCAAGGGGTTGATGGAAAGAATCAAAAACGGGGAGATCAAAGAGGTGATCCTGGCTACCAATCCCAGTGTCGAAGGCGAGGCCACCGCGCTCTATCTTTCACGGTTGATCCGGCCATTGAATGTGCGTGTGACAAGAATCGCCACGGGTGTACCGGTGGGAGGGGATTTGGATTACGCCGATCAGATCACGATCTCCCGTGCACTCGAAGGACGGCGGGAAATTTGAAATCCGGCATGAAGTGCGGGATCTATGAGTATTCTGTCTACTCGATGAAAAGCCTTGGACCCTGGGAAAAGTCATGATCGTGGCGAAAGTCCCGCGCTTGGTGCGGGTCTGCGGCAATCTACTAACTTTGTGATTTTCGCCCGACTGTGCCCGCGAAAGCAAACCGCTAAGAACGCCAAGCACGCCAAGAAAAGTTGTTTGTAGTCCCGGCTTCAGCCGGTCCGGAATATCACCGCCTGAAGGCGGTACTATACGATAGCCTTGTCGTAGTCTGGTTTGTAGTCCCGGCTTCAGCCGTCCGGAATTTCACCGCCTGAAGGCGGTACTACGGAATTTGTGGTGCAGGCGTCCTCGCCTGCCTCCCAAGCGACCTAAAAAGCCACCACTGCGGGCGGGACGCCCGCGCTCCCAGGGCGATCCAGACTACAACGCCGATGCTGTAGCCGGCATCATGAGGCCGGCCCTGGGCCGGGATCAGCGATCCCGCCTACAACTGAGCACCAGAGCGGGATATTTATGGATTAGTAACCTCCATAAAATAAAAATAAAGTTATCCATAAATAGCCAGGTTCCTCTATTGGGTTGCTTAGCTTTCGCCAAGACGCCGAGAACACCAAGCCGCATATGGGCTTTCCGGCAGGGCACTGAAGACCAGGGTAATCCCTCGCTCTAATAAGCTCGAATTCCGAAGTTGGGCGGGCGGGATTTCTATCTATTGGCTGATCTGTCTGAAGATTGCAAGAAGCTCAAGAAAGGGGAAAAGTGTACCGATAGCCCGCAGATTCAGGTGGAATGCGCGCTCCGCCGCGCGTTCATTGAGCGTGCGCGGGAGCGCCCGCTCCACCTTGCAATGCTCATGCAACTTCGGAATTCAAGATTAATACTGGATTTTCAACCCGAACTGAATTTCACGCGGAGGATTGCTCTGGCCAGCCTCGTGACCGAAGTTCACACCGAGTTGGCCGCCACCGATGATATTCCCATACATGTCCCCGCCCTGGTCGAAGCTGAAAAGGACACGGTTGAAGGCATTCAGAAAGTCTACCCGGAATTCGATACTCACACGATCATTAAGGTTCATTTGTTTCTTGATGGAGAAATCCTCCTGGTAGAATGGTAATTGGCGGATATCAGCATCCGTGACCGGAGCGTTGCCAAAAGTATACGGTGCTGGGTCCGCCCAGGCATTGCTGTTAAACCGGGAACCCGCCGCTCCTATGCCATTGGGATCCCAGGTGCCATTAAGGATGGCTGCCGACTTCTTCTCCACACCGGGTACGACACTGGCCCGAGTGGTGAAAGAGTTATCCGACATGTACGGGTAGAGGGAGTTGCCTGACGAAATGATCATTTGCGGGGCGCCGCTCCGGTACTGCTGGATTCCGGCGACGCTCCAGCCTCCCAGCACCTTGCCCGCCGCACCCCCTTTGTTTACCCATTTCTTACCCGGACCAAAGGGCAATTCGTACTGATAGGAAAACACCAAATTATTCGGATAATCATTGAGGCTCAGCGCTTTTTCTCCCGCGGCATTATAGAAGTCCTGGGTGAATCCCGAGAACAGATTGTACAGGCTTCCTGCATTGGTAAGGGTCTTTGACCAGGTATACGCGACAAGAAAGGTTAACCCATTAGTTAGATTCTTCCGAGCCGATATTTGCAGGGCATTATAGGTTGACATGCCGGTCGTTTCTCCATAATCCCGCATCTGTGCATTGCCATCTAGTGTGTCAACTTGGTACTGCGGAAACGGGCGCAAAGCCTGGCCCAGCTGGGCATTACTCCCCCAGAGAGATTCGAACCCCGTAAAGGGAGCATGCCTGCCTGTCCCGGGGTCCACCGGCATAGCCTGCACAACCGGGAGGGCCTGAATGGTAGGGTCAGCAATATTCATGAAGAGCTGGGCCCCGTAGCCAATGTACGCCGTCGGGACCACGTTGCTATTCCTCAGACGGCTAGACAAGTTCGTTCCCTTGGTCCAGACATAACCGACATCGAGGAGAATTTGCCCGGGAAGCTGCCGCTGGATACCGAAAGCAGCGTTTTGCATTTGCGGAGCCCTTTCATCCCCTGGCCACGCCCCAAACGAGGTAGGGCCGCCCCCATTCATGTAGTTCTGACTGATAAACGGCACACTCTGGTAATACTCGGCCGGCCAACCGGTTTCAAGCTTCATATGAACATCTGTAGATCCCAGGGGACTGCACGACGTTGCTCCAGCAAATCCCGCGTAATAAGTTGTGCCGCAATTATTTGAGGCGCTGTATCCCAACTGGCTCCCGGGATCACCAAAGGAGCGTGCGAGGGAACGTGCGCCTCCTGCCGCTGTATACAGAATCCCGTAACCGCCTCGGAGGACCGTCTTGGCATTCAGGCTATAGGCGAACCCGAAACGCGGGCCCCACCCATGCTCGTTAGATGCTCCCGTACGCCGCTCGGGTGTTGCGTAGGCGAGTACACCTTTAATGCCAAGATCGGTATTCATGATGAGTGGGTCAAACCAGGTTTTGATGTTGTGTGCATCCACCGTAGGCTTGAACAGGTCATAACGCAGACCCAGGTTCAACGTGAGTTTGGAGGAGAGTTTGAAATCGTCTTGAATGTACAGTCCATACCGTGCCATCCGATCTGCATTCTCGGAAGCCGTGATAGTCGCCGTACCTTGGGTGGGGAGCCCCAAGAGGAAACCAGCCACTCCCACTCCTGTACAAACGTCCCCCGGATTGCATGCGCCACTAGCATAGAATTTCTGGTCAAGCAGCGCGGTTGTTCCAGATTGATAAGTGTTAGAACTGGATTGGTTGGCAGTGCTCCAGCCGTTATTTTGCAGCTTGATGTAACTAAACCCTCCCTTGATCGTATGCCGGCCTTTGATCCAGGTCACACTGTCGTCAAAGGTAAAATTGTTATTCGCACTATAGCCTTGGCCGCCTGTCCCGTAAGTCCCTAATCCACCGATGCCTGATACTGGAAACGTTGACCCTGCACCTGTCTGGGGCACGCCACTATAGCCGAGAATCGCCGGCCAACCGGTGCCGGCCTGAGAGAAGTAATCCAACCGGCTCCGGTTAAACCCAAACGCCCAGTGGTTGATGAGATTCTGCCTGATAAAATAATCGTGGCTGAGCCGAACAATGCGATAGCCATTAGTGCTATCAGAGCCATCGCTAATGGCGCCCGGCCATCTGGAACCCGTTGGGACGTATTGGCTTTTCCAAATAAACGACGCCATTTATCCGGTTTTTGTCCGAGAACACCTGGTCGAGTTTGACCCCATAATCGTTGATGCTATCTCGGTTCAGATACGTCCCGAGCCAATTGAGTTGGTAGCCAAAATTGCAGCTTGGACAAGCCGGTGGGTCTACAAAATACGAAAACATCCTCGCGGCCACAGGATCAATCCGGTTTTTCGGAATGATATTGGCCTGGCCTGGAATCGGCAAGCCGGTCTTAGGATTAAAGCCAAAGCCGTCGCGCAGAATGGCTGCGGCTCCACTCGTGTTCACGAGCCCAGTGGCCGGGTCTGCTGCTCCCGCCGGGACGATTCGAGTCGTTGCCGGGTCATAGATCTCAGACGAATACACCGGCCGCCCTAGTGCATCGGTACCGATAGGGCCGCCGAGAATATTGCTTAAGTCCCCGCCCTTCATAGCCGCGGTAGGGAGAGTATCCTTGGAGTTAGCCCCGAGTTCTTTGATGTTGCGGAAGCCGTTATACCAACCGTAGAAGAAAGTCTTATCTTTGTGAATGGGCCCGCCGATCGTGGCCCCGAATTCGTTTTGATTGTTTTTCGGGGTCGTTGCAGCGTAAAAACCCCGGGCATCCAAGACCGTGTTGCGGAAAAACTCATACACCACGCCATGAAACCCGTTGCTCCCGCTCTTGAGTGTAAAGCTGGTTATTCCCAGCCCCGTCTGGCCGAATTCTGCCGGGGGAAGGAGCGTCATGACCTTGAACTCCCCGACCACGTCCGGTGGGAACGGGAGCTGACTGAAGTCTCCGGACGCCCATAACCCTGGCCGATTACGGCGCCATCGAGATGCCATTCAATGCTAGCACTCTGACTGCCATTGACGGTGGTATTCAACTGCCGGGCTGGACCGTTGTGGCTTATTTCACGGTCCCTCTGCTGGTAACACCAGGAGAGAGGTGATCAGGGAGGCCGGATTGCGCACCTCCTGCATGCCCACCAGGGGCAGATTAACGACATCATGTTCCTGAAATAATGGTTCCCCGGTCGGACGTCGCGGACTCAACCATTAACACCTCAGAAGAGACTGTAATGGACTCAGTGACCAGTCCCACTTCCAGGCGGATATCAACGTGGGCGGTTTGGCCAAGCTCTACAGTGATATCACTTCCGACGTATTGCTTAAAGCCTGCTTTCTGGGCAGTCAAAAGGTACTCGCCCACCCGCAAGAGCGGAAACGTAAAGCCCCCGTTTCCCCCGGTCGTCACTTTAGAGCTCGTGTTCGTCGCGACGTGAGTGGCGGTAACGCCCGCCCCTACAATTACAGCTCCCGACGAGTCGGTCACCGTTCCCGTGATCGTTCCGCGATCGCTTTGTGCGTTTAGCCTGGGAACTGAAACGCCAAGAGTGAGGAATAGGCCAGTAACGAAAATCAGGGCCCGACGTCTCTTCTTCATTATGGTATCTTCCGCACGGGATTACCGACGTGTTATTCCAATGGTAAAGAAGAAAGAAGAAGTCGGATCTTGGTTATCAAGACGGAATTATAAAATGATACATATAATTTAGCCTCCTTCGAAGCCAGTGTCAAACATAAACGGTTCTGGCACCTCGTATTCAGCACGACAGGCCAGGAGGCCTGTCGCCACACAAAAAACTGTAGCTACAGGCCTCCTGGCCTGTTGTCCGGGGCCAACGGCCCCGGCTACGTGCGCCTGAAAGCGTGTTTGATCGGAGAGGTGGAAGTCCTCTTCAGGTATACGCTCTCCGGCCTGTAACCAACTGTAACTGCGTCGCCGAGAGACGGGGTGGGAGATCCGCCTGTCCGGTTTGGAGGGGGGAGGGGCCGAAATGAATCGGCTCTTCCTACCCCTATAACAACGTCTCGATCGTGCATCTTCGATACTGCTGTAGCCGGGTCCTTGACCCTGGCCATGAATTGCCGGATCAGCGATCCCGGCTACAACTGAGCACCAGAGCGGGATATTTATGGATTTTAAGGTGCATGGAGAAAGAAAATTTGAAGTCGCCCATAAGTACCCAGGATCGGCTTTTTTTAGTCGACCTAGCTTTCCACAACTTGCCGACAGAGTAGCTCATCCAATGATCATTATCATGGCTCGATTGTCCAACTATTACACGTGACTTGCAGACGACTACGCACGTGATCTTTGCTGGAGTTGTATTGTTGTCAATAACTGTGGTCCTTTAGCCACAACTGCACCGCCAACCAAACCCATATGAATTTGGTAACTGATCCGTTGAGTCATCGAACATAACAAGTAGTGGGCAGAGAATAACTCTCATTATGTCATGCTCAACATATTTGTGGTCACCATATTGATAAGATAAGTTAGATTGGGCTTTGAGTCGTGACCCCTACAAAATCGGTTTCAACCGGAGGGGTGCAGGGCAGATTTGAGGAAGTTAGAGCAATCAAAAGTAATACCTATACCTTCTCGTTCGCCGTTGATCGCCGATCCATAAGACACACATCCCGTATAGATCAGGCTTGGTCATGATATTGGAAAGAACGGTATTAGAGTCATCATACACCTTCACCATCGCTCTGTATGCTAAAAGTGGAATCAGATCGATATTGTCGCTGTAACTGGTATCATTACCTGCTGCAGCTGTCATGACCAGAGCTGAGCAGAGGAATATGCAAGCCAGTACTATTTTTGTTCTAGACATGTGAGTGTCTCCTTAATTGATATCAAGAGGGGTGAGCAGAATCTGAGCTTCGATTCGATACGATCAGGGTAAGGAACTTATGTCTGGAGTAAATCACGGATTTGTCATGGTTTTGTAATATTGTCTGAAGGCTATGCGGTTATTCCAATTGGTGCAGCAGTAGGAGGAAACGCTGAAAGGAGCTGAACAATCCCCCTCACTCGATCCGCCGTCCGGGTGGAAGCTTATCAAGCTTCCACCCCTTCCCCGATGGGGGCGAGGGATTCAAATCATTATTCTCCACCAGGCTGATGAACCCCCAACAACCAAAAGAAGAAGACCGACAGAACTTCAGAAATTGTATTCGGATCAACTGTGCCCTGCGCTGGTCAGAAGTTTTTGGAGCACGAACTCATCAAGGTGGGACGTCTGGCTCCGGACTTGTCGATTGTCCTGCAAAAGAAAAGGGGTTCCATCAAAAGGGCTGTCAGCCAATGAGTCTCAATTGATTATATTCCTCAGTTGCTTTAGTTGCTTTTTTTCATTGGAGACAACACAAGCTAAATCCCGCGACCGTTTCTTGTATGTAGTACCGCCTTCAGGCGGACGGTTATTGGGTACACTAAGGCGCCGGCTGAAGCCGGGACTACAAACGTCTTGGGAGGGGGTGTCCTAATGTGGGAGCCGGTGTCCTCACCGGCGATTCATTCTCGAGGACCTTTGTTTCACCTGCCTGTAGAAACTTGCAGCACTTTTCATGTAGTGTTCACGCCTCAAACTACAGTTTTCAGCTCCCCTCGCCCTTGCGCGGGAGAGACGACCCTCTCGACAATCGGCTTCCCTCTCCCCAACACGGGAGAGCGGAGCCGAAGATCGCTTTGGGCATGCTCTCCCGAATTGGGGAAAGAGGAGCCGAAAACCTGAAAGCGTGCGCGGAGCGCCCGCTCCACCACACATAGCAAAACCAACTTCGGGATTCGGGATAAATGGCCGAACGGGATGTAGCGAACGCTCGCCGCAGCGTTCCCTACTGCCGAGGCGTGCAAGATGCCCGCGCTCCCAGGTTATGCTGCGGGCGTCCTCGCCTGCTTTCGGACGGCCTGAAAGGCTGCCGCTCCGCCGCAGTCCGAGTTGCCTTATTTCGCGGCCGTCATGGCTGGCAAAAAGTTCTCCAGAGCCCAGATTTGATCCGAATCTGCCGCCACGACTGTGAAGAATATGCTCCGGCCGTCGGGGTGCATTTGTGGACCTTTGATACGGGCGTTCATCGATAAGCCGACCCTTTCCGCTTCTCCTCCGTCCACGGGAACACGCCAGATGGACTGTTGCCCCGTGATCGTGAACAGAATGTAACGATGATCCGGCGTCCATGCCAGGGTGTTGTATGCATTAAACTCCCCTTCTGGGTAACGGTAGAGGACGCGCGGCTCACCGCCGGCCGCGTTTGTAACAAAGATCTCCTGCCCTTTTGAAGAGGTGGACACGTAGGCAATCTGCTTTCCGTCGGGTGAAACGGCCGGGCTCGCAAAGAGAGTATCTTGGGGGAAGAATGGGACCGACTCTCTGAGTATAGCGGTCTGGCGGGTGTCTAGATCGAAACGCGCCAATTGCTGGGAATTTCCGCCCGCCTGGAAGAAAACGGATTTCCCATCCGGCGATAACTTGAATCCAGTGATCAAGTCTTTCCTTTCCCCTCCCACTTCTTCGGCTTTGCCGGTAGTCAGATCCACACGATACAGGAAGGCCCCTTGCCGTTGGTTCTCGCTTCCAGGCACTAGGACCGAACGGCCATCGGGCAGCCAACCCGGCCCATTGAAATACAGGGAGTTGATCTCCAGATTCAGGGGAAACACACGCTCCTGACGACTGCTCAGATCCCGAACCACCAACACTGTGTCCGGGCGATCGGAATAGTAGGCAAGCTGTTTGCCGTCGGGCGACAAGGACGCTCCCCAATTCGAGTTGACATACTTTTCTGTCACGACTTGGGGTGTTCCGGACACCTTCCCATCATTGCCCAAAGCAGCGCGATATACGTTCCGCCGGTTTCTTCCGCGAACGGAATAATATAGCGTTCCGGTAGGCGTCATCGTCAACGGCACAATGGTCCCGATATCGCTCTTGACGAGCTCGGCCTCTCCGGCAGCCTTTCCGTCCTTGACCGCTATGGACCATAGAGAGGGGGCCGCGGTGCGGTCGCTGACGAACAGAACCCGCGAACCGTCTGGGGACCATACGGTTGAGTAATCATTGGCCGGATGTTGCACGATAGCGGTCTCCTGGCTTCCGTCTGCAGCCAGAACGAAGATATCCCTGGCCGTCCCCGCACCATCACCCGCAGGGGTGTCGTAGGCAATGTAGCGTCCATCGGGCGAGATACTCGCGCCAATCTGCGCCCAGCTGAGTGACTTGAGCTGCCGAATGGAGCTATCCTGTACCGAAAGCATAGCAATCTGCCAGGTGCCGTTTTCTAGCGATCGCGTAACCAGCAGGTTCCGGCCATCCGGTGTCCAGCCCCTTACAAACAGATAGTTGGGGCTGCGATGGACGATTCGTGGAGCCGCATTCCCATCCATCGGGACGATCCGAACCTGGAACTCCCATTCAGGAAGTTTGACAAAAAGGTAGGCCACCTGACGGCCGTCTGGGGAAATGACCGATCCGTCTGCATATCCGTCTGCGGGCCGGGTCAGCACACGCTTTGTGCCTGCTGCAAGGTTAAGGACCGCAACCCCCCCACTCGAATCCGTTAAGCTGACCCAACTGCCATCCGGCGATACCGTGCCATTGATTATCTCTCCAGAGTAAACCTGCCGCATCGAGATCCTGTTCCCCGATACTCCCGGTGAGCGCAAGGCCGCCAGGCGTACGCGTGCTTGAGCGACAATTTCCTGCTGGTCAGAAAAGTCACGCACAACACGTTCGTAAGCCCGGCGCGCATCTGCGACGCCGAGTTTTTCGTAACACCCACCCATCTGTAACAAGGCCTTGGCAGTAATCAATCGGTTGCCACTCGCGTTGGTTATGATCTTCTGGTACTGCTCAATTGCGCCTTTCAGGTCCCCGTCTACTAACTCCAGGTGAATGGCGGCCTTGAGCTGCACTTCGGCTGAGTCCTTGGTCTGTCCTGCTGCGAGTGACGCCAGCCACAACGCGGACAATGCAATAAATAGCTGTGCCCGCTTGCAGGTGGAGCGGGCGCTCCGCGCACGCTTCTCAAACGTACGACGGGGGACGGTAGTCCCACGCGCGCATTCCCCCTGGGACATCAAGGGGGCCAGCCCCTGGCCGGATAGATTAAGCTTGTTCATCGTTCGTCCCTCCATGCGATCAGGATAGGGAGCTAATGTTTGCGGCAAATCACGGAGCTGTCATGATTTTGTAATATTCCTAGCAAGCCTGGGCAACCTGCCCCAAGTGTGTTGCACCCTCTTAGGGGTGTCCTTTCGTGGGTGGCCCGTCACCCAGGGCGGCGCTCAGGGCTTCGCCCTTTGCTTTGCCCTGAACTATTTTGTTTTGCCCTTATCAGTGCGGAGAAAAATGTCCAAACACCAGACCCCTCCCTGAAGCGGGGGACAAGCTAGAAGCACACTGAGATTCGATGGCCGGCGGTCTAAGCGCACATGTCACCCATCGAAACGGTAACCAATGCCGCGAATGCTGAGTAGATAGCGCGGCTGGGGGCCCGACGGTTCGATCTTCTTGCGCAGACTGGTGATCTGGTTATCCACTACGCGCTCGGTAACAAACGTGTCTGGACCCCAAGCTTCATCAAGCAACTGCTGCCGACTCAAAACCCTGCCCCGGCGGCGAACAAAAGTCGCCAGCAGCTTGAATTCAAGCGGAGAGGTCTCAACCACTTCTCCAGCCCGGCGAAGCTCACGGCGGGTGAAGTCTACTTCCACCTCGCCAAATCGATACACCTCGGGGAGCTCACCGGTAGCGCGACGCAGAATGGTTTTGATGCGCGCCCGTAGCTCCCGTGGGCTATAGGGCTTGGTGACATAATCATCCGCACCCATCTCCAGACCTAGTACTTTCTCGGCTTCGTGGGTTCTGGCTGTGAGCAGGATAATTGGTGTTGCTATATGGGCCCGGCGCAGCTCACGGCAAACTTCAAAGCCGTCTTTCCGCGGCAGCATGACGTCTAGTAGAATCAGGTCGAACGCCTGCTCTCGGGCGCGGTGGGCGGCACTGTCGCCATCACCCACCACCTCGACTTCGTAACCTTGTATTTTGAGGTCGTCTTCCAGCGCCAGGGCGATTCCTGGTTCGTCTTCTACTACCAGAATGCGCGTCATCTCATAAGTCTCCTGTGATGAAGATACGACGGGGCCCCCCAAACCCCGCGTTGGGGAAAGGGGAGCCGAAACTGTTCAAAGCGCTTGGAACTGTAGAACCTGAAATTCGCACGCATTAGGCTTGAAATTCACGCCCTATCGTGTTGACTATCCCGCCCCAGAGCGATCGGCGGGAACCAGACTTTCACTGGTCAGACCTCCAAAAGGTCAGGCGTACTTAACACCCTGCTTCAGCAGGGTGTTGGGGAGATTCCTTAGCTTCGTAAACCGTTGAAACGGTTCGTGCCAATGATCTTTCCCAACCACCGCGCTAAAGCGCGGTGCTATTAAGAGAAATCTCACAATCATGCAAAATTTAGGTAGAAACTCCCGGTGAAGTCTTGAGAACACTTCACGGGTGTCTCTGGGCATCCAGGGAGACATCCCACTACGCCCCAGAAAGTTTGCAAAAATGCGTCGGGTCAAGGGACCCGCCCTACAACACATTTGCAAAGCCTCTGGATCCATTGAAGGCCTGGAGCTTTCTCAAAGCCCCAACCTCACGTGGCAGGTCCCCACAATTCCAATTTTTTCACACTTCCCCATTCACGCAGAGAATTGTTCATTGTCCTTTGCAGTTGTCGATCGGCAACAGCAGCGAAAAGGTACTTCCTCTTCCAAGTTCGCTCTCGATCTGCACCTTGCCGCCATGAGCCTGGACAATGCGCTGCACCATTGCCAAACCGATCCCGGTACCTTTTACATTCGAACCTCTCGTAGCCATACCACGAACGAATTTCTGGAAGATCTCCTTTTGCTCTGACACGGGAATACCCGAACCCTGATCACGGACTCGTATCGCCAAGAATTCCCTCTCTCGATCGACCGACACGGAGACCGCTGAACCCTCTGACGAGTACTTCACCGCGTTATCCAGCAGGTTCCAAACGGCGAGAGCCAGAGCCTCCCGGTCGGCCTGCATAGGAGGTGATTTGCCGTTGGTACTGAGCTCAATGCTATGACGCTTGTTCCTGCCTCCCTCTTGAAACTCGGCCACAAGATTATGCAACAAAGCGACGGCGTCCACCGGTTCAAATTGGTACTCGAAAGCCCCAGCCTCCATGCGAGCGAAATTCAAGAGGCTTTCGACCAGCCGTTGAAGACGTTCCGTTTCGCGGGCAAGCGCTTCGTAATACTGCCGGCGGCGTTCCTCAGTGGGCACAAGGTTGCTTGCCAGAAGTTCTGTAAGATGACGGAGCGAAGTCAGCGGAGTGCGAAATTCATGAGAGACTGCCGAGACAAAATCCGACTGAAGAGAAGCCACGGCGAGTTCCCGCGCGACGGTCCGTGTGACGAAGTAACTGCCCGCCAACGCCAGGACTCCCATCATCATTAGACCCGCCAGCACCAGCCGTCGTCGGGCCGCGAATTGGGCAAGCTCTGGCTGCGGGTCAGCACTGGCTAGCTGCAGAGTCCAGGGAAGCCGAGTCTCATTGGTGGTACGAATCGCTTGCGGCTTTCCTGCGGCCAGCGCGTGACCAAGCACACTATGCCCATCCTTGTCGGTAAGCCGCAAGTCGACTCCCTGTTGTTCCCAGATGGACCGCCATTGTGATTTCAGATAGCCGGTGCCTGCAATTAACGCCACAAACTGGTCCCGAGTGCTGTGCCATATGAGCAAGAAGGGTAAGCCACGTACCCAAAGGCTGGCAAAACCTCCCGAACGCGTTTCATCGCGCTGCAATTCACGACTTTGTTCCCACAGCGACTCCACCGCGGCCGAGAACGCCAGACCTTGTTCGCGCCGATCTTGAAATTCAGGCCCTGAGGGTGCCCATCGTTCAAGCTGCTTTGAATAAAACTCGTAGGAAGCTCGATCGAGTGGCCAGCGACCGTGGTCCAGGTCAGATTGGAGTGCGGAGGCAGCCTGGCGCAGTTCAGCAAAAGATTTCAATTCTTCCAACACTGCACAACTTGCCTGCCGAGCCAGGAGTCCGGCAGGTATCCCCCCCAGGGTGGTAGATTCCATCTGGGCAAGCTCTTGGTACACTGCCAGTGCCTCCTTGAGCTGGCCATTCTTACGGAGATTGCGGGCAAGGCGCAGGAGTGCGCCCGCGCGTACGGCAGGATCCTTCGTGCGTGCTTGCTGAGTGAAAACCGCACTGGCCCCAGCATGATCCTGCTTTTGAAATTCAAGAACTTCTCCAGCCTGGAAAATGCTGCCAGACGCTTCTTTGGGCAGCGGTACAACGGGGTAGAAGAGCAGACGTCCTCTGGGATGAACTTGGATGAGTTCAGGCTGGAAAACAACGATCAATGCACCTTCGGGGAAATCCGATGGGGGTGAAATCGCCAAGGCAGTCAGCCGTTCCTCAAGATCCGTCAGGTGTCGATGAAGTTCGCCTGCAATCATATCTGCGGCATGGTCCAGCCGTTCTTGAATGCGCTGATTCTCAAGGGCGCGATCCTGCTCAAGCAGGCGCCAGCTCAGCCAGCCCAACACAGTTGCAGAGACAACTGTGACTGCCAGGAAAAGCGCCAAAAGAGGACGAGGGGGACGAAGCCATTCACGGAGCTGCATACGGTTACACCTAAGACGATATCCACTAATTATAGTCTCAAGTGTCAGCGACGTATCATGGTTTTGTCAGCGTTGTGTCAGGGGACGGTGCATTTCCCGCGCACTTGAGGGCCGGCGGGAACTTTAATTCTCAATTCCCTACCCGACAGCATTTTGCTGCTGTTTGCTGAATTGCTGCAACCCTCGATATTTGAGAGCTTCGCATTCTCGAAAGACATAGCTCGGGCACTCCGCGCATCTCTCCACATCCATCCGAGAAATGGCAAAATCCAGGGCGGGACCAGTACGGGCAAAGACGTTTTCGTTTCCGATCAGCGCAAGCAGGCCTGTTGACTCCAAAACCTGCGCGGGTTGGGGCTGAAGACCGCTGATCAATAATACAACCTTGTGTTTTTGACTATCTTCCAAAATGGAGCGCAGCGCTTTTTCTCCTGTCGCATCAATCACCGGAACTTTGCCCATTCTCAGGATTAGTGATTTCATCGTGGGAATATGTTCTAAGGTTTCCTGCTCAAATTTTTGGGCCGCTCCGAAGAAGATTGCCCCTTCCACCGTCAGGATGGTGGTTTGAGGGCAATCGGCAGTTTTGTCATCAATGGCGCGAACCTTGCATTTCGGGTCGGAGGAATCCGGAAGCACCTTCTGAACCCGCTGGACGTCGCTCATCCGTTTGATAAAAAGAATTGCCGCCATCAACAGACCAAATTCAACCGCTACGGTCAAATCGGCAAAAACAGTCAGAAGCAAGGTAGTCACCAGCACGGCAATATCACTGCGAGTCCCTTTCAGGAGGTGAGCGATCTGATGGACCTCTGACATATTCCAGGCAACCACCATCAGGATTGGGGCCAGAGAAGCAAGCGGAATTCGGCCTGCCCACGGGGCAAATAACACCATGATGATCAGCAGGGTTGCCGCGTGCATGACTCCGGCAACAGGGCTATTACCACCATTCCGGATATTGGTAACGGTTCGAGCGATGGCCCCTGTAGCTGGGATCCCGCTGAAGATCGGGGCAAGACAATTGGCGATGCCCTGTCCGATCAGTTCTTTATTGGAATCATGCCGCTCTCCGGTTTTCGAATCTGCCACGACGCACGATAATAAGCTTTCAATGGCGCCGAGGATCGCAATCGTAAAAGCTGGCTGGAGAACATGGAGAAAAGAAGTAAACGACAAGTCAGGGAATTTCGGCATAGGGAGCATTCTCGGGATGCCTCCAAACCGACTGCCAATGGTCTCAACATTCCATCCCAACTCGTAAGCAATCACGCTGGCGGCGACCATGCCCACTAAGGAAGCTGGAACCCACTCCGTCAGGCGAGGGATGATGAGTACACATGCCAGCGATATCAGAGCCGTCGCAACGGCATGGTGATTCAAATGCGGGGCATTGAGGACTGTCTCTAAGAAATTCAGATGGAAATGACTGTAACGAGCAATGCCAGTTAATCCCAGAAAACTGTTAATTTGTCCTGTGAAAATGAGAATGGCGATGCCGGCGGTAAAACCTGTCGTTACTGGAAAAGGAATGAAACGGATGATTGCGCCAGCGCGCAGGACCCCCATTGCAATGAGCATGAGACCTGCTAATAAGCCGGCCAGAAGCAAATTCTCTGTGCCATATTGAATGACGATCAAAGACAGGATGGCGACCATTGCTCCGGTGGGACCGCCGACTTGGACTTTCGACCCACCAAAAATGGAGATAGCGGCGCCTGCGATGATTGCTGTAAAAAGCCCCTTCTCGGGGGTCACACCGCTGGCTATCGCAAAGGCCATGGCCAAAGGCAACGCAACAATTCCCACCAAGATCCCGGCAAATATATCTTTTTGCAGGCGGTTTGCGTTGTAGCCGGCCATTCGGCCGAAGCATTTCTCAAACATAAGGGGAAAGGACAAGAGCAGAACGACAGGAGAGGCGTAGTCTACATGCAGGCTACCGGGGGAGTTTGGTTAAGTCCCCATTGAACTGGGCAAATCCACTCTCTCTGCAGCATTACTTGCCGTGAACTGCGGAATAAAATTTTTCTTCGATAGCCTAATAAATATCAAAGTGTTCTTGAGACAACAGGGGATCACTCTTGATCTCAACTTCTTTCTTCAAGACCGATTCAATTTCGTTAATGACAGAGATTTCGCTCGTCTTCAATGCTTTTGCCACTTCCGGGTTGACTCGGACCGTAATTTCTTTGTTCTGGAGTAACTTGCCCATCTTTTTGGCTTCGGTTTGAATTTCGTAACAGATCGTCTGAGTGGATTTGACCATTCCCAATCCCATACAACTCGGACAAGGTTCGCACAAAGTTCTCATAATGGATTGCTTGACACGTTTGCGAGTGATGGCAACCAAACCGAAATCATTAAATTGCAGAACTTTTGAAGGCGACCGGTCAATCCTTAGAGCCTCCTCCAGAGTCTGCGTCACCTTAAGCCGGTTTTTTCTGTCATCCATATCGATGAAGTCACAAACAATAATCCCCCCTAGGTCGCGCAACCGTATCTGACGCGCAATTTCTTTAGCCGCCTCAATATTCGTTTTGACAATCGTATCCTCAAGCTTGTTAGATTTTCCTACATACTTGCCTGTGTTGACATCGATGGCGACTAACGCCTCCGCTTGGTCAATCACGATATAGCCGCCAGATTTGAGCCATACTTTATTACGTAATGCCTTATCGATTTCGCTTTGAACACCAAACTCTTCAAAAATGGGTATGTCTTTGGCGTAGAGCTTGACTCGATTGACAAGAGAGGGTTGAAAGCGGTTGATGAATTCGACGATCGTGGCAAACTCCAATTCGTTATCGACACGAATGGTCGCAAAGTCAGACGAAAGCTGGTCACGAAGCAGTCGCTGCACCAGGTTTAAATCACGGTGAATGATGGTTCCGGCTTTCTTTTTTTCGGTACGTGTCTTGATTTCGGCCCAAAGTGCGTAAAGAAAATTGATGTCGGAGACGAATTCGTCTTCCCCTTTCCCCGCACCTGCCGTTCGCACAATGAACCCACCGGGGAGATCACTCCGCCGATGTTGCTGGATAATTCTCTTCAGCCGCTGTCTTTCCTCGTCCGATTCAATTTTTCGGGAAACCCCAATATGGTCTACAGTGGGCATATAGACCAGATAGCGACCAGGCAGGGCAATATGGGAAGTGATTCGGGCGCCTTTCGTTCCCAAAGGTTCTTTAGCGATTTGAACCAAGATTTCCTGTCCTTCCTTCAACAGGTCGGCGATCAACGGGAAACGAGATTCGCTCTCCTCATTCCGCTGTTGCACTTGTGGACCCTCCTGTCGTCTTCGCCGCTCATTCGGGCGTCGAAAAAATTTCGAGGTGCCTGGGCGACTACGGACTCCGGCCTTTGCAGGAAGCGCATTGCGTCGCGCCTCCCGAGAAGTTGCCGGTGCTGTCGTAAGATTTTCAGGAGTATCCGGATCCGAAGTGGAAGAGCTTTCTGCATTTGGAAATTCGGTTTCAGTTTTTTGCAATTCTACGGATTTATCAGAGTCAACCTGGGAGGGTTTCAATTGAGAAGGGATATGGGCCGCCCCCTCCAGAGCGATTTCTCGTGCTTCAACCAGATCTTCTTCGGTTGCCTCTACGGGAGGTGTTCCATCCATTTCAATTGAGCGCTCGCGGTCCTGCTCCAATGAAGGCGATTCATGGGCGGAGAACGGTACAACGTCGGGGAATCGCATCGGGAGCAATGTCGGCTGAGCCGTTTCTGATTCCTCAGAAGTAAGGCTATCCTGCGACACCCCACCTTCTTCTCCGGGGGCATCAGCGGCGTATTCCAGAGAATCGATTTCGCTCCTGGTTAGTTCAGGCAAAGTCAAATCATCTTGTCGGGCTGCTGCTCCCCCCTGTTGAGTAGCACCGGGGATGCGGTCAGCTACAGACCCCAATTTGTCAGCGACGATATTCTCCCCCAGAGAGGTGTCCTCATCGCTACTCGAAGAAACATTCTGGTACTTTGCCAAAGATTCCCCCGGCAAAATTGAAATCACTGGTTCCGGTAATGGCTGAACAACAGCAATCTCCAGGGGTACAGAAGCGGTCGCTTCCACCGGAGCCACCGGAACGGGGTTCTCATAATGTTTCCCGCGTAAGCGATTCCTTCTGGCTCGTCGTGAACGGCCTCGACGATCCGCATTCCGAAAAAAAGTTGATGGGGGGCCGACAACCTCGGGTGAAACAATGGGTGGGTGGGGAGTGGCAGTAGCTGGGGTTATTACCGGCTTAGTTAAATCCGCTATTTTCTCTTCTGCAGTTGAGACCAGCTTGTCATACTCTTCAGTATCTTCAAAAAAATCAGAAACATATAAAAATGCATCTCTTTCTAGCCCAATGTCGACAAATGCGGACTGCATCCCCGGAAGGACTTTCGTCACTCTACCTTTACAGATTGCTCCAACAATTCCGTGTTCCTTGTCCCTTTCGATGTGAATTTCGACAACCTGATCGTTTTCGATAATTGCCGCTTTGGTTTCCTGGGGGGTAATCGAGATGATTAACTCTTTTGACATTCAAAACTCCTCTATCCTGGAGCGCCGAGGAGCCAAGCAGTCGGGAAGGAATGAAACAATAAGTTGGACCAAGCAGGCCTTTCTTTTGGAGTGCCATAACGACTTGTCCAAGAAATGAAAATTACACCGCTTTGTTGTTCACTGCCTTCCCCCCGGATGAAAAGACGACTCCGGAGGAACCGCTAGAGCTCTTGAGTGTTTCCAGAATTCTTGAAATATTTTGAGGCAGTGGCATCTAAAGCCTGCTGCCGTCATCCAAAAATGAATCTTTATGGTCTCCACGTTCCAAGACCATTCAAAGTGAAATTACTTCAATTCTTATCGCAGGATTGAAAACGCTTAGTTCACATATCTTCTCATCCTGACGTTAATGATGAGACCCAAGAAAAGAAACGTTGAGAGAATCGCAGATCCTCCGTAACTCAAAAGGGGCAGAGGGATTCCCGTGATTGGCATTAAGCCAACCACCATCCCCATGTTTTCCAGAATGTGGAAGAGCATCACACTGGTCCCCCCCACCGCAATATAGATCCCCAGTTTATCCCTTGCCGTCTGCGCAACATGAATCGAGCGCATGGTAATCAGAAAATACAAAAGCAGCATAGTCGCTGCGCCCACAAAACCAAGTTCTTCTCCAACAACTGAAAAAATGAAATCGGTGTGGCGTTCGGGTAAGAATCCGAGTCTAGTTTGGCTTCCCTTTCCAATTCCCTTCCCCAAAAATCCGCCCGAACCAAAGGCAATCTTTGACTGAATCGAATGATAGCCTGTTCCTTGGGGGTCTCTTTCGGGCTCCAAAAATGTATAAATCCGCTCCTTCTGATAAACCTTTAAATTATACCACCCTAAGCCAATAACAATAACTGACAAAATAATGGCTCCCATGATCCATTTGGGACGAAGCCCGCCCAGAATAAGGCCAGATAGTAATATTGGGAAGAAAGTCAAGGCAGACCCAAGATCCGGCTGAAGAATGATAAGCAAGACCGGGAGCCCAAAAATGGCAGAGGCTTTTACGATCTCTTTTCCTGAGAGATATTCTGTTCGGATCTCACAAAGGAATCGGGCTAAAGCCAGAACAACAATGACCTTAACCATCTCCGAGGGTTGAAATTCAAACCCACCTAGGGAGATCCAACTCTTACTCCCTGATATCTTTCGCCCAAACAGCAGGACCGACCATAGAGATAGGATTCCCGCGATATAGAAATAGGGGACATTCTCAGCCAGAGTGTGATAGTCAATACTCATTGCCAGGATCATCAGGACAAGACCGATGAGGATCCGGTAAACTTGCTTTAGATAGAAATTTTCCGCCCTGTCGTATTGAGTAGCGCTGTGAATCTCGACAACACCCACGAACGCGATGATAAGGGCCAGCAGGAAAATAAACCAATCAAAGTCTTTTAAATATAATGAGGTTTTTCCAAGCATGTCTCAATGAGGCTGGGCCAAACTGACTTGAATCTCGTCCTTCCCCCTATTTTTCTTATCGTAATAAACCTTAAAAATGTCATGCAAAATGGGTGCTGCGGCCTCTCCGCCATGCCCCCCGTGCTCAACGAAAGCCGCTCCGGCAATTTCGGCGGAATGTACAGGGGCAAAGCCGACAAACCAGGCATTGTCCTCAAACTCTTCCTTTTTATTTCCTAAGGAAGCCTGTGCCTCTTTTCCAATGACCTGGGCGGTCCCGGTTTTGCCACAGACATCAAAACCCGGGATCATGGCTCTGCGCGCAGTACCCCATTCATTGACAACTCCCCAAAGCCCTTTGCTGACAATGTCAATCGTCTGCTCATCCAGTTCAAAGCGGCTTTCGGTGGATCGGTTTACAGTCTTGCCCCACTTTGCTAACTCCTCACTGGAAACCGTATGGGGGGTATGTAAGATACCACCCACTCCAAAGCCTCCAAACGCTCGAGCGGTCTGGATAAGGGTCAGTGCGACATATCCCTGTCCAATTGCCACGGAGATGGTTTCACCGAGGTACCAATCTGCCTTCAAAACTTTCTTTTTCCATTCCGGGGAAGGAATCAACCCGGTATCTTCTCCAGGCAAATCGATTCCCGTTTTCTGTCCCAAACCCATCTGAGTAGCATAGTAAGCGATCTTATCGATCCCCAATTTCTGCCCCACGTGGTAAAAGAATACATTGCAGGAGTTTACAATGGCTTCATGGAGGGCGACTCTGCCATGACCTCCCTTCTTCCAACAGTGGAATGGTCGACCATAGAGGACTGTCGATCCGGAGCAAGAATCAGAGTACTCTGGGGTCAAAATCCCTTCTCGAAGCCCCGCAATGGTCATGATTACCTTAAAGACAGATCCCGGAGGGAATCGGCTTTGAATTGCCCGGTTTTGCATCGGCTTCTTTGGATCAGAAATGAGGTCATCCCATTCTGTCTTAGATATCCTTGAGGCAAAACTATTAGGGTCAAAGGCTGGCCGACTCACCAGGCATAGGATTTCTCCATTGCGAGGATCGAGAGCCACAGCAGATCCAGCTTTTTCCTGAAAAGCATTCTCAGCGGCCCGTTGTATATCGAGATCAACCGTCAAACGCAGATCGTTTCCCGGAATGGGCTCGATGGTGTCAAGGAGCTTAACCTCACGACCACGACTGTCTACGATGACTCTTTTCTGCCCGTCGATTCCTGTTAGAATTTGATTGTAAACGCGTTCGACACCCGCCTTCCCGACAATGTCACCGAGTTTGCTGTAACTGAATTCCTCCGTCCCGATTTGTTTTTCAGAGATTTCCCCCACGTACCCTAGTAAATGGGCCGCCAACTGGCCTTCCCGATAAAATCGTCTCGGCTGGCGCGTCACATCCAGGCCCGGAAACTCCAGTCGATGAGACTCGAGGAACGACAAATCTTCTATGGTCAGTCCTTCTTTAATGGTGATGGGAAGATAGCCGGGTTGGTGGCGGTGGCGATCAATTTGAGTCTTAAAAAAACCAATGTCCAGTTTTAAGCCGGAGGCCAGTAACTCAAGGGAACCTTCAATGCCAGGAAGGTTTTCACGGGTAAGAGACACGGTAAACGAAGGGCGGTTATCGACAATAATCTGACCGTTCCGGTCGATGATCTTGCCTCGAGGAGCCGTCAGAGTGATGGAACGAACCTGGTTCTTCTCAGCCTGTTCCTTGTAGTACTTGCTTTTGAGAATCTGCAAATTCCAGATCCCAAGAAACAGGAACACAAAAACAGCAATGGCCGAATACTGAATAAAAGGTAATCGACCCAATACAAATTTCTTGTCTTCGTAAAAATCCTTGAGTCCCATATTCAATCATTCTTAGCTCGGAAGAGCTTATCTAGCAAGTAAAACATCAGAAGTCCGATGCAGGCATTAAGCAAACTGCTCCATAAGAGCCGCTGCCAGTAAAAGATTTCACTCCGATCTAAGAACAATATTCTCAATACCAGCACCAGTAGAGAGCAGAGAAGGGAGCACCCAAAAAGCATAATCCATCGAGTCACCACCCGATCAACGGCGATGAAAACATTGGCCAGATAGGCCACGAATCCGACAGAAATTTTGGCAAAACCATTTACCCCGGGCAAGCCCGGGGAAAAACTGTCCTGAAGGAAGCCGACCGCGGTTCCAGAAATCACCATCCAAACCAAGCTTTCTTCCGCCAAGGTCAAATAGAGGACGGCAAACAAAGGAAAGTCCAAATACAAAAATGGGAAATAGCGGTTTGCCAGAACTTGAGCAAAAACAGATGTCACAAGAAGAACCAATATTTGTACAATTCGAATAAAACTTGACATCTATCCTTATGACTCCCTCTTGAGGATCAGGACTTCCTCAAGCTTCAAGACGTTGGCAGAAACATTGACGTCGATTTTCTGAAAAAGCTGTTTGGTGGCGGAAGAGCCGATGACGTAGCCCACAAGCAACCCTTTGGGGTAGATCTGATCCAATCCCGAGGTCAGGACTTTTTCTCCGACAACAACCTTCTCATTGGAACCAATGTACTCCACATAAGCTTGCCGGTTTCCTTCGCCTTTCAGTACTCCTTGAGCCCGGCTATTCTCCAAGAGAACCCCAACTCCGCTGTCGAAATCGGTGATCAGCTGCAAAACAGAAGCATTCCGGGAGACCTGCACGATACGACCGACAACGCCTTCTGCATTGATCGCGGCATTGTCCTTCGCTACCCCTGCATCGGATCCTTGATCGAGGATTCGTGAGCTGTACCATTGCATGGCAGCGCCACCGATGACTTTTGCCCGAACATTGGGTATTACCAGACTGTCCTGCAGTTCCTTGAGCGTCTTCAAGCGATCGAACTCCTTGATCCGCTCCTCATAGGCAATAATGGTTCTTCGGTAGTCCGACACTTGGTTCTTCAGTTGCTGGTTTTCTTGGTAGGTATTTAGCAGGTTGATATAACCCTTCCATACTTTCGACACAGAGGAGATGCCGCCTACGGCCCCCTTCAGAAAAGGGGCAACAACCTCAAGGGCAAATCCTCGCAGTAGTGGCGTCTCTTTGGCTTGGGTCAAACGGGTGGAAAGCAAGAGGAGATGGGCGAAGAGGACAGCGGCGAGGAAAATAAGTTCCGTACGTGATTTGAAAAACTGCTTCATGGGAAATAGTTCCAGCCTGTAAACCCACCGCGACCATCTGACTAGAATGAATCAATCGAGATCTTCTTCAAGAGGTTGAAATCGCTTAACATCTTGCCCGTTCCCAATACCACTGAGGAAAGAGGATCTTCTGCCAGGGTAACGGGAAGGCTGGTTTCCTCCCGGATACGTTTGTCCAAATTACGCAGCATCGACCCCCCTCCGGTAATCACAATACCTTTGTCCACGATATCGGCTGACAACTCTGGGGGTGTACGCTCCAAGGCAACTCGAACCGCGTTGACAATTGTTCCAACACATTCCGAAAGGGCGTCGCGAATCTCATCGTCGGTGATGAGAAGTGTCTTGGGTATCCCTTCAATCAGGTTACGCCCTTTGATTTCCATCGAAATAGGCTCATCGAGTGGATAAGCTGATCCTATTTCGATTTTGATCTGCTCTGCGGTGCGCTCCCCGATCAGCAAATTGTATTTCCGCTTGATATATTGAGTAATGGCCTCATCCATTTCATTCCCAGCCAAGCGAACCGAACGGCTATAAACAATACCAGAGAGAGAGATTACGGCGATATCGGTTGTCCCCCCTCCTATATCGACGATCATATTTCCAGAAGGTTCCGTAATGGGAAGTCCGGCCCCGATCGCAGCTACCATAGCCTGCTCGACAAGATAGACTTCGCTTGCCTTTGCCCGAAAAGCTGAATCGATCACGGCTCTTTTTTCAACCTGGGTAATTTCAGACGGCACCCCAATGACAATGCGGGGGTGAACCAGTAATTTGCGGCCATGGGCTTTCAAAATAAAGTAGTTCAACATCTTTTCGGTCACTTTGAAATCCGCAATGACGCCATCTTTCAGCGGCCGAATTGCGACGATATTGCCGGGGGTGCGGCCCAGCATTTCTTTGGCCTCCCTACCAACCGCTTCGACCTCCCCGGTCACCTTGTTGATGGCAACAATAGAAGGTTCATTCACTACGATCCCTTTGCCTTTGGCAAAGACGAGTGAATTGGCGGTCCCTAAATCAATGGCAAGATCGCTGGAGAAAAGGTGGAATAATGATCGAAAGTTCATTCAGTAATAAAACTCCTCGCAGTCGGTTGGATGTTAATCGACGTAAACTTCTTTCTTGATTGTTTTGGAATTACCGCTTCGATCCTGCGCAGTGATGTTAATTAGATTCTTACCTTTATGGGGTAACGGAGAAGTGAAGTGTTTAAAAGACCCATCCGCATCCATGATTGTCACGGGCTCATCGTTGATGAGGATAGATACTCCCGGGTCGGTTCGACCAATAATTTCGAAGATATTCGAGATGCGGATAATCTGTACCGTCAAGTAGATGTCCGATTCTTTGCTCGATTTGTTGATCACAGTGAACTTATTCGGGTCACTCTCCCGGCTCGAGAGGTTCTTGGCATCGATGGAGCTCACTGCCCAATAGTACGTTCCTTCTTCCAGGCCTGACACAACATATCGCGTATTTGCCCTGACGACCTCGTCCTTCAACACCTTTGAAAAAACTGACGAATTGGAAACCCGAAAATGATAGGCAATGGCCTCTGGGACCGGAGACCAACTAAATTCCACCTTAGTCGATAATCCTTCACGGGCTAAAACAGGTTTTATGTTGTTAGGAGCCAAGAGTTCCGGCGGTGCTAAAACCTTCTCTTTAATGAGGCGCGAGGGATCCGCAACGACTCTTTCGTATGCTCCAATTTGAATAGTCTCATCCCCCTTGACAATCTTGGCAGAACCTCTCTGGACAGAAAACTGCGCCGTCTTTTTGTCAGGATTGGATTCTACTGCCATCCTCGATTCAGGATTTACGAGAGCGGTCGCCATGGCAGCAGACACCGCTGCCGTAGAATTGTTTCCCTCACGACGGGAAGTAGACAAATCAATGGCGCCTGAACTTACCCTGACCTTCACTTTCTTGGCCAGAGTTTGAGGGTCCTCAGAGTTCTCTTGAACGACAATGAGCGAATCCTGCTTCATCCGATAGGTTGTTCCGTCCGGGAAAACAATACTGGCAAAAGAGTCGGAAAATGTTTGAATATAATCGGCTTCCTCGAGCAAGGTTTGCTGGTCCGCATTCACCCACTGGACAGAGTCGTACTTCTTGACCTTGACCGTGCCTACAATGCCACTAAAGTGACCATATCTTTTGGAGGTTGCTTTCTTCGAAATGGTTTCGTCATTGACAAACTGGTTAAATCGGCGGACTACGTATTCCTTGAAGACGGCAAATCCTCCAAGACCGGCAACCAGAGAAATGGCTAGAACCCAAAACGTGATTTGCCGGTAGGAAACCGTGAACCAGTAGATTTCAAGTTTTTTGGGATTCCTAGCCCTCAAATCCATAATTTATTGTGAATTGAACTACTTCGAGCTGATTAATGTAGCACAGAGATTTTAATTACTCAACGCTTACTCTTTTCGGTAAAAATGTCCTTCTCCTTCAGGGAAAAGCGCATGCTGGCGCATTTCGGTTGCACGAAGTAACCTTTATCCTCTAAACTTTCGGTTTTGGAGAGATCTAAGATCTCTTGCATTTGGAATAATGACTTTCGAGTCAAGGAGATGTGTATAAGCAATGGTTTTAGACATCATGCGCAGGGAAAAGAAGTTGTTACTTAGTTTATTGCTGGTGCCTTTGATATTTGGGCTAGTGGCCTATCTGGTCCCGGGAATGCCTGGCGGCGTTTGGGGCGGTGGAATGGGAAGTACGGCCGTGGCTAAGGTAGCTGGGTCGGAGATCACGGCTCAAGAATTTTCCAGCGCCTTTCAGCGATTTCTACGGAGTAATCAATTACCCTATGACCGGAAGTACCTGAAGACGCTGCAAATTGACCGGCAAATTTTGAATCAGTTGATTTCCAAAGAAATAATGCTGGCAGATGCCAAACGTTTGGGCATCGAGGCAACATCCAATGATATTCAACAAAGGATCCGCACGCTCCCCTATTTCAAAGACAATGGCAATTTTGTGTTTAGCCGTTACGAAGCTATTCTCAAACAAAACGGATTAACCCCTGAGCAATTTGAGGATGGTGTACGTGAAGAGATCATTCAGGGCAAGCTGAAGAATTTGATCACCGATTGGGTCACAGTTTCAGACAAAGAACTGGAAGAAGAATTTCGGGATCGAAATGAAAAAGTAAAAGTCAGCTACGTGATATTCGATCCTTCATCTTATACGAAATCCGTGACAGTTCAGGAAACCGATATCAAAGCCTTTTTTGATCAAAACAAGGAGAACTACCGGGTTCCCGAGCAACGGAAAGTGAAATACCTCTATATTGACACGGGCAACCTGCGAAATTCGGTTCAGATCTCAGACGCAGAGGTCAAGAGTTACTACCAGCAGAATATTTCCACCTACACGTTGCCGGAGAGAGTGCACGCAGCCCATATTTTGTTTAAGACCGAGGGGAAGTCACCTGAGGAAACTGAAAAAATCAAAATCAAAGCTACGGAAGTCCTTAGCCAAGCCAAGAAGGGAGCTAATTTCTCGGAACTGGCAAAGAAATATTCAGAGGATAGTACGGCCGGCAACGGGGGTGACCTGGGTATGTTCGGCCGAGGGGCCATGGTTCCAGAATTTGAAAACGCGGCTTTCTCGCAGGAACCTGGTGCGACGAGTGATCTGGTGAAGACGAAGTATGGGTTCCACATTGTAAAGACACTGGAGAAACAACCCGCCCATACTCAGAGCCTGGAAGAAGTTTCTACGTTGATCCGTCCGACTTTGCAACAGCGAAGAGCTGAGCAATTGGCACAGGAATTGGCGGACAAAGCATTCAATCTGACCAAGAACAACAAGACGCTGGATCAGACAGCCGCGGAACTAAAGCTCAAGACCGAAGAGACGCCGTTCTTTCTTCAAGGCGGCGTTGTTCCCGCCATGGGTAATTCTCAGGAATTCTCATCCAAAGTCTTTTCACTGAAACCCAATGAGATCAGTTCCCCTGTACGAATCCCAAGCGGCTTCGCGCTCTGTCAACTCAGTGGAACGAAGGAACCTTACGTTCCCGGCTTAGACGAGGTACGAGCTAAGATTGAGGAAGCATTGAAAAGCTCAAAGGCTTCCGACATTGCAAAAACCAAAGCACAGGATTTTTCGAATAAGGCTAAGGGATCGGGATCTTTTGAGTCATTGGCCAAAGAATACGAAGTTTCAGTGAAAGTCGCTGACGAGTTCGCTCGTAACGGAAACATTAAGGAGTTGGGTTCCAGCTCACCATTCGACTCTTTTGCGTTTTCAGCCAAACCAGGTGATGTGAATCAGCCAGTTCAATTAGGACAGAAATTTGCCGTTATCAAACTCGTGGAAAGAAAGACCGTTGACATGAACGAACTGGCTAAAACGAAAGAAAGTCTTCGACTAAGCCTGGCCACCCCCAAGAAGGATAAAGTCTTTGAGGCTTACACAGAGGCGCTCAAAGAAAAGATGACAAAGGCCGGGAAGATCAAAATAGACGAAGCTCAGTTCGCCGCGGTTTCACGCCGGCTCTGAGATCCAAAAGATACAGGACAGGTCTGGAAAATCCACTCTACGGAGTGGATTTTTTTGTTTTTAGTGCGACAATGATCTGAAAGAAAACAATGGGAGACTGGAGAGGGGATTTATGACAAAACACTTACGAATCATGATCACACTCATCCTGATGGGGTCGTTATCAAACGTCTTTGCTGGCGAGGTTCAAAATAATTCCCGGCATTCACCGAGCGCCACTCAGATTCAAACACCCAGTCAATCCAGCAGATCGCTGAATGAAATGAGAAATATCCTTCGCAGTAAGTTAATCGCGGGCGGAGAAGGTTATTCTTACGTTTGTCTGATTCCTACGGTTGCTAACGATTTAAATACACGAACCAATCTAGGGCTCAACAATTTCAGTACTGTTTCACTAGTAAGCGGGCCTAACCCGGATGCGAATGTTCTTGTTGTGTTATATAACATTCAAGGCAATGTCGCTGCTACCGGAAACTATGTTGTCGGCTCGAACGCACTTCTACAAATCCCTAACATAATCCCTACGCTCGGCTCCAACATCAGTGTCGGTTGGTTACTCATCTTCTCAGACCAGCCGCTTACCGCATGGGCCTCGGTCATCAATAACGCAACCAATGATCCTAGCATTGAACTGGCTATCGCCGACCAGATTGGTAAGCCTTTGGCCTATCTAGAGAGCACTGGAAATCGTTTAATGATCCAATCAACTACGAACATCGGAAAATTCCAGTCCAGTCTTGCCGTTGTCAACGTGGGGAGTGAGGAGGGCTTACTGCTGATTAAGATCTATGATTATTCTGGAAACCTAGTTGCTACGGAAACGGCATCCATCCCCGTAAATGGCATGTACATAAACAATAACATCCGTGGCAGTTCCTATGGTCCCATCATCATTGAAGTCACGGATCCTAATTCGACCAACGACACGAGTCCACGCATCATTGCTAACTCGTTGGTTCGGAGTAGTGCCGATCAAACCGGCGGGTTTTTCCCGGCCTTTGCACTCCCACAAGCCGACACGGTGGCCGTCGCCGGAATTTGGGATGGAACGATTTTATCCGGGACTCTCATTAGTGCTCAGGTTACAGTGACATTATATCAAGAACGAGACATGCTCTATGGATTTCTGGATATCACGAGCGGTGTCTTTCCAACACTTTATCGAAGTTTCTCTATTGCGGGAGGAATCACCAATTTCTACAACTTTCAGGTTACCGATTCGCTCGACCAAGATAACACTTTTTTTGTCTACAGCTTCATCGGCTCTCTTCAAAGTGGCCATTTGAAGGGGGATACGCTTTATTTCGACGAAAAGAATCGGAGTGCCGTGGGCACTCTTGATTTAACCCGCACGGGACCAATCTATACCCCATAATCTTCGACTTATCCTTCATTCAGTTTTTTTTCTGCAAGCAACCCATTGCCGGAATGCGGAGGGCTTATGTCAGACAGGGGCATCATCCTTTCAGGTCTCCTGACTCTGATCGCATGGACGGGTCTAAACATGGCCAGCAATCCGGCCGTGGCTACGCGAAAAATCAGCCTAGAATCGCTCGAAGACAAGATCCGCGGAGGGTGGGCTGGTCAGATGATTGGAGTTTCTTTTGGTGCGCCCACCGAATTTCGCTCGAATGGCAAAATGATCGGAGGCAACCTACCCTGGATTCCGGAACGAGTCAGCAACGCGTTGGTTCAGGACGATCTCTACGTTGACATGACATTTGCTGAAACACTGGATCAACTCGGCCTGGATGCCACGACCGAACAATTCGGTGAAGCCTTTAAAGACTCCAAATATTCTTTATGGCACGCCAACGCAGGGGCTCGACGCCTTCTGAATCGGGGGATTAAGGCCCCGATGTCTGGCCATCCGCTTTACAACATTCATGCCGACGATATCGATTTTCAGATCGAGTCTGATTTTATCGGCCTCATGACCCCGGGTCTACCTCAGGAATCCAATAAGTATTGCGACCGGGTCGGGCGGGTGATGAATTACGGTGATGGCCTCTACGGAGGCATGTTTGTTTGCGGGATGTATGCGGCTGCCTTCTTTGAAAATGATATCGATAAAGTTGTAGAACAAGGGCTGGGCTGTATCCCCGCTGAGAGTAGCTATGGGAAAATCATTCGGAGCGTCATCAACTGGCACCGTAAGTTTCCTCAGGACTGGAGAAGAACGTGGACATTCATCGAAAACGAATGGGACAAGAATGATCCTTGCCCGGACGGTGCTCTTAAGCCATTCAACATTGATGCCAAGCTTAACGGTGCATACATCGCTCTGGGCCTACTTTATGGAAAGTCTGATTTTGCCAAGACGATAGAGATCTCCACACGAGCCGGGCAAGATTCGGACTGCAACCCGGCCAATGCCATGGGAATCCTTGGAGTTATGCTAGGTTATTCCGGCATACCGGATAAATGGAAAGCCGGGATACCTGCCATAGCAGATCAAAAATTTGATTTCACCCAATCATCTTTAAACGACATTACCCGTTCCACGGTGGCCCGAGCCATTAAGGTGGTTGAAAAGGTCGGCGGCGCTGTTAAGGGGAATGAGCTCTTCATTCCGATGCAAATTCCTAAACCTCCAAGACTTGAGCAGTGGGACATGGGAATCCCCGTTAAACGTGTTGACCCGTTAAATCCCAACTGGACCTGGAAGGGGAACTGGTCAGAGGAACATTTTTGGGACACGGACGGGCTCATGGCCCGGAAGACGAGCAGTACTCCCGGAGCCGAAGCCACGCTGACTTTTGAAGGAACCGCGATTGCCCTGGTGGGAGACTGCACCCAAGAAGGTGGGCGTGCCGATCTCTACCTGGATAATGAACGAAAAGGTGAAGCCGATGCTTACATCATCGAACGAACCAACGACAATGATCTTTGGCATGCGTTTGGGCTCAAACCAGGTAAACACACCTTGCGACTGGTATTGCGGGAGGATGCAGATCCCCGGTCAAAGGGCAGAAAGGTCAGCATCACTTCGGCGGTGACCTACGTGTCGCATTAACTCAGCCGGTATAGACCAGCATGTGAAGAGCCCGAAAGAAATGGGGTTTTGTCCAGAAGAATTTAGGCGAACAGGATGCGATCGACGGGTAGGAGAGGCGTTGAGATGCCTGGAAAGATAGTCGTCATTGGCAGCCTGAATATGGATTTTTTCGTCCGGGTTGCGCGACTACCTCTGCCTGGAGAAACCATTCTCGGGTCAAGCTTTGAGATGCTCCCCGGCGGCAAGGGGGCAAACCAGGCTTACACCGTGGCACGACTGGGCGGGACGGCGGGAATGATCGGCTGCGTTGGTCAGGATATCTTCGGACAACGCTTGATCAACAATCTCAAAACTGCCGGAGTTGAGACTTCGCATGTCCTTGAGACTTCCACGAGTCCAACGGGTGTCGCATTCATTGCCGTGGAAAAGAATGGACAAAATCAGATTGTGGTAGCGCCAGGCGCCAACGAGAACTTGGACTCAGGACATATCACGCGAGCCCTGAGTGAAATTCGACCCGAGTACATCTTGCTTCAACTCGAAATTCCATTACGTATCGTCGAATGTGCCATCATCGTGGGCCGCAACCAGCATGCCTTTCTGGTATTTGACCCGGCTCCGGTCAAGCCTATCGATCCCCGGCTGCTCAGCCAGATCGACATTTTGACTCCTAACGAAAGCGAGGCTCTCTCTCTGCTGGGGAGAAGGGGAAATAGCATTCCCCTTGAAGAAGCAGGCGCAATAGCCGGAGATCTACTAAAAATGGGCCCTCGACAAGTCATTCTGAAATTGGGCAATAACGGGGCGTGGTATACAGATGGTCTCAGGAGCCGGCATTTCCCGGCCAGAACCGTTCAAGCCATTGACGCTACGGCAGCGGGAGACACGTTCAATGGAGCCCTATCCGTTGCCTTGGCGGAAGGACGATCGATTGATGAAGCGATTTCTTTTGCCAACATCGCTGCTTCTCTGTGTGTTACCAAACTTGGCGCTCAAGCCTCGGTCCCGACTCGCGAAGAAGTCGACACCTTGTATTCGGATTGCGCCCAATGAATTTCCCGATTATCCCAAATTCCGAAGTTACTTAAGCGTCGCCATGTGGAGCGGGCGCGCACGCTCAATCAACGCGCGGCGGGGGACAGCGGTCCCACGCTCGCGTTCCACCGTAGTTCCGCCGGAAGGTGTGTTGACAAGGAAACTGATGACCTGCTCAGCACAACAAAAATAGCCTGAAGAGCGATGGAATTGACTTAGTCTTCCTCATCCTTCTCCTCAATTCGGTAGACCACTTTAACGGTGTGGTTAGAGGCAACGGGGTTTCCACTTTGGAAGGCCGGAGCAAACTCCCACCAGTTCTTCACCTCATACAAAGCGCGTTCAGTAAGCCCATACTCTAAGGTATTCTCCGCCTTAGCTTCAATCACTTCCCCTTTTTCATTAAGCTTCAACGAAATCTCTACCTCTCCTCCTTTCTTCTTTTTGAGCGCTTGCTCGGTCTGGGGGGGATTGGTGCTCAGAAGCGTAATCGGACCGCGACTGCCTTCACTGGTTGGAGGGACATTGACTCTTCGATAGCGAACTGTAGAACCGTAATTATTTCTTCCAAATTTGACTCGGATATCGAAGTTTTTTAGGTACTCGCTTCCCACATCGAGGTTGATTTTGTCCAGATTCTTGCTGAATTCCTCAAACTCGGCGGCACTCATTGGCTGAAGTCTGAAAGCTTGGCTCCCCATTAAGAAGATGACCTTGCGCACGGCTTGCGGGCAAATGAAGCTGTATCCCAATTCCCACTTGCGGCGAGTCCTCGCAGTCACGCAGGCTCGAACACCACCATCTGTCTTGGACTTCGTTCCGTCATAGAGAAACGAGTCAAATCTGAGAATGGTGCCGTCATCCGCTCGCATCGTGATGTTTTCAATAGAGAGACATCGGCGTGTATCCCCAATGTTTACCAATTCCACCCAAAATTCTTTTTTGGGCGTAACTTCAAGCGACATAATGATTTTGGCATCCATGTACACATGGCAGGGACCGGAAGTAGGAGTGAAGTCGGCTGTCGCAAAAAGTAAAGAGCGGGTGGAAAAAGAGAACCAAACCAAGAAATAGAAGGGCAGGAAGGAAGCTTTTCGAAAGGCCATACTTCTATAATCTTTCATTGAAGACTCCAACACATTTTCTTTATCAAATGTAGAATGTGCTCCCAGTGTATCGTAACATCCACTAGAGGAGATCATAGAATTTCGAGGCATTTCCCCCCATGAAGGCATCCCATTGGGCTTGATTCGCACTAGATCTCAGGATTGTTTCCGGCAATTTCATGACCTGGCCGTAATCACCAGCCATAAGGCAAACCGGCCAGTCGCTTCCCCAGCAGATCCGATCCCAGCCGAAGACGTTAAGAACATGCTCCAGATAGAAGATAAAATCCGTTTCTCCCCAGTGCTGGTGGTCGGATTCGGTGATCAACCCGGAAATCTTGCAGTAAATATGAGGCGATCGAGCCAATTCTTTCATTTGGCTGGCCCAAGGTTCTCGGATCCCTGCCTTGATATAAGGCTTTGCAATATGATCCACGATGATTGGCAGTTCGGGAAGCCGATCTACCAAGCGCAATGCATTCTCTAATTGGTGGGGCTTCACGAGGAGATCATAGGTCAATCTGGCCTCATGAAGCATCTTCAAACCTCGAATCACTTCCGGTTGCAACATCCAGTTGGCGTCTGGTTCGTCCTGAATGAGATGTCTCACCCCTTTGAACTTGAGGTTCCCTTTCAGCTTCTCGAGGGTCTTCTCTAGATCGGATTCTTTTAAGTCTACCCACCCCACAACTCCCAGGATCAAGTTCGACTTTTCCGCGATTCGCAACAACCAGCGCGTTTCTTCGAGACTTTGATGGGCTTGAACGAGGACGGTCCCGGAAATGTGAGAGGATTGGACTGTCTTCACCAAATCGTCTTCAAGGAAATTCCGATAGAGTGGTTTCAATTCGGGAGACATCCAAGGATAATCCCGGAGCCTCAAATTCCAGAGATGATGGTGGGAATCGATGATCATGACGACCCCTCGCTGCACACTTGGCAATCAAAGGAATTATACCTGTGATGGTTTGAATGACGGCACCAGAAATGAGACCGGTTCGAAAAATTTCAGCAGACGGACAATTCGGTTTTCGTTGTTTCTTTGAACGTTCAGGCGAGGTAAAATGTGAACGTTTGCGACCGAAGCCTTGAGGGATTATGGAAGCTCTTCGTATTCAAAACATTATCGTCAATCCACCGACTTTTCTCTCCCCTATGGCGGGGCTCACTGATAGCGTCTTTCGCCGGCTGATCAAGCGGCTGGGAGGATGCGGTCTGGTGATGACCGAATTTACCAGCGCAGAGGGGTTGACTCGTAACTCTTTCAAAAGTAAACGGATGCTTTGCTTTCACGAAGAGGAAAGACCCGTTACGGCACAACTTTTCGGAGCCGACCCGACCCGGCTGGCTGATGCAGCCCGAATGGTAGTAGACCTGGGATTCGACGCGATAGACCTGAATCTTGGCTGCCCTGCGAAAAAAGTTGTAAAGGCATGTGGCGGGTCTGCCCTGTTGCGGGAGTTGAAATTACTGGAAGAGATTCTCCGGGTGATACGAAGAACTACCACGCTCCCTTTTACAATTAAAATCCGGGCCGGTTGGAGCGAAGACGAAATTGTGTCTCAGCGAGTCGGAAAGATGGCACAAGAAATTGGAGTTGACGCCATCGCATTTCATCCGAGAACTCGACTGCAGGGTTTCTCAGGTCATTCGGACTGGCGCCTCATCGCTGAACTAAAAAGTAGCTTGAGTATCCCCGTGATTGGTAACGGTGATATTGTGGCCCCGGAGGATGCTTTCCGCATGATGCGAGAAACTCAATGTGATGGGGTCATGATCGGTCGAGGTGCTCTGAGCAATCCCTGGATTTTCCGACAGATTGAAGAGATCAGACACGGACTACCCCCGACACAGGCCACGGTGGAAGACAAATACAACCTCATTAAGAGTTATTTCCAGTTACTGTTTGAAGAAGAAACGCCAGGAGCCATTGGGAAGATGAAGCAATTTGCTTCTTGGTTCACCCATGCAATCCCTTATGGAGCGGCTTTGCGGAAGTCGATTTACGAGTCCGAGAGCACTCGAGAAGTGATGGAGCGTATTGAGAATTTCTTCCACGATGCTCTGAATCCATCCAAAGAAAATGCCGACCTTTCGGTCGCCTGACTACGTCTTACTAGGAGTAAGCCCACATGCTGGAAGAAGTTTTGACCTCTGCCACAATCCGAGAGACTGAAGATCAACACGGAGCGGGAACATATTACAAGCGTCCAATCGTCATCGTTCGGGGTCGGGGAGCGCACCTTTGGGATGAGTCCGGCCGAGAATACATCGACTGTGTTGGCGGGCAGGGAGCCGCAAACATCGGACACCAAAATCCCTACGTCAATAAAGCCATTCAGGAGCAGTCCCAAAAATTAATCAACTGTACGGAGCTGTTCTACAACGATCAAAGAGCCCGTTTGTTGGAAAAGCTCGGGCAGATCTGCCCTTCTCCGATCTCCCGTTTTTTCTTGTGCAATTCTGGCGCCGAATCCATTGAAGGCGCCTTTAAGTTTGCTCGTTTGGCAACGGGCCGAACGGAGATAGTGGCCACCATGCGGGGGTACCACGGGAAAACCTTCGGGGCTCTCAGCGCAACATGGAATAAAGAATACCGGCAACCTTTTGAGCCATTGCTGCCGGGTTTTTCCCATGTCCCATTTGATAACCTTGAGAAGGCCCAGGAGGCCATCACCGAAAGAACCGCCGCGTTCATTGTAGAGCCAATCCAGGGGGAGAGCGGCGTGCGGCCGGGGTCTCGTGCCTACTTCCAAGGTATCCAGAAACGTTGCCGGGAAACAGGAACTCTTTTGATCCTCGATGAAGTGCAAACCGGTTTCTGCAGAACGGGTCGCATGTTTGCGCTTGAGCATTTTGGAGTAGAACCGGACATTCTCTGTCTGGCCAAGTCCCTCGCAGGGGGCATCCCCATGGGGGCTATTGGTCTCAGTGAAGCGGTAGCCTCAAAGCTATTCAAGCTTGCTCATACCTCGACTTTTGGCGGCAACCCTCTCGCTTGTGCGGCGGCCACTGCGGCGATTCAATACATGGAAGATTTTCACCTTGCTTCCCGCGCCGAAGAATTGGGAAGGGAGTTCATGGCCATGCTACGGCAGATTAAATCTACCCGAATCCGCGAGGTTCGTGGTTTGGGTTTGATGGTCGGAATTGAGCTCAAGGAAAAAAGCGGCTCTCACATTCAGAAATTGATGGAGAAGGGGGTCCTTGTCCTGGGAGCCGGACCAACCGTGATTCGCTACCTACCGCCTTTGGTGATCGATCGCGAAGACTTGGCCCGGGTAGCTGAGCTGACCGGAGAAGTTTTGACCTAGGGAAACTGCAGCAAATAGTTCCATTGAATACAAGAACACCTAATCCTTTTTCGTTCAATGGCTCCAGGTGATTGCCACCCGCTGTCCGATGCCACATTGGGGGTTGGAAGGAGAAATTGATGATGCGCGCGGCTTCATTTCAAAAGCATTTTTCACTTTGCATCTTTATGGCCTGGTCACTGCTGGGCGAAACCTATCCGGCTTCAGAAACTCAGACTTCCGCGGGAGACACCAAAGGGACCTCTCAATCGGACAGCAAAGAGAAGAAAGTGTACACCAACAGCGATCTGGAACGCCTCAAGACGACTCAGCCCATAAACCAAGACGCGGCAAAGAAAGATAATTCCGGGAAAAACCGAAGTTCAAATTCAGCACTGGACAATTATCGCGATATTCACGGGCACGACCGTGAGTACTGGCAGCAAAAATTACATCCGCTCCGCAGTAAAGTAAATCTTTTGGATTCGAAAATAACGGATCTGGAGAATAAGAAGGCTGAGCAAACCGTCAGTAGCGGACTTAAAGTCTCCAAGAGTGGCAAACTGCATGCAAGTTCCGGTGACCCTCAAGCTAAGTTACAACAGAAGATCGATGAATTGAAGCTGCAACGATATCAAGTATCTCGGGATATTGAAGATCTGGAAGAAAAGGCCCGGAAAGATCAAGCACTCCCGGAATGGCTGAGGTAAGACATCCTTCTTGCCAGCCAACTCTTTGCTCTGCCGGAGACACCCTTCAGCTTGACTTATTCCCCCTTACATAGGAATTACATTCAAGAAGTCACAAAGGTGTGAGACCATTGGATCAGCAACCAAACCCAACTTTACCGGATTCAAAGGCAAACCAGAAAAGCCCTAGTGAAGAGGAACTGGACCTGTTAGTAAGAATGGTCGAAATTCCAAGCCCTTCTCACCATGAAGCAAAACTTTCTGCCTATCTGGTTGATTCTCTAAAGGCAAGAGGCTTTCATGCCTACCAGGACAACGTCAGCAACGCCGTCGGCATACTCGGTTCTGGAGAGAAGACCATTGTCCTGCTGGGCCACATGGATACTGTCCCCGGAGACATCCGGGTGAGAATAGAAGAAGGTAAACTCTTCGGCCGTGGCGCGGTCGATGCCAAGGGCCCCTTGGCCTGTTTTATAAGTGCTGCCAGCCGCCTTCGGGATGAAGTGAACCACTTGAATAAGAAAATCATTTTAGTTGCCGCCGTTGAAGAAGAGGCTGCGACATCGCGCGGAGCTCATGAAGCTCTTCGAATGTTCAAATCTCCAAATTTCTGCATCATTGGTGAACCTAGCAGTTGGGATGCTGTTACGCTCGGGTATAAAGGACGCCTTTTGCTGGATTACGAGCTGGAAATCCCAATGAAGCACACGGCGGCGCAGGGGAAGTTGGTTTGTGAGGAAACTATCGACTTCTGGAATCAAATCAAAGCCTGGTGTCACCCTCTTAACGAAGGAAAGGGACGCTTTGAAACAATTGACTGTACCATTCGCTCATTTAATTCCGAAAACAACGGGATTCACGAACGGGCGAAAGTAAAGCTTGGATTCCGCTTGCCGGTGCATTTTCCTTTGAAGGAGTTCAAAATTTTTCTGGTTGATGCTGCCGGAGCTGCACAACTCAATTTTTCGGGCGAGGAGGTTGCGGTGCGAATGGGGAAGTCGAATCCTTTGGTCAAATCTTTCCTTCAGTCGATTCGCGCTCATCAAGGGTCGCCCAAATTCAAAGTGAAAACTGGCACGTCTGACATGAATGTCGTGGCACCGCAGTGGAACTGCCCTCTGCTCGCCTACGGGCCAGGCGACTCTTCACTGGACCACACCCCGCATGAACATATCGAAATCGAGGAATACGGAAAGTCCATCGACGTGTTAGAATCGGTGTTGCGAACCATATAATATCAACTCAATTTTCCAAGAGGCCGGCAAAAACCAAGGATCCCATGTTAGAAATTCAGACCATCCCGGTTTTATCCGTAGCGCAAAAGGAGGAACAATTAGTTCGGATCTTGTCTGAACTGAAACGAGTAGTCATCGGGTTTAGTGGAGGCGTAGACAGCTCCTATCTGGCCTTTATGGCAAATCGCGTCCTGGGACAAAATGCACTTTGTGTCACGGCCATCAGTCCGTCCTACCCATCATTTCAGAAGAAAGAAACAGCGGAATTCGTAATGCAATTTGGTTTGAATCATCAAGTGATCGAGTCGAATGAACTCGAAAACCCCGAATACCGCGAAAACGCCCCAAATCGCTGCTATTTCTGCAAGAGTGAACTCTTCTCGAAACTTTGGGAGTTGGCGAAGGAAGGAGGCTATGAGGCTGTATTGGACGGGACCAACCACGACGATCTCCAAGATTTTCGTCCTGGACGCAGAGCTGCGTCAGAATACTCGGTCCGGAGCCCACTGTTAGAAGCCCGAATGACTAAACTCGATATTCGAGAACTCTCCCAGAGATCAGGTCTCCCAACGTGGGAAAAGCCGGCTTTACCGTGCCTGTCTTCGCGTTTCCCCTACGGGACTTCAATCTCGGCGGAGAGACTTTCAGTGGTCGATCAAGGCGAAACGATCCTGCGGGATTTTGGCTTTCGTATCTTTCGAGTTCGTTACCATGGAGAACTCGTCCGCTTGGAATTTGATTCAGCAGAATTACCTAAAGCCTTGAACATGACAATGTCCAATATATTGGTAAAACGATTCAAGGCTCTTGGATTTAAATACGTCACTCTCGACCTCGAAGGCTATCGGTCCGGTTCCCTGAACGAGGTCTTGCCAATTGTTCAAGAACCCTCCTGAGTTTCCCCCTCGCCGAGGATAATCCCTTGCGAACCTCAGCGTGTTTCGATTTAATTCCCGCATAATAGCCGGCTCCAAAAGCAGTTGTCTGCCGCAAGAAACTTCTATAGGATTGAGCCGCATTCGGCTCGACAAAATGGAAAACGAGGAAGAATGTGATGGCTGACGAAAGTTTGAATAACGGCAGCGTTCAATCGTTCCGAAAGATTCAGTCGATCTACTTCTCAATTTTATTTTCGGTGGTGACTTATCTCGGATTTGGATTGTGGCAACGCCCCACCCCTCATCTTTCAGGAGGAACGAAGGAGACCGCTGTCTTCACTCAGATCTTTTATTTCCTTAGTGCCGCGTTGATCGTATTGATATTTATTGTGCGTAGGAAAATATACCACCGACCTCCCATGATTTCTCCTTCTCCGCAGGAGGCCTTGAAACTGATGAACTTCTACTATGTGGGTCACTTGTCAATCTATGTTCTTTGCGGAGCGATTGGGTTGTTGGGGCTTCTTCTTTTATTTATGACGGGTTTGGTTCAGCGTTTCTTAAATTTATCGCTCGTGTCCATTCTCCTGATGGTCATACTCTATCCCCGTAAAATTGCGGAAGGTAATCAATGAAAATTCTGGTGATTGGTTCGGGAGGCCGGGAACACGCACTCTGCTGGGCACTCCGAAAATCAAAACGAGTTACCCAGATCTTCTGTGCCCCGGGCAACGGAGGCACAGCGGAGGTTGCGCAGAATATTCCTGTGGCGGCTCATCAAATAGAGGCGCTGGCCCAATTCGCAATACGGGAGGCAGTTGACTTGACCGTTGTGGGCCCTGAACTCCCCCTTACTTTGGGAATCGTAGATGTTTTTGAGGAAAAAGGGCTTGCGATCATTGGGCCCAACGCGGCCGCTGCTCGCCTGGAGGGAAGCAAGATTTTTGCAAAAGAGTTCATGCAACGTTATGGCATCCCTTCCAGCCCTTTTGAGAAAACGGGTTCCTGGAAGCAAGCGGTGGAAATTGTGCGCAGCGGGCATTTCGGCTTCCCAGTCGTGATCAAGGCAGATGGCCTGGCAGCAGGAAAAGGCGTCATTATCGCTCGGAACCTCAAGGAGGCAGAGTTGGCCATCAGCCAGATCATGGTTGAGAAAGCGCTTGGCTCAGCTGGAGACAATATTATCATCGAGCAGTTTCTTGAGGGCGAGGAGACATCGTTCCTTGTTTTTAGCGACGGAGTTCATGCGCTCCCGATGGTCACGGCCCAAGACCACAAGGCCGTATTTGATAATGACCAGGGGCCCAACACAGGAGGGATGGGCGCTTATTCAACGGATTGGATCTTAAGCCCGTCCGCGTGCCAGCAAGTCATGGAAAGGATTGTCAAGCCTACCCTGGAAGGAATGGCAGCGGAGGGGGCTCCTTTTCGAGGAATCCTTTATGTGGGCCTCATGCTGACTTCGGAAGGGATGACCGTACTGGAATATAACACGCGATTTGGAGACCCGGAAACCCAACCTATTCTCTTCAGGCTGAACAGTGACCTGGTTGAGGTGTTTGAGGGAGTCCGTGATCAAAATCTTGAGCGAATCACCCTTGACTGGGACCACGATACCAGCGTCTGCGTGGTGCTGGCGGCAGGTGGGTATCCTGGAGACTTCGAAAGAGGAAAGGCCATCAGCGGGATTGCCGAAGCTGAGACGTTGCCTGGAGTTAAGGTTTTTCATGGTGGCACAGAAAATCAAGACGGCAGCCCGATTTCAACTAGCGGTAGAGTCCTTGGAGTTACCGCAAAAGCCGAGAGCTTAAATGCAGCCATCGGTTTGGTTTACCAGGCTGTCGACCGTATTCACTTCGACCAAATGCATTATCGCCGGGATATTGGCAGAAAAGGGTTAAGGAAAGAATCACTGCGAATGAAGGCAGATGGATGACCCTGTTTAGGACATGAAGAAGACCCTTCTCGTGCTTACCGGCCTTCTCCTCTTGTACATTGGCTACGAATACTCCACTCTCCCGGATGTTTCTTATCTACGCAAGGAGAACCCCCTGGAAACTAATCTCATGCGACAACGCGAGGAGGAAGCGCGCGTTGGGGGGCGAAAGCTCCGCCGTCTTCAGACGTGGGTGCCACTTTCCTTGGTTCCAGACTACCTGATAACAGCGATCTTGATAGGAGAAGATGATGCCTTCTACCAACATGAAGGTTTCGATCTCAATCAAATCAAAGAAACGTTCATTCGTAATTGGGAGAAGAAAGGTTTTGTTCGCGGAGGAAGCACGATCACCCAACAACTTGCAAAAAATCTGTATCTATCCACTTCGAAGACCCCGCTGCGCAAGATCAAAGAGTTTTTCATAGCACGAAGGCTGGAAGAGGCACTCACCAAGCGTCGAATCCTGGAAATCTACCTCAACGTAATTGAATGGGGAGAGGGAATTTATGGCGTAGAGGCTGCTTCCCATTTTTACTTCAATAAAACCACCACAGAGCTCACGGTGAAGGAGTCCGTGTTGCTGGCTGCAGTGATTCCTAACCCTCGTCGAATGAATCCAAAACAACCCACCAAACGGGTTCAGCTCCGATTTAATCTCATCCTTGACCGTATGATTCAGTACGGCCATATTAATGAGGAACACTATAAGGAGGCAAAAATACCTCCTTCCTCAGAATAGGACCCTTTGGAGACAATAGAAAGATACTGTTCAATGTCTGGAATTCCCGCCCGCCTGATAATATTCCTTTAAAACCTTCAAGCCTTTCCTTAATTAATCTCTTCATCCCCATTTGTAGGAAGTAGCCCAGTCTCCCGGGCGGTCGCTTTTCGGACAATTTGTCCGATCAGAAGTGACCGATTTCATCTTTGTTGTTATCAAGTTATAGGTAATAAACAAGTTATTTTTGGCAGGCCATATGCTATTCAATGGGTGTCCGGTTGATCGAGGCAGGGCAACTGGCAAAGAGATTTTGAGGAGAGATAACGTGAGGACAGCAGAGATGACATACGAAAACGAAGTCTTAGATCTGATGGTAGAAACGGAACTTTACATCAAGTATCAATCGTATGCCAAAGCCATTGAGCTTTTGGAAGATGCGCTAGAACGCTACCCACGTTATCTGCCTGCCAAACAAAGCCTTGAAGACATCTATCGGCGTACCGGCAAATTTGACCGAGCCAACGAAATTGCCCGGGAGATTGCTTTGATTTCCGCCCAATTGGCAGATGAACGTTCCTCAAACAAAGGGACCGTTGAGGAAGTTGAGGTTCAGGCTCGGCGGAAGCAAGTGGAAAAGACCGACGCCATTATCAAGATGGTTTATGAATCCAACGAGTTAGGCGACATTTTAAAGAACTCGGCCCAACAATTGGTCCAACACATCCCGGCAGACCGCTGCGTCATTATTTCCTTAGGGAAAGAAAAACCCGTAGCCAAGTATTTCGAATCCTGTGCCGAAGGAACAAGTTCCTGCTCAGCCCAGAAAACAGCCAAATTGAACTTTCTCCTTCTGAAAATGGTTTCGAATGGAATGGAACCCGTTGCCATTGACGAGACTCTCGGCGCGCCTTCCCTCTCCGCCCATGAAACGGTCCTCGATGAGTTCAAGATTCACGGGATCATGGCCTTCCCCCTTCTCTATAAGTCAGAGCTGATCGGAATCATTGTGGTTCATCGATGCACCAAGGGCGTTGCTTGGACAGAATCTGAAAAGACTCTCTTCTATACGGTATCCGGGCATATTGCGGTAGCTCTTAGCAATGCGCGTCAATTTAGCGCCATGCAGACCATGGCCATCACGGACAAGTTGACGAACGTATACAACCGAAGGTTTTTTGAAGAACGCATGCGGGTTGAACTCTCCAATGCACGCCAGCAGAAGTTCCCCGTTAGTTTGGCTCTGTTGGACATCGACTATTTCAAGAAGGTCAATGACACCTTCGGACATGCAGCTGGAGACAAAGTTCTCTGCAAACTTGGTTTCGTTTTGAGCACGAACCTGAGAAAAGGTTCTGTCATCGCTCGCTATGGAGGCGAGGAGTTCGTGGTGATCTTACCCAACACCAAGTTGGATGTGGCTCATAAGATCATGGACGGGATCCGCAAGCTGGTCAGTGAAACATTTGCCACAGAAGCGGGGGATCCCATCACGGTCAGTATCGGTGTCCAAGAAACCTCTTTAGATAATCAGATCGATCTGGACGTCATTCAAAAAGAACTCATTGAGAAGGCAGACGCGTACTTGTACCAAGCCAAGAGAACCGGGCGAAATCGGGTGTGTTCGATTGCAGAAACTGAAGTGAATTCGGAGCCTACATGCTAATTACAGCGGACACGACCTCCCCCAAGAAACATCAGGGCCGCACGATCTTTCTCAGCGTCGCAGCGCTCGCAGTCCTATTCCTCTGGGAATCATTAACTTGTCGCGAAGATTGGAGCCTGCTGGCAATGTTTGCGGTCGTTCTGGCTTTTTCCTTTGCCGAATCCAGCGTCATGCTGCCATTTGTTGGCAAACAGCTTCGTTATTATCACCTCATCTATCTCGGCACCTTCTTTTGGATTGGTCCATCCAATGCCAATCTAGTCGCAATGGTCGCGTTTAGTTGGTGGCTGTTCCGGACCTATCGAATTTCCAAGATGAAGCTGGTGGAGAAATTGCCTGATGCCCTTTCAAGCCTGGCTGCCTTGTGGCTGATGGGTAAAGTCTTTATTCTGAATAATTCCTTGAGCGAGATTGCTCGGTATGGTTCCTTACTGCCCATCATTCTGGTGGTGACGGGTTATTATCTCTGCTATTCCTTGTTTCGGGTTACCGCTGCAAAGATATTCAGAGGGGCCAGTCTTGGCGAGGAATGGAAGAAAGAGTACAGAGTTCCCAGCCTGGTTTTCTTGTCCGTTTCGGTCGCCGTTGGCTTACTGAATTTCTTTGCCGGAGCCCTGGGAAATCAAATCTACTTACTCTTTGTTCCTTTCTCCCTGTTTGCCCTTTCTACCTACAAGGTCTATTCTTCCCGTCTCGTTGAAGCCTCGCGCCAACTCAAGGAACATTCCCAGTTACAGATGTCGATTATTGAAACCCTGGCGCTGGCCATCGATGCCAAGGATCATTCCACTCACGGACACGCACGAAGAGTCCAGGTTTACGCAGTCGGGATCGCTAAGAGCATGGGGATCGAGAATAGCGACGATCTGGATGCTCTCAGAGCCGCTGCACTGCTGCACGACATCGGCAAGCTTGCCATACCCGAATATATCCTTTCAAAACCGGGAAGTTTGACGGATTCCGAATTTGCTAAAATGACGCGTCACGTTGAGATCGGAGCCAACATCCTGGAGCCCATTCACTTCCCTTACCCGGTGGTGCCGATGATCCGTTACCATCACGAGCGGGAAAATGGATCGGGGTATCCGTATGGGCTGAAGGGCGACCAGATTCCCATCGGATCCAAAATCCTGGCCGTAGCTGATACGTTTGATGCCTTAACCGCCCAGCGAACCTACCGGACACCCCTGACATCCGCGGAAGCCATCGACCTGCTGAAGAACGAATCGGGGATGCACTATGACGCAAAAGTCGTGGCTGCCTTCCTGCGTGTCTCTAAAGAGCTGATGGAAGAAGTGGCCATGCTTGACATCAGCAAATACGGGAACAACACGCATCTCTCCGAGACCTCACCGGACTCCGCCGAGGATCAAAAACTCTTGTTGCGGAAGAAAGGCTTCACGGAAATCGCCTCGACGCATCGCGAGATTTACGCCTTGCACGAGATCTTTCAAACCGTAGGGAAGAGCTTGAATTTGGACGACACGCTGCGCATTATCTGTAGCAAGCTGCAGTCGATTGTTCCCTTCACCAGCAGCGTTGTTTACTTGAAGAACAAGAAGACCGACATGATCTACCCGGCCATGGTCACGGGAGAATACTCCGAGCAGTTAAGTCAGAACTGGATGGCGTTAGGGGAGGGTCTGACGGGTTATTCCATCGCCTTCAACCAGCCTGTCGTCAATAACGACCCAACGAATGATTTCAAGAACCTGGCCTTTATGGAAAAGCCCCATCAACTGACCAACGCCATGATTTTTCCGCTCACGGCAAAGAATACGGTCCTGGGAGCGATTGCCCTGTACTCTACCGATCGTGACAACGAACCTTTTACGGAAGATCATTCCCGGTTAATGGAGACCATCAGCGAGCGGGCTGCCGTCGCCATCCAAAATGCGATTTCGTTCGAATACTTCGAAGAGAATTCGCTGACCGATCCACTCACCGGGCTACCCAATTCACGCTACATGTTTATGGCATTTGACCAGAACGTTAAGAAAGCCGAACGCGGCAAAGAAAAAATGGCCATTCTCGTCATGGACCTGAACCGATTCAAAGAAATTAATGACCAATATGGTCACAAAGTAGGGGACGATGTTCTGGTCAAGGTGAGTGAAGTGCTGCAAAAAGAAATGCGCAAATACGACACGTGTATTCGCTACGCGGGTGACGAATTCGTGGCCTTCCTGTATAACGCGGAACGTGAAACTGCTGAGAAGATTGCCAGCCGTATTCGAAAATCGATTCATTCCTTGCTGCTCAAGGTAAGATCTGGAAAAGAAGTACGACTCGGAATCAGCGTCGGCATCTCAATGTATCCTCACGATGGAACGGACCTCAATCACCTCTTTACCGTCGCCGATTCGCAGATGTATACCGAGAAATTCGAAGCTAAAGCCGAGTTGGCCAATGCGAATGGCAAAGCGTTAGCAGACTCCATTCAGGTCGATGACGACATCGAATTTCAAAGAGCCAATTAGCAGGAACCCGTTTCGGTAGGCGGTTTGAGGGTTGGCAAAGATCTGAAAAGAGCTCACGTCATCATGCAACAGTGGCTCGGTGGCTCCCCTAACCACTAAGATAATCTTGGCTCACCGCGTCCAAGGATTTAAGAAGATACTCCATTTGCTGTAGTCCTTGACTGCCCAAAAGGCTGGAAAGTTGCGCAAAACTGGACACAAAATCACAAGGAATAATGGATTCGCTCAGGATCAAGTGAACAGTAGCCATATCCGACACCATGCGTTTGCCCCCCGATTCATAGGAAATCGAAAGGGGAAAAGGTCCCAGGCGGAAGATTCAATTACAACCGACTAGATAGCGACCTGTTATCCTTTAGTCTGGAGCGTTGCTCGATTCCTTGTCCATACACATTCAGCCGGCACACCAACTATAGCCAAACAGGCTCCACGCGATTACTCAGGTTGTCTTTCTACTCGTTCAGTAACTTTTTAAGACACCGGGAGGATCTCCTTAAGTCTTGTGGTATGGTGTCAATCTGTTGTTCATCCCACTTTTCGCAAATCCTGCTTCATCTTTCGCCTCGGTTTCGGTACCATGCGGGGATGATTGAGGTCGTCTATCTGGATTTGGGAAAGGTCCTGATTGATTTTGATTATGACGTAGCCGCTCAGCGGCTCCTCAAAATTAGTCCCCACCCCCTTTCTGAAATAAGCAATGTCTTGTCTGAACCTCAACTGTTATTTGAGTTTGAGACAGGAAGATTGTCGGCCATTGAATATTACAAGATAATTTGTGATGCGCTGGAAATGCAAATTTCACTGGATGAATTCCGGAGTTTGTGGGGCTCGATGTTTCTGCCGGAGCCTCTGGTCTCCGAGGAATTCTTACAGAATCTCAAGCGAAAGAATCGCCTGATCTTGCTTTCCAATACCAACGAAATTCATTTCGATTATCTTGTGGAAAGATTTCCAATCCTGAACCAGATTGAAGAACGGTTGCTCTCTTATAGGGTAGGATATATGAAGCCAGACCCGCAGATTTTTCAGCTGGCGATCGAGAAAGCGGGTGGAGTTCCGGAAAATATCTTTTTCGCCGACGATCGCCATGAAAATGTTGAAGGGGCCCGTGCAGCCGGGATCCAGGCCATTCAATTCAAGTCAGAAATGCAACTTCGACAGGAACTGAACGATCGAGGGGTTGAATGCTGAGCCAGTGTTTTGATTTCCAAAGAACATGGCTCGAATTCAATCGCATGGAACACGATCATCATCTTGTAAAAGACAAAATTTGAAAGCCGATAGGAGCCTCCCCGGCAGGTTGGAGCTGGGCAGATTCGATGCGATTCCTGATCATCAGTGATATTCACGCAAACCTGGAGGCGTTGGAAACGGTACTCAACGCCGCCGACGGGAAATACGACCGGGTAGTTTGCTGCGGGGACATTGTGGGGTACGGCCCCGACCCGAATGCGGTAACAGATATTTTTCGCAGGATTAATCCCGCAATTATCCGGGGAAATCATGAGAAAGCGGCTCTTGGTCTCGTGGACTTAAACATGTTCAATCCGATGGCCAAGAAAGCCGCTGTTTGGACCCAGCAGCAACTTACCGAAGAGAGTCAAGCCTACATTGGAACCATCGTTCCCGGCCCTCTTGATTTGGACGGATTCACGTTGGCTCATGGCTCCTTGTTAGACGAAGACCAATATCTCGTTGATCTAGAGGATGCCTATAGCAGTTTTCCCCTCGCTCATTTTCCAGTCACCTTCATTGGTCATACGCATGTTCAGGGGGGGTTTGTCCAATTTCAAGACGGGCGGCAAGGGGTTCTAAATCCGGAAATCAGAGGGGGATCGACCGAGAGTCAACTCCGGATCGATTCACGCCATGTCTATATGATTAATCCAGGGGCTGTCGGTCAACCACGGGACCACGATCCAAGAGCCGCTTTTGCGATATATGAGCAGGAAGAACAATTGGTCCGCTACTTCCGCACTCAATACCCTTTGGAAAAAACCCAAGAAAAAATGAAAACCGCCCATCTTCCGCACTATTTGATTGACCGGCTGAAAATGGGAAGGTAATGCAGCTCGAAGTGCTTCCGCAGGGGGGAGTTTTTCACTTCAGGACAATTGTGTATACCTCTACGTCAGGAATAATGTGATTCCAGTCTTTTGGCAGGTGTTCAAAGGCGACTTGAAAATTGTTCGACTGTTGGGGCTCTAATCCTCCTCCTCCCTTGTATTCCACAGCCTTGCGGGATTCTTTCAAAACAACCTGATTCAAACTGTCTTTGAAAAAAAAGGTTAACTCGATTCGCTGTACCACTCGATTTCCCAGGTTCTTGACCTTACCTTCAACGTAATAGACATGATCCCCGAGATAGCTCTCCCCTTTTGCCAAACCGATATGGGTCAGTTCAATTTTTGGCTTGTAGCTCTCCGCTTCGGCCGTAGTTGCCTGCGAAGACGAATTGTGAAGCTTCTGCCCACAGCCGGTCGGGGCCACCATCATGAGGAACGCAAACATAAGAATGAGAAACCGGAGCGACGAGAAGAGAGGGGTTTGATTTTCGGGCATGGACTCCTCTAAGCTGACAGCCCAAAACTTGGAGCTACCAGTCTTATTGCGTGAACCATTCTGTTGAGACTAAAGTACAATAGCAGCAATCTTCTGTCAACGCAGGGAATCCGGCCGTAGAGTTGGAGGAAAGGCCCTTTACGCATAGAAAACTAAATATACATGACATGAATATGGAGACATTTCCTGTTTCGATATAGGCTATAATCCCAGAACAATGGTCAGCATCAATTCATCCCAGACTCCTTCTCAACTAAAGGAGATCCGCCACGCATTGCAATCAACCCTCGGGAAGGAACGTGTTCTCTATTCCCCTGAGGAACTGATTGTTTATGAATGCGATGGGCTGACTTTGCATCCGCAACTTCCTGAATTTGTGGTGTTTCCCTCTAGTCCGGAAGAAATCATCGCTATTGTCAAGATCGCAAAGGAGTACCAAATTCCCTTCCTCCCCCGAGGGGCGGGTACCTGTCTTAGTGGAGGCGCCGTAGCGGTCGAGGGCGGCATTATTCTGGAACTTTCACGAATGAACCGGATTCTGACCTTGGACTATGAGAATCGACTGGCGATCGTCCAGCCGGGAGTCGTTAACTTGCACGTGACCCAGGCTGCAAGTGAAAAAAATTTCTACTATGCCCCGGACCCTTCTAGTCAAATGGTCTCCACAATCGGTGGCAACGTAGCGGAGAATTCCGGCGGGCCTCACACTCTCAAATACGGTGTCACCACCAACCATGTGCTTGCCCTGGAAGTGGTTTTGCCTAGCGGAGAGATGTATGAATTAGGAACTTCGGCAGGTGATCCTGCCGGCTATGATTTGGTGGGTGTCTTTGTGGGTTCAGAAGGGACTTTCGGGATTGCCACAAAGGTGACAGTCCGCCTGCTCTATACTCCTCCCGCGGTAAAGACGTTGCTAGCGGTATTCGATTCGGTACTCCATGCGACCCAGTGCGTCTCAGGCATCATTTCTCGGGGCATCATCCCGGCAGCTCTTGAGTTGATCGATCGCAAAACCATCGAAGCCATTGAAAGCGGCCCGTATGCAACAGGAATCCCGAGGGATGCCGATGCCGTGCTCTTGATTGAGCTGGATGGAGTTGAGGAGGGCATTGATCAACAAGTCGAGCGCGTTGTCGAAGTAATACAACGGACAGGGGCACGGGAAGTTCGAGTTGCGAAAGACGAGGCAGAACGAAAAAAACTCTGGGCCGCACGAAAGAATGCGTTTGGCGCTTATGGAAGAATTAGTCCAAACTATTACACTATGGACGGGGTGATCCCGCGTAGCAAGCTTCCCGAGATTCTTCAGAAAATCGATGCCCTCGGGAAGAAGTATGGATTAGGCATGGCTAACGTTTTCCATGCTGGCGACGGCAATCTACACCCCATCATCCTCTACGACAACGATGAGCCAGGGGCCAAAGATAAAGTGCTGGGACTGGCCGGGGAAATCCTGCAGCTGTGTGTCAATGTCGGAGGGGCCCTGAGTGGAGAGCATGGGATTGGGCTGGAGAAAATGCAATTCATGAATTTGTTTTTCTCCCAAGACGAGTTGGATGTGATGCAGCGATTAAGAGACGTCTTCAACCCCAACAACCTGGCGAACCCAGGAAAGATTTTTCCGGTTCGGCGGGGCTGCGGGGAAATGTCATGGAATCCGTCTGCCGCAGAGAATCCAAAGTATTCGGCGGTCGAGGGGATGATCCGGTTCTGAACCCTGAAGAAGGCAACTCCATGACGGACGGAGCTCCACTTGAAAATTCCACACATCCTCGAGTTACCTTGGAGGGATCCGGCATGCCAGCACGGTTTGCGGTGGAGGGCGTGCTCCCGCAACGCTCTTTCGCGCCCAGCACCAAAGAGGAAATTGGGGAAATCTTGCGAGAGGCCAATTCCCGAGAATGGAGCATTGTCCCATTCGGGGCCGGAATACACCAGCATATCGGAAATCTCATTCCACGTTACCATGCGGCCCTGTCACTCGAGAAACTCAATCAGATTCCTGAATATGAGCCCCAGGACTTGGTAGTGAAAGTGGAGTCCGGATGCCGTCTTGCGGATCTGCAAGATCGTCTGGCTCGCGATCGTCTCTATCTTCCCATTGACCCTGATGGGTTCGAGCAGGCAACGGTGGGAGGTATTGTCGCAACCAACACTTCCGGTCCACTCCGGTTTGCACAAGGAACTATTCGGGATTATCTGATTGGGATCAGCCTGGTTCAGCCCGATGGAAAATGGACAAAGTTTGGGTCCCGTGTCGTCAAGAATGTCACGGGCTACGATATGTGCAAACTCTATATAGGCTCGTTTGGAACTCTAGGAGTACTGGTCGATTTCTTTTTCAAGCTGAAGCCCATCCCTCCTTTTTCCAAGACGGTCGCTTTCGTGCTGAAAGGACTGGACGAAGCGCGAGTCGGACTGGAGAGATTGATTCATTCGCCGCTCACCCCAGTTGCGCTCGAGTTGGTGAATCCAGAAGGGACAAGGCTCTTCAATGAGCAACGGCCCTGGGTCGAGGACTCTGATCATTATCTGTTCCTGGTGCGTTTCATGGACCTGGAAAAGGCGGTGGATTGGCAAGTTGAACAATTGCAAGAAATGTGGAAAGAGCTATTTATACAAGGGGTAAGCTTGAGTTCCCCATCGGAACAGGAGCAAATCTGGAGACTTTTGCGGGAGGACGCGCCCTGGCTGAAATCCAGTGGTGCGCCCAAGGTGAAATTAAAGATCAACTGTGGTTCCTCCCGAATGGTAGACTGCATTCGAAGGCTGGAATCCTACGGCAAGGAAAGGTCCTCTGCAGTCCTCATCAAAGCCCATGCGGGAAGCGGGATTATTCGAGCCTATTACGACTACGACCCTTCGCCTGCTGCCATTCAGCAGTTGGCCGATCATATTCGGGCCTTCAGGATTCACTTGAGGCCAGCGCGTGGAACAGTCATCTTGGAATCCGCACCAGCCAACCTAAAGAAGTCTATCGATGTTTGGGGATATGAATACAAGGATAAATCTTTGATGCAATCAATTCGAAATCAATTCGATCCTCACAAGATCTTAAATCCAGGAAGGTACATCGTCTAAGTTATGCTTGCCACCTGTGAGTCCACGCAAGAAAGGATCAGCCGGACCGATTTGACTCCGGAATGCGTTCATTGTGGCCTTTGCCTGCAAGCATGTCCCACTTACGTGGCACTCGGACAAGAGGCGGATTCACCGCGGGGTCGCATCTATTTGATGCGGGCTCAGGAGAGCGGAGCGTTGGGTGTATCGGAAAGTTTTGTGAATCACATCTCGGCTTGCCTCGACTGTCGGGCCTGTGAATCCGCTTGTCCTTCGGGAGTTCCGTACGGTGAGATGGTTGAGAAGGCTCGCGAGGTGATTGAGCAGAGCTTTCGCCGTCCTTTGATCATTACTGCTCTGAGAAGAATATTTTTCAAACTCATCCTTCCTTCCCGGCGCTGGCTACGCTGCAGCTTTAACCTCTTGCGTCTTTATCAGTGGCTAGGAATCCAAAGAGTTGTCAGGGCATCGGGGATTCTGAAGCTCCTCCCGGGGCAACTCAATCAATTGGAACAACTAATGCCTGATTTGCGTCAAAAGACGCAACATGTTTCTTTGGGTCAGGTTTTCCCTTCGCTAGGAGCGACGCATCATCGGGTAGGCCTACTCACCGGTTGCGTGATGAATGAGATCTTTGGGGGAATTAATCAGGCCACGATTCGAGTATTGCAAAGAAATGGGTGTGAGGTTGTTGTGCCACAGAACCAAACTTGTTGTGGGGCCCTCCATTGTCATGCGGGAATCACGGATACGGCACGAGAGTTGGCCCTCAGAAACATTCGGGCCTTCGAGGAACAGCAGATTGACGTTCTTCTCTCAAATGCTTCGGGCTGTGGCGCCAAGCTTAAAGAGTACCCCGCCCTGTTTTCAAATGATTCCGAGCTCAGGAAACGGGCTGAAAGATTTACCGCCAAAGTGGAAGACATATCGTCCTTTTTGGATAGACTTCCGAAGCTTGTTAAACTTGGGAAGATCAAAGCACGCGTGGCTTATGACGATCCCTGTCATCTCCTCCATGCCATGAAAGTCAGCAAGCCCCCCCGGAACTTGCTAAGACTCATTCCGGAGCTGGAACTAGTCGAATTACGGACACCGGATCAGTGCTGTGGAAGTGCAGGGATTTATAATCTCACCCATTACGAGCTTTCAATGAAGATCCTCGAACGCAAGATTGACGATATCCACAGGGCTCAGGTGCAGATCGTCGCGACAGGGAACCCCGGTTGTATCCTGCAAATCGCCTATGGTCTGGGGCGAGCTGGTCTAAAGGGCATCGAAGTGTTGCACCCCATTGAGTTGCTTGACCGCGCTTATTCCGGTTTAGACTGAGGAGGTTTATCGAGGTGGATTCCATTAATTCTCTGCATTTTCTAGGCCGGTTTGCCGATAACCCTTTTGTATCAACACGATCGCATCATAATCAGTTCCTTATTCACAAAAATTCCCAGGAAGAGATTTACTTCACGAATTGCCTTTTTGCTTATGCTAAAGTATCAATACAGCTTGAGATTTGTATTCATCGTCGTTCATCGGCCTAGTTGCCAGCTGCCAGTGTTGAGGAGGAGTCATGTGGAAAAGTAGGAAACCGGAGGAGGAGAAAGAGAAGGAACCTATTGCTGCGAAAAAGGAGGAAATTCCCATGTCAACATTCGAGGAGAAAAAACCTATGGAACCACGTTTCGAACCCAGACCTAACCCCACTCGAGAGGACATCGTCAATATCGGGAAATCGGTATTTATTAAGGGGGAATTAACCGGAGACGAAGACTTAACGATTGAAGGTCGCGTCGAAGGGAAGATTGAGTTGAAAGATCACAATCTGGTCATTGGCCCCAACGGGAAAATTAACGCGGAGATCAACGCCAAGGCTGTGACGGTCATTGGGAGTGTAGTTGGAAACATATCCGCCGGAGAAATGATCGAAATTCGAACCACCGGATCCGTGACAGGCGACATCAAAGCTCCCCGCGTCTCTATAGCGGATGGCGCTCACTTGAAAGGAAGTGTTGACATGCAGAAAGGTCCGGAGGTAGCAAAGAAGACCGACTTTCAGAAGGCCGAGATTGCCAAAGTCAGCGTCGAATCCTCCATTGTACCCAAACCGCAGTTTAAATGAGATACTGTACCCGCTAGATCTGGCAACCACCGGAAAGAGATGTCCACCCGAAATTGGAACTTGACTCACGGTGGTTGTGGCTGTGGTGTTCTTACGCGTATACGGGGAAGTCGCAAAAGCTTGAGGTCCCATTCTACAGCTATTCCTTCAGACTTCCCCTAACCCTTCAAAATGAAAAAACCATTTAGCAAACTGAGCGCGATGATGGGTAAAGCCTGGGCACAGGCCGGGGCTGACAGGAACTCAGAAAAAGGAACTCACCTGACGCATCCCACTCATCCCTCTCAAGTCATGAAGGACTTCATCAAGGGAATCTCGGCCATGCCGACGCCAAGGATCTTGGATATTGGACCTGTGGTGGGTTCCAATATGGATTTTTTTCTAAACCATGGAATCAAGGTGTATATGGAGGATTTTGTCACCGCCTATCTCAACCCCAAGTATTCCCTCGTACTGGATGGGAAGATCACCTTGAATGAGTCCAGTTTCTTTGAAGAGAATTTCAATTATGAAGTCAATTCTCTCGATGGTCTGATTTGCTGGGACTACTTATGTTACATCGAACCTCGATTTGCGGGGGTCTTTGTGCGAAAGATTTCCTCCATGGTGAAATCTGGCGGCCTGGTCATGGCCTTCTTTCATACTCGCCGAATAATCGGTCCTGACATGATTCACAAATACCGCATTCACAATGAATCTTCTTTAGAATACATCCCGACAGAATTGAAAACTGAATTCAAAAAGGCTTTCCAGATTAGAGATGTGTCGCAGTTATTCGGAGGCTTTCAGAGTCAGCATTCTTATTTGTTGAAGCACAACGTAATCGAAATCCTCCTCAAGAAATTGTAGTCGATTGCGATGGATCAAAAGTCTCTTGAACTTTTGTCTGTCAAATCTCGTATTGAGAATGGAAGCGGAGAGAACATCCTCTGCCTGGGGAGCAGAACCGGATAAGGAGGAGGTATGGAGTGCGCAATCCATCCTGGCGTGGAAGCCGTATCCTTTTGTTCGAACTGTGGCACGCCGCTCTGCCAGGGGTGCCTATTGATATCCGACTCACGAACATTTTGTCAGAAATGCCAGCTATCGTTCGCGAGCCAAGACGAGCGCGTCCGAAATACTGCATCAACGGTGGCTAATACTACAGTCCCGACTCCTGAAGCTGTCAAGTATGCCAAGTCCACACGGAGTCCTCATATCGAGAAAGGATACGCCTATTGTTCTCCGGGGGTCTCTTTGGCGTTAGGTTTTATCCCCGGAGTAGGTGCGATTTGCAATGGAGAGTATTGGAAGGCTCTTCTCCAAGTCCTCGTATTCGGCAGCCTGATTTCTCTTAGCGGGAGAACTGACAGCGAAGAAGTAATCCCCCTTCTCAGGCTACTGGCGATCTTAATGTACATCTACATGCCGCTTGAGGCCTATCATGTCGCAAAGAAGCGTGTCATGGGCTTGCACGGGATCAAATTGATTACCCCGTTTGAAAAGATGCGATTCTCTTCCATAACAGTTGGGATTGGATCAGTTTGCCTGGGAGTCATTTTGCAGGTAAGTCAGTTTGTCCCTGAGACCATGAGGTTTCTACTGCGAGGCTGGCCTTTAATTCTCGTTGCTATAGGGGTCTACAATTTAACCCAATATTTTCATTCAAAATGATGCTGCGGCATATGTCAAAAAAAAGGTCTACTCCTTAAAAGTAGGCTGAAATCCAAACAAATTATCTGGATGCCAAAGTACTCTGAGTAGCCAGTTTTGTCAGCAGTTCCGCCTTATCAGTCCTTTCCCAACTAAAGGTTCCTTTTTCGCCGGGTTTCCTACCGAAGTGTCCATAGGCTGCCGTTTTTAAGTAAATGGGTTTCTTGAGATCCAGCATCTGTATGATCCCTTTGGGGCGCAGATCGAAAACCTCTCCGATGATCTGCTCAAGTTCCATGGAGCTTAACTTCCCGGTTCCAAAAGTATCCACAAGGACCGAAACCGGCTTAGCAACTCCAATGGCATAGGCCAATTGCACCTCACATTTCTTCGCCAGGTCCGCGGCCACAATATTCTTGGCTACGTAGCGAGCTGCATAGGCGGCACTACGATCCACTTTGGAGGGGTCTTTCCCCGAAAAGGCTCCTCCCCCATGTCGAGCCCATCCCCCATAACTGTCAACGATGATCTTTCTTCCGGTCAATCCTGTATCGCCGCTCGGCCCCCCGACTACAAATTTTCCAGTCGGATTGACATAGAACTTAGTCTTGGAGTCCAGCAGTTCCGGAGGAATCACCTTCCGGATGACCTGTTCAATAACGTCCGACTCAATTTTCCGGTGAGGAACTGAATCGATGTGTTGGGTTGAAATGACGATGGCATCAATCCGGACACGTTTACCATCCACATATTCCACGGTGACTTGGCTCTTACTGTCTGGCCGGATGTAGTCTAGAGTTTTGTTCTTCCTGAGCTCAGCCAGCTTTTCGACTAGCTGATGCGCAAAAATAATGGGACTGGGCATCATTTCTGGAGTCTCATCACAGGCATACCCAAACATTAAGCCCTGGTCTCCGGCACCTTGTTCCTTATGTAAACCTTCACCCTCTGTCACACCCTGCGAGATATCGGGAGACTGGGGGTGGATCTTGACCATAATTTCGCAGCTTCTGTGGCTAAAGCCAACATTTTCCTCCACGTAACCAATTTTCTCGATTGAGTCGCGCACGGTCTGTTCAATATTCACGCTGCCTTTGGAGGTTACTTCTCCGGCAACAACACAGAAATCCGTTGTCACTAGAGTCTCGCAAGCAACCCGGGAATCTGGGTCACGGGCGATATAGGCATCCAACACCGCATCGGAAATCTGATCGGCTACTTTATCGGGATGACCTTCCGAGACAGACTCGCTAGTGAACAACATCCTTTCGGATTTCATGGGATTAGATTCTCCTTAAGTGTTTGACCTCAGCTTGCCGAGAATCGGAATTCAGAACTGGCAAGTTGGAAAAAAGATCCCTTCGCGTTGCAATCAATACTATAATCAACGACGAAAGATCCCGTAAAAATACCCGGGAACAGCACCCAGACAGCAAATAAAAACAATAAAGACTATCTTCCAGGAAACCTATTGTCAAGCGAATTGACCGCCTGATTACGGTCCATTTCACAGGTTAGAAGTAGACCTTAATTCCTTTGCCATCGCGAGGTAACCCTCCCAAGGAGCCGATCCAATGAACCTTCTTGAAGTGCAAAATCAATTGAATCAGGCAGGAATCGAGGGATGGTTGCTCTACGATTTCCAGGGTACGAATCCTATTGCCAGAAAACTCTTGGGGATTACGGGGCAGTTGATTACAAGGCGATGGTTCTACTGGATCCCGAGGACGGGAAATCCGCTGGCATTTTGCCACAAGATCGAGCAGCAGGCGTTTTCTTCTTTGGGAGTAAGCGTTGATACCTTCAGGAGTTGGCAGGAAATGGTCAGCGGGCTCAAACGTCACCTTTCTGGATCGCAGACCATCGCGATGGAATACTCCCCGTTTTGTGCCATCCCTTATGTCTCCAAAGTTGATGCCGGAACGATTGAATTAATTAAATCTCTTGGGAAGGAAGTGGTCTCTTCGGCCAATCTTGTCCAATACTTTGAGGCAAGATGGAGCACTCAACAATTTCAGATGCATCAGGAAGCGAGCCGTCGTCTCATGAAGATTCTCCTGGACACATTGGAGGGAATCCGGCAAGCGCTCCAAACCAACGAATCCATCTCAGAATATTCAGTCCAACAGAAGATGCTGGCTCGGTACCAGGAGCACCGTTTGACGACTTCTTCCCCTCCGATCGTGGCAGTTAATCAGAATAGTGCCAATCCCCATTATGAACCAAGTCGGGAGGGTTCGGCCCCGATCCGGCCCGGCGATTTCCTGCTCGTGGACTTCTGGGCAAAATTGGATGAGAAGAACTCAGTCTATGCCGATTACACGTGGGTCGCTAATCTGGGGGAGTCCATCCCAGAACCAATTCAAAATATCTGGGAGATTGTCAGAGGAGCAAGAGATGCCGCGACAGACTACGTCAAAGCCCACTACCTCAAGACGCTGAATCTTCAAGGATGGCAGGTGGATGCCGTCTCCCGAGATTACATCACCCAAAGGGGTTATGGAGAGTTCTTTGTTCATCGAACGGGTCACAATATCGGGGAAGAAGACCATGGGAACGGAGCCAACATGGACAGCTTGGAAACGAAAGACGCAAGACTTCTCATCCCCAACACTTGCTTTTCCATTGAGCCAGGAATCTACTTGAAGGATTTTGGCATCCGTTCAGAAGTCAATGTCTACTTGGACCGCGAGGAGTCCGTTGTCACCGGCGATCCTATCCAGACCGAAGTCCTGAAAATCTTCTGAAGGATTCGAGCAAAAAGAAACGATCTACGGCTGCTTGGTTCGTTTTCTTTTCACTGAGGTTAGTTCCTGGTCGATTCGGGTTAAGCTTTTCAGCAAATGTTTCCGCATTGGCGCTGTATGCTTGTTGCGAATTTGCAAATCCGCAAAGAGCTCCAGAGAATCATTCTGCACATCTTTGAAATCCTCGTACAACTTGGCAGGGCCGGGTGTTGACAACGCTCCCGCCGTGATCTTCAAGCTCGCAATCCCACGCGCCAGAAAATGATAGAGGGCTTGTGTCTTGGCCATTTCTCGGTCATGTTTTTGCGGAGTAGTGACGATCACTTGCAGACCCTTCTTTTTGAGGTAGGCCTCAATTTTCTCCAAGCGATGGCATCTCACGGGACAGAGGGCAATTCGGCGGCCACGAATTCCACAATTGGCGCTGTCAGGACCAAAAAGGGGGTGTGTCCCGACAATTTCAACAAACCGAGGCAGCACGCGCCGCATAATCCCGATCGGAAAAACTTTGACGGAACACGTATCCAAGACGAGCTGTCCCGGATAAAGAAATGGCCGCACATCGTTGCAAGTCGATTCGATTTGAGAAATGGGAACACAAAAAATGAGGATGGGCTTTGAGGCGACTTCTCCTAGAGACAGGCGATGGATGCCGCGCGGAGGAGTGATCGTTCCCCGATCAAAAACACTGACTTTAAAATCTTGCTTGAGAAGCTCGCTGGCAAATCGGCCAAATCGGCCAAACCCAATGATTCCAATCTCCACGGGTATCACCTCGAAACAAGGATCAAGCCCGTTACTCTATTAAATCCAGTCGTGAGTTTCAACAGCGGAAGTTCAGTGGTCGTAATGCGTTAGTTACGGGGGGAAATCTGTAAGGGCAAGGCCTTCGGTGAGGATTTGAGATTGTCGCTTCTGTAGCGGCTGAGTGGGTAGGGACGGACCGCCGGGCCGTCCGCGGCGCGCTCGCCGAGCGCGCCCTACCAGAAATTCCCCCGATAACTAACGCATAACCAGTGGTCGCAGAGTTCAGACGAGTGCACTCTTATTCGAGTGAGCAACCGGTTACTTTGTTTCCGCACTGGCTGCCCGAAGCACTGCGTCGATTCCCTCCAATGAGCCGTTGTGAAGCTGTTTATAAAGATTTTCAAGCTGGGTCCGCGCTGTTTTTGAATAGGGCTTGTTGAGAAGAGCCGCTTTGGCAAGAGCTTTCTGAGCATTGTACGTGTCACTCGCAAACCAATAGCTCATTCCCAGGTAGTAGTAAGCTTCATCATTTTGCGGAAAGTATTTAAGACTGCTGTTCAATGCCCCGACTGCTGCCGCATATTGCTTTCGATCGTAGAAATTTCTGCCAATGATTGCGTAAGATCGCGCCTTTTCCTGATTCCACGTCGCGGTCGTGTATCCCGGCGGAATCTCGCCTTCTCCGTAGGCTGACATCATCTTTTGAGAGTAGGCTGCCGCTTTAGGGATGTTCCGCTGGTTCGCGAAAATAAACGAAAGTTTCGCCGCATAAAAAAAGCTATCTTTGGGCGGCAATTCTGCAACGCATTTTTCGGCGTAAATAACAAACTTTGAATCATTTTTCAATTGCTCAAAAGAAAAGGCGAGAAGTTGCGCCAGTTCTTTACTTGGTTTCGCTTTGTAAAAAGCCTCACCATACTGGGCCGCCTTGGCATAGTCCTTATTCGCATAATTGGCTTCGGTCGCATAGCCGAGAGTCGCTATGTCTTCAGGCTTTAATTGGAGAACAATCTCCGAAACAGTTGCCAGATTGACCATGTCTTTCTGCTCATAAAGTTGGCGCTGAAGGGCAGCAAACTGGGAAAATGCGTATTCATTGAGCTTTGAATTGGGATGCGCCTTGATGAAGCTAGCCAAGCCTTCGGCCCGGCTCTTGGGATTGGGAATTGTCAAGGCCTTATTGAATTCTTCGTACTCCTCTTTGGTGTATCCCACCTCCGGCAAGGGCTTCTGTGCTTGTTTTGTGGCGTCTTCGATATCAACCACTTCTGGTTCCTTTGGCTCCTCTTTTCCCTGACTCTCTGACTTCTTCTGCGTGCCAGCCTCCTGTGTGTATGCCACCTGTACTGAAATGGTCAGAAATCCGATCAGAAATGCGCACAAAAACAAAACTTTTGATTGTCTCACGATCTACCTCCCCAATCCGGCTCATCAGCCGGATAATTCCTGAAGCGTCGCTTCCGGATTAATCTACAAGTTCAATGCATGAACAATAATAATTATTTTTGATTATCGGAATTTGGAAATCGAGTGTCAACTGAAATTGAATGGCGAACGCACCGTGAGTTTGACAGTTCCCCTTCGAGAATTCTCGGCAGCACCCTTTTCCTAATTCTTTCCCCAAAAAGAAAATGTTAAACGAAAATTTTGGGCGAGGAGCGGATTTTTCGAGTTCCAGAGAAAAACGACCTATTTCTTGAATAGGCCGAACAGTCTGGCATTCCACCCAAAATTCTTTGGAAATCCCATTGACAAGGGGATTTCGCTATTGTATAACGCAGATGCGCTGCCAGAAGGCGTTCTTATCTCGAACGAAAGGAAAAAGGAGAGGACATCGTGAACAAAGCAGACCTGATTGAAAAAATCGCGAAGGACACACAAATCAACAAGACCCAAGCTCAATCTGCCATTGACTCCGTAATAGATGGAATTCAGGCCACATTGAAGAAGGGCGATCGAGTCACATTGGTTGGCTTCGGCACCTTCTCAGTAGGGCACAGGAAGGCAAGAACCGGACGGAACCCCCAAACAGGGAAGCCGATTAAGATTGCTGCCAAGAAGGTAGCAAAGTTTACCCCCGGAGCCGAGTTAAAGTCAGCGGTCAACAAAAAGAAATAAGCTTCCAGTGGCCGGTCGACCCCATCAAAAGGGCAGCTCATACTGCCCTTTTCTTTATTTTAAGGACCCCTTCAGTTCCAATCTCTCTCACTATGCCTCACACAAAATGTCATCTTAGAGGTGACAATTTTGTGTCCTTTTCCTCAGTGGCGCATTGTTCTTACTTGATACAGATCCACACTTTTACGATAAGCGCTTCAAATCCAGGCTGTTCGTGATTTTTGCCCGGGGCCAGGTTTTTGGGTGAAGGATTGCACTAACAAAGGTATGCAAGCAAGGGCATACGGCCCGGGCTTGATTTTAGGATTTGCGATTTAAATCCCGCTACTTTTTCCTTTCCCAAAAGAGCCGAGACAATTTGTCTCGGCTCCCCTCTCTCTGATTTAAGCAAGTATTTCGATTTCGGGTGAGATAGATTTTTTACGGCATAGGGATTTGCAGAAGCCCGTGGCAAATTTCCATTACTTGTTCGGTTCAGGGAAAATTGGTATTGTGCTATCTTTTGATGTTGGCAAAGCACGATCATCTCCCAAATACGAGCTCTCCTTGCGACCTTATCTGGCTCACCAATCAAAACGTTCCCCCCTGCTGTTCCTGTGGATCGTAGAACTCCTGCCGGCCTTGATTCTTGCCATTTGGCCCCATCCCGGTTTAAGCGATTCTAAGGCACGCGTCGTGACTCTTTATGTTTCTGTTTATGACACGCAAGGCAAACCGGTTGAAAGCCTGAATTCCGGCGACATTGAATTGCTCGAAGAAAATAAGCCTCAAGTCGTCTCTTCTTTCCGTTTTGAAAAAGGCACACCGATATCTCTCGGGGTGTTACTGGACATCAGTAAGAATATGGCTGGCGAAAGGCTTAGTTTCGCGTTGAACTGGCTCAAGTCTCTGGCCGAAAAACTCAAAAGCCCGGATGAACTTTTTGTCAATGGATTCAGTGACGACTCTCAAGAATTAGTCGATTTCGTCTCGCCTGAAGACTACCTAGAAGAACCTGTGGGTCATGTTGGCACTGGAGGCCATCCTGTTACCGGATTGGCTCTGGATCGAGGAATGATTAAGGTCAGAGAGGGAAGGAATGCCAAAAAAGTATTGCTTTTCCTTTCGGCAGGATACGATGTCGCTGGTCCTGCCACGCTGGATCACATTACCAAGTTTGGGTATCCGATCTATTCTCTCGCTGTAGATATCGGAGGAGGAGAGGGACTCAAAGGATCGATCGACTGGCTGAAGACCCTTAGTATCCGGGGGCCAGCCATCAAAGTATACGCCGAACAATCTGGCGGATTTATCTTACCTCTAGACTCCAGTACACAAGGCGAAGACGCCCTTCCCAAGATCCTCTTTGCACTCAAAAACCAGTATCGTCTGGAGTATACCTCTAAGAGTTCCAAGAAGCCCGGTGACATCCTGAAGCTTCAAATCAAGACAAAGGATACTGGCTATCGCGTAGATTATCTTAAGCGCTATCAGATTCCCCGCCGCTAATGGGCTGATCCAAGTGATGCGCAGGCCCCCTCCCGAAGTTAATGCAACGCTTCTTCAATCTTCTCTTTGTCCCCCATGATGACAACTGCACCCCGTGAAGTCAGATAGTTCTTGGCTGCTTCCTGTAAACGATCCACAGAAATTTCTTCTAAACCCCTCGGGAAAGTTTGCAGGTAGCCTCGTGGAAGGCCCTGGAGCTCGATTTCCGCCATCGCCTGGGCAAACCCCTGGGGGGAGCTAATAGATCTCTGGAAGGAGTCGATAACCTCGAGTCTCACCCGGTCGAGAGCCGAATCCGAAGCCTTATTGGCCTTCAACTCATCGATGACTCGTTGAATCGTCTCCAAGATCGGTTTGATGGAGGAGGGGGGAGCCTGGGCCAGTATCTTGAGTTTTCCGCAAGTCAGACCAAGCTCTAGTTCGCTTTGAATAGACTGGTAGGGGATTCCGCCACGATCTAATTCCTGCTTGAGCTTGGAATGCTGTGAATGGCCCCCCAGGAACTGGGTCAATAAAACCAGGCTGTAATAATCAGGGGTTTGCCTGGAGGGACCTGGGTTCCCAAACAACACGCTAACGTCGGAGTTTCCTTTTTTTTCAAAGATGCGAAACTCAGTATCCACAAGCGTGGAAGTGGGCGGGTCTGGTAAGTGTGGCTGGGGACCTTTGGTCCACCCTCCGAACTTTTCCCTGATTAAAGTGGACAGCGATGATAAATTGGGTGGCCCAACTACGGCAATGGCCGCGTTATTCGGTAAGTAATAAGCAGCATGGAATGCCTGCACATCCGCCAATCCTATTTCCTTCAGGGTGTCGGGATCCCCTATGAGGCGGTGAGAACAATAGCCCCTCCCAAAAAGCTCTGGGTCGAGTAGGCTCGACAAAAACTCGGCAGGCGAAACCACCCCGGAATCGCCCACTTGTTCTTTCATCCGGTCCAACCCTTCCTTTTGAAAGATAGGCCGCACGAGTAAGTTGGCGATCGTATTCAGGAAAGGTTCCAGATTCTTTGCTGGCAACTCAGCGCGAAATAGAGTTGAATCCATCTCCACTTGGATTGAGAAAATAGCTTCGAGAAAGTCCAGTTCATCTTTCCACCGTTGTTGCGTGACCTTCTGATTGGCTTCTAGTATTCCATGGGCTGTAAGGAGTGCAACTCCTTGTTTTTTGTCAGGGTCCATGCCATAGCCAGACTTAATGAGAAAGATGACAACGACGCGGTCGCTCCCCGGAACTTCGGCAGTTAGCAGATGAAGTCCGTTGAGCAGTTCGACCTTCTGGATGAAAGGTGGGGAGAATTTAGATTCTTTATTTTGCCCAAAGAAAAGAGAGGCGGTCGGGGAAAGAAGAAGTATAAAGACAGGAAAAATCCAGCGGAATGCTACAGTTCCGCGCGGGAGGCATCTTAAGGAAAGATCAGAGCACAACACATTTTTCGAGGATTTATCTATCTCATTGCGAAATCGACACTTGAAAAAGGGGCGGCAGAGGATAAAACGATGTCTATAGAAATGGGCCAATCTAACCTGAGTCAACCAATTTCGCTCGCATTCAAGGGAATTTCAACGGCTCCCGGTTAACCTTTCTTGAGTTCGATCAAGACTTGTTTGGCAACCGCCTTAAGCGTGTCAAAGACTCCTAACCCTGTGGACGCCACTGCCTCCAGGACGGGCTCGCCTTTCCGCATGAGCTCCTTCTTCATATCTTCAACCGATACGATGTTGGAGAGGTCGCGTTTATTTAACTGCAACGCAAAAGGGATCTTCATCAAGTCATATCCCTGAATCTTAAGGTTCTGCTCCAGGTTGTAGACGCTTTCGATATTGGCGTCCATTCTTTCTAATTGGGAGTCGGCGACGAAGATGATTCCATCTACCCCCTTCAGGATCAGCTTTCGACTGGCGTCGTAAAAAACCTGCCCGGGGACAGTGTAAAGATGAAACCGGGTCTTAAACCCGCGCACACTCCCTAGCTCAAGCGGTAGAAAATCAAAAAACAGGGTGCGGTCAGTTTCAGTAGCCAAAGAGATCATCTTCCCTTTGGCATTGGGAGCTGTCTTATCGTAGATATACTGAAGATTTGTCGTCTTGCCCCCTAACCCCGGACCGTAGTAGACAATCTTGCAGTTGATTTCTCTCGATGCGTAGTTAATGAAGGTCAATTTACAGTCACCCTCTATAAATCATAATGTTACACCTGACTAATTTCAATCCTACTGGTGCCTTGGTTGAGACAACCCCGTCTTGGTTTACTGGGTAAAAAGGCTATCAATATCTTCATCGGTTATTTCGGCGAAAGGGGACTCCATATCCAGTGCCCCAGAATCCCGCTCCGAATTAATCTTATTCACGATCTTATCAAACAGATCGGTTAATTCAATCGAAGCTTTCTTGACTCTAAGCCGAACAAGCCCAAGCGAAGAAAGACTGTCAAAGATCACTACGAGAATTACTCTTTGTGCAACAATCGAAATATGAATATTGTCTCGTTCGCCTTCGTGAAAGAGTATTGAAAACTCTTTCTCACCGATCAGCTTGGCAAGCCCATCGGTCGCCGCAACATTCCCGGCTGTTAACGAGGCAAGCGAGGTTGCATCGAAATTTTCCAGTTGCCCTTGAGCAGCAATCTGTTGTCCATTCTTATCAACCAGGAAAACGAGCTTCGCGTTGGACTCATTTCTGAGCTTTGCAATCACAGCCTTTATGCGCTGATACTCATCTTCATACATGATCATGTCAGGAGACGTCATGAGCTTATTTCGCCTCTCTAGCGATCATTTCGGCTGGATTTAATTGAGATTCTTGTGGAACGAACAGCATTGGGCCTTTCTTGTCTCTCTCTATGACCAAGCTTTGCTGTCGATAGACCGAGTCCAACCCTCTTGGAATGTCCTGGCTTTTAACACATAAGTCTTTTTGTCTGCAATATCTTTCTTGCCGTTTTAAAACATCGACTCTTACCGGAGATAACTTTAGAAAAAGTGATCGACGGCTTCGCTCTCAGAGATTCCAGGGTAAGATTCGCTTCTCACTCCAATCTCTTGACTGAGCAAGGCTTTCCTGATATAACAAGCTAGACAGATTGATCATTTAGACTGCGTATTTCACTCCTTATCGAGCATAAGACGGATTCATTCTTCGCATGCAAATGCCGTCCGCAACGGCTCCGCTTCTAAGTTATAAAATATCAACAGGATAGAGGAGCAAAATGCGTAAGCCATCAAAGAACCAAAAGAAAAATCTGGCAAAGTCCAGCAAAATTGGTGGATCAAGAAAGTCGTCCTTAAAGAAGATTTCTAAGCCTGCCAAGAAAAAGGGACTAACGACTGAACGCCGCACGAAAGTGAGCGTCGGGAAAGCGAAATCGTTGGGAAAACCATTGCCTGGCAAGAAAGCCTCAGCCCAGCAAGCTAATAAGACTAGAAATATCAAAAGATTACAAGAAGAATTGATACGGCGGGGCTCAAAGTCGTCCACCAATCGGAATGGAAGAATTAACCCATCCAGGACTGCTTCCCTAAAACAATATGAGACTGCAGTAAAATTGTTGTATTCACAAGAGTTCGATAAAGCTAAAGCCCTCTTCGAAAAGATCATCCACACTTTTGAAGAAGATAAAGAGCTCGTTGAAAGAACTCGAATCCACATTCGATTGTGTGAGCAGAAGAGTGCGCGAAAACCTCCCTCACCTCGCTCGGTAGATGAACATTATGACCTCGCAATCTCTTTCTACAACCAAGGGAAGTACGAACAGGCATTTGAACACCTGCGAAAAGCCTTAAAGTATGACCCATCGTGTGATTATGTGCACTATGCATTGGCTGCAACCAACTGTAAGACAGGAGACTTGGAGACCGCTCTTCATGATCTAGGCGAAGCCATCCATCTAAAACCTGAGAACCGTTTTCTGGCGCAACGTGACGAGGATTTTGCCCCTCTCAAGGAGGATTCGCGCTTCATTACGATGGTTTTCCCTGATCGTTCTGGCTCCGTGACATCATAATCATCATTAATTGCACCCGGTTGTGCCCGATTTCGTATGAAGTTTATGTCCCGCCAACCGATTAGTCTTTCGTGAACAATCTGCCTTTCGCTGAAATTAACATCGTCGCTATTGGGGGAGGTACTGGTCTTTCCCAGCTATTATCCGGTCTGAAGCAGTTTGTTCTGAAGCCGAGCCTCAAAGAACCCTCTCTGCTGATTTCTCCCTTTATCAAAGAACTCACCGCAATTGTTACTGTGACGGATGATGGTGGTAGTTCCGGACGTCTCCGCGATGAATTTCAAATGCTTCCGCCTGGAGATATTCGGAAATGCCTGGTCGCCTTGTCCGAAGATGAACTGCTAATGGCTAAGCTCTTCCAGTACCGCTTTAGCGGTAGTGGGGAATTGCAGGGACACAGTTTTGGGAATCTATTTCTCACGGCCCTGACCAATGTCACCGGAGACTTTCTGGAAGCCATTCGCTTGACCAGCGAGGTTCTAGCCATCAAAGGGAGGATTCTCCCATCAACAATGGCCGATGTTCATTTGGTTGGAGAACTCGAGAACGGGATCGCGCTTTACGGGGAATCGCTCATCGGCCGTTCCCCAGGAAGAATCCGCCACATCAGCATCCTTCCGGAAGAATGCATCCCTCTACCCGAAGCCCTGGAAGCAATAGACAAAGCGGATATCATTACGATGGGACCAGGCTCCCTATATACGAGCCTTTTGCCAAACCTTCTCGTCAGGGGCATCCCCGAAGCCATTCGCCAGTCCGGAGCTCTCAAGGTTTACATTGGGAATATCATGACTCAGAAGGGGGAAACAGTTGGCTTCACGGCTTCCGACCATCTCCGCGCGGTTCGCGAACATTGCGGGGATGACCTGTTTAGTTACTTCCTCTGCAACAATACTCCCATCTCAGCAGAACAGCAGGGCTAGTTACCGAAAAGAAGCGGCAGACCAGACAAAGATCGATGTGGAGGCCCTAGGAGATTATAGTGTTCAGGTAATGTTCAAAGATTTGCTCGCCGAAGGGGACAAAGTCCGTCATGATTCTATGAAGTTGGCCGTTGCGATCTTCGAATTGGCGATGTCCGCCGAGCGAAAAGGATTTGAGGCTGACCCTGTTGTCCCTGTCTTAGGGGAACCATTATGAACAACCTGAACGTCTTGATTCTAGCGGCGGGGAAAGGTACACGGCTAAAATCTAACCTCCCAAAAGTCCTTCATGCTCTCTCCGGCAAGCCGCTCATTGAATATGTCCTCGCTGCGGCACAATCCCTAGCCCCTCGAAAGATCGGTGTGGTAGTCGGCTACGAAGCGGAACGTGTTAAAGCACAGCTGGCAGGGCACACTCTTGAATTTGTAGTCCAAGACCCTCAACTGGGTACCGGACACGCCGTGCAGATAGCCCGGCCTTTCTGGGAAGATGAACCGGGCACTCTGATGCTTCTCTCAGGGGATGTCCCTTTGATTGCCGCCAGTACCCTTTCAGCACTGGCGATGCACCATGCCAGCTCAAGATATAGTTGCACAATGCTCTCCACTCTTCTGCCCGATCCGGCGGGTTATGGCCGTGTTCTGAGGAATCCGGCGGGGGAGGTAGAACGCATTGTCGAGCAGCGCGACGCTTCCCCTCAGGAATTGAAGATCCAGGAAGTGAACACCGGAATCTATTGTTTCGAAACAACCGCCCTGGTACAAATCATCGACGAACTGACTTGCAAGAACTCTCAAACGGAATACTACCTGACTGACTGTGTCGAACTTTTGAAGAAGAAGAAGTTGCGCGTCGGGGTTGTGATTTGTGAAGATCCTCGAGAGGTCAGTGGGATCAATAGCCGAGCCGAACTGGCCCAAATGGAAGGCCTGCTCCGAGAACGAAAATTGAAGCAGCTAATGGCCGACGGGGTCACAATCTTGGACCCTTTATCCACTTATGTCGATCAAGATGTAGTGGTGGGGAAGGACACAATTCTCTACCCCAACGTTCTTCTCGAAAAAAAAACGGTCATTGGCTCCGATTGCGTGGTCTATCCCAACGTCCGGATTTCCGCGTCCACTCTAGAGGACAATGTGACCGTATTGGATTCCTGCCTCATCTCTGAAAGCCGCGTCCGGTCAGGGTCTCAGATAGGCCCGTTTGCGCACCTGAAGAACCACACGGATATCGGCAAGCAGGTTCGCATCGGAAACTTTGTCGAAATCAAGAAATCGGTCGTTGGCGATAAATCCAAAGCCGCTCATTTGAGTTATCTGGGCGATGCAGAAATTGGGCGTGGCGTAAACATCGGGGCCGGAACCATAACATGCAACTACGATGGCTTCCAGAAACACAAAACCACGATCGAAGACGGTGTTTTTATCGGCAGTGACTCTCAGTTGATCGCACCGGTAACTGTCAAGAAGGGGGCTTACGTCGCAGCCGGCTCTACAGTTACACGAGATGTCCCGGAGGATGCTTTGGCGATCGCGCGCAGCCCCCAGGAAAACAAAGAGGGTTGGGCTAAAATTAAGCGACAATCGAAATTGAAGGAGTAAATCACGTGTGTGGAATCGTGGGTTACCTTGGACAAAAACCCGTTGTGCCGGTGTTGATTGAAGGGCTCAAGAAGATGGAATATCGCGGTTATGACTCTGCGGGCATTGCAGTGGTTGACGGGAACCAGCTTCATGTGCGCCGAGCTTCCGGAAAATTGAGAAATCTGGAAGAAGTGCTCCGCCAGAATCCTTGCACCGGAACTTACGGGATCGGTCATACACGCTGGGCAACTCACGGCCGCCCTACCGAGGAAAATGCTCATCCGCATCGGGATTGCAAAGGACAGATCGTCGTGGTTCATAACGGGATCGTCGAGAACTATCTGGCCTTAAAGAAAATGCTGGCGGCTGAAGGGCACACCTTTGTGACCGAAACGGATACCGAAGTAATTGCCCATCTCGTTGAAAAACACTTCACCGGATCCCTAGAACAGGCGGTCCGCAAAACCTTGCATGAAATTACCGGAATTTATGCCGTCGTGATCATTTCTGTCAACGATCCAGAAAAGTTGATAGCGGCACGCTGTGGGCCCCCTATCGTGGTAGGACTGGGAGAGAATGAATCTTTTGTTGCCTCAGATATCCCCGGCATTCTGGCGCACACGCGCGACGTCGTTTTCCTGGCCGATCACGAAATGGCCGTGATTACCCCTCAGAAGGTTGAAATCACGACTCTGGACGGCACACCGGTCAGCCTAAAGCCTCAGCGAATAACTTGGGACCCCATCATGGCTGAGAAGGGCGGCTTCAAGCATTTTATGCTCAAGGAAATTTACGAGCAGCCGCGAGCTGTCCGAGACACGACCCTCGCCAGGATTTCGAGAGATACGGGAAAAGTCTTTCTCGAGGAAATGAAAATCTCGGAAGAGGAATTCCAGCAATTTGGAACATGTGCGCATTCTGGCTTGTGGCACGAGTTGGCACGCTGCGCTAGCTGGAAAATTCATGGTCGAAAGTCTGGCTCGCTTGCCGGTAGAGGTCGACTATGGCTCGGAATATCGATATCAGGGAGCCGGTCGTTCCTAAGAATACGCTGGCGGTGGTGGTGACCCAATCCGGAGAAACAGCCGACACGTTGGCAGCCCAACGTGAGATCAAAGAAAAAGGGGCTTACAACATTGCCATCTGTAATGTTGTCGGAAGCATGGTTACGCGCGAAGCGGATGGAGTATTTACACTAATGCCGGTCCAGAAATCGGTGTGGCCGCAACTAAGAGCTTTACTTCGCAGCTTACCGCACTTATATCTGCTGGCCCTTGTTTTTGGCGGATGTGAGGAAAACGCTAACTCACGAACAAATCCAAGGATACATTGAGGACCTCACGAAAATTCCCCAGAAGATTGAATCGATTTTCGGGAAAATGGAATATCTTGAAGAACTATCTAAGAGTTTTTTCCGCTCGTCAAATTTCCTTTACCTGGGACGAGGGATTCATTACCCGGTTGCCCTCGAAGGCGCCCTTAAATTAAAGGAGATTTCTTACATCCATGCAGAGGGCTATCCTGCCGGAGAAATGAAACATGGCCCGAATGCACTGATTGACGAGACTTTGCCAGTGGTCGTCATTGCTACCAGTAACATCAACAACCCGAAGTCGACCCAGCTTTACGAAAAAACACTAAGTAATATCAAAGAAGTCAAGGCGCGAGATGGCATCGTGATCTCCGTCGTCACCCCCTTCAATAAAGAAGCCATTGAGGCTTCGGACTATCATATTGAAATTCCACCATCCAATGACCTTCTTTTACCCATCTTAGAGATTATTCCCCTGCAGTTGCTTTCTTACTTCATAGCGGTCCGTCGAGGCTGTGACGTTGACCAACCCCGTAACCTGGCTAAGAGCGTGACCGTAGAATAAGAAATCTGTCAACTGGCAATAGGTCGAAGAACGTTTATTGACCGCTCAAGACTCTTAGGAATGTTATACTGCAGGGGGTTTGTGTGCCAAGAGTCCTAAAACTAAGACGATCCTGAACGCAACTTACCGAATGCACTATGGGCCTGTAGCTCAGAAGGATAGAGCAGCGGTTTCCTAAACCGTTGGTCGGGGGTTCGATTCCCTCCAGGCCTACCATACTTCTCCAAAAGCCGATATTTTCTGCTGTTTGACCGCTCCCGATGTTGCCTGATATTGTCCTCGCTAACTGGCAGAAGCGTTAACCCGCCAACACTTAATAGTGATTGTATTGTTTCCATGACCTCGATAAAGTGGCGTCATGTCTCGGTCATTGCAGCATCTCGCGATCGAAATAGTCTGAAGTAGCTAAGAGGAGAGACTTCAGATGGATACCCATAGCGAATGGAATGGCATCGACGATTCGCTTCAAGTGGCTTCTAATACCTTTTCTAGGAGGCATCATATGAAGAGGCGGAAATTCATGAAGACCTCGCTGCTGGCAGCCGGGTCAGCCCTGTTGCCTGCCAGTTGCACCAGTAAGAAAGAGACAGACCAGCCAAACTCCTTTTTTCAATCGTACGACGTGCCGCAGCAGTTGCCACCCGGCAAGCTCAAGGTCCAATACATCCGTGAAGAGATTCCAGCCTTTGAAGTCGCTGCTGTACGAGGGCTTCGGTACGAAGATAGCGTGCCCGATACGCTGGACATTGCCGAGCGGGCCAAATTGGGCATCAACAGTCTGACTTCGATAGGAGACGTCAACGCCGATCAGGAGATTTACTGGCTTGCCGATTTCTTCCGGAACCCACCGATCATGGTTCACAACTTCAACGACTGGGTTCAGCTTGTCGAAGGAATGATGGAGGCATTGCTGCTAGTCCGTATCGCTACCGGGAGCAGCCAGAATTCACACATCGATCCCGTCTGGATGGAGGTGCTGCTCAAAACAATTGGTCCAGACGGACTGGTTTATGTCCCGATGAAAGGACGCCCTTGGAGCCTATTGAGTGTCCCAAAATCTTATCTCGACCCGGTCTGGACCGCGGACGGAAGGGCAATGGGGATTCAGGAAAATTCCGTCGCCCAAGTAGGTAGTGTCTATACTTGCCAGCGGGCAATCGCCACGATGGCCCTCTACTACGCGCACGACAAGAACCCCATGTGGAAATCGGCCAATGAAAAAATGATTCAGCGTCTGAAGGAGCTTGTTGTGGACCGCGGCGATTACGCCTATTTCCGGAGCGGAGGATTGGAGACTTACGGGAAGTATGGAGCTGAATTGCCCATGCCCGCCGGTTTCATCGCTGAAGAGAGTAGCGGCCGGATGATTCAGGGACTTGCACAATTTTATCGGGCTACGGGCTACGAACCCGCTCGGGAGTTGGCCGGCAAACTCGCCAACTATATCCGCTTGCATGCCCAGTACTACGAGCCCGATGGCCGCTGGTTAGTCGGTCCGGACGAGCGGCAATGGTGGCTGAAAAGATGGAATGTGAAAGATTTGGTCCACGGCGGGCATGGGCACGCTCATGCCCTGGGATTGTTAAGCACACTTGAGTATGCCAGCGTCGTAGGAGACCAGGAGTTAATTGAATTCGTGCGAGGCGGCTACGAGTGGGCCAAAGCAAATAGCTCGCCGATCGTTGGCTTTTTTCCCGAAGCATTCTTGCCGGGCTATGACCGTTGCGAGGCCGACACTATTGCCGACATGATCGCGATCGCATTAAAGCTGACGAAGGCAGGAGCAGCTGACTACTGGGATGATGCCGACCGGTGGATTCGCAACCATTTTAGTGAGTCCCAATTGACGAGCGTAGATTGGGTCTACCGCCTCGCCGACCGATCTCCGCGTAAAGCAGTGGCTTGGAATGAAACGGGAGACCATGTCCCGGAACGGAATATGGGCGCCTTTGCGGGCCTTTCGACCGGCAATGACTTCAATGTCTTTATCCCTGACCGTGATTCCTCCTCAATTGTCCATTGTTGTACAGGTAACTCAATGCGAACGCTGTATTACATCTGGGAGAATATGGTGGACTTCAATGATGAAACCTTCCGGGTAAACCTGCTCTTGAACCGGGCTTCCCCATGGGCCGACGTTTACAGCCATATTCCGTATCAGGGGTATATCGAAGTCAAGCTGAAGAAGCCTGTAAAGAAAGTCCTGGTAAGAGCTCCGGAGTGGATTAATGCACATAGCCCTGATATCGTGATCCGGAACAATGGACAGCCACGGCAAAGTCACTGGGAGGGCCGTTATCTGAACCTGGGCAGTGCGCGCCCCGGGGAGCTTGTTTCCCTCAGTTTCCCGATTTTTCAACGTAGCACAAAAGAGACCATCGGGAACACTCCCTATACGTTAAGCCTCAAGGGCAACACAGTCGTCAGCATTGATCCTCCGGGCGTTAATGGACCTCTATACCAAAGAAACTACTACTTGGCCCAAAAGGCGCCTTCGCGCAAGGTTGAACGCTTCATTCCAGAAGAGTCCATTACCTGGTAGTCTCATTGCCGCAAACCCGATCTTGACGGTACGGTCAATCGAGACAGGACTAATCGGTCCAATCGAGTAACAGAAGTCCTATCCAACCTTCAATTCAGGAGATCCGGGTTATGAAACTGACGGTCACGCTGGCGTCTTTTTGGATGTTGTTCTGGGGTTCTCTAATCTTGACAGCCGGAGAGGAGCCCCATCGTCACCGCATTTTGCTGGCACAGTATCAGGGTCCCGGTGGAAACCGGCTCATCGAAGTCTCAGCCGATGGGAAGTTGACATGGGAGCACAAAGTTCCCAGTCTCTGTGTCATCTTCCAGGTGCTGCCCGACCATCATCTTGTTTACGGATATGGAGGAACACCCACTGGCGTCCAGGAAATTGATCGTGAGCAGAAGGTTGTCTGGAATTATGTCAGTCACTCTCCGCAGGTCCTGGGTTGCGAACGCCTGCCCAACGGCAACACCCTACTTGCTGAGCAGGGACCGAGTCAGGCGGTGGAAGTAACTCCTCGTGGAGACGTCGTCTCGACTGTGCCATTGCCTACAAGTGAGAAGCCCTACCATCGACAAATCAGAAATATCCACAAGCTGAGCAACGGTCATATTCTGGCCGCCATCGAGGCGGAGGGAGCCGCTCGAGAGGTCGATGCAGACGGAAAGGTCGTGTGGGAATATACTGGCCTCGCGGATGTTTTTGAAGCCCTGCGTCTCGCCAATGGCAATACCCTCATAGCTTGCGGAACACAGCGCCGAGTCATTGAAGTGACACCTGACCGTCGTGTAGTCTGGGAGCTGACCGCTCAGGACGTCCCCGAGTTGAATCTCACTTGGATCACCAGCCTGCAAGAATTGGGCAATGGCAATTGGGTCATTGGAAACTTTCTGCGCGGCCAGGAAGGGAAAGGAGCACACGCTTTCGAAATTACTCGCGACAAGAAAGTCGTCTGGAAATTCGTCGACCATGAGATGGTGAGGTCGGCAACTATGGTCCGTGTGCTGGATGAAGAGTGAGATATCTTGCTGCGCAGAGATTGTAAAACATTTCTCGATTATGGAATGGGCGTGCTAAAAGCCTTCCGTCTCAAGGACTCCCCAGTTCTTGCGTAAATGATTGATAAGCTTGCCATCAGTGAACACCCAGTGGGGTTGGCAGCGGTCTTGCACTCTAACCAGACGTACACATTGGTTATTTTCACCACGGGAAGGCCAAGGGTGGAAATCCGGACGAAAGATTTCTCAACTTAGCGTTTCTGCGGGGGAAAAAATTAAACAGAGGGTGACTTACATGGAAGACTTCGAAGGTTTCAGAAAGGTCGTTGAGGAACAACTTCGACGCGTCGAGTTCTCATCACGTCAGCTGGAGAGCAGCTTCATGGAATTTCAGGGGACCTTTGGTCTGGTTCTGCGGTCAAGTTTTGTTGATCAAGGTGCAAAAGAACTGCTTCAGGACTCTTTTCTGCGATTAGAGGATCGATTGAAGAACGAGCTCATTAATAATGAAGAGAGTTACACTAGTCTGAAGAACTGGTTTTCATTTTATATGAACATCCCGATCTCTGAAATCGATGACGGGTCTGCCGACAGGTTTCAGGCTTCAAGCGGTCGATGAGAAAGCATCTTGACTCTGAGTGAACCAACTGGATAATCCACAAATCCAGAGAGGTTGTTTGTCCCCACAGGCCTTATCTCAAGAGAGGTTCCCCGATTCAAGCCCCTGGCCTCTTCATTAGTTCATTGACAGCGAATTCTTGCTTTTACTTTTGATCTTTATTGGCGAGAGCCACTGCCAACCGCTCGAGGCCTTCAGCGAGCAGAGAACGGGGACATCCGAAATTCAAGCGGACAAACCCTTCCCCTCCCGGTCCAAATCTCTTGCCGTCATTGAGAGCGACGCGACCATATTTCAAAAAGAATTGGGCCGGGTTACAAGGAAGATTGGCATCTCGGCAATCAAGCCAGGCCAGAAATGTCGCTTCTGGCTTCGTCATAGCAAGACTGGGCATTCGTTCAAGGACAAAGTTCCACACAAAATCCCGATTCGCCTCCAAATAGTGGATGAGGCTTTCAAGCCAAGCCTGGCCCTCCTGATAGGCTGCTTGGGCAGCAACGTATGCCATCACATTGGACACAGGAACCATGCCACTACGGGCAGCTTCAAACCTGCGACGTAATTCCATATCCGGGATGATCGCGAAAGCAAACTCCAATCCCGCTAGATTGAATGTCTTACTAGGAGACATTAGCGTAAAGGTTTGGCGTGCAATTTCAGGACTCAGAGAAGCTAGAGGGATATGTTGATGCCCTCCGAAAACGAGATCGCAATGAATTTCATCGGAAATGATGGGCACACGGTTGCGCAAACAGACCTCTGCCAAAGCCTCTAGCTCATCCCTTTGGAAAGCACGTCCAACAGGGTTATGGGGATTGCAGAAAAGGAAGCTGCACGTTTGCGGACCCACTGCCCTCTTGAACGCATCTAGATCGACACGATAGGAACCTTCGCGTTGGCGGGAAAGTTCCACGATCCTTGTATTCATCCCTGAATGGCTGGCTGCTTTAAAGAATGGCGGGTAAACCGGAGTTTGAATCAATACTTCGCTATGGGCTTTACTGAGGGAGCGATTAGCGAGATTGAATCCCGGCACCACCCCCGGTGTGAAGACGATGGCTTCTGCGGGAACAGCCCAATGGTAAAGACGGTTCAGTCTTTCTTGGATTACTTCAATCAACGCTGCGGGACGCTTGCCGTAACCAAAAATTCCATGGGCCACACGATCTTGCATTGATTGCAAAACCGCCGGAGGAGCGGGAAAGTCCATATCGGCAATCCACATCGGCAAGACATCCGGTTCATAGGTCCCCCACTTCACACTGTCACTTGTGCGGCGGTCGATGCGTCGATCAAAGTCCCAAAGCATATTGATCCAGACTCTCGCTATTATCGTGCGGGCCTCTGGCCTGCACATCGAGAATTGTGGTGCGGGCCTCTGGCCTGCACAAGTGATGCAGGCGGGCCGCATACATCATAAGGTTTAACACAACTTTTAAGGTGTTTTCTCAATCGCCGATTTGTTCCCCACCCTTTTAAACTGCGCGCTGCTCCATGGCCAAGCCTCTGAAACCTTGCACAGGCCAGCAACCACGGGGTTATCTTCAACGTACCTTACGAAGGCTTCAAAGTGCGCACTAGATCGTATTAAGTGATCGAAGGATTCGCGCTCCCATAGAATTCCACTGCGACTCATTACTTTGTTGACCTTGTGCGCGGAGAACGATTTCCATGTTTGTAGAATCCTAGATGGGTCATGCAGTGCAAATGGTGTAAATACACAATGAACATGATTTGGCATGATAACCCATGCCGCCATGAAATATCGCTCACCATCAAAATGGCGAATCGTATCCTGAACTATCTGAGCAATTTCGGGTCGAGCTAGCAGACAACAGCCAAGACGAAGCGGAGGTTCGCAACGCTCAGCGACGATTTGTGGTGCAGGCGTCTCGCCGGCATCCTCGGTGGCACAATTTCGCTCTGAGACACACTCATCCTTTTTTTTGGAGGCTACAGCATCCCATAACCGAAAGGTAACAAAATAGGACCCACCTTCTTTAAATAGGTGTGGTAATTCTCCCCGAGAACGTGGCTGAACAAATGGGGTCGCTCGCGGGTTAACAAAATCGAATCTGGTATTCACAACTTTCTACCTCAATAGGCTACGTGCAGCCTCGACACCAGTTTCGGGCAGGCGGGACGCCTGCACCACAAGAGGTCACTCTATCCTGATGGTTCCTTGGCGGTAACCAATCTTAACCACGCATGTGCTGCAGAAATCGACACCACCCTCGGGCAGGCGGGACGCCTGCACCACCAGAGGTCACTCTATCCTGATGGTTCCTTGGCGGTAATCGATCTTGACAACTCGTTTACTGTAAAAATCAGCTCCAAGAATTCCCGAAACTTCAGCCCCCACTTCCTTACTGATTTCGCTAAGATGGATGGCCAAAATCTTCGCATATTCCTGTTTGATCCTGCCAAGACTGAGAAGGACTTTGTCGACCCCCAAAACCGAATGGGCAATCCCACAAGCGCCGGCAAACTCGATGTCGACCTTGGCATTTGGAGTCTCTTCGTTCACTCCCAGAAAAGAGGCCTGCCGCTTAGAAAGCGCACTCACGACCGCGCCCGTATCAAAAAGAAAATTCCGGGTGACAGGGCCATTAATCGAAACAGGCAGCAATATCAAATTCCCAAAGATCCTAAAGTCAACTTGCGTTCCATCTACTGGAAGAACAGGCCGGTTCTTATCGCCGTTTTCTGGCCCTCTCGGTTCCAGAAGAATCCTTTGACCGGGGTAGTCCAAAGTGATCAAGAAATCGGCCAAGTCAGAAGTGCTTAAGACCCCGTCGATCAATCCCTGGAAAATTTTGTTGTCAAATGAGGAAACTGGCAAATTCGAGATCTCGACCGCACCGATTCTTAACTTCGCTGCTTTGCACAAGTGGGTAGCGGTTTTCCCCGTTCCTCCGACGCATTTGGCGACAGCTGAAGCAATAACTGGAATCTTCAGTTGATCAATTAACTCATTCGAAATGACGGTGGAGGTTGCCCCTGTATCGACGAGAAACCGGTAAGGGCCGGAGTCATTGATATGGGTTTCGACGATCATGAGTCCAAAGAAGGGTTGAGAGGATATTTCATAGCTTCTTTGTGAGTCTTTAATTCTTCCCACCACTTCATTTTCAAAACTACGAAAGAACGTGAGGAGTGCTTCAGCATTTTGCACTCTTTCGGGGTAAAACCTCGGCTTCAAGGAGAGATACCTCTCTAGCGACTTCGCTTGTTGCACATAGTTCCGAGTGGCTCCATATCCCTCGCTGGCATAAAAGTAGTTATCTTCCATCTCTGGAGCTAGCTGAATGGCCTTCTGGAAGTGAGCTAAACTCTGGTCAAACTGAAGTCGGCTCAACAAGAGGCGACCCATCGCAAGGTGTGCCTCGGCCTGCTTTGAATTCATCCGTAAACTTTTTTCTAATTGAGCCTCAGCTTTTTTAAACTCACCCTCCCGGAGAAGATACATCCCATAGGCTGTGAGAATAAATGGATCATTGGGGTTGCGGTGCAATGTTTTCTTAATCTGTTCTGAAGCGAGGTCGAGTTCATCTTCGATTAATAAGATTTTGATTAATAGCAAGGAGGCTTGTACGGAATCAGGTGACAACTTGAGGACTCTCCGGACTTCCTCTTTGGCAGCAGACAGTTCTCCCTCTTTCAAAAGTACCTGGGCCTTGTCCATCGGACTCACCCTTGATGCCTGAGCGTGTTCGGCGAAAGCCACCAGAAAAAATAGCCAGAAAAAGCAGCCTGACCATAATCTTGGAGACTCAATCCACTTCTTCATCACGCCTCATTTTTCTTAACCGCAATTTTTGCTTCCATAAGAATTTCATCATGCTCCGGAAATGATATCCCTTGGCTCTATAGGAAAAAGCTTTCGCACTTTCTCTTAGATGTTGATGAACCATTCCGGCGGCGGGGTTGTATACGACTTTCCAACCATTTTCATGAATCCTGAAACACAAGTCGACGTCCTCGAAATAAAGAAAATAGCGCTCATCAAATAGCTCGGGGCCCGCGGCGGACCGGCGAATCATCATGGCAGCTCCCAATCCCCAATCCACGGTCATCAGGTTATTGTGATCCCAATCTATCATGAGATGCTGCCGTACCAAAGGGTGGTTGGCGAACCTATTCTTCCAGGGTCCTCGGCGCATCAGTAAAGTCTGATAGGAGTAAAAACGTCGGCAGGAGTATTGTAATGTGCCATCGGGGTATTTGAGCTTTGGCAGGACAATCCCGGCTTTCAAGTCCGCCTGAATCGTTTGAAGAAGCACCTGGAGAGCCTGGGGTTCGACCCGGACATCTGGGTTCAACAAAAGGACATATTCGCTTTGACTCAAGCGATAGCCCATGTTTGCCGCGCGGCCAAACCCAAGATTTGAAGGGCTTTGAATTAACCGCAGGTTCGGCCAATCGGCTTCATTAAAAGAAGCCATTTCTTCCGGGACCCCATTATTGATGACAAAAATTTGATCGTCAACGACGGTGTCGCTGCTCAGAAGAGATGTCAAGCATGATTGCAGCAAGTCTCCAGATCGAAAGTTGACAATGATGACAGAGAGAAGGCTCATTGCATGACATCTTCATGGATTCGCTCGAATAATTCGGTCAACTGGCCCACACCAAAATTTTCTTTAACTCGCAAGCGGGCGGTATTCCCCATTTCCCTCCGTCGGTCAGCGTCTTGAAGGAGAGTGACTGTGTCCCGGATAAAATCTTCAGGAGTATCTGAAATCATGAGGTCACGACCACTTTCAAAAGGATATCCTTCTGCGCATCTTCTCGTTGCGACCACTGGTTTTCCCATTGCCATGGCTTCAAGAACCTTTCCACGTAATCCTGCACCGCTGATGACCGGCGCGACAAAAACAGAGTGTCTCTGCAAGTAAGGTCGAACATCCGGAACATAATCGGTGAAAATGACGGAATCTCGATGACTGTAGATTAGAATTTCGGGTGGAGGAAATCGGCCAATAATCGTGATATTCGCCCCCGGTACCGCCTGGAGAATCCCCGGCCAAATTTTCTGGAAAAAATATTGAAGTCCTTCAACATTGGGGGGATGCTTAAAATATCCTATAAAAATCAGACTATTCGGCGTTTCCTCGCAAGTGGGACAGGATGCAAAGTACTCGGTATCCACACCTGTCCGCGCTAAACGAATATTGATCAACTTCAGTTTCGTTTCCAAGTAACTCTGGTCGACCGAAGACAAGGCGACAACGGATTTGACCTTGCGGCACAGATGACTTTCATAAGCCTCCATCAGTTTCCATTTGAAAAAACTCTTTGCTTTGAGATAAAGACCCGATGCCCGCTGAAAATTCCTTTTGTAAGCCAAACTCAGCACTTCATGATGCGTTAAGAGGCTCGGGTACTCACTGAGGTCGGGAATGAAGTTTAAGGTATGCAGGTACTCGCACTGCACCAGATCCAAGTCTTCCTTCTTCAACTGATTGAGAACTTCTTTGCGCATGAGCAGGCACGCATTGATCACCGCAAAGATTTTAGAAAAAAGAAACGAGCTCTTTAACTCATCACTGTAGGGATGCAGCGTAATCGTTTTGACTTCCTTACAGTACTGACGAAGATAATCAGCGTGCAGCTTTTCTTCGTCAGTTTCCATAAAAGAAAGCAAAGTAATTTCATGATGGGCTGATAATCCTTTGATCAAATTAACGACGACCCATGACCCGTCGAGCCCGAGCCTAGGCAATCGTTTCGAGACAATCAATATCTTCTTGGGTCGGTTATGGATCTTTCCCTTGAGCAGATATTTGTGCCTATAGAGGAACCACGAGTCAATGATTGCCAACGTTTCCTCGTCGGAAAGCCGTGACAGCCGATTGGAGCTTAACCGGTTCCAGAGGATCCTGGGAATTTTGAGGAGTGCTCCCAGAAATGCCATGAGAATAGCAAAACGTCTTCGACTCAAATCTAACAGAATCCGGAATGGAAGCTTCGCCAGGTGATTAATGAACATCCGGACGGAAGTAATATTTTGCCAGAAGAAAACAAACAGGTTTCTCCAGATAAGGTAATCAATTTTTCTGTTACCGAGCTTGGTTGCATTGGTGCTGCGATGCTTATGAGTGACCTTGCTAGCCGGGGAAAAAAGGACTCCATACCCTTTTTTCCAGGCCCGATAAGAGAGATCTGCATCCTCGACATAGCCGGGATAATAAATCTCGTTAAAGCCCCCGAGCGCCAGAAATTTGGCTCGATCATAAGCGCTCGATCCTCCCCCGGCATAAAACACAGGCACGTATTGGCGCAACTCATCTTGCTCACCCGGTTGGGAATGTCCCACGTAAACGCAACCAAAGACCATCGTTCCAAATGTCTTACCGGTCTCTTCGCGAATCTTCGATTGGTCGTAATTAAAAATCTGCGAAGTCACAGCAAAGATATCCGGTTGATCAAACCCTTTCAATAATGGGCCGAGAAAACCGGGTTCCACAATCACATCATTGTTCAACAAAACGACAATATTATTCTTGGCGCATTGAACCCCGATGTTGTTTCCACGACTGAAGCGATAGTTCTTGTCGAGTTCGATCAGGCGTACGTCAGGGTAATGGATACGAACGTAATCCTGCGACCCATCGGTACTCCCGTTGTCGACCAGGATGATCTCGTGATCTCCTCCTTCAAATTCGACCGCTTTCTTAACAGCGTCCAGGCATTCCTGAAGCAATTCCTTTTTATTCCAAGACAAGACAATAATCGAGGCTTTAGCGGGTTTGTAGCTCCGGGGCAGATCTACGAGGTCATATCCCCTGGTAGAAACAATCAACTGGTCATAGAACTCTTCGACCTGCTTGATGAGAAATTTTCGATTGAAGTGGTGTCTGATCACTAACCGGCTTTGGCGACTCATCCGCTCACGGAGTTCCGGGTCACCCAACAGCCGGACAACCGACTCAACCACAGCACCTGAATCCGCAGACTGGATGAGCAGGCCGGTCTGCTCATGAAGGACCGCTTCGGGCGTCCCGCTCACCTGTGTGGCGACCACAGGTATTCCCACCGACATGGCCTCCAGGACACTAAGCGGCAAGCCTTCATAGATTGAAGTCAACAAGAACAAATCCAAAGCCGACAATATATCGGCAATGTCCTGTCGCTCACCGGCAAAGATCACGTAAGCGGAGAGTCCTAAGGCCTCTACCCTTTTCAAGCAATTGTCGCGCTGGGGGCCATCCCCTACGAAGAGGAATCGAGCCTGCGGATAGCTCTTGATAATTCCTGGAATGGCGTCAATAGTATACTCATGCCCCTTTTGAGCGCTGAACCGCGCTACCGTACCGATCAGGAACTGATCGTCGCCAACCCCGAACTCTGCACGAACGTGTCTACGGCCTTCCTCGGAAAATTGATATTTTGAGACTTCAATACAATTCCGAATGAGTTTGACGCGAATCGGATCAATCTTATAGTCGCGGATAAGAAGCCGCTTGTTTGCTTGAGAGACCGCTATTGTGTAATGCAGGCAAAATGAGATGATCTTCTTGACGAGCTTTTTGGTTCCGACCCCGGCTCGTTTTCCAGTTGCCAATTGGAATGCAAGGTGTTCGGTTGCCAAACGCCATGGGACACGTGCGCAGAAAGCCGCTAAAATGGGGAAGAAGCATCCAAAAGAGTTGTTGAGATTGAAATGAACCAATGCCGGGCGCTGCTCAAGAAAGTATCGAAAGGGCACCAAAAAATTAGTGAGCGGGGAACGCCCGTGCGTTTCGACATAGTCCACTTGGATCTGGGCTTTCTGGAAAAAATCGGCAAGAGGGAGAGTATTAGGCCTTTGGGTGAGGGCGACTCTGGGTTGATATTTTTCTCGATTAATTCCCGGAATCAGCAATTTGAGATATTCTTCGGCCCCACCGAGAAAAATCGCGTCGGAGAAAAAAATGATCTTCTGCGGCTCAGACATCAGCTTTTTTCCCCTCACTCACGAAGATGAGGGGCATAGGACCCCGCTTCGCAAAGCTTTCCGCATTGTCAGACTTAAAGTATAACCTAGTGTATTCATAGGCAGCAACCGGGCATTAAACCGATGATGAGAGGCTACAGATGGACGGCACAACTCCCCCATAATTCCTGAATCTTCTTGCTGAGACTGGCCAGAGATGCCATCTCCATTCGACTGAAGAGGGGCAACGATCGCTCAATCCCTTCAATAATTGTAGACCCAATGTCGGACAGCTGCTACAAGCAAGAGCCTCCTCCCCCCCTGCCCAATTCCATTCCAGATTGTAAAAAACACAGGACACCAGAAAGGCCAATTCGATCAATCCACCACAAAGGCGACGGTCAAGAAATAAGGATGTTTAAAAAAATACTGCGTCATTCTTGATGCGCTGGCGCGCTCGACTCTCGAGGGGAGCGGAAACTCCGGCGAGTAGTCAGCACATAAGGAGCGGTGATGAGAAAAAGAAAGATGATCAACACTTCAGAGTCTCCAAAATTAAATTCGAATTGCCCGGCCACGAAAAGGACCACGACCGTTATGAATCCGATTGCGCAAATGGTTTGCTTCGCGGCGTCGCCGAGGAAACGCCTATAGTTCTTCCAATGGTCTAATCCGATCTTAACCATCAGCCACAGCCAAGCAACGGCACAAGGGATCCCTCTTTCCGCAGCAAATTGTAAAATGTTATTGTGGAGGTGAACGGGGTAGAATCCGTCACGATAACGATCTTCAGGATGATCGTGATAGTCATAAAAGACTTTAGAGACCCTTTGAGGCCCAACACCCGTTAACGGGTGAGCCTCAATCATCTTCAAACCTGCCTTCCAGATCGCCCGGCGGGCGTAATTGGACGGATCGGAGGAGTCCCAGAGACTCACGAATCGCCTTTGAAACGGTCCGGGGATAGCCAATAGAACGGCAAGGGTGCAAAGCACTACCATCAGCATTTTCCAATTGAGCCTACCCATTGCCAATATACAGAAAAGACCGACAATCGTGGCGATCCAAACACTGCGCGTAAATGTGAAGGCCAAAGCCACTCCGAGCACGCAGGCCAGAGTTGTCCAGACGAGAGCCCTCCTGGGGCGCAGAATATAAACATAAGCCACGAGGGCTATGAAAACCAGCATCAACTCACCACTAAAGGTCATCCAATGCCCCATAAAGCCAGTCGTCCTGAACCACCCTTTAGAAAGATAATGAAGCGATTGGTAAATGGATCGTAAAGCCGCAAGCAGCGCTAGAACAAAGAGAAAATGATAAGTTCTGAGGACCAGTTGTTCTGTAAAAAGGCTGCAGATCAGAGGGATCACTGCAAAGAGCCAAAACTTGTTGATGGGAGGAAGCCCTATCCCAGGTTCAGGAGAAAAGGCAAGCGCAACGAGAGTCGAAACCATGAATAAAGTGAGTGGGAGCTGGATGGGAGGAAAGTTTACTTGAAAATTTCTTTGCTGGGCTTTAAGAATGAGGAACCCAATAATGCTGAGCGATAAGCATATCGAGGCTCCGGCGATGGAAACCACGGGGAGTACAACTGCCAGCATCGTGGACCAGCAGGTAATATCCTCAACAATCGATTCCCGATTTTTCACTTCCGGGTTCCTTGACACATTCCTCTCACTTTCCCTATGCTTGCGACAAAGTTCATTGGTGGGTAAGGACCGCGTTGCATGACTGACAGTTCTGAATCACAACGGTCCAGCGAGATCGGAACAAAAACCATGAGGGGGGTATCCCTCATGGTCATGCGAACGCTGATCCTTTACCCGATTGGCCTCGTCGGAGAAATTTGTCTCGCGCGTCTCCTTACCCCTGAGGATTTTGGAGTCTATGCCTTGGCAAGCTTTGTCACGGTGACCCTTGCTGGCGTCCTGGAAGTCGGCCTGGCCGCTTCATTGATCCAGCGGAAGGCCGAACCTCTTGATGAAGAATATCAAGTCTTATTTTCACTCCAGATTTTGGGAATCACCGCGCTGGTGTTGTTTACCTTCTTCCTGGCTCCCTATCTATTTCCGCTCCTCGACCTCGACGCCGGTATTCGTTGGAAGCTCCTCGTTCTGCTGTTCTGCCCATGGATCAGCTCCTTCGCCACGATGTCCAGCGTCAAGCTAGAGCGAGAGCTCCGCTATGCTGTCTTTGCGAAAATCGATATCTTACGGGGTCTTACTTACGTTGCGACCGCGGTCCCATTGGCCTATCTGGGCTGCAAATCCTGGAGCTTTGTTGGCGCAATTACGGTCAGTACGATAGTCAAGGCCTGGGTTGCCTTCCGCGAAGCACCCTGGCCAGTCCGATTCAGACTGCGCCTCAAGGGAATGAGGCATACCCTTCATTTTGGTATCATTTTCCAGTTGTCCACCTTGACGTCCTTATTTCGTGACCATATCGCCGTTATTCTGGGAGGTCCACTTTTTGGAGCCCAATCGGTAGGCTACTTGAATTGGGCGAAGAATACGACCTACTATTCAAGCCAAATTTTTGCCCAGGTTGTTTCCAGAGTTGCCTTCCCTTCCATCTCACGTGTTCAGAATGACAGGCAAGCAGCTGCAAGGATGGCCGAACTCCTTCTTAAATACGTCAACATATTCACGCTTCCCATCATCATGATATTCGCAGCATTGATTCCTGAGTTCGTCGCCGTCGTTTACACGAACAAATGGAGTCCTGCTATCCCTGCATTTTACGCCTACTCGGTACGCATGATTGGCTCCAATTTCACGACTCTGATTATCGGTGTTCTAAGTGCTTTGGGCATGGTGAAGCAGTCATTGAGAATTCTGATTTGGTGGACGTTATTGGATTGGCTCCTCGCTCTTGCGTTGACTCCTTATTTTGGGTTTACAGGAATTGCCCTCGCTTACGCCGCCAGCGTCGTCCCCATCTCCATCTGGTTGGTTCTGGAATTGAATCGCACAATCAAGATTAAGTTGGTGTCAAGTTTCTATCAGCCCTTTTTTTTTAGCGCCTTAGCTGGGGTGGTCACCTTCTTAATAAAGCCATTCTTCTTGCCTTCCTGGGCTTCAGTCATTGGGCTCACTCTGGCAGGGCTGATCATCTTTGTTGCACTTCTTTTACTGGCAGAACGAAAAGTCATTTTCGGCGAATGCCGAACTTTTCTTGCGATAGTCCTGAAACGACAGGACAACGTCCCTTCTTATTGACACGAACCAGTCTAAACCTATTGTCAATTTGAAACCGTCCCGTTAGTTGTATCGGACTGGTAGGGCGGTCTCGCTGAGACCGCCGCGAAGATTCGGCCCGCAAGGCAAGCGCGTCCTACCGCGCTGACCTATCGCAAGGCTAGAGGTCTCAATGTAAAACCAGCAACCGTCCCTTTAATTTTATTTGTCGAGGCAACATAACAAAACTCGTAAGCCTTGTCTCGGGACAGGTCTTCCAAAAAGTGAAACTCGCCAATATGAACTCCCTGCTCAATCAGAAGGTACTGGTGGACCGGGATGAAAGCGCTGCTTCCAGCTGGTGCAGGGGAAACTTCCAATCCCGAGGTGTCTGACGCGATTAGGATGGCCCCTTTTTGTTCCACCAGCCACTTGGCTGCCTCCAGATTGATTCCGGCCGAATCATGGGCAAGCAATTTGTCATGGTCGCTTCCTGTCTCCCCCCAATATCGAAGGGTCCCGGTCCGAATGAAAACGGCATCTCCGGGCTGAATATCCACCTTTTCCCATTCCAGTGTTTTCTTGAGATCTTCAATAGTGATTGCATAGTGCGCTTCCAATGCATCGACCTTGTGAAAGCCCGCCACATCAACCAAAATACCTCGCACAACAATCGGTGGGATGGTCGTCACATCCGTCTTCCGAATGCCCCAGTTACCGCCCCAATCCGCTTCTTTAAAACCGTTATACCAATGATTGTCATCTCCCGTTGTGATGTGACCGAGACCATCAATTTGTGTGGCCACGTTGTCACTGATGAATAGCGCACAGCTGTGCCAGCCGATTCCTGCCTTGTTGACATTCGGAAGGACGAATTCTAAATCCTTTTGCCTCTTCACACCTTCCGGGGAGCGAAAAGTCATTATTTCAGCAGGTGAATGTCCAGGCCATTTGAAAGATGTCCTGTCATAGGTAATCCCCAAATCGTACATCTTCCCTTGCTTGACGAGGCTAACAGCCTTTAAGCTCATTTCCGGCGTCATCGCATTTAGGGATCCGACTTCATCTTCTTGGCCCCAGATCCAACCCCATCCCTGGCCTTTCTTCCAGCCTTTTACTTGTGCCTCCAGTGGCGCAGTTGATGAAAGCAAGAACATTCCACAAAACAGAAGAAGGCAGCCCGCCTTCGTTGGAAGACTTCTTCTTAAACAGCAAATCATATGTCCTCCTTCAGAATTAAGATTTGACTTGGGTATTCTTTGCACGGGAATTGTGGACGACACCTGACAGGATTTGCAAGCTCTCTATTGCTTCCTAAGAGTTTCTCTGAGAATCACTCTAACTAGACCAACAACTCGCGACACTTCACTACGCCTCAAGATACGAGAGGGAAGGTCTGGGACTGTGAATCAACCCTGTAGAGGAGACATCGATTATGTGTATAATATCCGCATGTAAAACTTGGATTCCTCATCACCAGGGAAGGTGCGAAAAGATTCCGCCGGGTCGGGGATGAAGCATTGAGAAGGCTTCATGCCTACAACATGATGGTAAGATCTTTGAAATCATTGTAGGCTTCAGGCTTTCTCAAAGCCTGAACCCCACGCGGCGTTTTCCAATTTTTTCACACCTTAAGAGGAACCAGGGGTAGAGTAAGTCTGAGAAATTTTGTTTGCCGGCTCAGGGCTTCAGCCCTGAAACAGTGGCTGTTCATGAGAATGACCCATCAATCGAAGGGAATATAAAAAATGACAAGGGAAGAGAGACAGACTCTTGCAGACAGCGCGCCTCGCTGGATGTACGAATTTGATCTGGGCGACGGAATCAAAACACCGCTGCTGACTGAAGAACTTCGGTCTGTTCACGAGACACGCGAAAAGGCGATCTTCCCCTTAATCGATCGCTTATACCCCAAAGGACTGGAACGGAGGCAGTGCCTGGATGTAGCCTGTAACGAAGGTTATTTCTCACAATTGCTTTACCAACGCGGAGCTGCCGTCAAAGGGATCGACATCCGGGATCTCAACATCCAGAGGGCCAGAACGGTCCAGGAACTTTATCGTATGGATTCTGAACGCCTTCGCTTTGAGGTTGCCGATTTCCTGCTGAATCAGGATACACCCGACAGCTATGAGGTGGTTCTCTTCCTAGGGTTGCTCTACCATTTGGAAAACCCCATGGGAGCTCTTCGGATCCTTTACCGAATTACACGGACGATTGTAGTGATCGACACGCAACTGACGCGTCAGAACACACCCGTGAAGACGGGTTGGGGCCAGACTTCAGTCACTCTGGAGTTGCCTGCGAGTGTCGCTTTGCTACAGCAGGAAGACTCTGAAATAAACAACTTGGCTTCGTGGAAGAATTTAAGTTTTATTCCGAACGCGGCCGCGGTCAGGCAGATGCTTTTTGCAGCGGGCTTCTCGAGCGTCCTGCAGATCGCTGCTCCTCCCGGTTCAAACCCCCAATACTTGAACAACGACCGGGGGATTTTTGTTGCCTTCAAATAGGTCATTGGTCAAGCTGGCTTCTGTTCAACCAACGTAAAGACAGTCTGGTTGAACCAGTAATTGTCGTAATGAATCTGGCACATCGGCTTAACCCTGCTCCGGATGAAATCTCCTCCGAATTCCCATACCACAGGATACTCTCCGAGTTCTCCATGAAAACTGGGGGAAAGCTTGTGCACTACTTCGGCAGAAGGGCCTCTAAGAATTCTTTGACGAGTGATGCGATCATGAAGAACCGGCACCGTGTAGAAATGGTAGCCTCCAGGCTTAAGCACCCTTTCAGCTTCTCTCAGTGCTTGTTTAAAATCGTAGACATGTTCCAGGGTTTCCGAGTGAATCACCAGATCAAAGGAATTATCAGGAAATGTCAGTTGGCAAAAATCCAGATTGATTACTCGGTTAATTTCTTCGCCCATGGCTCTCTCGGAATCATAGGTGGTTTCCACCAAATTGGCCGCTCCGGACAGTGCAGCACTGAGATGATTCGTTTGGTTTAAATGGAGTACGCGCAGCTCACTTAAACGGGGACACACTTTTTTGATGCTCCACAGCAGCATTCTAACGCGCTTGGACATCTGGCAACCTTGACAGATATGTCCTTCTCGCACGTCAAACAAGCTCCTCTCCTTCCCAGTGAGTTCCCAGCTTGCCGCCAGCTCATTGGAGATGATCTTGCGTCTTTCAAAGCGTCGACCACCACAATGAACACAACCATTTCTGTCGATGCGGCAAAATAATAAGGCTGAACCCGGTCCTCGGAGATGACTGAGAAGTTGGGAGAGGCTGCCCATAGCTGCTGCTCTCTAATGGATCCAAAGACAGAAATGTTATCTTGACGCTTGAAAAATTCTCTCCCGAGCGTTAGAGAATCTGGTTCCTCTCATGACAAATCAATCGTTGCGGATGGTGAATGGATAGTTATGGGTTGCGGGCAACGGGTTTGAAATACTCTTCATCAATCTGGACGTTCTGGCCGTTTCTCATTTCCTTTAAAAAGTTCTCGAATTTTTGGTTTCGCAGATCGGTATCAACCTCCTTGCGAACATCCTCGAGTTTAGGCTTCCTCCGGTCTTCAACTTTAACAATCTCATATCCCAGTGCCGTTGCTTGTACTTCGCTAATCGATCCGACCGGAATCGAAAAAATTAATTGTTCGAGAGGTGGTACGATCAGGTGGGTCTTGGTCCCTCTCCGGATGTAACCTAAGTCTCCGCCTTTTCCTGAAGACATGGGGTCTGAGGAATATTTAGCCGCTATTTCCTCGAAGTCTGCGCCTTCGAGAAGCTTCTTTCGTATTTCTTCTGCCTTGGCAAGCGCTTCTTCCTTGGTCGCAGGAGATTCCATCCCTGCTGTACCACTGTTAGGAAGGCTAAAGGGCGCCTGGAATACGATCCTCCTGACCCGAGCTTCCTCATATTTGGTGATGTTGTCGTCCAGGAACTTTTGGGCTTCTTCTGCGGTTGCGGTCATTTCCTTTTGTAGTTCCTGTCGAACTGCATACATGAGGATACTGTCTCGCGCGATGTTAAGGCGTATTTTCACCTCCTCCCTCTCGTCGAGATGACGTTTTTCGGCTTCCTTTGTCAAAAGCTTGCTATTCAGGATGTATTCTGCAAGCTGCCTCTTTCCCTGCCCTGAATAAAACGAGCGCTGTTGAGGTGGAAAATTCTCTAACATTTTTTCAGTATCTCTGGCCGTGATTTTGAGATCGCCGATAACAATCACCACTTTGTCCGGAGGGGTGACGATTGGCGAATCTACTTTCCCTCCTGTCTGCGCGTGTAGCTGACAAGGGATCGTCCAGAAAAAAAGGCTCAACAATAGAAAAGAAAGTGCAAAGGATTTTGATGGCAAGAGGAACTCCTTTCAGCGAAAAAGACGTGTCCAAGATCGCAAGCGTAATATAACCGTTTGGCTATGAAATTAAAACCTACAAAATACAATCAGGGCGGGCTGTATTTCCCAGAATTGTTCGAACATTTTATGTTTATCCAATGCCATTCACCCCTCGACGAATCGAGGGGTGAATGAAATGTCCGTGCTTGAGAACGTGTCCTCCCCGGCTCAGCTTGGTGTTTGGACATCTGTGCAGGCCAGAGGCCCGCACCACAACCTTGTGGTGCAGGCGTCCCGCCTGCCTCAAGCGGCCTGAAAGGCCTATTCACGCCGTAGCCGAGGGCAACGCCCTCGGTGACGATTCCAAAATGTCCGGTGCCCTGTAAGGGCAACACAATCAGTAGCCGGCCGCGGTGAGGCCGGGCCGGCGTCACCGATCCCTGCTCCAACGAATGTCCGCGGCGGTCTCAGCGAGACCGCCCTACCTTACCCCTGGAGCTCTCTTTAGCCAAGGGAAACACTCGAAGAACAACACCGAAACCAATTCTTGCACACCTTCACGCCGCCCCGAAGACTAACCGAGTGCCTTTCTTAGTGGCATCCAACAGTTTGTGGCCTATAATTAGATTAATATTTCGATTTAAGCTTGATTCATTAGGAGGTCGAAATGGGAAGATCCTCTCTAAAACCAAACTCTTCCCACGGAGCCTGCCGTATCGGCGTGGGAACAAAGCTCTCAGTTCCTGGATTGCGACGGTGCTTCATGGCATCCCTGGGAGCACTGGTCTTCCAGTTCGCATTGATACAATCGCTCTTTGCCCAAACAATCTCCCAAGATTTGAGTACCTCCGTTGCAAATGTGAACTTTAACGGAGTGGCTGAACTGTTGGGGCCAGTCGCTCTCACTCGGAGCGCCAGTGGGGGAGCGACTCAAACGACCCAAGCCAGCACCCTCTATTTTCAATATCTGGAAGTTCCTATTAGCAATCTTTTCGCAGGGCAAGGCAGTGTCAACCCGGTCACAGGTATTTTTGCTGATTCGGGCGGGATCACGGTCACCGTGACCGGTGGATACATCAATGCGGGGGTCACGGTACAGGTGACCAACATTGGATCAGGAATCTCAACCAGCGGGATATTGGCCATTTCTCTTCCAGGCGGGCTGAATGTCTCCGCGGGGGATCAGATCAGGGTTAATGGGGTTAAGGGGAACGCTAAAGACATCGCGTTGGGCAGTAAAATCTCATGCTCCATCTCGGCTCTACCCGGGGGAAGCCATTCCTTCGTTATTAGCTCTGTCGGTACCGTCGGATTTGTTCAATATTTGACTCCAATACTCACTACAGCGTCACCGCTGCCTGATTCAATACTCTACATGACCTATTCGCAGACTCTCAAAGCTACAGGAGGGACTGCACCCTACACTTTTACCCTCGATAGCGGCAAACTCCCGCCCGGGTGCCTCATCATGACGGGAACAGGGGAGATTAAGGGCTTCCCTGAAATCGGTGGAGCTTACGTTTTCGTGGTAAAAGTAACAGACTCTCTCGGAGCGTCCGGGAAAAAAGAATATGTTATGAATGTGGTGGGTTTCACAACCTCACCTTTTGAGCTTAGCTTTGGAAATGTTCCTGTCGGCACCGCTTCAACATTGAAGCTCACAGCTACAAACACCGGGCCCACCAAACTGGACATCACTCTGGGTGTTACCAAGCCTGAGATCTTCCAGATTTCTCAGACAAGCTTAAGTCTTGAGGCCGGAAAGTCGGGAACATTCGCCGTCACTTTTAATCCTCTGAATCAATTATACGTGAATGCTAATGTCCTCCTCTCCATTCCAGGGCTCAACGCGGCTGTGAGCTTGAAAGGGCGAGGCACTTCCGGGCAGGGGAATTTGCAAACTTCCATCATTCCTGTTAATGGATCCACAGCCGGAGGCACTCGGGTGCATATCCGAGGACAGAATTTTAGGCCGGGTATCAACGCTCTCCTCGGAGGTGTGGCTCTTTCAGATCTATCCCTCATCAGTGACACGGAGTTGGCCGGCACGACGGCACCACATCGGCCCGGCGCCATAGAACTCACCGTTATTAAGGCTGATGGGACAAGTAACACGCTGGCTAATGCGTTTACTTATAGAGATCTTCCAAAGGTTTCGGCTGCTCCCGGATCGCAGCGGATCCCCTTTGTCATAGACAATGACCAATTTCGGACCAATTTGGGAGTCAATAATTTGGGAGACCAGATGGCCACGACAACGGTCACGCTGGTCGACTGCAGTGGCTTCTTGCTGGGACAGAAAATCCTCACGGTCCCCGCCAAAGGTTTGACCCAAGTCTCTCATATTGTCCGCTTTCTCGAAGACACCACCCAGATCACCGGACGTGAGGGGTATCTTCTTTTGGAGTCTGATCAACCTGTTTTGGGTTGGGTATCTCAAATTGACAATTTGACATTGGACCCAAGCCTGCAAATTTCCGCATCCGAAACTGCTTCGCGAATCTTAATCCCCTCTTCTGTCTCAAATGGGCGATTCGCTACGAGCTTGCTCATCTTGAACAGCAGCCCTAGCGCTGGTCACGTGAATGTCCTGGCTCGCAATAGTGCCGGGTCTCTCCAAGTTTCACTTTCGAATTTAAATATTGCCAGCAACGGCTATCTGCTTTTTGAAGATTTCTATAAGACCGTTGGACTAAATAACGTTTCAGGTCCAATTGAAATAGTGGCTTTGGATGACATTCAAATCATGGCTAGCGCTCGGGTCTTTAGCACGGACCATACCGGAGCCTACCTCGCCGGAATTGCCCCGAGCAGGGCTTCCAAAGAACTTTTCTTGCCTTACTTTGTCAACAGCCTGGATTTTCGCACCAACCTTGTAGTGAACAATCCGGGGACAAAGTCTGCTACTGTAACCATTACGCTCACTGACAAAGAGGGCGAGGCTCTCGGCTGCCAGATGGCCAACGTCCCTCCCAACGGCCTTGCACAGTTTAACGACATCATCCGTGCACTTATTGGAGGTTCTCAGAATGCCAACTTAGAAGGTTGGATTCGTCTGAATTCGGATCAGGAAATTTTTGGATGGACTTCACAGATCGATAATACAGTCCAAGATCCGAGTTTCGCCGAAGCAATCCTGTCAGGAAATTCGAGATGGCTGATCCCCTCGGCAGTGAAAGCCGGAACCTTCCAATCGACCTTGGTGGTGGTGAATCTGGATTCAGCGGATAATCAGGTTGAACTGCTAGCCAGGGATCCCGCGGGTAACGTGAGAAAGTCAGAAACGATTATGATCCCGGGAAATGGAATGATTACTCTTCCAGATGTCCTTGCACGGCTGGGACTCGAAGGCGTCTTCGGACCGCTGGAAGTTCGCTCAGCCAGCAACGGACGCCTGCTGGTGCAATCACGTGTTTATACTGCTGCACGATATAGTGGAATATTCGAAGGGATTGCTCTGAACCCTTGAGCTTCGAACTGCCGGCGAAGAGCAAACATTCGTTGTAGCCGGGGTCGTTGACCCCGGCCCCAGGCCGGCCTCACCGAGGCCGGCTACAGCTAAGAATAATTTTCGAGGTTTCACAACACATGGTAGGGCGGTCTCGTGAGACCGCCGCAAATGTTCGTTGTAGCCGGGGTCGTTGACCCCGGCCCCAGGCCGGCCTCACCGAGGCCGGGTACAGTTAAGAATAATTTTTGAGGTTTCACAACACATGGTAGGGCGGTCTCGTTGAGACCGCCGCAAATGTTCGTTGTAGCCGGGGTCATTGACCCCGGCCCCAGGCCGGCCTCACCGAGGCCGGCTACAGTTAAGAATAATTTTTGAGGTTTCACAACACAAGGTAGGGCGGTCTCGCTGAGACCGCCGCAAATGTTCGTTGTAGCCGGGGTCGTTGACCCCGGCCCCAGGCCGGCCTCACCGAGGCCGGCTACAGTTAAGAATAATTTTTGAGGTTTCACAACACAAGGTAGGGCGGTCTCGCTGAGACCGCCGCGAACGTTCGTTGTAGGCCGGGTCACCGACCCGGCGCCAATCTTTCCAAATTTCCTGCTCTGGAAGAGTTTACAACTACTTTTTCGTTCCCTCAGCTGGGGGGATTTGATCCGCCGGCAAGATAAAAGCTTTAAAATAGAGCTGAATCATCTCCTTGATCGGAAGAAACTCCACAACGAACGAGTGATCAATACGGCCTTTCAGTTTAGACGTATCCAACTCCACAATCACTTCCCCTTTTTCATGCGGGTTGATCATCCGCTTTTCGGTTTTGTTTTTTAGGAAGTCGGCTCTGAGATAGATGTTTTCAACTTTGATAGGCTGAGATGAGAGATTCGTAAACGGAAACTTCAGAGTGATTGGGAGTCCTATGGGGACAGTCCCCAATTTGAGGTGATCTTGGTCAAACTTAACCTCTTTTCCTGCTGAGAGGCCCAGGAGGGGACCCGGGGCAGATTGCGGCGTCTTCGAATATTCTTCCATTTTTTGCGCAAGGCTTTGCGGAGGGTTTTCTATATCGCAGTACCAGTTTCCTTTCAGTAATCTCCATCGTGTGTAATTTGGCACTTCCATTCGGTACGGAAACTTGGCGGTACCCCCAGTGCTGATACTAGCCTCAACAGCGGCAGACGTGCCTTCCTCCTCCATCTTCACAACAATAATTCTAAACGCATCAACTGGATCCCGTTTTTGAGTCAAAAAGCGCTTCCTGGATTTCGGCAGTACAAGCTCTGCGGCCTTTTTGAGGTCGTTGCTTTTGATATCATTGTAATACTCCGTTACTCTTTGCTTGATTTTCTCGGCTTCAGGATTTGCCTGGATGGTGTCAGTAGCCTGTCCAAGAAACTCCGGAGCACTCAATAAATTCAAAAAGAGGAGTAGTAAAAAGCAGTAACCCATGCCTCCCTTGACAATAGCCAAGAGATCCCCTCCTATTTTAGGAGGGGTCTGGGGCTGGTAATGGCCTGCCCGTACAAACTCAAACCCATTGGCCCCTCCTTTAACAGAATAGCGGCGTGCGACCATTTCAAATCCATCGGAATATTTGGCGTTCCTGTTGATTACTTGCTGCTTTTCCAATATCCCTCCTTCGCGCGTGATAAAAACAATGTGACTGTATTTATGAAACAGAGCAGTTAACCGCAAGACTGTTGATGATATCAAAAAAATGGGGTAGCCACCTTCGTAGCTACCCCATTAGAAGATACAAAGACTCAGACTAGACTAACGACTCATTACTCGCCCAGAGATTCTGGATAAAATCTCGCTGTTGATGTTCCTGATGTATTCAACACGAGGGCCAGATAGCCTTGAGCTGTATCGAGAGTCCCGCCGATTGTGCCTTGCGTAATATAAGCAAAGCCATGACCAAACCGGAAGTCGCATACGGCTATCAGATACCCAAACTTTTGTGCGCCAAAGGCTGAGAAAGGCGTAGCATAGGTATCCCCTGGCACGATGACAGACGTTGTTACTGGAGTGGGTGCTACTGGAGCTGCTCCGAAGGTCTGTGGGTAGAAGTAGAACTTGATCACTCCAGGATCGCCAACGGTCGGAGGATTGATCGCCCCTACGTCATAACCCGTATTGGCAATGGCAATACCTGTGTCATAACCAAAGGATGGCAACGAACCCACCCATGGGAACAACAGGTTTGTGACGCAATCGACATACTGGACAACGTCGAATGCTGTCCTAAGCGGGTCGGCAAAACGAGGCAGGGCTGTGAAAGGACTAGCATCAGGAGGTTGCTCCTGGGCCTGCAAGGCCATAATCGAATTGGGAAGAGTGGACAGGCCTACGCCAATTTGCCCAGCAGCGGGTGTAGCGCTGCCCGTAAATGTCCAGTTAAAGGTATACGTTTCAACCGTATTGTCGCTTCCTGCCTGCGAGGGGGTGGTGAATGAGTAAAGGGCGTTTTCACCATTGGTGGCCTGTGAAACAAGAGTGAGTGCGGACTGCTGGGGGACCGCATTAATGTTCTCATTGCTTGCAACACTAGCCGGCCAGTTAGCCTTCACGCCAGTTGGCAAACCATTAAAAACAAAATAAACCCAGCTATTTGCGTTCCCCCCGGCTGCTAAGTTTATCGGCGGACCAACTGAGCTCCTGCCATCTGTCGGCGCAGCAACACCCGCAATCGCCACGTATTGAACCCAGGTAGTCAGTGACTCTTCCTTAACGGTAAAAGCCAAACTGCCTGACGGTTGGCAGATTGGAACCCTTACTATGGGGTTTCCACTGATGCTAAAGTTGTCCACAACAAAGGCAACTGTTGGGGACGAAGTCACAATGAAATTACTCGATCCGCTAGGAGCTGCGGTAAACTGGGTAATCACGATGCTCGAAATGGCTCTGCCTATTACACTGGAGCGAATACCCCTAAGTATGATCTGATCATTCGCCGCAGGCGCAGCAGCGGCACCAAATCTAATGCTCACCGTCCCGCCGATGCTTGGGACATTGGAGTTGACCGTAACCGTGTAAGCTGGAAAGCCCGCAGTTGTGGTCAGAGACCATCCATTCACGCCAACACAAGTCGTGGCACCGCCAGCACAAGCGACATTGGTAGCGGCCTGCGTGGGAGTAATCGCAGATTGAGAGAAGGTAATTGTAACCTGGTCATTTGTGGCGATTCCCGTCGGGAGTGGACTAGCTGCTACTGATAAAAGAACATCACCCATCACTTCAGCTGCACCGTTCTTTACGGCGTTAAGGGGTGAAGTCTGGACTTGGTAAGTAATAGCGGCCTGGGCACTCAATGCAAAACCGAGCACCAAGAGCGCGCATACCAATGATGATACTATTGTATTTTTTACTCGCATTTTCTCTCCTCGTTTAAAGTTTAATTCGACAAAACATTCAGATGTGGGGTCCCAACTTCTGTCTTGCAGATACAGCTTGTCAATCAACCGGTTCACTAAGTATACAACTGAGAAGTGGAATTTGTGTCACCAGCGTTCAAAAATATCTTTTGGTTCCATAACTCTGGCAAACACGCGGAGAATCAGGTGACAGACTAGATGTTTTCGTTACACCCTAACTCCGGATATTCTGAAAGACTCTAGATCTCTCACCTCCTTTAGACACCTAATTCATTCCTCTAGATCCAATATTTTTCTTGGTTAATTTGTTAAGACTATTAAAATAACGCGCTTACGTTAACACCCTGAATTTTTGATGTCAAGATTATTTTTTGGCCTGCACCAGCTTAAATTAATGGAACCAAAATAGTTGCGCCGGGTTCACTGAGAATTTAACAAAACTCGTCCGGGAGAGTAAAGCTCACCATTTTTGTTCTAGATCAAAGCGTAGTCCAAAAACTTTGCTACCGGGAAATTTCACAGTGAAATATTATTCCAATTCAAAATCGAAATGCAACATGAAAATCTTAGGCATGTCTCCCAAACTTCATCGGATCAGGTACCTTTTCGGATGCAGGCCGAGAAACCTTACAAAAATCTTCACCGGGGGCGTTCAATCATTCTGCATATTCAGAATCGTCACCGAGGGCGTTGCCCTCGGCTACGGTGTTACAAGGCCTTTCAGACCGTTAGTAGCTGGCGGATACCCGTTTTAGCCGGGTCGTTGGTTCCGGCCCAGGATTACCGAGGCTGGTTAAAATAACATATGGTAGGACAGGCTCGTCGAGGCCGGCGATGACATTCGGCGGGCACGGCGTGCCCCCCCCAATCAGCTAAGACAATCCCCCCTGCAGGCGGGACGCCTGCACCACAAATGTTTTGGTGCGGGCCTTTGGCCTGCACATAGGTTTTAATTCCAAACCTATAGGCTCAACGCTCGGTTTACTCCATGCGAATATTTTTTTTGATCGCTTTTAGCGTAGATTTTAGCTCATCGGTAATTTCCGACGCTTGATCGATGTTCTCAATCACACGGGGTGTAATCAGCACAATCAGTTCGGTGCGCGTTTTCGTATAGGTGGTAGTCCCAAACAGTAAGCCCACACCCGGAAGGTCTCCCAATAGCGGAATTCGATTTTTCCCGAGTAACCGGCTTTCCAAAATGATTCCACCAATGGCGATTGTCTCTCCGTCCATGACCGTCACCTGCGTGTTCACAGAACGGATTTGAATTGAGGGAGATTGAATGCCGCTACCAGGATCCGGCGCAACCGGGCTGCTGACTTCCTGGTTAATCTTAAGGGTCACCCATCCGCTGGAATTAATCCTCGGGGTCACTGTCAGAATGATACCGGTGCTGCGGTTCTGGATAGTGTTGCTGAATAGGCCCTGACTCCCGGTCCCCCCCGCTATAGTTCCTTGGGAGGTCAGCAAAGGCACCTCCTGCCCGACCTGAATCCGAGCATCGGTATTGTCTGAAGCAATAACGGTTGGGGCTGACAGAACCCGTGTGTTCTGCTGGCTTTCCTGAGCGTTTAAGAAGACTAATAATTGCTGTGTGTTCCCGATTAGCATGCCCGTAGCAACGTTCAACCCCGCTTTTAGACTCCCTACGGCGGCAGCCGAAAAGGAGGCGGCGGTAGTACGGTCGGCGGCGTTTCGTTGAGAAGACAGAAAATACGAGACTCCCATTGACAAAGCACCGGTCAAATCGACTTCGTAGATCTTGGCGTCAATAAACACCTGCTTTGGCACAAGATCTAGAGCTCGGATGGTTTCCTGGATCGTCTCATAGTCTTGAGGGCTGCTTTGGACAACGATTGAATTGGTGATTTCATCAGCCACAATCCTGATGTCTCCACGAAGCAACTTGACCTGACTCCGAGTGACCTCCCCTCCGACCGCACGCGCGGGAGTAGACGCTCCTCCAGGAGTAAAACCCGCTGCGGTGGTTTCGCTGGATTCAGACTCTGTCGCATAAATCTGAGTCAGCATGGACGCGATGTTTTTAGCGATGCCATTTTGAACTTTATAAACATAGTTTTTGATGCTCATATTTTCGCCAGGCTGATCAAGCCTTTGAATCCACTTCTCCACTTCCGCAAAGGCGGTGGTACTGGGACTCACGACCAGGATGGCATTGATCCGGTCAATCGGAAGAAACCGAATGGCAGAATCTTTTTTCGATAGAGCGTAGGCAGCGAAAACATTCTCGAGCTCGGAAGCCAAATCCTTAGCCCGATTGTTCTTGACAGGGAACAACTGCACTCTCTTATTCTGGAATACATCCGCATCAAAAATGCTGACCAATTCCAACAGCCGCTTCAAATTCATGGCGGTTTCCGTGAGGATCAGGATGTTCCCTCCTTCATGGACCACCATACTCCCGCTTTCCGAAAGATAAGGTTCCAATACCTTTGACATATCTTTAGCTGAAACGAAACGCATGGGTATCACTTGCATGATTCGATCGGCATTTCCCGCGCGAGCGTCGGGCTGGCTGTCTGTCCGAATCGGGACTGGAAGTTGTTTGACATCAGAGCGAGGCACAATCTGATAAAAGTTGCCCGTTTTTACAATCGCGGCCCCATTCAGTCTTAAGATCGTTTCAAGCAGTGGAATTAAATCTTCGCGCCTGACTTCCCCCATCGTGCTGATGGTGGCCACCCCTTTCACCTTGGGGTCAACAACATAATTGATCTTGAGCTCATTCCCAATAATGTTGATGACCTGGTTAAGATCTGCCTGGAACAGCTGCAACTTCACATTGGACGGAGTTCCCGGGACCTCGGCAGGTACCGGAGGATTAGGGGTACTCGTCGGGATTGGAGAGGGAGCGGGAGGACTGGTCTGAGGGCCGGGAGCGGTTCCTGCGGCAGGAGGAGTAGTCTCGGCTGCCGATGAGGCCGTATGAGCGTCTGAAGGCTGCCCGGTCTTCTTCAATACCTTCATGGGGCCATAAGGCGTTTGGACCTCTATGGTTTCATCCTGGCCGTTCGGTGGCACAGCACTGTCGGCAGACTTTGGCGGGAGCGTTGGATTCTCGGCCGGAGTTGTCTCTCCTGCTTTTTTCTCCTTCGTGGCCGATTCCTGGCCTTGCAGCATAGGCTGAACGCAGAACTGCAAAGAGATTAGAAGAGCTAACCATGTACATCTAAAGCGTGACGGATTCTTGTTCATCGGGTTCTATGTTTCCTGAATAGAAAGTGTTGATTGCCGGTTTCTGAGCTTCCCTACTTTTCCTCGACGTGAAGTTCCTTCGTACTCCCTTAGTGCTGCATTTCATCAATACGGTGGCGTTCCTTTTGGGTAGGGCGGTCTCGCTGAGACGGCCGCAGTTTGTGTTGCCCTTACAGGAATCGCCACCGAGGGCGTTGCCCTCGGCTACGGTGTTAAAAGGCCTTTCAGCCCGTTAGCTCGCCGCAGACATTCGGCGCCCAAATTTGTGTTGCCCTTACAGGGCAACGGACATTTTGGAACCGGAACCGAGGGCGTTGCCCTCGGCTACGGTGTCAAAAGGCCTTTCAGGCCGTAAGCTCACCGCAGACATTCGGCGCGCTCGGGGAGCGCGCCCTACCATGAATCCCACAATAGCTAAAGCACTACACTTCTGTTTCATTTATCCCTGGTATAAATCGTAAAAGGACCAAAAGGCGAAGGAATACTTCTCTTTACCTTGCCATCGACAACGGCTCCCACAGGAGCCTGGTCGCTGGAGGCTTGGGGGGGCGGATTTGGAACATTCGCTGCAGTGGTACGAGCGGAATCCGCACCCGAATCGATTGAAGTGACTCTAGCCGCGTTTCCAGAGCCAGTGGTGGGCTGGCTGGGGGCGGTGACAGGTAGTTCCCGGGCCACCAGTTTGGCCGGCTCGCTAAGGGGAATTTCAAGTTCCTTTCCACCGATGCTCATCGTCACCTTTTGGTCGAGGAACTTTATCAAGGTATATCCGTCGATGGTGTCCCCAATCCTCAGTTGCCTATAGCCCCGGCTATCCTTGGCATCGGCAGGAAGCATCAAAGCCAAATCCTGCCCGCCAAATCCCAAAATTCCGGTGAGGATCGGCTTGGGTTTATTGACGACAGACGCCTCTGGATCCTGTGGAATGACATTGTTTCGGTCTAGCGCAAAAAGGTTGTTATCGACGATCGCCACATAGCTCGCCACCGGGACAGGTTTTGCACCGGTGTTCTGCGCCACCGAAGCGCCATCGGGTTTTGGGTTGAAAATCGACAGATTATGGCTGGCCCAAAATTGATTCCTCTGGCGGTTCAAATAGAGGAACATCAGTAGGGCGGTTCCGACTAGCAATAGATCGAGGAGTATTAAGTTTTTTCTTTTCGTCATAAGAGGGTCCCAGTAAAAACCCAAATTAGGAATAGATACCTCATTTAAGATTTCTTGGCTGGCGGAGTGCTGTCCGGCTGCGCCCGTTTCAACCCCGAGATCATTAAGCTGGTGGATACTTGTTTGTTCTTCAGATTGTTTGTTTCCATCGGCAAAATTCTCAGCTCTTCAATGAAGAGAATTTGGGGAGCCGTTTCAAGCCCGGTCAGCAATGCGACCACCTGGTCCAGGTTTCCCGTCATCTCGATATGCGTCGAGACCTTGCTGTACTCAGGACTCACATTTTTGACAGGTAATATGTCGCTGCGACGAAAATTGAGCCCTTTGGCCCGAACCATCTCTTTGATTAATCCCTGCAATTCGGCATTAGCCAGGGCATCAATACTGTTTTCGAGAAGACCCATCTCCGCGGAAACCAGCTGTCGCTGCGTCTCGTCAAGAGCAGCCCTTACAGAATCCTGTCCGCGCAAAAGGCGTCGATAATTGGTTAAGCGCTTAGCGTGGATCGCGATCTTTTCCGCCATTGCAGACGAAGAATCCAAGTAGGGAAACAAGAATGAATTCGCCACGTAATAGACGAGAATACTGGCGAGGGCCATCGCAACCAGCCACTTTTCTCTATTCGATACCTTGATGCTCTTCAAATACCTCAAAAACTCCATCACACCCCCGCTGGTTCATCAAAAAGCTGCAAAAGACGATCCGAATTCATGCTCTTTCAGTAACTAAACTAATTCAAACAAATTAGTTGTGGTCGGCCACTAAAGCCACCCCCCAGTATTTCCCCCTTGGCAAGGGGGGACTTGAGCGAGGTCGATGTCCGAATTGCAACGTGAGATTAATGCGCTAGTCCTAGTTCTGGCCAATGGTCGCCCCTAAGTTCTTCACGGCTGAGGAAGCAGCAGGGCTGGGAACCAACGAGGCCTGCGGCAAAACCTCGACTTGCATTCGAATTCTAAATTGTTCTTTTCCACCACTGTCTCGAGTGATTGGAGCGGCAAATTCTGCATTCTTGAAATAGGGCGAACCATCCAGGATCTTAGGCAGCGTCGCTGCGTCATCGGATGCTCCATTAATCTCGATGAGCTGATCTTTGATACTGAACTGTAAAACATAACTATTCTTAGGCAAGACAACCGAAAGCTCATTTAAAGCGCCTAAAACCAAGCTATTGGATCTCCGGAAATTCGACAAGAGCTCGCTGCGCCGTTGCAGATCGGCCAGTTGGGACTCCACCGACCGGACCTTCTTCACCTCGGGTTCCAGTCGGGTAACCTCCCGTCCAAGTTGTCTGGCATAAATGTATTGTTGCACCGTCCCTCGCATGCCGAGGCAAAGCAACAGGACCAAGTTGATTCCTAACAAAGCATAGGCCGAGGTCCAGGCCCAACGGGACTTTTGGGGGCGCTCTTCGGGCGGCAAGAGGTTGATAGGAATAGGATTCTTCCTTTCGAGCCCCGATCGCGCCGCCGATATAGGAAGGAAATATTCACTGAACTTCTGGTTGTCGAGTATCTTGCCGGATAATTCAAAACCCAGGGGTGTTAATCCTGAAATCCGATGGATCTTTAACCTTCCCTCCGCAGTCTCGACATCCCGCATTTTTTCTGTGCGGCCGACAAGGAAGATATCCAGCGGAACAGCATCTGGCACTGGAACCTGTTCGCGAAAAACCTCGACCTCCGCTTTGAAGCTTTCAACGAGTTCCTCGTCAGTTGAAAACTGAATCGTACGTGATTGATGGATTGATTTGTTCACGAATCCGACCAGTTCCGCCTGTTGCTCGCTCACATAGGCCAACAATGCGACAGAAAGCTGAAATTGTTGCGGCAGGAGAAGATAGTAATTGCTGATCACCACACTTGAGGGAATGATCCGGTCCAGTTTCAAACCAAATGCTCTACAAACGCCCAAGCCTCGTTGCAGCACGGACCTTAAGACCACAAAAATAGTGACCCCAATGGTCTTCACATCCGCCTTGTTTTTCGATACAAAAAAGTCATAAGCTACGCTGGCCTCATCGGTAGGCAGCAACCCCGCCAATTGGTACTCGACTACCTTCACCAAGTTCGATTCCGCCTCGGCAGGAAGTTTGATCTGCCGCACAACACTATCGCTCCGGGGAATCACCAATACAGATCGGCACCCAGTTGCTTTGTTCTTTTGAATGAGCCCGGCAATTTGCTTTTGAATCTCGGATGGGGGCTTTTCGGCGAACTTGTCAATCGAAAGACCCTCGATCCAGGTGATCTTCTTGAATCGGCGGGACAATAAGGCCAATCGGAGTGTCTCTCCGTCAATAAAGATGCCCAAACTGTGCTTGCTCATGACCATTGTCTTGTGAAAATCGTCGGTATCGTTTTTTTAGTTGTAGCCGGGGTCGTTGACCCCGGCCCCGGCCTCACCGAGGCCGGCTACAACCGGCCTGGATATTTGGCGCGCTCTGCGAGCGCGCCCTACCTTCATTCCCCTAATAACTAATGCACGACTGAGCAAAGAGGTTTTCATTGGCCACCCTCATTAGCCTCAGGTAGCCGGCTCCAGTTCAGAACCCGTTCAGCCGGCCAGTACTCGTCGTACCAGATGAGCTTTTCATGCTTCTGCTTAAGCGTATCATCGAACTTGACCACCGCTTTGACGCTCCGGCCAGCCTGAATTCTTCAAAAACGCCGTAGCGACAATACTGTAGGTTCCCGAAACGCTGCTTGAAAGCAGAGCCACTGACTCTCCAGGTATCGAAGCGGGAATCCGTTGAGACAGGTCGCTCATGCTCTTGATTGCATCTTTTTCTCTGGCGAGCACGATGGAGTTCGCGATATGCATATCCATACCCGGTAGGGCCGCTATGGCTTCAGGTTCAGCGTAGTTTATATTGATCAGGGGTGCGCCTGTGTAGACGGTGACATACTCCGCCAATCCCCTCCCCAATCCAACAGTACCGTTTGGGCTTCTTCGCGGGCCTCCGTATAAAATCTCTCGGGTCATTCCTTTGACCTGCAGGAGTTCTTCCACAGAACGAAACTGCCGGGTTTTCTCAGTGACAGCTTCAGGGGAATCTTCCTGATCCTGACCTCGCCATTTCATGATCGATTTTGCCAGAAGAACGCTCAGATGCGGGTCCACGCCAATGTTTCCCATAAGTCTTTCCAGGGCTGGCTCATTTGAAAAATTCAGGTCCATTTTTCCAGCTTCATCCAGTACAGCCACATGACAGTCAATCTCCGGGCTATGCATCCAGTAATGACTCATGCCGTCTGCGTAAGGTGGAAGTTTCTTTTGCCCCACTTTGTCCAGCTCGGGATAGACCATCTGATAGACAACGGCTTCCAGTGCGCCTCGTGCATAAAAATAAGCTTTCTCGCTTTCTTCCGCGGCCCTAGCCATGCTCATTTCTGCCCTCACCGTGGATGCCAGGTTCAGAGCGAGCAGAGATAAGGCCGCGAGCACCCAGAGGAGGGTGATGAGCACAAACCCTTGTGTCTGACCAAACTTTTCGTCGCTCCGGCTTCTCACTTGGATTGCTGTCTCCTTGTAAGAGCAATTGAAAAACTGATGATAAAAGCCAATGCGTCTGCTCCTCTTCGCTTCCGCGGGACTTACGAGACGGTAGTTGAGTGAACGGGGATCGCAATGGAGAGATCCCTGGCCCCCAGCAATCCAGGCTCGCTCCAACGCAATCTGATCCCGATTCCCTGCGGCAATAAGTCTCTTGACGGACCCGGAGCGGTTGCACCTTCCAACTGCGGCCTGATATAGCTGAATTGAATACTCTCCAGATCTTCCAGAAGGGTGCGAGAATTCGTCCGGACGGAGAACTCACGAAAAGCCACCACCGGAAAATTGTCATTACCTAATGAAATGTCATGAATCATCGAGTGGCCTATCGTGACATCATCGGGTAATCCTGTCTCGCTTAGGACTAACGTCTTCTTAATGTGGTCACCCTGTCTTGAACTGGACACAAAATATTCTACGAAGTGAAATCCGCCGGCATTTCGCGATTGCGAAGAAAAAGTGGTCACGAATCGTATCCCCGATTCTGTGCCTTGAAAAATGAGCACTTTAACAGTTGAATCTTTGAGTTTCTGCGGAGAGATATAGGCGACCATCGAGCCCAGTTGCCGGTCGAGTAAGTCGAAGGTTGCCTGGGTGGTTCTAATCCGCTCCAAGCCGGTTTCCCCTTTTGCCCAGGCACTCGTTCCAATTCGGAAACCAAAGAGTATCGCCAACATCAAAAAACCTACGATGGTCATGCTGACGAGCAACTCGATGAGGGTAAATCCCGAGTTCACCCTGATCGCAGACTGAGGGGTAATCAATTGGTCCTTAACTTTTTTGAGAACCATGTAAACGTTTCCAATGAATACTCATTTTGTTGTTGAGAGACGCCAGTCCAGATGACCGACAGGCGAATCTTTTCTATGACATTTTCACGAGAACTGTTCAGATCTTCCCCGAAGCGGACCGGGTCAATGCGGAATTTCCACGAATATTTGTCGTCAAACTGTCCTGCCGATACGGTTGGAATATTCCCTTGATTGACACTAAGGACTAACTCGTTCAGCTTCATCTGTCCTAACCGAGTGAGTTTTTCACGTTCTTCAATGCGTCCTATATTCTTCAAGGAAGTGGACATCAGACTGAAGAGGGTTGCATAAACAATCCCCACGATCGTAATCGCGACCAGCACTTCCATCAGACTAAATCCTTGGGCACTTCGCCCTGAAGTACTTTCTCGTCTTAACATGTTTCCCGTTTGCAGCTCGACGACCTCACCCAGAAGCCCACGATTGCCGCGTTTTTTGCGGCAATCGTGGCTACCCGTCGAAGTTCTCATTGCCTGCGTGTTGTGAAACAGCGCATTAGCCCTCGGTCTCCGCTGGGATCTGTTCGATTCGCGGGGAACCGGTCAGTACATCTTGAAACACCTTTACCTGCAACCCTCGCTCCGTGCTAATCACTACTTGAAAACTGTCACTGAGACCATTTGGCATAAAGAAATAAGTTGAGCTCTCCTGTTTCCCTGACGGCTCCTGCTCTCCAAGAAGCGATCCCTTGATAATGGAAATACCGTAAGGCATGGATATCAACTTTTGGTATTTCAAGTCTTGACTTGCCAACTCAATTTCGTTCTTTTCCGAATCGATCCTCATCCAATAAAGCTGTTGCTCGCGAATCGCCTTCCATCGGGCGAAACGCATGGTGGCAGCAATTTCACGCGAAGTGGTCCTGAGCTTTACGGCGGATAAGCCCCGCCCAATCGATGGCAGTGTTACCGACATAAGAATCCCAATCAGCACCAACACAACCAGGAGCTCAACGAGCGTGAATCCGGCTGCCCGGTTTACTCGCAGGCCTGAACGACGGGACCAATGAGAAGTCTTAAAGTCCTGCTCACTTCCAGCTACACACATCCTCATTCTCACCCTCTCCACCTTCTTTGCCGTCAGCCCCTTTAGAAATAATGTCTGGCTCATCCCCATGTTCGCCGGGGAATTTATACACATAAAGGTTCCCCCACGGATCTAATGGGATTTCTTTGGGCAGATAAGGTCCGTCCCAGTGGTTCGCGGAAACGGGCCTGACTCTCAATCCTTGCAACCCTTCCTCAGTTGTAGGAAATGTGCCAACGTCCAGTTTGTAAGCCCCCAAGGCCGTTTGAAAACTAGCGATCTGGGCCTTGGTGGCCGTAACCTTGCTCTTGCCCACGTTTTTGAAGAGTCGTGGCATGACGAGTGCCCCCAGCAAGCCGATAATGATCATCACAACCAGTAGTTCAATGAGGGTGAACCCTTTTGCCGCTTTGCGACGCTCCAGATCTTCTTTGGTTCCTTGCATGTTCATCGAGTCTCCTTCAACAAATTTCTTTATCGCTCTCCGTGAGCCGACATATGTTCTGGCTATGAGGGCAAATCATTAATACTCGTGATTGCCATCAATATGGAGATTACAATGATGCCAACAAGGATTCCCATAACCAAAATCATCGCGGGTTCAAACAGGGCAATCAGATTCTTGATCGATGACCGGACTTCCTTGTCGTAGACCTTGGCAAGCTCCAAGAACATCGCATCTAAACGCCCCGTTTCCTCTCCAACCTCAACCAGGTGAACAGCCAGGGGCGGGAATATTTTGGATTTTTCCATGGGCCTGGCGACGCCCTCCCCTCTTTTGACCCCTTCGGCGATATTTGCGATCGATCCGGCAATCACAGAGTTGTTCGTGATATCTTTAACGATATTGAGCGACTGGACTAAGGGCACCGAGTTGTGGACCAAAGTCCCCAGGGTTCGGGATATACGACCCACTTCGATTTTGCAGAGCACATCTCCAAGCAGAAAAATCTTGAGTTTAAAATTGTCCCAAATCCACCGTCCCCGCTCTGTCGCCACAAAACGATTAAAAGCGATCAATAGGCCCACGAATATTCCTCCAACCAACCACCAATATGATTTGGAGAACTCGCTGATCGAAAGCAAGATCTGGGTCGGAAGTGGCAAAGATTGCCCCGCATCAGAAAACACCTGGGCGAACTTCGGGATAACAAAGTTCAAAAGAACGACGATCGAGGCGAGTCCCACCGCCGCCAAGAGAGCTGGGTAAATCAGAGAGGAGATCAAATAGCTTTTGAGCTCGTCAGCCGACTGTTGGAACTCTACCAAACGATCCAATACCAGAGGCAAAGAACCACTCGCCTCCCCGGCTCGGATCATGTTGATGTACAATTTTGAAAAGACTTCAGGATGAGTGGACAGACTATCTGCAAACGTCTTGCCTTGCTTGATTCCCTGGAGAATTTCTTCCACTAAGGATTGCAGGGTAGCTCCTTGAGACAGACTCTTGCAGATCGTCAAACTCCGATCCAGAGGCAACCCGGCATTGACGAGCGTGGACAATTCCTGGGTGAAGAACATGATCTCTTTGGACCCTACCTTGCGCGACATCCAGTTAAGATTCAGCTTCAATGCGGATGAAGCCTGGCGGTGAGCAATCTGAATCGGGGTCAACCCCATCTCTTGCAGTCGAAGGGCCACTACTCTGTCGTCGCTCCCCTCGAAGCTGCCATCAATTAAATTCCCGTCCTTCGCTACCGCCTTGTAATAAAAAGTAGGCATACTCTCTCTTCAATGATTTCAGTGCACTGATAAAACTCAATAGCTAATGATACAAATCCAGCACGGACTCCCTCAAGTCCCCCCTTGTTAAGAGAGGACTGTTTTCAACCACGTCCCCCTGGGGCTGTGAAAAAATTCAAATCCAGCGAGAAACTCGGTTCCCCTCTCCCAAACGTGGGAGAGGGGTTGGGGGTGAGGGGGATTTCACAACGTCTCAGATTGCCGCTCATCCGCGTAGGGGCGGGCTTCTTCGGTCTCCGGCAAGCAACATTTAGTGCGTCTGTATTAGACATCTTGAGTGACCCGCATGACTTCTTCCACAGTCGTGACACCGGCTAGCACTTTCTCTACGCCGTCTTCCCGCAAGGATCTCATCCCCTGGCTATGCGCATAATTCGCAATAATGTTCGAGGGTTCATTGGCCACTATCATGCGCCGAATTTCATCATCCGGAATCATTAACTCAAATATTCCTTGCCGGGTTTCATACCCGGTGAAACCACACGACTCACAACCTTCTCCTCGGTAAAGGGTCAATGGTGAGGCTCGTTTCGCCTCGAATCCTAATGACTGAAGAGCTTCCGGTTCGGCGGTATAGGCAAACTTACATTGTTTGCAGATGATCCGGACAAGCCGCTGGGCAAGAACTCCAATCAGACAGGATGCCAGGAGATAATTTTCGGCCCCCATATCCACCAGGCGTGAGATGGCACTGGGTGCGTCATTGGTATGCAAGGTACTGAAGACCAGGTGCCCAGTCAACGCAGAACGGATGGCGATTTCCGCGGTCTCTAAATCACGAATTTCACCCACCATGATGACGTCAGGGTCCTGCCGAACGATGTGGCGCAATCCGGATGCAAAGGTTAGGCCGATTTGAGTATTGACGTGAATCTGATTAATTCCATCCATCTGGTATTCAACCGGATCTTCAATAGTGATAATTTTCTTATCCGGCAGGTTAATCCGCTTCATGGCACTGTAAAGCGTGGTGGACTTCCCGCTACCGGTAGGACCTGTTACGAGCAGAATTCCGTGGGGCAGCGAAGTCAGTTCCTCAATCTTTCGGAGAAGATCCTCGGGAAATCCCAGCCTTATCAACTCAAACGCACTGGTGTCGCTCTTGTCGAGGATTCTCATCACCACGCTTTCGCCGTAAAGCGTTGGGAGAGTCGACACCCGAAGGTCGATCTCTTTCCCAAGCACTTTCAATTTGATACGTCCATCCTGAGGGAGCCTTCTCTCGGCAATATTCAGCTTCGCCATGAGCTTGAGGCGGGAGATGATGGCTGCCTTAAGTAGAATGGGGGGGGGCTCAACGTTCTGAAGAATCCCATCAATTCGGTATCGAATTCGAAACTCTTTTTCAAATGGCTCAATATGGATATCACTGGCACGGCGCTCCACAGCTCGGGAAATGATCACGTTGACGAGTCGGATAACAGGAGCCTCCGAGGCCATGTCGCGAAGATGCTCGATGTTCTCATCGCCACCTGTATAGTCAACGCCCGTCAGCTCAGTGTCTCCATCGATCACACGAGAGGCGTTTCCATTTCCGGCGCCATATAACCGTTCCAGCGTTTCAACGATTTCGTTTTCCAGCCCGAAACGGACCTTGACCTCATAGCCACTAAACAGACGCACCGAGTCCAAGGTCTCGGTGTCTGAGGGATCGGCCATAGCCAGAGTCAAACAATTTCCTTCCAGATCCAGGGGGAGGAGTTTGAATTGCTTCATGAATTTGTAGGATAGGGTTTGAACTTCAATCGGCACCGCCGGAAATTCTGCAGACGTAATCAAGGGAGCCTGCTGCTGATCGCTAATCGCTTGAACCAAATCGCGTTCAGCCAAGTAACCCAGGTCGAGCAGAATCCGGCCGATTTTTTCTTTCCGCTCCCGCTGTAATGTAAGAGCATCGCGGAGCTCCTGAGAGGAAATCAGGTTGCGCTCCACCAAGATCTGGCCAATAAGTTTCCTAACCAATGGATCTCCTGAGCTTGGTTGAGAATGGAATTAACACGCCGCTAGTACTGGATGATCCGGATATTCTGTTTCAGATCTTCCATGGAAATCTTGCGCTCTTGGTATTGCTGCAAGACATATCTCTTCACATTCAACACGATCTGCGATGGGGAGGGCCTTCTCTCATCTCCGCGGGCACTGAAGAGGTACACAACGATAGTCAGGTTTTCTCCCGGCTTTAACTGGTTTATTGAATTGCCATGCTCTGCGATGGCCTTGATGATCAGCCCTTTGACATTTTGAATTCGGCTCATCATCTTTTCATAGGCCTCGTCGAGCTCCTTTTGACTATGAGGTTTCATATCGAAAGGAGAGAGCTGGCGAATCAGGTAAGCATTGACCTCCAAGTTAAACACGGCTCCGTAGTCTGGAAGATAGGTGCCTCGGGTCGATCCCAAAACGGGAAAAGGGCCTTGAAGGTTCTCTTTGATTGTCGTGTCAATGACTCCCTGAAATACGGCCAACTCTTTCTTAAGGCCGGGAAGGTCAAGGCCAGTGTTGGTAGAGGGCGTATCAGCGCCCTGGGCTCTCAGTAAGTTTCCCAGAGCAAGAACAAGAATTAAGGTAATACAGGAAATATTTTTTTTGGGAGTGTGCATCTTGTTTTTTATCCTTTTTGAGAAATGGGTCTATCCTTAATTAGTCGAAGAGGCCTTCACATAAACTTCGCGGGCCAATGATTCAAGGTACGAGGCGTTTCTTGCCGACGCTTTCCAAACCTCTCTCTGGGTCATCTCGAGATATTTCAATCCTTGGGAGACCTTTTGCATGTCCTCCGTTCTATTCGTGTTAATTTCCGCCTTGGCCTCAAGCAGCAGCTTTTCAACTTTCGAATTCTGCCGCTGTTCACTCTGCGCCAGCACATTTTCGATCAATTTTTCCAGATCGGAACGGTTCATCGCTGCGGGAACCGCCGCGAGTTGCTGGTTTGCCTCAAACTGAGGGCTCAGCAAAGAGCGGGGCTGGTTAAAGGAAACCCTGAACTGACCTTCTTTGAATTCTATTTCTGTTTTCAACATCGCTAACGTGCTAATGCAAAGAATGAAACAAATCGTGGCCGCGGCACAGACAACCACTCCGCGAGACCAAGAACGGGGCGAAAAAACATCGACAAATTGTCTCCAGGATGAACGAGGCGTTTCGAAAATCAGGCTCTTGGGAACCTCCTCGTCCGGCCAACCATTGCGAAGGAGCGACGGGATGCCTGAAAGCGAAACCAACTCCTCCCGACAGGTCTTACAAGTCTTCATATGGGCTTGAAGTTCCGCCGATTGTTCTGTGGTAATTTCTTTTCCCAGATAGTCCGGGAATAAATCCTGCGACTGTTGGCAATTCATGTTGTCCCCCTCGGTTGGTCAGTAAGTAACTTTCTAAGTTCTTTTAACCCGAGATAAAGGCGGGATTTGACTGTACTAACAGGGCATTCCGCGATCTCGGCAATTTCTGAAAACTTCATCCCTTCATAGATCTTTAGCACAACGGTTTCTCGCTGTTCTGCGGACAAAGTATTAAGAGCTCTGGCAAGGATCACTCGGAGCTCGTTTTGTTCAAAGCGCTGGCCACGTTCGATCGAAACAGCTACATGATCCGAGAGAAGATCCTCGATCGAGGGCACCCCCTCGATGTCGTTCGTCAATGATTCGGTAAGAGCCGATTGGTCTCGGCGAAGATTGCTAATCCAGCAGTTACGCGCAATCCGAAATAACCATTGAGGGAATTTGTCAGGATCCTTGAGGTGCCGTATCTGTTCAAAGGCGCGGGTAAAACTTTCCTGAGCAATATCCAGAGCTTCATCTCGGTTCCCGGTCAAACGCAATCCGAAATTAAAAAGTTTCTTTTCCCAACGCTTGACCAGTAGGTTGAAGGCTTCCGCCTCACCAGCCACAACCTTCTGGACAAGATTTTTATCCGATACCCAGACAAGTCCCAATTCGTCTCCTTTTCTAGTTGACGCAAAAAAAGTCAAAAAAGTCTTAAAGGTCTTGGATTCTTTTTGGCTTTTTCATTACTTTACAGAGAGTCTTGCCCGTTTGTATGGACGACCGGTGAGGTAAAGCTGAAGCCGACTCTGAATCTCATCGGAAAGGTCTTTCCTACCCGAAGTCAAGGCCTCTGCAGTTGCTCTGCGCGCCATCGGAACCGCCTCTTTATACCGGCCAGTTGCAGCGTAGGATGCCGCCAATGTGTCCAAGTATTCAACAGTGGGCTGTTTGGCTAAAGCCAAAGCCTTTTGTGCAAGCAGCAGTGACTCTTTGGCTTGACTGGTGCCTTCCAGATCATTCCTTGTCGCCATAATCCAGGCGAGTTTCTGCATTGCGTCAGGCCAATTGGGTCTTACTCGCAGGGCGGCTCGATAAGAATTGATTGCATCCGAAATTCGATTCTCTCGCTCCAAAGCAACTGCTCGGTAAAGATAAGCCTCAGGATAATCGGGTCGAAGCCTAATCGCCTCGGTAAATTGTAACTGTGCCTCCTCATTTCTTTGTACAAATAGAAGTGCTCGGCCCAGGCTATAGTGAGTGCTTGCAACTCCCGGCTCTAGACGGATTGATTCGGTGAGATGGCTGATTGCTTCCTCATACTTACCTTGACGGAGAAGCACCAATCCCAAGTTATTCTGCGCGTCTCGATAGTCCGGCTTGAGCCGCAATGCTTCAGATAATTCTTTCAGGGAGATTTCCACTTTTCCTTGAATGAGATATAATCCTCCCAAGTTATTGCGTGCCTCGGCATATTCCGGCTTCAATTGGATTGCCCGATTGTACTGCTCCAATGCCAGGTCAATTTTCCCCTGTTGAGCAAACATTGCGCCTAGATTATTGTGCGCCTCGGCATAGTCCGGGTTCAGTTGGAGTGCCCGATTGTAATATTCGAGTGCCACGTCGAATTTTCCCTGTTGGGAATGGACTTTACCTAGACCGTTGTGAGCCTCAGCCAGAGAGGGGTTAATTCGAAGTGCTTCTAGAAAATGGGAGGTGGCCTCATTTTGCCGTCCTAATGCATCCAAGGTGAGCCCCAGATTGTAATGCGCCTCTGCATAGTCCGGAGCAATCCTCAAGGCTTGTTCGTACCAATCCCGTGCCTCTTTATTCTTCCCTTCGTCATACAGGTAATGGCCAAGAACATAGGGTGCACGAGGGTTCATGGGTCGCTGCTGAACGACTTTCTTCCACATTGAGACCGCATGCTTGTAATCTTCGTTCCTCAATATCGCTCTCCAGGTTAGGGTTGCGACGACAATTACGACAGCTGTTCCGGAATAGAGGTACGGAAGGTATGAAGGTTTCCCCCAGAAAGCCCAATTCCTCAGCAACGCAAAGACTCCCAGAACTATTATCACTAGAATTGAAACAGAGGGCAGATACATTCGGTGTTCGGCAGCCACATCATTTAATGGCATGACACTCGAAGTAGGCGCAAGAATGAGGAAGAACCATGCACCTAAGAACCCCATCGCAGGAGAGAATTTCAAGGCCCAAGCCGTGGCCACCATAAGACCGACAATTATAAGTGCATAAGCAAGGATCTCCTGAGGGCCCTTGACCACTGGCCAGTAGTAATCTAAACAGAGATTTTGAGGCCATAAGACCAAGCGAAGGTAATGAACAATCACTTGGGGTTGAGTCAGAGCATAATTCAGGGCACTGACATGTTGAAGCTTGAAGCCGGCCGACTCGATCTTTGGGAAAATAATAAAAGTCGTCGCCAGCACTCCCCACGTCCCAGCGAGACCCCAATAGAGCTTCCGTCGGCTGTGGAGCGCGTTTCGAAAAGAACCGGACAGGAATATTCTGTCGTAAAGCAGCACGAGCAGAGGGGTTGCTACCATATTTTGCTTGGTTCCCATACCGAGCGCACAGGCCAGCACAGCCAACCCGTAGTAAATTGACTTAAATTGAGATGAGTTCCCTCGTTCTACGCAATAGAACGTTAACAGGAGGAAGAGGCTCATCAAAGATTCGTTTCTTTGGGTTATGTAAGTAACGGCTTCCGCATTCAGAGGATGAGCAACCCAGCACAAGACTACCGTCAAGGAGAGAATTTTCGAGGCATTCGCAAATAACTTCAGTCGCAGTAAAACTCTCCGAAGCAAATCAAATAAAACACAGGCATTTAAGAGATGGATAAACAAGTTGACAACATGATAGCCCCAGGTGTTCAGCCCATTCATGGAATAGTTGAGTGCCAAAGAGAGGCCCATGACAGGTCTCGTTCCTAAACCCCACTTAAAGATCGGGTCCCAAGGGGGCCAGAGGCGCCGAATGTACTTGTTATCTACTATAGTCACCAAATCGTCGAAAATGAATTCTCCCGTAAAGCTATTCGCGTAGGCAATTAAGCCCACAGAGAGAATCGAGCAATAGGCAAGCAGGTTCCCACTCGGCCTCACATGGAGCAAATGGGAAGTATTTGGCGAAATGGATTCCGGTTGGGCTTTCCCCTTTTTTTTGACTTTTGCAGAAACCGTTTTGTGAATCATGTCCAGACCTCAGAACTAGACGAAACGACGTCGAATCGTCAGCGCAATAACCCTTTTGGTCTTTACTTGCGCTCTCTCATGAATAAAAGATCTAGCTGCTTAGGAACGGGGTATCACGGGGGGAGTCTGCGGCACTATATTCGCCCTCTCATCGCGCCCAGTGGCGTCCACGCCTGTCTGATTCTGTGACTCCAGGAATATTTGCTCTAACCTTTCAACCCGGCTTTCGAGCAATGCAATCTCCTGTGTCAAGCGAGTGTTCCTTCGCTGATGCCAAGTGAGGGAGACCGAAACTGAGAAGGAATAAATGTATATGGCGGCCAAGGCCATAAATAAAACTGCCGCCGCATAACTCAGATGGGACCTATTTGCAAAAGACATGATGAGATTAGGAAATAAACCACAAACCAACAGTATAAAGGCAAGTATCGTCCACAAGATGGCGTGTTTTTCACTCAGGTCTCTACTTCGAACCCAGTAAATGGTAAGGGAAAAGACCGCAATCCCTCCCAAAAACATCAAGGTTTCAGCGTTCAAATTTCATTAACTCCTTCATCCTAAGTCTATCAATAAGGATGGCCAATGAAACCATTATCATATATTCCAGCGCTTTGAAGTACCGAATGGAAGAGACCCCTCCTTGCCTTTCGTGCATCTTGACGGGGATCTCCCCGATCCGCAGCTTATTGCGTGCACACCAAAATAAAGATACAGGTTCCGGAAAATCTTCAGGATAATACTCAGCAAATCGTTCCCAAACAACGGGTCCCGCACAACGAAAACCACTGGTCGGATCTGTGATCTTCAATCCCGAAAGCAAATGAATCAATGAGGAGCAGAAGCGTATCCCCATCCGCCTCCGAATTGTTGATTGAAAATTGCCCTTCCCCGAGTATAGGAAACGCGACCCGATGCACAAATCAAGTTTGTTCGTTTCACACTCAGAAACAAGAGACTCTATGTACTCTGGGTCATGCTGTCCGTCTGCATCGAACTGAATCACATACCGATAGTTCCCTCGCCTTTTGGCATATATGTATCCCGTCTGAACAGCTACTCCAATTCCTCCGTTGGAAATCATGCTGACAATTTGGACTTCCAACTTACTTTCCTTCTTTGCACTCCTAGCTCTGTGAATTGTTTTGTCATTAGAGCCGTCGTCGACGATGAGGACTTCGTAATCAGCGGGCAGACACTGCAAGCCCGCCACAGTCTTCTCCAAAGACTCCTCCTCGTTATATGCAGGGATGACAATCAAGTTTTTCACTGAACCAGCCCGCAAGATATTAGAAAACTCCCGAGAATTGAATTGGTGAGTATCATGGGGATATGACTCACTTTCCCCCAATATCCCGGGGAGGATATCCTCGAACGCAACCGTTATTTTATTTGAGAATTTCTTTTTTTCCCATATTCATTTCTAAGGAGATGAGATCCACGCATAGTATCTTGCCCAAAGAATTGTCATGATCCGTATGAAATGCTATTTTGCCCATGTCTCTGAATGTTGAATAAGATCAGCAGGGCAGATGGGATGACACAAGCTACCATAATCGTGGTGAACCATAATGGAACTATGTTACTAGAGGACTGTTTAAAATCTCTCAATGACCAAACCTACACCGACTTCGAGGTTTTATTTGTGGATAACGGATCGACGGATGACTCAATCCTCAACGCCAGGCGGATCTTGCCGAAAATCCGTGTTATGTCATTATGTGAGAACTCCGGATGGGCAAAAGCGAACAACATTGGAATTTGCAATTCCGAGAGCGAATTCATTGTCTTGCTGAATAACGATACTCGCGCAGACCCGAATTTCCTATTAGAGCTGGTCAAAGCAGCCGGAGCCAACCCTAAGGTGGGAATGGTCGCTCCAAAGATTCTCAATTTCTATGAGCCGCGAGTCATTGATTCGGTCGGCGGACTGGTCATTTGCCGTGACGGGATTGCGCAAGGGCTTGGCAGAGGAGAAATCGATAACAGCCAATATGATGACTTGAAAGAAATCCTAATTCCCAGTGGTTGCGCTGCATTGTATCGTAAGACAATGTTGGATGAAATCGGATTATTTGACGAAACGTTCTTTGCCTATTGTGAGGATTCAGATCTGGCTTTGCGCGGGTTATGGGCAGGATGGTTAGCCGTCGCAGCGCCTAAAGCCATTGTTTATCACAAATACTCTGCAACTAGCGGGGGCTACTCGCCCATTAAGCTCTACTTAGTCGAACGAAACCATTTCTATGTAGCAATCAGGAACTTCCCATTACGAATGATCCTGTTACTCCCAGTATGGACTGTCTATCGATTTGCGCTAATGACTATAGCCATCATCGCCAATAGAGGCAAGAGTGTAGCGCTGCAAGGAAGCCGCTGGCCGGATCTACTCACCGCTTTATTGCGAGCACAATTTCATGCGGCTTACCGAGCCTGGCCACAACTTATGCACAGAACTAAGATCCGCCGAATATCCAGCAAACAATTTACCCAAAGGATAAAGGCCTATCGACTCTCAATGCGGCAAATGGTCTTCAAACGATGAAGCCTATAGCGGTGCTTTACCCTTTCTGGAAATTAGAGTGAAAGTCTTGATTTGTAGAGGAGGCAATTATTGCCGTTTTTTAGCAAAGTTGTTGGCCGCTTTTCACCATCCCTGCTTCGCATAGTACGAAATAGTCTCTTAGACTTATCTCGAATTCGTACTGTCTTGCCGCTCGCCGGAAGAGTACTTGAGATCGGGTGTGGATATGGCCATGTGCTTTCTCAGTTAGCAGAGGAAAGAACCGACTTACAATTCCTTGGAATTGACAAAGATGCCGAAGCGATTGACTTTGCCCAAGAAAAGTGGAAATTCCCCAACTTGCAATTCCATCAAGTATCGCTCGAAGAGCTCAAAGAGCCCTTTGATTTGGTATTGATTCTTGATGTTATTCATCATCTGCCAGACGGGGTTGAAAATCATATTTTCAAGGAGAGCCATCGCCTGCTGGGAGAGAATGGCCTGCTCTTCGTGAAGGACATTCCCATTCAAAATTGCAAGATCGGAGTGTTCTTGGATAAGTATGTTTCAAGACAACCTCCGCTCGTCCGCAATGATGATCAGTTACGGAGTGCCCTGAAGTCATATTTCAAGCTAATCAGTTGGGAAACTCCAACCAGGCTGAAGATGGGAGAGCTTTATTTCCTGGCAGAAAAGCTCTAAGAGCTACTCAATACCCTTCGCGGGTTCCCTCAATTGCGTCAGCGATGGCCAGCGACTCGAAAATTTTCAATGAGTGTTCCAATGATAGGAACCTGCAAAATTCTCAGGAAGATCTATGATTTATGAATCGGTAAATATTCCACTATGGCGCAATCTGAAAAACATTTCCGGTGCAAGAATATTGGACATCGGTTGTGGAGCAGGCGCTCTAGGTGAATTACTGTCGAAGAATGGAAATTGCGTGGATGGAATTACCAATTCTCAAGAGGAGTTGGTCATGGCCTCCAAGAGACTGCACAAGGTATTTCTTATCGACTTGAACGATCCCATCAAGATTCGAACCGAGATCCGTGAATCATATGAAATCATTTTATTTGCGGGAGTTTTAGAGCATTTGGTTCATCCAATAGAAACGCTTAGATTGTTTGATCGGAACCTGACTTCTGATGGCCAAATCCACATCTCCCTTCCCAACGTCGCTTGCTTCTACGTTCGCATCGGTCTTCTCTTGGGGAAATTCGATCCCTTAGAGGAGGGTGGAATTCTGGATAAAACGCATTTGCATCATTACACTTTGAAGACTGCCAAAGAAATGATTCACGATGCAGGGCTTCGGATTGAGAAGATTGACTTTATGCCAGGTATTTCTGTCTGGCTATACCAGAATTTTCTCAAAAGGGGACTCCCTACCCCAGGTGAAAAAATGGTGGAGAGAAAAGACTTCCAGATCTATGAAGGTTATGTGTACCCAGTAGAACGTTTCGTTGGATCCATTTGGAGGTGCATGTTTGCTAACGAATTTCAGTTCGTCTGCGGCCGACAGAACAGACAGAATGCTGATGACATCAAAGCTGGGTTGCGTTAGAAACAAGACTCGGGCATTTCAATACTGACGGGTTCCGGGGGGAACTCGGGGAGACGTCAAGAATGGGAATCGAACTAGAACGCATATCCGATGACGCCTTCATCCCGAAATGGGTTGGGCATGAACACTTGGCTCGATTTAATTTTGCCGCTGAGCGGGTAAAAGGGAAACGCGTAATTGACTGCGCTTGCGGGACAGGGTTTGGTTCGAGCCTGTTTGTGGCGGCTGGAGCAAGCTCAGTTTTAGCTTTCGACGTTTCTGAACAAACAATTTCGCAATCCATTCTCAAATATCAGGCACCCAATCTAAAGTTTCAGGTTGGCTCGGCTCTCAATCTTCCAGTACCCGATCAGTCTGCCGATATCTTCATATCATTAGAGACCATTGAACATTTGGAAAAAGACCGCGAATTCCTGTCCGAAGTACATCGTGTCCTGGGGCCGGGAGGCATCTTCATTTGTTCCACACCCAATCGAACCGTAACCAATCCCGGGAAGGAGATTGTCGATAGGCCTTGGAACCCATTTCATATCCGGGAATATTCCGAAAAAGAATTCCTCGACTTGTTGAAGACCGAGTTTGAAAGAGTGACAATCTACGGACAAAACCCCAAGAAGAGGTGGAAAGTGAATCTTATGGAAAAAATCGGGAGAGTAATGCCTTTTCATGGGGCCGTGCGGATTAACCAGATTTTAAAGCTCCCTCACATGGCCCTGGATAAGGTCGAGGGGACCATTTGGTCTTAGATACAAAGGGGGATCATGATTATGAGTATCTGGTGGCAGTTTGTCATTAGGGTGAGCTAAGATCTCGACTTGTTCTTTTTCAACCTTGAACAAAAAAGGGCTCCGGTCATGATCACCAATATCACAAATCGCAGTGGGAGAAGCATTAACCTCATGCCCGCCCAGTACCCAGAGTAAAGGGGCTTTCGGATTCTCTGTGCCCATGACCGTGGAAGCAGCGCACCCTCACGAGCTCTGGCAGAAACGATGGCCTTGAGATAGCTCGGCTTCAAATACTCACAGTCTAGATTTTCGTTGAATACTAAGAGACGTTTGCCTCCGCAGAGAAGTGCAAACGTCTTCGTTCTAGCCCGCTCAGCATCCTGGCACCAAAGAACCGCAATAACATCGTAGCTCGCTTTGCGAATTCGCCTGCAAAGTTGCAGCGCCGCCCAATATTCCTGACGATGTGGGAAGACCAGAACTTTTTGAATTTGGGGTTGTCCCTCGTAATCCAATAAATCTGCCGAGCTGCACAGAAGGTCGATCTGGGGAGATCGGAACACGGAGTCATGCAGAATTCCTAATGCCCTCGTGACATTGGGAATTGTCGATGTGCAAACCAAAAGAACTCTTTCAGCCATTCCGGTTCTCCACGAGCTCGAGGAAGCGAGGACGGAGGACATTCCAATCGTACTTTTCCCGAATCATTTTCCTGGCATTTGCCCCAAGTTCGGCTCTGAAGTTGGGATGAAGTAGAAGTCGAGTGATCTGGTCTGAGAATTCCTCAGCGGTTTCGGCGAGGAGCAGGTGTTCACCCTCTTTGACAGAAAATCCGGCTGCAGCGAGGCGCGTGGCAACTACCGCCTTCCCCATTGAGAAAGCCTCTAGCAGTTTAACCCTCATGCCATTCCCCGAATGCAAGGGTGCAACGAAAATGTCGGCCTGATCATACGCCGCGCGGATATCCGGAAGGTAACCCAGGAGATGAGTTCCGCCACCCGCTTCCAGCAAAGTTCGATCCAATAAACCTGCGTTGGCCCCTGCGATGCAGAATTCGACGTTGGCAACATGGGATTGCAGCCGCGGCAGAATCTTTTGAACAAAAAGTAAGACGGCTTCCCGATTGGGTGGATGTCGATAGTTGCCAACAAATAGCAACCGGGGGATCAGTCTCGTTTCTGGTTGGGGGACTCGAGGCCGGAAATAGTCGCTATCCACTCCAATGGGAATCCATCTCAGTTTAGCGGATGGGATGAACGAACTGAGAAGGCTACGATCCTGTTCCGTCATGCACACAATCCGGTCAAACTGTCGGCACATTCGTATTTCATAGTTAAACTGGGATAACCATTCATAGAATTTGCCCATTTTTGCGCTGTAACTCGGCCCTGTTCGAACGTCGTCCCAAGAATTGGCAAAGTGCACTTCATGCTCCGTAAGAATTCTGAGTAACGGAACATCAGGGGGCACGTGCTGTCCCATTTGTATAAACTCAACTTGCACAACGTCGTAATGGTTCTTGGCCAAAGCGTCTCGAACCAAAGTCTTCAAGTCGGTTGAGGCATATTCCCAATGCTCTCTGGGTTTGGACAACAGGAGATCTTGTGCCCGGGACTGGGCGCCGTAGCACGGTCTTCACTTGGACACCAAGAGCCTCTATTTCATGAATATTCTCCAGTTCTTGCTCCTGTTCAATAAATGAAATTAAGGTAACAAAATGTTTCTCAGCCAGAATCTTCAGATTGTGAAACATCCTGGCTCCTCCACCATGAAGTCCAAGTACCGGCAGATGAGCGGAGAGAAAGAGTATCTTGAGAGGAGGCATCAGCAGGATCACCCAATACAATTGAAAGTCAGCATCTCGAGGTTCAGTCAGCGATAAATTCTACAAATTCATTAACGAATCCCATGTTTCCGATCCGACCCTGAAGGCTAGGATGGAAGCCTTTTTTCAAGAGAAAACCTGTCAGGGTCTCTTCAAGCTTGATCATGGAAACGTGTTCTTTAAAATGAAAAGGTACTCCTATACCAGGCGCATTGCGGCTATGATCACACCCAATTCCCGCTGGTCGTCAGATTTTTCGATTTGAGCAGGGCAAAAGCTGTGCGCCAAAAGTAGCTTGAAGGCCTGGCAGCCGGGTTTACTCACATGAATGGGAATTGACAGCGCCAATTCTTCAGAATTGCTCCATCGGGCTTCATAAATCTTCCTGTCGTTATGGTAAACAGACATCCTCTGGCACCGACTGAGGTAGTTGTTAATTTCTGGTATGGTCCCCCGAATTTCCAAAATTCTTTCGCTCCCCAGCGAAAACAAAAAGAACCTGCATTCGCGGGCAGTCCACCGGAAACTCTTTTCGCCGTCGTTTTCTAAGTTGTGCCATCCTTCTCCCAATTGGTCTAGAAAGTCAGACTGGGAAAAATCAATGGAACTGTGCCCCTGCTCAGGAAGATCCTTCGCAGTCTCCTGGAAAATATCGGGATCATCCATAACATAAATCTTTCTCATGCGTTGGCGCTTCAAGATCGCTTCGGGCAACTGGATCAACGCTCTGAAGAAAGCCTTAAATTCAAATGAGACCGTTGTCTGGGCAAGTAGCCGAGCTTGGGTCAAGGGAAGAAAAAGGGCATGTTGGATGGTCCACGGGAGTGATGTAATGTTCTTCCACACGAACAAGTATTGGTTTTTTCGGATCGTGTTATCGACGTAATTGTCACCAAATTTGAGTTTGTTCGTCCCGCGATGACGGTGGATAACGATGCTGTCAACAGCGAGCAGGCTTTTCCATCCCCTCTTCCAAGCCTGATAGGAGAGGTCCGTGTCCTCCAGGTAGAAAGGGTCATATAGAGTGTCTAACCCTCCGATTTCCTGAACCTTTCTCTTGTCAAAAGCACAAGACCCGCCCCCACCCCAAAAAATGGGTACAACCTTCTTGCGAATGTCTGAAGTCAGAATCTGGTCGTGGTAAGGTTCGAGAAAACCCCATTTCCAGCGGGCCCGTGTTTTGCCGGTTTCTTCACGCCGCTTTTCTCTGTCCTGAAAGAAGACTTGGCAGGAGACCGAAAAAACACCCTCCTGCGCAAACCCCTCAAGAAGTGGCTTGATGAAATCCGGGTCCACCTGCATATCATTATTCAGGAAGATCACGATGTCATTTAGAGCCGCTTGGATACCGGCATTGTTTCCCCCTGTATAGCGCATGTTTCGTGGCAACGGAACGACCCGAATACCCGGGAACCGGGCCTTTAGAAAGGCGACACTGCCATCCGTGCTTCCATTGTCAACGACTAGGATTTCGTGGTCACGGCCATCCTCTTTAACGGCGGCTACAACGGAAGGTAGAAATTCTTCCAGTAAATGTTTCCCTTCCCAATTCAAGACAACGATACTTGCCTTCTCGATATTCACCCCTGAAGGTGGGGCAAACGTTCGTTGGCTGAGAACGGGGCTGAGAAGAAAGTAAAAAAGGTCCGACAGGAAAAGAGAAAGGCCAACCAGAATGTCAAAAGGCAGAAGGAACAGTACCGTGACGAGGGAGGTCCAAAAACGGAGGCGAAACAATCTGGCAGACAAAATCATCGCACTGAAAGACATTCATGAAAGGATTTGGGAGCCGGGAGATCCTACTCGGTGATTTCAGTTACTGAACCGGAATTTCACCAGGGTCCAGATGGCTGAAAACCCATCACGCCAGGTGATTTTCTTCCCTTGCTCAAAGCTTCTTCCAGCATAGGAAATGGGGACTTCAACGATCCGTAATCGTCGCTTCAAGAGCTTAGCCGTAATCTCCGGCTCGAAGTTAAATCGATTGGAAACGATTCGAATGCTTTGGATCGTTTCTCTGGGAAAAAGCTTATAACAAGTCTCCATGTCTGTGATGGATGTCTGGAAGAGAATATTGGTCATGAGAGTCAGGAATTGATTTCCAAAGTTATGGAGAGAGCTCATATTGTGACGTTTTCCGCTAAACCTTGAACCAAACACGACGTCCGCCTGTCCTTCCAATAAAGGTTGAAGCAGCTTAGGATATTCCCCTGGATCATATTCCAGGTCGGCATCCTGGACGATGACAAAATCCCCGGTTGCATGCTGAAACCCTGTTCTTAGGGCAGCCCCTTTCCCCATGTTTCGTTCATGATAAAGCACTCTCACTCCCTCTTTCTCCAACTGTTGCAGTAGCCCGCGAGTGCCGTCAGTCGAATAATCATCGACGAGGATAATCTCCTTCTCGAGGGAGACAGATTGCACTTTGTTGACAATTTCCAACAAGGTCGATCGTTCGTTATAGACAGGAATGATGACTGTCAGTTTCACCGGACTCTACCTACTTATTCTCAACTCTTTGACGGTCTCGTCGAAATATACTCCAGCAAAGCATCCTGCCAGGATTTTAAATCATCCATGCCCCATTTTTTGAGGTGCGCATTCTCCATTACGGAAAAGGCCGGTCGCCTGGCAGGCGATTTGAATTCAGCCGAAGTCGTCGGCGAAAGGTCTGCTTTGATTCCAACAAATTCAAAGACGGCCGCCGCAAATTCATACCAGGAGCAGGCACCTTGAGACGTCACGTGATAAAGTCCATAATGCTTAGTCTGGATCAACTCCGCGACCTTTCGGGCTAATTCGCGGGTACTAGTTGGAGTCAGCACTTGATCGTGGACCACACGAATCGAGTCACGGGCTATAGCTTTTTGCAGCATCGTTTCAACAAAATTACCGCCCTTTCCGCTACTGCCTGCATGACCATACAGACCACAGGTCCGTATCACAAAGCTCTTTTCCCAAAGATAGCGGATGATTTTCTCTCCCGCGAGCTTCGAGACTCCATAAGCATTGACCGGGTTGGTTTCATCCTGCTCCAACAGGGGCCGACGAAGGTTCCCCTCAAAGACATAATCCGTGCTGAAATGGACGAGAGTGGCGTCAACGGCTCGGGCCGCTATGCATAGATTCTTAACGCCTAAGGCATTGACTTGGAAAGCGGCGAGGCTCTCCGTTTCACACAAATCGACTTTGTGAAAAGCAGCCGTATTGATGATAATTTCCGGGCGGAGGGCCTGGACTTGTTGAACCACCTGCTCGGGAATGGTCACATCGAGGATCGCATGGGTCGTTCCAGAAACTTGATGCGCTAATAGGGATTTTCTGAGGTCAGACCCGAGCTGGCCATTCGCCCCGATCAGCAGGATCTTCAATGGTCGGCTCCCTGCATCCTTCGCATCGGGTTCCCCGCGGCGGGCTGGGACGAGGGGCCCGAAGTAACGTCAAAGACGGATCCGGTCACTTGGATAATTTTGTCGGCTTCCTCCAGGAGTTTCATCCAGGCAATGTTGTTGTAGCGAGGATTGTCAAAATCCGAATAGCGGTATCGCGAAATGCTTTCCACCATATCTTTCACAGCCTCTTCTACCGAAACCGCTGGCTTAAAATCTAGTGTTCTCTCCAGCTTTTTCCCGGAAACACGGTAGCTCCGGACCCCATGATAACGATAATCCGGCTTCAATTCTGTCTTGATCCCTACCTCTCTGAGAGCTTCAATGACCCGCAAGGCCAACTCCGAGATCCGGAAATTCCCATAGACCACATTGAAAATTTGGCCTTTCACCTTACTTTCCTCTGCCTCCAAACATGTAATGTACGCACGGGCTGCATCCCGCACATCCACAAGAGGACGCCACATCTCTCCACCATAATGGGTGGTGAGATATCCCTTCGAGAGGACATCTTTCAAGAACGTATTGACTACCAGATCGTAGCGCATCCTTGGAGAAAATCCGTAGATCGTCCCTTTGCGAAGAATGACCGGAGAAAAGTCCTCATCGTTCATGGACAACAAGATCCTCTCGGCTTGGTACTTTGAGCTCGAGTAGGCCGCTTTTGGATTCACCGGGACTTCTTCATCCAAGAGAATATCCTTTTCATCATTCCCGATGCCAACATCATAAATGGAACAAGAGGATGCAAATATGAATCGCCGGACGCCTCGTTTCTTGCAAATCTTGGCGAGGTGTTCCGTCGCTTGGGTATTCATCTCAAAATTGGCTTTGGGATTGTATTCGGCAGTAGGATCATTGGACAAACCACTCAAATTAATCACTGCATCCACTTCGTCCAACACCGAACTATCCATGGTTCGGATATCTCCGGCCACAAGCTTTATTCTTTCCAATACTTCACGGATACCCTGGTCGCCGTAATACAGACGGTCAAATACCTTGACCGCATAGCCGCGCTCCAACAATTCTCGAACTAAAACGGAACCTACATAACCTGCGCCTCCAACCACTAAGATCATCTTAATCCTCCGCAGAAGATTTAGTCAGTTGCGCTCGTGCCAACTGTGAGCCCCCAACTCAATGACTCTCTTGGGGGGACTCATTTCTATATAACAAAGTTAAAATCAGTTTGAAACGCCCAAAAAACGAATGATTGCACAGTTTACGTGAAGAATCGACTCGAGATCCAAATTTGTCGACTTTAACCTATCGTTTCAGATCTTGGGCACGAGTCCTAGAACCTTACTAAAACGGTAGAGTTTTGACTGCTTGAGCCTTTCCAGCTTGGCCTGACAAAGGCCTAATTCATTGTTTAGGCGAAGCGCCCACTCAGTTCTTTCATCATATTCCCTCTGGAGCTGGGTGATCTGTTCGTCCCTTTGCCTTAGGTCATCCGATAGGCGATTGGCCCAGTCCGTCCTCTCCAAAAACTCCTGATGGCACTTAGTCAGTTGGGCAGTGCTCTCTTCAACTTGTTGGTCATATTCTTTTTGTAGCGTTAATATTCTTCTATCGAGTTCTTTAATCCGGGATTCCAGTTCACCAATCCACTCCTCTTTTTCCCTCAGGAGATTGGCTGTAGAAGGTAAAAAGAGCAAATTCTGATATGGGGGGATGCGCCCTGCTTTCTTGGCACATACCGCCAGGAAAAAGTTCGAAGTGGTCTTCCATTTGGGATCAAGTCTCTCAATGTGAGTGTTTAGCGCTCTGGAAGGTTCAGGGTCCCCCAAGAAGATAGAGGAGACTTGATTCTGAAAACAGATTTCAACCTCCTCAAAACATCGCTTCAAGTAGGACGAGAATTCTTCATGGTCGAACTCATGCATGTGGTAAGGGTTAATTTCCTGCCGTTCTTCCGTGTAATAGAGCCGATTGGGCGTGGAAATCACCAAAAGTCCATCCTGCTTCAAAACTCGGGATATTTCATCGAGCAGACGTTCTTGCTCAGAAAGATGTTCCACAACTTCGAAACAGACCACCAGATCTAGACTTTCCGATCTTACAGGTAGTTGAGTGCAGTTTGCCACGAGGAAGTCTATTCCCGGTTGCGCATAGTTTTCACGCGCATAAGCAATCGTTTCCCTGGAGATGTCAACTGCAAAGACACTCATGGCGGACTCCGCTAGAATAGCCGAGCCATAGCCAGTCCCGCACCCGAGGTCTAACACTTGTCGTGAGGACGCGAAACCACGGGCGAACAAGTATCTGGAAAGGTGCTCGTTCAATAAGTCGGGCTCGACCTTGCCAGGGACAACGCGCTCGCCGGTAAACTCCATAGAAACCTCGTACTTTTACCTTTTACACCAACAAATGATTTGAAGAGACGTGGACTAACTCGATCTGACAATCAAATCTCATATAACCATATACCGGCAGGCGCTGCTTTACCGACAGCAAGATTGCGTTGTCGATCCAATCGCAAATGACATTGTCCAGGTGGGTCCCATTCGCCACAGCGAGTGAAAAGTAATAGTTTCCAGGATGCAAATAGGGCACTTGAACACGGAAATCCACCGTATAGATCTGGAACCCGTCTGCCGGGGGTAAGACAATGCCTTCGGCAGAGGTATTAATTCCAGCGATATCTTCCCCCAGGCGATTCCTCATGAGGAATCCCACAATCGGGTGAGGGAGTGAGCGATTAAATTTAATCGAGACCCTGACGGTCAATGAATCTCCATGAGTGAGGCTATCGCACGGGCACCCTTGGCCGTCCAATAACTGAACTCCGAGGATTTCCGCCTGTCCATTTCCCCAGCGGCGGTCAATATTCGGGAGGGACTGCACAATGAGATCGGAAGGGCCGATAGAATCCGGTCGTGGAGGCAACGAGGCTCGTTCCCCCTGCAAAGTCGCAAAGGGATCTTTTCGCTGTGTGATCTCTGCCAGGTAATGGCCAACAACTTCGTCCGGGTTGCCGACTTCTTTCACCCTGCCGTGATCCAGCCATACGGCTGATTCGCAAAGATTCTTGACTGCAGTCATATCATGAGAAACAAACAAAATGGTCTTCCCCTCTTCCTTCATCTGGCGAAGCTTGCGGATGCAGCGCTGCTGAAAGTAAACATCCCCCACGGACAACGACTCGTCGACGAGGAGTATTTCCGGATCAACATGAATCGAAACTGCAAAAGCCAAGCGGACGTACATGCCACTTGAGTATGTTTTGACCGGTTTATTGATAAATTCTCCAATCTCCGCAAATCGCTCAATATCAGGAAACTTTTCTTCAATTTCAGAGGTGGAAAGACCCATAATCGCCGCATTGAGAAAGACATTTTCCCGCCCAGAAAATTCCGGATTAAATCCCGCCCCCAATTCCAACAGTGCAGCGACTCTTCCGCCGAGAGACACTTGCCCCGAGGTAGGCTGCAGTGTCCCGGCAATGATTTGAAGCAAAGTGCTCTTGCCAGAGCCATTCTCCCCAATAACCCCAAACGTCGTCCCTCTTCTGACAGTGAAGGTAACATCCGAGAGAGCCCAAAAATCCGTGTGATATTTTTTTCGCCTTTGGAAAAGTTCCTTTAGCCTGTCGACAGGTTTTGAATAGATCCTGTAGTTTTTGAAGACTCTTTCAACGTTGACGGCGTCCATCACAACACGTCCGCAAAACTGCGTTTGGAGTATTTGAAGAATAGCCCACCCCCAATAAAAACAGCGATGGCCACTGCATAAAGCAGCAGTAATGACGCCAGGTGGGGAAGTTCGTGGTTGAGCAGGCAATTGCGATATGCGGTCACCACAGCAGCGAGAGGGTTGAGTTGCATGACAATTCTCAAATTTTGCGGGAGTCTCTGCTCGTCGAAAAAAATAGGCGTAAACCAGAACCAAAAAGTCAGGACAACCGTCAGGATTTGGGCCGTGTCCCTTAAAAATACCTGCACACTCGCGAGAAACCAGCTCAGTCCCAAAGCGAACAACGAGAGCGCAAAAAGATAGACGGGAATGAGGATGATCATCCAACTGAACGATTGCAGATAAAAGAAGCAAACGATCTGGAATATCCCCAGTCCGATGAAATGGTTGACGAGATTCGCAATCAGTACCGAGACGGGCAGGATTTCGGACGGAAAGAGAGTCTTGGTAATGAGATTGGAGTGGTCAACAAGAATATTGCTTGAACGCGTCAACGTTTCCTGGAAGACCAGCCAGGGGAGTATTCCGCAGAACAGGTAAATGGCAAAGCTCGAAGTTCCCGCCTCTGGACCCAGTCTTTGTTTCATGATAATGGAAAACACAAAAGTGTAGCTGGCAAGCAATACGAGAGGATGGATCACTGACCAAAATAGACCCATCGCGGACCCGACATACCGGCTCCTCAGGTCGCGAATAACCAAATTCTTGATTAACCCGCGATGCCGGATCAATTTTCCAATGAAGTTAAAACCGGTTTGTAGGTATGTCACCGAGGACATGAAATGCTTTGGATGGCTATGTCTCTTAGTTCTTGGGAATATAGGGGAGCCACGAAATTATTAGGCGACAGACCACGAGCATGAAATCCATCAGGACCCCGGCCGCTACAGAACCGACCCAATCATGTGTCGTGCCTGGCCTAAAGAGGTGTTTCCGTACGGGCTGTTGCAAGCCCTATCCCGCATCATTCAACAAAGTATCAGGAGTTGCGGAAACTAATCAAAGCGTACGAGTGCCGGGGGAAAAGGGTCCTCTGCAGCCATGCGACCCCATAATTCCTCCCGGTATCAATTTTACAATGTTGCTTGAACGCTAGTATTACTGGCTGGAGTGTCTCCATTGGGAACTGCGATCCGCCAGCACGGTTCGGCAAGAACTAAGCAACATCTTTTTCCCCGGTGCGAATGTTGTATCCTTGCTCAACCGGAAGGACAAAAATCCGACCATCTCCAATCTCACCTGTTCGAGCGGTTTCAATAACCACCTTGACAACTTCGTCGACGAGATCATCGGTGAGCACCATTTCGATCATCATCTTCGGCAGGAGAGTTACGCTATATTCCCGACCGCGATAAATGGCTTTGTGCCCCTTTTGTCTTCCGTGCCCGCGGACTTCCGTCACGGTCATCCCGGATACGTTGAGTTTGCCGAGGGCTTCCCGTACTTCCTCTAATTTGTTTGGCCGGATAATGCACTTCACGAGTTTCATGGAGTTCCCCTTTTCGTGAGAGTATCGAGTCTCTTTGCAATGAATGGAGTTATTGAGTCACCTTCTGAGCAATTTCCCTGGGGTTCGGCTGAAAATCGTGCCACAGGATCACCTTCCGAAGCAATCCACGACTTCCTATAAAAGAGGGGCATCCAGAGTCCTCATCATCACGGAAGACAGGTTCTCCTTGGCACTCTGGTCAAGCTTACCGCCTCCTTGGGTCAGATAGAAAACATCTATGGCCCGATTCCCTCAGTAGAAATAAGAGCCACTTCAATATTGCACGCGTTCTGAGCGAAAGTTCGGGCTATGGTTGAGAGCAAACCGTAACGATCGCGTGTGACAATCTCAACGATTGTATACTTCTCTGAAGAACGGTCATCAAAATTTATGAATGTTGCTACGGAACCCTTGTGTTTACGCTGGAAGAGGATACTACTTTCCCTTCGCTGGAGCAACTGAGATAAGCTCTCCTCCCCCCCTAAGACCCGTTGCAACGTGAATCGAAAATTTTCAATTTCACTCTTGTTGAGTTTGAACGTTTGGAGTTCGTCTTCAAATTCTATGATGTCCAAAATCATTCCACGATTGTTCGCAAAAGCTTGGCCTCTCAAAATATTCATCCCAAAATAAGACAATACCCCGGTTAAGTCTGCAAATAGGAACGGACGATCGAAGGCCATGAGGCTCAATTCGAAAGTAGTACGGGACCGCACCAATTTGAAAGCTACATCATTCGGGGTCTTCAATTTCTCGGAGAGGCGAAAGTGGTCGGCAATCTTTCTCTTGGGCGTAAAACGAAGATAGCGGCGGGGAAACCCATCCAGGAACACCCGAAGCTGATCTTTATAAGTCTCTGAGGCAGAGCCCAGTTGAGTGGCGACTTCTTGCATCAAATTCCCATCGGCCTGTGTCCGCCAGCGATCATCTGCAAACTGGCGCGTCAGCTGAGCTTCGGTTTCAACATAAAGCTGCCACAGCAAATCTGCTTTCCAGGGGGTCAGCGCTTCAGAGCTGACTGCCTTGATATCCGCATAGGTTACAAGACAGAGCATCCGCAAATTCTCCTGAGACCCGACGAAATCCGCAAACCGTTTGATCACGGATTCGTCGGTAATATCTCTTCTCTGAAAGGTCACGGACATCTCAAGATGGTTCTGAACCAGGAATTGGATCGTACTGGTCTCCTCCTCTAAGATGCGAAGGCGGCTGGAAATCGCGTCGATCGCTCGCAAGCTGTTCTCACAATGGTTGCCGGGGTCTGCCTTCCCCACATCATGGAAAAGCATGGAGAACAAAACCAGGTCCGGTCGAGGAAGGGCTTTGAGAATCCCAGCAAAACGTCTTTCTTTGGCCTTCCTCGTGTGGTAGAGGTCTTCTAAATTCTTGATGGTCAACAAAGAATGTTCGTCCACTGTATATTTGTGAAAGAAGTCCTGGATCACGTGACAGCGGATGCGGTCAAATTCCGGGAAAATAGCACCCAGTAATCCAATTTCATGCATTAACACGAGGGCTTGATAAATTCCTCTGGGTTGTTTGAGCAACTTCAAGAAGAGATCCCGCACTTCATTGGAACTACGGGTTTCTTCATCGATCAGATCGAGGTGTTTCTTGACTTGATCTAAAGCCTGCTCGCTCACTGGGATCTGGTATTTCACCGAACGGCAAAACAACTTCAACATGTTGGCGGGGTGATCGACAATGACCGCTTCACTCGGGAAACCGAGGGCCCCGCGACGGACTATGGTTGTGCTCCAGTGAGGGGACTGCAGCCTCCCGGCAGTTTTTCGGGTTGGAGGAAAGGCTCGCCGGATCATCGACTCTCTAAAGCCATAGATCGACTTGGCTCTCAGAAAATAGTCTTTCATCAGGCGCTCAACGGCAGAGCTACTTTCTCCCTCATAACCCAAGAGTCCAGCGATCTCAATCTGTAAGTCGTGCGAAAGCACATTCCGATTTCGCCCCGTAAGAAAATGTAAGTGGTTCCGAGCGAGCAGCAGAAATTGTTGTGCATCAACATTCCGAGAGAGTTCCTCTGTCGTCAAGAGATCATGGGCCGGGTAGTCTTCGAGGCGCTCGAGATCGAAAAGGATCCTTCCGATCCACCGCGACAACTGAAAATCGCGCAACCCGCCTGGCGCATCTTTGATGTCCGGCTCGAGTTGATAAATGGTTTCGTTGAATCGCTTATGCCTCTCTTCATTGGAAGCAATTAATGCTTTCAAGATCTCTTTCTTACGTCTCGAGAGAACACGAGGAAGCTCCTCGCTTTTGAAATATTGAAAAATCGTGTGTTCTCCGGCAATAAAGCGGATGTCCAACAGCGCTGTGGCAAGTTCCAAATTTCTCAACTCGAAATCATAATGTCTCAGCTGCAGGACATGCTGTCCGATGTTGAGTCCAAGGTCCCAAAGAGGATGAAGAAAGGCTCGGAGGAATTTCTCGTCGCTGGAAAGCAGCGGATTCTCGAAAAGTAAAATAATGTCCACATCGGAGTGAGGATGCAATTCACGTCGGCCAAATCCTCCCGTCGCCAATAAGGCAACCTTGCTTCCGCTTGCTTCCAGAAGCGGATGCGCCTCGGAGAACGAGTCAGAAACAACCTTCTCCATCAACTGGGTAACTTCGCCCAGAACCAGCCGCGCATCCCTGGACCCGATCAAGTGTTCCCTGATATCATTTAATTCTTGGTCGAATTTTTCACGTTTCATGTCTTGAGCCAACCGTGTTTTTTAGCCGACTTGAAAAGAATATGCAAGAACCATAGCAAAAGTGATGATTTCTGCGTGGAGTTAAAATCAGGGGATGTTGACAATCTGGGCAAGATAGAGGAAATTTTGTCTGTGAACACACATTGGAGAATCCATTCATTAGCAAGGAGAGAGCCATGAAGGCGGTTAAAATTCACCAATTCGGGGGCCCAGACGTATTGTCCTTTGAAGACGCCGCCACCACTGAGCCAGGAAAAGGTAATGCTGCAGTTAACATCAAGGCGATCGGCGTAAACTATATCGATATTTACCATCGGACCGGCCTCTACAAAGTCCCTGTTCCTTTCACTCCTGGCATGGAAGCTGCCGGCGTCGTCGAATCTGTCGGTCCGGGTGTAACGGATTTAAAGCCCGGAGACCGAGTTGGATATGCTATGGCCATTGGATCGTATGCAGAAAGAGCCATCGTGCCTTCCTGGCAACTCGTTAAACTACCAGAGGAAGTTAGTTTCGAGCTAGCCGCGGCAGGTCTTTTGCAAGGCATGACAGCGCATTACTTGACACAGACGACTTACCCAATCCAGAAAGGGGACACCGTGCTTATCCATGCAGCGGCCGGAGGCGCGGGTTTGCTCATCATCCAGATGGCAAAACAGCGGGGTGCTCGTGTCATTGGCACAGTCTCTTCCAGGGAAAAGGCCGAATTAGCCCGGGAGACTGGAGCAGATGAAGTCATTCTCTACACCGAAACTGATTTTGAAAGTGAGGTTAAAAGACTGACCGAAGGGAAAGGCGTCCCGGTTGTTTATGATTCCGTTGGAAAGACTACCTTCGAAAAGAGCTTGAATTGTCTTCGTACTAGAGGAATGTTGGTTTTGTTTGGGCAATCCAGTGGAGTGGTTCCTCCTTTCGATCCAGGGATTTTGGCCTCCAAGGGCTCATTGTTCTTGACCCGGCCTTCCTTGGGTCACTATACCCTAACCCAAGAGGAACTCCTTTGGCGGGCAAGAGATATCTTAAATTGGACCTCTTCCGGGAAACTTAAGATCCGTATTCACCAGACATATCCTCTTGCCGAAGCTGCTGCGGCCCATCGTCATCTGGAGTCACGACAGTCCACCGGCAAATTGCTGTTGATCCCCTGAACTTTCCGTGGACTTACCAAGTGGAAAGCTCTCGCGCGACGGGAGGCAAAAAGGCCTGAAGAGCTAGTTCATCCATGATTCGGCTTGGTTGGCCTACAAGATCTTTGTAAATTCTTATTTTTCAGAGCGTCTTTTTCTGCTCAACACCTGCTGAAGGGCATAACTGTCAGGATCCGATAACATCAGAATTGAACTGAGAGCCAGGAAGAAAAAATTTCTCATGAGACTCAATGGCCCGATCATTTCCCCCCCAGAGGCAAAGCACCCACAATGAATATTAAGCCCCCGAAATAGGGCTGTGCTCATGGCAGCGATGAAGGTCACAAACAACCCACTGCTGAGGATGGCAACGCTCCGGGTGAAAACTCCAAGAAGCAAGAAGACGCCACAAAACCATTCAACCCATGGAAGCGTGGCAGCAGCATACCTCACCCACTGAGGGGACGGAATGAGCTGATAAGCAACCAAATTCTCGGCAAAGGACTGAGGATCCAAGATTTTTCCGAAGCTGGAAACGAAAAAAACGATTCCCAATAATAGGCGAACAGAGAAAAGGGTTTTCGGATGAGCAAGAATTTCCCTCAACTTATTTTCGTGCTGCATTTTTTCCGCTTCCTCTTTCGACTGGATTCCCACCGAGAAACCATTCTGAATAGCCGCCAAAATAGATCTTGAGCCGCTTAAATCCCTTCTTGGCAAGCGATCCCGCCAAAATCTGCGCCAAGCTACAGTCGTGCCCCCCGCAATAAACCGCCAATAATTGGTCATGAGTGACTTGAGCGGCGAACTGTGGAAAAAAAGTCTCCATTTCTAAGGCAGGAAGATTGTATGCGCCAGGGATATGCCCTGCTTCAAAATCCTTTACCGCTCGGCCATCGACCAACACGACTCCTCCGCTTGAAACAAGGGTTTTAAGTTCGCCCAACTCAACTCGCTCCGGGGTAACGGAAGTTTTGGGCGGCGAATCATCAATCGGTACGAAGATAGAGTGACCGTCCACTTGTTTCATTGTGAAAGTCCTTTTCTCTGGCCCCCTCAGAAATGGGCGATTGATTAAAACACCGATCCAAGCCGATCCGGCTATGAGAATGGAAATGACGATGAGAACTTTTAAAATGCCTGAGGCGTTTATCCGAGTCATGATCTCTTCCCAAACCGCTTTCTGGAAATAGTCCCTTAGCCTCGTGCGGGAAAGGGGGGCCATGGTTCACATCATCGGTATCACCGCAAGTTTGCTTTAACATCCATCAGTTGAATCATTCCCTCTAATATTCATCCGATAAATATAAGAAGTGTCTGGGACGATTGAGGGAAAATCGAAAGATTCTTAAAGTTAAGCACAATCGTTTGTCCATTCAAAATGTGCTATATTCTCATCCTCAAGTCATCGCGAATGAGATTTTACTAAAGTCTCCAGCCAGTAGGTCGAATAGCTAGAACGAGTTAAGTGAATATTCTTCTGATTTATCAACAGCTGACAACGCTGGCAGCTCTAAAAGAGTTTGCGCTTGCAGAAAATCACTCTCTTGTCTCTAGATCTAGCCTCGAAGAGGGTCTTGCCTCTCTTGAGAGCTCGAATGGAGATTTGGTAATCATTGAACTGGGAAGCCATTTAACGGCAATGAGGCAAACACTGCAGGAGAAATGGACCAATCGAAAGGCTCCCCCTACCTTTTTTCTCGGCCAGGGTGCGGATGAAGAGGTTTCGTTGGCTTGGGATCTTGGCGCGCAGTTCTTCCTGAATAGTCCAGTTCATCCCAAAATTCTCTCCATGGCGGTCAATTTAATTCGTGACAAGATCCAGTTGATGCAAACCATTTATCTTGCTGAAAAGGAAAATACAAAAGTCCAGAAAGAACTGGATGGATCGGTGGTTCGTCAAAGAGAGGCGATTCTAGAGCGTGAGTTGACTTACCGGGAATTGCTGCTAGCCTACTCTCGATTGCAGGAACTCAATCAATTAAAGAATAACTTTCTGGCCAAAGCAACTCACGAGCTCAGAACCCCCGTAACAGTCATCAAAGGCTATCATCGCATCTTGCTAGACGCGCGATTGGGTGAACTTCTCCCCCAACAAAAAGAAGTTCTTTTGGAATCGGAACAAAGCTGCGCCAGGTTAATCCGAATCGTCAACTCACTTCTTGACTTTTCCCGAATAGAAGCTGGGAAGTTGGAACTTGTTTATCAGGAATATGACTTGGCATCGAATGCAAAGCTCGTCGCAAGTCAAATTAAAGAAACGGCCAATAAGAAGGATCTGCTTTTGCGTGTAAGGATCAATAAGGATGTGCCCCAGCTAAATTGTGATCGAGAGAAAATCAATCAGGTTCTCACAAACCTGCTGGACAATGCGGTCAAGTTTACACCGACCGGCGGGCGCGTCTCCCTTTCTGCTTGGCCTCTCTCCTGGGATAAGGGGAATCTGCCAACTCGTCGCCCGAGTTCTGCTCATACGAGAAAAGAAGAGCATTCGACCAGTCAACCCAATGGGAGTTTGGCAAAAAACGCCGTTCTGATTGAAATCTGTGACACGGGTCCTGGTATTTCACCTCAACATCAAAGTGAGATTTTCGAAGAATTCACTCAGATTTCTTCTCAGTTGTTGCAGCGGTCGGGACTCGGTCTGGGCTTGGCCATATCCAGGCGGATTATTGAAGCTCATGGAGGAACGATCTGGGTTGAAAGCGAAATTAATAAAGGCAGCCGTTTTGCGTTTGTGCTGCCGATGAGTCCTGGTGGGGCCATGGGAATGAAACCAGAAGTCAACTAGTGGATCCATTCTGTGTTTTGAGTTTGGAAATGGTGTTATGAACGAAATCACATCAATCTTAGTCGTCGATGATGAAGAGGGAATCAGGAATTACCTAAGAACTCTCTTAAAGCTGAAGGGCTATGAAGTCACTACCGTCTCGAGCGGAAATGAAGCCATTGAATATTTTGGCGCGAATCCCCCGCCTTCGCTGATCCTAATGGACATTCTGATGCCCAATATCGATGGCATCGAAACGCTGAAGCGTTTGAGAAAATCGAACAAGGAACTTCCTGTCATCATGTTGTCCTGCATTGGTGAAACCCGTACGATTGTCGAAGCGATGAGATCGGGTGCCACGGACTACCTCAACAAGCCCTTCGAGGAAGCCGAGTTGGAGATTGCGATTTTAAAAGCGTTAGATCGCAAGAAACTCGTCGAAGAAAACAAGATTCTGCGCGAGCAGAATGAGCAACTCACCGAGGAATATCGCTTTATTGCTTCGAATCCTAAAATGGTCAGGATTCGTGAACTCATTACTCAAATCGCAGATACGGATGTCACCGTGTTTATCCAGGGAGAAAGCGGCGTGGGAAAAGAGATTGTGGCACGCGAAATCCATCGGGGATCTCCCAGACGGGATAAGCCGTTTGTCAAGGTCAACTGTGCTGCTCTCCCCTCGGAGTTGCTGGAAAGCGAGCTCTTTGGTTATGAACGGGGTGCTTTTACGGGGGCGTTTCGCCTCAAACAAGGGAAGTTCGAATTAGCCAATTACGGAACCTTGTTCTTGGATGAGATTGGAGACATGGCTCCAGTCCTTCAGGCCAAACTGCTCCATGTCTTGCAGGATAGCGAGTACTCAAGGCTCGGCGGGAAAAAGAACGTAGTCATTGACGTGCGAATTCTGGCAGCCACTAACCAGAACCTGGAACAGGGCATGCAGGATGGCCGATTTCGTGAAGACCTCTATTATAGATTAAATGTCGTCAACATCACAATCCCCCCTTTGCGTGAACGAAAGGAAGAAATCCCACTGCTTTGTGAACATTTCGTCCACAAACACCACCGGAAATATAACATCGGGGCTCAGCCCATAACCCAAAGCCTCATGGGATACATGCTGCAATACGATTGGCCCGGCAATATCCGCGAGCTTGAGAATGTCATGAAGCGGTTTGTTATCTTTGGAAACGAGCAACAAATCATTGAAGAACTGGTCCAGAAATCTGAAGATCGAAGGAAGGTTGAAAAGGTTCCCCATGAAAAGCCAGGCGTTGAGACGGTTAATGATGACGCCGTTGGAGGAATGAGCCTCAAAAATATGAGTCGGAGCCTTACCTCCACCGCCGAAAAAGAGGTAATCTTGAGAGCTTTGCAACAGACTCAATGGAACCGGAAACAAGCGGCAACCATGCTTAATGTGAGCTACAAAACGTTACTAAACAAAATCAGAAAATTGGACATCAAATGAGTCAGTCTTTCCGTTAATTTTTTCAGACGGATTTCCCCCCTGCATTACCACTTGCCAATCCCTGCTTCCTCTTTCCTCCCGAGTCAAATTGCCCCGGGAAAGAGCTCTCCGCTGACTTCCGAGGATCGCAAAGAGAAGCAAATCACTGTCCGCTAGAGAACGAGAGGTTACTTGAGGACCAGCTGCAGCAATGAGATCAAACTTGCGGCAGTGAATGGTTTCGGCAGAAAAAGCACACAACCCGAAGAAAAGCTTCTCTTGATCATGTCTGTCTCTTTGCTGGCCGTCACCATGATGACGGGGATATTCTTGAAAATTGGGTCATTCTTGACCACCTGGGCCAAAGCATTGCCGTCCATTTGAGGCATCAAAGCATCCGTGATGATCGCATCAAACTTGTCCTGCTTCAGGAGCTCCACGGCGAGAGCCCCATTGAGGGCAGTGGAGACTTTAAATTCCTTTTGTGTCAAGATGGTCTTGACTAAGGTCAATATGTTTTGATCGTCGTCCACAACCAGAATATGCTTCTGAGCCATAAACCTTGAACCCTTCGGATTGCCGTTGGTACGAAATCGACCAACTCGTTTGGTGTCATTCTATGACGCGTTAAGGGAAAATCAAGTTAAACCTTTCGACCTCGTCGTCTTTTGGGGTGTAGCTGGTCGCTGCCGGCTGCGATGACTCCTATTTGAAAGAATGTGCATCGTGAGCGGGTTTCACCTCGATCGCTGCCACGAGCATTCAGGAGGACTGTCCAGCCATTCCAGCGATATGGCATAGCACCAGTCTATATGGAGTATTCATTTTGTCCAAAATGCGGGGGCCCATTGGAATTGATCGTACTCAAACCTCTTGAGCCCGCACGAATGGTCTGTTCCCGCTGTAAGTTCGTTTTCTTTCAGGACCCCAAAATCGCCGCTTGCTGTATTGTAAAGATTGACCAAAAAATTGTTTTGCTCCGGCGGAGCATTCAGCCAGGCTACGGCAAGTGGGTTTTTCCCGGTGGTTACGTCGATCGCGGTGAAACGGTCACCGCTGCCGCGATTCGAGAGACCCGAGAGGAAATTAACCTCGAGGTGCAGCTGGAGTCTTTACTGGGAGTCTATTCCTACCCTCAAAGCCCCGTTATCATCGTTGTCTATGTCGCTCGAATGGAAGGTGGAAAGCTTCTCCCAGCCGATGAGACCCTTGAAGTTCGAACTTTCTCCCCTCACGAAATCCCTTGGGAAGAGCTGGCCTTCCCAAGCACCAAGGAAGCTTTAAAAGACTTCTTTAAAAGCAATAGTTCCTAATAACTACTTTACCCGATTAGGATGCAAAGCGGACGATCAATCTTTAATGCGGGAGGCACAATGAAATGGACCGGAATAACCCAGCTATTCGCGTCATCATGATGCCAAAAGATACGAACGCGCGGGGGACGATCTTCGGTGGGGTTATCCTTAGTTACATCGATCAGGCCGCCGCCGTTGCAGCATACAAACAGTCCAACAAGAATTTTGTCACCAAGGCGATGAATACTGTAGAGTTCGTCGCTCCGGTCCAACTGGGAGATGTCGTTAGTTTTTATGCCAGCATCGTGCGTTTCGGGACAACTTCCCTCACGGTGAAAGTGGATGTGGAAGCTGAACGGGCTCAGCCAAAAGGCCAGAAGCAACTTGTAAGAGTCACCGAGGCCGAGGTCGTCTGCGTCGCCGTCGACTCACAGGGTAGACCTATCCCAATTCTAGATCGAACCCCACCAGCCTAGATTGGATTAGCCACGTGGAAAAGTGAACTCGGGAAAATTCAAATTAAAGAAATTTGGCCTAAAGTTTTGTCTGGATTCTATCGAAAAATAAGTTTGTCGGCGGAGAAAAGCTGACAAAGGATCGACAATTTATCGTCAATTAATTGACTATATAGCCAAATAATTGACTATAAAGTTGGTAAAGTTACAAATTCGTAATCCAATAAACCCGCCTTCCGTTCCCTCCACTCATTTTTCAGTAAGTTTTATCCCCTTACATTTCAACTCTTTAAACCTAATCTCACATTTTTAACTCATTTTTTTGATCGGACATTTTTACCTGGTCACACTTTTGCTTTAGTGAAGTCATCGTGTTTGGGATTTTGAATAAATAGAGGTCAGAAGCCAATGATCTTGTCCGGGGTAAGTCGACACAATGCATGTATAGCAGGAAATGACGACAAATCCAGAGAACGACTGATATCCCACTTCGCGAATCATCAGTTCTTGACCCCCTCTTTGCTTTATTTCAGGTCTTAGGAGAAAAACGATGTTACAAACCCAGCCCCAGAAGAAAGCTGTAGTCCAAAATCGAAGTAATTCTGCCAGCCAAAAGCGTGAAGACCTGATCCTGGAACACGTCCCCCTGATCAAGTACCACGCCTACCGATTAGCGAGTCAGTTGCCTCCAAACATTGAGATTAATGACCTAATCAACGCTGGGGTTTTGGGTTTGATGGATGCCATTGAAAAGTTTGAGCCGTCCCGCGGAGTCAAATTCAAGACCTATGCAGAACTGCGCATCCGCGGAGCCATGATTGACAGCCTCCGAGAACTCGACTGGGCACCGAGGTCTTTAAGAAAGAAGAGTAAAGAGCTGTCGAAGGTATCCCAAAAGCTGCAGCAGGAACTAGGCCGCGAAGTCAGCGACAATGAAATTTGCGCGGAAATGGGAATCGAACTTGAGGAGCTCTACAAGCTAGAAGACCAACTAACTGGGTTAAGCATCGGAAGCTTCTATGATGCATCCCGCAGGTTTGGTGAAGAAGATAGCGACGCTGAAAGTTTGATTAATTATTACCCCGACGACGCTGAAAAGGGTCCTCCACATGTTTTCGAAAAAGAAGAACTCAAGCAGATTCTAGCAGATGCGGTGGATTGCCTCAGTCGGAAGGAACGTTTGGTTGTTTCCCTATATTACTTCGAAGAATTAACAATGAAAGAAATTGGAGCGGTTTTAAGAGTTAATGAATCAAGAGTTTCACAACTGCACACCAAGGCAATGCTCCGACTGAGAGGTAAATTAAAGAACTCTTCCTATCGGCCAAAATAAAACATCCTCGATAGAAACCAAGGAAATTAAAGCAGTCGCATTGTCAAAATTTTGACTATTCATAAGTATTTGATTAATAAGAACAAAAAGAACAAAAAGACGTAGTAGAGCCCCAGGATTCCAATGATGATCAGGCCGACCACCTTTTCAAAGTTCCATTTGATTTTTGGCTTTGTCATCTAAGATTGGGACGATCAAACAATCAACCTTTATTTCAACTCCACACGACAATAAGCGACGGGACTCGATAAAAGACAGGGTCAAAGGCTTTTCTGCGGAACTAACTCATGAAGAGCTGGTGAGTTACTCGGTTGGGTGTTCACTTCGAGGCAACTCGGTCATGAGAGCAGCGATGATGTCGCGGGCTTCCAGCGCTCCCTTAATGACGAGTTTTATCCTCTCCTTTTCCTTGTCGCTGTCCAAGCTGAGTTGCATGAGTTCGGCATATGCAAGAACTTGGGCTACCTTGTTATTGAGTTGATGAAGTGAATCTCTCGTCTTGTTCAAGTCCAGTTTCATTTGACCACCCTTAACACCGATAGAGTCTTAAGCAAAGTGTCCTTTTTCCGCCGCCGATTCATTGGTGAGATCAAAGCGTCTTAATTTCTCGATGAGGGTGGTCCTCTTCAGGTTAAGGAGCCTGGCAGCTTGATTTTTGTTCCCTCCAGTTTTTTCCAAGCTCTGCAGAATCAGTTCCTTTTCCAGCTTGGCAATCTTGCCATTTAGATCAATCCCTTCATCTGGAATGAAAATATCCGACAAGGAAAAATTCGTTTTGGAATCCTGGATCTCACTGGGCAAGTCTGATGACAAAACAATGTTGCGGGTTCCGAGGAGCGCAACGGCTCTTTCGATCGCATTTTCGAGTTGCCGGATATTTCCGGGCCAAGAGTAACTCATCAACAATTTCATTGCGTCTTGAGAAACTGATTTTGTTTCGACGTTTCCGCAGAATTTCTTAATGAAATGGCGCGCCAGCACCGGGATATCTTCTCGTCTTTCTCGAAGGGGTGGCAACTGGATACGAATGACATTCAACCGGTAATAAAGATCACTTCGAAACAGGTTCTGCTCCACCATTCCCTTTAGATCAGCGCTGGTGGCGGCAATGATCCGTACATCGACTCGAATCGTCTCCGTTCCCCCCACCCGTTCAAATTCTCTCTCCTGAAGCACCCGAAGCAATTTCACCTGTAATGAGGGGCTCATGTTCCCGATTTCGTCGAGAAAGATTGTACCTTTATCCGCCTGTTCGAATCTGCCGATCCGCGTTTGGTGTGCACCAGTAAAAGCACCTTTGGCATGACCGAACAGTTCGCTTTCCAGCAACGTCTCTGGGATCGCTCCACAATTGATACTGACAATTTTCTGTTCCTTGCGTGGGCTGTTGAAATGAATTGCTTTGGCGATGAGTTCTTTGCCGGTTCCCGTTTCTCCTGCGATCAGGACAGTGCTGGCGGTCGCGGAAATCGTCTCGACGAGTTGGAAGATCTCCTGGATCCTTTTACTGTTCCCGACGATACTCTCGATCTTGTATTTTTCTTTGAGCTGAGTCTTCAGATAGGCATTCTCTTCTCTGAGCCGACGCTTTTCCAACGCTTGCCTCACAACATGGGAGATTTCCAGCAATTGGAAAGGTTTGGCAATATAATCGTAGGCGCCTTTCTTCATGACCTGAACGGCGCTTTCGACGGTTCCATAGCCAGTAATGATAATACAGATCAATTCCGGATAGAGAGTCAATGCGCCCTGCAAAACGGCGGTCCCATCAATTCCCGGGAGCTTCATGTCGGTCAGAAGGATATCGAAGGGAAGGGTCTTGAGTAGCTCGAGAGCCTCTTCTCCATTGGATGAAGCCTGGACTTGGTATCCCTCTTCGGTGAGATAATCCATAATGGCATTTCGAAAATCCGTCTCATCGTCGACGATCAGTATGGACTCAGATTTTGTTTTTTCCATTGTTGCATTCCCTACCGGCTTGAAGACCTTTTCTTTTCGGAATCCGTTGAACTAGGATCGCCTCAGCACAGACTGTACGGCGTTCAAGAGGTCCTGCATTTGACAAGGCTTCGGGAGAACGAGAGTGATTCCCGATTCTCTAACTCTGGCATCATCCAACTGGATACTCCACCCGCTTAACAAGACGATAGGTACTTTCTGATTGGTGGCACGGATTGTCTTGGCGATTTCCCAGCCTGTCATTCCAGGCAATCCTAAGTCTGAAAAAATCACATCATAATGGCCTGCCTTAAATAAGGCAATAGCTTCCGGTCCATTCGCCGCTACATCCACCGAGTGACCCTGCATTGTAAACATCTCAGCCATGAAATCGCGAATCACGTCTTCGTCATCGATCACCAAGATTCGGATTTTTTCCTTTTGCGTGGCCACAGCTCTTGACCCAACGAGATCCGACGTTTTAAGAGCGGCCGGTAAAGAAATGATGCAAGTCGTTCCGCGACCCAGGAAACTAAATACTTTAATATCCCCATGGTGCCGCCGAACAATACCATAGGTAACACTCATTCCGAGCCCTGTTCCTTTAGGACCTTTGGTTGAAAAGAAAGGATCAAAAATCTTACGCTTCACTTCATCGGACATTCCAATGCCGGTATCGACGATTTTTATAGTCACCGTTGGATACGGATCGGCCTGTTCCGTCGCCGTCGTAATTCGAATCGTTCCGCCATCCGGCATCGCATCCAGAGAATTTCGGAGGATGTTCCTCACTGCTTCTATCAACTCGGACCGATTCCCCGAAACAGGCGGAATATTGCCAGGGTCGAATAGGACTTCGAGCCGGATCCCTTCCGCTTCAAATTGGTCGCGCCAAATAGGCTGGATGCTTTTGACCGCCTCTTCGACCACTTCATTCAACGCGACCTCTTGAAAAAACTGGTCGGCGCGGATGCGTGTAAAATCCTGTATTCTTCGAACCGTCTGGGCGCCTTGAATGCTCTTGCCTTCAATGGTCTTGAGATCCGCTTTCAAACTCTGAACATCCACCCCTGTCCCTCCTTCAATTTGCTTCAAAAGCAGTTGGGTTTTGCCCAAAATGCCAGCCAGCAGATTATTAAAATCATGGGCCACCCCGTTAGCCATTTCGCCCAGTGCTGTGAGGCGCTCGAGTTCGACAATCTGATTCTGTAACTTCCGCTGCTCAGTAACATCTTTACCGACGAATAGCCAGGCAAAAAGCCGCCCTTCTGCGGTGTAAACTGGAGTTGTCGAGATCTCGAAGTACCCTTTCAGCCGTTTGTCCTCAAACTCGACGGAAATCACTTTGTCCTTCACGTACATTTCCTCTTTCTGATGATGACACCAGGGAGATTGCGGATCTTGAAACAACTCCTCTGCTTTGCGATTCACCATATCTCTCGGCTGTAGATTCAGCCGCCGCGCAAGCGCCTGATTTACCCGAATGATCACCCCTTCCGAATCTTGCGTATGAATGAGTTCTGTCATCGTGTCAAACGTGGTTTCCCATTCCCTTTTGGCATCACGCACCACATTGAACAGTTTGGCGTTCCCGAGAGCCACGCTGATCTGTTTTCCGATCGCGTTCAGAATTTCAGTTTCGTCCGCCTTCAAATCCTTTCGAACGTGCCTCCCCCCGAACAAAAACCCCATTAATTCTTCATTGAAGAAGAGCGGGAGCAGGAGATACGAGCGGACCCGTTCTTCGGCGCAAAGTTCCACAAACTTGTCGAATGAAGCGGAGACGGGGTCGTCCTCCATTTCACGATTCGTCAAGGGTTGTTTCAACTCTTTCAGCCCCGAAAGCAAGTTCCTCAAAAGTGATTTCTCTTCCAGCCGAGCAATGAACTTGGTCGAAAGATTGTGGAGGGAGGCCATGCGGAAAACGGTCTCGTCAAAGGTAGCAATCAGAACCGCACCACAGCTCAAAACTGCCAACTCACAGAATCGCTCTAGTGAGACTTTGGAAATTTCATCAATGTCGAGGGTATGCGAAACAGCGGAAGATACCGACACGACCGCCGTTAACTCTCGATTCTTCTGCAATATTTGCTTTTCAAGAGCAACTCGTTGCGTGCAATCCCGGGCAATTCCTTGGTAGGCTATGACTTTATTCTGCGAAACAATCTTTGAAAGGCTCAGCTCGAGATTTCGCGCCTCCCCTTGCTTTGTCATGATTTCCAACTCAATCAAGTTCCTGCTGTCCCCTAGCCGCTGAGGGTGCAGTAGATCTTCAAGCCTTAACGGATCGCCCGGCCTCAGAAAGTCAGCCAAATTTCTGCCCATGATTTCCTCGGGGGAGTAACCCAAGAATTCGCGGACACGGGAAGTCACAAAGCTGATATTCCGAGAAATGTCCATCATGAAGATCAAGTCATTGGCGTTTTCTGCAAGGTTCTTGTATCGCTCCTCGGCTTCTTTGAGCTGGCCTTCCAAATTGGATTTTTCTATGGCACTTTCCAGGATCTGAGGCAACTTAAGAAGAAAGCCTTTGCTCTTGACCACATATTCATTTGCACCGGCCTTCATGGCTCGAACCGCAATTTCTTCGTCTCCCTGCCCAGTGACCATAATGAGTGGGTGCGACCAACCCCGGCGGCGGATTTCCTCAATGAGCTCAACCCCGTTCATCCCCGGAAGGTTATAGTCCAAGATCACAGCGGAGCAATCTTCTTCGGAAAAACCGCGGATACATTCCTCGCCGGTTGACACGGTGTGGACCTGAATTTCCTCAATATGCTTGCGGAGGCTCTTCTCTATCGCGAATGCTTGGTGGGGATTGTCTTCAACGACTAAAATCTTGAGCGGGTAAGAAATCATTGGACCGACGGCGTTACGACAAAGTGGAATTTATCCGTGACTGCATTGACCTGAGAATTTTCAAGTAAACCATTGCCAGAACCCTTCAGAATCGGCACACTCCTCCCTGCACGATCACTAAGAATCTAATCGACAGAAAATCTTCTTCTTCTTATAAAATAATACTTGAAGTACCCGTGAAACTGGGTTGGAAGCTGCATCCTAGGAATAGCGGTGGGTAGTGGAAATTCCAATGTCAGGAGAGAGGTTATTCTAATGACCATTCCAGAACGGATTCAAAAAGAGCTTACAGAGGCGATGAAAGCCAGGGAATCGCTAAAAATTGATGTCCTGCGCGGCATAAAAACGGCCCTAAAACTGAAGGAGGTTGAGAAAATCCGGGCTTTATCAGACCTCGAGGTCTTACAAGTAATACAGACCCTGCTGAAGCAGCGAAAAGACTCGATCGAACAATTCACCCTGGGAGGAAGAAGTGACTTAGTTGCCCGCGAGCAAGCCGAGGTTAAGATTCTAGAAGACTACTTGCCTGCGCCGGTTAGTGAGAACGAGCTAAGAGCGGTTATTGGGGAGGTCATTTCGGAACTTCAGGCGAGCAGTGGTAAAGACATCGGTCGGGTTATGAAGACGGTCATGAACCGATTTGCTGGGAAGAATGTGGACGGGAAAACGGTGAATGAAATGGTCCGAGCCCTACTCGGAAGCTGAGTACCCGCGCGCCTAGTGGATACGTGTTCCGGAACCAGCCATTGCTGAACTAATCGGCTTGCGAACCCGGGCATCGGCAAATACCACCTCTCTCACCCCTTCTCGAATGGCTTCTACAGCTCCAAGCACTTTCTTTTTCATCCGCCCTTGGGCGAAATGCGCGTACTGTTCAATCTCGCTGATCCGAATTTCTGAAATTAAACTGGATTCATCCTTCACATCTCGCAAGAGGCCGGGAACATTGGATAGGATGATCATCTTCTCCACTTTAAGAGCTGCCGCCAACATGGCTGCAGCTCTGTCCCCGTCGACATTGATCGCTTCGCCGTCATAACTGATCGCTGGCGGACATAACACGATTGTAAAATTGTTCTCCATCAGTAATCGAATCAAAGGAAGATTGATTTTTTCAACTTTGCCTGTGTAATCGTCTCGTAAGACTCTTTTCTTCCCATTTTCTACGATAAGAATGGTCGACTTCCGAATCCCCTCCCAGATTCGGCCATCAATGCCTGACAAGCCAAGGGCATTAATACCAAGCCGCTGCAGTCTCTCCACAATCCCCTTGTTGATCTTCCCGCAATAGACCATTTCAAAAATTTCCAAGGTTTCTCGGTCGGTATATCGAGATTCGTATCCGGAGACGGATGTGACCATCCGAGGAGGCTTCCCAAGTTTCTCAGAAAGGAGATTTGTCTCGGCCGAGCCCCCGTGAACGAGAATCGCCCGCTGGCCGGATTTTATCAGCGACGCCAGATCGTCGCAAACCGCATCATAATCAATCCCCAAACTCCCACCTACCTTAATTACAATCATCCATGCATCTCAACTTTCCTTTAGAGAAGGTTTGCTTACAGACTTTTCTGAATCCAATCGAGGACCATCTGCGACACTTCCGGACTGCCAGCGACGAGTCTTGAACCTTTCAAACTGGAGTCGTGGATGATCCGAATCTGGACGGGAAATCCTGTCCGTTTTTCGAGCTGTTGACAAGAATCGATTGCTGCTGGGTCTCCTTGAGCGGCGATAAACAAAATCGAGTGAGGCTGAAAATTTTGGATTCCCTTGGCCCAGGTCTGGGCGATTTCAGCCGTCGGGGAGAGGGCGATTGCAGTCCGGATCTCCTCGAACTTACCAGAAGCAAAGTAAGCCAAATCGGCACCGATTCCTCCACCCATACAAGCAATCCGGTTGAAGTCGACCCCCTCCTTTGACTTTAACCACTTCATTGCGGCCTCTATATCGGCCGGAAACTGAATCGGATCGGTGACCCCGCTCGGCAATGCCTGAACTTTATCGTTTCCATTTAAAGTGCTTTCGCCGTGGCCCCGCAAATCGAGATTCAAGACACCGAATCCTTTGGGTAGCAAATAGTTTTGGATAAAGGAATCCCAGGAATGACGTTCTTCACCAAGGCCATGAATTAACAGGACGGTCGGGAATTTTTCCTTGGCCCCTATCGGCTTATACCAATCTGCCACCAATTTAAAGGAAATGCTGCCCCCCGGTTCGATTTCGACCCGATCGGGACGATACGACAGATTTCCGGATTTCGTGTGGATCTCTTCCACCAACCCTAGAGTCAGGAAGTTGTCAGCCCTGTCCAGATAACGACTTATCGTCTTCTTCTCCGAAGTCAAGGTTTTGGTTTCGGCATAGACAATATAATCGATCTTCGGATCTAGCCCATAGATCGAAAATAATCCTGACTCATCCGAGGTCAATATGGTTGTCTTGTTTTTCGAAGCATCCCGAATAAAGACTTTGGCCCCTGCGACGGGCTGATTGGTTTTGTCCACAACTTCACCCCGGATGGTTTTAGTCGGGGGTTCCTTTTTCTTCAGAGCCAGTACCTCACTGTCGTAAAAAGCGAGGAAAAGCAAGATCCCGATCATGAGCTTGGCGAAAATCCGATGATCCATTGCCGTCTCCATTCCCCGAGGATACTGCACTAAAAGGCTATTTCTTCGACGACTCTAACTCAAATTTCAGGATAATGTTCTGTCGCTCGTCCTGTACAAACGAAACCGTTCCCTGGGATGATGCGAACCCTGCCCGTGTCCCATGAACTACGAAAGTATGGCGACCGGGCGGAAGACGCAGCGCAAATTCACCTCGTGCATCGGAGACCGTTTGCCACTTCTTCACTTTGCCGTGCTTTTCTTCATTCGTTTGCATCTCTACGCGAATCGTTGCTCCAGGCAAGCTAAATCCCTCGTCATTGGTGCAAGTCCCCACCAGAAGGGCAAAGGGTTCCGGTTCCTTTTCTTTTGCCACTAGGCTGGCTTCCTGCAAGAAAATAAGAACTCCACAAAGCCCCATCCCTAGGACTGTTTTTTTCCAGGGCCCACTCATTTTCTTTCTTGTGGCGCTCATCATTCCATGGCACATGCTGAAACTTACCCCAAAAAACGGATGCTTAAAAGTAACACACCATCTCCGGGCCTGCATCTCGGGCTTAGATGGGGTGGAGTCCCGCAAATTCCAATCCGGTCTGCTCTTCCCAACGGTACATCACGTTCATGGCCTGTACCCCATTCCCGGCAGCCCCTTTCATCAAATTATCCAGCGCCGAAAGAACGACGAGTCTGTTTTCGTGCGGGTCAAGTTCGAATCCGACATCACAATAATTTGAACCAATTAATAATTTGGGTTCAGGGTAACGGTAGATCCCGTTCTTTTCTTTGACAATTCGAATAAAGGGCTCATCCCGGTAAACGCTCCGATAGATCTTCCACAATTCTCTTTCCTCGGTTGATTGCCGGAGGGAGACATGGGCAGTGGAAAGAATACCTCGCACCGCATCGGTGGCCGTAGCTGAGAAATGAATGCGAGGAGTCTCTCCCTCAAAAGTCAGTTCCTGCCGAATTTCCGCCGTATGTCGATGGCCTGTGGGTTGGAACGAACGCATGGCTCCGCTCCGTTCGGGATGATGAGAAGATAGGCTGGATTTGTTTCCGGCGGCAGACGATCCGACTTTGCCTTCGATATAAACGTGGCTAGGGTCGGCTATTCCACTCTTAAAGAGCGGATATAACCCCAGGATAGCCGCAGTGGCCAAACAGCCAGCACCGGTCACCAGAGTCGCATTCCGGATCGCTTCACGATGTAATTCCGGGATGCCATAAACGGCTTGTTGCAAGTAGCTGGGGTTACTATGTTCATGTCCATACCAGACAGAATAATCCGCTCCATTGCGCAAACGAAAATCGGCAGAAAGGTCGATGGCTCGCTCAGCCAAAACCAGGAATTCGGAAATACGTGTCATCGCCATGCCGTGGGGAAGACACAGGAATATTAGATCCGATTTTTTGAGGTCCGCACTGGCAATGAACTTTAAATCGGTACGCTTTCGCAAATTGGGGTGAACGGAATAGACAAATTTCCCGGCATTCGATTCGGAGGTTACCTGGCTCACCTCTACTTGAGGGTGACTCAACAAAAGCCGTAACGTCTCTCCACCCGTATACCCTGAAGCACCGACGATAGAAACCGAAAGCATGTTCCTCCTAGCAAACTACGTTTGATCGCTTCAATCCCTGCTGCCTCGTGGGTCCGGAGTGGAAGGTATCCCATAGATCTCCCTCCTTCGGGCTCCTGCCAATCAAAGCTTAACGGCCGCGAGGACACATTGTCGAGCAGGAAGACTCGAATGGCTGAATGGACTAGTCACCCGCGCTGGCGACCTGGATAACATAGTCGATCACTTTCGCAGGGATGTTGACTCCGGTGGTGTCGATAGAGTTTCTGAACTCCATCGTGTAATTGACTTCATTGACAAGGAGTCCACGTTCGGTCTCAAAAAGGTCAATAGCCAGCACACCGCCACCAACGGCCCGGGCTGCCTCCAAGGAAAGTCGATTGAGTTCTGGGGTAATCAGGCAGTTCTGGGCTTTTCCGCCTCGCGCCGTATTCGTAATCCAATGAGAGGAATACCGGTAGATCGCACAGATCGTTTCGTCACCGACAACGAAGCTCCGGATATCCCTTCCTTCCTTGGGGATATACTCTTGAATATAGAAGATCGAATGGTGATAAGAGCCCAATATCTCCTTATGCTCAAGAATCGCCTCTGCAGCCTCCCGATCGTTGACCTTCGACAACAACCGCCCCCATGAACCAACCGCCGGCTTGAGTACCACAGGATAGCCCAACTCTTCAATCGCCTGAAGCGCCGACTCCGGAGTGAATGCCAGAATCGTCTGGGGAGAAGGGACTCCTCTTTTGATCAATGCATTCGTGGTCAAGAACTTATTTCCGCATGTATCCGCTACCTCGAAGCGGTTCACTGTCTTTACGCCCCAGTCATTCAATACTTTGAGAGCATAAAGCGCACGCGAGTGGTTGACACAGCGTTCGAGCACCACATCAAAATCCATGTGCTTGGAATTCAAGCGAAAAATCAGCTCGCGATCATCTAATATCTGAAGGTCGATTTGTCGAGAACGAAACTCGTCGATAAGAAGTTTCTCTTCCTTGCGAACAATCGAACATAAGAGTGCAATTTTCATCATGATTGCCAAAAAATAAAAAAACCACAGCAGCTTCAAGACCCCCCTTTAGGGGTGTATCTTGATTTTGTCTGTGGTTACAAACACGAACACAGAGTCGAAAATCAAGGGAAGACGTCACTTTCCAGCCTATTCTCCCCAATCTTCCTCTTCTTGCGGCGCCACTTCTAACTCAACCGGATCTGTTCCGACCACTTCCAAATCCGCACCGCAATCGGGACAATTGACAATCTCACCTTTTTCGACATCTTCTAATTCGATATCTGCCTCGCACTCGGGACAGTATGCCACGACTCCTACCTCCTTAAACTTTCATAAAAATTCATCCGAGTGATCGACGAAGTTCCTGAACTCAAGCGTCTCATCCAGGAATTATCCCCCTGCGCAGCCACTCGGATAGGAACCCTCAATCGATTCAAACAATAAAGGGCTCACCAATTCCTCTCAGGCGCTCGCATCCAGGCTGCTGAGCGCGTTGAGTCTGGACTGATAAGACCGGTTGAGGATCTGTTTCAAAAGAGGGTTCCCAATTTCAGTTTGGTCAATCCGCTCTTGAATCTCTTCCAGTTCTTCGACCGATTTCGCCTGCTGAATCACCTGCTTGAAATAGCTGAGGTCACCGATGGTCATGATCTCTTGGCTTTCTTCATCCTCGATGATCGCCAAATGCCCACTCGGCAGGATCGATCGAATTTTCTGGTAGAGTTTCTCTCGGTATTCAAGGTTGCTCTCGCCAAATTCAGAATGGAACCACTCTGCTGTCAGAGAACTAATCCCGCACTGAATATTCAGTTCGGCATAATTATTCGGTTCGGCTTCTGAAGAGTCCAATATCATTTCTTCGATATCATCGATCACCGCTGCACTGGAAAAAACTGTTACGATTGTAACTTTCATAGACTCCTACTTAATTGAGTAAAACCGATTCCAAGATCATTCCACAAAAAGAATGCTTTGAATTATAAGAAGATTCGTTTGGCCATGGCAAATATTTTTGCTGAATTCGTCAATGGGATGTTTTTTAGAAAACCCAGTTTTCATTGCATTCTGGTTCAAATCCAGAGTCGGAGTGCAATAGGAGCAAACAAAACTGCCGAGAACATGTCAGCTGCCCTTCCGTGGACGGATCCATGGTTTACCTTGAGCTTGGGCCGTGAATCCTCTAATATTCTGCTTCGATTCTATCTTAAATCCCGGATCGACATAAATTAAAGCGATGAAAAAAACTAAGACCCCCAGTGGAGGGCACTCTCCCAGAAAATCAAAACGCGTGCACCTCAAGATAAGATTTAGACTGAGCGGGAGAGATCTAAATGGAAACCCGTTTGAGGACCTCGTCGAGACCAAAGACATCGGAACCAGTGGAGGCAGTCTCTATACTAAACGCGATATTCGGGTTGGCTCAACCTTGAAGTTGTCCGGCCCCAAAGGATTCATCGCTTTGGTTCGAATTATCTGGAACGAAGAAGAAGAAAACGGTTCGCGCCGCGTCTTGGGATTCCAATTGCTTGAGCCAAGGGAAGATTGGGTTTTGCAATTTCAGAGCCGCTAGGAGTTGTTCGAATGAAAATTCAGTGGCTTGCGCACGCAACGTTTCTCATCGAAAGCAATGGGCTGCGCATTGTAACGGACCCCTACACCCCCCATGTCCTGGGCTTTCCAGAAGTTCAGGAACGGGCGGATCTCGTCATTCGGAGCTCGGCGGATGATGAAGGCCACTGCAATGCTGCCATGATCCAGGGAAAACCTGTTGTCGTTACCGCAACCGAGATTCCTCCCGGTGGAGTTGAGGTTCATGGAATCAAAGTGCTGGCGATCCCGGCACGAGAGAGTCTAATCTATAAGGAAAATCCAGGCCTCAACGCCATGTACCGTTTTGCTCTGGAGAGCATACAGATCGCACATCTAGGAGATGTGGGAAACCCGCTCTCGGCCGATCAGGTTGCGGCACTGCAGAATACCGATGTTCTCATGGTTCCCGCAGGGGGCCCCCCGACAATCAACCTGGAGGATTTGTGGGATGCCATTGCACTCATTCGGCCCCGAATTGTGATCCCCATGCATTACCATCTACCGATGACCAAGGTCAAGATGCTTTCCGTGACAGAGTTTACGGCGCACTTCCCCCCGGCTATCGTTGACTGGTGGCCAAATTCGGAAGTGGAACTCTCGCGGGATTCCCTTCCCAAAGAGTTACGGATTTGGGTGCTCAAACCCGGAGTCTTTTCCAAACCTAGAAAATAGCCTTCAAGAACCCGCTAATCGTTTTTTGATCCGGGCAGACCCAGAACGGTTGGGCCATGTTCTTTTTCCATCTCTTGCAACAAAGCCTCAAGAACTTCTCCCGCCGTTCCAGGGCGCTCCATCTTAGATGACCAGTGCCATTCATCAAGATACTCATCGCTTCCAATGAGGCCTTCCACCATAGCTACGCGGTCGATGGCCTGCTGGAAAGAATCCGGCAGAGGACGTGAAACTGGCTTGGATCCTTCGAAGACTTTGATCTGCGCCGGGATGTCACGCCAGTAAAGGATTTGATATTGAGCCATCTTTTGGTCCTTTCATTGAAGGGTCTCTCCCAAGCACCCCATAGATCGAGAGCCCCGTTTGTCCCAACTCAATGCTTTTTGGCCACAGTGCGAGCTCGCTGTTGGCATGGCCGAGAGGCCCTTGTTTGAAGGCCTTTTAAGTATCCCTGGTGTCGGGCGAGCTTGCCGCGAAGGGTTTAACCGGCCCCAATTCCCGCCTCAAGCTCTTTACTCCGATAGGCACGAAGGAAGCTGCGACAGCCGATGTCACGGCCAAGCAACAGGTCAGCAGCCACCTGGTAGCTTCGGGATTGCCGGTCCATTGCAAACACCTGATCCACTCGACCCGCTGCCGGATCAATGATGCCACTGTCGATCCCCGCTTCGGTGGCCAGAATGAGGAAGACGTTGTTTACCAGTCGGCGCATCGGAAGCCCGAAGGATACATTACTGAGCCCGCCGGTGATATGGATTTCCGGTCCGAACTTTTCGCGAAGTCTGCGTACTGCCTCGAAATAGTGGTTCCCAAAATCGCTGTCGACCGATATCGGAAACACCAGAGCATCAATGTAGAGATCCCGAAGAGGAATCCCTTTCTTCAGAGCCAGTTCGACAATTCGCGTTGCATTGTCAATTCGCTCGACCTCATCTTTCGGCATACCGCTTTCTCCTGCCGCCGACACAACCACTTGAGCTCCAAATTGAACTGCCAAATCCAACGCCATGATTCGTTCCAATGAAGCGGAATTCAGCAGGGGTTGGCCAGAATGTCCCTGGCAAGCTTCCAAGCCCGCACGAATCGTTTCCGTGTTGGAAGAATCCACTGAAAGTGGAACCGGGCATACGGGACGCACAGCGTCGACCAGCCATAGCATGGCCGCTTTTTGGCTTTCGGGACGCAAAGAAACCTCATCGACGTTCAAATCAATGAAATCGGCTCCGGCATTCAGCTGGACCCGAACCTTCTGGTGCAAATACTCCAAACCCAGCGAGGCTCCAGGCTCTTGCCCCGACATCGCTGCCTGAATCGCAATTTTGATGTGCTTGATACGCCCTTCCTGGTATTCCTGTGTTTTCTTGTACTCCTCCGGAATGGGGAGATAACGCGGTTCCCCATTGGCCCCGGTGAACCGGACCGATTCCTGCCCTTCTTCAGTGGTGGTAACAAACTGCCCCCCTCGAAGGAGAATCCTTGTCGCGTGGATATTCTCACCAATAACGATGAAATTTCTTCCCAGAGCTTTAATCTCCATTGTGTCTCTCCTGATGATCCGTTATTCCCCTCTTTAACGATTATTTGTTGCACCGAGACTTTATCACGATCTTCTTCGACTATGATCCCTCCCGAGAAATTTGTTCATCCAGCCACTGGTCCCTTTGAGAGCAGCATTTTTGATCACTACCGGTCTCTTGAGCATATCTTCCTCTCCCCCATAGGCCTTGAGTCGATCATAGGACAGCGACCAGATACACTCCTTCTCTCCAACTTCGCATTTGCCACGCCGTGTTCCACCACAAGGGCCATTCCTCTGGTTTTTGGCACATTGGGATTCCGGGCATAGGTAGGCAATATCCGGTAGTGAGCAATCGCCGCAATCCCGGCAATCGAAGGCAGCGACTTTCACTCCGTATTCAAGAGCATGCAAGGTTTTCCGCAAAACGCCGTCGGATTTTTCGACCGCTTCACTAATCCACTTTCCTGTCCGAAACCCCAAAGTGTCTTCAACGAAAACTTTATCATGCGTTAATCGGTTTATCTTGTAACTCAGCGGCACCTGGCGGCGCAAACTTGCCAGCGCTTCCGGAGACTTAGACCGCAGATAGGCGCGATTGACCTCCGTTGAATTCAGTCCTGTTTCCAGATCAGGCTCAAAGTAGTAAAATTCGTCGGGCTGATGAAATTGAATCTCTCGAGCAAAATCTTTCCAATCGTTCTCCCCAAAGCTTTTGATCAATTCCAAGAGCCTTTCAAAATCTCCGTAATCCCAGTGCCCGCCCAAATAGGCACCACGAAACCCCAACCCCTTGGCCACGGCGCATTGTTTGGCGGCAAATTCCAATAGGAAAGCTTTGCCTTTGTCCGGAGACTGGGCCTGCTTCTCAACCAGCGTTAACAATTCGTCCGTGACCACGCAGCCAGGAATTTTATCGGCGTGGAAAAAACGTGCGATGGGCAGACTTAAGACAAACACGTTGGCTAGCACCGGGGCCCTCAAGTGGTGGAGAGCCATGTACTTTAACAGTTCATCATGTTTTCGCGAGTCAAATCCAATCTGGGTGATAATGAATGAGGCGCCGCATTCTATTTTCTTGGCAAGCTTAAAATACTGGGGCATCACCTCACGTTCATAGCGTTTGTGATTATTGACCACCGCTCCCAAGAAGAAATGAGTCTGTTCCATCTTGCGTGTTTGACCATTGGGAAGGGTCAACTCCAAACCGGCATTCATTTCGGAGTACATCTTCAACAACGCTACCGAATCGATATCAAATACGGCACCGGCCTGACCTTGATAGCCATCGGCCGGAAAGTCACCGGAGAGAGCCAGGATGTTGTTGAACCCTTCACTAGCCAGTTGCCAGCCTCGACTTTGCAATGCATTCCGGTTCCAGTCTTTGCACGACAAGTGAATAATGACTTCCTGTCCACGCGAGATAAGATCGGTTCCAAAAGCGTCCGCACCAATCATGGCGTTGCCACCCGGATTGTCGGTGATGCTTAGCGCATGCACTTGGGGATGCTCTGAAAGTTGCCTGGCCAAATGCAGGACTTTCCGTCCATTGCGACCTGTAATGAGCCCTCGCGAGGTCACTAGTTCTGCCACCGTGACAAATGTATCCGTTTCCTCGATAAGCTCACGCAAAGGCATTTTCGGCCATTCACCGGGTTGCATCGCTATCCCTTCCTTCCGGGAACCGCCAAAGAGACAATGTCGTTCGGCATTGGCTTGAATTGGCAGCCCTCAACAAAAAGCTCGAAGAAATCAGGTATGGTTTCCAACTCAATGTGAGTAATATTCTTTAACAATTTCTGAATGAAATCCCTCCGACTCCTTGAAACTAAAAATTCCCATGCGCCCTGGACTGAGGCATTCCCGATCTTCACGACTCGTTCCTGCGGGACAGGTGCCAGAAAACCAATCTCCATGGCATTGGCCACATCCACGTAATTGGCGAATCCCCCCGCCAGGTAGAGTTTCCGAATATCGGCCGGGCCCACGCCAAATTCCCGCATCAGGATGTATTGCCCGCAATAGTTGGCAGCTTTGGCCTGGGCCAGATAACTGGCATCCTCCCGAGAGAAGGTGATGCCGTATTCTGGCACGATGTCCAGGACATACTTCTTGTCTTTAAAAACCCCTTTGGGTGTCATGAGTTCATGGCATCGCAATTCTGCCAGCAGGTCTATGAGACCAGAGCCACAAATTCCCTGCGGGGCAACATCGCCAATCGTCCGGTAGTCAAACTCCCCTGCCTTCCAGGAAAAACTCTCGATGGCGCCATCACAGCCCGGCATCCCAAACTTGACCGCACCTCCTTCAAAGGCGGGCCCGGCCGGACAGGAAGCAATCAACATCCGGCCCGCATGCCCGATGACGACCTCAGTGTTGGTCCCGACATCCACGACCATGACCACGTCCTGTTGGGAGTCCATGTCCATCGCCAGTAAATCCGCCACCGTATCGGCGCCAACATGACTCGCGATCAACGGCATGCCGTAAACCCTGGCTTTGGGATGAACCTGGATGCCAAGCTTACTCGCCTTTTCAATTAAGGCCGTATCCTGACGTTTTCCTGCAAGCATTTCTAATTCGATGACCGATTTGTACGGCTTCTGCCCGATGCTCTGCACATCGATGTCGAAAAACAAGTCTCTCATCGTGGAATTTCCCGCCACGACAATTTCGTAGATCTCTTCACGATTCACGCCGGCGATTCGGCAAATTTCTCGAACCTCATGATTCAGGGCGTGAATGATCGACTTGTGTAATTCCCCATGAAACCGCCCCCCGTCATAAGAAATCCGGTGCATCACATCGCTTCCCCCAAACCGCTGCGGGTTATCAAAAGAGCTCAAGTAAAGGGAGGAACCCGTTTCCAGATCGACCAGGTCACACACCACCGTCGTAGTGCCCAGATCCATCGCGATTCCGTAAAGATGGCCACGATACCGGTCAATCGGTTCCTCCCCGTAATACACTTCATTCCCCCGGTGTGTCACCTGGGGATCCATTTGGAGGGATTTCTCCTGACGGGAAGTGAGGATTTTGGAGCGCCGGCGCCATGGCACAAAGCGGATGTCAAGGGTCGGATTTTCGATTTTCGCCTGGCAGGCAAGCCGGCATGGATTTCGCAGGAAAGATTCCGCTTGAGTAGTCGAATTCAATGCGTCCAGACCTTCGACAACCTCAACAATGCACTCATGGCAGGTCCCTTTGCGCCCGCAGGTGCTCGGTAATGGGACGGCAAGAACATCCGCGCATTCAAACAGAGACTCCCCGTAATTCCCCAAACACAATCTTCCTTCACAGGATATGGTCGCCATCTTAGAAGCATCCGGGGCAGGAGACCCATTCTCTAACCGCGTGTCTCTCTTTCCCCTGGTTCCTCGCTATGATTCCCAGGCACCGCGATAGTCTAACTGATCGTCCCCGGCACAAATTGGCAGGCTGCCTGCGTCCGGAGATTTCCGCTTGTTCCGGCATCCGAAGTTTGCAGTGCACTGATTGAGGCGGTTCTTATAGGGGCAACGGCATTGGGAGAGTTCGTCGGCATGAACAACCATACTGGCAAATAATTCTGTGAGCTGATTTAAACTTCTTTGATAGCGCTCCGGATCTATTTTTTGCATATCTTATGAATTCCTAACACCGGCCTTCACGCCAAGCAATTGCTTCGCTAGTGCCACACATGCCATTGCATCTTTCCCGTAACCGTCGGCCCCCATATCATCGGCAAAATCCTGAGTGACCGGAGCCCCTCCGACCATGATTTTGACCTCATCCCGAAGTCCTGCATCAATGAAGGCCTCGATCGTCTTGCCCATGTTCGGCATCGTTGTCGTCAACAAAGCTGACATCCCGAGGAGAGGGGCATGGTGCTCTTCAAATGCCTCGATGAAACGGTCAGGCGACGTGTCCACGCCTAGGTCATGAACAATAAACCCTGAACCTCGTAACATCATGATGCACAGATTCTTCCCAATGTCATGGAGGTCACCCTTGACTGTTCCCATGATCACGGTTCCCATCGGTTTAATGCCCGAGGCCGAAAGAATCGGCTCAATGTGACACATACCAGCTTTCATCGCACGAGCGCAAGCCAAAACCTCCGGAACATAAATGAAGTTCTGCCGGAATTTGATCCCTACGATCGCCATCCCGGCAATCAATCCGTTGTCCATGACATCCAGAGCCTCAAATCCTTTATCCAGGGCTTGGCGCGTCAACTGGTCAACGCCCTTATTTTCCCCTTCGATCAGGGCTGCCGCAATGGCCTGGAGTTCCGGATGCGCTTTGGCAAACAATTGGATGATGCGCGCCCGTTCCTCCGGTCGTTCTATATATTCTTCTATTTCTGTTCGAATGAACTCATTTTGAATATCGTTGACTTCGACCATGAAGACCTCATCAAAAATGGAATATGGGCATGACTTCGTGCCGGTGTCGGCGCCCCTGGCCCCCGGCTGGTAGAGGACCGGCTAGAATGCGTCCCTGTAATACCGGCGATTCCAGTTTCAGGCGGTGGTTCCTGGCGCCGCCTTGGTGCGGTGCTCTCGATGCCAGTCACGCACAGCCTTGGGAATCTCCTTCAGGTTCTCAATGGCTGTTTGAAGGGGTATAGCGCATTCGGGACCGACTAGCTGTACACCGGCCTCCAGATTCTTATAGACTTCCCGACGGACTTCTTCAGGACCTTTCGAGAAAAGCGTCTCCGGATTATTGATATTCCCGACCAGGGAGATGCGGTTTCGTACAACGTTCATTGACTCCACCGGCTCGTTTTTTGAGTCGTAATGGAAGGCGGCCATTCCTGTCTGCGCGATATATTCCATGCGGTCTACGGTCTTGCCGCAGATATGCAAAATAATGGGAGCAGGCAGTCGCTCGGCAAATTCCACATGGAGATCACGCAGGTAACGGGCGTAATATTCACCGCTGACCAAATCACCCGTGGCATGATCCGGCAAGGTCAAAGCGTCCGCTCCCGCTTCGATCTGGGCTAAACCAAACAAGACCGTGATTTCTTTGAGCTTGTCGAGGACAGCTTTGGTCTTTCCCGGGTCATCTAATGACAACAGCAAAAAGGGTTCCACTCCAAAGCAGTGATAAGCCAGGGACCAGGGCCCCATCGTTTTCCCAATAATGGCTACGGCATCGCCCAATTCTTTTCTGAGCAGCTTGATTGCCTGAAGCACACACTGCATGTCGGGATGTTTCAGAAGATTCGAAGGAATTTGAATATCGTCAACATCCTGCCAAATCGGCTCACGCATTTTAACGGTCGGCCAGTTGTCTTTTTGTTCCCACTGAATCTTGCATCCTAATGCTGAAGATTCCTGGATAATGCTGAAGACCGGCATCACACTATCGAAACCTAACTCGGTATGCCCGGTCGCGGCCAGACGGGCCATAGTTTCCGGAACGCGATTGGCATCCGGAAAGGGAGCATCCACCAGGTCCATCAGCTCTACGGTGGCTACTGATGTTGGATTGCAAACTGGCGTTTGATCCACGGGTTCACGGCGCAAAGCCGCGAGAACGCGTTGCCGCCCGGTCATGGGAGGAATGGTCTGACCTACACTGTGCATCTCATTCTCCTTTACACAATTGTCAACGGAGGATACGTGCTGAGCTAGAGATTCATCGATTGATTCTGGGCGCTAGGTGGCGCAAGAATACCCTTCGACGCCGCCAACTCCTGCTCCCGGAGCACAGCCCGAACATTCAAGGCCCTCCCGAGCAGTAGACCAATGAGTGGATCGTGTCGTTGGCCGCAGGGAAAGGAAAGCTGATTCGAACCCTGTTCTTCTATCCGCAATTCAGCAAGTTTAGTCAACCCTTGGGCGACAGCGGAAATCCGGAGGGGCTTCTCTTCATTGTCCGGGCCATCCGCCGTCAACTCATAGCTGAACCCCGGACCCATGGTCACCCGGATCGTCCGATTTGATTTCTTGTCGAAGATTAACAACTCTTTGGGAACCAACAAACTTCCATTCGGTATCTTGCAAACTTCCAGAAAGACCCGTCTACAAGCCTTCAGATGGTCCCCATGGCAAGGAAAACGAACCCGCCCCGAGCCATCCTGGAGAAACTCCATCCCTCCCAAAGTGACCATTCCCTCGCCGATAAACCGGATTCGGTCCATCGCTTCCGGGCGTTGACTATAAGTATGGACCAGAAATTCCGGCCCCCGACCATGGTCTTGTAGATAAAGCGCAATCGAGATGTTCAGGCAATGGGGGTCCATCGACACCAGCTCAATGCGCTTGCCAATATCGATCGTAAGCATCTTGATCCAATCTCCTCGAAATGGGTTCCAGCCAACTTGCCCCAAATTTTCTTGACCGGCATCCGGTCATTCCGTTAACCTTGGAGTCAGTTCTCAGGTTGTCTGACAACTTGAGAATACGATCAATTTTTTCCCTTGTAAAGCAAAATTCAGTAGTTTTTGTAATGCGTTAGTTACGGGGGGAAATCTGTAAGGGCAAGGCCTTCGGTGACGATTTGAGATTGTCGCTTCTGTAGCGGCTGAGTGGCTAGGGACGGACCGCCGGGCCGTCCGCGGCGCGCTCGGCGAGCGCGCCCTACCAGAAATCCCCCCGATAACTAACGCATTACTAGTTTTTTTGCTTAAGAAGTCTGCCTTGGGGTCGGCCCAATGGGCAGAGAAATTGAGCACCCCTTCAGAGCCTAAGGGCAGAAACAATGTGTGATGGTATGGACGAAACTTGCAGGCCGCAACTTCGAAACCCGAGAGGCATCCAACGGGCTTCCCACAGCCGAGAATGTTGATGACGCGCGTCAGCTCAAAAAAATTGCCCAGCCATTCAATGCCGGCTATGAAACCGATCATCCGGACATCTTTGAGTGATGAGATTGTCGAACGGATTATCGTTCTGATCTCGGAGAGAGTGCTTAAACCCGGAGAACGTCTTCCTTCTGAGAAGGACTTGGCCAGCCAGTTTGGAGTGGGACGCACCACCGTTCGGGAGGCCCTGCGTTCTCTCGCAGTATTGGGAATTGTGGACGGGCGAGTCGGTGAAGGGACATTTGTTTCCAGCACAAACCGGCGTTACCTCGAAAAAGCGTTACAGTGGGGCTTGTTGATTGACCGGAAAGATGTCCAGGATTTGATTGAAACGCGCCTTCTCCTCGAATCACAGACCGCCTATTGGGCGGCTCACCGGGCAAATCAAGGCAATCTTAAGGAAATCGCAGAAGCCATTCAAGGAATGGTGCAATCGATTCATGACCCTGAAGGCTATTTGCGGTCTGATTTGAAGTTCCACATTTCCATTGCGCAATCCAGTCAGAACTCTATCCTTTATCACCTCGTCAGCATGACGCGCGGATATCTTCAAGCCTGGATCCAAAGAAGTCTCTCTCGCCCGACTCCTCGCAAAGCTCAGCAGCGGGCAGAGATTTCAATCCAAGAACATCGGAATATCTTTCAAGCCATTCGGTCCGGAGATGCTGAGGGAGCCCGTCAGGCCATGAGTGCGCATATCCTTTCGAGCAGCCAAGACCTACAGTCCTGGCTGGCCCGGAAAAAAATCCCGAAGGGAGGCTAGAGACTCTTGAGACAGACGGCAAAGCTGCTGGTTTCCTGCAACGATCGGAAAGGACTGGTCGCTCACATTTCGGATTTCATCTATCGAAATGGCGGTAACATTCTGGACTTCGACCATCACACAGACCTCGAAGCCGGCGTATTCCTGGCCCGGATAGAATGGGAGCTCAAAGACTTCCAGATTCCAAGTACTCAAATCGCCGCAGCTTTTTCGAGCCTGGCCTCGGATTTTCAAATTCGTTACCAGGTCTACCTTGGCGACCAGGTCCCTAAGATTGCCATCTTTGTCTCGAAACTGCCTCACTGCCTGGTTGACCTGCTTTTGCGAAATCAGGCTGGAGAGTTCAAAGCGGACATCACATTGATTCTCAGTAATCATACTGATGTCGAGGAAATTGCGAGGTCATTCGGGATTCCGTTCATGCATTTCCCCATCACGCCACAGAACAAAGTGCAACAGGAAGAAGCCCAGATTCGAGAGATTCTCCACCGAGAAGTCGAGCTGATTGTTCTGGCGCGATATATGCAAATTCTCAGTGAGCATTTTGTGTCAACTTTTCCGAACCGCATCATCAACATTCACCATTCTTTTTTGCCTGCCTTCATTGGAGCGGCCCCTTATCATCAAGCCTTTGCGCGAGGAGTCAAATTAATCGGAGCAACAGGCCATTACGTGACGACGGCGCTCGACAATGGCCCCATCATTGAACAGGAAACAGCCCGGGTGAGTCATCGGGACTCAGTTGAAGATTTGATCCGGAAAGGACGCGACCTGGAAAAATCAGTGCTGGCACGCGCCGTGCGTCTCCATTTATTGCGTAAAGTTCTGACTTATGGGAATAGGACTGTTGTCTTCGACTGATGGCATATCGCCTCTTCTGCCCTAAAGGTTAGCAAAGGACAGTTCTCCTTCATCCTCTGTAATCAGTCTCTCGTTATTGTGATAGCCTCCCGTAATCTTGCAAATTCAGCCAAATTATTTCGGAGGTTCTCGATGAATAAACACCGATGGAGTTCTCTGCTTATAGGGTTTCTCTTTTCGTTATGGCAACACCTTTAATGTCCCAGGACCAACCCGCCGTCTATACAAGGGTCGCTTTCTGGAATATTGACCGGCAGTACTGGGAGGGCTATCAAAAAAACTTTGAAGAATATGACCAGCCCGTTTTTGAAAAACTCTTGGCTGATGGGGTGATTACTGAGTGGGGGGCGGACGCACAGGGTGTTCACACAGCGGAAGGCGCCACGCATGCAAACTGGTTTTCGGCCAAGAGCATCGCCAACCTCGAGCGCGCTCTGGAGGAAGTCCAGAAAGGGATGTCGAAGATGTCTCCAGAAGTTCGGAAAAAATCTGAAACCGATTTTGCCGGTCCAAAGCACTATGACTTATTGTTCCATTCTGATTTCTATCGCTCTCGGCCAGCCAAGCTAGACAGTGGCTATGACATGACCAATATCATAAAGGTCAAACGTGGAAAAGCTGCGGAGTACAAGAAACTGTGGGAAAAATACACAAAGCCAATACTGGATCAGCTCTTTAACGATGGCACCATCAAGACCTATGCGCTGTTTTCCGACTACATTCATACCGCCACCCCGGGAAATCAATACAGCTGGTATGTCGTGGCCGATGCGGCTGCTTTGGACAAAGTCGATGCGGCCTTTGACGCTGCCCGGAACAAGCGTACTCCCGAGGAGCGCGATGCGGTCATGCGGTCACTCGAAGAGATTTCCGTCGAAGGATCTCATCGTGACGACATGTCCCGGATTTTACACTACAACTCGAAATAGAGTCTTCCCATCCGCCTGGAAACTGCAAGCGACCCATGGTTCACAAATCTGTTTTCCCTGGATGCCGGGGCTAAAGACCCCGGCCATTCAATCCAGTCACAATCCATTCCCTCTTCCCATTCCCTCTTCATCTTCCCGTCCTATCCGGATTGATGTCTTACCGGATGCTCTCTTCGTTTCAATCCTTTTGCAAGACGCCTTCGAAAAGGCGTCTTGCAAAATCGATCTCTCTATAAATTTGAGCAGACCAACAAACTGCCTTTACCGCCTGACGAATATGCTTCACAACTACTGACAAAGAAAGGGAACGAGGCCTCTTCTACTTGTAACCTGCCGCCCCTAGCCCGGCTGCACGGCCTGTCACCCAGGCCCAGAGGAAATTGTATCCACCAATCGGGCCGAAGGCATCGAGCAGTTCTCCGCAGAGAAAAAGGCCCGGATACCTCCGGCTCTCCATAGTCCGGGGATTGATCTCCGACAAACTTACACCGCCTCCAGTGACCTCCGCTTTTTGGTAACCTTCATCCCCGCTCCAAGGGAGATTGCAGCGCACGAGGGCGTCCACCACACGCCGACGTTCTTCGCGTCTCAGTCTGGCAAGCCGGCAGGCTGATTCGACATTTGCTATTTTTAATAACCCCTCCGCGAGCCGCTCCGGGAGCCGTGACGCACAACAGCACCAACCGTGCGTGCACCATCATTCCGAAGCAACAAATCCCATGCCCCGGAGTCGAGACTGGTCCAGCTTACCGACAGGCGCGCCGGAGGTCTGCCCTCAGTTAAAGAACGCACTGCCACATGGGAGACGTCCAGTACAGCCGGCCCACTGTAACCCCGGTGCGTAAAAAGAAAGCCACCGGTTGCAGTAGCCTTTCGCAACCCATCACTGGCCGTAATCCGCACCTGTAGTGACACACCTGCCAGGCCGCAGAACGGAGACGACTTCGCCGTCAATGGTGTCAAAGCAGGATAAGTCGGATGAATAGTAAGTCCGAGCTTCTCTAGAATCGATAGTCCTCTTCCGTCACTGCCTGTCTTCGGGACGGAAAGCCCCCCAGTGGCTAAAACTACTGCATCCGCATCGAGCGGTGCTCCCCCTTCCCGTTCCACTCGCCAGGAACCCTGTTGGGGAGTGAGGCCTGTCATCCGACTATGAGGCATAAACTTCACACCCTTCCTGGCTCCCAGCATGAGAAGACCATCACGAACGTCTCGCGCGCATTGTGAGGCAGGAAATAATTTTCCAGACTCCTCTTCTTCTTCCAGAGGAAGTCCAAGCTCTCGTTCAAAAAATATGATTTGCTCATGGAGCGCCCACGAGCGAATCATTTTCCGCAGCGTGTTGGGCGAAGAATCGGTAACGAACCGTGATTCATCGAGCCGTGCCGGAAGGATATTGCAGCGCCCCCCTCCGCTGATCAGTACCTTGCGCCCACCCTCATGTGTGCTCTCAAGCAACAGCGTTTCTGCCCCTGTTGCTGCAGCAAAAATCGCGGCCATTGAACCAGCCGCCCCTGCCCCAATCACCAATACCCGCCGCCGTTTGCCTTTAGAAGAGCTGGAATAGAATTGGGGTGTCACTGCGATGCTATTCTCCATATTCTGAAGAGCGCGGGGCGGGATGTGCCAGTCAACCCTCCCGAACATAGCGGTTCCACCCATTCCCCCAGACGGTGTGAAAGAATTGATGAGCGGGCTTATTGAGGGTTTGTAGTGACGACTTTAGTCGTTTCTTTTCAACCTGACTCTGGCACGACTGAAGTCGTTACTATGATCGTTTCACACCTTCCCATCCAGCAGGGGATGAATGCGCTACTGAGACGGCAGAAAGTTATCGAGTACTTTGATTTCATCGTTAGAGATTTCCTTATCGAGTTGGTAGGGGACTTTGGCCTGGCGAAGATCATTACCAAAGAGAACAATGTCGCGAGTTCCTTTTCCCAGGACTTTTAGAAAAACAGCCGTTCCCTGTGGGGCCCGCGAGTTTCGGACCATAGCGTCCGTGACCTTATCAAGAACCACAGCGGGCAGGTCCTTGCCTAACCCGGCTTGTCGTCCGGTGAACCCATCGAGTTGGAGGCCATTGACATCTTCGAAGTAGAGCGCACTCTCCCATTGTTTCAGGGCTGGTTCTTCCCAGACCACTTCGAGGTCCTTGACTTTGAGATTCTTCAACCATCGGTATTTCATGGCGTGCACGGCCGAATCATAAGGCGCGTCAGGATCGGTGGTAAGGAATAGCTTGATATTTTCGAGCCGGAGGCCGTCGAGCCAGCTGTCCGGATGTCCATTAATGATGGAAGTCCCCTTACCGCGGGCAATCACATTCTGGATCAGCACATTTCGAATCGAACCTGCCGGCGGTTCATCCGCCTTGGGAGTTTGTCCCATCCATTCGCTTTTTCGTGTAATTCTGAAATAGAAGGGCTGCGCATCACCCGCCCAAAACCAATCGAAACGATTGCATTCGATAACGAGATTGGAGAGCACTACGTCGGTCACATAGCCACCCTCCGTGACGGAAAACACAAACCCGCGGTTGACATTGGTCATGACCGTATTGTCCACCACAATGTTCCGGACCCCCACCCAATTCCCTTCGCTGAACTTGATGCCTGCGGAGGCCGATGAAAGTCGGCAATTCGTCACGGTTATATTTTCGCAGGGCAGTGCAGGCCCCCAGACGTTGGACGAAATGAAGATAATGCAATCATCACCCGTCTCAATCGTGCTATTTGAGATGTGGACGTCTTTACATCCGTCGAGATCGATGCCATCCGCCCAAACGGCTTCCTTCAAGCTTGTATAGATATAAACACCGTCGACGACCATCCGCTCAGTGGCATAAGAAGAAATTGTCCAACTGGGCGAATGAAGTAACGACAGCCCCGTGATACGCACGTCTTTGCACCTTTTCAACCACACCAAAAAAGGATAGAGGGAGCGTTGAGGAAAGCCCTTTGGAAATGTCCTCATGATCGGCTTCCCCGTAGCCAGCATCGAGCGCTTGTGGCCGTAACCATGCTCATGGTCATCTTCCCGCCACTCATACTCAGCTTGGCCGTCAACCGTCCCTCGCCCCTCAATCGTGATGTTTTCCACCCCTTCGCCATACAGCAACCCGGAGTGGTTTGGCTCTTTCCGGTCAAAATCTTTCACGTCTTTTGATCCAAACAGCGTTGCTCCTGCTTCAATATAGATGCTCACGTGGCTACGGAGGTAAATAGTACCGGAGGTGTACTCCCCAGGGGGAAGATACACCGTCCCTCCACCCGCTGCGGCGCAGGTTTCAATGGCTTTCTGAATGGCCGGGCGGGCGTTGTCTGACTTTACCCCCGTTGCCCCGTAATCTCTGACGTTAAAGATTGCCTTGTCGGATGCATAAAGATTAGAGCTGGCGGAGAGCATCATGAAAATGACAATTGCTGGTAATAATTTCACTAAATTTGATTGGTTCATAAGGGTCCTCCTAGCATTTCGTAGATAGATTTAGCGGGGTTGCCAGAATGCTCCCGAAATAATTCCGCAGGCATTCAAGCGGGGCATCGCCATGTCACTGTTATTTACATGTTCCGTTATCACGGGCAGCTAAGGCTCAGCGCACCACGAAAGCTTGGGAAGAGCTCAAGAAAAGCAAGTAGACTTCCCCTTGGCAGCTTTTGGGAATTCTCCGGATCGGAAACAAGCGAAAGCAGGCCCCCCTATGTCATTCCAAGTATGTGGGTTTCAATGCTTATCAGTCAAATCTAGTTGGCGCAATTGGACATTCCAATTAACTCTCCGCGAATATCTGTACGATGAATTGGATAGGACCATTTTTTTGCCGAGTCAACAACCCACCGTGACCCAGTTAGTCGAATAATCAGTACGGAATAGAAACAGTTTCTGCATGTTAATCTATTAAAGCATGAAAACTTTTTGGCGCATTAAACAAAGCCTTCCCGGTGTCGTGGGCATTTTGATTCTCATGGAATTCTATATGGGGATGGCTCCAAGAATTGCGAAGGGGGCCGAACAAGAGCCGGAACCATCACCCTTTTCCATTAAAGTGAATGTCGATCTTGTCATTTTGAACCTTACCGTCATGGATGAGAAGGAGGAAGTCGTCACTTCGTTGAGACGAGACGATTTCATCATTTACGAGGATGATGTGAAGCAAGACGTCGCCGATTTTCTGCCCGTCGAAATACCATTTAAGCTGGTATTGGTCATCGATACCAGCATCAGTACTCGCTCCAGTATCCGACTGATCAAAAAAGCCGCCATTCATTTTACCGAGCAATTGCGTCCCGCCGACCGAATTGCCGTCATCGAAATCAGCTCCTCAGTAAAATTAGCGCAGGATTTTACCAGTGATCGAAGAAGGTTACAGCGGTCTATCGACGATATCACTTCTTCTTCTTCTGGAGGCTCCAAAATCTACGATGGCTTAGCTCAAGCAATCCATTCTCTGCGGCAAGGGGAAGCGGGCCGTCACGCGGTCATTCTACTCAGTGACGACATGGAGAATTCCAGCCGAATGGGCTTTCCTGAACTTCGTCGCTTACTAGCTCAATCCGACGCCGTGTTTTATCCCGTCACCATTGTGAACAGACAAAACGAGAGAGACATGTTGGAAGATTTCATCAAAAACGCAGACCAGAACAATCCGGATGAGGTTTCCACTGTTGAAAATGCCAAATTCAGCCTTTCATTTTTGGAAGAAGTCTATCAGATCCAAACGGAGCGATTACAGTCTCTAACAGAAGAGTCAGGAGGGCGGAGATTTCTGGTTAGTGATCTGGGAGACCTGGCAGAGGAGTACGCCAAAGTTGCCCACGAATTGCGCAATACGATGAGTTTGGCCTATTACTCAAAGAATCGAACGCCAGATGACAATATTCGCAAGATCCGAGTTGAAGTAAAGAAACCTGGTTACCGTGTACGCTGCAGAACCAGTTACTCTCTTCCCGAAGACTCGGTAAATTGATCTCATAAGGCAGGTGGGGACGCCTGCACGACGCGATTGTGGTGCGGGCCTCTGGCCTGCACAAGTGTCCAGACTTGAGTGAAGGCGCGGGGCGGAGCGAGCGTTACAGGTGGGACAAAGATGGGCTTTAGTTCCCTGTTTTAGGCACCGAACACCACTTGCTCGATGCGAGTATCGGTGTGGAGACGTTCTTTTCGGCCGTTCAGATCCAGTTGGTAAATCGCGCTGCCGTTAGAATAAATTAAAGTGCCATCCACAGCCAAATCATACGATAAAACTCCTTTGGCAAGGATTTGTGATGCTCTTCCCTTCTGCTGACGAATGAGTTGCCAAGACTGCGGCACCAGAGCGGGCACGTCGTCGGTCTGGGTTTCACGTGACACCTTTTCGGCATCCAGCTGGTTTCCGAGAATCAACATCTGCTTCAGATCGATCTCTTTCCCCCTAGTTCCCCCTGCGGTCGTCAAAGGTTTACCAGTATAACGCACAGTAAAAAAATTAAGCCACTGGAAGAGAGCATGCAGGACATTCAGGGGAAGCATCACTAAATCCAAGACAGCCCGAAAGGGGTTAAAGCGGCTATAAGGTTTTTCATAAGGACGACGGATGGCGTAAATTGTCCCATGCGCATCCAGTCGAGGCCCCATGAAGTCAAACTTGGGGTCTTCCAGCAGACAGGACATTTCTCCGCTATCGAGATCGAGATGTTGAATGAGGTAGGGGCCACGCATCATCAAACGTCCTTGGCTATCTCGCCCCATGCCGGCCGACTGAAATACGAGCATCCGCGACGCTCCGGGGACCCAATAGGGTGCAAGATCGGATGATTCCCCTTCCGTAATCTCGGTCAGATCCGATCCGTCGGCACGCATCGTTGCCAAATTGGCAATCCCCTGTGTGTGAAGGATGGAGCAAGCCACCAAATCCTGTTCACGGCTGGCACAGGGATTGCCCACCCGGCAATCGGAACTATGGAATAAGCGCTGCTCACCATGACCTGAACCCTTAAGAGCAAAGATTCCGGAGATCTCATCCGTTTCCAGTGTATAAAGCAACTTGCCGGACTCGCGCCCTCGAGATAAACCAGTGATGGCGATTCGCAGCTGGGCCTGGTCCTGATCCTGGACGCCCCAGAGCATTCCTCCGGACATAAATTGCGCCCCACTGCCTTGGGTTTTCCAGACATAGCGCTGCCGCAACCGGATGGCCCGTTCATGGACATCCTTTCCAAATCCGCTTTCCACAGCCCTTATTGGAGCGTCACCCGTTTTGAAATAAATCTTGCTCTGGGACAAATAGGCAAAACTGGCCGTCATTATTCCCGGTCCAGGAGATCAATATTTAGGTTCAAACATTCTATCGGCTGGCTATTTCACAAATCTTAGGGATTCTGCAGACAGGGCTTTTTCCGCAAGTGATGGCCGATTCGCCCTCAAAGAGTTGCTTGCGGTGACTCACAGGTTGCCTGCCCCAATGATTCGGCAGCCGGGCAGGAATCACTCATCTTAATGAAGAATTTAATTAAATATTTGGCATAGCGCGGTGGACTTCCCCCAAGGTTGTTTTAAGATCTCTTCTTAGCTCTTCCCTATGGCCGATCTGTTCTCCGACCTTTCGGACAGCCAAACCTAATTCCCCCAGCCATTCGGAACCTGTCGCATAGGCAGTGCCCTGAACAGTTTCCAGTGAACAGGGATCTAATCCAGCCTCACGAAATTTTCCAATTACAGCATTGATGAAATGATAGAGTTCAGATGATGTGTTGGCCATGAGTCTCTCTTGTTCTGATGAACCGCCATCTGATTTTCTTCTGTACTCGGCTGAAAGCTACTTAAGCAAGGACTGACTCAGACATGCATTCACTTTCCGACCAGGCTTTGAGTTCTGACCGATCACACTAAATGGATAGGTTCTTCTGAGAGACAATATTCATTATCTTAACATCCGATTCACAGATTTATCTAGAATTGCCAAAATAGCTGTTCTGCGAGACATAACTTGGTTTGAGGGAGACTTAGTACTGCTATTCGTAATTGCGGTGACATATCTTAAGATAGGCGCCGCGTGGGGTCACGCGGCCTACAAAGTTGTAGGTCGGGGCACCGACCCGGCGTTAACGTTACCGTATTTATGAAAAGCAGTACTTAGCTTGGCCTCACTATCTGGCATGAGAGAGGTTCTGACATGATACGCATCGTTAGTTGTGGATGCCTGTGTATGATCCTGCTGGCCCTGATTCCCGGGGTAGCCGGGAAACAAAACGATAAGCGGGGTTTCGAACCATTTAACTGGGTGTCCGAGCCGCCGCCGGACTGTCCATTTCCAATCTCTACTGAAATCACGGGGCTTCAGTTCACTGGTATCCATAGTGATTATCACTTTGCCGACACCTGGTTTCCTAGTTGGGCCGCTGACGGTAATCTTTATTCTCCTTTTACCGATGGCGATGTTTACGGCGAAATTTCAAATTCAGACGGATACACTTTCAACAAAGATGGCTGCATGGGCACATTCAACTGTCAACCTCACAAGGCGACCACAGGGCAGGCCGTTCTGATCGGGGATGACCCTGTGAACCTGACCGTCAAAAGTTTGGGTACGGTCCAGGCTGATCCCTACCCCTATGGCGGACGTTATCCTTGCGGGAGCCTGGTTCACAACGGCATCTGGTACTATGGGACTTACTGCTTGTCTCCACACAGTGTGACAAGCTACGGAAAAACACTTTATAACTGGCCCTGGTTAGGGCCGTTGGTTGGCTTCCGCATTTCGACTGACTATGGTAAGACTTGGCGAGAGACTCCGCATCAAGCAGAGAAACCGCTTTTTGCTGAATCGGGTCTTTGGGGGCACTCCTTGAAGATTGGCGCACCCCATTTCGTCGACTTCGGCAGAGACATGGGACACTCCCCAGATGGAAAGGCTTACCTGGTGGCGCAGGGGGCAGTCGAGCCCGATTCCAAGCCGCGCTTTGGCAACCTGAGCTGGATCACAGCCGATCAGGTTTACCTGCTGCGTGTTACACCCTCCCTTGAGAATATGAACGACCCATCCAAGTATGAGTTTTACGCTGGAACGGATGCCCGCGGCAATGCTCTCTGGACCCATACATTGGGCAAAATCAAACCGCTCTTAGAGTGGAACAACCGTATGGGTTGCGTCACCGTTACCTACAATCAGCCGAAAAAGAAGTACTTGATGTGCGTGACCGATGGCGGGGATACCTCGGCCCGCATGCACACTTACGTTCTGGAGTCGAACCAGCTGGCAGGTCCCTGGCGCCTGGTGACTTACATGAAGAATTTTGGCGAGCAAGCTTACTTCGTGAATTTTCCATCGAAGTTTATTAGCGCCGACGGGCAAACCGCCTGGCTCTGTTACTCGGCTAATTTCGCCACCGACTGGAACGGGGAAAAAATCCAATCCAATCCTCCCGGCAGTCATTACGGTTTGGTGCTACAGCAGGTCAAATTATTGGGTGAACGGAAGGCCGGGAAAACCGGGAAGGACTGAATCATTCAGGAAATCGTCGAGTCCACGTCTTGTGGCGGTTCAGCGAGACACATTCTAATTCACCCACCCTTGGAGCCTCAAGGCTCCGTCCGCTCCGGCGGAGGGGGATCCACCGGGTCTCCTTCTCCGCGCCTCTTTTCCTAAACGAGGGAGAGGGGTAAAGGGGACTATTCTTGGTCCCCCATCAAGAATGAATATAAACGGGGTCCGCATGGCCACAAAATCACCTTGCCCACTCCGCGCTTTCTCACCCGCCCGGCCAAACCTTAATGCAAAAGGACCAACCTTACTCGCTATCCACGACCTTAATCCTTTGCTCAGCCCCATTACAACGAATCTCAGGGACATACATGGCATGACCCACAACCGGCAAAGCATGAAATTGTCCTGGAACTTCAGCCCGAAGCTCATAGCGAATTTGCCATATCCCCTCAGGCAATTTGTCGATGAACAGCGCCACTTTTCGATCCCGCAATTCCTGGTAGACCCAACGGGTGCGACCCGAAAAATCTTCGGAAGACAAAGTTCGATCGGACTTCATTTTCTCGAAGGCATCAGATCTTAATTCCTTCGTATAGAGGGGTTCGCCACTGCGGACCTGGACCGCTTCCAACCCCGCCGGCTTCAAATCTTCGAAGACCAGGTATTCGTAGTTGTTCTTGGCTTCAATGGTGATGATCACTTCAGCCCGTTCGCCACTTCTGATTGAATCACCATCATTGAGAGGTTGCCTATCCGTGACAAATCCTTTTAATAATGTGGGCCGGTTAGACAGCCGGTAGTACTGGCGACGGACGAAGATTTCATTTCCTGCCGGAGAAATGGGGTCCTCAAGGCTGAAGAACTGCGCCTGCACGGCAAAATAGAGCGGGCTTTTGCCGCTTCTGCGCATAATCTTGATGTCATTCGCTCCATCGCGAATGAATTGGCGGTCAATGAGAAATTGACTGGGGGCCGCGAAGGCATCCGCAGGTGTGATTCTCTTAACCACAACAGTTCGGTTGTTCACCGATAGCTCGTACTCAGCGTCGGGCGTCAACTCACCGCTCTGCTTGAGATAACTGTTCAATGCCAGGATCGTAATCGCTGTGTCTCTCGTGTTACTCCATTGTGCTCCTCGTCGATTCTTGATCAACCAGTTGACGACCGGCTCGACCAGTTGATTCTTCGGATCAATGGTGAGCAGAGCACGCAATGCAAACGATGTGGCCTCGACGCCACCTTCCGACCAACGCCAGTAGATCCCGTCTTCCCCCCAGTGGGCGGTACTCATGACAGCATCATGTGATGACTGATTACCCCGCTGGACGATGGAAGTGTCGGGTTTCGAGTCGATTTTCACCCCGTTCTCCAGGTTCTGAACCAGGGTCCTCGCTTTGTCGGCATTCCCATAAGAATGCGCGGAAAGCGCCAATAGCGCTCGCGTATAGGCATTCAATTGGTCACGATTCTTCCACAGGTTATCATAGGCCGCAGACTGAAACTTTGAGATCGTCTCGTGCTTCGAAGAAACGTGTTGAGCAGATAAGGCGTGCAGCATCCACGCCTGCATATCGGGGTTCGTTTCTTCTTCCACAATCTCTTTGTCGAGAAAATTAGCTCCTCTGTCCAACACATCGGCTTTGATGTCAACACCTGCTTCGCGAGCCAACGTGAGTCCCCAAACAACGTACGCCGTCATGAAGTGATCGCTTTCTCCCTCCTTCCACCAACCCCAACCTCCGTCGCTATGCTGGAAGTCATAGAGTCGATTGAGACCTTTCTTTACCATGTCATTGAGCTCGGCCAGGTTCTTCTTCCCCTTGGAGTGCGTCTTGTCCACATGCTCCTGGACGATGCCTCCAAAGACCCGGCTCATTACAGTCTCGGGTTGTAGTCCCAAGCCTCCCAGAGTTTTGGCCGTGATGGCCGCCGGGAGAAATCGACTCATTGTCTGTTCCGTGCACCCATAAGGATAATCAATGAGATAAGGAAGTGCGTCGAGCATCGTCACTGCCAGGCTGGGAGTGATCTGAACCATCATTTGGGTGGAATCCAGTTTGCGTTGACTGGGTAGATCCAGTTTCACCGTCAGCTCATCTCCGCGCATTTTGCCGGACTTGGAAATAAACTTTTCGATACCGTGTTCATAGACGGTAAATTCATTCTCCATGGCATCCGCATACTTGTCGCTACGAGCCGTGACCTTGAGTTTGGCTTGGCCCGGCTTTTGAACCAAAACATTCCAATCGACACGCGCTTCCCCATTGGCTTTGACAAGGGTCGCAGCGGCAGGGTTCTCTCCCAAGGCCTGACTCGCGTCTCCCTTGGCAAGGACAAGACCCTGCAAAGCCAAAGCAGGCACAACGGTCATTGGTTTTTCGGTATTATTGTTGATGACAGCTGAAACCGTTACCGTGTCGCCCACAACAAAGAATCGCGGCGCTTGCAGACGAACGATTAGCGGTTGTTGGGTCCGTGTGGAAGCAGAGCCCATACCGAACTGATTGGTTTCGGAAGCCACCCGTGCGACAGCCTTCCAGCTCGTTAGAGCGTCTGGATATTTCACCTTAACGACAGCTTTGCCGTTTTTATCCGTGACAATATCCGGCTGCCAGATCACCGTGGAACGGAAATCGCTGCGAACTTGCACGGCAGGCTCTTGTCCGGGTTTAGCCATCAAAGCGGCCTTTTGATCCATGCCGACGAGAGAGTCCTTCATCGCAACCTGGCGATTGCTCGCCATCTCGGAAGCAGGGGCGGCAAGTGCAAGCGATTTTGCCATCGGACCGTCCATTCGCCCACCGATAGCACCACCGACAACGCCCGCGGTCCTCTGGGCTGCTGTGTAGACTTTACCTTCCTCCCGCGCACCGAATCCCCCACTCTTTTCTTTCTTCAGTCTGTCGAGATCTCGTTCATCAACCAACTTCTTTTCGGCATCCTCAACCAGCTTGGAGTAGGACTTCATGTTTAGTGTGCTTTGCGTCTGAATTTGATTCGAGCGTTTGGAGCCGAAATAGAACTGGCGCGGATCACCGGCATAATCTTGCTGGATGTAATAGACAGATTCGTCCACCATTCCCAGGGCGACTTCCGCAGACACCGGCTTGCCCTCCTGGTCTGTGCTGGTGATGGTTAGCCGTCCCTCTTCACGTGGCTGGTACTGTGGCCTGTCGGAGCTGACGTCTACCTTAAGAAAATGTTGAATCGGTGGAACGATCACCTGCTTGGTGTCGACGAACAATTGACGGTCACTGAACATTGCCGCACTGAGGAAGATGTTGGGCACATGTTTTTCCTGAATCTCCAGTTCGAGCAACTTCACGGTTCCGGTCACGTGAACGAGTTGAGTGCTATAAAGATCGTCCCCTTCAATATTGAACAGGACATATCGGTCGGCAGTGGGCACGGCTAGCATCACCGGCGCTTTTTGACCGGCGCGAAACGTGTCTTTGTCTAGGATAATCTCGAGCCCACCGTGGCGGTAACCAAGATCTGAGCTGGTACTTCGGGCTACCCAGACAACTGTTTCAGCCTTAATGGGCGCTCTCCCTTTATCCTGGCTGACCCAGGAGATGCGGTAGTAACCTTCCCGCTCCGGGGTAAAGGCAAATTCGGTTTCCCCATCCGTCCCGGTTTTGATCAGGCGTGTCATAATCTCATCCTGCTGATATCCACGAAACTTCAGTTGCCAGGGTCTTCCACCGGCTGGAGGCAGCGGAGGGAAAACAGATCCTTTCCCGCGGAATGATTCCAAGTCTGCCCCTTTGAGTTCATGTCCGTCAGAATCCAGCCAGATTTCGTACCAGTAGTTTCGGGTGAGCTTGATTCGTCCTTCCACCGCCAATGGCTGGCTGTTGGCGTCCAACGTTTTGATGTTGATGTTCACCTTGTCCTGCGGCCGGTAGAGATTGTGCTCGGGGCGGGGATAAACATAATAGCGTTGACGTGTGACGCGCACGGTCTCACTCCCAAGAATCTCGCGCCGGGAAGCATCGGTCACCCGGGCTTCGATGCGATATTCGAAATCCTGTTGAGCGTTCCGGGGCGTGTCAAAGGAAAGATTCACCTTCCCCGTGGCGTCCGTTCTCAGGCTCTCCCGCTTGATCACCTGGCCTTCACCCCAGTAATTTCGATAGGAGGAAGACATATCCTCATAGAACCAGGGATAATCGCGCTGCGGCTGCCAGGTATGATAAAACGGTTTTTGGTAAACCAGTACCTCCACGGTTGCGTTTGAGACTGCCCCACCGAAGTAATAGTCCGCTTGAACAGTGACTTCAACCGGATCACCCAGGCGAAAAGCTTTCTTTATTCCAGCTTCTTCCGGTGTCTGGATGTTTACCTTAAATTCAGGGAGCTTGTATTCTTCCAGACGGAACAAAGTCGCATTGCCAATATGCTGATGACGGCCTTCGTCCCAGAAGTTGACTTGATATTCGCCCAGAGGCATCGACTCGGTGAGATCGAGTGATCCCCAGGCACTGCCAAAATCGTTGAGTGTCGCCGTCCCTTCCTTTACTTTGGCACCGCGTGGGTCGTGAATCTCAAATTCAATATTCTGGTGAGCGGGAGTAGAATATAGGGCGCCATTATATCTTCTGGCCAAAAATTTCCACTGCACCGATTCCATTGGCCGGTAAGCCGGCCGGTCCGTAAAAGCATAGATTCGCCAAGGCGGGTTATTTTGAGCGTTGGAGTAACTCTGCCCCGTGCTAAAGGCCTGACGGGCGTTAAGAGTGGCCCCGACAAACAACCTCATATATTGGGCCTTGTCGGGCAGATCAAAAACAGCGAACCCGTCCTGGTTTGTGCTCTTGACAGTCTCTTGCCAAATCCATTTCCGTTGATTGGTGCTTCCCTGCCATAATTGGATTCGGGCGCCCGAAAGAGGGGCACCATTGAGGGCACTGCCAAAATAGACCAAGGCCTGCTTTCCACTGGTTTTAAAAACCAGCGCAGCGTCGGTAACGAGGACTAGATCACGCGTCTTTGTGCCCTGACTCTTAGCCTCAAGCACATAAGCACCGACGGGCAACTTCGCTCCTAGACGAATAGTCTCTTCTCCCGGTTTATAGTCTCCTTTGTTCTCGATTTCCTTGGACCAAGCCTTGACCAGCGCGGATTCAATTAAGGCGATGGATTGGATCCAGGATGATTCAGAGGAATCCTTTTCCGAAAACCGCACATCATGGGTGAGATCCACTTTGAATAGGGCCAGCTCAATTCTCTGAATATTGCGCCAGTTCAGGTGGAATTGAATTTCGGAATCGGGCAGAAAGATATTGGGAACCATGACTCCCAGGGCGGGTGAAGTAATGGTTTTAATCTGTTGCTGGGCCTGGTCGTAATAACGGGTCTCCCCTTTGCGATACTCATTTACGAGACGCTGAAACAGTTCGAGCCCTTTGACATAATCGGGTTCCTGGCGCCACTGGCCGTCTTCGAGGGGAACAATGCGTCCTTGGCCGGCCATCCATTCCGCATAATGGTAAAGGGCGTCATCGTACCATTCGCTGGTTTTCCCTGGTTTAATCGCGGCTTCAAACTCTTCCGGTACACGCTGCCGCTGTTCCCACTCACCGCCCCGTTGCAGGATGGTCATAGCAATCAGATAGTGAGCATGAGCCTTGTCATTGTCGCTCGAAGAAATTTTGAGAGCGTTTTCGAGGATCTCGAGAGGAATCGTATTACCGTAGTAACCGTAATAGTAGTAAGGCTCGACCCAGGGAGGCCTCGCCATGCTCCAGACCATCTTAAGATAGCGCGCGCGCGCCATTTCCAAATTCGAGGCACCTGCCCACCAATCGAGTGCCAGTTGGTAATGGGTCCAGGACTGACTCCAGTCCGGGGAATTCCGTCGTATCCAATAAAAGTCACCCAGGGATTCCTGCACTTCGGCCCAGACGCGGTCTCGGTCTTCGGCCCGATGGATATCTCGGACCAGAGTCTCCAGTTGCAGCCGCGCGCTGTCCAGCTTTGTCAAATCCGCTGTTTGAGTGGAGGCCTGGGAGCGCCAAAGGCAGTCGGCTATTCGAAAATCGACCCAACGTAATTCGGCAGTAGAAAGGTTCTGTTGCTTCGCTTTCAGGTAAATTTCGTAGGCGCGCGCATAAGAAGACTCAGCATGAAAGCGCTCGGCCTCTGTTTTGAGTTGATCGTAATCCAATTGTTGGGTTTGATTGGCGCGCCCAGTCAACAGGCACAAAGAAAGGGCAGCCAGAAAGCCTAATATCTTCAATGATTTCATGGGTCACATCCAAAGGTTTGGGTTGTTCTGGCACACCAGAATTACCCTGGAATCGATGTCACGCAGCGTGATTGGCGAATGCAACGACTCACTCCACGTAACCCTTACAATCCTATAGACGGAATTTACTCCACCTCTTGCATCATTTATTCTGAATTCCGAAGTTGCATGAGCGTCGCTAGGTGGAGCGGGCGCGTGGGACCGCTCGTTGGGTGGCGACATGTGTTTTTGGCATGTCTGCGTGAAACAGCAGCATCAAAGAAGACTGTCCAAAACTAAATGACCCCTATCCTGTAGATGGCTGAATCTCGAGCTTAACCATTTGAAGGCCCCCGAACTCAAGACTAGCTAGGCCTGTTCGCAGACATGCCAACGACGCATGTCTGCGCCGCCCATGAAGAACTGCCCAGCTTGACATCCCACCGCAGGAAGCCTCAAATTCGAGGATGGCCCAAAGTGTAACGTTACTTCGTGCATTTGTATTAGACTCAGCTTCAATGAACGAATAGCAGCGCTGACAAATTCAAGACTCATCATCACAAGACCAAAGAAACCAAAACAAATAAAATCGATGTTCCATAACTCTCGGCCTATCGCGGGATAACGATAGGTACTCTAAGGCTCCGAGGCGAACTTTTTCTTCTCAAGTTCAGCCCAGCGAGCATAGAGCCTACTGACCAGTTCCTGGGCTTCTTCCAGAGCCTGGTGGCGCTCCAGCAGCTTGGCAGAATCCGACGCAATCGCCGGGTCTTCGGCTTCCCGACGGCGCTGATCGAGAGCGGTTTCGGCCTCCAGAATCTTCCTTTCCATTTGGTCCCATTCGATCTGATCGAGGTAAGATAGCCGTTTAGTGCGGTCTGAGGCCGTGATTCCCTTGGTCCGTGCTGCCTTCGCTTTGGCAGTCTCGTCCGATTTGGGCAAGCTGCAAGCCTCCTCCCATTGCAGGTAATCGGCGAAAACACCGGAACCTCCCTCACCATCCAAGCCCAGGGCCACTGTACAGATGCGGTCAAGCATGAACCGGTCATGGGTTACTAGTACTAAAGCTCCCGGAAACTCCGACAGGCTCTCTTCAAGGATTTCGAGCGTAGGAATATCCAGGTCGTTGGTGGGTTCGTCAAGCAGCAGGAGGTCCGCCGGCTGCAGCATGAGCCGTGCGATCAGTGCCCGGGCTTGCTCGCCTCCGGAAAGCCTCCCCACTGGCATGTCCAATTGTTCCGGTCGAAAAAGGAAACGTCGGGCATATCCGGCAATGTGAACGGATTGGTCGCGATAGATGACTGAATCTCCGTCCGGAGCCAGCGTTCGTCTGAGCGAGAGATCTTTCTCCAGTTGTGCACGGCTCTGATCAAAGACTACGAGACGCAGTCCATCGGCCCGTTCCACGCGGCCCGAGTCAGGAGTGACCTCTCCGGTTAGTAGTTTCAATAGAGTGGTCTTGCCGCTGCCGTTCGCTCCAAGAAGACCGAGTTTGACGCCAGGGGAAAGGATAAAGCTCAGATCTGAAAAGAGTGTCTGATTCCCCATCTGTTTGCCGAGTTTCTCAACTCGAATGAGTTGCTTGCTCTTGCGATGGGAGCTGGTGAAATCAATGAGCGTGGCGGCTTGAGAATTCCTGGCTCGCACCTCCGCAAGTTCGCTCATCAGCCCTTCCGCGGCTTTAATCCGGGAGCGGGACTTTCCCCTTCTTGCTTTGGGTCCCCGGCGCAGCCATTCTGCCTCCCGGCGCACCTTGTTCGCGAGTGATTCCTCCTGCTTGGATTGCGCCGCTAGAAATTCTTCCTTTTTGACCAGGAATTCGGTGTAGCTACCCTCAATATTGAACAGGCCGGGGGGATAGAGCCTGTTCAACTCGATCATGTGGGTCACCACGTTGTCCAGGAAGTAACGATCATGGCTGACGATCAAGCTGGCAAAAGGGGCTGAGACCAGCAACGTTTCCAGCCATTCGATGCCTTGCAAGTCGAGGTGATTGGTCGGTTCGTCGAGCAGCAGCAGGTCCGGGGCTCTCACGAGCTCGCAGGCTATGGCCAGGCGCTTCTTCCAACCGCCCGACAAATTGCCGGCTATCTCGTGGTCGTCGTCGAACCCCGACTTCCCCATGACCGTACGCAGGCGGGCAGTCTTTTCACCTTCTTCGATCAACGCAGGGGCGAGGCAAGCCTCTAGGATTTGGTGGACGGAACGATCTGACGGAAAATCAGATTCCTGAGGAACATAGCCGACGCTTAGTTTCTTTCGGCTGGAAACTGTGCCGGTATCCGGCACTTCAAGACCGGCCAGGATTTTCAGCAAGGTAGATTTACCGGAACCGTTGGGTCCGATCAGTCCGGAACGTTCTCCTTCTGAAAGGCCGAATGAAATATCTTCAAAGAGGTGCTGGGCACCGTAAGACTTACTTATGGATTGGCAACTCAGCAACAGCGGCATGAAAAAATGTAGAGCTCTCCAAATCGTTTATAACATGCTTCACAGAGCTCATAAACATGAATCAAATGTAGAACCTGCGGGTACGGGTCAGTCGTCCGCGGGTTGGCGCAGACATGCGACTTGCGCATGTCTGCGCCAGTCCGCGATAGGCAGAAGCACTCACCATTGGCCGGAGCGGTGACCTCCCACGAAGCCTGGCCCTCTCGGCTCGCTGCGATCCTGTTCAATTAAGGGACGATTGCCCTTGGCGGTCACGATATAAGACCGCTCCATGTGGATCGCTCCCACTGTGGGCATGAAAACACAAGCCTCGAGATTGATGACCATGCCTTCTTCGATTGGGAGATCGGATGATACATCGAGACACTCATCGCGGATTCGCAAGCCATTCTTGGATACGAGGATTGGATAATCTCTAATCTCGAGGCCCAGTCCATGGCCGTGGGGAAACGAGGCGGTGATCCCGTTCATCTTGAGATTTTCCTGCATCACAGCCTGAACCTCTGACGACTTGACTCCTGGGCGCAGGATTTCCACCCCAGCCTTAAGACAAGCTGTTAACGCCTGATACCGCTCGCGCATGTCTCGTGTAGGAACCGCCATGGCCAAGGTTGTGCCACTATCTGAGAAATAATTAGCGTGGATACACCCGAAGTCGACAAAAAGAATATCGTCGGAAGTCAAAATATAGTTCGGTTCCGTGCAGACCCCCATGCCTCTTATGCTGAACGCATAGTGCTCGAAGTTTGCCCCCATCTCTGCGGACCGCAAGCGATAGTGTTGCACAACATCCGCCATCGGCTTTCCAGGGCGGGCCAGCGCAAGGCTTTCCATGGCTGCTTGTTCGTTGATTTCGGCCGAACGCGCGAGCCGCTTAATCTCCTCCTCGGTTTTCACCGCTCTAATCAAGCGGATGAGGTTGGTTGAATCCTTAATCAATGCCTGAGGCAACGCATGCCTGAGCGCCTCGCAAGCGGCAGGCAGAAGACCTTCCATTTCCAGACCAATGCGGGCATCGACCAGGCCTCGACTCTTCAAAACATGGATCAATGCTTCGGTCGCATTGGCATGGCGCGGCTTCTCTCGAAGAAGATGAATGAAACGCTTTTCCAGCTCAGTAGGGGACTGGTACGGTAAAGAGTAATCGAGACCAGGGTCACCATAAACCTGGAGGTCGTTGACCCGCAAGTCAGCAGCATTTATGACCGACAGAGCCCCCAGAACTAGTGCCGGTTCTCCTGCTATTGGAACAACTGCATAGGACTGCGCCCGGTTCGAAGAGCCCCCCGGGTTACTCATGTACTCTTTAAATGCAGAGTCGAGCCAAAAATAATAGTCCGTGAAATAAGTGATGTTGACAGGCGAGGTCGCCACCAGAACATCGAGGTTGTATTCCTTCATGAATTGAATTGCGCGGGCTTGATTGAAAATCATTCTTATTCGGAGGATCCTTACCAATCGTTGATCTGCGAGCCGGTCTTCCGAACTGCGACGACCGGCACATTCACGGACCCTCTTTCTCCTTTCCTCACAAGATTTGAATAAGCCCTCTGAGCTCACTTCTGTGTGGGGACCTGGATGATAGACGTTAGGCCCCCATCGACAATCAGATACGTGCCAGTCATGTAAGAGGACATATCGGATGCCAAAAACAGGGCAGGTTGGGCAATGTCCTCAGGTTGACCGTTACGCCGCAATGGACACATCTCTGCAATTCTTCCACGCTCCTCTTCCGAAACCTTATCCCAAAGGCCTGTCACCACAGCCCCGGGCAGAATCGTGTTGACCCGAACGGTGGGTGCGTAGTCCGCGGCTAGTGATCGTGTCAGAGCCAGCAATCCGCCCTTGGCTGCTTGGTAGGCGGCGTACCCCGCATAACCACGAAGAGCGTGAACCGAGCCCGTAATAATAAAGACTCCGCCGCCCTGGGCCACGATTCTTGGGAGAGTGCAATGAGCTAACATCCAAGTTGCCTTCAAACATACATCCAGAGTTCGGTCCCAGTCGTGTTCATTGATTTCTGTAGCCGAGCCCATCACGTGAGCAGCAGCATTGCTGAGCACAATATCTAATTTTCCGAACTGCTTGAAAGCGGTTTCTACCATTGCTTGGACTTGGTTCATGCTGCCTACATCGGCCGTAATGGCAATGGCTTCGCCATGAGCAGCGCGAATACTCTCAGCCGTCTCTTGACAGCCATGGGAATGAATATCGGCCACTGCCACCTTCGCGCCTTCCCGCGCGAAAAGCTTTGCTGTAGCGCGTCCGATGCCTGATGCAGCCCCCGTGATCAAGGCAACCTTCCCTTCGAGTAACATGGGTCCTTGCCTCCTTATTATTCTCAGTCACTCATTCCAGCTGTCGTGGGATGGATAACAAAAATTTGAAATCTGTCTAAGACTTGAAAGGCATCCACGGTAGAGAAAGAGGCTATCAGCGATCTGCCCATTCCGGTGGAACGCGCGCGTGGGACCACTGCCCCCCGCATGCGCGTTCATCGAGCGTGCGCCGGGGGACGGCGGTCCCACGCGCCCGCTCCACCTGGCTAGGATCACACCAATTCGAATTTCGGCTCAATACCGGCCGTTCTCACGCCCCGTTTCCGCAAAAACTTCAATGTTGCCCGGAGCAGCGTTCAAAATCTGTCCGCAAGTCCTGAGTATGTAACGCCCTCCGCTTCCTGCCGCATCCAGGCAGCGCATTGCTTCGTCACGCACTTCATCGGGCTGACCTGAGGCCAGAACCCGTTCATTGAAGCCCCCGTTGAGAGTAACTTCGCCACCCACGCGGCGTTTGACATCGGACAGATCGAAATCCCCAGATCTCTCCTTTGGGGTCAAGGTTTCTAGAGCTTCCGCCCCGGTGGAGACCATATCTTCAAGGAAAAGGCTCCCACTGCCACAATTGTGGTAGCTGACGAGAAGTCCCGCCTCTCTGGCAGCCTTCACGACCTTCCGGTCGTAGGGGAGCATGAATTTGCGGTACGTCGAAGCGGAAAAACCAATTCCCACCCAACTCTGATCGTAGACAATCGAGTGAATCCCGGTCTTGGCCAAATGTCTGACGCGCCGAATCGCTCGTTCCATCAGGAATTCAGACACGCGCTCCACGAATCTTGGACTTTCGTAAAGGTCAGTGATGAGCTTTTCCAGGCCGCGCATATTGGCGGCTTCGCTCCAAACCCCGATGAAATTAAAAGTGTGAAAGGCCCGGTCCCCAACTCGATTGACCAGCGCAATAAGCTTGTCTTGATTGATCGATTCTGGCTCGGGCATATACTTGATGAGCAAGTCCAGGTCGCGTTCCTCTTTGAGAGGCCGCTCTAGATGAGACACTTGTGAGTCCCCCACCCGATAGCTCCATACAATGGGACCTTGAGGGGTAGAGGCCGTGAATCGGTAAACCACAAATTCTTTTTCTTTTTCAACGGGCTCCTGACTGACACGCCAATTCTCCAGCGCCTCAGCGGGCCAGCTGTAAAGCAAGCGCCAGTATTTATGTACCGAAAACCAGCGATCATCGATCGTAATGATGATGGGGTCGAGGCCGAGTTGCTCTTGAATTTGAACGATCTCAAGTGGGTCAGAAACTATTGTTTGTAACACCTCTGAAGTGCTCTTTCCCATCAAAGATTTCAATAGCGGCAAACCAAGCCAAGCGCACACCGGCGCTCGGTCAACGGGTTTTCCTTGCAAAACTGCTTTGAAGCGTTCGACCGTGTTCATAAGAGTTCGCCCCTCTGGATTAAAAAATTATTTTCAACGGTGACTCAAAGACCTCAAACAGTGCGTGTTGCGAGTCTTGACCCTAACTCGGACAGCTTATACCAAATTCCAGGACCTGCCAATTTCCTCAAGCGACTTCCCTTTTGTTTCCGGTAATACCTTCATTAGGAAGAAAAAGGAAATAAAACTTACAAAGGCACAGAGGAAAAAGACTCCGGAGGGTACGTTAAAGAGTCTCTGCGAGAGATCAAAGAGAACGGGCGTAAAGTAGGTTACCAGAAAGCAGGCAATCCAGACCATCGCGGTACATAAACTCATGGCCCTTGCGCGAATTCGCGTCGGGAAGATCTCAGCGAGAACAAGCCAGCAAAGGGCACCGAACCCAATTGCGTGCGGCGCTGCCGTCAGAGAGAGAATGGCCACCACGGGCCAGCCATTCATTTGGAGCACAAAGACAAGACCGAGCATGCTCATGGTGACAGTCATCGCCAAGGAACACAAAAGATAGAGACGTCTCCTGCCGACAAGGTCAACCAGATAAATTGCGATGAATGTGTAAAACAGGTTGGCTATATTGGGAATGATGGTGAGCAATATAGCGTGGGCCTTATCTTCGATACCTGCTTGTCTGTAGATTGTGGGCATATAAAAAGCAGTCATGGACCAACCCGTCCACTGAGACATCAGGGCGAGTACGAACCCGACCATGAGTGCGATCCTGACGCCGGGTACGAATAATTCAGTTAACGAGATTTTTGGAGTATGCGTTTCTTTTTCGATCTCTTCGCGGATCCCATTAAATTCATTTTGTCCTTCGTGGGCACCATTGATCTTGACAAGAATCTGTATTGCCTCGTCGAACCGATTTCTCTGAGAGAGCCAACGCGGGGTCTCAGGCATCTTCCACAAGAGGACGGCAAAGACACCCACGGGTAAAAGCATTGAGGCAAACATGTATCGCCAACTGACTGAAGCAGGGAGGTATTGGGCGAGGAAGTACGAGATAATGATCGCGGTGAGGCTGCCGACAACGATCGCAAGCTGGTTCATCGTGACTAGCATTCCTCGTATTCCCTTTGGGGAGATCTCAGCGATATACATTGGCGAGGCAAGAGATGCCAAACCGACACCAATCCCGCCTACGATTCTGAAAACGTTAAACATGAGTATATCCTGCGGCAAAGTTGTGCCGATTGCACCCGCTCCGAAAAAAAAGCAGGCAATGATAAGAGATTTTCGTCTTCCAAATCGATCGCAAGTCCATGCACCCACAAAGGGACCTGCGAGACATCCAAGCAGCGCACTGGCCATGGCGCGCCCAAATTGCGCGGAATCGAGTGCAAAATAATCCTTCAGAAATTGCTGGGCGCCCGCCACGATGTTCAAGTCGTACCCGAAGAGGAAGCCCCCAACCGCCGCGACAAATGCGGTCAGAAAGACATAGGATTTAGATCCCTGGTCAGTTTGTGGAGAGGGGATCGATAAATGCGCAGATGTTTCTTGCAAGAGAATGGATTCATTCTGTGGGTCCTCAGATTGCATGTTTGATGGTTTCATGCCGTCTTGCCTTTCGCGTGAGGTTGATATCCAAAAGCAAGTAATCAGCCCTGGGAACTGCTTTTGGTACTGAGCGTCCTGGCACAGAACACGGCGGCCTGGCGGATATGTTCTCCATAGCCTGGAGCTGTTTAGTCCGAGGTCCATAGCCAGCGCCTACTGGCCGGCCTTTCAGTCGACTGAGGGGGGACTTACCACGCCAGACATTCGGGAAACGGCCCCCCATCCGGCGACCAAGAGGAGCAGCACCATGCAGGTGAAGACGAACACATCCCCGGCGACTGCGTAGACTGTTTTCAGGTGATGTCGCGGAACCTCGGCGACGAGCAGGGGGGGCCCGCCCTCGAAGCTCGAGTGCCATCCGCGCATTCGCCCGAGCGGATCGACGACGGCTGACAAGCCGAAGCGCGTGGAGCGGACGAGTGAAAATCCACCCGCGATGGCGCCCAGCGCAGCCATCTGGGTGTGGAGCGGATCGATCCCCCGCCAATCGGAGGATGGCAGCGCGACGACGTCCACTCCAAGTCGAGCGTGCTCCAGAGCCACCTCGGGGTAGTCGTAGTCGTAGCAGATGGCGCCACCCGCTCGACCAAACGGCGCATCGACCGCGGCCAGGGGACCGTGCCCGACCACTGCAGGCTCGCCAGGCGCGGGATGATGCTTCCAATAGGCCTGGCGCTCCACGCCATCGGGACCGAACCAGCGGAACATATTCTGGTATGGCAGAATCTGTCCTTGCGACGCCGGGACGACGTAGGCCGCTACGATGTCCACGCTGTGGACCCGAGCCAGTTCGGCAACGCGCTGAAGAAAGCCTGTTTCTTCTTCCCCAGGCATGACCAGTGCGGCGGCTTCTGTCCAGACCACGAGCCGCGCCCCGGCTGTCGCGGCCCGGGCGGAGTCACCTAGAAGCTTATCCACGACTGCGTTCCGAGCAGGTGCATCCGGCAGGGGAATCGTACCGCCAAACGTCGCCGGCGTGCCGACGGCCGCCACGCGGACCGATACGTCGTCGAGCGGAGCGTTCAACCGGATCGCTCCCCATGCGTGAGTCCCGAGGAAGACCGCGGCTACAGCGATACCCTGCCAGAGGCTCCGGGGAGAGGTGCCGCCGAGTGCAACGGAAAGAGCCAATTCCAGCCACGCCGCCACCCACGCCACGACGAAACTGACCGCTGCGATTCCGCCCAAGGACGCGAGTTGCAGGAGCGGCAGGTCGTCGACCTGCGTGTACGCCATCGCGCCCCATGACGCGATGAGGGTGAAATGTTGCAGCCACTCCGCGACGACAACTGCAGCCGGGAAGGCCAACAGTGCAGCGCCCTGCGTTGCGTGGCTACGTATGCAATCCCACGTAAAGTACGCTGCCAGGCTGAAGATGGCCGCCACCAGCCCAGTGGGTAGGGCGGCCACAGCCGGAAGAGGAGCTGTGACAATCTTGAGTGTCGTGGCGATCCACGCGGCACAGAGTGCTGCCCCGAATGCAAGGCGAGAGCGCCAACCGCGAGTGAGCCGCAGATACCGAAGGAGCGGCACCGGGGCGACCCACGCAACCACCCCCACCCCCCAACGGAAGTTCGCGGCGAAAATAATGGCGCAACCCAAACCCAACAAGAATGCAGGCCGTTCAAGCAGACGCTTCATCTTTGCCACCATCGCCTGTAAGTGCCAAGCACCTAACCGAACGGATTCTAGCACTTCCGGCACTCGCATCTCAAATGAGGGCTTTTCCGAATTAGCCGTTAGTCGCTTGTCAACCTTGAATAACTTCCCCCTTGGGCAGATTGTCGATGGGACACCGGTAAGTTGCGGTTTGAAGCTGGATATTGGCCGCGTCAGGGAGCCAATGCTGGGCATGTAGATTTAGATCGTAAAGACCGGAATCAAGCGTTGAGGTGGGTCAGTTTTACATGATTAATTACAACTACCCAGGGCATCGATCTTTGAATTACGTCTAAAAGCTCGTTTGGATGAAATAGAACTGTAGAATGCCAAGACTTGACCCCATTCCTTTTCTCTCAATGTTCGCCAGTTCAGGCAGCTCTGGTCTGATTTAAGTTAGCTATTGTTTTGGAAGCTTGTATGGTTGTTTCAGGCAGGTCTAATGTTGAGGCTGAGGTTGAGTGGTCTTCCTCTCCAACTGCCAAAACACCCGGCACTCGTCGAAGTCAGCTTTCTGGGAATAGACTTTCCACTCTTCCAGTTCGCTGACCGCAGCATCGTCGTCGCAGACGATGGTAGTGAGAAAAACGCCCGACTTGAGCCGCCGGTCCACCTCGGCCTTTGGCAGGATATGAAGGGCCGCGTTTTCGGCCGGAGAAAGCTGGAGTTTTCTCATATCTTCGTATTCTAACCCGGAGGGTACTGGCCCGCGCAATAGAAAGTAGATGTGCTCGGGTGCAAGTAACTGAGCGTCCTTCGGCGTCACCTCTTTCACTTTATTCACCACACGCTCGAGCTGATGCCACGTGTAGGAGTCCCGCTCGCCGTAAAGGCTGTTACCTAGGCAAAGGGTTGTCACGCACAGCAGGACCAGCACCAGGCGCTGCGGGCGGTCGGAATTCTCAAAGCGTGCAGCCATAGCATAAAACCCCATGACCCCCAATACCGTGAGAAAAGGGATTAGGAAAACGAAGTATTGCGGGAAAGTCGGACGTGCAAAGATATTCTGCGCGCCAACTGCAATAATCAGCCAAAGGCAAAGACGAAATTCCGCCCGTCGCTCAGGGTCGCCCTCACTCTTCTTGATGAAGAACAGACCGGCGACAGCCAGTAGAACGAGTAACAGGCTAGGTGAGCTGTTGACCCAGTCGGTGACAATGCCGATGTCATGGCTGGTAGATCCTTCCCAATTCACCCGGCGGTAGATGGAGTGGTATTTGAGAATATCGAATATTACCTGGTACGGTTTCCGTGCAAACAAGACCAGTAGCGGTATGCAGGAAGCTGTAGCGCCGGCCACAAAAGCGGTGGCTTTGACCCATCGGTTCCCCAGCCGATTATAGAGCCATATCCAGATCAGCAATACAGCGGCAGCTGGTGCTGTGAGTAGGGAAGATGCCGCTCCCGCACCGGCCAAGAAACCGGCCAGCGCGCTCATCATGAACCGGGTCCGCGCCACTGCCACATTGGCCGCACGAAATGCCGCCACGACCAGCAACAGGCAAAGCGGGTAGGCCTGCGCAATGGTCCCGTAATCCCACACTAGGGGGTGCAGCCCGAACAAAGCCAATGCGGCCCACGCTGCAGCCGTCCGCCAGCGGCGATCATGAAAGAGCGTAAACACATACTGTACAATTAATAGGACCGAGCCAATGGTTGCTAGTGCCGCGACCATGTGGACCACGCGCCAATTGGCCCCGAACAATCTCATCCAGCCCGCATTCCAATAGGCATTCAAGGGAGTCTGCGCAAAGAAAAAGTCGAGGTAGGGTTGCTTGCCGGAATTGATTAGGTCTGCGGCCAGAATGTGGAAACCTTCGTCCCAATGGAAGGCTAGGGTCTGAGAGTACACCAAGATTCCCGCAGCCCAAAGTGTGAAAACGGTGTACAGAAGGCGCATTTCCTGCTTTGCGCTGCGCTCGCCGAAAACGCCTGACATGGCTCGATGGAATAAGGAGACGAGTTTCATCCGGAGGATATGAAGAATAGTTTCACCGCTGCTTCCCGTAAGCTATTGAAAGGAATGGTACGCCCGGCAGGAGTCGAACCTGCGACCTCTTGCTCCGGAGGCAAGCGCTCTATCCAGCTGAGCTACGGGCGCATAAGTGCGTGAGGAACCAATTGATTAACTGGGGTCTTTTACCCAGTCCACATTGAAATTCCTCAAGAATTTTGAGAGTCTATCAAATCTGGAACGATTTTAACAGGTTCCTGGAAGCCGTCAGGTTGGCTCGTGGACACAAATGGATTGCCTGCAGGTTGATTGTCAGAATATTTAAGTTGCATTATTCTTCCGGCACGATATTAGAAATCGAAAGGATTGCGAATCATGAAAAGACTTTCTCTGATGTGTCTCCTCGGATTCCTGGCTGCTGCCTGCCTGCTCCTGGCGGTTCAAGTTGAACATCCGAAACTTCCCGAACCTTATTCCACGCCGTCTGTAAACAACCACTCTCGCGTGATCCCGCGCCCGGAAGGCGCAACACTCAATCTCCCCAAAGGCTTTCAAATCGAGCTTTACGCCGAAGGATTTGAACGTCCCCGATTCATGCTGGAGGGCCCTAATCATGAAATCCTCCTCACGGACAGCATTGAATCCGGCAGCGTTTTTCTCCTAAAGGATGAAAACAAGGATTTCAAAGTCGATTCCAAACAGAAGATTCTGACCGGTCTTGACCGCCCTTATGGGTTGGCTTTCTGGAAAGGCTATCTGTATGTCGCTGAAGCCACTTCGCTGAAGCGGTACCAGTATGATTCGAAGGGGTTGAAGGTGGAGAGCAAGGGGGAAGAGGTTGTCTCACTCAAGCCTTTCGGGAAAGGTCACTGGACCCGGACGGTGCTCTTTGATCCAAAAGGTGAAAAGATGTATCTCACCGTTGGATCAGCCTCGAATGTGGATGCCGGCGAAGATGCCATGCGGGCGGCCATTCATCGATTTAATCCCGACGGCACCGCCCCTGAAATCGTTGCCGCGGGAGTGAGGAATGTGATCGGGCTGCGTTGGTATCCGGAGACAGAAACGCTTTGGGCAGCTGTCCAGGAGAGAGATGGGCTTGGAGATGACCTGGTACCCGATTATTTCACGGCAATCCGCTTCGGAGGATTCTACGGGTGGCCTTATGCCTATCTAGGAGCTCACGAAGATCCACGACGAAAAGGGGAAAGGCCCGATCTGGTGGCCAAAACCCTCGTGCCTGATGTTTGGCTGGGCGCGCATGTGGCTGTTCTCGACGCCCTTTTTTATACAGGAAATCAATTTCCGAAGGAATACAAGGGGGGGGCGTTTCTGGCGTTCCACGGATCATGGAATCGCTCCACACGGGTCGGCTACTCCGTCAATTTCATACCCTTCAAGGATGGCAGGCCCGCAGAGGGCCCAAGAGATTTTCTGACCGGGTTCCTTTTGGACTCGGGGAAACGTGAGGTCTGGGGCAGACCCGTGGGGCTCTTGCAGCTCTGGGATGGATCGCTGCTCGTTTCGGATGACGGTGGGAACAAGATCTGGAGAATCTCTTATAAGAATTAAGTACTGCTTTTCATAAATACGATGATGTTAACGCCGGGTCGGTGACGCGGCCTACAACTTTGTAGGCCGCGTCACCCCACGCGGCGCCCATCCTAAGATACGTCGCCGTAATTACAAACAGCAGTACTAAGCAGGATGTTTATGCCTGTGGATGTTTCATTGGTACCCGCTCATCTGAAGTTCGCAAGATGAAACGAAGACTCCGGGCTACGCGCATCCGAAGATGGCAACTTGGTGGAGAACTCGTTCCAACTTAGGTTTTGAACACTTGATTCGAATATTCAAACACTCATTTTTCTGCCTTATATTTCTGCTCCCGGAGGCCATTTCCCCCGCGCCTTCCTTACTCAGCTTGAGAGGGGAAGTGATGGCAGAATCTACGCGATTTCTTCATCGCGGCCATCTCCGTCTGACGAACGTGACCTGTGTGAGTTGCCACACACAAACCCGCGAGAGTCTTGAGCCAACTGATTTTTCCGTCCCTTCAAGCGCCCTCTGCGCAAGCTGCCACGACGGACAGAAAACAAATAAGCTGAAGATGCCAGTGAGTTTTTCTTCCAGACGTGACTCGCCAACGAAGCTCCGCTTTAGTCACAAGCTACATCTGGCACTCGGGAACATAGCCCCGGCTATCCAGGCGGCTGTGGAAAGTAATCAATATCTTGGTCCTGTTGACGGCCTGAAAGAGTCATTATCCGCAGCCAATGAATGTCTAGCCTGCCACCGGGGCTTGTCGGAGATTGACGAGAAAAATACCGCCCCTCAGCCACAGATGGCGGACTGCCTTGTGTGCCACGCCGCGATTGAACCTCCGTTCAGTTGCGAACTTTGCCATCCAAACGATGCGACACTCAAACCAGCCACCCATAACACCGACTTTATGGACACTCATTCCAGCCAGATTGCCACTCTGGATCGCTCAACCTGCAAAGTGTGTCATGGAGTGAAATTCCGCTGCAAAGGTTGTCATTAGTGGTTGACTCCGGGCTGCAAAAAGGTGGTAGGAGGATGTCCCGGGTGTATGCGAGGCTGTGTTTCCTACGGCGGGATACCCCCCTGCGCCTTCGGCGCTCTCCCCCCTTGATAAGGGGGAATTTTAGAGTCACTGCCTACCTCACCCGCAGCCCCTCTTCACACGTTAGGGAGAGGGGAGCCGAAGGCGCGCAAGGTCCTCAGCAAATCCCCACTCGGTAGGCTGGGTCACCCTACATGGCGTCCAATTCATAGATAACCAAGAGCGCCGCGTGTGGGCACGCGGCCTACAATAGAGTCTGACACACAGACCCACCCCTGCAACCCGTCGGAGGAGCTGACGTCTTGCAACAAAGCGAAACCGGCCAATGAACGATCTAACTATGGCTTTAGCTTATCTGGAAGGAGCCAGGTCGAGGTACTGCTGGATGCGGGACTTTACATTGTCCGACAAAAGGATGTCGCGGATCACCGCCAACGAATCGATTCCCAGTTCGTATAGCCCGGCAGCATTTTCGATAGTAATTCCCCCAATGGCAACGAGGGGCTTGGTAACTTGGGATCGGATAGCTTTTAATTCCTCTCGAGAAACAATCGGATCGGGGTTTTGCTTGCTTGTGGTTGGATAGACCGGACCAATAGCCACATAGTCTGCTGTGCTCCGTTGAGCCTCCAGCGCTTGTTTCAGGTTATGCGTTGACACTCCGACAACCTTGTTACGACCCAGCAATTTTCTAGCTTCTTCGACCGGGAGGTCGTTCTGCCCGACATGAACGCCATCCGCGTCGGTCAACAGTGCAATATCTACCCGGTCATTGATGATGGAAGTTAGTCGATATTGACGACAGAGGGATACCAAAGACTGAGCGGTCTCGAAGAAAGCCTTGGAGCTGGCTGTTTTTTCACGCAGCTGTACCCAACCTACGCCGGCTTTGGCAAAAATTTCGAGAAGAGGTTCCACTGGCTTCGAAGCGAAGGGTGAATCCAGGATGATGTACAGGGGAGGAGGAGACACAAAGGCTCTCCAATCGACCTAAATTGAATACTTTGGAGGATCTCGTCAGCGCTCGGAAAGCAGCTGACCCTCGGGAAAACCCCAGGCGTTAAAGTCTCTTACACCTGCTCGGAAATAATATGCAGACCAGAGGCAGCCAAAGCCTGCGATTCCACTCTTAGTTTGCCTCTCCCAAGAGCAGAATGGAAAGTCGAGCCCTTATTTGAGAAATCGTTCCATGAAGTGCGTATCGATCTTTCCTTCCTGAAAATCGAGGTCTTGAATGATCCGCTGGTGGAGAGGAATGGTGGTTTGTATCCCTTCAATGATAAACATTTCCAAAGCACGTTCCATTTTTCGGATGGCCTCGGCCCGCGTATGGTCATGGACGACCAGCTTGGCAATGAGCGAATCATAATAAGGAGGGATTGTGCATTCTGCATAGGCCGCCGTTTCCACCCGAACTCCAGTGCCACCGGGGACATGGAATGAGGTGATCTTCCCTGGTGAAGGCACCATCGTGAACGGATTTTCCGCGTTGATGCGGCATTCGATGCTATGGCCGCGCAACTTGAGGTTTCCTTCATACCGCAAGGGCTCTCCGGCAGCCACCAGAATTTGGAGCTTAACAAGATCGATGCCAGTGACCATTTCCGTGACGGGATGCTCTACCTGGATGCGGGTATTCATCTCCATAAAATAGAAATGGCCCTTCTCATCCATTAGAAATTCCATGGTTCCAGCGTTGGAATACCCGATGTAGGAGAGCGCTTTTTCGATCCGGTCGCCCATTTCATGACGGACCGTCTCACTGATCGCCAGCGAAGGGGACTCTTCCAATAGTTTCTGATGGCGCCGTTGAATCGTGCATTCCCGTTCGCCAAAATGGATTACCCTGCCGTAATTGTCGCCGACCACCTGGAATTCGATATGACGGGGCCGCTCGAGATATTTTTCCAGATAGAGGTCCGGAACGCTAAAGGCAGACTGAGCCTCCTGTTGCGCCGTTGAAAAAGCCTTTTCCAATTCTTGCAGGCTTCTCACAATGCGCATTCCTCGCCCCCCTCCTCCGGCAGACGCTTTCAGAATGACAGGATACCCCACTTCATCCGCAAACTTCTCGGCTTGCTGGATGGAATGGATGACCCCATTGCTGCCAGGAAGAATCGCCAGCCCAGCCTTCTCCATGGTCGCCAACGCCCTCGACTTATCTCCCATCAGCCGAATGACATTGGAGGAAGGTCCGATAAACTTAATATGGCAGGTTTCACAAACTTCAGCGAAATAGGCATTCTCGGAGAGAAAGCCGTAGCCCGGATGTATGGCATCGACATTCGTGATCTCAGCGGCGCTGATGACACTGGGTATCTTAAGGTAGCTCTCCCGGCTTCTAGGCGGGCCAATACAGACAGCCTCGTCAGCAAAGCGGACGTGTAAAGAGTTCCGATCCGCCTCGGAGAATACGGCCACCGTCTTGATGCCGAGTTCCTTACAGGCGCAAATGATCCGCAGAGCGATCTCGCCCCGATTTGCGACAAGGATTTTTTTGAACATGGATGAAGAGAAATAATCCGTTAAAGGTCAGCTTTTTCTTGAAGCGCGAATCCCGAACATTGCTTGACCGAACTCGACTGATTCGGCATTTTCGACGTAGATCTTGACAATTTCTCCAGAAACTTCCGCTTCGATCTCATTCATCAACTTCATCGCCTCAATAATGCAGAGAACGCGGCCAGGTTCAACGGAGTCCCCTATTTTCACGAAAACGTCTGAATCCGGTTTGGGAGCGCGATAAAAAGTGCCAACGATCGGAGATCGGACGATGGTCAAATCCTCTTCCCCGCTTCCTGGAGGCGCAACTGGAGGAAGGATTTCGGTTTGGACGGATGGCGCCGCGGCCACAACCGGAGCAATGGGCTGCGAACTGGCTGGAGGATAAGTATGGCCAACGACCGGGTTGGAATCCTTTCGGATTCTCACTCTTACGCCTGCCCGCTCAATCTCCAATTCGTTGATTCCAGATTGTGAGAAAGCATCAATGAGTTCTTTAATCTCTTTTATGTTCATGAGTTCTCAAATCCCTTTTGACACTCACAAACCAAAGCAGTTCTGGTGTCGGTTCGACTTGAGGTAGGCTTCCGTTCAGGGGGCCACAACAAGGCGCCAGTATAGACATTCCAGGGGGAAATTACAAACTCTTTGCTGAACAGGGGGGTCTGGGTGTCTCTAGAAGACAAACTCTTTGGCGAGTAAATACTTGGCTTTCTTGAGTTCGAAGCGGGCTCTGCCGATGTTGCCGTCTCTGGCAAGTAGCAGGAGCAGGAAGTAGTCAGGGGTGATCATTCGAATGGTGATGACCCGATCTTCTGTCGTTAGAATGTATTCCTCAAGCATTCCCAGGCCGACTTCCTGCGCTGAGGAAGAGGAGAGACGAAGCGCGGAAGTGTATTCGGCAGCCAGCGATTCCACATTGATGGTCTCATCCAAAATCCGCTTCTCAATGGCAATGCCATCCATCCCCATGATGACGGCAGCCAGTGTCCCTTCAACCTTATTCACAATCGAATCCAGCAGTTCGGAAAACATTGCCCTTTGGTTCCTCGGCGTCTAGAGAATTTTGGGTGACAGGAAGAAGATGAGTTCTTGCGTCTGCTTGTTCACAGACTTTTCCTTGAATAGGTATCCAATCACAGGAAGGCTACCAAAGCCAGGAACTTGTCTTACATTGGTTTGCTCGTTATCGATCATAACGCCGCCAACAACCACAGTTCCTCCATTTGAAACGAGAACGGTGGTCTTAGTCTGCTGCGTGTTGACCGTTGGTACCCCTTGGACTTGTCGCGAGAAGTCTGGTGTGGAGTTTTCGATGTCCACCTTCATAATAATGGTCCCCTCATCGGTGATCTGGGGGGTCACTGTCAGTTTGAGGGCAAAATCAAAAAACTGCACGGACACCGTGTTATTGATGGTGGTCTGAACGGGGATTTTCACGCCCTGCTGGACAGAACCTTCGATGTTATCCTGGGTGATGATTTTGGGTTTTGAGAGTAATTTGGCGGAACCGTGTCGTTCGGCCGCTGTAATAATCGTATCGAGCAAGAATTTGTCCGTAATCCCGGCAAAGAAGGCCACCCCGCTAGTCGCGGCAACAGCTCCAAGATTGCTGAGCAATGGGATGGAATTCTGGGCACCGCCCGATTGACCTTGGCCAATCGATACACTTGGGGGAGGTTCGCGCCGGAAAGGGTTTCCGGGTACTGCACCAGAAACGACATTTTTATCCCCATTCCCATAGATGGCTCCAATCTGAACACCAATATCACGCAAAAAATCACGCGTAGTGGCGATTACCCTGGCTTCAATTTCGACTTGCTTGATTTTCCTGTCCAGCTGTTTAATCAGGCTATCGACTCTTGGAAACGTCTGAGGGATGTCCGTTATGATCATGGAGTTCGTTCGGGGATCCACAATGATATCGCCGCGAGCTGACAACACCTTCTTGATAATGGCACTCAAATCGGCGGCTTTTGCATAACTCAGGATACGGGTCTCCGTCTGTAGCTCAGCAGCCACAACTCTTGCATCGGACAATCTTTTGCGCTGTGTTTCTTCCAGCTCAAGTGAATTATTGGCTGCGATTCGGAGCACATTCCCATCCAGTTGTTTTCCCAGGCCGTTATTCTTTAAGACCACGTCAAGTGCCTGATCCCACGGGACATCATTGAGGAAGATGGTAAGGGATCCTTTGACATCCGGATCCAGAACAATATTCAGACCACTGATTTCGCCAATTAAGCGGAAAAAGTCCTTCAGATCCGCATCCTTCAACTCCAAAGAAATTAAGTCACCGGAATACTTTGGAACAACGGTCGGGGTCGGTGCTGAGATGACTTGGCCTGTCACTGTCTGTACAGGAAGAGGCATGGGACCGACGGGATTCGCGACAGGCGCCTGCACGGCTGCCGGAGTCGGCGCAGGGGTTGTCACGGGCACAGGAGGCTCCGCGTTCTGAAGCATAGCAACCGTTTGTGGTTGAATCGTGGAGGCGGGAAGATCCTGTTTCACGGTTACGGGGCGTACAACTTCAGGCTGCTTTTCCACAACTGGGGCGGATTGGAGGTTCGCGACAACCACAAGATCTTGCTTTGACGGGGCGGGCTGTCTATTTTCCGCATGTTGCTCCACGACCGGTTCGGACTGAGGTTTCGCAGAGTGCGTGTTTTGCTCCAGGTTTGTTTTAATAACGCTCTCCTCCGGCTTCAACGCAGCAACTTCCGACGCCTGAGTGTTGTTCACAGCCGGTGTCCGATCGTTACTCGCTGGTGTGGGATCTGCCACTGCCGCTAATTGGAGAGGGGAGGGAGGAGAAACCGGCTCAGCGACTTGTGTTTGAGCCTGCGCGAGCTCTGGAGTTTTAAACACCGAAGAGGCTTTAGCTTCATCGGATAACCCGGTCGTAGCGACCATCGTCGTGAGAGGGACTGGAGCGGATCCGTGGTTCCCGCTTCCTTGCACTGATTCGGGTGAAGGCGTTACGGCCGGAAGCAAGGGTGCAGGATCGGGCTCGCGAGGCGGCACTGCTTCGATGATTTGTGGCTGAGAATCCAGAAGAGCCAAATCTGTTTTCAGGTTTCTGGGCTCAATTTCCGCTAGGCTAATAGGTCCTTCCAGCACCGCAGCCGGTGACGCTAAAGGCTCCGGCAAGACGACTTTCTGTACTCCTACAAAATGCATTGTGTCAATCGCCTTGCTACTGTCAGCCCATTGCCCGTTCGGCACGAGAATTCCAGTGTCCGGGAGCTGAGTTTCCAGGCTTGCCAGTGCTTCGCTCTCAGATTGTTTCGTACCAGGCGCAGAAGGCTGTCCTGCCGAGGCCACCGTTGCCTGTTTATGAAATCGAATAACGAGGCCGCTGTCGGACGCTTCAATCGTATAAGGGTTCTTTCGAGAGACATCAAATACGCAACGCACCAATTTGCCCTGTTGGGACTCGCCGTAGCCGAATCGGATCTTCTGAATGAGATCCGTTCGCAGCCGAAGAGATTGATGAGACACTTTAAATTCTGACCCTTCCACATCCACGACGATCCGATTGGGAGAATCGAGTTCGAAGTACTTGAACTCCGGTTTGGTTGTTGTTCGAAGGCTCAACGTCAATTCCTGGTCATCTTCCAAAATACTCACATCCCGGGCCACGGCCTTCAGATCCTGGGAGGGAGAAGAATTTTCTTTGCTGGACTTAGCGGAAACCGATCCCGCTAATGGCGTCGCGGGGAGAGACGGTCGTAGAGAAGTCAGCACGAGACGAAGTTTCCCACGGTCAGCTTGGAGCGAGTATTGGATCGCGCGGGCCAGGTTAAATTCGATTCTCACCATCGGCTTCTGCCCTTCGCCGATCAGTGTCACGTTGGCAAAATCCACTTGTGCGGTCTTGAAATCGACAAAATTCCTTTCCAGCGAAGACTCCGCACTCAAGACATCCAGGATGAATAATCGTGGATTCGGGTAGTAGGAAGTATAGTCAAAAGCACGATCGGCAAGGATTTCGATGGTGGTCTGGTTGGTGTTTTCGGAAAATGTCAGGGCCTTTAAATGAGCAACCGCGCGTTCGCTACCGGCAGACTGCCCCCAAAAGGGTTGTGAACGAAAACCCAACAATAACAATATGAGTAATAGCTGTCTAGGCAGTGATTTACTTCGCATCTGTTCCTTCTCCTCGAGTCGGGTATAGCTTTTTGACGATCTGCTGGGTGACCTTCTTGCCATGGCTGTCCGTAAGATATTGGTTCATAATCACCGTATCATTTCGGATTTCGACCACCTTGCCGTCATAGAGATCATCGTTAAGATGGATGAAAAAGGTCTTGCCATGAAAGCCGGTGGACAGGGCCGTATAGACGCCTTTTTTTTTCACAATACCGACCAGGGTAATTTCCGAAACCAGCTGCCCCTTAAGCCCGGGTGGACGAACAATGGGAACACTGGCTGCTTGCACCGACGCCACTACATCCAAATTCCGAAAAGGATCACGTCTCCCTTTTGCTTCATATTTGTAATTCATTGAAGGGGCTTCTTGTGCCGCAGGAGCCGGGACTGGCGCTGCGGAGACAGCCGGTGAAGGGCCGGCTTCCTTGACACTTTTAGACGACGGTTCAGAGTGTTGGGCCTGGGCGAACGGGCTGATCCAGAGGAAAACCACCCATACCATCAGACTGAGACGTAAATTCTTTCCGTTCATTTCTTCACTTTGGGAGCCAACTTTTGAGCCCCGTCTCCAATATCTCTTTCTTCGTTGTAAACAAACGTTGTCGCTAAGCAGGTTGCCGTAATCGTTTGATTCGGCAGCTGTTTTTTGTTTTCATTGATCTTCACATCGGAAACATTCACGATTCGCGAAAACTTGCTTAACTTGTCAAAAAATACGCCCAGGCTGTGATAACTCCCTTCCACCTCAATGTTAATGGGCCACTCTGAAAAAAAATCTTTCTGCGCCACTGGAAGCGGTTGGAATTTCTTGATCACGAGATTCGATGCAACCGCACTTTCTTGAACTTGCCGGAGTAACTGGTCCGTCTGCTTGGCTTCGGGCAAGATGATTTTGAGAGTAGAGAGCTTGTTGAGCAGTTGTTTGTTCTGGGTCAAAAACTCCTGGTGTTTCTGCTCTACCGCCTGACCCTTCTGTATATCTACTTTCAGACCATCCAGCTGTCCCTCTTTAATCTTGATTTGCTGGTCGAGCCCCGAGATAAAGAAATACCAACCCATGCCCGCAATGATAATCCCAAAGATCGAGAATATGCCGAGTTGGGTATACCAGGGAATGTTGTTAAATCTTTTAAGGTCGAAGTCCATGATGCCCCAAATTCATGAGTTCAGAATTCAAGAAGTGGCTGGCAAGCTTCCGGCCATCAAGTCGCCTTCAAACGTAATCGAAAAAGTATAATGGCGATTGTCTTCCAAGAGGTTAACCAAGTTCACATTTCTAAAATTACCTACCCGGACCAAGTTAGTCATGAAGTCCGCGATGTTATCCGGAGACCCTACGGCCGTGCCATTGATCGTAATCGTGTTGTCTTTCTGAGTTAATTCTCTTAACCAGACTCCCTCCGATTGCTGGATACAATCGCTGAGGACATCCAGCACCCGAACGGGCCCGGACTGATTTTTTTTCAAAGATTCGATCACATTGATGCGGGTTTCCAATAATTTGCGGCGTTTTTCGAAGGCTTCATTTTCCTTCAGCAACCCTTCCTGGCGAACTTTTTCCTTTTTCGCCTGGACGATTTGCCGGCTAACGTCTTCTTCCTGTTTGACCAATGCCCGCTCCCAGAAAAAGACAATCCCGACGGAAATCACCACCACGGATATAGCCATGATCAACTGAATGGCCTGGTTGGAAGCCGAGCGAATCTTTTTCGCTTTAACGGCTTTGACTTTTCCCCTGCCCAACAAGTTGATGCGAATCATTAGTGAACAAAGCTCCTTAGCGCAAGTCCAACAGCCACCGCCATACTGGGAGAAATCTCATCGAGATAACTCATATCGATTCCCTTGCCGATGGCAATATTTTTGAACGGATCGAGCAATTCGACTGGCACGTTGAGCCGGCTTTGAACCATTTCCACAAAGCCGGAAACCTTGGCGCAGCCTCCGCTGAGATAGACCCGCTGTAGTTGTTCCCCCACGGTTGTCGCCCGAAAGAAATCAAAGGTCTTTTGAATCTCGAGGAGAAGGACCTCCGAGACCGACTCAATCATCAAGGCGACGTTCGCACTCAGAACTCCCTCAATGGATTTTCCCTTCTTGACCTCCTCAGCCTCTTCAAAACTCAAGTTCATTTCTTTTTGGAGGGCGTCGGTGAATTGATTTCCACCCACTGAAACATCTCGAGAGAACAGCGGCGTGCCCCCTTTTGTGACCACGATGTTCATAATGCTGGCGCCGATATTCAGTAACGCAATCGTCGCATTGGGCGCCGGGTGGTAATTCGCTTCAAAGGCATTTTGAACTGCAAAAGCATCGATGTCGACCACGAGCGGAACCTTCCCGGCCTGCGTGATGACGTTGGTGTGGTTGAGAATCTTGTCCTTCTTGACAGCGACAAGCAAAACGTCCGTTGTGGATGAGGAACCCTGTGCATCCATCACTTGGTAATCCAGATTGACGTCGGCAATGTCAAATGGAATGTGCTGCTCCGCTTCCCATTGGATGGACTCTTCCATCTCCTCTTCCGTCATGGCGGGCAGAGAGATCTTCTTGACAATCACCGAGTGGCCTGAAACCGAAGTGGCTACAGTCCTGGTTTTGATTTTCTTATCCACGAAAATTTTGGTGATGGAGTCCGAAACCGATAGGGCATCCATGATCGCACCATCGACAACCGTATCCGATGCCAGTGGCTCAAGCCCCGCATGCAGCAGTTCGTAACCGCTTTTCACCTTGCGCAGTTCAACCGCTTTCACTGAACTCGACCCGATGTCCAACCCTACGAGTGGTTTCTGTCTGGAAAAAAGTTGCACGCGCTTACACCTAACACCTTGAGATCAAAACTACTTTATCGAAACTCGTGGCCTCAAACTTTACTCCGCTCAAAAGTGAATTTCTTGCTTTTGAGTTCCATCCATTCGTCGAGAACTGTTTTCTTAAAACGCCAGCGATTTCCTAGCTTGAAAGCAGGTATTCGATCCATGGATACATATTTGTAAAGAGTGTCCGGGGTAATACCTAAATACTGGGAGGCCTCCCGGACGTTCATGACTTCTTTATGTTGGGCCATATCCTTATCCCCAAACTCCGGATTTGTCCCCTTTATCGGCAAACTTTTTCAGGACATTAGTATACATATATTAGATTGTCAACCCACTTATTTGGGGTATCTTACCGTTTTCTTGGATCAAGCTCCCGTGCACTGGATCTGCAACCAGTGACTGATTTGCTGCAAATCATTTCAAGGAAAGCTGCGGGATGCGGTTCCCCGGATGGGCCTCGCGATGACCTTTTCACAGCCCGATAGAATGCTCTGTGGTATCCGATGGAGAAGGTTTTTCTGTTTGACAGATGCTACGGGTGGATTGTAAGTTCACTTTTCCTTCTTTGAGGATTTTAAAATGCGAAAAAAATCAGTACCGAGCGGAAACACCCAGATCAAGTTATCCCCTGGCAGATTTCAGGCGGCGAATCACGCAAGCTCGCCCCTCGTCATTTTTCGGGGGGTCCTTGAAGACCCAATCGTGGCTCACTTTTTAGAGTTACTGAGGTTGCTCGAAAAGGATGGGAAATGGAGCCCGAAGAGAATCAGGAAGATTGGGGAATCTTACGCTGGATTCTTCTCTGGACTCGCACGCTTGTCACAGGACAGCCTAGAACCAACCATGGGAACAGTCTGGCAAGATCATCTGCTCAATCTGATCCTGGACAATGAGAACCCATTCAGCCAATCAGCCGCCAAAAATTGTAAACTCGAAGAGCAGGGCTCTTTAACGCAGCAGGTTAGATTGGACTTGCGAAAACTCCGGGAGCTTTATCAGCTTAATTCGGAACAACTCTTGAGCCATCTTCGTGCGATGCCCGCCAAAATGGAATGGGTTCAATGGGACAAGTTCTCAGCGGTCGAGGGAAAGGGAGCCTCAGACGCTTCGCGACAGTTCATTAAAAAGGAATTCCATACCCATGAGGATTGGGAAAGTCTCGTGGAACCGCTCCGAGATTATTACCTTCACTCAGGCGTCGGGATTTTTGGCCGATTTCGGGCATTTCACTGGAAGCGAACTCCCAAGGGTGGAGTCATCCTTCCCATCCCAGAGCCGGATCCTATTTGCTTTGCGGATCTCATTGGATATGATGATCAGAAGCAACTGCTCCTTCAGAACACTGCCTTCTTCCTATCCGGCTACCCCGCCAATAATGTCTTCATTTACGGGGATCGCGGGACAGGGAAATCCTCTGCGATCAAAGCTCTTCTGCACCAATACCCGGACCGACCGTTGAGAATGCTGGAGATTTCCCGCGAGGATCTCTTCGACCTTCCGGACGTCATGAACACCTTGCGAGCCAGACCTGAGTTTTTCGTGGTCTTCATTGACGACCTGTCTTTTGAAGAAGGAGAGACCCAATATAAGACCTTAAAGGCTGTCCTCGAAGGCGGTCTCGAAGCCCGCCCTAGAAATGTTGTTGTCTATGCCACTTCAAATCGGCGACATTTGATCAAGGAGAGCTTCTCCGACCGGAGACTGGAAAGCGATGGGGAAATCCGATCTCAAGACACGCTGCAAGAAAAAGTGTCTCTGTCCGATCGTTTTGGAATCCAATTGGTTTTTGTCGCGCCGGACCAGGATGAGTTTCTGCACATTGTTCGATCCATGGCTCAGCGCCGACAGCTTCCTATTGCCGAAGATGTTCTAAAGCGTAAAGCTCTCCTCTGGGTGCAGCGCCATAATACACGCTGTGGGCGAACAGCCCGGCAGTTTGTGGACTACTTGGAAGGGGAGATGGGAACGGCGACAATTCAGGGAAATCCCTGATTGCAGCAGCCGGTTTTTGGCGAGGCGGTTCCCCCGACTTAGCTCTTGAGGACCAGTTTCTTGCTGAGATAATACTTGGTCACGTACTCCGCCACCATCCGATCGGTGTTATAGATGGGAATAAGTGTCTGCATGCTTCGGCGAACCTTTTCAATCCACCCGCGCGGAATGCCCTGATCGTCGCGATTGAAGAAAAGTGGAATAACATGGTCGAACAATGCTTGATAAAGCCAATCGGCGTCTGCCACATCCTGAGCCTCTGGATCGTCGGCTGAGGCATCCTCCCCAATCGCCCACCCATTGGAACCGTCGAATCCTTCCCGCCACCACCCATCCAACACGCTCAAATTCAAGCCGCCATGAACCGCCACTTTCTGACCGCTGGTCCCGCTGGCTTCCAGCGGCCGACGTGGCGTGTTGAGCCAAACATCGGCTCCTGAGATCAGATAGCGAGCCACGTGAATGTCATAATTCTCCAGGAACACGACTTTCCCGAAAAAATCATTGCGCTTGGTCATTTCCTGAATTTGCTGGAGGAACTCTTTTCCTTTGTCGTCGCGAGGGTGCGCCTTACCGGAAAACAGCAACTGGACAGGCTTTTCGTGGTCGTTAAAAAGGGCAACCGCCTTGGCCATATCTCGAAAAATGAGGGGAGCGCGCTTATAAGATGCAAACCTTCGAGCAAAACCAATCGTGAGCGCATCTGGAGAAAGGATCCTTTCAAAGATACGAGCCCCATCCCCGCCCACCCGGAGATATTGGTCTCGTAACCGTTTTCTGGCAAATTCCACGAGCTCCCTCCGCAAGGTATAACGAAGGGACCAGATTTCTTCGTCTGAAATCATTTCCCGGTCTGAAACAATCTTCCAAAGATCTGGATACATCAGACGCGTTTCCCAATCGGGACCGAGGTGTGTCTTCCAGAATCGCCGAGTCGGGCGAGTCATCCAACCTCGCACATGCACCCCGTTGGTAATATGGCCGATCGGGGCCGCCCGAGAGGTCTTACTGTTACGCAGATCCTTCCACATCTCCCGGCTGACTTCACCGTGGAGTTCACTGACCGCATTAGCGGCGCGGGACATTCGCAACGCCAAGACAGTCATGCAGAAACTTTCCAACGAATCTTCGGGATTGATCCTCCCGTAGCTCAGAAAGGTTTGCGAATCAAATCCCAGGGAGTGGGCATACTGCCCCAGAACGTATTCCATGAGCTCAGGTGTAAAGCGGTCATGTCCCGCAGGAACCGGTGTATGCGTTGTAAAAACACAGTGATCGCGCACCCAGTCTTCCGCTTCGCGCAAGGGTAATCCCTGTTCCAGCCGGTGGCGCAGTAACTCAAATGTGAGAAACGCTGAATGTCCTTCGTTCATATGATAAACGGCCGGATCAATACGAAGCGCCCGTAGGAGCCGGACCCCGCCGATTCCCATGATGACTTCCTGTCCAATACGAGTTGCCATTTCCCCGCCATAGACGCGTCCGGTCAGGGCCCGATAGTGATCTTCATTTTGGGGAAGTTGAGTATCCAGTAGGTAGATCGTGGTACAACCCACATTCAGTTTCCAAGCCTGAAACTTCACCTGGCTGTGTTGCATGTCGATTGAGATCACCAGGGGCAAACCATCTTCTCCCAGCACTAAATCCAAGGGCAGGTCGTTCTTATCAATCAGTGGATAATGCTCTTCCTGCCAGCCATGCGGCGCGATATGTTGATGAAAATATCCCTGACGGTAAAATAGACTGATCCCCACAAGTGGGACACCCAGGTCGCTGGCCGATTTAGCGTGATCTCCCGCAAGCACCCCCAGTCCACCCGAATAGATAGGGAGACTCTCGTGGATAGCAAATTCAGCGCTGAAATAAGCAATGGGCTTCTTTAGAAAAGGGGCTGCATGTGCGGAGCACCAGCTCCTGTCCCGATTGAGATATTCGCGGAATTCCACCAATACTTCCGACACCCGGGCGGCGAATTCCTTTTCCATCAATCTGGCTTTGAGTTCCCCGAGAGACAGGGAGTTTAAGACGACAACGGCACTATGATTCGAATAACTCCAGGTGAGCGGGGATAATTCAGCGAAAATCTCCTGAGCTTCAGGATTCCATGTCCACCATAGGTTACGACTTAACTTGCGGAGTTCCTCCGTCATGATGTTCAAATCTTTGATCTTTTCGCGATAGACCGCCATTTCCTCAGCGCGCAATATCCCCCCCTATCAATATTTCCCCACTAAACTGAATCCACCTGCTTGATCTACCCGGGCACCACGAATGAATATTCCCCACAAAGCTTGTTTAAGCGAAACGAAAGCAAGGGATCGATCGATGGGTAGGGGGCAGACTCGTTTAGAAGCTTCTTGCCAATCAAAAAATTGGTTCCAGAATTCAGAACCCAAGTTCATTTTGCCTTCGCCATCGGTGAGGGCTCGGATAGTATGCAAAAAAAACAGCAAAAACCCAAATACAATGAATCGAGAAACTCCCAATCTCAGCTAAAATAAAAGAGACGGAATCGTCATGTTGATACTGCTTTTGTCTTGTCGTTCATCCGAGGTGTAAAGATGAGTTTAAAAAGGATTCGCATCACTTGGTTAGGTCATTCTACCTTCAAAGTCGTCTCTCCAGAAGGAACCGTGATTCTTATTGATCCCTGGGTCCGGGGGAATCCTGCCTGCCCGGAAGCCGCCCGTAAGTTGGAGCGACTGGATATCATGTTATTGACTCATGGCCATTTCGACCATATTGGCGATGCCGTTGAGTTAGGCAAACAATATTCTCCTGAGGTAGTCGGGATCTATGAACTTGGACATTGGTTAGAAGGAAAAGGGGTCGGAAATATCCGCCCGATGAACAAAGGAGGATCCCAACGGGTTAAAGATTTGGTAATCACCATGGTTCACGCCGATCATAGTTGTGGAATCCTGGATGACGGGAAGATCATCTATGGGGGTGAAGCGGTCGGTTACATCATTGAATTCACCACCGGCTTTAAGATATACCATGCCGGCGACACCAATCTTTTCGGAGATATGAAGCTCATCGGTCAACTCTATTCCCCCGACCTGGCCATGCTTCCCATTGGCGATCTGTTCACGATGAGCCCACGGGAAGCAGCCCATGCTTGCGCCTTTGTAGGTGCCAGAACAGTCATTCCGATGCATTTTGGGACCTTCCCTCCATTAACGGGCACGCCCCAAAAACTAAGGGAATTGACGCGTCATTTGCCAGAACTGGAAGTCGTCCATCTCGAACCCGGTGATTATATGGACATCTGAGCCTTCGAGATGGAACCTTTTATGGAAGATCAAAGAAATCCTTTTCCCTTTTCCCTCTCTTATTGGGCCCCATGGAAAAACAACAAAGATTGGACCATGTGCTTCTCTTCCGAACTATTCATTACAGCTCCTCTTTGAATCAGTAGTTTACAGTCCGATTGTCACCGGTGGGCTCACCAGCCTCATGGATCCGCATTCCCTTCATGGAACATTCCAGGGCTCTGGAATTCAGTTTGCACCCTATTCGTCAAGGCAGTAGAGAGGGAATATGCGCGGACGCCACTTCATCGGAGATTTCATCGTAGTCTGTTTCATTCTTGTTCAGTTACTAGACTGGCTGGCCACGCTTCATGGAGTCACCCTTTTTGGAACTTCCATCGAGGCAAATCCGATGCTCCGATTTCTGATGGAAAAGTATGACATCATCCTGGTATTGACTGCCGCAAAACTGGGTGCCACCCTGGCAGCCTCCTTTCTCCACTATTTCGAACGCCATCTCCTGGTGGCCGCCTTGACTCTCTTCTATGCATTGTTTGCACTGATCCCCTGGATTCAGGTTTTTGGAAACTACCCGGGATTTTAGGGTCACTTTCAAAGTAATCCCCCTTCTCTTGACTCATATTTTCCACAGAAACAATCTTCCCCGCAGATTGATGCGTCAACTCCGGCCATGAAATGGGCGGATGCCTTTGAAAACAGGACGGAGTATTAAACCCAAATTCCGAAGTTGGGTGGGCGGGATTTTTATCTATTTGTTGATTTGTCTGAGATTTGCAAGACGCTCAGGAAAGGGAAAAAGTATACCGATGATCTGCGGATTCAGGTGGAATGCGCACTCCGCCGCGCGTTCATTGAGCGTGCGCAGGAGCGCTCGCTCCACCTAGCGACGTTCACGCAACTTCGGAATTCGGGTTAAAGGGATATTCGTTGAAGGTCTCTAGAACGGGCCCCATTCCACTCTCATTTTTCATGCGAAGAATACGGCTGGTAATTCGGTGGATCTGCCGCTCTTCCCAGGCCTTTTCCTCATCTATAGCCAAGAAACGGTGCGGCGAGTTTGGGAAACGGAACACATGAACCACTTCATGGGTCAAAATTCAAGGCAGCAAGGACTCAAAAGAGATCCGCCCTCCCTGTCGAAAGGGACCAACAAAATGTGATGAGCTTCAAGCCTGATTTCATCTTAATTTAGTCGAATCCAATTCAGGTCACTCGAGCGGACACTAGCATGGATCCCTCAGCCTGAATCTTGATAAAAGCATCCATTTGCGGTATTCTACCGATGAATATCTCCAAAGGTTCAGTAAAGAGGAGGATCTTGCAGGATGCCAATTTATGAATATGTATGCAGTAAGTGCGCCCGACAATTCGAGGTCATTCAAAAATTTTCTGATAATCCTTTAAAAACCTGCTCCGAATGCAAAGGAAAACTAAACAAAATCATTTCGCAGTCTTCTTTTCAGCTCAAGGGAGCTGGTTGGTACGTGACTGACTACGCAGGTAAATCCAAGAGCACTAAAAAAGAGGATTCGAAGTCAGGAACCGATACAACTGTCAAGAGTGATACAAGTTCAAAGAAAGAGGATTCGAAGTCAGGAACCGATTCAGCCGTCAAGAGCGAAACAAAACCAAAAGCAGAAGAAAAAAGCTCCAGCTAAATTGCACTGGGGTACGCGGTCGTTAGCGAAGAGCCAGCCTACGGGCTGGCTTTTTTTTTGAGCCTGAAACCGTGAATTAATCACGCTGGAAGTGCGGGCATCGTTCTTGCTTGCTATCCTGGGCCGTCCCCCCTTGAACAAGGGGGTGTTTGGTTCGGGGGGACATAGCTGACAGTGTTCGGAGACTCTCAAACCTCCCCCTGACCCCCTCCTTGGTGCAAAGAGGGGGAACGTCATGTCTTTGACCAATTCCCCTGTCGGTTGGGCACGACGCCAAATCGGCGGTCTCGGCGATACCAACCTACATCTATTTGGCATCAATCCCTAAATCTGCTCTTTTCCTCGCCTGTCCACATGTTTGGAAATCACTCCCGTCCGATGTAGAAAGGAGCGGAAATCCTTTCTTGCCAAATTACAGACACCGTAACATGATAGTTACGTTTTTGTAAGTTGCCAACCCCTTCCGGCACGATCGCGGAAGTGCAACTTGTTTCGTTCTCGATATCTGCCGGAATTCGCGAAATCCTTCTCCGAGTAAAGTGGGCAAGAGGAGGGCCAAAAGGGGAAAGCGGGTGTGAGTCTGAAGTTCAAGGTCCGGAGTTCAGAGTCCGGAGTCCGGAGTCCAAAAAGAAGTGCAAGGTCGAAGCCCGGTAAAAATAGTCCAAAGTCTAAGGTCGGTAAAAATAGTCCAGAGTCAAAGGTCGAACGTCAAAGGTCAAAAGCTTAAAGACCGAGGTTAGCCGCAAAAAAGCGCAAAAACCGCAAAACAAAAATCCGAGTCCGAAAAAAGTCCGAGGGCCAAAGGCAAAGGCCGGTAAAAATAGTCCAGAGTCAAAGGTCGAACGTCAAAGGTCAAAAGCTTAAAGACCGAGGTTTGCCGCAAAAAAAGCGCAAAAACCGCAAAACAAAAATCCGAGTCCGAAAAATAGTCAAAGGTCGACAAGAGAGTCCAAAGTCTAAGGTCCAAGGTCGAAGGCCGGAAAAAAAAGTCCAGAGTCAAAGGCCGGTAAAAATAGTCCAAAGTCAAAGGTCGAACGTCAAAGGTCAAAAGCTTAAAGACCGAGGTTAGCCGCAAAAAAGCGCAAACCAATTTCAAAGTCAGCCGCGAATGGACTCCAATCAATGAATTACTGATGGGCCCAGGGCGATTGACAACACACTGGTTCAAGCCAGAGGGGCTTGAGGAAAATAATTTGGCTGCCTGGCATTGACTACCACATCACTGTTGTCAGGGCTTCAACCTCCTGGAAATGAGAGTCTTGGGTTGCCAGAGTCCAGCCGTAGCGCAAGGCAGTGGCGGCGATCCAGATATCATTCTCTGGGATCGGACGCCCCTTGGTTCTTAGCTTTTCCTTGATTTCCCCGTAATGCAGCGCTGTGTCGGCGTCGCAGTCCAGGACTGCGATTTCTCGGGTCAGTTGTTTGATTTTTTCACAATTGGCTTGGACTTGTCCGGACCTGCAGGCACCATAGTACAGTTCTCCGATCACGATGGCCGGGATTCCCACACGCTCTGAAGCTTCCAGTTGGGCCTTGACCCCCGGATCGTTGCCTAGCAGAGAGATCACCACATTGGTATCCAGTACATAGCTACCAGCCATGGGGTTCCACCTGCTCGCAACCCTTTTCTATGGCTTGGCGCATTGTTTCCAACTCTGTCAGCGGAATCGTTCCGGCAAAGTGGAGCAGCCTAACCCCGGGGGTTCCTGTTTGGGCTTCGTCGACGATGGCTTGGACGTAGTCCAATACCTTTTGTTGGAGATTCCCTGGAAGGGGCGCTAGTCGTTGCACAACTTCTTCAATAATCGGATTCATTCTGGCCTCCTGCGTCTGCATCATATCATGACTTCGAATTTCGCGGTTGAAGGTCATAGATCAGGGGCGAGTGATAAGTGACGAGTATAAAGTCCAAAGTCTAAGGCCGAACGTCAAAGGTCAAAAGCTTAAAGACCGAGGTTTGCCGCAAAAAAAGCGCAAAAACCGCAAAACAAAAATCCGAGGCCGAAAAATAGTCAAAGGTCGACAAGAGAGTCCAAAGTCAAAGGCCGGTAAAAATAGTCCAGAGTAAAGGTCGAAAGTCAAAGGTCAAAAGCTTAAAGACCGAGGTTTGCCGCAAAAAAAGCGCAAAAACCGCAAAACAAAAATCCGAGGCCGAAAAATAGTCAAAGGTCGACAAGAGAGTCCAAAGTCAAAGGCCGGTAAAAATAGTCCAGAGTCAAAGGTCGAACGTCAAAGGTCAAAAGCTTAAAGACCGAGGTTTGCCGCAAAAAAAGCGCAAAAACCGCAAAACAAAAATCCGAGGCCGAAAAATAGTCAAAGGTCGACAAGAGAGTCCAAAGTCAAAGGCCGGTAAAAATAGTCCAGAGTCAAAGGTCGAACGTCAAAGGTCAAAAGCTTAAAGACCGAGGTTTGCCGCAAAAAAGCGCAAAAACCGCAAAACAAAAATCCGAGGCCGAAAAAAAGGCCGGAAAAAAAAGTCCAGAGTCAAAGGTCGAACGTCAAAGGTCAAAAGCTTAAAGACCAAGGTTTGCCGCAAAAAAGCGCAAAAACCGCAAAACAAAAATCCGAGGCCGAAAAATAGTCAAAGGTTCAAGGTCAAAGGCCGGAAAAAAAAGTCCAAAGTCTAAGGTCGAACGTCAAAGGTCAAAAGCTTAAAGACCGAGGTTAGCCGCAAAAAAAGCGCAAAAACCGCAAAACAAAAATCCGAGGCCGAAAAATAGTCAAAGGTCGACAAGAGAGTCCAAAGTCTAAGGTCCAAGGTCGAAGGCCGGAAAAAAAAGTCCAGAGTCAAAGGTCCAAGGTGAAGCCCGGTAAAAATAGTCCAGAGTCAAAGGTCGAGCGTCAAAGGTCAAAAGCTTAAAGACCGAGGTTTGCCGCAAAAAAAGCGCAAAAACCGCAAAACAAAAATCCGAGTCCGAAAAAAGTCTGAGAGCCAAAGGCAGAAAGGCAGTGGTTAGTGATACGGGGTTGGGGGGGAAAGTCCGAAGTTCATTGTTCGAAGTCCGAGGTTCAATGACTGAAAGTGCTTGAAAAAATCGGGAGGATGCCAAAGAATCGCTGTTGCCTGGTTTGAGATCCGTCCCCTGGGCGCGACAACATGCCTCGCTCGGTGAATTCGCCTGATCGGAGGTTTCGCTCATCCCTCTCACTCCCCTGAACTCCTTTGGAGATTCTCATGCAAAAAATGAAGGCCCTGGTTAAAAAGAAATCAGAGCCCGGACTCTGGCTTGAAGAAGTTCCGGTTCCCGGTATCGGGATGAATGATGTCCTGATCAAGATTCTGAAGACTTCTATTTGCGGAACAGACGTCCATATTTACAACTGGGATAGCTGGGCCCAGAAAACGATTAAGGTCCCCATGGTGATTGGCCACGAGTTTGTCGGCAGAGTCGCCGAGGTTGGAGCCAATGTCACCGGCTTTAAACCCGGCGATCTGGTTTCCGGCGAAGGCCATCTCGTCTGCGGCTTATGCAGGAATTGCCTGGCGGGCCGGCGACATCTTTGCCCGCACACCAGTGGGATCGGCGTCAATCGGGATGGGGTGTTCGCCGAATACCTGCAGATTCCGATGACGAATGTGTGGTATGCCGACGCGAGACTCCCCACCGATATTCTCAGTTGCTTCGATCCACTTGGAAACGCGGTCCATACGGCTCTTTCCTTTGATGTGCTCGGGGAAGATGTTTTGATCACCGGCGCCGGCCCTATCGGTTGTATGGCGACAGCCATTGTCAAGCACGCAGGGGCACGCTTTGTGGTCGTGTCTGACGTCAACCCCTACCGCCTGGAACTGGCTCGCCGAATGGGAGCCACCCTGGCCGTGGATGCCCGAGAGGAAACAATTGAAGATGCCCAGAAACGGCTCGGGATGAAAGAGGGGTTTGATGTTGGATTAGAAATGTCCGGGAATGGTTCAGCTTTTCGAAGTATGCTCGCCAACATGTGCCACGGCGGCAAGATTGCCATGCTGGGCATTCCCGATCCCAATATGCAGGTAGACTGGAATCTGGTCGTCTTCAATGGATTGACCGTCAAAGGAATTTATGGCCGCGAAATGTATGAGACGTGGTACAAGATGACTGTGATGATTCAAAGCGGGTTGGACATCACTCCCATTATCACGCACCGATTTCATTATAGTGACTTTGAGGAGGCCTTTGCTGTGATGCGTTCCGGGCAATCCGGAAAAGTCATTATGACATGGATGGAAGAAAACTGACCGTGTCCGCCATGTTCCCGAGATTGGGTCACGATGGAGAAGCATACTCGATTTCATGGAGAAATATCGATGATGAAAAAGTCCAGTTTAATGATTCTTCTGCTTTCATTGGTTGCGTTTGCCCTGATGTTTGCGCAGACGTCCCCTTCACAAACGGGTGAATCCAAGGAGAGCAAGCCAGCCAGTCCGGCGCAAAAGCCTGCCACAAAGACCGGTCAAACTAGTGAGGATTCCGCCAAAACCACGGCGAAGTCTACGGGTAAGTCCGGGACGAGTGCCTCCAAAAAGACGGAAGAAAAGCCAACAGAGGACATCAAGGAAGGGGGCAAGACTATCGGAGCGGGCGCAGCCGAAGGTTCCAAAGACTTGGGAAAGGGATCTGCTGAATTTGGGAAGAAAATATCCAAAGGCAATGTTGTCGGTGCTGGTCAATCCATGGGAGAGGGAGCCGGAGACTTCGGCAAAAAGGTTGGCAAAGGAACAGGGAGCGGCGCCAAGGACATAGGAAAGGGAACGGCTGAGGGCAGCAAAGAAATAGGGAAAGGAACAGTCGAAGGGACCAAGAAGGTTGGAGAAGGAATAGCCGACGGCACCAAGAAGGTTGGAAAAGCAACAGCCGAGGGAACTAAGAAAGTTGGCGAGGGTATTGGCAGTGTTGGGAAGAAGACTGCGGACGTGGTAACAGGCAAGGACGAGGAAAAGAAGGAAACGAAAACCTCAAAGTAATCCCCGCCTTACTCATGATAGCGTTTCAAAAGAAGCGCGGCATTGGTTCCTCCGAATCCAAAAGAATTCGAGAGGACGTATTCGAGATGCGGCTTTCCGCGCGACGTTGGGAACATAGTCCAAATCACAATCCGGGTCAGGATTTTCGTAGTTGATCGTCGGTGGGATTTGCTGGTGATATAGGGCTAGCGCGGAAATTCCACCTTCCAGACCGCCCGGCCGCGCCAAGCAGATGACCCGGTCATCGATTTTGTCGAGCTGATCGCCATCTTGTATGCCTGGTCGCCGAATGCCCGCTTGATCGCCATCGTTTCAAACCGGTCGTTATAAGGTGTCGAGGTTCCATGGGCATTAATGTAATCGACCTGCTCCGGGCGAATCCCGGCATCCGTAACAGCGTTGAGCATGACCCGGTAAGCGCCATCTCCGTCCTCAGAGGGCTGGGTAATATGAAAGGCGTCTCCTGACATTCCGTACCCGGCCATCTCAGCGTAAATGGTGGCTCCCCGCTTCTTTGCCATTTCCAATTCTTCCAGAATCAGAATTCCGGCTCCCTCCCCGATGACAAATCCGTTCCGATCCAAATCAAATGGCCTGAGAGGCCCGACTGGGGCTCGTCATTGCGTGCGGATAGCGCTCGCATGGAAGCGAATCCTCCGACGCTCATGGGTGTGATCGCAGCTTCCGAGCCGCCACAGATCATGGCATCGGCTTCGCCGCGGGCGATAATTCGAAATGAATCGCCAATCGCGTGAGAACCTGAGGAGCAAGCCGTACAGGTTGAGGTGTTGGGCCCTTTTGCTCCGAAGCGAATCGAAACCTGGCCGGCAGCCAAATTCACAATCGATGATGGGATAAAGAATGGTGAAATTCGTCCGAGGTCCTCCATTCATCAGTTCAGTGTGTTCGCGTTCAATGGTCGAGAACCCCCGATTCCGGAACCGATATGGACGCCAACCCGGGTCGCGATCGCGGGCGTGATTTTAATCCTGAGAGGTCGATCGCATATTGCGAGGCCGCAATCGCATAGTGGATGAAAGGATCCATCTTCTTGACTTCTTTTTTCTCAATCCAGTTCAAGGGGTCAAACCCCTTGACTTCCGCCGCAATTCGGACCGAAAACTTTGAAACATCGAATCGAGTGATGGTGTCGACCCCGCTCTTGCCCGCGATGAGCCCTTGCCAGGTTTCTTCGGTGCCAATTCCGAGGGCGGAGACAATACCAATGCCCGTAACGACGACTCTCCTACTCAAAAGAAGAACCTCCTCTTGTCCATTAAGAGATTATGTTGATCAGCAGGTCTCGGAGTGGACCGGGCTTCTCAGTAAGTCTGAATTCTCCAAGGAACAGCCGCGGCCCAATTTACGGCATTGCAATTATGCCTTGGAGTGACTTTGAATGTAGCTCATCGCATCGTGAACGGTTTGGATTTTTTCTGCATCTTCATCTGGAATTTCAATCCCAAAGCCTTCCTCGAATGCCATTACCAATTCTACGGTATCGAGTGAGTCTGCTCCAAGATCGTCAACAAAAGATGCGGTCGGAGTAACTTCCGATTCATCAACTCCCAACTGTTCTACAATAATCTGCTTGACCTTATCTTCAAGTGAAGAAGCCATCCCCTAATCCTCCTGTAGTATATAGAATGTAAGCATCACTGGCGGGTGATCAAATTATAACAAAACCGGAATTTAGGCAAAAAAAACGCATTCCGTCGAGTAAACTGCATGGCAAATTTCCACGGTGATGAAAGAATTGCCGGCAATAGGTGCTCGCCATATTCGTTCTCGTTTGAGAACGTGGACACTACATATACATCCCGCCATTAATATTTAAGACATGACCCGTGATGTAGGCCGCTTCATCTGAGGCCAGGAATTTCACCCCGTATGCGACCTCGCGGTCCAGTCCCATTCGCCCCAGCGGTATTTTTTCCAAAATCTTTGCCCTGACGGCATCGGAAAGAGCCTGCGTCATGGCCGTATCAATGAATCCCGGTGCAATTGAATTAACCGTGATATTGCGAGAAGCCACTTCCTGTGCAATCGATCGAGTAAATCCGTCGATTCCAGCTTTGGAAGCCGCATAGTTGGCCTGGCCAGGATTTCCGGTCTGCCCAACCACAGAAGAGATATTAATGATCCGTCCATATCGCTGGCGCAGCATGATTTTGATAGCTTCCTGGGTGCACAAAAAAACCCCTTTCAGATTGCTTTCGATAACGAATCCCAGTCTTCAGCCTTCATCCTTAAGAGCAGTCCGTCTTTGGTTGACCCCAGCATTATTCACTAGAATATCGAGCCTAGCAAATTCACTGCTCACTCGCGAGAATGCATCCCGGACGTTATCGGCTTGGGTAATATCCACCTGGATTGGCAGGATCTGGCGACCCGTGCTCCGAAGCTCTTCGGCAACAAGGTTCAGTTTTTCTAGATTTCTTCCCCCGATGGCCACTTCGGCACCGGCTTCGGCCAGCACCAAAGCAATGGCTTTGCCAATGCCCTGAGAGCCGCCAGTAATAAAGGCCTTCTTGTCCTTAAGAAGCATGATTCCGCAATGACTCCAAAATCTGTTTCAATCTATTAACTTCTGCTCCCTGGGAAGGAACTCAATCTGGTCTCACAAGGAGTTTCAACCCAGCTCAGGAGCATCAACTCGCTTCTCATCCATGCCGTCAGGCCAGAGGGACTTCCTCAAAGAACATCCCTGAGATCCATAATTTTTAGTTGATGAGGATATTTTCTGATGATGGCCGTTGCAGAAACTGAAGGGGTTTCACTCCTTGTTCTATGCGTTCGTTCATACGACTGAAGCAACACTCACTGGCAACTCGAATGGCGTTCTTGATGGCTTTTGCATTAGAGCTGCCGTGACAAATAATGACAACTCCCTGAACGCCCAGCAACGGAGCACCACCTGTTTCAGAATAATCAATCTTTGCCTTGAAGCTCTGAAATGCCTGTCTGGAAAGCAACGCCCCAATCTTTGAGGTGAGATGTTTCGACAAGTCCTTCTTCAAAAGAACGGTGAACATCTCCGTTAATCCCTCACCCAGTTTCAATGCCACATTTCCAACAAAACCATCGCAAACAATGACGTCCACATCGCCCCGAAAGACATCGCGTCCTTCAATATTTCCCACAAAGTTGACTGGAGCCGCCTTCAGTAGAGGGAAAACCTCTTTGGTGAGCTCGTTCCCTTTACATTCTTCTTCTCCGATCGACAAAAGCCCCACTTTGGGGTGGTTAATCCCCAAAATCGAGCGCGAAAAAATTTCCCCCATGATAGCAAACTGCAGCAAGTGAGTCGGCTTACAATCGACATTCGCTCCAACATCCAGTAACAAAGCAGGGCGCCCCTTGGAAGTTGGGATCACGGCTGCCAGTGCCGGGCGATCGACCATAGGCAATGTTCCCACGACTCGCTTGGCCACCGCCATGGTGGCGCCAGTGTTGCCCGCGCTCACTACCCCGGCGGCTTTGCCGTCCCGCACAAGTTTAGCAGCAACCCGAATCGAGGAATCCTTCTTCTTGCGAAGGGCAGTCGCAACCGCTTCTTCCATGGTGATGACTTCGCTAGCTTGTACGATTTCAATCGGCAGGCCTTCCACGTCGTGTTTCTTGAGCTCTTCACGCAGGCGAAGTTCAGGCCCCACGAGAATGACGCCGACCTGATATTCCCGAGCGGCCTGGATCGCGCCCAGCACCTCAACGTGTGGAGCACTATCTCCACCCATGGCATCGACGGCTATTTTGATCATGTTGGGAGCAGATGAAATCGTGTACCGCTAATCTTCTTCGCGAACTTCGACGACCTCTCGCCCTGCATAGAAGCCGCAATGAGGACAAGCCCTGTGTGGCATCTTCAGTTCATGACAGTTCGGACACTCCGATGACGAGGGGGCCTGAAGAAAATCATGGGCACGCCGTTTGTTTCGGCGGGATTTTGAATGACGTCTTTTCGGATTCGGCATGATGAATTCTTACCTCAAACAATGACAATGCGATGCGTCCCTCAGGTCAAAGCGGCAAACTCCAACCCATTCAGGAACGAATTCGGTTTCTAATTTTCGAAAGTTCTGCCAGGCGTGGATCAGAAAGCAGTGTTTCACAGCCACAGGCCTCGGCGTTCAGGTTCTTCCCACAATGAGGGCACAATCCTTTACAGTCTGCCCGGCAAATCGGCTTCATGGGCAGCGCCAGCAGAATCTGCTCTCGAATAATATCGTTAATCTCAATCGTATCTCCTGAGAAAAATCCGATATCCGTGTCCTTCTCCTGGAGAGCAATTTCGCCGGAGAGGGGATGAATGGCGTTGGACTCATAAAGCTGGTCAAAATCAGACGCAATAGGGAAGATTGCAGGTTCCAAACACCTGGAACAGGTCAGCTCTGCCTCCGCCCTCAGCGTTCCCCGCACACGGACATCAAACCCACTCCTCTCCACCAATAGGTTAATTCCGACTTTCCCTTTGATTTGAATATCGCGGGGGTCGAAATCAAGCTCTTCCTGGCTCAGCGCCGCGGCATAGCGAAGGGGTTTTAGCTCCAAATCTCGAACATCAATACGCATAAAGGCGACCTAACTGCCTAAAATGCAAAACGTTTATTATATAGGCCACGACAACCTTGTCAACTCTAAATCACCTCTCGTACATCCCCTCCAGTCTGGCCGAAGCCAACACCTTTCCTTCGATGGCCTTGCTAAAGGCCGCCGAACCGGCATCAGAAGGCAGATCCAGCTTTTCAACGTTGAGGCAATAAAGAAGAAATTCGTATTGGTGAACTCCGGAACCCTTGGGCGGCTGTGGTCCTCCCCATCCCAACGAGCCAAAGGAATTTCTCAGCTCGATACTCCCGGCCGGCATCTTGTTTGTGCGAGAAGCTCCTTCAGATATGCTGTTTACAGGGTACGGGATATTCACGACAAGCCAGTGCAGCCAGTTGGCGGCGATGGGATGCCGGTCGATACAGACGAGTGCAAAGGATTTGGTTTCCGCAGGAGGATTGGCCCATTTTAAGGCCGGGGAAATATTCCGGGCCCCTGGAACCCCTGTGTACGCATGAAAAGTCGGAATTGTTTTGCCTTCTCCAAAATTAGTCGACGTCAGCTGGAACTTGTCCACGGCGGTGGACAGCAGGAAGAATCCCCCACACGTCACGGTTAGCAAGGTGGACGCGAGACAGTTATCGAGTATCATGTTGAGCCTCCTTGATCCGCCATTGTGGATCTCTTAGCATTCATTAGGCCGATGAAGCACTCATTGCTTCATCATAATACGATTCCAAAATGCGAGCCATCGTAACAAAATGTTTGAAAACCGATTGCGACGCGAAGACAGGACTTCGGTTAGAATAAGGCTGCTGACAATGATTCAAATCATTGATCAGACTGCCGAAAGCCGCGGGCATTCGAGGAAAATCACATGGACGCAATAAGAGATTCCTACCTGAAGGAACAGTTACAGAAACGACGTGCAAAACTTCTCGTGAGTACATCTCAAAATAAGGAGAATTCCGGTGTCCTTCGTCTATTGAAAGAGGTCGATGACGCCCTGCAAAGAATGGAGGATGGGACCTATGGACTTTGTGAAACGCTGCCATGATTGTGTTGAAAAAGACCGGTTACTGGTCAATCCTCTCTTGAAGTATTGCCTCGATCATTTATCGTCCGAGGAGCAGCGGGCTCTTGAGCAGGACCTGGAACTCGCCTCCAAAGTTCAGGGACAGCTCCTTCCAGAACAAAATGTCACGTATAATGGTTGGGAAATCTCTTATTATTACGAGCCTGCAGGCCCTGTGAGCGGGGACTATTGTGACTTGATCAAATCGGACGAGGGAAACTTATACTTTCTGTTGGGAGATGTAGCGGGCAAGGGGATTTCCGCTTCCATGCTGATGGCTCACTTACACGCCACCTTCCGGACCCTCATCGCCCTGAACTTGAGTTTGCCCGAGATGGTGAGCAAAGCGAATCGACTTTTTTCTCAGACTACGATGGCCGATTCCTATGCTACGCTGATCTGCGGCCGGGCCAGCCAAAGAGGGGAAGTTGAGTTGAGTAATGCTGGCCACTGTCCTCCCCTAGTCAGCCAGTCTGGTCGAGTTACGAGCATTGAAGCCACCGGGCTTCCGGTTGGCATATTTCCAGACGGACAATTCGGAACGAAGACTTTTCGGCTGCAGCCTGGAGAAAGCGTAGTTATTTATTCGGACGGATTCTCTGAAGCACGCGACCTTTCAAATCGCGAGTATGGAACCGAACGAATGTCTTCTTTGCTTATCAAAAACTTCGGATTGTCAGCAGAGGAATTGATAGGAGTATGCGCCGCAGACCTTCTGGAATTCCGGCAGGGGAACCAGCAGGCCGATGATCTTTCGATGATGGTCATGCGCCGGATGGAGTAACCCCAATTCTTGTAGTGGTATTTGATATTCGACAGGAGAATCCATGCAGAAAGAGAGTAGCGATATCGGCCTTATTGGGCTTGCGGTGATGGGGCAAAATCTTGTTCTGAACATGAATGACCACGGGTACAAAGTGGCTGTTTTTAATCGTACCGTATCGAAGGTGGACGATTTCATCAAGAATGAGGCTGCAGGAACCAAAGTTGTGGGAACTTATTCCATTGAGGAGTTGGTCAGCACACTCAAGCGCCCCCGTCGGGTCATGTTAATGGTCAAGGCCGGTGACACAGTGGACCAATTTATCAACCAATTAACATTGTACCTTGAACCGGGTGACATCATCATCGACGGTGGAAACTCGCATTACCCCGACACTAACCGTCGGACCCAATCGCTTGCTGATAAAGGTATTCTTTTTATCGGGACGGGGGTTTCCGGGGGAGAGGAGGGAGCAAGACATGGACCGTCCATCATGCCAGGAGGGAATTCGGAAGCCTGGCCTCATGTCAAAGATATCTTCCAATCCATCGCAGCAAAGGTTGAGGATGGAACGCCTTGCTGTGATTGGGTGGGTGAGGCCGGCGCTGGCCACTACGTCAAAATGGTGCATAACGGAATCGAATATGGCGACATGCAGCTGATTTGCGAAGCGTACCACCTTTTGAAAGCCACATTGGGATTGGACGCGGACTATCTCCATGACGTATTTGCGGACTGGAACGCCGGGGAATTGGACAGTTATCTGATCGAGATTACCAGCCATATTTTTTCTATGAAGGATGAAGATGGAACCCCGCTTGTCGAGAAAATTCTGGATGCTGCTGGTCAAAAGGGGACCGGGAAATGGACCGTGGTCAATGCGCTGGAACTCGGAACCCCGGTAACCTTGATCGGGGAAGCTGTCTTTTCACGTTGCCTATCCGCTCTCAAGGGAGAGCGGGTGGCCTCTTCGAAGGTCCTTTCAGGCCCTATCATCTCATTCAAAGGGGATAAAGGGGCATTCATTGAAGATGTTCGTCGCGCCCTATACTGCTCCAAGCTCATCTCTTATGCGCAAGGGTTCATGCTCATGCGTGAAGCTGCCCGGGACCAGGGTTGGAAACTGAATTTCGGCGGCGTTGCACTGATGTGGCGCGGAGGCTGTATTATCCGTAGCCGCTTCCTCGGCAAAATCAAAGAGGCCTTCGATAAGAATCCGCATTTGGAGAATTTACTCTTAGACGATTTCTTCAGCCAAGTCCTGAGCCGTTACCAGCTTTCATGGCGAAATGCCATTATTCAAGCAGTTCTGTCGGGTGTTCCCACTCCCGCCTTTTCCACCGCACTCGCATTTTTTGACGGTTACCGAACAGAAAGACTACCAGCTAACTTATTGCAGGCACAGCGTGACTACTTTGGGGCACACACCTATGAGCGAGTGGATTCTCCTCGCGGGAAATTCTTCCATACAAACTGGACGGGTAAGGGGGGAAGGGTCGCTTCGGGATCGTATACCGTTTAGGCATTCGGGTCCCAGAACACGGTGAAATATGTTGTTATAGGGGAACTTGGGAAACTTCGGGTCACATCTCGTTATTCAAGAAATTAGGGGCAAAATGGGCGGGTGGCGCACATGCGTCCTTTGCATGTCTTCGAAGAAGCTATCTCTTGAAAGACCGATGAGGAAGAAGAGATTGCTGTCGCACTTATTAAATGACTGAATCTTTGCGGTAAGTCTTTTGATCTACATATAGCTGTAGAATGGTCTCCCGTTAATTTCCTTTTGCCCTTCCTTTAGGCCCCCCTCTCGAATGGTTCCTCCAGAGCTTGGTAGAGAACCCAAGCGGGATCAGTAATTAACAGGTCGCTCCTGACGGCAGCTTTCTTCTTTAACGAACAGCAGATTCTATACACAGATCGCTGCTCTGCGGCTTTGCGAGAATGTAGCGCGGACCCGATTTCCGGGTCCGCGGCCTTTCTCCTTAACGGTTTCAAAAAAACCGCAGAGTCAAAAATCGACTGCGCTACGGGCTAACATCAGGTTCTATACACAGATCGCTGCTTGCTCATGCGGCTATGAGAGAATGCAGCGCGGACCTCATCTCCGGGACGGCGGCCTTCTCCCTAACGGCTTCAAGCCTCACTCACACCTGCAAGAGGGAAAGATCGACTACTTTCCGCGCTACTGGCTTATCCCCGTAAGAGGATTCGATAGACATCGCAAAACGATGTATTCGCCACCGCGTAAGTACCAAGGTTCATCAATAAGGCATTCAGTTCTAGGGTTAATTCACACACCCGTTTGGGTGAAATCAGCTAATCCGTCCTGGTTCCCTCCCTTTTCACCGCTCAATCTGACCCTCCTTGGTGTTACTGGAATAGTTTGGGTTTTTCCTTCTCTTCGTCTCATTTGGCTTATGGTTTGCAGTGCTGTATCTAGAGTGGGGCCTTGGTTTGCCCCTATCATTTGTGGAACGTATATTCATGAAACAAGGAGAGAGGCATATGAAACTTAAAACAGTTCTTTGCCCTGTTGATTTCTCCAAAGTGTCCTCAAAGGAAATCGGATTGGCTTCACAAATCTGTGAGCGCTTTGCTGCCCGACTTGTACTCCAGCACAACATCGATTACATTCCCCCGATTTATTTGGCTAATGCGTGGATGTATTCTGAAACTCATATGGCCCCAGAAGAGGAGAAAGAGTCTCAGGCAGAAAGGCTGTTGCAGGAATTGCTCGCAAAATTGCCATCCACTCTCCAATTTGAAGGGAAGATCACCTTTGGTCGCCTGGATGAGTCGATCTTACATTTAGCCCGGAAATTACCTGCAGACCTTATTGTCATGGGAACACATGGCGCTAGCAGCCCTGAGCATGCCTCGCACACCGACCGGGTATTGGCACAAGCTCCCTGCCCTATTCTCACAATTCGTGATGAAGTTCCCGAGTCACGACTTCCTTCTTTTAAGTCAGCAGGTGAGCCGACTCAGCTCGCTGTCATGCTGCCGATGGACTTTTCGACGCATTCCTTGCATGCGCTGGAGTTTGCCTTTGGATTGATGGAAGACCTGCCGGTACGACTCCATCTCCTCCATATAGAAGGTCCAATCGCTTGGGATGATATAGGAGGGATCGCCCACTTGAATCTGCATGAGAAAAAACAGCAGCGGCTAGCTCATTCCCTGGAAAGGCTAAAAGCATTAATACCTGAAGATTTTTCCGCCCGAGTCAATTGTGTCGTAAGGATGGGATCGGTAGTCGAGGAGATTGTGACTTATGCCAATAACATCGCGGCTTCCTTTGTAATTATGGGTGCCCATCCGAAAAACATTTTTGACAAACTGTTGTTTGGGGTAACGTCTAAAGGCGTGCTGCATCAAAGCCCTTGTCCAGTGTGGCTTGTCCCGACGGGAAAGAGCAGCGGGAGCGTAGGGCATTGGACCTCGATCAATTCAGAAGCGAATCCCATTCAGCGCAAGGACCTGGACCTGAACACTTCATTGGTTGAAAAGTAGGCTAAACATAGCTTTTGAGGGCCTTCATGTAATTGGCACGTTCAAAGGCAGAGGGGTGTGGGCAGGATTTGTGGCTCATACTGCCTTTCATTTGTTCGACCGACTCATATTCGTGTTGTTCCATCCACTGGACCATTTCCAGTTCTACTTCTCTTATCCGCCGCAGTCCATTCTTTAGTAGCGCCGAGCACATCATCGTCACGTCCGCTCCTACCATGAGCATCTTGAGGACATCCGGGGCAGAGTGAATCCCCCCCGTGGCCGCAAGACTGGAATTGACCTTCCCGTAGAGGATTGCAATCCAACGCAAGGGCAATCGGAGCGCCTGCGGGTGTACTGAGAATGACATTCGGGACGACTTCAAGCAGCTCCAGGTCAATATCCGGCTGGTAGAATCGATTGAAGAGCACGAGACCATTGGCTCCTGCATAGGAAAGCCGTTTGGCCATCGAGGCCATGTTGCTGAAAAACGGGCTCATTTTGATCGCCACTGGAATCTTGATCGTCCGTCTCACATCTGCCAGCACGTTGACATACATTTGTTCCACTTCGACGCCGGGCAAATCGGGATCCGTGGGAATGTAATAGATATTCAATTCAAGAGCATCCACTCCGGTCTCTTCAATCAATTTCGCGTACTTGATCCATCCTCCCGTGGAAACCCCATTCAAGGAGCCAATGACCGGAATTTGAACCACTTCTTTGGCCTTATGAAGGTGTTCCAAATATTCGTCCGGTCCCAATTCGTATTCGTTGGCTTCAGGGAAGTAATTCAAAGCCTCCGCATAACTGTAGGAACCATAGGTGAGGTAATGATCCAACTCGTGGGCCTCGTGGAGGATTTCCTCTTCGAACAACGAGTGAACCACGATCGCAGCCACCCCGGCGTCTTCCAGCGCACGAATCTTGCTGATGGTGTTGGTCAATGCACCGCAGGCTGAGGAAACCAGCGGAGTCCGGAGCTTCAAACCGATATAAGTGGTGCTTAGGTCCATGGGATTTATCCTTCCGTCTCGAATCGAACAAATTAATTGAAAAACAAGTTCTTCCGGCGGTCCTTGACCGCCTGCATATTCATTCTTTTCCCAAACGGGACTTTCCGATGCAGTGGATTCAGTCCCGCCGTTTAGTGTTGTTCAAGGACCGGCGGGCTGAAATCCAGGGCAGCTAATTCTTCATAAATCCGCCAACGATTGTCCGCATCCTGCTGGGCTCGCCTCAGGAGTTCTTTCGCTTCTTCCGGTCGGGTCTTGGTTAACATCTTGTAACGGTTTTCAAGATAAGAATACTCTTCAAACCGGATCTTAGGCTTTTTGTAATCTAACTGGAGCGGGTTCTTCCCCTCTTTGACGAGATCGGGATTGTACCGGTACATCGGCCAATGTCCCGAAAGTACGGCTGCCTTTTGATTGTCCATAGCGGTTCGCATATTGATGCCATGGGCAATGCAATGACTATAAGCGATGATAAGGGAGGGACCATTGAAAGCCTCTGCTTCGGCAATGGCTTTGACCGTCTGGACATCACTCGCTCCCATGGCCACCTGTGCCACATAGATGGTTCCATATCCCATCATGATCTTTCCCAAATCCTTCTTGCCGACTGTCTTGCCTCCCGCCGCAAACTTGGCGACGGCACCCAGCGGAGTCGCTTTTGACATTTGCCCGCCGGTATTCGAATAAACTTCAGTATCGAGGACCATGACGTTGACGTTCCGGCCCGAAGCCAGCACATGATCAAGTCCACCAAACCCGATGTCGTAGGCCCAACCATCCCCGCCAATGATCCAAACCGATTTCTTCACCAGGTAATCTGCCAGAGAAAGGAGGTTGCGGGCGTCAGGGGTATTGATCTGAAGCAAAATTTTCTTCAGCTGGTCAACTTTGAGCCGCTGTTCATGAATTTCCGCTTCGTCGTTTTGCGGAGCTTGAATCAATTCACGGGCCAGTTCTTCACCAATCTGACTCGCCATTTTTTCGACAAGTCCTTTGGCCTGTTGTGTCTGCAAGTCAAGGGTTAGCCGGAATCCCAGCCCGAATTCCGCATTATCCTCAAACAATGAATTGGCCCAAGCAGGACCTCGCCCTTCTTTAGTCTGGGCCCAAGGGGTGGTGGGAAGATTCCCCCCATAAATCGAGGAACAGCCCGTTGCATTGGCGACAATCAACCGGTCCCCATACATTTGCGTCAGCAACTTTAAGTAGGGGGTTTCTCCACACCCGGAACAAGCGCCGGAATACTCGAAAAGGGGTTGCAAGACTTGCGATCCTTTGATACTGGCAACCTTGACTCGTCGGCGATCGTACTCCGGCAGGTCGAGGAAGAAGGCGTAATTTTCCTTTTCCTGCTCGCGAATCGGAAGCTGCGGGGCCATGTTGAGCGCCTTGATCCTGACTTCCTTCTTGCTCTTGGCTGGGCAGACGTGAACACAAATCCCGCAACCCGTGCAGTCTTCAGGAGCTGTCTGGATTGACATCTTCATCCCTTCAAATTCCTGACCTTTGTAGTCCATGGATTTGAAAGTCGCGGGGGCATCCGCTCAGGAGCTGTGGATCATAAACCTTAATTCGAATGGCTGCGTGCGGGCATACCAGCGCACACTTGGCGCATTGAATGCAGATCTCCTCTTCCCAGACTGGAATCTCCAAGGCTATGTTCCTCTTCTCCCATTGGGCTGTCGCCGTCGGGAATGTACCGTCCACAGGCAATGCGCTGACCGGGAGAGAATCTCCCAGCCCGGAGATGATGGTGGCCGTCACAGATTGAACAAAATCCGGGGCTTCCTTCGCAACCATGGGGGGACGAGAGACCTTGCTTGTGACCTGCTCTGGAATCTTGACTTCAAACAAATTGGCCAGGGTCTTGTCAATCGCGTCAAAGTTCTTTTGGACGATCACTTCCCCTTTGCTCCCGTAAGTCTTACGGATGGAGCTCTTGATCTTTTCGATGGCTTCAGCTTGTGGCAGGATGCCGCAGATGGCAAAGAAACAGGTCTGCATGACCGTGTTAATTCGACCGCCCATCCCCGTTTCCGCCGCCACCTTAATGGCATCGATAACAAAAAAGCGCAACCGTTTCTCAAGGATGTCTCGCTGAACTTCGCGCGGCAGATAATCCCAAACTTCATTCGGCCCATAAGGGCTATTCAGTAAGAAAGTCGCTCCGGGAATGGCACTGGACGAGGACATCGTAGCGCTCCAGAAACTGAAACTGATGGCAAGCTACGAAATTGGCCGCTGTAATGAGATAGGTCGAATGGATAGGGTTGGGGCCGAATCGTAAGTGGGAAACTGTGACGGAACCGGCTTTCTTGGAATCGTAGACAAAATATCCCTGTGCGTAATTGTCCGTATCTTCTCCGATGATTTTGATGGAGTTCTTGTTGGCGCTGACGGTTCCATCAGATCCCAGACCGTAAAAAATTCCCCGAAAAACGTTGTCCGGCTCAATGGAAAAGGCATGGTCGTAATCCAGATGCGTGTCCGAGATGTCATCGACGATCCCCACCGTGAAATGGTTCTTGGGGATCTCCTTCTTCAGTTCCCGGAAGATGCCCTCAATCATGGCGGGTGTAAATTCTTTGGAGGAAAGTCCGTAACGTCCTCCCACGACTCGTGGCAACTGTCGCCAAGGCAATTTGCCATCCGCCTGTACTTCGCTAATAGCCGTTACGAGGTCCTGGTAGAGCGGCTCCCCTATAGTACCGGGCTCCTTGGTGCGATCTAAAACTGCAATGGCTCGGACCGTAGCAGGCATCGTTTTCACAAACTGCTCAAGGGAGAACGGCCGGAACAACCGTACTTTGAGAACACCGACCTTTTCACCCTTGCCCGCAAGAAATTCCACGGTCTCATGGACTGCCTCGGCTCCCGAGCCCATCAGCACCAACACGCGCTCGGCATCGGGGGCTCCCACATAATCGAATAGATGGTATTGCCGTCCTGTCAGGGCCGCAAACCGATCCATCGTCTTTTGCACGATTTCCGGACAAACCTGGTAGAAAGGATTGCACCCTTCACGGGCTTGGAAGAAGACATCGGGGTTTTGGGCAGAGCCCCGCAAAACGGGGTGATCCGGAGTGAGTGCCCGGGCACGATGGGCATGAACCCATTCATCATCAATCATCGCGCGAATATCCTCGAGGGCCAGCTCTTCAATCTTCATCACCTCATGAGAAGAACGGAACCCATCAAAAAAATGCAGAAACGGAACTCGCGCTTGCAGCGTGGCCGATTGGGCAATGAGCGCAAAGTCCATGACCTCTTGGACGGAGTTTGAGGCCAACATGGCAAATCCGGTGGCACGGGCTGCCATCACGTCACTATGATCTCCGAAAATGGAGAGCGCATGCGTGGCTACGGTTCGGGCTGCAATATGGAAAACGGCGGGAGTCAATTCTCCGGCAATCTTGTACATATTCGGGATCATGAGCAGGAGTCCCTGAGAAGCGGTAAACGTCGTCGCGAGAGCTCCGGTCTGCAATGCTCCGTGGATCGCTCCGGCGGCGCCCCCTTCACTCTGCATTTCTTGCACGATGGGAACTGTCCCCCACAAGTTCTTCCTGCCTTCGGCAGCCCAGGCATCCGACAATTCTCCCATCGGTGAGGAGGGGGTGATCGGGTAGATGGCGATCACTTCGTTTGTCAAGTAAGCCACATAGGCAGCGGCTTCGTTTCCATCTATGGTAACCAAACAGCGATTCATGAAATCCCTCCACTCGGATTCTGGCTTCAGCGTATGGTTCTTGTATCAAGTACTCATGGATCGCTTAAGCGACCCTCTTCCCTTGCGTTGGGTCCGTGGCTTTTTCACAACAATTCCGCGGAGTTTAGGATCTAGTACTCATTTCCCCTGTTCATTGGTGCACTCGGTTTTCCAAAAGACTCAATATAGCTCTAACACCATGTAGATCATGAAGTTCCCCAGTCGATAACCCAACAATGGACTAACTCAGCAAGCTACTATTTGAGCAAAATTGGGGCATATCCCGCAGAGCTAAGCCCAAATCAGGTTTCAAATGTGGGTGAAACTGGACTGTCTCTAGAGCCTTGAGCTAATCAACGGATCTCCCGGTTCTTTGGTCTTTTTGTTGCTCATATAATTTACACTTCGGTTCAACGGCATTTGTAAAATCGATCGAAGCAGAAATACCTCATTCCGATTGGGCTAAAGGCAACTCAAAAGAGGAATCATTATGGAAAAATCCATTAAGCGTCTTCGAAAGAAAGAAGAATATCGGATGCGCACCCATCTCATTCATGGAAATTACGAGAGCCGGCGCTGGGATTATGACCACCATGTCATCCCACCAATTTCTTCCTCAACCACATACCGCCTGAGCTCGTCCCAGCGCGGGGCTCAGGGCTTCCTGGATTTCGCGTCGTCTGAGCCAAATGAGAAGAAGGTTCCGATCTATATTTATGACCGCCTCGACGAACCGACCAGAGGGATGCTTGAGGAAAACCTGGCCTATGCGGAAGGGGGAGGCGTGGCAGTAACCTTCTCGACAGGAATGGCCGCCGTCTCTGCCGCCCTAGGGGTTATCGTTGGCGCAGGGGACGAAATTATTGCTCACCATGCGATGTATGGCTGCACTTACAGTCTTCTGTCCAATTGGTACCCCCGCTACAAAATACCAACCCATTTCTGTGATCTCTCTCATCCAAAAAACTTCAAGAGCCTGATCAATCCCAAGACTCGAGTGGTTTATTTCGAGACTCCCGTTAACCCCAATCTCGATTTGATTGACATTCAAGCCATCCGAACTGTCATCGAGCGCGCCAATCACGATCGGCCCTCCGGGAAGAAGATTCTGATGGTCATCGACAACACTTTTTCAACATTCTATTGCCAACGTCCCCTGCAGATGGGCGCAGACATGGTTGTCTATAGTTTGACGAAAAACATTGGAGGCTTCGGAACCGACATGGGCGGCGCCGTCATCGCTGCTGAAGAGTATCGAAATCACCTGATGCTTTACCGGAAAGATTTTGGTGGGGTCTTGTCTTCAAAGAGCGCCTGGGCAATTCTCGTTTATGGCTTGCCAACTTTGGCCACTCGCATGACAAACCAACAAAAGACGGCCTTGAAAGTTTCTGAGTTCCTCGAGGGTCATCCCAAAGTGGCGTATGTCCGGTATCCGGGCCTGGAAAGTTTTCCCCAGGCAGAATTAGCACGACGCCAAATGACCAGTTACGATGGCAAGTTTGCACCGGGGAGCCTTATTTACTTTGTGCTCAAAGAAAGCGGGAAGAATGAAAACCAGGTCGGAGAGAAGTTTATCGATTATTTAGCGGACCACTCCTATACCATCACGCTGGCTGTGAGTCTAGGCCAGATTAAAACCTTGATCGAAAACCCTTATTCGATGACACATGCGGCCTTGCCACCGGAGATGAAGAAAGAGAAAGGGATCGAACCTGGCGGAATACGACTCTCCGTGGGTCTGGAAGACTGGCACGACATCATTGAAGATTTGGCTAAGGCACTGGAGAAGATTTAGGAGTTGCGGAATTCTACCGGAACCGGCACTTATTCTCGTCGTTGTCCGCGGTTATTGCCAAGACCGAAGAATACTCCGAAAATGAGTACCAATACCTTCAACTTCTTTCCGAATCGACCGGTTGGTGAAAAGCTTACTTTAAGCCGGTAGATAAGAGATATATTCCGGGTACCACATCTCCTCATCCACCTTCGTTTCGATTAAGTCATCCCGATAGGCTCTCCCGATACCACAATCTCGCGCTTCACGAACAACGGCGATTGCGACATGACGCGTCACCTGACGAAGATCTGAACCTCTGGGATAGAGTGAACCCTTCGCCAGCCTTTCGTCGGAAATAATTTCTCCCAAGGCACGCGCCGCAACCAGGAACATTTCTTCGGTGATTTCATGAGCTACGCTTACGATCGCCCCGAGTCCTACCCCTGGAAATACGAACACATTGTTGGCCTGGCCGATAACATGGACCCTGCCCTGATACTCCACAGGCGGAAATGGGCTCCCGGTGGCGACCAATGCTTTCCCCTCGGTCCACCGCAAGATATCGGCTGGAGCCGCTTCGGTCTTCGAGGTGGGATTGGAAAGCGGGAAAATCATGGGTACCGGAACGTGCTTCGCCATCTCCCGGATGACCCCTTCGGTGAATGCCCCGGGGACACCGCTGGTCCCAATCAGGATCGTGGGCTTGAAGTGACGCACAACAGTTTCAAGATCATAGCGGTCTGAAGGGGGAAATCCATACAAGCTCATTTCCGAGGAGTGGAGTGCGAATGGTTTCTTGTCTTCATCGATTGAGGCTCTTTCGTCGAAAATAAGTCCCTGGGTATCCACCATGGCAATGGCTTCTTGAATAGTCTTTTCACTGGTTCCTTCCTGGCGCATCGCGAAGCGGACGAGACGGGCAATGCCAATTCCTGCGGCTCCTGCCCCCAGAAAAACAAACCTTTGCTGACACAGTGGCTGACCCAGTTTCCTCAAACCTGCGAAGATGCCGCCCATGATAACAGCCCCGGTGCCTTGAATATCATCGTTGAAGCAGGTGATACGATGACGGTATCGATCCAAAATGACGGATGGCATTGTGCTGCTTAAAGTCTTCCCATTGCAGCACAACATGGGGAAAGACCGTGGAAACCCCTTCCACAAAAGCTTCAATGAACTCATCATAGGCACTCCCACGGATCCGCGGATGACGATATCCCAGATAAAATGGGTCATCCAGGAGCTCCTGGCGGTCTGTCCCCACATCGAGGGAAATCGGTAAGGTCTTGGAAGGATGAATACCGGCCCCTGCCGTGTAGAGGGCCAGCTTCCCTACGGGGATTCCCATTCCTCCGGCACCCTGGTCGCCGAGTCCAAGAATCCGTTCGTTATCCGTGACTACGATCAACTTAACTTCTTCCTGCCGGGCATTATGGAGCAGGGTTGGAATTCTGCCGATGTCATCGGGGGTGATCCACAATCCACGGGCCCGCCGAAAATGTGACTGAACCGCTGGCAGGCTCTACCCACCGTCGGTGTATAGACAATCGGCATGAATTCATCCAGGTTCTCCACCAGGACGCGGTAGAAAAGGACCTCATTGCGATCATGAAGCGCCGCCAATCCAATGTATTTCTCCAGATCATCACTCTTGCAACGCACATGCTCGATCTCTAAAGCAACCTGCTCTTCGATCGTCGTCATTCTCGGAGGTAGCAACCCCCTTAGCCCAAACAGGTCACGCTCTTCTTCGGTGAAGGCCGTATCTTTGTTCAGGGATGGATATTCCAGCAAATCTACCCCACGGAATGGAACTTCCGGGACGACGGAGTGGCTTGCATGCTCAGTTTTGACTGTATTCATGAATTCTCTCTCCTTCCTGAAATCTGTCATGAAGTGGCCCTCGCACTCGAGACTTCAGGCAATAACGGATTGTGAGTCCTCAACGGTTCACTATCAATGACATCTCGTTGAACTGCCAAAAATAGCCTACTTCTCCCGGTTTTCTCGTGATTCGAGTTGTCCAATGGTTTGATCCAACCACCGGAGGAGTTGTTCTTCCAGACGTTGCTTGTCCCCGGCTCGTAGCAATGAGTCAATGGTCTCTCCTTGAGGATTCAGAGGAATAAACTGACAAGGGATCAACTCATTGTAATGTGAAGGACTTACGAACTCGGTCAGGAAGCACTCGGTACAAGGATGGAGCTTTTCAACTTCCCCTAGGTTGAGACAGGTAATTGAGTCACGAAAATACTCCAACTCTCGCCGAGGTGCACGAACCGAACATCCGTAACCACCATCAGCCAGAATGCTTCTCTCCAACTTCAGTTTCGCAACAATCTCAGACGTAGGAGCTTTCATCTTCATCCCCCCTCGATATAGTAATCATTTTCAAAGAGCATCTGCTTTGCCAAGACAGAAGTCGAAATCCAGAGGGAAGTTGGAGCTGTCAGGTTTCAGCCGAATATAGCTGAAATGCCCCATCCGCGAGTCAAACCACGCGTATTTTCAAGGGCAAAGGAAGGCCAGTTAAAGTGGCAAATCCCGTTGCCGCAACCAGAACTCTGAGAAGTCTCCGCTGAATCAGATTCAGGAAGAGCTCGTGGTATCGGGGATGCTGCTAATCGGTTGGGCAACAAACCCTTTATCGTAGCTTCTTTCCTGGAACCGAAGGACCAAGGGTCCACAAATATGACCCACAGGAGAATTTGACCCGCAGGCTTGATTCAATCTCTAGAAAATTTGAATTTGGCCCCCGTATTGCGAGTTGATCGGGAAGAGACGGTGTGCCTGCACACAAGTACGAGGGATCAAGCTGACCTCCATCTGCTCACCGGCAATGTCTCCCCTAATCTCTTAGGTAGGAGGACCGCCATGTTTGAAGGAATGGAAGAACTCACAGGGCAAAAGAATAAGAATAAAAAAGAGCAAATTGTGGAATGCTCGCTCATTTGCGTAGGAATCGCCGTATTTCTTGGAATCATGGTCTTGGCTTTGCTCTTTCTCTGATCCAAAGAGAGTGGAGAGCTGCAGTTTCTGTCCTGTCGGCCGAACCCATGCATTTTGCGATTTTCGATCCTTTTGACTCCATCTTCCCCAAACCATTTATCCCTTTCAAAATATTCTAGGTTTTTCTCTGCCTGGATGGGGAATTTGACCTTTGTCTGGAAATTTCACCCAAGGATAACTTGAGCAGATTCAACCCGTTAAATATATTTCTTATTGAAAAAAAACACTTAGATTTTGCGAGCCACGAATTCAACATGGCGACTCAAATGCTTTTTGTGCGTTGAGGAATTCATGAAAAGCGGAAAAGCACGAGTCCTGGTGGTTGAGGACGACAATTTGTTTTTGTGGACACTTATTCATTTTCTGGAAAAGGAAGGGTATGAAGTCGTTTCTGCAGCTTCAGGCGAGAAAGGCTATGAAATAGCCCAGAAAGGCGTATTTCGATATCGTGATATCCGATTTTCATCTTCCAGGCCTCAATGGGAAAGAGCTCATCAGGAGAATCAAGTCCATTCAACCCACCACTAAAACGGTTTTGATTACTGCCTACCAACCTGAGGAGATGACAAGGAAGAAGGTTTCCTGAATGCTTATTTAAACAAGCCCATCGAACTCAAAAATTTGCGAAAAGTTCTGCAAGAGCTGATGACTTGAGTTGATATGCGACCGATCCAGGCGTCTCTAACACGAGTTGATTTCTCTCACATCTCACTCCATTCGAATCACAATTGGCTTAACAGGATAGCCGTTAACCAATGATCTATCAGGACACCAGGCTCTTGCTCGCACCCGCCAGAATTGGGGGATTTAGCCAACCCTTCTCGCGAGAAGCAGGCTTTTCCACCCATGCGGATTTGATTACTCCCCCGTACAACTGTGCAATAACCATGAAAAAGAATGAGTTATTGCCTTGGTATAAAGATTGAATGTTTTGCATTTGAGTGCGCGGCTTCAAGTGATCGTTTGAAATTCAAAGGATGTGGAAGGGTAAAAAGTCTTGGAATTCTTTCCCCGTCGACCCGACTCGAGTACCCAATTTTTCTGAAGTAGTTCGAGATATGAATTCTGCTCAAGGGCAGTTTATTCATCCTAATCCACAAGACATGTCGAAAAGCCACTCGCATGGACACCCGGCGGGAAGAAACGACTTGCGACTGGTGTTTTGGGAAACCACTTCAGCCTGCAATCTCGAATGCATCCATTGCCGCCGGACGGACGTTGCCTAGGAATTGGCCAAGACTGACCTGAATACCGAAATGGGCAAGAAGTTCATTGATTCGCTGAGCGATTTCTCCAAGCCGATCCTGGTGTTCAGCGGAGGAGAACCTCTCTTCCGGAAAGACATTTTCGAACTGGCAAGCTATGCAAAGGCAAAAGGTCTGACAACAGTCCTTGCGACGAACGGGACGCTTGATCAACGAGGAGATGGCGAATCGGATCGTAGCGGCTGGTTTCGAAAGGGTCGCCATCAGTATTGATGGGAGCGAATCCCGCCACGCATGATCAATTTCGCGGTATCCCGGGCTCATTCTCGCGTGCGATCGAAGGCTTCAGGCGACTGCGCCGAGAGAGGCATGAGCATGCAAATCAATTGCGCTCTCGCCCGTCACAATGCGGAGGAAAAAGAAAGACTTTATGATCTGGCTCTTGCGCTGGGCGCTACTGCTCTGCACATCTTCATGCTGGTACCCGTCGGCTGTGGGATGGAGATTTCAGAACAAAATCAGCTTCCAGCCGAAGAGTACGGAGCCATCTTGAATTGGCTTTACGAAAGATCGAGAGAAAAGAAACTTCAAATCAAGGCCACTTGTGCCCCGCATTATTATCGAATCATGCGGCAGCGGGCTAAACAAGAAGGAATCAAATTATCCCATGCGACTCACGGACTCGATGCGGTCACTCGAGGATGCCTGGCGGGTTCGGCGGTCTGCTTTGTCTCGCACAAAGGAGAAGTCTACCCGCGTGGCGTACCTTCCCGTTACAGCCGGGAACGTCCTGACGCAAACTTTCTCGGAGATATGGGAGCGCTCTCCCATATTCTTGCAGCTTCGCGATACAGGCAATCTCGGGGGGAAATGCGGAATCTGCGAGTATCGAAACGTGTGTGAAGGCTGTCGCGCCCGAGCGTTTGGAGAAACCGGAGACTTTTTGGCCGAAGAACCCTATTGCAATTACTCTCCTCAGAGCTCGAAAGCAGTGACACCGCAGTCAAACTTTCTGACTCCAGCACGATAACATTAGACACAGAACTTCATGCTCTGACCGGATTCTTTGAGTCCGGCTTCAAACGCCGAGTAATGAATTTTCACCCGGTTAGAGCAAGTGGATGGTGATCGATACGCGCTCACTTTTTTCAGCACGTCCCGTTCGAGGGCCTGGGCAGCATTGAACCCTGGCTGCGGTCGGTTCGGGCTGCGTCACCATCGCTCAAGTCTCTTGAGAATGTCGGGTTGTATTTCTTCGGAGGCGGCGATACACAGGTATAGGCCATTGGGGTTCATGGCGTTGATAAAGGGTTCCAACTCGGACAATTGTAGGTCAACGAGGACCGATTTGCCGGCGGCCTGAATGCGTTTGATCAGAGGCAACCATTGCAGGATGGGCAAGTCATCGCCGACACCCTGTGCCCATTGAATCGCATGAATTTCCGGGACCGCCAGAATACGGTCGAGGTGGCGGATCATTCCCTTGCCATCGACATGAAAGACAATGTGAGTCATCGCCCGAACTTCTGCCAGCAGGCATGGGAGATAGAATTCGTCGAAGCCTCTGGTCGATATGAGTGAAGTGAAATCACAACTGGGGATATGCATTTTGCCTCGAGAGGGTATGCCCATCCAGGTGGCGGACAGCTGGCCGTGAGCCTTAAGTACAGCGTCATAATGGTCAAAGAGTGGAAGGAAATTCTCGTTGGCTAGGCGGACAAGCTCGTGGACCTTTTCAGGACAATCAACCAGATCGAGGCATAATCTTTCCGGGTCTCGCCAGTCGGCTGCACAGTCGAGGCTGCCATGGAGGTCGGTGTAACCCACCATGAATCGGCCCTCGCTTTTCTGGAGGGCAACGTCAGTCAGTTCCTCGATCTTCTTGAAATACAGATTCTCGCGGTTGAATTTCAGTTTCGCCAAGTCAGACCACTCATGGATGCAGTGACGAATCCACGAGGTGACCTCGCCAAACTCCAGGTCGACATCATGAAAAGCGGCATAAACGTTAGGGCCGAGATTTGGCCAAAACACGGGAAAAGTCTCCCCCAGAAAAGTCCGTCCACGAATAGACTCAATAAAAGAATCAACTTGAAACTCGGCGTCGAACCAGCGGGATTTCAGATCCGGCCAGGTTTTCCCGGCCATTGTGCGTGATCCGGCGAAATCCACGTTGTGCTCCGAAAAACGAACGCAGGGACGATCGATCATTTCGTTAGCAAACCATGCCTCCACCCGTTTCATCGCCATATCGAAATCTGGCTTGCACTCAAGTTCCATCTTGACCCTCACTTGTTTCAACCTGTGATCTTCCTGAGCTTTTAAATAATCTCTGAGTATCCGTCCATTTCTTTTCTATGAAATTTTTCCTCAATTCTGCTGCAATCGACTTGAGTTCTATCAAGTCCCTTTGCGTTTCTCTTCAATGGAGGATTGCTAGGAAATAGCCGCAAGCGGCAGAAAGACCAGGAAAGTCGATCCCTTTCCCAACTCCGATTTCACCTGGATCGACCCGCCCAGTTCCTCCATATATTTCTTACACAGGGCCAGCCCGAGTCCCGAACCCTTCGAACGAGTCGTAAAGAAGGGATTGAAAATCTGGTCTAAATGTTCTGCCTGGATCCCGGGACCCCTGTCAGTAAAAGCAATCGAGGCGCGCTCGTCCTTCTGATCCAGGGTGATATCGAGTCTCCCACGATGCTCCATCGCTTGAACGGCATTCAAGAAGATGTTGATGATAATCCTTTCGACCAGCATAGGATCTGTGTTGACGACAACCTGGCTCCGGAAATGTTTGATCACCTCAATCTCGTGTAGTTGTGGATCGTGCCTAAACCCTTGAATGACCGACTCCAGTAAATCGTTGAGAGAGATCTGAGTCTTAGAGGGAGACATAGGCTTGGCATATTCGAGCAGATCCTGGACCGCATGATTGAGGCGGTCGACACGCTGCAAAATTTCAACCATCAGTTGTTGGCGAACTCCAGCAGGAAGATTGTTCTCAATCAAGACTTCGATGGCCCCACGAATTCCAGCCAAGGGATTGCGGATCTCATGGGCAACACCTGCTGCCAGCTGTCCAATCTCTGCCAGCTTTTCCGTTCGAAACAGTTGCGCCTGAAACTGTTCGTTTTCGGCCGTTGCCTTGAGTAAAGCAGCTGTCCTTTCCTGGACTTTAATCTCTAATTCATCATGCGCCTTTCTGAGTGCTTCACGAGACTGAGAACGTTCTGTAACATCTCGAATGATGGCTGTAACGAGAATTCCTTCTTCGGTTCTTAACGGGCTCAAACTGATTTCTACGGGAAACTCTGACCCGTCCCGGCGGCGGGCGATCAGCTCCATCCCGCTACCCATGGCTCGCGTTGCGGGAGACGAATAGTATTTTTCGCGAACGATAATATGGGGCGCGCGGAAACGCTCTGGAACAAGTATTTCGATAGGCTGACCGACCAAATCTTCCCGGCGATAACCAAACATTTCTTCAGTTTGTGAATTCACAAGAATAATGTTGCTGCGGCTATCGGCGATGATGATACCGTCTGGAGCCGATTCCAAAAGGCCTTGAAAGAGCTCCTGGGAAAACCGCTGAGTTGAGCCGTCACCACTATGATGCGGTCCGGGCCGAAGCGTCTTTTCCGAATGGAGCTTTCGTTTACGGATAGTCCCTCCTTAAAAGGCTGCTAGCAAGAACTGTTGCGACATGGGCTATGACAAATCGTCTTGAAGTACAGGATCCATGTCAAAAGATGTCAATTGTCCGGCTCCCCCCATAATTTCGAAATCAGGCGGTCAGCGCATCTCTCTCCTCGATGAATGCAATCGGGGATACCAATGCCGGTAAACGCATTGCCGGCAAGCTGAAGAGTAGGAAATTTTTCCATTCGTGCTTCAATGTCTGCCACCAAGTCCAAGTGTCCAACTCGATACTGAGCCATGGACAAAGGCCATCGCTCGATCCTGAATAATATGGGGTTCGCCACTATTCCCAACAATTCTTTGAGATTCCGTTGGATCACCCGAAGAATTTCGGCATCTTCGTATTCGAACACTTTGGGGTGCAACGCCCCTCCCATAAAAACTCGCAAGAGGGCAAATGCCTTCGGCGCTCGCCCTGCAAATTTTACATGGGAAAACGTACAGGCCAACATTTCCCGGCCTTCAATAGCAGGAACTACAAATCCAAATCCATTGATGGATTGGCGAATGTCCTCTATGCGATAAGCCAGATTCACTGTCGCTGTTGAGGCATACCGGATCATTTTCAGTTGCCGGGAAATCTCTGGATCGACTCCCTCCAACAGGTGGCCCGATCGATACGCTGGAAGGGCAAGACAAACAGCATCCGCTTCCATCTCCTTGCCATTTCCAAGTCGAACACCCCACAACTTCTGGAACGAGTCCCAGCGCAAAGAGACCACTTCCGCATTCAATTCAATCGCGCCGGCTGGAAGTTTCTTTTCAAGCGATTGAATCAATACGTTCATACCCTCCCGTAGCGAAGCAAACAAACCGTAGCGTGGACCGGAAACTTGAGCGTGGTTGTTGGAAGAGAGTTTCTTTCGCTGCTGGAGCATCCCGAAGATGAGGCTGCGATGTTGCTTTTCCATTTCCAGAAATCGAGGCATCGTTGCCCGAAGGCTTAGTTCCTCTGGATCGGATGTGTAAATTCCCCCCACTAAGGGTTGCGCCATTCTTTCGAGGGCTTCGCGTCCAAGCCTCCTGCGTACAAAGTTGGCAAGGCTTTCGTCTTCTCCTTCATGGGCCACCCTCCGTCGAGGCAGAACCAGGTCCGCTGCCATGCGAATCTTGCCAGCCCAGCTGAAAATGCGGTGTCGAGACGACCGGCCAGATCTTGGTTGGAGCCATTAAATAAAATCCATCCGGAACGGGAAGCAGTCTCCCTGCTCGAACGATGAAGGTCCTTCGGTGATTCTCGTTGGTGCCAATGAGCTGAGGTTCAATTCCAATCCTCCGACATAGCTCCAGTCCCCAGGGTTTCTCGGTGATAAAAGAGTCGGGGCCTCCTTCCAGCAGGAATCCTTCCTGCTGGACGGTATGGATCACGCCGCCTAAACGATCCGAAGATTCAAACAACCGCAGGTCAACAGCGACTTTCCGTCGCTGGCTTTCTTCCACGACTCGATGGGCGGCGGCAAGTCCCGAAATGCCCCCGCCAATAATAAGGATGCGGGGGCTTCGTTGATTGATTGGGAGATTCATGAGGAAGATGAGTATGAACCAGAGCGGGCCTAAGGGCTCAAGGAGATATAAAAGGAAAGCAAATTTTCTAGAGAAAACATCCAGGGTGATCTCCTATAAGACCGTCTCATGCTCTCCTAGCGAAGCGGAATTGCAGACAGTCCCTGGCTCGCACGTAATCCTCCTATCAGAAACAAAGCAAAGAAAATCGAATAGCCCACCTCACTCCATCCTATGATAGCAAAATCGAGTCGGGACCGTGACTTCGAACTCACTCGAAGCCCGCGAATTATGATGGGCACAAAAGCTAGAACTCCGAGGGGAGGCAGTTGTCTGAGGATCCATAAGAGCAGGAGAATGACAATCATTCCCAGATGGTAGAAACGACAAGCTATCGCCATCCCAGCCGAATTCGACGGCAATTTTGATCTGAGTCTTACGTAACTTTGGACAACCGCTTTGACGTAAAAGATACTACTCACAAAGTATAGAATACACAGAATCCACAGCCAAAAGCCCACCGCTTGAAATTCGCCGGTTGCCACGTAATAGGCCATGGGTCCAGTCATCGTCAAACCGACGATCCCGGCTATTTCGCCTGACACCGTACGAACCTCTTTGCGTCGGACGAAATAACCAAATGCCAGAATAATTGGGATTCCCAGAAGACCGAAAATCTTTAAGCCTTTCACCTGATAATGAAAATACAGAACTGCAAAGCTTCCTGCACTGATTCCAGCATAGATGCAAAACCAAGCAAGATGGCGTCTGATCCACTTGGCGCCTGGTGAAGATTCTTTAGGGGACAATAACTGAGCAAAAGGTTTCTGCGATAGAAAGGCGAAGGTGGTAGCGATCAAAAGCCAGAGCGTTTCGAGAGTGAGGTTGCCGGCAATGCCAACTCCAATTACAAATGGAATATAGAGCATTCCCCAGGCGCCATGCTCTTTTGGTTTGGGAAGGGTGAATTGAGAGCTGCTGGAATTACGATTTGGCATTCTGGCACTCTTAATTGGAAGTTTTCCCCCCGTCCCCTAAAAAGATGTGAAGGAATTGTAGCGGCGCTCTATGAGCGCAGACCAAGCCGTTGAAATGAAAAGAAGCCGGCGGTCACAGATAGCCGCTACAGCCGATTCTTTCACATCTCCCCCATCATTCAGGGAATCAAGTTCACTTTATACCCTACTTCAATGAATCTTTGAAATGGATATAAGTGAGATGTGGGGAATCACCCAGAAATTTGTCAAATGCCCAAGTGGGTTCGCATCAATGGTTGCCTCTATCCATGGAAGTTCTTGAATTGATTGAACCGGGAAACGTTTTCCGTGTGGAGTAAGAATTGCCTTTTCACTATCGTCATTGAGTCAGAAAAGAAATGCCTTCTGACTCCGGTTTGCAGAGGGGGGGCCGCGTGACCATTTTCCCCTCCCCGGCACGCAGGTATAACCCCCTCTGCATTTCAATTCAGAATAAGGAGGAAAGATAACCTCCATGAAGCCGCCCAACTGGATAATCAGGCTTATTTCCGTGGGAATCGGATTTATGGTCTTTTCTCTCGCCTTATTGTCGCCTTTGAAAGCGACTTCCCAGTTTACAAAGGAGACAGGGAAAAAGTGCGCAGATTGCCATTCAAAAGTTCCCAAGAAAGGTGACAAAGATCTTTACCTAACAGAACTAGGAAAGCAATTCAAGGAGAACGGTAACAAGCTTCCCGCAGAAAAAAAATAGGTTGCGTCACTTTGTTTCTGTGGAAAAGGCTGGGCTCTCGAAATTTAAGAGCATAGATCGCCTAACGCATCGTAGTAGGTTTATATCTCAAGGGCGACACAAAGTTGCCCTTTTTTTTGTATTTGCGTCAAATCACCCAAAGCTAAGCATGGATTCACCTGTTCAAGAACTCAACAGGATATCCGCTTCATCAATGGAGTTCTTACTCTATTTTTTTCAATAAGTTGGCTAAATGATCAATCTTATCTCCCCAAGGATACGGGTGGACGCTGGATTGCATTTCTCAACAGTGTTGGCGTCGTTTGAATCTGGCACTATGCGGGAACCCGCGGGATATCCTCATGATTATCGATTTCTTGGCTCTTCGCTCTTCTCGCCTTCGAATCCAATTCTTACGCCCATTCTATCTTGGCCTTATTTTCGCCGGGTTGCTTATGGCGCAGCCTGTTGCTGCCGGGGTAGCGGATGAAGATTGTTTGAATTGTCACGAGGACAAGGATTTGAAGGACAACTCGGACCGGTCTCTTTTTGTCGATAAGGTGCAGTTTGGAAATTCCATCCACGGTCGATCGGGCATCTCGTGTGTGAATTGTCACGCCGATCTAGAAAAAGTGAAGGATTTCCCGCATCCCGAAAAATTGGCAAAGGTGAACTGTTCTGGTTGTCATACTGAGGCGCAGCAGAAGTTTGAAAGGAGCATCCACGGTAAGGCCGTGACTGACAAGGGACTGGAGAGGGTTCACTGTCAATCCTGCCACGGATACCACGATGTGTTGGAGGGTCATAACGTCAACTCCCGGACGCACCCACTACAGCAACCCGCCACATGCGGGAGTTGTCACTTCGACGGCTCTTTCCAAGCCAAACACCGTGTGAACGCCAAAGATTTTCTAAACACAGTCCATGGAATTGCGCTCGTGAAGTATGGGCTCTCGAATAGCGCAACTTGTGTGACTTGTCACGGCTCCCATGAAGTAACAGACACCTCAGACCCAGAGTCGCTGGTTTCAAAGAAAAACGTTCCTGCGACCTGCGGGCATTGTCACGAAGGTATCTTGAAGGACTATCTGGAAGGAGTGCATGGACAGGATTTCCAGAAAGGCATCCGGGATGTCCCGGTGTGCACGGACTGTCACGGGGAACACCAGATTCTTTCGCCCCAGGACAAACAATCCAAGGTCTATGCAACGCACGTGGCTCTCACCTGCGCAAGATGCCATGATAATCAAGACCTCGCGCGCATCTATAACCTGCCAGCTCAGCGGCTTCGGTCTTTTCAAGGCAGCTTTCACGGAATCGCCTCTCATTTTGGCGAAACGCGTGTCGCCAGCTGTATCAGTTGTCATGGGTTTCATAATATCCGCCCGTCCAGTGATCCAAAATCCCCCATCAATTCCGCCAATTTACCCAAGACCTGTGGACAATGTCACGGAGGGGCCATCCAGCAACTGACACAGGTAAAAGTTCATGTGCTGGACCCAAAAGCCGCCAATTACGCTGGATTTATCATTCAAAATTTTTACTTTTATACGATTTCCATTGTCATGGGCAGTTTTGTTCTCTACATCGCTGCCGACCTCAAGGCACGACTTTCCAAGAGATCCCAATCCCGACCCAAAGGAGGCGATGTTTGACCTTGATCACGAAATTTCAGCCCCTTGGAGAAACCGAAGAGAGAGATTCGGCTAGATCGGCTGGTAAGCTGGAAATATCCCAAGTGCTCATCCGGGATGAGGAGGAATTTGTCCGGATGACCCTGGCCGAGCGACTCCAGCATGCCATTTTGATATCTTGTTTTGTGCTGCTGGTGGTGACCGGCCTGCCGCTTTTGACCAAACCGGTTCCCGACACGAGCGGACTTTTCATTTTCGATTGGGGATTCAGATTGCGGGGAATTTTGCACCGAATTGCCGGAGTCGGACTGATTGCCGTCTCCCTCTTTCATCTCTACTACATCAGCTCTACCCAGAGGGGGAGAGAAATTTTTCTCGCATTGCTACCTCGATTGAAAGATGCGACCGACGCACTGCAAGCTTTCGGGCATAATTTGGGATTCTCCGAATGGTTACGCAGAAAGGGAATCCTGAAGAACTTCTTTGACCGGCACCCTTTCTGGCTTTTTGCCAAAGCGCCCCAGTACGGAAGATACAATTTCATTGAGAAATTTGAATATCTGGCCCTCATTTGGGGGAACTTTGTAATGATTTTTACGGGGTTTTTCTTGTGGACGACGAACCTCTCACTACAGCTTTTTCCCCTTTGGGTTTATGACATTTTCAAGATTGTCCATGGCTACGAAGCGATTTTGGCTTTTCTGGCCATTATCGTATGGCATTTGTACAACGTGCATTTGAGTTCGGGGGTCTTTCCGATGAGCAAGGTATGGCTCAATGGAAAAATCACTGGAAGGGAATTACGTGAACAGCATTTCCTGGAATATCAATCTATTCTCGAAAATCGGCGGCGACAAGAAGAGCTTAAGAACCATTCGGACTTGGAATCGCTCTCATGAAGCACCGAAATAAGGACATCCATTATGCTTTTACCTCAGATCCCGGAAGGAGCAGCTCTTCGGATCTTGGGATTCACCGGGACACGCCGTTTGCGCCGGGACTTGGCGCAATTAGGAATCCAGATCGGGGACATTGTTCGTGTTCACCGTCATGTCCCGTTTGGCGGGCCGATCCTCCTGGAGCACTGCGGCACAAAGGTTGCATTGGGGAGGAGCCTGGCAGAACGAATCCGGGTAGAACAGGTGAATGGGGAATCGCCTTAATAGGACAACCTAATTCCGGGAAAAGCACCCTTTTCAACAGTGTTGCAGGCTATCGTTCAGTCACCTCTAATTTCCCCGGCGTCACCGTTCATTACACGAGTGGCCGGATCCGCTTCAATGGTCTGCTTTCCCAGCTCATCGACTTACCAGGCATCTACTCGCTGACGGCGTCAAATCCAGCCGAAAGCGCCACCTGTGATTTTCTGCTGCAACAATCTCCGAATGCCCTCATCAATGTCATCGACAGCTCTGTTCTCTCGCGCAGTCTGGAGCTTACGTTGCAACTACTCGAGTTTGGGTATCCGATGGTTGTCTGCTTAAATATGATGGATGAAGCTCATCGGAAAGGCATCCGTATTGATCCGCACAAACTCTCCGAGAAACTCGGGGTGCCGGTGATTGAAACGATTGCCGCCGAGGGCATCGGTATCCACCGCCTCTTCCAGGAAACCTTTCAGGTGATCGGCCGGAAACCAGCAGCAGGGACGGGAGTTGGGTTTGATCGGGACACCGAGACGATTATTGATGAACTGGTGCACCAGATTGTAAAGTTTCCAGACGTACACAGACGGTTACCACCCCGTCTTTTGGCCATCCGTCTGTTAGAAGACAATCCTCAACTGGCGGAGCAAAGCCTGACACTGCCAAAAGAACAGATCGAGGCCGCCCGCCTCCAATTGGAAGCCAATCGCGGCAAACCAGCGGAAGAAGTGATTGAATCAGAGCGCCATGCCCTTTCCATGAAGCTTTTCGAGGAGGTAGCCAGCGTAAGCACTCCTCCACGGGACGTGCGCGAAAGCCTCGATGCCATTCTTACCCACAAAGTTTGGGGATATCTGATTCTAATCGGGATGCTGGTTTCTTTTTTTGGGATGGTCTACGGAGTCGGAATGCTCCTGGAGCGTCCAGTCCTGGGGGTGTTTGAGTGGGTGATCGCAGCTGCCGGCCGATGGATGAATCCATCCGGATTACCGTTTGCGTTATCCAAAGGTCTCGTCCAAGGCGTTGCAGGCGGGGTCGCCATTGTTCTTCCCTACTTGCTCCCTTTCCTGATTGGCATGGCTGTCCTGGAGGATATTGGGTATTTGCCGCGAGTTGCTTTTCTCATGGACTCCTTCATGCACCGCATCGGGCTCCATGGGGTTGCTGTCATCCCAGCCATTCTCGGCTATGGCTGCAACGTTCCTGCGGTGATGGCCACGCGAATCCTCTCTTCCCCTCGAGACCGCTTCATTGCGGCTTTTATCTCTACCTTGACGCCCTGTTCTGCGAGAATGACCGTCATCTTCGGATTGGTTGCTTTCTACCTCGGTCCTTTATGGGCCTTATTGATTTACGTCATTAATTTTGTAGTGATCGCGCTTTCAGGAAGAATTCTCACTGCAATAATGCCGGAAAGCTCTCCCGGATTGATCCTTGAAGTCCCCCCTTACCGTACCCCGAAATTCTCTACTTTGATGGGAAAGACCTGGTTGCGCATGAAGGAATTCGTCGTCGTTGCCTGGCCGTTGTTGATCGCGGGGAGTTTTTTGCTCAGTCTTGCTGAGTACTATCACTGGGACAAGGTGCTCAATGCCGGGCTGTCTCCGTTAACATCACTGCTTGGCTTGCCTGCGGCGGTTGGAACAACCCTGATCTTCGGGATTCTTCGGAAAGAACTTTCAATGATCATGCTCCTGCAGGCGTTGGGGACAACCGATGTTCAATCGGTCCTATCCGTAGGACAGATTTTTGTGTTTACGATTTTTATTACCTTCTATATTCCCTGCGTAGCCACCATCGCTGCCCTCATCAAAGAAATTGGCTGGAGGATGGCCTTGGCAGTTGCTGTCTATAGCCTGTCCTCGGCCGTGCTGATTGGGCTGGGTGGACGGCTCCTTTTCGCCGCGCTTTGATATTGATCCAGGGATGGGTTATTCGATAACTTTTGCAATACTCTGCGGATAGCCTGGCGAATCAATTTCCCCCTCCTGAAAGTGTAAAGCAATTGGCTTCGGTATCGATCTGCGAGTGTCCCCCTTGGTTAAGGGGGACTCCAGGGGGTTCGTCCACCAGGACTTACGACCACCCCCTCGCCCCCTCCTTACCAAGGAGGGGAACCAATATTGAATTTCTTCAGACCTTCTCTGTCGTGTCCTTTGTCTGAAAGAGGTTCCCCTCCGGCAAATATCCTTATACCAAAGCGGGTTTTTGGTTATGATTTCACGACTTAATTAAACCTAAGAGGGGGAAATCTTGATGAAAATAAACCGACGAAATTTTATTGCTTCTTCGGCGGCAGGAGTAGTTGGCGTTTCCACCACAGCAAAGAGTTTTGCCAACATTATGGGGGCCAATGATCGCATCTTGATGGGCTTTATCGGTCTGGGGGGAATGGGCCAGTACAATCTGAAGGATTTTCTCCAAATGAAGGACGTATCCGTGGCCGCAGTGTGTGATGTATGGGAACATAATCTGAGTGTGGCTTCGAAATTGACCGAAACCCAACCGTCCGGCAAAGCCAAGGGATATTCAGATTTTCGCAAGCTACTAGAAATGAAAGAGATCGATGCTGTCTTGATTGCGACTCCCGACCATTGGCATGCTTTTCCAACAATTCAGGCTTGCGAGGCAGGCAAAGATGTCTATATCGAAAAACCATTGGCCTACTGTATTCAGGAGGGCCGCAAGATGGTGGAGGCTGCTCGAAAGAATAACCGTGTGGTCCAGATGGGCACCCAGCAACGATCCGGTAAACATTACGCCGAAGCCTCTCAACTGATCCGGGAGGGAAGATCGGCAATATTAGTCGGGTTGCCGCCTGGAATTACGGCAATGAGTCTCCTCTCGGCATCGGTAATCCTCCCGATGGAGACTCCTCCCGCCGGATTAAACTGGGACATGTATCTGGGAGCCGCACCCGTCGTCCCCTTTAATCCCAATCGCTTCATAGTGAATTTCCGTTGGTTTTGGGATTATGCAGGCGGAATGATGACCGATTGGGGGGTCCACCATATTGACACCGTCCATATGGCCATGGGGGTAAAAGCTCCAAATTGCCGTGTGCACTTTCGGGCGGAAGTTCGTTCTGAGAGATAATCGCCAAACTCCCGACACTTTGGAAGTGACCTACGAATATCCCGAATTTATTCTGACTTATTCCAGCCGCTTTCTGAACAATCGCAGCGCCCAAGGAAGGATCTACGGAATCGAATTCTTTGGAACGGACGGGACACTCTTCATTGACCGAGCCGGCTATGAGATCTACCCTGAGACACGGAAAATTGACGAGGAGCCTGTCCCGCCTTATCTGAAAAAACTCAAGAACGACGAAAACCCCCCGAAGCCTTGGGAAAAGGAACGATCCGAACGTCTAGAACGCACTCAGCTCGTTCAGGGCGAAGGGTCTGAACAACACATCTATCATGTGCGTAACTTTCTGGATTGCGTGAAGAGCCGGCAGCGTCCGGTCTCCGACGTGGAAGAGGGGCACCGCTCGACGACGGCAGCCCATCTTGGGAATATCTCCTTACACGCCGGCAGAAAAATTCGTTGGGATGCCGAGAAGGAAGTAGTCATCAACGATCCCGAGGCCAACAAGCTGCTCACTCGTGAATATCGAAAACCGTGGGAAGTCTAGCCAATTGTTGATGTTGAAGCCAAACACCAGGAGCGCGAGGAAATAATCTGTTTATGCTCGCCCCGAACAATGCAAATGAAGTTCCTAGGAAATCGAATGAGTCACAATCCCGACTAGGTGATGCCCTTCAACGACAGCTAATCCGAAGCCATTCAAATCCGCAGCGATTGGATGATATGATCTATCTCCTCACACAAGAGTCTCCGGCAATTTCGGCGAAGGCTTCCTATTCCTGTTTATCAAAACCAAATCTCCATTTCTTGTTCCGGGCCGAAGAGATCTCGCATACGGAATCCCAGCTTCTTATAAACCCGGATGGCGCACAGATTTTCCACTTCAACGGAGAGCCAGACCCGGCGATATCCCTTTTCCCGGGCAAATTCCAACGTCACTTCGGTGAATTTCGTTCCAATCCCCTGATTCCGGTACTCTTGATCGATAAAGATCGCAAATTCGGCCCGGGTAGGACTAACCGCGCAAAGAATCGTATGGCCGATCACTCGATCCTGATAGAGAGCCACCAAATTCTCCCCGCTTTTCTGGAGTTGTTCCAAGCCAACTGAGAATTCGATCGCGTCCTGTTGGCGGCAACCCTTGAGCGGCTCTCTTCGGTTCGAAGTGTTCATACATCTCGACGAGCTGTTCAAAGTTGCTTTTGGATAACTGGACTACTGCAATCTCCAGTCCCATTTTGGAGAAGAAAGATTTCAAGGGATGCGAAGTAACCGCTTAGCCTGAGACGGGCCGATTTCTTCCGTTCCGGTTGAATAGATCGAGTGATTCCTTTGCTCCAAAACCTGCTCCAATGTCTGCTGAGTCGCCTTGGTTCATATTCAAATTTTCGGATCAGGCAGCCGTCCTCAAGAAAACCAATCCCAGTCTCCATGAGTAGAATCGCAACTCAGTGTCCAAACCCGAGCGGATCGCTCCATTTTCTAAGTGCTTATTTGTCAGTGCAATTCTTAGATGAAGACAACAGCGTGGCGGGAATCAGTGTGTGGGCTCCCCCAATTTCTCAGACACGAAGGAGGGTTGAATATGAACAGCATCATTCAAAGGAGAGTATTTATTCAAGATTGTGTTTCTTGACCTTGTAGCGCAACGTGTCGCGACTGATTTTCAGTAATTTCGCGGCTTTGGTCTTGTTGCTGTTGGCATACTGAAGAGCCTGTTGGATCAATTCTTTTTCGATAGCCTCCAATCCGGCACCTTCCGAAGGGAGCTTGATCAATGGTCTCCAGATACCCTGGATAAGGTCGTGGCTACGCTCGGATCCAGGATTCGGATGGGCAGTTCCGACACATCGATTGTTTCATGATCACCAGAATCATGGCCCGTTCGATGGCATTCTTGAGTTCGCGTACGTTACCTGGCCAGGAGTAGTTCATCAGCAATTTCATGCCCTCGGGTGTAATCCCTTGCACGTCTTTGCGGAACTGAATGTTATAACGCTGAATAAAATGTTCAATTAGGGCGGGAATATCCTCCTTGCGTTCTCGCAATGGGGGAATGACGATCGGGATGACGGATAGCCGGTAATAAAGATCTTCCCGAAATTTGCCTTCGCTAACAACCGTTTCCAAATTGCAATTGGTTGAGGCCACAACCTGAACATTTACCGAGATATCCTTGACCCCTCCTACCCGTCGAAAGGTCTGATCTTCCAGAACCCGAAGAAACTTCGACTGCATGTTGATATGCATTTCGCTGATTTCGTCCAGGAAAACGGTCCCACCGTCAGCCATTTCAAAGACCCCCTTCTTCATGGTCTTGGCATCGGTAAAGGCTCCTTTCTCATAGCCAAAGAGTTCCGTCTCAATCAAGGTCTCTGGGATGGCGGCACAATTGAGCGCAAAAAATGGATTGTCCCGACGGGAACTCTCGTAGTGGAGCGCTCGGCTGACCAGGTCTTTTCCGGTTCCGCTTTCTCCCTGGACCAGCAACGTCGTTGTCCCAGACTGAGCGAGTCGCTTGATTAACACCAGCACATCGCGAATCGGCTTTGAGCGGCCAACAATATTCTCCAGACTAAAGCGAATCTTGTTGGTCTTAAATGTCTGGGCTACCTGGGTTTTAAGGCGGAAAGTTTCTAGAGCGTTGCGAACAATGTTTTCAAGTTTTTCGAAATTGATGGGTTTCTCAATGAAATCATAGGCACCCAGCTTTAGGGCTTGAACCGCGACATCCACAACCCCAAAAGCCGTAATCATGATCACCGGCAGGACGGGATGGTTCTCTTTGATCTCTTTCAGCAACTCAATTCCGCTGCCATCCGGCAGCTTTATGTCGAGAGTCACGAGATCCGGTGTTTCCTGGCTAATCTTTCGCATGGCCTCCTGGATATCTTCGGCTTCCGAAACTTGGTAGCCCCAGGATCCTAGCTTTTGCTTCATCGACCATCGAATCAGCTTTTCGTCATCAACTATCAGTATGTTTTCGCGTGGCATAGTTCTCTTGCAGCCTTCTCCATCAACGAATTCGTCATCGATTCAATATTGGGTAACCTAGCCATTGCCGGGTTCTTCAGGAACTCAGCAACCACCCCAGTTCACTCGAATATAGCCCAATGCAATTGTGGGAAGATAGCAATTTATTAAGCGAGGAGGTCAGCGGGACAGTGAGGGATGAAACACAGGGATTAAAGGAAGCTCGATGATGAAACGGGCCCCCTTGTCGGGTTCGCTCTCTACCATGATTTGCCCGCCATGATTGAGAACAATTCGTTTGCAGGTTGCTAGTCCAAGACCCGTTCCGTGCTTCTTGGTGGTAAAAAAAGGGTGAAAGATTTTGCTTAGCTTGTCTTTGGGAATTCCGGGGCCATCATCTGCCACCTCTACTTGGATTTTGGAGTCGCCGAGACTCTTCACCTTTACGGTTACGATCCCGTTTGTTTCAATCGCTTCGATGCTATTTAAGATCAAATTCATGAAAAGCTGTTTTAGCTCGTTCTCATCGCCAATTAAAAATGGGATGCTTCCCAGGTGTTTCAGGCGCAGCGAGATCTTCTTTGAGTCTGCCAGCTTCTTCAGGAACGAGAGAATCTCTTTGAACAGCTCTACGAGATCGGTCCTCACGAAATCCGGGTTCCCGGGTTTCGAGAACGACAACAAGTTCATCACGCTGCGATCAATTCGCCTCACTTCAGAGAGGACTTCGACCAGGATCGCACGGTGAGGATGATATTCCGGCAAGCTGTCGCAAATGATCTCGATCGCGCCCTTAATTCCCGCTAATGGATTCTTAATTTCATGAGCCAATCCAGCCGTCAACTCCCCGATTGCAGAAAGCTTTTCCATCTGGGATAAATGCCGGTCCATCAGTTTCTGTTCAGTCACATCTTTAAGCACAGAGGAGAATCCGATCAGCTTCCCTTCGGGGTCTTTGATCGCCGTGCGAGTGAAGATGACATCAATGAGTTGTCGATCCTTGGTCAATCGTTGAGTTTGGTAACTGCGTAAGAAGCCTTCGTTGCGAGAGATCTTGGAGATTTGTTCGAGTTCTTTTCTTTCACTGAGATGTGGAGGCAGCAGGATATCCAAGGATTGTCCCAGCATTTCTTCCTCGGAATAGCCAAAGATCGCTTCTGCGCCTTTGTTCCAGGTGGTAATTCGCTCTCGTGCGATCGAGTGTGAAGATGGCATCTACCGAATTTCGCAGGATGCTCGCAAAAAACTGCTCTTTCTCCCGAATGACTGTCTCGAGTTCCCGGATCCGGCTCAAATCATGGCAAAGGATAACCATCCCTTCCCGTGTCCATGGTCGGAAGGAACAACCGAAACCGAGAGTTTGACCGGAATTTCTCTACTCTCTTTTCCTCGAAGAAGCGTTTCGAAATGATATACCCCCTGGCGATCCTTCAAGGCAGTTGAGATCCTCTGCATCTCCTCTTCTCCTTCCGGTAGAAGCTCTCGAAAGGGTTTCCCAAGGATTTCCGCAACCGAATAGCCCAGAAGTTCTTGTGCCCTTGGGATTGAGGGAATTTAGCAACCCTTCCGCGTCGAGGGAGAAGATGGCCTCGTCGACGACACACGACCCGGCAGTTCTCCTGGCAGATATCTTCTGAACTCGGGAAAGGAGAGTTCAATGGAGATGTCAACTTCCATTGAATTGATCAGTTGGTCTCTCAGGCACGAATTCGCACCTTCATAAAATTGGGTATACTTCAAATCATGGAAACTATTTCTACCAACTGCATCACGCAAATGAGACTTCCGAAGTACTGCTATTCATAATTGCGGTGACGTATCTTAAGATAGGCGCCGCGTGGGGTCACGCGGCCTACAAAGTTGTAGGCCGGGTCACCGACCCGGCGTTACCGTTACCTTATTTACGAAAAGCATTACTAAGCGGACCACTACCTGCTGAATTCTTCAGCACTTAATCTTCCAAAGCTAACCCCAATATGAAGACTGCTTGAGGTAAGGCGTACCCAGACCGTCATGTTCCCGTGGGGGATTTAGCGAGCCATTGGGTGAATTCGTCCAGGTCGGAAAAGACGTTTTTCTTCCCCGGCTGGGGAGGAACGGATTCCGGCAGGAAGAGAATAAGCGGTCTATTTGAGGGCTTCACGGCAAGAAGGGCAAAAGAGATTGGATTTTAGGTCAATCTGTTCTACCGAATTCGACGGGTGCATGACGCAGTCATAGGTGGAACAGTGATGTAGACCAAAAGTATGGCCCAATTCATGGATGGCTTCTTTTTCGCATCGGGCGTATAACAGATCGCGGTCTTCCGGCAAGCCGTAAAACCGCTGTCTCAACCGGCAAATGGAGATGAGAGCAGAACGGTTGCTCAGTTGAGCTTCTCCAAACACGAAGGTGAGAATGGGAATAAACAGATCGACATCGCAAACACCCAAAAGCTTTGCCGAATCGCCATTGGTACAGTTCCGGATTTCTCCTAACAGGAGGGTAGAATAATATTGCTGTCGACCTGTATGATAAGCAATGGCTGGGGCAATGACCTTCTTTTCCAGGCTGCATGGCATTTTCAACGTATCCGCTAAAGCCACCTGAAGCCAGGAGAGTATCTCAGAATCGACATCCCCGATACGAACGAGACGGATTTCTTGCATGGACTAATTCGCGGATCCTGCGCAACGATGAGCAGAAGTCAGTGCGGAAGACTGGCCCCCTCCTTTCGTTCTATATTCTCGGGTGATTGACCCTCCTCGCTCACTGGACCGGTTTCCCATCGATCGGCTCCTTTTGAGGCGGCCTCTCTTTTCAGTTCGTATCTCTTGATCTTGTTGTAGAGAGTCACCCGGTCAATCTCTAGCAGCCGGGCTGCTTGTGAAATATTCCAACCCGTTTCGGTCAATACACGTTGAATATGTTGGGCCTCGATCGCGGAAATTGAACGATTTCCAGGCAACTGAGGAGACCCATGAGTTTGCAGGGGAAGATCGGCTGGTTCGATCTCGCGCCCTCTGCAGACAAGGACAGCACGTTCTATGGCGTTCTGTAACTCTCTCACGTTTCCGGGCCAATCATACGCCATGAGCAATCCCATGGCATTGGGGGAAGCGCAAATTACCTGTTTGTTCATCGACACACTGTGTTTCCGAATAAAATGATCCGCTAAGAGCGGAATGTCTTCCCGACGCTCGCGAAGCGGCGGGATCGTGATTGAAAAGACATTCAGCCGATAGTACAGATCCTCCCGAAATGTGCCTTTGGCCACCAGGTTCTCCAGATTCCGATTGGTCGCGGCAACCAGCCGGAAATCAACCGAGAGGGCCTCATTTCCGCCTACCCGGGTAATCTTCTTTTCCTCAATGACCCGCAAAAGATCAATCTGTGTCTTCAGACTGATATCCCCGATTTCATCGAGGAAAAGGGTCCCCCCATCAGCCATTTCAAACTTTCCTTTTCTCCGGTATTGGGCTCCCGTAAAGGACCCCTTTTCATGACCAAAAAGCTCGCTTTCGAGAATCCCCTCCGAAAGCGCGCCACAATTAACAACCAGGATGGGCATATATCGCCTGGGGCTATTCGCGTGGATCGCCCTGGCCACCAATTCCTTGCCTGTTCCACTTTCTCCCCGGATGAGGATCGTCGTGTCGGTGGCTGAAACCAGCATTACCTGCTCCAAGACACGTCGCATGGCGCCACTCCGTCCAACAATTTCGTGAAAACGGGACAATTCATCAATCTTTTCTCGCAATCGCAAGTTTTCAGAAAAGAGCACTCGTCGTTCTGCGGCATTCCTAACCAAGTGTTCCAGGTCATCCGGGTCGATCGGTTTGACGACGTAGTCATAAGCACCTTGTTTCATGGCCTCCACCGCCGTTTCCACAGAGGCGTAAGCGGTCATCAGAATGATCGTGGAGTTCGGATCAACCTTTCGTATCCTTTTTTGCAGCTCCAGCCCATCCATTCCCGGCATTTTAATATCCAGCAAATAGATATCCCATTGCTGTTGGGTGAGCTTTTCAAGAGCTTCCTTTCCTGATCCGGCCACATCAACTTGATAACCCTCTTCCTCAAACCAGCTCTTAAGAGAATCTCGCACACTCGCTTCGTCATCTGCGATTAAGATCCGGATATTACTATTTTTTACCATGATGCACCTCGTTAGGCTTCCACTCCATGGGGTAATAACTCAGTATTCTTCTCGTGCTCGGCGTCCTGCTCATCCTTTGTTCTTAAGGGCAATCGTATGAGGAAGGCGGTCCCTTTGCCCGGACTGGACTGGACTTCAATGGTCCCGCTGTGCTGTTGAACAATGCCGTAAACCACAGCCAAACCTAAGCCAACACCTTTTCCTTGTTCCTTGGTGGTAAAGAACGGTTCAAAAATATGTTTCTGGGTCTCTTCGTTCATTCCGATCCCATTGTCTTGGATGGTTACTTCCACAACTGACTTTTCCACGCATTGTTGGGTGCGAATTTCGAGGATACCTTCTCCTGCCGGCATGGCTTCACAGGCATTAATGATGAGTGCAACCAGAGCCTGCCGAATCAGCTGTGCATCACAGAAGACCTGAGGAAGAGCCTCATCCAAACGTAACAAGGTCTGGAGGTTCATCAGGTCAATCTTGTGCTGAACGAGTCGCAGAGATTGTCGAATCAATTCATTCAAAGGATTCGGCTGGAGATTGACCGTGGTCTGCCGAGCAAATTGGAGGAGGTTCTTGACAATTTCACCGCAGCGAGCCGATTCGCTGGCAATGACTTCGAGGTATTGAGTGGCGGTTTCAGCTTTTGGGAGAGTTCCCTTCTCATTTCTTATCTGTTTAAGCAGAAGCTTGGCATAGGTCAGAATCCCACTCAAAGGATTGTTGATTTCATGCGCAACGATGGCCGCCAACTTGCCAATGGAAGACATTCGTTCCGCATAAACAATTTGCTTTTGTGCACTCTGGAGTTCTTCCGTCTTCTCGCGAATCCGGTTCTCTAGCGTTTTGTTCCATTCATCGAGCTGGCCTTTGGCACGCCGCAATTCCAGAACCATCTGATTAAATGAAGCCGCCAGCTGGCCAATTTCGTCCCGCGACGAGACCGGGATCAGTTCATCCAGATTCCCTGAGGCGACACGTTTTGTTCCCAGCGTGAGTTGCTTGACGGGCCGATAAACCATCAGCCAGATCGGTGCCCCGATCAACAATGGGATCGCAATGATCGCGAAGATAAAACTGACCACGACACTCTGGGTTCCATCGGCGATGGCCTCGTCAACCTTGGCCATCGACATGGTCACATCTAATACGCCGAGCACTTGTTTATCGGGGGGATGAGCATGACAGTCGGAGTTGGTGCAACTCGGCTCATTCTCTATCGGGTTAATCAGCCCTAGATTCCGTTTTCCGCCCGATGCATTGTATATCCGCATCCGGTCGGGCCTTTTCAGACGGCGGAGAGGCTCCCCTTGAAAATGACAGGCCGTACAGGCTTCCGCCTGCTTGTCCACGAAGGTGCCCACCTCATTAGGATCGGTGGAATAACTGATTCTTCCATTCTCGTTATAAATGCGGATCTTGCCGATGCCGGGCTCCCCCCCGATCGTGCTAATAATGTGATAGACTTCATCGCGATGGTTCTGGAGCATGGAGTAGCGAGTACTTCGCTTAATGGTGTCGCTGATACGGTCGGCACTGACAAATACAGACTCCTCAAGATGCTGCCGGTGCAAACGAACAACCTGCCTCCCCAACAAGACAAAGATCAAAAGCAAAACAACTACCAAGCAAATCGTGAGTCTAAGGCTGAGATTGAATGAACGGGTTGACATCCCGGTCTCTATCCTTCAAGCCAATGGCTTCTTTTATCTATTCGCTTTGATGACAAAGTTGGCAGTCCTCTTTGGTGCTGAAAGACTTTTTCCCATCATGGCAGCTCCCACATTGGTCTTCCCGATGCATATCGATCTTCTTATCCAGACGAGAAGACTTCAGGCTCGATTTCAGGATTGCAAAGCGTTGAGTGTGGCAGAAACTGCAATCCGGCCGTTTCATGTCGATGTGTGAAGCATGACGAAAAGTGACTATTCCCAGGCTCCCCTCACCCTGCGGAAAAACGATGTCGTCGGGCAGTCTGAGTTGCTTCAACCCTTCGTCGGGACTGGGTGCTGCTTCCTTCCCGGAAGCGGACACGATTGCCGGGTTAGTTCGCAATAATATTCCGCTGACAGCCAACGACATGCTACCGAACAGGAAAACCCCTCCAAGGGCTAGAACCAACGTTGTGCTGCTCAATAGGGGCTGCTGTAACACAACGGGCGCTAAAAACTCAGGGGACACTTCCTCTGATCCTTTTGAACTCTCCTCTGGAAAAACGGGCAATGTTTTTATGGCGATTCTGAACAGAAGGAAACCAAGTGCCACGATACTTAAGGTCACGGATAGTTCAGTCCAGCTGGGAAAGTACTGCCGACCCAAAGCGCCTTCCATTCCCGAGATACTGATGTTCAATCGATTCATGACAAATCCCAGGATCACCAGCACAGAAGAAACAAAAAGGCTAAAATGGTTGTGCCTTATCCGCGGGATGGCGAGCAGGACAATGGGAGCGAGTATTCCCAACACGATTTCCGCCAGGAACATTCGAGCTTCATAGGTCGGCTCAAAAATCTCGCTCAATACACCCCTTCCTCCCAAGTCCTGAAGCTTAAGAACGAAATAGACACTCAAAGCCACGACAATGACTTTGGCCAAGTCAGCAAGAAGATCTATCTCCAGGCGCTTCCGGAATGCGCGGTAGCTCAGGAAGGACTCGAGAATCGTCATGGCACAACCCAGCGCGATCGCTGAGATGAAGAAAAATACCGGAAGAAACGATGAATACCAGAATGGATGGAGCTTGTGAGGCACAATCAAGTAGAGCGATCCCAGCGACGACTGGTGGAGCGTGGACAAGATCACACCCAATATGACCAAGGGAATCATCACTGACTTCACGATCTTAAACGGGAGTTCCCATTTCAAGTGCTGCAATAGCATGGGACTAAATTCGAGGGCCAGCACCGTCGTGTAGAGGGTAACGCACCACCCCACTTCGAACATCACGGAACGGGGATTCCACATCACCAGTGGGTGCCAGATACGGTAAGGCCTACCTAGATCAAAAAGCAGCGCAATGATGACCAACAAATATCCAAGGAAGGCCGTCAAGATGGTGGGACGTACGATCGGTTTGAACCGTCGGATGTTGAAAATGTAAACACAGGCGCTGATCGTGAATCCGCCCGCCGCCAGTGCCACTCCACAGAGAATGTCGAATCCAATCCACAACCCCCACGGAAAGCTGTCACTGAGAGCCGTACTGGCTCCCAAGCCTTGAGTAAAGCGAATATAGGCGCTGTAAAGCCCGCAGGCAAAAATGAAAGAGACCAGTACCCGCCAAAATGTCAGCTTAGGAAATGACGTCCTCTCCATAATTCCTCCACAATGTAAGAGGGATAAGTCTTCGTGCTCATCAGAACCCGGCCAGTTCAAGCAAGAATTGCCGCCCCTGGCTGTAAGCGCGTTTACTCGGACCCGGAGCTTTTGGCAACCTTTTCGCGCCGGGCTGTTATCCACCAGATTCCGCCTAGAAGCACATTCCCCAACAAGACGAAGTTGGGTATCTTCTGCAAAACGTGCCAAGTTAGCAGAGGCAACGGCTCCTTCTCAATTTGAGTGGGATAGCCTAACTCCCCCAAAGGGACATCCGAGATCAATAGAACCGAGGTTCCCCCCACTTCCTCAAGACCATAGATATGGTTTATGTACTTTCCTGACGGAGTGGATAATCGCCGGCGCGCTTCTTCAATCAATTCTTCCCGATTCCCAAATAGGGTGGCCTGCGTGGGGCAGGCTTCCGCGCAAGCCGTGGGAAGCCCTTGAGCCAGTCGGTCAGAGCAGAGGTCACATTTTCGCACTCTGGGAAGAACTTTATTCCATTCGTATTTCGGGATGTCAAAAGGACAAGCCACCATGCAATAGCGGCAGCCTATACATCGATCTTCATAGTAGACTACGGGTCCTGCCTCGGTCTTCCGCAGGGCGGCTACCGGGCAGACGGAGGCACAAGTCGGGGTCTCGCAATGCATGCACAGACGTCGGACGAATCGACCGTGGGTCTGTTTGACGACGGTATAAGTCTCCGCCGAAAGATTATCTTTCAGGAAATCGATGCTGGATGAAGGCAGGCTGTTTCTTTCTTTACAGGCTATGTAGCAAGCTCCGCAGCCGACACAGCGCGTGCTATCGAAGAGGATTCCTTTCTTCGTCGAATTGTCCATAGGGGCGTCCTTTGACGATCGACACACCCCCTCCCGTCTGTTGAATAATGCAACTTCCCTTCCAAAGCACGTTTTGTTGAAAATCAAATCAGTTCTTTTGGAAATGGCTGACGGGCCTTAGCTTGTCTTGCTTCTCGACCCTTGAAAGCAGTCCTTCGATGACAATTCCTAGAAGGAAAGTGGGGCAAAAAGCCAAACAGCTATTGGGGTTTCGAGAGATTTGGCCGAGTCAGCGTGAGGATACCGGGGCCTCACGCTGTTCTCATTTTGGATTGGTCATTGTGTAAGAATTCTCTGGTGAATTTATTCCAGGTGTCATTGTCCATCAATTCCAATACTCCACTGGTGATTTCTCCTCCATCCTGGAGGACGATTCCCAGAGCGGTATTTTCAACCGGCCTCGACAGAATGAAGTCTTGAAGCCGTCTTGCTTCGGTCTTAAGCCAGGCTAACGCTTCCTCTGCAATCAACATTTGTCTAAGATTGCTCGCAAGATTGCGGGGACGCAAGGAACAGAGCCAGCCTTCACGATATGGATCCCTTGGGACCCTGCCGAGATCTTTGGAAAGCGCTTCATTGACCATTTCTACGACTCCATCGATGGGTGCTTTGAAAGTGGCTTCCCGTTCCCCTTGGCGGAGGGTGAAAAGATCATCACCGCGCCGGAATTCCTGCCCGACCCGAGGCAGTAGGAGCTTGTCTATTGTGCCCATGGCGTACTGAGCAAATGCATCGATCCCCACATTGGCAGTTCCGTCCAGATTAAGACTAAGCCAGGTATGACCGCGATCCGTATAGATGCCTCCTGGGAGAGACTTAACCGTATCAGGAAAGTTCCAAGGACTTCTTTGAGCTGGCTTGGGTCCAGAAGCCGCCTCTAGGCGTTTGAATTCTGATTTCTGTACGAGGGCGTCCACCAGAATAAATGCTACGATCGTGAAAATAACAAATATGGCAACCATCACAATCCTCCTTTCAGAAACAACGCAATCATCTTCCGTTGTTGATCGGGACTTAAAAAAGCAATGAAATTTTCGAAGGGCCTTCCGCCGTCAGGCAGTGTTGTTCCTAGATCGGCACTGGACTGGTCTATCAATTTGGCTAGCTCATGATTTAAGCGGCAATATTCATTTGCAGACCAGGCTTTGGCCTGTTCACCATAATGAAATTCTTTGAGGCTACTCTCCAAATTGTCTGGTCGCATGTACAAAGCCCATCCTTCCCCATAAGGGTCTTGATTCATGAGGGAGGGAGACACCATGAGCTTTTCATTTCTCTTCTCAATGGTCCCTTTTATCGGGATAGGAACTTCCGTTTCGCCGGCCCCGTGGGCGATTCTCCAACAGGCATTCCCATTGGAAACCTGGGTTTCTGCAACGGGTAGCCCCACACTGTAAATCCTTCCAACCAAGCGTTGGGCAAAGTCATCCAGACCGATCCTCACTTTCCCTTCTTCCTCAACTCGCGCCCATACATGCGCTGGGTGCAAAAAAACATCCCCGATGTATTCCTGGCTGCCAAGCGGTACGGTATGCCTCGTTCCGTCGTGTCCTGGGCGGTGTCGGTGAGAGTCGGTTTCCCCAGCCGTGCACTGATTTTCTTTTGTCTCAAGCCATGCCTGGTAAAATGCACAATGTTCACAGTCATAATCACGATCGCAGAGCTTGAAATTGACCGTGCCAGACATCATCCAGATACATTTGAGAAGTCGAATTTCAGCTTGTTGACCCTGTCCTTCCTTTTTCCAATAATCGATCATGGTCACCCTCCTTCTCCAACAGATCTCAACCTCTACTAGGGCAAATGAAGTGCCATGTTTAAAGGCCCAGAAAAGTTCTTTCAAGAAGGTGTATCTAGTTGAATAAAAATGAGTTAGTAAATAGCTAATCCGAAGGTCTAAACGGGCTGCTGTTTATTTATTCAACGCCTCAAGTGGAGAGACTCCTCACAACTTGCCTTATCCAATGAAGAACTCAACACTTAGATCGGTGTATAATCTCTCAACACCGGGTGTTGAATGAGACAACAGCGGATTCTATTTTCTGAAGCTGGAAGAGTTTAATCTGAAGCAGGGGATACTTTGTCAAATCACCCGCATGGTGGCAGCCTGTTCCCAAAGAAGATCTAAAGCCGAGGACGTTCCCCGGAGTAATTTCTTTATTTTGTGTAGGTTTGTTAATTAATTGAATTGACCGAAAGCGGTCATTAAATTGCCTTCGCCTATTCGTGAGCTAGAATTTGATTTGCCGGAGGAGTCACTCAACAGCTATGAGCTCTGTTACGAATTGGATCCCGATGAAGTGGCCCTGTGGTCCCTTAGAGGTTGCACTCCGCCAGAGACAAGGAGCACTTAGCGAGGAATTGCGGCAGTCTCTTCAATTGTGGCTACAGCCGTCTTCACTAGCAATTGTTGAGAAGACTCCGGTCAATTGCCTTGTCATTCGTTGGGCTGCAGGGCTGCCTCAAGATGAGGAACAACAAAAAAGCCTCAAGCCACTGCTGGAAAAAGGGAAGGAGTTAGGGCTTTCTTTCGCTGGCGTGATCGAAGGAGCCGCCGATAAGCAAGCTGCTCTCAAAACTGCTGCCGATGCTGGTCTTTCAGCCATCATCTCGTCGGATCCAAGTAAGCTTTCAGGCAAGCTCCCGATTATTGAATCGTATCAGCGTTCAACCTTGTCCAGCAAAATGACGAGCCCGTTGCTTGCCTGTGGCGACGCGCTTTGGCCGCGTCTGCGTTCTAGCGTCGCTGCCGACACAGACGCCGTCGTTGCCGGACCAACGGGAGTTCCTTGGGTGGATTCGAATGGATGGTACGTGCAGCTGGCCAGAACGCTAAGCCACGAAAAGCCTATCTGGTTGATGTTTGATCCTCCAAAAGCAACTTCCGTCCTTCATGGGGAATCCTATTTACTGGCGTTGGCCGACACGGAAGCTTACGGAGCTCGCTGGGCTGTTTCCCTGGATGACCAATTCAGGAGCGAGCTGGCGAGTCATAGTCCTTCAGCTCTCAAGAAATGGAAAGGCATCGCAGATGCTTTGTCTTTCTTCCAGAAACGACAAGAATGGAACTCCTTTCGCCCGAAAAGTGTTCTGGCTGTTGTTTCCGATTTTTCAGGTGCCAATGAATTCCTCAGTGGCGAAGTGTTAAATCTTCTGCGTCGAAGGCAGGTGGCCTTCAGCATTGTCGAGAAATCATCATGGACCGAAACTTCGCAGGGAGATGTTAAAGCTGTTTTATGGGTAGATCGGGAACCCGTGGGTAAAGACCACATGGCGGAGTTGCTGGGCTTTGCGGAAAAAGGGGGTTTGTTGATCGTTCCCAAGACGTGGGGGAAAATTCCGGGGACAGCCCAGGGGACCGAGCTAGATGATCGCTTTGAGATCTACAGCAAGGGAAGGGACGTGTGGCTGTGGCCAGGACAGAGACTGAAGACCCCTATGCGATGGCGGAGGAGGCTCACTTACTATTGAGCCGGCGGAACGATTTGTTTAGACTTTGGAATGCAGGATCTTTCAACGGTTACTTAACCGCTTCCGCGGACAGGAAGAAAACTTTATTGCAATTGATTAATTATGCAGGACGAGATGCAGTAGATCTTTTGTCGGTATGGGTGAGGGGCAACTATTCGCAGACTAAGGTTTGGAGACATTGCAGTGATAATCCGGCGGCCCTGAACTCTGTGCCCATGCAGAATGGCCAGGAATATCATCTGCCTCCCATTGGTTATTATGTCGCGATTGAAATGGAGAACATGCTCTAGTACTGCATTTCATTAATGCGGTGACGTTAACGCCGGGTCGGTGACCCGGCCTACAACTTTGTGGGCTTGGGGCTTTCTCAAAGCCCCAACCTCACGCGGCACCTGTCCTAAGATGAGTCACCGTAAGTACGAATCGCAATACTTTAGAAGCAGTTCCAGGCTTCGCTCTTGTTGAGCTCTTAAGGAGAAATTCCCATGCGAACGGAACTCAATCGAAGGGAATGGCTGACGACAGCCGGAAAATCCCTTGCCGGTATCTATCTCGGCCGTACCCTGACGAGCTATGCATCAACGGCACCGACCGCTCCAGTGTCTGTCGCCAAATGTCCCAATTACGGGGATATCCTGGTTCCCACTCTGGAAAAGATGTTCGATCAATTAGGGGGACTCGATAGACTCGTCAAGGGTAAAACGGTTGCCATCAAGCTGAACCTCACAGGGAATCCCAACCATCGGCTCGCTCACCTCCCTTTAGGACAGGCGCAATGGGTGCATCCCAAGATAGTCGGCGCAACGGTCTATCTTCTGGGTCAGGCAGGGGCTCGGCGGATCCGGTTGTTGGAGAGCCCCATGTCCACCAGTGAGCCTCTCGAAGAATTCATGCTCGCGGCCAATTGGGAGCCGCGCGAGTTCCTGAGTGCCGCTCCTCGGGTAGAATTTGAAAACACGAATTATCTGGGGACAGCCAAGAAGTACACACGATTTCAGGTGCCGCGTGGAGGACTGCTCTTTTCAGCCTACGATTTGAATCATTCCTACGAAGATTGTGATGTTTTCGTGTCTATCGCGAAGCTAAAGGAACATCTGACGGCAGGCATCACGCTTTCCATGAAGAATTGCTTTGGCATCACCCCTTGCACGATTTATGGGGAAGCCGCCGGAGAGGACGAACCCAGTCTCACTCCCAAGGGCGGGCGAAGGCTATTCCATGACGGATTCCGGCAACCTTCAAAGTGCTCGCCTCCGGAAAAAGATCCTTCTGGTTCCCGTGAGGGAGGGTATCGCGTCCCCCGGGCAGTCGTCGATTTGGTGGCAGCACGGCCAATCCACCTGGCCATTATTGACGGAATTGACACCATGACATCCGGAGAAGGTCCCTGGGCGCCGAATACCCGCCCCGTTAAACCCGGAGTGCTGATTGCCGGAACAAACTGCGTCACCACGGACGCCGTCGGTACGGCCATCATGGGATATGATCCCATGGCGGATCGGGGAATCTCTCCATTTGAAACTTGTGACAGCACTCTTCGCCTGGCAGAAGACATGGGCCTGGGAATTCGGGATCTCAACCGCATTGAGGTTCGGGGTGTCCCCATCCCACAGGCCAGATTCGACTTCAAGCCTTATCACAACTCTCCTTGGAATGTCGAAGATCTCGACTTCCGATGCTGATCCTTCTCCTGACAATTTGAGCGGTTCCAGAATCCGGAATTCAAAGAGGTGCGTCATGTCTTACTTTGAAAAGATGGATGGGTTGGGACATGAAGAATTGATTCTTTGCCGCATGCGAGAGGCCGGTTTACGCGCCATTATCGCCATCCACGATACGACACTCGGACCCTTCGCTCGGCGGAACAAGGATGTGGCCCTATTCTTCGGAAGGAGAGGCCATTACCGACGCTCTTCGGCTTGCCCGAGGCATGACTTACAAAGCAGCCGCGGCCGGGATTAAATATGGGCGGGGGAAAAGCCGTCATCATCGGAGATCCGAAGAAAGATAAATCGGAAGCTCTTTTTCGCGCCTTCGGCCGCTTCATCGAAACACTCAAAGGGAGATTCATTACCGGAGAGGATGTGGGTGTCGACGTGAACGATGTCGAGTACATGTTCATGGAAACTCGATACGTCACGGGGCTATCCAGAGCCCATGGAGGGGGAGGTGATCCGGCGCCCGTCACCGCTTTTGGAGTGCTTCAAGGGTATCCGGGCCTGCACTGAGGTGCGACTCGATACTACCGAGTTGAAAAACATGTCTGTGGCGGTACAAGGTTTGGGAAATGTCGGTTTACATCTGGTCAAGCTGCTGAAAAACGAGGGCGCCCGCATCGTAGCCGCAGACATCGACATGGAAAAAGACACGGTATGCCAAAGCCACTTTAGACATTGAGATCGTCGAACCTGAGGAAATTTATAAGGTCGAAGCAGACATTTTTGCGCCTTGTGCCCTCGGCGCCGTCGTCAACGATAAGACCTTGGAACGGATGAAATTCAAGATCATCGCTGGGGCTGCCAACAATCAGTTGGAAGAAGACCGGCACGGATTAGAACTCTATCATCGCAATATCCTGTACGCCCCCGATTACGTCATCAATGCCGGCGGGATGGTCAATGTCTTTGTAGAACTCGAAGGGTATGATCGTGAAAGGGCCATGCGGATGAGCCGTGGCATCTATTACAATCTTCGCAAGGTCTTTCAGATTGCCAAGCGAGAAAATATCTCCACGAATCTGGCGGCAGACAAATTAGTGGAAGAACGCATTGCGATGATGCACCATCTGAAAGGGATTCATACTGGACAATCATTCAGTCGGTTTCATTGGGAACATCGGAGTGGCAGCTCCCGCTGAACAGTGGTCCCGCTGGCGTTCGAACCACGGGTGAAATATTGCGCGTCAATAATGCGTCTGATTTGATTTTGCAGTAAGGAGATGATGCTTCGAATAATAAAAGCCAATCTCATGGCAATTTGAAAAGCCGTAGACTTCATAAAGCGCATCAACATGACTAGCCCACTTTCTTCGACCCGGGCGCACTATTTCCAGTAACACTCAAATCAGGCTAAAGAGTTCCGCAGTTTCGAGCGCCAATACCCCTTCCCAAGTCAAATCCTCCCAATTTCTCCATCGACGGCCTGGTTCCAACAATTGATAATCATAAGACCTCGTTTGCCCGCCGAACCGAATGGTATTTTGGCGATGAAAGTTTAAAGTCTTTTTGCCAAACGAGGCGCCGGACAAACCGATGACGCAATCAATCAGGCAACCCGACCCTTCTGGTAATGTCACGCTGAATCCAAAAATTTCCGCATAGTCTAGAAAAACCGACCGGAGGTGTTCGATGATTCTGGCGGCCAGGGCAAGTCCGCCGCACCGTTCTCCATGGAAGCGCTCCGCTTGACCTAAGATTGAAATCAACATGGCTTGCCGGCTGTCGGGCTGGCCGATCGATGCGCTTCTCGCAGAATGAATGGCATCGCGGCTGCGAAAATAGGGTTTTAGATCGATAATGGGTGTCCCTTCGATAAAGTCGAGCTGATCGACCCAGACGATATTCCCTTCGACCCTTTCAATTCTTGCAGCGGTGAGTGCCAGTGGGTTAGGCCGGGTAGGAGAGCGAACGGCAAAAACTCCATGCAGCGTGGTCTCATCCTGAATGCGCACGCCTCGCGGTGTGACCTGCAATCGTTCCCGTCCCGCCTCATGCAACCAGGCGACTACCCACAAGTGACTGTGTTTTTCCAAGTGGCGGAGTCCAGGCTCATACTTTGGGAAAAGCTCTATCCGGGCGGGTACCCCAAAAGGTGGCATCAACTTCCCGTCTTTCACTTCGGAACAGACTACACCAATCGGCGTGATTGTTTCAGGCTCCATTAAACCTCCGATAATCCTTTCCCCCCACTGCTATGGCACTCTCGATGCGCAGTTGGCCCTGGGGGACCAGCCGGGGTCAACGTCATCGGCTACAGCAAGGCATCTGAATCGATCCCATTAAACACCCGGTGGCGATTTCAGCTAATCGCGAATAGCTATGAGCTTCCGCAGGTCATCCGGCGACAACTCATCCAGACCTTCCACCACGAGATGCGCGGCATTCAGGGCCTCTCGAGAATGGCTGGTCAGTACTGCCAGGCATTTCATTCCGGCTCGGCGGGCCGCCGCGACACCAGCCACAGAGTCTTCGATCACAAGGTTTTTTTCTGCCGGGATTTCCATGAGGCGCGCCGCTTCCAGAAAAACAGCCGGGTCCGGCTTACCCGGCATGTTGGCGCCCGAAACAATGGCCTTGAAATAACTGCGGATCCCCATTTCGTTGACCAAAGCATCAATGTTAGCTTGTGGGGCCGAGGAGCCAATGGCTTGTAGAAACGACTCCCCGGCAAAACGATCGAGCCAAATCCTGACACCACTCATCGGCTGGACTCGCCCCTGAATGAGTTCCCGAAAGAGCCGCTCTTTTTCATCACTGATTGCAGACAGAAGTTGCGGATCGTGAGAATGACCCAGCAAAGTGGTCAACACTCCGGTGTTATTCATGCCGAAGGTTTTGCGAAAAAAATCATGGTCAAATGGAATTTGATAGGGTGCCAGCGTCTTCAACCAGGATTGAAAGTGAAATTCACCTGTATCGACTAGCACGCCATCCAGATCCCAGATCACTCCGTAGTGATTGTTCATTTCCCCTTCTTATAGTCATAGAGCCAGCGAGCCGTCGAGGTCCCGATATTCCGAGCAGAATGCCGTGCCTGCACTGGAATCAAAAGTTCTTCTCCGGGCTGTGGTTGTGGTGTTTTGCCTTCAATTTCAAATTCCATGTCTCCCTCCAAGACCACGACTTATTCATCCGTACGCACCATTAATAGTCAGGTTTGCCGGATTGTTAGTCCGTGCTCAACATGTATACCTCACGAAATTGATTTACAATGGTCCGTAGTTTGTCGTCCAACATCGACATGGCTCGCTCGGCAATGTTCTTGGGAATGCCCCCGTAAAAGGCTTCGGAGATCCCGCCAGCAATGCAGGCCAAGGTATCGGCATCCCCGCCGAGGGAAACGGCCAACCGGATTGCCTCTTCATAATTAGAAGAGTCGAGGAAGGCGGTAATCGCTTCCGGCACTGTCCGTTGACATGACTCGTTAAATGAATAGGTCGGTCGAATATCCTCGATCGTGCGGCTGAGGTTGTAATTAAACCTGTCTTGGATAGCCTTGCGGATCCCATCCTTCGTTTCCCCTTGGCGCGCGAGAAAAATTGCCGTGGCCGTGGCCTGCGCCCCCCGAATGCCTTCTAGATGGTTGTGGGTCACTTCTGCACTTCGCTTTGCTTCGTATAGTACCTCCTCAAGGGAGCCAAAAGCGAACCCTACAGGGCTAACCCGCATTGCGGCACCGTTGCCCCAACTGTGGTAAGGCGCGCGCGAGCCGGATTGTACCCACTGCGAGAAACCACCACCGTAGCCACGATCGGGGTAAGTGAGCGTATACTCGTGAAACTTCTCGACGTAAGGAGATCCCGTAAGCAGACAATCCGCTACCGCGATGGTAAGCACACTGTCATCGGTGAATGTGCTCTCCTCGACAAACAACGGGAAGTCTAGGATCTTTTCTCCCTGGAACTCATGGACAGATCCGATGATGTCACCAGCAATGGCACCTAGCATTTCGTCTCACTCTCGGCCTCAGGGCAAGGTGGATAAGTTACAGCTTTGCCTACCGATGGGTACGCAGACTTAAAGCTGGGGTCGCCCCGCGATGCCAGGCCGAGCCCGAGAGACATTCCCCTGTCGCCCTCGGCGACTGTCCCCCCTCGATTGAGGGGGACTTTTGTGTAGCTTGCTGTTGTTAAGCTTCGCCGCTTCGAGAAGTTCCACCGGCGAGCTTCAACCGGCGCTCTCTCCGCGCTTCGATGTGAAAACAGGATGACAGCTTAAAGCAACGACAGGTCTGCCTTCGGTTCAAAGCCGGCGCCGGAACCTTGCCCATAGACACTCTCTAAATACGACCGAGCAATGACTGCAGCAGGTAAGCTGTTGCTGAGATCCATCCCCCGTGCCTTGAGTGTCTCGGTAACCCAAGGCGGGCTGACGACGTTGACCCTGATGCCTCGTGGCGCTTCCAAGGCAGCCGCTCTCACAAAGCCCTCCAGGCCAGCTGTCACGAGGCTGATCGCCGCCCCGCCAGGCATCGGCGAGCGAGAAAGTGTCCCGGCGGTTAATGTGAAAGATCCTCTGTCAGCAACACTTGAAAGGCCGCAGCGGACAAGATTAACCTGCCCCATGAGCATATTTTTGAGGGAATAGTCGAAGTCCCTGTCGGAGAGCTTCGACAGCGGCGCAAAGGCCACATCGCCCGCGGAGGAAATCACCGCGTCGATCTTGCCCACGGCCCGGTACATGGCAGCAATTGACTTTGGATCTTGAATGTCCACTGCGATCGGCATGGTCCGGCGGGAGACTAGAACCAGCTCGTGACTGGGCCCTAGCGCTGCCACGATTGCGCGGCCAATCGTACCGGAAGCTCCAATAATCAGAATCCGCATTGACATCTCTTCGCTCGTTTAGCTTACCATTCAAACCGGCAACCGTGGAAATCGAAATCCCACCTAGCGCCAGTGTCTCCTGCAGCCTATTTCAACCGTCGGGTGAAACAAGCTTATTCGCTTTGACGCAGCGTTCGAAAACGACCTCACGATCGAGGCGCCAACAACCTTAGTGTAATGAGGAGCAACCCCAGGACAACCGCTCCAGCTGATTGGATGGCCGGGATGAGAAGAAAAGCAAGCCGCGTCCATTCTCCTGATCCCCGCCAGAACATCGGCGCGTAGAGGGCAATACCTGCGCACAGACACAGGGACCCGCCGAAAAAAACAAGCTTTGTTCCACGAGTGGATGGCAAGTGGCCTACTGCTTCGAGAAGCACATAGGGCAGAAGCGGCAAGACGAGCGTTTCCCACATATTGCCAAGATGGTGGTGGTACAAAGCATTCAGACTGATAACGATGGAAAGGAGCCCGGCCAAGCGATGGGGCCACAAGCTCATCCGGGCAACGTTTTGAGCAAAACCGGCGTTGATTCCCTCATCGGATGACATCTTTAGAAGCACCTCTACAAACTGTATCTACCCGTAAAACAGCAACCATGACCAATCGCGCCTCAGCAGTGGAGCTTACGGAAAAGGAGGGCTACGCGCGGCCCGGTGGAAGTCCTTGTTCTCCCGTGTTACTCGGACTTACGGATGAAAGATGATTTTCTGCGCCTGCACAGCATCGACAATCGCGAGCAGATACGCCTTTTGCTGTCCGGAAGAAGCAGCGCGAATCGTGTCCGCATCTTTTCTAAAGCCTTGGCGTGTCAGGAAATCACAGAAGCTCGCCAAAACCTCGCTTTCTCCAGAGTTAACTGTCGCCCGCAATTCCTCAAGGGACGGAAGCCAACAATTGCCACACCGATAGGACGTGAAGATTTTGCGCGGTTCCGGATTCCAGCGAGGAATCACATGGGCGTCCGCACCTGAGCATGGGGTATGGCAAGTCGAACACAAGAGGAAGTAAGACTCAGGGGCTTCTTCATCCATGCGAATTCCCTCGGTGATTGGTCTGAGGTCCAGTTTAGTATAGCAAACTTCGGAAGCTGGCTCGCTAGTAGCGGCAAGCAACGAGTCACAAGCTTCATCACAAAACGCGGTGAAAATTCTGTTGCAGCATTAAGCCCCCGCTTCTTTCCCGCCATTGTTCCTTATTTTTTCGAAACAGTGACGACCACTTGATCAGACCAATCCTCAATCGCTTCGTCAGCTGGACCTAGATGGTAAATATTTGCCTTGATGACGTAAGTACCCGCGTCTTTATATGAGTGCTTCAAGCCCTCGGAACAATCTGAACCCACCGGACCTTGCGGAGAAGATGAGTAGGGACCATCCCCCCAAAGGATCGAGTATCCGCAGCCTGCCCGGCCTTGATAATGTCCCCTGCCGAGTCGCACCAATCGCTCGGGCTCTATCACCTGGACAGCCAACGGGGCCGGGCCTGACAGCCTGTTTAGTTTCAGCCGGTCGTTGACGCCGGCATAATAAAAAGCGCAAGCCAGGGTACTCACCAAAAACACTAACGAAATTCTTAATTTCATACTTTCACCTCGTCTTGGGTCCAACGCTGCAGTGAGCGGCAGCGCTGGAGACCTGTCCATACAGGTACGTTGTAACCGACAAGAAAAAAAGCAAAGCAATAAGAATTCGGTAAGTTGTAAGTTTCATCTGGCAATTTGGTTTAGCATTAGTCTTGATAGTACCAGGCGCTCATCACAATCAAGCTCAGCCGCAACAACCTAATTTGACGGGCATTCCATGAAGCGATGGGTTAGGGCCATTCCACCGAATACACGGCAAATATCCGGCATGGCCCCGGCTCAGCGTTTTTGAATTGGCCTTTTTCCAATAAATGCTGTGCGTCTTCCAGAGAAGCCAGTAAACAATGTTGATTCGTTCCTACTTCTGTAGCCAACGAGTTGCATGATAGCGGGGAGCACTCTGCGCTTGTTCTCGCCGAAAAGGTGACGACATCGTAGCCCTCCAGACTTTTTCTTCGTGGCTCGATGACTTGAGTTGTGAACGACGCCTCTGGCTTGAAGGAGATCCATTGACCGTCGGCTTCATCGAATTCTAATTCATGAACCTCGTAGTAAAAAAGACTTGTCCCGGTTAGATAGATAGACTCTGCCTCAGATAGCTGCCGGATCGTGTCCGGAGAATCGAAAAACCAATAGCCATTGTGTTTCCAGTACTTGATGTAGTCGGCGAAGTCTTTGGATACGCAGTTGCTGACCAAGTAAACATCGATGACACGCTCGGCCTTTAACCATTCCGGCCGACTTATTACTCGCTTGGCCATGTATCCGGCTGGAATCATTTTGGCGCCAAACATGTACGAGAATGGCTGCACCTCCTACTTAAGGCGGAGCAAGGTGGGTCTGCCGATACCGAAAAAAGGGGGTCAACCTCCCTGTCGCCATTGGCACTGTCCCCTTTGTTTGAGGGGGACGATTGCGCGGTGGCCCGGCTTCGCAGAGCTCAGCCCTCCAAGCAAGGTGCTGCGTCTAGACGCACGCCCGGCTTAAATCCCCAGTTTTTGCGCGGCCATTTGGGTCCCGAGTACTCGGGCACGAATTTTCTGAAATGCCGTCTCCCGGCTCGTCGAGGTATCATCCCCAAAAGGAGAAAATCCGCAATCGTCCGTCGTGCCCAGTTGTCCCAGGGGAATGAATTCGGCGGCTTCGAGCACTCGATCTCTGACTTCCTCGGGGGTCTCTGCTTTTGGGTTGATCGGATCGATCACGCCGACAAAAATCTTCTGGTCCGGCCTGGCGCTTTCTTTGATGACCCTCAAGACCCTGGAACGAGAGGTCTCACTCGCAAGCTGGATATAGAAATTTCCAACCTTCAGCTCAAACAAGAGAGGTAACAGCTCTGCATAATCCACGTCTGCGCTGTGTGTGGAGTCTTGATCGCCCCCGGGGCAAGTATGGACTCCAATACGTTTGCGCTCTTCCGAGGAAAACCGGCTAAAGACGCGGTTGTTCAACTCGACAAAATTCTTCAAAAGTTTCTTGGAAGGATCGAGCTTTACCGAAAGCCGCCCTTCCGTGAAATCAACTTGAACATTATAAGCCCCTCGCTCGAGACAGCGCCGGATATCGGTTTCGTTTTCGCTAACCAGATCGGCAACAAAGGCTTCCCGTGGATAGCCCTCCAGCCTCTGCTGTGGATACAAGAGACTCAGGGCGGAAGCTGAAATCACAGCCTGCTTGACGGGAACATGCGCATGTTTTCTAGCTTCCACTAGATATCCCTCGGCATAAGTTTTGTAACGAAAAGGACCTGCCGTGAGTCGCGGCAGCTGGCGGGTGTGCCCGTCAGCAAACGGGATCGTCACTCCGTCGGATGCGAGCGTGGTCAGTCCGTGAATGGGGTAGGTTGCAAAGCTGGGCTTGGTCTGCTCGCCGTCGGTGATGACGGGGGAACCCGTGGCTTCGAAAAGCCGGATGGTGTCACGAACCGCATCGTTGTAAAACGAATTCACTTCCTTCTGGGTGATATGCCCGGCGTTGAAAGCTTGGACAGCTTCGATCAGTTTTTGCGGTCTGGGAATACTGCCTATAGGTTCAGTGGGGATTGGCATGAATTTAATCCTCCGCATCGAAAAGGATGACGCCAGCTCAGGTGGGCTGGCCTAAAGAATTGATCTGTTTGTCAATTTTAGTTTGTAACCCGTCATTCATAAAGTTCGCTTTGGAGCAATGGGTGCTAGCAGATCCGGGGCAGTTGTTCACCGCTGAGCATATCGACGATCCGGGTGGCGCCAATCCTGCTTTTCATCGTCACCAGTCCATTTTCTTCCGGGGTGACCTGTCCGATCCTGCTGGCTTCGATTCCAAGAGGGTGGGCTCTCATGAGATCGAGAGCCCGTTCGGCGTGCTCAGGAGCTACAAAACAAACGAACCTTCCTTCGTTGGCCACATAGAGCGGATCAAAACCCAGGATTTCACAGGCGCCCCGAACATCTTCCCGGGCCGGAATGGAGTTCTCATCGATGTGGATCCCAAGTTTCGCAGCTTCGGCAATTTCAACCAGGGCGCTGGCCAACCCTCCGCGCGTCAGATCTCGAAGACAATGGATTTCAAGTTCTGCCTCGAGCATGGAAAGCACGAGTCCGGAAACGGGCGCACAGTCACTCTCAATGGTGGTCTCAAACTCCAACCCTTCCCTGACCGCCATGATGGCAATCCCATGCCGGCCAATGTCTCCGCTGAGGAGAATCACGTCTCCCGGACGAATGCTCGCTGGTGAGATGGTCCGGGGAGTTTCGAGGACGCCCACTCCGGCGGTATTAATAAAGATGCCATCTCCCTTTCCGCGGTCAACGACCTTGGTATCCCCCGTAATCAATTGAACACTCGCCTCTTCGGCTGCCCGTTTCATCGACTGGACCACACGCCAGAGCGTTTCCATGGGAAGTCCTTCCTCGAGGATGAACCCTGCGCTTAAATAAAGTGGCCGGGCCCCGCACATTGCCAGATCATTGACCGATCCATTGACGGCCAGGGTCCCGATGTCTCCTCCTGGAAAAAAGAGCGGCCGGACTACGTAACTGTCGGTGGTAAAAGCGAGCTTCTGGGAACCTATCTGAAACACCGCGCCATCGTGGCGGGATTCCAGGAATGGGTTGCTGAAAAGTGGCAAAAACATCTTCTCGATGAGTTGGTGCGAGAGAGTGCCGCCGCCACCATGAGCGAGCAGGATGTGGGGATATTGGTCAATGGGGATAGGGCAAGAGAAGCCATTGGCCAAATCGTTCGCAGAGTCAGGCTTCATGCGCTTCCACTTTCTGATGAGGAATCGAGCCCTCGTTTGGCCGGATTCGCCGGTAGCGATAGTAAGCGGCACAGGCTCCTTCGGAAGAGACCATGGTGGCTCCCAGCGGGTGTTCCGGCGTGCAGCGTGATCCAAACGCGGGGCACTCGAAGGGCTTCTTCACGCCCTGAAGGACCAACCCGCTGATGCACTCCGGGGATTCTTCAAAGGTTTGGTCCGCCACACCAAACCGGCGCTCGGCGTCAAAGTCAGCAAACGGATCCTGCAATCCTAACCCACTATGATTGATCTGCCCCACTCCCCGCCATTTTCGATGAACGACCCGAAACACTTTTTGAATCAAGTTCTGGGCAACTGTATTCCCTCGTCTCTGCACAGCTCGGCGGTATTGGTTTTCCACTTCAGCCCGCCCTTCTTCCAGCTGGCGGATGCACATGTAGATACCCTGAAGGATATCCAAAGGCTCAAACCCGGTGACGACGATGGGCACGTGATATTTCTTCGCGATGGGCTCGTATTCCTCGTACCCCATCACGGTGCAGACGTGTCCCGCTGCCAGAAAACCCTGCACCCGGTTCGATGGGGAAGAAAGGATGGCCTCCATCGCCGGAGGCACCAGAACATGGGAAACGAGGATGGAAAAATTCTTGACCTGCTGCTGATGAGCCTGGAACACGGCCATGGCATTGGCCGGAGCGGTCGTCTCAAATCCAACCGCAAAAAAAACCACTTGTCGTTCCGGATTCTCCCGTGCCAATCGCAAGGCGTCCAGAGGAGAATAGACAATCCGTACGTCACCCCCTTCCGCCTTCACGCTCAACAAATCCTTGGAATTGCCGGGCACTCGGAGCATATCCCCGAAAGAACAGAAGATCACTCCGGGGCGCGAAGCAATCTCAATGGCTTTTTCGATGAGCTCCAAAGGAGTCACACAAACCGGGCAACCGGGCCCGTGCACCAGAGTGATCTGTTTGGGCAGTAATTCATCGATGCCGAATTTGACAATCGAGTGGGTCTGCCCGCCACACACCTCCATAATGGTCCATTCTCGCGTCGCCAAACGATGGATCATTCGCGCGTAGCGTTGAGCGGCCTCACCGTCCCGGTACTCATCGATGAACTTCATTTCACTTCCTTCTCCCCATTCTCCTCAAGTTCGGCTAATTCTCCCATTTGGCGCAAATATTCAAAGACCTGCCGAGCTTCGCCTTCATCGATGGTGTTAATCGCGAAACCCACATGAACAAGAACGTAGTCGCCCACCTGAGCTTCGGGAACATAGGCCAAATTAATCAGTTTGACGATCCCACTGAAGTCCACTTTGCCGCTTCGAAGCAAGGGGTCTGAACCTTCAATGCTAAGGAGCTTCCCTGGCACGGCCAGACACATGTCAATGACTCCTTAATTATTATGCCGTTCTAAAAATATCATCTTTAGTTTGACCCACCCGAGAAGGCTTATCAAGTGTTCATTCCCCTCCCCAGTCGGGGAGAGGAATCAAGGGTGAGGGTTCCACAAACCGCAAAAACCAAATTTCGAATCTGCGGCTGCAAATTGGTTTCACGTCCGATAACCCAGGGCGGCATGGATGCGGTGCTCGTTATAGAATTCCACATAGGCTCGAATTTTACCTGGTGAGATTCGCCAAAGGTTTCACGGGCGCTGGGCCATATCTCTTTTTCTTTGATGGTTCGAATCTCTCGTTCGACATAAGCATTCTTATCCAGGGCGTTGTATCCGGTGTATTGGGCTTCGATTGCCCTAATGACGCAGACTCGCTGGGATTACCCTTCCGCTGCGCGAGGGATGCGATCAAAGACCCCGGCTGAACGCTCTATCGGTAGGACACGATTTCTGCGTAGAGGATTAGAAGGATTAACAACAACCCGATCGTCAGCGCCGTGAAACCAAGCCGCCGCCAAAGCTTCACTGCCAGCGGGTTTGGTCGCGGCATCAGGAGCTTATCCAATTCACCGCTTTCTACAAGTTGCTCGTATTCCCGTGGCCGGTCCCGCTTGAATTCTTCGAGCGGAACTCCTTCCGTAAAGATGACCGTATCTATTGGGAACTTCTCGGGTCGGAAGTGGGTGTTGAAGAAATGGATGGTGAAGATGAATCCCACCGCAAGCAGCGCCTCGTCGCTATGGATGGTGGTAGCCACGTTAATCATCCAGCCCGGCATGAATCGTGTAAAGAATTCCGGAAACCAGAGCAAGAGACCGCTGGCCCCAATCACTGCCACGCCCCAGAAAACGGCAAAGTAATCGAACTTTTCCCAGTAGGTCCACCGCCCATAGGCCGGCCGTTCTCCTTTACCAAAAAACCACTTCACCGAGCCAATCAGTTCGCAGAGATCGTTGCGGTTGAACAGCATGCTCTCCTTGCCCAGGATGAACTGGCGCCATGTTTTGCGAGCCTCGCGCTTTTTGCGGACGAGATCACGAACATGGAAAGCGAAATAGCCGAAGGTAAGGACGGCGCAGGTCCGGTGGATGAAACCCGCTGCTTCGAATCCACCGAGCAGCCGCGAGACCAGCTGTGCCCAGCCAGCATAGGAGAACTTCAGCATCATACCCGTAATTGCCAAGCCGAAGAAACTGACGATAACGGTCAAGTGCAGATTGCGGTGCAGTTTTTCAAAGCGCCGCACATAAACAGGGCTTTCTTCCACATGCGCCGCTTTGAGTTCGCGACGGTATTGCAGGGAGCGGGGCAACCACGCGATCGTGTGTGAACCGGAGATCAGCAGCGTACCCAGCAGGAGTGTGGTCATACCCCAAAAAGTGTAAAACAAAAACGGATATTTATGCGGATCATGATGTGTGGCGTGAGTCAGGTAGCCTGCAAATCGGCGGTGTGAACCCGGATGACATTTTCCACAGGTTGCCACAATGTTGGCGCGACTTAACCGGGATTTCTGATCGTCTACGCGTCGTATGTCGTGCGCTCCATGGCAGTCGTAGCACTTCGCTGTTTTGACGTATCCGAGTTTGGACACCTTCCCATGATACGTTTCGAAATAGGTGTCCGTGATGTCCTTGTGGCAGCGACCACACTGCTCCATGATATGCAGCTGGAAATCGGTGATGTCCGTGCGCTGAATCGTGTGCGCCGTATGACAGTCGCTGCAAGTCGGCTGGAGCTTCCCTGTTCTTGTTACCTCGGGCGAGTGGACACTGCCAACGAACTGCTCATAAATGCCGCGATGACATTTTGAGCAGGTGGCAGCAATATTCTGAGGGTTAACGCTGGACCGCGGATCAGCTTTCGGCAGCTCATGGTGCGGCGTGTGGCAGTCGGCGCAGTCGGCTGTCACCGTCAGGCCGGCTTCGAGTAGACCTTTGCCGTGAATGCTCTCGCGGTAGTGTTCCAGGATTTCGGTCTGCTGCCCTTTGTACCTTAAGGCCGCTTTTTGTCCCGTGCGATGGCACTGCGCGCACAGAGCCGGCACATTACGTGAGTAAGTAGGGGAATTCGATTGATTCTTGCTCAGCACATTATGTGTGCTGTGGCAGTCGGCACATCGCGGAGAATCCGGGCTGCCTTTGGCGCTGAGCGTTCCATGCGTGCTTTCCCGATATTGACTGACCGCTTCGGCATGACAGATGGAGCAATCCACCTGCGCAACCACAGTGGCACACGGCCTCGTCCCCGACGGCATGACTCCGGTGTGACACTGCACGCAGGTGACTCGTGAGTGCCGCGAACCCGAGAGTTCTGCTGTCTTCACATACAAAGAAAAGGTCTGGCCGCCTCGCGTCACCGTCAAATCCGATTTACCGTGGCAGCGCAGGCAGTCATGGTCCGACATACCTTGCGCGTAGAACACGCGACGAATCTTGTGCGGTTCATGACAATCAACGCAGGCTGGAATCAGATGGGACTGCTTTTCCCAGAGTTCCCCCCGGATCACTTTCTGATGAACCGCCTCGATCTGCGCGTGGCAGTGCATACAGGTCTTGGCGATATTTTTCGCGGCAATCGAAGAGCGCGGGTCGGTGTGCGGGAGCACGGAGTGAGAGGTATGGCAGCTGGTACACACTGCGGTTACGGTGAGCCCCCGCTTGAATAAGCCCTCACCGTGAATGCTGTCGGCATAGTTACCGAAGATATTGGTCTGGGGAATGTCGTGTGTAAGGCTGACCGGAGACCCTTCCCGGTGGCAGCGGCCGCACAACTTCGGCACTTCTGTGACGGAAACGGATGAACCCGGAGTGGAGGGGCTCAGCAGATGATGCGTACCATGGCAGTCCTTGCAGGTAGGCGCAAGCTTATCCCCTCGGCTTAGTGCCTTACCATGCAAACTCTCATCATAATGTTTCTGCTGGTCTGCATGACAGTTGCCGCATTCCACCTTCGACAATTTTTCAGCGTGGGGCAGTTGCTTCGGATCGATGTCGGAATGACAGCTCGAGCACTCGAGCGAAGCATGCGGGGAGGCCTTTAACGCTGCTTCATCATAAGCCGGCGGCACGCCAGCTTCCCTTTTTCCCGTTCTCCGACCTGGGTCATGGCACCCAGCACACTCTTCTGATCCCGGGAGCGTTTTCGACTCTGGGGCAGCCTGGACAGAGACTTGTAAGTAAAGGATCAGTAATAACTTAACCAATAACCACACTACCATTACTGCTCCCTTAGACAAATCTCTTGCGGACGTTTCGCCGCAATATCATGTTAAACAAGTGCAATTCTCTTGCCGTTTTTTTCGGCCATTCTAGTCAGAGCCAACGACATCCAATGGCATCGGGAACTGACACGTCTCAGTTGGGCTCGAAGGTGGGGACAGGACTTCACATCTGAAAGCGACGAAGAGATACCTAATCTGAAAACCACAACAGTTCCACCAGCCTCCCCTGATTCCCGAAACCGAAAAGAACTGCTTTCGCGACTGTTTACTTGCTTATTGCCGCCAGGACACGCTAGCGATGGCGGAACTTATCAACCTAATCGGTTGTGCAATTGAATTTCGGCTCTAAGTTGAATGCCTTCGACTAGACCTGTTGACAACTGTGGGCGCCCCAACTTAGGGCATTTGCCGATAAGCTTGTCGAACAATTTCGACTTGTTCACGAAGAGCGGGGTGGGGACGAAAATCAGGTGGGGTTCCATGTGCATATCCGAAGAAGTCGCATCCGGATTCGTACCATTTTTTCCAAGTGTTGGGATCGCACAACCCTTTCACATCGGGCCGACCAATGATGGTAGTCATGACCCGTTGATTCGGTTTGCGGATCTTCAGGAGCCAATCCACCACGGCATCGGATGATTCCGCGATGAGTTGGTCACATTCGTTGACCATCGGATGGTCGACCCACATCGGTTCCGCCGGTCTGTAAAATGGCACATTGAAGTTCGCTTTGGTTTCTGGGTTGCCTTTGTGCATGGCTTCCTGGATGCGATGGAATTGCCGGGCCATAACTTCCCGCTTGTACTTCAGGCTTTCCTCCGGGCTGATCTCGGATGCTTTCTCCGGCATGTCCCGCCCGATAATTTCCCGGAACGGATTTTTGACGAAAGCTGATGGCTGCACCGGGAAATCATTGCAATCGTATTTCCCATAATTAAAGCAGTCAAAATTGATCCAGTCGACAGGATAGAGGCGCAAGAACTCGGTGATGCGGGCGCAGAGCAAATCTGTCCAAGGACTCTCGGGCGCCAAAAGTCCTACCTCGTTATGGTTTCGAGTGGTGGGAACGAGCCAGTCGGAGCGGATATTGCTCATGCAAAGGTCCATAGCAATGCAAAAATAGCCGCAAAACGGCAGATTCGCCTTTTGCGCCATTTTAAACAGCCTGGGAAACAAATCTCTGCCGGGTCCCGGAGCTACAGGCCCGAGTTTTGTCGGATAATAGGCGTATCCACAATAGGAATAACCCTGTAAGAAAAAGATGTTCACGCCGAAATCCCGATGCCATGCAAAGTACTCCTCAGGGTCAATGAAGGCCCAGTCCTGGGGCATGGCTGGCGTCATTACGACTCGGTCTCCCTTGCGAGCGATAAAATTCAGGTCGCAGCAAAACAACTTGATCGGTTTTCCGCCGCTAGGCAAATCTTTCGCGTTAGGCAGTAATTGCACTGACGGTTTCTTGCTTATTGCGGTCACGGCAGATTCGCTGGGAGCAGAATTTAGAGCCGCAGCCGTGCCAACAGCGAGCCACGATGATTTCTTCAGAAACTTTCGGCGAGTCTGGCTTCCATCATTCATAGGAATCTCCAAGATTTCTCAGTGAAGGTGCGATGCTCTATTCTTTGTGGGACTGCATCCCTCACCCGGTCCTGATGGACCACCCTTCTCCCGCAAGGGTGAATTCTTGTGCGGGTGCGGAGCTATAAATAGGCCGCCCCTAACGGGACTGGAGAGAATGAGGGAACCGACTGCGGTCATAGAGCATCGCTATTTCTTCACACCTTCGGAAGACAGGGGTGCCCAATGTCGGGTGAGGGGCTGATGTCAAGATCCAATCAATTGTTCATCTTCTGCAAGGCTCCTGCCGCGGCAACAATTTGCCCAAAGGCAATCCCACCATCATTGGGAGGAACTCGCTGATGCCAGTATGGGCGAAAACCTTCCGAACGCAGCCGCTCAATCGTCCGTTCGCTCAAATACTTGTTCTGGAAGCAGCCTCCACTCAGCACGACCCGTTCCTGTGAAATGCGCCTCGCGATGGAGATAATGATCTCAACCAAGGCATTGTGAAAGGCCGCCGACAAACTTCCGATCGACTTCCCTGTCTTCACACCTTTAAGAATAGCGAGGACAAGTGGCTCCCAGTCTATCACAATCAACCCATTCCGGGTTACCGATGCCCGGTCCATGATTTCATGAACTGCCGGGAGTTCCGCAGTGGTCAGCCGGTAAGGGAGAGGGGACTCGTCGGCAGCCGTTTCGGCCAAGGCGAATTCCATCTCCATCGCAGCCTGGCCTTCAAAGGTGATCGACTGGCGCAAGTCCATTAATGATGCCACCGCATCGAATAATCGTCCTACACTGGAAGTCCAGGGGGAGTGGATGCCGTCCGCGAGCATCTGACGCAAGACATTATTGCTGGCTTTTGGTAAACTGCCTGACAGGAGCCAGTTCCTGCAAGTCGGAAAGGTTTCTCTCCGTAAATCTCAAAAAGGACACCCAGGGCGGTTCGCCTGCGGCTCTTTGACGGCGCGTTCCCCACCGGGCAGACGGAACTTTCGAAAGCTAGCAACCCGCCGAAACCCGCACTGATCTGCCAAAAGAAATTCTCCACCCCAAACAGTCCCATCCAGTCCATACCCTGTGCCGTCCCAGGAGACTCCGAGCACTGCCCCTTCCAATCCATTCTCAGCCAGGCAGGAAACCACATGAGCGTAGTGGTGTTGCACGGAAACGACTTTCTTGCCGGATGCCATGGCAAATCGGGTAGAGACGTAATCGGGATGAGAATCTGCCACAATCACTTCGGGATCCGAGCGGTAGAGCTGCTTGAAAACTGTTGATGACGTTGTGAAAGGCATTCACGGCTTCTTTGTTCTCCAGGTCCCCAATATGCTGGCTGATGAAGACGTTCTCACGCACGGTCATGGCGACGGTGTTCTTTAAGTGCCCACCCACCGCCAGCATCTTGGGTACTGGTTTCGAGAGTCGCAAGGGCAGCGGAGCATAGCCCCGGGCACGCCGCAATATCAGCTCGCGACCCATCATCACTCGAGCGATGGAATCGTCGACGTGGCGTACAATCGGCCGGTTATGGACCAGGAAGAAGTCAGCGATAGCTTCCAACCGTTTGAGTGCTTCCTGTTCATCAATGCAGATCGGCTCATCCGAGAGATTGCCGCTTGTCGCCACAACCGGAACCTTAAGCTCCCGTGTTAACAGGTGATGCAACGGAGTGTAAGGGAGCATGATTCCAAGATACGGATTGCGCGGAGCCACGGAAGGAGAAAATTCACCCGCGGATTCTGTTCCTGGATTTTATTTTGTCGAGCAGAACAATAGGGGATTCGGGTGAGAGGAGCAATCGTTCTTCCAGCGCCGAAACATGACAAAAGTTTTTTACGGCATCGAGCGATGAACACAAGAGCGCAAACGGTTTCTCTTCACGGTGCTTGCGGGCTCGCAGGCGGCTCACCGCCTCGTCGTTCGTCGCATCGACAATCAATTGAAACCCGCCAAGCCCCTTCAGGCCGAGGATTTTTCCTTTACGAACAACCGCACAGGCATCCAGCAAAGCCTGATGATGTAACCCTAAGACCTTCCCCTTGGGGTCCCACAGCTTGAGGTGAGGACCACATTCAGGACAGGCTGTAGGCTGCGCATGGAACCGGCGGTCAAGCGGGTCCTCATATTCTTTGCGGCATTGCGGGCACATTGCGAAGGCTTTCATCGAGGTATGGATACGATCGTAAGGGAGAGCATTGATGATCGAAAAACGAGGGCCACAGTTTGTGCAGTTGGTAAAAGGGTAGAGGTAGCGGCGATCGTTGGGATCGAATACGTCACGCAAACAATCCTGGCAAGTCGCGATGTCAGGCAAAACCAGAGTCAGGTTTTCTCCCTGATGGTCGCTGTGACGAATCTCAAAAACTCCGGAAGAAAAGAGGGTCCAGGCGGGTCGATTCAAGACTCTGGATCGAAGCAGCGCGAGGTTTTTCTTGCTCCAGGCGGAGGAGGAAAGTGTCTAGGACCCCGCCTCGCCTTCAACCTCGATGAATACCCCTTGTGGAGAGTTGAGCACCCAGCCACAAAGATTCATCTCGTGTGGCGAGACGATACACAAAGGGCCGAAATCCTACCCCTTGAACGGCCCCCCGGATGACAATATGAGCCCGTTCGATCACGACGATGCGGATTGTTCCTTGAGCCAATGGCACCATTCAAGAATACCCGCACCGGTTGTGCAGGAAGTCTCGAATACTCTCAAGGAAGGATTAATATTGAGGGCATTCTGCTTCAAGGCTTCCAGGTTGCAGTTCACATAGGGAAGTAGATCGATTTTATTGATGATCAAAATGGAAGCATGGCGAAACATTCCCGGATATTTAAGGGGTTTGTCATCCCCCTCCGTCGTACTGACCACAACTACTTTGAGCGCTTCGCCCAGATCATAGTTCGCTGGACAAACCAGATTCCCGACATTTTCAATGACCAGGAGATCCAGTTGATGCAGGTCCATCTGGGCCATGGCGTCCTGGACCAACCGCGCTTCCAAGTGGCACCCCCCGTTCGTCACGATCTGGATCACGGGCACCTGGTAACGGGCCACACGTTGAGCATCAAAATCCGTTTGCACATCCCCTTCGATGACGCCGATTCGGAGACGACCCCGCAGAATACCCAGGGTTTGCTCCAGTATGCTTGTTTTTCCAGAGCCCGGTGAACTGACCAAGTTGATCGAAAACACGCTATGCTGTTTCAATGCCGAGCGATTCAGTTGCGCGATCTCGTCATTTTTCTCCAGGACTTTTCGTTCGATGGTGATGATGTTCATTGAGTCTCCGACCCATTCTCAGCCATTTCGATCTCAACTACCTGGAGTTCCGTGCCAGAGATGAGCTTAATATCGTGGCTCCCGCACTCCGGGCAGAGGAAAAGGGGACCTTTAATCTTGGAGGTTTCCCCACAATCCGCACAATGCAACTGCGTCTCAACTCGTTCGATATTGAGTCTTAGCTTGTCTCAGAGACGTATCGCTGGTGATGGCGGAAAAACAAAAATCGAGCGACTCCGGCACAACTCCCGACAACCCGCCTAATCGAACCTTTATGGACTGAACTTCGGCGGAGCAGGTCTCCGGAATAGATTCACGGACAATATCCAGAATGCTTTGAGCAATGGATAACTCGTGCATGATCAGGCGGCCATTCCGTTCATCTATACAATAACACGGGACGTGGTAACACCGGCTATCGAATTCAATAAGGAATGGACCAACTGAGTGATTCGAGGGAGAGATTCCGCCACCGCCGGGGAAAGTTCTGTGCGCAGAGATTGTATCTCGGCAATCGAAATCGTGACGAGATAGATTTTAGGGAGTGGACCCAGCAGCACCGCTGATTCGATAAGATCTCTCAATCCAATATCATGAGCGCTGAGCGCGCGGGGAAAGTCCGAGGCAAAGCGCGGTTCAATGATACGCAGGGATCCGGCCGGCTGGCCGTCCATCGTCGCATCGATCATGACGATCGTTTCATAGTCGGAAAAGTAAGAGAGAAGATGGAAGCCACCCGTACCGCCATCAACCAAAGTAACAAAGGGCGGGAGTTTTTCGCGCTCAAGTTCATGAATCGCGTGAACTCCCACCCCTTCATCTCCCAACAAGTAATTTCCGATGCCTAAGACAAGAATTTCAGGTTTAGCCATGATCGAAGAAAGTCACGTTTGCGGTTTTCAAGCAGCCGCGACCATCGCAAAAAGCATGGCGGTCTTGGCTGCCACTAGGAATCATCAACTGTTTCGCTTTTCGATAAACTTCCAGCCTCCGGCCATGGAAGAAAACACTCCTCGTCCTTCTACATAATCGTGGTAGAAGACCAGGTAAACATGCACTATGGAAAATATAATAAAAAACCACATCATCATGTGGTGCCACTGGCGCACAGCGAAATCGCCTCCCATCAACGGGACGATCCAGGCAAACAAATGCGGCAGCCAGGCCTTACTCATGGCGGAGTACATCGCCGAATCCCGTCAGACTTTGAAACACAAACGCCAGAAAAGTCAGAAAGTAGGTGAGCCCTGCCAAGCGTGTTGTGCCCGATGGAGTCAATGGGTTTGGCACTGGATTGGAGGATGTCCACTTTAAGGACTTCCACCAATTCCTTCCACTGGCTCCGCTTTCAAGGGGATGAAGAAATGCCAGCGGGCATAGCGTGTTTCCGACAAATCCCCAATAGATCCGGAAGAGAAAGTTAAAGAAAAAGATGAACGCGGCCACAAAATGGAGAAACCGGACCGTCCCGAACCAATAGCCGAAGGCCGCTTCTCCGCCAACCTGGAGGGATAGGGGACGGCCAATGACGAAGCCGGTCGCGATCAAGACGCCCACGCAAAGGGAATTGATCCAGTGGTAGAAGCGGACGGGCAGTTCCCAGACATAAACTCTCTGCATTGTCGTCGTTCCCATAAACCCCTCCTAAAACGTGTTGAGGTGATGGACTGTGCTGCCTTTTTCGTCGTACAGGTGCACGGCACAAGCCAGGCAGGGATCGAAGGAATGAATCGTTCTGAGCACCTCCAGGGGTTGCTCGGGATTATGAACCGGAGTCCCGATCAGCGAGGCTTCGTAGGCTGACATTTGCCCGAGGTGGTCCCGGGGAGAAGCATTCCACGTGCTCGGAACGACCAGCTGGTAGTTGGCAATCTTCTTGTCTTTAATCACGATCCAATGAGCCAGTGCGCCTCGGGGAGCCTCAGAAAGCCCAACCCCTTCGGCCACCGCCGGCCAGGTGTCTGGTTCCCACTTGGCATCGTTAAAGGTCCGCGTATCGCCATTCTTGATATTGCTGATGAGCTGGTCGAAGAACTCATTGGACCAATGTGCGATCAGCCGGGTTTCCAACCCGCGCGCGGCGGTTCTGCCAAGCGTCGAGAAAAGAGCCTCGACAGGAACGTTTAGCTTCTTCAGGGCTTCATTCACCACTTCCTTGACATCTTCCCGACCAGATGCATAAGCAACGAGCAACCGGGCCAGGGGACCGACTTCCATGGCATGTTCATTCCAACGCGGGGTTTTCAACCAACTGTATTTTTGTTGAACATTCAGCTGCTCGTAAGGAGGTTTAGGGCCTGTGTATTTTAGTTTGGTTTCGCCTTCCCATGGATGTCTGGCGATTGTGTTTTCCCCGGAATACTCATACCATGAGTGGGAGATGTATTCTTGAATCTCCTTGCGGTTCTTGCCATCCACGGGCAAGACTTCTTTCAGATTCCGATCGAGGATGACTCCACGCGGAAACTTAAACTTGGCAGGTTCAGAGTAGCCATTAGTGGGCAGATCGCCATACGCCAGGTAGTTCTTAAGACCTCCACCAATCGCCCCCCAATCTTTATAGAAGGAGGCTACCGCCATCAGATCCGGCAGATAGACCTGTTCGACGAACTCTTTGGCTTGATCCAGCAATTGTTTCACATGAGCCAATCGTTCAGCATTGATGGCATTCGACTCGTCCAGATTAATCGAGCAAGGTGCCCCTCCAACCAGATAATTGGGGTGCGGGTTCTTTCCCCCGAAAATGGTATGAATCTTCACAATTTCTTTTTGCCACTCAAGAGCCTCCAGATAATGGGCCGTTCCGATGAGATTCACTTCAGGCGGTAACTTATATGCCGGATGCCCCCAGTAGGCATTGGCGAAGATGCCCAACTGGCCGCTACTCACAAAAGCGGTCAGCCTCTTTTGGATATCTGAGAAATACATTGGAGAACTCTTGGGCCAATTGGAAAGGCTCTGGGCAAGCTCCGACGTTTTCTTAGGGTCTGCTTTCAGCGCGCTCACCACGTCGACCCAGTCCAACGCGTGAAGGTGGTAGAAATGGACGACATGGTCTTGCATATATTGCGTGCAGAACATCAAATTGCGGATCAGTTCGGCATTGGGTGGCACTGTAATCCCTAATGCGTCTTCCACCGTGCGCACCGACGCCAAGGCATGGACTGTAGTGCAAACCCCGCAGGCGCGCTCCGTGAAAGCCCAGGCGTCCCGTGGATCCCTGCCTTTGAGGATGATTTCAAAGCCACGGACCATGGTTCCTGAACTGTAAGCGTCAACGACTTTTCCATCCTTGACTTCCACTTCGATGCGAAGATGCCCCTCAATTCGGGTAATCGGGTCAATCACGATTCGGTTAGCCATTATTCATCTCCTTTCTTCGTATCCGAAGTGTTTCGGCTGCTCTCGATTTCCTCAAGGATGAGTTTGCGTTTTCGGATATTGGTCGAGATGGCGTGACCGGCAATACCGATCAATGTCCCAGCTCCCACAACGAGGCCGACTTTATCCGCTGTCGTCTCAATCCCGAACCCCGGGAAAGAAGCCAGGTGCTGATAGAACGGGCCGTTGTCCCAGAAATTGGCCTCGCTGCAGCCGATGCAGCCATGGCCGGATTGGATTGGGAAACTGACGCCGTTGTTCCAACGCATCACGCCGCAGGCGTTGTAGGTGACCGGTCCGCGGCATCCCATTTTGTAGAGACAATAACCCGCGCTTGGCATTCTCATCATCAAAGGCCTGGACGAATAAGCCCGCATCATAGTTGGGCCTTCGGTAGCAGGTATCGTGAACACGCCGGGAATAGAAAGCCTTCGGCCGTCCAAGTCCGTCCAGTTGGGGGATACGCTCAAACGCAAGCAAATGAACGATCGTTCCCGCCATGACCTCGGCAATCGGTGGACACCCAGGAACGTTGATGATCGGCTTGCCGGAGACGAGTTTGTGAATCGGCGTTGCTCCCGTCGGATTGGGTTTGGCCGCCTGAATACAGCCATTCGAAGCACAGCTTCCCCAAGCCACAATCGCCTTGGCGTCGCTGGCAGCTTCTTTAAGAATATCGAGCGCCGTTTTGCCGGCAATACAGCAGTAAACGCCGTCTTCCTCGGTTGGCACCGAACCTTCAACCAGCATCAAGTATTGGCCCTTGAATTGAGTCATGGTCTTATGCAGAGCCTCTTCGGCCTGTTTGCCGGCCGCTGCCTGCAAGGTCTCGGTGTAATCGAGGGAGACTTTGTCCAGAATGATATCCGCGACGATAGGATGAGAAGAGCGAATGAAGGACTCACTACAACATGTACACTCCTGAAAATGGAACCAGACAACAGGAAGGCGCGGCTTCTTATCGAGGGCTTCCACGACCTTTGGGAGCATGGTGGATTCGATGCCAGCAGCAGCAGCGATCCAGCCGCAAAACTGCAGGAAATCGCGTCGTGAGTAGCCTAGCATTTGAGCCTGTTCCCAGATAGTAAGGGGTTTATCGCTCATCGAGACCTCCTTCAATATTTGATGTGGAGACACTCATTCCCGGTCTAGTTGATTTGCTTTACAAAATCAGGGTCGAGTTCGTCATTGAGATCTTGAGATCTGATCCGGTCGATCGTGATCTTGGCTTCAATGATGACCCGATCTCCGAGATGAGCGTCCTGAAGATTCTCAGCAGTGATATCCAGCAAGTTCGAATGCTTTAGGGCGATCTTGGTCAGACAATGCCCCCCCTTTTCGAAGATCTCAACGACTTCCCCCGGAAGTGAAAGAAGATGGGTCTGACCTGGCTCGATCACCATGGCAGCAATGAATTGTTGTCGTGAATTGATTGGATCCCATTCCAACTGGCTGAAGCTACTTAAGCAAATCGATTGCCACTAAAATGGACTGGAAAAGTGAATAGAATATAAGGTTTGAGATCCGGCAGGTAACGGGAATCCGTTAGGATGTTTGCGGAATTCCGTTAGTCATAACGCCCCTTGTGACGGGGGAGAGAAAGAGGAAATCCTGCTTTAGCTAGCAGTACGGAAGCTGTTTCAACGAAACGAGGTGGAGCGGGCGCTCCGGCCTGCACAAATGTTGTAGCGGCGGTCTGTGACCGTCGTGTTCTTTTCATTTCAATGGATTCGTCGGCCTTCCTTTGGCACAGGCCATCGTCCCCCCTTGCACAAGGGGGGGAGCTGTGAGCGGGAGTCTGTGCCCGCGGAAAAGCCCACGATGAATGCAGAAAACGCTTTCATCGTGGCTTCCAAAGCTTTGCGATTCCCATGGTAAGGTGGAGCGGGGGACAGCTGGCCCACGTGCTCGTTCTACCCAAACAATCAGCACTAACAAGGATCCGTGTGGTTTTCCAACCCATACTTTTTCAATTTGTCGCGGAGGGTGGAGAGGCTGAGGCCGAGAACTTTGGCGGCCTGGCTGCGGTTACCGCCCGTTTCCTGGAGGGCCTGCTTCAGCAAGTTGACTTCGAGGCAGGTGATGACGTCATTGAATTGAAGCGATTCTTCCATGAAACATTTCGTGCAAGCCTTGACCAGAAGCTCGACAGGATGGCCGTCGTGAAGCTCGGGAGGGAGATCCTGCAGGTTAATCTCGCTGAGTCGCAAACAGTGCCAGCCGTTGCATAATGTTTCTGAGTTCGCGGACATTCCCCGGCCAATCATAATGGGCCAATGCCTCTTGGGCCTCCGGCGACACAGAGAGGGCTTTGCCAGGCGCGAACCGTTTCAAAAAATGTTGTAACAATAAGGGGAGGTCTTCGCGCCGCTCACGCAACGGAGGAATTTGAACCGGGAAAACATTGATCCGGTAATAGAGATCCGCCCGAAAGGAACCGTGCTCCACCATTTCTTTCAAGCTTACTTTGGAGGCTGCAATCAAACGAACATCAATCGGGATGGTCGCAGATCCTCCAACCCGAAGGACTTCCTGCGATTCCAAAACGCGGAGCAATTTGGATTGCGTGGGCATAGGAACATCGTCGATGTCGTCAAGGAACAGGCTTCCCGTATGGGCAAGCTCAAACAACCCCTTCTTTTCGCTCACGGCACTGGTGAAGGATCCTCTTTCGTGACCGAAGAGCTCACTTTCGAGCAGATCATGAGGCATCGCCGAAAGGGCAATTTTGACAAATGGGCGATCACTCCTCGGGCTTGCCCTGTGGATGTAATCGGCAAAGAGCTCTTTTCCGACGCCTGTTTCGCCTATCAACAATATCGTGCTGTCGGATGCGGCAATGGCTTCGACGCGGGATAAGATCAAACGCATCTTCTCGCTTTGGGTGACGATGGCAAGAGATGGAAGGGGCTTCATGACCGGACCTTCTTTAGGGAACCTTAGGCACCCAAGATCCATAGGAGACGATGTCTCACACTACATGACTGGCAGGAGGAAGTCAATCGATCGACTAAGCAAGCGGAAGGGAAACAAAGGACCTCGTGATTGCCGTAGGCCGGGTCCGTCGGCCCCGCGGAATGGTATCTCAACTGCTTCCCGAATTACACAACAGGTCTCTCTTCACCCTCACTTCGAACCATGGCTTCCAAAACCATCCTCGGACAGATGGCTCCGTGGATGTAATCCACCAAGCTCGTCGCGACGGCACGGATGCGCTTCTCCACAGAACTGTCCAGGCACCGCCCTTCTTTGTCGAAAAGTTGCTGTACATTGGCGACGGACACAAGGCTCGGAAGGACGATGGCACCGACATGGGAACACACGCTGCGGAGGTGTTCCAAAGATTTGATGGCTCCAATCTGTCCGGCTGCCACACCAAGCAAGGAAATAGGCTTGCCTGCCAGCACACTCGGGAAACCCAAGTTTTCAATCGCCAGCTTGATCACGCTGCTGAAGCTTCCGTGATACTCGGGAGTGGCCAGGACAACCCCTGTAGCGCCCTTGACGGACTCCCGGAAACGCTCGCTGGAATTATCCCGCGACGGGGTGCCGGGAAAAGGAAGGTCGTACTCTGCGAGATCGATGGCCTCCACATCCACATCTTTCTGCTTCGCGAACTCACTCAACACTACCGCCAGCGCCATGGAAGTGTAATTCTTCGGCCTCACGCTCCCGCAAATCGTCACAATTTTAATTGGCATAACCCTTCCTTTCACTCTCGGAGAAATGGCGTGTTTCTGCGTGCGTTCAAATCCGTCACACCTCCATCATGCTCGCATAGAACAGTCACTGTCAAAGGAGTTTCCTCGCTCAGCAGTTTCCCCTGGTTTCATCTCATACCGATCAGCCAGTTCGTGATGAACGCCGAAAGTGGCAGATAGATAGTCTCTGAAATGATGCCTGCCATGGCCTCTTTCCAAGAGTAGCCGGGGCCAATCGCATTCCCAAACTCTCCAACGACGAACATGACCCACCAGGCAAAGGCATAGAGGAGCCAGTGGCTGCTAAATGAATTCCGGGCAACATAGAAAATAAGCACAAAGGCAAACGCCGTCCCTGTTTTGGAGACAAATATACTCAAGAGAAATCGAGCAGGGGAGACATTTGAGGGCGGCTTCAGGTCAGTAAGAACCGTGAACAGACTGTATACCAGAAAAGGGACGATATAGATGATGGCTAATACAGTGAGCATACTCAGGATAATACGTAGCATGGGCACCTTACTTTCTGAGAGCCAAACGCGGAACGATCCTCTTTTCAAAACTCCACCCGAAGGATCTCCATGCAAACAGCAGAGAAGACCTTCGAACAGGTTATTTCTCTGATGACCGCATCGGGAGCAAGCGAGCAACAACCCGGAATCCGAGGTAGGGGGTGCTGACTTCCGGCGGGAAAGTTTCACGGTAAGGAATGTAGAGGACAGCGGTGCTCGCGGTGTACCAAGATCCTCCTCGGACCACTCGAGTCCCGGTTAGGTCGGAACGATTCCGGTCATCATCGGCATAAGGATGCTCTCGGTTATAAGGACGATTGAGGGTACTGGTCCATTCGGAAACATTTCCAGTCATGTGGTACAGTCCATAGCGGTTGGGAACAAATTTTTCCCGAGAGAGTTGGGATCCGATCACAGTGACTTCTGCTGTCGGATTTTTCTTCCAGTTATATTGGCTCACTTCCTGGTCGCTGACACTGGCACCTAAGGCATAATCAAAATTGTCCGGGCCCCTGGCTGCCTTCTCCCACTCGGCCTCACTCGGAAGTGAAAATATCCAGATTCCTTTTCCGTACTTCTTGCTCAGCCAGCGGCAATACGAATCCGTCTCAAACCAATTGACGAGTACGACGGGTTGGTCAGCCTGACCAAATCGAGCGTAATCTCCATCCATGGGCTTTAGAAGCGCCGTCGCCCGACAGCCATTACCGGCTTTCCAATGCCTGCCTTCTTCTGTCCAGTTCTGGTCATTGCGATATCCGTCAGGATCATCTAGATACGCTTTGAATTCCGAATTGGATACTTCAAACAGAGACACATAGAATCCGGGCAACCAGACAAAGTGCGGCTCACGCGGATTCAGCCGGTCTCCAAACAAGACGTGCCCTGGCGGAATAAAGGCAAAGTCGGAGGCCGCAGCGGATGGTCTTGGTGGCTGTTCGAGCGGCAAGGAACGAATGGTGAGCGTAAAAAGTCCATCCTGATCAGGTCCACTCCGATACCCGGCGATCGGTACAGGATAAAGAGCTGTCCCGTTTGGAAATTGTGCCTTAAGAAAATAATTTCCTTGCCGCAGCCAGGCACTTTCTCCATCGAAGCCGCTAACCGGTTTGGCTCCTTCCAGGTTTTTTCCCGCTTGTAATAACTCGACAGGAGCGTGAGCGAGATTGGAAACGATCAGCTTCGTCTCATTCTTTTGAAAATGCAATTGCTCTTCACGCTCACTGGCAACATAGCGCCATGCAAAATATCCACTGGCACCGAGCACAACAACGACCGGAAAAACGATAATCCAAAGTTTCTTCATTTTTCTAATAAGTAGGGGCGAAGCATCCGTCAGCTTGATGGATGCTTCGCCCCGACAAAGTCACATGATTGATAATCGCCAATCGTTAGATGTCCTGCTCATTCATCGATCGGCTCGAAAGGTAGATCGGGAATATAACCCAGCACACAAGCCCGAGGACCAAGGCCAATAGGCTCGCCGTGTCTCCGCCCAGGAATTTTACTAGCGCCTGCGCCGGCTGGGCCAAAAATCGGCTTGCCATTGAGCACAATGAGACTGGCCACCCTCACCATATCTACCGGATTTCCCGCCAGCGAAAAAAAGATAAAGCGGTTGGCTATTCTTTCCTGAAGCAAAAACGTACCGCCAATGACCAGCAAGTCGTAGAAAAGCACAAAAAAGAACCAGAGAAAGAGCGTGATTCCAAACGCCTTTGCTTTCCTCTGGCTCCAGGCAGCCACCAAGGCTGACAAAGCCAGGAAAATCAATCCGAGGAGCATCGAAAGAAATTACGAGCAGGGGGTAACGCAGCACTCCTTCGGGTCCAGCCTTGACAGCGATGATCAGGCCACCGAGCCCAAAACCAATCAGGGTGGAGGTCAATAACGATGCAAAAAGTCCCGCCAGCTTCCCGATGAGAATTTCCATTCGAGTGACCGGCTGGGCATACAATAAATCACCGGAGTTTTTTTCACTCGTGAAGCTCATGGTTCCCATCACAAGAGCGACCAAAGGAACGATGTAGAGAACAAGATTCAATAAGCTGGCAGATGTCCTGAGAAAACCCTGGAACCCAACTGTACCGGCCGTGACGAGACCAAAATAAGCAATCGCCACAACTAGCACCGCAAATGCCAAGGCAAAGATCAGTGTCCAACGATTGCGAATGTTTATCTTCAATTCAAGTCGTGCGATGTTGAAGATCGCATTAAAATCCATTCAGAACTCCACTTTAAGGTCTAAGGTCAAAGGTCCAAGGTCCAAAGTAAAAGTTGAATGTCCAAGGTCCAAAGTCTAAGGTCCAAAGACTTCGGCAAACGTCATGACTGTTCCTTGAGTATCATGAGCCAGTTGTTCTGCTCGTGTTCTCTCCCGGAGTGCTACAATCCCGCCGCTCATAGGCGTTTTAAATTGACTGGACCGTACAAAACTGGCCAGCTGCGCGGGTAACCAGCGCTTTGTCTCATAATCAACCGCAAAATAATACTGTGGAACATTTTGGCCAAGTTTCTTGGTGTGGAGGAATTCCTTCATGCACCCCAAATCGTCAAATTTGTACGCCTCGCCTTCTTTATCGATGAACTCGGCGGCATAACGTTTTTCAGAGATCGCCATTTTGCAGTAACTGCACATATCAGAAGCTTCAATTTCAACGGGATCAACCGCCTTCTGAAAGCAGGCTGCTAGGAATATTGCAATGACCGGAGCTATCCAGAGCGCAACCACCTTTTGCGGATTCACATTCAGACCTTTTTCCGGACATAACTAAGATAGATATCTTCCAATGACAACTCTTCAGTCATAAATCGGGCCACTTGTGCTCCGGCAAATTCCATGGCCTTTAAAATGCCGAATCGGATTCCCGGGTCGGAAGTGATCAAGAGCGAATCTCCATCCCAGTTGGAGGTTTCTGCCCCTGCTTGCCGGGCCGTCTCGGCCCAGCGAGGATCCGGATTGCTCAGAACAACTCTCATCTTGCAGGTGTGCATCAGGTCTTCTCGCAATCCCGAGATGGTTTCCAGTGCAATCAGTTTTCCCCCAATCAGAATGGCGACACGATCGGCAAGCTGCTCCACGTCGGCAAGGACATGCGACGAAAACAAGATGGTTTTCCCCTCTCGCTTGAGATTGCCAAGAAATTCTCTGAATTGAATGGCTCCTTCTGGATCGAGGTTGACGGTGGGCTCGTCTAGAATGAGGACCGGCGTATCGGGAAGGCAGGCCACAGCCAGGCCTAATCGTTGGATCATTCCTCCCGAAAACTCACTGACCAATCGGTCGCTGAACCCATTGAAATGGAAGCGTGGGCTCGCGACCAGTTGGTCGATTCGGGAGGGATTCACTTTTCTCAGCCGGCCATAGAACTGTAAGATTTCCCGTGCCGTCAGATTCTCATCAAAACTAACCCTTTGCGGTAAATAGCTAAGCCACCTGCGAGATTCCCGCGGCTGCCGAACCACATCAAAACCTTTGATCGTCATTTCCCCACCGGCGGGACGCGCTAACCCGGCCAAGCATTTGAGAGTGGTGCTTTTCCCGCTCCCGTTAGGACCGAGCAGAGCAAAGGTCTCCCCTGCTGCGACTTCAAAGGAAACGGCATCGACCGCCGTGAATTCTCCGTAGGATTTGGTCAGCCTGTCTACTCGAATCATCATCGTCGGAGCCCCTTTCCAACGGCAACGACCCCGGTAAGCAGCATCGTCACGGACAGCACTGCCAATGGCAAATGGGCGGAACTCGAGGCTTGTTTCGTCTGTAAAGGGAGAGGGTATTCCATTGCCCGCATCAGGGGAGCTGAATCAATTTCCGCGGAACCCGTGATCACTGGAAAAGTCTTTTCAGCCATCGCCAGTGCTTGCGCGACGGGGCTATTTAAGTACAGTCGTAAACGAGGATAGTTCCCTTCCAAATATTCAAATATATTTTGAATCTTGTGGGGAACATCCCCCACCCCGTCACCATCCAAGTCATACCCGTCGTAATCACTCCAGAAATTTCCTTTGCCACCCTCCTGCCAGAAAGAAGCGGTCTTCTTTCCGACGAGCCGGAGCGGACTGAGGTTTTCTACAAATTGATTTTCCGAGAAGAGATTCTCCTCAGAACTGCTGAAAATCTGCATGGCGACGTCATTCTCTGCGATGATATTCTTTCGAAAAGTTGTGTGGCGGACTGCCTCCAAGAAAAGGCCAGTTGCGTTATCAATAATAAAATTGCCTTCGGCCAGGTTATCTTCGCAACCTTGGAAAAGAATCCCGAAAGAACTGAATCCCCGATTATGCATGAAGGCATTTCTCCGGAATTGAATGCCTCGCGAGTACATAATGGCAGCGCCCGCTACATTGTGGGAAAAAACGTTTTCCTCAAATTGGTTATCGTCGGAATTCATGTAATGCAGGCCGTAACGTAATTGTGAAACATGGTTCTGGCGCATCACATTATGGGAACTGTTCTGGATATACATCCCGTCCCGTGTTTCCGTGATGGAGTTCCCTTCAATGAAATTGTTGGCTGAATTCCACAGATGAATACCGGCGCCGCGTTCTCCCATCTCCAGCTCAGACCTCCCCTGGATTCGGTTATGCCGGATGCGGTTTCCCGAAGAGTGGTAGAGGTAAATGCCAAAGAGAATGTCTCGCAGTTCGTTGTTCTCAACTTGATTTCCGTTGCTCTTGAGCAGAATCCCGGAATCCTCGTTCCGCAGGTCATCGCCGCTATGTTCAACAATGACTCCGCGGATGATACACTTGGGAGCTAGCACCTCGAGCACGCTGCCTTTCCCGGAACCGCGCAAGATGGGCTTTTCGAATCCCTCTAACGTCACTGTTTTGTCCAGCTTGATTTTCCCCGTATAGACCCCTGGAAAGATCTGGATCGTATCCCCAGGGCTTGCTGCGTCCAATGCGGCCACAACAGATTGGAAAGGGAGACTCATGCCGACCTTCAGAATTTCGGCCTGCACAGCCGGAGCGCAACTAAGCACCAGCAGACTCCACAAGAGGACTCTCTGTTGAGTGACCCGAAACCACGCTAGGGTGATCCATGGAAAGAGTCGCATTCTTTCGACCTTCAATTAGGGTGGATGCAAGCGGGACAGCGCTAAAAAGATCCAGCCACTCCTGTTAGTGTGGTTCCGGTTTTCTGGAGAGGAAAATAGCCAGCAGCAAGAGCAATGAAAAGCCAACCAGTAAAAAAGAACCTGGGGCCGGGAGGCTATAGATTGTGAAATTGGCAATCTGCTTCATGCCGAATAGTGGGGGCGTAAACGGCGGAACTTTAATGGCTGCCGCAGGATCGAGATTGTGCCCGTAAGAGTATAGCCGGTGATAGAAGCTCCAAAAAGAGAATAAGCCAAAGTAGGAAAAAAGAACAAAAACGTCAACGAGACTTGCCATCTTACCAATCACCATCGCTCTTAATGACAGGATGGCGAGGATGCCGAGCACGAAGGGAAGCCAGGTAAATTCACTAAAATCACTCTCCAGCAAAGGTCTCATCCCAATATAGTGGTTGAGCGAATTAATTTCCCGCAAATCATCGCGATTGGGAGTTTTTCCCCCTTCCAACTGATATGGGTAGATTTGTAATGCCAATCCATCCAGATACTGATTGGAGGTAAAAGTCATCGTCCAGAGCGGAAATAGAAAATTGCCAACCAACAGGAATACCGCGATTAAGATCACGAAGCGGCTTTTGAGATTGAGCGGCAGATCAAAGAATGCCATGGCCTGATCCAATGCGCTTTTTTTTTCAGGATTTGTTCCCTGTGAGGACGCTCTCTCTAGGGGGTCCAACGGTACCCTTTTGCCTTCCATAGGTTTCTCCTGAAGAAAGCTGAACGTCAGAGGCCGGCCAAAGCCTACCCCTGGCGTTCAGCACATATCGCGCGAATTTTCTTATTTCGGCTTAACTAACATATATCCTTGCATTTCCTGGTGTAAGGCTGAGCAGAAGTTTGTGCAATAGTATGGGAAGACTCCCGGTTTATTGGCCACGAACTCAATCGTCTTCGTTTCTCCAGGGTCGACCACTACATTGATATTGTAATCGTTTAAGCCAAACCCATGGAGTTCGTCCGTGGTCTGCTCGATGTTAGTGAGGTAAATGGTCACCTTGTCGCCCTGGTTCACTTCAAGCTTGTTGGGCTCAAAGCTGCTGCGCACCGCAACCATCTTCACTTTCACATCCGAACCGTTTCGTGCGACGTGAGGCATCTTTCACATCCCAAATGGCGTTGGCGTTCTTGTTCTCATCTTTCGGGTAAACCTCAATAGGCTTCAGCTTGTCCGTCTTGATAATCTGGGCATAGTGTGGTTCCGGTTCGGTAAAGGCATCGTAAAGCAGTTTCATCTTCTCCCCGTTGATATCGATCAATTGAGACGACTCCGGCTGGGAAGGTCCAACATTCAAATGCCGGCCATGGGAAAGTTTGTTGAGAGCCACAAGGTATTTCCCGGCGGGGTGAGCCGTATCCCCTTCGGCCGCGGCTAAGTGACCGATGTTATAAGTAACGGGAATTTTGTCGAGGACTTCCCAAGTTCCCAATTTCCATTTAGCAATGGCGCTTTCCACAAACAGACTCGTATAAGCATTGCCCTGGTCATCAAACTGGGTATGCAATGGGCCCAGTCCGACGTTGACCTCGGCATCCTTGATTTTGTCGTAGTTGAGCACCGGGATGCCATCCTCATCACCCGTGAAATCTTTGTTTTGGATCGCCGTTTGAACCTTCTCGATATTAAATACCGTGGTGATGGACTGGAGTTTTCCACTAGCGATAATGTACTTTCCGTCCGGGCTGACATCCACGCCATGCGGGCTCTTAGCGCAGGGGAAAAGATACACCACTCCCGGCGCATCTTTCGGGTCAATGACCTTCACTCCGCCGATCATCTTGAACTTATTCTCTTTGATGGCCTTCTCGGCTTCATGCCAGTTCACTGCCACAACATAGTCGCGATCCTTCTGGGTCGAGGTGACTTCCAATTTTCCCGTCGCCCGCTCAGAGTTATAACAGGTCCAAAACCCCCAACCATTACTGGCCCCTTTTCCAGCATCGCCCAGGTCATAGTTGAATGGCGGCATCAGGACTTCCCATCCCAGGCTCATCTGTCCGGTCTTCGGATCGATGGCGATTCCAGCCACTACCCCTTTGTAAGTAGTGGCATATTGCTCGATGGGTGCATAGGTACCCCGAGGAAGCGGAATCGAAAAACGCGAACCCGCCAAAACGTACTCGGTATTCGGGGTTACAAACGAAGAGCAGTGATTTCCGGAAACATTCGGGATAGGTCCAAAAATCTGCTTCGTTTTAAAATCTCGCAGATCAATGCGCGCCATGCGGTTATTCGCATTATCACTGATGAACAACCAGCGGCCGTCATAATCTCCATTGGTTTCACTGATTGAAGGATGGTGTGCATCCCCCCAAGTGTATCCTCCCAACATCTCTTTCGAATCTTTATCAAACCCATAACCTGTAGCCGGATAGGGAGTGAATACCGGAATCGTGCTAATGTGCCGCATCGAAGGGATGCCCGCCACATAGACGTTTCCAGAATGTCCTCCGGAATAAAACAAATAATACTCATCCAAATCACCCGGCGCGACATAAGTTGCAATGGCCGCCTCTGCTGTCCCCCCCCGCTGAACTTGTGTCACTTTCTTACCGCAGTTCATGAGAGTAAACGCTAAAAACAGGAGGGCCCCGCCCCCCACCCACAGCCAGTTCCATTGAATTCTTTTTTGTCTCATACCTTCTCCTTTCTCCTCAAATAATGGCCATATGAGCGCGGAAACACGGTTTCAATGAAGATGTCGCTTAGGATTACAAAGATGGGTATGTCTTCCGTATCTCAATGCTTTTGTGGCTGCAACTCTTTTTGTGCCAACTTCTTTTGATAAGCCGATTTCAGCTTTTCAACCGCTTCCCGCTTTTCCGCGTCCGTCAGCTGAATTTGCGTGGCCAGCACAACACTCATTGTTCCCGTGGGGTTTGCTAGAAAATCTTCCAATGTTCTTCCAAATCGGCGCTGGACATCGGCCACGGCATCAGACAGATCCGGACCGATCTTGGCAGCGGATTCAATGCCCAGCGTGCTGACTGAATGACAAACGAAGCAGCGGTGGGTCACAAAGAATGCTCCTTCGCCACTCATCATCTGCTTTTCTTTTTCCAACTCTTCGGCAGTGGGACGATCTACAGGTTGGGCTCCCGGAAGATATCGGGTGGGCACGGTCTTATCCTTCCAGCTGAGGATCAAGAGGGCCAAGGCCTGAGCATCCGAACTCGTGAATCCGAAATTGGGCATGACCGTCTCAGGGACAAGCGCTTTAGGGTTCTGAAGGTGTGCGACGTGCCAGGCAAAGGCCGACTTCACTCCGTACATGTGCGAATAGTCATATTGTTCAGGGGACTTGGCACCGACATTGGTCAAATCCGGTCCAATGACCCCTCCTCTGCCGTTGATGGCGTGGCAGGCCCGGCAACTTTTTTCACTGACTATTTGCTTAGCCCGATTTAAGGCATCGGCTCCTTTGGTCTCACGATCATAGCGGTGACATTGATTACAATTCATCTGGAGCAAGATTTTCTTGTCTTTCACCGTGTAGCGCTCTGCAATGTCCTTACCCAGGACTGGTTCTTCCCAATGTTCCACCAGGCCATGAGCCGGCTTCCTATCGGTCGAATAACCCTGACCCCCATGACAAGATGTACAGCCGTATTCCTGAACGGGATGTTTTTGCAGAATCTCGCGCGGGTGAGTTCTGAAAGGGTGCGGCGCATTTTCCAGTCCCTTCCAGTCGATACCTTGATGGCAGGTAATACAGCGATCCACAATTCCCAGGTCTTTGGCCCAGATTTGCTGAAGCCCGCTGGGAATGAAGGCCGCTTTCTGCTGGCCAAACTTTTGGCTCACCAGAGTCTTAAACTCATCTTGATAGTCTTTCCACTCCGGTTGGAAGTATCCCCAGCCAACAAAAACCATCACCAGCAGCGTGGCAGCTCCAAATGAGTAAAGCCAGATAAGGTCTTTTCGGTACACGACTGCTCCCTGATCGGTGAAATGGACAAAGGCTAGAACGTTCGTGGTATTTCCGGCCAGGCCTGCCAAGGCCAATAGAAATCCCAGTAAGGTCCTCGCATGAATGTCCCAACGATAGTCAAAATAGCAACACACAGCACAACAATCAGAAAAACAATAATCTGTCTCTTCCGTTCAGCGGCGAACCAGACTCCTACTGCAGAAGCTGGAGACTTGTCAAAGTACGGCCACAGAATCAATCCTAAGACGAGAATACCGGGTAACAGGACTCCTCCCAGGAGCGCTCCATTGACGGTAAAATGGCCGATTCTAAACGTGGTATCACTGACCAACTCCTGCAGCCAGAGGAAATACCAGGGAGCTTTTGCCGGATTTGGAGTGATACTGGGGGTGGCTGGCTCCTCGAGCGGAGCTCGAAGTAGAAGTGTCAATAGAGACGTCAGAAGGAGCGTGCCGACCATGACAGCGGCAATCCGACGGGTTACGTTGGGAGAGGATTGAACTGTGTGTAAATCCTCATCGATCAGGCTTGTTTCCACGTGAACCGTGGCACCCCGAGTAATTCCCAGCAACGAATAGGTCTTGCTCTTGATCGGGATTGCTTTCTCTTTTTTCTGAGTCAGTGCCAGTTGGTCCGCGCAAGCCAGCCCGCCGTCTTTCCTCACTCTCCACATGTGATACGAAAAGAGGAGCAGAACAATTAGAGGCAGAAAGAAACAGTGCAAGACGTAGAACCTCAATAGCGTGTTTTGGTCGATGGTGGACCCACCCAGCAACAGGAAACGCATCCACTCCCCGACGATGGGCGCAGAGCTGGCGATATTCGTCCCCACGGTGATGGCCCAATACGCCAGCTGATCCCAAGGTAGTAAATAACCGGTAAACGAGAGGAAAAGTGTGACCAAGAGCAACACCACCCCGATCACCCAGTTTAAGGGCCGGTTTTGATTGGCTGCGGCTCCGTTCTTGTAGGCACCCGCCAAAAAAACCCTGACCATATGGAGAAACACAACAGCAACCATCAAATGGGCTGAGATTCGATGCAGGCCGCGCAGGAACCATCCAAACGAAACCACGAACTCCAGATCCTTAACGGAAAGATAGGCGCGCTCAACCGAAGGAACATAGAGGAACATCAGAACAGTTCCCGTTAGCGTGAGAATCAAGAAAAGAACGGCGGAGATAGTTCCTAGCCAAAACGAATAGCTCCAGGAAAGGCTTCGTTTGGTAATTTTTGCCGGAAACCAGTGGAGTAGAAAATTACGGACAATGGAATCACCGGCTTCCCGCTCACTCGAAGGTTGCCAGCTCCACTTGATTTTTTGCCAGGCAGTTTGTTTCGTTGGCATTGCTGCGATTCTCCTGTCGAGGTCCCGCCTGCCGGGAGATTCTTTTCTTAGACGGTCAGCCGGAAAGTACGCGGCACTTCAGTCGTGAGGTCGACGACCAATTGTCCGTCATCTGGTGATAGCTCAAGTTTGTGATACGCCAGTGGCCGAGGGGCCGGGCCGGAATAGTTGGTCCCGTCTCCAAAGTATTTAGAGCCGTGGCACGGACAGTGAAATTCTGCCTGCTCTTCAAACTCACGCCCCCCGAAGCTGACCTTCTTGGGCTTATTTAAACGTTCCATCTTAACGGTGCATCCCAAGTGCGTGCAGACAGCCGAAATGGCATAAAAGGTATTTCGCTCCCGAAAGATGTAGACCCTTTTCTCTTCCAAAAAACGGGCCCCTTCTCCAAACTGCGCGGGGAGGCCAACCTTAGAGCGTTTTGGCTCCTCGTAAAGGACATTGGGAACCAGAGAGCGCATGAACGCATACGCCTGGGCAGCCAAAGCCAGCAAGAGGGAACCGAGTCCCAATCGACTCAAGAAGGAGCGGCGTGCATTCTCTTTTTTCCCCTCGGGATGAACGGGAGGATTGATGGTGACTTCCGGCTGAGGATTTGGATCAGGCATAGGATTCTTGCTCCTCATAATGAAAGACTTCCATTGTCATGGCATCCGTAGGGCAGCGAATCGCGCAAAGGCCACAGCGGATGCACTTCTCGTCATCCTTCACCATGGCGGCAAGAGGCTGTCCCAGCTGCAAATTTGCGTTCTCCAAGATCCGCTGTTGAGCCTCCAAATCAATGTCCAGTTCCTCCAACGGCACCAGCTTGAGGCAGTATTCCGGACAGATATCGACACACCGGTTGCAAAGGACGCACTTCTCCGGGTCGTAAATCGTTTGAATATGGCAATAAAGGCAGCGTTCCGCTTGCCGCCTGGCTTCCTCTTCACTAAAACAGGACTCCACTTCAGAGATTCCGGTTCTTCGATTGAGAGAGACGGTAGGGGGAGTCTGGCGGTCGCAGGTTTCATATCCTTCTGCCATTGTGTAAGTCCGCGTTGCCAATTTCTCAACTGTGAGATTGATGACCGGCCGGCTTGCGGGGCCACGCAAATAGTCGTCAATGGAAAGTGCTGCACGCTTTCCGTTAGAGACGGCCTCAATCAAGTTCCGTGGGCCAAAGGCCACGTCTCCTCCCGCAAAGACCCCAGGACAGGAAGTCGCCAGAGTGTTCAAGTCAACCCGGATCGTTTTTTGCGGTGTAAGTTCGATCCTGTCTTCGGGTTTCAGAAAAGAAAGATCTGCTTGTTGTCCTATCGCCAGAATAATCGTATCGGCTTCAAACACTTCGCTGAGGTTGGGGTCGTACTCAGGATTGAAACGGCCGTTGTCATCATAAGTGCGATGAACTCCTATCAGCTCAACCGCCTTCAGTTTTCCGTGTTCTCCAATGAACCGCTTGGCACCCCGTTGCGGATGGAATTGAATGCCCTCGCGCAAGGCTTCTTCAAATTCTTCTTTACCCTGAGCCGTTCGCATGACTGGCATTTCTTCAAAGGATTCGAGGCTGGCGATATGGACTTCTGTCGCGCCAGCTCGGAGAGCAGATCGTGCCGCATCCATCGCTGTATGGAGTTGACCGGAAGAATCTGGCGCTGAGGCAGCATCTTGACTCGCGCGAAGGGCCAACCTCGCCGCGTCGAAAGCCACAAATCCGCCACCAATGACCAGAACCTTTCGTCCGAGGGTAACGCGGTACCCGTTATTGATGTTGATCAGGTAATCAATGGCTTTGATCAAACCATCCAGGTCCGCCCCTTCTACATTCAAATCCCGTCCCTTCTGTACGCCCATCGCAATGAAGATTGCTTCGTATCCCTGAGCCTTCAGCTCGCGAAGACCAAAGGCCGGAGTGAGCGGCGTATGGAGACGAATCTCGACACCGAGTTGCTCTACCCGGTCAATTTCTTTTTCGATAAGGGAGCGAGGGAGCCGGAACTCCGGGATGCCGTGAAACATCATGCCCCCGGCTTTGTCGGAGGCTTCAAACAGGGTCACCGCATATCCCATCAGGGCCAAATCATGGGCGCAGGCAAGTCCTGAGGGTCCGGCGCCAATCACAGCAACCTTCTGCCCGCGGCCCACTCTCTTGCGAGTTTGTTGGAGCACGGGCAAATGACCCCGTAGTTTGTTCCCCTCATCTGCCACCCCCTCAAACAACTTTTCCTGAGTATTTGGTTCCATTGATTCGACGCCATACTTCTCCGTGACAAATCGCTTCAATCCTCGAATGGTGACGGGCGCATCAATTTTTCCCCGGCGGCAGTTGTCTTCACACGGGGCAGCACATATCCTGCCGCACACAGAGGCTAAGGGATTAGGAGAGCGGGCCACCAGATAGGCTTCTTCGTAGTTGCCTTCGGCAATGAGCTGGACGTATTTTCCCGCATCCGTCCGCACAGGACAGGCCGCCTGACAGGGGATCATCCCCTGCCAAAATGCGATATCCGGGATGATGGTTTTGTATTTCTTTTGGTTCATGGAGGAAAACCGCTTGGGATCTGGGGGTGAACGTTCCTACACCGCTTCAAATGAATGTCGGCGAAACTTGCCGGAGTTACAGGGGGCAGTATCATGATTGGCCACAAGGAATGCAGTGACTTAAATCACATGGGCCAGTAATTTGTGACACCCTATCCCCATTCTGAAAACCCAAATACGGGCAGGGAAAGGGTAATTGAAGTGAGGTAGTTCAGAGCCGGAGTCACCAACTGGTCAGGAAACTTGTCCTTCTCCTGGACAAATAGCTGAGGAGGAATTGCTAGAGCAGAAAACATCAGTGACAACCAGGACAAAATTTATAATTTGCAAAAGACCTTCCAAATATTGCGACCATGGGCACTTATGGCCTATGACGATTCAGGTCTCGCATTTTGAGGACTCTTATCGAGAAGCCAGACTTCATCCTTGAACCATTGAATCGTGGGTCTTCACCCGCAAAAAGTGTGGTATATCCCCCATCAGAAGAGTCTTTTCCATCAAATCTTCTCTCACCAATTTGCGGATCGTACTAGGACTGTTGAAGTTCCGAATAAAGACTCCCAATTCATTGATTTTGGAGAAACAACTGCCCTATCAGATCGGGGAGGGGGGTATCGATCAGAATTGCTATAGTCTTGGTTTCACTCAATTGACTCGCTTCTGACCTGATAAGGACGGATCGCACTCATGAACACAAAACAACTCAAACCCGGTGGTTCTGTCTTCATTGAAAGCAAAACCCTGGGCGAACTGATTGGGTGGCTAAAACAACAGGGATACTCGGTGATCGGCCCCACGATTCGAGACAATGCCATTACTCTAGGGCCTATCGACAATCTTGACGACCTTCCAATGGGTTGGACTGACGAGCAAGAGGCCGGAAGATACCGCCTGACAAAACGGGACGATAAGGCTTTCTTTGGCTATGTGGTGGGCCCGCATAGCTGGAAACGTTTTCTTCATCCACCCGAAGTGCGTTTGTTCGCGGCAACTCGTCAAAAAAAGACTTTCAGGATCCTTGATAACGAGGCCCCCCCTTCTCGCTATGCCTTCCTTGGAGTTCGGGGCTGTGATTTGGCCGCGATCAAAGCACAGGACCGTGTTCTGCTTCCAGGACAAGTTCGTTGACGCAATCTATCAAGAAAGACGCCGGGATAATTTTATTGTGGCGGTCAATTGCACCCAGGCGGCTCCTACCTGTTTTTGCACTTCAATGGGAACCGGACCCAAGGTCGAGGGAGATTTTGACCTCTGTCTGACGGAGCTCATCCTGCCCCAGTCGCACCGATTTCTGGTTGAGATAGGAAGTCCCAAGGGTGTGCAGGCCATCGAGGCTCTTGAGCACACGGAAGCCTCCGAAGACGGACGTCAGCAAGCTGCAGAGGCGGTGGAAAAAGCAGCCAACATGATCAAGAGAAAAATAGACACGTCCGGAATCCGAGAGCTCATCTACAGCAATCTGGAAAGTCCACACTGGGACAAGATTGCGGCGCGATGCCTCAATTGCGCTAATTGTACGATGGTCTGCCCAACGTGTTTCTGCACGACGGTCCAGGACGTCACGGATTTGACCGGCGCCCACGCTGAGCGATGGAGAAAGTGGGATTCCTGCTTTAATACAGAATTCACTTACATTCATGGCGGAAGCATCCGCATTTCCGCAAAATCTCGCTATCGCCAGTGGTTTGTCCACAAATTGGCATCCTGGCACGACCAGTTCGGATCCTCCGGTTGTGTGGGCTGCGGGCGATGTATCACCTGGTGCCCCGTAGGCATCGATATTACCGAAGAAGCCAGAGCCTTTCGCGAGGGCGAGGGAAGCCAGCCGACTTCGCGTAGTCCTGACTCTCCTCAATCTCTTTCTCCGTAATCGGAATTAGGGAATTCCTTTATTCGCGGACATCGAGTCTCGCGACTCTCAATATCAAGAAAAAGGAGAGATCTCATGGAAAGCTTGGAACCCATTCTTAGAACCCACCCCTTTTTGGAGGGCCTCGACTCCCGGTTTATGGAGTTGATCACTGGATGCGCCTCAAACGTCCGGTTCAACGCGGGGGAATTTCTGTTTCACGAAGACGAGGAAGCGAACCAGTTCTACATCATTCGCCAGGGCAGGGTTGCCGTCGAATCGCACGCCGCCGGGATGGAACCAATTATTATTCATACCGTCGAAGCGGGTGACATCCTGGGCTGGTCCTGGCTTGTCCCGCCTTACTATTGGCATTTTGATGCCAAGGCCGTTGAATTGACCCGCGCCATTGCCCTGGACGGGAAATGCCTCCGACAGAAATGTGAAAATGACCATGAGCTGGGTTATGAATTGCTTAAACGATTTACAAACATCATCACCCAGCGTCTCGAAGCCACACGAATGCAGCTTTTGGACTTTTATGGGGTGAAAAAATGACTACGGGAAACTTGACTCTTGATCCCATGATTCCGTTGCCTTATGTGGTAACCCGCACGGCCCAGGAAACTCACGACACTTTCACCCTGGAGTTGAAGCCGGAAAATGGCGAGCGGCAGCTTGGTTTCAGCCCGGGGCAATTTAATATGCTTTACATTTTTGGCACCGGTGAAGTCCCTATTTCCATTAGCGGAAATCCAGCCTCCTCGGATATTTTGATCCACACGACGCGGGAAGTTGGCACTGTCACCAAAACCATGCGAAAGCTGAAACGGGGGGATAGCTCTGGGAATTCGAGGTCCCTATGGCAGCCAGTGGCCGGTTGAAGAGGCAGTTGGAGATGATGTCGTGATTATCGCCGGCGGGATTGGCTTAGCTCCGCTGCGTCCGGCACTGTACTATTTGCTCTCCCATCGGGAGAAGTATGGCAAGGTAGTCCTGCTCTATGGTACGCGCAGTCCCGACGACATTCTTTATCGTCGGGAGCTGGAAAAATGGCGCTCCCGATTAGACTTAGAAGTGTCTGTGACGGTGGACCGTGCCCTCGGAAATTGGCGAGGGAACGTAGGGGTAGTGACCACCCTGATCCCTCGAGCTCCTTTTGAGGCAACCAACACCACTGCCATGGTGTGCGGCCCCGAGATTATGATGCGCTATGTGGCTATGGAATTACAGAAACGAGGGGTTTCCACGGACAAGATCCATGTTTCCATGGAACGAAACATGAAATGCGGCGTGGGATTCTGCGGACATTGTCAGTACGGGCCACGCTTTATCTGCAAAGACGGCCCTGTTTTCCGTTACAGCGAAGTCAAAGAATTGATATCAAAGCGGGAGATCTGAATTCAATCAGAGGAAGCTATGCCTCAAAAACCTAAACCGAAACTGGCTGTTTGGAAATTTGCCTCTTGCGATGGATGTCAGCTGAGTCTCTTGGATTGTGAAGATGATCTTTTGCTGATTGCCAACCACATCGAAATCGCCAATTTTCCGGAAGCGTCCAGTGCTGTGGTAAAAGGCCCGTATGACGTATCGTTAGTGGAGGGTTCCATTACAACAGCTCATGATGCGGAGCGCATTCATCAAGTCCGTCGGGCTTCGAAGTTCCTGATCACCATCGGAGCTTGTGCCACAGCAGGAGGGATCCAAGCGCTCAGGAACTTCAAAGATGTCAAAGAATTTATTTCCATCGTCTATGCGGTCCCTGGCTATATCGAGACTTTGAATAAGTCCACCCCGATCGCCGACCATGTCCCGGTTGATTTCGAATTACGGGGTTGTCCCATTAACAAAACCCAACTGGTTGAAGTGATCAGTGCGTTTCTCAATGGACGAAAGCCCAATATTCCTCATTACAGCGTTTGCATGGAATGCAAACGCAAAGGGACTCCCTGTGTCATGGTGACACAAGGGATCCCTTGTCTCGGTCCGGTGACACATGCCGGTTGCAATGCCCTTTGTCCCAGCTACTCACGGGGTTGTTATGCGTGTTATGGGCCTAAGGAAACACCGAACCCATCTTCCCTCAGCTCCTGGTGGATGGACTCTGGGATTAAAGAGGAGAAGCTCGTCCAGATGTTCCGAGGATTCAACGCCTATGCCGAACCATTCCGTCGGGAGAGCGAAGCCCATGAAAAGTAGAACGATTAAAGTCGACATCCTGGCCCGCGTGGAAGGCGAGGGTGCTTTGTATGTCAAAGTCAAAGACTCCAAAGTAGCCGACGTGAAACTCAGAATCTATGAGCCTCCTCGCTTCTTTGAGGCCTTTATGCGAGGACGAGACTATACCGAGGCCCCGGATATCACGGCCCGGATCTGCGGCATTTGCCCCGTGGCGTACCAAATGAGTTCCGTGCATGCTATGGAGAATATTGCCGGCGTTCACGTCGAGGGTCCCATCCGGGAACTCCGCCGTTTGCTCTATTGCGGAGAGTGGATCGAAAGCCATGTCCTCCATATCGCGATGCTCCACGCTCCTGACTTCCTCGGTTACCCAGACGCTTTGCAAATGGCCAAGGATCACCCGGGTATTGTCCAGTCAGCCCTGCAACTAAAAAAAATTGGCAATGAGATCATGGCCTTGATTGGGGGCCGCGAAATTCATCCAATTAACGTTCGGGTGGGAGGATTTTATCGAGTTCCCGATCGCCAGGAATTGTTGCCTCTCGTGGAAAAACTTAAATGGGCGCGGGACACCGCTCAGGAATTGGTGCGCTGGACAGCCGGTCTGTCATTCCCGGATTTTGAAAGAGATTACGAATTCGTGGCCTTGAGCCATCCCAGTGAATACCCATTTAACGAAGGTCGGCTCGTTTCCAATAAAGGGCTTGATATCCCGATTTCTGAATATGACAACGAGTTCAGTGAAGAACACTTGGCCCATTCCAATGCCTTGCACTCTACCCTCAAGAAACGGGGCGCCTACGTCGTCGGGCCCTTGGCAAGATTTAATCTCAACTACTCCAAGCTTTCTCCCCTCGCCCAAGAAGCAGCCCAGTCGGTTGGTTTGTCGGCTGATTGCCGCAATCCGTTCCGTAGCATCATCATTCGAGCTGTTGAAACCCTTTATGCTTGTGACGAAGCTCTTAGAATCATCGAGAATTATAAAAAGCCAGATAAGCCGGCCTATGAGGTTCCTCCAAAAGCCGGCGTGGGTTACGGATGCACGGAAGCACCCAGGGGAATTCTTTTCAATCGCTACCGAATCGGATGAGGCCGGCAAGATCCTCGATGCAAAGATCGTCCCTCCAACTTCGCAAAATCAGCGCTCCATTGAAGAGGACCTGTGGAATTTCATTCCTTCACGGCTTAATTTGTCTGACGAGAAACTGACATTACAGTGTGAACAGGCCATCCGAAATTATGACCCGTGTATTTCCTGTGCCACTCATTTTCTAAAGTTGAAAATTGAGCGCGAATCATAGGATCTTGCAAGAACCCGTAGAACTTGTAGGGGCGAAGCATTCGATGACAGAAGCTAAATCAGGTTCCACCATTCAAACGAATGCTTCGCCCTTACTGTTGGCTCTCTCCGAGGGACTAATCCGAATATTGTAAGGTCAGGCGGCGTCGCGGAGCTCCGCCCTCCAGCGAAATGATTGCCAATGCAGAAAAAGCCGCAGACCCGCCACGGCGGCTGCGATACAGCGGACTAAACTCAGCGGAGCCGCACGGCAGCTGATTTGTGTGTCAAATGTAGGTGAAAGCGTAACTCGTTGAAATATGGAACCTTAAGTGCCGGGATTGGGGATAGATTTACTGCTTGTGCAATGGGTTTTGTGATAGAATTTTTACCAGTTAAATTACCGGGGCTAATTGATCTCAAGAACTGGCTCCGTGGCACGCCTTCCTACCTCGCATTCTCTCGGAGGTTTCCGCAATGGAAACCCCTCTCCGCTCGAGACATCTGATTTGTTTTGGGGCCTTTGAATTCGACCCTCACACCGGAGAACTCCGCAAGCACGGAATGAAGTTGAAATTGCATGGACACGCCATTGATGCGCTGGTCCTATTGCTGGAGCATCCGGGGGAACTCGTCACTCGCGAGGAGTTGCAGAAGCGACTCTGGCCTGCAGACACCTTCGTTGATTTCGAACACAATCTCAACGCGGCAGTAAAGAGGCTGCGCGAGGAATTAGACGACTCCGCCGACAAACCCCGCTTCATCGAGACGCTACCTCGTCACGGCTACCGCTTCATCGCCCCGGTGAACGATTCCCTTACTCCCAATTCCACAAACCACCAGACAGGGGAGGAAAGCCCATCTCTTCATTCCCAACTTTTTTCTCGCTGCGAGATGAGTCGTCTGCAGATAGTGGAAACGAGTGAAGGCAAAATACCCGATAGAAGACAAAGAGTTACGTTTGGACCGCGCTCGGCAGGGGAGAGTTCCCCTTACAAGCTCGGCGGCGCTGACTGGCGGGTTGTTGGCGCTATTGCGGTGGTAGTGATTAGCTTAATATGCGGCGGTATTCGCGATCGTTTGCTGTCGGCTGTCGGCGTGAGGCGCACTGTTGCCTCCGTTCCAAGATCGAGTCGATTGCCGTCCTGCCCCTGGAAAATCTCTCGGGTGATAAAGAACAGGAATACTTCGCCGACGGCATGACCGAGGCATTAATCACGGACCTGGGCAAGATCGGGGCGCTTCGGGTGATCTCACGGACCTCCGTGATGCAGTATAAGGGCACCAAGAAGCCACTGCCGCAGATTGCGCAGGAACTGAATGTGGACGCCGTCGTCGAAGGCACGGTGCAGCGTTCAGATAACCGTGTGCGCATCACGGCTAACCTGCTCCACGCTCCCAGCGACCGGCATCTCTGGGCGGATGCCTACGAGCGTGATCTGCGCGACGTGCTGGTGCTGCAAGACGAAGTGGCGCGAGCCATCGCGAGCGAGATCCAGATCAAAATCACGCCCAACGAGCAAGTCCGCCTGGCCAGCGCCCGCCTCGTCAATCCTGAGGCCTATCGGCTTTACCTAATTGGGCGGTTCCTCTTGAACAAGCGGACCGAGGAAGGATTCAAGCAGGCTATTAACAACTTCCAGGGCGCCATCGAGACAGATCCCCACTACCCTGTGGCTTACGCGGGGCTGGCGGATGCCTACACCTTGCTCGGAAACTGGGGCCATCTGCCTCCCCGGGACGCTTACCCAAAAGCAAAGGTAGCGGCGCAGAAAGCACTGCAAATCGACAAAGACTCGGCCGAAGCCCACACTTCCCTGGCGCTTGTTTACTATGAATACGACTGGGACTGGCCTGCCTGCGAGAAAGAGTACAAGCGCGCCATCGAGCTCAATCCAAATTATGCAACGGCGCACCAGTGGTACTCAGAATACCTTTCGACCATGAAGAGGAACGCCGAAGCTATCGCTGAGGCTGAACGAGCGCAGCAACTGGACCCGCTCTCTCCGATGATCAGTACTAATGTAGGTAATAGCTACGTATTGGCGCGTCAGTATGACATCGCAATCAGCCGGTTAAGGAACACGGTCTCACTGTTTCCCGAGTTCTCCATTGGCTTCGGGTGTCTTGGGGACGCTTACATGGCAAATGGTAATTATGAACAGGCGATTGCCGCCTATCAAAAGTGGATGACTCTTTCTGGAGCGAGTGCCGCCGAAGTAGCCGGGGTGGGACAAGCATACTCGAAGGAAGGTATGCGAGGTTTCTACCATTGGGCGCTTCGCAGATTGAAGGAGGAGTCGAAACACCGGTATGTCAGGGCGTATGAGTTCGCTTGGTTTTTTGCTAGCTTGGGAGAGAAAGACCAGGCTTTCTCCTATCTGGAAAAAGCCTACCAAGATCGTGACTATAAATTAACCGATCTCCAAAGACATCCACGCCTAGACACCCTACACTCCGACCCACGCTTTCAGGATCTCCTGCGCCGCATGAATTTCCCACCATAAGTAAGCTGGTCGCAATGATTGACGCGATTCAAGCATCGATCTTGGCCGTGAAACTCTGTTCGCCCCAATCGGAAGTTGGTTTTGCATTGTCTGCTGGAACGGGCGCTCTGTCGCAAGTCCCCTCCTATTTTAGGAGGGGCAGGGGTGGTAGATTCCCTGAACGCGCGACGGAGCGCGCGTTCCACCTAAAGCAAGAATTTACCGGAACATTTTTACCCTTTTCTCAATGGCTCGCATATCAATCTTAAATTAGAAAATGGAACAAATCACCAGTCACCAACTTCGGAATTCGGGATCAATAGAACAAAAATGAATTCCCCTCGGGAGGGGTGCCTGCCGCAGGCAGGCGGGGTGGGTCTATGTAAGAATGGCTTTCCCGATTCACGACCCACCCCTGGCCTTCGGCCGTCCCCTCCGCCGGAGGGGATTTCTTTAACACGAGGCGGCGTCGGTCACCTGGCGGACGAGCCCGGCAGAAAGATTGGAGACGCCGCTCCCCCGCGGCGATTCAATTTGTCGGCTGCAAGCCTAAGTTGAACCCAGGCTTCCTCAACATGAAAAGAGTGCGTCCACTGACTTTCTGATCGAACTTCAGGTCTTCTCCTTCGACAGCCAGTCTGATTCCGTCGCCCTGCTGGTTTTCCGGCACTTTGCCGAGGGCGCAGTTCACCTGCAGAAAGGCTTCTTTTGGTTTGCCCACGTCGGGGAGCAACTGAATACGGAGGAGAGCCAGCCCGCCTGCAGGCATCGGCCCATTGCGAAATCCCATTGGGAACATACCCATCGACTTGAATTTCCGCTTGTCACGCACAAGCGCTCCTGGTGCAACCCCGTAGGAATTGAATTTCACCAGTTCTGTGGCTTTCCAGATGCCCGTTTCCACAATCTCCCCTTTGGCGGTCTTGCGGGTAAAGGCGCCCATAGCGGTAACCGTCTTGCTGGAAGGGTTCAGCATCCCTGCACCGCTGATTTCGATGCTGTCCCCATTGGCTGTTTGCGCCACGGCCGGGCAGGCACTGGAGTCGTTCGGGTCGCATACGTACCCAGTGCCCACCAGGAAGTTGTAATCATTGGAACTCGTGTCGGGTGAGGCAGGACTAGCGCGAATAGCTGTGGCCATGACCAGCATGATCAATAATGTCAAAATGCTTCCTCGCTTACCCATGATGCGTTTCCTCAATCTGAATTCAGTAATCGGAGACTGCGTTCGCTGGTTCGTTAATGTCGGTTCATGAGAAAGCCATGCACAACCCCATTGGCATCAACGTACAAACCCACAATGTCGCCACGGTTGTTGATTCCAGCGGTTAGTGTATACACAGATCCCGGGGGATCAATTGCTGTGAACTTGCCATCGCTCAGCAGATAGCCATGCACGGTATCGGTATAAAAGACGATCTCGCCTCTATCATTAACCCCCAAGCAATGGGTCGTGCTTGCACCGGGGACATCAATTGTTGTGAACTTGCCCTTGCTCAGCAAATAACCATGCGCCCCCTGCGAAAAGTCATTAGCACAGACAGGGTCACTAGAATCACAGTACAGTCCTACGATGTCGCCTTTATCGTTATTCCTCTGGGCAAAGGTGAGGCTTGAACTGGGGACATCAATGGTGGTGAAAGTGCCCTTGCTCAGGAGGAAGCCGCGTCCCGCTCCATTGGCATCAGTGTACCCACCCACGATCTCTCCACGCGCGTTGATCCCTAAGGCATTGGCGCCGGGAACACCGGGAGGAAGGTCAATGTTAGTCAATTGGCCCTTGCTGAGCAGGAAGGGATGCCCCCAGTAATCGGGAGGAGGCCAGTACGCTCCTACCATCTCGCCGGCAGGATTGATGCCGTTGATATCGGTGTAGGGAGCACCAGAGAAGTCAATCGTAGTGAATTGGCCGTGGCTAAGCAGAAAGCCATGCTCGAGACCATTGGCATCATCGTAACGTCCCACAATCTCTCCAAGCGAGTTAATTCCATAGGGAAATGTGAATACAGCCCCGGGGACATCAATATTATAAAAGGTCGGTCCTGCCGCGAAGATCGAGGTCGCGCTAAGCAACAGGACTACTGAAAACGTGATACCCAATAATTTACGCATAATTCACCTCCAATGATTAAATGATTAAGAGATCCAGTAGCAGACTCTCAGTAGCAGGTTTCCAACTTCGCCTCAATCCAGCCCACCAGTCGCTGGCTCGGCTGCCGCACCAATACCACAAAGTCGTCGGCATAGCGCACCAGTTTCGCCTGAGCCCAGTGGGCTGGCCCTCCCGAGCGGTGAAACACCGTGTCAAACCAGTGCAGATAAAGATTGGCCAGCAAAGGCGAAATCACCCCGCCCTGCGGCGTTCCTTTCTGCGACCGGCTGACTTTCGGCGCGCCGCCCTTCGTCTCTGGGGGTTCCACCACCGGCGTCTCCAACCAGAGCCTAATCAGTTTCAATACCTGTCGGTCCGCAATCCGCAGGCGCAAACAAGCCATCAACCGCTCCTGCGGAATCGAGTCAAAGTAGCCCTTCAGGTCCGCGTCATAGACCGCTTGATGCCCTCCCCGCAGATGACTGCGGATCTCCTCCAGAGCATCGTGCGCCGAGCGACCCGGACGGAACCCATACGAGCAATCCTGGAAGTCCGCCTCAAAGATCGGCTCCAGAATCAACAGAGTCGCCATCTGCACCACCCGGTCCCGCACCGTCGGTATGCCCAGCGGTCTGAGCTTCCCGTTGGCTTTGGGTATCCAGACCCGTCGTACCGCCGAAGGTCGGTAGCTCTTGGTCTGCAACGATTCCTGAACCTCGTCCAGAAACCGCCCCAAGCCCTCGCCTGTGGCCTCGATCTCGTCGATCGTTTGGCCATCGACTCCCGGCGCGCCTCCGTTGCGACGCACCGCCTGCCAGGCTGCCTCCAGCGTGTCCCGCCGATAGATCCGGTCATACAATGCGTAAAACCGAAACTTCGGCTCCTGCTTTGCCTTCTGGCCCAGCTTCTGTCTCAGCTGAGAAAGTTTCACGGGCAGCCCTCGCTCTCGGTCCCTTTCTGGCACCGCCTCGATGGCCTTCCGCTCTTCCGTAGTGGGAATCTCTTCCAAGCGGTTTTCCCCTCCTCTTACAGAAGCATATCCCGGCTCAGGCCCCTTCGCTCCACGGTCATTACCCGCTTCCCCGCTACTATGAGCCTGTCCGATTCCCAGCCGGAGCCGCTCCCAGGGTTATGGATTCCCCCAAGGCGTCGGCGTCTCTCTCGCCACCCCGCCGGGCCTCCCAGGTTCCTCAGCAGATCTGTCCTCGCGCGCCGTCCACAAGCACCCCGGAGAGTCCCACGACTGCTCATGCCCATGCTTCGTCATCGGTATCAGGCTTCATCCAAAAGGGGAGGACTGGCCACTCTCAGCTTTACCCTTTCACGAGGCCGAATCGGTTCGCTTTCGCTACGGCTCACGAGTTTGCCTCCCCAGGCTTCACCGTTGGAATTACTCCCATCCGGTGCTGGTTCGGCTACATGTACGATAGGCAATTTACATGGTTAGTACCTCGCAACTAACAAGATCCGCCAGGCTTTGCCTGACGCGCCCCCTTGGAAAGGGGTGCCGCATGTGCGGCGGGGGATGTAACGAGTCTGCGGCTTTGGTTCTCCGATTTACAAACTGCAGAGTTAAAGAACAACTCTTAGCTACCTTGCTGTTCAACAATTTCCTGACCCGAACGATGATGCGCCCTTGAGATGACCACTCGTTCCCCTAAGCGCACACTTCTTATGAAGGGTTTGCCCATTCGGCCATGCTCAATCACCCTACTCCAGCTCTTTGCAGAGTTCAATGCACGGGAGGTGATTTGTGTGTCAAATGTAGGTGAAAGCGTATCTCGTTGAAGTATGGAAGCTTAAGCGCCGGGATTCGGGATAGATTTGCCCCTTGTGGAATGGGTTTTGTGATAGAATTTTTGATCAGTTGATTTACCGGGATTAATTGATCTCAAGAACTGGCTTCGTGGCACCCCTTCCTACCTCCTTTTCTCTCGGAGGTTTCCGTAATGGAAACCCCTCTCCGATCGAGACATCTGATTTGTTTTGGGGCCTTTGAATTCGACCCCCACACCGGAGAACTCCGCAAGCACGGAATGAAGTTGAAATTGCAAGGACACGCCATTGATGCGTTGACCCTATTGCTGGAGCATCCGGGGGAACTCGTGACTCGCGAGGAGTTGCAGAAGAGACTCTGGCCTGCAGATACCTTCGTTGATTTCGAACACAGTCTCAACGCGGCCGTAAAGAGGCTCCGCGAGGTGTTAGACGACTCCGCCGACAAACCGCGCTTCATCGAAACACTGCCTCGCCACGGCTACCGCTTCATCGCCCCACTGGACGATTCCCTCACTCCCGATTCCACAACCCACGAGACAAAGGAAGAAAGCTCCTCTCTTCATTTCGAGCCTTCTGCAGCAGGGAGAGACGGGACCGCGGACGGCGGAGCGAGTGAGGGCGACATACCCCCTCAGGACAAAGAGTTGAGTTCGGGCCGCTCGCGGCAGGTTAGAGCTTCCCCGTACAAGATCGGGCTGCTGGCTGTTGGGTTGTCGGTGGGATTGGCGGCAGTCGTGATCGCGCTTAATGTGTGGGGTCTGCGCGATCGCTTACTGTCAACCCTCGGGGAACGGCGCACTGTGGTCTCCACTCCCAAGATTGAATCGATTGCCGTCCTGCCCCTGGAAAATCTCTCGGGTGATAAAGAGCAGGAATTCTTCGCCGATGGCATGACCGAGGCATTAATCACGAACCTGGGCAAGATCGGTGCGCTTCGGGTGATCTCACGGACATCCGTGATGCAGTACAAGGGCACCAAGAAACCCCTGCCGGAGATTGCCCGCGAACTGAATGTAGACGCCATCATCGAAGGCACGGTGCAGCGTTCAGATAACCGTGTGCGCATCACAGCGAACCTCCTCCACGCCCCCAGCGACCGGCATCTCTGGGCGGATGCTTACGAGCGCGATCTGCGCGACGTACTGGCGCTGCAAGACGAAGTGGCACAAGCCATCGCAAGCGAGATCCAGATCAAAGTCACGCCCAACGAGCAAATCCGCCTAGCCACCGCCCGTCCCCTCAATCTCGAGGCATACGAGGCCTACATTAAGGGACGCAGGAGCCTAGAGACTTGGACGGAAGCGGGGGCCAAGACCTCCATCAAGCACTTCGAAAAAGCGATTGCAGTGGATCCGACTTACGCGGAGGCTTATGCGGGGCTCGCCGATGCGTACAGCATGGAGGGCGATTTGATGCTTCTCCTACCGAAGGAGGCTTACCCGAGGGCAAAGGAGACAGCGGCAAAGGCTCTAGCGCTCGACGGAAACTTGGCTGAGGCGTATGCCTCCCTTTGCCATATCAGAGTGCGCTTCGACTGGGACTGGCCTGCCGCCGAGAGAGACTGCATGCGAGCAGTGGAACTCAACCCGAATTCCGCGACCGCCCTCAACGAGGCCTCGCGTTATCACCTAGCGATGGGCCGAATGGAAGAGGGCCTGGCTCTCGCGAGGCGACGGGTTGAACGAGACCCGCTCTCACCTGCCGCACACTCCAGGTTGGGATGGTGCTACTATCTTTCACGCCGATACGACAACGCCATCGCAGAGTTTGAGAATGCACTCGTACTTGATCCCAACTACCTCGACACCTGGGAAGGACTAGGGCATACCTATCTGGAGAAGCGAATGTACCCGGAAGCCATCAAAGCGTACGATAGATCTGCTGCGGTTGGGAGCCTTGCTTATCGAGCTAACCTCGGCAACGCTTATGCAAGAGCCGGAATGCGAGAGCAGGCTCTCAAGGTGCTGGAGGAGCTGAAACAAATTTCGAAACACCAGCATATTCCGCCGGGTGCTTTTGCTTGGATCTACACAGGCTTGGGGGATAAAGATCAAGCCTTCCTGTGGTTGGCGAAAGCTTTCGAGGAACGTGACACATCAGGGTTTCCAATGGCCAAGGTTTTTCCGGCGTGGGACCCCTTGCGCTCCGACCCACGCTTTCAGGATCTCCTGCGCCGCATGAACTTCCCACCATAAGCTGCCAGCCACGATTGACGCGCCTTCTGCGGCAATCGTGGGCTTGTATCCGGGATTTATGTGGTTCATCAGTGACGTGAGACTCCTGTTGGCGTCACTTTGTCCACGATTGAAAGGTTAAACCCGAATTCGGAAGTTGCCTTGGGCACAAGGTGGAGCAGGCGCGTGAGACAGCGGTCCCTCGCGAGCGTTCCACACCCCGCATTTACCTTTACATCCCTGGCAAATCGGCTGTCCAATTAAGGGCCCCATTGAGTTGCAGACTGGATGAATCTTTCGTCAGGACGTAGAAAGACTGTCCGTCCGGGCTCACGGCATAGCGATAGATCCCTCTTCCACCTTCTTCAAGATTCTTAACTTCAAAAAGCGCCTGGGGGACGCCGTGCTGGAAAACCGTCGTCGTTCCGGACTGAACATCCACTGACATCAATCGTCCAGACGGCTCAACATAAAACAGCTCTTTTCCGTCTTTACGCCACAGCGGCTGGTTGCCGCCACGCGTTGAGACGAGCCACTTCTTTTCTGAGAGCGGGAATGTCCTAACGTAGACTTCGTTATGGGAGGAATAAGCAACCCATTTGCCATTGGGTGAAAATCGTCCATCGATTGCTGAGCCGAGGAACAGCTCAGGTTTTCGCTCGCCAAAAAGGGGCAAACGCCAGAGCGAGGTATCTGGAGAGTCTGCATTATGATAGAGAATATAGTGCTCGTCTCGGGACCAATCTGAGGGAAGTTTGAATTGGCTGGATCTAAACAGGGGAGATTGGCTGGGGCTGCCATTCAGGTCTTTCACATAGAGGTTTCCTGCGCTAGAGTCCGATAAACCCGAGAATTGGTCCCGATTCGAAGCAAACAAGATCCGCTTCCCGTCGGGAGACCAACGAGCGTACTCATCATATTCCGAGCCGGTGCTGCTGGTGAGCTGAGTCTTTGTGCCACCTCTCAGCAAATCAATAATCCAGGTCTCGCCGGTGCTGGATTCCGCTTTTAACTGAACCATTGCAATCTGCCTGCCATTAGGGGAAAGTTCCAGGGCTCGATACTCTCCCGGTGGTCCAATGCGGTCGATGGTTCTCCCATTCCGGTCTACCTGACTCAATTGTTGGCTCACGCCACCGGCCCAATAAAGCAGAGTCCTATTCTCTGATACGGTGAAGATGCCAGCATTAGCAGACTGACTCAGAGTAAGTTCCTCGGCAATTGAAACCGGGTCACCTAATATATTTAGGTATTTAATATCGAAGGGATGGGCCAGAAGTTTCCGATCGCGTTGATACAGAAGATATCCGGGTGACGCATACAGGGCGTTGCTATCCACATCCACTAGTCGTTTGGATTCCTTGGAGTCCAGCGAGCCCCAATAAATGCCCCGGCTCTCGGCCAAGCTACTCCTGACCGTGTAGAGAAAGTGCCGGCTATCCGGAAGCCAACAGGGCCAGGTGTGTGAATATTCCTGGCGCGCCTTGTCCAGTTTCGTGACCTGCAAAGGCTTTCCTCCTTCGGCAGAGATTCTCCAAATGCCTCCAGACTGAATATGGCCGAAGAGGATGATCCCCTGCCTGTTCCAGGCAGCACTCTCGATGGGCCTCCCAATGTCACAGATCACTTGGGGGTTCCCGCCCGTGGCCTTAACCTTCATCAGTTTCCCCTGTTGCGAAAAACCGATAAAGCGGGAATCGGGCGACCAAAAAAGGGTTCCTGCATTTTCTGTGCCTGCCAGCTGCAGAGCTTCTGATGAGTTGAGCGGGCAAATCCAAATGAAACGCCTATCATTAATGGCGAGTTGCCCACCATCCGGTGAGATGGCGATGTCATAACCAAGGCTGTTGACTTGCTTTGGCGGCGGAAGGGTGAAGTGCAGCGCGCCCCTCCGAACCGGTTGTTGGTGAAGGTAATAGATGCCAATGATTAAACCCAACCCAAAGAGGAGAACAGATACTGCCGACCAGACCAGGCGTTCTCGCTTCTTACGATTTGTCGCGGCAACCACCGGAGCTCCTACCCGGGAGGAGTCTTCGGCAATCCACTTCAGTTCGTTCGTCAGGTCGCCAGCACTCTGCCAACGCTCATCTGGATCCTTCGCTAGGCAGCGCTTGACCACATGGTCTAAGGCCGGTGGAGTCATCGGCTGAATTCTGCTGATGGGCGGCGGCTCAGCGGTCAGGATAGCCGCAGTCAGACTGGCCTTGCTTTCACCTTCAAATGGGTTCCACCCTGTCGCCATCTCGTACAGGACCACACCGAAGGCAAAGATATCTGTCCGCACGTCCACCTCCTTTCCTTCCACCTGCTCGGGCGCCATGTATTCCAGAGTCCCCAAAATCATGCCTTCTTCTGTCAGACTCTCGCTTTGGGAAAGGTAGGGCGCGCTCGCCGAGCGCGCCGTGTGGAGGTCATCCGTTGCCCCCTCGGAGGCCGGCGGTTTCGGCGAAACCGCCCTACCTGACTTCGCCAGCCCAAAGTCCAGCAGCTTGGCACCATTCTTTGTCAGCATGATGTTACCCGGCTTCAGGTCCCGGTGAACAAACCCCTGACGGTGAGCTTGATCGAGTGCACTGGCAATTTCAATCGAGTACCGTAAGACCTGTGCCGCTGGCAATGGGCCTTTCTTCAGCCGCTTGCTCAACGTCTCACCTTCCAGATACTCCATCACCAGAAAGTCAATTTGGTCCTCATTGCCAATGTCATACAAGGCGCAGACATGGGGATGATCCAAACCGGCAATTGCCCGTGCCTCCCTCTCAAATCGCCGACGCAAATCCGCTTGCTCCGATAGGTATTCCGGTAAAACTTTAATGGCTACGGTGCGGTTCAGCCGAGTATCTCTTGCCTTGAAGACCTCTCCCATTCCTCCGACACCCAACACAGCTTCAATCTGGTAAGGACCTAGTTTCCTCCCCAGTAGTGAAACTGGCTCGGCCGCTAGCTTTTCGGCAGTCAATCGTAGAGCCGATCGATCCAGAAGCTGCTGGGCCGGCTGATCATAAGCCAGTAGCGAATCCACTTCGCGACGCAGTTCCGCGTCTGCTTCGCAGGCCATCTCCAAGAAAGTTGTGCGCTCATCTTCATTGACCTCAATGATGGCGTTATAGAGATGATTGATTTCTTCCCAACGGTCGGGAGTCATAAAGTTCGTGACAGGTGATTCGTTACTAGTGGGTCAGTGAACAAAGATAACCAGGTGACAGCCAGAGGGATGATTCCTTAAAATGGCTGTTCGTTCCCCTAAACCCAAACTCTTGATGAAGGGGTTCCCGTCCCAGCCATTTTCGTTGACCTTAGTGCATCTCCTTGCAGAGTTCAATGCACGGGAGGTGATTTGTGTCTCACTTCTAGGTGAAATGTAGGTGAAAGTGTATCTCGTTGAAGTATGGAAGCTTAAGCGCCGGGATTCGGGACATATTTGCTGCTTGACTAATCGTTTTTATGATAAAATTTTCGATGCGTTAAATTACCGGGTTTAGTTGATCTCAACAACTGGCTTCGTGGTACCCATTCCGACCTCGCATTCTCTCGGAGGTTTCCGTAATGGAAACCCCTCTCCGTTCAAGACATCTGATTTGTTTTGGGGCCTTTGAATTCGACCCCCACACCGGAGAACTCCGCAAGCACGGAATGAAGTTGAACTTGCAGGGACACGCCATTAATGCGCTGACCCTATTGCTGGAGCATCCGGGGGAACTCGTGACGCGCGAGGAGTTGCGGAAAAGACTCTGGCCTGCAGACACCTTCGTTGATTTCGAACACAGTCTCAACACGGCCGTAAAGAGGCTGCGCGAGGTATTAGACGACTCCGCGGAAAGACCCCGCTTCATCGAGACGTTGCCTCGTCACGGCTACCGCTTCATCGCCCCACTGAACGATTCCCTCACTCCTGATTCCACGGCCCACACAACAGGACAACAAAGCCAATCTCTTCATTCCGAGCCTTCTACCGCTGGGAGAGATGGGACCGCAGACGGCGGAGCGAGTGAGGGCGAAATACCCCCCCAAAAAAAAGAGTTGAGTTCGGGACGTTCGCGGCAGGTTAGATCTTCCCCTTACAAGATCGTCGTGCTGGCTGTTGGGTTGATGGCGGGATTGGCGGCGGTCGTGATCGCGCTTAATGTGGGGGGTCTGCGCGATCGTTTGTTGTCAGTGGTCGGGGGACGCCGTGCTGTGGTCTCCACGCCCAAGATCGAATCGATTGCCGTCCTGCCCCTGGAAAATCTCTCGGGCGATAAAGAGCAGGAATACTTCGCCGACGGCATGACCGAGGCATTAATCACGGACCTGGGCAAGATCGGCGCCCTTCGGGTGATCTCACGAACTTCTGTGATGCAGTACAAGGACACCAAGAAGCCCCTGCCGCAGATTGCGCGGGAACTGAATGTAGACGCCATTGTCGAAGGCACGGTGCAGCGCTCAGATAACCGCGTGCGCATCACCGCGAACTTGCTCCACGCTCCCAGCGACCGTCATCTCTGGGCCGAAACCTACGAGCGCGATTTGCGCAACGTGCTGGCGCTGCAAGACGAAGTGGCACGAGCCATCGCGAGCGAGATTCAGATCAAAGTCACGCCTAACGAGCAAGTCCGCATGGCCAGCGCCCGCACTGTCAACCCCGAGGCCTATGAACTTTACCTTCAGGGGCAGTATCACTATTACAAGTGGAGACCAGACGAGTTCCAGAAAGCCATCGCGTACTTTGAGAAGGCGATCGTGGCCGATCCCAAGTGGGCCCCGGCCTACGCTGGGCTGGCCAACTCCTACGGGTGGCTTTGGATAGAAGGTGCTCTGCCACCCCAAGAGGTCCTGCCTAGATTCAACGCAGCGTTGAGCACAGCGATGGAGATTGATGACACGCTTCCCGAGGTGCGTTACACACTGGCAGTGAGAGCATTCTATTATCGTTGGGACTGGGGTGAGACGGAGAGGGAATTCAAGCGAGCGCTGGCGCTCAACCCGAACCTGGTGGAGGCTCGCTACGAATACGCCTGGTTCTTATCGTCGATGGGGCGAATCGCTGAAAGTCTCACGGAGGCAAAGCGAGCCGTTGAACGCGATCCACTCTCGGTCACGGCAAACCTAGCCTTGGGTTCAATGTACTCAATGGCCCGGAAATACGACCAGGCAATACCCCAGTTACGGCATACTATCGAGCTGGAGCCAAATGACCCGAGAGGATACGGATTCCTCGCCGGAGTATATGAGCAGACGGGAATGTACGAGGAAGCTGTCATGGCCCACCAGAAGGCCATGACTCTGTCAGGGGCCCAGCCTGGAGAAGTTGCCGCACTTCGTCGTGCGTACAACGAGTCGGGATACAAGGGTTATTTGATGTGGTTCCTTGGACGGCAGAATGACCCATATTCTAATGCCGTACTGCATACGCGGCTTGGGCATAGGGATGATGCCTTGGTGTGCCTTGAAAAGGCCTACAAGCAACACCGCTGGGAGATGGTTCAGCTGAAAGGACGCCCAGTGTGGGACCCCCTGCGCTCCGACCCCCGCTTTCAGGACCTCCTGCGCCGCATGAATTTCCCACCGTAAGCCACGATTGACGCGCCTTCTGCGCCTATCGTGGGTATGTATCCTGGATTCGTGTGGTTCATCAGGGACGTGATACCAAGTCGCATTCAAACGATGACAGTTTGAATTCCCCTCCACGGGAGGGGTGACTGCCGGAGGTAGGCGGGGTGGTCGAAGTCAGAAAAACCCTTTCCGAGTTAAAACCCACCCCTGGCCTTCGGCCATCCCCTCCGCTGGAGGGGATTTCTTTAACACGAGGCGGCGTCGGTCACCTGGCGGACGAGCCCGGCAGAAAGATTGGAGACGCCGCGCCCCCGCGGCGCCTATTTACAACGGGACGAGGGCGTCCCGACTCCAAAAGCTGATCTTGCAAGGGCGTGGAGACAGGCTTTCCCGCTTGACAAACCTTGAAGATGTGTGACCCCATCTTCATATGTTAATTATCGGTTGCGGGAATGAACTTCGAGGCGACGATGCCGCGGGACTGCTCGTGGCCCGACATCTCCGGTCCTTGGGGCTGAACGCCTGTGAGCACACAGGGGATGGGCTCAATTTAATTCAATTGTGGGAACCCTCGAGTGAAGTTGTCCTGGTGGATGCGGTTTTGGCGCAGGGGGATCCGGGACAGGTGAGAGTCTGGGATGGTATCGCTGCTCCTGTCGAACCAGATTTATTTCGCTTTTCTTCGCATTCTCTTGGAGTTGGCGAGGCTATTGAGATGGCACGGCTTCTCGGCAGTTTGCCTAAACAGTTGATTATCTACGGCATCGAAGGAAATCAATTTGAAATTGGAACCACTCCCTCCGCCGTGGTGCTCCAAGCCGTAGAGAAAGTCGTGGACATGATCTTGGAGAGGAACACCCCGTCTGAATCGTCGCGGAGAAAAGAGCAGATTTAAAGAACGGCTCTTTTCTTCAAGGAGAGGCAGCGACCTATTGCCCTCTTTGAAAGGGCACGAAGCGGACGGGAATCAGATTGCGCTTCAAGACCGCTTTTCCATGCTTCTCCACCAAGATGAGGTTCTGAACCAGGTAGGGAGAACCCACGGGGATGACCATTCTGCCCCCATCTTTGAGCTGTTCAATGAGTGGCGGAGGAATGGACTCCGCACCTGCGGTGACCATAATGCCGTCAAAAGGCGCGTGTTCTTTCCAGCCTTCGTAGCCATCACCAATCTTGACGGTGATATTTTTGTATCCCATCGCAGAGAGCCGTTCGCTGGCCCTTTTCCCCAATTCCGGGATGATCTCAATCGTATAAACCGTGTCCACGATCTCGGCAAGCACTGCTGCTTGATAGCCTGAACCGGTACCGACTTCCAGAAAACGCTGGCCCTTTTGAGGATTTAAGACCTCTGTCATGTAAGCCACGATATAAGGTTGCGAAATCGTCTGCCCGAATCCAATAGGCAGTGGCGCGTCATCGTAGGCGGAATCCTTCTGCGACGCGGGTAGGAAAAGGTGCCTAGGCACTTTCCGCATGGCCCGCAGAACGAGAGGATCCTTTACACCCCTCATTTCAATTTGGAACTCAACCATCTTTTCGCGCATCACCTGAGAACGGTCCGACATCAGGGTAATCAAACTCATGAAAATGAAACCTGCAATCCTCCACATGATTGGTGCCTCATATCCAGTTCTTCACAGGGACACCCTTCCTTCATATCATAGAACAGTTTGGTGGGGGCAGTCTCTTGAACTCATACAAACGCATAATGTATTGTTACGAATCACCCACGCCTCGCTTAGCTCAGCGTGGCTACCAAAGCGGGATTGCGACGCCAAATTAATGCGTTTGTATTAGATCTGTGACAGGAATAGCCAGGTTCCCTCCTGCGAATTGAACACCGATTCCGATCAACTCATGCCTGTGACGTTTCCTTCTCCATCCACATCCAGCTTCATCGCCTGAGGGACCTTGGGAAGGCCCGGCATCAGGAGCATATTGCCAGCGATCACGACAACGAAACCGGCGCCGGCAGACAATCGCGCATCTGAAACGGTCAGGACCCAATCCTTGGGTGCCCCCAGCAACTTCGGATTGTCTGACAAAGAGTATTGAGTCTTGGCAACACAAACCGGGAGATTGCCAAAGCCCAAATCCTGCAACTTCTGAATTCGTTTCCGCACGGCCCCTTCTATATAGATGGACTTGGCTCCATAGATCTCTTTCGCGATGACTTCGACCTTCCCTTCGATATCAAGATCGGAGCGATACAAGGGCCGGATGGGATCGAGCTTGGCCGACTCGGCAACGGCAATGACCTTCTTGGCCAGTTCCAATCCACCGTCTCCCCCTTTCTCGAAGACCTCGCTAGGAGCACTCTCCACGCCAATGGTCTGGCAAAAATTCTGGACAATTTGGATTTCCTCGGGAGTGTCCGTAGCAAAGCGGTTGATGGCTACGACCTGAGGTAAATTATATTTCTTAAGGTTTTCAACATGCTTTGCCAGATTACAGAGGCCTCTCTTGAGCGCTTCTATGTCACCGAGCAATGACGTTCTCTTCTGCGAACCCTGCAACATGAGCGCCCTTACGGAGGCAATCACCACCGCCACCGAGGGCTTAATCCCTGAGGAAGGCATCACAATATCCAGATACTTTTCAGCTCCCAAGTCAGCCCCAAAGCCGCTTTCGTTGACCACATATTCTGCCAGTCGCAGCGCCATTTTCTGTGAAAGGACACTGCTTGTTCCGTGGGCAATATTGGCAAACGGTCCGGCATGAACGAGGGCCGGGGTGTTTTCCGTGGTCTGGACCAAGTTAGGCATGATCGCCTGGCTGAGCAGGACCATCATGGAACCCGTAGCACCCAGGTCACGGGCTCGAACGGGCCCTCCGGTTCGATCCAATCCGATCACAATCTCCCCAAGCCGGTGTCGGAAGTCCTCCCGGGAGTTTGCCAGGGCCAAAATGGCCATAATCTCCGAGGCCGCGGTAATCACAAAGCCCGTTTCTCGAGGCACGCCGTTCATCTTGCCTCCGAGTCCGACGATAATTTTCCTTAAGACTCGATCGTTCATGTCAATGGTACGTGGCCAAGAGATGGTGTCGGGATCGATATTCATCTCGTTTCCGTAGTAGAGGTGTGAATCTACCAGCGCCGCCAACAGGTTATGAGCGGTAGTCACAGCATGGAAGTCCCCATTGAAATGAAGGTTAATCATCTCACTCGGGTGAACTTTGGACTTTCCGCCTCCCGTCGCTCCCCCTTTGACTCCAAAAACCGGGCCTAACGAAGGCTCCCTCAAGGTCGCGACGCTTTTTTTGCCACACTTTTCTAAGGCTTGAGCAAGCCCGATGGAGGTGACGGTTTTCCCTTCTCCGTACTCTGTCGGAGTGATCGCGGTGACCAAGATGAGTTTCCCCAAGCGGGCCGGTTCGGGTTGTAATAGAAAATCCAACTTGATCTTGGCGGTATATTTTCCACAAGGCTCAAGGAATTCACCCGGTATCCCAAGTTTTTTTGCGATCTCGAAAATTGGCAGCATCGTGGCTGAATTTCTGCTCATAGTATATAGGCCTCTCTAACTAAGATCTTATACGTCCAAATTTAAGAGTAGCAAACTTCATTCCATCTCAAATTGCTTCCAGAAGCACCGATTCCAGGTCCTAAGAGCATGATTTTAACGGATTAGATCCCCCAAAAGCGGGTCAAACGCCGCAATCAAAACCGGGAAGAAAAAGTCATCTTAGCAGAAGAAATGAGTTTGACCTTCGGCATGATTTGGTGTGTCGGTTGCTCGGTCGCATATTAAGGAGCTGAGTACCGCTCGAGCCGGGCTAAGAGAAACGTGTGACATCTGGATTCTGAATAATATTGATGCCATTTTCCCGCTCCAATTTTGATGAAGGGAGGGGCCTATGTCGGTGAAAGTCACAAACGCGAGTATTGCAAAACAGCTTAAGAAAGAACACGCCTATATCCATGAAATAATCAAGAAAATAGAGAAACGAGTGGCTATGATTGGACCTCAAAGACCAGCATTAGAGTGGGGTTCCTCACTTCTGGAAAACCTCAGCTCACTTCGCGAACATCTGGAGAAACATTTTGAGTTTGAAGAAATGGGGGGCTTCATGGAAGAAGTGATGAAGGCTTTGCCGAACGTCAGCCCTCAGGTAGAATCCCTACGCCGTGACCATCAAATACTAGCCTTTGAAATCAATGATTTGTACAAGCGAGCCGAAACGTTAATTCTTGACAACGGTCCAACCTCGCGGGAAATGGGAGAGGATATCAAACACTTTTTGCACTCGCTCGGCGAACATGAGAGAAAAGAGAACGAATTGATCCTCCATGTATTCCTCGATGACGTTGGAATGATCGATTAATCCCGGATTCCGAAGTTGCTTTAGCATCACTAGGTGGAGCGGGCGCGTGGGACCGCTGTCACCCCGCGCACGCTTTTTGAACGCGCGGCGGAGCGCGCGTTCCGCCTGAATCCGCAGGTCAGCAGTATACTTTTTCCCTTTCCTGACCGTCTTACAAGTCCTACTAACAATTCATCGAGTCGCTGGACTCAAAAAGGCTCATTTGGCAGGAATCTGAATCTTCCTCTCGGGTGTAATAGGCGAGACATTCCGATTCCCTTCCCCGAATCACCCGTTTTCCTACTAGACTTCCTTTGGTCTCCGTCACGATTGTCTGCTGCCCTTCCCGATGGTGGTCATCATAGAAGAAAACGACGATCCAATCCCGCGTTCGCCCCAACTCATGCGCTCGAGCCGTGTTTGAGTACAGGGCTGTAAAATGCCAGTTCCCGCGTTGAGTGTGGAGTATTGGCATCCAGGCTTTTCCCTCCGGATTGAAGCGGCGCGGCGAAATTCGAGGAAGATGCCCTTTCTCGGCTTTCTCCCGATACTCGGCATCAACGTCCAGCAGCAGTTCCAAGGGGGGTGGCTGTAGAACTTTACTGGCACGGTTCTGAACCTGTCCTAGCATTTTGCCAAGCGTCGCTCGCAACACAGCTGCACGGCGTGGCCCTATGCCCGGAACTTTTTCCAGGCGACCATCATGAGCGGCTATTTCGAGAGCTTCCAGCGTATCAATGTTCAAAGCATCATGGATGCGTTCAGCCAGCTTGGGGCCAAGACCTGGGATGGTTTGATAGAGATGGACAGGGTCCAGCGTTCCACGTAGACGTTCGAGTTGGGCCCACCGCCCTTGGGTGAGAATTTCATGAATGACGGCTGCAATCCCCTGACCGATCGAGGGAATAGCTTTGAGGCCCTTGAGGCCTTGAGATTCAAAAATCTCTTTAATACTGCAATCCAGCTGGACAATGGTGTCGGCTGCGTGTCGATAGGCTCCGACGCGGAATGGATTTGCCCCTTGCTGCTGAAGAAGACTGGCAACCTCACGAAGTTTGTCGGCGACTTGTTGGTTAATGGAGAGATCCAAGGTTTCACTCCTTTGGAACCCCCGCTTAATCAGTGAACTCAAAGAGCGAGAGTGTCATTCCTATTGGATGATGCTGACACTTAATTTGTTGTCTCGAGTCTCTCGCGGACCTGCCATGAAAATTCTCAACGCCGTCCGTATGCAAATGGCCGGCTCCTCCCGAAAGGGGTCACCCTTAATCCGTCTAAAAAGCCATGAACTCCGGTTCCAAGACGGCTCGAATCAGATCGCTGCGCGACAGGATACCCACGAGTTTCCCTTTCTCGGTGACGGGAACTCGCAGAATATGATGCTCCTGTAAGAGCTTCATCACCTCTTCCGTCGGGGTCTCTACATCAACCGTCGTCGGAGAAGTAGACATGATATCCGCCGCGGCAATGGTTTCGAGAGCCTTCCCTTCCACCAGCGCCCGCAAGATGTCGGCTTCCGTGACGATTCCGACAACGCTACCATCTCTCTCGGCCACGGGCATTCCACTAAAGCCGTTGGCAACGAGCTGGCTGGCAATGTCACGGACTGAGGCACGCGGAGTCGTCGCAAACACAGGCCTTTGCATGATTTGCCCAGCCGTGGCAATTACTTCCTTTTGGGATTTAGCTTTCATTAGCCCCTCCTTTGGCTGTCGGCCTTCGAATGCTATCTTCCCGTCTAGGAAGATCACAACCTACAGGCCAACGCAGCTTCACTTTCAGTACGGAGAATGGAGTACCAGCACCTTTAACATTCTGCGTATGCAAAACGGATGCCAGTGCGGAAATCTCACTCAAAAACAAAGGAGAATCGTAAATCAAAGAGACAGGGCAGTTAAACACGAAGAGGCGAATGCCCATTAGAGCCCGGTGGATGAGAAAAAATTATTGTAATGGGGGAAGTCACCCATTAGTGGTTTAGACTGCTTAGGCCGGGGAGGGTAATTCTTCCGAAGACTTTACGAAAGCTTTACATTTTTTACTGCACCAATTTTGACCTAAACAGCATCTACTAGAGCTAACGGTGGATGGTTTCGAGTGTTGTGACAAGCCACACACACTAAGGAATAGGATGGTCTGGCTATAAGTCAGAGTTGGGAGGCGGCAATGAGGCTCAAAGAGTTACTGTTCATTTTTATTGCTTCGCTGTTACTTGGCAGCGCGGATGTTCATGCAATCGACACGAAACCCAACTTCTCGGGGACTTGGACACTTGACAGACAGAAAAGCGATCTAGGCGCCGGGAATGGGACAGGTCACAATCGGAGTGGCGGAGGGAAAATGGGTGGTTTGGGTATGGGCATGCCAGGATCGGGATACCCTGGCATGGGAGGGCCTCGCATGGGCGGAGGTATGGGAGGGCCTCGCACGGAGGGCGGAGCAGGCGGACCCCAAACCGGCGACCCGGGACTGGGAGGTACCAGCACAGGACAGAATCGATATCCTTCCCCAGAAACAGGTGAAGCGGAGCGGCCCCGCAGAGCTCAGATTCCGTCGACGGTAGTCATCGAACATGCGGAACCGCAACTCATCGTAAAACAAAAGATCAATCCCCAAGGAGAAGAACAATTCCGCGAGTTGAAATACACAACAGACGGGAAAACAAACCAGAATGAAGGATTCCGAGGCTATATCGTGGAGTCGCAGACCTCTTGGAAAGACGACCATCTTGTAACGAAATCAACTATCGACACAGACAATGGGATGATCAAGATTACCGAAGTGCGCAGCCTCTCAGCAGACGGGAAAACGATGACTGTTGAAATCAAATCCAGCGGCGGGCCGATGGACCGGCAACAAAAGCTGGTTTACGACAAAGATAAGCCTGCACTATGATTGACTTTAGGATGGGATGGAGATTTTCTCCTCTGATAAACCCCAGAATGTGAATTGAGGAAAGGAATTTAAAACACTGAACTCCCTTTTTCTTGCAAGGGATATCAGTTCACGAATCTTGCCCAACCGCGTAGGCTTAGAAGGTCTGCATTCCCCTCCAAGGGTGTATCGATGGTGGGTGAAGATGCCGATCAAGAAGACGGTACCAATCAAGGCGGTACGGAATGATGCCGCTTGTCAGACAAACACTAATAAGGTTGTAAAGACACCCAGGAATGAAAAATTTTCGTTATTTCTCCGCTTTGCTTGTCTTGATTGCTTGTTTCTCCACGGAGGGGTTTTCCCGTTCAACCTCCCCTCGCCCATCCCGATTATCCAACCACCCCTTTTGCGGAGCATATCCGGGACGTATTTTCGACGAGCTTCGCAAAGCCAAAGCCGTGCGCCAAGTCCTCGAATTAAGAAGATCTCCCCTGGCCTTAAGAACGAACAGCTTGGCCACGGGAGATGTTGGCAATATTGCTATCATCGAGGATGATGGCACCATTGTTTCTCAAGCGAATCCGTTTGACCTCGCGGACACGAACCTGAAAATGACTCCGAATGGACCAGGGGCTTACGCGTTGAGCTTCCAAGTCGGCAGCGTCAACCAGAAATTCGGCACGAAGCTCGCTTTAACAGACGATGACTTTCGGGAAATTGCTTTCCCGACCGGATTCCAATTTCCGTTCATGGGCACCAAATACGGTAGTGTCTTCATCAATTCAGACGGCAACATCACGTTCACCCAAGGAGACTCCGCCCATACCGATCGAGATCTAAGCCGCTTTAACGGCGGGGTGCCTCGAATTGCGGCGCTTTTTGACGATCTGGATCCCACCTTGGGAGATGGGAGCGTATATTACAACATATTGCCAGATCGGTTCTTAATTACGTGGAACCTGATTCGGGAATTTGAAGGCATCTTGCCAAACACAGTTCAGTTGGCCTTATTTCCGGACGGATCGTTTGAGATTACTTTTGGCTCAGTGGGGGCGACTTCTTTGATCGTCGGTTGGACGGCAGGCCAGAATCTTCAGACCATCAATTTAACTGATTTGAGCAAATCGAGTGGAGCGCTCCCTTCAGGCCCCGTTGCGGAGAATTTTTCCGACCAAACGAAGATAGACTATGCAGCGCTGGCCAAAAGGTTTTATCAAACTCACCCGGATGACTATGATCAGCTCGCTTTTTACACCAATTTCCCTTACGACATTGGGGCTGATACCTTTGCCTTCGAAGCCACCATTAAGAATGATATCAACGGAATCAATGTGGACATTTTTGATTACAGTCAAGAATTTGGAAGTGGCGGTAGGCTCCAAAGCTTTCTTTCATTGAATCAATTGGCTGCCTTCCCCGACAATCCAGATGAGATTGCCGTTCGCACTTATTCTCCCGTGGCGGTCTTAGCCCACGAGACGGCTCACCGGTGGTTAGCCTATCCTCTTTTCAAGCTGGGCACGACGAATAGTGGGGACTTATTGGGTTATCAACAGGCCCACTGGAGCTATTTCTTTAACGCCGATGCTTCACTCATGGAAGGTCATGTCATTCGTGATAATGGGAATGGTTCTTTCACGATTACAGAAGCGACAAACCGTTTTGGCAAACTGGACCAATATCTTATGGGGTTGCGTGGCGCAGCCGATGTCGGGCCTCTCTTCTATGTAAAACCAAGTGCAGGAAGCGGCCATGATGCTACCGATGTCACACACCTCTCAGATATAGGATTGACCTTTAATGGAACTCGAACAGATCTGACTGTAAACGATATTATTGCTGCAGAAGGGCCGAGAAGCCCTGATGTCGTTTCGGCTCCAAAGGGAATTCATCAGGCTTCAATTTTGCTGGTACGCTCAGGCACCTCTCCCACGGCAGCCGAGCTCGAAAAGCTGTCTCGAATGCAGCAACACTTACAAGAGTTCTTCTCCCAAGCGACTGAAGGTTTAGGAACCGTAGACACGAGACTTAACTCGACTCCCATTGTGCCCATCATCAGCGCAGTATCCCCAGCTTCAGGATCCACACTGGGTAACACGACCGTTTACATTTCAGGCAGTAACTTGCAGGCTGGAGCTACCGTCACCTTTGGTAGTATTTCGGCGGCTGACATTCAGATCGTGAGTCCCTCTCTCATCATCGCCACAACTGGACCCGGCCCTGCAGGAGCAGTCAATCTCACGGTGACGAATCCGGGTGCTCAGTCCGCCACCTTGACCCATGCATACACGTATCGGGCTCTTGCTCCTGTCACAATTCCTGCTACGGCTCTGAGAATCCCCTACGCGGTGGATAATCTCTATTTCCGGTCCAATCTGGGTATCAACAATCCCAATCCTCTAGAAGCGAATGTCCGGATTTCCGAGTTGGATAACAATGGACTGCTGGTCAATCAGCCGGTCTCAGCGACAGTTTCAGCCAACGGCTTTCTCCAGATCAACAGCCTGCTTGCCTATCTGGAGGGAAGCGCCGCACCGACCGGGCGAGAGGGTTCCCTGGTCTTGGAATCAGATCAACCCATCCATGGGTTTGTTTCGCAAATTGACAATCAGACGGGGGACCCGAGTATCTTGGATGGCACACAAACGGGGGGGATGCGGCTGATTTTACAGTCAGCAGCCAACACAGGACCCTTCCGATCTACTTTGGTGATTCTCAACCTGTCTCCGGGTCAGGCCTTGGTAGATGTCACGGCACTCAGCCGAAGCACAGGGCAGCCGATTGGGAACTCATTGAGGAATGTTTCGATTGCCGGGCATGGATTTATTTCATTTAACAATATTTTGCAGGCCTTGTCGGTCCCGGGTGAATATGGTCCCGTAGAAATCCATTCAACCAATGGGACTCTGCTCGCGGCAGTTTCTCGTGTCTCGGGCTTAAGCGCAAGTACCAGTGGTTTCTTTACGGCCCAGGATAGTAACTCGGGCTCTCAATCCGAGATCATTCCATTTGTAATTGACACCGACACGTTCCGAACAAATCTCGGATTGAATAATTTGAGTGGTACTGTGGCGAATGTCCAGATCGCGCTGTTTGATCAGGATGGGAACACCCGGGCATCTACCGCATCGCCGATTCAGGTGGCTCCTCAGGGGATGGTTCAGATCAATGGCATCCTGCGGTTTCTAATCAATGGCTCGAGTAACTCAGGCCTCACCAATCAGCAGGGGTACCTCCGAATTACGTCAGACCAGCCTATTAAAGCGTTTGCCACACAGATTCACAACGTCTCCCAAGATCCCAGCATTGAAAATAGCGTGAGCGCTGGAAGCAGCCATCTGCTATTGAAGTCGAGTGCCAATCTGACTTTCCAATCTACCTTGGTGATTGTGAATCCGAATAATTCCCCTGTAACGGCCACAATCCGTTCGCGGCAGGGCGAGACAAATGGGAATGGCAATATCACAGCAACCCAGTCCATCGACATTGCAGCCAAGGGGTATTTTGAGAGCGAGAACATTCTTCAATCCCTTGGGGCAACGAGTAACTTTGGACCCATCGAAATTCTCTCCGCCCCTGGTTCTCCGTTGATTGCCGTCTCCCGGGTATACAGTGTGACCGGCGATACGAGTGGTTTTTTCAATGCAGAGCCACTGCCTTGACCCCAAGTTGCTCTGCGTATTGACCTCCCGCAAGGCTTTCCCACCGTTTTTTGATCCTTTTGATATCGATGTCCCCGGCCGCTCAGAGTCCCAGAATGCGCCTGAATTGCTGGTCATTGTTTCCTTCGAGCGTACTTCGTCTCAACGCCTTTCGCTTCCTGACCGTCGGGCGTGATGTTGTAGGCCGTGATCGTGAGATGATCATCGTCGATGAGTTCATAGACAGTTTTCCAACCCCATTGTGGAGCATTCGGAGCGACGTCGTATTTCCCTTTCACCACGAATCCTCGCTCAGTCGCTTCACCTTCAGAGAACATGATGGCGTAGTTCATGTGGAAGTCGTCAAACCACGAGATTTGGAACCGCTTCGTCACTGAATTCAATGCGATCACCTCCTCCCCATGTCGTGGTTTCCCCTGAATCGTGCCCTCATACGTGTGGCGAAGGAACCGGCCGTCGAGTATCGGGCGAATCTCACCTTTGACTCTTGACTCGTCGGCGAGTTTGCCGGGCTCAAACCAGGTTTGGCACGTGCCCTCCCATGAACCCACAAGCGACTTCAGTAGCTCTTTTGGCATGACTTGCTTCCTTTGACTGGATGCGTTTGTGTCCTTGGGGGTGTCCTGCGAAGTAGCCGTCGTTGACGACGCAATGACCAAGCACGTCGCGAAGGCAGCTATCTTAATCGATTTCACGGTTCCCTCCTCTGGTGCTTTCAGCAGGCGCTGCGCGCATGCACGCCGAAGTTCCAAGCGTCTCATGCTGGCTAACGTGTGAGTTCACCCGCTCGCGGAAGCGGGCGAAGCCCGCTGTAGCGAGTCGGGTGCAACGAAGGGTTGGGTGTCACCCTGGACCACGTCACGCCCGGGTGTTCTCCACGAGTGTGGCAATCTGCACAAACTCGACGCGAGGGCGCACACCGTAGAGACCGGTCACCTGCTCGAGTAACTGATCCGTGAAGAACGCTTTGGCCGCATCCTCTGAATCCCAAACGTAGAAGTTCGTGGCCTCACGCTTTCCGGAATTGAGCGTGAAGGCCTTTGAGCGTAGCCCCGGCATTCCTTCAAACTTTCCACGGGCGGTCTCAGCGATCTTTCGCACGGCTTGCTCGTTGAAATTGTCTCCGTATTGGAACGTCACGAATACACCGATCATGTCGCACTCCTTTCCATGCAGTTTTCAAGGTCACCGCGTCATTGCCGTGATGCCCAACGCTGGAGTTGACCGGGCCGCCGCAGAGCACTGGCCGAAGCATACGAAACGCGCTTCGGCGGCTCCGGTCGAACGACTGGTTAGGCGGCGACCTGCTGTAGCATCTACCTATTCCCAATCCTTCTTTAGCAGCAATTCTTCAATCCTGTAGGCATGCAACATCTCGTGCGTCAGCAAATGTCGGAACATAATAAATACCGAGTAATGACTGTACTCTTCATGCTCTGCCGTTCGCTGCCAGTCCTCCAACGAGAGATCCTTCAACCTCTTGACCAGACTGGTCCGCTCTCGCACATACTGATCGAGCGCTTCGTCTAAATCAACGCTCAGTAGCGCTCCCGCTTCCTCCTCTGGGGAAGGCAGCATCGACGTTATATAAGGCGCTGGATCAGATAACATCAAGTCGAGGCGTGCGAGGAATGGTCCATCAGCGGTGGAGAGATGACAAGCGTGTTCATGAGCGGACCATTTCGTCGGGCTGGGCCGACGCTTTACGTACTGGGGCGGCACCTCACGAATGAGGGGAATGATAATGCTAGGGGAATTTTCTAAGGCGGCTATTAAGGTTGTTGTATCGCTCATCAACTTCTCCTACGTTCATCTAAGCTTGTAAGCAGCCTAACACCACGCGTCAGGCGCTGGAAATAGCCGGAGCGGCGCAGGAGCAGAGGCTAGTTCCAGTCGCCTGCACGCGATTGTTATGCAATCTTCCGCTTTTTTTGCAACTTGAATGCCACCGAAGCGGGACATGTCTGGCAATCTTTGAGTTGTCGTTCAGTCTTGGCAAGATGGTAGCGCTCTGCCGTAATCCTGGGCTCCTCAAAATCCACCACGACAAACCCTGCCGCCACGAATGCCTTCCAATAGTCTGACAGCGGGCGATGGAACCAGATGAACTCCGTGGTGAAATGCGCCCAGGGGGGATCAAGGCATTTCTTGGGCTCGAAGTACGAGAAATCCCAGCGATAGGTGATCTCGTCGCCATCGTGAGACACGGTAGCACGTCCTTGCGGAAAGCACGGATGGGAGAACACGAGCACTGCCACTCCGTCGGGTTTCAGAATGCGGTGGAAAGCGGTCATAGTGCCCCGAAGGTCAGGGGTATCCATGAGCACATAGTTCGCGATCACTAGGTCAAAGTGCTCGTCATTGAGGGTGCGCAGTTCGGTGCAGGAATCCACGCGGAAGTCCAATTCGGGATGCTGTGCACGGGCGATGGCGATCATTCTCTCGGAGAAGTCAATGCCAGTAACACGAGCGCCGTGGTCCCAGAGCTTTCTTGACAAATATCCGGTACCGCATCCCGCGTCGAGCACCGTGCGCCCACTGACGTCGCCGGCGAATTTCCACAGGACGGGGTCGGAATTCAGGATGCGGTTGCAGTCGCCGTCAACCCCGACCTGAATTCGCCAGTCGTTCGCAACGCGGTTCCAGAAATCGCGGGTTTCTTCGAACTCGCCGTCGTTCATTGATCTTTCTCCTGCTTAACGATTTCCGGTTCAGCCTCCGCGTCTTTCAGCGGTCGGCTGGAGGGGAGGGTTGGGCAGCCGCAGACCGCTCGGGACTACCGCACTTGCGTCATCGTGCCGGTCACTTTCAGCTCGCCCCCGTTGAAGTTCTGTCCACAGCTGAAACGGCCTTCGACGACTCCGCCCTTGCTGGGGTACAACTGCACAAACCCGCATCCGAAATCATCTTGCTTCTTGTTCAAGCTCGCCGGATCAGTCTGGAAAGCCTTGGTCATGTCTTCAAGCATCTTCCGCTGGACCTCTCCCATGCGTGCCATCAAGGCGTTGCGTTCAGCTTCGGTGGTCTTTGGATCACCCATCTTCTTGCTGATGGCTTCTATTTCCGCCTGTGGCGACGACGTCGACTGGCCTAACGAGATTTCGAGCCTGGCGTAGGGCGTGTGGCTCTCGAGCGGCGCGTCGCCAACGTAGAATGTCTGGTCGCCGGTCACCGTTTCGAACGGCTTTGCCTCGCCTGGCTTGTAGAACTCCGCCTGGTACTTCACTTTGGCAAACTTGTTGTCGCGAATCGTGAAGGTCTTCTCAACTGGTGCGATCTTGACCGTGTAGCCGTTCGGGCTCTTGAGATCGAAGCGATACAGGGTGTCGACGAGCGCCACCGCCGTTGAGCCCTCGATGCCGCCGATCAGCGTAAACGCCCAAAGCCGGACGAATCCGGGAGCCTCATCCGGCGGGATCGTCAGGCGGGCAGAATAGGTGGTTGCGGAAAGTGCCGCGTCGGAGAGCGTGACCCCGTCCCGTTCGGACAGGATCGTCGTTCCTGACGGGAAATCGCCCCGCACGGTCACAGCGAGGCTGCTGCCGGGGAGCAGCTTCTGAATCCTGATGCCTGGGCTCGCGAACGGATTGAGGTCCCTGTTATGGAAAATCTGGCGCTCCGTGAGGCCTTTGAGGTCGAACGCCGCCTCGAGCCGCTGGCGCTCCGCGCGGAATTTCTTCGTGACTTGCGCCGACACGACGCCGGTGCCTGCCATTCCCGCAAACAGAAAGATGAGGATGAACGCAACCTGACGCATGAATTCCTCTCCTTTTCCTGGAATCGAAGGGAGACCGCGAACGGATAGGAAATATTAGGGGCGTTTCGCAGTTAACAGAACGTCCTTGACCAGCCCTGCGGGTTTGGCCTTAAGTTCATCTTCCAACATCGGGCGCGTCTGCTGAAGATTGCCGAAGCTATTGTTTCTAGTCAATGATCATCGCTTGGTTCGTCTGCAACGGATGTTAGATTCAGGTTGATTTACAACAAGTCATCAGAGACCTTCCCAAGAAACGCTATTGGAAATAGCTGTGACTTTTTCAATTTGCTGAATTCTGAACTCATATCGAAAACTACTTAAGTGCCCATATTCTCCCGGCCCAACTAACCGCCCAACAAAGACCGCCTTGACGCGTGATGTTGTCTGTATTTCGGTGGTTTTGGATCGCATTTGGGGGCCGAGTTTTTTCCATTGGAGGGTAAATGCCCGAAGACATTTTCCATCATTTTCATCGCAATCTGCGGCGTTATGAATTTTGTGGGCTTCGTCAACGCAATTCTCTCCATATAGAAATGAAGATTCCCACCACACAATGTAGCTGGCCTCGGTGCGAATAATTTTATTGATATATTTTTCTGGATTTGATGTTAGTTCACAAAACTCTACGGTTTGAATCTCTGCCTGTTTTTGAAGTTTAGTCTGCCCATATGAAACAATTGTTCCCATGAGCAAGGCCGATAAAATCACAAACATATTTTGTATTTTCATTCTTTTGCAAAGCTCCGCACTACCATCAGAAAAGAATCTAACGGCTTCACGATCAGCCACAAACGGCGGGAGCATCTGCGGCAATCAAAGCCGGACCAACGCGCGCCGTTTATCGGCTGCACCGTGGTGTTATGCGGTACATTTGACGAGCACTTACGCCCCGCGAAGGACACTGGACCTCTGCTTCAACCGCTCCAGCCGACCTTTGCGACCGATCAGGTTCTTGTAGTCCCACTGGACGTCTCGCGCCTTGGCCAACCAGCGCTGCAGCTTCTTTGCGTCAATCTGGTTGGCAGCGGTGTACCGCACTTCAGCGGCTTTGAAGCTCCCTTCCTTTTTCAGACCTTCCTCTTCAAAGGACTGACCGCTCCAGAAGAGCAAACGTACGCAGTTCTTCAGCTTACTATATCCGACGATGGGGTTGCCATCGAGAAACCATACAGGATGGGCGTGCCATATCTTGTTGTCCGCCTCAGGCAGATTGCGGTCGATCTGCTCTGCCAGCAGTTGGCAGATTGCCCGATCGATGGGTGCTGGGCACCATTATATTTTTTCGTGTCCGAGTGCATTGCGATCTCCTCATTCTCGCGTCACCGGCAGCTGCTCCTCGTGGATAGTTGCTCAGAGCCGCATTGCGTGGGCATCAGCCGCCGCGAGCGCCAGCGAAGCGGTCGGCTGCATGCCGTGTTGGGCGGCTATTAATCCAGCTGTTTTCGTTTACGCTGAACATCTTTTTTTTGCTGGAGACAATGCCGAGAAAATGCTTGAATACGCCGCACGCCGCGAAGCAGCAGTCCCTAGCGTCCATTGCGCACTTTGTTGGGCGGTGGTGTTTTGGATGAGTCGCCGATATATGCACTGCCCGCAAATTCTAGATTGAATCCAATTGATCTTCTTGTGCTCAAGAGCTCAATTTCATGAAGCTTCACAACACCTTACGAGCCACGCAAAATCTTCTCCATCTTCCTGCCCTTCGCCAACTCATCCACCAACTTATCCAAATACCTAACCTGCTGCGTCAATGGATCCTCGATTTCCTCCACACGATACCCACAGATTACTCCGGTGATGAGGTGCGCATTCGGGTTTAGGGAAGCATGTTGGAAGAATGTTTCAAAAGTTGCTTTTTCCTTTATTAGTTCTTGAAGCTTCCTATCGTCGAAGTCTGTTAACCACTCTATGACCTGATGCAATTCTTCTTTGGTTCTGCCTTTCTTCTCCACTTTTGCGAGATACATCGGATAGACTGAGGCGAAGGTCATTTTTGCGATACGTTGATTGTGTGTGTTGGGATTTTTCATATATGCCTTGTATTTTAACGTTAATCTTTCAAATTACTTCAACTTGGACAGTTCGCTGACGACTTTCTAATCTGTCGGTATTTGCGTAAGTGACTACCAACAGGTTGGAATTGCTTTTATTCTTGAGCTGCCCAACGGTTGTGTTCAGCCGCAAGCGAAGCGCAGCGGAGCGTTTCCGCTGCAACAAATTGTTTGGCGGCAGACATCAGTATTCACCAGGCACTCCTATGCTGACCGCGCAGTGTCGTGATATAAAGGAATGACTTCACGGTTACCGCGTGCAGGCTCATAAGCCGGCAAAGAACGCCACGATATCGCGGGCCAGCAACTCGGGCTCCTCGGCTGGGGCGAAGTGGCCGCCGCTTGGCATCGAGGTCCACCGGACGACATTGTATAGACGCTCGGCCCACTCACGGGGAGGTGTTCCCTCATCGACAAACGAATTGGCGAAGACAGCGATGCCAGTTGGCACTTTGACGAACTCCTGTGGTCCAAGCGTGACTCGGAACCGCCTGTTGTCGTTGTCGAAGTAGTCCCGCATCGAGGATGTGATCGTCTGCGTGACCCAATAGAGCGTTACCGTGGTCAACAAGAGATCGCGGGAGAAGCGCTGATCGAGATTACCGCGGGAATCGGCCCAGGAGCGCCACTTTTCCAGAATCCAGGCGGCGAGCCCAGCCGGCGAGTCGTTAAGCCCGTATCCGAGCGTCTGGGGCTTCGTCGATTGGATTGCCTTGTAACCGTACTCCTCCTGCCAAAATGCCGCATTGCACTCACGATAGGTTGTCTCCGCTGCGGACAGCGGCCGCGCCCCTGGTCCAGTGTAAGGGGCTATCTCCAGATTACTCAAGTGGAGGCCAATCACTGGCTCGGGCTCGGTCAATGCCATGAACGTCGCAACCCCGGCCCCGAAATCTCCGCCTTGAGCCCCGTAGCGCTCGTAGCCCAGGCCACGCATGAGGCGATGCCACAGACCGGCGACATGCTGATAGTTCACGCCCACCTGAGCAGGCCGATCGGAAAACCCGTAACCCGGTAGTGAAGGGATAACAACGTCAAACGCCGGACCCTCCAAGCCGTGGGCGTCTGGATCGGTCAGGAACGGTACGAGCGGAAGCAGCTCGGCGAACGTGCTAGGCCAGCCATGGGTCAGGATCAGCGGAATGCCGTGCCCGCGTCTGGCCCGCTCATGGACGAAGTGGATATGGACGCCGTCGAGCTTGGCGCGGAACTGATTGGCCGCGTTCAGCTCGCGTTCTTGTGCGTACCAATCGAACTCGTCGGCCCAATACGCAAGCAGCTGTTTAAGGTACTGGAGGTCAGTCCCCTGCTCCCAGGCCGTGCCTGGTGCCTGATCAGGCCAGCGCGTGCGGCGGATTCGATCTCGGAGGTCAGACAGGATCTCCGCCTCGATCCGGATCGAGAACGGGGTGATGTGTAGGGGTGAGTTCATTGTAGGTCTTGCCCTCTAGGGTTCTTACCTGCCGCCGAACGACGGCGGTAACCGGGCCGCCGCCAAGAAACCATGAATTCAAAATCCGCGCGATCGGTGGCTCCGGTTGACCGCTTTGTTCGCAGTCGCGGTCCTGCCGAACGACGTTGTCACAGGCCTTCTGAAGCGGGTCCAGGACGGTACAGACCCAGGTGTCCGCACTAAGGTCGAGTGCACAGACAATGGTGAAATGCTCTAGCGACGCGCGTTCGACTGACGGATTCACTTCATCTTGACAACGACCTTTCCCTTGGCCCGACCAGTTTCGAGATAGGCGAGCGCTTCCTTCGCCTGATCGAACGGAAATGTCTTGTCGATCACGGGCCGAATGGTCCCCGCCTTGAGAAGCTCACCGATCTCGGCGAGTTGACTACCGTCTGGATGCCCGAACAGGAATGAATATTCTGCGCCGCGTTTCTTGGCGTGGCGAATCATCTTACGGCTCAGCAGCCCGAGTACGAGCACCATGAAAAAGTTCATCCTTCGCGCGCGCCCGAACGCAGCGTCCGGTGGCCCGATAAGCGAGACGACGGTGCTCTTTGGATTCAGAATCCGAAGGGATTTCTCGAGCGAATCGCCCCTGACGGTGCCCAAAACGGCATCGTAGTCCCGCAGCACATCTTCAAATTGCTGCTTTTTGTAATCAATCACCTCATCAGATCCAAGGCTCCGTACAAGATCCACGTTACCCGTGCTAGTGGTCGTGCCCACCTTTGCTCCAAGGTATTTCGCGAGCTGGATCGCGAACGTGCCAATGCCGCCGGAGCCTGCGGGGATAAACACCTTTTGGCCGGGCTTGAGGTGTGCACGCTCTTTGAGCGCTTGCCACGACGTCAGTCCGACCATCGGGATCGAGGCCGCTTGCACGAAGTCCAGATTTGACGGCTTGAGCGCGGCGGCGTTCTCGGGCACGAGCGCAAATTCAGCAAGAGCGCCCGTGCGCAGCTCGAAGATACTGGCGAAGACGGCATCGCCCG
>CAWBAT010000005.1:0-360000 GCA_963786955.1 uncultured Acidimicrobiia bacterium
CTGAGGAACGAGCAATCGATCCTGACCGGACGGCAGAAGTCAGCAGAGGGCGTAGTAGTTACGCAAGTGACGAAGGCCCAAACGGTCCCCGAAAAGGGGTTGATGGGAGTGGCAAGTAAGCGGCGCGACTCATGAGCGACAAGCGGCAGAAGAACCAGCTAGTGTTGGCCTTCCTGGACGAGAGTAGGAGTGAAGCTCCGAGGGTATCCGGGGAAGGGACCGAATCGCTCGCGGCGAAGCGCGGGACAGAAAGCCCGGCCATGGATGAACAATTGATGGAGGAAGTCTGCGAGCGGGAAAACTGCAAGCAGGCATTGGCGCGAGTCAAGGCCAACAAAGGGACGGCTGGCATGGATGGGATGACCGTCCAGCAGTTGCCAGAGTACCTGAAACAGCACTGGCCAGCAATCCGGGAACAGTTGTTGAGTGGAACCTATAAGCCGCAGCCGGTGAAGCGGGTGGAGATCCCCAAGCCGGACGGAGGGGTGCGAAAGCTTGGCATCCCGACGGTGCTGGATCGATTCATCCAGCAGGCGGTAATGCAGGTGCTGCAACGCAGGTGGGACCGGACATTTTCTGAACATAGCTATGGGTTTCGTCCTGGGCGGGGCTCTTGTCAATGAAGTTGTGTTTGATAGGTAACTCATCGGGTCACCTCAAAACGAGATTGAAACATGGCATTGAGCTGAGGAAGAGCCGCGGCGATGCTGCGGGCAACGGTTCTCCATCGACCCTCCTCCAAAGAGGAGATGGCGAGCCCAAGTTTGAACTTCAAGGTGTCTTCAGAATGAAAGTAGCCGCCACTGTTGCGGCGCATAATCTCCAATTGGCCATTGATGGCTTCAACGACGTTGGTGGTTGAAAACGATTTGCGCATGTATTCGGGATATTTCAAGAAGGCGAGATAGTGCTCGCGCTTTTTGCGGAGTTCACCAATCCATGTCGGATAGGCTTTAGCGAAGCGATCGCAAAGTTCTTCGAACTGGTGATTGCCCACTTCAACATCCCAGGATGATTTGATCACACGCCAGCGTTGTTGAAACTCGGTGCTATCGGTCTTAGAGAGATGAGTTTTGGCATTGCGCTGCATATGGACAGCGCAGAGCTGGACGTCGGCATTGGGAAAGAAGCTTTGGCTGATGGGGAGCAGACCGGAGAAGTCGTCCTGAATGAAAATCATCACCCGCCGAAGGCCCCGCTCAATCAAACCCCGAAGGACTATTTTCCAGTCTTCGAGATTTTCACGGCCGGGTCTGGCGATACAACTCAGGACACGCTTCTTGCCATCGCGCCCTAGACCAATAGCCAGGTAGATACAAGCGGAACGCAGTTTATCGCCATTACGCAATTCGACGTACTTGCCATCGACAAACACGGCCAACAGGTCCGGATCCAAAGGCCGGCTGTTGCGCAGTTCCAGTTCCTCGATCATTCCGGTCGCCACCCGTTCTAAATCCTGTTCAGAGCTGGACAGGCCCATCTTCTGAAGGGCGTCTTTGGCTGCATTGATCGAGCGGCTCGAGCCGAGCAATCCCAACAGCAGCGACTGGACTTCTTCGCTGTAACCGCGACGATAGTGCGAAGGCAAAGTCGCCGGCCGGAACTCTCCGGTTCGAGTGCGGGGCACGCGAACTTCGATTGGAATGGTTCCCAGCTGAAGGGAACGATCGTAAAAACCGTTCGGCTTATCGGTGGGTTCCTTTTCTAAATAGAGGCTGCGCTCGGCGGTGCCGGCCGTGGAAATCAGCAGCCCCAAAAGTTCTCTGAGGCTAAAGTCGGCCAGCCCGGTTTGAAGGAGTTGAGTGACATCACTTTTTGTAAGCTCGGAGAGGGCAGTCGGTGTTAGGCTTTTGTTTGGATCTGTTGTCATTGATTTGCTCCTGAACAAAGTCGGTTGATGACACGGGTCTTTGGCTCCAGGCGGCAACCTGGGGCCTTCTTCTTGTGTGCCGAGCATGTTCGACAGCTCGAAGGTGAAAGTCCTTTTGACAACCTGATGGAGGTGAAGTCATAGCGAAGCGCAAGGGCGTTCTGGCGACGGAGGGTCTGAAAGAAGCGTGGAGCAAACGTACGAACCGATGAACAAGAACCGGATATGAGGCATACGGTGCTGGACGAGCGGGCAAGTGATCGCGAAGTCCATATCCATCAAGGGCACTGGTTGTAAATCCGGCGGTTGCGTGCGGAAGGCGGTCGAACTTACCTCGGGAGATCTGCGGTTTGTTGTGAAATCACAACTGAGGAACGAGCAATCGATCCTGACCGGACGGCAGAAGTCAGCAGAGGGCGTAGTAGTTACGCAAGTGACGAAGGCCCAAACGGTCCCCGAAAAGGGGTTGATGGGAGTGGCAAGTAAGCGGCGCGACTCATGAGCGACAAGCGGCAGAAGAACCAGCTAGTGTTGGCCTTCCTGGACGAGAGTAGGAGTGAAGCTCCGAGGGTATCCGGGGAAGGGACCGAATCGCTTGCGGGGAAGCGCGGGACAGAAAGCCCGGCCATGGACGAACAATTGATGGAGGAAGTCTGCGAGCGGGAAAACTGCAAGCAGGCATTGGCGCGAGTCAAGGCCAACAAAGGGACGGCTGGCATGGATGGGATGACCGTCCAGCAGTTGCCAGAGTACCTGAAACAGCACTGGCCAGCAATCCGGGAACAGTTGTTGAGTGGAACCTATAAGCCGCAGCCGGTGAAGCGGGTGGAGATCCCCAAGCCGGACGGAGGGGTGCGAAAGCTTGGCATCCCGACGGTGCTGGATCGATTCATCCAGCAGGCGGTAATGCAGGTGCTGCAACGCAGGTGGGACCGGACATTTTCTGAACATAGCTATGGGTTTCGTCCTGGGCGGTCGGCGCATCAGGCGGTGGAACAGGCTCAGCAGTATATCGCCGAAGGCTATCGCTGGGTGGTAGATCTGGATTTGGAGAAGTTCTTCGACCGGGTAAACCATGACAGACTGATGGCAAAGATCACCGAAAGGGTCGGCGACAAGCGTATGCTGAAGTTGATCCGGACGTTCCTTACGGCTGGAGTTCTGGAAGATGGGCTGGTCAATCCGGTGGATGAGGGAACCCCGCAAGGAGGTCCTTTATCCCCATTGCTTAGCAACATTGTGCTCGACGAGTTTGACCGGGAGTTGGAGCGGCGCGGGCTCCGGTTTGCGCGGTATGCGGACGACAGTAATATTTACGTTCGCAGCAAGCGGGCCGGGGAACGGGTGATGGAGAGCCTGAAGCGCTTCCTCATAACGAAGCTCAAGCTCAAGGTGAACGAACTCAAGAGTGCGGTGGCGCGGCCATGGGAGAGGAAGTTTCTGGGATTCAGCTTTACGAGTGGGTTGACACCGAAGAGGCGGATAGCGCCCAAAGCGTTAGACCGATTCAAGAAGCGGGTCCGGGAACAGACGAGCCGGACCGGGGGCGTGAGCATCGAACGAATGGCTGAGGAGTTGACCCGGTATCTGCGGGGTTGGCTTGGTTATTTCGGGAAGTGTCAGACGCCTTCGGTGTTGGAGGGTCTGGAGCAGTGGTTCCGGCGCAGGTTACGATCTGCGATCTGGAAGCAGTGGAAGAGGGGTTCGACGAGGTTTGCCGAACTTCGCCAGCGGGGCGTGAACCACGACTTGGCCGCGAAAACGGCGGGGAGTGGACACGGGCCGTGGAGAATGGCGGACTCGCCCGGGCTTCATATCGCACTGCCCACTGCATATTTCGATTCGCTTGGGATTCCCCGGTTAATTGATCGTTTGTGACTTAACCCGCCGAACCGCCGGATGCGGACCCGCATGTCCGGTGGTGTGGGAGGGGTGGAGCTGTGAGGCTCTCCCCTATCCCGATTTTGCAACACAACGCGCCAAACAAACAACGCGCGGCGGAAAGCGCTATGGAAACGGCCACAGCTGTGGAAATCGATAATGGTCGCCTTCGGCAACTTCTTCTGGATGATTTCCACAAGCTGTTTGGAAAAGCCTTTGCAAAAACCGCTCCGGCTTTACCACCGTTACCACAGCGCCGACTGCGACCCTTTTCCTTAGAGAAGGCTATAACTAATAAATCTCCAAACACAAAATTTAGGTTACTCCCCTGGGCGGTCGGCGCATCAGGCGGTGGAACAGGCTCAGCAGTATATCGCCGAAGGCTATCGCTGGGTGGTAGATCTGGATTTGGAGAAGTTCTTCGACCGGGTAAACCATGACAGACTGATGGCAAAGATCACCGAAAGGGTCGGCGACAAGCGTATGCTGAAGTTGATCCGGACGTTCCTTACGGCTGGAGTTCTGGAAGATGGGCTGGTCAATCCGGTGGATGAGGGAACCCCGCAAGGAGGTCCTTTATCCCCATTGCTTAGCAACATTGTGCTCGACGAGTTTGACCGGGAGTTGGAGCGGCGCGGGCTCCGGTTTGCGCGGTATGCGGACGACAGTAATATTTACGTTCGCAGCAAGCGGGCCGGGGAACGGGTGATGGAGAGCCTGAAGCGCTTCCTCATAACGAAGCTCAAGCTCAAGGTGAACGAACTCAAGAGTGCGGTGGCGCGGCCATGGGAGAGGAAGTTTCTGGGATTCAGCTTTACGAGTGGGTTGACACCGAAGAGGCGGATAGCGCCCAAAGCGTTAGACCGATTCAAGAAGCGGGTCCGGGAACAGACGAGCCGGACCGGGGGCGTGAGCATCGAACGAATGGCTGAGGAGTTGACCCGGTATCTGCGGGGTTGGCTTGGTTATTTCGGGAAGTGTCAGACGCCTTCGGTGTTGGAGGGTCTGGAGCAGTGGTTCCGGCGCAGGTTACGATCTGCGATCTGGAAGCAGTGGAAGAGGGGTTCGACGAGGTTTGCCGAACTTCGCCAGCGGGGCGTGAACCACGACTTGGCCGCGAAAACGGCGGGGAGTGGACACGGGCCGTGGAGAATGGCGGACTCGCCCGGGCTTCATATCGCACTGCCCACTGCATATTTCGATTCGCTTGGGATTCCCCGGTTAATTGATCGTTTGTGACTTAACCCGCCGAACCGCCGGATGCGGACCCGCATGTCCGGTGGTGTGGGAGGGGTGGAGCTGTGAGGCTCTCCCCTATCCCGATTGTTCAAATCGAAATCTTCAGAAGCCCACGTCTCGCAAAAGGCGCTCAGCGTCGATACTGAAGGCATCAGATTCCTTTTGCTGAGGAACCTAATCTGATTTAGACAGGGTCGTGGCATCTATAAAACTACCCGTTGCACGAATTGGAACTCTCTGATAGCTTGAACACGATAATTTGCGCAATCTTTCTAATTTTTTTTACTTTGACCCCTGGTCGATCTTCCGCCATCTGGCGGATGTCTGGCTGCGCCACGAACTTCTGCAACTGAGTACTGCTATTCCTAATTACGGTAACTTATCTTAGCTTAGGCGCCGCGTGAGGTTGGGGTTTTGAGAAAGCCCCCAGCCTGCAAAGTTGTAGGCTGGGTCACCGACCCTGCGTTAACGCCACCGTATTTATGAAAAGCAGTACTGAGTTTAAGAATAAATTGAGACCAAGGAGATAATAATGATGAAGCGTTACACCCGCTGGATTGTCGTGCTTGCCCTGTTTCCTCTCTTATTCCTAGGATTCACGCTGTTTCGCCCTAGCAAAGCCAAAGCTGAGCCGCCGCAGCAGTTCCCGATTATGGACAGTGTCGCCAATAAGATCATCCAGAAGTACCAGACATCGACCTGCGAGCAATTGTGGATCAAGAAAAGTCAAAAGGCTCCGCCATCGGCTGAAGAACAAAAAGTGATCGGATTTCTCAAGAATGATCCCCAGATGCGTGCGGCATTCATCAACAAAATTGCACCTCCCATTGCTAACAAGATGTTCGATTGCGGGATGATTCCCTGAGAGTGTCAGGATCAAGAGCTCAATTCAGTATCGCGGAGTGACACGACCCTTGCGCTCTTTGGCATCAGGCCTGCACTAGCACACCGTGGCTGACAAGTACGAGCTTGTCACAACTGAAGGGAGACGCCGTTGAAGAACTTGCTTACCATGACCGCTCTGATTGAGGGCGGCGCCGGTGCGGCATTGCTGTGTTGCCCGTCGGCGACGGTGGCGCTGCTGCTCGGTTCAGGGCTCAACACGTCTGCAGCGGTGACGCTTGGACGCGTGGCTGGGGCCGCACTGCTTGCCCTGGGAGCAGCCTGCTGGTTCGCGCGCGACGACGGGAGCCTTGCCGCGAGAGGGTTGGTTCGCGCAATGGCGCTGTATAACCTTGCTGTCGCTGCGATCCTTGCAGTCGCCGGCATCGGCTCAGGACTGATTGGCATTGCCTTGTGGCCGGCAGTTGTACTTCACGCAGCAATGGCCGCCTGGTGCGTCAGGTGTCTTCCGAGAACCCAGGCGCAAATCAATGAGAAAGTGAAATGAACCGCGAACTTTGACGGGGCCGTGCTTCCAGAGCTTTGCACTCTTGGAGTCTTGGCGAGAGCGCTACAAGATCAAAAGGGTATCTTCTCGCCAAGGCGGCAAAGAAAGTCGAGGCGGCTCGGCAGTAATCGCAAGAAACGCGCCGACCGTCTCGAGGCTTTGGGGACGGCCCGCGCGTAAACGGTGCTTCCTCCATAAACTATGCGGACCGCATCCTAACCACATTCATCGAACATCGATGAGCCAAACGGGATGCGGTCTGCGACTTCAAATTTATGCCCCGCGATCCCCACTACAGGCGGACGGGAGCGTGGCGCCCCCATGCTACCCCCGACAATATTCTTGACGCCAACGGTATCGAACGAGATACTTTGGGGGTAACTTGAGGTGGGTGAGGGTTTCTAACTCTATCACTCGAAGACTCTTTCAATTAAAGCATTTAGCCGGCTTGACCGGCCTACGGAGTAGGCTATGAGCAAACGATTGTTCCTCTGTGCTGCAGTGGCTGCCTTCATCTTGACGACTTCATTGTCAGCTTCCGCGCAAAAGACTAGCGGCGAGCCTGGCTCGCCCAGCGCCACCACGACCATCGACGGCAAACAACTCCCCGCGCCCGATCCGAAGTTCGGCGGCGTGATCAAGGACGATGCCCTTCAATCCAAACCGTGGTGGGCGCCGCGCATCGTGCCGCCCAAGGGCGCGCCCAATGTCCTGCTCATCATCACGGATGACTCCGGGTTCGGCGTGCCGAGCACCTTCGGCGGCGTCATCCCGACGCCCACGATGGATCGCGTGGCGAAGACCGGGCTGCGCTACAATAACATTCACTCCACCGCGCTTTGCTCGCCGACGCGCGCGGCGCTCATCACCGGGCGGAACCATCACTCGGTGGGCTTCGGCGTGATCTCCGAGCAGGCCACGGGCTTCCCCGGTTACAACAGCATCATCCCCGAAGACAAGGCCACCATCGGGCGCATGCTCAAGGACAACGGCTACGCCACCGCGTGGTTCGGCAAGAATCACAACACGCCGGCGTTCGCCGCCAGCCAGGTCGGGCCGTTTGACAAATGGCCGACCGGCATGGGCTTCGAGTATTTCTACGGTTTCAATGGCGGCGATGCGAACCAGTGGCAGCCGAACCTCTTCCGCAACACCACGCAGATTTATCCCTTCGAGGGCAAGCCGGGCTGGAACCTGATCACCGGCATGGCCGACGACGCCATTGATTACCTGAACCGCATCAACCAGACGATGCCCAGCAAGCCGTTCTTCGTGAAATACGCGCCCGGCGCCACGCACGCGCCGCATCATCCGACCAAGGAATGGGTGAAGAAGATCGCCGACATGCACCTCTTCGACGACGGTTACGAGAAGCTGCGCGAGCGCATCTTCGAGAACCAGAAGAAGCTCGGCGTCATCCCGGCGGACACGAAGCTGGAGCCGTGGCCGCAAAGAGGTCCTTAAGCCGTGGGATCAACTCACCGCCGACGAGAAGAAACTCTTCATCAGGCAGGTGGAAATCTTCGCCGCCTACGAGGCGTACAACGACTACGAGATCGGGCGCGTCATCCAGTCCATCGAGGACATGGGCAAGCTCGACAACACGCTCATCATCTACATCAACGGCGACAACGGCACGAGCGCCGAGGGCGGTCCGCTCGGCACGCCGAACGAAGTCGCGTTCTTCAACGGCGTGAACATGATCCCCGCGGCCGAACAGTTGAAATGGTATGACGTGTGGGGCACCGAGCAGACCTACAACCACATGTCGGCGGGCTGGTCCTGGGCCTTCGATACGCCCTTCTCCTGGTTCAAGCAAAACGCCTCCAAGCTCGGCGGCATCCGCCAGTGCATGGCGGTTTCCTGGCCCGGCCACATCAAGGATGCCGGCGGCCTGCGCGAGCAGTTCATGCACGTCATTGACGTGGTGCCGACCATCCTCGAGGTCGCCGGCATCCCGGCACCCACCACGGTGGACGGCATCAAGCAAGCACCCATCGAAGGCACGAGTTTCGCCTACACCTTTGACGCGAAAAACGCCAAGGAGCCGACGCGGCACAAGACCCAGTATTTCGAGATGATGGGCCAGTATGCGCTCTATCACGAAGGCTGGCTGCTCAGCACCAAGGTGAACCGCGCGCCGTGGGAGGCCTTCGGCCCGGCGAATCCCGACCCGCTCAACAATCAGGTGCTCGAACTCTACGACCTGAACAAGGACTTCAGCCAGTCGCAGAACATCGCCGACAAATTCCCCGACAAGGTGAAGGAGTTGAAGCAGCTCTTCATCGAGGAAGCCCGCAAGTATCAGGTCTTCCCGATGGACGCCTCGGTCGCCGCGCGCGTCATCGCCCCGCGTCCGAACATCACCGCCGGCCGCACCGAGTTCGTCTATACCCAGCCGATGGTCGGCCTGCCGCAGGGCGATTCGCCGCTGCTCCTCAACACCTCCTACACCATCACCGCGGACATCACGGTTCCCGAAGGCGGTGCCGAAGGCATGATCCTTACCTCCGGTGGCCGGTTCGCCGGCTACGGCTTCTACCTGCTCAAAGGCAAGCCGGTGTTTCTCTGGAACATGATCGACCTGGAACGCCTCAAATGGGAAGGCCCCGATGCGCTCACGCCCGGCAAACACACCGTCGAGTTCGACTTCAAGTATGAAGGCCTCGGCGTCGGCACGCTCCTCTACAATAACATGAGCGGCCTCGCCCAGCCCGGCACCGGCGTGCTCAAGGTGGACGGCAAGGAAGTCGCGACCAAGAAGATGGAGAAGCACGCTGCCCATGATCCTGCAATGGGACGAGAGCTTCGACGTCGGCTCCGACACGCTGACCGGCGTGAACGACGCGGACTACCAGCCGCCGTTCGCCCTCACCGCCAAGCTCAACAAGCTGACGATCAAAGTGGACCGGCCCGCAGTTGTCGCCCGAGGACATCAAGAAACTCGAAGAAGGCATGCAGAAGGCCGCCGCCGGCCAAGTAGCAATGTCGTTTCGTTCGTGAACCGCGCGGGCCGTGTCTTACCGGCACGGACCGCGACTTTACCAACGAAACAAGAATGAATGCGGAATTTTAACAGGAGCTGAACTGGTGATTTTCCGTTCTTGGTTGGAGACAGTTGGTGAACGAAGTGTCCTTAGTTACTGAGGCGCAGCCCGCAGTCGAGCAGTCACGGCTGCGCCAATCAATTCTCCCAACGCTGAAGCGCTGGCTGCGCGAGCCGCTCGTGCACTTTCTACTCCTCGGAGTCGCGCTGTTCGCTGTTTACGCCTACATGCATCGCGGTCGCAGCGGAGTCGAATCGTCGCGGCAAATTGTTCTGAGCCTCGATGAGCTCCGCCAGATGGACATGTATTTCGAGTCTCAATGGCATCGCCCGCCAACTCCTGCCGAGTTCCAAGCGATGGTCGAGGACAAGGTCCGCGAGGAGGTCCTGTATCGCGAAGCGCTCGCCACGGGCCTCGATAAAGATGACACCATCGTGAAGCGCCGCATGGCGCAGAAGATGCAGTTCCTAGCCGAAGACGTGGCCGCCGCTCACGAACCTTCCACGACGGAGCTCAAATCCTGGTTCGACAATAACAAAGCCAAGTTCGCCCTGCCGGGACGCTACAGCTTCCGCCATCTTTACTTCTCACCCGACAAGCGCGGCAACAATGCGCAGGAAGATGCCGCCAAGGTGCTGGCCAAAATCGCCAGCCAGCCGGAAGACTCGAAACTGGCCGCATCTCTTGCTGATCCATTCATGTTCCAGAATTATTACGGTGACCGTACTCCCGAGGCGATCGCCAAGGAGTTCGGTCCGCCGTTCGCGATGACACTCGAGAAGCTGAAGCCCGGCTCATGGCAGGGGCCGGTTGAGTCCGGCTATGGCTGGCATTGTGTATTCGTCGATACCGTGGTCCCAGGCCGCATTCCCGCTTTTGAAGAAGTTGAGCCGGATGTAAAGACCGCCTGGCTGGGGGAACAGAAGGCTCAGGCCTGGAAGAAAGCCTACGATGCGATGCGCGCCAAATACATCGTACTTCTACCTGCACCTCCTGCGAAGGATTCGGCGCAGCCCAGCTCTCCTCCACCTCCCCTCAAGAAGCAGGTTCCCGCCCCATCCGGTGAGGGGTCGCCGTGAGCGGTCCATGACGCCAGGGCAAACGTGGTCGGGGCTGGACGTTGAGATGCGAGATTGGAGATAGGGGATGCGGAATGCAAGGTGAACGATGCGTGATACGAGATACGAGATGGAAGATGCGAATTGCCGTATAGGAAATGCAGGTTGCCATGCGCGAGTACCTGAAATCTCGTATCCTGCATCCCGCATCCCATATCCCGTATCCCGCATCCTATATCTCCTATCTCTAATCATTCCTTTGTTATTGTGTTCCCCTGCGTTTGCCCACGAGGCACGCCCTGCATACCTCGAGATTAAGGAAACCGTGCCTGACCAATTCAGCGTGTTGTGGCGCACTCCAGTTCTTGCCGGTATGCGTCTGCCCATCCTTCTGAAATTGCCTGACGACTCGAAGAACCTGAAAGAGCCCACTGTTCAGGAACTGGCCGATTCCCTCGTGGAGCGCCGATGGTTGAATGCAGGGCCGAATGGGCTGGCCGGAAAGCGCATCGAATTCCTTGGACTGCAGGCCACAATCACCGACGTTGTGGTCCGCGTTGAGATGCTCGACGGCAGAAAATGGACAACCATTGTTCACCCTTCCCAACCATGGGTGGAGCTTGCCGCTTCGCAAACCAGGCTGGGTGTGATGGGCACCTACATCGTGCAGGGTATCCGGCACATCCTCTTCGGCGCCGATCATCTGCTCTTCGTGCTTGGTCTGCTGCTGATCGTGAAAGATCACTGGATGCTGCTGAAGACGGTAACGGCCTTCACCATAGCGCACAGCATCACCTTGGCCATCGCGACCCTGGGCTATGCCGAAGCGCCAGTGGTTCCTCTGAATGCCGCCATCGCTCTGAGCATTCTTTTCCTCGGACCGGAGATCGTACGCTCGTGGCGTGGCGAGACCAGTTTCACGATCCGCCATCCTTGGGTGGTGGCTTTTGCGTTTGGGCTGCTGCATGGCTTCGGGTTTGCCAGCGCGCTCACGAGTGCCGGTTTGCCGCGAACGGAGTTGCCGGTTGCGCTGGTGAGCTTCAATGTTGGCGTAGAGCTCGGGCAACTTGGTTTCATCCTGCTGGTTCTGGCGTTGGAACGATCCTTCTCGATACTCGAAGTCCGTTGGCCGCGGTGGGCTCAGGCACTTCCGGGATACGCCGTCGGTGGACTCGGCGCATTTTGGACTATACAGAGAGTGGCAGTGATGATTACAGGATGATGCGATGCGGGATGCGAGATCCGAGATGCGAGATGGTAGTTACGGGATACGAGGTGCAGGATACGAGATTCCACGTACTCGCGAACGGCAATCAGCACTTCCTAAATGGCATCCCGAATCTCGCATCTCGGATCCCCTAACTCGCATCCCGTATCAAGTTCCTTATTAAGTTATGAGCTACAGAACACTTGAGATTTGGCAACTGGCTCGCGACTTATCGATTGAGATTCATTACATGACGTTGGAGTCGTTGCCGAAGCTGGAAATGTATGAAGAAGCGTCGCAAATTCGCCGCTCAGCAAAATCTATCAGATCCAATATTGTCGAAGGGTATGGGAGGCGAAGATACAAGTTGGAGTTCGTCCGCTTTTTGACTTATGCACACGCCTCATGCGATGAGACAGTTGATCACCTTGAAACCCTGCACGAAACAGGATCTCTCGCAGATGACGCTTTTTATGAGCGGCTTCATCAAAAGCTGAACCAATTAGGTGGAAAACTTAACCAATTCATTCAAAGTGTGGAGTTGCAACACCGTTCGGTTCGGGAGGATAGCGCTGAGTACAAGCGAGATGAAGAAGAGTGATGGATATGATATGGGTTAATAAGCGATGGGAGATACGAGATGGAAGTTGCGAAATACCGTATAGAAAATGTAAGTGGCCGTGCGCGAGTACCTGAAATCTCGTATCCCGCATCTCGTATCCCGCATCAAGCATCCCGTATCCCGTATCTCGCATCCATGATTTTGTTTTTAATCGCCTTCTGGCCCGTCTCTGCATTTGCGCATACGCAAAAAGGTGAGGCCGCCGGCTTCCTGACCGGCTTTCGTCATCCCATTTCGGGGATGGACCATGTGCTGGCAATGGTCGCCGTGGGCCTTTGGGGCGCACAGCTCGGCGCTCCCGCGGTGTGGCTGTTGCCGGTTGCGTTTCCCTTGGTGATGGCGATGGGAGGAATGCTCGGGCTCATGGGCGTACCCTTACCCGGCATTGAATACGGGATTGCTGCATCTGCTATCCTACTTGGCTCCGCTGTGATGTTCGAGATCCGCCCCCCCCTGGTAGTGGCTGCCATAATGGTTGGATTTTTTGCTATCTTCCATGGGCACGCGCACGGCACCGAACTCCCGCCGGGCCAAAGTGCCTTGCTCTACAGCATGGGCTTCGTCATTGCAACCGGTTGTTTGCACGCGGTGGGAATCGGTATCGGGGCGGTTCATCGATGGGTATGGGGACAGAGATTGCTGCGGCTTGCCGGTGCTCTAGTTGCAGTGGGCGGTGTATTCTTCATGTGGAGAGCGTTCGCATGAAACGATCTCGTGTTCCCGTTTTCTGCGCTGTCTTGCTGGCTTTCGCCATGTGTCCCCTCACGGCGGAAGCTCATCTGAATTCCACGGGCATGGGCCCGCTCTACGACGGCCTCATGCACTTTTTGATGAGCCCGGAGGACTTCGTGCCAGCGTTGGCGTTAGCGCTCTTGGTGGGTCTGCGTGGGACGGCGTACGGACGGCGGGCGCTGTTTACGCTTCCAGCGGCGTGGCTATTCGGCGGTCTTATCGGAACAGGCGCAGCCGCTAGAATTGGCAGTCCCGTGGTATCAGCAGTATGGTTTATCCTCCTCGGCGTGCTACTCGCCTCAGACGCCAAGCTTTCACTTTGGGCAACCACCGCATTGGCTGTCTTGCTCGGTGTCTACAATGGCTACCTCAATGGCACCGGGATGGGACAGTTCGACATTGCCGCCATTGCTTTACTTGGATTAGCTTTCACAGTGTTTGTTCTCGTGGCGTTGGCGGCAGCGTTTGTAGTGCGATTGCGAGCGCAGTGGGGGCGAATCGCCATGCGGGTCGTGGGTAGTTGGATTGCAGCGAGTGGCTTGCTCATGCTCGGTTGGACGATACGCGGAGTTTGAGGCGACTTGCCTTTCTGCCACACGCCATCTGGCGCCATGCCGTGCGAAATCTTTCAATCACTTGTCATCCTCCTTTCACTGGCGCCTTCACCGGTACACGCACTCCAGACGGCTTCGCGCATTCCCATGCAACAACGTGTGTAGAGAACCAATGTCTTCTTGTTGCCAGGCGTGATCGAGTCCATGATTTCCGTACAAAAGACCAGTTGCGTTCGCCGTCCACGTGTGAATATACTTTCCTCTTAATTTTCCCCTGACTAGGACGTTTCCCTTAAACTTTGCTTCATCATAAGCGTAGACACACAACCGAATGAGAGGTGTTATGAAAAGGAAGACTGCAATAACCGCGGGTTTGATGTTCATTCTCGCTGGGTTTGGTGGGTTGATTTCCTGTAACAAAGCGCAAGCTCCGGAGGAGGTTCAAAAGTCCGGCCAAGCTGGCCAGGCCAAGACCGAACAGCCGCCCCAGCGCAATCCCGATCGTAATGCCTATTTCGGTGAGGAGCACATCCACACCAGTTGGTCGTTGGACGCCTGGGTGATGGGCAACCGCATTACCGGACCTGACGACGCCCTCAAGTATGCTCAGGGCCAAACCATCAAGCATCCCATGGGCTACGACATTAAGATCGACACGCCCATGGACTTCATGGGCGTGACCGACCACTCCGAGTACGTCGGCGTCACCAGGATGGCGAATACCCCGGGTTCGGCGATCAGCAAGATGCCGGAAGCGCAGCCCTTAATCCTCAAGGATCCCAATGACCGGCGGAACAGCAGAAGGTCTTCCTGTATCTGCTGTCTCTCACCAGCCGGCCTCCGATCAAGGCCTTTATGTCGCCGGAGGTGGCGGGCACCGTCTGGAAGGAAAACGTAAAGATCGCCGACGCGAACAATCATCCGGGCAAGTTCACGGCGTTCTGCTCTTACGAGTGGACCTCCATGCCCAACAACCGCAACCTGCATCGCAACATCTTCTTCCGCGACTGCGCCAATGTGCCGGCGATGCCCTTCAGCTCGCTGGATTCCAGGCATCCCGAGGACCTGTGGAAATGGATGGACACCCAGCGCAAGGCGGGCAACGAATTGTTGGCCATTTCGCATAATGCCAATGTGAGCGACGGCTGGATGTATCCCGTCGGACGTCGACAGCTATGGGCAGGCCCGATCGATGCAGCCTGGGCAGCCTCCCGCGACCGCAACGAGCGCCTGGTCGAAATCAAGCAGATCAAAGGTGCGTCCGAGACCCATCCCTTGTTGTCTCCCACCGACGAATTCGCCAACTACGAGATGTTCAGCGGACTGCTCGGTCTTTCGCCGGACAGTGGCCGCATTGATCACATTCACGGCAGCTTCGCCCGGCAGGCCTACAAAGACGGCATTGCCATGCAGGACACCCGCGGCTACAACCCCTACAAGTTCGGCATGGCCGGCGGCTCCGACTCCCACAACTCCGCCAGCCCTTACCGTCAGGATAATTTCTATGGCGGACACGCCGATGCGGACGGAACCGTGGAGAGGCGCCTGGCTGGGGTCATGCTGGGAAACACCATCGATGTGCGCCTGGAGAACCCGGGCGGACTGACCGGCGTGTGGGCCGAGGAAAACACCCGCGCGTCCCTCTGGGACGCCATGTATCGCAAGGAAACCTTCGGCGTCAGCGGCCCGCACATCAAAGTGCGCTTCTTCGGCGGTTGGGGCTACAACAAGGACACCCTGAACGCCAAGGACTGGGTGCACCAGTCCTATGCAAACGGCGTCCCCATGGGCGCCGACCTGCCTCCGATGAAGGGCATGGCTCCGACGTTCGTTGTCTGGGCAGTGAAAGACCCGACTTCCGGCAATCTCGACCGCATCCAGATCATCAAAGGGTGGACCAAGAACGGCCAGAGCTTCGAGAAGATCTTCGACGTGGCCTGGTCCGGCGACCGCAAGGCCAATAAGTGGACGGGCCGGGTTCCGGCCATCCAGAGCACCGTGGACCTGGAGAAAGCCACTTATACCAACACCGTCGGTTCAGCGGAACTTAAGACCGTCTGGACCGATCCCGAGTTTGATGCCAGCCAGCATGCCTTCTACTACGCCCGCGTGCTGGAAATCCCCACGCCGCGCTGGACCCTCATTCAGGCAGTGAAGGCCGGGATTCCGCCGCCCGACGTGGTGCCGCTCACCGGCCAGGAGCGCGCCTGGATCTTCGCCCATCTGGTACACCCCGAGCGCCGACGCGCGCAAGAATGCGCCCGCCGGCATGACCGTGGCCGACCTCCAGAAGAAAGGCGCCACCGCGCTGGGCGACGCCCAACTCAAGGCGCTCGTCGTGGGCAAAGCCTTCTGGGTGCGCAATAACGTGACTGGCGAGCAGTTCAGCGTCAGCTACACTGCCGAAGGTCAGAGCAACGTCTGGCATATTGGCACGAGCGCCACAACCCCGAGCAGCTACGGTAACCCGGTGCGCGACGGTTACCAGGGAACCACCACGCCGTACAAGATTGAGAACGGCAAAGTGGTGACAACGATTTCCCAGGATCCCTTCGCGGTCACGGTCTACAAACTGGGCGACACCTATTACGGCGCGCGCAGCAACGAATTCGGCTATGCCAACTACGAGATGATTCCGACGCCGCAGATCGTTATCAATCCGCTTGATGGCCATGATCAACCAGTTCTCGATTGAGCTGGGGCTGACGGAACAACAGAAACAGCAGATTGTCCCCTTCCTGAAGCAGGAGTTGCCGAAACTGGCGGCGCTGAAGAAGAACGCCTCTCTCAGTCCGGTGCAGAAGATGGAACAGTTGAAGCAAATCGCGGGAAGTCGATGCCAAAATTACTCCGCTCCTGGATCCGGCGCAACAGCAGAAGTTCCAGGCCATGCGCGAAGAGCACCGACGGCAGATGATCGAGAAGATGGCGAGCCAGGTGATGCAGAAAGTGGAAAGCAAGTTAAATCAGGCGATGTAGAGCTAGAAGTAAGAAAGAATCGCTGGGCTGGCGGGCACGCTGTTTGCTTTGGATCTTCGCTTCCGTTCCGAGGCGCGCGCGACATCTATCTGCAGGCTGATTCGCCGGGCAAAGACAAGGAATCCAACTGGCTGCCGACTCCTCCCGGCGCGTTCAACATCACCATTCGCAATTATTGGCCAAAAGAAGATGCTCTGAACGGCAACTACAAGAATCCGCCGATCAAGAAGGTGCAATAAAGAGAGTGCAATAATGGAAAGTCTGACTGAACCTGGCTTTAGCCACAGCTAAGGATGCTTATTACTGCTTTTCATAAATACGGTGACGTTAACGCTGGGTCGGTGACCCGGCCTACAACTTTGTAGACCGCGTGCCCTCACGCGGCGCCAATCCTAAGATACGTCACTGTAATTACGAATAGCAGTAGTTACCTGACGTAATCAGACTTCTCCAAAAAATTGAATCTACTTAGGAAGGTCCAATGAAAAAGATCCTTATGCTCGCGGCCTTGGCCGAAGCGGGCACGGGAGTGATTTTGCTCGCCTATCCGCCAATCGTTGTCCGGCTGCTGTTCGACGCAGAACTCGTCGGTGCCGGCGTTATCATGAGCCGCCTCGCGGGCATTGCTCTGATCGGATTGGGGGCCGCCTGCTGGCCGGGTAACCCTTCAGTGCGGGCGTTTTGCGGGATGGTAACCTATAGCACGCTCGCCATGATATACCTTATTTACATCGGCGTGCGCGGTGAAGGGGTCGGTACGCTGTTGTGGCCGGCCGTCGTGTTGCACGCCGGCCTGACATTCCTGCTTGCCGGTGCGTGGTGCAATACAAGAAGGCAGCAGGCATGAAGCCCTCGATGCCCTGGAGACTAACCTATTGCTTTTCCCTGCCAACATAATTCTTGACGCTAATGCTCTCGGGGGGGATACTTCAATAACAATTTGAGGCTGGTGAGGGTTCCTATCCCTAACACTGCAAAGGTCTTTCAATTAAAACATTCAGCCGGTTTGACCGGTCTACGGAGTAAGCTATGAGCAAACGATTTTTTTTCCTGGTCACAATGGTAGCCATGTTGCTTTTGGACGGCGCGGCCCTTCCCCAGTCCCCGCAATATCCGATCCTGGATATGATTGCCAACAAGGTCATTCAGAAGTACCAGCAGTCCACCTGTGAGCAGTTGTGGGTGAAGAAAAGCCAGAAGGCTCCGCCGAGCGCTGAAGAACAAAAAGTCATCGGATTTCTTAAGAACGATCCGCAGATGCGCACCTACTTCATCAATAAAGTGGCGCCTCCCATCGCGAACAAAATGTTCGAATGCGGGATGATTCCCTGATCGATTTCAAGCGTCGAATTCGATTCACTTACTTGTGGAGGACCTTGATGATTCGAAATAAATCCCTGAGTTGGACTTTGCTGATGGCGTTGGGCCTGCTTCTCGCCACAGCGAACGGCCAGACCACACCGCAGCCCGCGAAACCACAGGCGACCAAGAAAAAGACAGTCCCGGCCAAGAAGCCGGTTGTAACCCAGCCCAAGCCGGATCTCGAGCCCAAAGCGATTGAGATTCTAAAGGCTTCGAGCAGCCGCCTGGCCGAAGCCCGGACGATGGCGTTTACGGCGGTGGAAACTTTTGAGAGCTCGAGCCGCCAGGGTCACCCCCTCGCTTTCGCCAACAAGTTCAAAGCAACTCTGCAGCGGCCTGACAAGCTGCGGGTAATGCTGTCTGGGGATGGTCCTGCCTCAGAGTTTTACTATGATGGTAAGGCCATGATGGCCTTTGCGCCGGCCGAGAACCTGCTGGCTGTTGCCGATGCCCCGCCCACGATTGACGCCACATTGGAGGCCGCTTATCACTCTGCGGCCATCTACTTTCCCTTTACCGATTTGATTGTGACCGACCCCTACAAGGATCTGGCCCCGGGGCTGCAACTGGCCTACTACGTTGGCCAATCGCATATTGTCGGGGACACGACGACGGACATCGTGGCCTACGCCGGCGACGGGGTGTTTGCACAGATCTTCATTGGAGTTGAAGACAAGCTGCCCCGGTTGATCCATGCGGTGTACCTAGACGATCCGGAGCGACTTCGCCACAACTTGCTGCTCTCCGACTGGCAGCTTGGTCTGGCTATCCCCGCGGATGCCTTTGGGTCGTCGAGCGCTGCCAATGCGAAGCGCATCCCGTTTGCCCACCCAAACCCGGAACCGTCGCCGGGCGCGAAGCCTCCGGCGAGGGCCAACCCATCTAAAACACAGAAAAAGTAAAGAGGAGGTAGAAGACATTATGAAAGGAATCGTCGTTGGTATCTTAAGTTTCATGATCACGCTCCTTCCGTGCGAGTCGGCCCTAGGCTACTCGCACGGAAACCGCTATGGCGGCAGCACTTCGCACAGCTATGGGTCCACGAGCCACACGAGCGCTTACGGAACCAGCACGTCACACACCTACGGCCAGGGCACGTCTCACACCAACTATTACGGTGGCAGTACTTCGCACGCCTACGGCGGGGGCACGACCCACACGAACACCTACGGAGGAACTACGTCGGGCGAAGCTGGATACGGCGCGACTCATACCACCCCCTACGGCGCCACCGCGTACCATCCTCCCGCTCCGTATTATGGGTATCACCCGCCCACGGCTTATTATGGGTATCATCCCCCCGCGACCGTGGCCTATTACGGAACCGGGTGCTACAACTGTAGCAGCGGCTGGGCGGTGGCGGGCGCCGCCGTTGCCGGTGCTGTGGTCGGGGCGGCTGTGGCTTCATCCAAGTCCAGCTCTGAAAGCTCTAGTGCTTACACTGCAGGGTACACGGCCGGTGCGTCCACGGCCAGCACTGCCAACGCCGATGCCGCTGCCGCCAATGCCAACGCTGCGGCTGCGAACGCCAATGCGGCGGCGGCTAATGCCAATACCGCCTCTGCTAACGCCAATATTGCCGCTGCCAACGCCAGTTACACGATGGGCTCGATCCAAGCAGTGTTACCTGCCGGCTGCATCACTCCCAACGTCGCAGGAGGAGGAACCTACTATTTGTGCGGAAATACCTGGTTCCAGCCGTCCTACGGTGCAAACGGTCTGTACTATCGCGTAGTACCCGCTCCTTGAAGCAGCCTGTGCAGGTGTAAGAACTCGGCAGGCTGTCGCTGTCCCACCCGTCTGTGTTCGGTCACAGAAGCCGCGAAGTAAGTCTTTCACATGATGGTGTATCACACCGGTCTTTATGATCCTCCCTCACAACTGGCGCCGTGAATGCATATTCAGCCGCCAAGAAGCGCAAAAGTCGAAAAATGTTTGGTGGAAAAATACGTGCTTCCAAAAAAGTCCCCCCTTTGCCCCTTTTTCTGGCTATAAATTCAGAGAAGAAATGAAAAGGATACGACCAATGAAAATAAGACAGGTGTTTGTTGGCGGCACTCTGGCCATGGTCATCGCCGCAATCTTCCTGGTCGGCTGTTCGACCAAGAACGATACCATCTCCCAGGCGGAGAAAACGGACAATTCGAAGCCGAGCATTGCCGAAACGAAAGCTATTGCCGAGGAAGGATTTATCTACGGCCTGCCGATTGTGATGAACTACGCGGTGATGCATGAGTTCTGCGTGGACAAGAAGTCCGGCCAATACAAGGGGCCCTTCAACCAGATTAGCAACGAAGCCCGTGTCTTCACCTACAAGGACACAGCCGTGGTCACGCCGAACAGTGATACGCCGTATTCCATGTTGTGGTTGGACCTGCGCGCCGAACCCATGGTGTTGTCGGTTCCGGCAGTGGAGAAAGTCCGCTACTACTCGGTGCAGCTCTGCGACGGGAATACGTTTAACTATGGATACATCGGCAGCCGCGCAACCGGCAACGCATCCGGTGACTACCTGGTCGCCGGTCCGGATTGGAAAGGCGAGACGCCTGCCGGCATCAAGAAGGTGTTCCATTCGAGTACGCAGTTCTCAATTACGATCTTCCGGACCCAGCTCTTCAACCCGGAGGATATGCCGAAAGTAGTCAAGGTCCAGGCAGGGTACAAAGCGCAGCCGCTCTCGGCGTATCTCAAACAACCTGCTCCACCTGCGGTGCCGCGGATCGACTTCCCTAATGTCAACGCGGAGATGGTAAAGACGAACTTCTTCGAATATCTTGATTTTTCTCTGCAATTCGCCCCTGCTGGAGCAGAGGAACAGGAGATCCGGGCCAAGCTGGCCCGCATTGGCATCGGTCCCGGGAAGACTTTTGAATTCAAGGACCTCGACCTCGAGCACAAAGCCGAAGTGCTGCTGGGTATGAAGGAAGGAGAGGCGAAAGTTGATCGGGCGATTGCTACCCTCGGCAAAGAAATCAATGGCTGGCGCGTGGGTGCGGCCCAGGGTGATCGTGCTTTTTACAAAGGCGATTGGCTGCTGCGTGCTGCCGCTGCCAAGGCCGGCATCTACGGCAACGACGCCGTCGAGGCGACATATCCCGATGACCGAAAGTGGACCCCACCGGCGAGCCGCTTGACGGCAGCAAGCACAACTACACGATTACCTTCCCCGCTGGGCAGCTCCCGCCGGTGAACGCGTTCTGGTCGGTGACGATGTATGACGGCAAGACGCAGTTGCTTATCGAGAACCCGATCAACCGTTACCTCATCAACTCGCCGATGCTGGCGAATATGAAGAAGAATGCGGATGGCTCGCTGACCTTTACATCCAGAAAGAATCGCCGGGCAAGGCGAAGGAATCGAACTGGCTGCCCGCTCCCAACGGCCCGATCTACCTGGTCATGCGGCTGTATTGGCCGAAGGAAACAGCGCCGTCGATTCTGCCGCCTGGCGAAGGCACATGGAATCCGCCGGGCGTCACGCGAGTGAATTAGGGTGAACGCGGTGAGAGCCTGGGGCTTTCATAAAGTTCCAATTTAGTCGGAGTGAAGCACAGGATTCGCAAAAAGTATTAGCCGGTAGGAAACCGTGCTCCTGGAGAAAAAGGCTTCCCCACTGGTGAATTTTTCGTCTTCTTGTGGCCATTAACATTTCAGCTGCGAGGTAGCGAAAGAGTCAGAAGCCGGCGAATTTGACTGGCACGATAAGGATTTGCTGTTTCGTTGAGACACTCCATGGCTGGCAGAAGAATCCCAGCAAAACTGATTGGCAGCCTTTTGCTTGTCCTGACTTTTGCTGTGAACGTCCGAGCCCAGCAACCAGAAACATGGGCTGAGTTCTGGTCGGAGGCGGATGCGTTTGTGCAGCTCAGTCGGTCGGCAAGATTGAGCACGATGGGAGGGACACGGACGGCGAATGAATCCTCTTATTTACAGTGGTTTACTGGAACTCAGCTAAACCTTCAGTTGAAGTCTGTAATTAAAGAACACCTGCCCCAATATGACAGTGACAAGGAAAAGTATTTTGTTTTCGGTATCGGTTATCAATATTGGAGAACGACGGAGGAGCAAAAAAGTCCCAGCGATGAGAACCGTGTGCTCATCGAAGCCACACCGCGCTATTATCCGGGCGCGGGACTACTCCTGGCAGACCGAAATCTCGTTGAACTACGCATGATCAATGGGGAGTATTCCACCCGTTACCGGAACCGTTTGACGCTCGAGCGCGCCTTCCTGGTGCACCGTTTTCGGTTTGATCCCTATGCCTGGGGTGAACTTTTCTATGACAGCCGCTATGACAGTTGGGTGCAGAACCGATTTTCCTTTGGAGCACAGTTTCAATTCAAGCGCCATTGGGCTCTGGATGGCTATTACTTGCACCAGAATAGTTCCCATTCCACCCCGAATCATTTAAATGTTGCCGGGTTGACCTTGAATGTCTTCTTTAGAAATCCAAAATAGGAACAGCTTTCCTTCTTGCCAAACGTTATGAAGGGTGGAAAGCGATCTCCGTCGCGGGTTCATGAGCGTGCGCAGGGGGACAGCGGCTCCACGCACCCGCTTTACCCCTTCTGCGCTGGCTTATCCCAGGGATACGGTCTCGCAGAGCTCGGACTCTCCAGAAGAGCCATCTTGTCTGGAGGACGAAGCTGCGCGACGCCCTAATGGAATTCGGGACGTGATATACTTCCAGCCGTAATCGAAATTTGCAGGAAGAAAGGAGTCTTCGCATGGAAACGCAAAACTACGGCAATCATCGACGTTTTGTCCCGCTGTACCATATCGTCTTGTTTGGGTTCATTGTTCTGACATTGGTTGGCTCCCTCGTCAATCTCTATCAATCTCTGGGGGATCATCAGCGGATCTACAGCGCATCGTTAATTGCTGTCATCATGTTTTGTCTCCTGCTGTTGTTCTTCTTCGGCCGTATGTTTCCGCTCAAGGCCCAGGATCGTGCCATTCGAGCTGAAGAGAACCTGCGTCACTTCGCGCTCACGGGGAAGCTGCTGGATCCCAAGCTAACGATTCGCCAAATCATCGGGCTGCGCTTTGCTTCCGACGAGGAGTTTGTTGCGTTGGCGAAAAAAGCGGCAGCTGAAAGTCTCTCTGAAGATGCCATCAAAAAGGCAATTAAGAATTGGCGTGCGGACAACTACCGAGTCTAGTTTCTGATCCCCAAAATTTTCGGCTCCTGCTGCATTTTGGATCATGCTTCCCTTTAGCTCATCCCGCTCCTCACGGTTCCGGCAAAGTCTGCCGACTCAGAGGGCCTGCAGACAAAGCAGAGTTTTCCTGCGAAAGACTCAGACGCTCAGTGCCACCATAATTCGAGAATATCTCATAAGATATCTGGGAATTCATTGAGGAGGACCATCATGTCTCCTGGCATTGCAATCGGACCAAGCCGTCGAAGTTTTCTCCAGTTCTTCAGTACTGGGGCAGTTGCCGCCCTGTTCACTCCGAGAGTTTTGGCCGAAAGCAGCCAATCTGCCTACCCCGAACTCGCAAAGTTGCTGACGGTTCACAAGAAAGAGGGGATGATTTCCCCTCAAAAGACCTATCGTATGATGGAATGGGAATCTCAACTTCCGCCCGAGGCCAAGTTCAACATCAACTTGGAGGCGGCATTACAGGCCTCACAGGAAGCTGGGGCCGAATGTATCATGTTCTATACGCAGGACTGTTGGGGGTATTCTTTTTACCCTACCCAGATCTCCGTGCGCCACCCCAACCTGACGTTCGATCTTTATGGGAAGGAGGTTGAGCTGGCCCATGCAAAGGGCATCTCCGCTGCCACCTATTACAGCTTGCAGTTCAACAACCAGGTGGTGTTCAGCCACCCTGATTGGGGCTGGGTGAACCAGGAAGGCAAGCAACAAAAACTCCGCTGGCCCATCGTCTGTCTCGACAGCCCCTACCGCCAGATTGTGCTGGGCATGATGGAGGAGATCTTCTCTCAATATCCCAGCGACCTGCTTTTCTTGGATTCTTTTGGCATCCAGTTCTGGTTGTACCACAGTCAAGGGTTAGATCCGTTTTGCTTCTGCCGGTATACCGAAGAGGCGTGGAACAAAGACCATCCGGGGGACCCTTATCGTGAAGGGTTCAAGACGCGCGAAGGGTGGGAACGCCGTTACCAGTGGCATCAACGCCGAACCATGAATGAGATGCTGGATTCGATTTTAGCGATTGCTCGCAAACACCGGCCTGGGATCCCCCTGTCGCTCAACGGCGGACCCGAGCAGTTCCCTAACTCCATCATGCAAAAAGTGAGCTATATCTACAATGAACCGGTTACGACGAATACAGGAATCTCACTGGGAGCGATCCTCGCCCGCGGCTGGGGGCGTCCCGACTATCAGGCCGGCGTCTTTACCCAATTTGGCTACGTGGACAAGTATCCTGGGGTTGTCCCTCGAGTGCAGGCGGATGCTTTGATTGTGCAGAACGCCAGGACTTTTTTCGTCGGCAATGCGCCGGTGTTAAGTGACATTGATGGGCAGGGGTATTCCACCCGTTGGTTTAAGGTGGCGAAAGAAACTTGGGAAGATGTCCGTCAAGTGGATGGTCTTTTGGAAGGGCTGGAGCCAGTCTACAGCACGGCTATGCTTTACAGCGAAACCACCCGGGAAGAACTGGATCGGCAGAAACGCCCTTTGGATTTTCGGCAGTCAGCGACCGGAGCACTGGAAACGCTAGTCTATGCTGGACGTCCGGTCGAAAGCATTCCCGAGATCCGTCTTTCCGGTTCATTGCTCGAACAATTTGATTCGCTGGTGTTGCCGGAGGTGGATGTTCTTTCAGACTCCCACGTGGCGCTCATTCGAGAGTGGGTCAGGAAGGGAGGGACGCTCGTGGCCAGCTACAAGTGCGGACTTTTGGATGAACATTTTCAGCCACGCTCCAATTTTCCTTTGGCCGATGTTTTGGGTGTCGATCTGGTTTCGGAAGAACGCAAGTATGCTTATGATCAGGATGGGAAATTTAAGGAAGGGATGGTCGCGGTCTATTTGGAATCAGCCGGACACCCTTTGGCAAAACCGATATCCGATGGGACCGTAGGGCTGCCTGGATCTTTCCTTAAACTGCGGCGGACAACCGCCGAGGAAGTGATGCGTTTCCGGCTTCCAGTCATGGTTGAAGATCTGCCCAAGGACAAGTGGTTCAACTGGGGGGCGCCTCCCCCGGGGACTGAAACCGCCGGCCCAGGTGTGGTTTATAACAAATTTGGCCAAGGCCGGGCGTTGTACATCGGGGCTCCCGTTTTTCGTGCAATCCATGCCGCTACAGGGTGGGGAATTACGGATCGCCCGTTCTGGATTCGGGAATGGATTCCAGCCTTGATGCAGCAGCTCGATCCGAATCCCATTGCTGAGTTGATCCCCGTTCCTTACACGGAGTATGTGCATGGAACTTTTTTCTATGCGAAGAACAAACGAGTGATCCTGGTGCAAATCCTCAACGCCGTGGAATTGGCTACAAAAGGGCAAATATAGCGGCTCTGCTGGAGTTGAACTCGGGCTCAATTCAGACCGGCTGAAGTTAACCGGTGCGGAGGTTGTCTGGCCTCAAAAACAGACCTTGGAAGTCCAGAATCGGGGAGGTCGCACGCGGATCTTCATCCCTTCGGTCGATCGTTACATGGCGCTTTACCTGAGCCTGGAGTAAATTGAGGGTAGGGGTGAAGCATTTGTCCACAAATGGTTCGCCCCTACAACTCACTTTTCTAAGTTCGCCCAGAAATCGAGAGTTCCCTTGTCGATGTAAAGTGCTGAGGGAGACGGTTCCGTATCAAGCTCGAAGGGTTCGCGTTGATAGAGCGGACCAGGCCCCTCTTTCCCGTAAAAGATGGGCACCTGTTTATTGTCAAATTCGGAATAACCTGTCGTGTATTCCTTCCCCAGCGGCTCCATTCGCACGACCGTATCCCCTTTCCAAGTAACGCGGTAGCGATAATGTCTGAAGCCAGGGTTTCCGATTTCCACCTCTTCAGTGGTGACAGGGAGTGGATAGGTCATTCTGATCATTTCCCCTGCTGCACGCTGCCCCAAATCGAGATAATTTCCGAAAGCCTTAGCCTGCACTTTAGCTCCATTCGCTTCCACGACCACGGCACTAACCTCGACAAAATCAGGGATGCGCACGCGAACGGCACAGGTTTCTTTCAAATGAATCGTCAGCCGCCCCTTGAACGGCTGATCCCCGCGGATTTCGGCTTGCGGCAGCTGCTTATCAATATGGAGATTCACCCAAAGAGTGCCGTTCTGGAAGCGTGAGGCGTTCTTCCACGCGATGAACAGGGCATGAATGCCCGATCCCCCGCAGCAGTTCTGGAAGGCACGCGTCTTGCCGTGCAATTCAGGACCACCCCAATGATGGTCCAGGTTCTCTCGAGCGGCCAACAAGTGGGTCGGTGAACTCCAACCGGCCCATCCGCCTTCCATCCGCCCGGCTATATCGTTCCAACTAAATTGATCGGTGTCTGGCCGGGTGGGGCCTGATTTTAGCCAGACCAGGTTATGGGCCTGGCTCTCTACCAGTTGGTTGCGAACGACGCGCTCGACATCGCCCCAATATTCAGGATGACCATGGTTGGCCAAGGTGACCGCCAGGCCTACGTAATCCATGAGGGCGCAGGTCTCGGTCCCGACGATGTCCCCTTTGCGCCCGATGACTTCGGGAAGAAAACCAAACCGAGTGGCTTCGGACCGGACGTAACGATAAAGCGCATCCACGCGGCTGTAGAGCACGGGGTCTTTGACGTATAGCGCGTAATCTGCGGCGCCCACCAGTGTGCGCAGATTCCCGTGCATGTGCCCTCCATGCTTGAAAGTGTTGTCTGGAGTGAAGAGAGGATTTTCGCTAAAGACCATTTTGACGGTGATTTCCGCCAGCTTCAACGCGGGCTCATAGCCCAGTATCCGGACACAGGCCATAAGACTCTTGAGGCTAAATCCACGAATGAAACTTTTGTTGTCCAGGGTTCCCTGATGAGCGTGGTCCAGCAAACCATCGACGATCCGGATGATGACGTTTCTCAGTTCCCCATCGGGCTTGTCGGCGTAAGCCGTTGCCAGAGCGTAAAGGACAAGCCCCTGGTCGCCTTCATCCGCGACTCTCTTCGAGTAGTTTGTCTGAGGCCTGGTGAGAAACCCGGTCTCTGGATCGATCAGATTGAGAATCTTCTGCCGCCAGACCGCTTCAATTGGCAAAGTCTCACCGGTCATATGCCGAGCCATCACGACCGCCTGAAACTGACGAGGCATCCCATCGCCGAAATCCGGCCAATCGTGGGCAGCTTCAGCGGGCTCCGTCCAGAAGATATTAAAGTAGGGCAGACCCTCTTTGTCTACCATGCGGTTGCAATAATTGAAGCTGCGCCGGGCATAGTTTTCCAGCGCGAAGGTCTGAAGTCTTTCTTGCGCATTTTTTCCGGAAGCAGTTTCCTGAGCGGGAATGATTCTCGTCAGGCTTCCGGCAGATAAAAGCGCCAGGGTGAGTGCACAAATGACAACAATTCCGGACTTACTCTTAAGTTTAGGTGTGACCATAAATGCATCCCTCAGAGATATTGGAATTTAGCTAAGAATAAGGGAGAGAGAATGGAAAGAGAAAATCCCAGTTTTTCCAATTCAACAAAAATATGCTACTGGGACTTGAAAGAATTTGCCAGGTTTCTCATCTGCTGGTTTTTGTGCGGAAGAGAGAGGAGCAAGCGAGTCCTGTGAAGATGTATGAAATTTGGTGGGGGTACAACTTCGAAAGTGATTGCGCGAATGAAAAAATAGGCCGACCCGCGAGCGGCACTTCAAAGTTCGAGTGGCTCGCGGACCGGGATAGCCAAGTTGCCAATTATTTATACGTGGCGTTCGAGCGAACCAGCAAATCGCGATGCGTAGTGAAGTCCACCATGGAAGCAAACGCCGGGCCACCCAACGGATTCGTCTTCATGGCCTCTCGGATAGCCGCATTGACTTTGTCCAGACCTTCGGCATTCGCTGCGATGTAAAAAATGTAAAACGTGCCGGGTGTTTCGGTGTGGATCAATTCAGTGTCAATTTCATACTCGTGAATCGTGCCGTCAGCGAGTTGTTTTTCCATCAGCGGCACAAAGAGGTTCTTGCTGAGGGTATCCACCGCGTCGTCTGGGGCGTCCGATTTTAGTTTGTAGTTCGAGCCATGCGTGTAAACATCCTTCCACGACCCGGCATGCTTGTTGTAATAGCGGCTGACGTAAATGCCATCCCAGTGTTTCGTGGCACTAGCCAAAACGGCAGAAGTAGAATTACCAGACTTGTAGAACTGGTCCAGCACGTTGAGAACCCCGGCCAAAGACATTGCCGACCACCATTCATCGTGAGTCGAGCCATCGGGCTGGTGAACCAAATTGAAATCGTTGCCGTATCCCACAATTGTCCCGTTGGCGAAGGCCTTTCCCAAGATTATCCGGCCATCCGCGTTTGACTTTTCCATGTCTGCCCACTGCGCGCGGGGAATATTCCAATTCCCGATATACGTGTACATCGGAGGTTTTTCTTTACTCTCTGTCATCTGTGCGCGTGCTGGTGCAGTCCAGAGAGCGCTCATCATAAGCACGCACGTTCCTGCAAGAATTCTCCTCCATTTCCTGTTCATGGTTTTTTCCCTCCTTAATTAGGTTGAAGTTGTTCTTGGACCCCTAATTGGCAGATCGGGCTTCCTTGAGTGAATAAAGGATTGGTTTGGAAAAGGCAAATCGATACCTCGTGCAACGCTGTGACGCAGCGCTTTCTCGACATCGGACGCTCTGATAAATCCATCAGCGAGTCACCCTGCGCCTCGCCAACCCGGCACTCCAAGGAACAAATAAGAGGGCAAAGAGGCCATTGAGGATTGCTCAATCTGCGACTTGTTCCAGGATCGCAAAGTCTCCCGGATTCCAAGCCTGGACGATGATATACAGTTTGTTCCCAGCCTTGCGAAGGACGGCATTATGGTTATGCTTGAAATTGATTAGGCCGAGATCCTCTTTCGGCATGACCGTTGAAACAAGCCGGTCATTTTCGAGAAGGTAGACGGGTGCGCCTTTACTCTTATCCGGCCCATCGAGTGCGGCAACCACCGCGTATTGATCTAGGAAATCAATATCGCAAGGCAGTGAGCCCATGGGCATCTTGAGAGTGGAGAGATATTGTCCGTGACGGGTAAACCGGTCAATTTCAGAATTGGGACGATCGGCAATATCAATGCGCTGTGTGCCCGGTGGGATCGTAATACCATGGGCAGTACCGAACTGACCGGGTCCGGTTCCTTTTCCGCCAAAAGCTAGATCATTCCAAATGGCCATAAACGGATTTAGATTCGTAATCCGTGCCGTCAGGATATAGTCGAGGGCTGAATACCCCGTTGCGATGTAATAAAGCCCATCCAGATACTCGACGTCTGTTGGTACAAAATTGCCTCTCCCGGCAAAATAATCAGTGACCGCCGGAATCGCAAAGTTGTCCTCTGCGGTTGGGGTATTCAGAGTATGGAGCAGCTTTCCATCGACGCTGGTCGTGAAGACCTTTCCGGCATCGTTGGCGGGGAAGGCCAGATAGGCAGTCCCTTCTTTGCTATACCAGATCTTGGTGTTATGCAGATTGAGATTCTTCATGTCGGCAGCCGTTTCGAGCAGTTGCACTTTCTTCATGTCGGCGCTGATCTGGAGAATGCCGGCGCCCGGCAGAGAAAAATAAGTTTCTTCCTTGCCGCCGCGATGATCCACGGCAAATCCACCATGAGCGGAAATCAACACCTTCTTGGCCGCTTCGGGGAGAAGGTCAGAGGTATAGAGCAACTTGAATCGCAACTTCCCCTGGCCGCTGATCCCAGGCGCCGAAGCGGATACGGCGGGATAAGTAGGCGCTTGCGGTGGGTTCTCAGCTAATAAGTTCGGTGATCGATGTGCGTGGACAGATGTGATCGAAGCCATCAATCCGTAAAGGATGACCAGACTAGCAACCAAGCAGCTTTTTCGTCGTGGCATGGGTACATATTCTCCTTCTGTTTTGAATTGAGCGGATCTGAGTCTAATAGACATCCGGTCGACAGTCAATGCTGTAGAAAAAGTTTGTCAACCCAAAATAGAAATGTCCGCTTCTTACCAAATTATGATTTGTCCCCGGAAAACTGAACCAAACTGAGAGTTAGTTTTTGCGGCATAATCGATCCCTAGTAGAGGAGGATTTTGGCCGTGAAAAAGAAGCGATTTTCAGTGGAGCAGATCGTGGCAGTGCTGAAGCAGGCGGAAGTAGGGGTGCCGGTCAGAGAGCTGGTGCGACAGGTGGGGATCTCGGAGCAGACCTTTTACCGCTGGAAGCAGCGGTACGGGAAGCTGGAGATCGACCAAGTCCGCCAGCTGAAGCAATTGCAGGAAGAAAACGCGCGACTGAAACGGTTGGTGGCCGATCTGACCTTGGACAAGACGATGTTGCAGGATGTGCTGGCAAAAAAATTCTGAAGCCTCCGCGACGCCGCCAGGGGGTTGGGTACCTGCGTGGGGGCTACCACATCAGCGAGCGGCGCGCCTGCGTGGTGATGCGGTTGAACCGAGGGACGTTTCGCTATGAAAGTCACAAAGATCCGCGTACCGAACTGCGGATGAGGATGCGAGAGATGGCGGCAGTCCGGTTGAGATACGGGTGTCGGAAGATCCTGGTCCTGTTACAGCGGGAAGGCTGGGCGGTGGGCAAGTCATTGGTACGGCGAATCTATCTGGAACAGGGGTTGAGCTGCGCCGGAGGTGCCGAGGAGACGGCGAGTAGCGGTAGAGCGCAGAGACGAATCAAGCCATCGACCCCCAATCAGGTATGGAGCCTGGATTTTGTAGCGGACCAACTGGCTGACGGGAGGCGATTTCGGGCACTGACCGTGGTGGACGTTTATACCCGAGAAAGCTTGGCGATCGAACCAGGGCAGAGATTACGAGGGGAAGACGTGGTTCAGGTTTTGCAGAGGATCCAAGAGAAACGTGGCGGGCCGAAGAGGTTGTTCTGCGATAATGGGAGCGAGTTTGCCAGTCAGGTTCTGGACCTGTGGGCTTATCAGAATGGGGTAAAGATCGACCTCTCGCGGCCAGGCAAGCCGACCGACAATGGGCACATCGAGTCGTTTAACGGAACGTTTCGGGACGAGTGCCTGAACACGCATTGGTTCATGACCCTGGCAGAGGCCAGGGAGATCATCGAAGCTTGGCGGAGGGAGTATAATGAGAGTCGCCCTCACAGGGCCCTGGGGGAGCGGACGCCACACGAGTTCGCCATTCAGATCGCCGCTAGCGGCGATCTGAATGGCCTCAAAAGCCCGCAAGACTCACTCTAACCTTGGTACAGAATTCCGGGACCCATCAGTGAGGTAATGTGTCTCACAAGGATTGGTACAAAATATCGGTCTGGTCATCGCCACGGGAGCAGACATTAAGTCAAGAGCAATCAATTAGCAAGTCTTCGGTCCGCCGCACCGCCCTGGTGGAAGGTAAGAAATAGGGAGGTTGTGATGTTTGCCATGATAATCTGTACAGCGCTGGTTCTGACAATGTTACTTAATTGTGGACTTCCAAGAAGCAACGAGAACTTAGCGAACAAGAGTTTCGAAGCTGGTTTCAGAAGAATCATTTTGGAATGAGCCACTCACCGAAAATGTCGTCCGAACAGCCCGGCCTCTCAAGTGTGGTCCAGGCACCCAAACAGCGTTAGGTGAAATAGGTCCGGCGTTCAAACATCACCCGCAATCAAATTAGGAGCCAAAAGTCATTCTGCTACAACCCAGTCTCATTGAGATTTTGGCAACTGTGCTGTTTGCCGTTGCCGTGCTTCATACGTTTTCGATCAAGCTCTTCCACCACTTCGCGCTAAAGTTTCCACAGGGATCAGTGCAAGAAAACCTATTGCATCTCCTCAGTGAAGTGGAGATCGTTTTTGGCTTGTGGGCAGGGGTATTGGTTGCAAGTATTGGAATTCTCAAAGGGGGAGAAGAAGCTGCCCGATATGTTGAAGGCGCCAATTTCACTGAACCTGCTTTTGTTTTCGCCATTATGTCCGTTGCGGCCACCCGCCCAGTCCTTGAGTTCGCGACAGCCATGATCAGGCAAGTGGCCAGGCTTTTACCCCTTCCACTAGAGATTTCTTTCTATATGGTGACGCTTGTGATGGGTCCACTTTTGGGCAGTTTCATTACTGAACCGGCCGCAATGACGGTAACTGCCTTGATTTTGAGAGATCGATTTTTCAAGCGGCAGATGTCTAATTGGTTCATGTACCTTACTTTAGGCGCATTGTTCGTGAATGTCTCTATTGGCGGGGTCCTTACTCCCTACGCCGCGCCACCGGTGCTAATGGTGGCAGGCACCTGGAATTGGGACTTCAGCCATATGTTCTGGCAATTCGGCTGGAAAGCAGCCATCGCCACAATGCTCAACACCCTCTTGGTGGCGATCCTTTTCTGGAAGCAACTGAAACAATTGACTCCAACCCAGTCATCCAATCAGGTGCCCCTGTCGCCGCTGTGGCTGCAGGTCCTGCACCTGATATCGTTGGGACTGATAGTGATGACGTCACATCATCGAGCGATGTTCATGGGGATTTTTCTTTTCTTTCTCGGACTCACGACCATCACCAAGGAATTTCAAGAGGAGCTCAAACTGAGACAAAGCCTCTTAGTGGCATTTTTCCTTGCAGGATTGGTCGTATTAGGGGGACTGCAGCGCTGGTGGTTGGAACCACTCATTCGAAGCTTGGATACGCTGCCTCTGTTCCTGGGCGCGGCGACCCTGACGGCCTTTACCGATAATGCCGCCTTAACTTTCCTCGGCTCACAGATTCCCAACATGGGCGATACGCTCAAGTACGCGCTGGTGGCAGGGGCGGTTGCTGGAGGTGGACTGACCGTTATTGCGAATGCCCCCAATCCTGCGGGGTTTGCCATTCTGCGTGAGAGCTTCGGCCCCGAGGGGATCAGCCCAGCCCGGCTATTCGCGGGCGCTTTGGTCCCCACACTGATCGCGCTGGGCTGCTTTTGGTGGTTGCCGTTTATATAGCAGCTTACAAAAACCTTTCGATGTCGGACTTTACTTCATGAGATTTTAGAGATTTCGTAACTTTCATGGTTGAGTGCTCATTATCCTAATTCATGGTAAGCTTTATTGAAACCATGCTTTTTGGATGGAAACCTAGCACCGACACCATTGATCTCTTTGTTCTCTCCGGCTTCGCTTTCGCGCAGCCTGTCTTTGATTTGCTTTCTAAGAACGCCTCTTTTCTTGTTGCCCACCAATCCAAGCCGGTCGATATTATTCTGCTTGTTTTGGCTTTGTGCCTGGTTGTTCCAGTTACACTGGTATGCCTGGAAAGCGGGGCATCACTGATTGGCCTCAGGTGCAAAAGAACCACCCATATCATTCTCGTGGCTTCTCTGGTAGAGGTAATACTGCTGCCGTTTCTGAAACGTTTGGAATGGCTGCCTGGGATTGTCTTGCTGCTTGTCTCACTAGCGCTGGGCTTGGCTTTTGCTCTGACCTACTTGAGGTTCCGGAGCAAACGAGTATCACTAATCATTCTCTTTCCGACGCTACTGCTTTTCCCCGTGCTGTTCCTGGTCAAATCACCTGTATACAGAGCAGTTATGGGCGGGAATAATTCCAGCGCGGTTTATCCAGAGATCCATTCGCCGCCGCCGATTGTAATGGTCATCTTCGACGAGTTCCCGCTTGTCTCTTTACTGGATGAATGGCAAGGAATCGACTACGAACTCTACCCTAATTTTGCAGCCCTCTCGAAAGGGGTCACTTGGTACCGTAATGCCACATCGGTCGCCGAAGGCACGCATAACGCCATGCCAGCGATATTGGACGGGCTGTATCCAAGCTTAGATATTCAATTGCCCAATGCCATAGATCACCCCCGGACCTTGTTTACTCTGCTCGGAGGAGCTTACGATTTCCATGTAATTGAGAACAATACTCGGCTGTGTCCGCATCAACTGTGTGGAGACATGAAAGGGAAGATTTCGCTTTGGCGGCGGACGTATGAGCTGTGGCTGGACGTGAGCGTACTCTTTGCTTATCTTCTCCTTCCCATTGATTTGACGGCCGGTCTGCCGGATATATCGCAATCATGGAAAAACTTCAGAATTACCCCGGGTGCATCATCCGAGGCCAAGAATTTCCTAACGAATTACCACAAGCTGATGAAGTGGGAGGACCGGCCCGCGGTATTCAAAAGATTTGTGAATTCTATCGAATATTCTTCAAGACCTACTCTGCACTTCCTGCATGTTCTCCTCCCTCATGCGCCCTGGGAATACCTGCCTTCCGGGGAGAAGCATAGTCCTGACGCAACCGTCGGCAGCGAGAGCCTCAAATCTCAAGATGGTGAGAAGTATCCCTTGCGGTGGACCAATGACTGGCCAGTAACAGCGCAAGCCTACCGGAATCATCTGCTTCAAGTTGGGCTGGTCGACCACCTGGTTGGCGAGCTTATTGATCATCTCAAAAGCATTGGACTTTACGATCCGTCTCTAATTGTGATCACGGCCGATCATGGGGTGAGCTTTCGCACTAATGAGTTCCGCAGACGGGTCTCTGCCGCCAACTATGCCGATATCATGTCCGTTCCGCTTTTTATCAAACAACCCTACCAGAAAAAAGGTCGAGTGGATGATCAGAACGTTGAAACCATCGATATTCTACCTACTATGGCTGATATCCTGGGCATTCACCTGTCGTGGAAGCTCGATGGGCAGTCAGTGCTGAACCTCCCACCATCAGCGAAGAATGAAAAGAACTTTTTTGGTGAAAACGGCAGAATCGTGATTGCCTCCCCGATGATGCAGGCAAGATCCTATGCAGTTCGGCAAAAGCTGAGGGCGGTTGGTGTGGGCGGAGGGCTGGATAATATCAACTCAATCGCTACGCCCAGTGAACTCATTGGACGGTGTGATATGCGAATTGATGACTCCGTTCCGCCGACAAACACCCTGACTACCGCTCAATACAAGTGGGGGGATCTTATTCAATTGGCGAAGGGGGGCAACGGCAAGTTATATCAAGCTGAGGGTTGGGGAGATGCAGAACACCAATTCACCTGGATTGACGGGAAAAGGGCCAGGATTATCTTACCTATTTCCAATCCGCAGTCAGCAGTGAGCTTATGGATGCGCCTTGGCGCCTACGTGGTCCCAAGTATCGTGGATAGACAGAAGGTTCGTGTCCTGGTGAATGATCAGTTTCTAGAAGAATGGGTCATACGATCTTCGGATTTTCACGAACGCATACTCTTCATCCCCAAAGAAATGCTCGGGAGTTCGAAGAGTCTAGTCATCACCCTGGAGGTGCCCGAAGCCGTGTCTCCACTTAACATTGGCACTGCAGCTGACCCACGTGAACTTGGAATTGCAGCAGAGTGGATGAAATTATCTTCGCAAGAAAGCTGCCAATAACCAGTAACCATTATTCACCGAGTCCCACACAAGCGTTCAAAATTCAACCACTTGTCAAACAGGTAAAACATTTGCACAGGGCGGGTTCCTGACCTTAAAGGATTTCCCTATATGAGGATACTTTTCTTGGCTAATGAAAAGATCAAGGTTTTGTTAGCCAACTCCCCAATCTCGGTGAATGTCGATAATAGGCCGAATATCTACAGCTGCCGGACACCATTGGATGGCAGAAACCGATCATGGAATTCCAAAATCATCTCTTAAAAGTCTATTCCGATTTCTCTACTGTTCGGCCTATGTGATCAAAAGTGAATGAGGTGGTGGAGGGCTGGAACGGGCAATTGCTCAAAGGATCACTTGCTGGCATAATGTGATGATAATGTCTTAAACGCTGGCTACATTAGTCTTATGACTGAGATCCCGTTTCCTTCAGCTATGAAGGTCGGGTCGTTATCGAAGTATTTGGGCTCAGGAGGATGGTCGCACCGAATATATCGCAGCTAAAACACACACTGGCTGCTGCTTGACGAGCGTCATGGACCAGAGGACCAGCATTGTAATCAGCGTTGCACGAACGGTAAAGAGATGGCGCTGCGAAGGCTGACACCGTTTCCTACTATAAGAACAGGATCAAGCCGGACGATGTTCTTCTACGGATCAGGAGGCTGGGATTGGGGGGGATGAATGAAAATGACTAAGAATTTGGTCATACTTGTTGCACTAATCACTTTGCTTAATCTAGTTTTTCCGCAGCGAAGCTATGCGTATATAGATCCTGGAAGCGGAAGCTATTTTCTGCAAATCCTCGTGGCTGGATTACTAGGCCTCCTCTACTCAATCAAACTTTTCTGGGCCAGGATTCGAGTCTCGCTCGCAAAGTGGGCACCTGGCTTGAAAATTTCAAAATTTTTCAAATCGTGAAATCAGCTCTTCCGTTCGAAAACTTGATCCACCCTTTGCGGGAATCTTTCCGAGATCCCAGTGGCTTTCTCTACCTTAGAGGTGAGACGCTCTTGCGGCAGGTTAACTCTCGCTCCCGAGAAAACTACGACGGTTTGATGACTTCAGGCCTCTATGATCTTTTGACTCAAGCGCAATTATTGGTGGCGCATGAAGAAGAGAGGATTGAGCAGGCAGCCACGGAAGAAGCGTACAAAATTCTTCGTCCGGAGTTGATCCCATTTATCTCATATCCTTATGAATGGAGTTTCAGCCAGCTCCAAGACGCTGCGTTGCTTACCCTAAGGATCCAAAAAGAATCACTGGGGCTGGGGATGTCCCTCAAAGATTGCAGCGCGTACAACGTCCAGTTTCGAAATGGCCGACCGATTTTTATCGATATCCTCTCCTTTGAAAAATACCAGGAGGGACGACCTTGGATTGCTTACAGGCAGTTTTGCCAGCACTTTCTGGCACCCTTGGCATTAATGGCTTATACGGACGCTCGGTTAAACCAGCTCTCCCGCGTTCATATTGATGGCGTCCCCCTCGATTTGGCCAGTTCACTCTTACCTTTTCGGACACATGCTCGATTCGCGTTGCTCTTTCATATCCATCTTCACGCAAAGTCGCAGAGGCATTTCGCGAAGAGAACTGCTCAGCCAACCCGCCGCAGAGTGAGCCGGCATGAGGCTCTCGGTTTGATAGACAACCTGAAAACCGCGATTCAAAGAATGAAATGGCAGCCTCTCAGCAGTGAATGGAGTGATTACTATGCGGCCACCAATTACAGCACTGAGGCGTTTCTCTCGAAGAAGCAACTGGTAACTCAAATCCTGAAGGAGGTCAACCCCCGCCCGTCGATCATATGGGATCTGGGATCCAACACCGGTGAGTTTAGCCGTTTAGCCAGTGAGATGGGAATCCAAACCATTTCTTTCGATGGGGATCCTGCTTGCGTTGAAAAGAATTATCTGGAATGTAGAAATCGCGGTGAGACACATCTCCTCCCACTTCTACTTGACTTGACCAACCCAAGCTCAGGCCTTGGCTGGGAAAACGGTGAAAGACGGTCCATTTTAGAACGAGGGCCCGCAGATGCTGTTCTGGCCTTGGCTTTAATACACCACCTGGCCATCGCAAACAACTTGCCCTTGTCGAAAATTGCGGCTTTCTTCGGGCGGATTTGTCGTTCACTGGTTATCGAGTTTGTGCCAAAGACCGATTCACAAGCCGCAAGACTGCTAGCCACTCGAGACGACGTCTTCGAGAACTACAATCAGATGAATTTCGAGCAGGAATTCAGTGGGTTTTTTAAGATCAAATTATCGGCAAACATATCTGGCACTCAGAGAACTATCTATTGGATGGAGAAAATCATCGAGTCACAATGTGACTCTCCCCTCAGTTGAGAAGCGGGAAGTCACGGTCGCCCAGTAGATAGATTCGTCCCTCCATTTTCTTGATTCTCATTTAGCTCTTTCGTTCTACCCTCCCTCAGGGTCGAGAAGAGAAAGATTCGGTATGAACACTAGAACTGAGTTTGCATTAAATGCGACTGACATTTTAGTCTTGTGCGCATTTGGGATTGCGCAACCCTTCTTTGATGTGCTCTCCAAGAATTCGAGCTTTTTCGTCATCCATCGAACTTCGTCTTTAGGAATTTGTTTCGTGGCGATAGTCCTGAGTTTCTTTATCCCTGGCTTTTTGGTGGCCATTGAGGCAATGGTTAGCCTCTTGGGGAGAACAAAGCTACGTGTGACACACTCTCTCGTCGTTGCCTTTCTCATCGCTGCGGCGATTCTCCCTTTCACGAAAGGGATCCCTGGAATCAGTGGAGGTCTGAAAATGGTGGCCGTCTTATCGGCCTCATTGGCAGGTTCCTTTGCTTATATTAAATTCAGAACCCGTAGCCTTTCCTTGGTTTTTCTCCTACCAGCCGTACTTATTTTCCCCCTCTTGTTTTTGTTCCATTCTCCTGTGAGCAGGCTCCTTTTTCAAGAATCCCATTGGCAGCTGGAGGCTCATAAGGTCCGAAACCCTGCCCCCATCGTCATGGTGATCTTTGACGAATTTCCTTTATCCTCACTCTTGAACGAAAAGAATTTGATCGATGCTATCCACTACCCCCATTTTGCCTCATTGGCAGCGGAATCCACTTGGTATCGCAACGCCACTTCGGTCAGTGATGGCACGCTCAACGCGGTTCCAGCGATTCTCGATGGGATGTATCCGAAGCCTGGACTGGGACTACTGCCAAATGCCGATGATCATCCTCGCAACTTATTCACACTTCTGGGAAAAAGCTATCAACTGAATGTCCACGAAAGCAATACTCGACTATGTCCGGCAGAGCTGTGCGAGGAGCAGAGTATGATCCCACTTTCGCAAAAGATTGAGAGACTGGTGGAAGATCTCTCGCTGATCTACCTTTACGTCCTTCTCCCATCGGACTTGACCCATCGCCTCCCGAGCATTTCAAATTCCTATAAAGATTTCTTGGAGACGAAGGTCAATGCTGTTCTCAATCCCGACACCCTCGACCGTTACCATGAACTCATGGAGTGGACCGGCCGGCCGGCAGCCTTCAGTACCTTTGTTGAATCCATCTTACCTTCGAATAAACCCACGTTGCATTTCCTGCATATCCTGCTTCCTCATGCTCCCTGGCAGTTTCTTCCATCAGGGAAGAAATATACGTTTGACGATAAGATAAGGGGCGTGGTTGGACCCAACGAGATCGGAAAAGACCCAGATCAGTGGACCAGTGACCCTTGGCCTGTAACCCAGGCGTACCAGCAACATTTACTCCAGGTAGGGTTCGTCGACCGTCTAGTGGGAGATCTGGTCAAGCACTTGAAAGATGCGGGTCTTTATGAGTCGGCTCTGATGGTTATGGTCGCCGATCATGGATCGAGCTTCCGTCCTGGTCTATCACGCAGGAAACCTTCACCCTCCAATTTCCCAGACATCCTCTCTGTACCTCTATTCATCAAGCTCCCCCAGCAGACCAAAGGGAAAATTGACGATCGAAATGTGGAGACTGTGGATATCCTGCCAACCATTGCCGAGCTACTCAATACAAAGATGACGGGGAAAACGGAAGGACAATCTTTTGCTTCTTCCGAATTGCCCGAGAAACCGCGGAAAACCTTCATCGTCAACACTGGCGAGCAAATCGTTCTGAACGCCAATGATTTTGCGGGTTTGGATAAAGTGGGTTACAAGATTGATTTGTTTGGACCTGTAGAAGACAAGGAATGGCTCTTTCGAGTGGGCCCAAATCATGAAATCGTGGCCCGGCCATTGAGTAGTTTCGACAAGATCGGAACATCTCAAGTCAGGTGTGAGGTGGACCGGGTTAACCACTATAGCAATGTCAACCCGAAAGGCAACTTCTTGATAACCAGATTAGACGGTACAATTTACGATCGGAAACCAACGACTCCCACTCCCATAAATTTGGCCATTGCGATCAATGGCGTGATCCAGGCCGTCACCACCTCATTCCGAGAGAGAGACGTTGAAAGATTCTCCGCTCTCTTGCCTGAGTCGGCGTTTCGACAAGGTCATAATAACGTAAGGGTCTTTATGACCGAATCGTCCAGTGCTTCTGTTCTCCACGAGATCTCGAAGAACAATCTTCCTGTTTATCATTGGGATTCTCTGGTCAACTTCACGACCAACGGCAATGGAAAACTATACCAAGGATTAGGGTGGGGGGAGGCAGAGGACGTCCACACCTGGACGGTGGCACGTCAAGCCCATCTTGTATTTCGCTTCCTTGCGCCGAAATCTTCGATCATTTTAACAGCCCGATATCACCCCTATCTGGCCCCTGGCAAAGTCCCGGCCCAAAAGGTAAATGTTTTTTTCAATCGCCGGCTTATTAAGGAGTCTCAGACGGACCATCCTGGCGACCAGAACTTGACTGTTTTAGTCCCACACGAATGTTTTGCCGATACAGGTGTTTCGGTCGTCACCTTTGAAATTCCCACTGCGGTTGCCCCAGCCAGCATTGGGAGGGGACCTGATGAACGTCTTTTAGGAATCGGCGTTAAATGGTTGAAGCTAACGCCCGTTAAAGGGTCGTCTGCGTCCTTACCTCCCCAATAGACCTTAGGATAGGGAGGATCGGGTGATTCGAGAAGCAGCCGTTCATTGGGTCGCTCGAGTCTTGTAGGGTGGTTCCAGTGAAAGCACATCTCCCCGGAGCCTGAAGCTCTGCGTTCGCCGTTCCGAAATGCGTTTGTCTGGATGCATATGGACGTGGGGGCGGCTGGCTCGCCTTGCCCAATCAGGGAGGCCAGCGTCACAGAAAACATGAAACTGGCAAGCCACCACCAGTAAAGGATGTGCATACCGAGTGATGTTGAGATGCAAAGCATGCTGGAAGATGTGTGATAATTCTAACTTAAGGTTACTCTCTGGCAGAGTTCGGAGAATATTTGATCCAGTCGCCACAGTATCTTCCCTGTGATCTTCCGGGGGAAATGATGAATATCAAAGGAAGTCTCGGTGCTGAGTACGATGGCGCAGATCATTGCCGCTTCTGTGTCTGGGCCCCCGCAGGCAAACACTCTCGAACTTCATTTACTCGAACCGATGGATTGTTACCTGAAAATGGAGAAGAACCATTCAGGTTACTTCAGCATTGAGATTGAGGGGGTTAAGCCCGGAACCCTTTACTTGTATCGGATTGACGGTTCCATTGAACGGCCTGATCCAGCCTCAAGATTCCAGCCTCAAGGGGTGCATGGCCCCTCCCAGATAGTCGATTCGCGTTTCACATGGGAAGACCATCAATGGCACGGTCTTCCACTTCAAAATTACATCCTATACGAGCTTCACGTAGGAGTTTTTTCGGAAGAGGGAACCTTTTCTGCCATTATTTCAAAGCTTGCTCAATTGAAATCCCTTGGAATAACCGCTATCGAGCTGATGCCAGTGGCGCAATTTTCCGGTAGCCGGAACTGGGGATATGACGGGGTCGATCTGTTTGCTCCCCAGAATTCTTACGGTGGTCCGGACGGACTCAAAGAACTAGTCAATCGGTGCCACCATCAGGGAATTGCTGTGGTATTAGACGTCGTGTATAACCATCTAGGGCCAGAGGGAAATTACCTTGCAGACTACGGCCCTTATTTTACTAACCGATACGAGACTCCGTGGGGATCAGCCATTAACTTTGACGGGCCGAACAGCGATGATGTCCGGCACTTCTTTGTTGAGAATGCGTTGTACTGGGTCAGCGAGTTTCATATCGACGCCCTCCGTCTAGATGCAATCCATTCCATTTTCGATCATACCGCTGTTCCTTTTCTCGAAGAGCTCGGCGAGGCCGTTCACCAGCGAGCTCAAGAGCTTAATCGTCAAATTTACGTGATACTCGAAAGCTCGCTCAATGACACTCGAGTCATCCGCGAAAGAGAATTGGGGGGATATGGACTTGACGCACAATGGAATGATGATTTTCACCATTCTTTAAGGACACTGTTAACCAATGACCGCGCCGGATACTATTGTGATTTTGGCGAAATCCGGCAATTTGCTAAGGCATACCGTGAAGGTTACGTTTATTCGGGAGAATACTCCGGTTATCGTGGTCGTCGTCATGGAAATTCGTCAAGTTCCATTCCCGCCGAGAAGTTTGTTGTGTATTCACAAAACCATGACCAGGTAGGAAACCGTTTGCTGGGAGATCGTCTCACCCAAATGGTTACGTTCGATGGTCTGAAACTAGCTGCCGGCGCTGTATTACTTTCCCCGTACATCCCATTACTCTTCATGGGCGAAGAGTATGGGGAGACTGCCCCCTTCCTGTATTTTGTCAGTCACTCCGACCCCGTCTTAATCGAAGCTGTGAGGATGGGAAGAAAAAAAGAATTTGCCTTCCTTGCCTGGAAGGGGGAGCCCCTTGACCCACAGGACGAATACGCCTTTCTGAGGTGCAAACTTGATCATCGGCTTGCAGAGAGAGAGCCGCATAAGATTCTTTTGGAATTTTATAAGGAACTCATCCGGTTGCGAAAAAGCCAACCAGCCTTGGCACTCCTGAGCAAAGAGAATATCGAGGTCGTCGGAATGGAGGAACAAAAGGTACTTTATCTGCGGCGGTGGAATGGGGATGAAGAAATAATCTGCGTTTTCAATTTCAGCAATGGGAAAATTTCGGTCACTCTTCCGGTCCCACCAGGTCGTTGGGTTGCCTTGCTGGATTCTTCAGAGCATCGGTGGTTGGGACCTGGAAGTTCTGTTCAGGAAGTCCAGAACTCAAAAGGAGAAGCCGTTCTTCCCTTGAATCCCAAATCTTTGGTGATGTATAAGAAGGCTGTGACAACTGAAGGGTCCCACTCAGTAAAACCTTAGTCCAGCAATCAGCAAATAAGATTGAACTTTATTTTTTTCTTACAATCGGACACCGGGTGTAGAAACAACTCGCTGGGCATTGATCGTCCAGACGGTCTTTAAAATCCCCCAGCTATTTCCGCCGACTCCAAGTAGATACTTCCTGCATTCAATCCAATCAGACCCTAGCCGTAATACTGTTGTTGACCAGCCCCTGCAACCTGACAGCCCTTCACCAGTGAATCAGGGGTGAGGTCGAATGGTAATTCACTCGTGAGAATCAAGATACAAACAAATAATCAGGGAAATCACTCCAGGGCTGTATAGATCATTCAAGAGAGAGGGATTAGAATAGAAAGAGAGTGGTTAGATTCCAGCACAGGCCTGCTGGAAGGCGACAGTAGAAGGCATTCCCGCGCCAATACGGGGGCGCTTCGAGAGGAGGTTTTATGAGGTTATCTGCAAAAGCTTTGGCACTTGCTATGGGTATTCTTTGGGGAGGGCGTCTTTTGTTCGTTGGACTCATCAACTTGGCCTCGCCTTCTTACGGGGTTAATTTTCTGGCAGGGATGAGTTCTGTCTATCCTGGGTTTCATGCCGCCCGAACTTTTGGAGACGTCTTAGTTGGCACCGGTTACGGAGTCGTCGATGGTGGTATAGGTGGTTTCCTTTTCGGTTGGCTTTACAATGTCTTCGCTGTTTGAGGGGCCCAGAAAGTTGTCGAAGTTTACGAACTAGGTAAAATCAAGGTTTATGCTCTCCAAGGGATCGATGTTGACCTTTATGATCGTGAACTTATTGTCTTACTTGGGCTCCCGGGAAATGGCAAGAATACATTACTTCACGGAGACGTACCGGTCAGAGATACCGCGAAACCACAAAATACGTTCGCTAGAACCTATAGTCTGGTAGATTGATGTCGTCGCGCAGGTCGCGGCCGATGAAAAAATCCGCAAAGAACGGGATCCGCAACAGCCGGGTGACAAGGTTGCGGAAAGTGATGCCGAAGGTGCTCTTCGGGGCGAATGAGGAAGCGAATTTCGCTGCCGATTCCTGCTTGCGCTTCAGGAACGGCATCATGCGTTCCTCATAGCGAGCGAAGGCCGTGATGTGATCACCCCCGCAATCTTGAAGTTCGCCCGCGAGCACATAAGCCTCAGCCATGGCAAGCCCTGATCCTTCGCCGGCAAGGAGGGAGACACAGGCCGCGGCATCGCCGATGAGCGCGGTGCGGCCTTTTGTCCAACTATGCATTCGAATCTGGCCGACATGGTCGAAATAGACGCCGCTGGCATCCTGCATTGCCGCAAGGATCCGCGGGCATTCCCAGCCGATATCGGCAAAAACATTTGTCAGTACCGACTTGCATTCTTGGTCGGTCGAAGGCCTTTTGATAGTCAAGTACTCGTCACGAAAAATGAAGAGAAAGAGCGTCTTGTCGTCGCGCATGGAGAACCGTGAAATCTGTCGTCCCGCGACCCCGTGGCTGACAGAGACGAGTTCATCGCGCGGTCGATAACCCTCTACCTGGAATGCGGCGACGTGATAGCCGAGTGAGAATTCAAATCTTGCTTCATGCCCGAACACAAACTGGCGGACGCGCGAATGCAGCCCGTCGGCGCCGATGACTAGATCGACTTCGCGCGGGACGGCATGATCAAAGCTGACATGCAAGTAGTTACCCTCATCTTTGATCCTAGCGATGGAGTCACCGAAGATCGTCTCGACCTTTCCGTCAATTGCACGGCAAATCGTAGCCGCAAGATCGGAGCGCCGTAGGCTCGTGAAACGGCCTTTGGTTAAGCGGTCGAAAACGTCCGTCGTGAAGCCGCCCCTCTTGCGGCCGTAGCTGTCCACGAACCGGACCTCCCTCAGCTGGTAACCCAGCTCTCTGATTCGCGGGATCAGCCCCATCTTCTCGGCGATGTCGTAGCCGACTCCCCAGAAATCGATGACATAGCCGCCGCTGCGAAACTGTGGTGACTCCTCGACGAGTAGCACCTCATGACCGGATTCCCGCAGCCAATATGCGAGTGTCGATCCGGCGATGCCGGCCCCGTTGATTGCAATCCTCATGTACGCCCCCCTCGGACCCATCGGGCCGCGCGGCAAAACGTTCCCTCCCGAAGGATACCAGATAGGAGATCCCCAAGTTTACGATTCATTTCCATTCCTCCGACAAGAGGGCTCCGGCTGAAGAGGTGTACGCGGTAGTGAGTTACCATGGGCATTGGTTCTGGATTGATGATCGTGACTTGTCGTCCATGCGAGGCTTGGCCTTTCTGCTTGGGCTATTTACATTGGCGGAATCTAGTCCAATCGTTCCTCCCCCATCGTTAACCACTTCCAGACCCTGACATAATGACAGCCGGCCCACTTCCATGTTGTCTGTCCGGGGCTAGGTGGCCAAACCGCTTTCGCTGAAATGAACCTCGCGTTCAAACATCATCTATCAAATATAAATCAAAATTCATTCCGCTACTGCCTAGTCCCATTGCGATTTTGGCAACTTGGCTGTTTACCATTGCCTTGCTTTATAAATTTACGATCACCCCCTTCCACTATTTAGCGCTATGGTTTCCGTAAACCTCGTTTCAAGAAAATTTATTCAAACTCCCCGGCAAAGTAGAGATCATTGTTGCCTTTTGGGCCAGGGTATTAGTAGCAAGCATTGGAATTATGAAAGTCAGAGAAGAAGCTGTCCGATTTGTTGAATGCTCAAATTCTACTTAACGCGGTTTTGTATTCACCATCTTATCCGTTGCGGCCCCCGCCAAGTGATTGGACTAACCCGTGAACTGGACTGTGCGGCACCGGGTTAACGTTTCCCAACCTGCCTTTACAAACTAGATTAGTCACCCAGCACAAGTGCCAGAACGTTATACTTCGTGTCAATTCGCGACATCAACAATATTATGCTGAGAGGTAAGCTCCCGGGTCATCGAAGTGGGATTTTTCGCCTTTAGGCCATTGATAAAGGACGCTTGTATCAACCACAATTTTACCCTCGGGATTCAATTCAATTTTTGCCCGATCCATGGGGCGGGGGGCAGGACCCTCGAAGTTAATTCCATCGTTGTCGTATCCACTTCCACGACAAGGAGATTTGAACTTGTTTTCACTAGGCTTCCAATCAGGCGTACATCCAAGATGTGTGCACCGAGCATAAATCACGAAGATCCTACCTGGATCATGCACCACCCAAACCCGGTAATCCTTTTGGAACTTCGTGTGTACTCCAAAGCCAAAGTCCGAAGGGTAACCAATCGTAAATACGGTACTGGGCTCGTACAAAACACGCGGGAAGAAGAAACGCAAGAACATGAGGAGATTCGTACCTAGGAATCCCAGAATACAGGTAGTGGTGATCCATCTCCTGCGCTGAACGACGTCCAACGGCTTCCCGCCAAAAAGCTTCCGAAGAAAAGAACCAAAGGTAATTGTTCTATGAGCCTCGCGGATCGCACCAGCACTTGAGACAGTCGGTATATTGGGGGCCGTAGAGGTAGGAGAGCCTAACTTTGAGTTTAGCATGTTTTCACCTCTTCACCTTGCAGATGAAAATCAGGCGATTGAAAGTAACTCCCGGTTCAGCAACTTCCCGATCTCGCCTCTTTTCATCGAGAATGGACATAGCGTCCCATCGCGCTCGAGCGGAGAATCGGGGTAAATGCCTTCCATTCCGGATACCATCAGAGGACACAGATCAACAGCATGAAAAACAACAAGGTCGGCATTGTGCCGGCCTGCCTCAGCGGCGCCAGACTCAACCGCAGGGAGGGAAGGATCAGAAAAGTCGGTAGCGGTCAGTACCCTTCCCAGAGAAGAGGGCCTTGCCACCAAGACGGGACAGTGCGCGTATCGTACCACCAGCTCTGCAGCTCTGCCCAACATTGGCACCCCTTGGCGATCAACCTTTCCCCCGACGACTACGGCTCCCGCATCAATGTTTTCGGCCCCTCGGAGTATTCCTGCATAAACTGTCCCTTGCTCGATTGTAATGACGACTTGGGTTGTTATACGACCTGCCACCTTTTGAATGCGCTCCAGAAGGGCGCTGTAAACCCCAGCCTCAAGTTCGGCGAGCTTTAGAGCGTCGTCGAGACGAAGGTGCGGGAACAGAGGCCTCACCTCAAAATTCTCGGGGAGACATGGCAGACATGGAGCTCGACGTTGTATGAACAGGCAAGGTTGTGAGCTTGCAGAAGGGTTCCATGGGATCCTTCGTCAAAAGCCACGGCCGCCATGATCGGACGATTGATCTGAAACATGCCCTCCCTCCTCAGAAAAGCCTCTTCATCATGGACTCGATCCAGTTCTGCGGCACTGAAAGTTACGCTATCGAGAACCCGAACACGCTTCTTATTAAGATTCCCCCCAGCAGGCTTCGGTTGTACAGGATTGTCCCCCTCGCCTCTGACAACCTCTGCGATACGGTCTTGAAATGTCAATGCAACGAATGGTCTTCATACTGTTTACAATTCCGTGCGCTGCAACCTCTTTGAACTTAGATCAAGCGTATTGAGAAATGATTGAAATCCGGTAAAGATGGGATTTCGCTGGAGAGTGGGGTAGCACGCTTTCCCCTGCTGCTTACGTTTCAGGTCGTTTTCGCGAACGTGGAGCCAGGAAATCCGCCCAGCTGTTTCCGCCGACACCAAGTAAATTACCTCTTGCATCTAATCCAATCAGACCTGAGTCTTAATATGGTTGTTGACCAACCTCTACAAATTGATAACCCCTCCGTGAATCAGGCATGAAGTCGAATGGGGATTCATTCATGAGGATCAAGATACAGTCAAATAGTCAGGGAAATCACTCCAGGGCTGTATGGTTCATTCACGGGAGAGAGATTACAATAAAAATGGAGAATCTAGCTCACGCTTGGAGGTGGAAGGGGGAAGTAGGGGGCATTTTCCCCGACCGATACCGGGCGCTTCGAGAGGAGGATCTATGCGATTATCTGCAAAAGCTTTGGCATTTGCCATCGCTGTTCTGTGGGGAGGGGGCCTTTTGTTCGTTGGACTCATCAACTTGGCCTCGCCTTCTTACGGGACTAATTTTCTGGCCGGGGTCAGCTCCATCTATCCTGGGTTTCATGCCACCCGAACTCTGGGAGACGTCCTGGTTGGCACTGGTTACGGAGTCGTCGATGGGGGTATAGGCGGTTTCCTTTTCGGCTGGCTTTATAATGTCTTCACTGGAAGAGGAGACCGTTAGTACTGTGCTCTCTCTACTCCAGCTCTCCCCGGCGCATGGTAGGCGCGGCGGTTTTCGGAATCAATCCGAGCACGCCCGGCAAACTCGAACGAGTCTTGCATCGGCGATCATGTCGGAAATTATTAGTAGTTCTTTGGAAAACGCCCCCGTATTCAATACCCGCGAGGTCGTCAAAGTTTACGACGTGGGTGAAGTCTAGGTCTATGCCCTCCAAGCCGTCAGTTGCGACCTTCATGCTCGTGAACATATCGTCTTACTTGGTTTTTCTGCCTAAACCCCCATCAGGGCTGTATTGTCGTTCACGAGTGAGCCTAGTAATGTTGGATTGTAAGGGGGAAAGAAGTTTGGCATGCAGCTTGATTAGGACTGATCTAAACGTTGACGATTTCTATTTTTGCCTCGTCCCTGACTTTTAAGGAGTTTTGTCTTGTTAGGACTACTTATATTGGTGGCTTTTTTCCTTGTCATAATCGCACTTCATTTTCTCAGGTTAGTGACTTCGAGAAAGCAAGCAGAACTGGACCCACGTGAGTTTCAGTTGTGGTTTCAACGATACTACCTTGGAATGACTGGCTCCTTGGACGCGCCTGCCGACATCTCTCTACGGCATGAAAGACCAGAGAAAAATCGGCAACTGGATACAAGTATCAAGGCTGCATTCAGATGACCCAATCAGTCATCCCCATCGCCAATAGCCCAGGAGGACGTCTTTTAATGGCTTGCCAAATAAGGTGAGGCGGAAATTGATGATGAAATGCGTTTCGCGTTGAGGAAGATGTATGATCAGGAATTGCCAAACTTGATAACCGGATTGTTCGTCTTAGGCACCCCCAAAATATGAATTTGCGTTGCATCAATAAGAAAGACACTTTGAATCTTGCAACTTAAAAACTACTTTAAGGATAACTTGGCGACCACTCTAGAGAGCACTTCATCGCCTTCAAATGAAGTTCTACATTGGTCTTCGCATTGCTTCCAAAGATTCTCCAACATGATAAGAATTGCCTCGGTGTTCTCACTATAGAGCCGCTGTTTTGGCTTAGCGACGAGGGCTTTCCGGGCTGATTCCAACAATTCCCGGACGACTCAGAAGGAACATTTTCTGATTTGGCAAAACAGGAGTCCGAATGCGTGGAGAGTCCTTTCCAATAACGACCGGCTTCTGCGATTGCGTTCAGCTGAACTCAATCCTCGAGGGGTTGGGTCCAGGGCAGTGATTTGGGTACAAACCTCAAGACGATTCTGAAGTGTCTGGTCATCCGGGTTTCCTCTTAACGCATTACGAAATGCTTCTTCTGCAGAGAGATAGTTCTGTTGCGCAAACTCAGCCTCACCCAAGCCAGCATAAGCTTCGGCGTCTTCTTTATGTTGTCGCAACAGCTCTCGAAACGGCTCTGCCGATTCCTTTGCTGCGCTCAAATCAAGCAACAGGCGGCCAATTCGCTTCTCGAGCGTTGGTTGTCATGTGCTTGTTCCGCCAGCGACAGAAGTTCCGTCGTAGCCTGCTTTTTGTTGCCATTCTTGAGCAGGAATTCAACGAACTCAAGACGGACCTCCGTTGGATTTTCTGGCGAATTGCTCTGCCAATGACCATAGATCGCGCGATGATAATAGACCATGGCTTCTTGGTTTTTGTTTTGCTGAGCTGCCATTCTTGCCAGACCGAGATTTGCGACCCCATTATTGGGGTCTTCTTGCAGTAATTCGTGGAAATAGTCTTCTGCTTCATTGGGCCGGTTCACCTTCAGCAGTGTCATCGCCAACGCAGTTCGATGCTCTCGGCTGTGCGAGACGGACAGTGCATTGCGGAATTGCTCGACGGCATCCTCGTTCCGACCCTGCTGCACAAGTTCATTGCCACCTTAAAGGCCTTCTCTGCCTGGGTCCGTCTTTCCGAGTGGTAGAAATAAATAAAGAAGCCGGTTAGCAAAAACAGACCCATCAGCGCAGCCGAAATACCCGCTAACAGTGGCACAGGAGAAGTACTTGGCTCCTGGATAGTCTCCACAGACTGGCGAGATTGATTACCGAGGCCGTAGGCATCCATAATATCCTTCAGGGAAACGGTACCCTTCAGTTCCCGGAGATTAGACCGGCCCACGACCGGAAGAATTTTCAATCCTGTAGCTGCCATTCTTCGCATGACCACATCTAGTGGATGATCGTCATGGACATGAGGGAAATTTTCTGCGGTGAGAGGTGAGTCCGAATCAAGTAGAGCCAGAAGGTCGCCCAAGGACGTTTCACCCTGCCCTGCTTGTACGGCTTGCTCCAGTTGTTCCAGCGATATCATCCCCAATAACCCGTGCTGGCCAATCACGGGCCAAGCAGACTGATCTTCCCGATTTAGCATCGGTAGGACAGATATCGTTTTGTCGTTCGCATTGAGAATTGTTCTGGCTGGATGCATGGCGTTTCTTGCGATCAGAAGCCCTTCCCGCTGCCGGACATATGAGGGAATATGAATTCCTTCCTGATGCTGCAGTGCCTCGTAAATCGGTTCACGCTGAAACCGGTAGGATATAAAGTAACTGAGCAGATTGGAAATCATGAGCGGAACAATGATGGAATAATCACGCGTGACCTCAAAAATCATGATGACTGAAGTGAGAGGGACTCGGATGATCCCGGCAAACGCCGTTCCCATCCCTACTAAGGCGTAGACTCCGACACTGCCCGTGTAGTCTGGGAAAAAGCTGTGGGCTATGCTGCCCACTGCCCCACCCAGCATGGCTCCAATGAATAGGCTTGGCCCAAAAATACCCCCTGCATTTCCTGATGCATAACAGGTAGCCGTGGCAACAACTTTGAGTATTACGAGCAATAGCATGATGCCCAGAGTCAACTGCCCGTTGAGTGCTCTGCTCACATGGCCGTAACCCACACCCAAGACCTCGGGGACAAACCAGCCCAAACCCCCAACCAGGGTTCCACCGACAGCCGGGAGAAACCAGCCGCACCATTTGGGAAAAGACATGAAATATTTGCGGAGATAGAGGAGAAGCTTGACGAAGACCACGGAAACAAACCCACCCAGGATTCCCAGCACAGCGTAATTCAAGATCTCCCCTGGATGCACAAGCTGGTAGGCAGGAACATGAAAAAGGGGCTCATTGCCGAGAATCGTGCGCATCACCATCCAGGAAGTTGCAGAACCCAGCACGATCGAACCCAATACCCGGGCGTTCATATCTCCCATTACCTCTTCGAGAGCGAAAAGGACGGCGGCAATCGGGGTGTTGAAGGCAGCCGCCAGCGCGGCGGCTGCTCCAACAGGGAACAAAGCTTTTACTTTGTTTGGATTTAGTCCGAGTCTCCGACCGAGCACTGAAGCGATCCCTGCGCCTACATGTACTGAAGGACCTTCTCGCCCTAGCGCGATTCCACTCGCCAGGGAGATTGATGAACAAATGAACTTACCCACAGTCGTACGCAAGCTGATATAACCGTCATGAATAAAAAGAGCGGCCTTGGTTTGGGGAATTCCGCTGCCGCGAGCCTGAGGGAAATATCGTTGAAGCATGAGCCCTGCGATCAGAGATCCGAGAATTGGCACAAGAAGACGCCGCCAAGCGGCGCCCCCTGCAGGGTACATCCGAGAAGCCAGGTTCTCGGTTAATAGGATAAAAGCCACGACCACCAATCCCACTATGGCGCCAATAATGAGTGTTAAAACTAAAAGTATCTTATCCTCGTGCTGACGAATTGTCTCAGCGTTGGTCCAAACGCGAAACCAACGTACCCAGAAAGGTGCGGGTGTGATCTCTGTTTCCATGTATTTCCCAAGCCTTAGCGCAGTAACGAAAAGAGCCGTACCGTATCGACTCTCAATGAATCGCTTTAGTCACTTTTGTAGGTGCCGTATTTGCCTTCGGCAGATCAAAATCAAAACCAGGATAGGCGATCCGGCTGTGATAAAAGCTGGACAAGGTTTCGAGAAAACTGAAAGTGATCCGCTCAATATCCGCCAGGGTAATTTCGCACTCCGAGAACTGCCCATCCTCAGCCGCAGTCGAAACGATTGTTTGAATTAAGGCGAGGAGTGTCTGCTGATTATGTTCTCTCAGTGTGCGGGCCGCGGCTTCGACTCCGTCTGCCAGCATGATGATAGCCGCCTCCTTACTCTGAGGTTTCGGTCCAGCATAGCGGAATTCTTCTTCATTAAGATGTATCGCGGCCGTTCCTGCCAGTTTCTTAGCCTTTTCAAAGAAAAAAGAGAGTGACCTGGTCCCATGGTGTTGCGGGATGATATCAACAATGGGCGGCGGCAGATTGGCTGATTCAGCCATACGCACGCCCTGAGTCACATGTTCTTTCAACAGTTTGACACTTTCCTCAGGACTCAATCGTTCATGCGGATTTTCCCCTTGCTGGTTCTCAACAAAATACTCTGGATGTAGAGACTTCCCAATATCGTGATAAAGACAAGCTACTCTTACGAATAATGGATTAAGCCCTATAGTTTTGGCCGCTCCTTCGGCCAAAGTCCCCACAGCGATGCTGTGGTTATAAGTTCCCGGCGCCTTGAGAATCAACTCCCGAATCAAAGGTAAGTTGTGATTGCCAAGCTCAGACAGGCGAATCTCGGTGGTCACTAGGAACAGGCGTTCAAGGAGCGGCAAGGAAAACACCAGGAGACTGGCATTAATTGGTCCAGAAAGAAACGCTAACGTGGCTCCAAAAATCCCGATCTGAAAATCCATGGGCACACTTTCAGACATTTGAAGAAAAAGAAACAGCCCCACGGCTACTAAACCAAGCTTAAACCCGGATGCGACTATGCCCACACGCTGCGCGGCATTGCGCACGGTTAGAATTCCAACCAGGCTCGATATCAGAACATAGAAAAAGCCTGAATAATTGCTTTGTGCGGCTTGCCCTAACAACACGCAATTAATAATCAGGAATACCAGAGCAATGCGCTCTTCAGTGAGGAGCGCCATCAACATACCACCCAAGGCAAACGGAAGGGCAAAGAAGAAGTAGGACTTCTCACTGAGCGGAGGTGCCACGAAATTCCTGCTGAGGGAGTCATAAACAAACCAAAAAACCTTCACCAATAGAATGTTGAAGATCAAGAATGACACTGCAGAGGGCAAGGAGCTTGTCAAAGCTCCATTGCCCTTTAGAAAATGGCCGAAGGAATAAAGAGAAGCTCAGTAATAGGAAAGTAAGCAGGACTGTCATAGCGCTCACTTTCTTTAGGGAGAAGCGGTCGGGAGTAAGGTTCCGAACCGCTTCAATCTGATAGAGTTGGTCAGATGAGACTTCGTCCCCTTGTCGAAGGATCACTTTCCCTTTCTTCAGCTGACGCAAAACAGGGTCGACGTTTGCCGCAGCTTCGATCTCTCGTGCCCGCGTCATTTCCAAGTCAAACTTCAAGTTGGGCGCGACCAATCCTGTGAGAAAAGACTTTATCAACGCCACTGAGCCTGAATTGAAAAAGTTGCTCTGGTCGAGAAGGCCACTGATCTGTATTCGAGCCTGATCCATAGTCAATAAGCGGCTAACAGGGACAGTTACCTCTTTGGCAGAAACACTATTGACCACTTCAATAATTTCCTTCTTGCGGAAGATTTTTTGTTCTTCCTGAACGATATAACTTGAAAATACCTTTTGCAGGATCGTCACAATGGATTGCTCCATGTCGGTGCTAAAGCGTTCTTGAACGAGAAGAGCACTCAATTCTTCGTTTATCGGCCCAGGGATTAGATGACTCAATTCAGCAGTTATTTGGACCTTCAATTCGTGAGGTATTTTCTTGAAGAAACGGCGTGAAGCGGGTTTGGAAATGCCGTGCTGAGATTTGAATCCCGGCAGATTCCAGATCATGTCGGCATTGGTTGAAAGCATTTTTGACCCTTGAAATTTGACCATCCCCCAGGAGAGGATCAAAGCGGTATACGGGCAACACATTTTCACGAGCGCGTACCTTCTGACTCTCGGTAGCGGCTTCGTCTTTGATTAATACATCATATGGGACGACAACATCGCGCACGGGCGATGTCACCAATGGAATATCGAGGTGCGTTAAATCCCTGGTGGTCTGAAAAAAGGAAACTCAGGAACCCGGAAATGAAAAACACGACGAAGAGAATTCGAAGCAAGCGGTAAACACTAAGCTTCTCGATTCTCTTGTCGCTCAAACAGAAGCTTTTTGAGAGCTTTGCGAGACCTGTAATCTTCATAACAAGGTTTCAACTAGAGCTGGAAGGCCTCCCCATGAACATTTCCCCGCCTGCAATAATATACTGAAATTGTTTGCCTTACTAACCACTACAGAAGATTTCCCGCCAATATCCCGTCTTGCCTGTATTGTACGTACCCTCCTTGTATCCTAATCTAAACAGTAGAAGGGGATCGCAGTGAAGCAATGGCTGCGAACTTGATTTAAGTGGACGTAGTGCGATTAGTTCTATTGATTGTCCTTATTGAGCTGGGAGTACTGGGACTCGGATTGATTTGGGCGGCCCTGCTGACATTTCTTGGAAAAGACACGTACATCCGTCATCGATCTCCAAGATAGGGGCATTCCATTTACGCCCAAAAACACACTGTAGAGGCCTCGTTCTCTTCTAGAGTTTCTGATCTGTCCATTCTGAGTTGATACGAATTTTGAGTGCTTGAAAGGAAAATCCCATGGCAGATTTCTATCAAACTGGGGTCGTCACGACACTGCACCGCTTCAAACCTAATAATGATCTTCCCCATCTTGAGCGAAGAACTTGAGAAATTCTCAAAAAACACTTCAATCTCCTTAGTCTTGCCGGCTCTCTATTCCGAGTTTCAAAGGCCAGCTATGAAAAAGATCCTCGAGGAGCTGAAGCGGGTTCGTTATTTGCGTCACGTCGTTTTGGCCCTAGCCAGAGCAGATCAGGAACAGTACGAAGAAGTCAAATCAATGCTCTTCGATCTCCCGCAGGACGTTACGATCCTGTGGATTGACGGAGATCGAATTCAAGCTCTCTTTCAGATGCTGGAAGAACATGGACTTTCGGCTAGGAGGCGACGGTAAAGGCAGATCCTGCTGGCTGGCTTACGGTTATTTATTGGCTTCAGCTGATTGCGACGTGATCGTATTGCATGACTGCGACATCGTGAATTATGACCGCCTGTTATTAGCCCGCCTTTGCTATCCAGTAACTCATCCAAACCTCGGATTTGAGTTCTGCAAGGGCTATTACGCGCGCGTCACCGACAGAATGCATGGCCGCGTAACTCGGCTCTTCATGGCGCCGCTCATTCGGGCAATGGAAAGCATGTACCCTACGGCGCCTTTCTTGAAATTTTTAGATAGTTTCCGTTATCCCTTAGCCGGCGAATTTGCTATGAGAGCCGATCTGGCGCGTGTGAATCGAATCCCCGGCGACTGGGGCCTTGAAATCGGCGTTCTTGCGGAAGTCTTTCGGAATTGTGCTGTCTCACGGATCTGCCAAGTGGATCTCGCCGACACCTATGAACATAAACACCAGGCACTGTCAGAAGACGATCCAACCAAAGGGCTGCGCCGTATGGCGACTGACATTGCCAAATCACTATTCCGTACTCTTGCCGCTGAGGGTTTGGTCTATGCCCAAGGCTCATTCAGGAGTCTGGGGGTGCGTTATGTCCGGATGGCAGAGGATACGATATCCCGTTACTACGCAGATGCGATGCTGAATGGGTTGAAGTTTGATCGGCATGGGGAGGAGCTGGCGGTGGCCACATTCGCTTGTAGCCTGCGTCAAGCGGCCGAAGAATTTACCCAGGATCCACTCGGACTTCCGCTTATCCCCAACTGGAACAGGGTGGTTGCGGCGATCCCTGAATTTTTTGAACTCTTGCGAATGGCCGTGGTTGCAGACAACCAGATGGGTGTTTGGAAGAGAGGAGATCAAATGCAGGAGATAGTCATGCCGCCCGACGCTGTCCGGGCGGCCAATGATTTGCGCCAGGCTGATATCGTCGTCGGGATTCCCAGTTATAACAACATTCGAACCATTCGCCACGTCGTGCAGGCTGTTCAGACGGGATTGAGTAAGTATTTCCCCCAGTTTAACTCGGTAATTATTAACTCAGATGGCGGCTCGAAGGATGGTACCAGAGAGGCTGTCTTGTCTACCCGAATCGAAGACTCTCATCTGCTGCTTCTCCCGACTCCACTCTTTCCGATACACCGGCTCTCATTCCCTTATCATGGAATACCCGGGAAAGGCAGCGCCTTCCGCATGATTTTCCGTTTAGCTGAGATATTACAGTCCAAAGTATGTGCCGTGGTCGATTCGGACCTGCGTTCCATCACGCCAGAATGGGTCGATTCGCTGGTACGTCCCATTCTTCTTGGCCAACTATGATTTTGTGGCGCCTTATTACCACCGTCATAAATACGATGGGACGATCACCAATAGTATTGTTTATCCTCTGACTCGATCTTTATACGGACTCGATGTGCGGCAACCGATCGGGGGAGATTTTGCGATTTCGGCTCGCCTGATTTCTCGCTATCTCAAAAGAAAGGATTGGGAAACCGACGTTGCCCGCTTTGGAATTGATATTTGGATGAGCACCATCGCCATGGCTGAAAGATTCCGGGTCTGTCAGAGTTTTCTCGGGGCGAAATTGCACGATACCAAAGATCCCGGCTCTGATTTGAGCGCCATGCTGCACCAAGTTGTCGGCAGCGTCTTCACTCTCATGCAGGAATATGAACCTGTTTGGCGAGAAGCAGAAGGAGAGCGAACCTGTCGACCTCTTTGGGTTTCGCTTTGATGTGGGTTTGGATCCCATCGAGTAAACGTGGATCGTATGTTGAGAGCTTTTCGGAACGGCTGCCAGGAATTGGGAGAAATATGGTCCTTAGCTCTTCAGCGTGACACCTATGAGTCTATTTTGAAAAAGGGTCTAAACATAGGCAGCGATCCTGCAGAATTTCATCTTGAAGACGAGCTGTGGGTCCGGGTGATCTACGATTATTCGGTTGCCTACAAGGAGCAACCGATTGAGCGTGGCCATTTGCTCCGCGCCTTGACGCCTCTGTATCTGGCCAAGGTTGCCTCATTCGTGCTCGAAACTGAACATATGCTGCCCGCTGAGTTTGAAGGAAAAATTGAAAATCTATGCATTTGCTTCGAGAGGCTAAAACCTTATTTGGTATCACGCTGGAATGGCAAGATTGGGGAGGTATCCCTCGAAAAAGCTGCGGTCGATGGGGGCGAGGCCAAAAAGATGCAAGCAACAACCATGGGGGTATAATCTATGTTCGAAACTCTACGTCATATCCTGGAAATCACTCTCGAGCGGCTTTCTACCCAAATCACGATTTACCTACCGGGGCTTCTAGCCGCATTAACCATTGTGTTGGGGGCCTATGTGATGGGCCGTTTGACCCGCTGGGTGATGAACAAGATCTTCAAAGGGATGGCGCTCGATCGCTTTTTACAACAGAGTGGTCTATCAACCTTGTTAAGCCGGTCAGGAAGTCTGCACTCAACACGTTTGGTTGCAGAATCCGCCTATTGGGTCATTCTCCTTGTGGGCCTGTTAACGGGATTGAGCGCCTTTAATACCAATATCACGACACGCATGACCGAGACGGTTGTGCTCCTTTTTCCAAAACTAATCACGGCAGCCGTTATCCTTCTCGTAGGCGTTTGGCTTGGCCAATATCTCGGCCGAAGCACACTCGTGTGGGCTGTGAATGAAGGGCTTCCCTTTGCAAGACGAATTGCAACTGGAGTACGAGTGGCAATCCTTTTTGTAGCCGTCGTTGTGGTTGCCGATCAGCTCAACTTTGCCCGAAACGTCTTTCTTTCGGCATTTCTGATTTTGGCCGGTGGAGCAGTCCTCACAATCAGTTTGATTCTTGGTCTGCGAAGCCGTGACTGGATCAGTCAATTCAAGCAGGGCAAGGACTCCCATTCTGAGGAACCACTCGAGCGCTCTTTCCGTCGTCATATTTAGCAGGATGTGGGGCATGTCCTCATAGGCAACATGATGACAAACAAAGAATCCTACTTCGCCACGAAAGGAGAGGACAGGCATGAATGATGCGAGAAGAACCGATCACGTGTGGTCAGTGATACTTTCTGGAGGAGAAGGCGAGCGCCTCCGCCCCTTCGTTCAACGCTGGCTTGGTCGCCCCAAACCAAAACAATATTGTACATTCGTGGGGAAAAGATCGATGTTCCAGCATACGATTGCCCGGGCAAATCTGATTAGCGAACCAGAGAGGACTGTCACCGTAATCAGCCACCATCATCTCTCCGAGGCGATACTGCAGCTTGACGATAAGAACTACCGAAATATGATCCTGCAGCCTACAAACCGAGATACTGCGGCAGGTGTTTTCCTTGCCCTCTCTCACGCAAGCGTGCACGACCCGTCGGCAACCGTTGTCATTTTTCCTTCGGATCACTTTGTGTTTCCGGAATATCGATTCCTAGAGGCAGTCAGGAGCGCGGTTCGGGCCTCAGATCTCTTTCCGGAAAAAGTGTTCTTGTTAGGCGTTTCACCCGGCAATCCTGAGGTTGATTACGGGTGGATTCGGAGACGGAATCAATTGGGCTGGGCCGATGAGTTTCGAGTCGATGCAGTCGAGTCTTTTCTGGAAAAACCGAGCCTGGAAATTTGCAAAACCGCCATGAAATCAGGGGCCCTTTGGAATACCATGGTGCTCATTTCCAGAGCGGAAAATTTATGGAAATTGGGTCGACAAGTCTTTCCCGACATTATTTCTTTGTTTGAGAAGTACAAGGACGCGATTGGGTCGGATCATGAGAAAGCGGTTCTTGATTCCATTTACGAATCCATGCCGAAGAGAAATTTCTCGGCGGATTGTTTGCAGCGTTTTCCAGAGGAGCTTGCGGTCATTGAGCTCAATGACATCCTATGGTCCGACTGGGGTCGTCAGGAACGGATTGTGGAGACCCTCCGACGAATCGGCCGAAAACCCTCTTTTAGGGTGTTGGGATGTGAAAAATCCCGAAAAGGCTTATCGGACTTTAGGGCAAGCGAAATTTAGCAACGGTTGAATTGAAGACAGCATCAATCGGCAAACACGATGAACTTGGATTCTATTTCAGTATTTTGCAGGCACTTAAAAGAGTTGCTTAGCGAAAAATGGGGGACTGTATTTCACAATGAATCAGCTGTAAGAAAAGGAAAAGAGGGACAACTCCTAGGATCGATTCAAATGAGGTACGGAAGGACACGCAACGACGCTGCGTGAAACAATAGGAAGATGGAGCAGAATGCCACTGAGAATAATTGAATCTTAATGGATTACGAAGCGGATTCGTAGCTCTATGTGCGCCAGATGTATTAACCAGAAGGAAGTCGTGAATTCAAATACAGTGGGCTCCGATTCCAAAGTCACTGGTTCCTTTGGAAGAAAGCGAATCTCAATGTTCGGCAGCGGTCATCTCGAGAATCGCATCATTCCAGCCCTCAGGGCCCGGCTGCGCGGTGAGGCGCGCTGCTGGGAGATGAGGCATGATCTTTTCTGAGTGAATTGATCTAATCAAGATGGGAGTGTCGACCAGTCGCAGAAAAGGCAAATCGTTAAAACTGTCGCCTAACCCAATTGTGTAAATGTGGGGATCCAGCTTTCCATAAAGATCATTAAGAGCCTGAACCGCCGCCGCTTTATCATTGCCTCCCAGGATATGGTAGAAACGCCCACCCCGTGTCCATTGCTTGCCCTGTTCTTCAATGGCTTTCAGCAACAACTCTCCCCTTTCCCTGTCCAAAATCTTAAAAGGCTCATCAAATTCCCTCTTTTTGGCTGCTTCTGCCTGTTCCATCGGGATTCCGCAAACAGTAGCAACTTCTTCGACCGTCATCTCGTGAAAACCTTTCACTTTGCACTGACTTCTCCGAGACGCCAACATTAAGGCTGAGACCAGGGATTGGTATGGATCACCCAGTTCTATGAGATCATAGCCATCTCGTGGCTTGGCTCTTTGAACTGCAAACGGGAAATAGGCTTTTGGAATGAAAACGCCACCGCCATTTTCCACCATAAATGGGTCCCGGTTGTTCAATTTGTCGCGCCAAAATCCTACTTCTGATCGTGTTTTGCTGGTAACGAGGATGAGTGGTATCCTCTGAAAGTGGAGTTGGTTGAGAGCTGGTTCGGCCGGCGTGAACGAATAAGTGTCGTGATCCAGCAGAGTTCCATCAAGATCGGTATAAATAAGTTTCATCATACCCGAAGCTTAACAAGGAATTATCGGTTGATCTATCCAGCCATGGTTGTATTTAATATCTCAATTCCACAGTAGGCCAAGAGGATTTTCATGACACGACGGTCGTGGCCTGTCCTGACGATCGGTTTTGGGATCTTGCTGACGCTAATCATGATCTTGGGCGCAGAAGCGATCCGCCGAGTTCAGCGAATCAATAACGAGATCGCTTCCATCCAGCAAAGATTTCAACATAGCGACAGCGTTTTGAGTCACGTGAGGTCTCAGGTTTATCTTTCTGGAATCCTGATACGTGATTTCTTGCTTGATCCTTCCAGCTTAGGTGGTGCTTCCATTAAAGAACAGCTTGTCGAGAATCGCTCCTCTATTGACCAGCAATTGGATGGACTTGAGCCGCAATTGAATCCTTATGAAGCGGAACTGTTGAAGCGCCTGCATAAAGAAGTTGATCATTATTGGGAGAGTATGGACCCCATTTTTTCCTGGACTGTTCAAGAAAAGGCGGCGTTGAGCTCCTTTTTCTTGAGGAAGCAGGTCCTGCCGCGTCGTGAGGCGGTTCTATCCATCGCCGACCAAATCCGCAAAGTGAATGAATCCAATTTCGAACGCCAACGAGAAGGGGTTCGTCAAAGCTGGGCAAATTTTCATGGCTTTCTGATCCGCGTGACTGGCATTTCTTTGATTCTAGGTATTGGAGTGGCAGTCGTAAGCGTCTTACGGATGCATCGTCTGGAATTCCATTCTGAGCAGCAACGGCAGCAGTCGGAACAGACCAAAGCGGACCTGCGTCGGCTTTCCCAGCAATTAGTACGGACCCAGGAACATGAGCGCACGTTGATCTCCAGAGAATTACATGATGAGGTAGGACAGATTCTGACCGGCTTGAAAATGGAACTGGGGAACCTGGAAAAGGTTCGACACACCAATGGGCCCGAATTCCGAGAACACCTGGAAGGAGCCCGCAGTCTCGGCAGTCGAGCTCTTGACGTCGTTCGCAACATGGCCATGGGACTGCGGCCCTCCATGTTAGATGACTTAGGATTGGTGCCAGCCATTGAATGGCTGTCTAAGGAATTCTCCCGGCGGAGCAGAATTCCAGTTGATTTGCAGATTGACGGCAAACTGGATCACCTCTCCGACATGCACCGAACTTGCATCTACCGGGTGGTCCAGGAAGCTTTGACCAATTGTGCACGGCATTCTCAGGCAAAGAATATTCAAATCAGCTTACATGGCGACAGAGACTTCCTTTCATTAGCCATTCGGGATGATGGGGTCGGGTATGACAGAGCGAAGAGGTATTCCGGCGGTATAGGGTTGATCGGTATTGAAGAAAGGGTTAAAGAATTAAATGGAACCGTTGAGATTGTTTCCCAGCCGCACAAAGGAACCTTGATCCAAGTGAAAATTCCCCATAGCAAGGAAGTGGAAGTATGAAGCCCATCCGTGTACTCCTGGCTGATGATCACGGCGTCGTGCGCAAAGGGTTGCGTTTCATGCTGGAGCAGCAACCGGGGATGTCGGTAGTGGGAGAAGCCTGCGATGGGAGAGAAGCCGTGAAGCTGGCCGCAGAACAGAACCCTGACGTCGTAATCATGGACATTGGCATGCCTATCCTCAACGGGATCGAGGCGGCTGCGCAGATTGTGAAACGAAATCCAGATATTGGCGTGATTTTTCTGAGTATGCACTCAGATGAAAGTTACCTATTACGAGCCTTGACTGCGGGAGCCAAAGGTTACTTGCTGAAAGATTCAGCAGAAACTGATTTGGTGAGAGCTGTGCAGGCTATCGCTGCCCATAAGCCTTTTTTCAGTCCGGCAATTGCCAATACCCTTCTTGAAGATTACTTGCGCCACCTACAGCAGAAAGGGATACAGGACTCCTACGACCTGCTGACCGAAAGGGAGAAAGAGATCCTGCAACTCATCGCGGAAGGTAAGTCTAACAAAGAAGTGGCGACGTTGTTGAATATTAGCTTGTACACCGTTGAAACCCACCGCACTCATATTATGCAAAAGCTAAACCTGCATAATACGGCTGAGATCGTTTTGTATGCTGTTCGCAAGAAAATCATTTCTTGAGTGGCTGCGAAACTAGATTCAAAAAAATGGTGAGGCTATTTTCTTCCTTTTGGATTCCCGAGACTTGGAAGACTCTACTTAGTAATTAGCTCACACCGGGGACGCACGCTTATGGACTTGAATTCTTTTAATTGGACGAGCCCGGGCTTGGACCCTCTTGGTTTAGACACATACTTGCGTCGCGTATGATGCACCTCAACTTTATTGGCATTTCGGGCCTGACTAAAATAGGCGGCTACTTCCGCCGCTTCTCTGAGGGATTGTTGCGGCGCAGAATCCAACCTTTCTGGATTGCGTAAGACAACATGCGAGCCTCCATAATCGGCGACATGAAACCAAAAATCATCCGGATTTGCCAATTTAAATGTCAGGACATCATTTTCACGGCTATTTTTCCCCACCCAGATTTCCATTCCATCGGTAGACGAAAAAATTCTGGCTGATTTCTTGATTGAAGTCAGTTCGGTCTGGGCTTTGTGACGGCGAACGGACCGGGTTCCAAACTTTGTAATTTCGGAAGAATTTTTTTTCATCTCTTTGGCTTGAGTCTGGGAGGGAGGTTCATCCAATGTTTCGCTCGCCTCAGCGGAACGAGCCAGGCGATCCAGGTGTAATTCAAGGTTTGAGATTTCCAAGTCCAGCGTGTCTATGCGTCTCTGGATCACGGGGATTGCACGATTGGCCTTTTGAAAGAGTCGGGCATAACGATTTGCATTCTCGATGAGACTGAGCTGGGGATTGAGAGGAATCTCGATTGCGTGCATTGCCGCATCAAACAAGTCCGGAATGGTCTTCTGGACACTTCCTTTTTGTGCCTTATCAGGTTGCGCATAGAGAAGATTGGAATATTTTTCAAAAATGCCATATCCCAAATTCTTCTGCAAGTCCTCGCCTAAACTCTTTTTGAGTCGAAGCTTCCTCTTAAGAGCCGCCGTCAGTTGAGATTTAAGAGTCTGTGCTTTCCTCTGAACCGGCCCAACAGCGCGTGAATTTTGAAATAGTTCAGTGGCCAGTTCATTCACAGTGGGAAAGATTTTATGGCGGCAAGAGGCAAGATGTTCCAAAGGAATTGGAGAGGGAACTTGTGGATGATGGCCCACAGGGCTGATTTCCATTGAATTTGCCAGTTCGGTCAGAGGGTCTGGCGTAAAGTAAATCCGAGGACTGAAAGGTCCCGCTGAAAAGCGCCGGCAGAGTGACTGAAACTCGGTCCACAAAGATTCAATTGTTAAGCATCGCCTAAACTGCAATTCGTGTCTGAACGCTGGGGTAAGCCCTAATATCTGGGCCATTGGGTCAAGGCTCAAGGGTTGGAGGTTTGGGCCATGACTTTCCTCCCCCTCAGAGACTCGGGCGGTTGTTGCTAGGTTCAGGCCAACTTGGATGGTCTGTGTCCCGGTAAATAGACCTACAAATTGAGATTGGGTGATGTTGTCCACTTGATATTTGCCGACGGGGGGAACGTGCCGATAGGGGCTTTTCCCGCTTCCTCCGCTATCTGTAACGGGAAAAGCCGAGGCGATCACTTCATCGGAGGCATCGAGGAGGAACAAGTTGAGCCTATGAGGAATCAGTCGAATGACGAGTCGAAAACGCTCTGGCTGATTCGAGAGAGAAAGTTTCTCAACTTCTAGAATAAGGACGCGATCGGCCGTTTCTTTGCTGAATTCAACCACTCTCCCACCTTGAACTTTCTTTCTTAGAATCATCAAAAAGTCTGAGGCCTCTGACTGCAACGGAACCTCTCGATCCGAAAGGAAAAGGATTGGGGCGGTCGGGACCAGCGAGATAATAAAAGACTTGGGGGGTGCTGGGCGTAGACTGAGGACGAAGGTAGGATCTGACGAGCACCGAATTTTCTGGATCGAGCGATCGAGCAGCGCGGGACGAATTTCCCGAAAAAGTGCATTGAGACAAAGGTTATCCATGATGCAGAAACTCAGGCCTTCTCAAAATTCGATAGAGCAATGAAACGGGCAATCCCACCACGTTAAAAAAACATCCTTCGATACCCTCGATAAAGCGTGCAGCCTTCCCTTGACTCGCATAGCCCCCAGCTTTATCAAATGGTTCGCCCGTCTCCAGGTAATCCTCAATTTCTTCCCCCGAGAGTTCAATGAACCTCACGATAGTGCGCGCGGCATCGACAACGACGGTTTCTCCTTTTAGAACACATAGCCCCGTAATGACTTCATGGGACCGGCCACTGAGCCTCTGGAGCATCCACCTCGCTGCTTCCGGGCTGCCCGGTTTCCCCAGGACATGACCTTCGCAGACAACGACCGTATCGGCACCGATGACTAAAGACTCAGGGCGGATAAGACGGATCGCCATGGCCTTTTCTTTGGCTAAACGCTGCACCATCTGGGAAGGAGATTCCCCCGGCTGCTGAAATTCTTCAATCTGACTGGGAATCACTTCAAAATTGCTGCACAATAGGCCGAGCAAGTCCCGGCGTCGGGGAGAACTTGAAGCAAGAACCCAGGGTCTGTTTTCAATCATTTGTTTTCGTCCGTAAGTTTAGTTTACAAGTCCAAAAGCGGTATGATACAAAAACTTCTTAAGTCTTCTGCCGAAGGAGGGGGATGAAAGATCTCAAGAGTGGTCTAAAAGTCATCATCTTGGTCCTGGTTTTAGCCGCCCTCGATGCCTCATTCGAGGCGCAAACCAAAGAAGCGCCGAATTCTGCTCCCGAAGCTTCCAGTTTCGATATCAGCATTTTTTTTACGGGGAACATTCAAGGTAATATTGAACCTTGTGGCTGACCGCGCAATCCCGCGGGCGGTCTGGCTCGCCGTGCTCAGATTCTAAACGAAATTCACTCCGAATATCCGGATAAGTTTAGGATAGAAGTGGAGATCGGGAATTACATGCAGAACCTTGGACCGGACCGGAGAGTGAAGAACAAATGGGTATTACAAGGTATGAAAAAACTGGGGGTTGAAATCCTGAACGTAGCCGAATCCGATATCGATGAACTCGAGGCTCAAGGGGTTGACTTCAATGCAGACGACCGATTTATTTCTGCGAATTTGATCTCTTCCAAGACAAATTCTCCTCTCCTGAAACCATACCTTGTCAAGCAGATCGCCTTGCCAGAAACGCAAAAAAAATTCAGGCTCGGATTCTTGGGCCTCTCGGCGCGGGAAGGTTCCTACAAGACGGATAAGAAGGGTTATCTATGGGCCGATCCGATGGTAAGCGCCAAACAATGGATTCCAGAACTCCGGAAGAAATGTGATTTTCTAATCCTTCTGGCCTGCATGCCTTCCAAAGACTCGGTACAATTGGCAGTCGATAATCCCGAGGTCGATGTTATTTTGAATGGTTTCAAGCACCAGTGGAGTGACCCGCCCGCCAAGATCAATCAATCCACGATCATTTATGCAGAAGATGAAGGAAGAATTCTGGGTGAGTTGCGATTGCGTATCGCGGGGAAAGAAAAAGCGGAGGTGAATTCCGTCAATCATATCCTCACAAAAGTGGTGAAGGATGACCCCGAAATGGCCGCCTATGTAGCCCTTGCCAAAGAAGAAATTACAGAACAACAGCGGATCCTGGCGAATGAGAAGCCTCTAATAACGGCCTCATCAGAACTTCGGGTCAACTCACCTTATCTCACCGCTAAGTCCTGTGAGAATTGTCACGCATCGGCTTACGAAGTATGGCAACACTCCAAGCATGCGAAAGCTATTGAAATTCTAAAGCAGGTGAAGAGAGAATTTGATTCATCCTGTGTGGGTTGCCATACGACCGGCAAGGGGAATGTCGGGGGATTCGTAGATCTCAATCAGACACCGGAATTGGCCAACGTCCAATGTGAGGCTTGCCATGGCCCGGGACAAGCCCATAGCGCCAAGCCGACCGAATCTAAAATGCTTAAACTCAATCCATCAGCCTGCTTGCAGTGCCACACAAGATCGAATAGTCCAGAATTTGATTTTGCAACCTATTGGTCAAAAGTAAGACATTAGCCGCTGTTACGCCTCGCCTTTGCTTGAATGATGGGGGGGGGCCGCCGAATGGTGCACTGGGTGCAGGGCGAATTTTCCAAACGGGCAGTAAGGGGTTCTGGTTCACCCTCCTTTAATGAGAAGAACGGAATGAGGCAATCATGGATCAGTTAGGAACTCTCCTCCGTCAGGCTGCCAATTTACTCCCGCAACGACAGGAACTGAAGGAGTCCTTGGCTCTGGCACTCTGGGAACAGGCCGTGGGAGAAGCGCTGGCGAAGAATACAAAACCACTGCGATTGTACCGCTCGACGTTGATCGTTATAGTGCCCTCGCAGGCATGGAGAAAAGAATTGCACCTCATGAGAACTGAGATCGTCACAAAAATAAACGAGAACGCCGGATTTCGATTGATCCAAGATGTTGAGTTCCGCGTCGACCCAAATTTTACAGTTCTCCCCGCTACCCCACCTCAGGTCGATTCAGAAACCCCTTCAAGGCCGCTGGATTTACCGATAGAGGCCATTTCCGACCAAGGCCTTCGCGACAGCTTGGTGGCAGCTGCCTCCAGTTACCTTCAACGAAGTAGATAAGGATTCACTATGAAAATTGGCCCCAATGAAGTCGAATATGTAGCCAAGCTGGCAAATCTGGCTATAACCGAAGAAGAGAAAAATACGTTTATCGGGCAATTGAATTCCATCTTGGAATATGTGGAACAATTGAATCGTGTAGACACGAGTCAGGTCGAACCCACCGCTCAAGTGGTTTACGCAAAAGCCAGCACAGAGTCCATGCGAAATGACTTGCCTCAGGTTACCTTCTCGCAAGAAGATTCGCTGCAAAACGCGCCCTCAAAAGGCGCGGGGCACTTTAAGGTCCCCAAAGTCATTGCGGATCGATAATTCAGTTTTACCCGTATTCCATAAAATCTTAGGAAAAGTCGTTATAAAGGGGAGTGTTTGTGGATTCATCGGAAACAAGAATATCCAGAATCAGAGCCTCGATCGAGAAGGGAGAAATCTCTGCTGTTGAGGTCTGTAAATCTTACCTCAAGTCCATTGAGGAGCGCGATCCGCAAATTCATGCCCTTATTCATTACAACCCCGACATCGCTCTAGCCCAGGCCGCTCAGATCGACAAACGGCGGGCAGCTCGGCAGCCTTTGCCCCCGCTGGCCGGAATTCCCATTGCCATCAAGGATAATATTTTGATCGAGGGCCAGCGTTGTACTTGTGCTTCGAAAATTCTAGAGAATTTTGTTGCCCCGTACAATGCCACGGTCATTGAGAAACTCTCGTCGGCTGGGGCTGTATTTGTCGGCAAGGCGAATCTGGACGAGTTCGCGATGGGGTCTTCCACAGAAAACTCAGCCTTCTTCCCAACGCACAATCCGCTCTCCCTCGATTATGTACCCGGTGGGTCAAGTGGAGGTTCAACCGCAGCGGTTGCAGGTAAAATGGCCGTTGCCGCATTAGGTTCCGACACGGGTGGTTCCATCCGCCAACCTTCATCTTTTTGCGGCGTGGTAGGGCTTAAGCCGACTTATGGACGAGTGTCGCGTTACGGACTGGTGGCGTTTGGTTCATCCTTGGATCAAATCGGGCCGATCGCAAATCACGTTGAAGATGTCGCTCTACTTTTAGGGATTCTGGCCGGTAAAGACTCTCATGATTCGACATCTCTAAATGTCGAAATTCCGGACTATCTCGCCCAGCTCAACGCCGATATCAAAGGCACCAAGATTGGATTGCCTCGAGAGTACTTCCAAGCAGGAATTACAGCCGATGTGCATTCCAAAATTCGCGCCGGTCTTAAAGTGCTGGAGGATTTAGGTTGCGAATTAATTGAAATTAACCTCCCCCATACGGACTTTGCCATTGCCTGCTATTACGTCGTGGCAATGGCTGAAGCCAGCTCTAATTTGGCACGCTTTGACGGGGTACGATATGGCTTGCGGATTCAAGGTAATGGCAGTCTGACCGAAATGTACCGTCAGACTCGTGACCTTGGGTTTGGGGCTGAAGTCAAACGCCGCATTATTCTGGGAACGTTCGTACTCAGTTCAGGATACTACGACGCTTATTACCTGAGAGCTCAAAAGGTGCGCACATTGGTCAAGCAGGATTTTGATAAAGCCTTTGAGAAAGTAGATGTCATTGTTTCTCCGACTTCGCCCACTCCGTCGTTTCGTTTGGGCGAAAAAAGTAATGATCCTCTGGCCATGTACCTTTCTGACATTTTTACGATAACGGCAAACTTGGCGGGAATCCCAGGGATCTCAGTTCCTTGCGGTAAAAATGCTCAGGGATTGCCAATCGGTATGCAATTACTGGGAAAGCATTTTGATGAATCGCGCCTACTCAATGTTGCGCACACCTTCGAAATGGCGGGTGGGTTTACGGTTTAATCAGGTTGTGTCTTTTTCCGGTTCGACCTTATGCTGCCGAAGCAAGAACTTCCCTGGGGCGGTGATGTCCTTCAGAGTTCCTCGCCATTGCGAACGGAGGCCTTACTCTTTGGAATAGGTCCAGCCGTGTTCCAGGAGAAGACGTATTCGATAAGCGATGCTGAGTTGCGTCTCTCGGTAGCTGGAGAAGGCTCCGTCCCCACAGGATGGACTGGTTGGCCATCAAGTGTGGCTTCCTATGGAACTGATCGCAGAACTTAAGTTCTACGGATTCGCTCTCAGTGCTGCACTGCAATTCACACTCCTTACCCTGGTCAAGCGCAATCGAAGGCTCGAACGGTTGGAGAGGGTCTTCTTTGTATTGATTGCCTCCTTCTTTGTCTGGAACTTCTCAAACTTTCTGTTGCTTCTGTTCAAAAAGACGGCCAACCCCCTGAGTGAGTTCCTCTTGGATTTGGTGGTCGCACCTATGGCCTTCTGTGTTTTCGCGCTCCTTCCTTCCCAACTGCTCCATTTTCATCTACTTCTGCAAGACCGGGTCTTAACTGCGCCTATCTTCAAGGTGAGAAGATTCTGGCAGACGATTCTTTATGCGCCAGTCCTGTTTTTGCCCTTTGCCTTTTGGAATTTTGTCGCTTCGTACATCCCGCAATCTTCAGTATTGGCTGGTTCTAAGTATGTGCAGCCTTATGCAGGGTGGTTTTGTATTGCGTTGCTCGTGTCGACGTGTATTCAACTGAAGATTCTGTTCCAGATCAGGGCACGCGAAGAACGTATCTTGTTCACGATCTTAGCCTTGATTTTCATATCGGTGGCCTCCCTTTTCTTCTATGCCTATTTCATCTCTGACTTTTACGTCCAACTTCAATCCGGTGGAACACTAGAAGCGGTTTTGATGCTTTGGTCAATTTTGCCGAGCGCCCTATTAGGCTACTACGTCTTCCGACACAGTTTCTTGGAAATTGCTGTCCGAAGGGGGATTGGATTTCCCATTGCGGCCGCTTTCCTTTTATTGGTCTATCTCATTAGTGTGCGTTGGTTGAGGGACTTGATGACGTTCAATCAGTTGCCGGAGGGATTGGCAGAAGCAATCTTAATCCTCGTTTTGTTCCCATTGTTGCAGCCACTGACGCATTGGATTGACTTGTTTTTTGATCGACTTTTTTCACGCGAGATTTCTAAGTTCGAACGAATGGCAAAACGGGTGGAGGAAATATCCAGGTCCAAGATGGAGATCCATGAGCTATTGCCTCTGATCGAAAATTTGCTGCAACAGGAACTGGGTCTCAAAAACCCCCATCTCACCCTGGAGTCCAAATCATTGGGTTCGAGCGAAGTGGCCGATGCGGAAAATGTGATGATTGCGGGGGCCGAAGAGGTTCTAGTCTTGAAAGGAAAAGGGATAAGCGGGAATATAAGGATTGAGGAAGATCCTGAAAAGCTCAGTAACGAACAACAAGCCGGTCTCAGATACCTGATGCCGCAAATTGCTGCAGCCATTGAGACCTGCCAGCTCCTGGAGGGGAAAATTCGATTGGAACGTGAATTGGCAGAACATTCAAAAATGGCGAGCCTGGGACAAATGGCGGCATCTATTGCTCACAATATCAAGAATCCCTTGAGCTCTATTAAAACGATCGTACAGCTGATGCAGGAAGATGGTGAGCTCACGGAGAAATACAGCCGGGATCTCTCTCTGATCAATAGTGAAATTGATCGTTTGACTTCGAGCGTCACTCAATTACTTAAATTTTCGAAGCCTGGAATTCTTTCAAACACCAGCGTGGACCTGGCAGAGGTGCTGGAAAAGATTGTAAGAATTTTTGCTCCCGACGCAGAACAAAGAGCAATAAAACTCGAATTATCTCTGGCCGAGCGCCCTCTAAAGGTCAAAGGAAACGATGAAGTCCTGGTAGAACTCTTCCAAAATCTGATCGTCAATGCGCTCGAGGCAACTCCGGATCGAAGCCTTGTGACGATCAAGGGGGAGGTTGTACGGAATGAAAAGCAACCGATGATCCTGGTTAGAATAGAGGACGAAGGCCAAGGGATTCGCCCCGAGATTCTAAAACAGATTTTTAAACCATTTTTTACGACCAAGCAAAAAGGGACAGGATTGGGTCTGTCTGTGGCGCAGCGTCGAGTCTCAGACCTCGGGGGAAATATTGATTGTTTGAGCCCGATTTCCCATCGCGGAGGAACACGTTTTGAGGTGCGATTACCTGTCTGAAAAGTAGTAAGAAGAGGTCGCAGACGATTTCAGGCTATAGTACCAGGAGAGCAAATCGTACTTTCACCCCTGAAGGTGTGAAAGAATTGGTTTCGGCGACGCTCTGCGAGAGTCCCCCTTGGTTAAGGGGGACTCTCGGGGGCAAGGTAGGGCGGTCTCGCTGAGACCGCCGACTATAGTTTCGGCATCGCGGCGCGCACGGCGTGCGCGCCCTACCAGAACGACCGCCCCCTCCTTATCAAGGAGGGGAACCAAAATTGAATTTTTTCACACATTCCCTCAGCGAGAGGATCCAGGGATGGAATGTACTGTGTGTCCAAGAAATAACTCTGCAATTTTCGCCTATCAATTGGGTGAGGCTCATGATCAGAATTTTGATTGTCGATGATGAAGAAGCGGCACGTTACGGTATCCGTCGTGCCCTTGAAAACAAAACGATGGAACTATTGGAGGCCTCCAGCGCCGAACAAGCACGGGATGTCATCAAGAACTGTCGTCCCCATATTATGCTCACTGACATCAATATGCCCGGTGAGGACGGCCTGTCTTTGCTTCACAGCTTGAAAGACGATCCTCAGAAGCCACTGTCTCTCATGGTTACAGCGTTCGGCAGCGTTAAAGTGGCCGTCGAAGCCATGAAAGCGGGGGCTTATGATTATGTCGTGAAACCATTCGAAATCGATGAGCTGCGATTGGTTGTCGACAGGGCCGTTGAGAGGGTTCGACTTGAAATTGAGAATCAACAACTCAAAAAGCAAATCCTTTCCGAGGGTAATTTCGGTCGAATGATTGGGAAGTGTGCCCGGATGCAGCAACTTTTTGAGACCGCAAACCAAGTGGCAGCGAGTGATGTAACTGTCCTGATCTATGGTGAAAGTGGCACGGGAAAGGAGTTACTGGCAAAGGAGATTCATGATCGCAGTCCCAGGAAGAAAGGACCATTCGTCGCAGTCAATTGCGCGGCGCTTCCAGAAGCGCTGATCGAAAGTGAGTTGTTTGGACATGAACGGGGTGCCTTCACCGGTGCTCAGGACTTAAGAAGAGGGAAATTTGAATTGGCTCACGGAGGAACGATCTTCCTCGACGAGATTGGAGATATGAACCCACTCACTCAAGCCAAAGTTCTGCGCACCCTTGAAGAGAGAAGAGTTGAGCGGCTCGGAGGGAGCCAATCCATACCGGTCGATGTCCGTATCATTAGCGCAACTCATAAGAATTTAACAACAGAGGTCAACGACGGAAGATTTCGCCAGGACCTTTATTACCGCTTGAAAGTTCTCACCTTTGAAATTCCACCTTTGCGGCAACGGCGGGAGGATTTGCCGATTCTGATCCAGACTTTTCTCGATTTGTATTCGGCACGTCACAAGAAAGACCCGGTCCGCCTGACTTCAGAGTCCTTGGGATACTTGAAGGAGTATGACTGGCCAGGCAATGTCCGTGAACTCAGAAACATCATTGAGGGATGTGTTGTTTTGAACCGCTCGGGGGAAATCGAGGCCGTGGATTTGCCCCAGGAACTTTTGAAGAACAGACCCGATCAAAGACCGATGGGAGCTATGGACAAGGATCACTCCAGTGTCGAAGGGCTCTTCACGTTACCCTATAAAGAAGCGAAACGCGAGTTTGAGGGACGCTATATCACCGCAAGGCTTCAGGGGAATCGGGGGAATATCAGTCGCACAGCGGCTCAGGTTGGTCTACACCGTCAAAGTCTGCAGCAAAAATTGCGCGAACTCGGAATCCAAAGAGGAGAGTGATATTGAACGATTGCCTTCGAAGACATCTGATCGTTTCCTTGAGTATTCTCTTCGGTTGTTGGCTATGCTCGAGCCAGCTTGTCGCAGATTCCCATCCTTTCGAGATGACTCCCGAAACGGCCCAGATTCTGCATAACGGTCTTAATCGGATGTACCAATACGACCTGAAAGAAGCAGACAATCTTTTTGACGACCTCATTCGGCGTTTCCCCGAACATCCGATCGGCTATATGCACAAGGCTGAGTTGGCCTGGTGGAAAGCTTTGATGGACACCAAAGATGAAGGGCTCAAAGAAACGTTTCGCCGTTTTAATGAACAGGCGTTGCTCAAAGGGGAAGAGAGCTTGGCTCGGAATCCCAAAGATTTCTATGCCCTGCTTTACCTCGCAGGGACCTATGGCAATCAGACAAGATTCAATGTTTATATTACGAGAAGTTATTTTGGCGCTATGTCGTCAGGGCTAAAGGGGTATAAATATATCAAGTCGGCACACAGCCTCAGACCGAGCTATGTCGATTGTCTGATCGGGCTAGGTGCATACAACTACTTTGCAGGGGCCGTTCCTCTGGTCATTAAGCCCTTTGTCGGGATGTTCAGTGCTCCAGGCAACAAGACCGAAGGCATTAAGCAGTTGGAGCGGGTAGCAGCAAAAGGCGAATTCGGCCAAATTGAAGCGAGAACCGTGCTGCTTGGCATTTATTTGAACGAAAAAAGTTGGGGGCGGTATCAGAAAATCTTAAGGCAATTAATCGCAGAGTTCCCTTCAAATCCTGTCTTCTATGCTTGGCTAGCGGTCCCTTTCATCACGCAAAAGCGATGGAGTGAAGGAATCCAGCAGTTTTCAGAATTGATCGATCAAAGCAGCTCCAACAGCGCGCGGGCAGGCCAGGGTTACGCTTTTTACCAGAAGGGACGTCTCGAACTCGAGAAGGGAGATCTAGCGAGCGCGATCAAGAGCTTCAGCCGGATTCTCGATAGGCCATCGAATGATGATAATCTGCTCGCCCGAACTCTCTTATTGCGGGCTTATGCCAATGATCTCTTAGGAAACCGGGATTCGGCTTTGGCAGACTATCATGCAACGATTGGTCTGCCCAATGTGGAAGACACGCATCGAAAAGCTCAACAATTCTTGAGCAGTCCCTACCTCGGACCACATTAGAGACTGCCTTCTGAAGTTTGCTGACAGACTAGATCTAAGAGATACTGGAGGAAGTTATTCAGTCTACTTCACAATCAGGAGAAGAGAAGCTTCCTCTGTTCTCAAAAGGGGTAATGATCTTCAACCCTCATGCTGGTGGAATGCGGGGAGGGAGCAGGAAAGTCGAGTTCATTTCAGATGCGCTCAGAGCACTGGGTATTAAGCTGCAGTTGCTTTCTACTCGCGCACCAGGGGATGCAACGATTCTGGCACGAAGGTTGGTTGAGTCGGAATGCCAACTCGTCGTGGCGTGCGGGGGTGATGGCACGATTAATGAAATCATTGGCGGAATGGCTGGGAGCCACGTGCCCCTCATGATTTTCCCGGGCGGTACAGCCAATGTGCTAGCCAATGAGATCGGTTTGCCCAAAGACATCAGACACTGCGTCCAGTTGCTTTGTACAGGAAGTCTGCGTCGAGTTTCGCTGGGGAAAGCCGGTGCTCGCCACTTTGCCGCGATGGCAGGCATCGGTGTTGACGCCGGAGTGGTTGAGGCAGTGAATCCCGCTTTGAAGCGGAAGATAGGGCAAGGAGCTTTCTGGTTGGCAGGTTTTCAACAACTGGCCCGATATCATTTTCTTCCCTTTGAAATACAGGTGGACGGACACTCTCATTCTTGTACATTTGCGATCATCAGCAAGTCTAGATGGTACGCTAGCCGGTTTCAACTCACCCCTCGCGCCAGTTTGTTTTCTGATACTTTCGAAATCTGCTTGTTCCACAGCACGAACCGCTGGCGGTACCTCACCTATTTGCTCTATTCGAGTTTTGGTAAACATGAGTTTCTACAGGACGTGACGATTCTTCAAGGAAAGAACATCAAGGCCGTTGGACCCGACCAGGTCATGGTTCAGGTTGATGGGGAGCTTATTGGAACCCTTCCACAGGAGTTCCAGATTCAAGAAGATGCACTCACACTAATCATGCCCAGCGACCTCTAATACAAATGTAATCAATAATGTTCCAAAACCGGCGCGCGCCCCCCCTCAGGTCCCCGGTTCATACAGCACAAGGGGGGAAGCAAGTACCTCATTGTCCCCCATAGCACAAGGGGGGACTTTAGGGGTGTGAAGAATTAGTGGCAAACATCAAATAGTGCGACTGCATTAGGAAAAGACACAAAGCCTCTAATGAAGCTGAAAATATTGTTTTTTTTCATGGCCACCTTTTTATTATGGCTAACCTTGGCAATCGTGAGGTGGGGGCAGCCTTTCCCCTGGCAGGTCATTCTTGCCGATCGAATCGATCGCAACCAGGACGGGAACGTTGATTGCTGGCGTCTTAAGGATACCAAGAGCGGTGAAACCATCATTGAAAATGACACCAATTCTGATGGCCGTGTCGACCAAATCCAGTGGGGGAATCCCCATGGAAGAGTTGTCGACCTCTCCGACACCGCGACGAGTGATACGAGGCGGAAGAAGCTGATCGTTTGTCTCGATGGGGTCCCTTATGAGGATATGGCTTATCTATGGGATCATGGTTACTTTCGTGAATTTTCCCGGCCCGGTAAGCTCATTAGCGTATTCCCATCATTGAGCGACGTCGCCATAACGAATGTTTTGCACACAGCACCTGTACCGGGTTATGAGAATCTTTATTTTGACATTGCCAAAAACAAAATTGGCGGGGGGGCATTCAGCACGGTGTCCAAAATTCGGATGCCTTATCTCGACGCTCTCGATTATGACGAACCAGGTATCTTCAAAGGGTTGGCTTATATTCTTCCCCTTAAGACCTATCATGCCGATTTAGGCCGATTCTCCAAAAGGCTCGCTGAGAAAGAGTTCCTGACTTTCAAGTCACACATCTGCTCTACCGATGCCATCTGTCATGTTCTAACCCGGGAGGCGTTTCTGAATTACATGGTCGAAACTGACCGCATGCTGAGGGAAATTTTTGTTCGTTATCATGGCAACTTAGACTTTTTGGTTTTTTCAGACCATGGTAATAGTCATGTCACAAATCATCGTGTAGACCTGGATGGATACCTAGCCCAGTTCGGTTTTCGAATCGAGTCTTCTATTCGAGATGAATGGAGCGTAGCGATCCCAAAGTTCGGCCTCGTGGGAGCGATGCCGGTTTATTCGCAGAGCCAGAATACGAAGCGACTGAGCCAAGTCCTGGCCGATTCCGAAGCAGTCGATTTCGTTGCTTATCTGGATGATGGGAAAGTGCGCCTGTTATCTTCGAAAGGGGAAGCGCTGATCCGTGCAACGGGTGAAGGAAATCGGCTGCGGTATGAAGTGCTCAAAGGAGACCCTCTTGACCTCAAGCCAATAGTCGAGCAAATGACTCAGCGTGGTGTCATCGAATCCGATGGATATGCATCCCGAGAGAATTGGTTTTCCTACACGGCAGAACATGAATACGCGGATGCCTTGAACGCCCTTTATTCTGGCGTCACGAACCATGTCACGAACCGGGCAAGCCTGATTGTGAGTTTTAAAGACGGTTATCATTATGGCAGCCCTTTCTTTAATAGACTCGTAACCATGCGCTCGACTCATGGAAACCTTCGCAAGAGTTCCATGACAGGATTTTATATGCGCAACGGCCCGATGCCGCAGAAAGTCATGGCTGCCCGGGACCTTTTGAGAGAAGAAATTGTACGATGAAAAACTTTTTCACCCCACCGAGAAATCCTGGTGGGCGTCTCCAAGTATAGCGGGCGCTTTCATCGGCGGTCTCGGCGAAATAGTCCTACCTGAAAGCCGTAGCGGGGCGAGCTGTTTATCCCCCGGGTGGCGCACATTGGTTCGCAACTTAGTATCAATCTTCTTTGAGCTTGACGTCTGCAGTAAACCTTCTAAATTCACGGAACTCAATCAAGTTACGAGAACTCAATCGATTCTGGTTTTCTCGAATCACGAGTTCCGCCGCTATGGGAAGAAGAAAGGACTGATTTTCCAATCCGGCTATGGCCCTATAACCATACTCAGTCGTGGTTTCTGAGTAGAGAATTGGAAAGTTTCTGGGGAGTTGGAGTGTATGTTGACTGATTCTGAGAATGCTCCGATTTCGTGCATCAACCCAAATCCTTCCCTGATAGGCCACCTTGAGTGAATATGAGTTCTTGTAGGATATTGTCCAGGCAGAACTTTCCCGAGGCACTGAGAATCCAATGACTACAGTCTGAACCCCTCGGAACTGCTCCTCTCCTTCTTTCCTAAATTTCGCCTGAGTTTCGGGAATGAAGAGTGAACGCAAGATACTGCCAAATTCCCCGATCGAAATCACATTACCAAGCGATTCAAAACGCTTGGTAACCGGCCTTCCATTAATCTTGATGTTGGAGTAATTCTCCTGCTTTTGGTTATAGCCCAATTCGGATTCCACAATGTCCTGGCTTTGCCATTGATTGCCCCCAAGAGGATCCTTAAAGCGACGGGTGATCTGCCGGCAAATAAAATCTGGCAGATCGTCGGTGAACTGCAGCGCTCTCTTCCGGACATCGTTTAAGAAAGCATTCCATTCCGTTGTCTGAGCTTCCGCCGTGTTTGTTGCAAGGCGTGGCAGTTCCTGCGGAGATAAGAGGAGGAAAGCAAACAGATTAATCTGCTGTACCCCACAAATAAAAAAGGTTCTCAAGAATCTAGAAAGGAAATGTTGGGGTGTCGGGATATGAAGCGGCGGCTGTTGTCCTGGTTTCATACAATCGCAAACAAATAGTAGCGCCGTTTGACTCTGGGGTTTCTGGTTAGCCCTCTTGGGGAACTGTCTGTTTCTACAGCCGCAGAGTTAGAAAGCAACTCTGCGCTACGGTTATGGGACCGGGAACATGGGTGTTATGGGCAGGGACTCTGCCAAAGCGCGTGGCCAACAAAAAAAGGTCCGAGAGATTGGATAAATTCGGAGGTTTGGCGAGTCTTACGCATGGTCTGGACAATGTGTGAAAGGGGGTGAAGGTCCTTGCCAATTAGGCCAATCAAAAAATCGTTGTCGTGCGCATCCAGCCCGTGAGAAGCCAGTCGGATGTCGTGGGCGAGGTCGGCATCCCCGTAAGCTCTTCCTATTGTGCCATGTTCCTTCAAAATGCCGCCTTGCTCTTGAGGGGTTAACTTTGCGAAAGTTCCCGAGCGTCGCAGGGGATACCAAATAGCCCAGGGCCAAGAAGGATTCAGAGCCGTTCGCCGCGGTTTGTGCAAGAGCCAGTCTGCCAGATCCGGTTCATATCCGGAAGAGTAGGAGCGACCCATCATCGTGAATTCTAATTTTTGACTCAGGCTGCGGAAAGGGTCTGTATTCACAAGGTCCCTTAGGGTCGTTACAAAGAAGACGGGATCCTCGTGCATTGTGAGGAGCCCAACCCCTCGAGGATCGTTCACGTCCTGGTAGAGTACCGCCTGCGTGTGCCGCTGCTCCAGGGTTGAGGCCAGCTTTCCTGAATCCAAGCAGCCCCCAAATACTTGAAGTTGCATGAAAAGGCGACGGTCCAGTACTTGTTGGTTTGCACCGCGCTCTTGAACGTCCGTCTGACTTTCCAAAGTCTGAGACATAAGGTGTCCTTTTTCCTCTAGGATCTCGTTTTTTGACCCAACCGTTCTTGGACTTGAGTTAAATCTTCCTGAACCCGGCGTTGCCGTTGGGAGAGGCTAAAAATGTAGCCGAATAGTAAAATCCAAATCGCTGAGTACGCGGCAAACAAATAATTCATAAGGTCCCCCTTCTTTGGGTTTCTAATTGTCGCTGCAAGGCTTCAACGGCCTCTTGTGAACTCTCCAGATCAGTCCGAATTCTCCACAAGTAGAAATACAAGAAAGTAAATGCGGCGAGTGAGAGAAAGAAAGCGATTTTCATATGGGGATCGAGTCCCGAACCCTGGCCTCCTGCCATGACCGGGGAAGGATGCTGTGTCCGCCACCAGCGATTAGACATGTAAACAATCGGGACATCTATCGCCCCAAGGATTCCGAAAATGGCCGACAACCTGGCCCGTTGTTCCGGAGCCTCGATCAGGCGTCGAAGCATGATGTAGCCCATATAGATCAGCCAAAGGACGAACATCGACGTTAGCCGCGGGTCCCAAGTCCACCAAATTCCCCATACGGGTTTCGCCCAGAGGGGCCCAGTGACCAGCACGATGGTGGCGAAAATAGCGCCGACTTCGGCAGCGGCGGCCGCCTTAATGTCCATCTTTCGCGTTCCTGTTATTAAGAAAAGAGCGCTATAAACAAAAACGGAAAGGATGGCCAGGAAACAGATCCAGGCTGAAGAAACGTGGAAATAGAAGATCCTTTGCACGTCGCCCATGGAAGCCTCGGTAGGCGCGTAGAGAAAAATTGCGTAGATGGCGCAGAGCATCGTAACAAAGGTTAAGAGTGCCAGGACTTTCTGTGATTTCACTTCAGCCTCCTTCAGAAAAGTCATCCCCCCATTCCATGTGCACGGGCGATGGCCGGGAGCCAATTCTCCAATGACGCACCCCAAAGCCGAAGGGTCACTCTGGTTGATCCCCTCCAGTTTCTCATTTTTTATTCCTCTAATACAAAATCAAATAGAAGGAAAGGGAGGGTCACGAAGATCACATTGTAGACTACAAGAAATCTCAACCAGAATCCTAACGCTTCGCCTGGGGGATCCGTAAAGACCGCGGCGGTGGATTCCACTGCCCCAACAACGGCTGGCAAAACGACGGGAATGAGCAACACTGGTAGCATGACCTCACTCATCCGGGTGTTCATGGCAATAGCGGACAGAATGGTGCCCACGGAGACAAAGGCGAGAGTCCCCAGAAGGGTAATCAGCGACAACCAGCCAATCCTTGGCAACAAATCAAAGTTAAAAAACAATGCGAAACAGAGAAGAATAACGCCGTCTGCGATCAGCATGAAAACTAAGTTGGCCAACATCTTACCTAAGAAAATAGTGCCCCAGCCTGTTGGAGCCATCAGCAAACCCTGCAGGGAATCGTTCTCCCTCTCTCCGGCAAAAGATCGATTCAATCCCAGTATCCCAGCAAAAATAAAGGTCATCCAGAGAAGTCCAGGACCGAATCTTTCCGTTTCCTGGCCATCCGGTTCAAAAGCAAAGTGAAACATCAAGATGACCAGCAGCCCAAACATCAACATAGACGTCAAGGCATCCTTTGTCCGGTATTCGATCAGGACATCTTTCCAGAAGATGGTAAACGATTGGCTAAGAAATTTCACGTGGGCGCTCTCTTAGGAATCTCTTGTATTTTTCGCGAACCGAAGCATAGCCTTCCCTCATTTCCTCCACAATCCTCCCGTGCTCAACGATGGCCCACCGCCCTGCGCCATCCAGGCCTTGTTCCAAATCGTGCGTTGCCATGATTACCGTTTTTTGATTCCCTACAAAATCCTTAAGCCACTCCCCCAACAACTCAGCGGCTTCGAAATCCAGGCCCGCGAACGGCTCATCCAGTAGCAAGATTTCCGGACCGTGAAGAACGGCTCTCGCTATCGCCAGCCGTTGCTGCATTCCTCGAGAAAACCCACCTATTTGACGATGAGCCTGCTTCTCGAGCCCAACCCAGTGCAATGTTTCCTGGATGCGGCCCTCAGGATGCCGCATTTGATACAGCTTGGCGAAAAATAAGAGGTTCTCGAAGGCGGTTAAATGACGATAGAGAAAGCTGCTATGGGCCACAAATCCGAGACGAGAACGGATTTTTTCGGGATTCTTGAGCACGTCGATTCCGCACACGTACACTCTGCCTACATTAGGTTTAACAATTCTAGCGATTACCCGAAGTAAGGTGGATTTTCCCGCCCCGTTTCGCCCCAGAAAAACGACGAAATCTCCTGGATGAACAGTCAGGCTAACTCCCTGAAGAGCGACCGTATGCCCGAACCATTTCTCGACGTGTTCAACCTGAACGCAGGGCTGTGCCTGATGATTTGGAGATTTCATGGAAAAAATGTTTGTCCGCTAAGTCCAAAGGGTAGCCACGATCAATCCCAAGGGGATTGATCGTGGGCCTTTTCAATCAGGTAGAATTTACTTGGACAAATAAGATCTAAAATGCGGATACCTAAAACCTACGATGAACGAAGAAATCGCTTTCATCGTGGCTACCAGAATATGTATATGCCGAGACTTGCCGGACAGCCAAATGTTTTCCGTATATGAACGCGCCAAATCCCTGGGGAATTGAAGATTTCTGCATGCGGAGTCCAATATCTCCTCTTTATCCTCGCTTGCGTTTCAGTTCCGTCTTGGACTGGGCTTTCTGCCATAAGGCAAAACCCAGCGCCAATGCGAACAAACCACCAAAACCTGCGAGGATATAATTCTTCATCTCGAAAACCGGGTTCGCGAGACGAACCACCTTAATCCCGGAAGTGTCTGGTTCTTGTTCCATACCTTCCGCCGAGCCCTTTTCATTCTCCTCGGAAACTTGTGGAGCATCCCCTGAGATTCTGAAACTCAATTGAGCTTCCTTCCCGGCCGAGACAACTTCGTAAGAGGCTGCTTTGGTAAGGGAATCCGGACCGGTTGGTTTTATCCCCTGGCCTGTGAGCTGAAGATCAGCCGGAAGGACCAGCAATCGGATTTTTTCCGGGCCGTAGAAAAACCGCTGTTTGAAATCTCGCTGATTGGTTGGATAGTTTACCTTGTAGGAAATCCTGATTTCATTAACCCCAGGCTTCATCGGAGAATGAACCGCATACCCGCCCTCCTTGCGCAGGGTAGGTTTCTGAGGCAGTGGAATTCCGGCAAGACCCACGACCGCTACACTGAGTTCGCTGACTAGGTCGGGAGTGGGAGTATCAAACAGAAACGTTCCGCCTGGAAGTACCAACGTCTTCTTGGGATCCTTTTCGTTCGTGAACAGGTATTGCTGCTGAACAAAAAGTTGATTGCCACTTGCCTGAGCCAGCATCACGGGTAAAGAAACCCGGATTCCTTCCATACTCTCGGTCGGTTCGTAAACGACCAATCTCACGGGAGCACTCAGATTCTGATCCGGCGTAATCGTGAGGTTGTAATTCACGCCATGATAGATTGCACGCAGCAACCAGTGCGGGGTTTGGACCCCTTCTGCCAGGGTAAAATGAAATTGACCATTGACGTTCGTTAAAGTATCCGAATTATTTTGCATGCCTTCACCGAGCACTAGCAATTCCACCTTTTGACTGGGAACAGGATGATTGTTCGTACCGTTAATGAGCACGCCCTGCAAGGCTCTTTCGGCGCAAAGGTCGGCAGATGAAGCCAGGCAACCGAGGAAAGAAAGGAAGCAGAGAAAATATCGAACCAGCCAAGAAGAGGTCCTTGCGGCAAGAGGGTTATTAGGATTCATTCACAACCAATCGATTTGCTGAGATTTTCACGGGTGAGCTATTTCTTGGACTTTTTGCTACTCTTAAGAACTGCCACAACTTTGGACTCCCCCGGGCTCTGGAGACTTTCAGGCTTTAAGGATTCGATCTCACGCATGATTTGGTAAGCCTCGTGACTGAATTCTTCGCGTAAACGCTCATAGTCAAGTTCAGAAAGCTTGCCCATTTTATATTCAAACTCAAGGTCTTTGATGTTTTCGTAGATTCTCTCTTTCCTTCTATGGAGACGTTTTAGAGGGCTCGGGTTCCCTTCCAGGCTTCCCATAAATGGATTCTTCGCCGTAGCCAACATGGGGCGAAACACAAGCAACAAGGTCGCCAAGGTAACAAGAGAACAAACAATATAAACCGAAGTCATCCTTGTCCTTCCGATTCAATCAAGAATCGAAGTCTTTCAGTTCCTTCTCAATCTGCTGCTGATAGGGTTCCGGGACAGCAGGGGCTGCACCATGACCTTCCACCGCCAAGGCCGGTTTCCGCCGAGCCCATACCCGGATCAGGAAGTACACTAGCACAAAACCAAGGAACAGCATCACAAACGGCATAGTCCAGGCCGTCAAATCAAACCCATGCGTCGTTGGGGCACTCAAAATCAAATTACTATACTTCGAAACAAAGATGTCCCGAATCTGCTGCCGGCTTTTTCCTTCTTTCAGATAGGCGGCTATTTCCTGTTGGAGTGGAACTCCTGACTCGCAATTGACCATTCCGCAAGCGTTGAGCTGATGATTACAGCCGCATTGGCAAACAAAATCTTCAGCCACTTTCTTAACTTCGGGCGAAAAAGCCTGAGCGTACACAAGTGGGACAGATCCCATCACCAGAAGGATGAATATGGAAAATACCTGTCGGTATGTCCTTCCAGACGTAAGATTTTGAAAGCACCAAGAAAATTGCATCTGCACCGCACCACAGACTACGCCTTTATGAGGAGTTCCTTGACATCCAGTTTGACTTCCTGCTCTTTCCGTAAGGTCTTTTCATGCCGGTCGGGAAGCAGACAAATCAATGTTCCCACCATAAATACAAAAGCCCCTAGCCAAACCCAGGCGACCAGAGGGTTCAGAAAGACGTGAATAATCGCTCGACTTCCGTCCTGATTGAAACCCAGAACCACATACAGATCCTCTTTCAAGGTCGAGCGCAAAGCGACTTCGGTGGTCGCTTGTTCACTGGAACGATAGAAGCGACGTTCAGGCTTCAACGTCTTAATCTCTTTTCCGTCTCGATAAACCTTGATGATGCCCACTTCAGAAACAAAGTTGGCATTTTCCGTTTCCTTAATATCCTGCAGTTTCAGCGTATAGCCGCCAATCTCAACTTTGTCGCCCTTCACCATTTCTTTCTGAACTTCACGATTAAACCCGGAACCTGCAAACCCTACGAAGAGGAATACCATTCCCATATGCACGACGTAACCACCGTAACGACGCGTGTTACGAAAGGTCAGAATCCAAAGCGCCTGTGCATAGCTTTCTCCTTGCCGGCGGCGAGCCACCGCACCTCGATGAAACTCAGCCAGGATCGTGCAAGCCACAAACACGCACAGGACCAGGCACATAAAGGAATAGAAATTTCGCATGCCAAAAACTAAAAATAAAATTCCAACCACAACTGAGACGAGGGTAGGCATTGTGAAATTTCTTCGCAAGCTTTGCACAGAGGTCTTCCGCCAGGCCAGTAATGGCCCAACGCCAGTCAAGAAAAGCAGGAAGAGTCCTATCGGCACTTCTACTTTATTGTAAAAGGGTGCGCTGACCGTCCGTTTTTCATTTTGGAAAAACTCGGAAATGATCGGGAAGATAGTCCCCCACAGTACCGCAAACATGGAACCGAGCAATGCTAAGTTGTTGAAGAGGAAGCTGCTTTCGCGAGAGACCACGGAGTCGAGGCGATTTTCACTTTTCAGAGCGTCGAGCCGCGTCAGCAAAAGGTAGAGACAAGACCCAATCAAAATGAACAGGAAGCTCGAAAAGAAGGGGCCGATCGGAGACTGGGCAAAAGCATGGACCGAAGAAACAATACCACTTCGAGTTAAGAACGTCCCAAAGATGCAGAGCAAGAAGGTCGATAAGATAAGAACCATATTCCAAATCTTCATCATCCCCTTGCGCTCTTGCATGATAACCGAATGGAGAAACGCCGTGGCCGTCAACCAGGGCATCAATGAAGCGTTCTCTACTGGATCCCACCCCCAGTAGCCTCCCCAGCCTAATACCACGTAAGCCCATTTGGCACCTAAGAGAACCCCGATGCCCTGAAAAAGCCAGGGGACCATCATCCAGCGGCGAGTAATTCGAATCCATTCGTCGTCTAGGTCACGCGTGATCAAGGCCGCGATAGCGAATGCAAATGGGATCGTGAATCCGACATACCCGGTATAGAGGACAGGGGGATGAATCACCATGGCCCAATATTGCAGCAGGGGATTGAGTCCCCTCCCATCCATGGGCGTAAATGGAGTGGCTGCCGCTCCTGCCCGGATTACACCAATCTGGTCAAAGGGGTTAGCCACAAAGTTGTTCAAGAGCAAAAAAAAGCCGGCAACTATGGCAATCACGCCAACCACATAAGGCATGAGATGACGGTTTCTCTTCCGATTCTGCATTACGGTTATAAAGGCGTAAATGCATAGAATCCAGCACCAGAAGACCAGCGACCCTTCTTGCCCACCCCAAAGAGCTCCAAACTTGTAATACCAGGGCATGGCCCGGCTACTGTTTTGAGCTACAAATTGAAGGTTAAAATTGTTACTTAACAGTTGATACCAAAGTGAGAAAACGGTGAGCGTCACAAGGATGGACATTGCGATCACTGAATTTTCAGCGGTTTCGACTAATCGCCGGTGTCCTATTGCCCCCCCCAGAAATGATCCGACAGCAGCATAACAGGCAAGGCAAAAAGCAAATAATAAACAGAATTGCCCGAAATCACTGACTAAGGTGAGCATAACTCATAATCCTTACTCTGAAATAGATTTGATGGAATTGAAATGGCAGCTACTAACGCGAGCGCAAACAGAGTGTCAGGTTTTCTCTATTGCAATCTAACAAGTCGATCGATGCTTACTTAACTCTTTCCCGGTTTCGTATAGCTGGCTTCGTATTTAGAAGCGCATTTTGCCTGGATTTTAAGGGCCTCGAAGCTTCCATCGGCCTTCAAATGCCCTTCGGCCAAAGCCTGGGCTCCGTCTTTGAAGGTGTCCGGCAGAAGATCCTTTCCTATGTATCGGACAGGAAGGATTTCACCCTTTTGCTCCAGTCTGAAATTCACCCCACCTGGAACCTGCTCAATGCTTCCGTTGACAACATTTCCAGCCACCCGCAGACGTTTGTTGAAAGCCTCACCCTTCATTTGCCTGAGTTCATCAACTGTTTTGTAGTAAGCGAGACTTTCATTGAAACCACTGAAGCCAAGCCAAATAATGGCCCCAACAATGATCAGACTTCCCACCAGGAATTTAATTGCCCGTTGATTCATATTGTCATTTTCCCCTTAATCCATCCCTGCAGGAAACTCATGCCTTTGTGATAACGCAATTTCATTCTAACATCCTGCGGGAGATTTTTCCAAAATGAATCCATTGAATGACTTGGATGTTACGGGCCGATTCCCCCACCGAGGTCTAATTACAAGCGGCCAACTTCAAGGAATCGCCCAATAGGTCGCTGAAAAACTCTTTGTAATCGGGGTCGCCGACCCCAGTTTATATTGCCGGGACCAACGGTCCCGGCTACAGCTGCAGACTTGAGAGAAGCATTTACTTTGCCAGTGTTTATTTTTTCTGCAATCTGTCTGGGTTTGTGCAGCGAAGCTCAATTCCTACAGCGCCTTAAGAAGGTCACGCCTGTTCGCCTGAATGAGTTGTATCTCCTTGGGCTGTGTACAAATTGGTGAATCTTACACAGGGACCGCTGAGTTTGGCCCGAAAGATCGGGGGCAGGAGGGTGACCTTGCGAATAAGCGTTCATTTTTTTTGACTCACAGCGAAAGACAGGTATCATGTTTTCTTAAACCTTATGATAGAAACACGAAAAACCATCTGCAATCGTGATTGTCCTGACGCCTGCAGTATTGTCGCCACTGTTGAGGATGGGAGAGTGACGAAGATACGCGGAGACAAGGAACACCCCGTCACACGCGGGTTCCTCTGTTATCGGACCAGTCTCTTTCTCTCAACCCAATACTCTGCAGACCGAATCAAAACCCCGCTCTTGCGCCATAACGGAAAATTCCATCCGATCACCTGGGATGAAGCATTGGATATGGCTGTCGATCGATTGACGCGGATTCGAAACGAATCCGGGCCAGCGGCGATTTTTCACTACCGGAGCGGGGGCTCACTCGGCATGTTGAAACTTTTGTGCGACTACTTTTTCGAGCAGTTTGGCCCTGTGACGATCAAGCGCGGGGACATCTGTTCCGGAGCGGGAGACGCTGCTCAGGAGCTCGACTTCGGTGAAGAGGACAGTCATGACCTCTTCGATCTCCTCAATTCGAAAAATATCGTGCTCTGGGGGAAGAACGTCTTCACTTCCAGCCCTCACATCGTTCCAGTCCTCATGGATGCCAAGGCGAAAGGTGCGAAACTGATTCTGATTGATCCGGTCTCCCACAAAACAACCAATCTCTGTGAAAGATTCATCCAGCCGCGTCCAGCCAGTGATTTTGCGTTGGCGATGGCGGTTGCTCAAATTCTTTTTCGTGAGGGCTGGACGGATCCAGAGGCGTCAAAGTACTGTGAGCACTTCGATGAATTTCGAATACTCGCTGCCCGGAAGACCCTAGGCGAGTGGTGCGAAGAGGCCGATGTCTCTCCCGAAGTAGCTCTGGACCTGGCCCGGCGTCTGGGGCTCGAAAAACCGACGGCGATTTTGGTAGGTTGGGGGATGGGTCGGCGGAGAAATGGAGGAGCAATCGTTCGGGCTCTCGATGCACTTTCATCGATCTCCGGCAATATTGGAATCCCCGGTGGAGGTGTTTCATTCTATTTTAAACGCCGTGGCGCCTTTGACCTCTCTTTTGTCAAGGGTGAGACCATTGCGCCGCGAACGGTCTGTGAACCTCTGTTTGGACCGGAAATTCTGAAGATGGATGATCCACCCGTCCGGGCCGTCTGGGTCACCGCCGGGAACCCGGTCGTGATGCTGCCGGAATCGTGGACAACTGTTCAGGCCTTAAGCTCTCGGGAATTCGTCGTTGTGGTCGATTCATTCCTCACCGACACGGCACGGCTAGCCCATTTGGTTTTGCCCACGACTACCTTGCTGGAGGATGACGATCTGCTGGGCGCCTACGGCCATCACTGGATTGGGGCATCCACGCCGGTGGTTCAACCTCCTGAGGGAGTCAAAACTGACCTGGAGATCATGCAAGGCTTAGCAACACGAGTAGGATTGAGCCACCTCATGGCTGGATCAGCACGAGAGTGGAAGCAGCGGCTGATTGCCTCCAAACTCAAACCGCGAGGTGTGACATTAGAAAAGCTTGAGCAGGGTGCCGTTCGCAACCCAATTCCTCCGAAAATTCTCTTCGAAGACCGGCGTTTCCCTACCCCCTCTGGCCGGGTCAACTTGATCACAGAAAGCCCCGCTCCCAGTGAATCATGCTCCGAATTTCCTCTTTCCCTCATGTCAATATCGACGGAGAAGTCTCAGTCATCACAATGGGCGATGAAACAAGACGGTTACGCCGTTGCCACAATTCATCCAGAGACCGTGCCGGAAATACCTGATGGAGAACTGGCTCGTCTCGAGTCGGCTGTTTCCTCAATTGTCGTCCGAATTCACCACGATTCCAGGCAACGCCGGGACATCGTCCTGATCCCTAAAGGGGGCCACCTCCATGCGGGTCGCTGTGCCAATGCGCTCTTGCGCGCGCGGACAACCGACATTGGTGAAGGCGGTGCCCTTTACGATGAACGCGTCAGAATTGTTCAACTGCAAGAGAGTATCTAATCCAAGCGCATTCGGCCCTGAAAGAGCCACGCCCTGGGTAGATGTAAAAAGGTCGATTTGCCCCCTATCCCTGAGGATTGAGCATGCCCAACAATTTTCGTGCTGGACGCCAGGGATGTTTGAGACCCTCACACCGAGCCAAGCTTTTGGCTCTGAAAGGGCCATGCATTGTAGCCCAGGGCAAGCGCGTTAGCGCGCCGCCCTGGGTAGATGTAACAACCGAATTGCCCCTCTCCCCACGCTCCCAGCGCTGGGGAGAGGGGATGGGGAGTGGGGGATAGACATTTCTTGCACATTTTCTATTAAGGATTAAATATACAAAGGGGAATTGCCACAAAACCTATTGCGTCTGTAATAATACAGGGATGAAGAATGCCTGTATCCGTGTCGACCACCATCGGAGGCCACCATGCGAAAACAAACTCTACTGTTTTGTCTCTGTTTCGTAATGGTCTTTTTCCTGTTACAAACCACACTGACCACGTCGCCTAGCGACGCAAATCTCCCACCCTCTGAAGACACTGCTCATGCCGCCTTGGAAAAGTCTCCCCGGCACGGCGAATACGTGGATATCAAACTGCCAGGCAGTCAGACGTCCATCAAAACCTGGGTAGTCTATCCAGAGCGAAAAGAGAAAGCTCCTGTGGTCATTGTCATCCATGAAATTTTTGGACTAAGCGAGTGGATTCGCTCAGTGGCGGATCAGCTTGCCAAAGACGGATTCATTGGAGTGGCGCCCGACTTGATTTCCGGCAAAGGACCCGGTGGAGGCAACACCGATTCCGTGACCAGCCGTGATGAGTTGATTAAAATGGTTCGAGGGCTGACACCCGATGAGACCACTGCCCGGCTGAACGCCGTTTATGACTTTGCGTTGAAAATCCCGGCTGGAAACCAAAAGATCGCGACCATCGGCTTTTGCTGGGGTGGAGCCACCAACTTTCTCTATGCCCCCCAGCAGCCCGGGCTCTCGGCTGCTGTGGTTTATTACGGCACCTCTCCCGAAATCAATGCTCTGACCGGGATCAAAGCTCCCGTGTTGGGCTTATATGGAGAGAATGATGCCAGAGTGAATGCCACCATCGACGCCGCCTCCTCTGAGATGAAGAAGCTGGGGAAGACTTACCAAGTCGAAATATTCAAAGGCGCCGGACACGCTTTCTTGAGAGCCCAGTCGGGACAGGATGGGGCTAATTTGAAGGCAGCAGAATCTGCCTGGCCCCAGATGCTGGCTTTCCTGCGCAAATACACGAGCTAGAGACAGCCCGCCGCGTCGCGGCTGGACCGTAGCGCGGACCCGATATGTGGGTCCGCGGCTTTTTACCCTATTTCAGGAAAAGTGTCTAGCGCACCAGAGTCGCATTCTGACTCTGCGGCCTTCTGAGGAAAGTGTTTTGCGCACCGCCCTTCCCCCAAAGCCGCGGAGTTAGACAGCAACTCCGCGCTACCTGCTTCTCATTTCAGGAAAATCCGCAGAGTCGAAAATTGACTCTGATACTTGCTTTTTGGATTAACAAGACGACAGGCAAGGATGCCTGTCGCTACAATGTCTGGAACACTACTCCAGTTCGGTTTGTCCAGGTACGGCCACAGGTGGAACAGGTAGATTCCCAAAAGTCAGATCCTTAGGCATCAATTCAATCTTAGAATTAAGAGCCTGCTCCCATGTGACCGCTTTGCCGGTGTAAGCAGACATCCGGCCCATGATAGCTGTCAGAGTGCTTTCAGCCACGTTTTTCAGCTCATTGATCGGCTTCCCACTGCGAATGCTGTCGATGAGATCAATATGTTCCTGTAAGTAAGAATCCACTTCTTTGTCCGTAAACTGCCAGTTTACGGCCCCTTTAATCACATATTGATGGCGATCTTCAAATACGGCACTCCCCTTTGTGCCCACTACCGCCTCAGAAACGTTTTTTTCACATCCTTCAATCTGGCGGGCCATACTCATCACGTGCACTCCCTTCGGGTACTCGTAATCGATGGCAAAGTGATCAAAAATTTGGCCGTATTCCGGGGCGGTGCGGACTTGTCTTCCACCCATGCCGACGGCCCGAACCGGATGACTTTGCGTTGCCCAATTGATGACATCCAGATTGTGAACGTGTTGTTCGACAATATGATCCCCGGACAGCCAAGTGAAATAAAGCCAATTTCTGAGCTGCCACTCCACATCGCTCCAGCTAGGCTGGCGATCTTTTTTCCAAAGCCCCCACTGGTTCCAGTAACAACGCCCCGCCACAATGTCTCCGATCGCTCCTTCATGAATCAATTTCATGGCTTCTTTGTAACTCCTCTGGTGCCGGCGTTGAGTACCTACCGCAATGGATAGCCCTTTAGCGTTGGCTTCCTCATATACCTCCAAGCAAGTCCGGATGCCAGGACCATCCACGCCTACCGGTTTTTCTGCAAAGATGTTCTTCCCTGCCGCAACGGCAGCCTTGAGATGCAATGGCCGAAAGCCGGGAGGGGTGGCAAGGATGACGTAATTGATGTCACAAGCCAGAACTTTCTGATAGGCATCGAATCCCACAAAACAGCGATCTAGAGGAAGGTCTACAGTGCCGGGATTTTTTTCCATGAGGAACTTACGGCCATCATTTAAGCGATCCTGAAAGAGATCTCCCAACGCCACTAACTTGACATTGGGCGCCGCATGCAGTGCCTGGTCGGCCGCGCCTCGCCCGCGGCCTCCGCAGCCGATCAACCCGACTCGAATCATGTCGCTACCGGCCGCGTGCACGGCTGTCAATTCCCCTAGGCGAGAGGCAACTGACGCTCCGAGAGCCGCAGCCGAGGAATGCTTTAGAAATTCTCGACGGGAGGCAAGACTACCTTCCCTGACTATTTTTTTCTTCATGACCCGTTGTTCTCCTTTTTTATTTTAGCTATGACAAAAAAATCGTCGATGAATGGTCTCTTCCATTCTACTCCTTAGTCACTTTCGATTTTAATCCCTTCAGATTCTCCTGCTCCTCCAAAGGCCGGACGACGCGGAAGCCTACAAAGGTCGCATTGGTATGCCACCAAATGCTCTTCGGCTGTTGCGGGTCGAGCATACTCCAATCATCATTCGAAGCCCGACGGGCTGCCGACCGAAGCATAGATGCTTCATCATCCCAGGAACCACCTCGGACCACATGGGGGTATTGCCTCTCCGTTGGGATGAAAACTGGAGAAAGCGCCGGGGTTCTATCCTTGAATGTCGAGTAGAATTTAGGATCGTATTCATCCAGGACCCATTCGGCAGCATTTCCGTGCATATCGAATAAACCCCATGGGTTCGGCTTTCGCGTTCCAATCTTTTGAGGTTTGCCGCCCGAATTATCCACATACCAGGCATAGTCTTTGAGGCTGGCTGCATTGTCACCAAAAGAGTAAACCGTTTGGGTGCCCGCGCGGCAGGCATATTCCCACTCCGCCTCCGTCGGCAGTCTATAAATTTTTCCAGTCTTTACGGAGAGCCACCGACAATACTCCATTGCCGCATGGTGGGTGATACAGATGACCGGCTGCCCCTCTCGACCCAAGCCAAAAGTTTCATCGGCATAAGGAGGAGTGGGGCGCGTCACGGCATCGGCAGACTTTTCACTCTCTGGCTGTGAATTCAAATCGACTCCTTGCTGCTTCTTTTTCTTAACGTCGAAACTGAAGGCATAGAGGTCGTATTCGTTCCAGGTGACTTCGGTTGTGCTCATCCAGAAGGGGCGGATGGTTACCTCGTGTTGAGGGACCTCATCCGGAAAACGTTTAGCCTCACTTGGAGGGCTGCCCATCATAAAGGATCCACCCGGTATGGGGACCAGCTCGAATTTCACGGCAGTACCAGGGATGGTTTCGACATAAGGCTGCATTGACTTGGGACTTCTTGAGTCCTCACCGTAAACAACCATCCCAGGGCGTTCGTTGGCCGCAGCAAGGAATAGGACGAGAATGACAAGAAAAGTTCCCGAAATGAGAAAATGCAACTTCATCGGATGGGCTCCTTGGTACACAGTTTTATAAATACGGTGACCTTTCAGGTACGATGTGACAGAAGTCCGTGTTGTTGCTGGCCCCGCTGGTGAGATTTATGGCCGAATGGATGTAAGAGAGTGCTGAAAAACAGATCTGCCAAAGTCTAATCAAGTATTGCGTCACTTCGAGCTCGCTCGATCAAACGTAAATTCTAGCATCCACGGGTAACGCCTCAAAGAGAAACTTCGAGAGATGTGAATGAATGGTTGAATACGGTTGTGCAGGTGAATCTGGCGGAGGTTATGCAGTTCCGTAATCCAAACGCAATAAGTAATGTTAAAAATACGGGGCGGACCCTTGTCAACGGGGGGACTACTGGGGGGAATAATTACAGGCAAATAACAAGTAATTCGTCTGCATTAGATTATAATTTCAGCCGTTAATAGGGTTTACAAAATGGATCGTATTCCTCGGAAGGGAGCCGATGGCTCTTTGAATTACAACGCCGCTCCTCTTCTGCGAGTATTCCGCTCACTGGCGCTCTTTTTATTTTTTTGGTTGGCCATCGCGGACATCCCAATAGGCCACAATTCCCGAATTCCGTGTCAGGCCGGGGTCAACGACCCCGGCTACAGGAATTGGCCGGGATCAACGACCCCGGAAACAGTACTTACCATGAACTTATTCAACTTCGTACTAGGTTCTGAACGTCAAACCCCTTTAAGGCGTTTTGAATTTACCGAGCCTATCATGGGAACGACTGCTCGAATTGTGCTTTATGCACCGGATGCGCAGTTGGCATTGGAAGCTTCGAGGACCGCCTTCGAAAGAATGGCAGCGTTGGAAAACAGGCTGAGTGATTATCGTCCTGAGAGCGAATTGAACCAGCTTTGCCACCATGCGTTGGAATCGCCCAAGCCTGTTAGCCCAGACTTGTTCGAGGTTCTGTGGGAAAGTCAGACTCTCGCAGAAAAAACCGGGGGGGCTTTTGACGTTACCGTGGGCCCAGTCGTTCAGTTGTGGCGTCGGGCTAGAAGGCAAAAAGAATTGCCCACCCCTGATCGATTGGCAGAAGCCCGGAAACTTGTGGGGTACAAGAAATTACAACTCGACTCACGGTCTCAAACAGCCCATCTTTTAATCCCTGGAATGAAATTGGATCTGGGTGGGATCGCCAAAGGCTATGCGGCCGACGAGGCGCTAAGAGCCCTTCAGCGTAAAGGGATTGAAATGGCTCTCGTAACCATTGGAGGAGATATTGCACTGGGTGCACCCCCGCCGGAGAAATCTGGTTGGCGGGTTGAGATCAACCCCGGCCCAGCGTTCAAAGCGAAACCATTTAAACCCTTGTTGTTGAGCCATGCAGGGGTTTCTACCTCGGGAGATGCCGAGCAATTTGTTGAGATTTCAGGCAAACGTTATTCCCACATTGTTGACCCCAGAACAGGCATGGCTTTGTTAGGCAATCGCAGTGTCACCATCGTCGCTTCAAACGCGACCGCCTCAGATGCATTGGCGACCGCGCTCTGCGTGATGGGCCCCAAAGCTGGTCTGCGATTCATTCAATCTCAACCACGCGCTGAAGCTCTGTACCTAGAAGTTGTCGATGCGAAAATTAGGGTGTACAAGTCGAAAAATTGGAAAACCTTGAAGACCGAAGAGTGATCCTTACCAGACTCAGGCTGAGTTGGCTGGAATCTGGACTCTCATTAACCCCTCGATTCATCGAGGGGTCACCAAGTTACCCTGAGTTCTACCAACCGTTTTAACGGTTCCTTCACCGGACCACTGCAAAAAAAACCGTTAAAACGGTTCGCTAATGACATAAGACGTCGCTTACCCCTCGATGAATCGAGGGGTTAATGAGAGTGGGTGATGCGACGAGCCCTTTGAAGCGCGCGCATTCTACGTATGACAACGCGACATCCGGGACATCCCCCATGCAACCCTTCAAAGGGGAATTCTAGTGCGGCAGGTCGAGAGAAATTCAGGTGGAGCGGGCCTGCGCCTTCCACCAATTGCAACGGCGTCGCAGAGTTCCGCCCTCCAGCCACTATGTTCCGTTGGAGGGTCGAGCTCCTGCGAGACCGAGTTGCCCCTACAGTTCACCCTTTCGGATTTGGTCCACTGAATAATTCGCAGCTCGAGCCGTTAGCGCCATATAAGTTATGGAGGGATTTTGGCAGGCGGATGACACCATGCAAGAACCATCGGTCACGAAAAGGTTTTGGATGTCGTGCGTCTGATTCCATCTGTTCAGAACAGACTTCTTTGGATCCTCCCCCATCCGGGCGGTCCCCATTTCGTGAATTCCTTTTCCAGGAGGGGCGGGTTTTGATGTCCCAGTAGTCTGAATATTCTTAATTCCACAGGCCTCCAGCATCTCTGCAGCCTGTACACGGATATCCTTGTACAATTGAAGTTCGTTCTCAAACCAATCTGCGCTGATGTGCAGAACCGGGATGCCCCATTTGTCCACGACATTCTTATTAATCTCTACTTTGTTTTCAAAGTAGGGCAAACATTCACCGAAGCCTGACAGAGAAGCGTACCATTCCCCTGAATCTGTCATGGCCTCTTTAAATTCCACACCAAACCCCGATGGCATCGGACTATCCAATTCAGGCAGCTGGAACGCCCCTTTAAATCCTGGCCGATGGCTCCCACCCTGAAATCCATAGCCTCTCAGAAATTTTGGATGCTTGGTTTTGACATTTTGGAATCGTGGGACATAAATTCCATTGGGGCGTCGCCCAACGTCATGATATTTTTCGAGTCCTGGAAAATCTCCTTTGGCCCGCAAACCGTAAAGATGATCCATCAAGTAATGACCCAAGACCCCACTAGAGTTTGCCAGTCCATTGGGATAGCGGGGATTGGCCGAGTTCAGAAGAATCCGGGTCGATTCGAGTGTCGAGGCACATAAGAAAACCAGTTTCGCTCGGAATCCATATTCTTGCATCGAGACGCCATCGACCACTTGAGCCCCGGTGACACGGTTGGTGTTTTTGTCATAGGTCAGGCAGCGGACCACACTATAGGGCCGCAAAGTCAGCCGGCCTGTCGCTTGGGCCGCGGGTAGGGTTGAATTCAGTGTACTGAAGTACGATCGCGTGATGCAGCCTTGCTCGCAGGGACCACAGTAATGACATGGAAGACGCCCGTTTAATGGTTCAGTCAAAATGGCTGTTCTGCCAATCGTCAAAATTCGTTCGCCCTTCCAATTATCTCGGATGCGATTGCGAAGCAGCCATTCACCACAGCTCATCGCCATGGGTTTCTGAAACCTCCCATCCGGAAGGTGCGGGATGCCCTCTTTCATTCCGCTGATTCCGATGAATGATTCAACATAGTCGTACCAGGGTTCAATGTCTTTGTAGCTAATCGGCCATGGAATCTCCCAACCATCCTTCTCATTGGCTTTGAAATCGAGGTCACTCCAGCGGTAGACCTGGCGGCCCCACATGATGGATCGCCCGCCGACATGTCTTCCGCGGAAGTAGAGATAAGGCTTATCTGCGGGAGTGGTGTAGGGATTCTCTTTGTCCTTTACGAAAAGATGATGGTTGTATTCACGGCAGGCGTAACACTGCCGTTGAATCGGATAATTCTCCTCCATGAATTTCAGATCTGTAAGTCCACGATACCGCACATCAAAGGGCATCTTGTGTTCGGAATAGTCAATGTTGGGATCTATGGTGCGCCCCGCTTCGAGCAGCAAAACTTCCAGACCTTTCTCTGTTAGCTCTTTGGCTGCCCATCCTCCTGTAATGCCAGAGCCGATCACGATTGCATCATAGAGCTTGGTTGCCATGAAGGTGGACTTCCTTCAACAATGAGATTTGACTGCAACGATTCAGGAGCAAGGAACAGGGAGCAAGGATCAAGCAAAAGACGAACGGAGCAGGGACGTACCCTCCTCAAGTCCCCCCTTGTCAGAGGGGGGACTACTGTTGGGTAAAGAATTACTGGCAAACAACATTTGACGCTTCTGCATTAGTGCTTTGTCCCTATTCCCTGTTCCCTGTTCCTTGTTTCTTGTTTCTAAGCCCTTCAACCTTGTCCTTCAGTACCTTGGTGTTCTGGATGCGTACAGCCTTTATAATCAACCCAGCCGTCAAACTTCAATTCCTGTTCGATGCCTTCCTTGGAAGTGTAATAGCCCAAAACGGTCAGGATCTTGATGAGTCCAAAGAAATTCTGGCCTGTGACATCTTCCGCGGAATTGACTGCACTGATGCGAGTCAGTACATCTCTTTGCTGCTCGGGAGGACAGTCAACAAAAGAATGTCCAAAAAGTTCCTGGCTTCGTTTGTCCAGCCAATTCAGGCCTTCGAGGAATTTGGCTTGCTCCGACTTGGGCCTTGATGCCAGCAAGACGTCAATAAATTCATTCACTCGGGCGGCCTTAGCCCCCGGAGTGTTGCTCTGGGGAAGAATCTGTTCACTGAGTACGATGACCGTGGCATTTTGGTGGGGGTCGAAACATAACAGCCCCTGAGAAGCCGCTTCGGCACTCCCCGTGACAGGTAAATGCTTGTGGATCTGCTGTCCTACGGCGAAGGCCGCCTCCGGGGAAAGCCCATCGAGTAAAGAAAAGGAGGAAACAGCCGCAGCAAAACGCGCAAAGGATTTCAACGCTTGCCGTCGATTGAATGGTGAACAGTGAACCAGATCCTGCATCAATATGCCGCTTTCGGAGTTCCGATCAAAAACACAAAATGAAATGTCTTCATCTCACCTATCAACACGGAGGTGTGAAAGAATTGGTTTCGGTGTCGCTCTGCGAGAGTCCCCCTTGGTTAAGGGGGACTCTCGGGGGTAAGGTAGGGCGGTCTCGCTGAGACCGCCGACTATAGTTTCGGCATCGCGGCGCGCACGGCGTGCGCGCCCTACCAGAACGACCGCCCCCTCCTTATCAAGGAGGAGAACCAAAATTGAATTTCATCACACCTTCCCACTGAAAATTGGGCCACAGATTAACAGATTTCAATCTAAAACCGAATAGATTAGAGGGCCTTCTCGTGCAAAAGACTGTCTGTCGCGGAAACATTTCCCAGATATTCCAAGATCTTCCGCGGCAGGAATGGGGTGATCCTGGAGGGGGGCATCGAGTATGTGTGGTTGACAACAAAAAGGATGATACTGGATACTGGAAACTAGGGAGGGTTCCTAGCTGAAGAAGGCATCCGCAATGACACTCGAAAGATGGGCACCCAGAGCATTATCCTTTTCGAATGCCGTTCTCATCTGCATTTGTTGGTGCGCCCTTCCTATTGTCGCGTTCCCCGCCCCTCAACCGGTAGTTCAGAACGTCATACAAACTCCGTCAGACTCAGAATCCAAAGGCCTTCCTGAAGTAAGGAAAGAAGAGACCCAGGAGAATGGCCGGCTGGACGAAGAGAAGCCTGCAGAGGAGGAACTTGAGAAAGCCCTTGAGGAATTTAGAATACAGGCTGAAAGAGTCAGCTCCTCGAATCTGGAACCCAGTAGCAAGGTAAGCTCGAGAACCAAAGACTATCACGGAAATCTATACGAGTATGTACGCAACGAGGCGTTTGATGCCCTTCCGCATCAAGTCCGGCAGGCAGGCGAATCCAAATCGGTCCTGCGCAGAAACCAATTCGGCTTCAATTTGTCCGGCCCGCTGTGGATTCCCAAGCTCCTCAAAAAGCGCGAAAGCACGTTTTTCTCGGTAACCTATGAAGGGACTCGAGAAAAAATTGCCCGATCACGCCTTTTTAATATTTCGACAACCCAAGAGCAACAGGGTGATTTTAGCGACCTGGTTGACAATGCCGGGGAACCGATCACAATTTATGATCCCGCTACAACCCGGCCAAATCCTCAATTCAACCCTCAGGAACCCGTCTCGACTACGAATTTGCAGTATCTCCGCGATCCTTTCCCAGGGAACACAATCCCAAAAAATAGGATGGACCCGGTAGCGTTAAACACCTTGCCTTACTATCCTTCGCCGAATACAGATGTCGGACCCTTTTTGCGCAACAATTATTTCGTCAATGCAGCTGAGATCAATAAACCCAATGGGATCGTTCTGAAAATTGATCATAGCCAGGGTCAGAAGCACAAGATGACATTTAGTGCGGGCTCCTCGAGCGGCCTGAGAGAAGCCGCTCCCATCTTTAATAATATTGCCAATCCAGGAACTCCTCCTCGCTTGATCAGTTCGAGGGAGGCAAGCTTCGTCGAGACATTCAATATCTCTCCCACTCTGATTAATCAGTTCAGCATGAGTGCCAACTATAATTCCAGGGCCCTAGCAGAAAACACCTCCCAAATCGATTACGCCTCAGAATTGGGATTGACCGGTGTGCAAGCGGGGGCTTTTCCTCGGTTTGATCTTTCCGATTATGTTTCGATTGGAAGCCAACCCGGCTCACTCGTCCATGACCAAACCGCTGATTACAGCTTCTCGGAGAATTTGAGCATTCGCTACAAGAAACATAACTTGAAGTTAAACTTCACATCATTCTGGGGCCAGGTGAATTCGTATTTGCCTGAAAATCCGTCGGGCCAGTTCCAGTTTGATGGCAAGCTGACCGGATTGCCGGGAATTAATAATACCGGAAATTCCTTTGCCCAGTTTCTTCTAGGTTGGGTAAGCCAAGCAGGACAATCCATTGTGCCTCAGCCATCCTATTTTCGATCGAATGAATACCAGCTCATACTCAGCGATGAATATCAGATTACTCCCAACTTCAGTTTAACCGCCACTATTGGACTGCAAATCGATACCCCGCGTCGCGAGAAATACGACCAACAGTCCACCATCGACCTTTCCGTTCTCAATCCTGCCAATGATAAACCGGGGGCTCTAGTGTTTGCTGGAATCAACGGGGTATCCAACACGTTCTCACACACGCAATACAATTGGGAACCCGCCTTGGGTTTCACATGGAATCCTTGGGGGAGCCGCCGGACAGTGATCCGCGCAGGTTATTCGTTAAATTATTCTTACTTCCCCCTCTACCCCACGGTATTTGGAACTCTTGGCTTTAACGCTTCGCCTGTCCTGGTTTCACCCAACGATCAACTCGCCCCAGCAACAACTCTCCAGGAAGGGTATCCGCAAAACTTCGTTTATCCACCCGACCTGCTCCCTACAGCCGCCAATGGACTGCAAGCTGACTATGTGGACCCATCAGGAACTCTGCCTTATGAGCAACACTGGAGCTTAGAAGTCGAACGAGACCTGCCGGCGGATTTTGTGGTTAGAGCTGCCTATGACGGACAACGAGGGGTCCACCAGTACACGGGGGGTGGTGTTGAGTTGAGCCCTATTGATCCTGTCAACCTCTCCTATCAAGATAGGCTGTATAACCTCCAATTCAACCTTTCCCTCCGACCATACCCACAATTTCTTTCCCTGACACCAGGTTGGCCTTACCCCATTGGCTCTAGCACGACCCATCGAGGGTTATTCAGGTTTGAGAAGAGATTTTCTCACGGCTTGAATTTTAGCGGGTCATATACCCTGAGCAAGACGCTGCAAGATGTCTTATGGGGCGCTCACCCCCAGAACTCGCTTGATCTCAAACCGGAGAAAGCAATTGCTCCGTACGATATTACTCATCAGCTCGCTTTCAACTTCCTTTATGAACTCCCTTTTGGAGAAGGTAGAACCTACGTCACTCAAGGAGGCTGGATCGGGGAGATCGTCGGCGGATGGAGTCTCAGTGGAGTCACCACCCTCCGTTCAGGAACACCCATCGATCTGGTACCCCTGTTTAATAACACCGGCAATGTCACCCAAAGTCTCAGGGTGAACGTCGTTCCGGGGATCTCGGCACATGTTCAGAATCCGACTCCCTCCCAATGGTTCAATGCCGCTGCATTTATCCAACCTTCCGACTTCACTCTAGGAGATGGACCCAGAACTCATCCGAGTCTGCGCAACCCTGGTTTTCAAAATCTTGATTTGTCCTTGAACAAACGGATCTCAGTCACTGACGACTGGACGATGGAACTCGTTGTCGAAGCCTTCAATGCCTTTAATCATGGAAACTGGAACTACCCGGATCCAGTGATTGGCTCACTTGAGAATCCTAATTTGAACGCGGGCCATATCATTGGCTCCACCGGGGGACGGGTTGTGCAAATTGGACTGAGGTTTAGTTTTTAGAACGGAGTTTTTTTGGGAATGACCTTCCGACTAAGAAAATGGGGCCTGCCTGCGCGGTATCTTCTCACCGGGCTCTTCGCCCTCATCATGAGTCACGCGATGAATCTTGCTGCCAAGAAAGTGACCAATGCTTCGGCCTCTTTCCGGCTACCCATATGGATTCATACAAACGGGAACCCTCTTCCTCGAGATCTTTCCGCTAATGAATTCAAGATCAACCACGGGAAATTGATCATCGAGCCGATTAGCCTCCGAGGCCCCAGGAGCCCTACGATGCTTTTTGTCGCTTTGGACGCCGTAGGCGATGTCGCCAATATTACGGAAGCTCGCAACGCTGTGATCCATGAAATCCATGAGCTCGGAAGCCAGTATTGGGTGGGACTGATTTCTGCCAACGAGCAGATCACCGTTATCCAGGAGCCGACTTCATCTCGGGACCTTTTTTCCGAGAAGCTGGAGCAGTTGAGCCAGATCGGTAAAGCCGGCCTGCTCGACACTCTTCTTCCAGTGGCGGATTTGGCCGCCAGTGTCTTGCTCAAAAGTGACGTTCGAGTGGCCGTGATTTTTATTACCGATAGCGATATTGGGAATTACAAGACCGACTATTTGAATGCCCCTGTCAATGCCAGCGATAGCCGGGATCTCAGCAGACGTTTCGCCGGCAGAGCGTTGCAAGAGAAGATCACCCGGATGAGCAAAGCCATCTCAAAGTTTCAGGTGCCCATTCTTGTAGTTCACATTGCTCCCGGGGAGGATCCCTTAAATAGGGCTTATCAAAATGGGCTAAAACAGTTGGCAGAAATTGGAGGCGGGAAATGCCTGTTGTCTAAATCCATCGGGGACATCGCATCAACAATCCACGAGGCCTTTGAATGGGCTCAGAGTTTCTACCTCCTCGGTTTCCGACTGTCGGCAACCAAAGGGCGTTACGCCGATATCGAAATCACGCTAGCCCCGAAAGACGCTCATACAACGGGCACTTATCGCTTGGTCCATCCCAATAGAATCTACATGCCTTAAAATAGCCTCCGGCGGCGGAGCGAAGAAAAGACGGTTGTTTTGGAGGAGAAAGCCTAGATTGGACATCCCCTGACATCCCCTTCCAATGGGAAATCGAATTGGTTGCGAACGAAAAAATTCCCCCCTTGAGGGGGGTTAGGGGGATGTCCCCAAGGAGAATCGCAGCTCATTTGACAAACGAATCGGTTTAGGAGCTTCATGCAATATTACGATCCTAAATTGAAGTCTCTCTCACGTGAATTGCGAAATAAGAGTACTCTCGCCGAGGTTCTACTTTGGAACCAGCTCAAGAGTAGTAAGATGCCGGGATACTCTTTCCAAAGACAAAAGCCCATCTACAAATATATCGTCGATTTCTACTGTCCAAGGTTGGAGCTCGTAATTGAGATTGACGGAGAAATCCACGGTGAGCAATTCCTAAAGGACCGTGCGAGAGAGGAGGACTTGGTCCAGTTAGGGATGAGTGTCTTGAGGTTTCCGGATCGCGATGTGAAAAAAGACATGAGGAATGTTTTGAATTGCATTCAAAATTGGATCGAGCGGCACGAGAAGAAAATTGTTTTGGGCAAGAAAATCAAGAAAGGACATCCCCCTACACCCCCTTCAAAGGGGGAATAGATTGGTTCACGATCACCCTAGTGGTGGGATCGACTCCCTGGCAATTGGAACTCCCCCCAAGGATATTCCCTCGCACCCCCTTGGGAGAGCGTCGCCCAAGGCTGGGAATATGTCACACTTCGTGGTGAGTCTGTAATCGGTTGATTATGGCTTTTTCCCCGGGCTGGGATCGGCTTTGTCTTTTGCAGCTTCCGGGGCTTTACCATCAACCGACTTGGTCTGTTTTATGACGACTTGTCCATCCCTCAAGACTTGTTGGATTCGCTGGATTGACCGTGCAATATCCGTCTGATGGGGAGAGTTCACTTCAAATTGACTTGAAATCAGTGTTGAGAGCCTTTGAATTTCCTGCTCCAAAGTCCAATCATTCCTTTCGCGCATTAAAAGCCCTTGCCGGAGCAAGTCGGATCTTCGCTCTTGGTCTTTGTAAAGGGCCCGGGACTTCGTATTTTCTTCTTTTAACCGTTTGAGCTCGGTATCGCTGGTTTTCAAACTACTGTCCAATTTTTGCTGTAGAGCCATCTTTTCGGACTGAATCAGTGACACCTTCGAATCGAGTTCCTGCAGTTTTGCAACGGTCTGTTCGTCATCGTGGCGCAGTTTCTCGTAATCATTTTGCAATAATTCCAGTTTCTGCCGGGCTTCTCCCAAAGTTTTCGTGAGGCCTGAAATCTCTCTCTGACGCAGGCTTAGAGAAGCTTTCAGCTCCGCAGCCACATCATTCTTGCTGGCTAGGCCAAGTCCTTGTCTGCTGACAATCCCCTGGCAATCCTCTTTTTCTTTCGCCAGTATGTCCGATTGGACTTTGAGTCTTTCGAGTTCTTTTCGATTTTGCTCAAGAACCTGAACATATTCACTGAGGTCCACATTCTTCGGTACCCCCGCGGACCGCAGGAGATGATGGAGCGCTTCCGTTTTATGAAAAGAGTAGGCAAGCCCAAAAAAGGCGCCAGCAATAAGCACCATGCACCAGGCCCCTGCTTTAGATCTCACTCCTAGACCCAAAAGCCAAAATTCACGAGGCTGTTTTCGAGAGCGGATCATTTCTCCGAAACCCAAACACAAAAATAAAATTCCCAAAATGATCATGAAAAAGAGGAGAGTTTTTTCCATAAGCTATTCCTTATCGGAATTCGGGATCCGTCACGCCGTTCAGATGATAGACAATGGCATCATACAACAAACCATCCGACTCGAGTGACTATCTCAATAGTACAATTTTCCCTGTCAAGGCTCAAAAAAACCTCTAGGTTGAATGCGCAGTTCGTGGTTTTTGAGGCTGATTTTCGCCTTTGTTCATTCTCACCTCCTCTCTCGATCCCACTTGTTCCCAGTGTTGATTTTCAAAACTAAGCCCTCCCCAAATATTCCTTGCCCCTTGTTCCTTGACCCTTTTCCCTTAACCCTCTTCATGGTTGCCCCTTGTTCCGATTGACTATTACCCGATTGATGGTATATTTTTAAAAGTCTTTACTCGTTGATTCTCGCGCACCCCTTGAAAGTCACAATTTGAGATACAAGCGCTCCTTGAGGAGGGAGAATGCTGCCACTGGATACGATTTCGCAGTTGGACAAGTTGGAGCCGAAGTCTGAAGGGATCAATACCCCTCGCAAGAAGAAACCGAAGGAAATTGCAATCATAACGGAGTGCTGCACCGGTTGTGCCGGTTCGCCTGCCTGTGTCCCTTATTGCCCAGTGGAAGACTGCATGTTTTGGGTACCTGACGAAGATCATCCTCCCTTTGGACACATCGAAGTTGACCCTTTCCTCTGTATCGGTTGCAAGAAGTGTACTACAAAAGGACCTGATGGTTCGTTCTTGGATGGGTGTCCCTGGGACGCCATTGACATGGTCCCTACCGAGGAGATTGAAGCCGTAGTGGGGAAGATGACCATTTGATTGGTAGATCGAAGCCAAGAAGCTTCTGTCCCGGTAGAGTCACTTCTCAGGGAGAAGTTCTTTTCTGGATGGCCTGAACGGTCAACCGTGCTTGTTGTCGGGTACGTTCTGCCATGTGAGGTGTCTTGCCCGTAAACGGTTCTATTTCAGCAATATCCTCCGGCTGGCCGACCAAATAAAGCGCACGCAGTGCTTCCCAAACTTCTTCTTCAGCAGGCGAGAGAAGCAGAATCTTTTCTCCCACCGCGATCTCCTTCCCGTCCGCTACCAATTTCTTCTCTAGAAAACCCGGAAGTGGTGACCGGAATTCATCGAGTTCGCCACCTCCCGTACGAATTCGGGCAATTAACGTGCCGGGGCTTACCGAATCATCTTCTTTGAGGCGGAAGGTGATGACCCCACTTTGGGGTGACGACACTGGCACGGGCCTGAGAACATTGACGAGCTCGGCTCTTCCGCTGCTATCCCCAAAACGCACTAAAGACAAGGCCGCATTGCGACGTACTAGAGTATTGGGGTCCTTAAGAAGCACCTGTAGAGAATCATGAAAGGAAGCCTCTTGACTGTCCTGTCCCAGGCTCCAGGCAACGGTCACCCGCACTTCGGGCACAGGATGGTTCATCAATGCCAGCATGCGCGGATACCACTTCTTGACTTTTTCTTTCTGCCCTTGGGAAATCTTCTCTGAAATCTGCAGGAGCGCATGTTGAATGTTTCGTGGTTTGGCCTCTGGTGCTAAGTAATTGGCCATTTCCTGATCACTCAACGGTCTGCCAAACCAGGTTCCCTTCCAGAACAGAAAAGGGACGAGCACCATCAGGAACGCAACTCCATAAATGATCAGGGTGACACGTTTCCCCATTGTTTTCTCCGGAGGGTTCGATAGTGGGCTCGCTGTGCTTGTCATAAGCGTCTAATGATAAAGCATCCAGTAAATGACGACTCCAGTCACAGACACGTAAAGCCAAACAGGTAAAGTCCAACGGGCTATTTGACGGTGTTTTTCGATGCGGCCCTTGAGAGCACGCGTGACGGTGATCAGGACCATAGGGAGAATGACAACCGCCAGGATCGTATGAGTCAACAGGATTGAGAAGTAAACCGGGCGGGTCCATCCCGTCCCTCGATAACGAACTGAACCCACCTGAAACCCGATATGGTAGGTCAAATAAGAAACCAGGAAGAGTGTAGAAGAAACAAGAGCGAGAAGCATACAGCGACGGTGGAGGGAGACATTCTTATTACGGATAAAATAATATCCGATACAAAGCAATGTCGCACTGGTTCCATTCAGCACGGCATTGATTAGAGGGAAGTCAGTCACAGCGATCACGAGTCAACCTCTCGAAGTAGAAATCTTGTGTCGTGGATCAGTTTTTGGATGTCCTCTTCTTCCTGGCTATCATAATACCCGCGGACCCTTCCCTTACGATCAACCAGAATGAAACGAGTACTGTGGACGGTCACATCCTGAATATCTCCGACAAGGAAACCTGATTGGGCCAGCGCATGAATTCTGGATTTTTCACCTGTCAAAAAAAACCATCGACCTTCCTTGGCCTGAAATCTCTCAGCATATTCACTCAACACCTCGCAAGTATCGAATTCGGGGTCCACGCTAATCGAAACCAGTCTGAATGAAGCCTCCTCTTTAAAGGCCTCTTGCAATTTGGACATACGGGAACTCATCAACGGACAGGGTCCGGGGCATCGTGTAAAGATAAAATCTGCAATCCAGACCGAACCCTTGAGATCATCCAGACCAATTGGTTTGCGGCTTCTCTCCATTAATGAGAATGAGGGGAGCTGAACCAGTGCGGGAAGAGCTGGAGAGACGGACTGCTCCCGAAGCTGCCTTAATTTGAGGTTCAGCCAGAACAAGCCAATTAAGGATCCAAGCAACAAAACGACCCCGGTGCTCAGCAATACTCTGCGAATCCACCGACCTTTATCATCCATTAGATTCTTTTCCTGTTGGCCAGAATGCAAGAGACAAAAATTAGGGCGGCTCCAAAAACCATCGTTATCCCGATAGCCCAAGGCAGGCTGCAAATTTCCAAATTTTCCGGGTGGGGTTGACTGAGATACAAAGACTGACGCAATGCTGCCATTCCATATGTTAAGGGATTGACAATCATGATGAGTCGCATCCACGACGAAGCGCCTGAAAGAGGGAAAAGAGCTCCAGACAAAAGCCACATGGGTATCAACACCATATTCATGACGGCATGGAACCCCTGAATGGAATCGAGTTGCCAGGCAAACGCAAAACCTAAACTGCTGAGAGCCAAACTGATCAATATCATGACACTCCAGACAAAACTCAGCTGGAAGAAATTCAGTGAAATGCCCAGAAACGGCGCCAATAAAAGAAAGATCGTCCCTTGCAGAACTGCTAACGTCGTCACTCCTAAGATTTTCCCCAGAACCAAGCTTAGCCTTGAAAGCGGCGCCACCAGTACTCCGAGCAAGAACCCTTCCCGTCGTTCTTCAATCAGTGCCATATTGGAAAAAATCGAGGTAAAAAGCAGCACCATCAAAATGGCCCCCGGGAAGAAATATGCTAGGTAGTCTCTATTGGCCGGACCTGGGCCCCCGTGAAAGGAATTCCCAAACCCTGAACCCATAAAAAACCAAAAGATCAGGGGAGTTCCAAGCGCCCCAATAACGCGGCTGGGCTGACGAAAGAAGCGAACCACCTCTCGCTTCCAAAGTGAGTACAGCGGAAGAAAAAAAATGGATGTCAACGATGGCGAAACCATATTGGCCTAGAGGAAAATAAGGAGTAGAACCTGAATGGAGTTAACTCAAATCCCAAAGCTGCTTTAACATCACCTGTTGGCGCAGTCACGTGTTTATACTCGTACACGATCTGCTGGAATATTCGAAGGAACTTCTCTAACCACCTGAGAATGGCTGGGCCAACACACCTGATTCAGAAAGGCACATTACAATGTAGGGTGGTCTCGCTGAGACCGCCGTCCCCCATTTTGGTTTAGCGGCGCGCACGGCGTGCCCGCCCTACCAACATCGTCTACGAATAACATCCTTAACGCGTATCAATGGGCTTCCGAATTCTTATTTCTGGAATTCAGCCATTGCCGAAACTCTTTGCTGCGCAAGCTCCAAGCTAGGTTCAGGAATGAGATGAGTGCCAGCAATAGGCACACCAAGGCCAAAAACATGCCGTCGAGGGTTGCAAACTGCTGGCTGATGACCAGCCAGCCCGCAACGATGAGACAGCCGAGCCCAAATACTGCGCTGAAAATCGTTAGAATGATTGATTCTAGCATCATGTTTATCTCCTTCTGCGATTCTTCAAACTCCTGTCCCACATGGAATCTCCGGGATCGGTGGTCTTCCTTCGACCAGGGCGATCCTCTTGATCTTCCCTTTCAGGCATCGAAACAGCAACGGATCGATTTTCATGTTACACGAAGGAGATGCTCATTGTCTCTCTTTGGAGTCATCTCATTGATCCGGATCAGAAAAAACTATCGGGCAGGCCGGAGCCCTAACTTGCACCGGCATCCAAATTCGGGTCACCCATCGGCCACCCCATTTTCAGGCCCATCAAACCCGGCCCCTGTCACATGGATAAACACGTCTTCCAGGGTCGGTCTTGCAAGACTAATCTCATCGATTTGACCAGGAAAAGATTCCACGAGCCGGGGAATCCATTCGTGCCCATCCTGACATTCGATTCTTAGCATACTACCCAACACGCTCACGGGAACGTCGAGCTTCCTTTTGATAGCTGTGTAAAGAGAATCCGCATCGCGGGTTCGAATGGTAATCACATCTCCGCGGACAAGCTCCTTGAGTGCCGAAGGAGAGCCCATGGCCACCAACTCGCCGCGGTTAAGAAAGGCCAACTGGCAGCACTTCTCCGCTTCGTCCATTAAATGAGTAGTGACAAGAATGGTCACCGATTCACTCAGGTGGATTGCGTCTAACCATTTCCAAAATTCAAGCCTTGCCCTCGGATCCAGCCCGACCGTTGGCTCATCCAGAATCAACACTCGAGGTCGATGCAAAAAGGCCTTGGCCAACTCAACTCGCCGTTTCAGCCCTTCTGACAAAGTTTCCACTCGCTCGGTAGTCCTGTCTGCCAGATCAAATCGAGCCAGGACTTCTTCGGCCTGCTTCTTCAGATGCCGTCCTCGCATGGCGTAGAGATGACCGTAGCAGACCAAGTTTTCAAAAACCGTGAGTTTCTGATCCAGGCTATGCTTCTGGAAGACAACGCCTATACTCCCCCGCACAGAATGTGAAGCGGCCGCGACATCCAGTCCCAGGATCTGGGCTTTCCCAGAGGTGGGAGTGAGTAGTGTCGCCAGGATTCGAAACAGGGTTGTTTTTCCCGAACCGTTGGGTCCCAGAATCCCGAACACTTCTCCTTCATGGACCGTCAAGTTGATGCTTGACAGTGCAGGCCGGGCCCGGGTTGCGGGGTATGAAAAACAAACGTTTTCAAGGACAACGGCAAGAGATTGGCTCACGTCTGGGTCATAGCAGAACTCTACGGGCGGGGCGAATTGCAACAGCGGAAAGCAAAAACAAGAATCACACTCATAATAGTCACTGGAGGAGCCAACAATAGCAAGATCCCCCGATTGAGTGCTTGAGTCGCCTGGCTGGACTGTGCGGCAGCCGATGTCTTGCACATAGGACACCCCTGCGCAAAGGCGGGAGTTGCGGCACAGCAACAGAGCAAAACCCAAAGAAATATCGGAATGAGTCTTTTTACAGTTCGCCGCATGATAATTCCCTTCAATCTCCACCTCCTACTGTGTTCCGCGGTGAGTGACCGGCAGACAGTGGCTGGCCCCAAAATTCTACTTGGGCCGCATGTTTAACAATCGAAGACTATCTGGGAAGAATACCACCAAAGTTGAAGCGACGACGACTAAGGCCGGAATCAAGGTCAGGACCAGGCTCTGCTTCTCGAAACGCAAGTGCATGAAATATGCCACGATCAACGCGGCTTTCACCAGTGAAATCCCCATGAGCAAAATCAGCATGAGATTTAATGGTAAATGCTCGTAGGCCAGGAATACCTCAAGTCCGGTTAGAAAGAGCAGCGAGCCCCAAACACCAAATACCAACCCGTTCCCTATGATATGCGGTTCACCGTGTTCAGAATGTGCGCTCAAAATTTGCCTCCAGAAATAGATGTGATCGCTTCAAATTTGTGGTTTCATGCTTCAGCCAGGAATCAGTGCATCTTCACGGACATTAAATAAATCAAGGGAAACACAAACATCCAGACCAGGTCCACGAAATGCCAATAAAGCCCGCAGACTTCGACATGGTCCGCATTGAATCGTTTTTTCCCGACTCCGATTGCGATTGCGCCCAGGTAGAGGACTCCGGTAAACACGTGAAACATATGAAGTCCAGTAATTCCAAAGAACGTTGCGCCGAATAAGGGGACATCTTTTGCCCAGGGATTGTTAGTGAGCGTGAGTCCTTCTTCCATCAGAGTTTTCCACTCGTTGGCGTGCAACAGAATAAACAAAAGACCAAATAACATTGTGAATCCCAGCCAGCGTATGGTTGCACTCCGGTTGCCATGCTGAGACGCCTTCACGGCAAGCACCATGGTGAGGCTGCTGGAAAGGAGGAAGAAAGTCATTAGGGTTGAGATGGCGATGCTGGGCCAAAGGTGGAACGGGGTCGGCCAATCCGCTGTGGCCATGCGCAGATAGCTGTAACCGATCAAAATCGCTGTGAAGGTCAGAGCATCCGACACGATAAACAACCACATTCCAAGTTTCTTGTGATTGACCGCGTAGGGGGAAACTCCTCCACTCCATTCTTGTAATGTGAATTCTTCGGCATGCGCGTTGGCCATGCATTCACCTCCAGAAAAACAACAATAGAAATAAATAAATCCACAACCCGTCCATAAAATGCCAGTAGATTGAAGTGACGTCCATCAGAGTTCGCAAAGACTCAGTGGCGAATACTTGTCTTTGAGCCTTGATGGAAAGAATGGAGAGCACGATGACTCCGCCTGCGAGATGAAGGCCGTGTGCCCCCGTCATCAAATAAAAGAATGAACTGTGAGAATTAGAACTCAAGTAAATGCCCTGCGCCGACAGTTCCTTCCAGATGAAGATCTGGCCGATCAGAAAGCCGGCTCCGAGTAAAGTCGTCAGGCTCAACCAGAATTTCACGGCCGAAGTGAGCCCATCCTTCTTCAACAGATTTCTCGAACGCTTGAGCGTGACACTACTGGCGACGAGCAAGAGGGAATTGGGAATCAATAATGGCGGAATCGCAATCGGAACCCAATCGCCGGATGCACCCTGCCGGACAATGTAGGCACTACTCAGACCGGCAAAAAGCATGAGGATCGAAGCCACGCCGAGCCACATAGCCAGACGGTAGCTATCTGGCGAAGTCCGCGGAGCGACACCTCCTGAATCCCAGCCATGACGGTCCCCATCCCATCCGTTTGATCCGGACCCAGCGCCGCCTCCTGAACCATGATCCGGTTGAATCGCGATACCCACTTCCTGAGGTGATAGGACTGTCGGCATAATGTTTTCAGATCTAAAGGTTCCTTCCCGTAAAGTCGCCCATGGCTAAGAAGAACTACAGGAGAAAGGGATCTCTCATGTTTTAGTCTGAAACGGTGGATCCGTCTGCATTACATAATCCGTAGGCGCGCCTGGAACAGAGTATTCATAAGGTCCGTGGTAAACCACCGGGATTTTGCCACCAAAATTATCATGAGGAGGTGGAGACGGAACGGTCCATTCCAAGGTTGTTGCCTGCCAAGGATTGTCTGAAGCTTTCTTCCCTTTAAAGAGGCTCCAGAACAAATTGATGAGGAACAGGAGCTGAACCGCCGCCGTCATCAGAGCCGCAATGGTGATGAACAGATGGTATCCCTGAGTCCCGGCTAGATATTTAAATTCCGTAGCCTGAGCGTATCGGCGCGGATGCCCCATAATTCCCATGATGTGCATCGGCATGAAGATTGCGTTAACTCCCACGAAAGTCAGCCAGAAATGAATCCTGCCCATCGTTTCGTTCATCATCCGTCCAAACATTTTGGGGAACCAGTAATAGATCCCGGCGAAGATCCCGAAGATGGCCGCTACACCCATAATCAAATGGAAGTGACCGACCGGGAAATAGGTATCGTGTAGCGGGACGTCCAGCGAGGTTTGGCCGAGAAAAAGCCCTGTAATACCTCCGGATACAAACAAGGAAACAAAACCAACGGCAAACAGAGAGGCGGCACAAAAACGGTATTTCCCCCCCCACAAAGTCCCCAGCCAATTGAAAGTTTTCACTGCAGATGGAACTCCAATGGTCAAAGTCAGCATGGAGAAAACCAGCGCTGACATGGGGCTGAGGCCGCTGACAAACATATGGTGTCCCCACACAAAGAATCCCATCAGACCAATGGCAAAAACGGCATACACCATCACCCGGTACCCGTAAATGGGTTTACGGGCGAAGGTTGACAACAGCTGCGATGTCACTCCCATTCCAGGAAGAATGGCGATGTAAACTTCCGGATGACCAAAGAACCAGAAAAGATGTTGCCAGAGGATAGGCGACCCACCCGAGTGCGCGATCTGCCTGTCACTGATGACCAGTCCGCCTGGAATGAAAAAGCTGGTCCCACCGAGCCGATCCAACAAAAGCAGGATCCCGCCAGCCAACAACACAGGAAAGGAGAGCAACGCCAAGATGGCTGTCGTAAACCATGTCCAGACGGTCAAAGGCATGCGCATCAAAGACATCCCTTTAACGCGCATGTTAAGCACAGTGGTGATGAAATTTAAGGCGCCCAACAGCGAGGCCACGCAAAAGATGGCGATACTAATGATCCACAAGGTCTGCCCTGCCCCCAACCCTGGGCCCGCAATTTGACCAACCGCGCTTAAGGGGGCATAGGCCGTCCATCCGGAAATCGGAGCCCCACCCGTCACAAACAAGGCAGCCACCATCACCATCATGCTGACAAAGGTCACCCAGAAGGAAAGCATGTTCAGCGTAGGGAAGGCCATATCATCGGCCCCGATTTGAATGGGCAGAAAGTAATTTCCGAACCCGCTTTGTGGAGCTGTAGTCAAGACGAAAAAAACCATAATGGTTCCATGCATCGTCAGCATCGCGAGATAGAATTCGGGGGTCATCGGCCCGCCTTCAAATCCCGCCGGAAAAATCTTGGCCAGCAGGGGCCAGGTCTCGGTAGGCCAGGCCAAACGCAGCCGGAAGATGAGGGATAAGCTCATCCCGAGAAAAGCTGCAACCAGAGCCAGAAAAATGTATTGGATACCGATTACCTTATGGTCAAGGCTGAATATATATTTGCGAATGAACCCTGTTGGGGCCTTATGTACTGCTGCGTGGGCAGTCTCAGACATGCGTTTTTCTCCCCCCCTCTTAGTTTAAGGCTCTCTCTTTGAGCCAGGCATTGAATTCTTCTTCCGGTAAAACCATCAAATAGCCTTTCATCTTGTAATGCCCGAGTCCACACAACTCAGCACAGGCGATTTCGTATTCACCTGTTTTCAATGCTTTGAAGTGGATCGGGATGCGAAGCCCTGGGACGGTATCTTGTTTAAAGCGCAATGCAGGGACAAAAAAACTATGCGTGACATCTTTGGATCTCAAAAACACCTGGATATTACGATTCACGGGTATGGCCATCCGATTGATGCTGACAATATCATCTTTCGACGCAGGGTCTTTGGGGTCAAGCCCAACCGGGTTCTCTTGATCATTAATCAATTTCGGATCGGTGCGACCGAAGACTCCGTCTGGTCCGGGATATCGGATGTTCCACACAAACTGCTGCCCCGTGACCTCCATCTGGAGAGCATTGGCAGGGGGCTCCGACAAATGCAGTTGCGCCCATACTCTCTGTCCCAATATGGCAATGATGACGAAAGTAACGCCAGTCACCACCATGACAAGCACTTCGAACTTTGTGTTGCCGTGGGTATAAACAGCCTTGCTATTCGGACGGTCACGGTACTTCCAGACATAGAGCCCCAGCAGTACCTGAGACGACACAAAGCCTATACCCACGACCACCAAAGTCCTTATAAACTGAGCATCAATCGCAGGCGCAAATTCCGAAATTCCTTCCGGAAACCAGCCATATCTTCCCGAAAAGAGCACTATGGCAGACAATGTAATGAGCCAGATGATGACAGCAAGAGCGCGTGACATCCTATAATCTCCTTTTACTCAAAAGGATAGACACCCTGCCCGGCAGCTTTCTGAGCAACCGAAGCACGAGCAGTAGAAGGCAAAAGAAGCAACGAAGAGACTGTTATTCGCCCAGTAGCCCGGATTCGAGTGAACACGATGGCAAACGAGCGAAATTTATCGATATCCGCTCACTTCATGCTTTGTCAATGACCATCATCGCGTAAATGAGAGGAAGGTAGATGACAGTCACATGCAAAAGGACCCTGGCCTGCAATCGGGATCGAAGGACCGAGGCCCTCAGGGCAAAAAAAAGCAAGCTCAAACTGAGCAGAAGAGCCGCGCAAAAATAAAGGCTTCCGGTCATGCCAAGCATTGTCGGGGTCAGGCTCAGCGGGATCAAGACCAACGACGTCGCCAGGACTTCCAGAAACGCCAGGTTACCCTCAGGGTCCCGCTGCGGGAGCATGAGCATACCGGCGCATGCATAATCCTCTTTATACATCCACGCAATTGCCAGGAAATGTGGGAATTGCCAGGCAAATAAGAGAGCATACAGCACCCACGCCTCGAGCCCGGCACTGTTCCTGACAGCCGTCCAGCCCATGAGCACTGGGGCCGCCCCGGGGAAGGCCCCGACAAACGTAGCCCAACTGGTCTTCCTCTTAAGTGGCGTATAGACAAGCAAGTAACTCAGCAGCGTCAGAAGTCCAATAACACTCGTCAAAAGGTTTACAAAGACGGCGAGGTACGCTCCCCCCAATACCGACAAGGTAATCCCGAAATTCAATACCTCGCTGGGTTTGAGTCTGCCTGAAGGCAACGGTCGCTGGGCCGTGCGTCGCATACGGCCATCCAAGTCACGTTCCATATAGTGATTTAAGGTGGCAGTACCACCGGCAACCAGCGCGGTTCCAAGAACCGCATGGAAAAGAGTCCAGAGACTCAGAGCACCTTGGGCTGCCATATAACAGCCAAGGCCCGTAGCAATAAGGACGAGAAAAGTAACTTCGGGCTTAATCAGACAGAAATAATCCGACACCCGGGACAACGTGGAATCGGCCCGACTCGAAATGCCCGAAATCTCAACCTTAGTTATTTCTCCCTCAACCTTCATGATCACGATGCCTCTTGGGTTGCCCGAGATAGATTAAGGGGTGCGGCCGCTGGCGCCATTATCCGGAACACCTGAATGGTCAACACGACACAGGTTGCCAAAAGCAATGCTCCTACGGCTAAGTGCGCAGTGGTCACGGCCACCGGAAGCGGCAACGGTTGAACATCTTCGCGGCCTGTGAGTCTGACCAAATAAGATCCGACCCCCAGGGAAATTTGAATCATCAGGAGAAAGCCTAGCATTAGTGCAGGGTTGAAGAGTTCTGAACGATGCTCAAAGAATTTATAAATCCGCCCGATATACCAGAGAATTAAGATGGCGACCAGGAATGCCCCCGCCACATGAAATACAATTCCCGATTTCGAATGCCGGAGAGCTGCCCCCAATATCAGCTGCAAATAAACAGCAGCCGTGGCCCAAACACCAATTTTTCTTAATGAAAGTTGCTTCCTGTCCTCGGCCTCCAATTCAATCTTATTTTGCCAGCCTTTCGATGTCAGTAGGGCTAAGCTCGCAATGAGACAGAAAAAAGTCTGCGCCAGGCAAGCATGCATCACGGAGACCGGCGCCGGCAGGAATAAAAGGACTGTGAGGCCACCCAGTAAGCCTTGAGCAATGACTGCCCCCAGAGCGGAAAATGCCACGATGCGAACGAGCCTGCGTTTCTCCTGTTTCCAAACCCAGAAAGCCAGAATAACGGTCAGAAGGCCAACAAAACTGGCAATCATTCTGTGCCCATGCTCATAGAAAATTCCTCCGATCATGGGAGGAGTGAGGGATCCATAAGAAAGTGGCCAGTCGGGCACAGACAGGCCTGCCTCATTGCCGGTCACTAGGGCTCCGGCAATGAGGAGCAGGAAAGTGCAAAAGGCCGTGAAAAGAATGTATCTGTGCAGCCAGAGATTCATACTAAGACACGGTTTTTGCGGAAAGCGTGAAATCAACGGTTTTGGTTTCCTGCGGGCCAACGGTCACCTTTTGGGTCGTCGCTCCGAGCTTTTCATGCCAGGCCTCAATCGTATATTCTCCAGGAGGCAGACCCTTAATCGTAAAGGATCCGTCTTTGCCTGTGACTGCAAAAAACGGGTGTTTCACAACTCCGATGTAGCTCTTCATCCAGGGGTGCACGTTGCACTTAACCGGGATCATGACCTCTTCTCTCTTAAAGGTCCGGTCGAGTGGCTGGCCACCGGGAGACATCGAAGTATTCCATTCCTGATTGTTAGCAGGAACCGGATGAATATTGTGAGTCGTGGGGTCGCTATTCAAGATTTTGACCGGCTGGTTGGTTTGAACTCCGATCATATGAGGATGATACTGGCATCCTTTCTGATCCAGAGTCGCTGGCTCAGTCGGGGTTTCAAACACCTTGTCCCCTAGTCCATCCTTGACATAAACGAAGACGTATTCGAGAGTCTTATTGTCATTGACGACGATTTCTTCTCCATATACTGGCTCCTTGTGAAGTGCTGCACAGGAAGCCTCTGCATCCATGCGAATCTGACGGGGCTTGGGGGCTTCTCCTTCGAAATTGATCTTCCCGGTAATCGTTCCCGCCGTTGCCGGATCAATCTTGGTTACGGCTGCCGCTGGCGCTCCAGATTCGGCTGGTTTGGTCTCTCCAGACTCAGTTGGCTTTTGACCTCCGCCACAGGCAACGAGAATGAGAATCGTCAGCAAAAATGCCAGGTAGATAAAGCGATTTTTTCCTTTCATGGAATTGATTAACCTCTCCTTAAAATTTAGAAAACGGAACAGTTTACCTCTTTGCAACCTTTGTTGGGGAAGAATTACCTCCACCGAGACGTCTTTGTTCTTCCGGGGTAAGCTGGAATATGTATCGAACCAGCAGCTGGGATTGGTCCTTTTCGTACCCGGTAAAACTGGCGGGAAGCGGTCCAGCAAATACCCAGCGCTCGCCTTCCCGACGGAACAACCCCGAAGGCATTGACGTCCCCGGGGCGATCATAGCCGGCTCTGTAATCCATCGCTGAGTCCAACCTGGCTTGAGACGATCTTTGGCAAGCAGAAAGTTGGGAGCCGTCGCGTTACGGTCATGAGCAGGATCTCCCGTCGCATGGCATTTGAGGCACGGAGCGGCCTTGGAAGTAAATAAGTCGCGGGCCATCGATCTCTCTTTTTCCGTGAGCGGTTCCAAGTTGGGTGGCAGATAGGGCTGCGCTTGACCTGCAAGAGCGACAAAGAATCTCACAATTTTTCCAATCTCGCTATCGGAAAAGCTAAAAGTGGGCATTCGGACTTTCAAGTAAGTCCTCACCCCGTCCCGGTTCAAATCGGTCGAACTCAGTGCCGGATTGGCCAAGAAACGCACGAGCCAGTTGGGGTCCACCCGGGCGCCTTCTCCAATGAGTGTCGGCGGCAACTGTTCTTTCCAATCGGGGTCTTGATAGCGCGGAAGTCCTGACAAGACTGACTTCTGAATGGTCCTCAGCTGGTGGCATCCCATACAATTGTACTTATTAATCAACCACCAACCTTCCCGGATATCTTTTCCCTGACCCTTCGGGTTATAGAAGTAATGGGGGGGGAGATTGGAGTCCACACTCCCCAAGAGAAATGAGGTTACCGCGTTGAGATCGTCCCGGTTCAGATTGAAATTGGGCATCCGCAATCTTTCCAGCGGATCCTTGATTTTTCCCTCGTCATAAATCTCCGGCTTCTCCAGCTTGTGCTCAATAAACCCAACGTGGTTGTACCAACCTTTCTTCTTGGCGTCCTCCGTGAGGAGAGCAAAGTCCATCCTTTCGATCGGTTTGCTCCCTTCTTTGGTCAACTCGGTTCCAATGCGCCCTTCATCTTCAAGTCCGGAGATTTCATGGCAACCGGCGCAGCCATAATGCCTAACCAGCTTAATTCCTTTTTCCTTCAACAAAGGATCATCCAGATAGCTGGCCGCTGGATAAGACGCATCAGGCCTTTTCAAAGTGATCAAGTAACTGGCAATATCCTGGGACTCTTCCACGGTCAAACGGAGGTTGGGCATCACCGTCATCTGCTGCACTTGAAGTTCATGCCCATCATTGGGACAGAGTGTATGGTCCAAGTCGAAGACAAAGGGCAGGCCCTTTCTTGCGTAATCTTCAGGACCGATATCTTTTTTCTCAAAAGTACAGTAGGGACGAGTTCGCTCCCTTGGATTATGAATCCAGCGCACGAGGTATTCGTAATGATCTTTTTCTCCCACGCGCGCTAGGTTTGCCGCAAATCCCCCCCCCATCATCTTATCCCCTTCGCCCACGGAGTGGCAGCCAAGGCAACCTCGTATCTCAAACAGCTCCTTCCCATGGACAGGATCACCTGTCTTCTGAGCTTGGAGAGTCCCCTGGACTCCCGATTGCCAGATAAAGGCAGCAATGGTTTGGCGGTCCGCTTGACTGAGCCGGAAGGCTGGCATCCGGGTAGTGGGGCGAAAGGCATGAGGATTCTCCAACCAAACGGGAATCCACTCCTTCTTAATTTTGACTCGCACTTCCTTCAAACTCGGTCCCACCTTCTTGACTTCGCGTAACAGACTCTTCGCTTCAACGTCGAGTTGCTCAGCCTGGTTATTGATATTGCTAATACTTTGCCGCATGCCGTCAGCACGAGCATAGAGGCGCTGGGCCTCTTTGTTATCCGAGGCGGCATCCGCATCCAGGAGGCTTTGGTTAATGTCTTTCTCCAACCCTTTTTTGTCGGTCTCGAAGTGCCGGAGGGTGTTGCGATTAAGAGATAACGCTTCAGACTCCGTATCGAAACCTTCATAGCGATGACAGCCGTTGCAGCCTCGCACACGGAAAAACTCTTTTCCCCGATTCAGGTTAGGGGCATGATCCAACACCAGATCGCTGACATGACACTGATTGCAGCCCGCTTCTGTATTCACTTTCGGAAACATGGGCCACAGCCAATGCTCGTAACGTCCGTGGGCCTTTTCGACACTGGTCGTTGCGGCGCCATTCCCATTATGGCATGGGGTGCACCCAAATGATTCCGGATCGTGGATCTGCAACAATTCCTTGGTGGGGTGACTGGTAAAGGCCCGCTCTCCTCCCATCTCCTTTGCCGTAATCGTGACGGGTTCTCGAATCCCCAAATGACAACTTTCGCAGCGGTCCACCAGATCCACGGATTTCACATGGATCTGCTTGATATCGAAGCTAAAATTCCGCATCTTCCGGATCAAACCGTCCACTTGTGCCGCTGTCAATCCATTCAAGTGATCTTTCATGAACGCGTCAATTTCTTGCTTGATTTCTGAGGATCGCTGGGTGAGTTCGCCGCGCTGGATCGTAAGCTGTGTCTTCCGTTGCTGCAAGCGATTGAATTCGTCTTCAAGCTCGCGAAAATTCATCCGCACGCTCTCTTCCTCTCCGGTCTCAAGCTTCGGGAGTGTTAGTTTGAGAGAGCGAACCTTAATCTGCTCAATGTCTGTTTTCAAAGATTCCCGGGCCCCTTGGGAAGAGGCCGTTTCCATGCGATACATCAAGGCTGAAATTTCGCTGCGCGTCAAGGCAAAGGGTTCCGTAATCGCGGCCAAGCGGCGGGTTGTGAGGTCAACGGCGTGATCAATTTCTTTCCGTTTAGGGGCAATTGAAGCTTCCGCCTGATTCATTTTCTCTTCGAGCTGGCGGTATTCGTCGGACTGGCGTACAGCCTTTTCAGCAACGGACTGGCGGGGCTTCATCTTCTCCAATAATAAAGTGTATTTCGAAACGAATTGGTGTTGGAAACGCTTCCAGGGGCGCAGCCCATAGATTTCGTCATAGACCGCCCATACCAGCGAAAGGATCAACAGCAGAGAAAAGAGAACAATGAGGGCACTCAGAGACTGAGCTACAACCGGATCTTTTTCATCAACTGAAGGGGTGTCTGGCACCTAAGGTGTCCTCCTACCTTGATTCCTAGATGTTAAACCAGGGCGTAATCCAAATATATTTGATCCGAAAAGCAAGCCTGGCAATGATCTTTACAGGCAAAAGCATCATCGTAATCAGAAAAAACTGCAGCGTTACATATTGGATAAAAGTCATTCTCCGATAGATCTTCTTGTTGAACTCATTCCAATTCATGAGTTTGTGAATACCGATTGCGGTCAGGACGCCATAAATCCCCGTGACAATCGCTCCGAAAATTCCCTTTCCCCACGCCCCGGTAATCCCGAAGAGATCCGGAAGATCGCGGTTTGCCTCAAAGACAACGCGATTGTGATCCCAGGTTTGCCCCGGCCAGAACCAGACCCAGCCCGGCCCCCGAATAAAAGTCCCAATCACGACCATGGCTAGCCAGAGAAAGAGGAATCCGAAACAGAAGGTGAGAATGGAAAACTTGCGCTGCTTGTAGGTGTAGTAACCATTCCCCAATGGGTTGGCATCAATGTAAGGAATGGCCATCAAACCCACTAAAATGAGGCTGGGCAGAACAACCCCTGCCATCCAGGGATCAAAGTAAACCAACATCTCCTGCAACCCCAGGAAATACCAGGGCGCCTTGGAAGGGTTCATCGTGAGTGTCGGGTTGGCAGGCTCCTCTAGCGGGGCATTGAGCGTAATGGACCAAACCATGAGAATCAAGGTGACGATAACCGCGGCGAGAAATTCGATTCTTAACAGGAAAGGCCAGACGTGTACTTCCTTATCCCAGCCTGGTTTCCAGGGCTGGACTTTGCGGTGGTGCGTCTTGGCCATCTGTGGATCGGCCTCGAGCTGCACAATAAGCCGGTCATTCGCAAACGACTGACGCAGGCCGTACCAGGTATAAAAGGGCACCAAGATAATGAGCGCAACAATCGGCACATTATCCGGAGCCGACCCAATCTCCCACAATTGGCCCCAGTCCATGAATCAATCCTCCCTTCCCCATGCGGATGACGGACTACTGAAATCGAAAAGTCCCAAACCCATAACGCTATTCAATGCTCCTGCCGTTTTTCCGTTTTTCGAGCGTGAATATTTAGATCTTTTTTTCCTCTTTGATCTCGGAAGCCAGCATCATTGGAGCTGGACCCGAGATTCCGCCATCTTTGCGTATTCTCCAGAAATGGACGACCATGAATGCTGAAGCAATGATGGGGATAGCGATACAGTGCCAAATGTACGCTCTCAGCAAAGCGTTGGAATCAACAATCGAGCCACCTAGTAATCCAAATCGGATGTCGTTATAAGGGGTCATTCCCAACAGCGGCCCGAATGGCCCTTCATGCCCCAAGAGGGGAGTCGCGCGGGCCATGTTGGTGCCCACGGTGACCGCCCAGAAACCCAATTGGTCATCCGGCAGGAGATACCCCGTAAAGGAAAGAAGCAAGGTAAAGAGCATGAGAATGACTCCGACGCCCCAATTGAATTCTCGAGGTTTCTTGTAGGAACCGGTCAGGAAAACACGGAACATGTGCAACCAAACCGTAATAATCATCAAATGCGCTCCCCACCGATGCATGTTCCGGAGCAGCTTGCCAAACGGGACATCGTGCTCGAGGTACAAAATGTCGCGAAAAGCCTGGACCTTGGTGGGATGGTAGTAAAACATCAGCAAAGTGCCCGTGAAGGTCAGAACGATGAACAGATAAAAGGTAATTCCACCCATCCCCCAGGTAAAATTGTACGCTACGGCATCTCGATTAATCTTCGCAGGGTGCAAGTGGAGGAAAACGTTGGAGAGCACGCCAAGAGCCCGGCTTCGAGGCTTGTCATCGTGCTTGACCCGGAAAATGGACTTATAAAGCTGAGTCTTTTCAACGGCCTTGAGAGCATTAAGGTCTTCGATTCCCTTTTGCTTCAGGACATTGACTTCCTCACGGACCTCTTCCAAAAAGGCCGTCATCCCTTTTTTTTCCGCATTCTGATCCCTGGGTTCGTCTGCCATAGCTAAGTTCTCCAGAGGTGATTATAGGATTCGACTTGAGACCGGGGAACCCCCTGATTACACCGCAATGAACGCACCAGGATCCCTAAAATGGGTGCGGCCGCCCTTGGGCCAATCATAGAGGACACTGGTATCCACAACGATCTGGCCTTCAGCATCCAGTTCGACTTTGGCACGATCCAGTGGCCGGGGCGCGGGACCTTCAAAGTTGATTCCGCCGCTGTCATAGCCACTGCCGTGGCAGGGGCACTTGAATTTGTTCTCACTGGGTTTCCAGTCAGGCGTGCAACCAAGATGAGTGCAACGGGCATAGAGCACAAAAACGCTCTCTGCGTCTCGAACCACCCAAATTCGAAAATCCTTTTGAAATTTCGTGTCGACTCCAAAGGAAAAATCCGACGGGTAGCCAATTCGGAACACGGTCTTCGGTTCGTACAGGGTGCGTGGGAAGAAAAAGCGAAGGAACATGAAGAAGTTGGTTCCCAAAAAGCCCAGGATGCAGGCGGTCGCGATACGCCTTCTTCTTGGCACCACATCCATGGCTTCTCCGCTCTTGAAAAAACTCTTGAACCTGGTCATCAGAACGGACAACTTGCCAGGCTTCGGCATGACCTCAGGGGATTCGGCGGACACGACAGGGGGGGTATCAATAGGAGCTGAGGGGGCCGTCTCACCCTTGCTCTCGGAATTTGCCATTCTCTCCTCCAGTGGAATCTGAAAACCTACCCACAAAGATCTGCAATGGCTGAATCTACACGATTGAAATGCTGAAGATTGAGGCTCAGAAAAAGTCGCGCAATCGAGACGATCTGGAAGCAAGCGCATTGTAGTTGAAATAAAGGTTTTGTCAATACGTTGCAATTTTTTTTTGTCGCCTACCAAACTTGCCTGTCGTTCCGCTCCCTTGTGTTACACTTTTTGCTGATTGTTCCAGAGGAGCACCTTCATTGAAACCACGAATCCTCCTGATCGAAGACGAGCGTGACATTCAGGAGTTACTGCGGTACAACCTCGAAAAAGAGGGCTTTGATTTAGCTTGCTGTGTCGAAGGAAATACCGGGTTGGAGATGGCACGCAAACTCAGGCCGGACCTCATCCTGCTCGACGTCATGGTCCCGGGAATGAGTGGAAAAGAGGTTTGCAAACGGTTGAAATCGGATGGATCCACAGAACCGATTCCGATCATATTTCTTACCGCGCGTTCGGAAGAGATTGACAAGATGATCGGCTTTGAATTGGGCGCCGATGACTACGTTACCAAGCCCTTTAGTCCCCGAGAACTGATAGCCAGGATCCGGGCAGTCTTGAAACGAGCAATGCTCGAACGGTCACCAGAAAAAGTATTGATTCATGGTGATCTCGAAATTAACTTCATGCAACGCCGTGTCTTATTTGCCGATCTTCCCGTCTCCTTAAGCGCCCGTGAATTTGAGATTTTTTATCTGCTCGCTTCAAATCCAAACCGGGTCTTTACCCGCGAGGAACTGCTGGAACGGATTTGGAAGAATGAATCATTTGTCACGCCGCGGACAGTGGATGTTCACATCCGCCGGCTCCGCGCCAAATACTCAGCCCTGCCGGGGTTCCCACTTTGCATCAAAACTTTTCGAGGGGTGGGGTATAAATTCGAATGGCCATCATAAAAAGCCGCCTTTTTTTCAAAATCATGGCCTCCTATGTCATCCTGCTATTGGGGATGATGTTGGCCGTGCTGACTGCCGTTACAGTCCGCATCCATGAAAATTATCTGCAATTTGAACGCAGCCGGTTGCAGAGCATGGCTCTCATCCTCGCAGGGAGTCTCCCGCAACCCTCTTCCCCATCCACTCTCCAAGCGTGGAGTGAAGAATACGGGCAGCGGACGGGATTCCGGATCACGCTCATTGACGCACAGGGAATTGTCCTGGCGGACAACCAGGGTATCCCGGAACAGATGGACAACCACTCGAACCGGCCTGAAGTTCGCACGGCTTTTCAACTGGGCACTGGACATAGCATCCGTTTCAGTCACACCCTTAAAAAGAACGAACTTTATGTTGCCTCACTCGTTTCGGGGGCAAATCAGGCGCCGATTGCCTTGCGTTTGGCCCTTCCACTCCAAGAAGTGACTGAAGGGTTTCGAACCGCGCGGCAGGACCTCTTCCTCATTTCTTTTTTCTTCTTCTTTATTGCGGTATGTCTTGGCTACCTGTCTGCCCGAACGCTAACGAATCGAATTGAAAAAATCCGCCAGTTCGCGGAAGACATCGAGACGGGGAATCTGGATGCCCGGATCCACGTGGACGCCAGTGATGAACTCGGAAGGCTTGCCCATGCTCTCAATGCAACGGCCACAAAGCTGCAGGGTATGATTGTCGAGCTCGGCTCTGAGAAACAGACCATTACAGCGATTCTGGAAGGGATGCAGGCGGGCGTTTTGGCAACCGATTTGGATGGACGCGTGACCTTAATGAATCCCGCTCTCGAGCGGATCCTCGGGATCGATGAAAAGACGTCATTAGGCAAAAAAGTCATCGAGGTCGTCCGGAATGCAGAACTTAAAGGTATCTTTGACAAGGCCCTCAGGGAAAGAAAAGAGATCGTTTCGACTATCGACATCACGCTGAACAACACCCAAAGTTTTGAGGTAGTGGCGGTCCCGTTGAGCGACTTCAATCAAGAAAATGGTGGGGTCGTCACCGTGTTGCATGACATCACTCGCCAAAAAGAGCTGGAAACGGTTCGAAGGGATTTTGTGGCTAACGTTTCGCATGAGTTGCAGACCCCGCTGACCGCAATCCGGGGTTTTGCCGAAACCCTTCTGGATGGAGCCCTGAAAGACGAGGTTCACAACCGGCGTTTCATAGAGGTCATCAAGTCCCAGGCTATTCGTCTCTCCGACCTCACTAAAGACCTTCTGAAACTGGCCAGCCTGGAATCCCAATCGATTCAGCTGAAATACGAAGATATCGATTGCCCCTCCCTATTGCACGAAGCCATCGAGAGTGTAAAACCTCTGGCTGGGGAGAAACGGCAGACCATCGCTTGTTTGATCCCTGAAGCTTTGCCTGGGATTCGTGGAGACCGGGAGAAACTCTTTCAAGTCCTGTTCAATCTTCTGGATAATGCGATCAAGTTTACCCCGGAAGGAGGAAAGGTCTCGCTGGAAGCGAGTTTGCATCCGGATACCCATGCCGTCGTCATTCATGTCCTGGACAGCGGTACGGGCATTCCCTCTTCAGACCTATCCAGGATTTTTGAACGATTTTACCGAGTCGACAAGACCCGTTCGCGTGAACCAGGAGGAACAGGATTGGGTCTGGCCATCGTCAAACATATCGTTGAGGCACACAAGGGAAAAGTCGAAGTCAAAAGTACATTGGGACAAGGTTCGGATTTTTATTTTAGTTTGCCGTTAGGCTAAACCTCCCTCGTGGAAGGTGCTGATTCCTTCGGGGGCATTAACATTGGAGGATTGATGAATATCCATTTACTGCGACACGGGATTGCCGCGCCTTTGGCGGAAGAGAATGATTTTCGAGATGAGAAAAGACGCCTGACGCCTGAAGGAGAGCTTAAGTTGCGCCGGGCAGCCCAGGGGTTGAAGCTCTTGCAGGTTTCTTTCGACCTGATTATCAGTAGTCCGCTGATCCGCGCGAAGGAAACGGCGGAAATCGTCGCGGAAGTCCTCAAATTCAAACCCACCATTGAAATTTGGGATGAATTGGAACCCGAAGGAACCGCCGAATCTGTCTGTTTGCGGCTTCGCGCCCACTTGGAGAAAGGGTCTCTCCTGCTAGTCGGACACCAGCCGAGCATCGGGACTCTTGCCTCGTATTTGCTAACCGGCGACTCGAGCCGCTCCTTGCCTTTTAAGAAGGGTTCGATTTTTTCTCTGGAAATGACCGAGCTTCCTCCCGTCGGCATCGGAAATCTTAATTGGATGCTCAGTTCCAGAATGTTAAGACAGATTGCTGGTCGCTAGTGGTATGCGTCATAAATAACTTTACTTATATTACTGACTTGGCTATGATGTCGAGTCATGAGAATAGCCCCGACGATTTTCCTTTCGACCGAAGAACACTCTATTTTGGAAACCTGGGCACGGAGTCGAAGCATGCCGCTGCGAGTCGTTCAGCGGGCGCAGATCATTCTGATGGCGGCCGAGGGTATGCAGAGTCAGGCGATCGCGCAGGCGCTGCGAGTATCTCGCCCACGGTGCAACTCTGGCGCGAGCGGTTTCTGGCGCTTCGCCTGGCGGGTCTGGAGAAGGATGCGCCGCGTCCCGGACGGCTTCCCAGAATTCCGGACGCCAAGATTCGAGCCGTCGTAGAAGCGACGCTGCATAGCACGCCGCCGAATGCGACGCACTGGAGCACCCGCACCATGGCCGAGGCTCAGGGCTCAGCGAAGCCACGGTCCGGCGCATCTGGCAGCAGCACCGTCTCAAGCCCCACCTGACGAAGACCTTCAAGCTCAGCCGCGACAAGCGGTTCATCGAGAAACTGTGCGACGTCGTGGGCCTGTACCTGAATCCGCCCGACAAGGCGCTGGTGCTGTGCGTCGACGAGAAGAGCCAGATCCAGGCGCTGGACCGAACTCAGCCCGGGTCTGCCGTTGAGGCAGCGGGCGTTGCGGCACCCAGACCCACGACTACAAACGCCACGGCACCACGACGCTGTTGCCGCCCTGAGCATGCTCGACGGCAAGGTGATCGGCGACTGCATGCCGCGGCACCGCCATCAGGAGTTCATCCGGTTTCTCAAGCGGATCGACGTGCCAGACGCCCGACGAGCTGGACCTGCATCTGATCGTCGACAACTACGGCACGCACAAGCATCCCCGCGTCAAGTGTCCTGGCTGCGACGGCATCCCCGGTTTCATCTGCACTTCACTCCGACATCCAGTTCTTGGCTCAATATGGTCGAACGCTGGTTTCGCGAGATCACCGACAAACGCATTCGCCGCGGTTCTTTCGGCAGCGTTCCCGATCTGATTGCCGCCATTCGCAGACGTACTTGCGAGAACCACAACCAGAATCCTCAGGTCTTCGTTTGGAAGCCACCGCTGAAAAAATCCTGGCCAAAGATCGCCAAATGTAAAGAAGCGTTAGACGCACTACACTAGATTGGAATTTGGATTTATCATTCATAATCGCTTTTGAACTCAATGAGGACTCAGCCACTTCACTCATGGATCCTCGATTCGGGAGGAGCAGGTCGCGGGGCATGGCAAGGCGGAGTCATTTATGAACTCATGCGTTGGGCACGCCAGAACGATTGCTACCCCCACATTTCGATGGGCGCTTCAGCAGGTGGGTATGCAGCCGCTGACGTCGCTACAGAAACAGAGGAAACGGTCATCAAAGGGTGGACGAAATGGGGAAAGGAAATACTCCCACCCGCAAACCAGGCGCCGGAGGAATTCAAGAGTTTCTGGGGGCTCAGCCAATTCCGTTTGCATTTAATCAAGTCCATTGAATATGTCATGGGTCCCCGCGAAGTCAGAGCTGTCTTTAACAACCGAGCGGGAAAAAAACTATTGATCTTTACAACGCGTGTCCGGAGAAAAGATGGAGGGCCCTTCACGCAGCAAGACAGTTTTCGTCTTTTTATTCAGTCCTTACTTCGAAAGATTCCCAAACCGCTAAAGTACCTTCCGAGCCTTTATCGACAAGATCCCGTCGTGTTCGCCCATCCGCTTCCGGATCCATTGCACTCGGATTTCGTTCGTCCTCTCACCCCCGCAAACTACCACCGCGTCATCGAAGCCTCCTGCCTGGTTCCCTTAGCCATGGGAGTTCCTTTGCAACCCCATCAGATCGGCGCGAATGATACCATTGACCATCCCGTTTTTGCCGGCGACGCAAAGGCTATTTTTATGGATGGAAGTTTTGGACTTAAGATGCCGATGGCACTTTTTCAAGAGGATGTTCGATTTAGACCTGTCGCAGAGTGGGCCAAGGCTGAAAAGACAATCATTTTTTCCTGCGATCCACGCGGGAAACTTTGGGAGACCAGCTCGCGACTGCGAAGCCTGAATCATTACCCTTCTGTCCAGGAAGACAAGAAGGGAAGTCGGCTCTTGGTCATTTATCCAGACCACAAAGTCGAAGCCGGTTTCCTCTGTTATAACAATCCGGTCATCCTAAGAACTTTTCAGCGGGGGCAAGAGCAAGCAGGTCGGCTGATGAAATCGGATGAATTTCAGCGATTTTTTGGAATCTAAGGAAAGGATGGATCTTTCATACCAAGTCGCATTCAAACGGTGACAGTCTAAATTCCCTTCCGCTGGAGACATTCAATGTCAAGCCCAAATTGTACTTGTCGAATTTGTCAGACCGTAGATAGAAACTTTAGCGCTGAATTCGACATTTGAGTTTAGTAACAGGTCTGGTCCCCTAATGGTACGGCGGGATTCCGTCTGAAAAGGTGAGTGAAGTTCAAGGATCTGTGGGTGGATCTTCTCATTCGTATGTGGGTTCAGCTCCAGCCACTGGTCTGATCCTCGAGATGGCCGGTAAAACCGAATTGGATAACGGAAGAAAGATTCGGCAGGGACAGGTTAGCGAGCCAAAAGAGAAAATTAAAGCGTCCCTTGACTGGTGCCGATTTGATGGCTAGAATATGCATGAATGCGCAAATTCTTGGATTTGCACCCACTGTGAGGAGAGAAACTGGGATGAGGCAACAGCTAAGCAACTTCAAAGCGGATTTCTTCAAAGCGCTGGCACACCCCCTCCGCATTTCCATCCTGGATGCCCTGCGGGATGGCGAACTGACTGTGAATGAGATTAGCCAGAAATTCTCGGTGGAGCCCCCTAATGCCTCCCAACAGTTGGCCGTGTTGCGGAATAAGAACATTATTATGGCGCGCAAAGATGGGGCCAATGTTTACTACTCCATCAGTGATCCCACTCTTTTCAAGCTGTTGGACGTGGCCCGGGAAATATTCAACCACCACCTGATCGGAGTGCGCGGCATGCTGGAGGCGATGAAATTGGAACGACCTGGAAAGACGGCGCGCTATTAGGTTGGGAGTTTTGTTCCGGATCGCATTGGGGTCCGGACTTTTTTAACTTAACTATCTGCAAACTTGTGCACTTTCGCAGATTAGAGCAGTTGGCGGAGATCGGGTCATTTCGCGAACGGCCGCCGCTAACAGACCCGCACATTAAACATTCCTGCGAAGGGAGGAGATTGCGAATGCCGGATTACATTCTCGAGGATCGTCTCATCCAAAGGCTTGAAATTTCATCTGTGGATTTGCAGCGATTCGCGCGAAAGGGGATGATTCAGGGTGTCGAGAAGAATGGCCTCGTCTTCTATTCGTCGCGCGAGTTCTACAGGCTGAAAAGAGCGTTGCATTACATGCACACTGAGGACTGCGAAACAAAGCCGATGCGAAACACAAGTAACAAAGAGCTGAAAAAGTTTTTCTCTTAGTGGAAACCAAGCACGCTTGGGTACACGAGCAGACCTCCGAGGTAAAAGCAAAGGCCACACTGAGCATGACAAAGAAAACTACCCCTCCCCCTAACATTAGTTACACCTTCACGGTTCGTCTTCGTTTTCAAAACCGGGTTGGAAAATTGGCTGAAGTCATTTCTGCCATTGGCCGGGCTGGCGGAGACATGGGTGCAGTGGACATCGTCCGGGTCGAGCCCAAGATCATGGTGAGGGATTTGACAATCCATGCGCGCGATGAGGAGCACGAAAGGGAGATCGTTCAAACAATCCGGTCTTTGCCTAGTGTATCGGTGGTCAACGTTTCTGACCGCGTTTTCCTGCTGCATCTTGGAGGAAAGATTCAGATTCAGAACAAGGTCAGTGTGAATACCCGCGACATCCTGTCGATGGCGTATACGCCGGGGGTAGCCCGGGTCTGCAAGGCCATCGCCGAGGATAAGAGCAAGGTCAATCAGCTCACCATTAAAATGAATTCCGTTGCCGTGGTAAGCGACGGTTCGGCTGTGCTCGGCTTGGGGAACATCGGACCTGAAGCTGCGCTCCCCGTAATGGAGGGGAAGGCGATGTTGTTTAAAGAATTCGCAGACATTGACGCCTACCCGATCTGCCTCCGGACACAGGATGTGGACGAAATAGTGACAACAGTCAAGAACATGGCTGTAGGTTTCGGGGGTATTAATTTGGAGGACATCAGTGCGCCGCGCTGCTTCGAAGTGGAGAAGAGGCTACGCGAAGAACTCGATATCCCGGTCATGCACGATGATCAGCACGGGACAGCCGTCGTGGTGCTGGCGGGGCTTCGGAATGCTCTGAAGCTGGTTAAGAAACAGCTCAATCGCATTAAAATTGTCATCGTGGGATCCGGCGCTGCAGGGACAGCCACTGCTCGGATTCTTTACTCGGCCGGCGCCAGAAACATCGTGGTTTGCCACCGGCGGGGGATTCTCGAGCCCAGCCACTTTGAGATCTTGGGCGATGTGCAGAACTGGCTGTTAGAGAAGACGAATCCCCAGCACCTTCGTGGCAATCTTTCCAGAGCCATTGAGAAAGCGGACGTCTTCATCGGCGTCTCCGGACCCGGAGTATTGAACCGGCGCCTGATCCAAAAAATGGCTAAGAATGCAATCATCTTTGCGCTCGCTAATCCGGAGCCTGAGATCTCTCCTCAGGAAGCCCTGGGATATTGCCGAATCTTGGCTACCGGCCGCAGCGATTTACCCAACCAGATCAACAATGCCTTGGCGTTTCCGGGCATCTTCCGAGGCGCCCTGGATGCATGGGCTTCTCAAATCAATGAAGCGATGAAGCTGGCGGCGGCTAGGGCCATTGCCGACGGAATCAGTGTCGCTGAGCTTAATGAAGAATACATCGTTCCCAGTGTCTTTAACCGGCGAGTTGCGCGTCAGGTGGCCAGGGCAGTAGCCGCGGCGGCATACCGGTCCGGGGTGGCGCGGAGGCGATCGAATTGAGGGAGCTTCAGTTTTAATGGAACCAAGGCTTCTCGTCATTTTTCTATTACAAGTCTGTCTTGGGTCATATGTTGTCGGGGCGGCGGCGTCCTTCGCGTTGACTCGTTTCCCCCGTGCTGCCAGCCTGACAGGATTCTCTGGGGCACAGATCGGCGGGCTGGCCGGAGTCTTGGCTTCGCTGACCAGCCTTACTCAAGGCGCATCGCCGGCCTGGACGGTCTTTCCAGCCGCAATGCCTTTAGTTCGTTTTTCTGTTCATCTCGATCCTTTGGCGGCTTTCTTCACGCTAGTGATCTCTCTCGTGGGGGTGGCCATTTCCATTTATTCCTACGGCTACGTCACGCCGTATTTCGGTGTCAAGAATGTGGGGAGTCTGGCGGGCTTCTTCAATCTCCTACTGCTCGCCACGACGCTTATCTTTTGTGCCGATAATGCCGTCTTCCTTCTCATTGCCTGGGAGTTGATGGCCCTCTTTGCTTTTGTGCTGGTGGTTTTTGAGCATGAACACCTGGAAACACGGCGAGCTGGCCAGTTGTATTTCGTCATGTCGCACATCGGGGTTGGCTGTCTGATCCTGGGTTTTCTACTTCTATTTCAGGTTAGCGGCAGCTTCCGTTTTGAGAATCTTCATCATATTGGAGCGCAGCTTTCGCTGTCGCAACGCACGGCGGCCTTTCTTCTTTTCTGCGCGGGATTTGGAATCAAGGCCGGAGTCATTCCGTTGCATATCTGGCTACCCGCGGCCCATCCTGTTGCCCCCAGCAATATTTCGGCGTTCATGTCCGGTGTCATCATTAAGACCGGGATTTATGGGATGGTCCGAGTATTCTTTGACTTTTTAACTCCACCTCCTGTCTCTTGGGGTCTTTTAATCCTCACTGCCGGATCGGTGTCGGCTCTGCTGGGTGTGCTTTATGCCCTGGTGGAGCACGATCTCAAGCGCTTGCTGGCATTTCACAGTATCGAGAATATTGGGATCATCCTAATGGGTCTGGGAGCCTCGTTACTCTTCATCTCGTTTGGTCATCCCGTCCTTGCCGCGCTGGCTTTGGTCGCGGGCCTTTATCACACGTTGAATCATGCCTGCTTCAAAGGCCTCCTGTTCTTGGGCGCCGGAGCGGTGCTTCACGCCACGGGAACCAAAAACATGGAAGAGTTGGGTGGGTTGATTCGCCGTCTCCCGTGGACTGCCTTCCTCTTCCTGCTGGGAGCCATAGCCATCTCGGGTCTTCCTCCGCTGAATGGGTTCATCAGCGAATGGTTGACCTACCAAGCCCTTCTCCAGGGCTTTGGTGCCACCACGATTGCTGTGCGGCTGATTTTCCCGATAAGCGGGGCCTTGTTGGCTCTTACAGGCGCGTTGGCAGCAGCTTGTTTTGTTAAAGCCGTGGGGATCACCTTTCTTTCGTTGCCGCGAAGCCCTCAGGCAGAAAAAGCCCACGAGGCGCCAGGCTCGATGCTTCTCGGCATGTCGATTCTAGGACTAGCTTGCATCGTGCTTGGCGTGTTTCCCAAGGTGTTCCTCCCGTTATTGGATCCGGTCACCCAGCAGTTCCTGGGGCAAACAATCAGCTCCCAACTGATCGCAGGGAATGGCTGGATCCTGACGTCTCTGGGGGTTGAACGGGGATCGCTCTCAACACTAGGGATCGCCGCACTGTTTCTCGTGCTGCTGCCCTTGCCTCTCATTTTGTGGTTCGTTTTCTCGCGGCGTGGCAGCCATCGCGTGGATGCAACCTGGGACTGCGGACTGGATCGTTTGACCCCGGAAATGGAGTACACCGCGACCGCTTATTCGAAGCCTTTGCGCATGATCTTTCAGGCGATTTACCGGCCACGACGGCGTATTCAGGCCGACTTCGGCGTATCACGGTACTTCACCAAGTCGATTCGCTTTGAGAGCCACATTGAGCCAACCTTTGAGCAGTTGATTTATCGTCCAGTCAATCGCGCCATTCTGCGCTTTTCCAGGCGCGTCCGCCTGATTCAAACCGGGAGTCTTACGACCTACCTGGTTTACATCTTTCTCACCCTGATTGCTTTGCTGCTCTGGGAGAAGATTCAGTACGATACGGGCGACCTGCGGGAGGCCTTGCCGTGGTTCTAATTCTCGGCTGCCTGTCTCGACTGCCTCACGCCACTAAAGGAGAGTTACTCTAGGATGGCTTCTGACCAGAGTATCTTTTTGCTATTCCGTTCCTGCCTGCTTGCCTATCTCGTTGGCGCGGCTCTCGCACTTGCATTCACGCGTCAGCAGAGACTGGCCAATGCGTTGGGGTTTTCAAGCTCCTGCCTCGGAGGCCTCGCCGGCATGACTGCCTCGTATTTGTGCCTGCAACATGCAGCCTCGCCGGGGTTTGACCTCTTGCCTTTCGCGACACCACTGTTTCCGTTCGCCGTGAAACTGGACCCACTGGCCGCGTTTTTCGTTCTGCTCATTTCGCTATCGGCGGTGGCTATTTCCATCTACTCCATCGGCTATGCGGCGCACTACTATGGGACCAAGAATGTGGGCGCCCTGGCCGCCTTTTTTAACTTGCTGCTGCTGGCTAACACGCTGGTCTTTTGTGCCAGCCACGCCGTCTTTTTTCTGGTGGTGTGGGAAGTCATGGCTCTGGCTGCATTTGTGCTGGTCAGCTTTGAGCACGAGAAGCCCAAGACCCAGCAAGCCGGCGTCTTGTTTTTTGTGATGTCCCATATTGGAACAGGCTGTCTGGTGCTTGGGTACCTGCTGCTTCATAAAGCAGCCGGAGGTTTTCGATTTGAAGACTTCCACCTGTTGGGGACAAAGCTTTCGCCGCTCGAGCGACACGCCGCTTTCTTCCTTTTCCTGGTGGGATTCGGCGTTAAGGCTGGAATGATTCCGCTGCATGTCTGGCTTCCAGAAGCACACCCCGTAGCACCTTCCAATGTTTCGGCGCTCATGTCTGGTGTGTTGCTCAAGAGTGGCATCTACGGGCTGCTTCGCGTTCTCTTGGATTTTCTGGCCCCCCCCACTGCCTGGTGGGGGATCACTTTACTGGTGCTGGGTTCAGTCTCTGCCTTGCTGGGCGTGCTTTACGCGCTCGTCCAGAAAGACCTGAAACGCCTGCTGGCTTTCAGCAGCCTGGAGAACATCGGCATCATTCTGATGGGTATGGGCGCCTCGTTGATGCTCAGCTCGTTTGGCAAGCCGGTCCTAGCCGCCTTAGCACTCATGGCGGGGCTTTATCACACTCTCAATCATGCCTGCTTCAAAGGCCTGCTGTTTCTAGGGGCAGGTGCGGTATTGAACGGCGCTCACACCAAGGATCTGGAAAAACTGGGCGGACTGGTCCGCAGGATGCCGAAGACCACGTTCCTTTTTCTTCTGGGTGCCGTTGCCCTTTGCGGCTTCCCGCCTCTGAACGGATTTGTCAGTGAGTGGCTCACTTACCAGGCATTGCTGCAAGGCTACAGCGCCACCGTACGGCTGGTCCGACTGAACTTTCCCATTGCGGGGGCCTTGCTGGCTCTAACCGGGGCGCTGGCCGCTGCCTGCTTCGTCAAAGCCGTAGGGATTACATTCCTCTCCCTCCCGCGCAGCTCACAGGCCGAATCGGCCCAAGAAGCCTCAGCCTCCATGCTGCTCGGCATGGGACTTTTCGGGCTCGCGTGCATTTTTCTGGGACTGTTTCCACAGGTACTGCTTCGGTTGATGGATCCGATTACCCAGCAGTTGCTGGGAACCGCCATCAGCCCGCAACTGATAGCCGGCAACGGTTGGATCCTGACTGCACTTGGCGTCTCTGAGGGTTCAATTTCGATGGTGGGGATGCTCTCGATCTTCCTGGTTCTGCTGCCGCTCCCTGCAGGGTTGTGGTGGGTTTGGTCCAGACGAGAAAAAGCAGGCATCGATGAGACCTGGGACTGCGGACTGGATCGTTTGACCCCGGAAATGGAGTACACCGGGACGGCTTACTCCAAACCGTTGCAAATGATTTTCCGCGCCATCTATCGGCCGCGGCGGCAAGTCCAGGCTGACTTTGCCGTCTCGCGCTATTTCACGCAATCCATTCGCTTTGAAAGCCAAATTGAGCCCACTTTCGAGAAGTGGCTCTACCGGCCGGTGAATCGGGCGCTTCTGCGGTTCTCCAGACGGATTCGCCTGTTGCAGGCCGGAAGCCTCTCGGCCTACTTGTTTTACATCTTTGTCACACTCTTGACTTTGTTGCTGTGGGAGAGAACCCGATGATTCTTTTTCAGGTCCTGCTCCAGTTGGTCCTGGGCTTGTTACTGGCGCCATTCCTGAATGGGCTGATCCGCAAGTGCAAGGCGTTGTTGCAGAACCGCCGCGGCCCAGGCTTATTGCAACCGTACTATGATCTGTTCAAACTGCTGCGCAAGGGAACGGTAGTGTCCGAGCATGCCTCTTGGATCTTCCGTGTCACTCCATACATTTACTTTTTGACCGCTTTGATGGTCAGCCTCATGATTCCCATGATTACCACAGCCGTGCCGCTAAGCCTGTTTGGAGGCGTCATTGCCGTGATCTACTTACTGGCCTTGGGCCGTTTTTTTGTAGCGCTCGCCGCTCTAGATACGGCCAGTGCCTTCGGCGGGATGGGCAGCAGCCGGGAGATGACGGTCGCCGCAATTGCCGAGCCGGCCATGATGCTGTCCATTTTCAGCGTGGCGATAACGGCCGGTTCGACAAATCTGAGCCAGGTGGTTCAATCGACCTTGCAACATCAAGAGCAGTTTTTGAGTCCTGCACACATCCTGGCATTCGCAGCCATGTTCATCGTACTCATTGCAGAGACGGGACGTATTCCGGTTGACAACCCGGCCACCCATCTGGAGTTGACGATGATCCACGAGGCGATGATCCTGGAATATTCGGGACATTACTTGGCACTGATTGAGTGGGGAGCGGCTCTTAAGCAATTGGTCCTGATGACCCTACTGGTCAATATCTTTTTCCCGGTGGGCGTCGGCACCGTCTTCACGGCCGCCTCCCTGGCCAAGGGTTTAATTGTTTTCCTGGCGAAGTTGCTCCTGCTGGCACTGGCGGTGGTTCTCGTGGAAACCTCCAATGCCAAACTGCGTTTGTTTCGCGTGCCGGAACTGTTGAGTGTTGCGTTTATTTTGGCGCTATTGGCCTTGGCGTCACCCTTTATTTTTTGAGAAAGGCATTTGGTATGTCTTATGATTCCGTCGAACTCGGACACCGCTTAATCACGTTGATGGCCGCGGCCATGCTCGTCGTACAGATGCTGCTGGCGGGCCAGCGGCTCTTGCCCACGGTCATTGTGCTGTTCAGCTTGCAGTCGTTCTTCCTGGCCTGTCTAGCTGCCGCCGTGGCTTATGTCAACCATGCTCCTCACGTCTATATCGCGGCCGCGCTGACCCTGCTGTTGAAGGTTGTCGTGATGCCGCTGCTCTTGCAACGGATCATCCGGCAGACCGGAACTCGGGTGCAAGTGGAAAGCTACCTGAACATGCCGGCGTCCATTCTGATTTGTGGCGGATTAACGCTGCTTGGCTATATGGTGGCCCATCCGTTCAGCCAGCCTCAAGAGCACGGTCACGGTTCCCTGGCCGTCGCTGTTGCCCTGTTTCTCATCGGGTTTTTTCTGATGATAAACCAGCGGAAGGCGATCTCTCAGGTGGTGGCGCTATTGACGGCTGAAAATGGACTCTTCCTCGCCGCCATCGCCTTGACCTATGGAATGCCGCTGATCGTGGAAGTGGGGATCTTCTTCGATGTGCTGGTGGGTGTGATGATCCTGGGCATTCTGTCCTATCGCATCGCAGAGACTTTCGAGTCGATGGACACCAGTAAACTCAGACGACTACGAGGTTGACGGAATGACTCTCGTTTTGCTCCTGTTGGCGCCTCTATTGGAGGCTGCAGTTTGTGGGCTGCTGTATTCGCAACGGTGGATGGAACGGGTCAGCGTCATCTCGGCTGCGGTGAACCTGATACTTGGGGTACTGCTCGTGAGGAACGTGGTCCGCTACCAATCGGTCAGTGCATTTGATGGATTTCTGTATGCCGATGCCCTGAGCGCCCTGGTCGTCGTGCTGACGGCCTTCGTGTCCTTCGTCTGTGCGGTTTACGCTGTGAGTTACTTCCGGAAAGACTTGGAAAAGCAGAACATTACCCTGAGAAGGCTTAAGGAATACTACATTTTGACTCCGCTTTTCGTCTTCGCCCTTTTTCTGGTCGCCTTGGCCAACAACCTGGGAATCATGTGGGTGGCCATTGAAGGCAGCACGCTGGCCTCCGTGCTTCTGATTGCTTTCTACAACCAGAAGACTTCTCTGGAAGCGGCTTGGAAGTACATCATCATCGGCAGCATTGGGATCTCGATGGCACTGTTTGGGACATTGATGACGTACTATGCCGCCAGTCACGTCGTCGGCACCGAATCCATTGAAGGTCTAAACTGGACTAAGCTCATCGCGACGGCGCCGCTGCTCAATCCCAAGGCTCTGCGCCTGGCTTTCATTTTTATCCTCATGGGGTACGGTACGAAGGCCGGCATCGCGCCGATGCACACCTGGAAACCTGATTCTTACAGCGAAGCGCCAGTCCCTTCCGCGGCAATACTGGCCGCTGCAGTGCTCAATTGCGCCCTCTACGGGATTTTACGGTTTCATATCCTGGCCTCGAAGTGTCTCGGTCCCGAATTTTCCAGTGGCTTACTGCTATGGTTTGGACTGGGATCTTTGCTCATTGCAACACCTTTCATCCTGGTACAGACCAACTTCCGCCGCCTGCTGGCTTACTCCAGCATTGACCATACCGGGATCATGTTGGTGGGATTTGGGGTAGGCGGGAGTCTGGGTCCATTCGGCGCGCTGCTCCACATGTTCTATCACGCCATCGCCAAGCCGCTCCTTTTTTTCTGTGCCGGCAACGTTCAGCAGCAGTTCGGAACCGCTATCTTTCGAAAGGTGGGCGGCGGCGTGATTCATGTGCTGCCGATTACGGCTGTATTGTTCCTGGCCGGGACCCTGGCGGTGACCGGTACTCCTCCCGCCGGCTTATTTCAAAGCGAATTGACCATCTTGAGCGCTTCTGTCCAAGGCCGCACTCTCTGGGTGGCCAGCCTCTTTGTCGGATGTGTGGTCACTATTTTTGCCGGTTTCCTTTACCACATCGGGCGACTGGTGCTGGGCGCGCCCCGGCCTGGGGAGCACCGGCAGGTGGAGTCTTACTGGCGCCTACTCCCCATGCTGCTGATCGCTGGGCTGACTCTGCTTTTGGGTTTCTGGCTTCCTTCCCCGTTGTTGCGCTTGATCCAGCAGGCTGGCCAGATCGTCGGAGGTGCGCCATGACCGCCGCATTACTTCAGCGGCCCCTTAGGCGATGCGTGGAGCATTCAAGTTGGGAGGGTTTCTCATGAGTGAAGCAACCGGGTTAAGTACAATTGTGGCCGACCTCGAAATGGCCTTTGGCGGCAAGATCCAGCGACTGTATGGAAGGCTTCCAAACGAGGTCTATCTGGAAACCGGGCGAGACTCGATTGCTGCCATTGCAGCCCACCTCTACAAGCTTCGCAAGATCCGTCTGGCCATGGTGTTTGGTATCGATCGGTGCCAGGAGGAGGGAGTCTTCTATCTTCAGTACACCTTCGCTTGTGACCGGGCTGCCGGCTTCATTCTTGTTCGGACTGCTGTCCCCACAACCGATCCTGAATTCCCGTCGCTCACACCGTCAATTCCTGCAGTCAGCTGGCAGGAGAGGGAGATCCAAGACTGGTTTGGGTTAACGGTCTCAGGCCATCCCAATCCACGCCGGGTCGCTCTCCATGACGATTTCCCAGACGGAGTCTATATATTACGCAAGGATTTTGACCTGTTCTCCAAACCTCAACCCTTACAAGGTCCCCGTCACCTCTTTCGCCCAGTGGAGGGCGAAGGCGTATTTCAGGTGCCGGTGGGTCCGATTCACGCAGGAATCATTGAGCCCGGTCATTTTCGCTTCAGCGTCGCGGGGGAGCCGGTGCTCTACCTGCAAATCCGTTTGTTCTACACCCACAAGGCCACCGAAAAGCTCTTCGAGCACAAGCCGCTCTCCCAAGCGGTCTTTCTCGCCGAGAGCATCTCGGGAGATTCCAGCTTCAGCCATTCCACCGCCTTCTGCCAGGCGATTGAGAGCCTGGCACGCGTCGAAGTCCCACGTCGGGCCCGGTTGATGCGAACGGCGTTGCTCGAGCTCGAGAGGTTGTACAACCACATCGCTGATGTGGGTGCGATCGCTACCGACGTCGGATTCATGGTGGCCAATGCTCATGCCATGCGGCTGAAGGAACAATTACTGCAGTTGAACGGTGAGTTGACCGGCAACCGCCTCTTACGCGGCATGAATGTGTATGGTGGCTTGCGGCGCGACTGGGATTCCCCGCAGATTCAGGGGGCTGCCAGCGTGTTACGCTTCGTCAAAGGAGAGTTTGAATCGCTAGTGGATTTGATTCTTTCGTCCGCCTCCACTCGTGACCGGCTGGAGACAACTGGCATTCTCCCGCACAAAACCGCCGTGGACCTGGGCATCGTGGGGGTTGTGGCCCGTGCGTCTGGAGTGGACCTCGACGTTCGTCGCGATTTTCCCTACGCAGCATACGACGAAATCCCTCCGAAGGTAGTACTCCACACGAAAGGTGATGTCTTTGATCGAATGCGGGTGCGCATCGAGGAAGCAGTCGATTCGATCCGCATCGCGCTGGAAGCCTTTGCAATGCTGACTCCAGGTCCAGTAAATACTGCGCTGCCACCCATCCCGCCTGATGCGTGCGCTCTCGGTTATGTCGAGGGCTGGCGCGGCGAGATCCTTCACTGGGTCCTCACTGGGGCAGACGGCAGTTTGGCCCGCTGCAAGATCAAAGACCCTTCGTTGAACAACTGGCCGGCCCTGCCCGAAGCTGTCCAGGGCAACATCATTCCGGATTTTCCGGTCATCAACAAAAGCTTCAATCTCTCTTACTCAGGAACAGACCGATGAGCGAATCGCACGACCCCGTTGAAATTAACCCGATCTGGGAATCGCTGCAGAGAGCGGATTTGAGCGGTTCAAGACCCACTTCCCCCCTCAGACAGGCTCTCGTGGATCTCGAGGAAGAACGCGTATTCCAAATGCGTAGACTCTTTGAGCGAGTGCGGACTGGAGCTCACGTATGGAATGCACAATTCGACCGGCTTCTCCCCTTTTACTTTCGGAGGCTCTCCATTATGCACTGGACCCCGGTCCATGTAGCCCGTCGGGCTGCTCAGCTTCTGGTGACCGGTCCCAAAACCCGGGTACTGGATGTGGGATCAGGCCCTGGCAAATTCTGTCTGGTTGGCGCGATGGCCACCCTCGGACATTTCACCGGGGTGGAGCAAAGGCCCCACCTGGTGGAATTCTCAAGGAGTTTTGCACGAAAGTATGCCATTCCCCGGGTCCACTTTTTGCGTGCTAATGCCGAGGACCTGAATTGGAGCCGCTATAACGCCTTCTACTTCTACAATCCGTTCTACGAGAACCTGGACCCCGACAAGAAAATCGACGAACGTGTGGAGTTGAGTCCCGCTTTGTATAACCAGTACATCAGGATGGCTCAAGAGCGGCTGGCGGAAGCGCCCTCCGGGACGCGAGTGGTTACCTTCCACGGGATGGGAGGAGAGATGCCCGACGGGTACGAGCGAGTTTTGCAGGAGTTCCAGGATACGGGATTTCTCGAGCTGTGGATCAGGAACCCCAGTCCGAAAGTGCTAATTTCCTTTCAGAGAATTTCACCACGACGCGAAGGCTTGCAAGCACCGTGTTGCACCAATCCCGGTGGGGCGAGCGCAGAAAACCGGCTCTTGGTTTCCTTCCGCGACTCGACGAGGAGCACAACTCCTGCTTCTAAAGGCTCAGCCCTCTGTTCAACATCCCAAAATCCTTGCCTGGAGCTACCGACGTCATGTTTAAGATTCTAAACCAAGCTTTTGCAACCGGGATTGTTACGACCGATTATCCGGCCCGCCCCATGGAACCTATCCCCAACCTTAGGGGTAGACCAGTGATCGATTTCGAGAGAACTGTAGATTGTCTGCCAGCCGCCCTTGTTTGTCCTACAGGTGCACTCACCGTCGAGGACAAACTAGACAACCGGAAGGTGACACTCGATTACGGGCGCTGCATCTTCTGCGGCCTGTGTGCTGAAGCCTCTGCCGACAGCAAGATTCGCCTCACGGGAGAAATCGAGCTGGCTGTCCAACAACGCTCTCACCTCGTCTCCGCGGCTTATTACCGGCTGGATGCAGCCGGGAAGCAGCATTTCCTCAAGATGGCACTGCCCAGTGGGCAGCCCTGCGAAGCAGAAGAGGCGGTCAAAGAACAGTTGCGAGAGAAGATCAGCCGCGTGTTAGGCCGTTCGCTGCAGATTCGGGAAGTGGATGCAGGCTCCTGCAATGGCTGCGAGGTGGAAATTACAGGCCTCAATAGCCCGATCTATGATGCTGAACGACTAGGAATCCGATTTGTGGCTTCTCCACGCCATGCGGATCTGCTGCTGGTGACGGGACCGGTCACGCGTAATATGGAGATCCCACTCAAGAAGGCCTACAACGCCACACCAGAACCGCGTCTGGTGGTGGCTGTGGGGGCCTGTGGCTGCAGTGGAGGGATCTTCGGCTGCAACTATGCGTCACTGGGGAGTGTAGACCGGGTAATTCCGGTCGATGTCTACATTCCAGGTTGTCCACCACCGCCGCAGGCATTGCTGCATGGCATTTTACTGGCAGTGGGCCGCTTTCAAGAAAAACTCAAAACGCCGGTTCGTTTAGCTGATTGACACATCACAAGGGTAGGCCTGCATGCCTGTTTTTACCGAATGAAAAGGGAAGGACAAAGCAATGGCACAAACAAAGAAAAGAAAGTTGGATCATATGATCAATAAACTGGCCAATCCGGCACCCGCGTCGAGCGTTTCGGTTGGGGGTGTAGCAGTAATGCATAACAAGAGCAGTCAACCCGAGCGAGTACTGATTCGGGCAGGATATTGCTCGGGATGCAATATGAGAATTCCTTCACGGCTGCTTCAGCGAGCTTTGGCCGGCACGACCATTCAATGTGAACAGTGCTCCCGTCGCCTCTATGTCGAGGGGGACTAACGGCGAGTTCATAGGTCACTTAACCGTGATTGAACACGTAAGCTTAATGGGAATCTAAAGCGGGTACGACGAGCGCAAGGTATGGCGTGAGGTACCTCGACTTGAATGTGCCTCCAACGCGACTGGCGGATTGGCGCGGATCAACTCCGCGCCATGGTTTTAATGAATGAATGGGAAACTGTGCAAGAGGAGTAAAAGCTCAGGATCTTCTGCTAGAAAGGTGGGGGCGGCTGCAGAAAAAGGCAAGCCTAGATGAACAATTCCTCATCCTGATGGACTTCGTCGACGTGGTTTTTTCTCTTTGAAAAAAGAAACTGCATGCCACTGGAGATTCCAGCAATCAAGGCTGAGAGTTCTCGAACGGGGGTAAGAACGCTCTGTTGAATGACTTCGGTTGTCGCTTGCATGCGATCCACAGCATCCGAAACGACTTCATCCACCTTGGCAATCTGAAGCCGGGCCCGATCGGTAGTGTCCTCGATGACATCATTGACCCGCTGGACTTGAACCTTTACTGTTTCACTGACCTGGGCAAAGTTATCTGCAATGACTTGAACACCAACGAGAACCTTCTTGGTTTCCCCTAAAACTTGTCTAAAGTCATCAATCGCCGGTTCAACTCTCGTTTCCATATTATTTCGCATGCGATCTATATTCGTCGTAAGCCGGCGAACAGACAGGAGGATCCCTATCAGCACAAGCACCTGTGTCACGAGAATGATGCACGTGACAATGACAATAAAATCAACCAGACGTTCCACAATAGACTCCAATATTCAAAATCAAGAAAGATCAAGAACCAAGGAGGGAAACGGCTTAATTATGCAAAAACAATGAGTCCAGTCGAGAGAGCCCCGAAATCCTACTCGGGGCCCACTTGGGATTTAGCCTTCTCTTCACGATAGGCCTGCTTACCGGCCTCGATCGCAGCCGCCATTTGCTCTCGCTGCGTGCTGACGACTTCTTTGCCCTTTTCAATATAGGTCGAGACCTTTTCACCCACATTGCGACTGGTCGATAAAACACGCTCCCTGCTTTCAGACGCTCTCTGGGAAATGATCTCCCGGGTTTCGCGCCCCGAACGGGGAGCAAACAACAATGCAATGATTGCCCCAATTCCCCCGCCTACCAGAAAAAAGGAAAGCTTCGAAAGACGATCACTTCCATCGCTCATCGTCTATACCTCCGTGATAGATTTACTTTCAACAACTTACGATTCCAATACTGATGCTAACATATCTGCCTCGTCATCACAAATTGATTAGAAAGCACCCCCCTGATCCCAAGTTCGACATAAATGGATCCATAAAGTCGAGCGGTTCTCTCTAGTGGTAGCGAATCGAAACAAACCTCTTCGGGAAAGCCATTCAAGCTGCAACCCTTTGAATGGGACTTGCTATTACGGGTGAAAATAATCGAAAACTTTCTTAGCGGTTTTCGCTGACAGCACTTCTGAAATCTCTTCGAAGGAACGGGCCCGCACGTTTTTCAAGCTACCGAATTCCCGGAGTAACACCTTGGAAGTCTTTTCTCCAACGCCGGGAATCTTCAACAAGTCGGTTGTCAGAGTACGTTTTGTCCTCCTCAGTCGATGGAAAGTCACTGCAAATCGGTGGGTTTCATCCCGGATTTGCTGGATGAGATGAAGGGCTGGAGAGTGTTTTTCGAGGATTAAAGGGTCTTCTTCGCTTCCACGGATGTAAATAATCTCTTCCCGTTTAGCAATACTGGCCAGGGGCTGGGTGGGTAAATCCAATTCCTCCAGAGCCGCGGCGGCGGCGTGCAACTGGCCGATCCCCCCGTCCACAAGGATTAGGTCTGGCAAGGCCTTTCCTTCCTCTCGCAGTCGCCGATAACGCCGTGAGACGACTTCTCGCATGCTCTTAAAATCATCCGGCCCATCCACCGTCTTGATGATGAACTTGCGGTAGTCACTCTTCTTCATCTTTCCTTCTTCCCAAACCACCATGGATGCGACCGAGTCCGTGCCTTGGATATTGGAGATATCGAAACATTCGATCCTCTGCGGGGGGAATTCCAATCCCAATAGATTCGCTACATTTTCAGCAATCATGTGAGCGGAAGGTTGCCGCACACGAAAGCGTTGGTCATAGGAAATTCGGGCATTTTTCACGACCAGCTCAACCAAATCCTTCTTGGAACCTCGCTGGGGAATATGAACCTCAACCCGGCGCCCGCTGCGGTTTTTCAGAAAATCTTCGAGCAATGCCCTATCTTCAAAATCCACCGGAACAAAGATTTCATCGGGCGTGAATTCAGTATTGGAAAAATAATACTGCTTCAAAAATGATGAAAGTGTTTCTTCGCCGCCCATGCTACTCGGCAGGCTTTCCCAGAAGTATTCTCGGCGGTCAACCACTTGGCCTCCGCGTAAATGGAAGAGCTGCGCCGCGGCACGACCGTCCTCAGAGTGAAGCGCAAAAATATCCACGTTCCTGACGCGATGGGAGGAAATGCGCTGGGTCTCGGAGAGTTGGCCAATGGTTCGAATGGTATCCCTCAAGTGGGCAGCCGTTTCAAACCGTTCGCCTTCCGCTGCCAAACGCATTTTTTCCCGTAGTCGCTTAACCAGATCTGTTCGCTCCCCTTCCATGAAAAGTTTTAAGTCCTGGATTCGGCTCGCATACTCCTCTTGACTACAGACGGTAGCCACGCAAGGCCCCATACATCGTTTGATGTGATAGTCCAGACAGACTCGCGGCCGGTTTCCATCCACGTCGATCGAACAGGTTCGAATCTGGAAATGGCGGCAAATCAGCTTCAAAGTTCGATAGGCCAATCCGGCTGGGAAGTAAGGCCCAAAGTAAAGGGCTCCATCCTTTTTCAAACGGCGCGTTACCAAAATGCGCGGATATTCCTCATTGACCGTTAGCTTAATATACGGATACGTCTTATCATCACGAAGCAGGATGTTATACTTTGGCCTGTGTTTCTTAATGAGATTATTTTCCAGAGCCAGCGCCTCCATTTCATTGGCGACAACGATAAAATCGACATCTGCAATTTCGGCTCTGAGATAGTCAAGCTTGAAATCGGTCTGGCGCGATTCCTGGAAATAAGATCGAACCCTGTGATGAAGCGACTTGGCCTTCCCCACGTAAATGATTTTACTATTAACGTCCCGATACAGATAAACTCCAGGTTCATCCGGGATATTGGCTAATTTCTCACTCAAGTTCCTTTTTGTTCCTTCACCCATATGTAAAGAATATTCCATCCGTCAACCACATGAAAAGACCATTATTTGTCGGGGCTTCGGTTTCTATTTCCGTCAGAATCTTGTTGGGAATTTCACTCTGGTTCCTGATGCTAAAGACTCAAACCCAAGCCCAGTATGGGCCCCTCACTGGGATCAAGCTGCTGCCTGAAAATATTCATTTTGTAGGGAACCGCGCGATGACTTCAGACGACCTTCGCGCCATTTTCCACAGTGCGGGGACCGTGACGGCAAACATTTCTGCAGCTCAAATGGACATTTATGACACGAACCGAATAAATCATGCCATCGAAATGATCCAGATGTTTTATCGGAATAGGGGTTTTGTCAAGGTGATGATCGAGCTGCCTGAATTCAGTTTTCTTTCCGGTGCCTTCGGCGGAAAGTCTGACTCTGCCGCGGGAAAGATGGAGCTCGTCATCAAGATCAGTGAGAAGAACCTCTACCACCTCGGACAAATTAAGGTGGAAGGTCTTAACGCTCTTCAGCAGAACCAAGTCATTGCCATGCTGAATCTTCAGCAAGATATGCCTATCAATTTTTCAAAGTTGAACGCCGGAACTCTGGCACTGCGTGAGACCTATTTGACACTTGGATATTTGGATGTCGCTATCCAGGCCAATCTGGACGCCCCTGATAACCGGTCTCTGGCTGACCTCAAAATTAGTGTCGTCGAGGGCCGACAATATCATCTTGGAAAGATTGTTTTGGTCGGAGATTCCCCGATTCGAGAATCCCTCCTGAAAGAATCCCTCCCCTTTCAGCCTGGCGATGTTTTCGGAGAAAAGGCTTTTGTTGCCTGTCTCGAAACCCTCAATTCGTTGGGAACCACACCCGTGCTCACGGCAGATGATGTCAATTTCATCTATGATAAAGATAGAGGGATCGTGGATGTATCCATCTACCTGCAGGGGAAACCCAAAACAAAGTGATCCCAATGAATCATCGGCGCGCTGAAATGGCGCGACAACCCGGACGAGAGGTGTGTTGCACCCCTTCAGGGTGCCCTTTCGTGAGTGGCCCATGACCCAGGGCGCTGCTCCGGGCTTCGCCCTCCACTTTGCCCTGGACTATTTTCTCTTGCCCTTTCAGGGCAGCGGAAATATCCAATCTTCTGAGTCCCCGAAGGGGACCCATATCAATAGCTGTGGATCATGCGCAGCAACGCGGAGCGAAACCCACGGTGCTCAAAAGGTTCTGCTTCCAACCTTGAAAGGGTTGAATCGCCACGAACGATCAGCCGACGCTTTCTGTTCGACCCTTTCAAGGGGAGCCTTCTGGGGAGTGAAGAATTGCTGCCAAACAAGTATTAATGCGTCTGCATTAGGTTTGGGCGAAAATTTGATCTTTGTATTGCAGTTGGAATAGTTTGTAATAGATCCCACGACGAGCCAGCAGTTCCTGATGACTTCCCATTTCTCTGACCTGACCTTTGTGCATGACAATGATCTTGTCAGAATTTTGGATGGTAGAGAGCCGGTGGGCAATGATGATCGAAGTTCTTCCCTTCATGAGCCGCGTAATGGCATCCCGAATTTTCAGCTCCGTTTCTGTATCCACGCTGGAAGTAGCTTCATCAAGAATCAAATTCTTCGGGTCATGGGCCAAGGTGCGCGCAAAAGCAATCAGCTGTTTCTGTCCGGTTGAAAGCGTGCTGCCACGTTCCTTGACTTCTTCATAAATCCCTTCCTCCTTTTCTTCCACAAATTCGTGGAGATTAACATCCTGTGCCGCTCGATAGATCGCTTCCTCTGTAATCCATGGAGTCCCGAGACGAATATTACTGGCAATACTGCCCGAAAAGAGAAAAACGTCCTGCAAGACAAATCCGAAAGAGCTGCGTAGTTGTTTCAAATCCATCTGTCGAATATCGACGCCATCGAAAAGGATTTGTCCTTTCTGGACCTCATAAAAGCGCATGAGCAAACTAGTGAGCGTCGTCTTCCCCGCGCCCGTATGCCCCACTATCGCCACGGATTGACCTGGCTCCACCTTGAAGGAGACATCTTTCAGGACCCAATCCCAGTCTTTGTCTTCATTGAGCTCCTCCGGCATGGAGGCTGGCCCCTGCCTGAGAGTTGCCGTTGCTTGCCTCAATTCTGCAGAAGAGTGGTCAGGAAGCCGATTGTAAGCAAACCAAACGTTGCGAAATTCGATTTCCCCCTTGATCTGCTTGAGGTAAATGGGTTGATTAGGCTGTTTGATGTCCACCGGAACATCCAGCAGCTTAAAGATTCGCTCCGAACTCGCCATAGCCGCCTGCAGGATATTGTATTTCTCACTCAAGTCCGCGATAGGACGAAAGAACTTTTCCGAATATTGGATAAAGGCAACCAGTGCGCCAAAGCTGAGCTCCCGGTGGAGGACTTGTCCGCCGCCGTACCAGATGATTAAAGCGACTGCCACGGCACTGACAATTTCGACAGCCGGATAAAACAACGAATAAGCCAAGACTGAATCCATGTTGGCGTCAAGATGCAACCGGTTAATTCCTTCAAATTGTTGAAAGCTGCTTTGCTCGTGATGGAATAGCTGAACCACCGTCATGCCGGTAAGGTGCTCTTGAAGAAACGCGTTAATCCGGGCTATCGCCGTACGCACGCGGCGATAGGAATCGCGAGCCTTAATCTTGAAGACAACGGTAATGAGAGCAATAATCGGAATGACCGACATAGCCACCAAGGCTAGTTTGACATTCAACCAGAATATGATGACTAGGATCCCGAACAAAACCAACACATCTCCCAGCAGGGTGACCACTCCAGAAGTAAACAATTCATTTAAGACATCGACATCCGTCGTGACTCGAGTCATCAGCCGTCCTACTGGGTTCCTATCGTAAAACGCCAGTGGCAAGTCCTGAAGATGAGAGAAAATCTGGACACGGAGGTCATACATGATTTTTTGCCCCGTGAGTTGCATGAGGTACGTCTGGATGTAACCCAGAAAAAAGCCGAAAACAATGATTGCCAGGTAGATCAAAACGATCTTGTTAAGCCCGGCCATGTCCTTCTTCACAATGTAATTATCGATTCCAATTTTCGTGAGGTAGGGACTACTGACTTGCAAGACTGAGGCAACTGCAATCAGCCCCATGGCAGCCAGCACGTTGATCCGGTAAGGCCGCAGATAGCTCAGCAATCGACGCATCAAGCGTGCATCGTAAGTTCGATCAATGGCTTCTTCTTCCTGGTATGGGCTCATAAACCGATTTTACGCTAAGAATTCCCCTCCTTGGTTAGGAGGGGGCGAGGGGGTGGTCGCAATCGTCAAAAACCCTTTCAACAATCTCACTCCACCGACAGAACCGCAGAGTCAAAAACGACTCTGCGCTACGAACTTCGGCAGATTCAAGGGGGGCGAAACCCTACGAGTGCCAACTAAACCCCTCAGCTCACGCACCCGCCAACTCTTCTTCAAGCAACTGTTTCTGGTGAAGCTCTGCATAATACCCGCCCCTTTGAATCAATTCCTCGTGGGTGCCTTTCTCTGCAATGGTTCCGTCTCTGAGAACGATGATTTGGTCGGCAAACTTAACTGTCGACACCCGGTGGCTGATCAGGATCGAGGTTCGATCCTGCATCACTTCCCTCAAGGCATTCAGGATGCGCTCTTCCGTCACCGTGTCCACACTGGACAAGGCATCGTCCAGAATCAAGATTTTCGGATTACCGATCAGCGCTCTGGCAATTGCGGTCCGCTGCTGCTGTCCACCGGAAAGCGTGATCCCCCGCTCCCCAATGATTGTTTCTAACTTCCTCGGGAACCCCTCCACGTCGGGAAGAAAATGGGCCAGCCGGGCCGCTTCACGGATTTCATCCCCTGTCGCTTGAGGCGTCCCGAATGCGATGTTGCAGGCAATCGTATCGGTGAACAGGAAGGTTTCCTGAGGGACATAGCCAATACTTGAACGTAAGTTGCAGAGAGAGTAGCGGCGAAGTGGTTGGCCATCAATCAAGATCTCTCCCTCTGTATAGTCATGGACCCTTGTCAGCAGGTTTACCAGTGTGCTTTTGCCTGATCCCGTTTCCCCGACAATCGCAAAAGTTGCACCGTGCGGAATGGAAAGGGATATGTCCTTAAGAACGGGCAGCCCATTGTACGCAAACGAGAGGGCCCGAAATTCGATCTCCCCCTGAATCTCTGCTTCAAAGATGGGCGGTCGAGGGGCGTCCGATCCCGAAGCGATTCCTTCCCTGAACCTAGAATGATCCGCCGTCCCTCCGGAGGCTTGGCGGTGGATGAACTGGCGTTCCTGAGGCTGTAATCCCTTACTGCCATAACGAGGGGCCACTATTCGGACAGACTCATCCCAGATTTCCGGTTGTGCCGCAAAGATTTGGTTAATGCGTCCCAATGAAGCCGTCCCTCGCTCTACGATGTTAATCACCCAGCCCAGCGCAATCATGGGCCAGGACAACATCCCGAGATAGGCATTAAAGGCGACGAAATCCCCCAGTGTAATTCGCCCTGCAATGACCTGACGTCCCCCCATCCATAGAACAAAGACTCCTCCCAAACCCAGCATTGTCCCCAGCAGCGGGTAGAACATTCCCCAGACGCGGATCAGTTGTAAATTCCTGTAGATGTATTCCTGATTGAGCCGTTTAAATTGTTCGATCTCGCTCTGCTCCTGCACGAATGCTCGGATGACCCGCGCTCCGGCTAGATTCTCCTGGACGCGCGCACTGATTTCTGAAAAGGATTCTTGTATTTTTTCGAACCGCCGGTGAATGAGGCTCCCAAAATATTTAACCGCCAGAGAGACCAGCGGAATGCTGACGAGTGCAAACAAGGTCATTAATGCGCTGATTCGAAGCATGAGAAACAACACGATGACCAGGCGAACAATCGTATTAGCGGAGTACATGATCCCTGGCCCCAGCATCATGCGGACGGCCGATAGATCATTCGTTGCTTTAGACATGATGTCGCCGGTTTTGTTGCTCTGATAATACCTTTGGGTCAGCCCCAGCAAATGGGCAAACAGATTGTTTCTCAGGTCATATTCCAGATATCGTGAAACCCCGATCATGATCTTGCGCATCAGGAAGAGGAATATCCCCTCCAAAACCGCAAACAGGAGAATCAGCAGCCCATAGGCTAGCAACCCTTCGGTGGAAATGGATTTACCGAGCCGATCGATGGCTGTCTTGAGAATGAGGGGGGAAATCGTCGCCGCTAAGTTCGAAAGCGTCACGCAAACTACCCCAACCCACAGCCTCAGCTGGTAATTTCTAAGGTAGGGAATAAGAGTGGCAATGGACCGAATGTTGCTCATGACAAGAGTCGACTTCAGAGGGCCGTGCCGAAAGCTCCTCGGTCTATTTGGGATAAACCAGCGTTAACGGATTGGGCAAAGGAATCAATTGAATTGCTCCATCCTTGGAAAGTTTCTTGAACGAATACTGGGGGGCGTCAGCGTTTCCTTTCTGCATGTCGTCCACATTCCCGACCGCCAGATAGACCAGCTTCTCTGGCATTAAGTATTTTTGAGCAACTCGAAGCACATCGTCGGTCGTAACGGCTTTGATCCGTTCCCGGTAAGTATCCCAGAAGTCCGGCTTCCGTTTCGTATACTCATCGTTCGCGAAAGTGCCGGCGATCTGGGCCGGTCTCGCGAAATAGCGCGGAAAAATTTCAACGGCTGAAGTTTTCGCAATCTCAAGCTCTTCTGGGGTGACTCTTGTGGTCCTGATCTTCTCGATTTCTTCAAGGATAATTGTGGCAGCCTGCGCGCAGGTCGGGCTCTTGGATTGGAAGCCGGCATGAAAAATTCCATCGTAGTAGACCCCAAAGCCGAAATCGGATCCGGCTCCATAAGCCAACCCTTCATCCGAACGGACTCTGGACATGATCCGGTTTGTAAAGATCCCTCCGCCGCCAAGGATATCGTCCATAATGCTCAATGCATAATAGTCAGGATTATCGCGCATCGTTCCGAGGTGTCCCATCGCGACGTTACCTTGATTGACTTCTGCTTTGTTCACCATATAAACGCCAGGCTTGGGGGTAAAATCAGGTTTGGGAACGGGGGGAACGAGTTTCGTTTGCACAGACCATCCCTCCATCATCGCTTCCAATTGGGTTTGCACTTCAGCTACCTGAAAGTCGCCTGAAATAGCGAAGATGAACGATCCTGGATGATAATATTTGTCGTGAAATTCGACGAGATCTTCGCGGGAGAATGATTCCACCGAAGCTCCGGTGGGCTCGGCGGTAGAAAAATGGTGGGTCCCCCGCATCAAACGCCCCCATTCCCTGGCCAGGATGGTATCCGTCCGATCGTTTCTTCTTTCCATGTTTTGGATCATCTGGCTCTTGTATAAATCCAGGCGTTCCTGTTGGAAGCGCGGGTTCTTCAGCATCTCGAAAAACAGGGCCATCCCCTTTCCCAAGTCCTTACTCAAACAATTGAGGCTGGCCGTGGCTTGTGTCCCAGCCATCCCGCTGTTGAGGGTCGCTGCCAGGAAGTCTGCCTCTTCATCAAATTGATTGGCGCTGTAAGTCTTCGTGCCTCCGACTCGCATCTGTTGGGCTACCGCTACAGCCAGGCCTACCTTCCCTTTCGGGTCGAGATAACTTCCTGCCCGGATCAATACGGAGACACTGACGAGAGGAAACTCGTGGTTCTCCACCATATAGGCGACCACCCCATTCTTCAAGACTTTGCGATAGTTGGCCGCCTTCGGTGGAACGAAATCCAGTTTGGGAAACTTCAATTCGCGAGGATGCTCCACAATTTGAGTTCCAACGGAGGAAGATTGAGCCACCACAGACTCATTCCCTAATAAGAGAAGGAGGAGCCCAAGAGTCATCAAGAGCAAACGAATGCGCAGTCGCTTCATCGTTACCTTCCTCCTTCGGAAGTTTTCAACCCCGCTTCTTTCTTTTTGGTGTAATAGATACCGACAGTCCGGTTTTCCGGTGAGAAATAGGTGTTGGCCACACGTTGGATGGCTTCGGGCGTCACGGCTTGAATCAGCTTTGGATCGGTGTTGATTTCCCGCCAGCCGCGCCCCGAATCATAGGCCAGCAACTGATACATCAGTTGAAAGTTGTTTTCCAGCCGACGAAAATCGGTGGCAGCATTTTGATTTTTTACTTTCTGCAATTCCCGTTCGCCAACCGGTTCCTTTTGAATCTTTTCAATCTCCTTGTAAATCGCGGCTTCGACCTCTTCTGGAGTTTTACCGGGTTTGGCCACGCCGTTGAACTCAAAATACCCTTCGTATTTGTAACCGTTATTACTCGCTGAAACGCTGTTGGCTACTGCCTGCTCCAATACCAGAGACTGATACAACCGACCCGTACGCCCGTTCAACAAATCCGCCAAAATCCGCAACGCCGGCTCGTCCCGATGCCCATCGGAAACGGTATGATACCGGATAACCGCTTCCGGACTGGTTTCGGCATAAGCGATCATGCGGACCTCAGCCAATTGCTTGACCTCTCGCGTGCGCGGTGGAGCCGGGTCCTTGGGCCCCCGTTTCAGGCGCCCAAAATATTTCTGGGCCAGTTCAATGGCCTGGGGGGGGTCAAAATCTCCGACCAAACAGGCCGTTATGTTGTTCGGAGCATAATTGATATCGAAGTACGCTCTAGCTTCCTCGCGAGTGATAGCATCCAGATCACTGGGCCATCCCACAACAGGCCAGCTATAGGGGGCGGACTCCCAGAAAATGGATTCGAATTCCTCTTGGAATTTTCCTGTCGGCGTGCTGTCGGTTCTCATACGACGTTCTTCCTTGACGACCTCACGCTCTGAGTAGAACTCTCGAAAAACCGGATTCGATAATCGATCGGACTCCATCCAAAACCAAAGTTCCAGCTTGTTGGCGGGAAGGTTGACGAAATAAACCGTGGCATCGTAATCCGTTCCGGCATTCATGCCGGAGGCGCCGGCTGAAGTGTAAATGCGATCAAATTCATCTTTGATGATCAATTCCTTCTCACGCTTCAAGAGCGCTTCATATTTTGCCAATAACTCTTGGTGGCGCGGACTCCGATTTTTGGGATCCGTCAAATCACTAATCTCACCGAGTCGTTGCCGTTCAATCAGCTTCTGCTCTTCCTGCCGAATCTCTGCTTTGGCAGCGTCCATCTCCTGAATAAGCTGGAGGTTTTCGGTGATGTTATTCGTTCCGATGACATGCGTCCCTTTAAACATCATGTGCTCAAATAAGTGGGAGATCCCCGTGATGCCCGGCGCCTCATTGACCGAGCCAACTTTCGCGACCCACCCGGCAGCGACGTTAGGGTCCCCTTTCCGTGGAACCATTAAGAGCTTCATCCCGTTTCCCAGGACAAACTCCTGGACTTGGACGTTCTGGGCAATTAAATGAGGAATCGCCAAGAGTGAGACGGCTAACCACAATGTTTTTTTCATATCCCATTTCTCCAAAAACCTGCTTGGGCAGTATTGATCACACGGCCCATGAGCCAACATTCAAATCCACCCTAAAGGGAAGGCGTGTAGAAATCAGCTGTAGCTGCGGTCTGGGACCGCCGTGTTCTTCTCATTTCAACGGCTTGGTCGACGCTCATAGAGCGCCGCTACAATCTCTTTACATCTTCAGGGCGTTGCGAGGGAGGTTGCCAACAAGTGTCTCATAAGGGTCATCAATTATAACGACTCCTGCAGGAGATTTTGCCACCTCCGTTCGAAACCGTTTCAGGTTGTACCATGAAGTTTGGCTGGTCACAAGGCTTTCGCGGTTGTTTGCCATTCAGGGTAAGCCGTGGTATATTCCCCACGTTCGTTGGGACGTCTGCAGGTCATCTTCTTTTGCATTCATAAGGCTTTGGTTCATGCTTTCACAAGGATATTTCACCTCGAAGCTCGAGAAAGCCATCGGATGGGCTCGGAAATACTCTTTGTTCCAGTACCCGTTTGTCACGGCATGCTGTGGCATGGAGTACATGGCAACAGCGGCTTCGCACTACGATCTGGATCGGTTCGGAGCAGGGTTCCCCCGATTTTCCCCTCGCCAGGCCGATGTGCTTTTCGTCGTAGGAACGATCAACCATAAGATGGCCCCAGTCTTGAAAACTATCTACGATCAGATGTGTGAACCGAAGTGGGTGATTGCCTTTGGGGTGTGTACCTGTACAGGTGGCTTTTATGACAACTATGCTACGGTTCAGGGAATTGACACGATCATCCCTGTCGATATCTATATTCCCGGCTGCCCGCCGCGCCCTGAGACGGTTCTGGACGGCTTAATGAAGTTGCAGGAGAAGATCCAACATTCCCGTCAAGAGTTCTAAATCATGCCGGAAGAAAGTCTCACGCTGACTAAGCTTCATGAAAAATTTGCCGACAGTCTCCTTGAGAGTCATTCCTTTCGTGGAGATGACACGGCATTAATTCAGCCGGATGCTCTTGTACCGATCGCAACCTTCCTTAAAACAGATCCCGAACTCGACTATGATTACTTGATGGATCTAAGCGCCGTCGATTGCCTGCAACTGGACAAACCGCACCGTTTTGAAGTGGTCTACCACCTTTTTTCCCTCAGCAAGAAACACCGCGTTCGAATCAAGGTTCCCGCCCCCTCGAGAAATCCGGAAGTGGACTCGCTTGTATCCATATGGCCGGTTGCGAATTGGTTTGAGCGCGAAGTGTGGGATATGTTCGGGGTGAAGTTTCGCGGGCACCCGAACTTAAAACGCATTCTCTTGTATGAAGAGTTTGAAGGACATCCGCTCCGTAGAGATTACCCTATCCAAAAACGACAGCCGCTCGTCGGTCCAGGGGCAAAAACCCAATCCTAGATATTAAGTTTCCTGGAACGCTGGCCCCCATAAGGCTGTGTGGATATTCCGCACGAGGGAGCGGAGAACTAAACTCGCTTGCCGACGCGGTAGGGACAGGCATCCTCGCCTGTCGATTGGCTAAGAGCCAACATTTGCTTGGCAATTGCGTGGCTCGACAGGCCGGGAGGCCTGTCGCTACCAAACGGCGTCGCAGAGCTACACCCTCCAATAGCAAACCAATTGACTTCGAGGCGAGGGTTTTCTATCGTGGAACTATTATGGATAAGATTCTTTTCGAGGATATCCGCCTCGAGATTCACGTAGGAGTGACCGACGAAGAGCGCTCCGTTGCCCAGCCCTGTGGTCTAGACTTCAATCTCTACGTGAAGTTGAGACCAGCCGGAAAGTCAGGCGATCTCCAAAAATCCGTGGATTACACGGCAATGTTTCGATGCATTGAAGAAGTATGCACACGTAGACCCTATACGCTCTTGGAAGAAGTCGCCGAACAGCTCTGCAGTGAAATTCTCAACCACTTTCCTGTCAAGAAAGTGCTGGTCAAAGTCCGCAAACTTCAACCCTTCAGCCCAAAACTGAACGCCGTTGGAGTAGAGATCCAGCGGTCGCAGAAAAAGGCCAAGAAGAACCGCCGCAAGTAAATACCATTTACATCTCCAATTCCTTTTGGCCCGGTAATTCGCAGGCCGGAATGAAGGGCCGGAATTTTTCGAAAAGCTCTTCCAGCTTATCCTTGTAATAAGCGACGTTTTCGTCGGGGTGAGCGGGATCCCATTGGCTCGAGAGCTTGCTGTTATCGTAGGCTCGGATATTCTTCTTTGTGCCCGTCACATAATAGGAGAGCTGATCGCCCGGCTGGTAGTCTCTTTCAGACTTCAACGCAAGTTCATAGAGCGCTGTGGGATTTCGCTTCTTTTCCCTAATTTTTTGTTGGTAACTGGTGAGAGTCTCTGAAAGCGTTTCAGTTTTACAGAACTCGGAAACGTCCATTTGATGGTTTTCGATTTTGAAAAGTAGCGATTCATATAACGGGACTATTTTTTCGTGCTCACCTTGCAGCAAGAACCTAATTAGATCCCTCAGGAACTGGCGCTGAAACCGCTCCAAGCCGCGTGATCGTAGTCCAGATCCCTTGAGCGTCAGTTTCCCGTCGTGACCTAACAGGGCATAGTTTTTCATCTTATAGCTAAACATCGCTTGGTAATGACCATCCAATTCCACCTCGATCCCTTCCGGCAGAATCGCGGCCATCGATTGAATCAGGCGTTCCGACTCCTCCAGGCTTTCTGAACCGGCCGGCGGAACAAAATAAATCCCATCCGTATCGAGTTCGACAATCTGGCAACCTCGCTCTTGTAGCCAGACAATCATTTGTCTCAGAATGCTCTGTCCGGACTCGGTCACCTCTCCGGCTGCCTGATAATCTGAAAAATTCGAGAAGGATGTTCCCAGATAGCCATAAAAAGAGTTGATCAATATCTTGAAGGCTGACTGGAGAGCCTGGTAATGAATCTTCTCTTCGCTCGTACTCGCCCGCTGGGAGAGCCTTTTTGCTTCGACGCGGAAATTTCTCAAGTCTGAGAGGAGTGGTAAGAAAACATCGAGCTCGTCTTGGGCCGGCTTGATCTCGTTCGAAAGCATGATCGAGGGATACAGAGAGGTGACATCACAATGAATGACATTTTTGACGACCCCCGTGTAAAAAATATCCGTGTAACCTCCTACAAAGTCCTGGCTCTCGGTGGGCGGAGACGGAATAGAATGGCGACAGCGCAGGTATTCTCTCAGAAACAACGCATTAATCTTGGTCGCGTTTCCGCGAACGACGACATCCTGAAAATTATAAGGAAAGATTTGGGCTTCGATGAAGTAACTTGGAAGCAAGAGTTCTGAGATCCCCCGAGTCTCTCGAACATCGTCCAGAGCATAACGATACAGCCGTTCCGGGTCTTCGTCGTAAGTTCGGCTGATCTGATTCCCTTCCACATACGATCGATCTTCGCTGACAAGGCCAAAGTGTTTTGCCATCTCTTTCAGGCTAAGGCTCTCCAACTCCCGAACATTCACGTCATAGAATTGAGAGAGGATCCAGGTATCCACGATGTGCCGGCCATGGATTTGCCATTTGGGGTAATCGATCGTGCGCTCCGCAATCAGGAGGCGGGAATCATAAGCGGTCGCTTCACTTCCGTCTCGTCCCCAAGGCAAGGTCAGTCCATGGCGTCTAGCCCTTTCCTGGATATAGCTTAGGTCAAACTTGAAGATGTTATGGCCTTCAATGATATCGGGGTCGCGTTCTTGAATCAGAAGATTCAGGCGATGGAGCATCTCTGCTTCGGGCAGTTCCTTCCCCCACAGGACGGTCTCCCAGCCGCTCGTGTCACTCAAGGCGATGGCAATAATCCGATCCTCCTCTCGCTGGGCAGAACAGAATTCAAAACCGGAAGCACAATATGTTTCGATATCCAACTGCATTCGGTTCAAATCCGAAAGTTTCATTCCTTTAAAGCAGGTTCGTCCGCTTAAGAGGAGGTACTGATGAACGGGATCACTTAAGAAGAAGTAAGGCGACAAACGATCGGATCGAGCAAAACCCGTGACCTTGTTGAGGAATTTTCTGGCGGCATTGACTTCATTCCAGGAGTTGAAGGTGGCTAATGTTTGATAACGAAGACTCCCGCTTAACGGAGCGAGCTGGAATTTTCCTTTGAAATCCTGCAGCAAATCTGGATTTTCAAGCCATAAGAATGGGCGAAATTCTTGCAGTTCAGACTCCAGCTTGCCGCTTCGCCTTCGGTAAACGCGAATCGCTTCATCTCCTTCTAACTCCAGAGCAACAATTCCTTCCTCTTCTCCCCAACCAAAAAGAGTCTGATTCTGAGAGAAGCCCGGCGATGGTGTCATGTGCTACTCCTTGGGGATGATGGGGTGTAAATCACAACTCCCGACAACTCCGGCCAGATTGATTATGCCACGTCCGTTCTCTTTCGCTAACGACACAATTAATTCATTTGGGTGTCAGCAACGTAATCGGTAAAATGCACGCGCTGCGGCTCTATGTCGCAATCAAGTCTTACAGTTTCCCTCTCAACTGAGAAGGTTCGATCCAGAATCATGCTAACATGAGTTCATGCTGCGCTCAGTCGAGTGGCAAACGGGCAACATCGTGTAACGAGGTCAATTTCATTGAACCGAATCATTCTCCTTAAGAAATCCTGCATTTTCGTGCTGGTCCTCTCGCTATTTTGGGTTCCGATGGTGTTTTCGTCTGAGGTCAAACAGGCCAATGACAATACAACTCCCGATTATGCACGTGACATTCAGCCTCTCTTGCATGGCAAGTGCGGGGGTTGTCACGGTAAGAACTCGCCGCAGGCCGGCCTATCTGTTATGACGCGCGCTGATTTATTGAAAGGCGGGCAGAATGGCCCGTCCATTGTTCCAGGTTCAAGCGCCTCGAGTCTGTTGTTTTTGCATGTGACGGGAGAGAAACAACCACAAATGCCTCTAGGTGGCAAGCCTCTCAGTTCCGGTGAAATCGCGCTCTTAAGGTCCTGGATTGACGGCGGAGCCGCCTGGACTGAGCTGGCCAACTCGAAGTGGGTACCAACCCTTGGACCTCGCCGGCCGGCAATTCCCGAGACAGGAGCTCCCGAACTGCAGCATCCTGTCGATCGATTCATTGCTGAATATTTTAAGCAACACCAACTTTCTTTTCCCGCGCCCGTTCCTGACGCGGTGTTCGCGCGACGAGTCTATCTGGACATTTGGGGTCTGTTGCCCACTCCTGGGCAACTGCAGGAGTTCCTACGAGATCCCTCCGCAAATAAACGCGAACACCTCATCGACCAGCTTCTGGCTCATTCGAAAAACTATAGCGAGCAATGGATCAGTCTGTGGAACGACTTTTTGCGCAACGACGAGGGAGTCGTCTATCACGGAGTCCGAAAATCCATCAGCCCCTGGTTACTCAAAGCGCTTGAAGATAATCTGCCCTATGATCGTTTCGTATCCGCTTTACTCAATCCCGCTCAGCCGGACGGTCCCGAGGGATACCTAATTGGTGTGAACTGGCGGGGGGAAGTCAGTGCCAGCCAGACCCCTCCGATGCAGGCAGCCCAGAACAGTGCTCAAGTTTTCTTGGGAATCAACCTCAAATGCGCTTCCTGTCATGACAGTTTTATCAATCAATGGAAGCTTCGCGACAGCTACGGTCTGGCTGGGTTTTTTTCCGAAAAACCTCTTGAACTGGTCAGGTGCGATATCAAGCTCGGGGAGATGTCCAAAACTAAGTTTGTCTACCCTGAGTTGGGTTCGGTGGAAACAGATGCTCCCTTGGCGGCGCGGCGGGCGGCGGCGGCTCAGTTGATGACGAAACCCGAAAACGGCCGGTTCGCACGGACCCTGGTCAACCGTTATTGGAAAAGGCTGTTTGGAAGGGGATTGGTTGAACCGGTAGATGATATGGACGTTCAGCCATGGAACGCTGATTTGCTGGACTGGCTCGCATGCGATTTTGTAGAGCATCGGTACGACCTGAAGGTTCTGCTTCGTCGGATCATGACGTCTCAAACGTATCAACTGCCAGCGGTCCGGGTTGAGGTACGCGGCGAAAAACAATACGTTTTCAAAGGACCTCAATTGCGACGGCTGACCGCAGAAGAGTTTGTGGATGCCGCATCTTCCATCACCGGCGAATGGCGAGTCGTCATCCCTCAAGAGGGAGGTGCCGGAATTTTTGCCCGTGACTGGAGGCTGAAGTCGAGCCCCTTGACACGGGCTTTAGGGAGGCCGATTCGCGACCAGGTATTTACGACCCGGAGCGAAGAAGCCACTACCCTTCAGTCTTTGGAGCTGGTCAATGGAGAAGATTTTTCTCGCATCCTGCGGCGCGGGGCACAGAACCTGGTAAACCAAAGGATGGTCCCGCCTCTGAACCTCTTTGATAGCGGCATCCTCACGAAAAAGAGCGGGATCGTGGATATTGACATTACGGGAGCCTCGCAATTGTGGCTGCTCTCCGTCGAGTCGGGCTCCTACAACCCGAGTCTGGTGACTACGGGATGGGCCAATGCGATTTTGACAGGACCAGGTGGTGAGAAACGTCTGCAGGACTTGAGAAGTGAACTCCCATTCAAACAAGGGGTGCTCCATCTGGAAGGTAAGGAATATTCGGATGCATTCGTTGGGCCTTCTTCCTCGGAACTGGTCTTTGATCTTGGCCAAGGGCATTTTACACATTTGCGAGCAATCATCGGAGTGGATGACAATAGCCAGCGGGATGATGTGAGTCCTCGAACCCGATTCTTTGTCTTTAGCCAAAAGCCAGATCCGGACAGGCTCGTCAAAGTCAGCGGTGACACTCCTGTCCCATATAAGTCGGGAAAATATACGGCTGACAGTTTGACCCAGTATCTGTACTTGTATGCGCTCAGTCGAGGACCCAACGATCAGGAGAAACTGTTAGCGCGCGAATTCCTTTTAACCCCTCCCGGCACTAAGAAAATATCGCTGGACGGATTGGAAGATCTTCTCTGGGCTATTCTGTTGACACCTGAGTTTCAGTTCATCCAGTGACTTTTTCCAAGTTTGGCCCTAAGATAAAAAGCGATTGTTGGAGGTAAGCAATGAAAGACGTCGCGAAGGAAATGGTTCAGGGGGTGAACCGGCGTCACTTTCTCCGTTCTTCGGCAGCGGCCACAATGGCGGCATTGGCGGGAGGCTTCCCGAAAACGCTTTGGCCAGCGGAGAAAACGAAAATCCAGCCGAAGGCGGATACTCTCATCCTGCTTTGGATGGGGGGCGGCATGGCACAGACGGAGACCTTCGATCCGAAACGCTATACGCCGTATGAATCCGGGCTCGCTTCTAACCTCGTCCTGAGTACATTTCCAAGCATTGATACCGTTGTCGATACCATCAAGCTTTCTCAAGGTCTGGAACGGATAAGCAAGATTATGGACCGCGGCACACTCATCCGCAGCCATCGTGTCGGCGATCTCGGATTTATCCTCCATTCGCGTCATCAATTTCATTGGCACACCGGATATGAACCCCCTCAATCTGTGGCCGTGCCTCATTTAGGGGCGATGATTTCACGAACGCTTGGGGCGAAAAACCCCGATGTCCCTGCTTTCATTGATGTTGGACAAAACTTGGAAATTGGCGCAGAAAGCGACTCACTGAAGGCCTTTCACACCGCTGGATTCCTAGGGACTGAATACGGACCATTCTTCATACCGGATCCCAATGATTCGGTGGCCAGTACTCGCCCGCCATCTCACATGAGTGCGCTGCGCTTTCGCCAGCGCTACGAAAAATACAACCAACTGGTAGCCGACAGCCCCATCCTCCGTTATGGAAGTGACTACCAGCAAGATTCTCTCCTCCGTTCTGTAGAAAACGCTCATCGACTGCTCAATTCTCCAGCGGCCAAAGCGTTCGATCTCTCCCTGGAACCCAAAGCCATCTATGACACCTACAATACCGGCCGATTTGGGCTGGGATGCCTATTGGCGCGGCGACTCACGGAATCGGGGGCACGCTTTATCGAAGTGACCACGGAATACATCCCCTTCCGGCATTGGGATACTCATGAGAACGGGCATCAACGAACCATCAAAATGAAGGAAGATATTGATGCACCGGTTTCCCAGCTCATTCTGGATCTCGAAGAGCGAGGGTTGCTGGATCGAACCATTGTAGTCATCGCCAGTGAATTTGGGCGAGATATGATGGTGGAAGGGAAGCCCGGACGAACCGTGAGAGATCAAATCAAACAACCCGACATCATGACAGAACCCAAACACTACGGCATGCACCGGCACTTTACCGAAGCCTGCAGCGTATTGATTTTTGGTGGAGGTTTTAAAAAAGGCTTCCTCTACGGAAAGACCGCTGACGAGCGACCCTGTAAAATTATTGAAAACCCGGTGACGATTGAAGACCTGCACGCAACTCTTTACTATGCCTTGGGAATTCCTTCCGATCTGGCATACATTGTGGAGCAGAGACCTGTTTATGTGACGAAAGATGGCAAGGGGAAACCTGTCATGGAACTCTTCGCTTAAACCCTCTGTCAACAGGGAATACGTCCGTCCCCACCAAAATTGAAATTTCTGAATCTCTTGATGCTCTGGAGGGTCGAACTCCTGCGAGACCGGAGTCCAGAGTTCGGAGTCAAAGGTCAAAGGTCCGGAGTTAGGAATCCGGAGTCCGGAGTCAAAAGGCAGAAAGCAGTGAGCAGATTCTCCTTCTTTTTGTTTTCCCACCTATATATAAGGGGAGATTAGGGTCGTGGGGGTACACCTTATACGCTTTCTTGCGGCCATATCTACTTTACGCTTTTGCTTTAAGCTTTGACTTTCGACTTTAGACCTTGGACACTCATTCAGTTGGCTTTCCCCGTGTTCCTCGTGGTTCAGTTTGTTACTTATCTTTGCGTCCTTTGCGTTCTTTGCGAGAGCTAGCTTTTCAATCGGCAATCGACAATTGGCGTCGTGGAACTCCGCTCACTCCTTCTTTCCAAAAAAAGAGCTTTCAATTCCCCATCCGACTTCACTTTGGAAGAGCTAGTTTCTTTGTACGTCACCACAACTAAAAAAAAGCCAATGTTCATCGATTTTCCTTGATGAAGCTGTTTGAAGGAACGGAATGAGCTATTGTTCCTAATAAAAACGATGACCGTGTCGGAATATGGGGAGTATTGAAAGTGGAACCCGCTCCCTGCAGGACTTCTGACTACAGGTACTCCATTTACCCCAGATTTCCGAAGTTGTGTGAGCGTCGCTAGGGTGGAGTGGGCACGTGGGACCGCTGTCCCCCCGCGTACGCTCAATGAACGCGCGGCGGAGCGCGCATTCCACCTGAATCCGCAGGTCAGTCAAAACAGCAATCAGATGGAAATTCCGCCTGCCCAACTTCGTAATTCGGGTTTAGCCGTTATTGAGTCTCATGCCTGAACTTGATCAATTTTCGATAGATCCGGTTCAGCTCAACTTGATTGGCTTCTTTACTTTCGGAAGAATTGGCTGCGAAACGATACGTTCTATCCGCAAACTGTATCTTTAGTTTGTGGTCGAGTTCAATTTCAATGATGTCTGAGGGGGAATGTTTGAATGCATCTCCAGAATTTTCAAAAGGTAGGTATCTGATAGAACGACTTGAAATTTGTAACTGTCCCTTGCAGCTACCCAGGCGATGTTCATGAACGACGGGAAAGACTTCCGTTATCAGTGAATCTTCTTGAGTGCTCTCTGGGGGACTTGGTGCGTTCTGGACAACGGGATCATGCAATTCAATGGGCGCGTCTCGAGGATCCACCTTTTTAGGCTCTGCAATCTGAAGTTCTTTCGATTCTCCCCCGGAAGACTGACTTTGATTCGATTCAACGACGGGTTGGTCGGGCAGATGGGGGGCGCGCACACGATGGGTCCAATGATTCAGCATTGCTAAAAATAACACAATACTGGCAACAAGTGCCGCTACTCTAACAACTCTTCTTAAGAGGTGGTTCACCCCATCCGTCTTCGGACCTACCCCCGAATCCTTGACTTTTGATAACTCCACCAGGCTGCTCTCTGGAGCAGAAGTGACCACAGGCAAGGGGCTGGCTTGCGTCACCCGTTCATTATCGGGGACATCCTTACGGGGTCCTCTAGGCTGCTTGAGTACTAGATCTGCTTCATCAAAGACCTGGAAAGCACTCACGACACCTGTCTTGTCGTGGCTTGATTCCTGATCAACCAGAATTTGCCGGCTGAGTTCGAGGTAATCTCTGAAATTACGGTTCTGTGGCTCAAGCTGACAAAGAAATTGAAACGACTTTAAACAGTCGCTGTAACGCTCCTGATCAAATTGCTTGGTCGATTCATTCTTGAGGTTTTCAATTTGGATCTCGAGTTCTTCCAGTACTTTTTGGCCAGAGGGGCCGGAAGCTTGCGCCACAATCTTCATGAGCAGCCCATGGTCCCTGCTCTCGAAACAAGCCTTTACCTGTTGTATCTGTTCACTCGTTGTAGTCATAGCAAAGCAAGATGTTGCCCAAGCATTGCGTCTCATGCGGCGGCACAGTCTGCCCCCCCCTATCCGGGCAGAAGACCTCGAGACACAACAACCTATCTTAAATTCCTTTTTGAATAATCGTCGAGTAGAAAGGATTGAATGAGCTGTATTTTAGAGGCGTGGTTAAGTTGTTGTAAAATAAATGCCTTACCCGTCAGTTTCACATCTGCCTTAGTAGAATTTAGCCACCTGTGCAAGCTAATCTGGCCTTCATTGCTGGGAGCGCGGGCATCTTGCTCGCATTTCACCACGAGCGAACCCAATCCTCTAAAGGAAGGAAATGAAAACTCGTCCCCTCTGGAACGTTCAAAGGAAGGCGTTAACCTTCAGGCGTGGCCTTTCCCGTTTGCGACATTCCTATTTGTCATTGATCAGTTTCCATTTACCATTTTTCATTTACCCCTTTCAATTGAAAATGAGAGATGAATATTGAACAACGGCAGATGATTCTCCATTGAAAGTCCCCTGAGAAGGTAGCGAGAAGCATTTTGGAAACCTCTGGTGTCAAGTCGAATGGAGCTAAGAAAGTTATGCGTTAGTTATCGGGGGAATTTCTGGTAGGGCGCGCTCGCCGAGCGCGCCGCGGACGGCCCGGCGGTCCGTCCCTACCCGCCCAGCCGCTACAGAAGCGACAATCTCAAATCGTCACCGAAGGCCTTGCCCTTACAGATTTCCCCCCGTAACTAACGCATTACCTAAGAAATTACTGTTCATTATAAAACGACCATTGACTATACTGGGGTTCCCTAAATGCCAAAAAGGAAATACCTGTTTCTACCGAACGAATCCAGAACCTTTTTGGGAGGCTTTGAAACCGCATTACCGAATGATGAAGGCGGGCGACAGCACATCGCTGAATCGTTTGCTGCGGGATTGCCGTATGACCAGAACGACGGGTAATCGAAAGACGCTTTCCCGAAGGCTCGTCGGCAAGAATGGCAGATCTGGTGGTGTCGGCAACTGATGGCGACCGTTCCGCGGAATGACCGTCGCAGGCAGAGCGCAGAAAACACGTTCACCTGTCGGTTCGGAAGCGATCCGCAGGTCGATGTCGAATGATCAACCAGAGGAGGGAAGGAAATGAGGCTCAAAGGAAAAGTGGCGCTTGTGACCGGCGCATCACGCGGCATCGGTTTTACCGTGGCCGAGTTGTTCACCCGGGAGGGCGCGATTGTCTATGCCGGCAGTTCAAGCAACCCGTCCGGCATCTTTCCTGCCGGCGTGACCGGAGTAGAGTTGGACGTCTCGAAAGAAGAGCACTGGAAACGAGTGGTGGCCGACATCGTGGCGGCGCGCGGGAGGGTGGATGTTCTGGTGAACAACGCCGGCATCGCCGTATATGACGCCGTACATAACTGCAGCACCGAGAACTGGCGCAAGGTTCTGGGTGTGAACCAGGACGGTTGCTTCTTCGGAATGAGAGAAGTGATCCCGCACATGAAGGCGCATAAGGCCGGTTCGATCATCAACGTGTCCTCGGTCTGGGGGATCGCTGCAGTGCCGGGCGCGCACGCCTATCACGCGACCAAAGGCGCGTTGGTCATGATGTCGAAAAATACAGCCATCACCTATGCCAGTGATGGGATCCGCGTGAATACGATCCATCCGGGCTTTATTGACACACCGCTGACCCGGGCACAGGACCCGGCCATCAACGCCAACATCATCGGCGTGACGCCTATGAAGCGCGCAGGCACCTCGCTTGAAATCGCTTACGGTTGTCTTTTCCTTGCCTCCGACGAGTCGAGCTTCATGACAGGCACCGAACTCGTGATCGACGGCGGATACCTTGCTCAGTAGCCCGCGGCAGACGTGACGATCCACCGCGGAGTTACCTTCCTGGTGCAGGCAGAGGACGGCAGTGGGTTCGTCAAAAGCCGAGCCAGGAAGTTCCAGCCACGGACTCCTATCTCATTTGGTGAATTGATTCGTTCCGTAAAAGGTTTGGTGGCTTCTTCGCGATGCCTGAAACATTATGCTTTCCAGAGCTTGGTCTTCGCGAGGGCGCTGCAGCGGTCTTCCGGCGTTTGAAACTGAAGCGCCGCTGCACAGTCTCTCTTAATATTCACCTATGCAGGAATTCATGTTCAGGAGAGGACTGAGTTTTTGGGAGGGATTTGCAGATTGCTGCAAGGGAAGAAGATGGAGGATCGTAATTCTTTCTCAACTAGGTCGCCAACATCGGTATAGAGTACGCCAATCATAAGGCTTCCTGTTTTGCAGTTGTGCTTCCAGGCAGAGTCTCCTTTATGGGTTTCCACAGAGTCTCTTACATTCTTTGACACTCCACAATCGATGGGGAAATAAATTGGGGACTGATAACAAACGATCACATACACCCCTGGCTTTTCCTGCAGCGTCGAAAAGTCTTCGAAGGGGCCATCAAAAAGGTGGGCGCCCACTTTTAACATGCTTTTGACTCTCTTCCTCGGTCTGCTCTAGTTTCCAAGTAAATCAAAAGGACCCACAACGTGCCGTGTAAAGATCAACAAGTATGTGCGTATTTAGGCACTTTCATAAGACAATAGCTCGATTTTTTGGATTGTCAAGCGTGATTAACCAAGGAAGCGAATTCCCGCTGTCGCCGATTGGGCGGGTCACTTTTGCATTATGAAAATCATTTCGGGGCGACCATTTGGAATGTCCCGCCAGAACTACCCGTCACACGAGCTCCGCTACAGTCTGTTAGCAAATCGAATTCGCATGAGGTAAAGACAGCTAGGCTTTGAATCGATACATCCCGACCCGACTGTTACGTGGATGTGAATGGTGTCGTGAGACAAGCTAACTTTGTTGATTGGGGACGCCGGAACCTGGAGATTAATAGTGTATTCCCCATCCGCCAAAATTCCTGTGGCGACAGTGAATCTCGTGCTTTGAATAGAGTTGTTATCTGAAATCTCGAACCCAGCAGGGAGGATAATGGAACTTGAAAGAGATCCTACGGCGTTGAAGCTTACTGAGGCAGCTTCACCACTCCTTCGATTCGTGTCGTTGAGCTGAAACTGGAGCGGGAATGTTTGATTCAGAGATCCTCCTATAGGCAAGCAGAAGGAATAAAACCATTGTCGGTAAGAATTGCCGGGCACTGTTGGCGCCACATCACCCGCACTTCCGAAGCTAGTTTGGGCTGAAACTACCAATTCATCCTTCTGAGGAGGAGCCGCCAGAATCGAATTTGAAAGGGGGGCTCCAATTACCCATAGACAGAATACCCAGCCTATCATTGGTCTCTTCATTTGTTATTTTCCCCCTCTTTTGACCTGGGCAATTGCATGACGAGAAGGAATAGTGCAAGCGTCAGGCCAGAACTCGAGCCATCCTCCTGCGACCCCGAATCCCTAGAAAGAACGAGGAGTTAGACAGAATTGAGTAATGGAACTTATTTTCTCTTAGCTGGACAAATGGGGAAAACACTTCCAAAAGTGATCATTTTATAGCCCTCTTCTTATGCCAGTCGCCCGATGGAATACTTAACATGAGAAGTGGGTCTCACAGGAGTTCGCCCCCCCATCAAGTCTATTGCTTCCAGCACACATTCTTGGGTATACTCGGCGCCTCTGTTTATGATCACCGCGCCTATGTATGAGGGTTGTGGGGATACATACTCAGATGGGTATTACATATTTTCAAAGGCAGGCGTTTAAAAGGAGCATCCGCAGTAGAACATTTTTTAAAAGCAAAAATTCCGCATTGCCTCGAATTTTTCATCATTAACGCCTTACCGCAAAAGGGCCGCTAGCTCAATTGGCAGAGCAACTGACTCTTAATCAGTAGGTTCTGGGTTCGATTCCCGGGCGGCTCACCACTTAAACCTCATTAATTCAATAGTTTCAAGCCATTTTCGCTTTTTGTTCAAGATTGGTAGTTTTGGGAGTGTCACTACCATCTGTCACTACCCTTTGCCGATCACTGAGTTTTTCAAATGCTTGCGTGATGGCTTGGGCCTGGGGGTGAATGTAACGCTGCGTGATTGTGATGGAGCTGTGCCCGGCAATAGTTTTCAAGGTGAATGTATCGCACTGCCCGGAAAGATTAGTTAGGGCAGTATGGCGGAGACAGTAGGGCGGAAAGGGTTTCAGTTTAGAGGTTTCGTTCACTTTCTCTATCGCCCTTGCGTGCTGGTTCTTGGCGCTGTTTTGTTCAAGGTGCCCGGATTTTGAGCCGGAAGGGAAAACCCATCCTTCCGCGGGGGCCCCTTGCTTTAAATGGCGGGATTGGAGAATGCTGCGAACTTCAGGAACTAAGGGCAACAAGCGGCGGGCAGCTTTTGATTTCCCTTTTGTGATTTCAATGAGCCCGGTTTCGGTTAATGTGATTTGTTCCCATCGAAGCCCGTAAATTTCAGATGGCCTCAGCCCGAGGCAAAACATCATAAGCGCACAATCTCTCCACGGCTGAGCACAAGCGGTAATGTAGAGGCGCATTTCTTCATCGGTAAGGATTCGATCTCTTTGGCGCTCCCCCGGGGCTAGTGTTACTTTTGGAGCCCTGTCTAGTCTGTGCCATTGCTCAGCTAATCTCAAAGCCCGGCGCAATGTGCGGAGAGCCTGATTAATAGTGCTGGGTGAGTAGCGGTTCAACTTGGCTGCAAACTGCCCGGCGTGTTGGTCGGTGATTTCATCCAAGCGCAATCTGGCAAGGCTAGACGAAAGAACCCTTTTTGCCCCTTGCTTATAATAGATGGCCGATTTGGGCGAGGCTTTGAATTTTGTTTCGATGAAAGGAAGGAATTCATCCTTGAAAAAATCTTTCAAAACTGGGGCCTGGCGCGGTTGTAGGATTCCATAATTCCCTTCAGCTAATTCACTGCGGATTTTTGATTCAATTTTGCCCGCGGTTCTCTTTGTAGTGGCCCGGGTTGGCTTGTCTATGATTTCCGCTTTCCAATGGAAGCGGGTCCAATAGTAACGGCCTCTTTTGTAAATCATTTTCTTTTCCTCCCGCGTTTCTTCCTTTTAGAAATCTCTTTCTCTTTCCGGGCTCGATAACTTTTCTGGTTCTTATGCCGCTCCATACACCGGCTACTCGCAGGGCCTGAGCTCCCCTCTGTATCCCAGGGGAGCCGGGCAATATTTCATCCTTCCACTTGTCGCAATAAAAGGGCGGTGACAATGCAGGCAACGGCGAATAGAGGCTTGTGTAGCGGAATCAGCAACAAGCCAATAAATCACATCCAACAAGCAACCCGGGTGAAAGCCTCTTTTGATTCCCCCGGCGTCAATCTTGATTATGCAGCGCATCCCCTCAAGATTTTTGGACAATACCGTTTTGATGATTTCCTGGGCGATTTCCTTATGATTGGGACCCAGTGGCCTCCAGGCCTGGTAAGGGTATAGATGAACGCGATAAGCGTATGAGTAGAGGATTTGCGGCTTTCCATGTTTAATGCTGATGAGTGAATCGAGAACCTCCTTTAGAGATGCAGGCCCGGCCTGAAGGCCTTCTATGAGGTCCATGAGAAGCTTAACTGTTTTGGCATGGGCCGAAATCCAAGTGACAGGATCTCCTTTTAAGGGGCTGTACCCCAAAAGCCCGTAGCGGCGGGCAAAATCGAGGATGGCCGATTCATCTTGATTAACGAGTTTTGCAAACTCCCCGGGCAATTCAGGGCGGGCCATTGGTAAATACCGCGCTACTTTTGGAGAATCAGCCAAGCCGAAATCTTGCTTCCCATCTGTCCCAACAAGCGACCCCTCAACAATCCGATAGTTCTCGAAAACCGGCCACAATGCAGTAACCATGCGGGTTTTCGCTTCCTCAATTTCATCATACGGAATATTCATTTCCTGACCTTCATTATTCATACTGTTTAAATACGTTGAAACAGTGTTAAACATTCTTCTATATTCTAGTCTGTACGGTGTTGGAGTGCAACAAAATTATTCAGGAAAGGATGAAGCACTATGAAGAACTCGAAAGAAAGCGTTGAGCGGTCGGCTTTTTTCCCAAAGGAAGTTGCTGAGAAAACCGGGCTCAGTTTGGCTTTCGTTTGGAAAGACATTCGAAAGGGCGGCCTACAATCTTGCCGAGCTGGGCGCCGGATTCTGATTTCAGCCCGGGAATTAGAACGCTACTTACAAGAAGGAAGCAGGAAGAACTAAAAGGGGATTAACCATGAAAACAACCAATATGCAATTGCCATTGATGTATCCAGAACCCAGGCCGGAGTGTGACGAGGAGTCAGCACTCACCCGCGGATTGCGGGCTGATTTTGAATTTCTAAAAAGACAAAGTGCTGAGATGGCAGCTTCATATAAGCGGAAAATTTCTCAGCTTGAAAAAAGCTCGCCCAGGTTAAAGCCCAGGTGTTGCCTTTTGACTAAGGGGTAGCCAATGGCAAAAGAAAAGCCCGCTGGAGTAAACAGCGGGCCTGGAACAAATTCCAATAAACAGAATCATTCTAGCACACCCGCGCCCTCTCTTCCTGAGTTTCTGTCTGCTTTTTTTGGTTCTGATGAACCCATACACTTCCGGGCCTTTGGGCCGAAGGGCTGCGATTCCAACAAGCTGGAATTTAAGCCAATCAAGCGAATGGCAACACTCGAAGAACTCCCCGGGCTAAAAACAGACCTAGTGAAAATCAATCGCACCCGAGGGCTTTACTTTGTAGTAAACCCCGGAGGCGACAAAGATTCAGACATTTCCCGTTATACCGCGGCCTTTGTAGAAAGCGACACCCGGCCTATCTCAGAGCAACATTCAGTTTTAGATAAAGCCCCTCTTCCCTCTTCCATTCGAGTTGAAACAAAAAAATCCGTACATGCTTATTGGCTACTCAAGCCCGGCGGTACAGAGGCCCAATGGAGGCAAATGCAGGCCGGGCTATTGGCCCATTTCGGCGGAGACCCGGCAATCAAGAACCCTTCCCGGGTGATGCGGCTCCCATTTTTCAAGCATGTTTCATTGAACGGCTCGGGCTTGGTTTACAAGCGGGTTGAGCTTCGGCAATTCGACCCGGAGCGGCGCTATTCGGCTGAAGAACTGTTGAAAGCTTTTCCCGCTCCCCAGGATGAGCCGGGGCCAAGGGAAGAGACAAAAGGGAAGAACCCCGGCATTTATACAACCTGGGATGAATTGAACGCGGAACTGCGGCGCCGGATTGCGGCGCATCCAAGCGCGGCTATTAGGCCGGACGGAACAATCCATTCTCAAGGCGTCTGCCATGCTGGAAAGAGTATTGGAAAGGCCGGGGCTTTGATTCTATTCCCGGGAACCGGGGCCTTTAGCTGTACGTCGGGATGTGAGACCCCGGCCATTCTGAAGGCCTTCGGGCTTCCTGAGAAGCCGGAGGGGAGGGTTGAGGTTGACTTGAATTCAGGCTCGGAAGAAGAAGAGGCCTCCCCACAATTGACGCTTGAGCCGGAGGCCTTTCAAGGGATTCTTGGCGACATTGTAGGGACGATTGAACCACACACAGAGGCCGACCCCGCGGCTTTGTTGGCTCAATTCTTGGTTGCTCTCGGGAACTTGATCGGGTTCGGGCCTTATGTCAAAGCGGACGGGGGCTTGCATGGAACTAATCTGTTTGCTGTTTTAGTTGGCAAGTCAAGCAAGGCTAGAAAAGGAACTTCCTGGGGCTGGGTTCATTCGATTATGAAAGAGGTTGATGAGATTTGGGAATCTAAGCGCATTGCGTGCGGGCTCTCTAGTGGAGAGGGCCTGATTTACGCTGTGCGGGATCCGTTGGAAAAAAGAGAAGGGCCCCCGGGATCCCGGCGTTGATGACAAACGCTTGCTTGTTGTAGAGACCGAATTCAGCGCGGCACTCAAATCAATGAACCGGGAAGGCTGCACTCTCTCTGCAATCATTCGGCAAGCATTTGACCGGCAAACCCTCCGCACCCTAACCCGGAATTCCCCTATTAGTGCGACTGAACCGCATGTGTCAATCATTGGGCACATTACCGCGGATGAATTAAGAAGGCTTCTCACCGAGGTTGAGTGTTGGAACGGGTTCTCCAATCGGTTTCTATGGCTTTTCACTCGCAGAAGCAAACTATTGCCCGAGGGCGGGAAACTTGATGCAGCGGCCCTTGTGCCTTTCTATGAGCCCCTGCGCAAAGCGGTCAATTTTGCGCGTACCGTTGATGAGGTAGGACGTACTGAGGAATTTAGAGGGCGATGGGCGGAAGTCTATCCGGCGTTGAGTGCTGAGCATCCGGGGCTATTGGGTGCGGTAATAAGCCGGGGGAGGCGCTTACTCTTCGGCTCTCTCTTCTCTACGCCCTGCTTGATTCTTCGCCCATCCTGAAAGAGAAGCATCTAAAAGCGGCCCTGGCTGTTTGGCAATATGCCGAGGATTCGGCCCGGCTGGTGTTTGGTAAGAAAGCGGGCGATGCCTTGGCTAACAAGATTCTCGAATTCCTGAGTCAGTCTGAAGGCGGGCGGCTGAGCAAGACTGAAATATCAAATAAGTTAGGCCGACATCAGAAGGCGGAACGTATTGATGAAGCCCTTGACACCCTTCGAAGGCTTGGGTTGGCAGAGTGTATTCAGCAAGAAACAGAAGGCAGGCCTATTGAACTATGGAAAGTTAAGAGTGCGAAACAAGCGAATTAAGCGAATTAAGCCCCTATTTTCGACCCTTATTTCATCAATTTCGCTTATTTCGCACCCTGAGAGTTGAGGTTAGAAGCAATGAGTTACTTGGGAATCTTAAAGAAAGCTGAGGGGCAAGGGTACGGCCCCGGAAGGCCCTCCCCTGAGAACGCGAAGCGCGGCATCGAGGAAAGAAATGCAGAGGCTAGACTACTTCTTAATGAACTCGATCGGGCTTATAACATGGCGTTCTTTGAGCTCTGCATCCGCGGAATTGCTGAAGATGAGGGCCGCAAGAGAGCAATGCAAGAGACAACATCGAGTGAGGTTTATAGAAGATGGAGAGCATTGAGATGACAACCAATTCCATTACAATAGACAACTTGTTTGTTATCAATTGGGTACGGGAGGGGAGGGGAAAATCCCTGCCCAGGCCGAGTGAGACCATGCGCCGACCCTTTCCGTAGCTGAAATTAGGTTTTTTTAATTAGAGGTGATTATGAATTACCGCAGAGCCCCCGGGCATTTGTCAAAAGAGTCAAAAAGTTGGTGGAAACTCATCTTCAATTCATACGAGATGGATGAAAGCGGCTCATTCATTCTTAGACAGGCGTTGGAATGTTACGACCGCCTATTAGAGGCACGGCAAGACATTAAAAAAAACGGGCTGACGATTTCTGACCCCGTGACAAAGCAACTAAGACAGAACCCGGCCCTGAAAACGGAGAAGGAAGCGAGGAGCGGCTTATTGCAGGCATGGCGGCTGATGAGAATTGATATTGAACCCCCACGGCCCACGGCGGGCAGGCCTCCACAGGGGAAGAAAGGAGCGCGGTTCTTTCATGGCAACGATTAGATACAAAACCCGCAAGAGGTTGTCAGGCTCAAATGAATTCACCCAGGCCAATCGAGAGCATTTGTTGAAGGGATTTCACTTCTTCGGAAAAAGTTATCCCGCAACACCCGAAGGCAATAATGCTATGCGAGCCGATTGGTTTAGACATCGGGCTTCGCTCATGCGGGAGCACATTTCCAAAAAACCGGGAACAAGGCCCTGGGCTTGGTGGCTGTATGAGTCCAAAGAGCCCCGGCGGCTTTTGTCTGGGAAGGCCTGGGATTGCAGCGAAAAACTGTCTATGGGCAAGCCGAGCCTTTATGAAAGAGACGAGAATGACCTGCCCCATTGGGAGTGGCAAAGCGAATATTTGAAGCGGCTGAATCTATTGACACCCGATGAACGCCGGGCCCTTTGGTTCGCAGATGAAGAGAAGCTGAAAAAGGGAATTTAGAGCTGAACCCGAAAGAGCTTAAAGAGCAAGAAGCTTTCAGAGAAACACTTTTCAGGGAGAATTCAGAAAAAGTTGTGCGGCTTCCCAGAGGGAGAACGGTGGGGGATTTATGAGCGATGAGAATTTTGCATTTTGGCTAGCACAAGAACATAATTGAAATCCTATTCGTCGCACAGCACTTGAATCCGAATTCCAATAGAGAGTTTATTAAAATCGGCTGTCATGGTTTAGGCGTAAGGGTGGAAATAGAATCGATCCTGAATCCTTGCGTTTAAGGGGGAAGGCTATGGGATTTCTATCCAAATTGTTTGGCAAAACCACTAAAAAGGATGCACCAATAGAAGTTAACGTTTCAGGAGAATTTTCAGTAAATGTAGTCGGTGAATCGCATTACCAGGAGCACCTTGAGAGAATTTGTGGCGGCCGTAGAGAAGAAGGATCAAGAATGACAATTGCAGCTCAATTAATATATGACAACAATAATCCATACGATAATAACGCTATAAGGATAGACATCCTTGGGAAGCCGGTGGGATTTCTTTGTAAAACAGATGCCGAGAATTATCGAACTTGTATGCTTTCTAAGGGATTTGATGGAAGGACTGCCACTTGCATGGCAAAAATATCTGGAGGATGGAAACGAGAAAGCGGAGATATCGGTGCCTTTGGAGTGGTTCTATATATACGAGAGGAATTCTTTCAGATCGTTGCAGATAATATTCCTTCTTTACATCGCAATGACGGCACTGTTGATACGGCCGAAACAACTTTTTGGGTTGAAGATGCAGTGGTCTGGGAATTACCGGAATGTCGTCTAGGCGATTTCGTTAAATTTTGGATACCGAAAGATGATCCGGATCTGGTATTCATATATCGTCGGAGATCTGTTGGAGGCACTGGCAGAATTGGAGTTGTACCCTACAGACATGCTCGGGCCATTGCCGGTCATATGTCTGACGAGTCTGGGGAACGGGGGGAATGTGAAACCGAAATAGTTTCGCTTGACAGCAATCACTGCAAGATCAGATATCGACTCATTTCAGAGACTGAGACAGCGGCCAATAAGGCTAAGAAATTAGAGTTACTAAGAGCCGATAAGGCTAAGAAATTAGAGTTACTAAGAGCCGAGTTGACAAAGAAATATACACCAAGTAAACCATTTACGATTTTTATTGATCCCAAGGGTGCCAAAGCCCTGAAATCCGGCGAAAAACTTAAAATTGAATTTGATGAACTCGAATTCTATGTTCGCGATCAATATAAATGGCAATTCAGGCTAATCGACAAAAAGGGGAGAACCATTAGCCCAAAGTGGGTTGCCGGTGGCAACATGAAGAAAATTTTGAAGGCACATTTCAATGAGTATTCTTTTGATGTCGAAGTCGTATCAGCTACCAAGAAGCTTAACGAGTACTGTTATAGTGATATTGAATTGCGTGTTACTCCTTATAAAGGTGAAATCCCCTCCCGGGGACAATCACCAGTAACGTAATTTGGGGCGGAGCGAGCGGGATTCAAATCTTTGCGCCCGCACCCTTCTTTAATTTTAAGAACATTGTTTTATTTATAGCCCGTGACCTATGATATTCTGCTTTAAGGTCAGTTCTTTTCAACTAAACAATTGTGTGTGGTCGGACTCCCATCCCCGAAAGGAGACTCTATGCCGATTGTACCAACCAAAGTATCCGAGAGACTCTCGGCTGGTATCAAACGTTTTCAACCCATTCTGGCTTCCGCCAAATCGCGGGACGTAAACGAATCAGACACTGTGATCATAGTGACCGACATGATGGCAGACATTTTCGGCTATGACAAATATTCAGAAATTACCTCGGAATTCAGTATTCGTGGAACATTTTGCGATTTAGCAATTAAGCTGGATGGCTCCCTACAGTTTCTTATCGAAGTAAAGGCAATCGGGCTTGACCTTAAGGAATCCTATATCAAACAAGCTGTTGATTATTCTGCCAACCAAGGCTCTGAATGGGTACTTCTCACCAACGGAGAAATATGGAGAGTTTTTAAGGTGAGCTTTTCGAAACCAATAGAACAAGAACTCGTCCTTCAATTCAACTTTGCCCAGTTGAATCCCAAAAAGGCAGATGATCTTGAACTTGTCTACCACATTACACGAGAAGGTTGGCTCAGATCAGCGCTTGGTGACTTCCATGCTCAAAAACAAGCTTTAAGCCGATTCTTTCTGGCCGCTATGGTAACTGGTGATGGTGTATTGGATGTCATTAGAAAAGAAATCCGCAAACTGTCTCCAGACGTCCGAATAAGCAACGATCAAATCCGGACCGTTTTAATGCAGGAAGTCTTAAAGCGTGAAGTTGTCGAGGGAGAGAAAGCTGAAGAGGCAAAAAAGCGGGTCCAAAAGGTCGCAGGCAAGGTGGTCAAATCTAAGCAGCCAAAAACATCAGAATCCCTCGCCACAAGAGAAGAAAAGGAGACCGCCGGTAGCAACGCAATGGAACTTAAAGCAAAAGAAAACCAACAAAGACAAAATTGATCTACCTCATTTGCTAGAAGTCCTCATCAGGAAAAGCCTTTCTTAGAACTCCCTTCCATGCCCAGCATGACACCTTACCCCATTTTTTATTGTCACTACCCTCTGTCACTAGGCTCTGCTTGTCTTGAATTGACTGAAAATCACACTTTCTCATTTATGTCACTCAAAACAGTAACCATATATCTCTTCGTTTAACTCCAGTTAAGTTTGTGTAAGTTATTGATTATAAGTAAGATAGCACCTCTTAATCAGTAGGTTCTGGGTTCGATTCCCGGGCGGCTCACCAACAAACTTCCAATTTCTTCAGTTCCAGTTTTGGTGCTCGTTGCGCTTTGGTTCAGCACGTTAACTGCGGCTTTCATATACCCGGGTGAAATATGAGCAAATCGCATAGCCACCTTCATATCTTGTTGTCCGAGCAACCGGCAAACGTTGCATAGATCAACTCCAGCCATTACAAGTACGTGGAGATTGTTAATCACTCGGGGCAACCGAGTGACTCGCACATTTTTCCCTTGAATAGTTTCATTTCTTTTACCGGATCTTGCTCAAGCTTCCTATTACGGCCAGCCCGATGAGGTGCATGAATTGCCGATCTTAATAAGATTGTCGTTCATTGCTTCAGAGACCAATTGTTGCGATGGAAAGGCATTGAAGCCACCGAAAAACTTGCTTCCTCATCCAATGCCAATGTAGTTATTATTGGAGAAGGCGCGGAAGGAAAATCTTTGGACGAAACACTCAAACTCATGTGCGTTTTGGCGCACCCAGATGATGAATCCCTGGGCATGGGGGGAACACTGGCCCGATATGCTGCCGAGGGAATCGGGACGTATCTCATTACGGCAACCCGAGGAGAACGCGGACGATTCGGCCTCAGAACCAGGAACCCGGGCTTGAAGGCAGTCGGTCGACTGCGCGAAGCAGAATTGCTCTCTGCCGCCCAGGAGTTGGGGATCCGTGAAGTCAGTTTCCTGGACTATGTTGACGGGGATCTGGACCAAGCCGAACCAAACGAGGCCGTGTCCAGAATTGTCTCTCACCTGCGTCGAGTCCGGCCCCAGGTCGTCGTTACTTTTGGCCCGGAAGGGGCTTATGGCCACCCCGATCACATTGCCATCAGCCAGCTTACGACAGCGGCCACGCTGCGGGCTGCCGATCCAAGTTTCAAGATTTCTCACACGAAAGGGAGGAGCGTCAGGCCTCATTGTGTGTCGAAGCTTTATTACATGGCCTGGACAAGGAAAAAATGGGACGCGTACCAGTCAGCTTTTCGCGATTTGAAGACGACAATAGATGGTACTGAGAGAAGGGCCAACCCTTGGCCTGACTGGGCCGTCACTACACACATTGACACGCTTCCCTATTGGACTACCGTCTGGCGGGCTGTCCAGCAGCACCGGACTCAGCTAGCAATCTACAGTCGACTCGAGAGCCTGCCGGAGGAGCACCACAAAGCCCTTTGGGGGTCTCAAGAATACTATCGCGTTTTCAGCCTGGCCAATGGGGGTCGAAAGAAAGAGACCGATCTGTTTGAAGGGCTACGGCCGGCCACCGGCCACAATTCGTTCAACGCCGAGACTGGCCGACAACGTCAAGCATGAACTTACCTAAACCTTGGAGGCGCACCGATGATCATTCCCCCGCCAATCGAACTTAAGCAGGAACGCAATTCCCCCATTGAGATTGCACCGGAGGAGTTCCGCCAACTAGGCTACAGTCTGGTTGATCAGATCGCTACTTTCTTGGCTACTCTCCGACAACACCCGGTAACTCCGGGTGAAATGCCAGCCACGGTTCGTCACGCAATAGAGTCGGATAGACTGCTTCCAGACCAAGGGATGGATCCGGGAACCCTTCTCAAGGAGACCGCCGAACTCTTGTTTAAGCATTCCCTCTTCAACGGCCATCCCCGATTCTGGGGGTATGTAACCTCTTCCCCTGCCCCGATTGGCATCTTGGGAGATTTGCTGGCGTCCGCCGTCAACGCAAACGTTGGCGCGTGGAATCTTTCTCCAGCCGCCAGCGAGATTGAGGTCCAGACCGTTCGCTGGATTGCGGAGCTGATTGGATATCCCTCCCAGTGCGGCGGCCTATTGGTCAGTGGCGGCAATATGGCGAACTTCGTCTGCTTTCTGGCAGCACGCAACGTTAAAGCCCAGTGGGATGTTCGAAAGGTCGGTATTTCGGGACCGGGCGCCAGGCAGCTCCGTGTTTACGCCTCCAGTGAGACTCACACCTGGATTAACAAAGCCGTCGACCTGTTCGGATTGGGTGCCGATTCGATCCGGTGGATCCCCACCGACAAGCGACAGCGAGTCAATGCCACGGCCCTCCAACGACAATTGCGGGAGGATCAAGCGGCTGGGGATCTGCCTTTCCTGGTAGTGGCTTCGGCTGGCTCAGTGAGTACTGGAGCAATTGATCCTCTTTCGGAATTGGCTGCTATTTGCCAGGAGTGGGGTGTCTGGTTTCATGTGGACGGGGCCTATGGCGGCTTTGCCGCGTCGGTGCCAGAACTCTCGGTTGAATTCGATGGGCTGGGAAAGGCTGACTCCGTCGCGGTCGACCCGCACAAGTGGCTCTACGCACCCTTAGAAGCAGGGTGTGCATTGGTGCGAGACGCAGACGCGTTGCGCCGCGCATTCTCTTACCATCCGCCCTATTACCATTTTGCGGAGGAAGTTGTAAATTATTTCGATCTCGGGCCTCAGAACTCGCGGGGCTTTCGTGCTTTGAAGGTCTGGTTGGCTCTCCGCCAAGTGGGCCGGGCCGGCTACCAGCAAATGATCGGCGAGGATATTCAGCTAGCAAGAGATTTGCTTCGATACTTGGCGAACTATCCGGACCTTGAAGCCATGACACAAGGCCTTAGCATAACAACCTTCCGCTATGTACCCCTAGATCTCAAACCACACCTCGATTCCGCGTCGGTGTCGGCATACTTGAATACATTGAACCAAGAACTGCTCACCCGGCTGGAAAAGAGCGGGGAAGCGTTTCTGTCCAATGCCTTGATCGAAGGAAAATTTGCGCTGCGGCTGTGCGTGGTAAACTTCCGTACTTCGCAGGAAGACATTAAGATTCTTCCTGGACTGATCAGTCGGCTAGGTCGGGAAGTCGATGCGCAACTCAGGCCAAGCGGGTTAGGCGCTGATTCCCTGCCGACCTAAACCCGATTCCTGCCTCTTTGGGACCGTAGAGAACCATGCCGCACCGGCTAGTTGTTAAGGAGTTGTCCCTAGCGAGACCCCTGAAAAGAACGGATCCCAAGCGCCGACCCCGGGGCGTTTTCACCACCAATCTTCCGAATTCGCCAGTTCTAGTTATGTGCTTGTTGAGTTTTGGTTCATCACACTAACTGTGGCATTCATATACCCTGGCCCAAGGCGAGCATCACGCAAAGTCATCTTAATATTTTGGGGTCCGGGCACCTGGCAAACACAATATAGGTCAATTGATAACATCAGACATCATGCGCCGTTTTGAATATTGAGTGCTCATGGTCCAGGAGGTCGGATGCGGGTTACCTTTCTCACTCGTTCTATTGCCGTAAAACAGCTGTTGGCTTTCGATCGGGTTAGACAAGAACTCCTTGGCGCCAGCACGCATACATCGAAGAACTAAATCCATATCGGTCCTGTCTCCAGCCGCAAAGACATAACTGTGCTTATAGAGCTCGATAGTTTTCTCAATCGTTTGAAACCCTTGTTCTTCAACAGGAGTGACATCGATGATAATGATGGCAGATTCCATATTCTTGATTTCGTTAAATCTCCAACTGTCGAGTGCAGAATTGAAATCATTGAGCTCGGCTCTCACCTCGATGAGATCGGATCCCTCCAACAGCTTTCGGGTATTGTCTCGAAACTTCTCGTCCGGACTAATAATGATGGCAAACAGCATCTAGCTCCCATTCCCTTCAAAAGCTCAATTATTCGGATTGGCCGTTCCACTGTCGGGGTTTACTTTACTGCTTTCTTTGTCAGCTGCCCTTACTTTACCATCGAAATTCTGATCGTCCCAAAAAGCTTTCGGATGGAAGGAGAGGGTCATGTCTAAACATTAACAGAAGGGTTTTCCACTTGCACAAGGAATGGAACAAAAACTTCGGCCTTGTCAACGCCAAGCGGTGCGGACATATTACAATCCTTGACCTACTGCACAGAATCACCTGCGCTGACGTTTTTGGGGTAGATGAGGATGTTAATGAGTGAGAGATTAAGAACGCGGTGCCGGAGACGGCGCCTTGTCTTGGAGATGGTGATGCCGAAATATTTCCTCAATCTGCTCCAACGTGAACTTGTTCATTTGCACAATTTTGGTTTGAGGTCGAAGAGCAGGCGGCACAATCTGTAGCGCGTCCCTCTTACTCTCTACTTCCACGAACATCCACGCACTATGCTGATTGTCCAAGCAGCCCCAGTCTGCATTGGTCAGGAAGTGGGAGCCACTTCTCAGAAAGACTTCAACAACGCGGGCGCAAGCGATTACTTCAGCATCATGTGCCACTTCAATTAGGAATTTTGGCATGATACGCAGTCTCCTCTTAGTACTGATTGAATCTTCGCAATGAAACTTCACGAATTACCTTCAATACTGCCAGAAGAGGCTAATCCACACAAGACTGATGAACGTCAGGCTCAAAACAAAAACACTCACAAAGAGATGGTCATTCAGTTCTTCTTTCATCGCTTCCTCCGCTCGAATGGCTCTGTTGTTTCGGCTGGTTGAAAGAGCGTCGACGGCGCGGGTTGAACCAACCCGAGGTTGCTTCCCGCGCCGTCACGCTCTCAAAGCATCTGAAGATCCCTACTGGCTCCTGCGCCGCCCGCCCAAGAACTGGGGAACGAGCATGGGAACCGACTTCCGGTAATTCGAATAGGCCCGGCCATGAATAGTCGTGAGGTCTTTCTCTTCTAGCTGGATCGCCACCAGGATGTACGCCGTTGTAGCCAGAGCGAATAGGAGGTGGGCAGCAGTCATCGTCGGCGTGAACCAGAATGCGCACAGCCAACCGACGTAAAGTGGATGCCGCACCCACTTGTAAGGCCCTGGCGTCACGAAACCGAGAGGCTGGTACTCCTTGCCCCTCGCAAACATCCAGACCTGCCGAAGCCCGAAGAGGTCGAAGTGGTTGATCAGGAACGTCGTGAGCAATACCAGCGACCAGCCAAAGACGTACATCCCCATCAGCAACCTGCTCCCGATCGGGTTCTGTATCGACCAAACCACACCTCCCATTGGCTGCCACTGCCAGAACATGAGAAGCAAGGCTAGACTGGAGAACAAAACGTACGTGCTCCGCTCAGCGGGCTCGGGAACCATTTGCGTCCACCACTGCTTGAAACCTGGCCGGGCCATTACCGAGTGCTGAACCGCGAACAGCGCGAGCAGCAGAGTATTCACCAGGAATGCCTGCCCGATAGGTCCGCGAGGCGCCGAGTCGATCGAGACAGGCACCAAGAGATTTCCAACCCATCCGAACGCATAGCAAAAGGTCGCGAAAAAAATAACGTAGCTAATCGCGCCGTAGAGCAAAATGCTCGCTCGCTTGGTGATGCTGGCAGTCTGTTCAAGGCCAGCAGCCGGGTTGCCGGATTTCATGACACGCCGCACGTCCGTTACTGATGCAACTCTAGAGCGCATTCCATTTGCAGGAAACTTGTCCTCATTCGTGATGATCATTTGTTCAGTTGTCTCAAGCATGTTGTCTTTTTCTCCTTGTCTGTTGATAGCTTGATTCACGAAGACCCGGTCAGCGTGGCGGCAAACTTCCAACCAGAGTTCTGACTGTGCAATTGATTGTTGTGGGCCTGATTGGTCTGACTGGGTTCTTGTCATTGGATCTTTCCATTTCCTTGTTAACACGCGCACCACTCCTTTTGCAGGAGATCTGCCAAACCTTGGAGACTTTGAAAGGAAAGTTAAATCAGCGACTTAGCGGTCGCTCACGGTGTGGAGACCGTTGTGAGATTGAGCAAGTTGCGAGATCTCGCAAAAAAACTGTGAGATCCAACAACAAAGCTCGTCGCTGGACGCACTACGAGGAAAGAAAACCCTTCTCAATGTGGTGGGGCAGATCGGATTGTTAGCTTAGATCCGGGGTCAACGACCCCGGCCTGGGGTTTGGACATTTATGAAGCGGCCGGAGGCCGCTACCTCCTTCGATTGCCCCATCGCGGTATTGGATTCCAGCCCAGGGTGCCGCTCGCGGCAGGAGCCGCTGCGGCCGCCCTGGGTCAACGTTCTCACGAATTTCTACCCTCTCCCCCAACACCTTTTCCGTGTTTGGGAGAGAGAGCGAGGGTGGGGGGGGTAAAAGGTGTCGACATCGAAGACTCACGCTTCGTTCCAGACAAACACTGCAACAACAACGAAACGCATGATTCAGGATTTGGCAACGAATACCCCCCACTCCCGTCCTCTCCCCCGAATCGCCGAAAGGCCCGGACGCTTTCCGAAAATTCCTGAGCCCAAAGATTCGAGCCGTCATAGAAGCAACGTTGCATAGCAAACCGCCGAATGCGACGCACTGGAGCACCCGCACGATGGCAGCGGCTCAGGGGCTTAGTGAAGCCACCATCCGGCGGGTCTGGAAACAACATAATCTGAAGCCCCACCTGAACGAAGACCTTTAAGCTCAGCCGAGACAAACGGTTTATCGAGAAACTGCGTGACATTGTGGGCTTGTACCTGAATCCTCCCGATAAGTCGCTGGTGCTGTGCGTCGACGAGAAATCGCAGATTCAAGCCTGGATCGAACTCAGCCGGGGTTGCCTTTGAAGAAGCGGGCGTTGTGGCACCCTGACTCACGATTACAAACGCCACGGCACCACGACGCTGTATCGCCGCCTGAGCCTGCTGGACGGCCGCGTGATCGGCGATTGTATGCCGAGGCATCGCCACCAGGAGTTGATTCGGTTTTTGAAGCGGATCGAGCTGCCGATTCTAGCGATTCGGGGGGAGAGGAGATAATATTGGTTGAAATGCTGACCCAGGGCGGCGCGAGGAGCTCCTGCTCCTCGCTGGCCCTGGGCTAAAATTCTATCGCCCTTACAGGGCACTCAGGGGACGCAGCGGCATCCTGCCGCTGCAGTTCTCGAAAAATGTCCAATCGCCAGTCCGGGGTCAACGACTCCGGCTACAACAATTACCGAGAATTTGTGCAAATTAGTATTAGCGTATCTGCAAGCTGCCAGTAGACAGGGTGGAGCGGGCGCTCCGTCGCACGCTGAACGCGCGCGCGGGGACAGCGGTCCCACGCGCGCGATCCATCATCTGAAGGAGGGGGTAGTTGAGAAGACTTCTGCTAAGGTCGGGGTCGCTGGAGGCCCAAGGCCCTCATGCGGGAGTTCAAGGTAGAGGGGTTCATTCCCAGGCGCTCAGCCGCGCCCCCCACTCCTGAGACGCGCCAACCCGCGGCGTCTAAGGCGAACTTCAGGTTACTTTTTTCGAGCTCTTCCATCTCTTGGGCGGTGCGAATCCGGATTGGATCGTCGGCTGCCTTCGCCACCGAAGCAGAGGATTTGCTAGACAGGCCTTCTGGCGCAAAGTCGGGCAGGGCTCGTGTCAAGTTCAGGTGACCATCGTGGGCGGTAATCACCGCCCGTTCGATCACATTCTCCAATTCGCGGACATTGCCAGGCCAAGGGTAAGACTTGAGCTTGTACAGGCTCTCAGAAGACAGCGGCTGTAGCTTCTTACCTACCTTCTGAGCGAACTTCTGAGTGAACGCCGCTGCCAGCATCGGAATGTCTTCGCGGCGCTCGCGCAGCGGCGGCAAATGCAGAGGGAATACATGGAGGCGGTAGAAAAGGTCCTCACGGAAGCGTCCCTCCCGCACGGCTTGGAGCAGGTCGCAATTTGTTGCGGCGAGAACGCGCACATCGACCTTGCGGGTCAGGGAACTACCTACCGTTTCGAATTCTCCCTCCTGCAAAATCCGTAGCAGCTTGGCTTGCAGATCGACAGGCAGCTCGCCGATCTCATCGAGGAAAATGGTTCCGGTGTCAGCAAGAGCGAAGCGCCCTTCTCTTTTCAGTGTCGCACCGGTGAACGCGCCCTTTTCATGACCGAACAGCTCGCTTTCTATCAGAGATGCAGGCAAGGCTGCGCAGTTCACTTTGACAAAAGGTTTGGAGCTACGCCCGCTGGCAGCGTGAATGGCCCGCGCGATCAGTTCCTTGCCGGTCCCCGTTTCGCCCGTAATCAATACCGTGGCATCGGTTCCTGCCACTTGTTGAACTTCGTCCAGGACCCGCGCAAGAGCTGGGCTGCGGCCCAGGATTTCCTCGAAATTGTGTTCTGCCTTGATCTCTTCCTTGAGGTACTCGGTTTCGGCCGTCAAAGCGTGGATGCGTTGTTCAGCTTCCAGCCGGTCGTTGATATTGCGGAGAATGAGTGTGTAATAGGTCTCGCTCTGCATCTCAAACCGGGACAGCGTCGCCTCAGCCGAAAATCCATGGCCGTTTGGACAAACGGCTCTCAGACCGCCAGGAATCCAGAGGTATTGCTGTCCTTCAGGCCGGGCATCGAGCTCCCGAATCAGGCGTTCAAGTTTCTCGGCTCCATCTTCCGAGAGAAACTGGACAAAACGCTGGCCCATAATTCGCTGGTCAGAACAATTGAAAACCTTCTGTGTGGCGCGGTTGACCCGCGTCACCGTCAGGTTGTGGTCCAGCTCCATAATGGCGTCCATGGCGCTATCAACAAGTCGTCCGAGCTTCTCTTCGCGCTCGCGCACTTGCGACTCCGCCCGCATCCGCTGCAGTTCAGCCGCTGCTCGTGCCGCGAAGATGTGAAACAACGCCATATTCCGCGGACTTTCTGGCATTGGCCGCCGGTCCAATACGGCCAGGTGTCCCAGCACCTTCCCATCCAACCCCAACAACGGGACACCCAGATAACTGGCCACTCCGATGGATTGAATGCTCGGATCGTTCGGGTAAAGATCGATGACCCGATCCGGATAATGCACAAGACGGGCGCCGGTGATCACAGCCTCGCAGGGCGTGCCGTCGATGACGTGCACTCGTATTTCTCCACCCATTGGCCGCCCAGCCAGAAAGCCAAAGCCCGCAAACGGCGCGGCCCTTCGAGGTATTCCGTGACCCAGGCGCCATAGGTGTCCAGGGCCCTGGCGAGGTTCTGGACTAGGGCCGAGAAAAATCCTTCTCCAGTCTGGATGGCAGTGCCCTCGAGGATCGTGCGCAACGCTTCGTCTTCATCAAGTCCTTTCAGGTTTGGGGATGCCGCTCTCTGATTATTAGCTTTCATGAGCCAATTCCTTGCGCGTACGGAATGACACCGATTATAACATCTTCTGGATTTCACGGCGGAGCGAAAATCAGGCGACGGTCCTCGAAGCCAGCTCCGCATTGCGATAAATTCGCCGCAGGCTCTTGCGAAATTGACGCATCTCCGAACCACAACCCAGCCCATTCCTTAGGGCCAACCATTGCGACAGAATCCGGAAGTAACCCCTTCTGCAGCTAGCGGCACGGCATCGCGAATCCGACAGCATACCCTTCGACACTTCTTCTAAGTCAAATTTGCAGTCCGGCACGGGCGACGAAATCGATGAGATAACTGCCATTTTATTCATAAACAATTCTTATGCACGGTATTAGATCAATCAATTTGACAAATATTTTCCCCATCCCTAGACTCTGCGGATCAATACTCGGTTGTATTGATTCGAGCGCGCTACCGGTAGACAACAAATTCGTGGAGGGATTGCGGGGGGGGGGTATGCACGGAGGCCGCAAGTGCCAGCTGTTGCGTTACTTCCGTGCGGAAACTCCTGAAACCCGATGGGAATCTCAGGCGAATCGAATAATTCGTTTTCTGGAAGTCCGAGTCGACAAACAAAATTTCATTAGTCCAAAAGGGTTGCGCTGTCATTAGGGGCCTCACATGTCCGATTCGATCTCTGCAGGAAGGCCTGGAAAGATCCACATTCATTTATTGGACTCATCGACGGGCCAATCCATTCAAAGCTGGAGGTTCGCAGACCGCCAGTTAATCCGCATTGGCCGCTCGGAAGAAAACCAAATTGTGATCACAGACCCGTCGGTTTCCCGCTTTCATGCCGAGTTGCAGTACCAGGGGGGACACTGGCAGGTGGTCAACTTCGGCAAGAATGGAATTCTCATCGGGGGCAAGAGCGTGTCGCAAACACGGATTGAGGATCATATGACCTTTCGTCTGGGTTCCTCGGGCCCTCTGTTCCGGTTTGGCTGGCGTGAAGTCAAATTTGAAGAGATGAATACCATCTCGGGCGTTTCTTTCGTGCCAAGTCCGGCGATCAAGATTGATGAGGCTCAGAAGGACCTGCAAGTTAAGGAGATTGCCGAATCGGAATATTTTCAAAAGTTGCAGCGGGTCTCCCAGCAGCTTCGCAGCCAGACCAATAAGACGGAAACATCCTGATGACGATGGATTCCGTTGAACTGACTTAACCCAGTTACCCGGTGGGATTCCATCAACACTCTATTGGAGGGATCGTTTGGGGAAGATCATTTCGGTGCACTCATTCCGAGGAGGAACCGGAAAATCGAATCTCACTGCAAACCTGGCTGTCCGTGTAGCCTGCTTGGGCAGGCGGGTCGGCATTATTGACACGGACATCCAGTCTCCAGGCATCCATGTATTGTTCGGATTAAAGGAGCAGCAGACGAACCGCTCGCTCAACGACTACTTGTGGGGTCGATGCCCCATCGAGGAGACGGCTTACAACGTGTCTGAGTTTGTCCGCCACGAGGCACGGACGCCCATCGAAATTCCAGAACTGTTTCTCATCCCGTCCAGTCTGAAAATTGCAGACATTGCCCGGATCCTTCAGCAGGGCTATGAGGTATCGCTCCTGAACGATGGTTTTCGCGCCCTGATCAAGGAATTGAATCTCGATTACCTCTTCATTGACACCCATCCGGGAGTCAATGAGGAGACGCTGCTTTCGATCGCCATTTCTGACCAGTTGCTTGTCGTTCTTCGCCCCGATCACCAGGATTTTCAAGGAACGGCAGTCACGGTCGAGCTAGCCCGAAAACTTGACGTGCCGAAAATGTACCTGTTAGTCAACAAGGTCCCGGCAGGGACCGATATCCAGGGGCTTCAGCAGCAGGTTGAATCCATTTACCGCGTTCCGATGTTGGCAGCCTTTCCTCTAAATATGGAAATGTTGCGTGTTGCCAGTAGCGGTATCTTTTGCCTCCGCTATCCCGACCATCCGTTTACTGAGGAGCTCAATCGTGTTGCCGGTCAATTGACAGCTTGAACTACACCTCACAGAGGAGCCATTCATGCCGCGGCGCGGCGCCACTACGGATGAAAATAATCGTCCCTCCTTAGACAAGGGGGGAATTCAGGGGGGTGACGCGTGGAAGTTCGTCACCCCCCCCTAACCCCCTCCTTGTGCAAGGAGGGGGAACGTTATTTTCAAGGGAGTTCAGGAAAACCTGAGAGGAGGCTGTCACGATGACGGCGCAGAGCACTCATACGAACGAACTCGATTCCCTGCTGAAACGCATGAAATCTGCCGCCTCTCCGGCCCGCCTGGTTCTGCACGAATTGCATACCAAATACAAGTCGGTCACAGACGGAAAAGTCGCCGACTATATTCCCGAACTTGCCAAAGCCGATCCCGAATGGTTTGGGATCAGTTTGGTCACGGTCGACGGCAAGATCGTTGAAGTAGGCGACACCTCGCAAGCCTTCACGATTCAATCCATCGCAAAGCCTTTTGTGTATGGTCTCGCTCTCGAACACCACGGCCGGGACCACGTTCTCACCAAAGTAGGTGTCGAGCCATCGGGGGAGGCGTTTAACTCCATTATTTTCGATGAGCGGTCGAACCGCCCTTTCAATCCGATGGTTAATGCCGGCGCAATTGCTTCGGCCGGACTGATTCCGGGCAAGGATCTAACCGAACGCATCCATCTCCTCCTCGACATGTTCCAACGTTATTCGGGTTCCAAAGTCTACGTCGACCCTGCCGTGTTTATGTCGGAACGGTCCACGGGACATCGCAATCGTGCCATCGGGCACCTCATGCTGAACTTTGGGATGATCAGCGACCGCATCGAAGAAACCCTGGAGCTGTATTTCCAGGAGTGCTCAGTTCTAGTCAACTGCCACAACCTGGCAATGATGGCTGCAACGCTGGCGAATTACGGAGTCAACCCTCAGACAGGCATCCGGGCGGTCGCAGAGGAGCATGTTAAAGATATCCTCGCCGTCATGTATACCTGCGGGATGTACGATTTCGCCGGCGAGTGGGCCTACAGCGTAGGTCTCCCGGCCAAAAGCGGCGTCAGCGGTGGAATTCTCGCGGTCGTGCCCGGCCGAATGGGAGTGGCGGTCTTTTCACCCCGCCTCGACAGTAAAGGAAATAGCGTGCGCGGCATCCAGGTTTTCCAGGAGTTGTCTAGAAACTATGGATTCCACGTGTTTGGTCCCGAGTCCACGAGAAATTCCCTCGAGGTGTAGCGGATTAGTATCTTTCCAGGGCCCTTCACCTCGGGTTACTTCTTCCAGTGATGCACCCCCTTTCTTCCCTTGGATTGATTTTCACAAAACCTGTTGTCATTCTAAGTCGTATTCAAACGGGCACAGTCTGAAATCCCCTCAGCTGGAGGGGCTAGGGGTGGGTTCGTCAGTGACGACAAGCGGGCAGGATGTCCGCGCTCCCAGGGATAATCATACCCACCCCTGAGGTCTATTGACGCGTGAAGGCTTCTCAAGCCCTCACTCCCCTCCCGAGAGGGGACTTGTTTCGATTCGCCTCCACTGGAGGGAAGAATTACTGGGAAACAGCATGTACTGCGTTGGGATTAGTATCCGGAGGTGTGGTTGTTTAAGCCGAGGTTGATGATTTTCTTGAGCAAGCATTCGTATTTAACCCCGGAGTGTTCGGCAGCCTGGGAAAAATCTTCGCCACAAGAAATATCAGGATTGGGATTGGCCTCCAGCAAATAGATTTGGCCATCTTCGGTCAAGCGATAGTCGAGCCGGGCATAGCCACTCAGGCTCAAGATTCGATAAATCCGCTTCGAAATATGAACGAATTTTTTCTGCAGCTCTGGAGTGAGTTCTGCCGCCCTGGTGATTACTCCGAGCTTCTCCTGATAAGCGTTGTCCCATTTGAGTTTGCTGGTCGCGATATAAGGGGCGCCCTCTGGAAGCTTGGTGATGATGAGCTCCCAGGGTGTATAGGTTTGCAAGTGCTGGTTGCCGATGACAGCCACATAGATTTCCCGTCCATCAATGTATTGTTCGGCAATGGCGGGCGTGTTCGTTTGTCTGTGGACCAGCTTGACGCGTTCTTCTAACTTCTCGTCATCGTGCACCAGAGAGGCTTGGGAGATGCAAGCCGAACCTTCTTCGCTCAGTGATTTTACTAGGATGGGAAATTTGAGGCTCTTAGGCCGGCGTACTTTCCGATTGACTGGAAAAACGGCAAAGCTCGGAACTTGAATACGGTGATAGGCCAGAATTTTTTTGGATAGGGCTTTGTCATGAGCCAGGGTCAACCCGCGTGGGTTACAGCCGGTATAAGATTGCTTCACCAGCTCCAGGAAACTAACGACGTGCTGATCATAGACCGCGTAGCCGTTGAATTCTTCCAGCAGGTTAAAGATGACGTGAGGCTTCTTCTCTTCCAATCCCTTTCGAATGGTGCCCAAATCGTCGTAGATGCCGATTGGTACTGCCTCGTGGCCCATTTTTCGAAGTGTAGAGATTACGTCAAATTCAGTCTTCCAAGGCTGGATCTGGGCTTCCGTCAAACCTTCAATGGAGTCCGGGGGAACCAGCCCTTCTCGCACCATCACCAGGACTCGGAGTCCTTTTTTAACCTTGTCACTCATACGGCAATTCTAAAATAGCCCGATTGGATGACGTTCATCGTCTGTACTTTCAATAGCGCCATCGTCTTGGCCTTGGCCTGACTCTCTGGTATGGCCACTCTTAGCTGCAGTTTCCGGGAACGATCAATCATGTCCTGAAGAAGTTGGTTGATCGTATAGGGGTGGACCCCAGTCCGCTCAGACACGCCTTCACAAATCTCGCGATTCACCGTGCGCAAGAATGCGGCTGCGCTCGGGCGCGCCGCGTGAAACGGCGCAGAGGAAAAAATACGATAAAGCCCTCGATCGTAGGACGTCGGCCATTCAAAAGCATAATGCTGACACTTTTGCTGGTAATGTTCTCGCAAGGTTCGCTTAATCTCCGCCAAGGGCTCCACCCGGTGTCGGCGTCTGTTCTTTGGAGCAGTCTCCACAATTTCAGCCATCAGTTGTTCGATATACTCGAGCTTCCGCAGCGCCGGCCAGCCTTGGTAACGACGACGCCACCGTGATCGTGGGGTTAACCAAACGGCAAAAGTTTCGGCGAAGTCCTCCGCCGGATGAACCTGAGCGTACCAAGCATTCAAGTGCAAGACATGGCGACGGCTGCTCGCCTTGGGTTTATAAGAATCAGGATAAGGCTGGGTAAATGAACCGAAATGTTCGCGCCATTGACGTCTGTAATGAAGACGAAAAGCGTTGTCAAGGACGTGCCCGGCCTCATGGCGCAAGATCCGCATACATTCTGTATCGGTACCTCCTTCGACTTGATGCATTTTTTTCCGTTCCAATTTCATCAAGCGGGGATGAGCTAGATAAAATGGGATCGCAATGCCGGGGACTCCATCCGGGGAAAACCACTCTTCCGAAAACCAGGTGTGGGGCTTTAAACGGATCCCGCGCTCAGCCAGTTCACCATACAACCGGTTGACTCGTTCCTCCATCACGCTGCCTTCAATCTTTAAAGGCAAATCACACAGGCGAACTTCGAGCAACTCCTCATCTCCTAAATCTTCCCACCCAAGTTTGCGGTTCACGTTTTTGAATTCCCTTCGTGTTTGATTTTTGAAGATCCACATGATTAGAAAAACGGCGTCGCGGAAATCCGTCATCCAAAAATTATTCTCATGGACGGTCGAGCTCTCGCGAGACCGGATTCTCTACAGACCTGGAGGCCTGTCACTACTAAGCAGCGTCGCAAAGTTCCGCCCTCCAGATACGATATCACTTCGGAGGATCGAATTCACTTTCACCAGCCTACCTCGTTCCCTGCCCATTGTAACCCACAAGTTCTTCGGCAGAAACCGGCTGGCAGACCGTGAATGGAGCAACCCCTTACACTACTTAGTGTTAACCCGTGCAAATAAAGAGAATCCCGTTGTTCAAGCCTGCTCCTGAGGCATCCGAAGCCCACAAACCAATGCAGCGCTCATAAAGAAGCAGCAGGAGAGAAAGATGACTGTTGTCCTGTAAGAATAGCCCTGCGATAAGAGGTTGCCGACAATATAGGGGCCCAAGAAAGAGCCCAGGGCGCTAAATATGTTGATTAATCCCGTGGCGGCCGCAGCGGACTGGCCAAGAATCAGACTCGGCAAAATCCAAAACGTAACGCCCCAGGACATCGACATGCCGCCGGTAAGGCATAGAAATAGAAATACGATCGGAAAGGGCAACCCCGGGAGAGCGCTGATCATGAAAAATATCCCTGCCATCACAAAGGGAATCATCGTATGCAATTTGCGTTTTCCGGTACGATCCGAAGATTTCGCAAATAATGTAAGGGAGACCATCGCGCAGGCAAAAGGTAAGGCAGAAAGCACGGTGGAGGAAAATATCGATAGTCCCGACTGATTCTTGATGGTCGTGGGGAGCCAGAGGACAAATGCAAAAATTCCAATATTTCCAAAGAAAGTCGTAAACGCCATCAAGATAACATTCCGTTGGCTCAGGCCTTTCCAGATCGACAAGTGACCCGATTTCTTCTTGTGTCTTTTTTCTTCTTCGAGGAGAGACGCCATCCACTCCCGTTCCTCGAGAGTGAGCCATTTGGCCTGCTTGGGATGGTCCGTCATATAAAACAAAGTTATGATGCCGCAGAGGATCGCCGGGAGACCTTCGAGAATGAAGACCCACCGCCAGCCTGGAAGATCAAACCAATTGAGTCGCATGATGTAGGCTGATAGGGGAGCTCCAAAGACCAGGGAGGCAGGAGCTGCCATTGTAAAACCGGCCATCGCTTTGGCCCGGTCGCTGGTGTAGAACCAATGACTCAAATAAACCACGATGCCTGGAAAAAACCCCCCTTCGGCGACGCCCAGAAGAGTTCGGGTAATGTAAAACTGTGAACTGGTATGGACAAATCCGACGAGAATCGTGCAGAGCCCCCAGGTAATGAGGATCCTGGCCATCCACAGCCTGGCACTCCAGCGTTCCACAATGATGGCCCCTGGAATTTCCATCAGCAGATAACCGATAAAAAAGATACCCGCGCCAAGGCCATAGACGGCCTCAGAAAATCCCAGGTCCGATGCCATCGTCAGCTTGGCAAATGCGACGTTGGCCCGGTCGAGGTACGCAACGACATAGAGGATAAAAACAAAGGGCACGATCCGTCGAAAGATCTTCCTTCGAGTGCGATTGGCGACAACGTCTTCCGGGTCGCTCGTGCCGTTTGGAGACAAAGGACTCACTTGATTTCTCACTCTCAAGACCTGTTGTTTGAAACTGTTCTCTTCGATTCAGAGCAACTGAGCACCGTTACAAACGAAACAAATAATGCTATGAAGCCGGCAACGCCCCCACTCCCCTTCCCCTCTCCCCCGCTTTGGGAGGACGTTTCGCCGAATCCGAGGACTCTGAGGCGGGGGAGAGGGAGGTCATTCGGATGTTCATTCACCCCAGGGCGGCGCGCTCAGGCGCTTGCCCTGGGCTACAATCCGCGGCCCCTAAAGGGCCAAAAACTCGCTCGCCATCAGGCTTTCAGGTGCCCCCTTTACCCTAGCCTATTCCCACTTTGGGGAGAGGGAGAATTTAATTGTGGGAAGCAAGTACATCTTCGTCCCCCCTTGCACAAGGGGGGACTTGAGGGGGGTGAAGAATTACAGGCAAACAACCTTTAATTCGTCTGCACTAATACAGCACAAAGGCTCTCCCTGGTCCTCCGTGGCAGTTTGCAATCTTGATCGGAGCAAACAGGAAATAGGCGCGTCCCGGAATTTGGCTGAGGTTCATCAAATACTCAACTCCGACCATCCCGTGCGATCCAAGAGCCCAGTATGTCATGAGTGCCTTCTTGGGGTCGGTTCCTCCCAGGGTCGGCCCATCAGTCCCGACACAATGAATCCCCTTCTTCGCAAGATACAAGATGGCGTCAGGTCCGGGCGAAATCCAGCCTTCTGATTTACCGTTGACGGGATCCGCCATACAGACATTCCCCCCTGGCAGCGCCTGGTTGCATTTGTCAGTATACTGGCTGTAAAAAACAACGATTTCATTCGGCTTCAATTCCCCGTTATTCAACTCAAATGTTTGAATGTCTTCAACCGTGATCTCGGGAGATTGAGGCCAGCTCTTTCGATCCGTTTTACCCGCCAGGTACCTCACATCGATGAGCCTCACCCATCCGCACGTCTGCGAGAGAGGAACCTTCTCAGCAGTCACATTGCTTGTCCCTCGTGGACCGTACCGCTTCTCATAGGCCGCTAACCACTGCTGGACTTCCGGAGAATAGTGACGAGGATCGAACGCCTCGGAGGGCAACGCGTAAGAGGGAGGAACTAAATGGGTCCCGCTGTGGCTATCCATCATATGACTTTGCTGGTAAAGATCGGTAACGGGGTTGTGAGCAAAATTGATCGTCATGAAGGGCTGGCGGTGATTCCCACTCCCTGAACCCGGCCCCCAGACCGGAAAATTGTCCGTAAGGACCGCGGAAAGATCGATGACGTGTTTCTTTCGAGCGGAGTCAATGAGTTGCTGAGCTAACGGATTGCCGACAATTGCAAAAGCCCTCGCTTCGGCTGTAGCGACAGCGGCGTATTTAGGGCTCAGGTTACAATAAAACGCTCCAGTTGGTGGCAAAGGCCCTAAGCCAGTCGCGCCCTCTGTCCAAATCATCCCATGCTTGAGACCAGCCATATGTGTTGGCTCCGCAAATTCGGGAATCGGTCCCATGCTGGCACTATCGGTTCCCAATGTCATTACCCCGCGGCTCGCCAGATACTCCATGGCTTCTGGATGGGGATCCGGCCAGGCAGGGCTTTTTCCTTCCAAAGGATCAGCCACATATCGCCGGCCGGGCAAACCCGGTAAGTAGTATTTGTCGCTGTACCCACTATAGAAGAGCACCACGTCGCCTTGCCCGAGTCCCCGATATTTGCTCTCCCAATCGGTGATGTGCTGCTTCATGATGAGACTGCTGTACCCTTTGGGGCTCTTATCCAATAACTCACGGACATCGATGACGCAAGCTTCTCCCATGAATTGCCAGGCAGGCACCCGATCCACAAACATGAAACCGGAAGGAAAAGCGTTGGGTTGCAATAGAGACGGGCGTGGAACCGAATGGGGCGGGACGTCCAGTTGGGTCCCGGTATTTCCGTCGATGATTAAGATGTCGCTGTTATAGGCGCTCGATGCACCCAGACGCAGATAGTGATTAATCTGGAAATAAGGAAATCCGCCAGGCCAGGTGCAGGGGTATTCCGGTGCGACGAGGAGCGAGAGGTCGATGAATTGTGACGAGGCGTCTTGCCCTCTCAGGCGACGAGCTGGAAGAAAGCATAAAACAGCACTGAAAAGAAATATCCCAGCTACCCAAGGAGTTCGTTTCAGGACAGACCGAGAAAAATGCAAATTCATTTTCATTCTCCTTAACGTCAGCCATCGGAATCAAGTGGTCATCGAGCGACATTCCCCCAGAAAAATCGAGGCAGGCCCGCCAAGTTGATAGCCCACTTTGAATAGGCCGCCCCTAGAGGGGCTTGGGGTAAATGCAGGGAAAGGGTTCTATTGACAGGTCGTCCCTAACGGGACTTCAATCCATTTCCCAATCAATCCCAGAGATAATCCTGAAAACCTCAGCTCCGTCAGAAGCGACCTATTTATAGAAAAAATAGAATGCATAATTCGAATTCTCCCTCTCCCCTTGTGGGAGGGTGGTCCGTCAGGACCGGGTGAGGGGTCCACAATTGATAACTCACTATGAATATACCACCTCTAACGGGACTTCAAATCAACACCACTAAGCCTTGGAATAGAATACCAATCAAAGCCCAATCTGCCGTAAGACTTTCTCGACAATTTTCTTCCCCACGTCCTGGACTTCGACTGAAGCTCGCGCTATTTCAGATTTCTATTTCTTTACTGGAGGTGGAAACTTCTGGAACATTTTCTTCAAGGCATTCGCGAGCTTCTTTTGATTCTTTTCGGGATTATCACTCAATGTGTCCCGGGCAGTCCCGCGCCAGATGAACTTCTTTGCCTGAACGTCTCCGATGTCCACAATGAGCTCACCCGTGGGGATATTTTGCACTGTGGTAGTCGTCGTCCCCATCCCCATCCCTCCATATCGACCCCAACCATAGCCCCACCCTCCCATGTTCGTGCTATTCAACTGAGTCTGTTGTCCTACAGCGCCGTGGTACATCACTTCAAGGTCTGCGTTACCCTCTACTTTTTGTAGCCCCTTTGCAGCCAGTTGTCCTTCAATTCCCGCAATAATCCGCTGGTTCGCCATCGGGTTGGCCACCGGCGTTCCACTTGCCCACGTGAAGGTCTTAAATTTCGAAAAATCAACCGCCTTGTCGAAGTCCACGTTCACTTTCTGAGCCTGAGCGGCGACAGGGAGAAATAAAATGATTGCAAAAGCAATCAGAGTCTTTAGTTGTTTCATGATCTTCTCCTTTCAGAATTAAGAATTAGTAATCAGTTTCAAACAAATGGATAAATTGAGTCTAGCTGGATCCTCCAGCGGAGGCGAATCTTAAAGAGTCCCCTCTTGGGAGGGGAAAGAGGGCTTGAGAAGCCTTCACGCGTCATTAGCCCTCAGGGGTGGGTTGGACTCCCACTGCGAGCGTCGCTATCTTGCCCGCTTATTGTCACTAATAAACCCACCCCTACACCCCTCCGGAGGAGGGGAATATATTCGTTCCCTGTTGGGAAATGAATGCCGCACTCCCCTCTTGGGAGGGGAAAGAGGGCTTTAGCCCTCAGAGGTGGGTCGAGGTCTTCCCACCATTGCGAGAGGCGGATCCCTCTTTATTCTCTTCAATCCACGCTTGAATGGAACTCAAAACATTTCTCATGTCGCGCTTTACCATAATGTCGGGAAAACGCAGGAAACGAATTCCCAGCGCCTCCAAACGCGATTGTCTTTCTCGATCCTCCTCACCGATCTGCCAATGACTCTCTCCGTCGATCTCAATGGCAAGCTTGAGTTTGGCACAAAAGAAATCGAGAATGTAGTGATCAATAGGTTTCTGTCGATCAAAGTCGTAGCCAAGCATTTGTTTTCCCTTGAGTTGTCTCCAGAGCAGAATCTCAGCCAGAGTGCTGCGCCGCCGTAATACTCTTGCAAGATTTTTCAAGTGTGGTTCGTAGATAAAGATTTCTTTTCGCACAGAAGTTCCCTGGCTTAGGTGGATGGCCTTAGACCCACCCCTACACCCCTCCGGAGGAGGGGAATATATTCGTTCCCTGTTGGGAAAAGAATGACGCACTCCCCTCTTGGGAGGGGAAAGAGGGCTTTAGCCCTCAGGGGTGGGTTGGACTCCCACTGCGAGCGTCGCTATCTTGCCCTCTCATTGTCACTAACAAACCCACCCCTACACCCATCCGGAGGAGGGGAATAATTTCGTATCCCGTTTGGCGAAGAATAACACAGGCCAATAGAGGTCAGGTAATCAGTCCAACTTGTAGTTGCCCATACTTCACCTCCGCCGCCCGCCGCCCATTCTTGCTCCTCCGCCGCCGGCTCTTGCTCCCCCATAGCTTCCGCTTGACGCGCCGCCGCTCCGACTCATCTGCTGCTGGCGGGAGACTTGCTGATCACCGCGCTGGCGGGCGCTGGCTTCCCGATTAAGGCCATTCATGGTGTCGGGCGAGACGCTGCTGGTTTTGGAGGCAGCCTGAGATGTCCGTGCTTGTGACATCGTCTGCGACAACTGTGTCCCGGTCGACGACTGCGCCCCAGTTCCCTGCCCCGTGCCCATCTTACTTTGGGCCGACTGACTTGCCGACTCCCTCGTCACTCCCGAACTTTGGGCCTTTTGCTGGGCTTGTTGTTTCGCCCCAGAGGTATCCACCGAATTCCAGCTGCCGTTGTCGTACTTACTCCAACTGCCGCTGGAATCTTTCTTATAGACGTTTCCATCTTTACCGGCATATACGTTGTTGCCAGAGCCGCCAGCTACAAAGCCACCTCCAGCTCCACGGGCGATCGCTCCAGAACCTTGTGAAGAGTTGATGCCCGCAATAGTCCCCTGAGAGGTTGTCACGTGTCCTGTCCGCGCCCAATCGTCTCCGCGGACTGCAACTGAACTCCCCCACTGGGAATAAGCATTGTGTCCCTGGCTGGTTGCCCCATAGCCGCCAGTCCACGGATTATAGGCACTGGCAACAGTTCTGCCGCCGTAGGGAGTCTGTACGGTAGCCGAACGCCCATAGCGCCCGGTCGCCGGATTATACCAAGCCGATCCACCGGCAGCGCCATAAGGGCCGTAGACAGCGTGTCCCACACGGTATCCCCCTGTATACGGATTGTAAACAGCGTGCACACCATAGGTGTAGGGATAAGGGCGGTAGATGGGATAGGGATAAGGCCCCCAATAATAATACGGTGGGTAGTAGTACCCTGTCCCATAGGCGACCGTCAGACCTACGGCCGTACCAATCATAAACATTCCCATGTATCCGCTGGTGTAACTGGTCTCTACAGTCGTTGGAGTCGGATTGGAGACCGTGACGTAGGTTACATTGTACACGGGGGAACTCGGTGGAATCGTGTAGATCTCCTTGGGTATCGAGTCCGCAGTCTTCCAAGGCCCATCGGGCTGGGTGGAGATGAACCACACCCCTTGAAGGCAAAGATAATAAATGTCACCATACTTGATCACTTTGTCCGGGGTGTTCAAGGCATATTGCATCGACGTCTTCTCGATGGGCTTAAACTGCGGCTGCCCGTCATAGGAAACTTTTACTTTTGCTTCGGCTTGATCGCGATTCACGATCGCCGTTGTCGGGATCTGAGCGAGGAGCACCGCATCCTCGGCTTCCTGTGTCCCGGGCACTGAAGGCAATACACGAGCAGGAGGACTATTCGGAGGAATCATCGCAAAATCTTTGGGGAGATTACCTTCCGCATAACTCCAGGGACCTTCCAATGACTTGGCGCGGAACCAGCGGCCCGAAGTCAAAAAGTAAAATTGAATTTCTTGAGTATCACGAAAAATGTCACTATCCGTATTGGTTGCGTAAACCAGATTCGTGCCATATCATTTTGGAATAGACTGGATTACCCTATGAACACGATCAGTTCGGCTGGCTTACTGCTGTAAAAGACTTCCGGTCCCTTCATGGTCGGAGACACCGTGGGAGGGAATGACTTTCTTGACGTCGTCCCAATTCTGATTTGCTGGTAATTTGGACATGTCCGCCGGAAGCTTACCGGAAACCGCCCAGGGACCCTTCAAATCAGCCGCCGACAACCAGGTCCGATCATTCAGCAAGTAATATCGCTTGCCGGATAGATCGTAAAACAGGTCCCAATTGGTATTGACGACAAACTCCAATTTCAGTTTTTCAATCGGAGCTCGAACGGGCTCGCCATCAACCAGCAACAGAATGGCCGGATCATGACTGACGAAGATTCTGGGAGGATCCGGGTTGACGGCTACGGGCCGCTCAGAAGTTCGGCTCCTCTCAATGTTCGCCATGAGACGATCCAACGAAATGGTGACGACACGGCTCGGAAAGAGCTGATGAAATAACAAGTCCATCTTTTTGGCAGCTTCAGCATCGAGAGACGGGAAGCGGGTGCTGGTGATGCCGATGTCGCGGATCGTAACCGTCCGGCTGTCCGGATCCGCCATGGTTCTGGCAGTCAAGGAAGCCACGCCAGGAGTGGGCTGGCCACCGGGTGCGGTCAAAGAAAATGCCACATCCGCTGTCAAATCCCGATATTCCTTCCATTCATTAATCTGTGGCTGGTAAACAACCAGCCGCGCTCCATCCTTCTGAATCTCTCGCGGCCAGCCAGGATCCAGGGAGGCCGTTGAACTGGGCTGGGCTGCCGGTTTCAGGCTTTGCTGAGCGGAAATCGGCATGCTTGCCGTAACCAGAGATAAGGACAATAAGAGGCAGAGTGCCGCGGAGCACTGCCTATGAAGTGTTGTAGGGACTCGATTCACAATTTTCTCCATTACGTTCAACTGAATTCGTATTTAATCGTTCGCGGGTACCTTACCCTCAGCCTCGTCGAGGGCTTTTTGTTCGGCGTACCCGTGGGCGCCTGAACTTCCTTAGGGAAGTCCAGCGTAGAGTCTTTGACGGTAGTCCCCATGTGGCCCTTGAATGGCGCCGCAGGACAGGGTAAGACATCCAGCGCGCTTACCGGCAGCGCAAGTGCTACCCCAGCGCGAAGCTAACAGTGATTAGGGCTGAAATGTTCTTCATGATTTATCTTCCTCTCATCTTCGTCAAAGGCAAATGTGCGGTTTTCACAAATACGGTGAGGATTACTAGTACTAATGCTAAGTTGCACAAATTCACGGTAATTGCTGTAGCCGGGGACGTTGACCCCGGCCGGCCCCAGCGGGGCCAGCTACAACACGGACCTCTGCAACTTAGTACTAGGGCGGGCGTCACGTAAGGTAGAGGTCTTGATCAAGCCTCAAGCTTACAAGGATTCAAGCCTGAAGCACTCTCAATCCTCTATCCCAATTGGGGGCAGCGTTATCGAATTGATGCAGCGAAGCGCTCAACCTCAACATCAGAGACAGACGTCACAGGCAATGGAATCCTCGGACAAAGTGCGAGTATAACATCATGAAAAAATATTGAGCAACACGGTAATTGTCAGCCCTTCAGTTATAATCCATCTACCATGGTTGTGTCACTTTGGTTCGACTCTTTATAATCCAGGCGGCCAAAACCAAGACTCCATATAAAATAAATCAAACCGTGAACTCACTTTTCCGCCTTTTAATTTTCACCTTTTTTGCCCTTCCCAGGGGGGACGCTGCCACCCAAAAGATGGAGGCACCTGATGCCTTTTACGTGCCAGAAAATCCGGTTTATACGGTCGTCGCCTCAGCCCGCGACTCCGCCTGCTTTACCTTGGGAAAAACTTTGAAGCAGGGTCCTTGCAAGCACTTGACGGCAATCTCCAGTTTTGTAAATCCGGAAGGCGAAGTGATGAGCTGGCACGACTTCGGTAATTTGGAAGGACCCGGGTGGGCGGCTAACGCCGTTGGTGGGGCATGGGAGCTGTACCGGTTTGGGCGTTTTCTCGGTGAACCGGATTGGCAGAACAGCGCTCTCTCAATCGTGGATCATGTGCTGGAGTGCGGCTTCGTGAGCTCGACAGGATTCATTCGCGGCTATCGCGAGACAACAACCGGGCAATTTTGTCTGAACTTCAAACATCAGTCAGATTGGTTTTGCCCGGGCTCGATGGCGAAGAATGGATTTCAGCTTCTCCTGTTCGCCGATGAGCTCGAGAAAGGCCCGCGCGCCGCCCGGATGCGCGAGGCCGCACGGCTCTGCGCCGAATGGATCCGCCAAAACATAAGCTCGACGCCGAATGGATGGTTTCCACGACGCACGACCCCAGACGGCCAACTCTACCGCAAGCCGCCGGGCAGAGAAGAAGATCCTTTCTGGCAGTCGTCCGCCGACGGGCTTTATATCCTGCAGCTCCAGGCCGCCCTCACCGAGCGCAAGCTGGCGGACTATCGAAAGGAACTCCGTGCGAGCACGGAAACTTTCATGCGTGCAGGAGGGTACTTCGCGAGCATCAATCACGACACTTACGATCCGCACGAAAACGTTGCTTACTCCGTGGCGTTTCGGACTCTACTGCTCGTGTCACGCGTCTTAGAAGACCCCGCTATTCGCGATTTCGCCTACGCGAAATGTCTGGCGGGTCTGGACCAGTTTAAGATGCGGGATGACCGAAATGGAGTGACCACGAAAGGGCTGCTGTACATGGAAACGTCATGGGACACGGCCTATCTTTGGGAGAACGCAGAAGCTGCCCTGGCGATGTTTGAAGCGGCGCTCGATTTGCGTGTTGAGGACCCGACACGCAGCCGGAAACTGGAACTCGATGGGCTGACGATCCTGCGCGCTATTGCCAAACATCACTATGGGCCGTATGGGTTCCTAACGGAGGGGGTGGATTGGAACAATCATGTAGGGCAAAAACACCACATCGACCAGGTCAAGTACGGGGCCATCCAGTACACCGAACCGTTCCTCAATAACCAGCATATCATCGAGCCGACGCTGTTTTACCTGGACCACCTCGCCACTAAAACGAAAACCGTAGACCATAGCGAATGGCGCGACCTCGAGGGAAACTTGCTCATTCGCATGATGGTGTTCTGACCTCCGACCTTAGGCTTATCTATTCGCGTTTGTCCGCGTTCATTCGCGGCCGACTTTGGAATTTCGACCTTAGACGTTGGACATTTTCTAATTTGGCATTCGTCATTCAGCATTTACCATTTGTGACTTTTGACTTTGGACCTTCGACCTTGGACATTCATTCAGTTGGCTTTCCCCGTGTTCCCCGCGGTCCAGTTTGTTGTTTATCTTTTCGCCCTTTGCGCTATTTTGGGGATACCTTTGCATTTAGCTTTCCCCTTTTCTCTTAGACCTTTGACATCAGTCTTTGGATTTTGGACCTTAGACCTTCGACTTTGGACATTCGACCTTCGCCATTCGAATATCTATTCCCCCTTATTAAAGGGGGCGCCGGGGGATGTCCCAATTGGTGTGGATCCGCGTTTATTCGCGGCCGACTTTGGAATTTGACTTTTCATTAACAGCTCCGCAAAGAGTATATATAATTGTTCGGGAGGCCCATCAATGACGAATCTGCTCAAGGAAGCTTTTGCGAAGGCTGCCCTTTTGCCCGTTGAGTTGCAAGATTCATTGGCACAAACACTCCTCACCGAACTTGAGGCGGAATTTCAGTGGGATGACAATCTGGCGAAATCTCAGAGGCTACTCGATGAACTGGCGGAGCAAGCGCTGAAAGAAGACAAAGAGGGCAAGACCCGAAGCCTGGGCTTTGATGAACTGTGAACTCGCGGCTGACTGAAGAATTCATCAGGTGCTTTCGCCACTTGCCTGCGCGTATTCAGGCCCAAAGCCGCAAGAGCTACAAGTTTTGGAGGGAGAACCCGCGACATCCAAGTCTCGATTTCAAGCGGGTGAGCCTGAAACTTCCGATATACTCGGTTCGTGTTGCCATTGGCTGGAGGGCTTTGGGGCACCTGAAGGACGAAACAATCGTTTGGTTTTGGATAGGATCGCATTCAGACTATGACGGGCTCTTGAAACGCATCAGAGAAGAAACCCCTGAGTACAGCCCTCCTCTCTGAGTATCCTCATGACGTTTTTCCTCCTCCTTTTCTTTCCCCTCGTCGCTTCATTTCCGTCTTTAGACCGTTGACCTTCGACTTTGGACTTTTTTACACTCGACTTTGGACATTCATTCAGTTGGCTTTCCCCGTCTTCCCCGTGGTCCAGTTTGTTGTTTATCTTTGCGGTTTTTGCGCTCTTTTGCATCAATCCTTGCTTTAGGCTTTTCCCTTTTCATTCGACAATCGCCATTCGGCAATTGTCAGACCTTCGACTTTGGACTTTTTTCGGCCTTCGGCCCCCCTTTCTCTTCATAGCTGCGGAAATCATTCAGGTTTATAATCCTCCGGCGGTGCATTCAGAATGATCAATATCTCAATTTCGTGGCTGCGAAGAATTCTATCTCTAGGGGGAAGTCTTCTTGTCTTGTTTGCGCTGGTTCACGTCCTTTTGATCACGGTTTGGCGAGGGAATAACCGGGTTGAACGCTTTCTCTGCCGGACTTTCCTGATCTGTGACGACGAGCGGTTGCTCAAAGCGGCTCGCCAAAAACAGGAGGGACGAAATCCGAGCGATGTAGCTGCCGCAATCGAAGACTTTCAGGAAGCCGTTCGGCGCGATCCCGCTTCGGCCTATCGCTGGTGCGACCTGGCTCAGGCCTGTCTCATCAGTGGCCAAGTCAGTCAGGCTCGCGACAGTATTGCCCATGCGCTAGAACTCGCACCGTACTTAAGCTCAATCGCAATGACAGCCGCAAACCTTTAATTTCAGCTACAAGATACCCGAGAAGGTCTGCACTGTTCACGACGCGTTTTAGCTCAGACCAACGAATTTGATTCAAGCATCTTTGACACCTACGATCGGCTTGGTGTCGGTATAGACACCCTCCTGAACGAGGGAGTGCCTGCTGACGTGCGTCCGGCACAGGCTTTTTTCCACCATATTCTCGAGCGGGTTCAGGTTGCGGCTGTTCAAGCAACCTGGCAGTGGCTCTATGCTCGCGCTCTGACAGACGACAAATTGACAAGCCAATACGTCGATTTCCTGCTCAAGACCCAGGAATATGAAGCGGCTCTCCAAGCCTGGACCGCGCAGCTTGGCAAGCGGGTCGGGGATTACCCGGAAGGGAATGGACTATTTAATTCTGACTTTGAGGCTGAAACAACAGGAACTGCCTTGGATTGGAGAATCGGGCGGGTTGACGGAGTGGACGTGGAAGGAGACTCGACTGTGGCCAAGCAAGGCGGCTGGTCACTTCGGGTTCGTTTTGGCGGGAAAGTGAACCTGGCTTATAACCACATTTCGCAAAGAACGGTGATTAGGCCAGGGATATACCGGTTTGAAGCGTGGGTTCGAACGGAAGAGATCACCACCGATCAAGGAATCGGTTGGCGGATTTTTGATGCGGAATCTCCGTCTCGATTGAACTTAGTTTTCGAGAATCGAGTCGGCACTGCGGCGTGGACAAAACTGGAAAAGACCTTTTTGATTCCTCCTGAAACCCGATTGCTGGAAGTGCAACTAGTTCGCCGGTCTTCACTCAAATTTGACAATAAAATCAGCGGCACAGTCTGGATTGATGCCGTGTCTCTGGTAGCGGTGAAGGATTGATGCCTTACCGTTTTGGATCGTCGAGTTGTAGCCGGCCTCGCTGAGGCCGGCACTTAACCGGGGCCAGCGGCCCCGGCTACAACAATGGACTACTTCAGCATAACATTGGAGAGTCGAGCTCCTGCGATACCGGATGGAACCGTGGGTGGAACGCGAGCTCTGTGTGCGTTCAAGCGTGCGCCGGGGGACGGCGGTCCCACGCGCCCGCTCCACCTGAATGTGGTTTCTTGGAACTCCGCCCTTCAAAAATGTCCCTCCTGTATTTAAGGGGGGACTTCAGGGGAGTGGCTTCGTGAAGTTCCGCCCTCCAGGCTTATGCTGGATTTGATTCAGCAGCCGATCGGAAGAACTCCAATCCCGCAGCAATTCCCGAGATCCAGGCTAACTGCATGGCGTTGGCAGGAATGTAAAGATTGAAATCCACAACACTGTGGAGCAAGATCGCCGCGAGGGACCCGGTGCAGGCCAATGCCAGGCAGCAGCCATTGGCACTTTCCGGTTTAAGCGCAGCCCGTAAGACCTTAAACAAGATCACCAGCAGTAGTGTTGCCAGGATCAAAAAACCGATAACGCCCAGCTCGGCCAGAGACTGCAGGTAATCATTGTGAGCAAAGTCAACGGTGGCGTTCAGAGAAGAAGCACCATACTTCGGAAAAACGGATTCCAGACCACCAGGCCGCAGCCAAAGAGTGGATAGGCCGCGATGAGATGGATCGTATCTTTCCACATCAAAAGGCGATCATTGGCCGTAATCTCCTCGCTTGCACCCAGTTCGGCAAAACGAAGGATCAACTGGTCGGGGGGGCAGAAAAACGAATACCCAAAGAATAAGAAAGCCGACAAGCCCCACGGCTATCCACCTCTTTCTGCGTGAAATGCCTCCGCCTAATCCTGCAACACCCATAATAAACAGCGAAAAGAGTGCGGCAAGAAAATCCATCCGCGAGAGCGAGTAGATGATCCCGAGGAAGATTACGGTGGCCAGCGTCAGGGCGATACAAGCTTTGAAGACAGAAGGTCCGCGAAATCCTTCACGGGTCGCGCTTTGAAACAGAATCGCCACCGGATACATGACCGCGAAAGGCAGAGCCATTTCGAGGCAGCCGGCAAAATGATTCCGGTTGACGAAAGTCCCATTGGCAACGGCGCCGCTTTCACCCAAAGCCGATTGTGCCAGGCCTAGTGCGGCTTCCAGACATGCGATCAATAGAATAGGGGCGGCGAGTACCCACGGCTTCTCCTGCATTTTCCGGGCGGCCTCACGGATCAGAAGAAAGATCAAGACACATCCCAATACGAGCAGCAATTTCTGGGAGGTCTCTCCCGGGTAAACGGTCAGCGGAACCAAGCGGTGTGCTGGAACAAGCTGAGCGAATCCTGCTTGTAGTTCCGCCCTTGCCGGTGACAAACTCCTCAACCAGGCAACCGGCAGCGGAAGAAGCTGCAATGCGACATAACCGGGCAATAGCAATAAGGGGCAGGCTAGCCAGGCGTCCAGAGCGGCTCCGGAGAGGGGTGGCAGAAAGGTCAAGGCGAGGAACACGACCAGCATCCCCAATCCCAGCAGGCAGAGATTCAAGTCTTCCGACCACACTCCCCCCTGCCAAAAAACGGCGAAACCCAGGGGGAGGGTCAGAAGAACTGGCGTCCACCGAAAGCCGAAAAAAAAGAATCGAAATTCTAGGAATAATCTTAGTCGCCACTCATCGATTGTCACTTTCTTATTCCCCCTTACTTAAAGGGCGCCGGGGGATGTCCTGTTTTGTGAATTCTTCATTTGGCATTCGTCATTCAGCATTTATCATTTCTGACTTTAGACTCTTAACCTTAGACCTTTGACCTATTTTCTGCTTTCTGCCTTCTGACTTTTGACCTCAGACCTCTGACTTTCGACGTTTAAGTTTGACCTTAGATCTTGGACAAAATTTTTGCGTCCTTTGCGCTCTTTTGCGGCAATACTTGCTTTGACTTTTTCTTTAGGTTTTAGACTTTGGACTTTCGACCTTCGACCTTGGACCCTCGCTAATCTCCATTCGCCATTCGTCATTTCTGACTTTGGACTTTCAACCTTTGACTCTGAAACTCCGAACTCTTATCCCTGCCTTCTGCTTACTGCTTACTGCCTTCTGTCTTCTTCACCCCCGCAGTATCCCCATTCCATACTTGTTAGCCAGGCGGACTGCTCGAAGCGGGTAATAGAGAAACGAAAGCTTCGAAGGCAGCGAAAGGAGAGTCCAATCCGCCAGAGTTGGAGCCAGCGCAATGCTGAATGAATAACGTAACCCGTCACGCAGCCGCTCCCGGACGCGGAGATGAAACAAGGCAGCATTGAAGCCATCCGAGGGTTTGCCCAGGTCAGAGAATAACCAGGCGTAAACTCTTGTAGCCAGAGTTTCCACTACGGGTATCTTCTGCATCGCGATCAACATTTCGCTGGGAACCTCGGCTCCCAATAGATCGTTAGCCAGAAAGAGCCCCAGTAGCAGCATGCGCTCGCAACCCATGACTCTGGCCTGCTCCAGGATCTTCTCCCATGCGAGATTTTTCTCGGCCGCGAGCAGACGAGCGATGTCGCAGATCCAACCCAGATTGAGCCAGAGATGCTTGGCGCCATGGACACAAAGAAGCAACAGCAAATCCTCCGAGGAGAGGGTCAAGACTTCCGTGCGGCAAAGCTGGACCGGATGCAATCGCCTACTCACATCGACCCACTCCAAAGGGAAAGCAAAGTCTTTGGGAGTGAGTTTGGAATGGAGTTCAACACAGATCTGGTTCTTCCCTTTGACAATTGGCCACTGACGAAGAGAAACAAGATAAGCCTCCTCTTGAGCTGGAGCCAAAGGGTACTGAGCTTGGTATCCCATAGTTGACAGCAGCGCTTTGGCACGCGGAAGATTTTCCTCTCCAAGAATGATGTCGAGGTCTCCGAACTGCCGAAAGGCCAGGTTTCCATAAGCCTTCACAGCTAAGGTAGGGCCTTTAAAGGGAATCGCCAGAATTCCGTGGGACTCCAGACGATTGAGGATCTCCAGCAATTCCCCCGCTAGTAACAGGTTTGTTTTGGAAGTCTCGTGAAAACCCTTTTGTAGCTGGTCCAGAATGGCTTCAGGCACCGCTGCTCGACAATTCGAATGGATGTGCCAATACAAGAGGGGCAGCAGACCATGGCGGGAGGCCGATTCGGTCAGCACGTCCCATTTGAGCCCTTTTTCGACGAGAGCATGTATTCGTTCGGTCCTCTCCGGATCGCTCCCAACCGAGGCAACCAGGACTAGTAGCTCATCTTCGGGCCGCAGAGCGATTCGCCTATTAGATCTGACGCTGATCACTTGTCACTCTTTCCTATCTTATTCCCCCTTAGTAAAGGGGGCGCCGGGGGATGTCCTGCTTTGAGGTTTTCTTCACTGGCACATGCTGTCCCCCTTTTGCACAAGGGGGGACTTCAGGGGGGATTGGCATTTATAATTTGTGACTTTTGACTTTCGACCTTGGACCTTTTGCCTCTGCTTTTGGCTTTCCCCGTGCCCCCGTGGCACGCTTCCCTGTTTATCCTCGCGCCCTTTGCGCTTTTTTGTGGCAAAAATTGTTCTTATCCTTTTCCAATCCGCGTTTATTCGCGTTCATCCGCGGCTTATTTTTCTTTGTGTCTTTGCGTCCTTTGCGAGAGGTAGCTTTTCAATCTCAAATCGCCATTTTCCCTTTGGGACTCCGAACTCAGGACTCAAGACTCTAGACCTTTGACCGGGAACATTATTTAACAACGCCCACGGCTCGCACAAAGCGCTCAACGTGGCTACCAGCTCCTGCCACTTGAAACCTCTCACCTGCTTTATCTTCTCTCATCTGAGCCGCCCAGGATTGAGCATAATCCCCGCCTCGTGCCAGTAACTCCGCGTGACTTCCGGATTCAACAATCCGCCCGTCGGCCATCACGTGGATCACATCCGCATGCATGGCAGTGGTGAATCGATGCGTGATAATCAGCACCGTGCGCCCTTGGGCCAACCTGCTGAAGCGGTCGAGCCAGTCCGCTTCCGCCCAAGGGTCCATGGCACTGGTGGGCTCATCCAAGAGGATGATAGGCGCCTGCCGGAAGAATGCCCGTGCCAGGGCGATTCGTTGCCACTCTCCCACGCTCAGCTCTGCACCATTCACAAACCACTTCCCGAGAGGATTGTCATATCTTTGAGGTAGGCGGTGGACAATGTCTTCTGCTCCGGCAGTTCGTGCGGCCTCTTCTATCGATTTCTGTGAGTTGACACGAGACATCTCCACCTCGACCCACTCTTCGGCTCCCCTCTCCCCAACACGGGAGAGGGGCTGGAGGGTGAGGGGGAAACCCCACGCGCTGCCTGCCTTCGCCAAATCTCCCAAAGCAATGTTTTCGGCTACGGTATTGTTAAAGTGGACAGGCTCCTGGAAAAGCACCGTGAGCTGCTTGCGTAAATCCTCAATCGGTAGATCACGCAAATCAGTCCCGTCCAATTCAATCAGGCCTTCGTCAGGATCATAAAAGCGGCAGAGTAACTTAATCAGAGTACTCTTCCCTGAACCGTTGAGCCCCACGACAGCCACTTTCTTCCCAGTAGAGATATTCAAAGAAAAATCCCATAGCGCAGGTTGCTGGCTGCCGGGATAGCGGAAAGTCACATGCCGGAAGCTGATCCCTTCTTCTTGATTACCTCCCTCTCCTCTTGGGAGAGGGTGTTCGACGAGCGGGTGAGGGGAGGAAGACCACGGATCAATAATCTTGCGCGAATCGGATTCTTGCTCAGATATGATTTGGGTAGTGGCGGTTCGTATCGGAATGGGGTGAGGTCCGTCAATTACCTTTGGCTTCAGCGCCAGGAACTCAAACAAATTGCCCAGAAACAGGCTGTTTGAATACAGGTGTCCGACGTTCTGCAAAAGCGATCGCATCAACTGCTGTCCTTGATTGAAGGCCTGGGTGAAGAGTGCCAGGTCGCCCAGTGAAACCAGGCCTTGGACGGCTTTCCACACCATCCAACCCAGGGCTGCGCCAGTAATCAACAGTCCGAAGCTGCCGGCAGCCAGCTCAGCCAGACCCTGTTCTCCAGCCATCTGCACTCGTTCCTGCCGCAGTTTCCAGCGAAGAGCCTGGTAAGCCGCCTGAAAGCGCGGACCCATTCCAAAGAGCCGCAGCTCTGCGGCAGTCTCCCGGCTGGTGAGCAGCCAGTCATAGTACCAGCTACGGCGTTCTTCGGAAGTGCTCTTCAGTCTCCATTGGTGTTGGATCAGGGTATAGCGGAGCACAACATAAAGTGCCGGAAGAGTGCTGACGAAAACCGCCGCAGGCAGCCAGGCCCCGTAAGGAACCAGCACTGCGCCCATCGCCAGCAAAGTAATTCCGTTTTGGAGCAGACTACCGAGACTTTCGAGTAATTCGACAGGCCGGTAACTGGCTTCATCGCGGGCGCGATGCAGGTGGTCATAGAACTCGGGCAGATCATAAAAAGCCAGGTCGAGTTCCACGGATTTGGTGTGGACGAGTCCCGTGACATGATCTTTCAGGAGGTCAGCCTGGATTGTCCTAACCCAGACCGTTGCGCTGCGCAGTAACTCTGTCAGCAAGAGCACGGCACCCATCAACCCCATGGGAACAAGCACCGGGCGGAAGGTTTGCCAATCGCCATGAGAACCGAGGACAGGGACGAGGCTATTCACCAGCCACCGGGTCAGATAAACCGTAACAACAGGCAACAGCCCCTGGAACACCAGAAGGACTGCCCAAGCTATTGTCCAGCCGCGCGTCGCTCTCCAAGCCAGGCGCAATGCTCGGGGAAGATTGGGCAGCTGGGCGGCAGCCTTTCTTAATTTGCCAATGAGGAGTGGAAGATTTTGCAAGGCAAGATTAACTTAATAGAATGCTCAGTGAAAAGGAACGAAGGACCATCGTGCATCGCCCCTCTCACAACCTGCAGTGAAGCGCCTTCTTGAATTTGACTTCAGAAGAAAGGTTTTCGAGGATGGCTTCTTTTACAGCGGGCAAAAGCGAAAGATCGTGTGGATAACTCAATTGATAAAAGATGGGTAAATTCACAACGCGGCTTAAACAGCTGAACTCAGTCGAAAGCATGTCCCGGTCACCAATATCCAGCTTATAAGCGTATCGCACTAGCTCCAGAAAGCTTTCTCTCGGTGAAATCGGAATGATACTGATAGGCCCATTATCTTCTGAAGGTTTAGAGGTGTTGAGGAAATAAATCCTGCGTAAAATGACTGGATCGTCTTGAAAAAGAAGTGAATGATCTATTAAGTCAATTCTCTTCTTGCGCGTATAGTGGGCAACATCACAATATTCTGGTTCTCTATTAAAGAGGGAATCGACAATTTCCTTCCAAAGCCGCAGTCCTGGATATCCCGGAAATGCAAGAAGCTCTCCTTTGCTTTCTTCGAGCACCAGGCAGTCATCGGTAATAAAAGGGAATCCATCTTTCGCAAAACTTGCCGCCAAAGTAGATTTTCCCGCTCCTGTTTTACCGATGAATGCGATAGCACCCGTTTCACTCACTACTGAGCTGGCATGCAGCACAAGTTTTCCTCTTTTGCTGAGCGCAAGAGGGAATACTTGATCTAGAAACAAGTGTCTTATCGTCTCCAACGGGACTTCAGGGACGGGTGTACATTGAACATTCTCTCCGGTTCCGGAAATGTAAAAATCGGCTAGATCAGGGAAGCGGAGGAGGTAACGGTCCCCTAGTTTGCCAAAGTAAAGCCAAACCTCCTCTTCCGTTGGCCCCCATTGGTGAAACCATGGAACGAGGATCGAATTCTGCTCTCTTGGAGACAAAAGTTCAAAATTAAACTCCGGTTTGGTTTTGTCGGTGAGAAGCAATTCAGGCAACTGGATACTGCTCTCGATAACTGTTCCGTAAATTTTATGAAGCATCGACTCCTGCAAGTGTCATTCGATGTAGTGGAAATAAATGGGACTTGGGCCAATACAAAAAGAAGGGTAAAGAGCTTGCATGCAAGGTATTTCAGTGGTTTTGACAAAAAGTCAAATCACGCCCCATCGATCCCCCCGATAGGACCAAGAATGGAGTCGACTATATTGTGTAACGCGTAACTACCTCCGCCACAAACGTGGCAGCTTCACTTGGTGAGCGAAAGAGCTTGGGATGATGCTCGTATGCCGCATTCTCTATTTCCGCAAGGCATCTTTTGCCATCACACAGGCTCAAGACTGTAAGCCGAGCTTCTCCCCTTGATGTAAGCTTTGGCTTGAAATCGGGCTGGGTTCTCTGGAGATCTCTCTTGCCGAGCAACATTCCTTTCCAGGTAGAGTGAGAAAACCAATCTTTTCTGAAGCCTCGCTCTTTAGTTGATTCCGATGGTTTTTCAAATACCTCTAGTTCCCATGCAACGACCGAGGCCCCAGGTAGAAAATGAATCTTGATCTCAATCAAATTCCCTTCCGTAACTTTGATGGCCCGTTCAATTGGAAAGAAAAGATGTTTTCTCTGAATGGTATCAGGTCGAAGTGGTGAATTTGTGACCGCAAAGCTTTCTGACAACTGGGCTGAGAACCAGCCTGCAATTCCGTGAAGTCTACCCGTCCTTCTGGCTGTAGCAGAAGCTTGTAGGCCGAATGGTTTGGCTGACACTGTTGTGAGATCCAGAGAAGCCCCCATAACCGGCTCGCTTAGCAATTGTCCGGGTTGAAACGTAAAGCGGTAAGCGCAGTTGACAGCTACTGAACGTCCAGGTGAGAAATTTAAACCGGTCGACGAGTCGTTCCAGAAGTCGATCTGAGCAAAACTTTCGTCAGCATTCGACAGGCGCAAGGAACAAATCAACCCGCGCTGGAATCAGTCTTCCCCCAGTTTTCAAAAAGCGGTCGCGAGCGTCACTGAGAGAATCCAATAGGCCAAATTCAGGACCGAATCCAATCTGGTCAGCAATGACGACATCAACCTTTTCTGGAAGGTCCACCCGCATAGAAAGGTCCTTGATGAAGACCACTCTATCCTGATACCCGTTGATCTCGAAAAGTTGGCGGGCCAGTTCAATGATTGCCCCTTCCTCAATCGAATAAATTCGTCGAGCTCCCGCCTGGCAGGCCAAAAGGCCGAGAATGCCTGTTCCCGCTCCAAGATCGAGAACAATATCTCCGGGTTTGACAACCTGAGCGATTGCTTGGCGAAAGGCCGAGACACGTACCTCATCTGCCAAGTAGTGGCGGTGCTCATGGAGAATCGCTGAGAAATCCATTTCTTCTAAAACAGTCCCCCCTCTTCACCCACCACTCATACCATGCCCATCCCGGATAGGCCGTCGGGAACTGAGCCATTTTGCCCCCGAGTCAGCTTGGAAACGCTTCCGTAATCCAGCAATCTGGGGCTAGCATACACTTTCTTTCCCTTATTTTTTTCTTCACGTTCTTGCATCGTTGGATGGATATCCGGTAACTGGTGCATAATGATTTCTCCTTCAGAATTTGGTCTCAGACTGCATGAAGAGCGACAGCCGCCTTAAGCGTCTCACCCTGACGCGGCAAATCTTGCCTGTTCAAAAAAATGGTGTTGAACCAAAGTTCGATGCCAAAAATCATCCATAGTGGCCAAATGTGTCTAACATCATCCCCCTTGTTGTAGAATTGTGTCATTTCCTGATACATATGCCGCACACTGTTTTCGGCCACCCATCCCTGAGATACTAGGCTTAGCGAATCCCAGAGCTGCTCGGCGCCGAGAGTCTGGAACGTCTCGACAAAAAGATGGGTGAAATCCGCTTTTGTGAGTCGCTGGCGTACTGTTTCAGGCAAATAACCTTGGCATGCCTGGCGAAGAACGAATTTGTTTTGGTTACATTGGAAGCGCTGGTCTTCTGGCAGTGCCAGTGCAAATTCAACAACCCGCCGATCATGAAGTGGGTGCCGCCCTTCTAATCCATGCCACGATGCTTCGCGTTCTTCCATCTCGCTGGCGTGGACCACAAAACCATTAGTCGCTGCCAGATAGATTTCCCAGGGGGCAAATCCTAACGGTGATGGGCGCATCGCCTTTGTTTCAATTCGCTCAGCAAGTCGTGTTCGACCAGCAAAGCCTCTCTCGATCCAGCCGGGAGTAGGCCGTCTGTTCTCCTTTCCAAGCATTCGCCTAACCCTCGAGCGCGCACTCTGGGGAAGCAGTGGCCAGAGGCCGTAATGTAATAGTCGAGACAAGGTAACAGCAGCTCCTTCAGTTCGGAACACAAATCCGAGCTCTCGAACTAATTCTGGAACTTTGAGCCGCTGCAAAAGGTCGGCATAGCGGTACCGGCTGCCCCCCAACCACTCATCACCACCCACTCCACTCAGCACGACGCGGATCCCTCTGTCCCTAACCAGTTGGTTCACCGGGTTCGCAGTGCCGCCATTAGGATAACCGGGAAAATCTTGGTATCGCTGTGTTCGCTCGGAATATAAGCTGAGTTCGCCGACGTGATGGCGAGTCGAGTGCCACCTGAGATGCCATATCTTGATAACGTCATTTATATAGGCGCTCTCATCGCAGGGATAACCGGGATAAATTGTAGAAAAAGCCTCTATCTCGGAGATACAAGAACTTCCTTCCTCTGCAAGGGAAGCGGCCACACCTGCAACTGACGACGAATCCAGCCCTCCACTCAGCGACACTCCCACTGGCGTGGTGCTCCGCAGACGACAGCGCACAGCCTCTCTGAAAATCTCCAGAAAGTGTTCAGCATAGTCTTCGTCCGACTCGTAGCGAATCTCTGGGCATGGATCGATGGACCAGTAGCGTTGTTTCCGGAATGAACTGGGACTGAGTCGCAAGTAGTGGGCTGGTGGCAGCCGGAAGACATTTTGAAAGAGCGTCTCCTCTTGATGAGTGATAGCACTCGCCAAATATTCGGCAATCATACCCTCATTCGGTTTACGTCGAACTAAGGGGTCGATAAAAAGCGGAGGCAACTCGGAGGAAAATAGAAATGCCCGGCCCGTGTTCACATAGTAGAACGGCTTTAATCCTAGAAAGTCTCGAGCGCAGAAAAACACCTGTTGCCGCTTGTCCCAAATTGCAAAAGCAAAGTCACCAATGATTCGCTTCGGGCACTCTTCTCCCCAGCAATCGTAGGCCTTCAGGACTAGTTCAGCATCTGTATCATCTCGAAGCCTGCCGCCTTTGGCTTCAATGGCAGCTTTCAACTCGTCTCGATTATCGACACGCCCGTCAAGCGTAAGACAGAGATTGCCGGTTTCATCAAGCAGGGGCTGTTTCTCGTGAAGGGCCTCAGGCGTCGTGCAAAGCATTTGATGACCAAGCCCGACCGGACCGTCAATCCAGTACCCCACCCCGTCAGGCCCGCGGTGTGAAATCGCGTCGGTCATCCGCTGCAGTAACCTGCGATCAACGGGAGCCCCATCCAAATTATAGATGCCAGCAATGCCGCTCATATCCGGTTCACTTCCTGCAAGAGGGTTGGATCAAAAGGCGAGAAGCGCTCGTGAATGTCGCTGCCCTCATTGAGAGGTTGTCCGAAGCACTCCACCCAGGCGTGGGCTTCAAGTAAAGCTGCTTCTTTACGCACACCGATTCGCAAGGTGCTCTCCATCCCATTCCGCCGCAAAAACCACCAGGTAACAAGCGACTGCTTGAGGCAGTTGGCCCGAAAGGGGCCGTGGTTAGCCGCGAGCCTCACCACTCTGGCAACGAGGGCTGCCTTGGCTTCGAGATCGGAGGGGCGAGAGCCTTTAGAGTCCACGGGAGTCAGTGGTTCGCTAGGGACACACCCCGGCACGCTCCCGCTTGCCACCCCTCTCAAGAGGGGACTTCTAGCCATGTCACCACCCCCTAGTCCTTCGAACAGTTCCTCCCCCTGTCTGTGTTCGAATGAAGGAGAAGCCCTTTGGGCTAGAAAAGAATAGATCCGCCGGAAGCCAAGGATGCGCATGGCCAAGGCCGCGAGTGGGAGCAGCAGCAAGGCCTGGAAAAAGATTTGCTTTTCTAAACGGCTCAGTTGAATAAGCTTGAAGAGTTTATTCATCCTTAATCTCGACCAATTCCTGGTCCACTAGTTTTTGAAGTAAATCTTCCAGGTCTTTTCGAAGAATCTCGGGCTCCACCTCATATTCTGACAACAAGGTGTCATACGCTTCTTGCAGCGAGGGAGCTGTCGTCAAGACAGTCCACATGCGAGTACCCATTTCATCCAGTCCAAAATAGCGTTCGCTTTTAAGGCTGAGTATCACCGATTCACTACCAAGAACATTGATGAGAGTATCCGATGGGATGGAAACGCGTGTTGTATTCGTTATGGTCATAATCTTCTCCTGAAAGGACTCACTGCATAACTCGCGGAGGACATAGAAAATGGGCGGAGTGCACGCGGATAAACACGGGAACGATTAACCGCCAAGAACGCCAAGTACGCAGAGAAAAATGAGCCGCAAATGGAAGATGGCGATTGGCGATTGAAAAGCTAACTCTCGCAAAGAACGCAGAGTGCGCAAAGAGAAATAAAAGAGTAAGTGTCGTCAATTAGACCTTGGGCCTTGTACTACGGACTTTTGACCTCCTAACTTGCAATTGCTTTTTGCGTTTTTTGCGCCCTTATAGTTGTGCAATATTGCTTATTCTCTTGCCCCTGGCAGGGAAGGAGCCCGAAGGGCGACTGGAATGCCAGGGGCAAGAGAACTCATTTCGACAGCAGGAGCCCCTCTTGATCAACAACACCAGTTTGCAACGTTGGGACCGCATCAGTGCTAAATCCATTGACACTCAATTTAAGACCGCCATGCAGCGGGGGCTGAATTGTTCCCCTTTCGAAGCCCAGATCATGGTCGAAAAAGTCCATGAACTTTATGGACCCTTGTTCGACAACTCAACCACTGTGCAGCCCGGACAGATTCAACTCATGGTAGTGGATGCCTCTGTGCCTCCCGGTGTTCCGCTGTCCCAAGCTGCTCAGAAGCTGGCCACCCTCACCCTGCTGGATAAAGAGGAAGACAACCAGATCCAGCAGCGGCAAACCATCCCGGCCCTGCGGCAACATCGTCTGATGCGAGTTGCCGAAGAAGCCTTCCAGCAAGGGGGTCTGCTGACTTTGGAGGATCTGGCCCTGTTGTTTAATTGCGGCCTGCGCACTTTGGTTGGCGACTTGGCCGCATTGCGCCAGCAGAATCTGGTGCCGCCTCTTCGTTCCACCGTCAAAGACATCGGTCGAGCTGTAACCCATCGCCGCCTGATTGTCTCACTGTGGCTGGAAGGCAAAGAGTATTCCGACATCGCCTTGCATTCTCATCACAGCGTTTCTTCAGTGGCCAACTACGTGGAAAAATTCAAACGCTGTGCCGCCTTGCTCCAACATGGCTTTGATCTGACGACCACCGCTTTCCTGATTCGCTTGTCCGCCCCTTTGGTGGAGCAATTCCGCCAGTTGCATCAGACGGCCAAACCGGCGGTCCACCGGCAGCAGGAACTCTTGGGCTTCTTAAAAAAAAGCTCAGCCGATCTGCCGAGCCGCCCAACCCGGAGGTCCCAGTGAATCCTCCGGCCCAATCCATAAAACATTACCGCTCTGCTCAAAACCGCTTTCTCCGCCCTTCCATCCAGCGGTTTTTGCAAAGCCAGTGCCCCAAGCTTTTTGGCCCCTTGCTTGCCGAACGTTTGGCGGAAAAAATTGTCGAGCTAGTTGAAAAACAGTTGCCCCATAAAGATCATCTGCAGCCGGGCCAGATGGTCTGGAATGCGGTCTCTCAACAATCCAGACCTAACAGCCCGAACCTGCAATTGCTCCCAGTCCTGTTGACGTTGGTCGATCCTTCCGATGTCGAGCAACTGGCAAAGGGCTCCTCGATGACAACCATCGCTAAAAAGGCCATCGCCCGTATTTGCTGCGAGGCCCATCAACAAGGCGCCTTGTTGACCATGCGGGATATCGGCCTTTTTTGCTGGCGGCAAAACTCGAGGCTTTCCTCCTTGCGGGCTGCCTGGGAAAAAGAACATGACACCACTCTCCCACACAGCGGCAGTTTGCAGGACTTTGGCTCTTGTATCTCTCACAAAAAAACCATCGTCAAAAAGGCCATCCTTGACAAAAAAGACCCGAAACGGATCGCTCTCGAAACCAAACATTCACAAAAGGCCGTGGACCGCTATCTGAAGGATTTCCATCGGGTCAAAACCTGTTTCCAACACAATCAAAGCCTCGAGTTCATCGCTCAAGTCACTGCCTTGTCACCTTTCCTGGTCAAACAATACGTGGAGATAATCAATGCCTCTAATCTCTAAAAAACAACTTGATACGCAATATTGCCTAATTTTTGCGGCGATAGCTGCTTTAGGCTTTTGACTTTCGACCTTAGACCTTAAACCTGCCTTCTGTCTTTTGACTCCGGACTCTTGGAACTCTGATCAATTCACTCTGGTAAAGGCACCGGCTGCTTTGGCGCGGACCGCCTCGCGGTTATCCCGCTCTGCCGTCTCCTCTGCTACATCACGCACAACCTCGCGAACGGATCCCTGCAATCGCTCGCGCAGGCCGCGGTGCAGCACCTCGACAAAAGGGGCTACGATCATTGCATTATTGCCAGACTCAAACTTCCGGGTGAGATTGATATAACCAAAGCCATCCAGAGGAATCCTCAAGTGCCAGCAATTATCCACCGTTTCCGTCCCTAGTTGTGCTTCGAAAACCTGTTCCAGCAAATGGCAGCGCACTTCGATGAAACCAAGGCTCTGGCAGGTTTCTCGAATGGCACTCCAGAAATCTTCAACCGTTTTGGCTGCGGCCAGCGTCTCTTCAAAGCGCCGCAGGAGCAAATGCCCGCTCAGCATGCGCCGGAAAGCCCCTGCCAGTACCAGGCGGCGGGCGACGCCGAACTCAACATAACCCAGGTGTTGCACCCCAACCCAGGTAACCGCGCAAAACAGCAGAATGATGAGCCCCTGGCCCCGGTTTTGCAGAAAACCTTGGAGTAACGAGAAGGCGGCTCCGAGCGCGCATAGCCCGTAGAGAACCAAAGCGACACGGCGGGGAGTGAATCCGCGATCAAGCAGACGATGATGGATGTGTCCCCGGTCTGCCTTGAAAAGCGGCTCGTGGTGCAGATAGCGGCGCACCACCGAAAGGCAGACATCCAGAAGCGGAATGGCGAGGGTCATGAGGGGTGCGGTCATGCCCAGAAAGGTGGCGGACTTCTGGCTCCAGATCACCCCAAAACAGCCCAGCAGAAAACCAATCAACAGACTTCCGGAATCCCCCAGGAAAATGGAAGCGGGATTGAAATTGTAACGCAGAAAACCCAGCAACGCACCGGCCAGAGGAATTGTGGCCAGAGCCAGCGGCACATTTTTCTGCAGTAAGGCGGCAACAAACGTCGTGACGGTGGCAAAGAGTCCCAGGCCCGAAGCTAGCCCGTCCACCCCATCAATCAGATTGAAGGCGTTCATGCAAGCTACTAGCCAGAGAAGCGTCAGCGGCAATGTCCACCACCAGCTATCGGCGCCATGTCCTGCCACTGATAAGATGCGGACGCCGGCCCAGTAAGCGAGTAATGAAGCACTCACCTGGCCAACCAACTTTTGCCAAGGTCGCAACCCGAACAGGTCATCCGCCAGACCGACGGCGAAAATCAGGGCAGCAGCGGGCAAGAGCAACAGAGCCTGATGAATATTTTTAGCAATGAGGTTGCCTGCGTTCAATGGGGACAGTAGCAGCAGCCCATAAGCAGCCAGATAGGCCGCTACGATTGGGACACCCCCCATTCGCGGAATGGGATTTTGCTGCAGCTTACGCTGGCCATCGGGCTGATCCACCATACCCAGGCAACGAAAAGCGTTTCGGCACAGAGGGGTGAGGATCAACGAACAGAAAAAAGAAACAATTCCGAGTATGAGAAGTGAATACATATTAGATCAATGGATTAATAAAATTGCCGATTGAAGAAGGGCAATAGTTCAGAGTCCGGAGTCAAAGGTCTAAGGTCAAATGTGCAAAATGTCGAATGTCGATTGCCAAATGTCGAATGAAACGCTGGTAGCCTCATTGAGCGTTATCGGCCTGCTGTTTTCTGCTTGCTGCCTTCTGAACTCTGACTTTTGACTTTAGACCTCAGACCTTGGATATTCATAAAGGGGGCGCCGGGGATGTCCTATTTTGTGAATTCTTCATTTGGCATTCGTCATTCAGCATTTATCATTTGTGACTTTGGACTTTCGGCCTTCGACATTGGACACTCATTCAGTTGGCTTTCCCCGTGTTCCCCGTGGTTCATACTCAATGTTTTCCCCCTTGTATTTAAGGGGGGATTACAGGGGGGTCCGCCCATAGCGTCCTTTGCGAGAATAAGTCTTTGACCTTGGACCTTAGACTTTGGACCTTAGACTCTCGGTACTCACATGGCTCTCAAGACGAGATGCCACCGGGTAGTCAGCGAATGGCGATGCGCCTCTTGTCATCAGCTCCGCCATTTGACCGCACAGCACTTCTTTCGAGAAAACACGCCTCTCTTGGGACTCTGTCCGAGGAATCCGGGTAGCTGTCAGGATGTGAGTAACCACCAGATCCACCTGGCCGTGCGGGGCGATATAGGCGGGTCCCCCGAGCGGCCATTGCTGGACCAGATCGACAACATGGCTCTCAGTGGGGCCGACATACAGGAAAGGGATTCCGAGGTGCAGAATGTTATAAACCTTGCACGGATGCAGAATCCCCACAAAGGGATCTCCCATCACGACCACATGCAGGTCGGCTGCGGAAAGCGAGCTGGAGAGCTGATCCAATGGTTGGTACGGCAGAGTAACGATATTATGCAGTCCATGGTGAAGTTGGAATTGCTTCACTTTTGCAAATTCGCTGCCCCCCCCCACGAAACAAAAAACGATTTCAGATTGCCCGGCCAGTCGCAAAGCTGCCTTCAGCAGGGTATCCAGGGAATGGCAAGGACTGTGATTCCCGGAATACATCACCACAAACTTCCCCGTAAGTCCGTGGCTGCTGCGAAAAGTCTTCGCGCCCGATTGAGTCATAGCCAATAACGTCGTCGTGGGACCAGGGCGGGATCACCGCGATCTTCTCTGCGGCGATACCTTTCTCAATCAGCCGCTGCTTCATGAAGCGATCTAGGACGACGAGAGTACGGGCTTCCCGGAAGCTGAAACGAGAGAAAGCTACCAGCAAGCGAGCCGCCACGGATCCCGGTTCAAGCCACCCGGCGGCCAGAGCTTCGTCAGGATTAAGATCCATCACCCAGCAGATCAGTTGTCCTCCCCGAAGAGTGACTAGCAGCGCGGCAACAAAAGAGATTAGCGGAGGGGAGGTCATGGCTACGACCAGATCGAAGCGCGGCAACATCAGACTACGGACTGAGCAACTCAGGATAAAACTCGCGAAGTTGAGCATTCGCCGCCAACGCGTATTTTTCCCTAGACCCAGGGACGAAATGCGAACGATCCGGACTCCCTTCCAATTCTCCCGCTTTGGAAACATGAGGCTGGGATCATCATAGCCTCGAGCGCCGGCCAGAACTGTCACCTGATGGCCTTGTTCCGTCAAGTGGGTAGCCAGATCAGCCGCGTACTGAGCGGTGGCAACGACGTCCGGATAGAACGTCTGGTTCAAAATAAGAATTTTCATTCGGAAATTTCTGATTACGCCGGTGTTATTATTTTTTAAGCGGTCGCCGGCGGATTTCCTGTTTGCTGGAGATTTTCAATCGACATTGGCATTTTCCATTTTCTGACCTCCGGACTCTAGCCTTTCGACCTTCGACCTTAGACCTTTGACTCTGGACTATTTATTTTGACCTTAGACCTTGGACCTATTCATCCTTTTCCCGCCGCTGCAAACGCCTGTTTGGTTTCGCTCAGATGTATATTCTCGGCCTTTGCCAAGACAAAAGGCCCCATAACGAGCAAGTCCATCTGGGTTCGCAAAAAGCAATCCAAGGCTTCAGCAGGCGTATTGACAATAGGTTCATTCTCGTTGAAGGAGGTATTAAGCAGTACGGGCACTCCGGTGATCTCTTCGAAACGTTTGATAAGGCCCCAGTACAAAGGATTCACATCTCGTTCAACCGTTTGCAGCCGGCCCGTACCATCGCCGTGGGTGACAGCCGCGATCCGCTCTTGCTGGTGGGGTTTGACCCGATAAGCCATCACCATAAACGGAGAAGGATGGTCGATCTCGAAATAATCAGAAGTAGCCTCCGCCAAAATCGAAGGGCAAAACGGGCGAAACGGCTCCCGATACTTGATACGGCGGTTCAAGATGTCCTTCATCTCCTTCCTTCGCGGGTCGGCCAAAATGCTGCGATGGCCCAAGGCGCGCGGGCCGAATTCCATCCGACCCTGGAACCAGCCTACGATCTTTCCATCGGCAATGGCGCTGGCCGTGCGATCGAGCAGTTCGCTCTCCTCAAGACGGTGATATACGGCGGCAGAGTCTTCCAGGGCACAGTCGATATCAGTCTCTCCATACGCCGGGCCATAATAGACATGCCTCATCACAAACGATCGGGGCTGCTTCAGCACTTGGTGTTGCACGTAGAGTGCGGCTCCAATCGATGTTCCCGCATCATGGGCAGCTGGCTGGATGTAAATTTCTTGGAAGGGAGTCTTCTCAAAGATCTTTCCGTTAGCCGCACAATTGAGGGCTACGCCCCCGGCCAGGCAGAGCCGTTTGAGGCCAGTTCGTCGGTAGACTGTATTCAAAAGGGCAAAATAGTTTTCCTCCAAAACGGCCTGCACCGAAGCAGCCAGGTCGGCATGTTCGGGGAAGATTTCACTTCGGGCCAGGCGAGGCTTGCCAAAAACATCTGACATTTTCCCGGAAAAGACAGTTCCCAAGACCGGCTCCCCTGAATCCCAGGTCATATCGACGCCTTGGCTGTGATGCAAGAAATAATCCAGGTTCAGACGGCACTGTCCCTCGCGCGTCTGCACCACATCGCGCACTCGCGGAAGAAAGCGAGGCTCACCATAGACTGCCAGGCCCATCATCTTGTACTCATCGCCGTATTTGGGAAAGCCCAGGAATTGAGTGAAGGCGGTGTAAAAGAGCCCGAGCGAGTGTGGGAATCGCACCGACCCAAGAACCTTGATCTGGTTGCCTTTCCCGACGCCCCACATGACGCTGCTGAAGTCTCCAAAACCATCCACCGACACTACGGCAGCTTCCTCGAAAGGCGAGGCAAAGAAGGCGCTGGCCAGGTGAGCGCGATGATGTTCGACATGATGCACTCGCGCCTGTGCCGGAATATTCAGGCCAGATTCGTGGATCTCGCGCCCCAACTGGGCAACGCGCCAGCTATTGCTGGCCCTACCCCTCACTCGGTTCCAATCGCCGGGTCGTGTGGTCACACGCAGCAGTTTTCGCCAAAGCTGGGCGCGGGGATCGCGTGAAATGGCGACGTGTCCGAGCTCTTGAGCTTCCGTCCCTTTCAAACAGGCTTCAATGGCCAGAGCCGGGAATCCCGCCCAGTGTTTGACGCGATTGAAGCGCTCCTCCTCGACCGCGAAACTCAAGTCTCCGTCGACTAACAATGCAGCCGACGCATCCCCATGAAAAGCATTAATACCGAGAATATTCATGAAATTTGTGGAGGATCGAGCTACTGCGAGACTGTTGTTATAGCCGGGCTCGTTGACCCCGGCCGGCCTCAGCGAGGCCAGCTACAGCCCAGGAGGGTCGAGTCCGCCAGATGGCGGAGGAGACTGGATTCGCCGACTGAGTGGGGACAGGCATCCTTGCCTGTCCAGTGGCTGGAAGCCACTATCAGCCACGCTACAGCGTGGCTCGACAGGCCAGGAGGCCTGTCGCTACCAAGTATCATGGCGTCGCGGAGCTCCGCCCACAACAAATGTCCCCCTTGTATTTAAGGGGGGAATTCACGGGGGTAGCGACGTGGAGTTCCGTCCTCCAAATTCCTTGGCACTCCTGGAGAGTCGAACTCCTGCGAGACTGCCATTGTGATTTCGTCATTGCTAACTTACTTTGACAGTCGAACACAGCATGGACTTCCAGAGAAAAGGTAGTCTGCCTACGAAATGAATCGATGGCTCGGCAAATCCCTCGGATTTCAGCAAATTGGTTAGAGTCGTGGGAGAAAAGAATTTGACATGTCCCCCATCCCACAAGACGGTCATGTGCCGATCCATTCTGCCCGAGACTGCCAGAGCCAGGTATTTGAGGTAGCCGTGGTAGGGCGTAGAAATGATGAGGCGTCCATCTTTTCTCAACACCTTTCTGGCTTGTCGCACAAGCTCCCTGGGGTAGAGCAGATGCTCAATGACCTCGACAGAGATGACAAGATCAAACGGAGGCTGCAAATCGTCAAGGGGCAGGTCATAAATACTGGCCTGAAGGAATTGGCAATCAGGGAAATGACTCTTCGCGAGCCAATACCTGATTCAGATTGGTCAACCCCAACCACCCGATGACCTTTCATGGAAACGAGATGACTCAAGACTTCCATTACCACATCCAAGGTCTAGAACATGGAGGCGCCTGCCAGTGCCGATTAACTCGAGCAATTTGGGGGCTACATACGTGTGAGCACAGCCCAATTCCGCGATCGAGTAACCATACTCTACTAACGGAACGTTCTGTGAATCGCTAAGAGTTCTGGATATGGCTGTTGACATTATCGATGGGCGTCAGGTTGTCTAGCTTGAAATGGGTCGAGCTCCTGCGAGACCGGATTCTCTGACAATCTTGCTGTCGCGGCGTTGCCTTTCTGCTCATAGATTGATGCATCTACCAGAAATCGAAACCAGCAACCCTGCAGAAAGTGGAAAATGAGTCCTTCCTTCCCATCGAGAAATCCCAGACGGAGGAAGTACCGATAGAACCAGTACAGAAAGGCGCGAGAAGAGAGGCAAGCGCAGATAAACTCCCTCCCGCAACCAGCGTCTTTTCTCGATTGGGTTCCCGCCCGCATCGGGCCGGACCCGATTTCCATTTTTGTGAACTCTCAAGATCTCGTCAGCTTCCAATTGGGCCCATCTTGTGTGGCGCAGAGTCCACGAACGCAGGTTGCAGGCAACAATATCGAGATAATCATGCTTTAGTGCTTGCACTCGTCCGTTTACCAAGAAGTGTTGGTCATAGAGCCGGTCCTCGCAGGAGCCATGACTTCGGCGGAAGAGCCTAAGATGGTAAGAAGGATAGTGCCCCCCGTGGCGGACCCACCTGCCCATAAATATAGTGCGCTTGCGCAGCATGAATCCTTCGATGTCTTGGGGTGGGTTCTGAAGTACCTGGTTAATCTCGGCAACCAGTTCAGGTGTGAGACGTTCGTCAGCATCAAGGTGCAGGACCCAATCTCCGGATAAGGGCAAATTATCCTGCGCCCAGTTCCTCTGTGCGCCGTAATGTTCAAAAGGATGGTGAAAGGTCCGGGCGCCAGCGGACTTTGCAATCTCGAGAGTTCCATCAGTGCTGCCGGAATCGACCACGAAGATTTCAGAATCCAGTCCTTTGAGGCTCTGCAGGCAACTGGGGAGATTGATCTCCTCGTTCATTGTCAACAGAATGACGGACAGTTTGGTTTCGACAGCATTCGTCATGATCAAGCGCAATGCCCTATGGCCAGGCTGGAGTTGCCTGTTGCACGGTATAAGTTGATGAGTTCCAGGGCAATGGTAGGCCAGGAGAAACGAAGTCTGACTAGCTCTCTTCCGGCCAGCCCGCGTTGCCGCCGCTCCTCCTTGTCCTCGAGAGCAGCCCGGAACGCTTCTTTGAGGTCTTTACCATTCAATGGAGTGACCCAACCCGCCCTCGCTGCCACTATCTCATGGCACAGGTTGACCTGGGTGCTCACCAGAACTGGCACGCCGCAGGACAAGGATTCGACAACACAAAGACCGAAGTTCTCCTGGTGTGAAGTCAGTGCCAAGAGATCGGCAGTCCGCAGAGCAGACACCTTCTCAGCTCCCTCCAACCAGCCGGGAAAAAGAATGTTGCCTTCAACCTGTTTTTCTCTTGCTAGCTGTTTCAGAGATTGGATGTAAGCGGGATCGCCATCCCCAGCGACCACCAGGCGCCATTGCTGGAAGCGCTTCTCCGCGATCAGGTCAGCAAACACCTGTATAAACAATTCCAATCCTTTCTTGGGATGAATTCTGCTCATCACCAGCACAAAAGGGTGGGATCCGAGAGACGGCTGCTTCTGGCGGAAAAGACCAACCTCAGATTCATTCTGGAACATAGCTGAGTCAACCCCCAGGCCGATGACGACTCCCCGCTCCAGGTTGAGGGAATCCTCGGCTAGACGCCGCTCTTCCTCAGTGGTGTAATGGATCGCTGCAGCCCCCATCAAGATTTGTTTCACGCCCAGTTGCCAGAAGAGCTGCTTCCTGAAACGCTTCTGTTGCAGGCTCCACGGATCCAGGGTGCCCAGAGGGCGAATGATGTAAGGCACCTTGTGTCGCCGGCTGGCATGGGCTGCCGCCAGGCAGGCATGGGAAAAGACGGCGTGGATATGCACCACGTCAAATTGTGAAACATTGGCTTCCAGCCATCGGGACAGTGGGTACGAATATTTGAAGGCCTCACTCCATTGCCGGTGAAAGAAGAGAGTTGGAATATTGTGAAACAGCACTGGCTTGTCACACTCGACAGGTAGGCGCCCGTCACCGTCAGCATCGGTGGTTACCACCAACAGATCGAGTCCTGCGCTCCGAAGGGCCGTGCACATTTCGAGAATGGCCCGGCTCGGACCACCGTACCTGGGGGCAACCGAGGGAATGACGTGCAATATTCTCATGGGCGTTTCATCTTGTGGCGGCTGCTGCGAGGTTTCCACAGTGCATCCCGTTCTTTTCGATCCATTCTTCGAGCACCACCAGTATCCATAATCGGGACCACGAGACATCCTTTCCTTGAGCTAGAAAGGACCGCCAGATCTTTTGCACTTCTTCAGGCTTCATCAGGCCTCGGGCTCTAACCCGGTCAGGACTGAGTCGTTCTTCGCAGAACTTTTTGAGCTTTCCTCGCATCCATGGGTCGAATGGGAGAGTAAAGCCTTGTTTGGGACGGTGGGTGACCTCTTCGGGAAGCTGCACTCCCAGGCTGTTGATCAACAGGGGTTTCGGATTCCTGTTGGACCGCTTGTAGCTGTCCGGTAAACCAATCATATACTCCACCAATTTATGGTCTAGCAGCGGGACTCGAACTTCCAGGGACAGAGCCATGCTCATCTGGTCCGTGTCTCTCAGGAGAACGTCATGCATATAGGTACGCGCTTCCGCATACGAGATCTGGGCAAGAGGGCTTGGCAGACTGCCATTAGCGAAAGCGGCCCGGAGTAGGTTGACATAAGGGTCGGCCATCCCTTCCGGGAAAAGCAGTCGGGAATCGGAGACCAACGCCTTCCGTTGAGACTGGGATAGAACCTGGCGAAGCAACGGATACGTTTCGGCGATATTGCCTCCGCTTTCAAGGATGGCCCCGAATTTGGTCATCGTAATTGAGGAGCCTGCTAGCCCCTGAAAGCTCTTTACCATCATTGAACGCAGCGGCCCTGGCACATGCCCCAAAACTTTGAAGAACCGCTGCAAATCTGCAAGTCGCCTAAACGACGGGTAGCCTGCAAAAAACTCGTCCCCACCCAATCCCGAGAGTGCTACTTTCACTCCCGCTGCGCTAACGGCTCTGGACACAACATAGGTATTGATTCCATCACCGGTGGGCTGGTCCATGGCAGCCACGGCACCGGGAAGCTGATCCAGCAGGTTTTGTTCACTGAGACAAATCTCGGTGTGTTCGGAGCCAAAGCTGCTTGGCCACCAGTCTGGCATGAGGGCTTCATCAAAATTGCTTTCGGAGAAAGCTACAGAGAATGTGCGTGGGACTGTACCGCTCTTGCACATCAAGGCCACGATGGCACTCGAATCGATCCCCCCAGAAAGAAAAACCCCCACTGGCACATCGCTCACCAGATGAGAAGCGACGGAATCCTGCAGAAGCTGCTCGATTCGTTTCTGCGCTTCCTCTAATGGTACGTCTTGCGCCCGGGAGTCGCCATCTTCAAGGAGGTCCCAGTACCGATGCAGGTCGGAGTGCGCGTGAACATCAACTTCCATCCAGGTCCCCGGCAGGAGGGCTTTGACTCCCTCTACCATGGTCCGCGGGGCCGGCACAGACTGGTAAGCCAGGTATTCATGGAAGGCAACAATATCCAATTCTCTTGGGACCAGCTCACTTGCCAGCAGAGATCTCACCTCGGAGGAGAAGAGAAAGAGGCCGTCGCGGCTGTGATAGTAGAGCGGCTTGATCCCCAGTCGATCTCTAGCCAAAAAGAGTTTTTGCCTTTGCTCATCCCAGAGTGCAAAAGCAAACATTCCCCTGAAGTGATTCACACATGCATTGCCCCACCGGGCATAGGCCTTAGAATGACTTCAGTGTCGGTCTTCGATCTCCAGCCCCCAGGCGGGTCTCCAAGCTCCTGCCGCAGTTCCCGGTAGTTATAGATCTCACCGTTGTACGTGATCCAATTTCCCGTACTCGGGTCAAGCATGGGCTGGTGCCCAGCCTGAGACAAGTCCAAGATTGAAAGGCGAGTGTGGCCAAGGGCAATCAGGCTTTCCGCGTTGACAATAATCTGTACCCCTTGATCGTCTGGCCCGCGATGAGCAAGAGCTCGCGTCATTCGAGCCACAATTTCATTAAGCCGTGTGTCAAGGGAGGAATCTGTTTGGCCCCTATCATTGGCCGACTTCAGAATTCCTGTTATTCCGCACATCAGTTTTCTATGATTAGACTAACTATTAATAGAGTTCAGAGATATGAGTTACGACGATCTGCAATCGATTTAGGTTTATATTGTCAAATTCTACTTGAACCAAAATTGCATTCAGAATTACAGGACTACAATCGTTGAGAATAGCAAGAAGAGGCAGCAGCCCCGGTTTTAAGCCGGCCAGCTATTGCTGCGTTTTCTCCATGGTGAGTATCCAGAGTTCCATTGATGGCCGAATGGAAACGCTCAACCCCATCCGATAAATTATGCTTGGACACTGTGAGGCGGGCCGCGCTTGAACGCTCTAAGCGTTGGTCGAGAGAAAGAAGGACAGCGTCTCGCATCGCCTGATAAAGAGACCCTTCATCTCCGGCTGGAATGAGCCATCCATTCTTCTGGTTGATAAATTCCAGTGCAGCCCCCGTTCGGTCCGTACTAATCACAGGCAATCCCGCCGCCAGCCCTTCGGGAACAACCAGTCCCCAACCGTCATAACGAGATGGCACGCAGAGAAAATCAGAGCGCCGGTAAAATTCTGGCAGTTCCTCCCAGCTTCTAAACCCCCGGAAGTGAACACGGTCTTGATGCTTCAGCAACATCCTTTCCAGCTTGGGACGCAGTGGCCCCTCACCAACAAGGTCCAGCTGAACGAATGGAAATTCCCCAGCCAGTCTGCTGAATGCCATTGCCAGTAGGTCAATGCCTTTTCGGTAAATCAATGAGCCGGAGTATAAGGAACCTTAGTTCTTTGTCGTGATTGCCTGACTTACTTTGAATGGGGGCGAAGCGATTCAGGTTGGAATAGTAGGGAACATTGAAGTACCTTCGATTTGGACCAAATTCCCGACGATATTGGTCGACGGCCCATCCACCGATTCCCCAGATGGATATGTTTGATCTGTGCAGAGCAGCCAGCTTCCATTTCCTATATAGAGTCCCCAGGCGTTCGAAACCGCGATAACCGGGTCTTTCACCCCAAAAGGACCACGCCTTGCCAGTCTTCACTCGAACCTTGAGCAACCGCAGAAGTAGCGGGTTCTGGTAGTAATTGAAAATCACCAGGTCAGCGGAAGCCATTTGGGCTTCTGCGACTTCACATTTTGAATCCTCGCCATTGAGAAAGAGGTACTCATGCTGAAGGCCCGAGACATTCCACAACCGGTTAGCTGATGTTTCATGGAGATAGACCACCTGCAAGGAATGCAAACCATGCCGGGTGAGCGCGTCGAACAGCTCCACCTGATAGGGAGAGGGGATATGGGTAATGACCTGGATCTTTGCCACAGTTCAATTGACTATAAGCTTAACTAGGCCTCATTCCCCTCCACGCTGGAGGGGAATGAGACTTAAGGCTTTAGGGGGGCTCTCGGACCTGTCGTTTACACGACCCAGCAAGTTAAACCTTGCAGGTCCTCAATCCCCTGAAATTTGAAAGTATTGGTTTCGGTGTTGCATTGAGAATGTCCCCCTTGGTTAAGTGAGCATGCCCCATATCTTTTTTTGGCTGGACACGGGGGGTTCCTGAAAGCCTGACGGTGAGCCAGTTTTCAGCCCTGTAGGGGCCACGCATTGTAGCCCAGGGCAAGCGCCTAAGCGCGCCGCCCTGGGGTGAAAGAACATCCGAATTACCCGCCTCCTCCCCCGCTTGGGAATCCTAAGATTCGGTGAAACGTGCTCCCAAAGCGGGGAGGGGGAAGGGGAGTGGGGGCCTTGACGTAAGGGTTCGGGAGCAAACGATTAGCCCCCCGTCTCCAGCCACCTGACTTATTGGTAAGGTTCAGCTTAGTTAAGGGGGACCTCATTCTTACAATCAGCAAATAAGCCATCACCAATCTGCTGCCCAACGATTTCGCACAGCCGGCTTGGGAAAAAGCGACGGGCGCAGAAACAGGCGATCCACCACGATCAGACACAACAGCGGGTACGTGGTCAAAATGACTTCGATCATACTGCGGATGCCCAGGAACAAAGCCATCAAGCCCATTCCATAAACTGCAATCCCCGTTGGAGTCTCTGACTGGTCGAAGAGCTGAGTCCACCATCTGGCCAGAATACCAAACAAAAGACCTCCTCCAGCAACCCCCCACCATCCGAAGGCCATATACCATTCCCCTATTGAAGACATGCTGTAGCTGACACCCTTGTAACCCAGGAATTCGGGCAGCGAAAAGCCTGGATCGATGGGTTTCCCAGGCCATAAGATCCGTGGCACGGGGCGCACGACAATATACCAGAGCCAGTCGAAACCAACATGAGGATGGTCTTTAGGGATGATTTGGATGATCTGCGCCAGTCTCAGGAAGTTGTCATCCACCTTCACTTGATGGATTTCATCCGTTTCGTAGGAAAAGTCCCGGAATCCACGATTGCGGGTGTCTAACATGATTTCCATGATGAACAACAAACTGACCACGATCGAAACCGTCAATAGCACATGCTTGGGACGAAGGCGATCCCGGTGAACACCCAGCCAGGTGAACAAAGCCGCTCCTACGATCACCCCGGGTAGCCTCCGGCCTCCACCCTGGGCCACGAACAAAAGGAAAATCACTGATAACACAAGTCCGACAATCACGGACCAATGATTCCAGGTCCGCCGCCGCAGAGCCAGCATTACGGTGAAGGTGGGCAGTGCGTAGCCAAAGTAGGTCATGAAATCGAGGAAAGCATTCCAACCCCCTAATGCTCCACGGGACCATGGCGCCCCCCATCTGTTCTCAAGCAAACCACCGATCATCGTGGAAATCGAAAAGTCACTGTAGAAGGCAAAATCAAACATCCCCAAAATGAAAAAGATAATCAGAGCCTTAAAAAGCAATCGGGTCGAGTATTCGTGCGAGGTCAGATTCTTCAGGACTTTCGGGAGCGGCCGCGGCTGGATTGCCGAACCCACAACGCATCCTGCCGCGAAAAGGCTAATGGCGACGAATGCTTCGCTGACAGCCCAGGCCATATCGTCCACCATGTATAGGCTTTGGATTAGATCCACCAAAATGAAGTAGACCAATCCCACATAGATGCAATGCTGGGCGGCAAAGCCCCGTTTGATGCCACGAACAAAGATGTCTGCGACAACACAACCCAGCACTCCGGCCGTCATGGCCACGGCAGGCCACCTCAAGAGATGCTCTGACGTGTTGGCTTCGGGGATGAGTTCAATGGCCACGACCAGCCCTAGGACCAAGCTAGCCAAGGAGAGAGTCGTAACCAGCGAGTCCATTTGGTTATATGACTTCATCTTCATGTAAGTCAAAGAATTCCCTCTTTGAAGGGGGATTTAGGGGAATGTTTCTGAGTCGTTCCTGGCCAATCACTGTTTGAACAAGTGATTCCCCATTTTGAAGGGGGAAGGTGTGAAGTAATTCGATTTTGGTTCCCCTCCTTGGTAAGGAGGGGCCAGCGGGTGGTAGTAAGTCCTCATTCACAAACCCCCTCTAGTCCCCCTTAACCAAGGGGGACACTTGAAGAGCGACACCGAAACTAATTCTTTCACACTTTCTGAGGAGTCAGGAGGATGTCTCTGAGTCGTTCCAGACCAGGCTAACCAACAGCGACATTTTGCAGCATCTCGACGGGCCGATGGGTCTGCTGGGCAAGTTGACTATAGAAAGCCTGAGCCCTATTTCCGTAAGCCTCCCAGGTTACCTCTTGGGCCCGCTCAAGCGCAGCGTTGCCCATTTGCTCGCGAAAATCTGGATTCTCATAGAGATAGAGGATTTTCTCTTTCAACGCTTCAACGTCACGAATAGGAACAATAAAGCCCTCCTTCCCATTGGTCACAACTTCCTTCGACCCACAGTTTTCAGTCACGATCACGGGCAGTCCGCATGCCATGGCTTCGGGTACAACCAGGCCAAAGGAGTCGGTTAAAGACGGTAAGACCAAGACTGAACTGCTACTGTAGTAATTGGCTAAATCTGACTTGGGCAGCGCAGGAATATGAGTAAATTTGCCTTCACATCTCTTGAGAATGGGTTTGAAGTTGGGATCGAGTGGTCCGATTAACAACAATTCAGCCTTGATTGGCTTCAACTGATCAAACGCCTGAAGAAGATAATGAACTCCCTTCTCCGCCGTGATCCGACCCACATATAGGATGCGAAAGCCGCTTGCCATTGCCCCCTTCCTTTGGAAATAACTCAGGTCAGTGCCATACTGATTGACGACGATGCGACTGGCCTCATTGCCGTGCCTCACAAAGGTCTCTTTTACGTAGGAGGAGGGGACTACTAGATAGTCCGCTAGATCGAATTCCTCCAGCATCTTCTCTACATACAATTGACCAGGATTCTTAGCAGCGATCCCTAGTCTTTTGTATTCTTCTTCGAGCAGGCTCCTCTGAAAGACAGGATGCGCCTGGCGGACATCACAAACTAGGGTAGCACCGAATCTTTTGGCTTTTCTGCCGCAATACAGCCCCACACTATTCACAAAATGGAAGACGTCACAATCTTCAATCCATCGTTCTGCCATCCAGTCAAACAAATGATTGTTGATCCAGTTTCCGCGATCTGCTGATATTAATCCTGTCATCGGGAGACCGCGTTGCAACAGCTCAGGCAGCCACAATTGCCGGATTTTTTCCTCTGTGACTCCGTTGATTCTTCTGCCTTCCAATTTCCTTTGCCAGTAATCCGGTAGAATACCGGGTGTACTGACTCCGGTTGTGAGGGCAATGGTAGTGATGTATCTCTTGAGACATCCTGATTGCTGTAGGGCACTAGCCAGGTGGTGATAGTGCGGGACGTTGGATAGAAGAATAGTTTCCAGACTCATTAGTGCTGCACGGGGGCCTTTAAATTTCGGTGCATTGGTTGCCGCCCTAAACCCCAGACGAGAGTGGGGTCAGTTACCTTTGACCGATTAATCATCAAACATCGACGTAGGGTCTCGGTCTTTACCGCCTTGCGATTTCGTAATGCCATAAGAAGCATTCTGAAGGCATCAACCCAGACGCGGCATTCGACCGTCCACCAACGCCTACCCAGACTGTACCAAAGTTGAGAATTCATTCTCCACAGCATCAATGGGATGACATAAATTAAGGGAGCACGCATCCATGTGCTGAGAATTTCGTTGCGAGCGTGATAATAATGAGTACGCTGTTCATTCCGGTTCAGATTACTGAATTCGTGCCAGACCAATATGTCGTTCCAACAGAGACAACGATAGCCGGCATCCCATATCCGAATGGCCAAGTCAGGCTCCTCGTAGGCGTGCCAGAAGAAGGAAGGGTACAGACCAGTTTTCTCTAGCACTTTCCTCCTCAATGCAAACCTTGCTGAGCTGTAGCTTGAGGTGTGATATTCCCCATGCCTTCGCGCCGGAGAACTTTCAGGAATACGTTCCGGAAATTCTGGGCCGATGTCCTGAAAGTCAATCAGCCCCAAATCGGGCTCTTGCTGAAATCTTTCTACCACCTTGCCGGTGCTGTCCTTTTCCATAAACCGGCTATCGTCGTCAAAGCCAATGAGGATGTCCCCTGTGACCCTTTCGAAGATTTGATTTCGACTAGCCACAGAACCTTGAGCGGGTTCATTTCGCGTGAGAATCACACCGGGGAAAAGGGTGCGGACTGCCTCAAAGGTTCCATCACTGGAGCCATCATCAATAACGTGCACTTCTTTATCTGGATAAGTCTGTTCATGACATGACCGCAGGGTCTTCAACAACTCTTCCCTGCGGTTGTGTGATGCCACCATGAAGCTTACTTTCATGCGACTGGGAAATTGAAAGAACTCAATGATGTCCGCTTCATTTTCAACAAAGGCATGTCATCGATTTTCATCGTATCTCACAAGGGTGAAACCAAAACAATTCTCGTAAGCGCCCTTAGTCGGCCAATGCATCGCGGCATAAAACCCTCGAATCTGAGTCGACGGAGTGCTCCAAGCAGGTTGCTGAGAGTTTCAATCAGGAAGAATACACCCACTTGACCGAAAGAAATAATTGCCCCATTCCCCATCGTGTTACGCATGATCCAAAACCGATTATAAAGGTCATCTTCCGCTACTTCCGCTGTAGGAAGGCGACCACCTGATGCTTGATGGTGAGCTAAACGAGCTGACGGGCAAAAAAGAATCTTCCCGATTGACCTTAGTTTCAGACCAAGATCCACGTCCTCATTCACAGTACAACGGTGCAGAAAGAAATCTGAGAACCCGCCTACCGTTTCAAAAGCTGAGCGCCGAACGAGACTGTTGCCGGCCCCAATCCAGTCCATCGGCAGAGGCGAAGCAGGTGTAGGATTGAATCCGAATCGTAGAAGCGGCCCCACCACTCGACCTTGCCACTGATCCTCCTTCAATCGCAGCCCATAACGAAGATAGATTCGCCAGGCGATCGTTGGCATTGCCCAGGGCTGATTATTGAAATCAGCCACGACACCAACTACATCAGAACGCGACTGCAATAACAGCGTCAGGTTCTGAAGGCAATCCATCTCCAGAACGACGTCGTCATCCAACAACAGTAGCAAGTCGCCCCGAGCCGATTGGATCGCTGCTTTCCTTTGGAGAACCGCATTCGGTGGGGTCACCTCAACCCGGCGGACATGCAAACCTAATCCCGACCAGCGGTCGCTGTCTGTCACGGCCGCTATTTGGCCGCTGCCGCTGCTGTCCGCCACCACGACCTCATCCGGCTTCATGGTTTGCTCAGCCAGCGATTGAAGAAGCATAGAAAGCGAATCGGGGCGGCCAATCGTAGGAACAATCGCGGAGATGGACACTCTAAGGAATCTCCGAAGCCCTGTACAGCCTCCAACCGGTTCGGAGCTGGAAGTCCTGCAGGTTCCGCATTGCTAGCACGTTCTCCACGCCCACGGGCTGGTAATCAACATCAACTTCATTAAGGCAATCTGGGCCTTGGATACGGTAAAGCATGAAGCCTCGGTCTCTCAGAAACTGCAGAAGATCCCTGACTGTGTATCCGAACCAACCGAAATGCTCAGATCCAACCTCAAAATGGATGCAATCCGTCACCGTGAGGAGTTTTTCTGCTCCAGCTAGCACAAATTTTTCGTACCCTTCGACGTCCACTTTTAGAAGCTGGACCCGTTCCGTTGCCGATATGAGGTCATCCAACCTTTCTACCTTTACTTCAAACCCACCTTGTTCCCCATTTACTCGATTCATATCATCGCGGCGATTATCCGAGAAGAAGATCTGTCCAGGGGTAACTCCCAAGGCTACATTATGAGTTTCAACTCTATGGACCCGGTTAAGAGCAAGGTTCTTTTTCAGGTAACCATAAATTCTTGGATGTGGTTCGAAGGCGTATATTTTCCCTTTTTCGCCTACTAGCGGTGATGCGGTCAAGACCGTGTCACCAATGTTGGCTCCAACATCTACTACCCGGTCTCCGAGTTTGAGATAGGCGCGAAAAAACCGTAATGCTTCCGCCCGCTCGATCGGATTAATCCATAACGAGCAGGACAGGTTGGAGGGAAAAAACCGCAGCTTATAACCGTTTTGTCTTATTTTGAAGAGCAGGCAGAAGCGCGTAGTTACGAGCAGTCTCGCCGCAATAAACCTCAGGGGACGTTCATGGTTTCGCAGAATCTGGTAGTAATGCTTCATCGGCCCAAAATATTTCCAGGGCAACGATGGAATCCTATCAATGGCTGGTTCAATCACATTCACCGATTTCAGTTCTCCTCGGGGGACCATAAGCTGACATGTGTGACAACTTATCCTTTAACTTCAAAGCCAAACTGGAAGTGTGAAACCTTGCGCGTGACAAATGGCACCTCTACGACCAGGTGTGCCAGGTATGCCACCAGCAGACAGATAAGGATCCCGACAAACGACCACCCGAAATGCTCTGGAAGGCAGTGGCCAGGAGAAGACGACATCAGCCATCCGCTCATGAAGACCAGGATAGGGAAATGCAGAACATAAAGGGAGTAAGACATGTCACCCAATGGCTTTATGGCGTCAAGGAGATTCAAACTCCTTCCCTTCTCCTGGAAGGCAAAACAGACCGCGATGAGACCACCGAACATAAGACTGCAAAGAATATCGTGAACAACCGAGTTGGTTTTGAAAATAGGCAACAGGATGACGAATCCTAAAAATGGGGAAAGGCGCTTGAACGGGACGTTAATCCTCTGAGTAAATACATCGGCTAGTAATGCCCCAACCCACCAGGCAAGCATCATTGAAAAGACATCATTGAGTAGGACAATATGCGTTAGCAACTGGAACAAGCTTAAGATCCACAGGCATGACATAAGGCCTGTTGCCAGTGCGATAGATTTTTTTGAAAGCCACCAGAAAACAGGATAGATCATATAAAACCACCACTCGAATTTAAGCGACCAGAGCGGTCCGTTCGTACCCCAGGTTGGGACATACGAATTCATCAGGAAAAGTAGATTCCCAAGTCCTGTAAACCAATCGTGAGGTACAAGAACATTTTGGTTGATCAAGGGGTAAGGTGTTTTTTGTTGATAGATAATGAAGCCGAGGCTAGCACCAAGCAGATCCAAGGCAAGCGTCAGAGCTAGCGAAAGGAATAGGGGAGGGTAAAGCCGTCTTACCCTACGCATCAGATAGCGAGTCCAATCAAATTGAGCCTCCTCTCGATTCATGTACAACTGCTTTGAATACCGGAGGTGAATAACAAAGCCGGAAAGAACGAAGAAGAAAACAACCGCTTCATGACCAAATCTGAATAGTGAAGAGGCATAAACAAGGGCCGTCTCGAATCTACTGTAGTCATGGGGATGTTTCACAAAACCTTCTGAATAGCCTTCCCACAGTAACCATCTGGCGTGGCCAACCAGGACGTAAAAGGCGGCTAGACCACGAAGCCCATCAAGAAAAAAAAGGCTGTGATTTTCCCTAACTTTCAGCTCTGCCTGCCTTTGCTTTTCCACTTATTTTAATCAACAGGAAATGAATCAGTGAAGATTGACGGGTCGCATAAAATCCAATCAAGCAACTTTGCGCATCCAGAAACTGGCGCAGCCAAGCGAACCCGGCCTGAACTCTCCAGCGATTGTTGGCCACAGTTGCTCTACATCAGCCATGTGTTCAAGGCAAAGCCAATAGTTGGAGGCGGCTACTGAGAAGGATCGGTTATAAGACAGAAAGGCCTCCAACAAATATTGCTCACCGAATGCAATTCTCTTTTCGATGAGCCATTCGGATGGGTAATCATGCGGGAAAAAGATGTCGTGAACGTGAATCCACACGCCCGGCTTGAGGGCTGGAAGAATTTCCAAGAACTCACGGCAAACGTCTCCACCAAACTTCACCGCGTGGCTTGAATCAATAAATAGAATGTCTCCGCTTTGAAGCCGGGAGAAGAAGTCGAGGGGTAAGCTCTCAACCGGTTTCTCAATGAGTTCAATTTCAAGCTTTGGCGCCGTGAGACGCGGCTGAGGAAAAGGTTCGACACAGGTGAGCTTGCCATCATGCCCTTCGGTCCGATTTCGTTGCAGCGCTTTATGGGCGACTCGCGTCGAGTAGCCGCTGCCTATCTCGATCACCTGCCTGGGCTTCAAATCGCGAATGATGGAATAATAAAGCGCGGCATCAAAGCCTCCAAAATAATCGTTCTGGAAATTAAATCCCTCGGGATCTGAACGCTGTGCGAGACCCTGCAGTTCGATCCGATATTGCCGGCCAAGGCGACGTATAAGTTCCAATTGTTCATGAAGGTTAAAATCAATGGCTGCAAAATCACGACGCCTTGTGGTCTGCTCGGTCTGAATCAGTGAGAAGTCTGGCAAGGGCTCGTAGAAATGAATGGGCCGGATGTGGTAGCCCCAGCGATCGGTGATTTCTGGATTAGACCTGAGCAGGAACAGCAAGTGCCGGGTAAGTCTAACGGGCAGGATTCGACAAAACGCGAGCGCAATGTGATTAAAGAGTACTTTCAACAGGGACTTGGCTTCGTAAGTCAGTGCATAAGGGTCTTTGTTCGCAGATCGCGTTATACAAGATCTGCTGGCCAGTCTCGCATCCGAAGTAACTCTGGCCAGTCTCCAATGCACGTTTACCCAACTGGATTCGGTCGGCAGGATCTTGCGTTAAGCGCCGCAAAGAAATCGTCAACAATTCCGGGCTATCCGTATTCACCACCTCGGCGACTCCGGGATTCTCTTTAGCCCAGCGTACGGCGGAACAGTAATCCGGACCGTAGATCAACAGTGGCAACCCAACCGCTGTGTAATCGGTGAGCTTGCTGGGAAAACTAATCTCCATATTCGGCCGGTCAGTTGGGGCGAAGGACATTGGTACAAAAAGAGCGTCTGCTTCCTCACGCAACCGCGTCATCAACTCACTGGACTTCACTAAACCGCGCAACAAGATATTAGAGCGGTCGAGGCCAGCCTGCCGCAGCGCTTCTGGAGTAGAAGGACCGAAAATGAGCAAACGGCCATCGATGGGCGCCAGTGCATTGGCCATGTTCACCAGGGCGCTGACATAACCCGGTGAATTGATGCTCCCTCCGAAGGCAACTGTGAATGGGTGATCGTCCCGGGCAATTCGTTCCGGCGGTGCATCGAACCTTGGGCAATCCGCCGCCCGCGAAGGATAGAGGACAGTGCCCGGGAAACCGTACCTTCTTTGATACTCTTCCGCCATGTAGGGGGACACACAGAGACGCGAAACTGCTTGCCGATAGATCCGGCCAAACTCCTTCTCCAGCCAAGGGCGAAACCATTCCGCAATCTGGGCCATCCGGGGCAGATCATCATGACAGATGAGGTGCAATGGCAATTCATGTTGCGACGCAAAACGTGCGGCGGTCAACCACGAGAATCCATGCGTCACAGTCAGTACTGCCTCTGAACGGAAGCCTGCCAATAATCGAGCCACTTGTCCGGCGCTTCTACTGGTTCTCATCAACCATGCAGCATACCAGCGAGCGAAACGCGTATGAAGCAGGCGATAGTTGCCGACCTGGAGTTCCTCGTATTGAATCCCCGACAGCCGGCGGTCCGGCAGCGAGCGCAAAAGATTCGTCTCAATAATGCGCAGTCGGTTTGACGGCCAACTTTGCAACAAGCGAAACAGCAGCGCCGAGCCGTGGTAAGACGCCTCGACAGGGACATCACCGAGGTATAGCAGTCGTGGAAGATCGAGGCTGCTCGTTGCTTGGGGATCATCAAGCATTTGCGGTTTTTAGAGTACGATATTCATCACATTTTTTGATACCTCTGGCAAAACCTTCATAGAGGAACCGCTGGCCATACCGAACGATGGGTCTCTCAAAATATTGCCACGACAACGACGCCATACATAGAGTAATTGCCAGTGCCATCACTGTCACAAATGCGTCCAGAGTGTTTGCGATCCGGGGAGGTTGAGAGAGAATCATAGCATGTAACAGCCCGGACACAGGCTGATGGAAGAGATAAACCCCGTAAGACACCGTACCGACCCAGACGAGGAATGAATTACGAAAAAGAATGCGTGTCAGGCCCTCGGTTGAGAGGGTAGCCAGAAGAATCAAACCCAAGCTCATCACCGCGAGAACCGTATGACCAAAGAAGGACATGCCTTCGGAGGCTATGCCTTGACTCTTCGCCAGTAAACCCAAGGTCGCAAACACGCAGACCACGACACAGACCCGAATCCATTTTGTGCAAGCGGCTAGCCAGACGCGGGCATCGTCCCGCCGCATGGCGTAAGCCCCGAGTGCCCCGAGGAACAAGGCATCCCAACGCGCCGGTAAGAGGACATAACCGGGGACGCCAGCGTGCGGATGCCAGAGGAACAGCACGCCTCGCAACACAGGCGCGCATAACACAAGTACGGCCAGCAACCAAGGCAATGCCCGCGCCGGCACAAATCGGACCAGAAGCGGCAGAACGATGTAAAACTGCTCCTCAATCGCAAGCGACCACGTGGGTCCCATCCAGTTTGGGCCCATATCACCGGAAGAGGCCATTGCGAAATTCTGGAGGCAAGTTGCGTAGGTCCACAGTGGAAATGAACCTCCAAACAACCAGTAAAACCCGCGTCCTTTCGCAGCCCATCCGGCGGCGACCGCCAAAGCAAATAATCCGAACATGAGATAGTAGAGCGGGAATATGCGACAAAACCGACGGGCGTAAAAGGCTCTGAAATAATTCGGCGCAGACCGGTTGTCGAGCAGGATACCTGCGATGAGAAAGCCCGACAAAACAAAGAACAAATCCACACCCGCCCAAGTCAACGAGAACATTTTCATACCATAAGCGGCAAACGAACCAGGCCGTGTTTGTACCGTTGTTGCAAAATAATGCCACACGATCACAAGCAGTATTGCCATACCGCGCACGCCGTCTAGTTCTGGAATGCGTCCCGCAATGACTTTCGCCTGTCTGAAAGTGTCCACCGACAATATCGATTGTGCAGTGGCCATCAATTGAATTTCGAGGGAAAACTCATGTTGACCAAAAACAAGCCAATGTCTTTCGGCGGATTACTCATGCTTTCATATTGTTTCCGGTCGAGGCGACCATTGAATAATTTGACTGCGCAACGACAACTTGCATGATCTTGGTTATGATCTTGTTGCAACTTGACTCAGCTTTTTTGACGGAAGCTCGTAAGCCCTCAGCATCCATTCGGTTGTCAGGCGGACCCCCTCCTCTAGACTGTAGGAGTTTCTGTGACCTAGATCACGAATCGACTTCGTGGTGTCTACCTGCTTGTGCTTGGTGGTGAGAATTTCCGAGTCGCGGTATTCGACAAGTTTTGGATCTGCCCCAGTCACTCGCAGAATCGTGTCAGAGAGCTCCTCAATGGTATGTTGGGAATCTCCGCCAATGTTGTATGTTTCTCCCGGCTTAAAATTGTCCACAATGTTTGCCAAGGTGCCTACGGTGTCCGCAAGATAAGTGGAGGTTCGCGAGTGGCCTCGAAAGACCACCCAAGGCAAACCCATCAAAGCGCAGTAAAGGAATCGGCAGTTCACTGAGCGGTATGGGCTGTAATATTCGCCCGGTCCATATGTGTTAAAGAGGCGCACAACCACGCTTTCAGTTTTGTACTGGGCAGCCGAGTTTCGAATTTGCATTTCGTTGACCCATTTACTCATGGCGTAGTCGTTGAGTTGTTTGACTTCGTGCTCATCCATAACGCTTTCCAGCATGAGGTCTGGCCAGTCTCCGTACACTTCAGAAGAAGAGAAATGTATTAGTCGAAACTTGAGTCGCTCCTGAAGACGAATGATGTTCTTGGTGCCGACGGCGTTGGTGCGCCAGAGGCTTTCATAGAAGTCCTCCCCATTCCAACGCCCGAACTCTGCGGCTGCATGATAAACATGATCGAACGGTCCGAGCCCCTCAATCACACGTTCTATCTGGCGAAACTCGCCAACATCGCACCGCGCATAAGTTGGCTTGTCCACATCCGTCCGGAGCGAAAATCCAGTTTCGTCTTCGCGATGTGAACGATCACACGATAGAACCCAGTGACCACGTTCTCGTAGTTCCTTTACCAAGCCAGCACCCACCGTTCCATTGCCACCGGTAACTAATATTCTCTTTTGCATAGGATTATCTTTGATTGATAAGACCGACTTGTCCGCCGAAAGTTGAACACACTGTTTCTTCTTGCCGTGCGAGTCGCTGTGCGCCTCTTATGGAAGAATTCATCGTATGGATTTTGTTTTCACGCTGTAGCCGGAGTTAAGGCTGAAATTGAGCAAGCATGCTGCTCCAGTCATCTAATTCCGGGATTTGGACCTTTTGCCGTAGTGTTCGGTTGAGCGCCTGTAAGGACCGTCGAGATACCGGGGCTCTGTTCCAGACCATGCCGATATTTGGATTTATTCCCGTAAATCGGTAGCGGTGGCGGAACGAACTGGCTGCCTGCCTGTAAGGCAGGTACTCGAAGTCGTGAATAATTACAATAGGCGTTTGCGGTTGCGCAGCAGCGACCGCGCGTATTGTGTTGCAACGTTCGCGCCCCGTGGTGGAATCGTCAATGAGAATCAGGTCAAAAGCCTCGATGTCTATTTCTCCCACTGCTTTGGCTACAGGCCCGTTCACCAGATGCAGCTTCAAAAGTGGGTTCGCTCCAAGCTGCTCCCGAATGCGCTCTGCCCACGCTGGGTCGTTCTCATACGAATCCAATTGTTGGAGTTGTGGAAAACACCGCGAGTCCAAAAACAACCTCGTGCTGTACTCACCACAGCCGAACTCGAGAACTCGCTGAATCCGCCACCATCGCTCCGCGGCCAGCAGAATGGGTATGTGTGTGAGATACGGGTTAGAGGCCCGTGTGGGGAGGCGGAGCAGGTAACGGTCACGCAGGACGTGGAAGTTACTTGCTAAACGGGCGAGCATTTTGGGGATGCTTCAGGGCAGCTCGAAGCTCCAGCAAAGACCGACGGTTTCCCCAATTTCATTAGCGCCGCGGCGTGGAGTCGGTATTTCAAAGCAATGAACGCCATACCCGCAAATGATCCAGCGAAAATAGCCCAGGCAAATGGAAGTTGTTGGAACGCCACGACGCAGGCAGCAAAAAGCAGCGTGGCGGTGGCAGCGACCAAACCCCAACGCATGTATTTCATCACGGCCGGCAGTTGCCTGTAGAGGAACACAACACAAGGAAGGTTTGCCAAGCCGTACGCGGCCACCATACTGGCGGCATAACCTGCAGCCCCATATCGCGGCACTAGAATCCAGGCTGCCGCACCAAACAAGACGGCAAAGACCGCATTGACGACAAGAGAAAACCAAATTCGGCCCATGCTGATAAGGATGCTACCCATCGGGAACAGCAGAGCATACAAAACCGCGTGGAGCATGAGCCACAAGACCACACTGGAATGTCTCTCATACTGCGCGCCATAAGGCATGAGCGTCAAGCCAGGCGCAGCCGCCTGCAACAGCGAAACCGGCACGATGATCAGAGTCGCGAGAAGAAAGTTGAAAAGAAGGGTGCGCTGAAAAGTGACACGATCCCCTTTGCCAAAGGACTCACATAAGATCGGCAACATTGGGGCGATGAGCATGGCAAGAAATGTTTCCGGCAACAGCTTCACCCGCAGAGCCGCGTTGTAGATTCCCATATCGCCATAGCCGCCTGCCTGGTTCACCACCAGTGCACCCGCACCCCACGCCACTACACTGTTCAATACCCCGGACAGCACAGCGGGAACGCTGAAACTCCAGAACAGCTTGTTCTCCGCCAGTGCTCCGGCGAGTTGGATGGGAACCTGAAACCGACCGGATTCCGCGCGGAGGGCGACAAAACAAAGAAGACAGTTCGCCAGTTGGCTGCCGATCAGCCCCCAAACCGCGCCAGCCACGCCCCAATACAACGCCCCCACAACCATCAGCGGAAACGTGAGCAGCCCAGCGATCAGATTGATGCGGGCGATGGCCTTAAACGCCTCAAAGCCAGAGAGTGCGCCCGTCTGCGCGCCGTTGATGCCACTAAGGAAAAGCAGCAATGCGCCCACTTGCAGCAAACGAGCGAGGTGTGGCGCGGCTAGTGTGTTCGCCGCCAGCCAAGGGCCGAAGAATAAAAGCACGAGTGCCATGAGACCGCTCGCGATCCAAGCGGTAGCACTAGCCAGTGCAATAATGCGCCCGGCACGTGCGGGGTCCGTATGTTTGAATTCGGCGACATGCTTGTTGGCCGTCAACCCCATGCCGAAGCCTGCCAAAGTACCGAACATGCCAATGGTGTTCTGGATGATGCCGAGTTCGCCGAATAATTCCTTGCCAAGCATCCGGCCCACTAGAATCGCCGAGAGCAATCCCAAGCCCCGCGAGATAAGCGAGCCAGACAGCGACCAGAACGCGCCGCGGGTAAGCCGGCTTCCCAAAGGCGAGGCTTCGACGCGCTGGAAGAAACCCTGAAAAGAAGTGGGCGAGAAGAAGTAGATTAGAGACTTGGTTGTCATTAATGAGATCTTAGGTCCAGTGTCCAAAGTCGAAGGGCGGAACTAAAGGTCCAAGGTCTAAGGTCGAAAGTCTACCAATTGCCGAATGCCGATTGCGGATTGCCGAGTGGTGATTGAAAAGCAAATTCTCGCAGAGAACGCGAAGGACACCAAGAAAACGATCAAGGTCAAAAACTTAAGACAAAAGCAAATATTGCCGCAAAAGAGCGCAAAGGGCGGGCCCACCCCCCTGAAGTCCCCCCTTGTGTAAAGGGGGACAGAAGGTGCCAAAGATCCCGCCAATACTGGGCTTCGGTTCGCCCCGCTTCAATGACGATTTCCTGGGAGGCACCGTTCATCATCGAAGCTTTACCTCATAATAGAAGAACTTCACCACTTCGTTCTGAAACTCTATAAGGCCTTTTTCATTTTGCCACCAGTTGGACGAAACAGAGGAGACAGGTTTGGTCGACGTGACCAGAACCTCGACTTGGTTTGCGCCTTTGTTCAGCATCTTTTCAAATAACCAGTTGACTCGCCGTGTATGGAAAGGCTCTGTTGGAACGATCAACCGATGGGCCTTGTTGGAATGCACCCAATCTTGAAGCGCTAACCCCTCTTCATAGGTACTGGAAACCTCACTCCCTATAAAAACCAGAGCTTCTTCCGGTACGCCTCGGTTGATGAGGACTTCTTTCAGAAGAGATGTTTCAGGCTGGGTTATTCCGATTTCTTCAGTATTCCTGTGCTCGATGTTCATTACCACAACCTTGGGCGCAAGACCTTGTTTGTAAAGCTCCGCGGCTAGAAAAGGCCTCGTCTGCAAGCCGCCTCCGAGGACGACAATGGCATCCGCTTTGGACAAAGGTTCGTCGACGATCCAGAGCCGGGCAAGGCCGGTGAGCAGCGGGGCGCGGAAAAGGAAGATACCGACGAGAACCAGGGTCAAGAGGAGGAGACGGAGGAGCCATTTGGTAATTATGGATTGGCGAATAAAGATAAGCGAGGGTCCAGAGTCTAAGGTCTACCGAATGCCGAATGGCGATTGCCGATTGAAAAGTCAATTCTCGCAAAGAGCGCTAAGGACGCAAAGACAAACACGAATCTAAACCACGGGGAAAGACAAGACAGCCGCGGTCTCGCAGGAGCTCGCCCCTCCAGAAAGCAGAAGGCAGCGGGCAGAAAGCAAAGGCAAAAGTAAAAACTCTAAGGAAATAGGTAAAGCAAATAGGGGAGTTATTTAGGTCTTGGAACCGACCGCTTGCGTCATGTGGCGTTGGCTCGCCGCGCTTGCGCTCTGTGAAAGAGAGTTCTTCGAATTGCAGTACCACTCGTAAGTTGCGCGAATCCCGTCTTCGAGCGAAATTTGTGACTGCCATCCCAAATTCTGCATGCGAGTGATATCCAACAATTTCCTGGGAGTCCCATCGGGTTTCGACGAGTCGAAGCGCAATTCGCAATCTGTCCCAACAATCCGGCGTATCAGCAAGGCAAGTTCTCCAATCTCTAAATCCGTACCACTTCCCACATTGAGGATCCCATCCGGGGCTGCCTTGCGTATGGTATCCATCGGTAGCTGGAGTATGAAGACACAGGCAGCGGCTAAGTCATCTACGTGCAGAAACTCCCGGCGAGGCCTCCCACTCCCCCAAATTTCGACAGCCGCATTTCCATTGCGCCCGGCCTCGTAGAATTTGCGAATCATTGCCGGCAGAACATGAGAAGTTGTCAAATCGAAGTTGTCGCCCGGACCATACAGGTTGGTCGGCATCAGGCAAATGGAGTTGAACCCGTGCTGGATCTGATAAGCCTGGCACATTTTGATTCCCACAATCTTTGCTATCGCATAGGCTTCATTTGTTGGTTCCAATGGCCCAGTGAGGAGGTACTCTTCCTTGAGAGGTTGTGGCGCCAGCTTTGGGTAAATGCACGAAGAGCCCATGAAGATAAACTTTTTGGCACCATTCCGCCTAGCAGCATCGATCACATTGGTTTCAATAAGAATATTCTCCCGTATGAAATCGGCCGGGTAGCTGCTGTTGGCGAGGATTCCACCAACTCTAGCAGCCGCTAAAATGACACAGTCCGGTCGTTCTTCCTCGAAGAAACGATTTACTCTCTCCTGGACAGTCAGGTCCAGCTCGGCTTGAGTTCGGAGCACGATGTTGGCATAGCCTTCGACTTGTAGCCTGCGCAGGATGGCTGCCCCCACCAATCCACGATGCCCCGCCAGAAAAATTTTCCCCTCTTTATGCATGGGCAAAACCTCGCTTCTCCGAAGCGAACCCCGCATCATTCAAATGCCGCTCTTGTTCAGCTAGTTTCAGATCATGGTCTACCATCATCCGGACCACCTCTTTAAATTTGATCCGTGGACGCCAGTTGAGAACTCTTTCAGCTCTAGATGAATCACCCTCTAGAATGTCCACTTCCGTGGGGCGATAATAGCGGGGATCGGTTTTCACGAATGGCCTCCAATCCATCCCCAGGCATTCCCCCACTTCGTCCAGGTATTCCCTCACCGAACTGGATTCCCCCGTGGCCACGACATAGTCGTCGGGCTCTGGTTGCTGCAGTGTCAGCCACATGGCTTCGACAAAGTCGCCCGCAAAACCCCAGTCCCTGCGTGCTTCGAGGTTCCCCAAATAGAATACGTCCTGCACCCCCATCTTAATTCGGCACAAGGCTCGCGTAATCTTGCGCGTCACAAAGGTTTCCCCCCGACGGGGTGATTCATGGTTGAAAAGGATGCCATTGCAGTTAAACATGCAATAGGCCTCCCGGTAATTGACGACGTACCAGTGGGCCGCTACTTTGCTAACTGCATAGGGACTGCGCGGACGAAAGGGCGTTTGTTCGTTTTGCGGCGGCGGGGATGAACCAAACATCTCGGAAGTGCCCGCCTGGTAGTAACGAACGATTTTGCCCGTTGTGGCCACATGATCCCGTATTGCCTCTAACAGTCGCAGTGTCCCCGTAGCCCCGATATCGGCACTGTATTCGGCCTGCTCAAAAGAGATGAGTACATGGGATTGGCCCCGAGGTTGTAGACCTCGTCCGGTTGGACTTTTTCCAAAATGCGTCTCAGGCCTGTACCATCGGCCAAATCACCGTAGTGCAGGTAGAGACGCGTCTCGGGATCGTGAGAATCGCGATAAAGATGATCAATTCGCGATGTATTGAATGAGGAAGATCGGCGAATGATGCCGTGAACTTCGCAGCCTTTCTCAAGTAGGAATTCCGTTAAGTAAGAACCGTCCTGACCGGTAGTACCCGTGATTAGTGCATTTCACATTGGGTTTTTGTCAAAGTCTAAGGTCGAAGGGTCTAAAGCTTAAAGCAAAAGGGAAAAGACTTAGAGCAAATATAGCCGCGAATGAACGCGAATTGACGCCGATTAAGACATCCCCCGGCGCCTCCTTTAGTAAGGGGGAAGTAATTGCCGAGTCGGGATTTAAAAGCTAACTAACGCAAAGGACGCAAAGAGCGCCAAGAAAAGAACTAAGGTCTAAAACCAAAAGCAAAAGCGAAAAGCGAATGTTGCCGCAAAAAAGCGCAAGAAAAAAATTGAAAAGCGAAGGCCGGGACTCTGAACTACGGACTCCGAACTCTCATTTTAGGCACCTTTGGCTTTGGCTTTGGGCTTGTCCTTTTCGCTGGGCCGGTAATAGTAGTAGTTGTCGTAGTGGCCCTGAGTTCTCTTAGGATTCCAGTGATTCAAAATTGTGCCCAATACAGGCGTATTGTCAGCCCGGAAACACTCTACAGCCGTCAGCGCCGCGTCCCGAGAGGTGAAGTTGGAGAAGAAGACCAGAATCACGCCGTCCGACAACCGGCCCAGGATGCGCGCATCCGAGAGGTTCAACATGGGCGGAGTGTCAATGAGAACAGTGTCGAACTCTCTTCGAAAACGTTTCAGAAGCTGGGGCAGACGCGTTGAAAACAACAGGTTGGCGATTTTGGTAGTCTCAGACCCGCAAGACAAAAGATGAAGGTTGGGAATGAGAGTTTTTGTCACGACCGATTCGATCTTGTACTCGTCCACCGGCGTTTCATCCAGCAACAGATCGGTCAAGCCCCGTTTGTTCTCCAAGCCGAAGATATGGTGCAGGCGCGGCTTGCGGAGATCGCCGTCAATGAGCAACACCCGCCGGTTGATCTCGGCCAGCGCAATACCCAGGTTGGTGGTCACCGTTGTCTTACCAGCCATCGGGTTGCAACTCGACACCACAATGACCCGAGGGCTGTTGCCGTTCTCCGAAGAGAAGAGAATGGAGGCCAGTGTCGTTCGGAATGCCTCCGCCACCAGAGACGGATTTTTTTGCCAGGTGACCAGTTCGACACATTCCGAATCTTTTCCATCCCCTAGCGATCGCCCCCGGGCGTAGCCGACCGGCAGGCTCTCCCGGACTGGTCTGTCCAACGCCGCCTGGCCATCGCCGGAATCGAGCTGCAGCGTGACTAACGGCGGCCGATGTCCGTACATCCTGGTCTTTCGATCGGCCCCCGCCATCGGAATCGCTCCAAACTCACGCACATTGAGGTAAAGCGGCGCGTCGCCGGGATCGTGGAGACTATGATCCGCCCGGTCTCGAACGGCAGCAAAGACAATACCGAGAAAGACTCCCGCTAGAAGGCCAAGAGTGGTACTCCGCACGAAGTTTGGCTTGTAAGGGGACGTGGGAATCCTGGCAGGATCCACGACACGCATGTTGCTCATTCGCATGGCCGCCGCGATCCCGTATTCCTTGACCTTCTGCAGGAGACTTTCGTACAGGCTGCGGTTGGTGTCTACCTCGCGCTTCAGGATGTTGTATTGAACGGCCTTGGCTGCCTGTTCGGAAACGAGCTTGGACTGCTCGGCATAGGCTTCAGACAGCAGATTCTCGTTACGCCGTGAAGTTTCGTATTCGTTTCGAATGCGCTGGGAAACATTGTTGCGTTCCTTTGACAGGGTGGTTTCCAGCTCCTTGATCTGGGCCTCGATTACTTTTACTTTGTAGTGCCCCGGAGCAAACAAAGCCGTGAGTTCAGCACGCTGCCGGCGCAGATCGGTGAGCTTTTCCTGATAAGTCTTCAGAGAAGCATCATCCAGCACCTGGGGCAGAGAATCTACCGGGTTGGAAACGGTAATTCCAAACTGCGATTGTTTGGTCATGCGTTCTGCCTGGGCAGCGGAAAGCGCTTCCTGCAACTGCCGTAGCTTTTCTTCATCCAAGCTGTTCTTTTCCCCGGTGAACATCAGCCCAGTGGCATAAGCGTACGATTGAAGCTGGTCTTCAGATTTTTGCAACTTGATCTTGATGTCTTCGAGTTGGCGGGTGAGCCAATCGCCGGTACGCTGGGTACTCTTCCAACGAACTTCAATGCTTTGTTCAATGTATTCGTTGGCCAGAGTGTCAACAAACTTGGCAGCAATTTTAGGGTCGGTGGAGTCCGCTGAAATCGCAACGATGCGGGTCTGCGGTAACGCGCGAACACTGAGGCTACCGCTGGCCATCGCTGCAGCCTCTTCTTGGCTGGAGATAGGTTTTGGTCCGGGCAGACGTAGTGCTTTGCGCCAAACGGAAATCCGGTCTTGTTGCTCCAAAACCTCCGGATGCTTTTCCAAATCCAGTTTGGCCAGAACCCGCGAAATGAGGGTTTCGCTTTGAATGATTTTGATTTGGGTGGGCAGGTTGGTTTCGGCAGAGTAGTAGTCGGTCGAGGCCCCCGTATCCACCTCCCGGTTGTTTAAGAGGATCTCTGTCTGAGGTTGGATCTCTAGAGTAGTTTGCGAGCGGTAAACTCTGGTTTGAGGCAATGCCACCAGCAGCCCGATAATAGCCCCCATAAACGCGATCAAGAGAATCGTCCATTGGTGACGACGGAGCAGTTTCCAATATTCCAGCACAAGGCTGGGCGATTCATCCTGGTGAGCCCTCCGCCGATTGGAAAAGTATGGGCGCTCAGCCTGTTGAACGGTTGAGTCTTCGTGTTTGGAGAGTGCAGTAAAAGGTTCACCCGTCAGAAGATAGCGGGGTTCGTTTATTTTAGGTTCCATGAGAGGTCAGAGTTTTAGAGTTCGGAGTGAAAATAAAAGGTCCAAGGTCTAAAGCTTAAAGCAAAAGCTAAAAGCAAATGTTGCCGCAAAGAAGCGCAAAGGGCGCAAAGATTTGCAACAAACTGGACCACGGGGAACACGGGGAAAGTCAAGAAAGCCGCAGATGGACGCGAATAAACGCGAATCAAAACTAGATCACAGGTTAAAGGTTCAAGGGCGAAGGGCAAAAAGTCCGGAGTATGGAGTCCGGAGTCAAAATAAAAGTTCAAAGGTCGAAAGTCAAAAGCCTAAGGCAAAAGCGAAAAGCAAATATCGCCGCAAAAGAACGCAAAGACACAAAGAAAAAGGGCCGCGAATTGACGCGAATAAACGCGGATAAAGCCAGAAGGAAAAAAGTAAAAGCAAATGTTGCCGCAAAGGAGCGCAAAGGGCGCAAAGATTAACAACAATGGACCACGGGGAACACGGGGAAAGTCAAGACAGCCGCGAATGGACGCGAATAAACGCGAATCAAAACTAGATCACAGGTTAAAGGTTGAGGTTAAAAGTCCAAGGTCAAAGGTCTGACAATTGTCGAATGGCGATTGCCGAGTGTCGATCTAAAAGCTAACTAACGCAAAGGACGCAAAAAAAAGAGTCAAAGGTCGAAGGTCTAAGGTCGAAAGTCAAAAGTCACAAATGAAAAATGGAAAATGATGAATGACAAATGAAAAACCTCCACCCCCCTGAAGTCCCCCCATGTGTAAAAAGAGAAGGCAGAAAGCAGAAGGCAGGTACGAGTGAAAAGATCTCAAAGCAGGACATCCCCCCGGCGCCCCCTGTAAGAATGTCCAAGGTCAAAGGTCGAAAGTCCAAAGTCAAAGGAAAAAAGTCTATAACTGCTGGGTCAATAGTGGGCAATGATGGCAATGCTGGTCGCCATTGAGGTAGCACCCATAAGGGACTGCATGAAACTCGGTCTCGTCCTGCCGGGAATGTAGAGGATGTCGCCAGTCTGAAGCGTGACATCACTGGCGCCTCCAGTCAACATCACCTTCAAATCCACCGGCACCTCTTCCCGGCTGTCGGCTCCGGGAACGGGACGCAGAATTCTAGCTTTATCAGGTATTGCCGTTTTCTCCAGGCCTTCAGCCATCGACAGAGCTTGCAGGGCGGTGATGGTTTTCTGTTCGCTAAGAATGATTCCGCCGGGTTTGCGTACGTCGCCAATCACATAGACCAGTTCCCCCTTGGGTACCGAGATGACGTCAAAAGGGCAGATGAGGATGTTCTCTTCCGGCTTGGTAGCCTCCATGATGGAGTTGAGATTGACGGTGGCAACGCTATACCGGCCGCTGTCTTCATTGACTGCATTGGGAAGTGGAATTTTGCCGAACTCCCGCCTGCGCGTAATTTTCACACTGTACCCGGCTTCCGGCTTGACTCCGTCGGCCAGCGAAAGCACTTCAAACAAGGTCTTGCGTCCCTCCAATTGCACCACGCCCGGTTTATTCACCCATCCGATAATAGAAACGGGTTGGCTGCGGTAATCCGTAATGTTGACAGACACCTGAGGTTCGTTGAGGGTATCCTTCAGCCGTGTGGCAATTTCCGCCTCAAGTTGTTCCGCCGTCATGCCGGATACTTTGATTTGCCCGATCATGGGGAGTTTGATATTTCCGGTATTTCCGATACGGACCGGTTTGTCGCTGATCTCTTCGAGATGCAGGACGCGGAGACTGATGGTATCCCCCGGCCCCAAGACGTATTCAGAGTCGCTCTGGGCGGGCTGGCCCGGGACAGATTGGGGAGCAGTGGCGGGGTTGTCTTGTGCGAAGAGAGCGGAAGAGAGGAGGAGAAAGAAGGCCACAAATAAGCGCGAGAGTTTGAGAGGTTTCATGATGGTTTATCGGTCTTAGGGTGAAGGGAAAAGTTCGGAGTCCGGAGTTCAATAGGCAGAGAACAAAAGGTAGAGTGTATAGAGATAAGGGTCAAGGGCGAATTAAGAGGTCGAAGGTCGAAAGTCAAAAGCTTAAAGCAAAAAACTAAAAGCATATATTGCCGCAAGAAAACGCAAAGAACACAAAGGGAGCAAAGATAAACAAAAAAATAAACCACGGGAACACAGGGAAGAACAATATAGCCGCGAATGAACGCGGATTAACACGATTCGAGGGCGATTGGGACATCCCCCGGCGCGCCCTTCAGAAAGGGGGAATAGTTTGTAGAAGGGCGAAAGGAAAAGTTCAGAGTTCGGAGTCCGTAGTCTAAAACTAAAGGAAAAACTAAAGCAAAAAGGGCAAGTACAAGAAGCATTCGGCGGTCGGCGATTAGCGGTGAGCGGCAACTAATCTCATGGGCTGTTCAATCGGGCTGACCCAGTCCTGGTCAACTTCTACAGCCACGGAACGTTGCAGCAGAGTGACTGAAACAACTAATCGGGAAGGTTTCTTAACGGAGGTCAGAATCCCTTCCACTCCTTCCAGAGATCCCCGCTCGATACGCACCCGCTGCCCAACTTTCAAATACGGCCAAGGTTCGGCTTGAAGACCCGAATTCACGATGGATCGGAGCGCCGTAATTTCGCTCTCATCAACGGGAAGCGGAACCTTGCCAGCCCCAACAACCTGCAAAACGCCCGGCGTTACCAGAATCGGAAGCCGATAGTTCAGGTCAAAGCGGCAAAACACATACCCGGGGAACAGTGGCAACATGAGTTCTTTCATGCGGTCCGACCAGCGGCGCCTGATGCTGTAGAGAGGCAACAATTCTTCGTAGCCTTTGTCTTGCAATGCGGCAGCTACAATTTTTTCGTGCTGACTTCTAACAACGAGCGCAAACCATTGAAGTTCGTTGTTGGGTGACAGCATGGTTTGTCCTCCGTTTCATACACACAGCCGACGGCCGGGGTCAACGACCCTAGGTACAACAATGGCGTCGCGGGAGCGGGAGTGTTGAAGCGTGCGCCGGGGGACAGCGGTCCCACGCGCCAGTTCCACCTGAATCTAACATCGCCACCCACCCCTGGAGCCTGAAGGCTCCGCCCCTCCGGAGGGGAATTCAGTCCGTCGAGAGGTCGGCCAGGGGTCGCGGGAGCTAACCGGGGTCAACGACCCCGGCTACAACAAAAGCGTCGCCATTAATTAATAAAGCCCACGGCGTCGTCCGCCAGCCAAATTTATATCAGAGGAAGCGGTGACTTTTAAATGCCACTGCCAGCCCCTGCTTTCCATCAGGCTTTGGCTCGACTCGTACCACGATGCCTTGGGCCGATACGCGTGCCGCCAACTTTTTGCCATTAAAGGGGCTTATAAAATGGACAATCAATCTTAGCTGGGCGCCATTCGCAACCTTCTGCTGTAAAGCCAGGTAGAGGCCGCTGGCGCTGAGATTCTCGAGCTGGATCTCGGCCTCGATTGACTGACCGCTCGAATCCTTGCCCATGACTTTGACTGGGAAGGCTTCGCGGATGCGAGGCTTACCTCGCCGCTCTGGTCCGGCGTACTCGATCAAAAAAGCCCCTTAGGAAATTGGAGTTCTTTTACCATCAAGACAAGCTACCGCACAAATTGTCCCATCCTTTCTTAGATCTAAGAAAGGCCGAGACAATGTAGGAGCAAAACCCGTTATGGACAGTGGAAAGATAATTGAAGACCAGTGACGCCTTTTATTCGGGCCTTCTGCTGCTTTCTGCTAGTGTAGTGCGTCTAACGCTTCTTTACATTTGATGACTTTGGCCAGTATTTGGTCAGCTGTTGCTGTCCAAACGAAAACCTGAGGTTTTTCGTTATGCTTCCGCAAGTAGTCTTCGATGACGGCTACCAAATCAGGAACACTGGCAAAAGAACCGCGGCGAATGCGTTTCTCCGTGAGATTGCGAAACCAGCGTTCTACCAGATTCAGCCAAGAGCTCGAGGTCGGAGTAAAGTGCAAATGAAACCTGGGGTGGCGTCGAAGCCAGGACACTACGCGGGGATGTTTGTGTGTTCCGTAATTGTCGACGATCAGATGCAGGTTCAGCTCATCGGGAGTCTGGCAGTCGATCCGCTTCAAAAACCGAATGAACTCCTGGTGGCGATGCCTCGGCATACAATCGCCGATCACGCGGCCGTCCAGCAGGCTCAGGGCGGCATACAGCGTCGTGGTGCCGTGGCGTTTGTAATCGTGAGTCAGGGTGCCACAACGCCCCTTCTTCAAAGGCAACCCCGGCTGAGTTCGATCCAGGGCTTGAATCTGCGATTTCTCGTCGACGCACAGCACCAGCGACTTATCGGGAGGATTCAGGTACAAGCCCACAATGTCACGCAGTTTCTCGATAAACCGTTTGTCTCGGCTGAGCTTAAAGGTCTTCGTCAGGTGGGGCTTCAGATTATGTTGTTTCCAGACCCGCCGGATGGTGGCTTCACTAAGCCCCTGAGCCGCTGCCATCGTGCGGGTGCTCCAGTGCGTCGCATTCGGCGGTTTGCTATGCAACGTTGCTTCTATGACGGCTCGAATCTTTGGGTCAGGAATTTTCGGAAAGCGTCCGGGGCGCGGCGCATCCTTCTCCAGACCTTCCAGCCGAAGCGCCAGAAACCGCTGGCGCCAGAGTTGTACCGTAGGGCGAGATACTCGCAGCGCCTGCGCGATAGCCTGACTCTGCATACCCTCAGCCGCCATCTGAATGATCTGCGCCCGCTGAACGACTCGCAGAGGCATGCTTCGACTCCGTGCCCAGGTTTCCAAAATAGAGTGTTCTTCGGTCGAAAGGAAAATCATCGGGGCTATTCTCATGACTCGACATCATAGCCAAGTCAGTAATATAAGTAAAGTTATTTATGACGCATACCACTAGTTTCCCGAATTTTCTTATTCCCAAGAGTATTTCAACTGAGCTCGCAATCTATAGGTATCCTCAAGAAAACACAACGGATGTTGCGCCCATTCTGCATGGCCGGTTAGTGCCATTTTTTCAAAGTGATTTTATGGGAGGCTCGTGCCATATCAGGCGGGAGCTATGATTAACGGGGAATTGCTGCATTCATTTTAGGGTAGGAAATCGTATCGAAGTCATTCATATTTTCCTGCGGATTTGACTCGAGTTTCCGGCGGACTAACCAATTTCTGGCGATAGGCAAAAATGATAAGCTCAAACCGACTAGTGACTTCCAGCTTGCTGAAGACCGAGGTGAGATGGTGTCGGACGGTCGTTTCACTGATAAAAAGACGGTTGGCAATGTCTTTGTTCTTGAGCCCGGCAGAAACAAGATCGAAAACCTCGCGCTCCCGGGCGGTAAGCAAAGAAATGCCAGGAGAGGCAGAGGTCTTCTTTTCCCAAAGGCTCGGCTGCGACATCTTAGTAATGATGCCCGTTGCCAGCTTGCGGTTTAACCAGATCTCTCCGGAGTGAACCTTCAGAATGGCTCTGCGTAATTCTTCGGGCGCTTGCTCCTTTAGTACCAAACCCATGGCTCCAACAAGAATCGCCTGGTGGTGAGCATCTGAGTCGTTCACCGAAGTCAAAACGATGATACGCCCTCCTTCGGATGCCTCTTGCAAATCAGGGATGCAGTCTATGGCACTGCCGGCACGTCCTAAATCGAGGTCAATCAAGATAATTTGGGGCTTCTCGCGGGCTGCAATCACATGAGCCTCAACGGGAGTTCCAGCCTCCCCGATCACCTTCATACCTAGCCAGCTTTCGATCAGCAGGCGGAGGCCTGCACGAACGATCTTCTGGGGATCAACGAGCAGGACCCGAATTGAAGGTTTTCCGCCGGAGGACATGTGTGACTATAGCTTCCCTAGTTCGAAGTAAATGATTCCAAGCTTACTATTTTCACTATTACGCTGCTGCGGCTGAGGATTTTATAACCCACAGTACGCCAATATTAGAGCATTCTTTGGACCGTATTGGAAGTTTCACAAAGCAATAAAGCTCCACAAGGTTATCTATTGATTTGAAATCGCTTGAAGTAGGAAAACAGAGCCACGTTAAGCGCTTTGTGCGAGACGTGGACTTTTCTAACAGCGCATTTCACCGCAAAGAACGCAAAGGTCACAAAGATAAACAACAATAAACCACGGGGAACACGGGGAAAGCTACGATAGCCTCAAATGGACGCAAATGAACGCGGATCAAAACCAGATCACAGATTAAAGGTTGAGGTTAAAAGTCCAAGGTCTAAGGTCAAAGGTCAGAAAGTCTAAAGCTTAAAGCGAAAGCTAAAAGCAAATATTGCCGCAAAGGAGCGCAAAGGACGCAAAGATATACAACAAATTGAACCACGGGGAACACGGGGAAAGCTACGATAGCCGCAAATGGACGCAAATAAACGCGGATCAAAACCAGATCACAGATTAAAGGTTGAGGTTAGAAGTCCAAGGTCTAAGGTCAAAGGTCGAAAAGTCTAAAGCTTAAAGCGAAAGCTAAAAGCAAATGTTGCCGCAAAGGAGCGCAAAGGACGCAAAGATAAACAACAAATTGAACCACGGGGAACACAGGGAAAGCTACGATAGCCGCAAATGGACGCAAATAAACGCGGATCAAAACCAGATCACAGGTTAAAGGGCGAAGTTAAATGTCCAAAGTCTAAGGTCAAAAGCCCAAAGTCAAGGGACAAGAGTTCGGAGTCCTGAGTCAGGAGCACGGAGTCATAATTTGATAATGCCAATTGAAGCTATTATTTTTGCTTCTGCTGACTGCCTACTGCCTACCGGACTCCGGACTCACTTGGACTCCGAAACTTCGAACTTTAAACCTTCAGGTTGCATTTCTTGACTTCGTCGGCGATGAACGACGCCGTTCGGACTGCGAGCGCCATAATCGTCAGTGTCGGATTTTTTTCAGGATAGGTTGTAAAGGCGCTCCCACCGACAACAAACAGATTCTTCACTTCACGAGCCTGGCAATAGGAATTTAAAACTGAAGTTCGTTTGTCTTTGCCCATGCGCACGGTGCCTGCTTCGTGGCTTCCAAATCCTCCAGGCTCAGACATGGTATTTACAATATGCCTAGCCTTCGCTTCAGTCAGAATTTCCTGGGCCTTGGCTACAATATCTTTCCAAAGTGCGATGTCATTTTCACAGAAACGAAAGTGCAATACGGGAATCGGAATCCCATACGCGTCCAAACGAGTGCGATCGACTGTAACCCGATTCTCCGGCCGGGCCAGCGCTTTTCCCCACCCTCCCATCTGCACGAAGCCTGGCTGCAACTCTCTCACTTCCCTTTTGAAAGACTCCCCAAAGCCCTTGAGGGTCCTGGCTTGATAAGGAAACATGAAGCCTGCGTAGTTCAGTTGGTAATGGTATCCACCGACGTAATTCTTCTTTTTCTTTTCAAGTTGGTTAAACCGGGGGATATAGGTGTGATCGGTAGCGCCGTCGTTGTTGACTGACGGTGTCCCGATCAATTTTTCCAGATACCCATTGATCCCCCCCGCGACATTGCCATGAAGATAGCGCCCCACCATATCGTTTGAATTGGCCAGCCCATTTGGAAACTGCGGGGAGCGGGAGTTCAGAAGCAATCGGGCGGATTCCGGTGCGCCACAACACACCGCAAAGATCGACGCTCGAATTTGTTCTTCTTTCTTCGTGACATTGTCAATCACCGAGACGCTCTTGATTTTGCCCTCACCGTCCACAAGCAGTTCCCGAGCGATCTTGTTTTCCAGCAGAGTAAAGTTGCCGGTCTTCAGCGCCTTTGGAAACATCGCTACCGGCACGCTAAAGATGGCCCCCACATCGCATCCCCGCATGCAGCGTCCACAATAGTGGCAGGCTGGACGGCCGTCGTATGGCACGGTGAGAACCGCTTTGCGAGTCGGGATCATTCGAATTCCCATTCGCGTACACGCACGTTCGACAATTTCTTCGCTGCAACGGGGTTTTAGGGGCGGGAGGAATACCCCGTCCGGAACGATCTCTAAATTCTCCCGTGAACCAGTGACTCCAATCATTTTTTCCACATGGGAATAACACGGTGCCAATTCCTGGTAGCTGAGTGGCCAGTCCTCTTCAACGCCTTCCAAGCTATATTCGCGGAAATCTCGCTCGGCAAAACGCAAACAGACCGCATTCCAGTGAATACTCCGGCCACCCACTGCACGAATGCGATCAACAAGAATATTGTCACTATCTTCATACCGAATGGCTTCCGTCACTTCTTTGGGGTAGGCAGGAGGAGGAGATCCAGGACGCCGGGTTCCCCGAAAGGGAAGCTCGTAAGGCCAGGCGTGATATTGAAAATCTTCGGGCTGCATGGTGCGTCCCGCTTCGACGAGTGCCACCTTAGCCCCAGACTCTGCAAGTTCCTTTGACAGGACCCCGCCTGCAGGTCCTGAACCGATGATGCAGACATCAAACATCCGATAACCTCCAGATTTCTCAAAGACTCACGCGCTGCCAGCGTAGAAGGTAGAGCGGGCGCTCCTGCGCACGCTCAATGAAAGCGCGTGGGACTACCGTCCCACTGCGCACGCTCAAACGCGCGCGTGGGGGAAAGCGGTCCCACGCTCGCGTTCCACCTAAACGGTCAGACCGTCAAAAACACGTGACCGCATCTATGCAACAGAGCATTTACTATTAGCGACTCTCTTTGCCCCCACTTGTATGCTTATCGTGAATACAGCCCGGGAATTCGGCTAAGGAAACATTGCCCTGATATTCCAAATCCTGATGGATGCCAACTTCCGAAAGGTAGTAGCCATCTATTGTGGACTGTTTCAGGGCCACGAAAAATCGTTCTTCCAGTGTCTCAGGGTGTTCTTCTCTTTGACCGATTTTGGTTAGCACGTCAAGCTGTTGTTCGGCATTGCACAGGAGAAATTCTTTACCACTCGCACGTTTGGACAGCTCGTCCAGGGCCGCCAGTCCCTCAGTCCAGAGCTGCTGGGTCGCTTCCTCTGAAACGGCAACGATTTCATCGATGAATTGATCAACGCCCGCCGCCTTTGCGCCCGGAGAATGTTGGTCTCGAGGAATGATCATTTCGGCGAGTGCTGCAATGGTGTCCAGCTGGTGTTTATTGAAAATTGTAGCCGATGGTGTTTTCAGAACTGAGGCCAGCTTGGCCGGACTATGGAGATGGGATACGCAAGCGGGAGTGGCGCCCAGAAGAACGCGACCCTGCATCGCATAATAAGTTGACCCCGCGATGAAGGACAGCATGCTCCGGCGGGAGATCTTGTTCCCTTTTCGATGGTCCTGCACGACCTTTGTCTCCTATAGGCGTAGTCTGAGGTTGTAGCCGGCCTCGCTGAGGCCGGCACCTATCCGGGGCCAGCGGCCCCGGCTACAACAATAGATTACTTCAATATAACAAAGTACATAGTCGCCTGTCGTTACCAATCAGGCGTCGTGCGCCGTGCGGCGTACTTCCACCCTCCACTTAATACCACCCACCCCTATAGCCTAAAGGCTCCCTCCCCTCCGGAGGGGAATAGAAAGGGTCATCCATGATTAGTAAGACACCTTCTTACTGATTGGCAGGGAATGGTCAGATCGTATAAAATAAGAGAAGTACTAGTTAGGTTTTTTATCCACTAACACTGCTTCACGAGAAACTCTCCACCGCATGTATAAAGCTGGAACCCGCCTCGAAGTCATGCGCCACCTCGATCCCTTCATCGCGGAACAACTCCCCATCCTTTTGCGTGATCCTGAGCATAACTGGCAACCCATGGATTTCAGCCCCGACCTGAGCACAGAAGAGGGTTTTGAAGAGTTGCGGAGGCTGCAGGCGGAGGCGCGGGCGATTTCAGACGATGCGATGACGGTACTGGTGGGCGATATGATTACGGAGGAGGCACTTCCCACCTATGCCTCCTGGATCAGCACGATCGAGGGGGCCGGCGTGCAGGGCGAACCCGAAACAGCATGGGGTGCGTGGAACCGCGGATGGTGCGGTGAAGAGAACCGTCATGGCGACATTCTCAACCGCTACCTCTATCTTAGCGGCCGGGTGAATATGAAAGAGGTCGAACTGACCGTCCAGCATCTCATCAGGGACGGTGGCGACACGCAGACCGAGAACGACCCGTATAAGACCTTCATCTACACGAGCTTTCAGGAAATTGCCACGCGCATTTCACATTTAAACGTAGGCAATATTGCCCTGCAATCGGGCGCGACTCGTCTATCTAATATTTCCCGGAAGGTGGCGGGGGACGAGAACCGCCACGCTCGGGCGTACAAACTGTTCATCTCGAAGATTCTGGATGTAGACACCAGCGAAGCGGTGATTGCCTTCCAGGAAATGATGAAGAAAAAGATTATCATGCCAGCCATGTACATGCGCGAACGCGGCAAGCAAGTGGGCGAGACCTTCAAGAAGTTTGAGATAATTGCGAACCGCTCTGGCGTCTACACGCCCTGGCATTACGTCGAGATCATTGAGAATCTCGTCGAAGACTGGGACATCCAGCACCGCACGGGCCTTACCCCCGCTGCAGAGAAGGCGCAAGAGTATCTCTGCACGCTTGCCGATCGTTACAAGAAGCTCATCGAGCGGATGAAGCAGCCCACGGAAGTGGAAGCAGTCCAGTTCAGTTGGATTTCCCCCGCCCAGATTAAGGGCACTGCCACGGTCAGCATGTGAGAATCATCTCCTTCGCAGGTTTGAGTCTATTAAGCGTCGCAGAGCTTCGCCTTCCAATAAACCTGTTGTCACAAAGCGGGAGTATTAGAGAGTCAATTGGCGACAGGAAAGGATCCGCTCAGGATTCCCTGTTGCTAGAAACGGCGTTAGCTCTCTACTGGCCCACGCGGAGAATTTAATTTCGGCCGGCCTTAAAGACAGCTCGGAGTTGGGTGGAATCCCCTGCAAAGTAGAATTAGCCTGCCAATTGGTTGGGGTTGAAGTCTGGTGACGTGGGATCGGCGGCCACCCGTTTCAGTATCGAGGGACCCGTCTCGGGAACCATTTCCATATTCTGGCTGAGGAGTTCACTAAAACCCAAAGTGTAGATTCAAATCTTGGTGGGTCTCGAGGTGTCCCCTCCGAGCAAGGGAGTTGTTACAATGTCGAGCGAACATTTCTTTTCCGAATTGAACTACACCGTTCCGGTGGATCGGCTCAATGAGGGCCATTCCTATGGCAATAGCCATATATATTTGTCCCTTGATCATAAGACTGATGTAAAGAGCGATCAGAGTACGGTCCGGTATGGCGTAAGAGAATCTCTCAATCAGCAATACTACCTATTGGGTTGGGAAGTTAGCCTACAGTCATCGGACGGAAAGGTATTTTCCCCTATCAGCACTACCTTCGCTCCCGTATATCAGGAAACACAGATCCAGATGGCGGATGTCACCATCAGCAAGAAGGTCTTTGTTCCCTTCGAAAATAACTACCTGCGCTCAGTCCATTATCTGCTGGATTCAAACGGGGTCGCTCTTCATCTTCTCATCAAGTCGCGTGCGTTCTTTCCCGCAACAGCGAGGGTAAACGAGGGGAGTTATCGGGGACATCGTCATTTGATCGTAAGGTACGGAGATGGAGGCAAAGCCGTCCTCTGGGGAAGCGGGAACCTCCTATCCTTTAGTGTTAAGGAAGTGCAACAAAAGATAGAAGTCCTCGCCGAGTTTGCTTGGGAGTCCAGTATCAATAGCCCTGAATATAGTCTCTCCTTCTCCCATGCAGCAGGGGTTTATGGCACTTCAGCAAGTTCGCTCAGTTCTCTTTCCAATGACTCGGCAACACTTCCTACTGGCAGCGATATGTCATCAGTTGAAATTGCACCACTCAATGCCGTTGTTGACATCTTTAGCCGTGACGATCCCAGCTATAAAAGCACCATTACTCGTGTCCAACTCCTTGAACAGGAAACACTGTCGGCCATGAACCGGTATCTCAATTTGGGCCGGTTGTTGACTCCCGACCGCTTGCTCAATCGCGCCGTGCAATGGGCAAAGATAAACCAGCTACGCGATCAGCAGGAATACAAGTGGGGATCGGGCTTTAGTAACAGTCCTCCATCCGATACGGTAGTTGGCAGAGATTCGGTCTGGTACTTGATGGGCAGCAGTTATTACGCCCAACCGTGGTCTAGAAGACTTTTGGACCTTTGGTTTACCAAAGGCCTGGATGTCAATGGCAAATTTACCGAATATATGTCGGCCTCTCGTGATCCCTTCTTCAAAGACGATTATGGATTGAACATCAACGATAGCACCCCATTGTTCATGATTGCGGCCTATCATTATTATTCGCTTACGAAAGACCGTGATTTTCTTCAAAGGGTATATCCTTCGCTTCTCAACTCGGCGAATCTAATCCTGGACCAGAGAAAGGTAGGAACGAACAACAAATACAATCTGGTATGGTGCACGTCCACCGAAACTTTTATACGGGGTCTATGCGGATGGCGCAACGCGATCCGGGATTACAATCTTTCCGGCGCCGTCACAGAGATCAATGTGGAATGCCATTGCGCTTTGAAGAAGACCGCCGAACTGGCCAAAGAAGTCGGTGACCAACTGAACCAGGAAAGGCTAGAAACAGCGGCCGAAGATCTGCGAGGAGCAATCGAAAGGCATCTGCGTTCTTCCACAAAGAAGAATCCTTTTTATTACTTGAACATTGCCCCCACGGGAAAACCCGTAGACGATCTCACCGCCGATCTCCTTTTTCCGGTGTTGTTTGAGTTGACGGATTCCGAAACTGCAAAGGCGATCCTCGAGACTTTATTCAGTGATCAATTCTGGATAAGCTCAGACAATGGCGGTGGTGGGGTGCGCACTGTGAGCTCCAAAGAGGAGAAATATACTCCGAGGGCTGACCCTGATACCTACGGCCTCATGGGAGGTGTATGGCCCAATGTTGCCTTATGGGTCGCCCGTGCGTCCGCCGCTCAAGGTTTTCCAGATCTGGCATTGAAGGCTCTGCGAAGCACCTATCTGCTTTCCGAGAGAGACGACCCTGCCCGATACAATGTAATGCCCGGCCAGCTTCCCGAGTACTTCAACGGAGATGACCTCGTGCAGAGAGGCCAACCTCGGAGTACGTTTCTATTTGGAATCTTCATTTGGGCAGCGCTAGAGAGCTTCCTGGGGCTCAAACCCTCCCCTGCCGGTCTCGAAGTCGCGCCTCAATTTCCCGAAGGCTGGGAATGGATAGCCGTTTCAAACCTGCCTCACAACGGCTACCCTGCGTCTATGATCGCAGTGCGCAATGAAAAGACAATCTATTCAACGATGAAAATTCGTTCAGGATGGAAACAGGTCACGGCACCTCAGATGCTTCAAGAGAAATATGCGCTTCGATCTGAAGGGCAGCCGTTCTGGATGGTAGTCCCAAATGGTGACGCCTATGAAGTATTGGCCGTATCTTCAGAGAAAACAACTAGCCAGCTGATTGAGGTTAGAAGCGGTCGCGTGGTGACTGAATTAGCAATACCAGAGAACAGGTTGGTAAGAAAAATGCTGTAATTCTCCCACGCGCGATTTGTCGTTGAAAGGGGTCAGCGTTGAAGGGAATAAGTTGAAGAGGGCAGAATCGACAGTAGACAATAGAGCGGTGGCTGCCTGCTGGACGAGTCGTTCTATTTTCCTGTCCCAGTAACTAAGCGTCGCAGAGCTCCGCCCTCCAGACGCCTATTTCTCTACGACGACTTCCAATTGAGCATGCCGGTCAGGTACTTTGATCCAAACGATTTTCTCCTCCGCGTCGTAGGCAGCCCCTTCCGAAACATCCTTTAATGCAACGGACGAAGAGCGAATTTCCAAGGTTCGGTTTTCTGCCTTCACTAAGTGAGGAACAGATCTTTGCCCGTGGATTTTGAAGACCAGTGCGCGTGCTGCCGGACTGTAGCCGCCGGTAATCGGTAAGACGTTAAGGGTCAGTTTGCTTACCTGGTCAGAAACACTGATTCGCTCAAGTAGAAATTTCCCTTTTTCAAAGTCAAAACTAATCCCGTCGTCCTCATAATAGTCGCGGGATGAGTTACCTCCTGGAAAGATCTCATAGGTCAATGGATTGATGGGCGCCTGGTCGACGTATTGAACGACTTGTCGTGTTGGGACGACCGCACCGCTCCGAACAAATATCGGAATATGATCTAAAGGCGCTTCCACCGTAATCTGGACCGGCCCTGAGTAAAGCTTGTCAGACCAGTGATCGTACCATTCACCCTTGGGTAAATAGACTTTTCGCTGCACCTCGCCTTCAATGACCACGGGGGCCACCAGGAGATCTTCCCCGAATAGGAATTCGTAGTTTTGGCCAGCTGGGGTCATATCCATCGCAGTCGCATCATCCGGATAATCCAACAGCAGGGGTCTCATAATGGGAAGGCCCGTCTGGGTCGCCTGGTAAAAAGAGTTGTAAAGGTAAGGGAGTAATCGATAGCGAAGTTCAATCGTCCGACGATTGATTTCCTCGTACTTCAGACCAAATGACCAAGGATCCAGTGTGCGCTTGGGATCGTAGCTGTGGGTCCACATGAACGGGTGGAAGACCCCGGCCTCGAGCCAACGGGTGTAAAGTTCGGCCGTCGGATAGCCCGCAAACCCGCCGATATCAGAACCTGTAAAAGGCATCCCCGAAAGTCCCATACTCATGACGACGCGCAGGCTGGCCCGCAGGCATTCCCAGGTCGAAAGGTTATCGCCCGTCCACTGGGCGGCATAGCGTTGTCCTCCTGCATAGGTGGCACGGGTAATCACAAAAGGCCTCTCCCCGGGCCGGAATCGCAGGAAACCTTCACGGGTCGCGGCAGACATCAACATCCCGTAAATATTATGATTCTTGGCATAAGGACTGTGCAAATCGTGATCCTGGAAAAGGATATTGGGATCCAGTGAACCCGGGATCCATCCTTTCTCCAGAGGAATCTGATCGATGGTGGGTTCATTCATGTCGGTCAGGATGCCGGCGATCCCGTCTTTGACATCGTTCTCCATAAGTGAGGCCCACCAGGAGCGCGTCTTTTCGGCAGTGAAATCCGGGAACACTGAATTCCCCGGCCAAATAATGCCAATATAGAGGTTCCCGTCTTTTTTTCTGAGGAAGTGGTTACCCGGTAGACCATCCTTATAGACCCAGTAATTCTCGTCCGCTTTCAGGCCGGGATCGACAATCTCGATAGAACGGAAACCCTGCTGCCGCAGGTCCGTCATGAGCTGCCGTGGGTTGGGGAATTTCGATTTGTCCCAGGTAAAGCTGAGATTGCTGTCCATGTGGCTGTTATCAAAGAAGACGGCATCACACGGGATATGCCTATAACGGAAGTTGGTCGTGACGAACCGCATGGTGCTTTCGGGGGCATAGAATGCACTGCTCTGCACATAGCCAATGGACCAAAGTGGGGGAAGAAAGGTCCGCCCCACCAATTGCGTAAATCGGCCCAATACAGCCTTCGGGTCCGGGCCGGCAAAGAAGTAATAATTCATCTCGCCGCCTTCCGCCCCAAAGGAGTAGTACGATTCAGACTCCGCTCCCAAATCAAAAGACGACCGATAGGTATTATCAAAAAAGATCCCATAGGCTTTACCGGCCCGAACTCCGATGAAAAAAGGAACGGTCTGATACATCGGATCAGTGAGCGCATCGTAGCCGGCTGGGTCGGTATTCCACATGACGTAGGAATGACCGCGTTTGTCCAGCGGCCCGGCCTTCTCTCCGAGTCCGTAATAGTGCTCATCCGGCGGCAGCCATTTCCAGCAGCGAACGCGTTCCCCTTCCCAGGCCATCTCTCGGGCATCTTCTGAGATCAGCCTGCCTCCCAAGTCGTAAAAGGCCAATTGGAAGGGCGAAAGCCGAACTCGCAACTCAAGAGCAGTGGTCCTGATTACCTTCATCTGGCTGTCACCAGAGAATTGAATCGGAAATTGCGGCCAGTCCGTCTTCACCACGGCCCAGGAGTAATCCGGCCCAATCGTTGCCCCTGGAATCATCCTGACCCGAATTAGGTCAGGCGCCAGCAAGGTGATGACAACATTGGCCTCCGGACTGTTGAAGCGGATTTGGTTCCCCATAGAGACGCTCGGAACCATGGTTCCAACCCCTCGCCACTCTGCCCTCACGGAACCGGCCAGAAAAAGCAAAACAAACAACAAACTCAATTTCTTAATGACAGAGAGCCTTGGCATCTTTCCCTCCCAGCTGTTTGTTGGTCTTCCAAACGAATGTCCGGAGAAGAAAACGAAAAGGTGTGGAATTGACAATCATCACTCTTCGTGACTATCGTAGATATTGAAGGATGCAATCCTTATTCCAACCAATGCATCTGAGTAGGGACCGGCCGGGAGGCCTGTCCCTACCAACTAGGCGACTTCCGCCTGCGTTAGGTCTTTGACCCTAGCCCTCTGCTCTTAGACCTCGCAGCTTTTTTCTTTGCGTTCTTTGCGCTTTTTTACGGCAATATTTGTTTGGCTTTTCCCTTAGACTTTGGACATTCATACAGGGGTTGCCGGGGGATGTCCCAATCAGCATCAATTCGCGTTTATTTGCGCCCATTTGCGGCTATCTTGGCTTTCCCTGTGTTCCCCGTGGTTTATTGTTGTTTATCTTTGCGCCCTTTGCGTTCTTTGCGGTGAAATACGCGGTTAGAAAAGCCCGCGTCTCGCAAAAAATGCTCAACGTGGCTCCCAGCTTGTGGCATAGTCGCCCATCCAGATAGATTCGAAATTAGAAAGGGAATTTCTTCTGATTTCACGAGTGCCTATCATGCCGGCTCACACTTGGCACGAAAAATTCAAATTTTTCTCGCTGCTCGTATGGTGGTATCTTTGTTTAGGAGCCGGTTTCCTGTTGATGGGGTTTTATCGGCTTATTCATGGTGAGAGGTTTTGGCTGGTCTTGTTGCGGTGGATGCTTGCCGCCGGATTCTTGGCTCTCGCCTATTTCGAAAACCGGTCAAAATCAGGAAGGAATAAGAACGATAGTCCTGGTGACAACCTTTCTTAAGGTCTCGTTCCAAATCAGACGAAAGTGAAGACAATTTGTGGAAGAAGTCATCTCAAGCCACTAAGAAAATCTCAATAGATCCGTGCCTGGCTGCGGAAAATCCCCAGCCGATGGGCGATATCACACGTTTCCTAAAGACCAAGAAGAAGTTAATGCTTTGGAAATAAGCCATTTCAATTGATCTCGATCTCTGACCCAGTTGGAACATCAGATGCATTCCTTACGAAAGATAGAGCCACCGGTTAAAGCATGCTCTATTTTCAGGTCATCTCGTTCCTGCGTCAAAGCTTATAGGAGAACCTCCATGAATCAATTCCCCCTGGTCCTGGTTTTGTTTGTGTTGTGGTCAGGGCCTAAGGAATTTAGTGCGGAGACGGAACCCCAAGGCTCAGACGCCGGAAAGAGCGCTGCGGCCGCTTCTAAGAACCCTGAGGAACAAAAGAAGATTGGCAAGGAAGCGGCCATCCAGCCGCAAGGGAAGAAAAAGAAGGTTGCCAAAAAAGATGAAGATTGCGGCTGTGAGACGACGTTATTTGGTGAACCTGTACCACAGCCGGTTCGGAAGCCGGCTCAAGGGAAATCAAACACTAATGCAGGAAAGCAAACCGCAAAGCCCAAAGTAAAGAATGTTGATACCAGTAAGACAGCCACAAAGTCCGACCTGAAGGAGGGGACTCTCCAGAATTCTGAAAAGCAGCCGGCTCGACCCAGTGATCAGTGATTGGTTCCTTGAAACTACGGCATGAGATACCTCCAATGTGTCAAAGCCAAAGGACGATCACACTAATTGCCCTCTCCCTGCCATGATCTATTTTGAAGGGGAAATGCCATGAATCTCGCCACGGTTTCAGGAGTAAATAAAAGCATACAATATGGCCATCGACGGGCTTTAACAATTCCGTTCGAGAAGGCTCTACAAGACACGAAAGAAGCGCTATTAAAGGAAGGTTTTGGCGTTCTTAGTGAGATTAACGTCCGCGAAAAATTTCGAGAAAAGCTGGGAGTGGACTTTCACAATTACGTGATTTTGGGAGTTTGCAATCCTCTATTGGCTTTCGAGACCCTGCAGCTGGAAATTGACATTGGGTTATTTCTTCCGTGTAATGTGATTGTGTATGAAGAACAGGGTCATACCGTGGTAGCCGTCATCGATGCCGAAAAAATGCTAGCCCTGGCGGGCAATCCCAAGCTTGAGTTGGCAGCTTCCGTAGTCAACGAACGGCTGCAGAGAGTGCTCGAATCGGTTTAAGATTACCGCTGAATTTCTGCGAGACCATATTCTATGAAAGGCCAGGAGGCCTGTCACTACCATACCGGCGTCGTTCGCCGTGCGGCGGACGAAACCCAATGCTCAACAATCCTGGAAGGCTGTCGTCCGAGGTTATAGCCGGCCTCGCTGAGGCTTGTCCCTATCCGGGGCCAGCGGCCCCGGCTACAACTCCCTTTGATTCGAGCAGACCTACGCGCGCCAGATCGCGCTTGATGTAACGGACGTACCCGTAGACAAGAATCAATGCCGCCAGAAGAATAATCCCCGAGACCCCTGCAAAAACTCCCTTCAGTCCCATATATTTCTTCAAAAACCCAGCCAGCACGACCCCTGCACCAGCCGCAAGGCTATTGACCATATTCATGAATCCAAAGCAGGTCGACCAGGTATTCCGTTTCAAGACTTCGCAAATAATTGGGCTGGAATTGGCTTGTCCCATTGAACGAAAGAAATTAAAGGCAAAGATCGAAACGGCAATCAAGACGTAGTGCCCCGTAATAAGGAAGAGAAGCGGAAATGGAACTGAAAAAAAGATCAAGACCGTTTCCAGGGAGAGCCGCTGGTGGAGCCCGTATTTCACAATCCAGTCAGAGAGGTAGCCACCCAGCATGATGCCTAGAATGACCCCCGACGTCATATAAACCGTAGCTGAAAAGCCAGAGGCCGCTAACCCTAAGCTGAAGGATTCCTGGAAATAAAGCGGCAGCCAGTTCAGGAAGATCCAGGCCCCAAAATTCAGCACGATCCCGTCAATCGCCAAAATCCAAAATGTTGGGACTCGCATGATCTCGGCGAGAGTCCCCCACAAAGGTGCAGGGGTTTCGACAATCGCTGGAGCTTCTTCTGGCGCCTCCGCTTTTTTGATGAGATAGATATAACCCAATGCCAGGAAGACGAGGCCTGATCCTCCCAGCAACCGAATGGCTAACCGCCACCCATAATGCTCACCGATATAACCGGAAAACGTGCCCCCACAAACCAGCCCTAAATTAATCCCTGCCACAAAGAGGCCCATAGCGGTCCCCCGGGATCGAGCACCATGATACTCCCCCAAGAGTGCAATGGCATTGGGAACGAAGATGCATGTACTGGCTCCCAGTGCAACGCGCAAAGCCAGAAGTTGATTGGCACTGGTCGCAAAGCTCGACAGGAAAGTAATCAAGGTCCAACAGAGGATGCTGAAAAGCACAAGAGCGTGCCGGGAAACACGATCCCCCAAATAACCGGCAAACGGAGAAGCCAGGGCAAAGCTCCAGAGATAAAAGGCGCTGATAGCCCCTAATCCCAGCTCGCTAAAACCAAGATCTCCCCGCAAGAGTGGAAAGAGAGTCGCATAGGCAGTCGGGTCGGAATAAAAAAGCGTAGCGACTAAGAACAGGAATATCGCGAGAATCCATCGATAGGGAATGATCGGTGAAGCGCTGGGAGATCTGCTTGTTTGATTTAATTCGTGTGAGTTCATGAGCTCCTTTCCGGCAGAGGGGCCACTCGAGGCGGGCCCGCCTGTGGGTGGAGTAGCCCCTTGAGAGCGATTTCCCCCACTTACGGAATCCGTTATGGCGATGCTGCAACTCTGAAATGATCAGTTCAGATTGAGGCAACAAAAAGACTTAAGGTTTTTGGACCCAAGATAAGCGCCGTTCGCCTTGAGAAGATACAGCTTGAGAAATTGCACATTGGTGGCCATGTTCCTGGAGTAGGGACAGGCGTCCCTGCGTATTTATGTAATCACGAAAAGCTGTTCTAAGTAATCAGTTTGCAATTTTTCTTTGCTCATTAATTTGCGTTGAAGAACATGCCCCAGGTTTTCTTCAGCCTGAAAGAGCTGAAACACCGCAGCCGGGGGCAACGCCCCCCGGTTTCAGACCCAAAGTGTCCATTGCCCTGTAAGGGCAACACAAAGTGCCCTTCAACACCAGATGGTGCATTCGTCATAGCTAAGCTTGTATTTCCTGAGATTTCCCGGCACCTCCTCTATATAAAGAAAATCCTGGTGATGCTCTTCTTGGTTGAGGAGCTGTTGACGATCTGCCTACCAGGTTGTGTTGCCCTTACAGGGCAACGGGTATTTGGGGGACATTACCGAGGGCGTTGCCCTCGGCTACGTTGTCGGAGGCCTTTCAGGCCGATGGGGGGCAGGCGAGGACGCCTGCGCTCCCGTCGAGCTCCTGCGAGACTTAATGGGATCAAGGGGTGGAACGCGAGCTCTGCGCCCGTTCGAGCGTGCGCGGGAGCGCCCGCTCCACCTGAGGGCGGAGTCCGCCGTGCGGCGGATTCCGCCCTCCAAGGCAATTCTTTGGGGGACTCAACTCCGGAAGAATTCTCTACAATGTGGGCGTTTCATGGAGCATTGAACCTTAGATTGGAAGATTGGATTCGTGAATTACTTCACTTTTTCGTAACGATCTTCAGGATTTCGTATAAATCAGCCTTCGCAAAGAGGGAATTTGTTTCAGCAAACCAGTCGCTAGCAAGTTTTATTCTCATTTATTTTCATGTAGATAAGCATGACCCGATTAATCCTTGTACAGCAAAGGACACAAAATTGCTTTAATATTACAGTAGTGTGACAACTTAGCTGCCCATAGGCCTGGGTTTATTTCAAATTCAGTTAGTGGTACCTGTCAATTAATCAATTATTCCCTATCCTTCAGAACCTCCGCTTATTTAATGCTTTTTCAGCGTGACCATCTTTGAAAATTATTTTTTCTGTCAGTTATAAAACGTAGAAATAAACTACAAGTTAATAAGGAGGAAATACCGATGAATCGAACTCGATTAATCATAGGGTTTCTACTAGTCCTGGCTTTAGGGTTTACGGGCCTGTTGTTTGGCCAAAGCGACCGCGGTACCATTTCTGGAGTCGTATCGGACTCCAGCGGTGCGGTTGTACCTGACGCGACCGTGACAGTCATGAACGTAAAGACTGATTCCAAGACAGTTGCCAAAACCGGCACAGGAGGTAGTTACACGGTTCCTCAGTTGCCGGCGGGAACCTACAAGATCTCAGTTGAAAAGCAGGGATTTAAGCTGGCAGTGCGAGAGAACTTCCCACTTCTGGTCGGTCAAACCACGCGTGCAGACATCACACTCGAAGTCGGCCAGGTTTCCCAGACGGTTGAAGTCGAAGCCGCAGCGCCACAGCTCAAGCCGGAGACTTCCGAATTGAGCACATCGGTCGGCCAAAAACAGATTCAGGACTTGCCGTTGCCCATGTCTGGAGAGGCTCGCAGTCCCATTAATTTCATCGCTTTGGTCCCCGGTGTGACAGGAGCTCAAAGTGGTGGGGGATATGGCAACAATACTACGGGTAGGACTTTTGCCACCAGCGTGAATGGTGGACAGACCTTTGCTTTTGAGATTCAGGTGGATGGAGCGACGGTCCAGAACACGAATGTTTCTGGGGACTTCCGAAACATCGCCTTCCCTCAGGACGCCGTCCAGGAATTCAAAGTGGAAACAGGGAACTTCGCAGCCGAATACGGACGCACGGGAGGCGGCATCGTTAGCTTTACAACCCGTTCTGGGACGAACGATTATCATGGTTCGGTATACGATTACTTCCGCAACAACGTCCTCGATGCGCGCGGATTTTATGCTGCCACTAGGCCCAAGCTCAATCAAAACGAATTCGGCGGGAATATTGGCGGTCCGGTTATTATCCCCAAACTTTACAACGGCAAGAACAAAACCTTTTTCTTCTTCTATTATGACGGTTTCCGATACCGATCGGGAGCAGCTAACTTTCTGGTGACCGTTCCGACCCAACTGCAAAGGGGCGGAGATTTTAGTGATCTCAGGTCTTCTAACGGAACATTGATCCCCATTTATGACCCGACGACAACTCGAACAGTCAACGGGCAACTTGTTCGTGACCAGTTCCCCGGAAACGTCATCCCCGCGAATCGAATCAGTTCAGTTGCCAAGAACATCATAGGCTATGTTCCAACTCCTAATTACAATGGAACCAGTCCCTTTGACAATTACGCCTCAACCCAGGGCGGTACGAATGATACCAACATGTGGGGTTTCAAGATTGACCAAATGATTGGCACAAAGCATCGTTTGAGTGGCTACTGGGGCCAGAACAAGTTCACCGGGATTGACGCTGCCGGGGCAGGCGCGCTTTCGGGGCCCGTCAGTACGGCTGGTGTCACCGAACACCCCCAAAAAATCTTACGGCTCAACTGGGACTATTTCATTCGTCCCAACCTGATCAACCATGGTACCTTTGGCTTCAATCGGAGCACACAGGCTGGTGTCCCGCTCGTTTATGATAAAGATTACAACCCAATTTTGGGCATCACGGGGACTGAGGTTGCCAACGGCTTCCCACGCATCAACTTCTCAGAAATTTATACCCCTTATGGAAGTGGAGGAGGAGAGAACACCAACATCGAGAATGGTTTCGTTGGGGCAGACAATGTGACCTGGATCAAGGGGAACCACTCGTTTAAATTCGGCGGGGAGATGCGCAAGAATCAAGAAAACATCATATTTAATGGTTCGGCGCTCGGAAATTTTGGGTACAGCACCCTTGAGACAGGCCAGCCCAACGTGACGGGCACGGGAAGCCCCTTAGCCAGCTTCATGCTGGGACTGGTCAACAACGGCAACATGTTAGTTAACAACACCGTTTTCGGGTGGCGCTACGAATATTATAGCTTGTTCTTCCAGGACACCTACAAGATGACTCCCAAGCTGACCCTGAATTATGGTTTGCGCTGGGAGGTTCCTGTCCCCAAAGGCGAGGCGTATGATCGCATGTCAAACTTCGATCCCAATATCGCGAACCCCGCCGCAGGCGGCATCCCCGGGGCCCTGGATTTCACCGGGACCGGCACGGGGCAGAACGGACAAGCAAGGTTTTATCCGGCTGCCAAAAACGAGTTCGGTCCACGCGTAGGAATTGCCTACCAGCTCAAACCCACTACAGTGGTCCGTGCCGCCTACGGCATCTATTATGTGGGCGCCGGCTCGGTACTCGATAACGGAGAGCGTACCAGCTCCGGGATCGGCTACTACGCATATGTCAATCGGAACAGCCTCAATAATGGAATCACGCCCGCCTTCCAAATCGATAACGGCTTTCCGCAGAACTTCATCCGCCCACCATCGCTCGATCCTTCCTTCCAGAACAACTCTACTGCTACTTGGATGGAGCCTGGAAGTCAGAATCAGCCCTACGTTCAGAATTGGAACTTGAACGTCCAGCACCAGTTCGGTAAAAACCTGCTCTTGGATGTGGCCTACGTGGGCAACCATGGCACACACATGCCCAGCAATGTGACCGTTCCCGACCAAGTCAACCCCTCCTGGCTTTACTTGGGCAGTGAACTGAGCGCAAACATCAGTTGCCTCAGCGATGGGAAATGTCCGAATGCCGCTGCGGCCGGCGTCAAGAGTCCCTACCCTGGGTTCAATAGCAGTATCGCCCAGGCGCTGCGACCTTACCCGCAGTATGCAGGTGTTAACAATGTGTATGAACTGGCTGGCTTCTCCACTTACAACGCGTTACAAGTGAAGTTGGAAAAACGTTTCGCTAATGATTTCAACTTCCTGGTGTCCTACACCGCAGCCAAGACGATGGACTTGGCTGGATCGCAATTTGCAGCTTACTTCTCGGCGGGCGCCCAGGACTCCTTCAACCGGTTAGCGGAAAAGAGTGTCAGTGAAAACGACATTCCACAGAGCCTGGTATTTAGCTACAACTACGAACTGCCTTTTGGGCCCGGGAAGAAATTTGCTACCAAGGGCGGAGTTGCCGGCAAGTTTACCGGCGGGTGGAGTTTTAGTGGCATTCAAACCTATCAGAGCGGGTATCCACTCTGGTTGAGGGTGAATAACACCCTGCCGATATTTAACGCGAGGCTCCGTCCCAACGCCAATGGATCGGTAAACAAGGTGAATTCGACCTCGAATTTCGATCCGAACAGGGACCAATATCTCAATCCCGCAGCCTTCTCGGGTCCGGCTCCTTTTGCCTTCGGGAATGCTGCTCGTACCTACACTGACATGCGGGGCTTTGCTTACTATAACGAGGACTTCAGCATTATCAAGCGGACTCCCTTCAGTGAGGCAGGGTATGTTGAATTTCGAATGGATATGTTTAACGCTTTCAACCGCGTTTGGTTTGGCAGCAACGTGACAAGCAACTGGAGTTCCGGTAATTATGGAAAGGTCAGCGGACAGGCCAACGGTCCGCGACTCATCCAATTTGCTTTAAGGGTTAGTTTCTGACCTTCCTTACCTCCAGCCTTCTCCTCTGTGTTCGTACGGAGGAGAAGGTTGGCAGGTTTTTCCCCAGCAACTATAAACGCTTTTAAAAATGTCATAAATCCGGCGTGAGCCCCCCAAGCCTCCCCTGAAGTTGTGAAAGAATTGGGTTCGGTGTCGCGCTGCGAGTGTCCCCCTTGGTTAAGGGGGACTCCAGGGGGTATGGTAGGGCGGTCTCGCTGAGACCGCCGAATCCAGTTTGGGCATGGCGGCGCGCACGGCTGCGCGCCCTACCAGAACGACCACCCCCTTGCCCCCTCCTTAACTAAGGAGGGGAACCAAAATTGAATTCCTTCACACCTTCCCTTGTCAAAGGGGGGGCTACTGGCAAACAACATTTAATGGGTCTGCACTACTAACCAATTGCCCCCTGCTCTCCCACCACTCTTCGCCGCTGCTAGTCACTTCAAATGCGTAAGTAAATTCCACTAAACCTGAAGTACAATATGCTGGTGAGGAGATGGCGCGATTATTTTTGAAATATTCCAGAAGCGTTGCGATAACGGCGAGACTCTCTGAGGGCAGGTGGGTAATATCGACGACTTGTTGGGAACATTCGCTGTTCAGTCCCCTGTCAATCGGCATTTAATCGTCTAGGCTTGAATTAAGACGGCTATTCGTGATTAAGGTGACGTATCTTTAAGATAGGCGCCGCGTGGGGTCACGCGGCCTACAAAGGTGTAGGCCGGGCCACCGACCCGGCGTTAACGTCACCATATTTATAAAACCCAGTACTTAGCTTCATATTAAGTGGAACGCTACGGCGAGCGTTCCCTACACTGTAATCAAGATTATTGAATAATCGGGATAGAATTACTTTAGATTGATGAGATCATTTATGGGTTTAGGCTCGTCCTCTCTTGAGTATGCAGGTAATAATACAACTACAAAAAGTCCGGGCTGTAGAAATTCATTATTAGCTTTGATTTATAGGGTAGAGGCCTTTCTTCTTAAATATGCACGCAATCAAAAGACTCCGTACTAGATGGATTGGGGCAGTAGCGTTCATCCTTTTCTGGATGCCGGTAGACAGTAGTCTGCTGACAGCAGCCCAATCAGACCCGGACGAGCAGGTTCGCGTTCACTTCTCGGCCGCGCGCCAAGCCGAAAAATCCGGGGACCTCGCTAAAGCAGCCTCTGAATACCAGGCTGCTCTCAAACTCCGACCCGATGAGCCCGTGATTTACAATAATCTCGGTCTCGTTTATCACTTGCAGCTAAGATACCGTGAGGCGATCGATGCTTTCCAACAGGCCTTAAAGCTCAACCCCGAATTACTGGGCGCCAACCTGTTTCTGGGTATCGATTACTACCGGACCAATCAGTCTGAAAATGCTCTCGCGCCTCTTAAGAACGCCATTGCGACCAACCCGAATGATGTTCAGGCGCACCTTTATTTGGGGCGTTGTTACTTGGATCTAGGCCGTTACGAAGAGGCCTTAGAGGAGGTTAGAAACGCCGTCAGGCTGGCGCCTAAGGATGCCGACGCCTTGTACACATTGGCGCAAGTCTACGGGAAGCTCATGGGTGCCTCCTATTTGAAGATGGCTGAGGCTGACCCTGATTCCTATCGAGTCCACCAGGTGCTTGCGGAATCCTATGATAGTCAAAAGAACATGGAGAAAGCGATTGACGAATACAAGAAAGCCATTGCCCTAAAACCCGGACTGCCGGGCTTGCATTATGGTCTGGGGGACGTGTATTGGCGCGCGGGAAGAGTCGACGAAGGGTTAAAGGAACTCCAGGACGAACTCAAACTGAATCCGGAACACTACTTGGCTATCTGGAAAATAGGAAACCTGTACATGTTGAAGAGTAGCTGGGATGAAGCCATTCCATACTTAGAAAAGGCTATTCTTTATGCGCCCAACCTGGCCCAGGCACATCGAGACTTGGGGAAGGCCTATTTCCAAAAAAATGAACTGGAGAAAGCTGTTCAACATTATCTGAAAGTTGTCCAGCTTGATCCCGAAGAGGACACATCCCATTATCGTCTCGCGGCAATCTACAGAAAGCAGGGGCGGACACAAGAAGCCCAGGCAGAAATGAAAATTTTTGAGACTCTCGCCAAGAAGGTTAAAGCTGCTCAGAACCCACTTTTACCTGGTCTGGGGGGGGCAACTGAAAAGGAGAAAGAACAGATCGAATCGCCTGTTCCCCCGCCCGCGGAGCCTGTTCAGAAAGCACAGTGACCAAGACCTCCCCAGCAGCCTGCGGCATGAAAGCTTATCAAACCTTCATCCCCATTCCAAGGGGGACTCTTTTCAATTCCCCTCAGCTGGAGGGGTGTAGGGGTGGGTTCGTTAGTGACAAAGAACAGGCAGGATGCCCGCGCTCCCACCGAGGACTAACTCGACTGAGTGTATCCATTTGTTTGCAGCTTAGCCTGAGATTCCTTTTCGCAGTCTTTTTCCTGTCCTCTCTGGTACGGGGGAATACGTTCAGCCAGTCCAGCTTTTTTTATGATGAGGGCCTCAACCAGCTTGCCAATAAACAATTCGACCAGGCTGAAAAAAGTTTCCTCGAAGCGTTGAAAGACCCGCACGTGCCAGTGGAAGTCTATTATCAATTGGCCTGGGTGTATCTTGCCAAGGGACAGTGGAATCAAGCAGAGGATTCTGTGTCCCGGTTTCTTGTGGTTCGTCCTGGATCCGCCGACGGGCTGTATATTCGTGGATACGCGCTGTTTCGTCTTGGGAAATATGACGGGTCAATTACTGCGTTGCAGAAATCGTTGGGGATCAAAAGCAATAACGCGGACGCCCATAAAATCTTAGGTCTTTGTTTTTTTCAAAAGAATGAAAATGAGTTGGCAGAGCGGGAATTAACCACGGCCGCTCAGTTAGATCCACGCTCTGCAGAAACGCAGTATTTTCTCGGACGTTACAACTATTCCGTGGATCGGTTTGAGCGGGCTCAACAGTCCTTCCAGGCTGCCATCAAGCTGGATCCCCAATATATGAAAGCCTATGACAATCTGGGCCTGACCTTGGATGCCCTGGGCCAACCGGATGCGGCCCAGAAAGCATTCCACAAAGCGATTGAACTCAATGAGCGCAATCATTTGAAATCGGCCTGGCCATACGAGAATCTGGGTGAGTTGTTGCTGAAACAAGACGAGGTCACCGAAAGCATTTCTTATTTCGAAAAGGCTTTGTTGATCAATCCCGGGTGGCCGAAGGGGCATGTTTCCCTGGGGAAAGCTCAGGTTCGGATTGGCAAGATTGAAGAAGCCAAAACGAATTTCCTGGCAGCGATTCAAGCAGATCCTGAGTTTGGGGATGCCCATTACCAACTGGGGCAACTTTATAGAAAGCTAGGACAGAAGGAAGAGGCTCTTCGGGAACTGAAAATTTTTCAAAATTTGAAAGTAAAGACTGCGCCGATTGAATGACCCCATGTCGCCGTCACGGGGCTATAAGAATCCTTAGAACCCAGATTAGCTCCTTGTGTAATTATTATCTTGTAAGAAGTCTTCAAGGTTTTTGGCAATACCCACCCTCCCCAGCCCCTCATCTAGATAAGAAACATCCTGGTGATGCTCTTCTTGGCTGAGGATCTGTTGACGAACTGCCTCCAAGGGGAACATTACCGAGGGCGTTGCCCTCGGCTACGTTGTTAGGGGCCTTTCAGGCCGATGTTTGCTCGCAAGCACCGTGGCTCTTACCTTCGATAAAGAAGCAGAGCTCCACCCTCCAACCAACCGTTTTCCTGGGTCGAGCTCCTCGAGACCGGATTCTCGAAATAGTAGGGACAGGCATCCATGCCTGTCCAGTGGCTGAAAGCCACCTCCGGCCACGCCACAGCGTGGCTCGACAGGCCGGGAGGCCTGTCTCTACCAAACCGGCGTCGCGGAGCTCCGCCCTCCATACACGTACAATTCCCCCTCACCTCCAACTCCTCTCCCGCGCTGGGGAGAGGAGAGCCGACAATTTGTTTCCTGGAATGGAGCCCGAGTCTTGCGAGCCCGGAATTCCCGACAGGCTGGGAGACTTGTCCCTACCAAGCCGGTGTCAGCAAAGAAATTTCCGAACTCCTCTCTTGCCTTCCTCTCCAAACCAGGCACAATAAAACAATGTGCCATGCGGTAAGATTCTTCCAGGGCACTCCCTCGGGTATTGATTCAATTTCTTGTGAACTCAGGTAGACGGAGACATGTTTCCGGCAGCGCCAAAACGACTCATTCTGGGGATCCTGTTCTGTTTCTTTTCTGGGAACGTTTGCGTTGCCAATGCGCTCGAACAAACAGCCGAGCCAAACGCCTACGAACAAGGGCTCTCGCATCTGAAAAAAGGGAATTTAAGCCAGGCCGAAAAAGCCTTTCGTGAAGCAGTTGAAGATCCCGCCACCCGAGCAGAAGCCAACCATCAGCTTTCCCTTATTTACGTCAAGCGGGGCTACTGGCATGATGGTGAGGAGGCGATCCGTCAGTATTTGGAGACTCACGAACAATCGGCAGAGGGGTTCTTTGTCTTGGGTTTTTGTCTATTTCGGCAGGGGCAGTACCAAACCGCAGCCGAGGCGTTGGGGACTTCCTTAAGAATTGAGCCCAATCATCCAGAAACCCATCTCATCCTTGGGCTGGTCTATTTCCAATTGAAACAGAATCCGGAAGCGGAAAAGGAATTACTGGCCGCGATTCAGTCCAATCCGAAGCTTAGCGAAAGCCATTATTACCTGGGCCGCATCTATCATGACTCTAATCGCTATGAGCTGGCCAAACAGTCGTTTGAGTCTGCCATTCAACTCAATCCTCAATCCATTGAAGCCTATGACAGCTTAGGCCTCAGCTTGGAGGCTCTTGGGCAATTGGACGAGGCTCAAAATAGCTTTAAGAAGGCCATCGAGCTCAATGAGCTTTCCAAAGCTAAGTTCAAGTGGCCTTATTTGAATCTTGGGGAACTCCTGCTGAAACAAAAACAATATGCTGAAAGTATTCCCTATTTTGAAGAAGCCCTGAACGTGTCCCCCGGTTGGGCCAAGGCACAATTTTCACTCGGGAAGGCTTTGTTTCAATTGGGTAAACTGGAAGAGGCTAAAGAGCAATTCATCTCGGCAACACAGTCCGACCCGTACTATGCAGACCCCCACGAGCAACTTGGGCAGATCTACCTTCAGCTAGGCAAGAAAAAAGCTGCTGAAAAAGAGCTCAAACTTTATAAAAAGATAAAAGACAAACCACGACCTCCTCCCCTCTTACCGGGATGGTGAGATTCAAGGAACCAAGCGTTTGTTCCGAATGCCGAAGGTAAGCGGGCGCGATTTCGATCTATTTGCTGACATGCCTGAGACTTGTAAGACGCTCAGGAAAGGGGAAAAGAATAGTGGTGACCTGCGGATTCAGGCAGAACGCGTGCGTGGGAGCGCTGCCCCCGTCGTGCCTTCATTGAGCGACGTACACGGATTTTGGAAGGAGAGCACGCGAAAAACGACCCGGATTAGAGATAATCATTCGCGCCTTAGACACCGCTATTGGAAAGCATGAGGCTGATGGAATTTACAATCTCAACCAATCTCGGATGCGACGCCTCGAACCCTTTCGCGGATGAAGACAGACCTTCCAGAGAAAGTTCGAGGAGCTGCGGATTCCTATCCTGACGCGTGGCTTCATGCGCTGAGACGTCGGCGAAGCCCGTGATGCTCATGGCTTCCTCTCCATGAGTCTGAGAAAGCTTCGTAATCTCGGTCTTCAACTCTGCGAGCAGGCTGAGTATTTCGCCCTTGTTTTCCGATTTGATGGATTCCGCATTTTCGATCTTCGATCGGATTTTCGCAATCGTCTCTTGAATCATTACCTCGCTCCTTTAAGCCTGGGAATCATCAAATTCTCCGAGTCATCACTTGAAAAATTTGACTCGGGCCAACATCCCTACAACCCGGATGGAACAATGATAATTCTCCTTGGCCTGCATCGCAAACAACGCATTGCGACTATATGCAGAACTCATCAGAGGATAACGCCTGCACTCCTAAGGGAATGGGATCCGCGATCACAACAGGACATCTCACCCCTAGTTTCCGCAGGATATCTTCCATTAGGCACCAGCGGGTGAGGGCCGATTGGAAGAGATTCAATCCCACAAAGGCTGTGAACAAATACCAATAGGGACTTACCCAGTGTCCCAGCGCCAAACTGCCCATAACAAATGTGCCAGCTATCAGGCGAATATATCTTTCGAGTGTCATATTGATGGACCTCCACCTAATCAAATTGTAGCGCGTTTTCGGTTGCCCATGAAGAAGAGTATGGGCACGACCATTCGCGAAAGCAATAATGAAGCGACCTCGCCGGCCATGAGTGAGAGGGCCAACCCTTGAAAAATCGGATCGAACAAGATGACCGCGGATCCAACGATCACCGCTGCGGCCGTCAACATCATCGGACGAAACCTCACGGCGCCGGCATCCACAACAGCTTCATCCAGTGGCATCCCCTCCCTCAACCGCAGTTCGATAAAATCCACCAGAATGATGGAGTTCCTCACCACAATCCCGGCTCCTGCAATAAATCCAATCATCGAAGTGGCTGTAAAAAAAGCGCCCATCAGGCCATGGGCCGGCAAAATGCCAATCAGAGAAAAAGGGATGGCCATCATGATGATGACTGGCGTCTTGAACGATTGAAACCAGGCCACTACCAGAACATAAATCAATACCAGGACGGCGGCAAATGCGAGCCCCAGGTCACGAAAAACTTCGTAAGTAATGTGCCATTCACCGTCCCACTTCATGGCAAGTTTTTGGGTTGTCGGAGGCTGGGTCGATGTATACCGTTCGATTTCATAGCCCTCAGGGATTTTCAAATTTTGGATCTTCTCATTCATCTCGAATATGGCATAAACAGGGCTTTCGACTTCCCCGGCGACATCGGCAGTCACATACACAACAGGCATCAAATTCTTGTGATAGATGCTTTTGTCGGCTATCGTTGACTCCAGCTTCGCGATTTCCCCCAGAGAAATCATATTCCCCTGGCTCCCGGCCAATCGGATGGTCTTGAGTAAATCAGGATTCGAGCGCTCCGAAAGCGGTAATCGAAAGAGAATATTCACGTCCTCTTTTTCTTTGGGCAGATGAAGCAGCCCGGCATTTACCCCTTCTACACTCAACCGCAAAGCCTGAGTGACTTGCTCGGTGGAAACACCATGAATCGCGGCTTTCTCCTTATCAACGATAAAGCGATACTTCGTCTGGTCGTCTTCAAGATACCAGTCTGAATCGACAACGCCTCGGCTGGATTCAAAAACTTGCAGGATTTGCTTGGCGACCTGTTGCTGGCGTTCATAATCAGGACCATAGATTTCCGCAACCAGTGTCTGCAAGACGGGAGGCCCAGGCGGAACCTCTGCCACTTTGACTCTAGCCCCATAGGACTGCGCAATTTGTTGGAGTCTGGGCCGTACCCGCTTGCTGATGTCGTGACTTTGGGCCTTTCGTTCTTGTTTGGGTAGCAGGTTGACCTGAATATCGGCTACATTCTGGCCGCGACGGAGATAGTAATGGCGTACCAGACCGTTGAAGTTGTACGGAGAGGCGATCCCAACGTAGGTTTGATAATCTGTTACCTCCGGGACCGTTTTTAGATAATCACCCATTTGACGGGCCGCCTGGGCGGTCCTCTCCAAAGTTGTCCCTTCCGGCATGTCAATAATGACCTGGAACTCACTCTTGTTATCAAAGGGAAGCATTTTCACCGTGACAAACCTAAAATAGACGAGAGACAAAGAACACAATAACAGGATCATGACCCCGAGGAGGAACCCCCAACGCAAGAAAGGACGGTGAATCAGCGGGTTCATCAGCCGGCGATAGAGGCGAGTGGTCCAGTCTTCATAGGAATGGAGAGCCGGGAAGGCTGGACTTGGGGGATCACTCTTTGGAGTTCCATTATCCCCCTCACCGCTCCGGATGGATCCTTCTTTAGGATTCGCACGATGCAATAACCGCAGGGAAGCCCATGGGGTCACAACGAAAGCCACCAACAATGAGAAGATCATGGCAGCGGAAGCACCCACGGGAATGGGACGCATGTAGGGTCCCATTAAGCCGCGCACAAAGGCCATCGGAACAATTGCGGCAATGACCGCAAAAGTAGCCAGAATCGTGGGATTGCCGACTTCATCCACGGCCTCACAAGCGACTTCCAACAATTTTCTTCCCAGGTTTTGAGGAAGTCGATAGTGTCGCACGATGTTTTCCACCACAACGATGGCATCGTCCACCAGAATTCCAATGGAGAAGATCAGCGCAAAGAGTGTGATGCGATTGAGCGTATAGCCGTAAAGATAAAAAACCGCCAAGGTAAGGGACAACGTCACCGGGATAGCCACTGCCACGACGCCCGACTCCCGGAAACCCAGCGTGAACCAGACCAGCGCGGTCACTGAGAGAATCGCAATGGCCATATGAAAGAGCAGTTCGTTGGATTTCTCAGCGGCAGTCTCTCCGTATTGCCGGGTGACGGTCATTTGGACGTCTCCGGGTATCCAGTTCCCCTTATAGGCATTGACCTTTTCGAGCACTGCATCGGCAACCTGGATCGCGTTGGTGCCTTTCCGTTTGGCTACGGCCAAGGTTACTGCGGGGAAATCCTGCCGACCGTCAGACAGGATCGGGATTTTCTTGGATTCAGCAGCGACGCCAGCTCCAAAAAAAACATATTGGCTCGGCTCTTCGGGACCATCTCGCACCTCGGCCACATCGCGCAAATAAATAGGCTTTTGGTTTTCTGCACCAATGACGAGAGCTCCAACGTCTTCGGCACTTTCAAAGAAGCCCCCGGTTTCAACAAGAAACTCCCGGTTGGCCTGGATCAAGGCTCCCGCCGGCAGGTTTTGATTTTCCTGCCGCAGTCGTCCCATTACCGTCAGAGGTGATAACCGATAGGATGCCAGTCTTGCATTGTCCAAGCTGACCAAGACTTGCCTTTTTTGCCCTCCGATCAAGGTCGTAGCTGAAACATTATTGACCTGTTTGACCACATCTTCTAATTGGGCAACCATGCGCCGCAAGGTGTAATGGTCATAGCGTTGGCTCCAAAAAGTGAGAGCCAAGATAGGGACATCGTCAATATACCGTGGCTTGATGAGCGGGCCGGAAGCCCCTGGCGGGATCAAATCAAAGTTCGCAAACATTTTCTGGTTGAGGCGAACGATGCTTTTCTCTTCGTCCTCTCCCACATAAAAGCGGACCACGGCCATCGCGAATCCGGGGCTGGAGGTAGAGTAGATATACTCCACACCTGGAATTTCCCAGATCAGTTTCTCCATCGGCTTCGTGACGCGTTCCTCAACTTCCTTGGCGGAGGCGCCAGGCATCTGGACAAAGACATCAATCATGGGAACAATGATTTGGGGTTCTTCTTCACGCGGGAGGACTAAAATAGCACCTATTCCCAGCAGGATGGAGCTGACAATAATCAGCGGCGTCAGTTTGGAATCAATGAATGCCTGTGCGACTCGACCGGCGAGCCCCAACGATTTCATCGTGAAGCCTCCACCAGACATCCGTCGCAGAGTTCTGGACTAAGCGGGGTGACGTAGATTTCGCCTCCCTCGAGCCCGGAAAGAACTTCGACCCCCCGACCGGTGATTTCCCCCAGTTTCACCAGACGTAATCTGATGCGATTGTCCTTGTCCAACACATAGACTCCTTCCAATTGGCCCTGGTGGATGACGCCAGCCGGTTGAATCCAAATCCCTTTCGATATTTCTCCATCAAAAAAAGCTTCACCATACATCCCTGCTCGCACTTGGTTATTCTGCGGGAGCTTCAGTTTAACGATAAAGGTCCGACTGGCAGGATCTGCGGCAGGCTGGATCTCCGCGATGGTCCCCTTCAATTCTGAAGGTTTCAGTGAATCAATTCTAAGAGCAACGGTTTGTCCATTCTTCAAGCCCGCCATCCTACCTTCCCCAACCGTGACTTCCAACTGGTAATGATCAGTCTCCTCAACGGTCAGCAAGGGCACCCCGGGCGCTGCAAGCATTCCTACCTCCGCTTGGCGAGCTAGGACGACGCCATTCAAGGGAGACGTAACCTGGGTGTAACTGAGCAATGCCCGGGCTGATTGGACATCGGATTCAGCCTGCCGCATGCGGGCTTCGACTTGATTTTTCCTGGCTTGCAAGGCTTCTAAAGATGCCGCTGCCGATTGTTGCTTTGTTCTGACCTCGTCAAACTCCTGTGGGCTAACGGATTTTTGGCTCGCCAGTTCCTCGTAACGCTTCAGCGTTGTCGAAGCCAGTTGATGGTTGAATTGGGCCGATTCAATATTCCGATCCATTTCCTGCAAGGCTTGCCCGGCCTCCGCTAAACCCGCTTCGGATTTCTGGACCATGGCATTTGTTTCGCGGGAATCCAGAGTGACGAGCAACTGGCCTTTTTGAACACGATCTCCGGCTCGAACTTTAACTTCGAGCACTGTCCCCATAATCTTACTGGACAGCGGAGCAACCGCAACCGATTTGACCGTACCTGGAGCCTTGTAAAGCATTGCACCCTCAGTGAATGCAGCCACATCGGTTTTAACGGATATAGGCCGGGACACTCCTTCCTTTGCAGCTTCCTTCGCGGGTTTCTCGCCGCAACCCGGCAAGAAGAGCAAAAGAACAAGCAGAGTTCGGAACATATGAGTTTGTTTCATTGCGACTCCTGTGATTCGGAGTAATCAATTCCATCCACTATTCATTCTTTTACAATCCGCGAATCGGCCGACAATCGCCCGACCTGAAGTTCCAGATTTGCCACGCTGATTCGCTGCTCGAACAGGGATCTTAAGAATGATGTCCTCGCGCGTACCAATGCCGTCTCGGCGCGAAGGAGCTCCGTAACGGTCGTGAGGCCGGCTTGGTAACGGTTGCGAACTATCCTGAGGCTCTCTTCAGCTTGAGAAACAGACTTTTGACTGACTTCCGTAACACTCGTCGCGGTCTCAACCTCAAGATAGGCTTTCTCTACCTGAAGCCGAATCGCCTGCGCCAAATGCTCCTGCATGACTGTCTGACGCTTTTGAAGGAGATGGGCTTCGGCCAAATGAGCTTGATTCTCACGGCCATTGAAAATATTGACCCGCAAATTAATTCCCACTAACCAGCTGTTGCTGTCGGCGGAGGCGAAGTTCTGGTCGTCCGTTTGCCAACTTCCAAAAGCACTCAAGGTGGGCCAGAATTCCGAACGTGCCGAACCGAGAGCCGCCTCATTCGATTGAGTAGCCAATTGCGCCTGCTTGAAGTCAGGCCGCAGAGTAAGGGCAATTCCCTGTAATGCCTTCAGATCCTGAGCCTCCAAAGGGAATGGTTTTAAAGGCTGAACGAGTTCGAAGGCTCTATCCAACGGCATCCCCATTTCAAAATTGAGATTGGCCAACGCAAGTTTGGCTTGATTCCGGGCACGAACCAGCTCTTCCAATTGGGCTGCATGGTGGACCTTTACGCTCAAAAGGTCCGACTCAACAACCAACCCCACTTTAAACATATTCTCAACTTCCTCGTTGTCGGCAACCGCGCTTTGGACAGCATCCTCAGATACCTTAACCATTTCCTTCGCCAGTAAGGCTTCCAGGTAGCATTTGACGACTCGGAAAATAAGATCGGATTGAGTTCTCTTGAGTTCCTCGTCTGAAATCTGGCGACCTAATCGGAACTGAGTTCGGATATTCCGGGTGCGTCCCCCGTCAAAGAGAAGCTGATTCAGAGAGAACTTGTTTTGGAAATTGGACAGTGGATTTGGATAGTTCAAGTGGTTGAGGGCGAAATCTGCAGCCGTGAAACGGCGTTGGTTGAGCAGACTTCCAAATACGTAGACTGGATTATTCCCTTGGGTAAAGTTGTAGTCAAAACTTACCTTTGGAAGATAATTCGAGAAGGTCGCGCGGGACCGGACTTCCGCCACTTCAACGTTGAATCCCGCAGCTTTGATCAATGGACTGCCGTCCAACGCCTGCGCAACGGCTTCTTCGAGAGTTAAAATCTCTGTTTTATCTTGGGCTGCCGCGGCAAAGTTCCTGGGCCCCAAAAGGATTCCAACCAAAAGCAAAATGCGCGCGCAAATTGACCAATAGGTGTCAGTCTTCCGGAGGCCTATACAACAGGATTGGAACAAGTCGCCCTCGGAGACATGTTCCCTCGAATTCAGACCTGCCTGAGGAGCAGCAAGGGTTTCAGCACCATTTAGAGAGGGGAGGATGTTCATTCTTGTGACAGACCAGGTTGCGTTTGTGCGGGAAGCCATTAGGAGACTCAAGGGTCGCCCACGATATACACCTACCGATTGGATCTTAGCAAAGATGTAACCACTTCCCATCGGGGGTTGTAAATGGGAAAAAGGTCTGTAATGGGATGAGTTCGACAACTCCAAACAGGCGGTATCATCCAATTTCAATTTCCGCTGGGGGAATTTCCCCAAGGGTATGGGTGATATCAGCAGACATCAAAGCCGAAACGAATCAGGCTTTAATGTTCTGAAAACGCTTGAACCTATTGTAAACTGGTCGGTGGGAAAGCACTTAAACTGGTCATTGACGTGCATGACTTGACTCGTGGATCTAGACAAGTGCACCTGACGTCCCGAGAGGCTTTATGGATGGCTGCGCTGGATGTCCCCGTTCTCCAAGAATAAGAGCCCATTGCCCAGCGATTCAGGGCACCGGATCTAGTTTGAAATCATTTCTCGAACGCGAACGGAAATGAGTGGGGATCTATCGTCCTCAGCAATTCCCGGAATTGCCTCTCTGCAACGGGAACAGTCCCTGATTTTTTTGATGCAATCACTTAAAAAGAAGAAGAAAAGGGGGTCGATGCGATGGTTGCCAACACTTTGAGTCTGACCGATAACCGCACGGGCAAGGAGTACACGATTCCCATTGAGAACGGCACCATACGCGCTATGGATTTGCGCAAGATCAAGGTTTCTGATGAGGATTTCGGTTTAATGACCTACGATCCGGCATTCATGAACACTTCATCCTGCCGGAGTCGCATTACTTTCATTGACGGGGACAAAGGAATCCTACGCTACAGGGGATACCCCATCGAACAATTAGCCGAAGGGAGCAACTACCTGGAAGTGGCTTACTTGATTCTGAACGGTGAACTGCCGACGGAATCTCAATTGAAAGAGTGGACGCTAAATGTTACCCACCACACGTTTATTCACGAAAACATTAAGAAGTTTATGGATGGTTTCCACCACGATGCCCATCCCATGGGCATGTTAGTCGGAACCATTGGGGCTCTGTCGACCTTTTACACAGATGCCAAGAACATCCTGAGTGAGGAATCGCGCAGAAAGCAGACCTTTCGATTAATCGGCAAAGTCCCCACTATTGCAGCCTTCGCCTACCGCCACAGCATGGGAATGCCTTTTATTTACCCTGATAATGAATTGAGCTACGCTGGAAATTTTCTGAACATGATGTTTAAAATGACCGAGATTAAATATCGCCCCAATCCGATCCTCGAGCATGCCCTGGATGTCCTGTTTATCTTGCACGCCGATCACGAACAAAATTGCAGCACCAACGCCATGCGGTGTATCGGAAGCTCCCACGCCGATCCTTTCTCCGCGGTCGCCGGTGCGGCGGCGGCTCTTTACGGACCTCTTCATGGCGGAGCCAACGAAGAGGTGCTCAAGATGCTCAAGGAAATCGGCTCCAAGGACCGGGTCCCTCACTATATTCAGCGTGTGAAGGCGGGCGAGTTTCGGTTAATGGGATTTGGCCATCGCGTCTACAAAAATTACGACCCGAGAGCCAAAATCATTAAGCAGGTCGCGGACGAAGTTTTTGAAGTCACGGGAAAGAATCCGCTCATTGAGATCGCCCTGGAATTAGAGCGGATTGCCTTGCATGATGATTACTTTGTCAGCAGGAAACTTTATCCGAATGTCGATTTCTACTCAGGAATTATTTATGAGGCCATGAAATTCCCCGTGGAAATGTTTCCGGTACTTTTTGCGATCCCTCGAACCTCTGGCTGGAATGCGCAATGGGCCGAAATGCTGCTCGATCCAGAACAGAAGATTGCACGGCCGCGGCAGATTTACGAGGGGTACGACCAAAGGGATTTTATCCCGATCGAAAAACGGAAGGGGTAGACGATGACGGCGGAGTCCACCAGCCAGCAGACCCTTCTCTCCAGGCACGTTGATTCACATGGAGGGTCGAGCTTTCCGAGACTCAATTGCCGACATTGTAGGTACAGGCATTCCTGCCTGTACCTTGGCTGAAGGTCAACCTCTGCCACGCCACAGCGTGGCTCGACAGGCCGGGAGGCCTGTCGCCACCGAACTGGCGTCGCGGAGCTCCGCCCTCAAAACGGGATCATTGCCCTGAACGAGACTCGGAGAGTCAACCGCAAGTGAATGAGCCGAAAACCCCCTAGAATAGAGGATATACATGCCCCAGTATAAAATAGCCTGGCTCCCCGGAGACGGCATTGGAATTGAGGTCTTGGAGGCCGCTCGCTGCATCTTAGACAAATTAAAGTTTGATGCCACCTATCTTCCCGGCGATATCGGATGGGAATGTTGGCGGAATGAAGGAGACCCTTTCCCGCAGCGAACCATTGAACTCTTGAAAAATGTCGATGCTGCTCTGTTTGGAGCCATCACTTCCAAGCCTGGCAAGGTAGCGGAAACGGAATTGGTTCCTGCACTTCAAGGAAAAGGTATTGTCTATCGCTCTCCGATTGTTCGGATGCGCCAATTGTTCGATCTCTATATTTGTCTTCGCCCCTGCAAGGCTTTCCCGCAAAATCCTCTAAACCTGAAGGAAAACATCAACCTCGTGGTCTTTCGTGAAAATACGGAAGACCTTTACGCCGGCGTAGAATTCCGTCCCGTTCCTCGAGAACTTTCTGAGACGTTAAGCCGGTTATCCGGGCAATTCGCTCCATACCGCGATTTAAAACCTGAGGAATTCGCCATTTCCTGCAAGATCAATACGCGCCGCTCCAGCAATCGCATTATCCGCGCTGCATTTGAATACGCCAGGGAGAATGGGCGAAAGAAGGTGACCGTTGTGCATAAGGCCAACGTTGTTAGAGCCACCGACGGGATTTTTCTCGAAGCGGGATACGAGATTGCAAAGGAGTATCCTGAGATCCAGTGTGATGACGCCAACATCGATGCCATGACCATGTGGCTTTTGAAGAACCCACTCAACTATGAAGTTTTGGTAGCTCCAAACCTTTATGGAGACATCGTTTCCGATCTGTGTGCACAAATGGTCGGTGGGCTGGGCTTTGGCTGCTCGGGAAACATCGGAGACAAACTGGCTGTGTTTGAACCAACCCACGGGTCTGCACCCAAATATGCCGGGCAGCTCAAAGTGAATCCCATTGCGACCATCCTGGCGGCCAGAATGATGTTGGAATGGCTGGGCGAAGCGGAAAAAGCGGAGAGACTTCAAGCTGCCGTGGCTTCGGTGATACGTGCGGGTCAGGTCAGAACATACGATATGGGAGGCAGCGCCAGCACTCTGCAAATGGCTCAAGCCATTGCCGATGAACTCTAAGCCGCTATTCTCGCAATGCATCAATCAGCTTGATGCGGGCGGCCCGCAGGGCCGGGAGCCCACCACCCAGAATACCGACAATGGCCGCGAAGATCATCCCTTGCAGGAGGATTTTTGGGGTGATTCGAAAGTTAAACAAGATTTCAGTGAAGGTAGAAAAATTGGCCGTCCCTGTCGATAACCCGTGCAAAGGTAACGCCATCACGCAGCCGAGAATTCCGCCCAAAAGAGCCAGCAGCGTCGACTCAATGATGAATGAAGACCAGATACTCCAGCCTGAAAATCCCACCGCCCTTAAAGTTCCGACTTCCTTAATCCTCGACATCACAGTCGCATACATCATGTTCATCGCGGCAAAACAGGACCCAACTCCCATGACGAGGGCAATAAACACGCCCAGAGCCTTAATCCCGATCGAACTGACGGTTTGACCGCGGAAGTATTCTTTCTGCGAGACTGCCTGGAGATGGATGCGCCGGTCATCCGCAATCCGGTGCGTCATGTCCTTGGCGGCAACCGCATCGACGGCTTCAGCTAGAAGCGACGAGTAGACGGGGCGGTCCCAATCCTGCGCGACGTCTTCCGCATCGGTCCACACTTCAGAGTCGTAAGCGGTACCTCCAGCATTAAAAATGCCAACCACTTTCCAATTGCTCCGCGACATGTGAAGAGTATCTCCCAACCGCATGTTTTGGAATCGACGGGAGAGGGATTCGCTGACGACGATCTCCCGCAGGCCTCGTCGAAACCATTCGCCCTGGACTAGCTTAGCTTCCGGCCTCAATCGAAGACCCATGGGAGAGGTTCCCCGAACCATTACATTTGAGGACTCCCCCGTAATCCTGGGGTGGCTGATCACCACCAAAATCTCACCACTGACCATTGGCTCATTGTTGCTGTCAAGGCGAAAGCCTGCTAGAAGTCGAATGGTCCCCAGCAAATCCCGATTAAAGTAGCTATTGACCTCATTGAGAGAGCCATCGCGAATGATAATCAGGTAATTTTCGTGACCGGTCTCCACAAAGGTAGTATCCAACCCGTTGACCAGGGCCATCATGGTGATGACGACTGCCACAGTCAGTCCTATCCCCAAGGCGGTCATCAAGGTCCCAACCCAGCGGACCCACAAGCTACCGATGTTGTATTTCAGTGGAATCCTCATAAGGTGGTCATTATGAAACGAAACATTTCTCGCCTTTTAGGATTTTTCATTGGTCATTGTTCAATTGTCATTTAACATTTTCTCGCAAAGTTCCAACATCTATGACTTGGCAATCACAAAGATTGCCTAAGTCATCTCTTTGGAAATCCCGCCGTCTGGTAGGCCGTCAATCGGCCAACCTCTCCTCAATCAGCAAGAGACGAAGAGATTAAGCTCAATGGCAAATGACAAATGAAAAATGAGCAATGAACAATTAAAACATTCCCAAAAGTTGGAGAATCCTCCTTCCGCAATTTCAAGCAACCCGGCGCAGCGCCTCAACTGCCGGCCGATGGGCAGCGCTCCAAGCGGGCACTGCGGCAGCCAAAATGCCGACCCCTACGCCAATTCCAACACCCATGCCAATGATTCGAGGCCCCACATGAAGGTTCTGAACAAAGCCGCTCGTGATGACCGCCAGGTTTAAGTTCGAATAGGCCGCGCGGGCCGCGAGAGTTCCTATCATTGCCCCTGAAAAGGAGAGCGCCACCGACTCGCCCAACAGCAATTTCAGAATGAGCCCATCCTGAAAACCCAAGGCCTTGAGAATACCGATTTCACGCGTACGTTCCCGGATCGACATCGCCATCGTATTCGCGGCGACGAGAATAATGGCAAAAATGACCACAGAACAAATACTGGTAATCAGGAGTTGTACGTTTCCCATCATTGAAACAAATCCCAGGATAAAGGCTTTCTCCGTCTCTGTCTTGGTCGGGACCGGAGCATTCTGGAACAAGGCATCAACCTGCTCCGCAATCCTGGGAATTTCTTCAACGGACCGGGCACGAATGGTGTAGGTGCCGGTGAAGCTTGCATTATTCATCCCCTCGTTGAAATACTCCCAATGGAAAAAGAGTGTGCTCCCCTCGTCGCCACCTCCCTCGTAGATTCCACGCAGGGTCAGCTCGGGGTCAAACTGAAATAGGGCACCCTTCAGGTGGATCTTGTCCCCAATCTTCCAGCCAAACCGTTCAGCCAAGTTATTTCCTGCAATTGCTCCGGTGCGATCTTTAATGAAGGCTTCTTGTTGGTCTTTGGGGATGATCATGTCGGAATTGACGTAAAAGAAACCCTCCGTATCGACAGAGAACTGGGCAAAGAAGTTGGACGGGTCTTTGTACACGCCGCCAAACCACATGGAACCGACCACTGTGTCTACACCTTCGACTTTGGCAATTTTCTGGCGGTAGGAAATCGGCAACGAATTAAATAGAGATACTTTGTGACGTGTAATCAGACGTAGCGCCGATTCGGGAGTCTTCGTCGGATTCTGCAGTGAATCCAACAGGGTAAGCAGAGTGGTGATCAGAAACAGGGAGACGGCGATGCTACTCATGGTCAGCAAGGTGCGGCGTCGGTTTCTCCAGATATTCTTATAAAGGATCCAAAAAAATTTCATTAGCCCCTCTGCAGACTCATGTGCGCTAAATCCCGGACTAATGCAGAAACATCAATTGTTGTTTGCCAGGACATTCTTCACCTCCCAGCAGTCCCCCTGAAGATGTGAAAAAATCGGTTGTGGCGGCGGTCTGTGACCGCCGTTTCCTTTCAAATCAACGGCTTGGTCGGCGCTCATAGAGCGCCGCTACAATTTCTTCACCCTTTCAGGGTCGTGGCATTTCCGATCCCACAGGGATTAATTCGGATGAGGGATTCCCAAGACCGTTCTTACCGTATCCCGGGCGATAAGCAGTTCTTCATTTGTGGGGATGACCGCGACATTCACCTTGCTCTGTGACGAAGAGACCAACCCTTCCGAATGAAGAGTCTTTTCATTGAGTAAGGAGTCTATTGTGATTCCAAAGAAGTCCAGCCGTTCACAACTCTTTGCACGAACCAGTGCCGAGTTTTCGCCAATTCCCCCGGTGAAAATTATCCCATCGACTTTGCCCAGAGCGGCGCAATAGGCACCGATGTACTTCCGGACGCGGTAGCAAAAAATGTCAATGGCCAATTTCGCCCGTGGATTTCCTGCCTTCATTTCCTCCTGCAGTTCCCGCATGTCACCAGAGATTCCAGAGATGCCATACAATCCGCTGTGTTTGTTGAGCAACGTGGTGGCTTCGTGGATGGATAATTCTTCCTTGGCCATGACATGGAGGATCACGGCGGGATCAACGTCTCCGGACCGGCTCCCCATGACTAAGCCTTCCAGCGGGGTAAATCCCATAGAAGTATCGATCGACTGGCCTTTCTCAATGGCACAAATCGAACAACCATTTCCCAGGTGGCACGTGATCAGATTGGCCTCTTCCCGCTTCAATTGAAAGAGTTGACGAAAACGATAGGCCACAAAACGGTGAGAGGTGCCATGAAAGCCGTAACGGCGGATCTGATGACGGCGGTACAAGACGTATGGCAAGCCGTAAATGTAAGCTTCGGCAGGCATCGACTGGTGAAAGGCCGTATCGAATACAGCCACCTGGGGGACCTCCGGAAGCAGTTCGCGGCAGACTTGATATCCCCGTAGATTATGCGGATTATGCAGCGGAGCCAGTTGAATACATTCACGAATCTCCGCCACCACCGGCTCCGTCATTAATTTCGAGTCGCTAAATTTCTCTCCCCCGTGGACCACTCGATGCCCAATCGCACCAATTTCATTGGGACCTTTGACTAGTGGGTTGGGGCCTGACCGCAAAAGTTCGAGGCACTGACTAATCGCGGACTTATGATCCAAGACTTCTCGAGCAGACACATGGGCTTTCACCCCGTTACTCTCAAAATGAATGAGTGCTTCAGTCGTTCCGATCTTCTCAACAGCACCCTTGGCCAGCAAACGATCCTGGTTGGACTGGATGAGTTCAGCGTCGGTTTCTATGAATTGGAACTTCACGGTGGAACTGCCGCAGTTCAGAACAAAAACTTTCATGATTTCGCTTTGATGAATTCAAAAAAATCCCAAAAGACTTAAACCACGGGGATAATTATTTGTTATTGGCTATTTACTATTTGCTATTGAGACCAAAATTGCCTCATTTTCCAATAGCAAATATCAAATCGAAAATAGGCAATAGCAAATTGATCAAGTCTCCCCGTGTTCCCCGTGGTTCATTTTTTCTTGCCTTGAGTTTCAGGGTTCTCACCGTAAACAAAGAACCCTTTCCCGGTCTTGACGCCCAGGTCGCCAGCCCGGACTTTCATTCTTAGGATTGGGCAAGGGCGATATTTCAAATCACCCAACTCTCGAAATAGATGCTCCATCCACTTCATGACTTCGTCCAGACCCATGCGGTCGGCGAGGGCCAATGGCCCAATTTCCATGTTATATCCTAGTTTCATGGCTGTATCGACATCCTCGGCGCTGGCAATCCCCTCTAAAACCACCTGCATCGCCTCGTTGATCATTGGCAGCATAATGCGAGTCGTCACATAGCCAGGATATTCGTAAACCTCGATCGGAGTTTTTCCAAGAGAGATCAGAAACTCTCGCACAAATTGGTAGGTGGCGTCCGAGGTCTTCAGCCCACGGATTAATTCAACCAGAGCCATCTTCAATACGGGATTCATGAAGTGAACACCAATGAAGCGATCCGGATGTTGGAGTCGTTCCGCCATTTTCGTAATGCTGAGGGTCGAGGTATTGGTCACAAAAATCGAGTCCGCCGAACACACAGTGGAAAGCTGATTGAAGAGCTTAACTTTCAAATCGAACTCTTCGGGAATAGCCTCGATGAAGAGGCCGAGTCCGGAAATCTCACCCAGATTCGTCGTCACAGAAATTTTCTTCATCAAGGCCCGCTTATCGCTAGCGGTCAGGGCCCAACGGGAAATCTCATAATCCAGTTCATCAGCAAGCCGGTTGCTTGCCGCTTCGGCAGCCTCCGGGTTCTTTTCACACAGCAGAACTTCCATTCCCGCCTGCGCCACAACCACGGCAATCCCACGACCCATCGTGCCGCCGCCTAGGATCCCGACTTTGTTCAGACGATTTATCAAATCAGTTCTCCGGAAAATCGCGAGAAAGGGGCTGGATAAGAATTTGCTGCCGACCCTATCTCTTTAGGAAAGTTGATGCTGGCGAATACGCACGCCGGATTGCTCAAACAAGTGAAAAGACGTGTCGTTGAGGGGATAATCGATGTTAAAAATAACCTCCACCATTCCGCAGTTAATGATCATTTTGGAACACATAAGACAAGGGGAAAACGTTGTATAAATCGTGCCGTCTTTCACACTCGTCCCGTGGTAAGCAGCCTGGGTAATGGCATTCTCTTCCGCGTGAGAGCAAAGACATTCCTCGAGCCGTGTTCCGCTGCTGGCAAGGCTATTACAGCGGGGGCATCCCCCTTCATTGCAATTCTTGGTGCCCCGCGGTGTCCCATTATATCCGGTCGAGATAATTCGCCTGTCGCGCACAATCACGGCTCCGACTTTACGCTTGATGCAATTGCTACGCATGGAAGCCACTTGTGCAATCTTCATAAAATATTCATCCCAGTCGGGGCGGGGTTGGGCTCGGGTCTCTGCAATGACCCACTGGCTGATCCGGGTCTCGGCTTCCAACTCTGGAGTCTTGATGTCAATAAAATAGGGAGTCTGGGATTCTCCTATTTCCCCAATGCCAATCAACAAGGCACCGCGATTCTTCCAATTCTCCAATATAAGCCCATCACTGGCAACATCCACCACATGGTTCTTATCTTCCTCAAGCTTTATCTCGGCATCTCCCGTAGAGAGATAAAAGCTCTTCTGTGAAAGATAATCCAGTAAAGCCGACTTCAGAGGAGAAGGACGGCCGTAAAGTCCAATGATCATGATCCATCCTAATGGGTATTGCCGTAAATTCCGCCAATCAGACTACCACAAATGGAACCATTTTTCGCTTTCTACGATAGAATGAGAGAGGTTGAGCCAGGGATTCATCGGGTCGCCCTTTCCCATTTACGGGCAACGCAGTCACTCGATGCAAAGAGGCTCTAATGGGCAAGCCTTTTAAAATGTTTGGCCCCTTCTTCTATAAGGAGCATCTATGGAAATCATCAATCCCGAAATCGATCATTATCTGAAAGGCCTCCTTCCCAACCGAGACAGTGTCTTACAGCAAATGGAAACCTATGGGAATGAGAAGAACTTCCCGATCATCGGTCCTTTAGTCGGCCGGTTGCTGCTTCAACTCGCCTCTTTAACCGAAGCGAAGAAGATCTTCGAGTTGGGGTCAGGTTTCGGCTATTCGGCCTTATGGTTTTCTAAGGGTGTTCAACCGGATGCCAAAATCATCTGCACGGACGGCTCACCGGAAAACGCTGCAATGGCCGAAGGCTTTTTCAAGCAGGCTGGCATTGAGAGGTTGGTTGACTTTCGTGTCGGGGATGCATTATCTCTACTGGACAACGAATTGGGCCCTTTTGACATTATTCTCAATGATATCGACAAGCACGAATATCCGCAGGCTTTCCGAAAAGCAGTTCCGAGGCTCCGCAAGGGGGGTCTGCTCATCACCGATAATGTGCTCTGGTCTGGCAAGGTGGTTAGCGATCCTCGAGACGCAGACACAAAAGGAATCTTGGAGTTTAATCAACTGGCTTATCAGTCTCAAGACGTCCATACCGTGATCATCCCGCTACGTGATGGCGTGGCCGTGAGCATGAAACTATGAAGATTGGACCTTACCAAATCGAGTTACTGGAAACAGGACATTTCTGGCTTGACGGCGGCGCCATGTTTGGGGTCGTCCCCAAGACTCTTTGGAATCAGAGCAATCCCAGTGACGAAAAGAACCGCGTGGAATTAGCGATGCGGGTACTTCTCGTTCTCTATAAAGACCGGAAAATTCTGGTAGATGTTGGAGCCGGCGAAAAGTATTCCCCCAAGCAGCAGGAAATCTTCCAGTGGAACAACGGCAAGTCTGATCTGAAGAAATCACTGCGCCAACATGGCATTAGTCCGGAACAGGTCACCGATGTGGTCTTAACTCATTGTCACTTTGACCACGCCGGAGGCGGAACTGAATTCAGGGATCACCAAACGCAGCTCACATTTCCGCGGGCAACCTATTATGTTCAGGACAAACATTGGGAGTGGGCCTTGAACCCCACCGACCGGGATCGAGGCAGTTTCTTGAAGGAAGACATTGAACCTCTCCAAAAATCCGAACAGATTAAGACTATCCCGGGTGAAACCGAACTTTTCCCCGGTTTTCACTTAATCCTGTCTAATGGCCATACCCCAGCCCTTCAAATGGTCAAGATTCAGGATGCTTATCAGACTCTTTTTTATTGCGGCGACCTGATTCCGACAGCAGCCCATCTCGCCTTGCCCTATATCATGGGGTATGATCTTTTCCCGTTGACGACCTTGGAGGAGAAACGGCTCTATCTCGATCAGGCGTGTGCCGAGGAATGGATCATTGTTCTTGAGCATGACCCAAACATCGGCGCGGTTCGAATTGGGGCCGGCAGTAAATGGATGGAGATCACAGAAAGAGTAGAAATCTGAAAGGACGACGTGCGGGACAAACTTTACCTTGCCGGCTTTCTCGTTACGGCCGGCCTGCTGCTGTTCTTAGGCCGACATTTGGTGCAGGAGTCTGCCCTGATGACGGAGGTTTTAACCTTCGCTGCCAGTACTTCGGTGGGAGTCGTGGGCTTGATCCTGTACCGATTGCGATTGCAATTAAAGGCCAGCCGGAGAGAATTGGCCCGAAAGGAAGCTGAAATTAGCATTGCTCATGAAGTGCAGCGGGCTTTATTCCCCCGCCAACTTCCTCGAGACGGAGGGCTTGAGTTCGCTGCCGTTTGTATTCCTGCCGGCGGGATCAGTGGAGATTTTTATGATGCCATCCAATTGCCGGACGGACGCCAGGTATTTGCCATCGCCGATATCAGTGGAAAAGGCATTTCTGCGGCATTGATCATGGCAAATTTACAAGCGGTGCTTCGTGTCCTGGCCAATTCTGTTCCCGAGCCTGGTCCAGTCTGCCGGCAGCTCAATAGTCATTTACATCAGGTCACCGATGCCTCTAAATTTGCCACGTTTTTTTACGCCATTTGGGAACCCCGAAATAGGCATCTAACCTACGTCAATGCGGGTCATAATCCGCCGTTCCTTTTGGGGAACCAGCGGCGTCAGCGTTTGGAGGAAGGAGGGATGCCACTTGGGATGTTTCCCCATACTGAATTTCAGACCGGTGAAGTGTTCTTTCATCCAGGAGAGTTGTTGGTCCTTTATTCAGATGGTTTGACGGAGGCAGCGAATGCCCAACGCGTAGAATTTGGAGAATCCCAGCTGGAGTCTCTCGTGAGCGCTCATTGTCAGAAACCTTTGCCTGAGATTCAACAGATCGTCCTGAACGCTGTTCAAGAGTGGGCAGCCAAACAGTTAGAAGATGATTTAACCTTGGTGCTGGTGCGATGCATCTCAAATACGAGTGACGTTTAGTACAAGTGGAGGAACCATGAAAGTCCATGGACACGGGCTTCGAGAGCATATCCGGTTTTTGACGCCTCTGCTGCTTTTCGTCTTGATTGTCTGGATTCTGCGATTGTTTCTGGGTATTGCGGAGGCTCCTTTATGGTTTTCGAAGCTCTTTAGTCTTACCGGAGCGTCGGTCGGTGCCTTGCTCATTGCGATCTTTTGGATCCATACTCGGGATTTCGGAAGTTATCCGAATGTGGTCATGGCGAGCTTCCTCATCAACACCTGGACTCACCTTCTCATTATCGTAGCCATTATTTTTGCCGTGATGACAGGAACGGAAAATATCTTTACACGACCGGAATTCTCGATCAAAGAGGATGATGCCTTTCATGTACGCCATATTCTCGGGCACCTGACGTTTGGAATCGGGGCCAACACTCTATTGGGCGCCGGGATGGGCTGTTTTTTGCTTTGGTTGTTGAGAGTCTTTGTTCCTGCGTCTCCCCCAAAGAAGGTGCCAGGAGACTATTAAAATGGGGGATACTACACAACCCTGAAACGGGCGCTCAATTGTTCGCATTGCATTAGTCGGGGAGTATAACTCCCAAGTCATCGCCCACCAGGCAATCCCCAAAGCACTGGCTCTGGCTGCAACGTCTTTGAATTGTGAATGTGAAACGACGTGGGTCGCCACGGAGCAAATCGAATCCGATCCCCTTGCACAGCTATTCATTTTTCAAGGGATCTGGTGTGTCCCTGCCACTCCTTATCGCAGCATGAATGGGGCACTCAACGCGATTCGTTTTGCTCGAAATGGACACCGTCCCTTCTTGGGGACCTGTGGAGGGTTTCAGCATGTGGTCATTGAATATGCACGTCATGTCTTAGGCATGGCCAAAGCGGATCATGCCGAGAGCAACCCTGCTGCCCATCTGGCACTGATTACTCCTCTCGCTTGCCCCCTGGTGGAAAAAGAAGGAACTGTTCATTTGTTACCCAATTCCCTGGCATTTTCCATTTGCGGAAATGAGAACTTAGTCGAAACTTATCACTGCAGATTCGGGGTCAACCGGAAGTGGGAGCACTTTCTGTTTGGTCATGGTCTGCAGATTGCCGGTAGAGATCAAGACGAAGAAGTCCGAGTGATTGAAATCCCCGATCACCCCTTCTTTATGGCAACTTTGTTCCAACCTGAAAGGTCTGCACTCAGAAGCGAGTCCCATCCACTCATTCAAGGATTTGTTCGAGCCGCCTGCGGAGAAGGGTGGAGCAGGCGAGTGGGACCGCCGTCCCCCGGCGCACACTAGAACGTGCTCGTTCCTGGAGTTTAGACACAGGAGCAGGCCAAAGGCCCGCACCACAATTTTGTGGTGCAGGCGTCCACGCTTGCATCCAAGCGGCCTGAAAGGCCGCTACGGACATTTTGGAGTGCGGTAGCTTGATACCACTTTCTGGATCACAGTCGATCCATCAAACTGGCAGCAAGCTGCCACGCATCATCAATGCCAAGTCTGATCGAGGTTCCGACCCTAGGCGCCAGCCAGCTGCCGCACAAGGGTGGGTCCGTAATCCTTGCGTTTCGTCGGGAAAAGAGCGACGCAACGTCGGTTTACACTCCCTGCAGTTGTAATACTTATTGCTGACCGCAAGATCCATGAGCGAACCAACACCGAAAATGTCCAAACTCCGGACGACAGGCGTGAACGCCTGTCGCCACACAAGACAGTAGCAACAGGCCTCCAGGCCTGTTATCCGGGCCCAGCGGCCCCGGCTACAGCAATTACCGCAATTTATGAAATGCAGCTCTAGGATTTTCCGAAGGGACTGCGTTGGAGGGCGTAATCAATGCATTCCTGAGGGACTTCAAACTGAGAGAGAACACCGTTTCCTTTGTACTCGACATCTTTGATCCCAATCTCACTGGTATAAAAAGCATCTAGGGTCATTTTCCTAAGCCATTGGAAGAAATATACCCCGGGGCCGAGGTCCGTTGACGGTTGAAAACCATAGTGACCGAACCCTTGGTAATGGACCATGCCTTCATACGTGAGTCCCCTCTCCCTGTTCTCATTGGCAGTCCGTTCCAGTCGAGTGATGGAATCCAGTAAGGCAGTCTGTTGTTCTGCCTGGGCATCAAGAAAGAACGCCCCATAAAGTTTTTTCGCCTCGGCATCCAGCCATGCCAGTCCTCCTGTATAAATGTTGGCTAGTTCCGAATTCTGACTACAGAGCAAATCGATGAATTCCGGAGCGCCCGCATCCTTGGCGCTGCCGGACACTTCATCCGCGGGCACAATCAACTCAGTCAGCCGGCTGATTGTGGCATATTCATGCTCATTGAAAAGTTTGGGCTGATACGTTCCCCCTTTCTTTTTTTCTTCTTTGGCTTGCTGATGGACGTGCTCAGCCGCTTCCAGCTTGAGTTGGCCTCCGGCCACTGCCGTAACCGCCAAGGCAATATTGCGGAGCATATTCCGTCGGGACAGATCTTCGATTTGGACAAGCATAGGGTCAGACATTGCCTTTTCTCATCTCCTCTGCCAGGTAGTCTGAGTTGCGCCAAGCCAGCGCATTGATCGTTAGAGTGGGATTCTTGTCAGGACTACTGACAAATATCCCTCCATCACAAACAAACAGATTTTTCACATCGTGGGCCTGGCCAAAACCGTTGACCGCGGATGAGCGCCGATCGCTCCCCATCCGGACCGTACCGACCTCATGAATGATCGTCCCCGGCACAGAAATGCCATCTTTTTCGCGCTGTTCCGGAGTCAGGTGATGGACTTTTCCACCCATCGTCTCAATAATAGAAGCAAAGGTCTGTTCCATGTGGCGCGCCTGTTTCCATTCATAGTCTGACCATTTGAAATGGAATCGAAGCACCGGGATTCCCCAGCGGTCTACTATAGCTGGATCGATTTCACAATAGCTGTGACTGTTGGGGATCATTTCACCGCGTCCGGCAAAGCCAACGTGAGTCCCGTAGGCGCGGCGCACATTTTGTTTCATATTTTTGCCATATCCCCATTTTTCACCAGCCCGCTGAAACATCCCAACCTGAGGCATATGGTAGCCGCCTCCGATTTCGATATGATATCCGCGTGGGAAGCCAATCTTGTCCTGTTGATTCCACAACCACCAGGGCATAAAGAGATGCGCGCCACCATACCCATCGCTGTCGTAATGAGGCATCCCTTCTAAAGCCGGAACTTCCCCGGATAAATCAAAGCCCACGCTATCCATCAGGAATCTCCCCACCACCCCGGATCCGTTGGCCAGGCCATTCGGGAACAAAGCGGACTTGGAATTCAGCAGTAGGCGGGCCGATTCACAAGCACTGGCGGCAAGAACCACTACCCGGCCGTGAACGATTTTCTCGGTACGGGTATTCTTGTCAATGTAAGAAACCCCCGTCACTTTCCCCGTTTTATCAACCAGCACTTCACGCGTCATGGCCATGTCGATAATCTTCAGGTTCCCGGTCTTAAGAGCCGGAAAAATCTGAACTTGGCTGGAGGAATAATTGGAAGCCGACAAACAGCCTCGGCCGCATTGTCCGCAGTAATGGCAAGGCGGCCGGCCATTTAATTCTTTAGTAATGATGGCCCGGCGATTCGGGACACAGGGGATGCCCAAACGATCGCATGATTTTCTTATAAGGACTTCGTGGGCTTTGGGGGGGGGAGGCACTTGAAAAATTCCATCGGGGGTACTTCGAATCCCATCTTTTGTCCCCGTCACACCGATTAGCATCTCGGCTTTGTCGTAATAGGGAGCAATGTCTTCGTAAGAGATGGGCCAATTGGTCCCCAGCCCATCCCGATTGTAGGGCTTAAAATCAAATTCGGAAAAGCGAAATGACATCCTTCCATAATGATTCGTCCGGCCGCCAATAATGCGCGAGCGAAACCACTGGAATTGGCTGCCTTCGGCAACTGTGTAAGGTTCTCCCTCCAGTTGCCATCCGCCGCTTGTCGTCGTGAAATAGCCGAAGGGCTTTCCCTTTCCAAAATAAAACGCTCCGCCTTCTCCCGCGCCGCGATGGTCGACATCATAGGGCCACATGTGCTCTTTGAATTCCTTAGCGGGATCCAACATTGGACCGGCTTCTAAAAGGGTTACTTTAATCCCCTTGGCCGTCAGAACCTGCGCGACCGTCCCCCCCGCTGCACCGGATCCGATCACAATGACATCTTGTACTTCCGAACTCTTCTTGACTTGGGACATATTTTTTTAATGAACATCTCCAAGGATATTGCAGCAATCCAATGCTGCTCGCATGAGACCGCCACCAGGGTGGCAGTCTTCAAGCTTTTAGCATTGCAGTATAAGCCCAACGAAGCAATGCATTTTTGTACTATTTATTGCGTACCGCCCGATGGATCAATTATTATTCCGCAGCCAGTTGGATGGTAGCATTATGCGAAAAAAATCGTCAATTACTTCTGAAGCCTTTGATTGGAGACATCGAGCGAGTTGTGGGGGCAAAGCGTTCGCCAAAGTATGCTGGGATGTGCATCATCCCTGCTTACAAATGCTTTTCCCCTCCCAACTTTTCTGAGGTGCCGCATGAATTCCATTGAAAAATTTCCACAATCTGATCCAGAAGCCCAAATTATCATCGATTTGATGGACGGATTTCGCGCCTCCAAGGCCGTTTTTACGGCTGTCTCGTTGGGGATCTTTGACCATTTGCACGAGAAACCCCAAAATTGCGAAGCATTGAGCCGGGATCTGGGATGCGTACCCGATGCCCTGGAGAGGCTTCTGGGAGCCTGTGCGGCCTTCCATCTACTCCGGATCGAAAAAGGGAATTATCACAACGAGCCAGTGGCTACCCGATTCTTACGCCTCCACAGCCCCGAAAGTTTGACAGGGTACATGCTTTCTTCCGATCGCCTCCTTTATCGTCTCTGGGCACACCTGGAGAGCGCCGTTCGTGAAGGCACCCATCGCTGGAAACAGGAGTTTGGGCAAAAGGAAGGAATTTTCGACCATTTCTTTTCCACCGAAGCGGATAAGAAAACGTTCTTGGCAGGCATGCACGGCCACGGACTCATGAGTTCCCCGGCAGTAGTGGCAGCTTTCGACCTGAGCCGCTTTAGACATCTTGCCGATCTGGGTGGAGGCACAGGCCACTTAGTGATCGAAGCCTGCCGCCGTTTTCCGCAGCTCTCCGGAACCGTCTTTGACTTGCCCTCTGTCACTCCGGTTAGTCGCGACTATGTTCGAAAGGCAAATCTGGAAGATCGAATCCAATTCGTCAGTGGCGATTTTTTCAGTGACCCGCTCCCTCCCGCAGACCTTTATTCCATGGGAAGAATCCTCCACGATTGGTCTGATGAAAAGGTTAAGTTCTTACTTCAAAAGACCTTTGAGCATTTGCCCGAGCAGGGCGGATTGCTGATTGGAGAGAAGATCCTCAATGAGACTCGTGACGGGCCGGCGAATGCTTACTTGCAATCACTGAACATGTTGGTCTGTACCGAGGGCAAGGAGAGGACGGCATCGGAATACGAAGCGTTAACACGAGCGGCCGGGTTTCGTCGCTTTGAGTCTCGGAGTACCGGCCAGCCCGTGGATGCAATGTTGGCCGTGAAATAACAATTGCCTTGGTTCCCCTCGCAGCCGCATGATATTAGGATGAAAGCTCGATTTAAACGAAAGGGATGTTGCTTGATTTCACTTCTCCGACAAAAGAACAATCGACGAATCGCCATTGGCATTGGGACCATTGCCCTTATTTTTGTCTTATTCCTGGCCCTCTCCGGTTACCCAGGCCTCTTGCTAAAACGGCTCATCAATGGCCTGGCCACGATCCGCCCCACCGAAGGACTCGATCTGACATCTCTGGGAACATTCGGATTACTGGCTCTTGGCCTTGTCTATGGGCTTAAGCATGCGACTGAGGTGGATCATATTGTTGCAGTCTCCACGATCGTCAGTGAACACCGAAAATTATCCCATGCTGCTCTCGTAGGCGCTTTATGGGGGTAGGACATACGGCTTCGCTAATCATTGTGGGAACGATCGTACTCGTTTTGCGAACCGCAATTTCTGATCAGTTAGCCGGGTGGCTGGAGTTTGGCGTCGCTTTCATGATCATTGGCTTAGGCATTAGCGCGCTCTTTAAAGCATTGGTCGCACGCTCTGCTCTCCATATTCATTCCCATGCCCATGATGGTGTCTCGCACCTGCATCTGCATTTCCACGAGCAGGGAAGCGCTCATGAAGGAACGGGGATCATCCATTCCCATGCTGTATCCCGGATTGGCTTGAAGCCGACACTGGTTGGAATGATGCATGGCCTGGCTGGTTCCGCGGCGTTGACCTTGCTCGTGCTGACACAAATTCGATCCTTTGGATTGGGCCTGCTTTATCTTGCAATTTTCGGAATTGGATCCATTGTGGGAATGATGGTGATGTCGGGGTTGGTGGGTTTACCCTTTGCTCTGAGCTCAAAAAAACTGACAGGATTTCATTATGCCCTCCAGTTGGTCGCAGGCGTATTCAGCATCACATTTGGCCTCTGGTACGCCTATATAATAGGTATGGCCAACGGATTAAGAATTACTGTTAACGGATTTTAGTCCGCTATGGCTAAAAGTTCCCCTCCTGGGTCAGGAGGGGAACTGAAGGCCGTCAGGCCTTCAAGGGGGTGGTCGAGCGTGGACAATCGTATCCACCTTGGGCTTGCCCACGAGCATTACCACCCCGAAGCCCTTACGTGCTTCCGCCCCTCCTAAAATAGGAGGGGATCTTTTGACAGGGCCCCCTTCAAAGGAGGAAGGAGACATCCCTCCCGTTTTGCAATGGGAATAAATCGCCCCGACCTCTCGCGACTTGACCTATCGACTGTTGCTCGCCTACTATTGCGTTACTCTTGCAGGTTGGGAAAAGCAATTTCCAATGGAGCAGGCTAAAAACCTCGGTGGTAAATGATGAAACTAAAGCTGAGACTTCCAGTATTCTCAAGAACAGCTTTGGTCTGCCTCTCTTTGACGATCTTCATCGCTTGTTCCGAAGCGCCGAAATCGGAGATTGAAAAAGCCACCCAAAATTCCCCTCCCCCTGCGCCGGTCACTGGGCGTTTCGCGTTCCAGCGAATGATCATACAAGCCAAAGGATGGGCAGTCGATGCGCAGCCGTTGAAACTTTCCGGTCTATTTCTCAAGCAAGTTCCTGTAGAACATGGAAAATGCGGGGCCTGGCAAGCGACTTTTGTTTCAGCGCAAAAATCCAAAGCCAGAACTTACACTCTGTCGGTAATCGAGATTGGAGGGATCCATGAAGGGGTCTTGGCGGGACGAGAGGAAACATGGAGTGGTCCTCGTGGCCAGGAACATCCATTTAATCCCCAGGCGTTACACGTTGATTCCAACGAAGCTTATGCCACTGCTGCCAAAGAGAGTGCTGATTTCATCAAGAAGAACCCCAACCTTCCTGTCGTCTTCCTGCTGGAACAAACTCCTCGATTTCCGAACCTCACCTGGCGAGTTTTTTGGGGCGAGACTATCGGAAGCAGCCATTACTCGGTCTTCGTCGATGCCAGCACTGGGCTGTACCTACAGACGCTACATTAAACTGAACCAAAGGATTCATGCCGATAGCGACAGGCTTCCCAGCCTGTCGAGCCACGTCTGAGCGCGGCTATTCTGGCCCCTGGGCCGCGTTCATCAAGCGTGCGCGGGAGCGCCCGCTCCACCCAATCAGGCGGCGTCCGCCAGCCAGGACCGGGGCCAGCGGCCCCGGCTACGGCTAGAGCAAGCCACACTCTCGGTAGTTTCTCGTCCTAGGCTATACCGAGGCGCCATTTCTGACCATTTCGTGGTATTCCTGAAGCGAGAGGACATCAATTCGGTTCTGCTGCATCGCGGCAATGCCGCTGGCGACGGCGGCGCCGCCGGACAGGGTGGTAATACAAGGAATATGATGTTGCATCGCGGCGCGACGGATGGCTCGCTCGTCGAAGAATGAACTCTTCCCGAGGGGGGTGTTTAAGATCAGGTCCACTTTACCGCTTTTGATGAGATCCACAATGTGCGGACGCCCCTCATTGACCTTGTAAACCGCTTCAACCGCAATTCCATGCTCCTTCAAGACGGCAGCCGTTCCACGCGAGGCGAGTAAAGCGAACCCCAGTTGCTGGAGTCGTTCTGCAATCTTGATGACATTCTTCTTGTCGTGTTGGTTCACGCTGATGAATGCGGTTCCGGAACGTGGCAGTCGGACTCCCGCACTCAATTGGGCTTTATAGAAAGCAAGTCCAAAATTATCCGAAACTCCCATCACTTCACCAGTGGACTTCATTTCGGGGCCCAGGATCGTGTCCACACCTGGAAATTTCGCGAAGGGGAATACCGGAGACTTCACAAAAAAATTGCGGACCGGGAGTTCACCCGACAAACCAAACTCTTGAAGCTTGCGGCCAACCATCAGTCTCGCCGCTACCTTTGCGAGGGGGATACCCGTAGCTTTGCTGACAAAAGGCACCGTACGAGACGCCCGCGGATTGACTTCCAGCACATAGACGATGTCATCTTTAATGGCATACTGCACGTTCATCAGACCGACCACATGGAGCGCCTTGGCAAGTGTCCGCGTGTGACGACGCATCGTTTCCAAATGCTCTTCCTTGACTAAATAGGTTGGAAGCACACAGGAACTGTCTCCTGAATGGATTCCTGCTTCCTCGATGTGTTCCATGATGCCTCCAATCACGACATCTTGGCCATCGGCCAGGGTGTCCACATCGACTTCGAAGGCATCTTCCAGGAATTTGTCAATCAGGATGGGACGATCCTGAGAGACATCGACGGCCTCATCCATGTAACCCTCGAGGGTCTGTTGATCGTAACAAATGGCCATCGCCCGTCCGCCCAACACATAAGACGGCCGCACGAGAATAGGAAAGCCGATTCGCTCCGCGATGATAGCCGCTTCTTCGTAAGACACCGCCGTGCCTGAAGGCGGCTGAGGAATTTGCAGATCGGAGAGGAGTTTCCCAAAGCGTTTACGATCTTCGGCCAGGTCGATGGATTCGGGTGAGGTACCGATAATCGGCACACCCGCAGCCTGGAGAGGCAGAGCAAGGTTTAACGGGGTCTGCCCACCAAATTGGACAATCACTCCGTCCGGTTTCTCCTCGTCGACGATGTGCATCACATCTTCGAACGTTAGCGGCTCGAAGTAGAGTCGGTCTGAAGTATCGTAATCGGTTGAGACAGTTTCCGGATTGCAGTTCACCATGATCGTTTCGTAACCATCTTCCTTAAGCGCGAAAGAAGCATGGCAACAGCAGTAGTCGAATTCAATTCCCTGCCCGATCCGGTTCGGACCACTTCCCAGGATGATGATCTTTTTCCGTGTCGAGGGATTGGCTTCACACTCCTGCTCGTAGCTGGAATATAAATAGGGCGTAAATGACTCAAATTCCGCAGCGCACGTATCCACTCGTTTGAAGACCGGTATGATTTGCTCTTGTATACGTCTGCCTCGGACGGCCTCGGCACTGGTATTCATCAATACCGCCAGCCGTTTGTCGGAAAATCCCATGCGCTTGGATTCCTTAAGCAGCGCAGGGGTGACAGTCTCAATTTTTTCATGGCGCAAGCGCAAGGCCATTTGCGCCAATTCCTCAAGTTGCCTGAGAAACCAGCGGTCGATCTTGGTATATTCATAGATTTCATCTACTGAATAGCCCGCTTCCAATGCCGCTCGGAGATAGAGAATGCGATCCGGGTTAGGCGTGATGAGCTTTTCGCGGATGCGCTCGGGATCAATTTTTTCGGATCCCACTCGACGTCCGGTTTCCAGCGAGCGGATCGCCTTCAGAAAAGATTCCTTGAAAGTTCTTCCTATCGCCATCACTTCGCCCACCGATTTCATCTGTGTTCCAAGCACCGGGTCGGTTTCCGGGAATTTTTCAAAGGCCCACTTGGGAATTTTCGTCACCACATAGTCGATGGTCGGCTCAAAACAGGCGGGCGTTTTCAGCGTAATGTCGTTAGGAATTTCGTTCAGCGTGTATCCTACCGCTAATTTTGCGGCGATTTTTGCAATGGGGAAGCCCGTCGCCTTGGAAGCCAGAGCGGAACTGCGGGAAACCCGAGGATTCATTTCGATGACGACAAGCCGCCCATTTTCTGGATTCACAGCGAACTGGATATTGGACCCACCCGTTTCGACGCCCACCTTGCGAATCACCCGGATCGCGGCGTTGCGCAGATGTTGATATTCTTTGTCCGTCAAGGTCTGAATGGGAGCCACGGTTATCGAGTCTCCGGTATGGACTCCCATGGGATCAAAGTTTTCAATGCTGCAGATAATGACCACGTTGTCTTTGACATCCCGCATGACTTCCAGTTCAAATTCTTTCCAGCCAATGACGGATTCTTCGATCAGAATTTCATGATTCGGACTAAGGTCCAGCCCGCGCTGGGCTAATTCTTCAAATTCCTCGGAGTTAAAGGCAATTCCACCCCCTGAGCCTCCCATTGTAAAAGAGGGGCGAATAATGGCGGGATAGCCCACCTTTCGAACGATTTCAAGCGCTTCCTTGAAACTGTAAGCTACTCCGCTCTTCGGCGTATCGAGTCCGATCTCTTTCATCGCTTCTTTGAAGAGGAGTCTGTCTTCTGCCACTTTGATCGCCTTGATCTGAGCCCCGATCAATTCGACGCCATATTTGTCCAGTACCCCACTCTCAGAAAGGGCAACCGCAAGATTGAGCGCTGTCTGCCCACCCACCGTGGGAAGCAAGGCGTCAGGCAGTTCTCCGGCAATGATGGCTTCCACATATTCCGGGGTCAACGGCTCAACAAAGGTTTTATCTGCCAACTCGGGATCTGTCATGATGGTTGCAGGGTTCGAATTGACTAGAATCACTTTGTAGCCTTCCGAACGGAGCGCTTTACAGGCCTGCGTGCCCGAGTAGTCAAATTCACAAGCCTGTCCAATCACGATGGGTCCCGACCCAATGATGAGAATTTTCTTGATATCAGTTCGTTTGGGCATGAAGTGTCAACGCCATAATGCATCTAGATGAAGGGGTGCTACGGTCAAAGCGCAGTATAAATGGATCGTGGGCTTGGGGTGGAATCACCAAACTGCCCACTCTTGCAAATCTCCCAAACGATTCGCTCCAAGCCGCTGCTTGCTTCTTCATGAGTGTGCCTGCTTCATTCCCTCGCTCTTTTCACGATAAGAGGTCATCAGATTTCGGAATTCCGTGAACAAGTAGCGGGAATCAAACGGTCCGGGGGAAGACTCCGGATGATATTGCACGCAAAAAAGAGGCAGCTCTCGATGGCGAAAACCTTCCAGTGTGTGATCATTTAAATTGAGGTGAGTGACCTCTACTTCCCCTTTGGGGAGCGAATCCATGTCAACGGTAAAACCGTGATTCTGGGCTGTGATTTCGACTTGTCCGGTTGATTGGTGCAAAACGGGATGGTTACCACCCCGGTGTCCGAATTTCAATTTGTAGGTTTTTCCTCCAAGTGCCAGGCCAAGGATCTGATGTCCCAGGCAAATTCCGAAGATGGGCTTCTTTCCGATTAGCTGCCGCGCCGTCTGAATGGCGTAGGTGACAGGCTCAGGGTCTCCGGGGCCATTCGAAAGGAAGATCCCATCCGGATGGTAATCCAAAACCTGTGCCGCACTGGTGCTGGCAGGGACTACCGTCACGTCGCACCCGTGGTCGACGAGCAGACGGAGAATGTTATGTTTGATTCCAAAGTCAAAAGCCACCACTTTAAAAGGAGGAGACTCCTTCCGAGAATTCTGTGGGCGCCCCCGCTTCTTTCGGGCTGGGAAAAGCTCGGCCGTTGGCTCTTTCCAGTGATAGGGCTGGTGGCAGGACACTCGTTTCACCAGGTCTTGTCCAATCATGCCAGGGTGTTGCCGCGCTTTTTGCACAAGAGAATCCGGTTGGAGGTCGTTCGTTGAGATCACCGAACGCATGGCTCCATGGGTCCGGATATGTCTGACCAGGGCCCGGGTATCGATATCCGAAATCCCCAAGATGCCATGTTGACGCAGGTAATCCGGCAAGGACATCTGTTGTCGCCAATTACTGGGAATTTCTGTGATTTCCCGAACAACCAAGCCTTCGGCATAGGGCCGGTTTGATTCCGCGTCTTGAGAATTGACACCGTAGTTGCCGATGAGAGGATAGGTGAGGGTAACAATCTGTCCTGCGTAGGAAGGGTCGGTGAGAATTTCCTGGTAACCCGTCAGCGAGGTATTGAAAACAATTTCTCCAGCTATTTCTCCTTCAGCACCAAATGATTTGCCTCTAAAGTGAAGCCCGTCTTCCAAGGCGAGCAATGCTTCCATTGATTCTCCAACCCCTAAATTGAGACAACCTTAACAGCTTGCACGGACCATCGACCGCAGCCGCTTCAACCCAGGAAGCCAGCTTTGTCCACAGGCCAGTAACGAAATACAGCCTTCCCATAAATATATTTCCTCGGGACCAACCCCCAGGATCGGCTATCATTGCTGGCGTTCCGATGATCTCCCAGCACGTAATAAAAACCCTCTTTAACTCGAATCGGGGCATAGGAGTCCAAATCCTGGTACCCAGTGGGAACGTATCGCTCTTGTAACAATTGGCCGTTGATGTAGACCTGCCCGTCTTTGATCTGGATAACATCTCCAGGGACTCCCACAACTCTTTTGATAAATGACTTACTCGGATCCTTAGGATACCAGAACACGACAATATCTCCGCGCTGGATGCCTTCAAAATGATACACGAACTTATTGACGAAAATCCTTTCCTGGTCCAACAGCTCGGGCTGCATGCTGGTTCCCTCGACTTTGACAGGTTGATACAGAAAGACCACCATGAGAAATGAAATCACGATAGCCAACAGAATATCCTTGACCCAACCTCTGAATTCAACCAATAAGCCTGACCGAGGTTGCACGTAGCTGCGCTCCCGTCCCGTGGACTCAGGCCCCCGTAAATTCAACCCGCCATATCGATTCATAGATTTTCTTCTCAATCGCGCGTATCGGTTACCTCAAAACTCAAAAAAACTTATAACACAAAAAGCGGGGGTCCTCAACAAGGAGGATTTCCCAATCTCAATTAATGATAGGATAGATCTGATTTATCTCTTAGAAGCTGCCTTCTCTCCATCCGATAAACAGTGCCCAAAAGCCGACTCGCCGTAATCATCCCGGCCTTAAATGAAGAACAATCGATTGGTTGGGTCATCCGGGATATCCCGAAAGAAATAGTTTTCACAATCATTGTGGCAGATAACGGTAGCCAAGACGAAACCTGCAAAGTGGCCAGGGCGGAAGGAGCCACAGTCGTCTCTGAGCCCAAGCGAGGCTATGGAAACGCCTGCCTTGCCGGCTTAGCTGCGTTGCCTCCAACAACGGACATTGTAGCCTTTATGGACGCTGACTATAGCGACTACCCCGAGCAACTTCGACAATTGCTGACCGCAATGGAAGAGCAGCAGGCGGACCTGGCCGTTGGCTCCCGAGTCCTGGGAAAACGGCAACGTGGCTCTTTGACACCCCAACAGAGATTTGGGAACTGGCTTTCTACCCGTTTGATTTCTCTACTCTTTGGATTTCGCTACACTGATTTGGGGCCATTCCGCATGGCTCGGGTCTCAGCATTGCGAAAACTTGAGATGCAAGATTGCAGTTACGGTTGGACAGTGGAAATGCAGGTCAAAGCTCTCCTACACGGGCTCAAAGTAGTCGAAGTCCCAGTGGATTATAGAAAGAGGATTGGACGCTCCAAGGTTTCAGGAACCATTGCAGGAAATTTCAAGGCCGGTCTTAAGATCTTGTGGACGATTGGGAAACTGTTTACAAAAGAAAAATTTCGCTATTTTCTGAAAAGTTCGTTCCATTCGAAAACACCGTAAAACGTCACTCGAATAGACAAACCAAGAAAGGATACGCTGATGGATGAATGCTTGAGATATCTTGTCGCCTTGTGTCAAACGGATCAGGCAAATCCGCTGCATCGGTCGGAGATGAAACGCAATACCGAATCCATGCTCCGGATGCTGGAAGACGCGGTGGTGGGATATGCGCCCTTCATGCCGGTGAGACTTGTGGTCTTCCCGGAATTCGGACATGCCGCACCGGCCTATACTACCCTAAAGGAGCTGCGCGAGAAATTAGCTGTCCCTATTCCCAATGAGCACACGGAAAAGATGCTCTCCAAAGCCAAGGAATTTGGTTTATATATCCAGAGTGGCAGCATGCTGGAAATAGATGAAAAATGGCCGGGCGCAGTCTTTAACACAACCTGTCTCATCGGACCGGAAGGGATCCTTTACAAGTATCGAAAAGTGAATCCCTGGATTCCCTGGGAGGTCCACACCAGCCCTCATGATATCGCGGGGTATGACGAAGAGCTTTTCCCAGTTGCCCACACGCCGATTGGAAATATCGGAGCAGCCATTTGCTATGATTGGCTTTTTCCCGAAACTCTCCGCCAGCTCACAGCCAATGGTGCAGAGATTCTGGTGCGGGTATCCGCCTATATGGACCCATTCGGGACGACGGAACCCATGGACTGGTGGACTGTCGTGAACCGCTGCCGCGCGATCGAAAATCTCTGTTTTGTAGTGGCTGCCAATCAGGGGGCCAGTCTTAGAAACTATCCCCCTTTTTCTTGGCCTGGAGGAAGTATGGCCGTGGACTATGATGGACGCATTCTAGCTCAAGCATCTCCTGGCCCCGGAGAGCGAATCGTTGTGGCCTCGTTGGATATTGAAGCTTTAAGGCAAGCCAGAAAGACCCGCAGGGCCCATCAGATGCTCGCTCATCTAAGGACAGAATGCTACCCTTCCTCAGGAAACAATACTATCCTCCCCAGACATTCAACTCGAAAGCGGAACTGAGGGTTTCGGAATTGGAAACGAGAATCGATGACGCAAAGCGAAGGATAGGTTATCTGGGGAAGGAAGAAGTCTCACCCACGCACAACATTGAGAGAGCTCTAAAGAAATCGGGTGCCAGTGAAAATTCTTAAGGTGAATAGGTTGAGATGTACAGGCAGTCGGCTTGAGGGCAGAGGCCCCCCCGGTCTTTGCCCTCAAAAAAGAAAAAGGCAGGAAGAATCTCCTGCCTTTATGAACCGTTTGCCCAGTTCAGATCATGATCGATCTTTAGTTATTTCTTTTCCTTGGGCATTTCAATCTTGCTGATGGTGATTGTTTTTGCGTCTTTGTCTTCCTTTCCTTCCACGATAACCTGGTGTCCTTCATGCCCGGCAGCCTTTTCTGGATTGGTAATGACAAAGAGATCATCTCCAACGAGCAACGCCAACTTGGCACCTTTGCTGGCTACGCAACTTTTAATGCAGGCAATATCCTTATCGGTCCCTGCTTTGTGAGCTGCGCCGCATTTGTTTTCAACAATCACGCCGGTGATTTTGCTAGCCATCACCATCGACGCACCCAATGTGAGTGCCAGTACTAACGACAGAGCGAATGTCCGCTTCATAGTGTAGTTTTCTCCTCTTCAGTCTTGCATTTTTTACTGGATTTTTTAGACGCCCACTTAGATTATGCTAAACGGATGATTGGGAGATGTCAAGCGCGGAGATATGAGCCCAATTCAATTTCAATGTGAACACCCCATGGATGCTTGAAGCGTCTCCAGGATCCAGAAAGGTTGAGCTCGCCGACTCTTAAGTTCTAGAAAATGCCCCGCCGTATCTTCAGATTTGTCAACTGCTGTGAAAGGCCTCGCCCAGAGGTGGGAGAGGTCAAAAGAGGAGACTGCCATTGAAACTACTCAGTGGAAAACCAAGGCGACGGGGCATGCACAGTAAATCATCTTTCTAAGGGATATGCAATTTCTTTTAGCCTCTGAATAAGTGAAAGATCGGGTGTCCTTAATGGGTTCCTGAATCGGCTTTCATAGAAGTTCGTCCACTTTGTCTGAATATGAATCCATTGCGCCTGTCAAGTGCGGACATTCTATTTGACAGTTTCTTGGATCTTGCGTTAGGCTGACCGCTCAAATTGCTGTCCTTTTCGAAAATTGGCAGTCTTTTATGGCATTCTGCTCTAGAGCCGCCAGATCCGTCTCTGCAACCGAGTTTAATTTCCCCGGGCTGCACCCAACGATAGGTCGGAAGGAAATTCAATGAGTTTACCCTCTGGTCATGATCAACATGCCGGCTATAGTAAGAGTAAGTTATTTCTAGTTAGTGTCCTTGCATTGACCACGGCGGGGATGGGATTTGCCCTGCGAAGCGGTATTGCCGGTGATTTGCAAACCCGCTTGTTTGATCCCATTGACAAACTGCGATCGGCTGAAATGGTTGGAAGCGCGTTGGGAGTGGTGTTTCTGGGATTCGCGTTTACGATTGCGATTGGCAGCCCCCTACTGGATTACCTGGGGATGGGCCGTCTCCTGGGGCTTTCGAGTTCCTGCTTTATTGTGGGCAGCATCATTGTTATCTTTGCGGAAAAACTGAGTGGGAGCGTCCCACTTTTCTGGGTAGTGTGGGGCGGAATGCTGGTAATCGGGGTTGGCCAGGGGTTAGTGGAAACAGTGATTAATCCGCTGACAGCCACTTTGTACCCTGACGACAAAACCCATAAACTCAACGTCCTTCACGCCTGGTGGCCTGGAGGAATCATCCTCGGAGGGGTCCTGGGACTTTTATTCGGTGTGCTGCAGCTCGGTTGGCAAGCTAAGCTAGGGATCGTTATTTTGCCTGCAGCGGTATTTGGAACCCTGTTAATTGGAACAAAATTCCCTCCCACCGAACGAGTCGCTTCAGGAGTTTCGGCACGCCAAATGTTTCGCGAAGTTCTACGCCCTTTCTTTCTGGTTTGGTTTTTCGCCATGTTTCTCACGGCGGCCTCAGAGCTGGCTCCAGGACAATGGGTTGATATTGCTCTGACTCGCACAGTGGGGATGCAAGGGATCTGGCTCTTGATTTATGTGAGTGGGATGATGTTTGTCATGCGGCACTTCGCTGGGCCTATCGCTCATAAATTATCTCCCGTCGGACTCTTGTGGGTTTCCAGCCTGCTGGCTTCCGTTGGCCTTTTACTCTTGAGTACGGCCAACTCTCCCTTCACGGCTATTCTGGCAGCCACAGTCTGGGGAACCGGTGTCTGCTACATGTGGCCTACCATGTTGGCTTCGGCTTCTGAACGATTTCCCCGTGGAGGAGCGTTGCTCATTGGTTTGATGGGTACTGCCGGGACGTTATCGATCTATTATGTGCTCCCCCAGATGGGGATGATCTTTGATCATTCTAAAATCAAAGCTGCCGGAGGCGAGGAAGCCTTCAAAATGCTAAGAGGAGAGGAACTCAACAAAGTGTTAGCTGTTGCTTCCCAAATGTCTTTCCGGTATGTCGCCATTTTGCCGGCAATCCTCCTCTTGGTTTTTGGAGCGATCTGGGTATACGATAAGTCTCGAGGCGGTTATAAGCCAGTGAAGCTCTCTGCCCAGCCGGTTGACGGCCATTCGCAGCAGCTATAAATTTAATTGTTTTGACCCCCGTTCATCCTTAATTTATTTTCGTTTGACTCCAAATTTCTAATATTCAGGAGATCCTAAGATGCGTAAATTGATCATCCTCATAGGGGCACTCCTATTGGTGCCGCTGGCTCTGCAGGCTGCAAAAGTCAAAGCCTTGTTTATTGACCATAACAAGAAACCTGTCACCCTTGTTGACTGCAAATTAGTCAACAAAGCCACTGGACAAGAATTCATCTCGAAAGCCAACAAGAAAGGCGAGGCGGATTTTGAGAAGGTCGTGGCAGGGGATTATGTCGTCCAGGCTACCGGGAAAGGGTATTTCGATGCGTCTTCTGAGAAATTTTCTGTTACTGATTCAGAAAAGGATGTTTCCGTAACTGTGCAGTTGATTGATGCAAAAGTTTTCAAAGCCAAAGAAGATGAGGCTAACAAGCTCTTGACCAATTCAAAATTCAAAGAGGCCGCGGAAATCTACAGGGAAATGCTAAAAATGGCTCCGAAAGAAGCCGTAGTATGGGGCAATCTGGCCAAAGCCGAAGCTGGGATGATGGATCATCAAGGGGCTCTCGAAGCCGTAACGAAGGCCGCCGAGCTTGATCCTAAGGAGTTTGGTAGTCTAAAATTACAGATGGCAACCTGGGTGAACTTTAACGAGGGGCTGCAAGCCCTACAGAGAAAGGATTATCCCAAAGCAATCAAGTTGTTGACGGAGGCTTTGAAAACCCAACCCGAGAACCCTGACGGTTATTACAATCTAGCTCTGGCTTACGGACATCAAAAGAAATATGACGAAGCACTGAAAAATATCAACGAGGCCTTAAAACTGAAGCCAAACGAAAAAGCTTATTTGGAAGTCAAACGTATCCTCGAAAATAATGCAAAGGAGGATAATTAGTCACAACTCCTCGGAGACTTCTACCCCGACTGGGCCCGCAGTTTTTTCACTCCACCCCTGCCCAAAAAGTAGGAAGGCGCAATCTGATCTTTTCGTTCCATATGGCCTTTGTATTATAGGGCCCTTATTCATGGATTAATTCTGCCCATGACCACCAAAGTCATCCTCAATGGCAATCGCTACCTGAAGGCCGACTTACACTGCCATTCTTATTTCAGTGGAAAGACCGCTCATGTGAAGGCCCTTGAGCCCATGGACTGCTATTCTTCGCCGCAGGGAGTCTATAGACAGGCTAAAGCTCGTGGGATGGACCTTGTGACCATCACTGATCATGATTCCATCGACGGCTGTCTCGATTTCTTGGAAAAATTTCCAGAAAAATTGGACGAGGATTTCATTATCGGAGAGGAAGTCACTGCCCAACTTCCGGAGTTTGGATCTAAGGTTCATATCGCAGTCTATGATATTACCGAAACCCAACACCATGAGATTTCCCGTTTAAAAGCAAATTTTGATGAGTTGATCTTATTCCTTCGCTCGAATCGCATCCTCTATGTGCTCAATCACACCTTTCACGGCTTTCCCAAACGCCAGCATGGACTCAAATTTCTGGAGAAGATGCTCGATTCGTTCGAGATTTTTGAAGGATTAAATGGTGCCATCGGGCCCTGCCAAAACGGTGTGATTTCCCAAATGATTCAAAGATTTCCAAACAAGACGCTCGTAGCCGGCAGTGATTCCCATACTCTGGTGCGATTGGGTTCGTGCTTTACGTTAGGGCAGGGTGAGAATCGGCGAGAGTTCCTGCAAAGCCTGCGGACGGGAAGTGTTGCCATGGCAGGGGAAAGCGGCAGTTTCATCCATATCTTTGGCGATGCGATGGGAGTCTACCTGGCTTATTTCAGAGATGTGGCTTTCCGTAACCAGGTCCATCGCGAGTGGTCTATACCCAAAAAGGTCAGGAATGGGTTGGGCTGGGCAGGGTATTTGCCAGTCTTTTTCATACTTTCCCTTGCTTATGCCATTGTCTATGACCGGCTCGAAGCTCGAAAATACCCCTACTATCGAGAACTCATGCAACAGGCGATGATTCGCCGAGGAGTGGGTTAAATTCAGCCTAGAAACAAAAAAACCTGCCTCATCTGACCATATAACAGAAAACTGGATGACAAGGCAGGTTTGAATGGTTCTGGGGTCTTATTTCTTTTTTGCTGCTTTCTTGGCTGGTTTCTTCGCCGCTTTCTTAGCTGTAGCCATTTTTTCCTCCTTTCCTCAAAAATAAAGCAGAGAAAGTTCAAACCGTCAACCCAGGGGATTAGCACTTCAAAAGAGAGAAGAACAGGAACGAGTCAAACGAGAGCTGGAGCATTTGAACTTGAGCAGTCAGGTCGCTTCTTTCTTCTTACCAGGAACTGCGGAGGATTCATCAGGCTCAACTTTTTCGGACGCAGCTGCCTTCCCCTCAGTTACCGGCTTCCCTTCCTTTGAACTTTCTTTTGCCTCCCTAAGTAACCTTTCTTCCTTCAAATAGCTTGTGATCAATTTGTTAACAATCTTCTTGATGGAAGTCCTGTGACGAGTGGAACTCAACTTCAGTTCAATGTGATCCTCATCGTCAATCTCTACATTTATTTTTGCCATCAGGATAATTGTATGTTATTAGATAGCTACATATGAAAGTAGCTTAGTAATAAGATTCATACAAACTTATAATGCTACTTTTAGTATTTGTCAACAAAAATTTTAAGTTTGCTAACCTGTTTAATACATTTGTATTTTCACATCGACTCGCACGACAAAAACTTTAGTACAAAAATCTGTTTTTCCATGACACGTATTCAAGAATTTTCCTGGAGTGGAATTTGCGGCTTAAGCCGGTGGGCGACGTCCAGTTCAGGATGAAGCCCTCCTTCTCGATGCCGTCGAGGCCTAGGTCCGGCATGAAACATCAATCAAATTTGGTGCCGGCGAAGGAATTGAAATTTCTTGAGGCGGAGAGGTGCGTCCTCATTGGACGCGAGCCTGAAGAAGCAAAAGATTTTTTAATCCAAATCTTAATTCGTGCGATGAGTAATAGCAGTTAGGTCGCAGAGATAGAAGCGCCCAACGTAGATTTTTTGATCTAAGCTAGGTGCCGGGCAAGCATGAATAACCAGAAAATTAACATGGGTGTAGATAGGCGATCGGCTGACCGAGTCAATGACAACTCTTTGCTCGTGGTTGCAGGGAGATTGGTGGGGGGAGAAACCTTCAGTGAAATGACATCGATCCATGACGTGAGCACAGGGGGTATCTCTTTTTACTTAAACACTCTGTTGGGCGTTGGCGATCTCGTCGATTTGAGCATCTATACGGAGAAATGGACCAGTACCGAAGCCGTCCCCCGTTACTATATCCAAGCGAGAGTGTTAAGGGTTTCACCCAATCTCCATAGTAAGAACCAATTTTTTGTCGCTGCCGAGTTCGCCAGCAACTTTGTCAACTTAAGCTGTGAGGAAGATTTCGATTCGATCGTGCGGCATTTACAACAGGCCGTCGCAAACGACGAAAACCAGAAACAGCAGTACGAATAAACGGACCCGGAGCCAGATATGTTTGAAGACAAGAGACGTCAAAAGAGGGTCTGCGTTAGTCTCCCGATTCGAGTAAAATGGTCTGACAACAAAGGCAATCGATTTGAAGAAGTAACCCGATCCATCGATGTCAGTGCCGACGGGGCACTTTTCCCCTTGAAGGTTCGCCTCACAGCGGGAACTCTACTGGAGTTGTCATTACCCTTGCCAAGAAATTTTCAGAAGTCAGCCTACCCAAAACCAGTTTACGAAACCACCGGACTGGTGGTCCGAGTCGAACAAACTGGCGATCCGAATAGCTACCGCATTGCTGTTCGTTTCCGGGCCGTGAATGTCAAACAGTACCGCGCCGAATCATAGGACCCCCGCCTCAGACAAAACTCACTGCTTTTTTACTGCTGGCTGATATTTTTTCTCTCCGGCAGGAATCGGAACCTTCAACCAGTTCTGCAAAGGCGGGATCTGGCAGGTACTGTACTTTGTGTAAGCGCAATAGGGGTTATGGGATTGGTTAAAATCAAGGATCACCTTCCCTGCTGATGGTAAGTCAGCGTAAAGGTAGCGCCCCGCTTCGTAAGTCTGGTTCCCGTTCGTTTTATCCTTAAACATGAAGAAGAGTTTGTCTGCGTCAGGGGATTCAAGGACCGGTTCCAACTGCAAGGATTTCCCTTGCAGGCTAAACCGAACGACACCGGGACACTCCAATTCTTCAACTTGACCGAGGACATTGGCGACCTGAATTTTCTTGGGAGGATGATACGGGGAAAACCTTCCGACGACACGAAAGGCAGAGTTAATTTGGAAAAATGCCAATCCATGGTAGTTCAGCAAGGCTGGATTTTTGGAATAGGAGATGCGAAGTCCCAGCCGGTCTCCACGCTTGATCATCTTCATCCGCAGTTCCCCCACGCTGAGAAGGTCAGGAACGGCGCCGGATGCATCACTCTGCAAATCCCGGGTTGTGATGCGGGAACCCCGAAACAGAACGATGGCGCCTGGGTCCGACTCAAAATGGACCCGATCGGATTTGAGGAACAATCGTCCGACCTTGGCTGGAGCGCTTCCCGGCGGCAGAATGATTTGATTGGAGGGCTCAGTCCCTAGAGTATTCTCCCCGGGCTTCAACCAAAAAAGACCCGCCAAAGCCAGAGGACTTTCCTCCGATCTCATCCATTGGTCTCTTTCCTTTTGGTAGCGAAAGGATTGTGGGTCGGAAGAATTTAATAGGGATTGTGTCCGTCTGGTCTCAGGCACGAAACACCCACACAAGAAGACAATTAAAATAAACCTTTCCCCGAACCCCAGCCTTAACCTTCGAAAACGATCATTCATTCCAACTTCCTCTAATGCGTGTCCGATGGGAATGATGCATCCCGTTCCGTTTCCGTTTCAGCTGCATTACTCCCACAACTCTAGGACGCAAAATTCCGAAACGCAGCAGGCTACTTTCTGGGGCGAATTCTATCATGGCGGGCAAAATTCGGTGCGAACAGCGGGGAGAACCAAGTAAGATAGTTGACGAGCGGGGCGCCTGTCCTGCCTAGAAACTGGATAGAAAAGGAAATTCCTTTCATGCACATTGAAACTTTAGCCATCCATGCGGGATTAGCCGTGGAAGCAGGCACGGGAGCTCTTACTCCTTCGATCCACTTATCCACTACTTTTGAAAGAGACTCGGACGGGAGCTATCCTCGCGGATTTATTTATGCCCGAACGGACAACCCGAACCGCCAGTCCCTGGAAGCTTGCCTTTCTGCTCTCGAGGGAGGCCAAGCGGTGGCCTTTGCTTCCGGGTCTGCCGCTTCAATGGCAGTTTTTCAGGCTCTCAACCCGGGAGAACACGTGCTTTGTCCCCAAGACGCTTATTACGGGACATCCAAACAGTTACGAGAACTCCTGCTTCGCTGGGGGTTGGAAGTAAGTTTCGTGGATATGACGGACCTCTCCGCTCTAATGCGGTCGATCCAAAAGAATACCAAACTGTTATGGATCGAGACGCCTTCGAATCCGCTATTAAAAGTCGTTGATATCCGGGCGGTCGCTGATTTGGCCCATGCTGCCGGGGCGCGCGTGGCCTGTGACAACACCTGGGCAACTCCGATATTACAGCATCCTATCGAGTGGGGCGCAGACTGTGTCGTTCACGCCACGACCAAATATCTAGGGGGCCACAGCGATGTCTCAGGAGGGGTCGTGATCACGGCCTCAGAGGATGATTTATTGCAAAGGATCCGCACCCTTCAAACGGCGGGAGGAGCAGTACCCTCCCCCTTCGATTGTTGGCTGGTTCGTCGGGGAATCAAAACATTGCCGTTTCGGGTACGAATCCAATCAGAGCAAGCCCTCAGAGTTGCGGAGTTCCTGAGCACTCACTCTTCGGTCGCTGCCGTTCACTATCCGGGTCTTTCCGTTCATCCAAGCCATGAAGTTGCCGCCCGGCAAATGAAAGCGTATGGAGGGATGCTTTCATTCCAGGTACGTGGAGGGGCTGAGAAAGCGATGTCGGTTGCAGCAAAAGTCAAACTATTTACTCGCGCCACGAGCCTCGGAGGGCTGGAAAGCCTGATCGAGCACCGGGCATCGATTGAAGGAGAGGGGACACGGACGCCACCTGATCTGTTGCGGGTTTCGATTGGACTGGAGCATGTGGAAGATTTGATCGAAGACCTTGATCAAGCCCTGGGATAGTCTCGCAGCCCCCCTAAATTATTGATCGGTAGCGGAGGTTTTCTTTTTCATGATTTCTTCGAATTCCGGGTGTTTTTCGACGGAATTGTTAACCGCCGGCTGACTCTTGAGATACGCGAAGATGGCTTTCAGGTCGCTTTCCTCCATCTGACAATAGAGCAACCAAGGCATCAGAGTGAAGCTTTCGGGACCAACCTTTGGGGGACCTTGCTCCACGTATTTCCTGTACTGATAGAATTTGTTTAAGAAGTCCTGCTCACTGTATTTACCGATGCCGGTATCTGGGTCCGGGGTGATGTTCGCGCTCACTACCCTTCCGACGGGGGTCTTGAAAACCATGCCTCCCGCCAATCGCTTTCCAGGAACGGGCTCTCCCTTCTCGGCAGGCGTATGGCAACCCTCACATCCTCCGATGGTGACCAGGTATTCACCATACTTAAGTGGATCCTGTTGGGTGACAGGAGGAACGTGTCCCGCTGGCTGAGGGGCACTCTTGATGAACATCGAAACCGGAAAGTTAATCCGAGTGGGCGGCTGCACCTTTTTGATGGGCTTGAGCGTCTTCATATGAGCAACCACCGAATACACATCTTCATCACTCATCTTTCGGAAACCTTGATAGGGCATCAATGGGAAGAGCGTCCGGCCATCACGACTCACTCCCTCACGAATAGCCCGAATGATTTCGCCATCGGTCCAATTTCCAATCCCGGTTTCTTTATCGGGGGTGATGTTGCGACTCACAACCGTTCCGGGGAAACCCAATTCCGCAGGAAATATAAAACCGGCCCCTTCTGCCTCAGGCACAATCGGGCCTCCAAATCGGGTGAAGTCGCGCTCGGAATGGCACTCCACGCACAAAGAGACTCGTTCAAATAAATATTTGCCGCGAGCCAATCGGGCTTCGGTCATTTCGACTTTAATCGTGGAAGGCGGGACCATAGCAGGCGATCTGAAATAAAGGTAGGCAAACCCAAGAGCACAAGTGAAGACGAGGATGATCACTCCATAGAGCAGAACTTTCTTAATCATGATGGATGGTTCCTTTTAGAAACTTTAACAGCGTACTCCCCAGCGGATAGCCTGCCATGAGAGGGGGGGGGATTTCAAGTCTCTCTTGACTTTGATCTTGACCGCGCCGGGCTCTGATAATTAAATGTGTTTTTCCATCCGGTGTATTTGCCGATTAGAATTGTGAGGTGGGTGGTTGAAAAAAATGTTGGTCAAACAAAAAGGGCGGAGGCCTCCCACTAGGTCCCAATCCGAATTGAGATATCGGGTCACCCGGGGGCATCCATTGCCTTTAGGAACCGATTTGAGACGGGATGGCATCAATTTTGCCGTTTTCAGTCGTCATGCGACGGCGGTCACACTGGTCATTTTTCTTTCCCGCACTGAAGATTCGAGCATTGAAATCCCTTTGGATTCCCGCTATAACCGGACAGGGGATGTATGGCATGCCTTTGTCCACGGCCTCGATCCGGGGATTCGCTATGGTTTCCGCGCGGCCCGCTCGCCCAACCCTGAACCCAGTTTTCATGTCTATGACCCCTCGATCATTTTAATCGATCCATATGCGAAGGCCCTGTCGGGGGGCTCCCATTGGGGGGAAAGCCTGCATTTGGAAGCGACGCCTTCAGAAAAGAACCGTTTCAAGCACCGCTACTCACTAGTGACGTCAGACGTTTTTGATTGGAAAAATGATCAGCCTTTGAATACCCATCTGGCTGATTCCATTATCTATGAAATGCATGTTCGTGGTTTTACGCGGCACTCCTCTTCTAAGGTCAAGCATCCCGGAACCTTTCGAGGCGTTATGGAAAAGATTCCATACCTCAAGAAATTGGGCATCACGGCCGTGGAACTCATGCCCATCACCGAATTTGAGGAGAATGATAACCCCAATCACAACCCGGTCACGGGGGAGCCATTGAAGAATTTTTGGGGATATAATCCGATTTCGTTTTTCGCTCCAAAGGCATCCTATGCAACCGATGGGGAGAAGAATAATTCGGTTCGGGAATTTAAGAGCATGGTCAAAGCCCTGCACGAAGCAGGAATTGAGGTCATTCTCGACATGGTCTTCAATCACACGGCCGAAGGGAACGAGAAGGGCCCCACGCTCTGCTATCGCGGGTTGGACAATATGGTTTATTACATGATCGATCCCATCACGGGGAAGCACGCCAACTATTCCGGCTGCGGCAATACCTTGAACTGCAATCATCCGGTGGTCCGTAACCTGATTATCGAGAGCCTCCGCTATTGGGTGACGGAGATGCACGTCGACGGATTTCGGTTCGATCTGGCTTCGATCCTAGGACGTGGTATGGATGGGTCCGTGCTCCCGAACCCACCCTTGCTTGAGATGATTGCCGCCGATCCCGTGCTGGCCAATACCAAACTGATTGCCGAAGCGTGGGATGCAGCCGGCCTTTATCAAGTCGGCACATTTCCCAATTGGGGGCGTTGGGCAGAATGGAATGGGAAATTTCGCGATGATATCCGCCGCTTTGCCAGAGGGGACTCTGAGATGGTTCCTGCTTTAGCTACCCGCCTGGCCGGAAGTTCCGATCTCTATCAGGAAGGCGGCCGGGCGCCGTACCACAGCATCAACTTCGTGACGAGTCATGATGGCTTCACGCTCTTGGATCTGGTGTCCTATAGCCGGAAACACAATGCATTGAATGGGGAGAATAATACGGACGGCGCGGATGACAATTCCAGCTGGAATTGTGGCGTCGAAGGTCCCACCGATTCCGCAGAGATCAATAGATTCAGGAAGCAGCAGGCTAAGAATTTGGCAACGCTTTTGTTACTAGCCCAGGGAGTTCCTATGATTCATGGCGGAGACGAAGTGGGTAGGAGCCAGCAGGGCAACAACAACGCCTATTGCCAGGACAATGAAATCAGCTGGTTCAACTGGAATCTGCTCGAAGAGAACTCAGATTTGTTTCGTTTCTTCAAAGCGCTGATCGCCTTTCGCAAGAGGCACCCAATCCTGCGCCGGAGGACCTACGTGGGTGGAAATGGCGACCTGCCTCCCTTTCTTTGGCACGGAGTGAAGCCGCGCCAGCCGGACTGGAGCACCACCTCACACTTCCTGGCGATGCAACTGACAGGAGGAGCGGAAGACAATGACATTTTAGTGATGTGTAATTCCTGTGATAGAAGCCTGTCTGTCGAATTGGCCAAGCCCACACGGGACTCCCGCTGGTACTTGTTTCTGGACACCTCCTTGGACCCTCCTCGCGAGACGGGCGAAAAGAACCGATTCATCCCCAATCAACTGAATTACGGAGTCGCCGCTCATAGCGTGGTGGTGCTGGTGAGCGGGTAAAATCCTCAAAACACGATTTCGGCGTCCCCCTATTGGGACGACCGTGAACGGTGTGCTTGCGTACCCCGCTGTTCACGGATCGTTCCGGAGCTGAATTGTATCATTTGTGAATTGAGGATATAAACGGGAGGCTCCTGACCGCGCCAGACGCAAAGCGTCAACATTGATAGCAAAGAAGCTAATCCCACGTTGTGATGCGGGCATCTGGCCTGCACAGATGTTCATATCCCGGCGTTGGTCTCGGCAAGACCACCCTACCTTCAGAATGGGCGCAGTAACAAAGGCGGGCGGGAGCAATGCGTTGTAATAGGCTTGAGATTTGACCTAAAAAATGAAATGATCCCACCCCATTCACGTCCGGATGCCCCTGATCGTTCAATAGGGGTGGGACTTGAAGATTTTCGACAACGATACTTAATGGTATCTCAACTTCTAATAGGAGGTTTTCATGAATTACAGAAAGACGACATTCTTAGTCCTGGGACTCTGCTGCTTTTTGACGACGACGCTCTGGGCACAAACAAGTCCGGCGGGAGCGGCACAACAGAAGGACCAGACTCAAGCCTATGTTGACCTGATGCGTAAGAACCTGCGCACCGAGAAGCAGTCAATCGTGGATGCCGCTATGGAACTGGAAGCCGCAGACAAGGCCAAATTTTGGGCAGTCTATGAAAAATACCAAAAGGAATTGAACGGAATTTGGGATCAGAGACTGGCAAACATCAAGAAATACGCCGAAAATTACGGCAACATGACGGACGCTATAGCCGATCAACTTGCCATTACGGCACTCAACATTGAAGATCAGAATAAAGCATTGAAGCGAAAATACTACGCCCAGTTTAAGACCGCAATGAATGCCCGAGTGGCAGCACGATTTCTGCAAGTTGAAAGTGCTCTAGGTCACCTGATTGACCTGCAACTGGCTACTGAAATTCCCCTAGTCAAGTAGTGGCGCGTTACCGAACGCGCCGTGCAGATGGAACGCGTGCCCCACAATTTATGGGATAATTGTTGTTGTCGCGACAGACAGACTCTTTCTTCAGAAAAAATTCAGGTGTTGAAAATTGCTGGTACTTTTCGATTAGAAAGGTATTTTCACCTCAAGGGTTTCAGAATTAAATGCTTTGCATTAGAATTGGGGGTAAGAAACCTCCGGACAGCCCATTTGAGGCTGCCCACACTTCCAAGATGGACGGATTGCGATATCCTATTGATTAATTCCATTGATTGAATTCGGAGAATTCAATCCAAGACAAGAAAGGAGACTTTATGTCGAGCGTGAAGAAGATTAATGTAGCCCAAACCTTATTGGTGTTGTGTGTAACCGTGCTTTTCAGTGGTACTCTGGCACAGGCCCAAAGTGTGACCTACCAAGCCATGCCGGGCACGAATTTCGCCAGTTTCCACACCTACGAATGGGCCAATATTCCAGGGGGCATGCACCCGGATCAAATTACAGATCAAGAAATCAGGCAGGCCGTCGATTCACAACTCGCCACTAAGGGATTTACCAAGGCCACTAATGGCAACCCGGACTTGTACGTCTGCTACCAGATCGCAGTCGATCAAGAGAGGCAATGGAATGCAATGGGTGGAGGCTTTCGCTTTGGCGGGATGGGCATGGGAACAGCTACGAGTTCAACCATCAGCAACGGCACACTCGTCCTCGACTTTTATGTCGCCGCAACAAAAACTCAAGTCTGGCAGGGCAGAGCTACGAAAACTCTAAATCCGAGCAGTAATCAGCAAAAGAACATAAAGAACCTGAATAATGGTATCGCGAAGTTGATGAAGAACTTTCCTCCACCGAACAAATGAAAGCGAGATCCATAAGGTATTGCGGGATGACTGATTCGAGCATTGTCATCCCGCCTTCAGTAGCGGACGCTATGTGTAGTAGCCAAAGCCTGCCCTTTGTTTAAAAAGAAGCATTTTAAAGAGAACCCTTTTTGTCTAATCTCTGTCCCTGATTTTCCTCCATGTAAGTCGTTCCCAAGACTCAGGATGGTGACTAAGTTAAGGGCTTGGTTTCATTAATCTAATTACGAATTACTATTTCTTTGATTCCCTTCGCGTAAGAACCTTGCGACAAGGGCATACGTCGGAATAAGAGAGGACCTATGAAAATGAAAAGCATAACGGTGAGAGCCGCGTTTAATCTAGTTCTTGCTTTCGGAGCATTTCTGTTGTTGGGTGGCATTGCCACCGCACAAAACGACCAAGTGAAGGGCGTGATCAATGGACGGAATGGGTCCATGATGACCGTCCAGACTCAAGGTTCCGGGATTGTAACCGTTCTCCTCACGCCCGCCACGCAGGTGCTGGAACCCGAAGGAGTCTTCCGCAAGAAGCACCTAGCCATAACGGCTCTTATTCCAGGGCTCCCGGTGGAAGTGAAAGGAGGCTTCAATACCCAGAACCAACTGGTCGCCAGTACCGTCATGTTCCATGGCTCTGATCTTCAGACTGCCCAGGACATTCAAGCGGGTATAACCCCAACCGAACAGCAAGTTCAACAAAGCCAGAAGCAAATACAGGCACAAGAGCAACAAATAAAGCAGCAACAGCAGCAGCTTCAAGCCGAACAGCAGGCGAGTGCCGCGCACGCAGCCGAAATTGCAGCGAACAAGGCAGCAATTGCTGCGGCGAACAAGCGTTTTGGTGAGCTGGCTGAATACAATATTTTGGGTGAGGTAACCGTTCTCTTTGGTAACGGGAAGGTGATGGTTGAGGAGCAGTATAAGCCACAATTGCTGAAATTGGCCCAGCAGGCCAAGGGAATCACTGGCTACGTCATTCAGGTGAAAGGGTATGCCTCGAAGGTCGGGAGTGCGGCTCTTAACCAGAAATTGAGCGCGGAGCGGGCTGAGAACGTGACAAGCTTTCTCGAACAGCAGGGCCATATTCCGCTGACAAACATCCTGGCCCCCGGCGCAATGGGCGCCAGTAGGCAAGTGGCTCCCGATACCACGGCAGAGGGACAGGCGGAGAACCGCCGGGTCGTAGTCAGGATCCTGCAGAACAAGGGTATCGCCGGCAATTGAGGGAAGGCACTCGGAAGTGGCGAGGGGGCGGTCCGTGTGATTTCTTCCGCCCTCACCCACCCTGCCTCTGTCGAATTGATATTTTGACCGATTCTAACGGTGACTGCGCTGACCAAGTAAGGTAAGTCACACTTGCGGAGAGTAGCCAACCGCACCGTGATCACAAGCTCAAACAGCAAATAGTTTCATTGGAAGTGCAGTTTTCCGATGTCCGCCGGATCCCAAAAGGCCGTCCGGGGTCAACGCCCCCGGCTAAATCCAAACCTTGCGACATCGCACGGCAGGCCTGGAAGCCTTTCCCCACACGGGATAGGTGCAACAGCCCTCGAGGCCTGATCTCCGAACCCAGAGGTCCCGGCTTCAAAATGTTGGAGAAACGATATAACGACGATGCCTGAGGGGTCCTGGGGATGGAATAAGTCGAGTAACTATCTTCTGTGAGATTACCCCATGAACTTATTGATGGCTTTTTTCGGATGGGCCCTTGTTCTGTGGACTCTTTTGGATGCGTTCGAGCAGGTCATATTGCCGCGCATGGAGTCACACGTCTTTCGAATTTCCAGTTTGGCGCGGCGATGTACCTGGACCCCCTGGAAGGCCTTGGCTCGTCGAATAAGCTCGGCAGAGCGCCGCGCCGCTTTTCTGGGCTACTACGGCCCATTTTCAATCTTGATTCTGCTGGCGAGCTGGGACTTGTCCGTAATTCTGGGCTTCTCTCTGGGTTGGTGGGCAACCCGGGAAGGTTCCTTCATGACCCGGTTTTACGTCAGCGGTTCAAACTGGTTCGCGCTGGGGTTGAGCAATCCACCTGTAACCGACATCGCCAGGCTGACGACGCTAGTGGAGGCTGGTCTCGGTCTGGCCTTCTTGGCGGTCATCATTGGATATCTGCCGGTTTACTACGGCGCCTACTCCACTCGTGAGGTCTTTATCATCCGTTTTCAGTCAGCGGCGGGGAGTCCATGCACGGCGCTTGAGATCGCGAGAAAATTCGCCCCCTTAGACAAAAGTATGACGCTTCAACTCCTGATGGAATGCCAAGCCTGGGCTGCACATGTCCTTCAGAGCCAGCGTTCTTATCCTCTCGTCGCCTTGTACCGGTCGCAAAAAGGAAATGATTCCTGGCTGGCGGTTTTGACAGTGATTCTCGATGCCTGTGCATTGTGGATCACTGTCCAAAAAGACAAAATCCAACTAGGTTCCCAACCAACTTTTGGGGTGGCCTTCCGGGCAGCAACGGATCTCGCAAGTGCCTTCAGACTGAAGCCGAAGTCGCCGCCAACGGACCGCCTGCCCAGAGCTGCTTTTCAAATGCTCTTCCAGGCGCTGGCCGATGCCGGCATCGAAGTAGGCGCCCCCGAGGAAACCGAACGCAATCTGGCCGAACTCCGTGGGCTGTACGAACCTTATATCTACGCTCTGTCGCAGTACTTGTACATGGAGTTGCCTCCATGGATCAAGGTCGAGGGTATAACCGCTAGTATTTAAGTTGCAGAAGTCCATGTTGTAGCTGGCCTCGTAGAGGCCGGCCGGGGGCAGCAACCTCGGCTGCAGCAATTACCGAGAACAGGCTCAATTCAGTCTAAGTGGCCTGGATCAATTGTAGCCGGGGCCGCTGGCCCCGGACAGGGGCCGGCCTCAGCGAGGCCGGCTACAACAATTACCGAGAACAGGCTCAATTCAGCCTAAGTGCCTGGATCAGTTGTAGCCGGGGCCGTTGGCCCCGGACAGGGGCCGGCCTCAGCGAGGCCGGCTACAGCAAGCGTTGAGATGTTTCGGTCAAGGACGGCGGCTGCGGACTACTCGGAAAGTTGCCTGTGGCTGCACCTCATGCATAATGCAACAGTGATCGAAGAGGAAAGAGCCTGATGCCCTCCGTTACGAAACCGCGTCTAGCGGGTTTGTTCCTTCTGCTCAGCCTTGCTTCCCCTGTCAGCTATGCCCAGGACCTCACTCCACGTGCCTACGTCATTACGCCGATTCATGCAAACGCAGTCACCTTGACCTATTCTTCCTTCAACGGCAGCATTTTCTTCATTCCGACCCTCCCAATAGAGGATACTACTGGAAACCCTCAAGTACAAATCTTCAGTTACTATCACGCTCTGAATTTCTTCGGCCGTTCGGCCAACATCGTCGCTTCGCTGCCCTATGGGTTTGGCCATTTTCAAGGGAAGGTTCTTGGCACAGATCAAGAAATTTATCGCTCCGGCCTATTGGATGCCGTCTTTCGATTCTCCGTGAACCTGAAGGGCGGCCCGGCCATGGCCCCTAAAGAATTTGCAGGGTGGCGACAGAAGTGGGTCATTGGAGCGAGCCTTACAGTGTATGCTCCAACGGGTCAATATGATCCGGTCCGACTGATCAACCAGAGTGCCAACCGCTGGGCCTTTAAACCGGAACTGGGGATTTCCCGGCGTCGGGGCCACTGGGTCCTCGATGTTTATGGAGGCGTATGGTTTTTCACAACCAATGCAGATTATTTTTCAAACACCCCTTTGGTCAATCCGAACGGGACAAACACTTTCTCTCAGAAACCCGTTGGCGCTTTCGAAGGGCATTTGAGTTACGATGTTAAATCACGGCTTTGGTTCTCCCTCGACGGGAATTTCTGGGTCGGCGGCCGTACCAGCATCAACGGCGTGGAGAATCCCCTCACTCTCCAAGCAAATTCTCGCATCGGGGGCACGGCTTCCGTGCCGCTTTCAAAGCATCAGTCTCTCAAGTTTAGCTTTAACACTGGTGCCTATATCCGCTTAGGGGGAGACTACCACAACGTTTCAGTGGCCTGGCAATACTCGTGGATAGGCCGCCCCAAATAGCCTTTAATCGAATGTTGCGTTTGGTGGAAAACCTGATTCTGTCTTCGTGTAGAGCCCTTGACAACTGTCACCTCAGGGCAATAAGATGCGAAGCGGTTGTGGCGCTTTTTCATCCAGCATCAGATCCGGGGTAAGGACGAAGAAGGGAGACTCGCTTCCCGATTCAGGCAAACTTTCGAGCTGTAGCCGGGCTCGCTGACCCCGGTCCCCCCGAGCAGCGCCAGCTACATCACGGACTTCTACAACTTAATGCTTGACTGGGGCATTATAGTATCTCCAGAACTACCCACTAGGTTGAAATACCAAAAAAATTATAATTCAAACAAAAAAGGACGGTACACGATGAAACAGATTTTAAAAACATCTCTCTCTTTGGGGCTTTTCTGTAGCTTGGCACTCACACAATCATTAAACGCTCAGGGAGGAAACCCCGCAGTCCAGCAGAAGGTAGAAGCCTTCAAGCAGGCGCAGGCCATGAACAAGCAGGCCCTTCAACACTACAGTTGGACGGAAACCACCCAGCTCAGTTTGAAAGGTGAAGTGAAAAGCACCAAAGTTGAAGGCTGCCAGTACGGGCCAAATGGCCAAGTGCAAAAAACCGTTATCTCCCAACCTCCGCCGCCGCAGCAGAAGCGCGGAGTCAAGGGAAGGGTGATTGAAAAGAAAACCGATGAGATGAAGGATTATATGGAGCAGGCGGTTGCCCTCATCAAGCAGTATGTTCCGCCCTCTCCGGATAAGTTGAAGGCGGCTGCGGCTGCCGGCAACGCCTCAATTAGCCCGGCGGGAGGCGGCGTCGTTCAACTGCAGTTCAAGAATTATCTGCAGAGCGGAGACTCTTTAACTCTTGGTTTGGACCCAAACACAAATATGCTTGTACAAGTGAATGTGAACAGTTACCTGGGAGAGGCCAAAGACGCGGTGACACTCGCAGTGAATTTCCAGGCTCTTCCGGACGGCACAAGCTATTCTGCCAGCAAAATTCTCAATGTGGCGGCCAAGCAGATCGTGGTCAATATTACCGACAGTAACTACCAGAAGCTTTTCTAGTAGTTTGCTAAGAAACTCGCTTTTAGCCGGGGTCGTTGACCCCGGCCTGATTTCCGTCAACTCGCAGGCCCAACACATTCGGAAAGAGTTAGGGTTTGTCCTATTACCCCAGCCTATGGCACGACGAGATAAAGATTGATTTACGATGTAGTTGTAGCGCAGAGGCGCTTTTTGCCTCTGCGGCTTTGAAAGTAGCACAATACGCCCCGCAAGGTTCACTGCCGCAGACTTAGAAATCAGAGGCGCTTTTTGCCTCTGCGGCTTTAAAAGTAGCACAATACGCCCCGCAAGGTTCACTGCCGCAGACTTAGAAATCAGAGGCGCTTTTTGCCTCTGCGGCTTTAAAAGTAGCACAATACGCCCCGCAAGGTTCACTGCCGCAGACTTAGAAATCAGAGGCGCTTTTTGCCTCTGCGGCTTTAAAAGTAGCACAATACGCCCCGCAAGGTTCACTGCCGCAGACCTAGAAATCAGGTCTGCGCTACTGTTGCGGTTTTAGCCGGGATTACTAATCCCGGCTACAGCTTTGGTCAGAGCCGCCGACAGCTATAAATAATTTCTACAGCTCTAAAGAGTGGACCGAGGGTTTACGAGATGGAGTGGGATGGCGGGTCAACCCCTTCAGGATCTTAGAGCATTCCCCCGAAAGAAAGTAGACGCCGAGATGACACGCAAACTTTCTTTTTTTCAAATACTCCGATGGGGCAACGCGCTTTTTATGCTCTGTCTGGTACTGGCGCTACTCTCAACTGGCTGCGCGTTTCGGGTCGGACCAAAAACTGTGGCTCGTGACCGCTTTGATTATTCTTCTGCCATAGACACGTCGTGGAAAGAACAGATGCTGTTGAACATGGTCAGAAACCGGTATATGGATCCTCCGTTTTTCATGGATGTGACCCAGGTGGTAGCCAGTTATAACTTCGGGGGAGAGGCAGCGATCAACGCCCCGGATTGGAAGGGTAACCCCGTTGGACCTGCTGCCGGCGCCTCGGGCCATTGGACTGAGAGCCCGACCATCACCTACAGCCCCTTAGCAGGAGATCTATTCATTAAAAGCTTGCTGAAGCCGATTTCCCCGGCTTCCCTTTTTTTCCTCGTGCAGGGCGGTTGGCCCATCGATATTGTCTTTGCGGTCGCCGTAAAATCAATCAACGGATTGCATGCCGGTTCAACTATTTTGGTGCAACGGCAGGCGCCGGACCTATCATTCTATCAAGTTTTGAAATTCATGCGAGAGCTGCAGATGACAGATTCCTTTGCTCTGCGAGTCATCGAAAAGGGCGAGGGAACCAGCTTGATTTTCAAACCACGTAGTACGGACGAGGAGATGAAGGCCAAAGCACTTGAAGTCCGAAAAATGCTTGGACTCGACTTGACGGTCCACGAATTTCGGCTCGCGACAGGCGCGGTTCAAATGGACAACCACGAAATTGCCATGGTCACACGCTCCATGCTGGAGATCCTATCGGAAGCTGCCGCAGGCGTACAGATCCCCCAGAGCGATCTCGATGAAGGCCGCGCCACGAACCGAGCCCTCTTAAAGGCAGAGACTGAAGCAATACCTAAGTTTGCGATTCATGTCCACTCGGCTGACAAGAAGCCACCATCCGAGGAGGTCTACGCGGCAGTACATTACCACGGGCACTGGTTCTGGATTGAGGATCGTGACTTGCCCTCCAAGCGAGGCATGTCCTTTATGCTTGGGCTATTCACCTTGGCCGAATCCGGACCAGTCGCGCCTCCTCCATCACTGACCATTTCCAGACCCTGACAAAGTAGCAACGGGCCTCCTGGCCTGTTGTCTGAAGTTTGGACATTTGTGCAGGCCAGAGGCCCGCACCACAAACTTGTGGTGCAGGCGTCCTCGCCTGCCCCCAAGCGGCCTGAAAGGTCGCCACTGCGGGCGGGACGCCCGCGCTCCCAGGGCAATCCCTTCTACTCTTCCAAGTCTGATTCAACCTGCCGAGATTAATTGTCGCTTCGTGGTCATGTTTCACCATTTCAAACCGAAACGCTTATTTAGATCATTGGCAGCGCTTGACTACCCTATCTGCGGCATTCTGCCTTTGACAAAATGTCCAATCTCCAGGCAGCAGGCCTTCCGCCTGTTGTCGGGGGCCAGCGGCCCCCGGCTTCAATCTTTAACTTTCCACCCACCCACGACAGGCGTGGACGCCTGTCGCTACAACGCAGGTCAAGCTAGCGGTGGCGCCCGATCATATCTCGATACGCTTTCGCGGCAGGAGTCGAAACCCTTTGGAGATTGCCCCCTGCTTCGGCCTGAATTCGGTACAGGCCGTTGTTCCAACCTCCCTCGTAGATGAAATCTGCCAGAGGAAGAGATGCATTCTCCCGGTAATCCCATTGAATGGTGTCGAAAAGCGGCCACCAATTGACTCCTTTCAGCGGAACGTTTTGGCGATGCATTTCAGCAACCCATTCTCCCAGAGCATTGATGTACGCAACCCGGGCCTCAATGCTGCGACCGGCGCTCGTTTCGGTGAGATAAACCGGTAGATCGAAATAGCGTTGAGCTTGGACGAGTCCGGGAGTTAGAAATGCCGCCGCGTCTCGAGCCGCTTTTTCGAGTGGAATGGTTCCATCTTTCGTGAAGTCTTTCGTTCTTTGTTCCTGACTCTCACCCCAGCCGTAGGCAAAGTCCGGATAGAAGTTGTACCCTAGAATGTCTGGTTTACGCGCATTCGACCGGAACCAAGCCAGCTCCTGACTCTTCACTCCCCACTTCTCAAGGAAGGCTGCGAATGGATGCCCCGCACCAATTTTTCCATAAGCTAAAGATGCCGGGTAACAGGACGAAGCCAGAGTGAGTTCAAGTCGACTCGGATCACCATTTGGGACCCCCAGAAATTGATCCACGACGCCCATCATCCATGGATCAATGGACACGATCACGGCATCAGGGACGACCGCGCGAATCGCTTCCATTTCCAACACCACGCCTTTTGCTACCGTCACGCCAATCTTTGCCCAACCTTCTACAGTCTTTTGATAAGGCGGCCAGCGCCCGATGAGTCCACAAAATAGGCAGGTGAGCTGGGGTTCGTTGTGAGGGGAGTAATGATTCACCAATCCTTTGAAGTGAGTGGCCATCGCTCCAGCGTACTTTGCAATCGCCTCGGGGAAACGCTCGTCGATAACCCCGTCGGGCATCCAAACGGGTGTGCCGTAGTGGATTAGATCCATGATCGGAATGATTTTTAGTTTGTTTACCAGGTACTCGACCGGTTTGTCAATCCAGCTCCAATCATAAATACCCGGCTTGGGCTCAGCCTTGTACCATGGGACTGAGTAGCGAATACAGTTCACACCTGTAAACCGAAGCAGGTCCAGATCTTCCTTCCATTTGTCGTCGTGTTGCATCTGGAGGTAAACGTCGAGTAGGCGACGATTACCATCGCGTGCGGGATCGGTTTGGGCCATCCAGCAGTTCTCTATCCCGATGCCCCAATAAAATTTCGGATTAGGCAATGGAGTCGTCCGTTGGTTGGCACCAATGATTTCCGTGTTGCCCAGGAGTGCTGAACCTCCTGCCAAAAGCATGTCTTTCAGAAACTCACGTCGTGCTCTTACCGGTCTCATCCTTCAATTCGCTCCACGCTAGGATTTGAAACTATGAAAAACCTCACGACATAAGAGTAGCAACAGGCCTCCTGGCCTGTTGTCCGGCTGTAGCCGGGGAAGTTGACCCCGGCCCCGATTGCCGGGATCAACAATCCCAGCTAAAACATCATCGATTCGAGAAACGACAATCATGAACGGCTCTCGACGCTACACATCATGGGAGCATCAAGCCTGCCGGCCCAATGTCCGCGGGATTAGGCAAGGGCCGGTTCTTTTCCACCAGCAACGCGCTTCTCCAGGGGTAATCCCTCGCCTTCTTTCGGAATTCACTAAACCCGTCGGCTTCCCTTGGAAAGCCTAATCATAACCTGAGAGCGACAATCCGGACATTTCTATTTCAGGTGGCCAAGTACTTTTCGGCCGAACGAATTGTGGAAAGTCATCGCTTGAAGGCAAGCGATCGACCCAAAATCACCCCAGCAACTGGACTCAGTTGAGACTGGTTCGGTCTTTTCGATCTCATCAATTTTTTTTATACATTACATCAAATTTATAAACTTGCTTTTATCCTCACTCGCCTCTAGATTACCAGCCAGACTGTCGCAGATGAGGACGGTCCATGAAATCAGTGATTGGCTAAGATTTCCGACTCTAACTAATCGTTGAAGGACAAAGGCGTCCTGGAACGGAATGCAGTATCCCCCTCCAGACGCCTTTTCTTTTTTCAGAGGTTCTTGGTCCGTTCAATGCGCCGGTGATCCGGTGGATTGGGAACAACCTAAAAGGTCATGAATCGGCGCCAGCCGGAACCCACAGGCTTCTCTTGGAAAACCCAATGATACCTGAGAGCTACAAACCGGACTTTTCTAATTTGGTAAGAAGCGAACATTTCTAATTTGGGTGGAAATTTCATTCTATGGTGGTTGACGACGCGTGATTTGATTAGGTAGAATTTGAAATCTTGTGCAATGAGCGGTTCAAAATAGTGATGTGCGCGTCTTGCGGATCGTTGATGCACAAGACCTGCTGCTCGACCTGAGCGACTAGTAATTTTCGGACAATTTTCAGAAATATGGCAATGTCGAACTGAGCGTCGACACTTGCCCAATAAGATTCTTTCTTATTGAGGGGGATTGATGATGCAGACTTCATTTTCACCACTGGGCACAGTTTCTCATGGTCATCGACTCATGCGTTTGACTGCTGCATTAGGGTTACTGTTGGTGTTGGGGTTTGCACAAACAGGGCTGGCGCAAAATCAATTAAACTTTTTCAATAATTATTTTGTCACCGGCGACTATGTCGTCGGCGGCGTGGGACTGCGAGGCCTAGGGATCCAAGGTTACGCGACAGGGGATATCATTATTCCCAATGCCTCGGGCGTGCCGGCAGGAGCCGACATTATCGCGGCCTTGCTCTACTGGCAGACTGTCGAAAGCTCACAGACAAGTTTCGCCGGGCAGCAAGGGTTTTTTCGCGGGTATTCCATCACCGGATCCGTACTGGGAAACCCGAATGCGCCGGTGTCCTGGAGTTCAGGCGGTTGCAACGGCTCATCCAGCGGGTCAAAAACGATGCGGACCTATCGTGCGGATGTCCGCCCCTATCTGCAGGTTGATGCAAAAGGGAATGTTCAGCCTAATATTTCTTACCAGGTACGGCTGGCAGATAGTGGAAGCAGCGGCGGTGGAGTCCCTCTTACTTTGGGTGCAACCCTTGTCCTCATCTACCGGGTTCTGGACAAGAACGTTCCGCTGAACGCCATCACTATTTACGACGGCGCCTTTGCCCCGAGCAATAGCGGAGATACCATGAGCCAGAACATCCAGGGCTTTTATCAGCCTACTCAACCTCCTGGAGGGATATCCGCGAAGCTGACCCACATCGTAGGCAACGGCCAGCCCAATAAGTTTGAGCAGGTACTTTTCAACGGAATCCCCCTTACACCTGCGAATAGTGCAGCCTTCCCTGGCATCTATAACGGCTCATGGGACAATCCCACCTGGGCGGTGAGTCAGTACATGAGTGCGGCGGATATTTCGCAGACAACCTCGGTGGTGCCGTCCGGCAGCAATGGCGGCTGTGTGTCATGGGGCGCCGTTATCCTCGGCACGACGGTCCAGAATAGTGACAAGGACGGCCTGCTGGACATTTGGAAGACGAATTCCGGATACTGCAGCGCCGCGGTAAACGGGGGAGTGTGTAATCCTGGGGACCCCTCGTGGGTAGCTCTTCCGGGAGCGAGACTTGGGCAAAAAGACGTCTTTGTTCAGCTTGACTACATGTGCAGCGTCATCAATCCGGATGGCACCTGTAACTCGACCGGGGTTTCATATCTGCCTAGGTCCCAAGCTCTATCGATGGTGAGTAGCGCGTTCGCTGCGCACGGCATCGAGCTGCATTATGACATTAAGAATGTTGTTCCCGTGCAAGCCTGCATTGATAAACCCACCGCCACGCCGCCGCAGTACTGTTCGTTCCCCGATCAGCCCGGAGTAGTGGGCTGGAAGGGAGGATTCGAGTTTCTCAAGAATCAGCCGCTGAACTATCCGGATGAGATCTCGTGTGAGCAGCAGCTGAGTGGCCCGTGTATAAGGCGCTTCCAGCCCGGGAGGAAGGACAGCTACCACTATGGACTTTTCGGAGCGGGTGTCGCGCGGCCGAATTGGAGCTTCCAGGATGGAACACTGGTCAGCATTATGGGTTCCGGCAACACCGCAACGTTCACCACCTCAAAGCCACACGGACTTCAAGTGTTTAACGCACAAGGCAAACCTGAACGGGTCACTATCAGCGACGCCATCACCAACCCAAACCTGTCTGGGGTTTACTTTATCCAGAGTGTCACCGAGACCAGTTTCACGGTACAGGTGGCCAATTCAACGGGTGCTGTGTATGCGTACAGCCAGTCGTCCGACCCGCATCTCTCCGTGACGTCAAGCCACGTCGGCAGTGCATCAGGTGTATCTGATATCGGAGGCGCAGACTCGCTCATCACCTTGGGATTTTGGGGACCCGACGGCCAATCAACTCAAGTTCAAGCCGGTACCTTCATGCATGAGCTGGGGCATTCGCTGGCGTTAACTCATGGGGGATACTCCTTCGACACCCCTGGCAGCTACGTAGCGACGGTCGAGCCCAACTGCAAACCAAACTTTCAGAGCGTGATGAACTACCAGTTCCAGGTGGACCTGCTGGGACCCAATGGTGCTCTTGACTTCTCGAGTCAGAAGCTGAGCGACTTAAACGAAACCGGTCTCGCACCCACCATAACAACAACGGATGGGTCGGCGATTGCGTTTCCAACGACGAGGTGGTATGACGCTATACCGCAAAACGGAATTGGAACTGCGGCCACCCGCCACTGTGACGGCTCACCGCTATCACCACTCACTGACCCGAACCCCACGATGTATCGTTATGAGGGTCCAACGCCGCCGCCGGCGAGTTCCAGTCCAACAATACCCATTTCTTGGTCGGCTACTTCTCTGGACATTAATTTCGACGGCAAGTGGAGTGCTCTCCTTCCTGCCCCTCCCCTCCGAGGATATAACGACTGGTCGAATATTGATCTCCGCCAGATTGGCGCGACCGGCAGCGACATTGCCGGCGGCGGCTTGCTCGGTAACGGTGGAGGCTTGCTCGGTAACGGCGGCGGGCTATTAGGCAACGGCGGAGGTTTACTAGGCAACGGTGGTGGCCTGTTAGGGAATGGCGGCGGTCTGCTGGGCAATGGTGGCGGGTTGCTTGGAAACGGCGGTGGCCTGTTGGGGAATGGTGGTGGCGTAGGAAACGGGGAGATTTCTTTTCAGACGGCCAACTCCGTAGTCCGTCCTGCCAAGAATCTAACTTCAGCCGTTACGGCACCCCCGCGCAAGATACAACTCAACTGGACGGCGCCCGGCTTTGGCCAGATCAGCTCGTATAACATTTACCGGGCCGCAAACGGAGTGCCGGTTGCTCCTCGTTACGATTCTGTCACAGGCAACCCGTTGGCAACTTCCTACCTCGACACGAACGTCACCTGCGGTCCTCTGTACACGTATTTTGTGACTGCAGTCCTTTCCGACGGTCGCGAGAGTGCTCCTTCGAACTCCGTGAGTCAAAAGGCCTGTGGACCGCTTTACACTTTCACCGGGTTCTTCTCCCCGCTCTCACCGGCGGGAGATAGCTCCAACTCCGGTTCGTTTAACCTGTCGAAGTCTGTCACCGCAAAATGGACGTTGCAAGACAGCAGCGGTAAGTACGTTGGCAACTTAAATGCAAATTCGTTGGTTGCTGTCGGGCCGATCCCACTGGTAAACGGAACGTGTCCGCTTCCCAGTAACGTCCCGGTGTATCTCAATTACACGGGACCTTCTTCGATACTGTACTCGCCTTCGAGCGGCGCAAAGGGGAAAAGCACGTTCCGCATTGCCACCTCGAACAACCAGTTCATCTTTAACTGGGACACCTCTTCGTTTCTTCCGGGTTGCTATGTCCTCGAGTTGGATTTAGACAGCGGCCAGGTGGAGAGGACTACGCTGAAATTGCAGTAGGCTTGTTTCCAAGCTGCATTCAACCGGCGACTTTTTGGATTTTCCTCTGCTGGAAACTGTGAAAAATTTAGAAATTGCGCGCAAGCGCCGCGTGGGGTCACGCGGCCTACAATGATTCGAAATGCCTTTCAGACGCGTTGTAGGCCCGATGACCTTACCGGGCATAGCTTTTTCACAGCTTCAGGAGTGTAGGGGTGGGTCCCTCAGCGAAATAAAGGCGGGCACGTATGCCCTCTCGCCAAGTGGTAGTCATGCGCGCCGCTGAGTGTTAATCCGTGGGCACACAGGGTTTTCATACGTTTTCACTGGCCGAGACGGCGGCGGACTTCAGGAAGCAAGGGATCCTCGCCTGGCTGACCGCGGATGCCGAGATAGGTACGATACGAATCCGCAAAGCCTGAACTCTTGAGTCCCTCGCGTACTCGTCCCTGGTAGTAATAAACTGACGGGAAGTAGCCGAATGTCGGTACCTGGTCCAGAAATAGCGACAAAGCCTCACCGCGCCGCTTGATGCAGCGGTCAAATTCTGAATCCGCCTCGACGAAGAGGCCGGCCTCCAAATAGGCCCGCGCCAGTTGAAAGTGACCGATCCAAGTATCCTGCAATTCGTTGGCTTCCTTGAGTGCCTTGATGGCTGAACGGGCGTCTCCTCGTTTAAGAGCAGCGGTCCCGTCGATGATCTTGGCATAGGCCTGAGGTTCAGACTGCAGTTCGGAGGCCAGATCGGCAGCTACTTTTTGTGCTTTGGCACCTTCCCCAGCCTCGGCGAAAACTTGACCTGCCAGAAGTCGGGTTTTTACGGCGCGGCTGTTGGCTAAGGCCTTCTCTGCAGCAACCAGAGCAATCCGGTTTTGTCGCATCGAAAGCTCCGTGTAAGCGAGCGCAACGTACTTGTCGGCTGCGGCATCAGGCTTCTTAGCTGCCAGGTCGGCCTCCGCACCTTGCTCCAGCATCCGCGCCGCCTCTCGAAAGCGACCTTCATACAAAGCGAGATCCGCCAGTGCAGAAGCGGACATCGAAGCACCGAGCGCACTGACCGTCTTTAGCTTTTGGTAAGTGTCAGCGGCTTGAGATAACTGACCCTGTCCGAGCTGGGCAAATGCAAGGGCAAGATAGCCATATTCGAAAGACGGATAGCTTTGCTGGACGCGACGTGCTTCGTTTTCACCGCCCTGGAAGTCCCCCGCATAAGACAAAAGCAGCGACAGATTGGCGGCCGCTGTAGCGTTTGGATTCGTCGCCAGGTCTTTCCGTGCCTCTTCAACCGCTTTAGGCAGGTTTCGTAGCTGGCCAAGGCAAACGGCGAGATTATTATGGGCTATGTTGTCTCCGGGATAATGGCTGACGAGCTCATTGTATTCGTCGGTGCATTTTTGCCAATTACCGGTCGTGAGATAGTAGAACCCGCGCACCCGGTACCGTTCGCGATCCGTCATGCGGTCCACGTGTTCCATGGCGAGTTTGATGTACTTTTCGGCGTCCTGCAACTCGTCCAACTTAAGAGCGGCAGACGTCATGCCGGAGTAGGCGCGGGCGAAATTTGGATCGAGCTCTGCAGCCTTCGCAAAAGACTGTAATGCCTCTTCAACTTTGCCGGAGAACTGCTGTTCCATGGCAACGCCGTACTGGTGCACGACCTCCAGCGAGGCGGCGGTGAATGCTCCTCCGACGCGCTCGAGCTGTGCGGACTCCGGCGTCGTGTCACCCATGGCATTGCGAATGGGAGCTGCGAGCTTTGGAATAGCGGGCAGAACCCCCTCCTTATTCGCAACAGTGATTTCACTTTTTGCGATGACGTTTCCGGTCGCCGCGTCGAGTGCGATTGCTGAGACGTTGTATTTATCGCCGCGCCGGCTGATCTCACCCGTAATTACCGCACTGACACCTTGACTAAGCGCCACTAGGCGCGCCGGCTGCTCGTCGAGCTTATCGGTGGGATTCGGGAGTTTTTGAGCCATCTTGCGTGCGGTCCCGCGGTTATAAGCGTTGATGAAGCTGGCGCCTTCCAGCGCAACGTTGAACATCGGCTCGAGGGTGCCGTCGAATATCGTATCTCCGGTGTGGTTTGTGAAGTCCGCAACCAGAACACTAACGGGCGCGTGAGCCGCTCCATTGTTCGGTGCCCCCGTCGAACCGCCGAATTTTGATCTTAGCGCCCAACCTCCGACTGCAACCACAAGGGCGAGCATTCCCGCGCCAACCCACTTCCAGGACCCGGCCGGTTTTTTAATGACTGGCGCTTGCATTGTGCCGGCCATCGAAGCCATCACGGGCCGGCTGCCCTGGTACGCATCCAGATCATTCAGGATTTCCTGCACGTTTTGGTAGCGCTCTGCGAGGTCGCGCTCCAGGCATTTCGCGACGATGTCACTGAGCCCTTTCGGAATGCTGGCATCAAGTTCCGCCGCGGGGATGGCACGTTCCTGATTGCGGCGCAACAGACTGGCCATCGCGCTATCTGCTTTGTACGGCATGTTGCCGGTCAGCAGCTCATAGAAGATCAGCCCGACGGAAAAAACATCGGAACGCTGGTCGAGCGTCTTTCCCATAGACTGTTCGGGGGACATATATTCGATGGTCCCGAGCAACGCACCGGTCTGCGTCATTCCCTCGGATTCTATGGAGCGCGCGAGGCCGAAATCCATTACCAGGATTCGGCCCGTCTTCGCTTCCTGCATGATGTTCTGCGGTTTCAAGTCACGGTGGATGATCCCGGCGCTGTGAGCGGCCTCCAGGGCCAAGCAAACCTGGCGAATGATCTTGATTGCCCTCTCCGGGGGAAGCTTGCCGTTGTCGATAAGAATCCGCCGAAGGTCGTCGCCCTCCACGAATTCCATCGTGATGAACTTCACACCGTCCGCTTCGGAGATATCATAAGTGCGGATCACATTCTTGTGGGTCACCTGCGTCGCGGTGAGCAGTTCCTGCTTGAACCGCGCCAGAATAACTGGATTCGACGCAAGGTCCGGGCGGATCAATTTGAGCGCAACGGGTCTATCCACTTCGCGATCCAGGGCTTTATATACAGCCCCCATTCCGCCTTCGCCCAGAAGAGACAGGATTTCGTAGCGCGCCCCGATGAGGTCGCCCGGTTTCAATGCCGCTGCCTTCATATAAATGCCGGCAAATACAGGCGCAGGAGTGCCTTTGGCGGGCAGGCCATCGGAAATGGTTGCGTCCGGATCCGCTACGCGGGTTGGAAGATTGTCGGCCGGATGAGAGAGAGGAACAGGAATATCGGAGATCGTCGCGTCTGGATCCGCAGCCCGGGCAGGTGTTTTTGCGGGCGCCGGCAGCGGAGTCAAAGGAACGTCGGAGATCGTCGCGCCTTCCATGGGGTCCAGCGGCTCATCACTCGCTGAACTGTCGCCCTTGGCAGGCACACCAACTCCCTGCGGGCTCCCCTTTTTCGATTTAGAATCTTCCATCAAACCTCATGTACCCCAGTTGGTAATGAGCAGAAAAACCAAACCTGCTGTTTAGACGAGCGGTTGGCTAATTATATCGATTTCTGGACCCGAAAGCAGCTTTTTGAAACGGATCATTAAGCCTGAAACAAGCCAAAAGGGGTAAACCGCTGAGTTGATAAGGGGGCCCCCCGACTAAGAATTACCATGTCAATGTTGGTTTGCAGATATGGAGATTAATACCCCTAGTCCATGGTTAACTTTCCCCCCTGTATGAATAGCGTTTCTTGGTTTCCAATCAGCGTATTTCCCGGGCAACGTTGCTCGAAGAAATGCAAACGGCGCATGTCTTCGCCACCCGCGACTCAGCGTTTTTTCACCCGAAGCACAGATCTTTGCCAAAGCCTTCAGTAAAAACTCCAAAGCGAAAAAGATGGTCACATCTAGTGATCATAGCGGAATTCCTGTCGCTAAAGAAGAGGTTGGATAACTCTCGGTAAGTATTTCTGCTTTGAAGGGTTAAGTGGTGGAGCTGATGGGGATCGAACCCACGACCTCCTGACTGCCAGTCAGGCGCTCTCCCAAGCTGAGCTACAGCCCCATTCTAGCGGGGGGGGAACCAACATCACTGATCTTCCAAAATCATACCATTCCAAATCGAAACCAACCGATTCTAGGATAGCCGACCATTCCTGTCAACCCAATAGCCCTTCAGGCAGAATCGGACAGGCAGAATCGGCTCACTTGCCAGATGGCAGATGTTTGTTTTATCTTAGCAATGCTTTCAAACGCGGGCAGGCATTTCTTGTTGAATAACTCACGTAATCCCAGCGTTGAAAGGGAAAATGGAAAAAAAGAAAAGTAAGTTTCTCAGTGGAAGAAAAATCGCTCCGTCCTCCATCTACGCGGGCATTCCTCTTCAGGACTTGATCGACGAAACCTTTGTTGCTTTTAACGCGGCCCGGTTGAGGGAAGCCTGCCATTTGTATAGTCGGCAAATGCTGAACAAAGACGTGACCGTGGGAATGACTTTATCTGGCGCTCTCAGCCCGGCTGGAATGGGAATCTCTACTTTTATCCCCTTAATTGAGTCCGGGTTTGTCGATTGGATCGTTTCTACGGGCGCCAATCTTTACCATGATAGCCACTTTGGAATTGGTCTCGACCTTCACTCCGGAACGCCTCTCATTAGTGATGTGGAATTGCGGCGGCAGGGGGTAGTGCGCATCTACGACATTTTCTTCGATTATCGCGTATTGCTTTCCACGGACGCATTTTTTCGAAAGATCATTGGGGCGCCCGAATTTCAGCGCACCATGAGCAGTGCGGATTTCCACTTTCTCATTGGCAAATATGTTCACGAACGAGAACGCCTCTTGGGACTCAAGAACCAGTCGTTTCTGGCCGCAGCCTATCGTTGCGGTGTCCCGATTTACACCTCCTCCCCGGGGGATAGTTCGATCGGAATGAACGTCGCTGCCATGGCTCTGGAGGGGAATCAACTCCGGATCGATGTTTCCGCGGATGTCAATGAAACCGCAGCGATCGTTTTGGAGGCTAAACGTTCCGGGGGTAAGAGCGCCGTGTTTATCTGCGGCGGCGGTTCCCCTAAGAATTTCATGCTTCAAACCGAACCGCAGCTGCAGGAGGTCCTCGAGATTTCCGAGAAAGGACATGATTATTTTCTTCAAATTACCGATGCCCGTCCGGATACCGGTGGACTTTCCGGCGCCACTCCCAGTGAGGCCGTGAGCTGGGGGAAGATCGATCCAGCCCAACTTCCCCATAGCGTCGTCTGCTACTGCGACTCCACCATAGCTGTCCCCTTAATCGCCTCTTATGCCCTGGCAACTCACCGACCCAGAACGCTGAAACGACTCTATGACCGCAAAGAACAGCTTTCTGAAAAACTGGCAATAGAATTTCAAAAAACAAAAAAGAAGAGGAGTCATGCATGAAATTTGAAGTGAGGAGCGGTTCGACAAAGAATCTCAAGACGGATTTATTGGTAGTCTTGCTCGACAAGGAAGTGGAATTCAGTTCGACCGACGACCCGGCATTAACAGAACTCTTGCAGACACTCGCAGTCAGATTATTCTGAGAAGAGGGTGAAGAAAGGAGTATTTCACGCGCTGGGAGGAAAATGGAATTCGACATCTTCTGGTATTTCATTCCCAACTCAACTCGTCTTACAACCTCTGGGAGAACATAAAAATCTTCGCTTCAAAAGCGATGACCTATGGAAATGATTTCAATCTTTCGGATGTGACCTTCCTTTTGAATGGCAAGGGTGCGGCGACCTATTTCGGCAAGGTGGTTGAAGGAATCATCCTTGGAAGTTATAGCTTCGAAAAATACAAACAAGAGAAGAACCTTTATTACCCGACAGCTCAAGTTCATTTGATTTGCTCGGCTGTGGATTTGCCCGAGTGCACTGAAAAATTCAACCGTTATTCACTCGTTGCGAATGTCGTGAACGAATGCCGTGAGATTGTGAACGAACCGGGGTGTGCCGTCACGCCTGAAGTGTTGGCAACCCTGGCGGCCCAGATCGGAAATCAATACGGGATGAAGGTATCCGTCTTAGATGAGAAAGAGCTGGAAGCGAACGGTTATACGGGGTTGAGTTCTGTGGGGAAAGGCAGTATTCATCCTCCGCGCTTGATCACTCTGGAGTACCACTCCGCCCAAGCAACTACCGTCAAGCTGGCCTTGGTGGGGAAAGGAATTACGTTTGACACGGGCGGGATCTCGATTAAACCCGCAGACCGAATGCTCGAGATGAAGGGAGACATGGCCGGAGCGGCTGCCGTCCTGTACGCCATGAAAGCCCTTGCCCAGCTGAAACCGTCCATTCATGTTGTTGGCGTTATCCCTTCTGCGGAAAACAGCCCTGATGCCAACGCTCAAAGGCCGGGGGATATCTTCACGGCCAAGAACGGCAAATCCGTCCAAGTCGATAACACCGACGCGGAAGGTCGACTCGTCTTGATTGATGCGTATGCCCGCGCCGCAGAATTGAAGGCAACGCATATCGTCAATATTGCCACCCTTACCGGCGCCGTGGTGCGGGCCCTGGGCCAGGCCTATGCTGGAATCATGGGTAACAGCCAACCCCTGATTGATGCCGTCATCAAATCCGGAAAGAACCATGGAGAAAACTATTGGCAGCTGCCTTTACCGGATGAATACAAAGAACTGTTGAAGACTCCGTACGCCGATATCAACAACGTCGGAGGCCCTTACGGAGGAGCAATTACTGCCGGCCTCTTCCTGCAAGAGTTTATCCCTGAAAATACAGCCTGGGCTCATCTGGATATTGCTGGCCCTTTTATATTCGACAAACCTTGGAAATATTATTCTGCAGGGGCAACCGGTTTCGGCTTGAAGACTTTCGTGGATCTTTGCCTTCGATTCAAAGAGTACTTCCCGTAGGAGATTTCGTTCCCAGCCACCCCCTGAAGGTGTGAAGGAATTGGAAAACCCGGCGTGAGGACACGCGGCCTACAATAATTTCGAAGAACTTGCCACCGTGTTGTAGGCCGGGTCAGCTGACCCGGCGGAATCCTTTCACACCTTCTCTCTGACAGGAAACTCTTTTCTGAATTCCCTAGGAGCAACTGGCCCCCTGGCCTTTTGTCCGGGGCCAACGGCTCCGGCTACAATGGATTCCTGAAGACTCGTTATCTTATCTAAAGGAATGCCGGCCAAGATCCCTTCCTCTTCTTGCCTAGATGAGATAGGGTTCGCTTTAAATACAAAGAGAATAGGCCTGCGTCATGATCAAGAAATACAAGACTCTATCCAGCATATGGTTTTCTGACCAGATGCTCCTGATTCTTCTCGTCCTGCTACTCTTGAGGCTTTTTGTCATTCAGCCATTGGCGGAACTGGGTTACCTGCACTCTATTTTCACAGGAGTTTTCTTATCATTGATTATACTTTCCGGCGTTCTGGCAGTATTTCGAGCTGGAGTTGGAGCTGCAGTCGTCGGCGGATTTGCCTGCGCAGAAATGTCAATTCTTTGGGCGCGCCATTTCCATTACAGCCATCACCTCTTTCTGGCGGAGAAGATTCTGGGTTTCGCTTTTATTGGAACCTTAGCCTACCTGGTCCTGACACTCGTATTCCGAGAGGGTCCTATCACTATTTTCCGGGTGGAAGGTGCAATCGTTGTTTACTTACTGGTGGGCGTCATGTGGTCTACGGCCTATGTTCTGGTTGAATTGGTGTCACCGGGCGCATTTCAATTCAGAACTCCATACCAGGATATCCACGCTCTCGAATCCAAGCTTATCTACTTCAGCATGGTCACTCTCTCAACTGTGGGATATGGAGATATTACTCCCATTAACCCGGTTGCGCGCTCCCTCGCTCAATTAGAAGCTCTCACCGGTCAGCTCTTTCCCGCCATCCTGATCGCCCGGCTGGTCGCCATGGAATTGCAATATTCCAAACCCAAGAAATAGTTGCGACGGGGAATCGTCCGCCCATCGCTGCAGCGGTCTTAGTGCGGAAGCCTGATGCGGTGGCGGGTTCGGTAAAAGACCCGTACTTTAGTCGAGCTTCTTCTGGAATCTCAAGGCACTGGCTACGAGAATCAAGACCCCATACCCCCCCAATGCCAGAATCTGCGGCCAAAGGATACGGATACCAATCCCTTTCAGGAAGATTCCGCGGATGATTTCGACAAAGTATCGCAGCGGGTTCAAGTAGGTGACATACTGGACCAGGACAGGCATGCTGTTGATGGGAAATGAAAAACCACTCAGTAAAAACATAGGCATAAATATGAAGAAGAACGTCATCATGGCCTGCTGCTGCGTATGAGAGATCGTGGAGATGAAGAGTCCCGCTCCCAGGGTGGTGAGGAGGAAAATGGCAGCAGAGCCCAGCAAAAAAAAGAAATTGCCGCGGAACGGAACCTGGAACACCAGGAGAGCGAGCCCTGTCATCACACTGACTTGCACCAGTCCGACAATGGCAAACGGAATCGTTTTCCCAAGCATCAATTCCATCGGCCGGATTGGGGTGACCATGAGTTGCTCCATCGTTCCGATCTCTTTTTCTCGAACGATGCTCATCGCGGTCAGCATGACCGTCACCATCGCTATAATATTGACCAACACCCCGGAACGAAGTAATTCCGACTTTTCAGATCCGAATTGAACCAGACTCTACGCCGCACATCTAGCTTCGGGATAGCCAAATTGAGCGCCGTCCCTGCTGACCATCGTTGGGGCCACCATCCATTGGCGTTGTACCTCATTGAGCCGGTCGGCCGCGAAACGGACACGACCTGAATCGCATAACTGGAGATTAAGCGAAGCCGTGTTCGAATTGCTTCCTTCCACTAGGATCTGTACGGCCGAAGTATCCCCTCGTTTGACATCTTTTCCAAATCCGGGAAGGACCCGAACTATGGCCATCACCTGACCCCGGTCCAGTAAATTCCTGGTCTCCTGGTCGTTCCGTGGATATTCAGTCAGCCTGAAATTCGGGGAGGCATTCAAAGGCTTCGCGCAATTCGCGGCTCACAGGGGTTCGGTCAAGATCCATCCAACCCATCTTGGCGTCAGTAACATCCAGATTCACCGCAAATCCGAAAATGACCAATTGGATGATTGGAGGCAGGAAAAGCACAATGCGCATCCGCGGTTCGCGCAATGCTTGTCGAAATTCTTTGATGACGATTACTCGGATCCTTCCCCACATAGTCCCCTCGCGCGATGATTGTCCTGATCCGCCTCTTGCCCCCCAAGAACCGTTGCTTCATCAAGCCAACCGGCTCCCCACTTTTCTGGTCGCCGCCACAAAAACGAAAAGGCTATACAGAAACAGAAACGTAATTTCCGGCCACAACACGTTCACGCCAACACCTTTTAAGAAGATCCCTTTCAACAGCGTGACAAAGTATCGGGCCGGAACAATGTAAGTAACGAATTGAACAACCCAGGGCATGTTTTCGATGGAGAAGATAAATCCCGAGAGCAGGAACGCTGGCAAAAAAGAGCTGATGATCCCCATTTGGAATGCCAGGAGCTGTGAACGCGCCAGAGCAGAAATTAAAATTCCCCAGCACAGGGACCCGGTAAGGAAAATACAGGTCGTCATGAAAAGTAAAAGCAAACTCCCCCGAAAAGGGACATCAAAAATTAAAACCCCTATGGCAACGGCGGTCAAGGCATCCATCACCCCGAGAGTAAAGAATGCCAACATCTTGCCAAGCACGAGCTCTGCCGCCCTCAAAGGAGTTGTCAGGAGCTGTTCCATCGTCCCCATTTCCCACTCGCGGGCAATCGTCAAGGAGGTCAGCAAAGCGGAAATGATCATGAGAATAACGGCAATCAAACCGGGAACAATGTAATTCTTGGACTTCAGTTCACTGTTGTACCAGACCCGAAGACGAGGCTCCACCGGGATGGGGAATTCCCTACCCGCCTTGCGCTCGATGGCCAGTTTTCGGAGTTCAGCGGAATAGGCCTGCAAGACGGTATCCGCATATCCCACAGCGATTGAAGCCGTATTGGAATCACTTCCATCAAAAATGACTTGGACACGGGCCTCTCTTCCACTGAGTAGTTCCTTGGAGTAGTCTCGCGGGACGATGATCGCGAAGCTAATCTGTCCACGGTTGATTCCCTTTTCAATAGCCGAATAGTTTTCGGTTTCCCCAAGGACCTTAAAAAAGCGAGTGGCCCGAAATTTTTCCACCAAATCCCGGCTTTGCGGGGTTTTGTCTTGATCCCAAACAATGGTTGGGATGGAGTCGACATCGAGGGAAAGAGCATAGCCAAAAAGTAAGAGCATCATCATGGGCATCGCCAGTGCCAGGATCAAGCTGCGGACATCGCGCACAATGTGCAGAAATTCTTTTTGAGCAACAGCCCGGGTCCGTCGGATGTTCATGGGGCTTTACGATCCTCTTCTTCAATCATGGCGACAAAGACATCTTCCATGGAGGGTGCAATGACTTCCAACCGATCAATCCGAATGTGCCTTTTCGAAAGCTCGTCCTGTATAATGGCGCTGGCCATTCTCGGATCGCGAACAGTTATATGAAGGCCACTTCCAAAAACAGCCGTTTCCAGGATCCCTTCAGCTCCTTCCAGAGCTTTCATGCTTTCGAACAGATCCGATGAGTCCAGATGCATCAATTGATAAGATTTGAGTCTTTCTTTAAGTGTGGCCGTCGACCCCAGGGCAATGATCCGGCCACGATGCATCAAGGCCAGTCGATGACAATATTCGGCTTCATCCATATAGTGAGTGGTCACAAAGATCGTTTGCCCTTTCGCAGAGAGCTGGTAGATCAAGTCCCAGAAATTGCGCCGGGCGATGGGATCGACACCGGAAGTCGGCTCGTCCAGAAACAGGATCGGGGGCTCATGAAGTATGGCGCAGCCCAGAGCCAGTCGTTGTTTCCACCCCCCCGGCAAAAGCCGGGTCATGGTGGTGTGCCGGTTTTCCAGTCCAGAGATCTGCAGCACAAAATTCTTGCGAGTCTTCCGTTGATTCATGGAAATCCCATAGACCCCGCTAAAAAAATCAATGTTCTCTTCCACGCTCAAATCATCGTAAAGAGAAAACCTTTGAGACATATACCCGATATTTTGTTTGATTTGCTCTGCCTGAGTAGCCAAGTCGAAACCGGCCACTCTCGCCGCTCCGCTGCTCGGGGTCAGCAGCCCGCACAACATCCGAATCGTGGTGGTTTTCCCGGCGCCGTTCGATCCCAGAAAGCCAAAGATCTCCCCGCGCTTGACAGTTAGATTGACGTCGTCGACCGCCACAAAATCTCCAAAACGTCGGGTTAGCCTTTGGGCTTCCACTGCCAGATCTGGGCTATCCATATTCAGTGCCGCTCAGCCTTTTGGATTTCTGCAATAAAGATATCCTCGAGTGTGGGAGTAATTTGCTTAAGGGTTGCCGGCTGGAGTCCCTGGTCTCGCAAAAGCGCTTGGATTTGGGACACCTGAATAATGTCAGGATTTAAGAAAGCATGAAGTGTCGCACCTGCAGGCTCCACACTGACAACTCCTGGAAGAGCGAGGAGGAGTGCTCGGGCCGTGCGTCGGTCAGGACATTCCAGTTCGTAGCAGATTTCTCGCATCATTTTCTTGAGCTGGCTCGGAGAATCGCAACGAATGAGGCGTCCCGCTGATAGCAGACCCACTCGGTTGCAACGTTCCGCTTCGTCTAAATAGGCTGTCGTAATTAAAACCGTTAAGTCTTCGTTAACCAACTGGTAGAGAATTGTCCAAAACTCTCGCCGTGAAACCGGGTCGACCCCGTTTGTCGGTTCATCGAGGATCAGTATTTTCGGGCGATGAAGCAAACTACACATCAAAGCTAGTTTCTGTTTCATGCCTCCTGACAACTGTCCGGCCTGGCGTTTTCCAAAGGGCTCCATTCGTGTCATTCGCAACAAACGGATCATTCGTTCGTCACGCTTTTGAGGGGAGACACCGAAAAGCTCCGCATAAAAGTGGAGGTTTTCTTGGACGGTTAAATCCAGATACATCCCGAAGCGTTGCGCCATATACCCAATGCTGTCCCTGATAGCCAGCAAATCCTTGCGGACATCATGGCCTGCCACGTGTATTTCTCCTTCAGAAGGTTCCAACAGGCCACACAACATCCGTAAAGTGGTTGTTTTACCCGCACCGTCGGGACCGACAAGGCCAAAAATTTCCCCCTGGGTCACATTGAATGTGAGGCGGTGGACAGCCGTTAATTCACCAAACTTGCGGCTGCAATTCTGGATCGAAATGGCCGGTTCAAGAGGAGTCATGGAGAAACGAATCCTGATCCGAGAGACTTAGTAGCGTATTTACTCATTACACTTGCGAATCTCAGGCGGCCCTGTTGGAGTAACCCCGCCCTGAAGCGCGGGGTTACTGAGAAACGCTTGTCGAGAATTCGTCATCGGATTCATGAATTTCAACACTTAGATAGGAATCACCGCGTCCGCAGGCATATTGGACTTCAATTCCCCATTGGGGTTGTTGATCTCAATCTTGATCCGATACACCAGTTTTACGCGTTCTTCTTGGGTCTGAATTTGTTTCGGAGTAAATTCCGCTTCTGCGGCAATGAAAGTGATCTTCCCGGCGTAGACTTTTCCAGGATATGAATCCGTAGTCACTTTCACTTCCGTTCCCAACTTCACCCGGCCCAAGTCTTTTTCATTGATATAACCTCTTAACCAGGGTTTGGCTAAGTTTCCCAGAGTCACTACCGTCGTGCCGGCTGCCAGGACTTCACCGGGTTCTGCGGCTTTTACCAGAACGATCCCATCCATCGGAGCAAACACTTCGGAATCTCTCAACTGGGTTTCAAAAACTCCTAGTTGGGATCGAGCTTGACGAACATCTGATTCGCGGGCAGATTTCTCCTGATGAAGCCGTACCAACTCCAAACGATTCGCTTCAGCCAAGCGTAGGTTGGCTTTTGCCCGCTCTACCTGAGCGCGGGCTGCTTCGATCCTTTCTTTGTGTGGACCTTCTTTCACCAAATCATACTGCTCACGGGATTGTTGAAGGAGCGCGGCCGCACTTTCAAAACGCGCTCGAAAATCATCATATTGAGACGTCGAGATATCTTCCTTCTGATACAAGGTTTGAGCTCTATTCCAATCGCGTTCCGCTTTGGCAAATTCTGTTTCAGCCTTCAACATAACCGCTCGGGAAGCTTCAATCTCTTGCTTTCGTGATCCTGCTTCCAGTTCTCTGAGCGCGGCCTCGGTCTGCTGCAACTCGGCTCTGGCGCGAGCGAGTTGCCCTTCCACTTGCTCACCCTGAAACTGGATAGACGTGGTCATCTGGCCCAGACGGGATTCAGTCGACGTGAAAGCAGCCTGCGCGCTGTTTCGGCGCTCGCTAAGCTCTTCCTGATCCAGTCTGGCAATAAGCTCTCCTTTTTTGACGGAATCCCCCTCGTTTACAGCAAGAAAGACTAAGCGGCCGGCTGATTTAAAGGCGATTTCGACTTCTGTCAATTCAATGTTGCCTGAGATCTTGATCGTTTGCCCGTCCTCGCCACGCCAGTGGTCCCAGTAATGAGCCCCAATGGCAATTCCAAGCAGGGCAACCAACACCGTAACAAACGTTTTTTTGCTCGGCTTCTTCATCTTGCTCTGTCTCCTTCCTCCCTCCACTGCATTGGGAGCACCCCACCCCCCGGTGGTCCTGATGGTGTGAAAGAAATGATGAGCGGTCTTATTGGTGGTTTGTAGTGACGACTTTAGTCGTTTCTTTTCAACTTGACTCTGGAAAGACTAAAGCCGTTAGTACAATCCCTTCGTAGCTCCCCTTAAGGTGTGAAAAAATTGGAAAACGCCGCGTGCGGTCACGCGGCCTACAATGATTTCAAAGGGCTTACCATTATGTTGTAGGCATGAAGCATTCTCAACGCTTCATCCCGACCCGGCGGAATCTTTTCACACTTCCCCTCCTTCAAAGGCGGAACTTGAGGGGGGAATTACTTACAAACATTAATTCATCCGTTGGCATTACTGACTGATTCCTCCTGTTTCTACCATCGTTTGAATGGTGCCCATTGCCTGCCCGAGATCAATCTTCGCGCGATTATGCTGAAACAAGGTAATCACCCGGTTTTCTCGGGCACGTTCCAACCGTGTCTGGGCGTCGGTAATCTCTAAGCCGGATGTTATTCCGGCTTGATAACGCCGTTGGGCCTGTTCGAGTTCGGCTTGTGACAACCGGAGGCCTTCCTCAGCCACCCGGACTTGCTCTTCAGACGAGTGCAGCTTATCCAACGAGGTGCGCACCTCCAGTTCGATCTGCTGGCGGAGTTCCTGGCTGACGATTCGTTCCGATTCCAATCGGGTCAGGGTCTCAAGGCGGCGTGCATCGCGACGTCCTCCGTCGAAGACCGGGACGCTCACCAACACTCCGATGGCTCGAGTGGGAAGTGATGAGCTGGCGCTGTCGCCCAATGATCCATAATCCCCAAACCCATAGAAGGAAGGCAAACGCTCCCATTTGACCGCGCTATATAGAAGCTTCAATTTCTCCTCCTTCTTTTCTTGAGCCAGGAGGTCCGCTCTGGAAGTAAGAGCCGTCTGAATCACATCGGGCAGAGGGTTAGGAGTCAATGGGGCAAAATTCAGTTGTTCGTTAAACTCGACGGTTGTGTCCAGCGGCAGACCGATCGTCTTAAGCAATTGCAGTTGAGTCTTCCGCCGCTCTAGCTCGGCCTCGATGCGTTGCTGCCGCGCATTGGCCAGCTGAACTTCGGCCCGCGTCAACTCAATTCCGGTTCCCGTGCCTGCATTCTTCTGGTTTTCCGCTAACTCCCACAAAGCCTGTGCTAGAGCGACATTCGCTCGAGCGGTCTGCAGACTGGCTTCCGCCCGAAGCACCGATAGATATTGAACAGCAATAGACGCGGTCACTTCATTTCGGGTCTGATCTTGTTGCAGCTGGGCCTCGGTTAGTCCAACCTTTGAAGCTTGAAACCTCCGTATGGTGCTGAAATCAAAAATCATCTGGTTACCTTTCACGCGCGCGTCGAAGGTGCTGAAAGGACCGACAAAGGTCGGCGGGCGAAAGCTTGGAGGAATCGAGCTGAAATTGATTCCTATGGCTTCAAGGTTAGTCGTGCGATTCTGCTGGATGAGGCTGGCATCGATATTGGGCAGCAGGTTGGCCCGTTCAATCGCCGTTTGCGCTTTTGCCTGGCGAACATATTGCATTGCCAGGAGGACTCGCGTATTCCCATCTTCCGTGAGCCCGATTTGGACTGCTTCTTTTAGAGTGAGAACTAAAGTCTTTCCAGTCAAGGTTCCCTGTCTTTTCCGGCTTGGAGTCGGGGTTCGGAGCCGTAGCCGCAAGAGTGAGAGAACATACCCACAAGGCAAAGATCGCGGTACAGCTTGCCTGCGAGGTAAGCCTGGACAGCTTCTTTTGAACATTTGTATTGGAATTGTGAGTCACGCCAAGCTTCGGAAGGGCTCGCCAACTTAGCCAGCCGCTCGTCCTACTGGTTAAAAAATCAGGACCATCACGCTGTGGCCCACAATCCCAGCACCCCGCCCGAATCATAAGAACCTCCTGGCAAAAGCCAAAAGCTTAACTGGAGGGGAGTTCACCCCGATTTTCCCATGCCGCTGGTTCTGGCGCCTTCATTCCTGCAGCTGTATACCGGATCAGTCGAGACGCAATCTGTTCTACGTCGAATGCCTCATCCGCCTGCTGAAACATATTCGACAAAACTTTTATTGGTATTCCTGCGAACATCGCTTTTGCGGCGGCTCCAATCGTAAAATTCATACGCCAAGCAATTTCATTCGGCGCCAGCTGAGGCATAGCCTTGTTGAAACGCCTCGAAAAATCGATCGCGCCACTTCCTTAAATTGCTCTTCCACAATCCGTTCAAAAGAGGCTCCCGACTCAAGCAGAATTCTCCCACCGAGCTGCATCAGGTAAGAGTTGCTTTTCGATTTCTTCATTCCGATTAAGACCATCGGCAGGAGAAAGGCTTCGAGGATTTGTTCTACCGAAGGAGTGCGATCCCCTGCAGTCTGTTTGGCATTCTTCTAGAAGGCGGAGGCGTTCTTGATTGATTGGAGCAAACCGTCTCTCGATGACGGCACGAATCAGCCCCTCCTTGCTTCTGTAGTAGTAGTGAACGGAAGCCAAATTTACCCGGGCCTCAACGATGATGGCGCGAAGGGATGTCGCCTCGAATCCGTTACGCGCAAAAAGTCTCTCCGCAGAGTCCAGAATACGAATTTTTGCGGGTTCGCTCATGGGTAGTAATTTCAGCGATTGAAGTATACGATCGTTTGAATCAACGTATAAGTTAATCATACGAACGATTATTTTGTTGTCAAGATTATTTTTACGAGGAGCGCGCCCATTGAGTAATCAAGCGGGCCCCAAGGTCAGGCCCGAATTCTCCACTGAAGCGAAGACTGGGGCTTAGGCTGAATGGCGGGCAAAAGCGGTGGGGTGGAGCGGATCACTTGGGATTGGCCTTCTTCTCTTCTGGGGCAGCTTCGTCCGCAACGGTAATCTTTACCTCGGCTTCATACCGCCTGTAGTTCTCATACTTAACCACTTCGCGAATACGGACATTGTCTCCATTCGCAAAGCGTAAGACATCATCCGCCTTCGTGTAGACCGGGAACCAATATTTCCCGTCGACATTACTGCGATAGGTTTCAAATCGAGGGAAGCGCTGTTCGCGGGTCTTTCGGGTGATTTGGTAGACTGTCTTCCCAAACGTCTTGACGATTTGCAAGTCCTGGTCATCGACCCAGATCTTGCCTTCAAAAAAACGTTCTTCCCCTTCAATATGCTTGGGCGTCACATCGAAGACATAACAGTCGATCTCGTCAATTTTTTCTTTGCCAAGATAGGTGAGATTGTATTTTCCAATGCTATCTGTGGTCAGCACAAAAGGGTAAATATTCTGGATATCATTGAGATCTTCGGGAGTCAGCAGAATGCGTTGCAGGGTGCTGGGAGGAGCCTTCAAGACTTTTTCGAGGCGACGCCCTCGATCATCGAACAAGATATCAGAGAGAACGAAATATTCTTCCCCGGTTCGTCTCCCGTCCTGCTCCAGCACTTCCATTTTGACGGTCTGCCGATAAGTGTATTTATCCCGAGCCTTTCGAAACTCTGCTTCTTTGGCCGCAAATTTTTGGATGATTTCTTCCGGAGGGAGCGGTGGAGCTTCCTTCCGAATATTGACCTTGGGTTCTGATTGAGCCCAAGCAGTGGCCGTCATATTCGCAATCCATAAGAGACCGAGGAAAGCAAGGCGCAGCGACGTGATTCTCATTTAACCCTCCAAGACCGCTCTGAGATTAGACGGCAATCCAGGTTACTGAGTTGTCCCCTATGATTGGGAGCCACGCCAATCGACGGAAAGATTTCTTCTGCTGGACCGAAACTGGTTCAGTCGGAGGCACCCAATTCGGGATTGCAAACAACTGAGACCATTTCCCATTTCCAAGAGGAGGACTGGTACGAAGCGGTGTTTGGAAAGATTTCTCCTCCCGTCTGTTCCACCCAGTAGGCAAGCCATAAGAAAATTCCCGAAAAAAAAAGCCTCGATTTTCATCGAGGCTTTATAAAAGATCCCGGCAACGACCTACTCTCCCACCCAGTTACCCGGGCAGTACCATCGGCGCTGAGGGGCTTAACTGCCGTGTTCGGGATGGGAACGGGTGTGACCCCCTCGCCAGAATCACCGGGACAGGCCCCGCCCAGCGGGGCCGAACTTGACATTGAATCCTCATGTTAACATAATAACTTACTCAACGAGAGCTGATCAAGTGCCTTTGAGAAAGCACCCATCCGCCCCCGCAAATAATAAAATAATGGTCAAGCCGAACGGCCGATTAGTACTGGTTAGCTAAAGCCATTACTGACCTTACACATCCAGCCTATCAACGTCGTGGTCTACAACGGGCTCTGATACGTGGGAGATCTCATCTTGGAGCGAGCTTCACGCTTAGATGCATTCAGCGTTTATCTCTACCGAACTTAGCTACCCAGCACTGCCCCTGGCGGGACAACTGGTACACTAGAGGTTCGTCCATCCCGGTCCTCTCGTACTAAGGACAGCCCTCCTCAAATCTCCTGCGCCCACATCAGATAGGGACCGAACTGTCTCACGACGTTCTGAACCCAGCTCACGTACCGCTTTAATAGGCGAACAGCCTAACCCTTGGAACCTTCTACAGCTCCAGGATGCGATGAGCCGACATCGAGGTGCCAAACCTTGCCGTCGATATGAACTCTTGGGCAAGATCAGCCTGTTATCCCCGGCGTACCTTTTATCCGTTGAGCGATGGCCCTTCCATGCAGAACCACCGGATCACTAAGTCCTGCTTTCGTACCTGCTCGACTTGTCTGTCTCGCAGTCAAGCGTGCTTATGCCTTTACACTCTACGGCTGATTTCCAAACAGCCTGAGCACACCTTCGAGCGCCTCCGTTACATTTTAGGAGGCGACCGCCCCAGTCAAACTACCCGCCTAGCAATGTCCCTGTCCCGGATTACGGGACGAGGTTAGAATCACAGAACTCATAAGGGTGGTATCTCACCGTTGGCTCCCCACAGCCCGAAAGCCATGGTTCAAAGCCTCCCACCTATCCTGCGCATCAAGCACCATAATTCATGGCTAGGGTATAGTAAAGGTGCACGGGGTCTTTCCGTCTAGATGCGGGTAACCGGCATCTTCACCGGTACTACAAGTTCGCTGAGTCACTCGTTAAGACAGTCGCTCAAATCGTTACGCCATTCGTGCAGGTCGGAACTTACCCGACAAGGAATTTCGCTACCTTAGGACCGTTATAGTTACGGCCGCCGTTCACCGGGGCTTCAGTTCAAAGCTTCGCCTTGCGGCTAACCTCTCCCTTTAACCTTCCGGCACCGGGCAGGCGTCAGCCCCTATACGTCGTTTTCGACTTTGCAGAGACCTGTGTTTTTGTTAAACAGTCGCTTGGGCCATTTCACTGCGACCCCCTCGGGCTATAAACCCTACCGGGGCACTCCTTCTTCCGAAGTTACGGAGCTAATTTGCCGAGTTCCTGAACGAGTGTTCTCTCAAGCGCCTTTGGATATTCTCCTCGTCTACCTGTGTCGGTTTGCGGTACGGTTATCCATCGAGACTCCTTAGAGGTTTTTCTTGGCAGCGTGGACTCAGCAGCTTTGATTCGCCCTTGCGGGCTCGTACTCGCTTTTCAGAGTTAATGACCCGAGCGGATTTGCCTGCCGGATCCTCCTACCAGCTTGAAACGGCACATCCATCAGCCGTCCTGCCTATCCTTCTGCGTCACCCCATCGTGATAACGTCCAATCGGACAGTCCGGAATATTAACCTGGTTTCCATCGGCTACGCCTTTCGGCCTCGCCTTAGGGACCGACTAACCCTGAGCGGATTAACCTTTCTCAGGAAACCTTAGACTTTCGGCGACGCAGGGTTCTCACCTGCGTTTATCGCTACTTATGCCGGCAGGGTCTCTTCTGTAGCGTCCACCAGTCCTTTCGGTCTGGCTTCAACCCCTACAGAATGCTCCCCTACCAAATGTATCCGCCTCGAGCGATTACAAGTCCACAGCTTCGGTGACAGGCTTTAGCCCCGTTGAATTGTCGGCGCAGAACCGCTTGACCAGTGAGCTATTACGCTTTCTTTAAAGGATGGCTGCTTCTAAGCCAACCTCCTGGCTGTCTGAGCGTCTCCACTTCCTTTCCCACTTAGCCTGTACTTTGGGACCTTAGCTGGTGGTCTGGGCTCTTTCCCTCTCGACAATGAAGCTTAGCCCCCGCTGTCTGACTCCCGGCTGTTGTTAACGGCATTCGGAGTTTGATTGGATTCGGTAACCTGGTAAGGCCCCTAGTCCATTCAGTTCTCTACCACCGCGACAAATCACCTGAGGCTAGCCCTAAAGCTATTTCGGGGAGAACGAGCTATCACGGAATTTGATTAGCCTTTCACCCCTACCCTCAGCTCATCCAAGCTGTTTTCAACCAACACTGGTTCGGGCCTCCACTCGGTGTTACCCGAGTTTCACCCTGGCCAAGGGTAGATCATCCCGCTTCGCGTCTATTCCTGCGACTGAACGCCCTATTCAGACTCGCTTTCGCTTCGGCTCGCTTACGCTTAACCTTGCCACAGAGAATAACTAGCCGGCTCATTATGCAAGAGGCACGCGGTCAGGCTTACCTTGCGGCATCGCCCTCCCACTGCTTGTAGGCACACGGTTTCAGGTACTATTTCACTCCCCTCGCAGGGGTTCTTTTCACCTTTCCCTCACGGTACTGGTTCACTATCGGTCACAAGCGAGTATTTAGCCTTAGGAGATGGTCCTCCCGGATTCCGCAGGGTTTCTCGTGCCCCGCGGTACTCAGGATACCGCTTCGAGTCGAGATCAGTTTTCGCCTACATGGCTATCACACTCTATGGCCCCGCTTTCCAGACCGGTTCGGCTAACTGCTCGATTGTTAACTCTACTTATGCGGTCCTACAACCCCGAATCATCGATTGCTCTCGACTGGTTTGGGCTGTTCCGATTTCGCTCGCCGCTACTTGCGGAATCACGTTTGTTTTCTTTTCCTCCAGGTACTGAGATGGTTCACTTCCCTGGGTTCGCTCTTACTCTCCTATGTATTCAGCGAGCAGTCTCCGATTTTATCTCGGAGGGGTTCCCCCATTCGGAAATCCCC
>CAWBAT010000005.1:362500-1759374 GCA_963786955.1 uncultured Acidimicrobiia bacterium
TTGAGCAAATTCCTGCTTGAGATCGGCCACTATTTCTCTCACCAGCTCGGCATCGGCCCCTTCCGCCATAATTCTAAGCAACGGCTCGGTTCCTGAATAGCGGACGACGACGCGGCCCCCTCCTTGGAGTCGTGCTTCGGCAGCTCTGATCAACCGAGTCATGACAGGGGACTCCTCCAAGGGGATCTTCTGTTTCACCCGCAAGCCATCGAGCAACTGCGGGAAGGGTTGAAAACCCTCAACCAGAGATTCCAACCGAGTCTGGCGAGCCGCCATCAGTCCCGCCAACACAGCGGCCGTAAGGCATCCGTCACCAGTCGTGTGAAGATCCCGCAGTATGATGTGCCCCGAGGGTTCTCCGCCGAGATTTGCACCTGCTTTGTCCATCCCCTCCAGCACGTACCGGTCTCCAACCGCCGCCCGGACAAGTCGGATATTCTTGCGTTGTAGGGCGAGTTCGAGCGCATAGTTCGTCATCACGGTTCCGACCACACAATTGCCTTTCAATCTGCTTTTTTCGAGGAGGTCGAGCGAAAGAGCATAGAGAATGGAATCTCCATCGAAGACCTTTCCGTTTGCCATGACGAACAGGGATCGATCGGCATCACCATCAAATGCCACCCCATAATCCAATCCTTTCTCACAGACTAGCGTGCGGACCCTGTCTAAGTGCAACGAACCACAATTATGATTGATATTCTTCCCATCCGGCTGGTCGTTGATGACCTCTACTTCGGCCCCGAGTCGGCGAAACAATCGAGGCGCGATGGAAAAGGCCGCTCCATGGGCAGCATCCAGACCCACACGGAATCTGCTTAGGTTCCCTTCCACTTGGGACGCTAAGAACGCCACATACTCTTCACTTCGATCCTCTGCTTGAACGATACGCGCACGCTTTGCTTTGCGAATGGAAGGAGTAGATGGGGGAGTTCCATTGAAGACGAGGCTTTCAATTTGGAATTCCTTTTCGTCGGAAAGCTTCGTGCCTTCCGAGCTAAAAACTTTGATTCCATTGTCCTGGTAGGGATTGTGAGATGCTGAAATCATTATCCCTACATCAAACTCATGCCGCCGAGTCAGGAAAGCCAGCCCAGGTGTCGTGATAACCCCCAGATCCCAAACCGCTTCCACATCGCATGAGACCAGGGCATCCAGAAGAACCTTCGAAATCCAAGTTCCAGACTCCCGTGTATCCCGGCCGATTGCCACCTTAAGCTGGTGCCCTCCATTTTGCATCGAAAGCGCGAGAGCGGCGCCCACTTTCTTAACTGTTTCTTGATCCAAGGGGAAAACACCGGCTTCCCCACGGATTCCATCTGTTCCGAAGAGTCTTCGTTTCATGATAGGCTCGTTTCCCGATCCTTAAGATTGGGAGGTCTCATATCCCCTACGTCTCAGGGCCATCGTTTTACTTCGGTATGATGTTGACCTCAACCAGAACTTCCTGTTGTTTTAAGATTCTAACAATTGGGTCTTCCGCAAAGACTTGCACGCTGCGGTCCACCTTAGAATATCGATCGGTAATATCGACACTATCTGTATAGACAAACTGAATATTATCGAGATGACTGGCAGGCCCTTCGATTTCAGCTCTTGGAGGAATGCAGTTGACCAGTGAGACGCTGTAACCTCCAGCCGGCCTGCCGACAATCCGCGGTCGGATTTCGACGGATTTCTGATGGGTCGGTTCAAATCGCAGACGGATCGTGTTGGGAGTAATTTTGGTGACGATGGCACCGAACGGAATCCGGATGTTCTCTCCTGTGAGCTTATATGTTCGTTCACCGAGACTCCAGTTTGACAGGTTGACCGTTGCACTGATTTCTGACGGAGTGATTCGTTTGACTAAGCTGGAAGAAGCCAGGACTCGAATGTCTACCGTATTCACCGAATCCGAGAGGACTTCCACCTTGGAAGGAGTATTCCGGAATTCCAATGGCACTCTAAATCCGACTTCTGATTTCGGTTCGCCATTGAGGGCAATCCACAAAAGGAGCGACAAAAATAATGAAGTCAGCTTCAAGGAGAAATTGCGGAATAGGTAGCCGCGGAGCGCGACTCAGATAACGAGTCACTTGCCCTCCACAAGGTCAGTCTTCAGAGGCATCTTGCTCAGCCCTGGTCGACCTTCAAAGATACTCTCCAGCCGATCGCGTAACATCTCTCCGTCCAAGCTCCGCTCAATCTGGCCACTCCGTACCAGAGAGACAATTCCGCTCTCTTCAGAGATCACCACGACAACCGCGTCAGACTCCTCGGTCACCCCAATGGCGGCTCGGTGACGCGTCCCCAGTTCTTTACTCAGGATCGGATTAACGGTCAGGGGCAAAAAGCATGCCGCGGCGGCGATTCGATCTTTCTGAATGATCACGGCTCCGTCGTGCAAAGGTGCTCCAGGGGCGAAGATCGCCACCAAAAGATCGTAAGAAAGAACTGCGTCAACCCCAATGCCGCTATCAATATAGTTTTTCAGTCCGATTTCACGTTCGATAACAATCAGGGCGCCGATTCGCTGCGATGCCAAGGTGGTCGCTGCTAGAACAATATCATCGTAGATCTCGACGAATGAATTCTGAGACAACCTGCGTAGTAGAGGGTTCTTCCCTATATTGGCCAGGGCACGGCGAATTTCCGCCGAAAAGAGAACGACGATTCCAAACCCAATATAGGGAAGCATGTTGGTTAGAACCCATTGAACTGTTTCCAGACGAAGCCAACGGGTCAGGTAAAAGAAGATGACTAAAACTCCCACTCCAAGCGCCATCTGTACAGCACGGGTTCCTCGAATCAAGATCAATAGTTGATAGATCAACACGCTGACAATGAGAATGTCGAGGATGGCATACGGCGTCAGCTTTTCGATGCTCAGCAACTCAAATGGGTTCATTGGTTTATCCCAGAGGATTGCATCATCCTGTCACACACTCTAGCCACCTGGACCGTTTCCTTTACATCGTGGACCCGCAGGATGTGGACCCCTGAGAGAACGGCACTTGCGGCACAAGCCAAGCTTCCTAACAAGCGTCCTTCGACTGGCTCCTTGAGAAGTCCCCCTATAAATGACTTCCTCGAAGCCCCCACGAGTAGCGGGAGTCCGAACATTTGAAAACGCGCCAGGTTCTTCAACAGAATCCAGTTTTCTTCGGGCCGCTTCCCAAAGCCCAAACCAGGATCCACCATGAGTTGTTGTCGCCGAACCCCAGCCTGGATGGCCCTTTTTATTGACCGCTCCAGACTTTCGGTCACAGCGCGAACAATGTTTTTAAGTGCCGGTAAAGAATGCAGTCTGGTTGCCTTTCCTCGAGAGTGCATCAAAATGATGCCTATTTTTTCCCGGGCGGCAAGTCTCGGGAGCTGTGGATCCAGGCGGAACCCTCCAATGTCATTAATGATCTCAGCCCCTGCCGCTACAGCGGCTTCCGCCACAACAGCTTTATAAGTGTCGATCGCGATGGGGACCTTAACACGTTTCTTTAAGGCTTCAATGACGGGAACTACCCTGCGGATCTCTTCTACAGCCGGCAGGATTCGACGACGCGGCGGCCGGGTCGACTCGCCTCCAATGTCAATAAGGTCTGCTCCCTCTTCCACCATTTGCATCCCTCGGGCAACGGCGTCGGATAATCTAAGGTAACGATTCCCGTCGTAAAACGAATCGGGCGTCACATTTAAGATCCCCATAATGAGCGTACGCTTCCCCAGCAATAGCTTGCGTGACGGAAGGTTCACTACAAACTGGGCACGAACCGGCATGTGAGAGTCCACGAATCCACACAGAAGGAATTGCCCGGGAGGGAGCCCCCGGCAAGGGAAGGACCCTGCAGACGGCAGAAAGGAACAATCTTCGATGGGTTAGAGTTGAGTTTCTCTAGAACACTAGCTTCTTCCGACTAACCACCAGGGATTATGCAGGCGCCGGTTTTTCCCGCTGCTTATCTACCAAGGATGGCCTAGACGGAGACAATGACTGAACAACTTGCTTTTTCGTATCCTCCGGGGTCTCGCTTACAGAGGCGGTGACCGAGCTCGGCTTCTCTTCCAGGGGTATGTTGTTGATGATCATGTGAACTTCATTGGCATCCAGAACTTCTTTTTCTAGCAAGGCTTCAGCAATACGACACAGAGTGTCCCGGTTTTCCTCCAAGATCTTCTTGGCATTCTCATATCCTTCGTTCACGAATCTCCGGATCTCCTGATCAATACGAATTGCGGTGTCTTCGCTATAGTCCCGGTGCTGGGCAATTTCTCGCCCGAGAAAAATTTGTTCTTCCCGTTTCCCATAGGTTAAAGGGCCAAGCGACGACATCCCAAAATCACATACCATACGACGCGCTAACTCGGTCGCTTGTTCGATGTCATTCCCTGCACCCGTAGTCATATGGCCTAAGAAGAGCTCTTCAGCCAATCTCCCACCCATCATGATGGCTATCTGACTCTCAAGGAAATCCTTGGTATAAGTATGCTTGTCGTCAGTGGGCAATTGCATGGTCACACCCAATGCCATCCCTCGAGGAATGATCGTGACTTTATGGAGCGGATCTGCATGCGGGAGGATCGCCGCCACTAAGGCATGTCCCGCCTCGTGGTAGGCCGTATTTCTTTTTTCCGCATCACTAATGATCAGCGATTTCCGCTCAACACCCATGAGAACCTTGTCTTTTGCTCCTTCAAAATCCACCATGTTGACACTTCTCTGGTTGTAGCGGGCCGCATTCAAAGCCGCTTCATTGACCAGGTTGGAAAGATCAGCCCCTGAAAAACCAGGAGTGCCACGGGCCAGCACACTGATGTCAACATCCTCGGCCAATGGGATTTTCTTGGTATGGACGCGCAATATCCCTTCCCGCCCCTTCACATCCGGACGCGGCACAATGACACGACGGTCGAACCGGCCAGGCCTCAATAGTGCTGGATCCAGCACATCGGGACGGTTTGTCGCAGCAATCAAAATGACTCCTTCATTCGACTCAAATCCATCCATCTCCACCAAAAGCTGGTTCAAGGTCTGTTCGCGTTCATCGTGCCCGCCCCCTAATCCGGCTCCACGGTGACGGCCGACGGCGTCAATTTCATCGATGAAAATGATGCAGGGGGCATTCTTTTTCCCCTGTTCGAATAGATCACGAACCCTTGAAGCACCGACTCCCACAAACATCTCCACAAAGTCTGAGCCACTGATGGAAAAAAACGGGACCCCTGCTTCTCCGGCAATCGCACGAGCCATCAGTGTTTTTCCTGTTCCAGGCGGTCCCACGAGCAGGACACCTTTGGGAATTCTCCCACCCAGCTTCTGAAATTTCTGAGGTTCCTTTAGAAACTCAATAATCTCTTGCAGCTCTTCCTTGGCTTCCTCGGCACCGGCAACATCCTTGAAAGTGGCCTTCTTCTGTTGAGAGGAAAGCAGCTTTGCGCGGCTCTTTCCAAAAGAAAGGGCTTTATTCCCGCCGCTTTGCATCTGACGCATGAAAAAGATCCAAAAGCCGATGATTAAAATAAAGGGGGCCGACGAGATGAGAGCCGTTAGCCAGGGACTCTGGGTCGGTTCCTTGACTTTTATGGCAACCCCTTTTTCTCTGAGAATCTTAATAAAATCAGGGTAGCTCGGAACCGTCGTCCGAAAGATTGTGTTGTCTTTGAACTGGCCTTTGACTTCACTCCCCATAATTTCGACACTGCGCACATTCCCTTCGTCGATCTTGTTCATGATTTCGGAAAAGCTCTTCTCTTGATCGGCGCCGGTCTGGGTACGTTGCACTAACTGCCAAAGGAGCACTCCAGCGATCAGCAAGGCGCTCCACAATACGATTGTTTTAGCTGTGGAATTCAAAAAAATCCTCCCCTAAGAAAGTCCGTTTTCACTTATGGGTTTCATCAAGCACAAAGGAAACAACCTTCCATCCATACCATAACACTTCCGAGTTTATTTTTCGAGTCAAATCTATCGAAACAAAAGGAAAAGTCCCAATTGCGGCGGGAACCCCCTTCCTTCTGGCAAGCGGAGAAAGCGTCAGTCACCGACTTCGAGATAAAGAAAGGCTTGCGCAAATTAAGACTAGTCATTGGCTAAATCTCTTTACGGAATTCCTCGACGATCACTGGATGGTAAAGTCTGGATTTTCGCCGTTCGAGCATTTCCACGGAGATTGGAAAGTCCTTTGCAAAAAGTATCTTCTTAGCTAAGGTAATTATCGGCCATGAGGATCGCAGATCCCTCGAGATTTTTTTTTGCGCAAAAAGCTCTTTAAGCTTCTTTGGGGAAGAAGTTCCGAGGGGGAGATAGCGGTCTCCCGGTCTCCAATTTCGGATTTGTAGGCCCGCTTGAATTTCTTCTTCTGACAGGTATAACTCCCATTGATTCATTACCTTCTCTGACGGAACAAGCGGAGGAAATGAGGCACGGTAGATCGAACGAATAGGGGTAAGCTCAATTTCTCCTGGAATTGGCAGAAAATGATTGAATTGGGAAGCAGGGGGATGGAGGTTCTGAGGCTCGAAGATTAGATTCCCGAATTCCCTGCAGATGCGCATGCCTTTTAGATACAAAACCTTTCCACTTTTCCCTTCCTCCAATAGTGAGCTAAGAGAACCATAATCTTGAAAGTCCGGCATTTTAGATTTCCCCTCCCCTGCCCGGTCCCCTAGCAAAAGGAGACGTAACACACCCTTCTGCAACCCCTTGGGGAGTTGTTTCAAATTTTCAACCTCCAGCAACGACTTTTCCCCTTGACGTGTCACCAAGCGGGAGAAGGTTTCGCGCGACCAATTATCCAAAGCACTCTGGTCTTCACGCAAGATCTCTGCAGTCCGACCGAGTTGTTCGACGATCTTTGGGTTATATCGCGACAGAGATGGAATGAGCTCCTGTCTCACTTTGTTTCGGAAGAATCGCAGATCTTGATTGGACGAGTCTTCTCTCCATCCCCTGTTGTTTTCGCGAAGGAAATTCAAGATTTCCTCCCTGCGAATGAAGAGCAGCGGACGAATAACCCCATCTGGGCGAGCTGGGGAAATTGAAGAGAGGCCCAAGCTCCCACTACCCCGGATGAGGCGCATCAAAACGGTTTCGGCCTGATCGTTCATGGTGTGCCCGACGGCAATTTTCTCGGCCGAGTGGATCGCCGCACATCGTCGCAGAAACTCGTAGCGTTTCTGACGAATCCCGGCCTCAAGGTTTTCATGACGGAGGCGCTGAAGGTCATCTGGCGAAATTTCATCGACGCAGTAAGTTAATTCGCAGTCTTGGGCCAGTTGTCTGACAAATTGTTCATCCGCATCGGAGGCCTCTCCGCGCAACCGGTGGTTAAAGTGGGCAACAACTAGCGCCAACCGATAGTCCTTTTGAATCGATCTCAGTAATTGGAGCAGGGCAACAGAATCGGGCCCACCTGAAACTGCCACAATGACGCAATCTCCTTTTTTAAGCATTTGAAAGGAGCGGATCGCCTTCAAAAATTGCTCAAGAATTTTCATTGACGGGCTGTCCGGCTGGGGACGGGGCTATTTAGGGAACAGACCTTAACTTCTGTTCCTCTGGCTCATATTATTCTCAAGGTCGCGCTGTTTCCCTCGCCAGGCTTCTTGGATGCTAAACAAACGCTTCTGATTAGTAAAGCCCTCGGAGAATTGGAGTGAGTTACCATTTTGCTAAACTGAGGGTTAAATATTGATTTCATCACTACAGTGACGTTAACTCCGGGGCGGTGATAAAGCGTTGAGAACGCTTTATGCCTACAACCATGTAGGCCGGGGGCTTTCTTAAAGCCTCAACCCCACATGACGCCAATCTTAAGATACGTCACCGCAATTACAAACAGCAGTACTAATCTACTTGGGAAGGTGGACCGAAAAAGCAATTGAGTAATCCTTATCAGTACATTAAACTTCCTGGCGGTGCCGTTATGAATTGCTTTTTGAAAATGAGTTCACCGGTACGAGTACTGATTTCTCTCTTTTTGCCTCTTGGCCTCTACGTGCTGGGCAGCACTCCTGCTTGGAGTGCTCCCATAGTCTTCTTAAAGGATGGGACCAAGATTGAAGCGGCTGCGAAGCCTGTGTGTATGGAAGGGCAGTATCGGTTTGCTGATTTGCAAGGTCAGTTTCATATTATTCCCGTGACACAGATCGACCTATCAGCAACCGAACAAGCCAATAAGGGAACTTCTAATTCAAATTCCAAGAAGGTCGAGCGTAAACTAACGAATGAGGATATCGCTGAAACTCCATTGGATTCTCACTCAGTCCAAAACAACGGGCAAGTTTCTTCCAACTCTTTCAAGCCAACGGCGGTTCCCAAAGAGAAGGAACATGGGCTCCCGAAGGCTCTTGATCTAAGGGCGGAGGTCTATTGGCGCAAACGGGCTGGCGAAATCCGGACGAAAATGGAACAGATTGACAAGGCCATAGCAGATCTCAACGAAAAAATGAAAAGCGGAAAGTCAGACGGCATTAAGATCGGTTTTAATCCTTACACTCCGGTAATTCTTGCGGATTTTGGCGACCAAATGAAGCCTCTCCAACATGAAAAGGATAAACTTCAGCAGCAAATGAGCGCCCTGGAGGAAGAAGCACGCAAAGCAGGAGCTCAGCCTGGATGGCTGCGTTAAACGGTATCCAGTCCTTTGAGTTCCCCAATAAAATGGCAGCCCATCTGCAAGGTCTTCAACTTTAAATACGAAACTTAGGACTCAAAGAATTTCAACCCGCTCACTTTGAATTTTTATACCTTATGGCTTTCGAACCTGTCATTGGATTGGAAGTGCATGCGCAACTCCTCACCAAAACGAAGATTTTTTGTTCGTGCTCAACGGAGTTTGGCGCGCCGCCCAACACCAACACTTGCCCGGTTTGTCTGGGCTATCCCGGCGCCCTGCCCGTATTGAATAGAGCCGCTATCGTCATGGCGGTGAAGGCCGCATTGGCTCTTGGATGTAAAATCAATACGGTTTCCATTTTTGCGCGCAAGAACTATTTCTATCCCGATCTCCCCAAGGGTTATCAGATTTCCCAATTTGATCGGCCGTTGGCAGAGAATGGGCAGATTCTGATCCATGGGAATGGAACCCCCCTGAGAGTTGGAATCAAACGAGTTCATATGGAAGAGGATGCCGGCAAATCCATCCATGACGGATTTGCCGATTCTGACCGCCACAGCTACATCGATCTCAACCGAAGCGGGACTCCTTTGATTGAAATCGTTAGTGATCCGGATATTCATTCCCCGGCCCAAGCCTATGAGTATTTGAGCCGCCTAAAGATCATCCTGGAATATTTAGGAGTCTGTGATGGCAATATGGAAGAAGGGAGTTTGCGCTGTGATGCTAATATATCCGTGCGGCCAGTGGGAGAAAAGAAGCTGGGCACAAAGGCCGAACTTAAGAATTTGAATAGCTTTCGTTTCTTGCAGAAGGCACTGGAATTTGAGATCGAGCGCCAAATTCAGACCTTAGAAGAAGGCGGGAAAATCGTGCAGGAAACCCGGCTTTGGAATACGGCCGATCAGCGGACCGTGTCCATGCGGAGCAAAGAAGAAGCTCACGACTATCGCTATTTCCCGGAGCCCGATCTTCCACCTCTCATTGTCAGCGAAGCCTGGCAAAAGGAAATTCAAGCAGCTATGCCAGAACTCCCGGAAGCCAAGAAGAATCGCTTTGTAAGTCAGTATGGAATCCCGGAGTATGACGCGAGCGTGTTGATTGCAACTCAAACCCTGGCCAATTTTTTCGAAGAAACCGTCACTCTCTGCCAAAGCCCAAAAGCGGCTTCGAACTGGATCATGGGAGATCTACTCAGAGACCTCAAAGAGTTTAACTTAGGAATTGAGGCCTCTCCTGTCCAGCCCGAGGCCATGGCTCACTTGATTCAACTTGTCGAAAGCGGTGAAATCTCTGGGAAGATGGCCAAAGATGTCTTCGAAGCCATGTTCCGTGAAAGGAAAACTCCGCAACAAGTCATCGCGGAGAAAGGGTTGAAGCAAATTACGGATAAGGGAGAAATCGAAAACATCATCCGGGAAGTGATTGCCTCAAACCAAAAGACGTATGAGCAATACCGAAGCGGGAAAACAACGACTTTTGGTTTTTTTGTCGGCCAGGTCATGAAAGCAACGAAGGGGCAGGCTAATCCACAGCTTGTTAATGAACTGCTTAAGGCGATCCTGGATTCGTAGATCGGTCAGTCGAACAATCGCGACACCGCTCGTCACCGTATCCAGAGTTTTCAGTTCCAACATCCACCCAGACGCAGTGAAATCATGGTTTGAAAGTGTTTATGGGGTTCCTCTCAGTGCTGAGATAAGAGGCAACTAAAGGGGACCCGACGCCCCATCCACTTTTCCAGATAAAAGTTCCCGCATGTTGAAACATTCACCTCTATACGAATGCCAAAGAGATTCTGGCGCACGCTTCACCAGCCTTTTTGGGTGGGAGATTGCCGAGACCTTTAGTTCGCTGAATGCGGAATATGAAGCACTTCGACACGCCGTCGGTTTGCTGGATTGCTCTCAATCCGGTGTCATTGAAGTTAGAGGTGATGACCGAACCCGATTTCTGCACGGCATGCTCACCAACGATATCAAACAATTACGGCCTGGGAATGGGTGCTATGCTGGCTTTCTGACCCCTCAGGGACGCCTCGTCGGCGATATGCGGGTTTATTGTCTTGAAGAGTCCCTGTTGATCACGGTCGAACCAAGCTTGAGGAGTAAAGTGCCTCTTGCTCTCGGCAAATACATTATTGGAGGTCGCCCTGAATTGATTGATCGGTCGGAGAACCTTTCGATTCTTGCTCTCCAAGGAAGACAACCTTTTCGCCTGTTGGAGAAGCTTTCCCCGGCATTCAACCCTTCGCCCAACCGTTTGATCACCAGGAACGCGAGGTTCTAGGAATCACGATTCGGATCTGCCATGTGAGCCGCGTACTCGATGACAGATACGACTTGATTGTTCCGATGAATCGGTTGATCGATCTATGGAAAAAGCTGTTGGAGATGGAAAGGGGAGTAGGCCTTGCTCCAGTAGGATTCAATGCACTGAACATCCGACGGGTGGAGGCAGGCATTCCTTGGTATGAATTCGATATGGATGAGAAAACACTTCCGCTCGAGGCGGGATTGGAGAAGAACGCAATCAGTCTGACCAAGGGATGTTATATTGGGCAGGAATCTGTGGCGCGTATTACCTACCGGGGGCAGGTCCAAAGGAAGCTGGCGGGACTGATTATCGCTGGAGACATTCTTGCCACAAAAGGGGACAGAGTATTCAAAGAAGAACAGGAAATGGGGTGGGTTACGTCGAATGTGTTTTCGATCGCGCTCAATCGTCCGATCGCACTGGGGTATCTCCGCCAAGACGCATTTGAGGTGGGAACGGTTCTTCGGATTGAGCATTCGGGCGCGACTTTGGGAGCCACAGTCTCTAGCCTACCCTTCTTCTCGGAAGAAACGATCTTATGAGCGTCAGGACTTAGTCTATCATTATGCCCAAGACTGGTCAGAGCGGAGTAAATCGAACACCCGTCACGGCAGATTGCGAAGGTCACTCAATGAAGGAGTCAAACAAATGGGCATTCTCAATAAACTTTTTGGGCGGAAACAGGCAGAGATTTCGCCGGCCCCTGAATACATTCCTCCCACTCACTTCCGAAAAGAAGAACTCATGCTGGACGCGTTCCAGGATATTTCCCCCAGTGATGCTGTATCCAAAGTAGATCGCGGGGATCTCCAGATCCTTGATGTGAGGTTTGAGTATGAATTCCGGAATCATCGGATTCCCTCTGCTATATTGATACCGCTTCCACAATTGGCAACCCGGTATCAGGAATTGGATCCTGACAAACAGACCCTTGTAGTTTGCGAGCACGGGATGAGGAGTCTGCAGGCCTGCAGCTTCCTTGGCTCCAAGGGTTTCAAAACATTTACAACATGGTTGGCGGAATGGCCGTGTATCCGGGCCGTCAAGAGGGAGAAGCCGTGAGGTAGGATTGCCGATTTTCGATTGCCCCGGGCCGATTACCTGCGGCAAAAATAGGCATCGTTCTCCAGAGCGATTTTAGGCATTGAATTTGGTATTTACTCAATCGTGTGCTTTTTACTTATGGCGACCCATTCGGCAATCAAAAATTGGGATTTATTTTATCAGACTATGAACCTTTACAAGTTTTCAATTGACCTCGAAGTTCGATTTCGCGATCTTGACGCCTTAGGTCATGTGAATAATGCCGTTTACTTGACGTATTTCGAAGTAGCGCGCATGCATTATTGGAAGAAAGTGTTCGGCGAAAATCCTTATCTCAATATCCTTTTTCTGGTTGTACGTTCAGAGTGCGATTACCGATCCCAAGCTCAACTAGGAGACATCCTGAGGGTTGCCGTGCGAATTCCGGAAATACGGAATTCGAGTTTTGTTCTCGATTATCTGGTAACCGAGATTGTAACAGGACGTCTTGTCGCCGAAGGAAAGACGGTACAGGCCTTCTATGACCACAAGGCCAAAAAGTCAAAGCCGATCCCGGAAGAGATTAGGAAAAGGATAGAGGAATTCGAGGGATCTGCTATGAGAGAGGCTCGCAAACCAGAATAGACAAATTAGGCGATTCTCCCTGGCTTGCAAGGCTATCCAAGTACTAAGAACCTTTCCCTTCCTCAAATCCTACCTCTCGATACCGGAAAGGAGTCGCAATGAAAAGGTGCTTTTTCCCCATCTTGCTCTGCTCTCTAATCATGGGATCTGAAGTTCATGCCCAAACGCCGGCTCAATCTGCCGAAAAAGAATACACCTCTCACGTTGTGGGCTATGCCCATATTGACATGGCTTGGCTATGGCGATGGGAGGAGTCTATTTTCGACATCATGTACAACACCTTTCGCAATCAGCTTGAGCTGATGGACACACATCCAGAATTTACCTTTGCTCAAGATCAAGCCATTGTCTACGACATGATGGAACGTTATTACCCGGATATATTCAAGAGCATCCAACATCGAGTGAAGACGCGCAATTGGATTCCGGTAAGCTCCACCTGGACTCAGATGGAAGAGAATATGCCCGACGGCGAGTCCCTGGTGCGCCAATTCCTCTACGGCCAAAAATACACTAAGGAGAAATTTGGCCATTATGTGCGGGTCGCATGGCAACCGGATGTCTTTGGTCATCCCTATTCCATGCCCCAAATTGCTAAAAAGGCAGGAATCGATTTCTATCTGTTCGGCAGACCCCATAATGAGAAGCGCCCGCCTATTTTCTGGTGGAAAGGCCTTGATGGAACCCAGGTTCTGGGTTACAACCCACCGGGTTGGTACACTCAACCTGTAAATCATGAACAATTCACTGTCGCGATGATGAAGGATGCCCAGAAAGTAGGCGTCAAAGACATGCTCGTTCTGTTTGGCCAAGGAGATCACGGAGGTGGTCCAAACCCTACCGATCTTGCCAACATTGCAAAACTCCAAGCACTCCCCTCAGGATGCGCGGATCAAAGCCAGCCGCGTTATTGACTATTTCGATCTTCTGATGGCGGTGAAGAAGGATTTCCCTAGTTTGGGATGGTGAGCACAATCCGGTATTTGACGGCTGCTATTCAACTCAAGTTGAGATGAAGCAAAACAATCGACGGGCAGAGCAGCTTTTATTTGCCGCGGAGAAGATGTCGGTGATCGCGGTAGCCGGGCGTTACCGGGACTACTACCCAAGTCGAGACATTTCGGAAGCCTGGAAACTAACGTTACTCAACCAGACCCATGATTTATTGCCGGGGTCTGGCATCGGTCCCATATACAAGGATGCTGAGAAACAATATCAAGAGGTTTTGGAAAGAGGTCATCGAGCCTTGCACTATTCATTGGAAAGCATCGGGCTTCAACTCGATACCCGTGGAGTCGGAATTCCTGTTGTGGTCTATAACCCACAATCTTGGGAGCGTACAGACTTGGTGACGGTTGAGGTTTCTGCCGCTACATTGCCGGCCCACCTGGTCGCGACTCATGGGTCAGAGAATTTGCCCGTTCAGATTCTCAAGCCTGCCAAGTCTGATGGTGATCGGGAGCGGGCAACACTCCTCTTTGTCGCTGAAAAAGTTCCACAACTGGGATTAAAACTCTATCGTATTGTCCCTGAAGCCGGACCTCGCTCGACCTCTTCAACCTCGCTGAAAGTCGGCATCAAACCGCGACCCTATCTTGAAAATGAGCACTTGAAGGTCGAATTTAATCCGACTACAGGAAACATCGTACGTCTCTTCGACAAGAAGAATAACCGCGAAGCCTTGCGTGCTGAAGGGCATTCGCTGCTGGCACTCGAGGATACCGCCGAGCAAGCGAGGAAGTCGGCAGTCGAATACGCCGGTCCAGCCTGGGATCTCGGACTCACGGGAACACAATGGAATGTCGACAAGGCCACTCGGGTGGAGGTTCTCGAGTCCGGTCCGGCGCGGGTAACTGTTCGTGTTGTTCGTTCATTCCGCGACTCAAAGTTTACCCAGGATTTTTCTCTCATCGCTGGCGTTCCGCGAGTTGACGTTGAGATGGGATTGAGTTGGTACGAGCGAAGCACATTGCTCAAAGCCGTGTTCCCGGTGGCTGTTTCAGCCAGCAGGGTTGCTGCAGAGATTCCTTACGGCGTGATCGAGCGAGAACAAAACGGCAAGGAAATGGTAATGGGGAAGTGGGTCGATCTTTCTGACTCCGAATTATGGTGTCGCCATCATCAATAACAGTCGCCACGGCTTTGATGCCAAAGAGAACACCATCCGCATTACGGCAATCCGCGGTCCGTGGGGCCCGGATCCCCGCGCCGATGAGGGGTTACACAAGTTCGGCTACTCGATTTATCCTCACAAGGGAGGCTGGCGGGAGGGGAAAGTAGAATTTCAGGCCCTGGCTTTCAACTCGCCACTCTTGGCTCTTCAGGAACCCATTCACCACAGCCCCATGGAGATTTGGGCTACCAAAAAGGGAGGGTTGCCGGAAGTACACTCCTTTATCAAGATGGACAGCGACCACGTCGTATTGTCAGCTTTGAAACAAATGGAAGGCTTTTATGACACTGACCCCATCGCTCGATTCTTCGAATGTGAGGGTCGCGAGGGAGATGTTACCGTGCAGCTGCCTCTCAAAGTGCGAGCCGTGGAAACGAATCTTCTCGAGGATACGATAGGGGTTATTGGCGAGGGGGAGACGATTAAATTCCATATGAAGCCATGGGAGATCAAGTCGTTGCGATTCTCGCCTGTGCAGGACGGCCCAACACCTTCTCCATAGGAGACGGTAACATGGTCGCCAGGATGAAGCATAGCGACTTTATTGGCAGGTCCGCGACCAGACATGTAGATGGAAAGCGCCATCCCAGACAAGTTCATTTGATAAATCGGGCAGAGAGGCTGCGCGAATATTTTCCTGCCCGCCAATGACCTTCTCTTGCAGGGCCAGACGTCCAAAGGTGCAGCCTCGTACCGCCGTGTTATTGATCTTCTCAAGTCGTTTGGGCAAGCTTCCGCAGACTCTCGACAAAGGGAGGTCGAGCAATGCCGAACTCGGTAATAATGGCCGTGACATACCGATTTGGAGTGACATCAAAAGCAGGATTGGCGACTTCGATACCTTCCGGCGCAATCGGGGTCGAGCCAATGTGGGTGATTTCACGGCTGGGACGTTCTTCGATGGGGATTTGTTCTCCTGAGGACAGTGAAAGGTCTAGAGTCGAGACCGGTGCAGCCACGTAGAAAGGGATCGCATTTTCTTTGGCCAAAACCGCCACCGAATAGGTGCCGATCTTATTGGCAACGTCGCCATTCCCTGCAATACGGTCGGCTCCTACGATCACATAATCAATGTTCCCATTTTTCATAAAGTGTCCGGCCATGTTATCCGTAATTAAGGTCACCGGAATGTGGTCTTTCTGAAGCTCCCAGGCAGTCAACCGGGCGCCTTGCAAAAAAGGGCGGGTCTCATCGGTGTAGACATGAATATGTTTTCCCTGCTCTACGGCAGCCCGGATCACTCCCAGCGCCGTGCCAAACCCAGCAGTGGCGAGGGCCCCGCATTACAGTGGGTAAGCACGCGGCTATCTGTTTTGAGCAAGGTGGCCCCATATAATCCCATTCTTCGATTCAAGGCGATGTCTTCCCGATGCATGCGAACCGCCTCGTCTCGCAAGAGAATCTTAAGCCCGGCCACGGTCGCCATCCTGAAGATGGCGCTTTGCAAACCCCCTTCATCCGATCGATCGCCCAGAATAGATTAACAGCCGTCGGACGGGTTTCAGACAAGGCCGTACAAATGGAATCAAATTCTTTTTCAAAACCTTCAGGGTCATTAGATGTGAATACTCTGAGCACCCAACGCTATCCCCATGGCAGCAGCCACTCCGATGGCCGGAGCACCGCGCACAACCATGTCTTTGATGGCTTGCGCCACTTCCTGGTAGCTCTTAAAAATTGGATACACCTCTTCTCCAGGTAATTTGCGCTGGTCAATCATCACCACGCCTTCATCCGTCCATTCCAATGTCTTGAACATGCAACTTGACTCCCTCTTTCAGGTTTAACTCAAACCCCTGAAAACCGAAGAAGGATAGCATAGCAACATCGGGGAATTCTCTTCTCAATTTAGGAAGAACCCCTATAATGACTTGCGACTTTTGGCCTGCTGTAAAGAGTCGCAGGAGAGAGGCCAATTGAAACAGCGTTTCGATCTCATCATTTTTGACCTCGATGGGACTCTGATCGATTCCCGAATAGACCTGGCGAACAGCGTCAACTTCACCCGCCTACAAATGGGGTATGTCTTCACTGCCTCACGAACTCATTTTTACCTACATCGGTGATGGGGCCTCCATGCTGATTCGGCGGGCCCTCGGGGAAGGGCTGCAAGAGGAAGACATCAAAGCTGCTCTGACAGATTTTTCTGGATCACTATAAGCAGCACTTTTGGACCACACGGTCCTTTATCCAGGCGTCGCCAGCACGTTAAGCCACTTGTCTCATTTACGTTTAGCCGTCTTGTCTAATAAGCCAATCGAACCTAGCATAACAATACTCGAAGGACTGCAAATTCGAGATCGATTTGTCCAAATCTATGGTGGTGACAGCTTCGAACAAAAGAAACCTCATCCCATGGGAATCGAACGGATTTTGAAGGATACCGGCATCACCAAGGACAAGCGCTGATGGTCGGGGATTCCAGAATTGACGTCATAACCGGACAAAATGCTAGGGTCGCAACATGCGGGGTCACTTACGGACTGGCAAGCGATACTTTACAGGGCCTGAGGCCAGATTTTTTGATTCAGCGATTCCCTGAATTGTTTCAAGTTGTGAACATCGAGTGATCTTTAGGTCCCATGCAATCCGACCATTGGGCAATCGAAATGCGGTAATCCATGAGCCCGTCATCAAAGTCCAGGGGTTGACCAAGAATTATCAAGCATTTCAGGCGGTCAAAGGAATTGATTTCGAAATCCACGCCGGCGAAGTATTTGGATTGCTTGGGCCTAATGGCGCTGGAAAAACCACTACTGTTGAGATTCTGGAAGGCCTTCGCCCCCGGAGCGACGGTGAGGTTTGCGTTTTGGGATTCGACCCGGGATCTCAGAGCAGGCAACTTAAGGACAGGATCGGAGTCTGTCTCCAGTTCACCAACTTTTCGGCCAAATTGAAGGTTCACGAAGCCCTGGAGCTCTTCTCCAACCTGTATACGAAGACCATCCATTCCGAGCAACTCTTGAAACGCCTCTCGCTCTGGGAGAAACGAAATACATTTTATTCCCAACTTTCAGGTGGTCAGAAACAGCGGCTGGCTTTGGCCTTCGCTCTCCTCAATGACCCTCAAGTCCTCTTTTTGGATGAACCTTCGGCAGGGTCTGGATCCTCAAGCTCGTTTGGAGATTCATGAACTCATCCTAAACTTGCGACGCGAGCGGCGAACCATTCTCTTAACCACTCATTATATCGAGGAGGCAGAAAAATTATGTGACCGGGTGGCTATCATCGACGAAGGCCGGATTATCGCGGCAGGAACGCCTCGAGAAATTCAAGCTCGGACGATGGGGCAATCAATCATTGAAATTCACTGTGAGGACCCACTTCCGCCTGAAATCGCTCTGCCCTGTTGGAATGGAGCTTCCAATGTTCACGGTCAGTGGCGATCGAAAGAATCTCATGATTCACTCCTCTCACCCTGCCCGTACCCTGGTGGAAATCGTGAAATGGGTGGACAGCCTGGGAATTGAACTGGCGGACGTCCATTTGAAGCGCCCTTCCCTGGAAGACATCATTTATCGAACTCACCGGGAAAAACCTGCGCGAATGAAACCTTACCTTGCTCTCATAAAAGTAGATCTTAAGTTGGCGTTCCGGGATAAAGCGGTCATTTTTTTTAACTATCTTTTTCCGCTGATCTTCTTTTTCGTTTTTGCCGGGTTGCTCAAGGCCGAGCGCGGTGGAACCATTTCCTTCGTACTCTCCATGGTTCTGGTCATGGGAATCTTAGGGAACGGGTTGTTTGGGGCCGGTGTCCGGGCTGTGCAGGAGCGAGAATTGAATATCCTGAGACGTTTCAAGGTTACTCCCATCTCGCCCACCCCTATTCTCGTGGCCTCGATGATCTCGGGATGGGTGATTTACATGCCGATTGTATGCTACTGGTCTGTCTGTCCCATTTCATCTACGGAATGCCCCTTCCAGCCAGAATTTTTTCCTTGTTCGGCCTGATCACACTAGGAGTTTTTGCCTTCCGCGCGATCGGTCTCATTCTTGCGTCAGTGGCCAATTCAATGCAAGCGAGCCAGATCCTCACTCAACTACTCTATATGCCGATGCTGTTTCTCAGCGGAGCCACATTTCCCGTTCCCATGCTGCCGCCATGGGCACAAGTCATCAGCCAGTTTTTGCCGACTTCCTATCTCGTTACTGGATTCCAGGGAATTTTTTTCCGCCAACGAATCATTTCTTCGCCAACTGGTCCGCGGTACTGGCGCTGATCGGGACGGCAATTTTAGGCATTTTCATTTCGGTCAAACTGTTTCGCTGGGAAAAGGATGAAAAATCAGCCGTCGGGCCATGTGCTGGGTTGTGGCCGTTCTAGTCCTTTTCTCATTTTGGGCAGCTACCAAACTTACAGCCGCGATCATATTCGAAACGCACAGATTCTCCAGCGAGACCTTGAAAGAAGTGGAACTTTGCTCATTCCAAGGTCCCCGGATTTTCATTGGGAACGGCCAAATAATCGAAACAGGAGCTGTCCTTGTAAGGACGGGATCATTGAAGAGGTGTTTAACACGCGGGTGCCTGATCCAAATTCTTACAAAGCCATAGTGATTGAGGGATCCGGGAAAACTCTACTGCCTGGCTTGATCGATGTTCACGTCCATCTGGCGGCCCCAGCCGGCTTCTCTGAGTCCTCTCCGGAATTTGACTTGCAAAAAGCATGTCCCGGGCTTTGGCCTCCTATCTCTACTGTGGAGTCACTACCGTAAAAAGTGTTACCGACCCGCTGGATGAGTCATTGAAGCTGCGAGAAAAAGTAAATGCAGGGTGAGCGCCTCGGGAGCTCTTTATTTACTTGCGGACCGGCTTTTACGGCCGAAGGGGGACATGGCACGGAATTTTTTGAGGGACTTACCCGCATCCTTGAAGACGTATTGCACTGCAACAGTGGGTCCGACTGCCCAAGACTGGCGAGGAGGCCCGACAGCAGGTGCGCGAACTCAAAGCATCCGGAGTTGACGGGATCAAAGGAATTTTAGAATCGGGGACTTCGGCACATCCGTTCAATCGGATGGATGGGTTGATCCTGGAAGCTGTGGTTCAGGAAGCTCGCGCTCAAAATCTCCCTTTGTGATCCACACGGGGAGCAGTCAAGATATCACTGATGCACTCAAAACAGGTCCCGACGGGATTGAACATGGGACTTCCCGAGATGGGGTCACCGAGGAACTATTGAGCCAAATGGCACGAATGGGAGTCTATCTATGATCCGACCTTGAGTGTCGTTGAAGCTTATGCCAAAACTCCTGCTGAGGCCCAAGAACTCCTGGACCGTTCCCTCGTCCAGCAAGTTGTCCCAGCCAAGCTTCTCCAGAGTATACGGAAAACTTTGCATCTGGAGAAATGAAGGCGTATTTGAACCGTGTTCCCGCATTGGGGTCAGGAGGACTGGCTCAAGGGAAAGAAAATCTTCTCCGTGCCTTTCGCGCCGGTGTCCCTTTGGTTACAGGGTCAGACAGTGGCCATCTTCTGTTATTCCATGGGCCGGCAATCCACCGCGAATTACAGCTCTGGGTCGAATCCGGAATTCCTCCAGCCGTAGCACTAAAAGCCGCTACTTTCAATGCCGCCCATTTACTCCGTGCCGACCAGCATATTGGTTTGATAGCAAAGGGTTATGATGCGGACCTTCTTCTAGTGGATGGAAACCCACTTCAGGACATCAGCGCAACCGAGCGAATTTCTCTGGTCATCCACAAAGGGGAACGAATCAATCGTCCAAAATTATTTGAGCAGGAATGATAGCGACGATTTGCACGGTCGGTTCGACCCATTGCCTTCTCCTGCAACGTGAGAGAGCAAAAAAGGAGCTAGATCGCTGCCGGAGACAAGTATTCGCACCAGTGCATGAGTCCGCGGCCGTTTCCGAGATGGGACTTTCCTGCAGAACTAATCCTGTCACAATCTTAGTGAATCTGTTTTTGAGGAACCAAAGGCTCTTTCTTGGCGCAGAGTTTCTCATGGGTCTGCTGGATTGCATGGAGTTTATTCAGGTAGACGAAAGTTTCGTGGGACCGATATTTTTTCAGCCATTGGAATTCTTTCCGTTCCTGACGAGTTGGGGAGGTCTTGCTCTCCAGTTCTTCGAGCCTGGACAGCGGATAGAACCAATCCAGCCCGAAGTTTTCCAACCCGTAGCGGACTCTTTTGGGTCCCCCATTATACGCCGCCCCAGACGCATAGATTTCCTTGCCGGAGCCGATCAGAGACGGAAAGCTTCTGGATAACTCTGCCAAATCGTGATCCAGCAGGCAGATTTCCGCCTTGATCGCATTCACATGGTCTCCTGTGGCTTCCAAGAAATTGCGGGGGATATTGGCTTCTGAATACTGGCTCCAAACCACTTTCATTCCCATGGGAGTGAATTGAGTCAGCCCGCGGGCACTGGCATAATTCCCGGTGAAACGATAGGCATCTTCCTGGTTTGCTCCGACGATTACCAGGATGCGTCCAGCCAGCCGCATAAATTGGCTCTCTTGTTCTTCGTTGAATTCCCAAGAATTGGCGGCAATGGAACGAAAACTTCCCGGGTCCATTTGCTCAGTCAAAATCAAGTTGAAATAATCTTTGTCAGTCAAACCAGAAGTATCGCCCAGACTCATTTCGGGAAAGGCTCGCGAGCGCACCTGAGACAGTTCCTTACGAGCTTGTACAATCTTCTCCATCAAGTAAGTCATCCCAGCCTCCACGAGTTCCGTTTGGAGGAGTGCGCTGGAATACGGTGTATAAATAATGGCATCTTGTTCCAGGAACCGTTGTCGCTTCGGCTCCAGGCCATAAAGGAGAGCCACAACACCCGTGTCGGGGGGGTCTAAAACTGAGATCGAAGAGTTGAACCCGTTCCACCAATCGACTTGGACTTTGACGGTGGAATCCAAGAGGTTCAGCTTACCGGCCTTTTCTTCAGCCGAAACAATCCTAATTTCTCCTGTTTTGAAATTGGCTAACGCCAGCTTGATTTCTCGCCGGTACTCTCCCTTTTTTGCGGCGGGAAAATACCGGACCGTTTCTTTTTCCAACCTTGATTTGGCGTCTTCTATGACGGGCAACAGGGCTACTTCAGTCGCAAAGGGGGCTTCGCTTAAAGCAGGCATGGGTTTAAGTGGACGGCCTACTTTCAGCCGCCTATGTCTTACGACGCGAACTTGGCTGCTCTTCTTCTTTTTGGAGGAAGTGGTGGAGGACGAAGCAGTCACCGCCGCAAAGGCGGATGCTTCGATCCATTCTGTGACCGTCGAAGAGCCAATCAAAAGCAACAGAAAAGCAACAGTCGAAATGACTTGGCGCGTCATACACCGATGAAGGAAACTCGAACAACGAAGAATTCTCCATAAAAACGATTTCAACCCCTCTATTAATCAGACCATCCTTATTCTCGTCTTTAACGAGGAACAACTTTATCCTAAATGCAAAGTGCTATCGTGCAAACTCATCCGGTCCTCTGCGGCTTCTCGCTGGCCAGAAAGCGAAAATACATCACCAAAAGCAGGTGAGTCAACAGACGATTCGGCGCTGCCGGGTTGCAATGTCATAATTAAGGGTTCATGAAGCAAGGAAGCAATTGTGTTCTCGGGGCAGCGCGAAACGCCGAAATTCGCTATACTCCCTCTGATATTGTTCAGGAAATTCAGAACGGTGTTTTCAAAGAGAGGTCCGCAGAGATAAAGCTTGGAATCATTCTTTGAAAGGATTCGAGGGTTTGCAAAGTCATCGTCGAAGGGAAATGAAGTGCAGAGAGTGATTACGAAAAAACAATGGATTGGATTGACAGTCGCCATCGGGCTGACCCTCTATGTCGCCGAGGTCACCGCCAAGAAGGGTTTACCGCAAGGGAAGCTGTTCCGAAGCGAAGATATCATTTGGTTGAATCAGGAATGCCTCCGCAAACTCCGCGCCTGCAGAATCACGGCTGACGATGGCACCATCCTGTACACTCCTGAAGGCCATGGAAATCACAAAGCCCTCTGGACGCGCGATTTCAGTTACATGGTTGAAAACGCAGGGGATTTGATCCCACAGAACCAGATCCGCCAAGGCATTCTCTATTTGCTCAAAGGTCAGCGGGAAGATGGTTGTATCCCGGACCGTGCCCAAGGCGACGGACAGGTGGTCTACAGTACAGGGACGCCGGAGGCGCCTCTGGGGGATGTACCGACCGATAACTCCCAATTTATGGTCAAACTCGTAGCCGACTATATTCGCCTCTCCGGCGACCCAATGTTCTTCAGTCGGGTGTACACCCAACTGGACAAGGCTATGAATTTCACACGTCGCAGCCCGGAGGGTCTGGTTTACATCCCTCCAGGTCACCGCCAATCTCCGGATGGATTCACCAGCACTGTGGCCAAGAGCGGTGACCTTTTGTTCTCTTCTCTGCTCTACTGGGAAGCTTGCGGCTTGATCTCCCGCTTACACGAAAAGGCCGGCAGATTGGAAAAAAGTGCTGACTACCGTTACCGGGCCAAGCTCATCGAAAGAAATCTGGATTCATTATTCGACGCCAATGCTGGCCTCTACCTTGCAGCCTCGGTCGATTGTCGGCAGATTGATATTTGGGGGAATGCTTATAGCTTGTATTTAGGCTTCCCCACTCCCAACGCAGAGCGTATTCGCCAGGCTCTACTGGCCAATCTCGACCGCTACACCTGGCACGGGCAGATCCGGCAATTGCCCAAGGGGCAGTATTGGCAAAAGCTACTGACGGACGTCAAGAAAGACACCTACCAGAATGGAGCCTACTGGGGAACCGCTTCAGGGTGGGTCATTGCCGCTATTGCGCCAATTGATGCCCGAAAAGCCAGCCTCTTGTTCTCCGACCTGGTAAAATTCTATCGCAAGAGCGGAGTCCCCGAATGTGCCGGTCCAGGCTATTTCAATTTGCCGGACTATGTGGCCAGCGCGGTCAACGTGCGGGCGGTCGCCCGTCGCTAGTGTTTTATTCCATAATTGGAGGGTTAGACCGCACTCCTTTTTGGCTTAAACCCCTTGACAATCTTGGCTCGGAGCTTATAATTAATTGTTTACAATTGAATCGGATGTTCTTATCCAGAGTGGTTGAGGGACTGGCCCTTTGACACCACGGCAACCTCCCGCAAGGGAAGGTGCCAACTCCTGCAGAAGTAATGTTTCTGGAAGATAAGAATGAGTTGATTGCCCCACCTCTTCTTATCGAAGAGGTTTTTTTTTGCACGGGACGAAAATCATGGCGGGATTGCAGCCGGTTCTAAAAACGAAAATTGAGGGATTAAACATGACATCTTGTGTCACTGGCCTTCGGTGTCGGGAGTGCGGGAGACAATACCCGAAGGCCCCACTTTCTGTTTGTGAATTCTGCTTTGGTCCTCTCGAGGTCGTCTATGATTACGCCGCTCTTCAAGGCCGGTTTTCGCGTAAACTCATCCAAAGTCGTGAGCCCAATATGTGGCGCTATCGGGAAGTTCTGCCCATCGACGGAGAAGCCACGGTTGGGAAACAAGTAGGGTTTACGCCTCTCGTCCGGGCTGTGAACCTGGGCAAACGGTTGGGAATTCGCGAGCTGTATATTAAGAACGATAGTGTCTGCTTCCCGACACTCTCATTTAAGGACCGGGTGGTCTCTGTGGCACTCACAAAAGCATTGGAGTTCGGCTTTGACACCGTGGGATGTGCTTCTACTGGCAATTTGGCCAATTCCGTGGCATCCAATGCCGCCAGCGTGGGACTGCGCAGCTACATATTTATTCCATCTGATCTGGAATTGGGAAAAGTCTTGGGCACGATGATCTACAAAACAAATGTCATTGGAGTGAATGGGAATTATGATGACGTGAACCGGCTCTGCAGTGAAATTGCCGGAAAGTACCACTGGGGCTTCGTCAATATCAATCTCCGACCGTTCTACGCGGAAGGCTCCAAGAGCTTCGGTTACGAAATCGCGGAGCAACTGAACTGGAGAATTCCAGACTGTGTGGTCGTCCCGATGGCAGGGGGATCTTTGATCACGAAAATCTATAAAGCCTTTAAAGAGTTTGAAACGCTGGGTTTGGTTTCCGGGAACCCCAGTCGGATATTTGGAGCTCAGGCTACGGGCTGTTCTCCGATTACTTCAGCCGTTAAAGCTGGGCGGGATTTCATAAAGCCGGTAAAACCTCAGACCATCGCAAAGTCCATTGCCATTGGAAATCCGGCCGATGGGTTCTATGCGATCAAAACGATGAAAGAGACAGGCGGTTGGGGAGAGGATGTATCCGACGACGAGATCATCCAAGGGATCCAGATGCTGGCAGAGGACGAGGGAATTTTCACAGAGACAGCCGGGGGGGTAACCGTCAGCGTCACCCAGAAACTGGTAGAGCAAGGCCGTATCCGGAAAGATGACGTCACGGTGATCGCCATCACCGGAAATGGCCTTAAAACCCAGGAAGCCATCCAGAATCGCCTCCTCCGTCCAGAAGTTATCAGTGCGAAGCTCAGCGAATTTGAAAAAACTGTTTCTAAAGCAACCACCATTCACTCGTCGTAAGACGGCGGGGGCCGTTATTTAATCTGCAATGAGTCTTTTCAATCCGGCCCGCCGAAAGGTCGATCCATCATGCTAGAACCGTCATCCCGATATTCACGCCAAATCTTATTTTCTGAAATTGGCAAAGCAGGCCAGCAGCGTTTGCTGGAGAGCAAAGTGGTGATTGTCGGTTGTGGCGCACTCGGGACCGTTCAGGCCGAATCGCTTTGTCGTGCCGGGGTTGGGACGATTCGAATCGTCGACCGTGATTTTGTCGAAGAAAGCAACTTGCAACGTCAGACTCTCTTCTGTGAAGAAGACGCGAAAAATGGTTTGCCTAAGGCTGTCGCTGCGCAAAAGAGGCTGGCCCAAATCAATTCTCAAACTGCCATTGAGCCGCTAGTGGCTGATGTGAATTTTAAGAATATCGAACAGTTGGTCGACGGGATGGATTGCATCCTTGACGCGACAGACAATTTCGAAACCCGTTTTCTGATTAACGATGTGTCTGTAAGGAACCGGATCCCTTGGGTCTATGGGGCCGCCGTTGGATCTGAAGGTCTCACGATGACCATAGTTCCTGGCCGGAGTCCCTGCTTACGCTGTGTCTTTGAGCAGTCTCCTCCTCCGGGCATGTCTCCCACCTGCGATACAGCCGGCGTGCTAGCACCGATTGTGAATGTCATTGCATCCATCCAGGTGGCCGAGACATTGAAAATTTTGACAGGCAACTTGGATCGAGTCAGCTGCAAGTTGCTTTCAATCAACGTCTGGGAAGGGGTTTGGAAGCAGCTTGACGTGTCGACTGCCAAAACTCTGGGCACCTGCCCATGTTGCGATGCCGGGAGGTTTGATTTCCTTCAAGGTAAATTAGGTTCATTAGCCACTACCCTTTGTGGCCGTGACTCCGTACAGATCAGCAACCTCGAAGGAACTGCCGTCGATTTCGGAGAATTGGCCCGAAGGCTTGCGCCGATAGGACTAGTTCATTACAACCAATTTCTGTTGCGCTTTCAATGTTGAACGTTACGAGATCGCGGTGTTTGCTGATGGCCGCAGCATTGTTCGCGGAACGAAGGATACCGAGGTTGCCGAACCGTCTTTTCCAAATACATTGGAGCTTGAAGAAAGCGAGACGAGTCTCGTGATCGTGGTTGAAATCTTAGAAAGGTGAGAAAGGATGAGTCGCAAAGTCAAAGTCGGGATTCTCGGTGCGACAGGAACTGTTGGGCAACGATTTATTCAACTTCTTGAAAACCATCCCTGGTTCGAAGTGGGTGATATTGCCGCCTCAGACCGTTCTCAAGGGAAGCTTTATGCAGAGGTTTGTCAGTGGAAGATTTCGGGGCAAATGCCCGAATACATTCGCCAATTCAGCATAAAAGAATGCGTCCCGAATCTGGATTGCGAACTGGTTCTCTCTGGTTTGCCATCTTCGATTGCCGGCGAAGTCGAGACGGCATTCGCCCAGGCCGGTTACCCAGTCCTTAGTAATTCGAAGAACCATCGAATGGACGAAGATGTTCCCTTGCTTGTCCCCGAGATCAATGCAGAACATTTAGACCTCATTCCGATTCAAAAGAAAAACCAGAAATTTGAGACGGGTGGCTATATTGTAACTAATCCGAATTGCACGACGATGGCCATGATTCTGGCCCTGGCACCGCTCCATCATGAGTTCGGTCTGGAGTGTGTCAGCGTTGTGACGATGCAGGCGCTCTCGGGCGCCGGTTATCCTGGCGTGGCAAGTATGGACTTGCTCGATAATGTTATTCCTTATATTGCCGATGAAGAGGAGAAAGTAGAGGTCGAGCCCCGGAAGATTCTTGGAACGCTCTCGGACGGCAAAATCACCTTCGCCGATTTCAAGGTGAGCGCCCATTGCCATCGGGTACATGTCCTGGATGGACATCTAGAAGCTGTCTCCGTCGGATTGCGTCGCCGCCCGAAAAAGGAGCAACTCATCCAAGCCATGACGAGCTTCCGGTCGATTCCGCAAGAGCTGAATCTTCCGAGCGCTCCCCAACGACCCGTGGTGTACCTGGAAGGTGTCGATCGCCCTCAACCCAGACTAGACCGGGATATGGAGAGGGGAATGGCCACGATTGTCGGCCGCGTGCGGGAATGCAGCGTGCTTGATTACAAATTCGATCTCCTGGGACATAATACGATTCGAGGCGCCGCCGGGTGCCGCGATATTGAATGCAGAATTGCTCCTGGCTCAGGGATGGCTAAAGACCGCAGCCCGGGAAGAAATAATGACACAGGTTTAACCAAATGTTTCCGCCAGCCCGTTGGATCTCAATCCATTAGGAGGACACATGCCGATTCAGATTCGAATTCCCGTTCAACTCAGATCTCTGACTAAGGGCGCAGAAATCGTTGCTGCCAGTGGCTCTTCCGTGCAGCAATTGATCGAAGATATGGACAGGAATTATCCGGGAATCAAGGATCGTCTTTGTGAAGGAGACGGCAAACTGCGTCGCTTTGTGAATATATTCGTAAACGAAGAAGATATTCGATTTCTCGAAAACCTTCAGACACCGATCACTGAGAAGGATGAGATCTCAATCATCCCGGCAATCGCCGGAGGCGTTCCACGCTCTAAACGATCTCGCCAGAAAAAGAACACCAAGCGGATGGGATTAGTCGTCGCGCTGGCAAATCCCTGCTTTTCTCAAGACTCCCGGTTCGTTCGATTCGGACGCTTCCTGGAAACCGGATTTTTCGGGACGGTCAGATCGGCGAAGATTCCGCTGGCTAGTTTTCCAATAGTTCCGCAGCACGCTGGGTTGCTTTGACGACCGCCTTGATCAACGTCACCCGCAGTTTGCCTTCCTCCAATTCAAGAATTCCATCAATGGTGCAGCCCGCCGGAGTCGTCACGTTATCTTTTAACAAGGCCGGATGTTCCTTAGTGTCCAAGACCATCTTGGCCGAACCCAGCGTCATTTGGGCTGCCAGTTCAGTGGCCACGGCCCGAGGCAATCCAACTTTAACCCCGGCTTCGGCGAGGGACTCAATAATAATGTACATGAAGGCGGGACCACTTGCGCTCAGCCCGGTGACCGCATCCATGTATTTCTCATCGAGCAAGCAGAGTCCGTCCGACGGCATCAAACATTCTTTGGGCTTCCTTGAGATGTTGATCCTCCGCATGGATCCCCCTGCATAAAGCCGTCATGCCGCAGCGCATCAAACACGGAGTATTTGGCATCGCGCGAACGACGGGAATGGGGGCGTTAAGGTTTCGTTCAATGAAGGAGGTTGTTACTGAAGCCACGACGGAAACAATCAGCTGCTCGCGGGTCAACTCCCCCCGGATTTCTTCGAGCAATTCACGAACAGCTTGGGGTTTCACGGCGAGCAGGACAAGATCTGCTCCCTTTACCGCCTTTCGGTTATTTGTCGTCGTCTGAATGTCGATATTTATCACGCAGGACATCCAAGCGTTCCTGCATGTTTAACGGTCACCATGATTTGTTCACGCGTAAAAATGGCGCTATCCAGCATCCCTGCCACCAGGGTTTCGCCCATCTTTCCCGCACCTAAAACAGCTAGTTTTTTAATTTTCATCATCCGTTTTTTTCCTTTCATCCTCCTTTTTAGCCCAAATTCCGAAGTTGCTTTAGCGTCACTAGGTGGAGCGGGCGCTGGGACCGCTGTCCCCCCGCGCACGCTCAATGAACGCGCGGCGGAGGACGGTCCCAGCGTGCGTTCCACCCAAGCGTTCTCAGAATAGGATTCTTAGGCGTTCATGCCCAACGAGATTCTCTACTGGAGCGCGCTCCAATTAGAATATGTGGAACAAAACTTAGAAAAGTACCCATCCGCGCGTTACTATAGTATATCTTTCCGGCCCAAGCAATAAGTTCAGTTGCCGGAAATGACAAAGATTCGATCAAATCATTACTGAAAGGCAACTTATGGGACTCTTCAATAGAGATATAGCAGTCGATGAAACCATGGTGCTCAACGCCTTACGAGGGGTATATGACCCGGATCTCAAAAAGGATATCGTGTCGTTGGGATTCATCAAGGATCTAAGAATAGATGCGGTAAAGTTTCATTCAGGATTGAACTGACAACTCCGGCCTGTCCGGTGCGAGATCAGCTCCAAGCAGAATCAAAACAAGCGGTTGCCGGCCTTGCTGGAGTGGAGAGCGTTGAAATCTCGATGGGATTTATCGTGAGTTCGCGAATGACCCCGCACGCCAGCACTCTCATTCCGGGTGTCAAAAACACGATCGCCGTTGCAAGCGGAAAAGGAGGAGTGGGCAAATCGACGGTAGCAGCAAATCTCGCTGTCGCACTGAAAAGCTTCGGGGCAGAAGTTGGCTTGATGGATGCGGATGTCTATGGTCCCAGTATTCCTATCTTAATGGGCGCCACCGAGCCGCCCCAAGTCTTCGGGAATCGCATTATTCCCCCCATTTCCCAGGGAGTGAAGATGATCTCGATGGGATACTTCCTTCCAAAGGACGAAGCGGTCATTTGGAGAGGACCGATGCTCCACAAAATGGTTCAGCAATTTCTGGGTGAAGTCGAATGGGGAGACCTTGATTATCTGGTCATTGATCTACCTCCAGGCACGGGTGATATTCAGCTAAGCTTGTGCCAGACGATCCCGCTGACGGGTGCGGTAATCGTCTCAACCCCTCAAGATCTGGCCCTGGAGGTAGCTTCCAAAGCCATCGCGATGTTCAAAAGACTCAAAGCTCCTATTCTCGGCATTGTGGAGAATATGAGCTATTTCATTTGCCCGCACTGTGGGCAACGGGAAGAAATTTTCGGTTACGGGGGAGCACGAGCCGCCAGCGAAACAATGGGCTATCCGTTTCTGGGAGAGATTCCGTTGGACCCGACCATTCGGAAACGCAGCGATAGAGGTCAACCCTTAACGGGAGAAGGGGAAGAGACCCCCATCAGTCGCGCATTTCGCGACGTTGCTTGCGCAACCGCTGCTCAGGTTAGCATTGCCAATTTTAATGCTCCTGCGGTTCCAATTATTGAGGCTTAGTGCGGTCTGGGGCACCGTTTCAGTGAGGGCAAAGGCCAATGGATTTCACTCCGATTAAAATCAAGCTCTTCACTCCCGAGGGTCTGCAGATCTCCTGGAACGACGGTCATCAAGCCACTTATTCCTATGCCTATCTGCGCGAGCATTGCCCTTGTGCAAGCTGCCGTGATGCACCGCCTGTCGTAAAAACAACTTCCGATGCTTTCCCGATCTATGGCAAAGGCCCTATCCAGCTAACCGGGGCAACCCCCATCGGTCATTACGCCATTCAGTTTACCTGGAATGATGGCCATGCGACCGGAATCTATTCCTATACCTATTTGCGGGAGATCTGCCCTTGTAACCAGTGTCGGGACGGACGATCATGAATGAGCGGGAGTGGACATCAGAGATTGCACGAGCTTCTCAGCCTATTCAAATCCTTGCCCCACTCCTTGGACACTATGGGCATCTGAACCATACACCAGAGGGATCTTCCTCTGGATCGCCTGTCGCAGAATCCAACCAGGTGGATAGATTTCCTGACAGTCCGGCTTGAACAATCCAGCCGCATTGAGATCAAGTTCCATTTCTCTCGCTTGGATCTGATCCAAAATTTCGCACACTTTGGATTGGAACTGTTTGGGATTAGGGAGTGGAAATTTCTTTTGGAACTTATGCACCAGGCTGAGATGGCCGATACGGCGGGGTTTGAATGGACCTAAGTCCGTCTCAATGGCCTGTTGAACCGTTAACCAATAAGCCTCGTGAACCGCTTCAATACTTCCGTAAAAATCTAACAAACCGTCCTTGAAATCTTCTGCTGAATAGTCGACACATCTCCATCCTCCTTTTCCCGGGAGAAAATGAACAGAGAGCACCGAATCCTTTAACTCGGAACCGACCTGATGCAACAGTTCCCGGGTTGCCTCTTCAAACCCAGGGATAAAATCTACCTCCAGCCCAACCTTTCACAACAATCTGTCTGAAAAACGATCACTCAATTTTTTCGCATGACTCAGATAAGGCTCAAGATCCTCTGCGGCCATTCCGCAGCTTTTATCCGGTGCAGGGTCATGGAAATGGGCAGGCAAGGGTGGATGTTCGGTGAGACTATAAGTTTCGAACCCAACTCTATGGCGCGGCGAATGAAGAGTTCCGTGGATTCACGAGACCCATGTGGACAGAACTCGGTGTGGGTATGCCCGTCGCGCTTGGCAAGAAATGGGGGTTGGGACATGTCTATTCTTTCAATATCGCTCAGGGCTTCAATCGAGAGCTTGATTTTTCATGCATTATTTTCTATTTCGCAATGCTCAATTGTCATTTAAAAATGAGAGATGGCCAAGGGTCGACGGCTCAACTTCTTTCTCTTCTGCCGTCAGGAACTCGAACGAAGAGGCAGAAAACTCACTTGTGGGAATCCTCCAAGGGGGCTTGGATGGACATCAACATCAGCCCCGTAAGTTTGCCGAATCAATTCTGCCGTGATCACTTCTTCAGGTCTGCCCACTTTGGCCACTCGTCTTTCATGTAAGAGCACAATCGAATGGCAAAAGGCGGCGGCTGCTGTTAAGTCATGCAGAACCACGACGATCGTGAGCTGCCTCTCTCGGTTGAGTTGATGCAACAGGTGGAAGACGGCCAGCTGGTGATTAATATCCAAATGCGAGTTTGGCTCGTCCAGCAAGAGGATGGCAGGTTGTTGGGCAACAGCCCGTGCAATCAGGACTCGCTGTCTTTCACCGCTCGAAAGTTTGGAGATCGGCCGGTTTTTCAGGTGATCGATCGCCGTCATCTTCATAGAATACTCAGTGATTTCGCGATCCTTTTCTGACAGCTTCTGCAAACGGCCGAGATGAGGGAAACGCCCCATGGCAACGATGTCTGTGACAGAAAATGGAAATTCAAACGATTGTTCGGAAGAGATGACAGCCATCTTCCGGGCGATTTCGGCGGCACGCAAGTGCTGGAGGGGTAGGCCATCAATCAGGATTTGACCCTCTTGGGGCTGTAATATCCGGCTCACCAACCTGAGTAGTGTCGTTTTGCCCGATCCATTGGGCCCGATTAACCCAAGCACCGACTGTTTATGAATTTGTAAATTGATGTCTTGAAGAATGGGCCGGGAATTGTAAGAGAAGCTGACTCGGTCGATTGAGATTGCGGGGTTCATTTTCAAAACTCCCCTGCCGTCTTTCTCTTTTTGAGAAGGTACAAGAAATAAGGGGCGCCAAACAAAGCCGTCAAAGCCCCCACCGGGATCTCCATGGGAGGCACGAGGGTTCTGGCCGCGGCATCGGTCAAAACCAAAATAATTGCCCCTCCCAATGCGGAAGCGGGAATCAGGACCCGATGGTCCGGGCCCACAATCAGCCGCATCATATGGGGAATGACCAACCCTACAAAACCGATCATTCCCGCCGTTGCCACGCAGGCTGCCGTCATAGAAGAGGCCGCTACAAAAAAAATTCTTTGGATGGTCTCCACTTCCATTCCGAGATGGAAGGCCACCTCCTCCCCTTGAGTCAACACATTCAGATCCCCTGCAAAAAACCAGCAGACCAAAAAACTCGCAGCAATAATGACTCCCGAAATGGCTACCAACCGGATATCGACGTTACTCAGAGTCCCGAGCAGGTAAAAAAGGATCGTAAATGATTCCCGGTAAAACAAAGAGAAGAAGATGAAGACCACTGCGTTTAAAAACAAACTGACGACCACCCCGCTTAGAACCACTGTTTGAACCGAAGTTCTTCCGTTGGACATGGCAATTTGATAAACAAAAGCAATGGAAAGCAAAGCACACCCTAGTGCCATAAAGTAGAGAAGAAAATATTCCTTCCAGCCCAGCAGATTCGCCAGCATCACGCCAAAGGTGGCCGCGCTGGAAGTGCCGAGAATGAACGGGTCGGCCAGAGGATTGCGCAGCACGCCTTGAAAGATCGCTCCAGAGCACGCCAACCCGCACCCCACCAGCAAACCAAGCAAAACTCGAGGTAACCGCACTCCCAGCAAAATTCCCCGATCCGGAATGCCTGTAGGTCCCAGGAAAAGGGCAAAGAACAAAACCACTACTGTGGCGATGCCAAGAAGCCACAATTTCTTCTGTGGAGAGAAGGATTTCTTCATATGGTTCTGGCTGGAAGGGTCTCCGTCATTGCATCTGCAATAATTTGGCCTGAAGTTGTTCCATGCCGACAACGAGCCGATGATTACCGTGGGACAAGAGATTACGACCAATATCGTCGATGATCCTGTCCTCTCGCAGCGCTTTCAACTGATTCCACCCTGGCCTTCGCTTAAAGTCATGGGCTTTCGCATCGAATGAAAGAATGATATCCGGGTCCCGCCTGAAAATAACCTCAACTGAAGCTTGAAGCGCTGACTTTGGGACGTCCTCGAAAATATTGCGCGCTCCACAAAGTGAAATGGCTTCGCTCGTGTAACTGGCGCCACCAACAGTCCAACTCGGCACATCGATTTCCACGTAGAGCGTAGGTCGTCGCGCCATCGTGGCCAGCTTGGGCTTGAATTTTCTGGATCCGCAAGCGCATGTCACGCGTCATTTCACGAGCTTTCTCCTCTTGGGAGACTTCTTGACCGACGGCAAGAATGGTTTGGTAAATTTCATCAATCGATCGTGGCGATTGAATTTCCACAACCTTTAGCCCGGCATTTCTCAAACGAGAGACAATTCGGCTGGAGGACCACCGTTCCGCAAAGATGAGATCAGGTCGAAGGTCAAGAATCCTTTCAAAATTAGGGTTTACAAAATCTCCAATCTTTTCAATCTGGGCCGTCTCAGGAGGATAGACGCAATAATTCGTGACACCAACCAGATTATTTCCCAATCCCATCTCAAAGAGGATCTCTGTGAGGCTGGGTGACATGGAAACAATTTTCTGGGTCTGTCCGACGTTCGCTGGGTGCGGCCGGTAGCGGCGTATATGCTGGAAGAGCAGCAACCCGGCAAGAAACAGGAGGCAGACCAGTACGAATTTCCCGGTTTTGGAATCCATCCTAAAAATTAAACTGTAACCCGCCGACGGCATTCAAACGGGGCGTGCGATACCCCGCTTCGTAATAGTCCTGGTTAAAAACATTCCCCAATTTAACATACAAACGGACATGCTCACGATCATGCAGCGGAAATTCGTAACTGGCACCAATATCTGCTCGTTGATATCCGCCAAACTGATAGGCCCGGTTCGTGAAAGTACTGTAATCCAACAATGGCGCCAGGTAATTACTGGAAGCGGCATAATTGAAATTAATGAAGAAGCGTTGCCCAATATGTTGCGTCACCACGAGACTCCACATATTGTCCGGGATTACGAAAGATCGAAGAACACCGGGAACGATGGGCTGGTTCTCATCTGAGTTGGTATAAGTGTAACTGGCCATCAGATCCAGTGAACGAGTGGGGGCTAAGGTGACGCTGAACTCAACCCCCCGGGCCAATCCTCCCCCATTGTTCCGATAACCTCCGTATCGGCCGAAGGGGTCTGTCCCCGGTTCGATGGCTCCGGAGAAATCAAAGATAATCACTTGCTGGAGTCGCGTATAGAAATAAGTGGCTGAGGCTCGCACCCGACTGTTCCAGAAGGTCTGGTCAATGCCTCCATCACAAGCGATGGAGCGATCCGGCTGCAATCGAGGATCCCCATAAGCGGAATATCCAAAACTGCTATAGTACGTTCCAAACCTTTCGTAGAGAGAAGGAGCCCGATAACCATTCCCTACATGAGCCCGTAGCTTGGTGCCTGAGCTCCGAAAAAGGTAAGCAATAGACCCGTCTCCTGTGAATGCGCTGGGAGGAGCACTATAAGGAATCCCTTGATACGGTGAGTCGGTGGACGGCAAAAGTTTTGGGGCGAGAAGAGAAAATCCCTGATATCGAAAACCGGCCATCACTTGTAATTTGTCTCCCCAAAACCGGAGCAGGTCTTGGACGTACACGGTGTTACTTCGCTGTGTGGCATCAACCGATGAATCTTCGGCAGCAATTTCCCGTTAGGTTTCGGTTCAGATATCGTTCATTCTCAAATTCGTAGCCAACATTCACAAGGTTAAATGAACCTAGGCGAAAGTTGGTTCGTGCAGAAAAGTTTTGGAGGCGCCCATCGTAGTCCGATTGTGTATTCGTCAACGGCTGAAATAAGACACCCCTCGGGCCATCAAAGAAAGAGCGGTCCGTAATAAGACCTTGATAGCTCAATGAATAGTCCCAGTTGTCGCGGGGATGGGATGAAAAGGTCACCAAACTGGATAGGAACTTGGCCGTTCGGCGGAAGTCTGGGTCATTGGCCGAAGGCACAAAGTTCCCGCCATTGAAGTGGATCGCCCCTAATGGCACGCCGTTTTCAAACTGATTTAACTCGCCAAGTTGTAAAGGCTTGGCAATAACGATTCCGGAAGGGGGTACGTCACCGGCTGCAAATGGCGAGGTATTGATTTGCTGAAATCCATCGACGGCATAAAAGCGTGCCGAAAGAGTATTCCCAGGGGAGAGATGAAAAAGTATCTTGCCCTGACCGCTGGTATTGCGCATCGCATCGTATCCGTCGACTCCCTCGGTGACACTCAAATTCTCCGCTCCAACACTGTAAGTCACCCGATCGTTATGAAATCCTCCGGCTAACTGGCCCACTCCACGGAAGAATCCCTTTGATCCTCCTTCCGCTAAAACACTGCCATGGGTTCTGCCACCCCCTTCGTCCGTTATGACGTTGACAACTCCGCCGATTGCATTGGTCCCGTAGAAGGAAGATCCCGAGCCGCGCAGAACTTCGACTCGGTTGGTGTCCGTGAAGAAGAGGTCACTCAAGAAGCCCGTTGCATCACCTTGAGGTGCAGCCGCATCCCTGAACCGCTGCCCATCGATCAACACAGATGTGTCTTGGTTGCGCAGCCCGCGGATTTTCAGCGAACTGAGCGCTCCGGGTCCACCTAATTGCTGAAATCGGACGCCCGGAACGGTCCGCAACGCTTCAGCAATCGAGTACTCATCCCGTTGCAAGATCTCTTGATAATCCATGACAGTGACTGTCTTTGAAAGTTCATCAATAGACTGCGCGGTACCTGCCGCGGTCACGACGACTTCTTGGCTCACTTGTGCCAATGATAACGTGATGTCGTAATCCTTAACTCCGACCCGTTCAACTTGGACGGGCGGAGAGGTTGATGCGACTAAACCCACGAGCTTCCACCTCGATGATGTACTGTCCCGACGATACACGATCAAACCGATATCGCCCTTCGACATCCGAGAGTGTGGAAGCGCGGCTGTTCGAGTCTCGTCCATAGAGACCCACGCGCGCGCCGGGAACACTCGCTCCTTGCGGATCAAGCACCCTTCCTGAAATCGCTTGGGCATACGCGGAGCAACAGCAAAAGAGGAAGACCCAGCCAAAGACTTGAAGGGAAATCGCCCCCCACCCAATGATCCGTGAACGTGCAGGACACACTAGCCCTTGAGCTTTTTCTTGAACTTGAAACATAGAGCCTCCTGGAAGATTCCAAGTGGCGTCAGGCGGGTAAATCGGAAGAGAAACTGAGGAAACCTCTTCACCCTTTGACGCGAAGGTTTAGATGGAACTGCCAGGGCAGGTTTCCTGACTTACGGGTCAACATCGCTTCTAATGCCTTCCCCTTCTCCAAAGAAGAGTGACAGACGGCGGTTCCGTCATCGTAGAAACGACTCGCCGATTACAGTGACGCGATCGTGTGGGATTTGCACCCACTTCCCTTATTCTTGAAGGCACCCTGACAGGGTGACACCAGCGATGCTAGTCAAAGGGTAAGAGTGAGTCAAGCCTATTTTCCGTTCAATAAGTAATGCGTTAATGACGGGGGGCTTTGGTAGCCACGATGAATTCGCTTTTCAATTCATCGTGGGCTTGTGCATTCGGCCTGGAAAAGCCCACGGCGAGAAAAGCGCTCGCCGTGGCTACCAACGCAAAGTTCTCATCCCCCTCCCGTAACCGAGGCATTACATTCATAACGCTTTGCTTGCAAAGATCGGAGTTCATTTGGGATACTTTGAGAATAGAGGCGTGGGAAGTTCATGAATGCTGAACCGGTTTTACATCAAATTGCTGCGGCGCTCCAAGAATGTCACCTGGAGGCCATTTTGATCGGAAATGCAGCAGCTGCGTTACAGGGAGCTCCTGTCACGACTCTCGACTTTGATTTCATGTTCCGCAAGACTCCGGCAAATTTGAAGAAACTGAAACTGTTGGCTGCCTGTCTTCACGGCCAATTAATGAAACCTTTCTATCCAGCTTCGGCTCTCTACCGGTTGATGGTGGAGGAGAAGGGATTGCAGCTGGATTTCATGCCCACCATCCATGGGATCAGGTCGTTTGCGAGTTTGAGGTCGCGGGCAACTCAAGTTAGCTTCGGGAAGTACACCCTGTTGGTGGCGGATCTCGGTGACATTATCAGGAGCAAGAAAGCATTAAGCCGACCCAAAGACAACGCGGTTTTGGAAATACTTGAGAAGGTTTTACATGAAAAAAGGAATTGGAACAAAGAGAAGTGAAAAGCTGGACGCCTTAAAAAAAGAGAGCGATTTGGCCTTGCGCCAGCAAATTCGCCATCTCCTATCGATGCCGATGAACAAACGCACGCATTTTTTGAGAGTGCGTTTGCCTTTTGGGGGATCGACATTGTAGCGGGAAGATAAAAGAGCGTCTAATCCGTATTCCGAAGTTGTGTGAGCGTTGTCAGGTGGAGCGGGTGAGTGGGACCGCTGTCCCACCGCGAACGATCAATGAACGCGCGACTAGGGACGGTGGCCCCACGCGCGTGTTCCACTTGAATCCGCAGGTATACACGTCGCAGAGTTCCCTCTTTCCATTACTTTGTGGATTGTTTGGAGATTCGTAAATGAAGGAGGAACGATTTAAGGCAATTCGCTTGAACCCATTAGGAATTTGTCCACTCCCCGGGCACACTGACGACCTTCACTGATGGCCCACACGACCAGGGATTGGCCGCGCCGCATATCTCCGGCTGAGAAGATGCCTGGGACGCTTGTCATATAGTCCCTGTCTGCTGCGACATTGCCTCGACCATCCAGCTTTAAGCCGAGCTGCTGAATCATCCCGTTCTGCTCCGGTCCAAGAAACCCAAGAGCCAGCAGCACCAAATCCGCTCTGACTTCGAACTCAGAACCTGGAACATCATTCATGGGGCGCCTTCCTGTCCCATCGGCAGGGCCAAACTCAATGCGGACTGCATGAAGTTTTTTCACTTTCCCCTGAGAGCCCGAGAAATATTTTGTACTGACGCTCCAGTCGCGCTCTCCACCTTCTTCGTGGGAGGTCGAAGTACGCAGAATCATGGGCCAGTAAGGCCACGGCATTGAAGAGGTCCGTTCAGCCGGTGGCTTGGGTAACAGTTCCCAAGATCTGACCGAAAGGGCGCCTTGACGAATTGCCGTCCCGTGACAATCCGATCCGGTGTCCCCACCGCCCAAGATCACCACATGTTTTCCTTTAGCTGTAATCTCCTTGCCGCTCACCACCTCACCCGCCGCGCGCTTATTTTGCTGGGGCAGAAATTCCATCGCAAAATGAATTCCGTCCAGTTCACGGCCGGGAACAGGCAGATCACGGGCTTGAGTCGCTCCACCGCAAAGAACCAGTACATCAAATTTCTGGCGCAATTCGTCCACCGGCACATTGAATCCCACATGGGAGTTGGGTTTAAAGTGTATCCCTTCTTCCGCCATCAAATCCAGGCGCCGCTGGACTAGCGATTTCTCGAGCTTGAAATCCGGGATGCCGTAGGTCAACAACCCGCCGATCCGATCGGCCCGCTCAAACACAGTGACCGTATGTCCCGCTTTGTTGAGTTGAGCCGCGCAAGCCAAACCTGCGGGTCCGGATCCGATCACTGCTACCTTCTTCCCCGTTCTGACTTTTGGGGGTTGAGGCTTTATCCAACCTTCCCGGAACGCATGGGTGATGACACTGAGCTCAATGAGTTTGATCGTCACGGGATCGTCGTTGATTCCGAGGACGCAGGCCGTCTCGCAGGGCGCAGGGCAAACCCAACCCGTAAATTCCGGGAAATTATTGGTTTTATGCAGAACTTCAATGGCTTCCCGCCAACGATTTTGATAAACGAGATCGTTCCAGTCCGGGATGATGTTTCCGAGCGGACACCCGGTGTGGCAAAACGGGATGCCGCAATCCATGCAACGGGCGCCTTGAGTCTGCACCAACTCATCCGCAGGCTCACAGTAAACTTGGCTGTAATCTTTAATCCGCTCCTCGACGGGACGGCGTGTCGCAGTTTGGCGCTGGATTTCTAAAAAGCCTGTGACTTTACCCATTTCTCACCCCAAGACAAGAAAAAGCCGCCTTCGCAAGGGATCCGTGAAAGTTCAAGGAAACAAGATAGAGAAAACCTTACTTTTTTTCAATCGTCTATCTTTGATTCCAATCCCTTAGGATGCATCGTTCTCGTGCGATCGCGGCTTTCTTTAGGACTTAGCGATTGCTTCCGACTGTGCGGTTAAGACTGTTTTTCGCCGCTTCTGCTCCATTTGCACCAGAACACGGCGATAATCGATTGGCATGACCTTCACAAACTTCTGGAACAATTTTTTCCCCTGATGGAGGACCCTTTCAGCAGATCGGCTTCCGGTATAACGGAAATGGTTTTCCACAAGCAACCGAATGGTGTCGATGTCATGGGATTCAATCACGGGTTCCAGATCCACCATGCTCTTATTGCAGCGCGATTCAAAGGAACCTTCTTCGTCCAACACGTAGGCAATGCCTCCGCTCATGCCAGCAGCAAAATTACGCCCGGTTTTTCCCAGAACCACGACACGGCCACCGGTCATGTACTCACACCCATGGTCCCCGGTGCCTTCGACCACAGCCGACACACCGCTGTTGCGGACCGCGAAGCGTTCCCCGGCTACTCCGTGGAAATAGGCTTCTCCTCCAGTTGCTCCATACAGAACGGTATTCCCAATCAAAATATTTTCTTCGGGAACAAACGTTGCCTCCTTGGGCGGGTACACAATCAGTTTCCCTCCGGAGAGTCCTTTCCCTACATAGTCGTTGGCATCGCCCTCCAACACCAGCGTTACGCCTCGAGAGAGAAAAGCGCCAAAACTCTGCCCGGCGGATCCCTTGAATTTGAGTCGAATGGTGTCTTCGGGAAGTCCCTGGTTGCCGTAGCGTTTGGCGATTTCCCCGCTCAACATTGTGCCGATAGTCCGCTGCGTATTTCGGACAGGCAATTCCAACTCAATGGGTGTTTGATTCCCAATCGACTCGCGGCATCTTTCAAGTAATTCACGATCGAGAATCTCTTCTAACCCATGGTCTTGTGACTGGATGCAATGAGTCGCAATGCGGCGCGGCACGTCCGGTTTATAAAGGATCTTCGAGAAATCGAGGCCTCGGGCTTTCCAATGCTCGACGGCATCCTGCACGTCCAGCATCTCCACCTGGCCGACCATTTCGGCTACGGTCCGAAAGCCAAGTTCGGCCATAATTTCCCGGAGTTCCTCTGCAACATAAAAGAAGAAGTTAATCACGTGCTCCGGTTTCCCGGAAAATTTGGCGCGCAAAACCGGATCTTGCGTAGCCACACCCACCGGGCAGGTGTTCAAGTGGCACTTGCGCATCATGATACAACCCGAAGCCACCAGCGGAGCAGAGGAGAAACCAAATTCCTCGGCACCCAACAGGCAAGCGATAGCCACGTCTCGCCCGGTCTTCAGCTGCCCGTCAGTCTGAACGACGATTCGTCCTCGCAGATCATTCATGACCAAGATCTGCTGAGTTTCGGCAAGACCGAGTTCCCAAGGAACTCCGGCGTGCTTGATGGAGGTCAGCGGTGAAGCGCCCGTTCCGCCATCGTGTCCGCTGATCAGAACGACATCGGCCTTGGCTTTGGCAACTCCGGCAGCCACGGTTCCCACTCCCACTTCAGCCACGAGTTTTACAGATATCCGAGCCCCTGAATTGGCGTTCTTTAAATCATAAATAAGCTGCGCTAAGTCTTCGATCGAGTAAATGTCATGATGCGGCGGAGGAGAGATTAAGCCGACGCCCGGTATCGAGTACCTTACTTTCGCAATGAACTCATCTACCTTGTGCCCAGGGAGTTGCCCTCCCTCACCGGGTTTCGCTCCTTGAGCCATCTTGATCTGGAGATCGTCTGCATTCACCAGGTATTCAATCGTGACTCCAAAGCGCGCTGAGGCGACTTGCTTGATCGCACTCCGACGCCAATCTCCACTTGAATCCCGCTTGAAGCGTTCCGGATCTTCACCACCTTCCCCGGTATTACTCTTCCCGCCAATCCGGTTCATCGCGATCGCCAGATTCTCGTGGGCTTCTTTGCTAATCGAGCCAAAAGACATGGCACCGGTGGCAAATCGCTTCACGATTCCCTGGGCGGGCTCTACTTCCTCGACTGGGAATGGGAGTTCCTTTTTTGAATTTGAACAAACCGCGCAGGGTACAAAGGTTTTTACTCTGGTTATTGATGAGCTCCCGAGTACTCCTTAAATGTCTTAAAGCTGTCCTGCTGAACGGCAATCTGCAGTTTGGCCACGGATTCCGGATTAAAGAGATGGAATTCACCTTCCCGCCGCCATTGGTATTGGCCACCCACATCGAGAAGAGGGCTGGCACTGCGTTCATCCGGATATCCTTTGTGATGGCGGAAGATTGCTTCCTTGGCAAGGACATCCAATCCGATCCCCTCCACGCGAGAGGCCGTTCCGGTGAAATAGCGGTCTATGAGCGCCTATTCAATCCGATGGCTTCAAAAATTTGCGCCCCTCGATAACTTTGAATCGTCGAAATACCCATCTTCGCGATGATCTTCAGCAATGCTTTGTGGATGGATTTGATGTAGTTCTTGTGCGCTTTCTCGATGGTGATCTCAGGAGAAAATAGATTCTTGCCGCACCATATCTCCGAGTGTTTCAAACGCAAGATAGGGGTTAATCGCGCCAGCCCCATAGCCAATGAGCAGCGCAAAATGCATGACTTCCCGGGCTTCGCCAGACTCGACCACAAGCCCGACTCTTCGTTCGCGTGCCTTCCCGGACAAGGTGATGATGGACGCCCGAAGTCGCCAGTAAACTGGGGATTGGCACATGGTGGGCATCCACTGATCGATCCGAGAGAATCAGGATGCTATAACCCTCCCGGACAGCCTGAGAAGCCTGCTGGCAGAGCGATTCCATAGCCTTTTCCAACCCTAATCCACCATCAGCCAATTCAAATACCATCGGCAATGTCTTAGAACGGAAGTCTCCGACGGAGATCTGCCGGATCTTTTCAAGTTCGGTATTGGTGAGAATCGGTCCCGGAAGTTTGAGCATGTGGCAATGCCGTGGAGTCTCAGAGAGCAGGTTTTGCTCCGAGCCGATATAGCTTTCCAGAGACATGACCATCTCCTCCCGGATCGAGTCGATGGGAGGATTGGTCACTTGTGCAAAGAGCTGTTTGAAGTAATTGTAGAGGAGCTGGGTATGGTTCGAGAGCACTGCCAGCGGCGTATCCGTTCCCATGGATCCGATTGCCTCTTCACCATCCTTGGCCATCGGAGCCATGAAGAGACGCAAATCTTCAAGGGTATAGCCGAAGATCTTTTGCCTCAGTAATAGTCCTTCCAGATCGTCCGTAGGAGACGATTGCGGGCTCGGGAACTTCAACCAAATCAATCTTATTCTCCTCTACCCATTGCCGATACGGTTTTTGCCGTGGAGATCGTGGACTTCAATTCCGAATCATCCACAATCCGTCCCTGCTCCGTATCGATCAGGAAAAGTTTTCCAGGCTGAAGTCGACCTTTATAAGAGATCTCTTCGGCAGGGATATCCAGAACGCCGACTTCAGAAGCCATAATCACCTGGTTGTTCTTGGTGACAATATAGCGGGCAGGACGAAGTCCATTGCGGTCCAAAACGGCTCCAATGGATTTCCCATCAGTGAACGCCACAGCGGCAGGCCCATCCCAGGGCTCCATCATGCAGGCATGGTATTCATAGAACCCCTGCTTGTCAGGGTCCATGTGAATGTTTTTGCTCCAGGCTTCGGGAATTAACATCATGATCGCATGAGGCAATGACCGGCCTCCCTGGATCAGAAACTCCAGAGCGTTATCCAGCGTCGCACTGTCGCTCCCCGTTTCCGTCACGATCGGGAACAGTTTTTGAAGGTCTCTCTCCATATAAGTCTGATGACAGCGTCGCCGTCCTGGCTCGCATCCAGTTGCGGTTTCCGCGGAGCGTGTTGATCTCGCCGTTATGGGCCAGATACCGATAGGGGTGAGCCAACTTCCAGGACGGGAATGTGTTCGTACTAAACCGGGAGTGGACCAATGCCAGCGCGGTCTTAATAGAGGCATCCTTAAGTTCAAGATAAAATGCGGACACTTGATGAGCCATCAACTGTCCCTTGTATATCACCGTGACACAGGAAAGACTCGAAATATAGAAGAACGCGCTGTCTTCGAGATTGAGCGCGACGATCGTATTCTCCACTCGCCGCCGGATCACATAAAGCTTCCTCTCAAACTCCCGCTCATCTAAAACCGCTTCTTTTCCTACGAAAATTTGACGAATCACCGGTTCGGCTTCATGAGCCACGCTTCCGATCGCCGAACTGTCCACTGGCACATCTCGCCACCCCAGGACACGTTGCCCCTCCTCGACAATGATTCGTTCCAAAACTTCCTGGCATTGCTCCCGATGCGCCGGGTTAGGGGGCAAGAAAATCATGCCGACCCCGTAATTTCCTGAACTGGGTAGATAAATCCCAATTTCGGAGCATTTCTCGATGAAAAATTCATGGGGGTTTTGGATGATGATGCCCGCACCATCCCCGGACTCTGGGTCGCAACCGCAGGCTCCGCGGTGGCTTAGATTCGTCAGGACCTCAAGGGCCTGATGAACAATCTGATTGGAGCGCGTGCCATCGACATTGACCACGAAACCGACCCCGCAACTGTCCTTCTCAAATTGCGGATCGTAGAGGCCTTGCTTGCTGGGAGGCAATGACCAAGCCATGGAAAAATTCCCTCTCTCGACAGTTTCGGCAGTACCGAAATGAGATCAATGCACGACTTCTTTATCCCCATCTCTTAGGCTTCTGGATTGTCTAAGACCCAACTCGAAACCTTGAGACCAGGGATAGGAACCTATAAGTTTACCGGAACTGCAATGGTAAGATAAATTTATAATATTTATGGACCTGATAACAAGAACTTATCCATTTTACTCGGATCAGCGGACCCCAATCAAAGAGTGTTGCTTGATCCTAACCCTCGCCCCTATAATAGCTTCCATGAACACAACCACCAAAGTATTTATTGTAGCGCTGGTTCTCTTGTTTGTGGGAATCGTGATTTATAGCTCAATGGGATTGGGGCAGTTTCGTTGCGAAGTTTGCATGGAATTTCAAGGGCGTTCCGCCTGCGCCACGGCCTCCGGTACAAGTCAAGAGGAGGCCCGGCGAACTGCCACGGAGACCGCTTGTGCCAAGATTTCTTCGGGCATGTCCGAATCCATTGCCTGTTCCCAAACACCTCCAAAGAATATTCAGTTCAAGTAATCATAAAAACTGTCCTTGAACCCTTAATGGCTACCCACCTGCAGATATGGGAGATGGGATTAACCCGGTACTGGTTTCATCAATACATTGGCGTATCTTAGGATGGGCGCCGCGTGAGGTTGGGGCTTTGAGAAAGCCCCAAGCCTACAAAGGTGTAGGCCGGGTCACTGACCCGGCGTTAACGTCATCGAATTTCTGAGAGGCAGTACCTAGGCTAACGGGTATGGGCTTCTTCAAGATAGGTATATCCATGCAGTCCAGACTCGTAAAACCGCAAAAATAGAGCCGACTCTTCCACCGTGATTTTTCGATCGCGGACTGCGCGTTCCACGTCTTTTCGCATCAGGGCCAACAATTCATCCGAGTTGTATTGAACGTACTTCAACACTTCGCTCACCGTGTCTCCCTTGACGACATGGTCGACGCTGATTTGCCCGTCTTCCTGAAGACTCACGTGCACGGCATTGGTATCCCCAAGCAAATTGTGTAAGTCGCCGAGAATTTCCTGATAGGCACCGACCAGAAAAACAGCGAGGTAATAGTCGTCCCCGTTAAAGGGATGGAGGGCCAAGACTCTCTTGACATCATGGAGATCAATGAAGCGGTCCACTTTGCCATCAGAGTCGCAAGTAATATCCGCCAAGATCCCCCGTCGCGTGGGTTTTTCCGCCAAACGATGAATCGGCACCACGGGAAAAAGCTGACGGATGGCCCAGCTATCCGGCATGGATTGGAAGATTGAGAAGTTGCAGAAATAGGTGTCTGAAATAAGACTCTCGAGATTCTTGAGCTCATCGGGAACATGTTCCAGTTCGTCCACGATCTTCAGAATCTTGCTACAGATAGTCCAATAAAGCCCCTCTGTGACACTTCGCTGCGTGAGCGTCATATACCCAAGGTTGAAGAGGTTGAGAGAGTCCTCCCGAAGTTGGACGGCGTCGTGATAAACCTCGACAAAATTCTTTTTTGAGATGTTCTTGCATATCCAGAATAGATCCGTCAGCGGTTGAGGACTATTTTCCGGCAGCGACTCCGGCGATACAAAGCTGTCAAACCCTGACACCCCGAGAACGTTAAAAACCAGAACGCTGTGATAGGCCACCACGGCTCGCCCGGATTCGGAGATAATCGTGGGGTGCTTCACTTTTGCTTCATCACAGATGGACTTGATGCGAAAGACAATATCGTTGGCGTATTCCTGGAGGGTGTAATTGACCGATGACTCAAAATTGGACTGAGAGCCGTCATAATCAATCCCTAGGCCTCCGCCTACGTCCAGGTATTCAAGCCCCGCACCGGCCCGATGCAGTTCAACATACACCCGCCCCGCTTCGGTGAGGACTTCCTTAATCTTCCGGATATGGGTGACCTGGCTCCCCATGTGGAAGTGCAGCAACTTCAAGCAGTCTGCCATCTCCCGTTCACGCAAGTAACTTAGCGCAGCCAGAACTTCAGTGACCGTCAACCCGAACTTTGATCGATAACCGGCGGAAGACTCCCATCTTCCGGCACCGCGGCTCGCCAACTTAACCCGGACGCCAATTTGCGGCTTGACTTCCAGTTTCTCTGCATATTTGACAATGAGTTCCAGTTCGGTAAATTTCTCGACAACCGGGATGATGTTCTTCCCGATTTTTTGCGCCAGAATGACCATTTCGATAAATTCGTCATCCTTAAATCCGTTACAAATGATGGGAACGTCTTTGCCATTTGTAATCGCCAGCACGGCCAGCAGTTCAGGCTTTGAACCTGCTTCCAGACCAAAATTATAAACGCTGCCGAAATCTAAGATCTCCTCAACAACATGCCGCTGCTGATTTACTTTAACGGGATACACACAGCGGTAGTCGCCCTGATACTCAAATTCGGTCCTGGCGTTTTGAAAAGCGTCGTGGATTTCTCCAAGCCGGTGTTTCAGGATGTCCGTGAATCGAATCAAGATCGGAAGATCTATCCCGCGGCGCTTCAACTGCCCGACCAGATCTTTTAAGTCGATCGAGTGATCCGTCCGCTTGTCTGGATGAACGGTAATGTGACCATTCTCATTGACTGAAAAGTAGTCTTTCCCCCAGTTGTTGATGCTGTAATAGTCGATAGAATCCTTAATCGTCCAATTTTCCATTCTTGGTTAGTTTCCGTACCTCCGCATTTAAGCAAAAACAATTGAAAATAATTGCGGTCAGGTTTGAATCCACAAGGCCCAACCCATTAAAGAGCCAATCTTCACCAACAGCAACAGAAAAATGGTCCAATCGTCCAATCGCGATCACGAGCAAACCAATGGTTGCCGTTCGTGACATCCGATTCTGGGCAGTCAGCAACGATTCATGGGGTTCAGCCGAATTACATCGGACGCGGTATCGAGATGAGCAAGCCGGAAACGAAACCAATCACAACGTTGATTACAAGGATGACCACGGCAGCCACAACCATATACGGAATTACCTTTTCTTTCGGGGTCTTCATGACGTGTGGCAATCCCAGAAAAAAGAGATATATGCCGTAGAGCCCGCCGAGAATACTCAGGACATTGAGGACCGGTATAAGGGCAAGAACTCCGGCAACCCACGCGGGTGTCCACGCGTAGGCTACCAATTTCAAGGCCTGAACGATTCCTCCGCTAGATTGAAAAGTTGGAGCCAGCTGTTGAATAATGATCGCCGCCACATAGACTCCTACCAGCAAAAGAACATATTGGAGAATCATGCTGGTGAGTCCACTGGGAATTGGAGTCCTGAAAGTCCCGATAAAAGGAATACTAATTCCCACGATGGTCATCCCGATGAATCCACAGACTGCCGGGATAGCAGCCAATGGGACAATATATTCCTTGTACAATGAGGGGACATCTGCCGTCTCGTTAGCGATGACCGGCCATTCTTCTTTCGGTTTCGTAAGGATGTTCATGACGCGGCTTTGTAGATTCATGGTTTCCTCTATTCCGGATTTGAATGGCTTCCGGGGGCCTTGAGATGGAATGTGATCGATTTTAAAGGATAGACAGGCAGCCAGATTTAAACATTTGGAAACTGAAAATGCAATGGCTATCCGAGCTTTTTACAAAACCCTACTCGGCTTGGAGTTCCTTGAGGACAGCCAAAAGCTCCTCCGCATGATTCAAGGGATTAACATGACTAAAAATTTTGCGGATTTTTCCTTCGGGATCAATGACAAATGTCATTCGGCGAGGCAGCCGGTAAAAAGCAAGTGCGCCATAAGCTTTCGTGACTTTTTTGGTCGTGTCGGCCAAAAGAGGAAAATTCAAGCGATGTTTGGTTGAAAAGGCCTGGTGCGATCGAGAATCGTCGACATTCACTCCCAGAACTTGGACATTAAGCGCGATGAAGCGATCGATGTTGTCGCGGAAATTACAGGCTTCTTTCGTACACCCGGGAGTTTGATCTTTCGGGTAAAAGTAAAGAACAACCCATTTCCGGTTCGCAAAATCCCGAAGAAAAACAAGGTTCTCGTTCTGATCTTTTAACTTGAGTTCCGGGGCTGGCTGGCCCACTTCGATTGAATTATTTTCGCTCATTGATTGATCTGGTCCCCGAGTACTTAGCACTGCTATTGGCATTACGGCAACGTATCTTAGGGTGGGCGCCGCGTGGGGTCACGCGGCCTACAAAGGTGTAGACTGGCTGGAGATTGGACATTTGTTGGCACCCCGGATTCAGTAGCAGCGCAGGCTTCCAAGCTTATATGGGTGGCACGATCGTTCCGTTTCGTCATTTGAAAATAGTTCAATGAAGCGGTCCATTCGCAGTCCTTCAGACATCCAGCGGCCTGAAGGGCCGCCATAATCTAGCCCAGGGCAGAGCGCAGGGGCAGGGCCCCGCAGCGCTGCCCTGGGTCACGATCCCAATGAATCATCGGCGCCCTGAAATGGCGCGACAACCCGGACGAGAGGTGTGTAGCACTTCAGGGTGCATTAAAGCACCAATAAGTTTCAGAAGTCCGTGTTGTTGCTTGCCCCGATGATTGTGCAATATTGCGTATTGGGTTGGGGCAAATTAGCACCAGACCGCTTAGAAAATTACTCTGGTTCTTTCTCGGTCGTTTTGTCAAGCAAACGCATTCATAATATCTCCACCGGGCTTGTGACAGATACTACATAATGAAGGAAGCATAAAGGTCTTTTCTGATATGTGAATCCAGGTCTGGTAACAAAGGCTAACGGGGCGGCAACCGGGATCACTTTGCTCCGAGCTGCTAAATTTCTGCCTGGTGACGACATTTCCAGGTATCCTTGAGGCGTCTGAAGGGATTCGCATGTGAAAGAGCCGCGAATTCAGACAATGCTTTTGCCTTGGCCTTGGCATCCAATGTTTGGCCTCTCCAAGCGGGATGGGATTTGTTGAATCTGGTTAATGCGTAGCAAACGCCATCCGTTCAGGCCATACCCATAATTTAAAGGAGCTCGATGTCTTTTCTAAAGAGAAAGCCGCGGATTGGGATCACTCTTGGGGACGTGGCCGGCATTGGACCCGAAGTCGCGGTTAAAGCCTCTCTGAGTCCCAGGGTTAAGCAAATTTGCACACCAATCCTGATCGGGGAATCCGCGACGATTGAACATTACCTCCTGCAAGTAACCCCTGACAAGAAAATCCAGATCCTTGATGACCCAGATCAAGCGTCGCCAGAGACCGAACAACTTCAAATTCTCGACTTAAAAAATATCAATTTTTCACAGGTCAGGTTGGGGAAGATTAGCGCGATCTGTGGGAAGGCCGCTCTGGACTATATCCGGGCCGGAGTAGCCCTCTGCTTGAATCAGAAGCTGGATGCCCTGGTGACCGGGCCCATCCATAAGGAAGCGGCCCAGCAAGCAGGATTGAACGCCCCGGGTCATACCGAATTTCTAGCAGCGCTCTGCGGTGTACCGGAAGTGCGAATGCTTTTAGTGGTTAACCATCTGCGAGCCATGCATATCACGACTCACTTGAGCCTTCGCAAAGCATTGGAGTTTGTGAAGAAAGACAGAATTGTCGAGACGATTCGCTATGGCGCCGAGGCACTGAACTCGCTCCATATTCAGCGGCGACGTATTGCAGTCGCTGGATTGAACCCACACGCGGGAGAGAGTGGGATGTTTGGTACGGAGGAAATTGATGAAGTGGCTCCCGCTGTTAAGGCCGCGCGCGCTGAGGGGTTTGATGTGGAGGGGCCTGTTCCTCCCGACACCGTTTTTCATCGCATGAATCAAGGAGAATTCGACCTCGTCATCGCCCTCTACCATGATCAAGGACACATCCCCCTGAAACTGATGGGATTCGATACGGGTGTCAACATAACGATCGGACTGCCCATCATCCGGACCTCAGTCGATCATGGGACAGCGTTCGACATTGCCGGGACTCTTCGGGCCAATCCTGAAAGTATGATCAAGGCCGTTGAACTGGCTTGTGTAATGGCGAGCTAGAGCAACGGGGCCAATTCTCCATTTCGATCGAGTGGCAACTCTCCCAGGTTCTCGAGAATCTTGAGGCTACTTCGATTCTGGATTTCGTCTAGGAAAGCTTCACTGGCAATGAATTGATCTAATTTAAGCGTGTTTTTGATCCAGACGAGTCGGGAACTTTCGGGTTCGGTACCGCAAGTTGAGAAGGCTACTTCGATAGCCTCACGATCCGTATCAAAAGAGGGCGGGATTCGAGCGGCTTCCACGTTCGTGCTGGTGATGGCATTCATGTACATCGGCTTGTAGTCGATCTTATTGACCAGGCGCTTCGTCACCAAATCCGCCAGCCCAATTCCAACCGCATTGCCGTTCGATTCTTCAGTCAAATCACGAACAACAATCCGCGTGAAGAATGGCTTCGAAGGTGCCCCCTCCCTTTGAGTAATCGAGCGTCCAATGACGTTGGTATCCATCCCCGAACCGCTGATGTTTTTTCCCATCTCGTCAATGACCAGAACATCTCCCTGATCAAATGGAATACGGGCCAAATTGGTTTTTGCGAGCAAAAGCAATTGCTTCTCCCGCAACTCGATATCCGGCGCGGCAATCGCTTCGATAAAAGCCGTCTCATCATAAGCATTTTCAACAATCCCAAGCCCAAAAAGAACCTTGCAATTCTTTCCGCACAATCCCAGAGACGCTGCCAATCACGAGGTTGTAACCATATTTGATATTAGCGCGATGATAGATGTTGGCTCCTCGTTGCTTCCCTAAACCGATCACCATCATCTTGCATAGACCGCTTTCGATCTCACCGTTGAAATCGGTATGGGGTTTTACCCGATTCACGACTACGATGTGATCGGCAGAGTGCGCATAGGCATCTACCAAGACTGGGATCCCCTGCTCGGTCTCTCCCACCTGAACAGTTTCCATCGTCGCCTGGATGGGGACACCCATGCTCGATTCGGTTATCCCGTAATGCTCTAAAACCAAACGTTGCCCTTCAGCGGTTCCGCCTCCATGACTTCCCATGGCAGGAAAGATGAAGGGACGGGTCCTAACCCTTTGAGCTCATTAGCAACACTCTTGATGATCAATGCAATGTTGTTGATCCCCCGGCTTCCGCCAGTAATTGCGACGGTGTCGCCAGGCTTGATTCGGGAAGAAAGGTTCAGTTTGGAGATCTCTTGAGAAATCTTCGCGGGAATATCCAAGATATGGGTAGGATCAAATTTTGCTGCACGCGCAGCACTTTTGGAAAACTCATTTGGGTCGCTCCCTATAGAAAGTAAGGCTCATCCTGTATGATCCTGCAGTTCTAGATTCAACCCTAGCGGACTCAGCTAAATATATCACGATTTCCACGAAACAGGCTGTTCACAACTGATCGTTACCCATAATTCCAATCGCTGAACACAAGGAGTGGAGACAGTCGCGGCGCGAGTCCCCGAAGGGGACTAACATGAGTAGTCCCGGGTGGCGCAGCCGCGTCACCCGGGGGGAACGTAGTGTCAATTAGCCTTTGGCGAATGTTCTAGAAAATCCTGAAGGGACTGGCGCTCTTCGGGATCGAGCTTTTGCCAGAACGGCATGGTTTGAGCGCCCGTTCCCTTTCTTGGGGAGGCAGATTTTGAACTCGGCGTAACCGTTGAATGATGCGTTGCCGACGCTCAGGCGGCAAATTCTGCCAGCGCCGCTGGAATTTGCGAAGCCATTCTTGCTGCTCCGGGGTCATTTCACGAAATCGCTTTCCACGCTGTCGCAATCGCTCCTGTTGATCTGCAGGCAGTGATTGAAATTCTTTCAAGCGCTGCCGAAGCTTCTCTTGTTCCTCAGGGGAAAGCTGTTTGAACCATTTATAGCGCTCCTTGAGTTGTCGCCGTTCTTCAGGAGTGAGATGACGCCCCCCGCTGCCCGGATGGACCTCCATGCCAGGCTCTTGGTTACCTTGGGCAAGATGAGTCACGGTGCCAGCAGGTCCCAGGAGACAGAAGAAACAAACCGTCAAGATTAATCGACAAAATAAATGGAGGCGCATTAATCTGTAACCTTCTGTTTTGCAGCGTTTCGGTGATCCGCCACTTCAAAACTGTTCAGAATGTCGTAGTCTTGCAATAGATCCAGGTTTTCCAGCAGGGCCTGGTCCTCTTCAGGAATTTCCTCCTCTTTGCCCATCGGAGTTTCATTGTACCTTTTGTCCTGGGGAATTCTCAGCCTTGATCGACTCCTGGGTTTGGACAGAGGCCTCGCTTCGCGTGTTTCCTTTCTCTTTCGAAGACCCGAGATAGCGATCTTGAATCTCAATGACTTTTTGCAAAGTATTGAGCTCTCGATACTGTTGATGGCGAATCCCAATCCAGACGCCCGCCGTGGTAATCAACAAAACCACGAGACTCCAAGCATAACGGTCAATCAGCCTTATTCTTCCCCAACTAAACCATTTCTTGCCGCTTCGGTTTCCAGTTCGTCAAGCCGGGCAAAGAGGCGAGCATCAAAAGATAAGAGAGGGCTCAATTGAAGCGAAATGCCAGGGCGCATGTCAACTTGCTCTTAGATTATCCAATTCATGAGCACAGATCATGCACCTCGCCGAGATGTTGCTTTATGGAATCCGATTCATCATTTGAGAGCTTCTGAATGCAAATAAGCACCCAGATTTTCGCGGACTTCTTGACAGGTCATATTCAATTTCTCACCGTGCTAGGATCGAGCATCCACCATTTCGACGAGTTTCTGACGAAGTGTCGTATAGGCTCGAAAAATCAGCGATTTTACCGCTGTCTCAGAACACTTTAGAACTTCAGCCGTTTCCCTGAGAGAAAGATCCTGGTATTTGGTCAGAATCACCGCCAGACGTTGGTTCTCCGGTAAGGAGGCTAAGGCTCCCCGGATTTTTTTTATTTTCTCCGCCTCGATAAGTTGATCTTCTGCCAGAGATTTCCTGTCGGGCAACTCTATCTGGAATTGTTTTTCAGATTCACGGGTTCTTGATCCAGAGAAGAAGTCAAATGAGCTTTCCGATCCCTCACAAAATTCAAAGCACTATTGGTGGCAATTCGGTAAAGCCAGGTGGAAAAGGCGGCTTTTGCTTCGTAGGTCGATGCGGACTGAAAGACTTTGATGAACACTTCCTGTGCCAGATCCTCTGACTCTCCCGGGTTCGCCGTAAACCGGTAGATGAAATTTATCAATGGCTTACGATGCCGTTGAACTAATAGGCTAAAGGCCGCACGGTCCCCTTTTTTAACTCTCAACATGATTTCCGCATCCGACGCCTGAATCGCCATAGCCCTCATTTATTAACACGCATGGTGCCCGAAAGTTGCGGAACTCAAGTGCCTTTCTGACCCTATTCCCAGATTGGCTCTTCAAATATTCTCTCTTATCGGAATTTTGCATTCAAGGTTCAATCTCGGGGCAATGCTCACATCTGCAATTCCTCGAATGCATGGGGAAAGAAATAAGGTGATGCTTTGGAAATGGATTTCCCTCTTTAGTCAATCTAACGAATGACCAATCTACCGCTTGATTTTAGCGGAGTCCAGCGGCTAAGGTGGCGGCGAACCAGTAGAGACTTTCTTCCCAACGGTGAGACCTAACTAAAACCTCATTTTTAATCCGATTTGAAGCATGAAAGGTGCGCCATTGTTGTCCACCGGAGTGGCAGCAACCAGGAATTGGCGATTTAAAATGTTTTCAACAGAGGTGTAAAAGAGGACGGTACGATGAATGGGGCGCGAGAAATAGAGATCCACTACCGAAAAGCTTCCTAACGGGTACTGGTTGAGATCATCATCGAATTGGTTTCCCACAAAACGATAAATTCCTAACAATTCAAAGGTTCGCGGATTTGAGTATCCAAAGGAGGCCGTGACCCGATTCAAGGGAACCTGAGGGACGAACTTGGATTCCAAAGATGGATTCGGAGGAAAGTCACGAACTTTTGAATCGGTGTAGAGGTAATAGACGCGGAAGGTCCAAAAGCGTTTGAAATAAGTCCGAAAGTCGGCTTCGGCCCCTTGGGCGCGAATCTCGCCCACATTTTGGCGCTGGCGGGTGATCAGGTTGGGTAGAGTCTGAATCGTAATGTTCGAGACAGCGTTATCGAGTTGATTCCAGAACCCCCCCACCCGAACGAAAGAATTGGCTGCAAGTCTCCAATTCAAGCTGCCTTCAAAACCTGTAAGCTTTTCTGGCCCCAAACCATCGTATGGGTTCGTGACGACATTCCCCACCCGAAATCCTCGATAGAGTTCATTGAGAGTAGGAGCGCGAAAGCTTTGATAAAAAGCCCCCTTCAGACTCAGTGATTCCTTGAGCTGATAGGAGACTCCCGCCCGTGGGACCACAGTGCCGCGCTGTTGGGATGCAAATGGAGTTTGGGTATGGAGACCGGTCTGAAAAGAAGTTGCCGTGCGCTCCGCATTGTAGTTTGTCCAGCCATCTAGCCGGGCACTAAGCTGAATCAGCAATCGACTACTCGGTGAGTACAAGTCCTGGAAAAAAAACCCACCCAGTTGTTGATTTCCGCCAGAAACCTGGAAACGGGTAGGATTATTCGCGAAGTAATTGACTTCTTCGCTGTTGCCGCGAACCAATAACCAGTCGACTCCGGCTGTGATCAGGTGGGTCGGCTTCAACAGCCCAGTCCATTGGACCGATGTCCCGACACTTCGAGCCGGAACAACTTGATTCAAGGTGAGTGTTTCCTGCTGCCTGTCGGGCGAAATCGAGGTGAAGTTGCTTCGGAATGTTTCGAGCAACCCGTAAGCATGGACTTGTAATTCCTTATTATTTGAGGTTTCGTATCGATACCCCGCACGGGCAGAAGTAATCCAGGTGCGGTTTTTCTGCAATACGGTGCCATTATCACGGTACTCGGCAAATTGGGTAAAATTCAGTGAAACCGATTGGTGGACACTGGGATTATAGAATCCCCCGGCCCTCACAGCATAGTCGCACCGAATTGGCGCGATCATCCACCGGTCCGCGGAATTCTTCAGGGACAATGTAATAGCCTTCGGTATTCAGAAAGCTGCCTGAAACATACCCGCTCCACGGTCCCTTGAGAAAACTTTCCTGGACGTTTGCGGCGGCCGTTCCTTGGGTGCCGCCCAGGATATCCAGACTCCAGCCGATTCTCCTCCGGCACCCGGGAGAAAATCTGAATCACTCCTCCCAAAGGAGAGCTTCCATATAGGCTTGATCCGCCCCCTGGAGCAACTTCAACCGTATCGAGAATATTCTTGTCCAATTGGCTCCAATAGATCCACCCGCCAAAAGGGTCATTGAGAGGGGTGCCATCCAATAAAACGAGGGTGCGGCTGACTCCGCTTGGCCCGATGCCGCGAAGGGAAACTCCCTGAGTCGTTGGATGCGCGACAAGGCTGCTGGATCGACGAAAAAGACTGAAGGAAGGAATTTGCCGTAACGTATCGTCCAGAGTGATCGCAGGCGAGCGTTGCAATGACGCGCTGTCCATCACTTCCACGTTAGAAGGGACCGACGCCAACGTCTGTTCGGTTCGCGTTGCCGTGACAGTCAGCGTTTCCTGAAGCGGGCGCGCATCTAAAGTGATCGAGATTTCAGCGAGCTGATCTTGCTTTCGATCACTAAGTTCCGATCCTTGTAGTCAGGATGTTTCACTAAGAGATGGATAGGTGCCTCAAGATTTGCCGGAATCAGGAATCCCCCATTCTCGCCTGTCTTTTCCCTAAGGAGGATTTTCCCGTTGGAGTCCGTGACCTGGACCGTGGCGCCTTCAATAGGATTTCCGATGATGTTCATCACGCTTCCTTCAATGGGGGTACGGAAGAAGGGATTTGGGCAACCGCCAAGACCGTGAAGCCGAACCCGTAAATGCAAATCAAAATGAGAACGAATAGAGACGCAGGAAGTTTTGTGACAATTTCCCCCTCACCCCGAGTCCCTCTCCCCTGGGGAGAGGGTAGCCAAAGGCCGCGTGAGGGGCAACGACTTGAGGGTGCCCCAAGGTGTAGCTTTACTTCCTGCGTTTGTAATGGTGCAAGACACTTGAGTCTTTCATGAAACTTTTCATCAGCCCTCGGATAAGCTTCGATTTCCAAGCCTACCGGACAATGGTCAGAACCCATCACCTCCGGGGCGATCCATGCATTCTTGATTTTCGGAATCAGATCATCGGTGGCGAAGAAATAATCGATTCTCCACCCCACATTGCGTTCTCGAGCACGGGTCATCATATCCCACCAGGTGTATTGATGCGGTTCGACATTAAAAGCCGAAAAGCGTCCACAAAACCCCTCCGAACAAGAGTATCGATCCATTCTCGTTCGATTTTCAAGAACCCTGAGATATTTTCATTTTCTTTTGGCCTGGCCAGATCAATCTCTTTGTGGGCGGTGTTGTAATCCCCGCAGATGAGCAATTTCTTACCCTTGTTTTCTCTGTTCTTCCCAATGGCTCAGGATCGTCTGATAGAAATCCATTTATAACTAAGTCTGACCTGGTCTCGTTTTCCGTTGGGGAAGTAGATGTTGTAGAGCGTGAAGGTTGGAAATTCCGTAACGAGAACCCTTCCTTCACAATCGAAATGCGGGACACCAAACCCATAACGGACGGAGAGAGGTTTTGTCCGGGTATAAGTGGCCACACCGCTATACCCTTTTCTCTCGGCAGAAAACCAGTAACTCTGATAGTTGGGGATCTGCGTCAGTCGATCTTCCAGTTGCTCAAAATGCGCCTTCGTCTCCTGAAGGCATACAATATCGACGGACTGTTTCTCAAACCAATCGAGAAAACCCTTTTTCTGAATGGCACGAATCCCGTTTACGTTCCAAGAGAGGATTTTAATGGAAGGAGATTTTGTAGGCATAGTCTCCGTGTGCTCAAATAGACAGTCGTAATTGGGGATCGATCTTCAGCGAACAAGTCTTGGCTTCCTGCCCGCGGTGCCTGGTTCTAATAGGTATGAGATCACAAGCAATTAAGATGAGGACCCGACGTCCACGCCAATCTTGTCTCCGAGTTCAAACAAGTAGACCCTTGCTTTGTCATATTCCTCGGCACTGGGCAGATGCTCCAGCATCAGCGGCGGGCGATGCGGCAAAGCCGCAAGCCGTTTCAAATAAGTGGGATAGTCAATCGATCCCATTCCGGGACGTACTTCCCGAAAATGGATATTGTACTCCACTTCCCAGGAAAGATCTTTGGCATGACAACTGACAATCCAGGGACCGAGCTTGTCAAAGCATTCATTGAGAAGTTCCGTGTTCCGGTAGAAGCGCGTAGGACAATTTACGATATTACAAGGATCTAGATGCACACCGAACGCTTCCCGATCTACCGCTTTAAGTAATTTCAAAAAACTGTCAGGGGTGTCGGGAACTGTCCAGCCCATCATCTCGTAGCAGAATTTGGCCCGCTTCGGCTTTACCGCATCGATAATCTTTCGTGGCATTCTCAACCGCGGCATCGAAAAAGGGTTGCGACAAATTGTCCGGATGAGGCCCATACCAGACTTTTGTATTCAATGAACCTGCAATATCGACACAACACAAGGCCCCAACGCTCTCAGCGACCGCAAGCCCGTCGGTTACGAGTTCGAGGTTGGCTCGGCGTTTTTGGTGATCTGCGTCCATCAGATTGACCCACCTTCCTACTTCGGCGATCACAATTCCCTCTTTGACAAAAGCAGCCTCAATGTCGCGGAGACGTGCGGATTCGCTGGAGGAGACCTTAGGGCAATATGCGGCTCGATATCCAAGTTTCTTGTAGGCTCTGGCCAACTCTTCCGGATCCTCCGATTTAGAGAACAGGGGCCCTCCCAGCCGGATAGGATTTTCTGCGGACGGGGAAGCCAAAGTCCGTGCCATGCCGGCGTTTAGTCCGACGGAAATCGCTGCCCCCAGAGCAGTTTGACAAAATTCGCGCCGACGAATCATGTTCCCTCCTAGAAATCATTAAACAAGGGAGGGATTCTAGCACAAGGGGGATGCGGGGGGCCTGAGGAGTCAATGAACGGTCAGGGGAATGGCCCTCAAGGTTTACTTTGAACAGCAATTTTGATATCGTGGAAAACTAGCACTAAGTTGCACAAATCCGCGGTAATTGTTGTAGCCGGGGTCGTTGACCCCGGGCCATGAGCAGCGAGCCAACTACAACACGCGCTTCTACAACTTAGTACTAGGCCAATAAGGAGACAGAGTATGTCGGGACATTCAAAATGGCATAGTATTAAACACAAGAAAGGCGCGGCGGATGCCAAGCGCGGAAAGATATTTACCACCACCATCAAAGAGATCACGGTTGCGGCGCGAATAGGCGGGGGTGATCCAGATGGTAATCCTCGGCTGCGAACCGTCATTGATAAAGCTAAAGCCGTGAATATGCCTGCTGAAAACATCAAGAGGGCAATTCAGAAGGGAACCGGTGAGCTCCCCGGCCAAGCCTATGAAGATGCCACCTACGAGGGCTATGGACCAAGCGGAGTCGCTGTTCTGGTTGAAGTCGTAACGGATAACAAGAATCGAACCGTGTCTGACATCCGCCATGTCTTTAGTAAACATGGTGGCAATTTAGGCCAAACGGGTTCTGTTTCCCATTTGTTTCAGAAAAAGGGCTTGATCGTTGTCGACAAGACCAAAGCAAGTGAAGAAGATCTCATGGCGGTTGTCTTGGACGCAGGCGCCGAAGATCTTAAGGATGCAGGGGATTCCTTCGAAATTTTGACAGCCCCAAAGGATTTCGAGGCGGTGGCTGCCGCTTTGAAGGCAAATCACACGGAAACGCTCTCGGCTGAACTCTCCATGATCCCCATCACTTCCATGCGGCTTGAAGGGAAAGCAGCTCAGCAAATATTAAAGCTCATGGAGGCATTGGAAGATCATGAAGATGTCCAGAAGGTCTTCGCCAACTTTGATATTGACGATGCAGAAATGGAAGCCGTCGCTTCCTGAATTGAACAGTCCATCGGTATCTTTGCACTACTAAGAAATTGGTGCATCCTTCCTCATTTACCAATCTTCGAGTACTCGGGATCGACTGCGGATCACAGACCACGGGCTATGGAATCGTGGAGAGTGACGGAGACAGGCATCAGCTTGTTTGCTCCGGTGTGATTCGGTTGCCGGCCAAGGAACCGTTCAGCAGGAAACTCCTCCGAATTCAGCAAGAAATAGAAAAATTGCTTGAGACCTACGGGCCGAGGTTCGCTCGCCGTCGAAGGCCAGTTCTACCTCACAAACTTCAAAAGTGTGTTGAAGCTGGGGCAAGTGAAAGGAGTCGTGCTCGTAACCGCGGCCAAAGGTGGAATACCGGTGTATGAATATAGTCCGCTCGAGATCAAGAACGCGGTGACGGGCTACGGCCGCGCAGATAAGAACCAGGTGAGTCTCATGGTTAACCGGATTCTTCGCCTGGGAAACCTGTCCCAGCCTTTCGATGCATCAGATGCCTTGGCAGTTTCTATTTGTCATCTTCATACCATAACCACTCGACAGAAAACGGAACTAGGGCGCTCCGTCAATGGTTAAAAGACATTTCCACATTCAAACCCCTGCCTATCGAGCATGTCAGAGATCGCGTGTTCTCTCCTTTTTTCTAATCCTATTCTTTTCTTTATTTCACGGCATTTCGAAAAGTACTGCTGCGACCAATGAGGCCTTCCGCTGTTCTTGGAAGATTGTTCAATCTAGAGGGGCTTATCCCTTTTCCAGTATCGAATTGGATCAATCAGGAAACGGCCAGTTCCGTTTTCAGAAACTGGAAAGTTCGGTCATCACTGTGGACTTCCATTTAAACCGTCCAAAGGTAGTTTCGCTCTACAATCTCTTTATTGAGTCGAATTTCCTGAACGAGTCAAAGAATTTCACCAGCCCAAGAAAAGTCGCTGACTTGGGAATGAAGACAATTCGCTTTGAAACAGGCAAGCAAACGCGAGAAGTGACATTCAATTTTACAGAAGACAAAAATCTTAGGGAGATCAACAACTTCTTCGAAAACTTGGATGAACAAGAAAAATTCTTGTTTGAGCTAGAACTGGCATTGAAGCACGACCGGCTAGGGATTCCCAAGAGATTGGATTTCCTGGAACGAGAGTTCAAGGCCAACAGGATTGTCGCGCCGGAGAGGTTTAGGCCAATTCTTGAAAAGATTAGCGAAGATGATTCGTTGATTAACCTGGCCCGGAAGGAAGCGCGGAAACTACTCTACAAGTTATCGAAGTTACAACCTGATGATAGCTGATTTTTCGATACCGAAAAGCATAATAAACCTCGCTTAATCAAAGATTTATAAAATTTGTATTCTAAGAATCTTGGTCGAAAAACGGTCCTTTAGCCCGGTTTTCGCGCCACCAGCGCTGCATGAGGGAATGCGGCCTACAACCGCTGTAGGCATGACGCATTCTCAATGCTTCATCCCAACCCGGCGAACTACATTCCTCAGAACATAGTGTGTCTGTTTTCCACCTGTGGCGAGAGATTCGGGTTAGGCTGGAGTTTAGGCATCACGCCAACGAGGCGGTCGCGAACCCAATGGTTAAGGGGACAGCTGCAGGCGTCTGTTTCTCCATTCGGCCAATGGTAGATCCTGGGTTATTGAAGTCAAATCACCCTTGCTCGGTCAATTAAAACTGGTAATTAATTGACATCCTATTCAGATGTTCTACCATCATTAATTAGTAGAGAAAATGTTAAGAATCCAGCCGGAAGGGGGTAAGACGATGCACGCTAAGCTGCTTCCCGTAATCATTTTCTGTCTCCTCTTCGCCGGCGCGGCAGGCCTTGCTGAAGATCTTCCCCAAGCTCGAATTCTTCGTGCCAGTTTGGTCGAAGGAGACGTGACTTATCAACGCCCCGATCTCGATCGCTGGATCGACTTAAGTGTCAATACCCCCTTGCTTGAAGGGGACAAAGTCTGGGTAGGAAATAACGGGAGAACCGAAATTGAATTTGAAGATGGAACGTTCCTCCGCTTGAACTCTGACAGCATTGTCGAATTATCCCACTGGGCTCCCGCAGTGGCTCGGAACAAATCGAGATGCAGTTCGTTCGCGGCATTGGTTCTTTTGAGATTCAGCCGTCAGGGATGATATTTGTCATTAACACCCCGCTGTTTTCCATGCGGGTCAAAGATGCCGCAAGCTTTCGCGTTGACCTCGAGGAAAACGGGACCGGACGCATGGCGGTGTTCGATGGCAGCATCGAAGTAGCCGGGGATAAAGCGCACCTCTATGTCCGCAAAGGGGAAATCGTCCAATTCCAGAGTGAAGACCCGGACCGGTATTTTCTCTCTGCGGATTACCAGCAGGATGATTGGGATCGCTGGAACGAAGAACGGACTGCTTATATTGCGAAGCGACCGGATCGGTACCACGATGGTGACGTCGGATGGACAACGGCGGATATGGATGACGCAGGGAATTGGTACACCGATTCCGAATATGGAAGGGTCTGGAGTCCCGGTCTGGGTGCCGACTGGACTCCTTACCGAAACGGACGCTGGGTTTGGTATGAAGATCTCGGCTGGACATGGGTTTCCTACGAATCTTGGGGGTGGATCCCTTACCACTATGGCCGCTGGACTTATTTAACATCCTATGGCTGGAGCTGGGTACCGGGGCAACCAAATGCTCCGTGGTGTCCGGGAGCCGTCAGTTGGATCGAAGGACCTAACTGGATCGGCTGGGTGCCTTTGGCGCCTTCCGAACCCTGGTCCGCATATTCTTCAGGCAATGTCTTTATCTCGAAAAACTACCGGTATCGGCATGGGCGTACTTGCCTCCCGCGCGACTCCTTTTTAAATGGAACTCCTGTGGGGAATTTTGATCCTCCGGCAGATCCCTCCCACGCAGGAAGAGTCCTTTCAGGTCAACCCCGCTATGCACCCACAACTGCTAGCAGACTGCCAGTGGTTACAGGCGCTTCGACTTCACCCTCACGGGTGTACAATAATGCAGACTTGGAGTCTCGGCGACTCATGCGGGAACGGACTCTGAACCTTCAGGGTGCGACCTCCGGGGCTTCTGTCTCGTCAACTCCGACAAGAGGAGCTCCCGACTCCACTGCCGGCAATGCGGCAACAACTCTCAGACAGGAACCTCGCCAAACTATTATCTTCAACCGCAAATTCCGGGGGCGGGACAATGTCTGTGCAAACCTCCGCCAATGGGGTTCGTACTTACATTATACGTGGAAGTTCTTCAGAAACGACGGCTCGAGAAGAGCAGGCACGGCAGAAACCCAAGATCGGCGAGACAATCCCTCAAACAGTTCCAACACGTGATGCTGCGGCCGGACCGAGCCTCCCAAATAGTCGATTTGCCCAGACCCCTCAGGACGTTTCGACCCGTTCGCGCAATTCAGGTGCATCAACCAACGTCATAATTGTTGGCTCCGATCAACCTTCCGGGAGATCGAATGAAATGACGAACTCAGCTCAAGACCGATATCCTGCCCAGCCGAGAAGTCGTGAGGCAGCTTCCCCTCGCTATAATTTCTACACTCCTCCAGGGGCTCCAGCTCCTGCGGGTGCCCAAGCAGGGCCTTCCTATTCTGCGCCTCGAACGGAATCTGTGAGCCCAGCCCGTTCCCAGCCGGTTTCAAATTCCCCCTCGACATCCAGGCCACCCATTAATTCCACGGGCGGTACGGTTTATCGGTCTCCAACTGTTTCGACTCCAAGCCCACCCAGTTACCAAGCCACCTTCGAGTCAGCCAGCCACAAGCAGTAGTAATTCTCGTTCGGCTTCACCGGGGACGGCTCGACTGCTGCAGCGAATGCGGATTCACGCGGAAGCAGCGGCACGAAATCAAGCCGATAAAAAAGATCGCCCCTTTGATCCATCCAAATTCTGTAGCCAAGCTCGATGTTGTACGCAGGATCGTCGTTGTGGCCGGCTTCGGTGAAGCCGGCCTCTGGCCGGGATCGGCGATCCCGGCTACAGCATTTCTCGGAGGTCCGCATTGTCGTTCTCTCCCAGTTACTTCAGCCCGAATTTAGCGCTACCCACCACTTCAGCTCCGATCTTTATGTCAACCCTGTACTTACCGGGACTCAATGAAGACGAACCCAGGTTGTACACATATTGACAGCCATTGTTCCGGAAGTTGGAACCGGTATCCGCGGAACCTGTGTAGAGACTTTCATTGATCACACCCGGTGCTGCACCATCGGTGCGGGTCAACACCAGAGTAGCTGCCGGGAGCGAGCAGTTTGATACCCCACCAAAGGTCAAGGTGAACTTTAGTGGAATGACACCGCGATTAGCGTTGAACATGCTAGAACCATCAAGATTGACTGGTTGCTGAATCGTGCCGACATAGGCGGGTCGAGCCACCGCGAATGGCGAGAAGGATGTCACGCTGCCACAGATAATGTTGTTGACTGGGTCCTGTGAAACCGTAGTGTCCACCCAAGCATTTCCTTCATAATGGAACAGCTTCAGTCCGTTTTCGTCACTAAACTGGCTTCCATAATTTATGCACACCGTCACTGGCCCTGTGAAGGTAGCTGTAGTAGATAGGTTGTAATAGACTTCAGGGATACCCACTTTAAATCCGACAGGAACGTCTCCCGGCCCAGTTGGAGGGGAAGAACTGGTGGTTAGGGTGACGCTACCGGGAGTTGTTACATTGTTGAAAGCTAATTGAACAGGACTTTCTCCCGATGCAGTGTCTACAGGTTGTGCAACAACCCCAGGACCCACGGAGTTTTCCAGATTTAACATCCATAGTTCTCTGCCTACTCCGGTTCCATCGTCTGCGCTGAAATACAACACGGGATCAGCGTTCACAAATGTATTTGGGAACGAAGATAGCTGACCTAACGCGATATCTTTGACCATCCAAGTGCCTGCCTCCGTGCTATCACTTCTCCACAACTCCTGGCCATGGACGCCATCGTCTGCATAAAAATAGAGCAGGTTGTTCGCTACGACTGCTTCTATTCCGCCTGTAATCCCACCTCCCATCGGATTGATGGCCTTGACGACCACGGTCCCTGCATCGGTACCATCGGTTCTCCACAAAGCCCCATTGTTACCATTGCCTTCAATGAACAACAGTGTTCCGTTTACGACTGGAAACGTATTAGGTCGAATATTATCTTTGACTTTTAAAGTCCCTGCAGGAGTCCCGTCGCTCTTCCACAGACCCCACCCGTTGGCGAAGGCTGAAAAGAAAACTGTGTTATTTAGGGAACCCACCCATTCTATATAACCAAACTGGCCAAGGAGAGTGGTCCCGGAACCTGTACCATCGCTTTTCCACAACTGCGAGTAAGAACCCCAAATGTAAGCGTTCATATACAGGGTCCCATTCACATTCAGTAAATCAATGTAATTGTTATCTGGTGGTTGATGGATGTCTGTTATCATTTGGGTACCAGTGACAGTGCCATCACTTTTCCATACCTCTCGGCCTTCGGCTAGATAGGTATGGTTGGCATCAAAGGAAGAGGCGAAATAGAACGATGGTCCAATGGATACAAACGAAGCCGCATCCCCCCACGGACCCCACCTTGCTGTTCCTTCGGGGGTACCATCGGTTCTCCACAGTTCGTCACCATGTATGTGATCGTTCGAGTTGAAATACATTTTCCCATCGAAAACAAACATATGAACCTCTTCACCCCCGGACTCCACGCCACTACTTAGTGAACCCTCAATCCCTATGTTGATATCCGTGAACAAGACTGTTCCTGAAGAGGTGCCGTCGCTCTTCCATATCTCGTAACCATGAACTCCATCGTTTGCCACAAAAAATAATGTCCCATTCAGATTGGAAAAATGCGTCGGATAAGAATTGCTTTCTCCTGGATAGATGTCTTTGACCAATATTGTCCCAGCGGGGGTGCCATCACTCTTCCATAGCTCTCTGCCGTGAATCCCATCGTACGCCGAGAAATAGACAATGTTCCCAATTTTCAGAAAAGGGTGTGGGTCCGAATTGCCATTATTCTCGATCGTGGGATTGATATCTTTCAAGAAAAGTGGAGTTTGTGCCTGGGTTTTGGTGAGGGACAGAAACAGAATCCCCAGAATCCAAACTACATACATGATTTCTTTTGCATCTTGCATTTTCTTCGTCATCTTAGTTCTCCTAATAGGGTTGATGGCAATAAACAATTTTGAAGACTTTCTGTTGCCATGGTTCTACGAATCATCACGAGAGCGCAGCATTTATGGATTCGTCACGTCTATGGCGAAAGAAAAATAGTAGCTTCCCATGTCGAACTCAGTAGTATTTTTTGGTGTGGTGACAACTTTGACGAGCCTGCCAATATTCTTTCTCTCGCCATTAGCTTGGATAGCAGTGGACTCGAATTTCCACTGATTACACTGATTTGTAGCTGGGACAACGCCTTTACAGGTAATCGTGGCTGGATCGGTTCCCGGTGAGAAGTTTCGACCGTCCATATTAATTCGATAATGAAAGCCACCGTACTCAAAACTTGGAAATAGTGGGCAAGTAACACTTGTCCCCACACCAATCATGTTCCGTATGTCGACATCATATTGGGTGCATTTGCAAATGAACCTCATTACCATTTGCTTATATACAAACGGGGGATTTGAAGTAGTGCCTGGAACTGAGTCGCGAAAGTCAATCAGTACAGTCCTGGTAGAAGAACTTGAACTGTCGGTGGCTAATTCCCAATCCCCAGTGCCCTTCTGGAAGTGCGATACTTGCGTTCTGGAATTCTTGTATGGACCAAGTTGGTCGCTCTGGATGCGCAAGGTGGGAGTCGTATTAAGTCCAACGCCTTCTATAGTGGTTGTGACAGTTATCTCTTTATTATTTTGTGCTACCGCAGTTAAAACTAAGGCTGAAAGGAGGAATAAGGACGCGAACAGCATTTTTGTTCTCAACATGTGAGAGTCTCCTTAATTAAAATTAAAAGCGAAGTGCAGAATCTGCACATGGATTCGAATTTGTGAATAACAACTTCGTAAAGCTAATCAAGCGATCATCTGTATCCGGCCTTCCGCCGGCGGGCGGATGGCGAGCCCCTGACCGGGGTCAACGACCCCTGCTACAACAGATGTTCGGGAACTTCTGCCACTTATCACTGGAGCGCGATAATTACGGGTTTGTCACGTCTATGGTAAAAGAGAAATAATAGCTGCCCATATCCGTCTCAACATGTTTTGGTTTACTGACCACTTTGAGCAGCCTGCCTACATTCTTAGTCTCACCACCATAATCGCGAGAAGGTTCGATCTTCCACTGGATACATTGGTTTGTCGATGAACTAGTACCTAGGCAGGTAACCTTGGCACGGTCGGTTCCTATTGAGGAATTTACGCCATCCATATCAATTCGATATTGATCCCCATTGAACTGGAAACTTGGAAACAGTGGGCAATACCCAATCTCGTTCAAACTCATGTACCGCATGTCAAAGCCATTGTTTTGAGTACATTTGCAGATGAATCTGGCCTGGATTTGGCCATAAGTAAAGGGGGCCGTAGGAGTTGTCCCCTCCACAGGTTCGCGAAAATCAAAAAGAACTGTTCTTGTGGAGCCAGTGGTGACTAACTCCCAATCTCCGTACGACTGGAGGTGCGATACTACCGCACCTGAGTTCTTGTACTGACCGGCCTGGTCGCTTTGTATGCGCAAGGTGGGCAATCTATCGACTCCAAAGCCTTCTATCATCGTTGCAACCGGCGTATCTTTATTCTTTTGTCCTAAGGCCGTCATAACCATGGCGGAGCAAAGGAATAGGGAAGCAAACAACATTTTTCTTATTAACATTGGGGATTCTCCTTAATTGAAAAAAAAGTGATCAGCTGAATCTGAGCTTCGATTCGAATTTGTGAACAACAACTGCGTGAAGCTAATCAAGCGATCATCTGCAGCCGGCATCGGTGAAGCCGGCCCCTTGACCGGGGTCAACGACCCCGGCTACAACGCTTCAGGGGTTAGTCGATCCCGGCTACAACACTTCCAGGGTCTACGACCCCATGCCCGCATTGCCGGGGCCAATGAACCGAGGCGGTGCTGTAGCCGGGATCACTAATTCCACCCATGTGAAAGACGTTTTCATAACTCCCCCCAGGGACGGACCGCCGGACCGTCCGCGGCGCGCTCGGCGAGCACGCCCTACCAGGTATCTTCCCAAAACCAACGCATTACACCTTACCAACGAGCGCGCTCAAGTCCGGTCCCGTCTTGGCAGGGGATAAATGAACCCACCCCTGCACCCCTCCATTGGAGGGGAGTTTTCAAAAAGACCTGTGATATGATTTAGTTCAATTTTTCATTCCTTCGAATGTCATGGTTCTGTCTAATAAGAGTCGGGACAACTGATTTTGTGACAGGCGCGCGAAAAATAATTGTATTGACCTGGAGAAACTCCGAAAAGTGGCTGTGGACGAGACTCAGCTAATCGATGATTACGGCCCGCGAATCCTTTATATTGCGCTGCGCCGCCTTCGTGACCGGACCCTTGCCGAGGAAGTCGCTCAGGAAACCCTCACCTTAGTCATTCAAGCCCTCCGAGAAGATCGTGTGCGTGAGGAGGCTAAGTTGCCAGGGTATATTTTCACGGTGGCGAACAATCTCATTCTAAAGGGTCTTCGCGAGCGCTCACGGAAAGAGGAGCTGGATTCGAAACCAGGGCCTGAGGAGCAAGATGCGTGGGTCGATGATCATGATGCAGGGCTTCTCATAGAAGAAGCAGAGACAACAAGTCCGGCACGCTTTAGCTCAATTGGACTCCAGTGATTACGATCTTCTGAATGAGATATTCGTCCATGAGAAATCGCTTGAGGAGATTTCCAAAGGATTGGGGGTTTCTTATGCCGCGTTGCGAAAAAGGAAGTCGAGAGCAATCGAGCGGCTGAAAAAATTATTTCTCGGAGAGTCACAAAATAGGTAGTAAAGACTCTTATCAATGAAAAGCTTGGTGGAATTGAAATGAACTGCCAACAAGTGGAAGAACAGGAAGTGATCGAACGATATCTGGCTGAGAAACTCTCGGAACAAGAATCCGCCGCCTTTGAAGAGCACTTTTTGGGATGCAAGCAGTGCTTCGAGGAATTGCGGCTTCACCACGCTGCGGCTGCTGAAATGCGCCAGCGGGCTACTCCTAAAGCGCCAGATGCCGCTCACCCAGTGGAATCAGGCCTGGAAAGTGAGTTTGGCTGTGGCTGCGGTTCTCGTCTTGGGATTTGTCTCGGTAATGGTCCTCAATCGTGGTCGCATCCCAGAACCCCAGCAGTCCAGTGTGGTTCCGCCTGATCGCCATGAGGAATTATTCAAAGAACTGGCCGAGATCAAGACGCCCCCTTTATATGCCCCCTCGACGATCCGTGGCAGCAAGTCTGATCGAGCGCTCGAGAAGTTCAGGCAAGGCATGGAAGATTACCAGAAAGGAAATTACTTGCAGGCGGCTGGCGTCCTTCAAGAAGCCTCTGCGCTCGATCCCAGCCACCTGCCAAGCCGTTTTTATCTAGGGATCTCTCTGCTCATGGCAAATCAGACCGATGAAGCCATCGGGCAACTTTCCAAGCTGGCCGGTCCTGAGACGGACCCCTACCAGGATGAGTCGCATTGGTATCTCTCTAAAGCCTATTTCCGAAAGAAGGATTTAGAAAATGCACGCAAGGAATTGGAGTTAGTAGCCGCTCTGAATCGGCAACATGCATCTGAAGCGCGACAAGTCTTGGAACGGTTGAAGTCATTGGGGAAATAGTTGTAGCGGTCTGTGCATTTGCCCAGGAGTTCGTAGTACCGCCTTCAGGTGGTAATGTTCCGGGCCGGCTATAGTCGGGACTACAAACTTGATTCAGGCTAAATCATGTAGTGACGACCCCGCTCTACCCCACCAGCCCCTCTCCCACACGGAGGAGAGCGGGTGGCCGAAGGCGAGGTGAGGGAGGTGTTGACCATAAGTTGCTGGCAATTGGTCGTCTCTTTAAGACGTCTTGGCCTTGGTCCGGTGGCATTGAGAAAGCCCATAAAGATATTTATGATCAGCGCCTGGCACAAAGGATCGCGGCTGAGATTACTTAATTGAATGAGTTTGCCAGAAAACCAGCATTTCTCTTTCCCTTCATTCTTGGGTTTCTACTGTGTAACCCCACCAAGGCAGCTCCCATTGTCTATCCCCCCAGCCAATCGATTGTTTGAAAATGACACCTACCAATCGGCGATTCAGTCTCTACAACAGGGCGATAGGGTCACATTACAAAACCTTATCAACCGAGATCCCCTTATTGCCAGGAAAGTCCTGATTAAACTCCTGCGCCAGCCAGACAAACTTGAAGACGGCCCGGGTCTATGGCAGAACTTTTTCCATCGAGCTGTGACCTGGAATTGGAGAAGCCCTTCTTCGATTTTTTCATCAGCGACTGATTCCGATATCCGGAAGAAACTGCTCAATTCAGTCGAACTGATCACAGACGCAGAATATGCAATCCAACACGTTCAACGGATCGACGACTTTGAGAATCTTATCAAGGATCAGGGCCTCATCATCTTCGCCAGGCAGCAGTGGAATTCCACGCCATAGGTTTCATGGATGGGCAGGCCTATAGCCTCGCCCGATCGGCGATATACGGAGGAAGGTTTCCTTATATGGATTCCGGGCTGGAGACGATGGAAGAGGCGCGAGCTCTTTATGAGAAGTCGGAAAATCTGCGCGGCCAGGTCTTTTGCCTGGTGCAGTTGGCACACCTAAATTATCAGCGCCTCGAAGAAAAGAGCAAGGCGGCCCAGCTTTATTTGCAGGCTTGTGAGAAGGGGAAAATCGAAGGGACCCCTATTCTCGGATATTACCTCAGTCAATATAGCTGGATGACGGATAAGCCTCCCGTAGACTGGCTGAAAGAGTCCAGTGAGCTACGTGAAAATGAACCCGGACTGAGGAGCACAAGGTATCAGATGCTTTTGAAGCAGGACACGCCCGTTGAGAAATACCTGGCGTTGTTGGAACAGGAGACCGACCCCGTTCTCAAGATTCGCGCTCATTGGAATTTGTTTCAGAACCTTTCGTATAACGACCGGCAAACTCAGGCCATGGAAGAGGCTGATGCTGCTATCACATTGGCGCGGCGACAAGCGTACGACATGTCAGCCTACGGAGGGTCGTTCCATCCGGCAGTGCCGTCCATGCTGATCGCACGGGCGCAATCAAAGATACAACTGGGGATGCTCCGCGAAGCCGAGAGCGATTGTCTGGAAGCGATTGTCCTACTTGAATAGCAGGCCTCCCAGACTGATGCGAATTACATCGAACCGGTGAAGATTACTGCTCTCGATCGACTCAGCAAGATTTACGGAGCACTCGGAGAGTACCCTTCGGCAATCGAAAAAGCTCGTGAATCTTTAAAGCTATCCCAGCCAAGAAACGCAGGAGATTCGACCTACTATTCGTATGAGTTCCTGGCTGAAGTGCATGGTGAGATGGGCCAATTGCGTCCGGCTGAGGACTACCTGGAAAAAGCCGCTAGCATGCCCTTCCCATACAATCCTGCTCCAATCCACATGGCTGAGTTACATCTCAATTTCCAACGTTACGAAGAAGCCCTAAGGGACCTGGACCGAGCGCAGCAGGGACTTGATGAGTTCTTTCAAGATCCGCCCTCAGGCCCGACCATTCCTCTGGGGGGTTACTCAACGACTTCGGCTCTTGACTGAAATTTGGCTTCAACTTGGCGAACCTGAAAAGGCGCTGGTAACGGCAAAGGAGACTGGAGGAGCGGAAACATCCGGTTGAGCAGGGAATGCTGGGAATGGCTCTGATGGCATTGGGGCGTTATCCCGAGGCGGAGAAATACTTTCAGGCTCGCTTGGACTCATTGAAGGGAGCAGCCTGGCCCCAGAAGGAAGTGGATGCGGTGCTGAACCTGGGAAAGATCTATCAGGCAGCTGAAGCGATCTGGAGAGGCCAGCCGTTACTTCCAGAGGGCATTGGAATTGTATCGCCAGATGGGGGACCGGCGCGGCGAGCTGGAGGTCCTGCTCGAGATCGCTCAGATGGCATACAAACTGAATGACCTTCGGACATCGGAACAGAGTTCCCTCCAAGCGCTAGGTCTGGCCAACGAACTCCAGGATTCACAGGGGGTATGGTCGGCTCAATACCGCCTAGCCAAAATCGCTTTGTCCCAAGGGCAAAAACAAAAGGCTATCGAACATCTGGAAGCGTCGGTAGATGCAGTGGAAGACGGTTTCCGGAAAAATCAAGGTGGATGTTTACAAAACCGGTTTTCTCGAAGACAAGGTTCAGGTGTTCGACGAATTGATCGCTCTGCTCGGCCCCGCTGATCCGGCTAAGGCTTTTTATTACGCTGAAAAACGGCGGGCGCGGGCTTTTCTTGAATCCAGCCAAAGAGCCGGACTTCTCTACGACTGCCATTCCCGATGATCTCAGGCTTCGAAAAGAGGCGATGGAAGCTCGATTGGTCGGCAAGCAGAAAGCCTTGCTGGAGCAGTTTTCCAAGCCTGCCAGCCAAAGAAACTCGGCTTTGATTCAGTCGTTTCAAAATGATTTAAAGCAAATTCGGGAAGAGCACACACAATTAATTAAGACCATCGAGCTGGATACATCCACTGGAACAGTTGCCCGAAAAGAGATCTTCCCTCTAACTGCCAGCCAGGTTCAGCAGACTGTGTTGAGGCCCGGGCAAGCCCTGTTGGAATACGTTCGTTCGAGACCGGGAAACCTATCTCTTTCTGGTCACCAGGCAGGCCTGCAAATTTTACCGCTTGCCCATAGCCCGGCAGGAACTCGCTCACCGTATTGAAAAACTGCAGTTGCCCTTCAGCCAGTTCCAGGAAGGAAGAATTGACTTGGCCCACCTCAGTTACGACGTTCAGCTAAGCCATGGGCTCTACCGGCTGCTTTTCCAGCCCATTGAGTCAGCGCTTCGGCCAGGGACTGAAATCATCGTCGTTCCGGATGACGTCTTAAATTATCTGCCCTTCGAAAGCCTGTCACGCACAGGAGAATTGAGGCCTGCCACGGCTGATTTGCCGTTTGCGGAATATCGGGATGTTGACTGGCTGGTCAAACGCTTCAGCTTTGTTTATGCCCTCTCGGCAAGTTCGCTGCGTCTGCGCCTGGAGCAGCCTAGCTCCACTCAACGGCAGTTGCTGGCATTCGGTAATCCCTCGGTGGGGAGCTCTCAAGAAAGCGACATCCAACGAGTCGTCCTGCGTGGAAGTCTCAAGACTGGTGAGCATTTTCCCGAGTTCCCTTCCCTGCCGCAGGCAGCCAAAGAAAGTAGAAAGATCGGCGAGCTCATGTCGGGCAAGCTCAGGACCAAAGTCTTTTTGGGCGATCAGGCCACGGAGAGCCAGTTCTTCAAGGAGGCTCCCTCTGCAGACTACCTTCATTTTGCCGTACACTCCATGGTCAATCAGGAAGAACCTTATTACTCTGCACTCGTGCTTGCCCCGGAGCAGCACTCAGACGGCTTGCTGCAGGCCTACGAAATCGTGAATACGCGGTTACAGTCACACCTCGTCACTTTGAGCGGCTGCGAGACTGCCTTGGGTAAGCTGAAGAGGGGAGAGGGGATGCTCGGCTTGCAACGAGCCTTCCTGCAGGCTGGAGCGGAATCTGTGGTCGTCAGCTTATGGAGTGTTGAAGATTCTACAGCGGACTTCATGGAAGCGTTTTACAAGAACATCCGGGACGGTCAAAGCCTTTCAGTGGCGCTTCGAAACGCTAAACTGAAATACCTGGAACGAGCGCTCGCGCTTGGCGGTGGCCAGCACTTCTCATTAAGTCACCCGTTTTTCTGGGCGCCTTTTGTGTTGACCACAACCGCGCTTGACAGTCGATGAATTTAGGTAGTAGGTTAAGAATCATCGGAACATTTGCAGAAAGGGAGCCCGCCCCTCTTTTCAAAAGGCCCGAACTGAGAGTGGTTTTGAAGTCTCTCAGCTCATCTGCTACATGATAGACATGATATAGAGGAATACAGGGCTAGTACTAAGTTGCGGAAACCCGTGCTGTAGCCGGTTGTAGCCGGCCTCGTTGAGGCCGGCCCTTGACCGGGTTCAGCGACCCCGGCTACAAAGCGACTGTAGCGCAGACCTGATTTCTAGGTCTGCGGCATTGAATCTTGAGTGGTGCATTATGCTACATTCAAAGCCGCAGAGGCAGAAAGCGCCTCTGCGCTACAACTACACCGCACAAAAACCTTTATGTCATCGCACCATTGACTGGAGTAACAGGACGAATTTGGAGTCTTTCCGGATGTGTCGGGGCCTGCGAGTTGACGGAAATCAGTCCGGAATCGGCGATCCTGGGGACAACAGGGCGTCGCTGTAGCCGCCCTCGGTGAGGCCGGCCCTTGACCGGGGTCAACGACCCCGGCTACAGCAGAGGAGGGAATCTATGCCGCGTTTGTTTCTCGTCTTCGCGTTGTTCGCTGTCTCAACTTCCATTTTCTCTCAAACCCTCGATCGGGCCAGTGTTAGCGGCCGCGTGACTGATGAGTCAGGCGCTGTAGTCGCCGGATGCATCGATCCTACTGGTTAACGAAGAAACAAATCATCGGCAGACAACAATTTCCGGTAAGACAGGAGATTTCGATTTCCCCTTTGTCACAACTGGACGTTATGTCTTAAGCGTACAGGCCAAAGACTTCCCCTTGCTAAAGATTGACGGGCTTCGGTTAGCCTCTAATCAAAATCTGAACCTCCCCATCACTCTTAAAGTCGGGCCGCTCGAGACAAATATCACCGTCACCTCGATACCCAATCACATTGATACCAGCAGCGCTACAGTGCAGCATGTGATTTCAGAAAATGAATTCAAAGACATGCCGATCTTTAGCAATGGCTATGTCCGAGGTGTCCTTTATACGCTCCCCTTGTTGGTGCCTGGCGCAAACATGGTCGGTACAAACAGCCCACAGGGGGGATTTGGTCACAACATCTATGGAAAAGGAGTCTCGATCAATGGCTCACCAGTGGCCGTCAGTTGGTTTTACCTTTGACGGCATTAGTAACAACCAGTTTGGTGATCTGGGACGGTGGTTCGGGAACAGTCGGTCCAAATCCGGATGCGCTGGGCGAATTCTCTGTCTTGACGAACACTTTTAAGGCTGAAAACGGGAACTACCCGGTCATCGTCAACCTTCAAACCAAATCTGGCACCAATACACTCCATGGCCAGGTGCGAGGGATTTATCAAGACCCAAAATTGAGCGCCCGCGATTTCTTTGCGTTGGATGACAATCAAGGGCAAATCATAAGAACTTGGGGCGTCCAGCTTTCCGGCCCCGTGGTCATTCCCAAGTTGTACAATGGAAAAAACAAAACTCTTTTCTTTGTAGACCTGGAAAGATCCTGGCGGCTGTAGCCATTTACGAGACATAGCAGCCGACAATCTCGCTGCCACAGCGATCCGGCGACTTTTCCCAGTTGCCACAAGGCCTATGGCCCAAAGATCCGCTGACCGGTGAAGTCTTCCCCGGCGGCCGCATCCCAGACAATCGGATTCTGCCGCAATCTCAGCACTACATCGACCAGTTCATGGCCAAGCCAAATCGAGAGAGCCAGTGGGTGGCAATGGGTCATCTAATCTGCAATGGGACTGTACTGACACTGCGCATCGACCAGCAGTTTTCAGCCAACGACACTTTAAGCGGGAGTCTCCTCTACAGCCACCAAAACAATGATGCTGTCTTCGGTCCAGTCATTGACACTACATATCACGTCTTCAACCCGGGAAATAATCTCGCTCTGCATTACGCTCATCAGTTCTCTCCTCAGGCGGTCAATTCGATAACCTTTGGCCGAAGCCATTTCAATTCCAGTACATCCTGGTAAATGGCCAGTTTAATCAGGTGGATTTAACCCAGTATGGATTCAACATTCATCAAGACATGTCAGGTCCCACCGGTTTCCCACATATACTCCTGCCCAGCACAAGAAACTATTTTAATCCCGGAGGAGAGCAAGAGGCAGGGAATGATGATGTATGGACATTAAGAGACGACTTTGCCTTCAGCCATGGTCATCATGCGCTGAAGTTTGGCGCTGATTTTCGGTGGTGGCGGTCCGAAAAAGTGAACAGCCGGAATGGGTATGCCCACCTTCCTTTTCCTGGATCAAAATCCCTATGGCAGCGGGAATGATGTAGCGGACCTGCTCCTTGGAATTCCACTCGATTATTACCAGGGGGCGCCCTTCGCAGACCGCCCGCGCCGAAATCTTTTCGCGGCCTATTTTCAAGACGATTTCAAACTACGCTCAGATTTGACCCTCAATATTGGATTGCGTTATGAGCTGAATGGAGTCTGGACTAGCGCGGACGGGAAAAACGCTTTTTTCCGACCCGGTGTGCAAAGCAGGATGTTTCCAGAATGCGCCTCCTGGAATGTTATTTCCCGGTGATGTGGACCCCTCATCAGGCTCCAAACTAGGCTTTGCTGCCTATCCTACGGATTATAATAATTTCGCTCCGAGAATCGGGCTGGCTTATTTACCTTCTTCGGGCAATCCCTTTCTGAGAAAGCTGTTCGGCTCGATGGGCGATACTTCGATCCGCGTAGGATATGGCATTTACTACTTTCCCAGCCGTGGCGGGGCGGCCGATTTCTGGTTCAGTTCAATTCCTCCCTGGTCGTTTTTCGTGAACCGCTACACGGACCAACTCCATAATTCGGGTGGGACCTTTGCCAATCCTTGGGGAAGCAACCCGGATCCCTTCGCATCTCCAATCTCTCATCGTGAATTCAGCCTTCCGATCCAAGGACTCACCGATCATGAAGCTAACCTCAGGGAGCCTTACCAGCAACAATGGACATTTTCCGTGCAACGGCAGTTGCCGCAGAACTTTATTCTCGATTTAGCTTACCTGGGAAATCACGCTGTTCATCTTCACCGAACTTATGAAGTGAACCCGGGACTTTTGACCGCCGATGCGAATCCTTTTAACGCAGATTCCAGACGCCAATATCAGGATTTTGCTCAAATTCCCGGTTACGCCAGCGACGGGATGTCCAGCTACAATGCTTTCCAGGTTCGCCTGAATCGCCGCTTTACTTCCCATTTTATGCTCAATGCCCATTACGTTTGGTCCAAAACCATGGATAACGCGGAAGGGGGCCCACCTCAGGTCTTTAGCTACGCGGATCGAGATGCGAATCCTTGGGCCCGGGCAAATGCCGACAGCCGGAACCAATTCGTATTGTATGGGGTCTGGGATCTTCCCCAAGTAAAATACAATAAGTTTCTCGACAAAGTGGCTTCAGGCTGGCAGGTCAGCGGGATTGTGCGAATGGCGTCTGGGATCCCTTATAATTTTCGTAATGATTTTGATTCGACGCTGCGTGGCATTTCCCCGGGATCTCCAGACCTCATAGCCCCCTTTCGAAAACTTGACCCACGGCAGGTCCATACTTTTACATTGCCGAATGGTAGGACGGTGACCGGCAATTTCCTCTTTGATCCAACTGTTTTTCGAACCGTCTTCCCTAAGAGTGTTGAAGAGGCTCGGCTTGGAAATCTCGGCCGAAACGTTTTTACCGGGCCTGGAGTCAATAATGTCGATCTAAGCTTGCTCAAGGAGATTGTGTTGAAGGATCGTCAGCGTCTCGACTTCCGCGTAGACTTGGTCAATGTGTTCAATCACGCTCAGTGTGACTTTCCACTACTATACCCAAGATATTGTCAGTTTCCAATTTGGATCCACTGCTAGTACCACGGGGCCCAGACAAATCCAGCTGTATCTCAGATATAGTTTTTGAATGTTGGCCTCTACGTGGGAGCGAAGTTGTGAAGAATTTACCGAAGCGGCTGTAGGGAACGCTCGCCGCAGCGTTCCCCTGCTGGCCGCGGGCATTGAAGTCAAATGGATTCGCCGCCCAATAAGGAACGGATCAGCGTCCGTTCCCTACGAAGCGAACGTAGCACAGAGACAGATTCCCTCACTGTAGCCGGCCTCGGTGAGGCCGGCCCCTGACCGGGGTCAACGCCCCCGGCTACAACTTTTTAGAGCTTGCCGTATTTATACGGACATAAGGTTTAGTTTTCCCAAATGGATGGAAATTATTTGGCAGCGAGGTCTTGGTTCATCGGTCTGCGGCTTTTCGGTGGGAGTAGCGCAAACCCGAAGTCCCCCTTCGAAGGGGGGGCCGCTTTGCGGCGGGGGATGTAAAGGGTCTGCGGCATTGAATATTGAGGGTCACGTTCTGCTACGTTCAAAGCCGCAGAGGCAGAAAGCGCCTCTGCGCTACAACTATGCGGAAGGTTGGCCGGGATAGCTGTAGCTGGCCTCGGTGAGGCCGGCCCTGGGCCGGGATCAGCGATCCCGGCTACAGACGCATTCCCTCTACTTCACCACAATCCCGGCATATCCCACAACCTCACCGCGATCTCCGCTGATATCTCCAGAGGTTGCGTACTTCACCAGCTCAGGCTTTCGAGAAGGCAGGTCATCAAGGCTATTCAACATGGCGATGGCTGGGCCGTAACCGCACATGCTAATCGATTCGGATTTGACGACGTCATAAAGCCCTTTGGGATCGAGTTCCAGGATCTTATTGATTGCCATGCGATCTTTGGCTCGGGTAATCACATCTGACTCATAATGATTCATGTCGCTGCTGGCAATCACAAGGATATCTTCCCCCAATTCCTTCCTTGTGGCTTCGATGGCTCTGCCCAGACGTTCCAGGCTCGCGTAGCCGCTAGTTCCTATGGCAATGGGGACAAACTTAAAGTCATTTCGGAGCGCATAAAGAAACGGAAGCTGCACTTCGAGAGAGTGTTCAGAACGATGCGCCTCCGAGTCTTCGCTCAAGAGGTGGCAATGGTGCCTGAGCCGTCTGGCCAGGTCGGTATCAATCTCAATTCTGCCCAGTGGAATTTCCCAGGACCCGCTCGACATGATGGCCAGCGAGGCTCCCATCCCGGTGTGATTAGGGCACATGATAATGATGCGGGCAGGAACCTCGATCAAGGCATACACCGCGCCTGCTACATGACCGGAATACATGTACCCGGCATGGGGAACCAGAATTCCTTTGGCTTTGACATCTGCCTGCACAGTCCCGAGAAACCTGGAAACTTCCCCCCCCAGAGCCTCTTTCCCGGCAGGGTAAAATCGTCCAGCGACTGCTGGCTTTCGGATCATTTCCTTCATCCTTTCGGTGCCTGATACCCCTCCTTGGCTCGGACCACCACGTTTTTTACCACCATCCCGTTTTCATCAACGACTTCCACTTTAATTTTCCGAAATTTCCCATCCTTATTCGCGTTCGTGGACTGGTACGCCATACTGTACTGATTTCTCAACTCGATCCCCACCTGCTGCAATATGCCGGGATACTCTCCCTCAAAATGGGGAAACCAGGCTTTCCCTCCGGTCCTGCGCGCAAAAGTGTTGAGCTGATTTTCTCCTTGCAACCAGGTCAGCTCGGCTGGCCCACCCATCCTGCCAGTTGCAGACATCATGTCTTTAGCCATCTGTGCAATGCCAATGCAATAGACTACGGCATCCGTTGTATTGATTCTTTTGAGCATCGTATCAAATGTGATTTTGCTCATCGTGTCAACTCCGGTACTGAGCAATAATACCGCTTTCTTGCCGTCCACTTCCTCCAACCGATCGAGCGTATCCTTCAAAGAATCAAATAGATTGGACTCCCTGAAGGCCGGAATCCGCAGACGGCGCAAAGCTCCATAGAGCTCTCTCTTATCTTGGGTGAAGTCACACAAAATCTCTGGCCGAAGGTCGTAGGCTATGATGGCTGCCCAATCTTCCGGGCGAAGCATGTTGATGAACGAGCCGGCAGGATAGACGACATCATCGTAGAAAGCTGCAAAATTGTAAGCAAACTCAATGAGCAATACAACCGTCAGAGGGGCAGACGTCGGGCTAAAGTTCGTGACCTGCTGCTCTACTTTATCCTCAAAGACCCGGAAATTTTTCTGGCTTAAGTTGGGAATAAAGTTTCCACGCTTGTCGCTGACAACCACATCCAGATTAACCAGCTCGATCTCTACTGTAAGAGTGAACTTTTCGTCGGGTTTTCCCGTCGACGCCCCAACCGGCTTCTGCGGAGTCGCCCTCTTTTTCACAGGGGGCGCCTTCTTGGTACCTACCGTCGTATCGGTCTCGGCAGCCTTAGGCCCTTTCTGTTCCCCGGCTTTATCTTCAGCCTTCTGGGTAGATGTCTTCTTGGTCCCTACGACTGTGTCGGTGTCAGTAGGATTAGGTCCTTTCTGGTCTTGAAACCTTTCCTGTGTCTTTTCCTGTTGGGGAGTTGCCCCGCGCAAACTAGGAATAAGAGAAGGCGGTGGGAATATCAAAGACAGCAATATCAATGCAATCAGACTTAATTGTCTCATACTCATTCTCCCCATCCGGCTATCGGTTGAGCTTATCAGAACCTCCACATTGACAGGCCTGATCTAGCTCTGCCGTGAAGCCTTTGTGTTACCAACCTGTCAAATACAGTCTGTCCAATTAGGGCCTGAATTCTCAGGAACCCATCCTCCGGCTAGTCTCAGTTTCTCCCAGATTCTCATTTCTCCGAAAAGCTAAACCGAACTTCCTTCAAACCTTTGAAGGCTTCTCTCATGTAATTTTTGATCTTATCAATGAGCTTCTTCTCCGAAACACGAATGGCCTCGCGGGTCACCCCAAAAAGATCCGCAATAGCCTGAAGAGTGAGGGGTTCTTCAGCAATTAAGCGCTTCTGAAGAATCATCCGTTCCTTTTCAGAAAGGGTATCCGCAAATGTCTTGAATTTGCTTTCAATCAGATCCTTCAATTCGCCGGAAGCCAATTTTTCATCAATCAACTCCTCTGTCGAGGCCATCGTATCCAGGAAGCTGGCACCGGAGTCATCGGATATCTTTTGATCTAATGAAAGATCGTACGACTGAATGCTTGCTTCAACGGCAATCACATCCTCTTCACTCACATCTAATGCTTGGGCAAGCAGATGACTACTGGCTGCAATCCCCTGGGTTTCGAGGCGCTGTTTTTCTTTTCTCAGATTCAGCAGGACCTTCCGACGATCGTTGGTGGTTCCCACGCGAACCATCCGGAAGTTATCCAAGATGAACTTGATGATATAAGCTTTAATCCACCAAGAAGCATAGGTTGGAAGCCGGGTCCCGCGGTCTGGATCAAATTTTTTCACGGCCTGGAGAAGCCCGATATTCCCTTCCTGAACCAGGTCCATTAAGTTCGCATAGACTTTGTTATAGAGAAAGGCAAGTCGTACGACCAGTTTCAAATTCGACGTCACTAATTTGCGCCCCGCTTCCTTATCCTGGTGATCGCGAAACAATCGGGCCAGTTTCTGCTCTTCCTCTGAACTGAGCGGTTCGTACTTGCTGATTTCGAAAAGGTAGTGCCGCAGCGGATCATAGCGAATGAGCTGTGAATCCTCCTTGGAAGATTCTGGCTCGATGATTTCTTCCAGTTCTTCCTCTTCCTTTGGCACCAAATGCTGTTCGACGTAGCTTGCCTCATCCCTGAAATCTTCCCAGTCGGTGGCTGGTTCATTGCTTGGCGTTGTGTGATCTTGGTCCATACCCTTAATCTAGCAGAGGAATGCCCGGATGCAAATAGGATTGGGTGGCCCGGTCAAAGGAGTCTCCATCACCATGTAGCGGGATGCCGTGCTCATGTTCAGAAGACCCTTGACCCATTCGAGAAGCGACCGGATTGTGCCTCCGGCAGGCAACAGGAGAATTCCTCTCAGGACAATTGAAGAGACTCTGGACAGGCAATCACTTCGCTGCGGATTTTTCTACCAATGGCGCAATCGCCTTGTCAATAGCAGCTTCATCTTTACCGATCTCTACATTTTTGAAGAGGGACCAGGTCTCAACATGTTCCGCAAACCCGTTCGGCTCCAGGCGCTCCATCGGCCCGAGGGTTTCGATCTCCATGAACGCTTCGGCAGTATAAGTTTCAGTACTGCTGCCGTAGTCCGGGTAGGCAGCACCACCTTTGTATTCTGACCGCTTCATAAACAACGTTTTGTTTTTCAGATAACCCGCCCATCCTTGTTTATTGGCTATTCCGATTTTCTGGGGCTCGCGCATCCCAGCCTCAGGTTTCAAAAGAATGAACTTCTTGCCGATTTTGAAGCGGGGATCTCCGAGATCCGTGTAAGACCATAAGACCAGAGGACGTGCCGGCAATAAAGCCGTGTCGTGAGACTGATAGGGTTCCTGGGGAAGAATGGTGACTCCTTCACGAAAGATGGTGATCGCCCAGGGTGCCAGCTCGATTCCCCATAGATTCTTGTTTGTGATCCGGTGACGGATTCCCACTCTGCTTCCTTCCTGATCCAGGGAAACGGTCATTTCCTTTTGTAGGCCAGTTTTCGGTTCAATAGGCTGAATCAGCCGAATCGTATTCTCACCTTCCAAATTGAATTCGATCCGGCTACTATCTGGAGAATAAGTCCTTGGCATTGCCTCGGGAGCGGCCCATAAGCGGTGTCCTCCCCAAGGCTTCCATTCTCCCAGTTCCGTAATGATTTTCAAGTCGGGAAACTCGCCCAGGATATTATCCTGCCCGATGAACGCATAGCGTATGATCCGGGGTCCGACGTCGGTTGTCACCACAACTTCAACAGTTCCATTGGAAAGCTTGTAGCAATTGGGGTGATCCAGATACGTCACTTTTTCCATTCTTACCTCCGCCCATCCACGGGATGTGGGCCATGATTCCCGACCCAAAGGATAAGGGTGTTGTAGCAGAAATAGTTTCTTTCTTGCAAGCATCGAAGAGGGTCCTTTCCATCTGCCGGTTTGACTTGCGATTCTATCACGGGCTTGTTCAAGATCAACCCGCGTTTCGGAAACTCCACAGAGTGGACTGCTGGATCAAAACGAAAACAGCGCCATCCGGCACCCAGAACACAAAGGCCTCTCACCAAAATGTAAACGGAACATTGATAGGATGCTGACATCGCTTCTGGCTAGAAATGAGCGACGGTCAAACGCATAAGCATGCCGGCAAGGACAAACCAGGGTTTCTTGCTGGGCAACAGAAATTCTGTTATCATCAAGTGGATATCAAGGAGGAAATGGGATCATGAAGAATATCTTAAGACATTTATCCTTCTGGCGGGACTGACGGCTCTTTTTCTATTTATTGGTCAGGCACTGGGGGGACGAAGTGGCTTTAAAATAGCCCTCTTCTTTGCGGTCATTATGAATTTTGTCAGTTACTGGTTTAGCGATAAGATTGCGCTCGCCATGAGCGGGGCACAACCAGTCTCAGAAAATGAAGCTCCTGCGCTTTATGGAATTATCCGGGAACTCTGTCAAAGAGCGGAACTCCCCCTACCCCGGCTCTATGTCATCAACAGCCCGACACCCAATGCATTTGCTACAGGGAGAAACCTCAACATGCGGCCGTGGCGGTGACTTCGGGGATCATGAGTATCTTGAGCCGGGATGAACTGGAAGGGGTTCTTGCCCATGAGTTGGCCCATGTCAAGAATCGGGATATTCTGATTTGCTCAGTCGCCGCAGTCATCGCCGGAGCCATCAGCCAGCTGGCCCATATGGCCCAGTGGGCGATGATTTTTGGCGGATATGGAAGAGACCGGGACAGTGATGAGAGAGGGGGCTTACTGGGCAGTCTTGCCATGATCATCGTTGGGCCCATCGCCGCCATGCTTATTCAGATGGCCATTTCCAGGAGCCGTGAATATCAGGCGGACGCAACCGGCGCCAAAATTTGCGGACGACCACTTTCCCTTGCCAACGCTTTGCTGAAGCTTGAACAGGCAAATCGACGTCTTCCCATGGAAGTCAACCCCGCGCAGGCTCAGATGTACATTGTGAACCCTCTGAGTGCCGGGAGGCCTTCGTAACCTTTTCAGCACCCATCCTCCCATGGCAGAGAGAGTGAAGCGGCTTCAGGAAATGGCTTTGGGCGGGATCAATTAGCTAATGAATGCTCTTCTGGACAATCTTGTCGAATTCCTGCTGGATGGTCCGGCAGTGCTCTTCCTCTTCTTCGGCAAACCTCAGGAAGATTGCTTTCCCGCGCGTATCGTTGAACTTTTGAGCATACTCTGAAAAGAACCGGTAAGACTCGTGCTCCATCTCCATCGCCAAAGATGAGCGCTTGTTCTTCGTCCAGCTTTCCTTTCAACTTCTCTCGAATCTGATCACGCGTGGGAAAAATCTTTTTCAGAGACTCATAATCAAAGTGCAGGAATACCGGCGCTTCTAGAATGTTCTTATGTCGGGACACAAGCTCTTTCCATTCCTGCTCTAACTCTCTCAGGTGACGCTTCTCCTCTTCGGCGATCTTCAGGAAGATCTTTCTACCCGAAGGGTGTTTTAAGTATTCCGCCGCTGTCCGGTAGAAATTGATGCCACTCCTTTCCGCTTCCAACGCAATCTTGAGAGCATCTCTGGCAAAAACAAGGTCAGAATCATAGACATCTTGAGGGGATGGGCGTTTATGTTGACAATCCGGACACACTCCAAAAATTTGAAGTTGGTGCCGCATCGGCAGGAATTGATACTTGGCCACTACCAGATCATGGATGGTCTCCAACTCCGGACTGACAAACTCGATGGCCCGGTTGCATTCGATGCAGACAATATGATGATGGTGGGGGCGATGATAAATATGTTCGAAGCGCACCCGCCCATCCTGGAGGTCCGTTTCCCGGGCTAACCCGCAGTCGGTCAGGGCCTTGAGGGTGCGGAAGACCGTCGTATAACCTACGGCCTTATCTTTCCTTCGAACTAATTGATATAACTCGTCCGTACTCACATGACCCAACGTCCGCAAAAAGCTTTGAACCACAATTTCACGTTGACGGGTGATTTTCAAGCCGTTCTTCTTTAAATATCCGGAAAAGATCGCCATCTGTTCAGCAATTTCCTTCTCGGTGCTCATCGGTGCATTTCCCCTTCGGGCAAACTCAGGATCATCGGGCCCTCCGCAGTAATGGCAACGCTATGTTCAAAATGGGCAGAGCACTTCCGATCCTTGGTGACCACCGTCCACCCATCCTTAAGAACTTCGACTTTATCCATCCCTTGATTGACCATCGGTTCGATCGCCAGCACCAAGCCTGGCTTGAGGATAATGCCCCGTCCGTTGGAAACATAATTTAAAACTACCGGCTCTTCGTGAAGACTTCTACCGACTCCATGCCCGGAGTATTCTTTGACCAAGGAAAACCCGCGCTGTCTCGGCGTGAGTCTGGATGGCTGCGGAAATATCGGCTAAATGATTCCCCGGCAAAGCCTGCCCGATACCCAGCATCAGGCACTCCTCCGTGGTCTCAAGCAGGAATTTCAGGTCCTCGGTGATTGCGCCAACAGGTACCGTGATCGCGGCATCCCCATAATAGCCTCGAAAACAGATCCCATAATCGATGCTGACAATGTCCCCATCTCTCAGAATTCTTTTCGAAGGGATCCCATGGACAACCTCTTCGTTTACTGAGATGCATAATGTTGCGGGAAATCCATTGTATCCTTTGAATGCAGGCCGCCCTTTTTTCTTTCGGGTGAGATCCTCGGCGATTCTGTCGAGTTCTAGAGGTGGTTACTCCAGCCTGACAATTACCCTTCAGGGTATTCAGAATCTCATACACAATCAGATTACATTCCCGTAAGATTTCAATCTCGCTCGGAGTCTTCAGATGAATCACTCTTCCCTCTCCTCAAATCCGGGAAGTTCCCCAGCACATGACCCCACTGCCCGCCATTAATTTTGTCCCATTCGTTATCTGGCGTTCAAACGTCGAATGGCCAGAGGCGGCTTCTGAGACCACCGACGAGTTGCTATCCTTCAACAGCGGTTTCAAGCTCTCGATCGTTGCGCTGTCCCCAATGAATCCGAGCACTAGGCACAATCGCTGCCGCACATCAGCACTCTTGTTACTTAAGTTCTTGACCAGTTCCGGAACAGCAGGCGATCCGATTTCCAGAAAGTACGCTTCGACTTGTTCGTGATAGTAGGTCTCATTCAGCCCGGAGATGAGTTTCTCAATATATTCCTTGCGCCCTAATTGATAGAGCGCATAACTCATCGCGAGTTGACAGCCATACTCTTTTTCCTTGATATAGGCGCGAGAAACGTCTTCGGTAGCGCTGGCATCGCCCACACGCGCAATTCCCTCCGCAGCGGCTATACGATATGGCTTATCGGGATCTTTCAGCTTTTGTCTAAATAAGTTCAGTGAACTTGCATCTCCGACCATAGAAATCGCCTGGAATGCAACTAATCTAAGTTTCGTGTCTGGATTTTGATCGTAGATGCTCTGCATTTCAGGTAAAGCTTTCTTGCTTCTCAGAAGGCCTAAGGTCACCAATGTTTCCACTCGCACGTCTTTGTCCGCATCTTTGAGATAGGGCATTAACGCTTCATCGACCGACGGGTCTTTAATTTTAAAGAGAGAACGAAGGATCGCGATCTTCAAATTCTCATCTCCCGTCTTCATCCCATCTAACATTTTGGGGATCGCAGGCTGGCCTCGCAAGACACCGAGAGCCCTGGCCGAATCCAAGCGAATATCGTGCTGGGATCGACTAAATGGGCAGCAATTCCATCGATGACCGATCGCGGCACTTTAATGTACGCTTCAATGACTGATGGGTCCTTGCCAATCTGGTCGCTGAACGGGTTCACCGTTTTGTATACCTTTTTGCTGACTTTCGTGACGATAAATTCTGCCTCGCGGTCAAGGTATAAACTGACCAATGCAATGATCGACTGTTCTCGAACATTTTCAACGGGGTCCTGAAGTGTCGTCAGAAGCATGGTCACTGCCGCTGGTCTTTCAACAGGCCCAAGGACTTGACGACATTCCTCACGAACACCAGGATCCGGATCCGCGGCCGCACTTAAAAGAGGGCGGTACGGCCTCAAGACTCTTCGTTTTCCCCAATTGAGTCGCAGCCTTCTTGCGGACCTTCGCATTCGGATCCTTCAGTTTAGCCTTGAGTTCGGCAATTGTCGGCTCGGACGCAAGGCAATCTTGAAGGGAACCGTCCCTGCAAAAAATAGGAAAATCAAAACAATAAAACAAATGAATTGGCGCTTCAGCATAACCTATTTCCCCTCCACGCAAGAATCGAACAGCCTCCAGTATATAACTCCTAAGATTAACACATATCAATATGTGAAACGAAAGCCATTGCACGACAATATTCGATTTTGAACAGTTATTTTCTTCCGCGGGAATAGAATTCAAGCTCCAATGGAATTTTACGGCACGCCTCCAATCTGCGCCCCCTTGATCCATCGTACCTTCAAAAAAGAGCGGGTTCTCAGATGGTGTTTCCGGTTAACGGACAAAGTGGAACTCTACGTTGACCATGAACACACGGGTCTCATTGGAATTCCAATTCCCCCTGGCAGTGGGAATATTGCCTTGTCGAAATGATCTCGGACTTTGTAGAGTAAAGGGACTTGATTTATTGATGCGGAACACAATAAGATTCAGAGCTTAAAGGTCCCGGGTCAGATTCTTGTGCAAATTCTCCGGCAACGCCCGGCCTGAGAGCCGATCAACTTACCGCTGGTATTGATTCGCAGAAAATAAGGTGAGACTGATTCTCATTTTTCCCCTGTAGGGGGCAGTTATCCCAATCCTCATCACAAGGACTTGAACTATGAAAAACAAAAAATTCATTACAGCTTATATCCTTTTTTTGTTTCTCTCAATTAGCCCTGTCATGGGGAGAAAAGCTCTTTTTGCCGATCCCATTCGTGAGATCAATCAAGCCTCAATTATCGCTGGAAGCGAAGAGGTTGCAATCGTCGGTGTCAATTTGATTGATGGAAGAAGGGACGTTCCCCTGGAAGATGCCACCGTTCTGGTGAGCAACGGGCGAATTAAGGCGGCAGGGCCGCGCAGTGAGATTAAAGTCCCCCATGGCACAAAGGTGATTGAAGGGAAGGGACTCAGTTTGCTTCCCGGCATGATCGATTCGCATTTTCATCTCGTCAAATGATCTCGGACTCCCTTCCCTTTACCTGTCCCATGGGATCACTTCAGTTCGTGACCCGGGGGCGTGGATCGAAGACTACGATCCAGTCGTGCAAAGTTTGGCCCCCATCCCTCGGCTGTTCCTGGCCGGACCGCTCTTGGATTATCCCCCGCCTGCTTATCCCAAGGGAAGTTACCTCCTTCGCGATGCGGCTGAGGCGCGAGTAGGCGTCAATAGTCTGATCGATCGCGGCTGCTCTGCCGTTAAGGTCTACTTTCGCCTGCCCTTAGGCATCATTCAAGTCGTGGTGGAAACCGCGCATGCGCGAGGGATTCCCGTGACCGCCCATCTCGAGACCGTCAAAGCCGATGATGCGATACTTGCCGGAATTGATGGCATCGAACATGTCACCTCCCTAGGCACCGCATTGTTGCCCCCACGTGAAGCCGAAGCCTACCGGCAGAGTGTTATCGCGGACAATGCCGCGAGAGGCGAGGGGCGATACCGGATCTGGAGCCAGATCGACTTGAATTCACCCCGCGTCAAATCACTGCTGGATCTCATGGTTTGGCGTGGCATAATACTTTCTCCGACACTGGCGGTATTCGAGCTTCGCGCCGGTGATCCCAACGTAAAGGATTTCAATGTGCACGGTTACAGTCAGATGATTCAGTTCACCGGTATGGCGAAAAGGGCCGGTGTGCGTGTCGTCGCGGGATCACATTCGGCCGTTTCTCACGCAGAAAGAGGCTGGGCTTATCAGAGGGAGATGGAATTGCTAGTGGAAAGCGGCCTCACGCCTATGGAGGCGATTCAAGCCGGGACGATCGAGAACGCCCGATTTTTCCGCATCGAAGACCGGCTCGGCAGCATTGAGTCTGGAAAAACAGCGGACTTGATTCTGGTGGAAGGAGATCCGTCCAAAAATATTTCGGCCTTGCGCCAAATCAAACAGGTGATGCTTGCTGGAAAATGGATCCCCACGGAAATTCCTCAGAAATAATCGAAATGTTGCAGTCGAAGCGGGAGCCAATTTGCTCTGCCGAGGATTCGAGAAGAATCCCGCACACCATCATTCGTTGTTTGGGTAAGAGCCTTTTAAGTAGATTCTCTCCTGAGTCCCCAAAAAGATGCTTTATCCAGGCCCGCCAACTTTTGAGGATGTACTCAAGCTCGACGACGAATCCAACCCTACCTTCATGCCACACTGTTGCAGGACTACCCGTCACTGGCTAGGCTGATTAGCTGTGACATCTGGGTAAAGCACGAGAACCATCTCCCCACCGGCGCTTTTAAGGTCAGAGGAGGAATCAATCTGATGAGCCAATTAAGCCCAGAGGAGCGTCAACGGGGCGTCATCGCCGCTTCTACCGGAAATCATGGCCAGTCTATCGCTTATGCCGCCAAGATTTACGGAGTCAAAGCTATTATTTGTGTCCCGCAGGCGCTAATCCGACAAAAGTAGAGTCCATGAGGGATTTTGGAGCCGAGGTCATCTCTCATGGCTGCGATTTTGACGAGGCTCGCGTGTATTGTGAGCAACTGGCAACGCAAAAAGATTACCGATACATTCATTCAGGAAATGAGCCCCTTTTGATTGCTGGAGTCGCGACTGCAACTGTCGAAATACTTGAAGAACAATCCTGCGTCGATATCTTGCTCGTACCTATCGGAGGAGGAAGCGGCGCTGCGGGCGCCTGTCTTGTAGCCAAAGGATTAAACTCCAAGATGGAAATTATCGGTGTTCAATCGGAAGCGGCCCCAGCCGCATTCCGATCCTGGAAGGAGCATCGATTGGTGGCAGACCACATGGCTACTTGGGCGGAAGGGTCTGGCCACCCGTACTGCCTTTGAACTGCCGCAACAAATCTTATGGGAGCTTCTGGATGATTTTGTTTTGGTGACGGAAGATGAACTCCGCCGTGCCACGCGCCTCATGATCGAAAAGACACGCAATCTTGTCGAGGGTGCCGGCGCTGCCCCTCTCGCCGCTGCCCTCAAACTGCGGGATCGCCTGTTGGGCCGCAGAGTCGCCTTGATGTGTACAGGAGGAAATATCAGCCTCTCTCAACTGAGAGAAATTCTTAAATAAGAACTGTATTCAAAAATTCATGAATCCGGCGGCGGACATGGATGGGAACCGCAACTAAACCCGAACGTTTAAGTTGGAAGGCGTCCCCTTCCCTTTTTTACCTGATTTACCCGAAACTGCAACGGCCCCGATATAAGAAAGGAACAATACCGCATCACTCCGAGATCCCATGAATAATACCGATGCTAAACCCGAAAAGCGGTCCTGGCACTCATCTCCTTGGTTCGCTTCCATTTTGTTGAGTTTCATCGCTGCCCTCTTTTACTCAGACCGCACCGCCTTCACCACACTCTTTCCCTTGCTGAGGAACGATCTCGGATTTAGCGATATGGGGCTAGCGGCAATCAACACCTTTTATCTTTGGAGCTTTGCGCTGGCCTCTCCACTGGCAGGATTTCTCGGGGACCGACTTCTCCCGGCGCCGTCTCATTCTTGCCAGCATTTTTTTCTGGAGCGTGATCACCATGGTCAGCAGCGTGGTCACCGAGTAGTACCCAGCTGCTTGCGCTCCGAATACTGCTTGGACTGACCGAGTGTCTTTTTGTTCCCAATGCAGTGGCCTTGTTGGGCGAGTATCATCCCGTCCGATCCCGCGCATTGGCCATGGGCCTATTTGTTTCAGGAATTAATCTGGGCTTAGTGGCAGGAGGGACGATTGCTGGAGGTCTTGGCGAATCTTACGGCTGGCGTTCCGCTATCCTGGCTCTAGGGTTCACAGGGCTGCCGGTTTTAGGTATTTCCTATGCACTCCTCAAGGGAAAACCTTCATCCTACGGAACAGAAACGATTACCCAATTCGCATGCGACTCCAATCTGGTCTAGCCTCGGTGAAGTGATGAAAATCCCCAGCTTCTGGGTCTTGACGTTGGGTGGTATTTTCTTAAACTTTGGGTCATGGATATTTTTAAATTGGCTGCCGCTTTATTTCCAGGAAACGTACCGTATGGGACTGGCAGCTTCAGGTTTTTCCGCAAATGCTTACACCACATTGGGAGCAGTTCTTGGCATGATGGTTGGTGGATACCTTTCAGACCGGGTCACGAAAAATGGGCTCCACCATCGACTCCTCCAGGAATTCCTTTGGATCGGGGTTTGCTTCCCATTTCCTTTGTTCTTTGTTTTCTCCAGCCGTTTGTACTTAATTTTCCTGTCCATTTTTGCTTTCACGTTGTTCCGCTCAATGGGGGCAGCCAATGCAACTCCCCTTTATTGTGAAGTACTGGCCAGAAACACCTGGTCTTCAGCCTTTGGTTTCGTCAATATGGTCAACAGTATCGCCGCGGGGATTGGGGTGGTCATGGCAGGTTATTTCAAGCAGTACTTTGGGCTCAATCTGATTTTTGCAGCGGTTTCCGGGATTATGTTGATGGCTGTTATCGTGCTTTTTGTCGGGTATGTCACCTACATCAAATCAGACTTGGAACGTCAGGGGCACGTTATCCAATCCGTCTAGATTTCGTCATGGTTCCGCGGCCGCTTGATTTGGCGAAAAGACAATGAAGAAGGAGCGGTAGATGCATCTCATTTCGGTAAATGTCTCGATGCCTAAACCTATTTCCTTCGAGGGAAGGAACGTCCTGACTGGCATTTTCAAGCAGCCTGTAGAAGGGCGATTACACGTCGAGTCGTTTGAAGCTCGAAGGAGATCAACAGGCCGATCTCTCGGTTCACGGGGGTCCTCACCAGGCCGTTTATGTTTATCCTTTCGAGCATTACACTTCATGGCAGCAGGAATTGGGGAGAGATGACTTTACTTTCGGTCAGTTTGGAGAAAACTTCACGGTCTCTGGAATGCTTGAAAATCAGGTTTGCATTGGCGATGTGTTCCGCGTGGGTAGCGCCCTTTTTCAGGTCACTCAACCGAGGGTCCCATGTTTCAAGCTGGCGACCAAAATGGGTTCACCCGAGTTCCCCAAATTGTTCATGGCTTCAGCGAAGACAGGCTTCTATTTGCGAGTGATGGAAGAAGGAGACGTCGGAGCTGGAGACGTCATTCTTCAAGAGAGCCAAAACTCTTTGGGTATGACGGTGGAGAGCGTCTTTCGACTCGCCTATTTCGATCGGGCGAACGTAGGCAAACTCAAGGAGGCGCTGTGTATTGTCAGCCTCTCTCCCAACTGGCAACGCATGTTCGAAGAACGGCTAGAGGAACTGGGAGAAAAGAAGAATCTCTAACTCCAAATCTGCTTTCCCCGGTGGAACGCGCGCTCCGTCACGCGTTCACGAAGCGTGCGCGGAGCGCCCGCTCCACCCGACTTTCATCAACAGAGCTCCAACAAAAACGCCGCAGACCGAATTTCCCGATCTGCGGCGTTTTTGTTTTTAACCGGAGCGATCCGTGATTACTTGACCGATTTGTGCGGATCGATGACAAACTTCTTGGCGGCGCCTTTGTCGAAATCCTTGTACCCTTGCGGCGCCTCATCCAGCGAAATCACCGTCACGTTTACCGCCTTGGCGATCTGAATCTTGTCGTAGAGAATCGCCGTCATCAACGCCCGGTTGTATTTCATCACCGGGCACTGTCCTGTCGTGAAGAAATGCGATTTCGCCCAGCCTAATCCGATCCGGATGCTCAACCGTCCCACCTTAGCGTTCTCATCCACTCCGCCCGGATCTCCCGTCACATACAACCCCGGAATGCCCAGCGCTCCGCCTGCCCGCGTAATCTCCATCAACGAGTTCAAGACCGTCGCCGGCGCTTCTTTCCCCGAGTCCGATCCATGTCCCCGCGCTTCAAACCCTACGCAGTCCACCGCACAATCCACTTCCGGGACTCCCACAATCTGCTCAATCTGCTCGGCAATCGTCGCCTTCTTCGACACATCCACCACTTCACACCCGAAACTCTTCGCCTGCGCCAACCGCTCCGGGATCAAATCTCCCACAATCACACAGGCCGCTCCCAGTAACTGTGCCGAGGCCGCACTGGCCAACCCTACCGGCCCCGCCCCTGCGATATACACCACCGATCCCGGCCCGGTCCCCGCACTCACCGCCCCGTGATACCCCGTCGGAAAAATGTCCGACAAACACGTCAAATCCCGGATCTTCGTCATCGCCCGCGCCTTGTCGGGAAACTTCAACAGATTGAAGTCCGCATACGGTACCATCACATACTCCGCCTGCCCCCCAATCCATCCCCCCATGTCTACATACCCGTAAGCCGCTCCCGGCCGCGCCGGATTCACATTCAAACACACCCCCGTCGCCCGCTCCTTGCAGTTGCGACACCGCCCACAGGCAATGTTAAACGGCACCGACACCAGGTCCCCCACCTTGATAAACTCCACATCCCGACCCGCCTCAATCACTTCCCCCGTGATCTCGTGCCCTAACACCAGCCCCATCGGTGCCGTCGTCCGCCCTCGCACCATGTGCTGGTCGCTGCCGCAGATGTTGGTCGCCACAGTCTTTAAAATCACCCCGTGTTCGCACTTCCGATTCCCGATCGCTAGCTTCGGGTAGTCGATGCTTTGCACCTCCACCACCCCCGGCTTGATATACGCTACTCCACGATTGCTTGCCATGGTGACTTCCTCCTTATCTAATTTAAATTGGAAAATGATTCGCAGCTGAAAGTATAGGGGAATTGAGCCTGGTGAGGAACAGGAAAGCATTCCTTCAATGAGCCCATTCGATTTAGCTCTTAACAGAGAAACAAAAGATTATTCCCGACCAGCAATTCAGAAAAAGTTGCGCCTACCTCGATGCCTTCTCAACTCCGACGACCTCGAACGGAACAGCAGCCGACGGATGTTCTGTGGTGATCAAGGCTTCAACGAGGCCGACCGCAAAGATATTTCGCTCTGTCGGTTTGACGTTGTGCCCGCACTCCAGAGTGAATGTGAGCTGGGTATCCTGTTCCGGAATCATGATTCCATTTAAGCCCACATCGGTAACTCTCACCCCATAGGGAAGGTTCTGGATATTAAACTTAACGCGACCCTTGAAGCCATTAAATCGCTCCACGGCCACTGTCACCTTCGCTGTTCCGCCTGGAGAAAGTCGGATTCTTTCATTTCTGACGAAGACCTTAATGTCCGGCCCCGGCATGAATGAAACCAGTTTCAGAAGATCTCCACCATCCGCAACCCGTGTTACCCACTCTTCGCCGACATGCGCTTTTCCTTTGATCCGGTAACGGGACCACCCCTCGGGCAAATTCACTCCGGGTTCCGCTTTCAATAACAGCGTTACCGAATTCTCACCAACGGGTACGGTTCCAATGGTTCCACTCATTCCCTGTGGGAGCCCGTCGAATTCAACAGCAATGGGTCCGGTAAAACCCTCGGTGCGCAATGCCGTTACCTCAACAGGAACCGCTGCGCCTTTTGGAAGGTTGGGATTCTTGGGGATTGCCGTCAACAAAAAGTCTGGATTAAGGCTTCTCAGGGTCAAACGATAAGAAAAATCATCACCCCCCTTAGACCTGACGTCAGCAATTCTGGCCAAATAGACGCCGTCAGCAGGGGCCGTAAACGTCAAGTGGGAATCCTTTCCATACCCCGGGCCTCCGTCGTCATTGCGGTAATAGAATTGAATCATGGGCATCCCGTTAGGAGGGAATTGGCTGCCTGGCGGATGGAGTTCAACCTTGTAGACCCATTCGTCCAACGCATGGGCTTCGGGCGTTGTCTCTTCTTCGGAAACACGCTGCCCGCCGAAGCTTCGGAAAGTCACATCTTCATCCGGCCCATCGACGAGCTTAACCACACGCATGAGTTCACTGCCACCCACCACATAATCATCGAGCTTCAAAGTCTGGGCACCGGCAATGCGCAAGCCCGGAGATTTTGAGTCGCGATCAAACAAGGTGATCTGGCTCTTCCAGACCGCGCGAGCCGTTACACGGGGAACCAGATTCCCCCTAGCATCCAGGACCTCGATCACGGAATCCAGCGGCGAACCTAATCGGTTGGCGGCTGTTTCCAGGACAATCCCCTGTCCTTTTTTGGCGCTGAAGCGGTAGTAATCGGGCAAAGCAACTCCTGCAGAGTTCCGTGTGATTCGGCCATTCACAGTAATGGGAACCTCAAGTTCCTGCGCTGACTCTAGTGTGTTATTGCGGCCGGATTCTTCTAATTCGTCATAGCGCCCAATGGCGAGCGGAAGAACATTTACCGAATCCCCCTGAGACGTAGTGGCTCCGAGTGTCACGATGTCCATGATTCTTCCTGGCCCTAAGCCAAAAGGCTCTGGCGAAACCGCTCGCGTCTTCCCCAAGTTGTAACCGGACACATGGATTGCATCCGTCGTGCCTGCCTTGAGCCCCAAAGGATAAAGGCCTTTCAAAAAAGGAAACTGGCCTACGGTCAATCGATAAACATGCCGGAGACTTCCGCTTTTGAGGTAATCATTAATCCGAACCTGATAATTGCCGTCTTCGGGAATCCTGCAACCTATTGCGGTCTTCCCTTTCTCTTCCAAGTTGGTAATCAGGATACGGCCTTCCGAGTCGAAGACTTCAATAACTGGATCCAATGTAGATCCGATTCCGGCAGCGTTCACAAGGAAGACGATCTCCTGATTTTTCTTGGCCTCAAATGCAAATTCATCGAAATCTCCGGGCTTGAGGATGGTGCCGTTGATTGTGACTGGCAAAACGATGGACTGGGCTTGCTGGCGGGAATTATTGGGCTCGCGTTCTCCGATCTCCGGGAAAGCTGCAACATCCATTCTACCTGGAGTCGAACTACCGTGCGGAGTGATGAAACGAAACAAGTGAGTTCCCATCGCCGTCCACTTTTCTGCCGAGACCTCCACAGTTGCCTCCATCCTGGCGGGTTCTTCGAAGTACGTTTTTACGCCAGTAGAAGGCTTTGAATCGGGAGCCCATTTTTCCTTAGGAATGGCGGTGACGGAAAGGACCCTGCCGCTCAGCCCCGGTTCGGAAAAAACAATGGCGCTGGCCCCTGTCAGGTCGGTCCCTTCTATAACTAGCGTGGTGGTCGTCCCTCGTTGGATTCCAGCAGGTGCAGTCAAGATGACCGTCGGAGGCGTGGTTTGCGCCCTAGCCATAAACACGAAAATGCAACAAACCAGCGGGAGAGAAATAATTAAACGTCGAGGTTTCATTGGACTGATTTCATTTCCACGATTAATGATTAAAGATAAATTCCTTGCTGGTCAGCATCGCCCAGGTAAAATCTTCCAATACTTGACGCTGCGCCTCAGGATCCTCGCTCTTCATGCTTTCCTTCATCGTCTTGAGAATTTCGATCTTCTCCGACTCACTCGGATACCGGCTGTAGGCGGCGAGATACAAATGCTCGATAAAAGGGCCGATCGGAACATGATTCTTGATCGCATGATCCGTCATTCCGCCTTCAGCGGCCAGCTTCTTGTTCATCGTTTCGCCATTGATGACATGAAGGGCCTGACGAAGATTCGGCTGGGAGTCCCTCTCACATTCGCAGGTGGAAGCCCGCTGAGGTCTTCCAAAAACATCCAGGAAATAAGATGCGACCGAGGTGTCGGGAAGTTGGAGTGCCCGTGTTCCCAGCGGATAGCCCGTGAAATCGGTTGGTGAACCGGTCACCTGCGACACGGCATCCAGGATGACTTCAGCGGAAAGGCGCTTCGACAAATAATGGGAGCCGTAGCGATCATCATTTTGATTGCTGGGGTTTGTTTTCCAAGAGCGTTGATAGGTCGCTGAATTCATAATCGTCCCGGCCAGGGATCTGACGTCGTAGCCATGAGCCACGAAATCTTGGACTAACGCGTCCATCAAAGGTTCATTGGAAGCGGGATTGGTTGAGCGGATATCATCCACCGGGCTTGCAAGACCCCGCCCCATGAAATTGGCCCAGACCCGGTTCACAATAGTCCTGGCAAAGGCTGGATTGTCCGGCGACGTCAGCCACTTGGCCAGATGCTCCCGACGCTCATGGGACGAATCCAACGAGATTTCCTTTCCATCCAGCGGCGCGGGGGGTAGTGCCCGGTTCAGGCGAGGATGAATAATATCCCCGGAGATGTCGTCATAGACAATGATTTCTCCCGGCACATCCCCATTTTTCTGACGCACCCGGGCAAAGAGATTGGCCATCTTAAAATAATCGACCTGGGTCCATTTTTCCAAAGGGTGGTTGTGGCAGCGGGCACAGGTTAATCGTAGACCCATGAATGCCACCGTGGTGTTCTCAGTAAGGCTGATCGGGTCCTTATGGAGCTGATAGTAATTCAGGGCTCCGTCTTCCCGGCTGCTGCCCGTTGAAACTAGCAATTCCTGAACCATTTTGTCCCATGGCTTGTTCTGTTTGACACAATCTCGGATCCATTCGTAGAACCAGCGAACAGCAGAAGGGTTGACTTTCTTGTTCCCGCCGATGGCCTTATTGTCTGACAAGACCAGAAGATCCGACCATTTGTACGCCCAATAGTCGGCATAAGCATCTGAATGAAGCAACTGGTCAATCAGTTTTTGGCGTTTGTCGACGTCCTGACTGGCCAAAAACGCTTGGACTTGACTCACGGTGGGGAGTGTTCCTGTCGCATCTAATGAGGCCCGGCGAATGAATTCCCCGTCGGTTGACGGGCCAGAAGGTTCAAGGTTCAGGGATGCCAGCTTTAGAAGAACCCATTCGTCGATGTAGTTATTTTTCAAAGCCCGGCTGAATACAGAAGGGTCGATCGGGTTCGGGTACGGGACCATCAAAGTAGCGAGCGCCACTTTGCTTAAGAACATGGCGGTAATCGAGGCTTCCCCGTAACCCTTGAGCTCGACCAGTCCGCGTTCATCAACCACAGCCGTACTTGAATTCGTGGTCTCGAAGCGTGCCCATCGGGTCACGTCTTCGATAGTCCCATCGTTAAAATAAGCATTGACGATGAGTTGCTGCCTGGCCCCCAAACGCAGTTTCGCCAGCGAGGGTTGCATGCCGATCTTCTGGATACGGCGATCTCCGGGTTGGGGAGGACGCGTGCCTTCTGAAATCCACTGCGACAAAATCTGGTACTCGACAGAATCCGGTCCAAACCGTCTCCCTCCGCCGTGAGGAACGTTTAATGTCGCTTTCAAGAGGGCGAGGCTCCTCCCGGGCTCTTGCGTCGAAACGCGCCGCCCTTCCGACTCCCGGGTGAGTACCAGGTAGTCCATCTCGGGATCAAATCCACGCAGGGTCAGTTTGAATCCGTTTTTGCCGGCGGCCGCTCCATGACAGGCGCCCATGTTACACCCTGATTTAGTCAAAACCGGCATCACGTGATTCCGGAAACTCCACTCCGGCGTATTCTCAATGTCTTTCGTCAAAACATCGGCCGCCGTTGTGAGTCCTTCAAATTCCGCATTCAACACGGCCGTCCCGCTGCCTACGGGCACAAGGATGTTGGAATCCACCCGGATAATGCCTGAGTGATCCGGTACGATTTTCGATTTTGAAGTGATGTCCTCAGAGTATCCGTCGGCATAATACGCTTGCACAACAATCTGTTGCCTCGCCCGCTGGCCTGAAAGAGAAATGGTTTCAGGGTAGATACGAATTTTCTCGGCTAAGGGCAGCTGGTTGACCGCTTTTGTTGCGGCAACAGTGACATCCCCCCAGGCCGCAAAAGTGAGCAGAAGAAAAACCAGGAGGAATTGAACGCGGTTACCCTGTCGCACCCGGAACCTTGCAGCCATCTGCTCCCGCCCTCCAGCGCTCCATAAGATTAATTTCAAGGGTTTCATCCCTCACGCCTTTCCATTGACCAATCCTTCCGGGAACCACCCAGCCTTCGAATCTTGGACCAGAAGAGAAACTGCGTCTCGATTTTCAGCAGCCTCAGGTTCAGAAAGGCAGGTCTGCGCTCCGAGATTCTTGAAACTGTCGTCGGAATGGGGCCTCTCAAAAATGGTGTCGGGTGAATGGTTCTTACGCAAACAACTCTTTGATAGGTTTGGCGTTCCCATCGACAAGTGGAACGATCCGTCCTAGCTGAGCAGGAAGAAACGTTTCCAACTCCAATCCCATCATGGTGTAAATCGTCGCCGCAACTTCTGCGGGGCTTACGGGGCGATCCTTTGGAGTTCCACCGATCGCGTCAGAAGAACCGATGACCTGCCCGCCTTTGATCCCTCCCCCAGCAAAAATCGCCGTCCAGCAGCCCGGCCAGTGGTCGCGGCCCCCTGCGGGGTTTACTTTAGGAGTTCGTCCAAACTCACCGGTTGCAATGATCAGAGTGGTATCCAGCAAACCCCGCTGCTCCAAATCCTCGATGAGCGATGTAAATGCAAAATCAAACATGGGGCCGATCAGGTCCCGATAGCAACTGATGGGACTGAATGGGCGCGACCCATGAATATCCCAGGTCGTTTCGTCAAACACCGTCTCAAACATATTGACGGTAACATACCGAACTCCCGCTTCTATAAGCCTCCGAGCCAACAAACAGCTTTGGCCAAATCGGTTCCGCCCAAACCGGTCCCGGGTTTTATCCGATTCCTTGTCCAACTCAAAAGCTTCACGAGCCTTTTGGGAAGTCATCAATCCATAGGCTTGATTAAAGGTTGAATCATACAACCGGCCATCCGGAAGTGACTCCAGTCCACTAACCGACTGGTCCACCATTGCGCGCCAATTCTTTCTTCGATCAGTCCTCAACGCAGTAATCGTGTCAGGCGGGAGCAGATCGGGAACTTTGAAATTGGGGTCTGATGGATCGGCATTCAGCACAAATGGATCATAAGTCTTGCCCAAGAAACCCGCATCTTGTCCATGTGGGAGTCCCCCGCCTGTGTTTCCGATCGGCCGGGGGAGCAACACGAAGGGAGGAACCGCGCCACGCCCTCCTTTCTTGTAGGCCATCACAGAACCAAAATTGGGCGAGGTTACCCCTCCTTGAAACAGGCGGCCGGTCTGCATGATCTGGTGGCCAATGTCATGGACTGCCGCATGGGGGTGGTACAGACTTCGGATTAAGGCATACTTATCCGCGATCTTCGCCATCTGCGGAAAGATTTCACAAATTTCTACGCCCGACACATTGGTCTTGATCGGTTTGTACGGTCCACGTATCTCTGACGGGGCCTCAGGCTTCATGTCCCACGTGTCCAACTGGCTGGGTCCGCCGACCAGAAAGAGCTGAATGATGTTGAGCCCTTTGTCTTCTGGAACTGCGCCTTGCGCCTTCAGGGCAAACAGGTTCGTCAATCCAAACCCAAGCATCCCAAGAGACCCGGCATGAAGGAAGTCCCGTCTTCTGAAGCCATCACAAAATTGAACAGACTTGTCGGCATCCAGGCGAATCATTCTCTACCCTCCCTCAAATTCCGGGACAGTGTACAAATCTCTCTGAGGTTTTATTCCAATCTCTATTATAAGACCTTCGGCAAGCAGGCGGCTAATCGTTTTTGTAACGTCGTGCATAAAGAGGAGGGGCATTCCCGCGGCATTACGCACGGGTAGGGCTCGTCGGACTATGTTAGCCGTGCACTTTTTTGATATTCAGTGGATGCTCTGCAATGAAACGAACCGCCTCACCAAATTCAAAGACACCTGCCGTGCATCCCAGGGAGCGCGTACAAGAGGCACCGACTGCGCTCGCAAATTGAAGTGTCTTCTCTACCGGCCATCCCTCCAGCAGTCCCGTGATAAATCCGGCGTCAAAAGCATCCCCGGCCCCAGAACCATCAACGGAATTCATGAGGTAGATCCCGGATTGAATCACCTCATCTTTGTGTCTGACCAGCGCGCCCCTGGATCCCTGTGTGATCACTATCGTGCAATCCGGATTCATCGAACTCAACCGGGCGGCTTGCTCAAACGCATCTTTCTGGCCCGTCAAGGCAAAGGCTTCGTCGTCATTCGGCAAAAAGAGGTCGGTATACCGGAGCATCTTTTTCACATCATCCTGTGAGACCGCAACTCCAGAGGGCACCACCACATCGAGCACAGTCAGCATCGACCTTTTCTTGGCTTCCTGGAAAAGTTTCAGCAGATCTTCGATGCCAAACTGTGGCATCAATAAGTATCCACCCAGATAGACGATCCGCCCGCCATCCAGGGCTGCACAATCAATATCTGCGAACGAGAAGTCGGCATTCGCGCCAAAGTAATGGATATACCGGCGATCCTGGCCCTTTACATTAAGAATAAATGTGCCAGAAGTGGGATGGTGAGCGGAACGCGACAATCCGGAACTGTCGACGCCGAATCGTTGGAGGTCCCGGGCAATGAAATCGCCAAAGAGGTCGTCCCCAACCTTGCCCAAGACCTTCACTTTTTTTCCGAGCCGCGACAAATCGACTGCAGTGTTGGCGGCACATCCTCCTACATTCAGCAGAAACCGGTCCGTCAGTTTGACTTGCCCTGCTGCCGGGATGGCATCGACTGGGCTGGCAATGATGTCCGCAACGAGAATTCCCACACAGACCACGTCCATTCAGTCAACTCTCCATGCTTCAATCAGCGTGTATCCACGTTCATCCGCAGCTTTCCAATTTCATACTCCCACAGATAACACAGATTATCGCTGATTCCCTTTCAGCTGTTATCAAAGTCTACCCTCTTCAATTCAGGGTTTGGGCCAAAAATTCATCAGCAAAGCTATTTTTAAACTTGTGGCTCGGAGTTTTTTCTTGATCTGTGCATCATGCATCGAATTCAACACCTTCGAAGCCCTCACTTCTAAGATGACTGCAGTTCTCCATAACCAAATCAGCCTTGTTGCCTATCCAGGTTCCCAACCAAACCAGATCGGTTATCTATCAATAATCTAATCCGCGTATATCGGCGTTCATCCGCGGCCCTCAATTTAAAATTTGCCATACATCAACGCAGATTGAGCTTTCGGCTATTATCGAAAACGAGCCTCTTAAATTGGGCTTGCGGACCGAAGTTCAGTAATAACCCGATTTCGATTGATGTCGCCCGAAGATAGTTGAGTAGCTGTGCTTCATGAGTTCCATCAAGAGCTCTGGCCGCTTTTATTTCCACGATGACAACCCGTTCAACAACGATGTCTGCCCGGTAATCACCGACCTGTGTTTTTCGGAACCAGACAGGAACAGGCACCTGCCTTTCTATCTTGACTCCTGCCGCTGTTAATGCGATCGACAAGGCATTTTCATACACAGCTTCCAGAAATCCACAACCCAATTCATTATAGACTTCATAGAAAGCTCCAAGAATCTTCTCGGTCAACTCTCCATGCTTCAATCCGCTTTGATTGGCATTCATCCGCAGCCGTTTTCACTGAGCCGCAGATTCGCACGGATTATCACCGATGACCTATGAGATTCTCTATCCGCGTGTGTCCGTGTTTATCCGTGGCTGAATAGTCTTTTACGAAGCGATTTGCTTCACCGTTTCAATAATTCGCTCCACCGACGGGATGTAATAGTTCTCCATCACCGGCGCAAACGGCACAGGCGTGTCAGGAGCCGCTACCCGCTTAATAGGCCCCTGCAAAAAGCCAATGCAGGAATCAGCGACTCTGGCGGCTACTTCAGCGCCCCATCCCCCCGTCAAATTATCTTCTTCGACAATCACTAGCCGGCCCGTCTTGCCAACTGAATCAAAAAGCGTCTGCCAATCAAAAGGGACCAGAGTGCGGACGTCGATGACTTCAGCTTCAATCCCCGCTTCTCCCAAAGACTTCGCTGCCAACAGAGACTTATGCACCATGAGAAGGTTTGCCACGATGGTGACATCGGCCCCCTCTCTTAAGATTTTGGCCTGTCCAAAAGGAATCAGATATTCTTCTTCAGGGACAACGCCCAGCACATCAATGCCGCCGGACTCTTTCCGGGATCCTTTGCTGCCGTAAAGCAGTTTATGCTCAAAGAAGATCACCGGATCCTCCATGCGAATCGCCGTTTTCAGCAGGCCCTTGGCGTCGTATGGAGTTGAAGGGCAGGCCACCTTGAGTCCCGGCACATGCGTGAAGAATGCTTCCAATGACTGCCCATGTTGCGCGCCACGCGTCGTGGCTCCCACGGGGGCTCGCATGACCATCGGAACGGTCAGTTTACCTCCCGACATATAACGAAACTTGGCGGCGTGGTTCGCGAGTTGATCCATAGCCAAATACAAGAAATCGGCATATTGAACGTCTGCAACGGGGCGTAACCCACCAAGAGCGGCTCCCGTAGCAATTCCCGCGATCGCAGCCTCCGAGATAGGAGTATCCAAGACGCGGTGGGATCCAAATTCGTCTGACAATCCCAAGGTTACGGTAAATGCTCCTCCGAATCCCCCTTTGATCCCGATATCCTCTCCTAACAAGATGACCCGTTCGTCACGCCGCATTTCTTCGCGCAATGCCTCGCGGAGGGCTTCAACAATCGTGAGTCGGCGGGTTTGCTGCTCAACCCCTGAAGGGACCTTATTCAACGTAGACATCGGTAAGACAATCCTCCGGTTGTGGACTTGGACTGGATTCTGAATACGTGACTGCTTCGTCTAGCTCTCGATCAACCGCCGACCGAACTTCCTGGATCGTGGCGGGCGTCAACAGCCCTGTGGCAAGGTATTTCGTCTCAAAGAGGAGGATCGGATCCCGCTTTCTCCATTCCTCAAGTTCATTTTTGGCCCGATAATTTCCCGGATCACTGCGGGAATGCCCGGAGAACCGGTAGGTTTCCAACTCCAGCAACGTCGGCCCTAAACCAGACCGCGCCCGTTGGGCCGCCGCGCGAGTTGCGGCATAAACGACTTCAATATCGTTTCCGTCGATGGTTTCCCCCGGAATTCCATAGGCCGCTGCACGTTGGCTTACTTTCGGGACACGCATGACCTGGCTGATGGGAGTCGAAGCGCCATATTTATTGTTTTCACAAACGAAAAGGACCGGCAGATCCCAAATAGCCGCGCAGTTGATGCCTTCATGAAATGCTCCCTCATTGGCGGCGCCATCTCCAAAGAAACAGGCAACTACATTGGCTTTCTTGAGATATTTAAACGAAAGGGCATACCCCGTAGCTACGGGGATCCCTCCACCCACAATCGCAATTGCCGGGAGCATGCCATAGTCGGCATCCCCCATATGCATGGACCCTCCCTTGCCCGCGCAGCATCCCGTTGACTTGGCGAACAATTCGGCCATCAAAGAGTTTACTGGAATCCCCCGTGCCACGGCGTGCTCATGGGGTCTGTGGGTACTGGTCAACATGTCGCCGGGTTCGAGCGCTTCACAAACTCCAACGGCACAGGCTTCCTGCCCCACAGCCTGATGGATCGTTCCTGGCATCCTGCCTTGCAGAAAAAGGGAGTTGACCCGCTCTTCAAACCGGCGGCACAACACCATCTTCCGGTAAATCACAAGCTTCTGTTGGTCTGTCAAAACGCCTTTGTTCATAATGAGTTTAAGTGCACCTGAATCCTTTCCAGAAATTTTGCAGCAGCAATCCCATCCGCGACCCGGTGGTCAACCGAGAGGGTCAAACTGCAAATCTTGGCCACCTCGGGACGCCCTTCCTTAAGTATCACTTGATCACGGACTGAACCAATAGCCAAAACAGCTGTACACCCCGGAGGAATAATAGCAGCAAATTCTTTGACACGGTACATCCCGAGATTGGAAATGGCCAGCAAAGGCGCTGGTCCACCTTGGCCGGCGATTTTTCCGGCCCGCGCGGAATCGAGAACGATTCGCATCTCGCGCAAAAATTTTTCCCAAGTAGAGCGAGAAGGATCCGGGACGGGAACGAGATTCAACTTTCCTTCGGTTGAAACCACCAGCAGCACATCCCCGGAAGACCGTTGATCGTACTTCCCTTCTTTCAAGGAAATATTGATCTGCGGGCTTTCAGAAAACGCCCTAGAGGCCGCTCGAACAAAGAGATCGTTAAATGAGGCTCGAAGGTTGGGATGGGCGCTATTCCACTGCTGACGCCAGGTTATAGCCGCTCCCACATCGACTTCGACCGTAACGTAGAAATGAGGAATGGTAGCCTTACTCCTTGCCGTGAGGGCCGCCATCGCGGACAGTGCCGCTGTCTCAAGTGAAAGGGTCTTCGGGACGCTTTGGGGGAACTCGGGTCCTCCCGCGTACCCTTGCACGTCTTTCACCGTGATCAATCCATTGGGGCCTGACCCGTTGACCTGCTTGAGGTCAACCCCTAATTCTTTTGCCAGTGTTCGGGCCGCCGGTACGGCAGCCAATGCTGCACCGGCCTTCACCGGAACAGCCTTCTCGGCTTTGAGGGGCTGGGCTCCCTTGAGTAGAGTTTCTGGTGCCGCAACTGGGATTTCCTCGAAAGCCTCCCCTGCAGTATCCGTGAGCACGGCGATGGGGTCCTTCGCGGTTGCCATCTGCCCTTCCTCGACCAGAGTGGCACGAAGATAGCCTCCCACATAGGCCTCCACATCCATGGTTGCCTTATCCGTCTCCACCTCGACCAGCGGTTCCCCGGCGGAAACAAGGTCCCCTGGTTTCTTGTGCCATTTCAGGATCTTGGCCTCGCTGGTCGTTTGACCCAAATCCGGCAGGATGATGATATGTTTCATGGATTTTGTTCAGTAATTTCCAATCACAAGCCCTATTCGACGTGGTTCAATTCTAATCGGATCATGTCCGTTCATCATTGTTCATCGTTCATTTTCCATTTTTCATTTTCGACTGATTTTCAGCATGTGTTCTTTTGCCATAATGTGTCGTCGTGATTTGGTCATCCAAATGACCAATGAGAAATGACAATTGGACAATGATAAATGAAAGGTATTTCCGTGCCCACCGTGGTATTGGCACTAATCCTTTTTTCCTGTAAACCGCATCTGCGGCAAGAGCGGCTTTTTTGACTTCTGATCCACTAGTTCATGGTAATGGAGGAGCGTCGCGATGTCCTTGCCTCGACGAATCTCCTGGTAGATAGCCTTTTCAACTTTTAAGAGCCGTTGGGCCGTCTCCAAAACGTCTGCCAATAAATGAGTCGGCACGACCACGACCCCGTCCTCATCTCCGACGACCCAATCGCCAGGTTGAACAACCACCCCTCCGCACGTTATCGGGACATTGATTTCACCCGCATACTCGGCGCCCCCCGCATTGGGCACAACGCTGCGAGCGAAAACCGGCAGCGCCTCTTTTCTTATTTCGACAAGATCGCGAATCGCTCCATTAATCACTACTCCTGCCAACCCCTTTAGCCCCGCAGCAATCGTTGTCGCACCACCCCACAGGGCTGTATTCAACTCGCCCTGTCCATCGATCACCAGAACTTTGCCCTTGGGACAGCTAGAAAGAGCGATGCCCACCATCAAAATATCTGCCGGGTGGACACTTGCGGTGAAAGCCATCCCCGCCATACGGCTTTGTCGAGACCAGCAACGCATGTCATGATCCATGGCCCCAGTTTTTCCCATGGCATCGGACAGAATCGCGGTGCCTGCCCTCACCAATTTTTGTCGGACTTGCGATAGGTTCAATAGACTGAAAATATTTTTTTGAACCATAGAACGTAGGACCGTATCGATACTTTAGTTAACACCGTGCTTCAGCACGGTGATTGGACTCCAGGCTCGAATTTAAGCGCTTCAACTTGAAATCACCACCTGGGCTGGATTAATGGCCTTGTACTTTCCCTTCTGACTGGTAATGTCGAAGGCTTCGGGAACTTTTTCGATTCCCTTCAAAACATGAGTGATCACAGGTTTCAAGCGGACCCGGCCCGTAGCCACCAAGCCAACAGTGTACTCCAAATGGGCCACGGTACTGATATCGGGAAATAGGTAACGAAGGCTCCGCTCTCGCATCAAGTCAATATCCACCTGCAAGGGAGATCCAAACCAGGAGACACCAATGATTTTACCGCCCGAGCGCACCGAATCGATTGCTTGAAGCAAGGTCTGCAGCCCGGACAAGCCTTGTTGCGGACTGCCTCCGGCACATTCGAAAACCACGTCAACCCCGTTCCCCTCCGTCATATCCTGAATGACTTCCACCGGATTGCAGGTCGATGCGTTGATCGAGATATCGGCCCCCAGTTCTTTAGAAACCTGGCAAGCCTCGTCTCTTACATCCACGGTAAAGATTTTGCCCGCCCCGGAATTACGGACTACTTGCATACACTCCAGCCCCATACTCCCCTGCCCAAAGATAGCAACTGAATCCCCCATTTGAATGCCGGCAGTCTCGACGGCGGCCACACTATCACTGAGCGATTGCAGACACGCCGCTTCACTATCTGAGATTCGGTCATCGACCCTGACCAGGGCAATCTCCGGAAGCAGCGCCAATTCCGAAAAACAGCCGGGGAGCTGGAATCCAATGATCGGCCCTTTTCGGCACAGGTGACTTCGTTCCGTCATGCAAAGAGGGCAATTCCCGCAGGGGAGTTTGGCCCGCGCGGCAACTCGCTCTCCCACTCGAAACCGGGACACGCCTTCACCGACTTCCACGATTCTCACACAAAACTCATGGCCAAAGAGCTGGACAGGCGCTTCCGTCTCCAGCCTTCGTTTGATTTTTTCAAAGGCCAGTGTCCGTATTCCTCGTGCTAGCTGGGCTTCCGTGACACTGGGCTGGACACAGAGTACTTGTGCAACGACGTGGCCGGGCTTACAAAGGGGTACCGGAATGTCATCCAGTCGCATGTCGTTGAATCCATAAAATCGCCAGGCTTTCATATCATCTCTTTTCCGGCGATGTCAGTTGCAGCTTGAATGTCTTGATTTCGAATGGATGCAAGTCAAACTGCAGGGTATTATTCTGCACAGCTAAACTTCGGCCAGTCTCTTCAATGAGATTGGATTCCTGGGCCGAAGTCACTCCGGTTTGGAGCTTGACCTGAATCCCCGAGGTACTCTTGCCGCCCGCCTCGTACACGCGGAGGATGACACTTCCGTTGGGACCCGGTTTCAGCGCGGAAACAACCACATTGGGTTGAGAAACCTCGAGAAGCCCCCAGCGTTTGGGTAACGACCCGGCATGGGAAGTGCTTTTCCGACTCATCAAAGGGTGATTAAATTCCCATCCGGCTCGATAGACACCTGCAGACTTCCAATCTCCGGCATGCGGCACCAGCGCGTATTGCAGAGTCAACGTCTTTCCCAATTCCAACCCGGTGTCTGAAGACATCGCAGGATCGAATCCGGCAACAGGTTGCGAGGCGTATGCTCCAATGGTGGCTGATCGTAACAAGGAAAGCATCATCGTCCCATCGGCCATATTATTCCCGGGGAGACCCCGATTGAGCAAGGCCAGCCCTTTTCTTGCGTCTCCATAGTCCATCCAGTTTTGGGCAGGAAATTCAATACCAGCCGGTCTGTCAATGGCTCCAAAGGGAATTTCTGCAACATACTGCCCATTCTCGATGGTCGTTGGGAACAGCGCCCGGTAGCGGACAAACTTTTCATTGTTCAAAATCCGAGTCGTGATATCGATGCGTGGAATCCCCTGATAAAGCCGCACGGACGTGCCATAGTGGCCGGTCCCGAAGGCATGGTTGACGCTATATTCCGAATACACCGGGCCGTGCAGGATTCCGCCGCTGCCACCCACTTGTTGATTGCTGAAGGATGCCATACCAGGTTTAGGAGGGAAATGTTGGGTTTTCATGGCAATATTTCTGCCTCCGTTGAGCCCTCCATATAGTTCCCAGAAATCGCCGCCATCATATTCACGTGCGACCACGTTCCCCGGGCCGGCAAGGAATTCCGAATTGTCGGACTTCAATTGCAGCCCTGTCATGGCACCCGTCCATAGATTAAAACTAACCCGATAAAACTCATTTTCCATCGAGTCACTATCTTTCATGGCGGCAGAACTTGTCCAGCGCCGGGTCTCTCGATCCGGCCCATGGAGCTCCGATGTTTCAGCCGACCGGGCAGGAAGATTCGCAACGGCGTGATAAACCGCGTACCCCAGGGCAGGGACATCCTTGGCAATGAAAGCTAACTTGACCTGTTTGAGACTGCCGTCCCCACTGCGAACCATGTCGAGAGATTGGACAGGAACGTCCTTGCCATCCGGGTCGAACAGTCTAATCGTACGAACCCCGGAATCCGAAAAGAACAAATCGGTCTCCGTAATGTCGGTTCGAGGCCAACCCAGCGAATTGAAAACGATGATCGGGATGCCGTCCCCTCGGGTATCGATTCTAGAGACAAGCGTTTCAAAACCAGTGTCCACCATCTCGTTTCCCAGCGCCTGAGAGAATTCAAAGCCCCGGATGGAGTCTTCATAGACTCTGTCGGACATGACCCCCGATGCCAAATCATGAGTCTGATTGAAGATCGTCGGTTCCCAGGCACGCCACAACATCGCATTGTCAGTCATCGTTCCCAGCCAATTTGAAAGGGCTCCTAACTTTTCTGCCGTGGTCAGGATTCGGGTCAGATTCCTGGTCCACTGTTTGACTTCAATTCGGCTGCTGTATATCCCTTGAAAGATCGGATTGAGTTCACCTTTGATAGTGGGCAGGTCATTCCGTTTGGCGACGACAGCCTCAAAGTCAGAAGGGACTGCCAACTTGACAATAAAAGGGGCATCCTTTTTCTTATTGAATTCCTCGACGAAAGCAGGAATATGCTCCTCAGGCACAGAAACATCCGCTCCGGCCAAACCAACCCGGTTGGGACCTCGTGAGAAAGGGGTAAGTAAAGCAAAACGACTCTTCAGAAAATCTGAAAACTCAGGAAATGTCCCCGGCGATCCGTAGAAAAGGCCATAGCCCGCAGGAAGCCAAAAAGAGGAGATCTTCGTACCGTCCAGTCCTTCCCAGAAAAACTCGGAAGGGACATCGAGGCTCGATACGCCCCGGAAAAACCAGAAGGAATTGAATCCAGCCAGTTTCAACAGTTGCGGCATTTGTGCGTTATGCCCAAAGGTATCCAGCAACCAGGATGTCGTGATGTCGACCCCCAGTTTGTCATGACAATATCCCTTGCCATAAAGCATGTTGCGGACAAACAGTTCGCCAGGCGGCATGTTATCGTCCGGCATGTTATCCATCCCGCCGACCAGTTGCAGCCTGCCTTCAGCAATGAATTTTCGGAATGAAGCTTCTTCTTCCGGGTATCGCTCCAGAAAAGGTTTGAAGTAGGCCACCTGGTCCAGAGTGAACTTGTAGTTGGGGTAAGTCTTCAGCATATTGAGGGCACGAGCAATATTCACGAGTCCCGACTGGAGGTAGTCCTCGCGCGTAATAAAGACGGCACCCTCCCAATGCGTGTGCGGGACAAAGTAAAGGGTGTCCTTTGGAGCGGACGCTTGCGGGAAAGCAACCTGGAATTCACCGGCGGACAAAAAAAACAAAATCATGATCAGACCGATCAAAATTATCGAACGCTTTTCGATCATTGTACCCTCTCTCTTTCGTGATCAGACGGTCACGACATAAAATGGCCTCAGAGTTCTTACGCTTTAGAATTTTCTCTGCAAGGCCCTACGACCATTGATTTGATTAATGACTCGATGCCAACGCTGATTTCCTCAGCGGGATAGCGGGGCAGCAAACCACCCTCTTTACACCTGAGAGAAACCAGGGGTGAAGTCAAGCGGCTACGAACGGCCTGCCATTTCATTCAACACAAAACACTAATTCTCCGCTATAACTGGCAGTCGCTGAATTCTAGGGTCTGTGAAGTAATCGGCTTCGTCGGTGCTGCGTGTTGAGAATTCCGAGATCACGGCTCCTTCTGCCCCTGCCTGGAACCAATGAAGTGTATCCGGCATGAGCGTGTATTGATCCCCGGGTTTCAGGCAAATCTCTTTCCACACGGTGTAATGGGCTTCTGAACCCTGGGGTGGACGACAGGCCGGGTTTCCGGCGGGCTTCCCCGAAACGTAGAGGTAGACGGTGCCCCACCGGCAACGAAAGGTTTCTTCTTTGCCCAAGGCTTTTCCGACCGTGGGATGCCGGTGTTCGGGACAAGTTTGGTAGGGGGTCATGACGAGCTCTTTAGCACAGCAGCGATCGGTATTGATATAGGTCAGGATTTGCAGACCTGTCTTGTTCAGTTCCTGGAGCCCAAAATCTGCAACTTCCAACCGCCCGCGCTCTTCCTCCGTAATGACAATTCCGGCTTGCTTGAGCATCCTGGCCGTCGTCTCGACAGCTTGCTGGTATTGTTCCGCCGTAATCATGATGGTGCCTCCCATTGGGGTTATTTGATCAGAGCAGTCCAAGAAACGCCTGCATTAGGTTCTTACCGATTTGCCCGCGTACCCGTACTGGAGTATGAGCTCTTTGGCCTTACTCTTAACTGCTTCGCGTCCAGCCACCAGGATATCTTCTTCACCTCCCATTCCCAAAAAGAAATGGGGGTTCATGGGCATCTTGTAAGTAGATAGACTCTTTGCAATGGCAGCCAGGTAAGCTTGCTTGAGGGCTGTTCCAAAATTGAACTTAGCGACTCCCAGGCCGATGACCTCACTGGCCGACTCCGCCGGAAATCCTGTACCCCCGTGGATTACCAGGGGTACTTTGACTTCGGCCTGGATCCGCTGCAAGGCTTCAATGTTTACCGGAGATTTCCCCTTCGTCAGGATATGGACGTTCCCAATCGAAACCGAAAGCGCATCCACGCCTGTCTCGTCGACAAAGGAACGGGCTAGCCGCGGATCCGTCAAGATACCTTCTTCGTAAGGACCTTCCCAACCATTCGGGAGTTCCCCAATTTGTCCTTCCACGAAAACCCCACGAGCATGAGCCAGGGCAACCACTTTTCTGACGAGTGCCCGGTAATCTTCATAGCTCAAATAATGACTCTCCACCATGACCGCATTGAAGCCTAGCTCGATCCCCTTCTGAATCTGATCATAGTCATCCGATTCATTGAGCAGGAACGAAACCGGTACGGTAGATTCCCCAATGGCCAACCCCATGCCGGCGTAAAAGGCCAGCGTCTCCGGCTTGGAGCGCGATTCATGCATCAGAAATCCCCCGTTAAAGCCAACAATAATCGGGGATTTCAGCTCTTCAGCCGCTTCCAAGACCGCTTGGAAAGACTCTAAATTCCATGACTCACAATAACAAACCGCATAGCCTCCACGCTTTGCGTCGGCCAGCATCTGGCTCATGGGTACAAGTGCCATCCTGCCTCCACCCTTCTTTATGCAAACGAAGTCCCGCAGTCTTGCCTTCTCTGGCCTCGCTCACACACTAATTGGTATTGCCGATTTCGTTGAACTGAACTAATTTCAAATTCGTTACTAGGAAAGTGAATTTTAGTCAACTTCATTTTGAGCGAGCACTGCCAGCCCTGTCAACACCTTTTTCGACACACCTTTTTCGACTCCTCTTAACCCGCGGCAGTTCCCATTCAATCGGGTTCTTCCACAACCAGAAATTGATCTGATTTCAGCTTCACTCTCTTTTCAACTTTTCCTGAAGGCCATCGTATCTCAAGCTCATTGACAAGGCTTGCTCCTCCCAATCCAAAATGCACCCTCAAGTCGCTGGTCGAGGCATAGCTCTGGCCCGCCTGGATTTCCCGGGTTTGCTGCAGGGTTCCGATTCTGGCGATCAGACGGGTGCCGAGGGCCAAACGATTGCTGGTTCGGCCGATGCAATGCACCATCAGCCAGTGATTGCGATTCCCACCGTCATTGCGAAGTAATATGGGAGGACCATCTTGGTTATTGATCAGCAGATCCAGGTCACCATCATGATCAATATCTCCGTATGCTAATCCACGGCTATTCGCCGGTTGGTTCACGGCCGACCCCCAGTCCGCGCTGGACTCCTTAAACATTCTACCTTGGAGGTTCATAAAAATCAGTGGGTGTTGCCGATATTTGAGCCCCATATCAAATCGGTCTGCCTCTGGATACAAGTGACCATTCACAACAAAGATATCTTCCCAACCATCGTTATCCAAGTCGGCAAAGACATTTCCCCAACCCACGTAGAGCCAGGTGGACTCTCCGTGTCCCAACTCGTAGCTTTTGAGAGAAAAAGTTCCGTTCTTGTTGTTCACGCACAACTGATTGGTTTCGTAAGAAGAATTGGTGTAGTAAAGATCCGGCCAGCCGTCATTGTTGAAATCCCCGAAACTACCGCCCATTGTACCTTCTTCTACCCCGTTTTCATCAAAGGCGATGCCAGCCGACACCCCCACCTCTTCAAACTTGCCCTTCCCCAGGTTATGATAAAGAAGGTTAGGCGTGAGGTCATTCGCGACAAAGATGTCCGGCCAGCCGTCATTGTCGTAATCGGCGATGGCCGTTCCCATCCCGTAGAGCGATTCCGGATCGATGTTTCGTTCGGCCGAAACATCCTTGAAATGTCCTTTCCCGTCATTAATGTATAGGGCATCCCGCGAACCGGGCAGTCCGCGGGGACCACAAAAGACGTCGAATCCGCGATAGCTACAGGGTGCCGATCGTTGCGGTAAGTTTTCTAGATCGTAAACAAGATAGTTGGCGACGTAGAGGTCGAGGTCGCCGTCATGATCCACGTCTGCGAAGGACGCCCCCACGCTCCAACGGGGATCTTCCAGGCCAGCGTTGCGCGCGATTTCTTCAAATTTACCATCCCCCATGTTATGGAAAAGCTTATTGGGTCCGTAGCAGGTAATATAAATGTCCTCCCTTCCGTCATTATCGATGTCGCCTACGGCCACCCCCATTCCCCAGCCCCGGGCCGTAATCCCAGCGGCAGCTGTTACTTCCTGAAAATGACCGTGGCCGTCACCTCGATACAGGGCACAGACTACGTCCCCACCACCATGCATAAAGTGTTCCACGGTTGATCCCCGGACCAATAACAGGTCGAGATTCCCATCGTTGTCATAATCTAGGAATGCGGCTCCGCCCCCCATGGTTTCGATGATGTGCTTCTTGGTGATTCCTCCCTGTACGTTCTTGAAGCCGGCAATTCCCGATTCTCGTGTGATATCCACCAGTACAGGCTTTTTCGATTGAGCCAAAGGGTTGATGAAGATCAAGCAGAAAAGTGACAAAACACAGGCAGTTTGAAACTTAAGGAATTTCATTTTACATTCAGCAAGTGCTTCTAGCCTTCGCGGAAACAGTCCGGCCAGCCGGAAAGAAGGATTCACAGCCTCTGTGCAAGGGATTGTCCAGGAGCGGGCTTCGCCAGCGTAAAGTTGCCTTGTTCTGTGAGTGGTAAAATGTTAGCCTCAAAGTTCGAGTCGCATATCCGAGGTCCGTTCCGTGAGATTCAATCAAGGTTCTCATGATTTCAAAGGTGAGTCTAGCCCGATCCAACTTCAACACGATTCCCATCAACGTCCCCTGCTCGTTTACATTCAGGCAACTCTCCCTTCGCTAAAACCAACAGAGCGGCAAATCGGCGAATACATCCTGCAAGACCCGGAACGGGTCCTTTCCTCTTCCATCTCCGAAATCAGGAGAGGATGCGGCGCCAGCGTCGGATCCATCGTGGGGTTTTGTAGAACCCTCGGCGTGAAAGGCTTTGCGGAATTCAAGATTACCCTGGCCCGAGAACTCGCTCAAGGGGGATTCTCCGCCCCGCCGAAAACGCTGGACGGCCAAGCCGGCCCTTCTCTATTTGAAAGCGTCTTTCAATTTCACGACCAAAGCCTGAAAGATACCTTTCAGTTGAATAGCGCGGAGACCCTGCAGAAAGCTTCCCGGATGCTGGAGCTTGCACGGCGGATTGAATTTTTTTCAATCGGAATGTCTTATCCCGTTGCCTATACGGCGTGTCATAAACTGCGCTTGATCGGCCTGCCGGCCTCTACTCAGTCTGACTCCCATCTGCAGTTATTAGCAGCCACCCAGCTTCAGAAAGGAGATGTGGCCTTTGCGATCTCCTGCTCTGGGAACACCAAGGAAACCGTCGATTGCCTGCAAACCGCGCGGCATCATAAAGCGGCCACGCTCTGCCTCACGAACTGCATGAAATCCCCCATTACCGCCCACGCCGATGTCGTGCTCTATGCCGCGCCGAGCGAGGTGAAATACTTTCAAGCGCCCCTGGCCTCCCGCGTCACTCAATTGGCTCTGGTCGACGCGCTTTTTGTATCCATTGCCCTTCGGAGAAAGAACAAGACCACCCTGTATCTACAGAAGGCAGGCGAAAAACTGCTGCAGCATAAATTCCGAAAATAGCTCTTAGTACTGCCTTTCATAAATACGGTGACGTTAACGCCGGGTCGGTGACCCGGCCTACAAAGTTGTAGGCCGCGTGACCCCACGCGGCGCCTATCCTAAGATACGTCACCGCAATTACGAATAGCAGTACTAAGCAAGGAGTAGGACGAGGCCTCTTAACCTATCGAGTTGGAGGGCGGAGCTCCGCAATGGGGGATTCCTCTTTATAGGCCTGGCTTTTGCTGCACACCGGATCATCCGAGGGAACTGGCAACGAGTGGGAGATTCTCAACGATGAACAGAACGGCGAATGGCTTAGTGTTCGCTTCTGAATTGCCGGTCATTCGAAGGAATGATTCCGTTCCCTTCCTGAATTGTGAGGATCTGATTGGCAGGAACATCCTTTAACACATCAGTCTTTCCTGAAGGCCAATGAATTTCAACCTTTTCGGCTTGCTTCATCCGCCCTAAACCGAAATGAATCCTGGGATCTGACGCAGACAAATAGCTCATCCCCCCTTTAACTTGATCGAACTCGGTCTCCTCTCCAGCCGTCAATTCGATTCGTGCCCCGACTCCATCCCGGTTACTGGCCACACCAATCAATCGGAATGCCAGCCAGTTGTTGTAGTTTCCTCCATCGTTGCGGATGAGTTCCCCATGTTGTCCATTGTTGCTGACCAACAAGTCTAAATCGCCGTCGTTGTCATAGTCCCCGAGAGCCAGCCCCCGACCGACACGCGCATTCGTGAACGCGGGCCCAGCCGCCGCGCTGACATTCATGAATCGTCCGTGGTCGTTCCGGTAAAGAATTCTCTTTTCGGCATGAAAGACATCACGCCTGAAGAGATTCACATTATCCATGACGTGCCCGTTGACAATGACCAGGTCTTGCCGGCCATCGTTATCGAAGTCAAGAAAACGCGTGCCAAATCCGCTATTGAGAACGGCGGTCCGCGCTAATCCGGAACTCATCGTATAATCGGAAAAACGCATCCCGCCGTGATTCAGATAAAGACGATTGAGTTCAAAATCGAGGTGAGTCACGTAAATATCGAGTCGTCCATCCCCGTTGAAATCAGCGGCGTCAACCCCCATTCCCGCTTCCGGAATCCCATCCTCGCTGTAGCCGGTGCCGGAAGGTAAAGTCACGTCCTCAAAGGTGCCATCGTGACGATTCCGATAGAGCAGATTGCGCACAGAATCGTTGGAGATGAAAAGGTCCACCCAGCCGTCATTATCGAAGTCTGCAGCCACCACGCCGAGTCCCTTACAGCTTGTTGCTTGAAGCCCGGCTTGTTTGGTGACGTCGGTAAACTTGCCGTCGTGCTCATTGCGATAGAGAGCCGGGTAGACGGCATCGTAATACCTTGGGTGACAATACATTCTCTGGTCGGGCTCTCCGCAGTACTTGTTTCGAGCGTAATCAAAATCCAGATAATTGATCACCAACAGGTCCAGAAACCCATCATTGTCATAATCCAACCAAGCGGCGCTGACTCCCCATCCTTTTGAGTTTTCGACTCCTGCCTTTTGCGTGACATCTTTGAAGGAACCCCGCTTATCGTTGTGGTATAGGGTCGACGAGGGAAACCCGGTTACGTAAAGATCCGGGAAACCGTCGTTGTCGAAGTCTCCCACGGCCGCGCCCATTCCGAAGCCAGGGTTCGTTCCCACTCCCGACTCTGAAGTCACATCCACGAAGCGTCCATTCCCCGCCGAGTGATAGAGTGCATTTCTCAAAGGCCGAACGGGCTGATAGGCGGGTGTGGGTCCTCCATTCACAAAGAAAACATCCAGGTATCCATCCCGATCATAGTCGAGGAAAGCGCATCCAGAGCCCATGGTTTCGACTAGATATTTTTCCTTTGAAGCGGCATTGTCGTGCAGGAACTGAATTCCGGATTCCACTGTCACATCGACAAAAGTCACCCTCGGAGTTGCCTCTCGGACCTGGTCCTCCGGTTGAGCGAAAGCCCAATGTCGAATCGAGAAGAGGAAAACACTGAATAGGATAATGACTAAGAACAGGGAATGAAAGGCCACTCGCCTTTTGTGCATGGGAATCTGAAAAGATTCAATCTAAAGGCTCAAATTAAGGACAGAAGGCGCAGGTTGTTAAGGCAGGGTCATGATGCCTATGCTAGGTGCGGCTGGGTGATCTTAAGATCGTCCTCCAGTGTACGATGCGACTGGATCCCCAACTTCTGCAAACCACCGTGATAGGCTTTGACGGCTTCCTCAGGCTGGAGTTCCCCATCGGCAATCAATCGCAAGAACCGGACGAACGTCAGTTGGTGTTCCGCATTGTTGATCTTTCGCCCAAATAAGGCTGCCCGCGCTCCATATTTCTTAGCCTCGGCCAATAACTTGAAAGCATCGTGAGTCGTTCCCGAAGAGCCACCCAGAATTCCGGGGACGAGTGAAGGATCATATTGGACCAGGTCTTCCATGGAGCGGGGGCCATGGTAGGCAATCTTGAGGAAGACGGGGCGCCCCCGACGCGGTACTCCGGCCAACATGCGCGCAATGTGATCGTTGATGAAATGTCCAAGGAACTGGGGCTCTACAGCTCCCGGAATGACTGGATCGAATACTTCCAGAAAATGCCGCAGCCCTTTCTGTTCGGCTTCGATCCGGAAATCCCTATAAGCTTCGAGGGTCCGGTGGTCGGAATCCACCTCATTATTGAATGTTACAGAGTAGAGTGCCAGGTTGGGTCCCCGATTCCGTTCTTCTTCTGTGCACTGGATTTTTCCGGACTGAATTTGTTCGATGGTGACCGATCGAAAGGGTCTGGAAGGGGACTGGCTGTAGCACCCACCGCGAATTACGTGAATGTCGGTCGTGTCATTGGCGCGGACTGCCACGGTCACGGGCGAATCGTCGAAGACCCTCTCCTCCAGGGCTAATATCTCGCTGCTGCTGGCCGACATCAACATAATATCGACCAAGCCTTGACGGACAATTTCACGCATTTGATCGCGAAACTCTGCCAAGCTCCTAACTCTGTCTTCTCCATCTCCTCTCCCTACAGACTTCCCCGGAGAAGCCAATCCAAAAGCCAGGTCGGCATCTTTGGCATCTGCCAAAATGAAGTCATTGGAAGCGGATGGATCTTGATTGATATTCTTCAGTTTGAGATCAAGACTCTTTTGCATTTTTTTGCGATTCACCTCAAGTAGGGGCGAAGCATTCGTCGGTATAAAAGAGGATATTCTTGATAGGCGAAATTGAATGCTTCGCCCCTACAGCAAAAAACCTTCGCAATCTCCGCCGGCAGTTTTCTGCAAACCTACGTGGCTGTCAAGCAGATTTCTCTGCGCCTGTTACCCAAAGATCTGTCAGTACTCCCGTTCAACCATTACTCCAGCAGAATGACTTTGACGTCCTGATGGGGGAACTTCAACGTTAAGAGTATTCATTTCCGGGGGGATTTCTTTAAGCGCATAAACGTCCACTGCCCGGTAAAAGGAGATGAGGACTTCGATGACACCCCTTTGATCTTGGATACGATCGTTAAATCCAGCAAGCAATCTGCGCGTTGGCCCTTCAATCGGACGCGGGCGAAGTTCCAAGGTCACTCGCGACCGGGAAGGTGTAAAGGAATTAAGTTTTGGTTCACGTCCTTAGCTTAGGAGGGGGCAGGGGAAGGTCTGGTAGGGCGCGCACTCCGTGCGCGCCGCCATGCCCGAACTGGAGTCGGCGGTCTCAGCGAGACCGCCCTGCCTTACTCCCTAGAGTCTTCCCTGAACCACGGGGGACGATCAAAGAGCGACACCAAACCCAATTCTTTCAAAACTTCCGGGCAACGGGCGTCTTGAGTGCCTGGGGTAATTCAATCCCAAGCGTCACACCCCGCGAATATCGACCCACCCAAACGGGTTCCCAGATCACACACTCTGCCCTTACCGACCTGTTTCGTGCGGCCATCAACGATTACTTAGTACTGCTTTTCATAAATACGGTGACGTTAACGCCGGGTCGGTGACCCGGCCTACAACTTTGTAGGCCGCGTGCCCCCACGCGGCGCCTATCCTTAAGATACGTCACCGTAATTACGAATAGCGTACTAAGAAAATCTCCGGTGGGTTGAGTCGGGTTCATAAGGCAGATAGAAGAAGTTGATCAATTTGTTGATTATGGATCACCCGTTTCGATCGTGAATTTAGAGCCTCCAGCCAAGATATAATCCAATTTTTCGTATCCATATCTAAAAGTTCGTAGAAACCAACCTTAAAAGCGTACTTTCAGTCTTAAGTTTCCCAGGGAAAGAGAAATTTTAACTGGTTTTATTTGTTATAACTAAAGTCCTATTGCCTAATTTGTTCAAAAGAATGGAACAAGGATTGCTGACAATACACAACTGTGACAATTACACGTTTGTGTCGGGTGTCGCGGTAATCGTTGCACCTTCCTTTTGGTTGAGCGTACAAAGTTAAAAAATGATTAACTATCTTCAGAAGAATATGGAGAGCATAACATGAAGAAAGCGTCTTGCCTCATAGCGGTAGCTTTGGTGGTAGCCCTTTTGACTGCAGTACCGATGCCGGCTCAAACGTCCTTTGGAAGTATCACCGGTCTCATACGGGATTCTTCCGGTGCCGTCATGCCCGGGGTTGCAATTACCGTGACAAATGATAAGACCGGGACGAGCCGGACAGCCACTTCCGATGCCAACGGGAATTATAATGTTCCCTCGCTCCTCCCCGCTGTCTATTCGGTGAGCGCCGAACTGAAGGGGTTTAAGAAAGCTGTCACTACCGGAGCTACGCTCGAGGTGAACCAGACCTTGCGTGTCGACTTGACGATGGAAGTCGGTGAAGTGTCTCAAACCGTTGAAGTTCAGGCGGAAGCCCCGCTGCTTCAAAGCGAATCTTCAACAGTTGGAACGGTCATCGAAAACAAGCAGGTGGTGGAACTGCCTCTCAATGGTCGAAGCTTTACGGAACTCACCTACCTGGTTCCAGGCGGTGTCCGTCAGTCCACCGGGATCTTCCAGCAATCTGGCACTCGCGTCTCGGTCAGCGGAGCCCGTTCTGAGGATAACAACTATACGCTCGACGGGGTCAACAATAACGAAACCTTCTTCAAAGCCTATGGCGTGCAGCCCTCGATTGACGCGATTGCGGAATTCAAGATCCAGACCAACATCACTTCTGCTGAATTCGGTTCGGCTGCCGGCGCCAACATCAACGTCGCCACGAAGTCTGGAACGAATGCGATTCACGGCGGTGCCTGGGAATTCCTCCGCAACAACGTTTTCGACGCAAACAATTTCTTCGACAACAAAGCCGGTGTAAACAAGCCCCAATTTAAGCAGAACCAGTTCGGGGCGCAAGCCGGAGGGCCGATCATGAAGAATAAGGCCTTCTGGTTCTTTAATTACGAAGGCTATCGCTTCCGCAGAGGTGCAAACTCATTGGGAACCATCCCCACTCCGGCGATGTTTGCCGGAGACCTGCGTTTTGATGAGACCGGGAAGCCGGGACTACCGATCTATGATCCGGCGACAACGCGGATAGAAAACGGCAAAGTGGTTCGGGATCCTTTCCCCAATAATATTATTCCGACTAACCGGCTTGATCCGATCATGCAGTCGTATATCCAACTGTTCTATCCTGCACCCAACTTGTCAGGGCAGACCCAAAACTTGATCAACGGGCAGTCCAATTCTCTGGATTGGAACCAGTATATAGGGCGAGTCGACTACAAGATCAACGACAATAATACCTTATTCGGCCGTTGGGCTAATAATCTCTCTAATGCAGCCACAGCTCGTCCGCTCAGTCCGACCAGCTTACAAAAAAATAGTTTTACAAACCTCATGGTTAGTGACACCCAATTGTTTGGTCCAACGACGGTATTGGACCTCAAGTTTTCGTATCACCGGAATCACCTGCAGATTGCTGACACCAGTCCAAGCGATTATGCCACCATTCAGCAGTGGATCAATACAACCGGGATTCAGGGAATTGTCATAAAAAACGCCAATGTCCCCTTGTACCCGCAGTTTTTTATTTCTGGGTACACCAATCCCAACCAGGATGGTTATCCGTTTCCTGACGACACGATGCAAGCTCTGGTCAACCTGAGCAAATCTAAGGGCAGGCACTATATGAAATTCGGAATGGATTACCAGAACCGCCGCAATTTTGACGACGGATTATTCTCAGCCAACGTCGATTTTTTAAAAGCGCCAACCGAGGATCCACAGAATATAGGGGGGACCGGGCAGGCCGTAGCTTCTTATATTCTTGGTTTGCCGACGAACGCCCTGAGAAACATTGGCAATACGGGTGTCCATATGCGCTGGAGCGGCTTTTATTTTTACGCTCAGGATGACATTCACGTGAATGCCAAACTGACCATTAACCTTGGGCTAAGATACGACTACACCCAGTGGCCACGCGACCGCGACAATAATCTGGGATCTCAGGATAACCGGACTGGGGAATACCTCTGGGCCGGCCAAAACCTCATCACGGGACAAGCACCCAACGTCTTCCCCACGGTCATTTATCCGGATAAGAACAATTTTGCTCCAAGGATCGGGATGGCTTATCTCTTGAACCCCACAACGACCATTCGAGCCGGTTATGGCATGTTCTATAACACCAACTTCCTCTGGGAAGCTCAGGGTATTCGGGGAAATTGGCCATACTCCATCAGTGAAACTTTCTCCAACATGAACCAAGGCGCTAACCTTACATATATCAAGACGGCCTTCCCAACCTATACCTCCGTTTACCCCGGCGCGCCTGTGCCACCTAGTGCACAGCACATTGCGGACCGCAATCGGCGGGTGAGTTACATGCAACAGTTTAACGTACACCTCCAAAAACAAGTGGCTGGGAATATCGTTCTTGAAGCCGGATATGTTGGCACCTTTGGTTCAAAAGCCTCGATTTTCGCCAATTTCAACACAGCGCAACCGGGACCCGGGCCTGTCCAGCCTCGCCGGCCATACCAGAATAATAACGCTGTAAGCTTGATGACCGACATTGCCAGTTCGAATTACAACGGCGCGCAGTTCAAGGCGGAGAAGCGCTTCTCGTCTGGGTTGTCCTTCATGGGAACCTACACCTTCAGCCGTATGATCAACACCGGTGGAGACGGCTTCTCACTGAGCTCTTCCCCGCAGAATCCGGATTGCCTCGAGTGCGATAAAGCCCTTTCAGCCTTCTACCACAAGAACATCTGGGCGATGAATTGGGTTTACGAACTGCCCTTCGGAAAAGGCAAGAAGTTTGGGTCAGGATCTAACGCAGTTGGAAACCAAGTCATTGGCGGATGGCAGATCAATGGGATCTGGACATGGGGCTCAGGTGCACCGGTGAATGTGCAAATCCCGCGCGATATCGCTAATATTGGAGCCCGCTCTATAGGCCAGCGGCCAAATGTGAATGGGAATCCCAATATAGGCAATCAAACCATTCAGAATTGGTTTAACACGGACGTCTTCAGCGAACCTGCACCTTACACGTACGGGAACGCCGGAAGAAATATCGTCCAGGGTCCCGGCTACCAATACTGGACCTTGGGCGTCTTCAAGAACTTCTGGATCAAGGAAAATTATCACATCCAGTTCCGGGCCGAGTTCTTTAACGCCTTTAACCATGCGAACTTTAACAATCCGGATGGGAATTTCGACTCGCCCACATTCGGGCAAGTTCTTGGATCCGACTATGCCCGCCAGATTCAGTTCGGATTGAAGTTCAACTTCTAAGGAAATCTTCTTTTTCTCTCAAAGGGGGCCATTTCGGTGGTCCCCTTTTTTTTGTCTAAATTAGACTCACATCATGGCCTAAAATAGATAAGGTACTATTGCTGTCTCGTCATCTGTTACTTGCAATCGAAGGGTCGTCTTTTTGAATCCATTGAGTCTTACAGAATCCTGTCAACATCACCATTCAACCAATACCTCCTCCTGGATCAGGCGTGGGTGGAAGAAATCGAAGTTGCTTGATCTAAGTGACCCATTGGGTAGGGCGGTTTCGCTGAAACCGCCGTTGAAGGGTGAAATCCTGGTTTCTGAACGTCCGCAGAGCGCCCGCTGCCCCCTGGCAATTGGCGGTAGACCCCAAAAGATAGAAGACAGCCAAAACCTCATACCCGGCGGTCTCGGCGAGACCGCCCTACCCTGCCCCGCTCCGCACTGGTTTCGAGAGATTTCGATTTTTTCGTGGCTCAGAGTAAATTTCGGCGGGGTATCTTCGCGCTTAGCCTTACCGAATGCGTTTCTGCTCTTCGTCTTTCCCATGCTCCTCTTTGTCCAGCCTGCTTTTGCTTCGTTTCAGATTCCGGCTATGACACCAGAGGTTGAGGAGCAACTCAGAATTGCCCAAGAGGCTGAGAAAAGTAAGGATTACGAACGGTCTGCTGGAGCCTACAAGAAGATACTCAAGGTTCAGCCGAAATGGGCCTTGATTCACCAAAGTCTCGGGGTTGTCAACCATCTCCAGAACAGGTATCCGGAAGCGATCTCGTCATTTGAAATAGCGTTGAAGCTAGACCCAACGCTCTGGGGTTCTTACCTTTTCCTGGGGATGGACTACTACCGGATCAATCAATTCTCGAGGGCTATTCCAGCACTTCAGAAGGCACTTCAGCTTAATGCCGAGATGGCGGAGATGGAAGCCCATTTCTGGTTGGGTTCCTGTTTTCTGGCACTGGAACAGTTTGACAAGGCCATTGAGCAATTTCAGCGGCTGGTCGAACTGAAACCCCGCGACCTCGAGGCACTTTATTATTTATCGCAAACCTACAGTCGCTATTCTTCAGCGCTGTTCAAGAAAATTGGCGACATCAACAAAGAATCGCCGGAGGCCCACCGCCTTCAGGGAGAATGGTACGTTTCACAGGGGAAATTGGATCAGGCCATTGATCAGTATCAGCAGGTAGCTGGCTTGCGCCCTCAGTGGGAAGGGGTTCATTTGGAATTGAGTAATCTCTTCCTGAAACAGGAAAATTTAACGAAGGCCTCCCAGGAACTGGAAAATGAGCTGAAGATTTCCCCAAACGATAAAACTGTACAGCTTCAACTTTCAGCCATTAGGGCCAAACTTCCCAAGAACCCAAATCAATCTTCGGAGCCGAAGCTCCATTCTGATGAATCCAGCGTTGATCCTCTTCTTTCGGGTCCCTCTACTCCCAGTGGCCCAATCAATTCAAGTTCCGAGGGACTCTTGAAATTTAGGGAGAAGAACTTCCCAGAAGCCAAAGAACTTTTCCTCCGCGATCTACGTCAAAGTCCTGGGGACCCGATAGCTCAGCTTTACCTGGGACGGACGTTCTTCGGACTGGGAGACTACCAGGAAGCCATCGAGACGCTCCAAAAACTGAGAACTGCGTCAAGGGAGGATCTCGAAACCCTTTACTGGCTAGGGAAAGCCTACCAGGAAACGGCGGCGGCGACCCTTCAGCGGATGATTGATATCAACTCGGGTTCCTATCGGGTTTATCAGATGTCAGGAGAATTGCTTGAAGAGAAAATGCGCTATGCGGAAGCCCTGAAGGCCTATCAAAGTGCTCTCAAACTCTCTCCCGATCTGGCAGGAATCCGATTTGCAATCGGCAACGTCTATTGGAAGATGCAGCAGTTAGATGAGGCGCTCACCTGGCTCAAAGAAGAATTGGCCCGCAACCCATTCCACTCCATGGCGAACTTCAAGGTGGGCAGTATTTACCAGTCGAAAGCTTCCCCTGACTTAGCCATTCCTTTCTTAGAGAGTGCCATTCAGGCCAACCCTGGACTAATGGTCGCTCAACAAGAATTGGGGAAAGCCTACTTGAGTCAGGGACGAAATCAAGAGGCTATAGAGCGGTTTAAAGTAGTCAGGGATGCCGATCCGCAAGATGATTCCATTCATTACATACTGGCAGGGGCCTACAAGAAGGCCGGGCAGACCGCAGAGGCCAACGCAGAACTCAAGATTTTCGGCCAGCTTCGCCAGAAAAAGGCAGAGAGTGACCGGCTGTACTTAGAAAAGAAGCTCAGTAAGAAGCAGGAGAAATGAAAATCATCGATCCTATTCGCGTTGGGTTCGTTTCCCGACTGAATGCCGCCACACTGGTCCTTCTCCTCATTGGCACTTCTTTTTTTTCCCAAACAAAAGGGGAAAATAAAGCAGCAGAGGTTCATTACCTCCGCGGACTGTACTTTCTCGACAAAGGTAAAAATCAGGAAGCCCTCGTTGAGTTTCGCACCTCGATAGAGCTGAAGCCATCCCAGGCCGATGCTCGCTATCAACTGGGGCTAGCCAATTGGAAACTCGGAAATATTCTTGCTGCAAGCCGCGAATTTCGAAAGGCCTTGGAGCTGGCCCCCGATCATGCGTTATCAGCCTATTATCTGGGCAGAATTTCTTTGCAGAACAATGACATTTTAAAGGGTATTGAATACCTGAAAAAGGTTGTCCAACTGGGAAATGGGAAGCCTATCCTGGATGAATATTTCCAATTGGGGAAAGCCTACTTGACCGAGGCGAAAATAGACGAAGCCATTGCAGTGCTTGAAAAAGGAGCGACCGTTCAGCCCCGGGATGACCGGATCTTTGCCCAACTGGGAAAGGCCTATTTGTCTAAAGGCCGCAAAGCGGAAGCCGAAAAAGCCCTCGATCAGTCGAAGGAACTGCGAGACTACTTAAGAGAAGCGACGATGCTTCTGATGCAATGTTCGGAATACCTGAAATCGAATGAAATCGGCAAGGCCATGGAAATTTATCAACGCTTGAGTGATACGGTCGATGTCAACGACCTAGTCTCTTTGGGTATCAATTTTGGAGAACGCGAATTATTTGAACAGGCCGTCAAACTTCTTGAGCGGGCTGTCCGCCTCTCTCCCAACTTGTATGAGGCTCACTATAATCTAGGGTTGATGTACTTTCGCACCCAGCATGAAAAAGAAGCCGAAGAGCATTTCGCCAGAGCTTTGGAACTTCATCCTTATTCATTTGAAACCAGCTCACTGTTAGGAGTCGTCCTGAGCCAGGTGGGGAAGACCGAGGAGGCAATCCATGCGCTTAAACGCGCTCAATCGATAAAACCCGAAGACCTCAAAGTAGTCACATTGTTGTCGCTGCAGTTGATTGAGGGGCGTTACTACACAGAGTCCATGAAAACAATAAACGATGCTCTGAAACGATGGCCCGGAAACTTGGATTTGAATCTGCTCCTCATCCAAACTTACCATAGGGATCGAAAGTATGAAAAAGCTGTCCAGGCAGCCGGGCAGACGGTAGCGCTATACCCTGAATCGGCTCGTGCGAATTTCGAAATGGGCTATCAGCTCATCAGTTTCGGACGCCTCAAAGATTCGCGACCGTTTCTTGAGAAATCTGTGCAACTCGACCCCGATTTGGTAGAAGGATACGTTTCGCTGGGTGACTTGCAAGCCAAAGAGGGTCATTACGAACAGGCCACGAATTACTATCGGAAGGCTTTGGAAAAGGACCCTGGTCACGTTGAATCGTCTCTGGGTTTGGCCAAATCGCTTCTGGCAATGAAACGCTATCCTGAAGTCGTCATTGAAATGGAGAAGGTGATTCAAATTGAGCCCTCCAATCCTCAGCCACACTTCCATTTAAGCCAGGCATTTCTTGGGATGGAGGAAAAACAAAAAGCTGACCAGGAAGCTCAGATTTTCAAACAGTTGAATGATCAGCGGATGATCATCCGTGACCAGGAAGCAGGAAGAGCCTATGAAGAAAAATAAGTGAACGTCATGTCTCGACGAATTGCCACGCTCATACTCCTGTTCTGTCCAATCCTCTTGTTAAAGGCCCAACAAGATTGGGAGCATAGCGTTCGAGAGGCGTTCCAGCAGGGCAGGCTGCAGGAAGCTCGCCTTCTCGCGGAAGATGCTCTCAGAAACCCTACCGGTGCCGCTTTAGCCCAGGAATGGCTTGGCCGCATTGCCTTACTAGAGAAGCACCCTGAGGAGGCGCTCTCGCATTTTCAAGAGGCCAGCGAAATAGGACGCTTCAGCATAGAGATGGCGAAGGACTGGTCCAACGCCCTGATCGACCTGGGCCGGATCCAGGAGGCCTGCGAACTATTGGAAAAGTCGGTTACTAGTGATCCGACCGCAATGGACTTGAGATACCGTTTGGGCGTTCTGTACATGATTCAGGCTATTCCTCTAAAGGCTCGGCCGCACCTGGAGGAGGCCTATAAAGGAGGATTAAAGCACCCTAATGTTGTTCTGCAACTCGCTCAAGCGCGTTTTCTTACCGGAGGGGATGACCAGGCAGTGCTATTGCTCGAATCTACTTACGAATCAGCCTCAAGCCCCGACTTTTTTCTCCAAGCCGGCAAAATCTTGTTCGACCATGTGCTCTACCTAAAAGCTATAGTCCCGCTCGAGAAAGCCTGGAAACTGAAACCCGGATCTTACGAAATCGGGATGTACCTGGCATTGTCCTATTACATTTCCGGGCATTATCCCGAATGCGAGGCCGTGCTCTCTAGCATCAAACAAGACCCTATACCCAGCCTGGAATACCTGGTTCTCCGAGGATCGGTCCTGGCAAGATTGGAAAAATGGGGAGAAGCGGAACAAAACCTGGAGAAAGCTTTGCAAATGTATCCGAACCAGGCTGGCGCGTACTTAAATCTCGGACTCTATTATCTTGAGCGGGGCCAAAAGGAGAAAGCAAAAGGTTTAATTGAAAAAGGCTCCCGATTGATGTCAAAAGGAACCAAGCTCATCTATTCCATCCGTTCCATGGAAAAATGTGAAGGATTGGTCCCCCCTCAAGATTTTAAGATTCAGGATACGGCCAGAGGCGAGTTTTATAACCAGTTTGGTCGAGCTCTCCACGAAAGCGAACAGAACGGCTCGTCTCTGGCTGTTTATCTTCTGGCCCTAGAAAACGACAGTCACAATGGCCACGCTTATGCAGAAATAGGCAAGCTTTGCTGGGAGTTCGACAGTTATCCAGTCGCCGAGTCTTATTTGCAGAAGGGGCTGGAACTCCATCCGGATTCTTGGGAACTTTACTTCAACTTGGGCTTGATTTATCAGTCGCTAAGCCAGGCCGAGAAAGCCGTACAAAGTTACACCAAAGCCATTGCACTGGAAGAACCCCGCGTCCCAGCCATCCACTGGGTCCAACTCGGCACAGCTCAGCTCAGTGCTCCGAAGCTGGGAGAAGCAGCGGCTGAACGCTCATTTAAGCAGGCGCTGGAAATTGACCCCAACAGCGCTCAGGCGCATTACCAGCTCGGCAAGCTCTATTTACAGCAGAGGGAATTCGGAAAAGCCGAACAATACCTGGAAAAAGCGATTTTGCTTGATCCTTCACTCTTCCGCGCTTATTACCAGTATGGATTGGCCTGCCTTCGAAATGGAAAGACGGAAAAAGGGAAAGAGATGCTCGAAACCTTCAATCGCAAACGGGCCTTAAGAACCACCTCCAGCATGATGGGAATGCAGACCGAATCCATGTCGGAGAAGATCTTACAGTAATGAGGGAGGACCACGGCTCGCTATGCTCACCGTGGCTTCCAAAACTCCCCCATAACTAACGCATTACTGTCTCTCTCACCAAAGACCTGTCGGGCGTTCCCTTTCGACCTCTACTCCAGCAGAATAACTTTGACATCCTGATGGGGAACTTCCACGTTGAGAACATTCTTTTCCGCGGGTATTTCTTGCTGCGTGTGAATGTCCACAGCCCGGCGAAATGGGATGGGGACTTCGATGGAACCGCTTTGGTCTTGAGTGCGATCGTTAAATACAGTGAGCAAGCTGCGCTTTGGCCCTTCGATCAGACGGGGGCGAAGATTTAAGGAGGTCACTCGCGGCCGGGCAACGGGAGTGATGAGGGCTCGCAGCAATTCAATCCCGGCATCACACCCTGCGAATATAGACCCACCCAGGCTGGTTCCCAGGTAATACACTCTGCCCTTGCCGACCTGTTTCTTGGCGCCGACAACCATTACTTGACAACGAGCGGTAGGCTGCGCCGAACTTAAGATGATCGGCGTTAGGAAGGTGTGTGCCTTGATGCGAAAAACTCCAGGGTCGGTCACATCGATTTCCGTTCCCCAATAGATTTGGTCTTCCGCCGCCAGGTCCAGTCCTTTTCGGGAAGCCGCCGCAGAGCTACTGATTACAACGTCACTCCCCACCGGCGACTGGATAAAGTAGCTCTCTTGTTCACGATATCCAAATGCATCCGCCAGACCGTGAGGAGGAATGACGGGATTGTAAAAGCATCGTTCATCAAACAGTCCAAAGGAGGTTTCCAGAATTAACGTTCCACCGGCTTCTGTAAAGCGTCTCAGTTGTGAGCAGATTTCTTCTTTTCCGATGATACACCAGGGAGCAATGATGACTTTATAGTGAGCCGTGTTCAGGCTTCCGGGCTCAATGAAATCAGCCGACAAGTCGAGGTTCCAAAGGGCCTTGTAGTACCCTCGAAAAGACTCGGTCGAGGCATCTTCTTGTCCACTCATGGCATACGTCAGCAGCGCACTGTCTTGATCTGTCAAAATGGCAACCTCAGGCTTCGGGGTATGGTCCTTGAAGATGTCCCAATACTTCTGAATCAGGGCGCGATTTCTGGCTGCTTCTTCCACCCGCTCTGTGGGGGCTCCGCTCCGATCCACTAAACCAAATCCGGAGGCTTCGCTCCCGGTCCCTTCGGCATGGTAGGTCCAGTAGATAATCCCCTTGGCACCTCCTGCAACCGCCATCCAATTCCAAAGGCGGATGTCTCGTGCCCTCATCTTGGGACTTCTCCACAAGCCCTTGTTGCCGTGTCCGCCCTGCAGTTCCGTCATCCAAAATTCTTTGCCTGCCGCACAGGAGCGGGTAATTTCGATTTTGCCTGCCCCTTCATACACGGGGAGCTCAAACCAGCGCGGGAAGATTGACAGTCCCCAGACCTCAACCGCTTCAGCCAGCTTCCAGGCATTCGTTCCATTGACGGCAATCGGGTCGAATGGAGGATGATGCGCATGGTGATCTTCCATGACATGAGAAGAATCCGTCGCCCTCAGGGTCTTGACCCTAAATTTCAACTCTTCCGTGCTTCGTTCGATGATGAATCGCCGCCAATCCACCCAATCCATGTAGGTCCCCATGGCGCGAGGGGGGTCGATGGTCTTAAAATTCGGATAACGGCGCGTCCAGACCTCGTTCAATCGATCCAGCGTCCCATAGCGGTTTTTGAGCCAGCTTTGAAAAGATTCAATCGTCTTGTCGCAATAACAGTAAAGCCTTTCCTGTGGAGTAGCCCAGATGTTGCGTTGCCAGGCAGGTTCAATATGCGGCTCATTCCAGGTGTCGTAAGCATAAAAGCAAGGATGGGCAGAAGAGAACTTCGCCAGCGCTTCGATGTATTTTGCGGCGGCCTCCCGGACGGTCGGCCAGTCCATGCAAAGGCTTGGCCACCCTCCCGTCATATTGTTCCCGCTTCCTTCCAACCGTTGCGCATTCCCCTTGGCATCGACAAAGCGCGCTTCCGGATGGGCCTGCTCTAACCACCAGGGGCAGGATTCCAGAACCAATCCCATCAAGACTTTGATCCCGAATTCGTCGCAGTACTGCAGAACCTCCTCCACATCGTCAAAAACAAAAACACCGGGAGCAGGGTTGTAATAGTCCCAGCCCGGGTAGATTCGAATGATGTTGAAACCATATTCTTTGGCAATGGCCTTTAACATTTCGCGACGTTGCTGCCGAGGAGGATTCGGCGGCCTGTAGAAAGCTGTGCCGTAAAGAAATTCTCTCTCCTTGGAGGCGGGCGATAGTGGCAACGCTGTTGGCCCCGCCAGGATGCGCATTCCACCCCAGGCCAAGCTAATACTCGACGCTGTTTGAAGAAATTGCCGACGAGAAAAAGTGTTGGGGAATTTCATGACTCAATACCTCCTCGCTCTTCAGCTCGATTCAAAAGTTTGACTTTGTGTTCCCCGATTAGTTTTGCAGCTATTTAAATTCAAGGTGGAGTGTCGTGGTCTCACCGATGTTTGCATCAAGCCAAAGGGTCTTCCCATCCCAGGCGTATTCCGTGGGTTTCATCAGGTGATCTCCCAAGCGAACGGTGACTAGGTTCTTGGGGGCCAGCAACAATTCAAAAACTGGATTCACACAGCGCACCGAAGGCTTTAAGGTAACCCTCACGCTGGAATTTTCGACAATCAGGCGCATCGCACGACGTTCCGGGACCGTGGAGTCGAAATCCAGGCGGGCTCCCTCTAATTCCAGTGACGGAGGATTTCGAAAACTCTGCGCCCATTCAATCAGTCGCTGATCGGAAGTGTCAGTCAGTCCGATCAACCAGTACCAGCGCTGCCAAGTCATGGTCTTGGCTTGACCTAAGGTGTCTTGGGTCTGAAGAGTCCCCGAAAACGCCGGCGTGTGGTTGTTCATCCCCCAAGTCATAATGCTATTGTGAGAAGGACTCAAGTAAATGCGGTCATCGATCGCCATCCCTGTCAGGTTACCCCTCGCAAGGGGCCAGTGACTGCCCCAGTAAAAGGGAGTGACCATTTCCCCCCGATCATAAAATGGGCCGAATAGCTTCGGCATCAGCGTATTGATGGGGGTAAAGGAGATGGCTGTGTCCACATCGTCTTTGTGCAAACGAATCCGGTATACTGCAGGCACATCACGCGGATCGCCAACACCCGGCCTTCCCAAACTGCTAGTGGCTGATTTCTCCCCGGCGGAAGGGAAGGTCATCTCCCTTTTTTGCCCATCGATGAAAAGTATATCGACGATTTTGGGAGACAAGACTTTGAACGGAAAGGCCGACTGCGGAGTCAGAATGATAAATTCTTGGACCTCATAGCTTGCTCCGGGAGCACTCTTCAGATTCAAGACCCGCGTCCCAAACCCATCCGGATAGAAGTAGTAGTCTTCTACCGGCATATCCCCCCAAACCTTGTAGGCAAAGTCATTGGACTGATACCTCCAGCGGACATGCACGCGAGCCGGGCTGGACTCGACAATCTCCACCCGGGAGTAGCGGAGTTCCTTATCCATTAAGGGCTCAACACAATCGATAAAGCCATCCGGGGGAGGAAGCGTCTCTGCCCATTCGTAGCTCATTCCCGTATTGTTTTTACCCGCCCAGAATGGGATGTAACTAGAGCCGCGCCAAAAAACGAATCGCGCCCCATTGGGTAATGAAACCACCACGTCATTCAGTTGGGGTTCCCAGGCCATGGCATAGTCCATACTGGAGAGCGCTCCAGTCGCCGGATCCCGGACCGAGATGGGAGCATCGTAGCGAAGTTTGATTTCAGTCGCGCCAAATCCTGGCAAACGTGGAGGTTGGCGAACTCGCATGGTTGGGATCTTCTTTCCCCAGAGTTTATTGCCTGTCTCATCCCAAATGGCTACCTGGAGAATATCTTTTTCGGGGCCCGAACCGGCCGCAGGCAATGGCATAACGAGCTGGACCTTTTTGCCACTGGACCACTGGAATGCGCGCTCGACCTTTTCACTCGCGCTCGAATCGAACCAGGCCGATACCCGGGCAGCGGACGGATCCTTTTTGTAAGAAATCGCCGCGACTTCCAAATTAGCTTTCTGGCCGCCAGCCAATAATAACCAATCATAAGGCACCATAATCGTCCCCAAATCGACAGGATTGATTACTTTCTCCGGACGGGCAACCGCGTCCGCCTCAATCCCGGGGATCTCTATTTTTTGACGCCCAATTTCCAGTGCTTCGCCCTGGAATTTGCATTTGGCATACAACACCAACTCATCCATTGGCTGAGCAAAAGTTGCCTTCCCGACAAATGGCGGCTTTGAGAAAATCCCCGCCAAAGCAAGAATCTTGCGCTCTGTTTCTCTTCCTTGAGAATAGGCGGCCAGCCAGTACTCTCTGAGCGGACGTTCTTGAGACTGAATTTCGACAACCGCGGTAAAACCCTGACCCACGCGTTCGAGGTCGAAAGGTGGACGCCAGGGATGATGCGGCTCTAGGCGAATCTGAGCCGTAACGGTTTCTGGACAATCGCTCGCTGCCTTGCTGGACAGGAGCAGAAGGGTAAAGAAAAACAGCAAGAAAAAGGAAATCCTGGTATATCGACGCCATCCCCGACTCATTTCCAACCTCTCCACGGTGGCCCCTCCTTTTAAGTTACGTTTTATTCCTTCTATATATTCCGCACACTGAAGCAAGTCATTCCTTTGCCCCTCGGTCTCCCACTGTCCATTGGAGAGACAGAATGGTTCTTGCAACAAGGGAATCTATTGCCCCGCCGGCCATTCGATGGGCAGTTGCAGCTTCTCTACATTAGAGCCGTCAATCACCAACTCTCCCGAAATCCTGCTCACACCTTCCTTCAGCAAGATCAGGTCGGCTGCCACTGTTTTGCTTTCCCCCGGCAGCAGGTCAATGTAGTTCTCATCGAAGACCGCTAAAACAGGGGATTGTTCATCTTCTCCCTGCCAATTCAGTCTCAACTGCACCAGACGGGCAAAACTGCCGCCATTTTTCAGGTCGATGCTCAGCCGGGCTTTCTTGCCCAGAGTCTTCCCCTCAAAACGATGCGTCGCGCTCAGCCGGGCGGGAGCGGAGTCCTGCAACGTCTCAAACAGTGGCTTGTCGCGCGACTCCACAACGCTCTTAATGTTCTGAGCAGGAATTTCTCCGGTTGCCGCCGCAATCATCCGCAAAAAGAGTTCAAAATAGGCTTTGGTGACAGGCTGAGTGTAAAACTCCTGGTCCACCATATACGAAAAAACAATCTTGGGATCCCGGTTATCCCTTTGCTCTACGTACAGTGGGGTAAACCCGGTGAACGCCACTGTCCGGCCTGCTCCAAATTTCCCTGTCACCAGTAATGGCCGCCCGGAGACTTTCATCAGGAGCTGCCCCTCTGCCTTCATCTTGACTTCATTGAATCCGGGCAATCCGTCTTCTCGCAAACCCTGCTCACCCCATCCCGAATCATTGGGTGACGTAAGCTCGATCTCGCGAATTGCGGAGAACCCCTGGACATGGGAGGCACTCCGCTCTCGAAGCGGGCCGTACACCAGATCGTTTCGATTTTTCAGGGCGACAGGGAGCACTTCATCTAAGGAAACTAGGTCCAGGGCGGCGCCGATCCCTCTGCCGCCGTGATAGCTTCCCGGCCCTCCGCTATGAATGAAACCCACTCCTTCCTGGATCGCCTGCTTCAGTCCTGCCACCGCTTTACGGTCCAGCAATTTCCAAATGGAATCAAACGACGCCAGCCATACCACGTCATAGTCTTTGCGAATGGTTTGAGGGTTTTCCAGTCGAGTGAGCAGGGGAACCGATGTCTCATCCACCACGTCTACCGTCACACCCCCCGCCTGCAGCATCTTGGCGATGGGCAAGCTATACTGCCGTTGTCCGATCAGCAGCACTTTCACAGGACGGGCGAAGACCGAAGGGGTCACCTTAATCCATATCGAATTGGAAGCCTGTTGCGCTCCCCCACGCTCGCGGAGATGCCCTCGCAAGAGATAGATCCCGGCTTGTTGGACCGCCGTCCATTCGACGACTCCCAGTTCCTTGGCTTCGTCGGAGCCAATGCTGGCTGGGAACTGCTTTTCCCATACTCTCCTGCCTTGCAGGTCCAGAATCTCACAGGACATTTCCAGCGGGATCTCCCGCCGGTAATCGTTGACCACCCAGACGGGGATACTGAGCGGTTTGCCGGCGACTTGAGACTCCAGCGCTTCTTCATAGGCGAAGCTCAGAGTCAGCGGTCTGTGGGCCTGCTGCAAGAAGTAGTAGCCCATCTTCGGTTCCCGGTAATAGTCCAGGAAATTAAATCGAATGCCCGGGGTGACCTCTCCGTATGCCCAGATGCGGGTTCCGTTGATCGAATGGTATTTCTTGCGGCGGTAGGCTTCAGTGGCGTATTTGAAAAGAAACGCTTGATACAGCTGGGAGCCCTCCACGAATTCCCTGGCCGAACGAATATGCCGGTCCACAAACTGCGTGGCTCGATCAATGACGCTGGCCAGTCCATCGTACTCAAAACTGGTTTGGTAGGCGTAGGCGGAGACGTCAATCGGCAGGTTCTTCCAGCGGGGCAATCCCGTGTTTCGCTCATCCCACAGTTCCTCCGGCGACAGGATCTTTCGAAGGCTGTCCAGACCGGGAAGCGCTATCCCGCCATACTCCGACACAAAGCCCGTGTTGGCGCGAAAATGCCCGCTATAATTGCCAGTCGTTCCCATGCCTGCATTGGCAATCCAGTAGTGCTGTTCACCGAGATCGCACAAGCTGGGATGATAGATGGTGCCCGGCACAAGTTCTTCAACCAACTTCCCGATCGCATTCGAATAGGCGTCATAGGCAGTATCATTCAAGTCCTCGGTGCCAAATCCCCAGCCACCCCCCTTGTCATGAGCCTCGGCGAAGGCCGCCCATTGAATGATGGAGGGGTGATTCCGCAGCTGGATCACAATCTGCCGCAGCTGCCCCAGCGACTCTTTGATGAAGGGCTCCCGGCGGGGAGACGACGGTTCCAGAAGATCGATCGGTCCCAATTGATTGAACGGGAATTCCAGGAACAACATCATGCCCATTTGGTCGCACAGCTCATAGAAGTCCGGTTTCTCGACCACCGTGAATGCCACGAGGTGATTCATATAGGCGGCCTTGAACAACTCCAAGTCTTTCACATAGGTCGGCCGGTCGGCCTTTGATCCGAAATAGTCTCCCATCGGGTACCAGGCCCCCTTCATGAAGATCCGGACTCCATTGAGGCGATAGCTCATGTCTTTCTCGCGAGTAACAGTCCTAATCCCGAAGGTCACCTCGCGCTGGTCGGCACTTCCGCCAGTGGTCGACTTAAGGGCCGCGATCGCCTTGTACAGATTGGGTTTGCCCACGTCCCAAACCCACCACAGCTGAGGCTTCGGGACAACTACTTCCAGATCGAAGTAATTCCCTCCGGGTTGCAGGGTGAGGTTCTTCTGGGGAAGGAGAACCGGATCGCCGCTGAAATTCTGGGGGACTAGTTTCAGATCCAAACTGGCTGAGACCGTTTCCTTGCCATAGTTCAGGATGTTCCCGGAGATTGTGAGGGTGGCGCTCTTGTCAGAGTTGATCGAGCGCGTTGAGACAAACAGATCATCGAGCAACGCCGCTCCCGAAGACACCAGCTTCACGTCCCTCCACAATCCCATCGGAAAAACCGCGTTGCCGCCCGCCGGCAATCCATCCCAGTGAGGACCGAGAAAATAAGGTGGCTGCGGGAGCCTCGCCGTCTCTAGATAATTGTTAAAGGTCCATTCTCCCTTTATGTATTCGAGAAACCCCCGGTCCTTGGGAAGCCAGGGGCACGTCACCTTCACCGCCAGCACGTTCTCGCCTCCGTAGTTCAAAAGCGTGGTGACGTCAAAGGAAAACGACACGTAGCACCCTTCGTGATCTCCGAGTTTCTTCCCGTTAAGCCACACCGAGGCAAAATAATCGACTCCTTCAAACACCAACCGCAGAAGTTTCCCCTCATCCGACTTGGACACTTGAAACCGTTTGCGGTACCACCACTCCTGCTCGTTGATGAGAGTCAGAGCCTTGCTTTGATAGTATAAGTCCATCCCCTTCAACCCCAACTGCAAGGCCACTTCACCGGGCACGGCCACAGTTTTAAAGGAGCGCTCATCAAAGCCTGCGAGAAAAGGTTCCTGCGACCCTCTTTCATCCAGGGGATAAGAGCCTAATTTCCAGTCCGGTCCGCTCAGCAGCGTCTCGACGCTGCGCGAAATGGGGGCCTTGACAGCCTGAGCTTCTGCGGGTCGTGCGGATGTGAATAGAATCAGATTGCAGGTAAAGGCCAGAATCGTTCCGAAGGCGCGAAATGCCTTTCGCGCAACGCCGATGTAATCGATCGCCTGGATTCTCATAAGTGCCTCCTGAAGAAACCATGACCCAGATTCCTTCTGACTCCTAATCAGAAATAAACTTCCTCCTCTTCGTCTAAGGAGGTTGAAAAATTAGCTGAGCCCAGTTAAGCTTTTGGAACTATCCCTTGACAAGGATTGTGGTGTATATTAGCCTTGAATCTAATTCAATACAAAAGTAATTTTAGTGATTATTATTCATTTCAGTCTCCTCATGTTATCTCCAGCTAGCATTCGCGCAGTGGGGTAGAGGTTTAATTCGGTAGGGAATGAGTTTGGATGCCTTCTTGGTTTGGAATGAAAACCCTTGGAACGCCATCGAGAACCTCGAATGCCTTCCCGATCGTGGCTATTTGCCTTTGGGTGATGATTGCCTTTGCGCTTCCGTTTTCAACATCCGGCAACGCGCTGATTGAGCAGTCCCCTTCGGATCTATTTCCAAAGGTCCACAAAGTCTTCGAAACCCGCTGTCAGTCTTGTCATAACAATGCCCTCAAGATGTCAGGCTTCTCGTTGGAGTCGGCTGAAGGACTGCGCCAGGGAGGCTCTCATGGCCCCGTCGTCGTACCTGGAAATATCCAACTCAGCCCCCTCTACCGCAAAATTTCCCGTTTGGAAAAACCGTACATGCCCATGGAAGGGGAGCCGTTACCGGATGCCGAAATTGCCTTAATTCAGAGCTGGATTGAGCAGGGTGCAATTTGGCCTGAGGCGGTCACCCCTCCGGAGTCCGTTTCGTTGAAGGAGGCTGGGCCCGCTGCGGCGACCGAACCCACAAGACCCCAGCAGCTCTCAGCCAATGAGGTTTTTTTTCGAGAAAAAGTTTTCCCTATTTTTTCGAATCGTTGCCTAGATTGCCACAACGACATTCGCAAGTATTCGGGGTTAAGTCTGGAAACGTACCTGGGATTTCAGAATGGCGGCTGGCACGGCCCGGTTGTCATGCCCGGCAAACCGGAGGAAAGCCGGCTTTTCCGGCGAATTGCTCGCATCGAGAAAGATTATATGCCGCTGGGTCCCGGAGGAGGACCAGGCGATCCCTTGCCCGCAGAAGAGGTGGCTTTGGTTCGCCAGTGGATCGTGGAAGGCGCGAGTTGGCCAAAGGAACCTAAAGCTGAAGAAGCCGAGAAAGCACGAATGGCCAGGCTTGTCGAAATCAAGAAATCGGAAGAGCGGCCCATTCGATCGGAAGAACGGGAGTGGTGGTCTTTTAAAAAACCGATGCAGCCCCCTGTCCCTCAGGCGAGAGAAGCGGGGAGAGTGAAAAATCCCATTGACGCTTTTATTCAAGCAGCCCTGGAAAAGAAAGGCCTTCGGTCTGCTCCCCCGGCTTCCAAAGAGAACCTCATCCGGCGCGTTTATTTCGACCTACTCGGCCTGCCTCCGAAACCGGAAGAGGTTGAGTCGTTTGTAAAAGACACCTCTCCGGACGCGTACGAAAGACTCATTGACCACTTATTGGATTCGGAGCGCTATGGAGAGCGCTGGGCACGACATTGGCTCGATGTCGTTCGATACGCCGACAGTGATGGATACGAATATGACCGGTTTCGGCCGAATAGCTGGCGCTATCGCGATTACGTAATCCGGGCATTCAACGAAGATAAGCCCTACAACCGCTTCATCCTGGAACAATTGGCGGGAGATGAACTGCCTGACCGGAATGATGATTCTCTCATTGCGTTGGGATTCTGTCGCAATGGGCCTTTCATTGGGGACATGGTGCTCATGCAAAATGAGATGACCCGTCAGGACGAACTGGATGACATGGTAACCGCCACGGCGGCCACATTCCTGGGTCTTACTGTCGGGTGTGCACGCTGCCATAACCACAAATATGACCCCATCGGCCAGAAGGACTACTACCGCTTGGTGGCGGTTTTTTCTCCGAGTGTGCGCAGTGAAATTCCCCTTGCCCCGGCCCATGTCGTCGCGCAGCATGAACAACAGGTCCGTGAACTAGACCGGCAAATCGACAGCCTCGAGCAGGCAATACTGGTGATCCAGAAGCCCACGAGGCAGCGCTTGTTGGAAGCCAAATACAAAGAGCTCCCCGAGCCATTGCAGTTGGCTTTGCGAACCGAGCCGGGTCAGAGAACCGAAGCTCAAAAGAGGCAAGCGGATCAGGTCTTGCTTTCGACAAATGTGAGCGAGACCGATTTATTAGCGGCTCTAAGCAAAGAAGAACTCAAGAAGGTTGAAGGGCTCAAGGCCAAGATAGACGCATTAGAAAAAGCCAAACCACCCGCCCTGCCTGCGGCCATGGCGATCACGGACCCTTCTCCAATTTCGTCGAAGAGTTATTTCCTCCATCGGGGAAGTACCTTGAGCAAGGGCTCCGAGATGCAACCGGGGACGCTTGAAATATTGTCTGTGCCAGGCCATGAGATCATCTCGCCTAAACCGCTCTCCACGACGCAGACAACCGGACGTCGATTGGCTTTGGCCCGATGGCTCGCGAGTGAGGAGAATCCACTGACCGCCAGGGTCATCGTCAATCGGCTCTGGCAATATCATTTTGGAAAAGGATTGGTCGGCACCCCCAACGATTTTGGTCGTATGGGAGAAGCCCCCACTCATCCGGAGTTGCTCGACTGGCTGGCAACCGAGTTGGTCCGACAAGGGTGGAGCATCAAATCCATGCATCGGCTTATCCTGTCTTCATCCACCTACCAGCAATCTTCCAATTACAGCAATCCCGTCAACCAGGAGAAAGATCCCGAAAACCGGCTGCTCTGGAAAATGCACATCAGACGGCTAGAAGGAGAAATAATCCGGGACGCCGTGTTGGCTGTCAGCGGTTCTCTCAACCTAAAGGCTGGAGGTCCGGGCATTTTCCCGGAAGTGGACTCCGGACTTATCGAGAGCACCCCCAAAGAGACTGCGCGCTTGTTGTATCAGCGCTGGCCTGTAACCCGCGACGGTCCTGAGGTCTGGAGGCGAAGTGTGTACATCACCCAAAAGCGCACGACCCCCACGCCTATTTTGGATCTCTTTGATCCACCCGACAGCATTTCGTCCTGTCCCAGGCGGAGTAATACAACGGTTGCCCCGCAAGCGTTACAGCTGCTTAATAGCAAATTCGTTGTCGGCCAGTCCGTGATCTTTGCGGAACGCGTTCGTAACGAAGTAGGAAAAGATCCCCATTCCCAGATCGAAAGAGCCTTTTGGCTGGCCTTCAGCCGCCCACCTGACTCAAAGGAAATGCAAGTGAGTCTTGACTTCTTGAAGAGTCAGCAAGCGTATCATGGGCGGCATAATAACCAGCTCCGGGAGCTTGGAATTGACCCTGCAGAAATCCTTTCCCCTGCCATTGCGGCTCTGGTGGATCTATGTCATTCTTTATTCAATGCGAATGAATTTGTTTTCATTAACTGAAAACCCTAGAGGGGCGAAGCATCTGTCAGCTGACAGATGCTTCGCCCCTAAAAGCAAGGATCGATTATGAGACGTGCCAGTCCTTCAATAAGAGAGATTCATTCCCGTCGACGATTCCTCTGGGACCTGGGTGGAGGAATTGCGGGCGTGGCACTTTGTGACCTCCTCAACCAGGAGAATTTGCTGGCTGCCCCAGAAGCAACGATCTCTCCCCTCCTTCCCAAGAAACCACATATTTCGCCCAAAGCGAAATCGGTGATCTCTCTCTTTATGAACGGTGGGACAAGCCATATCGACACATTTGATCCAAAGATCGAACTCACGAAGCGGCATCTTGAAGCTCCTCCTGCAAGCCTCAACATCCAGACTTTCTTTCCCAACCCCGGAACTTTCTTGCAGAGTCCTTTCGCTTTTAAGAAATATGGCCAATCGGGAATCGAGGTCTCTGAACTGTTTGCCCAAACCGCCGAATGCATTGATGAGATCGCCGTGGTCCGCTCCATGCATGCTTTGAGCAACAATCACACTCCCGCCACCCTTCAGATGATGACCGGATTCATTCAGCCAGGAAGGCCTTGCCTCGGGTCGTGGAGCATTTACGGCTTAGGCACTGAAAATCAAAACCTGCCTGCTTTTGTGGTTCTTCTGGACAGTATGGGCGGGCCGATGGGCGGCTCGCAGACGTGGAGTTCTGGCTTTCTATCGGGCGTGTATCAGGGGACTCCATTCCGGAATCATGGAGATCCTATTGTCGATTTGGCCTCCCCGAGGTTTGTCGAACAGGAACAGCAACGCAGCCGGCTCGACTTCATCAAGGCTCTGAATCAGCTTCACCTCGAACAGAATGGTTCCGATGCAGAGCTAAATGCCAGGATCGCCTCCTATGAATTGGCTTTCAGGATGCAAAGTGAAGCCCCCAGCGTGGTCGAACTGTCCCAGGAAACAGCGGCGACCAAAAGACTTTACGGGATGGAGGACCCCCAATGCGAACACTTTGGCCGAAATTGTTTATTGGCACGCCGCTTGGTCGAAAAAGGGGTGCGCTTTGTCCAACTCTTCGGAGGAGGCAACGTTCTAGAGGATACCTGGGATGCCCACTCTAATCTTGAAAAAAATCACCGCAAGCGCGCAGCCGCCATCGACAAGCCGATTCGAGGCCTTCTCACAGATTTAAAGGCTCGAGGAATGCTGGATTCGACTTTAGTGGTCTGGCATTCAGAATTCGGACGGCTGCCCATTTCTCAGTCCATCTCAGGGCGGGATCATAGTCCGTATGGGTTTTCGGTTTGGTTTGCAGGCGGAGGAGTCAAGGGAGGTCAGGTGATCGGAGCAACCGACGAATTTGGTTACCGAGCCGCCATCGATCCTCATACGATCAATGATTTTCACGCCACAATTCTTAATCTCCTCGGCCTAGATCACACCCGGCTCACGTATTTCCACAACGGACGAATGCATCGGCTCACGGATGTTGCCGGAGAAGTCATAGGACCCATCGCTTGAATCGTTCTGAGAATATTCAAGTGGGTAGCCACGGCAAGTGCTTTTCTGCGCGACCGCTGTCGCTCGCCGTGGGCTTTTCCGGGCCGAACGCACAAGCCCACGATGAATTGAAAAACAAATTCATCGTGGCTACCAAGGCAAGATTGTTCCCGAGGACTCGATTTCAAAAAATTTCTCCGGACTTTGCGATGGTCATCTTACGACCGTATGGAGACTCCCCAAGCACTTTTCCGTCCCGAAACACTTTGAAGCTACTGTACAGCATCTCGACATCAAAAGAATGTCCTCTAAAGTGGTAGTCTCGCATGACGGCATTTCCATATTCATGATGATAGGCGGGAGAGATCTCAAGGGTCCCGTCGACTTGCGGATTCAACCCGAAGATCCCGAATAGAATCGCCTCGATCCCTGCGCCCGATGAGATCTCCAGCGGCATTGAAGACATATCTTGCTCGGCACGATCAGTCCTGGGATTTTGCGGGATATAAGGGAAGTAATCGATGTAATCCATGAATCGTTTCAAGATGTCCCATCCCAGTTCGGCATGGCCCGTTCGATATAAAGACAGCGCAATTTGCAACGGCATGCCCGGGTATTGACCGCCTCCACCCCAGTCCGCATCTATCAAGTCCCAGTGGATTCGGTCCTTTTTTGAAATCGAATACATCCCAAATTTCCCCAAGAACTCTCCTTCCTTAATCTGTGAAATCACGCGTTCCCGCTCGGCGTTGGTGAGAACCGTGGTCCCGAGCAGATCGTACAGATGATAGGAATAGACCAGCTCGCGGCTTCCGTCAGGAAAGAGGTTATCGAACCATCCGGCTTTTTCATTCCAGAGTTTATGGTGAAAAGAGTGGGAGAGTTGCGCAGCGTAGCGTTCGAACTTTTCAGCTTCGGGATCCTTTTTTTCTTTTCCCCACGTGGCCAAATGCTGATAGAGCCAAACCGTCAGGCCATTCATTACAGGGACCACATGGCAATAACCGTCCGTGCGAATTTCTACAATTTTTTCGGTATTTAATCCGACATCAATCAATCCGTCCTCCGGCCGGGCATATTCATCATGTAAAACGATTCCCCATTTCTTCATCCATTCATAAATGGTTAACCCTTCCAGCTTGTAGTCCAGGAACGCGACATCCCCAGTCTGTTTGAGATAGGCGTTCAGCATCATGAGCAACGCGAAAGGCTCCTGCAAATAAAGGATATCCCCTTCGGCGCCGCGTGGACTGATGTAGGTCCGTTTCATTTTCCCTTCTTTGAACGGAATGATAATGGCTTCACGCATGCTCTTCGGGTCCAGCATACTCAAGACATTTGCGCTGAAGGAATTGTCCCAGGTAATCGTGAAGATCCAAGTACCCACCGCCCAGAAAGGATTTAGGTTGAATTCATCCCGCTCCCAACGGCATTCCATGACGCTCAGGAGGCAGCGGTTGTAAAACTCCTGCAGCTTAGGATAGTTGCTCGTTACGATTGGAAGACGGTCGGCGGCCCAGCGCAAGCGTGCTCGCGTATCCTGGTCGGCTTGCTTCATGCGTTCGGGAATATCGTTTTGATACAATTCAGGGGCTTTGTCTGTGGCCGATTGAAGGAGAAAGGCAAAAGTGGCAGTCGCCGATCCGGAAGGAGGAACCGTCCAGTCCCAGCCTTTTTCTGTTCGCTGGGTTAATGTGCTCACCAAGCTGATTCTCACCTGTTCACTTTCCAGTAGGAAGGGACCTTGCTTCTTCACTACGGCTGAACCTTCCGCCGTTTCCTTGGCCAGCCGTGTCGCATTTTGCTTCGGAAGGAGGGTCAGTTCGAGTGGCTCATTTCTTCGGTTTGTGATTTTGACTTCCAGATAGATCTCATCAAACCGAGCAGAAACGGAGGCTTTTGTTTCCATGGCAAAGGACACCCAGCGGCCATTGTAGATTTTGTGGAATGTTCCGGTGCGGTGGTAAAGATTCGGCTGCCAGATCTCGTCCTGACTGACCAGCACAGTCGGAGAATTGGGTCGAAAGTTTGAACCCAGCGGATCAAAGCTCTTCCCATGATTCAAGTAGTCCTTCCACATATCCGCAACATCGTCCTGGATCAACGTACCGCTCTTCTTGTCCAGAAAATCCAGGTTGAAGTTGTAATCCGGGCAATTGATGGGAAGAAAGAAAATATTGTGCAGACCGGTGAGTGTATATTCCTGTACATAAACTGCGCCACGTCCATTAAACAACCGCAACTGGTCGTCTGTGAAAGCCATTTGGGCCCGCGGCATCCGCAGCATCTCAGGAGTGAGGATGTGAGGAATCGAGTTGGAGATCGTGTTCGATGGATCTAGGCTGGACTCGGCTCCTGCACTTCCCATACCCAAAATCGAAATGAATACCACGATGGCCCAGCACACGAAGCTTTGGTTCGTTTCATTTTGCCGGCTCTTTGAGTTCATGTTTTCTTTGTCCTTATCCACTTAATAGACCAATGATTTTCCCATCACCCGCATCGTTAGGATCTCATGGGGTTTGATCATGACCTCCACTCCATCCGCCGCCACCATCAACTCGGACTGGTTCTCTTCCACGGCATTGGTCCGCCAGGCCTTTTGCACTTTCAACAGCGGGAAGGCAACGCGGGTAGAGACTTCCCGTCCGCCCACTTCGAGGAGGCGGACGATGGTCCCCTGACCATCCTCGGCAGCCTTCCAATTCTCCACCACGACATTGGGGGCCTCGAGTTTCAGGAAGCTCACGGGATCCGGCTTGAGCGGAGTGTCCGGATTGCCAAACTTATCAAAGCCCTGCAGTACGCCGAACTCGAGAGGTGTCATCGCAGCGCGTCCAAAACGGGCCAGCCGTTCTGGCGAGAGTTCTCGATCGCTGGTTAGCATATAGCGGTAGGTGTAGTCACCTCCCTGAACACGACGAAAATTGGTATGCCAATAGTTGTTGATGACGTAGGAGAAAACCGAAGAGCTCTTGGGCGCAAATGTCTCGGGCCAGGTTCCCCTGTTGATGTCACCGAGCGTGACCAATGGCGCATCCACTGGTACCAGCCCGATAGCGATCTCCGGATTGCTCACTTTCATCCAATGCTGCACCGTAAACCACTCCAGACAGGCGCCTTTAAGCATGTTATGAGCCGGATTCACCCACCCGTTTTGAATTTCGTAATCAAAAGCCGGCCGGTCGACGGCAAAAGGAAAGGCAAAGTAAACCCCTTCTTTGTTGCGTGAAGGCTCTTTGTGAAGCCGATTGATGAACTCAATCTTCTTCTCGTTATCGAAGAGAATGATCTCTGTCTCAATGGATGCCCCAACTCCCCTATTTTCCAGCAACAGTGTCTGACCAAAAGAGGTCTTGTGTAATCGCCCCGGTTTACCGGTTCCGGAGGCGGCGCTCACCGTTAACTTGGCCAATGGGAGACTCTTACGCAAATTGACAATCTGGGTTGCTGTTTCATCCCCTCCCGAGACATAGAGATATTGGTTTAGACGGTACGAACTGGCCGAATCAACCAATTCGCGGTTCAGTTGTTTGTCGAATAGGCTTCGAACTACCCCCAGGGAAGGATCGACTTCGATTCGATAAAAAGCATTTTCAACGCGATCGGCTGAAACGGGCTGGGGTTCATCCGCTTTCTTCTCTTCGCTTCCTTCTGCTTTGGACACCGCGTAGCATTTATAGCCAAGTGACGGAACGGCCTGGGCCAAAAAACGGATATGAGAGTATTCCTTCTCTTGGCGGAGAATCTCGAAGGGAACCACCGATAGGTTTGGGTATTCCCTTAGCACCATGCCATTTTCAAGGTCACCCTCCACCAATTCACTTCGCGGCCAGTTCAACGGATTAAACACAACAACCGCAGGCGCAGGCATTCGGATCTGATAGGCCAGTTGACTGAACGATTGATCGAGAATTCCATTCACCATTTCTCTTCCATCCAGTACCAGATGGTCTTTGGTGACGAGCTGACGAACACTTTGTTCGTGCTCGGGTCGAGTGTAAGAGCCCCAGGATGTCCAGGTGTGCTCTGAAAAGAGAACTAGGTCAGACCACATCCGCCGGATTTTCCCCGCCGGGGGCGCGAGATTCTGCTGGACGAACGTCGCCAGAGTAGAAAGTTTTTCTGCTGAAGTGGCCCGCTGCTGGTTTGACCGGTCAATGGCTCCATACCAGGCATCTGTGCCTATTCCGTCTTCCCAGTAGGGCCCGCCGTCCCCGACGACTGTTTCCAGCGAGGAGGCGAAATTCTTTTCAACATATTTCATATAATCGGGGAAAGTAGAAAGTACCAGCTTCGGATAGGCATATTGCAAATTCCACTGCGTGACAAATTCAGGAGTTCCGGCGACCAGATCCGTATTTTCAGCTTGGGCACCGTACATCAGAACGGCATCCGGCTTGTAAGCAGGCGATTGGTAAGCCTGAAGAAAGGTGGGGATAGAATGGCGTGCGGCAGCGATCTGGGGGGGAAGGCCGCAGATAAACCAAAGATGCGCATACTGACGGCTATACGACATCAAGATCTTGTTGCCGTCCGGTCCTTGCCACCAGAAGGGTGATTTTTCATTCCAGCGTCCATAGAGCAAGATGGGCCCACGATCATTGTTGCTCGCGGCCACAAAGTACTTTAGCCCTAAGGCATTCAGGATTGACGCATACGACCAGGAGTAGCTTGGGATATCTGTAATCGTGGTGTACTCAAAAGGCAGGCCATACTCCCGGTGCAGGGAGTGGGCATAAGAAGCAGAACGGATCAACACTTCCAACGAAGCGTACCCCGTGAGTAAACTTGCATCCATTGCGGGGACAGCAATTTTCCCTTCGCTTACAAGCGCCAGCAGGTTTTTCTTCGCAGCCTCGTTTCGTGTGGCCAGGTACTGTTGAACAATCCAAGAGCCATCCAAACTAAAGCGCATCTCCGGGAAGTGACTGATCTGATCCAGTATTTTGTCGACACCTCGATTTTGTACCTCCGCTACCTTCGATTGATAATCGGTGTACCCGATGTCGAGGTGCTGGTGGGGGGTCACAAAGATCGTCCATTTACGCTTGGGCTCAAGAATGATTGGAAACTTCTGGGTCTTTCCGTCGAGTTGAAGTTTAACCAGAGCTGGCGTAGCCGGTAGGAATTCGGGAACATCAAAAGCAAACCGCTGCTGTCCAAAGTCCTGGTCGGTTGAGAGTCGGGCTTGAAATTGTTGCCTTCCCACCGTGAAAAGAAGATTGCCGCTCCGGATCTTCCCCGGAAGATTGACCGTGACAACCGTCTGTTCACGAAGCGGATCTCTTCCCGTATAAAGTACTGTTGGCTCTACGGACACTCCGGGTGACGGACCACGCGCTGGCAATGGTTCTTCACTGAGGCGCAGGGCGTCGTAGGTTATGAACGATTCGCCATCCCCCTCCGCAGGGTCGTCGAGGGCCGTCAACACCAACTTGTTCTCTCCGGCATGCACCACTTTGGAGGGAAGATCGATTTCCAGCTGATCACTTGCATAGATGGGAGAGAAAGCCCAACCGTCTCCAGGGTAGTTATTTAGCCTTCGATTGAAATAATAAACGCCGGACTTGCCATTGATCTCGACCTGCAATTGCGGCACCCGATTGTTGTAAAGGAGCGCGGAAATGGTCAATCGGCAAACTCCTTGGGGAATCTGGGAGAGGCTAAACAAGATGGTAATAGGATGGGCCCGCGCCCCAGAAGATTTGTTTTGGGAGCCAGGCTGCCGCCCAGGCCAATCCTGCAAGGCGGCGCTTTGGCCGATCGTGAAAACGGGGTTGATTTTCGGATTCGAGAGATCGATCTGATTATTAAATTCACCCGACGACTGATCGAATTTCCCGATTTCCCACAGGGGATTTTGGGCCACAAGCACATTTCCAAAAAGGAGAATGTGGAATGACAGAGCCACAGTCATGAAGAATGAAGAACGGTGCATGGATCGCCTCCTTTCAAGATCTCCTCTTCAGCCAAGCATGTTTTTTTCCGGTCGAAAGTCAAGCTGGAAGGTGGGTAATCTAGTTTGTTTATTCACTCTTCGAATTACACCCATTCCCTGCTAGGATACATTTCTATTGATAGTCCGTCGTTCGATTTCCCCGACAAAATGGGTTTAAATCACAGGGCTGAAGAGCCTGAAAGAGGTCAGCTTGCGAGAGGGGACAGATACCCGATACTTTGTGGAAGCCGCCGCAAAAGTGCTCGAAGTTTTGGAAAGCTTTGACAGCTACGAAGAAGAACTTACGGCCAGCGAAGTTGCGCGTCGAGCCGGGATTCCCTATAGCTCTGCTTTCAGGTTGCTGTATACCCTGGAAAAGCGTGGCTACGTCACCCGGCGTCCCGGCCGGAAGAAATATATGCGAACACCGATGCGGAAACACTACCGGATCGGCTACGCGGCTCTCGACAATAGCGTGATGTTCTCGGATACGATCTCCCGGGGCATCGTGGTCGCCGCCCGGGATGCTGGGGTCGACTTAATCATGAAGGATAATGGATTAAATCCCCAGAAGGCTCTTACCAATGTAGACATGCTGCTTCAAGAAAAAGTCCAACTGCTGGTTATTTACCAACGCGACGAGGTTGTCGCTCATCTGATTGCAGCCAAGTGTCACGAGGCTAAAGTCCCGCTGATCGCTCTCAATTTTGCACATCCTGGAGCTTACTATTTCGGAGGAAACAATTATCTGGCAGGTCAATTGGCCGCCACTTTCTTGTGCGACTACGCAAGAAAGCATTGGAAGGGAAAGGCAGACAAAGTCCTGATACTAGCTGCCAAGGGACGCGGATCCACGCAAGAACTGCGGAAAAGGGGGATAAGAGCCACCCTGAGCAAAGGACTTAAGACTCTCCGTCCCCATGATCTCGTCGAAGCCCCGCCCGGGTTCACGTCTCAGGACGGCTACCGCGAAACCAACTCCTTCCTCAAACGATCCGCTGGTCAACCGAAGCGGATCCTGATCGCAGCCCTTTCTGACTTCCTGGCCATTGGCGCTTCAAAAGCCGTGGAAAAGCTTGGCTTGGGCAGAACTACGGCGATTGTGGGGACCGGGGCAGCCCGGGATGCCCGCAACATCATCTCACGCGGTGGATCGTTCCGGGCATCGGTGGCCTACTTTCCGGAGAGCTATGGAGAACGAATCATCACCCTAGCCCTCAAAGTTCTCACCGGGGAAGATGTCCCTTTGACCTCTTACACGAATCACGTGGTCCTCACCCCCTCCAACATTAAAGACTATTATCCGCAGTAGACCGAATTTCGATGGTCCAAGGTCTAAAGTCAAAGGTCGAACGTCCAAAATCGAATTTCGAAGGTTCAGGGTCGAAGATCCAAGGTCAATGCTCGAAGGTCAAAAAGACTATGGGCGGAATTAGAAAAACAAAGAAGATTATTGGACCTTTGACCTTAGACTTTGGACTTTAGGCCTCGGACCTTCGACCTTCCAATCGGGACCTTGGACCTTCGACGAGAAGAGTAATTTAATCGGACAATGAACAATTGGTCTATTTCTTTCGCATGCTTGATTGACAGTTTCTAGCCAGCAAGAATACATTTCAAGTAGTATCTCTATGGGGAAAGCGCGATCGAGGACGGGAATTCCTTAAGTCAACAGGAGAGACCGAATGCTTTATCCAGTCGATCAGGTCAGAAACTTCGTGACCAAGATAAACCACCCTGAGGGGCTGGCCGTGGGACGTGATGGAACACTCTATGCGGGAGGAGAAGCGGGTGAAGTGTATCGCATCTCCCCCGACGGGAAGAAGGTCGAAACCATTGCAAACACGGGAGGCTTTTGTCTGGGGATCACCCTGGATCAAGAAGAAAATATTTTTATCTGCGATATGGACAAGCACGCCGTGCTGAAAGTGACCCCAAAGGGCAAGGTGAAGATTTACGCAGATTCCGCCCACGGACGCAAATTCAGGTGCCCCAATTTCAGCGTCTTTGATTCGACAGGGAATCTCTACGTCAGCGATTCAGGAGAATGGAAACAAGGATCTGGGGTGGTTTATCGCATAGCACCCAACGGAAAGACTTCTCTATTCTCAGCCGGACCTTTTCACTTTACTAATGGCCTGGCACTCGATGCGCGGGAACAGTATCTTTATGTCGTCGAGAGCAATTTGAATCGAGTCCTGCGCATTGGAATCAGGCCTGACGGCAGCGCCGACCGGCCGGAGGTTTTTATCGATGGAATCGAGCGCGGTCCTGACGGGCTGGCCTTTGACGTTCATGGAGATTTGTACGTCACTACTTACGCGACCAATTGTATTTACCGGGTCACTCAGGACCGCAGGGTCAGTCTGGTGTGCCGGGATTTAGAAAATTTGTTGTTATGCCAGCCGACCAATTGTGCCTTCGGAGGTCCACGCTTCGATCAGTTGTTTTTGTCCAACCTGGGTCGTGACCATATCTCTGTTCTTGATCTCAAGATAAAAGGGCAGCCGCTTTGGCATCACCGGGTATGAGTGCCATTCCCTGAATTCTGACAGGGAAAACCAACCTTCTTCCCTTCTGGACCTCGAATAGAAGTCAGCAAAAATTCTTTTCCAAAATGGTAAGGAAGAATAAACCGTCAAGAAAGCTCCACGGGAGTTTAGAATGACCCACCTGCCCCTCTCCGACCCGCTCTCTGCGAAGGAGCCGAGCAGCCTCTTTGAATTTTCCCTTTGCAAGGAGGGACGAACCAGAAAAGGTAGAAAACCATGACTTTCGGAATCATGCTCATCCTGGTAGCAGGGATCATGGGCGCCAGTTTTGCCGTGCCCATGCGCTATATGCAGCGCTGGGCGTGGGAAAACATTTGGACTGTGTGGTCTGTAGTGGCTCTGTTGATCGTCCCGTGGGCGTTGGCCTTTTCCACGGTTTCTGGCCTGGGCACAGTGTATGGTGAAGCCGGAATCAAAGCTCTTTGTCTGACGGGAACTTTGGGATTTCTTTGGGGAATTGCCGGCTTCCTTTTTGGACTGAGCGTTGAACTCGTCGGCATGTCATTGACTTTCGCCGTCGTCAACGGAATGTCATCTGCCATCGGGAGCCTGGTTCCTCTCCTGGTGCTTCACAGACAGAGCGTCTTCACTTCGGGAGGTCTCTTGGTTTCTGTTGGTGTGTTCGGAGTAGTGATGGGAGTTCTTCTCTGTTCCTGGGCAGGGAGCCTTCGGGCCAAAACTAAAGAGGATCCGGCCAATACTACAATGTCAAAGGGAAATTCCGCCAATTTCTGGCGCGGCTTAGCCGTAACATTTGGCTCTGCAGTTCTGGCCCCTTGTCTTAACCTGGGGATTGCCTTTGGCCGTGAAATCACTGCCGCAGCGGTTAACCACGGTACTTCTCCGGCCGCCTCCACCAATGGGTTGCTTGCCATCCTCTTCACGGGAGGCTTCCTCTCGAATATCGCTTACTGTGTTTACCGCATTCGGAAAAACAGAACGGCCGGCTTGTTTGCGATCACGGAGAGTAAAAAGTACTTCGCGTTGGGAGCCCTCATGGGCGCCTTATGGATCTTTTCTTATGCCATTTACGGATCCTCTCTTTCGTTTCTTGGAGAATTTGGTACGGTAGCCGGTTGGCCAATCCTGATGGCAGCCATTACGATTGCATCGAGTCTGTGGGATGTCGCTTTTGGAGACTGGCGCAAAGGGCCGCTTCGCATCATGGCACTGGGCGTGGCTCTCTTGATTGCCATGGTCGGGTTGATTAGTTTTGGAATGGCCCGCCTGCAGCAAGGAGTATGAGATAACATGGACCGTCGGAAATTCATCCGAAACGGAAGCCTGCTGGCCGTTAGCTTCGGTGCGGGCACCCGAATTTTCCCGTGGGAAAATGGCGAGCGATTGCTGGCCGCAATCCCTGAAACGGCAGTGAAGAATACCAACTGGGCAAGTGTTGATGAGAAGGCGGCAGCAAAAGCATCGTCTTATATCATCGACCCTCCGTGGGGATATGAACCTGGGAACGCTATCCTCGAAGATCTTCACCGAGGCTGGGCGACCGACAGCGAAACAACTGGAGCCTGGTTGGAGATTCGTTTTCCTGAACCGAGACCGGTCCAGGAAATCTGGTTGGTCGGCAGGGCTCATCCCTATAACCTTGAGGGGCAGGATCCCTACCTTGTGATCTATGCCCGCCGGGAGACACCCGGTGCGCCGCAGAAGATCACTTGCACGCTCTCGGGGGGCGACGTTCAAACCGCGGAATTACGGCAGGCAAGCTTTTATCAAATCATTCGTCTGCCGAAGCAGGAACTCACGGAATCAGTCCGGCTCACGGTCAACGAAGTCTGGCCTGAGCCTGGGACGAAGGGTGTGGGACTGGGAAAGGTGAGAGTCTTTTCGCAGCTTCATAGTCCTTCTTTCGAAATGACTGTCTATCCAAATTACGATGCTCAACAGGGTAAAGCACTCCAGGCAGCCACGCTTCTTTTTGTCAACCCGGGAGAACAGATTGCCGATGGCAAACTTCAAATCCTGCAAGGTGGAACTCTCCTGGCCACTCTCAGCCTGCAGACGATCCCATCCCAGTCAGCTTACAGCCAGGATTTGTGGATTCCGGCCCCCTTTGAAGACTGCGACTGGGAATTCAAAGTAACAAGCCAAGCCACTAGTCTGAAGTTGAGCCAAAGACTGCGCGTCTCAGCCTATCGCTCGTATTTTGACGGCGGCGTCTTTGGGTATCATTGCAGCAACCACAATGACCTGGGATGGCTGGACACTCAGGAAAAGACAGCGGACTATCGATCCGAGGTTCTGATCCTCCCCGCCATGAAGCTGTTGAAAGAGAATCCCGAATTCCGTTACTCAATGGAGTGTACTGCTTATTTGATGGAATTCCTTGATCGTCATCCAGAGAAGCGCAATGAATTAGCAGAGTACATCAAAGAGGGACGTTTCACCTGGGGAGCTAGTTATGTTCAAGTGCAGGAAGTTCATGTGGGGCCAGAGAAACTCGTGCGACAGTTTTACCTGGGGAAACGCTGGTTGAGGAAGACATTTGGAGTGGATAGCCATTGGTATATGAAAACTGACCCACCATCGATGACCCTCCAGATGCCCCAGATTCTGCGTAAGGCCGGGATCAATTACATCGTCCAGGGTCGCATGCCTTATGGTTATTATCGGTGGAGGTCTCCGGACGGGTCCGAGATCCTGACATATGCCTATCATTATATTGACCATTGGAGACTGCTGGACTTCAAGACCAACCACGGATGGTTGGCCTATGCAGCAGCGCGTGAAAACTACTATGCCTCTCACAAACTTCCTCCCCTGATTTGCTACGACTATGCCAGCGATTATCTTCCGCCGCAACCTGGCTTGATCCCATACGTCAAAGAGCAAAACCAGGCCATGAAGCGGTTCCGAGAAAGTTGGAATAGGCACTTCGCCGAGCAGAAGGATAGACAGATCCATCCGCCAGAACTTACGTTTGTCGAGCCAGAAGGATTTCTCGATAAGTTATCGTCCAACCCGCTAAACATAGAGACACTCAGCGGAGATTGGCCATTCAGCTGGGCTTACTATGACGAACCTTCCAATCGAGAGGGTCTGTTGGCAGGACGCGAAGCACACAATCGCCTTCTGGCAGCGGAGCGAGTCCTCGCCGGACTTGGGGATTGGGACTCATATCCTGGCAAAATCCTTGCAGACGCTTGGCAAGCCAATTGTTGGCCCGATCATGGTTGGGGAGGGAACAGAGGAATCGCCACGGACGCTGCTTACGTAGCCTCTTACGAAAAGTCGAAAAAGTTGGCAGATCAACTTCTTGAGAGGGTCGGCAGGCATCTTACTTCAGCGGTTCCAAAGGGAGCAGAAAAACAGTTGCCTTTGGTCGTGATGAATCCCGTTTCGTGGAAGCGCAGCGATGCGGTGAGGTGTGCAATTGATTTGCCGGCCGGTTGGGATTTTGTGGCTCTTCGTGACGACACAGGGAATCCTGTCCCCCTTCAAAAGATCTCCGAACCAAAAGGAGGACGCAAAGTAGAAGTTATTTTCCTGGCAGAGGATGTACCATCGGTAGGTTACCGCACATACTATATAGAACCTTCGGATACCCCTCCTCCGCCTGCCCGGCTGCCCAATGACGTCATCGAAAATGAATATTCGAGAATTGAGATTGATGTTGGAGGGCTCAAGTCGTTTTTTGATAAGCGGCTCCGCCGGGAGGTGTTGCGAACTGAGAAATTCTTCGGAGGAGAAATTCTGCAGTTCACGGCCCCCGGCCAGGCCTGGGAAGACCCGGAAATTGTGACCATGGATGATTTTGACAGGACGGCCAATCACCCCTTTTCTATCGAGGGTCCGTTCCGGGGGCCTGTGCGAATGACCGCGGTTTGCACTTCCCAGTTCAAGCACTTTGCGCTCCGACAACACTTCAGTCTCTACCATGGGCTCGACCGAGTGGAAATCGAAATCGAGATCGTCAATTGGAATGGACAGAAGGATCGAGAATTACGTGTCGCATTCCCCATCAACATCGAGGAAGCACGCTTGTCTTATGAAGTTCCTTTCGGGACAGTGGAAATGGGGAAAGACGAGTTAGACTTTTCGTTGTTGCCTTCAGACTCGTATCCGACGATCTTCGTGCCGCAGGTGTATGGAGCCGTGCACCCGTTGCGTTTTCGCGAAGCGATTAATTGGATCGATGCTTCGTCATCGCAGTATCAGGGATTCGGTGTCCTGGGCGCCTCAGACAGCATGGTGCACCTGTTCAAGGACGAAACGACGAATCCCGTCTCTTACCCTATACTCCAGCACGTCCTCCTATCAACCCGTAAGAGCCTTGCCTGGAATCCAGATTACTGGTTTACCCAGGAGGGAAGCCACCGCTATCGAATGGCACTATTCACTCATCAAGGGAACTGGCGGTCCCGACATCGGGACGCCATCGCTTTCAATTATCCCTTGGTTGCCTTCGTGGCCTCACCTGGAGAGACAGCGAAAACCCCCTCTCTTCCGGCCAGCCGGGAATTCTTGAGGCTGGAACCGAAGAATTTGGTTTTGACGGCCATGAAGAAAGCTGAAGATGATGAGCGCATCGTACTGCGCTTTTACGAAGCAGAAGGCCAAGCCGTTCGTTCGCGGATCAAACTCTGTAAACCGATTCAGCAGGCTTGGCGGGCAAGCTTGATCGAAGATGATGAAGAAAAACTGCCTGTCTCAACGGATGGGACCGTTGAATTTGAGGTTAGCCCTTGGGAAATTGTAACGATGAAGATTGCCGTATAGGGAAGGTCGAATGCCGATCGGAGCGGTTGTAGCAGAGCCTCTCTTTTCGAGTCTGCCGAATTTATCATAGCCGCAAAGGAAAACATAACATGCGCTTGAAAGATCGTGTGGCATTGGTGACGGGTATGGCCATGGGGATCGGTCAGGGTGATCGCGGAATTATTTGCACAAGAAGGGGCTGCCGTCATTGGAATCGATATCGATGAAAAACTGGGCAACCAGGTAGCGGGGAAGATTTTGTCAGATGGAGGGCGCTGCCAGTTCCTTGTCGGCGACGTCGGTTCGGAAGAATCAGTCCAGACCTGTGTTCAGGCAGGTCTGGATCAATTCGGAAGGATTGATGTTCTGGTTAATGTCGTTGGAATCGCAGCTGAGTGCCCGGTAGACAAACTCGAGCTAGCCGAGTGGGACCGGATTCTTCGGGTGAACTTGACCAGCGTGTATCTAACCTCAAAGTTCGTTTTGCCCGGCATGTTGGATCAGAAACGCGGATCCATTATTCATGTCTCATCCGTTCAGGCCTTGCTTGGATTCCCGGGGTATCCCCATTATGCTGCCAGTAAAGGCGCCATCATTAGCCTGACCCGTCAAATGGCGTCGGAATACGCCTGCCGTGGGATCCGCGTGAACTGCATTGCTCCCGGCACCATAGAAACCCCCATGAATGTGAAAGTGCTGGAGCGTGCCCCTGACCCGAAGAAACTTCGGGAAGCCTGGGCAAGGATGCATCCAATGGGGCGGATCGGTCAACCCGTTGATATTGGCTATGCAGCAGTTTATTTGGCATGTGATGAGTCTTCATTTGTGACTGGCCAATATCTAGTAGTGGATGGCGGAGTCTCCAGCTGTGCCCCATTACGACTGTAGTCCGCATTCCTTCAGAGGGGGTCGCTCGCCTGAGCGTTCCCCGGTTTTCCTGGAGCACTGAACTGAAATGGTTTCGCTACTCACGAGGGAACGGATCAGCGTTGGTTCCCTACGTCGCTCACAATTAATTACCCCCCTCCTTCCCTCAACGGAGGAGATTTAACAAACTTCGAGGAGAGATCACTATGATGCGGACACTTCGGCCTCTTATCTTTCTCACTCTCATCTTCTTTTCCATGTTTCTATTACTGCCCCTCACCTCTTTGGGAGTACCGATCAACGTGGAGGTTCAGTCCTGCTCAGGGACGACATCGCTGAGCAAGCAGGGAGACGTAACCCGGATCACCCTGGACGCTCCAAAAGAAATTACCTACGAAAGCGGGGGCTGTTCAATGGTTGACAGCTTCGATCTCGCAGAAAACCCGGTGTTGGATTTTTGGATCCGTGTCAAAGGGAATCACTCTGTAGCTTTTTCTGTGGGCTTCGGCAAGTCTGGCATTGCTTACGCAGGTTACCAGGGAACTGCCCTGCACGCCCTTAATATTGTCGGGATTCAATATGGCGTCCCCAGCCTGGGCGACCTGGGTTCAATTAATGACGGAGAATGGCACCACATTGTTTATGACCTCGGCTTCGCCGTCGAGACCCAGCTTGGGGGAAAACCGGAAACGATAAGAAAAGCTCAATTAGCCATCGGCGATAGGCAGGCAGCTCTGAATATTTTTGCGGGTGTCCCAGCCCAACCTCTGCCGGAAACGGTAGATTTGCGCAACGTTGTGCTGCGTTCCCGGCAAGCCAATGAAAGCTGTTTTAACGACGTGTACTTATCTCTCGCTGCCGTCCCGACGAAGGGTTCCGGAGAGGGGGCTACGCAACTGGTTGCTGGTTCCATCACGAGCCGCCAGTCACTGCCCGGCGCCGAACTGATCATTGAGAGTGGAAATACAGCCGTTACGAAAGAAAACTTCGGCACTATTCAGGGCCGTAAGGATTTTGCAATGAGTGTCGTGGTACCTGACTACCAGCGCGGAATTCGCGCCAGAGTCCTGTCGAACAGCAAAACCGTTGCAGAACGCAAGTTGCAGCTTCTTCCACCTCTGACTGCCCTTGCCAACGCGACCATCCATATCATTCCGAACAGTCACAATGATATAGCCTGGCTGGACTCGCCCGAGATTACGGCTGACTGGCGGCGAGACATGGTCATTGGCCCGGCGATACCGCTGCTCGAGAAATATCCAGATTATCGTTACGGGATGGAAACGACTCTCTTTTTGATTGAGTACCTGCATCGAGCGCCATTTCAAGCCGAGAAGATTCGTAAACTGACGGCTGAAGGGCGACTCGGGTGGGGCGCTACCTTCAACCAGCCTTATCAGTCACTGTGGCGGGGAGAAAGCCTGGTTCGTCAGCTGTATTACGGCCGGAAATGGATGCGCGAGAATCTTGGGCCGGATGTAGATTGCGTCACCGCCTGGGGAACAGATGTCCCGTCCGTCACCATGCAGATGCCACAGATTTTCGCCAAGTCCGGGAGTGAAATACTTGATGCTGGGTCGATTTCGACCTGGAGTCTTCAACTGGTACAGCCCCGATGGATCGAAGATTGCTGTCGGCTCCCAAGGAATGTATGGGCGATTATCGGCGTACATAGAGCCCTACCAACCTCTTGATGCGGCTCTGAAATTGCCTCAACTGCTTACTCATTGGAATGACTACTATCAGAAGAATGATATCCCTCCGCATTTTGCCATCACTGATATGACTGACTACTTGCCTCCAACAGAGGAACTCGTTCCACTGATCCACAATTGGGACAAGGAGATCAAACAAAAATATGGTCTTGATCTCAATTTAAGGTTCTCGACAGGTGAAGATTTCATGAAGGCCATCACATCCAATCCGTCTGCCAAATTCCCGGATCTGAAGGGTGATTGGCCAAATGTCTGGGCTTATATCCACGGGCCGACTCACCACGACACCGTTTCAGCCGGCAGAGAAGCCGTCTGGTTGCTTGCTTCCGCTGAAAAATTTTGGACATTGGTGGACATGGCCTCTGAGGGAAAAGAGCAATACCCTAAGTCAACTTTTGATAACGCCTGGATGGCCCAGATTTATCCGGATCATGGGTACGGAGGGTATCGTGGAGCAATCACCGACATCGAGTTCCAGGCCAAGGAGCAAGAGGCACTCCTTATCGGAAAGACCTTGTTAAATAGTTCCATTGAGTGGATTGCAGAGCATGCAACCCCTGTGGACCCCAAATTATCCAAGCTGGTCGTCTTGAATCCGCTCTCCTGGGATCGTTCTGGAATTGCACTGGTCGATATACCGACGCCTGGAGGGCAAGAAGCCCAAGTCGTAAACGCCGACGGGAGCGCCGTGCCAGTGCAGCGCATTCCTCAACCCTCGGGTGGGAAGGTGAAATACCTCGTCGACTGCAGAAAGATCCCCTCCGTAGGTTATTCTACCTTTTCAGTTCGCTACACAGTTCCAGAGAAGCAGTCCCTTAATCCGGCGACTTTAAGTTCCCATACCCTTGAGAACGAATTCTACCGCCTCGAACTTGTTCCAGGGGGAGTGAAGAGCATCTATGACAAACAACTCCAAAAAGAGCTGCTGAATACCGAGGCCTTTCTCGGCGGAGAGATCTTCATGATGGATTCTGTCGGGAATGGTGCCCATGAGCTCGGGTCCTTTCAGCAGCCGTCGTGGAAGAAAATTGAAAAGCTCAGCCAGTATAATCCCGGCTGGCGAATGTTGGAGTCTGGACCCATTCGCACGGGTTGGAGAATCGAACAGGCTTTCAAGGAAGCTACCTTGCGCCTGGACGTTTATCTTTACAAGCACTACAAGCGTCTCGACTTTGATGCTGAAATCCTCAATTGGTCTGGAGAGAAGTTCAAAGAGTTCCGAATGGCTTTCCCTGTCAACATGCCTGGTGGACAAGTTGCCTACGAAGTTCCATACGGCGCACTGGAGGTCGGCAAAGATGAAATCGATGCCATTCCGTTCAAAGGTTGGTATTCGCAGCATCCCTATGATATTCACCCGCGCGAGGTGCAGGATTGGATCGCGGTTTCCGACGGAAAGCAGACCGTGATGCTCTCTTCTTCGGTAGCCGTATGGGACTATCTGGATTCAGAGGCCAAGAAAGACCGTTTCACACTCCTGCAACCCCTTCTCCTCGCCGCACGTAAGAGTTGTCACAGCCTTGGTAATTGGTACTTGCAGAAGGGTGATCATCGATATCACTTCTCTTTGACTTCATTTGAAGGAGACTGGCGCAACAATGTGAGGTTTGGGAATGAAATGAATGCCCCATTCCCCTCCGTCTTCACTGGGCCTCAAGCAATTAAGCCAGCACTGCCTTCGGCATTGAGCTTATGCCAGGTTTCTGCACCCAACTATATCGTCAGCGAAATGAAAAAGGCCGATGACGGAAAGGGAATTATTTTCCGCGGATACGAAATTGCAGGGCACTCGAGCGAAGTTGGCCTAAGCCTCCCCTTCCAGATTGAGCAGGCCAATGCGACCAGCTTGATTGAGGAAAACCTTCCAGAAAAAGTTGAATCTGGCGGAAATCAGTTGCGTTTCAAGACGGGCCAGCGTTCGATTAATGCAGTACGCGCGATTGTTCAGTGGAAACCATGATTCTGGTCAAAGGGTCCAACGTCCAAGGTCTAAGGTCCTTAGGCTAAGGTCCAAAGTCTGTAGTAAATCTGCCTTGAAGGGGTGCTCTTCTTCTTGCATCTGATTCCTGATCGTTACTTTTCCCCTTTTTATTTCTCCTTCTTAATTTTTCACTCCTTTGGTGATGCCAATGAATCCTACCAACAGCGCAACCCGTCGTACCTTTCTGCAGACGCTACTCACCGCCTGCACCTCTTATGCTGCCAGCAGTTCATTGTTTGCCCAGGGGCTTCCCCGTGACAGCGCCTTTCAAGTCAGACTCAGTCATCTCTATAGTCAAGAAGGTAACCAGCTCCGGCAGATTCTGCTGGCCGATGTGCCTTCTGCCGGCGTTGGATCCAGCATTGAAGCAATCATTGGTAAGCGTTCGGAGAAGTTTGATTTGGCAAAGGTCCGAAAGATAGCCGGTCAATATTACCTTCCCATCACCCCCCTCGAACAGACGGAGAACGCTCAATTCACCTTGAAAACGGACGGCAAAGTCCTGGAGACCTCGATCCAGGTAAAACCGGTCCGGCAGTGGAAAATCTACTTGATCCACAATTCACACCAGGACCCCGGATTCCTGGATTTGCCCTCAAAACTGCGGGAGCGGTTTATCCCGTACATTGACGACGCGATGAAATTTTGTGCAGAAACCAGCGATTGGCCGGATGACGCTCAGTTTCGTTGGAATATTGAAGTCAGCTATTTGATGGAAGATTACCGTAAGCGCCATGGTGATGAGAAGGTTCGACAGGTGATGGATTGGGTCAAAAAAGGGCGGATGACCATTGGCGGATTGTATTGCAGCATGGATACCGATTTCATGAGTCTGGAGACCCTGCATCGCGCCGTCTATTATGCAACGAATCATCTGACTCGTGATTTTGGTATTAACCTGGAAGGAGCCATCCTCGATGACGTCAACGGCTTCACCTGGGCGCTGGTTGAAGTGATGGCAAAATCGGGTTTGAAGTATCTGGTGATGGGCTCCAATAGCGACCGTGACAATATGCAAAACGGAAACGCGCCGACCCTGTTTTACCTGGAGGGGCCCGAAGGCAGCGAGATCCTCATCTGGCGGCCCATCCAATATGTGGAAGGGTTTGATCTTTTGACCTTTGAGGATCCTTATACAGGAAGGAACGTCAAAGGGATCGACATGAAAGAAGGTGAGAGAACTATCGCGCGATACTTTGACCGGCATGAACGCAACGGCTATCCGTTTGACGTCATCGCCCTTCAGGTGGCTTCCGACTTCACCCCTCCCTTTAAGCAACTCTCGGAAGTCACTCGGGACTGGAATGCGGAATGGGCATTCCCGAAATTGCGTGTTTCGACCATCCCTGAGTTCTTCCGCGTAGCAGAAGAGCAGTACAAAGATCGCATCCCACGCCTGCGGGGTGGTGTACCCGATGGCTGGGTTGACCTGCAACTGGGAGAAGCCAATGTCGCAGCGCTGGGACGTCGGACAGAAAATTACCTACCTGATGTTGAACGGCTTGCGACACTCGCTCAATGGACATCCAATGGTCCTGCTCGTCAAAATGAATTTTCGGCTGCTTACAACCGGTTGCTCCTCTGGGAGGAGCACACGATTGAATGGTGGGACATTCGAGCCGACATTTACGTTGACGAGGCTCAGGGTGGCGGGAAACGGCACTGGGAGGAAAAGTCCGGCCATGCCAGGGAGGCCCATGATGCGGCTGCCAAAATCGGACAGGAAACCCTTCAGACTTTGTCTCGAAATGTTCGAACTCCCTCTCCTCTTTCATTGGTAGTTTGGAATCCACTTTCCTGGAATCGCAGTGAAATTGTGCGCACGCCGGTCCCGCAATCGGCGAAACTGCCTTTCCGGCTCGTCGATGTTCAAAATGGCCGTGAAATCATTTACCAAATCGAGAAGCGAGAAGGGTCTCCCGACACTATCGTGTTCCAGGGTGAGAATATTCCGTCTCTGGGATATCGAACTTACTCGATTGAGGCCGGCAACCCCACGACAGCTGGAAGTCCCCCCACGGTTGGGGAGAAGACCATCGAAAATCAGCATTTCGGATTGACGTTGCGTGAAAAAGACGGGACCCTGGCTAGCCTCTACGACAAAGAACTCAAGCGTGAATTCGTGGACCCCAAAGCGGAACACGGATTCAATCAGCTCGTTTACCGCCTCCATCAACGCCTGACCGAGCGGGAATACAAACTGCTTGGGGAAATTCCCATGCAGGATGTCGTTATTACCAAAGGAGCGTCTGGCCCGGTTTACTCCAGCCTGAAGGTTTCAGGCCACGTTGAGTATATTTGTAAATTTGAGCACGAAATCATTCTCTACTCCGGCTTGAAACGAGTCGAATTCCACAACCGGATCATGAAGAAGCCGGTCTATCCAAAAGAATCTGTCCATTATGCTTTTCCCTTTGCAGTCCCCACGCACTATCATTTCTGGGCGGACAATTTGACCCATCAGAACACTTACAAGATCGATGTCCCTGGCGCCGTCATGCAGCCGGACCTGGATCAGATTCCGGGATCCATCCGCGACAACTACGTAGCCCGGCATTGGGTCTCGATCTCTCGGGATGATTACGGCATTCTTTGGTCCTCCATCGACGCACCCATCGTTCAACTGGGAGGAATTCACACCGACAAGTATTTGCCCTGGCTTACGATGCAAGACGACAACTGGCTGACCCGTGGCTGGCTGTATTCTTTACTGATGTACAACCACTGGGTCGTGGATGTGCCCATCGCTCAAGGGGGAGATTATCTCTTTCGTTATGCAATGACGACACATGGGGCTAATTGGACTTATGACGACGCTCATCGATTCGGGTGGAGTTTCATGAGCCCGCTGCAAGCGTATGCGGTAGAAGGAATGCAGCCAGGAACGTGGAATGAGCCAGCTCACAGTTTCCTGGAGATTTCTCCAGGAAATGTTTACCTGGCTGGATTTAAAGCCGCTGAGGATGGTGACGGCTTAATCTTGCGTCTCTATGAAGGGGGAAACGCTTCATCAAACGCGGTAGTTCAATTCAACTTGCCAGGTCGCCGCATCGAAAGTGCACTGGCTTGCGATGCCCGCGAGCGAAGCGGTGACAAGCTGAAGTCGGACACTCGTTCAGTATGGCTGCATCTCAAACCGTTCGAGACGAGCACCGTGCGAGTGCGGCTTGGCGGGTAACCCGGGAGAATTGAAGGGAGTCAGCCAAGCAACCGCTTTAGAGATACTTGTCGCGAGTGTTTTGTGCACAGGTTTGTGGGGGTGATGGTGAAAACTGCCAAACGCCATTGGGCCCATTCCGAGCCGCAGAGTGATGACCGATAACTGAGGACAGCACTCTGCGACGCCGGTTTCATTATGGATCTTCATCGGCCTCACAGGAGTCCGGCTTTCCATCCAAGAATTTTAGATGGGCTTCACGAGACCATCGTTAATTTCATGTCTCCATTTTTTTAGTTTCTACAGGGAGGAGGCATCATGGTTCATTTTCATCTGGGACTGAGATCGCAGTGGACGCGGCGCGAGTCTCTTAAAGCCCTGGGAGCAACGGTAGTATCTCTGCCTCTTTTTGCAGCGCAGAGCGGAGACCTCAAGCGCATTGCCAAGCAAAACCTCAAGCTTGCTGTAATCAGCACCGTTTACAAACAATATCCTCTTGAGACGGCGGTACGGAAGATCAAGGAGGATGGATTTTCCGGAGTGGTGAGTGATTTCATTTTTGCGGATGTGAAGTTTGATGGTTTGTCGCCAGACTGGGAGGCTGCCGGGAAGATCACCTCTTGTTTCGAGAGGAATGGCCTCAAGCTCGCAGGGATTGCAGCCTACTATAACGTCGTGGACCCGGATACAGAACGCAGAATCAAAGGGGAAAAACGCATTCGCTCTTACCTCGAAAACTGGAAGCGGCTCGGCAGCCCCATCATTTGCACAGGCAGCGGGAGCTTCAACCGTGAATCAGAGTGGTCGGAATCACCAGAGAATGAAACGGAAGCCGCCTACCTGGAGTGTCGTTCGCGAATCCAGGACCTTGTCACGATCGCCCAAAAAACAGGGGCGGTTTTGGCTATCGAGGCTTATTGGAAAAATGTCATCAATTCCGCTGTACGGAACCAGCGGCTCTTCAACGACATCGATTCGCCGGCATTGGGGTTAGTCATGGATCCCTGCAACTACTTTCGTAATCAGGATCTGCCAAAGATGCGGCCGATGCTGGAGGAGATCTTCCGTTTGGTAGGGAAAAAGACAGTCTTGGCCCACGCTAAAGATCTCAAGGCGTCTCCCAATGGTCCTGATTTACCCGCGGCCGGACTCGGTGCTCTCGACTACCCACTCTTCCTAAAACTCCTGGCCAGCTTGGATAAACCACTTTATTTAGCACTGGAACATTTGGGGCCCGAAGATGTGCCGCGTGCACGGAAATATGTTTTGGAACAGTTTGAGAGGATGGCATAGGCAGTTGGCTCCCCTTCTTGGTTAAGGAGGGGGAGGTCGTTCTGGTAGGGCTCGCACGCCGTGCGCGTCGCTGTGAAGCGCGGGAATTAACATTCGGCACAGCTCCGGCTATCAATCGTGGTGCGTTCAGGTTTTTCTCCAGCATACACCCAGATCAGTTCCACCGTCTCGCTCCCTTCATTGACCAGTTGCCGCGGAATCCCCTCCGGCACGAAAATAGTGGCATCGTTACGGAGAGAATATCTTCTTCCAGCCACAATATACGTGGCCTGTCCCTTGACGATCGTGCTCGTCTCATCGAAAGAAACAGTATGGCAAGGTAAAGAAGAGCCCGGCACGAGCCGTGCGTATCCCCCGCAAATTCCCGCCGAACCCGGACGATTGGAAAAAAGATTCTTGAAGACCGTCTTTGGATATAGCTCGTACTCGGCAGCATCCATAAAGCGAGTAAGAGATTCCGGGTCGTCAGACCCGGGCAACAGATTTTTTCGATCCACCCTTGTAAATTCGTCCGGGACCAGTGTCCGGCTGATTTCTCCCGACGCGAAAGCGGTGAGCACGACAGTTTGCTCATCTTTTCCAAGGCTTGCCACCGTGTGCGCCGTACCAGACGGCACGTGGATCGAATCGAATGGAGAAAGGTGGTAAGTTCTCCCTTCAACAGCCACCTCCAGTTGCCCTTTGATCGTTGTAATCGATTCACTGCAGGGATGAGTGTGGTAAGGAAGACGTGCGCCCGGGCTCAAGATGGCAAAGCCAGTACTGAACCCAATGGCCCCGGAATTGCCAGACACAAAGGGACAAACACTGATGCCTTTGATGAGCTCCACTAATGTTTCGGGAGAGATCTGAATCAGGCGTTCACTGCGGATAGGCTGCGTATGAGTCATGAGTTCCTTCCTACAAAACTTGTAGGGGCGAAGCATAAGTCGATTCCGGTGGAACGCGTACGTGTGGGACAGCCCTCCCCCGCCGCCCGTTTACTGAGCGTGCGCGGGGGGACGGTGGTCCCACGCGCCCGCTCCACCTGGTCACACTGAGGCAACTTTGGAATTCGAGTTTATCAGAGCATTCGAAATCCAAGGGCGGATTGTACGAAATCTAGGAACAGAAGGGAATCAGAAACATGCCTCGAATGTAATAGCTCAGCGATGGGGGGGGCAAGCAGAAAGGGTGGAGCGGGCGCTCCTGCGCACGCTGAGTAAAGATGGGACAGGAAATTCGAATGAATGCCCGATGGCACCCAGGAACATTGCGGCGAGCGTTTCCTTCAACCGGATCGGCAACCTCTTCAAAGATCATCTTTAAGAATAGGGAAATCGAAGGCAAGAAGGGGGTGAAGCATCCGTCGGCCGACGAATGCTTCACCCCCGCGAAAACGTCAGAATATAAACTTCAATCCAAACTGGATATTGCGAGGATCCTTGGCAGAAAAGATTACTCCAGTGGAGGACTGATTTGCCGCTGTATTGGGAACCCCAAACGCGGTATGGTTAAAGGCATTGAAAAACTCGGTGCGGAATTGGATGGATCTTTGCTCGTCAATCGGAAAAGTCTTGAAAATTGAAAGGGACCATTCGTTTAACCCCGGCGCAATAATCACATTCCCGCCAGAGTTTCCAAAAGGAGTGTACACCCCGCCATTGGTCGTATCCGGAACAGGAGCGGGAATGGGGAAGCAAGCCGGATCGAACCATTGGTTAACATTTCTGGTTCCTTTAGGGAGATTTCCATTACATGTACGATTGGGGCGGCCAGCTCCTCCTGTTACGTTGACCGGAGATCCGCTTTGGATCTGGAGAATCCCTCCAAACTGCCAGTTCCCCACAATCTGCTGAGTAACACCTTTCGCATCGTTCTTATATTTCTTCCCTGCCCCGAAAGGAAGTTCATAGAGCCAGTTGCCGACAAATCGCTGTCGGACGTCCGTCTGTGATAGGCCTCTGTCGGCATTCAAATCCTCCCTGTTTTGATGGCTCGCACCGGGTCCGAAAATGCCACTGCCCTGGGCCATGGCATGAGACCAGGTATAGTTGACCAGAAAAGACATCCCTGACGAAAAGCGCTTGGTCAGACTCGTTTGCAGACTATTATAGGTTGCGGTGCCTCGAGACTCCTGGTAACGCCAGTCAGTGACACCAGGCATGGTGCTATAATAGGGCCGTCTCGGTTCTACAGGACCTGTTCCCAAGGTCGCCTGGTCTGGGTTCCAGAGGTCGAGAATGTGAACCCCAGTGCTCCCGACATAATCGACTTCGAAAACGATAGTGGGCGTGAGCTGTCGTTGAACTCCCAAAAACCATTGTTCGGTGTAACCCGTCGGGTTATCGCCCTCAAAGGCATTCAAGCTGCCGGTCGGCTGGTCAATCGGGACAAATGGATCTGTCGTCGGAATTCCCTGACTAAGAACTCGGTTAATTTGTTGCGGCGTGGGCGTATTCGTATAGTTCGTTCCTCCGACATAGGGTGGGTTCAAGGAAAGTTGGAATCCGGCCTGTCCTTGCCCCAATTTGAAAATCCCGAAGGAAGCGCGACCGACTGTCTTTTCGTCAAACTGGTAAGCAAGTCCTACTCGCGGCGAAAAGTTATTCCAACGGGTGGCATACATGGCCCGAGTGGAAAAGGCAGGATTGCTTCCTCCCTGATCGGGGTTGATCAGAATCCCCTGAACGGGATCAACATTGGTAATCCGATTATAGATTTCGGTCTGTGGAGTAAAGAGGTCCCAACGCACCCCATAATTCACCGTCAACTTTGGGTTCAACTTCCAGGTATCTTGAAAGTAAACTCCCATCTCGGTATTCCGCAAACCCGCCAGACCAGAATTCCGGATCAAGGAGCCACTGTCTGTGATCCCAAGAAGAAAGTCCGCAAAGGAATTCCCGGTATTATTCGGGCTGTTAGGATCGGAGGTGAAGGCAGTACTAAAGGAGAAGGAACCAGCCGGAGAGCCCAAAATCTGAGTGAAGTTCCGTTGTACCCTTCTATAGTCAACACCAGCCTTAAGAGTATGCGTCCCTCGAACAAAGGTGACATTGTCCAGGATCTGATAGACGTTTTCAATTTCGACCAGCGGGAAGAAAGGCGAGTCGCCCAGTAACCCATAACCACTAATCGAAATCCCTGGGAAACCGCTGTTATTATCAGTCACATTGACGCCCGGGATACCCACGTCGGTGGCATAGTTATTCCCATAACCCAGCTGGACGGCATCCGCTCCGGAACGAATATAGGCGACCCGGAATTCATTGATGGTGGTGGGGTTGAAATTATGAATCCACTGGATGCCTAGATTTTGAGCCGGATTGGACACAAGTCCATTCAAGAAGCCCGCACCACCCGAACCCAAGGCGCCCCCCACCGACGGCGCATATTGAGGGATGTCACTGAAAGCGCCGGGGAGAACCGTGTGCGAGCTGCCGTAGCTGTACCTCCCCGAGATCTTATCCTTCTCACTGAAAATATGATCAATTTTCACATCGAACGAGTTCTGATCATTCTGGCGGGATGCACCGCTGTAATAACAGCCTTCTCCATTGACCAAAGTCGTTGAACAAGCGCCGTTCGGGAGTGGAACGTACTTAAGAACATTAACGGCCGCCGAATCGAAGCGGGATGGGCTAATCGTCTGATTGGGGAATGGAGCGCGGACATACCGATCTCCCACCTGCTGGAATGTCGCCGGATCAAAAATAGGCCGGGCCGTTCCTTGAAAGTTTCCGCTCCGGAGGGCCTCCGTGGGGACTGTGGTCACGAAACTGTTTCCCTTCCTTTGTCTAAATCCCTGATAATCGAAAAACCAAAATGTTTTGTTCTTAATGATGGGTCCCCCTACGGCGCCGCCAAACTGGTTTTGGACGAAGTTTGGCTTCTTGGAAGTCCTGTCGAAGAAATTCCGGGCATCCAAAGCAGAATTGCGGAGGAATTCAAAGACCTGCCCGTGAATGGCATTTGTCCCAGACTTGAGGGTCACATTGACAACCCCGCCCCCTCGCCCGATTTCCGGGTTGAAGTTGCTGGTCTCAACCGTAAATTCCTGGATCGCTTCGAGTGGAGGCAGAATCGCGATCAGCCCCTGGTTGATCTGGTTGTTATAAACACCGTCCAGAATGTAAGTGTTCGTCGCCTGCATCTGTCCATTGACGGACAGCCCCTGCTTGGCACGCGCGTTATCAGGAATGTCCACGTTGTTTGCGTTAATGGATGAAATCCCATTGGTCACCCCCGCGGTCAGAGGCGCCAATTGAAACACCGTCCGACCATTCAGTGGAAGCTCCGAAACGGCTCTACGAGAAATCACGTTTTCTACCGTTGACGACTCCGTCTGAAGCAAGGGGGTCGCTCCCGTAACTTCCACGGTTTCAGACAATTCTCCGACTTGTAGGACCAAGTCAACCGCTACACGGGCGTTCACTTGAAGATTGAATCCCTTGCGCTGTAATGTTTTAAAACCCTTGAGAGAGGCCGTAATGGTATAGTCGCCAGGGATTAAGTTAGTCACCACAAAGTCGCCACTTTCATTTGTTTTCGTCTTGACTTCGGTTCCCCGATTCACGTTGGTCACCGTGATATCGACCCCTGCCACGATAGCCCCTGAGGCATCATGGGTCGTTCCCGCAATCGTGCCGAATTCGACCTGAGCCCAGAGAGGGGAAGAACTGACCAACATAAGAAGGAGGAGGACGCAATGGGTCGTGAGGGAAAGAAGAAACCTTTTGCTAGGATGCTTCATCAACTCAAGTATTGACGTTCGATTGAGACTGTTTTCCACAATTTCCTCCTTGTATTTTCAAAAGAAGTTTAGGCCAGAAAGCAAGTTGTGCCCCCCTAATAGCTGTATGAATTACGAGTCTGAGGCTGCAGATCAGGCTGGTCAATTTGGTAAAGAAAAAACCATCGAATCCAGTTTAATCTTCTGAGCAAATTTCAAAAGCTTGATGGCAGAGTCAAGTCAATGCGAGCAAATCCAGGCCACACTTTTTCAGCTTTACTTCTCTCCCCATATGCTGAATAAACAAAGCACCTGAAACATACCCTCAAAAAAAATTCGGGGAAACCAGTGCAAACTTATAACCTAGTTTATCGTGACATTACTTTGATTAATGCAATCAGGGTTCCAAAAGAATTCAAAAATCACTCTTGGACGAAATGACTGATTCAAATGGCCTTTGGAATCTAATCGCGAGTGACATGAACTCTGTTCAGTAAATAACCGTGACGATATCCCAAATTTCATATACGAGAAATCGGATTACACCTGCTCATCAAGGGTCAACCCAGGGGTCTGCAGCGACCGAAAACGATGCGAAAAATCAGGAGATCCACCCATTCGCATTGCGCTCACAATTCGTCCCACGATGGCTAAAAGCGGGCAGTCCTCTCTCCGGATTAACCTTCCTGATCATTCCAGCTCTGCGCAAACGGCTCTTCCAGTAATTGCACGAACTCGACACTTTGAGATTGGCTTGCGCCATGAAACACCGGTTGAAAAAGAGCCGGCTGAAACGGCCACCGGATCTGCCAATCATCTCAAGGAACTCTCCAACGCCTCTCCCAGTGAATGCAGTTCAGGAGAATCGTTTAACAATTGAACTTTGGTCAATTGCGAATTCTATCCATGACAAATTGATTGTCAAGAGTTTTTTGTTAAGTTTCTTTGGTAAGGTTAGAAAGGAGAAAATCGGCGTGAAGTGAAGATCGTGGACAGGGGGTGAGCTCGAAGGATTTCTCACTTTGTGGAGATTACCTGGACTTTGGCGCTTGCGGAATATCGATGTGTGGATGACAATGCGGCACTTCACCTTAGAGAGGGCAATGATGTCTTCTAACTGGCTGAGGCCTATTCTCACCGCCGTTCCCTTCTTGCTGGTGACGCGCGTCGACGCTCGAGAGCCTTACGATGTCACCATCGAAAACAATGTGAAGATGAAAACTCGCGACGGTGTAACGCTTGGCGCGGACATCTATCGCCCCAAGGCCGATGGAAAATTCCCTGTGCTTCTAGAGAGGACACCTTACGACAAGCACCGCATGACATACGCTGGCACCGGATTCGGACTGAAAGCTGCCGCCCAAGGCTATGTTTACATCATTCAGGACTGTCGAGGCCGCTTCACGTCTGAAGGTGAGTGGTACCCCTTCAAGTACGAATCGCAGGACGGCTACGATACCGTTGAATGGGCGGCTGCGCTTCCTTATGCCAATGGCAAAGTCGGCCTGGTGGGCATGTCTTACGTGGGTGTCACGCAAATGCTCACGGCCGTCGCCGCCCCTCCACATCTCGCGGGGATCCTTCCGGTGATCACAGGCTCCAATTACCATGAAAACTGGACCTATCAGGGCGGAGCGTTTGCGCAGTCATTTGACCAGGGCTGGACGAAATACTTCGTCATCGATACCCTCAGCCGCCACGTCCTCAAAGACAGTTCGCGCGCACGCGGGGATATGATACTTCCACTCAGTGATTATCCTGTGCTGGGATCCGATCCTTCCTCGGGCCTGGCGGACTATTACCTCGACTGGCTCGCACACCCTCGTTATGACGACTATTGGAAACAATGGTCGATCGAAGAGCAATTCTCAAAGATCAAGGTCCCAGGTTTTCACGTTGCTGCCTGGTACGACCTTTTCCAGGACGGTTCCCTGAAGAACTATCTGGGCATTAAGGCACAAGGCGGTAGTGAAGCGGCTCGAAACAACCAGCGGCTGTTGGTGATCGCGGGCGGCCACGCAGGTCTTATACCGAAAATCGGGGATATCGACTTCGGCAAGGATTCTGTCCCGGACCTTACAGCCTTGACCCTTCGTTGGTACGACCACCTGCTCAAGGACGTTGATAACGGCATCAGTCGGGAAAAACCGGTGAAGATTTTCGTTATGGGCAAGAATATTTGGCGCGAGGAAGACAGTTGGCCACTCGCACGCGCCAGAGAGACAAGATATTACCTGCACTCCGCCGGCAAAGCGAATACGCTCGGTGGCGACGGGACGTTGCGCACGACGCCACCCGCAATTGAAGCTCCCGACAAGTACGTTTATGATCCCGCGGACCCCGTTCCGACACGTGGCGGCCCTGTTCCTCTCCATGAATCTGCCGGTCCAGTCGACCAAAGGCCCACGGAAAGGCGCCAGGACGTATTGGTCTATACGACTCCCGACTTCCAACAGGACACCGAGGTAACCGGCCCAGTCACTTTGGAACTCTACGTGAGCTCATCGGCTGTAGATACGGATTTTACCGCGAAGTTAATCGATGTGTGGCCGAACGGCAACGCCGAGAATCTGCTCGATGGAATTCTGCGCGCGCGTTATCGGAATTCAATGGAAAAGGCTGAGTTTATGAATCCGGGTGAGATATACAAACTGACAATCAACCTCTGGTCAACCTCCAACGTGTTCCTGGCAGGGCACAAGCTGCGGGTGGAAGTCTCAAGCAGTAATTTTCCCCGATTCGACCGAAATCTAAATACTGGCGAGGATCCGGAAAGTGGCACGCGTATGATCAAGGCTTCCAACTTGGTGTACCATGATCGAGAGCATCCCTCGGCTCTAGTTGTACCGATTGCACCTTAGAATCAGGAATAATCATGATATGCAGAGCACCGTTTGTCGGTCGATTCCCCAATTTTCAGAATTTAATGAAACGAGGATGGAAACTGGGCGTAACAATTGGGATCGGTGGCTCCCCGATCCCCTTTCTCCAACCAGCGGCGGACCGTTTGGCAGACTCTGCTCGTCTACAGCTAAAACTAGAATTCGGGTCTACCAACTGCGTGCTCTTGATGTGATCTTACTTGAGAAAGTGTCCTGCCACCCTCCACTTTCCGTCTTTGTCCTTCATGGGAGTGACTGTTTCGATGGCGGCTTTCTTGTTTGCAAAAGAGGTATCAAATTGGAGGATGACGTACTCTCCATCCGGCCCGCCAGGCATCGTCTTTGTGTATTGAGCATGTTTCAATTTTCTGGATTCGAGTTTCCCCAGTGGTTCCCGAACTGATTTCACGGCACTCTCCCATTGTTGGGCTGTCACTCTCTGCTTGAAGAAAGACGCGGCCTCATTCCAGCTTTGCGAATACTGGCCTGCATCAACCAGTCCCAGCCAAGATTCGGCGGCTTCTTGAGCAAGCTTTTCAACCTTTTGTTCTGCCTGAAAGACCGGTGCAGAAACTTCGAGCAGGCCCAGACCGAAAAAGAGTGACACTAGGTACAAGTTTTTCATTTTATTCTCCTGATCAGGAAGTGGGGCTCATTAGAGGCCGACCGGACAACCCACTCGACCGCTTTGCGATGATGGTAGATCCAACCCAATGGGGTTGTTCACTAGGGATTACTAACGAGGCAAATCGTCTATCTTCCCATCCGTCAACTTGTCCCCAAAGGACGATTCTTCTCGCTTTTCAAGGGGCGGTTTCTTTGGGTGTGGTTGAGGCGCCCACCCGAATGAAACGAGAATCAGCAAAGGGATAACAATCACAAGCCCGATGCTGACTAGTGTCAGCATGATTCTGGTACCGTATGAAAAAGGGACACAACCGTCAAACGAATCCCACTAAGAAAGGAGAATTCCCTCAGGCGATGCTACGGTAGGGCAAAAGCCACGACATAGTCTCCCAATGGGGTGCCCATCCGATTGTGTCCGCCCGCTGCGATGACAACGTATTGTTTCCCAACTTGTTTAAATCCTTGATCACTTCACTTTGCGTTGTTCTTCCATCTCGACTTTCTCGAGGCTTGAAAACAGATCAAACTCCTTCTTTGCCAAATCGGGCTGGTTCCTAGCGGTGTAGAGTCTCCCGAGCAGATAATGGACCTTCTTTTCATTAGGTGCCTGGCGCGCGGCTTCTTCCAAGGTCTTAAGGCACGCTTCAAACTGAGAGGTCTCCAGATACAATTGACCTAACTTAAGCTGAACATCCAGCCCTTCTTTATTTTTGGCGATTACTCGTTCTAATAAAGCGATCGCCTCTGGACGCTTCTCCTCCACGATCAAGACATCCACCATCGCCAACTGAGCCGGCTTGAAATGCGGGTCTAGTGTGAGGGCATTTTCCAGAGATTTTTTCGCAGCCGCTCGATCGCCCAAGAGTTGCTGCCCTGACGCAAGCAAGTAGTGACCACGGACCGACTGCGGATCTAATGCAACCACCTGTTGATACTCGTCAATCGCTTTGCGGTATTCGGCCTTATCCCAGTAGGCAGCTCCAAGAAGTAGGTGGAAGACTGCGGAATTCGATTTTTCATGGGTCTTAGCCTCAAACAGACGCACCGCTTCATCAAATTGGCCAAATTTCGAAAGCGTTTTGGCCAGCTTTTCCCAGGCTTCATCAGTCGGATTCAATACAGCCGCTTCCTTCAGCGCATGAACGGCTCTGAAGTCATTAGCCGCGAGGTATGCGCCGCCCAGCAATCCATAAAACTGAGCCGAAGGAGTTAAGTATTCCTGGGCCTTTTCCAATTCTTGGATAGAGAGCTGGATTTCGTTTTTTCCGGTGTAAAGGGAGGCCACTTTGACATGCAGGAGGCCCAAACTTTCCCGGGCTCTCGTCCGCGCTCTTGCGTTTCCCCCCGCAAGCTGAAGGCCCTTCTCATAAGCCTTCATTGCACCCTCATTGTCATCGAGCGATTCGAGCGTGTTCCCAAGGTCCAGTGGAATGAACGCATTCGTGGGGTTCAGTTGGGCGGCTTTGAGAAAAGACTCGCGCGCTTTGGTAAATTCCTTCTGGCCCGCAGAAAGCCGCCCCACGAGGTGCCAGGCCTCGCCAAAATCTGGTTTTTGATCGAGAGCCTGTTGAACATATTTCTCGGCATCTTCCACCCTCTCCGTTGCTGCGAATACCAGGGCTAGGAGATAAGAGGCCTCCGGAAATTGAGGTTGTATGCGCAAGGCCTCCCGCAATTTGGTTTCTGCTTGGGCAAATCCTCCAGCTTGAAAAAGCGTGGCAGCCTCGCGGTAGAGCTCCTTTGGCTGGGAATCTTGGAGGGTGACGGAATGATTCGCTCTCAGTATCGGGAGGGAAATAAAGCAAAGGATGATCAGGACTCTAAAATTTGCCCCACGAGACGAGATTTCACTTGCGTTGATTCTGGACATGAATGGAATCGAAGGTCGGAAACGACTCAAGGATAGGGACCCATTTGCCGAACGCGCTACTTACAGGTCGCTCCGCTGGAGCTTAACCCCCTGTTACCGCCTGGGTGCTACAAACAGAAGGCTCCTGGTTAAGCCGGCTAATAAACAACAGTGCTCTCGCCAAGACGCCAAGTACGCAAAGGCACGCAGGAGATTCCTTCCAGCCCATTGACTCTCAAATTGCCTTCATTCTTCAGCATATCCTTAAAATGAAATCGTCTTCGACAGGCAAAGTCCACTTAACGAAGCAGGGCAAGGTCTTTTTACAAAATGATGCGACCTATCTGGTTCTAATCTATTCTCTGCCTCCTTGGCGCCTTGGCGAGAGGGTTTTCTTTAATATTCAATATCTTTATTATTCCGAAGAATGTCGTTTCTGCCCCAGAAGCGCCGGATTATCCTTTGCAAAGAAAAAAATAAATCTGCCCTGTCCGCCGGGAAAGTTCGCTGACCCGAAGAGTCAGATCTAACAAATCCCAGGGCGTTGCCCTGGGATTTAATATTTACCCCTTTCAGGGAGCCCGGAGAACTGATGGGTAGTGTGAAATTTTCCTATCGCTAGAAACCCACTATCAATTTCCGCTCGATGCAAATTCCAATTGCAAGGCAGTGGCGGTATCAATATCTGCGTTGATCCAGAGAGTGTGTCCGTCCCAGGCAAATTCCCTCGGGCTTAGCCCTCGTTCACCGATCTTCACACTTCGAAGAACTTTCGGCGCAGACCGCAATTCAAAAACCGGGTTAATGCAGCGAACGGTCGGTTTCAATGTAATCGTCACACTGGGATCTTCCACTATCAGCCGAATGGCTCTCCGTTCGGAGACAAACGAGGCATCCTGTTCCAAACGGGCCCCTTTGAGTTCCAGGGAAGGAGGATTCTTGAAGCTATGGGCCCATTCCAGCAGGCGGGCATCCGGCATCTCGGTCATGCCAATCAGCCAGACATATTGCAGAAGGGTCATTTGCTTTGAGCGTCCCAAAGTATCGATGGTTTGCACGGTGGACATTTTTAATGGCGTTTGATTATCCAGTCCCCAACTCAAGATGCTGTTATGGGAAGGCGTAAGCGCAATGCGATCATCGATGGTCCATCCGGTGGTATTCCCTCTGGCCAGCGGCCAATGGCTTCCCCAGTATGCCGGCGTCACCATGACTCCACGATCATAGAAAGGGGAAAAGAGATACTTGGGCAGGTGTGCATCCACAGGGTTAAAACTAAACGCGGTGGCAAGGTCATCTTTATTGAGTCTTACACGATAAACCGCCGGGACATCGCGGGGGATTCCGATCCCTTGTTGCCGGGAAAAGCTTGCTGGAGAGGATCCAGAAGTCCCATCAGGCGGAAAAGTAATTTCTCTTTTTTCTCCATCAATGAACAAGATATCGACCATTTTGGGGCTTAAGACCTGATAGGGGAAGGCAGCCTGAGGTGCCAGGACAATCATCTCCTGAACTTCATATTGGGCGCCCGGAGCACTCGTCAAACTGAGGACCCGCGTGCCAAAACCATCCGGGTAGAAATAGTAATCTTCCACCGGTGCATCCCCCCAAACTTTGTACATGAAATCGGTCGATTGGTAGGTCCAACGCACATGGATGCGTGAAGCCGTGGACTCGAGAATCTCGACCCGGCTGTACCGGAGTTCTTTGTCCATCAACGGTTCCACCGAGTCGGTGAACCCGTCGGGAGGAGGCGTCGTTTCGGCCCATTCGTAGCTCATTCCCATGTCGTGAGTGCTGGCCCAAAAAGGGATATAGCAGGAACCGCGCCAGAACACGTAGCGCGAGCCATTGGGCAGAGAAATCACCACATCCTTGAGCTGGGGCGCCCATGCCGTATCGTAGCTCATAGAAGAAAATTTTCCCGTGCGGGGATCTCTAACCGAGATGGGGGCATCATAACGGAGCTTCAACTCCGTCGCCCCAAATTCCGGCAACTTCGGCGGAGTTTTGACAATCATGACTGGAATCTTTTTGTGCCAGAGTTCTTTCCCTTCTCCCGAAATGAGAGCCACATGCAACGTGTCTTTCTCCGGGGAGGCGACCGTGGAAGGAATCGGGAGAGTGATTTGGGCGCGGTGGTCCTTCTCCAGCTTGATCGCCGCTGCAGATTTATTGGTTGCTGAAGACTCGAACCAGGCCTGGGCTTTGGCGTCTGGAATGTCTGCGTTTCTGGAAATTGCAGCGATTTCGACATTCCCCTTTTGTCCGCTTGACAGTAAAAGCCAGTCCAGCGGAACTAGAATGGCACCCAAATCAACAGGATTGATGACCTTGTCCGGGCGGGCAACGGCTTCCGCCTGAAAGTCTGGAGGAGCCACTTTTTGGCGGACTAATTCCACACCCTCACCCTGAAACCGGCACTTGGCAAAAAGAGCGACTTCGTCAAAATATCGTGCGAAACTCGCCCGCCCTAAATAGGGAGACTTCCCCGTCAAATGGCTGCCGGCAAGATGAAATATTTGGCGATCAATCTCTTTGCCATTTTGGTAAGCCACAACCCAGTACTCACGGTAGGGTCTCTCCTCACTCTCAACTTCCACGATAACACCCAGCGGCTGTCCAACCCGGTCCAAACTGAAGGGTGGGCGCCAGGGGTGTCCTTCGTCAAGCCGAATGCGGACTGTTACTTTTTCATCGCAATCGTTGGTGGCCTTTTGAACCGGCGCCGGACAGAGTAATAAAAGGCACGCACCCAGGAGGATACTTCGGACAATCTGGATGATTGATATTCGCATGGATTTCTCTCGCTCCTTTTGAAATGGTAGGGGCGAAGCATTCTCCGAATGCTTCGCCCCTACTGCGGGCTCCCTTCAGATACTTTTTTCTCGTACTGGACTTTGCGCTTTTGCTTTCTGTCGTTCAGCGCGGTCAAGAGTGCCTCGGCTTGCTCTTTCTTCCCTGCTTTCAAAAATAATCGTGCTAACTCCTGATAAGCACCGTCCTGATCGGGATTGAGTTCAATCGCTCGTTCCAGTTCTGTGACCGCCGGGCTAACTCTCCCTAGTTTGGAATTTGCCTTTCCCAGCTGGTAGTGCGACTCGGAGTAATTCGGGTTCAGCCGAATTGCTTTCTCCATCAACTGGATCCCTTCAGTGCTCGCTTGAAGGTCGAGCAGAAGCTGCCCCAGTTCTAGATAGGCCAGGAAATCATTGGGATTAAGGGCTATCGATTTACGATAAGAAGCGATTGCCTCCTTGCTGTTTCGAAGTCTATTCGCGCAGCGCCCCAGGTATAGATAAGCTTTGCCAAACTCCGGACGCATCTTCACGGCTTTACTGAAACTGGCATTGGCTGATAAAACATTTCCCAAGTTGTAGTAGCTCAACCCCAGTGCAAAATAAATCTCAGGAGTGGCCATCCCCTTTGAAATGGCGCGATCGAGCACTTCAAGGGCGCCACGATTGTCGCCAGCTTTCTGATAGAGGCCCGCCAGGTTAAAATAAAGGTCAGGTCTTTGAGGAGCCAGCGTGATCGCCGTTATGACAGCCTGTGCCGCTTCCGAAAATTGATTCAGTCCGCCCCTGCACATTCCGACCAAATTAAAGTAGTCAGCATTCTTCATGCTCTCGGAGCGAAGCGGGCTTAAGATTTCCAGAGCTTCTTTAAATTGATTTTGCAGAAACCGAATTTCACCCAGAAGGTATCCTGCTCGGAGGGATTGAGAATCTCTCTCTCTCAATCCCGAAAGGATTTTCCCCGCACGATCCAATTGTTGCGCCCGGCGGGGCTCCATCAACGTTCCCCGCTTTAACTCATCCAGAAACTGGTCAATCGAGGTCAACGCCTTTTCGGGTTGTCCTTGGGCTACTGCTGTTTCCGCTTCATTCAGCAGGCGTGTGGGGATTTGTGCCCAGAGCGCAGGCAGACACGAAAGGAATAGCAAACACACCAACCAGCGAAGCATCACAGAGTCAACCTAATCATTCCCACACACCATAAGAAGAGATCAACGCTATTCTAGCTTCTTCCTCACCATTCCTCCAGCCGGAACGCTCAACTCCGCAACCACTCGTCCAGTCTTTCGTTCGACCAGTTTCCCCTGAACGGATTGGTCGGAGGCCACGAGCACTTCGTTCCCATTTGGGGTGGGAACGACCATCCAGAAAGCAATCTGCTCCGGTTGAAAGGAAAATTTTTGCTGGAGCGCATCCTGGACTTCGACCTGGTTCCACGAGGTTTCAACTCGAACTGTAGTAAATAAGGTCTTAGTCTGGCGCTCCGCAAACAGCGACAGAGGTAGCCCGCGGTAAGGAAGATGAGAGACCGCAATCCAATTCCATCCTGTCGGCAAAGAGGGATTCACCTGCAAAATGTTGGGACGGGGAGAAATCCCCAGTAATCCTTCCACGGCAGCCCAGATATAAATTCCATGCAAGAAGGTGCTCCGCGGTTGTCCGACCTGCACTAGGTCGTCCCCATTGAAGTATTCGGGAAGTTCAGCAGGAACGACGTTATCGCGCGCCGGATCCTCTCGCTCGGTAAGGAGCCAAGTCCCTCGCAAAGCCTTTAGACTAAGATCCGGGAAGCCCTGATCAGCGGCGGCTTTTGCAACCCACAGAGCCAGATTCGGCCACACCCCACCCAATAGCCCGTAATTTTGAGGGGTCGCTTTGGCTTGATATCCCTTTTGAGCCGCGCTGACCGTCCGGATCCCTCCGGCTCCATCGCTGGCATTCACCCAAAATCGCTCGCTGAACAACTCGGCCAGGATGTGCTGAGAGGTTTCCGGTGCCGAAACCCCATACAGCACCGGGAAAAGGAGATCTCCAGTGACATCGTCAACGGGCTTGCCTGAAGGATCAATCGTTAAATAGTAATAAGGGTTCTGCTCGCTTTTAGAACGCAAATGTTTTTCGATTTCCTCCGCCAGGTCCGCGGCAGCTAACTCAAGGCGCTCCCGGTTCGGCTCATCACCCATGGCTTTGGCCAGTTCGGCGGTCATCTTCAAGGCGCGGGCACACTCCGCATTAACTTCTGTGACTGCTCCCGAGAGCGTGTAATTCGGGATTGCATTTCGCCATCCACACAAACCACGAATGAAAGTTTCTGTCGAGGTGGACCACACGAGCCCATAGCGGTTATTCTGTCCCGCCTTCCGTTGCTCCAAAATGTAATTGGCTGATTGGAGCAGCCTGGAATAAACCGTATGCAAGAAGCCCAGATCGCCCGTTACCGAGTAGTATTGGTGAGCCGCCATCAAGAAGAGAGGCGTGTTGTCGTTGATGTTGAGGCCATAGTCATCCTTGAAAAGCAGATTCCCCGAGGCCGTCAAGTATTCGGTAAACTTGCCGCTGACTTCCAACCCATAACGAAACCAGAAGTCAAACAGTTTACGAGACCAGGGCTGCGCATAATAACTGCTTCCGGCCAAGTACCAAACCGAATCTCGCCCCACGACAATGTCAGACGGAGGATTATTACTAAAGCCGTCACCCCACAGATACTCCTGCTGGTCGCGGAGTTGGTTGATTTTGGCCCATTGCACTCCCCGATTGATGACGGGATCCGGTGTCCAGAGATGGCAGGTCTCCAAATAACGGCGCATGGCTATGGTGGACTCTTCGAGCAATAGCTTGACCCGGCTGAGCGTACTCAGAGAAGTCCCGGCTTCCGCCGCATATACATCAAAAAGGGCATTCAAAGGATTCCCCCGGGCGGCTCCATATATTGAATAAGCAAAGGAAAGGGTGGCCTGCAGGCTGTTGGACGAAGCGCTCCAGTTGGAGTCAAATTCCAGCCGGATTTCCCGCTCTTTGGAATCGGTAACAACCGGACTCACACGAAACGACGGGATATCCCCGGTCCCCCAGAAAGCCGCAATGGTCTTGTCCGGGTATGTGAGTTCGAGATACTTGTGCCCCTTATATTCCGCCTGGGCAACCTGGACAGAATGTAGCAAAAATACTTGTGAGTGGATAACCAGTGGTTCTTTAAGTCCCCCGCTTACTTCGAACAGAAAGTGAGCCGAGCGAAGATTATTATTCTCAAAAGGCAAAAAGAATTTCTTGCTCGCTAGCTGATCTTCTACCTTCAGCACCGATTCCTGGTAGACAGGAAGAAATCGAGTGTGTGTGAATGGATAGGCCTTTCCTTCGACCGACTTCAAATTCACATCCCAACCGAGCAAATAATATTGTTGGTTGGTTGATTCCCGGAGGCCTTTCCGAACGGTTCCCCGCTCGTTGACCACGTCGGTCTTACCGTCTAACGTGGCGTACGTATTACGGTTCCCTAGAGAATGCCCCCATTTGAGGCGGTCCACAGGGTAGTGATACCCCAGCCCTGACTTTAGGGTTTCTGCCTCAAGGCTTCCGATTCCCACCCAAAGCAAAGCAGTCACGGTAAATACAATCTTGTTCAACGACATCATAGACTCCTCCTCAGGTGTGAATGGGAATGGAAACGACTCCATCATCTCTTCTCTTCTTGCCAGTTCGGATACCCTGCCAGCCTGTCTCCGGGTAAACTTCCGGATTTCTGCGGTAGAGTTTTTTTCCAAAGAGGTTCGAATCAGAATGAGACAGCCGGTAAGGCTCCTTTGCCCAATGAATAACGTTCACATTATTGCATGATCTTTAAAATTAGTTCATAGCGAGCTTTCCTGTCAACAGCAAATGATCGATGGGAGAACGCGGAATTCCTGGATCTCTTCCCCCGATCCCTACGATCCCAATATGGATTGTGTCAGATTGAAGAGTCTCCGATCCTCCTTTACGGGCAAGACAGCCAGGATGACGGAACAAGGCTCTGCGGATGAAAATCGTTTGGCCGTCTTTTTATTATTCTGTAATGCGTTAGTTACGGGGGGAAATCCGTAAGGGCAATGCCTTCGGTGACGATTTGAGATTGTCGCTTCTGTAGCGGCTGAGTGGGTAGGGACGGACCGCCAGGCCGTCCGCGGCGCGCTCGGCGAGCGCGCGCTACCAGAAATTCCCCGATAACTAACGCATTACATTATTCTAACAATTCCGCTTGCTCCTCACCTTGGCTGGAATTAACATAAGAGACGAAGCAAAGCACACCACCTTTTGTGATTTAAATCGATCGTTCAACCATCCGCCTGCGAAGTCGCCCTTTCATCGAACGCTGAAGCGTGAGGAAATTCATCATCAGGGGTTCTTGTGTCGGATGTACCATTGAAGGGAGAATATGGATCGTAGATCGTTTCATTTAGCCTTTATTTACGGGGCCTGGTCCGCCATCGCAACCATATTGGCGTTGCCAGCTGCTGTTTACCTATTGTGGCCCCCGGGGTCGAAAAAAGAGCTGGGGTGGGAGGACGCTTGCAGCCTGGCCCAGCTTGAACTGAAGACTCCCCAGGAGATTGTGTTCCGCCGGAATCGTATCGATGGCTGGAAAATCGTCAGCGAAAAAGTTTCCGCCTGGGTCGTCAAGCTGTCTAACAAAGAGGTCATTGCATTTGGACCCCAATGCCCCCACCTGGGATGTGCCTACCATTGGGTTTCCCAAAAGCATGAATTCTTATGTCCCTGTCACACCTCCACTTTCTCGATCGATGGTGATGTATTGACCGGGCCATCCCCACGCCCTCTCGACCGATATGAGACCAAAATCGAAGGGGACAAGCTTCTGTTGGGACCGGTGCGGAAATCGACGGAGTCGGGCGCATGAAAAATTTCGCACAGCGATTGCTCGATTGGATCGAATATCGAACTGGGTTGGAAACAGCCATCAAGAATTTTCTCTATGAAGAGATCCCCGCTTCCAGCGGATGGCACCAGGTCTTCGGCAGTGTAGCTGTTTTCCTCTTTCTCGTGCAGGCGTTCAGCGGGCTGCTCCTCGCCTTCAATTACGCTCCCACGCCTGGAGACGCTTATAACAGCGTCCGATACATTGTCACCACGCTGACCGGAGGAGCGTTGATCCGCGGCCTTCACCATTGGGGGGCCAGCATGATGATTGTGGTGGTCGTGTTGCACATGATCCAAGTGTTTATTTACGGTGCCTATAAGAAGCCCCGTGAAGCAACCTGGATGATCGGCGTGATCTTATTCCTCATCACGCTGGCTTTTGGTCTAACGGGATACCTCCTGCCGTGGGATAACCGGGGGTATTGGGGTACGATCGTGGCCACCCAGCTGGCAAGCAAAACTCCCTTGATTGGGCCCTACCTGACTCGCCTTCTCGGCGGTGAGGGAAGTATCGGCGTCGTGACATTCGCTCGCTTTTTCGCTCTTCATGTTTTGCTATTGCCTCCTCTGGCCACCTCGTTGATTGCGCTGCATGTCTTTCTTGTTCGCAAACACGGCGTCGCGCCCCTGCCCAGTGACCAGGGAGCTACAAAGAAATTCTTTCCCGAACAGGTCTTCAAAGACACAGCAGCCATTTTTTTTGCCTTCGTGATTTTATTTGTCATGGCTGTTGTCGCCAAAGTGCCCCTGGAAAGACTGGCAGACCCCACAGACACCAGTTATATTCCGCGCCCTGACTGGTATTTTCTTTTCCTGTTCCAAACCTTGAAGTTGTTTGGGGGCTCGCTGGAGATTGTGGGGAGTGTGGCTTTACCGGGGCTTGCGGTCATGGCGCTGGTGTTGGTTCCGTTCCTGGACCGAGGACAATTCAAAAGGTTGACACAACGAACGGTGGCCATCGGAGTCGTTACTTTCGCCCTGCTCGGCTGGACAGGCTTGACCCTGACCGCGGTCATCACGACTCCAAAAGGTTCTGCGCCCTCGACGGAAGAAGAAGAGGTTGTCCAAGAATGGCAGCAGCTCTCACCGGAAGAACTGGCGGGGATTGGCTACTTCCGCAAGGAACAGTGCTCCAGTTGTCACAATTTGGCGGACAAAACCCCCAAGGTTGGTCCCAATCTTGCGGCCACGACCATCCGGCGTTCTCCGGCATGGATGATCGATCATTTTAAGAACCCCTCGAGGTTAGTCCCAGGCACTTCGATGCCCCCCATTGATCTCAACGATGAACAACTTGCGGCACTAGCGTCCTTCTTGCTCAAGCTCTCTCCAAATAATGCTCAGATGCTCAATTCCGTGCCTGAGCCCCCCGTCGAAGGGGCGATGCTCTACAAAGCCAATCAATGCGGAACCTGCCATCTGGTAAACGGGGAAGGGATGAAAATTGGCCCTGAGCTTAACGGGTTATACCTGCGTAGAACTAAAGAATGGGTACAGGAGCATCTCGGCAATCCTCAAGCTCATACGCCTGATAGCCTCATGCCGAGTTACAAGCTGTCCCCGACCGATATGGACCGGCTCTTGACTTATCTATTTTCTATCCCCCGAATTAAGCCATTTTCTATGGTCCAGCTAAGACGGAATGCCTCATCTGGGGTAAATATTCCAGCATTTAATGGGTATGGTCATGATAAGCCTGAATGATTATATGGTAGCCGTCGGGAAGTTCCTCGGCGGGAAAGATAAGAGGGGAATGGTATGACGAAAGGATTAAGGCCTTTTCTTTGGAGTCTTCTATTCGTTGCTTTGGCGTTAGGATGTGCTAGCAAGAGAGCCTATGCTCAAGACCCGGTCAAGGTTGCTCCCAAGAACGTTAAGGTTGTTTTTGAAAATGACAGGGTGAGGGTGATCGAAGTTCGGATTAAGCCGGGAGAAAAGATACCGGTACATTCCCATCCGGCTAATGTGACCATCGCTTTAAGCGACTTCAAGGGAAAATGGATTTCAGACGACGGCCAGCCCACGGTAAAGCAGTTTAAGGTCGATACCGTAGTTTGGTCTGAACCGATCACCCACGCGTCTGAAAATGTGGGATCCGCAGAAATCCATGCCATCGCGATTGAATTGAAAGAGCCGCCTAAGAAAAACAAGCCGGCGGCCCGTTGACAGAAGGTTTCGAGTGTTTTTCTGCTCGCCCCAACCCGCTCTTCGTTCAACAGTCTTTTCACTGATCAGCGCAAGAAAGCTTCGACTAAGCCACCGTCAATCGGAATCAAATGGCCCGTCGTCCGGCTAGAACGCTCCCCTGCCAACCAACAAATGGCCTCGGCACAGTCTTCTGGACGTATCGGCAGGCCACTCAATGTCCGACGCGCGTAAAATTCAGCCAGTTTATTGCGCAACTCTTCGAGCGGCTCGGTCTCATCAAATGGGACTTGGTATTTCGTCAGCGAGCTGATGACTCGATCTTTCGGAAACATGGAGGAGCCTGCAACGACGGTCGCTGGCGAAATTCCGTTGACGCGGATGAGTGGGGCTAATCCGACGGCAAGTTCTCTCACCAGATGGCTGACCGCGCTCTTGCTGACATCATAGGCTTCGCTGCCGCGCTTAGGAACGATGGCATTGGCCGAGCTGGTTAAAATGATGCTTGTCGGAAGTCCCTGCTCTGTCATGACCTTTTGTGCTTCGTCCGCCAGGAGATAGTTGCCCGTGATATTAATGTCAAGGGTCAATCGCCATTTTTCATCGGGTAGATTGCCGTTCGGATCCGGCGCCACAAAAATGGCGGCTGTATTAACAATGCCATCAAGGCCTCCAAAAAGCTGCACCGTTTGTCGGATGGCAGCGGCGATGCTCGCGCGCTGGGCCAAATTGACAGCACAGGAGGAGACTGCCTCTTTTGAACCGAATCCGGCTGCCCGTTTCGCGGTGGCAGCCGCCGCTGATTCATCTAGATCCGCCACCATGATGTGTGCACCGCGTTCCGCCAACTTCAACGCCGTCTCCTGGCCGATCCCGCTTCCACCTCCAACTACCAGAAAGATTTTTCGGCTAAACTCTTTTTCCGGAGGCATGCGGCGCAGCTTGGCCTCCTCGAGAGCCCAATACTCGATCCGGAAGGCTTCTCGATGAGGCAACGCCACATAGTTGTGAAAACTTGAGAAGTGTTTCGAATCTTCAAGTCTTCGAACCTGGGGATAACTCGGCGAGGGCAAAGCTCCTTCCCCCAGAGCCGTAGCGCCTGCCATGACATGAATCGCATTCACATAGAATTCTGCAGTAATGCGAGCCTCTTTCTTATCTTTCGCAAACGTAAACATTCCTAGCCCCGGGATTAAAACTACGGTGGGGTTCGGATCCCGCAGCGGCGGGGAATCTTGCTGGGCGTGAGAACGGTAATAGGTCTCATAGTCTTGCCGGTAGGCGTTCGCCCTCTGTGCAATCTTTTCTTTGAGGGTGTCCAGATCCTCTCTTTCCGAGTCCCAATTAACGTAAAGGGGACAGATTTTGGTTCGTACAAAATGATCCGGGCAACTCGTTCCCAACTTTGCAAGCTCGGGAGCATCCGTTGAGTTGACAAACTGGATGACATCGGGCGAGTCGTTGTAATGCCCGATGCTCCGGCGCTTAGAGCCCAGTTTCCCCCTTAAAAACGGGAAGATCAAAGTCGCCAGCGCCCGAGCATTGGGCCGGGAAGAATGCTTTTGCCCTCCAAATAATCGCTCTCCCATTTTTTTTTCATGCTCGCCGACAAATTCCCCAAGCTCATCAATTATTTTCAAGCTGTTGCGGTAACACTGATGCTGGGTGTCCCCCCAGGTAAATAGGCCGTGACCTCCGAGGACGATTCCGTCGCAATCGGGTGTTTCCGTCACCGCCTTCTTGAGCATCAACCCTAATTCAAATCCGGGGCGCTGCCAGGGAAGCCAGCTCAGTTTGTGGTGAAAGCGCCGATTGAATTCCTCCATTTTCTCCCGGCCGTTGGCGCTGGCTGCCAGGGCTATCGCCCAATCCGGATGGAGATGATCCACATGCGGAAACGGGAGGAATGCATGCAGCGGGGTGTCAATTGAAGGAGCGACTCGGTTAATCCCGAATGCGACAAGAGAATAGTAAGACACCATCTCATCTTCGTGGAGTTCCCCACGATAGACCGATTGGAGCTGTTCCAGCCGATCCAAATAGAGAATCGCAAATCCCTCTTTGTTGCTACTGCCAAGATCACCGCCACTCCCTTTGACTGCCAGCACTCGAACAGGGTGACCCGTAATAGGATCTGGAAGTTCAAACTTGGAGCTGGTATTTCCTCCTCCAAAGTTAGTAATCCGCAAATCAGATCCTAGTAAGTTTGACCGATAGCGCAAGAGGTCCAGAGGATCGTGTTGCATTTTTTCAGTTGCTGCTACATCCCAGTGATCTTTCAAATGCTTCATTTTTATTCTTCTCCGGATTGGTGTGATTGGCAGGGGCAAAGCATTTGCCGCAACGACCCCCCTCAAGTCCCCCCTTGTGCAAGGGGGGACGACTACTGTCAGCCGAAATTCAAGAACTCAAGCCTGTTTCGAAGCACAGGGTTTAGGAGTCTCTACCGATCTGACAGGGCTAACCAGAACCGCAACTAAAACCAAAATGTCCCTCCTTGCACAAGGGGGGACTCCAGGGGGGTGAAGACCCAGCAACTGACTGAAGAACTCGCGTTAGCGCTGAAAGCTTCGCCCAGAAAACCCCGGGCCGTTTGTTTAGAAATCATAGTGATCGATGTTGTTCTGATCAAACACAATAGGGCTTCCAAGAATGAGCTGCACGCCCTCGACTTTTACCTCTCCAAGCCGCCCCGCCTTGAATGTAGAGGCCCCGGGTAGGATTTCTCCTTTGATGGCCGCGTTGGCCACATAAACCGTCAGAAAGCCTAGATCGATGGGATTCCAGAGCACGAAGCTTTTGACCGTTCCATCCTTCACGTATTCCTTCATCACGTTTGGAGTGGACACACCTGTCAGAAAGACGCGATCTGCTGCACGGGCCTTTCGCAGAGCCTCAGCAGCGCCTGGCAAAGCGACGGAGGTCATACCAAACATTCCAGTCATGCTGGGATAAGCCTTTAATGAATCAACGGCCACCTGAGTGGCCATCGCTTGATCTTCTTGGGAAACTTTGGGAGTCGCCGAAAGATCGGTCATTTGAGGATATGTAGAGAGCCGGTACTTCTCCATTTCAGCCATCCAGATATTTTGATTTGCAGCCGTCAAAGACCCGGTAATGATGAGGTATTTGGTTTGTTTTCCGGCACCTTTCGCCATGACATCCATCAGTGCCTTTGCCAGAGACTCGGGAGTGCATTGGTTGACGAAGAAATCTCGCGCATCCACACGAGCATCCGAATCCCAAGTAATCACTTTGATTCCGCGCTTTCGTGCCTTAGCAAGGACTGGGCCAATGGCTTCCGGGTCATTGGGGGCGATGGCGATGGCATCATACTTCTTGGCAATCCAGGTCTCGACCATTTGAGCCTGCAGGGTGACATCATTGGTTACCGGACCATCATAATCAACATGAATACCCAAGGTCGAACCGGCTTCCTGAATCCCTTTTTCTGCTGCATTAAAGAAAGCAATCCCCTTTAACTTTGGCATCACTCCGATCGTGATCACTTTGCCTGTTATCGGCTTAGGGCCTTGGCTTTGAGTACAAGCCGCCAGAATGACAACCGCCAGAATGGAAGAGACCCCAATACGTTTCATTTTCACCCGCTCCTTTATGCCAACCTCATCATTAACTTGGGAAAGTGTGTCTCAAGCGCCCACCCGGTGCATCGTCCCATGGCTAACTCTTCACTCTCTCCTGTTGATAATCCCAGGCAACCACCCGTTTTTGTTGATAGGAGAGATTGACCAAATGCGCGACGGCTGCGGCACGATGCCCTGTGAGCGCATCCTCAAACGGCTGCCGCCGCTGCCGGACGCATTCAAAGAATTGTTCCAGGTGAGCCACGACGGCCTCTTTCCCGTCCTCTTCCCAGCGTTCCATTCCCAGGGAAACCTTGGGAAGCCAACTCGAGGCCACTTCGGCTTTGAGCACTTTCGGATCTTGATAATACGCTTCTTGTAATTTTTTCGGCCAGCTCTCGACAATCCAGCGATTGTCCTCGTGGGTGTGTTCAGGATAGAAAGTCAGACCGCCTCCACCCAGGACCAGGCTTCCCTCAGTCCCAAGAATCTGAAACCCTTGCTCTCCTCCCGAAAGCTGATTGTTAAATGTGGAACTCAGATTGACTGTGAACCCTTCTGGATATTCCAGCACGGCATTGAGCGTATCCGGCACCTCGCGGCTGTCTTTCCATCGATAAAGCGACCCGAGAGCAACGGTGCTTTGTGGCGCCTTGGCGTTCATCAAAAAATGGATGGTGGTGGCGAGATGGACAAACAGGTCCGTGGCAATCCCTCCGGAATAGTCCCAATAGCATCTCCATCGAAAAAAGCGTGCAGGATCGTAGGGCCTCGATTGCGCCATCCCCAAAAACATTTCCCAATTCACGGTTTGAGGCGAAGCATCTGGAGGAATCGGATAAATCCAGGCTCCGCCAGCTGTGTTGCGGTTATAAGAGGCCCGAAGCAAGGTAATCTGCCCCAGCCTCCCGGACTCGATGAGTTCCTTAGCTTTTTGTTGAATCTTGCTACTGATACCCTGACTTCCTACCTGCAGGATCCTGTCCCCCTTTTTCACTTCTGCGATAATTTCCACTCCCTCATCAATGGTATAGGTCAAGGGTTTCTCGACATAGATGTCTTTGCCTGCTTTAAGGGCTTCCACAACCATCGTTTTGTGCCAGTGATCCGGGGTCGCAATGATGACCGCATCAATCCCTTTATCCCCCAAAATAGCATGATAGTCTGAATAGATTTTGGCTCGTCCTCGAGTCCGTTCAACCGCTCTCTCCAAGCGACCTTGATAGGCATCGCAAACCGCCACGATCTCCGTCCCTGGAAGGGTTTGAATAACGCGCAGCAGCTCATGAGCCCGGGCGCCGACTCCGATCATCCCCACGGTAATTCGATCGTTGGGAGACTCTTGAGCCGAAAGCATTTCCCAACCTGCCAGCTTTGCCGCCACTCCTATGGAAGCGCTTCTCTTCAAGAATTGTCGTCGATGCAAACCTGGATTGTTCACCATAATCGTTTTCCTCCTTTTCCTGAAAGCCACTCATTCAGAACTGCCGTCACAATGAGAAGGATACCCACGAAAATAATCAGACGCTGCGAGGGTATCCCCGCCATCTCCAAACCATAGCGAAGAACTCCAATGATCAACAAGCCTAGAATGGTCCCGATGACAGTTCCCCGTCCGCCGCTGATGCGCGTTCCTCCGACCACCACACAGGCAATCGCTTCCAGTTCCATTCCACGCCCCGCTTCTGGCCGAGCCGTTGCATATAAAGAAGTATAAAACACGGAAGCGATGCCACAGATCCCTCCAGCCATGGTGTAGAGAACCCATTTTAAAAATCGAACATCAATGGCTGCGAAGCGGGCAGCCACTTCATTTTCGCCTATGCATTCCGCATAGCGCCCTACCCAGGATCGACGCATGATGACCCAACCGGCCAACGAAACCGCGAGCAAGGCCAGCAGCGGCGCTGGGAAAACAATATCATCCCGATTCCCGAAATGAACCTGAAAAAAGTCACCTTGCCCCAGCGATTGAAACGGGGCGGGGAAATTGCCGATAGGGCGGGCCTGGCTGAGTGCCAGCGCGATCCCGCTATAAAGGGCCATGGTTGCTAAGGTCACTACGAGAGGAGGAATCTTCAGGTAACTGCTCACGCCGCCATTGAACGCCCCGGCCAAGATGCCCGTGACAACAGCCGCAAGAGAAGCCAGTGCGATCGGCCAACCAGCATCTCGAAAGAGCAGTCCCAGAACAATTCCGCACATTCCCAGGATGGAACCCACGGAAAGATCGATCCCCCCGGTTGCGATGATTAGAGTCATGGGGACCGCAATCATCCCCGGGACCACCCAATAGCGGGAACGCTCCACCACATTGACCCAATCGGAGAATCCCTCTACCCAGAAGGAGAAGAACAGGCATAAGCTTATCAAGATCAACACCAGAACCGTTTCTCTGGAGGCCAGGATCCGCGGAATCATTTCCGTGTCCCCCTCAGTTTGTCGAAAATGACATCCACGATCATCGCCACGAGGATCAACGCTCCGACAAAGATGTTTTGCCAATACGAGCTGGCCCCAGTCAGTATTAAAATGTTGTAGAGCAACGAAACCAAAAAAGCACCTGGCAATACTCCCAGAGCAGATCCACGCCCTCCGGAGATACTCGTCCCTCCAATGACCGCAGCGGCAATGGCCCTGAGTTCCATGCCCTCCCCAGTATTGGATTGAATTTTTCCGTAATAGGCTGCATGCAGGACTGAAGCGAGTCCCGTCAAAAGCCCGCACAAACCAAAAACCAGCAGTGTTAGGCGATTCTTAGAAAGGCCGAGGAGGCGGGAAGCGCTTTCCGAATTGCCCAAAGCCAAAACCTTCCTCCCGGACAGCGTATACCGGATAAAGAGATGAGCGAGAAACGTGATCAGCACCAGGTAGAAGACAAGCTTCGGAATCCCGAATAGATATCCATCTGCTAAGGCTCGGTACGAAACTGGCAATTGTTCAATTTCCCGCCCCCCTGTGACGACCTGCATGACTCCTCGATAAATACTGATTCCGGCAAGAGTCACAATGATTGGATGGATGCGTGCCAATAGAGAGATGCCACCGTTGAGCAAACCACAAGCCGCTCCCAGCCCCAAAGCCACGAGCAAACACAGAAGCGGCGGGAGCCCCGCATTCGCAGCCATGGCCGACAACGCGCCGACCAGACCCATCATGGATCCCACAGAAATATCAATTCCCCCGGCCGAGATCACGAGCATGGCGCCCTGAGCCATGATGGCAGGCAGGGCAGTGCTCGCCAACACGTCATAGAAATTCGTGAGAGTGGCAAACTCGCGGGGCTTTAGGAACGCGGTGATCACAGAAAGCATCAAAATAAAACCGACCAGGCTGATTTCTCGCAAATGAACCCACGGCGCAGCTCTTCCAGAGACTTTGGCGGATCCAGCTTTTTCTCCCGAATTGGCCCGCGGCACAGCCGCAGCCGCCACAGTTTCTGGGGAGTCTATTCGAGGATTAAACGTTCCCGTCAAGCGGCCTTCCGACAAGGTGATCACCCGATCGCTCATCGCCAGGACCTCTGGCAAATCCGAACTGATCAACAAAATTCCGACTCCTGACTCAGCCAGATCACAAATCAATCGATGAATCTCCGCTCGAGCTCCGACGTCGACGCCGCGAGTCGGCTCATCCAGGAGGATGATCTTAGGGTGCGTGGCTAGCCAACGTCCAAACACTACCTTTTGCTGGTTCCCTCCACTGAGCGTGCCGATAGGTTGTTCCGCGGAAGCAGCCCGTACCTGCATGGATTCCATGACTTCTGCAGTCATGGATTTTTCTTGTCCTTCAGAAACCCAGCCCCAGCGAGAGAGACTGGGCAGGACTGTCACACTGGCGTTCGTCCGAACAGAATGCCCTCGAAAAACTCCTTGCACCAAGCGATCTTCCGGAAGATAGGCCAACCCTGCCTCCACAGCCTGGCGAGGCGATTGAATACTTACCGAAAGTCCGTCGATCGAGATTTGTCCGGCAGCGCATGGACGCAATCCAAAAAGCGCTTGGGCCAATTCCGAACGGCCGGCCCCAACAAAACCATAAAGGCCAACAATTTCTCCGGCTCGGACTTCAAAGGAGACTTCCCGGAATGACCCATTGTCACTGCTTGCCCCCTCAACCTGTAACCGGATTGCACCGATGGGCACTGGCCTTTTGCAAAATACTTCTGAAAGCTCCCGTCCGACGATAGCATTGACCATCCGATCCATCGTCAGATTTGCGACCGGCAGGGTCTCCACCATTTCACCGTCACGCAAGATCGTGACCCGATCACAAATCTCTAAAATCTCTTCCAAGCGATGACTCACATATACGATGCCGACGCCGGAATCCCGGAGTCGGCGAATCTGCCGAAATAGGTTCTCAATCTCTTTTAGGGTCAAGGAGGAAGTCGGTTCGTCCAGGCAGAGGATGCGAGCCCTCTCTGAAATGGCAGCCGCAATTTCCGCAACCATACGCCTGGCGATCGGAAGTTCACCAGCCCTTTGTCGAACGTCAAAAGATTCCCCCATAGCCGATATCTCCTGGGAGGCTTTCCCGTAAGTACCTTGCCAGGAGATCAGGCCGATTAAACCCCTCACCAGTCCGTGAGCCAGCAACATATTTTCGGCGACGCTCAATTCGGCGAAAAGATCCGCCTCCTGGTGGACTACCGCAATACCCGCTGCAGCGGCTTGGCGGGGATTGGAGAACCGGAGAAGCTTTCCATCCAGCCGGATCTCCCCTGAGTCTGGAGAGAATACGCCGGTCGCGATGTTGACTAGTGTGCTTTTGCCGGCCCCGTTTTCGCCAATGAGACCGAGAACTTCGCCGGCTCGAACTTCCAGGTCCACTGCCCGAAGGGCTAAGACTCCTCCAAAACTTTTGTGAATTTGAGACAGCCTGAGGAGAGGGTGGGTCATGAGGGAGGTCAAGGGGCGCTCCGGGATGAAGACGGGATGAAGCTGGTTCTCGGGCGTCCGGGAGCAGGGCATTGAGTGAGCGCAGCACGGTGTAGCCAGTGCCTGGATGAATTAAGCATAACTCCCGCCGGCCGACTGATTCCTCTCACTCCGTTCCTTTGTGATCCGCTCCAGGTAGCCGCTTTGGCGAAACGCTTCAGCGGGTTTTCAGCCAGGCCTCTGGCCTTCCGCCACTCACGCAGATAAGGTCGCACGTCGGTCTGATAAGCTGACTTCAGGCATTCTTCAGCATCGATTAAAGAGCAGGAATCTTGATGCCGGCTCAACGTTGCGTGTTCGACCAGAGCGGCCTTAGCGTAGAGGTCTTGGGCCGTTCCGACGGTTTGAATCATTTCTTCGATCTTGTTTTTCAAATTATGGCTTTGATCGATCATGTAAGCAATTTCCACTCCCTCTCCGGTCTCCCATTCAAAAAAAGCAATCTCATGAAAGATGCGGAAGATCTGATAAGGGTCGATTGAGCCAATGGTCAAATCATCATCTGCATAGCGGCGGTCGTTGAAATGGAATCCGCCTAATATTTTCTCACTGAGCAACCAGGCAACGATTTGTTCTATATTCTGGGCCTGATAATGGTGTCCCGTATCCACCAGAACTTTGGCTTGTGGTCCGGCCGCTCGAGCCAATAACACCGCCATTCCCCAGTCAGCAATATCGGTGTGATAAAAGGCAGGCTCAAAAGGCTTATACTCAACCAGTAGACGTTGTTCCGAAGAAAGATGGGTGTGCGCCATCCTCAGCCCTTCTTCAAACCAGGTCTTGCGAAGGCGGATATTGGCGGTGCCCGGATAATTCGAACCGTCGCCAAACCATAAGGACACGTCGCGACTTCGTACCTGCTTCCCAATTTCAATGCTCTCCAAGAGATGATCGAGCGCTGCTTGGCGTACCATGGCATCTGGATTTCCCAATGATCCGTATTTGTAGATTTGATCTTGGAATACATTCGGGTTGATCGCTCCGATTCTGACCCCGTATTTTCTGGCCAGAGCTTGGGCTTGCGGGATGCTCTTGAGACCATCCGGAAAATCCCAGAGCACATGGACCGCTACCGAGGGACAACACCCCGTGAAGGAATGCACCTGGCCGGCATCACTGAGCTTTTCATCGATCGAGCTGGCCGCCGCTGCCTGGATGAATTTTCCAAAGCGTGTCCCTGTATTCGCAAATCCCCAGGATGGGATTTCAATGCAAAAAGCGTCCAGTGCCTTGAAAACTTTCTGAGCGTCTGAATTGGCAGACATGGTCCTTCCTCCTTTATACATTCCGCCCCAATTTACTGAGATGCAACAGGCACGTCAAGAAACGGGTTTTTTTAGTTACCGAATCGGTTGTAGGGAACGCTCGCCCCAGCGTTCCAGGTTGTAAAATTCAAACAGTTTCGGCACTCAACGAGGAACGGAACAGATTCCGTTCCCTACAGAGTTCCCAATTGGTTCACACTATCGGTGGAAAAAATTTGTGAGAATTGCCATTCATCTGTTCTTTGGCTCAACTTCTTTCTCCTTTTGAATTCGGACCACGAGATCCTGCTCAAAAGCAGGCAATGAGATCTGAATACGACCTTGGCTCTCCATTCGCTGGACCGGTGAATACAAGCCTGATACAGGCGAATAGAGACGGATACTATAGAGACCCGCAGGGAGTGGGAGGCGCAAGGAGGTCACGACTGGCTGCCCGGCTTGATCCTCGGCGAGTTCTCTTCCGTCCGCCAGGTAAATCAATTTCTCGTCATTCGGGAGTTCGAGAACCGATTCGACGAGGTCTTTGGATTCAACCTCCAACCCGTTACGGAGTGGTTTTGAGTGAATAAAATCGACGCTCTCGAAAAAAGTGGAGAGATGCTTCATCCAAGTGCGAATCTTCTGCTGAGAATCTTCCGTCCCCGACTCTTGGCCTGCGGTGATCGAAAAGTCGATATAATCATAGTGAGCTGCGCTAAAAAGCACCGTCCAGGCGCGTTTGCGATGGATGATCCAACCCTCATTGTCGCGATACAGGCTGGCAGCGTTATCTTCATCCATGACAACTGGCTTGTTGCGGGGGTACGTAGCCAGACAATAATCACGGAGATCTCTCAGTCTTAATTCCTTCGACATGAAGTTTCCCATTTGATAGGACCGCTGGTAAAACGTGTCCGGCAAGGGGTGCACGTTAACGCCGTTGAAAAATTCCATCACAAAGCTATCCTCGGTCATTTGATGGAATTGAGGCGTATAGCTGAAGGCCTGGGTGCCAAAAATGAGGTGATGGTTCTGGAGTTTGGCCATTTCTTCTTGAATCACTTCGGCGAGGGCCGCCTGCCATTCATCCACGGCTTGGACAGGGCTGTGCCCTTCCACTCCGCCGCCAGGTTCATTGCAGATTTCGTAGTAGATATTGTCGTAACGGTTGGTTTCCCGGACGACCTTCCGTACAAACGCGACCTGCCGCTGAAAAAGTTCAGCGGATTTGGAGGTAGTGTACTCCTGCCACTCGATGGCGGGGAGTCCGTTCACGTTGTTTTCGGAGCGCAACGGATTTAATGCCCAGATGCGATCGGAATAGGTATTACTAAAAAGGGTTACCTCCACAAGGATTCCCAGTTCTGACGCGCGGCTGAGAAAACGGTGCAGCCGCTCAAAATACACCGGGTTCCATTGGTCCAGGTCAAACTTGGGTTCTCCATCCAAAGCCTTGCCCGGCCCGCTTCTTAAATAAGGTGAAACAAAGTCGGGCGATTCAGGTTTCAAGGGTGAGTTGGGGTTGCGGGCACTCTGGAGCTCTCGAAACAAAAGAAACAGCCGGGTGAGCGTCATTCGCTTGTCCGCGGCTTCTTCCAAATAACGTTCAAAATTAAAACGGGAGTTGATGACCGAACCGTAATGTTCGGTCGCGGTGATCAGGACCACAGGCTTCCCGCGGAAGAGAAAATACTTAGGATTCTCGGGATGGATCGTAAACGGAGGACTGGCAGGAGCAGATTTGAAATGAGCCGGGATGAAAGGCACCAGGAATAAAACGAGGAAAACGATCGCGAGACCGCAGCGACCATAGTTTTTTGCGAGACGGTTCATAGGCAGGATCAGCAAGAGGAGTGGGGGCACCACTCCGTCGGCACAGGCTACTCCTTGTGTGCACTATCAAGATAGGCACTGGCAAATCCAAGCACAACCAGCGGCACGAAATGAACCAACAACCGACTAAAAGAAGTCTTCAAATGCCAGGCCACGTCATTGAAAGTAATAAAGTAGACGGATGTATAGAAGGAGAATGTCATAGCCGTTGCCAAGAAAATAAACTTTTGGTCACTCTGGAGGATTCTTTTGAAACGGAAGAGGAATAGTCCCAATGCGGCTAACCAGAGCAGGTTCCAGCTCTTGAGGTTAAAGAACTGGGCTTGGTAATGATAGAGAATCGTTTTCATTCTCATTACAGTTTCCCACTGAACCACACGTTCGACACTCAACTCATGGATGTAGTCGTTTTGGGCTTTCATCGACAAACGAAACACCAGCCAAGGCATCAGAACTGTAGAAAAAACTCCGATATAGATCAATACCTGCCTCCAGCCATGCGGACGGTCCACGGACCTTTCTCTATTGACCGCCCACACTAGGACAACCAGGTTCACCAGGCATAGGACCATTCCTTCGCTTTTAGTAAGTCCCGCCATCCCGGTGAGCAGTGCCGACAACCCAAGAAACAAGTCGTTTTGTTGCCGGATCCACAAGAACAAATAGAAAAATCCCGCCCCAAAGTAAGTGGCAATCAAGATGTCCGCATACGCGTTCGTAGCGCTAAACACAAAGTGGGGGATACTCACGAGGACAAATGCAAACGCCAGACCAGCGGTCCGATTGAGAGTCATTCTTCTCAGGCTGGCATAGAAGGCAGTGACGCAGGCAGTAAGAGAAAGCGGAAAAATCCATTTCACCGCGAAATCATTGACATGACCAAGCAAGAAATAAACGTAACTTTCAGCCAGAGGCAGGAGTAAGGGGTAATCCGCGTGTACTGTGGCATATTCACGATTGGTCAGAAAACTCAATGGGATCCCTTTGGCGAGGTAGATGGCCTTAGCCTTGAGGCCCCAGTTGGTCACCGCATCAAAATCTTCCATGGGCAAAAGCAAAGCTCTTGTGAAAGCAAAGCCAAGCTCCAACCCAATTCCCGTCAACAAGAGGATGTCAACTTTAGACCAGCGCTCTTTTAACCAGGGGCTCTGACTCTGGAGCTTGGCCTTTAAGTGTTTTTTCCTTCGGATATGAACTGCACTGAGAAAGATACTCGCACCCAGGAGTGGGGTCAGAAGCCACAAGGGACTGAACGGCTTCCCTAGCAACTGGAGAACCATCATCTCCCAGGCTACGATGCCCAGCCCAAATAGATAGGCAAGAGGCAATTTTTCGAGAACGGTTAAGACTCGTTGGCAATCTAAGACTTCAATGAAGCCCCATGCCAACACAGATGGAAAAATCAAAATGAGGAGTCCTAGCAGGTACTCAATCATCATGGTGTGCGTGATTGTACCTTTAGGATAAAGCTATCTTCGTCTAAGAAAGCAGAACGTGCAAAATGATCAGCCTGGAACTGAGGTTGTTTGTAAACCAGGAGGTATTCTGGCTCCCCACTCAAGAGACAGGGATAGAGATCATAGACGGATCGAGCAAAATCCAGGCTTAGAGATTCCAGTCCTACCAGGCGATAGCGAGACCCAGCCGGGAGTTGCGACTTGCAGAATTTCAGGAAGCGGTATAAATCTTTTCCATAAACCGCCTCTTGTCGTTCCTCAAAACTGAGGGGAAGAAGTCGAAGGTTTTGGGTGAACTCGGATTTCCCAATGAAGAAAGGCCTCACGCAGAAAAATCCCCAGATGCCAATCCAGAGAAAAAAGATCCATCGGAACTGATTCTGGGTGATCAATCGTTTCGCCACTATGTGAGGGGCAAGAATCTCTCATTCAAAACCCATTCAGAGAAAACCCTTCCTGCCTGCCCTCATTCCTCCGAAAGTTGAAAAATGTAATGGCCTGATCCCATACCCACGACGAAAGAATTTGGAGTCTCTTTTGCCCCGGAGACCCCCGCCACACCTGGCAGATACTGTCCATTCTGCCAAAGGACTTTGCCACTCTCCCGGATCCAATACTTTTGAAGGTCCAGTTTGGGAATCACGATTTCTGCTTCACTGTTGACTGGGATTTGAACCTCGAGCGTGAAGGTCTTCTCAACTTGCGAGCGTTTCCAGGAGGATACGACCATGCCTCGGATCGTTTCGGTCGAACCCGCCACATAAGTCAGGTCACGGAAAACTTGCGGTTCTATTCGGATGGTCTTGTACCCTGCAGTATCCTTGCCCAGATTAATCCCCGCCAGCGTTCGATACAGATACAACCCCACACTTCCAAACATAGGGTGGTTGTGGGAGTTCATCGACGGCCCGGTCTTATTCTGCCAGAGTTCCCAAAGCGTGGTCGCCCCATTCTTAATCATGTACCCCCAACTGGGATAGGTGGTCTGAGCCGCAAGATCATAAGCCAGGTCAGCGCGGTTGATGCGGGGCAATAACTCCATCAGGTACTTGATTCCGATGAACCCGGTGGTGACATGAGTGTCTTGTTTGTAGATGATGTCGCGAGTCAGGTTTTGCTGGACCGGCTCACGCTCCTTCTCAGGCACCAAGTCTAAATATAATGCGAGCGTGTTGGCAGTCTGCGTGCCATTGGCATAACTCCGGGTCTCCGGATTATAGAATTGTTTGTGGAAGGCCTCTTTAATCTGAGCCGCGCGTTGAGCATATGTTTCGGCGTCGGCGGTTTTCCCTAAAATCCGGGCGATCTTGGCGACAAGGTCCGTGTCGTAGTAATAATAAAAGGTAGAGACCAAGCTTCCAGTGGTTTTCTCTACGGCCACCCAGTCCGCATAGTAGAAGTATTTCAAAATCCCGTCTTCGCTGGCGCCGTGCAGAAAATCGGCATACTTTTTCAACCCTTCATAGTTCTCTTCCAAAATTCGTTTGTCCCCATAGTTCTCCCACAAGTACCAGCAAAGAAGCGGGTAAGCCGTACCCCAAGCCGGATCGGCTGGGCGCGATCCCCAAATATGAGGAACCGTGTCGGTTACTCTGCCCTGCTCATCCTGAATGTCGTGGATATTCCGGACAAAATTCGTATAAAAAGCCGCCATGTCAAAATTCAGAATCGCCTCTTCCGCAGTCACCTGGGCATCACCCATCCACCCTTGGCGTTCATCTCGTTGCGAACAGTCGGTGGGAATACTGTGCAGATTAGTTTTTTGGCCCCACGTGACGATCCGCTGAATCTGATTCAGAATCGGCTTGGAGCAGGAGAAACTGCCAATGGACCGGACCGCTGTATGCACGACTTTGCCGCGAACCGCTGTAATCGTCGGGACGCCCGGGAAACCGGTCAGCTCGACGTAACGGAACCCGTGATAAGTAAAATGAGGCTGATAGACTTCTTCCCCTTCGCCCTTTAAAATATAGGAGTCCGTCGCCAAGGCCTTTCGCAGATTTTCGGTATTGAGTGTGCCATTCTCGTAGAGCAGTTCCGCATGCCGAATCCGGACTTGCGCCCCTCGAGGTCCCTGCACACGCAGTTCGATCCAGCCACTGAAATTTTGTCCCATATCGAACACATAAACACCGGGTTGAGGGTTCGTCATCTCGAGTGGAATGATCGTGTCCACGACCTGGATGGCCGGCATGAGCTGTGCCGACAGGATCCCCCCGGGGGCCTTGGCCTGCCCGGCAGCGACCCACTGGCTGTCATCAAAACCAGTCTTGTCCCAGCCGGGCAATTCACGGCGGGCATCATAAGTCTCGCCGTTGTAAATATTGTTAAATAGAATCGGCCCATCCATGCCCTTCCAGGACCCGTCACTCACGACACTGATCTGTTTGCCCCCTTCCATTTCTATGTTCAATTGAAAACGGAAGATGCTGCAATTTTCGCACTTCCATCTGACCGGGTAACCATCGGCATAAGCTTGGTACCAACCCTGGCCTAACATCACTCCCAGAGCATTATTCCCCGGCTGGAGCAGTGAGGTCACATCATAAGTGCTATATAGGACTCTCTTGGGATACGTTGTCCAGCCTGGGTCCAGCACATGATCCCCAACCCGTCGGCCATTCATGTGGAGCTCGTAATAACCCAGCCCGGAGACGTAGGCGCGGGCACGCACAACCTTTCCAGAGCAGGGTAAATTCCTTTCGCAGCTGATTCTTTCCTTGGATCCATGAGCCTTTCCAATCATCCGGTGAAAACAATCCCGTATCAAAGCGGGTCCCCTGACTGTACGGGCTCGCCGTCCCTTTCGTGTCCCAGTAGCGGACCTTCCAGTAATACGTTTGGCCGCTCATCAGGGCTTTGCCTTGATACTCAACCTGGGAAGACTCATCAGACAAGATCTTTCCACTGTCCCATTGATCACCCGTTTGAGCTTCCGAAGACTTTGAAACGAGAACTTGATAAGCGGATTGCTTCTGTCCGCGTTCCATATGGTCCAAGGTCCAGGAAAAACGGGGTTGTTGGACATCAACGCCGAGGGGGTTGGTCAGATATTCACAGCGCAAGTTCGAAGGAGGCATGGGGCCACTCAAAGCTGTTTCTGCCTGAACACTTCGCGTTAGCTGCGCAGCCAGGAAGAGAGTCGATAGCCCGAGACAAACAATAGGCTTCCAATAAATCAACCGATATTGACTGAGAGATGAGAAGTTTCTGAAGAAATACACGTGCCCCTCCTTGAGAAAAGATCAAAAGGTCGGAAGAAGAATCCAGCTGAGATCGGGGTCTCGCATTTCCATTTCCGGGAAAGTTAGTCTCTCCAAACATCCGGATTCAGCGGTTTCCCGAGGCCTTGCTGCATTTCAGTGATCCCACGGATGATCAATCCTGCATCAGCAGCCAGCCCAATCATGCGAAACCCTTGTTCAATTCTCCTCTGCCCGTTTGCCAGGTCCGTGGCCATGATCCCGCAGGCATAGCCTCGCCCTAAGATCTTGTCTTTAACGCGAATAATCTCCTCGGCGATGCCCGGCCCTTCCCATTGGCCGGGATATCCGGCGGAGGCAGAATAGTCTGCAGGACCAAAGAAAAAGGCGTCTACTCCGGGAACATCCATAATGGAGTCAATATTGCGTCCCGCTTCGAGCCGCTCAATTAAGGGGATGACAAGGGTGTTTTCATTTCCCGTAGCAGCAAAAGCGAGATTCTTCCCCCACGCCGTGGCTCTCTCGCCGCCTATTCCCCGGATTCCTCTGGGTGGGTATTTGGCGAAGCTGACTGCTAGCTCCACTTCTTCCGCCGTTCGAATTTGAGGAATGATGATGCCATCAGCACCCAGATCCAGGATGCGTTTAATGACTCCTTGCTCAATCTCTTGAATTCTCACGAGTCCAATAGTCTCACTTCCCCGCAGCGCTCGGAGATGTTCCAAGACCTCTTTGTAATCCAAATGGCCATGCTCCGTGTCGATCACAACCCAGTCCAGTTTCATCCGGGCTGCAATTTCTGTGATCGTGGGGGACTCCAAAGTTACAAAGAGCCCTAGCTGCGCTTCGGAGGTTTTGAGCTTTTGTTTGAAGTTTGTCTTAGGGGACATAAGGGATCAATCCTTTGTCTCTTTCCTGAGTTCCGTTGAACAAGTGCACACTATATGGAGAATCAAGACCCGCCGTCAACCCTAGAGACATTGAAGCAGCCACGGATTGACTCAAACGCCATAATTTGGTAGAAACACACATAGTAGGTTCCACTACAAGGAGAAATCGCTGCAGTTGCTGTGCCTGTAATCGCGTCAATCGCTATTTACGGGGACTGAGGGAGAACTTGGCGGCATCTCTAGATGGAACTCGCTTCAAACCATGCGTCCGAGATCAGAACCGGTGTCCAATGCTTGCTGTTTTTGAAGGCAAGCGAAGTGTAGGATGACTCTCACCGCGGATCTAGGGCCATGGAAGCAAACCCTCATTTCATGGAGAGAACTCTTATGAAGCCAACGCAGACGAAGCTTATCCTGGCGTTTTTCGGAATTGCGTTCTTAGTCACAATTGCTCTGGCACAGACGCAAACCCGTTCCGTTCTGGGAAAGATTGACTTCATCGTGCTATATGACGCGGCCCCGGCCGTACCAGCATCGGCTGCGGAAGCAGGCAAGCGGGCCTACGGCGCCCACATTAACGAGCCGAGTCAACAGGTTGAACTCGAGGTGTTCTATGCTCCGTTCAACCAGAAGGTGGCGGCCGCGCGCGACGTGATCAAGGACGCCGTAGCGAACCGGGCGAAAAACCAAGAGGCGTTAACGCAGCGCTCTATGGCGCAGGCGAATGCCAGTCCCCTCATCAGTAGAATGGGTGGAATAGAGAAAATGAGCCAGATGTCTGAGGAAGAGTTGAAGCAAGCCGCCGCCCAGGCGGCCGGAAGCTATACGCAGAGCCTCTCGGGCGCTCCCACCAACGCTCCTGGCGGCGGCATGCAGGCCATGATGCAGCGGCTGTTGAGTGATCCCGCCTATCAGGCGCGCTTCGAAAAGATGAGCAAGGCAGAACAGGAAGCCGAGCTGCAAAAATACATGGGCACGGCACAGGCGCCGCCTCCACCGGTAGGAGAGACGGCAGCGGAGCGACAGGCGAAAAAAGGCGTCGTGGAAACCAAGGCGGCCATGGCCAGGCAGAAGGAGCTTAGTGCGATCATGCAGCGTTTGGGAGAAATTGACATGGAAATTAGCAATAAGGATAAGGCGATCCTGGCTACGCCGGGTGGCTATGACGAGATTAATAAGGACGTCAGGGCCAGAATGGCAAAAGTGCCTATGATCACGGGAGGTGAAGTGACTTTCCCAGATCCAGCCAAGATGCAACCATTACAGCGAGAGCTCGTTACCCGCGAGCGCGCCCGTGCAACCTGGGAACTCCAGCAAAGAACCTCGCTCTACGCCGAGCGTAAGGCCAAATACAAAGAGGTGGCCACTGCTTACGTGACCTGGCTCAGGCAAAACGTGGGAACAGTCAATAGCAATCAAACTGCCCAGCTGCTGGACGACGGCACTATGGAGATTGCCGTGATGTGTGAAGACGAGCTCATCAAAGCCGCGGAGAATTTGGGAAAGTACTCTTCTGAGATAACCTATCTTGCCGCTGTGTACGAAAGCTCCTACCAGAAAACTATGAGCGAGCCGTTGGTTAAATCGTTGTCTAAGTGAATGTGAATGCCTGGCTCTCAACCCAAGTGGCACCCTGGGGCTTGGTGAAGTCCTGCTGAAAGGCCGGATTAACGGTGTCTCGTGAATATCAGGCGCGTTCTCGGACACCCGACCCTTGCGACAGCGTCGATGACAGGCTTCCGGCATCCATAGGGACGAACCGCCGGAGCCGTGAATCTGCGGCCCACCCCCATGACGATCTTCATGGCTCCCCACTTTTGCATGCGGGCCGACCACAAAAGCTCACTCCCTCGGCAAGTACCGCCTCGGCCTTGCTCTGGTACGCCAGATTGCGCAGCATCACGGGGGAGTCGTACGCTGCCTCCAGCGAGAAGGCGGAGGAACTTCCTTTGAAGTAGAACTTAGAGGCAGCTCTGCCCACGTAGAAACCAGATAGATCAGAATGATCGAGGCGTGTCGGCTCCCCCGGACCAGGAATCAGTATCATTTTAACCATGGAAGGATAAACCCATGAAGATGAGTCGGCTTGAAAAAATCTTCGTCAATTGACTCCCATTTGATTTTCACGCACCATACCCTCGTTTCAAGAAAGAGTCAGGCAACTTCGAATGCAGCCTAACTCCCTTTTGCAGAATTCCTTTTCATAAAACAATTGTTGCGACTGGAAATGATTTCCGTTTGGAGAAGAAGACAAAATGATCGAAGCCTCACCCTTCCGCGTCGGACTTTCCGCAGATTTTCTGGATGAGCAGCATAAACTGATATTCCCGGATTTTGGTCTGGAATTACTGGAAAATGAATCCCGTGTTTCATACGACTTCATCAAGGACTATAAAGGGGAATATACGCCCGATCAGCTGGCCCCTTACGATGTCGTGATTTCCTTGAAACCTCGCGTCACGGTTGCCTCGCTCGCCTCTGTGGACAGGCTGTGCGCTATCGGACGGGCCGGAGTCGGTTATGACAACATTGATCTGAAAGCTTGCACCGATGCCGATGTGGCTCTTTACATTACGCCGCAGGCCGTCGTCCGCCCGATGGCTGAATCCATTGTTCTCTTCATCCTGGCTCTTTCCCACCATTTGGTTTTGAAAGATTCGATGGTCCGGAAAGGACAATGGCGGGAGAGCACGCGCCGCATGGGAAGAGAGCCCCGAGACCGAGTCCTGGGGTCGATTGGTCTAGGAGGAATTGGGACCGAGGTGGTTCGCTTGATGCGCCCATTTGAAGTGGGTGCATTCCTGGCCTACGACCCGTATCTGGACCCTGCCAAGGCCTCTTCTTTAGGAGTCGAACTCGTCTCACTAGAAGACTTGCTGCACCATTCGGATTATGTGCTGGTCAACTGCCCTCTCACCCCTGAAACGCGCCACCTGGTGGGGGAGCAACAACTCGCTCTGATGAAGCGGGATGCGGTCCTGATCAATGCGGCCCGCGGCTCGATCGTGGATGAGGCAGCACTGATTCGCGCACTTCAAACCGGGGTCATTGCCGGGGCGGCTCTCGATGTGGTGGAACATGAACCGTTGGACCCTGCCTCTCCTTTGCTCACCATGGACAACGTGATCGTGACTTCACATTCAATCGGCTGGACCGAAGAATTATTTCGCGATATCGGACGAGCCGACTGCACGGGTGCGTTGACAATCCTCCGAGGCCAAGTTCCTGTCAGCGTCGTAAATAAGGAAGTACTGAAACGCCCCAGCTTCTTGCGAAAGTTGGAGCGGTACAAAAGCAAAGCAAGGTGAGATCGCCTTGATTTCACACCACTGGAAGGCATCGGGATGGGCTCGTTAGTGATGAAAAGCGGGCAGGATGCCCGCGCTCCCAGCGGGACATCTTACCCACCCCTGAGAGCTAATGACGCGTGAAGGCTTCTCAAGCCTTCATTCCCCTCCGCCGGAGGGAAGGTGTGAAGAAATTCAATTTTGGTTCCCCTCCTTAGTTAAGGAGGGGGCAAGGGGCTGGTCGTTCTGGTAGGGCGCGCACGCCCCGCGCGCCGCCATGCCCAAACTGGATTCGGCGGTCTCAGCGAGACCGCCCTACCTTACCCCCTGGAGTCCCCCTTAACCAAGGGGGACACTCGCAGCGCGACACCGAACACAATTCTTTCACAACTTCAGGGGTGTAGGGGTGGGTTTGTCAGAATCACACGAACTCGTCATTCCTAGAGCGCCGCTACAGTTCGCCCTAAAAAACTCCGGATACGGCTCCATTGCCGCTGATGCTATAATATCCACACGCGGAAGCATTTTAGAGGCGTGATCTTCGACAACAGCCGCATTGGGGGATTAGCTTGTTCCGATTGTTGTTATTGAACGTAGTGTTCTTGTGTCAGGGATGGCTACTTTGGGGGCAATCCAATCCAGGATCGGTCCCTTACGCTAGACATTCTGCTGAGACTCAGCCATCGATCCGCATGGAACCGGAAGGGATTGTTCTCGCGCACCCGGGGGCCTCGCAACACTACATTATTAGTGCAAAAGACTCGAAGGGTACGAGCACGGACGTAACGCATCAGTGTCAGGTTAACTCGTCAGCTCCGGATATCGTTGAAATCGATCTGGAGAATGCCCGGATCATAGGAAAATCGGCGGGTCAAGCGGAGGTTCGAGTCAGTTGGGGAAAAACGACCCAGACCTCTCGCATCACCGTCAGTAATCGATCCCATGATATGGAAATCAGTTTCTCGCCTGAAATCCTCTCAATTCTCACCACCAAGGGCTGCAATGGTTCGGGTTGTCATGGTTCACCCGCCGGGCAAAACGGCTTCAAGCTCTCTTTGTTCGGTTACGACGCCGAGGCGGACTATCAGATGATCGTCAAGACTCATGACGGGCGAAGAGTAAATCTGAAGAATCCGGAGGAAAGCCTCATTCTCCAGAAGCCTTCTTTTACGATTCCTCACGGCGGTGGAAAAGTTCTTCCGAAAGATTCGGAAGAGTATCGAACCCTCTTAAACTGGCTCAAGCAGGGAGCCCAGCGGAGCACGAACGGCGTCCGCCTGACGAAATTGGAGCTCGTCCCGGTCAAGCGCGTGCTCGAAGGCAAGGGGCTTCAGCAGCAGGCTGTCGTCATCGGCCGCCTGTCGGACGGCACGACTCGGGACATGACCCGCGAAGTCCGCTACTCCACCAACGACGATACGGTCGCTACCCTCTCTCCAGATGGCAAGATCCAGGCAGTCAGCCCTGGCCTCACGACTGTGACGGCCCGCGCATTTGGGCAGGTAGCAGCGGCTCAAATCGGCGTCGCAGCCCGGTTGGAGGGTGCGGCTCCCCTCAATTTGACTCCGGGGAATTTTATCGATGTCCCTGTATTCAAGAAGATGCACGAAATGAACGTGGCGCCTGCGCTGCTTTCCTCAGACCAGGAATTCGTGCGGCGAGTTTTCCTGGATACGATCGGACTGCTGCCGACTCCCGCCGAAGTCCGGAAATTTCTTGAAGATCCTCTTCCTGACAAACGGGCTCGCCTTATTGAAAGACTGCTGCAGCGTCCGGAGTATGCTTCCCTCTGGACAGTCAAATTTGAAGACTGGTTCCGCAACTGTCAGCTCAATTCGCAAGGCCGTTCGATGGGGACTTTTAAAGATTGGATTCACGGATGGGTCGCAGCGGACCGCCCGTATGACGAGGTCGTTCGGGAGCTACTCACGAGCCAGGGTGACACAATGCTCAACCCTGAGGCATGTTTCTGGCACCCGGCATCTGACTTCATGCTGAAGAAATTCAGCGTCAATAAGGTTACCCCGACCGTCAGCCGTCTCTTCCTCGGGGTTCGGTTGGAGTGCGCCGAGTGTCACAACCATCCCTTGGAAAACCTGACTCAGGACGACTTTTACGGGATGGCCGCATTCTTCTCACAGCTCCGGGTCAAACACGGATACGGAGCTTATCGCCGCACCTGGTATCTGGAAGAAGACGGAGAAATCGAAAACCCTGTCAAGAAACAACCCGCCGTCCTGAAATTCCTGGGAGGAGAGACGCCGGTGCCTCCTGCCGGCGGCGATCGAAGAAAGATCCTGGCAGATTGGGTCGTCAGTCCCCAGAATCCGTATTTTGCCAAAGCAACGGTGAATCGGATCTGGCATGAATATTTTGAAACAGGGATTGTCGAACCTTTTGATGATTTCCGTTCCACTAATCTGCCCACAAACCCGGAATTGTTGGATGATCTGGCGCAACACTTCATTGCGAGTGGTTATCACTTGAAAGCTCTCCATCGGGCGATATTAAATTCCAAAACCTATCAGCTTGCTTCGCGCAAGAATGACATTTCTGAAGAGAATTCTCGTTTGGACCGTTTGCTTTTCTCGCGGTATTATCCTCGTAAACTCACGGCCGAAGTTCTATTGGATGCGGTGGGCCAGCTTGTTGGAGTGCCCCATCCGTTCAAAGGCTATCCCTCGGGAACCTCGGCCAAAGATCTTTATGTTCCGGAAATTCCGGATTATTTCCTGGCAACCTTTGGGATGCCACGTCGCGATGTATTGGCAGAGCGAAGCAAAACGCCTACACTGAGCCAAGCTCTGCATATGCAGAATAGCGAAGTGTTGGCAGAGAAAGTGACGGCCGATCATAATGTCATTGGAGTTTTGCTGGCGAAAAATTTGGATAACTGGAGAATCATTTCGGAGCTTTATGAACGCGCCTATTCACGGCCGCCTACGGACCGCGAAAAGGTTCTCCTGAAGGATTATGTGACCGCGGAAACAGAGGCGGGGCGGGGCCGAAGACGCGAGCTGGAAGGCATCCTCTGGTCGCTACTGAACTCAAAAGAATTTCAACTGAATCATTGAAGAAACCAGCAGGCTCCCTGAATAAAGGAAAATATGATTATTCCCCCTTCATCTTTCATGGGTCCCACGAGCCGCCGCGATTTCATTCGTATCGGAAGTTTGGCAATCGGAGGCCTCAGCCTCCCGCGACTTCTTTCCGCATCACCCAAGCGGCCGGACCTTTGCTGTATTGTGATTTTCCAAAATGGAGGATCCAGCCAGCTCGATACTTTTGATCCTAAGCCGGATGCCCCACAAGATATTCGGGGCAGTTTCAAATCGATCCCTACGACGGTCCCCGGAGTTCACATTTCCGAACTACTTCCTCAGACTGCCCGCTCCATGAAAAAATTCTCCATCATCCGCTCGATGCATTCTGATGAAGCGATTCATGAACGGGCGCGGCAATACATTTCCAGCGGGTCTCGTCCTCGTAACGACTTGATCCAGCCATGTTATGGATCTGTGGTATCTAAAGAATTCGGGGTAAAGAACGGTTTACCTCCGTACGTAGTGATTCCCGAAAAGGATCTTTCCGCCGAAGCAGGATTCCTCGGCGCCTCTTTCGATCCTTTTGTCACCGGAAACCCGAATACGAAAACTTTTTCTGTCAAAGACCTCACATTGCCTTTGGGAGTCACGTTTGACGAGGCCCAAGCGCGAGCCCGGCTGCTGGCCGCCCTCGATGGAGAATTCAAGAAAGTGGAACAGTCTCCATTAATCGAGAGTATGGATGAGTTTTATCAGAAAGCATTCGATCTGATTTCTTCCCCGGTTGCCAAGAAGGCTTTTGATTTGAACCAGGAACCCGATAAGCTTCGGGACACTTACGGGAGAAGCACCGTCGGCCAAGGGGCCCTGCTGGCGAGGCGTTTAATTGAATCAGGAGTGCGGCTCGTCACCATTTACCAGGGAGGATACGACACCCATTCCCTGCACGAGAAGAACACGCAGCCACTTCTCAAAGATTTCGACCAGGCCTTTCCGGCTCTCCTCGACGACCTTGAACAGCGGGGATTGTTGGAGTCAACCTTGGTCCTGGTGATTGGAGATTTTGGCAGAACCCCCAAGATCAATTTTTCGGCCGGGCGCGACCATTGGCCGCGCGGATTTTCTGTGGCCCTGGCAGGCGCAGGAATTAATGGAGGTAAAGTGATCGGCAAGACGGACAAGGTGGCTGGAGAACCTGTCGATCGGCCGGTAACCATCGAAGACCTGGCTGCCACGGTGTATAAATCCCTGGGCATTGATTATACCAAAAATTACCACGCTAACGGCCGTCCGGTAACCATCGTCAAAGACGGTGAGCCGGTCATGGAACTCTTCAGCTAAGAGTTTGCTCGCTGCAATCCATCCTAAAGATGCGTTATCGTAGGGGCAAAGCATTCCTTAACATTGAAATGGTTTATCGTGACACACTTCACCCAATGCTTTGCCCTATCTGAACGATGAACTTTATTGGCTTCCTGTGAAGAACCTGCTTCCCCCATTTTCCGCTCCTAGCTTGCGACGTTTGCTCCAAATGCTCTTATTCCCATTCATTCTGCTGGCTGCAGCGGAGGTTCGAGCGGAATGGTCTTCCCCCAGAATCATTCGCGTCTATCCTTTGGGCGCACAGCGGGGAACCGAACTGGAGTTGGAGATTGCAGGTGAATTTCTTGCCAACACGACCGCCGTAGTCTTCGACTGCAAAGACATCACCTGGTTAGAAACCACTTCTTCGAGCTCGACCCAGCTTACTGGAAAGGTATCGATCTCGCGCGATGCGTGGCTCGGACCGCACCTACTTCGGGCGGTCACTTTGGACGGTTATTCAAAATCCGCCCTCTTCAGTGTGGGGCAGTTCCCTTCGCTACTGGAAAGAGAACCGAACAACGAAATCAAGCTGGCCCAGTCAATTCCTCATTTGCCCATCGAGTTGCAGGGCCGGCTGGATGGCGCCATTGACATGGATTACTTCTCCATTCAAGTGCGCGCCGGGGAGCACTGGAATTTCGATCTTCGTTCCATTGAGTACGGGTCTGGCCTGGAAACCAAATTAACGTTGCTCGACGTCAGCGGCCACCAGGTCGCCTTTAACGATGACCGCAGTGATTTTGACGAAACTCCCTGGATTGAACATACATTTACGCGGTCCGGTATCTATTTCCTGAAGGTGGACCAATATCGTGGCCCGCGCGGCTTCAACTTCGGGAAGGCCTGCACCTATACTCTCCAAATCTCTTCCCTGCCCCGCATTGGGATCATCTCCCCGCTCGGCCTCAGACTTGGCCAAACAACCCGACTGAACTTATCCGGAACTGACCTGCAGCTCTTGCAAAAAATCTATCTCACCCCGATTCGCCTGGGTGAATATGCTCGAATGACGTACCCCTATACGACACCCGTCCATTTTCATTCCGATGCCTCCTCTGCTGCCGAGACACCGATGATAGTGGGAAAGCTATTGAATCGAAGCGCCCGTCAACTTCAGGTTGAATTCACCCTCTCTGGACCATACGAGCCTGGCTTGTGGCGACTGTGGGGGGTTGGCCCTCAGGGAATCAGCGAAGGAGGAACGATAGAGGTTTCAGCCGCCAAAGAATATGACGAAGCCAGCGCGCCACAGGCGGGTTGGGAAAAGGAGGAGTGCGTTATTAACGGTATTCTGCGTGCTCCCGGCGAAAAAGACGTCTTCCCGATTCGCGGGTTGGCCGGCCAACCCCTGCACTTCTGGACGCTCGCCGAGCAGTTGGGACTCCCCCATCTCGACACGGTCCTCGAGCTGAGGGATAGTACCGGCAAGAGGCTCGCAGGAAACGATGATGTGGTGGCGGGCCAGGGAAATTTACTTGGCAACTCTGACAGCAGCCTCTTCTACACCCCCAAAGAGGATGGTAACCTCCAACTGATCCTCAAAGACCGCCTGAACCGCGCCGGTGAGAGCTACGTCTATCGACTGAAGGTCAAGAAAGAAGCTCCCAGCTTTCAGCTGTTCACCAGTCCCGAGAACTTTACCGTGCCGAAGGGAGGCTCGGCTATCCTCAAAGTCCATCTCGTCCGGGAATCAGGATTTGAAGGAGAAGTCTCGATTTGGTTTGAAGGGATGCCCCAGGGGGTCGAGGCGCCTAAAGGGAAGTTCAGGGCCGACCAGCTCTTCGAACCCAATGCCGACGGGGCGGACATGATCATTCCCGAAATTTCTTTTCAAATTCAAGTTCCTGAATCTCTTTCATTGGGTGATTACCCGATACAAATCTTTGGGACTCCGACAGGTGAGGAGTCCAGAGCAGATCGTCGGGTTATCGAAGCTCATACCTCCACGCTGATGGGGCCTTTGCTCGACACATGGAACTATATTCGCCGTCCATTGCCGGCCATCGTGATGACCGTTTGCCAACCCCCGGAAGGCCAACTCACCATTTCCAGTAATCAATTCAGCTTGAGACAAGGCGAAACAACCACTTTGGAATTGAAAGTTCAGCAAGTCCCGGAGTCTGCCACAATTCAATTGATAAACTTGCCTGAAGGAGTCAAGTACCGGGAATTAGGGAGGCAAGGCGAGCAAGTCACCATGATGCTTGAGGCGAGCCCAGAAAGTCCTCCCGGAACCTCGGAATTTACAGCCGAATCGCGAATCGGCAAGCGCTGGATTTCGACTCCAATTCTGCAACTGCAAATCCTACCGGTTCGAAAAATCTCCAAAGCCGGCAATTAGTAAGCTCAAAAGAGGATTCCGTAATTGTCCCCCTCCATCGAGGGGGACAGTCGCCAATGGCGACAGGGGGTCACCTTCTTGGTCTCGCCCTACCCCCACCCAGCGTTCCGATAATTCCGGATTATGTAAGGGCGAAGCATTCGCTTTTAAGGTAAACATAACTATGCCATCTGTCATCGAATGCTTCGCCCCTACAGACGATGCGTCTTTCTGGAATTGTCTCCCTCAATCGAGGGGACAGTCGCCAATGGCGACAGGGGGTTAGTATTTCAATGTGCGTGTTTATTGAATGAATTCGCTTGGCCCAATGGAAATAGGCCTGCTCGGTGCGGATACAGTAGTGCCGTGTCCTGAAGACTCCCTCATCCGGTCAACGAGTTTGGGAATTGATCCATGGTTACTCAAATAGGCAGAATTCTGGATATGAAAATAGATGGAATTTTTTCTGTCTATTAATGATCCGCTTCAAATAGGAATATATATTTGATATTTTTTGACTTAAGAAAGCGTCTGACTCATACTTCAGCGGCAATTAGACAGAAAACTCGCCAATATTGCAGAGTGCGATATTCGGCTTAATCATTAGTTAGAGCGCGGAAACCGCTATGCGCATCATCGTTTGGAACTGCGCGATGAGTCTTCACACCAAGTGGGACAGACTGATGGGCCTTCGTCCGGACGTCGCCGTCATTGCCGAGTGCGCCGACCCCGGCATCCTTTGGTCGCGACGAAAGTCTGCCCCCGAGTGTGACGCTCAATGGATCGGCGACAATCCACACAAGGGCCTTGGAGTCTTTGCCTTCCCCGGCTTTTCGTTGAAGCGAGATCAATGCTACGACGCTCGCTTCAAGCAGTTCTTACCGGTGAACGTGTCAGGTGAGGCGAACTTCTCCCTTCTCGCCATCTGGGCGTTCAACAGACGCACCAAACCAGCGACAACCTCCTATGGCGCCGCGACGATGGCGGCGATCGATCATTACCAGGGCTTCCTTAGCGCCAAACGATCGGTTGTCGCTGGCGATTTCAACCATTCAACAAAGTGGGATCACGAACGCAAAGCAGGTAACTTCACCACGATCGTATCTCACCTCGAAGGACTAGGCCTAGCCAGCGCGTACCACAAACTCACCAACGTGCCGTTCGGCGCGGAGCCAGATGCGACGCTGTTCTTCCGCAAAGGACCACTTGAGTACCATATCGATTACTGTTTCCTCCCACGGGAGTGGACGGCGCGCAACGTAGTGGTCGGCAGCCGTGAGCAGTGGATCGGCATCAGCGACCACGCCCCCTTGGTGGTCGACTGCACCGCGGATCGTGATGCCGCGGTCAAACATCCGCTTGCAGGGGACGCGCCGCAAACGGCGCGCCCCTGAATCGGGGCGTTAGACAGCAACAGTCATGTCGAGGTGGATCATGAGCATTGAAGCAAACTACATCCTTGGTGCAATTGCCATTGGTATTGGCTCAACTCTGGTCATGGACCTTTGGAATCTGTTACTGAAGTGTACGTTCAACATTCCATCGCTCAACTACAGTTTGCTCGGACGCTGGCTTCGCTACATGTCGGGGGACACTTTTAGGCATGCGAGTATCACCGCTGCGCCACAGAAACCCTTTGAGTGCACGGTTGGCTGGATTGCCCACTACACTATTGGTGTCGTGTTCGCGGTGGCGGTCTTGACTCGTCCACTTCTTGGAGAACAGGCGGCATGGCGCGATCCCGCGCCGCACAGAGTCCGCTTCGTCACCGTAGAACCCGGTGTCACTCTAGAAACTCTCGACTGGGGCGGAAAGGGCCGGCCGGTCGTATTGCTAGCCGGATACAACACGGCACATATTTACGACCACTTCGCCACCAAGCTCTCTCAGGACTGTCATGTGTACGGAATTACGCGACGGGGCTTTGGGGCATCCAGCGCGCCTGATGACGGCTACGGCGCTCAACGCTCCGCGGATGACGTGTTAACGGTGCTGGAGCGCCTTCGGATCATTAAGCCGGTACTGGTGGGCCATTCCTTCGGAGGCGGGGACTTGAACCTGATCGGCGCGGAACATCCTGAGCGAATCTCTGGCCTCGTGTATCTGAATTCGGGAGAGGATGCGACTCTGGGTTCAGGGATCTGGAAGAAAATCGGCGTGGATCCAGCCGAGCTGGAAAACGTCAGGAACAAACTTCCATCGAGTGTCAGGAACACGGAATCCGAGCCGAAACACGCATCCTTTGCCGAGTATCAGGCGTGGCAGATTCGTGCGCACGGCGCGGCGATGCCGGAATCGGAGTTGCGGCAACTCTATTCGGTCACTGCTGATGGATCAGTGGCCAAGTACAACGTGCCAAACCGGATTCGCGATGCGATCTTCCGAGGTTCTGTGAAACCCGACTTTGGGCGTATCCGTGTCCCGGCGTTGGCACTGTTCCCGGGGGCACTTCCGTTGGAGCAAGAAGTAGCGAGGTGCAGGCCGCAGAACCAGGAGGAGCGTGCTGCAGTAGAGAGAATGCTCGCCATCAATCAAGCCATAGCATGGGAACATCAGGAAGAGTTGAGAGGTGTGCCTGGAATTCGTGTGCGCGAATTGCAGGCCGCCAACTTTTACATCTGGCTTTCGAATGAATCGGAAGTGCTGCGCGAAGTGCGGTCTTTCCTCAAGGGGGTGCATTGACCCCTCTCGACCCGAGACCGAGTTCACAAGCCGCGGCCCAACTCGTGCTTGCAGCCGACGCCAAAAAGCAGCGCGGCTGAAGCGGGATTGTTGAGCGCCAGAGAAGGCTGTGAGTGTCGACGTTGTCTACCGCGGTCGTTGAATCGGAGGCCCGGGCCTTACGCAGGCGCTAATTGAACTCCTCGTCTGTGAGCAACGGGTTCATGTTTGCGGCGGTCGTGAAGCGAAAGAACAAGCCGTAAGAAGGCCGGGCGAGCAAAGGCCAATGAAACAAAACAGAAAGGCAAAGACAGAAATGCAAAGAGCAAAAGACATGAAAGCAAAACAACGTGAAGAACTACTCAGAGCATTGAAAGCCCGTTTTGAGAAAAACATGAACCGCCATAAAGGTCTTGAATGGGCTAAAGTACAAGCAAAGCTGGAAGCGAATACTGAAAAACTGTGGTCACTCAATGAAATGGAGAGAACCGGCGGTGAACCGGATGTTGTTGGTTATGATAAAAAGACGGGCGAATACATTTTTTATGATTGTTCAGCGGAAAGTCCTAAAGGCCGCAGAAACGTTTGTTATGACCGTGAAGCGCTGGAGTCAAGGAAAGAATTTAAACCAAAAGATACCGCTATGGATATGGCAGCTGCCATGGGCATCGAGATTTTAACGGAAGAACAATATCGAGAGTTGCAGAAACTTGGAAATTTCGATACGAAAACGTCGAGCTGGTTGAAAACACCTTCTGAAATTAGAAAACTCGGCGGCGCCATCTTTGCCGATCGTCGCTACGACCATGTCTTCGTGTATCACAACGGTGCGGCCTCTTACTATGGCGTCAGGGGGTTCCGTGGCTCGCTAAGGGTCTAAATTTTGCACAGACAGCTAAATTTGAATTGAGAACGGATCACGCAAAAGAGAGGAATGCAAAAGACAAGGTCTTGTCCGTAAACATCGGCTGGCAACTTGAAGCGCGCACTGGCGCCGCGCGCTTCTCTCAACTCGCCTTGTCCAAGGAGGTAGGTCCTATGCCCGGTAAAGCGTCCAAGTCGAAAGCATTCGTCAAGCTCCACGCGGACGGGAGCGTATGGGCTCGCGGTCAAACAGTGGATGGCGTTCCCACAGGATATTGGGAGTGGTTTCGCAAGGACGGAGTGCGAATGCGTTCAGGCTATTTCGAGTCTGGAGAACAAGTTGATCAATGGACGACGTACGACAAGCGTGGCGCGGTATACAAAGTGACCAACATGAAGCCGAAAGTAAAGGCCTGAAGATCCCAGGCCACATTCAGCGGTTGCTATGAGATCGATCCGGCGCATCAGCTTTTTGAAGAAGAGAGGCCCTTCCCCAGCGCCTCTGCTAAACCGGCAGTCTGACACAGCGTAGATCACCGGTACTGTCTCGAGGCCATCGCAGCCTTCGAATTGTTCACGCGCCGTTGATAGGATCGTTTCCGTCAAACACGCCTTGCAGCCGACGGTTCCCGCGCACCTGTCCCGGCAAAGGTTATCGGCAGATCGTTAGGCCATGACTTTCACACTGCCACGGTGATATGATTTTCCTTGTTGAGTCCAACCCTCTTTCGGGACAGAGGCTTCCGTTTCCAGTTATTCTCCCGTGAAGAAGCACGCTGCAATTGCAGGTTCACAGTCCCAAAAGTGAAACTAAATTCTGGCTAGAACTCAAGATCGAGCTGACTCAGAACTACGGGTTAAACTTGACCGTTCTATTGAATCAGCGAATGCGGAAGTTGATGCCACAGATCGGCGAGAGTTGGCTAACGAGCCCTACAGTGACGAGACCGACCTATGCGGAGAGCGTGCTCCCGGCCGGGGCTGCAAACGCGGTGTCGTTGCCATCTGTCTGGGTGCGCAGTCCAGCTTGGGACGGGTTCTGGATGCTGAGTGCGCTCTGGCTGGCGCCGATCATCCTGTGGCTTTGCCATGGGTATTCCAACCCGGAGGACAGCCCGCTCGATCTGCTTTACTTCGGCCTAACCGCGCTGTTCTGGATCGGTCATCGCCTGTCCAGCACATACCTCGCTTATTGCACAGAGGCCTATCGGCCTCTGTTGCGATCGCAGCCGGTCCGGTTCGTCGTCCTCCCGTTGCTAGTAACGGCCGGGTGCTTTGCTGTCTTTCTTCCGTCGGACACGGCGTTACCATGGAGTCGCGAAGACCGTTTGGTGGCGGTTGCAATCCTCGATTACGTTTTTGTGACGTATCACTTTGCCGCACAGCATTTCGGCGCCCTCTCGCTCTACCGCACGCGGGTCGGTCGCAACACCTGCACTTATACAAGAAATATGGACCGGCTCTTCGCGCTGGGCGTCGGTGGCGTTCTCGTCTTCCTGGCAGACATCCTGGCTGGAGCGGTCGCCTATCAGGACCAATGGGTCGATCGGTGGGTTTTCCCCGCCTGGCTTGTTTCGGCGCAGGAGGGAATCCGCGCAGGCGCTACAATCACCCTGCTCGCCGCAACAGCTGCAATGCTTTTTGTAGAACTGCGCTCGCCGCGATGGTCGCTCCCGCGCCTGCTTTACGTTCTGGGAATCGCGGCCATGGTCGCCCTTGCTCTCCGCCCGCGGAGTCTGTTTCTTTTCCTGGTAATCTGGACTTCGCAGCACTGGATTCTCGCGACGGGGCTCGCTTCCCAAACGCCGATCGGTGAGCCGGCTCCCGTGCGCGGTGTTGGACGGCGGGTGCTCCACGCATTGAACACGCGGCCGTGGGCCATTTTGGCGCTCCTTGTGGTTGCGTCGGTCATGCTCTTGCCCCTCTTCGAAGTCGAAGCGATCGGGCAGAATGGAACATATTATGGGGAACGGATATTCGGCGCTATCGCGACGGGATTGCGTACGTCTTCATGGGTTCCTGCACTCCTGGCCCTCGGCTTCGCGACCGGGTTCATCCACTATCTTCTCGACCGGAGCGTCTATCGAATGTCAAGCCCCCAAATCCGCACCGCGGCTCGTGGTCTTCTCGCCGGGACCGGCAAAACAGTATGACGCAGAAAAATCACGAGCAAACCGGAGAAGTTGATAAGAAGAAGAGCTTGAACTGCCTCGCGCCAGCGGTCTAACGAAAACGTGCACGCCGATCGCTACAAAAGCGCTGCGGCTGCGCTGGCAATCCATCAGGCCGCGTCCGAGGCAGTCGTCTGCGAAGCGCGAGTGTTAATGAGGAGTATCCGCTATGGAGCACGACACAGGCGCATCATCGCTGCCACCGGAACTTGTGCTCATCTTCCCGGCTGCGTTGTCTGCGTGTCAGCGGTTATCATGCGCCACCTTGCAGCCGCTGCACTGCGAGCCGGCGCGTACCTGCACTTCAGCAGATTGTCACGTGGTATTCGGCTCGGTATTGGACGCTCTGGGTACTTCTGATCGGCCTTACACAGTTTTTCCTGCGATGCTCGCCGGATGCGTGAAGTTGATTCGGAACTGGACCGCGTTCCTGACCCGCGGACGGGCCGCTACGGACAACCGTCGGTTGCGATCCTCTCGGACCCTGCGACACGAATTATCACAGTAGCAATACCTGGCGGCGGGGGCGATCCTCCGGCGCCGTTGTCGCCTGCACATGCTTGCGGACTGACGGAGTCGTAAGCTTCACGCCTCGGAAACAACTAATCCTGCCGAAGGGAGTGCCGCTCCTTTGCTCAAGTCCTGCTCCTCAAGATGCGAGTTACGTTCCAAGCTGCTCCGAGAGGAGGTTCTGGGTGCTTTCAGCAACCTTCCTTGAGTAGCAAGATAAGTCAAATATTGGGCGATGCCTGACTCGCGCAAGGTGCTGGGGTAGCGCTTGTCATGAAATAGAACGAATCGCTTGGACCAATGGACATACGCCTGCTCGGTGCGGGTACTTCAGTGCCATGTTCTGAAGATCCCCCTCATTTGATCAAGGAGTTTGAGATTTTCATCCATAGTTGCTCGAATTAGACAGAATTCTGAACATGGGAATCGATGGGATTGTTTCTGTCTACAATAATGAGCTTAAAATAGAAATATCTTCTGATATTTTTTGACTTAAGAAAGTGATTGGCCAATACTGCAGAAGGCAATTAAAGAGAAAACTCGCGAATATTGCAAAGTGCGATATTCACCTTAATCATTAGTTAGAGCCTCGGAACCAGCGTGGGCCGCCGCTACGGGCGCAGTCGAAACGGGGAGGACGCAGTATGGGGCTTGAAGAATCGGTTGAGGTCACGGGCTAAAGTGCCAGCGCGGCTTGAGGGTGATGCGCTAGCGGCCGAAATCGAGTGCTGCAAGGCGGCCGCCGTAAGAAGCGGAATACCGCAGAAGGTAGTCAAGTTCTATGGCGACGGCTTGAAGTATTTTCGCGCTTGGTGGGCGAGCCCAGAGAATAGACGTTGGGTGACTCCAGGTGTCAAGATCGTCGACGTTGGGTCGTGGGATAACGGGTTCACTTTCGAATATGCGGGACCGCTGCCGCTTTGTTTTCAAGTCCAGACAGCAGGCATATTCCGACGGCGACGGCATCCCGAAGACGTTGACCTCTGGGTTGAGCGACGGTATCGTTTGCGAAATCGACTGCATCGAATGTCCGGACCAGCACACCAGTGGATTGGATTTCGAAACGCAGACAGGATTAATCGCAGGCCCAGAAACTGAATTGCTCGGCAAACTCGCCGACGAAGGTCAAGCTCACGCTAAGGAGATGTCGAGGATCAGTGGAGCCGAATCAAGCGCAAGTTGGCGGAAGACTCGCGAACGAAGTTTGGTGTCTGATGGTTCCAGTGCGGGCGAAGCCGCCGCGCATCAGCGTTCAGGGTCACGAAAGGACCTTGATTCTGACTAGCGCCATCGTCCTCCGCAGAGACTGAACACACTGATGGCCGCAGTCATTGTCAAATCGTTGGATGAACTCTTTGCGGCGCTCGCGGCTGCGCGCGCCGCAAGGTCGATCCGACTGCTTGGCATGGATGGCGAGAACGGCGTCGGGAAGACGACTCTTGCGACGGCGCTCGGTCCAGGGATTCTCGCAAAGACAATCCACCTGGACTCGCTTCTTGAAAAGGACAAAGGTGGGTTCACGGACTTCATCGACGTAGTACACCTCGCGAAGGAAGTTGAGGAGGCGCTCGCGTCGTCGACCCTCGTCGTCGTAGAGGGGGTGTGCCTTCTTGCCGTATTGAACGGATAGGCGGCACCCTGACGCACTGATCATGTTCGTCGCGTCGCGTCGTCACGGACACTGGTACAGCAAGGAGCTTCTTGATGAGATCCCGAGGACGGCGATCCAGAAGAAAGGCTCCGAAGGCGTAATCCTCCACCTTTGGTGATGGAGATCGTCCGGTATCACAAGGCCTTCTGCCCCGTCTCGCTCGCGGACATCTTGTTCGACGGGTGCAGATCCGATGATTGAGCGGCTAGCTAACCCTTCATTGCCACGGATTTCCTTCGGCAACCGCTGAACTCAAACAATAGGCGTCATGGTCGACACTGCCGCCATTTCAAGTCCTAGTCGAAATCGTCATTGACGGAGGCCTAACCAATGCCACGAGTAAGCACCTATCTGAACTTTTCTCGCTCCACGGAAAAAGCATTTGTCTTCTACCAATCTGTTTTCGGGAGGGAGTTCGCTGGTCCCATTCACCGATTCGGCGCAGTTCCTGCGGCGCCAGGGCAGCCACCGTTAGCCGAGTCCGACAAGAAGCCTCGTCATGCCACATCGAACTCCCAATCCTTGGCGGCCATGTTTTGATGGGCACTGATGCTCCAGAGTACTATGGGCTTCTCGTTGACACAGGGCAATAACGTCTAAATCAATATTGAGCCGGATACCCGCGCTGAGACAGACAAACTTTTCAATGCCCTATCTGATCAACGGGAAAGTCGAGATGCCCTTGCAGGACATGTTCTGGGGAGGCTACTTCGGCAGCCTTACCGATACAGTTCGGGATCCGCTGGATGTTCAACTGCGCCAGTAAGACCTAAGTGCCCCACGTGCTATAGAGTTTGGAATGACGAATTCAAAACAAATCGCGGGATTGATCGGTCCAACTATTATTGGTATTGCGCTCACTATATCCGAAGCGATGAATCTTCAGATCTGGGCGAACAATATCGCTCCTGTCACTTATCTCATCAGTGCCTGGATTAAATGGAATTGAGTTTTGGGGAGCATAACGTGCAAATGAAATCTATCTGGGCCGTGGTTGCGGGCGTGATCTTCATCCTCGTTTCCACGACCCTTGTCGACATCGCTCTTCACGTAACCGGCGTCTTCCCGCCTATGGACCAGCCGATCAACGACGCCCTCGCCCTGCTTGCAACCTCCTATCGCATCGCCATCAGCGTCTCCGGCGCCGGGCTTACAGCCCGGCTGGCACCGGATAAGCCCATGAAGCACGCGATGATCCTTGGCTATATGGGCATTGTCTTGGGCCTTGTGGGCGTCGTAGCAACCTGGAACTTGGGGCTCGGACCCAGGTGGTACCCGATCTCGCTCGTCGCGCTGGCGATACCGCAATGCTGGGCTAGTGGCAGGATCTACGAGATGCAGGCGGGCTAGCGCTGAAGGTTGATTTTGATTCAGCGAATCGGCGACGGGGTGCCGCATAACAAGCCGTTGTAGACTGACGGGCGCTGCGCGCCCGCAGCTTAACGGCGGGAGGTTAGGCCGATCAGATACCCAATATTGATCATTACGGCAGTGACGACCTTGTGCGTGCAACCGCTTATCGATTATTTTGTCTGAGACGGGAGTGACTTCTGGAGATGTCGGCATCTAGACGGCTTAGGGATCTTGGGTCAGGTAGCTGACCTCACGACAAAGGCACTGGAGATGGATACACTCACGGGTAAAGTAGCGATCATTACGGGCGGAGCGTCCGGCATCGGCAAGGCAGCGGCGGAGGTGTTGGCCGAGGCCAATCTGTCCGGCTTGACCATTGCGGACATCGACGGAAAGGCGGCTGAGGAAGTCGCGACCGAGATCTGCCGCCGATTCGATACGGAGGCCATTGGCGTCGCCACAAACGTCGCTGTGGCCGCCGAAGTCGAGGCGATGTGCACCCTGACATTGGAGCATTTCCACCGGATCGATATTCTCGTGAACAACGCCGGCATTGCTCCGGTGGTCCCGTGGGCGGATGTGACGGAGGCCAACTGGCGGCACGTGCTGGATATCAATTTAAACGGGGCGTTGCTCTGTATGCTGGCCGTATTGCCGACCATGCAACGACAGCAGGCCGGCCGCATTGTCAATATCTCCTCCGCCGGAGCGTTTCTCGGAAGTATCTGCGCACATCCCGCCTATGGCGTCGCGAAGGCGGGCCTGATCGCCCTGACCAAATCCGCGGCCAAGGCGTTTGCCACGGACGGCATCCTGGTCAATGCCGTCGCCCCGGGAAGTATTGACACGCCGATGGCCCAAAGCTTCGGCGAGGCGCAAGTGGAGGCATTTCGCCAAGCTGCCCCCCTGAAGCGCCAGGGTAGCCCGCGTGAAATTGCGGATGCTGTCTGGTATCTCGTGTCGGATCGATCCACTTATGTGACCGGCGCGACGTTGCATGTCAATGGGGGCTCGTTGTTAGTCTAATCAGTCCTGAACCCCATGGGATTCGGAGTCCACTGCATGTCAGGCCGGGCCTGGTGTGGAGTACGGTCGGGATTAAGAAGGCACACAATGTTCAGCAGGTCAGTCCGAGAGTGACCAAGGAGAGATCGATGTCTAAATACGCTCAGTGCATTATTGAACCAGAGACCTTTCCCCTGTGGGAAGCACCGGATGTGTCGCGCTGTGTGACGCCGCTGATCACACCGGCGTCATGTGGATCCAAACAGATGGCGACGGGGCTGTGGCGACTATATCCCGGCCATGAATCGGATCCGGACATCCACCCTGATGCGGACGAGATTTACTACGTCGTCAGTGGCGAGGGGACACTCGTGTTGGGGGAGGAAACTTACACTGTGCGGAAGGGTATGACCGTCTTCATCCCCGCCAACGTGCCGCATCAGTCCTTCAACCGCGGAAAGGAAGATCTGGTCTATTACTTCGTCTTCGCCCCTCCGCCAAGTGGTCCTTCAAAGCAGGAGGCCCAGGGCTGGGTGAAATTGCGGTAGGACGGGTGGCGGACAACCGGGAGATCGGCCTATCCACCGCAACAGCCGATCTTCTCACTGCTTATTATTTCATGGTAACCGCTATGTTCTTCAAAGACCTGAGCACCTGTGCCTACTTCGCCCGCGGCGTCAACGTGCGGGCAATCGGTTGGCTGGAGGATGGTCACCCCTACCGCCAGGGCGAAGTGTCCGCCGAGTTCCTGGCCGTGCTCAAGGCGCAAATCGCCATTGCGTACCAGGCCGTTCACTTTTTGGGCTCCCATAGTTGCAGCTTGTGCCCGAAGGGCCAAGAGCGCACCGGCTTTCGCAACTTGTTGGTTCCCACCGGTGAACTGCTGTATGTAGCGCCGGAGTTGGTGGTCCACTACATCGAGGGCCACGACTATCAGCCCCCTGAGGAATTTATGGTCGCGGTGATGGCTTGCCCGGAGCAGAATTCGGCCGCATTCCTGCAGTTGCTTCAGCCATTCGAGTACAGTTGGACAGTATAGCGCTTAACAATTCGCTTGAGCGGATGCATGCCAAACACGGCGACCACCGCTCAGTTCAAGGTCGCTAGACTGCTTTAATGGACAAGAGCCAGGATGCCAGTTGACCGTTTCAACCGACGGCTGAGTTACCTCTCTCTCTTTATCACTCCGTTCCTCGTGTTCGTCGTGGGGGCCGTGCGCGCGCTGCGCATCTCAGGGGTGTATCACTCCCTTGAAGCAGTACTGATCACTGCTATCTCCGTGTCAGCGTGGAAACTTGACGGGTGGCGAAGACATGTGCGGTTAGCCCGGATTTCTCACCACCGGGGGAAAACAGAAACAGTAGAGTAGCGAAACCATTTGAATTCAGAGCTCCTTGGCAACGTAGGGAACGCTGCGGCGAGCGTTCCCTACAAACAGTTCGACAATTTCTTTCCACCGTTCTTTTTCCTTGGGAAGAGGAACACAATAATGAATTATCGGCTCCCCTCGCCCCAACGCGGGAGAGGGGCTGGGGGGGGAAATGCGGCGCTGGTGACGAGAAATTTGGATTAGCATGTCTTCGAATCTATTGACTCACTTCGAGATTTTTTGTGATGGCAGAACTACTGGCCGGAAAACATGGCGGTGCGCTGCTCGAGGATGTCGGGTCCTCCAGAAACCGCTTATCCAGGGCTTCTTGAGGGAGAAAGAGTGTTTTAATCCTTGAAAAACTTTCTTTTGGAATCGATCTTTCTATCCGCAATCTCTCTAACCTGGCCCGACTCCGTCGTATCTCTTATTCCCCCTCTTCCCCGCCGCTTACCTTCTCCCCCGATAACTCCAATAGAATCTGACCCACATTTCTGGTGTTTTTCAAACGGTGCACTTTCAGACTTGCTTATCCTTTGGTTCACTGATGCCGAAATGAATGGGGAAACCAGTTGGAGCTCCACCCCTTATGAATATTGATACTCACGCCATCCCCCGCAGAGGGCCGCGATTTGAAATCAAGCTGCCGGTCACGGTCAGTGGAATTACCAAGGACGGACACTATTTTAGGCGGCCTGCCGAAACCCTCAATGGAAGCACAGAAGGCATGGGATTGCTTTTGGACCAAGAGTTGGATCCCTTTGCCGCCCTGGTCATTTCCATTTCGCGCAACGAACAGGTCCTTCAAATTCAATCCGAAGTTCGTCACGTTACACCCTTTGACAAGCAGAGGAATCTGGTCGGCGTCAAATTCAGGAAGATGGCGTTTGTTTAAGGCTGATGGATCCTTATATTACCGCGACACATTCAACCATAAATCTTCGTGGCTACCAGTTCTTCATTCCAGGAGCATCGTCTGGTAGAGAATGAGATAAAATCATCCGAATCATTGCAAAGCCGCTATACTGCCTCATGATTTGACAAGGATCTAAGGATCCATTTGGCGGCGTCTCCATTGGCAAGCAACGACAAACAGACAAGAACAAAAACGACCGATAACCTGCTCATTCTTCTTACGGGTGCGACAGGCTACATTGGCGGGCGTTTGCTCCAGTTGCTGGAACATCGCGGCTATCGAGTACGTTGCCTGGCCCGACGTCCTGAATTTCTCAGGCCAAAGGTCTCGCCATCGACAGAAGTTGTGCCCGGAGACGTGCTGGATCGCCGCAGCCTTGAATCAGCCTTTCAGGGAATCGGTGCGGCCTACTACCTGGTTCACTCGATGGGTTCGGCGGGATCCTTTGAGGAGAATGATCGACAAGCAGCCCGCAACTTCGGCGAGGCTGCGAAAGTCAGCAGGGGTGAAGCGCATCATCTACCTGGGCGGTTTGGGGAACGAACACGAAACGCTCTCGCCACACTTGCGCAGCCGCCAGGAAGTCGGACAGATCCTGCGCGAGTCGGGCATACCTGTGGTCGAGTTTCGCGCCTCTATTGTCATCGGGTCTGGGAGCCTGTCCTTTGAAATGATCCGCTCGTTAGTGGAACGGCTGCCGATCATGATCACCCCGAAATGGGTATCCATGCGAGCGCAGCCGATTGCGGTGGACGATGTGATCGCGTACCTGATCGCGGCGATTAATTTGCCGCTTTCCGAACACCATATTTATGAGGTCGGCGGAGCAGACCAAGTATCTTACGCCGATATCATGCGCGCCTATGCGCGGCAGCGCGGGATGCGCATCCGGATGATCCCAGTGCCCGCGCTGACCCCCTTTCTGTCCAGCTTGTGGCTGGGACTGGTCACGCCTTTGTATGCTCGCGTCGGGCGCAAGCTCATTGAGAGCATCGTGCATTCAACGGTAGTTCGCGATGATACGGCACTGAAGACGTTCGACATCCGCCCAATAGGAATCGAGGAAGCACTCTCTCACGCACTGGCCAGGGAAGAGAAGCAGTTTGCCGCTACAAGGTGGTCTGATGCGCTGTCCACCTCGCCCCTAGTCTCTTCGTGGGGTGGCGTGCGATTCGGAATGCGGCTCGTTGACTCGCGGGCGACTCGTCTAGCCATTCCGCCTGAAGTTGCCTTCAAGCCCATTCAGCGGATTGGGGGCGACACAGGCTGGTACGCCTGGAACTGGCTGTGGCGGTTCCGAGGCTTTGTCGACCTGCTGGCGGGGGGCGTAGGCGTGAGGCGTGGGCGCCCGATGCCGGAAACTTTGCGCGTTGGCGATGCCGTCGACTTCTGGCGCGTGGAGGTGTTCGAGCCCCACCGGCGTCTGCGTCTTGCCGCCGAGATGAAATTACCCGGGCGGGCGTGGTTGGAATTTGAGGTTAGCGGAGACGAGTCTTCGGCAACGATTCGCCAGACAGCAATTTTTGACCCGGTGGGGTTTTTCGGGCAGGTTTACTGGTACGCGCTTTATCCCGTACATCAGCTCGTGTTTGGTGGCATGCTGAAGGGTATCGTAGCCGCAGCTCTTCGTGACGAAGCGAAGGGCTAAAGAATGACCCCAACACATCTCACCCGTAGGCTGACACTCCGCCACTTTATCCCGATCTTGCAGGATCGGGCCACTGCCTCTTCACCCGATTTACGGACCTGACAATTGGGCTCCAATTGAATGTTTGTATTTCATTTGGCCGCAGGCTAGAATCACGCGAAGCTAGCTCAAATCGTGGCTTCACGCGCACTTGATCCAGTTTCATGTCCGCTCCAGTGGTTGATGACTAAGACGTTGACCCGACCTGGACACTCACAGAGGGATCACACGTGCCGGCGGCTTGTTGTGCTGGCATGAACCGCCCTGAGGAGGCACTTGTTCGCAGATCTTGAAGATCTCGCTGGACGATTTTTGGCGGGCACAATCCCGTTCGGAGAATGGACCCATCAGGCACATCTGGCCGTCGGAACGTGGCATGTGAGCCGATATGGAGCCAAAGAGGCGCTTGCACGTCTTCGGATCGGAATCCAGTGTCTGAATGAGAAACATGGAACGCCCAATTCGTTGACGCGGGGTTATCATGAAACGATTACCTGCGCCTATGTCCAGCTTCTTGCAGAGTTTCTTGCGAGTTGTCCTCCAGGGATGCCGCTCCAAGAGCAAGTGGTGTGCCTCTTAGAGGGCCCGGTGGCTGACAAGAATCTGCTTTTCAAATTCTATTCCCGTGAGACCCTAATGTCTGCACGAGCGAGGTCTGAATGGGTCGAGCCGGACATTGCACCGCTGAGATTAGATGGTATTCTTGGAAAGCAAAGTTAAGACCGAATCCCGAAGTTGCTTGCCCGAACCTGAATAGAGACCTTACCAAGCAGCTCTACCTTCGGCGTTGTGAATCAAAACAATCCAGTACAGGAGGTACTTTAGATGAGTAAGGGAAGGCTGGAAGCGTTCAGTGATGGCGTGATTGCCATCATCATTACCATCATGGTGCTCGAATTAAAGGTGCCCCATGAAGCCACATTGGCGGCACTGATCCCAGTGTTCCCGGTATTTTTAAGCTATATTCTCAGTTTTGTCATTCTCGGCATCTACTGGAATAACCATCATCACTTACTCCAGGCTATCAAGCAGGTAGACGGACGTGTGCTTTGGGCCAATTTACATCTGCTGTTCTGGTTGTCCCTCATCCCCTTTGTCACGGGGTGGGTAGGGCAGAATCATTTTGCCGCCTGGCCGGTGGCACTTTACGGCGTGGTGCAATCCTTTGCCGCCGTCGCTTATTTTATTCTCACCCAAGTCCTCATCTTTCTGCACGGCAGAGATTCCGCTCTGGCGACTGCAATAGGCCGGGACTTCAAAGGCAAGGCCTCAACGGTGGTCTTTTTTGTGGCGGTTCCTATTGCCTTTCTGAATTCGTGGTTCGCCTTCATCTTGTACGTTATGGTTGCCGTCATGTGGCTCGTCCCCGATCGTCGGATTGAAAAAACACTAGCCGAACGGGGCACGTGATCTCAACGAGAAGCGGCCTTCGAACAATCCTGAAGCCGGCACAGATTTCTCACCAAGAGCGTCGCATTCCCCCTCACCCCCTGAAGCAGTCTCAATGCTTCAGCCTCTCCCGCGTTGGTGCGAGGGGAGCCGATAATTCATGATTGGGTTCCTCTTTCTAAGGGAGAGAGAAGGTGGAAAGAAATTGTCGAGCTATTTGTAGGGAACGCTCTCCGCAGCGTTCCCTACGTTGCCAAAGAGCTCTGAATTCAAATCGTTTCACTACTCTACTGTTTCTGTTTTCCCCCGGTGGATGAGAAATCCGCGCTAGTGTCCATGGGCGTCAGTGAATATGCCTGATCTCCGGCGCAGTTCTCCAGTTTCTCTTTTCAATGAGACGAACATTGGGGACATCTTTCAACCAAAGCAGGTAGGTTTGCAGTTTGCGTAGCTCTTGGTCTAATGCATCTCCCATAAATGGCGTCACATAAATGGTGTTTCCGTAATGACGCTCGAGCTTCTCAGGACTGTCATCGATAACCACGATGCTCTCCAGAGAAAAGCCAAGCCGTCTGACTTTTTTGAGATCTTTAATCCAATGGTCTTCCCCTGAATCAGTATCGAATCTCCGTGTGCAACGATTTCGTGTCCATACAAATTGAAGCTTTTCCGGATTTTCAAATATTGTCCTGACGACATCGTTTGCATAGCCAGAACCCGATGAGGTCCAGACGGCAACCTTGAAGTACGCAAACGCAAATTCGATGAAGCTCTTGAGATCGGGCCGCTGGTAAACGAAATAAGACCCAACTCGAAAGTCTTCTGTGCGGGACAACTTCTGTTCGGTGGCAAAAACCAGTGTTTCATCGAGGTCGAGAATGAGCAGTTTGGTCACCATGGCTTTATTAGCGACATTTTCTTGAAAGGTTTGTCGATCGGAAACTCAGCCGACCCACCCTGACACCCCTCCAGTGGAGGAGAATTGAGGCAAATCTCGATTGGGGAAGGCGCATCTTAAGAATTTGCTCTTTAAGGCATCCGAGTCCTTACCTCCGGAGCCGGACATAGGCACGTTTGGCAAGGTAAAGAAAGTGCCCGACCACGCCTCGATCTTGCGCTTGCAGAAGCTTGGCTATCTCAGCGTATTGCTCGCGAATATGGTCATCGCGTACGGCAAACAGGTGCTTCATTTCAAGAACATCTTCGTGGCAGAGGACATAGCCTTCAGTGAATCGGTCATCCAGTTGACGATTCACATAAACTGTGGAGTGCCTGCCCGCGGTCTGTTCCGGGGGGCGTTCAGTCGTATAAAAATAAAGCGCAATGGATTTGCGCGACAAGGCCTTTTTGCCGGCAGGCAGGCGAATCTCAGAAAACCCATGCCAGCTTTGTTCACTTGTTTCGAAGAGGACGCCGCGATTGAATAGAGGCAGAATCGCTTTAATCGGACGCGCTTCCCTCCGCGGATCGGAAAACAATTCGAGCGATCCGCCCCAAGCCGAGTCCCATTCCGGATTGAGATAAACGATTAGATTGAGGCGCCGGTGCCAGCGTTCGCTGGGGTGGTAGTTGAAATCAATGTGGGCATCTAGGCCTTGCCCTTCGCGGTTTTCATGCGTACCGCCTCCGAGGTAGAACGGGTCGTAGATCAAATCGGGAATTCCCGTAAGCTTACTGATAATCTCCAGAAACTTACGTGTCTGAATGGTTGCGTCCAGGCGGGAGTAAGTGCTCCCCAATTTGCGAATTCGGTCGAAGGTTGATTTGCTACCCACTTTCCCGTCATCACCGACAGCGCTGCCTCGCTCGAAGGCCGGGAATTCTTCATACAGAGTTGTTGCGAATTCAGGAGAAAAAAAGCCATCGATAACAACATGGGGAAATGGCACCCCGGTAATGAATTGCTGGCGGTATGTCTCCGCTTTGTCGATTAGGTGCGCAGCAAGTATGGAAGGCTCTTCAAAATCAGTCACATTGTCCTCTGAAATGGATCCACGATTTCAACGCCAATCGCAAGTCAGCCAGGGACTTTACCATGGATCGTAGGTGCCGAAGTTCCACAGATGGCCTTCTAGGTCACGGCATGAAAAGCCGCGCCCACCATAATCTTCATCCTTGATGTCGAGTACGATTTTAGTGTCGGCGGCTTTGGCGCGTGAATAGACCACGTCTGCATCGGCAACAATCACATAGGGAGTCTGGGTTTCAGCGCCACCAATCTCGTCAGGTTGTTTCATCAGCCTCCCAAATTCCGAATCCACAATCGAGCCGAGCATGATCATCCCGTTCCCAAAGCTGAGCTGAGCATGGGCGATGGTTCCATCCGGGTTAGGCACGACCAGTTGCTTCTCGAAACCAAACGCTTCGCAAAGCCACTCAATCGCGGCGGGTGCATTACGATAACGGAGACAAGGGATGACGGTGGCCTTTGTATTCTTTGCGAAAGTAGGCATGGATTTCTCCTCTCAACATCTGTTCATGATGTTTAATGATTGCCAGTCGAATGACGCCGGACCATTGACCCGCCAAATACCAAGGCCCAATGTAATGACGCCCAGCCAAAAGCTGAAAAAGAAGAGTAGACCCGGATCAATCGGATTGGGATTAGGGTCCGGCCAGACCCCGACGTCCGCCAGAAAGATGATACCGAGCAGCGGGGCGCTTCCAACCATGAGTACGCCGAGTCCAATGCGAACTAATCGATCAGAAAAATACCCACGCATATTTGTCTATGACTCGATCGAAAAGTGACGGTAGAAGCATATCACATCGGATTCAAAGAAAGGTCAGCGGCGCGCCGGAGTATCGAGTACAAACGCAAAATGTGATTTCATCAATCCGGCGCGACCTCCCTCAAGTCCCCCCTTGTTCAAGGGAGGACAGTCGCGAGGGACAGTGCCGCGTCTTCAACCGACCTAAGGGCCGAGTTCTAGGAGGCCGGATGACGCGTAGGGCTATCGCGGCGGCGCGGAACTCCGCCATCCTTCAACTGATTCCTCCTTTGAAGGGGGTGCAGGGGGATGTTTCGATTCATCTCGATCAGCGCGCCAGTTCGGGATGCTTCAGATGAAAGCCAGTGGCATCTTGATAGGCTTTGGCTAAGGAGAGGAGCTTGGCTTCACCAAAAAGATCCCCCAGAAATGTCAGGCTCACCGGTGTCTCGGGTCCTCCAAAGCGGTCATCGTCGGCATGATCCAGTGGCGGCAGGATCGGTGCGTCCCCCCCGCGAAAGCCATTCGGCAAAATAACGGCCGGATGGCCGGTGAGATTCGTTACGACCAGCTGATCGCTCGAAGTTGGAGCCACGATCACATCCACCTTTTTAAAAATCTCCGCCATAGCTTCCATGGCGAGCAGACGGGCACGGTTGGCATTAATGTAGTCGACCGCAGGATAAAAACGAGCAACCCGAAATAAGTTTGGCCAATCTTCCGGACCCTGTTCAGCAAGCAACCGGTCGCGCCCAGAGCGCGTCAGTTCGTCAAATGCAGCCGCGGCTTCAGCGAACAGAATCGGGATCATCTCGTTGTAGGGCAGCTTAGGAATTTTCACTTCAATCAGGCGGACACCCATGGAATTCAGTTTGGCCAAAGCCGCTTGATCAAAGCGACGATCGTATTTCCGACGGATCATCGCCTCTGCATGGCGTTTCTTCCGCTCTTCCGCTTTCTTCAGCTCTTCTTGGCTGGGACTGGCTGGCAAAGCGGTTTCTTCGGGAAGAGGAGTTTCTTCCAAATCGAAGTCGGTCTTCAGATAACCGACGCGCAGCTTGCGCCAATCATACTCAGCGTCCCAATTGAAAGCCACGCGGTGCACGGTACGATCATGATCATCCGGGCCGTAGATCGTATTGAGCACGAGGGCACAATCTTCGACGGAGCGACAGATGGGCCCCAGCTTGTCCATGGTCCAGGAAAGTGCCATCGCACCGGTACGCGGAACCATCCCAAAAGTCGGACGCAATCCTGTGGTCCCACAGCGGGTGGAGGGTGAAGAGATGGAACCAAGCGTTTCTGATCCAATTGCAAATCCCAAGCATCCGGCAGCGGTCGCCGAAGCCGGACCGGCTGAAGAACCACTGGAGCCTTGGACAGGATTCCAGGGATTGCGCGTTCTTCCTCCAAACCACTTGTCGCCCTTGGCCAGCGCACCGAGAGTGAGCTTGGCAACGAGGATCGCTCCGGCTTCATCCAGCCGTTTCACGACGGTGGCATTCTCATCGAGAACTTGCCCCTGAAAACCTCCCGCACCCCATGTCGTTGGATAACCTTTGACAGCGAGAAGATCTTTCGCTCCCCACGGAATTCCATGCAACGGGCCGCGATAGTGGCCACCGGCAATCTCCCGATCGACCTCTTTAGCCTGTGCCAGGGCCCTTTCTTCAGTGAGTGTAATTACAAATTTCAGCTGGGGATCATAACGCCGCAATCGTGCCAGGTACATTTGCGTGAGCGCCGTCGCGGTCACTTTTCTTGTCCGGAGTAATTCCGCCAGTTCATGAACGGTGGCAAAAGCCAATTTCTCCAGATCCTTTGGGACGATCGAATCCATTGGGGCCGACACTGCCGACATCTTCATCGGGCGAACTTCCGACTCGAACTTCATCCCGGGAAGCACCGGATCAAAAATAAAGGCCGACGCCAGGCTGTTAGGGATATTCAGTGCACGGATCGCTTCAATATTTTTGAGATTATGATTCAGGCCCTCAAGCATCACAGGTTTGAGTTCATCACGGATCGTGACTCCTGCAATGAGGGCAGCCTGATTGATCATTTCCACGGTGATCTGGGTCTTTTGATCTGCAAGCGCCCAGAGCACTCCGGGGAAAAGGGTCGAAGAAAGACCGAGGTGAGAACACAATGCGAGGAAGCGACGCCGGTCAAGCATCCGTAATGAGTAACTCAAACGGAATTTAATGTCCAGCTGTCGCTTGGAAGTGGGTTGCCCTCGATGCAACCTGTCTGGCTTGTATCCAGTGCAAAAATGAACGATTACCGGATGTAGCGACTCTTGTAGGTAGGGAGGTTTCGTCGAAACCCCGATTGACGGCACTCTCGGCAGCACGCCCTACCTTGAACGGCAAGATTCCCGAGCAATGCTCATTTAGACGGGGTTTTCCCCGTATTGAGGATCATTGGCGGTATTCCAAAATGTCCACCCATTTTTGCGAGATCAACCGGTCCTACGATGTTAACAACGGTCAATTCTTTGGGTTCAGCCGAAAGAATAGCCAAGCCGACAATCTTGTCACCACTGAGCATGGAATAAATCTCTGTGGACTCTTTTTCCTGCTTGCTATGTACACTCACGATCCTTGTCCAGCCTGGGGACTGCAACTGCTTGCGGATCAAGTCGAGATCAGCCTGAGAATAAACCCCTTCCTTCTCAAATTCGAAACTCCTGACATAAATTCCCTTCAGACCTGAGACGAGTTCCTTAATCTCTGCATCAGTCTCACCTTTCGAAAGAAACTTGCTGGCTGTCTGCAACATGGGTCCTTCAAGGTCGACGTCAGAAACCTCGGATGCCTTTGCAGCCAGCTTATCCAGATGGTCGATTTTAAGCTTTGCCTCTTGGCCATAAGCCAAGGGGACCACGATCACAAGGAGTGACCCTAAACAGAGAAGGCAATACAATTTCAAATTCTTCATGAATCCTCCTTATTAGAAATTTGGAACTGCCTCTATGCGTTCTAATGCCAATGCTGTCTGTTGGCTACTAATTGAAAGTCCATTGGAATTCACGCTTGAAGCCCTCAGCTTTAAGTCTCACCGTTCCACTCGATCAAGGGTTTCTTTATTTTGAATCCTCAACAGTTTCTTCTGAACAATGCTCAACTTCTCATTTGCAATCCTCAGAGCCAAAACGAGTTGTTCCTTCGCCCTCTCTCCCTCAACCTCTGCCAGTCGATGGTTTTCGACCCTTCGATAACCGAGCCGTCCCAAGCCCACCAACAGACAGGCCAAAACACCGACGGCCGCCCAGCGCAGCCTTGGTGCTACCAAGAGCTCACGAAGAGTCTTCTTCCAACTAATGTCATGCTTTTCGCGGACAGCAATCATCTCAAGAAGCCGAGCGGTGAAGAGGGCAGATGGTTCTTTCCTCGATAAGGCTTTTCGGAGTTGGTTTTCAAATTTGTTCATACTGCTGCTTTCTCCAACACCTGTAATTTCTCCCTCAATATAGCAATCGCTCTCTGCAATTGGCTTTTAACGGTATTCACAGGCATTTCCAAAATATCAGCGATTTCCTTGGGCTCCAGATCCTCCTGAAAACGTAAAGTGATTATGAGGCGTTGCTTTTCAGGGAGCGTCGCGATTAAACGTTGCAGTCGCTTTGACTGGAAGGGATCGTCTTCTCGATCAGAAATTTCGATCTGCGCCAGATCTTCTAAGTTCACAAGATGCCCCGACTTCCGACGACGTATCCAATCAATGCAAAGATTTGATGTGACTTTTCGCAGCCAGAAGACAAGATGTTGAGGTGATTGGAACGGAGCTCCGTGTCGAGAAAGTTTCAGAAAGACTTCTTGGGCAAGCTCTTCTGCCTCTCCAGTGTCGTTAAGAAAATGATAAGCCAAGCTATAGACCATAGCCTGATTTTCCCGAATCAATTTCTCAAGCGCTAGGAGACCAGCAACCTTTTGATCCGCCTTTGTCTCATTGTCATCTCGATGCATTCGAACTGTCTCACTCCAAGCCTTTCATTTCCTATATACGCAAAATATAGCTCTTGCGAATGCAATTTTTTTTGGAGGACCAGTAAACGCAATCTTCCGAAAGACAGAACCAGGCGGCGTTGGCTTCTGATAGGGTTGACCTGCAAAGCCGTCCGCATTCCCCGACAGCGGTCGCTCTCCTGAGGGGCTAACTACAGATTGGATCATCTGTTCAAAACTAGTACAAACCGAGGATGGAAACACCGGGAACGAAAAGGAAGTAAAAGACAGAGATTTTTGTGGCTGCCGGCGAAGTTTGATTATCAACTGGAAGAGAATTCTATTGTGCGACGACATCGGAAGGGTGGTCTTAAGCGATCCGAAAGAACCTGGAGTGGCGCAAGAATAGAGGGGGCGGGCCAGGGTTTAGTTTTTTTCTTGGCGCACTTGGCGTTTCGGTTTTCCGACGGCAGGTTCGCGATCAAGGTCTAGAGTTAACGGTTATGGGTCGATCCCAACCCAAGAAAAAATCAAGCCCCCCCTTGTCCTCTCTATCCTTTCCTCTCCATCACTAGTACCCAATCTTGGAAGATCGGCGGAACGGGAATCTGCCAATCCCCTGAAGCATCCGCCGTGGCTTCGCCGAGTTCATATTCCTTTCCATTGGGAGGGCTGAAAAAGAAGGCGTGATAGCGTATACCCGGTTCCAGTTGTTTCATCTTAGGAGCATTCCATACGGGTGGGAGAAAAGCGATTCGCAGCTCTCCCGGAATTCCAGCGAGATAGGGCTGAATATAATTTTCCGAAGTCCAATGGGGATCGATCCATTCCGGATGTGGCTCTAGTCGCCACCACGGGTAGCGCAGCAAAAGAGTTTTAGCCAATCCGAGTTGCCGTGACCCCGGCAACTGAGCGGCTTCATCCCAGGGTGTATCTCCCCACGAGCGCCCGTGTGGAGACGGCCCAAACGGCTGCTTCGTTGTATTGACTTGCCAGATCCCGTTCGCACCGTAAGTATGTCCACCAGCCCCGTTGAGAATACAGGCCCAGAACATAAACCGTTGAATTTCTTGCCGGCTGGCTTCCATGATCCCTTCATAGCAGACCTCGCCATCCACTACGGGCATCTTGGGAATGTGCTGCAGGGAAGTGGTGACTAGTCTGACGGTTTTGGGAATGCTGTTGCGATCGCTGTGACCCGTTTGGAGCATGTCAAAGTCAATCACAGTGGGATCATCAACCGAATCGTGAGCGGTTTCCGAAGGATGGATTGTCAACGGGTGATGAGAGGGATCGATCTGACGCACATACCTGGCCACTTCGGTCCAACCTTTCTTCTGGGCGACTTTGTCTTCTTCCGGATTCTTAGAAAGATAATAGGGCATCGTTCCTTCACCGGCCAGGCACCAGAGCACGGGATAAGCTCCCCAGCGCGCCACCAGGTATCGCCAGTGTTGCTTCATTTTCGTGAGGCCCATGATCGGGAGAAAATAGCCCCAACAGCCTACAATACAGGGAACTAATCCAATCTCGGCCAGATACTGGATGCGCAGGTCGGCTTGATCAAAGTAGGCCGGATTGATTCTGCTGTAGCCCTTTTCCCACGGATATCCCGCTTCGTTGGCACCGCGGGGGTCGAATTCCGGCATATCGGGATAAAGGCCGGCGACAATCTGGACGACAGTAAACCCTTTCTTGATCCGGTCTGCAGCAAGCAGCTGAATGTCTTCCGGCCATCGCATCCGTTGGCATAATCCCATCCACCAGGTGTCTCCCAACCAGAAAAATGAAGTTCCGTCGCGATGCTCAAAATGGCGGAGATCGGTGGATACCTTGAGAGGCCCGTGTTTGTAAAGCGGGCTTTCACCTGTGTAGCTTAATACTTCAATGAATCCGGTCCGCCCATGCAAATCTGGATTGCCGGTGTCACTGCAAATGGTTCGAAAAGAATAGCGCCCCGGGGTGGGTGGAGAGAACCGGACAGTCCATAACTGTTCCCCTGCCCAAAAAGCCGGGACACGATACTCCTGCTTTTCTGGGCTAATGAACAGGACATCTAACTCGACTTCGTTAAACGGGTCCTTGTATGTCTTCTGAGAATTGAAAGAGGACTGGGCAACCCGGTTTTGAACGGCGTATCTAGTTTGAGCCAATCCCAGACGATTCGCGAGCAAACCGGCTCCCGCGGCTGTGACCAGAAACGAGCGACGTGATAGAGATCTCATCTGTTCTCCTTAATCAAGTGAATGGACGTGCCTTAATTTCCCTCTAACTGGGGGAAGGTTCGTTTGCAGTGCCAAGCGTGAAAGACCGCAGTGGTAAAGGGACTTCGACCCACCCCTGAGGGCTAAAGACGCGTGAAGGCTTCTCAAGCCTTCACTCCCCTCCGACGGAGGGAAAGTGTGAAAAAATCGGTTGTAGCGGCGGGCTGTGACCGCCGGATTCTTTTCATTTCAACGGCTTGGTCGGCGCTCATAGAGCGCCGCTACAATTTCTTCACACCAGGAGTGCAGGGGTGGACTTATCAATGAAAAGCGGGCAGGAGGCCGACGCTTCCAACCGCTCACTCCCAATAATAGATCAGAACGGGTAGGTCTTCTGCCTATTTTGTGTCAAGCAATTTGTTCCGGTTGGAGCGGGCGCTCCACCCGAAGAAAAAAAAGCCCGAGTGGCAAGGGCATGCGGGTCCGCCGTCCCCCGCTCGCACATTCCACAATAACTAATTAAGGATGACGGGACCAACCCTCTTCATTTAGGACTCTTAGTCTTTCCGATGCGATGAAGCAGACTTTGCAACTCTTTATTGTTTTGAACCAACTTGTACACCTCGGTGAAATCGGCCTGCGCATCAAAACGTTCCAGAGCCATCTCCCAGTATTGCCGAGTGCGCAGAGCAAGGGGTAAATCCATTCTGAGGCGGTGTTCCAGGTTCGTAATCAGTTTGAGGTCTTTATAAGCGACTCGAATGCTTGCCCCGGATTGAAAGGAATTGGAAAGGATAAAACGTGGAAAACGGAGTTCGGTTTCATAGCTCCGTGCATTGCTGTTTTGAAAGACATCAATTAATAGAGCGGGATCGAAACCGAGCGCTTTTCCAGCCCAGAGCGCTTCACAAGTGGCCAGGAAAAGAGTAAACGAAAGTTGATTTTGCAGCAGTTTGACCTTCTGGCCCATACCTGCACCGCCCGCATAGACAACTTTTCTTGAGATGGCCGAAAATAGGGGCTGGCAATCCTTACAGAGCCGTTTGTCTCCGCCTACCATGAGGAGCAAAGTGCCCGCCCTGGCGCCGACCGCCCCTCCCGTCATGGGCGCCTCAAGCATACGAAACCCCTTCTTGGCTAGCCGTTTTTGATTTCTGATGGCCAATGCAGGGTCCCCGGTCGTCATATCAATGACAAGGTCCCCTCGACGCAACCCGGCCAAAACCGCCTGTTTGGAATAGAGCACCTCATCGAGAGCTGCATTGTCGGTCACAGTTAGCAAGACCACCCGACTAGCCTGGCCCAGTTCCTTGAGAGAAGTGGTGAGCCGCACTCCTTTTCGGCCAGATCCCCATTGGCGGACCTTATCGCTTCGTTCATGAACCGTTAAAGAGAAGCCATGTTTAAGAAGATTTTCGGCGACGCCGAGCCCCATGTTTCCCAGCCCCACTAGTCCTATAGGAGTTGCAGTTGAAATTTTCATGTTTGATCTCCGATCGTTTTGAATGAAAAAGATACCTTATATCAAAGAATTGACAACGAATATCACCTTGATCATGCCTCCAATTCGTTATATTCTCTATAGTTGGTTTCCCATGAATTCCTAAACTAAATTTGTCTGAGATTTCTGTGCAGGTGAAGGCAGGGGATTGTCAAATATCCCGTGGGGAGAGGAACGGTTGATCTTATGACTTCGCGACGGGGCCTTTATATGCTTGCTCAACTCTTTTTTTGTGGAGTCCTTTTCATGCTTCCTTCAGCTATGGCTGCTGCCGAAGATGCCGGGAAGAAGGATACCAGCGAGCCTGTCAGTTATTTCAAACAGATTCGACCCATCTTGCAGCGGCAATGCCAGGGATGCCACCAGCCAGCCACTAAACAGGCTGATTTGATGTTGACGAGCTATGAGTCCTTCAAAGCGGGAGGGCGCAGCGGGCCCGCTTTTGTGCCGGGAGATCCTGGTAAGAGTCTGATCATGGCTTACCTGAATGGGGAACGGGAGCCCCGCATGCCCCTGGGAGGGGAACCCCTTACGGCTGAACAAATTGGCTTCTTTCAACGCTGGATTGCTGCAGGAGCAGCGGATGACACTCCTGATGTGGGACGGGATACCGTTGCGGCAGGAAAACCTCCGGTTTATACCATCGCCCCGGCGATCGTTGCTGTCGCCTATTCTCCTGATGGCAACTTGATAGCGGTTTCCGGATATCGGGAAGTTCTCCTCCACAAATACGACGGCAGCGAACTGGTTGCGCGACTGGTGGGCGTATCCGATCGCATCCAGTCCATAGTTTTCTCACCCGACGGGAAATTGATGGCGGCGGTTGGTGGAACTCCCGCTCGCTTTGGTGAAGTTCAAATCTGGGATCTCGAAACCCGCCAGCTAAAACGATCTATCACTGTTTCTTCAGACACCTTATTTGGCGCTTCCTTCTCTCCGGATGGATCTAAGCTGGCCTTCGGCTGTGCCGACAACACGATTCGCATTATCGATGTCCAATCGGGCAAAGAACTGCAGAAGATGACACATCACGATAATTGGGTGTTCGGAACCGCATTTTCAGTCGACGGGAAAAGATTGGTGTCAGTGGGCCGGGACCGTGCAGTGAAACTCATGGATGTGAATACGGGCGCGTTCATTGAGAATCTAAATCAACTGCGTGGCGAACTCGATTGTGTCGCTCGCCATCCTAAGAAAGATATCGTGCTGGTGGGTGGGGCAGACCGTCTTCCGTTACTTTATATGATGACCCGACCTCGCGCCATGCGGGTAGGCGAAGAATCCACTCTGATCCGACAATTTGAGAAACAGCCGGGAAAAATTGTGACTGCGGCATTCAAGCCGGATGGTCAGAAGATCGCCGTAGGAGGAGCTGCAAGCGATATTGCGATCTATAGCACGGAAGACGGGCAGAAAACGGCAAGCTTAACGGGATTTGAAGGGGAAATATACACGTTGTCCTTTAATCCAAAAGGGGATCGCCTCGCAGCCGCCGGTTTTGATGGCAAAATTCGGATCTATGACCCCGAAACTGGAAAATTGATCACGACATTTATTCCTGTCCCCTTGGAAAAACCCGCGATTTCCATGAAATAGATATTGAAGAAGATAATGGACCACGGGGGACACGGGGGTGGCGACGATCTAATCGATTGTGACGATAATTTGATCGACAAAGTCTTGACGGCGGTGACAATGGTCCACCGAAGTCTAGGCCCTGGGCTATTTGAGTCGGTATATGAATCCGCCACGATGATCGAGCTATACGAAAAGAATATGGCAACTTAAGAGGTAAGTCGCGATTCCCGCACGGTCACCTGGAAAAAATGAAAATAATAGCCGCCGGGGAGCACGGGGGTGGCGGCGATCTTATCGATTGTAATCATGCCTTGATTGATAGTGTGTTAACAGCCTTGACTGAAGTTCATCGAACACTAGGTCCTGGGCTTTTCGAATCAGTTTATGAATCTGCAACAATGATTGAATTGGAAAAGATGAACATCCCAGCCAAAAGGCAAGTAGAGATTCCGGTTCATTATCGTGGAAAGGATTTAGGCATTGGCTTCCGCGCGGATATTGTAGTTTCGGGTTGTCTTCTATTGGAACTGAAAACGATCGAAGAGTTTGCCCCTATTCATATCGCGCAGGTAATTACTTACCTGAGGCTTCTGCGATTCAAGCGAGGATATTTGATCAATTTTAACAAGAAACTTTTAAAGGATGGGATCAAACGTGTTTCGATTTAGTCCCCGTGTCCCCCGTGGTTTTCGATCTTTCGTATTTTTTCAAATCTTCATCGTGATTAACGGCGCTGCTAACTTATTCGCGGCGGGGCCGGTCTTAAAATCCATGGAACCGCGCGGTGGGCAGCAAGGCAGAGCCTTCACGCTCACACTCGTAGGGGAACAATTAACGAGTGGCGCTGAACTCATTACCACTTTACCGGGTTCTCTATCGCGCTTGTCCTCCCCGCCCGATACTCCTGAATCTGATTCCCAGCTTTATTTCCTGGTGCAGTTGACGGCAGACGCAAAGGTAGGACTCTACCCCATCCGCATCCGGACGGACCGGGGCCTCTCCAATATTCTGCTCTTCAGCATTGGTACTTTACCCGAGACAGCCGAAGAGGAATCCCTTCTGAAGCAGCCCACCGACAAGACCAACAATGATTCCGTGGCGCGCGCCCAAAGGTTAACTCTGCCAATTACAGTCAATGGCACTCTCGAAGGCCCGGACCAGGATTATTACCGTTTTAACGTGAAGGCCGGTGAGAAGTGGGTTTGTGAAGTTGAAGCGAGGCGAGGCGGTTCGGCGATTGACCCGGCGTTCGAGATTCTGGACGCTACGGGCGCGACAATTGGGAGAGTAAACGACAGCCCCGGGATCGGCGTCGATGCGCGGCAAGAATTCACATTCCAGAAATCCGGCGAGTATTTCATCGTCGTCCATGACGTGAAGTATAGCGACCAGGAACAAAACTTCTATCGTCTGAAAATCGGTTCGTATCCTTTTGCAGAGGGAATGTTTCCGTTGGGCTGGCAACGAGGGGGTTCTGTCGACGTGACGATGTTTGGAGGGAATCTAGCCAAGCCTGTCACAGTGAAGCCGGACCTCAAACAGGATCCCACGAAAGTATTCATGCCGGTCGGGCTTCCGGGGAGCGACAGCCTTCCTTTCCTCTTCCGCATCGGTGGCTTGCCGGAAACTTTGGAGCCTGTAAACGCCTCCGCCGGCCAAGGAAAGACTCCCTCGTCAGAGAAGGAAAAGACGGCAACTTTAGAAAGCTTGCCGACTCTTCCTTTGGCAACTGTGGTCAATGGCCGAATTAGCCAACCCGGAGAAATAGACCGTTATCGTCTCAAAGTTTCCCCCGGCCAGCACTGGAATTTCGAGATGGAAGCAGCCTCACTCCAAACTTCGAAATTGCTGGGTGTCCTCTCTATTTATGATGCCGCAACCAACAAACGTCTGGATATCGCGGAACTGGGCAAAGAGGATGGAAGAAACCCCTTCAATTTTGAAGGAAGCCGCAACGAGGTGGATCCGCGTCTTTCCTTTCAAGTGCCAGACAACGTGACGGAAATTATTGTTGCCGTGGAAGACTTGATTGGACGCAGCGGACCTGACTACGCCTACCGTCTGGTCGGTTATGAGCAGGCACCCGATTTTGCGATCGAGCTCAACACCCCGTACGTGAATATTCCCCAGAACGGTTCGGTGGCGGTGGACGTTATGGTCAATCGCCGAGGCTATGATGGGCCCATTCGCTTGAGTATTCCAGATCTTCCACCCGACATCATTTTCGAAGGTGGGAACATTCCCGCCGAAATGAATCCCCCTGAGGACCGGCGGTCCCAGATTCCCGGAGTCTTTACACTTTCTGCCCCGCCTGAGGCTAAAATTCGTTCCTTTCCAATGACCATCTATGCGGACGCTGTTTCTTCCCCAACGCCCATCCGCAAACTCGTCGCCGGACCAGGCATTTTGAATGTGGTCCAGGGAAATAAGCAAAAGCCTGTCAAAGCTCCCTGGCTGAGCACCCAAATGCCCGCCGCAACGACAAAGCCTTTGCCTTTGGGCCTCGAGCTTTCTACTCATCATGTCCGCATCATCCAAGGAACAGAATTTCTCTTAAAATGGAAACTCGTTAGGCCAACAGCTTCCACAGAGACCGTGCGTCCCGACCCTCGAGGGTTGGCATCCATCAAAGACTTCAGGTTTGCACGAAGAACAGACCGTCCCGACTTTGACCAAGAAGGAGGCTTCACTTTAGCCACCACCTTCGCAACGCCTCTCGTGACTTTCGACTTCATATTCGATGGATCCAAGATGGTCGGTGGGAAATTGGAGAAGGTGGTGACTTCCCCCGCAATCACGGTCGAGATAGTGCCGGGCTATGTATTGAAACTTGCCTCGCAGACGATTGAGATGAAGACCGGCGGAAAATTCGAATTGGCGGGCAAAGTAGAGCGAGAACCGGGGTTTACCGGAATCATCAAGGTCCGGGCAGATGATTTGCCTGATCATTTGACTTGTCAGGATGTCATTATGAAACCCGATCAGAACGATTTTTCTCTGGTCTTTCAGGCCAGTCCGGAAGTTGCCCCAGGAGACTTTCCCATTCGAATACTCTCCTCAGCAACCATTCCGGAACGGAGGGACCAACAGGAGTATAGCGTACCAGAGCAGAAGGCTCGGCTGGTTGTTTCGGCAAGTAAAGGGAGCATTCAACAAGCCGTGAAGTGAACGGCCATTGCTGTAGCCAGGGATAATTGACTCCGGCCAGCCCGAGCGTTTAGGTAATTTTGAGGAATCTTAGCGGCAAGCACCGACTAAGAAATATGGCTTAGTTGTTTTAGATTTTCGAAATGGAATTTTGGAGTGAAGACCATGGTTTCTAATAGAAAAACAAATTTATTGCCTTTGATTTTTGCCCTGGCAGTTGCATCGCTTTATTTCGGGGGGGATTCGTTCTCAGCCGATAAGACAACTCCCCGGCCCCTCGCCGCGAAACCGAGTGTCCCATCTGTTGCTGCCGGCCCGACGGCAGCACCTGGCAAACTCGTCTCACTGGAAATCGTGCCACCCCGTTTGGTTTTCACCGACCGTCGTGATTCTTATCATCTCCTGGTTACCGGGAAGATGGCCGACGGAAGCACCGAGGATCTGACCAAGGTGGCCAAGTTCACTTTGCGGGATGACAAGCTCGTGATTGATGCTCAGGGGTATGTTTCTCCGATCAAAGAAGGTGAGACTCAGCTCAAGATCCAGGCTGGCGGATTGGAAACCGAGGTCCCAGTGAGCATCCAGTCGCTGGCAAAATCACGCCCTGTTGACTTTGTCCGGGATATTGCTCCGATAGTTAACAAAGTTGGATGCACTTCGGGCCCCTGTCATGGGGCCGCCAAAGGAAAGAACGGATTCAAGCTTTCCTTGCGGGGTTATGATCCGGAATTTGATTTTGAAATGCTGGTTCATGATGTGTCTGGCCGGCGCGTAAACCGCGTCGACCCCGCTCACAGCCTCATGATCGCCAAGCCCACCATGCAGGTTCCACATGGCGGGAACCTCCGCATCGAACCCGATTCACGCTACTACCAAATGATTGTGCAATGGATCTCCAGTGGGACTCCTTTTGGGAATTTAGAATCGTCGAAGGTAGACAAATTGGAAGTTCTTCCGAGAGACATTCTGCTCAGCAAGCCAGGAATGGGCCAGCAAGTGTCCGTCCTCGCGCATTATCGAGATGGCACCGAGCGTGACGTCACACGAGAGGCCAACTTCTCTAGCAATACTCCGACCGTTGCCGAAGTGAGTCAGGATGGACTGGTCAGCACCTTGCGCAAAGGAGAATCGGCCCTGTTGGTTCGTTACGGGGGAAGGTTTGAAACCATCACTATCACAGTTCTCGATGACCGCCCCGGTTTCCAATGGGCCCAGTTGCCCCAAAACAATTACATTGACCAGTTTGAAGATGCCAAACTGAGGAAGTTGCGAATTCTTCCCTCGAAACTTTCGACAGATAGCGAATTTATCCGCCGTATTTACCTAGATCTGATCGGTTTGCCACCCACTCCCGAAGAAGTACGGGCATTTCAGAACGATCCGGCTGAAAGCCGTCTCAAGCGTGCCCAGTTGATCGATCGACTGATGGCGCGGCCCGAATACGTCGATCACTGGGCAGTGAAATGGGGGGACCTGTTCCAAAACAATCGCAAGTTTGTTGGAGACAAAGGGGTATGGCTTTATCAGCAATGGATCAAGGCTTCTCTGGCTCAGAACAAACCCTACGACCTTTGGGTCAGGGAGATGCTTACAGCCAGAGGAAGCACCTACGAAAATCCAGCCGCCAATTTCTTTCGTGTAGGCAAAGACCCCAAAGTGGCCATGGAGACAACGACCCAGTTGTTCTTGGGAGTGCGCATGGTCTGTGCGCAGTGCCACGACCACCCCTTCGAACAATGGACGCAGAACCAATACTACGAGATGACTGCATTCTTTAACTCCATCGGGGTTAAAGAAGGAATCGATAGTCAGGAAGAAATTGTCTACGTCAAGAGAGAAGAAGGTCAGACCAAACACCCCAAAGATGGAAGGATCATTAAACCCAAAGTGCTTTTCGGAAGTTCAACGGAGTCCCCACAGGACAGTGACCGTCGGATGGTTCTGGTTCGCTGGTTGACTTCCAAAGACAATCCGTACTTTGCCAGGGCGGCCGCAAATCGCGTGTGGAGCTATTTCTTTGGCCGCGGCATTATCGAACCAGTCGATGATATCCGGGCCAGCAACCCTCCCAGCAACGAGCCCCTACTGGCTGCCATGACTAAAGACTTCGCAAACCATCAATTTGATTTGCGGCATCTTGTTCGGACCATTGTGAATTCCCGAACGTATCAGATGAGCTTCGAACCAAACGAATGGAATCGGGAAGATGAAGTCAACTTCTCCCATGCCTTGCCGCGGCGTCTCCCGGCCGAGACTCTTTTTGATGCCATTAGTGTGGCTACAGGCAACACCTTGAAATTCAAAGAAGTCCCGAAGGGTTTCCACGCGGCGCAGTTTCCGGACGCAACGGTGGGAATGGGAGGTTTCTTGGATCTTTTCGGCAGGCCGCAACGGGATTCCGCCTGCGAGTGTGAGCGACGCAGTGACGTCAGTCTGACGCAGGCGCTAAACCTCATCAATGGCCCTTTTGTGGCTGAGGCAATATCGAATCCGGAAGGCCGGGTCGCTAAATTGGTCATACAGGGGACACCGGACAACAAGATCGTTGAGGAACTTTATTTAGCCGCATACAGCCGGCCTCCGGAACCAAAAGAGATGGAGATGGGGCTGCATTATCTATCGAGTAGTCAGAATCGTGCTGAGAAATCCCAGGACCTGATGTGGGCGTTGCTCAACAGCAATGCGTTCTTGTTTAATCGGTAGACAATCAGGTCACTGCGTAATGAGCAGCAATGAAGACTAAATTGAAGTCATGTGGAGGTTACTATGTTAACGATTCCGGGAGCCAAAGGCAGTAGTTGCGATGGAGTGTCTCGTCGCCAATTCTTACAGGTTGGTGGTGCGACGCTCGTCGGCTTGAGCCTGCCTCAATTTTTCTCTTTGAAAGCGCTCGCAGCAGAAGCAGCGAGCGCCCCCCTCGGTAAACCATTTGGTAACGCCAAATCGGTGATCCTGGTTTTCCTGCAGGGTGGACCGAGTCATTTGGATATCTGGGACCCCAAGCCCGACGCACCCTCCAATATTCGCGGCGACTTCAAGCCCATCAAGACAAAAGTTCCAGGGATCTATGTCAGTGAGATCATGCCTATGCTGGCCGAGCAGATGGACAAGGTTACTTTGATCCGCTCCATGAGCTATACGCCATCCGGCCTGTTTAACCACACGGCTGCCATCTACCAGATGATGACCGGCTACCCTCCAGACAAAGTGTCCCCTTCGGGACAATTGGAACCGCCATCTCCAAGGGATTTCCCGCACATGGGTTGCCAGATTTCCAAGATGAAACCTCCCAAAGACGCCATGCTCCCGTTCGTTGAAATGCCCCGCCCGTTGCAGGAAAGCGGTGTCATTGGAAAAGGGGGCGCAGCGGGTTTCCTGGGAAAAGCCTATGATCCGTATCGCTTGTATCAGGATCCGAACAAGTCCATCAAACTCGACGACCTGACGCTCCGGACCGATGTCCCTCCGGATCGCCTTCAATCGCGGTTTGAACTGCTTAAGGGAATTAATGATTCCATGCCGGACCTGGAAAAAGCGGTCAGTTCATTTGCTCTGAACCAATATTACGAGAAAGCATATGATCTGGTGCTCTCGGGAAAAGCTCGCAATGCCTTTGATTTGGAAATGGAGCCAGCCAAGGTCCGTGACCGCTATGGCAGAACGACTTTTGGCCAGGGAGCCTTGTTAACCCGACGTCTGGTGGAAGCGGGCACACGCTTTGTTCAATTGAATTGGCCTTCCGTCGCCAATGGCAATCCTGAAGTCGATTCCTGGGATACTCACTCGGCAAACTTTGGCCCGCTCAAGAACTTGCACTGCCCCGTTCTCGATAAAGCGTTGTCGGCCTTGATCGAAGACCTCGACCAGCGGGGCTTGTTTAAAGACACCCTTTTGATCGCGGTCGGCGAATTCGGACGCTCGCCTCGCCTCGGTGTCAGCACTTCTGGAAATGTCAATTCTCCCGACGGGCGCGATCATTGGCCTTATTGCTACACGGCATTGATCGCCGGCGCCGGAGTAAAGCGGGGTGAAATCTACGGGAAATCCGACGCAACCGGATCGTCTCCGTTAGAAAACCCCGTCCATCCTACGGATCTGGTCGCCACGATTTATTATTCCTTAGGCATCCATCCGGAAATGGAAATTTTGAACGATTTGAATCAACCCAGGGAGCTCGTCAAGGGGAATCCCGTTTTAAGCCTGTTCAGTTGAACCTCACGGTATTTTCATTTTTACCGTACTTCAAGACTAAATTAATCAAGGAGAATAGACCATGGCAAGCAATCGTGGAGTAGCGTATATCAAGCCGGGGGTGGTGGAGGTGCAAAGCATCGACTACCCGAAGCTAGCGATCGGGAATCGGAAGTGCGAACACGGGGTGATTTTAAAGACTGTGGCGACCAACATCTGCGGCAGCGACCAGCACATGGTGCGAGGGCGGACGACGGCACCGATGGGGCTGGTGTTAGGGCACGAGATCACGGGGGAAGTGATTGAAGCGGGGCGGGATGTGGAGTTTATCAAGGTGGGGGACCTGGTGTCGGTGCCGTTTAACATTGCCTGTGGGCGGTGTCGCAACTGCAAGGAGCGGGCGACGGGGGTGTGTTTGAATGTGAATCCGGCGCGGCCGGGAGCGGCTTACGGGTATGTAGACATGGGGGGATGGATTGGGGGGCAGGCGGAGTATGTGATGGTACCGTATGCGGACTTCAACCTGTTGAAGTTTCCCGACAAGGCGCGGGCGATGACGAAGATCCGGGATTTGACGCTGTTTGTCGGACATTTTTCCGACGGGGTATCACGGGGCGGTGAGTGCGGGGACCGGGCCGGGATCGGTGGTGTATATCGCAGGGGCGGGGCCGGTAGGGTTGGCCAGTGCGGCCTCGGCACAGTTACTGGGAGCGGCCTGTGTGATTGTGGGAGATTTGATCCCGGAGCGGTTGGCGCAGGCGAAGAGTTTCGGGTGTGAAGTGGTGGATGTGTCGAAGAAGGCGACGATTGCCGAGCAGATTGAGCAGATTGTGGGAGTCCCGGAAGTGGATTGTGCGGTGGACTGCGTAGGGTTTGAAGCACGGGGACATGGATCGGACTCGGGGAAAGAAGCGCCGGCGACGGTCTTGAACTCGTTGATGGAGATTACGCGGGCAGGCGGAGCGCTGGGCATTCCGGGGTTGTATGTGACGGGAGATCCGGGCGGAGTGGATGAGAACGCCAAAGTCGGACGGTTGAGCATCCGGATCGGATTAGGCTGGGCGAAGTCGCATTTCTTCACGACAGGACAATGCCCGGTGATGAAATACAACCGGGCGTTGATGACGGCGATTCTCTACGACAAGATTCAGATCGCCAAGGCGGTAAACGTGACGGTGATTTCACTGGATGAGGCGCCGCAAGGGTACAAGGATTTCGACAAAGGCGCGGCCAAGAAGTTTGTCATCGATCCGCACAAATCGGTCAAGTAATCACAGATCGCTCCGGTTAAAAACAAAAACGCCGCAGATCGGGAAATTCGGTCTGCGGCGTTTTTGTTTAGGTTGTAGGGAACGCTCGCCGTAGCGTTCCAGGCAGTCACGGCCCACCATTGTCTCTCGCAAAGGCTCAATGAACGCGAGGTGGAGCGGACGCATGGGACACCGTCCCCCTGCGCAGGCTTGAAGGAGATTGGGAGGAGTAAGTGCAGACGCCACCTCCCTGAAATCTCCCCCTGTGCAAGGGGGGACCACTGTGGGCTGCGGGGGATGTCTTGCTGCAGCAATCCTATTTGTCATTTGTCAATTCCCATTTGCCATTTTTGATTTAAGCTTTTCAATGGAAAATGATAAATGAACAATCAACAATGACAAATTACTCTTCTTTAGAAGTCGCTCACCCCCAACCCTTCTCCCGCGTTGGGGCCAGGGGGGACCGTCGCTGGCATAATGAACGCGCGACGGAGCGCGCATTCCACCCGGGGGCAGGGGGAGCCGATGCTGGGAGCTCGGTGCTTTATTCCCCTCCCGTGGCTTCCGAAGGCGCAGTTCTATTCCCTACCTGCTCAGGAACCGCTGACATTCGCCGTTCCCATTCCTGTTTTTCTTCGTAGAGGATTCTAAATACTGCCTGGGTCACGGAAAAGATGACAGGCCCAGCAAAAAGACCAAGCAGCCCAAAGGCCTGCACTCCTCCCATTAATGCAAAGAAGATCATGAGCGTGTTTAGCTCCACGCCTTTCTTGAGCAGCAGGGGACGAATGACGTTATCGACCATTCCTACTAGAACCGCGCTCCATATCAAAAGAAATACGGCTTTGCCATATGACCCGGCAACGACTAATGTGATCACACCCGGCACCCATACCAGGGCAGTGCCCACGAGAGGAATCAACGAGGCAAATGAGGCCATCGTCCCCCAGATTATCGGAGACGGAAGACTGGCGATGGCAAAACCAACTCCCACCAATATTCCTTGCAATCCGGCGACCGCTACCATGCCGTACAAATTGGCGACAATCGCATTGGCCATGAGATTTAGCAGCTCGTTGGTCCGATCGTGTCCCAGCGGGACATAGGTTATGAGCAATCGGTAGAAATCACTTCCACTCCTGAATAGGAAGAACATGATAAAAAGGACCAGGAGCACCATGCCGATGGTGCTGGCAATATTACTGAACAGAGAGCTAGCCCACGATATGGAAGCCGTGCTCATTGCCTTTATCCTAGAAAGAAGCATGACCCGAAGGTCCGGCGCGGCGACACCTGTCTTTTTCGCCACCCACTCCACGGGTCCCTCTACCAAATGATTGTACAAATTGGTCCACCCCCCTTCTTGCTGGCTTTGTGCCTCGAGTTGGTAGTAGAGTTCGCGCCCTTCATTCGCTCCTTTGACTCCCAAATAAGCCAAAGGGCCCAATACCACCAAGACCATCAACAAAATGGTCAGTAGGGCCGATCCGCTTGGATTACGGATCCGAGTCTGAATCAGCCGGAACACCGGCTGGAAGGAAAGTGTCAAAAGGATCGCCCACAGGATCGGTTTTGAAAAAGGCAGGACTATCAGATACACCCCATACAAGAGCAGGAACAGAAGCCCGATCAGGCAGAACAAGGAGAAACTTTTCTTGGGTTCAAGGCCTGGCGTCATCTAAGATCTCCTCACTCAATGCGAATCACTGGTCTGGTTTTTCTGAATATCTCGACTGTACCCTAGCAAAACGAATGCCGGGATTCAAGTGATGCCTGGAACGCTCGAACTTTTCTTGCTTTCTTCTTTCCCTAAAAAGAGTTAGTTTTTTATCGCACCGCTATTTCCTACCCGGGCCGTTCTGGTCTTGAGTTGGCATAAGTCTCATCAGCCTTCGAACAGCTTTCTTAAGATCGTAATCAGAGGATTGAAACCATGCAACGACACGCTGCAACTCCATGCGAGGAAAAATGACTCCACCCTTTAAGACAGCCCTTCGTCAACCAGAAGGGAAACCACATGAAGGCAGTCTCGTTTTCGTTTACCTGGTCTCTATCGTGGCTGCTGTAGGAGGGTTTCTGTTTGGTTTTGATACAGCCGTGATTAATGGCGCATTGCCATTTTTGAGGGAAACTTTTCAGCTGACCGATGTACAGATCGAAATTGCAGCCAGCAGCCTGTTGCTCGGATGTGTCATCGGCGTCAGTTTCGCCGGCTCGCTGAGCGATCGCTATGGACGAAAGCGGATTCTGTTTCTGGCGGCAGGACTTTTCTTTCTCTCCGCGGTTGGAGCTGCCATTCCCAGCAACCTGGCTCAATTCATTGCCGCGCGCTTTGTTGGAGGGCTCGCCATTGGCGTGGCCTCGATGCTCTCTCCCCTGTATATCGCCGAAATCGCCCCGGCAGAGATCCGGGGACGACTGGTTTCGTTAAATCAAATGGCGATCATCACTGGGATTACCTGTTCTTATTTTGTGAGTTGGGTGCTCTCTGGTATCGGCGTCTCCAGCTGGCGCTGGATGTTTGGAGTCGCCGGGGTTCCTTCGTTGCTCTTTGCCCTGGGAATATTGTCTATGCCGGAAAGTCCACGCTGGCTGGTCAAGCAGGGAAAGTTTGAGCTGGCCGGAAAGATCCTCTCGCAAGTCAGTGGAAAGAGGCAGGCTCAGCTAGAATTGGAAGAGATTAAGGAAGCGATTGCACAGGAGGAAGGCTCAATTGTTCAACTCTTCCAGCCGGGCCTGAGGCGACCGATGCTGATAGCCATTGCTCTCGCTATTCTTCAACAAGTTACCGGGATCAATACGATCCTCTATTACAGCTCCATCATCTTGACCCGGAACAATGCCTCATCTGCCAGTGATGCTCTACGGGCTAACGTCGTCGTTGGGCTGATTAGTTTTGTGGCTACCCTGATGGCGCTCTGGATCATCGATAAGGTAGGACGAAAACCCTTGCTGCTGACAGCCTCTGGAGGCATGGCCCTATCTTTGATTGGATTGGGAATCGCCTTCCACGGAGCCTCTCCGCCCCAACTCTTAATCCTGGTGATGATTTTTTCTTACGTGGCATTTTTTTCAGTGGGGATGGGTCCTGGCGTGTGGGTTATCATTTCTGAGTTGTTTCCCACGAGTGTTCGCGGAAGAGCCATGGCCATTGCCACCGTCTTCTTGTGGGCCGCCTGCTTGTTGGTGACCTTGTCGTTCTTGTCTTTGATGAATGTTCTCACACCTTCTGGCACGTTCTGGCTTTATGCCTTCCTCTGCGTCATCACACTCGTATTCATCTGGAGATTTCTCCCGGAGACAAAAGGAAAGACCCTGGAGGAAATTGAGAAGTGGTGGAGATAGCTTGAGCGGCGGGAAGCGAGAAAGAGGAAATTATTGGTCATTGGTCATTGGCCATCGTTCATTGTTCATTTGATATTTGTGATTGGCTTTGGCTATTCTAAATTTGATTGACTCGTGAAATCCAAAATACCTCAGACATCTGAGGAGTCTGCGCTACTCATTTTCTCGCTTATTCGCGTTCATTCGCGTATATCTGCGGCTCTCATTCTTATCGTTTCTAAGAGAAAGCCATGATCTTTGCCCATTTGATATCGGTGATTTATCAGCTATTTTCGACCTGTTCGCGGAGGAACCAAAGTGATGGATCGTTGCACTAATTTCGGTTGGCAGGTGTCTCAAAATCGTTGACACTCTCCGCTGCCTTAGACAATCATACCCGACATTCGGAATCGGAAAATGGTAGGGCCGATCGAGTGTCATAAAGGTATCTTTGCATGGTGGGGGTATCTTTCGACTCGAAGGCGTGCAGCTCGTGGAGGGGTCCGTTGTTGGGAAAGGGCTCAGTCTGGTGCAAAGTTTGGCGGTGCGTAATGATAAGTGGAATGTAGGCGTGATGTGACGTTAAGAGCGCAAAGGCTCCCACGATCATCATTGTGAACAGCTACCGAGTCAAGCCCGAGTCGTATGGCACCTTGAAGGAAATCACCGACGTTCTGAGGGAAAACGCGGAGCTCAAGGTCCTGATCTTGGACCATACGGAGTCGGACGGCATAGCGGAAATCCGGCTCGAAGTAAATCATAGCGGAGGCGAGATTTGGTCAGAAGCAGTCGGAGAACGTCGGCATCTGTCGCGATTGCCGCCATCGTCATAGCAAGTGGCGCGCTGTTGGCAGAGGGCGCGCTCGTGCAACTCGGCCTCACGGAGGCCGCCGCGCGCAAGTTTTTGTTCGATGAAATCAAGAGTCCCGCATCGAGCCGCAGAAGCGAGATTGTGGTCGCCGGCAATCGGGCGTTTCTCAAGCTTCCGCCCTCCGCTCGCGGCCCGGCTGCCACGGCTCTGTTTACCTGGGCTAAGGCCTACGTCAACTCGCCTACGTTCAAGACCCTCTATACCAACTACCGCAGAGACGTGGGAGTGCCGCCAAAGCAGCTCACTGTCGACGAGGAAGTTCGGAAAACCCTGGACGACATGCTGGCCGGAGTGGAGCAGGCTAAGCGGATGGCGGCCTTGATGCCCCCTGCTGACCGTGCCGGCGCTCTCGAACAGATCAATCACGGCGAGGCCATCGCACGGGATCCTGAGACCTTTAAGAAGCTCAAAGCTCAGATGGAAGCTGCTCGGGGCCAGTCGGCTGGAAACGGCGCGCTTGCCAAAGACGCGGAAGAGGCGCTTCCCGCCGACCCTCAGAAGCTCTTCGCGCGCCGATTGCGCGAGTTCCTGAAGGCGACGGCCGACACCAACTTCTCGGCCAGGACCATCAGCCTCACTGGCGGCGCCGACGGCATCGAGTTCGTCGATCCCGCCGACAGGAAAAAGTCGTGGGTTTGGCAGGCAGCAGTCATCGCGGGCCAGGAGGCCTCCACGGCAGCCCGCGCTGCGGCCGAGTCCTGGCTGAAGGAGATCGAGAAATGAATCGACGACGCGCGCTCACGCTTTTGGCCGCTTCCCCTTGGGTTGCCTCACGTGCCTGGGCACAAATCCGTCCCTCAGCAAAATGCCGCGTATTCCTCGGAACTCATGGACTGCTCCTCGAACCGGGAGGGACGCTCAGAACTTGGCTCATACAGGAACGAAGCGATGGCTTGGCGCCAGATTGGCTTGGCCTTGGGCACAACAAGCCCTTGAGCGCGTTCACTCTGGTGGCGGTTCCGGGCCTCACCAACGTCGTCAAAGCGGCGGCCGGAAACGCATGCTCCTTCGCGGTGCTCGCCGATGGCCGGCTGCTCTCCTGGGGCTGGAACGCCGGCAGCGGCCGCCTCGGCACCACACCGCTATCGGTGGTTGAAGCGACGGCCTCCTGGGCACCGAACTCGAATCTGCCAGTGCCTTTGGCGACGAAATTTGACGCCGTCGATGTTTCCTCGCAGGACTCCCACGTTCTGGCGCTAGCCCGCGACGGCAGCGTCTATGCGTGGGGCAAAGGAGACAGAGGACAGCTCGGCATTGGTCCGTTGCCCATCATCAAGTTCAAAACCCATACGCCGTCTGCAATGACGTATGTGCCGTTTCCCGTGCGCATTCCGAATTTGACGGACGTCGCGGCCATCAGCGCCGGGCGCGAACACTCGCTGGCGTTGCTCAAGGATGGAACGGTTAGAGGTTGGGGTAGCAATAAGCTCGGAGAGGTCGGTGATGGCACGACCATCGATCGCGACCGGCCAGTGCCGGTTCAGGGTGTTCGCAATGCGGTGGCACTTGCCACCGGCGGCGATGGGTTCTCGGCGGCCCTTCTGGCCGACGGCACCGTAATGACCTGGGGAAGCTCAGCCAACGGGGCACTTGGCCGGGCGCCGTGGGTCGGTGAGAGCGCCCCTAGCCCGACACCTGCACTCGTGCCTGGGGTGCAAGGCATTCGGGCTATCGGGGCCGGACTTCGTCACATGATCGCACTGACCGAAACCGGAACCATCATCTCGTGGGGAGACGACACGTACGGCAACCTGGGCCGAGACAACAATAAGACAAACGTGCCGGGTGTCATCAAGTCGCTGACGGGTGTTCAGTCCATCTTCACGATTAATTCGGTCTGCTTTGCGGTCCTCGCGAGTGGCCGCATCATGAACTGGGGTGGCGGGGTGCGTCCCTGGACGCGGCCTGGCGGTGGAATGAACTGGATCAGTCGCTCGCCGATCCTGCTCTGGCTCGACGGACTGGATCAACCGTAGGAACTTGATTCGCTGCGCGCCAAGTCGAGAACCTGGAAACGAACGTTCTCTGCGGTCCAAAGAGGAAACCATGATCAAGAGGACATTTCTTATCGTCATTCTGTTCCTTGCCGTTTTTCGTTCCGCAGTATTCGCCGAGACCACGGTCTGCGATGATGCCGCAATCATGTCGCTGAAGGGGAAATGGGTAACCCAGCATGCCCCTCGGCCCTCACCCAAGGAGGTCACAAACGAGCAGTACTTGCAGATCACAAAGCGCGCGGATGCCGTTCATCCCTTGCTGTTGGAGACCTACCCGGAACTGGTGGGCATACAGGAAGGACGATGGTGGCACGGAGGTGGTGCGCCGAGTTCTTTCGCCCCAGGACTTCTTGCCTATTACTATGTTGGCGGCCTCAGTCAGTACTTCTGCGCGCCTAACGCATCACCGGATTCCATCTTAGGGAAATTGGGGGCGCCCTTTAATCCCGTCTATGTCCGTGGAGCAGCCGAGACGAATCTGATGGTGACTTTCAACGGCGGGTTCCCGATGACGACGGCGGGAATGACCGTGGACGGACTCCAGGTGTTCCATCGTCTGCGCCCGGCAGGCACCTGGAAAGGCTACGAGCTGTACGTTCCACAGCAGAATGCAATCGAAAAGGGAGGCCTGGTGCTGTTGACCCGAAAGGGCATGCTGCCCTATCGCCCGGTCACGCGGAAGCAGTATCTCGATTACAAGATCGCAGAAATCCAGCGTTTTTACGACGACACTACCGCTGCCGCAAATGAGATCTTGAAAAATCCGGATGCGTCACGCGTGCCGGAATTCGTAGAAGGAGCAAAGCGGAGCCTTGCCGACGCAGCCAGGATGAGAGATGAACGCACCGCACCGTTTCAGGAGGAGTTGAAGAAGAACACGGCTGACAAGACACTCGGCTCCCTGGCGATCGTGGAAGGAGAGGGTCCCGACATCTTCACAACCGAGGAGAAAGGGGGCAAGGCACTCGTGACTGTGAACCAGGACTACTTTCGGAAGGATCTCCCACCCTACGTGCCGCAGTTCATCGTGGTCCAATGGCAATTGCAGGTGGGTGTGGCGTCCAGCTACTTTAAGAAGATGGTAGAAGCCAACCTTCCGATTGAGAAGTTCCAGGCCATGATCGACAGGTAGGACATGATGACACTCCTTGTCCTGCCGTTAATTTCGAGTCATGCCCTGAAGACTTTCCAATCGGGTATCGCTTAAGTAAGAGGGCATTCAATGCTGGTAGCAACGGGCTTTAGCCGGGCCGCCTAAAGGCGGTACTACGAACGGGACCATCGTCTGCGGTCCGAAGAGGAAACCATGATCAAGAGAACCGTTCTTACCGCCGTTCTTTGCCTCGGCATCTGCAACTCCGCAGCGTTCGCCCAGGCACCGCCCATCTGCAACGACTCGATGATCATGGCGACCAAGGGAAAATGGAAAGCTCCTTCTAACAGCCTACGGCCCCCACGAGAGTTAGTCACCAATGAACATTACCGGGAGGTCACAAACCGCATCGACGCCGTCCATCCGTTGCTGCTGGAGGCCTATCCGGACCTGTCGGGCATGGAGGCAAGGTGGATGAGGGATGGTCCTGTGACATCTCGCTACAGCGCAGAAATTATCAAGTATGAGTATTCCTACTTCGCCACCCTCTACAATTACTCCTGTTTGCTGGACGCGAGACCAGGGTCACCCGCAGCGCTGGCGGGCGCGCCTTTCAGACCCCTCCTCAACGGAGAGACCGGTACCTATTTCATAGTGAAGTTCAATGGGGGGTTCTTGTCGGAGGACATCAACCCGAAGTTCACGGTAAACGGACGCCGGGTGCTCCTTCTTGAGCGCCCGACAGAAACCTGGAAAGGCTACGACGTGTATAGAACCCCTACCGAAGTCGGCAAGCCTGTACATGGCAAGGTGATACTGACCCGAAAGGGCATGCGGCCCTATCGCCCGATCACCCGTAAGCAATACCTCGATTACATGATCGAGACGGTGCATCGTCAATTCGACGACATGATCGCGGGCGCGAAGAAGACTCTCCAAATGCCAGAAGATCCACTCGGTATAAAGGACGGGGTACGGCAGATGCTTGCCGACGCAACCAAGGCCAGGGAGTCCATCAGCGCACGGTTTCAGGAAGAGTTGAAGGAGAATGAGGCCGACAAAACGCTCAACTCCCCTGCGATCGTGGATGGGATAGAAAAAACAAGATTCTTTGAGAGCCCCAACGTCTTCACGACCGAGGAAAAGGGCGGCCAGGCGCTTGTGACTGTGAACCCAGACTACTTTCGGAAGAATCTCCCGCCTTATGTGCCGCAGGTCATCGTGGTCCATTGGATATGGGAGGAGCAGTATGTGGCGAAAACGTACTATGGGAAGAAAGTGGAAGCCAACCTTCCGATTGAGAAATTCCAAGCCATGATCGACAAGTAGGGCAATGAAGATCGCCCTTCTCCTGCCGTTCGCCGCTGAGGACAGCGGCTCCCACTCTCTGTTTATCTGCGGCTAGTCGGATTTATCTTCTTCGAGATTTTGCACAAACTGCCAGCCGAAGCGGCCTTTGATGCAGAGATTTCCATGAGTGACGTCGTGGTCGAGGGGTGAAGTGGCTTTGACAATACGATTGTCTTGAACGTGCAGCGTTAAGTTGCACCCGACACCGCAGTAAGGGCAAATGGTTTGAGTCTGGGTTTGTTGTGATTCATCCCAGGTCCCGGCCTGCCGCATCTCATATTCACTGAGAAACATCAAAGCCCCGGTCGGACAAACTCCAATACAGTTGCCGCAATAGACGCAGGCTGATTCAGGCAGAGGGACGGCATGCTCGGTGGAGATGCGGGCCTCGAAGCCTCGCCCCGCAACTGCAATGGCAAACGTGTTCTGAGCATCCACTCCGCAAGCTTCAACGCACTTATAACAAAGGATACATTTCCCGTAGTCGCGCACATAGAGTTCGTTATCGAACTTCGTGGGCTGTGCCACGGTGGCAGCCTGTCTTCCGCCATTCCCCGGCGGGGTATGAATGCCAGGCCGGGCCGCGTCACGCTCTCCTGTTTCCGCTGGAACGGCCTTGGTTCCAAAACGTTCCGGACGCGCTCCGTATTGCTTCATATAATGCTGCAACTCCGGCGCGGTCGACACGTCAACCGAGGAGGCCAGAAATTCCAAGACCAGCCGCCGACTCAGCCGGACGCGCTCCGTTTCTGTTTTCACGATCATTCCCGCCTCAGCCTTTCGGGAACAGGCAGGCACTAAAGTTCGAGAACCTTCCACCTCGACGACACAAATTCGACACACATTCACAGGCGTGAGGTTCTCCAGGTAACAAAGCGTTGGCGTATCGATATTCAGCTGGCGGCAGGCTTGCAAAAGAGTTGTGCCTTCAGGGACCGAAATGACCTGACCATTGACGGTTAAACTCACCGGACGTTTCTCGGGGGGGGCCGGGATTTCCGGCAGCGGTCCACGCGGAACCGGGTTAATGGAAGGCCCCTTCCAATTAGGGGGTAATGGATTATTTTTATGAGAATGAACGGACATTTATGATTTCTGGATTATTCGAATTTGAGCATGGAGACACAATAACAGGAACAACGTACGCAGTTCCAAAAACGACGACTTTTCCAGTTTGGGTTTTCCCGTTTTCCTCGATGAACCCACCCCTACACCCCTCCGGCGGAGGGGAATTAGGACAAGTCCCCCTTGGAAGGGGGCAGCAGCCCTAGGCTGCGGGGGATGTCTTGGGCGCATTAATGAACCCCAGTACAAAGCATTGTTCATTGCCCATTGGTCATTTGTCATTGAGTTAAATTTTCATTCCAAAAAATGTTAAATGGCAAATGAACGATGAGAAATGAACAATTTTCTTCCTCTAATGTGAACCAAAATACACGAAGCCCGATCCCTTAAGTATTTGGACACTCTCTTCCTGATTCATTCAAACAGCTTCCAACGCGCCATCGCTGATTCCATGGCACTGGATGCCGTCTGCCCTAATCCGCAGATGGAGGCATCGCGCATGGCCTGGCTGACTTCTTTGAAGAGAATCAACTCGTCCTGCATCGTGCCAATGAGAGTTCCGTGACTTAAACGATGCAGTAACTCTTCCTGTCGCACCGTCCCAACTCGACAAGGAACACACTGACCACAGGACTCGTCCCGGAAGAAAGCGGCAATGCGAGACAAAGTCCCTTTCAAGTTCACGCTACTGTCGAATAAAAGGACGACACCCGAACCCAACGTGGCGCCAATGGTTCGAGTCCCTTCAAATGTCAGAGGAACATCCAACTCTTGGGGAGAAACAAAAGCTCCAGCAGCGCCGCCGAGCAAAACCGCCTGCAGTTTTCCGTTGCCTCCAACCCCACCGGCCAGTTCGATCAATTGTCGGAGAGTCGCACCAAATACGAGTTCATAGACTCCGGGGCGATTCACATGTCCGGAAAGGCAGAACAGTTTAGAGCCGGTTGAGCGCTCCGTCCCGCAGCCGGCATAGCCAGCACCACCTTCCTTGATCACCTCCAAGACGTTCACCAAAGTTTCTACATTATTGACCACTGTGGGCTTACCAAACAAACCGTGTTGGGTTGGGAAAGGAGGCTTGTTCCGTGGTTCGCCTCGGTACCCTTCAATCGAGTTGAACAAGGCGGTCTCTTCTCCGCAAATGTAAGCTCCCGCTCCCCGCCGAATTTCAATCTCGAAGGAAATACCCTGATCGAGAATGTTAGAGCCGAGCAAGCCGCGGGATCTCGCCACCTCAATCGCATGCGCCAATCGTTCGGTAGCTAGGGGATATTCTCCGCGGACATAGAGAAAGCCCTTCTCACAACCCGTCGCAAATCCGGCAATCGTCATGGCCTCAACGAGAGCAAACGGGTCTCCTTCCATAATCACTCGATCCTTAAACGTGCCGGGCTCGGACTCATCGGCATTGCACACGAGGTAGTGTGGCTGTTCGGCAGCATGAGCCACCGCTTCCCACTTCTTCCCCGTTGGGAAAGCCGCTCCACCGCGGCCCACCAGCCGGGAGTCGATCACTTCCCGGACTACGGGATCGGCGCCCATTTCCAAAGCCCGGCGCAATGCCGCATAGCCTCCGTGGGCCTGGTATTCATCGATGCTTTCGGGGTTCACCGTTCCGACACGGCTCAAAAGCCGCAATCCTGCCTGGCCAGCCTGGGGGACAGAGCGTTTCAAGTCATGGTCATCCACAGGGGAATGATTTAGGTTCCGGCTCTCTTTTAGAATAGACGCGATTCTGTCAGACGCCACCGGAGCCAGAACTCTTTCCTGAGGCTGGGTTCCGCCTACTGAAAGCAGCGCTGCTGGAGCACGCTCGCAGAGGCCCAGACAGGGACTGCGCAACCAGGTTGTCCTTCCATCCGAGCTGGGTGTTCCTGCGTCTCCGAGGCTGCGCTTTAAACGGTCGCACAGGTTTTCGGCTCCGGCAGTTTGGCAGGCAATATCATCACAAACATGAACAACAACCGGCGGGCGAAGTGTCATGGAGAAAAGACCGTAAAAACTGGCCACTCCATAGGCCTCCGCAGGAGGAATGTCTAATCTCCGGCAGGCATAATTAAAAGCTCCAGTCGCAATCCAGCCAAAACGAGCTTGGATGGCATGTAATACCGGCAAAAGCAGGTGACGCTGTAATCGCGCACTGGGTCCGCCAAAGGCAACATGCCCTTCCAAATCGATGCGGCGCTCTCCTCCCCACCAGCCTGAATTGGAAGGTCCCAAAACTTTGTCGACGGATTCTATTTCTTCCGGTGTCGCGACAATATCAGCAAATCGAAGATCCAATCAGGACTCCTCGGGATGAAACATCTCATTATTTTTCTTATTATTTGCGATCGGCTATTTTCAATTTCTAACTGACTTTGACGCCTTCCGCAACCGATGCGATTTCGTAGTCTTTCTCAGCAACTACCTTGTCGATTCGGATCGCCGCGGCCTTGAATTCCGATGTGCCAGACTTGGGGTCCACGGCGTCAATGGTCAAAAAATTGGTAGCGACTTCATCAGGAAAATGCATCGTCATAAAAGTGAGGCCGGGACGTAAAGAGGAATCATAGCGCACCGCGACGAGCAAAGATCCCCGGCGGGAACTGACCCTGACTAATTCACCCTCAGCTATCGCATAGCGGATCCCGTCTTCGGGTGAGACGTCCAGAGTCTCACTCCGACGAAGCGGAGACGTAAAGCCGCCCGTCTGAACCCCCGTATTATAAGAGTCGAGGCGACGACCGGTGGTCAAACGGAGCGGATACTGCTCATCCAGAGGGTCGACAGGCGGAACGAATTCAACAGCATTAAAGGATGCAGCGGGGCCCACTCTGGGTTTCTGCCAAAGGCGGCTGTGGAGGAACAACTCACCTGGATGCGTTTCGTCGTAACAAGGCCACTGCAAGCCTCCCATCGCCTCCAGTCGGACATAACTCATCCCTGCATGGACCGGGCTTAGAGAGCGCAATTCATTCCACAAATCCTCGGCAGAGGGACTCCCCCAATCTTTCCCCAGGCGGCGTGCCAACTCGCAGAGGATTTCGAGATCATCCTTCGCATCGGAAGGAGGATCCATTGCCCGTCGGACTCTTTGGACGCGGCGCTCGCTGTTGGTCACGGTTCCTTCAGACTCATTCCATCCGGATGCCGCCGGCAGAACGACATCGGCCATTTCGGCAGTCGCGGTTAAGAGGATGTCCTGCACCACCAAGATATCCAGGCTCTTCAGGAGCCGGACGGCCCGTTCTTGGTCTGCTTCTGATTGGGCCGGGTTTTCCCCAATGACGTAAAGTGCCTTGAATTCTCCTCGATCCATTGCATCAAACATACCGCTCAAGTGCATTCCCCGTTGGGGGGGGATTCTGGCATTCCAGGCTTGCTCAAACTTGGCTCGGAGCCCTTCATTCTCGACATGTTGAAAGCCAGGAAGCCGATCGGGAATCGCCCCCATGTCTCCCCCTCCCTGCACGTTGTTCTGCCCACGCAAAGGATTGAGTCCAGATCCGTAGCGCCCGACATGCCCGGTGAGAAGCCCCAGATTCAGCAAGGCAAGAACATTATCCACCGCGTTATGATGCTCGGTAATCCCAAGAGTCCAGCAAATCATGGCTCGATCGGCGCGAGCATAAGCATGTGCCACGTCGCGAATGACCGCTGCCGGAACTCCCGTTATCTTCTCGGCAAATTCCAGAGTATAGCGGTCCACCGATTGGCGAAATTCCTCAAATCCGGTGGTGGCATTCTCTATAAATGACTGATGTTGCAAGCCTCCAACAATGATCTCCCTTGCCATGGCGTTGGCCAAGGCAATGTCTGACCCCACGTCCAGACCCAGCCACACATCGGCCCACTGGGCGGAACTGGTCCGTCTGGGATCAACTACATACAACCGGGCCCCGTTATGAATCCCCTTCAAGACATGGTGGAAAAAAATCGGATGAGTTTCGCGCGCATTCGATCCCCAGAGAATAATCAGATCCGTCTCTTCGGTCTCGCGATAGGAACTCGTCCCCCCTCCCACACCGAAAACCGTCGCCAGACCGACGACGCTAGGGGCATGTCAGGTACGGTTGCAACTATCGATGTTGTTGGTCCCGATGACCGTGCGAGCAAACTTTTGCGCGAGATAGTTCATCTCGTTCGTTGTCTTCGAGCAGCTGAAGATTCCGAAGTTCTCGGGTCCATGTTTTTCCATGGCCGCCCGAAATCCCTGGGCGGCTCGATCTAATGCCTCTTCCCAGGTAGCCGGACGGAGGCTGCCGTTTTCACGGACCAGTGGTTGGGTCAATCGGGTCTTGCGCCTTTTCATCATTACCTCTCGAAATCACTCTGGAGTTCTGTAAATTCCTACCAGAAGTAATCACCACGAAACTCAACGATTAATTGATGAGTTGTGCTTACTCACAGCTCAGATCCAACCGTTCTCGCCTTGCAAGTCCTTTTCCTTCTAACGAATGGCAGTGTACCGTCAATCCGGAGGGTTGACAAGTCGCTATTTCAGACCGGCTCAGCGAAGGTGAAAGCTGGAAATGGAGAATGAATCGTAAACAATGAACACTCAATCTGGATCTGTTTTCATTCTCTTGGACTACCTTTTCCTCTTAGTAGCTTATGGCAATTCAGCGGCGTCCAATCTCAAGGATCTGTGCCTGGATTAGTTCGATACGCTCTCTAGGCTGACTGTTTTTCCCTGTTGGCACTGAGGCAATCTTGTTCACTGTCTCCATCCCGGAATAGACCTTTCCGAAGATGGTGTATTGGTTGTCCAGCTTTGGCTGTGGGGCAAGGCAAATAAAGAAAGAGGTAGACGCACTTCCCGGTTTATCGCCGTGCGCCATAGAAAGAGTCCCGGCCAGATGTTTCAAGCGGCTGAATTCTGGCTGCAGCGGACGCACGGCAGATTCATACTCTTGTATTTCAAGAGGTGGGTGCCGAGTCCCCAGATCCCCTCCTTGAATCACGAAGTTTCGGACGACTCGATGCCAGGCCGTGTGGTCGTAAAACCCAAGCTGACAGAGCCCAAGAAATGTGCGCACATGCACGGGAGCGACATCTGGGAAAAACTCCAGTTCAATTTCCCCCAGCGAGGTCTTCAGAACGACGCGATAATTTTTCAGCTCCTCTCTCGATTTCACGGAAAAAGAGACCCATGTTGGGGCGATCTTTTCTTTGGGTCTATCTCCCGGGAGGTTGTTCTGCCGGTTTTCTCCGCACGCCAATAAAAAAAACATGGCCGGAAGGAATATACTTTTTCTCTTCACAAGGATTTTCTCCTTGAATGGACTATAATCCTGAAAAATCATGCCTCAATTGGAGGTCTCAGTGGAACAAGATCTTTCTCGTGAATTCCTGAAAGTGGTCGAAGAAGCGGCCATTGCTTCAGCCAGAACAATGGGTTTTGGGGAACGAAAAGTCTCGGATCATGCCGCCGTCCAAGCCATGCGCAAAGTGATGGACACCATTCCCATGAATGGGACAATCGTCATCGGCGAAGGCGAACGCGACGAGGCTCCCATGCTCTACATTGGAGAAAGAGTTGGGAGGAGCGGGCCCGACCAGGCTCAAAATCATGAAGTCGATATCGCTGTCGATCCTCTGGAAGGCACCAATCTATGCGCCATGGGCACTGCGGGAGCGATAACAGTTTTGGCCTGCTCTGAGAAGGGTGGGTTGTTGCACGCGCCGGATTGCTACATGGAAAAAATCATCGTGGGGCCTTCCTGTAAGGGAGCTATCGATCTGAATGCCCCGGTGAAAGACAACCTGCGCGCCATTGCCAAAAGGTTGGACCGGGACATTGAAAATCTGGTAATCGTGATTTTGGACAGGCCTCGACATGCGCAGCTGATTGCCGAGATTCGCGCAGCCGGAGCACGAATTCGCCTCATTTCCGATGGGGACCTTTCGGCTGGAATCAGCGTGGCCTTGCGCGGCACAGGCGTTCACGCCGTCATGGGAAGCGGCGGGGCTCCGGAAGGAGTGCTGACGGCGGCGGCACTCCGATGCCTGAATGGGGAAATTCAGGGGCGTCTGGTGATCAAAGATGAAAGACAGGCCGAACGCATGACCCAAATGGGAATTCGAGATCTCAAGAAGATTTACTCGACAACGGATCTGGCGTCGGCCAAGAACATTATTTTCGCAGCCACCGGGGTCACGGATGGAACCCTGCTCAAAGGAGTGCGTTTTTTTGCTGTTGGAGTGCGAACCCAGTCACTTTTGATGAACCTGGCCCACCGGACGGTGCGATTTGTGGATACAGTCCATCTTTCCGACCGGCCAGACGTGCAAGTGAGGTTCTAGACTTTGAAGGGCCCTCTCAGAGGAGCACTGGAATTACGATAAAACCCACCTTGGGTGAAGGATCGAGAGAAGTCCTCTCTTGGGAGGGGAGTGCAGCTTTGAGAAAGCTGCACGCTCCAGCCCTTAGGGGTGGGTGCGGTTCCCGCTGGGAGCGCGAGTATCCTACCCGCATTTCGTCAATAACAAACCCACCCCTACGCCCCTCCGACGGAAAGGAATCACAACAATACCTGTCTTGTGGGGGTAGATACGCCCCGCACAAATGTTCTAGCACGAAAATAAGACAACAAAAACCGATGGGGAGTCCCCGATTGACTAAACGCTGGTATCAGGCATAATCAACTCAAGTCGTCAAAAGCCTCGAGGCAACGAGGACGAATTTTTCTCAGCCTAATTATTCAAATGACAGAAGAACTTCTTTCACCCTCCGAGAATTCTCGCAAGCGTGTCGTCCTAGTCGGAGCCGGAGACGCGGCCCTGGGTCTGGCTAAGGAACTTGCATTGAACCCTAACCTAGGGGTTCACCCCGTGGCAATCGTAGATGATGATTCGTGCAAGCACGGTACGACGATCTGCAATGTACCCGTTGTGGGGTTTATCCATGAGCTTGAGAAACTTGTCAGAAACAACGAAGTCGATGAGGTCTTTATCTGTATTCCAAGCGCCACTCGTTCCGAGATCAGCAAGATACTGGCTATCTGCTTGAGCTGTGGAATCCCAGTCCGGACGTTGCCTTCCCTGGGCGAGTTGATCAACAAACGCACGAGTTGGCGAGAGTTACGCCAGCCTTGCATTGAAGACATTCTCCAGCGCGCCGAGATTCTTTTTGAAACCAACACAGTTTGTGAAGTGATTCGCGGAACGACAGTCCTAGTAAGTGGCGCCGGTGGCAGTATTGGTTCAGAGTTATGCCGTCAGATTGCAGCAGCAGATCCTCGCTGCCTCTTGCTTCTTGATAAGTCGGAAAACAGTTTGTTTTATAGGAACTTAGAGATACGCGACCATTTTCCCAACCTTCGAACCCATCCATTGCTCTTGGATGTCGTCCAAAGGCAGCAAGTTGAAAGGGTATTCCGCGAATTCCGCCCGGAATTGGTCTTCCATGCAGCTGCATTTAAGCACGTCGGTTTGTGCGAGGGTCATCCCGTCCAGACAATGCAGAACAACGTCATAGGGACTCGCAATATCGCCATGGCGGCTGCGAGCGCAGGAGTCCATCGATTCGTCAATATTTCCACGGATAAAGCGGTCAAGCCTACGACAATCATGGGCCTGAGCAAAAAATTGACAGAATTGTCTATCCAGGAGATATCCAGGTCCTATCCCGGACGATTTTCCAGTGTCCGTTTCGGGAATGTGGCTGGAAGCACTGGAAGCGTCATTCGTTTGTTCTGGGACCAAATCCAAAAAGGCGGACCTTTACGAATCACAGACTCGAGAGCCACCAGATACTTCATCGCCATTCCCGAGGCCGTGTATTTAATTATCCGGGCTGCTCAACTCTGCAGAGGCGGTGAAACATTCGTATTTGATATGGGAAAGCCCATAAGCATTCTTGAACTCGCAAAGACTCTCTGCTTACTTTCAGGGCTCAAACCCTACGTGGACATCCCGATTGAGTTCGTTGGCATTCAAGAGGGTGAGAAGATAAACGAAGAGCTTTGGGAGGACTGGGAAAAACCCCGGAGAACTTCAACCGACGAGATTTTGGTCATTGCAGAGCGAGATCCAAGATCTTTTGGAATTCTCAAGGCTATTGAGAAACTCGATAGTTACATAGAAGAAAATAATGCCATCGAACTCGTGGAGTGCGCGCGACACCTCTGTACTGATGTCAGGAGAACATCGGAGGATCCCGATGCGCAGCGCCAGTGCCTGGTCGCGAGGAGCAAAGCATGAATGTCCCTCTCTCTCTCCCTGATATTGGCGATTTGGAGGTTCAATATGTAACGGATGTCTTACGCAGCGGGCATTTAAGCATGGGCCCACGTTTAAGAGAGTTTGAAGATAAGTTTGCCAGCTATGTGGGGACACGCTTCGCGGTTGCCACAAATAGTGGCACGTCTGCTTTGCACCTTATTATGCGGGCGCTTGAAATTGGCCCCGAAGACGAAGTCATCACCACATCCTTCAGCTTTTTTGCCTCTGCTGCATGTATTTTGTATGAGCGAGCCTTACCTGTTTTTGTCGATATTGACCCTTTCACGTTGAACATAGATCCCACCCAGATTCGCTCCTTCCTTGAAGAACGATGTTTCAAAGACCCGCATTCGGAGGGCTACATCGATCGTCTTACGAGCAGAAAGGTCAAGGCGATTTTACCTGTTCATCTATTTGGGCTACCGTCTGAGATGGAGCCGATCCTGGACCTCGCGGCGGAGTATGGATTGTCCGTGATTGAGGATGCATGCGAGGCGTTGGGGGCGAAATACCGTGGCCGTAACGTCGGCACATTTGGCCGAGCGGCGGCTTTCGCCTTTTACCCTAATAAGCAGCTGACCACTGCTGAAGGGGGCATGATCGTGACCGATGATGAGCCGATTGCATTGCTCGCGAGAAGCATGCGGAATCAAGGTCGTGACACCGATTCCGGTTGGTTGCAGCACGTGCGGCTGGGATACAACTACCGTTTGAGTGATGTTCACTGCGCCATTGGCATCGCCCAGCTGGAAAGACTCCCCGAGTTGCTGGAGCTGCGGTCACACGTGGCCGACCGTTACGATCATTCCCTGGCGGGAGTAACCGGCCTGACGCTGCCCTATACACCCCCGTGGTGCGACCGAAGCTGGTTTGTTTACGTCATCCGGTTCGACGGCTGCGCTCACTCATCGAGAGCAGTTCAACGCGACCGGGTCATGCAGGCGCTAAGAGCTCAAAACATAGGATGCCAGCCCTATTTCCCTGCCATTCACCGACAACCCTATTTTCAGGAAATCGGGAGTTGCGAATATGGGCGCTTAGCCAATACGGAAACTGCCGCTGACAGTTGCTTGGCTTTGCCGATGTTTTCAAAGGCCAGCCCAGAGCAAATTGGTTACGTTTGCGAAAATCTGCTCAGCGTCCTCAAAGAAGAACCGGTGGAACTAATTCGTCCACATTCGAAATAAAGATGATTTCCAGCGCCTAGACATTATTGGCACCAGGGTTGGTCAAAGGATCCTCTCCGTTGGCTCTCCTACGCTACCTGCCAGGTAATGGGTTGGTTATGGGGGGATTACAGCATCGGTAGCCACGCGGAATTCACTTTCAAATTCGTCGTGGGTTATCCGGACGCCAGGAAAAGCCCACGGCGAGCGACAGCGGTCGCGCAGAAAAGCGCTCGCCGAGGCTACCCAAGCAGAACCCAATCCCCCCGATAATTAACCCATTACCCGGCAGGATGCATCCAACTTGCCCATCCAGTTCGTTCAGTTTATTCTGTGTGAATGATAATCAGGGCCAACGATAAATCCAATCCGCGAGGAAAAGCAGCTACGCTGCTTCTCGTCTGCCTTTTCGTTATCTTATTTGGACTCAATGGTTCCAACGATTCATATGCCCAAGCTAAGCTCGGTCGATTGCTGGTTCATCTGGCGGATGAGACGGGCAATGCCGTTCCCGGAGTTGAGGTATTGATCGAGAGCGCAGAAATTCACATCCAGCAAAAATCCGTTTCAAACGATTCCGGCGAGGTATTTTTTCGCGGCCTTCCCTACAGCGCGTATTGGATCGCGATCGAAGATACCCGCTTTGAACCCCTCCGGAAGTCGCTGTCCGTCGCCAGTGAGGTTTCCAAAGAACTTCGAATTGAATTAAAGATTCACACGTTGGTGCAAAACCTGACCATTTCAGATCTTCCGCCATTGATGGATCCGCAGAAAACTAACGGCAGCCTCTATCGTGGGGAAGATCAGATCCAGCGCCGTTTCGCAAGCTTACCCAACCGGGATGCGATTAATATGGTGGCCTCCATGCCAGGATGGGTTCTGGAGAATAACGGCGTCTTGCATCCTCGCGGTTCGGAATATCAGACTCAATACGTGCTGGATGGCATCCCGGTGCTGGACAATCGTTCTCCGGCCTTCGCTTCGGGTCCGTTAATGGACTCCACAGAATCCTTCGAAGTCATAACGGGGGGGATCCCCGCCGAATATGGACGTAAACTGGGAGGAGTGATTAACGTTGCATCCCGCCCCGGGAATCCTCTGACGCACGGTTCCGTAGGCGTCTTCGGGGGAAGCCACAGCCTGCTGGGCGGGGGATTCCTATTCGGTGACAAGAAAGAGCACTGGGACTATTCGGCTGCCCTCAGTGGCTCCCACAGCGCCCGCTATCTCGACCCCCCTAATATTGAAAACCTCCACAACCAGGGCAATTCGGCAGCCGGTTCTTTTCGATTGGATTATTTCCCTCAACCCTCCGATGCACTCCATTTCTTTACCTGGGCCAATGGAACCGGCTTGGAAGTCCCGAATGAGGTTTTCCAGGAACAAGCCGGTCAAGATCAAACCAGGACGAACCGGGACACGAGTTTCAGCGTCGCTTGGGATCATTATCAATCAGCCCACGCGATGAGCAGCGTGGTGGCCTATGCCCGCAATGTCTCTTCTGATTTAAGCAGCAATCCTTTTTCGACTCCAGTCATCAGTCAACAGCGCCGGGGTTTTCAATCTTACGGGGCCATGGGTTCTTACAACTGGATCGTTCACAATCACCAACTGAAAGTGGGGGGGGGATGTGCTGCTCACCCCCGTAAACGAACTTTTTGATTTCACCCTCTCAGATCCTGAGTTCTTTGACAGCAGGGACCTCACAGCCACTTCGACTCCTTCCTTGGTCTCGCAAATCTTAAATGGCGAGCCATTCAATTTCTTTGGCAGACGATCCAGCTTGGAATCGTCTGGTTATTTTCAAGATCACTTCAATTGGAAACACTGGTCTTTCAACTTGGGCGTGCGGTACGACAACTACCGCTTCTTGATTCACGATTCAGCCTGGAGTCCAAGAGTCGGGATCGCTTATTTCATACGCAAGACCCAAACACGATTCCATTTTTCCTATGATCGAGCCTATCAGACCCCCAGCATTGAAAACTTGCTGCTGTCCTCGTCCTTGCAAGCGCAGAACCTGAGCCCTCGACGCGCACTCGACCAACCGGGAGGTTTGGGAGTGCCGACCAGCCGGGCAGATTTCTATGAAGCGGGTATCTCGCAAGCACTGGGAAGACGGGCACGATTGGATGTCGAGTATTTCCGCCGGAAAATTGGGAATTTTGCAGATGACGATATTTTCTTCAACACCGGAATCAATTTTCCTATTTCACTCTATGGAGCGCGGATTAAAGGTGCCGAAGCCCGGCTCGAATTGCAGAACTGGCAAGGATTTTCGGGCTTCGTCAGTTATTCCTATCTGCAGGGTTTTGCTTTGTCTCCGGTGACCGGTGGCCTGTTTCTCGGCGACAGTGCTTCGGAACTGATCCAGCCTGGATTGCGATTCCCGATAAGTCAGGACCAGAGAAATACGGTCCATAGCCAAATCCAATTCCAGCGTCCGTCCAGCCGCTGGTGGCTGGCAGCAGGCCATACCTATGAAAGTGGATTGCCCGTGGACCTGGACGAAGCATCCAGCGGTGGAATGATCGTGGATCCGCGGATCTTGAATCAGGTCAACTTTGAACGCGGGCGAGTTAAGCCCCGCCATTTATGGGATCTGTCGGCTGGGGCACATTTATGGGGGGAGGAGCGACAGCGAATTACCGTGCAAGTCGACTGGATCAACGTTGCCAATCGATTTTATCTCATCAACTACAGTGGACTGTTTTCACAAACCACAGTCGGGCTGCCTTCAACTGTGACGGCAAAACTCACGTATCAGTTTTGACGTGTTCTAAGAGCGAAAATTTTTAAGTCGGGCGCTCTGAAAGTTGGTGCAGCAACCCTGCCAGGAAGGCTGAGTTTTTAGGCGGAGTCCGCCGTGCGGCAGACTTCACCCTCCACAGTTGTGCAGTCCCCCTGCACCTCTCCCTCGTTGGGGCGAGGGGAGCCGAAAATTCATTATCTGGTCTGGGGGGATGAGTTCCACAAGGCTGCTCTTGTCGTCGTCGTGCTCCCTTGCACAAGGGGGACTTCAGGGGGGTGAATAACCAACTACCAACAATCAATGGGTCTGCTTTTGGCTGGCAGGTTGCCCGCGCTCCCAGGTGCCCTTATCCCCTCACAAACTGCTCAATTGAAGTGCAAATTTCTTCGGGCACCTCAAAAAGCGGGAAATGACTTTGGGTTTTCAGCTTCTCTACGTAAAACCAAGCATGGGTTTCCGCAAAGATCTGTTGGGCCGTGAAATATTCCAGAGCTTGCGGTTGAGCATAGAGGTGTAATACAGGCACCGAAGGACTCAGTCCCAACAGGGCTTTTAAAGGGTTTCCGGCTTTGGTATAGGCAGCCTTAATCTCGCGAGCGGCTCGAGACCACATTTCGAAACCATACGCCCCCATCTCCTCTCTCACAAATCGGGTCAGTTTAGGATTCTCTACTCCATGGAGCCAGAGATCAAAGGTCAGGTTGATGGTCTGACTCCAGCTTTCGGTAGATTGCATTCCGTTCAGGGATTGAAGAAATGCTGCCGGAGGATCCAACATCAGCCAGTCAAGATGCACGAGCTTGGGGATTCGTGCTCCCAACCGCTGCCGGAGTTTAATCGCAACCCAACCCGCATGGGCCAGTGACACGGGAACAACCTGCGACGCGCGACTAGCTGCGATGACCGATAAGGCGTCCTCAATTAATTGTTCTTCCCCGAACTCACCACCCGCAGGCCCAGATTCGCCATGTCCCCGCCAATCCAACGATAAAGCACGGCGATGATGACTGCAGCGGGAGAGCAGATCCTGAAAGATTGTGCGATTCGCACACCACCCGGGCATGAACAAAAGAGCTGGTTCCCCCTGCCCTAGGTCATCATAAACAATTGAAACGCCCTGAGAACTCGTGATTGCCAAGCATTCATCTCCAGTTCAGAATCTTTTCGAGCCTTTGCCTGGCTTCCTCAATGAGTTCGGTCTCCGCCGACTGGCCGAGCAAGTGCTCATAGAGCTTCTCGGCAGGTTCAAAGTCCCCCAGGTTCTCATAATGTTTTGCTAAATAGAAATAAGCTTCTCCAAAAGGCCGGATCAAGGGCAATGGTTTTTTCAAACTCCCGGATCGCCAAATCGTCGTAACCTTCATCTGCGAGCAGGTTTGCCAAGAAATAATGTCCGTCCCGGTCATCGGGTTTAAGGATGACAAATCGCCGCAACTGTTCAAGGGCCTTGTCGATTAGTCCGAGTTGGGCGAGAGTAACCCCAAAATTAAAACAAGCATCGGCATCACTTGGATTTTTTGCGACCTTCTCTGCTTCCGCACACAATACTTCTGACGTCAATGCCTTGTTGAAATAGTAATCCTCCTTGTACGGCGGGAATCCCGATTTCCAGAACTCCAGGGTCCTTTGCCTGTCGACAAAGCTAACACCCGGCTCGGACCTCAGCAAAGACTGTAACTCGTCTTCAACTGCGGCTTCCTGGGAGTCTTCCGGGATTGAATTTCGCTGAATGAGCAAATCGTTGTAGGCAGCGCTCCCCTCCTCTAACTTGGAAATCGCAACATTCAAATAGTACCGCGCCTTCCTGAGGTCCCCCGACCTTAGGGCCTCCTGTACGCTGAACTCCGCGTTTTCCTGTTCCTTGGCTGCAATCCGGTCCAGGATCGTTTTCAATTCCTCTTGTGAAGCCGGGTCTTGATGCTCAATCAGTTCTGCTGCTCGCTCGCATTCCAGGCGGGCCATTCCCAATTTTCCGAGCTGTTCATATTTTCGGGCCCTTTGAATGTAAGCTCCCGCATCCATCCCTAACAGCTTTCTCAAGAACGACATGTTGCCTCCTTTGCCCTCAATAGACAAACTCCTTAATATCATACAAGGAGACCTTCGGTTTTTGCAGCTCTTCGAAGTTCAGCGCGCAGCGGATGGCATTCAGCTGGGATTCGCGCTCTTGTTCGGTTAATGAGCCAATGCCCGCTTCGGCCGCTCGTAGAGAATATTCCATCGAGGTGGATTCGAGAAAAGGTGAAAAATAAAGGATATCCCCAACCCCCAGTCCCATCAAATTTACCAGATCCGCAGTTTGTTCAATGTGTCGATGCAAGAAGCGACTTCCTCCGATGCCGATCATGATGATGACTCCCAGACTCAAGCCGGCTCCTTTGACCGCCAAACAGACCTCCAGCGTTTGCTTCGCTGTAGCGGGTTTGTTCAAAAAACGCAGTAACTCATCACAGCCCGTTTCAACTCCGACATAGACACGCCGTAAATTCCTTTCTCTCAACTGTCCAAAGTCCTTTTCGGTCTTCTTGTCACCGGTAAAGACATCGAGAAAGGAGTAAATCCCACGAAACCCTTGCGATTCGTGGTCACCAGAATGGGGAGCACTCATCGGAAAAGTTTCATTGATCCGGTCCATCATTTTGAGCAATTTTGATTGCGGGAGGACTAAGGCATTGGCATCACCTAGAAAAATCGATTGCCGTAAACGGATGGCCGCTCCGAAGAAGTCCTTTGCGGCTTGAAGGTGTTTCTCGAATTCATTCTCTGACTTTATCCGGAAAGAAGTTTTGCGGTAAAAGTGGCAAAAGGTGCAATGATTCCAATGACAACCTTCCGTTGCTTGAAGGACTAAAGCAAGATATTGGTCTGGAGGAAGAATGGTGACGGGAGAATAAACGGCTCGGAATCGTTTTCGTTCATCTTCCAACCGTGCATAATCCCAGTCCACAACAAGTTTCAACCAGCTCTTGACTTGGCCGAGAGCCTGTTGTCGACTTGGCTCATCACTCCAGGATTCGACCTCCTCTTTTTCAAGGCGTCTCAGGATGTCACTGCAATGATCACCAATTCTCTCAATGACAGCTCGTTTCTCCGACTTCTCCAACTCCCGAATATTCTTCCAGGTCCCATATCGGTTCGACAGTCTTTTCTTCTTGATGATCCGATTGTCGAGTGTTCGGATGTAGGTGCCGCCTTCGTTCCAGAGCGAAAGGAGTTTCCCGGTAAGATCAAAGGAATAGACTTCCTTCTCATCCATGCTCAGGGAGAAAGAAGACGATTTGAGACTAAAAAGAATCGCTCCCCGGTCGGAGTGAGACGAAATTCGGCGAGCACCTGGATGTTCCTCCCTGACATCTAATCCGTGCCGATCTGCTCGAACGAGCCACTATCCTTGAGCCTTCAGCACGCTCCGAATTTCTTTTTGAACAAAGTCTTTGGCGGAATCAAGAGCTTGGAACACCCCCTGCTGTGTTTTCTCTGTCCATTGCCGGCTTCGGCCAATCCCTTCCTGAACTTCTTCCATGACTTTGTCCGTCCAGTCTTCGCAAGCGTGAGACAACTGCAGCTGAAGGGCCTCGGCTTTATTCTTGGCTATTTTTCCCAGATGGACAATATCGCGCCTTGTCTTCTTCCCGGATTGGGGTGCCAGGAGTAAAGCGATTCCCGCCCCCAAGAGGCTGCCGGCCACAAACGAGCTGATCGGTATGAGTTTCGAATGGTTGTTTTCCATGATAGACCTCCTCAAAGTTAATCCTTCTCTGAATTGAGAAATTCCCTTCTACAACGACCCGTCTGCGATCCTTGCTAACGCCACAGGCGTTAAGTTATTTCCTTGCTAACGGCAATTGCTACCTCTCTTTGATTGTAGTGGAAACTCCAAAATCGTCACATGGACCGCCTAATTGATGGCTTCTGGCGGAACAAATTTGTAGTGAGACTGGAGGAACGCAACCAGATCGATTAGCTGCTGGACGGTCATGGTGCTATTAAAATTAAGCATCTTGGACTTTCCATCTGTTTCCACAGCTTCTTTCGGATAGCCACGAATGATTCGATGCGAAGGATTGATAATCGAAGTGACCAAATCCCCGTAAGTGTGGATCTGGTAAGTGTCTCCCCCGAGCATTACCATGACCTGCGCACTCCCGGGGGGAGAAGGCAACTCGACGCCTTTGACCGTATGGCATTCGTGGCATTTGAGATCGGTGAAAGCGATTTTGCCTTTTTCCGGATCACCATCAGGCATGCGAAACCCTCGTCCTGACTTGGCCCCGCCGCCGCAATGGATCAAGAGAATCAAGAAAATAACGACCAAAATGATAAAGAGCTTGTGCCGCATAGGTCCTCCTTCAGCTCAGTTGAGACGTATCGCCTTACTTCACTGGTGGCAAAATTATTTCGTATTGAGACTGGAGGAAAGCCACCAAATTGATCATCTGGCGAACGGTCATGACTTGAGTGTAGTCCGTCATCCGGGACTTTCCATCAACCGAAATCAACTCTTTCTTATAACCCTTGGCTAAGCGGTGAGAAGGATTAATGATCGAGGTCACCAGCTCTCCGTAGGTCTTTACATTGCGCACTTGCCCTCCCAGATTGACCACCACTGGAGGAACCACTTCCAGAGGAGGCAGTTCAACTCCTGCCACCGTATGGCAAAAATTGCATTTTAGCTCCACAAAGGCTGCTTTCCCCTCTTCGATGTCGCCGTTTGGCAACCGGAAGCCCATTGATGACTTAGGCCCGGCATCGCATGCCGCCATTGACAGTGCGAAGAATACGGGGACGATGGCCATCAATATTTTCATCGCTAACCTCCTTCATTCCTCCTTCCCCTGCAACACATCCGATCAACCTTCTTGGTTTGGGTATTCAAATTGGGTATGGTCTCGCAGGATGCATCATGAAGCTCTGCCCAAAGCACCTTCCTCCTCAATTGCATGATCCCTACCAAACTTAGAAGTCCGCCAATCTCCCCCCTACAGATCAAAAAAAGGCGCAAGATGAAGGATTTGCATCTTCATTGGCCCTCGTCTGCTCCTGGGAATTCTCCCGTAATGATGGGGGGAGGGAGGACGGTGAAAGGGGAATGTGGCTAAAGACCCGTGGCTGGGTGAAATAATCCGATCGACACCAAATCCCTACTGCTCAGGCTTGCGTGAAATTGCTAAGATAATCAATGAGTGAGCCGACGGCTCGTCAAAATTATTTCATGGCACGTACCTTGCTGCATCTTATGAGAACTGCTCGTTGCCGACCATCGACCTAAAGAGGAGCTCATCATGAATAGACGGAATTTCCTGAAAGGAGTCCCCCCACTGACAGCGTTGTTAGGTGTATTTCCGGCATCCCTTTCCGCTATCGAGCGAGAAGAAACTCCAGGGAAACTGGAACGCCGTTCCCTGGGTCGCACCGGTGAGAAGCTCTCAATTCTTGGCTTTGGAGGCATTGTTGTCATGAATGCCACTCCTCAGGAAGCATCCCGACGCGTCGGCGAAGCCATTGATGCTGGTATCAACTACTTTGACGTAGCCCCAAGTTACGGCAACGCAGAGGAGAGGCTGGGCCCTGCACTGGAAACTTACCGAAAAAATGTATTTGTCGCCTGCAAGACGACCCAACGCAGCAAAGCGGGTGCTGCGGCAGAGCTTGAAAACTCCTTAAAGAAGATGCGAACCGATCATTTTAACCTGTACCAGCTTCATGCGGTCGCTAAACTCGAGGAGGTCGAACAAATCCTCAAGCCTGGTGGTGCGTTGGAGGCTTTCTTGGAAGCGAAGAAAGCTGGGAAAATTCATTTCATTGGCTTTTCAGCGCATTCTGTGGAAGCTGCTTTAGCCCTAATGGATCGATTCGAGTTTGACACGATCCTGTTTCCAATTAACTTTGCAACCTGGTATGCCGGGAATTTCGGCCCTCAAGTGCTGGCAAAAGCTCAGGAGAAGAAAATGGGGATTCTGGCATTGAAGGCAATGGCCAATCGGCCTTGGCCTGAGGGGGCAACAAAGACCTTTTCGAAGTGCTGGTACGAACCCCTCTCGGAACCCTCTGAGGCAATGCTTGGACTGCGTTTTACGCTCTCCCATCCCATTACGGCGGCGATACCTCCTGGAGATGAAAATCTGTTCCGGATGGCTCTGCAATTGGCAGCCAGCTTCACCCCACTGTCTCCCTCAGAAGCAGAGAAACTTAAACAAAAAGGGATGAAGTCGGAGCCCATATTCAAGTATCCACAGCCGGGAGTAAATGCTTGATGTAAAACATTCGGTTGACTCAACCCCTGTGCCTTTCCTATGGAGTCGCTGGAAACGATTGATCCAGGAGGTGGCGTATGATCAACCTGGAGTTATCAGAAGAAGAACAACTAACACTGATCATTGTTCTTGAGGAGAGTATTTCAGACCTTAGAGGAGAGATTGTCCATACGGAAAGAATGGACTTCAAAGAGGATTTGAAACGGAAAAGAACGACCCTGGCTCATGTCTTGCAGATGCTAAAGGGCGTGGCCGCAAGCTCAGCCACTACCTAAGTACTGCTATTCGTAAATACGGTGACGTTAACGCCGGGTCGGTGACCCGGCCTACAACTTTGTAGGCCGCGTGACCCCACGCGGCGCCTAAACTCAGGAACGCCACCGTATTTATGAAATGCAGTACTAAGTTAGTTTCGGCGTCCAGATCGAACAGTTCTTTACCGTTACTGAATAAGTTCGTCGCTCTTTGACTATTGCTCCATATGCACTCGCTTCGTAACTCCAAAGAGGACTGATTGCCCTTACCTAAATGGAACGGATTCATGACTTCCTGAAGGAAGATGATTCCCGAAGAATGATGGATCTGCAACCACTCCGGGCTATCAAACAGTGGCTCGGCCATCACTCGCCTAAACAATTCTGAAACTTCATTGGAACCCGCTCTACGTTCCAACACACCGTTGACAATAGAGGTGACGTTGGAATACCACGTCTTTCCCCTAAGCCTAGCTGCGGCGCGATGAGCTAGATTTCTTCCCTTTTGGAAACCGAAGTGCTTTGCGCTATTCAGCTAAGAGGTCTCGTCAAAGAGAGGATAAATTAAGAGGGGAAATTTACATGAAAGGAGGAGGTCGACAGCTTTGGCGCGCCTGAAGAATTTAGGGCCGTAAAAGGACGGGGCCGTTTTTCGAAGCAGCGCTGAAAACTGAAGGCTAAGAGGATATGGCCACCAAGAATTTGAACTACGATAGACTCAAATTCCTTTTCCTGTTAATGATGTTGCTGGCTCTGGCTCTCTCTTGGGTTGGGATGAGAGATATTCCAACAATGCCCTTTTCAGGATATCAGGTGAGCTCGGACTACCGGGTGGTTCAGCTGAACCCAAGCGGTCCAGCTGCCCTCTCAGGAATGAGGCTCGACGACAAAGTCACTGAGGTCAACGGAATCCAGACCGAAAGACTGTATCAGATCTGGCGTCAACCCGAGCCGATGATTGGAGATACTGTGAGTTTAAAAGTTAGGCGGGCCGACACCGAGTTTGCGATCACTTTCAAACTGTTCCCTTTACCGGCGCAACAGGCAACCCTGACTTGGATTTATCAAATTACGGCGGTTTTCATGCTAGTCGGAGGTCTCTTGGTTTTCTGGAGGAAGCCCAGGAAGGAAACTTTGCTGTTTTATTTGAGCAGCACCTTCATCGCCCTCGGTTTGATGACTCCTCCTCATCTGAAGTCCTTCTTCCTCCGCGATCTGGTAGCGCTAAATTCCTTGCTCTTCTTGCTCCTCGGGCTGGCGTTCTTTCTCCATTTAACCATCATTTTCCCAAGACCTAAATTGTCTGTGCTAGAGACTCCTGTTGAGATCTTCATTTACTTGCCGGTACCCGTCATGGTGTTTCTCTACTTGGCTCTTGGCCTGTTCCAGCCATGGGAAAATCTTCGGTTGAATCAGACACTCCATTATGTTTTCGGGTTATGCGTCCTATATTGCCTGGGACTAGCCCTGGCAGCAGTTGTTCATAGCTTCTGGAAAGCAAGATCGACACCACAGCAATGGAACTGGCTGCTGGTAGGCTCGCTTTTGGGCCTCTTACCTCCGGCCCTATTGGTGTTCAGAAATAGCTTTCTCCCGAACCTGCCTCTCCCGGGAAGCTCTTTTTACACCCTGATGATCTTGCTTACCTACTTTACTTTCAGCTGGGCGCTCTTAAGAGAGGAACCGAAGACAGGATTCAGATCTATTCATGAAAGCGGCTTAGAGTCAGATGAGAAGGCCTGGCTCTACGCTACTTGGGAAAGGGGCAGGTAGAGCTTCAGTTCTCACTACGACTGGCACATAGAAAATAATCGCATATGCGCACCGGCCTTTCATCATAATGCTCCGACCAACGCTTCAACTGCGGCAGCTTTTCGTGCGGAGGTTCGCAACATTGCCCCAATGCCTTCACACTCTTTGAGTCTGGCGGCAGCCACCTCACGGACACATTTTGCTTTGCCTTCATTTCGGAACACCCGATGAATCAACAATTCGAGCAGATCGGAAACGGGGGTGAGTGTTAGATGACAGGCGTTACAGGAAGTCTGCCGCTCCCGGAAGAGTCTATTACAGCCTGGGCATTGCTTTCCCGGTAGGACTATTCCTGCACCATAAACGAGATTCCAGATCATATCCCGGTCAAGAGCTTTCAAGATTTCTGCCAATCCAACGACCGCCCCAGCTTGTTTCGAAGCCGCAACCTGTATCTTTTCAACCAGTATGGTTTCTTCTTTCCGGAGAGTTTCGCAGATGACTCTTGCGGTTGTCTCCAGCACCAAAGCGGTATCGGCCTGAACTGGAAGGGCAACCGGATCCGCAGCGATATTGGCTAAGCGTTTCGGGAGTAGTCGTTGCATATAACCAACAACCTCTGAAGGGCCCCCCAGAATGAGATAATGATACGGATGAGAATCAAGCATGCGATCCGCAAATTCCACTACTTCCTTCAAATGCCAATGAGCATGGACCTCGGCTTTCCTTTGAAAATTCATTTGAGACCGGATATGGTCAGAACCCGACTTTTTAGAGTGTTTTACATTCGCTTCTGACACAGTGCTAAAATGCATTTCGGCTTCACCCTGGACGATTCTCAAGATCCTTCCCTGATGCCGATCAACCAGCACGACGAGATAAGGTTGACCTTCATCCAGAGCCTCTAATAGAGGACGCAAATAGGGTTCAACACCCCAAAAAACATTGTTGTGTAAAGGCAAATGGAGGCTCCAGGACCCAAGGGGTTTGCCCATCCCGTCCGAGAAATAGACCAAGCTTCGAGCCGTGGGTTGATAGTTCGAGACAAAACTCTGGATGATTTTTGTCTGATGCAGAAAGTCCTGTCGCTCCTGGCCGGGTTGGATTCTGGATTCCATGGATCTAAACATTTCTCTGAGCGCTGAATGATATCCGTGATTCAGGTTGGATTCACGAGACTGGTCGACATCCAGGTAGACAGTCAAAACATGTCGACCCGCTGCACCACCAAACCTCGCGAGAAATTCCAAGTCCTTTGCCGTTATCATGCGTGACCTCCTCGTGTCAGCCATAGGGTGATGGGTTCCGTCTCCAGACGATAAATACTAAGTTCCTGTTGGCTTCCCAAGTGGCCCGATGTCACTAAGACATGACCCTTAATCCATCGATGATAGGCTCAATAGACTGCCCTCTTCAAGCTTTCGAAATCTCTTCCAACAATAGGCGTCAATAATTAATTGTTAAGAGCCGATTCTGCAGTGCCCAGCCAGAAATTTTCACAGCTCTCCCTCATCTCGCGAAGCCAGACAACAAAACAAATGGCGGAAGGCTATACGGCCCTTGGTCATCCCTTACTTGTAGAGAGGCACAAATCAACAACTTGTGGTTTAACCAAGGCCTCAAAGTCCTCGTATTTCATGCGAATCGTGTTGGCATGAGTTCCGGCATTGAAGACGATCTCCTTGTCCTCGGACAGAGTCCGGTCGACAAAGACAGGCAGATTATAGAGATTCCCAAAGGGCGGCATTGCCCCGACTTCGGAGTCTGGGAAAAGCCAGGCAAACTCGTATTCTGTGGCAAATGCAATTTCCTTATAGGGAAGCTCTTCTTTTAATACTTTGAGATCGATTCTCTGGGTCGCTGGAACTACGATCATTGCAAAATCTTGATCGACTCTGAGGATAATGGTCTTCGCCATTTCACGTCCAGGCACATGCTGGGCGGCAGCAATCTCTTGAGCAGTATAGGCCCTTGGATGGGTCATCGGGACAAACCAGACCTTATTTTGTTCCAGATACTCGATCAAGCGGCTGGCAAATTTCATAAGTGCACCTCCGTTCAGATCCCTCCGATGCAATTAAAGAATACTGTTCCCCCTGGAGGCTTCGACCCTGCCTCAAAGCGAACAGACTGAATTGGTTGAAGGAAATTTCTGAGGTGGGACTTTTAGTGGACCTTCTCGTTTGCGCGTCTTGAAGTATAAAATAGGCGGGTAAGACTCTTACTTCGCCGTTCAGTCTGTTCGCTGAGCTTTTAAAAACCTTTGAGAAAATCTCCTGGGGTTACTTTAGGTTGATCAGGGAGGCCAGCACAGCCTTATGCGGAAGGCTTTGGACCTATTTGATGTCACGTGCTGGCCAAATCTTGTTCCCTGATCAACTTCTTAGCACCCACTTATTCTTGAGCAATTCTCTCACCAGCGCATTCCACATTACCGTTCAGGGTCGAGTTAGGAATTAAATATCTACAGAAGAATAACTTATACTTAAGTCGATGTTACCAAGTCGAAGCGCAGCACCCGCTGCCGAAGAGAAATTTACCGGTCATTGGGGGATAACTCCCAGAAGCGGCTCTCTTCGCCCAAGTAGATTTGACCGCTCGAAAATAGTGGGGGGATGGAGCGCAATCCGGAAGGATTGCAACGCAGCGAAGCTTTACTAAGTACTGCATTTTGTAAATACGGTAACGTTAACGCCGGGTCGGTGACCCGGCCTACAACTTTGTAGGCCGCGTGACCCCACGCGGCGCCTATCCTAAGATACGTCACCGCAATTACGAAAAGCAGTATTTAGTAGAAAAACCTGCCTCGGGTTAACGTTTTCCAACAGCAGGCATTATGGTTGGAGTAAGGACTACGGCACTAAGCGAGTCATAGTCAAGAAAGTGACCTGTTTCTGAGACTCAGCCCGTGCCATCGGGGAATAGTAATATTTCAATGTTGCCGTAATGCGAGTCTGAGCGCCCTGCGGGATGGGGAATGAGAAAGATTCAGTCCGTTTCTCATCCGGGGCTAGGCGAGTGTCTGTCAACACCTTGGCACCTTTAAGAAACGCCAGGTGCTCCACGGATACAGGATTACCTTGCTGATCGGCTACCGTCCGCCGATAAATCCGCTCTTCCCGGAACTGCTTTCCTCCACCAGCATCAGCACGGACCTCCATGATGAGTTGGCGCAACGGGGATCCAGTCGGGACGTAATGTCCTGCTCCCTTATTGGAGATTTGAACGGTAACCTGCAATTGCCCATTCTTCCTGGACGTGTTCAGTGTCAGCAGCACCGTCTTGGTCAAGAGGTCCAAGGAATGGCTCCCTGGCATCTGGTGCAAGTTGATTTTTGCCAAATTCGTTCGCTGGATCCGTGGATCCACTACGTCCCCTGCCACCCGCGACATGTGACAGGATTGGCATTGGGTCCCTTCTTTTCCGTAGCGGCTGTTCTTCCATTCGGAGTAAGTGGTAAGAACGGAAAGCCCCTGCGCATTTTGATACTCGTGGCAGGGCGCACAAATCAGAGCAGAAACGTGGACCTCGGAAAATTCTGTGCCGTGAGCCGTCGAGCTGGCATCTTTTAAGGGTCCGCTCTTAACCAACGTGTAGGTTACGGACGCTTTGGGATTCGGTCCACTCAATGAGACTTGTCGAACGGAATGGCAATAATCGCAGGTCACTCCCTCCCAACTGATCTTTTTCTGCAAATTCCAATCTCCGACTGCCACTCCGACCGGTGAATGGCATTTAAGGCAAGTCTTGCGCCCGTTGGCGCCAAATTCCGTCTCTGCGAGCTCCATCGCATCCTGAAAAATTCGGCTTTCCATGGCCTGGGCGTGGGAAGAGGTTTTCCAGGCTTCAAAGATTGCTCGATGGCAACGGCCGCAGAGTTCAGCACTGGAAGGCGGATCGAGTTGCACGGCTTGGGCAGCGCCACAAAAGCTCAGGATGAAGAGAGATAACCCGGCCAATCGCTTCATGCCTTCCCTCCGCTTTGGTCGGAAGGCTTGGCCTCAATGGAACGAATGGTTAACCAAAGACCACCCATCGTGACCAAAATCGTCAATAACGAAAATGCTAGTCCCACACGGCGGAATCTCCGTTCCTTTAGCGCGTCCGACCCCGGCCTGATGAGTTTCGGCAGAAATCTTCAGACCCTCATTCACAGGGAGTGCAATCTGAGAAACCTGAAAGGCATGGACCGCCACTCTCGCCTTGACCAGCGACTCCTTAGCTTCCTGTTGACGCAATAAGGCTTCCGAGACCTCCATACCGGAGCGTCTCGCGACAGTCAGAATCTCATCGGAGCGTTGCAGAGCAGACTCAAGGCTATGGATCTTTCCCGCCATTTCGACAGACGCTTTTCCTCCTGCCGAATCCCCATCGTGACATTGGCTGCAGACGGCATCAGGCCCAGCCAACATTTGCTCAGAGGGTTTGAGGACAGCGTGGTTACTATGACAAACAACGCAACCTCCCATTCCCATCTCCGCGAATACCGGCTGATGCGGGCTCTTACGGTAAAGATCTTCGAACAACGCGTGGCATGTTCCGCACACGGCAGCCACCGAGCTGACTTGAGGCGGCGCAGCCCCGTGGTTCCCATGGCAGGATGCACAACTGGGAGCCGAGATGTCGCCACGTTTGGCCAGTGCTTCCCAATGAACGCTCTTTCGATATTCTGCGAATTGGTTCGTGGGAATCTTGTACTTGCTCATGTGGGAAGCGTCCGCATGGCAACGCGCACACGTTTCGGGTAGGCGCAGAGGATAAACCGGGGAGCGCGGATCCTTGACTTCGCGAATGTCGTGGACACTGTGACAATCGACACAATTAGCTGCCGCAGCATCTCCGGCGGCGATTCTCTTGCCATGGACACTGGTGAGATACTGAGCATATTGATCCACCCGCTGCTGCGGCTTGAACTTGTGAATGAGGTTCGCGTCACTATGGCAACGGGCGCAAAGCTTGGGGACATCCACACGCTTGATTTTTCCAACAAAACCACGCGCCCGGCTCATCGCCGCTTCCGGGTCGTCCTGATTCGAATCCCCTCCGTGGCAGTCCACACAACTGAAACCGCGATGCTGATGAATATCTGTCGGGAAAGCCAGCGCCGGCGCCTGCAGATTATCTTCGAGTGCCGCGTGGCACTCGATGCAAGAATCCTTTGCCCCAAGACTCTGACTAAACACTGCCATCCAAAATATAATGATCAGTGGGTATCGGTAAGTGATCATCGATAGTATCCCAAAAGTGAGAAACTTATGAGGTAGACGAGCAATGCAAGACCTAAGGCAGTCACCCATCGTTTTCGATCAACTCCTTCTCGATTGGTCCCCCAGAAAGGCAAAGTCACCCACCAAATCGCGAGAACGCCAAAACCGAAAAGACCTAGCAATTCACCTTCGAAAAACCAAACATGACTGGGGATCAGCTTCAAGGTATAGAAAGGAGCTAGAAAATACCATTCAGGCCGGATGCCGGCAGGGGCTGAGGCGAAGGGGTCTGCTTTTTCTCCCAACTCCCAAGGAAACAATGCAGCCAGCGCAGCCTAGCACCCCCAGAGCACCGTACCAGGCCATCAATTCCCGAAGGAAAAAATTGGGGAAGAAGGGCATTTGCGGGATGGGGGTCCGCCTGCGCTGGTATTCCTTTTCTACCCGGGGAGGAGAACTCATCCCAAATTTTTGAATCAGAACCAAGTGCACAACCAGACACAGAGTCGCTAATCCAGGAAGAACTGCAACATGAAAGCCGAAAAACCGCGTCAGGGTTGCGCCGCCTACCTCATCGCCGCCACGCAAAAACCTCGCCAGGTAAGGTCCAACCCACGGGACGCTGGCAGCCATGTCAGTTCCTACTTTGGTGGCAAAATAGGAGACCGTATTCCAAGGAAGCAGATATCCACTAAACCCGAACCCTAATGCCAAACCGAGTAATGCAATCCCGCTTAGCCAGGTAACTTCGCGAGGTCGGCGGTAGGCTCGCAGAAATACCACACTGAACATATGGATGAACGCAGCCAGAATCATCAAATTGGCAGACCAACTATGGACGGATCGGACCAACCAGCCAAACTGCACCCTCGTCACAATGAATTGCACGCTCTCATAGGCTTCCGTCGGAGTGGGTCTATAGTAGAGGAGTAACAAAACGCCTGTGAGAACTTGAATGACAAACAAAAAAAGAGTGATCCCGCCGAAGTAATACCAGATCGTCGAGGAGTGCACCGGCACGGTCTTATGGCTCATGAATTCTTGAACCGATTCAAGACCTAACCGCTCCTCAAACCATTCCTTTACACGTTGTGTCGTTGCCTTGGCAGTCACAAGTACCCTTTCCTATAAATTAGGCTCTCTTGGATATAACAATTTCATCACCCCGGACGTGGACGGCATATTCTTCCAGAGGTCTGGGCGGGGGGCCGGACACTACTTTTCCGTTCATGTCATAGAATCCATTGTGACAGGCACACCAGATTTGATGAGTAGACTCCTGAAATTGGACGGTGCAGTTCAAGTGGGTGCAGATGGCAGAGAAAGCACGCCATTCTGTATCGCTGGTCCGAATCAGTAAGGCAGGGCGGCTGCCGAACTTCACGATCTTGCCCGAATTCGGTTTAAGATCCTGAACCTTTCCTGCAGCAACCTCATTCGTCGAGGCCTCTGGAACCGCGGGTGGGAGCATGAATTTGGACGCTGGATAAAGGAACGAAATGATTGAAGCCAGGAAGCCACCTCCCAGGATCCACCCGACAAAGTTCCGGCGGTATTCAGCCATTGCCCCCTCCAGCGTCAGCCCCACCCACTCAGTGGGAACGGAAATGAGATAACTTCAAGAAATTACATCAAGAACAAATTATCCGAACAACCTCTTTTGAACAGCAGCCAGCACCCGCTTATTTTTACCTGGTCGAATGAGGAGAGTAGCACGATCAATACCATAGTCCGAGGGAGCAGCAATTCCAAGGCTCTGGAAAACCAGAGCCAGTGTTCGAGAATTTAGTCTGGCTCCTTTAAAAACTCAGAAGTGCTGCTTAAATAGAGCGTAAGCGACTCACTTTAATGGTGCTTTGTTACCGCATCATTCAACACCGGAAATTTCAAACCGATGGAGGTTCCTTGAGGGCCGGACTCTGGGGGATGTCATCCAATGATTGTGGCAATTCACCCATATTGTTCATTTGGATGGAACTATTTTCCGCACCTCTGACGTCGGATTAAGCGGGTGAGATGCCAGCACTTTACATGACACAATAATTCCGGCCCATTTCGAGAGCTTCTCGATTCAACTGGCGGAGTCGATCGTTTGGCAGGTTTTCATCAATCGCCAGATGGATGGATTCCTGGCTCAGAAACGGAATCCTTGCCATCAGGGCACCTAACAGAACAATGTTGGCGACTTTGGTTTCCCCCAGATCATAGGCCAACTGACTGGCCGGGACTCCGACCGCTCCTGCCTTAAGGTCGCGTGGAGGCACCTTGATAAGTGAACTATCGTACAGGATCAGTCCCCCTGCTTTGACCTGACTATGAAAACGCACCAGGGAAGGGCTGTTCATGACTACCAGGATCTCAGGCGAGTCAGCCAGCGGACAACCTATTTCTTTGGGAGAAAGGATGACATTGCAGTAGGCGGTCCCTCCCCGCATCTCAGGGCCGTAAGAAGGGAGCCAACTGGTCCGGTAACCTTCTCTCATCGCCGCCGTGGCCAGGATCACGCCTAGGGATAGGACTCCCTGACCGCCAAATCCTGCAATTTTGATCGCATGAAACTGCAATTCGGTGGTTTTCTTCCCCTTTTCCAGAGAGCCGTTGTTCCCGTTCGACTTTAGATCCAGACACGATGGAATGTCAGGAGAAGGGACAACTATAGACCCCCCTAGCGGAATGGAGGGCTTCACATCCGTATCCTTGAAGACTGCGAGGGGAAAGACAGGCAACATCTTTTCTTCTATCCAGCGCCAAGCATCCGCCGGTTTAAGTTTCCATCCAGTCGGGCAGGCAGACAGAACCTCAATGAGTGAAAACCCGCGCCCTTCTATTTGGTAACGAATTGCTTTTCGAACAGCCGCGCGCGCTTTCATGTGGTTCTTAGGCCCTGCGAGCGCAACACGCTCCAGGTAGGTGGTTCCTTCAAGCGAGCTTAACATCTCACAAATCTTTAGGGGGAATCCTTGCTGCATCGCATTTCGGCCCAGCGGGGTCGTGGATGTTTTCTGTCCCAGCAGAGTCGTTGGGGCCATCTGGCCACCTGTCATCCCGTAGATGGCGTTATTCACAAAAAACACGGTGATATTCTCTCCCCGGTTGGCGGCATGGATAATTTCTGCGGTCCCGATGGAGGCTAGGTCTCCATCGCCTTGATAGCTGAGGACGATGCTTTCGGGCCGGCTACGCTTGATCCCGGTAGCAACGGCAGGCGCCCGGCCATGAGCCGATTGAACGTTGCCAACGTCGAAATAATGGTAGGCGAAAACCGAGCAGCCCACCGGGCCGACCAGGATGGTGCGGTCTTGAATGCCCAGGTCGTCGATGGCTTCAGCGATAAATTTATGCAGAGCGCCATGTCCACAACCCGGACAGTAATGGGTAACGGACGGGTCGCCATCCTTCAATGCAAACAATGGGAAAAAACTCTCTGATTTTCGGTGAGCAACGGTATACATCTTAGCCTCTCATATTCATCATCAGGCTCGGTCGGACCGAAAATTCCGGCAGCCCCCAGACCTTATCCAAAATTTCTTCCGGACTCGGAACCATGCCACCCTTGCGTCCGTAGAAGTGGACCGGCACGCGATCCCCAACCACTAACCGGACATCTTCCACCATTTGTCCCCAGCTCAATTCGCACACCAACACCGCTTTAAGCCTCGCAGTGAGTGCCTTGAGTTCCCTTTTCGGGAACGGCCACAGAGAAATCGGACGAAGAAGGCCGAGTTTGACACCATGAGCCCGGCCCAGTTCCACCACAGAATGAAGGATCCGCGAAACGATCCCATAACCCACCAACAAGATTTCAGCATCCTGGAGATGAAAGCCCTCGAATAGGACACAACAGTCTTCCGCCTTGGTATATTTTTCTTCCAGGTGATTCACATGGGTTTCGAGATCTTCATGTCGAAGGTAGATCGAACTGATCCAATGGCTTCGAGTCTGCGCATTGCCTTGAACGGCCCAGTCACTGACCGGAGGCTCCAAAGCAACATCCGGGAAGGTCACCGGCTCCATCATCTGTCCAATGAATCCGTCGGCCAGGATCACCACCGGATTGCGAAAACGATCGGCAATCTCAAAGCCTTGCATCGTAAGGTCGCACATTTCCTGAGCGGAATTCGGTGCCAGAACGATCGTTCGATAATTGCCATGTCCCCCACCTTTGACCATTTGAAAATAATCTCCCTGCTCGGGTCCAAGGTTTCCTAGTCCCGGTCCTCCTCGCATAATATCCACGATGACGCAGGGGAGTTCGGCCCCGGCCAGATAGGAAATGCCCTCTTGCATCAGGCTGAGTCCTGGGCCGGAAGAAGCGGTCATCACACGGGTCCCGGTCGCCGCTGCCCCATAGACCATATTAATGGCTGCAACTTCACTCTCGGCCTGAACAAAATTGCCCCCGATTCTGGGAAAGTAAAGGGCTGCGGCTTCTGCAATTTCACTGGCAGGGGTAATGGGGTAACCATAGTATGCCCGGCATCCCGCCAGGATTGCGCCTTTCACGGCTGCGGTATTACCTTTGATGAGTTGTTTTGCCATGGCTGTCTTTCTCAAGCATTCGTTTTCGTTAAGTCCTTTCATTAGCCAAAATCTCACTGACTCCTCGCGCGGCCCCTTTGGAGATGACCACAGACCCCTCTTGGAACCCATCCTTGACTAAGGAGGGCCGAGGTGACGGGACAAGCGTATAGACTGTCAGAGCCCCTGGTTCAGGGCATACATAGAAGCAAATGCCGCAACCGGTGCAACCCTGCCCCGAATAATGAATCGGGTTATATCCCATGATGTTCAATGAGTCAGAAATCTCGAGACAGTGAACCGGACAGGTGATGACACAAAGCCCGCATCCTTTGCATTCATCAACTCGAATCTCGATTTGTCCACGATCCGGTTTCGATTCCTTGGAATTCATTGCTCTAGGGCCTCAACCCACATGAGAGATTTTCTTCGAACTAAGGAAATATTGCTGACAGGCAAACTCATGAAGCTCCTCGCGGAATTGGGGGTGAGCGATTTCGATCAGGGCCTCCGCCCGTTCTCGAATGGTCTTACCATGGAGATACGCCACCCCAAACTCCGTCACAACATAATGCACGTCCCCTCGAGACGTCACGACTCCGGAGCCCGGATAAAGACTTGGGACAATTCTTGAAATGGCTCCTTCTTTGGCGGTGGAGGGAAGGGCGATGATCGGCTTTCCACCTCTGGAACGCGCGGCTCCCCGGATGAAATCCAGTTGCCCCCCAATACCGCTATAGAAGAAGTTCCCCATGGAATCGGAGCAGACCTGCCCGGTCAAATCAATCTGCAATGCCGAATTGATCGCCACCATCTTGGAGTTCTGGCTGATGATGAAAGGATCGTTGACATACTCTGAGGGATGGAATTCGATGGCTGGATTATTGTGAATGAATCGGAATAAGCGATGGGACCCCAATACGAAGGAAGCAATCGTTTTCCCCCGGTGCAGTGTTTTGCGGTCCCCGGTAATCACACCCGATTCTATCAATGGGATCACACCATCGGAAAACATCTCGGTATGAATTCCCAAGTCCCGATGATTTCCTAAGAAAGAAAGGACAGAGTCCGGTATCCCACCAATCCCCATCTGCAGGGTTGACCCGTCCTCGATCAACTCAGCGATGTGCTTGCCGATCTGCATTTGAACAGGAGAAACTGGATGTTGCGGAAGTTCCAGCAGAGGATGATCCGATTCGACCAGGATATCAATCTTGCTCAGGTGGATGAAGGCGTCTCCCAGGACGCGGGGCATTTGTGGATTCACTTCGGCAATGACGGTGCGCGCCACTTGAGACGCCGTCTTGGTACATTCTACTGCCACCCCAAAGGAACAATAGCCATGAAGGTCCGGCGGAGAAACTTGAATCAGACATACATCGATGGGAAGTTGGCCGGTAACAAACAGGGACGACAACTCTGAAAGAAAGATGGGGGTATAGTCGGCGCGACCGGAGTTGATGGCGTCGCGCACATTGGAGCCGATAAAGAAAGCATTGTGACGGAAGTGCCCCTCCATCTCGGGCATGACATAGTCCGCGTTACCAAAAGTCATCAGGTGGAGAATTTCAACGTCTCTTAATTCCTGTCCCCGTTCGAGCAACGCCTTGACCAGGTGTTCGGGTTCGGCACAACCGGAGTGAATATAAACGCGATCCCCAGATTGAACGAGTGAGATCGCTTCCTTTGCGCTCATGAGTTTTTGATGATAAGAAGAAGAGTCTTCCACGGACCGATTCCTAATAATGGATTCGAAAATTGACCGTTATCGAGAGAATCACGCTGACGGGTTCATTGTTTAGCCGTGTTGGTTCGTAAACCCACTGGCTTGCGGCTTCCATAGCGGCTTGAACGAGCATGGGATGGCCGCTAATGAGTCTTATGCTGGAGACCCTGCCTTCCTTCGTGAGGATGGCATCCAGGACGACGGTCCCTTCGATTCGCGCTTGTTTGGCAAAGCTCGGATAAACCGGTTCAACCCGGGTGATGATACGAGGCTCCCGAACCATTCCCCCCACGCGAAGCGGCGCGTCGACCGGGGGGGCCTGCACTTTAGGTGGAGGAGGAGGGGGCGGGGCAACCGGAACTGTCGAGACGGCTCCCCCGATAACACCTCCAATCACGCCACCGAGTGTCCCTCCGGGGACACCGCCCGGGACACCACCCGGCACTCCGCCTGAGGCCGAGGCTTCCGCTATTGGCTCATCGACAACCATTGCAATCTCTCGAGGGATAGTTACGGGAGCCATAATCCTTCCGCTCACTGTGGGAATCGATTTGGCCATCTGGGCAGCTTTGGGAGTAGCTGCCGGCGGCGGAGGAGGAGGAGGAGGAGGGGGCGGGGGAGCCACAAGATAGGTAACGAACTTTTCCGGATTCAAAGTTTCCGTGAAAAACAGCGGAACTATGATCGCTACGATGAGAACCAAGGAATGGAGAATGGTCGAAACGATCAATGGAAATATTTTCTTTTGGATTCGAATGTTGGGATTACTCTCAATGAGAAGGTCAAACATTTCATCCTCCTTCTAGAAGGAGTTTGTTCGAGGCGGGCGATGCTGAGTCGAAACCGCTTCCTATCCCATTCCTTCCCCCAGCCCACTTGACACAAATTTCAGGTCACGAAATCATGTTCTGGATGTTTCACTGTCAAAACTGGACAGGGCGCCAATCGAACAACTTTTTCGGCGGTCGAGCCAAACACGAGATGGCTGATCCCCTTGTGCCCGTGAGTCGCAAGGGTAATCACATCGATATCCATTTCTTTAGCGCAATTGACAATTTCCAGATACGCCTTCCCGGTCACAAAAAGAGGTTCAGCGTCAATGTTCTTGGCACGTAATTCTTCTGTAATCTGCTCAAGGGTCTTCTTTTCCTGTTCTTGTACCTCAGCACTAAACTCGGGCACCGCGAAATGGTAAGCCTCCATACCCGCCCCAACAAACGGATGCTCACAGGCATGCATGACATATAATTTCGCCTTGAAGCTTTCCGCAAGGGCGGCGGCATACCGAAGTGCATGTTGCGAGTATTCTGAAAAGTCCGTCGGAAACAAAATCTTTCGGATTTCAATCATAGGAGCCTCCTTGCGGGAGCGAGACTAACCTCATTCAATCGGCTCAGCGGCCTTATCAATAGGTGTGCATGATGGATACCAAAACAAAACATGAAGGGACAGGTTCGAGATCGGAAGACAGATAAAGCTTTGGAGTAGGCAGCAGAAGAGCAGCTCTCTGCGGTAATTCACCCGCCTTGGGGCAAAAGAGCCGATGGTTTGATAAGCCGAATTGTGCTATGAAGATATGGAGCACGGAAGGAGTTCCCGCAAGAAGGAGGGTTGTTCACTGATAGCTCCTTGCCGCTTCACCGCCTGCCGGGGAATAGAGCTAAGGACTTTGACACGAGGATTGGCGGATAGACAAGACCATCCCGCCAACTGGAAGTTTGCATGCCTAACCTGGCGAGTGTGAATCATTGGAGACCCGCTCTTGGTTTGAAATTTAATTTGAGGTTCATCAAATGATATCGCTTTCGAAGCGCCTGAATAGAGGCCCGTCACCATCTTAATTTACTGATGCGGCTGGCGAAAAATCCCATTTCGCTTCTCGGAATTATCATCACTACGGTCAGCGGCATCCTGATATTCATCCTGACCATCATGGGGTTTCTCGAGTACCTGGCTAACCCCTACGTCGGGATCATCACCTTCCTCATCCTGCCTGCCTTCTTCATTACAGGTTTACTTCTCATTCCGATAGGGATCTGGCGGATCAAGCGCCTCCGCCTCCGCCTGCTGGCCGCCGGGAGCACCGTTCCAGAACTTCAGTTTCCGATCTGGAATTTCAATGATGCACGGGTTCGAAGGATTGCAACATTTGTCATCATCGCTTCCGTCGTGAATGTGCTCATCCTATCGACGGCTACCTATAAAGGGATTCACTACATGGAGGGTGTCGCTTTCTGTGGAACGGTCTGTCATGCCGTGATGAAGCCGGAGCACACAAGCCATGAAAACTCACCGCACTCCCGCGTAACCTGCGCCAGTTGCCATATCGGACCCGGGGCACCCTGGTTTGTAAAATCAAAGCTTTCCGGAGTTCGTCAGGTTTTCGCGGTCGCACTCCATACCTATAGCACGCCTATCGAAACACCTGTCCGGAATCTGCGTCCTGCACGGGATACTTGCGAGCAGTGTCATTGGCCTGAAAAATTTCATGACGACCGAGTAAAAGTGATTCAAAAATATAAGGACGATGAAAAAAATACCCCCATCACAACGGCATTGTTGTTAAAGGTGGGAGGATCCCGGGACAATGCTCGGAAATGGCAGCGGAATTCACTGGTGGCATATGGCTCAAGTCAATAAAGTGACCTATATCGCCGACGAGAAGCGGGAAAAGATTTTCTGGGTTGAACACCAGAACATGAAAGGAGAGGACACTGTCTTTGAATTAGAAAACTCCGGCATCTCACCCCAGGAACTCAGCAAATATGAAAAGAGGGTCATGGATTGTGTTGACTGTCATAACCGTCCGACGCATATTTACAAACTTCCCGAAGAGGCAGTTGACCAGGCGATCAGTGCTCATCAGATCGACGAAAGCCTCCCTTTTATCAAGAAGGAGGGGGTGGTTTTGCTCAGAGGCAAACTATCCGAGTGACGTGGAGGCGAAACGCCAAATTGAGTCCGGAATGATGAGTTATTATCAAAAACTATACCCGCAGGTCTATGAGACCCAGAAAGTCCAAATTCAACAGGCAATCACGGCTTTGCAGAACATATACTCCCGGAATGTGTTCCCTGAAATGAAAGTTGCATGGGGTACCTATCCAAACCATCTTGGGTCATGAGAACTTTCCGGGCTGTTTTAGGTGCCATGACGACAGTCATAAGAGTAAGAGTGGCAAAACGATCACGCAAGATTGTAGTGCATGCCACGATCTCCTCGCGGTCGAGGAAGAGAAGCCACTCGCTATTTCTGAAATTTTGCAGGGTAAGAATCCCCGCAATAAATTCCTGGATGGCCCACGGACTTAGTACTCCATTTCATAAATACGGTGATGTATCTTAGTACTGCTATTCGTAATTGCGGTGACGTATCTTAAGAATAGGCGCCGCGTGGGGTTGAGGCTTTGAGAAAGCCTCAACGGCCTACAAAGTTGCAGGCCGGGTCACCGACCCGGCGTTAACGTGATCGAATTTCTGAAAGCCAGACCAAAGTACATCCAAAAATTTGCCAGACGACACTAAAGCCAGAGTTTACAGGTATGAGGGTCAATTTTTGGTGCAAGTCACCGCTGGACAGAGAAGGCTTCTTGCGCTAAATTAATCAACACAATCGGATTAATTTGCAGATTTTCTCAACACAATCCGATTCAATCAGTTAATAATTGTTTACTTGCTCTGCATTCGTAACTGTGGGGGAAATAACCGGCTTTGGATTAAAACTCCCTCTCCAAGTTCTTTCACAGAAAAAATCTAGCAATCATTTAACCTATTCATAAATAACTATTTAATAGAAAATATTTATTTTTTTTACCTTTGGCAGGAAGCTTGCGAAATTATTCACCAGACAAGTAGGGATAGAAGGGAGAAGGTTGACTTGAAAAGGAATCGTGTAATTGTCATTTTTTTATTCGTTTTTGCGGCAACCTCGGGAACATGGCTGCTGTTTCATCGAGCTCCACGCCCAGGTTCTCTATCGGATGTCAAGAAACGCCCTGAACTCCGTCCGTATTTTTTGTCGGCCTTGAAACTAGACCAGCCCATAGCTAAGGTTGGGTCAAATGAACTCAAGACTGATGAATTACGCGATTACCTGCTGTTGACATTTCAGGGCCAGATGACCCAGGTTTCTATCCCCCAGCCCGATCTGGTGGCAAAAATTTCTGGGGCTCTAGACCGGTTGATTGACGAAGAACTGCTGGCGCAAGCCGCGCAAAAGGAAGGCCTGAAAAGCTCTTTAGAGGGAGTCGAGAGGAAGCAAGACTTGGCGAAGAAGTATCTTGAAAGCCAGCTCGCAAAAGAGCCGCCCGTAAGCGACGTTCAGATGCGCGACTTTTACAGAAACCATGGTGAGAAGTTTTTGATTCCAGCCGGGGTTCAACTCCGAGAATTTTTCATACCTTTCACAGGGGAGAAGAGCAAAACGGGTAAAAAAGATTCTGCTTTTGATCTGGCCAAGGATCTAGCCGATCGAGTCACTAAAGGTGATTCAATCGAAGAGCTCAGTAAGAAATATGTTTCAGAAGAGTATCGGGAGAGAACCCAAATTCACCTCTACAAAGGCGGCGTGACAGAACCAGTCGATGATCAGAAGGTGCTGGCGCTCCGACCGGGTCAAAGCGCCGGGCCTTTCCGTACCGAAGGCGGGTATTCCGTTTTTCAAGGGATCTCCCAGGAACGAAGTCGGTTTATTCCGTTTTACGAAGCCAAGGCTAAGATTCAATTATTTCTGGAAGCACGTCGGGTCGAGAATTTGAGGCAAAAGCTCGTGGATCAACTGAAGCAGCAGATTCCGATCGAGCGATACGAAATTGATAAACTGATCACAGTCAGTTGAATTATGCGAAAGAAAGATCTCGATAAAACAGGTTCCAACGTCTGGGAAGGTTTAGAGTTGTCAGAGAGTAAGTGGGTCAGGGAGTAGGATGTGGAAACATATTGGGAAGTCGCAGAGAAGATTAAGATTCTTGGCCCAGCGAAGGAATGGTTGTACGAATTCTTAACATTTACGCCCTTTAACGGAGGATGTTATGGTTAGATCCATATCAAGCCGGGTAGTCATCATATGCACGCTCCTCTTCCTGTTCCTAGTCTGGATATCCATCCCAGTCTGGGGAAGTACGGTAGGGGACACGAAGCAAGGAGTCCAATTTAACAAGCATGAGCTGAGCTATTATCTCGACCAAAGCCAGGTCAATTTTGTCCGCCCTGGACTAAAATTCACGATTAAGGCGGTCACGATTAGCGGCGACTAATAGGATTATCGTCACCTTCTTGATTACCGACAACAATGGCTTGCCTCTGGATCGATTAGGTGTCTCTACACCGGGGGTGGTCAGCACTAGTTTCATAGCCGCATATATTCCCAAGGATCAATCGCAATATACTGCTTACACAACTCGAATACAAACTAGTCCTATCAACGGAGTAAAGGCTGTGCAAGCCGGTACGGATTCAGGTGGAACTTATGCACAATTGTCTGATGGCCTGTATACATACACTTTCAATACGGTGCTGCCCTCAAATTTTGATCGAAACATGACTCATACTGTGGCTCTCTATGGTTCACGCAACCTCAGCGAATTCGATCTTGGGATTCAATATGATAACAAAACAATTGACTGGGTCCCGAGCGGTGCTCCGGTCACTGTCGTACGCGACGTTGTCGTCACAGCGACCTGTAACCAATGCCACGATCCTTTGGCACTTCATGGAGGATCACGACGGGAAATCAAGGTCTGCGTGACCTGTCACACCCCTCAAACTACCGATCCGGATACCGGGAACACAGTTGACATGAAGGTCATGGTCCACAAGATCCATGCCGGACCCAACTTGCCTAGTGTCAAGGCTGGGAAACCGTATATTATTATTGGCAATAGGCAATCGGTGAATGACTATTCTAATGTAACTTTTCCCCAAGAGCTCAACCACTGCGAGGGCTGCCATACTGGCAAAGGCACTCAAGTCAACAACTGGCTCTTGAAACCCTCTCGTGCGAGTTGCGGCTCCTGTCATGACGATGTGAATTTTGCAACAGGTGATAAACATGCCGGCGGCCCGCAGCCGTCGGACAACCTTTGCGCCAATTGTCATGTTCCTGAAGGAGAAGTGGATTTCGACGCGTCCATTAAAGGCGCTCATGTGATCCCAACATTATCCAAGGATTTGCCTGGGGTCAATTTTGAAATTTTGAACGTCAAAGACACCAAGCCCGGCAACAAACCGACAGTTACACTGAAGATCACGGATGACGACGGTTTCCCAATCGAAACCTCTCAGATGAACAGTTTAAGCTTAGTATTGGCCGGTCCGACTACTGACTACGCAGGCTTTGTGTCTGAAAATGCGCTTACAACTAAAAGCCAGGGTGGCATCCTGAACTATACATTCCTGAAGGCTATCCCTGCGGACGCCAAAGGTAGCTATGCCATCTCTGTCCAGGGATACAGAAACATAACGCTTCAACCGGGAACCACTAGTGAGGTCAAGGACGTTCGCGATGCAGGATTCAACCCAGTTGTCTATGTAGCGGTGACGGATAGCAAGCCTGTGCCCCGTCGCCAGGCTGTCTCTCAAGAGAACTGCAACAGTTGCCATGCTCACCTGGCGCTCCATGGAGGGTCCCGTCAAAATGTTATGTATTGTGTCATGTGCCACAATGCAAATTGGGATGACAAGGCGCGCCGGCCAGCCGACAAACTGCCAGTCGAATCCATCCACATGAAAACCATGATCCATAAGATCCACACTGGGGAAGAATTGGAGAATGATTTTACGATCTACGGATTCGGAAATGTTCCGGTCAACTTCAATGAAGTAACTTTCCCTGGAGATCGTCGCAATTGTGAGAAGTGCCATGTCAATGAATCTCAACAGCTACCGTTAGCGAAGGGAGTATTGCCTTCGGTGGCGCCGCGAGATTACATCAACCCGATGAAACCGGCGACAGCTGCTTGTCTCACTTGCCATACCTCTCAAGAAGCTGCTTCCCATGCGCTCTTGAATACCTCCACCCTTGGAGAATCCTGCAGTGTTTGTCACGGAACAACATCCGAATTCTCCGTTGACAAGGTTCACGCGCGGTAAGTCGTTCGCTCGACCCTTATCCAGCCGCTCTTCGCAGGGCGGCTGGAGTTTCTTGTTGTGTGAATGAAAGGTATCTTCTCACCCCGACCCCTGGAGGTGAGAAGAAATTGTAGCGGCGCTCTATGAGCGCCGACCAAGCCGTTGAGATGAAAAGAAGACGGCGGTCACAGACCGCCGCTACAACCAATTCTTTCACGCCTTCCCTCTCCACTTGGTGAGGGGAACGAATTGAGGATGACCTGAAAGTGTAACTTTACTTCATGCGTTTGTACGAGACACAAGGACGGAAAGAAGAGGATGCAATCGCTTGCCAACCCATTGTCATCAACCGGAAAGGGTGTGAATGTTATGCCCGTTCGTCTCTCTAGGAATGCCGCTTTCATCCTGGCGTTCATGTTGACTTTGGTTTTCCCCAGTTTTGCCAAAACGCCCAAAAGTCAGCAAGCCGCGCAAGAGCCGAGCCCCAAAGCCATCGTGGCTGAGGCAAAGAACGACTATGTCAGCTCAGCTACCTGCTCTTCCTGTCATGAGGCTCAAACGACGAAATTCGCAACCAACCCCCACCAAATCCTTGATATGAAGGCGGATAAGGGTTGGAAAGATCGTGCCTGTGAAGCCTGCCACGGTCCTGGACAAGCCCATGTCGATGCTGGAGATGGAAGTCATGTCGTTCTTCTTAAAAGCAGCTCGACGAACGCCGAAATCAACAAGACCTGTCTCAGTTGCCACGCGGACAGCAACACGCAGGCAGGGGGGCCCAACAACTTGCATCGAAAGGAAAACCTGGCCTGCACAGAATGCCACTCAATTCACGAACCCAAGCAGAAGCAGCATTTGCTGACAGCAAGCGTCGATCGAGTTTGCACGGCCTGCCATAAGGATGTTTTAGCAGCGTTCTATATGCCCTTTCATCATCGATTACTCGAAGGGGCTATTCACTGTGTAGATTGTCACCAGCCGCACAGCGGCCTGATGCCCAAGATGGCCAGACTTTCTTTTGGAAATGAATCGCCCTGCGTCAAATGCCATTCCGACAAGCGGGGGCCCTTTGCCTTCGAGCATCCCGTGATGCGCCTCGAAGGATGTATGGCATGCCACGCACCTCATGGTTCCATTAACTCCAAGATGCTCATTCGGACGCAACTCAGCTTGATGTGTCTGGAATGTCACACTTTTACCCCTGGAGTTTTGGCCAGTCAGCCTCCATCGTTCCATGATTTGCGTAGTGCCCGGTTTCGGAATTGTACGACTTGTCACGTCAAGATCCATGGTTCCAATGTGGACCGATTCTTAAGGCACTAACAGAGCTAATCCATGCGAAACCTGAGAAAAATGCGCCAGACGGTTCCTCAGTTCTTTACAGGTTGGGTTCCTCTACGTCTCCATACCCAGCGGCGACGGGGCCCAGGAATGTTTTTCTTCTTGCTCATACTGAGCTTCGGGGGGAGTTTTCTTCACGCGCAAGAGCGACCGTTTGAAAATCCCAAGTCGGCCCCGGACACTGGCAATCCGGTTCTGATTCGTGGGATGGAGGCTACCGGGGTCGTCGATGTGGGTTATCGCAGTATTGCCGGATTTAACGGGAGTCAAGACTACTATCGGAGTGTTGTCAACCTGGGTAATGGCCCACGCCTTCTCTTCGCGAATATGGATTTTCAGAGCCCACTGGGGACCAAGAAATATTTCGACAAGCTTCATTTCGATGCGTCGGCTTGGGGTGGTGATCCTTACAACACCATTCGCGTCTATGCGCAAAAAGCCGGAGTTTATGAGTTCAATTTCAATTACCGGAACGTGGATTACTATAATTATATCCCCACTTTTGCCAACCCTCTGCTGCTCGAAGGAGTCCTGGTAGGTCAGCATTCATATGATACGGCGATTCGCACTATGGATTTTGATTTGACCCTTCGTCCGGGAAAGAAAATCTCTCCATATTTTTGCCTACTCTCGATCTTCTGGTTTTGGCCCGGGAATCACCACATTCACCGGAGCCGGCAACGAATTCCCCGTTAACAACAATGTGAGCAACAGTAGTAACTATTATCGTGGTGGTGTGACACTGAATCTTCGCAAGACTAATCTGATCTTCGAACAGGGCGTCGTGTCGTTTAAAGACGATCAAACGGTTTACTGGCAGGGAGGAGTGAATAAGGGAAACCGTAAAACACCCCTGCTTGGTGAAACAACCTATCTGGATCAACTCGACGAGTACTATCATGTACGTGGGACAACTCCAGTCAGCCGATTTCAAATCGTATCGACACCATGGGAAAAATTGACTGTCACCGGCCGGTTCGTCTATACCCAGCCGAATTTAGAATTTTGATTATAACCAACGCTCTGCCGGGAATTTTGTTTCTTTTGAGGTGGCAAGGATTTTCACCGGCGATGTCTCTAATGCCGTTTCAGACGGAAAGTTGCCGCACATTCTGGGAAACGTATCCGTTGAATATCGACCTTGGGAAAGGGTTCGGATAATCGACAATCTGATCACGGACCGATTTCATACCGACCCCAGTTCTACTCTCGGGCGCACCTTGACTGGTACCGATCCTCTGTCTGGCTCTCCGGACCCTGACGGGACGTTTAGCTATACCACGACAGATTCGAATCGTCTGGCTGTGAATCTGAATCAAAATCAGTTGGAGGGAATCGTCGATCTCACCTCCAAACTCTCAGTACGAGGCGGTTATCGCTACGTGTGGTCTGATACCCAATTAGTCTCATTCAATCTGGAGGGCGAAAACCAGGCCATTAGCATCAACCGCAATGTGGCGATAGCAGGGTTTAATTACCGGCTGCAACGTAAGGCCAGCCTGGGGCTGGATTTAGAGATTGGCCAGGGGAACCGAGTCTTTTCTCGAACGGACATTCTCGATTACCAGAAAGTTCGCATCCGTGGGCGTTACAAGATCTGGAACCCCCTGGTGATTAGTGGATCCTATTTTCTGCTGAACTACCAAAACGGCCAGCGGGATATCGATTACAATTTCAATAGTTACGGTTACAGCCTTTCCGCCATTGTGGCTCCCAAAGGCGGGAAGCGATTCATGGCGACCTTGGACTATTCCAAAGGCGATCTTAATTCGGATATTCTAATCCTGATTCCTCAAACTCTGACGAGGAGTCAATCCATTTATATTGAAAACAGTAATTTCGGAAACTTGAACCTTGATTTCGGGATCTACCGGGGTTTTCGATTTAATTTGGGCGGTTCGGTGATGACAACCTCCGGGAATCGTCCGCTGAATTATTATCAGCCCCACGCCGGTTTTCTCATTCCCCTGGGTAGCAAGTTGTATTGGACAACCGAATGGCGTTATTACGACTTCAATGATAAAGAATTTGCTTTCCAGGATTTTAGAGTTCACCTGATTACCGCCGGAATTCGATTCCGCTATTGATTTTTCCGATATGACGCATGGTCCATTTGCCTGCATAGAGCGCATCCTGCACTCGAGGAGAGGTGCAAGTATGAGAGTAGCTGCTGCCATACTGATTGGCCTGTTGGGGACGCTTTCGTCCCTGGGACAAACACCTCAGAAGGTGAAGCTTTCTGATTTCAAGCTCGCTTCGAGTTGCCAGCCCTGCCACGAGGAGATTTATGCTCAGTGGCAAACCTCGACCCATTCCAAGGCATTTGTCGATCCTTTATACCAAGCAGTTGTCCGTAAAGCCGTCGAGGAAAGCAAAGGGGGCTTAACCCAATTTTGTGTTTCCTGCCACGCACCCCTGGCGACCGTCACCAGTTCCATTCCACCCGATCTGTTTCAGAAAGAGCAGATAGACCCACGGATTGAGAACGGGGTAACCTGCGAGTTCTGCCACACGATCTCTGGTAACAGAAGTGAACCTTAACAAACTCAGTCTCGGGGCTTTCCTTTTCCCAAGAGCTATCCAAACGAAAATTCTTTACGGACGGCATGCGGATGCTACCAACGATGCGCATCCGACCCAACCCTCGCCGTTTCTTGTTGTCCCGGAATTATGCGGGACCTGCCATCGATTTGGACACCCCGTTTCAGGGATGCCGGTTCAAGACACCTATCAGGAATGGAAGCAAAGTCCCTATGCCGCAAAAGGGACCCGATGTCAGGATTGCCATATGCCCTCGTATCAGGGGAAAGTGTCTGAGTCAGGCAAAGAACGTTCTGAAATTCATGCCCACATTTTTAGGGGCGGACACACGGAAATGATACGACAGGCGGCCATCGTCAATATCACGGCTAATCGAGACTACATCGAACCCCTAGATGCGTCGGTGGTAGTCACTAATGTCGGAGCCGGCCATATGATCCCGACCGGACTCCCTGCTGTCCGTGAGATGTGGTTAGAGGTTACAGTCCAGAGCCAAGGGAAAATCTTGAGTACTCAAAAGAGGGTTTTCGGCCTGGAAGTTCTCAATGCGGAAGGGAAGCCGGCTTTGCCGTGGGAAGCCACGAAGCTCGGGAAAGACACCCGGATTGCCCCTAAGAAATCCCGTTTAGAGAAGTTTCGATTCGAGGTTTCCGGTTCGGAAAACATTCGCATTGAAGCCAAGCTCCAGGAACAATTATTGTCCGACCAGGCCGCCAAATTTGCTGGCATTCCGCCCACTCCGCCTCAATCGATGGCAGAAACATCGATCTCCTGCCTCAATGAGTTCAGCTCCGGGTACCGAGGAGAATTTCCCTCTCCAACAGTTCGCGATGCGGCTTTCTTTGGCCGTGGGCTTTTTCATGCTCGTGACCAAAACCTTCGCCTACTGGCTGACTGGGTCGGCCGCAATCCTCTCTGATGCTGCAGAATCCGTCGTCCATGTCGTTGCCGTTTCCTTTGCGGCTTACAGTCTTGGCTCAGTGTCAAACCGGCGGACCGCAGCCATCTGTACGGACATGATAAGATCAGTTTCTTCTCGGCGGGGTTTGAAGGGGCGATGATCATCATCGCCGCTTTCTATATCATCTATGTTTCAATTGAAAAATGGATTTCAGGGCTGAGGCTGGAGCACCTTGGCACGGGAACGGGCCTGACCTTATCTGGCCTCTGATCAACGGCGGCTTAGGTCTTTATCTGGTCACCATTGGGAAGAAGAAACCACTCTCTAATTCTTGAGGCCAACGGGAAACATGTCCTCACGGATTGCTGGACAAGTCTGGGCGTTGTCGTCGGCCTGTTCCTGGCCATGATCACGGGCTGGTTGGTTCTGGATCCGATTATCGCGATCCTGGTAGCTTTAAATATCCTGTGGACCGGCGGTCAATTAATCCGCCGATCCATCGGTGGTTTAATGGATGAGGTGGATCCGGAAACAGAGGCAAGAATCAAGAGCATGCTTGACCCGATTACCAAACCCAAGGCATCGAATACCATAGTCTGCGACACCGGAACACGGGAAGTACGCTCTGGATCGAACTGCATATGCTTTTCCCCAAAGGGATCCTGCTGGAAAACGCTCACGCGATCGCCACCCAGATTGAAAACCGTTTAAAGACAACCTTCCCACTAAGACCGAAGTAACCACCCATTTGGAAACCCTCGAAGACCATGCGGATATTCATACCGACCGGCACGACCAAGGAACGTGAGCACGAAATCGGAAGGTTAAGATGAGCGGTAAGAGAGTGACCTTTTAAAGTCACAGGATCTGCACCTCCATCTCCCCACTCGATACGATGACCCGTAAAAATCGGATGACTCACGAATTGTCCAGCTGGAATTACAGATAAGTCCAATCATGTCCGAGACCTCCTCCTTGATCTTCAGACCGTCCATTTGTGCATCGACTATCATTTTGTGATCGTTTCATTTTACGAATGGCACTTCGCAGAACATGTCCTTCTCGAAAGAGCGCCCACAATCGCTGGGAGAGGAAATCGCAAACAGCATAAGCCACGGAGTTGGCCTGCTGGCAGCAACTCTCGCGATCCCAGTGCTCGTGATTGGGGCTATCCGACGAGGAGGCATTGGCACCTTGATCGGCGCGAGTGTCTTCGGGGTCACCATGTTGCTACTGTACTCAGCCTCCACCCTTTACCACGCGTTGGCCCGTAACCGTGCCAAACGCGTGTTTCAGGTCCTCGACCACAGCGCGATTTACTCTATTAATCGCCGGCACCTACACTCCATTTGCTCTCGGTGTGCTCCGGGGTGCTTGGGGGTAGACGCTGCTCGTTCTGGTTTGGAGCCTGGCACTTACAGGTGTCATGTTGAAAGCTACGGGTAACATGCGGCATCCGATCTATTCGACCTCCCTTTACCTGGGATGGGCTGGCTTGTCATTGTCGCGTTCAAGCCCCTCTACATCCATGTGCCAGCATGGGGTCTGTTCTGGCTCTTGGCAGGTGGCATTGGATACACAGCGGGGATTGGATTTTTCGCGGCCGCGACGGCTTCGCTATAGCCACTTCATTTGGCACCTTTTCGTCATGGCAGGTACAGCCTGTCATTTCATCGCAGTCTTGCGGTTTGCATTCTGACAGCAGAGAGCATTTGCGGGCTTGGAAAAATCAAATCACTGTACTGAAGTCAGATTTGAAAGAACCGACCAACCCCTTTCTAATCCCCTCCAAAGGGCGGAGTGTCGAGAGCTTCTGGCAAAGGATAAATCCGGCCAAGGAGACAATTCCCAGCTTTCACCCCCTCTCTCATATCGCTTTTGTCTTGAAAAAGACTCCTTCCTTGCGTATTCTTTGGCATGCCAATGGCTTTTGCAGTCTCCGCGCAGGCCACGAGGGACCCCGAGGGGATGTCCCTTCTTGAAATTGTCACTCCCCGCTCGAAATTTGCTTATCTTCTTGAAGAGTTCAGTCGTTTCGGGAAAATCGGACTCCAGGTGATTCCATTTTGAGTCGTCAAAGTCCACTCTCAAAACCTGACAACATGGATCCTAATCTGGTCTTTGTACGTGTTGAAGGTGATGTTTTGTCTCTGCGCCCATTCCGCATACTGGCTCACTATGCGCGGAATGCTCAGGCCTTTACAGAGCGGGCCTTCCGACTCCCTGCCGTCGACTCTCATGACTCTCCTGCGGCCGGCCTTATCCGTTGAAAATCCTGTTCTGGGGACTCGACTGCTCTATCTGCCACTTCGCGGAATGAGCCGCGACAGACTCGATCTTCTGGGCGAAGAATATTTCAACTATGTTTTGTCTTCCCGATTAAGAAAGGAAGGGATTCGCCATATCGAAGAATTGCACGCGATGGGCAAAGAAGATCGTATTCGTGAGCGATCAATTGGATCATCTCATCCGACCTCTGGCACTCCACCTTAAAGCCCATTTTCTCGCTACGAATCGCCTCGAATTTCGGGATGATCTGGCAACAGGGAGGCTTCTTGAACCTGTCATCCCCGCTTTGGGGGTCACCGCCGGTTTAACCTCGACGGAACGGAAAGAGTCCACCGGCTGGAAGGCCTTCGAAAAGGAGGTGGGGCCCCAAGAATTCTCGACGGTGAATCCTCTTTCGATTCTCCCCGTGCACCGCCGAATCCGGGCGATCCATCATCCTATGGTCCAGTTCGCAAGACGGGATTCCACACTGAAGCCGTTGTCGGTCCGTGGAAGTTTATCCGGCAAAAAGATTCTTTTAATCGGCTGCACCGGATTCATCGGGAAGGTATGGCTGACCATGCTGCTGAAGGATTTACCCGAAATCGGCCGCGTCTTCTTGCTGATCCGGCGTCATGGAAAACGGTCGGCACTGCAACGATTTGAAAAAATTGTTGCACGAGTCTCCGACCTTCAAACCCTTTCATGAATCCTATGGCAATCAGCTGGGTGAGTTTCTCGCTGAACGGATTGAGGTTATCGAGGGAGACGTTTCAGAGCCCCACCTAGGCCTTAACCCACAAACCGCTCGGCGCCTGTATGGCGAGCTCGATCTCATTGTCAATTCAGCAGGTTTGACAGATTTCAATCCGGACCTCCGGCTGGCCCTTTCGACCAATGCGGACAGCGTGTTGCACCTGATCGAGTTTCTCAACAATTCGCAGAAGGCAGGGCTAGTCCATATTTCCACGTGTTTTGTTAACGGTCGCACCGACGGCCGGGTCCCTGAAGAATTGCGGCGCAATTACACACCGAAAGGCAGAGTTGAATTTGACGCCATCTCAGAATGGAAGTTTCTGCACCAGGAAATCAAACGGGTCGAAGAAGAATCTGAAAGCCCTTCACTCAACGAACAATTCCGAACCCAGGTGGTTTCCCGTTGGAAGGATGGGGAAGAAGCAGGTCCCGGACAGAAAGGTATTCAGAACCGGATCCGCAATTTGCGGACTCGCTGGGTGCGTGATCAGTTGATCGAAATGGGAGTGCAACGAGCTCAATATTGGGGATGGCCTAACATCTATACCTTTACCAAGAGCCTTGGAGAATCCCTCCTGGAAAACAAAGGAGCCAGGCTCCCCTTCAGTATCGCACGGCCCTCCATAGTGGAATCCTCGGTTTTTCAGCCGTTTCGAGGCTGGAATGAGGGAGTGAATACGACAGCCCCGCTTTCCTATCTGCTCGGCACCTATTTTCGTCAGCTTCCGTCCAACAAGCGAAAGCGGCTCGATGTCATACCGGTCGACTTGGTCTGCAGAGGGATAACCCTGATTGCCGCCGCGCTAGTGCAACGAGGTCATGAAAAAGTTTATCAGCTTGCAACCTCTGCGACGAACCCGGCGAACATGCGACGGACGATTGAGTTGACCGCGTTAGCCCATCGTAAGCATTATCGTTCTTTGGAGGGGCTAGAACATTGGCTTCGGGCCCGGTTCGACGCGATTGCCGTTTCGAAAACCCGCTACAAATACGTGTCCCTGCCAAGATTAAAAGGATTGCTACAAAGCGCTGAGAGCGTCCTTTCGCTCTTGCCATTCAAAGGGGACACTCTGGTGCGAAAGCAAAGGGCCCTGGACCGAGTGCAAAAAGTCATCGGACTTTACGAGCCTTTCATCTTGGATAATGACTACTTCTTTGCCGCCGATCATATCAAGGCGCTGGCCGAGTCGCTGCCGGATGAGGAGGCTCAAACGTTTGGTTACGATGTCTCTTCGATCGATTGGTATGACTACTGGATCGATCTCCATGTCCCGGCCTTGAGACGATGGACTTATCCTTTAATCGAAGGGCGTCGCCCGGAAACAGGCTTGTTACCGCGAAATTTCAAGCTCCCGGTAAAAGAAGAAGGTCATACTTCCGAGCTTTCGGAATCACTCGACCCAGCCTCAGCTAAGCCAGCAACTTCTTTGCTTCCATCCGAAAATTTGGGCAATGCTGCCGGGGCACCGGCAGGAGATAATTTTCAGGTGGCTGACCAGGATGGTAATTGAGCATAACTATGGCTACTTTTGTTACAGGCTCAACAGGATATCTTGGGGCCCATGTTGCTTCGGAGCTGCTCTCAAAACATAACTCTAAGTTAAGCCTCCTGGTGCGAGCCAAAGATCACCGGGGGGCTGAGTTGAAACTTTGGAAGGCCATGCAATTACACCTCGGATTTTCCGAGTTTGTCCATTGGCTAGAAACAAACATCGAAATCTTTCTTGGCGACATTACTCTCCCCCGCTTTCGGGTTAGATGAAGAACAGTACGTCCAGCTGCTCAAGAAGACTGATTCGGTCCTTCATATCGCGGCATCGCTAAATCGTCGCTCCGAGAAATCCTGCCTGAACGTAAATCTTCGCGGCACGCTGGAAGTGCTTCAGTTCGCCCGGAGAGTTAGTTCCTATCATGGCCTTCGGCGTTTCAGCCACGTGAGCACAGTCGCCGTCGCGGGAGCACGAAGCAACGAAGTTGTCAAAGAGGACGAATCCATTGATTGGAACCGGTCGGATTTTGACCCGTATGCGAGAACCAAGAAGTTCAGCGAGCTGATGATTCGGGAATTGCTTCCTGATATCCCCTTGACCATCTTCCGTCCTAGCATTGTTTTGGGGGATAGCCGCTATGGCGCGACAACCCAATTCGACATGGTGGAGGCATTCGTCTTCTTAGCGAAATTAGGGTTGCTTCCACTGCGACCTCACGATCGTTTGGACATCGTGAACGTCGATTTTGTCGCCAATTCCATTGTCTCTCTCCATCAAAAGGAGAAAACCTTATACGATACCTACCATTTATCTTCTGGCGTTCATTCCCCTACCTGCCGGCAGATTACTGAGGCGCTCAGCGCCGCTCGACAGAGGAAGGGGCCCTTCTACCTGCCATCTCTCGCAAATCCTTTTAAGGGAATCGTGAACTGGATGGCAAATCGTCGTGGAACTTCTGTGGGGCACCTGGGATCATTACTCAAGGTTTTCTTACCTTATCTCTTATGGAACACCGTATTCGACAATCAACGAGCGGTTCAAGAAGTCGGCCAGCATCCTGTACCTTTTCCTGAGTACTGCTACCCTTTGTACAATTTCTCGGTCAAGCACAATTTTGCTTATCCTTACCAGGACTGGCCGGCGCTTGAAGGGAGTTCCACCGCATGATGGATCCATTGCTGGAGCTTTGGGTTGCGGGACTGGTAGAGCTGGCAAAGACCCGATGGATCCTGGGCTTCGGTCAGGCTTGGACCCCAGGCTCTCCTCTCCGACTCCTCTTTGCAGGATACAATGGAAACCGTAACACCGGCGCCGATGTCCGGGTCGAGGAAATGATCCGTCAAATTCGCCGAGTTCTGGGGGATGAGCATATTGACCTCAGTGTTCTCTCGCATAACCTAGAACTTTCGAAAGGTTATTTCCCCACCGTCCAACAGGTTAAGCTTCCGGATGTGTTTCCGCCCTTCTTATTTCGAGAAATACCCCGCTATCACGGCGTCATCACCTGTGAGGGATCGATGTTTAAGAGCAAGTTTGCCAATGCCCTAACGACGATGATGATCGGGGCCCTGGGCATTGCCACGGCCGAAAATAAAGTCTCGATCGGGTACGGCGCAGAAGCCGGATCGATGGATCGCCTGCTGCAGAGCATGTGTCGCCGCTATTGCGCCAGTTCGCTGGTTGTGACACGCAACGAAGAGTCTCAAAAAGTGTTGGGAGATTTAGGAATCCAAACGGAATTGGGAACGGATACGGCGTGGACATTTGAACCGCACGGGTTAGATTATGGGAGAAAAGTTTTACTCGATGCCGGCTGGGACGGTCGTACCCCCATCTTGGGTTTGTGTCCGATCAATCCTTTCTGGTGGCCGGTAAAACCATCAATTCTGAAACTGCTGATGAATAAGTCGGCAGGCTTTTATCGGGATAGCCATTATCGCTCGATTTATTTCCATAACGATGGAAAAGAAGTCAACGCAGCCTTCTTCCGTTATCTTGAAGCATTCGTCGCTGGGATCCAAGAGTTTCGAAAAGAGCACGCCGTCTTCCCCGTATTGATCGGGATGGAGGCATTAGATCGCCGTGCTTGCGAAATCATGGGACAGAAGCTTGATCGAGTCCCTCTATTCATTTCAGATCAATATGACATGTACCAATTGGTCAGTATTCTGCGCAATTGCCACCTTTTGCTCTCTTCCCGTTATCACGGTATCGTGACATGCATGCCCACACTGGTTGCATCAGCCGGAGTGACCATGGATGAGCGTATTCGCAACCTCATGCGTGAAAGAGGTCACACGGATCTGTTACTGGAGGTAGATGATCCGGACCTTTCATCAAAACTGGTGATCGTGTTGCGAAGACTCATCAAGAATTCTGAAGAAATCCGACAGGGGATTGGAAAAACCGTGGTCAGGAATCTGAAGATGATGTCGAGGATGGGTATTTATCTTCAGCAAAACGTCCAAGAACGATATCCGGAATTCCCCGTCCGGACAGGACACTATTCCTGGGAAGACTATCTGCCATCCTTGAGCCCAACTCTGCAGAAACTGATAGAAGAGTTTGAGTAAAGAACTGGCGTGAGCTGTAGCTGCGGTCCTCGAGCATCAGATAACTGACAAAGTCATGGGATCCGGCAGCCATAAACTGTCGCCTCCGTCGGTTTATCCCGAATTCCGAAGTTGGGCGAGGGGGATTTCTATCTATTTACTGATTTACATGAGACTTGCAAGACGCTCAGGAAAGGGAAAATGTATACTGATGGCCTGCGGATTCAGGTGGAACGCGCGCTCCGCCGCGCGTTCATTGAGCGTGCCCGGGGGGACAGCGGTCCCACGCGCACGCTCCACCTTGCGACGCTCACGCACTTTCGGAATTCGAGTTTATCCGAGCTTGAAAGGAACGATTAAAGATTGCAACAGGCAAAGACGCAGCGATGAATTTCTTAGAGACTATTTTCGAGAACCTGTCCAGCGCTCCACAGAAGCCAATCTTGCAGGAAATACGCCGAGGCCACCTCGTTTCGTGCACGGGTGAAGAGTTGCTGGGCTACATTCAGCAGGCTCGCTACGCCTTGAGGGAAGCCGGATTACACGCAGGCGACCGATGTGCATTATTGGCACCCAATAGCATTCAGTGGGTTGCCGTTGATCTGGCCATCATGGCGGAGGGAGGAATCGTTGTTCCTCTCTATTCGAGGCAGTCCCCTTCCGAACTGGTTCAGATGATGAAAGATTCTTCTCCGCGTTTCCTTTGTTGCGCGAACGTGGAACTGCGAGACGCCATCTCTGCAGTCTGGGCCGAGGTCCCTGCCACTCTCTTGTTTGAAAAAATTTTCTCAACCGTTCTTTCCCCCTCCACTCCGGATCTAAAGAAAGACTCAACTGCTGAGACAAAATACCTGGCTGGCTTGACTGATTCGTCATGGGTAACGATCATCTATACTTCGGGAACTTCGGGAGATTCGAAGGGAGTTGTTCTGACGGCAGGAAACATCACGTTCATGCTGCAGCGCACCACGGGGCGACTTGTTGAACTCATGCAAAACGTCAAGAAGAGTAGTGATGACCGGGTCTTTCATTACCTTCCTTTCTGTTTTGCAGGATCCTGGATTCTTTTACTCTCAAACCTCTACCGAAACAACGCTCTGATCCTTTCCACGGATCTCAACAAGCTGACTGAAGAACTTCAGATCGCCCAACCCCACTATTTTTTAAATGTTCCTGCGCTGTTAGAACGGATACGCAACGGCATACAAGATCAGCTTCGCAAGAGAGGGAAAGTGGTCCACCGTTTATTTGCGAGAGCACAAAAGGCCTGGCTCGCTCAGAACCACGGCGAGGCTGGAATCGTAGATTCGCTCGGACTCTCACTCACACGGTTCCTGATTTTTCCCAAAATCAAACAAACGATCAGCCCAAACCTTCGAGCACTAATCTGTGGCTCTGCTTCCCTCTCTGAAGAGACTCAACTCTTTTTCCAGATGATCGGTATTCCTGTTTTACAGGTTTATGGGCTCACAGAAACCACGGGAATCTGTACGATGGACGATGTTCATGAAGTCAGCGCAGGGCGAGTCGGCCCCGCCATTCCCGGGATTGAAATGAAGCTGGGCGCAAATGATGAGATTCTCGTACGGGGTCCCAACGTGTTTCCCGGCTATTGGAACCGACCTGAAGCAACCGCCGAAGTGATCAAAGATGGATGGTTTCATACAGGGGATCAGGGTGAGGTTGATGGGAACGGAAATTGGAAGATTGTTGGACGATTGAAAAATTTGATCATTCCGACTTCAGGTCACAATGTCAGCCCGGAACCTCTTGAACAAAAACTGCTCAGCTTCCTCCCGGAGGCCGAATATGCGATGGTCTGCGGGAACGGCCGGAAGTTTCTTTTGGCCATCATCAGTGGGAATGCAACGAGGGAAAGAGTTGAGGTAGCCCTTCAAGCCCTCAATCAAGAATTGCCGCATTACAAGCAAGTTCGGAAATTCTACCTGACCCCAGAACCTTTTAGCGCCGAAAACGGACTGTTGACCACGAACCGAAAGATCAAACGCGCAGCCATCGAATCACTCTACAGGAGCGCCATCGAAGAGCTATACCGGGATCCGGCAACACAGGTTAAGGACCGGCCCTAAAGCCCATGATTCCATTGCCCCTAGCCAGAAGACTTGTTCGAGCATTGATGACCTGGGTGGTTTTGATGGCACTGATGCTTTCAGCCTGGGGATGGAATCGGCTCGCCGGATTCGGGGCGGAATGGCCAAGACTCCTCTTGCCTTTTGTATGGCTCATTTTCTCACTTTACGGAGCGTGGAGGGACACGCAAACCAGCAGTTCGGAGGGGAAGAATGAGGTGCGCAACCACCGGCGAATGCTCCTGTTTTTTCTACCGGTCTTTGTCTTGTGGTTTTTCTACCTTCCTTATTCGGATCAAAGAGATGGCCCCGCCTTTTCTTCCACTCCCTTACGCTGGGTTGGGCTGGTTTTTTTTGCAATCGCTCTGTTGCTCCGGATTGAAGCAATCCGAGCGCAAGGCAAGCAATTCAGTTATGCTGTGACGATTCAAGACGGCCACCAACTGGCACTTCAAGGCCCGTACCGATGGATCCGTCACCCGGCTTACCTGGGAGTTATCGGGATGTTTTGCGGACTCTCTTGGGTATTCGCAAGATTTGAGCTGGGGCTCCTGATGGCACTTTTGGTATGGTTGTGGATGGAATCGCGCATCCGGGATGAAGAGAAATTGTTGCTTGAGGAATTTGGAAGAGATTACGCTCATTATCGCCAGAAAACGGCAAAGCTTGTACCCTTTGTCTACTGACGGGTAGTAGAATTCCTAGGACTAAGCATTTCGAGAAAGTCGGGTCAGGATTTTGCCCCAACAGGCGTCAACAAAAATCTTGGGATAGAAATCACACTCATATGGATTCTTTCAAAGGCAATGCAATCTCATGGGGTTTGACAGAAGGCGTCGTGGAACTGGTCCTTCATCGCGAACCTTGTAATGAAATAGGCTCGGTGACACTGGCCGAGTTGGAACGTTTTGCCGATGCCCTCGAGAATTCTGGTCAGAAGCCCAGGCCCTGATTCTCTATAGCCGACTGGCTTCAGGGTTTTGCGCCGGAGCAGACTTGCGTGAGCTTTTCCGAGGAATTCAGCCGCTGAAAGCCGAGGATCGTTCAAACCGCGTGCGCGATTTTCTACTGCGGATTCATCGTGTTTTTAATGTGATCGACAGTGCGCCGATCACGACGATCGCGGCGGTTCACGGAGTGGTTTTTGGAGGCGGATTCGAGCTGGCCTTAACCTGCGATATGATCGTGGCAGACCGGACAGGCCGTTTTTGCTTCCCGGAGTTGCGATTGGGTCTCGTACCCGGATTTGGGGGGATTCCCCGAATGAAGCGGGATATTGGTAACGGCTTGGTGAGGGATCTTCTGCTGACGGGCCGGAGCATTAACGCGAATAAGGCATCCGCCGCAGGTTTGGTCAGTCAGGTCGTTGCTCCAGGAGAAGCCTTTCGGGTCGCGCGATCCGTCGCTTTGCAAGCAACCAAATTCGATCGCCGGGCAGCCCAAGTCGCTAAGGAATTCATCAAGCCGATTCCATACGCAGAGTTGCAGGAAGAAATCCGACTCTTTTGTGAACTGATGGGTCGGCCGGCCGTCGAAGAGGCATTCGCAAGTTTATTGAAAGCACTGACGCACAACCGTATCTCCCATAAATATCGAAAATATTACAAGGATCGATTCCCTTTATGCCTCATCTCGAGCAAACCCTTGCATGATTTGTTAAAGTTGGCCTCCGAGCATTTCCAGGTCCCCGTCAGCGAACTCAACCCCGACGAAGATTTTTTCAAGAAACTCAAGATCAATAGTCTCCAAGCCCTAGACCTATTGACCAAATTAGAACACCACTTTAACGTGGAACTCCCTGACTATGAATTGCAGGGCGTAACAGATTTCAGAACCCTGGCGGAAAAAATCCAAGCGCGACTGTGAAACACACGGCCCCCGATTTATCTCCGTTCGCTTCTCTGGGCGAGGCCCTGCACATGGCTGCGCAGAAGTGGGACCACCACTTGGCTCTCATTGAAGCCGACCGTGAGCGCGAGAACTGCCGCCTGACCTACTCCCAATTTGAACAAGCCGCCCTTCCTATTGTTCAGGCCCTTCAAGAAGCCGGATTTGAATCCGAGCATCGAGCAGCGATAATCATGTCCAATCAGTCCAAATGGTTGATTGCCGCCTATAGCCTTTTTTATGCTGGGGGCGTGCTGGTCCCCCTGGATTTCAAGTTGACACCTGCGGAACATTTGCAACTTCTGGCCCACGCCTCGGTAAGGTATTGATCGTGGAATTTCCTTTCTGGCTGGCAATAACTCAGACTCCGGCCTATAAGGAATTCGCCCTGTCCCCTAGTCCTCGTGACCGAGGCCCCCAAGACTGTGAAATTAGTGGGTGCACAGCGTTGGGAAGAGCGCACTCTTGCCGGAGCAAAGCCCCGCTTCGTACCAAGAACACGGCAAGACCTGGCCGGTATCGTCTACTCCTCGGGTACGGGTGGGCAACCCAAAGGATGCATGTTGACTCACGACAATTATTTGGAGCAGTGCCAGTCATTGATGACCTGGTATCCGTTTTGGCCCGGAGTTCGTTATCTCAGCATCCTTCCAACAAACCATGCCATTGATTTCATGGTCGGATTTCTTGGACCTTTTTTTTGCGGAGCCACGGTTGTTCATCTCCGAACATTACGTCCCGAGTATCTCAAGGAGGCATTCCCACGCTATCGAATCACTTACGCCAGTGTTGTCCCCATGGTGTTAAAAGCCTTCGAATCGGGTTTGAAGAACAAGTTCAAAGAATTCCCACCAAGCCGGCAATGGGTTCTCAGTTGTCTGATGCGCATCAACCGATGGTTAACGCGTAACCGCCCACGACCGTGGATCAGCCGGCGGTTACTGCCCAATATTCATCAAGCCTTCGGCGGTGAACTGTTAGCCCTGATTACTGGGGGCGCCTTCGCAGAGCCTTCGACTTTGCAGTTTTTTTATGATCTCGGCATTCCCGTCGCCAACGGATACGGGTTGACGGAGGCCGGAACTGCTGTCACTGTCAACGATTTGAAACCCTTTCGAGCGGACACGGTGGGAAAGCCGTTGCCCGGGAGTTGAATTGAAGATTCTCGATGCGGATGCAGATGGGGTCGGACAAGTTGCGGTGCGAAGCAAGACTGTCATGAGAGGCTACTTGAATGATCCTGAAATGACTGCTGAAGTGCTTGTCAAGGGGTGGTTGTTGACCGGCGACCTCGGACGAGTGGATGCAACCGGCCATCTCCTGCTGTTTGGGCGTTTGAAGAATATGATTGTGACCGAAGGGAGGGAAAAACATATACCCCGAGGATATTGAGTCTGCGTTTCAAGGCTTACCCGTTAAAGAGTTTTGCGTCTTTGCGGTCAATTATGTCTGGAAAAAACAGACCTTGGTCGGAGAACAGCTGATGCTCGTCGTTCAACTGGAACCAGGAGATGAGCTAACTCCAGCCTTGATCGAGGAGCTGCAGACTCGCAACCTTCGGCTGGCAGATTTCAAGCGGGTTTCAGGCTATCTTCTTTATGACGAAGATTTCCCGCGTACCGCTTCCCTGAAAATTAAGCGCAGGATTCTGGCTGAACGGATAGCCACAAAGCTGAACCGGACTGATGTGAGAACGCTATGATAATTCGTGCGTTATGAAACGTTACCTGGCTATCGTGAACCCTGCCGCCGGAGGAGGACGCTGCGGCAAGCTGGCATCCGAGACACTCGGGACAAATACGTGCGGGCGGGGTGGCGGTTGAAGTAGCTGGGACCCAACGCGCCGGAGATGCGACCGCCTTGGCAAGGGAAGGCTACGAACGGGGCTTCCGTCACTTCCTTGCCGTGGGAGGAGACGGGACAAGCTTCGAGATCGTGAACGGGTTGTTCCCGCGCGAGAACCAGACGGACAGGGTCGCGTTGGGATTTCTCCCCTTGGGGACCGGAAATTCCTTTCTCCGCGACTTCGCCGAAGCGGGTTTACCACACGCTATAGAGGCCATAATCAAGCAAAAAATAGACCGTGCGATGTCCTTTGTCTCAAACACGGGGGAGGCCAATTGCATTACATCAATCTTGTGAGCTTCGGATTCACGGCTGAGGCAGGCACTTTGACAAACAGCCGGTTCAAGCCGTTGGGGGAGGTTGGCTACTTATTGGCCACTTTAATCTGCTGGATGAAACTCCATTACCCTACCTTTCCACTGCGCGTGGATGATGCCTCGGAGATTGATCACCGGCCTTGCACCTATTTAACCTTTTCAAATAGCCGCTATACCGGGGGGAAATTCATGATTGCTCCCTTCGCAAACACGGCAGACGGGTTGATTGAGCTGACACGAGTCGGAACCTTAAAGCGATTAGATTTTGCTCGGACTTTTCCCAAAATATTTTCCGGAACTCACATGAGTCATCCGCTGATCTCACATGTGGGCGCCCACCGGGTCGATTTCCAAATTTCGCAGCCGATCGATGTCATGATTGACGGTGAAGTGGTGGCTTGCTTACCGGAGTCTATTGTCGTCTTGCCGCAAGCTCTCGATGTGATGGTATGAAGCAATTTTATCTGATCATCCGCAGTGTTTTTCTCTGGATTCTCAGTGCCATTCATTTTTTTACTGTTTGTACCGGCTTGGTCATTCTGGGTATTTTCTTCGACCCTCGCACCAATGATTGGCCTCAACGATGGTTCTTTCGGAATATCCTCCGCGTGGCTGGCGTGGGATTTCAAGTGAAGCGCTCACCCGGTTTCGACCCTCAACGCACGAGCATTTTTGTTTGCAACCACATTAATATTTTTGACGCATTCGTAATCTATTCGGCGATTCCGCAATTCGTTCGAGGTCTAGAACTGGAGTCTCACTTCAAGATCCCGGCCTATGGATGGATGATGAAACGATTTGGGAATATACCTGTAACGAAAGCTGGAGGGCCCTCACAATTCAAGAAAACTCTGGAACACGTTAGGTCTCATATTGCGAACGGCATCAGCGTCATTATCTTTGCCGAAGGAACAAGAACACGGGATGGACGGGTTGGCCCGTTCCAGAAAGGTGGCTTTGTTATGGCCCACCACATTGGCGCGCCGATCGTTCCCATGAGCATCTGTGGGTCATTTGAATTCAACCGCAAGGGCAGCTGGATGCTACACCCCTCCACAATCAACGTCTATCTGCACGACACGATCGAGACAACAGGGATCAAGAAAGAAGAATTAAACGAATTGGTAAAAGAGGTTCACCGAATTGTCTCTGAACCGGTCGATGCCTCTTTGAAAGTCCAGTCCGGCGCCCATCGATCAAACAAAGAGAACACGACAGGGGGACACAACTACAACTTAAGCGCTTGAGACCGCTCAAGAGGGTTGGAATCGTTCTTCGAGCGGTAATTCACTGGTCACAGTTCTTCTCTCCTCTAATCCGCATGTAGATTCAATTCACTCCGGCACTATCGTATTAGTCCCACGCGGCCTCCTTGTGATGCAGGCGTCCCACCTGCAGCTCGCGATTGGACATTTCGGGAGAGGATAGGGCGCGACCGCTGGGGCGGCGCGCCGCGGACGGCCTATGAGTTCAGCCCGCGGCCAGGAGGTTCTGTCGGCGCGCGGTCACTGTTGTGCTCCTCAGTTGTGGGTCGCGAATCTATCGGTCTCTTCACTTCGCCTGCTCAAAGTCTGTCTACTGCATAGTCTCGCCCACAATACGGTCATCCGCGTGAGACAGTCAGGTGCATTGAAAATGCCGTCGTCGATCTTTGGCTCCACTCACCTGTCAGAAAAGAATCTTGATCACCCGCGTGACCAACTCCTCAAGCGAAAAGACCGTCAGAGCCAACGGCAGAAGAGGCGCGGCGGTCACGGCGGCGAGTCTTGCGATGTCCTTAAGTCCGAAGGGCACGAGGCGCATCTCTTCAACAATCGAATAACTGTTTCCGAGATCGGCCAGCGACTGAATGTCGCCAGTGCCCAGAAGTTCATCGCCTTGTGCCGCGTTCCCCCGAACCCACTTGTCCTCAAATCCCTGGACGTAGCGGTTAGCGAGCAGTCCGTATGCGTCCAATCCCCTCTGTTTCGCCCGCGCGAGCTGCGGCGTAAACATGACGAGTGGGCCGAGAAGGAACAGAACGAAGAAACCCACCAAGCTCACGGCTTCCATCTTGAAGGACAGCAAGCTCTCACCCTCGTACAGGATCCGACTGGCGATCATACCCGCCAGCAACAGGCCTTGGGCGAAAAGGATCGGTCCGAAGGCGTAGGTGCTCTTACCCAGGAAGGCTAGTCCGCCGGCTCGGTCCGGGTGGGTGGAGATGAGGCACAAGTTCAGCCTCGAGACCTGCCACAGGAACCGAAACCAGATAAGGAGCCGCAGATACCAGCGGAGCAAGATGAACTGAAAAATTGGAATACTGACGAAGGCATACCAGTACCCGGCAGGCGTGAGATGCAAATGGGTGCCTTGCGGCATCGCATACCAGGTTGCTGCACCGATGGCAATCTGGCTCCGCCAGAGCCATTGCCCGACCGTCCAGACTAGAATCACCAGCGCCACTTCCATGGGGGCCGAGTTGCGCACACGCTCGGCCGAGTGAATGGCGGCGTGGAATTTCGGCAGATCTTCGGAGACGACAATGTCCCGCTCCACGAACCGTGACACCACGGGGCGGACGCGCAAATGGACGATCAGCTCGGCGGCAATCAGCACCGGTAACGCGACCAGGAATCGAACCTGCACCTCGATGTCGTGTAAAAATGGGACCTTGATGGCTCCGCCCAGCGCATGCCCGCCAATCAGCGACAATACCAATAGCGGGAGCCACGCGAAAAGCGAGATAAACAGAATTCGGCGGTGGAGCAACTCCAGTGCGTCTCCGGACACATGTGTCCGCCGGAACAGTTGATACAGAGGACCGCCCAAGCATAGCGAAAAGTCAGGCGATTCTTGGAGAGGCGTGGTTTTGTTCATGGTGCAGGATCCTTAGAACTCAAGCCCCGGCCGCAGCAGGGTGCCTTGCGCGGTGGTCTTCCCAGATAAAAATCATGTCATTCTTTGCTTGCTGAGCGGTACTGGTGTCCCAACACCCCACTGGCGGGCGGCCAACTTCAGCGCCAGTCCAGAGACCAGCGCGGCGGCGAGGTTGGTTTTCGTTTTCATGGTCGTGTCCTTTCTTTGTTTATCGGTTGCCGCGCCCGCCGCCTTGCGACGGCGGGCGCAGTTCTTATTACACTTACTGTGCGGCGGCGATGGTGGCTTTGCCTTCTTCAAGTTTCTGCTGGTCCTGCGCCGTCAATGGCACGGGTTTCAAGTAAACCGTCACCTTCTTGAGCTCGCCGGTGAACTTGAACGGGACGTGGTAATCCTCGGTGACGGGTGTGCCGGTGTCCTCGCCGCAATCGAGCGTCTCGTCGAGCGAGAGGCGGAAGGCCAGTGTACGTTCGATGCGGCCGGTGGCCACGGTCTTGCCGTCCACCTGGATCGTGCCGACGCCGCCTTTGCCGAGGCCACCGCCATCGTATTTGAAGTCGTAAACGATGGTGTGCGCGCCTGGCGCAAGCTTGTCCTTACCGGTGACAAGGTAGTGGGCGACACCGGCGAGGTTGTAGCAGAAGACCGGCTTGCCTTTGAGCAGGTAAAGTCCCCACCCGGAGAAACGTCCACCATGCGTGAGCAACATGCCTTCCGCGCCGCCCTTGGGGATGTCCACCTCGGCTTTGATCTGCCAGGACTTGTTCTTCGTGTCCGGCGCTGCGCCCTCGGGGATGCGCACGAGGCCGGGGTAGTAGGTGAACTCGTCCCGCCCGCGCGTCAGGCTGGGCCGGATGTTCACATCGAAGCGGTTAATCCTGCTGTTCTCGATCGGCAGCACATTGTATTTCTCGGCTTCCTTCCAGAAGAGGTCCTGCAGCTCCTTGAGCTTGGCGGGCTCTTTGGTCGCGAGGTTGTTCGCTTCGGAGAAATCCTCGCTGACGTTGTAGAGTTCCCACTTGTAGTCAAGGACGGAAGGCAATCGCCCTTCGATCTCGGCCGCCGAGTCCCACGGCGCAACCCCCGGCGTCGTGCAGGCGACCCAGCCATCGTGATAGATGCCCTGGTTGCCAAACATCTCGAAATACTGCGTCGTGTGTTTCGACGGCGCTTTTGCGTCATCGAACGTATAAACGAGGCTCGCGCCTTCAATGGGTTTCTGCGCCACACCGTTGATGCTCGTCGGCGCGGGCACACCGGCGGCTTCGAGCAACGTGGGCATGATGTCAATCACCGAGCAGAACTGCGAACGGATGCCGCCCACGTCCTTGATGCGCGCCGGCCAGGAGATGACCATGCCGTTGCGCGTGCCGCCGAAGTGCGAGGCGATCTGCTTGCACCATTGGAACGGCGTGTCCATCGCGTGCGCCCAACCGACCGGGTAGTGGTTGAAGGTGTTCGGCCCGCCGAGTTCGTTCATGCGGCGCAGGACTTCCTTCATGTCTTCGGGGATGCCGTTGAACACCGTCATCTCGTTGAGCAGGCCTTGCATACCGCCTTCGCCGCTCGCGCCGTTATCGCCCTGGATGTAGATGACGAGCGTGTTGTCCAGTTCACCCTGCGCTTCGATGGTATCGAGGATGCGGCCCATCTCGGTGTCGGCGTGTGAGAGCGCCGCGGCATAGACTTCCATCATGTGGGCAAAAACTTTCTTCTGGTCGGCGTTCAAGCTGTCCCACGCAGGAATGCCAGCGGAACGCTCCGTCAACTTCGTATTCGCCGGGATGATGCCCGCCGCCTTCTGCCGCGCGAAAGTTTCCTCCCGCACCTTGTCCCAGCCTTGATCGAACTTTCCCTTGAACTTCGCGATCCAATCCGGCGGTGCGTGATGCGGCGCATGGGCCGTGCCCGTCGCGTAGTAGGCGAGGAAGGGCTTGCCCGGCGCGGTCGCGTGCTGCATCCGAATCCAGTCAATGCAATGGTCGGCCATGTCATTGTCGAAGAAGTAATTCTTCGCGTCATGCGGCGGCTCGATGGGTTTCGTGCCCTCGAAGAGCGCCGGATTCCACTGACTCGTGTCGCCGCCGATGAAGCCGTAGAAGTATTCAAACCCCAGCCCGGTGGGCCACAGGTCGAACGGCCCCGCCTGGCTGGTCATCCAGTCGGGGACGTTGTGGTTCTTGCCATACCAGGACGTGTTGTAGCCGTTCTGCTTCAGAATCTCGGCGAACGTCCCGTCGCTCTTCGACATCAGGGAGTTGTAGCCGGGGAAGCCAGTGGCCAGTTCCATGATGACGCCGGTGTTGGCGCTGTGATGATTGCGTCCGCTGAGCAGTGCGGCGCGCGTGGGCGAGCAAAGCGCCGTGGTGTGGAATTGATTGTAGCGAAGTCCGTTTTTGGCCAGGCGATCCATCGTCGGCGTGGGAATCGGCCCGCCAAACGTGGATGACGCCCCGAAGCCCACATCATCGGTGAGGATGACGAGAATGTTCGGCGCGCCTTTCGGTGCTGCGACACCCTTGGGGAAATCCGGCGTGGACTCCTTGGGCGTGCGGCCAATCTTGCCGCCGAAGGGTTGTTCGGGTCGGGGCAGGACTTGTTGCGCCCTTGCCGGTAGCGCATAGGCTGTGGCCAGCACAAGGATCAGAACGGCGAGCATGGTTTTGGTTTTCATGGTTGTTTTCCTTTCATTGGTTGCTTGGTTGACCCGCGGCAGCGTCAGCGAGCACGGCGGCGAGGAATTGGGGAGTTTTCATTTTCATAGTTTTGTTCTTTCTTTGGTTGATTGGTTCGCTGGTTAACGCGCGAGCCGTCCACTCGGACAGCCCGCGTGTTTCACAATCGAATCATTTCAGTTTCAGTTGCTGGAGCTTCTTCGCCGCCGTACCGAACTGACCAAGCTGATAGACCGCTGCGCCCGCCGGTGAAAAGGTGAACGCCACAAACGGTTCGGCCAGCATTCCATCCAAGTATTCTTTGCTGGCGACGCCAGTGCTGACATGCGGATTGAAATTCTCGCCGGTGCCCTTCGGCACAAACACGGAAACGTATTTGATCAGGAACGGATCAATGACCGGATCTTCGGGCGTAGTGACGAACGCGGACGAGTCGCCGGTTTCCACCGTGAACGGAGCAACGGCGGCGATGATGTCCGCCTGGAGTTTAAGTAATTCCGGGGTCGGCTTCGCGCAGATGCCCGCAAGGCCGATGGGACCGCTTGCGACGTAGTAGTATTTGAAGGCTTCCAGCTTCATCGCGGTCACGTTGGCTTTGGCGATGACTCTTCCAGCAGCGTCATAGACCTTGTCGAGGTCGGCGGTGCGGACGTAGCGCTGGATCAGCGTGATGTGCGGACGGTGCGTCGCATCCAGTGAAAAGCCTTTCGGGTAAACCTTCAGCAGGCGGGCGTTGTTCACTTCGCTTTCCTTGAGCATCGTGGCGTCCGGCTCCAGCAAGATGTCAATGGCCGTGCCAGCGGCTTCCTCGGCAGGGAAGACTGATTTCCAATCGTTCTTCATATTCACGACCACCCAGCCGTTCGCAGCGGCGGCCTTCAACGAGGCGTTGTCCGGCTCGGCGTAAGCGAACTCGCGCGCGGCATCGTCATGGTTGACCATCAGTTGGAGCGTCGCGCCGGGGCGGCTCTGACAGTAGCGCAGCATGGCGATGTCGCCGCCGGAGAAGACGTTCCCGGCCGACAGTATCGGCTTGCGACCGATGTGCTGATTGATGCCAACGGGCTTGCCCTCTTTGTCATCGATGAAATTCAGCTCCGGCAGACGCAAGAGCACCGGCTGGCCGTCGCGGATTTCAAACCTCGTTTTGATACTGCTGCCGACGACCTGCTCGGGCGGGATCTCATAGACCTTTTCCGTCCACGGGCGCATGAACTCGATGCCACCGCCGGAGACGATGTAGTTCTTGAAACCGTTGGCGCGCAGGTAGGCGAGCACTTCGAGCATGGGCTGATAGACCATCTCAGTGTAAGGCCGCCCGGTCGTCGGATGCTTCGCCGTACCGATCCAATCCTTCACCATCTTCTCAAACTCCACGGTGGTCATGCCTGCATGCGTGGCCATGATGATTTCGAGCAAGGCGTGTTCTCCGCCCGCCATCGAGCCTTTCACGTCACCCTTGAGCAACGAGGCGAACGGTTCCGTCGTCTTCCATTCCGGGTGCTGCGGCGCGAGCGCCTTCACGCCGTCAAGCGCGAAGTATAATTGGACGGGCACCGGCTTCTCACACCAGAGCGTGCCGTCGTTGTCGAACGTGGCGATGCGTTCCGGTACCGGCACGAAATCCGGCGAACCGGGTTTGGTGACCTTGGCGACAAATGCGACGATGGATTTCTTGGCCGCGCCGTCGTTCCACGAGGGAAGCGGGTCGCTTTGCGCTCGTGCTGTACCAACTGCGCCGCCGACAAGTAACGTCGCGAAGGCAACAGCAAGTATGAAGCTGAAGGCAGCTTTGTTCGTTCTCATGTTGCTTCCTCCTGATCATATGAACCGCAGGGCATAGTCCTTGCTGCGCCGTATGCCTTACCGTCACCCACTACCATGAGGTGGTTTTTTCGCCGCGGGCAGCCCTTGCGGACCGCCCGCCATGTATGCGTCCGTGCTACTTCGAACCGCCGCCTTCCTTCAGCTGCTGAAATACTTCATCCATGTTGAAGCTGGCCGCCTTCTGCCGCTGCGGGTAGTCCTTGAATGTCATCAGAAACTGGCCCACATACGCCTGCGCAGGGACCAACAAGAAGGCGTGATCCAGCAGCCAGTCGTAGTAGGTGTTCGACGTGATGTCCGCCCGTTCATACGGATCCGTCCGGAGATTGAAGATCTTCGGGACCCGCAAGCTGGTGAACGGGTTCGCCCAGATCAACATCGTTCCAGGGGCCCGCTGCTCCATGAATGCAAGCTTCCAATTGTCGTAGCGCAACCCGGTCAATTGCTGGTCGTCGTTGATGTACAGGAACGATTCCCGCGGGCTCTTCGCGGCTTGCCCGGTCAGGTAAGGGACGAGGTTGTCGCCGTCAAGGTGAACCTTGTACGTCCTGTCTCCAACCTTGTAGCCCTTGAGCAGCTCGTCCTTAATCTGCGTGTCGCCGGCCATGGCCACAAAGGTCGGCAGCCAATCGAGGTGGGCGACGATGTCGTTGGACACACTGCCTGGCTTGATCTTGCCCGGCCATCGGACCATGGCGGGCACCCGGTAGGCCCCTTCCCAGTTCGAGTTCTTCTCGCTGCGAAACGGCGTCATGGCTCCGTCTGGCCAGCTGTTCATGTGCGGACCGTTGTCGGTTGAGTACATGACGAACGTATTGTCCGCAATGCCCAGGTCATCCAGCACCTTGAGGACCGTGCCGACATTCTTGTCGTGGTCGATCATGGTGTCGTGGTACGGGCTCTGCCAGCGCCCCGACTGGCCGATGCTCTCCGGCTTGGTGTGGGTGCGAAAGTGCATGTGGGAGAAGTTCACCCAAACAAAAGCCGGCTTGCCGGCCTTGTTCTGCCGCTGGATGAAGTCCACGGCCCGGTTGGCAACGTCATCGTCAATCGTTTCCATCCGCTTCTTGGTCAAGGGACCAGTGTCAGTGCACACCTGCTTGCCGACCTTGCCGAAGCGCGGGTCGACGGTCGTGTCGTCCTTGTCCGAGGCCTTGCAGTCCAGCACGCCGCGCGGGCCAAACTTGGCATGGAATGCCGGGTCTTTCGGATAGTCCGGCAGTTCCGGCTCTTCCTCGGCGTTGAGGTGATACAGGTTGCCGTAGAACTCGTCAAAGCCGTGGACGGTAGGCAGATACTCGTTGCGGTCGCCCAGGTGATTCTTGCCGAACTGGCCAGTGGCATAGCCTTGTGCCTTCAACAGCTCGGCAATCGTCGGGTCTTCCTTTTGCAACCCTACCGTAGCGCCCGGCAGGCCGACCTTCGTCAGACCAGTGCGCAAGCCGGACTGGCCGGTGATGAACGAAGCGCGACCGGCGGTGCAACTCTGCTCGGCATAGTAGTCGGTGAAGATCATGCCTTCTTTCGCAACACGGTCAATGTTAGGTGTGTGAAAGCCCATCAGTCCCATCGAGTAGGCACTGATATCAGATTGGCCGATGTCATCACCCCAGATGATGAGGATGTTGGGTTTTTTGTCAGCGGCCTGCGCCGAAGCGAGGACGCCCCATGTCAGCCCGAAGGCCAGTAAGAGGTTCTTGAAGATAGTTTGTTTCATGGATGTTTCCTTTCGTTTTGGATTGGCCTTCAACCGGAATTTCCATTTTGAGTTTTCTGACGGGAACTAGTGGACGATATCAGAAGGAATGGAACAACTGTGAGTACACTGAAGCACATACTCAGCGTGGGGAAGACAAATTTAATCATAGCAGATCAACCCTTAGAATCACTTACATCTATCAATCCACGGTGCGAAGGGCTAGCTGAGGTAGACTTTCGTTTCAGGTCGAAGCCCAAACTTTCGTCCAACTCGCGCACGAGAACCAAGCCACCGTCGGAGGTGATTTGTGATCCCTGAATACCGATCTTCAGGAAAGCTATTGAAGGAGAGCTGAAAGGGTTGGTTTTGTTTCTCAGCCATTAGTTGTGGGCCTCCAGAGCGTGTTCTTTGCGTCGCAATCCGCAAAAATTAAAGACGTTCGAAGGCCCCATAAGGTTGTCAATAGCTACTTCACAATGAAAATCTGGGCTTATGCATCACCGCTGAGGCAGGCAGTTGCGGGAAAAACGCCTCACCCCTGCGTGGTTTTTGGAACACGCTTCCGGTCTCCCATTCTCGACTGAACTTCTCTATGGAAGAGGGCCCGAAACAAGTCAAATTGAGCTCTGTAGAGCTTCCACTTCTTCCGCTGAAAGAAAGCCAGGCTGGAGCATACCAGCGCCCTGGCTAATCGGAATGAGATCTCTCCATTGACATTCAGCAACCAGGGATCCTCCCACTTCAGAGGTCCCACCCCCTTCTTACCCAGAGGGGTGAGTAATACAACCTTCCGGATGGTCTTTTCCGGAAGAAATCGATAATTGTGGTTCCACCCTTGCCCACTCAGCCCCAAGGGCCCGGCACCCCATGGCAACGACGTTGCGAAGGCAACACCCGGGTAAATATTGATGCCGACAACTCCATGTCGGAGTTCTGTGGCAAATCGTTTCACTTCCGGATTAGAGGGATCAGAGGTGAAGACGGAGATGCCTAAATCACCGGCCAATGCAGAGGAATTGGCAAACTCTAAGGCCTTCTCGAGGAAGGAATCATCAGGCAGAGTCAACAGAGCTGCCACCGGACCGAAGGCCTCTTCGCGAAGAAAAAGAGCATCCCTGTCAATACCTGCAATCAGTGTCACTGGGAATCCTCTGTCTTTAGCTTTCGGGTGAATTGGGATGACCTCGGCTCCTGCCAGATGCAGTTCTTCAAGCTTCGCCTGCAGACGATCGGCTGACGGATGATCAATAAGTAAACGGTCTCCGTGATGTTCTCCTTCCCGGCGGGCGGCCAAAGAAATCTCTTCACAAAGCACTGCCTTAAAAGATTGGCAGTAAGAGTCGGGTATGACGATGAGCTGAAAACTGACACAATGTTGACCGTTGTTTGCCAGCATTCCATAAGCTGCTTGGCGTGCCACCTGCCGCATTCCCTCCCGCTGCGAAAAGACGTCTGGAAGAACGAGAGCTGCGGTAACGCCTCCCAATTCCGATGTGACCCTTTTGGAGCCAGCAGCTCGCGTGATAGCACTTCCAGTCTGAACGCTCCCCGTGACGTGGATATGATCAAACTCAGGCTGTTCCACGAGCCAGGCGCCCACCTCGGGTCCGCCATATACAAAACTCAAGGCATTCGAGTCAACAAATGGGGCAAAAATTTTCTCCAGGTAAGGCCCACTAAAGCCAACCTTCTCAGAAACCTTGGCAATAACTCGAAGTCCCCTATAGCAGAGCAAGTGGACTATATCCAGCGCCCCGATGCTGACCAGATTAAAAGGAAGGAGGCAGAGTGCAATACCCTTACTTGGCTTTGCTTCATCTGTCGGAGCCTCTTTAGGCTGCAACGTGAGGTGATCCTCGGGTCGATTAAACACGACATATCCGGTGACACCCGGAAGCAGCATCTTCTCCAGTCGATTTGCGGGAAGAATGCGAGAAGCAGGAAAGCCGCCAAAGTCGGTCAGCGAGGGAGAGACCGCCTGCTTCAAATATTGTTCCAAGGTTTGAGCTGGATTGGCACTCTTCAGAGATTCAGAAATGGAGAGAATTCCCCAGACAGACGGAAACACAGTCTCAAAATAGACCTCCGCAGGAGTGATCCCCATTCGTTCGGCCGTCTCATATGCTAAAGGGTCACCGTAAAAAAGGAATAGTTCGGCGACTCTCTCAAGCAAAGAGGAAATCTCACCAACGGACTTGAGACGCCAGGCAGATGAAGCTTCCGCGTCTACTAGAATTTTGAGGGTGTTATTCAGAGAAGAATGGCTCATTGGGTTGGCGGAGGCGAATGGGAATCGAACCCACCTATCGCAACAAAGTTACGACACGCTGGTTTTGAAGACCAGGAGAGTCACCAGGCCCTCTGCACCTCCGGGTTGACTATAGCATATCGAAAGGCAACGCCGGGATCATCTTGTGGTCTTCACTTAGAGGTTGTTTTTGTCCTGAATCCTGCCTACCCTAAGAATGTTTACTCTGGGGAGGAGGATTATGGTAGAGGAGCTTGTATTAGCGTTCCCGCGTAAAATATTGGATGAGATCGGGGATTTCCAGGGGATTGAATTCAATGTCGCACGCTACATTCCCGCCATCCTTGACAAGACTAACTGCCGTTTCCTACCTCGCGCCGCGGCGGAAAGTGACCCGAGCTACAAACAAATTATTTCCTACGTGTTGATTCGAAAGGGAAATGCCTGGTTGCATTATGTAAGGGGTAAAGCTTCAGGGGAAAAGCGCTTGGTCGCTAAGAGCTCGATCGGGATTGGAGGCCATATCAATCCACATGACCAGAGCCTCTTTGATAGCGGGTTGGATTTTTATGAAACAGCCGTCCAGCGGGAACTCCGGGAAGAACTGCGAATGGATGGAGTTTTTAAAACCCAGGTCGTTGCCCTGCTCAATGACGATTCCAGTGCGGTGGGGCAGGTTCATTTGGGGATAGTCCATCTTTGCACATTAACCGATGAAATCGTGTCAAAAGGCGAAGCCAGCCTCACGGGATTAGCATTTTTGACTCAGGAAGAGTTATTGAAACGTAAGGAACAAATGGAGACGTGGTCTCAGTTTTGCTTGGATCACCTGGAGAAAATTGGGGGAGCCTGAGTAAGTCGCGCTCGGCGAGCGCGCCCTACCAATAGCGTCAACCAATAGCAGTTGAGGCATGGGCACGATCAAGGTAGGGCGGTCTCGCTGAGACCGCCATTTCAATTTATAGATTCCTTCGGCGCGCTCGGCGAGCGCGCCCTACCAAAGGGCCGTCACCTCTTTTCACAAAGGAAAACACCATGCACTTTGAAAACATCATCATCCGCCGCGAAAGTGCTGTCGCCATCCTCCAACTGAACCGGCCCAAAGTCCTTAATGCCCTGAATGCCTTGATGATGGCTGAACTGTGCGAAGCTTTAGAAAGCCTCGACCGGGATGAGACCGTTCGCTGCCTGATTCTCACCGGCGATGAGAAGTCCTTTGCTGCAGGAGCCGATATCCGGGAATTAGTGGGTGCCGGCTCAATCGAGATCATGCAAAAAAACACGGTCGCCCTATGGACAAGGGTTCAAGCCATTGGCAAACCCCTCATTGCCGCTGTTAGCGGGTATGCGTTGGGGGGGGGATGCGAATTGGCGCTTGCTTGTGACATGATCGTTGCTTCGGAAGACGCTCGATTTGGGCAGCCGGAAATTAACATCGGGGTTATTCCTGGGGCAGGCGGAACCCAGAGGTTAGCGAGAATTCTGGGGAAACATAAGGCCATGGAATTGGTCCTGACGGGACGGACCCTCACAGCTCGAGAGGCCCTACAAATGGGGTTGGTAAACAGAGTAGTTTCCGATGGATCCTGCCTGGAAGAGGCCAGGAAACTGGCGATCGAGATCAGTGAAAAGTCACCATTAGCCGTCAAGCTGGCCAAGGAAGCGATTCTCAAAGCTCAAGAATGCAGCTTGAGAGAAGGTATCGAATTTGAACGAAAATGTTTTTTCCTTTTGTTCAGCTCGGAGGATCAGAAGGAGGGAATGAATGCTTTTTTGGAAAAAAGAAAGCCAGATTTCAAGGGAAGATGAATGGATTGCCAAATGCCAAATGCCGATTGTCGATTGTCAATCACCCATCTGACTGCTTATTCCAAATGCCTCTTGATTGTGATGCTTTGTTCCTTCATTTCCGGGTGTGGTCATCCCGAGAAGCAAGCCCCTGCCGAGACAATTGCAAAGATCCGTTTTTCTGCATTTCAAGACGGCGAGATCTGGATTCGCCATTCCGTTATTCAGCTTCGCTTCGATCCAGACATGTATTGCAAAATCTTCCTGAATGAAAAAGGTGGATTACAATCCTTCGTGGACATTCCCCCCGACAAGGAGAAGGCTAGGCCGGCACAATTCGTCTCGGTCAATGGAAAAGAATTAAGAGATTTTCATATTGACTATGCCAATATTGGAGTCTCGGACATTGGAACTCAGTATGGGATTGGGAGGCGTTTGCACTTGACTGGGCTTGCAAGAACGACGGACGGGATCATTATCAGAAAGGAGTTGAAGATTGACCTCTACAATGACTTCCCCGAATTGGCTTTCGTATCCTGCCTGTTTCGCAATATCGACAAATCAAGGCCTGTTCAGCTCACCACAATTGTTGACAATTTTTTCCGTCTCAACGCAAATCGCGTCAATTCTAGCCTCCGACCTTATGATTTCATTTTTTTTCATGGAGGAATGGAAAGGCAAAGCAGCGGCTCAAAACTGATTGAAAATTTTACGCAAACCGTCCTCTATGAATTCAAACGGGAGCCCCATGCAGACTCCTTCCCGTTTTTCGATTTCTGGAATGAGCAAATGGGGATGGCGGTTGGGTCTCTCACGGCGGAACTGACTGGGGGTGAGCTTCGAGTCATGATCGATTCAGATAAACGTGTCGAAGCAGGCGTTTACTACGAAACAGCCCGAACTCTCGGCCCGGAAGAAGGCATTTCGACTCCGAAGTGCATTTGGATGGTTCATCGTGGAGACTTCTTATCTCCTTTCAAGAGATACCAAGAACTGGCACTTCGAGCTGAGCGAAAATAACAATATTTTCTTCCTCAGCCTTTATGGAATGCCATTACTGGGTTCGTCCTGAAATGGTAAGGGATCCAGCCAGTTCCATCTTAAGCGATCTCGCAACCCCCCCCAGAATCTACAGCTCCCTCAGCAAACAAGATCCTCCTTACAAACCTGAAAGGGCTCAGGATGACTGGTTCGAAGGCCCGGTCGTATCTTTTTAACCTTCGATAAAGAAACCGCATAGATTGTGGCTCTCATTCACAGGGTGTAGAGCCTATTCCATAAGGGTGACCTAGGTTGCCAGGGAAATGGGCCAAGAGTGTCTGCAAGGCGTATTGGGGAATAGAATTGAGGGATATGGCTATGCTAATCGTCTAGTTTGAGGCGGATTTGCGTTTATATTGACTCTTATTTCCCGGATCGACAGAAGCCTTGGGTCGGTCTTCATGAATATTTGATTCGGTCTGATTGCCTAGCTTTTCAGTGGCGTTCGGGTCTTGGATTAAATTCAAATCTGCTAAGTCCGCCGATGTCAAATAGGGACTGATAGACAAAGACCCATGCTTTTCAGGCGATGTCTTCCTTCTTCTTCTTTCCTTAATCAGATTTTTATCAATGAGTGCATCGATCACCTGGTGCTTGCTGGCATCGAGAACAATGCAGATATCTTTGATAGTGAGGTTCTGATTGGCGAAAAGATTACAGATTGTCAACTTGCGCTTGGTGACCGGGTCCATATGCATGAGGTTATCAGGCAAATCAAACTTCTCATTGGTTTTCTTAAAACCTTCGATCGTATAATTGTCTAAGAAGGCAATCAGCACATGCATCCAAAGCCTTCTGAACGTCCTTGCGAACATCTTACCTCTCCCGTCTTTCTATCTCAATGATTCTCACCCATTCGTATGGAAAATTAATGGCAAGCGGAGCTATGTTATTAACTCAAATGAACGGACAACCTCTACGAATTATTCTAGCAACCCAATAACTAAATATTCTACATGGAAAACAATAACCCAGATTGGCATAGTGTAACACACTATGTGCTTCCTGTGAATTTTGAAAAATTTCGTATATCTAAGATTCTAAATCTATTATCAAATTCCAGCTCATCCGTTTGCCAAAGATTTCACTAAGAATGGAAAAACTTTCCTAGGTTTGACAGAGGGTAAATACCAACCCAGTAATGACATCAAAATGAAGAACAAGGAAAATCAGAGGGGAGAAACTTCCGTATCGCGGTCTAGACCCAAGAACCACGAGGTTGAGAGAATATCCTGCAATATCAATCAATCAATGAGATTTTGGGAATCTGTCGACCTAATCGCAGGTTCGCTCCAATATTCTTCCTGGCAATATTCTGAAACGCATTATTAAAGCTTTCAAGGAGAAGATCGGTGCATCCTTCTTCGACGCATCAATTTCCTTTTCAATTGCCTCTTTGTTCTCCCTTTGTATAATGGCTCTTGAAACTGGAGAGAAGTCTATGGCAAAGCGCGCTTTGATCACGGGGGTTACGGGCCAAGATGGGTCTTATCTGACAGAATTCCTATTGTCCAAAGGTTACGAGGTTCACGGAATAAAGCGCCGCTCGAGCAGTTTCAACACGGAGCGGATTGATCATCTTTATCATGATTGGCACGAAGCCAACATTTGCCTCGTTCTTCACTATGGAGACTTAACGGATGGCTCTAGTTTGCGATCTGTAATTTCACAGGTTCAACCTGACGAAATTTACAACTTAGGGGCACAATCCCATGTTCGTATCAGTTTTGACCAGCCGGTATACACAGTCGAGACCGATGCCTTAGGGACGCTGATATTGCTGGAAGCAATCCGGGATGCCTGCCCGAAAGCACGCTATTACCAGGCTGGGAGCAGTGAAATGTTCGGGAACATCCAAGAAATTCCACAAAGAGAAACGACTCCTTTTTATCCGCGAAGTCCCTATGGTTGTGCCAAGGTCTTCGCCCATTGGCAGACCGTGAATTATCGGGAAGCTTACGGCCTGTTTGCCTGTAACGGAATCTTGTTTAACCACGAATCCCCACGCCGTGGAGAGACGTTTGTGACCCGTAAAATCACTCGTGCTGCCACCCGAATCAAAGAGGGCTTGCAGGAGACCCTCTATCTGGGAAATCTCGAGGCCAAAAGAGACTGGGGTTTTGCGGGGGATTACGTCGAAGCCATGTGGCAGATGCTTCAACAGGAGCAACCGGGTGATTTCGTGATTGCCACGGGAGAAACCCATACTGTCCGCGAGTTCGTCGAAGTTACTTTTTCGCTCCTTAGCTTAGATTGGGAAAATCACGTTCGAATTGATCCTCTGTACTTTAGGCCAACTGAGGTAGACATCTTGCAAGGAGACAGCCGGAAAGCCCGTGAAAAATTCAACTGGCGCCCTCGGATCAACTTTCGCCAGTTGATAGAAATGATGGTCGAATCCGACTGGAAGCTGGCGAGAAAAGAAAAACTCATCCGAGAAAACAGGGGGGCCATTTCCGAGGGTACCATTAGCCCAGCAGCTGATTTGCAGTAATTACCGAATCCCTTCCGCACTATGACAAACTTCAAGTCGGAATGATTTGTTTAGAGGCAATCTGAAATATTGCCCCATCTTAGTAACCCATCACGTGGGCCGGAGCATTGAGAAACCCCAAACCGACAATGAACTCATACCTGTTTGGAACCGGTCGAGTATTTTCACAGGAACGGCCGACGCTTCGCCACCAAACTGCAGAACGCGTGTCTAGCTCAGTTCTATGGATGTTGGAAGGAGATAGAGGAATAAAGCATGCCATTTAAGATTGAGTCCCGTCACTTGGGCGAGATAGTGGTCATCGTTCCGGATGTATTCGAAGATCAGCGTGGTTTCTTCATGGAAACGTTTCGTGAGGATCATTTCGCCCAGTCAGGGTTGCCTACCCGTTTCTCCCAGGACAATCATTCACGGTCGACACATGGAGTCCTGCGCGGACTTCACTTCCAATGGGATCCCCCCATGGGGAAGTTGATGCGGGTTACCTATGGTGAGGCTTATCTGGTTGCAGTCGATATCCGGAAGGGTTCTCCTTCGCTCGGCCAATGGTTCGGCATTGAGGCCTCTGCTCAGAACCGACGGCAGGTCTGGGCCCCGCCAGGATTTGCGAGAGGTTTTTGCGTACTCTCTGATTCCGCCGAGATCCAATACAAATGTACTGGAATTTACAACAGCAATGCGGAATCGGGAATTCGTTGGGATGATCCCGCGATTGCAATAAAATGGCCGGTCAAGGACCCTATCCTGTCAGGAAAAGATGCTGTCGCGAGGACCCTTTCAGAATGGCTGGCTTCAAAGGAATCGGATCATTTCCGCTTCTGAGTTCCAACCCTAAAATCCCTTGACGCTGGGTCGCGATTGGGATAGCTTTTACAAGGCTTGATTGCCGTAAGTTATTGTTTTTCAAGTCTAGTGAATTTTTGGACTAGCAGAAAATGGATTGTAACGTACACAGAATTAAAGGCCTAGCCCCAAGAGAAAATTGCAGGTTGGATTTAGCTTTGGGGAGCTTTGAAAACGGAGGATGTGTTGATGAAAGACTCCGAATTTGTCAAAGCTCTCAAGGAAATGAAACTTCGGTATCCTGAAGGAGAGATAACGAACTACAACCCGGAAAAGGGTTATGGGTTCATTACCAGTGAGAAAGGAGAAAAGATATTTTTCTTTCTTCCTGAAGTCGACACGATAGGATGTCGTGCCAGATGATATTCGCAAGGGGGTTCGAGTCGGATTTGACGTTTCCCTGACGTCCAAAGGCAGAAGAATCTCCAGAATTAAGGTACTTGACTAACAGGAGATTCTCAAGAATCTTATCCTTAAAGAGTATTATTGACCTTCAGGTAATTTCCTTGAAGAGTTGAAGTGTATATCTAAAATACAGAAATTGTTTTGGAAACCACCATCTTTTCTCCATCAAGAATACGATGGTGGTTTTTTATTCCCAAGTTAAAAAAAGGAGATTGTTTCGCCCCCTTCGATAGAATTCTCTTGGGCCCCCGATGAAACACAAAGATCCATGCAAGATTATTTCCCGTTAATTCTGATGTTCGTGGTGACAGGCTTACTCGTTGGAGTCATCCTTTTCTTAGCCAGCCTCCTCGGACCGAAGAAACCGAGCCTGATGAAGAATTCTCCTTTTGAGTGTGGCTATCAGCCATTTCAGTTGCCCACCGACCGTTTCTTCATTCGCTTCTACCTCATTGCGATGCTTTTCATCTTGTTTGACATTGAAGTGATCTTTCTCTATCCCTGGGCGGTCGTTTTCAAGTCCCTTGGATTGAGAGGCTTTATGGGGATTGTAGTCTTTATTCTGGTTCTCGGGGCTGGTTACATTTACGCATGGAAGAAGGGTGCGTTCCAATGGGAGTAGCTTCACGTCTGATGGAGGCTGCTTTCACCGTTTTATGTCGATTCAAGAGATAAAACGAAGGCTACATTCACTTAGCGGTGTTGTAAAGGATGAGGCTCAGATCCTCATTCTGATGCATGACAACCCAGATCCTGACTCCCTAGCCAGTGCTTTTGGGCTTCAATATCTACTCAACAGTCTCGCTGGGAAGCCTTCGTTAATTGGTTATTCGGGAATTGTAGGGCGGGCTGAGAATCGGGCAATGATCAAGCATCTGGACATCAGGCTTTGTCCGTTATCAAGAATTCCCATCAAAGAATATCCCTGTATCGCCATGGTGGACACCCAACCTTCGACTGGAAACAATTCGCTGCCGACCAGACTCTTGCCTAAGATTGTCTTCGACCATCATCCGTTCCGGTCGGCCAGCCGGAGAGTCGCCTATCGAGAAATTAAGACGAAGTACAACGTCACTGCTTCGATCATCACCGAGTATTTGATCGCCTCGAAGCTTGAGTTCGATTTCAAACTCGCAACGGCACTTTTTTATGCCATCAAAAGTGAGACCGAGGGGCTCTCCAGAGAAGTCGGCAAGATCGAAGCCCGCTTGAGACATTATCTCTATCCCCATGTAGATCAGAAGCTCTTAGCGAACATCGAGAATGCCCGCGTGAGCAAAGAGTACTTCCAGACGATACACTCCGCACTGGAAAACAGTATGATTTACGGGGACGCCGTAGTCGCTAAGATTGAAAATGTTCAAAATCCGCACATCGTTGCCGAAGTTGCCGATTTTTTGATGAGGCTAGAAAAAATCAAATGGGGCTTTTGTTTCGGGACCTACAACGGAGATGTTCTGATTTCGGCACGGACTATCGAGCGCAGTAACGACGCGGGGAGCCTGATGCGAGAAGCCTTTGGGGATTTGGGGGCTGCCGGGGGACATGAAATGATGGCAGGGGCCAAGATTAGCCTCAAAACTACGTCTCTCCAGGGTAAGAGATCCTTCGTACGTCAATTAATTTTCAAAGCGCTGGAGCTGACGGGAAATGACCCGAAAGATGGGGAAAGGCTGGTCGAATAATATAGCCCTATGACAACTCCATCCGTCGATGTTCAGCAATCGAGCTGACAACCCATAGTACCCTGCTGAATATCGGTCCTTCTCATCCGGCCATGCATGGTGTGATTCGAATCATCACCCAGCTGGAAGGTGAGACGATTGTTAAGGCTGATATTGAAATTGGTTATCTACACCGTGGGTTTGAAAAAAGTTGTGAACAGGGAGGTTACAACCACCCTATCCCTTATACCGACCGGCTGAACTATGTTTCCCCGCTCATCAACAATTTTGGCTACTGCATGGCGGTGGAAAAGCTCATGGGAATCCAGGTCACGGAAAGATGCCAGTATATTCGGGTACTCATGAGCGAGATTTCTAGGGTTTGTGACCACCTCACTTGTATCGGGGCCTCGGCCATGGAACTCGGGGCCATGACTGTTTTCTTGTATATGATCAAGGCGCGTGAATTTCTGTGGGAGCTAGTAGAGTCTGTGACTGGTGCGCGCTTGACGATATCTTATGGGCGAGTCGGAGGCGTGAGCGGGGATCTCCCAGCGGACTTCGGCGCAAACGCCGCTGGCACGTTCAAGAAAGTGCGCGAAGTGCTTATCGAAGTGGACCGTTTACTCTCGCGCAACCGAATTTTCGTCGACCGCATGCAAGGCACCGGTTTAATCAAGCGGGAAGATGCCATCGCTTACAGTTTCACCGGACCGGTAGCACGGTCTGTCGGGATTGACTATGACGTTCGACGGGATCAGCCCTACATGGTCTATGATCAACTGCAGTTTGATGTCCCCCTCGGGTCCATGGGTGACAATCTGGACCGTTACCATGTACGGATGGAGGAGATGCAACAGAGTCTACGCATCGCAGAACAAGCATTGAATAAAATGCCCAAAGGACCTGTTCAGGTGGATTCCGAAGGGAAAGTCGTTGAAGCGCATGAAATGGTGGATCGCGCAAAAATGGGCCGAACCCGAGGGATCCGAGATACTTTGGTCCAGCTATCTCCGAATCTGGAAGGGTTGGAAGGCCCCGCGTATGACGAGGTCACTGCCAAGGAAAAACGGGCCGTACTTCCTGCCAAGAGCGACACATACGGAAACATTGAAGGGCTCATGAACCATTTCATGCTGATCATGCACGGTCATGGAATCCATCCGCCAAAAGGTGAAGCTTATGCTGCGGTTGAAGCCGCCAACGGTGAGCTGGGCTTTTATGTTGTCAGTGATGGCTCCGATCGACCGTATCGGGTTCGAGTACGTCCCCCCTGCTTCACTCTGATGGCAGGCCTTCACAAAATGATTGAAGGGTCTATGATGGCGGACCTCATTCCTACTTTCGGCTCGATCAATATGATTGCCGGAGAACTGGACCGATGAATCTCGAAGCACATCGTTCTCGATTAGGGAATTCTTAGGCTTATTTCAGCAGGGGGAAGTTGACACAGGGTCTCCCGTTTGTCAGCCGAAGCTTGGCCGCCCTTAAGGCTTATGGTTTGATTTTAGAAGTTGAAGGCTGCGCTTAATCTTCAATTCAGAGAATCTCGGAAACATGGCAGAACTCGCACTTTTAAGAGACGTGCAGGAAAGAAATCTGATGACGGTCGAAGACTACCGTCAGGTGAATGGTTTCGAGACGCTTCGCAAATCTCTTTTTGAGATGAAACCCGAACAGGTCACCGAGGAAGTCAAGAAGTCGGGATTGAGAGGCCGCGGAGGTGCAGGTTTTCCAACTGGAATGAAATGGAGCTTTATTCCGAAAAACTTGGATAAGCCTCACTATCTGGTGATTAATGCCGACGAAAGCGAGCCTGGAACCTGCAAGGACCGCGTGATTATTGAAAAAAACCCTTTCCTGCTGATGGAAGGGATCGCTATCGCGAGCTACGCAATCGGGGCGCACACCTGTTATCTCTACATCCGGGGAGAATATTACGAACAGGCCATGATCCTCAAAAAGGCCATCGAGGATGCTTATCACTACGGTTACTTCGGAAAGAATATCATGGGTTCCGGCTTCGATCTGGATGTTTATCTCCATCGCGGTGCGGGGGCCTATATCTGTGGTGAAGAAACCGGCTTGCTGCAATCACTGGAGGGTAAGAAAGGTTGGCCCCGTTTAAAACCTCCCTTCCCTGCTACCTATGGTCTTTATGGCTGCCCTACAGTCATTAACAATGTAGAAACCATTTCCGCAGTCGTCCCCATTTTACAACGAGGAGGAGACTGGTACGCCAGCCTTGGTACTCCCAAGAATGGGGGAACGCGACTCTTTTCGGTAAGCGGTCATGTCAAGAAGCCAGGAAATTACGAACTGCCCATGGGGACTTCGCTGCGAACCATCATTTACGATATTGCGGGGGGCATTAAAGGCGACAAGAAGTTAAAAGCGGTCATTCCTGGGGGCAGTTCAGTGCCGGTGCTGACAGCCGAAGAAATTGACGTTAAGATGGATTTCGATTCCGTGGCGGCGATTGGTTCCCTGTTGGGTTCCGGGGGAGTAATCGTCATGGACGAAAGCACGTGTATGGTGAAAGCGCTATTGCGGATTTCGAAGTTTTATGACCATGAGTCCTGCGGACAGTGCACACCTTGCCGGGAAGGGACCGCCTGGTTGAGAAAAACCCTCCAGCGCGTCTTTGACGGGCAGGCTCAGCCTAGGGATCTGGATCAATTGATGGATGTTGCTTTTAATATGATGGGGACAACGATCTGCGCGCTTTCAGATGCAGCCGCGATGCCGGTGCGCAGTTTTCTTCAAAAATTTCGCCAAGAATTCGAATATCACGTCCACGAAAAGCATTGTGATGTCGCGCGGCGCAAGAGTTAACAGCGGTCCACGGATCGCGGCAGAGTAATATCGAGTTCCTATGCCAACGGTTACAATAAATCAACAGTCCATCGTTATTCCCGAAGGGACCACGATTATTCAAGCAGCCCAACAGTTGGGGATCGAGATCCCTCATTACTGTTATCACCCCGGGCTCAGCACCGCCGGTTCCTGCCGCATGTGTCTGGTGGAAATAGAGAAAAATCCCAAGTTACAACCTGCTTGCTATACCCGAATATCGGATGGGATGGTGATTTACACCAATACCGAGAAAGTGAAGCAGATGGTGAGCGGCGTTCTGGAATTCCTGCTCATTAACCATCCGCTGGACTGTCCTGTGTGCGACCAGGCCGGTGAGTGCTTTTTGCAGGAATATTATATGAAGTTCGGGCTTTACGACAGCCGGATGAACGAAGACAAGATCAAACGGCATAAGGCCCAGGCGATTGGCCCGCATGTCATGCTGGACACCGAGCGGTGCATTCTATGTTCACGTTGCGTCCGCTTCGTCGAAGAGGTCTCGGATAGCCATGAGATTGGCATATTGAACCGCGGAGGTCGATCAGAAATTCGATTGCTTCCTGACAAGGCCCTGGACAATAACTATTCCGGAAATGTAGTCGATATTTGCCCGGTAGGGGCGTTGACGGATCGCAATTTCCGCTTCCAATGCAGGGTGTGGTATCTGGACAAGACCAATTCTGTCTGCAACGGTTGTAGCCGCGGCTGCAATATAACCGTGGAAGCCAATACCGAGCGGCCTCATCATGCTGAGGGCCGGCGCATTATGCGCTTAAAACCCCGCTACAACCCAGAAGTCAACCAGTGGTGGATCTGCGATATCGGTCGCTATGGTTTCGAATTCATCGACGACCCTTCACGCCTGGCAAGTTGTTTGGAGAGGCGAGAGGGTCAGCAAGAATCGATTGAATGGCATGAAGCACTCGGGAAAGCTTCTCAGCGGTTGTCTGATGCATTGCATCATCAGGGCGACGAATCGGCGGTCGTGATTGCCTCTCCACAATTGACCAATGAAGATTTGTTCCTCATTCGAAGGTTCTTCGGGGAAGACCTGGGACTATCGAAGATTGATTATCGCGTACCAGAGCGAAGCTTGTCGGCAGGAGATAACGTTCTCCTTCTCGCGGATCGAAACCCGAATACGCGGGGAGCAGATGCCATCTTAAAGAGCGGTGGCGGGTTTAGTTTGCACCAGTTGCTACAATCCCCAACGACCCAAAGCTTCAAACTGCTCTATCTCTTCGAACAGGATCTTGTAAAGAAGCTTGGCGAAGAAGACGCAAAGTCCTTTCTTTCTAGCTTTGAATATGTGATCTATCAGGGGACCAACGAGAATGAGACCTCTCGCCTGGCCGATTTAGTTTTACCGAGCGCTACGTATGCTGAAGTTGAGGGAACCTTTACCAATTTTGAAGGAAGAGTCCAGAAAATTAACCGAGCCGTGGCACCATGGGGAGATTCCCTCCCCACTTGGCAGATAATGGCCAAGCTGGCAGAAACGCATGGAAAAACATACCCTTATGATTGTTCTGAAGACGTATTTGCGGAACTAGCTGACCGAGTGCCCGAATTTGAAAATTTGAGCTATTCCAAGATGGGTGATCGAGGGACAAAAACGATCACAACCGGCCAGATGAAAGCGTAGAGATGACTACGAGGAACCTCTTCTTTTCTGACTTTTCGTTGACAGATTTTGCTCCGAACCTTTTTCCCCACCCGAGATAGACGGCCTTTTTTGACGGAGACTGCTAAATAATTATGCTGGCAACTCTTGGAATCGAACTCGCAAAGGTTTTGGTCGTATTAATTGGCGTCCTAAATCTGGCGGCTATTTTGACCTGGATGGAGCGAAAGCAAAGTGCCGTCATGCAAGACCGCATTGGGGCAAACCGGGCCTCGATTTTTGGCTTTCGCTTGTTTGGACTTTTTCAAGTTCTCGCAGACGGATTAAAGATGTTTACCAAAGAAGAATTTGTTCCCGAAAAAGCCCATCGTTTCATTCACACCCTGGCACCCTTTCTGGCTGCCTTCTTTGCGCTGATAGGCTTTGCCGTCATCCCGTTCGGAAATGTGGTCACGTTGTTTGGCCGCGAGATCAATCTTCAGATCATTGATTTGAATGTAGGCGTTTTATTTATCTTTGCTGCCATGTCTCTCGGGATTTATGGGGTTGTGTTGGCTGGATGGTCCTCCAACAATAATTATGCGTTTCTTGGCGGAATGCGCGGTAGTTCCCAAATGTTTTCTTACGAGATAACCATTGGGGCAACGATTCTGGGAGTACTCATGATCTTCGAGTCCATGAGCTTGCAAGATATTGTGAGAGGCCAGGGGCAGTTGCTCTGGGGATTTCTCCCTAAGTGGGGATTTGTTGTTCAGCCCATTGGATGCATTTTGTTTCTAGTTGCCGGAATAGCCGAAACCAAGCGTGTCCCTTTTGATCTGCCCGAAGGTGAATCTGAAATTATCGGTTATTTCGTCGAATACAGTAGCATGAAGTTTGGTCTGTTCATGCTTACTGACTTCGTTGAAACGGTTCTTATTGCTGCCTTGGTCACCACCCTATTCTTTGGTGGCTGGCAAGTGCCGTATTTGTACCAGAACGGCTTTTCTTTCCCCGGCGGGATGACGGTTGAAATTTCGCAAATCTGGGTCGCTCTCTTCCAGGTTCTGTCTTACGGAATTAAGGTCTTTTTCTTTTGTTGGCTTCTCTTATTAATCCGGTGGACCTTGCCGCGCTTTCGTTATGACCAGCTCATGCGGCTTGGCTGGCAGATGATTTTTCCGCTCTCGATTCTGAACCTGCTGGTCACGGGCGCGGTAATCCTCCTCCTTCAATAATTTCAAAGAATGGACTTATGGAACGACGCGAATTGACTTTTGTCGAACGATTCTACCTGGTAGAAGTTTTCAAGGGGCTTTGGCTCACCGGACGGCACTTCTTCTTGAATTTGAGCAAACATATCAAGACACAACTCGGGCTCAATACTCTGGAAAAAGGCGCGGTGACTTTTCAGTACCCTGAAGAGCGGCGCCCCTTTTCCCCGCGCTATCGGAGCCGTCATCGGTTAACCCAGCGTGAAAACGGGAGTCCCCGTTGTGTTGCCTGCATGATGTGTGAAACAGCATGCCCAGCCCGTTGTATCTACATCGTGGCCGGCGAGCATCCAGATCCCAACGTCGAGAAATATCCCATCCGTTTTGATATCGACCTTGGCGTCTGCATTTTTTGCGGTTTTTGCGTAGAGGCTTGCCCGGAGGACGCGATTCGTATGGATACTGGAATCGTCGAGATTGCCGCCTACAGCCGAAAAGAAATGATTTATCATATTGAAGACCTACTGCAGTAGATCATCCGATCGTCCTTTCCATTTTCCAGGCGTATCCGCCTCTAGCCTTCGCGGGTGGCGAAGACATGGGGCTTCAGTGGCAACGTGGCACATTCATAATTCCGATTGGAAATATTCATCAGACGTACAACATCTTCGTTCCATGCAAAACACCATGAGACTCCAGTTCGGATTAGCAATGCTGGCTTGTTGTGTTCTAGACGGGTGTCATACAACCCAGCCACCGGTCACGAGAGAAGCCCTTGTAGGAAGCTATGTCTACAAATCTGAAGACCCTGAAGGCAAGGCGACAGATCACGAGTGGGACCGTCTGACTTTACAAGCAGATGGGAAGTATGACCTCGTGGAAGAAGGACCAACTAAGCCCAGATCTGAAACTATAGGAAGGTGGACAAGTTGGGCCGGAGTCAAAGGCACAGAAGTCGTACTGGATAATGCGGGCTATCCGATTCAGATAAAGGGAAATGAAATTAGGCTCTTGATCGATAACGATGTTGGGATATGGTACGCGAAATCAAAATGAAGCCCGCCGCTGTCAACGCTCATTTAGAATTGACCCCTTTTTAATCATCAGAATTGACCACCCTGGCTGGTGGCGAAGACATGCGCCCTTTGCATGTCTTCGAAGAAGCTGACTCATTAAAGAGAAATGAGAAAAACAAAACAGTGCCGCACTCAAGAGATTGAATTCTCGCCTTTCCTTAAAGCTTGGCATCTATCCTACTAAATAGAATAGTCTGTCATTCATTCCAATTCGCTCTTCCTTTTTCTTGTCGCAGAGAAAGGCGTAACCGGGCATCAGTCGCTGCCACTCGGAACAATGGGCAGATTACCGAATTTATCGATTCGGTTGCCGGGCAGACAGTCGATTACACCTACGACAGTTTGAATCGTTTGATAGCAGCCAGCACGACCGGGTCCCAGTGGGGTTTGAGCTTCAGCTATGATGGTTTTGGAAACCGTTTGAGCCAAACGGTAACGAAGGGATCTGCTCCGGCTAGCTCGCTCGCGATTAATCCAGCCACCAACCGGATCAGCTCGACCGGCTACGTTTACGATGCGAATGGCAACTTGACGACCATGCCGAGTGGCACTTCAAGTCTCACGCTCAGTTATGATGTGGAGAATCGGCTGGCACAAGCCAGTACCACATCAATGACCAATCGTTTCGGATATGATCTGGACAATCGTCAGGTCTATACAAACACACTTGGTTCGACAGTTGAATCCATTATCTTTTACGGAGCCTTTGGGGAACGATTGAAGGAGTACACTTTGCAATGGGGCAACTATCAAGCGATCCATTGGAATTTATACTTTGATGGGAAGCTGATTTGGCAGGATTACAAAATCACACCCCCTGCGAACGGCGGCATCCCAGGTTTTCAGGACCGACTGGGCTCGCGAATGGCTTATTTTCTGGCGTATTATCCCTTCGGCGAGGGGCAGGTCCCAGGCCGGGATTTTGCCACTTATTTGAGCACACCCTTTGGTATCGATTATGCGCACAACCGCTACTATGCTAGCAACTTGGGACGGTTCACCACGCCCGATCCGTATGGAGGAAGCGCCAATCTAGGAGATTCACAAAGCTGGAACCGGTATGCGTATGTAAACAACGATCCTGTGAACAGGAATGATCCATCGGGGCTCGATTATTATTACTATGGTCCCAGAGCAGGAAATGATTTCTTTGACTGGGAGTGGCTCTGCAGGTTCTTTGGCAACTGTTCGGGTGGGAATCCAGGTGGCCGAGGCGAAGGTCCGACTGTTGGTCCAGGAGGCCCTCGAGGTGTAGATCCTTACACAGAACCGTCACAGACAGTACCCGCAAACAACACGGTCTCGTCATCCCCTTGTAACTCGGCTGGAAACGCGCTAAGTCCACAGCAATATCAGGCGGTGGGATACGCTGCGCGAGCCTCGTGGCTGTACGGTCCGGAAGTCGGAGTTTGGTCGAATGCGGGTGCGTTGGCGATGTTCAAGCGTGGGCTGCCGCTAGATGCGCAGGTACTCTATGGCGGGTCACCAGCTTACGCGAATTACGCGTACGGGGTTTACGCGGCTGCAGCAGGGTTACCATTGAGCGTTGCATTTGCGGGTGCAAATGCTTATGCAAGTGTTTTTAGCTCTTACGAAAGAAAACCTCCGTATGACGAGAATTATAAATCGACGCCTGCCGAGAATATCCAAAATATTACCAAAGGGTACAACGACCAGAAAAACGGAACTCTATGCTCAATACCAAATCAATGATCGAGATTGCTTCAGAAGATGCAATTGTAAACATTTCAAGGCAGGGTCGCCTTGTTCAAGTTATGGTGAATCTGATTGTTATCGTGGGGCTGTGTATTTTTGGACTAGGCTGTAATGAGGGCAGTATAACTTGGTCGACTGAAGCATATTCTCCTGATGGGGTCTGGCATGCGACTGCCCATACTCGCCAATGGGGAGGCCCCGGGACAGCTTTTGTAGAGACGACCGTGTACCTTGATCAAAGCAGGGTGAAAGGGCCTCCGACCCTTATACTAGCCTTTACTCATCAGTATTCTAGTAGAATGTATCTGAAATTGGAATGGATCACAGCAAAGCACTTGGACGTCACTTATGGTTATGGTGAGAGCGGAAGACCTGGCGATCATGTTGATCTAATCTTCCAAGCAGTCAAGAACAATGGTGTTGAAATTACGGCGAGAGAGATTCCGAGTGGAACAAAAAAGGCCACAACTCAATAACGCCATTGCCAAAAACTCTAGTCACACCCAACGACAAGGCCGTGGGGGTGTTGGGGCCAGCCCTCAAAAATCAAATTAGTTCAGTACACCCGGAAAAAGATCGGTGACCAGACCAAAGCCCTGTACGAATCCTTGTGTGAGACAGTACATCTTAGCTTGGGGCCACGAAACTGTCCCTGCAGCAAAATACAGGATGACACTCTCTTACCTCTTCACGGACCAACACACTAGATTTGGATGTTTAGCTCGCGCCCGAGCACAAAAATTCACTAGCCACAAGGCTTCCTCGGGATCATTTCTGCTTGCATAAATCCCTTTCTAGATCAGGTCTTCGCGGCATTTGGCTCATGAAAGAGAAATGAGATAAAGGTGAACGGTGCCACACTCAAATAGGTTGAATCTTTACTGTAGGTCCTTTGATCAACATTTAGGGGACATCTGTCTCCCGTTAATTTCTCCTAGTTATTACTCAAGCTATTGTAAGTTGCAATCCCCTGCTGCCCAGACAGGGCGTTATAGTCTCTAATCATGGCTTGGTCAACTTGTCCATGCTGGTTCACTTGCTGTTGCTCGATTCCAAGTTGTCGGCGCCGTTGGAGCGCGCGTGGCGAAGACATGCGCTCTTTGCATGTCTTCGAATCAGTTGACTCATGAAAGAGAAATGTGGGAAAAGAAGAATCGGGCATTGCCGCTCTTAAAAGTTTGAATTCTCGCCTTTCCTTAAAGCTTGGCATCTATCCTACTAAATAGAATAGTCTGTCATTCATTCCAATTCGCTCTTCCTTTTTCTTGTCGCAGAGAAAGGCGTAACCGGCAATCAGCCGCTGCCACTCAAGACAATGGGCAGATTACCGAATTTATCGATTCGGTTGCCGGGCAGACAGTCGATTACACCTACGACAGTTTGAATCGTTTGATAGCGGCCAGCACGACCGGGTCCCAGTGGGGTTTGAGCTTCAGCTATGACGGATTTGGAAACCGTTTGAGCCAAACGGTAACGAAGGGATCTGCTCCGGCTAGCTCGCTCGCGATTAATCCAGCTACCAACCGGATCAGCTCGACCGGCTACGGGTACGATGCGAATGGCAACTTGACGACCATGCCGAGTGGCACTTCAAGCCTCACGCTCAGTTATGATGTGGAGAATCGGCTGGCACAGGCCAGTACCACATCAATGACCAATCGTTTCGGATATGATCTGGACAATCGTCAGGTCTATACCAACACAACTGGTTCGACAGTTGAATCCATTATCTTTTACGGAGCCTTTGGGGAACGGGACTGGGGTCACATCTTTCCTTTTTCCAAAAACGAGCGTGGAAGGGGCCGCGGGTGGCGAAGACATGCGCCCTTTGCATTTCTTCGAAGAAGCTGCATCATAAAAGAGGAATGAGAGAACAGAAAAAGCTGCCCCACTAAAGAGATTGAAATCTCGCCTTAAAGCATGGCATCTATCCTAATTAATTGAATACTCTGTCATTCATTCCATTTCGCTTTTTCTTATGCTTGTCTCTGAGAATGGCATAACCGGCCATCATCTGTTGCCACTCAAAACAACGGGCAGATCAGCCTGACGATTGACTCGGTATCAGGAGAGACTATTGATTACACCTACGACAGCCTGAACCGGCTGATCACGAGCGCTACCCAGGGACCGCAGTGGGGCCTATCATTCAGCTATGATGGATTCGGGAACCGCTTGAGTCAGACGGTGACGAAGGGATCCGGGCCGAGTAATAGTTTGATCGTCAACGCGGCCACGAATCGAATCGCTTCGTCCTATTATAGCTACGATTCCAATGGGAATCTTGTCACCATGCCTTACGGGACCGGCTATACAACGCTGAGCTACGACATCGAGAATCGGCTGATCCAGGCCACAAATACAAACGGGACAGAAACATATGCTTACGGGCCGGATAACCGGAGGGTGTATCAGAAGATGGCCAGTGGGACGGAATTGGTGTTCTTTTACGGGGTCAATGGGGATCGATTGAGGACGTATCAGCTTCAGTGGATGAACGGCTTTTCTGTGACGAACACGAACATCTATTTTGCCGGAAGATTGATCTCTGCGAACAACGGACCCATCCGCCTTGACCGATTAGGCTCAGTTCGAAACTGGTCGCGCTACTACCCGTTTGGAGAAGAGCAAGGGTCTGGGTATATTCCAGAAAAGTTCGCCACCTACTACCGCGACACCTCGACCAGTCTCGACTACGCCATGAACCGGTACTACGGAAGCACCATGGGACGGTTCACGACGCCCGATCCGTATGGCGGAAGTGCTAATCTAGAGAATCCTCAGAGTTGGAATCGGTATGCGTATGTCAACAATGATCCAGTCAATAACAACGACCCTACAGGGCTCTTTCTCCCTGGAACCCCTTTTGATGATTCATTGAGTTATTTCGAGTTGTGGTGGGTATATAACAACCCTATGAGTCGCCAATTTGCATTTCCCGGAGGCGGATCTCAGCCACCTCCACGTCTTTTCAAAGATCTTCTTGTATATGGTGCTGCCAACTTAATTTACAAGAAAAAATGTGGAGACTTCTTGGTGAGCGTAGGGCAGAAGGCCTTTTTGGATGTAGTCGGCAAGTCGAGTGTTAATGAATTAAATTCTGCCGAGCGAACATACTATGATGCCATCACTACGACCAACCTCAAGGGACGGCTTCAGGGTGCGTCATTCTATGATAAGCATCGCCCAGAAGAGGATCAGTATAAGAACATCGTTCGTGCTCGCTCTGACTACGGTATCGATGGAACCGGTCAGTCTATATCTTTCTTCGACGCGTTCATTGGACAAAGTACCACAGAACAGTCCCAAATAGTAGTACATGAGAGTATGCATTTGATCAACGCCGTAAGCGACTCCAATCTAGCAAGGGGCGCCGGCGTCTATAAGGGGGATAAAAGTGCATCGGAAGATTTTCAAACAGAACTTAAAAAGCATTGCAAATAAACTTTTCTTATTTTCCAGCTTCGTCATATTGGCATTCGCAGTATCCGTACAAGGTCAGGTTGAAGAACCTTTGAGGGTTTCTTACTTCATTTCACCTGAATATCCGCGTCTAGCGAGACAGGCCATGATGTCAGGCGACGTCGTGCTGACAGTGACAGTTGATGCCACAGGCACACCTAAAGATATCGTTTTCAAGGCTCCGTACCCATTGCTGGGCGAATATGCCAAGGAAGCTGTTTCCAAATGGCGATTTAATCCTGTTTCTCCTCCTTCTACACGTAAGGGATTCGTTTTCATCCACTACAGTTTTTCCGGCACGACTCGTGACTGTGACCCCAGCACAGTAGTGGCTGCCGACTTAGAAAATCTGCGGGTAATTGTAACTGTCGATCCGCGCCGTCCTTCTGACTCGGAATGACCGAGAGGCGTTTCCAGCATCAAGGAGATTTCACAAGAGTCAAAAGAGATTTGAAGTCAATTTCGGGGTTAATTATTCAGCATCTTATATAGTAAAGCTCAGTGCAATCGAGCCATTTTGGAGAATTAAGGATGACAACTACTTTTATCTTATTTTTTCTGCGATTACTACTCCTTGGCGGTACCAAAGCGAGGTCGGACCAAGCAAGATCCTTGTTGGATGCGGAACGGGTGTGATTTTAGAGGTATTTTTCGGCCTTAGAAATTCTTTTTTGGGTGCAAAAACGGGCTTTTAACAAAATGTCTCTGCGCGGAGCAGCATAAGCTTAAGAGAGGCTCACACGGCGGGTAGCGAAGATATGCGTCGTTTGCATGTCTTTGAAGAAGCTGACTCATGACAGAAAAATGAGAGAACAGAAAAGGCTGCCACACTCAAGAGATTGAATTTCCGCCGTAAAGCTTGCCATCTTCCCTAATTGATTGAATACACTGTCATTCATACCAGTTCTCTTCTCCTTATTCTTGGCTCTGAGAAAGTTAAAACGAGCAATCAGCCGCTGCCACTCAAAACAACGGGCAGATCAGCCAATCGATTGACTCGGTGCACAAGCGGGGTCGGACCAAGCAAGATCCTTGCTGGATGCGGAAGAGGTGTACTTTTAGAGGTATTTTTCGGCCTTAGAAGTCCTTTTTGGGCCGCTAAAACGGGCTTTTAACAAAATGTCTCTGCGCGGAGCAGCATAAGCCGGGTGGCGAAGACATGCGTCCTTTGCATGTCTTCGAGGCAGTTGGTTCATGAAAGAGAAATGAGAGGATAGAGAATAGCACGGCACATGAAAGATATAATCTTTGCAAAAAGTTTCATGATCAATGTTCAGCGGTAGAATGTTCACCCGTTACTATTGTTTTGCTTTACCAATTGAATCGAAGACATCGCAAAACGATGTCTTCGCCACCCACGAAAAGTGGGGTCGGGACGAACAGGTCGTTCCTGACGGAGCTAAGAAATCTTCAACGACACTCCGTTCTATAAACAGGTCGCCGCGCTGCGGCTTCGCCTAGAATGACAACAGCCGCGGACCCACATATCGGGTCCGCGCTACGCTAGGGAAAAGCCACAGAGTCAAAATCAGCTCTGCGATTCCCACTACGTGCTGGCTCCGTAGGAGCCTCCGGTCTATAGTAACCAGGAGCCACTGGTCTTGAAAGCTCCAGAGGAGCGGCCTGTAGGCTCAGATCCAACTTCTCAATGCATTTCCCTAAAAGCAAGAGCACGACCGGGTCCCAGTGGGGTTTGAGCTTCAGCTATGATGGTTTTGGAAACCGTTTGAGCCAAACGGTAACGAAGGGATCTGCTCCGGCTAGCTCGCTCGCGATTAATCCAGCTACCAACCGGATCAGCTCGACCGGCTACGGGTACGATGCGAATGGCAACTTGACGACCATGCCGAGTGGCACTTCAAGCCTCACGCTCAGTTATGATGTGGAGAATCGGCTGGCACAGGCCAGTACCACATCAATGACCAATCGTTTCGGATATGATCTGGACAATCGTCAGGTCTATACCAACACAACTGGTTCGACAGTTGAATCCATTATCTTTTACGGAGCCTTTGGGGAACGGGACTGGGGTCACATCTTTCCTTTTTCCAAAAACGAGCGTGGAAGGGGCCGCGGGTGGCGAAGACATGCGCCCTTTGCATTTCTTCGAAGAAGCTGCATCATAAAAGAGGAATGAGAGAACAGAAAAAGCTGCCCCACTAAAGAGATTGAAATCTCGCCTTAAAGCATGGCATCTATCCTAATTAATTGAATACTCTGTCATTCATTCCATTTCGCTTTTTCTTATGCTTGTCTCTGAGAATGGCATAACCGGCCATCATCTGTTGCCACTCAAAACAACGGGCAGATCAGCCTGACGATTGACTCGGTATCAGGAGAGACTATTGATTACACCTACGACAGCCTGAACCGGCTGATCACGAGCGCTACCCAGGGACCGCAGTGGGGCCTATCATTCAGCTATGATGGATTCGGGAACCGCTTGAGTCAGACGGTGACGAAGGGATCCGGGCCGAGCAACAGTTTGAGCGTCAACACTGCCACGAATCGAATCAAAATGAGCGGGTATTCCTACTTTCCCAATGGAAATCTAGTTCCGCCAATCCCCTTCGCCAGTACTGACGATCAAGTTACCAACTTCGCCCACGCAAGACTAGAAGGTCACCTGCACAAAGCGGAACAAACCTAATCCAATGAGTCCGACCGAGAGTAGACGGAAAAGCTGTTGGGAATTAGGATGCGCGCTGAGCCGCCTCAAAATGGCGAATGTCAGAAAGCTCACTAAAGCCATCACAATCGCCAAACCCAATTGAAAAGACAGTAATGAAAGAATCATCCCTTTTCTGGGATAGCCAATGCTCCGAGCCAGATCTGAATAGCTCAGTCCATAGATAATGCCCAGAAAACCCGCAATAGCCCCTCGATATCGGATCTTCTTGATGAGCACATTTTCAGCTGCAACATAGGCGACGCTCAATGGAATTGCTGAATGGACAAATCGAACCGACAAGATTGGCCCGTGCCAGGTGTCGTAGGAGAATGCGGCCGCTTGACCCAAAAAGGACATCGCCACGACGATCCCTAGGCCTCCCCAAGTGGGTTCTATCAAGATCAATCCCAGGAGGAAGGCCGCAGATTCGGGAGTCGAAAAGTACTCTTTGATTGAATAAGTGCATGATCGCCATGCCAGCTTGAAGTAGCTTCTCGTTTCCCGTCGCAGTTCGACTCGGCCCTCCGGCGTCTCCAAGTTGAAATAGCGTTGCTCCTCAACACCATCGTAATGAATGCGGGCAAGGTCCCAATGCCCTGAATCAGTGAGCGAATGCAGTGTTACCCGAAAAACAACATCCTCCAAAGGTCTTTAAATGCATAAATCAGGTGGCAACGGAGCTCCCCTTTCTGGGGGTTGAAATTCACTTCTGCCAATCCTTCCCTGTCCTCCCTCTCCACTTCCAAAGATCCGAAACTGTTCCAATAGCTGTGGTGCAATTAACCGAATCTCGGCTAGAACTTCCTCCTCCGTGATGAGCAAGTCGTTATTGCGATCGAACTGCCGCGCAAACTTTAGTTCGCGCAAATTGAATTGAAGCCAGACTGCAATTTCCTGCTTTCCAATTTCGATCTCTGCATAACTGACACCCGTCATATGCGCAGCGGACGACAGCGTAAAGAGAGGAATCAGGAGGCAAATCCAGACGAGGAAGGCGGCCCTTCGACCCTTCAGGCTCTTGAGGAAAGCGGAGGGATGAAGATCAATCCATATCATCACTGGGAATGATAAGAACGCTTTGGATGTGGTGAAAAAACGATTTCGATTCGAGTTAAAGGGGCCGCTGTGGTCTTTCCCGATGAAGGCCGAATTGGTGAACCCATCAGTCCAGCAGATTGGTGCCCACCAGATTCACGGTTGGCTCCGATCTCGAATAGCAGCCATCATCGAGTCGTGAATCAATCCGTTACTGGCGAGAAGTTCATCTCCATAGATCGAATAGTCCCTTCCCATGGAAATCCGTAACGGTCCCGCCTGCTTCGAGCACGATCAGGAACCCAGCTGCAGAATCCCAAGGCTTCAGTTTCCGTTCCCAAAATCCATCGGTACGGCCCATCGCCAAGTAGCACAGGTCCAGCGCCGCAGATCCATCACGCCGGACTCCTTGGGCTGTTTTCATGAAACTCGTGAAATAGCTCATGGCATCTTCGAGATTTTTGAAAAGCTCATAGGGGAAACCCGTGGAAATTAATGCCTGCCGAAGTTTGTCCACTTGAGAAACTTGAATTTTTCTGCCATTTAGATAGGCTCCATTCCCCTTTTCCGCGACAAATAGTTCTTCGCTCACAGGATTGTAGATGACCCCCACGATGAGCTGCCCGTTCTGCTCCAAAGCCACCGAAACACCAAAAAGAGGATAATCATGCGCATAGTTGGTCGTCCCATCCAGGGGATCGATAACCCATCTGAAACTCCTCGGATCGCTGTATTTCCGTGCCCTCTTCAGCAAGGATAGAATGATGCGGAAATCGCGAATTAAGCCATTCCACAATTAACTTTTCCGAGCGTTTATCGACTTGAGTCACAAGATCAATCTCAGCTTTGTACTCGATTTCTTTGGCTTTTCCGTAATATTGCCTGAGAACATCTCCTCCTATTTTGGCGGCTTCAACAGCGACTTCAAGGTAGTCTCGCATTCACTTTCCCCATCTCTTTGGACTCAATACTGAAGAGCGAAACATTACCACAATCCAAAAGCTTTTTGATGTATAATATGGTGGAGCTTGTAATAGAGGAAAAGTGGCGGAATTTTCGAGCATTCCGGATACGGGCTGTACCGTTTCTTGAATCCTTCAGGGCAGTCAATTCATCATCATTTCCTGATCCCGTACCGTCTTCAAGTTTCTCCTGGTCGAAATTGACCGTAACATTTTGATTCATTAGCAGTGTCTTCTCTTTGGAGAGACCGTAATGCAACGATTCTTCCTGAGCGTGGTGGTTTTTCTTGGGTCATGCTTGATTTTAGTCTCGTCTCCGCTCTTCATCAAGTCTGCGCCCCAGGATCAGCCATTTTCTGCAATAAGAGATCAGGCAAAAAGTCCATTCCAGAAAAAGCTCCACCAATCGGAGTCCGGTCGCCCGCAATCAGCTGTTGCCCAAGGGGGGCAAGTTGGAAAAGCCGTCCTCATCCTGGAGACGCGAGACAACCGAATCACGGTTTACTGCGGCGAGAATTCCCTGCTTTACACGGTGAGCACTGGAGGGGGTGCCATTTTGGCTGAAAGGCTCAAAGGATCGGACTTAAAAGACCGCTTCCCTGAACTCTACGACATTGTCACGGGAACGGCCTGGGCTGGTGAAATACACACGCCTTAATGTCGCTCAATGACGGTGGCGGAATTCTGTAAGGTTCAATCGTTTCTCTGGATTTTCAGATACCCATTCCCCGCCCTTTCATTGAAAACCATCTTAGGACCTAGTGGAGAAATTTTATGGCTAGAGGTTGGGAGAGCAAATCTGTTGAAAATCAAATTGACGATTCCCATTCTGAGAAAACAGATCAAGTTGCCGTTGTGAGCAAAGGCCGCCATATCAATAGGCCTTTACGCCCTTCGCGCGAGAAGGAGGCATTGCTTCTGGCTCGGACACGGCTCTTGAGCGATATCCAGTCCACAGAAAACCCGCGTTACAAATCGTTTCTGGAGACTTCGCTGGCTGCAGTCGACAAGCAGATTTCCGAAATTCAATGAACGCAAATGCAGGGGCCCGATTGGTCGGAACGTGCTGATAGTTCTCCCCAAAAATGGCATTTCTTGGACTCGTAAAACAAGCAAATGAGTCCCGATTCCTCACATTTTCGGAGAGGGTTTGTCTTCATTTGCCTTTCACAGTGAGGCAGTGAAACTCGCGCATACTCATATTGAGAACTGAGACGTGAATAGGTCTCTCCAGGAATCGTTCCAGAAATTCGCATATGGAGTTATTTTTGGTTTAAATAGTAGAATCTTGCGATTATCATGAATCGTTGAGCAGGGTGCCCATCGATGTCGGTAGGAACAATCAGTTGGTTGGTTGCTCAGAAACCCGCAAATAGTGGGCGAAGTAAGAAAGAGGGGCAGGATGTCTCAAGATCTTTCCGGCCTAATCCACCATCTGATCGATCGTCGCCAAGCTCTCCGCACCTTGATCGCCGGCGGTGTTGGCTGGACAATGCGATCCTTCATTGGAGCTTTTTGCGAAGAATCCACCCCGTAAGATTCTATTTTTCTCCAAATCGTCAGGCTACGAACATAGTGCTATCCGGCGCAACAGCAATGGACTCAGTCCTGCTGAAATAGTGCTCATCGAGTTAGGCAAAACTCATGGATTTGATGTCGTTGCCACCAAGGATGGATCCATTTTCACTCGTCAAAATCTTAAAGGATTCGATGCGATCTTCTTTTATACAACCGGAGATTTGACCCAGTCGATGGGAGATAAGAACCCGCCGATGACAATTGAGGGTAAAGTAGCTCTCCTCGAGGCGATTCGATCCGGGAAAGGGTTTCTTGGGACCCATTCAGCCACAGACACTTTCCACTCTCCTGGCCTTGAATTTGAAACTCAACCCATTGAGAGAAGGGATCCTTATATTCAGATGATCGGAGGAGAATTCATCCGCCACGGCCCCCAGCAGGAGGCCACCCTGCGCGTGACTTCACCCCGCTTTCCCGGAGTCGAAAAACTAGGAACGGAATTTCAGATCAAAGACGAATGGTATTCATTGAAGAACTTTGCTCCGGATCTTCATGTCATCCTGGTACAGGTGACGCAGGGGATGGAAGGAACCGATTACCAGCGCCCAGATTATCCGGCAACATGGGCTCGCAAAGATGGCAAAGGACGAGTATTCTATACTTCAATGGGCCACCGGGAAGACGTCTGGACCAACCCGATTTTTCAGAGCGTGTTGCTCGGCGGGATTGCCTGGGCAGTGGGCAATGTCAAGGCCGCGGTCCCACCCAATATTTCGGAGGCCACTCCGAAGGCAGGGACGATCCCTCCAAAGCCCCCAAAATCCTGAACGTAATGTTCATCAGTTTCTCAATTAACTGTGAAGTCGGTTCCTGGTGACAGCTTTTCCTTAGACTTCGGCTTTCACAATCGGAAATGCATCGAAGCATACCAGTGCACCCCCAACAAAAATCAGAAATCTCTTAAACTGGCTCCAGGCCGGGACGCCTGGCGCCGCAAATCTACTTAGGCTCTGGACAGAATTGTTGATTTTTGAACCCATGAGCCTGTTCTCTTCGATAAAAGGATCTTGAGATACTAGTGCCGGTAAGATTCCCATCTTGACCAGCACCGGCCTGAATTCATATCTCAAGCTGATGGTGGAAGCTGGCGCCGGTTCCAGTTCCATGGAAACCCACTGGATCGGGTGGTCACTTCTTTGCCCCATCCCTGTTGCTGCGTATTCATCCTTTTTAGGGGCTGCGGCCGCGGCTTCATTTGAAGCCATCGAAGAACGGTCCGCCTCTTCATTGGACTTCATTGGAGCCGGGCCGGCCCCATTGAGGTTGCCTGCAGACCGGGATTTATGCATGTCCTGAGACAAGGCCGGATGAGGCTCAACACAAATCTTCTCTTTATAAAATACAGCTGAGATGACCCCTAAATTCTGATCATGCCCAAGCCATTTTCCATAGGAATTCTCTTCCGAGGTGAAAAAGAATCTCTTCGCTTCTTTTTGATTCACTTGCCACCCTTCAATGGTGATGGTTTCGTAGGGACCCAGGACCCATTTTTTCGCATTCATTGCCGTGGTGTGCCGGGCATCAATAGTATTAAGACCGTCCACGGCCAAGGCTACCGCAACTCGTCGATTAAAAGGGTTTCTCAACCGAACCGAATACTCCCTGTCCTTTATTGCTTCTATGTAGTTTTTTCCATTATGGAAATATTCTGGAGCAGGGTTACCATTAACCAGAATCTCCAGGTCGAAGCCATCTTGCCCGGCAGCCATAAGCGGCGTGCATGAGAGCCAAGGCGATAAGTGTGAAGAAAGAATAACTGATTTTCATGGAGCTACCTCCCAGCTTTGATTGACTTACTTCACTTTTAAGACGGACCGAATGGAGCATCTTGCATACTATTTTTTCGGTTGAACAAATGGCGCGGAGGACACATGGAAGTCCTTTACAGAACACGATTTGATAGTCCGCTCGGCCCAATGGTTGCCGTAGCCGGAATCAATGGACTATGCGCCTTGGAATTTTTCGAACCAGGCCGACTGTCAGGCTTGGAGGCCAGGCTGCAGCGACTGTATGCCGAATACACGTTAATAGATAAGTCGCATCCGGTATTCAAGAAACCCGGCAAATGGCTGAAAAACTATTTTGCCGGAAGCTTCTCGCTCTTGCGCCCACTTGCCTTGGATTTAAAGGGCACCGATTTTGAAATCAGAGTCTGGAACATGTTGCTCCAGATTCCTTTAGGGAAAACAGTGAGTTATAGCGAGCTGGCAGTCGGCTTGGGCCAAGCCAACAAGGCCCGAGCCGTAGGGATGGCAGTCGGGCATAATCCCGTGGGTATTATTGTTCCATGCCATCGGGTAATGGGAGCCAATGGTTCGTTAACAGGTTATGGCGGGGGACTCGATCGCAAACGCTGGCTACTCGGTCATGAAGGAGCCATGCCTAGAGAACTCCCCTTTGCGGGAACCATGTTTCAGCAGATGCCTTAGTCCTTGTGCTTCATGGAGCAATCGTGACATCGCCTGAATACAGCGATGGTCGGCTCAAGTGGGATTTGAGGAGAATTTTTTGGAGAGAGGAGCAAATTTATTATGAAACACTCGATGACAACAACCACATTTTCTTTCGAAGGATACCGGATTACTGGCTCACTTGGGGTTGTCAGGGGGATTACTGTTCGTTCGCGCTCTCTTTTCGGAACGATTGGTGGCTCACTTCAAACCCTAGTAGGCGGGAATATTTCCTTGTTCACCAACCTCTGTGAAAAGACAAGAGCGGAAGCCTTTGACTTAATGGTAGAGCATGCAGATCAGCTGGGTGCCAATGCCATTGTCGGGGTGAGATACGATGCCACGGAGTTGATGCAAGGGGTGACAGAAGTTCTCTGTTATGGAACGGCTGTCATCGTTGAACCTGCATAGGAGGGGGAGCACAAGGCGCCCCCTCTGTTCGAATGGTGAGTATTGGTAGGGCCCGTTGTATTCAGCAAGAATCGGAGGTCAGAACATCCCAAGCTGAAGCCTGGCAGCCTCAGACATCATGGTTGGCGTCCAGACAGGATCCCAGACTACCTCCACACGAGCTCCAGTGACCCCCGTAACCTGGCGAACTTTATCTTCCACTTCCCCAGGCAAAGTTCCTGCCGAAGGGCAGGCCGGTGAGGTGAGGGTCATACGGATGCTTACGGCATTGGAAGGATCAATATCAATATTGTAGATGAGGCCGATCTCATAGATATTTACCGGGATTTCCGGATCGTAAATCGTGCGGATCATATCAACGATCTTCTCATACAGCTCGTTGGGATCAACCTCTGAACTGGCTGCTTCGCTAGGAACACGGCCTGAAACGCTTGCTGGCTCCAATTCGGACTTCTTCAAAGAATTCGTTGAATCCATGATCATGGCTCCGTGAGATAAAATTTACGACCATCAAACTTACGGCTGGAGCTATACCACCAGCGATATCAGGCTTCCTTCGACTACTCCCCCCCAATCATTCCGTGGACACCGGCTCCTCTTGATGTTCAAGGATCGCATTCATCGTGTGCCAAGCAAGTGTGGCACATTTGACACGCACTGGAAATTCCTTAACCCCGCCAAATACCACGAGTTTGCCCAGACTCTCAGGATCTCTCGGGCCATCAAAATCTCCCGTAAGCAGTTCATGAAAGCGTCCGAACATCGTTTTGGCTTCTGCTATGGTTTTGCCTTTCAAGCTTTCCGTCATCATTGAAGCAGAAGCCATCGAAATCGCGCAGCCTGACCCGATAAAGCTAATATCAGTAACAATCCCTCCATCCACAATGAGAAAGACGGTGAGTTTGTCGCCACAGAGAGGATTGTGCCCGTCTGCTTTCGAGCCGACTCCCTCGATCTTGCGGAAGTTGCGAGGCTTCTTGGTGTGGTCCAGAATGAGTTCCTGGTAAAGATCGCGCAGATCTGACATTAGCCAAACACCTCCCTGACTTTCCGCAATCCATCGACCAGTGCATCCACTTCTTCTTTCGTGTTGTAAAAAGCAAATGAGGCTCGAGCCGTCGCAGAAACACCGTAACGATCCATGACTGGCTGCGCACAGTGATGTCCGGCCCGGATCGCGATGCCTTCCTGGTCAAGAATGGTGCCGATATCATGAGGATGGACGTCATCCAAGAGGAACGACAACAGGCTTGCTTGTTCCCGAGCATTTCCAAGAAATCGAACGCCCGGTATCGTCGCTACTTTCTGTTTGGCATAATTGAGAAGCTCGTGTTCGTAGGCAGCGATTTTATCGAGACCGATATGATTGACATAATCAATGGCCGCACCCAACCCGATCACCCCTGCGATATCGGGCGTCCCTGCCTCAAATTTAAAAGGAATTTTATTGAAGGTCGACTTTTCAAAAGTGACCGAGGTAATCATTTCCCCGCCTCCCTGGTAGGGGGGCATGGATTCCAGCAGCTTGGCCTTGCCGTACAATACACCCACACCGGTTGGGCCAAAGAGTTTATGACCTGAAAAGGAGTAGAAATCGCAATCCAGTTCTTGGACGTCCACTTTCATGTGGGGGACCGCTTGAGCCCCATCCACCAGGACAGGAACATTCTGCTGATGTGCGATCTGGATCATCTTGGCTACCGGGTTGACGGTGCCAAGGGCATTAGAAACATGCGTCACCGCCACAAGCTTCGTTCGGTCACTGATCAGCTTCTCAAACGCATCCAATTCAACATCACCCTCATCATTAATTGGCGCGACGCGCAAACGGGCCTTCTTGGCTTCGCAAAGCAGCTGCCATGGCACTATATTCGAATGGTGCTCCAGAGCCGTAATCAGGATTTCGTCGCCCTCTCCGACCGCAATTTGACCAAAACTATGGGCCACCAGATTGATCGCTTCGGTGGTTCCCCGGACAAACACGATTTCCCGGTCTTCCCTTGCGTGGATGAATTGTTGGACCTTTCTGCGGACTTCTTCGTACGCCCTGGTGGACCGCTCACTCAGCGTGTGAACGCCACGATGAATGTTTGAGTAGTCTTCATAATAAAGACGGGTGATGGCGTCAACGACCTGCTTCGGTTTCTGGCTTGAGGCGGCATTATCAAAGTAAACCAAAGGCCTTCCGCAAATCTTCTGTTGCAGGATTGGAAAGTCTTGCCTGATTTTGTGGACATCAAAAGGGAGGTCCTTTTCTGGCCGTGTATTTACTTGGGCTACTATTTCCGCAGAGGTTTTCATAGGCTAACCCTTGATTTTTCGGCCTTCCGCCAATCTCGTAAAGAGGATGCTTTCCAGCTCAGCACGGAGAGGTTCGATGTTAATTCGGTTATTCAGTTCACTGGCAAAAGCATAGGTCAAGAGATGCCGCGCTGAATCATAGTCAATCCCGCGGCTGCGCAGGTAAAAGATAGAATCGGCATCGAGCTGACCGATTGTAGCACCGTGCGTACACTTGACGTCGTCGGCATAAATTTCCAACTGTGGGTTTGTGTTGACAAGAGCTTCTTCTGATAAAATAAGGTTTTTGTTGGTCTGTTTAGAATCTGTCTTCTGTGCGTCCTGGCGAACAATAATTCGTCCACTGAAGACCGCTCTGGCTTTTTCATCCAGGATCCCTTTATAGAGCTCAAAGCTGCTGCAATGCGGCTTGGCATGATCGATGCAAGTGTGATTGTCCACATGTTGGGAGCCATTCACGAGGTAAAAGCCATTCAGTGTCGCTTCAGCGCCTTCGCCATTTAGGACCACATTGACATTGTTTCGCGCTAATGCGGCTCCCAGGGAAATAGAGAAGTTCGAAACATTGGCATCACGGCTGAGCTGCGCCTGAAACGAAGAAATATGGAAGGCTTCCAGGCTTTCACGTTGGAATTTGTAATACTCAACCCGGGCATTTTCGCCGGCAACCACTTCGGCGACCGCATTGGTGAAGTAAACTCCATTGCCGAACCCTGCGTAACTTTCGAGAATTTGAACCTGGCTGCTCGACTCAGCGATGATCAAACTCCGTGGGTGAGATACCGGGGATTCCTGCGAATCCGTAACCGTTAGGTAGAGGATATGGATTGGTTTTTCCAACACCACCCCCCTCGGAATATAAATGAATGCTCCATCATGGAGAAAAGCTGTGTTCAGCGCAGAGAATGAATCTTTCTCGAATGATGTCTGACGGGCCAGATGCGGCTCAACTAAACCTGCATGGGTATTCAAAGCCTGGGATAAACTACCTAAGATCACACCTGAAGGAAGCGATTCGAGCACGGAAAGCTGCGCCGAGAACACCCCGTTCACAAACACCAAACGATGACTTTTCCATTGGCCTAAGATCCACGGTTGGATCTTCTTCAATGGGAACTTTGGGCTGACAGCGGCTGCAGGCTTAAAGGTCCTTTTCGCAATCGGAGCCACATTGGTAAAACGCCATTCCTCATCATGAACGGTCGGGAAACCCAGTTTCTCGAACGATGTCATGGCCGTTTCCCGCAAGGCGTGAAGCCAGGCAGGGCCTACGCGGTCCCGGGCCCGTTGAAGATCAGCAAAATGGGATCGATAGGCTTCTTTTTCTTCGGTCACTTGAATCATAGGTCAAAATCATTCCTTCAACATATTGCATTGAACTATACATAGAGGTGACCCCGGGCAGGCCACCCGTTCATCACCGGGTCCTCATACCTTGGGTAGAGGGCAAAAAAGCACTTCAGAGTTTAAGATTCCAGGCTGGGAACCCTCTAGCACGGGGGAATAGTTGTTAAACCTTGACGGGTTCTTCGAGCCAGACATAACCCTTTGCTTCCAACTCATGGGCGAGTTCTTTGTCCCCAGACCTGACAATCTTCCCGCCCGAGAGAACATGGACATAATCGGGAATGATGTAATTCAACAACCGTTGGTAATGGGTAATCAAAATGACGGCTCGATCTTTACTTCGCAAAGTATTCACCCCTTTGGCCACAATCTTTAAGGCGTCAATATCTAGGCCAGAGTCCGTTTCGTCCAGTATCGCCAGCTTGGGGTCGAGGATAGCCATATGGAAAATCTCATTCCTCTTTTTCTCCCCGCCGGAAAAGCCTTCATTGACCGAGCGGTTGATTAGGCTTTCGTCCATTTCGACGATTTTCATTTTTTCTTTGATCAACTTCAGAAAATCCATCGCATCCAGCTCTTCCAGCCCACGGTATTTTCGGATCGCATTGAGCGCGGCCTTGAGAAAATAGGCATTATTGACTCCCGGAATTTCAACAGGGTATTGGAAGGCCATGAAGATCCCTTCTCGGGCTCGCTCTTCGGGGGACATCTCTAAAAGGTTTTTGCCCTCATAAAGAATTTCTCCGTCGGTAATTTCATAACTTTCCCGGCCAGCCAAAACCTGGGACAGTGTGCTTTTCCCTGAGCCATTCGGCCCCATAATGGCATGGACCTCCCCCGCTCGTACTGTTAGGTTGATCCCTTGTAGAATCGACTTCCCGCCGATGCCCGCATGTAAATTTCGAATTTCAAGCATAAGTACTTAGTCTCCCGTCGTATTGCCTAATTCAAATGAGCTCTTGGTCATCCCCACTAGAAATTCTATCCGACACTGCCTTCCAAACTCACACCGAGGAGCTTCTGAGCTTCAACCGCAAATTCCATAGGAAGTTCCCGGAAGACTTGCTTACAGAAGCCATTGACGATCATCGACACCGCATCTTCTGCCGAGAGCCCTCGTTGCTTACAATAAAAAATTTGATCCTCTCCAATCTTAGAGGTGGAGGCTTCATGCTCCATCTTCGCAGTGCTGTTCTTCACTTCGATATAGGGGAAGGTGTGGGCACCGCACTTGTCACCCAGCAACAACGAGTCGCATTGGGAATAGTTGCGAGCCCCCGCTGCACCCTTGAGGATCTTAACGGCGCCTCGATAGGTGTTCTGGCCATGCCCGGCGGAAATGCCTTTCGACACGATCGTACTGCGAGTGTTCTTACCAATATGAATCATCTTGGTTCCCGTATCTGCTTGTTGGTAGTTGTTGGTCACCGCCACCGAATAGAATTCTCCGACCGAGTTGTCCCCTTGCAAGATACAACTGGGATATTTCCAGGTGATCGCAGATCCCGTCTCTACTTGTGTCCAGGAGATCTTGGAATTCACTCCCAAACATTTCCCGCGCTTGGTCACGAAGTTGTAGATTCCGCCTTTTCCTTCTTTATCTCCCGGGTACCAGTTCTGTACGGTCGAGTATTTGATTTGGGCATTATCCAGCGCCACCAGTTCGACGACAGCCGCATGCAATTGGTTCTCGTCTCGCATGGGGGCGGTGCATCCTTCCAGATAACTCACGTAGGCTCCCTCCTCCGCAATAATTAGGGTGCGTTCAAACTGCCCGGTGTCTTTGGCGTTAATTCGAAAATAAGTCGACAATTCCATGGGACATCGAACACCCTTCGGTATATAGCAAAAGGAACCATCACTGAAAACAGCTGCGTTCAGGGCAGCAAAAAAATTATCCGTATGCGGCACGACCGACCCAAGGTACTTCTTGACCAGATCTGAGTGCTCCCTTACCGCCTCCGAGAATGAGCAGAAAATGATTCCGAGTTCTGCCAGCTTGCCTTTAAAGGTTGTGGCCACCGAGACACTGTCAAACACCGCGTCAACCGCCACACCACTTAACCGTTCCTGCTCTCTGAGGGGGATGCCCAACTTATCGTAGGTCCTTAACAATTCCGGGTCAATTTCGTCCAGGCTCTTGGGAGAAGCCTTCTGGGTTCTGGGAGCCGAGTAATAAATGACGTTCTGGTAGTCAATGGGCGGGTAGTGGACATGGGCCCATGACGGTTCTTTCATGGTCAACCAATGCCGGTAGGATTTAAGCCGCCATTCCAGCATAAATTCCGGCTCCATCTTCTTTGCCGAGATTATACGAATGACGTCTTCATTCAAACCGCGAGGGAGAACATCGGCGTCAATGTCCGTCACAAATCCATATTTGTACTCTTTTTCAGTGAGCTCCTGAATTGTCGAAGTCTCGGTACTCATGTTCCATTTCTCCTCAAATTATCCTTACTTTATTCCGGAATGGTGATACTCACAAGGCTGGGTTCGTTGCGAGCAGCGGAACCCTGGACTGAAAGGTCCGAGTCCTCTCGGTTCATCTGTTCAATTGTGATGTCCATCAACCCTTGCACAACCAGGTCATTCAATCGCTGCAACGGGCTTTTTACATTGCATTTGTCAAACTGGCCACAGACTCCTTCATCAGAGACACAGTCGGTCAGCGAGAACGGCCCTTCAATGGCTTGAATGACTTCAGCTACACTGATCTTGTCCGGACTCAAACGGAGCGAGTAGCCGCCGTAGGCGCCGTGCTGGGAATTGAGCAATCCTCGCTGAACCAGCTTCTGGAGCACCTTGGCCAACAATTCAAGAGGGATGTCGTACTCGGCTCCAATCTCTCGAGCACTCCAATTGGGCTTGTCCGGGTGCCGGGCGAGATGCATCAATGAAATGAGACCGTAATCAACCTTTTTCGACAGTTTAAGCATGGCTTTAATATATCCGACTAAAATGGTCGCATTTGTATTATTCATTTACAGTCAACACTTGTCAAGTGGTTGAGACACAAATCGACAGAATTTTCCAATAGGCCACTCTTTCGGTTTCAGGCAACACGTTCTAGAGTTTTCCACGAGATAGTGTCTCATTTAAGAGACACTTAATAGGGGTGCGAGAGGCCGCTTTAGATAACGATCTTATTTCTTTTCATTAAGATGTATAATTCTCCTGCTGGTTGGGCAACAAGCTGCATAGACCTTCTCAGAGAAGTTCTGATGGCCGCTGTGACTCGATTTTTTTGATTTGACGACAGGGAGGATTGGTGGAAAACCAGCAAACTCTTGCTTCGCCCATAGCATTTTCGGGAGTTGGACTCCATACCGGCGCCACGGTCAACCTTAAAGTCCTTCCAGCTCCTCAGGACACCGGGATCGTTTTCAGACGGATTGATCTGGACGACTTTCAAATTGAAGCCACCATAGAGAATGTTGCCCATGTTTCCTATGCCACGACCTTGCTGAAACAAGGCGTCCTCATTTCCACGGTCGAGCACCTGTTATCGTCTCTTTACATTTTCGGGGTGGACAATGCCATCATCGAATTGGATAACTTGGAGGTCCCTATTTTAGATGGGAGCGCTCTGGAATTCGTGAGAGAGATCCGGAGGGTTGGGCTCAAACAACAAAAACGTCCCAAAACGTATCTCATTATCGAGAAACCGATTCACCTCAAAGAAAGAGGCAAAACCATCTCTGTCTACCCGGCGAACAGCCTGCAGATCAGCTACTCAATCGACTTTGCGCATCCGATGATCGGAAAGCAGACTTTTGATTTCGAAGCGACTCCACAGAAGTTTGCAGCTGAAATTGCTCCCGCCCGAACTTTTGGTTTTTTGGATGAGGTGGAAGAATTGAGAAAAAATGGATTAGTCCGGGGAGGCTCGCTGGAAAATGCGATCGTACTCACCAAGACAGGAATCCTCAATGACATTCTTCGATTCAAAGATGAGTTTGTCCGACACAAGATTCTCGACAACATTGGAGACTTATCATTGATCGGGTGCCCCTTAGTGGGGCGCATCGTCGCTGAAAAAGCAGGTCACGCTTTGCATACAAAACTTGTATCGAGAATTCTGAGTAGCCCGAAGTTCCATCAGAAAGTTACCTACAGCCAACTTCGAGAAATCGAAAGGCAGCCTGCCTTTCAAGTGCAACTTGCAGAATAATCCACCCATTTGATATTGCTTTCATTTGCGGAGATAGTTCCAACACTCCGGTTTCCCTCTAAATAAAGAGAAGTGTTTGTAAAATCGATCTATTCCCCAAGGTTTCGCAAGACGTGCTTCCCTTCATGCAACGATTAGTAATTCCGCGTTCATTGCACTGAATAGCATTCCTGATAACGTGATCCTGCTTGCTTCCCTTTTGAAGCCTCTTCTATACTAAGTTTAAAGGATCTTGGGGTGATGGATCCTAAGGAGTCGATGCCACATGGAGCTAAACGAACCGCAGGTCGAAACGAATCCCTATGAGGCAATGCTCAGCCGTTTTCGCGTCGCTGCAGAGAAGCTAAATCTTGACGAAGGAATTTATCAAATTCTCGTGACTCCGGACCGCGAGATCACGATCGCCATCCCGATTCAAATGGATAATGGCAAACTGAGAGTATTTAAGGGTTATCGGGTTCAACACAGTTTTGCCAGAGGGCCAGCCAAGGGCGGCATACGCTATGCACCCGATGTTACCCTGGACGAGGTTCGGGCTCTGGCGGCTTGGATGACCTGGAAATGCGCCGTCGTAAAACTTCCGTTTGGTGGAGCCAAGGGCGGCATCATTTGCGACCCCAAGCAACTTTCCTCGAGTGAACTCGAAAGGATCACCCGACGCTACACGGCTTCGCTGATTGACATTTTAGGGCCGGAAAGAGACGTTCCGGCACCGGACATCAACACCGATGAGCGCGTGATGGCCTGGATCATGGACACTTATTCCATGCATGTCCGCAAGACCGTAACCGGAGTGGTCACAGGAAAGCCGCTCGATTTAGGTGGGTCGGTGGGTCGGCGCGAGGCAACGGGTCGAGGCTGTAAGATTGTCTGCGATCGCGCCCTTTCTCGATTCGGCATGAAGAGGGAAATGACGCGGGTGATTGTTCAGGGATTTGGTAATGTCGGTTCCATGGCAGCCACTCTTCTTTACGCTGCCGGATACAACATCATCGGAGTCTCCGATGCGCAGGGTGCAATCATGAATAGCCTGGGAATCAACATTACCCGTTTATTGGCCCATTCCAAAGAAGCCAGGACAGTGGTGGGATTCCCTGACGCTGAACCGATCGATGGAAAGGAACTATTGGAGCAACCCTGCGATATTTTGCTCCCTGCCGCCACGGAAAATCAAATCACGAGCCACAACGCCGACCGGATTCAGGCCAAGATCATCTGTGAAGGGGCCAATGGTCCAACCACGGCCCAAGCTGACGATATCCTTTTTGACAAGAAGATTTTTATCATTCCGGATATCCTGGCTAACGCTGGAGGAGTCACGGTCTCATACTTTGAATGGGTCCAGGACCGGCAGGGATATTTCTGGAATCTAAAGACTGTCAACGAACGCCTTGAAGAGATTATGGTCAACAGCTTTGACGAAGTAGTCGCCTACGCAGACCGCCATAATGTGAATATGCGGATTGCCGCCTATATGCTGGCAATCGATCGCGTCGCCTTTACGATTCGAGAACGGGGGATCTATGCTTGATCTTTCCTTCATTCGGCAAAACCTGGATCAGGTCCGTCAAAAAATGCAGGATCGTGGCATGCCCATGGCCCTCGATGAGTTTGAGGCTCTCGATCTCGAACGGCGCCGGTTGATCCAGGAGAGTGAATCCCTGAAACATCTGCGCAATAAGACCAATGATGAAATTACTTCTTTAAAGAAACAACAGCAGGATGCTTCGTCCAAAATAGCGGAGATGAGGGAGGTATCGGCAAAAATCAAATTGCTGGATGAAGCGTCCGGTACCTGCGACGACAAGTTGCGCGCACTGCAACTGGTCATCCCAAACATTCCACATCCTACAGTTCCTATAGGAATGGAAGCCTCGGCCAATTTCGAAGTCCGCCTCGTGGGCAAGAAAACAACCTTCCCTTTTGAGCCTAAACCTCATTGGGAGCTGGGGCCTGCTCTGGGAATCCTCGATTTCGATCGTGCCGCTAAAATTGCCGGAGCACGATTCAGCCTGTACACAGGCCTAGGTGCTCGAATGGAAAGAGCGCTGATTAATTTTATGCTAGATCTCCATACCAAGGAACATCATTACACGGAGGTGCTCCCACCCTTGATGGTGAATTCCTCCAGCATGCAAGGCACCGGTCAACTCCCAAAATTTGCGGGAGATCTTTTTAAGGTCGAGGGCACCGATTACTGGCTCATCCCGACGGCTGAGGTCCCTGTGACCAACATCTATGCAGGTGAAATCATCGATGGCGCGCGTCTCCCTATTTACATGACCGCTTATACACCTTGCTTCCGCAGCGAGGCGGGATCTTACGGGAAAGACACGCGAGGGTTAATCCGCCAGCATCAGTTTAATAAAGTCGAATTAGTCAAGTTGACCAGACCGGAGACTTCTTATGAGGAATTAGAGAAGCTCACCCATAATGCCGAAGAAGTACTCAAACGACTCGACTTGCCCTATCGCGTCGTCTCACTTTGTAGCGGAGATCTCGGTTTCTCTTCCGCAAAGACGTATGATCTTGAGGTCTGGCTTCCCGGACAAAATGCCTATCGTGAAATCTCTTCCTGCAGTAACTTTGAAAGCTTTCAGGCCCGCCGAGCGAATATCCGGTATCGCCCGGATTCTAAATCCAAGGTCGATTTTGTCCACACCCTTAATGGTTCAGGGCTGGCGGTTGGACGGACCTGGGTTGCGATCCTCGAGAATTACCAGCAAGCCGATGGCAGCATCGAGATCCCTCGGGCTCTCCGCCCTTATATGGACGGGGTCGAGAAAATTACCCAACAATAAAACCCTGGCTGGAAGATTAACCACGGGGGACACGGGGAGTTACGACCAATTTGATATTGCCTATTTTCGATTTGTTATTTGCTATTGGACGAAGGAACCCTCCTGGACTCAATAGCAAATAGTCGGTAGCCAATAACAAATAGCTTATCATTATCCCCGTGGTATAAATCGGCTTGCGGCTTTCCAGAAGCTATTCCTACTTCACGATCAGCAGGCTCTCCCCTGCATTCACTGGTTGATTCTCCTCGACCAGGATTTTCTCCACCACGCCCTGATTTCGGAGCCTTCAGTTCATTTTGCATCTTCATGGCTTCGACAACAACCACTCCCTGCCCTTCCTGAACTGCTGTGCCTACCTGAACCAAAAGCTTCACCACCTTCCCCGGCATCGGAGTAGAAACGGACATGGGTCCGGCAGAGTCTTCTGCGGAACCTGAACCCTTTCGAAGTCTTTTCGGGTCGCGGAGAACCACTTCAAACGGCTTGCCATTAACCAGAACCTGGCAAGTGTCGTTGAGCATCATGGACCAAGATGTCAAAGGATTGCCCATCGATGAGCAGAGAATAACAATGATTCGAATAACAGATGGGGTCCAGGCTAATTTGCCGATCACCGATAAAGACAATGCTGGAATTCCCATTCCACTCAAATCGGAGCATTTCGGTGTTCTTGGAAATGACCACCTCAAAGGAAAATTTCTTCTTCACGATCTCTTTCTCATAGCCTCTAACCTCCCCGATAGCTTCCAGGGACTTTCTGGATCACCCCCAGGAGGGGTGGCCTCATTCCCTATAATTCCTTTGTGAAGCGAGGCACCGATGGCCGCGATTTCCTGTAGGGGGCCAGGCTGACTCACATGAATCGGGTAGGGTTGGAAGTAACGCCCAATGAAATCGGTGCTCAATTCACCCGTAATAAATTTCTCGTGAGTCAGGATAGACTCCAAGAAATGAAGATTGGTTTTTATCCCTAAGACTTGATATTCCCGCAGTGCTCTGCGCATCCGCGCAATGGCTTCGTTGCGATCATTCCCAAAAGTAATCAGTTTGGATAGCAAGGGATCATAGTAAACAGGGACTGTCCATCCTTCGTATATCCCGCTGTCGTCTCTAACCCCCGGGCCTGCGGGGGTTCGTAGAAAGCTGATCCTTCCAGGAGAAGGGAAAAACTGATTCTCCGGGTCCTCTGCACAAATACGGCACTCCAGCGCCGCGCCGCGCCAGCGGACATCCTCTTGACGCAGCTCAAGCCGATCTCCCCATGCCATCTTAAACTGTTCTTTGACTAAATCGATCCCCGCCACCAGCTCGGTAACCGGGTGCTCTACTTGCAATCGAGTATTCATCTCCAGAAAGTAAAACTTCCGCTGCGCATCCACTAAAAACTCGATCGTGCCGGCGTTTTCGTATCCACAGGAATGCGCTATCCTGACCGCTGCCTCCCCCATCTGCTGGCGTAATTCATTGGTCATGAGTGGAGAGGGACATTCTTCAATGACCTTCTGATGCCGCCTTTGGATGGAGCATTCCCTTTCGCCCAGATGAATCACGTTTCCAAAACGATCTGCGAGTATTTGGAATTCAATGTGTCGGGGGCGCTCGAGATATTTTTCGATATACACAGCCGAATCGCCGAAAGCTGCCAGTGCTTCCGACTGTGCGTCACGCCATGCCGAAGCTAGGTCTTGAAGGCCTTCGACCAATCTCATCCCCTTTCCTCCGCCGCCAGCCGCCGCCTTGATCAATATTGGAAATCCAATACGGACTGCTGCTGCTTGGGCTTCCTGAACATCCCGGACCGGTTTTTCTGTTCCCGGGACAACGGGCACACCCACTCCGACCGCTGTTTTGCGGGCAGCTATTTTTTCTCCCATCATCTCCATCGAACGAGCACTGGGGCCGACAAAACAAATTCCCGCTTCATGACAACGTCGGGCAAATTCCGCATTCTCAGCCAAGAATCCATAACCGGGATGAATGGCATCCACTCCAGCAGAGCCGGCAATCCGGAGAATCTTATCCATCGCGAGATAACTCTCGCGAGATGGCGAGGGACCCAAAAGATAAGCTTCGTCGGCCATTCGCACATGGAGCGCTGCCCGGTCACATTCTGAATAGACCGCCACTGTGGATAAACCCAGCTCACGCGCCGCACGAATCACACGGACAGCGATTTCACCTCGATTGGCAATCAGGACTTTTCGAAACATGTTCAGAGATTGTGAATGAACTGCTCAATCACCCTTTTGAGAGAATCCGCTACCGGGTAAGTTTTTCAGGAACTCGCTCTCCAGTTGGGCAACTCGCAGATTGGTGTTGTCCAGACTGAGAAAAAATTTCATATAAGCCACATCATACTGTGGAAATGAATTTTTCAGATAAATGTGGTCCGCGTAAAACGCGGCGTTTTCATAAACCACAGCGTCGCGGAAATCAGGCTTTGAGCCGGTCTGGGCATCCACAAGATTGTCTGTTAAGCGATGGGTTGTCTCATGCAAGACGACGAAGAAAGACTGCTCAACCTGTGATGAGTTTTCGGGAAGTGGGGCCACGATGTTAAAAAGGACGCGCTGCTCCTGATTGATAGGCACTCCTCTTCCATTTCGCCTGATCACGGGACAAAGATAGATATTAAACACATTGACATCCGATTTTTGAGCCCAAGGATAGATCATTTTCAAGCCATCGGCTTTCCAGAATTTCAAAAATCTTTCGTACCCCTGTTGATCGAGTTCCGTTCGGACCTCCCGATAATTTTTATAGAATTGGGTCCGTTCATCATCCATACATTCTGCAAATTGCTTGAGAAATTGGCGTTCGGCAGGGACTGGAAATCGATTTTTCAACAACGGGATAAGTCGGCGACTATTTCCAAAAAGAATAGGCGTGTTACCGCTCTTGGCTTTCCGTTCTTCGGGAGACTCACGGATATCCTCGTCGGTCTGAGATCGGAAGTTAAAGTCAATGGAGGAAAGTGCTTGTTTGAGGGAGGCGTAGTCATCCGCCATGAATGGCGCTAGATTGAGAAAACGCAAGCTAGGCATCTCCCGATACATTTTTCCCAATTGCGGGGAAAACTGATCAAGCTTGGATTCAGGGGTCTCAAGATTTTGCTTTGCTTTGTTGATCTGTTGAATATAGTCGGAGGAGAAAAGATTGGATGGGTCTCCCGGAACTGAGAAATAAGCCAGCGTATGATAGACAATATCGATGTCCGGGTTCATCAAAATCTGAATGTCACGCGGGTCAAAAGCCCGGGTAGAGGACTGATCAAAGAAAAGTGTTGCCGCTAAAGAATCGAGGCCGCAGACTCAAAAGGGAGGTTCTTTCGGGACTTTCCAACGGAGAGTCTACACTGGTAAAGCAACCAGCCTTCGATTCGGCAAGACACTCGGTCATGATCGCACGGCGAGAATGCCAGCCGGGTAAGCGCAAGTGGGCCACCTCGGTAAGCGGAAAGGTCCGTGAAGTCATTTGCAGACTGTGTGTTCTATGCGCACGCAAAATCAGAATAGATGACCTCATTTCACAACTTTGCTTGAGACACGCAAGTGAAAGTGAGGACCAGGCAGGGAAAACAATCCGAGATCCGGTCAGTTCAGGCATCCAAATACCGGAGGCCATGAGAAGTCGGAGCACAAGAAAGGATCTACAAGTACTCGATCTGCCTACTGAGAACCGCAAGTATACGTCGATGAATAGCCATCTGACTCGGGACCTTTCCGACTACAGTGGAATGTTTCCATGCTTTTTACGGGGGGTATGATCGCGCTTGTTATCCAGCATTTGTAACGCAGTAATCAATTTCTTCCGAGTCTCACGCGGCATAATCACCTCATCGACGTACCCTCTTTCCGCAGCCAGGTAGGGATTCGCAAAGCGTTCCCGGAAATCCTGTACCCGCCGCTGCTTTTCCTCTTCTGGATTCTCGGCAGAAGCCAGTTCCTTGCGATAGACAATGCTGACAGCCCCTTCCGGTCCCATCACGGCAATTTCAGCTGTCGGGTAGGCATAATTGATGTCGGTACGAATTTGTTTGGAGGCCATGACGCAATAAGCGCCTCCATAGGATTTCCGCGTGATCAGCGTAATTTTCGGCACCGTGGCCTCTGCATAAGCGTAGAGCAGCTTTGCTCCATGCCGGATAATCCCTCCAAATTCTTGGGCAGTCCCGGGCAGAAATCCGGGTACATCTTCAAAAGTAATGAGGGGAATATTGAAGGCATCGCAAAAACGAACGAATCGGGCACCTTTTACGGACGCGTCAATGTCCAGACACCCTGCCAGAAAGGCTGGCTGGTTTGCAACGATACCCACGGGCCTCCCGGCGAGCCTGGCAAAACCAATGACGATGTTTTGAGCAAAGTGAGATTGAATTTCAAGAAATTCATGATCGTCCGTGACTACCGAGATAATTTCTTTAATGTCATAGGGTTTATGAGCCTCCGGTGGAATCAGGTGATCCAGTTCCGGGTTCAGACGATCAACAGGATCCCGAGATTCCCGCCGTGGAGGTGACTCGAGATTATTCGAAGGGAGATAGGATAACAATTCGCGGATGAGACTCAGGCACTCCCGGTCATCATTCGCGGCAAAATGAGCGACCCCACTCTGCCGATTGTGGGTCATGGCGCCACCCAACTCTTCTTTACTCACCTCTTCATGGGTCACCGTTTTGAGGACATCAGGCCCCGTTATGAACATGTAGCTACTCTTCTTCACCATGACGATGAAGTCAGTGATCGCAGGGAGAGTAAACGGCCCCTCCGGCACAAGGCCCCATAATTGCGGAGATCTGGGGAATGACTCCGGAAGCCAGTGTGTTTTGCAGAAAAATATCGGCATAACCAGCCAGTGAGACAACGCCCTCTTGAATGCGAGCGCCGCCCGAATCATTAAGCCCGATGACCGGGGCCCCCAGCTTCAAAGCCAGCTCCATCACCTTGCAGATCTTGGCGGCGTTAGTTTCCGATAAGGAGCCTCCAAAGACCGTAAAATCCTGGGCAAATATGGTTACCAGACGGCCCTCGATTCTTCCATAGCCCGAGATCACACCGTCTCCCAAGACCTTCTGATCTTCCATCCCAAAGTCCTGGCATCGATGAGTCACGAACTTGTCTAGCTCCTGAAAAGAATCTTCATCGAGCAAGAATTCAATGCGTTCTCGTGCAGTCATTTTTCCGGCCGCGCGTTGTCGCTGTAAACGTTCTTTTCCACCACCTGCCTCGGCTTCCTGGTTCAGCCGGTCTAAGCGTTCCAATACCAGATCTTCTTTTTGCCGCAGGCTTTCATCTTCTGAATTCATCGCCGCCCCTTTTTCCAAAGAATTCACTCTACCTTTTCGCTCACTTCCTCAGAAGAATCACTGGCATTCCCCTTTTGGTCTATAGCTTTAATCCTATAAAGGTAGGTCTGGCTTTTGACAACCGATGAATCAATCCATGATGCCGTTGTCACCAGCGAATCAGAGATCTTTTCAAACTTCTTTTCTGGCCCACTGCGGTAAACGACATAGCCAGCCAGATCCGGCTCCATATTCGGTGCCCAAACGAGGCTGATAGCTTCTCCATTGCTGATCGCCGCAATTTCCAGCGGGTGGCCTGGGTGGATAGACATCCTTATTCATGACCTCGACCGAATCGGAATCCAGAGACTCAATTCCGCCGACAGAGGGAGGAAGCTACCGCCCGTACCCGGTAAAAATAAGTTTTCCCGAATTCCATGGTCTCGTCTTTGAATGAGACTCCAGCCACGGGAGTGGAGTTCAGGCGCTGACCAGGTGAGAGCTTGTGGGTCCTCACTGCGAAAGACATTGAACTGGACTCCCGCATCCGATGGGAGACCCATCGAGATTGGTCGAAGGAATCTCCCACAGGATTTCGACATACTTTTCATATTGGAGGCTTCTGAGATTCTGTGGCGGTTTCGGTGCTGGAAAAAGTTTGGTCAAAGTAATATTGGAAAATCCCGCATCTTGCCCTTTCTTGTTGAACGCCTTCAAAGCGTAAGCCAGAGTCGTTTGGGGAAACGTGGCCATTGGGATTCCAGCCAATGGATCGATGAGCGTGAGCTTGTCGCCGGGTTTATAGGCCTCGAGTTCGGATCCTCGCAGGACTCTCCAAGGCTGAACGGACTCCGGAAAAACCAGTTTACCTGAGCTGGATCGAGAAATCCCCTCCAAGGGAAGCCGATAGATTTCCATACCGGTCAAGACCGGTGTCGTTGAGCCATCGGTATTAGTTTCTGGAAGTTTCCAACTCAGCTTAATGGTATTGCCGACTTGTAACGCCTGAAGGTCCGACACCGGTTTGGGAATCTGGACTAAAGGCGGGAGAGGGTCTCCGACATTACCACAACCAGTCAATAGAAGTAGCAAGAGAAACAGTCCGGGCAGGGCGAAATGTCGGCAGAGGAGATAATCCGGTTTCACAGGATGTAGCGGCTGAGGTCCTGGTCTTTGACAATTTCGGCAAGCATTTTTTGAACGTAGGCCGCATCAATGGTCACATTTTTTTCTTTCAAATCAGGTCCTTCAAAAGAAATCTCTTCCAAGAGCTTTTCCATGATTGTATGGAGTCTTCGTGCGCCAATGTTTTCTGTACTCTCGTTTACGAGTGCCGCGTATTTTGCGATTTCCATGATCGCATCGTCCGTAAACGCCATGGTGATTTCGTCCGCCGCCAGAAGTTCGATATATTGTTTAATCAGCGCATTCTTCGGTTCCTTAAGAATGCGCACAAAGTCATCGATCGTCAAGGATTCCAGCTCGACACGAATGGGGAAGCGCCCCTGCAGTTCGGGTATGAGGTCAGAAGGTTTACTCACGTGAAATGCCCCGGCAGCGATAAACAGGATGTGGTCGGTGCGAACCATCCCATAGCGGGTATTGACGGTTGTTCCCTCCACAATCGGCAGAATATCCCTCTGCACGCCCTCGCGACTGACATCCGGACCATGGCCGGACTCACGACCCGCAATTTTGTCGATTTCATCCAGGAAGATGATTCCACTTTGTTCGACGCGATCCACGGCAACCCGGGTCACCTGATCCATATCGATGAGTTTCTGCTCTTCTTCCTGGACGAGATATTCAATGGCTTCAGAAACTTTCATTTTCCGCTTCTTGGTCTTCTGACCGAACAAGCCCGGCAGGATGTCTTTGACATTGATGTCCATTTCTTCAATGCCGGCATTGGAGATGATCTCAAAGCTTGGAATGTTGCGTTCGCGCACTTCAATTTCAACCGACCGATCATCCAGTTTGCCTTCCCGCAGTTGCGCACGCAATTTCTCTCGGGTTTTTTGGAAAGTTTCCAGGGCTTTTTCTCCCTCCTCATTGGGGTCAGAGCCCTTCGGAACCGTGGGTAATGGGGGAAGCAGCAGATCCAACATCCTCTCCTCGGTATTCTGCTCTGCCTTTTCCGCGACATCTTCTAGTTTTTCCTCACGAACCATATCGATGGCAATTTCAATCAGGTCGCGAATCATGGATTCAACGTCTCGGCCCACATAACCGACTTCGGTAAACTTGGAGGCTTCCACTTTCAGAAAGGGCTGTTCGAAAGCTTGGAGAGACGGCGAGCAATTTCTGTTTTCCCGACGCCAGTGGGTCCAATCATGATGATGTTCTTTGGCATCACTTCTTCCGCCATCTCATTGGAGAGCTTCTGGCGACGGATCCGGTTTCTGAGGGCCACAGCGACTGCTCGCTTGGCAGCTTTTTGACCGACGACATGCTTGTCTAGCTCGGCCACGATCTGACGTGGTGTTAATTCATCCAAAGCAGTGTCCTCCTCTTCTGAGGCGCCCGGCAGGTATATGACCATAGTTGTCTTTGAAATCTTCTCTCAGAAGCTGATGATTCAAGGCCGAATCTTTAAAGCTCCTCGACGGTAATGGAGAGATTCGTATAAATACAAATCTCGCCGGCAATAGTCATAGCCTCCGTAGCAATCTCTTTGGCAGAGAGATTCGAATGCTTTAACAAGGCTTTGGCCGCAGCCGCGGCGTAGGGACCACCGGAACCAACCGCCGCAATCCCATCGTCCGGCTCAATGAGATCCCCATTCCCGCTGAGCAGTAATGTTGTATCTTTGTCGGCAACGATGAGCAGGGCTTGCAAATGGCGTAGGGCTCTGTCTGTCCTCCAGTCCTTGGCAAGCTCCACGGCCGCCCGCGAAAGATTCCCCCGATATTCTTCCAGCTTGCCTTCGAATCGGGTAAAAAGCGCAAAAGCATCGGCGGTGGACCCGGCAAAACCCGCCAGAACTTGGCCGTTGTAGAGCCGCCGTGTCTTCCTGGCAGTCTGCTTGATTACAGTTTCCCCCAGTGTCACCTGCCCGTCGGCTGCCATGGTTACCTTCCCATCCTTACGAATACAAACGACCGTCGTGCTCTTGATCATCAGATCTCCATCCTGGGAGTGAAGTTATTTCTTGACGTATTCGGGCGTAAAGAGGGCGTCAGGAAGGGACATTTCAACTTGGATCGATTCAAGTTGATATTCGGATGCTTTAAATCCATTCGAAAAACGGACCGTGCTATAGGGAATCTGTACTCCTTGCACTGCATGATAATTATAAAATATTCTTTCGTCGTCTGTCGGATCAAAAATCCCGACTGCCGGTGACCGAAATTCCATTTTGAATGGCAAAAACGTGGCCGTGTTCACGTAGATTTTGACCTTATCGTTATCTTTGTCGAGCAACTGGACCCCTTCAATCTCAGTATTATCGACGCGAGACTTTCCAATATAGCGAATTCTCATACCCGGTTCATTCAGGCGAAAACGAAGAATGTAGTCCAGATTGTGCATCAGATTGATTTTGAAGTTTTCGATCTCCTGCGGGGTTTGCACTTTGACAACTTTATAATCAATCTTCCATCCCTGATCCCCATCATTGATTACTACCTCCTCCCCCTTTTTCCCCATCTCCAGCCGGGCCTTTCCGGGAAACTTTTGAAACAGCTGAAAGTGCGTGCTGCCTTTCAGTTGATCTTTCCTGAATTGGTAAAATCGACCCATGCGCTGGCTATCCTGCGTCTTGAGATAGGCCTCACCTCCCAGCGCCTGAATACTCTTCTCGAGGATCTCCCGGGCTCTTTTCTCGGACTCTTTCAGGTAATCGGACTGAGCCAGAAGGGGTCCTGAACATCCGGTCATTAAGGATGACAAAATAAAAAGGAGGACCCAATTCCTTCCACAGACTCCCCTGTTACTCATCAGTGCACCACCCTACAAGGCAAACCTATACTCTATCCAATGGGATTGGTTCCGTCAAACGGGAATTGGGTTTTAAGATTTTCCATTGAATCAAAGAGTTGAAATGAATGGCCAAGTTGAGAATTTTATCTTTTCAGCCAGGTAACCTTCGACAAACAGCCCAGCCAAGTTCAGACGCCATTTTCTGGCTGACATGAACCGAATACCTTAGTATTGTCGCTCAAGGATGTCAGGTGAGGCAACCCGCAGAAATTGAGCTTGGATCCGTTCTTGAAAGATGAATCAACAAAAAGACAACGTCACCGGTATCCTCGGATTCCTATTCCTGATTGGGCTTTTAGGAGAATTGGATTATCAGCTCATTCCCCCGCTTCTCCCTCTGCTAACCAATGACTTTCAAGTCGATCCTGGTTATGGAGGCCGTGCCGTCACGGTCTATTCATTATCCTCCGCTTTCTTTTCACTGCTATTTGGTTACCTCTCCGACCGGTTGGGTCGCAAACCATTTATCTTGCTGGGTCTGCTTGGCTTTTCGAGCGTATCATTCTTGACACGTTATGCCGGGTCTATGGAGATGTTCTTTCTCCTGAGATGTTTATCTGGAATGGCAACCGGAGCTCTCGTGCCCTCCATGACTTCCTTTGCAGCTGACTATTTTCGCTATGAACAGCGCGGCCGTGCCATGGGAATCCTCTCCATGCCGTATTTTGTGGCAGCGATTGTCGGGATTCCGCTCGCGGCAGTGGTTGCGAGCACTTGGGGGTGGAGGCCTATCTTCCTGGCACTTTCAGCCGCCGCACTCGGCTGCGCGGCGCTCGTCTATCGGATTCTTACGGATCCTTCAACTCACGTGGAAGCTGTCGCCATTCCACAACGATTGGAGTTGGAACGCATTCAAATGGTTTGGAAGCGGATCCTCAAAAACCGAGAAACAACTTCAATCCTGCGTGGCGTCGATGCTCTCTTCGAGTGCCATCGTAGGATTCATTACTTATTTGGGGAGTCATCTGGTAGCCGATCGGCATCTTTCTGTCAAACAGGTCGGTTTTGTTTATTTATTTTGCGGAGTCGCGTCTTTGTTGGGAGCCCCTTTGTCGGGAATTCTTTCCGATAAATGGGCAAAGCGCCCATTCTTATTTTAAGTGGCGTCGTGCTCGCCTTATGTTTTCTCCTCATCCCTGCTCTCCCTTGGAATTTCTGGCTTTTTGGAGCCTTAGGACTCGCCGGACTAGCGATCGCATTCCGCATTGCCCCGTTTCTGGCAATCACGACAGAGCTGGTTCCCCTGAAGAACGCGGCACCGTCTTGGCACTTCGTGTGGCACTTTCGCAACTTGGAATCGCCCTAACGACCTATCTGGCCTCTCATGCCTTCCTTTATAAAGGGTTCCGTCTCGTTGGATCTCCTGGTCGCCATGGAATTGCTCTTGTCGTCTGCCTTCGTATTCTTTTTTGTGAGTAGAGCCAGAAACGTAGTTTTCTCTTTGAGGATTGATGTAAGATCCGACAAACTACTGTCCCGGGAGAATCAAAGGATACTATCAAGATACTGTTTGCAATGAGATTCGAATTTTTGGGGGAACTTGAGAGAATCCCACTCCAGAAAAAATCATCGAACCAACGATCTTCACGACAAGAAAGGATTGCATTGATGCGTATGAACAAATTTTTTCGTTCACCAAAGACCCTTTGGCATTTTGCGGCGTGCGGGGCGTTTGGTCTTTGGATGATTCTGGCGGCATTGACCTCGAGTCTTTTCGCACAACGATTGCCCTTTCTACAACATCCTAGATCTATGGCGCGAAAGCAGACGGGAAAACGATCAATACAGCGGCTATCAATCAAGCCATTGAAACTTGCAATAAAGCCGGGGGAGGAACCGTGTTTATACCTGCGGGAGAATTTCGTTCGGGCACAATAGTCCTCCTCAGTAACGTCACCCTCCACCTGGATGCCGGAGCTATCCTCAAAGGCAGCGATGACCTAAAGGATTATGTAAAGGAGAAGGAGGAGCAGTTTGGGCTCGTTCTGGCAAGAAACGCGGAGAATATTGCTATTACGGGTCGAGGCATCCTGGATGGAAACGGGACTTACTTCATGGATCTGAACAAGAAGCGCATCGAACCTGATTTCGATGGCCAGTATACGCGCCAAGGGAAAAGCTACATGTACGGTGACAAAGAGATGGGCGATGGACCGGTGCTGCCCAAAGACCGTCCCGGCAACATGTTTGTGCTCTCCGAGTGCAGGAATATCTTGATCCGTGATGTAATCATTAAAGACAGTCCTATGTGGACCATTCACATCGCCGACTCCGCTCATATTTTTATCAGCAATATCCAAATCGACAATGGAATCAGTTATGCCAACGCTGATGGCATTCACTTCACGACCTCGCGAAACATTCACATCTCGAACTGCGATATCAAAGGGGGAGACGATGGGATCGTAGTCAGAGGAGTCGGACCTAAGAAAGGTATTTCCGAGAATATTACCGTTAATAATTGCACGATCCAGAGCCGGTCTAGCGGTATTCGCATTGGTAATGGCGACAATACCATGCGCAATCTGGTATTCCAGAACCTGGTGATTTATGGCTCGAATCGTGGGATTGGTCTTTTTACCCGGGACAAAGGGAACATCGAGAATGCCGTGTTCTCTAATATTACGATCGAAACCCGCCTACATACGGGACACTGGTGGGGGCATGGTGAGCCTATCCACATTTCTGCCGTTCCAGGCTTCGAAGGAGTAGAAGTCGGAGTGATCAAAAACGTCCGGTTCTCGGATATTGTTGCCAGAAGTGAGTCGGGCATTCTGGTGTGGGGCCTTCCAGAGAGTCGTATACAAAACTTGAGCTTCGATCACATCCGGCTTCAGATTCTCCCCAGTCCTCTAGCCGCTACCTATGGCGGGAATTTTGATTTGCGAAATACACTGACTTTGGAAATGGGCATTTTCAAACACGACATCCCTGCAATCTACTGCCGCTACGTGCAGGGTCTAAAAATTCAAGATTTCGAGTTGAGCTGGGTAGACCCTCTCGCCGATTATTTGTCCCACGGAATTGAGTGTGAATATTTTGAAGATGTCACAATCGACGGCTTTAAAGGAAGGCAAGGAGCAAAAGCTCCCAACGGAGCTGCCATCGCTCTGGAGCATGGCAAAACAGTTTCGATTCGCAATAGTCAGGCAGTTGACGGAACAGACACGTTTTTGCTTGTCTCCGATGTTCTGGATCAAAGGCTCTTTGTAAACAATGATCTGTCCAAAGCGAAAATAGCCTTTCGTCCTGAGAAAGTTTCCTTTTCGAGCTTTGGAAATCTGCTGCCAAAGAAATGAAATGTGGAAGTTATTGGAACAATAAGACAGGAAACAAAAATATACTGGGGGGTGAAGCTCCGCCATTCTTCAAGACAAGAAAGGATTGCATTGATGCGCATGAACAAATCTTATCGTTCACTAAAGACCCTCTGGCATTTTGCGGCATGCAGGTCGTTTAGTCTTTGGCTGATTCTGGGGGTATTGACCGCGAATCTTCTTTCCCAACGATCTGCCCTTCTACAACATCCTAGACTATGGTGCAAAAGCGGACGGGAAAACGGTCAACACAGCGGCCATCAATCAAGCTATTGAAACCTGCAATAAAGCCGGAGGAGGGACCGTGTTTGTTCCGGCAGGAGAATTTCGATCGGGGACAGTTGTTCTCCTCAGTAACGTCACTCTTCACCTCGATGCCGGCGCCATCCTCAAAGGCAGCGATGATTTGAAGGACTACAAGAAGGAGGGCGAGGTCCAGTATGGGTTCGTCATGGCAAAGAATGCAGTGAATATTGCCATTACGGGTCGAGGCACCCTGGATGGAAACGGGACTTATTTCATGGATCTGAACAAGAAGCGAATCGATCCTGATTTCGATGGCCAGTACACGCGCCAGGGAAAAAGCTACATGTACGGGGACAAAGAGATGGGTGACGGTCCAGTACTCCCCAAAGACCGTCCCGGCAATATGTTTGTGCTCTCCGAGTGCAGGAATATCTTGATCCGTGATGTCCTCATTAAGGACAGTCCTGTGTGGACCATTCATATCGCTGACTCAGAGTATATTTTCATCAACAATATCCAAATCGATAATGGGATCAGTTATGCCAATAATGATGGCATTCACTGCACGACCTCGCGAAACATTCATATCTCAAACTGCGATATCAAAGCCGGTGACGATGGGATCTGTATTACCGGGTTCGGACCCAAGAAAGGTATTTCCGAGAATATCACCGTTAATAATTGCACGATCCAGAGCCGGTCCAGCGGCATCCGGATAGGTTATGGGGCCAATACCATCCGCAATCTGGTGTTCCAAAATCTGGTGATTTATGGCTCGAATCGTGGGATTGGTCTTTTTACCCGGGACAATGGAAACATTGAGAATGCCGTCTTCTCTAATATTACGATCGAAACTCGCCTGCATACCGGGCACTGGTGGGGGCATGGCGAGCCCATCCACGTTTCTGCCGCTCCGGCCTACGAAGGAGTAAAATCTGGAGAGATCAAAAACGTCCGGTTCTCAGAGATTGTTGCCAAAAGTGAGTCGGGCATTCTGGTGTGGGGGCTCGAGGAGAGTCGGATACAAAACTTGAGCTTCGATCACATTAACCTTCAGATTCTCCCCAGTCCCTTAGCCGCTACCTATGGCGGCAATTTTGACTTGCGACCCACTCTCAGTAAAGCTTTGGCCATTTTCACGCACGACATCCCTGGAATCTACTGCCGCTACGTGCAGGGGCTTAAGATTCAAGACTTCGACTTGAGCTGGGTAGAGCCTCTGGCCGATTATTTGTCGCACGGAATTGAGTGTGAATATTTTGAGGATGTCACGATTGACGGCTTTAAAGGGAAACAGGGCGCAAAGGGCCCCAACGGAGCTGCCATCGCCCTGGAGCACGGCAAAACGGTTTCCATTCGCAACAGCCAGGCTTTGGAAGGGACCGATACTTTTTTGCTCGTCTCCGATGTACTGGATCAAAGGCTCTTTGTAAACAACGATCTGTCCAAAGCGAAAACAGCCTTTCGTCCTGAGAAAGTTTCCTTTTCTAGCTCTGGGAATCTGCTGCCAAAGAAATAAAGGGCGAAAGTTATTGGAACAATAACACATGAAGCAAAAATATCATGGAGGGCGAAGCTCCGCGAGGCCGCGCTTCAGCGCAGAAGACAAATGTGGCCTCGTACAACTACGGCCCTGCATTGATGAAGCTACTTCCCTTCCAGCCCGAAGCAATACACCTGGGATTTGTAATCGACTGCGTAGACACGGCCATTTGCAGCGGCCAGTCCGCTAAAGTGGACCCAGCGTGTCCATAGCATCTCCGCTCTGGTAGAGAACTTTTCCCGTCTTTGCGTCGAGTGCGTAGAGAACCGCATGGTTCGTTTTTTCTTTGCGCTGTGAAATGTTCAACTGCGTGAGACCAGGGTTCGTGATGACACCCCCTTCCTTGGTCTGCCGCACATCCTCACCAGTCGAAAGAGCAAAAGCAATTCCGTTGGCAATTACCACCGGATCTGGAATATTGAAATCACCTGAAATCCATGCCGGCCCTAAAATGGGTGTGCTTTTCTGGGGGTCCGTGGTGACCTTAAATGCCATGACGCTGCCGTTTGGATTCGGGCCATTGCTGAGCGGAAACTGAGGAGCTAATTTGGAAACCGGTCCTTGGACTGGGACATAGACCCACGAATCACCTTGATCATCCTGCCAGGCTGAAAGTGCTCCCCAAATCCCTTTTCCTTCGAAACTGTCCTCATCATTCCCCAATCTTGGGGTCGTATAGAGCGGGGTGAAGTGGTCTTTGTCCCCCAAAAGATCTGCGTCCATTAAATAGACAACGCCTTCTTTGGCACCCAGCGCAAGAAGATTCCGGTCTCGATGAGCGAACCACACCGGGCTAGTAGAACCTAAATCCCAGTCGTAACGATTGATCTCTCTCCAGTTCAGCGGGACGAAATAATCCACTAATTTCAGGTCCTCGAGAGACGCGGCAAGCACGGTGCTGCCATATTCATTGGCCCAAGGGTTAAAATTTCCGTCTCCGGCCGCTCCATAGACCCGCTTATTATTCCCAATCACCGGACCGCCACGCCCCCAAATGCCACCTCCACGCTTCGCGACAACCAGACTGTTAACGGCTGGTCGATACGGATCTCGTGTGTCCATGGCATAAATTCCGGAAGGAGCGCCCCCACATCCCTGGGAAAGAGAGGTATAAACATAACCATTTATTAGATTGAGACTCCAACTCTTGGAAAAAGGAGGAACAAACTGAATGGGGCCCCACGAAATCTTTCCGGTTCCCAGATCCAAACCGTTGAGCTTTCCGTCTGCTGTAATTACGAAAATCAAATTCCGTGAGCGATCAATTACTGGAGTTGCATTCAAATTATTCGGACACAACCAATGTACTTCGTTCTTGGGGAGTGAAAAGCTGCGAAACGTTTGAGTCCAGATCACCTCTCCCGTTTGAGCATCCAGAGCAAATAAGTTACTGGCGCCTCCTCCGACGTAGACCAGGGTCTTTTCTCCCTGGGCGGTGACGACGTTGCTGGCAACAACCGGCGCCGTCAGTGATGCCAAAGCCAACGCTTCGTTTTTGACCGCTGTCTTCCATTTCAATTGAAGTTTTCCCACGTTTTCAATGGACAGAGATTTCTCTTCCATCGCCCAACCGGAGCGCTGCGGGTCGTGACCGAACATCAGCCAATCGGCTGCTTGAACGGGTTCGTGACTCAGACTCAACAAGAGAAATAAAGGCAAAGATCTGAATAAAATCTTACGCATGAAGAATCGCCTAATCATTAAATTCGGGTAATGAAGCAGTTGTGTCATCATCTAGGTGGACCCGTCAAGACTACATTCAGAAAACTAGTACTAACTTGCATAAGTCCGTGTTGTAGCCGGCCCCGCTGTTTAGGCCCGGGGGCAACGACCCCGGCTACAGCAATTTACGCGAATTTGCTCAACTTAGCACTAGGGTGGATTTTTGCAAGAGATTCAAGGGATGCTGGCCCGGCGAAGGATTTGAACAAGTAGTTATTTCCCTTTGAGTCCGAAGCAATAGACATTGGATTTGTAATCGACGGTAAACACCCGCCCGTTGGCAACGGCCAATCCACTGAAGTGGACCCAGGAATCCATGGCCTCACCACTTTGGTAGAGGACTTTCCCAGTTCGAGCATCGAGTGCGTAAAGAACGGCCCGGCTAGTTAATTCCTTTCGTTGTTCATTGGTGAGTAGCGTGAGTTTGGTCCAATTGATAACCCCCCCTTCCTTGGTTTGCCTGACATTTTCACCAGTCGAGAGGGCAAAGACAATTCCATTGGCGATGACGACGGGATCGGGAATATTAAAATCTCCTGAAATCCAGGCGGGTGCCAGCATTGGTTTCTTTGTGATGTCATCCAAGGCGACTTTAAATGCCATGACACTGCCATTAGGGTTGGGTCCATTGGTTAACGGAAACTTCGGCGATCTCTTGGAAACGGGCCCGAGCACCGGGACATATACCCAGGAATCCCCTTTGTCATCCTGCCACGCAGAAAGCGCTCCCCAGACTCCCTTACCTTCAAAACTGTCTTCATCATTTCCCAGGCGAGGTGTGGTGTACAGCGGGGTAAAGTGATCCTTTTCTCCTAATGCCTCTCCATCCATTAAATAGACAACCCCTTCTTTCGCTCCGACAGCCAACAGGTTGTGGTCTCGATGGGCAAACCAAACCGGACTTGTAGATCCTAAGTCCCAATCTAAGCGGTTGACTTCTCTCCAGTTTAGCGGAATGAAGTAATCGAGGACCTCCAGCTTCTTGAGCGAAGCGGCAATCACCGTATTGCAGTAATCATTCAGCAAAGGATTGAAATTGCCATCTCCAACGGCTGCATAGATCCGTCCATTAGTGCCAACAACAGGGCCTCCCCTTCCCCATATTCCTCCGCCTCGCTTAGAAACCAGCATGACCTCTGACTGCTGGCCGGTAAGGGTCGCGCGTATCCATAGCAAAGATCCCCGAGGGCGTTCCGCCGCAACCCTGTGAGGTGCTTGTGTAAACAATCCCATCCACAAGATTGAGACTCCACACTTTGGCAAAAGGAGGAACAAACTGGATGGGTCCCCAGCCCACCTTTCCTGTCCCCAAGTCCATGCCATAGAGTTTTCCGTCTGCCGCGATCACAAATATCAAATTCCGGAGACGATCAATAACGGGCGTGGCGTTAAGGTTGTTAGGACAGAGCCACATCCCTTCTTCCTTGGGAAGAACATAGGCTTTGAAGCTGTGGCTCCAAACCATTTCTCCACTTTGGGTGTCCAGGGCAAACAAATGATTGGAGCTGCCGGCAACATAAGCCAAAGTCTTAATTCCCTGAGGGGTCGTCACATTGCTGGCCACTAGCGGAGCCGTCAGAGAAGCCAAAGAAAGTGGCTCGTTTTTCAGAGGCAGCCTTCCACTTCAGCTCCAGACTGCCGACGTTTTCTAGCGACAGGTCTTTTTCTTCTACTGCCCAGCCCGAGCGCTGCGGATCATGCCCAAACGTCAACCAATCAGCTGCCCGCAACCGCGGCGCCCCCAGAGGGCACAACAGTATCAAAAGCAAGATTCTCTTCAGCCTTGAACCCATATCTATCCACCTATCCTCCAAATTGAATGTCTGTAACTTGATTTGCTAAGAACCGTTTGATTTTCGAATGGCCGCGATCCAGTCCGACAGAGCAACACCAAAAGATGGATTTGAAGTGACTGTTTGCCCCTGTATAGAAAGTCCAGCACGAGCCAAAGTTGCCAGAACTCTCGGAGCATATTCCCGTTTCTCGGGCAACAATCCGTTATAGGCTTGAATGGCTTTTTCATCTCCATGCCGGTCAACCATCAACTTCAGGATGCTCGTGCCGATGTCTATGTTCTCCTCTGGATTGAGCAGGTTTCTTTGTTCGAAATCGAAGGATCTGGCATGGATTTTTGCATTGACTTGCATCAGGCCCAGGTCCCCTGAAGAGGAAACCGTCAGTGGATTGCCGCCGCTTTCCACTACAATCATGGCTGAGACAATCGCCGGATTCAGCTCCTTCTCCACGCAATTTCTTGCCACTGCGTCCGCATAGCGTTCCTGTTCTTCTTCCGGGCGTTGAGTCTGCTTGAGAACCTGTTTTGAAATCTCACAGGCCCTGGCTATTCGGATGTTGAAGACCCCGACGGAATATTTTCGAAAGGCCAGAATCGATCCAGCACAAACGTCAAAAGGACGAGAGCAGTCGCCCAGAATTTGAATTTCTTGAAACTCCGTTTCCGCTTGGAATGGCTACGTCGATCTTGGCTGGAATTCGAGGGAGCCCTGCTTCGGGCCTACACGTCTTCTTCTTTGTCCCATGGACGATAAATGGTTTTGTCAGCCTTGAATGAACCTTAGGCGAGTTGATCAAATCCTTGCCACGATATCTTGGCAGAAATTTCTTCTACTCTTGGCCAGGCTGATTGGTGTTCTTTAGATTGAGCCCAGGCAGCACGCTGTTTTTCACTTTTGAACGAAATATCGATTTCGTAGCTGCTATTCGAATCATACGTCCTCAGCAACCGGGTCCAGAGGAAGCCGTCTTGAACCTTAATCGCCGGGATGTATGCAGTTTGAAAGATCTTTTCCAGTTCCGGCCCTTTCCCGGGCTTCACTTCGATAGAGATGTGGAGTTGGACAGGATTCGGTGCCTTATCGGTAACCCCTTTATTTAAGCCAAACAAACTGCTGACCATGCCTTTATCGACGATGGTCGCGGCAACTCCCATCCCTACAATTTTCGCAAGCTTTCTTCTTGAGGTGCGCACCGAACGCCAAGAGTCGGGAGAGGGGTCAGTGGGTTTAAGTCCCATATATGCGGTCTCCTTAGCTTTTGAGAACTAAATTCGTGAAAGTATACCGTCACAGTGTAACAAACGGAAAGAAAAATGAATCCAGGTGAGATCAAGGATGGGAGGCTAAAGCAAAAAGCCCTTCATCTCTGAAGGGCTTTTTGCTTTATTCTAAATTGAAGGATTTAATTCATCATTCGGTAGCTGCCGTTGAAGGGGCTCGGCATTCAATCATTGTGTACCAAGTCCTTCATTAAGCAGCAAGTGACGGTTTCAACTCAGCCGAGAGTTTGGGGAATCTACGAACAATATTTTCGAGAACATGCTTCGACAAGTGATGAAGCTCACTTTCGAGGTATTTGTCGCCCTTTTTCACAAAGAATTTCAGGTTCTCTTTATCTCCATCACGTTGTTTAATTACAACCCACTGGGTCTTTGCACTCGGTTCAAATTCATAAATATCCACTCTCGATTGGGCCAGGGGCAATGAGATGCTTCCCACATAAATAGCGCGGCAAGGGACATCGGAGTAAACCGAAAAATTCATATCGTGGCCACCGTAGTAAAATCTACATTCCCTCAATTCCATGGCGCCTCCTTGATTCAGAAATCCAACCTCTTTATATTCAAGAAATTGATGAAAAACTCAGGAACCTGTGTTGACTTATTCGCATCAACTATTATCCTCATATAGAATACAGATGCATATTCTTGGCCAAAGGCTTCAAATCTATTTTACGATATTCATTTTTATTTGATTGGAATCAGAAGGTGATGGATACAATTGATGTGTTCAGTAGTCGAATATTGATTATGAACATCTTATCGAGAGGAACGGTTGTCCAAATTAGCCTGAACATCATGCAATCAGATATTGTGAATTCTTTCTCATTGAGAGGAGGTTCGGTATGAGACGGATCTTTCTTAGCAGTATCCTGCTGTTTCTGATTCCAAGCCTCATTCTCATTGCACAAGAAAGTATAACGAAGGTTTCTATCGAGACTTATCCCAAGGATCGGCGTGTGCGTCCTTTAGAGTCAATGGTTTTACAACTGGTTGTGAATGGGGATGTCAGTGACCGAAGCGGTGAAAGAAAGAACGTTCTTCTAAAGGAGAATGCCACCAACTTCAAAATTCTCGACAAGAATGGAGGCTGGCTCTCAAAACCTTTTCTTTACCAAGGTAATAAAACGCTTTTGAACGAATTTAAGACGACCAACCCGCTTGAGGCTCTCATGGGAGTGGGTAAAGATTTTCTTTGGCAAGACAGCGTCCTATACACCGCTCCGGAGAAATCTGGAAAGTATAAGATTGAAGTGAAAGTAGCGAATAAGGTTGCAACAGTTGAAATCGAAGTGACACCAAAAGCTTCATCTTCCAGGGGTTCAGAGAAAATATTTTTTTCAGGAGAAAAAGTTCAATCCGATCCATACTTCACTCTCGCCCAGCATTACGCACCCTTCATTGCGCAGGAAACATGGTTTACGCCTAAAGCCGACTACCTTGCCCGATTTGATTTTGACGGGGATTGGCGTGGCGAAAATAATTGGGATGACCTTGAAATCGGGAGTTCTCAAGCCTATGTCTATTACACGGTCATGGAAACCGGTTCCCATTGGTTTGTGATCTATAATTTTTTTCATCCAAGGGACTATTCGGACCGCTGCGTGGCCGGCACATGCCATGAGAACGACAACGAAGGGTTAATCTTGACGATTGCCAAGGATGGAACTCAATTTGGGCGATTGCAGGTTATGGAGACCCTTGCCCATAACAACATTTATTCTTACCGTATTGACCAACGTATCAAAAATGGGGTGCATGACATTGATGGGGAGATCGAATTGTGGAGTCAATCCCATCCGGTTGTCTTTATTGAGTCCGGCGGGCATGGCGTCTTTGGTTCTGCCGCCGGGCACTCTCGATTTATCCTGTCAAAAGGCTTTACGACGGGCACGGGCGTTACCTTCATTTACAAAGGCAAGGCGGAGCGCCCGAGGTATCCGAATGATCGAGACATAGGGTATGAACTATTGCCGATTGCGGATCAGTGGTGGAATCGAGTTGGAACCGGGGAGAAAGAGAAGATGTTTGATGAGTACTTCATCTATCAGCCACTGGGGGGACGTCCTGTCACCCGAGTTTCCCCAATCCCTGGTTCCTTTCTCGGCCGAAAAGAAGCCTCGAATAAGGCGAAGCCTTTTTGGGGATGGAGCGACAATCTTACCAGTAAGAAAAAAGTGCTGGCGGTTGGACAATGGGGGCTGGATCCGGCATACGCCGTTTTTCATAATCTCCAGTTTCCTGCTACTGAACCCTTCTCGTTGGATTATGTTTTCAACCCATATCTCAGTGTCGACAACAACCATTTGCCTGCAGTTCCCGCGAGCAATGGACGAGTCGTTGAACCTAAATCATCTTCTCAGCCAACGATCCCGACCGATCAGGCGAGGAATTCAGGATTCCCTCCCCCAGCGCCATCTCTGCTCGAACTCCCGTCCTATCGAAGCAAAGACTACAATGCAAAATCCAAGGAAGGCACCCTGAACCTCAGACTCCACGTGGATGGCTCAGTAAAAATTTATGTCCAGGGAGAAAGAATCCGCTACGAAATTGAAAGTGGACGCCCCCCGCGAGAAGATGGATCTGATTTCACTCAACCCCTTCCAGGTGTTCCGGTGAAATCCTTTAACGTTAAGAAGAAGGATGGGCGCGGAGAAGTCCAAATATTGGAGCAGCCTAACAAGAATAATCAATACAGGGCATGTCTCCAGATCAATGATCCGAAGGGAGGAGAAGACCGCTATTGGGTTGAAATCAAGTGGAAGAGGTAGAAGGGTGAACCCTTTATTCGAGTCTGTAGTTCGGTGCTTCCTTGGTGATGATCACATCGTGAACGTGACCTTCCTTTAGGCCAGCGGCTGTAATCCTCAAGAACTTGGCTCTTTCCTTGAGTTCGGCAATGGTCGCGCATCCACAATAGCCCATCCCCGCTTTCAATCCGCCAACCAATTGCGTCACCATGGCTGACAGAGACCCTTTGTAAGGGACCCGTCCTTCGATTCCTTCGGGAACTAATTTCGCTTCATTGGTTTCCATTTCCATTTGATAGCGGTCGCGGCTGCCAGCCTGCATGGCGCCCAGGGAGCCCATCCCTCGATAGGATTTAAAACTGCGTCCTTGATAAAGGATGATTTCTCCCGGACTTTCGTCTGTCCCGGCGAACAAGCTGCCGATCATCACGGCATCCGCGCCGGCGGCCACGGCTTTCGTCACATCGCCTGAATACTTGATCCCTCCATCCGAGATAATCGGAATGCCAAATTTCTTTGCCGCCCGAGCACACTCCGAGATTGCCGAAATCTGGGGGACTCCGGCGCCTGAGACGACCCGCGTGGTGCAAATGGAGCCTGGACCAATCCCAACCTTAATCCCGTCGGCCCCACAGCGAATCAAGTCTTCTGTCGCTTCAGCGGTTGCCACGTTCCCGGCCATGACCTCGACTTCCGGGAATTTCTTTTTGATCTGTTGAACGGTTTCCATGACTCGTTTGGAGTGGCCATGCGCCGTGTCGATGGCAACAACATCCACTTTAGCTTTGACCAGGGCTTCGGCGCGGTCCAGATAGTCTCCTGTAACCCCGATCGCTGCACCTACGATCAGCCGGCCATGGCTGTCTTTCGCCGAATTGGGGTACTGAATCTTCTTTTGAATGTCCTTGACGGTGATCAGGCCTTTAAGATTGTAGTTATCATCCACCACGAGGAGCTTCTCCACCTTGTGGCGATGCAGCATTTCATGCGCATCTTCCAGGGTTGTCCCGACCGGAACCGTGATCAGATTTTCCTTCGTCATCACCTCGGATATCGGAAGAGATAAGCGTGTCTCAAAGCGAAGGTCCCGGTTGGTCAGGATCCCGACCAAACGTCCGTTCTGGGTGATCGGCACTCCGGATATCTTGTAGTGCTTCATCATCTCGAGGGCTTCGTAGATCCTATTTTCAGGCGACATCGTGATCGGATCGACGATCATTCCGCTCTCAGACCGCTTCACTTTGTCTACTTCCGAAGCTTGTTGCTCCACCGAGAGGTTTCGGTGAATGATCCCAAGGCCTCCTTGTTGGGCGATGGCAATGGCCAAACGAGACTCCGTCACCGTATCCATTGCTGAACTCACGATCGGTATATTCAGTTTGATCCGACGTGTCAGAAACGTTTCCGTGAATACTTCGGCAGGCAGCACATCCGATTTCTGCGGCAGTAGCAAAACGTCATCAAAGGTTAATCCTTCTGGAACGGGTCCATTAAACATGATATCTCCCTTGGCTAACGCCAGCAGTTGAGGGTTTCGGATTTTGAATCATGACCTCACGCAGTTCGTTTTTCGAGGCGGCACGTTCACGATGCTTTCGCGCCACAACATTTTTTGTATTTCTTCCCGCTCCCGCAAGGACAGGGGTCGTTCCTTCCAACCTTCGGCCCCCTAATGACCGTCTGCGGCGCTTCCGCAGCAGATTCACTGCTATTGAGGATAAGCTGTTGCTTCTTATGGTGGCGCTCCATTTCTCTCACCCTTTCTTCTTCATCCACGGGCTGGAGCAGGTACAGGTAACGAAGGCTCTCTTCCTCAATAGTGTTCATCATCGTTTGGAAAGTCTCGAAAGATTCCTTCTTATACTCGACAAGCGGATCACGCTGTCCGTATCCCCGCAGCCCAATGCCTTCTTTGAGCTGGTCCATGGAGAGAAGATGATCCTTCCAGTGCGAATCCAAAACATTCAAGAGAATGACTCGCTCATGCATCCGCATCGCTTCAGAACCGATCTTCTGTTCCTTAGTCTCCAATCGCTCTTTGGCTCTTCGAAAAATAGCTTCTTGTAACTCTGCTTGACTCAGCTGGGTGGGATGGATCTTTTCATAAACGATATCGATCCCAAATTGATGCATCACCGCGTGACGCAACTCTTCGACAATCCAATCGGTAGGATTCTTATCAGGATCGCAATGCTTCTGGAGTGAATCGGCAATCAAATCTTCAGTCAAGGTAAGCAGATATTCTTTGTGAGTGCTTTCACTTAAGAATTGGTGTCGAAGACCGTAGATGGTCTTCCGCTGCTGGTTCATCACATCGTCATATTCCAGCAAATGTTTTCGAATGGTGAAATTATGCGCCTCTACCTGTTTCTGGGCAGCCTCGATGCGGCGGCTGATCAGTCTCGACTCAATGGGAACTCCCTCCTCCATTCCGAGCCGTTGCATGATATTGGATACTTTTTCGCTGGCAAAGATTCTCATCAAGTCGTCTTCGAGCGAAAGGTAGAACCGGGAGGTCCCAGGATCTCCCTGGCGGCCGGAACGTCCGCGTAATTGATTGTCGATTCGGCGGGACTCATGGCGCTCAGTGCCCAGGATATGGAGTCCGTTCAACGCGATCACATCATTATGGTCCTTTTGAACTTCCGCCAGAATCTTTTGATAGACTTCGTCCCATTCCTCTTTGCTTGCCAAGTCAGGATTAACACCTTTTTTCCGGAGTTGCTCCCTCGCCTGGTATTCAGCATTCCCACCCAGGAGGATGTCAGTACCACGTCCTGCCATATTGGTGGCAATGGTCACTGATCCTCGACGCCCGGCTTGCGCGACGATTTCCGCTTCTTTCTCGTGATATTTGGCGTTGAGAACGACATGCTTGATGCCTGACTTCTTGAGCATGGCACTGAGCCGTTCAGACTTCTCAATCGAAATGGTGCCGACCAGAATGGGCTGCCCTTTCTCGTGGAGTTCTTTGATCTCCTCCACCACGGCGGTGAACTTTTCACGTTCTGTCCGGTAAACCAAATCCGGATAGTCCGTCCGGATCATGGCTCTGTTGGGGGGGGCGACGACGACTTCCAAGTTGTAAATCTTATTGAATTCTACAGCCTCAGTATCTGCCGTACCCGTCATCCCGGATAGTTTCTTATACATACGGAAATAATTCTGGAACGTGATCGTCGCAAGCGTCTGGTTTTCCCGTTCGATCTTCACCCGCTCTTTGGCTTCGATCGCTTCGTGCAAACCGTCGCTCCAGCGACGGCCCGGCATCATACGTCCGGTGAACTCATCAACGATCATGATCTTATTATCATTCACGACATACTGGACATCCTTCTCATAGAGCCAGTAAGCTTTGACCAGTTGCTGAATGGTATGGATTCTTTCCGTGACTTCAATGTAGCGCTCTTCGGTATAGCTAGGGTCTTCCGGGTCCGGGATGATGTAGTCTTCCATCCGGTCACCCGCCAGATACTCTCGCCCCTTTTCAGTGATTTCGACGTTGTGTGATTTCTCGTCGATGACGCAAAAGAGCTGATTGTCAAATTCGGACATCTGTTTATTGACCATCAACTCTCCCTCAACCTGGTCAATCTTCTTCTTCAGGTCACGGGACTTGGACATCAGATCGAGATACTGCCGATTCTTGGGGTCACCCCGTTTCACCAGGAGGAGTTGCTCCAGAGCCTCCGTGGGATAGCTGCCATTTCCCTCAATCTTCTCAATAGCTTCCCGCAAACATTGACTAATCAGCCGAGATTGAGCTTCTCGTATCTTCTCAGCCAGAGGCCGCATGGAAATGTAATTCTTTTGCTGTGAACTTTCGACCGGCCCGGAAATGATCAAAGGGGTCCTGGCTTCATCGATCAAAATGGAGTCCACCTCGTCGACAATCGCGTAATGGTGGCCCCTCTGGACTAACTCATTCACCTCAAACTTCATATTGTCCCGAAGGTAGTCGAAGCCAAACTCATTATTGGTTCCGTAAGTGACGTCACAGGCGTAAGCCTCGCGCCGTTCTTCGTCATCCATGTCGTGCTGGATAGTGCCTACGCTCAGGCCCAGAAATTTGTAAATCTTCCCCATCCACTCACTGTCACGGCGGGCCAAATAGTCGTTTACCGTGATCACATGAACACCCTTTCCTTCAAGGCTATTGAGATAGACAGGCAAGGTGGCAACTAGCGTTTTTCCTTCGCCAGTCTTCATTTCAGCGATCTTACCTTGATGGAGTATGATACCGCCCATTAACTGAACATCGAAATGCCTCATGTTCAAAACTCTTTTGCCTACTTCACGGACGACGGCGAAAGCCTCCGGAATCAGGTCATCCAGAGATTCTCCATTGGCCAAACGGTTTCTGAATTCGGAGGTTTTGGCGGTCAATTCCGAGTCGGTAAGCTTCGAAATTGAGGGTTCAAGACTGGAAATCGTCTCGGTTAAGGGGCGAATTGCTTTGATGTCCCTCTCATGCTTGCTGCCAAAGATCTTTTTTAAAACGGTATCTACGATCAACTAGGACTCTCCTACCTCACTGGCTAAAACTCCATATTATGAATGGATGAGATTCAAAGTCAAGGAAGGCTGCCATCCGGCCACTCCAGATGCATTGAAATCCCAAGCATGGACCCTTGAAATTTGAGGGTGAGCACTCCCCCTATCGATTTCGTGAACCGATTCATCCCGATGGAAATTGCGGCGGGATGGTATCCTCTGTTGCAGGAATGTGAATTGAGATAGACTGAACTCCAGTCATTCACGTGGAAGGAAGTCTTCATGAAGATCAAATCGATGGGGAAAACGGGGCTGAAGGTCAGTGAAATTTGTCTGGGAACCATGACCTTTGGATATCAGGCCGATGAGGCTACCGCCATCAGAATACTGGACATTGCAGCCGATTCCGGCATCAACTGCATTGACACGGCTGATGTCTACCCTTTTCCCCCTTCTTTCGAGCGAGCTGGGAATACTGAAACGATTATCGGACGCTGGTTAAAAGGAAAACGAGACCGGTTTGTTTTGGCCACGAAATGCGGAATACCCATGAGTCAAGACCCCAACTGCGGTGGACTTTCGAGGAAGCATATCTTCCAGGCCCTGGAGGGAAGCCTGCGGCGACTTCAAACCGATTACATCGACCTGTATTACGTGCACCAACCGGATCTTGAGACCCCGATCGAAGAGACCTTACGAGCCCTCGACGATCTGGTTCGCGCAGGACGGATCCGGTACATCGGCTGCTCAAACTTCACCGCCTGGCAGATAGCCAAATCACTCTGGACCTCCGACAAGAGGAATTTGCACTCCTTCACCGCGATTCAACATCGTTATAATCTGCTTTTTCGGGAAATCGAGAATGAAACCCTCCCTTTGTGTCAAGAACAAGGCTTGGGCGTGTTTGCGTATAATCCTCTCTCAGGAGGTTTTTTGACCGGAAAATATGAACGAGGTCAAGACCCCGACAACCACTCTCGATTTGGCCTGGTTCCCGACCCAAAAAGCCTGTACCGTGAACGCTACTGGAAGTCCTATCATTTCGACGCCATTGACAGGATGAAACAATTCTTCAAGCCTCGTGGAAAAGAATTGATCCATGTTGCCCTGGCATGGGTACTGGGCCAACCCGGGATTAGCTCCGCCATTCTCGGCGCCAGCCGTCCAGACCAATTACAACATGGATTGGCTGGGGTTGGACTTGTGTTGGACGATGAAGAAAAAATATTCTGTGACGACTTGTGGTTTTCCTTGCCTAGAGTCAAAGATCCAAAGTTTTCGTTACGCTAAAAAAGAGGGAACAATGACTGACACAACCGAGCCTACTCAAGAGAAAAGTCCGTATTCAAATACGCTGGTGATTGAGGCAAAAGACTTTCGCTTTACCACAATTGAACATGCCAATGGACTGGCAACTGTGGTTCGGTTTCAACTAATGAATTCTTCTGTCAAACCCGGCGATGTCTTGCTGGTATTGACAGGAGCAGACGTTCACTTTCATGGGCTCATACGTTTGATCGAAGACGGGTGGGCACTCGCCACAGACTCCCAAAGTCTTCTCCCCGTTCCTACCGTCAATTAGACTATGACCTCTCGTTCAATAAGGACAATCGCGGAGGCTCGCCTTATCTTCGCCTCCAGCGAGAAAGATGCCAATCTGCTTTATGCCACCCGCTTCTTTGCGCCGGATGCGTTCATCTACTTTACTTGCCGGGGAGAATCATTTTTGGTCATGAGTGATTTAGAAATTGATCGGGCCAAAAAGCAGGCCCAAGTCGATCACATCCTCTCTCAATCTGAAGTGGCTCGATCGATCAAGGCGGAAGAAGAAAAGGACCCCTGATACCGGGGGAATCTTGAATTATTTGTTCTCCCAAAGGAAGAATCCGGACGATTGAGGTTCCTCAGGATTTTCCAATCGGGCTGGCCGACAGGCTCAGGAAGGACGGTTTCCACCTGGGACCTTCTCCGGGAGAGTTTTTTGAGGAACGCGAAATTAAGACTCGAGATGAGATTCGTGCCATTCGCAAGGTTCAACAGGTAGCTGAAGCAGGGATGGAGGAGGCCATCGAGATGATCCGGCGGGCCCGTATCAGCTTCTACCGGGCTGCTGCTCCTAGAAGGGGAAAAACTGACCTCAGAGAGAGTGAAGCAGAGGATTGCAGAGGCGGGTCATCGGTATGGATGCGTTGCCGCACACACGATTGTGAGCTGCGGACGGCAAGCTTGTGATCCTCATGAAGAGGGGCATGGCACATTACGCGCCCATCAACCAATCATTTTGGATATATTCCCCCGCTCACAACAAACAGGCTACTGGGGGGACATCACCCGAACCGTGGTGAAGGAAGGGTCTCCGAGCGTTTAGCACTTGTGTATCAGACCGTATTGGAAGGCCAATTGATGGGATTGAATGAGATTAGAGAAGGTGCCCGCGGGGACTTAATCCATCAGTCAATCGTAAGCCACTTTAAGTCCAAAGGGTTTGAAACCGGGAAAAGAAACGGCCGGATGGAAGGCTTCTTTCATGGAACCGGCCACGGAGTTGGATTAGAGATTCATGAACTTCCACGAATCGGTCACTCGCGCAGAAACTCCACTCAGAGCGGGACACATCGTGACAGTTGAGCCGGGGCTTTACTATCCAGAGATCGGGGGGATTCGCATTGAGGATTTAGTCCTCGTAAAAAGAAGGGGCATCAAAATCTAACGCAGTTTCCTAAATATTTTGAAATCTGACCATCCCCATAGCCAATACTAATACGCATTCATGAATTCAATGAGTATGCATTAGATGGGCGCCAGCGTGGGGTCCATGGGCTACATAGCTGACGCCGGGTCACCGACCCGGCGTTCGCATCGAATTTCTGGAAAGCGGTGCCATGCAGCATTCCACCTGCATTACTGGCTGATGCCGGCTCGGTTTAGCGCCCCCGGTTGCAGCAAGGATACCTGACTCGCTATTTTCCCCCTGAAATGCTGATTTGCAGAATCCCTCCATTGATCAGCGATTGCACGGCAATGATTGCCCCCAATCCCGTCACCGCTAAAGAGGAGAATACGGGTAACGATTTTCCAAAGACGGCCTTCCCCCGTGAACCTCTCCATAATAACCTCGAGCATAAATCATCATCAACCCAATGGCCATCAAGACCACGGCCAATCCCAGGCTGAAGGCGACAATTAAATTAATCCTAATCCAACTCGGTTAATGGAAATTGCGCTCAACAGTACCACTAACGCCGAAGGACAGGGGACCATGCCTCCTGTCACCCCCAGAGTGAACAGGTCTTTGAATTTAACCTGCGAATAATCGTGAGAATGAGCCACGCCACCGTGCGTATGAACGAGATCGCCATGACTGTGAGTCAAATGGGAGTGTTCATGATCCGTGTGAGTTGGATGAGTATGATCGGGTGCACACGTGGGCATGCGAGTGGCTTTGGCCACCATGGGAATGGAGATGGAGATTTCTGTAGCGCTGAAGAAATAACCCAAAACCAATCACGACTACTCCCAAACCAGAACCAAAACCCAGCCAGGGATAGAGTTTTTCAGGGAGTACATACTTTGAGGCGTATAGCGTAATCAGTCCGAGGATAAAAACTCCCAGTGTGTGTGTGATCGTGACAATAGCTCCGAGCAGAATGGCATGTTTTGCAGTTCCCCTCGTCCCGACCAAATACGCACCTACCACAGTCTTACCATGTCCGGGAGAGAGGGCGTGGAATGCACCCAGGCTAAAAGCGACGATGAGCGCTAACAGGATGATGCTCGTCTTGAGTTCTGATTGGGATAGTAATTGTACAAGGCGTCCCTGTTCTGCTCGCGCCATGGAATCATTATTCCGGAAGAGGGCAATGCTTCCAGGGGAATCACCTTTTCTAGAAGAAACTCCCCCGCCGGAGGACAACCCAACAGACGGTGTTCCCATTCTGAATCGGATCGACGCAGTCAGATTCTGGGGAGAGGGGATGGCCGGATCTTCAGGGTATACGCTGAGTTCGTTGGTCTTATCGCTCGTCGGTACCGTGGCCTCAACAAAATCAATCCCTTCTCCGGGGGTCGCCACAATTTCTTTCCACCCTTGCCGACCTTCGAAATTCTTGTCTTCATAGTCCAGAATCATAGGCTCAACGAAGGAGCCGAGGGAAATCTCGGCGCGATAATCTCAATGTAATCTTCATCGTCGGCAAATTGTACCCCCCGGGAATCAAGTCCAAGGACTGAGACATCCGCTGAAATGAAATCTTCCTGCCGTTCAGGCGGAGAGAGAGATTCCAGGTTAAGTCTTCGACCTTCCGCGCAAGGTAGCGATCTTTTTCAGGAACCTCAATCTGGCCGTTGCCGTTCCCATCAATCACATTCATTTCCTGAAACGTAGGAATCTCGGCCGTATCGATGATGTAAAGAAGCTGGATTACTTGAGGATCGATCTGAATCTTGGAGTAGTGGCTAATCGAGAAGTTCCCCATCGGGTGGGCAAGAATGGCTTCTGGGAAAAAGACAACCAAGAGTGTATGCCAATAATATGAGAGAAATATGTTTTGAGCGGCGGAAAGTTGACAAGGACCTGCCTCTTCTCTCTTCGGTCCCGGAACCAGCACCAGGAAATCGAATCAAATGGAATTGAAGTAATTTTAGCGCAGGTTTTCGGGACAAAACGAGAGGGTTCTTGCGGACAGCCGATATCAGCCATTCATAGCCGGCCTGACAGGCCTGAAGTTTGTCGGGACGCCAAGGGGCGCGAATTCAACGAGGTTAATTCTTCTTCCCGAGAGAACGGCAGATGTCTTTAATGACGATCTCCCCGTGAAACCTGCCGTTTTCAATGAAGACTTCATTCGTATTCATGCCGGCGACCACCACTCCTGCCAGATACACGCCCGGGACTATGACTTTCAAAAGTCTTTTCATGATAAAGAGGTCTTTGTCCGGCAGATTCAAGGTGGATCCCAACGGATTGGAAAAACTCCAGGTCTGGACGATAACCTGTCATGGCAAATACGAAATCATTTTTGAGTTCCCAGGTCTCTGCTGCGTTGATTTCTCAAGCGAACGGAACGCTGTGCAATTTCGATCACGGAGGTCTCAAAAAAGGCCGCAATCTCATGATTCTTAATTCGATTTTCAATGTCGGGTCGGATCCAATATTTGATACTGGTGCTGAGCTCCTTCTCCCGATGGATCAGAGTCACACGCGCCCCGGTCCGATAGAGTTCAAGCGCAGCAATGGCCGCTGAGTTCTTCCCCCCAATGACGGCTACATCCATTCCATAATACGGATGAGGTTCCGAGTAATAGTGATAGACCTTCGCGAGATCCTCTCCGGGAACACCCAAGATAATTGGGAATATCGTAATAACCCGTTGCCAGCACGACTTTTTGGGTTAAGTAAGTCAGCGGCTCCCCATCGCGGGTCTTTGTTCGAATTTCGAAGGAACCATCTTTCCCGGTGACGGAAGAGACTGTCTCGTAAAGGCGCAACTTCAGCTTGATAGGTGTCGGCGACACGACGATAGTACTTCAAAGCTTCATTCCGAGTGGGCTTGTCATAGGAACTGACAAAAGGTAAGCCACCGATTTCCAAAAGTTCTGGAGTAGTAAAGAAAGTCATATGCACTGGAAAATTCTTGATCGAATTCACGATACAGCCCTTGTCGATGACAAGATAATCCAGCTGATTTTTTTCGGCCTCGATCCCACAAGCCAGACCAGTCGGCCCGGCTCCAATAATGATGACGTCTTTCAGAGCGGTCGTTCATCGGTTATCCTGAATTCGCCCGTGATCTTTACCCGTTTACCCGTCCGGGCTGATCTCTTGAGGGCGTCGATGACAATCATGTTTCTCCATCCATCTTCGGGGGGGATCAGCGGAGGCTTGTTTGTAAGAACACAGCGGCTGAAATGGTTTACTTCGTTATGATAGATTTCCCCCCCATCCCGGATCTCAATAACTTTGGCTTTACCATCCACTTCAAGAGTAAAGGTTGAGAGTTTGCCATCTGGCTTCCAAGGGGAAGGCGCCAGAATCTTTCCTCGCGTTCCAATGATCTCAATTCCCCGATCCAGAACTGTCCGAAAACTCGAATTGAAGATCCCCAATTTTCCTTCTGAGAAAACCAAAGTGCCCGCGAAATTCATGTCGACTTTCGTCCGTTTTCCACGCTCGGCATGACCCAAGACCAGCGATGGCTCTTCGCCGAAAAATGTTCGGATCGCATTCACGCAATAGCATCCGACATCCATCAGGCATCCTCCGCCCATTCTCGTCTCCAGTCGCACGTTGCCGGAATCTTCGTCGAGGGTGAACCCGAAGCCTGCCCGCATCACCCGGATCTCTCCGATCGTTCGTTCGCGGAGAAGCTCCTGAATCCTCAGAGTCTGTGGGTGGACCCGATACATGAATGCTTCCATCAACAGCCGGTTATTTCTCTTGGCAGCGGCTATCATTCGCCGGCATTCGGCAGCATTCTTGGCCAACGGCTTTTCACATAAAACATGTTTCCCTGCCTCCAGGGCACGAATGGTCCAGGCACAATGGAGGTGATTCGGGAGAGGATTGTAGATCACATCGACTTCGGGATCGTTCAACAATGTCTGATAGCGCTCGTAACATTTTTGAAAGCCGTATTCGCGGGCAAAGGCTTTGGCCTTCGGGAGACTGCGGCTCGCCACGGCATAAGAACAGGCCAATTTTGAATCCCGTAAAGCTATTGCCAATGACCGGGCAATCTTGGCGGCGCCCAAAACTCCCCAATTGACCGTTTTCTTCTTCAAGCAAGCCCCCTTTCCATCTTCCTCAAAGAAGGCTACCTTACGCGTAGATAAACCGCAACTGAAGATCCTTTCTGAATGGATCAGAAACGTTAGTATTCCTGTTCAACCAGTGAGGATTAAAAGGAACGGCTAGATTGAGATCTTTTATGAGCGGGACTCTTCCAAACCAAACTCTTCTCTGGAAATGAATTCTTCCAGAAAGGGAAGATCCTGTTGGGTGCAGAGGACAATCGGAGTAAACGGCAGCTTCTTGGCGCAGCTCAGCGCCTCTTTAACGGACTGGCAAAAATTAAAGAGTTGCAGCGTTTTGCCGCGGTAAGCCCAAACACTAATTGGGAAAAGACTTTTTCTCATTGGGATACTCCATCAAAGCAACAAGCAAAAACGTAAAACAACATCAATGATACACATTGTTATTTTGACTTGAAAAGTCGAAATTGCGTTGACTATCAATACCAGCCGGAGGACAAGGCCAATAGTCTCTGACGAATCGGATTGCATTGACCTTACTTAGATTGAGTGTGCAACAAACAACAGAAAGCCATTGAAAACGGCTTCATGAAAACCTTGGCGGAATTACAGATTGTTCTCGATATACACCCACCTTATCGTCATCACCACTTCCAAACTTTAGACCCGACCATCTCCATTTTACAAATGCGGGAAGCTTCTTCGCTCAGGGACACCTTCCTGAATTTCCATATTTTGATTTGTCTGTTTACCGATCTATTAGATTAATCTGAGCTGGCTAGGGGTTGCCTGAAAAATCCTGATCAAAAAAACAAACTGCCATTGCAAAGTGCCACTTGTCAAATCAGACAAATCATGAAAGAGACAATACAATGCGTGTGCTAAACTCACCGAACAAGGAGATCAACATTCGAAAGGGACCTTGTCATGATTAAGACGCTCTATCTTCGAAGGATTGTCAGCCTTAGCTTTCTCTCTCTGTGTTTGCTTGCTCCGGTTGCGATCCGGACCGATGAGAAACCCGAAGTCGGCCAAAAAAGCTGTCTTTGGAAAGTAACTTCAAAGCAGAGCACGGTTTATCTTCTCGGGGCGATCCATCTCATGCGGGAAGATGGCTACCCGCTCAACCAGTCGATTGAAAGTGCCTACCATGACGCACAAACATTGGTGCTGGAAATCAATCTGGATGAAGCCGCTTCCAGCGAAGCTCAATCATTAATGATTTCAAAAGGACTATATCCTGCTGGTCAGACTCTGCGAGAGAGCCTGTCACCGAAGACGTTTGAGCTGGTTAAGAAGAAAACGGAAGAGCTAGGGCTTAATATTCAACAAGTGAATCGGCTGAAACCCTGGCTGGTCACGATGACTCTGGCCGCCATGCAGCTGGAGCAGTTGGGCTATGACTCCAAGCTCGGAATTGACAAGCATTTCTTCGATCAGGCCAGAACAGACAAGAAGGAAATTCTCAGCCTGGAATCGATTGAATATCAAGTGAGCTTATTGGAAGGCATGTCTTCTGGCAATCAGGAAGCGGCATTGCTTGAGACAATTCAAGAACTAGACCTCTTTAAAAAGGAATTCGAAGAAATTGTCAAAGCCTGGTCAAACGGGGAGAGCAAGAAGCTCGACGAGCTACTTTTTGAAAGCTTCAAAGATTATCCTGAACTCCTCAATCAATTAATTGTCCAAAGAAACAAGAACTGGGTCCCCAAAATCGAAGAGTTCTTGAATCACAAGGGCAATGTTCTGGTCGTCGTAGGGGCCGCCCACCTGATCGGGAATAGAGGCGTGATCGAAATGCTCCGGCAAAAGGGTTATGTTGTCGAACAGCTATGAAGCCACAAATTCATCCGGGGAAAAACTCGGTGACACTTCCCAACCTACATAGGTCGTGAGAGGAATCACTTCAGGGATGGTTGCTGGTCTTCTTGGGCTATTACGAAAGAGCCACATGGCGGTAATTGATGCCAAGAGAACCATGGCCGCTCCAGCCCAAAGCCAACTCCGCCAGGTCATTCGATCGGCAAACTTGAGGCGGGTTCGACTTCCTGCCTCGATAGTCTCTTCCACTGCCTGTAGTGCGCCCCTGAGTTCCTCCACGGTCTGCCAGCGGGCATCAGGCGACTTTTCCAGGCAGCGATTGATGATCTTTTCCAGGTCGGGGGGAAACGCGGTCGAGATCTCGCAGATAGGCTTGGGATCCTTCTTTATGATCGCTACCCTCGTCGAGGTCTTTGAGTCTCCCCGAAAAGCCTTCTGGCCGGTCACCATCTCATACAACACCGAGCCAAAACTGAAGATGTCTGATCGTGTATCCGTCTTTTTGCCTTCAGATTGCTCAGGAGACATGTAAGCGTCTGTCCCCAGGATTTCTCCCTCCTGCGTATAGGGGCCGCCGTTAGTCCTAGGAGATGGCACTCGATAGGACACTCCCCTGTCAGCTTGTTCAGCCAGCTTGGCCAAGCCGAAATCCAGTACCTTCACCAAACCTCTTTCGCTCACCATCACGTTGCTGGGCTTCAGGTCGCGATGCACAATGCCTACCGCATGGGCGCTGATCAAGGCTTCCGAAATCTGGAGCGCATAACACAGTGCTTCGTTCAGATCGAGCCCAGTGGGAGGGATTAGCTGATCCAGAGTCTTGCCTGCGATATACTCCATCACCATGTAATCAATCTCATATTCACGGTTTGTATCGTAAATGGTGATGATGTTGGGATGGTTCAGGGCCGAGGCCGATTTGGCTTCTTGCAGAAACCTTTGCTTGCGTTCGGCATCAGCGAGTTTCGCCAGACGCATCATCTTGATGGCAACAAAGCGCTCCAGCCGGCTATCACGGGCCTTATACACAACCCCCATCCCGCCTTCACCCAGCTTGTCGAGGATTTGATAATGTCCTATGGCTTGCCCGATCTTTCGGCCATCGAGGAGTGAATTCCCGTTCAGTTCAGGGACCGCCTGATTGAGCAATGAAACCACTGAACCTACTAGCGGCTTATCGATGTAACTGCCGGCCTTATCATGCTCGGCGAGCAGTAACTCGACCTCTTGCCGCAATTCCTCATCGCCGGTACAGAAGTCCCTTAAGAAGTCTGGGCGCTCGGCTGGTTAGCGCTCCAGCACGGCATCCAACAGCTCCGTAATTCGCTGCCATCGCTCTGGAGTCATCTTTAAAGTCAGGAGTGATCAGTAAGAAGTGGGAGTAATTATAGACACGTTGGTCCAGACATTGAAAGAGCGATTTAAAGTTTTGGGGAACTCTGGTTAAGGATGGGTTCGTGTCTTTTGGTCGTTAACCGCTACCTGTCTTGCTTTACCACATTGCCGACTTCCCGATGAAGCCAGGCTTTGGCGGCACTCCAGTCCCGTTTTACGGTCTTTGGCGCCACACCCAAAACCTCAGCCGTTTCTTCTACTGTCAGGCCACCAAAAAAACGCAATTCCACGATCTGAGTCTGCCGGGGAGACAGTTCAGCCAACCTCGTCAGTGCTTCATCCAGTGCCACCAACTCTCGTGAACGTTCGGGAGAAAAGCATTCCAGCTCTTCTTCTAATGTTACTTCCATCTCCCGGCCTCTCCGCTTCCCTGTTTGATGGGCCCGAGCATAATCGACCAAAACACGGCGCATCATTTGAGCTGCCACCCCCAGGAAATGGGCGCGGTTTTGCCACTTAACTTCTTCCTGCCCAACCAGCCTCAGGTAGGCTTCATGAATCAAGGCAGTGGGTTGCAGCGTGTGATCGGGCCGCTGCTGGCTCATATAGTGCAGGGCCAGCCGGCGCAGCTCATCGTAAACCAGCTCCATGAGCTTCGAAGAAGTCTCGGGCTTTCCGTTTTTTAAATTGGCCAGCAGATCCGTAACATCACCAGGCATAGTCGGCTCCCCTTAACTTGCAGAAATCATGATAGATGTCCGACTCCTAATCCCAAACCTTATTTTATACCCAGGGCTTGATCCGTTGCAGAAATTTATGCCTCCTCGCAAAAAAAATGACCCAATTTTAGAAAAAAACTCGCGTTAATAAAGTGAAAGCAAAAAGATGCGAGTTTTTGAACGAGGGAGACCTGATTAATCTGAATTAGTCGGGAATTCAAGTTTTGCCAAACGAACTGTCCAAACGCAGCTTATCTGTTGGGCCGGATGGGGGGGGGTCCGGCCTGTCGTGCCCGAAATTTTTGATAAACGAAGTTGTCGTTAAAAGTTTCGAAATGAAGCTCAGTTTCTGATTTTCAATTTTGATTTCCATAAAGGAGAACAACGATGAGAAAAAGTCTGCTGCTCACCATAGGTCTAGTTGTCTGCGTTCTGGTTACCGCCGCTTCGTTTGCGGCAGGGGGGAAACCAGGCAGCACAGCCCCTAATGCACAGGAAACCTACGGAAATAAAACATGCTCTAATAGCCACGGTCGATACAGACATCGCAAAACTAGAGCCTGGGTTACTGTGATGGCCGATTGGCCCAGAGTGGCTTTTCCTTGCTGAAGCGGACTGGTTCGACATTCGCGACTTTCAACCAGGTCTTATAAGGATTTCCATAGGCGCCCGCCGAAGCAAAATCACATAGCGTCACCTCCACACCATTGATCCCCTTCACTTTAATCATCATCCACGGCTGAACCGGGCGTTTCGAAGCAACGAATTGAAACCCCAGAGTTCGGGCATCGAATTCTGTCAGATTATTGTCTTCATACGAATCAAAAGCGGGGTCATAAGCAAGTAAGATGGGCCCTCGATAGATCGAGGTCTTTCCAAGCGATTCTCTTTCGCCAACCCAATAATGGAAGGACATGTCTAGATCCATCGATAACGTATCTCCATCCTTCCAATCACGAGTCAAGGCTCAAATAGGAACCGGTCTTGACGTCGATAACTGGCGATCCATTAAGCTCAACATTCGTCCTTTTAGACCAGGAAGGGATCCGCAGTTTCAATTCAAACTTTTCGGATTTTGGGAATCCCGATTCGCAGTGCGATCTTGCCATTAACAGGATAGTCCGTGTCTTGGTGGAGCGTCAGCATTTGTCCACCCGGGGTCTTTGTCTTGAATTCAGAAGGACCATAATAATTAAGCACCACCCCTTCTTTGGAGCGAAGCAGAACCCACTCACTCAAAAGAACCATGCCGCGAGGACCGTTCACTGAACAGCAATTGAGCTCCGGACTCCCGGCGCGGCATTGAAAATGGATCGTGTGAGCTGAGGCTTCCTTGATCCCTTCCATAGGTGTTGTATAAGTCCACCAGCTTCCTGACGGCGATTGCCCACCGATGTTGGCATTGAAGGTCGTTAACTCGATCTCGTCCGCAACGAGCGAGTTTCCGGTGAGTTTCAACATCGCGATGCTCATATCGATCCAGCCTACGGTGGAACAAGTCTCAATGTTGGAAGTGTCATAAGGATTGCCGGTAGCCCGTTCTCCAGAACTAAATCCCCCCGTGTTATGCCGGTCTCCTTTTAGAATGCTGTACCAGATATGGGTGAAGGCCTGGCGATACTTGGGGTCTCCGGTAAGAAGGGCCATTTCATACAGGCCAAGGAAGTCATGCAAACTCTCCCAGCGGTTCCCTGGGAATTGGTGCATTTCATAACCCGTCAACGCCATCCTCAGATAGAGAGGGCCCTCGGGTTGATCCCACTGATTCACAATCCAGTTGGCCATCTCCAGATATTGCGGCTTTTCGGTCAATCGATATAAAAGCGCAAACGCATGGATGACGGCATAGTTCATCTGGCCATAGCTGCCATCATTTCTCATATCCACATTTTGATTGAGGTAGGTTTTGACAATCAGGTCCGCTGCTCGTGTTGCCGCTTCAAGCGCCTTAGGATCTCCAAATTCCTGGTAATAAAGGAGCAATGCCCGAATGACCCAGTAATGGCCCCAGACATCCCAGTTTTGAGGGGAACTCGGGGGTTTTCGAATTCCGGTTAAGCGGCTCTCTTGATTGAAGGGCCCCAGGTAGCCATCAGGTCCTTGGCTTTCCAGGAAGCGTTGCATGACTTTCTGAATGAGGGCTTTTTGAGCGGGATCACGAAGAATCCTGTAACTGAGAATTGAAGCACACAAATACTTCCCAACAAACTCTCCGTGCCAGGGAAGCAAATTTCTGCTCGGTTTACTCTCACGGTCAAAGAAGACTTCAAGCATCGCGGGATTGGAATCAGGCACTCGAAGCTCCCACCTTTCCATGTTCGCGACCAGCCTCTGCCCGACGAACCCACCAAAACGGAACTGGGCATCAACCGGTTCATCAAAGACAGGATCGATCTTGTATCACCACCGGCGCTCCCCAACAGAGATGGTGAAAGCATCATCAGGAGAAGCAGAAAGGCACAACTTTCAACGCATCGATTAGGAAGAAATATTTTTGGCAATGAAACCTCCTGGTGTGAAATACTTTGTCCTGCGAACACTGTGAGTGAGAGCAGGCATTATAGACATTTGGCAACTTATACAACCCAGAAGATATGTGTCTAATACCAGGTGACTTCCAATGCTTAGGGAAGATGAGAAACGCAAATACCCCCTCATTCGCCACACTGCGGATCGATTTGAGAAATGAGTGGTCAATTCATGAGAAGGAATGTTCCAAATTAACGCAGCCTTAGATGGACGAATACACTTTCCCCGCAATTTAATTAATTTCATTCTATCGGGCCATTCCGCGGGGCCAGCTCGCACACAGGTCACTCCTAACGGAGCTACGTCTATTGACAATTCTGAGGTTCTATAAAAGACCGCCGCGCCGCGGGTATTCATGGTGAAACTCCCCCGTCTATGTCGATTGACAAGTATGGCTCCGTTAGGGCCGCCTCCTGTCTGTAGTGTCCGGTTTCAATCGGTCCTGAAAGTCTCCAGAGGAGCGACCGGTAAAGAATGTTCTCTTCGCGAAGCATCAGAGTCGCATTGTAACTTGCGCGGTTCGTCGTGAAGAACCAAAACCCGCAGAACCAGAAATCGAATCTGCGCTACACCACCCTGTGTTGACATCATGGTGAACACGTTGGCAGTTGACAAGTTAGCGGTAATCCGATTCCCGAACCACTTCTTAGGCGGTCCAAAATTGACGGTCATTCCCAGAATGAACTGATAATCCAGAAATCCCCCATAAAGACCCAGTTGTTGAGTTGCCATTTCCACGGCAATTTTCTCATTCACCTGATACTCCAATCCTTCCACCAGAGAGAGTCCATGGAAACCACCCGTGGATCGTTCATACACCATATTCCCATAGGGAGTAAAGTGACTCATGGCTCCCGCATTGGCAAGCTTTCTCCCGTAACCTCCCACTAAATCCAGAGTCCCAGCCGGATTGGTTGGCGAAGGTGAAGTGGCACCGGTCCAACTCGCACTAACTCCCGCGGTATTCGCCCCCGATTCGTATCGGGCAATGGCGACTGCTCCCAATCGCGCGCCTTTTTCATCTCGCCAGTAAAATGTGGCCACCGGGGCAATCGCCACATTCCATTTCGGGCCTGCGTAAAGTACGGTGGTTGAGGCAACCGTAATATGATCGCTGAATTGAACGGACCGCTGGTCAGTCAGTTTGGAACTGTAAACCGAATCAAAACTGGCACTCAACTCCGTCCGTCCCCAAAAACCCGTCCCCGTGCCTGGAGTTAATTTGAGAGTCGTCGGCATGAAGAAGGTTCCGGTGGTCGAGTAAATATTGCTCCACTCGGTTTCAAAGGTGCCTGGCTCGGTAATGATGGAGTTAATATTGAGACGCCGGCGCAGGCTTGGCCCCGCGGATCTCTGGCCAGGACGGCGAGAGCGGATCTTGCCTCGAGAAGGCAATGTAGCGAGTAGACCACCAAGGGATCCCAAGAAGAAGAACGTAAATCCCAGCAACTGAGTTCGAACCATTTACAAAGATAGGGCTGATCGAGTTCGCAGTGATATTCGCCGGATTTGAAGACAGAGTCTGATAGGCAGAATATCAAAGCAATGTGAGAACTCTTTGACTGCCTCAAGAGTTCTTATACTCCCTTCCATCTGGCGCTTTCATTTCTCTTGGAATGGACCAACGGGAATCCATTCGGGAAACAGTAACGTGCTAAGTTGTTAATTCTGAGATCCTTTTCCCCTTCGGGCAACAATCGGAAAAACCGGCCAATGTCAACCGCATTCGGGGTCACCGCCCCCATTTAAAGCAATACAGAAATGGTGAGACTACACTGGGCGGGAGTTTCGGATACCTTTATGCCAGGGAGGAGGGAAAGGGATACCCATGGCTTTACTAGAATCTTCTCTGCGGCCAGGATGCCTCTATATTGAGCTTCCTCGAAAATCGAAAATCCGCTGAGATCTGAATGGGCAAAGTGAATATTCCCGATCGACTGTGCCGCCTCTTGCCTGGCGGCCCCCCACATGAATCCGGGTCTTGGTCGCACCATGGCGTGTCCCCAGCGGAACACGTCAACCTGAGTGATCAATTGTGCAATGTCGGGATGGGGTTTGCTAAGATCTCGAACAATGAAGTCGAGCCAACTTCTCCAATCCATCTCCAACAACCGAGTTCTCTCATGGGAAGCCGGAGGATCCCGTCATCGCGTAGTAGTAGGTGAACACGGTTTCAGGAATAAATGTCTTTAGACTCTGATGTGTCGCGACCACATATCCGAGAGATTCACTGTCGTAGATGACATTATCCCAGGAAAGAGGGAAGCCGCTTCGAGGGAGCGGGAAATTTTTCAAGCTCAGGTTGGCGACCATCCAGGGGGCATATTCGAATTCAGCCGAAATTCTCGAGGTTGTCTTCTGCCGCAGGATCTAACAAGTATTTTCCCAAGAATCTCGGACAGGAAAGAACCACATGGGATGCCTGAATGCGTGTCGAGCTCCCCGTCTGGAAATGATAGACATCGACCAGCACCGAGTTTTTTGCCGGCTGCAACACGAAAGACCAATGAGCTGAGTCGTGATCGACGTTGCCAGTGATTCCCGCAATCGGCGAATGATCCAGCCATTCCCTTCGGGCCAGGTCAGCACACTTGTATTTTCGATCTCTTCGTCTCCCGCATCCCGACTGGCAAAATAATGCAGTCCCGCCCAGGCGGAAACGATGGTATAAGACGTCCCAAAGTCGTCACGACAGGCATAATTGATATACCAGTGCAAGTGAGGAGAATCAAAATGATTACTCTTCAGATACTCGTGCATCGAAATTCGATCCAAATCCAGAAACTCCGGATCCCGCGAGCTGAAATCCATGGGGATCGCAAACGGTTTCCGCCCATCTTTGCCGCGCCGGTGCCGATAACTGAGCATCAAATCCTTAAATCGATTGTACTCGTCCAGATCCCTTCGTGTGGCGCCGACCAGCGGGAGAAGTCCTTCTTGCCAGCGTCCATGGAGATAAAGACGTTCTTGGGGATCAGAAGCAAAGATACTGCTCCCGATAAATGGGCGTCCCTGCACTCGTGTAGCCTTCAATAACCCCAACTCTTCCAGGAGTTCAACAACCGCCTTCGACTCACGGGTCGGAATGGGAAGGTAATGAGCCCCCCACGGAAACGGCGTAATCCGGTTTTCTCCGAAGATGGCATTCCCTCCGCACTCCGGCTCAAGCTCAAAGAACTGAAATTCATGGAACCCTGCCTTCTTGAGCTTCCAGGCTGCGCTCAACCCCGAGACTCCACCCGCCGATGATGACTACCGGGACCTTATTTCATGCGATGGTGCAGGGATCTTCCCCTCTCGAAGCAAATGTCCGACCTGGTGAAAGGGGCCCTTAAGTTCACCTGTGATGGAGTGAAGTGGGGAGTCTTCCTGCAGGAAGAAAGAACTCCACCTGCAGAGGCAAGAGCGGATACCAATTGAAGAAACTTACGGCGGTTCACGGCGTCACCTGATGCCACTCGGATTCGTAGTATTGGACCAGAGCCTGGTTGTTGAGCCGGTTGATTTCCACTTCGACCGGCTGCATATCGTTGGGAAATTGGAAAAGTGCCGGAGCCGTTTCCGCCGTCAGAAACTTTAGGTCCGGGAGAAAAGTTTGGGGAACAGCATAGGGCCGCTTGGTAGCCAATACGAAACCCCCACTCTCCAAAAGACGGGACATAGGTGTGGTAAGGCTTTACCTGGAATCCGACGCTTTCTAAGGTTTTCGTGATGCACCAAAATGAGCGGCGAGCAAACAAAGGCGACGTGGCTTGAACGACGACTGCGCCATTTACTGACAGATGCTTTTCCAGTAGCCGATAAAAAGCCGTTGTATAAAGCTTCCCCAGGGAGTGACTGGTCGGATCCGGGAAATCGATCACCGCAAAATCAAACATCTCATCACTTCCGTCCAGCCAGATAAAGGCATCGGCATTGATCACTTTGACTTTTGGCGAATGAAAGGAGTCCTGATTGAGCTTCCGCAGAAGAGGATTCTGCGTGAAAAGCCGGGTCATCTCCGGGTCTAAATCGACCAGCAGAATCTGTTCGACACATTCGTATTTCAGAATCTCGCGAATCGCCAATCCATCACCACCGCCCAGCACCAAAACATGCTTTGGCGCTTGTAGGAATTGAAGCCCGGGATGAACCAGAGCTTCGTGATAGCGATATTCGTCCCTGGAACTGAATTGCAGGTGACCATTGAGGAATAAACGCAGGTCATCCTTCCAGCGTGTCAACACAATCCGTTGATAGGGAGAAGACGTGGCGAAAATGATTTCATCACTGTAGAGATTCTCCTCGGAAAGCGTGGTAATCGGGTCGGCATAAACCAATCCCAGGAGAAGTGCCAGCGATGACGGCTAGACATTGACTGCGCATAAAGAGCACCTGAGGGAGTTGCCGACGAAACACCCAGGTTGTCCAGGCAGCCACCAAGGCATTGAGGAGTCCAAAAAAAAGGCTAGCCCTGACTAACCCCAGCTTGGGAGCTAGTACGATAGGGAACAAAAGGGATGCAACCAGCGCGCCTAAATAGTCGAACGTCAAGACCTGCGAGACCAAATCTTTAAAGGCGAGTCGCTCCTTCAAAATTCTTAGCAAAAGCGGAATTTCCAGTCCCACGAGGACACCAATGATTGAAACCAAGAAGTAGAGGACGATCCGGAAAGAGTTGACATACGAGAAGATCAGGAATAAAGCGGCCGCGGAATAACCTCCGATGATGCCAACAAACAGTTCCATGAGAATGAATTTGGAAATCAGGCCTTTGCCGATGTATCGAGAGAGATAGGACCCCATCCCCATCGAAAACAGATACGTCCCGATGATGGTGGAAAATTGAGTGACCGAATCCCCTAAGAGGTAGCTCGCCAGAGTACCCGCGATCAGTTCATAAACAAGTCCGCAAGAAGAAATAATGAAAACGGAGATCAGGAGAGCGTAAGTCATGAGGGATTGGTCGAGGACAAGTGGTGAGTACTGGGCAATCTATCGAAGCTGCCCATTTGATACTGGGCTGACTGGCCGGCCACTCAAAAAAGGCCGGCCGAAGTTAAGGTGCCATGAGCGCTAACTTTAAAGTTCTGTCGCGAACTTGCATACAGAAAAGCGAAACGCCGCGGGACGGCGCCAAGAACACAATAGCAGCAGAACCTGAGGCCGCCGGAGTGCTTTCAACAATGTCTTTGGGTACTTCGTCGGCAGTCACGATTAGCTGTACCTTGGCGATCTTTGCGTTCCTGGCGTTTCCATCAGCCGATTAAGCGCTGTCTCAAGCGAGTCAGGAATGAATCGCGGCAGCAATGATGATACAAATGCCTAGCGACATCGCTCCAACTACAATGGCGAGAGCCGTATTATGCTCCTCAATAATTTCCTTCCACAGGTGATAGGGCGTTAGTTTGTCTATCAAGACAAATGAAACCCAGAAAATAAAGATCCCCAGAACAGAAAAGACAACCGCATTCAATACGAAACCAAAATTGATCAGTCCGCTCACGTTCGCCTCCCCTCCTTTGCCTTTCACTTGTGATAGAAACGCTGATAGACACTTCGATAGGCGCCTGGATTGTCACGTATCGATTTGGGAATATTTTTCACTTCATCGTAACTCGTCAGACTCCACCCCCGATATTCAGCCCCCGTGTAAAGCCCCAGGACCAAAGTCCCGAAAAGCAAAAGAAAACGATACATGCCTATTCATCCTCCTTAGCGGTAACCATGGGGTGGTCACTTTCCGCCCATCTCCGGTATTCGAAGGAACGTCTTCTTGACCAAAGCATGAGAGGAATCAATAACAGGCCACCGAGAGCCATAAAAAAATACGTCCAGCGGGGGACGTCCCGGTACACCCGAATGGAATAGTTCATCTCCCGAACTTGTGCATCCGGCTCGATGCGCAAGTAGTAATGTCCAGAAGGCACGGCAGGGATAATTGCCTCATCGCTTGGGCTGCCTTCTTTCCATGATTCGCCCCCATCGTAACCGTGGTAATAGCTGACCTCCCGGCCAAAGTCGTAGGCATTGCCAGTCTCTTCGTTGATCAGGGCCAGATTGAGATAGATCCAACTGTTATCCACGTTTGCGCGGCTTTCAATAATTACGTTGGAAGGGCGGCCTGTCAGTTCAAAGATGTCGGTGACTCGCGCCTTCTCCACATCCGCCTGGTGAAAAGCAAAAGCGTTCTGATAGACGAGCCTATTTTGAGAGAGAAGTAAGAAAAGTATTTGGAGAAAAAGGAGCAAGAAGAATAAAACGCTCCAAACCTTCCATATTTTTCCAGATTGCTCTTCGAAAGGCGAGGGTTGATTGGGAGCGACTCCGACCTTGGGCGGAATCGGCGTTTTCAGTTGAAAACTGCTCCACACAGTTTCCGGCTCAGTGTAGTCACCGATCGACCAGGTAACTTCCTTGTCGGTAACCTCTTTGCTTAGGATGTGAGGAGGAGCAACATAATCATGGACAGTACAGGTTTCTCCCACGGCAACCTTCCAATAAAACTCTCCGACCACGTAGCTCACTTGGGCCACGCAGGACTGGAAATGAAGGAAGGATTCTCCAAGATAATTCACCGGCCCCGTCGCCACTGTGAAAGTTTCTTTAGGAACATTGGTTGTGGTCCTTACATAGTTCCAATGTCCGTTGTATTCGGTCAGCCATCGAAACCCTTTGTAGGGGTTAAACAGGAGATACTCACTCCACTCATATTCGACGCCTTCCACTTCAATCTTGCGGCGAAGGTAACCGATGGCCTCAAAGGGTTCTCCGCGAAGCTTTCCGCGAGTACCCAGAGGAATCATCGGCTCATATTTGATTCGAGCTTGGTAGGTCTCTATGATCCGCAGGTTTTCATCCGTCAGATCGATGACGGAGCCGCAAGTTTCACAGACGATGGACTCGGTCTGCTGCATGCCTCGGACAGTCAGAGAGTTACCGCAGCCCGGACAGGCAAAGGCTTTGACTGAGGGCGCGGATGGAGGGGAAAGCGGTGGTTGCAAAGTCGAATCCAATTTACCATCCATCGAATGCTTTTAACCCAGAGAGTTGTAACTCGTCGAATTCAACATACTCGCCCAGAAAAACCAATGGGCTTTCTTCGCTATAGTCAATCGTTGCAAAAGTATTGTCTTCACCCACTAAGTCGACCACGGGCGCTTCATAGCCCGGGCCAACTTGAAAGGGCAACTCCCCTTCTCCAGCGATACAGAGGGCCTTTTGGATATCCCGAATCTCGTACCGCTTTCCATTCAATTGAAGCTTTTTACCGGGAGCAACGTCTACAAAGGCCGGGACTGTCTCAGGGACCTGCACTAGAAACGAAACGGCATAAGTCCCTTGGGCTTCACCGAGCCATCCGTCTCGCATATCGTCAAACAAGAGATGCCATTCGTTCCAAAGCCCTTGGTCATAGCGCAATTGAATTCGTCCCACCACTCCGAAATGGACATTTCGGTAAATGCCCTCGGCCCGCAGTTGTACAGGGGTTCCGTCAACCTGCAGCTGAGCCATCTTGCCGATGTCCTCTAAGTTGAGGTCATGACGAACCAAGGTGGAGTGGCAGTACTCGCAAATGGCCAAAATCGAAGCTGCCGATTGGAAGTGAATGGCCGCGCCGCACGAGGGACAATTCGAAGTCATCATTGAGCAAACTCAAAGGGAGGATGTCTTCCCCTCCCTGTCGTAACAGCGGAGGTATTGCCGGACTTCGATGTCAGAGGCGCCGAGACGTGAAGATAGCGACGCCTTCCAGTCTATGGCTGGCCGGGGCCGGCAACAAAAGACATTCAAACAAACGGAAGAAAATTCCGGAAAAGAGTGAATCGTCAGATGCGACTCCTGCAAGAGCCAAATTCCAGTAACCCCTCCATGCCCTGCAAATTGATGCCAAACTGGCTTGCCAATCGGGTTCAATCCCATCTCGCCAACGATTTGCTGGAAAAGCCCGCGCAACTCGGTCAAGTCCTGCAAAGCCTCAGACCGGCACCCAAAAGCTTCAACCAACCACTCAACGCCACCCAAGCGATACTCCTTCCGTACTTAATACGAACACAATAAATCGTGATATGTATCCAACCCAGACCCCCCTCAAGTCCCCCCTTTTTTAAGGGGGGACAAAGTAGAGACTGCTCCACCCTTGCACATGCAAGGGGGGACACTGGTTGGTGAAGAACGAATTCCTCATTGGGGGATTGAGCATCTCCTCGAAGTCTTGAAACCCATAAAACTCGCGAGACGCCTGTACTCCCAGAACTTCAGATGAGTTTCTTGAGTAACTCTGCCTTTTTTACTTCGAACTCTTCTTTCGTAAGAACCCCTTTGCTCATCAAATCATGTAATTTCTCAAGCAGTGCCGTGACTTCGGCAGTCGCATCAGTCGGGAGCTTCGGGGGCTGCATGGCGCTGGCCATCGAGGTCGCCATGGTCTGGCCAATAGTTAACCCCGCACCCAGCCCGGCTCCAATCCCTGCCACTCCGCCTTCGTTACCCGCCGCAATCGGAATGCTCTGAGCCGTTTGATACTGCGTGAACTTGGACATGTCTCCGATCAATCCCATTCCGATGCGTTGATCCAGAACCTTTTGCAATTCGTCCGGAAGAGAAACATTTTGGACTTGGAGCGTATCGAGTGCCAAGCCGATCCGCTTGAATTCCTGATCGAGTTTCTGCTTCATCTGGTTGCCCAGTTCATCCTGATTGGCTGCCATATCCAAAAAGGGGATAGACGATTGGCCAAACAAATCGGAAATGGAGGCGACAATTGTATTGCGCAATTGCCCGTCCAGGTCTGAGACCATATATTGTTCACGTGTACCACTCACTTGCATGTGAAAGGCACGAGGATCGAAAATCTTGTAGCTATAGATTCCAAAGGCCCTTAGCCGGACAGCCCCGAATTCCTTGTCTCGAATAGTGATGGGATTTGCCGTTCCCCATTTTTGGTTCAGCTGTAATCGCGTGCTGAAAAAATACAGATCCGACTTGAAGGGAGATTCGAAAAGCTTATCCCAATTCATCAGGTTGGTTAGGAGAGGCAGAGTCTGGGTTGTCAACGTATACCTTCCAGGGGGGAAGACGTCGGCAATTCTCCCTTCATTGACAAAGACAGACATCTGAGATTCGCGAACCGTCAGCGAGCCTCCATATTGGATTTCAAAGTCCTGCATCGGATAGCGATAGGACAGAATTCCTTCACTGTTCTCCGTCCATTGAATGACATCAATAAACTGTTTCTTAAGAAAATCTTTCAGGGCCATCGAACCCCTCCTTTGCTGAGGTCACCACAGGCTTCGGTGAATGAAACGTACTTTAAGTGATATTTGTTCCCATTTCCAAATTCAATCTATCAGACTACACTGCGGGATGAACATGCCAATGTATTTATCTTGGAAAATGCCTTCCTTGAAGTCTTGTACTTTCAACAGGCTTGGCTTTATAGCCCTTCCGAGCTAAGATTCAATCCTGACTCTGAAGCACTGGAGAGGAATTATGTCGGAATCAGTAACACGCGGGATTCGCGTTATCGCAGAGGCGACTTATCAGCCTGAACGTTCCTCCGCTAAGGACCAACACTATTTTTTTAGTTATCAAATCACCATTAGGAACGAAGGTGAAGAGACCGTCCAATTACTCTCGCGGCACTGGAAAATTCATGACGCCGACGGCAACCAGGAAGAGGTCACTGGGCAAGGGGTCGTCGGGGAACAGCCCATCATTGTTCCGGGCGAACAATTTACTTATTCTAGTTTTTGCCCCTTGAAGACGGAAGTGGGCTCTATGCGAGGAACTTATCAGATGGCCACAGAGGAGGGGGAAAAATTTGATGTCGTCATTGCGCCCTTTACTCTCGCCACCCCCTATTCCATTCATTAGATCAATTCAAACGGAGTGTTGATATGCCTAAATTGAAGAACCTTATCTGGAGTCTTGCCCTGATGATCTGTTTGTGCCTATTGGGCTGCGGAGGTCAGCCAACCAAGGAAACACCATCGCCCGCTCCTGCTCCTCCCCGTCAGAAAAAGCCCCTACTCCAGGGACTTCAGAGGAGCCGAGAAACCTGCAGCGCAACCGAGCCTGCAGCACCGACCGAAACCCCCGCCAAAGAGCCATCACTGAGTCAGCTCAAACAAAGAAACCCGGAACCAAACCGGGAGCTGAAACTGGCGCTCTTAAGCCGTCCCGGCCAAGCCAAAGGGACCTGCCCCAGAACTGTTTGACCCTTCCTTGGCAAAGGCAGTAGCCCCGCACAATATAAGGTAAGGTTTGAGACCACAAAAGGAGATTTCGTCATCCAAGTCACGCGAGCCTGGGCGCCGCTCGGAGCGGACCGTTTCTACAATCTGGTGAAGGCCGGGTACTTCACCGATGTGGCCTTTTTCCGGGTCATCGAGGGATTCATGGCACAATTCGGGATCCACGGCGATCCAAAGGTCAGTGAAAAGTGGGAACCAGCCCACATCCAGGACGATCCGGTAAAAGAATCCAATGTGCGCGGGATGATTTCCTTTGCCACAGCGGGTCCAGGAACGCGAACCACCCAGCTATTCATCAATTTTGGTGACAACAGCAAGTTGGATACGATGGGATTTTCGCCGTTCGGGAAAGTCATTGAAGGGATGTCAGTGGTGGACGCGCTCTATAAAGATTACGGAGAAGGTTACCCGAATGGCCGAGGTCCTTCACAAGGGCGAATTCAATCTGAAGGCAACACTACTTGAAGAGCGAATTTCCGAAATTGGATTACATTAAGCAGGCAACTTTTGTGAAGTAAGGTCGAACCCTGAAGAACTGAGTTTCTTCGCGGGTGGACCCCAAAAAGATGGAAACGCCAAGAACGCTAAGATCGCCAAGTTTCCGCCGCTTTTCTTGGGCCTTGGCGTTTCGGTTTATTTACAACTAGGGACACAGGGCTGCGCCTTAACCGGGTTTGGAAGTGGCTTGTTCGATGAGCCTCCGGGTCGCCTCGTCGAGATCCAATTGCAGAGCCATTCGCGTGCCCCTTGGAGCTCATTTTTTTCCAGGTTTTTTGAATGATCTCGACGAGTTTAGCTTCTTCTGTTTTTTCAGAGAACTCGGCAAATTGGCTTTCTAGAAAGACTAGACAGAGGGCGTCCTCCAACACTTGTGTCTCAAGGTCATGTCGGATGTCTTGTTTCAAGTTAAGTTCCCGGACTCGTTGAACGATTTCTTCAGAATAATGGAGGGCCCGAAGTGTTTCCTCCGCTCGGGAGGCATGATATTGGGACAGCTTTTTGCGCCAGTTCAAATATCCAACCCTTCCGGGGGGAAAGTCGCTTCGCGGAATTTTCCACCGCTCCAGATGCTGGGAGCGGGCGGCCAGCCGCAGGGCCTCGGAGGCGTTGGGTTGGAGTTGCAATACCCAACGCGTCAGTTCCCGGGCATACCACAATTCTCTGGGATGCTCCTGTCCCTGAATTCGCAGAACGTTCGGGTCTTGTCGCATTCAAGTAATCAAAAGCCTGAATGGCTTGTTGAAAGAGATCTTCCTGCATCGCTTCTATTCCTTTTTAATGAGACCCCTACTATGCTCTGCACTAATTCTCACCCCAGCACAAATATCCGGAGAAAACCATGCGCATTAAACAATGATGCCTTTCATGCTACTCCTTCTTTTTGGAGGAACCAACACACTTGCCCAGTCTGAAGCCCGATTACTGCGCTTTCCTGCGATTTATGACAATCAAATTGTCTTTAGTTACGCGGGGGACCTTTACGCTGTTTCTGCCACAGGCGGGACAGCCCGCAAACTGACCAGTGACAACGGGTATGAAATGTTTGCGCGTTTTTCGCCTGATGGCAAGACCATTGCCTTTCACCGGCCAATACGATGGGAATACCGAAGTTTATCTGATTCCAGCCGAAGGCGGAGTTCCCAAAAGACTCACGTTCACTGCGACACTAGAGCGGGATGACGTGGCGGATCGCATGGGGCCCAACAATATCGTCATGGGATGGAAAAATGACACCAGATTGTTTTTCGTTCCAAGAAAACTCAATTTAATGAATTCAAAGGACAATTACTGCTGGCGTCGATTGAGGGAGGGATTCCCGGAAGAACTGCCTTTACCTCGAGGCGGGTTCTGCTCGTTCTCCCCTGACCAAAATAAACTCGCCTACAACCGGATTTTCCGGGAATTTCGAACCTGGAAACGCTATCGCGGCGGACAGGCAGACGATATTTGGATTTACGATTTTCAAACCAAAACAACCACGAACCTGACCAATAATCCGGCCCAGGACATTATCCCAATGTGGAGTGGAAATAAGATCTACTTCCTCTCGGACCGCGATGAAAACAAGCGAATGAATCTCTACGTTTATGATCTGGGAACCAAGAAAACCAGCGCTCTGACCCATTTTGTCGAATTTGACATCAAATTCCCGTCGCTGGGCAATCGAGCCATAGTTTTTGAGAATGGCGGATACTGTGTATCGGATGGATCTATCGAGTGAAAAGGCCGAAAAGGTGCCCATCTTCATTCATGAAGACCTTGTCTGGAAGCGAGGTGGTCTGATCGATGTGAGCAAAGGGATTAGCAATTATGAGATCGCTCCCGATGGCAGTCGTGCGTTATTGGGTTCCCGAGGTGAGATTTTTACTACTCCCGGCAAAGTACGGCAATACACGGAATCTGACAAACTCTTCCGGAATTCACGAACGGAATTCTAAGTGGTCTCCCGATGGCAAGTGGATCGCATACATCTCGGACGCTACCGGAGAAGAAGAGATTTACATCATGCCGCAGGATGGAAGTGGACCTGCCAAGCAATTGACCCACAACGGAGACACATACAAGTACAAGCTTCTCTGGTCACCCGACAGCAAGAAGATCCTCTGGTCCGACAAGAAACTCCGCCTCCAGTACGTTGATATTGAGACTGAAAAAGTCACTCTGGCGGCGCAAGCCAAGGCATGGGAATTCGAGGACTTCAACTGGTCTCCAGACAGCCTGTGGATCACTTATGCCCAAATCGAAGAGGATAGACTCCCCACGGTCTCTATTTATTCCTTGGAAAAACAGCAGCGGATCGAAGTCACCGATGGCTGGTTCGCTTCAGGAGAACCAGCTTTCAGCTCGGATGGGAAATTCCTTTTCTTCGTTTCAAACCGGGATTTCAACCCAACCTATGGCCAGACGGATCGGGACTTCATTTATAGCGACTTGCAGAGAATCTATTTCGTCACCCTCGACCGCTCTACGAAATCTCCGTTCGAACCAAAAAGTGATGAGGTGAAAATCACCGAGAATGAACCGAAAGAATCATGCCGGAAAGGACAAAAAAAAGGAAGAGGAACAGAAGAAATCAGTGATTGTCAAAGTCGATGAGTCGGGGCTGAAGAGTCGAATTATTGAATTACCAGTTACTGCCTCTTCCTATCGAAATTTGGCGTCCGTGGGTGAGCGACTTTATTATGTTCGCAGCGGTAGCAAAGACGAGAAGCCCAAACTCCTGATGTTTGAATTAGACAAGCAAAAAGAGACCGAACTCGGTGAGGTCAATGGCTTTGAAGTTTCGGCGAATGGAAAAAAGATGATCGTAGGGCAGCAGGGTTCTTATGCCATCCTCGATGTTCCTAACTCCCGCCTGGATCTCAAAGAGCGTTTGAATTTGTCTGACATGAAAATGAACCTGGATCGGTCTGCCGAATGGAGGCAGATCTACAATGAATGCTGGCGCCAGATGCGGGATTTCTTTTATGCGCCGAACATGAACGGAGTGAACTGGGCAGGAGTCCGGAAGACATATGAGCCTCTTTTAGAGCATGTGGGACACCGTGCCGATTTAGATTACGTCATTGGAGAAATGATTGGCGAGTTGAATGCTGGACATACTTATGTGGGCGGGGGCGATATGCCCAAAGTGGAGCGAATCAAAATGGGTTTACTGGGAGCCCGCATCGAACGAGACCCCGCTTCAAAATACTACCGGATCAGAAAAATTTTACCTGGCCAAAACTGGGACAAAAAAGTTCGTTCCCCTCTTTCGGAGGTGGGCGTAGACGCCCACGAGGGGGATTATATTCTGGCAATCGACGGCAAGCCGACCAATTCCATGGTTGACATCTATGAATCTCTGGTAAGCACAGTCGATAAACAGGTTCGTTTGAAATTGAATGCTCAGGCGAAAGAAGAAGGGAGCCGGGAAGTGGTCGTGATCCCCATCAGCGATGAGCGACCTCTTTACTATTACGAGTGGGTAGAGAAGAACGTCGAAAAAGTCAGCAAAGCCACGGATGGGAAAGTCGGATACATTCATATCCCAAACATGAGGGTGGAAGGTCTCAATGAGTTTGCCAAATATTACTACCCTCAACTTCGGTAAGGAGGGATTGATCCTCGATGTCCGGGGGAATGGTGGGGGCAACATCTCTCCGATGTTGATTGAGAAATTGCGCCGCGAAATCGCTCTATTTGGAGTGGCTCGGAACACAGCCATCGTCTATAACCCCAGCGGGCTGGTCCTCGGTCCAAAAGTCTGTCTCCTCGATGAATTTTCGGCTTCAGACGGAGATCTATTTCCTTACCGTTTCAGGATTCACAAACTGGGAAAACTGATTGGGAAACGCTCATGGGGCGGCGTCGTCGGGATTCGTGGAACGCTTCCGCTTGTCGACGGAGGATATTTGAACCGTCCGGAATTTTCGGTTTTTGATCTGTCCGGGAAAGAATGGGTGATTGAGGGTCATGGCGTTGATCCGGATATCGTTGTGGATAACGATCCTGCCAAAGAATACGTTGGGATTGACGAACAACTCGACAAAGCCATTGCCGTCATCCTGGAAGAGATGAAGAAACAGCCCGTGAAACTGCCCACCCCTCCGCCTTATCCGGATAAGAGCAAGTGAGCAGCCTGCCTGTCGTCTGGTAGCCACGATTGCCGTGTCTTCCGCGGCTATCGTGGGGTAATATCATCGAATCCCGTCCCAACCCACGATTGAACTCCAAAAAGCCGAGTTCAATCGTGGCTACCTAATGGGACATAAGCCCCACCTTTGTGGCTCTCAGCTTCTGAAACTGTCAGGTATTACTAATGTGAATCTTTTGGTTCAGGAAGACTCAACGCAACGGCGAGAGCAGGCAGAAAGAGGAAAGACGCATAGAACAGGGCAACGCGAAAACTGCCAACCTTGGAAAAAAGTCCGAAAAATACAGTGCCCAAAGCAGCCGCGATTCGTCCAATGTTATAACAGAACCCCGCTCCGGTCGTGCGCAGGAGAGTCGGGAAAAGAGGCGGGAGATACATCGTAAATAAGCCAAAGACACCTGAACAGAACCCAATCAAAGGCAGCCAGAGAAGGAGAGCAACGGTGGTCGCGCGGGACGCTATAGGCACCAAACATGGCCAGAAAAAAACACAGAACACAATAACGCAATACTCCTCCGGTATCCGAATAGGCTGGCAATCCATCCCGCAAAAAAATTTCCTCCCATCGAAGCCACGACGACGATGAAGAAAAACTTGCTCACCAGTTGCTCTCGATCATAGACCGTCCAGGTTGCCAATTCCGGAAGATTTCGCACATGCTGCTGGTTCCAGAACATGGAATGCCCACCAGGCGGTCAAGGAAAGAGAACAGACCAGGATCGTCTTGACAGTAATGGGGAGCACCTCCCCTCGAAAAAGCTCCATAATCGAAGGTTCATGATGCTGCGCTTTGAGCTTTCGCGGCGTGCCACTCTGCCGGCTCAGGAACGGCTCGTCGAATCCAGAACACCAAAATGGCGGGAAGAATGCCGACGAAGAAAAACCCAGCGCGGATTCTGGTCCGCCATGACGTAAACGGTTACACACGCCAGCAACACGCCGATATTCACGCCGGTTTGAAGGACGGCCGCAATCCAAGGACGCCACCGGCGCGGCCAGGTTTCCGACAAGAGAGCCGACCCAACGGCCCACTCGCCTCCAATTCCTAACGCCGCGAGGAAACGAAAAATTAATAAATGCCACCAAGTCTGAGCAAAAGAAGAGAGGCCGGTAAAAATAGCATAGGTCAGAATCGTCAAGGAAAGCGCCCGGCTTCGTCCGAGAAGATCTCCGATTCGGCCAAAGAAACCGCCTCCCAAAGCCCATCCGATGAGGAAGGCTGCTTGAATCCAGGAACTGTACAGTTTGACCTTGGGGTCCGCGAAGCTATGCACCTGCAGCAACTGCATCACAAACGGGGCCGCCACGAGCGTGTAGAGATGCATGTCCAGTCCATCAAATAACCAGCCGAGCCAGGCTGCTGTGCCGGACTTCCATTGTTGGGAAGAGATTTCACTGAGACGAGTCGCTTCGGGGATCGTGGCCGGACGAGTCTCCTTTTCTACGAGCCTTCGATCTGGAGTCTCTCGCAAGAAATTTTCTGCCTCACGGTTTGCCAAGTGACCCTCCGGGCTGATGATTTGATGGGATGGCGAGAAGTTCGAGTTGGAACGAGAAAACTAACATTAACACAAACTCCTCATGAATATTCAATTCATCGGGCGGTGAGATGAAAAAAATTCAGAACTGATTACCCAACGAGACGGCACGAGAAATATCAAAAAACATGAGTAAGCTGGAAAGATTTGAACCGCTAAGATCGCCAAGAAAAGCAACGAAAACTCATCTCCAGTGAAATTTCATTCCTGCATATCCAAGAGTTCCCCAATGAAGCTTTAACCCCAATGTTTTTACTCTTGGCGCACTTGGCGTTCTTGGCGTTTCTGAATCTCTCTAGTACAAACTTGCAGAATTCTGTGTTGCAGTTGGCCCCGCTATTTAAGCCCGGGGTCAACGACCCCAGCTACAACAATTGCCGCGAATTTGTGCAATTTAGTACTAGAACTCCCCTGCCAGGGCTTGATTCAAGCTCCGAATTTGTCAAACAACCCGGCATTGGCCATCATGTAACGAATGAGGTTTTTGCTCTTGAAGACGCCTAGAGAGCCTCGATTTGCATTGGTTTCCGTAAAGCGTTCCAATTTGTCACTGCCGCTTACAGAACCCGCGATCATCACGGGTTGTGGGTGCCAGCTGTGGGACTTCATCGGAACCGGAGTGGAATGATCACCCGTAATGGCCAACACGGTTGGCCGCTTCTGTAACAGGATGGGCAGGGCCTTGTCCACCTCTTCAATAACGGCAACTTTCTGATCAAATCGTCCGTCTTCCCCTGCCATGTCGGTTCCCTTCACATGAATGAAGAAATAATCGAAGTTGTCGTACTCCGCCAGGTATTTTTCAAACTCCTCCTGAACGGTACCGGTCCCTTCCAGTTTTTTCATTCCGATGAGCTGCGCCAGTCCCTTGTACATGGGATACACCGCAATGGCGCCGGCCTTGAGGCCAAAGCGTTCTTGAAACGAAGGGATCTTCGGCGAATGAGCAATACCGCGGAGGAGAAATCCATTGGCCGGATGTTCTTGGGCAATCAGAGGCAGAGCTTTAGCGTAAAAGTCATTGACTATATCTGCTGCTTCCTTTGCCTTGGCTGATTTCACGGCAGCTTGTACTTTCTTAATTGGTTCGCCTTCACGATGCGGGTCAGAATCCGTCAGTGGTCCTTCGAGACCTTTTCCCCGAAAAACGACGACGAAACGATGGGATTTCCCCGGCTTGATGATGATCTCGGCGCTACCAACCTTTTTCACTTTCCTCAGTTTTTCGCAGAGTTTCTCATTGACCTCTGTGGGAATCCGACCGGCACGTCGATCGGTCACAATACCCTTTGGGTCAAGAGTACAGAAATTCGCCCGCGCTGCCACATCTCCGGTTTTCAAATCGATGCCAAGCCCAAGAGCCTCGATGACGCCACGGCCGACTTCATACTCGAGCGGATCATAGCCAAACAACCCCAGGTGCCCGGGGCCGCTTCCGGGAGTGATTCCAGGAGCCACGGGAATCATGCGCCCCATGGCGGCAGCCTTGGCAAGCTGATCCAATTGTGGAGTTCGGGCCGCCTCAAGCGGAGTCAAGTAGTTCGTACCCGGGGTAGCAATGTCTCCCACCCCATCCAGAACTAATAAGACCAACTTGGTGTGGGGTGGATTGGGAACCCGCAATGATTGATAGACATTTTCAATATTCATAAGCCTCCTGATTGAAGAGAACCAATGATCATAACCTTACTAGTTTAATCTAACTCAAACGCTGAAACGCATAAAATACACCGTCGATTGACCCGGGAGATTCTAGGTCGGCAGAAGAGCAGCTCTTCAGAATGTGTCAGCATGTTCCCATTCTTCGATTTGAATTCGCTGCCCCTCCGTGTAAAATGACCACGCTTTCATCAGAAGGTTTTGCTCGCCACGAAGGCCGCAAAAACATCAATGGGTCTCTATGAAGAAACTACTTGCCGCTAATCGAAGTGAAATTGCCATCCGCATCATGCGGGCCTCCACCGAATTGGGGCTGAGAACGGTCGCCATCTTCTCGGAAGAAGACCGACTGGGACTGCATCGTTTCAAGGCAGATGAAGCCTACCTTGTCGGGAAAGGCAAAGGACCGATCCAAGCTTACCTGGATATCGATGGGATCGTGGCGATTGCATTGGAAACGCAGGTCGATGCCATCCACCCAGGCTATGGCTTTCTCTCTGAGAATCCCGCTTTTGCCAGGGCTTGTCAGAAAGCCGGAATCACGTTCATAGGGCCGGAGCCCGAGTTGCTCGAACTTCTCGGGGACAAAGTGGCGGCACGTCGCTTGGCAGAAAAGGCCGGAGTCCCGGTAGTCCCCGGAACGCTCCAAGCCGTACATGGGTTTGAGGCCGCTAAGAAGGCTGCCCGGTCGATCGGTTATCCGCTCATCATTAAGGCCGCTTTTGGAGGTGGTGGCCGAGGGATGCGCGTCGTCCGAACCGCAGGGGAGCTAGAGCCCCTGCTGGAAGAGGCCCGACGGGAAGCCGAAGGCGCTTTTGGCGACGGTTCCATTTTCCTCGAGCGCTTTGTTCAGCGGGCCAAACATATTGAAGTCCAAATTTTAGCGGACCAGCATGGTCACGTGCAGCATCTATACGAACGGGATTGTTCGGTTCAGCGCCGGCATCAGAAAATAGTCGAAGTCGCTCCGGGAGTCGGTGTCTCTCCAAAATTGAGAAAGCAACTTTGCGAAGCAGCCGTGGCTCTGGCTAAGGAGGCTCGCTATTCTAACGCCGGGACGGTTGAATTCCTGGTAGACACCGATTCAGAAGAATGGTTTTTCATCGAGGTGAACCCTCGCATCCAGGTAGAACACACCGTAACCGAAATGGTTACGGGGGTCGATTTGGTTCGCTCGCAAATCTTGATTGCACAAGGCCATCGTCTGCATGAGGCCCCCCTGTTTCTGCCGAAACAAAAGGATCTCCCCCTTCACGGTTTCGCCTTGCAGTGCCGAATCACGACAGAGGACCCTGAGAATAGTTTTTCTCCGGACTACGGGAAGATTACGACCTATCGTTCCCCCGCCGGATTTGGCATTCGCCTGGACGGTGGGACAGCCTACGGCGGAGCCATCCTGACCCCTTATTACGATTCCTTGCTCGTCAAAGTGACCGCCTGGGGAGTCAGCCTCGTCGAAGCCTGCCAACGTATGGACCGGGCTCTCCGTGAGTTTCGTATCCGTGGAGTCAAGACAAACATTCCCTTCCTGGAGAATGTGGTGCATAACGAAGTCTTCCAGGCAGGCCGCTCGACCACCACATTCCTCGACGAGACCCCAGATCTTTTTCGATTTATCCGGCGAAAGGATCGCGCAACCCGGCTGTTGAATTACTTGGGCGACGTGATTATCAACGGCAATCCTGAGGTCATAGGGAAGAAGTGGCCTGAAGGATATGGAGCGGGGTCCAGTTCCGTGAACAGTGAGCCCATTCTCCTCCCTGAATTGTCTTTTCCAAAGGGCCAGGCGCCCCCTCCGGGCACACGCCAACTTCTCCAGGAACTTGGCCCCAAGGGATTTGCCGTGTGGGTTCGAAAACAACGGCGATTATTGGTCACCGATACCACGTTTCGTGATGCGCACCAGTCGTTGCTGGCAACCCGCGTCCGATCCCTGGATATGCTTCGCGTGGCCGAAGCCGTGGCACATCAACTCCCCAATCTTTTCAGTCTGGAAATGTGGGGCGGAGCCACTTTTGATACCAGCATGCGTTTCCTGTTGGAAGATCCCTGGCAACGATTGCAACAGTTGCGAGAACTGATTCCCAATATTTGTTTTCAAATGCTCCTTCGGGGATCCAACGCCGTGGGTTACACGAGTTACCCGGACAATGTAGTCGCCGAATTTGTCCGGGAATCAGCCCGCCAAGGAATCGATATTTTCAGGATTTTTGATTCCTTAAACTCTGTTGAGAATATGAGGGTTGCGATTGATGCAGTGCTCGAAACCAAGGCAATTTGTGAGCCGGCGATCTGTTACACGGGAGACCTCCTCGATCCCAACCGGCCAAAATACTCGTTGAAGTATTACGTCAAAATGGCCAAGCAGTTGGAGAGGTGGGGGGCTCACATTCTCGGAATCAAAGATATGGCCGGTTTGTGCAAGCCCTATGCGGCTTTCCAACTCGTGAAAGCATTGCGGGAGGAAATTGAGATTCCCATTCACTTCCATACCCACGATACCAGTGGCGTCAATGCGGCCTCTATTCTCAAGGCTTCTGAAGCGGGCGTCGACATTGCCGATGCGGCCATTTCGTCAATGAGTGGACAAACCAGTCAGCCCAATCTGAATTCTCTCATTGAGGCCTTAAGACATACTCCGCGAGACACCGGTTTAAATATTGAAACCCTCAACGAATGTTCCGACTATTGGGAAAAGGTCCGGACCTATTATCTTCCTTTCGATGGTGGGCCGAAATCCGGCGATGCAAGAGTTTACTTGCATGAGATCCCCGGCGGCCAGTACACGAATTTTCTTGAGCAGGCAGCAGCGATGGGACTCGGACACCGCTGGGCCGAGGTTGAACAAACTTATGCAGAAGTCAATCTGCTGTTCGGAGATATCGTGAAGGTCACCCCTTCCAGTAAGGTTGTAGGGGATATGACGATGTTTCTACTGACTAAGGGAATGCGTGCAGCCGATATCTTGAACCTGGATCTTCATCACGACTTATCCATTCCTAATTCAGTCATTGACATGTTTTCCGGTTCCTTAGGAACACCGCCCGGGGGCTGGCCACGCCAATTGCAGAAGATCATCCTAAGAGGCGCTGAACCCAAGAAGGGTCGGCCAGGAGCAGATTTGCCTGATGTTGATTTCGAGGAAACCCAGGTTGTCCTGGAAAGAAAAGTGGGGCGTTCAGTCCGGCATGACGAAATCTTGAGCTACTTAATGTATCCTGAAGTCTTTCTCAAATACGCCAAGCAGCGGCATAGCTTTGGAGACGTGAGCGTCCTGCCCACCCCCCAGTTTTTTTATGGGATGCGCTCTGGAGAGGAAATCACTGTGAATTTGGAGCCAGGGAAGACCTTGGTCATTAAATTTCTCACGGTAGGAGAGCCTCATCCCGACGGAAACAGGACGGTTTTCTTCGAACTGAACGGTCAGCCCAGAGAGGTGGTTATCCGCGATAAAACGCTTCGGGCTGCCGCTCCCGCTCATCCCAAAATCAATCCTGCCGAGCCCGGTCATGTTGGCTCCCCTTCCCCGGGAATCATCACGAGTGTCTTCGTCCAGCTCACTCAGAAGGTCAAACGGGGAGATAAGTGTCTAGCTTTGGAAGCAATGAAGATGCAAAGCACGATTTATGCTCCCATCTCCGGTCGCATCAGCCATCTCCTTGTCGAGTCCGGGCAAAGAGTGGATGTCAAAGATTTGTTGCTCGTGATCGAAAGCGAATAGTTCACCGCAACGCGCTTGATTTTTTTGAGTTGGTCCCCCCCTACTCCCCTTCCCTTAGCCCCCTGTTGAAAGAAACGCCAGGAACGCAAAGACCGCCAAGAATCAATGCATTAGAGCCAACACCTTGCTGAGATTGTTTTTGGATGAATAGGATTGAATTGCGTTGGAGATGAGTTTCAGTTGCTTTCCTTGGCGTCCTTGGCGGTTTATATTTTTGTTGGGCCGAACAAATGGAAGAAATGCAAAGGCCGTCATGTCCTCCGAGAAAACACTTGACTTTTGATTCATATTTCGACTATAGTCGAAATATGAAGACGAAGGATCGACGCACCAATTACTACGCAGAGCTTTTTAAGGCCCTCGGTTCCGCCCCCCGATTACAGATCGTTCGACTGTTGGTGACCTACGGGGAAATGGGATGTTGTGTCGGTGATATTCAAAAGGAGATCGGGGGAGCCAATTCGACTCTCTCTCATCACCTGCAGACACTTCAACAACAAGGATTGATTCATTCTCGCAAGGAGGCCCAGTGGATTTATTACTCGTTGAATTTTGCAACTGTGAATGAGCTGCTTCATTTTCTGATGGAAGATTGCTGTGGCCGGAGTCGTCCGTTAGTCACGATTCAGAACGGACAATTTGACTCATAATTTTTTTCATTATTATTTCTACTATTATAGAAATAAAGGAGATGACTATGCCAGGAAAAAACAGGACAAACGTTCAGTTAGAAAGCCAGGGCGAGATTGGGCAGGCAGGCGGAAATCTTGGGCCTTCCGACATCAAAACCATGGTTCAAGAAAGATATGGCGAGGCAGCATTACGAGTCCGTTCCAAGAAAAGCGGTTGCTGTGGAACGTCTTCCAACTTAAGCCAGAAGGACCCCATCACATCGGATCTTTACGAGAGCCAGCAGGTCGGCGAAATACCCGAAGAGGCGTTGCAGGCCTCATTAGGATGTGGAAACCCGACGGCCTTGGCCAGTCTGCGTCCCGGAGAAACCGTATTGGATCTGGGATCCGGTGGAGGGATCGATGTTTTGCTTTCGGCCAGACGGGTGGGGCCTACAGGCAAAGCCTTTGGCTTGGATATGACCGATCCGATGCTCGAACTGGCACGGGAGAATCAACGCAAGTCGGGTCTCACAAACGTCGAATTCTTGAAGGGGGACATTGAGAATATTCCCCTTCCCGATCATTCGGTGGATGTCATCATTTCCAACTGCGTGATTAATCTGGCCGCTGACAAAAATCGAGTGCTGCAGGAAGCGTTTCGGGTCCTGAGACCAGGGGGTCGGCTGGCCGTGTCGGATGTCGTGGTCAGAGGTGAAGTGCCACAAGAGATTCGCCGAAACATGGAGCTCTGGATTGGTTGCGTGGCCGGCGCGCTTCAGGAGTCAGAATATCTGGAGAAACTCGCCCAGGCAGGGTTTGAGGATATTCAAGTACAGCCAACTCGCATCTACCAAGGGGAAGATGCACGGGATTTTCTGACCGATTCCGGCCTGGATCCGGAAACTCTGGCTCCGGCGGTCGACGGGAAATTCATGAGTGCATTTATCCGAGCGAAAAAAGCCATTAATGTCATGAACCACGACGGTGGGAACGAAGGGCGGGCAGCGACATTATTGGTTATCGGTTATCGTCTATTTGTTATTGGTTATGTGTTGTAGTCTTCGTTTCCCAGTGGTCATTTTTCATTTCTCAATTCGCCGTCATAAGTCAACGAAAAATGAAAATAGTAGAGAACCGATAGCGAATAACAAATTCCACTTTTTTTATTCTCCGGTGGCTTTCCCCAATCAATTGACTCGTTTCTCGCGTCCTTCCCAGAAAGGGCTGACGTAATTCCCGCTTCAGATATTTTTCCGGTCCCTCCTTTGGGTAACGAATCTCTGAAATGCACGGCTTTGGGGCACTTGAAATGAGCGAGTCCGGGTACGCGTGAAATCAATGATCTCTTGCTCGTTCAACTGGGTCCCAATTTTGGCACGACAATGGCAATTGGCAGCTCTCCCCAGCGGTCGTCCGGGATCCCAATGATCGCGCACTCCAGAACGGCTGGATGACTATAGAGGACGTTTTCAACTTCCGCCGAGGAAATATTTTCCCCACCGGAGATGATAATGTCCTTACTGCGATCTACAATTCGCAGAGATCCTTCATTATCAACCGTTGCCAGGTCTCCGGTGTAAAACCAGTCGTCGCGAATGGCGTCCCGAGTGGCTTGCGGGTCTTTGAAATATTCATTCATCACGACGTTGCTGCGGACAATCACTTCTCCAATCTCTTCATCATTAGGGGCTACTTCCTGACCTTCGGAATTGACCACGCGAATCTCGGCAACGATCATTTCCCTCCCAGCCTTGTTTGGACATTCAATCTTCGAAGCGGATCCCACGTTTTCATCGGTGTCAGTTGGCAGTGCCAGGGAAATCACCGGAGACGTTTCGGTAAGGCCATAGCCGGCGATGGCCAGACATTTGAACTTTTCTTCAATGCCTTGGATCAAGGTCAATGAAGCGGGAGCGCCTCCAATGATGGCCATTTGAAGGCTACTCAGATCATAGTGGACCCGTTCCATGGCATGAATCAAAGCGGTAAAAACGGTGGGGACGGCGAAGATTCGACTGACCTTTTCATCTTGAACGAGTCGGAATATCTCTTGAGGGAGTGATTTTCCGAGTCATGACATGCTTGCCGCCTACTGCGGTCAGGAAGTGAGGTGAGCCCCATCCGTTGACGTGAAATAAAGGGACAACATGCAGAAGGACATCACGGTCGGAGAAATGCAGACAGGTCAAGAATCCCAAGGGCATGGAGATAGAGCGCCCGATGACTCAGCACCACTCCTTTGGGGCGGCCCGTTGTCCCTGAAGTATAGAAAAGTTCAGCAGGAGCATTTTCGTCAGTTGACCGGTTCAAAAATGTATTTTCGCCCGCTGCGGCAAGCAAAGCCTCATACTCTTGACAATTTCCGGGAAGCGTTGAATTGGTATCAATCTCGACGAAATACTTCACTGTATTCAGGCGCGGTTGCAACTTTTGGATCAAGAGACGAAAGTCGGAGTGGTAAAAAACAATTTGCGACTCGGAATGGTTGAGGATGAATCCAATTTCTTCGCCTGCTAGGCGGACATTAATCGGATTGAGGATGGCTCCGAGCTTGAATGATCCCATAGTAAGCTTCCAACAGGTGATGGGTATTATTTGAGACAAATGAAACGACATCTGCTTTCCTGAATACCCATGAGAATGCAGTCCCATGGCAAGCCTGTTGACACGATCCCCAAATTCCGAATAGGTAAATCGCTTCGAGCCATCAACAACTCCTATCTTTTGAGGGTAGAGATGGATTGCACGGCGGCGGAATTCCAATGGGGTCAGAGGAACAACCATTGATTTCGTTTACTCCTCAACGTATTTTTCGTTCATAGATTGAGCAATTTAAAGGGAGAGCGAGACTTCCGGCCAATCTATCAAACGGAAGGCTGATTTCTAGAGAAGGATGTCCCATAATTCCTGATTTCCATCCCATGGGCATTCTTGCGGGCAGGATTTTGACCGGAATCGATTGCAAATTCCAGCCCGGATTGTTAGATTTTAAGCGTAGTTGAGGAGTCCATCCAAAATCAACAATATATTGAAGATTGCAAGACATCTTACCGAACCCCTCATTCGGCTGAGCATGACGGACTCCTCTCCCGCACGAATAGAGGGGTGCCGAAGGCGGGGGGGGGAGAAGCATAAAACAGAGTCACCTTTGAAGCAGTCAACTCTGATTTGTAAACATCGAAAATGAGGAGATCTTCATGAGACCAATCTCTAGGCGACAGTTTGCTACCCAACTCACTATGGCCACAGGGAGCATGGCATTGCCCCTTCATCTGGCATGGGCACAGAAGGCACCGAGTTCGATGGTCGATGGTGTCCAACTGGGTGTCCAAAGTTATAGCTTTCGCGATCGGGACTTTGAACAAGCCATCAAAGCGATTGTAGAAGTGGGCATTAACAGTTGTGAACTCTGGAGCGGGCATTTGGAACCGCAGGGACTCGGGCCTGACAAGCTCCGCCGCTGGCGATTGGAAACTCCGTTGTCCTACTTTGAGAATGCCGGGCAGAAACTTCGAAACGCAGGGATTCAGTTGAACGCTTATAACTACAGCTTTAGAAAAGAAATGTCGGAGCGAAGAACTCCAACGTGGATTTCAGATGACCCAGCGCGCTAGGAGCCCCATCCATTACTGCCTCATCCAACCCGAGTATGGCCAAGCGGATAGACGAGTATGCCTCAGAAATTCAAAATGCGAGTCGGCATGCACAACCACGCTCAGGGAGGAAAAGGAGATGAATACGATGGGCCAAAGGACTTTGCGGCTGCCATGACTGGAAGCTCACTCTACATTTGCATCAATCTCGATATCGGGCATTTTGTGGCCGCCGGATTTGATCCCGTGGATTTTATTGATCAGCACCACGCCCGAATCGTGACGCTGCACATCAAGGATCGCAAGAAGAATCTTGGCGTGAGACTCCCCGACTTTAAAATTCGGTACCGGCGACACGCCCATCCGGGAAGTCCTTTTACTCCTCAAGAAGAAGCAATACAAGATTCCTGCCAACATCGAGCACGAGATCGATGGTCAACCTTCTCTCGAAGGAGTGAGAGAATCGCTCGATTACTGCAAGAAAGCACTCGCTTAAGAGTGGCGAACAGGCCATTGAATATGTCGGCTATTGCACTCCCCTTTAGCCTTCACTCGTAAAGATTTGAACCGCCAAGAAAAGCTAAAAAGGCTGAAGCTGTCACTTACGACTTCGGCTCCAGCTCACTTCTTTCAGGCCAATTTGAGATCCGACTTATCCAAACAAAAGGGTTTCAGTAAGGTCCTTGCCTTCAGTCTTTCTTTCTTGGCACACTTTGCGTCCTTGGCGTTCTTAGCGATTCCTTCATTTGTTTGGCCCAATAAAGACTAGAACCGCCAAGAGCGCCAAGAAAAGGGTCGAAAACCTGGACCCCCTGGCCCATTAGTCCTATTGGTCGAATGGCCCTTCCCGATGATTTCTGAGAACTCGCTGGATGCCGTCGCGCACGGGGTGCGCGCCTTACTACAGCGACCACCGCTTCCCCCTCCTTAGCTAAGGAGGGGAACCAAAATTGAGTTCGTTCACAACTTCCTCCACTGGAGGGGAATTGAGGTAGGTCCGCTTCTTCATTCGCCCCAAGAATTCCGGCTTGGGGGAACTTTGCGTCCTTGGCGTTTCGATCTTTTGAGATACTTGGGAACAACAATGATTCAATCTTGAGTGGATGTTCATAAGCAAACGTCACATGCTAGGCATTTCACGCATTTCGCCGTTTCATGAACAGTGAGAACGGCTTCCCCGCAAGATTTGACAATAGGTTGGGAGAGCATCTTTCCGTTTACTTCGACACAAAGGAATTCCCTTTAATATAAAACCTCCATGATTTTGAAAGCCACGGCTCTGGTGTCTTGCCGAGTCCGATCCGAGGAGAAGCGATGATCTCTCTGTCATCGGGTTTTACTCCGGGTTCGATCCTGAGCGAAGATGCTTTCTCACAAAAATCTAAACCATTTTCAGCTTTTTGGATGGCCATCGCCTGAGTGAGACGACCGGGGCCCTTGCAGAGCAGCGAAATCTCGTTCATTCCACGCAAATGGCGCATGACCTCGATTCCTTCGATGGGTTCAACGGCTCGAATGAGGACCGCTGCCGGAAACCCTTCCTTCTCTGCCACGACGTTTAGCATCCAATGCATCCCATAAGTAAAGTAAACGTAAGCAAAGCCGGGAGGCCCATACATGATTTCCGTTCTCTTTGTCCGGCCAGCTTTAGCATGACAGGCGAGGTCCTCTTCCCCTCGATACGCCTCTGCTTCAACAATTCTGCCCGAGAGCCGAGTCCCATTCGATTGCCGGACCAGCAGACACCCAAGCAAATCGCGAGCCACAACTTCTGTGCGGCGCAGGAAGAAGGAGCGTGGTATTGAAGTTTGTGAATTCCGTCTCATCGTTCAGCCGTTTGGGAAGACCGACCTTCTTTGAGAATACTTACTCTACCCAGTCCGCTATGAAAACGTTTGTTTCTCCCCGTACTTTTCCATTTCGGTTGGAAGCAAACACGAGTTTCTTGCCGTCGGGAGAGAACATGGGGAAGCCGTCAAAAGTTTCATTGAAAGTAATCTGCTCGAGTCCCGAGCCATCCAGGCTAATCAGGAACAAATCAAAGTTCCTGCCCTTAGGGTCTTGGACATTTGACGAGAAGATGATCTTCCTTCCGCTGGGATGAAAAAAAGGACAAAAAGTTGCTGCATGAAACGAGGTGATTTGAGTGGAGTGAGAGCCGTCCGCATCCATGACAAATAGCTCCAATTCCCGAGGCTCGATCAGATTTTGGGCTAGCAACTCTTTGTAATGAGCCAGAGCTTTTTCGTCGGCTGGATGATGAGCCCGATAGACGATCTTTTGGCTATCCGGAGAGAAGAAAGCACCCCCGTCGTACCCGGGTGTCCGTGTCAGGCGGCGAACATCCGTACCATCCGTCTTCATAGAATAGAGTTCCAGATCTCCATCCCGAACGGAGGTAAAGACAATTCTTTTCCCATCCGGGGAAATCGTTGCCTCGGCATCATAGCCGGGGGTTGTCGTGAGTCGCTTTAATTTTCCGCTGAGATCGGAAAGAAAAATGTCGTAATCCTTCTCAAGGGACCAGACATAACCGCGGGAATAATCCGGCTTGGGTGGGCAAGCCTCTCCTCCCAAGTGGGTTGAGGAATAAATAAAATGCTGCCCGTCTGGAAGGAAGTAAGAACAAGTCGTTCGCCCTTTCCCTGTGCTGACCCGGTGGACGTCACTGCCATCACCATTCATGATGTAGATCTGATCACAGGGCCACTCGCCGCGGGTGGATTGAAAGATTAATTTCTTTCCATCAAACGAGAAATAAGCCTCCGCGTTTTCGCCACCAAATGTCAATTGACGGATGTTCTTAAGGTGTTTCTCAGGGCTGGATAATTCTTGAGCAGCAGGCTTCATCGAAAAGAAAGCGACCGGGAATAGAAGAGCAAGTATCAGTTGGCGAATAGTCATGGCAGGGAAGTTTTTAACGGGGGAAAATGCGGACGAGACGCCTGCGCCCCCGGTTTGATTCATCGAATTGAAAATGGCTCCATAAACTCCGTGCGACAGAGTTATTATACATCCAGCAACCCTTTATACTGACTACTGCGAACGTGCAAAGGTTTGCGGAAATTGCCGTAGCCGAGCACGTTGACCAATGCGCGCTAACTTTATAAGGCTTTCCTCGCCTGCCGCAGGAAGAACGAAACGCCAAGAGCGCCAAGTACACCAAGAAAAGGGGATACACCTCGGTCAGCGGCCTGATCTTAACCTACCCGTAGTTCTTCAGGATGCTTTCTGGCTACCCGCTGGATGCCGTCGCGCAACAAAATCGCGTTCCAATTGATGATCAACCCCAAAGACAAGCCGCTCAATTTCAAGTATGTCAGCAACTGAGCGAGGTGGATGGGGAGAACTTTTTCGACCGTCTGGTTTTCCACCAACACCAATTGGTCGATTCGCATGTCGATGCGGCAACCGACCTCAATAAGCACCCCTGCAAACTCTAGCGGAAAAGCGACTTGGCATTCGACCTGGTGGCGACGTCTTTGGAGCTCTTGTGCCAGACAAGCCTGATAGGCCGATTCCAGCAGCCCGGGCCCCAAGGCGCGAGGCACCCTGAGTACAGCGTAACAATATCCTGAGCTACTTCGTCGGCGGACATGAAGGCTCCAACTCTTGGCGAACTTTGCGTTCTTGGCGTTTCCCAATTCTGGGCCTCATCTGCTCAACCGAGGATCCCCGAATGAACCCATCATCCAAGCTTTGGTTAGCACTTATGGGTTGTTGACCCTGGCCGACCCCAGAGGAGCCATGGATGACACGATCTTCTGATACTTAGGATTGGCTCCAACCTGCGTCAGCCGGTCACAGCCCGGATGCTCTCGTATGTGGCTTCGAGTAATTCACTCAGCTGTTTCTTCGTGATGCTGAGCGGTGGCATGATGACGATCACATCCCCTAAGGGACGAAGAATAACACCCCTTTGGCGGGCCTCCAAGATCACTTGGTGGCCAACACGCGCATTTGAGGGATAGGGAGTGCGCTGCTTCTTGTCTCGGACCAGCTCAATCCCTACGATGAAACCGGCTTGCCTAATATCTCCCACATGAGGAAGCATCTCAAACGCTTTGAGCTGATTTGAAAGATAGCGGATTTTAGGTTGGAGGCGACGTAATGTTCTCTCCTCTCGAAATATCCGCAGGTTCGCGAGTGCGGCGGCACACGCCACCGGGTTACCGGTATAGGTGTGGCCGTGAAAAAAGGACTTAAACTCCGAATGCTCCCCCAGGAAGCCATCAAAGATCTCCTCAGTGGTCAGCGTCGCAGCTAATGGCAAGATACCTCCGCTGAGTCCTTTGGCGAGAGCTAAAAAATCCGGACGGACTTTTTCACGCTCGCAGGCAAACATCGTCCCAGTCCGTCCAAAGCCTGTTGCCACTTCATCCAGAATCAGATGAACCTGGTATTTCCGGCATTCTCTTTCAATCTGTTTCAAAAACCCCGGCGGCATGGTCAGCATTCCGGCAGCCCCTTGGATGGCGGGTTCAACGACGACCGCACAGACTTCCTGGTGATGAGCTTGCAGGGTTTCTCTAAAATCCTTGAAGCAATAAATGTCGCACGAATGCACTTCCTTCCCGAAGGGGCAACGATAACAAGACGGGTAGAAGGATTTGATCGAATGAAACAACAAGGGCTTGAACATCTTGTGGAATAGGTCAACCCCGCCCAAACTCACCGAGCCAAGAGTGTCTCCGTGGTAGGCATTGGTAAAGGAAACAAAGGTGCGTTTTCGCGAATGGGCCTTTCCTTTTTGCCTCCAATATTGGAACGACATCTTCAGTGCCACTTCCACTGCCGTTGAGCCATCATCCGAATAAAATACTCTGGAAAGATTCGCTGGTGCGAATCGCAACAGTGCTTCTGCCAGTTCGATGGCAGGAATGTTCGACAGTCCGAGAAAGGTGCTGTGATCTAGTCGGCTGACTTGTTTTCGAACTGCTTGAATCAGGGTGGGATGACGATGGCCGTGAATATTAGCCCACAACGAGGAAACGCCATCCATGTATTTCTTTCCTTGGACGTCGTAGAGATATACGCCTTTAGCTCGTTCAATCACGAGCTGAGGGGCATTCTGCCATTCCCTCATTTGAGTGAAGGGATGCCACAAGTGAGACTTGTCAGCAGATTCGTAATCTTTAGGGGTGCGTTTGGATTTCATTGGAGGAAATCAGTGCTATTCTCCAATGAGAATGGATATCGAATAGAATGGCATTCGGCACTACAGCAAAATGAATCCGAAAGACGGGATGAGACAGTACCTTTCTCAAGTCTTGGACTTGTCGTCAGGTCCCTTCTCTTTGAGGGACCGGTCGTAGTATTGCGTGATGTCCCCTTTGGAATATTGGACTCCCAAGACTGTAAAATCCACTAAGGCAGATTTCACCACAAACATGAGTCGATTGTTACTGTTCGGGTCGGGGGGCTTTAAGTAAAAACCATCTTCCACGAGAAACTTAATCGTATTGGCGACGATGCCCTCGATGGATTCGCTATCCAGGAAATGCAAACGGACCCACAGGCCATCGATCTTTGGTTGGCTCTCAAAGAACTTGACCTCTGAATACTCTTTGTCTCCGGAAAATTTCCGGACAAAGAAGAGCGCTTTGACATCCCGCTTGGAGATCTGAATTGTTTCCTCAGTCAAAGAGGCGATCGTGAGTTGATCCGCCGTAAGCAGATCGGGTGTGCCTTCAATATACCCTTTCAGGACTTCCCCATTCAGTTTTCTGAGAATCACTTTTCGTTTCTCGTCCATAGATCCTCTGGAAAGAATTCCGCTCTGCGCTTTATCCTTTAAGCCAATGGTTCATCCCGCTAGTTTCATCGGCACCATATCATGAAGTCAAAGAAATCCGAAATCAAGGTCGTTTTAGAAATCACTCCAGACGCCGTTGTGGTAACTAATACAAACGCATTAAATTGGCGTCGCAATCTCGCTTGGGTAGCCACGCTGAGCAAAGCGAGGCGTGGGTGATTCGTAACAATACATAATGCGTTTGTATTAATATTGTTCTGGTGACAAGAGCGAAACAGTTTTACTCAACAAACCTTCCTTGAGATGAGCATTATACGCATGGGGCAGGGAGGGGACAACTAAGTTATAAAGAGAGGCCACTGGAATCCGGAAAGGGGATCCGCTTGATATCTCAGCGGAGAATAAGTGATAATCGTGCGGCCCTCTAAGTTCCCCCTTGCGGAGGCGTGGCAGAGTGGTCGATTGCGGCGGTCTTGAAAACCGTTGTACCTTTACGGGTACCGTGGGTTCGAATCCTACCGCCTCCGCCAATTATTTCAATCATTTAAACGAGTATTTTTGGCAAGAGACTGGAAGTCTTTTCAAGCGGAAATATTGGCTGGTGCTGGCTTATACCCTGAAACCAGGGCTTCCTTGGAATCACTTGAAACCGGGTCATGGTCAAGCGTAATCCCCAAAGTCTCTAACAACCTCTTTGTCTGCCCCTCAAGCTTGTTGAGGATACGCTTTCTTTTCTTGAAACTCGTCCTATCCCCAATGATCTTCATGTTCCCCCTGTACTTCTGAGCAATACTTTCGAGCGCTTCAACGAAGCTGAGTAGCTTGCAGATCCTCTGCAAGCACTCCAGTTGGTCTTTGTTAAAGACAGAACTGCTTTTGTCTCGACTCCGCTGGCTCAGTAACATGGACGCTTCCCTCGGCTTTCCATGTTTTAAGTTTGTCGGGCAGAGAAGGCGGAAAAGTTCCTTCCTTTTCGGGGATCAGCCTATCCCGACAAATCAAATTACGGTCTATTTTTTCTTGCTATTCGCCTTAGTCAACGCAATTCAGAGGGCACGAAAACCAAGAAGGGCAGTAGTGCTTAAGCCACTTTGATGCCAGGGGGAAGTCATATGGGGTCGTCACAGGATGTATGGACTCAATCACTTTCCGCCTCTGCAGTGTCAAGGCCAATTACCCCTAAGAAGGGCAAAATGACCCAATATCCTCTGGAGATTAGGCCGATAGTCAAGGAAACCTATTGAATTTGTTGGCTCTTGCAGATTGGAACCTTCCCTGCAAATGGGTTAGATGATGTGGATGAAAGTCTCGCGGTTTGTCCAAAATGAAGATTTCGGTTGGTGGTGACATAAGTTATAGATTCTTATTGATCCTAGGATCTGTAACACAATGACCAACAATAGGATCTGCATGGCGGAGGTCAAAAAATGAAAAGACTAATCACCTACATTCGAGCAGTCCGCCAATGAGGACTCTCGTCGTCATACCGACTCTCATGCTCGATTGCTCGTTTTCCGCGCCGCTTGCCTGGATGTTCGCCAAGCATGCCGACAGAGTAAAGGGAGTATACGGTTTCGAACTGACACGGGATATGGTTCTGGAACACGAGCAATTCATCATCGAGCTCAATTGGTTTGTCACATTGCATGAGTTTGGGCTGATTGTGGATTTCATCAGAACTCACAATCGGTCGGCGAAGATACTATTCGGTGGAATGTATGCAGGCATTCGGTACCAGGACATATTCCAGCGATACGACGTGGACTACTTCATCCTCGGCGACAATGAGCTGCCGATTCAGCTGTTCGTCGAATCCGTAGCGCCCCAGAAGATCCCGAATTGTGTCGGACGCGAGTTTGCGAACCCCATTTCCTACACGTTCACCGAGGAGCAATATGGCCACTTGGACTTTGATCTAAGTTGGTTTCCGAGCTACTTCAAATACAGAACGCTGGACGACCAATTCCTTTTGCCCCACATTATCACGACCAAGGGTGGCTGCAACGCCGTCCATGATGGATGCGGCTATTGCATGGGATCAAAACGTCAAGAACTCCGGCGCCTTTACAATAGGCCGCCGATTACGATGACGAACGAAAACCTCATGCGGCTTCTTGATCGGGCACAGAAGAAGTTTAAGGAAGCTTCGCTCTATTTGACCCGCGCAGCGAACTATGATTTTTCTGGCAGGCGATTTGATTTGGACATGACCATCGAGGTAGATTCCCACACCTCTGTCGATCAAATAGCATCCGTATGCCGCGCCTTTCGCAAGGTATTCCTGCTGGTATCCGCCTATGAAGAGGGAATCAGCGGCTCGGCCCTTGATCAGAAACTTTTCAAGAGAATCCTTGACCTCGAGGATGCGGATCACCGTATTCGATTCTACGTATTCAAGAAGGACATCAAAACCTCGGGCATCCCCAACAACCATATCATGTATTCCGAATTCGCTTTTCCCGAGGCCGCTGATTGGAACTTCTATGTCAACCTAGACAATGCCATCGAGTTCAGTCGGCGCTTCTATGGAACATGCAATCGTCATTTTATCGACGGTGTACCCAATGTTGCGGCCACCAATCCTAACTACATTTCGCAGTGTTTTCACTTCTCAAAAGGATACTTGCGCCCCTCTGAACGCGTGCCTTGAAGAGGTGTCCGTCCGCCGAATGACCGAGGGGTTACTTGGAATCCAGCTTTGGCTTTCACTCCTGGGCTGGGGCAAGTGTCCGGTTGGCCGTGCGAAACACGCTGTGATGAAGGATGTCGCGGGCGAAATGCGGTCTGCCCGGGCGGCCGTGGCCTTTCAGCCTCTCTTTGGCCTGACCAACCACATGAGCGAGGAGAAGAACAACGTCCGTTGCCATGGCTTAGGCCAACCCGTGGTTCTTGATAAAGTACCTTCGCCGTGAGAAAGGGGGTTGATTCGGAATGTTGCCAGGCGCTCCGGGGAATAATTGAACGCTACAATGTCCTTGAACGAGGTATAAGAGAGTGCCTGTCGGTTCAAAGGGCAGAACAAATTAAGCAGGTTCAATTAAGTGCCCGCAACTTCGGCACTCGTCGCAGTTGGCCGCTGTTCATCGCATTCCGTGTAACTCGTTGACGCAACCCCTGACAACCCTCGATCCGCAATGTTTCTAGATTTCGGGAATCCCTAAACCCTTCCCGCCTGGCTTTGACATCACGGCCTCGGGGTAATAACGCTGAATCATGTCGGAAGCAATTTTAGCGCGACGGACACGCTCGCGGGTCAAGGCGATTGCCGTGGACTCCAGGTGGCTTCCGCAGGGATAGACATCTGGTGCGTTTCTCAACCCCAACTTGACATAGAGCGGAGAGACCACACGGATCATTTCCGGAACCTCGTAATGACGGATGAATCCTCCAAAGTTGTCCGGGGTTTCCACATAGAGGTCGAGAGGGAGAGAGACCGCTTTCCGGGCAGAGGCCAGGAGCGGCAAAGGCAAGTCAGAAGAGATATTGAAGGTGTCCGCCCCGCAATCCTCCAGGATCTTCACCGAAATCGGATTGTTCGCGCTCAGTTGAACCGATACTTTTGCCACCAGGTTCGAAGGAAGCTTGCCGGCCTTCTTCATTTCGTTTACCAGCCAGAGTAACCCAAGATCAGCAATGAGGACTCCCCGCAGCCCGAGATCACAACCCCGCTTGATGTCTTCGATGGCATAAACGAGCTGATCTGCCCCACGAAGGCTCCAGCCGATGATTTTTCCTGCAGGTGTCAGGGGCAAAGCTCCGATATCGAAGGCTGCTCGGGGACCCACAAAGAGGCTGACTTCCATCTGCTGGTCCTTAGCCATTTTCAGCATCTCTTTGATTTCGTCATCGGTCAACAACATGATGCCACTTCCCTGGCTGACCCGATGAATAATCAAGTGGTGTTTTTGGGCTTCTTCAATGACAGCCTTTAAGCAACGTGGACCTTCAACGGTGGGGATCTCAAAGCGGTATTGAGCGCCGTCAGGGAATCGCTTTGGAGAGCTGGGAAGTTCATACCCGTCTCGTGCAGGGAATCCCAGGGCTTCAATGAATTTTCTCGTTTCTTCCATAGGGGGATTCCTTTCAGTCCCTGAGTACTGCCTTTCATAAATAAGGTGACGTATCTATGGATGGCCGCCGCGTGGGGTCACGCGGCCTACAAAGGTGTGAGCCGGGTCACCGACCGGGTGTTAACGTCATCGAATTTCTGAAGGGGAGTACCTGGTTTGTCATCTATCCATTTTCCAATATGCCAAGGTAAAACCACGAGGAACACAAAAGACGCGTTCCTCGTGGACTGCCCACAGCTGATGAAACATAGAATTAATTTTTAGGGGAACTCGCCGAAAGATCCTTTAGCCGATCCAGCACATGATCTTTAATCCATTTCGCGTCCCACCATTCCGTAGGATTGATAGGGACGCCTTGCAGGAACATCCCAAAATGCAGATGGTCTCCTCCAGCCAAGCCGGTTGCGCCACTTTTCCCGATGACCTGCGTCTTCTTGACTGGATCGCCAACTTTCACATCCATGGAACTCATGTGGCCGTAGAGAGAAAGCAAGCCGCAGCCATGGTCAATCAGGACGGTATTGCCATAAATTCCAAAATAATCCGCATAGACAACTACCCCATCATTGGAAGCCTCGATGGGGTACTGCTGGGTTACCGAAAGGTCAAAACCCACATGGTCTTGCCGGTCGACTTCTTTCGCCTGATAGAAGTAAACCCGATGATCTGCAAAAAGGGATTCGACCTGAGAATTGCTGAGCTGTAAAAATGCCCCACTCCATAAGAAACGAGGGACTGACATCGCGCAAAATGCGCGGATCTGATCATGATTTGCTTTACGGAGTACGTTATTGATTTCCAGGTAAGTCTTCAGCAATTCTCCCTGATCTTTGATGTCTGGCGTATGAGACATAATCTCGGGAACTACTTTTTGCAGAAAAGCGTCATCCAATTGGATATCACGGCTGCGGAATTTCTTGGGAAAAATCTTGTTCCAGAATGTGGCCACAGCTTCATTGCCTGCCTCGTCCCGGGCAATGACTTTCAGTGGGGCATTTTCAGGCAAATAGTAGGCAAAGGCAAAGAGGGAAAAACGTAGGCTGGGATCGGCTCCGGATATCGGGAACCCCGGGAAGAAATTGGGGCCTGCCTGAGCCCCGGAAAGGATCGCGTCGGGCGAAATGCGGTAGACAACACATTCGGATCCACCCTGGTTAATGTAATGCTGACCCGATAGAACTTCTAATCGCGGGGGATAAATGTCAAACTCGAAATCCTTCTGTAACTGCGACCGATTTCCACCAAAGAAACTTCGAAACGAATGGTCGGACGCCACGACGGTCAGGCTGGCAGGACCTTGCTGCACTTTGTACTTCTCAGTCAACAATTTCCCCAAATCAATCGTCAGCTCCTTCTGCTTTCCAGTACGCCAGATCGTAAAGAGAGACGGACCGGGATAATTCTCCTCAAAGAGGGGCACCAGCTGGTCCTTTTGTTTCAAGACCAATGAAACATGATTCAGTCCATTGCCCTGATCCTCGATCCGCAAATTTAAAGCGGGGTTACGTCCCAGCGAGTTAAAATTACGGTCAAATCGAATTTCGGGTGCTTTCCCTTCCCATCGTTTGTAGGTCATCAAAAAATAGAGAAGGAAGATGATCCCAATAAAGGAAAGAATGAATCCCAGAATGCTCATTCCCCGATCATTTCTTCTGTGTCGATCCATCAATAGTTCTCCTGAATACAAGCTTCGTAGGTAGAGGCTATCCTTTGCCACTACACTCAAAATCTGTCGTTGAGATTGATTCTAGTCCCTTACAGCCCCCCAGCCGAAACACTCGCTTCGGAAGGGCCAATCTTTTATCATGATCTTAAGCGGGAGACTCCCGCACATTTTTGATCAAAGGTCCGGTTGAAAAGTAATTTGTGGGCCCGGAAACCGACTTACCTTAGTACGACTTTCAAGAAAAGTCTAAATTTTTCATGTCGCAGAGGAGTATGATTGGGCAGAAGAGATGGGACACAAAAGCCTTTTATTATAATCGTATAGCCTCAGATAACACCCCCTCAATAGACTCGATTGGCCGTCCAGTAGCGAGTACTCGATTTCTTGATTTTCCGAAAGTTCGCGTTGGTTAGTAGAAGGCACAACTCCCTTGCTCAAGAGGGTTTATCCTGATCTCTTAACCACGATATCTCCTCTTGCATTTAAAGATTTAGTCAATAACTCCTTGACAAATAAGGGGAAAACAAGATATACAATGATGTTTGTTTTGTCGTGAATGACCTCATTGGGTTCGGTGGGGGAGAGAATATGAATTGCGCGGGAGGGACGGAGAATTGATTCCGAAAAAAAAGAAAAAGGTATTAGTGATTGGTGAGCTGAATGTTGACATCATTGGCGTCGGATTACAGACGTTTCCGGTCCTTGGGCGTGAAATCACGGCTCAAGAGATGGCCCTGACCTTGGGAAGCTCATCGGCAATTTTAGCTTGTGGGTTGGCGAAGCTCGGCGTTCCTGTCACGTTCATCAGCAAAGTGGGGAAGGACGAATTTGGAAAATTCTGTTTGGAAGAATTGGAAGCAAAGAAGATCAAAACCAACCATATCATCCGCGATGCAAAACTGAGGACAGGTCTTAAAGTCTCGTTGAACTTTCGGAATGATAAAGCTCAAATTACCTACCCGGGGGCAATCCCACACCTTTATTACAAAGAGATTCCATCCCGAATCTTCAGGGAACATGACCATTTGCACATTTCGTCTTATTTCTTACAGGAAGGTCTACTTCCGTCGTTCCCTCAGATGTTTCAGGATGCCAAACAGGTTGGGATAACCACATCGCTCGACCCAAATTGCGACAATAAGAATCAGTGGAATTCTGGCATCTGGAAGTGTCTAGAGTACTTGGATGTCCTGCTCTTAAACGAGATGGAAGCCATTAATATTGCCAAAGCGAAGAGTCTGAACAGGGCTCTAGAGATCTTTTCTCAGAAGGTGCCAACCGTTGTGATTAAGCTGGGACCCAAAGGGGCCGTGGCCAAGAGCCATGGGCAGACCATTCAGCTTCCCGCTTTTAAGGTGAAAACGGTTGACACGACTGGGGCTGGTGACTCATTCGATGCGGGTTTCCTTTTTGGCACTCTGAACGGATTTGACCTGAGAAAGTCTCTCACCATCGCCAATGTCTGTGGCGCGGCTTCAACCATGGGGATGGGGGGAGCGGCCTCTCAATATGATTGGGAAGAGACACAAAAATTTCTAAGGCGCCAGCCTTGAAGGATTCGAGTCCCGAACGGATCCGGCATCTCGCATCTGGCAGGACAATTTCCTCAAGTCAATATCCCGCGATCGGCAAAACTAAAATAGTGGTTGCTGCCCACCACAACGTGATCCAGTAGAACAATCTCCATCAGAGCACAAGCGTTCTTTAAGTCGGTCGTCACACGTTTGTCTTCGCTACTGGGCTCAGGGTTGCCACTGGGATGATTATGAACGGCAATGATCGCGGCAGCACCCAAGTTCAGCGCCCGCTTGACGATTTCTCTGGGAAATACGCTGGCGGTATTGATGGTACCGCGGAATAACTCCTCAATGGATATGACCCGGTGTTTAGTGTCGAGGAACACCACGCTAAAGATCTCCTGGTCAAGATCACGATATCTTTGAGCCAAAATCTTAAAGACATCCGCAGAGCACTCAATAAAGTCCTCCCTCTTGACTTTTTCCAGAAGGCAACGCTCATTCAGCGTTGCAATGGCTTTTAATGTCGCGATCTTAGCAGTCCCCAATCCTTTAACTTTGCGCAGTTCCTGCTCGCTGGCTTTAAACAGCCCTCTCAACCCATTAAATTGGTCGAGAAGCTTTCGGGAGAGATCTAACACACTCAATCCTTGGACACCCACCCTGAGGAAGATAGCAAGGAGTTCGGCATCCGTCAGGGCTTCTGGACCTTGAGATATGAGCCGTTCACGAGGCTGTTCCGACTTGGGCCAGTAGCTCACCCAGTTCTCGGAGATTTTTTTGCGGGGGACCGGTTGATTCATAAGATCACCATTAAACAAGACCCGCAGATGACCACTGATTAACGCGGCTATTTGCAGTTATAAGTTTGTTCGATTGTTCACCTTGTTGTTCTCGGTTCACACGCATGCCGATTCCAAGGTCGATGAGGATAGATGCACAAAGTCAGTTACAGTCCCAGCTTGTCTGAACAGGCTTCCAGCGCGCCAATGCAGAACGAGATATGTTCGTCTAGATCCATTCCCAGTTCCTGGGCTCCTTTGATAATATCTTCCCGGCTGACGGAACGAGCAAATGCTTTATCCTTCATTTTTTTCCTGACGGATCGTGATTCCATTCCCTGGATTCTCTTATCCGGGCGCACAAGAGCAACAGCCGTAATGAATCCGCTCAGCTCATCACAAGCAAATAGAGTTTTATCCAGCAAGCTTCTTCGTGGACAATTCGTCCAGTCTGCATGGGACAGAATCGCGTAGATGACTTCATCTGGATATCCCAGCTCTTTCAAAATAATGGAGCCTTTTTGAGGATGGTCGGGAGGATTCGGATACATCTCATAATCAAAGTCGTGTAACAGACCGACAATACCCCATATTTCGATGTCTTCTTCAAATCTCTTCGCATAGGCGCGCATACAGGCTTCCACGGCCAGCATATGCTTGATGAGGCTTTCACTCTTGGTGTATTGCTGAAGTAATTCCAACGCCGACGGACGATCCAATGCCACCTCCAGAAGCAGAAAGCAGAAGGCAGTTGGCAGAAAGCAGTCAATGAGAAAGATCTACTCCTTCCTGCTTGCTGCCAACTGCCTTCTGCTTTCTGTTGCTGATTCACGTTTCCATCCAGTTTTTTCCCCGAGCCGATTTTGACGACTATCGGCACCAGTAGCGGATGAACGGATTCCATTTCAGTTCTCACAAGCTCTTCCATACATTGAAGTTCATCCTGCGGTACATCAAAAACAAGCTCATCATGAACCTGTAGGAGCATTTTCGATTTCAGCGGATTCAGTTCCATCTTCTTGTGGATTCGGATCATCGCGAGCTTGATCAGATCAGCCGCGGTTCCCTGAATAGGGGAATTCACCGCGGTCCTTTCGGCAAAGCCACGGAGATTAGGATTCTTGCTATTGATTTCCGAGATCTGGCGCAGACGACCAAACAGCGTCCGGGAAACACCAGTCCGTCGGGTCTCTGCAATGGTTTGGTCGATGTAATTCTTTGACGCCACGATAGTGTTCAAAGTATCGATTGATAAATTCCTGAGCCTCGCGGCTGGAGATTTCCAATTCTTTCGCCAAGCCAAATGCGGTTTGCCCATAAATAATGCCGAAATTAATGACCTTCGCCCGACGCCTGATCTCAGCACTTTGTAAGCCCGGGTGAATTCCAAAGACCTCTCTGCCCGTACGACTATGAATATCTTCCCCATTGCGAAAAGCCTCTAAAAGAACTGGATCCTGGGAAAGATGCGCCAACACCCGAAGTTCGATTTGCGAATAGTCTGCAGCCAACAGAACACATCCGTTGCTGGGGATGAAGGCGGAACGGATTTTCGTCCCCATCTCTGAGCGAATGGGAATGTTTTGTAGGTTTGGATTACTACTGGAAAGCCTTCCGGTCGCAGCTACTGTCTGGTTAAAGGAAGTATGGACGCGGACCGGTCACTGGGTTGACAAGGCGAGGGAGAGCATCGACATAGCCGGTCTTCAGCTTGGCAATCTGCCGGAACTCCAGGATCAGCCTGGGCAATTCATAGTTTTGCGCGAATTGTTCCAGCACCTCAACAGAAGTAGAAAACTGGCCGGATTTTTTCAGCTTCTTAGGGGCAGGAAGATTCAATTTCTCGAAAAGTATTTCCCCAAGCTGTTTTGGAGAGCTGATGTTGAAATCTGTCCCTGCCAATTCAAAGATTTTTTGACTTAAGGTATCGAGTTTCTTCTCAAATTCGAAGAAAGATCCTCAAGCAACCGGGAATCAATCCGGATCCCGGCCAATTCCATGGCCGCAAGAACTTCAGAGAGTGGCCTCTCGATTCCCTGGTAGACTTGTTCCAACCGCTCTTCCATAATTTTTGGGTGCAGCAGGGAAAATAGTTCTCGTGTCGCCATGCTTCTATCGGCGGCTAACTTTTGCAGGGGTCTTTTGCAGATGGGCGAAAACGATCTCTTCAAATTGGTGATTGCTTCGATTCGGTTGTGTCAGATAAGACAACAGCATCGTATCCCATTCCAGCCCTCGGAGTTTCTGTCCTTGCCGCAATAGAACAACCTGGAGATTCTTGGCACTATGGATCACCTTTTGGATCGCATCATCCGAAAAGAACCCGTGAAAATCAGAAAATCGCAAAAGACTCTCTTCGCCGAAGCTCGCCTGCCATTCCCGCTGTTCTCCCGCGAATCCCACACTCCGAATGTTGACCTGCATGGGGTCTTCCTCGTCAAATTCGACATAGCAATAAGTCCTTGCCTCAGCCTGGAGAGCCTTCATCATTTCGCGAACTTCAGACAAATTCCGAATTGTCTCAATAGAGGCAGGAATCAAGTCGACCTGTGGACTTTGGCTTTCATACTCCTTTAACAGTGATTGAAAACCCAATTCCGCAAAAAGCTCTGGTAACTGCGTGATGTCCGGCGGATTGCCTGGAGTCCGTTAAATTCCAATCGAGAGGGACCGCGGTGTGAATGGTCACCAATTGTCTGCTTTGAAGAATTTGGTCCCGATTTGCAACTGAAGAGATTCCCGGTAGGTTTTGCGATTGACTTTGTCTGATTGCTCCAGCAGATTATCGATCGAGCCAAACTGTTTGATCAGCTCTTTGGCGCCTTTTTCTCCGATCCCTGGAGCTCCCGGAACATTGTCAACCGAGTCGCCCATTAATCCGAGAACATCGACAACCTGAGAACGGGGGTACACCGAAGAACTCCTCAACTTTAGCGGAATCAAACAAGATGTCTGCCTTGGCCTGATGCAACACTCGCACTTGCTCAGTCACCAGCTGAAACATGTCTTTATCATTGGACACAATGACAGCCTCGAGATCCTCCTGCTCCGCCCTCTGGGAAAAAGTTCCGATAATATCGTCTGCTTCGAATCCTTCAATCTCAAGAATCGGGAGGTGCAAAGCTTCGCAAAGCTTCCGAATCAGAGGGATTTGTCGTGCAAGGTCCTCCGGCATAGCCGCACGATTGGCTTTATAACCCTCAAACGATTCATGCCGGAATGTGGGTTTCATACCATCGAACACGATGGCGATATAGTCTGGCTGATACTGGCGGACGAGCTTGCGGAGCATGGAGGCGAATCCGAAAACAGCATTGGTGGGTACCCCTTGGCTGTTTGTTAAGCCACGGATTGCATAAAACGCCCGAAAAATGTGCGACATGCCGTCGACCAGAAAGAGTCTCTTTTTCTTTACAGCCGTGGATACCGGCTGGCTGGTCGTCATGGCGTCAAGCCTTTCTCTGAGAAATAAAGACAAAATCTAGCATAGAAACTCGACTCGGAGTGAAGATATCTCGGATGGTTCTCTCTCCAGATTCATGGCGGGGGACACGCCCTTCTATAGGCTGGGGCCTCCCACCCGACCTGCAACCATTGAGCAGGTCTAATAGAAGGAATTTTTAGTTAGCCTCCCGAGTATCCGATTCAACCTTCTGAACACCAGGAAGAACCATATTAAGAACTGAAGTGCCTGACAGGCCTATCGTTAAGATAGTTGAACCAGTCCTATCCATGAATTTCATCCTACAAGGTGTTTCCTCTATGCGTCGTCCGATTCTCTTCATCACCCGGATTTCGGCTCAAATCTCACTTATGGCATTCCCTATACTGTTGTCCCGGGATCACAAACCAAAGTACCCATGACCTTTGATTATGCCGATGAGAGTGATCCCGGCCCTTATCCGATTCCTCCGAATCCCCCGATCGAAGGGGGCAATCAATCCAGCGGGGACCGCCATGTTCTTGTCCTCGACAGGGACAATTGCCTGCTTTACGAAACCTGGGATTCGCATTTCGTCGGACCAGGATGGCATTGCGGGTCTGGAGCCATTTTCAATTTACGCTCAAACAGTCTTCGCCCGGATGGGTGGACTTCGGCAGATGCTGCTGGTCTTCCCATTCTGCCTGGCCTTGCCCGATACGATGAAGCTGTGACCATCGGGGAGATCAAGCACGCGCTGCGCTTCACGGTTCAGTCCACCCAACGCGCCTACATACACCCTGCCACCCATTATGCCAGCAGCAACACGGACCCCAATGCTCCACCCATGGGACTGAGAGTCCGGCTCAAGGCCAATTATGACCTCACTCGTTTCACTGGCGCATCGAGAGTGATCTTAACAGCGCTTAAGAAGTATGGAATGTTGGTGGCGGATAATAGGTCCGATTGGTTTATCACCGGGTCTACCGATTACAGTTGGAATGACGGAGATTTAAACCAACTCAAGACCGTTCCCGGCAATGCTTTTGAAGTAGTTCAGACTGGGGCAATCCTTAAATAAGCGCTTGGGGTAGACTTCGAACTTAGCCCAGCCAAGGCCCTTTCATCTCGATGGGGTATCGAGTGCTGCTTTGGATGCTTACATCTTGCGGGCGACGACAAGTGTCATGTCATCGTGGGCAGTTCCTTCCCCTATCCAATTCTGGAGGTTCTGAATCAGAGCTTGCAGAATTTGGTCTGCCGGTTGGTGACGGACCATCTGTACAAAATCTGCTAACCGTTTTTCACCAAATTCTTCACCGCTGGGATTATTCGCTTCCGTCACCCCGTCGCTGTAAAGAACTGCGATGTCTCCCTTCTCGAGTTTCACGGATTCTTCCTCATAACTGATGTCCGGCAGAATTCCGAGAACGGGGCCTCCGCCTTCAAGCCATTCAATCTTGCCGTCCTGACGCACCAGCAACGGTGAATTGTGGCCCGCATTACAGAATTGGATCTCACCCGACAGAGGGTGAATCATGGAAAGAAAGAAGCTGATGAAGCGATTATTGAGGGACGCCAAAACCAGAATTCGATTGAGGCGCTCCATCAACTGGGCCGGATTTGCAGGCTGTTCGGCTAAGACCTGGAATCGGGCCTGCAACGTCATCATCAACAAGGCTGCCGGCATGCCTTTCCCGCATACATCACCGACAACGATCGCCAGCTGGCCATTGGGGTAGCTGACGAAATCATAATAGTCCCCTCCAACCGTCCGGCACGGTAAGTTGTATCCGGCTAATTCCAGACCGGGTATCTGGGGGATCTCTCTGGGCAAAAACTGTCGCTGGATTTCAGCCGCTTGTTCCAATTCATTCGCCAATCGTCGTCGCGCATTTTCAATTTCGGCAAATCGTTCTCGCTCGATTCGAATGGCCGCTACGTTTGCCATGACAGTCAAGAGATTGAGATCATCGATTGTAAACTCGCGAAACGGATGAGCCAGATCGATATAGATCAATCCAAGCACCTGGGTGTCAGTCTGCAGGGGAACGGCCATGAGCGTCCGTACGTTCTGGGAAACAATACTCTGCATGGATCGAAAGGCCTCATCCGCCTGTGCATCTCGAATCAAGAGGGATGCCTTTTCCCCAATAACCCGATCGCGGACGGTTGAACTGATGCGAAAACCATCCCCACGCGAAGCTCGAACTTGCAATTGCCCCCCCTCGACTGTCAGTAACACCCCACGTTCTGCTCCGACTGCTTCAATGGATAGATCGAGGATCACTTGAAAGAGTTCTTGTAAGGGTCTTCCGAGCGTGAGTTCACGCCCTGCCCTCAAGAAAGCCGTCATTGGAGCTTTCCAGCTAAGGGAGGGCTGACCTGTCGGTGTTCTTGCGTTGAGCGTCTCCCCGGAAATCAACTTGTCGAGGGATGTGCTGACGGCTTGGTTCAATTCGCCCTCGGTCGTCGACGGGTCAAAAACAATGGAAACTTCTGAAACGCGAGATCCAAGGGTTTGAAAAACTAGTTGAAGGTGGCTGGCGGTGACCTTGTCTCCAGGCCGTAACACTTGCTTGTCCTGGATCCGGGCCCCATTTAAGAAGGTCCCATTCTTACTGCCGAGATCCCGTATAATCCACTCTTCACCTTCTTTTTCGAAAGTTAGGTGACGGCGGGAAAGGCCCGAGTCTTCAGGGTAACCCAGATCATTTTCGGTCGACCGCCCCAACGTTAAGGCCGATTGATCTAAAGGCACAGCCCGCGTGTGTCCGTCGGGAAATGTGATGAGAAGCTCTTTCCCCTTCGATAATGAGGGTTCACTTATGGATGTTTGCATGTTAGGTATGGACATATTGAATTCACCTTGGCGATAGTGGCAAGAACTTGGATTTTCTGGGACCGCTCCAGTTGCCGGGTAATGAATCGTTCGAGTTCTACAATCCGACTGTCCTGAGAAAACTTTTCATCAGCTTGCTGCAGAAGTTCGCGCTCTGAAAAAGAAAGTCCGCCGCATTTGGAGTGTGTCTGAAATCGTCGGACGAAAGGGGGGAGCAGCGAGCCCATAGTTTATCAACCCTGCAGTCCGAGGTAAAGGTATAGATAACGGCCTTGAGAGGTGCGGATCATGTCAAACCCATTATTATTGTCCCTGACTTGGAATAGTCCACTTTGCCCTCCTTTTGGAACACAAACCAATGAGGGGCGATTAGGGGGGGGGGTAGTTTCCGGCTAGCCTAATTATCGGGCACTTGAAAAAAGTGGACTTAGAAAGGAGCAGTCTCAGGCATCTGCACAATTGCCCCTCTTGGGCAAGGTGGTAGCCTGCATGTTCTCTTGCTTCTAGTCCGGCATGGTTCACAAGAAGGACTTGGCGAGGTCAGTTCGCTGTTCACTTCACCAACTGGATCCCCAGCGGTTTCCATGTGCCTTCACCGGCTGGTAAGATCGACGGTGGCGTTGCCTTAGGCCAGTAGAGGCGCATAACAAGATAAATCGGACCGTTTGGCGCGGGCAGCCAATTCGATTCCTTTGCCTTTCCCGGAGAATCTTTCTGGATGTAGAGCGTCAATGAACCGTCAGCGTTTTTCTTCATCTGCGGCAGCATAGGCGAGTTGATGAGGTAACGATTGATGGGGTTCTTGATCAGAAACTGTGTCTTGCCGTCGTACATTGTCACCGACCAGAAGGCATTCACCGGCGGGAACTGCCCGGCGGGGAACGTGAGGGTGTAGTTGTGCTTGCTACCGTCAAGCGGCTCACCATCCGCCATTGTTTTGGCCATGGGATACATGGCCTCAACGGCGTCGTTGCCGTAGATGCCCGCTTTCGCAGCGGCGGCACGCTTGAGCCAGTCACCATTGAAAAAGGCCCGGTCACCTGTGATCGAGGCGACATTCCAACCGTTGATCTTAGTGCCGAGGTGATTGACAGCATCCTCGACTTTCTTTTCCCCCTCCTTCATGCCCAGCCCCACTTCGGCTTTGTGCTCAGGCGATAAATCCTTGAAGTCGAACTTCTTGCCGGGGCCGATGCCAATGCTGGCTAGTTTGGCGCGGATCGCTAGCTCCTCCGGTCCAGGAGGTGCAAATTGCAACGCAAAGTCTAGGTACTCAAAGAAGTTTGCCTTCACCATTTCCTCATTGGCCTTAGGGAAATCAATCACAGGCGCCGCGGGTGGCGCGGGCTGCTTGAGGTAGGCAGAGAGGGGCTGTACCTTGTAGCCCGACTGCACCTTGACGACGTTGGGCATGTCGGCTGCGTTGAAGAGCTGGGTGCGGTAGGCCACTAACGAGAACTGCGTGCTAGACTGGAAAACTTGCTTGATGCCGGCTGGGGTCTCGCCCTTCCAATCAGGTCCGACCACCAGGTAGCTGCCCGCTCCGGGACCGGTGGCTCGACTTCCGATATAGCCATAGTTGAAGGTATTGCCATCACAGAGCATCACCGAGTAGTAACGCGATTTCTCTACGGCCGGCACCGAGATCACCATCGGTTCCGCGCGGAGGTCCAGCCAGAGCAACGAATACGGAGTGTCGCTGTTGGGCGTGATGATGGCCGTGTCCTCGTAAGTGAACACACGCGCTTCGTTCTTGATCTGGTTGAACGGCGCTTTGTATTGCCCGGAGTCCTTGTTCACGCAATACTCGTACATCACCGCGTAGTTCATCACGATCGGTAGACCGTATATAAATCCCTCCTCAGCGATAGCCTTAGCCTCGGCGATGGTCGGCTTTGCTTTGTCCGCTTTTTCCGCTTGGGAGATCGTGTCGTTCTTGGTGGCGCAAGTGGTTTGCAACAGGGCAGCAAGCGCAGCGACGAGGATCGTCTTTGTTTTCATGGTTGTGTCCTTTCGGTAATGTTTTGGTTTCGGGAAGTTGGAATCCAGTTCGCCTCCCGACCGGTGGACGGCCTCAGGCGGAAGCAGATGTTCGCTGAGCTTTCATTATTGAGAGACCAATACGAATTTCACACCAAGCCCATGCCCGTTAGTTCTCGAATTCCATTTCTTGGTACTATAAGTCTCCATTAACAGGGGTCCTGATCCATGTCCGGTGACAAGACATGAAAAAAAGAGCCGACAATAATGGACGCAAAAGACATTATCAGCCTGCTGGGGGGAGAAATAAAGGTCAAAAAGTAATAAATGCTCTTCACTCAGTTGGGGAAAATCAACAACTAAGCTGGAGCTCGAAGCTCCTTGGTTACCCCCAATAACTTCGTCACATCACTATGATTACCCGGCCGGTTTTTTTCTCTGCGCCTATTTGGGCTGTTCGCGGTTATATTACTTTCTATGGGTCAAATCTTGATTGCAGGTTGTGGTTATGTTGGAACAGCTCTTGGCGAACTCTGTGTTCTGGAAGGGAAAACTGTTTGGGGACTGCGGCGAAGAAGTCATCTTCTTCCGAACCGAATTCGATCGATTACAGCCGATCTTGGCAAACCGGAAACATTGCGTTCCCTTCCCTCTCATCTGGAATATCTCCTTTATACAGCAGCAGCAGATCGATCGGATGATGCCTGTTACGAAGCAGCCTACGTTGAAGGCTTGAAGAACCTAATCACGGCTCTGGATGAACAAAAAATCTATCCCAAACGTGCCTTCTTCACCTCCAGTACTGCGGTCTATGCCCAAACAAACGGCGAATGGGTTGATGAAAACTCCCCTACGGAGAACAAGCATTTTAGCGGGTCGCGTCTCCTGGAGGCGGAACGTCTCCTCTTGGCCAGCCCCTTCCCCTGGACTGTTGTGCGACTCTCCGGCATCTATGGCCCAAACCGAACTCGCTTGCTTGAACAGATCAAGCAAGGGGAAATCACCGCACGGGGATCCTCTTCATCATACACGAACCGGATCCATCGAGATGATTGTGCAGGTCTGCTCAATCACTTGATGCTCTTGAAGAATCCCCTCGAACTGTATCTCGGTTCAGATCATGAGCCTGCCCGGCTTTGTGATGTCGTCGGATGGTTGACCCAGAAGTTAGAGATAATACCGCAAGATAAGGCTGCGTTACCCTCGAATTCCGAGAGCCGATTCCGCAGTAATAAGCGATGCAATAATGCGCGTGTGGTCGATTCAGGATATTGTTTTCGCTACCCCACTTTCCGTGAGGGCTATACCGCCCTAATCGAGCAGGTGCCTTCAAATGAGATTCTGCGAAAAACTGCGCCTAACGCTCTGCCTTCTAACTTTCCTGCTCCTTGGTGTTGACCGCGAGATTCATGCGGGCTCCGCGATGACCAAAGTTTGGACCGGTATCGATATTCTTGAGGCTGAGAATTTTTCCAGACTGCGGGGTCTTCATGTGGGTTTAATTACTAATCTCACCGGACGAAACCGGGAAGGCAAGCGAACCCTGGACCTGATGCAGAAATCGCTCAACTTCAGGCTGGTCCGGGTTTTCAGCCCCGAACATGGCCTCAATGGAGATCTCGACCGTAAGGTGGGGTCTTCGGTTGATCGACAAACAGGATTGCCAGTTTATAGCTTGTACGGGGAGACGCGGCGGCCGACCGCAGAGATGCTGAAAGGGTTGGACATTCTAGTTTTTGATATTCAAGACGTGGGGGCTCGTTTCTACACCTACATCACAACCATGGCTTATGCCATGGAGGCCGCTGAAAAGGCTGGCATTCGATTCATGGTTCTGGACCGGCCAAATCCTGTAAACGGAGAACATGTGGAAGGGCCTGTGCTCGATGTGAATCGCTTAAGTTTCATTGGTTACTATCCTCTGCCCGTCCGACATGGGTTAACAGTTGGTGAGTTAGCAGAGCTTTTTAGAACTGAAAACCACCTCGAGGTGCAATTAGAAGTCGTCAGAATGAAAGGTTGGGAACGAAAGTTCTGGTTTGATGAGACCGATTTGTCCTGGGTCAATCCGTCTCCAAATATCCGTAACCTTTATGAAGCGACTCTGTACACAACCACTGGGCTCTTGGAGGCAACCAATATTTCAGTGGGGAGAGGCACGGGCACGCCTTTTGAAATTATTGGTGCCCCTTGGATCCAATCAGTCGAGTTGCAGCGCGACCTTCAAGCACGCAAGATTATTGGAGTTCAATTCGAAGAGGCGAAATTTACGCCTATTTCCGATCAGCACAAAGGTCAACCTTGTCAAGGCGTGCGACTGATAGTAACTAACAGAAGTCAATTTCAATCCGTCGCCTGTGGGTTGGAACTGGCCCAAGCCTTATGGCGCCTCTATCCCAAGGAATTTCAAGCGAAGGAGTTAATCCAGCGAGTCGGCTCAGAAAAAGTTGTGGAAGGAGTTCTCAAAAATCAGCCTCTCGAAGAGCTGATCAAAGCCGATGAAGAGCCATTAAAGAATTTCCTGCAGATCCGGAAAAAGTATCTGCTTTACCCGTAATTGCGAACCACCAGAAATTGTCGAAAGAGGAGGTGTGAATAACAATTGTCGAACGGGTTTGCATGAGGATCAACTCAACCACCGTCAGCCCGGTATCCGATATTCCGAGAGCAATGGGTTCTAGTCGGTTGGCGCCGCTTTATAGAACGGAGTAGCGGTTTTCGTTCCCTACAGCACTTCCTTGAGGATCACCGCCATTTTTTCCGCCGCAATTCGGTTTCCTTCGAGATTCGGATGAACTTGATCGGTGGTGTGCTTGCCTGGCTCAATCCAGCCAGTCGTATCGACATAGCGAATTTTGGGGTCGGCCAATCGTCGCACGGTTTCCTCGATGGCTGCCGCATGAGCACCCACAAAGGGCCGCATACAGAGAATGATGGCAGTCGGGTATTTTTTGCGGATTGTCTCTACATAACTCTTATAGAGCACAGCGAACAATTCACTACTGGCACGATTGCGATCATTACTCCCCATGTTAATCACGACAACATCGGGTTGAGCGCAACGAGTCGATTGAAACACCTTCATAGATGAATGGAAAACTCTGGATGGCAGGAGGTACCCCTCCGTTGGCATTGACCGTCAGACCTAATCTACCAAATCCGACGGTTCGGGGTTCAGCCCCAACAAGCAATGCGCTTTGATATGCCCAGGTCTGGCGCCCGTCACTGAATCGCGGCCAGCCTTCTCGTTTTCCCTTTTCCTCCGGAGCCGGTTTATGAACGAGGACTCCTTCCGTTATACTATCTCCTAAGGTATTCAATCAGCTTCAGAGGACGTTCAGGCGGCGCGAGCAACTGCCCTCCATCCACTGGAGTGGCGCCACGGAACAAAATGGCACCCACTAGAGGCTTATCCCACCGGTTCTCCCATTCACGAAAACCTTTTACCACCAGCTTGGCTTTGTGGGGTCCTTGAGATAATGGAGTCTTTGCCAGAGGCAAATCTTCAGAGGGTGTAATGACTTTCCATTCCCCAGCATCAATTTGAAGCCAGAGTGTCGGGAACTGCTGGGAATACTGGGAGGTCGTGAAGTGGAGTATCAGGTTGTTCCCTTCAAACTGAAACAGGAGGGTGCTCCCCGTATTCACCGTGATGGCCCCAGCTGTGGCGGCTTCGCGCAGGTCCCAGCGACCCCAATATTGAAATCGATTATCGTCAGCCCGAATGGTAGGGATGGGCGCCTCCGTTACTTGCAGGATTTGACTCATCGGAACGCCCAAGGCACCCAGGATTCCGGCAGCAATACAAAAAATCTCCGCTGGGTTTCATATGGACACCGTCTGAAGTGGGGTGGAAATCGGGAGCGCCACCGATCTGGGTCGATCGAAGTACGAGATTGAAAAGGCTGTTCAGGTCGACCAGATGGACTTTTTCTTCGAATGCAATTTTCCGAACAGCCTCGCAATAGGATTCCAACTTGAAGGTTCTCGGCACCGCAAAGATTTTCGTGGATAACCGTGGGAGTGAGCAGGTAAATCTCAGCTTGAGTGGAGACTTTGAGTTCCTGAACCATTTGAGTCATAAACCGCGTGTAAGTACTTGAGATCGACACCACGAGGATGGTTGGCTGAAAACCCGTGCCAGACGTCATTCACTCCGCATGAGATCGTGACGATCGTAGGATTTTTATCAATCACGTCCCGCCTTAAGCCGGGCAGCCATATCGGGTGATTTATGCCCGCTAATTCCGGCGTTGATAATTTGAATTTTCAAATTGGATAAAATCGATCAAAAACGTTCTTCCATAACGGCCTGATAACCCCCTGCTTCCGTGATACTGTCTCCTAAAGTGACAATCCGGTCTCCTGATTTAAGGCGGGGTTGCCCCAATAAGACTGAGGTAGACGACAGCATCAGGAATAGAAAGATCATCATTGGTTTCATTCGGAATGCCTTCTCTTGTCATAGATCTAGATCCAGTTTCGAAATTACTCAATGTGGTATCATAAGTGTGTCTTGATTGGATTGACTTGAAACAACTCTATTTTACATTTCCCTGTCATGATTCGCAAAATAGTCAAGAAGACAAGCTCTGCTGGTATCCGCGAAAAGAAAGTGAATCTAGAGTATTGGTTGAGCCGATCTCCGGAGGAGCGCATGGCAGCTGTTGATTTTCTGAGAGATCAAATAAATGGAACCAAACAAAGACTTCAACGAGTTGGTCGAGTTATTCAACGACAACGAAGTTGAATTCGTTATCGTCGGTGCGTATGCTCTGGCATTCCACGGCGCTCCACGGTTTACTGGTGATCTCGATATTTATGTGCATCCGACTACCAAAAATGCCGGAAGAGTCTTGTGCGCATTAAACAAATTCGGTTTCGGAGAGATTGGGCTCGAGCTCGGTGATTTCTCTGTAGAAGATAAAGTGACTCAACTTGGTGTTCCCCCCGTGCGAATTGACATCATGACCTCGATCAATGGGGTATCGTGGAACGAGGCTTGGTCGAAGAAAGTCTCTGGCCACTATGGAAGTCAGGCGGTTTTTTTCTTGGGGAGGGATGAATTCATTGCAAACAAGAAGGCAATCGGACGGCCTCAGGATCTCGCCGATATCGCCGCCATCGACTCCAGCCCGATTGGCCCGGAATAACCATAATTCATCCGCACGATTTTACTCTTTCAAAGCTGTTCGACCTTTCTTAATGCGTAATGATGTCAATTTATCCTTAATCCCCGTGTCAAATGCTATCCCGATTCGACGCTCAATGATGCTAGGGTCATGTACATGAATCCCTCGGACGTACTTCCCGGTCTGCCTCTCAAAGCGAAGATCTTGTTCATTCGTCTCCGCTCACTTGGAGATACGATCCTTTCCATTCCGCTTTATACGGCCTTAAAGAACTGGCGGCCGGATCTAGGAATCTCGGTGCTGGTAGAAGAACCCAACGACCAAGTCATCGCCAACAATCCCTGCGTCGATCATATCATTTCAATTCCCGCAGCCGACGGATCGAATTGGAAGGTCTTTCGGGCGCGCCTGTCCGCCTTAGCCAACATGAGGCAAAGTCGTTTTGACTGCTGTATCAATTTACACGGGGGCTCCACGAGTGCTTGTTTGACCGCTCTGAGTGGAGCTCGTTATCGCGTGGGATACCGCGGGTTTCGCAATGCATTTGTCTACAACCTGCGTGTGGGCTCAACGACAATGCTCTCGCCTGGAATGAAGAGTCATACCGTGGAGCATCAAATTGAATGGCTCAGAGCGTTAGGTTTGCCGAAGGCAGAAATTCCACCGTCAAGAGTCATTCCAAATCCTCAATTTGAAGCCGTCGTGAAAGATCGCCTCACTAAAGCTGGCTTGAAGGCTGACAGTCGCTACGCGGTCATTCAGCCGACATCAAAGTTCTACACCAAAGAATGGACAGCGGAGGGATTTGCTGAAATCGCGGACTACCTGGGAAGTCGATTCGGTTTGTCTGTGATGTTGACAGCGGGGCCCGGGCGAAGAAGGCAAACTAAACATAGTCCAGGATAAATCTCAATCAAAACCAAAGGTTTTGACGTCTCTCTCCATCTCTGAGCTGGGATGGATTTTAGGTCGCGCCAGCTGTTCGTTGGAAACGATAGCGGTCCCACACATTTAGCCGCAGCATTATCCGTTCCTGTCGTTGTGCTTTTTGGTTCTTCGGATTCAGCATTGTGGTCCCCCTGGAAGACTTCGTATAGGATGGTTCAAAATTCGTTCGACTGTAATCCATGCCCAGGTTACCGTTGCCTCGTCTACAACGAACCCCGCTGTATTTTGAGTATAACCTCTTCACAGGTGAAGGTGGCCATTGATGCGTTGTTGGGCGACAATATTATGCAGAGAAAGCCAGAGACTCACAAAGCAACGTGTTATCCCTCGAGCGTGCAAGTCCCTCTCCGGTCCCCTTTGGATAAGGCGGGGCGAGAACATTGGCCGAAATTTGCTGTCCGTTGAGCTGAAGGTACCAGCTATCCCGGCAGAACCAACCGTTAGCACGGGGTGGCTCGACAGGGCAGGAATCCCACCATTATTTCGAGAATTAGCCTCGCTTTCAGTCTCTAAACCGTCGAATCGTTCCTGCGTGGATTCTGAATGACCTCTATAGAGACTAATTCAAGATTGGCATCCAGAACCACTTTACCAAGAAAGCGGTTTCCGTAGGCCCGATCCAAGTGTTCCTGCCGTCTCTCAGGGTCAAAGAGCATAGCCAGCAGCCGCAGCGAACCTGCGTGAGACACGACCAAAACGCGACTACCGGGAGACTCGCTCTTTAGCTGAAAAAGAAATTGCTGAGTACGCTCCTCGAGATCAATGAAACCTTCACCTCCGGGATAGCGTCGCCCTTGGGTCCACTTTGTAATTCAGAAATTCAAAGGTTTCGGAAACAGGTTTTTCCGTGAAATCTCCATAGTCTAATTCTCGCAGCAACGGGAAAAGTTGATCGGACAATTGAGCTTCAAGTAATTGCAAATTGTCTCGGCTGTTTGCTGGGCCCTCAAGAGATCGCTACAGTAAACCACGTCGAAGTCGGATCGTCCAATGGCTACGGCCACGCCTTGGGCATCCTGAAAACCTAATTCGGTTAGTCGGGAATCATGTTGACCGGCAATGCGATCCTCAAGATTGTGTATGGACTGGCCGTGACGTACCAGGTAGATTTCTGTTGTCTTCCTCATCAAATCCACAATTTCGTCCAACGCTTTCATTTTGTTCCTGAAGGGGAGAGGCATTCGAATAGGATAGCCAGCTGCAAAGAAAAGAATTGTAAAACATATCCTCCACCTCAGTACACTATCGTGTTGGTTCCTTTTGTTTCAAGATTGAGCGTTTCCAGTCAAGTTTGACTAAACGACTCTCTGCAGCAGCCCGCTGGCCCCCAAGGGCGAAAACCCTTTACATTAAAATTTGGATTGGGTAGATTGCTAAAGAACTTACCTGAACGAGGCTTAACGGTTTCTCATGCAGATTTCTAGAGTTCAGCAACTCGGGATCTCTCTTCTGACGACCCTTATCTTTATCTTCCTGCTTCTGCGCTACCTCTTGGCTCCACAATGAGTTTCCCCCTGATTGCTGTGGTTGGTCCAACCGGAAGCGGGAAGTCCAATCTGGCATTGGAACTGGCCAAGCGCTTCTGCGGAGAAATTGTCAGTTGCGATTCCATGCAGATCTATAAGGATTTCAATATCGGCACGGCCAAACTCACGGGAACTCAACAACAGCAAATCCCCCATCACCTCATTGATCTCGTTGAACCAGACCATTTGTTCACAGCCGGGGATTATGGGCGGCTCGGACGAAAGGTCCTTGAAGATATCATTCGCCGAAACCGACTCCCCATTGTTGCGGGAGGAACCGGGCTCTATTTGAAAGCTTTGCTGGAAGGACTTTTCGAGGGACCGCAACGTTCAGAGAAATTGAGAGAAAGATTCCACAATTTGGCCGCTCTCAAAGGCCCGGCACACCTTCATCGTCTCCTCCAGAAAGTAGACCCTACGTCCGCGTTGCGAATTTCTCCGCATGACCAACCCAAACTCATTCGGGCCATCGAAGTTTTTTTCTTAACCGCCAGACCCCTTTCCCAGCATTTCCGTGGAGGCAGAGATCCATTAAAAGGATTCACAATTCTAAAAATCGGCTTAAACCCTCCCCGTGAGCCGCTCTACCGGACAATTGATCTCAGAGTGGAGTCTATGTTTCATGTGGGCCTCATCCAAGAAGTTCAATCTCTTCTCGCAACAGGGTATTCCTGCGAACTGAAACCCTTCCAGTCTCTGGGATACATACAGACGGTTGCTCACCTGCGGGGAGAATTAAGTGTGGAAGAGGCCATCTCTTCCACTCAAAGAGAAACCCGCCGTTACGCGAAACGACAATTGACATGGTTTCGAAAAGAAAAAGAAGTCCTATGGTTTAATGGTTTTGGTTCTGATACAACATTAGTGTCGTCCGTCTTTCGCGAAGTTGAGGACTTCTTCAAAACGACAATTCAGCAAGATGAAAGACCGCACCCTTTCCGGTTGTTCGAAAGGAATCGAACCGAAAAAGACGGTCATGAGATTGAAGTGAACGGGAAATAAGGTGTCATGCCTTGAAAGGATACTATGGAAAAACAAATTCAAAACATTCAGGACGTATTTTTGAACAATGTAAGAAAAGACAAGGCACAGACGACAGTTTATCTGATGACGGGGGTAACGTTGACTGGCAAAATCAAAAGCTTCGATAAGTACTCCGTTATCCTGGAATCGAATAACCAGGACCAGCTCATTTTCAAGCATGCTATTTGCAGTGTTGCGGCCGGGAAACTGGTTCCAGGAGAGTCTGGAGCAACAACCCCGACGAAACCATAATCCCCATCAGGTCCCCAATGACATCGAATCGATTGAAGAAGGAAAAGACTCTACTCTTTGGGTGTCCATTGAAGTCATCCCGTCATGGTTCTTCCCCAAACCACTATGCATTCACTCCGGAAGAGTCGCTGGAGGAACTGGGGTCTCTCGTTGTTTCTGCCGGGGGGGAAGTTTTGGATCAATTCATTCAGGAACGCGCCCATTACGATTCCGCGACCTTGATCGGCAAGGGGAAAGTCCAGGAACTTGCAGACAAGATACAACAGTTGAAAGCCGATCTAGTCGTCTTTGATGAGGCTCTTTCTCCTGCCCAACAAAGAAACATTGAGCAACGCATTGCATGTCGAGTAATCGATCGGACACAACTTATTCTCGATATTTTTGCCCATCGTGCCAGAACGCGAGAAGGTAAACTACAGGTTGAACTGGCCCAGCTGAACTATCTCTTGCCACGACTTTCAGGAAAGGGAATTGAACTCTCCCGATTGGGTGGCGGAATCGGAACCCGCGGACCCGGAGAAACCAAATTGGAAACCGACATTCGGAAGATCCGTCGTCGGATCCACACCATTAAACTAGAGTTGGAGCACGTTCGAAGTCACCGCGCTTTGCACCGCGGATTGCGGGGTTCGATCCCAATGGCCACAATTTCCCTGGTTGGTTATACCAATGCGGGGAAATCAACCCTTTTCAATTTATTAACACGCGCAGGGACATTTGCCTCTGACCAATTATTTGCAACTTTAGATCCACTCTTACGCCGGCTCAAGCTGCCCTCTAAACGCCAAGCTGTACTCTCGGATACCGTTGGATTCATCAACAAACTTCCTACCGATCTCGTGTCGGCATTTCGCGCTACCCTCGAGGAAATTGGCCAAGCAGCGCTGCTCCTTCATATCATTGACGTATCGAATCCCCGTTGGCAGCAACAACGCGATTCCGTGCTTCAGGTTCTCGACAACCTGGGTTACGCCTCCAAGCCAATCCTGGATGTTCACAATAAAGTAGACTTGATTGACTCCGTTTCAGTTCCGGATACCCTCCACGAATATGTTCCCATCTCTGCGGCACAAGGTTCGGGGATTCCTCTTCTCTTAAAGAAAATAGATGAACTGCTGCAGCAGGACCCTCTCATCCGGGCGAGGTTTATCTTCGACCATCAAAATATCAGTTACTTGTCCCAACTGCATGCCAGCAGTCGCTTGATCAGCGAAGCCTACACTGAGGAGGGGGTCTGCGTGGAAGTTGAAGCACCTTCCTCCCTCGTCCAAAAACTCAGGCAGTTCCAGGCATAAAGAATGTAACCCTTTTTCTTGTTTGTACGGTGATCACCCTTCCGGCTCTCGCCCCCCTCTGCGACAAAGGGGACTGGCGCTGGACTTAGGACTAGCAAAGAAGCGAGCGGATCGGATGTGGGAAAAGTCCCCGTCATCAGCGAGAGCCCAGTGTTACGACAGATTCTTTCGAATCCAATCGTTCGCGTACTTGTAGTCGGGAAATTCTTTTTCTCGAATCTTAAATTCTCTGGAATGCCGGATTCGGCAATCGAAATTTGCAGAATCAGCGGAGGTGGCATGGAGCATTTCGTGGTAAAGCACATAGGAAACAATCGCTTCAGGCACTCGCGGTTCATCAAAGACACGGCTAATGGTTATGGAATGGTGGGAGGGGTCAAAGTGCCCGAGTATGCGCCGGCTTTTTTTCAGACTCCAGCCCAGCTTAATCTCTTTAAGTTTCCCTTCAAAGTATTGATGATTCAGCTGGGTGAAGAGGGTTAAGCAGGTCGAAATGTGTCCCCCTCGGACCAGAATGAAGTTTCCGTCCCCGCTCCCTTCGGTTGGTCTGGGATTTCTGTTTCATTTCAAACGAATTTGAAAAGGCGAGGTACTTTTGGGAAGCGGAGCGCGGAATCCGGCGACGATAAAGTTTGAATAGAAGGATGACGGCCAGTGCTTCAATCACATCCCCAGGAGCATGTTCGAACAAGTCGCTGAGTCGCACTAAAAGATAGCCATTCCGGAGCCGAATCGTGTGATTGATCCCCACAAAAGGATAGATCTCGATGTGAATCGAAGGCTGCGAATCGAGGTGTGTGAGTTGCTCCAGAACATCCTCAAATGCTCGACGTGTCTGCTGAATAAATTCCAAACTACTTTCCTGAAACAAAGAACGTTGGGTCATGACTTAGTTCTTTCTTATCTTTCGCCTTCTTGGCATCTCTTATCCTTTTGATTTCTAGCATGAGCTGATCCGTGGCTTTATCCAGATCTTCGGCTAATTCGTGTTGAGCTTGCACAATTTCCTCGGTTGTTTCCCGTTCCGCCTTGCTCCAGCTTTTGGTCTCCATTGCCTTGAACCACTGAATTTGCTTTCTGAAGGAATCCATCCAATTTATTTAAGGATTTTAAGTACTCCTTGGGGTCCAAAGGAATGCTTCTAGAGTTTTCAACATTCGTGCTCACTTCATCCACGCAATAAAGGTAGCCATTCAGGATTTCCTCCAATGTTTCAGGCGGCTCCTTTCTTTTTCCTTCTTTCGGGATGGAAGGACTGGATTTGGACTCGGCCGGCTTCTGGCTCGCCGACCTTCGAATTTGAGCCATCTTCTTTCACTTCTTCTTTAGCATCCGTTTTGCTCGGGGACCGCTAGGCGGACTTTTTCAAACCGCTTATTCAGAATTCCGTTAAAAACATTCATCCGAAAAGGCGGATCTTGAGCCTCCCGGAGTTGTTCAATTTCTTCCTCGGTCAGGTAATCATGCTTCTGAGAGGCCACGGTACTTTTCAATTGGGATAAGAAAGATGAGACAGACACACAGGAAGAGTGCCATTCTCAAAATCGTCGGCACCAGGCTGTATCCGGATCTCATAGCCATACGCCTAGTCATTTGAGTTTCATTTCGTGTGCCAAAATTTCCTTCCCCGAAGATCTTCACAAGCATGCTTTCCTGAGCCGCTCTGGCATCCTCAATTGTCCCATTTAATTTCTGAGCCTGTTCATAAGGGTAACTCGATCTCAGATCTTCCAGTGCCCGCAATTGTCTCCTCAAGGCAATCTCAAAATCCTTGAAACCCGCTGGATTTTTTTGAGCGTTCTTCCCTGACGATATGAGTATTTCTTGAGTTTGGTGGATGATCGCCCGGTAACGAGACAAAGATTGATCCGCTTCATGTGAAATTACTTTTCTTGGCTTGTTGAGCCGCGCCTCGCAACTGGAAGTCTGCCATCTGGATGAGTGTCTTAGCTTTACCAATCGGGTCCGTCGGTCGTCTTTGAGTTTTTCTCGAGTTTCAAGTAATTCTTATCAGAAATTTCCTCGGCGGAATGAAGCACGCAAACAAAACAAGCCAAGGTCAGAATCTGAAAAAGAAGAACTAGACGAGAATGTAATGGTTTGACTTATTCGGTGATGCAGGCATCTGATCCAAGAAAGAAAATAAGCTTTAGCGTCTTCTTGATTTTTTTCAAAACTTTCAGCCTTTCCCTGGCTTGAAAGTTTTGGACGTCGCTCTTTCCTTGGTCCATTCCAGAAATTTTTGATAATTGGACATGGCATCGGGAATATCCTTGAGATTGTCATAGGCAAGGCCAAGATGGAAGTAGGTTCCGGGAATTTCAGGTCGAGCTTCTTTGAATTTCGAGAGGGCAACAATGGCTTCCGGATATTGCTCTGAGCATCAAAACAGACCCTAAATTACTATAGCACTGGACGAAATCCGGCTTTAGTTGCAGTGTCGTCAAGAATGATCGCAATGCACACTCATAGTCCTTTTGGTGCCGACAAAGGGTTCCCTAAATGAAAATGCAGCTGGAGATTAGCCGAAGTTGCGGCCTCCTTCCTAAATATGATCATGGCTTTATCTAATCTGGCCAGATTTTTCGTAGACGGCAGCTAAGTCCAGCAGAGGTTCTGACGTCGATTCTTATTCGTTTGCTGCTTGATAGCCAATTGAAAGTAGTGAATGGCACCTGGCATATCTCCTTTTTTCACGAGGATTCTGGCCATCATCTCCTGTACCTCAGCCTCTTGAGGGTTCGCATCCGCCAAGGGTTTGAGGAGATTCACGCATTTCTCCATCTGATCTGTTTCAAAATAGATTTGGGCCAAATCAAGACCAATCGGATGTTTTTTTCCCCACCCTCTTTTGCCATGGCTAAATGACTCTCTGCTTCTTTCCAATTCCGCTGCTTCAGGTAAATGGAGCCGAGTGCTTCATGAACGTCAAGCTGATCTTTTTCAGTCTTCGCTAAAGGCAGTGCCTGCAAAAGTGAGGTCAATGCATTGGCAAGATTGCCCCCAATTCTTGGGCTTTCCCTCCCAGAAAAATTGACTGGAAGTTCCCTTGATTAAGGATTTTCGCTGTCTGAAAGTGAGCGATCGCTCCCTCAAGATTCTTTTGGCCGAGCAGGATAATGCCCCAGTTCAACTCGGCTTCCCAGAGCTTAGGGTTGATTTGGAGAGCAGCTTGATAGGACTGAATCGCTTCACCGGTTTTTCCGAGACGGGTAAAAGCAAGGGCTATGCCGAAATGAGCGCCATCGTTATCTGGTTGGTTTTCGAGTGAGACGACGGTACTCCTGCACAGCGTCCTGGAACTTCCCTTCATTGAGCAATTTTTGCGCCTTTTCGTAGTGTTCTGACGGATTCGGATCTCCTGAAGGCGGTTTCCCTGCAGAAGTTTTTCCGGGACTTTTTCCCTTACCCTCCCTTGTGGCTTGAGACATCGAGGAGAGAAGAGGGGGGAAGCAGTTGCAAAAGAAACCAAAAGGCAAGCAACGATGGTCTTGACGCGGTAACCATTCATGGTAGTTGAAAATGATTTCATCCCCTTGGGATTGAGAGCAGCCTAGCCTGAAGAGTTGGTGACCGCGGGTGGATTCCCCTGGGTTGAAAGACACGTCTTTCAGATAGGAACCGGTATAGCTCCCAGCAGTCTGGGCAACTTCTTCAGGTGTTCCGCAGGCAACAAGCTTCCCTCCCTTGTCCCCCCCTTCAGGGCCAAGATCAATGATCCAGTCCGCAGTCTTGATCACATCCATGTTGTGCTCGATGACAAGCAGCGTCGCCCCGGTCCGAAGCAGCTTTCTAAAAGCGATCAGCAATTTGTGAATATCATCAAAATGGAGCCCCGTGGTGGGCTCATCAAAAATATAGAGTGTACTTTGTTTGACCTGTTTCGCGAGAAAAGAGGCCAGTTTAACCCGCTGAGCTTCTCCTCCTGAGAGAGTAGAAGCGGGCTGCCCCAAACGAAGGTAGCCTAATCCTACTTCCTGCAGGAACTTGAGACGGTTGGTCAGCCTGGGAACGGCTGCGAAAAAGGCGATTGCCTCTCTCACGGTCATTTGGAGCACATCATAGATGTTCTTACCCTTGTAGCGAACTTCCAAGATACCCGGCTTAAAACGCATTCCTTTGCATTCCTCGCAAACCAACTCCACATCAGCGAGGAACTGCATTTCCACGGTGACCGTGCCATCCCCCTCACATGCTTCACAACGTCCCCCCGGGATATTGAAGGAAAAATGGCCAGCCGCAAACGACCGATTCTGAGCTTCTGTTGTCGAAGCAAAGAGATCGCGAATGGCATCATAGGCTTTTGTATAAGTCACGGGGTTTGAGCGAGGAGTTCTTCCGATAGGCGACTGGTCTACCAGCACAACATCCGAAATCCATTGGTCCCCTTCGATGGCGCGAAAATTTCCTTTTTCCGCAGACTCTCCGCGTCGTGCTTTCATTGCCGAGAAGATGACATCATGGACTAGGGTCGATTTACCTGAACCAGACACACCCGTGATGCACGTCATGACTCCAAGAGGAATCGCGACATCCAGGCTCTTGAGATTGTGTTGGGTGGCTCCATAGATCTTAAACCATCGTCCGTTTGTCGATAGGCGAGCTGCTGGCAGTGGAATTCTCAATTCGTTTTTGAGATATCTTCCGGTCAGTGAATGGGCAGAGGCAAGAAGTTCCTGATAGCTACCTGCAAAAACCACCTGCCCCCCTTGTTCACCAGCACCCGGTCCCAGGTCAAGGATGCGGTCGGCCGCCTTCATCATCTGTGCCTCGTGCTCAACAACCAGCACGGTATTTCCTGTATTTCGGAGATTCTTCAGGATATCGATCAATCGGGAATTGTCTCTCGGATGGAGACCAATGGAAGGCTCATCCAGGACATATAACACACCCACCAGAGCGGATCCTAGTGAGGTTGCGAGCTGAATGCGTTGTGACTCTCCCCCCGACAAAGTAGACGCCAGCCGGTCGAGGCCCAAATATTCCAGGCCCACATCCAAGAGGAATTTCAAGCGCAATTGGATCTCTTCTAAGATTTTCTCCCCGACCGAAGACTCGTAAGGCGAAAGTTCCAAGGAACCAAAAAATGTATTTGCTTGCTCGACGGTCATCGCGGAGATTTCGGTGATATCCTTTTCGGCAATCTTGATCGCTCGAGCTTCAGGTCTCAGCCGCGACCCTTCACAATCCGAACACAACGTATAACCCCGGTAACGGCTCAAGAAAACGCGGATATAAAGTTTGTATTTCTTCGATTCCAATCGATCAAAGAACCGACGAATCCCGATGAATTGATCATCGCCTTTGTAGATGAGCTCCTTTTGGTCGGAAGAAAGGCTGCGGTAAGGAACATTCAATGGAATGGCCTGCCGCGTGGCAAAACGTTTGAAGTCTGCGCTCAAAGTCCGATAACGCGGCTTTGTCCATGGCTCAATGGCACCTTGTTGAAGACTCTTCTCGGGATCAGGGATCACCAGATTCATGTCGAAATCGACGGTATTGCCAAAGCCCTGACAACGCGGACAAGCCCCAAAAGGATTGTTGAAGGAAAATAGGCGAGGTTCTGGATTCGTATACTCAATGTGGCAGCGCTGACATTCAAATTTGTCACTGAAGGAAAAACGGGTGCCAACGTCCAGAGTCAGCTTCTGGCCTAGAGCCGATGGCCATTTCTCGGAAAGAATTGTATTCTGTTCCACCTCTCCAGGCTCAGGTAGGCTGACGATTTCGACGGTCACATGACCATCCCCTTCGCGACAACAGGTTTCTAAGGAATCCACAAGACGCTGCCGCATCCGGGAGTTGATTTCAAGTCGGTCGACCAAAACGAAGAGGTCTCGTGTAAAATCAAGGTCAAGAAGCGATTCCGGTGAAGATAAATCATGAATTCTCCGCTCCTGAAACAGACGGTGAAATCCCTCTCTCCTCAAATCCATCAGCACTTCACGAAGGGCGTCTTCAGCAAGGGCCGGTTTCTTTTTCCTGGTTTTAGTCTTGACCGCCAGATGGCGACTCTCTTTCGCCTTGCGATAGGCAGAAAACGGAAAAAGAACATAAATTCGGGTCCCTGCTGGCAAGGAAAGAAGCCCCTGAGCGACGTCTCCCATTTCGTCTTTCTTAACTTCCTGATGACATTGCAAACAAATTGTGCGCCCAACCCTCGCAAACAGGAGCCGAAGATAGTCATAGACTTCCGTCACCGTTGCCACGGTCGATCTGGGATTGCGTACTGCATTCTTCTGACGAATGGCAATGGCCGGGGCGATTCCTTCGATCTCCTCCACATCCGGCTTTTCAATTCGTTCCAGGAATTGACGGGCGTAGGCCGAGAGGGATTCAATATAACGTCTTTGACCTTCTGCATAAATCGTGTCAAAAGCCAGGCTGGACTTGCCTGACCCGCTCACTCCAGTAATGACGGTCAAACTGTTATGCGGGATTTCGCAACTGATGTTCTTGAGGTTATGGACTTTGGCGCCCTTTACGATAAGAGATTCGCTACTCATTTCACTTCCGTTTCGGACTCGTCCTATAGAGATAGAAACTAAGCCGGTTTGAAATCTTTTATTATAGGAAACCTAAGAATCGGTTTCAAGGCTAGTCCGAAGCTGTAATATACTCAGAAATCGTCATGAGCAACCCGCTAGACATAACCATCGTCATTCCAGCCTATAATGAAGCGGCTCGCCTTCCCGCAACCCTTAAGACTATTCGGGATTACTTCGAAAAGCAAACCTGGTCCGCAGAGGTGATCGTGGTCAACGACGGGTCAACCGATCAAACGGTAGGTGTTGTCGAAGAACTCTTAACAAAGTGGGAAAGTCTCAGGCTGGTCGATAACCACGGGAATTGCGGGAAAGGCTACAGCATTCGACACGGCACATTGCAAGCGAAAGGCAAGATCGTTTTGTTCAGCGACGCAGATCTTTCGGCCCCGGTGACTGAATTACCCAAGTTGGTGATGCCAATTCTTCGGGACGATTGTGACATCACTTTGGGATCGCGAGGAATCGATCGGTCCTTGATCGGTGTTCATCAATCCCGGTTTCGTGAGATTTCGGGAATGATCTTTAATCTTCTGGTCCAGATCACAATTGGGCTCCCTTACAAAGATACGCAATGTGGTTTTAAAGCTTTCAAGCGGGAAGCTTCCCTCCCGGTTTTTGAGCGGCAAACGATCATGGGTTTTGGGTTTGACCCTGAGCTTCTGTACATCGGAAGGAAGCGAGGGTTAAGGATACGGGAAATTCCGATTCGGTGGAATCATGTGGAAGGCACGACGGTCCATTTCCTGCAAGACTCTTTGAAGATGTTTCTGGACTTGATTTTGATCCGCTGGAATGATCTGAAAGGGAAATATGATTGAGAGGCCATTATGACGATGCTCGGAGTCAATATCGACCACATTGCGACGATCCGCGAGGCTCGAAAAACCAACGAGCCGGATCCGGTTGCCGCCGCGGTAATCGCCGAACTTGCCGGCGCCCAGGGGATCACGGTCCATTTGCGAAGTGACCGCCGGCACATTCAGGATCGTGACGTCGAATTACTCCGTGAAACGATTAAGACTCGTCTCAATCTCGAGATGGCCGCAACCGATGAGATGGTGGGAGTCGCTCTGGACGTGAAGCCGGATACCGCTACATTGGTTCCGGAATTCCCGGGCGAGATCACGACACAAGGAGGGTTGGATTGTGTCCGTCATTTCGAGCACCTCTATGACACTATCCGTAAATTAGAGGCTTCAGGCACCACCGTCAGCCTCTTTATCGACCCTGTAAAGATCCAGATCGAAGCAGCACAAAAACTGGGAGTCTCCCTCATTGAGATCAACACAGCCCAATACTCAGAGGCATCCCTCTACATGACCTGCAGAACAGAGCCCGAAATCAACAAGACGCTCGAAGTGGTCCGATCTTCGGCTCAACTGGCCGATTCACTCGGGCTGCAAGTCCATGCCGGACACGGTTTGACCTATCGAAATGTTCAGGGAATTTCCCGGATAGCGGAGATCCGGGAGCTGAATATCGGGCACAATATCATCGCCCGCGCCGCTCTGGTCGGTCTCAGGCAAGCGGTGCGAGAAATGCTGGAATTGTTACAGGACGACTGAGGTCAGCTACCGGTGAATTGACCAATTCACTGCCTCCGAGGAACGCTTCTTGGAGCATGCGATGAAAAGGGGGTGCCCTCGCTGGAGGTTGTAAGTTCCCCTCCTCTTATTGGTCAACCGAGAAGGGGGATCGGTTACAATTAAGAGATTAAGACTTCAGGCTGTTAATAAACTGATCAAAACTACCGGACCATTTGGAGACCGTTTTCTCCGGTCCAACCAGTTTAAAAAACCATGGGCCTTCCCCGGTTTCAATGACGGCTGCAAGCATTCGATACCCTGGCCGTGGGGAGGCATTGCCCATCATCGTGTTCGAGTAGGTGCCGCTGACATCGACTAAGGTGATTTTCTTCCCCGCAACTTCCCGGCTACTAGTTTTGGCCTTTTCTTTTGAGGAAGAACCGTCCGGCTGACTAATCTGGCCGATCCATCGGTCGATGTTCGCTTCCACCGACCCGCCTTGCCCTTGTCCAAAATAAAAGGCGACGAGTTCCGCATCCTCGGAATCTCCTTCAGCCTTCGGCAGGCTAAATTGTGCCTTTCGCATGTTTGACGTGGGAGTCTGCTCGACCCAGCCGGCGGGGACGACAGCCTTGAATGGACCGATGGACTTCTCTCCTCCAGCCGCAGAGTGAGAAGAAACGATGGGCGAACTCGGAGCCGATGAGGCTTGTTCATTTTCTGACTGGGTCTCGGGTTCTTTAGAGCACCCCATAAAAACAAACGTTAATGATAAAAGCCAAAACACCAAAACAACCCACCCCGAAAATCTATAATATCTTCTTGCTGGTTTCGTATTCATGCCATGACTCCATTTCTGATTTTCCATGGGTTTTGTCGATTCACATCCCCATGATGCTATACCCACAATCCACATAGATCACTTCACCCGTAATTCCGGAAGACATTTCACTCGCCAAGAAAAGTCCGGTGTCTCCGATTTCTTTCCCGGCCACATTGCGCTTTAAAGGCGCATGTTCTTCATGGTATTTCAACATGTCCGTAAAGCCTGCAATCCCGCGGGCCGCCAGGGTATTCATGGGGCCCGCGCTGAGGGCATTGACGCGAATATTTTGGGGGCCGAGATCATGGGCCAAGTACCGGACAGTGGCCTCTAACGAGGCCTTGGCGACTCCCATGACATTGTAGTGAGGAACAACTTTTTCAGCTCCGTAATAAGTGAGCGTTAATATGCTGCCTCCTTCATTCATGAGAGGGAGTGCGGCACGTGAAATTCCCAACAGAGAATAAGCACTAATGTCCTGCGCAATACGAAAGGCCTCTCGAGAAGTATTGATGAAACGACCTTCCAAGGCCTCCTTTGGAGCAAACGCAACACTATGCAGGACCAAGTGCAGTTGGCCAAAATCGGCCTTCAGGTGATCAAAAACTTTCTGAATTTCTTCGTCACGCGTGACGTCACAAGGATAGGTTGGACAATCTGAACCGAAGGTCGCTGCCATTTCCTCCACGTTCGCCTTGAGTCGTTCCCCTTGATAGGTAAATGCCAAACGGGCACCGGCATGATGCCAAGCCTGGGCAATGCTCCAGGCAATACTGCGTTTGTTGGCAACACCAAAAACTACGCCGAACTTATCTTGTAACATGACCATCTCCCGAAGAAAACTAGGGTCAAATCTATCAAGACCAGGAACAGGAATCAAGCTTCACGGAGTCCCTCATGGTTCCGTTCACAGGAACTCCAAAAACGGGCAGTCTCTTGGAAAGGCTGTGACCAGGGCGACGGGCTGACCCCTCACTTGAGCAGCGCTTCACGACCTGCATGTGGCTTTGAATCCAGTTGAATGAGCGGCTGCTTGTGCCGACCGGAGGGATTCGAACTCTGGGGAGCACGCCAATTGTCGATCATGGCCACTTGCTGAACGCAGGAGACCGTGCAAAGGGGCGCGCACGATTTCGTCATGAAATATTCACGACGAATGTCCTTCCGTGTATATTCGGCCAGAGGAGTACCCGGATACCCGCGCTGCTGCGAACAGTAGTGCACCAGTCCGTTTTCACAAATGTAAAGATAACGGGCACCCGCCCGACAGCGCCATTCGTTAGGTCTGCCATACGCGATGTTTTCTTGAAATTGATTGAGCCGAGCAAAGGACTTATTACCGATTTGCTTCAGTTTTTCGAATACTCCCCGCTCTCTAGGCCCAAGAGGCTGCAATTGTCCATATCCATCATGAAGAATCCCTAAGGTAGTACTGAATCCCAGCGAGTCCGCCCTTTTTGCCACTTGCAACGCGTCTTCCGGATGGGAAATTCCGGCGCCCACCACGGAGTTGATATTGACTCCAAATTCCGCATGTTCCGCCAACATCTGCAACTTCTTGTCGAGCACTTTCAAACTTTTCTTGGAGACATCATCCGGCTGAATATTATCGATACTGATTTGCAAGTGCTCTAATCCAGCCCGATTCAGCCGCTCGATTCGCTCGACCGTTAGGAGATAACCATTCGTGATCATCCCGGCGATGATACCTCGGCGTCGCATATGACGGATAATTTCGTCAAGGTCCGGATGTAGGAGGGGTTCACCACCACTAATTGTAATGACGGAAGTCCCCAGATTGGCCAGGCAATCGATCCTCTGAAGCATTTCTTCGGTCGGAACAGGCTTGGAAAAATCATCATATTCGTTGCAATAAGTGCAGGAAAGATTACAGCGCCGGGTAGGAATAATATGCGCCAAGATGACATGCCGGGTGGAGAGTAGTCCTTTTGCAATCATCATGAGTTCCCGCATACGACGGTGGGTAAACTTTAGACGTCGACGAATTTTTTTCCCCGCTGAGTTCATTTGCACCAATGGAAAAGTAACAATTGCAAGAATTTATGGCTACATTCTATTCCCTTCAGATTCCTCCCGGGAACTCAGACACGGGACAATATCTTTCGGGAAACAACTGTCCCTTTCGGGCAAATGATCTACCCGAAAAGCAATTTCAAGAGTAACCCTGACTATCAAAGCCGCTAATTATTCTTCCCCCGTTGGCTCCGAAACGCAAGGGCGGGACATCTTAAAAGAAAAGCCTTGAAGAATCAATCCCCTTACAGGCAGCGACCTGATTACCGTGCCAAAGGGGTCAAAATCGTCGATGACTTGCGCCTTTGCGCTGAGGGTCTTTCTGGCCCCAAGGATTCCTCAACAATCTCCAAAAAGGCTCTGCAAGCCCTTGAAACGTAGCGATTTTTTCGATAAATGAGACCCAGTTTCCGCACGAGCTTAACATTCTTGATGGCCACCAGTCTGAGAGTCCCCTGTTCCATTTCAGACCTGACGTAACTCATGGGGACGATTGAGATTCCCATGCCGATGGAAACAAACTTCTTGATTGTTTCAATGCTGGCCAGTTCCATTGAAATATTCAGCTTGTCCCATTGATGACCAAAAATCTTCTTCAATCGTTCTCGAGTGGTCCCCACTTTATGAAAAATAAATGGGATAAGGAATGACTTCCTCCAACCGCACCGAATTCTTGACGGATAACGGGTGCTCCGGACTTGTGATTAACCCCATTTGGTCCTCCGCGATTGGAATTATTTGTAATCGCGGTGGTTCACCGGCAGGGTCACAATTCCAAAATCCAACTGGTTGTCGAGTACTTTTTCCAATACCTTTTTGGAGAAATTCCGGTAAATGCTGATTTGCACTTCCGGATATTTGCTTGTATACAAAGCGAAAATTTGCGGTAAGACATAGATGCAAGTGGATTCATTGGCACCAATATGCACCCTCCCCCGAGGAGATGCATTCAGCTCCGTAATGGCCAGTTTGGCTTCATCATGTAATTGAAGCAATCGATCCGCATAGCCAAACAAGAGCTCGCCCGCTTGGGTGAGGGAGATTTTTTTCCCGATTCGGTCGAACAATTTTTGCCCGAGCTCCTCTTCTAGCAGTCGAACTTGCGTACTGATGGCGGGCTGCGTTCGAAACAGTCTTTCTGCGGCGATCGTAAAACTCCGGCAAACTGCCACTTCATAAAAATTGCGAATTTGATCCAGATTCATGGTTTGACCGTGCGGATCGCCTCGTTTATCCTAGATAAGAATATCTAATGAACATTATATCATTGATAAACATGAGCGCGGTCGCTAAACCGAAATCTCCCAAGAAGGTGAGGGCTCCGTGGCTTCATTGAATCCTGCAAGGAGTGCAAAATTGTTTAATGGATTATTTTTTAAACAGGGCATCAAACGCGTCTCGAGCACTGGTGACCTTATTGGCGGACGTGGTATCCCGTTCGATAGCTTTTTTGGGATTGAAGTTTGAACAGGAGTTGCGAACACTCTTCTTGGGAATGCGTTCGGGGATGGGCTGAGTACATTCATAGCGAGCACCCGTATCAAACCAGGCACATTGTTTGCAACTGTGCAGATCGGTTTTGCACTTTGGGCACTGGCTGTCCAGGTCAATTGGGGCGTCAGGGATGCGCCACACATCGAGCAGCGATAGGCCTCATGGAAACCCGGCATTTCGCGCGGACGGAATTCTTTCGGCTCACTGTTGGACGCTCTTTTCTGGCCGGCTTATCCTCTCTGTCGCTGTCCATGTAGCCGTGCTGACGGTATTTTCGATCCATGGTTTTCCCTCAAAGTCGAAGAATAATTTGTCTGCTTGGCAATCCATCGACCACTGACCGGCTGGGCGGAGAATGATCACTTGCGGACGAAATCAAACAGAATCATGGCATAATTTCTCCATTGATCCGAATAGGACAGTACCATTAAGCTGTCTCAGTTTCTATTTAAACTCTACATGAAGTCAGTTTGTTTTTCCATGCGAATACAGCAATTTCCTTACCGGGGGGCTGGCTGGACATGAGCCTCAAAGATCAACGGTTAAAAAGGGGGTTAAATTCCTTTATCACCGCAAGAATCTTACTCGTGCTTTGGGCCATTGGGATCAGCGGGCAGCGGTTTTACTCGGAAGACATTAATACACCGGGTGAGTTTCAAACGAAGGTCCTTACCTTGATTCAGCAGCCCAAATGGGATTCTGCTTTTTGGGGCATCGAAATCGTCTCGCTGGATGACGGGACAACTCTGTACTCGTTAAACGCACAGAAGCGATTTTTGCCGGCCTCCAATATGAAGATCTTGACCTGTGCCGCAATACTTGGATGGGATGGACCCCCAGGAGAGGATAACGACTCCCGTTTATGCAACGGGACGGATCGACAAATGGGGGACGGGTTCTAGGAAACATTGTCCTGGTTGGCCGGGGTGACCCAAACCTTGAAAGACGAGGATACAAAACGGAGCATGAGACCATTCGAAAATAGAGCTTATCCTTCTTCCATCACCCAGATCGCTGACGAACTGCAGTCAAAAGGAATCAAGACAATTGAAGGGGACATTGTCATTGACGACACCTATTTTCTTCATCAACCCTTTGGGCTCGCCTGGACAATCGAGGACACGGCCTGGAGTTATGGAGCCCCCGTTAGTGCTCTAGTTATCAATGAGAATATGATTGCCGTAAGAATACTTCCCGGTGAACATTACCAACGATTTGGCCCTGTTCCAGACGTCCCCTGCGGAAACGTCTTCGAAAATGGTTATGAACCGTGTAAAAACTACTGCCCATCAGCAGAATACAAAGGTGAGCTTGACCCATGAGCAGGAGTCTGGCCTGCCTCTCTTCACGGGGTCTATTTCCCAAAGTCAATCCGAATTGAATTATCAGGTGGCTGTGCCCGACCCAACCACATTCGCCGGCTCTCTCCTGAAAGCAGCGCTGACGCAAAGAGGCGTGCTCGTCAAGGGAGATGTTAAATCCAAAATCCTCGAGCCGACAGAGGTCCTTCAAGGGCAGGAGATTCCACTCAGGGATATCCGTCCAGACCAACCAGCCTACGCCGAGGAAGCCAGAGTGGCAGCAATTCTTGGCGTCCCCATCTTTGATTCACTGAAGATTATGATGAAGGAAAGTCAGAACTTGTATGCCGAATGTCTACTGAGGTTACTTGGAGCGCGAACTTCAGAGCTCGGTTCAATGGAAGCGGGTCTGGCAGCTTTGGGAAAGTTTATGACGAAAACAGGCACTCCCGAGGACAGCCTGAAAATAAGAGATGCTTCCGGGATGTCGAGGAAAAATCTCGTCACTCCCGAATCCATCGTCCGGGTATCTGGTTTACATGGGTCATCATCCTCCAGCGCGAAAAATTTCTCGATACATTTCCGGTCGGGGGAAGGGATGGCACTTTGAAAACGCGATTTCAAGGGACCCCGGCAGCCGGGCGTATTCTAGCCAAGACAGGGTCGATAGAATCCGTCTCCACGCTTTCCGGATATGCCGAGACGATCCAGGGAGGCTCATCTTGCCTTTTCACTGATGGTGAACAACGAGGAGGGGAGCCAACAGGAGGTTCGGGAAGTCTTGGATCAACTCTGTCTCTGGATCATCGAATTAGTTCCGAAAACAAGAAATGTTCCCCGCCTTCCCCGTCAGCCCCAATAGAAGGAAATAATAATGATACCGAGCATGCCCCCTAGGGCGATCAAGATAATCAATCCTTCCATTATCTTTTCCTTCAAGGTCTTCTTTCCCAATGCATTGGAATTCCCGAGTTGGTCAAACATATCGCCCCTCCCAGTTTGGAATTACTTAGAGATATTGGTTCGATAGTTGATTCCATCGATCTGTCGGAGAACTTATGGCTGAGCCCGTGAGAACTGCATTCTATTCCAATCGGCCCCATTCAGCCAAGAGATCTTTAGAATTCTGGAAATATGTGGGAATGAAGAAAAGGGGACCATAAGGGAGTGATGTGCCGAGGCTTTTATCAAAAGCGCAAGAATTAGGACTTCTCTACAAGTGAAGGGGTCAAAGAATCTGTAATCCTAAGTCAATTTTCTTCTGTTCGAGGCATGTGACTGAATCACCATCTGTCTTACTGTCTGGGTTGTCTTCGTCGACTGGACCGTACGAATGAAATAGGAAAGACTCTCAAAAGAAATAGCTAGGTCCATGTTCTTCAGTTTCAGGCGCCCGGCTGTATTCAGTCGGAGCGGAGCGAAATTGAGAATCGCTGACAATGCCTGCATCGCTCAGCAAATCGGCGACAGACTGGGCTTCTTCGGCAGGAACACAGATCACCCCAATGCTGAATTTGTTCTTTCAGAACAATTGGTTTAAATCCTTAATGTGATAAACAAACACTCCGCTTCGGGAATTCTCCCCAACTCGCAAAAGATCTTTATCAAAAAGGGCTGTAACCTGAAAGTGTTTGGGATTAAACCCGCGGTAGTTCGCGACCGCCATCCCCAAGTTGCCAGCCCCGACGATGCCGATACGGTGCAATTGATCCAATCCCAATATCCTGGAAAGTTCTCGCCTCAAACCATCAACATGATACCCTACGCCTCGGACTCCGAATTCTCCAAAATAGGTCAGGTCTTTTCGAATTTGCGCGGAATTCAATTGGAATTCCTTGGCCAATGGATTGCGAGGAAGTAGTCTTGACGCCCGTCAGAGCCAGCAGATTAAGACAGCGCAGGTAAATAGAGAGGCGATTGATGGTGAACTCAGAGATCCGTTCAGTCTTCATAGTCGTTTCTCATGATTTCAGAACTGATCTAATAAGAGATCTCCTATAGAACAGATAACGGTGGAAGTATATCACAGCCAATCTGGGTTGAACTTCAGTCCGGAATCAGTCTATGAACAGACTTGCGCCTTCTTGAGTCTTTGAATCCGGAATCAATTCCGGGGGGGACGCAGAAAATGGCTGAAAACCGTTCATCTATGAATTGGTTTCACTATGCGCGAGAAAGCATTGAAATTGTTAAGACCTGCTCGAATTGTGAGAATTCACACACCTGGCGAACGAGTTCATGAAACCGCTTTTCAAGATAATGGAGTAGGTAAATCCTGCTGAGGATCAATCATGCGCCCTAACCGACACCGGATAGGAGTCATTTCAGATACCCATAGTTGGTATGACCCGGAAGTTGAGGCCCATTTCAAAGGGGTAGACCATATTCTGCATGCTGGAGATGTCGGGGACATGAGGGTATTGTCCCAGTTAAGGGAAATCGCACCAGTGACAGCCGTCAGCGGGAATATAGATGAGGGGATGCACACCACACCCCTCAATTCAGAAGAAAAAGTTCGTCTATATGGGATTCGGATTTTTATGATTCACATTCTTGGCAGCCCGCAGCGCCTGGCTTATGATCTCGAACTGAAGGTAAAACAGCTTACTCCAGATGTGATCATCTTCGGTCATACACATCAGTCCTATCTTGGAAACCGGGAAGGGGTAATTTATTTCAATCCGGGAAGCGCGGGGCCAAAGCGCTTTTCGTTGCCTCGATCCATCGGCTTGTTAGATGTGACATAAGGGTAAGGTTGAGGCAACAATAATCAAGATTTGAGACTGTCTGAAACAGGAAAACTCCTCGTGCAAACTTTAGCGGGGGAGTGAACAGGAGAGTTTTCTTTGTGCCCGGATCGAAGGACCCCGTTCCCCAAAAATTCCTTGAACGGCACTAATCCTGGGGCCCCGCTTGCCATTTCAAAAGCGCCATCTCCGCTACAAACCCAGGTCCAAACGCTGCCATCAGCCCCAGGTCTCCAACTTCTGGGTCGCTATGCTGTTGGATCTCTTGCAGGACGGCTAGAACGGTCACACTACTCATGTTCCCTTTATGAAAGAGAACGTTCAAAGTGGGCTCGATTTTTTCCGGAGGACAGGCCGAGTTGTTTTCCAATAATTTCAACAATTCGAATACTGCCGGGATGGAGGACAAAATGCTTCAAGGCACCCACCTCTACATGACAGTCGTCCAGAAAACAGGTTAGAGTGGGTTCGATATTCTTTTTGATAAATGGGGGAATTTCCGGAGAGAGGATGATTTTCAACCCTTCGTTGCGGAGTTCGAATCCCATATAGTGAAGGGTATCCGGGAAGAAACGGGTGGCGCATCTCTGGATTGCCGGCAGAGGTTCCGGTGAATTGAGTTTTGCGGAAACAACCGTAGCCGCAACCCCATCACCAAAAAGCGTGGATGAGATGATATTGGTCATACTCAGGTCATCCAGCAAAAATGTTTGGGAACAGAACTCGTGCGCCAGGAGAACAACAGTCCTTTCGGGATATGCACTACAGTACTCCCAAGCCCGCATTAATCCAACCGTTCCTCCGGCGCACCCATGCTCGGTAAGAATGGTCCGAGCCGAACTGATTCCAAGCCGGTTCATAATGTGGGCATCTACCCCAGGAATTGTAAAACCCGTACAAGACACGCTGATAAACATATCCACATCCGACGCATGAATATGGTTGAGTTCCAGCGCCTCTTGAACCGCCTGGGTCCCCAGTTCAATGGAGGCTTTGACATATTGTGAATTCGTGGTGTGAAAATCCCGAGGTTCGAGGACTTCATCGGGGGGAAGCAAAATGTAGCGGGATTGGATCTGAGTTTTGTCAAGGATGGAACTGAGTTTATTAATGAGCTGTTCATCCGTTCCCTTGCTTTCCAACCAGCGCCGAAGATAGGTTCGGCTAACATCCGTTGTCACTTTATACGGGGGATGGACTACCGAGACTTTCCCTGTTCTTATTCGATTCTGCAATAACACCTCCAACCTGTTATTACTACTTGGAATTCCCTTCTTGTCGCGCGTTACCGAACATTGGATGGAAAGTCAAACAGAATGCAAAGGTAGGCGTAACAGCGATTTGCCAGGGTACTATACCCTGATTAGGGCTGATTGACAAAGCCAAACTTAAGGGCGGGGGGAGAAGGGAAGGCAATTTCTTTTAGTAGTCGGTAATCCCATCTCAGACGGCTACCGAGACGAATTAAAATAACCATCCCGTGCCCTAACGATATAGGTCGGAGTCGCTGACCCGAACCTCAATCTTCCGATAATCCCGTTTGAAATTGGATTGTGGATAATAACCGAGAACATATTGGGTCCGCAGTTCTCGGCTAATCATTTCAAACGACTCCTTAAGTGGTCTGAGTAGAGAGATGCGGAAATAGCGCCCACCCGTTCGATCGGACAAATAAATCAGGGCATGCTCTCCCCCTAGATTTCGTCCCGGTTCACTTTTGATCGGTTGGACAATCAAGCTATAGATCACCGATTCAGAGTTCAGTGCCTTACGAAGGCAGTCCTGGAAATTAGTGTGGCTGGTCGTGTCGGTTCCATCTGAGATGACCAGGATCACGCGACGTCCTTTACTCTCTTTTAGAATTTCCGCCGCAAGATATATCGCGTCATAAAGCGAAGTTCCCTCCACCGGGCTTTACAGAGCGGATCGCTTCAATGATCCGATCGATTTGATTTGCCTTATGCACAACTTCGTTAACTTCTTCGGAAATACGGAGGACGGAGACTCGATCCATGGGGCGAAGGATTGACTTGACAAATTCAATGGCGCTTTCCTGTTGTGTCTTCAGCTCAGGTGCAATACTGAAAGAGCTGTCAAACAAGAGAAAGAGTTGCAAAGGCTGGTCTGAGCTGTCTCCTGAAAAATGAAATTGTTTGATTCTGCTCATCATCGAAAATTTGAAAGTCCTTTTCAGTCAAGTCGGAACCCAACTTCCGTCTGCCTTTGTTACCGTGACCGTGACCGTGACAAGATTCACGTTGACCGTCAACTTATATTCTTTATTCCTAGAATCTGTCTGAGCTAGTCCCCTCTCTGCGGCACGATCAGAAGGGAAAGGACAAGAAAGGGAGCCAAAAAGTGGAGTCGTATTTGATTTGACATCAAATCTCATTAGAACCGCAAGGATTGGAATTCCTCAAGAAGGCTACTCGACCAGGTATTAAAGGATCGAGGGACAAGAATGCGGTTGTGTCTCTTTCTTGAGAAATCCGGAATTCAGATGGAAGATGTCATCCGGGGGAAAGAGCGGTTTCGAATACTCACCTTCGACCCAAACCTCACCGTCTTCGAAGAATTCCTTTTTCCAAATTGGAACAATCTTTTTGAGGGTATCGATGGCGTGTTGACAGGCCTCAAACGCAATTTTCCGGTGAGCTGAAGTGATCGCAATGACGACACTAGCTTCTCCAATCTCAAGCCGACCCAGTCGATGCACAATACCAATATGATGCACTGACCATTTTTTTCGAATTTCAGCTCCAATTTCTTTCATCTTTCTTAATGCCATCGGCTCGTAACCATCATACTCTAAGATAAAGCGTCTTCCGCCCTGAGGTATTATTCCGAACAATTCCATCAAATATCACGATCGCACCGTCTTCCGGGCGCTGCAGTTGCTCGGTTAGCGCTTCAATCCTGATGGGGTTCCTGACTATCTGGAAGATGTCTCCATTCTCTGTCTCCGGGTAGGTCTCCGGAGGCTCGTTTTCACCGCCACTGACAGGAGGAAAAATTGCAATTTCATCCCCCGCTCGAACCCGGGACTGCAAATTGGCAAATTCTTGGTTCACCGCAAAAAGTCAAGACTACTTTCAAACTCTTTACAGCCGGAAACTCATCGCAAACTTGAGTCCAGACATCAGCGACTGTTTGAATCTCCTGACCGTGGATGACTAGGCTTGGCTCGCCTACGATTTCCCGTAGTCTTGCAAATAGAAAAACTTCGAAGTCCATGCCAATTCCATTGGAAAGGATCTGCATCGGATCGTCAAGTTCAAAAAAGGACCCACTTCGAGATCCGCAATCTGCGTCAACATGAGGCGGCTGGTTGCGGAAAAATTCAGTTTCCTTTTGGAGATTCGGCACCCGGAAGAGGTAATCTATCCCCGAGACCGTTCACTTTAGCCCAAGCAGGGGTGAAGAATATCAAATCTTTACTAGGGATGTTATTCTGTTTGATCATCGCTGTGAAGCGTTTAGTCCCGCCAGCCGGTTTGAAAGCGGAAAGGAAAACTAAGCGGAAAAATGGAGGTGTTTAATTGAAAAAAGCCAAGAAATCAGGCGACTGCGGGAAAATCGTATGCCGTGCCTGTGGCGCACGACTCGAAGTGGTCGTCCATTTCAACGGTAAAATCGTATGGCCGTGAATCCCGGAAATCCTGATTTCAGCGGAGAACAACCTGTTCTGAGGGGGGAAACTAAGACGGATTCGAGTAGTGTGCAGCGCTGACGTACTGCACGAGTCGGGTTACAGTTGTGTCGATGGAGTACTCGTTGAAAAGTAATGCTGCTGCGTTGCGGAGGTTCAATGCTCCAGCATTGTTCTTTAATACGCCTCAGTCGAATCTCGCCCCAATGAGTCGTTTCCCGGAAGATTCATTCTGCATCCGAACCACTTTTGCCTTCATCACGGAGTCGGCTTCAAAGGGGCTACTGGACATGAATCTTCAAGGTAAGATGCGAATCCATCCAGATGGGGGTTTTCAGGTAAAAAGAAATGCCACTTTCACTGATGTCAAGGGTCTGGGCCTCTTCCTGAAACGGGCTTCCTATCAGATCATTCCCTATCGACAAGAATTTGGGATTGCTCTACTTCTCGGGGAGCTCTTCCTCGAGACTGCTTTGCCATTTTTCAACCCCTTCTAAACAACTGTTCACTTTCTCTATGATACCATCAGAACTTTCATGAGCGCTAGCATGGTTCACCCAAACAAAGACGAGACTTGCGAATCCCAGTGGCAAACGGTCCAAGACTTTATATAGGAAAACAAAAGAAGGGAGAACATCCATTGATGAGGCCAGCCCGGAGAGGGTCAGCCCCATCAATGTCAAGGAGAGAAGGCGCTGCGAGACGCCGTTCCAGACCTGAATGATCATCAGAGAGGCAAGTTTGGTGCCAATCCGGATGCAATTCTGATACCAGGAGAATCAATCGCAAATGCTTTCTTCCGGTTGGACTGATGGGAAAGAATTTTCTTCTCAATGGCAGGGGAGTACTCAGCAGCTGCTCTAAACTGAGAAGACGGGGAAATGGGTATGTCGTTCACAAGACCAGCATCACGGAACTGGCGGAACCAGTTGGACATTATGTTCCGTCACAATTGAAGAGTCAATGATGGATGAATTGGGAGCAGATTTTATCAATCTAAGCGAGCCGCAAGAATTAAACTCATCGATCACTCGAATTTCATTGTTCCCTTCGCTGGCACCTCGGAACCAGGGCTCAAAGTTATTCCAAAACTCCTGTGTCGATAGCAATACAAATTCATGTTCGGATTCGAGCTGTCGGCTTAGATTGGCCTTAAATTCTCGATGGGCGGCATTATCAATCCACCATTGGTGTGGTAGGAGCACAAACCGCCGCACAGGTCTCTGTTTCAGATAGAAGCTGCGTAGCGGGGCGGAAAGATAATCAAACAGTATCGAATTCCTCTCGTAATTGAGCTCATTGGATTCGATGAAGGGTGACTGAAAAAGGACGAGGGGCCCTTCAAAACTGGGCTGCTGCAATTTTTCAAGCGATTCCCTCCACTCGCTGCCGCCTGGCACCCCCTGAGAGAATTCTTTCTTCTGGAAAAAAAAACTAGCTGGCTCCAGTAGGGTATAAATGACCAGATAGAGCCACAAGAAAACTCTGCCTAAGGAATGATCGAAGAGAGTTAAGGCTATCGACGGGAGCAGAAGATAAGCAGGGAGAGAAGATAATATCAAATATCTTTCAACAAAAAGGTTTAGACCATTAAAGTAAAAAATCAGATAGAAGAGAATTGGCGGAATAAAATACCAAGATGAATAACAAACAGAGAGGCTCAGTCCAATGAGAAGGTTCCGGCTTTGTTGGGCCGTGGTTCAGAAGATTCCCCTTCTTAAAGACCCGAAAAAGCCACTGAACAGCCCAAAGCAGGAGGGCTATGCCAATGGCCCACTCTAAGGCTCTCAAGTTCAGGAACATCAAGGAATCGATGATTCTTGGCCTTCTCCTCTCCCAGTTTAAGCTCTGCCTGTATTGAACGACTCTCCAGAGTGGCGAAAGGAGAGGAAGCAGGAGCACCCCGAGCCAAACCTGCAAAGTCGCCCACGACCGGATGCTGCGTCGTGGGCTGGAACGAACACTTAAAGGAAGAGAATAGCGCAAGAAAACATGGACTGTCTGGATGAATGGCAAGAGCATGAAAATATAGTGGGTATAGACGAGTAGGCTGGTCGCCACAAGGTAGCCTAGTGGATACTTGAGTTTGTCTCCTTTCAGCCATCCAAGAAATGAGATCATTGAAAGGGAACTCAGGAATAGGCACAACGCATAGGGCCGGGCGTTTTGGGCATAGACGATTTGCATCGAATTGACCGCACACAGTAAGGCCGCATAAAAGCCCACTTCGGCATTGAGTAGGCGCTTCCCAATTTCAAAAATACAGTAAACTGTCAGCAAGCTCGCAAGGGCGGAGAGCAAACGCAAAGAGACTTCTCCCGGGGTGAAGAACCCAAAGACAGCCTTATTCAATATGAAATAGAGCGGAGGCATGGGTTGAGGAATTTCGAAGCAGAGTTTCATCAAGGTCGGTATAGGAGTCCGTTGAGACGATCATCAAAGTCACGAATTCATCTGACCATAAACCGTATCCGTCAAGATGGTAGAAACGGAGAATTCCTGCGAGCAACAGGACGTCGCCTAGCCCGATCCATAGGACGGTCCTGGAAACTGGGCTTTCGTTCGAGCGGTGGGAAGATGGTATTTGCGCTGGCTGGCAACGGGAATCACGTCCGACATTGTGGTCGAATTATAACACACGCCAAAGGCTTGATTCGTTTCTCCGAGAAGCATTCCTGGGCCGAGCGGGAATAACTTTTTGTCCAACTCCAAATGCCTGACTGAGCGCCTTAGGTTAGCCTTGCGTTCGCTTTTCGAGGCATGGGATACTTTCCTATCGTAGTGAGCCCGATCCCAATCCAATCATTTAACCTGAGGAGGACAAAGATGGAACGCCAAAAGACCAGGCGAGAATTTCTTCAGACTTCGATGATGAGTACCGCAGGCCTGGCAATGGGGAAAACCCTGTTCACTCAAGCCGGGGATTCAGCCACCGGCATTCCTACTCGTCCACTAGGCAAAACCGGGGTTTCCTTATCCATCCTGGGTTTAGGAGGATGGCACATCGGCGCCGTTCAAGAGAAGGCTGAAGCCATTCGAATCATGCATGCGGCCATTGATGAAGGGAATCACTTTCTTTGATAATGCCTGGGATTACCATGATGGCCGCAGTGAAGAGTGGATGGGAGATGCGTTAGCCTTCGAGGGCAAGCGAAAGAAGGTCTTCCTCATGACCAAGAATTGCGAAAGAGACTATGCCGGATCGATGCGAGATCTGGAAGATAGTCTGCGACGTTTGAAGACCGACCACCTCGACTTATGGCAATTTCATGAGATTGTTTACGACAATGATCCCGACTGGGTGTTCGAAAAAGGCGGGTTGAAAGCCGCTCTGGAAGCACAAAAGGCGGGTAAGGTACGTTTCATTGGGTTTACCGGACATAAAGATCCGCGAATTCATCTCAAAATGCTGAATAAGCCATTTGATTGGGATACAGCGCAGATGCCAATCAATGTAATGGATGCACTGTACCGTAGTTTCCAGAACGAGGTCGTGCCGGTCTGTCTGGCCCGGCAGATCGGGGTCTTGGGAATGAAGAGTCTAGCGGGGGGCTTTCCCAGAGGTCGGATTCCGAGTCAAGCGGGTGTCTCTGCGGTGGATTGTATCCGCTTTGCACTCACTCGGCCAGTGTCCAGCTTGGTCGTCGGAATCACATCCATGGAAGATCTTCAGCAGGATATCGCGATTGCCCGAAATTTCAAACCCATGCCCGAAGCCGATCAGGTGACGATCTTGACAAAGATTCGAGAAGAGGCGAGTGACGGCCGTCATGAGTTATTTAAATCCACAAAAATGTTTGACGGGCCATTTCATCGCAAGCAGCATGGATTTGCAGTGGGTGCTGCCTGAGCCCTTAATACGAGGGCGGGCATTTCATCTGACGGGCTCGTTCTATCCCGTAAAGAAACTGCCTTCCGGCATGGGGTGGGAAGGATCGCTCTCCCGCAGGAGATGCTGAATGGTCTGGACTTATTTATCAGACCCCGAGAAGAAATTTGCAGACAAGGACACGGCAAATGTTTCGTACGGGATTGTCTGCACGGGTGTTATTCCGTTGGGCCCTGGTTGACCTCTGCGACTGACTGCGTGACAAGCAGTAAAATGGCGTGTTATATTGCTTTCCTTTGCAGGGCCCATAGCTCAGTTGGTTAGAGCCCCCGGCTCATAACCGGGTCGTCCTAGGTTCGAGTCCTAGTGGGCCCACCACTTCAGCCAAGAATCGATCTTCATGCATCCAGAAGTCGAAAAACTGCTGCGTCTCCAGAATACTGAGTTACAAATCAAACACTATACGGAACGCGTTGAATGCCTTCCAAAGAGGCTTTCCGAGTTGGAAACCAAGTTAAATGAAGCTCTCAAAGCAGTCAATAGCGTCAAAGATCGCATCTCAAAAATGGCGTTGGAGAAGAAGAAGTTGGAGTCGAGTATTCAGGATCTGGAGCAAAAGAACTCGAAATACCGGGGACAGCTCACGGATGTAAAAACAAACGAGCAATATAAGGCCCTTCTTCATGAGATTGAGTTTAATGAGCAGCAGATCAAAAAGATTGAGGACGATATTCTGGTGCTTATGGAAGAAGAGGAATTGCTTCGGCAGGAAACTCGATCAAGGAGGAAACCCTAAAAGGAGAAGTGGACCTGGTTGAAGCGGAGAAGAAGTCGGCCGAAGCGAAGTCCGACAGGACAAGTTGGCATTGGTCACGCTCGAAGAGCAGAGACAAGCCATTCTTCAATCCATCGAAAAGAGTATCCTCGAAACCTATGTCCGTATCAGCAGTTTTCGAAAAGGGATATGCTCTCGCCAGAGCCTACCAGGAATCCTGCCAAGCTTGCCATGTCCGGATCCGGCCTCAGTTATTAAGCCACATCATGACCGGGGACTCCATTATCACATGTGACAGTTGCAGCCGGATTCTCTACTGGCAGCCGGATGCTCCTTACGAGATTGCTCAGTAGCTAGTCCATTCGTCTTGACGGATAACGGAAGTATCTTCTCATGAAATCGTGCATTGCTTATATTGATGGCGGATCTCGTGGCAACCCCGGAGCCGCCGGATACGGAGTGAATGCTTGATGAACACAGACACTGCCTGGCGGAAATCTCGGAGTTCCTCGGAATCCAAACTAACAACTACGCCGAATACAGTGCTTTAATTGGGGCTCTCCGCTATGCCGTGACCCATCAGTTTGATGCCTTCGAGATCTATGCGGATTCCGAACTGCTTGTCCGACAAATTAAAGGGGAGTACAAAGTCAGAAACGTAAACCTGAAGAGGCTTTTTGATCAGGCACAACCACTGATTCATAGTCTGAAACAATTCTCCATTCAACACATCCCCCGAGAGGAAAACCAAGAGGCGGATCGGTTGGCCAATTTGGCCATGGACAGAGCAGGATCATATAAAAACGGAAACTCCGCTTCAAATCAAGACCGTCCGGGCCGTATTTCCGGTCCGGTTGCTTCCACCCTTTAGATCCCCTGAACTTACCCGATGGAGCAGAGTTTCAGTTGACGATCGAACCCCTGAAAAAGAGGTTTGCGGGATTGAGCGGTAAATGAGGTTCATTTACCCGACAGAATTCCACAGCTCTTGTCGTCTCCATCCCGAGAGTATCGGCGGCGAGTTGATAGAACAATTGGAGGCCTTCTAAGTTTTCTTGGTCAAGGGTGTAGTTAATGTTTTCGGTCAGGTAGCGGTGAAGCTGATAGACAGGAAGGTGCAACGTTTGTGACTGTTGTTGAACAATCTCGTCAAGGTGGGTCTCCCCGTATGCGAGGGATTGTTGAAATACCGAAGGGTCAGCAAGATTGACTCCTGAACGAACACCCCAGAACGCAAAGACAAAAGGCTTCCCGGTCAGCGTCTTCCATTCTTCCGCTAGGTCATAGCGATAGTGATCATCGACGACTGCTCTAAGGGCGGTGTCTCCAATGATTAACGCCGCATCCGAATGGTTTAACATGGCATCAATCTCCGGTTCGCAAGAACGCAGCGTCGGTATGTGTCCTGGTATTTCAGCGCCAGCAGGATGCGAAGGAGAACGATGGAAGTCCTGGATGAGTTGTCAATTGCCAAAGTCTGAATCCTCTCGGCCGGGACTTTACTGACCAATAGGACACTTTGAACCTGTCGTTTTGAAGCAATCGAAAGTCCCGAGATCACTTTTACGCCGCGGATTCGTTGATACTCGATCGAAGGAATCAATCCAATGTCCACTGAACCATCCGCCAGCAAATCCGCACAACGGGAAGGGGATGAGAAATCCAAATCAAAAAATACCTCTTTGCCGGCCATGCACAAACCCCCAGGCAAGAGGTAACGAGTTGAGATAATATACGATAGAAACTCTCAGTCGATTCATGATGGTATTCTAGCGTTTTCTTCTGCGGGAACCAAGGAGGGCGATTGGGTAGCACCTCTGGAAGCGTCTATTTCCGCTTAACTTTTATTTGCGAGACGACCATCCCAGTGACTTTTTCCAGGTAATTGTTGCAGAATGATGCAGTCAGACCCTGCCGACAATTGTCCGCAGAATTAAGGGATTTTTATTCATCGGAGGAACTCAGAGTGATCTGGTATCAAAACTATGACCCGCTCCATTCTTGGCCTGTATCGACCTTAGTGTCTGCTCTCCCGGTATTGACGCTATTCTTCGTGATGCTGGTCTTGAAAAAACGAGTCTGGGTCTCTGCCCTGAGCGGCCTTACCGTATCGTTCCTGCTGGCGAGCACAGTGTTTCACATGCCCGGACAACTGATCGCCAATGCTTCCTTTCTGGGAATCGTATTCGGCATGTTACAAATCGGATGGATCATCGTGGCGTCGATATTTCTTTACAATATCGCGGTTGAGACCGGCCAGTTTCAAGTCATGAAGGAGTCGATTGCCGCCTTGTCCTCGGATTCCCGCATTCAAGTGATGCTCATTGCGTTTTGCTTTGGAGCATTTCTTGAAGGAACCGGAGGAGGAGGAGCCCCCGTGGCGATTGCAGGCGCTTTCTTGATTGGACTGGGATTCCCTCCTTTTCAGGCTGCGGTTCTCTGTCTTCTGGCGAACACAGCTCCAGTTGCTTGGGGAGCCGTCGGGAACCCAATCCGAGTGCTCACGGGAGTCACGGGAATTCCCGAGCACCTGCTCAACTCGATGGTTGGCCGCATTCTCCCCTTCTTCTCCTTTATCATTCCGTTGTGGCTGGTTAGAACCTTGGTGGACTGGAAGAGAGACCCGCGAAGTACTGCCCGCTATCCTTGTCTGTGGTGGGTCCTTTGCGCTGATGCAATTCTATTGGTCAAACTTCATGGAAACCGGGCTGGTGGATATTGTTTCAGCCATCTTCTCTCTGTTAGTTATGGTCGTTTTTCTGAAGTTCTGGAAGCCAGCCTCGATCCTGGAAATCAGTTCCAGCAGACGAAAAATACAGCCATCCCCGGCACACCCTCGGCGTCATTTTCAAGGGTTGGTCACCCTTTATTCTCGCTTCGGTCTTCATCTTTATCTGGGGCCTCCCAGCCTTGAATAAGCACCTCAAGTTTTCCTTCCTCTCATTTCCCTTGGTGGGACTCCACAATCAGGTATATCAGGGTGCCACCGGTCTCTCCTCAACCCAGCCCGGAAGCAGCGTTGATGGACCTCAATATCTTTGGCATGCCGGGAACCGCCGTCTTAATAGGAGCATTCATTGCCGCCATACTCCTGGGGCTTCCGTTCAGGAAGATAGGCCAAATTTTCTTCCAGACCTTGGTTCAATTGGTCCCCTCGATGTTGGCTATATCTTTCATGGTCGGGTTGGCCTTCGTCACTCGGTATTCAGGGATGGATACTGTCCTGGGTCTCAGCTTGACGCGCACCGGGTGGGTATACCCCTTCTTTGGGACACTCCTCGGATGGTTAGGCGTGGGCTTGACGGGAACCGATGCCGGCTCGAACGCCCTTTTTGGCAACTTGCAGAAAGTCACAGCGGAACAGTTAAACCTTAGCCCCGTTCTCATGGCATCAGCCAATACGACGGGGGGAGTGATGGGGAAAATGATTGCTGCGCAGAGTATTGTGGTTTCCAGCGCGGCCACTCATCAGGAAGGAAATGAACCTGCTATTTTCAAGGCTGTTTTCAAACACAGCGTCCTCCTGGCAAGCCTGGTAGGACTCCTGGTCATGCTTTATGCTTATGTCTTCACCGGTGCGGTGCCTCGATAGCCTGGATGTCTCTTTCTCAAAGATCCGGGGCGCTTCTTTAATTTTCCTGTATAATAAGGGGGCATCTCTAAGAGGATGCCAGGGAGAAAATAAATGTCTTATCGAAATAAATTTCTTTTAATTTTGCTGTCGAGTGCAATTGTTTTTTATGCCGTCGTCGGTGGCATGCTCGGGAGAGTCTCCGACAAAGACGGATCCTATTCCCAAATTTCCGTGTTTACTGAGGTCCTTTACAAAGTTCGGAGTAGTTACGTTGAAGATCCAAACATTACAGAAGTCATGCATGGTGCCTTACGAGGGTTGTTGGAGTCTCTGGATCCTTACAGTACCTATCTCAGCCCCGATGAATATTCCCACTATAAGAAACATAAATCAAATGGGAATGGAGATGTTGGATTGGAGCTTTCGAAAGAAAAGATGTTGGGCTATGTCTACGTAATTCACCCAATCGAGGGCGGGCCGGCAGACAAGTCCGGCGTCAAGGCAGGAGATATCATCGAATCCATCGAAGATGTTTCCACGCGAGACATCAGTTTGGTTCAGGCGGAGTATTTACTGACAGGAAATGAAGGGTCGCCGGTCAAACTGAAAATCATCCGTCGCGGACACACAGATCCCCTTGAACTCAAGCGTAACCCGCGAACCATTAAAGGTCCCACCGGTAAAGGCTCAATTGGTGGACAATAAAATTGGTTATCTCAAGGTGTATCGCATTACCCCTGGCATTAGTGAAGAGATTCATTCGAAACTGCTCCAGTTAACCAAGAGTGGGGCGAGCAAGATCATTCTCGATCTCAGAAATTGTGCGGGGGATGAGTATGAAGAGGGTGTGAAATTAGCCAATCTATTTCTGGATCATGGCGTCATCACATACACCCAGGGTCAGAAGTCTCCCAAGAAGGAGTTCGTCGCCGACCCGGCCAAAGCAGCCACAAAATTGCCGTTGGTCGTATTGCAAAATTACGGAAGTGCTTCAGCCGCTGAAATTGTATCAGCGGCCATCAAGGAAAATCGCCGGGGAGAACTCGTGGGGGTTAGAACCTTTGGAAAAGCCTCTCTGCAAAAGTTGATCCCTCTGGACGGTGATTCAGCCATTTTGCTTTCTACCGCAAAATTCTATTCTCAGTCAGGCAAAGTAATCCAAGGGAATGGGATTACCCCGGATTTTGAAGTCAAGGATGGATTGGATACGTTGCAAGGAGAAGGAGACTTACCCGAAGAAGACGAGAATACGAATCCCGAATCACCTGGAGTCAATAAGTCTAATCAGGAAGATTTGCAGCTTAAGAAAGCGATTGAAATCCTCAACAAGCCTGCCTCTGAAAAGCAGAAAGCCGCTTGAGGCATTCCGAAATCCCGCGAACATCCCAATAAAGGGCAGCTTAAAGCTGCCTTTTTTTGTGCGTCATAGTTGATTGAATAGAGCCGAATACAACCTACAGTGTTGAATCATGTTTATTAATTTAAACCAAATCAAAAAAAGCTTTGGCAGCAAGATGGTGCTTCAAGACGTCAGTTTTCAGTTAAACGCTGGAGATAAGATTGGCCTGGTTGGACGTAATGGGAGTGGCAAAACCACCCTCTTTCGGTTGATGCAAGGCAGTTTGGAACCCGATAACGGCCAAATCACGAAATTGTCGCAGTTACGTGTCGGACTCATGCAGCAGATTGCTGAAGTGGATCCGAATCAAACTATTTTTGAATCCGCCGTATCGGTATTTGCCGACCTCGAGCAAATGGCTAATGAGATTGCCTTGTTAGAGTCTGAAATTGAATTCAAAGCACAGAATCCAGACCTCAATTCCTTACTGGATCGCTATGGACAATTGCAGACGCGATGGGAACTGGCGGGAGGGTATACTTACGAAGCACGAACCAAGTCCGTCCTCGCTGGGCTGGGATTTGATGAGGAAATCGCTAGGGAAAAAAACTCATTTGCTGAGCGGCGGGGAGCGGAACCGGCTCAACTTGGGAAAACTACTCCTTACCGAACCCAATCTCCTTCTTCTAGATGAGCCGACCAATCATCTCGATATTGACGCAGTCCGTTGGCTCGAAAATTTCCTGAGGGACTACCCGAGTGCTTTCATCGTGGTATCACACGATCGCTATTTTCTGGATGGAACCGTACATAAAATCCTGGAAATCACGGAAGGCAAAATTGAAGAATATCCAGGGAATTATTCGAGTTATGTTCTGGAGCGGGAAATACGCCAGGCCCAGCGTCAGAAGGCGTATGAGGAACAACAGGCTTTCATTGAGAAGACGGAAGACTTTATTCGCCGGAACATCGCTGGGCAGAAAACTAAGCAGGCAAAGTCCCGACGTAAAATGTTGGAGAAATTAGAGCGAGTGGAGAATGCCTTGTCCCGCCAGCCGTCTGCGCTATTTAAATTTGGGATTAGTAACCCCAGCGGAGATCTGGTCCTCAAGTTTTCTAAAGTAAGCCTCGGGTATGACGAAAGACCGCTTGTCAAAGAGATTCACTTGAGCCTCTATCGCGGCCAGGCTCTAGGTATCATCGGCCCTAACGGATCGGGGAAGACCACATTCCTCAAGGCGATTACCGGTGAGTTGTCGCCACTCAAAGGAAAAATTCAAGTGGGACAGAGAGTCGATCTAGCCTATTATGAGCAGCAACTTTCCAACCTAGATTCCGGCTTGACCGTGTTAGAACAGATGCGATCCGTTGCTCCTCTCGCCACGGAGGAAACCCTGCGAAGTTATCTGGCAAGGTTTCTGTTTCGACGTGATGAAATCTTTCATTTAACCGGGTCGCTCAGTGGGGGTGAGAAAAGTCGGCTGGCTCTAGCAAAATTAATTCATGGAAAAGCCAATACTTTGGTGCTGGATGAGCCCACTAACCACCTGGACATTCCCTTCTTGCGAGGCTCTGGAAGAAGCTCTCCTGGAGTACCCCGGCACTTTGATCATTGTCTCCCACGACCGCTATTTGATTAATAAACTGGCCGACCAAATCCTCTATTTTGACGGGGAAGGAAATTGTTTTCACCATGACGGCGGATATGAGGATTTTGAGCGTTATCGTGCCGCCCAGAATCTCTTAAGTCCAGAACAAGAAAACATTCCCAAAGTGATTCCAACCGCTGCGAAATCAATAAAACCGGACAGTAGCGGAATGAGCAAGAATGAAGCCTCTAAAATCAAGAATCGTTGTGACTTTCTGGAAAATGAGATCCATCGGCTTGAAGCCCTTCTAGAAACCAGCCGTAACGAATTGGGCCGCCCAGACATCGCCAAAGACTATCAGCAATTCAAACAACTCTCTGACCTTCACGAGGAAATCTCCTCGTCGCTGGACCAGCTTTATTCCGAATGGGAGAAAAACCTGGCATTGCTGGGGAACTAACCTGGGGCAATTTGAGAAATTACTGACCACGGCAACAAAGATCAAAGTGTCTTGTGAGGTCATCCCAAATTCCGGCATCTCCTATAGGAAAATTTTCTATCTTCAAGTATTTTTGATGGTTTGTGCTAGAGAAGTTAGCCCGGAAGTTTTAGTATTTTAGGAAGCGCCAAAACCATGCCTCAGCAAACAGCTCTTTTATCTCGTTTGGAGTGTTACCCGGTAACGGTTTCGCGTTGGCCTCATCTGGAAGGGCTCTTCGGCGAGCGTGGAGCTTGTGGGGGCTGCTGGTGCATGGCTTGGCGTCTACCAACAGGGGAGTTTCGCGCGGGAAAAGGCGACAAGAACAAACAGGCTTTGTGGAAGCTTGTGACATCGGGAGAAAAGCCTGGAATCCTAGGCTATCTGGGAAAGGAACCAGTCGCGTGGTGTTCCCTAGCGCCCCGGAAAAAGTTTGTATTCCTCTCAAACTCACGAGTTCTCAAACCCTTGGATGATCAGGCTGTTTGGTCAATCTCATGTTTGTTTGTCAAGAATTCCTATCGGCGAAAAGGAATTTCGGTACAGATGTTGCGAAACGCAATCCAGTTCGCATCAAAGCAAGGCGCTCAAGTCGTTGAGGGTTATCCCATCGAGCCAACGATAATCAAAACACCTGATCCTTTTGTCTGGACCGGAGTCCCTTCAGCGTTTCGAGCAGCGGGATTCAAAGAAGTGGCCCGTCGCTCGAAGTCGCGACCTGTCATGCGTTTTCAAATTGTTTAGCCCAGCAAGTAACCGCGGATAAAGCGATTTCTACTGAAAACCCCAGCAGCGTATGTGTCAAAGATGTGCGGTCCATTTGATTCCTGAAATCGTCCAGTGAAGTCGGGATTCGAGGCTTCGGTCGTCTTACTTCTGACCAGTTTTGGGGCGGTGTTTTTCGTCTCATTCAGTTCACGAAGAACGGTCGCTTGATCATCCCGATTGGCCATTGCCGGGAGTTGCCACAAAATGAACTCTGAAAGTTTCCGTGTGCTTCAAATCGATCATGTCGAGTTGTTTGTGCCAGACCGTCAGGCAGCGGCTGCGTGGTATGAGAGAGTTTTAGGTCTCGTTCCTGTCCCCAAAGCCACGCAGTGGGCAGAAGATCCTGAGGGTCCCCTCATGATCTCCCCGGACGACGGAAAGACGATGCTGGCGCTTTTCCAGGGGACGCCTCGAGGCGAGCGGCCCACGGCAGGGTTTCATCGGGTGGCGTTTCGGGTTAATGCCAAGGGTTTCCTGGCTTTCCTAGACCGGATCAAAGGGATGAAGATCGAATCGACTCGGTTGCGGGACCACGATCAAGCCATCTCGATTTACTTCGATGATCCCTACGGACATCATCTGGAAGTGACCACGTATGAATCGGCTGAAGTTCGTCTTCTTCTACCCCGCCACGCGTAGTTCCGAATCTCGAAGTTATACTGGTGTCAACTTGTGCCAAAGGCACATGGGACCGCTGCCCCTCTGCGCAACCTCAAAGAACGTGCGTTCATATATTTCAGGCCACTTGGAGGCAGGTGGGGACGCCTATACCACAAGATTGTGGCGCGGGCCTCTGGCCTGGACAAATGTCCAGGCTTGAATGAACGCGAATTCCGAAATTGGGCGACCGGGATTTCTATCTTTTTGGTGATTTGCCTCTGAAGTGCAAAACGCTCAGGAAGGGAAAAAGTATACCGATGACCTGCCGAATCAGGTGGAATACGCACTTCGCCGCGCGTTCATTAAGCGGGCGCGGGAGCGCCCCCTCCACCCAGCAACGCTCATGCAAATTCGGAATTCGAAATAAACGCGCGGCGTGGGATTGGATGCAAATACTGCGCGGAAAAGTCTACGATGAATGCAGAAAACGTCTTCATCGTGGCTATCAAACCCCTGCAATTCCCTAATCACAGAGAATCGGTTTCGCGAATTTCACGAACGATGCCGTTTACGGATTCTCGATCATTTTGGAACAGGCTAATTCCTGCAATTCCGGCTGCACCCATCTTTAAACATTCAGAATAATTCTGCCGGTTAATGCCTCCGAGCGCAAAAACAGGAACCTTCGAGCATTCACAAGCCTCTCTGAGCTTTCCCATTCCCACGGCCGGGCCGTAGCAGGCTTTCGAAGGTGTGAAGAAAACTGGACCGAAAGTCAGATAGCTGACTCCTTCTTGATGAACTCTTCGCAATTCCTCGAGGGAATGAGTCGAGGCACCCACAAGAAAATTTCCCTCGGAAACCTTGGCGCGAACCGCGGAAGGTGCGATGGCCTGTTGCCCAAGGTGTATTCCGTTTAAGCCGGCCGCCAGAGCAATATCTAACCGGTCATTGATCAAGATCTGGGTAGCATGCTTTCGCGCAAGTATCCGGGCGGAAACAGCCAGATCAAAAAGCTCGCGTGATGAAAGATCCTTTTCCCGGATCTGCACATAGTCTACCCCGGCTTCGATTGCGATTTGGATTTGTTCGAGAATGGGTTTTAAGGAGGTGCGCCGATCCGTGATGTAATAAGACTGCGGCATGTCATTCGTGATTTACTTGTGAAACGGCCAGCTTGAAGTGCATGGCTTCGAACACACCTATCCCGATATCCACAATTCCCAGGCCAGAAACTGCTCCACGGAAGTAATTGCTCAGGACAAATTCGCGAAACAACGGGGCGTAACTCAGAAAGAGATTGTTCTCCCAGTACTGAGACCAGGGGAAAATGATGAGGAAGAGCCCAAGCTCAAAACAGAAAAAGATGAAGGCGATTACCAGAATCTTACTGACCATTAACCCTGTTCTTCAAGGTCTCGATCTTGTCGGAAACGTCACGGTAATTAATATCAGTCCCATAGACGTCCAAGAAAGTCTCTAAGGCAGCCTTGTCATTTCCGGCAAGTTCGTGGGCACAAGCAAGGTCGTAGCGCAGTGCCTGGTACGTTTCTTCGGAATGGCCTCGGCTCGACAGGCCTTTAGTAAACCATTTGACGGCAACCTGTGGCAACCCTTTTTCTACAAAGCAGAGTCCAAGCAGGTTGCAGCACTTCACATAGTCTTCGCTGTCGGCATCAAGGTTTTTGTTTTGCATCGCTTTTTGGAACTCTGCGATCGCTTCTTCTAAGAGTCCCATTTCTCTAAAGGCGATGCCCAGGCTATAGTGAGTCTCGTAATCGCTGTCTCCCAGGTCTTCATCGATGTCCTGTTTGAATTCCTGAAATACGTCGTCCAATCCCATGGAAGCGGCTGTTTCATTCTGCACCTTGTGCAGCTGCGCTTCTCTTGGAGCTGCTTTCGGGGCTTCGACTGCTAACGAAGGTAATGGGAGCGGCTCGAGCGACGATTCGTCCATTTCCTGGTCCAGGTCTATCATCATTTCATTGAAAGACTCGCTTTTAACCGTCGCCGGCGGGGAAGAATTGGACACCGGATCCTGGATCACCGGCTCTGTAATGGATGTCGTCTCCAGATCAGTGGGCACTTCCACCTCAGCAGACTGGGAATAACTCTCCACCGAAGAAATCTGGTTCGTTTCAAATTGCTCAACCTGGGCCGACTCGAAAATTTCCTGTGGAGCGACATCAACCGTTTCCACCTTCGGGACATCTGCGGATAGACCAGCCTGCGCATTTAGCATTGTTTCAAAACGTTCCAGCCGCTTTTGGATGTCCGGTCCTGATTCACTGAGACTGAGGTACTGATCAATTGAGTTCTTGGCTTCGGTCAAGAATCCGAGGTCGAGGTAGAAATCAACCTCCTGCAACAACTCCTGAATTTTTCGGCTATCCACAAGTTCAGGCGTGGGAACAGGAGACTCCTCCTTCTCCGTTGGCGAAAGTTCCGGATCCCGTTCTTGCTGAGCCGCCGGCTGATCCTGGTAGATTGGTTTTTGATGCAAGTCCGGATCGTACTGATAGGCCAGCGTAAAGTTTCGGCTGGCATTATCGTTGTCACTCCGCGAGGTGTAGATGTTGGCCAAGATCAGACACTCTTGAGCTGCCTCCGACATCTGCCCGCTTTTGGCAAACATGTCGCGGATCTTCTCGTGCGCTTCAATATGGCTGGGGATGAGTTCTGCTATTCGACGATACTGTTCAATGGCTTTATGATAGAGCCCGTATCCGGCAAAGAGGTCTCCTTCCACCATGAAGCCCTTAATTTGTTCCTGGTTCCCCACAAAGGCCGACGCCTCACTGGAATCTGTTTGCCCGCTCCTAGAGTTGGAAATGGTCTTCAAGGTGGGTTCCGAAATGAACCTTTCCGCAAGGGCTTTCATGTCTGGAACCAGCTTGGGCAACTTGACGTCGTCGTTCAAGGTTCCGAGACGTTCCTTGATTTGACGCAAATTCTCCCGATGAACAGGTTCGTTGGGCTCCAGCGCAATCAGTTCGAAATAAAGACTGGCAGCTTCTTCAAATTGTTTATTCCGGATATAGAGTTCGCCTGCTTTCTCGAGGAGGGATGGAATAAACTGAAGCTGATTGGTCTTGGTATAATACTTGATCAATTCCAAAATCGAAGGAATATGATCTTCCTTCCGGCGAAGGATCTCTTTTAACTGAGCTTCCAACTGCGCGCTCTCCCCTTTGTTAACAGGCAGCTCCGATACCCGACTCATGATGGAACAAGCTTGATCCAATTCGTTTTTCTGAATGAGGTGAGAGCTCAGCTGGGGGATGAGCTGCAGATAGCTGGGGTCGAGCTCAATGAGATGCAGAGCAATTTTTTCCGCTTCCTCCAGTCTTTCGCATTTCAGGTGGACCAGGAAGCTCGCCTCCAGCACCTCTGGATTAAAATCATGGAAAGGGATCCGGTTCAAAGTCTCCAGTGCATCATCATTGCGACCAAGTTCTCCGAGCACATTGGAGTATTGAATGACTGCCTGGATATGCGTTCCATCCAGATCTAGAGCTTTCTTGAGATAGGCCTCGGCTTCCTCGAAGGCTCCACGGTTCTTGGCCTTCCGCCCTGAAGAAAGGAAGGCGGCAAAGGCTGCGCCGCTATTCCCCAGTTTCTGGTAGACATCGGCAATTCGGCCCTCGACTGAAGGGTTTTCCGGATCGACTTCAATGACGCGTTGCAGGACATTCGCCGCATTTTCCCAATCGCTCTTCTTAATGAAATGATCGGCCACCTGCAGGAAATTGGTCCGCGCTTCACTATTTAGGCCCTGGCGAAGGTATAAGTCTGCCAAACGCAAGCATGACTGAATCTGTGCCGAGTCAATCTTGCTGACCTTCTTATACATCGCAATGGCGCGAACCACAAAACCGCCATTGTCGTAACTCTCGGCAAGCCTCGTAAAACATCTAACCGCTTCGGGAATATTCCCAATCCGGACATATAAATCCCCCAGAGTGTTGACCAGGGGAAGGTCTGTGGGATCTTCCTTGATCAGCTTCTGGTATTCAGATATGGCATGGCTGATTTTGCCCTGAATGACGTACTTTTCAGCGACTTTCAATACTTTGGCCTTATTTAAAGCCATTGCCCATCCTTGTCTCGAAACTCGTTCACTTAAATGAAGGAAAATCTAACATCGGGCCCTGTTGGAGTCAAATAGGGACTCCCCGAAAACTCCGTCTGTGCCGGTCCGTTGGGCCCAGTTTGGACAATGCTTCCAGATGAACCGCCGTACCATATCCCTTGTTTTTATTTAAGCCATAGCCGGGATATACGACAGCCAGTGCCGAAACCAATTGATCCCTTGCAACCTTGGCCACGATCGAAGCAGCCCCTATGGACGCCGATAGGGCATCCCCTCTGATAATGGATTTCTCCGGAATCCCCAAACCGGCCTTCAATGTCCCGTCAATCAATAAGAAATCTGGTTTTTGCATCAGTCCTAAAACCGCTGCTTGCAATGCCTTGATCGTGGCCTGGAGAATATTAATCTGATCAATCTCGTCGGCTTCAACAAACGCAATCGAACAGCTCACGGCAGTTTCTCTTATATTTTCGGCCAAAACCTGGCGTTGCTTAGGGTTAAGTTTCTTAGAATCTTTAATGCCTGGAGGAACCTTTTGGAGGTCCAGGATGACAGCAGCAACGCAGACAGGTCCAAACAAGGCCCCTCTCCCTACTTCATCTATTCCTGCGATTCGAGAAAACCCTTGCTCGATGGCCTGAAATTCAAAAAAAAGGCTGCCCCCTTTGGTCTCGTTTGTTTCCATTGGAGGGGGAGTAACGCACATCGAAGACGGAAGCCGTAACCGCTTAGATTAAGAGATTGCCGATATGGAGCGAGAGCAAGGAATAGCGTCGTGCGCTCGCTTTAATGAATTCAACAGGACAATGAGGGGTCGAGGGAGTGAGGAGATGTTTCTTCTAGATAGTCTTCATTTCCTTGATCTTTGCAGCTTTTCCTCTAAGCGCCCGCAAATAATAGAGCTTGGCTCTGCGAACCTTTCCTTTCTTGGCAACTTCAATCTTATCAATGACCGGAGAATGTAAAGGGAAAATCCTTTCAACGCCCTGGCCAAAGGAGGTCTTCCGTACCGTAAAAGTGGAACGTAGATCGCCATTCTTCCTTGCGATCACAACTCCTTCGAAAACCTGAATTCTTTCTTTATCGCCTTCCTTAATCTTGACATGCACTCGAACGGTGTCTCCGACCCGGAACTCGGGGAGGTCGGTCCGCATTTCTTCTTTTTCGACAATATTTAATGCATTCATTGCAGTTAGCCTGTCTTTAACTTAGAGTTTCGAGCTGGAAATCAGAAGTCGCCTATCCTCTTCTGATAAGAGGTCGTATTCTAATAGGTCAGGGCGATTTTTCAAAGTTTTTTCTAGAGCTTTTTTTCTTCGCCATTGCTTGATCTTCGTATGGTCCCCAGAAAGCAGGACTTCTGGGACTTTGTTCCCTTCAAAATCCTCTGGGCGGGTGTAATGAGGGCAATCCAGCAAGGGGTATTCAGGGTTTGGGAGAATCTCCTCCCGAAAATGCGGAAAAGGATTCATTCATTGCACTGGACTGGTTGTTCAGTGCTCCAGGCAGAAGCCGGGTGACCGCATCAATGAAGACACAGGCCGGCAGTTCTCCTCCGCTCAATACATAATCCCCAATTGAGATTTCATCATCCACGAGAGCCTCAACTACTCGTTCATCCACTCCCTCGTATCGACCACAGATCAGGACCAGCTCTTCGAAACCTGAGTATCGGGAAACCAATTCTTGATCGAGAGGCTTTCCTTGGGGCGTCAGAAGAATGACATGCCCTGGCCGATCTGGATTCTGCGACTGCACAGCACGAATGGCACGAAACAGCGGCTCGGGCTTGAGCACCATACCTTCTCCCCCTCCAAAAGGGCGGTCGTCAACGGTACGATGTTTGTCAAAAGTGAATTCTCGAAGATCATGGATCTGGATCTCGACGATCTTTCTCTTGATGGCCTGGAAGACAATTCCAAAGGAGAGGGGACTTGAGAAGAAATCAGGAAAGATTGTAATAATTTCAAATTTCAGAGGCAACATCGCGCCGGGAGGAAACACAGATAGCGGAACAGGGATTATAATTCTTCCAGTCCTTCAGGCAGGTCACACCGAATCAATCTCTCTTGTAGATCAATTCCCAGAAAAAAAGCTTCAACGAAAGGGACGAGGAATTCTCTGGAGGCTCCCTGGATCTTCAGCAGATAGTTCGACCCATATTGGACCACTTCGATGACCTTTCCATATTCCTCACCGGACTTACCGATCAGGGAGCAACCCACTAGATCGTCTTGGAAATAAGTACCCGCCGGGAGAGGAATTTTTTCCGACTCAAGAACAGTGACCTCGTATCCGGCCAGTTTCTTGGCCTGATCAATCGAATCGATTCCTTGAAACTTCAGAATGACTCTGTTCTTGTGGAGCCAAAAAGAATCGAGAACAAGTTCCCGTGACGCTTCTCCATCCTTTTCCAGCACCACCTCACGGAGATGAGAGAAACGTTCAGGAAAATCCGTCAGCAGATCCGCCGCAACTTCCCCTCGGTTGCCTTGAGTCCTGGCCACGCGTGCCACTGAGATTCGGGGGCCGTCTGTCAAAACCTTCACTACTCCAAAATCTCGAGTGTAAATCTCTTCTTGAGCTTCATCCCGGCTGCACCTAGGATCGTGCGAATCGAACGAGCCGTCCTGCCCTGTTTGCCAATGACCTTCCCAAGATCGCTAGGCGCAACTCTTAACTCGAGCACTGTAGTCTGCTCACCCTCAATTGGATTCACCGAAACTTGATCGGGATTATCCACCAAAGCCTTTGCGATTTGCTCAATCAGCTCTTTCATGGCAGCCTCCTAGTGTGGACGAGTGTATCAAATGGATGCCTCGAATCAGTATTTTCAGGATCGACAGCAGACTCGGCTACCCAACTTTTTTGATGAAACTCTTGACCGTATTACTTGGCTGTGCCCCTTTCGATATCCAATAAGTATATTTCTCTTTGTCGAGATTAATGGCCGCCGGGTTCTTTCTAGGATCATACTGTCCCAGCACATCAATGTAACGTCCATTTCTTGCTCGAGATTTCTCAATGACTACAATCCGGTACTTGGGTTTCTTCTTTGAACCCATTAAGGTTAATCTGATCGTTAGCAAAAAAATTTCTCCTTCATTCTTATAAATTAAAAGCACAACCGGCAGGTCGGGGGAAATATCCTGAACAATCATTAACCTGCATCAGTCAGTTGTAGAATCATCCACGCCGGACAACTTATATCCGCTAAATATAGCAGATCCGGGAAAATCCTCTAAGGAGAAAACTTACCCTATCATGGCGGGGGGAGTTGGGGGTGGGTTACCCCTGGGTGGAGAAGGCTCTACGGAAGTCTTTAACGGGGAGTGGGTTACTGAAGGGGAGAATGTGAAAAAATTGGAAAATGTCGCGTCCGGTTCAGGCTTCGAGAGCGCCTGAAGCCTACCGCGATTCCAAAGGGCTTGTCGCCATGTCGTCGGGCGGGTCCTCGATCCGGTGGAATTCTCTCCATCCCTCAGAACTCAAGCGGGGAAGGATGATGAGAGAGAAACCAGGAAATTTCAGGCGGAGCAACACATCCTGACGGACTCATCACCCCCAGGGTCATGATTCTGCCGATCGCAGCGGCCCAGGAATCAAAGCTCAAGGAGTTTGATAATCTCGTCCTTGTTTGGTTTGATCCTTAGAGGCGCATTGGCGAAAGTCGACTGAATCTTGTCTTTCCGTTCAATCAATTCGTGACGGTAGCTCGCCAGTTCATACAAATTGTTCTGGTGATAATTGATGGTGTAGTCTGGATCTTTGAGCAAGTTACCCGTCAAGACCGCGACGACATCTTCGTCCTTATCGATTTCCCCGGTTTGAATGAGCCGCTTAATTCCGGCAACCGTTGTGGCAGACGCTGGCTCGCAACCGATTCCGTCCCGGCCGATCATGGCTTTCGCATCGGCTATTTCCTGTTCACTCACGACGTCGCACCAACCTCGGGTCCACTCCATGGCTCTGACCGCCTTTTTCCAGGAAACCGGATTGCCAATTTTGATCGCCGTGGCCAGAGTATGGGCCTCAACCCGAATCAGCCGAGGGGAGTGATCAATGAGGGTCCGGTACAAAGGATTGGCCCTTTGCGCCTGAATAATCGTTACCATCGGCATCTTCCGGATGAAGCCGAGATCGTAAAGTTCTTTGATGGCTTTCCCGAAGGAGGCGCTATTCCCAAGATTACCTCCCGGGACAACAACCCTGTCTGGAACAACCCAATCACGTTGGGCCAGCATTTCAACGACAATGGTCTTTTGCCCTTCGAGGCGATAAGGATTAATAGAGTTGAGAAGATAGATTGGCGTCTCTTCCGTGAGTTCCTTGACCAGACGCATGGCCTCGTCGAAATCGCCTTCAATTTGGAGCGTTAGAGCGCCGTAATCCAGACTTTGAGAGAGCTTGCCGAACGCGATCTGTTGGTCAGGAATGAAGATGACTGCCTTCATGTTGGCCCGGGCTGCATAGGCCGCCATGGAAGCCGAAGTGTTCCCGGTGCTGGCACAGGCAACCACTTTGGAATTCGTCTGCCGCGCCTGAGTAATCCCAGACGTCATTCCATTGTCTTTAAAGGAACCGGTGGGGTTGAGCCCCTGATGCTTCAGAAAGAGTCTTTTTAGCCCGGTATACTCCGCGCAACGTGGCGCTGTATAAATCGGCGTGTTCCCTTCCTGCATCGTCACGACTTGTGACAGGTCATTACAGAAGGGGATCAACTCCCGGTAACGCCAGACACCGCTTAAGTCGAGGGGATCGTTAGACAACCGGCGTTGGTAGAATGTGCGTTTTAAGGCTTCGGGATCGGGGATTTGAAAATCGTATTTGACATCCAGCAGTCCGCCGCATTTCGGGCAAACATAGGCTTTCGATCCCGCTGGAAGAATATTCTGACACGGATCTTCGATGCACTGCAAATAGGCGCTCATGCCGGTAATCTACTGGAATTCCCTGGAAATCTCAATCATTCCGCGTGGGCCTCTTGCTGACTACGAAGGGAAGATGTATTCAGTAATTTATCCAGGAGACACGTAGACGTCAGGGGCAGGCAGAAAATTGAGCGAAACAATCGACAGCTTGGCGAGACCTAATAGATTGACCGATGATCAAGACGTCAGGGATCGATCCATGAGCATGGGCCCCCCATGTTCAGCGATTGACGCAAACATGGCGCGGCCGTTGAAACGATGCGTCTGGTAAGACCGCTCGACGCGCTTCACGAATCCGAGCTTGCGGAAGATGTGTTGAGATACCTTGTTCGTCGCCTCGGTGACTGCCATCCGGTAACCTCTTTTTGCGCCGTGATCGAGACAGGTCATGATGAGTTGCTGGGCCACTCCCTTTCCGGCAACTTTTTCGGATACTCCCAAAAGGAAAAGGTGGAGTGACTCACCCGGACATATAACCCTGTCGCCTCGGTACTCGGTTTCCAACTGGCCCAGGATGTCGAAGACTGGATCGAACTTGGCGCCCAGTCGATCCACCCCGTCAGGCATTTCCGCTGCGCTATCCTCCGTCAGCAGCGCGCCAACAAGTTCCCCCGTACCAGAATGCCGGGCCACGATGGTCAGGCCCTCGGCCTCCGCTTTTGGACAGAATAGTCGGGCGAAGGCCTCGAACTCGAAATCGGTTAGCCCGACTGCGACGGCGGGCGGATCGCGACGACTGAACACCTCGGCCAGGAGTTTCGCCATTGCGTCCGCGTCGGAAGCGGCATAGAGGCGGTACTCTATCGGCATGATTTCAGGTAAATCTGTCATTGACAGTCTTCCCTCAATTGCTTTCCATATGGGAACTCACTTTAGGCTCAATCTCAACGCCCATCGGTGCGGCTTTTCGAGTCCACAGAATCTCATGGTGGCTGTTCAACCTGAGTCTAGTTGGAGTTTCTCTCCCTCAAAAGTGAAAATATCCTTTGCTGCTCTGTGACAGCAGAATTGTTCCGGAAGTCAAAAGCCCACGCCTTGGACTCAAAATACGGGGAAATTGCATCGCTAGTGGTATGCGTCATAAATAACTTTACTTATATTACTGACTTGGCTATGATGTCGAGTCATGAGAATAGCCCCGATGATTTTCCTTTCGACCGAAGAACACTCTATTTTGGAAACCTGGGCACGGAGTCGAAGCATGCCTCTGCGAGTCGTTCAGCGGGCGCAGATCATTCAGATGGCGGCTGAGGGTATGCAGAGTCAGGCTATCGCGCAGGCGCTGCGAGTATCTCGCCCTACGGTACAACTCTGGCGCCAGCGGTTTCTGGCGCTTCGGCTGGAAGGTCTGGAGAAGGATGCGCCGCGCCCCGGACGCTTTCCGAAAATTCCTGACCCAAAGATTCGAGCCGTCATAGAAGCAACGTTGCATAGCAAACCGCCGAATGCGACGCACTGGAGCACCCGCACGATGGCAGCGGCTCAGGGGCTTAGTGAAGCCACCATCCGGCGGGTCTGGAAACAACATAATCTGAAGCCCCACCTGACGAAGACCTTTAAGCTCAGCCGAGACAAACGGTTTATCGAGAAACTGCGTGACATTGTGGGCTTGTACCTGAATCCTCCCGATAAGTCGCTGGTGCTGTGCGTCGACGAGAAATCGCAGATTCAAGCCCTGGATCGAACTCAGCCGGGGTTGCCTTTGAAGAAGGGGCGTTGTGGCACCCTGACTCACGATTACAAACGCCACGGCACCACGACGCTGTATGCCGCCCTGAGCCTGCTGGACGGCCGCGTGATCGGCGATTGTATGCCGAGGCATCGCCACCAGGAGTTCATTCGGTTTTTGAAGCGGATCGACTGCCAGACTCCCGATGAGCTGAACCTGCATCTGATCGTCGACAATTACGGAACACACAAACATCCCCGCGTAGTGTCCTGGCTTCGACGCCACCCCAGGTTTCATTTGCACTTTACTCCGACCTCGAGCTCTTGGCTGAATCTGGTAGAACGCTGGTTTCGCAATCTCACGGAGAAACGCATTCGCCGCGGTTCTTTTGCCAGTGTTCCTGATTTGGTAGCCGTCATCGAAGACTACTTGCGGAAGCATAACGAAAAACCTCAGGTTTTCGTTTGGACAGCAACAGCTGACCAAATACTGGCCAAAGTCATCAAATGTAAAGAAGCGTTAGACGCACTACACTAGTGAACACAAGCAGCGAGGAATCCTTTGACCATTGGATGTGTTCATTCCAGTCGATTGTCGGATCCGTGTTGTAGTCGGGTGAGAAGAAGAGAGTTGAGGTTTTCCATCCTGACTTGACCTGAATCAGAAAATTGAGATCGTATCCCTTACGCTTGATGAGAATTCCCGTCTTGGTGTGGTCTGGAGGCTCAAGGCGCTTTGAAACATCACGAATAATGGGCCCAAACGGCCCTAAATAAGAAATGTAGAAGTAACCAAAAAGCAGGAGCCACGAAATGACAAAAGCCCCTCTCAATAGCCAAAGCAATATACGTTTCATTCTTACATCCTACAAACAGATGACTGACAGAGAAGTTCGCCCTGAAATCACGATTACGATCATGTTCGGCGGCGACACACGCTGGTCGGCTTCCGATGCAGCGAAAGAGCAGGTGTATCAAGAACTGCGTTTATTGGCCGCGAAACGAAGACGGACATAATCGGCCGTCCATTGCCCATCTTCCCCGCACAACTCAGCGCATAAGGCTTCCTGCACTTCCATGATAAATTTCAGCCTCTCCGTCGGGGCCAGTGCAGAAGTAAAAGATTCGGCAAAGGTTTCCAGCCAGCCCGTGATGTTCCCGGGTAATGGGGTCGGGCGCGGGAAAAGGGCAATGGACGTTACTTCAAAGCCGCCGCATTCCAGACGCTCTTGATACTCTGCCACGGTCGGGAAATACCAAGGATTCAGCTCATCAGCCTTGATTCCACGGCGCGACAGGGCCGCATCCAAGGCCGAGACGATCTTTGCCACGCAGCCGTGCCCGCCCATTTCGGCGACGAAACGGCCCCCTGGTTTAAGTGTCCGCCGAACACCGGCGATCATAAGGTCTGTTCTTTTTATCCAATGAAGGACGGCGTTGCTGAAAACAGCGTCAAACTCCTGATCGAACGGCAGAGCCTCCGCATCCATGACGAATGCCTGGATGCCCATTTGTCGGACAGCCTCCACCTGGGCCGCGCTGCTGTCGATCCCGACAACGTGGCAGCCCATCGAAGCTATCTTCTGGGTCAATACACCGTCCCCGCAACCAAAGTCGAGTATGCGTTCGCCCGGCTTGGGGTTCAGTAATTCGACCACGGGCATGCCGAAATCCGAGACGAAACGAGCATTTTTGGAATAGCGTTCCGGATCCCACGTCTGGAAACTGGACATACAAATCACCTTGAGAGCGCAATTGTTGCACACTATAAGCGAATACCGGGGCTGAGTAAACCGATGAAGAGTAGTGCGACGATAGTGCCGGCCACACAACAACCAAAGCTGAAAGGCAGAGTATGACCGGCACAGGGTTCTTGCCTCGTTTGCTTCTCCACGAGTGATAGAAGAAAAGCCTGCCCAGCCATGGCCCCAAATCCGCTGCTTGCCCCTGAGCTGAGGATCAGTGAGGGGCCGATAGGGTTCAGAGCAGAGCCGAGAACAAACAACAATCCGCCAGCGATGTAGGTAGGAAGGAGTACGTGGGCTGATTCGTACTGTGAGATAAGGCCTCGTCGAACTAGAGAAACGATTTGACGGCTTGCACTCCAGATGACCAGCACGTAAAGCAAGATTCCCAGAAGACTCAGGAGCGTGCGCCAAAGCCAAGCGGGTTCCGTACCAGGAAAGACTACAGCCCAGTCTCACATGTTCAAGAGGCCTGAGAGTAGCAAGTATCCCGTTCCGTTGAACAAGTTCGTCGCGGCAAACACCCCAAGGAAGACACTCCAGGCGTTCCAAGCGTTGCGGCGACGAAATAAGATGTCCGCCATTACGCCGGCAACAATGTTAGCTACAGAACCTGCCGCCGCGACGAACCGACTGTTCGTATCCGTCTGCAGTGCGACGGTGCTCAAGGACAGGGCACGGACGTCGGGGGAGAGTGCACAGGCGAGCCCATGGCCAAGAAGCTCATGGACCATGTCACAGCCGGCATACGCTACGACCGCATTGGAAACCACAGTCGCCAAGCTGGAGGTTGAAGGTGTGGAGTCCGTCATCGATTCTCATCAATTCCAAGCCTGTCCATACCACGGAATTTTGCTCCCATAATGGGAGCAAAGAGCATGAATAATAAGCCAAAGCCCATCAGTCCACCATGCGCGAGATTGAAATCCGAGAGCAGACGTTCTCGGGTGTAACCGAGGGAGACGCCCAGCCCAATCTCAAAAATGACTATGAGAACGACCCAGAGCCCGCCAACTTTAAATTGCTCTTTTCTGGTTTTTGCACCCATCCATCGCGCAGTGCGCCAGGAGATAACCAGAATTAAGCCCGAGCCGAAGAAGACACCGATCTGTCGTGCCAATAGATCTCCGATTACGGGTGCGATGAAGAGTTGCCGGACAGTCCCATTGACTGACTCAACGACGACGATCAAAAGCCAGACCGCAATCGCTCTGCGCCACAACATCGGGAACTCCTAATGTTGCGAAAGATGCGCGAACTAAGTAAAAGCCTGGGCGCGTCAGTCTGATCATGACTCCCCAGATTCTCAGACGCGACATGAAAAATCTGGAAACTTAACCGGTATTTACAGGTCGCTCCTCCGGAGCTTTCAAAACCGATAGGACTTATTTACTACAAACGGGAGGCTCCTAACGGAGCCAACTGCTTGCTCACAGAGAAGGACAACCTAAATCCCCCTTGATAAAGCCGCGGCGCGGCGACCTGTTTATAGAAACCGAGATACATAAGGTTATTGAACTCTACCAGGAGCGGCCCGTTTGCGAGTGTGCTGCGCCCAATCAACACACAAAGCGGAAAGAGGGCACATGGCATCGCTAGTCACAGTCGCCGTCGTTCGTCAGACAGAGGATTCCGCCCTCCACCACGACGCGTTGGCAGGCCGTTAGTCGATCTATGAATGCCTATCCCGGCTGTGATACAGTCCTGTATAGAGGCAGAGCATCTACCCGATCTCAGCGGCAAATGGCTACTTCTATGAAAAATTGTAGATTCCTTCTTAGGTCTTCAAAATGGCGATGGCTTCAATTTCAACTAAGAGATCCTCGCGACAGAGCCTCGCCTGGATGCCAGTGCTCGCTGGCAGGGGATCCAGCCCCAACCACCTGAAAAAAGCCGTTCGGACTTGGTTGAATTCCTTATAATCCCGTTCAATATCTCGCAAATAGCAGCTGCAGCGCACGATATCCTTCCAGGTAGCCCCTTCGGATCTTAGCAACGTCGTAATATTGCGGTACGTTCTCCAGCATTGAGCCCGGAAGTCACCTGCATGAACCGTTCGGCCCAGCTCATCCACACTGGCTGTGCCGGAAATAAGCAACATGGAAAACCCGTTCAAATCGACTCGCATGCCTCGTGTGAAGGAGGACGGGATAGGATAGTCGTAAGCCTCATTGAGTACGCTAGGCGCCTGTATTGCGCGTTTCGGCACCAGATCCGCTTCGGCTCGCCTTAGAGAAAGAGGAGGCGGTTGTAGTTCGCCCGTTGGAGAAAGGATACCGAGGGCGTTGAGTTCTTCCCGTTGCGCAGGGGAGAGTATTTCTGGGGCAAAGACGTCATCCACGACTTCCTTGATATTTTGAATCATTGTGACACTCCTGATTGATAATTTAGAATGCAGTGACCGAGAATGATATTTCCTACTGCCTATGAAAAATGAAAAAGCCTGCGGATATTTAAAATGCGATGCTCGTAATTTCGATTGGTTAATAGGCCCTCATGACGATAAGTTTTTGGCTCCATGTGCGGTTTCAGGCTAAGGCGGCCGAGGTTTTTCGCTCCATAAGATCCTCTTCTTCGGTCTTTCCCATTTTGTGAATCTTATTCATCAATTTCTGAAAGGTAGCCGGACGGATCGCCTGGTCGGGGTCGCATCGCAGCTGTGACCTGGGAGTGCGAGCACCCATGACCTCAATGAGCAGGCCATCCGCTCCAAACCCGAGAGCTGCTTGGGCGGCCCACGGCACCATGTCCGCACGGCCGGTAGCGTGACTCGGATCTACAATGACCGGGAGATAAGTGGCTTCACGAACCGCTTTGACAACACTCAAATCCAAACAGAACCGGGAATACTCCCCTGCCCCGAAAGAACGGATTCCTCGCTCACACAGTACGATCTGCGTGTTCCCTTCCTTGGCGATGTATTCAGCAGCGCAAAGCCATTCTTGCAGTGTTGCCGCCATGCCTCTCTTCAACAACACAGGCTTGCCGAGCTTTCCTAACTCCGTTAACAGTGGGAAACACTGCATGTTGCGGGAACCTACTTGCAGCATATCCACATAGCGACCAACAAGCTCTACCAGCCTGACGTCGAGGACTTCTGTGACAACGGGCAACCCAGTTTGTTCCCGCACTGCAGCAAGGATTTTCAGTCCTTCTTCACCAAGCCCTTGAAAATCGTAAGGCGAGGTCCGTGGCTTGAAGGCGCCCCCACGCAGCATCTGCGCCCCACAGCTCTTTACCTCCAAGGCGATTTCCAGAGTCTGTTCGAGACTTTCCACCGTACAAGGGCCGGCAATGACTGCGGGTTGGCGGCCTCCAAAAGCCACCCCGGCGACAGACACAACTTTGCTCGCAGTCCCTATGGAGTACTTGCAGTCCCCGTTGCGACTGACGATTCGGTAAGCATTATGATTAGCCATTTGCTTTTTAGCGCCCTATCCGAGTAGTACGTGCAGTTACTGGTTCTATTACTTACATCTTCGTAATCCAAGAAGTGTCACAGTAATGTCAACAAGACACCGATCTATTGACCAGGATGTAAATATTCTCTAGACTTGAGCAATATTGGAGGCATCGGAGGAGTTGTAGATTGGGACCCCGTTTAAGACCCTCGAAGTCTGACGAAGCAAGGATCAAAAGGGATGCAGAAGGATGCTCCGTAGGCAGCTCGACACCAATTGATCCGACTTGCTTTAATCGATAGGAGAGAAAAATACAATGAGTTTTGGCAAGCAGATCCTAAGGCTACGAATTCAGTCAAAGAAAACCCAGCAGGAAATTTCCCAGTTGACAGGGTTGGCCGTTTCATATCTGTCTAGATTAGAAAACAACCACGTGACTCCTTCCATTCGAACTCTCTCCAAGATCTCAAAAGCGTTGAGTGTGCCGACATCAGTCTTCTTCGATTCCGAACCGGTACTGGAAGAAAGCGACCGCTGTCCTGTCAGTACCTCAGGACAGTGTATCCTCGATCAAATGTTGGTCGCTCGCGGACGAAAACCCAATGGACACGGGGAGGGTTATTCACCTCATCAGCTGGAAGTCCTTCGTCAATGCAATTTTTTGCTCCACGAAGGAGACCGAGAAATCGTCGCTTCTCTCTCTACGATGATTAAGTCTTTGCTCGCACTCTCGATCTCCAAGAGCCGGAAACATAAATCCCTCGGGGCAAAGTATTCGCCGACACAAGGAAGATAATGACAGAGGCGTATCATTGCTCAAGACGTAAGATGTCATCCTACGTTTTCCACCGCAAATACCTCGCACCCACCTTGACTCAGGGATTTGCAAAAATTGCGATTCTGCGATTTAGCTGCTGCGATTCTATCGCAGACCTCTTGTGATCCTCGATGGACCAGCTTAACGCGCCTATCAATCGAGACTGCCCGTTTGGTAATGCAGACGCGAGAAAAAGCGCATCAACCGGCGTCTCAGAACTTTGCATCTCAACCTAAGAGTATCAATCTGGACTGGAGAATATTTCGCGACCGCTGCGTCAATTGAGCCAGTCCCTCCCTTCGGTATCTCGCACGATACATTAGTGTGACATTCAGAATTCAAACTGAAGGACTTAGCCATGCATTCAGCGTGGCAATCTGAATGCTCATTAGGAATTCGAATATTGGATTGAAGGGATTGGTGTGTTGAAGGACACGAAGAGATTGACCGGATCCTAGGGGGTCTTATGGTAGTGCCGGTCGTATACTAGAATTGGCGGCATGAGTGGGCCAATATGCCCTTTTTTTATGTCCACCTGTCGCGATCAAAGACGTCCACATCACCACCGATTGCTGGATTTCTTGATGGTTCTTCCACCGTATAGGGGTCTGTCCAAATAACATTCTGGAACCTTTTCTCTTCGATCCTCAGCCTTCGGCCGAATTGCGTCAGGGGGCAATCTGCCATGAAATCACAACTTTTGCTTGCCCTCGGTCTGGCATTCTGTGTCCTTTTGGCCGCAGGGACTTCCCAGCTTCCTGTCTATTTGGATGTCACCAAACAGGCCGGAATTGAATTTGACCATTGCCTGGGCGCCAAGAAGATCAGCAACATTGTGGAGGCCACAGGGTCCGGCGCCGCATGGGTAGACTTTGACAAGGACGGGTGGCTGGACCTTTATCTCGTCAACGGGTGTTACCTCGAAGGGGTCAGCGATCCGCGATCCCCATACAAAGGGAAAAAAATCACGGACCATTTGTACCGGAATAATGGGAATGGGACCTTTTCCGATGTCACCGAGAAAGCCGGCCTCGGTGGCAAAGAGGATGGTTACGGGATGGCCGTTCAGGTCGGCGACTATGACAATGATGGATACCCGGACTTGTATGTGACCAACTTTGGAGGCAATGTTCTCTATCACAACAATGGCAATGGTACTTTTACTGACGTGACCGAAAGAGCGGGAGTCGCTTGCAAGGGCCACTGGACCACGGGGGCAGCGTTCCTGGACTATGATAAGGACGGACTCTTGGACCTCTTTGTGGGAATCTATATCAAATTTGATGCCAGCTACCGACTCTACTATGAAGCCGACGTTTATCCCGGCCCGCTGGCGTATCCGGCGCAAAAGAGTTTTCTCTTCCACAACAATGGCAACGGAACTTTCACCGACGTCACCCAAAAAGCCAAAGTAGACAAGGAAGGCCGCGCAATGGGGGCTCTCACGGTTGACTACGATGACGATGGTTACCCCGATTTTTTTGTAGCCAACGACGCCACCCCCAATCATCTCTTTCACAATGATCACGACGGAACATTTTCTGAAGTGGGCTTGCATGCAGCCGTCGCTTTCGGCCAAAACGGTAATGCGGCTGCTTCCATGGGGGGAGACTGGGGCGATTTCGATCGGGATGGCCGGCTCGATCTGATCGTTCCAGCCATGAGTTACAACGCCCTCTACCGAAACCTGGGCAGGGGGCTCTTTGAAGATGTCGCCGTAGAAGCCGGGTTGGCCATCATCAGCGGCCAGTATTGGTCATGGGGAGGCAAATTCATTGATTACGACAATGACGGATACCTGGATGTCATGGTGGTCAATGGTGATGGGCACCGACTCACTGATACTCAGGAAGCCATTCTGGCGAGGAATGTAGCCGGCAGTGGCGGGAGTCGTGTCTTTCAAGATGTAGCCGCGGATTCAGGAGAATTCTTCCATCAAAAAATGGTCGCCCGAGGACTCGCGCTCGGTGACTATGACAATGATGGGGACATCGACGCCTTGATCTGTAATATCAACCAACCCGTGATTCTGCTTCGCAACGAGGGAGGGAACAGGAACAACTGGCTGCAGCTCAGCCTACAGGGTCGTAAAAGTAATCGCGATGCATTAGGTACCAAGGTGACCGTTAGAGCTGGAACCCTGCTGCAGTACGATGAAATGAAGAATGGCACGAGCTATCTTTCCGCCAACGACCCACGCATGCACTTCGGCCTCGGGCAGGCCACGAAGGTAGACGAGGTAACCGTAAAATGGCCAAGTGGGGTGACCCAAAAATTCAAGGATGTGAAAATCAATCAAGTGCTCAAGTTCGTCGAACCCTAAAGATTGTGCTGTCGGTCGTTCTTGGGTCGGGCCTCTTGTTTTTTCAGGCGTTGCGTTCAGCGGTTTCTGAACCGCAACGTTTCCCTTTGATCTTTACCCAGTTCGCTCATCGGACCGGAGTATCGACTCCTTCCAATCACCCCTTTCAAGGGCAGCTCTCACGCCCCGAGGGCAGTCGCTTGGTATTGATGTCATCCTCCGGCAAGCTCAAAGTTCTCACCCCTGAATTGGCGGCAGCCGCAGAAGCTTCGATTTCCTTCGACGGCAAGAAGGTGTTGTTTTCCGGGAAACGACTTGCTCAGGACAACTGGGACATCTGGGAAATGGAAGTGGATGGGCAGAACAAACATCAGATTACCCACCAGCTTAAAGACTGCGGAGAACCTCATTATCTGGCCATGAGCGCTCTCAATTATCCCGAATATGACGAAAAGGTCCGTTGGATCACATTTACCTCGACCGCCGCAGGGACCTACGAAGAATGGGGACCCGCCCTGGCTACGTCCCTCTATGTGCAGAATCTTGATCCCATCATGGGGCGCGGGGTTGTCACTTGGCGAATTACTTTCAATCTGTCGAGCGATTTTTCTCCCACTGTTCTCCATGATGGGCGAACCCTCTTTACCAGCCATCAGATGGGGGACCGCAAACAAAATTCAGTGGGTCGCTTTCTGTTGCTGGCTTCCAATTGGGACGGCACCGGATTGAACCTGTTTTGCGGGGATGAGCAGGGTCATCGCATGAAGACCATGGCGTGCGAGATGCCCGACCGGACATTGGTTTTCGTGGATTCCGATGGGAATACACCGGATGGCAGCGGGGAGTTAGCTCGCGTCTCATTTCGTCGCCCTTTGCACAGCTATGAGCCACTCAGCAAAGGAGAGGGGCGCTATCGTAATCCCCAAAGTCTGCCCGACGGTTCTCTGCTTGTTTCCTACGCCACGGGAGAAAATGCCTACGGGCTCTACTTTTTCGATTTCGACAAGAAGTGCCCGGGCCGGAAAATTTTTGGTGATTCGAAGTGGGAAGCTGTCCAAGCAGTTCCTGTGTTGCCCACCGTTGAGCCGACAGGCTTGATCAGTGCTGTTTATGACGAGCAGACTGCCGGAGACCTGCAGTGCCTGAACGTTTATGATTCTGACCGACCCGAGGCGTCTGACATCCGAAAAGGGGAGGTGAAACAAGTCCGCTTGGTCCAAGGGATTCCATCCCTGACAGCTTCCTCATCCCCGGAAACGCGTATCCTGGGGGAAGCCCCGGTGGAATCGGATGGTTCTTTTTTTGTGCGGGTTCCGGCTGACATCCCGTTTTACATCCAAACCCTAAACGCCCAAGGGCAGCCACTACAGACGATGCACCGATGGATATGGGTCCGCAAGGGGACGAGCCGAAGCTGCATCGGCTGCCATGAGGATAAGGAACTGGCTCCCGAAAACAGGATCACCGAGGCACTTCTCAAGGCGAAGCCCCATCCGGTGGGGTTAAAGCGTTGAGTTGGAGGATTTGGAGAGCAATGTTGCTGCTTGTCAAGAGAGAACAGATTTTCAGTAAGGGTGGAGGAGTAATTCATTGGCAGCTCACAAAATGCAGAACCTGGCCGTGATTGCAGGCATCCTCGTTCTGCTCACTTCACTCAGCTTGTCCATGAACTCTGGGCAGTGCGCCTTGGATGGCGGCAAGCGCAGCCTGTACGCCGTGCCTGAAGATGATCAATATAAATCGCCGATTCAATTGGCCATAAGTAAAGATGGGCAGCGTCTTTTTGTCGCTTGCGAAAACAGTAACGAAGTCCTTGTGATCGATATCCGGCAGAACCGGGTTATTCAAAACATCAAGGTGGGGAAACACCCCTTCGGCGTGACGCTCGATCCTGACGAGAAGAAACTCTATGTCAGCAACCGATGGGATAATTCCTTGACCGTGATTAGCCTGACTTTGCTCGTTGCGGAAAAGACAGTTCCCATCGGGAATGACCCTCATCAAATGCGGACCGATGCCTCCGGGAAAGTCCTATACGTCAGTAATCTGACCACTCGTGATATCTCGGTGGTGGACACAGCCACGATGCAGGAGACTAAACGACTGGATGCAGGAGTCTCGCCCTTCGGTATCAGCTTGTCTCCTGACGGAAAATTTCTCTATGCCACCAATCAGTTGTCGAGCCCCGTACCTTTCCGTAGCGCTCCAGTAACGGAGCTGACGATCGTGGATACAGCCAGCCAGCTCGTAACGGGACGACTGCGGCTGGTATCCACCGTCATTGCCCAGGATGTGGCAGTCACTCCAGACAGCCAGTTTGCCGTGATCGCCGTCGAAATGCCCAAGAATCTGCTGCCTGAGACTCAGATTTATCAGGGCTGGATGGTCACCCATGGTTTCGCAATAGCGGAAGCGGGGCCCCGTGGCCGGCTGGCCTACTTCCTGCTTGACGAACCGAATCTTTATTATGCTGATGCTTACGGAGTGGCCATCTCGCCGGATGGACATCGTCTTTACATCTCATCGAGCGGCGTGGATGTGATTTCCGTCGTCAATCTGGACAAAATTTATGAGCTGCTCAAAGTCAAAGACGGCAAGATTGGAATCCCCGATGAAACCATTAAGCTGTATGCCCGGCATCTGGCGCTAAGTTCCGAGTATGTTCAAGCAAGGATTCCAACTGGCAGTAATCCCAAGGATATCATCCTCTCCCCGGATGGGAGCCGTCTCTACGTAGCCAACCGTCTATCCGACACTATCCTCATTGTGGACACCAAGTCGAATAAGCCGGCCGGGACCATTGAACTGGGTGGCCCTCGTCTGGAGACCGAGCTTCGCAAGGGAGAGAAGCTTTTCAATTACAGCAGCATCAGCTTTCAGAAACAGTTGAGCTGCAACACGTGCCACCCCGAGTATCATCTGGACGGGTTGACCTATGACATTGTCGCGCCAAGCGATCCCATCGGGCAAAACCTGGTCGACAACCGGACGATGCGCGGTATCGCCTACACCGGCCCCTTTAAGTGGAATGGGAAAAACCCCTCTTTAGCGCGGCAAGATGGGCCTCGCGCAGCTCAATTGTTCTTCAGGTCGCATGGCTTCGATCCCACTCAGTTGCAGCAAATCGTCAAGTTTGTCGAATCGCTGGGTATCCATCCCAGCCGCTTTCTAGCAGCCGCCGGCACCTTTACCGATCAACAGGACGAAGGAAGGATTCTATTTGAGAGGGCGTTTGTCAGATCAGGCCCTCTGGCGGGACGGTATATTCCAGTCGGCAATCGTTGTATCAGTTGCCACCAGCCTCCCTTCTATACAGACCATGATGTGCACAACGTCGGGACCCAATCCTATACCGATGCCGAGGATGTAGTTGACACTCCGCAGCTCAGCAATGTGTATGAAAACGCTCCATTCCTGCATGATGGACGTTGTTACAGTCTGGAAGAAATCTGGACCGTCCACAACCCGGATGACATGCATGGAGCCACCAATGGTTCCATGGACAAGCGTGAGTTAAATTCTCTGATTGAATTCTTGAAAACCTTGTCGGCCCGTGAGCCTATGCCCGACAAGGAATTCCTGGAAACCACTTTCCCGAAGGGGACAGAGAAATCGAATCCATTTTATGTGGAGGGTCTGGTCAATCCGGTCAAACCTGATCTGCGATACCTGGGCAACAAAGCCTGTGCCGAATGCCATGTGAAGGAGTACAAGGCCTGGCTTGGCAGTGGACATGCCCGGACCTGGGTCATGCTTGGCTCACGAAATGCCACATTGGTTGGCCAGCAACTGGGTATCAAGAACTCAAACCTTCAATACAACGTCAAGTGTCTGATGTGCCATGGAACAGCTGCCGATGTCGTCACAGATTCCCGGGCCGCTAATTTCCACATCGAGGAAGGGGTGAAATGCGAGTCTTGCCACGGCCCCGGCGAAGAGCACACATTGTTTATGAAGCAGAATCCCAAGGGGCCCATGGGAAAATTGAAAATGCCAACCCCTGAAGATTGCCTAGTCTGTCATAGGCCGAAGCCTTCCCATGCCCAGCTGAAAAAGGACCCCTTCGATCTCGACACTGACATGAAGAAGATCTCGCATTGGAAAGAAAAAATAGCGCCGCGATCTGCTCATGGATCGGGCATGTAGTCCTTATGCTTCTCATGAGTCTCTATCCTCGGGAGAAGAGGGGACGGTTTTTACATCACCGGAAGTAGTTTCTAAATTCTTATTGTTTTCGCTTGGAGGCAATAATGAAAAGCAGGACACGAGTCATATTAATTTCCTTGTTTTGGCTGATCTCTTCTTTTGGCATTTTGGGGATGCCACCGTCCAATACGGCTGAGCAAGCCCCCGCTAGAGCTGAAAAGGAAGAATGGCCTCGGGTCTACACAGAGTGGCAATCTTTCCACAGCGAGGATGGTCTTCCTTCCAACAAAGTTTATGCTGTCGCCGTGGATGGTGATCGCGTCTGGTTTGGAACTGATAACGGTTTGGCTTTGTATGAACAGGGAAAATGGACCACATTTGGCGTTGAGGATGGTTTGGCCTATCCCGCCGTTCTCTGCCTGGCGGTCGATCCGGTTACTCGCGACCTGTGGGCCGGGACGATGAAAGGATTGTCGCATTTCTCCGCAGGTAAATTCGAAAGCTTCACCCAATTCAACAGCGGACTCCCCAACGATGTGGTGTTTGGGGTTTGCGTGGAAAACCAGAACGTCTGGATCGCTACGACGGCCGGCACCGCTCGCTTTCATACGCACGAGAAGACCTGGGATGTTTATACACCCGCCAATTCCCCGCAACATGAGCCCTGGGGCTATTTCGTCACTTACGCAGACGGAAAGGTTTATGCCGCTCTTTGGGGTGGCGGAGTATTGGAATTCGATATCGCAACCCAGGGATGGAAGGCCTGGCGGGATCCGGACGGCGAGATGGAAGTGGATGTATTTCGAGATGATGGACTCATCCACGTGATTACGACTAGCGTCAGCTACGTGGAGAAGATTCTCTGGGTGTCTACTTATTTTGGCATGAGCCGCTATGACGGCCGTCATTGGCGGGGATATATTGAAGGTGATTCAGGATTGCCCAGCAATTTCATCAATATGGTCAAAGCCCGAAATAATGTCGCCTGGGTTTGCACGGATCGTGGCTTGGGCACCGTCAATGGCGATACGAACCGCTGGGTGAGCTACGCCCCTGTTGATCCGCTCTGGGCAAAGCAAAAAAGTCCCGCAGGGGTTCAAGACCCGATCGAGGGAAACCAAGGTTGGGAAGCAAAGATCTTTAATGACAGCAAGCTCATTAAAACGGTGAAACTGGAACACGGACTTGCCAACAATCACATCTATGGCGTCGATTTTCAGGGAGAGGATATCTGGGTAGCGACCTCCAAGGGAGTAAGTCATGCCACTTGGAGAGAAGGAGGTGCTCAGTGAAATCGAAGATCTTGTTCAGCTGGTTCGGTATTGATGGCAGTCATGATTATTGCAGGCCTCATTCCGGTTGCCGAAGAAAAAAAATTGCCTTCAAGCGATACTGGAACTGCCGGGAACGCGGCAACCGCTTCCTCCTCGGCCGAACAGTCCCCGGAGCCCAAGAAAAAGGAACTCTATGGCAACATGCCGGAAGATCTTGAGCCATTTGGCAAATTTGTGAAAGAGCCCTACAAGAAATATTTCGTGCCCAGTGATGCAGCGATCACTTTTTGGGGACCCGGGCGCGAAAAATCCGAACCTGAAGTGGATACTGTAAAGATTGGGTTGCTGGCCCCGGTAGAGCGTAGCCACGAAACTTATATGGGCCGCTCGATATTGAACGGAATGACCCTTGCGCTTGAAGAAGCCAACGCCGCAGGAGGATATAAAGGAAAGCCATTTGAGGCCGTGGTGAAAAACGACTCCGGTTTGTGGGGGGCCTCCGCCAATGAAATCATCAACTTTACTTACGAAGAAAAAGTCTGGGCTGTCATTGGTACTGTGGATGGGGCCAACAGCCACATTGCCATTCGTGTGGCTCTGCGCACCGATATCCCGATGATGAACGTGGCTGACCTTGACCCGACCTTGATGGAAACGCGCATCCCCTGGGTTTTTCGCAATGTCCAGGACGACCGGCAAATGGCCTACACGATTGCCTATTACGTCTACAAACAGTTGGGGTTTAACAAAGTGGCCATTCTGCGCGCCAATAATCGCTACGGCCGTTTTGGTGTGGCCCAATTTCGAAAAGCCTCCATCCGGCTGAGCAAACCTGCCCCGATCGAAGTCAATTATGAGATCAACTACGATCAGGTCAACCTGGATTTCATCACTCAGATGAGTCGTCTCAAAGAAGCAAATCCGGACGGAATTATCCTCTGGGCGGACCCTGTACCGGCAGGCCTACTCGTAAAGAAGATTCGGGAAATGGGAATGAGCATTCCCGTCGTTGCCTGCGAACGGATCCTCAACCCTGCTTTCATCAGGGAAGCCGGGCCAGCCGCCGAAGGGGTGGTGGCTACGTCGCCATTCAATTCTGAGTCCGGAGAGTCCGAAGTTCGTCGAATTCAAGAAGAAGTACAAGGCACACTTCGCAGCGACCCTGATATGTATGCGGCTTATTCTTATGATGGAACTAACATGGTCATTGCTGCCATCCATAAAGCCGGCTTGAATCGATATCGCATCCGTGACGAAATGACGTTGCAGCAAGATTGGGAAGGAGTCACTGGAATCTGCCATTATGACGATGTGTTCACGAATCGTTCACCCGTCACCGTGGCCACCGTAAAAAATGGCAAATGGGTCTATGGCATCCCCAAATTGGAGCATGTCTTTTGATCATGAACAGTTTGTATTCCACATTGGTATGTCTGCTCGTATTGGCGGCCGCGCCGCAGGCACCTTATCTCGATTTTTCACATGCTGGGGCTGGGTTCTATGGAAGCGGCAGGGAAATCCCAGAACCGATAGACCTCACTTCAGTCAGGATCGGGGTGCTGGGGCCCGAAACGAGTCCCGAGGGGAGGCAGATGCGGTCCGCTATCCAAATGGCTATCGATGAAGCCAATGCGCGCGGCGGTTACGGGTTAAAAGTCCAGCTCCTTAGAGCATCTCCATATGGCGAAAAATCTCCCTGTTCCGAGGAGGCTCGGGTGATTCCGTACGAAATGGTTTTTCGCCCCGACGATGGCCCCTGGGGGACAGCCACCAGCCAGGTTGTCAAATTCGCCTATGAAGACAGGGTCTGGACGATCATCGGTGGACTCGATGGCCAACGAACACATATCGCCGAATTGGTCGTGACTAAAGCCTGGGTACCGGTTATCAGCCCCGGGACGACCGATTCCACTGTTGACTACGCCAACGTCCCCTGGGTTTTCCGGGCCGTCCCCGCCGACAGCCGACAGGCCGACGCTTTGCTGGCCTTTGCCAACAAACAAGGCTATAGCCGACTGGTCGTCCTGTCTGAAATAGAAAGAGAATCCTATGCCAGTTTCAAGCGATTGAGTGAAAGTGCGCGGCATGGGCATACTACATTTGCGATGCATTTGGATTATCCGCCGGAAAATCCGGTGGCCGTCATTCCTCAACTGCAGGGTATTTCGTTCGATGCCGCCGTGATTTGGGGAAGGGGAGAGACCGCCATGCCGCTCATCGAAGGGTTGCGCCGAGCCGGCATTCAGGTACCCATCCTGGCTTGTTCGGCATTGGCTACGCCGGAAGTGGCAAAGAAACAGCCTGTGTTGGGAAATCTGACAGTCGTGGCCCCGTATGATTTAAGCCGTCACGATTTTGAGCTGGAGAACTTCCAGCGACGATATGAATCTCAAACCGGAACCCGGGCAGGGCCGCTGGCGGTTTATTCTTATGATGTGGCTCGGCTCGTCATCGGTGCCATAGAAAAGCAGGGCTCAATCGAGCACTCATTCGAGATGAGCTGGCGGGAACTAGGTTTAACGGCCTCGCAGGACCTTATCGGTTCAGTTGCTTGGGAGGCAATGAGGCTGATCCCGTGCTGATGACACTTCAAGAAAACGGTTGGAGCCGAATTCAGGGCTTCTAAATCCTGCGAAAGCGCCATTTGTCCTCAGGCTAAAAACCAACAGAAACTCCCCCCAGTAGCCACTTAAGACAAACTTAGCCTGACTCTTCACTCAGCCGAGATTCATTCTCTTTTAAATGGAAGCGGGTACTAGTGGCTTAGTGGAGGACCTTTCCTGTGCGAGACCAACGGGTCTTGGATATGAAGTGAGCCACTACCGATGCATACTCCTGCACGTACTCGGTAATCGACTTTGGACGAGGATCATACGGAGGCGCTTCATACGACCAATAAATAAAGAGTGGTTTGCCAATGATATTCTTCCCATTGACTACGCCCCAGTATCGACTGTCATTACTATTATCTCGGTTGTCTCCCATCATGAAATAGCTGTCCGGGGGTATCGCGATCGGGCCGAAGTTATCTCTGACAATATAATCGTCAGGAATACCTGAATCGCGTTCGTAGATCTTCGAGTCGATAAAGTGTTTGTAGGACTCCTTTAGCTCCGCCCCGTTGATGTAGACCCTTTTGTCTCGAATCTCCAATGTTTCGCCGGGTAATCCAATGACTCTTTTGATGAACGGAATTTTCGGGTTCTCCGGGGATTTGAATGCCACGATTTCTCCTCGACCGATCGTTCGGGTCGGCAAAATTCTGAGGAGCATTTCCGGGTAATTTGCAGGGAACGCAAACTTATCCAGGAAAAAATGATCGCCCACCAGAATCGTTGGCTTCATGGATTCCGTGGGAACTTGCGTGGCTTGGGCGATGAAATTCGTGAAGAAGAAAACAAAAATTAAGCTAAACACCAGACTTTCCAGCCACTCTCGCGCGGCGCTCTTCCCACGCGGTGGGGATGGCAGAGTCTGGTTGAGATCTGAGTCGGGATCCAAATTTTGAGTTGGCACTAAATCTTCTTTATTCCTTCTAAGAAACATATTTACTCCAAGTCCGCAATGGCCGCCACTGCTCCATTAAGATCTTTTCACCTGGGGAAGTTTCATGCCCAGCCCGATAATTCTAGCATGGTCGTGCAAGATTAGGGAACAGACAGCACGGTTGCACGGGGAAATAATGTTTTGATTCAAGAGACTTCCCTAAGCAGCCGCTATCCAGTAGCGCTTGGATCGGTTTCGACATCTCAAGCTCTCAAGACTCCTCCATTTCATCAATTTAATCACTTATTTTCAATCTGTTTGGCAGTCCAATAATGGATCGCGCGTATGGGCTTCCGCTCCCGAGGCGCTCCAGCGTGTGTCGACTCACTCGGTCCATCTCTCCGCCGGCAGCTCGAAGTTGCATGAATGGAATGATGAAAGGGAGTCCTTAGCATCAAGCTTCATGACATGAGCCGGATCCGACATTCTTTAACAAGGTAGAGATCGTATTGCGGAAGGTCGGATGGAGGAGGTCTGGCGCTAGGGTCACCAACGGTTCAAGGACAAAACGACGCAAATGCATGCGCGGATGGGGGATCTGAACCTCTGGTAAATTCAGGATGATCTGATCATAAAGCAGGACATCGATATCAATCAGGCGCGGACCCCGGGGAATCCGTCGTTCCCTTCCCAATTCGGATTCTACCTCTAGACAGAAATCGAGCAACTCTTCTGGCCCTGCATGAGCCCCTACCTGCAAGACCTGATTGAGAAACCAATCCTGGTCCTTCATAATCCACCGGTTCCGTGTGATACAGGACGGAAGCTTTTTTAATTGGAGTCCCTTTAAGGAAGAGTTTTTCGCGGGCGCGTTTCAGGTTTTCTGCCTTATCCCCCAGGTTAGAGCCAAGAGAGAGGAATGCTTGATGTGGAGAAACAAGGACATCACTCATCGACTCATCCCTCTCTAGAGCAAATGTAATTGTCCGGGAGGAACTGGCATTCCGAAGTGTTCGTAAGCAAGACGAGTAGCCACGCGACCACGAGGGGTACGATGGAGGTAGCCTTTCTGAATTAGGAAAGGTTCATACATGTCTTCGATGGCCTCGACCTCTTCACTGATTGCTGCCGCGATGGTGTTGATCCCCACAGGTCCGCCCGGAATACTTTCTCGATAATGACTTTGAGCAGCTTTTTGTCCATCTCCTCAAAACCATTATCGTCAATGGACAACATGGCAAGGCAATCCTCGGCGACAGCCCGGGTCACCACCCCATTGGCCTTGACTTGCGCATAGTCCCGGACTCGTCGAAGAAGCCGATTGGCAATACGCGGCGTGCCGCGAGAACGCCGCGCAATTTCCGCGGCCCCGTCTGGATCGATTTGAATGTCTAAGATCTCCGCTGACCGTTTAATAATGATGGCAAGATCATCTTCCCCGTAAAAATCCAGCCGATGGACAATGCCGAATCGGGATCGAAGAGGCGCCGTGATCGAACCAGCCCGCGTGGTGGCGCCGATCAAGGTAAACTTGGGAATCTCGATAGGATGACTGCGGGCGCTCGGTCCCTGGCCGATGATCAGGTCGAGTTTGAAATCTTCCATAGCCGGGTAGAGAATTTCTTCGATTTGCGGCTGCAATCGATGGATTTCATCGATAAAGAGAACATCTTGTTCCTTGAGATTGGTGAGAATCGCAGAGAGGTCTCCCTTGATTTGGATGACTGGACCTGAAGTCGTCTTCAAGCCAACATTCAGTTCATTCGCAATGACACTGGCCAGGGTAGTTTTGCCCAAGCCCGGCGGGCCATAAAGCAACACATGATCCATGGCTTCCTGGCGAGTTCGGGCGGCGGCAATCGAGATGGCAAGGTTCTCTTTGATTTGCTGTTGCCCAATGTATTCTCTTAAGAATCTAGGCCGCAGGCTAAGCTCAAAGGTTTGTTCATCCTCAAAACCCCTGCCAGAAACAATCCGTTGTTCTTCGTTCATGCGGACCTTATCACCCTACAAAGACTGATCAGCGAGAAAGGTGTTGCAAGACACCTTTCAGCAGGCGTTCAAACCCCTGTTCCGCGCCGTTTGACGAGAGTACCTTTTGAAGGGCCCTCTCGGCCATGTTCTTAGGATAACCGAGATTGACGAGCGCCGATACAACATCGTCCTGGGCCTGTGACAAAGGGGCCCCTTCGGCAGTGACGGTCGTTGATAATACTTCGAATTTCGCTAGTTTATCTCGGAGTTCGAGCACAAGCCGTTCTGCCGTTTTTTTACCAACTCCCGGGATAGAGGTCAATTTGGCCAGGTTCCCTTCCCGAATGGCAGGAATGAGTTCCTCAGAAGGCATCCCCGATAGGATCGTGATACCAAGCTTCGGCCCGATTCCAGATACAGAAATCAATTGTTCAAAGAGTGATTTTTCTCGGACCGTCTTGAAGCCAAACAACGCAAGGTTGTCTTCGCGAACATGGGTATAGACTTGGAGCTGGACAGGACCCCCAGTTTCTCCTGTCTCGTAAAAAGTGGAAAGAGGGATAGTGACCTCATAGCCGACACCGTTCACGTCGACAATCAGTTGATTGGGTTGCTTGCTGAGAAGTCTACCGGACAAGTAGGCAATCATGGAGAGGAAAAGGGTACAGTCCAGGAAACAGCCAGATTCTGTGGCTGGAACGACATGGCGAGTCAGCCCAATCGAAGGGACGGCCAAATCCATTGGCCAGGCGAAATCAGGTTGTCATCTCGATCGAGTCGATGACGCCAATGACCGCCATATCGATTGGAGTAAAAGGCTTTCCCACGGAAGTCATGGCTGACCAGCCTTCCTGAGTCAGCAGAACCCGGTCACCAACACCGGCGTCAACAGCATCCACAGCCAGAACGGGTGTTCCTCGCTCCGTCCCATCCAGATTAAGAATTTGGACGTACAGGATCTTCTGGCCCTCGTGGCTGGAATGTTTCCGCGTCGCGACGATGTTGCCAATGACTTTTCCGATGAGCATGATCAATTCGCCTGGAAACCGCCTCCGCAGGTGGGGAGCTAGCCAGAACATCTGCGTGCCCCATTTAAGGATGGATCCCGCGTCATTCCTCTAAATGAATTTCGTCGACAATCCCTACAATCGAAGCCTCAGTTGGCACTTCCTGATCAGGATACCAAGGGAAAGAGGCCTCTCGTCCGCGGCACCAGTAGATCACTTCTCCGGAACCTGCGCCAACACTGTCAACCGCAACGAGGACTCTCCCGACATCTTTTCCCTTTCTTATCGATCGGCTGGACTAGAAGAAGTTTTTTTCCTTCCAGCGAATCATTCTTGATGGAGCAGACGACATTGCCGATAACCCTGCCCAACTGCATGTGAGACACTCCTGCCCTCAAAAAAAGGGAAAGTCCAACAAAGGAATAAGCTCGCACGGCATCGACTGAAGTGACATCGAATTCTTCGCAAGTTTAAGGCTTAGGCCGGGTTCAGGAGCTGGTAGATTGAAAGCGGGCAGCCGGCAAAAAATAGCCGGCATAACTAATTGACTTCGACATGATCAATGATCCCGACAATAGCGGTATCCACTGGACAATCCTTACAACCTCCGGCCATTCGGGCCGAACTGCCAGAAACAAGAATGACTTTTTCTTTGTAGCCGGCACTGACCGTATCAACCGCAATCAAATAGCCCGCCTCATCGTTTCCAGAGGGATCAATCGGCTTCACAATCAAGAGCTTCTTACCCTCAAGACGATAATCCTTGCGGGTCGCCACTACTGTCCCGACAACTCGTGCCAGAATCATGATCGTTGTCTCATCTTCTCACACCGGTTGAAGCTGACCAGAATTGGTTTCCATTCTCTCAAAAACACCTAAGAAGGAAAGGAAGACTATTTGGCGGCTTTTCCGATGGGAAGTACATCTTCCAGATTGGAGTGAGGTCTTGGGATCACGTGGACCGAAATCAGCTCGCCGATCCGTCGGGCAGCAGCAGCTCCGGCGTCTGTCGCCGCCTTTACCGCAGCCACATCACCGCGAACGATGGCGGTGACATACCCCGATCCGATCTTTTCCCAGCCCACCAGCGTCACTTTAGCTGCTTTGACCATTGCGTCGGAAGCTTCGATCATGGCCACAAGGCCTCGAGTTTCGATCATACCCAGTGCTTCGCCCATATCATTTTCCTTTCCTAGACCAGTTGCCTTAGTGGTTCACATATCCGAAAAACAAAATGAAATCCTACGATGTTTTTTTGGTGAATTCAACCAGTGCCGCCTGGATCATATCGACCAGTTGAGTTTTCGTCAACGTAATCGTCGACTCGTTTTCTACCGGTTCGACCCGGGGGCAACTCTCATCGAGCTTGAGAGGAGTCTTGATTCCATATTTTTCTCGTGCAATGACTAGTTTGCTGACATCCTCCGAACTAAGAAGCGTCTCCCTACCAAGGATCTGGGTCGTTAAGCTGATTCGGGCAAAGTGTTCCACAGTTTCCATCTTGGCGTGGGCCTGGAAAACGTCCGCCCCGAAAGTCACTACTCCATGATTGGCTAACAAGATCCCATCGTAATGTGGAATAAACGGGCGTATGGCGTCGCTGAGTTCCGAAGTGCCAGTCGTCCCATAGGGCGCCAAGGGAATACAACCAAAAGTCATGACCACTTCCGCTACGATCGCGCGATTGAGAGGAATTCCTGCCGCCGCAAACCCCGTTGCCACAGGGGGGATGGGCATGAACCACGCCGTGGACCTCCGGACGCATCCGGTAGATCAGCAAATGCATGGCAATCTCGGAGGATGCCTTGCGATGTCCCCCGATTTTATTCCCCTCTAGGTCTACGACTACCAGATCATCTTCCGACATGTAGCCTTTGCTCATGGCGGTCGGGGTCGCCAACACGCTCCCATCTTCCAGCCGTACACTAATATTTCCGTCGTAAGCCGCTACATAGCCCAGGCCGTAGACGCGTCGCCCAATTTCAATAATATCTTTGCGATATTGATCTAAGGTTTTGTTCATTCAGAAACCAAGGAAACAAGGTAGAATGAGCGGGATCCTCAAGGATCCGCCTGAGGCAGCCAGCATACTCCAGCGAGAGTGATCGATTCTAACAATATTCTTGTACGGCTTCAATCTGCATTTCCGGGTGCAGACATCGGAAATGGATCCTTACTATCCCACTTAAGGTTCTCAGACAGAGTGGCAGAAATTGGCGGCGAGGACAATTTTATTTAAAAAGTGAGGGGACTTATGACTCAAGGGATTATTAAGACCGATAAAGGTGACATTCACATTGACTTCTTTGACAGCGACGCGCCGATTACCGTGGCTAATTTTGTGAAGCTGGCGGAGTCGGGATTTTATAACGGGCTCAAGTTTCATCGTGTCATCCCAAATTTTGTGATCCAAGGAGGTTGTCCCAAGGGAGATGGCACCGGGGGTCCTGGGTATTCGATCAATTGTGAGATCAATTCCAATAAGAATTTGGCCGGCTCGCTCTCGATGGCACATCGCGGCCGAAACACTGGCGGGAGCCAGTTCTTCATCTGCCATTCACCCCAGCCCCATCTGGATGGTATCCATACCGTATTCGGCCGGACCCAGAACATGGAAGTCGTTAATGCGATCCGCGCCGGGGACAAAATGAATGAAGTGATTATCATCAAAGAAGGGTAGCAGGGTTCTTCTCTTCTCAGGGGGGATTCGGTAGAATTTCTCTTTGATCCTTCCAACCGGATTGGTGTTTCGAGGCATTCCATTGAGTCTGAACATTCTCGATATTGGTTGTGGCAATCATAAATGGCCCGGGAGTATCGGTCTGGATATAGTCCCTTTGGCTGGGGTAGACATCGTTCACGATCTCAATCAATTTCCCTACCCCTTTTCCAACGACACGTTTGATCTCGTTCGCGTCATCCATGTCATCGAACACATTCAGTCGATCCCGAAAACCATGGAAGAGATCCACCGCATTACTCGACATGGGGGGGAAGTCATCATTGAGACTCCTCATTACACGGACATCTCTTCATGGCAGGATCCTTCCCATCTCTGGCATCTCAGCACCCGGTCGTTTCATTTTTTTGGGGCGGAGCATGCGAGCAGTTATTACTCCAAGGCCCGTTTCGAAATTATGTCTTCACGTGTCAAGTTGCTCAAACTGTACAAATGGTTGGGACTTGAATTTCTTGTCAACCTGGAAGACCGCCACGCGCGTTGTCGATTCCTGCGAAGGTTCTGGGAGCAATATCTCAGCTTTGTCATCCGGGGTAAGGTGATGACCATAAGGTTGAAGGCTGTGAAACAATAGGAGGGGCCTCCTCGATGGTAGCCAAAGCAAGGAATTCAGGTTTCAGGGCAGGTTCTTCAGCAATATCAGAGTGCCCATGGAGACTCATGGCCTATCTCACGGCTTTCCTCTCAGAAGAATTTCCGCTAAAGGGTATAACTTCTGGTGTGGGAAAAGGCCGTTTTCTAAACAACGAACAATGCGGTCAAAGCGAAATATTCCCAGAAACTTGGCAAACCCAACGAAACATCGAATCTCAGTGTAGATTCACCTTCTCGCAAGAGGCGCAGCCTTTCAGAAAAACCACTCGCGATTGTTTTGGTTAGTGGAGGGATGGACAGTTGTGTTTGCGCTGCCATCGCCCAAGAGAAATACAAATTAGCTTTCCTGCATGTGTCTTATGGGCAGCGGACACAATTACGCGAGCAAAAAGCGTTCCATGACATTGCCAGGCACTACGATGTCCAACAGAAGCTCGTTTGTCATCTTGATCATTTGAGCCAGATCGGTGGATCGAGCCTGACAGACAGAGGAATTCCAGTGGCAGAAGCAAATCTGAAGCAAACCAGAATCCCCACCAGCTATGTTCCGTTTCGAAATGCTCATTTTCTCTCCGTCGCGACATCCTGGGCAGAAGTCATCGGAGCCCATTTGATTTTCATCGGAGCGGTCGCCGAGGACAGTTCTGGTTACCCCGATTGTCGGCCAGATTATTATAGGGCCTTTAATCGGCTCATTCGCGTGGGTACAAAGCCAGAAACGGAGATTACAATTGTCACACCCGTCATCCATATGAAAAAGAAGGAAATCGTTAGCACAGGCATCAGGCTCGGAGCTCCGCTCCAACTGACTTGGTCGTGTTATCAGAATGAGGTCATGGCATGTGGTCGTTGCGATAGTTGTGCACTCAGGTTGAGAGGCTTTCAGGAAGCCGGATTCATGGATCCCATCCACTACGTTAAATGAAATAAATCTGATTAACCCGATGTTTTTTTTGCGCTATAGTTGACCAAGGAATAGTGAATTTTTTATATCCGGAGGTTTAAATGCCTAATCTCAAGAGACTTTTCCCGCAACTAGCCTTGGTTCTGGCTCTTTTTCTGACCCGTTTAAGCTTCCCTGCTTTTTCTCAATCCACCGGCATGATCGAAGGCACGATCATCGGTAGAGACGGCAACCCGCTAGTCGGTGCTTTGATCGTCATTGAGCGAAAAGATATCAAACAACATTTGGAAGTGAAAACCAACAAGAAAGGCCAATATATCCATGCCGGTTTGAACTCCGGCCTTTATCGGGTCTCCGTGAATTGGGAGGGAAAAGAGATTTATTATTTTGACAACACGAAAGTTTCAATTGGGGAGCCGACCAAATTGGACCTCAATTTGAAGGACAAGGAGAAAGAGGCACGGGAGGCGTCAACACCAGAAGATAAGGAAGTTGAGGAGAAGATTGAAGCAGCCAAGGGAAAGCATGAAACAATGAAAGCCCGCTACGAAAAAGGGCGGGAGTATATGCAAGCTAAGCAGTATGAGCAAGCGCTCGAAGAGTTTAAGGCGGCCGCCGAAATGGATCCCAAGCAGTATGTGATTTTTGCCAGCATGGCTGAAACCTACAAGGGGCTGCGGAAGTTCGAGGAAGGCATCCAGAGCTATACGCAAGCATTGACTGTCCTGGCAGAAAGATCAAAACCGGACCCACAGATTGAAGCCAGTTATCACATGAACCTGGCCCTGATGTATGCCATGGCCGGGAAAATGGAAAATGCGACTGTAGAAACAAAGAAAGCCGCCGAATTAAACCCTGCTACCGGCTCCAAAGCCTATTTCAACCTCGGAGCCACTCTCGTTAACGCCGGGAAAGCAGAAGAAGCGATCAGCGCGTTTCAGAAAGCCATCGAAATGGACCCGAGCAACGCTGAAGCACTATATCAGATGGGAATCTCTCTGATGAGTAAAGCTCAGATCACGCCGGAAGGGAAAACAATTCCCGCCCCCGGCACGGTAGAAGCTTTCCAGAAATACCTTCAGCTTCAACCCAACGGCCCTAATGCAGCGACGGCTAAGAATATGATCGAGATGTTGGGGGCAACGATCGAAACAAAGTTCTCAGCGGATAAAGAGAAGAAAAAGAAATAAGTGAATCGAGCGAATTGGGTGGCTTTTCTGGGCGGTGAGGCATCAAATCCAAGCGCTCTGCGGGTGGAGAATTTTCCATTTTTATGGCTTTGGTTGGAGAAACTCAAATTCAGAGATGTTCCAGTCTGTTCTCCCTTCTTTGACCGTCAACTTGGCTTCCTGACTCCCTGACCCGCGTTTCCCTTGGGTGACCCGAAAGATCCTGACCTTGACCTCCATTTCTCCTGGTTCTCTCTGCGTGAGGGTGTTGGGTTCATAGGCGACAAAATGTGGCTCTGAGGGTCCAAAGAGATACTTTTCCATTTCCTCCGCAGAACTGAAACGGCTTTGAAAATCCTGAGTTAATCGTAGACTTACTTGCTTAGCATTTCGGTTGATAAGACCCTTCATAAACAATTTGGCTACTGAAAGGGCCTCTTTCCCGCGTTTTTCGCTGGCAACATTAAAAGGGAGGACTCGAGGGCGGGGAACAGTTTTTATGAAATCAATCTCATCTGCAAGCCATTCGTCTTTTACTTTCACAAATTTAATCTTTTCGACCTGGGTGGCATACACGATCTCATTGAGATCGGCCCACAAACTTTCAACCTCAATTCGAAACTCCTTTTCTCCGGAATTGGAGATAGAAGAGGGTTCGAAGTTATAAGCGACAAGTCGGCCGCTTTTCACCCTGACGGAGAGACGTTTATTGTGGAGGTATTGATTTTCCAAGTGGGCGGTCATCAACTTTCTTGCTTCTACATCGCTTTCTAATGTCCGGGCTTGAAAGAAGAGATCGACTGCAGCGCTCTGAGGGTCATTTCCCTTCTTTTCGCTCGCAGCAGTTGCGAGTCCACTGAGATAAAGAACAAAGGAAATGCCAGAGACGACCAAAATCAACCCGAACCTTGCCCAGTAATTCTTGATAATCACTTCAGACCTCCCTTGCCTGCCTAAGCCAATTCTGGCCTCGTTAATGAGCTAGCATAACATTGAACAGCCACTGCTCCGAGCGGCAATTTGCTTGAGTACTGAGTACAGAAACGCTCACCGAAATCACTATCGTGCGCCGTGAAAACGTCCCAAACAAAACCTAAAGCGCGAAACTTGAAAGATCGTTTTTTTCTCAAAGTCATATCTCCAGTTCCAAGGACAAGGCTCAGAAGACATTGGGGCGAGTTTCCGGAACAATTGATGGCCTAAAGACAAACGTAAAGGATACTGTGGGGTAGCGGAGTCAGTTTCCGGAAATCCTATCTCGAGGGAGGATGGCAAGCAGTCACCGATACCGGACGGTTCGCCCTTCTTATGGGACCAAATTGACAGGCCTCCTGGTTTTAGTTAGAGTGTGTAGTCGTATTCATGCTCCGAGCTGGCTGCCAATCATCGATGGGCTTGGGTTTTCAAGGAATTCATGCGAAAAATTAACGTCAGGCGTCTCTCCGAAGCATCGCTCCCAACTAAGTATGGGAAATTTCGAATATTGGGATATGAAACTCGATTTAACCATCATGAGACCCCTTATGTCGTGTTAGTCAAAGGGGATCTTAGCGCAGCGGCTGCCCCACTCGTCCGGATCCATTCCCAGTGCCTTACGGGAGATGTTTTCTCTTCGACCCGTTGCGACTGTGGCGAACAGCTAAAGCATGCGCTGCGGGCCATCAACCAGTCGGGTGAAGGGGTCGTGATTTACCATCCAGAAGAGGGGCGTGGAATTGGGTTGCTCAACAAGTTGATTGCTTACGAATTGCAAGATAAGGGGGCAGATACCGTGGAAGCAAACAGTGAATTAGGTTTTGGAGCCGATGAACGCGATTATGCAGCCTGTGCCGAAATTCTCAAAGATTTGGGCATTCAGAGGATTCGCCTTCTTTCGAATAACCCGGCTAAAGTCAAGTCACTCAGAGATTCTGGACTTGTCGTGGTGAAGCGTGTTTCGATTGAAGTTGCCCCGCACCGTTCAACGGCTCGCTATTTGAAAACCAAGAAGGAGAAGCTGGGACACATCCTGACAAGAGTCTAAACCCCAGTCACTCCAACCATTCTCCAGTCTAGATTCCATTCACCCTCTTGACCCTATATGGCTGTTTGACCATTCCGACCTATGAAAAAATGGTTGGTTCACTTTAGATTCAAGACCGTTGTGCTGATCACGCTCTTTGCGTCACTACTTGTATTTCTTCCATTGCTTTCCGAAACAAGCCATCGAGTTGGGGGGAGCGATTTCCCCCGTGAACCCTCCCCCGTAGCCGCTCAAACCGGCAGCCCACAAGAAAACTCCTCACCCACTTCAAACCATACTGGACAGGCAGCACTGATATTGCTTTCCCTGGTCGTGATTCTAATGGGGGCCAAGCTGGGGGGCGATGCCTTTGAGCGACTTCGCCAGCCCGCCGTCCTTGGTGAGCTTCTCTTTGGAGTCATTCTCGGCAATCTCTCGATCCTGGGGTTTCACGGGATGGATTACCTTAAAACCAACGAAGTCATCAGTACGTTAGCTGAAATCGGAGTCATCTTCTTACTCTTCGAGGTCGGTTTGGAGTCCAATATCAAAGAGATGTTGGAAGTGGGAGCATCCTCCTTTTTGGTGGCCACGGTCGGTGTCATTTGCCCGATGATTTTGGGTTGGTGGATCAGCTCTATTTTTCTCCCCGAATCTGGCACTTTGGTTCATATATTTATTGGGGCTACGCTCTGTGCAACCAGTGTCGGGATTACCGCCAGAGTCCTAAAAGATCTCGGAAAGTCAAACCAGAAGGAAGCTCGGATCATCCTGGGGGCTGCGGTAATTGACGACGTCATGGGGTTGGTCGTATTGGCTGCTGTGAGCGGCATTATTAAGGCGGCCGACCGGGGTACTTTCGGAGTCTCTCCAGTCGAAATTGGAATCATCATCCTTAAAGCCACCTTATTTTTTGTAGCCTCTATTTGGTTGGGATCGAAGATCGCGCCGCAGTTGTTCAGACTCGCGTCGTTGCCCAGAATTCGCGGCATGCTTCTGATTACGAGCATCAGTTTTTGCTTCTTTCTCTCATATCTTGCAAGCCTGATCGATCTCGCTCCGATTGTCGGGGCCTTTGCAGCCGGTTTAATACTTGATCCCGTTCATTACCAGGATTTACAGCGTCGTGAAAATAAAGGGATTGAGGAACTCATTCATCCCATTGTGTCATTTCTTGTTCCGATATTCTTCGTTCTGATGGGAGTTCGGGTCGAACTTCGGACATTTGCCGACCCCAGTATCTTGACCTTCGCCGTGATCTTGACGACCGTTGCCATTGTCGGAAAACAAGCATGTTCTTTGGGGGTATTGGAAAAGGGGCTCGACCGGCTTTCTGTTGGTATCGGAATGATTCCCCGAGGAGAGGTGGGATTGATTTTTGCCAGCATAGGGTCAACCCTGTTACTCAAGGGGAAACCGGTCATCATCAACTCGACCTACTCTGCCGTTGTGATCATGGTGATCTTGACGACTTTGGTGACACCACCGGTATTGAAGATATCCCTAGAACGTGGCGAGAAAATTAAAAAGAAAAAGGGAATTCAATAGCCGCCTAATTTGGCCGGTGGGACATTGACATCAGAGATTGCCCCTATGCAAGGATGGTCAGCATCAAGAATTCTGTTTGCCGTTGGTTTGTTCACCGCTTGCTGCCTGTCTTTCTCTTGCTCTTCAACCCCTTCCCAGGGACCTGTTGCTCGTGGAGATATCGCCCCCGATTTCACTTGCAGCGACCAAGCGGGCAAGCAGCAGTGGCTTTCCGCCCTCCGCGGAAAGGTCGTGCTGGTCAATTTCTGGGCAACTTGGTGTTCTCCCTGTCGTGAAGAGCTACCCTCCTTACAGGCGCTCCAAAAGAAATTCCCTTCGAACGATCTCGTAATTCTGGCGCTTAGCGTCGATGATTCCTGGGGACCCATCAACAGGTTCATGGCACAAAATCAGTTCACGATCCCGGTGTATGCGGACTTTGACAAAAAGATCTCGAGTCGTTACGGGACAGTTATGTATCCGGAGACCTATGTGGTCGACAAACAAGGTAGGGTTGCCTACAAAGTCGTAGGCGCGATCGACTGGACTTCATCGGAAATGTTAAAGTTTCTCAACGTGCTGATCCTAGAAGGTAAACCATAAACGGAACCCGGCAGTTCTCATCGGTCCCGGACGACCCCAAGTCCCGGTCCATTGAGTCCTCCGGTCTCAAATCGCCCTTGGGACACCTTGAATATCCCCGGGAATTTGGCAACCCACTCCTGGTTGGCGGAGGGCACATATTGGCGACTGTTGGCTTCAATGGTTGAGACTCCGGGAATACGGGCTGCCATCCCTACGGAATGAACCAAGGATGCCCCCGGACAAGTGAGGTCCTGAACACACAGAAAAGACTTGGCCCTCTGCGCAACAGCAGCCATCAGAAGCGCATTGCTTTGGCCTTTGCAGACCTTTAGAGCAACGCCGCTGTAGCCGAGTTGGCGTGAAAGGTGAAAGCTTTCCAGATCAATCAGGGACTCATCGATGACCACGGGCATAATTGCCGCAACTTGATGCATATCGTTTTGCATATTCGATTTCAAGTCTCTGGCCGTCGGCTGCTCAATATACTGGAGACGCTGCAGGAATCCCGGGGATTGTCTTTTTACAGCATCCAGAAAGGCAAGTAAATAGTCCACATCCTTGCAGTGCTCATTAAAATCGCAGCAATACTTCCACTCCTTGCCCCCCCGCCGTGCCTCCGCCTCGGCAACTATTTTCTCTATGCTCACTACTCTTTCAACGTCTGCAGTCAAGTCGGCACCATTCAGTTTGATCTTGAAATGAGTGATGGCCTCTTTCTCGATCCATTCGGCAAGGGTCTCGGGTAAATCGTCGTGAATTCGAAAGCGAAGATCCAGATCACTGAGGGGGTCTAAAGCCCCGACAGAGTGATATAGGGAGACGAAAGGTGTCGGAGTGCTCGAGATATACTTATCCAGATACTCTCCCGCAAATTCCGGTCCCAGATAGTGGCCGAGGTCATGGGCCATGAAGGCCGGTCCATAGCCAAGATAGCAGTTGATGGAGTTCGCTTTGCCAAAGGCATCATGAATGGCCGCATCAAAAGGGCTGGCCGTGACCAAAGTGCATAAGGCAGGGATGGGCTCAGCCAGATTCATTTCTGAAGACACGCAACGGGCCTCTTGAAGGTAGCTGGATTCGGATTCCCGTTGGATATCGATGGGGTGAGAATATTTCCGGTAATCAGAGAGCAACCCTTCAATCTTGGCAGCCAACTTTTTCATTGCTTCCAGCGACGCATCGTAGCTAACCTCCTGCGAAGGGAAAGACCACAGATTCCCCAGGGGCATTGAGCCAAATCCAGAGGCCTCTTTTCCTGAGCCTGAGACGACCCGAACGGTGACGTTGAGCAGAGTGACCCGGTCAACCGTTCTACCCCCAAATTGAAAAGGAGAGCGGTACTTGTAGTCATCGAATTGGTGCTGGACGTCCAGAATGCGAATATGACCGGGGTGGAGTCGATTCGGGTCGGAGAAAACTTTCATGGAATCCGTTGCCAAGCTTGCAGCCTTTAGCGGCAGGGATATCTCCAACGCTCCCTCACGGAGACAGTCCTTGCAGTTTATCCAATGATTCCGCTTTCAGTGAGCGATATCACGATGGCTAACCTTCGTTTTTAGACCCCGAGAGGATAGCATTCCATTCAATTCGTTGGCGATCATGACCGAACGGTGCTTGCCCCCAGTGCAGCCCACCGAGATGGTCAAATAGCTTTTGCCTTCGATCATGTAATTCGGGATCAAAAATAGCAAAAGCTCGGAAAGGCGGCGGATCAATTCAATTGATTGGGAAAAAGACCTGATATAGTCGATGACTTCTTTGTCTTGCCCAGTTTTACTTTTCAAGCGTCTCACAAAATTGGGATTGGGAAGAAAACGGACATCAAACATCAGATCTGATTCCAGAGGGATACCATACTTGAAGCCGAAGCTAATGAGAGAAATCAACAGAGGAGAAGCTGAGGTTTTTCGATGAAATTTATCTGCGATAAAACGTCGCAGTTCATGGACATTGAATTGGCTAGTATCAATGACGGTATCCGCCAATTTCTTGAGGGGCCGTAAGCGTCGTCGTTCTTCGCGGAGGGCTATCCCGATCGGTTTGTCGTGGGTCAGAGGGTGTGGGCGTCGTGTTTCACTGTAGCGCCGGATGAGGGAGTCATTCGAGGACTCCAGAAAAATCAAATTCACTTGCAGTTCCGATTTCTTGAGCTTTTGAAACACTTTGGGAAATCTGAGGAGTTCCTTCCCTTCGCGAACATCAATGACAATGGCTGCCGGTCTCGTTTTGGTCCCGGCTCCCTGTGAGAACTCGGCAAATTTTGAGACAAAATCTAACGGAAGGTTGTCGACACAAAAATAACCCATATCCTCAAAGGCATTGAGAACGGTCCCTTTGCCCGACCCACTGAGGCCCGTGATAATGGCAAACGGCGTCTTGTCCGATTCCAATTCCTCTTTCATAAATTCATGAGGGCTCAATCAGGCCAAAATTTCCGTCTTTCCGCTTATAGACGACACTGACCTTGTCGGATTCCGCATCTCGAAAAACCAGAAAATCGGATTTTGAACTGGTGACCTCGAGCACGGCTTCCTCGACGGTCATGGGTTTGGGCGCATACGATTCGGATCGGATGATCCTCGGCTGCTCGGGATTGGCGCGATTGCGTTCGATAACACCGAGTGGGCGACCACTATTTCCTGAAGATAATTTCCTTTTTTTGGCGATTTTCCGGTCTTTGGCTTTGAGGGCTTGGCGCTCGATCTTTACTAGAACGGCATTAATCGAAGAATACATGTCATTGGTTTCTTCCAACCCGTTGAGCTTAAAAGAAGTCGATTTTAAATTGATCTCAGCAATATGTCTGTATTTCTCCACCGTTAAAATCGCATGAACCTCGATGCTTTCACCCAGGAGTTTCCTTATTTTTTTCAGATGATCTTCTGTGAACTTCTGGATGGCTGGCGTGACCTCTATCTGTCTGCCGGTATATTCAACTCGCATGAGAACCCTCCATGACGTTGAAGATGACAAAACCCATTCGGTAAGGAAAAAGAACTGCTGCTCATTCTCAAAGAAAAGATGATCTTCCGGTAAGCCTGGCTATCGGATGGTTATGGATCAACGGGGGGACTACACAACGGCTGTACATTCTTGATTTTGACCCTTCGCTGGTGAGTGCTGGGGATCTTCATATCTTCACGATACTTGGCTACGGTTCGACGGGTGACCATGATTCCCTCGTCATTTAAAAGTTTCGTGATTTGCTCGTCGGTCAATGGTTTCGCTGGATCCTCATTCTCAATGAGCTTTCTCACTTTCCGTTTGGCTGTGAGCAAGGGGATATCCGTTCCCGCCGGACCCTGGACGGCTTCCGAGAAGAAATATCTGAGTTCATAGACCCCCTGGGGTGTATGCGCATATTTATTGGCCACGGCTCGACTGACGGTTGAGGGATGGACCCCGACTTCTTCCGCTATGTCTTTGATCATCATCGGGCGCAAATGATCAATCCCTCTGTCCAGAAAATCTTTCTGGCGAATCACAATCGATTCGCAAACTTTTAGAATAGTTTGCTTGCGCTGCTCAATGTTCTTGATGAACTGCAGGGCTGAGGAGTACCGCTCTTTGACATAATCTCTGACTTCCCGAGAGGCTCCATCTTTATCAATCATCTTCTTATAGGACCCATTCAACCGCAATTGAGGGACATCATCTTCGTTCATCACCACGGAATAACCCTCATCATTTTTCACAATGTGAATATCTAACTCGATCTGGCGCGTTTCCGCCTTGTTGTAACGTTGCCCGGGGCGAGGATCCAATTTCTTGATGATATCGAGTTGAGCCAGGATGACATTCAGGGGGCGTCCTAGAATCCGGGCGATCTCCTGATATTGCTTATTCTGCAAATGCTTCAAATGATGCTTGACGATCTCTGCGGCAATCGTCTCTTCCCCCTCCAGATGTTTCAACTGGATGAGAAGGCACTCGCTCAAATCCCGTGCGGCAATCCCAGACGGGTCAAAAGTCTGAACCAGGCTCAATGCTTCGCTGACATCTTCAAGAGTATGCCCACCGGTCGTCGCAATCTCCTCCAATAGGGCGGTTAGATAACCATCTTCATTGAGATTGCCAATGATTGAGATGGCGGCCTCTTTGATTTCCGGATGAATCAAACAGAGATTGAGTTGCCATTGCAAATGGTCATAGAGGGTTGTCTTCTTTGCCAGAAAACTTTCAAAAGACGGCCGTTCAATTTCTTCGCTCGGCATTTGGGTCCGGAAACCAGGATCCAAGTACTCGTCGAAAAAGTTGTGATAGTCGATTTGTTCAAAAGGATCATCGTGCTTGCCGATCGCTTCTTTGCCAACATCGATGATTTCCTTGTCCGCTGGTTCTCCGACACGTTCCTCTTTGCTGTGAGCTTCTTCAGCGGCGGTTGGGGTAGGTTCGGCGACTTCTTCAAGAACAGGGTTCTCCATCAACTCTTGAGAGATCATTTCGGAGAGTTCCAACTTATTTAAAGCCAATACACTGACCATCTGGACCAAGCCAGGAGTCAGGATTTGCTTTTGTGACAACTTAACATTGAGTCGCTGTTCCAAAAATGCCATGGAAATCCCTACTCCAATCGAAAACCTTCACCTAGGTAAAGCTTCCTCACTTCAACGTCGGCGGCAAGCTCTGCCGGGCTGCCAGAGCGAAAGATTTGCCCTTCATTGATAATGTACGCAGTATCGGTCACTTTAAGTGTTTCACGCACATTGTGGTCCGTAATCAAGATTCCAATCTGCTTTGACTTGAGGTGGTTGATAATCCGCTGAATGTCCAGGACAGCGATCGGGTCAATCCCGGCAAATGGTTCATCCAGTAAAATAAAAGAGGGGGAAATGACCAGCGAACGTGCAATCTCGACCCTCCGTCTTTCGCCCCCCGAGAGCATAAATCCTTGATTCTTGCAAACATGCCGCAACCCCAGTTCTTCAATCAGTTCGTCCAGTCGTTCTCTCCGCTGTTTTCCATTGAGTGGCAACGTCTGCAGAATTGCCAGGATGTTTTCTTCGACAGATAACTTTCGGAAAATCGATGGCTCTTGAGGGAGATAACTGATCCCGCTTCTCGCCCGGAGGAACATGGGCAAATACGTAATGTCTCGCTCATCAAGGTAAACTCTACCTTTCTCCGGCGCCGTCAACCCGACAATAATATAAAAGGTCGTCGTTTTTCCGGCTCCATTTGGACCTAAAAGTCCGACAACTTCGCCTTGTCGAATCCCGAGACTGACCTCATTGACAACTCTGCGCCCCCGATACGTCTTGACTAAATTCTCCGTTTTCAAGATCTGCATCATCACTCATCTGGTTACGCGTTGCGTTGTAAACGATCGTTTCTCGGGGTCACCCTCAACAAAAATGCTACCATCATCAATGAACAAAGTCAACCGAGCCCCAGCCGTGGAACCCCGCGCCGAATCTGCAATCCTGGGCGATCCGCCTTCAAGAATCACCTTCCTATCCGAGGGGAAATATTCCGCTGATTCCGACGATGAGTCCCTTCCCGGTTGATGAATCTTGACATCACCTTGTGCCCACATTCTTTGAACCGTTTTTTTCCCGTCCTCAGATATAAAATAAACATCCAGCTGTTTCGACCTCATCGTTCCCATCTCATCCCAAACCTGAACATTGCCCGTGTACGTTGCCTGCTGCTGTAAATCTTCATACTGGAAATGGTCGGCAGTGACCGAGATCGGCTTCTTTTCTTTCCGGGACCTGCCTGATTCCCCGGAATCCTTCTCGGAGTAAAACGTACTCTTGACAGATTTATCGGCAAACATCTTTCTTTCCTTACGATACAACAGGATGGTATCAGCTCGAATCACCTGGTCCCCTTGCCAGAGTTTCGCCTTCTTTTGGTAAGAGGCGGTGCCATCTAAGGTCTGAACCTCTAGGTAGTCCGAGGACGCAAATACTGGTGAATGGGTTCGAAAAGGGCCCGTTTCACCCGTCGACTCTCGATTCTCATAGGTTGATCGGACATTGCCCCAGGCTTTCACCAGATTCTCAGTCTGAAAAAATTCGACCCGGTCCGCCGTTGTCCTCAGCTTGGAGTCTTTAATCTGGGGCTCCCCCTCCATGACGAGCCTTTTCTCTGCGGCATAATAGGTGGCCTTAGAGGAGGTCGCAATCCGATCCAACTCTACATATTTGAAGTGACCCTTCTGGTTAAGCTGCGACATCTGCCTCGTTTCTTTATCAAATAAGGCTTCGAGCGTGTCGCTGGTTGTTACTTTAACCGGAGCTGCCGACGGAAACACTTCCACTCTTACTTGACGTTCTGCATAGAATTTCTCCGGACGATTTGTGTTCGGGTCAAAGGTCAAGGTGAACAGCTTTGCCGTGAGGACTCGCTTTTCATCATTCCCTTCTAAAGGGAATTCCTCCAATACACTTGCCCCGTGGGTCTTAATCACCGAAAACTCTTTCCCGTTTTCCCTGAGATAGGCCACCATTTCGGGGGACGTCAACCGTTTATCACCTGGCTCACAGCAATGGAGTGGCTCCACTGGCGAGCCTGGAGCGGCAGGCATAGCGGGAGTCGTCCGCGTGGCCTGCGTCGTATCACGAATGGTGAGGACAACATTCCCGTTGGCTTGCACGGTATGGATGATATTCGTTTTGGAATTAAATGCGATTTCAGAGCGATCGGAAGTCAGCAAACGTTTGAGGTCTGGGTCAAGTGAACGGATCATTACCGCCCCCTGCAAGAAGATTCTATCCAGCCATCGCCCGGTTGTATCAAATACGTAGGTCCCGTGATCGGAAGAGGATTGAAGTAATACTTTCGGATCCAGTGAGGTTGTGTTGACATGTCCGCTGGCCTCAATCCTGCTGACCGATGAATCCTCCGGTCGCAAGAAGGTCTCTATAAGATCTGCATGGAGCAAATTCGGCCCTCGTTTCACAATCACTTTTGAACGAAGGATCAGCTGACTGGAGGTTTTTTCATAGTCGGCTTGATCGGATTGGATCTCGATGGGCGCCTCGCCTGGCTTAACCGGCTCGACGAAGATTACGACGCCTGCCTTGAGCCGCAGCGATTGACGGTTCGAATCATAAGAAAGCCCCCGGCTTTTCCCGTGGATTTTGCCCCGTGCAAAAACGAGGTCTTCTTCGGTTTCTATCAAACCGTTTGATTTAAGGTACTTGATCTTCTCAACCTGGATAGTGGTTAGTTTCTCTTCTGGAGGGGGTGCCGTCTTACGCTCGGTTGATTTTGTGACTAATTCACTGACCTTGATGACGACGTTGCCTAGAAACGTTATTTCTTCCTTCGTTTGATCGTATTCACAATGTCGACTCGTGACCGTGTCAAAAAAAAGTCCGTCTTTCCCAAAGATTTTGACCGTCACCTCTTCAAAGAAGTTTTTATTGTCCTTGAGCCCAAGATTTACTCTGGCGTTAATTTCAAACTTCGGTTTTCCTTGTTCCGTCTGGACGTAAGTGAAGCCTTCGGTGGATGCTGAGACATTTTCGGGGAGCAATTTTCTCCCTTTTCCCTCCGGCCCTTGAATGGAGAAGGATCGCTTGTAAACGCTGACCCCGACAGCTCCCAAGACAGCAATCAGAATCAAGGCTGGGATGATTCGTCCTAATTTGATGAAAGGGGTTTCCAAGGCCATTTGCCCTCACTGGGCATGAATGTCTTTAAGGTTCAACTGGAGTGCCGTCATGCCCTGGTACGCATTAGAGGTGAGTGCGAACGCAAGAGAAACTCTACTCTTGTTCTGCAAGATCTGCGGATGACTCTCTGCGAAGTTCCAGCCTACGGCATCAAAGGACTTTCCATCCTGTTCGACTCGAAATTTGAGGTGTTTCCCTTTCAAAACTCTTGGTTCTGCGATCACGGTGATGTCTCGAGCAGCCAAGATTGGCTGAGGGTTGGCGGTTCCGAAGGGTGAAAGGCATTCCATCTGCCGATAGATTTCATCGTCCAGATCTGAAAAGCGTAATTCCACATCAACGTCTAGCCGCGGCTGCAAATTCTTCTCATCGAGTACCTGCCTGGCGTATGCAGAAAGACGCTGACGCAGTTCGACGATGTGGTGCGTGGGTAACTGAAATCCTGCGGCTTGAGCATGTCCTCCATACCGATCAAACAATTCGCGACAACTCTCTAACGCATTCAACAAATGAAATCCTTTGGGCGAACGCCCCGACCCATAACCCACGCCATTTTCCCGCGCAATGACGATAGCAGGACGAGTATACCGTTCAGAAATCTTCGTGGCGACGATTCCAAGGACCCCCCGGTGCCAGGAGTCACCATCGATCACGATCATCCATTCCTTCGTCAGGTCCGGGGTTGCGTTGAACCGGTCATCAACCTCTTTGAGAATCTGTAATTCAATTTGTTGCCGGTCCCGATTGAGCCGATCCATTTCTCCGGCTAAATGCCTACTTCGTTCGGCATCCGTGCTGGAGAAAAGTTCAACGACCTGCCCCCCCCTCCCATCCGCCCAACGGCGTTAATGCGAGGGGCCAAACGATATCCCACATCAAAACTCGTGATTGAGCGACAATCCAATCCGCAGACTTTAATCAAAGATTTCAATCCAAAATTCACCGGCGACCGCAATCCTTCTAATCCGATCTTGGCAAAGACCCGATTCTCGCCAACCAAGGGAACCACATCAGCGATGGTTCCGAGAGCGACGATTTTTAGGAATGAGAGGAGATGCCTATCCAAGCCAGCCTTCATGAACAAGGCTTGCACAAGCTTAAACGCCACACCGACGCCGCAGAGGTTCTTGTCGGGATACCCGCAATCAACCCGATTGGGATTAAGAACCGCCAGGGCTCTGGGTAATCCATGATCCGGAAGATGATGGTCCGTAATGATACAGTCGATCCCAAGGGCATTGGCAGTCTCCACGACTTCAAAGGCTTTGATCCCGGTATCCACACTAATAATGAGTCGAACCCCATCGAGCGCAGCTTGTCTGACAACTTGCGAATTCATCCCGTAGCCATCCAGGAATCGTCGTGGAATGTGGTAGGAAATCTCCGCACCCAGCATTTCCAACGCTTTTCTTAATATGACCACGGCTGTCGTCCCATCGACGTCATAATCGCCATAGATGAGAATTTTCTCTTTTGCTTCCTTTCCAGCGAAAATACGGTCCACCGCCACCGACATATCCCGCATCAAAAAAGGATCTCCAAGGAACTCCATCTTAGGGTGGAGAAAGCGGAATCCCTCTTCCGAATCCCTAATTCCCCGGTTGGCCAGGAGGGTCGCAATCGTTCCTGAAATATCAAGAGAGCGAGCCAGGTCCCTCACTAGTGCCGGGTCTGGCTTGGCGATTATCCAGTCCATAGGTCTATTATTCCGCTCTCGTTCTCAAGAAATCCCGTCCAATCTTCTAATCTATAACCATGGAACCTCTCTATTCAACTGCAAATCAGTAAGTTTAACGTTTACTTAGCCGATACACTAAGTGTAAATGGGATGAATTCCTCCGTAGCGAGTCGATGAGGCAGTACAATAGGGGTGGAAATCTTCGTCCCGAAATCTCCAATTGAATGATGACTATGTACTTGAAAGATAATTTTGATTAATATCTGCAGAAAATGATAACGCAAGATCAGATCAAGGAATTAGAAAAGAAAATAGAGGAGCTCTCTATTTTCCAGCAGGTCGGCAAAGCTTTGACCTCGACTCTTGACCTGCAAGAAGTCCTCAGTTTAATCATGGGGAAAATCAGCGAATTGCTGAAACCGAGTAATTGGTCTTTGCTGTTGATCGATGACAAGAAGAAAGAACTTCAACTCCAGATTGCTATTGGTAAGGATTCCAGTAAAATTACGGATTTTCGGATCCGAATTGGGGAAGGACTCACTGGATGGGTCGCACAGGTCGGTGAGTCTGTCATCGTTCCAGATGTAACCCAAGATCCGCGATTTTCTCCCGAAATCGATGGGGCGATATACAGCAATGTGCGGTCCATTGCCTGCGTTCCGCTCAAAAGCAAGGAAAGAACCTTGGGCGTCATTCAACTAGTCAATTGCTTTGAAGACACTTTCCCCAACGAAGATCTTTCGATACTAAAATCGCTGGCGGATTATGCGGCCATCGCCATCGAAAATGCCATGTACGTGAAGCGTATTCAGGAACTCACGATTACGGACGACTGTACAAATCTTTATAACTCACGTTATTTTAATTACATGATTGATGCGGAACTGAGCCGCTCGAAGCGCTATAATTATGAGTTTGCGGTGGTTTTTTTTGACCTGGATCGTTTTAAGGCAGTCAACGACACTTATGGACACTTATGCGGAAGTCGCTTGTTAAGGGAAATTGGCGATCTGGCTAAACAGAATCTTAGAGACATTGATACGGCCTATCGGTACGGGGGTGACGAATTCATCATACTCTTGCCGCAGACCTCGAAGGATGCCGCGATACTCGTGGCAAAACGCCTCTGCGCTCTCCTGAACCGCACGTCCTTTCAAATTGAAGCAAGTATATCGGTGACGGTAACGGCGAGCTTTGGGGTGGCTTCATTCCCCATGGATGCCGCGTCGAAGGTTGAACTCGTGCAACTTGCCGATCAGGCGATGTATCGAGTAAAAAATGCCACCCGCAACGGCGTGGAAGCCTCGTAGGACTCCAGCCAACTGCCAATTCTTGTGCTCAGCCCATCCCGCTTTAGAGATTGTACTGACAGGCCCCGAGATCTCAAATGAGCAACAGACACGCAAATTCTGAAAACTGTCACCACCAAGCCCAGCGCTCTTCCCTACAGATTGCACTCATCCTGACCGGGGTTTTCATGATCGTGGAGTTTCTGGGGGGACTGCTGACCAATAGTTTGGCACTTCTGGCGGATGCGGGTCATATGCTTACCGATGTCGCCGCCTTGGGTCTGAGCCTCTTTGCGCTGGAATTTTCAAAACGGCCGGCTACAGCAGCCAAGACCTACGGTTTTCACCGGGTCGAGATTCTTGCGGCCCTGTTAAATGGCGTTACTCTCCTCGTGATCTCTTTGTGGATCGTTTACAAGGCCTACTTCCGCCTCTTCAACCCTCCCGAAATCGATAGTGGGGTGATGTTAATTGTAGCGGTAACCGGCTTAGCCGTGAATTTGGCGAGTGCCCATTTCCTTCACCAATCTCAGACCTCAAACTTAAACATCAGTGGAGCGCTTTTCCATGTGCTGGGAGACGCTTTAGGATCGGTCGCAGCCATCATTGCGGGTGTGTTGATGCTGGCAAAACATTGGTATCTTGCGGACCCCGTCATCAGCATTCTAGTGGCGATTCTCATCCTTTATAGTTCTTGGCTGCTCTTGCGGGATTCTGTCGATATCCTGCTCGAAGGAACACCGGTCCATATCAACTTAAAAGAAATCCATGAATCTCTCTGTAACGTAGACGGTGTCGACTCCATTCACGATCTGCATGTTTGGACCTTGACGTCAGGGTTACATGCCATGAGCTGCCATGCAGTCCTATGTGGGCATCCAGATCATCATGAAGTCTTAGAGAAACTCAGCCAAATCGTCCGACATCAATTTAAAATCGAACACACCACGATTCAGCTGGAAGTGGTAAACCTTCAACATCAGGAGCTACACAATTGTCACTGAGATTGACGAGAATTGATTAAGTCTAACAATATCTGCATTTTGTGACGCAACGAAGCACCCCCTCCGTTTGATCTCCCACGCTAGGTCCTAAAGATAATGGTTGACTCAAGTTGCCATTGGGTTTTATATTAAGAGGTTTCCGAATTCTTCCGCCTGAACCCCGCCCGAGATGAACTTAGCAGATCTGGAAATTCTTGATTACTCCGCTTTGAAACAGCATCTATGTCGGCTGGCGGACTCACCATGCGGGAGCCTGCAGATAGAGCGATTGCTACCCTTCGGCAGCCAACCAGAAATCGTTCGAGAATACGAGACTGTGCAGGAATACCTTCATCTGTTTGATAAAGGCTTGAGTTTCAATTTCAAAGGACTGACACGATCCGAAGCGATTTTCGAGAAGCTCCTGATAGAAGATCTGATCCTTTCTCCGGCGGAGATTCTTGAAATATTGAATCAGTTGAACCATATTCAATCGACAAGAAATTTACTTCATTCACTCGACCAGGAAACTCCCTGGCTCGCTGCCATTGGCAAAAACATGGCAGACTTGTCGGATCTGTTCAAGTTCTTACAAGGAAAGATCAGCGCAGAGGGTCAACTGGAAGACAACGCCAGCGCTGGACTGAAGAAGATTCGCAATGATTTGATCCGAGTTCGAAGTCGCCTTACTCGATCGCTCGAACAGTTGCTTAAGAGACTCCACTCAGAACGCACGATTCAGGATGATGTGATCACGATCCGAAATGAGCGTTTTGTCATCCCCGTCCGGGTTGAAAGTCGTAAGGAAATAGCTGGAGTCGTGCATGGCACGAGTTCCAGTGGGGCCACTCTTTTTCTGGAACCCTTAGAAACCCTCGACCTGAATAATGAGTTCGTAGGGCTGAGAGACCAGGAGCAGGAAGAGATCCGAAAGGTTCTCCATTATTTGACTCAATGCATTCGGCAAAGGCTGGAAGAACTTCGTTCGGCGGTTGAACAGCTTGGCTACTTGGACTTCGTTGCGGCAAAGGGCCGGTTTGCCCGGCGATTCCAGGCGGTGATTCCGGAAATAAATGAAGAAGGCGTGCTGAGAATTGACAATGGACGACATCCGATCTTAGAGATGACCTTAACGGGCACATCCAGCAGCGTTGTTCCCATTACTGTAAACTTGGACTCGAGTAAGCGGGTCCTGGTGATTAGTGGACCGAACACGGGCGGGAAATCGGTCGCTCTCAAAACCGTTGGATTGCTCACTTTGATGGCGCTATCGGCAATCCCGGTTCCAGCAACCGCTGCAAACATATGCGTTTTTAAGCAGGTCTGCGCGGACATCGGCGACCGGCAGTCCATCTCGGAGAGCCTGAGCACTTTTTCATCGCATTTGCTCAACATTCGGGGGATCCTCGAGCAGGCTTGTGCCCCTGCACTAGTCCTTCTGGATGAGTTAGGAACAGGGACCGATCCCGCCGAGGGGTCCGCTCTGGGGGTTGCGATTGTCGAACGTCTTAGAGAAAATGGAATCACGACCATTGTCACCACTCACCACAATGGCCTCAAGATGTACGCCGCAATGACCTCTGGAGTCAGCAATGCCTGTATGGAGTTCGATCCAAAGACGTTGCGACCGACCTATCATTTGATTCAAGGAATTCCGGGAAACAGCAGTGGGATTGATATTGCGGACAATTTGGGATTGGACCCCTCTCTTGTCGCGCATGCCCGTAGACTCATCACAGATAAGGAAAGGCAGATCACTCTGTATTCGCAACATCTGATGGAGGAAATTAGCCGATCATCGAGAATCGGATTATCGCTCCAGAAAGAGCGCGAAAGTCTTGCGATTGCGAAGAAAATGCTTGAGGCCGAACACCGTCAGATCGAAGAGCAACAACGACGGGAACTCGAAATGATCAAAGAAAGTGCCCTCGCTCAATTTGAAAAAGAGACCCATAAACTCCTGGTCGATATCCAGGATAAGTACGTTGCTGTTCGAGCGCGACGAGAGCTTGAGAACAAGGGTTCGAAAGTGCGAAGAAATCTAGAGAGCACATTAGAAACTTATCATGAACAAAAACCTACAGCCTCTGCAGCCCGCACCACGACTCTGCTGGCTGAAGCGTCGATGAGTTTTCAAGCTGGTGACAAAGTACGGGTGGCAAGATATGGCCAACCGGGCGTGGTTCTGGCTGCGGCTGGAAACGCCAAATGGGAAGTGGTGATCGGTAATTTCAAATGTTTGCTCGATCCATCGGAAATGGAAATTCTCGAATCATCCAGCAAAAGTTTAACAAAGCAACCAGTCGTTGACCCCCAGATACGGTTAAATCTTCAGAGTTCGGAGTTGTGCTCGAATGAGATTAATGTGATCGGCTGTTCAGTGGACGAAGCTATTCAGCGGGTAGACAAATTCTTGGACAACGCATTTTTGTCATCAATTCCGGAAGTCCGTCTTATCCATGGGGCCGGAATGGGAGTTCTTCGCCGGGCATTATCGGAATGGCTCCCGAAACAGGCCTATGTGAATGAGATTCACCCCGCCACCGCCAGCCAAGGGGGAACCGGCGTGACGATTGTCACCCTTAAAATTTGAGCCAAATGAATCCAAATAGCGAATTCCTCGACCAAGTCAAGCGCGCTGCAGACATCGTGCAAGTCATCCAGGGATACGTCCGTTTGAAAAAATCAGGGGCAAACTTTCTGGGACTGTGTCCTTTCCATTCGGAAAAGACGCCTTCGTTTCATGTGCGACAAAATCCCCCCTACTATTATTGTTTTGGTTGTCAGGCCAAGGGTGACGTCATCAACTTCATCCAGGTCATAGAAAGGGCCACTTTCCCGGAAGCCCTCAGACTTCTGGCGGAGAAATTTGGGATCCCGATTCCCCAGCGAGAGTTTCCCGGGCAAATAGACGAGAGGGTCAAAGAGAAGAACCTCCTCCTCGAGATCCATGAAAAGGCAGCCAAACTTTTTCGCGAACAATTGCATCACGGGCAGGATGGCAAAAAGGCGCTGAACTATTTGGTTCAACGAGGGCTCCAGGAAAAGACGTTGAATCAGTTCCTTCTTGGCTATTCGTCCAGTACAGCAAACACGCTGTATCGTAAACTCGGTCCGCATTTTTCGAAGAAATCCCTCCTGGAGAGTGGTTTGATACAGGAAAGTGATTCCGACAACCGCTCTTTCGACAGGTTCCGGCGTCGAATCATTTTTCCCATCTGCAATGAATCGGGAAAAGTCATTGCGTTTGGCGGAAGGATATTAGGAGAAGGGCAACCTAAATATTTGAACTCTCCGGAAACCCCGATATATTCAAAGAGTAGAACCCTCTACGCAATGGATCAGGCTCGTGAGTCTATTCGGCGCAAAGGCTTTGCGGTTTTGGTAGAAGGATATATGGATTGCATTGCCTTGCATCAAGGGGGGATACAGAACGGGATCGCCTCGTGTGGCACTAGCCTAACAGAACAACAGGCGAAACTACTGCTTCGATTCACCGACCGAATCGTTGTCAATTTCGACCCCGATTTGGCGGGTGCCAATGCAGCGGTTCGCTCCTTGGGGATTTTGGTAGAGAATGGATTTAACATAAGAGTTTTAACGCTTCCAGGAGGAGATGACCCGGATTCCTTCATAAATACAAAGGGCGTTGAGAGCTATGTGAAGCTATTAGACGGGGCTCCCAACTATATGGACTATCTCATCAATAAGGCCCGAAGCGAGCATGACGTAAGTACGGTTGAAGGAAAAATTGCCGCTGTAAACCGAATTTTGCCGTTCGTCTCGCTGATTTCAAACCGTTTGGAGCGGGCGGAGCAGGCAAAACATGTGGCTGAAAGTTTTCAGGTAGAAGAATCGGTCATAAGGGAGGAACTAAAAAAGGGGATCAATTCAAGAAGTGCAAAATTCGAAATTAAGCCATCAAGACTTGGAACAGCTCCTTCCCCATCAGAGAAAAATCTGATAAAAGCCATTGTAAGCAATGAGAGGAATGCAGGGGATATTATTCGGGAGCTTTCTGCTACTCAAAATCATATCGGCCTTCAGTCTGAAGGCATCTTTAGGGAGGCAATTGCACTCTTTAGTGAAGAGGGGAAGATTGATCCGAACCGTCTTCAAGAGCGTCTACTCAGCGAGCGGGACAGGAATATACTTAATCAAGCCCTTTTTAATGATTTAGATACAGACCAATCTCTCGAGTCTTTAGAGGGAATTCGGCGCCAACAAATGCGTCAACAGATTGACGAACTTCAGATGAAGATAAGGCAGGCCGAACTTTCCCAGAATTTCGATTTGTTGACGAAATTACACACCGAGAAATTGGCTCTCAAACGGCAGATTGCAAGCTGATCTTTTTTCGGCCATTCGAAAGAGCTTGCGCAGCCTCAAAATTAATTTAAGTTTCTTATTTCTAACAAGATAAAGAAGGATAAATCATGTCAAATATTGATGATAATGATGGATTGGAAAATTTGGACAGCCCTCTGAGTTTAACCCTTGACGACAAGTACGATGAAGTGAAGCAACTGATCGACATCGGCAAGGAAAAGGGATACCTGCTCTATGACGAGGTCAACGATTTGCTCCCCGGAGACGTGACTTCGGCGGATGACATGGATGACATGTTCTCCATTTTTCGGCGGCAGGGCATTGATGTCCTCGAGGGTGAGCCCAAGGTTGCTGGACCCGAAAAAACTAATCTCGAAAAGGAAACTCCGGAAGACGTCGAACTCGATTTGACTCCCGGCGCGCTGGATAAAACCAATGACCCCGTACGCCTCTATCTCCGCGAAATGGGAACGGTTCCATTGTTGACTCGTGAGGGGGAAGTTGAAATCGCGAAACGGATTGAACGGGGACAGTTAAATGTGCTTAAAGCAATGTCACGCTCTCCCATTGTGATTAAGGAGATTATCAACCTGGGTGCGCAATTACAGCGAGGCGAGCGGTCCATCAACGATGTCATTGTCTTCAGTGAGGATCTGGTAGCCGAAGAAAAAGTGGAGGATCGTCTGAAGGAAACAGTGCAAACTATCGAAGAGATCCAGAAGATGTTCAAAAAGCACAGTCAGTTGCTGCACAAGTTTCTTGCCACTCCGAGAACCAAGCAACCTCGGATTCACCGCAAATTGAAATTCTCCGTGGCCAGACAACGAATCATGATCTCGCGTGCGATTCGGGCCATGGATTTTACCTATTCAGAGCGGAACAGGCTGATCGATCAAATCCGGCGTCAGTATGAGGCGTATCGTCCACTGGAGCGAGAGTGGAACCGTTTGGAGAAGAAGATTGAACACTCCAAAGGTAAGAATGTGAACTTGTTGAGACGCGACCTTCGCACAATTAGAGAAAAGATTACCACTATCGAGGGAGAATCCCAGACCAAAGGGATCGACTTGAAGAGAACACTTCAAACGATAGACCGCGGAGATACTGAAGCCAAAGAGGCCAAGCGGGAGCTGGTGGAAGCCAATCTTCGATTAGTCGTCTCGATCGCCAAAAAGTACACGAACCGGGGGCTGCAATTTTTGGACTTGATTCAAGAGGGGAACATCGGATTAATGAAGGCGGTGGACAAATTCGAATATCGCCGGGGGTATAAATTTTCTACTTACGCAACCTGGTGGATTCGTCAGGCCATCACACGAGCCATTGCTGATCAGGCGCGGACCATCCGAATCCCGGTTCATATGATTGAAACCATCAACAAGCTGATTCGCACCTCCCGCAGCCTCGTTCAGGAATTGGGTCGCGAGCCCACTTCAGAGGAAATCGCGGTCCGAATGGATATTCCAGTTCAAAAGGTACGCAAAGTTTTCAAAATTGCTCAAGAACCCATCTCTCTGGAAACCCCCATCGGCGAAGAGGAAGATTCTCATCTCGGGGATTTCATCGAGGATCGCCAAGTGGTTTCACCGGCCGAAGCAGTCATTAACATTAACCTCAAGGAGATGACGGAATCTGTTTTGAAAACCTTGACGCCGCGCGAAGAGAAGGTAATTAAGATGCGATTCGGTCTTGACAACGGCAGTGATCACACCTTGGAAGAAGTCGGGCAGAACTTCGCTGTAACCCGAGAGCGTATTCGCCAAATTGAAGCCAAAGCTTTGCGCAAGCTTCGTCATCCTTCCCGAAGCCGCAAGTTGCGGCCGTTTCTGGATGGCACGACACAAGACTGAAATAACAGTTTGGCGCTCTCACATGCGGACGATGGAGAATTCCCGGGGGTGAGGGCGCTGGGCTGCAGTGGAAGCCCTTTCCTCCATCCTCAATCTGTTCTCCCCGTTTGGTATCCTTTCGAAACAGCATCCCCCTTAGAAGAGACCTCTACCAGAGGAAGTCTTCAGGAGAACAACTTTTGACTGAACTGAAAAAGCAGGCGAGAGAGGGGCTGAAGTCGAATCGTCTAGGAAGATCCAGGAAGAAATGATTATGGCGTCCGCCCACAAATTACCGTCAGTTGCTATCATTGGTCGTCCCAACGTCGGGAAATCGACTTTGTTTAACCGGATCTGTGAAAAACACAAAGCTCTGGTGGGTAACGAAGCGGGTATGACCAGGGATCGAATTATGGAGGTGGCTAATTGGAAAGGCCGGCATTTCGAGATTATTGATACGGGGGGAATCATCCCTTCAGATGACGAACTGATCCCCCAAAACATATTGATCCAGGCGAAGAAAGCCATCGAGAAAGCATCCGTTATCTTGTTCGTTGTGGACTGCCAAACCGGGATCGTGCCTGCAGACCAGGAACTGGCGAAATTCTTGATGCAGTCTTCAAAACCTGTTTTTTTGACCGTCAACAAGCTTGACAGCCCTAAGTCCTGGAATGACGCCCAGCAATTCTACGAATTAGGATTCGGCGAGATATTCCTTGTTTCCGCGGAGCACGGTTTGAACATTGGAGACCTGTTGGATGGAGTGGTCGATGTTCTGCCACTGGAGGGGCCTTCTCCAGAGCCGGGTGAGCCGGAAATACGAGTGGCCATTGTGGGAAAACCCAATGTCGGGAAGTCCACGTTGCTGAATCGGATTCTTGGTGAGGAACGTTCCATTGTTTCTTCCATTCCTGGAACGACTCGCGATGCGGTTGACTCCCTCGCCATTCGAAATGGCCGCTTATACCGATTCATTGATACGGCAGGCATCCGAAAAAAAACCCAAACGGAACGCATGGCTGAAAAATTGAGCGTCATCATGGCCCGCAAGAACCTGGAACGTTGCGATGTAGCTTTGGTGGTAGTGGATGCCTGTGAAGGGATCTCTTCTCTGGACGCGACCATTGCTGGCTATGCCAAGGAGGCCGGTAGTTCAGTCATCCTTGTGATCAATAAGTGGGATAAGATTCCCAAAGATACTTTTACGATGCACACGTTTGAAGAAGGGATCCGTGCTAAGATAAAATATTTAGATTATGCGCCAATCATTTTCATTTCTGCCCAGAGCGGGCAGAGGGTAATCAAGTTATTTACTCTCATTGACCAGGTTTTTGAAGCTCGCCGGTTCCGAGTGACAACGGGAGAATTAAATTCTTTTCTGCAAAACGTGGCGCTCTCCAAGGCTCCTGTTCCTTTTACGGATCAGGTGAAGGTACACTATATGACCCAGGTGGGTGTGGCCCCACCGATTTTTGCGCTTTTTACAAACCGGCGCAGCAAGATCCATTTTTCGTTGGAGCGCTATCTCGTGAACCAGATCCGAGCACGTTTCGGATTCCTCGGGACACCGATCCAGGTCAAGCAGAAGCTGGAGACTAGACGGCGCCAGAGGGCTTGAATGACTCCTCTGCAGTCAAATTAGGAGGGGAACAATGGGTCAAAAGGATCCGGCACAACGATCGGTTCGGAAAAGAGAATCCGGCAAAATGATTGAGATTCCCAACAAGCTTTTTTTCCGCATCGGTGAAGTCTGCAAATTGATACAACTGGAACCCTATGTGTTGCGCTTTTGGGAAACCGAATTCCCGACGCTCTCTCCAGCCAAAGGGGCAAACGGGAGACGCATGTACCGGAAGAAGGACGTCGAGCTGCTCTTCCAAATCAAAGACTTGCTTTATAAACAGGGTTTTACGATCGCTGGTGCTAAAAAAGTATTGGGAGAGTTACGCAGAGGCGATGCAAATCCGCACGCTTCTCATCCTGTTCAGGAAGTTCTGGGAACCGGCGATTCGAGTCGTGAAACTGCCCGATCAAAAATTCCTTCCGAAACGCTCCATCAGCTGAAATCCCAGCTGCGCGATATCTTGACAATATTAAATCGAAGGTGTTAGAGTCCGTCTGGTTCCGGGACGTAGCGCAGCCTGGTAGCGCACACGCTTGGGGTGCGTGGGGTCGGAGGTTCAAATCCTCTCGTCCCGACCATTCTTCTTTAGAGACCTCACAATTGGCAAGAGTACTTCTCACGAATGATGATGGGATTCACTCTCCAGGCATTATTGCCCTGGAAAACGCCTTCTCACAACTGGCAGAGGTCACCGTAGTGGCACCCAACCGGGAAATGAGTGCCACCAGTCATTCATTGACGATTCACCGGCCCGTCCGTTACGAGGAAGTGGGCTCCCATAAGTTCGCCGTTGATGGAACTCCGGCCGACTGCGTTCTTCTAGCGTTGAACTATCTTCTGCCTGCGAAACCGGATCTCGTTGTATCCGGGATCAACAAAGGTCCTAACTTAGGACGTGATATCGGCTATTCCGGCACTGTCGCCGCAGCAATTGAGGCCGCCTATCACGATATTCCTGCTTTTGCCATTTCGCTTGCGACACGCACGGAATTGCGATTTGAGGAAGCCGCTCAATTTGCGGTGTCGTTGGCATCGAAGATGCAAAATGAGCCCCTGGCTGCGGGAATATTGTTGAATGTCAATGTCCCCCCGGGAGAAATCCGAGGAATGCGGATCACGCATCAGGGTAGGCGGAATATTCAAAATTTGGTCATCGAAGAACGGGATCCGCGAGGTCGCAAATATTTCTGGTTTGATCAGAGGTTTGATTCTTCCCAAACAGACGATGATCCGGCGTCTGACTATGCGGCGATTGCGGCCCATTATGTTTCCATAACACCGATCGAAGTAGACCGCACAGGCTACGGCTTGGCTGAAAACATCGCGCATTGGCCGGATAGCCTATCGAAAGAAAAAGTCGAACAAGTATCATAACGGGGCGTGGCTCAGCCTGGTAGAGCACCTGGTTCGGGACCAGGGGGTCGGAGGTTCGAATCCTCTCGCCCCGACCAATCTTTTTAAAGGACCTTGCAAATGGAGCAATTTAAGAAGCTAATCCGAAATGTGCCGGATTTTCCAAAGAAAGGCATTCTTTTTTACGACATCACCACTTTACTGAAGAATGCAAAGGCCTTCCGGGAGGTCATGGACTTGCTCACAGAGCGGTACAAAAATCAGAAGATAGATCTCGTGCTCGGCGTGGAATCACGCGGTTTTATCTTTGCACCCATCCTGGCTTACCAGTTGGGCGCAGGCTTCGTACCGGTTCGTAAGCCGGGCAAGCTCCCCGCAGAAAGTGTCAAAGTCTCTTATGACTTGGAGTACGGTAAAGATTCTTTGGAGATCCATAAAGACGCGATTCAGCCGCAACAACGAGTACTCATTGTCGACGATTTACTAGCCACGGGTGGAACAGCGGCGGCGGTCACTCAAATGGTTGGGCAGATGGGAGGGCAGGTTGTCGCACTAGCGTTTCTTGTGGAACTCGCGTTCTTGGATGGGCGGAAAAAGCTCAGCGGATTTGAGGTCTTTTCTCTACTGCAGTATCAGAACTAACTAGTTTTCATGACCGAACTGCTTCAAAATTCGTAAGAAGTCTCCTTCCCGCGATAGAAAAGCATCAACCACATTAGGATCAAAGTGTTTTCCTCGGTCCAGTAAGAGACGGCGCTTGGATTCCCCCGGTTCCACGATGTCTTTGTAAACTCGTTTCGAGGTAAGCGCATCATAAGCATCCGCAAAAGCTACGATGCGGGCGGAGAGAGGGATGGAGTAGCCTGAGAATTTGAACGGATATCCAGTTCCGTCAAATTTCTCGTGATGGTGATAGGCGATTTCTTTACCCAATGTCAGAAAGGACTTCGCCGGGAGTCGCTTTTCCGCAGCCCGCAAGGCATCGCCCCCGATGACGGTATGAGTCTTCATGATTTCGTACTCTTCGACAGTCAATTTACCGGGTTTGAGCAAGATGCTGTCGGGAATTCCGACTTTGCCGACGTCGTGCAGCGGACTTGATTTATACAACGAATCAATGAAGGCGTCGTTCACTTCGTTTTTGTATTTGGGCAAGGAGCCTAATTGGTCAGCAAGGATGCGGCAGTACTCACGCATTCTTTCCAAGTGGACCCCGGTCTCGGGATCACGACATTCGGCCAACTTCGCAAATCCGATAATGGCAGCATCCTGAGCCGATTGAACCTCACTCAGACGCTCGATCAGCTGTTGCTCCATAAGCTTCTTATCGGTAATGTCCCGCACGATAAAAACATCCGCAAAGGCTTTCCCGCGCGAGTCTTTGACGCGGGAAATGGTCAAATTCGCAAACCATTCAAGGCCGCCCTTCCGTTGATCTACGACCTCGCCCGACCAGCTTCCAGTGGTAAGAAGAGAATGGGCTACCTCTCGACCGAAATCCTTGACCCCGCTTCCACCCGTCAAAATGCTTGGAATGGTGCCGAGTAATTCATGGCGGCTGAAACCCGTTATCTTCTCGTAGGCTGGGTTAATCATAATGACCCGGTTTTCCAAGTCTGTGATCATGACTCCATCGATGGTACTTCGGACAATATCCTCAAAGAGAATCGATTCGACCATTCCGAGTTCGGCTCTTTCCCGTAAACTTTGTTTGTCGCTCTGTTCTTTGAGAATTGTCTCGCGCCTTTTTAAGGCACCATGAACCGTTGTCAGGATTTCAGTTGCGGTTAAAGGCTTGACAATGTAGTCGAAGGCACCGTTCTTGAGTGCCTTTCGGACCATGCCGGAATCATTTTGTCCGCTGACGAGAATGACAGCGATCTCAGGGTATCGAGTTATGATTTCTCGAAGGAGGTCCATGCCGGACTTTTCAGGCATGATCAGGTCTGTTAAGACACAGGCGTAGGCTTGTTTTTCAAGGTAGAGAAGCGCCTCAGCAGCACAACTGGCTTGGTCACATTCATATCCGCCGTGGGCCAGGATATCCGCAATGGCCTTTCTTACGGCATGATCATCATCAACGACGAGTAAGCGATGAGCGTGGCAAGAGGTCTCCTCGACTTTATGAATCGACGGGGAAGAGGCGGCCTGATCATTGGGGGAGACTGATGGCATAACGCCTACGTGAGCCTCAGCTCATTTGATTCTCGACGACCTAAAATTCCTTTTTGCATCATGAGAGGATCCAATATTTCTCTGCAAATGCCTAATCAGCTAAAGATCTCTCGGTAAGTCTCATTAACAAACTTCCTATCGGGCTGAATTCACCATGACTTTAGGCACTTTTTGGCACTACGAGCCGCGATTCCAGGGAACTTTAGGCGGATAGACCCGAAATCAAACCAGAAAATGGCCTGGTTCCTAGGTCGATTGAATGCTGGAGGTCGAGAAGAAACAATTAATGGGAGGCTGACTTCTCAATAGCTTGCTTGAGTTTTTCTGCCTCGGGGTCAGATGGGAAGTACACTTGAAAGTTATTCAGGAAGTACTTAGCCCGGTCGTATCGCTGCAACATGATCTCGATTTGGATGAGAGCAACAAAAGTTTGCCGATTCTGTGCTGGATCCAGCCGGGTAACAGCTTCCAATTGAATTTCTGCCCTCCCATAGTCACGTTTCGCCAGATAGATCTTGCCCAGAGCAAGGTGGGCCCTTAAGTTTCCGTCTTCGAGTTCCAGCACGGACTGGAAGGCTTTCAACGCTGAATCCAGCTCCCCTCTCTCCAGGTAGATATTTCCAAGATTCAGATAAGGCATGGGAGAGTTGCTATTGATCTCAATAGCCTGTTTGTAGGCCTCAATGGCCTGATTCCATTCTTTCTGTTTCTGATATTGCGCTCCGAGGTTGTTGTAGGCCTCGAGGAAATTTGGGTCTTCTTTAATGGCTTTTTGAAGGTGCTCGATGGCCTTGAGATAATTCCCGCGGGCCGTTTCCTCAGAAGCTTGTCGAAAGGCTTTCAATGCCTTTTTTGACACAGAGCTGGAAAGCTCACCGCCAGTACTGGAGCCCTTATGAAAGCTTTCTTTGGTGCTTTCACGGACCGTCGTCGAATCGCCCGAGATTCTGACCTCCCAAGTAAAGGTTTTCACAGAAGTGTTTTTAATCTCTAGAGGACGAGCAATGGTCGCTTGGTATTCACGCTCAATCGTTACCAGGTATTGACCGGGGGCCAGTTGGTCGAAAATAGCCGTCCCTTCATACCCCAGTTCCCTTTCCCCCATGATAGCTCCCATCGTTGCGGGATCAACTTCACTTTAATGGCTAATTCTGTAGCTCTTTTCGGCAACGAGTACCCTTACTCTAAAGGTGTAGTGAGCTAGGTCTGAAGTTCCTTGCCCTCGCAGATCCGAGAAATAATGAATGAAAATACAGCACAATGCCGATAAGAAGTGAAGCCAGAGATAATTTTGGTAAACCGGAATGATGGTTTGGCTTTTTTCGATGAAACTTTATTATTGATCATTCTTAGCTGGAAGCCTTTTTGCACACTAGGTAACCTTATGGAGCATCCAATGGTATCCCTTCAATCCTATTCCGAATCCAGCAGGTGTTTATGGCAGATAAACGAAATATCAACGAATCTGAAAGATACCGGGGCCGAAAGAAGAAACTTCGCGCGTGAGCGCATCCACATTGAAGTAGAGATTTGGAAGGACTTCAAGCGGGCCAAAGGGGTGATGGAATACCTCAGCTTTGGCGGGGCATTAGTGAGTCTTCATAGTCCATTCCTAACCGATAGTTTAGTAAACATCCGCTTTGATTTACCCGGGCAATACCTAGCTTTCGAGGGTCAGGCAAAGGTGGTCTGGGTTCAGAAAGACAAGGCCATGGGAATTCAGTTTGTGGACCTTGCCAACACCGAACGAACTAAGTTGGAACAACTTCTTGTCCGCTGAGAAGCGATTTCTACCGCAAAGATACTTTCCGATTTCTTCGTCGGCTGCCCGAAGTTCACGCCAGCTCTGGCTAAGGGTGGATCCAGGGCTGGCGGTAGGGTCGACGTAGCAGCTGATTCGCTTCCGCATCCCCCAAAACTATTTGCTTCTCCGCATCCCAGGTCAGACTCCGACCCAACTGGAGCGATACATTAGCCAAGATACAGCTTGCCGTTGAGATATGACCTTCTTCGATATCGGCGACGGGTCGACCTCGCGTGGCACTAGCCCGCAAGAAATCCTGCATGTGATATCGAATAGCCGGGGCCACATGGAGTTCTATTCGCTTCTCGGCCTTGATCTTCGGGATACTGCTCCAACTCAAAAGCCACGTCACGATGCACCGGCTGGCCCTCCCCTAACGGAGTATAGTCAAAGCTGTACACACTCACCTTGAGTGTGCCTTTATCCCCATAAATTGTAGCGCTCCAGGGGTATTTCGGATCCACGGGAGGCCCCCAGTTTCGGAATTGCCAAACAACGGAGAAATTGCCGAAGTCAAAGGTGGCCGTTTGTGTGTCTGGGATATTCGATTTACTGCCTTTATCGATGAGAATCCCTCCGCTCGAGTCAATTCGTTTTGGCCAGCCCAGATCGAGCAGCCAGCGAACCATGTCGAGCATATGGATGCCCATATCGCCCATCACTCCATTCCCGTATTCCTTGAAAGCGCGCCATCCGCCCGGATGGACGAGTTTGTTGTAGGGTCGCATCGGGGCAGGCCCGGTCCACATTTCATAGTCCAAGTAGGCCGGAGGCGCTGTGTCGGGGGGATTTTCGCTGGTTCGCATGTGATGGTAACAACAAATCTCAACCAGTCCGACGGTACCGAGCTTGCCTTCTCGGACAATGGTATTGCGCGCTTCGACAATGTGCGGCGTACTGCGCCGTTGAGTACCCACCTGGACAACCCGTTTGTGCTTTCGGGCGGCGGCAACCATCGCCTCTCCCTCCACTACATCGACGCTGATCGGTTTCTGGACATAGACGTCAGCTCCAGCCTCAACAGCGGCTATCATGGGCAAGGCATGCCAATGGTCTGGGGTATCGATAAGGACGACGTCGAGGTCCTTTTCTTTAAGCATTGCGCGATAGTCCCCGTAAGTCCGTGGCTTCTTCTTTGAGGCTTGGCGCACGGCAACCAATTCGGCTGCTTCAGCCAGCATATCCCTGTCCACGTCGCAGAGCGAGACGACTTCTACGGGCGCCACCTGGATCAATCGATATAAGTCCAGTTTGCCATACCAGCCACTGCCAATCAGGCCGACCCGCAGCTTGCGATCTGCAGCAAACTCCGCACCGTACCCTGCCCTCGCAGACAAAACCAAACCCGCACTGGCCTGTAAGAATTTTCGACGATTCATAACTTAAGTCCCCCGATGAAAGAGAATTGCAAGCGTGAAAGAAAACAAACCATAAGGAACGAAGTCTCGGTCATTAATTTGCGCCCGATTCATCTTAAGAATACCCTTCTTATATGAAATGCGCAGCATGTCCGGAAGATGAATTTCTCGCTGCCTCCATCCTCCAATCGTTAATGGTACCTAAAAAATTCTGTTCCCTGGACTGAATTCTTGTCAGCGAGCGAATGGCGTCACAGTTTCTTAGACCCTATTTCAGCTGGGTTGATTTGTATCCATTTGAGGCCAATCCTCTCAAACTTGCCGCTGCCTCAAATCACTCACTCCACTCCCCGGCCGAACTACCAATCCCCTTGACGCTTTTTCGACCCTAAGTCTAATATATAAGGTTTGGTCTAAGGCCTGGATAGTTCAAGGAGTGGGTAGGACAGAGAAATGGCAATTGACAAGATTGTGGTCAGAGGGGCTCGGCAGCATAACCTCAAGAATATTAACGTCGAGATCCCGCGCAACCGGCTTACGGTGATTACTGGATTGAGTGGTTCAGGCAAGTCGAGCCTGGCTTTCGACACGATCTATGCGGAAGGGCAACGGCGGTACGTTGAATCCCTTTCGGCCTATGCACGCCAGTTCCTGGATCAGCTCGAACGGCCCGATGTTGATTCCATCGAGGGGCTGAGCCCTGCCATATCGATTGAACAGAAAACAACCAGCCGTAGCCCGCGCTCTACCGTCGGCACCATCACCGAGATTTACGACTATCTGCGGTTACTTTACTCCTCCATCGGTGTGCCCCACTGTTATCGTTGCGGCCGGTTAATTGCTCGCCAATCGACAAAACAAATACTGGAAAACATCCGCTTGCTGCCCGAAGGCGAGCGAATCATGATTCTGGCTCCTTTCGTCCGCGGACGTAAAGGCGAATTCAAGCAGGTGCTGGATGATCTGGCGCGAGATGGATTTGTGCGGGCGCGAATCGATGGTACCCTTCACAATCTCGAGGAGAAAATCAAGCTCGATAAGGCCAAGCACCATACGGTTGAAATTGTTGTGGATCGCCTGCTGATCAAACCGGGAATCGAAAAACGAATAGAGAACTCAATCGAACTTGCGATGAAGCTCGCAAAAGGCATCGTTCTAGTAGCCGTAATCAATGGTGAGGAGAGGCTTTACTCTGAAAAGCTGGCCTGTGTGGATTGCGGAATTTCCTTACCGGCCATTGAGCCTCGAACGTTTTCTTTCAACAGCCCTTACGGAGCCTGTTCGGCATGTACGGGTCTTGGGTATAAATTTGCATTGGACCCGGGTCGGATCACTGCAGATCCCACCAAAACAATCCTCAATGGGGGGCTAGCCATCTGGGCCGATGGCTTCCCTCTACCGGTCAAGAATTTTCTGACTGGGCTCGAGAAGTATTTCGGAGAGGATGTGCTTAATCGGCCGATCAAATCCTTGCCATCAAAGATTCAGAACGCCATCTGGTCTGGAGTCAGCCAGCACCGGAAACTAGGAGAAGGCATTCTAGGATTTCTTCGTCATGAACAGGCCTTGGAAGATGGAGAAGGCCAGAGTTACGATGCCTTCCTGGTCGCCACGCCTTGTTCAAGTTGTGATGGCAAACGTTTGCGACCTGAAAGTTTGGCGGTTCGCGTGGCAGACCATTCGATTGCTCACCTCACCGAACTGTCTGTAACAGAAACTCTCGAGACGATTCGCCAGATCCAATTGTCAGAGCGAGATAAGATCATTGCCGGCCGGATCGTTGAGGAGGTGATCCAGCGCCTGGAATTCCTGGAATCGGTAGGGCTAGGGTATTTAAGCTTGGCGCGGCCGGCCACAACTCTCTCGGGCGGCGAAGGACAGCGCATCCGGCTGGCAACTCAGATTGGCTCCCGGCTCAGGGGAGTGCTCTATGTTCTCGACGAGCCCTCGATTGGCCTGCATCCAAGAGACAATCAGCGCCTCCTGGGGATGTTGGAACAGTTGAGAGACTTAGGCAATACGGTCATTGTGGTGGAGCACGATGAAGAGACCATTCGCCGAGCCGATGCTGTAATCGACCTCGGTCCTGGAGCCGGCCGGCATGGGGGAGAACTGATCGCTTGCGGGACAGCTGCCGAAGTGTCCATTCAGCAGTACTCGTTGACAGGACGTTATCTGGCAGGCGACCTGACTATTCAAACCCCGTTGATCCGCAGGAAGCCAAATGGGAATTTCCTCATCGTCAAAGGTGCTGCCGAGAACAATCTGAAGAATATCGACGTCAAGTTTCCTCTTGGGCTGATGATCCTGGTGACAGGCGTGTCTGGATCCGGGAAGTCTTCATTGGTAAATGACATTCTCTATCGTGCCTTGGCCCGGAAACTCTACCGTTCGGTCGAAACGCCTGGAAAACATAAAGAGATCCTCGGGATGGAACTTATCGATAAGGTGATTGAAATTGATCAATCCCCTATCGGACGCACTCCTCGCTCAAATCCAGCAACGTACACCGGATTGTTTGGACTCATTCGGGATCTGTTTGCAGCTCTTCCAGAATCTCGGGAACGGGGCTACAAGGCGGGTCGATTCAGCTTTAACGTTAAAGGAGGCCGCTGCGAGGCCTGCCAGGGCGATGGGCTACGGCGAATCGCAATGAATTTTCTTCCTGACGTTTATGTTCAATGCGAAGTGTGCCAGGGACTTCGTTATAACCGGGAAACATTACTCGTGAAATACAAAGGATACTCTATTGCCGAAATACTCGAATCCACAGTCAGTGAGGCCCTTCATGTTCTGGAGAATATCCCCACGATCCGTACCAAGCTCCAAACTCTGTTGGACGTTGGGCTCAGTTATATTCACCTTGGCCAGCAAGCCACGACACTTTCGGGGGGAGAGGCGCAGCGGGTCAAACTGGCAAAAGAGTTGAGCCGGCGTGCCACTGGAAGAACTCTCTACATCCTCGATGAACCCACTACCGGCTTGCACTTTGACGATGTCAGAAAATTATTGGAAGTCTTGAACCGCCTTACGGATCTGGGAAACACGGTAATCATCATTGAACACAACATGGATGTGATTAAGACGGCGGACTGGATTATTGACCTCGGGCCCGAGGGGGGCGAAGGGGGTGGGAGAATCGTCGCACAGGGAACCCCGGAACATATTGTGACAGTCGAGAGGTCCTATACGGGGCAGGCACTACGGAACGTCATCGGCAGCCGATTCCTTAAGGTCGCGGAAAGTTCTCCCGTTTATTCAAGCTGATTTCCACCTGACTTTGGTCACTCCGAAGAAGGGAACGTGGGCCGCACCCTGTAACTCTCACAAAAAAAACCAGTCCGGCGGACGGTCCTTTATTGGGTTGCGCTGAAGGGAGTCCAAGGGAAGGAATCGAGATCCCTTAACAAAGGCTTCTGCCAATCAAATTCTGGATGTGCCGCGAGATGTTCCGCAGCTCGGAATCGCATACCGCAGGGGTGACCCGTAGCAGCTAGAATAGTCATCTGTTCGGCCAGCGTGGAATCGGTTATTTTGGCTTGGACAGCTCCGGCGGGACCGAATGGGGGCTGCCAAGGAAGAGACCCCCGCGGCGAGAGATCAATGTGTCCGCAAAGAGTCCTCTCATTGGGATGGATTCTCCCTTCGAAAGTATCGAAATGATCGGCTAGGAAGCGTTGCCCAGCAGCGAGATCAATTTTGCCTTTGTTGCCCTCCATCAGCTGTTCCCAACGAATCCGCCGAGCCGTGGCGCTCTGACTGTTGTCATTACTGTCGAATGTCGTCTCTTCTCGGAGGAGTCTCTCATTGACAGGGAAGTTCGCACCACTGAAATACCCATCACCGGTGCGTCGAAGACTCACATGCCTCAAACCGAGTTCAAGGCTCGCAATTTCATTGACCTTCCGGTCCGCCAAGAGCCAATTGTTCGCATATCCCCCATTGTTTCCTTCCATCATGATTCGGACAAAATCATCGATCGAAGCTGAATATTGCATGGCCTTGCGCGCCCTGACGAATTCCGGAATGCCGTCGGGATCCCAGCCTTGAAAACGAGTGATCGTCGTCTCCGTAATCATGATCCCCCGCGAATTAATCCCGAAGTCGTCCGCACTATGAATGAATCCGGCAATACCATCCATCAAGAGATGGTGTCCACGGGTGGGGACAATATCGAAGATGATATTCCAGCGCGCTCCTTCAAGGTAACTCGACCAGTTGTTATGACCGATCATCACTTTGCCGTCCCGAGTATAACTGCCAGTCGCAACGAAGGCACTGCAACGGTCCGCAGTGGGCAGGATATGGTCAATGGAGCCAGCTCCACGATTCTTCTCCTCCCAATTCACAAAGTAAGGATTTAACTCCAGTGCGGCGTTCATCACCACCAGATCCCACAGGCCCAAAGAAATTCCCTGCTCTTTCATTCCGGCAATGATCCCCTGTAGCTCTTCCTGATACTCTTTCTCGATCTTGGGCCAGAGTTCGACTTTGGCAACCTCTTGAAAAAATCCCCAAGACTTCATGGTGTCATGAGTTAGCTCCAGAGCGATGACTTTCTGCATTTCAGAAATCTCATTGGCCAGGAGGCTACCATGTTGGAAACCAATCTCTTCAGGCTTCCCTTCAAGATGCACGTAAATCCAGCCATTCTTCACGGGTTCGCGAAATGCCTTTTTGAGACGGGGTTCTTGGGGCAGTTCGTTGGAACGACAGTTGAAGCTGGAAGCAGTCAACAAGAGAACCAAAACCAATCGATAGCGCGACATGACGATCCTCCACAAGTTCCTTACCATCTCGGCGGAGAGAGCAGGGTAATCCGTTCTATCCATTGCTGTAGGTTCACATAAATTTCGATTGAAATCTTATTCTATGTTATTTTTGGTTTCGTGAGCAGCCAATCCCCATCGGAGTCTACATAGCGGAAGTGTATCCTGATGCCGGCAATCGTTCAATATTTTGAAGCCCTGCAGCCAACCATGATTTCCTGGCTGGAGGAGTTAATCAATGTGGACAGCCCATCGGATCACAAGTCCGACCTTGACCGGCTGGCAGCGAGCTTCGCTTCTCGCTTTCGCCGGAATGGCGCCCAGGTTCAGATCGTCGAGCAAACTGGGAGTGGCAATCATGTTTTGGCTCGTTTTCTTCCCGCTGATTCTCAGAAAAAGCCTATTCTTTTGCTCGGGCATCTGGATACGGTCTGGGGACCCGGCGAAAGCCAACGCCGGCCAGCTCGTATTGAAGGCGGGAAAATATTTGGGCCCGGGGCTCTTGACATGCGAGGAGGCCTGACTTTGCTTCTTGCCTTATCCCATTATCTTTCCGAGCACTTCAGCCTTATCAATCGCCCGGTGACTCTGCTCCTCAATTCTGATGAGGAAACCGGCAGTCGCACTTCCCGTTCTCTCATTGAATCCGAAGCACGTAAAAGCGACAGCGTTCTGGTCTTGGAACCCTGCCTGCCCGGAGGCGCAGTGAAGACTTTTCGCAAAGGTGTAGGGACGTTCACCGTTGTCGTCACCGGAGTGTCCGCACATGCAGGTGTGAATTATGTTAAAGGTGTGAGCGCGATTGAGGAGATGGCCCATCACGTTCTTCAAATCAGCAAACTCGGTAATCCAGAACTAGGAACCACTCTGAATGTCGGAGTCATTCGAGGAGGATCCCATTCCAATGTCATTGCGGATCACGCTGAAATTGAAGTTGACTTCAGGGTGAAGACTCAAGCGGAAAGCGAACGGCTCATGCAGGAAATACGCCGCATGAAAACCATCCATCCAGAAGCGACTCTTCACATCTCGGGTGGGCTCAACCGACCCCCGCTGGAGCGCTCCGAGAAGAATACAGAGTTGTTTCAAAGAGCACGTCATATTGCGTCCGAGTTGGGGATCACCCTGGAGGAAGGAGAAACCGGCGGAGGAAGTGACGGTTGCTTTACGGCTGCCCTCGGCATTCCCACCCTGGACGGCTTGGGTCCCGATGGCGACGGTCCCCATGCCCTGCACGAACATGTTTTGATTTCAAGCCTTGCCCCGCGGGCCGCCCTCCTGACAGAACTGGTCATAAAGCTCTGATCTTGAGACCATGCCGATGAAGATTGAACAGATCGAAATCCGGGAAATCCAGATGCCCCTCGTCTCACCCTTTGAGACCAGCTTCGGCAGGACCGACCGCCGGCGCATTATCCTAGTGAGCGTTTTTTCAGAAGGAATCATAGGTTATGGGGAATCCACTTCCCCGGAAGGGCCGTTCTATAATCATGAGTCCACGGAAACTGCCTGGCATCTTCTCAAAGATTTTATCGTGCCGCGAATTTTAGAAAAAGAGAGCGCCTCCGCGGAAGAAATTTCTTCGCTGTTGAAACCCATTCGTGGCCATGCCATGGCCAAGGCCGCCGTTGAAACGGCATTCTGGGACTTACAGGCAAAACGGGAAGGACGCCCCCTCTACCAGTTGCTCGGGGGCAGACGAAAGTTCATTAATTGCGGAGTCTCGATTGGAATCCAAGGTTCTGTAAAGGAACTACTCAAAAAAATCGAGAGGGAATTAGAAGCAGGATATCAACGGATTAAAATTAAGATAAAACCTGGATGGGATCTGGAGATCGTCCGGGAAGTCAGGAGCTATTTCCCAAACATTTTACTCATGTGCGACGCAAATTCCGCTTACACTCTCGCAGACATTGATCTTTTCAGGAGGTTGGATGAATATCATTTGTTGATGATCGAACAACCCCTGGCGTGGAACGACATCCTGGACCACATTCAGCTACAGTCGGCCATTAAGACACCTATCTGCCTGGATGAGTCCATTCTGGACAGCGACGATGCTCGAAAGGCCATTGAATCGGGGGCTTGTCAAATTATTAATATAAAATTGGGCCGTGTCGGAGGTTACACTGAGGCCAAAAGGGTCCATGATGTCTGTCAAGCTCATTCCATCCCCGTTTGGTGCGGAGGGATGCTTGAGGCTGGCATAGGGAGGGCTCATAATATCGCCTTATCGACTCTGGAGAATTTTTGTCTCCCCGGAGACGTTTCTGCCAGCAAACGCTACTTCGTCCAGGATATTATTGACCCACCTGTGGAAGTTGATTCCCGCGGACGAATTATTGTTCCTGACGCCCCTGGCACTGGCTTCCAACCAAACCGACAGCGCATCGCGGCAGTCACGGTTCGAGCGGAGGTACTGCGCTAATCATGGAAAAGATCCTCATTACCGGGATCAGCGGCTTCTTAGGTTGGAATCTGGCGCTGAGACTGCGTTCATCCTTTCACGTGTATGGCGCCTACCTTGATCATCAGATTCAGATCCCATCGGTCGAAACATTCGCTTTTGACTTGGCGAATCACACTCAAATCGAAAGGCTTTGTGATGCCATTGAACCCAAGATCATTATTCACACGGCCGCGCTTTCTGATCCGGATTATTGCGAACTCAATCACAACGCCGCGCTGGCCATCAATACCTTTGCGACTCGAGAACTCGCAAAAGCTGCCAACCATCATGGCAGCAGACTCATCTATACTTCAACCGATCTGGTTTTTGACGGGAGCAAAGGGAATTATACGGAAGCAGATTCTCCTGCTCCCCAAAGCTACTATGGAAAAACCAAATATCTGGGTGAACTGGAAATCTCGAACATTTGCAGCAATTACGTCATCTTGCGACTCTCACTTTTGTACGGACGGGGAAACGGCCTCAGGCTGTGTTCCTTTGAAAAGCTCGAGCAACAGGCACTTCGAGGCGATCGGGCCAATCTGTTCGTGGACCAGTTTCGTTCACCACTCTATATTGGAGACGCTCTGGAAGCGATCACCCGACTGACTCATTCAAGAGATCAAAAAGGATTGTTTCATCTGGGGGGACCGCAAAGAATGAGCCGATTTGAATTTGGGGAAAGCTTCTGTAAAGTCTATGGCTTCCCTCAGACCCTCTTAGTCCCTATTGAAATGAGCAAAGCCAAACTGCAGGCACCTCGCCCCCCGGACTGTTCCCTCCTGGGCACCAAACTTCAAAAAGCGATCGATCTTCAGTTAACCCTCATTGGAGAAGCGCTGGAAATTCTTCGTCCAAAAGGAAGTCCTTTAGAAAATTCCCCAAAAACTTGAGGGCATTTCAACGCCAATCTATCTCTCGTTCATTGCGAACACTTAATGAATGCCTTCTGATCGGGTGGAGGAAGAATCCGCCTTCCTTCAATGTTGAATGGTGCCCAATCATCCCCGGTCACTCTATCGCACGAACAAATTTCACACACTTATCAACATCTTCCTGAGGATCCTCTCCCTCTTCGTACTCAATGGCCACCAAACCATCGAAACGCTCCTGAACTAACATTTTAACCATCTCAGCAGGTTTTCCCTTCCCTGTTCCAAAAAGGACATTTTTGTCCGTTCCGGGCCCCACAACATCCTTGAGATGGATTAGCTGCACTCGAGGCTTCAGTTGTTGGAAGGCGTCAACAGGGTCATATCCACAAGAAACCATATGGCCGGTGTCAAGAGTGGCTCCGATGTGATTCGACGTGATCGAGAAAACCTTCAAGAAATCCTCCGGGCTCTGATACTCAAATTCCCCATCCTTAAAGAAGTGGTTGTGGATCCCAAAATAAAGGCCGTTCTTTTGGAATGCCTTATCGAGAGCAAGCAACGATTCACCGGTCGTATCCCCTGAAACGTGCTGAATGCCAAGAATCTTTGCGATTTCAAGGACTTTCTGGATGTCGTCGTTGCTTTTGACTGCGGAACAATACCAGGAACGGACCTGAATATTTCCTTTCTTGAAGAGTTCAGACAATGGGCCAAAATCTTCTACTCGCGCTCTGGGCAGCATCGTTTGCGGATGCGAGAGCTCAATCGTATCAATCTGGAGCAGGTGTAATCGTTCAATCATCAAGTCTGGGGAAAGCTTTCTAAATGTATAGCTGCCAATACCTAGCGTGAACTTCGCTTTCGGTGATGGTTGGACAATGGCCTGGATTCTCTTGGGAATACATGTCAGACCGGCACCCATAGCCAGTGCAGAAACCTTTAAAGCGAATTCTCTGCGGTTTAGTTGTGTCACTCAGCCCTCCCTTAAGGGGAATTGTTGATGAAGTTTCAAACTAACGTCAGCATTCAAGGTCAAATCGGCGCAGATGCCAGCAGCAAGTTTCGGATAACCCGCTGCCGCAATCATGGCCGCATTGTCTGTCGACAAGATCGAAGAGGGGAAATAGACCGGCAACCCAACCTCCGAAAACCCACTCTGAAAACGCCTTCTCAGCAGCCGATTACAGGCAACTCCCCCGGAAATCATGATGGACTGGGGGAGTCGGGACTCGGCCGCTTTGGCCGTATTCGCAAAAAGGGTTTCAACAACATTCCACTGGAAGCTGGCAATCAAATCATAGACGGATTGAGGGAGCTGATCGAGGAATGTTTCCTCTTTGTGAGCGGCCCTCAGGAAAGACATTTCCTGCTCAAAATTCGCCTGAATATATCTCAGTACAGCCGTCTTGATTCCAGAAAAACTGAAGTCCAGTTTCCCATTCGAAATTCTTGTAGTTGGAAATTTGACTCTCCAAGGATCCCCTCTCTCCGCGAGGCGATCGATGACCGGCCCTCCTGGATAACCGAGATATAGCAGTTTTGCGACTTTGTCGAACGCTTCTCCAGCGGCGTCATCGCGGGTTCTCCCGACCAGTTCGATCTGGCTCAGCGGTTCTGCAGGGCTGCCCAGATGCTTAACCCAGTAAAGAGAAGTGTGGCCTCCCGATACAATCAAACATAACGCCGGAAATAGTTCTGACCAGTCTGGAGTAGACTGGCCTACCCACTCCGGTCGATGAGCCCATTCCAGAGGGACCGAGTAGAGATGACCCTCAAGATGATTCACCGGAGTGACCGGAACACCCAAAGCATAGGAGAGGGCTTTGGCATAGTTAACTCCAACGAGCAAGGAGCCGATAAGTCCTGGGCCTTGAGTCACCGCAATCCCATCGAGATCGGTGAAGGCGATGTCGGCTTCCTCGATTGCCTGCCGAACAATCAGGACGATACTCTCCAGATGATGCCGGGAAGCCAACTCGGGTACAACGCCCCCGAATTTTCGATGGATCGCAATTTGAGACGCGACGACATTTGAGAGAATGGATCGCCCTTTTCGCAGGACCGCGGCCGCGGTCTCGTCACAGGAGGTTTCGATTCCGAGAGTCAACATGGTGGGAGCGCTTGCTGTTTGACGCAGGCAGATGAATCTGCTATAGTTTATTGTTTTATAATATGGATTAGGAGGCTCACATGGCAGCTCGATGTGAGATTTGTGGCAAGGCCCCTACATTCGGCAATAATGTCAGCCATGCGAATAATATCACCAAGCGGCGCTGGAATCCGAACCTTCAGCGCGTCCGGTTGATCATCGATGGAGCCCATAAGCGGGCCAGAGTTTGCACCTCGTGCATTCGAAGTGGCAGAGTCATAAAATCTCATTAACAACGTGCACTCTCTCGAAAGCCTTTCTTCGTTCGCAAGGGTGTGAGAGGGTGCTCGTTCCTCTTGTTTGATCCCTTTCGTGCTTGTGTTCTGCAACAAAGTGGTTCTCAGGACCCCATCACTCCTCAACCCTCCACCACCGCAATCGCATCAATTTCAACTTTTACTTGACGAGGAAGTTTCGATACCTCCACCGTCGAGCGGGCGGGGGGAGCTTTCTGAAAAAATTGCTGATAAACTTCATTCATCTTGGGAAAATCATCCAGGTTTGTTAAATAGACGGTCGTTTTCAGTACGCTTTCCAAGGACGATCCCCCCGCTTTAAGGACTTCTTCCAGATTCTCTAAAACCTTTCGAGTCTGCAACTCAATTCCTCCTTGAACCACTTCTCCGCTCGACGGGTCCAGTGGAATTTGGCCAGAAAGGAATAGCAGTTCCCCACACTTGATGCTGACCCCTTGCGAATAGGGACCAATAGCCCGAGGCGCTTTGTCTGTTGCCACCAATGACTTCATGTCAATCCGTCTCCTTTATTGCCATCTACCCTATCTACAAATCCCGTCTGGCAGTGGAAAGCAGGTGTTTTTCCGTTCTTAGCTGGAGAGCTAAATTGCTGCGAGAAATCCATGCCCACCGCTTATTGCCACGTAATTTCGGTAATGCCTTTAATCTTCTTGATTGAGCCAATTGTTTTTTCCAGGTGCTTCAAATCAGCCACTTCGATCGTCACGTGGACGAGTCCGCGTTGATCCTCAGACTGTGCTTCGATATTCTTGATATTGGCATGAAGGTCGGAAATGACCGAGGTGATCTCCGCCAGCATTCCTTGACGATCATCTACCAGGATAGACAGCTTGACAGCATAAGAACTTTCGGAGGAGGAAGTCCACTCCACATCAATCTTCCGATCCGCTTCATAAAGCAAGTTCCCTACATTGGCGCAACGTTTGGCATGGACCGCAACTCCCTTGCCGCGTGTGATGTATCCGACGATCTCTTCACCTCGGATGGGGTTGCAGCATTTTGCTCGATAAACCAGCAAATCGTCGATCCCTTTCACCTGGATCGTAGCACCCGAAGAAAAGCGCAGCACCTTTTTGACCGTCGAAGCAAACTTAGAGACCTTCTCTTCCTTCGCCGCCTCCATTTCATCCGGAGTCAAGAATTTGCTCAAAAGCGCCCGAACAGAAAGTTTCCCGAAACCAAGTGCTGAATAAAGGTCTTCCAACTTGGTACAACCGTAATCTGGCGCTGCTTTTAAGAGCGTGCCATCGTCAATAAGCTTCTTGAGATTCAACTTATACTTCTTGGCTTCTTTTTCGAAGATTTTCTTCCCAATTTCAATGGAGCGGGCCTTCTGAGTAACATTGATGAAATGGCGAATCTTGTTGCGGGCTTTTGAAGTCTTGACAACAGAAAGCCAATCCCGGCTTGGGGTATGACCCTGCTGAGTCTGAATCTCGACGATATCGCCATTCTTCAGTTTGGACCGCAAGGGTACAATACGCCCATTCACCTTTGCGCCAGTGCAAGAATTTCCCACTTCCGTGTGGATGGCATAAGCAAAATCGACAGGGGTTGCATCCCTGGGTAGAATAATGACCTTCCCTTTTGGGGTAAATGTATAGACCTCTTCTGGATACAAATCGATCTTGAGCGTACTCAGAAAGTCGCTCGGGTCTTGCATCTCTTGTTGCCACTCCACAAGATGGCGAAGCCACAAGAAGCGTTGGTCATCTTTTTGATTTAAACCTTTGCCGCTCTTATACTTCCAATGTGCAGCAATTCCCTCTTCCGCCACACGGTGCATGTCTTGTGTGCGGATCTGCACTTCAAAATGCTGTCCACGTGATTCGATCACGGAAGTATGCAGTGACTGGTACATGTTAGGGCGGGGGATGGCAATGAAATCCTTGATTCTGCCGGGAACCGGTCGCCAAATGTTATGGATGATTCCTAAGGCTGCATAGCAGTCCTTGACCGTGTCTGTAATGATTCGGACGGCGAGCAGATCGTAAACCTGTTCGATGGGAATTTTTTGACGTTTGATCTTCTCATAGATGCTGTAAATTCTCTTCATGCGCGAATCCACGGTCCCCGGGATATCGTGTTCGCGAAGTTTTTGAACAATGACTTCTTTGACTTCATCCAGGAACTCTTGGCGAACTTTATATCGGCTCTCGATGGTTTCTTTGATTTCCCGGTAGAGTTTCAGGCTCCAGGTAACTAAAGGCCAGATCTTCCAACTCACCGCGAATTTTCCCCATTCCGAGGCGGTGAGCGATTGGCGCATAAATTTCAAGAGTCTCCTGGGCAATCCGATGCTGCTTCTCCGGCGGCAGAAACTGCAAGGTCCGCATATTATGCAGGCGATCCGCCAATTTCACTAGAACGACACGAATATCGTCCACCATCGCCAGAAACATTTTGCGGAAATTTTCGGCTTGTTCTTCCTCTTTGGAATAAAAGTGAAATTGATTGATCTTGGTGAGCCCATTCACGATTTGGGAAACGTCTTTCCCAAACTGGGCCTCGATCGTCTCGATGGGGGTCTGCGTATCTTCTACCACGTCGTGAAGCAGCCCCACACAAATGCAGACCGCATCCAGTCGCATCTCTGCCAGGATCCGGGCCACGGCCAAGGGATGAATGAGATACGGCTCCCCCGACTTCCGAACTTGCCCCTCATGCCCCTGCTGAGCAAAAGCGAATGCTTTCCGGATGATATCAAAGTCATCATTCGGATGATTCTTCTCAGCGACTGCCAGAATGCTTTCCAGATCTGCCATAAATCAATACTAATGGAAATCTCAATGGGAACGCAACCGACGACCAATAAAAAAGCCCCTTGAGGAGGGGTCCTCAAGAGGCTTCACTATAGAACCAGTTGGGGAAATTCAACTATTTGTTCGGGTCGACAACGCCCTTGGTTTCGGCTTTGGCTTCTACTTGCTTGCGAACTTCCATGGCCTTATTGAAATTTTCGTCTGCTTCCTTCAGATAATTCTTGTAATCATTATATCGATCCCCGGCATATTTTTTACCAGTGGATCCACGGCCTTGGGATCCAACGACGCAACTGTGAACTGGTCCTCCAATTTCGGATTATTCAGCGTCAATTGATCAATAATGACTTGTGCTTTCTGCCTCAAGAGGAGGTTAATATAGAAATAGGCATTGTAATAGTTGGGATCAATCTCGACGGCCTTATTCAGACTTTGAATCCCTTCCTCAACGAGTTCCGCCTTCTTAGCGGGGGGCAAGGGATGAGACTTGTCGTAGCAGAGAACCCAGTTCACGTTCCCAATGCTGTAAAATGGCTCAGGATTATTGGGCTCGAGCTCTGCGGTTTTCTTATAATACGTTTTCGCATTCTCAAAATCCCGCATGTTAAAGTAAATACCCGCGATTCCTTTAACGGATCCAATGTTGGCAGGATCCTTCTGGAGCACGGATTCGAAGGCTTTAATCGCTTCTTCTCCGATCTTCTTGTTTTCTTCGGACTCACCACCGGGCTGGTACTGAGCTGCGTACGCGGTGGCAAGGTACAAATGCGCGCCAACAAGATCCGGATCCAGATTCACAGCATTCTTGAAGTGCTCTACAGCCGTTTCGTATTTCGCGTCTTTGAACGATCGAACCCCTTTGTTCAGCTCATCTCTAGCCTTGAGCTTGGAACAACCGATCAAAGCGATGCATAGCAGGGAGAGAATGACTGCTATGGACTTTGTTCTAAACTTCATTGAATTCCTCCACAGTCCTGAAATTTCAGAAATAATGACGTCTTGGTTGCGTTTCGATTTTTCTGAAAGAAGCTTTGGCAGAAATCGACGCGGCAAGCCAAAGAATCAAGTTGCTGTCCTCGATGGGGTCCTGTGCTCCCACTCCCTTCGCAGGTCCTGTCAGCTATTGGAGCGGTGCAAAATTACCAAGATCTATCGGAAGGCAAAAAGAGGAGGTTCTAGGCAGAACCTCCTCTTGATCTTATTTGAGGCAAGCCTCTCTCTTACTGTCCAGACTGAATCTTCTCCGTGATCAGCCCGATTTTATCGACTCCGGACCCTTTTGCGATATCAATCACATCCACAACGCTATTAAAAAAAAGCTTGGGATCAGCCTGAACGAACATCGTCCTTTCATTCCGAGCCTTAAAAATATCGGTCAGACGGTCACCGAGTTTATCCTTGGTAACGTCTTCCTGATTGATCTTAAGGTTTTCCGAGCCATCGATGGAAACGACGATCGTGCGGCTTGGATCTTCCTGCTACCGGTGGTTTACCGGGAGGTGGCGGCTGTGGAATGTTGGCATCCAACCCTCGAGGAATCAGCGGAGTGATCACCATAAAGATAATCAGGAGCACCAGCAGAACGTCGATGAGCGGAGTAACATTAATATCCGCTCTCGCCCCCGAAGCTCCGCTTGATCCTGCACTCATTGCCATAACAAAAATCCTCCGTAAACCAAATTGCTTACTGACCTGAATCACTACTGCCTTCAACCCGGGTGGTTAATAAACCCAGGGTATCAACTCCGGTCGCTCGTACGATATCAACGACATCGACAACATCTCCATATCGAGCGCGTCTGTCACTCTTGATATACACTGTCTTATCTGGTTTTGCAGCGAGCAAATCCTTTACTTTGGGACCCAGATTGTCCTTGATCGGGATCTGGTCGGAGCCGATATAGATCTTATTATCCCGAGTAATGCCTACAACGATGGCATCGTCACGGTCTGCTTCGCGCATTTCGCGCGGATTTTTGGTCTTAGCAAGATCCACGCTAACATTTTTCTGCAAAAGTGGAGTGACCACCATAAAGATGATCAGCAGCACCAGCATGATATCCACCATGGGGGTGACATTGATATCGGCGATAGAGCCGGTCTTACCACCCCCCGCCGCCATAGCCATTAGCGCTTACCTCCTCTCCGTTTGAGGAAATAGTCAATCAACTCTGAAGACGAGTTATTCATTTCAACGCCAAAAGACTCAATCTTGCTGTTGAAGTAGTTGAACATCCAAACGGCAGGCACGGCCACGAAGAGTCCGAAGGCGGTGGTAATAAGGGCTTCCGAGATCCCCCCCGCCACGGCTGACAAACCGGTCGATTTTTCACTGGACATACCTTGGAAGGCATTGATGATGCCGAACACGGTTCCGAACAAACCAACGAAGGGAGCCGTACTTCCGATCGTCGCCAAGCCGCTGATGCCGCGTTTCAACTCTGCGTTGGTAATCGCCGTTGCCCGTTCGAGGGCTCTTTTTGAAGCTTCCACAACTTCACCCGGAATCTCAGCGCTGATCTGATGTGCCTGAAATTCCTGCAGACCGGCAACCACGACTTTCGCGAGGTGGCTTTTTTTGTTCTGTTCGGAAACGCTGATCGCTTCGTCAATCTTACCTTCCTTAAGGCAACCGGCAACAAGAGGAGCAAACTCCCGGGACTGCTTGCGAGCTGCAGAATAGGCCAGCAAACGATCAATCATGACCCCGATAGACCATGCCGACATAATGGCCAACACGATGATCACCGACCTGGCAACGGTCCCAGACTGACGCCACATGGCCGTCAGATCGAAACCAATCTCGCCATCCAGTAAGGTAATCGCCAGAAAATTTAACTTATAAAAAAGCATTTCGAAAGTACCTCCTATTTGTTAACTTTGATTTTTTAATTCGATATTTTGGGGAACCATCTTTCATTTGAACTCGACGTTTTCCGTCTCCAAATATTCAGGGCAGAGTAGCAGACCCCCATCAGCCACTCAAATTGAAATTAACCGTTACCTGAGTGACCACTTCGACAGGCTCACCATTCAAGAGTGTTGGCTTGTATTTCCATTGCCTTACTGCATCCATGGCCGCCTGTACGAGCAATGGGTGGCCGCTCACCACTTTTAACTGCTCCACGCTTCCTTGCTTGTTAATAATTGCTTCCAGTATAACAGCTCCTTGAATTCTTGCCTGTTTAGCGAGCGGAGGATACGGCGGCTTCACCTGACGGATCAAGTTGGCCTGCTGAACGTTTCCTCCAACCTTGACGCGCTGGGGCGGTTTCGGCGCAGCGGGCGGAGGCGGGGGCGGGGGGGGGGCTACCGCAGAAGGCGCTCCTCCAATGACTCCCCCGAGGACACCACCCATTTGACCACCAGGGACACCGCCGGGGACACCACCGACCACGCCGCCAACAGCCGTCTCGGGAGGGGGACCTTCATCAACCACCATTTTGATGTCTTTCGGAATTTCGACAGGGGCTCGGAAGGTACCATCGTCAACCACTTTTTTTACAACTTTAACTGCAACCGTAGGAGCTGGTGGCGGTGGGGGTGGGGGTGGCGGTGGCGGTGGCGCAACCAACGCTGTCAATTGCTGCATGGACCCTGAGAGAGTTTCAGGGAATAACAGGGGAATAAGCACCAAGACAACGACCAATATCACATGAATAATGATCGAGAGGGTCATTGTCAATGGAGTCCTGGTTTTTGGACTTCTCACCTGTTGACTCGATCAGCTGATCAAACATACTGACTACCTCCTTCCGGTTGATATCATCCAGAGGATCAATTGCTCCTGAAATCACTTCATTCGAAGAATGTTTTTCGGGTACTGCATCAGACTTTCGCAGCCTTTGCTACTGCCTTCTTGCTGTTCTGATAGTCATACCAAATAACCAAGAGAGGACTGGCAATAGCAATCGAGGAATAGGTTCCAATTATAATCCCAATTACCATAGCAAATGCAAATCCGTTTATGACTTCTCCTCCAAAAATATAAAGGGACAAGACGGTGATAAAAGTCAAGCCGGAGGTCAGTATCGTTCGACTGAGGGTCTGGTTGATACTTCTGTTGATAATCGCGGACAAAGATTCCTTTCGGAGGAATTTCAGATTCTCGCGAATTCGGTCAAAGACCACAATCGTGTCATTCATCGAATACCCGACGAGCGTGAGTAGCGCGGCAATAACCGTCAGTGAAATTTCCTTGTTGAAGATAGGAGAAAAACCCCAGTGTAATGATCACATCATGAAAGACCGCCAGAACCGCGGCCGTCCCATACACCGCCCCTTTGAATCGCCAGGCAATATAAACGAGCATGCCCGCCGAGAGCGTACAGGGTTGCCGAGATGGCCTGCTGCTGCAACGCCTTGCCGACTTTCGGTCCGACAATTTCGGTCTTGATAATGGAGAAATCGCCTAGGTAGAAGTGCCCGCGCAATAGCTTCAGCACCTCATCAGGGAGCCCAGCGCCTGTTTTCAAGTCTTCAAAATTCTTTACAATCCCCCCATGAGAATCGCGGTATCCGAGGACGGCCTTAGAAAGGGCCGGTGCCGAATTAATGGCTCCGTTTCCTGGTTTCTGCAAAACAGCAGCCAATTCCGGGATGCTGTTTAAGGCCAATTCCATTCGGGCAGACCCGATGTTATTCAGGTCGGCCATCACCCCGGGTTGAGCATCTACCGGACGAAAACTCAAATTGAGTGTTTCGGCGATCTTTGACTGTCCCTGGTCTAGATCGGAACCACTGGCCGTCGCCTTTTGATCCAGACTGATGATCACCTCATGATCGCTATCAATCCCATAGCTTTGTATTGTGCTCTCTCCTAGGCCTCGCTGCTTGAGCGCCGTCCGAATGGTGTCTAAATGAGGTTTTTCTTTGAACTTCACATAAACCAAAGTTCCGCCACTAAAATCAATCCCGTAACGAGGTCCTCCTTTAACAGCTAATGAAATGATGCTGGCAACAAACAGAGCAAATGAAGCACCAATGAGGATGGTCTTTTTGCCTATCCAGTCGATATTTGCATTTCTAAAAAAATACATTATGACTCCGTCTCCTCCTAGACCGATGATTCCTGGCGCTAGCTCTCCCTAGCCAATAGACAACCCATCCATCCAAAAAGTTCCAGGCAGACTCTGGAAGAAGCTGATTTCCCTCAAAATTCCTAAATACTTAGGGTTTCCCTTCGGGTCGGTCCGCTCAAAATCCAATCAAAGAGGAATTTGGAAACAAACACCGCCGTGAACAAATTGGCCATGAGCCCCCAAAACAGGACGACCGCAAATCCTTTAACCGGTCCAGTCCCGAAAATAAATAGGAAACAGACCGAAACAATAGTGGTAACGTGTGTATCAATAATGGTGACAAATGCCTTCGAAAATCCGACATTGACGGAAGAGACGACATTCTTTCCGCTCCACAGTTCCTCGCGAATCCTTTCGAAAATTAAGACGTTCGAATCCACAGCCATACCAATCAAGAGAACCACTCCAGCGATGCCGGGAAGCGTTAAGGTAGCCCGGATGTAAGCCAGCGCTGCCACCAAGATGATTAAATTCAAGATAAGAGCAACCACGGCATTGAGACCCGACAGACGATAATAAAAGAGCATGAACAGCACGACAGCAACCATGCCAACAATGGAAGCCACGATGCCCTGGAAGATGGAATCATTGCCTAGTGAAGCGCCCACGGTTCTTTCTTCCAGATAAGTAATCGAAGCCGGGAGCGCTCCCGATCTCAAGGTGAGAGCCAGATCGGTTGCCCGCTCCAAAGTAAAATTGCCGGTAATCTGGCCGGAATCCCGGATTGTACTACGAATGGCTGGAGCAGACTGGATCTTGCCATCCAGCACAATGGCGAGCTGCTTTCCAATATTTTCCCCGGTGATTTTTTCAAAGCGCGCGGCCCCATCCGAAGTTAAGTTAAAACTGACGGCGGCTTTCCCGAATTCGTCAGTACTGGGCTGGGCTGTTCTTAAGTCTCTACCCGTAATGGAAGCTACTTTGTTCACAAAATACCACTCTTCGCTGGATTGTCCGGTTTCTCGTACGTGGGGGAGCAATTCCTTTCCTTCTGGGGCGACTCCATTATATTGGCTAAGGGCGGCCTGCCTGGATGGAAATGGTCCAAAGCCCGGTTCAACGAGCTTCAACTCCAGCAAGGCCGTGGATTTAATGATATCTTTTACGCGACTGGGATCGTCAACCCCTGGCAGTTGCACCAAAATTTGGTATTCGTCGGCCGGCCCATGTTCTTGAATGACCGGCTCAGTCACGCCCAGCTGATCGACGCGGTTCCGAATGGTCTGGATGGCTTGCTGGACCGACCCGCTTCTAATCTGTTTTTCTACACTCGGTTTTAAGCCGAGAAGATATGAATTCGGGACGCCCGGCAAATCTCCTCGGTCCCAGGATTGAAATGATTCATCAATTGCGGCACGCACATCGGAGGTATTTTTGGGATCCACCTCGCGGATCTCAATATGGTCCAGATCATGCTTGCGCACATCGGAAAAGGAAATCTGTCGCGATCGCAATTCTTCCTTAATTCTCTCGACAGTGAGATCCGTTTCAATATTGACGGCATCATCGGTCACGACCAGGAGAATCAAATGCATCCCCCCTCTGAGATCTAGCCCGAGATGGATCCTTTCCTTAATTTTACCCAGGCTGGGAGGAAGACCTGTAATCCCCAAAATACAAAAAACGGTCACAGCAACGATTGCTGCTAGCTTCCAACGTAATTTCTTACGCATTCAAGAGGAACCTCAGACTCTGAATTCAATAGCAACCTAAAACTGGAGGGACGCTATCACTCCTCGGTCAGCTTTTCAACTATGGCGTTTTTCGAAATCTCGATTTTCACTTGATCCGCAACTTTAAGGAGGAGGCGGTCTTCTTTTATCCCTGCCACCACACCGTAAATCCCGCCAGAGGTCTTAACTTTGTCACCATTTTTCAGACTATCCAGTGTCTCCTGGAGCGCCCGTTGTCGCTTTTTATTAGGAAGGAAAACGATGAAATAAAAGATAAGGCCAATAGCAAGGAAGATCAGAGGTTGCACAAAAACTGGACTCGGCTGTCCATTGGCTGCCAAAAGCGCCAAAAAAGACATGAAACCTGCCTCCAGACAAAGATTCTCTATCCCTCAGAAGTTGACTTGTTTAATCTTGCGTGTGAACTAGGAAGATCAGGGCAATCTAGGATCGGCCTTCAACCAGATCGGCTGAAGTTAAAACCTTGCAGTTTTTCCGAATTGTACTCTTAAGAAAATAGAGCAGCGGAGAACAAGGCTGCTTGACTCTATTCCATAAAATTCATTTACCCGACTTCTTGCTTCCTTTTGAACTCCGTTAAGAAATCCAGATACCTGTGGGACGTGATAGCATCCCTAATTTGCTGTAGGGTGTCAAGATAAAAGTAGAGGTTATGTTGGGTGTTGAGCATTGATGAAAGGATCTCGTTAGACTGGAAAAGGTGCCTCAAATAAGCACGACTATATCGGCGGCAAACCGGGCACTGACAAGACTCATCGATGGGACGCTCGTCCCGTGCATAGCACGCATGTTTGATCGCCAGATGACCCGAATGCGTGAATAACCAGCCGTTGCGCGCATTCCGGGTCGGCATCACGCAATCGAACATATCGACTCCCAGCGCCACACACTCCACAATATCCAGGGGCGTTCCCACGCCCATCAAGTATCTGGGATGGGTGGGGGGCATCCATTGTGTGCTCTCTCCAGCCAGTTCGTAAAGCAGTGGTTTGGGCTCCCCGACAGAGAGTCCCCCGATGGCGTAGCCCGGAAAATCCAAATCGATCAAGCGAAGCAGACATTCCTTTCTGAGTTCAGGGTATATTCCCCCTTGGCCGATCCCAAAAAGCCCTTGCGTGTGTGGGTACCACTGCCCTACACCCTTTTCGAAGGTATCTTTGCATCGGGCAGCCCAACGTAGTGTTCGTTCCATTGAATTGCGGGCGATCAGAAAATCGGAGGGGTAGGGCAGACACTCATCGAGAGCCATGATGATGTCTGCTCCAAGCGCCATTTGAATCTCCACCGCTTTTTCGGGCGTCAGCAAATGCGGGGAGCCGTCCAAATGCGACCGGAAAGCGACTCCTTCCTCCGAAATGTTTCGTAAGTCGCTATGACTGAAGACCTGGAAACCCCCGCTGTCAGTCAAGATGAGGTGTGGCCAGGAAATGAAGCGGTGCAACCCGCCTAGTTCGTGAATCAATTGATGTCCTGGCCTTAAATAAAGATGATAGGTATTTCCAAGAATAAGCTTCGCCCCAAGCTCCTCGAGTTGAGACTGTGCTATTGCTTTTACCGTTCCAGATGTCCCTACGGGCATGAAGACTGGAGTGTCAACCTCACCGTGATCGGTGATGAGCTTTCCCAAGCGTGCTTTTGTCTTAGGGTCTTCAGAGAGGACTTTAAATTGCAAATCTGTTCCCTTTCCTACAGGTATGTAGAATTCATCCTTCTCACGGGCGATCGTTCGGAGGCGACTCTTCGGCGAGATGACACCACACCCGGTGTGATTCTGAAAGACTCAGTTCCCGGGGTTCTTCCAAACCACAGCGTTCATATGCCATGGGGCAACGGGTATGAAATCGGCACCCTTTCGGAGGATGGGCTGGGCTTGGAATGTCCCCTTGCAGAGGGGCTTTCCGCTGAGAACCCTCAAGGTTGGGGACCGAAGCCAGAAGAACTTGGGTGTAAGGATGCTTTGGATTATGAAAAATTTCGTCAGGTCGACCCACTTCCGCCAGTCTGCCAAGGTACATGACGCCAATCCGTGAGCTAATATGTTCCACAATAGGAAGGGAGTGGGAGATAAAGAGGTACGTCAGGTGAAACTGCTCCTGCAAATCCTGAAAAAGGTTAACAATTTGCGCCTGAATGGACACGTCGAGCGCAGAAACCGGTTCGTCGGCGACAATCAACTTCGGTTTTAAGGCTAAGGCACGTGCAATGCTGATTCGTTGACGTTGTCCACCGCTGAATTCATGGGGATATTTGGGCAATGATTTCTGTTCCATTCCTACTGCATCCAGCAGTTCTTTGACCTTCGACCGGTGCTCCCCCTTTGGGTAGAGTCTGTGGATGAGAAAGGGTTCTTCAAGAATCTGCAGCACCGTCATCCGTGGATTAAGAGAGGAGGCGGGATCTTGAAACACGATTTGAAGGTGCCGGCGCATTTGCCGGAGGTCTGCTCCTTTGAGAGCCAGGAGGTCCTGGCCTGCAAGACGGATTTCTCCTGAGGTCGGCTCAAGGAGTCGAAGCACACAGTGCCCCAGTGTAGTCTTGCCACAGCCTGATTCCCCCACCAAACCAAACGTTTCCCCCGCTTGAATTTCCAGGGAAACCCCGTCGAGAGCCTTTACGACAGGCTTTCTCGCGCGTGAAAGTCCCGATTGAGGGAGAAAATATTTCTTGAGATCACGGATTTCGAGTAGATTCATACTTGACACATCGTACCTGGCGCCCGGAGACAGGGCGTGATATCGGGATGGGAATTGTCCCACAGCGGTCGCCCATCTGGTCTAGGCATCTCGGTTGAAAGGCACAGCCAACCGGAGTGTTTTGAAGGTCAGGGACAGACCCCGGAATGGATTTTAGCCGGTATTTTTCTTTGCTCGCTTGTCCCGTTCGAGGAAGAGACCGCAACAACCCTGCGGTATAAGGGTGTAACGGATTTGAGAGAACCTCAGACGTGAGACCGTACTCGATGATCTTTCCCGCATACATGACTGCTGTGAGATCTGCGATCCTTGCGATCACTCCCAGATCATGGGAAATGAAAATCAAAGACAAATGAAAACGCTCTTTCAGGTCCAGCAATAGTTCCAGAACCTGTGCTTGAATCGTAACATCCAGCGCGGTCGTTGGCTCATCGGCAATCAATAACTTCGGCTTCGTGACCAGGGCCATGGCAATCATGGCTCGTTGCCGGAGCCCTCCAGAAAGCTGGTGGGGATAATCATCAAATCGTTGCTCCGGCGAGGGGATCGTCACTGAGCGCAGGATCTCTAGGGTTCGGTCCTTCGCTTCACGATGGGAGACCCTTTCATGTGCGTGGATCGCTTCGCTAATCTGGTTACCGATGGTGAAGACCGGATTAAGCGCCGTCATCGGCTCCTGAAAGATCATGGAGATTTCTCGGCCTCTAATCTTGCGCATTTCTTTCGGAGGGAGCCGCATCAAATCATCCGGTTCACTCTCAACATTGTCCGGCGAGTAAAGGACCTGCCCTTCAACAACCTTCCCGGGAGGAGGAACCAGTTTAAGAATGGAAAGGGCCGTCAGGCTCTTGCCACTCCCGGATTCTCCCACAATCCCAAGGGTCTTTCCCCGTTCCAGCGAAAATGAGACATCATCAACAGCTCTTACTAACCCTGAAGGGGTGAAGAATTGGGTCTTGAGATGACTAACCGTCAGAATTGAGTTCACAGCTAAGTTCATTTGCCCCCAATGAACGCCCACTTAAAACTGCCAATGTACTCATTCGTAAAGGGTTCTCTGTCAACCGACGGACGTCCTACTCTTACTCGATCCCGTTTGAGCCGATTGGAATCAATGTCCCATAACTGCTCAGTTCAGAGCTTTGTCAAGTGCCTGCCTCCTGAAAACCGAAACGCCAAGAGCGCCAAGAAAGGAGGAAGAAACTCTGCAAATCGGGTGCTTTATAAATGCTCCACCGCTGACTCTTCCGAAGGGTTTGGGATTACACGGTGACGGAGTATGCGAAATTCATGAGCCTTGTAAGCAATACAGGCGGACCGACCCAACGCTCGATGCACTTTTGGGGCATCGTCAACAATGTCCTTGGGCACTTCGTCGGCCGTCCCGGAAGCCTCTATCCATTGCGATCTTGGCGTTTACATCTTCTCCATGTACCAGGAAGGCACGAAGACGGTCATGATCGGCAGAGTGATTAATTGCTGTTCTCGACCTGAGCCAGGTTTCTCCCTTCCGCCATCATGCGCTCGACTTGGTCTTCTGTGTGCGCTTCACAGTATATTCTGAGCAACGGCTCTGTCCCGGATTGGCGGAACAAGATCCAACTCTCATCCTTGAAAATCAGTTTCGTTCCATCCAGGGTCTCCACACGTTCGAGGAACAATCCAGTGTATCGTTTTGGTGGAGAATCCCTCAGCTGTTTCACCAGGCCCTGCCCGAAAATGAGGGGGACATGCAGGTCATTGCGTTGAAAGTGAAATTCTCCATATTCCTTCCACAAGTCCAAAACCATGTCGTGAAGACTCTTGCCGCTTTCGGCCACAGCTTCCAGCATCAATAAATTGAGCAGAATTCCGTCACGTTCCGGTAGATGATTCTTGACCCCGACTCCTCCGCTCTCCTCACCCCCGATCAGGACGTCTTCTTGCAGCATAACCTCGGCAATATTCTTGAACCCGATGGGAACGATTTCAAAGGGCAGCCCAAGCTTTCGGCAGATCTTTTCAACCAGGACGCTTTGGGAAAATGTTTTTACAACCTTGCCGGTCCAATTCCTTTTCTGGACCAAATGGAGAATTAGCAAACAAAGAATCTGGTGGGTATTTACGTAACGTCCCTGCTGGTCCATGACACCCAAGCGGTCCGCGTCACCGTCCGTGGCAAGACCAATGTCCGCCTGATCTTCCAGAATAGCGATCTTCAATGCTCCTAAATTCTCCGGCATCGGCTCAGGGGAGACTCCTCCGAAGAGCGGATCCGGATTGTAGCGGATGGTTCGACAAGCCACACCCTGTTCCTGGAGGATCTCTTCCAAAAGGCGTAGACCCGTACCATGCATGGAATCGATAACGGCCTTAATTTTCGATTTTCGGATGGCGTCGAAACCGACGAGAGACTTCACATGGTCTAAGTACTCAGGGTTCGGTGAAATGACATGGATTCTGTCTGCTGCTTCACCACGGTTCAGCCTCCGAGGAGTGTTTTTAAAAAGATACGACTCAATTTGCTGAACGATAGCAGGCGTTGCCGAACCCCCAAACGGGGCCTTGAATTTGATCCCTAGGAATTCAGGGGGATTGTGACTCGCCGTGACCATGACGCCCCCCGCTAGTTGGCGGCGTCGGGCCTCAAATGAGACATAGGGTGTCGGGAATGGACGGTCTAAAAGCTCGATGTGGAAACGATTGGCCGCCAGGACTTCTGCGACGCATCGGGCAAAACGCCCCGCCATGAAGCGCGCATCATAGCCGATGAGCACTTCTCGGCGAGAAGGGGGTTGGGATTCGAGGTAATCGGCGATGGCCTGGGTAACAATCTCGACATTATCAAAGGTAAAATCTCTGGCAATAACACCTCTCCAACCATCCGTTCCAAATTTAATGGAGGTCAAAGGAATTTTCTCCTCGATGATCTTTCTACTGAATCGGGGGGCGTAAGGCCAGAGATCCCTTCGATCCAGAAAGATTCAATCAACTTTTCCAGGGAGGAAACTATAATCCGTTACCGCCGATCCATCCCCCAGCAGGACCCCTCGCGCAAGAGTGGCGTGGCTCCCGACCTGACAGTCCTTTCCGAGGATACAACCCACGAGATGGGCACTTTCACCGATATTCGCATTGGACCAGATCACACTGCTTTCGATGACAGTATCATCTCCAATCTGGCAGTTTTCGCCAAGGCAAGAGGAATAAATTCGAACTCTCTTCCCTAACTTGACACTTTTTCCAATGATAGAGCCTTCATCGATGATTGAACCGTCGGAGGTTGAATTCCGGTGATGGTTTGCCCCCAATAAGCTCTCCCTTTCGAAGAGAGGCCGAAAACGACCCGCTAGAATGTCTTGATGAACCTGCATGTACTTTTGAGGCGTCCCGATATCGATCCAATAGCCGTTTGAAACGTAAGCGTAGACTGGTCGCTGTTCCTGTAGCAGCGCTGGAAACACTCCCCGCTCAAATGAAAATTTTTGTCCCGCGGGTATCCTTTGTAAGACTTCAGGCTCGAGGATATAAGTTCCCGCATTGATCGTATTACAGGTAATTTCATCTTTTCCAGGTTTCTCTAGAAATCGTGTGATCCTGCCATCCGGCTCTGTTTCGACAAGACCATAAGCCGAAGGGTTCTCCACTCGCGTCAGAACTAACGTGGCTGTGGCATTTCTAGAACGATGCCGTGCAATCACGTGGCTGAGGTCAAGATCACACAGGATATCTCCGTTCAAGACAACCGTTGCTTCTTGGAGCAACGATTCGGCATTCTTGAAAGCTCCCGCGGTTCCCAGCGGGGTCTGCTCAACCACATAATAAATCCGGCAGCCGTAGGCAGAACCATCGCCTAATACTTTCTCGATTTTGTCAGGCTGGTAGCCAAGGCTTAAGATAACTTCGCAAATCCCATGACGTCGGAGCAATTCAATTTGATAGCAGAGGAATGGAATATTGCCGACCGGAACAACTGCCTTGGGGGTGCTTAATGTGAGGGGGCGTAATCGAGTGCCTTCACCGCCGGCCAATATAAGTGCCTTCATGCCGCAATTCCTACTAGAAACTTTGATAAGGCTTCTATAATCAATTCAATCTCCCTTGAAAGAGCCTGCACTTTAGCATTTTAAAGTACGGAGTTCAAATTGAGTCGCACAACCGGCGCAACCCAGAAACTTCCCGCCGCAATAAAACTCATGGCGCTGAAAAATAATCGATCAAAATGCGCACCATCCCCTTCGAAATGAGAATGACACCGCTCTTAATCTTTTCAGTGTTTCTTTCGAATTTTGCGAGCTGCTGTGGTTAATAAACGACCTGGTACCACGGTTCTCGGCTGGCCAACCTATCCGTGTTGCTTCATGTAAAGGATTATAATAAACTGTCTTGCAGTATCGGTGGCTTTGGAGTTCGCCTTTGCCCCTTTCCTGCCCCTGTGGTGAGTGTAGCTCAGTCGGTAGAGCGCTGGATTGTGGCTCCAGTGGTCGTGGGTTCGATCCCCATCACTCACCCCAACTTTACTTTTCCATCTGAATCATCTCGCTGCCCCAACTTTGCTTGAACCCCTTTGTGATTCCATGATTCCCTCTGAGCAGCGCTTCTTCAAGGGGTCTTCGAAGAACTTCCTAGGCCAGGTTCACGTTTGACTTGTTTCAACGAACCAGAGACTCTACCCAGTTTTATCTTCGCCTCAAACTTTATGGGCACCTTATAGGCATCGTCGGAAACCCATACATAAAAGGTGCCATTCTCTTTGAATAATCCTCCAAAGACTAATTTGGCTTCGAGCTTTAGGGTCGCATTTTTGCGCCCCAGAACGTCCACGGGTTCGGCTTTCAGGACTTTGATCTGAATTTCCCTGATTCGTCCGTCATCGCCAATCGTGATTGGAAATTGAAGTTCCGGCTTCAGTTCCTGTAATCGCACGAAATAGATGGCTGAGAGGATATCTTGAACACAGTCCGGCACATCATTTAGTTCTTCATTTTTTAATTGAACTTTCGGGCTCTTACTCACGTCAAACGCTTCATAGTGGCCTTTCCGGTTCCGACTGTCGAAGGTGAGGAAAACGTCCCGTTGTCTCTTCCCTTCACGTAGTTTCTTGGTCATCTGAAGCGAGCAAAATTTCTCTATATCAACGACTGACTCAAATGAATCATTCACTGAGATCCCCGTTAAACTCGGAAAAAACCCAGAAGAGAGGGCTGTGGCCGTAAAGCGCTGAGTCGGCATTTCACCGTGCACAACGGGTTCGTCGGAGTGGAAAGTGATATCTCCAGCTGTTATCGAAGGGAAGAAAAACATCCAAGGTGGGGGTTCCCACTGGACTTCGTAAAAGAGTGTTTCCCCAGAGAGGGAACCCTTTTTGAAGTCTTGGACACGACTTTCTACCGGAGATGCAAGGATACTAACGGCAAGCAGCAGGGAGAGCAGGATGCAAAGCCCACGATTCGAGAACTGCGGTAACCTAAAGGCACCCACTCCTTCACCCCCAACCTCTGAAGGCGTGAAATAATCATCCGATTGGAACTTCCTAAAGGGTCTTGAGGAATTCCAGAACACGCTCTTGAAACGCCTGAGGCTGTTCTAGATTGACCAAATGACCACATGCGGTGAAGACCTCCTGCTCAGCCTTCTTCACTTGTTGTTTCATTTCAATCGATCGTGCTTCCGGAATCAAAGCATCTTCAGAGCCCGCCAAAATCAACGTGGGAATCTGGATCATTTGCAACACAGGAGTCGAATCACGACGCGCGGCCAGGCCTAGGCAAGCTTTTGCAATCCCTTCGGGAGAGTTCGAGGCGATTAACTCTCGAACCCTTTGGGTCACTTCTGGCTTTGTAGCCAGGGTCGTTGCACCCAGGAGTTTAGGAAGCAGCCGCTCGGACAAAGCCTGCGACCCTTCCTGGAGGACGAATTCCGCGGTTTCCTGCCTCCCTTTCGCAGCCGCTTCCGTATCCGGTAGAGGATGCGTGGCCGCTAGAACCAGACCGGAAATCTTTTCGGGAAATTGTCGGATAATTTCAAAGGCGATATACCCGCCCATTGAAAGCCCGACCAGGACTATCTTCTCTTTGACACTTCGATTCCGAAGAAACTGGCTGACTTCACGGGCACAACCCTCCATCGTAAAGTTAGCTGCCGTAGAGCGTGAATCCCCGAAACCTGGCAGGTCTGGAGCCAGAATTCTGAATCGGGAACTCCAGGCCGCGACTGTTTCGTCCCACATCCGACGGCTTAAAGGGAAGGCATGCAGCAGGACAACGGGTTGTCCTGTGCCTTGGTCAGTAAACGCAAGCATAGAAGAATCAAATGGTGAATCTAATCAGACAGAGGGCAGTTCAAAACAATCAACCAACTTTGCCGGCAGATTCAACCCCGGTCCGTCGTGCATAACGTGCGGCCACGTAGTCCTCTAGGAGGCGAATGAACTCAGCCACAAGAGTCGAGCCTTTCAGGGTCGTCAGAAGACGTCCATCAACAAACACTGGGGCTTTAGGATCCTCTCCAGTACCCGGGAGGGAGATGCCGATATTGGCATGCTTAGATTCTCCGGGGCCGTTGACCACACATCCCATTACGGCCACTTTCAATTCCTCGACGCCTCGATAGTGTTCTTTCCAAGTAGGCATTTGAGTGCGGAGATAGGTCTGAATCTGGTCGGCCATTTCCTGGAAGAATGTACTCGTCGTACGGCCACATCCTGGGCAAGCAGTCACTTGAGGAACAAAACTGCGAATGCCCATCGACTGCAGGATTTGTTGAGACACACGTACTTCCTCACAGCGATCTCCATTAGGTAAGGGAGTCAAAGAGACCCGTATCGTGTCTCCAATGCCCTCCTGCAGCAGCACAGCCAGCCCCGCGGTGCTGGCCACAACGCCCTTGGCGCCCATGCCTGCCTCCGTTAACCCCAAATGCAAAGGGTAATCACATCTGTTCGCCAGCAGGCGATAGACATCAATTAGGTCTTGCACTCCGGAAACCTTGGCGCTCAGGACAATCCGCTCGCGGTTCAAACCGCATTCCTCGGCTTGCTCGGCCGATTCCAGGGCACTTCGTACAATCGCCTCGAGGGTCACTTCACGTGCTTCTCGAGGCTCCGGAAGCGCCGCATTTTCATCCATGAGTCGGGATAAGAGCACCTGGTCAAGCGAGCCCCAGTTCACCCCGATGCGAACCGGTTTGCCATTTTCCCGGGCAACCTGGATCATGCGCTGAAAATTCTCATCGTGGTGGCGACCTGCGCCGACATTCCCTGGGTTAATCCGGTACTTCGCCAACGCTCGAGCGCATTTCGAATATTCAGTCAACAGGATATGGCCGTTATAGTGGAAGTCGCCGATGATCGGAACCTCCACTCCCTGGTCCTTTAACTGCTCGACAATCTCCGGCACAGCCGCAGCAGCCTCGTGGGTATTGACTGTCACGCGAACAAGCTCTGAACCGGCCCTGGCCAAGTCTGTAACCTGCTGAACCGTTGCGCGAATGTTGGCTGTATCGGTGTTGGTCATGGACTGAACTGCAATGGGATGCGCACTCCCGACTGCCACATTCCCAACTTGAGTCACAATCGTTCGCCGCCGCTTGATCTCCGCCATAGCCTTAAATACCCTATCCTCTCATCTAACCAATATACTCAGCTTAAAGACAGAAGTGGGTACGGTCAAGTTGGAATGATGCCCTGGGATTTAGCACGCGGGAAGCGCTTTGTTAAAAGGGACATTGACTTGATTTAACCCCTTGTTCACACTAAGTTGTATTTCTATTGAATTATAGAATTCTGTAATTATAAGCAGGCCGACCGCATGGCGACATGATTACTTCTGTTATCTCTATGAAAGGCGGCACCGCTAAAACGACAACAGCCGTCAATTTGGCAGCCTATTTGGCTCTGGGTGGATTGCGCATCTTGTTGATCGACCTTGACCCGCAAAACTTTGCGACGATCTCCACTGGATTGGAATGGCGGGAGGCAAAGGCCACCATTGCTACGGCATTCCTAGAGGATGGCCAACTTGCAGACGCCATTCTTCCAGGGAAGGTCCCGAATCTTGACATTATTCCGGGTGACCGACGGCTGGCGAGTACCGATGTGATGTTGGCTGATACCAAAGGAAGAGAAAGGATTCTCAAGGACAAGATCGAGAAATTGCGGCACCGTTACGATCATATTCTAATCGATAACCCCCCTTCCCTCAGCCTCCTCACCATCAACGCTTTGATGGCTTCTGACTACTATGTCATCACGGTCTCCCCTTCATTCCTTTCTCTGGTCGGTCTGCAGTCATTGCTGGAAACTGTGGATATGGTCAAGAAAAATATGCATGCCACGGTTGAACTATTGGGAATTCTTCCCACCATGGTTGATTTTCGAATGAAAGTCACAACTGAAGTCATCGATCTATTGCGCGATCATTTCAAGGAAAAAGTCTTCAAGAATGTCATTCGGCAAAATGTGAAGTTGCTGGAAGCACCGGCGCATGGCAAAACCATTTTTGAGTATGACAGTGGAAGCATGGGAGCGATGTGTTATATGTATTTTGGCAAGGAATTCCTCTCGCGATGTCGAAGTTAACCAAAATAGATCTCTTTTCCCCTTCGGATCCAAGGCCTGTCGACCCCGCTCTGGTTTCTCATCCTGCATCAAGCACCGACGTTGAAAAGGTCATGGTGATGTTGTCTCCTCGCCAAGTGAATTCCCTCGACCGAATCTGCCTGGAGATTCGAAAAATAACCGGAGTCAAAATGAAACGCTCAATGCTGATTCGATCGCTAATCGACGGATTCCTCCAATCGCCGGTTCACTTCGATGAGGCAAGATCTTCGTCCGACATTCAACGCTTGATCAACCACTTATTTCACCGCCAGGACTAACGCTGCGGCATAAGCCCCCCTGCGGGCCGCTACCCTCCAGGATGATCGGCGCCGACAGTTCTGAGGAAGACAAGAAGCCGGCTACCCAACGGATCGCTGATCTTGGCCTTCGCGTGAACCAGTTTCCGATAGATTTACTCCCGAGGATCATGTTATAAACTCAGGTTCTCCCACTCGGAGAGGTGCCGGAGTGGCCGAACGGGGCTGCCTGCTAAGCAGTTGTACGGGCTTAAACCTGTACCGAGGGTTCGAATCCCTCCCTCTCCGCCAGATCAATGGCTATTCCTATCGGACCCACTCCCATAGTTATAGTTAAATCTGTAGGAATTCCGCAGGCTAAACCCAAAAAATCCCTGATTTTTCTGCCCCAAAAACCGATAAGTTAGACAGGCCTGCAAAAGGGACAAGTGTGCATATTCCTTTCCGGAGGCTTATATGAAAAAACGAGATCCGTTGGAGGTGTTTATGAGTCCGTGCAATCATTCAACAAAGGGACCGCATTTGATGGCCCTGCTGGTCGTTTTGAGTCTCGGTATGTCTTTCACCGTCAATACCGCAATCGCCATGTCGCCTTCCCCAGACAAGAAGAATCACCATGATCATGATGAGGTCTATGTTCAAGTGGTGTTTGGGGAAAGGGACAGGAGAATCATTCACGAGTATTGCGCACAGCCTCATTCAAACCTTCCCCCAGGATTGGCCAAGCGGAATGGAAAACTTCCTCCAGGTCTGGAAAAACAGTTACGGCGCAACGGACAACTACCTCCCGGACTACAAAAGAAATGTATGCCGTTCCCTATTGAGCTGGAAAGACGTCTTCCCCCATTGCCGCGTAATTATGCGCGTGTTTTTGTAGAAGGACGCGGGTTTATTGTCGATGCCCAATTCAATATCATCGATATCATTGAAGTGTTCAAATAAGCTGAAATAGACCGAAAGAAACGAACCGCCAAGAGATGCAGTAAAGACTGCCTAAGCCAGCTGATTTGACTCCGCCGTCTCCCAACCATTTGCTTGTGGTAGGAAATCAAATACTCTAATCATTTTGAGACAATTCGAACTATGGCTTTGCTGCTTCATCGCGAGTCAAAAATGGGATGTTTCCTTTCTCAAGTACTCAGCTGTCTTTACGTTCTTGGCATTTCACTTTTGCAGTTCCAATTCTTCTTAGCTTCGAGAACTATGGATTCTTAGCGTTTCCAGCCTGCTTCTCTAAAAATTAAGTTCCTGACTCAATCCATCATCTCCGCTATGTATTCTTGCCCCTTGAGCGGCCAAAATTCCTGGTTTCCTAAAAAATGGGTTAGAAGCATAATGAGTCTATGAATTGGTTAGGAAATTTTTGCGAAAAGCTATGAGGAGCTAATTGATGGGAACCATTCGAGTGGCATTCTTGGGGGCTGGAGATGTATCGACCTTGCATGCAGAAGGCGTTAAGCAATGCCAGGATGCAAAGCTTGTTGGCTTGTGGACCCGAACCCCAGCCCGGGCCGCAGAGAGAGCAGCACAATTCGGCTGTAAGACGTATCCTTCCGCTGAAGCTCTGGTCAGTGATCCGGAAGTCGATGTGGTCAGCGTATTGACGAATCTCGAGACTCATCTTCAGTATGTGTTATTGGCAATCGATGCCGGCAAACATGTCCTCGTGGAAAAACCGGCTGGCAATAGTGTCGATGAAATTCAGCGAATGAAGGCGGCGGCAGACAAAGCCGGAGTTCTCTGCGTTCCCGTCCATAACTACATTCACGAACCGAGTATCCATCGAGCGCGCAATCTGCTGGAGCAGGGGAAACTGGGAGACCTTGTTTCCCTGTATATCCTCTACAACATTCACCATCCGGAAAAAGTGACCGCCCGATATCCCGGTGTAATTCGCCAGATTTTGACGCATCATGCCTACGTCACGCTGTACCTGGCTGGCGAGCCCAAGTCTCTTTCGGCCTTCAAGTCGACATTGAATGACGGCACGGTTCCCCAAGAAAATCTGGCCATGGTGAACATGAAAATGAAGTCAGGAGCCCTAGCTCATCTGTGTGCCAGCTTTGCTGCCGATGATCACAGCGGGGATCCCTGGACGTTCCTCATTAAAGTGATTGGCACCAAAGGGGCGACTCGTTTCAGTTACCGAGATTGGGTTGAGAACAAGCCGGCGGTGGTCCATTCTCAAACCTATTCAGCCTACCCCTACAGTATCCGTAACACCGTGACCCATTTTATGGACCGCTGCATCCGCCATGGAGACGCACCGTTATCGAGCATCGGCGATGCGATTACCTGCCAACGCGTCATTGAAGCCTGCGAGCTTTCGGTGGCGGAAGAACGTCACATTCATTTGTAGATAGTGAGTCGTATCTTGGCTGCGCTCGACAGCCATCTGAAAGGCGATCCATGCTGTTAGTTCGTAGCTAATCGGTGCCTTTAAGGCTCTCGGCCCTTTGACATCCCCTGGATTTGCAGAACATGATGATTTCTAAGTGTCTTGTTCAATGAGTGCTAGGATAGGATTGGTTGGTGTACGGGACCATGTCTTTGCTAAGTGAATTCCTAAGCGGACAAAGGCGTCTAGGCTGGTTAGGTCAATAAAATACCCTTCATTCCATGACCGAAAAACAAAAGCAACTCTTAAAAAAAATCAGCAAAATTGCGGCCTATACAGCAATGACCGGCGGTGCCTACTTCCTCGCTAAGGGCGCTTTAAGCCTCCTATTCAAGCAATTGGAGACAAAGATTGAAACACAGCCGGAGTAATTGCCGAATGAGAAAGCAGAATCTGCCTTTATGCAAACTCCTAATATCATCAAGGCCACGGAAATACGCTCCGCCAACCCATAGCAAACATCAAAGATCACTCCCAGCAGACTTTCCCCTAAACAATAAATCTGCCCCGCAGGTCTCTATCCCGTCGCATATTCTTCTGTATTCAGGAGAAGGGATCCTTCGAATAGGAGATTAAACGAATCTGCGTTCGCGGGTATCATTTTTTGAGTCATAGTGTAATTGTGAAAAGGAGCTATGACTTTGGCCGAATTCGAAATCCATCAAGAAAAAGAGCACAGACTTGATCCGACAGGACAAAGAATCGGGATTCTCGCAGCGGTATTAGCTGTGTTCCTTGCAATGGTGACCATTACTTCCCACCGCACCCATACCGATGCCATTGTGCTGAAGACCGAAGCCAATGATCAGTGGCAGCATTACCAGTCGCAGCGTATCAAGTATCACAATCTGGAACTGGGCGAGGATTTGATCATGCTCCTGGCTGCGAAAAATGATGCTGTCGAGAAGGCTCTCCAGAAATATCAGACGGAAAAGGAACGCTACAAGAACGAAGGAGAAAAGATTCGGGAAGAAGCGAAGGAAAAGGAGCAGGAAGCGCGCCATGCTGAACGGAAAGCTCTTCGCTTCGACTTTGGGGAAGGTCTGCTCGAAATCGGGCTTGTCCTTACATCGCTTTATTTCATTTCGCGGAAGAAGTTTTTCCCATGGTTCGGCCTCGTGGCCGGGATTGCCGGCATCTTGATTGCAGTCACCGGTCTGTGGGTTTCCTGAAGAAGCCCCGATCCAAGGGGGGTAGGATTCGACGATCTCACAGAAATGCAGTTGTTCACAACCGGGCTTGCCCGCTCCCGCCGGCCTTTTCCCCCTCTAGCCATCTCTCAGAAGTTCTAGAAGAACTGAATGGTTAACCGGCATGTCGTTCGTAACGGGGTCGAGCCCCGTGGGCCGTACCAGTCGGTGAAGAATTAATAGAGGGAGTCAACGGAGGAAGATCGCAGAGGTGGCGGTCTCTTTGCCGCCTGGAGTTGTGGTTTTAAAGCCAAAACGTTCTGGGGAACGGCCAATGAGAATGGCTGCCATGAGGCGGGCAAGATGATTTCGAGTGAGGGCGGGCAAAACGTGTGTTCGATAGAGATACCAGAAATCACGCCGTTTTGAGAGATCTTCAATTTGCCGGGCTCGCAACTTAGCCGGCCTGGCCCCATATTGTAGGCAGCCAAAACGAGTATCAGAGAGCATTCCTGCCCCAGTTCGTGCCTCAGTCGCAAGAGATAACGGCAGGCAGCTTGAGTTGATTTTAGAGAATCCAGCCGTTCATCTACTTTTTCATTCACCTTAAGACCGTATCGCCTGGCGGTGTCTTGGGTGAATTGCCATAGTCCGGCATTATCATCGGGGCTCATTTCGCCCTCTCGGAAATGACTTTCTACTAAAGTGAGAAATGCTAGATCGGGAGGAAGATGGGCTCTAGCCACCTGCTGGCCCACAAGTTCGAAGTCCCGGTGCCGCGGCCCTAAGACTCGTTCGATGTCATCTCGGTCGCGAGTCTGGTACAGACGCACCCGGCGACGCACTTTCTTTACAAAATCAATCGGGATGCCTTGGGCAGAAACTCCAAAATCAGTCAGCAACAATTTTAGCTCACTTTCCAGGAAGTCGCCTTTAGCTTGAGAAGCGTTGATCGGGGTCGGAGATTTGTCATCGGCCCGATGATCAGGGCTGCCGGCCAGTACCCAATTGGCGCTGGGTTAACATCAGTCCGGCCAACAATCCGGCAGGAACGAATCCAGTTCTCGTGTTCAGTCGGCGGTAAAGCATGGCCAACATCGTTCTCCTCCTTGGAATCCCCTTGGGAGGGGGAAGAAGTCTTCGCCTTCAAGAGCAGGTACTTTCCGAGTTGAACCACTCTCCTAAACTTGGGACTCGCTTCATATCTGTCGTGACTAAGAACAAATATTCTGCTCTCCTCGCCAATGAGAGAGGAGGGAAAGCTGCAAATTTGCGGCACGAAAGTTAGGGCTGGCAGAGCCCAGAGCGGGGAGTCAACGGGTGGGAGACTGCTTCAGGACATTCGGGTTATTTGCCCCGTTTCCTGTCGCACCTTGCTGAAGTAATCTTGAGAGCTTATTTCTTTGAACCAGCCTTCTCGCGATTTCTCCCGGTATACGATCCGGTCTATCTTGTACTCAGGAATCATCTCGTGGATCTGGAACAACTGTTTGCCACTGGACTTATCCTCATAAGACTCAATGATCTCAATTTGGTCCTTCATGAAACGCCTTCTCTCTTTGCAGAACTATCCTCGGGACTGTCAAGCTATCCCAGGACCTTCCTCTTGGAGGGGAAGCCATACCAAACCGAATAGCAAGTAATAGACCAGTTGCGCAATTCGAACTGATATTGTGGAGTAACTGTTGTCATGTACCTTGTAAACCATTGAAAATATTAGAAGAATACAAACTCGAAAGGGGAGGAGATAAGAGGAGACCACGGCGTGCCCGGAGAGACTGGTGGAACGTGTCCGAAATTTCAGAAACAGTTTTGAATTGCACTTGCAATCTCTGATCGACAACCGAGTAAGGCTCCGGTCTGAGCCGTAAGCTGTACGCGGCCCTCGAAGGACTGGCGTTGGAATTCCGCCCGAGCCGCTTAAATTCGGGAGAAACCCGAACTCCTTATAGAGTTCCTAAGTGAAAACCCTCCTCAACGCGCGGAAGAAATTCCTCTTTTCAGCTGGCCAATGGGCATCAGCGAGCGGGGTTCATATATCTCCTGCAAGGCTGGTTCTGCGGAACTGGGATGGAGAAACGGCCTCCCGTTTATGTGCTGCCTAGAAAGGCAGGGGAACACAAGAGGAACCACACTCCCCCTTTCTGCCCTCTTTGAAAAAGGAGGGAAGCTGGAAGTCATAAGCGTATTAATCCAACAGCTTTTCCAACTTCCCAAAAAGAAGAAAGAATCCTATTCCCAACCAACTCACCGCTGCGCTTATCCAGAAACGCGCTGTCCCAACCGCTGATTTTCACCGCATAGCCAACAATTACCGGAACCAGTACTCCAGCAAAGTTGGCGAAGCAGTTTTGGACCCCACCCACAGTCCCGGCATATCGGGGAGCTAACTCTGTCGATCCGCTTGTGTAAATGGAAATGACCGAAGTGAAGAGACTCATCGATACGCATAACAGAATGACTGTCCCAATGGGACTCGAAACGCGCGGGACAAAAAGGAGTATACCCGTAGCGCAAATAAAGGGGATCAGAAAAGCCTTTCGAACCCGAATGCGGTTTCTCGTCTTACTCAAGTGATCAATGAGCACTGCCCAAATGTTAGAACTCAAGAGTGCAGACACAAAAGGAAGGGTAGAACCAATCGTCATGTTGGCTAAGGAAAAGTGACGCTCCATCATCAAGTAGGAAGGCAACCAGGAAACTATCACATAGAGAAACCAATTGGCGGAGAAATGGAGCATGAGGACTGCCCAAAAAGGGCGTAATTGAAAAAGTTTTAGCCAGGGGACTTTCTCGACTGCCGGCAACGATGGCCTGGCGGAGAGAATAGGTTCAGTTCAGACTGGCCAATGGAAGGCGAAGTTCTCGGGTTTGTCGCTGACTCCTTACAGCCAAAAGGGAAGCCAGAGCCAGCCGAGAACGGCAAAGATGAAGAATACCGAACGCCATCCGAAGGCATGCAACAAGCGCCGACGCCAGAGGGAAGGCTAGAATCGGGCCTGCAAAACCGCCACTGTAGCAAAATCCGAAAGCGCGCGAGTATTCCTGGCGGGGAAACCAGTTCACTAAGGACCGATTGATAGACGGGATGGTACCGCTCTGTCCAGCTCCCATAATGGCCCGCATGCCCGTTAACCCGGCCATCGACCTTGATAATGGAGTCGAAGGCAGTGAAAATCGACCACCACGCCACGCTAGCAGCAAAGACCCGTTTGGGGCCGAAATGGTCCACTAGCCTGCCTGCCGGGATCATGAAGATCGTGTACCCCATGAAAAAACCGGAAAGCGCCCATCCCATTTGCGCCGTATCCCAATGGTATTCTTGCATGATCAGCGGAGCCGTTACCGATAGGTTTACTCGATCACAATAAGCAATCACCATCGCCACGAAGGACAGAAGGCAAATATCAATTCGTTTGGGCCAGGGGATCCAGCGTCTTGTCAAAGCGGTCCGAATGTTGAGGCGTAAGAGACATAGAAGTGACTATACCAAGTTAAAGATTCGGAGAGTTGTTCCTGTCCGCGACATGATGATCGATGAAACGCGGCAGTGCAATGTGGAAAGCGAGCCTCGTCTTTTAGCCTTTCCCCGCGATGCCTTGGGTAACGTATTGGACAAAATAAGGATTGCAACCCAAAGGACTGCTCACCAGGTATCAGTTGGTCGTGCTTAGAATTCTTGGGGCCATATTTCGAGCCTTTTCCACCCAAGCGCCTGGTGTCGAAAAGATGTAGTAACGACTTCATCGTTGCTGATCTGGCTGAAAAGAAACGACTGAAGGCCACTAGAACCGTCAACAAGCCTGCGCATCAATTCTTTCAATCGCTCGGGCGAAGGACTCGAATAACGGATCAGCACCAGTCTAACGAATCCATTAGTGAAATGCCCCTATGGTTGTGGTATGATACTGTTGTGTTTTTGGCTCTTATTCATCCATCCGATTTGATTAAAGGGCTGCAAGAAGAAACTTGTAGCCCTTTTGTTTTGTGACAATGATCGAAAACCAGCCAATGAAATACCATTAAACGATTGAGAAGAGGAGGTTTAGATGAAGGCTCTCACTCAAGGTCAATACGTAAAGCATTTTCAGTACGGTTGTGGTGTCATCACCGAATCAAACGAAGCCCGCACATCCATTAAGTTTGAGACCCACGGAATTAAGAAATTTGTCACCAGCATGATGGTCGTAGAGCCAGCCGAACAGATCGCCCCTCCTCCAAAGCGCCCCCGCGCGGCGGCAAAAAAAGGGACTGCCACCAAGCGTAAGAAGGCACATGCTTCCTAATTGTCTCACCAGAAGATATTGAATTAGTGCGATTTCGAGTTCAGCCTTATCCTGCTCACCTGAACATTTCTATTAGGTTTTCTTTCGAGAGCCGTAATTCCCCTGATCGTCTGAATTTATCGGCTTTGGGCTTCGTCCGGCCGAGATCACCCGGTGGACGAGGCCGTTGTGGCGCAGTGGGCCTGTCAGGTCCTGCTGCTCCATCGCCGCAGGTACAGCCCACAGCATCATGTTCTGATAGTAATCAGCTCCGAATGCCCTTTGTCCGCTGTCCATTTCCCCCTGGTAGGTATTGGGCTGGTCCCAGGTATAGCCCCATTTCAACGCAAGATTCCCCATAAATCGCTTGAGCAGACTTAGACCATAGTCCCCTTGCCCTTCGTACATGAAATTCATCGAAAGGATCATCAGCTCAGGGGAAAAATAGCTGTACGGCCCGTAGCCTTTAATCTTTGCGGGCGTGCCATCGGCATGGGCATAATTAACGCAGCCAGACTGGCTAAGACTGCAATTCACCTTTCGGATCATCGCCAGAGTCGTTCCCACCCTGTCCTTGGGAAAAACTCCCGGGCAGACCATGCCAGTCCGTGATCCATTCTCCTCCCAACTGGTAACCGAATAAGAGATCGGATTTTGTTTGTGTCTCGGGCTCATTGAAATTGAGATAGAACTGGCCCGACCAAAGTTTCTCCTCAAGTGCTTTGACCCCGGCTTCCAGCCACGCATTGCATTTTCCCACGAACTCATGGTCCTGCATCTTCTCTGCCATTCGCCGTAAGATCATGACCTGCGCCATTCGCACCCCCCCTGCATGGGTTACATATCCTTTCCATCCAGGATCAGGAGCCTCAAACCATTCAGTGTCCCCCAAGGGAAATGAATCCGTACCTCTTGGCCGGCATCGCCATGATTTGTGAGAGTCCGTAAGAGGGACGAAGATTCAGGGAATAATCGTTGGCCCGTTTCAGCGAGACCCAAAATTCATGGAGAAATGTATCGTCAGCGGTAACACGCCAATACCGGTCGGCCATAGCAATGTAAGCAGCACTATTGAGTACAGCTTGGTACCCACGAACAGGTTTCCCGAGATCGTACGGAATATTTCCGACGCCGTGGGTTGTATCTCCGGTGCCGAAGACCCAGGGAGGACGACCATCCGAAAACTGATATTTCTTGTAGGCTCGCAAAGTGGAAAGGGCGGCATCCCGGAAAAAGTATACCAATGGAATGTTTCCGTAGAAGCTACAGGGAATACATTCGATCTGGGGTGATCCACGAGGACACTCATTCAACCCAAAAACCCCGTCTTTCCCGGACCACTCAATAGGCGGTTTGGCTTGACCCCACACGGCATCCTCGGTGATGAGATGAAGGATGTTGATCAGGGCATCCCCAAGCCAACCGGGGATGGCAGGATCCGAGTAGATGGCTTCTTGCCAGGCAATCACCCGACTGAGAATTGGCGTATGATCCTTCGCCAGAAACCCGGCCACAGCTTTCGCACTTGGGTAATACTTGGCATACATGTGTGTAAAATCAGTTGTCGCATCATGGGATGGAGCCCCGCCTGATTTCCACTGGGGTGCAAACCAAGCAAAAATGAGCTGAACCGTTTTATTTTGGCCGGATGCCAGGTTGAAATCCAGTGCGAGTGATGTACCTGTCTCCTTGGAGTCTGCTTCTGGCAAAGACCGCCCCATCTCTTTCCATGCTTTACCCATATTATTCAGGGGTCCGCCTAAACGAACCATTGCCGGATCACGGGTTGCCAAAACGTAGCTCATCTCCCATTGGGTCTCATGGTAAGGACTGCTCACAGCAACTCCATTGAGCACGCCTTTCAATATCTCCCGAATCATCGGGGCTGCCTTCCCCTGGGGAGTTTCGAACCCCGGAAAGTTGAAAGCCAAAGTCCCTTTCTGGTATACCTTGCTGGTATTGCGTAGATTAATTTCAAAGAAAATGCCCGGGATCATAGAAACAACCGTGTCGCCAGGAATAAAGGGTGTCCATGCCCGCATGCCGACACTCACAGGAGCGGAAGTCTGGTACTCCATGTCGAGAATAGGGTAGTGGCCCCAGTAGTCAATGGACTGCGCCAATTCAACTCCTTCCAGGCCAATATCAAAATACTGAGGAGAGTAATCGGTTGGCGGGAAAAGTGACGCCGTAGCTGGGAGTCGGAGTATATTTCTTGCCCAGACTGTTTGTGACTAGCACCCATGTCTTCCCTCCTACACTCAATCCGAGAAAAGGCTGGTTCACAATCAGACGAGGGTTTAGCAGGTGATTAAAAATGGTCGAGTATCCCAGCATGCCATTGGGCTCAATATCGACGCATCCTGTGTCGATTCCACCGAGCGGCATTCCGCAAGTAGGGCGGGGTTCCCCACGATAGATGACCCCGTGACCGGACGGGCGTAACCTCTTGCAGGAAACTTCTGCCAGCTCGCGTGCAGGAGATGGGGCGGAAATAGCCGGTCGTCCTGTCCTGTCTTTGGTCCGGCAAGCGGGTTCAAAGTTACTGACAGGAGAAATGTGACCATCGAAAACAAAACTGGGACTTTCAAGACTTTCCGTTTTCTAAAGGGAGACATGTTTTCCTCACGGTGGAGAATGAAGACTCAATGAATTCGGTCACAGGATCAGGCCAAAGATGGGATAGGAAACCAAAGGGTTTACGATTTTAAACCTTTGACATCAGACCACTGGCTGTTGCTGGGTGAGACAGTGCAGGGTTCCCAGCCCCCACACGAGGTCGACACTGTGGATACCGATCACCTCCCGATCCGGAAACAACCCGGCCAGGATGGCAAGCGCGATGCGGTCGTGAGGATCATTGAAAGTGGGGACCAGAACCACACGATTGCCGATATAGAAATTTGCGTAGCTGGCTGGGAGGCGCCGTCCATCGAAAACCAAGGGTTTGGGCATAGGCAAGAGAATCACCTGGAGCGGATTGCCATCTTGATCCGTCATGGTCTTGAGCAACTCAACATTTTCACTTAGAGGCTCATAGTTTTCGTCTGATCGGTCTTCCTCTCTAACCACGACAACTGTATCGGGTTTGACGAATCGAGCCAGGTCATCGACATGACCATGGGTATCGTCTCCAGCGATTCCGCGCCGGAGCCAGAGAACTTTCGTGATCCCAAGATAGTCAGAAAAAATTTTCTCCATGTCATTCTTGCCCAGTCCAGGATTGCGTTGCTGGACAAGGCTGAGCAAACATTCTTCAGTCGTCAGTAGCGTCCCTCGGCCGTTGACATCGATGCTCCCTCCCTCCAAAACTATGCGCAATTGTTTGTTTCGCTTTAACCACGAAGGGTTCGCAGGACTTTAATCCGAGTCTCTTCAAGATTTTGGCAGCCGCCGCATTATCCTTCTTCCAATTCGAATACTTTGCCCAGGCGTTAAACTTCCAGTTCGTGGCCGCAAGTTCGGCTCCCCCTAAGGTTTCGCGTTTGACAAATAAAGGTCCGTAGTCTCTCGTCCAAACTCGATCGGTAGGGCAGACCACAAAGTCAACCTGGCTCAATTCGACTCCAACCTTTTGCAAGAGTCGCCCCACCCGCCGTTCCTGCAATCCGATCCTGAATCAGGATTCCGACACGTTCTCACAGATGTAAATGGCGAACAATTTCAGCGTAAACCCATGGAATGGAGTAAATTTCCCGGGCCAATCTTCTTTGTTGTGTGGCCAGGCAATCCAGGTGGCATGGTGGGGCTCCCATTCGGCGGGCAGGCGAAAATCAAAAGAAGGTAAGAGACCATTCGATCGTCGCTTGCTAGTCGCCGATTGTGGATCTGCCGGTATTATTTCCAGGACTCGATTTTCCAATTTCCTCTCTCAATCATGGGCGTGATTTTGCGAGTTGCGGCTTCCCTTGCAAGTTCCTTCACAACTTTCTCAATCGATCAGGCGGCGCACAATGTCTCCATAACTGTCAATTCGGCGGTCCCGCAAAAAAGGCCAATGGCGTCGCGTGTTCTCCAGATGCCTCCGATTGCATTCGAATATGAGGATTTCTTCGCTGTCCTCAGACGCCTCCCCCAGAACTACTCCAAATGGGTCACAGGCAAAAGAACTTCCCCAAAATTGTAATCCGGCGGCGGCCGGTCCTTCATGGCCTATACGATTGACGGATGCCACATAAACACCATTCGCAATCGCGTGAGCCCGTTGAATGGTTCTCCAGGCGTCTCGCTGAGCAACTCCATACTTTTCTTTTTCTGAAGGATGCCAGCCTATTGCAGTGGGATAAAAGAGGATTTCTGCCCCGCCTAAGGCAGTCAAACGCGCGGCTTCCGGATACCATTGGTCCCAGCAAATCAACACCCCTACCCGGGCATAACGCGTCTGGAAAGACCGGTAACCCAAATCGCCAGGGGTAAAGTAATATTTCTCATAGATACAATGGGTCATCCGGAATATGCATTTTGCGGTAAGTTCCGAGCAATACTCCGTCAGCATCCAGCACCGCTGCAGTATTGTGATACAACCCCGCTTCTCGGCGCTCAAACAAAGATGCTACGATGACGACTTGGAGTTCTCTTGCAACCACACCCAGTGCCTCCGTAGTTGGTCCAGGAATCGACTCCGCTAGATTAAAAATTTCAGGATCTTCCGTCTGGCAGAAATACTGAGAGCGAAATAACTCCTGGAGGCAGATAACGTGGGCACCCCGAGCCGCAGCTTCTCGGATTCGTGATACTGCCTTATCCAGGTTAGTCGCTGTGTCCGTGGCACAAGACATCTGAACTAGGGCTACAGTAAATGTGGAGGGAGAAGGACTTCATATGCGGTTGCTCCTCAGGCAGACCCTTTGGATTCAGAGCACCATCTTACAAAATTTTTCTTCGGAGCCCGATGGAAATTTCGCGGGTGAAAGGAATTGCAGGCGACACGAATGTGCAAATGACTGGGGAAAGGCTGCGGCGAAGTTATCGCATACCACAGGGAGGAAAGGAGGGTTTAAAGATCCTCAAGAGGGTTGTCTTCGTTGATGTGATGACCTACTGGAGCGGAAATTCTCAAGGGCGCAGGAGGGGAGCCGATGGCTTGTTATGGGCACACTCACCTTCATTTTCGGTTCAAAGGTACTCTCCGAAACCTCTTCAACGTTTATTTCCGTTTCGCCAATATCTCGGTTCTCTTCATCTAACAATCGCAACCCTTCCAGAAGCAGGTTGGTGTTACTGTTATTGATGACCATTTCGAATGCCTTGTCGGAGGGTTCGTACTCAAACGTGCCTCCCTTGACTCCGACCAACGCATAGACCGCTTGCTCACCGACTTTTTTCTCATAGCTCGCATTCACGATTCGACCAGAATTAAAATAGATAGCTCCGCCTTGGCCTTCCGAACTGATCAACAATTTACCGCTTTTTTGTGCGTTGTCCAAAATTTGAATGACATCCAGCAATCCGAGTTCAGAGAGGTCACCTTTAAGAGCCACATATTCAGATTGCCCATGACTCTTGGTGTGGGTTGACGTTGGCGATTCGATTCCCGCTGTCCCTTCACGCCGGGCATTCGACAACCCGGGATTCAAGCGCTGAGCCTCTCGCAGGTAGTGGTTGGCCTCCTCCTTCTGGTTCTGAAGTTGCAAAATCTTGGCGATTTCAAGGCACTCCTGGGCCGCTCGCTTGGGCATTTTCCGGTCAAAATATAAGGACTTGAGTTTAAGCCGAAGCCGGAGTTCTTTCGGGCAAGTCTTCAAAACATGTTCCAGACGTGCAATGGCGCTGTGATGTTGCCCGAATTTCTCAAGAAGTTCGATGTCGACTATGAAATTCTCGACGTCCTCTTCCGTGACGAGAGAGACTTTGGTATCGAAATGGGCGTCTACATTTGCCGTCTGGTAACCGGAGTCTTCCTCCTCTTCGTCCCGGACTGCAGTTCCGACTTTATCAGCAGACTGTTCTCGGTCCTTGCCCGAGTGCAGACTTTTGATGGATTGAAATTTCCTCCGATACTCTTCGTTATAAGGTTCCAGATCCATCAATTTTCGAGTGAGATCCAACGCCCGATCATATTCGCATTTTGTGATGTAGGCATCTGCGTGCGAAAGAAGGGTTACAGCCAATTGATCGAACTGGAAGGTTAGCCCATAGTAGGCTTCCAGTAACTGATACGCTTCCAGTCTTTGAGGATCAAGTTTGAGGATTTCTTCCAGTATTTCAGAACATTTCTGTCGGGTTTCCCGGGTCGTCGCTTCGGTGTAGATGCTGGAGATCAATGTCAGAGCCCGTTCGATCCTTCGATCTGAAACAAGGACTTCCACAAAGGGGAGCACTTTCTCCATGTACTTCTTGTCGATTTTCAGCAACCGCTCATAGAGCTTATCGGCATCGTCTATGCGCCCGGCTTTGACATAGAGCCGGGCAAGGTACTCCAGTTGGTCCGGTTGTTCCTTGTCGCGCTGCACAGAAGATTGAAGAGCCTCCACTGCTTTTACAATCTTCCCTTGCTTCTCATAGACCTCGGCGACGAGGGAAAGAGACAGAATGATTGGCCGGATTGAGGAGCCTGATTTTTTCCAGCAGGTCGAGAGCCTCGTCGTATTTACCTTCTCGTAGAACTTCTTGGGAAATCTTAGAAAGGAACTCCGCGGCCTTTTCCTTGAGCCCTTTGGCCTGGAGGGAATCGGCCAGCCGAATCGCATAATGCTTGTTGGAAGGTTCCAACACACAAAGTTTTTCAAAATACTCGACCGTTTTTTGAGGGTTTCCTTCACCGCTGGCAATTTCTGCAAGCTCCCGGATAGCCTGGACAATCTCACTTTTGGAACCGGTCTTCGTGAGAATCTCTAGCATTTTTTCTCGAGCAAGCATGTTCCTGGGAAGAATATCGATGATGCTCCGATAAACCGCGACCGCTCCCTGCAGATCTCCATTGGAGACAGCATCTGAAGCCACTTTAAATAAATGGCGGCTCGCCCGCTGCATGTCTTTCTTGCTGATGTAGAGCTCGGCAATAAGCTCATGGACTTTGGTGTTTGAGAAATCCTCGGCTAGGATCTCCGAATACACTTCTATGGCATCATTAACCTTTCCGTAAGAGACAAGTTTTTCAGCATGCCGAAGAAGCTTTGCTAGATTCATAAGATTGGTCCGGTCCTCAACCCATTTAAGGGAAGAAGACAAAGATTCCCCTTCCAGGGGAATCCCCCCCATTACTTATCGTTTTTTGTCCTAGAATCTTGAATTGTAAAGACTAAGGGGAAATGGGTCGGCCCACAAGATTTGTGAATCCGGCCCATGTCATTGCTTTCTATGCGGTGGAGACAAGGAAGGCTTTGGCCCCAGTCTTTGAGCTGGAGGGAATTCTGGTGAGATTCGGTTTATTTTAGGCCTGAAACTATTTACCTACAACCCCCACTGAAGACGGAGGCGGTTCCGAGGGCTTTTCCGGGACACTGTTCAGTCTTGGGGGCCCCCAATCGGGGTGAAGAAATTGGCGGGTTCAGGGACTCGCGATGTCTTTATGGACTATGCGCCTTTCCCGACTTCTCCCTCTTTTTTTTCTCGTTGTTCACGTAATACAGCTTTACGGCTTAATTTGATCTTCTGGCCGTCGATGCCGATGACCTTGACCAGTAACTGATCGCCTTCTTTCAATTCATCTTTAATGTCACGAATTCGATGTTCGGCCACTTCGCTGATGTGCAGCAGACCATCGGTTCCGGGAAAAATTTCCACAAAAGCTCCAAAATCAGCCAAGCGGACTACTTTCCCAAGATAGATTTTCCCCATCTCTGCTTCAGCGGTAATGTCCTTGATCATCTGGATGGCCTTGTTGGCAGATGCCTCGTCAACGGCAGCCACATTCACCCGACCGTCATCGGATACATCAATCTTGACACCCGTTTTTTCAATGATTGAACGAATCACTTTGCCTCCAGGCCCAATGACATCACGAATCTTCTCAGTGCTGATCTTGAGTAGTATAGATTCGAGGAGCATATTGCGAAGTCGTCACTCGAGGCGCTTTAATCGTTTCGAGCATCTTATCGAGGATAAAGAGGCGGCCCCGACGAGCTTGTTCAAGGGCTTCCTTCATGATCTCCGTCGTGAGCCCACCCATCTTGATATCCATCTGAAGTGCGGTGATGCCTTCCTGGGTTCCCGCTACTTTAAAGTCCATATCCCCATAATGGTCTTCCGCGCCTGCGATATCTGTCAAAATGGCATACTTGCCGTTCTCCATGACTAATCCCATGGCGACTCCTGCCACGGGTGCCTTAATGGGGATTCCAGCATCCATCAGGGAAAGCACACCCTCCGCAGACGCTTGCCATGGAAGAGGAACCATTGGACTCCAGGATGTCTGAGACAATCCGGATCGTGTAGGGGAAATTTTCTTCCGAAGGGATTATCGGCAAAATGGCCCGCTCGGCTAGTGCCCCATGACCCACTTCGCGACGCCCGGGGCCGCGCATGAAACCGACTTCACCAACGCTGAAAGGGTGGAAAGTTGTAGTGCAACAGAAACCGCTTGGAAGATTCACCTTCCATAATATCGATCTTCTGGGCGTCTTCTGAAGTGCCCAGCGTAACCGCAACCAAAGCCTGGGTTTCTCCCCGAGTGAAAAGAGCGGAACCGTGCGTTCTGGGAAGCAAACCCACTTCACATTCAATCGGACGAATTTCGTCGAAGGCCCTGCCATCGGACCGGTGTCTCTTTTCCAAAATATCTTCCCGGAATATCTTCTCTTTGAGCAAGTCGAAAATTCCAGCAGCCTGTTCTCTCAGTTCAACGGGTTCTTCAGGATAGGAAGCCAACAGGCTTTCCTTCACAGCATCCACCCGGCTGTAACTTTCGATCTTGCCGTATTTTTGGGTATTCAGGGCATCGCGCAAATCCTGCGTGGCGCGATTAGAAATTTCTTCCTGCAGCTTGGGGTCCATCGGTTGGAGAGACGAATTCTCTTTTCTTAACCTGAACGAAGGGTCATGAGTTTCTTCTGCAATTCGACGATCTTCTTAATCTCCTGATGCCCGAAATTAAGCGCCTCCACTATCGTCGCTTCGGAAACCTCCTGTGCTCCTGCTTCCACCATCATAATGGCATCTTCACTTCCAGCGATGATGAGATTCAGCCGACTGTTTTTCAGTTCCGAGCTCGTCGGATTGATCACTAGCTGGTCATTGACTAGCCCGACACGGACACCGGCAAGCGGAGTAACGAATGGAATCTCGGAGAGAAATAAGGCGGCTGATGCCCCGCTGATACTCAAGCATATCTGGATCGTTTTCTCCGTCTGCAGAAAGAACGAGGGCGATAACCTGGGTTTCACAGAAAAAGCCCGAGGGAAATAGGGGTCGTATCGGCCGGTCAATCAAGCGGCAGGTCAGAACTTCTTTTTCACTGGGCTTGCCCTCGCGTTTGAAAAAGCCTCCAGGAATTCTTCCTGCCGCATAATAATTCTCACGGTAATCCACGGTTAGCGGAAAGAAGTCCCTATTGGCTCTTGGCTCTTTGTTTGAGCAAGCGGATACTAGAACAATGGTATCTCCGTAGCGAACGGTCACAGACCCATGGGCCTGCTTTGCAAGCTTACCGGTTTCGATGGTGAGCTCGCGGCCCCCAATCGTCATACTGGCTTTATGTATCATTACTTACGCCCTTCCGTCCGAGAATCATATCCCCAGACAACTGAATCAATCTCAATTTTCTTTAGAAACAAAAAAAGCGACCTTTGAGTTTCGTCAGAAACAGTCCAGGTCGCTTCGGTCTTCCTGAAATCTTAGTGCCGTAATAAAAAGGAAGGAATCTTATTTCCGTATTCCAAGCCTCTGAATCAGGCTGCGATAGCGCTCGGTATCTTTTGCTTTGACGTAGTCCAAAAGTCGGCGCCGCTGGCCGACCATTTTCAATAGACCTCTGCGAGAAGCATGGTCTTTTTTGTGCAATTTGAAGTGCTCGTTAAGATAATTGATACGCTCGCTGAGCAAGGCAATCTGGACTTCTGGGGAACCCGTGTCGGCAGGATGAACCTTGTATTGACCGATTAGCGAACTCTTAAACTCCTTGGTGAAAACCATGCAAAGGACTCCTCGCCTCTCTATAGAACTCTTTCACCCTCTACAGAACGTCCGCCAATCTAGCATAAGGGCATGCCGCTTGTAAAGCCCTAAGACTCCAGCCCGCCGGATCTAATTTCAAGGGTTTTAACATGGCCCTTCGTAACATTATCCAGCGTTCCTACATATACCAGGAAAGGCACATAGCATTGGAATGGGGACAGTGAAGGGGAAACTTCTTCTCAAACCAAGACCACACGGGGTTGAAATCTCTGGAGAGGGAGCCTCCAGCGCAAATTCCCCCTCCATTTCGTCAAGAGGCTCCACCAAACCGATCAGTTCCCCTTCAAATAAGACACACAACGCCGCGGGCCGTGCCGAGAGCCCCTCCGGCAAAGCCCAAACAAAGGTTCTTCCATGAGCCAGGGACTCCTTTGTCTTTAAGTCCACCTCCAGCCCGGGTACTGATTTCAATACTTCGCTGGAAGGGATGAGCCGTTCTACCAGGAATGCGATCTCGGCCGCAGCCAACAACCTCGGAAGGGATCGCCTGGGAAAGTGAGAATTCCCCGGAAGAAATACGTCTCAGCCGGCTCAGATGGGCGCCGCACCCAAGCCGTTTCCCAATATCGAAAGCAAACGAGCGCACATAAGTCCCGGCGGAGCACCAGATCCGAAAATCAATCTCGCTAGCACTGCGCTTAGAAGAACTCCAGCCGGCGGATCACAATTTGCTGGGGAGCAATTTCTACAGGTTTACCCGGCGAGCCAGCCGATAAGCGGGAACTCCTCCGATCTTTTTGGCTGAGAAGGCCGGAGGGATTTGGAATTGAGGCCCCAACCACTCGGCAGCCAAGGTTCGAAGTTGCTCGGCCGTCAGATCGGGAACATCATTCTTTGCAAGCACCTGTCCTTCACGATCATAGGTATCTGTGACAATGCCAAGATAAATTGTTCCTTCGTAGTTTCTTTTCACTATTTCTTCAGGAACTGGATGAGACGAGTTGCCTTGCCAACGGCCATGGGCAGCACTCCCGTCGCCAGGGGATCAAGAGTTCCCAGATGCCCCACTTTCTTTATCCCAGCCGTCGACGGACGAATTGTACCGCTTCGTGAGAGGTCACTCCCTCGGGCTTATCAATGACCAGAAACCCGCTTTCGCGGGTCTGCAAGTAATTCCCATGATAGAGGGTCAAATGTCGTTATTGATGAGTTATTCGCGGTTCGGAATCGGGTGGCAATTTGGTCTTCTGGATCAGTTCTTCGATATCGCGCGCCGTATTCAATGGAAGAATCGTAGGTAAATACCAGTTCCGGGGTGTTTCTGAGGCGTGTCTTCGCGAAGCGACTTCATGGCGGATCCGAGGCGCCGCACTCGTCAGTCCCGCCAGCGTCTTCTTACGCTCCTCTTCCCCGCCGAGCACGCTGACGAATACTCGGGCATGTTTGAGATCGGAACTTAGCTTCACTTCCGTGATCGTAGCCAGGCCAATGCGGGGATCCCGGAGTTCAGGCAGAATTTCACTGATCGCCATTCGAATGAGCTCGGCAACTCGAGTGGGGCGACGGGAAGGAGTTTTCATAAATATTCAATATGATATTGACTCAATCCACTCAGGATGAGCTTTTCGGTTTCATCAATAACCGTATTTAAAGTCTTTTCCAAAACACCATGATCCGACGAGATGGAAACCACGCCGAGCGTCGCCCGCTGCCACAAATCCTGATGATCGCATTCTGCAACCGAGACATTAAATTTCTTGAGACGATCTTTCAGACTGCGCAGAACAAGCCGCTTTTCTTTCAGGGAATGTGACTCAGGAAGGTGGATTTCCAGGGTTAGGAGCCCGATATGCATGGTTTTAACACCAGCGGGATGGTTCTGAGTCGGGGGCAAGGGCTGGAAATGGAAAACATGTCACAAACCCACCACCCTGGGCACTTGCCTGTTGGCCTTCTCCTGGTTATCCAGAGGTCCAGACAAGGGCGGCGGAGTGTCCATTGCCGTGAGTGAGCACCAGCCCGGATTGACCCATCGAAACATCAGTTTAGAGAGTTTCCGGAGCCATTTTCTCCATGATATAAGCCTCGATCACGTCGCCGTTCTTGATATCACTGAAATTTTCAAGTCCAATGCCGCATTCGAACCCGGACCGCACTTCGGAGGCATCGTCCTTGAACCGGCGTAAAGAACCCACTTTCCCTTCATAAATCACCACATTGTCGCGCAAGAGCCGCACCAGTGAATTACGGGCAATCTTCCCTTCTGTAATGTAGGATCCCGCAATCACTCCGAATTTGGGGACTCGGAATGTCTCGCGCACTTCCGCCGTTCCCAGATAGGCTTCCTTGTACCGCTGGTCCAGCATGCCGGTCATTGCGCTCTTGATTTCGGTCGTCACGTTGTAAATGATCGTATGCAAGCGGATATCGACACCTTCCTGCTGCGCCAGGTCGGATGCTTTACGTTCTGGACGCACACTGAATCCGATGATAATGGCATTCGAAGCCGATGCCAGTAACACATCTGTTTCGGTGATGGCGCCAGTTCCTTTGTGGATTATCTTGACCTTGACCTTATCCTTCCCAATCTTATTCAGGGTTTCTGCAAGGACTTCCACCGAGCCTTGAACATCGGCCTTCAGGATGAGGGGCAGTTCTTTGATGGTGCCCGCCTTCATCTGTTCGTGTAGTTGTTCCAAGGTGAGTCGCGCCGACTTCGTCAACTGGCTTTCCCGCAGTTTCAGTTGCCGCAGGGCCCCGATTTGTTTGACTTTGGTGGCATCGGTGAGAACTTGGAAGAGGTCTCCAACTTGAGGCACTGATTGCAGCCCCAGCACCTCAACCGGCATCGAGGGCTCCGCTATTTTCACAATTCGGCTGCGGTAGTCGATCATCGCTCGAACTTTTCCCGTTACAGCGCCGGCAATAAATGAGTCCCCCACGCTTAAGGTCCCGTTCTGAACCAGAACCGTCGCCACCGGACCTCGCCCTTTGTCGAGCTTTGCCTCGAGAATGGTTCCCACGGCCGTCCTCTGCGGATTCGCTTTCAGTCCCTGCAGATCCGCAACGAGTAGGATCATTTCGAGCAAAAGGTCAAGATTCGTTCTTTGTTTGGCAGAGACCTCGACAGTGACGGTTTCTCCGCCCCAATCCTCCGCCATCAGGCCATTGTCGGCGAGTGACTTTTTGACACGATCGACCTGGGCATTGGGCTTATCGATTTTATTGATGGCTACGACGATCGGAACTTTGGCTGCCCGGGCATGGGCGATCGCTTCCAAAGTTTGGGGCATCACGCCGTCGTCGGCGGCTACAACCAACACGACAATATCGGTAACCTTCGCACCGCGAGCCCGCATCATGGTAAATGCTTCGTGACCCGGGGTGTCCAGGAAGGTGATGACCCGTCCATTCTTCTCCACCTGGTAGGCTCCAATGTGCTGGGTGATGCCTCCTGCCTCCGTGGCGGTCACATTGGTCTCCCGCATTGCATCCAAGAGCGAAGTCTTGCCATGGTCGACGTGTCCCATAATGGTCACCACGGGCGGCCGCGGGGCGATGTTTTCGGTCTTCTCGTCGGAGATGGCCTCGTATTCAGCATCTTCCTCATATGTGATGATCGAAGCTTCCGCCCCAAAGTCGCGGCTGAGATCAATTGCCAACGATTCATCGAGAACCTGATTCATCGTGGCGAACATCCCCTTGTCGAGAAGACGTTTGATGATGTCCTTGGCTTTCACATCAATCTTCTCGGCTAGTTCCTTGACGGTCACCCCTTCCGTTAAAGTGATTTCTTTGGTGATCGGCAGAGGCTGAAAAGGGGCGGGCCTGCTGACCGTTGGAGGCAACTGGCGGCCAAACCCAACTCGACGCCCTCCCTGCTTCCCTTCCTGTTCCTTAGCCCGGTAACCGCCCCTGGCGCGGGGGGGGCCTGGCCTGTGATCGCGAGTCGGAACCGGAACGGTATCTGGAGGCGACGTCGGCGTGAACGGACGTGGACCATGCGCGGTTCTGGAAGCAGGCGGGCCACTCGGACGGGGAGGAAATGTCTTGGGGCGAATATCACCGAATTTCGAACTGATATGTTGCCGGATGGTCTCCGTCGGCGATCCAGTTTTTCCGGGTGGAAACTTTCTAGCCGGCGGCATGCCCGGTCTGTACCCCGCACCGGGAGGACCAGCCGGACGCCCCCCGACCGGGGCCGAAGGATAAGAGGACGGAGGCCTTGGAAATTGGGAAGGTCTTGGAACAAACGGATCCGTGTTTCGAGCGGCCAGGGGCGGCGGCGTAGCCACCGGTGCCACTGGCTTGAGCGGAGTTTCTGAAACGGCTGGCTTCACAGCGGCCGGTTTGGGTCCTGGAGTCTGTATTACTTCCTTGGACACCGGCTCATTTGGTTTTTCTGTTCTGCCTTGGCCTCTACGGGCTTCTCAGCGGCCGGGGGCGGAGCAGCGGGTTCTGACTTCGGAGCCTCTACAGGAGTAGTTTCCGCCGTCTTTTCGGGGGCCTTGGCGGTCTTTTTTGCCCTGGGTTTCTTCCCCGAAAAATGGTCTTTGATGTCCTGAACGCTTTCCGCGTCGACGTGACTGGTTGCCGTTACACCCTCGATACCATTGCTTTTCAGATAGGCAATGATCGCCAGGGCATCTACCTTAATTTCCTCTGCAAGTTTGAACAACTTAACTTTCTTTTCAGCCACAAATACTAGTATACGCGAGGCAAAATAAGCCTCAGACGTTAATCCTCCTCTTTCTTGACTTCTGGAGATTCTTCGGTGGGGCCAGAAGTGGTGAGTTCACTCGATTGATCTATTCCTTCGCTCGGAGCCAAACTGTCCGATACGCCTTCATCCGCCAGACCCTCTGCAGGAGCAGATTCCTCTATGGAGGTCACCGCTTCTGCGGATGCGGCGCCTGCTTCACTACTCTCGGAAGCCTGTAAATAAAAATCTTTCACTGACGCGATTATCTTTTCGGCGATTTTCGGCCCAACCCCTTTGATATTCGTTAACTCCGCAATCGGAGTATCGGCCAATTCTTCGATGCTCGTAATACCACTGTCTGCCAGCTTTTGGATTACCGCAGAAGTCAACTGAGGAAGCTCGGACAGCGGAGTCCGGGCAGCCATTTGAGCCATCTGATCTTCAATTTCAGCCCGCTTTTCTTCCTCGCTCTTGATGTCGATTTTCCAACCCGACAATTTCGAGGCCAATCGTACGTTCTGCCCCTTTTTCCCGATTGCCAGAGAAAGTTGATCCGTTTCGACAATGACTTCTAAATGCTTTTCGAGGGGATCAATGACCGATGCCCGGCTGACTTTTGCTGGACTAAGCGCATTCATAGCAAATTGAGACGGATCCTCCGAATAGGGAATGATGTCAATCTTCTCGCCGTGAAGCTCACGAATAATCGCCTGAACTCGCGATCCCTTCATTCCGACACAAGCCCCTACAGGATCAACATCCTTATCTTTAGAAAAGACCGCAATTTTTGAGCGCTCCCCGGTATCCCGCGCCGCGCACTTGATGACAACCGTGCCGTCGTACACTTCCGGGACCTCCATTTCAAACAACTTCATGAGAAGCGCCGGGTCGATGCGGGAAATAATCACCTGCGGCCCTTTGGTCGTTTTTTCAACGCGAACGACCACGCCTCGAGTACGGTCCCCGGCAGAAAAATTTTCCAGTCGGGACTGTTCGCGTTTCGGAATACGCCCTTCAGTCGTACCCAAGTCTACAATGATGTCGCCCCCTTCAGCGCGCTTGACCATGCAGCTGACGACTTCTCCGATTCTTCCCGAGTATTCGGTAAAGATGCTGTCTCGTTCGGCTTCCCGAACCTTTTGAAGAATGACTTGTTTGGCCGTTTGCGCGGCAATTCTTCCCAGCACATCGGTCGCCTTGGGAACTTTCACTTCGCTCTCGATCGCGGCATCCGGGTCGAGCTTGAGCGCGTGGGGAAGTGAGATTTCACGGGCTGCATTCGTCACCACTTCGACGACTTTCTTCACGGCAAAAACTTCGATCTGCCCTGTTTCCTTATTGAGGACAGACCTCAAATCTTCGTTCGTTTTGTAAAACTTGCGCGTGGCTACTAAGTACCGCATCTTCCACAGCACTGACGACGATTTGCGGATCGATCCCCTTGTCCCTGCTCAATTGCTCGATTTGCTGAAACAACGCACTTGGCATGCTTAAAACTCCTGGCTAAAAATCGATGTCCAGGCTGGCCTTTGCAACCCAGTGAAACGGAAATTGCACAGGGGCACTATTCTTGAGTTCCACCGTGACAGTCTCCCCATCGAAGGCGGCAAGAATCCCACGAATCGATCTCGACCCTTCAACCGGTTGGTGGGTTTGAATCTTGACGAGCCGCCCGCGAAACTTCAAGAAATCTTCCTTACCTTGTAACTTCCTCGTAAGGCCGGGCGAGGATACCTCCAAGGTATAACTCCCCGGAACCAGGTCTTCAATGTCCAGCTCCGCTCCGACCTGGTGACTTGTTCTCTCGCAATCGGCGTGGGTGATGCCCTCAGGTTTGTCGATGAAAATTCGTATAATTCTTCTGTTCAGACTTCCTTTGATCTCAACTTCAACCAGTTCGAGTCCTTCAGAAGAAACAATCTTTTCGATGAGGGCCTTCGTCTTTTCAAAGTCGGACAACCGCGAACTTCCTTCAAGGGGAACAGCTGAGAGCCATGCCAGACCAATAAAAAAGTGGGCTCGCGCCCACTTTCGCCTTTGATACTACAATGCGCTGAATTGAAAAATCAACTAAATAAATATGGGAGCGGCCTGGAATTGCTTTCTAGAAAACATCTGGAATGCCTCGGCTGTCCATCACCACCCGTGGGGGATTTTCTTTTCATTCATCACCTGAAATCAACCCATCGTGAGAGCAGTCTCAAACCTAGGGAGCGAGAGGAGCCCGAAGGGTGCCCCCATTATGGAAGTCTTTCTTACTTACCGAAGATCTTAACAAATTCGGAAGGGTCTGCCTTAGGTTTGCGATCATAGGTCATCAAGCCATTGATTTCCTGCTCAACGTCGGTAAGCTGCGTGTAACAGTAGCCGGCAAAAACCGAATTTTCCCGCACCGCCTTCACTAAGCCCGCCAACCGCAACAACAGGGCCTCTTGGGAGGGCTCGATTCCGGAATAGCCCCACTCTTGCGCATCCGAAGGGGCACCCTTTCGGTATGCAATCCCTCCGAATTCAGTCATTAGGAATGGGGTTCGATTCCACTGGCAACCCTGTACTAGGGCGTTTCGTGCATTGGGGGGAATCTGTGTCCTGTCCGCCTGAAGCACTTTATATTTGGCCGCCAATTCTTCTCCGGTCTTCGCATAGTCATGCAGAGTGAAAAGATCTGTCACGTCGGTGTGTTCCCAGCCATCGTTATCCACTACCAGCCGTGTTGGATCAATGGAGTGAATCATATGGACCATTGTTCTGGCGTGTTCCTGTTGTGCTTTTTCAGTCAGGATATTAGGAACCCCCCAGCTTTCATTAATTGGAACCCAGGTGATGATCGAAGGGTGGTTGAAATCCCGGTTAAGGATCTGCAGCCATTCGGCAGTGAAGCGCGCCACATAAGTTTCACTGTATTGATGGGCATTGGCCATTTCTCCCCACACGATCAACCCCAGCTTATCTGCCCAGTAGAGCCAGCGCGGATCCTCTACTTTTTGATGTTTACGCGCTCCATTAAACCCGAAGGCTTTGGTCATGTTGATATCATATAGAATGGCTGCTTCACTGGGAGGAGTCAGCAGGCTCTCCGGCCAATACCCCTGATCGAGAACCATTTTCAGATAGTACGGTACGTTGTTGAGAGTGACGCGACCTTCTTGTGCACTGATTTTTCGTTGTCCAAAATAACTCGAAACTCTATCCAGGACTTTACCACCGGCTAACACCTCAATAGTCAAATCATAGAGCTGCGGGTGTTCAGGACTCCACAGCTCTTGGTCGTTGAGTCGGAAAACAGTTGATGCTTTGCCGTCTAAACAGGGTTCTTCCAGTTGTGACGGAAGCGCTTTCCCCGGGTGAAGGCTGATGCGCACCTTCAAATCCGGAGCGGCTCGGCTCAAGAACGTTTCGATTCTTACCTGTGCATGATCGACATCGGGTGTGACCCGCAGGTGGTTGACGTGAATGGCATCGACCGCTTCCAGCCAGACCGGTTGCCAGATCCCAGTGGTCCGTGTGTACCAAATCCTCTCGGATTTGGGTTTCCAATACTGTTTTCCACGAGGGATAGTCTGATCAGTGGGGGAATCCCAGGCCCGCAACACGACGACGTTTTGCGCAGGCTTTAAATAGTCCGTGATGTCACACTCAAACCCCACATGCCCACCCTCATGGTAGCCAACCTGATTTCCATTGACCCACACTGTGGCTTGATAATCCACAGCCCCAAAATGGAGCATGATTCGCTTTGAATGCCATCCTTCCGGGATCTGGATCATACGACGATACCAGACCTGTTCATGAAAGGAGGGATCAGCGATGCCGCTGAAAGAGCTCTGGAAACAAAAAGGGACTAAAATTTTTCTGGAGAAGGATTTGGGCGGCTTGAACCAATTTTCCTTGATTCCAACGTCCTGGTCGTCAAACTCAAATTCCCATTCGCCATTGAGCGTCTGCCATGCGGATCGCATGAGATCAGGGCGGGGGTGCTCAGACCGGGGAATAGCAGAACTATCCGCCAGGACAGTTCCGGGAGTCCCAATGAGTATCCACAGAAACAACCGAGTGAAGCGACCCTTCAAAGTATAAATCATCTCATTTTCTCTCATGCCCCAGTCTATGAGTTTGAACTGATATTTGGCATTATAGAGCAGATGGAGATGGTTTTACAGGTCAGACCTTCTACTAAACCCTTGAGATAATCCGCCAAATCGGGGAAACTGATTTTGTACTTAGCGATAGTCGACATTAGGTCCTATCCTAACGATTCCCCCTGTGCCTAGCCGATGAAGTTCCTTAATGAGTTGGAATGAGATTTGCATTGGACCGTGCAGTCTAATCAAGACTTGTAGAGATTCTCTCTTCAGAAGCCTTTTCCTTTTCCCCTGCATCCTATTCTTATTTTCTTCTCTACAGGCCACCTCAGGTGCCCCCGCCGACAAATATGCCGGCTTGACCATTGCTCTCATCGAATTCAGCTCAACTGATTCCATCAAAACCGATCATCTTTATAAGACCATTAACATTTCCGTGGGACAGGCACTGAATTCCGGCGATATCCGCCACAGTATTGAGAATCTATACAAGACGAAAGAATTTTCCTACGTCGAGGTGGATGCTGAAATCCGTGAAGAGGGATTGGTCATCACCTTTAACCTCACCCCAAACTTCTTTTTTGCGGATTTTCGGATCTCCGGGGACCTCGTGATCAAACCAACGATCTCCAATCTGGTTCAGTTGCCCATTGGCGAGATTTATTCACACAAGGCCGTGGAGGAGTTGTCCTCAAGCGTATTGAGGGCTTACCGGGATGCCGGTTACTACCGGGCCGCCGTTCACCCTGATATTCAGTTCCTTCAAGAATCCCATTTGGTCAATGTTAACTACCGGGCGCAGGCCGGGCCACGTGCGACCATCGAGAAAATAGAAATCACCGGATCGCCCCAATTGGATGTGAAGGAAATTTTGGCCGTCATCAAGATGCGACCGGGGCGACCATACAGCGGAGAGATGCTGAGGAAGAATTTGGAACGGATTCGAAAGCTCTATATTAAGCGCGGGTTCTTGAATGCCAATATCCGGTTGGAGAGCATCCATTTCGAAGAGAAAACTAATACGGTTCAGATCACGATTTTGGTGGATTCCGGATCGTTTGTTTACATTGAACTGGCAGGCGGGAAGATTCCACGAAAGACGCTGCGTCAGCTCATCCCGATTTATGAGGAAGCCAGTATCGACCCGGATCTGATCGAAGAGGGTCGCAGGAATATCGAGGATTTTTTCAAGCGCGAAGGGTACTTCGACGTCACGGTCGAGAGCGAATTCATTGAAGTCCCGAGTGAAAAAGCTTACCAGATTAATTACAAGATCGATCGGGGAAATCGCCAACGAGTCGTCTCAATCGCATTCCAGGGGGCCAATTATCTTGGACGAAACCAGCTCCTGGGGGCCTTGCAGACCCAACAGGGTTCGCTGACGGGTAAAGGAAGGTTTAGCCCGGAATTGGTGAAGCAGGATGCGGATCGAATTCGAGACCTTTATCTCCAGGAAGGGTTTGAACAGGTCGTTATCACCCCGTCCTTTGAAGATGACCCGTCGGGAGTCAATGTGACCATTACCTTTCAGGTGAATGAAGGCAAGCAAACTCTCGTTTCCGAAATCCACGTCGCGGGCGATACCGTGATGTCCAAGGAAGAGTTGTTGAAGCGAACCAGCCTAAACCCCGGAATGCCTTACTCTCAAAAAAAACTCGATGAAGCCCGCCGATTGATCGAGTCGACGTATCTGGGGCTGGGGTATCCGGATGTGATGGTGGAATCCAAAGATTCAACGCATTTCTCCGGAAAGAGTTCAAATCGACTATATCGTGTTTGAAGGGGTAAGAATCCAGATTGGTGATATTTACGTGGTCGGAAATCGATTGACCAAGCGAAAAATAATCACCCGCAGTATTCTCTTTCACGAAGGAGACCCGCTCAGCATTGAAAAAATGCTTACCAGTCAACAGAAGCTCTATGGCCTGGGAATTTTCGACCGGGTGGAGATTGTTCCAGTCAACGTCAACCGGAGCGACGACTATCGTCCAGTCATCATCCGCGTTGAAGACTCCAGTCCGCTCGTTTTGGGATATGGTTTCGGGTATCAAACCAACGAGGGCCCTCGTGGGACTGTTGAAATTACACGCAAAAACCTTTTTGGTCTGGACCGATCCCTCAGTTTCAGGGTCCGGGCAAGCGTTCTGGAACAGCGAGGACAGATCACCTACCGCGAGCCGCGCCTTTTCAATCATGACCTGGATTCCTCTGTGACCTTGTATGCCGAGAATGCCCCGGGCTACAACCTCCCTTTTAACACCGCGCGTGTGAACGCATCGATGCAAATTATGAAGCGATTCCATCGTGTCGACAACTTCTTCATTCGCTACAATTACGAAACCGTCAACCTTTCCGATGTTACCGTCAATCCGGCGGCCACAGGATTTGAAAACCTTGGCACGTTGCGACTTTCAACCTTCTCCACGGCGTGGCTCAGAGACACGCGGGACGACCCGTTTGAACCTCAGAAGGGGACCTTTAACACGGTGAACTTCTCTGTGGCAGCCAAAGCTTATGGGTCGGAAGTGAATTTGGTCTCCGTGTTTGGTCAAACCCAGATGAATCGGCGAGTGTACAAGAAGACAGTTCTAGCCACTTCTTTTCGGCTGGGTCTGAAGGGGCCATTTGGCAGCACCCTCGACGTTCCGATTTCTGAACGCTTTTTTGCCGGCGGTTCGACTACCTTAAGGGGGTTCGGTCTGGATCTGGCTGGGCCACTGGACCCGGCAACGGGGTCTCCTCTCGGAGGAAATGCTCTTTTCATCGCAAATTTCGAGCTGCGTATTCCTGTGGCGGGCAATTTCTCTGTGGCTCCGTTTTATGACGCCGGAAACGTTTTTGCAAGGATCCGGGATTTTAAGCTGGCAACGTTTAGCAACACTCTTGGAATCGGGTTACGGTACAAGACACCTTTTGGCCCGATCCGGGTTGATATCGGGCGGAATCTTGCCCCCCCGCCGGGGCAACCGTCGACCAAGGTTTTCTTTACTATCGGGAATCCCTTTTAAGTTGGGGTGTATCATAATATTCATATTCGTACGTTAGATTTTGAGCGCTGTATGGGTCTCCTATCCAAAAATAGAGAATTGAAAGAAATCCAATGAGAGCGAAAAATGTCCACCGAGTGTTCCGAGTGTTTGGAATCCCAGGGTCCGGCTCGGTGGCAACAATTGTCCGAATTGTGTTCATTGGCTTGATGTTTTCCCTGAGCTCTCCTTTCATTGGTATCTGCGAGACGATTGATCGGATTGTTGCGGTGGTCAATAATCAGATCATCACGTTGAGCGATCTCGAAGAAGAAGAAAAATTCTATCACTTGGATCATCGTCTCCAGTCTTCGAACCAAGACAATCTAACTGAAGAAAAAGCTATCCAAAGAGAATTGATCGACAGAATGATTGAAAAACTATTACTGAGCGAGCAGATTGTGGGATTTCCCGGAAGCAAGATAACAGATGAAGAAATTGAGGCTCAGCTCAATGCGTTACAAGAAAAATGGGGAGGGAAAGACCCATTGGATCAAATCCTGCTCGATTCGCATACCACACGGAAAGAATTGAAAGAGCACTTGCGATGGCAAATTCTGGTTTTGAAGCATGTTGACAGCCGGTTTCGTCAATTTGCCGTCATCGATCCCGCCGAAATTACAACGTATTACCAAAAAACATTGATCCCAGAAATGGAACGCAAAGGAATTCAACAGTTTCCGCCACAGGCTGAGTTAGAGCCCAAAATACGAGAAATTCTGACTGAAGAGAAAGTTAATCAAGCCATCGAAGAGTGGCTGGCTTCGCTGAAGGACACGGCTAACATTCATATTTTTGAGTAGTTGGATGACAGAACTCTGGATTCTATGAAATTTCGAAAACTATTGATTATTGCCCTACTCCTGTTGTTAGCCGGGTTATCACTTCTTTCGGCGTATTATTGGCTGAATCATGGCCCCATTGAAGAATCCCTGAGAAAGCAACTGGTTGCATCTCTGAACAAGTGGACCGGGGGCAAATCTTCTGTGGAAGCTTTGACCGTTCATTTTTTCCCTCCGCGCCTTCTCATTACCCATCTGCGAATAGACACTCAGGAGCTCTCTTCAGGTTCCCCGTTACTCTCGATTCCGGTGGTTGAGCTAAGGCCTCGATGGCGCAGCCTGTGGCTGTTTTCGTTCCAAATCCAGAGGTTGCGGATCGTCGAACCATCGATCCATCTGGGATTCGGACTGAACGACTCTACGAATCTACCCAACAGAAGGGCTACGCTAGATCCTTTTCTCCTGCAAATTCACCACCTCAGCATCGAGAACGGAAACATCCAAATCAACGAAAAGAACCTGGCATGGAATGTTGAGGTGGAAGGCGCGCATCTGTCCGCGGATCGGCCTATGACCCGGGAATCCTATCTTACTCAATTGGGTTACAGGAAAGGGACTGTGCGTTGGGGCAAGGTTACTTTGACCGGAGGGCTCGACCTTACCTGCGAATGGCTGCGCGACACCATCAAGCTGCAACGCCTCGTCCTGACAACCAACAACTCCGGGCTTGAAGCAGAAGGAGTTTTGGAAAATCTCGCGGCTCCCAGAGGGACGCTGATTTACCGCGGGCATTTGCAGGTGTCGGACATTCATCCTTTTGCACCACAATTACCCGATGTTCAGGGCGTATTGAATTTGCAAGGACAGTTTGAGTTCTCACCCGACAGTTGGCGGAGTGTAGGAAAGCTGGAAGGGCAGAAGCTCTCGATGAAACACTCGCAGGTGGACCGCCTCAGCTGTGACTTCGCTCTGAACTCGAAGCAATTTGATTTCCAGAAAATCCAGCTGGAAGGACTAAAAGGTCATGCCGCCGGAAGCGTGCGGGTAGACGATCCCTTCCATGCCCTCCTGTTCACTACTGACTTGACGCTGAACGGGATTGATTTATCTGGTCTTGCACAGGTCGCTGGCTTGTCAACCATTACCCCTACCGGGCAAATTCAAGGGTCGCTGCGGGCAACTTGGCGGGGGCCAGGGAAAGATTTCAATGGAGAAGGGCATTTGAAAGTACTTCCGGGGCCAGATCACATCGACCGCCAGACCTCTTCTACTGCGGTTCTTCCGATCAGTGGGGACCTTAATTTTTCGGCCAATGACACAAGCCTGTTGTTCCACAACACACAGCTGCAACTCAAACAAAGCAGGTTGAAGCTTGAGGGCAACATCTCTCCGGGTGGCGATTCTAGAGTAGGATTAGAATTCCACTCTGAAAATTTGGGTGAGTTTGCATTCCTAATACCTGATCTTCGGGGTGAGGCTTCTTTTGAAGGTTCAATCCATGGAAACAGGCAGGCCCCGCGACTTGAAGGACAATTTCTCCTTCGCCACCTCACATTTGGAAATTATCAGGCCGATGAAGTCAAGGGGGCACTTCAGGCGAATACCCTGGAAATCCAGTTAGACCATACAACATTGAACAAAGCTAATTCTCTTGCCAACCTGCAAGGCAGACTACCCCTCAACCCCTCGACGCGCTTACCCAATGGAGACATTGACCTGGAGGTTCATGCACAAGATAGCTTAGCGGAGGACCTGGTTGCCATGATCGGAAGGAGTTTTCCGATCAGCGGCCGGATCGGCGGAGAATTGCGGCTCAAAGGGAATTTCCGGCAGCCCCTTATTGACGGACACCTCGTCTTATCGAAAGGCCAGTTTCTCCAGCAGCCTCTTGAAAAAGCCGACGTAACCATCGAATATCAAGATCCCGTCCTGAATGTGTCGTCATTCACCTTAAGAATCGGTTCCGGCCATCTGACCGGCACTGCCCAAATCAATCTCCAGGAGCAGACATTTCATTCAAGAATGACAGGATCGGATCTCCTTCTCGAACAGTTGCCCTGGGTTCACCCTGAAAAAACCAAAGTGAATGGAAGCTTGCAAGGAATTTCGCTCGAAGCCGAAGGCTCTTTCCGTCGTCCGGCACTGAAAGGACAGTTTGAGCTAAGAACATTGACGGTGGCAGGTGAGAACGTTGGGGACTACCTTCTTCACGTCAATACCGCCAATCAAGTCTCGAGCTTTACGATCGCATCGATGAATCCTGGGATCCAACTCAACGCGGACGGAACCGTCGAACTAAACGAGAGCCTGTCTCTTAAAGCCCAGCTTACGTTCAATAATCTAATCCTGACCCCTTATTTCATGAAGGTATTGCCCGTCGTTCCTGAAAAACTCAGCAGCCAGGCCGCCGGGCAGGTCACTGTTTCAGGTCCTCTCAGCAGACCTGAGGAAATAACTGTTAATGGCTTGTTACAGTCTGTAAAAATCCAGTTCCGCGAAGCACAGCTCCAGTCGGCCAAACCTTTTGAGATCGCAGTATCTGGTGAAAAGGCAGCCATCCGAAATGCTGAGTTTACTGGAAAAGGGACTGTCCTGATATTGAACGGCTCAATCGATCTCGCGGGCAAAGGACAACTGAACCTGGCCATGAAGGGTGAGTTCAATCTGGCCCTTCTCAACGAATTTACCAAAAGCTTGACGGCATCGGGAAGCGGGACGGTAAATGCCCAGGTCCGCGGCACGTTGCATGATCCGCGGATTCAAGGGCAGGGAAAACTAACCAATGCCCAGTTTGCATATGCCGGGTTTCCCAATTCTTTATCTCAAACTAACGGAACGATCTTCTTTGACGAAAATCAAATTCGAATCGAAAACATCACCGGGACCAGCGGAGGGGGGAAAATCACGACGACGGGGAGTTTGCTTTTTGGAGAAGAGAAAATAAAGATGTTGAATCTTAAGATTCAGGGTCATGAAGTCAGAATCCGATACCCGGAAGGGATGAGAAACGTGGTCGATGCGGATTTGGCCCTTAGAGGTTCCCAACAATCCCAGGTGCTCTCCGGCAATATCCGGGTTCTCAGTGCTTCCTTCCAGAAAGGATATGACCCACTCACTCAATACTTGGAAAATCGCTCGAAGACAGCCAATTGGCCTGGAGCAAAGGATTTCGGTAACGAGCTGCATCTCGATTTAACCGTCGGCGGCGACCGAAATATCAAGCTGGATACCCCGCTCCTTCGAACCTTGGCCCGTGCAGACTTGAAAGTCAAAGGCACGGCAGGCAGGCCGTTCGTAACAGGAAGTTTGGAGGCAAGTGAGGGAGAAGTCTTCTTCCAAGGCTTGCGTTACCGGTTAACCCGAGGGCGGGTAGAATTTCTTAATCCCGTCCGCATCGATCCTCGAATTGATCTGGAAGCGGAGGGTGACGTCCGCGATTACCGGATTGTCTTAAACCTAAGCGGAACACTGGACAAACTCAGAGCCAATATCCGCTCGGATCCCCCACTGCCCACCGTTGATATTTTCAACTTGGTGGCGACTGGAGGTTCGGCAAAATCAGGATTAACGAGCAGTTCCTATCGCCCCAATACGACCGGCGGTCTCCAGCAGGACAGTTCCTCAGGGGCCGCAGCTATTCTTTCGGAAGGGCTTTCGTTAAAAATGGGCTCGCGCGTCAAGCGAATCTTTGGACTGGATAGTTTTCGAGTTGATCCACTCCTCATCGGAAACGAGCGCGACCCAACGACCCGAGTGACCATGGGTCAACAAGTTACGAAAAACCTGGCAATCACTTACTCCACCAACGTTTCCAACAACGAGCAACAGGTCATTTACATCGAATATTTTCTAAATGACTCTGCGACCGTGATCGGCTCTCGCGACATTGACGGAGCGTTTGGTCTGGACATCCGATTCCGCAAACGACTGCGCCAGAAGAATCAATAAGGGAAGCTCTTAAATCAATAACCGGTCCCTTTCAGCCCAAAGACATGAATAAATTCGTAGGCAGCGTCGGGGAGGGCACGCGGCCTACAATATTTTCAAAGGGGTAGTTTGGGTGTTGCCCCGCCAGGTTCTCTGATCCAGTGTGAACTTTCTCACCTTTCCCCATTTGACGGTTTCTACCGATCATGTCCAATGTTTGGGGAAGAGAAGCCGCGCCTGAACGATTTTTTCCCAACTATGCTCTACAGCAGGCAATCCTGTATTCCTGGAATGGTTTCTGGGGTGGTTTTATTGGGTGGTGAAACGGGTCCCTTCATTTCCTGACTTCCGAGCGCCTGTTGACCCAAGTAATTCAAAAGTTTCTGAAACGACCCATCAAAATAGAAATCGACGAGCTGCTTGACCGCTACTTTTCGGGATTCCTCCAATTCCAGAGCCGGAGCATAAAGGTAAGCCTTCCCCTTTTTTATCCGCGTTACAGCTCCTTTCTGGGCTAGCCTGTCCAGGATAGTCATGACCGTGGTATACGCCAACGGGCGAAAGGGAGCTAGGAACTCTTGAACAGCGTGAACCGTCAAGGCGTTCCCCAACCAGATAGCTCGCAGACATTCCAATTCGAGCCGGCTCAAGTCCTGGGGTCCCCGGCACGAGCGAGGCGGGTGCGGATCCATGACGGGACTTTCTTCAATCTTTTTTGCTATCGCTTTTGGCATTTCTTGGATACCTCTTAAACAATGGCCTCCCGAACATGTGATTGTAACCTGTCCAATCCCCTTCAATATTAGGATCGCTTTTGAGAACCATCTTCATTCCTTCCAGCTTACTGTCCAAGTTGTCCAGGCAGTGCAACACGAGGGCCTCCGGGAACATGGGTAACTTGGGACTCCCAAACTCGTACTCCCCATGATGAGAAATAATCATGTGCTGGATGAGCATCTTGAGTTCGGGTGGAAATTCCTCGATCTGGGCAATCTTTTGGTTTACCAGCTCCAGCTCCAAAACCATGTGTCCAAGAAGCTGCCCTTCGTTGGTATAGCTGAAACTCCTCGCATAACTCAGCTCCTGAGTCTTTCCGATGTCATGGAGAACCGCCCCGGTCAGGAGGAGGTCGAAATCCAGTTCCACGTAGTGCTGACTGATTAGGCGGCAGAGCTTGCATAAGGAAAGAGTATGTTCCAGTAAGCCTCCCAACCAGGCGTGATGCAAAGATTTGGCTGCCGGCGCCTGTTTGAAGCGGGTGGAAAAGTCATCATCGAGTAAAATGGCCATCAGCAAATCGTGCAAGTGGGGGTTTTCAAGACCATCGGCCATCCCGACGAGTTCCTCAAACATAGCCTCGACATCTTTGCTGGTCCTCGGAAAGTAATCCGCGAAATCAACCTCATCATCCTGACAACGACGCAATTTGTGAACCGTGAGCTGAGTCTTGTTTCGATAGACCTGAACAAGCCCTTTGACTTTGACAAAATCATCCCGGCCGAACGTCTCTTCGACTTCTTCCACGTTGTCCCACATTTTGGCATCCAAGTCTCCGCTCTTGTCTGCCAAGGTCAGGGACAGATAGGACTCTCCCGTTTTCTTGGATTTCACTTCTTTTGATTTGACCAGGAATATTGCGGTAATGGCTTGGTTCGCCTGAAGATCCGCAACAAAAATATCTTTCATGAAAGCCCTCGGATCATTCGCCCTCTTGATCCCTTTCATCTAAGGTTCTTACCTCTCGAAAGTGTCCGAGAAGGAATTTCGATCAAAGATGATGTAATTGAACAACACCTGACCAGAAACCGAAATTGGTTCTGATCCTGATGTTGTGGGGCTTATTGTAGCGAGCTTTTGGTTCGACGGCGAAAGAATCTCAATTTTAATTTGAGTAATCGTTTTCCCCTTGTCCCAATTTTTCGATTCCGTCAGGTCAACCCGCTCGCGGGTCCATTGATCACTCTTCTTCAGGCTTGCGCTCTGGCTGTGAGTTTCATCAAATTCGGTCATCTCGTCGTAACGCCAATAAATTTTTGCTTTGATGTCGCTCTCGGTAGCCTGGTATTTCAGGATCAAACTATCAAAGTACCGGCTGGGAGCCTTGAATGCCGGACTGGAAAAAACAAAATTCTGAGCAACCGGGATTTGCATTCCCTCGATCAGCTTGTCTTGGGGGAAGGAGGGTAACAACGATGCGGCGACGGTCTTATCCCAATCCCAACGCTCAAAATCAGCTTTCCCGCCCCATTCCAGCAGCACCGTTTCCGTCATAAAAAGCTGCTTGGCCTGATCCCCAATCTTTTTAGAAGAAAGTCCCCCGGAAAGCAGCACTTTAGCCACTCCAAACAGCGTGGCAGCGGCCGCTTCTTTCACGGTCTTACTCTCTGTGCTCTCTTCACAGGTAACGCCTGGAGTACTTCTAGTTGGCGCAAACTGCAAATAGGGATTGTAGAGGTAATTTCCTTCAAGACCCTGGACCCGTACCTGCTGAGGGTAAGCAAAGAGAGGATCACGGAACCAGTCGCCTTTCTTGATAAGACCATCATCGGCCTGATCCCAACCCCATGGGGGTTTTGCCGAGCAGCTTCCAATAGGACCGTTGAACGAACAACCGATGGAAGCATTTTGTCCGTTTGGCATAGCATAGGAATCGGTACAGCAGTAAAGAGAGGAATTGCCTACTTCATTTCGTTTTGCCCATAAAGTCTCTTCAATGCTGATCAATTCATAACTGACGTCGGGGTCTTTATTGCTCTGAGGCGACTCTGCCCCTCTCCCACGGAAGCGATAGATCATCCCGGGGTGCTGGAAGTTGCTTTCAGTAACCTGTTCGGGTGCTGCTTTCACGCCATGCCCTTCCGGCTCGATATAGAGAGCGGGCTGAAAATGATGCGTTTCGTCTTCCTGCTTCAAAAATACAATAGACCCATCAACAGGGGCATTGTTTGCATTGACTCGTCGATAGTGAGGATTTTCGTATATATAGAAATGGTCGTGGGCGAGGGTTTCCATCAGCACGGGTTTTCCCCATCGTGTCCGATCTTTCTCTATCGTTAAAGTGCACCCTTCCATATCATTTTCATGCTCGGTCTTCGGTGCAAAACCTTCCAAGGGGCGGGCTGTATAGTCCCTCACATGATAAAACGCATAGGTTATGAAAAAATGCTTCGTCGATTCAATGACGGCGTAATACACATAGCCTGGAAGATCATAAAGGTAAGCATTTCTCCAATTGTTGGCCCCGTTCCAGTCACCGTCGAAGTCAAACCGGGTGACTGAATCCAGAACCACAGAGTGCGCTTCCTGATAGATCACGGGAGCATAGTGTTCAGCCAGTGCACGGTACTCTGCTTTTCCCATGGCGAGCAGTGAAGAATAGCTCGTCATGAGCATTAGAAAAAGAAGAGCTTTTGCGGGTATCCGGTTGATCATTTATTCTGTTTGTAGGCGGACTGGGGGGATTATTTTTTTTCTTCGGTTTTCTTCTTTGGTTGGGCCTGATCCATGACACCCTTTAGCAAATCATCCCAAGGGGATGATTTCTTTTCCGGCGGTTTCTCTTCACCGCCGCTGGCCTCTTTGCCACTGGGAGTTCCTGAAGCTGCCGGAGGGGTCGCCGATTTCTTGGGTTTAAACAGGCTCTGGATGGAATCCATGGCTTCTTTGACGCTTCCGTCACGCAACATATTCTTCCACAAATCATTAGCGGCTTGCGGATCTAAGGTGAATTTTGGACTGGTAATGAGCCCCGTCATCCGGAGTGGCAAAACTATATTCCCTTGCGAATTCTTGAAAAGGACACCCGCAGCAACATTGGCTAATTGGGTCGAATCCCCGCTCTTACGGCCGGGCTCACTCAAAAGTTCTGCCAGAATTCGGCAATCTGTTGTTTTGTCAAAACCAAAAAAGCCGTTGCCCTGCAGCCGCATCGTGGTCATCTTCACATGCATATTGGAGGTGAAGATGCGGCCTTCTCGAATAACAAAATCACTCGCCAGATCCTCAAACTCGGTGCCCGATTGGCCCAGATTCATTCCAGCCAGTTTACCCAAAGTCGCGACCTGTTCGCTCATGTTAAAGCTTGTGATCCGACCCTTTGCAATGCCCAACTTCCCTGATCCAACGAGACCGTGAGTGAGTTCATCATAATTTGAACCACTGAAATGGAGCTCAAAATCGGAGGACAGATTCCCATAAATCGTGTTCTTCAACGAAAAATTCTCCGCCAGAAATTCATTGGCATCGACGTTGCGCAGTTTGGCGCTGTAAGTGTAACCTGGCTGAGGCCGGTTAAAGTCAACGGTTAGGCTACCGGCGTGATCTCCGTGGTCCACTTGAAATTGTAGATTGGATAGATCCAGGATCTTATTTTGCATTCGGACGTTCGACGTCAGGTTTGTCAGAACGCGTGGTTCGGAATAGACCTTTTCAATCGCCAGACTGCTGTCTTTAATGGAGAGATCACTCAACGGATCTCGGGTCGAACCGCCGCCCCCTCCTGACGCATAGACAACGGGAGTTGTTGCGCAAAACAGCAGATTCCAGGAAGCCGGCTTCAAAAGTGTCGAATGCTTGGGAGTTTTATCTCCATCGGAGGCGATGAGATCGGACCATTTCGAAAGATTCAGTTGATTAAGCTTTAGCGCAAAAGAAAATACAGGCGAGTTGAATGGAGCCACTTTCACATTCCCGTTGAAATGAATGTCGCTAATGGTAGCCGAAAGGTCGCTAACGGTAGCCGAGTTTCCCGTAAATCTGAGGAGTGCATTGTGAATTTGAATAGGAACTTTAAGACTGGCAGCCTGCAATACAGTTCCACTGAAGACAGACTGCCCTTCCACTTGAAGTTCTGAGTTTGGCCGGAAGCGTTCTTTCAAATCCAGTTGAAGGTTTACGGTCCCGTCTTGCAGCTTTGTACCTTCGGGCAGCCTAAACCCAAAAGAATGGCCAATCGCCTGCAAATCGTTCACTGGCACGGGACGCTCGGTGCTGACTTTGGCATTTAGAAAGGAGACAGAGCCAAACCCCGAAGTGAGTTGTAATTGCAAGCGAGTTCTCTCCCCCACACTGGCAAGAAAAGGGTTTGATTGCATTTCGTTGTTTTTGAATATCAACGTAACGGGCGATAGGACAATTTTTTCGGACAAGCCCGGATAGCGGATGTTTAAATCCGTAAATTTGGCTTCTCCCTTAAGCGCCAGGTTTCCGGTGTTCCCTTTAATTTCTAAGTCTGCCTGGCCATATCCGCCGGCTTGCACGCCATTGGGGGGCCCTTGACCAAAAACCGATCCCAGCGCTAAAAGATCATCAAAGGAAGCCTTGGAGGATTTCAAGCTGAGATCAAGAAGGGTTTCTCCTTTTTGGTTCTGGATTGATCCAGAGAGAGAGATCGTAGAGTTCGGGGCTTGCAGTTGAAGATGATCCAGATTTAAAGAACCTGAACCAAACTGGTAGCTGAATTTGTGTTGGATTTCACCTTTGACGTGTGCCGATTCCAACGTCCCGAGCGTTGCAGCAATATCAGAATAGTGAGTCAATCCATCGAAGACAACGCCGCTGGATAGGCTGCCATAGATATGAGTGGAGGTACTCAGCGTTCCAACCCAATGCCGGGTTGTGGCAATTTCAAACGGGATGAGAAGCTCCGCAACTGGGACTTCGGACAACTCGAGTTTTGCATCCAAGGCCGCTTTGTCCATTGCTTGCAGGTTCAAAGGACCGAAAGTCCCCGAAAGCCGTAGTTTATTCTTTGGCATTGCCTCCGAGACCCAAGGAGAGATCAAAACGGCTCGCTGTCGTCGGTGAAATATCGGATAGCTCCAGGTTGATGTGCTCCCAACGGCTGACTTGACGGCCTCCTTCAGGCAGACTCTTGACGATTGAAAGCGTCCCCTCACGCAGCGCCAGGGATGAAATCGCAACGGGAAGAGACTCTGCGTTCTGCGTAGTGGTCGACTGGCTTGCGCTCCCTGATTCTTTCGGCCTTGGCATCGTTGGTGAACTCACCGGGGGATGACTTCCTTGACCAGGAGCCTTCATCAGGGAAGAATAATTCCATAGTCCCTCGCGGTTTTGGATCAATTCAACGACCGGGTGGGTGATCTTGAGATCACTGATTTCTATCTTGCCGCTTAAAAGGGGGAGTATTCCAGCTCTGACGACCAAAGATTCCACCATCATAAACGGATTTTTGCTGAACCCTGGATCGTCTGCAATGGTAACCTCTCGCAACTCAATCCCTGGACCCGTAAAGATGCGGACGCCTGCCTCTCTGGCTGTAATCTTGCGCTGAAGCCTGGACTCAAGCTGTGCAATAATGAGGTTTTTCAGCCCATTCGAATCGACAAAGAGTGGGACAGCCGACAGGCCGATCAGAACCACTGCCAGGAACGAAACACCGACAATCAATAGCTTCTTTCGTTTCACAGATTCAGCCTCAGGAGTTTTGGATCATAGAAGAGTTGCAAAATCGAAATCTGCAGAATTCGATGCCGTGCTGTAAAAACTGCCATGAATTCATTCTAGCATTGAGTCCGGAGCGATCAAATCCTGCCTTTGGATCACTCGTGAGAAGGAGTATCTGGAAGTTTACCTTGAATCACTTCCATTCTCCAGAACCACGAACGAGTCTTCGGCGGCGTGAACGTAAAACCTGCTAGTATAAATGTCCATCCAGTTCGATTATCAAAACCGTACCCTGACCCTAGCGGTTCGTGACTTGTGCGGGCCAGAATGGTCCGGCGGGAGCCTCAATTTGTTGCCTCTGAGTGGCGTTCGAAACGAGCTCGGGCAGGCCCTCCATGAGGCGCACCAAACCCGACAAGCAAAGTTGCATCCTGGGTACCAGAAAGAGCAAACCATCCGGTTTCAGATGATGCATAAAGGCTATTCGGTGCTCATCCAGGGAAGAGTCGATGGTGTTTATGAGAGCAATCGCCAAACCATCATCGAGGAGATCAAATCCGTTCTCCGTTTGCAAGAGGAATTTCGACGCGAAGATCTTCCCGAAGGTTACTACTTGCAACTAAAAATTTATCTTTATCTTTGGTCTCAACTTCATGAACTCAGGGACGTGGTCGGGAATCTGGTTGTCATCAGCTGTGAGGACCAGAAATGGACCTCGGTAGAGGTTGTAACCGATCTAGAGACTATTCACGACTTTATTCAAGACCAGCTCGAACGGATTATCCTGGTCCATGAAGAAAGTTCCCTGCGGAAAGTAGAACAGGCAACACAGGCAGGCACAATCCGCTTCCCTTTCTCGCAGATGCGCCGGCACCAGGACACTATGATCGAGGCCGTCGATTCTGCCCTGCAGGACCGTCAACATCTCCTCGTATCTGCGCCCACTGGCATCGGAAAGACCGTGGCAGCGCTTTATGGCAGCTTGCAGTTTGCAGTCAGAAATGGGCTCTCCATTTTCTTCCTCACGTCAAAGACTACTCAGCAGAGAATTGTGGTAGACACCTTGAGGCTTCTGACCAGTAAGTCCATTTCATCAGGCCCGACCGGCCGCGAATCCCCCGCACCGTTCAATAGTCTCATCTTGCGATCAAAAGAAAAGAGCTGCGCCAATGATGTCGTATGCTGTCACGAAGCACGCTGCCCCTATGCGAAGAATTTCTTCGGGAAGATGGAGCGCTCCGCTCTGCGTTCTTCTTTTACGAACGTGCCGGTTATCACGCCGGAACTCGTCTACTCGCGGGCCGTTGAGGTGGAAGTCTGCCCGTTTGAGCTGTCCCTGGAGCTCGTTCCGCAGGTCCAAGTGACCGTGTGCGACTATAACTACGTCTATGACCCCCGCGTCTCAATCGAAGGACTTTCAGGTCTGGATGCAAGTCGGATCATCTTGATTGTTGACGAAGCTCATAACCTTTACTCCAGAGCACGCGAATATTACTCCCCTGAGTTAGACCTTCAAAGGGTTCAGATTCTGAAACAGCATGCCCTGTCCTCTATGGTTGAATTCGAACTCCCTTTGCAGCAGAGCTTAGCTGAAAATGGACAGGCGCCAGCCCAATCCAAGCCACTTTCCAATGACTTTCTGAAAGTACTCGCCGAATTTCTCTCTGGAATAGAGGAATACGTCGAGGAACTGGGCGAGCTGTTTCCCGAAATCCAAGAAAACCCGCAGGCTGTGATTTCATTTGATCGAGAGTTTTTTAGAGAACAAAAAAACACTCTGGATGAATTAATGCAACGCTACTTGATGGAACAGCGACGCTGGGGAAGATGGCAGGATGAGGATCAAATCCTTGATTTCTTTTACTCTTTCTCGCGATTTTGCGGCGTATTGGAACTGACTGGCGATGAATTTGTCCATGTGCTCGATGTCTCCGCAAAAACACCTCGACTCAAAATCATTTGCCTGGATCCCTCTGGCCAGCTCAAGAAAATAAACAAAAAGTACTTTTCGGTGCTGGCAATGTCTGCAACCCTGACTCCACTGGAGTTTTATTCCGATGTCTTGGGTCTGGATCAAAATTCCCGGCGCCTTTCTCTGCCTTCTCCGTTCCCGCCAGAGAATCGTAAGATCCTGGTTATTCCTGACGTCTCTACAACCTATCGACAGCGTGACAAGCATCTGGCCCGAATCGCGCGAATCATCGAGGAAGTCGTTGCAGTCCACCGCGGCAATTACTTTGCCTTTTTCCCAAGCTTCGATTTCATGGCCCTAGTGGCTCAACACCTCAACCCCTCTGACTACAAGCTTCTCATTCAGAGCCGGGTGATGGCGGATCACAGTAGAAATGCCCTTTTGGAAAAACTCTCGGCTCAGGGGGAAGCGCATTTAGTCCTCGCTGTGCAGGGAGGAATTTTTGCCGAAGGCGTCGATTTTCCGGGAGATTTGGCGATCGGCGCTATTGTTGTGGGTCCGGGACTGCCAAAGGTTTCGTTCGAAACAGAGCTGATTCGCCGCTATTACGAAGAGAATTGTTCCATGGGTTTCGAATACGCGTTTTTGTATCCCGGCATGAATCGTGTGGTACAGTCGGCGGGACGCATCATCCGGACAGAGACCGATCGAGGTATTCTCGTGCTCTTGGATCGGCGCTTCGGCTATGAAAACTACATGTCCCTGTTTCCTCGGGACTGGTACGATTCGTCTCCCCAGGAACTCGTCAGCAATAATTACGTCGACGCGCTGAGGAAATTTTGGAATTCGAAAGAATAAGTCATTTCACTTCAAGCAGTTCTTGCGCCACGGAGCATTCGGACGGAAATGGTTGTCTTTGCGGCGGCCCGGAGGATCCGGGCTCTGCAGTATCTTCAACATCACGGTTCAACAAGGCCCCGTAGTTCCTAAAAGCGATGGCCGTCCAGACACCCATTACACCTGATGCCGCCGGGTCCCTGAACATCCGCGTTTGACAAGCGTTTCGGTTTACGTTTTAATCAATGCAACCCTTGAATTTCAGGGAGGGAACCTATGGACAATTCCAACCCAAAACATCAGTTGCCCTTAATCACGGACAGGATCGTGGCGACGTACGGTCCCATTGACGTGCCGTTGCAGCACCTCGAAACGAATCTTTTACCCTCACGGGAAAACATGGTCCAGCTGGTTGAAATTCTCCAACAGATCATTTTCCCGGGCTACTTCGGGAAAAAGGGGTTGGATTACCACAGCATCAAGTACCACGTAGGGGACTGTCTCGAGTCTGTTTACGAATTGCTGGTGAGCGAAATCTATCGCGGGATTCGCCATGGATGCAAGCTCAATGAGAACGAGTGCTCCCATTGTGAAGAGATTGCTGCGTCCCAAGCGATTAGTTTTCTGGCAAAAATTCCCGACCTCCGTCATGCCTTGGCGAACGACGTAAAAGCAGCCTACGATGGAGATCCGGCCTCAAAAGGCTACGACGAGGTGATCTTCAGTTATCCTTGTATCTTCGCCATCATGGTTTATCGCATGGCCCATGAGCTGCACAAGCAAGGAATTCCTCTTTTGCCGCGCATGATCACGGAGTTTGCCCACTCCAAGACCGGAATCGATATCCATCCGGGCGCTCAGATTGGACAATTCTTTTTTATCGATCACGGAACCGGGGTCGTTATTGGAGAGACCACTATAATTGGCCAAAATGTCAAACTCTACCAGGGTGTCACGCTGGGTGCGTTAAGTTTCCCAAAAGATGACACAGGAAGGTTGATCCGTGGCCTCAAACGGCACCCCACTATTGAAGATGATGTCGTAATTTACGCCGGAGCCACCATTCTGGGCGGAGACACGGTCATCGGAAGAGGTTCGGTCATCGGCGGAAACGTCTGGTTGACTCGGTCTGTTCCACCTCGCACGAAGGTTCTCATTTCGGATCCACAGCTGATCATGGACCCTCTGCCTAAGCCGGTGATAGCTTAACGAGAGTGTGATTGCAGGTACGACAGCATAAGATGACTGAGTGCACTGACTCCGATCGATAGGCAATTCTCGTCCACGTCAAATTCGGGAGTGTGAAGCATCCGGGTAATTCCCTTCGCTTCATTACGCACTCCCAGCCAGAAGTAGAATCCTGGAATTTTTTCCGCAAAACACGCAAAGTCTTCCGCCCCCATCTGTGGCCGTTGCATGATCACATTTTCTTTTCCGAACGCAGATTCGAGCGTTGGGATGGCATGAGCAACCAACCTTGGGTGATTCATCGTGACCGGGGCACCCGCAGTCCAGGTGAGGGTATAAGATGCCCCAAATGATTGCGTCACACCCCTCAATACCTCTTCGATCCGTTTCGGGGCCGCCTCGCGAACTTCCGGACTCAGGCTACGCACAATTCCCTGCAGGCGGACTCGATCGGCGAGCACGTTGAACTGATTTCCGCCCTCGAAGATTCCAAAAGAAATGAGCAGGGGGTCGCGGACGTCGACCAGGCGGGTAACCATCGTTTGTAATCCCAGCACCACCTGCGCGGCAACGGTGATGGCGTCCACCCCGGTATGCGGGTAAGCAGCGTGTGTCTTCCGCCCGTGGATCAGAATTTCGATCGTATCATTGCTCGCCCAAACGGCTCCCGTATGGACTCCAATTTCCCCGACCTCGATGGTCGGCATGACGTGAATGCCAAATATTGCCTCCACGGTCGGGTCTTCCAAAACTCCTTCTTTTACCATCAGGGCCGCGCCTCCCGTTTCCCCCTCCGGTGGCCCTTCCTCGGCCGGTTGAAAGATGAACTTAACCTTGCCCGGGATTACATCTCGAAAATTCATCAGTGTTTCTGCTACTCCAAGACCCATCGTTGTGTGCACGTCATGGCCACAGGCGTGTTTGACTCCTTCTACCTCAGATTTGTAGGGCACATCCAAAGTTTCTTGAATTGGCAATGCGTCCATATCAACACGCACTGCTACCGTAGGCCCCTCTTGCTCACCTGCAAGCACCGCTACGACCCCGGTATGGGCTACGAGTGTTTGGACCTGGAGTCCTAGACTATTGAGGTATTCGGCCACCAATTTGGAGGTGCGAAACTCCCGGTTGCTCAGCTCAGGCTGCCGGTGGAGGACTCTTCGGATCCCGACTAGTTTTGGCTGGAGAGACTGCGCCCGGGATTGTACGCGAGTATAAAACCCGCGGTCTAAAATTTCTTCAGCCATTGTTGTTTTCCAGTAATTCTTCGCCCCCAAGTTGTCCCCCCTTGCACAAGGGGGACTTGAGGGGGGTCGTGCGGAATTTGAACATTATTTATTGCGTTTGTATTAACTAATTGATGGAGCCAACGCCGAATTCACCGCAGCAAATCTTCAAGAGCAGTGGCCGCATCGGTCGATTGATCCCGGTACTTGATGATCATCGGGCATGCCAGGTGGATCCCATGTTGACGGGCAAATTCGCCACTAATCGCTCTTGTCCCTGGAACGACAACCGCATTTTCCGGAATGACCAACGGTTTGTCTTTGGTCTTTCTATAAACTTCTTTCTTGACCAAATCGAAAATCGGGACCGAGCCGGTGATGATAGTTCCGGCGCCGATGACAGCACCCGCTTGAACCAGCGTCCCGTCGTAAATCCCGCAGTTGCCGCCAACCAAGACGTCATCTTCAATAATGACAGGCATCGCGCCGACCGGTTCCAGGACACCGCCAATCTGACAACCCGCACTGAGATGCACTCTCTTGCCAATCTGGGCACAGGAACCTACCAAGGCATGGGAATCCACCATCGTCCCATCGTCTACATAAGCACCCACATTGACATACATGGGAGGCATCAAAGTGACACCGTTGCCCAGATAGGCTCCCCTCCGGACAGAAGAGCCTCCAGGCACCAGCCTGACACTTTGAGCTGACGTTCTCAAATCTTTCAATGGATAGGTGTGCTTATCTCGAAACTGAAAATGCTGATCGATTGAACAGTCGACGATATTCCCCAGCTTGAAGCCAAGTAGAATCCCCTGTTTGACCCAAGGGTTGACTTCCCATTTTCCGTTCTTCTTTTCAGCCGCCCGAATTTTTCCCCCATCCAGCTTCTCAATGAAACAGTCAAAAAGAAGTGCGGACTCCTCAGTGAGTTCCTCACGCTTCTTTGCAAAGTGAATAAGGATAAGCTTTTCCAAGTCGTTCATGCTTTTCTTTTGTGGTGGGGTCTGGACAAGAGCTATTCCTTTCGGCTGACTCAATCATGTTAACACGAGTTAGAGAAACGAACCGTCGGGGATCGAAAATTAACCTGAACTCCAAAGTTGGTTTTGCTTTGCCTGGTGGAGCGGGCGCTCCGTCGCACGCTTAACGAACGCGCGGCGGAGCGCGCGTTTCACCGATCACCAACTTCGGAATTTGAGATTAATAGGTGTTCCACGCGATCGGTTTCTCGAAATGAATATCGGGGAATACTCTAACCGGATGGACTCGGACACTTTGGCAAAATTGGTACTGGGGAAGTGAGTAGCATTGGAAATGAGAATCCCATGTGCCTACGAGGGCATGCCGGCACTCAGAAACTCAAGTATTATCGCGTCGAACGCCACATTCCTTTGGTGTCGCCCTTCAGTCTCACTCAATTTCGGGTGCATCCACCGCAATGAGCGATTCCGTCTTGGTCTCCCCGGTCTCCAAGTTGACCTTCTTCGAAGTCTTTTGGAGTTGTTTCAAGAAGGCTTCGTCTGATTCAAGTCCCCCCTCAACTGACTTCAATGCGCTCAGAAAATATTCGCCCGGCGGGAACCCCTGGATGGTGTAATTACCCTTTTGATCGGACTGCGTTTTTTTGACAAAGCGAGAATGGATACCTCTTGATTCAGGATCACCCGGGAAAACCATGACCGTAGCACCTTTGAAGGGAGGTCCCTGCTCATCCGACTTGACGGTACCATTGAGAGATGCTCCTTGAGGCGAGATCACGACTTCCACTCCTTCCAGCGGGCTGTTGCCTTTGATTTCTATGGATGCATCGGCCATCTCCTGCCCTTCCACGCGGACAGACTTCAAGAAAAAATTTCCGGCCAGTCCTGAGACCCTGAGGTAACCGGTCATTTCGGAAACGTTGGCGAGACGAAATGTGAAATCGTCCTTCACTTCACTCCCCGCGGCTCCTCCCATGAAATTTCCAATGCCACTTTCAAGGTCGGCCATCAATGATACTCGGAGTCGTCGCAAATCTAACGAAGCGTTTTGCCCTTCAATCACTATTCGACCCGTGATCTCAATGCCTTCGCCGAGAGCAATCAGGACTCCTTCGATATCGCTGTTCGAGACCTCGACAATTGCGTTCCCAATCAGCTGTTTTCCTTCCCGTTGAGTCCCTGCAGAAAGGCGGTACTTTCCAGGAAAGAGTCCCTTGAGTTTGAATTCTCCCTGAGCATCGGTGCTGTTCCCCGACGAAAAGGAGAGAAAATCGCTTAACGGGACACGGACGGGATTAATCCATCCGCCGATGATAGGCTTGCCATCAGGCCCGACGATTTTTCCACTTACCAAATAAGAATCGCCCTCGACCAGAATCATGTCCATTCCGGTGAGATCACGGGCTGCGCTCACTTGGATTTTGGAGGCTTCTTGAAGAGTCATGACTCCTGGATAATAGGTGGAGGGAGAACCGGAACCTCCTTCCGGCATTTCAAAGGCACGATAAACTGCGCTAAGGTAGTACATTCCGGGAGGAATATTGAATAGCCGATAGTGGCCGCGGTCGTCTGTTTGGGCCATGCCTGTAGGCATAAGCCGGCGTTTTCCTTGAAACGAAGTGTAACGGGCGACTTGAACGAAAGCTCGAGCAACCGGCTCATTGTCGGCATCCAAGATACGGCCCTCCACCGCACCACCGCGAATTAATTTGAAATTGATCGAATTGAGACTCTCTCCAGAGCGGACATCCAGGGTAATCCCGCCAGACTGTGAAAATGAATCAGAGGCCTTCTGCCCGTAAACCTGGTTCACATACCCATTCCGGAAAGCGCTCAAGGTGTATTTCCCGGGTTTGACATCTTCGAACCGGTATCCCCCGCTGGCATCCGTTTGAGTTGTGGTCGGTTTATCCCCCGTTTGCGATTGTGTGCCCTGCAGCATGAGGTTCACCTTCCTCAAGCCCGCCCCCGTGTCAGTTCCAATGACCTTCCCACGAATTGCTCCTCCTTGGGGGACCTCCTTCTTCGCCCCTGCTGTGGGGCTTGGTTGATCGGTGATTTGCTGATCTTGGCCTTGCACACCCACCTGTAAAGTCACCATCAAGATGAGAGTCAACAAGAAGGTATAGATGGCGGGCGTCCTTGGAGTTCGATACATGGAGTTCCCAAACATTTGAGAAATACGGGAGGAGACGTTACCTGTCAAGCATTATACCAACTAAATCAGCTTAAGGCTGCGGAGGACTGAGGCGAGTTTCTCACGATTCTTCGGCTGCATGGGTACCAGGGGCAATCGATACACCTCCTCAATCATCCCCATCATGGCCAGGGCGGCCTTCACCGGTACTGGATTGGTTTCGAGAAAATTAGCTCGCATCAAGGCGTAGGTATGGTAGTTGATTGCTCGGGCTTGATCCCAGCGGTTTTCCATGGCGGCATGGATCATCTGCGCAAATTCCCGGGGCATCTCGTTTGCCAGAACCGAAATGCAACCGTCCCCACCTACTGAAATCAGGGGCAGTGAAAAGGAATCATCTCCAGCCAGAACAGAAAAGTGTTTGGGACGATCTCGGAGGATGGCGATCATTTGGTCTAGATTTCCGGAGGCTTCTTTGACTCCGACGATGTTGGGGATCTCAGCTAATCGCAACAGCGTGTCGGGTTCAATATTGACTCCAGTCCGACTTGGAATATTGTAAATGATGATCGGGATATCGGCCGATTCGGCAATCGCCCTGAAATGCTGGTAGTGACCTTCTTGGGTAGGTTTGTTGTAATAAGGACCGACCGAGAGGACTCCGTCTGCTCCAATCTTCCTGGCAAATTGAGTCAGGGCAATGGCACGGCGCGTATTATTGCTCCCACCTCCAATAATGACCTTTGCCCGTTTGTTGACACATTCGACCGTCAGTTCACACACCCGGAAATGCTCATCGTATTCCAGTGTTGACGCTTCACCGGTTGTTCCGCACGGTACAAGGGCATCAATTCCTCCAGCAATTTGGAATTCAACAAGCCGTCGCAAATTTCCTTCATCGAGTTTCCCGGATTTGTCAAAAGGGGTCACCAGAGCAGTCATTGCACCGCGAAACAGGGGTTTATCAGTCATCATGGCGCTCCTTTGAAAGCTTACTATGCTGCTGATTATGAGGACACTTAATCTTCTGTGCCCTTGCCTACTCAGTAAGTCTTTCAGTACTTGTTCGAATGTAAACAGTCCTTTTCGGCCGCGGATCCATTCTGCAGCCAGGACGGCACCGGTGGCAAATCCCGCTCGGGACCGGACCGTATGCGTCAATTCAATGGTGTCTGCAGGGGAATCAAAGAGTACCGAATGGATACCCGGGACGTGACCGATCCTGAGAGACGTGACATGCAGTTCGTCGTCAGCGATGGCGCGATTCAAAGAATCCGTGACAACTTTTTTCTTACGTGGAAACTTTGCCCGGATGATCTCAATGAGTTTCTTGGCAGTTCCGCTCGGGCTGTCCAGTTTCTGGCGATGATGGGTTTCGCTGAGACTGACGTCGTATTCGTTAAAAGGTTGAAACAACCCCGCTGCTCTGGTAACGATTTGATAAAAAAGATTCACTCCCAGAGAGAAATTTGGGGCGTAGACCAAACCGATTCCTGAATTTCGCACCAGTTCCTCTACCTGCGGGAGGTGTTGGTACCAACCTGTGGTTCCCACAACCACAGGCGTTCTCATGGCTGCCATAAGGCGAAGATTCTCCAACACGGCTCCCGGATTCGTGAACTCAATGCCGACGTCGGCCGCTCCAAGACTCGTGGCAGAAATCAAGGGTTGTGTCGTGTCGATTCCTTCAGGATCAATCTTGCCGGAGATCGTGTGCCCGCGTTGCGCCGCCACACATTCGACTTCCCGCCCCATCTTTCCATAACCGATCAGCGCAACTTTCATGGCTTTACTCTCGGCCTCCAGCGGCGATCATATCAAACACAATTGAGACGGCGTTATGATTTTGTAATGACCCATTCAACAGCACCAAGTCCAGGAATCACTTCGGTTTCTTCCTTCACGGAGGATTGAGCAGAATACTCCGCAAAAAACAAGATGATGACGGTAGAAAGATAGACCCAAGTCAAGATGACAATGATCGAGGCGATGGATCCATAGACTGAGGTGTAATTGGAAAATTGGATCAATCGAGGTGAAGCCATATTTCGCAATTTCCCAGGTAAAGGCCCCTATGACCGCACTCGGGATTACCTGAGCAAATCGCACCCTTGTGTACGGAACAAATTTATAAATGAAAGAAAACATGACTACGGCCAAACCCAAACTTACAAGGACGAGCATTCCTTTGATGAACATCGGCGACATGGCATAATGCCATTCGTCTTTAAGCAAGCCCTTAAGGTAGTGGTCAAAGCGCACAATCATGGTAGTCAGAAAAACAGAAATAAGAATGAAAAAGCCGAAAAGAAGCGTCATCAGGGCAGCAAACAAGCGGCGCCGAATAAAACCGCGTTCCCGTTTCACTCCCCAGGCCTCATTCAGAGCCAACTCCAAAGGGAGGAAGGCGCCAGAGGCTGTCCAAATCAATAACACAAGCGCCACGAGTGAAGTCCGTCCCGGTGGAGGCGGTGATAGTCCGGAGATTGTTTTCAACCAGATCTGCTCCGATCGGTAAATAAAATCGAACTGAAGTAATGATCGAGTTTTCGAGATGGTAGCGGTGGATAAAGACACCGCCAATACTGAGTAGAATTAATATGAGGGGGAAGAAAGAGAATAGCGCGTAGAAGGCAATCGCAGCAGCATAGGTGAAATGGTTCCGCTGCAGGAAACCCACCAATGTCCGCCAAAGTCTCGATCCGCTAAACATGATTTCATCAAAAGAAATTGCTGGTTTTCAAACAAGAATTCTCTGCCGACGTCCGTTTCAGCCAAATCATCTCTCGCTCTGGCGGCTCAGACTAATCAGATTCACAAAGATCCGGATTGCCCCGGGCACTCCCTCAGGCAACTGCCGAAACCAGGAGAGGGCGGTCAAAACATACTTACCCTTTCCGTAATCGGCAATCAGTAATCCCCCGTCCAACATGAGGAAAGCCCGGGTCTCCCATCGAAAGCAAAGGCTTGAAACGGGGATCACGGTCCTGAAAGAAATACAATCCTCGCTCCTGAACCCAGCCTTCAAAGTCACTTCCTGTAATGCGGTTGGGAAGGTTGAAGATCGAGTTTGACGATTCAAGAATTGTCACCGGCGCCGTTTCGTCCGTAACACGATGGTCATCGCTTTGGAGTCTGGCAGGGTAGGGGGGAAACGAACCTCGACTCCATCCTGCACGGCGTTGGTACTGGACGATCAGTGTGCCTCCCGCCTTCACATATTCCAAAAGCCGGGTGTTGTTTGCAACTAAATCGTCTCGAACCTCATAAGCGCGCACTCCGACCAGGATCGAGCTATAGTTGCTTAGGTCCCCACTCGCCAGGTTTTCCGGCCCGAGTAGTTTCACCGGGATACCCAATTGCTGGAGCGTATCGGGAACCCTGTCTCCTGGTCCCGTGATATATGCAACGGAGAGGCCGGCAGGGATATGAAGGTCTAGAACCTCGAGTTGTGACGCTGCTTTCCGATAAATTGGAAAGCGCCACACGTCCTGGACAGAGATCTGCCGGTATTCTTCATTGATCTCTGTCCCATTGACAACCGCGATGATCTCGATGGGATAACGACCTGGCTTCAGCCCCGGCTTCGAGATTATTTCGAACTTAAAAGAATTGGCTTCCCCCTCCCGAGCCAGCGAAAAGGGTATTTCAGCAGGCGTTACGTTCCATTCCGGAGGTGCAGAGCCTTAAGCAAGCCTGAAGAAGATGAACGTGCATTATTGACTACTTTGATTTGAATCTCGCGACGGGCTTCGGAAATTTCCAGAGGGATCAACTGCAACGAAGGAGAAACCTCAAGCGATACGGCGGGGAGTACCAGTAACGGAACCTTGTGAGTTCCCCGCAAGGGGTTCGAATCCAAAAATTGAACGGGGCGTTTTGAACTTAATCGCACGCCTCGGAGTTGATATTCCAGCAAGGCAAAGAGGCGAGGGGAGGGAACCGGCGCCAATGTGAAAGGATCATCCGCGATAGCGTAAATCGCATCCTTCCGGCTGTTTCGTTTCCAAGGAATCCGGCTCGGCTTGGCATCGACTGGAACAGAAACCGAGAACTCAAAAACTGTCTTCTTTCCGGGTTCGACCCATGAGGCCCCTCGTTCTCGCAGTTTCAACTCCCATTTTTCTTCAGCTGCAAGATCGACCTGAGTGAGTTCAATTTTTTCAGAAAATCGATTCACAACAGTTGCGCGAACCGCAAAGGATTGCCCTGGAGTCACTGACGAGTCTTCCGCAAGACCTTCAAAATACAGGCCTGTGGCTAAATCTAAAGCCTTCATGAAATCTCTTTCCTTCTCGTTGAGGAGGAAAAGCAACTTCGCCGGGTGCCTTGATTCCTGGGTTTCCGAAACTCTGCGTTAACGTTTCTTGAATCTTTCTGAGTTTCACAATACCTTGAAGTAACGGCCCGACAGTTCCGGAAAAATCTTCCGGCTGGAAATTCTGTCGGGCTTCGCGAACCAAGTGCTCCACCAAACCCATCTCCTCAGAGAGCCATTGTCTTTTCGGTGATTCCGCTTCCAGGAGTGAAGGAAGGTCCTTTATTTCAAGCACCAGACTGTCGAAGAACCCCGAATCATGGGGAGTATCGGGGTAAATCAAGCGAAAAAATGAATCATATTCGCCAGGAAGAGCATAGCTGTCACCGCTCCCTTGACTCCGATGAAAACTGTAACCGAGAGCCGCGATTTCCTGGAAGGATGTACCGAAGAGGGGGATATATTTCCCCGTATTGATGGCAAAGGAAGACTCATCAGCTTTGGACACCCGAATGTAGAGCTTCTGGACTTTCCACGGTGCAAGGCCTTCCTGGGCCAGTTCCGGGAATTGTTTCCATCTCCCGCAGCAAAAAAGGCCTCCTTGGCCAATATTCCGCAAGCCTGATGGTGTCCATGCCCGTCGCGAGGATCCCCGGACCAAACCGAGACGATAATGTGCGGGCGAAACTGACGAATGGCACGGACCATGTCACTCAGAATGGCCTCTCGCCCCCACTTTTGAAACGATTCTTCTGCAGTTCTCGAAAAACCGAAGTCGAACGCCCTAGTGAAATACTGTTCGACTCCGTAGTATTCATCCGCAGCCAGGAGTTCTCCAGTCCGGATCATCCCTAGCCCTTCGAACATTTCCGAACCAATGAGATTTTGCCCGCCTTCTCCTCGAGTGAGGGTGAGCAAAGCGGTTCTTGCATGCAACCCCCGGCTCACATAGCGGAAGCGCCCCGGAATTTTCATCATCCGGATGTGCCGCAATAAACATGACACGGGAAATAGAAGGCAGTCGGTCTAGTGCCTGGACCAAGCCTACAGCTCCCCGATCTAAAGGGAGATCCAGTGATTGTGAAAAGAAGAGAAAGAACTAAACGCAAAAAAAGTGAGGGGAAATGAGCAAAAACAATTTTAGTTTAGTCATGGCCGGTTCGTTTCAAATCAGCGTTATGTTGGGTAGGCTTTCCTGATCCCCGCAAGCAGGACGGCGTGGTCCCATAGAGCGATCGAGATGCTCGGGTAATCCCTTTATAGTCACACAGGTGCCCGCGCATCGGTTCCGGAAATATATTTTCCGGAAAGGATAAAAACTGCGCCAATCAAAAAGGTCAACAGAACACCATAAGCCGCTGCGGTTCCGAAATTAAACTGGCGGAGTTGCGAAAGAATTTCAACTGAGATGGGGCGATTCCGCAGAGTATAAATGACGATGGACGTGACGAACTCACCAAGAGCCGCGACAAATGCGAGCAGTGATCCCGCCACAACCCCGGGAAGCACGAGCGGCAAGGTAACCCTTGAGAAACGAAAGAACCATTTACCCCCCAGCAGACGAGCGGCTTCATCTAAAGTGGGATCCAGCTGTTCAAAACTGGATTGAAAAGCACGAACGACCACCGGAATATTCCGGATGAAATATGCAAGCGGAAGAATCCAATAAGTGCCGACCAGCAGTATTCTAGCCTCCCAGAGACGGTTTTGACTAAAGGTGGTCGCTAGGCTCAAAGCAAGAACAGTTCCAGGGAGCGCCCATGGCAAGATCACCAAACTACTCAGCAGGAAACGACCGCGTACCTGTTTCTGAACGATGAGAGAGACAATCAGTATGGCAAATAGGAAATTGGCCAGGGTTGCCAGGAAGGCCATTTGAAGACTATTGAAGACAGGCTCAAGCAATTCCGGAGATGAGAATAATCGAATGTAGTTTTCGACCGTATACTCGGGAGGTAATATTTCTGTGGTCCAAGTTCCTTCTTTCACAAAGCTGACCAAGATTAGGGTCAGGTGAGGTAACAATAGGACCAACACCATGATGATCCCCAAGAATGCTGCAACTACTTGGATTCCTCGGTGTGTCACTCGGGTAGGTACCCAGGATGCTCCTTTGTTCACGGATCTGAATTTGCCCGTTCCTTCGTATCGCTGGAGAAAAAGCAGGAAAAGGATCGACGTCGAAGTGAGAATTACGGTTTCGACCATCGACATTTTCAGATCCCCGTTGAGCTTGGAATTGTAGATCTGCAAAGCCAGGATCCGGACACCACCTCCAAAGATATACGGAGCGCTAAAGCTCGCCATTGACGTCATGAAAGTTAGAAGTGATGCCCCAGCCAGAGCCGGGGTAAGCTGTCGCAGTGTCACTGCCAAAAACGTTCTCAGTCTCGAAGCTCCGAGCGATCGGGCTGCCTCTGCCAGCGTATGATCAATGCGTTTCAATCCTGCTGAAACAAAGAGATAAAAGTAAACATACATGGTATAGGCGTGGACCAGCAAGATCGCTCCAACGCCTCGCAGCGAAATAAAGGGCTCACTCCTCCCAAGCCAACGTTGCAAACTGCGGTTTAATATTCCGCTTTCCCCATAAAGAAACAGGAACGCAATGACTCCGACGAGTGGGGGCAACAGAACAGGTAACGAGGCGAGAGAGGCAAACACTCGTTTTCCCGGAAAATCATAGCGAGTAAAGAGAAAAGCCAGGGGGATTCCGATCAGGGCAGAAAGGATCACACTCCAGGCAGAGATCCAGATACTGTTGCGGAGGGCTTCAAGCTGGGAAGGGCTTCTGAAAAACTCCCGGTAGTGAGCCAAAGTCAAATTATTTTCATTCAGAAAACTTTGAACAAATAAGTACAGATTCGGATAAAGGACCAGCCAGAGCAGAATCCCCAGAACGAAGGTATAGAGCAGGACATCCGAATGACGTTTGACAGGCATAGAGATCAGGCCTCTAACACATGGAATGCCAATGGAGATCCATAAAGGGTGACAATGGATCCGGCGTCGACCGGCGAAGGAGTCAGCGGATCTTTTCCTGTAGCCAAAATTTGTTGTCCTTCCCCCTCCAGTTCCCATTCATAGTACGCTCCTGCAAACCGCCCGCCCTTGATCTCTTGCTGGAAAAAGTGCGGTATTCTGATCGTGTCTTGGAAAATTCTATTCTCTCCGGTCGCAAGAGCAATCGATAAACCCGGCCTAACACAAATTGCCGATCCCGCGGAACAGGCAGACAAAGTTTTTCTCCTTGCGGGAGTTCGAAGAACAACGAATTTTCATCCAACCCTTGGAGCCGTAATGCCAGAATGTTGGACTTCCCAATAAATCCTGCGACAAACTCATTCGCCGGATGATTATAAAGTTCATGGGCGGTTCCGATCTGCTGGCAAATCCCGCTGGAAAGGAGTGAAATTCGATCAGAGAGGGCAAAGGCATCTTCCTGATCGTGGGTCACGAATAAGGTTGTCATGTTGAGACTGGAAATGAGTTCCCGAAGCTGCTTACGGGTACGCTCTCGGAGACCGGCATCCAGATTGCTCAGAGGCTCGTCGAGCAAGAGAATTTGCGGCTCAATCACAAGCGCCCTGGCAATTGCCACTCTTTGCTGTTCTCCCCCGCTGAGTTGGAAGATGGGACGATTTTCATAACCCGACAGGTGAACCTGACTCAAAGTTTTCCTGACTCTTTCGGGAATCTGTCGCGAAGGAAGGTGAGCCGCTCTCAATCCAAAAGCTACATTTTCAAATACGTTGAGATGCGGGAAAAGAGCGTAAGACTGAAACACCATTCCCATCGACCGTTGCTCTGGAGACAACGGGTAACGTCGCGGCCCTGGATAAGAATTTTCCCTTCCGACGGAGACAAAAATCCCGCAATGAGACGGAGCGTCGTAGTCTTGCCGCAACCACTCGGCCCGAGCAGGCTCATGATTTCGCCCTTCTTCACACTGAGATTGAAATGAAGCAAGGCAGCTTTGTCCCCAAATCGACAGGTGAGGTTGTTGAGCTCTAAAAACGGCATTGGGTCATGACCCTAGTGAATGGCCAATAATCGATTATTTATGCTGCGTAAAGAATGACGTGTCTTTTCAAACCCAGTCGAATTAAAACGGTGACAGCTTCAATTCCTCTCCGCTGGAGAGGCGAGCTCAGCTTCATGGATATAATTGCTTGCAACTTGGTATTACACCTTCTGCCCATAATAAACCTCTCTCGAGGAAAGCGGGGTCAAGGACTCAAAATCGTTCACAAGCCCACATGAACGAAATGGGGGCACGACAATTAGGTCGAGATGAATGTCTGCTGGAAAAACACCAGGACCCCGCTAACGAGGCTTCGCCACTCTTACATTGTGCCTTTATTTCTGATTTCAGTGTCCCAGAATCTCATCCACTCATTCGACTTTTCCGCCATAACCTTCCAATCAATAGGCATGTGTCGGATCACCGATTTCGTCATCCACTCGGGTAATTTTTCCGGAGGGATGTCTTTTCGACAGGGAATGCGATAAAACTGCTGAGCTGCAAGAATCAGGCTATCCTGACTGGTGACGAATTCATAAAACTGTTTTCCCAGTTCGAGATTCTTTGATTTAGCCACGAGAGCAATGCCTTCAGTCACAATCGGGGTGCCGCTTAAAGGGATGATGTAAGAAAATGGATAGCGATATCTGGCTCGTTGCAGTTCAATATCGGGCATGTTCCACACGGTGACGATACCCTCTTGTCTTGCTAGTTTTTGGTTCAAGAGAGTCATATTGGCAACGTAGTCTTTCGTATTGAAATCCAGTTTCTTCAGCCATTCGTAACCAGGTTGAGAAGAGCCTGAGAGCTGGTAAAATCTGAGAATCATTGCGCAAAAGATGGTTCTCATGGTGCCCGAAGCAAGCGGGTCTCGCAAAATGATTTTCTTGTGCCATTTCGGATCCAACAGATCATCCCAATCTTGCGGAGCTTCGTGCTTCTTGAGCACAGTGCTATTGAACGCGATGACTTCAGGAGTTTCATAGCTGCCATACCAACCATGGGTGGGACTATGCGAATCTTGCGGTACATGCTCGGCCCAGCTGGGTTTATAGGGCTCGAGCAAACCCTCATCTTGCCCCTGCTCAAAAAGGACAGAGGGAGCCCCCCACCACAAATCGGCCTGAGGGTTCTCCTTTTCAGAGCGCAATCGGTCCAAGACATCCTGACTGCCCATATCCATCCAACGCACATCTACCTTGGGGTTCTTCTGCTCAAACAGACTTTCAAACTCGGTCAGCAACTCTTTACCATGCGTCGAGTAAATGACCAGAACGGTTTTTGAATTTGGGCTGGAAACACAACCATTGAGCACCAGGAGCCATAAGACGACTCCCAAGGTAATCCGCGCAGTGATCCGCAACTTTGTGAAAACCATCGATCTCCAATCCGGTTGGTTATAACGAGTTCAGCTGTCCGATGTAGCCCTGCAATGTCCGTTCTTGTTTTTGCAGCCAACTCTGGTGGGTATTGAGAATTCGCGTGTGTTGTCTAATGCTCCGGCAGACAGCATCCGGTGCTGGGCCGCCAACGATGGTTCTGGATTCGACGAACCGGACAGGGTCAAGAATCTCCTCCATTTGGCTTAAAGAGATTTGAATCGCTCGCCCCAGCAAAGCGCGGCTGTGCTTCTCTGTAAGGCTGGAAACTCTTTGCGAATGGGATTCCCCGCTACGCCGCAAGGGTGTCTTTTGCAGCTCAATAGCCACCTGGCTCACGATCTGATGAGAACTCCTGAAGGGCAAGTGCTGATCCCGCACGAGCCAGTCCGCCAATTCCGTCAGCGTAATCTCATTGCTTTTACATTTGGACAGCGCCCGCTCTTTGTTAAACGAAGCTGTGCGCAAAACCGCCGATAACAAATCCAATACGCGAGCCGTATAATCGAAAGTATTTCGAATCGTTGGTTGGATGTCGTCTTCGGCATCCACGATATCCCCAAAGGGAGTATTATGCAGACCCAGAATAATGGCCTGGCTTTGTCCCAGAGCACTGCTCGCCATGACGCGTAGATGTTCGAGCGCGACGGGATTCCTTTTCTGGGGCATGATGCTGCTACATTGCACAAAACCATCGGATAGCCGGATTAACTGGCTGTCCTGAGAGCTCCATATCAACAGGTCCTGAATGAAGCGACCGAGACTAATCATCAGGGTCGAGACTGCGCAAACACTCTCAATCAAATAATCCACACTGGCAATGCAGCCATAAGCATTTTCCAACACTCGATCAAATCCCAACAATCGGCTGACTAACGGGCGATCAATGGGAAAGCCGGTTGTCGTCGCGACACAAGCGCCCAAGGGACATTGATTCACTGTTTGAAAGGCATTCATGAAGCGTAGAGAATCCCGTTCCAGGAATTCCACAGCTGCCATAAAATAGTGAGCGAGGGTGGTGGGCTGAGCCAGTTGTGTGTGCGTGACGACCGGGAAAATGGTATCCAAGTGTTGGCGGGACAACTCGATCAAGGCCTCCCGTAGCGTCGCAATTTGCCTGGCCGAGTGCAACAGATTCTCTCTGAGCAACATTCGATAGAGGGTGATGTCGACGTCGTTCCGGCTGCGAGCCACACTCAAATACCCGGCAATTTCCGATCCGCACAGGGATTCAAGCTGTTTTTCCATGTAGAAATACAAATCTTCTTCGGCACCCTGGTAATCGTAGTTCCGTGCCGATTGATTCTTTTCTCCAATTCTAATCAATGCTCGCAGGATCTTTCTTCCTTCCGTGCGCCCAATGATTCCGCATCTCGTGAGCATGATGGCATGGGCCTGGTTGATCTCTGAGAGCGGTTTAAAGAAGTAGTGAACAGAATGTTGGAAGTTAGGCTTCAGGACATGCTGCAGGTACGAGGGATGAGGGAATTGCGACTTGGGGCCCTTCGGCTTTTTCATGAGTGAGTCAGATGTTGGTGGAGAGGCCAGTCAAACTGCAGCATGCTCCTCTCTTCTTACTTCAGTTTTACCGCCACGTCTGTGCCACGAGTGTAATAGACAGTGATTATCATCCCCGGCTGAAGCTTTTTCTTCATGAGCTGCTGTTCAACTTTTGGGGAGTAATTGAAGGTTCGGACGTGGTAGATATTTTGTTTGTTCTTGACGGTAATCGCCTTGGGTCCCACGGCGACAACATATCCCTTAAAATTATCCGTTTGGAGGCTTATGTCCGGCAAAAACCGTCTTGGAGGGGACTTCCAGGAGAGAGAAAAACAAAAGGAAACCGACAATGTAAAAAAATATTCGACGACCGGTGATCGTCCGAATCCTCTGAGCGATAAACCCTCTAGCTAACAGAATCTATCTCGTGCTGGAGCGTCATCGGGCTTCAATCGATTTCCTTCTCGTCAATACTGATCTTGAGAGATTTTAGAAATTTAACATCCTGGGAAGTAATATCCAGTCGGGCTTCCTGCACCTGGTCCTTGGAAAGATCCAGTTCTTCGGATGTCTGTTCCTGATGTTTATTGAAGCCAATCGTGGCTTCCAGAACGAGAAAAACATCGTAACCGGCGCCCCGTATTTGTGTAATGGCATCACTTATATTGTCAGAGTTAGAAAGAGTATCATTAATGGCCGTCCCAAGCTCTTTCATGAGTTCCTTTAAGTTCTCGTCCACTGGTTCCAATCGACCCCCACGCACAGACTTGAATCCCGTTGTTATTTCAAGCCCTTTTGAGTTCAGGAAGCCTTCAAATAAAATTGAATGCATTCGTCTTAAACTGGGGCGATGTTACGCCCAATACCCTGAGAGTGTCAAGGCAACTGCGGTGACTGGCTTATGAGCATAAAGCCACCTCTTAGGGAAGTTATGTTATCATTCTCCGAATTTGAAGAAGGGATCGGCCTAGGCATATGCTCAAGTTGTTATTAAATGCGTTTCGCGACCTGATCAAGACATTTCGGGTCATTTTTCTGGAGACGATGGGATTTTTATTTCTTGTCTTCGGAGGAATTGATCACTTTCAATGGCTATAAGCAGCTCCGACGATATCTCGATTTCGGTGAGATTTCTTTCGTCAGTATCGTTTCGACAATGACTTTTGGATTCCTGATGCTGGCATATGGGATTCATTCCTTCTATCAAGTTCGGAAGATGAAATAATCGCCGCTAGGCAGATTCTTGTCTTGTGGGCCAAGAACTTCATATCTTGGATTGTACTGATTCGTGGATCGCAAATCACTCTTGTAGTAACTGTCACCGGATATGCCTTACAAACCTGAGGTTCATCGTTCTTCAAGGGAACGAATAAAGCCCTGCTGCACGCCCGAAGACCTGGTTGGAATGAACACGGAGAAGGACTTAGGGCGACCAGGGGAATTCCCTTTTACCCGGGGGATTTATCCACTCATGTACCGCGAACGGCTCTGGACAATGCGTCAATACGCAGGGTTCGGAACGGCAGCTCAATCGAACGCGCGGTTCAAATATCTTCTAGAGCTCGGACAAACCGGCCTTTCAGTCGCCTTTGATCTGCCTACTCAACTGGGAATGGATGCCGATCATCCCATGTCGAAGGGAGAAGTCGGAAGGGTAGGTGTCTCTATCAATAGTTTACGAGACATGGAAACGCTTCTGGACGGAATTCCTCTTGACCAGGTGTCCGTTTCCATGACGATCAATGCTACAGCACCCATCCTGTTGGCGATGGTCATAGCGGTGGGACGGAAGCAGAACGTCCCGCAGGAAAAGCTTTCTGGAACGGTTCAAAATGACATTCTCAAGGAGTATGTCGCGCGGGGGACTTACATCTATCCGCTCCAATCCTCATTACGGCTCGGTACTCATGTCATCGCCTATTGCAGCCAGCATTTGCCTCAATGGAATCCGATTTCGATCAGCGGCTATCACATCCGAGAAGCGGGCTCGACGGCAGTGCAGGAGATGGCATTTACCCTAGCCAATGCCATTACTTATGTGGACGCAACGTTACAGATGGGTCTTGAGGTGGATCGTTTTGCACCCCGCTTGTCCTTCTTTTTTAACGTTCACAACGATTTTCTGGAAGAAATTGCCAAGTTCCGGGCGGCTCGGAGGCTTTGGGCGAAGACGATGAAATACCGCTTTGGCGCCAAAGATCCCCGATCCTGGCTATTTCGATTCCACGCCCAGACCGCAGGAAGTACTCTGACGGCCCAGCAACCCGACGTCAATGTCATCCGTGTCACGCTACAAGCCCTAGCTGCCGTTCTCGGCGGCGCCCAATCGTTGCATTCCAACAGCCGGGACGAGGCGTTGGGACTCCCCACGGAAGAAGCCGCTCGGCTGGCGCTCCGCACTCAACAGGTGATCGCCTATGAAAGCGGAGTGTCTAACACAGTGGACCCATTGGGGGGTTCTTACGCCGTCGAAACTCTAACCAATGCCATCGAAGAAGAATGCCAAGAATATCTCGACAAGATTGAATCCATGGGTGGTATGCTGGCCGCGATCAACTCCGGGTTTGTCCAAAAGGAGATCCTGCAGTCCGCCTACAATTATCAAAAGTCTGTGGAGAATGAAGAGCATGTGATCGTGGGAGTCAACCGATTCATCAACGATAACCCCGTGACCATTCCGTTGCATCAGATCGATCCAAGGACCGAGTCGCAACAGATCGAATCACTTGAGAAAGTCAAACGAGAACGTAATTTTGAAAAGGTTGAAGTCTGTCTCGACCAGATCGAACGGCTGGCTGCCACTCCCGAAAATCTCATGCCTGCATTCATTGAAGCGGTTGAAGCTTACGCGACCGTGGGAGAAATTTCTGCCCGGCTGCGCAAGGTTTATGGGGAGTATCGAGAGAGTAGTAGCTTGTAGAACTTCGGTATTCTATCGTGTTTACTGACAGCGTGAGTCTGAGGGTGTTTCAACCCTTAAAGGCTCGATTCCCAAAAAATGAACTCTTCCAGGAGACGAACCCTATGGTGTCAAAGAAAATTCTATCAATCTTAGGACTTGGGCTCATATTGTTGATGGTTGGACCATGCTCCAATTCGCTTTCAGCCGAAAAACCCTCGGTTGAGTACCTGAATTCTCCAGCGACTAAGGCCCTTGGTTTGCCATTCTCAGAAGCTGTTCGAGTCGGCAATGTACTTTATCTGGCAGGCCAGATAGGGAATACGCCCGGCAAGCTCGAGCTGGTTCCCGGCGGAATGCGGGCGGAGGCCAAACAGGCAATGGAAAACATGAAAACGATCCTGGAACGCAACGGCTCATCGCTCGATCACGTCGTCAAGTGCACCGTCTTTCTGGCAGACATGAAAGACTGGCCTGTCTTTAACGAGGTTTATCGATCATTCTTTTCCAGCCATTTTCCGGCGCGGAGTTCACTCGGCACCTCCGGTCTTGCGATTGGCGCGCGAGTGGAGATCGAATGCATCGCGGTTGTGCCTGCCAAGAAGAAATGAGAGTTCATTTCGCATTTCGGAGGATTCCTAACAAAAAGGTCCAGAACCGGTCCACTGATTCAATATCGATGCACTCATCCGGTGAATGGACTGCCCGCAGGGTGGGTCCAAACGAGACCATATCCATTCCCGGAAATTTTTCACCGATGATGCCACATTCCAGCCCGGCATGGACGGCCTTGACTTGAGGTTCTTTCCCGAAAATTGATTGGTAAGTTTCTTGGGCAACTTTCAGGATAGGGGAATCGAGATTCGGTTTCCATCCCGGGTAACCATCCGCCTGTTCCACTTTGGCTTTTCCCAGTTCCAGTATCGATCGAACCGTCTGGCAGATCTCTTCCATCTCTGACGCCACCGAGCTACGCTGACTCGTGGTTAGAATGATTCCTTTTTTTCCTGTCTGAATGACGGCCAGATTTGTCGAGGTCTCGACGAGCCAAGTGATTTCTGCACTCATCTTGGTGACCCCATGCGGCAACGCCGAAAGAGTCTGGCAGATCTTGCGTTGCAGAGACATTGGAAGCACTTTACCTTTATTGCCCTCCGCAGCTTCTGCCAGACTAATTTGCAGGTCGGGTTCCACTGTAGACAGCTCGGCCCGGATGGTTTGGTTGAATTGCGTCACGACCTCTTGAACTTCTTCCAGTTTCTTCTTGGGAATGAATAAAAGGGCTTCGGCTTCGCGAGGGATCGCATTGCTTTTGTTTCCACCGTTAAGTGCTGACAATCTGGCTCCAAGCTCAGTCAAGGCGAACAAGACACGATTGATGATCTTAATGGAATTCCCTCGTCCCTTTTCGATTTCCAGTCCGGAATGCCCGCCTTTGAGTCCTTTGACCCTAAGAGTTTGGGCGGAGAACTTCCCTGTTCCCTTTTCAAAATCAAAAGTCCAGGTTCCGGTTGTATTTCGTCCTCCGGCGCATCCGACAAAAAGCTCTCCTTCCTCTTCCGAATCCAGATTGATCAAAGTCCGGCTTCTCAAAAAATCAGGTTTCAGATTGGCAGCCCCTGTGAGCCCTGTTTCCTCATCGATCGTAAAAAGGAGCTCCAGCGGACCGTGCTCCAAATCGCGACTTTCCATGATGGCCAGGTTTGTCGCAACGGCGATGCCGTTGTCAGCGCCCAGCGTCGTTCCGTTCGCCATGAGCACCTTATCTTTACGAACAATTTCGATCGGGTCCTTGGAAAAATCATGCACGATGTTGGCGTTTTTCTCGCACACCATGTCGAGATGCCCTTGCAGAGCAATGCTGCCCACATGTTCCCGGCCGGGAGTGGCCGGCTTGCGGACGATGACATTCCCGTAGTCATCCTGATCAGCTTTTAGATTGAAGCGCTTGGCCGTTTTCAACACAAATCGGGCCACTGCCGCTTCATCTTTGGAACCGCGAGGAATCCGCGAGATTTCGGCAAAATATTTCCAAACGCGTTCGGGTTGCAATCCTTCAATGGCATTTGACATGTTCACTCCTTGAATGGGCTCTATCGAGTAGAGTAAATGCCTCGTCCTGACCACAGGGGGAATTCTAGTGCCCTTTTCTCATGCGGACCAACCGGGTCATCTAGCATGGCTTAAGGAAATGGAAAAAACAACCGGCGCTTCGCTCTCCAGTCATTGACTCTGGCTTTCACATCACTGCCGTGGGGAGGCTCATCCGGCTTCCCGGCATTTTTTAACGGGATTCGGATCAAGATCCATGCAATGAGAGCCAGCATCGCCAAGCTGGTCAGAAATGATGGGTCGCTTAAAAATCACGAATAACTTGATATCTGCGAAAGCCAGTGCGGCGAAAAGCAAGCCGATAAGCGCCTCACCGGCGATCAGGCCTGAAGCCAACAGCACTCCATTGTTTTCGACTCTAGCCTTCTGCGCTGCGTTATGTTGCAGCCTGGAGTTCCAACGATCCACAACTCCCTTTAGAACACCTCCCACAAAGATCGCAAAGGTCGTCTCCAAGGGCAGATACATTCCCACGCTGACGAGCATTGGGCTTCGTACCTGCATCAGAATGAGTCCGGCCCCCAATAGCATTCCCACAATGATCAAAGGCCAGGCCATTTGACCGCCGACAATGCCTTGGGCCAATAAGGCCATCAAGCTGGCCTGCGGGGCAGGAAGGTTTCGGCCGCCGAAACCTGTGCCACCCGTGTTGATATCTCCTTGATGCAATACGACCAGAGGCAGAAACATGACAGCGGACGCCAGACCCACTCCAACTAGATCTCCAACTTGCATTTTCCATGGCGTGCCACCCAGGATGTGTCCGACTTTGAGATCCTGGAGCATTTCGCCAGCCACTGCCGAAGAAACACACACAACCGCAGCTACACCCAACACCGCCGCTACGCCCTTACTGCCTTGGGTACCCAGGGCAACCATCAGTAACGCTGCAACCAACAACGTGGACAGGGTAAGCCCACTGATGGGATTGTTACTGGATCCAATGACGCCAACCAAATAGCCGGAAACCGCTGCGAAGAAGAAACCGGCAATCACCATGACCACTGTGGCAACCCCGGCTACTCTGGCTTCTTGAGCAAAATGATTGTAGATCAGAAACGTAACGACTGCCGTCAACGCGATACCCAGCATGATCCACTTGAAGTTGATATCTCGTTCCGTCCGAATCTCCACGTGCTCACCCGTAGCCGCTTTCTTGACGTCCCCAATGGATCGCTTGATTCCGGTAATGAGGCTGTTCCTCATTCGAAACAAAGTGTACCCAGCCGAGACTAACATTCCCCCGATCGCGATGGGACGCACAATAAATTTCCAAACATTGTTCGATAGCCCAATCCAGGTTGCGGCATCGGCGGCACTTCCATCGGGGAACAAGCAGGTGAAAGAAAGTAGGTGATCATCGGCACGAAGAGCCCCCAAGCCAACAGTCCTCCGCTGAAAGTTTAAGGATGCCAGTTTGGGGCCAATAATATAACCCACACCGATGTAGGCCGGACTGATTCCAGGAGCGCTCAATACCATTCCCCCCTGCGCTGTGGCGTTTCCACTCCCCCGCAGGCCAATGGTGACCTTTGAAAATGGAACAAACTTCTCCCAGTTGGTCGCAAAGAATTTGAATTGACCGAGAGCCTGAATCAGGGCGCCGACTCCCATCGCAGAGAACAGGAATTGAGCTCCCGTGCCGCCAGCGCGGCCCGCTTTGTGGATTTCAGAAGCCGCCACGGATTCCGGGTAAGGGAGTTCCGCATCGTCAACCATGACCCGGCGGAGCAGAGCCACAAACATGATTCCCAACACGCCCCCTGCAAGCATGATGGCTGTGGATTCCAGATAATGGCCGCGCGTGGCAAATTCCGGCCAAATGCCCGCGATAAAGAAAGCGGGAATGGTGAAAATGGCTCCGGCAGCAACCGATTCTCCAATGGAACCGACCGTCCGAGCAAAATTCTCCTCCAGAATCGATCCTTTGAACAGGCGTAACAAAGCCATCCCAATCACAGCAGCTGGATAAGTCGCCGCAATCGTCATCCCGGCCTTGAGTCCAAGATAGGCATTGGCCGCACCCAAAACAATGCACATCACGAGTCCAATCAGCAAAGCCCTTAGACTGAATTCCGTCATTAACGAATCTGGCGGCACATAAGGCTTTTGCTTAGGCGACTCCGTATTCCCGGCATTCGGCTCAGCCATGGGGGCCTCCTCACAATATTGTGCTTTTAGACCGTCGCAAAAGTAGCACCGGCCCAAACACCCCGTCAAGGCAAACTTGGCGCGGGATTCAGGCAGGCTTGGGGGAGGCGAGAAAAGCGGGCTGGGTTAGAAAACTTTGATTTTCGGGAAGATATCTCGGGGCCTTAAGAATTGAATGCAGTGCGTGGAGGGGAAAGAGAATCTTGAGACGCAGGCACTCTGCTTGGAAGAGAAGGATCTCTCGCGGAGTTCCGCATCACAAACTAGCCAATCGGAACATACTCGACCACCTTAATTCCGTAGCTCTCCAGGCCCACAATCTTGCGTGGATGATTGGTCAGAAGACGGATATTCTTCAAATGGAGACGAGACAAAATTTGGGCCCCAGTGCCATAGCCTCGCTGGGTTCGTTTAACACTGTAAGATTCTTCGCCAGCCGGTAATAATCCATGGTAAGCGACACGCGTATTTCCATCCATGCTCCTCAGCTCAAATCCTCTTCCAGTCTGATGCATATAAAGCAACACACCGCTGCTTTCACGGGCTATGAGTTCCATGGATTTCTCCAATAGTGTTCGACAATCACACACGGCAGAGCCAAAAACATCACCCGTCAGGCAATGGGCGTGCACCCGCACCAGAACCGGCTGTTTGGGATTAATCTGGCCGTAAATAAGAGCGACATGGGTCTCCTTGTCGTATTCGCATTCAAAGGCCAACATCTTGAATGTCCCGTATCTGGTGGGAAGATCGGCCTCGGCAACCTTGTGGACAAAATTCTCCGTCCGTAATCGATATTTGATTAACTCCGCGACCGTGATCATCTTGAGCCCATGGGTTAAAGCAAATTGGTGGAGCTCTTCGACTCGCGACATCGTCCCATCGTCATTCATCACTTCGCAAATTACTCCAGACGGAGTCAACCCTGCGATACGAGCCAGATCGACTGCTGCCTCCGTCTGGCCGGCCCGAACAAGTACACCCCCGTTCCGTGCCCTTAAGGGGAAGACATGACCCGGGCGTACAAGATCTTGCGGCTTCGTATCCGGATGGATGGCGGTTAAGATTGTCTGGGCCCGATCCGCCGCCGAGATTCCTGTGGACACCTTTCTCTTGGCTTCAATGGAAACACAAAATGCCGTCCCATACATCGAGGTATTGTCCGAGACCATGAGTGGAATTTGCAATTCATCCAGACGTTCCCCCGTCATCGCCAGGCAGATGAGACCACGACCATGGCGCGCCATGAAATTGATGGCTTCCGGCGTCACCTTTTCGGCCGCAATGGTCAAATCCCCCTCGTTTTCACGATCCTCATCGTCAACAACAATGACTATTCTGCCCGCTTTGAAGTCTTCGATGGCTGCTTCAACCGTTGCAAAATAGGAATTTTCTCGTTCATGCTGCGATCCGTCTCTTCGATGGCCGCCTTTTTGCTATCCATTCTTTAACCATTCAAATATTTCAGCAATCATCAAGCGTTCTGGCAACTTCACCCTTCGGCGCCTTCCCTCTATAGAGAAATGCCCCCTCTTTGTAAGGGAGCCTTTTTCTGAGCATGATTCCTTCGTGGGATGGCCCCTTCTTTCCTCATTTCTTAATCCCTCCCACAGATCATCGGCAATCCTTTAGTACCCCTGCTCTTTCAATATTCTTCCGAAAGAGGCGGCTTATTAGCATCGGAACGCTTGGCAAGGAGTGATTCAACATATTTGGCCAGGATATCTACTTCGAGGTTTACGGTTCTTCCCACACCGAAGTTGTGGAAGTTCGTGTTTTCCAAGGTGTGGGGGATCAATGCCACTTCAAACGACCGTTCTGTAGGTTTCGCCACAGTCAGGCTCACTCCATTTACAGAAATCGATCCCTTTTCCACGATGTACGGTCTCAATTCTGTGCGAATAGAAAATTTCCATGACCCCAAACCCCTCTCGAGATTCAATCGAGAGCACTTGACTCGTCCCATCGACATGCCCTTGCACGAAATGTCCACCCAAGCGACTCCCGGGAGTTAAGGGGCGTTCCAGATTAACCTCACTTCCGATTCTTATTTCTCCCAGATTGGACCGTTTCAGCGTTTCTGATGAGATCTCAACTTGAAAATCCCGCTCAGTTAATTGGCGCACAGTAAGGCAGACTCCGTTCACAGCCACACTGTCACCGAGCTGCATTCCCATCGAGAACCTTGACCGCGCTGACGGTCATCGTGGCCGTCTCACGGGAGCGTTGAATTGAGCCAACCTTACCAACTTCTTCGATAATCCCGGTAAACATAGAGTTTGAGAATCACCTTCGAGGTGGACATGAGATACCAGTTTCAACGATGAACATAAGCCTCGACGAGTATGTCCACACCTACCGGTTTAATGGAATAGAAACTCAATTCTATCCCATCCACCAAATTGATGAACCCCGGTTCTCCCACGAAGGGTAGGGGGGGGACCCCTCCAAGGATTCTCGGCGCAACGAAACAATACAATTTATCCACAGCCCGCTGTTGAAAAGCCGAAAAATTAACCGTCGGTCCCGCTTCGATGAGGAGGCTCGTCATTTCCCGTCGTCCCAGTTCTTCCAGAATGCTGTCAAAGGAAAGCCGATCTTTTTCTCTTGGAACGACAATGACTTCAACGCCTTCTTCTTCGAGCTGGTTCTGACGAGAAGGATCCCGTTCAGGCGAACAAAAAACCATTATACCACCTTCCTTCCGGCTCTGGACAAGTCGACTGGCCAAGGGTAATTGCAGCTGAGAATCCAGGACGCAACGCAAAAGCGGCCGGCGGCGGGCTTGCCCCGTGCGGTCGGTCAGAAGAGGATCATCTTTCAGAATCGTCCCAATGCCCGTCAATAGTGCATCACTCTCGAATCTGAGTTGCTGTGCCCTCTCGCGGGATCGTTCACTTGAAATCCACTGGGAATGGCCGTCTGACTGAGCAATTTTCCCGTCCAGCGTCATGGCCGTCTTGAGGACCACCCATGGCCTCCGAACTCGAATATACTTGGAGTATGCTTCATTGAGCTGAAAAGCCTCTTCCTTTCCGATGCCCACGGTCAAATCGATCCCGGCTTCTTTTAACTTTCGGAAGCCCTCCCCAGAAACCAGCGGGTTCGGATCTTCCATCGCAGCAACGACCTGAACAATTCCAGATTCGATGACACGCGAAACACAGGGAGGGGTACGCCCGAAATGAGCGCAGGGCTCGAGATTAACGTAAAGAGTGGCGCCTCTGGCCTTCTCACCGGCCGCCTCGATAGCCCAGACTTCTGCATGCGTCTTCTCTGCAAAACGGTGGAAGCCCTCCGCGATGACCTGTCCTTCCTTTACGAGGAGGGCCCCGACCAGGGGGTTAGGACTGACGAGCCCTCGTCCCTGTCGTGCGAGATCCAGCGCACGGGCCATGAAGAAATTATCTTTCTGACCGGTCATCCGAGTTCCGCGTAGAGGAGCCGATTGGAAACTTTTTATTCAAAGAGGGAATTGATAAATTGCTCGGAAGAAAATTCGATGAGGTCATCGATTTTCTCTCCGATCCCGACATACCGAACCGGGAGGTTCAGATCACGGACGATGGATATGACAACTCCTCCCTTTGCGGTACCGTCCAGCTTCGTTAAGACAATTCCCGTTACTCCTGCGCTTTTTGTGAATTCCCGGGCTTGCGCCAAACCATTTTGTCCGGTGGTCGCGTCAATCACGAGCAGAACCTCATGCGGGAGCGGTCGGAATTTCTCTTCCCGCAATGCGCCGCATCTTTTCCAGTTCTGCCATGAGATTCGCCTTGTTATGCAAGCGGCCCGCGGTATCCACGATTAAAATGTCGATCCCGCGAGATTTGGCCGATGCGATGGCATCAAAAAGAACAGCGGAAGGGTCTGCTCCGGGTTTTTGGCGAATGACACTAACGCCTGCCCGCGTCTCCCCAGATTTCCAATTGCTCAATTGCGGCAGCACGGAAGGTATCGGAAGCACAAACCAAGACCTTTTTCTCGTCGCGCACACAAAGGTTGGCCAATTTCCCGATCGTGGTTGTCTTCCCAACTCCATTAACCCCGACAACCATGATCACCCAGGGCCCATTCGCCGTTTGCGCATCGGGAGGCCTGTGCACTGAGTCTAGCATATTTTCAGCTCACTCTTGATCATCAATTTGAGCTGCGCCGGATCACTTAGTTGACGACGACTGACCTGATTGCGAATCTTGGCGAGCAACTCATTGGTCGTCTCAATCCGATATCGGACCCAATCAGGATCGGACTCCAGTTCATCGAGGAGGTTCGGCATCGATTTCCTTCTTCCCTTGGATGACATCCTCAATGCGGGCAACAAGATTGGATTTGGTTGCGGCAACAGCCGCCTTAAGTTTACTGAAGAATCCTTCTCGGTTTTCCAATTTTTGGAATAATTTCATTAGGTGCCTCAATCATCAGGTCAGAGGATGATCCTCCGATGAAACGCATCAGGCTTTACGGTCTCTGGCAGTGGGTATGATACCACTTCTTCCGGTGCGCGTTGAAAATTGAAGTGTCTTAAGTAGGCTGGATCCCCCCTCAATGGGATTCCAAAGCTTCATCCTCTATCTGAGAGGGAAGAGGGCGGCCGTGGATTCTGTCCACTTTCCAACAACTAGAAGTTTCGCCAGGCTTGGTTTCAAACGGCAATAGCTTCTGGAGCAGGATGTGCAAGTTTAACCACCAGATGCCCTCGCTCGATGGCTTCGTTGAAGGCACCGACAACTGCAGGATCGTACTTGACACCTGCATTCATGGTGATTTTCTCGCGGGCATACTCAAAACTGAGGGCCTTTTGATAAGGACGATTCGTAGTCATTGCATCCAAGGTATCGGCAACGGAAATAATCCGCGCAATGAGTGGAATTTCATCGGATCGCAAACGATCCGGATAACCATTGCCGTCCCATTGTTCATGATGGAAGCGCAGTCCAGGCAACATGTTGCGCATTTGCTCAATGGGTTTCATGATGTTGTAACCTTTGACGGTATGCAACTTCATGATCTCAAATTCTTCCGGCGTCAAGAGGCCCGGTTTCTTCAGTACTTTGTCATCGACACCAATTTTACCGACATCGTGGAGCAGGGCCGCAATTCGGATGGTTTCCAAAGCCATTTCGTCTAACCCTAGCTGACGTGCGATAATCACCGAATATTCAGTGACTCGTTCGGAATGACCCCTTGTATACGGATCTTTTTCATCGACGGCGGCAGCCAGGGCCCGAATGGAGCCTAGGAAAAGGGCTTTGTTTTCTTCACCGGCCCGCCGGATCTGCTGAATGTAGAGTTCAAGATCGCCGGTCATTTTGTTGAATGTTTCCGCTAGTTCGCCTATTTCATTCCGGCTTTTGATCTGGATTTTCTTGGAGAAGTCTCCTTTGGCGATCGAGTGACTCCCTTCCACTAATTGGCTAATGGGATCCGTGATAGATCGTGCACTGTAGATTCCGACACCGGCTGAAAGCAATAACATCAGGATGCCCCATTTGATGGTCTCGGCTTTCATCTCCGCTACGGTGGCAAAGGCCGCCTTTTGATCGATCTGGACGATGACACCCCAAGGAGCTTCAGCAATCCCAAAATAAGTGCCCAGCATTTCCTTTTGATTTCCATCCTCAACGAGCTTGAAGGGCCGAGTCTCCTGCAAGCGCAACATTCCTTTGGACAGCCGCCACTCCTCCATGAAGGCGGAAACAATTTCGATTCGACTGAAATCCATTCCAGCAGGGTTCATCTTTTGATCCGGATGGACCACAATCTTTCCGTTGAAATCGACTACATAAGCTTTCTTGCTGGCCACACTACTGTCGGTCACCCAGCGGAGAATATCATCCAAAGCAAGGATGACGGTCGTGGCTCCTACCCAATGCCGGGAATCCGATTTGATCGGTCTCGACATGATGATGACAGGGCGGCTTTGATTCCCAACCTCCACGGTCAGGGGCTCACTCACATAAGTCTGGTCCTGGCTAGCATGCTGAAAGGCTTTAGTCAGATAGTGCTGGGTCATTTCGTCTTCATCCCCATTGTAGACTCCAGCTCGAACCCCTTTCCCTCTCTCATTCACAATATTGATATAGAGAAGATTTTTATCGCGAGTGACGAAGTCTTCGAGTTTTTTCTGCAAGGCGGGATTGGCGTTCAATTGTGCCATTTGGGAGGAACCCCCGCTGAGCTCCAAAGCGCTGGCAACAAACCCGTCGATTTGTTTGCGTGCGCTACTGAGGTAGAGGGAAATCAAGCGGGAAAGCGATTGAGCAATACTGATTTGCGAGAATCGTTCTTGGGTCTGAAGTTTTTCCCGATTGAGCCGAATCAACTGGTAGCCATAAAACCCGAGGGGACAAACACTCACCAGCATGAGCACCAGCATTACATGATGAAGAATCTTAGTCCGTTTCATGAAGACATCTCACCCATGAAGAGGTGATTGCGAACGCCACTTTGGATCAGCCGACCGGTTGGTGATACCAATACGGCTTGTCTCCTTTCCGACGCACTTCGGCAACAACGTTCGAGTACACAATCACACGTCCTTTATCGACAAGCCGCGTTTTATGAATTTAAGGAATTCGGGGTGAAGCAGGAATGAAGCTTCTTTGCCAGATTATGGCAGAGTTGGCCCTGAACCAATCTTCCATTTCGCAGGATCAAACGCAATTTTCCATAGTAAAGAATCCTCAGATTGTGGGAAGAATTCTCTTCAATCCGATCCGGATCTCCCATCATTTGAAGAATCTCATTGAGCCCTGAGCCTTGCTGGACGACTTGGGGAGGCAGCTTTGGAGGGCCCCTGCCGGTTTCATCAAAGAGGAGGGGACCGGTGAACTCTCTGGGGCTGAGGTGGGCAAATGTAACGGGGGTGAAGAAGCCGGCTGATCATGTTGAGAAGAGAAGAAGAGGTAGATGACAGCCTCCCATGAAACCAGAGACTGCTTCCCAGAGATCAGGCCCAAGAGGATCCCGGCAACAATCACCAATGCCCATTGTTTACTGGACCAAGCCAAGCCCCATCTAGGAATAAACTGTATCCCATGGCGGGAGGTCTGTTTTCGAGAGCGGGCCGGACTTCATAGTTCGGCATCGTATCTGGCTCGGCGCTCGGGATCGGTTAGGGTGTCACGAATGAGGTTCAATACCTTCATCCGATCCTCGGACGCTGCTGCCTGATCGTGATGGAAATCGGGATGAGCTTTATGGGCGAGCTGGCGGTAGGCCTGTTCGATCTCTTCAACGGTGGCCTTTGGCGCAACGTTAAGCGCCTGTCGTAGAAATTCATAGTGGGTTATTCTGGATCCCCTTGAAGGGGGGGAATCGGAACGGCTTACTTGTACACTTTGATCGGGATCCCTTGGAAATCATTCCGACTCGGTTACCCCTTGTCTATTTGACAATATCGTCAGATCCCAATAAAGGGTTTAGTGCATACACCCTAAATTGTCTTGATCACTCTTGATCCGTTCACAGGCTCAATGGGTTCACCTCAATAACCTAACGCTTGCCCAAAATCCTCTAAAATATCTTCCGTTGCTTCAATCCCAATGGAAAGGCGAATCAAACTATCAGTTATTCCGATATTCTTTCGATCAGCAGGCGAAAGACCTGCATGCGAAGTATTGGCAGGACGTATCGCGAGGGTCTCCACACCGCCTAGACTGGGCGCAATGGTCGGCAATTGAACTTTTTTGAGAAACTGTTCGGCATGCTTGAACTCCTCCCTTGGGTTCAAAGCTGAGGACTCCGCCAAAGCCTTGGAATAATTCTCGCGCCCGGGCATGACGGAAATGGGTTTCCAAACCCGGGTAGTTTACTTTTGCAACTGCCGGATGTGATTCGAGCATTCTTGCTACCGTATCGCGCTCTGATTCTGAAAACCGACTCGCAATGCCAATGTTTTGAGTCCACGATGCAATAAGAATGCCGCATGAGGATCTAAGGTCCCGCCGAAATGGTTGAGGCGGTGCTTGATTTTCTCGACAAGGTCTCTTTCCCGAGCACAGCACCACACACGATATCGTTATGCCCATTGAGATATTTTGTTCCACTATGTAAAGAGATATCAAAGCCCCAATCCAGGGGTCGAAAATTCACAGGGCTGGCAAAAGTATTGTCGATGACTGAATATAACCCATGGTTTTTGGCGAATCCGGGGACCGCCTTTAAGTCCGCTACCTGCAGCAGTGGATTTGTCATGGACTCGACATAAATCATCTTGGTATTGGGTTTCAAGTGCCGTTTCCAGCTGTCTGGCGTCATCCGCATCGATAAAGGTGTGTTCCAATCCAAATGACGCGAAGTCGCGGTTGACAAAATCGTGGGTCCCACCATAGAGACAATCTTGAATCAAAAGGTGGCTCCCGGCCGGGAGCAGTGTTAATAAGGTGGTCGAAATGGCTGCCATCCCGCTTCCAGTGACTAACGCGGCTTCCGCATTCTCCAATGCCGAAAGCTTCGTATGCAGGGCCACGTGGTTCGGAGTATTGTTGAGACGAATATATTTCAGATCGTTGTAGCTTTTTTCCCCGGCATACTCAAACATGGCTGACTGAAAAATGGGAATGGCTACAGCCCCTTCAATTCTCGGATCGGGCTCACCGGAGTGAATGAGTTTGGTTTCCAGATGCTTGTATTCCTTCGACATAAATCGAGGCTCCTGTCCAAATTTTGCTTGGGGAGTTCTCAGCCAGAATCCCACGATGGCAACTTTCGATAGTTTACCGCTTTTACCAATGCGTTCACACTAGGAATCCTGCAAGATATTTGGTGAAGGGCAACTTCTTATTACAAAGTTCCTATGAGTTCGCAAACCCAGCGCACCACACTTCTCACCTTTCTGGACGACTTTCATCAACGCGGTGACGCCGTTGCTTTTGTCGGGCAAAGGGGATTGAGAACAGAACGTTGGTCGTATCGGAAGGTCGCCGAAACGGCTTCTATGATCGCTGTTGAGCTCGAACAACGGGGGCTGGTCCATGGGGATCGGGTTCTCGTGTGGTCTGAGAATTCTCCAGCGTGGGTTGCTGTCTTCTTCGGCTGCATGTTTCAAGGGATCGTGATCGTGCCATTAGACAGGCAAAGCCCAGACAGCTTTATGCAGCGGGTTCAAGACCAGGCCAAGGGAAAATTACTCATAGTAGGGGGCGGAGTGGACCCCGGCAAGTGTCTCCCTTTTCATTCCCACGGTGAAACTGGATGAGCTTGTTGCCCGCTCACTTCGACATCCTCCCACCAAGAGGATGCCTTCCCGATTACCCAGTGACCTGATTGAAATTGTGTTCACATCGGGGACGACTTCTGAACCACGCGGCGTCTGCCTGACACACATGAATCTCCTTTCTAACCTGCTTCCTTTAGAAAAAGAGATCCGGCGCTATCAATGGCAGGAACGTTTGTTTCATCCTGTTCGCTTTCTCAATTTGGTGCCCTTGAGTCATGTCTTCGGACAATTGATGGGCATGCTGGTCCCGCAACTGCTCGGAGGGGAGGTTTGGTTCCTCAACTCCTTCAAGCCTGCAGAGGTCCTTGAAGTGGTTAGGGACAGAAGAATTTCAGTTTTGATCACCGTTCCACGATTCCTCGACACTTTGAAGGAAACGGTCGAAAAAAAATTTGACGGGCGGCGGGAAACTCTCTTTCGGCTCAGGTCCACTTCTACTGGGTTTCTGAAAAACATCTGGCAAGGCCGAGCCGTTCATCATCTATTGGGTTGGAAATTCTGGGCATTTGTATCAGGCGGGGCAACCCTGAATCCAGCGACCGGAGCTTTTTGGAGACAACTGGGGTTTGCCGTTGTCCAAGGATACGGGATGACGGAAACAGCGGCACTCGTTAGCGTGGTTCATCCTTTCAAACCAAGACAAGGATCCATTGGGAAAGTGCTCCCGGGCCATGAAGTCATGCTGAGTCCGGGAGGTGAGATTTTAGTGAGGGGTAATAGTGTTACTCCGGGATTATGGGACCCGGCCGGCACGGAAGCTAAGGTGACGGACGAGCAAGGTTGGCTTCATACCGGGGACCTCGCGCAAAAGGATTCAGAGGGCAACTTGTTTTTTAAGGGACGACAAAAAGAAGTCATCGTGACCTCGGCCGGATTGAATATCTATCCGGAAGATCTGGAACTCGCGCTGAATCAACAACCCGAAATTCTCGCCTGCGCCGTTATCGGAGTAGAGGGAAAGCGTGGCCCAGACCCTCTCGCCGTCCTTCTCCCGAGGAAAGGCAGTGATCCTCAACTTGCCGTCGAGCGTGCCAATCGAATACTGGCAAACCATCAACAAATCTTACATTGGACCGTCTGGCCGGAAAGAGATTTCCCACGTACTCCCAACCAGAAAATTCGTAAAGGGGATCTGCTTTCACGGCTGAAACTATCTTCCGAAGAATACGCTCCTATCCGCTTTGTCGAAAGCCAAGACCGGGAGCTACATGTGATCCAAAGGCTCATCGCGCAAGTCGTTGGGAAAGAACCACCCCTTGTTGGCAGAGATTCTCACCTCACTAAGGATCTTAAGTTAGATTCAATCGGGAAAATCACACTGCTGAGTGCTCTCGAAGAAGAGTACCGCACGGATATCGATGAAAATGAATTTTCTGCGGCGGACACGATCGGAGACATCGAGGATCTCGTCCTGGAACAGGCGCAACACGGAAAAGTGCAGAAGGAAATCCATTTCGGAACCACTGCCGAACCCTTCGAGCCAGACTGTCAACAGGATGTTGCCCTGCCTCGCACCGCTGCGGGAGGCCCGCCCTATCCACTGCCCCTCTGGTCTCTACGATTTCCTTTCACCTGGCTGCGGCGTTGTTTCATCCAACTGTTTCTCATTCCTTTGGCCCGGCTGCTCCTATGCCCCATCGTCTATGGTTCGGACCAGCTAAAGGAACTCTCCCCTCCAATTCTTCTCGTGGCTAATCACGTGACTTTCCTGGACCCGGTATTAGTGCTATTCGCCTTACCGCAAAAGTTTAGAAAGGGCCTGGCGATCGCCATGGACGGTGAGAAGCTTCGTCATTGGAGGTACTCTGAATCAAACCCTTGGATCATGCGCATTTTTTATCGGCTCACTTATTTCTTAGTGGCTTCATTGTTTAACGTTTTTTCACTTCCTCAGCGAAGCGGTTTTAGGCGAAGTTTTGAGTATGCCGGAAAAGCCATGGATCTAGGATATAACGTGCTCGTCTTCCCGGAGGGTGCCCGCACTAAAGACGGCCAGATGGCACCTTTTCGAGGCGGAATCGGCCTCCTTGCATCAGGATTGAACGCAACGATCGTGCCGCTAAAATTGGAAGGCTTGTTCGAAGTCAAACAGAGATTTCTAACAAGAAAAATGAGAATTCCGCATGCCCGCGCTGGTGAAATATCGATTTGCTTCGGAAAACCTATTCATCCAGATTCATTGGGGGAACTCAAGGAAATCACCCGATTTCTGGAAAGCGCTGTTGTTAATTCATCCGACCGAACATGATAGACCCTGCCTGTCGTAATAATCAGCAGAATAACCTCAGGTCCCTGAATTCCCGAGCCATAAACCTTTTCGACCTTGGCGGGTGAGATCCATTTGGAAGGTGGCCCCTGAAGAATGACAGGGTCAGATTCTCCCACCCTCGTGAATCATTTGCTCCAGGCTTGAAAGAGTTCCATATCCTTTCGTTTCAAGCACTCCATATTTATAGAAAAAATGTGAAACTATAAAGACATCTCAAGTTTTTGACGATCAGTTTATCTTAAAAAACTTAATGTTTAGGAATATCTAAGCTACACATTGAAAAGTTAGGTCATAGTTGCTAAGTTATTCGGCAGACCCAGAATAAATTGAACAATGTTATATTTATTTTTGTCATTTTTATCTTGCTGGAACACAGAGATTTCATATATTATACGAAAGTCTTGACTGTTATGTACGGAAGGCAGAAAAAATGATTCTAAAAACTATGGATGGGGGCCAGGCCCTAGTTCGATGTTTGGAAAATGAAGGCGTTGAATACATATTTGGACTATCCGGCGGAGCCGCCATCCCAATATTTGACGCTTTGGTCACAACCAAAACCAAGATCAAGCTGATATTGGTTCGGCATGAGCAAGGTGCCGCTTTCATGGCTGACGGTTATGCAAGGGCGACAGGCAAGCCGGGAGTCGTGCTCGTGACGAGTGGCCCGGGCGCTACCAATACTTTGACTGGCATCATGACTGCGCATATGGATTCGGTTCCAATGATCGTGATTACGGGGCAAACGGTTACTTCCATGCTTGGCAAGGACGCCTTCCAAGAAGCCGACGTCTTCGGGATTACCATGCCGGTCGTCAAACATAGCTATCTGGTCAAAAACGCCAATGACATCCCGCGAATCATGCGAGAAGCCTTTCATATCACCAATACGGGACGACCTGGACCAGTGCTCATCGACATACCTAAAGACATCAGCCAGGGACCCTTCGGCGGTGACCTCCATGCTGAAATGGACTTGCCTGGTTATCGGATTGACAGTTCCTTCGACCAGTCCAAAGTCCTGGATATTGCAGAAGCTCTGAATCGGTCCAAGAAGCCGGTCATCCTCGCCGGTCATGGCGCTATTATTTCCGATGCTTCCGAAGCTCTCCGCAAGCTGGCAGAAAAAATAAATGCCCCGGTGACCTCTACCCTTCTGGGTAAAGGAGCATTCCCTGAATCCCACCGTTTGTCACTGGGCATGCTTGGCATGCATGGGACAGCCTATGCCAACAAAGCTCTGGTTGAATGCGACCTGATCATGTCGATCGGTTCCCGTTATGACGATCGTATTGTTGGACAGCCTCTTCGTTTTTGCCGTAACGCGGTGCGTATCCACATCGACATTGATCGAGCAGAGATTGGAAAGATGATCAAGTGCCAGCACTGGTGTGTCGGTGACGCCCGAATGATTGTCGAAGAACTGACCAAGCATGTGACCCGCCTCGACACGCAAGAGTGGCTCAAACATCTAGACGGGTACAAGAAAAAGTTCCCCCTCAAGTACAAGAAGCAAGGCGGCTTGAAAATGCAGCATGTGTTGGACGAACTGGACAAGCTGAGTGGGGGAAAAGCCGTTATTTCTACCGACGTTGGACAGCACCAGATGTGGGCCGCTCAGTTTTGCAAATCCGAGGCCCCTTTCAACTGGTTGAGTTCCGGCGGGGCCGGTTCGATGGGTTATGGCTTTCCGGCCGCCATAGGAGCCAAATTCGGCCGTCCCAAAGATCTGGTGGTGGCCATTGTCGGAGACGGTGGGTTTCAAATGACCATGTGCGAACTAGCAACGGCTTGTGTGCACAAAGTCCCTGTCAAAGTCCTGGTCATGAACAACCACTATTTAGGAATGGTGCGGCAATGGCAGGAATTGTTCTATGGGGACCGCAAGAGCGGAGTCGATCTCGAGGGAAACCCCGATTTTGCCAAGCTGGCGGATTGCTACCCTGGCGCAAAGGGATTTACTCTGAAACGTCCGGCCGATGTCCGCAAAATCCTCACGCGCGCGTTGGAATACGATGACGGCCCCTGCGTCATCAATGCAGAATGCGTGAAGACGGATAATGTCTATCCGATGATTCCAGCCGGGAAAGCCTTGGAAGACATGTTGACCGAAGAACCCAAGGGCCCGATGGAAAAGCCCACTGGATCGACTTAGGAGACGGAGGAACCCCAATATGGAAAATCTCTTGATCAGCCGTGATGACACTCACACCTTGAGTGTATATGTGTCCAACAAGCCAGGCGTCTTGGCCCGAATCGCCCAGGTTTTCGCCCGGAGAGGTTACAACATCGACTCACTAGTGGTTTCGCCCTCGGTCGAAGGCAAATTCTCACGTATGACCATTACCGCCATAGGAAATCCCGAGGGCCTGGATCAAATCATTGCTCAGGTCAACAAACTCGTTGATGTGATCCATTGTGTCGACCATACGGGCGAAAATGCCGTGGAGAGGGAACTGGCACTGATCAAGATCGGCTTGAATGCGGGCGAACGGGCTGAAGCCTTGCAGGTAGCCGAGCACTTCAAGTGCAAGACTGTAGATTTGACAGAAACTTCAGTAATTTTGATGGCCACTGGAGACACCGATAAAGTCGATGCCCTGGTGAAAATGATGGGAAATTACCGGATCATCGAACTCGTCCGGACCGGCAAAGTGGTGATGTCACGTGGAAATATTGAAACTTAAGGCCCGGTTTTATGGATCCCTTGAGGTGACCGAAACTCCAAGTATTTTCAGCCTCCTCAGAAATTAAGGGGAGGAGAAATTTGGAATCCGACCGATAATCCCCAATCCTCGGGTTGCAGGGCCTGGCTGAACCCTACAAACCGAGGTTGAGAGGCTGTATTTCCTCACTAAATTCGGTGAAAACCCTCCCGTGCTTCCTTCCTATTTTCGGGTTTCCTCTTCCTTTCCAATCAGGCTTGGTGGTAACATCTTTTCAAATCCACCAGAGTTCCATCCAATTCTAAAAGGAGAAAAGACGATGACGATTTTCGGGAAGAGTCTTTCCGAGTATGTACGCTTTCAGAAGGCCATTCTCTGGTTTATCGCAATCGTGGGGTTGGGAAGACTTGCGCTTTCCATGGCAGGGATACCGAATGCCACCACAAAGCTAGTCAGTATTTCCGTCGCTACCTTGTTGGGCTGGCTCTATGTATCGTACAAGGTGAACAAGAAGCAGTTCGGGGGTTATAAGCAATTGCTGCCGTTAATAGCCATTCAAACGCTTACGGCCAATATTCTCGTTAGCGCCGCAATTTCCCTGGCCATTTTTACAGGCAAAGGGAATATTTATACGGCTCCTGAATACAGTGGTGGCGGGGACGGAAAAACGTGGGGGCACGCAGGAGCCCACTTATTCCTGGCTACGATAATTGCTTCCCTAGTCGGCTGGGGTCTTGGCTCGCTCGTGCTCTTCATCGCCCGGAAAGCCTCAGCCAAAAACCAAGGGACATCGTCTCAGAGCGAAAGCAAGAGCAGAGCAGCAGGAGCAGGCACAAAATAAGCGGGATTAGAATACGCCTGAAGTTGGATCCTGTCCGATTCCGCTTCTGGCGTGTTTGGATTGTTACAGTGAACAAGAATTCTAGCTGATTCCCTCTGGCGGTGGTAGCTCACGGTCACCGCGCCCTCCGAAGTAAAGATAGAGGGTCGGTAGCACGATCAAGATGATCAGGGTTGCCGAAACTAGGCCTCCAATAATTACCACCGCCAGCGGCTTCTGAACCTCCGATCCAATTCCTTTTGAAAATGCCATAGGAAGCAAACCCAGCATGAATTGAGCTTCCCTCGTCAACCACTTACCTCAAAAGAAATAGTCACAAGCAGTCCCGAAAACCCCTAAGTACTGCTATTCGTAATTGCGGTGATATATCTTAAGATAGGCGCCGCGTGGGGTCACGCGGCCTACAAAGTTGATAGGGGTAGGAAGAGCCGATTCATTTCGGCCCCTCCCCCCTCCGAACCGGACAGGCGGATCTCCCGCATCCGGCTCTCCAGTTGGTGGTTTTACCTGAAACAGGATTGACCGACTTCCCCAAGACGGTGTCCAGAGTTCCGCTTGGTTCAGCAAAGTAAGTTGTTTTACTTCCATCCTCCGAGGAGGATCGTCAACATGCGTAACTTCCAGAGCGACCGTTTCCTCTTCCTTGCAACCGAAGAGGCTTCTCCGACTCGCTTAGCCCAAGGGCACTCACGCCGGTTAGGTTTAGATCCCACTTTCCGTTACTCATCCACCTTCCTGCGTCCCTTCGCTCCATCCCCGTTACGAGACTTCGCCGCTACTATGGACGCTCTGACTCCTGTCAGCTCGGCTCTTCGGTCCTCTACCAGCAACATGAACACCGTCTCTGTTCGCCAACAGGTCTCCCTGATTCACGTGTCTGACCTTCCGATCCCTCCGTCTCCAACCACCCCCCAGGCCCTCGACGTCGATTTCGCACGCTACCCCTCATCGCATCGAGTTTCCCACTCTCGTGGGTCTAGGTTTCACCTTTGCCTAGCAGGCTCACCGACTCTGACAGGCCGAATCGAGTTTCTTATCGTACGGATGGATCGTTCACCTCCTGTTGCTCCCCACCCCGCCTCGCGGCGACGCAGTTACAGTTGGTTACAGGCCGGAGAGCGTATACCTGAAGAGGACTTCCACCTCTCCAATCAAACACGCTTTCAGGCGCACTAGGCCGGGTCACCGACCCGGCGTTAACGTTACCGTATTTATGAAAAGCAGTACTAAGACCGGGATCTTGAGCCAAGAAAGAGCCCCTGGAAAATGACTCAAGGAATTCAGGTGAAGGGTCCCAGCGAAAGTTAACAATCAGGCAGCCAGGGGTATACTTCTCATCTTCCTTGGACTCTTGGCGTAAAACATACCGGCAATCTAGCCTGTCTATTCAATGGTCTTGTCAATGGTCTTGCCTGGATTTGAGGTCTTGGAAAGGCGAATCAGCGAATCGATAGCTCGTACTGCCTCATGGTGACTGGCATAGACGATTCCGAGTTCTTTACTCGAAACAATTCTCGGCCCCTCGTAGAGTTCTTCGGAGACAATGAAACCGCCGTGCTTAGTCTGGATCTCAAATTTGATGCGATCATATCTTCGGGTCAAATGAGTATCTTGTACGTTCATGGTCGCTTTTTTAACCTGAGTTGAAGATTCTCCTGAAGTGGCTCGAACCAGCCAGCGGATAGATAATAGAAAGAATAAAACTTGCCTACTCGCCCAGCAACTGCAAATTCGTTTTTGCAGGTCCACCTTGTCGCTGGTAAAAAGCTGTTTAGCGATTCCAATCGAGGCCCGGCATATAATGAGTCCGAAACAATAACAGAAAAGGTCCTGATTTTGAGGAACTTTTCTGCTTTCTGAAATGAATAAAGAATGTTGACCGAATTCGAGTCCTTGACTGGAAAGATGGCACCCTCTAATCCACTGAGCCCAGAAGTCGAATTGCTCCAGCGCATGCATAAGGGTGACGAGGACGCGTTTTTGGTCTTGTATCGGCGCTGGCAGGGGGGGATCTTTCGTTTTGCTCTACAAATGAGCGGAAGCGAATCGATCGCAGAAGATGTGACACAAGAAGTTTTTTTGACTTTGATGAGAGAGCCGGCTCGATTTGATCCAAATCGTGGGGCGCTCTCTTCTTACCTCTACGGTATTTCCAGGAACTTAGTCCTGCAAGCTTTGCATAAAGGACGCCTGCTCATCCCTTTAGAAGAAGAGGGGGACTTTCATGAAATCCTCGTCGACCCTACGACTTGCTTGACGATTTGACACGACAGGAAGGCATTGCAGCCGTTCGTCAAGCCGTGCTGGCGCTTCCGCCTCATTACCGGGAGGCTGTTGTGCTCTGTGATTTGGAGGAATTCAGCTACGAGGAGGCCGCAGAAGTCAGTGAGTGTGCGGTGGGAACGATCCGCTCTCGACTGAATCGAGCTCATAAATTACTGCTGGAGCGACTCAAGAAACTGAAAGGGGTCCACTCTGGCCCCACAGACCATCGAGTGGTAAGGAGTTTGGTATGAATTGTCAGGAATTCGAAAGCCTTGTCCATGCTCTGGCTTCAGGTCGGCTTCTAAACGCGCCCCAGCAAGCACGGGCTCGCACGCACGCTGAGAGTTGCTCTTTGTGCTTGACTCGATTCCAAAATGAACGCGTCTTGGCAACCGCACTCAGGGCAATCGCGGCAGAATCTCGAGAGAAGCAATCTCCCGTCAGGATCGAGAATGCGTTGATCGATGCATTTCGTGGAGCAAAAGATAGTGCCAGCCCGGAAGCAAAGCTTGCTGTTCCAGACCCACGGAAACCCTACAAATGCGTTTTCCGGCACTCGAACAGGTCATGCAAATGGCCGGGCATGGACTTATCGCGGCGGCGGCTTCCGCTCTGTTGCTGGCTGGGGTCGGATTCATGCACTGGCGAGACCGGTTTGCAGAACGGGCATCTTCTCAGACTTCAAGATTAAATGTCCTCCAGAGCCCGCCATCCTCCACTCCTTTGGGTCAAGTCTCCGTCGTTCCACAGCACTCTTACCCCCGCGTCGGCTGCCATTCCAAAGATCAAGAAGGGTAGCCACGCAGGAAAGGGTCACAATTCCAGCGTCCAGGAGAAATGTGAATCGCAAGCTGGATTCAACCTTCGGAAGAAGAAATCGGACCACGCGAAATAGATACGAGCTTTCTTCCCGTGATGGCAGCTAGTCCCTTGGAGCCAACAGAATCGGGGCATCTCATTCGCGTGAATCTGCCTCGTTCTACTATGGGAAGATTCGGGTTCCCAATCAGTGCCGAAAGAATTGAGGAACCCGTGAAAGCCGATGTCCTGATCGGAGAAGATGGGGTGGCAAGAGCCATCCGTTTCGTTTACACGACTGAGGCGCTGCCATAACCCTGGCCGGTAGAGGGTTTGCGACGTAAACTGACTACATCTACAGCCAAATGGTTTGAGTTTCTTCAATAGGAACAAAGCATTTTAATCATCGAAAATCTAATTCTAATAAGAAAGGAGATTTCATGAAAAATTTGGTATTTAATATGGGGGTCATCGCTGTTTTCTTCTTTGCCTTGATTCCATCCGAGCGCGCATTGTCCCAACAGCGGACAAAAAATAAAGCACTCGCGCCCGAGGAAAGTGATGTTCTTGTCACAACTTCCGCGGTGGCGGTCCCACTTCCACCCCCGGGGGCCGAAGGAACAGTCGTGATCGGAGGCGGTATCGGTGCGGGAAGCCCAGGAGCAGGAATGATCCAGTTTGCCGTCAGCGACGTGGGCCTGGACATCGCTGCGAAACCTGTGAAGGGAGCGCCCTACTCTGCTGAGGCTACGACGGAAACCGTCCAAACCCTCAGTGACGGAAACCGGATTCAGCAAAAAAACAGTTCCATGGTTTATCGGGACAGTGAAGGAAGGACCCGTCGCGAACACACCGTCGGCCCCATGATTCCCCTGGCTGGCGGAGACGAGCCCCCCCAATTGATTTTTATCAATGATCCGGTTGCCGCGAGTGAGCTATATCCTCAATCCAAAAGACCACACGGCCAATAAAATGGTGCTCCCTTCGGCAATGAAACCTCCTACGCCTCTGGCTGGTGGCGGAAGTGGGACTCTCAAGGCTGGCAAAGGATGTGACCTTCGAAAAGAAAGTGATGCGCCCCGGGACCTGATGGGCCTTTTTTCTTCCAAAATTTCCGCACACAACTCGATGCAAAACCGGAAACAGAACCTCTCGGGAAACGCATCATTGAAGGAATAGAAACTGAGGGGTACTCGTTCAATTTTGACGATTCCGGCGGGGCAAATCGGGAATGATCAGCCCATCCAGATTGTCTCCGAACGCTGGTATTCACCAGAACTTGAGACTGTGATACTTTCAAAGCACTCGGATCCGCGTTTTGCGGAAACCACTATCGTTTGACCGGCATCAGTCGCAGCGAACCGTCCAAGTCTTTGTTCGAGATTCCAGCGGACTACACCGTCAACGAGGGCAGCCTGCCGTGCCCGCAATTGGATATCGTAAGAGAATCGTCGCAGGGAACAATTGATCGCAACTCCCCTCACCTAAAGGCAAAACGTGAACAGGTGAACCTCGGCAGGTGTAGAGGTGCCAAGTAGACTGAGGATTGAATGCGAAGAAGACTGCATTCCCCCTCGTTCCTGTTCAATTCGGGCGGGGACAAGTTTCAATTTGGGGAAATTGATGGAAGCTAAACATGAAGGATCCTATTTTCTTTTGATTGCTGTTGCTCTCGGCCTGCCCTTCTTCGGACCCTGAAGGGAATCATCGCTGAGATCCGGTTTACCGGCCTGTTCCCAAGCTGCCGTAATCATGGCAGCAACGGCTGTGATCGACGCATTCAACTGGTCCGCCAGGATTGAACCCGCCATCTCAAAAGAACGTGTCATAGTAAACTTCGTCATAGTCCCTTCGATTTGAGGCGGCTTTTTTGTCCGCTTTTAAAATGGGATCCGCCTGCAGGAAGCTTTTCAATAGCGAATCAAAAATAAAGTCTCGAGGATTTGAAATCGGAAATATTGGCGCAGGCTGGATATTCAATCGGTCCCGAAAACGAAGAAGGAGGTCTGATTCAAAACGAAAGTGCAGACCACTTTGCCCGGTCAATTGGCCATTATAATTGCTGATGGCGTGCAAGGGAACTTGGGCATCGCTCACGTAATGTGCAATCACCGCCGCAAAGAATTGAATTCGTCTCGGGAATAGTGATTCCGTTCTTCATGATATTGTCGGAATGCTCCGAGTAGCTGATCAAAAACCTGAGCAGTCTTCCATGGCAATAAACCTTCCTTTTCAATTTTCTCTCGACCGAACTTTTGCGTTGCCTTTTGGTAGTCCCGTGGCAATTCATCAAAAGGGTAGCTGCCATAAGCGTCCAAATCGAGAAAATGGCGAGTCGTCTCCTCCGTCAAATCCGGCCAACCGCCAAAGATCAGGGTCTATCGAATGCTCGACCACAAATGCCCGGTGCCTCTCGAAGAAGGGTCGTATCGGGTCAGGAAGAAGGGTGAGAGCCTCCCCGGTAATAAACCGATGTCCGTCATTCCCCCAAGCCCAGCAAGGGATTGCCCCCGAACTGCAGGAAGAAACAGAATGGATGAAACCAGAAACAGTCTTGCTGAAGAGGGCAGCATTGGTATCTTCTATTGATTCACGTTGAGTGGGGACAGATAGAGCGGTGTATTTTCTCGCCTTAGCCGAGGACCGCAGCTCATTTCCCGCTCTCCGATTTGCTGGCGCCACATGGCATAATAGAGCCCTTTCAATTCCAGCAGTTCTCGTGCCTTCCAGACTCCACGATTCTCCCTTTCTCCAGGACATAGATCCGTTCAGCATGGAGGACTGTCGATAACCGGTGGGCGATCAGGATGCTGATCATTTCTCGTTGCGTCGAGATCTCACGGATGGTTCACTGATCTCTTCCTCAGTTAGAGAGTCCAGAGAAGAGGTTGCTTCATCAAAGACGAGCAAATTCGGCTTTCGAAGCAGAGCTCGTGCAATGGATAAGCGCTGTTTCTCACCGCCGGAGACTTTCACACCGCCTTCTCCGATAACCGTGTCCAGACCCTTGTCGGCTCTCGCTAGAAGGCTCTGGCAGGCGGCTTTCTCCAAAACCTCCAGGCACTCAGCGTCGGTGGCTTTAGGATTTACAAAGAGCAGGTTCTCCCGGATCGATCCGGAGAAGAGCTGGGTGTCCTGAGTGACGAAACCAATGCGATTTCGGAGGTGTTCCAGGTCTACTTCGCTCGACGCAATCGCCGTTGTAGAAGATTGTGCCCTCTTGTGGGATATAAAGACCGACTAGCAACTTAACGAGCGTGGATTTGCCGGCGCCCGAAGGTCCTACAAACGCAATCGTTTCTCCTCGCTCAACCGCAAACGAGATTTCCTCCAATGCCCGCTCTCGTAGCGGACCGGTGCTGAAAACTAACCCTCGAAAATTCTAACTGGCAGATGTCGGGTAGGATCACCGGATTTACCGGTTTTGGTTCCTTGGGGGTATGCATGATCTCTTCAAAATTGGCCAATGAGACCTCTGCCTCGCGGTAAGTATTAATGACACTCCCCAACTCCTGAAGGGGTCCAAAAATAAAAAAGCTATAAATCCATAACGCAAAAAACTCCCAACAGTTATTTGTCGCGCAAAGATCAAATACAGCATCATGAATAGAATGCTGTTCCTGAGAAAATTGACCGAGGTCCCCTGAATAAAGCTCAAGCTTCGAAGATATCGCACTTTCTTCAGTTCCAAGGCAAGAATCTTGGCCGTTGTGTTATTCAGACGTCGGATTTCCTGCTGCGCCAAGCCCAGGCTCTTGACTAATTCAATATTGCGCAATGATTCGGTCGTCGCTCCGGCTAGCGCAGTGGTCTCAGTCACAATCACTTTTTGGATTCTCTTGATCTTCTTGCTGAGGACTGAGCTGAGAATTCCAAGCAAAGGGACCGTCATAAAATAGACGGGAGCAATGGCCCAATGGACGCTCAAAGCGTACCCCATGACAAAAACGACGCCGACCAGAGTTGTAAAAACAACATTGATCGCCACATTGATCAACTTCTCCACATCCGAGCGTACCTTTTGCAGTTTCCCGAGCGTTTCGCCGCTACGCTGATCTTCGAAAATACTATAGGGCAATTCCAGTGAATGCCTCAGCCCATCCGTATAGATTTGAGCGCCTAAGCGCTGGGTAATGACATTAATATAATAGTCCTGAAAATTTTTGGCTACCCGGGAGACAAAGGCAACCCCAATGGCTGCTGCCAGCAGGAGACTGACTCCCCGGAAAAATTCCATGGTCGTGTAATCCTGATAGCGGGTGGCATATTGGTCAATCAAGTGACGAAAAATCCAGGGATCAAGCAAGGAAAAAATCTGGTTGATGGCTGCGAGCACAAGAGCCAGCAACCACGAGTTTCCAATGACACTTCAAGTAGGAAAAAAGGAGTTTCATGAGTCTGATGACAGTCGGTAGGGGTGTAAGAATTCTGATGATGCAAACAAATTTCTAGCCTAACTTATGCGGGCCGATTTGTCACTCGATGTGAGTGTCTTCAGCAGCCGATGGGGGTGGGCGGAGGTGACGAGGCTTCAGTGGCCTCGAATCCACAAATCTAATCAGTTTTTCGGCGTGGAGCTTTTGAATGATAAGTCAGACATTCCGCTTCACGGAAGGGACAAATGGAGAGAATGGATTTAACATCCCAGCTCCCGTTGATTCGGGAAAGAATAAAGCCTTCCTTGGGTCCGAGTTCGGTGGTCGTGAGCACATCAATGGAAACGGTTAGAAACGGGATCGCGTCTGGCCGAATGACGGAATGATAAATTTGGCGGACAAGCATGGATTCTGCAGCGACCAGCAACGCTCCGGCTTCGGCGTGATTCGGATCCAACTCCAGAAAATTAGTCAAGAGATCTAAGGCTTCCGCAGCCTTTTCATGCTTGACATATTCCTTAGCCCGCTCTAAGAGGTCGTCCGTGGTCTCTAGATATTCCGGGAGTGGCGGCAGTGGGTGCACTAGCTTAGGAAGTTCATCAAGCACTTGGATAACTCCCTCGCAAAGCAGAGCTATAAAGCAAGGAATAGACATGAAATGGAGAAGCATGCATGTTGTAGCAGATCTCACCCACCGTCAATTGCTTCTTGATATACCAGAGGACTTTGGGGAGGTGGCTCCCAGCGGTCACGTCATGGAGACTTTGCCCTGGGACAAGACCCAACACAATCCGATCAGAAGGAATCCGGGCCCGGTAACGTTGCCATTCATCTACCCGATAGATGCCTTCCATCACAACACTGGTAGGTCTGATTTGAATCCGAATGAGGTCCTGGGGAAGCAGGGCATTGTCTTCAAAAGCGAAATCTGCCTGCTCCCATAAGAAAAGCTCGTAGATAATTTCGAGGGCTCTCTCGCGCAGAAGTTCCATCATTTCGCCGTCATGGATAAGCCCCAGATGCACGAGTGCACGGCCCAGAGGGATCTTCAGCTGCCGGTGCTTCTCCATCCCTGCCTTAAGACCGGTCTCATCAATTTTTCCATAGTGCAAAAGGAATTGCCCGAAATACTCTTTGGGGTCATTCGAACTCGACCCCACGATGATCCCTTTTTCAAAAAAGACCATCTTGGTGATGTTCTCGTGGCGCACCCTCAGGATCCCGCTCTTCTGGCTTATCTCCAGAAACTGTAACAGGTCGGCCACATTCATTGTCGCTAGACTGCCCACAATACTCATTAACGATCTCCCAGGAACTATCCCAAGAGGCAAATGCTAATGAAGGCTGCAATCGGAATGCCACACCCTTCCCGGCATATGCGCATAAAACAGCTCAACTAATTCCTCGGCCTTCATCCTAACTATTCGTCAAGTTGCTGTTAAATCTTGAGCTTATCTCTGGATGAGTGCAATTGAATGAACTTCGAGCTTGTCCAAGGCGGGCGGCGCTTGAGCTCAAATTGTCGGTTCCGGCATGCCCCACAGAGACCATTCTTCGCGGGCTGGGCCATAGACTCCGGGAACTTTCAATCCGGCCTGGCGCATCAAGACGGTCATCTGGCCACGGTGATGAGTCTGGTGAGCAATCAAGGCAGTCAGAGTAAATCCCCGTTTCCACATATTCCCATACATTTCGTCGCTCTCTTCGAGGCTCTCATCGGTCCATTTAGATTTCATCTCCTCCATAAGGGACAATCCAGCTTCTTCGTAGGCCCGAAGGATATCTTTCATTGAAGAAGGAACATCCGAATTTTCCTCAGGGCCTTTAACAGAGAGGCCAGTCTTAGTGATCATTTCAGGAATTGTCATAACAATATGCCAGGCGAGTCGCCCCAGTGTCCTACCACCCGGCTCGACGCTCTGAGGAAGACAACGATCCGGAATGTGCTTGAACACTTTCCTGGTTGAATCCAATCTCCTGCATCCAAACGGATTCAAAATCCTGTATTTTTCTGAACATGGGTATTTTTCTCCTTTGGGATCACGAAAGTTCCTTTTCGCCCTTAACGAAGGTAAGGGGTCAAGATTTGACTGAACAAGATAAACGCAGGGGCCAAAGCTGACGTCAATGGAGGGTCGTGAACGTCGCGTGGGTAGGCCCCGTCACATTGCAGGGGCCATACTTGCAAGGTAGAGACACTGGATCTCTGGATTCAAACACAAGTGAAGTAGGTCTGGTCAGCTGGTCGTAAATCAACTGGTGATTTCCCGCTAAAAGAGCGGCGCGGGCCAAGGACCTTCTGCGTGAAACTCAAAAAATGCTCAGGGGAAAAGTGTGCGGCCTGAATCCAGCGTAAAATTCAGGCCGCTCGAGAGAGAAATGCGTTCATTGCTATAGACGCAATTCCTTACCAAAAAGACGAAGTAAAAATAAAAAAATTCCCTCGCTGCTCGCTTGCGTCAAACTAAGCGATGATGGCTTTTATGGGACTGGCCGGTTCGACTCCAGTCAATCGCTGATTGAGGCCCAGGTATTTATAGCTGAACTTCTCGTGCTCGATCCCAAACTGATTTAGAATCGTCGCCTGCAAGTCCCGCACATGGACCGGATTGTTCACGATGTTGTAGGAAAACTCGTCAGTCTCCCCATACACTGTGCCCCCCTTGATCCCGCCCCCTGCCATCCACAAACTGAAGCAGCGGGGATGATGATCCCGGCCATAGTCCGTCGGTGTTAATTTCCCTTGCGAATAGATCGTTCGACCAAACTCCCCTCCCCAAATGACCAGCGTGCTGTCCAGTAATCCGCGCGATTTGAGATCCTGCACTAACCCCCAGCAACCCTGATCGACATCTTTACACTGACTGGGTAGCACTTCCGGAAGGAAGTTGTGGACGTCCCAGCCTCGATGGTAGAGCTGCACAAAGCGGACGCCCCGTTCTACGAGTCGCCGGCCATCAAGCAACCGTTCGCAAAGGTTCCGCCTTTGCGGGCATCCTCCCCATAAAGTTCATAAGTGCTTTCAGGTTCTTTGGAAAGATCGGTCAATTCCGGAACAGAGGTCTGCATCCGGAAGGCCATCTCATACTGCGCAATACGCACTTGCGTCTCCGGATCCCCGATCTTTTCAAGTTCTAGATGGTTGAGTGCTCCGAGTCCGTCTAGCATCTGCCGTCTGATCTGAGGAGGAACCCCGTCCGGGTTATTGATATAAAGCACTGGATCACCGCCTGACCGAAGCGCCACTCCCGCATATTGCGCCGAGAGGAATCCGGCACTCCATAACCGGGCCGAAATCGCCTGCACGCCAGCCTTTGGATGAGAATGGGTGGCATTGAGGACGACAAAAGTCGGCAAGTCCTGGTTCATGCTGCCCAGACCATATGCAATCCAGGCCCCCATGCAGGGCTTCCCCGCGATCATGTTTCCCGTTTGTATAAACGTGATGGCCGGTTCGTGATTGATCGCTTCGGTGTGGACCGAGCGAATAATGGCCATGTCGTCTACCATCTTCGCCGTGTACGGCAATAGCTCCGAGACCCAAGCTCCACTCTGCCCGTGTTGCTGGAATTTGAATATGGACGGGGCAATTGGAAATCGACTCTGTCCCGCCGTCATCGTCGTCAGCCGCTGACCCTTGCGAATGGACTCCGGCAAATCCTTGTCATACCAGTCTTTCATCCCAGGCTTGTAGTCATAAAGATCGAGCTGCGGCGGCGCTCCCACCATATGCAGGTAAATCGCCCGCTTGGCTTTCGGCGCAAAGTGGGGAAGTCCGGGAACTCCTCCAACCGCTTGCGGCTTTGAAACACTTTCCGCCAGCGCATTGAGCACATTGTCACCCAGTAGGCTCGCCAGCGCTAAGCTACCCAAGCCCCGGCCGCTGCGCCCAAAAAATTGTCGCCGCGTTTCAACTAATACAGCTTGATCTATAGGATGCATCGATCCCCCCCAAACATATCGATTACTTGTTAAAGACTTCGTCCAAATTCATGACTTGGTTTGCTATTATGTCCAAACTCTAACCTATGATGCCGAAATCGGCAAACAAGAGGTATCCATTTGCTCGGATTCGCAACTTTTTCGGCCCCACGATATTTCGCGGCAGTAATCAAGCGATGATGGCTTTTATGGGACTGGCCGGTTCGACTCCTGTCAATCGCTGATTGAGGCCCAGGTATTTATAGCTGAACTTCTCGTGCTCGATCCCAAACTGATTTAGAATCGTCGCCTGCAAGTCCCGCACATGAACCGGATTGTTCACGATGTTGTAGGAAAACTCGTCAGTCTCCCCATACACTGTGCCCCCTTTGATCCCGCCCCCTGCCATCCACAAACTGAAGCAGCGGGGATGATGATCCCGGCCATAGTCCGTCGGTGTTAATTTCCCTTGCGAATAGATCGTTCGACCAAACTCGCCTCCCCAAATCACCAGCGTGCTGTCCAGCAATCCGCGCGATTTGAGATCCTGCACCAACCCCCAGCAACCCTGATCGACATCCTTACACTGACTGGGCAACACTTCCGGAAGGTTTCCGTGGACGTCCCAGCCTCGATGGTAGAGTTGCACAAAGCGGACGCCCCGCTCCACCATGCGACGCGCCATCAGGCAGCTATAGGCAAAAGTCCCGCCTTTGCGGGCATCCTCCCCATAAAGTTCATAAGTGCTTTCAGGTTCTTTGGAAAGATCGGTCAATTCCGGAACAGAGGTCTGCATCCGGAAGGCCATCTCATACTGCGCGATACGCACTTGCGTCTCCGGATCCCCGATCTTTTCAAGTTCTAGATGGTTGAGTGCTCCGAGTCCGTCTAGCATCTGCCGTCTGATCTGAGGAGGAACCCCGTCCGGGTTATTGATATAAAGCACTGGATCACCGCCTGACCGAAGCGCCACTCCCGCATATTGCGCCGAGAGGAATCCGGCACTCCATAACCGGGCCGAAATCGCCTGCACATTTGCCTTAGGATTAGAATGAGTCGCATTGAGGACGACGAAAGTCGGCAAGTCCTGGTTCATGCTGCCCAGACCATAGGCAATCCAGGCCCCCATGCACGGTTTCCCCGCGATCATGGTTCCCGTTTGTATAAACGTGATGGCCGGTTCGTGGTTGATCGCTTCCGTGTGCACTGAACGGATAATCGCCATGTCATCTACCATCTTCGCCGTGTAGGGTAATAGCTCCGATACCCAAGCTCCACTCTGTCCGTGTTGCTGGAATTTGAAAATCGACGGGGCAATTGGAAATCGAGTCTGCCCAGCCGTCATTGTCGTCAATCGTTGGCCCTTGCGAATAGATTCGGGAAGGTCTTTGTCGTACCACTCTTTCAATCCCGGTTTGTAGTCGTAGAGATCAAGCTGCGGCGGCGCTCCTACCATATGCAGGTAGATCGCGCTCTTGGCTTTCGGGGCGAAATGGGGAAGTCCGGGAACCCCGCCTACCGCTTGCGGCTTGGCGACACTCTCTGCCAGCGCATTGAGCACATTGTCACCCAGCAGACTCGCTAGCGCCACGCTTCCCAGGCCCTTCGCACTCCGGCCAAAAAACTGGCGGCGGGTTTCAACTAATACGGCTTCATCTATAGGATGCATCGATCCCCTCCCCAAAATACATTGCTTACTTGTTGAAGACTTCGTCCAAATTCATGACCTGGTTTGCCACCATGGTCAAAGCGGCAACTTGCGGAACTGCAGCCGTCAAGTCTGCTTTGGACTCCCCAACCGACAACAGCTTCTGGGCATCTTCGGGATGCGAGTCATAATAAGCCAGAAATTCCTTATAGGCACGCTTGACGATCTCCCGTTCTTTTTCATCGAAAGGACGAGCCAGAAGTCGTGCCGACATAAAATCAATTTCACGGTCTAAATTACCGTTGGATTCCCGCAGGGCGCGCTGAGCAAGAGCCCGTGCCGCTTCTACAAACTGCGTGTCATTCATGGTCACTAAAGCCTGTAACGGCGTGTCTGTCCGTTCCCGACGCATCGTGCAAGTCTCCCGCGTCGGCGCATTGAAAATATCCATCGAAGCCGGAGGCGCACTGCGTTTCCAGAAGGTGTACATGCTCCGTCGATAGAGATCTTCGCCTTTGTCCTGCTTGTAGAAGCGGGTATTGCTTCCTATCATCGCGACGGTTTCCCACACTCCGTCAGGCTGGTAGGGTTTGACACTCGGCCCGCCAATCTTTGGCACCAGCAGTCCACTGGCCGCTAAGGCATAGTCCCGGACCATCTCTCGCATCCATTCGGAATCGCGGCCCGCGTGATAACAGTCGATTCTCCGGATCCACCTTCAGCTTCTCTTCCGTCGTCACCGCCGATTGCCGGTAGGTCGCCGAGGTCACCATCAACTTGAAAAACTTCTTGATGTCCCAGCCCGATTCGCGAAACTCCACCGCCAGCCAGTCCAGCAGTTGCGGATGCGAGGGCGCCTGCCCCTGCGATCCAAAATCTTCCGCCGTCTTCACCAATCCCGTCCCAAACAATTCCTGCCAGTACCGATTCACCGTGACCCGCGCCGTCAACGGATTCGACGGATCCACCAGCCACTGCGCTAGCCCTAGACGGTTCCGCGGGAACGATGCCGGCATCGGCGGCAACGCCGCCGGAACGCTCGGATCTACTTTCTCCCGCATCTGATCGTATTGCCCGCGAAATAGAATATGTGCCATGGGCTTCGTGTCCGACTTCTCTTCCATGACCAGCGTCACGGCGCTGCGCTCACGAATTTCACGTTTCTCGGCTTTCAACGCTTTGAGCCGGGCAGCCAGTTCGCGATACTTGGCATCTTCGAGGGTCAAGAAATAAAGATGGAATGCATCGCGTTCGGCCGCACTCCACTGGTCGGGTTGTTTTTCGCGTGCCAACTCCATCATGAGCCAAAGCGACGCGAGCTGCCCTTCTTCAACGGAGATCGGACGCGTGAAAATACGAAGATCCGCAATGGCGCCACCTTGAAAGAAGAGCTTACCATTCCCGCCGACTAGCATTGGGGATTTTGTCCGAATCTCTCCCACGAGCTCAGTCGTTTGGTCGCCGGCCCCTTGGGTTGGGATGGCTCTGCCATTCAAGTAGAAACTGAGACCCGCCTGTTTTCGACTTCCATCGTAAGATACAGCCACATGATTCCATGTCCCTGGCTTCAATTGTTCTTGAAAACCCGCGACAATGCTGACAGTTTTTCCTTCGTCGCCAATGAGTCGAAACGCCACCACGCGGGCCCCAATATCAATTCCCCAACCACGATTCTTGTCATCCGGATCCATCTGATATACGACTGCAAAATTATCCGACCCGGTCGGCTGGTAAATCCAGAGGGTCACAGAAAAGGGTTTATCAGCAGAAAAATAATCACTATTGGGAAGCTGCACTTGAGTGTTAGCCCCAAATTTGAGGGCCTTACTCCCGGGAATCCCTCCTTCACCGATAGTAATTCCTTCCGGAAGAGATACCGCACTCGTCTGCCCGTTCATTCTGAGATTAGCCTGTTCTCCGAAAGAGAAAGCGAGCAATTCCGCCGACGCTTCGAAAGGGGACTTCAACTGACGGTGGGCATTTGAACTGAGCCATTGATCAAAAGCGCTGTCCGAGGAGATCCGTGCCTGCTGCATCTGGCTCTGCACTGTTAATTCTTCTTTGTTGAGCAGGTCCCAACGCACCTGGTCTTTTTCCCCGGGTACTACGATCGCCGGAGGTGTGTTAGGCGCGTTCCCATCCATGGCGTATTGTGTAGTATTCCGGAAGAAGGCCGTCATGGAATAGAAATCCTTCTGCGAGATCGGATCAAACTTGTGGTCATGACAGGTCGCGCACCCGACCGTTAATCCCAACCACACGGCCCCCGTCGTGTCCGCCCGGTCCTTCGCATAAATCGCCTCCACCTCTTCTGCAATGACTCCCCCTTCGTTCGTCGTCACATTACAGCGCTGAAATCCCGACGCGATCTGCTGTTCCCTTGTCCGGTTGGGCAGCAAATCCCCCGCCAACTGCTCGATCGTAAACCGGTCAAACGGAAGATTCCGATTGTAGGCGGCGATCACCCAATCCCGATACGGCCACATCTCCCGATAGTTGTCCACATGGATCCCGTGCGTGTCCGCATACCGCGCTGCATCCAGCCAATACCGCCCTCGATGCTCTCCCCAGCGCTCCGACGCCATCAGCCGATCCACGAGCTTCTCGTAGGCCCCCTTCGTATTGTCTTTCACAAACGCTTCCACCTCTGCCGGCTCCGGCGGTAATCCCGTCAAATCCAACGACAGTCGCCGAATCAGCGTCCGCCGATCCGCCTCCGGCGCGGGTTTCAACCCGGCCGCCTCTAGTTTCGCCAGAATAAACTGATCCATCGGATTCCGTACCCAAGCCTTTTCTTTGACCGCCGGCAACTCCGGACGCACCGGCGCTGCGAACGACCAAAGCTCTTTCCACCCTGCTCCTTGCTCAATCCACTTCTTCAAGAGCTCGATCTGTTGCGGCGTCAGCGACTTGTGCGAAGATTCTGGCGGCATCTTTCGAGCCGGATCTTCCGCCGAAATCCGCTGGTATAGCAGACTCTCCTGGGGTTTCCCCGCCACGATCACCGTCCCGCTGTCCCGCACTTCATACGCCCCTTCTTTTGTGTCTAATCGCAAATCCATCATGCGCGTGTTCTTGTCCGGCCCGTGGCACTGAAAACAGTTATCCGACAGGATCGGTCTTATGACCCGCTGAAAATCAACTCCTCCTGCCCCTGCCTTTACCACCGGTTGCTGAGCCATTTTGATCGAGCAAAAAAAGCAGGCCAGGAACAAAAAACAAAACCCGAGAGAACGAAGTACTGTTTTCATAGAATGCCTCACCTTGAAAACCTTAGACTGATCAAGACTTATCCTCGCCATAGGTAATATATGATTTTACTAAATCGTTTCCCTCGTTGCAAGCCTATGGATAAATTTCGAAAGATTTGGGGGAATTCAATTTTTTGCCGGATTGGATGGCTCCGTGGAGGAACTCCATGGGCAATTAGGATACCCACCAAGCAACGCCTTGAACGAAAAGCACCCCGGAAATCTAAAAAGCCATCGTGTAGGACCTTTTTCCGGTTATAATCTGTGCACTCCTTGGTTTTATCTGATGACTGCATCTGGCCTCAGGTTGCATTTCATTTAAAGAGCCAGAACCAAGAAGAATCATTGCATAATGAAAATAAACGGTCTTAAAAAAGACCGTTTGAGAGAAGGGGCTATTCCAATGAATAAAGGTAGAATCCAGGCGTTAATTCTCTTTATGTGTATCAGTGTCTTTCTCGTCAGCAAATTAAGTGCGCAAATGCCGTCTCAATGGAAAGCGCACGACCTGAACCGGCCACGCCCACCGATTGTAAAGCCAGGGACCCAGGCATTACCTGTCGCTCCGCCTTCGGACGCAGTGATTTTATTTGATGGAAAAGATCTTTCGAAATGGCGGAGTGAAGATGGCAGCCCGGCGAAATGGGTTTCCGTCAACGGGTATATGGAGTCGGTGAAAGGGAGTGGTTATCTATTTACTCGCCAGAATTTCGGGGATATTCAGTTGCACGTGGAGTGGGCCACGCCAACTCCTCCGTCGGGAACAAGTCAGGGACGCGGCAATAGCGGTGTTTTTCCAATGGGGCTTTACGAAATCCAGGTGTTGGATTCCTATCAAAACGACACCTACCCGGATGGGCAGGCCGCGGCGGTTTATGGTCAGTATCCACCTCTGGTCAACGCTTGCTTACCGCCTGGGGAGTGGCAGTCTTTTGATATCGTATTCCGACGACCCCGATTTGATGCCGACGGAAAGCTGCTTGAACCCGCGAAAGCCACCGTCTTCCAAAATGGCATTTTGGTCCAGGACAGCGCAAAACTGTGGGGGCCCACGACGTGGCTCCAGCATCTCCCCTATGAGCCTCATCCTGACAAGCTCCCTCTTTCTTTACAGGATCACGGCAATCCCGTCCGTTACCGGAATATCTGGCTGCGTGAGCTTCCAGAATGGGTCGAGCCTGGCCCCACCAATCCTGCAACGGAGCCGGCTATTACTTTGCAACCGGCAGAACTAAATCGTTATGTCGGTAAATATGAGTCGTCCAATGGCGACATTTATACTATTGCGCGCGAGGGACAACAGCTCTGGGCTCATTTCTACGGACCTGGTAAAGTGGAACTCGTGCCCCATTCGACGAGCAAGTTTTCTCTTCGATGGACGGCGGCTACTGTTACCTTTGATCTAAACGCCAATTCACTCCCCAAAGGGTTCACGATTGATATTGGAGGGGAGCAACGTTACTCCAAGAAAGTTGAGTAAACTCGATAAGCCAGACGCGACCTGCGCCATTCTGCCTGGGTACAGCGTTTGTTTAGAACCACGAGCAGGCGCTTACCCCCAGAACGGTTCCCCCGGCTCCATGTATTCCTTTAAGAAATCAGGGTTAATATCGAGACCCAGACCTGGTCCCATAGGGACCTGGAGCAAACTGTTTCTTACTACCGGTGGATTCGTGGCCGACATTTTTTCGGCAATCCGATCGGGCCACCCCAGCGGGCTCTCAGATCGGAAGAAATTATGTACAGAGGCACCGAATTGGGCGGAGGCCATCGTGAGGACCAGGCTGCCCACATTATGCAAGGCTACCGGAGTACGGGTCATCGTCGCGTAGTCAGCGATTTTCTTGACGCCGGTGATCCCGCCAGCAAAAGCGAGATCGGGATGGATAAAGTCGACGGCCTGGTTATCAATAAAAGGCTTAAATCCTCTCAGCAGCTCAAGCTTTTCGCCCGTGAGCAGAGGAATCCGGGAAGAGCGTCTGAGAGACATCCAGGCTTCTGAAAATGGCACATTCAGAGGGTCTTCGTAAAACAGCGGCTCCAGCGGTTCAACGGCTCTGGCAACTGCTATCGCACTAGGCGTATCTAGTTCGTTGTGGCAGTGCACCGCAATATCAATGTCAGTACCCACTGCTTCCCGGAGGTTCGAGTAGGCACGAAATACGGTGCGAACTTGAGCGGGAGTGAGCGTGGTGGCGTAGCGCGCCGCAGCAATTCCGATGTAAGAATCGAAACTGATCTTATAGGCGGTGAATCCTTCCGGAGCCGAGCGCACGCGTTGGGCCCATTCACGGCAAGAACCTTTATCTAACATGTCGACATTGACTACCATGTGAATAGAGAGGAATCGACTCGCGGAACGGCCCTCCCAGTAAGACGCAAACCGGACGGTTGAGGATCTTACCCGCGAGGTCCCACAGCGCGATATCAATCCCGCTGATCGTAGGGATATGAGCCATCCAGGCGTGCATGAGGGTCGTCAGGTTGTGGAAATGAACTTCAATCGCCAGGGGATCCTTCCCAATGAGATATTGTTTCATCACTTCAATTCTGGCTCTCGCCATGGGTCCATTGGTGCCCGCTTCTCCATAACCCGGAGATGCCTGCATCCGTGTCAATGCGAATGAGACAGTTGGAACGACTTAATTTCATGGCCCAGATATTGGTGATGCGAATCTTTCCCAGTTCGGGCTCCGCCAAAGTTTGAAATCGACTCAACCAGGCTCCCGCTGGAAGCAAAACTGCAAATCGTAAGAGTTCCCTCCGCGTCATCATTGTAATGCTCCTCCTCGCATGGCGTGCTCGTCCTCATTCTTTGTTCTGGTAATCAGTCTTGTGGGGAATGTCTGAGGCGCCAGAGATCGCCCTAAGAACCCGATTCTAATGTTGATTTCGCTCTGAAAAAGACGTTGCTCGCGGCCTATCCCAAAGTAGGAAGCGCCGTAATCGCAGCTAGGGCCAAGAGTATAAGCAATAAGGCATACTCCACAAGGTCTTGGCCTTCCTCGTAATGAATTAGTTTCTCGAGTAATCTTTTCAGGACGTTTCTCTTCCCTCGAAAAACACTTTCGAAGAAAAGAGGTCCATTACAACACCTCTGCAAGCGTGTATGAGGTCATTTCAGAATCAATTGAAGTTCGGATAACTCTGCCTAATTGGGCATATTCTACAGAAGAAAAACCTCTCAAAGCATACTCCTCTGTAGCAATTTCTTCGATTGGAAAATTGCATCCGGCCTCAAGGGTCTGATAGGGATCGAGTGGAATAATGGGGGAGAAATTTGGTACGCCCGGAAGGACTCGAACCTCAAGCGGCACCAATACATTGGATAACTGCCAGTTCGGTGTCTAACGCGGTTTTTTGTGCGTATTTTTGGAGCGCATGATAAGTCGAAGGGAGGAGCGGCACCCCTTCCCGCAAGTTCCCATCCCGCGCTCGCATTTCCGTCTCACCGGGGATCAGGATCTCCTCCACGTTTTCAGCCCGCTCTCCCGCCTTCGTTTGCTCAATCATATGGTCGACTCGCGTTGTGAATTCGGCTATCGGCATGAACAGCTCCGGATCGATCGCCATGAAAAAGTGACCAATATCCGGTGGCTGCATCTTCTGTCGCGCGTGCTCTCGGCGATGGTCCCAGCCAAAGCCCGCTCCGGTCAACACGCCTGCCAGCACCTCCATGACAAGAGTGAGACCATACCCTTTGTGACCTCCAATGGGCACACCTAGACCGGCAGCCAGATCTGCCGGATCCGTCGAGGGATGCCCAAAGCGGTCGAGAATCCAGCCTGGAGGCAGCGGTTTCCCCTCGGCGAGTTGCAGGCCGATCTTTCCCCGCGGTGCAACACTCATTGCAATATCAAGCAGAATCGGGTGGTAGCGTCTTGCGGGGATGCCCACGCCAAGCGGATTGTTCCCGAACGTCGGGGTGATACCGCCGGTGGGCGCCAGGATCGCCGGGCCGTTGGTGGTGCACAAGCCAATCAGCCCCTCCCGTGCGGCTAGCCAAGGGTAATGGCCGGCCGCACCGAGGTGATTGGAGCGATGCACACCCACTATCCCCACACCCCTCTCACGTGCCATCCGGATCGCCAGCTTCATTGCCACGACAGCAACCCACTGCCCTGGACCGTTGTCTCCATCGACGTGTGCGCTGACTTCCGAATTGCGCTCGATCCGAATATGGGGTCGGGGATTTATTATGCCGGAGGCAATCCGTCGGGCATAACGCGGAATAGCGACCATATTGTGCGTCGGTTGGCCGCGCAGGCTGGCCTCGAGCTGCACTTCGGTAACAATTGCCGCTCCTTCCGGCACCAGGCCAGCTCGCTCCAGTGCCTCGCGGCCATATGAGCGCAGGCTCTCTGCAGTGACACGGAGTGTGGGTTGGATCTCAACCGTCATCGCTGGGTCTCTCCGTTGGACCCGTTCTATAGCCACTCTATGTTCAGCCAGGCCGGCAGAGGATAGAAAAGGATTTGCGACAGCCACTCGTGCCAGCTCTGAAATGGTCTGGTGCTGAAAAACCAGCTTGGGGCTGAGTTGCAGTCCAGCCTGATTCGCGCGGTTGACCATCTGGATGCTGAGGTTGGAATCCCCACCCATGTCGAAGAAGTTGTCGTCCAGGCTCACGCGATCCAGTCCTAAGACCTGTGCCCAGACCGACGTCAATACCTCCTCGGCAGGGGTATGTGCTGCGACGTGCCCCGCTTCCAGTTCCAGTAGTGCACCCCCCGGACTGAGGGAGCCGGCCCCGTCTCGGTTGTCCGCACTCGGGGCGATAGGTTCTTGGGGTAGAGTGTAGAGTCCCGCCCGGTCCACTTTCCCATTGGGCGTTCGCGGCAGTGCCACCAATTTCACGATCAGCGACGGTACCATGTACTCGGGGAGCTTCTGTTTCAGATACTCACGAAGCTCACGGGCCATGGGTTCCTGTTGGAACGGTCGCAAGTTTTCAGGAGGGCTCGCCTGAACACCTGAATTCAACACCACATACGCGACGAGGCGTTTCTCCCCCGTCGTGTCCCGTTGCGTCACCACTGCGCATTCCCGCACCCCGGGATGCTGCCCCATGACCGCCTCGATCTCCCCCGGTTCGATGCGGTAACCGCGGAGCTTCATCTGATAGTCGACACGACCCGAGAACTCGATGCCTCCGTCTGGCAAGTAGCGCGTCACATCCCCGGTCCGGTAAAGACGTTCCCCGGGAATGGGGCTGAACGGATCGGGCACGAATTTTTCCGCAGTCAGCTCGGGCTGGTTGAGATAGCCCCGCCCTACCCCGGCACCGCCGATATACAGCTCGCCCCAAACGCCGACGGGTACGGGTTGCCCTGAGGGGTCTAACACGTACACTCGCGTATTGGGGATCGGACGACCTATCGGGACGACCTTCACGGATTCGCCATCGTGAGAAGGAATTGGATAGACGGTCACGATGCCGGCCGTCTCTGTCTGCCCGAACATGTTGATCAACCGGGCGCCATGCCCGAACGCTACGCCCCACTCCCTGGGCACATCCGAATATAGCGGTTCGCTAGCGGACAGGATCAGCCGCAGTTCGTTCCTCAGCAGATCGGCTCGGGAATTGGGTTCCAAGGTTGCCAGCACCTGATTGCAGTTCCGCCAGTACGACGGAACAATGTCAATGATTGACACTCCCTGCTGCCGGATAACTTCGAATAGAGCTTGTGGATCCCGGATCTGCTCGCTCTTGGCAACAACGACAGTTGCACCGCATGAGAGCGGGACTGCGAACTGCCGGACAGAGGAAGAAAACGCAACGGACGCCGTATGGAGATAGCAATCGTCAGCCTTGATCTCTAATGCCGCGTGCATCGCGTGGATATAATGGGACAGGTTAGCATGCGTGATCATGACACCCTTTGGCTTCCCCGTTGAACCAGAGGTATAGATCACGTACGCCAGGTTCGCCGCCGTTGCGCCACTCACTGGGTTCTGTTCACACTCTGTGGCACTGATTTCCGATTCGGATTCCAGGCACACCACCGCCGGGATGTTGGATTCTTGATTTTCGACTCTGAATAGCTGCTGACCGGTGGCGCGATTCGAAATCCCCATTGCCGTACCCAAAATCGGAAGCAACCGCTCCTCCGTAACGAGGACAGGTAGCCGGGCATCTTCCTGCATAAAGGCGAGGCGCTCCGCCGGATACCCCGGGTCTAGGGGCACGTAAGCGCCTCCGGCCTTCATGACACCCAGCAGGGCGGCTATCATCCCCACGGACCGAGTCAGGAAAATCCCCACCGGTGTCTCCGGCCTCACGCCCATTCTCTGCAGGCGCCAGGCCAATTGATTCGCTCGCCTGTTTAGCTCGCTATAAGTGAGCTGTTCCTCTCCACACCGCACCGCGGGGGCATCAGGGGTCTGCTGCACTTGCTCCTCGAAGAGGTGATGGAAACAGCGGTGGAAATACGGCAGTTCGGTTTGATTCCACGTCACCAACAGTTGGTGCCGTTCGGCGTCACTCAGCAGCGGCAACTCGGAGAGAGGGGAATTCGGGATTCGCCACAATTCCTTCCAGCAGAGTTTGGAAATTCCCGGCCATCCGTGCAATTCGGACCCCATCGAACAAGTCGGCGTTATACTGCCACGTCGCCATCAACCCCTGCTTGGTTTCCGATAGATACAGAGTCAAGTCGAACTTGGCTGTCCTACTATTCAACTCCATCGGGCTAACAGTCAGACCCAACAAAGGCTCGATAGAGGCTCCACCTGTTTCAGCCTCAAACCCGAGCCCGGGCGGTGCTGGGTGGCTATCAGTGTGAATCCTCCTGCCTGGAACGTTCTGAAAGGCAAACATTACTTGGAAAAGTGGATTGTGGCGATGATCTCGCGCTGGTTGCAGCTCCTCGATCAACATCTCAAATGGCAGGTCTTGATGCGCATATGCGTTCATGGCCGTGCTCGCACCCGCCCCAGAACCTCACAGAATGTCGGATTCCCCGACAGATTCGCGTGCATCACCAGCGTGTTGGCAAAGAAACCAATTAAGTCCTCCGTTTCGACGAGAGTCCGATTGGCGATCGGTGTGCCCACCGCGAGATCATCTTGTCCCGTGTAGCGGTGCAGCAAGGTCTGGAATGCCGCCAGCAGTGTCATGTAGAGCGTGGCTCTCTCCCGTTGGCTCAACGCCTTCAACCCTTCGGTCAGCTGGGCGGATATCTCCATTTGGTAACTGGAGCCCCGGAATGACTGGTGGGCAGGACGAGGTCGGTCGGTAGGCAGATCGAGCACCGGGGGGATCTTTTCGAACTGCCTCTTCCAGTATGCAAGTTGGGTCTCCAGTGCCTTCCCCTGCAACCATTTTCGCTGCCAGACAGCGAAATCACGATACTGGATCTGCAGTTCCGGCAGCGGTGATGGTCGGCCCGCCGAAAACGCTGCGTAGAGCGTCTCCAATTCCCGATTAAGTACTCTCGTGGACCAGCCATCGGAAACGATGTGGTGCATGGTCAGGAGCAGCATGTGCTCTTCTACATCCAACCGTAGGAGTGTGACACGAAAGAGCGGTCCGTGGAGCAGATGGAATGGACGGACGATCTCTTCGGAGGCCAGACGCACGGCCTCAGCCTGGCGGTCGGATACGGGAAGCCTCGTCAGATTCACCACCGGCAGCCGCAGGGGTTGCACCGGGGAAATGACCTGGATAGGGTGCCCGCCGACAGTGCGGAAGGTGGTGCGGAGAGCTTCGTGGCGGCGAAGGATCTCGTTGATGCTCTGCTCCAGCACCTCCTCGCGGAGCCTCCCCGTGAGACGCAGTGCGATATGCATATTATAGGCGGGGTTCCCAGGCTCAATCTGGTCGAGCAACCACAGTCGCTGCTGTGCAAATGACAGCACGCAATGCTCAGTCGCACTCCCCCGCGGAATACTCGGGCTTTCTGTGCGTAGATAAGTCGTCTTTCCATCAGCCACCCGCATCAGTAGGTAACGGGTAACAAGCTCTGCCAGCTCCGCGACGGTTGGCCTTTCAAACAGGGTTTGCATGGGCAGCTCGACCTGGAAGTCACGGTGCAACCGCGAAAATACCTGGGCTGCCTTTAGCGAGTCGCCACCTGACTGGAAGAAATTGTCATGGATGCCGAGCTGATCAATACCCAACACGCTAGCCCAGATCTCTGACAGTCGCTCTTCTATGGACGTGCGGGGTGCAGTGAAATCGGCCAGCTTCTTGCCTGGCGCCACCAGATCCAGTTTCTCTGCCAATCCCATGCGCTGCAGTTTGCCAGTTGGCCCCTTTGGGATTTCATCCATGATCACAATTTGCTGCGGCACCTTGAAATGGGCGAGGCGCGCCGAGGCAAACTGACGGATCTCCTTGATCAGGGGTTCCGTTGCTCGGAGATTTAGGTGTTGGGATGAGTTCACCTGAACACCTGACCTGAGAACGATCGCGACCGCGACATCCTCACCAAGGGTGGCATGAGGGACCGGGAACGTAACAGCTTGTGCGATCACCGGGTGATCCAGCAGTACTTCATCCACCTCTCGCGGCGAGATTTTCTCCCCTCCGCGGTTGATGATCTCCTTGAGACGCCCGGTGATGAAAAGGTAACCCTCCGCATCCAGGTAACCCCTATCGCCCGTACGGAACCACCCCCGGACAAAAGCGCTGCTATTGGCTTCGGGGTTGTTTTCATAAGCCAGCATGACGTTTGTGCCACGGATTACGACCTCGCCGTTTTCCCCTGGCGGCAACAGATTGCCGATCTCATCCATAATCGCGACGTCCGGCCCCGCGGCCAGACCCACCGAACCTGGCTTCCGCCTGCTCGGCGGCAGCTGGCTGCTTGCAATCTGTGGAGCAGCCTCGGTCATCCCGTACGCCTCGATGAAGGGGATATGAAACACGCGTTCCATCTCCGTCATCAACTTCCTCGGCATCGGCGCGGAGGCCGAGCGGATGAATCGCAGCGAAGAGCGCGCGCGGATGCCCGGATGGTGAATAGCGTTCTCCAGGATCTCCTGGTGAATCGTGGGTGCCGCCGTGTACCACGTAGGGCGAAACGCCTCCATCCATTCAAAGAACCGCGGAGCGGAAAAGCCATCCGTGCAAATGACGCTCGCACCCGCCGCAATCGAAGCAAAAATCGTGCTCAGGCCATGAATGTGAAATAACGGCATCACATTCAGACAACGATCGCTGTCGACTAACTCGACTGCAGCGCGAATATTGTTAGCGGAGGCGCAGATGTTACGGTGTGTCAGGGGTACCAGCTTCGGTAGTGCAGCCGATCCGGAAGTGTGAAGCGCCAACGCGACATCCTCCGGCTGTGCGAACCCCGCCTTCATGTTTTCAAACCTTAGGATTTCCGAGTGTTCCGCCCTGGGCACTTGAACACCCTGCTTCAGCGTGAAGAGACCTGCCTCTTCTTCTTCCAATGGTGTCAGTTCAATGATCGGGATGCCACGAGCTCGGGCAACAGCGACTGCTGGCGATGAGCTGCCCGATTGCACCAGCAGCGCCCGGGCGCGGAGATCTGCAAGATGGAAATCGAATTCGCCGGCACGGTAGGCAGGATTGAGGGGTGCGCAAGTGGCGCCGGCAGCGATGGTGATAAACGCTACAGCCATCTCGGGACCTTCGGGAAGCACCAATGCCACACGGTCATTCCTCCCGACGCCGAGCGAGTTGAGCGCCTCCACGACCGTCACCAGCTGGCGGCACAAACGGCCGTAAGTAAGAGGCCTGCGTCCCGGGGCGAGAATCGCTACGGCATCGGGGTTCCGTTCGGCCTGCTCTTGGACCAGTTGACGCAGACAATAGTGCCGGGTGTGATCCGTGAATTGGATAGGATCAGCATTCATGGTTCGTTCTCTCGTTTGTACTGCTGAAGCGTTTCACAGATTACTCCTTCGATTTCCGTTCCAGCGGTCGGGGTAAAGAGACGCAGATGTCTACCAGGGCGGACCGGCCGCGGTGGACTTCTTGAAGCGCTTCCCGGAGTACCGACTGGAGTTTCGCCGGATCGTCCACGGTCCTGGCCCACAATCCCATCGCTTCCGCCACTTTGGAATACAGAGGCGGCTTCGGCAGATCGCACGCCGGGTAGTTGCCTGTCTTCCTTGCGTAGCCCTCGGGCGCTATGGCCAGAATTGCTTCGGTGGTGGCAGCATAAGCCTGATTATTGAAGATCACCGTCAAGAAAGGACTGCGGTGTTGCTCGGCCGCCCAGTACGTAACAATGGGAGAGCCGAATACCCAGGAGCCATCTCCTACCGTGCAAATAATCGTTTTAGAGGGGGAGGCAAGTTTGGCACCCAAGGCGGCTCCAAGGCCCCAACCAAGGCCGGACCCGAGGCTCTGGTAGTAGGTTCCGGGTTTATCTGAATTCAGATAATGCCAAAGGACCGGATTGTTACTGACAGCCTCGCTGACGATCACCGTGTCGTCATCCACAATTTCGTTCAAGCAGTAGGCAGCCCATTCTGGTGCGATCGGCTGCCGCACCGCCAAATCGAGAGCTCTCTGCCGCCACCCTGCCTTTTGCACCTCGTGCTCCGCGGTCAGAACATGGCGTCTTGTCTCAATCCGTGGCCGATCTGTGGGGCTCAGCCTGCGCTCGACCTCCTCCGCCAAGGCTGCCATGGCTTGCGAAGAATCGGCCTGAATGGAAAGGTCTACCGGGAATCCCCAGATCGGGATATCCCGTTTGAGGGGGTCAATGTCCACGTGGATAATTCGGCATTGAGAGGGTGGTTGTCCTTGCGCAGGGACCCATGGAACATCGTGGTCGACAATCAGAACGCAATCAGCATGCTGCAAGTAGTGAGCGGCCGAAAATCCGAGATGAAGCGGGTGTCCCGTAGGAAAATTCATTCGGTGACGCAACTCCACTACTGGGGCTGCAAGCTTCTCGGCAAGTCTAACCAGAGAGGCCACAGCCTTGGGATTGCGGCCCGCATAGGCCACAAGAATTAAAGGTCTTTCCGCCTCGATCAGCCACTGCGCTGCCTGAGCAAGGCTCTCAGGGTCAGCCGCCAGTGTTGAAATCACTGGCGTGCGCCGGGGTCCCACAATCGGAGTCTCCAACTTCTCCAAGAGCACTTCCTTCGGGAGGGTCAAATATACCGGGCCCGCCGGCTCCGTGCCGGCTAACTGGAATGCACGCTGCATCGCCACGTGAAGGTTTTCCCGGCGGGTCAGCTCGTAATGCCACTTGACGTAATTCTGCACAATGCCTGCCTGGTTAAACTGCTCTTGTATCCAGTCGATAGAGCGATTGCGCCCACCCTCGACGTTGCCATCGACGGTGTAGGGGGATCTCCCCGCACAGATAACCACTCCGGCGCGACCACGCTGTGCGTTGTGTAGATTCGCACCGATGTTCTGGGTGCCCACGTCAACGTGAACCAGGACTACCTGAGGCCTTCCGGTAATCATGAAGTAGCCGTGCGCAGCTGCCATAGCCACAGACTCATGAAGACAGAGGATCAGCTCAGGTGCCCGGCGTCCCTGGGCTTTAAACTTGGCTATGGATTCCTGGATCGGCGCAATGTCGCTACCCGGGTTGATAAAGATGTAATCGACGGCGTAGGCGTTGAGCAGCTCAATATAACCGTCGGAGACGTTGTCAATCAGCAGACTCTGTGGTTCTGCCTTGTGCAACCGTTGAGACTCACGAGGCACGACATGTGGGAACACCTTCGCCGGTGCCTGAATTTGCGCGCGTTCGAGGCAAGCCTTCAACTGTTGGGCCAGGACCTGAACGTTTGGTTTCACCAAGATTAAGCCGGAGTCATCGCCGGGCACATTGTAAATCTCCAGGCCTCCGGCAGCCAGCCGACTCCAGTGCAGCCTGCGATCCTCTTCGGGAGCAACGTTACGGCCCTCGGCCTGAAAAAGGACAACGCGCCCTGGGTAGGTGTGCGGCTTGTAATGGTGAACCGCAGCTAGATTAGCCTGCCTAACAACCCCCCCATAGAACACGTTGCGGTCACCCCTGAAAAGGTCGCGCTGGGCGACCATCTGCTTGAGTGTCTTAAGCCGCTCAATCAGGTATTCGAATCGCTGCCGGCCACGGAGCCTCGCAAGCGTATCGCCGTAAAGCCGTATCCGGCTGACCGTGAGATTGAGGGCCGCCAGCACGCGCAGAGCGGGCCGGAACCATAGCTTAGAGGTCACCACCGGCGGCCTCGGCTCAAGGAGAGCTAAGAGGCCGACCTTTTGTCCTGCTGAGTGCAGCTGTTGTGCCATCTCATACGCGACAACAGCGCCCATGCACCCACCGGCGAGATAGTAGGGACCCTCGGGTTGCAGCTCACGGATTTCCTCCAGATAGGTCGCCGCGATCTCCTCAATGCTTGTCAGCGGCTTCTCCGTTCCACTGAGTCCGCGCGATTGCAGGCCATAGAAGGGCTGCTCCGGACCCAGAAGCCGCGCGAGGTCGTTAAAGCCGAGCACGTTACCCCCGACGCCCGGTACAGCAAATAGGGGTGGTCGGCTTCCCGCCGGCTGAATCGAAACCAGGGAGCGCCATGACTGTGACTCACTGCCCTTGCCAATGACTGCGGCGAGCCCTTCGATGGTGGGCGCCCGGAACAGCGTCGCGAGCGGTAGCCTGATCCGTAAACATTCTTCCAGCCGTGCGAACATCACGGCGGCGAGCAGTGAGTGGCCCCCGAGGTCGAAGAAGTTTTCTCGAGTCCCAACAGGATTAACCATGAGAATCTCTTCCCAAATCTTAACCAGTTGTCGCTCGACCTCATTTTGGGGTTGGGTGAATGTGGATGTCCGATCCCTGCTCCTGTCCGGCGGAGGAAGCGCTCGGCGGTCTATCTTACCGTTGGGCGTTAAAGGCAGTGCTTCCAAGAATACAAACGCAGAGGGAATCATATAATCAGGCAACTTCTGCTGGAGAAAAGCGCGCAGTTCGCCGCCTGTCGGAGCCAGTTCTTGTGACGGAACAATATAGGCAATTAATTGTTTATCATTTGGTACGTTGTCCAGCACTACAACCACTGCTTCTCGAACAATTGGATGTTGACGGAGTACGGCCTCAATCTCATTCAGCTCAACACGGAAGCCCCGGATCTTCACCTGATGATCAGCGCGGCCCAGAAACTCGAAACTGCCATCTGACAAGAATCGCCCACGGTCGCCGGTTCGATAAATCCGCTGCCCGGGAACTTCCGGGTCAGGCTTGAAGACTGGGGCCGTTTCTTCCGGGCGGTGCCAATACCCTTCGGCAATATAGCGGCTCTTGACGACTAATTCACCTATCTCCCCCCTGGCGACAGGCTGACCTGATTCGTCAACGAGCTCGAGGCATTTGTCTGCTACCGGTCGACCAGCCGACAGGGCTCCAAGGTCTTTCACCATATTCGCATCGATGCGAGCTACGCATAGTAGGCCGGTCTCGGTCGTGGAAAAGCGATGCATCAGCACGCAGGAACTTCCGAAATGCAGCTTCCATTTTTCTATATCGGTACGTAGGACCACATCTCCAGCCAGGGCCACCGACCTTACCGAGGGAAACAAATTCTCCCCCTCCAGAGTGGAAAGGAACCTCCGAAACAGCAGCACGGGGGGATGCAGCAGGGTGATTTGCTCCTCTTCGAGCCATTCCCTGAAGGCCGTCAGACCTTCTGATGCAAAATCAAACACACAGAGAGTGGCACCGTTAAGTAGGGCTCCAAACATGTCCGCTTCCGACGCCGAAAAACTGCAGTGGGTCAATAGAGACTGCCGATCAGCCGGAGTGATGGCATCATGTTGTGCGAAGAGCCATACACGGTGCAGAACCGCCCGATGGCTCTTCACTACCCCCTTCGGTTGGCCGGTCGTCCCAGAGGTATAGAAGATTGTTGACGGGTCATGCGGCCTTATCTCAATCTGCGGGCTATCCTCGGGAAACCCAGCATCGATCTCATCAAGCATCAAAAGGGAAGTGGGCCCGGCCATTAACTCGCGGGCGCGGGATTCAAACGCGGCAGTCGTCAGAATCAAATCCGGGGCCACGTCTCGCACGATTTCCGCCTGCCGCTTGGCTGGCATTCTAGGGTGAATGGCTAAATATGTCTTTCCAGCCTTCAGCACCGCAAGCGTGGCAATCACCATTTCCGGCGAATGATCTAATAAATAGGGAACACATCCGACACCGGGATGTGTGCGCTCCTTGATGGCGTGCGCAATCCGATTTACTTGTCTGTTTAGATCCTGGTAGGTCCACTGCCGGCCAGCGCCGGTGAGAGCGATGTGATTTGGAAAGCGGCAGACCACTTGTTCGAAACGAGCCGGTACGGTCTGCTCAATTTCCGCCCTTGAAAAAGGGAGACTCGGGGGTGGAGCGGCTTCACCCGTGTTAGTCGTCGTCTCCACAAGCCTCAACATGAGCAGATTCCCCAAGAACTAACGATGCAACCATCCCAGCTGCAATTTATTACGGCGAAGAATGACATCCATCTCCAATCAATCCGCTACCTCTGCCCTTGCTCCTTCTCGGCATACTGCATTTGGCGTGCCTAATCCGGCAATCAGGGCTCCTTCAGGCTTCCCTGCGTGGCGCGGTTCAGCCCATGTGGGGGAATGCAAAAGGCAGGCAACCCCCCTGTTTTCTTGCAAATCTCCAACCAAATCAAAATGATACTTGCTAATATAGTCGGCGGCGGGTGCAACTACCAATTTCTCCTATGAATAAAAGCGTAGCTTCCTTATCCCATATTTTTTCCGCTCTTGAGAAAGTGGAAAACCTTTTCCATTAATGTCCATCCAAATGTGGTAGAGATTATAAGCAACATGGTTTGGACTATTTGCCACCAATTATTTGCCGATTTTTTGGGGCGCAAACTCGTGGCTGCACGACGGCAACCTGGAGTTAACTAAGCGGAATCAGTCCAACCACTGAATACCGACATAAGTCGGCTTTTTCTTATTGTAAGTAGTTGTCTAATTCAATCGGCCCTATATGCATAATCAAGGTAAACGAACTGCTGCGGTGTTGTTCCGCGACTCTGTTCGGCTCGACTAAGGAAACCGTTACCTATGTGATGGGCAGCCACGTCTTGCCGAGGTGTGTCGAGACACGCCTCTACAATCCGACGCGATTCAATCTCCATTCCCATTTGAACTAGCTCGCGAAGAAATATTCAGAATCGGCCGTTCAGAAGGCACGAACCTGATTGAACGGCGCATTCGAGGAAGCTATTGATCAGGACTTCTCGTTTAAGAATCCTGCCAGGAAACTGGCAGTGTGGGTCACCCGCAAGAGCTGCAAACGTTACCTTAGTGCCAAGGAAATCCACAAACCTGATCGCCCGGAGACTGATTGTTTGTGCTCTAAGACCTGGGAAGTTATTCGCTTAACGATTGAAAGGATGGTACGCCCGGAAGGACTCGAACCTTCGACCCCCTGCTTAGAAGGCAGGTGCTCTATCCACCTGAGCTACGGGCGCGCGCGGCAAGAATTTCTCGTAAACATAGATGAGCGGCCATAATGCCGCATGGGAAAAAGGCCCCCGTCCATGGGCTTCTTAAGCTTTGTAAGGTATCATAAGAAATCCGACCCGAAAAGCGGAAACCCCACAATATGCTATAGTGATAGGGTGTTACTCGAACTTAATGATGCATGATGTTTGATCTGTCTGAAAGTTAGTCTTAAGGAGCTGCACTGAATTAGGGTCTCCCCGGTCTGTCCGCTGAAGGACCGCCCTCTCCCCAAAGAGAGGGCAGAAATCATTATCTTTTTGCATGTTCGAATGGGAAAAGCCGCTGAGGGGATTTTGCCGTGATTTACTCGCGGGTTCTTTCGTTATGCCTCGAATTCGAATTCTTCCGGACCAAGTTGAAGTTCAAGTCAGGCCAGGAATTACTCTGCTGAAAAGCGCTGAGCAAGCCGGTGTCGAGATCCTGCATTCTTGCGGAGGCCTCGGTGCCTGCACTTCCTGTCGTGTCCTCATCATAGAAGGGAGAGATCGATTGACTCCGATCGGACAGGCTGAAGAAGAACAACTCGTCGAGTCGGGACTGCTCCATTCTCACCGCCTGGCCTGCCAAGCCGCCATTCTTGGGGATGTTGTCATCGAACGCCCGAAATGGCGATCCTCATTAGATTCTCCAATTACAGGAGAGTAGCCCATGAGTGTCGACCGAGAGATCCTCGAAGTCGATGTTTTGTTCATTGGAGCAGGACCCGCCAGTTTGAGCGGAGCACTGCACTTGCAAAATCTGATCGATGGCCACAACCAGAATTTGCCGAGCGGTCAGGAAAAGCTTCGTCCGAGCATTGCGGTGATTGAAAAGGGACGTGAAATTGGCGCCCATTGCTTATCCGGGGCAATCCTTGATCCGCGGGCTTTGGAGGAACTGCTCCCTAACTACCGAGACCTGGGAGTCCCACTGGCGACACCTGTCACCCAGGATGACATCTATTATCTCACCCCATCCCGAAAAATTCGGTTTCCAATCATTCCTCCGCCTCTGGACAACCAGGGAAATTACCTCATTTCCCTAAACCGGTTCGTTCAATGGCTAGGAGAAAAGGTAGCCGCAAAGGGGGTTGACCTCTTCCCAGGCTTTGCGGGTACCGATTTGATTTTTGATGGGGACCGGATTGTCGGCATTCGCACAGGTGACAGAGGGGTCGATAAGCAAGGGAAGCCAAAAGCTTCTTTCGAACCCGGCGTTGATATTATGGCCAAGGTGGTCGTTTTCGGGGAGGGAGTGCGCGGGTCTTTGACCAAGCAGTTAGTAGAGCGATTGAAACTAGATCAGGGAAAAGCTCCCCAGGTGTATGCCATCGGCGTCAAAGAGGTCTGGGAATTGCCCGTAGAATCCTCTCAAAAAGGGCATGTCATCCACACCCTCGGTTATCCCCTGAAGCACAAGAACTACGGGGGAGGCTTCATCTATAACATGGGATCTCTTCTATCTGTCGGTCTGGTCATCGGTTTAGACTACGAAGATCCTGCATTGGACCCCCACCTATGCTTCCAGCAATTCAAGACTCATCCCTTGATCACCGGAATGTTGAAAGGTGCAAAATTAGCGCATTACGGAGCCAAAGCCATTCCCGAAGGAGGTTACTATTCCATCCCGAAAAGCTCAATGAACGGCGGACTTATCATCGGCGACAGCGCAGGACTACTGAACTCGCAGCGTCTCAAAGGAATCCACCTAGCTATGAAATCGGGGCTGTTGGCGGCCGAGACTCTGCTGGAGGCCCTGTTGAAAAAGGATTTCAGTGAGGCGACGCTGGCAGGCTATGAACGCCGTGTCAAAGCAAGTTGGGTGGAGAAGGAATTGTTTCCGGTTCGAAATTTTCGTCAGGGGTTTGAGCATGGTTTGTTCTCCGGTGTCGTCAATGCTGGACTACAGAGCCTCACGGGAGGCCGGGGGTGGAAAGATCCGCTTTTATCAAGAGCAGGGCATGAGCGCATGAGAAAGCTTATGGACGACGACCTTGCCCGCGCGACGGTTTTACCTCCAGGGGCCAATGGGGAGTTGGCTGTCAGCAAGGCCACAGATATCTATTTTTCCAGCATCAAGCATGAAGAGGATCAACCAACGCACTTATTGATTTCCGACTATGACATTTGTAATCAGCGCTGTAGGGGGGAATATGACAATCCTTGTGTACGCTTCTGCCCGGCCCATGTGTATGAGATGGTTGAGCGAGAGGATGGAAAGGGAAAACGGCTGCAGTTGAACCCCAGCAACTGCATTCACTGCAAGACTTGTGACATTATGGACCCTTACCAGATTATTACCTGGGTGCCTCCGGAAGGAGGCAGCGGTCCCAATTTTGTAAACCTCTAGTCCTATTGACAGCCCATCTTCGGTGCCGTCTCGAAATCCTCCCTAGAGTAATGCGTTAATTATCGGGGGAATTTCTAGTAGGGCGCGCGCGCCGCGGACGGCCCGGCGGTCCGTCCCTACCCACTCAGCCGCTACAGAAGCGACAATCTCAAATCGTCACCGAAGGCATTGCCCTTACAGATTTCCCCCCGTAACTAACGCATTACTCCCTAGACTATTTTGTTATTGCTATTCTATCAATTACCGATATAATCACTGACCAGGGTTACATCTGCGTAGCAAATCCTCTCGGTTTATCTAACCTAGAAGTCTTCCTCCGCCGAATGTGCCAACCAATGTGGTAAGAATTCTGAGACTTCGTTGCACTGTCTCTTTGCCCGAGCTGCAGAAAAGTTCTTACTCCTCCGATTGGCTGTGATCCTTCAACGCCGACAAAACTCTTAAACGAGGGCCACCTGCGCCCGGCGTTTTCAAAACACTTTACTTGGAATTCGAATAGATTTCCAATCATGGAGACATAATGCCTTTTTCACAACTCGGCTTACAGCCTGAATTGGCCCGCGCCTTGAGCGATGCCAATTATCTTCGTCCCACCCCGATTCAATCTAAAGCCATCCCGGTGATCCTGGAAGGTAACGACGTGGTCGGCACCGCCCAAACCGGTACCGGCAAAACAGCCGCTTTTCTTCTTCCCCTCTTGCAGCGGCTGGCGAGCCCTTCCCATAAGACACGGGGGCTCATCCTCACTCCCACCCGGGAACTCGCCACACAAGTTGAGCTCTTCCTACGCAAGTACGGACGGTTCCTCAAATTGCGTTCCACCGCAATTTTTGGGGGAGTCCCTCAGAAACCGCAAGTACAGGCCCTGCGAAAGGGCGTGGACGTACTCGTCGCAACCCCGGGACGTTTGTTGGATTTGATCCAGCAACACTGCATTGATCTCTCCGCGGTTGAAATTTTTGTTCTAGACGAGGCGGATCGTATGTTGGACATGGGGTTTTTGCCGGATATCCAGAAGGTCGTCAAGCTTCTTCCGAAGCAGCGCCAGACGATTCTCTTCTCCGCCACCATGCCTCAAGAAATCCGGGATTTAGCCTGCTCGTTGCAAAAGAATTCGGTTCTCGTTGAAGTCGCAAGACATCCGGAATCGGTGGCGGTCGTGGAGCAGAAATTTTTTCCGGTTCCCTCTCACTTAAAGGCGGATCTGCTCATGCATCTCCTCACCCGCGAGACCATGAAACCACTGCTTGTGTTCTCCAGAACCAAACATGGCGCAGACCGGCTTCATTCCTTCTTGGGAAGCCATGGGATATCGTCGGCGCGCATCCACTCGGGGTTGACGCAAAGCCAACGCAAAGAGGCCATGGACGGGTTCCGGCAATCGCGTTGGCAAATCCTGATTGCGACTGACATCGCGGCTCGAGGAATTGATGTCCATGATATTTCGCATGTCATCAATTTCGATATCCCGAATAATCCCGATGACTATACCCATCGCATTGGTCGCACCGGACGGGCCGAGAAGGCTGGAACGGCTTACACTTTCGTTAGCCCTGAAGAGGAAGCCTTTGCCCGGGCCATTGAGAAGTCCAGTCGGCGAAAAATTGAAAGAGTGCGATTGGAAGATTTTGATTATGGCGCCCCCCCCAAATCCAGGGGCTTGTCTCCACGCGCCCAACCACGAAATGACGCGGTCTCTCGCTTTCTTGCGCCCCAAAAGGAAAAAGAAAGTTCTCCCAAAGTATTTGACCGGGCAGCTCACGCCGTGCAAGGCCGGACGGGGCCGACGAGAAATGCGAGTTCTCCCTCTCATGGGAAGAAAGGCCAGCGGGATAACGCCCGTGGCCGCAGTCGAAATTCCAAAGATGGGAAATCTAGCGCAAAAGAAGGATGGCTCGGGTTACCGAGTTCTGAGGAGCAACAGGAATTAAAACGGATCCGATTGAAGCTATTCGGTACAACCGGGGGAAACTCATTTCGCGAACGGCCTTCGTTCAAGAAGAATTCACGAGCCCGGTATTAGTTTACGAGCGCTCAGATCCCTCCGCGCTCACCCGTTTTCATAGGATCAGCATACAGTCCCCATAGCTATAGAACCGGTAGCCTAAGAGAATGGCTTGGCGATAGGCTTCCCGAATCAACTCTGGGCCTGCAAAGGCAGAAACCAGCATCAGCAAAGTGGATCGAGGCAGGTGAAAGTTGGTGAGCAAGCCATTCACGCAACGAAAGGAAAACCCCGGATAGATAAATAGATTCGTTTCGCCCACCTCCGGAACCATTTGGCCCCCATGTCTTAAGGCAATGAATTCCAGCGTCCGCGTTACGGTTGTCCCGACTGCGATGACCCGCCTTTTTTCGGCGATGGCGCATTGAATAAGATTGGCGGTTTCTAAAGTAACCTCGAAAGATTCCGGTTCCATCGAATGTTCTTCAAGTGTGTCACTACGGACTGGCTGAAATGTCCCTAGACCGACATGCAGGGTAATCTCTTGCCATTGGATTCCCTTGGCTCTAAGCCGATCAAACACGGCCGGAGTAAAGTGGAGACCTGCCGTCGGCGCGGCAACAGCGCCACGCCTCTTGGCAAAAACTGTCTGATAACGGTTAATATCTTCTGCGGTATCCGGACGCGCAAGATACGGTGGCAAAGGCACATGTCCGAGTCTGTCGACCAAGGCTTCGAAGCTACCCTCAAAATCAAATTTTAGTTTGCGGATGCCGCGGAGACCGCGCTCGAGTACCGTACCCTCCAATTCCCCTTTTCCGAAACTTACCCTTTCTCCAATTCGCAGTTTGCGCCCCGGTTTTACTAACGCTTCCCATACTTTTTCTTCCACTTGCCTGACTAATAGAACCTCAATCTGGGCACTGCAAGAGCCGGCTTTCCCTTCCATTGCCGCAAAACCGAGCCTTCGCCCCAAAAGGCGGGCTGGGAAAACCTTGGTATTATTCAGCACGACGATATCGGAGCACTCCAGAAGGTCTGGAAAGTCAGAAAACAAATGGTGCGAGATCGAACCGGTGTTCCGGTGCAGCAGCATGAGTTTCGACTGGTCTCGGCTGGTTAGCGGGTAAGCGGCGATGCGTTCCGGGGGCAACTGAAAATCAAAATCGGAAACTCTCACCAGGCAATCAAAACACAACCTCGTTTGGGGTTCAACATATCTGTGGTAAATTCAGCCCTATGAGCAAGGATCGGGCAGTCATTTCTCTTAAGGGTCTGGAACGCTTGCAGGCAGGGCATTTGTGGATCTATCGGTCTGATGTTCTGGAGTGCGAAGCGTCCGCGGGAAGCATCGTGGCGGTTTACAATAAGAAGGGGCATTGCGTCGGAAGAGCTTTTTTTAGCGACCGCTCGCAGATTAGCTTGCGCTTCTTAAGCAGAGAAGATATCCCGATCAATCGCGAATTCTTCGAAAAGAGGCTTCTCCAGGCTTCCGAACTCAGGCAACGAGTCGTGAAAAACAGTGAGGTCTATCGACTCGTTCATGCCGAAGCCGATGGGCTTCCGTCAATTATCGTTGATCGTTACGGGGATTTCCTGAGCATTCAGACATTGACACAGGGTTCAGACTCTGTGAAATCAATGCTCGTGGATCTGCTCGCCGATTTGTTTCACCCGACGGGAATTGTTGAACGTAATGATGGCAAGGTTCGCGAACTGGAAGGCTTGGACTTGATAAACTCAAGTTTGTACGGGGAAGTTCCTGCTGAAGTCTTGTCTATGGAAAATGGATTTAATTTTCGTTACCAACTGGCCGGTGGGCAAAAGACCGGGGCGTTTCTCGATCAACGAGAAAATAGAGCCCGAGCGAGTGAGTTTGCTTTTGGACGGGCGTTGGACTGTTTTTGCTATGAAGGCGGGTTTGCCGTCCAAATCGCTCGAAATTGTGAGGAAGTTGAAGCCCTGGATATTTCTGAAGATGCCGTTCGAAAGGCGGAGGCGAATGCCGAGCTCAACCAAGTCCACAATGTCCACTTCGAAGTTGAAAATGCCTTTGACCGGCTGAGGCTTCTCGATAACCTCAAAAGGCGATATGATACCATCATTCTTGATCCTCCTGCATTTGCCAAGAATCGGAGCCACATGGATGCCGCCTTGCGAGGTTATAAAGAGATTAACCTCCGTGCCTTCCGGCTTCTCAATCCTGGGGGGTACCTCATTACCTCTACTTGCTCCCAGCTCATTAATGAAGATACATTTCTGAATGTGCTTTCAGAAGCCTCTACCGACGCAAAACGAGTGGTTCAAGTGATTGAAAAAAGAACACAATCTAGGGATCATCCCATTTTGTTAACCATGCCAGAAACCTATTATCTTAAATGCATGATCGTCAGAGTAATTCACTGAAAGGAATCATTCGTCACTATCATTAAATAAATCAAATGTTTACGAAATAAGAAGAAAATTTTTCAATCGGTGATTTGACAACCTTATACTCAGATTTTATTATAACTCTGTACTAATCATTAGTTAGGAGGAGATATCATGACAATAGCCAAGTGGGAGCCACTAAGAGATTTGCTGACTTTGCAGGATCGAATGAATCGACTCTTTGACGATTCTGTAAGAGGGTTACGCCCGGGAGATGAGGGGCTAACTTCTGGGATATGGAGTCCGCCTGTTGATATCTATGAAACGGACAATGAAGTGATCTTAAAAGCTGAATTGCCTGAAGTGAATCAGAAAGATATCGACATTCAAATTGAGAACAATACGTTAACTCTCAAGGGAGAGCGGAAGTTCGAAAAGGAAACCAAAAAGGAGAATTTCCATCGCGTTGAGCGTTCTTACGGCGCGTTTTCCCGCTCCTTTACGCTCCCTAACGCGATCGATCAGGACAAGATCCACGCTGACTACAAGGATGGTGTCCTGAAAATCTCGATGCCTAAACGTGAAGAGACCAAGCCAAAGCAAATCAAGGTTGCGTTAGATTCATAACATAATGGTGGATCCGGACGTTTTTCTTTAGCACGCAGACGAAGAGGGAGCTGTCTGTGAGATTCCATGCCAGGCCGCCGAGCTAACTTAGCCTTTAGCTCAGCAGAGTGGCGTAATGGCTTCGGAGGGGATGTGTGTTGAAATAGCCTGGAAACTGTTGTTTGGCCATTATTTCAAGCCCTCCAAATCAAAGCCAATTTGAGGGCAAGGGGCGGGCTTCTTTCGCCGCTGAGTTCTCCGGAAAAAGAGTCCTGGAAGATTGGAAAGGGGTTTTAGAATGAATTTTGAAAAATTGACTTTGAAGGCCCAGGAAGCCGTTATCGAGGCCGAACGGCTAGCGGGCGAATTTTCAAACCCGCAGATCGAGCCGGAGCACCTCTTAAGGGCGCTACTCGTTCAATCTGAAGGCATCATCCTTCCGGTTCTCAACAAACTCGAGGTGTCGCAAGGGTCTTTTTTTCAAGCAGTTGAAGAATCCCTCTCGAAGCTCCCCAAAGTCGAGGGTGTCACGGGCAGGCCGATTTCGCCGAAATTAAATCGAGTGCTGGAAAATGCACTGAAACAGGCTGATCGCCTCAAAGATGAATACGTTAGCACGGAGCATCTGTTGCTCGCACTGGCAGAGATCAAAGACACTGCCGCCCAAGGGGTCCTTGCGACTCAGGGGATCACGACGGAGAAGGTTCTAAAGGTGTTGGTCGGCGTACGCGGTCATCAGCGAGTGACCGATCAGAACCCCGAGAATAAGTATCAAGCTCTCGAGCGTTATGCTCGCAATCTCACCGATTTGGCTCGCCGAGGAAAATTAGACCCTGTCATTGGAAGAGACGATGAAGTTCGCCGGGTCATTCAAGTCCTCTCGCGCAGAACCAAGAATAACCCCGTATTGATCGGTGAACCGGGTGTCGGGAAGACAGCCATTGTGGAAGGTCTGGCACAACGGATCATCGCCGGGGATGTGCCTGAAAGCCTGAAACACAAGAGGTTGGTGGCACTGGACTTGGGTGCGATGATTGCCGGAGCCAAGTATCGCGGCGAATTTGAGGATCGTCTGAAGGCCGTTTTGAAAGAAATTGCCGAAGCTGAAGGGGAGATTGTTCTCTTCATCGACGAACTCCACACATTGGTTGGCGCGGGGGGAGCGGAAGGGGCTGTCGATGCGTCGAACATGCTCAAGCCGGCTTTGGCGCGAGGTGAGTTACGTTGTATTGGTGCGACCACCCTCAACGAATATAAGAAGCATATTGAAAAAGATGCGGCTCTGGAACGGCGATTCCAGCAAGTCTATGTAGGCGAGCCCACTGTGGAGGACACAATTGCAATTCTGCGTGGCTTGAAAGAGCGCTACGAAGTGTATCATGGCATCAAGATCAAAGATTCTGCCATTGTCGCGGCTGCCACGTTATCCAATCGTTACATTTCGGATCGCTTTCTGCCGGACAAAGCCATCGACCTGGTAGATGAAGCCGCCGCTTCATTGCGCATTGAAATCGATTCAATGCCCGTGGAAATCGACGAGGTGGAGCGCCGCATTACCCAGCTGGAAATTGAACGCCAGGCCTTAACGAAAGAACAAGATTCGTCTTCCCGCGAACGTTTGAAACTGCTGGAGGCGGAACTTGCTAACCTAAAAGAAAAATCGGGAGAGATGAAAGCCCGATGGCAGCATGAAAAAGAGGTGATCTCCAAGATTCAAGAGCTCAAGGAGAAGATTGAACAAAGCAAGCTGGAAGAACAGAAATATGAAAGGGAAGGGAACCTGGGCAAAGTTGCAGAGATCCGCTATGGGTCACAGGTTGATCTCAAACGGCAGTTGGATTCCGTCAACCAGAAATTGGCCGAGCTTCAACAAAATAGCCGGATGTTAAAAGAGGAAGTCGATGAGGAAGACATCGCCAAAGTCGTGGCCAAATGGACTGGAATTCCAGTCACCCGGATGTTAGAAGGAGAAATCGGGAAACTGGTTCACATGGAAGAGCGTTTAGAGACCCGGGTCGTCGGCCAAGGTGCCGCCCTCGCTTCCGTCTCAAACGCGATTCGCCGGAGCCGCTCGGGGCTGCAAGATCAGCAACGGCCGGTGGGGTCCTTTATTTTTCTCGGACCCACGGGGGTCGGGAAAACGGAGTTGGCGCGTGCGCTGGCGGAATTCCTGTTTGACAGCGAGAAAGCTATGATCCGGATGGACATGTCTGAGTACATGGAAAAGCACTCCGTCGCAAGGCTCATCGGCGCACCTCCAGGATATGTCGGCTATGAGGAAGGTGGATTTCTGACTGAAGCCATCAAGCGGCGTCCCTATTCGGTGATTCTCTTCGATGAAATCGAAAAGGCCCACCCGGATGTCTTTAACATTCTCTTGCAGATTCTCGACGATGGGAGGTTAACGGACGGGAAGGGTCGAACGGTGAATTTCAAGAACACTGTCATCATCATGACTTCCAATATCGGGAGCACCTGGATTCAAGAGCTCGGCGAGAAGGATCCCGCGCAGATGCAGTCACGGGTGATGGATGCGCTACGCTCCACGTTTAAACCTGAGTTCTTGAATCGGGTTGATGACATCATGATCTTCAATTCTTTAGGTCGTCACGAGATCAACCGGATCATCGATATTCAATTGCAGCGCCTGCAACGCCTGCTGGCAGAAAAGAAACTGTCCATCGAATTGACCGCTAAGGCAAGAGAGTTGCTCTTCAAAGAAGGGTACGATCCGACCTATGGAGCCCGACCCTTGAAAAGGGCTCTCCAGCATCAGATTCAGGACAAGCTGGCTCTTAAGATCTTGGACGGTGAATTCCTGCCGGGAGATCACATCTTGGTGGATGCCGATTGGTCGGCGGGAAAGATGACTTTCAGCAAGACCTCGAGTGAGAAGCAAGTCCATGCTTGAAGCACGCTCCGGTCATTTGACAGAAGGAACCGTCAATATTATTTATAGGGTCACCTAAAGCCTGGCGACGTTGTAGAAAACCTTAACTTCAGAAAAGAGTCACCGCAGGCAAATTAAACTCAAGGAGGTAAAAACCTATGTCTTTATTAGCTCGAAATCTGTTTGAGGATCTCTTCTCACTGCATCGGGAATTGGACACCCTGTTCGAACACAGCTGGCATTCCTTAGGGCGAGCCCTTCCCGAGCCCGCAGCTCATTGGGGAGGCTTCTTTCCGGAAATTGAAACCTACACGAAGGACGGAAGTGTGGTCTATCGGCTTGCGATTCCTGGAGTCGATCCCAAAGATGTTGAGCTTTCCATTGTAGGCGGGGAAATCGCAATCAAGGGGGAAAGGAAATTACCCGTCGAAGTTAAGGATGAGAACTGGCTGGTCCGAAATTTTCGATACGGCCGTTTTGAAAGAACCTTACGGTTGCCTGAAGGAGTCGACCTAGACAAGGTGAATGCCACTTTCCACAACGGACTGCTCGAGATCACGGTGCCTGCCTCGATGGCCGCTCTGCCACGGAAGATCGAAATCAAGCGGGTTGAAAGCGGAGAAGAGAAACCCAGACTCAAAGCCAGCGCCTGATCATTTTTTTCCAATTGGAAAGGATAGGGAGATTGGAGTGGCTGTTCCAATCTCCTTTTTTTTGTGAGATTCTTATCGGGCCCGGAAATACCTCAAATTCTGCGTCAGAGGAAACAATCTGAATGAAAGAAGCAAAGACTAAAGCGAAAGATGATCAACCCCAAGGAGAGAAAAAAGGACTGCCGATTCCTGTGAAGATTATTCAACACGAAGAGGATCCCGTTCGCGTTACCGACAAACGGTTCTGGGTCCAGGATGGGGCTCAGGCAGCGGAGGAAACTCTGCCGTATTCTTTCAAACCAAGCTTTGTTGAAGAGCTGGAAAAAAAGCTTTCCGATTCGCAAAAGAAAATTGAAGAAGTATTGTCCTCATACAAAGAGGTCAAACAGGAGTCTGCAGCCGAAATTCAAAAGGCGAGAGAGAGAATCCAGAATGAATTTAACCGTCGCACCGCCAAGACAAAGTCCGATCTCGCCAGCAAATTCATCGATATCCTGGAAAACTTCGAAAGGGCATTGGCCATTGCCAGCCAAAAGCATAGCTTTGATAGCCTCCTTGAGGGGGTACAGCTGATTCGAAATCAGTTTATTGCTGCCCTGGCCGAACACGACGTGACAGAGTTGAACGTGGAAGGGCAGCCCTTCAATCCTGAGTTAGCCGAGGCTGTTGGTGTCATTGACGTGGAAAGTCCCGAGCATGACCAAATGATCCTAGAAGTCGTCAACAAGGGATATCGCATGGGTGATCTCTTGATACGACCGGCAAAAGTCAAAATCGGACGTGCTACGGTCCCTGCCGATGAACCTGGCCATTGATTCCTTGCTGCAGAATCCTGCAAATTCCAAGTTACAGGGTGCCGCCAATGGAGTCACGCCGGCCTGCTCTCCGCTTCTGGATGGATCCCTTGACTGACCCGCAAAGCAAAATTGCAAAACGGATTTCTCTTGCCTCCAGATCACTTCCTCCAGGAGTTCTTCCCTCACACTTGATGGGGAGTAGGACCCGCGCTGCGTAAGCCTTGCAACAAGAGAGGAGTGTAAACCCGCACGCAATTTTTTCCTTCGTGCTTGGCCTTCATTAGCGCCGCTTCAGCAGCATGAAGGAGGTCTGAAGCCGATTTGAAGTTTTTCCTCCAACAGGTGGCCACTCCGACGCTTCCCGCCACCCGAAACGGGGTTCCCCTAAAAGCAAAGCTTTTCTTGGAGATAGTGCGGCGGAGTTTCTCTGCTATTGTGATGACCACTTCTTTGTCAGCCTCGGGAGCGAGGAGTACAAATTCCTCCCCTCCAAATCGGCATTTCAGATCACAGGAGCGGAAACTGTTGAGGAGGAGGTCTCCAATCTGGTTGAGCACCTGATCGCCCATCCGGTGTCCGAAGGCATGGTTGATTCTCTTAAAATCGTCGATATCCAGGATGATGCAGCTCAGAGGACGGTCATAGCGCTCACTCCGTTCAAACTCGAGTTTGAACTGTGACTCGAAATATTGGCGGTTCGACAAGCCGGTCAGTGAATCCGTGTAGGCCAAGTGAACTAATTCCTGAAAACATCGCTTATTTTCAAGATATTGTCGCTGGTTTTTCAAAACTGACTGAATCGCTACCTTCAGTTCTCTCATTCTGACCGGTTTCAGCAGATAGTCATTGGCGCCCCTCTGGGGTATTTTTACCGTCGGCTCAGCTCTGTCCGGAATCTCACCCGTCAGCAGGATGACTCCGATCAATGGATGGGTTTCTTTGACGGCTCGAAGAATCTCAAATCCGGAGAGTTTCGGCATCTGGATGCCGCTGATGACTAGATCAAAATCGCCATTGCGGAATATTTCCAGCGCTCGTTCTGGCTGGTGAGTAGAAATGACGTGGTATTCATGGCGGAGGGCCATCTCAAGCTTGCGAGCAAGGTTCATCTCATCATCGACGATCAAAATATTCGGCTTCAAGTGTTATGCCCTCTCCTGGAAAATGACCCGTTCGAACACGACGGCGAAATTAGCAAATTACAAGCTAATGACATTTTCGGCATCTGAAGTTTAGGAGCTTAGTTTTTTCGAACGTCGAGAGTTGGGCTACTTCGAAAAATCAACTTTGGGGACCTCTCGTGCTTGTCCTTCTGCCTTAAAATAGGCATCCTCTCGTTGAAACCCGGAGATTGAGGCAATCAGGTTATTGGGAAAGAGTTGGATGTTCGTGTTGTACTTCTGGACGACTTCGTTATAGCGACGCCGTTCTACGGCAATTCGGTTTTCCGTTCCCGACAACTCATCCTGGAGTTTAAGGAATTGTTGGTCGGCTTTCAGATTAGGATAGTTTTCCACAACGACTAATAATCGGCTCAGAGCACCGTCCAGCTGGCTATTGGCTGCAATTCGATCAGCGGGTGTGCGGGCGCCAGCCAACTGGGCCCGAGCTGAGGCAATGTCGTCAAAAACCTTTTGCTCATGGGCGGCGTACCCTTTGACGGTGTTCACCAGATTGGGAATCAGGTCTGCGCGGCGCTGGAGGACATTATCGACTTGAGCCCAGGCAGCGCGAATTGCCTCCTTCTGCGATACCATTTCATTGCGTCGGCTGACGAACGCACCCCCGAGAAAGATCGCAGCGATCAAAAGAAAAGTGAGTATCACACCAAACCCAATCAATAGTTTTTTCATTGTGCTCTCCGCATGAACCGATCATGATCCTGCCCCATGATCGGAGAATTTTGAATTGCGATTGAACCGCTTTGACTACTAATACAAACGTACGAAGTAAAGTTACACTTTGGCTCATCCTCGAATCATCCCTCCCTCACCCGGCCTTTGGCCACCGCGTTGGGGCGAGGGATCCGGCCTTATAAGGGCCGAGTTCCACGAGGCCGCGGTTCTCGGCGTCGGCGCGGGGCGCAGCTATGCGCAAACTTGATGCCTCACTCACCAATCGCTCGACCCGCCGCCGCCGCCACTCTGGCCTCCTCCGAAGCCGCCAAATCCGCCGGAATCTGATCCGCCCCCGCCCATTCCTCCAAAACCGCCCATCCCACCAGGAAACCCTCCCCCCCGGTAGAATCTTCCCGGCGGCGTTCGATAGATCTGTTTTTTTCTGGCAGACAATAATAAGGGAAGAAGGAAAAAGATTCCTAAAAAAATCAAAGTCCCTAACGATCCGATTGCAGGGTGTGGCTCTCTGTTATTGTGAATTCTTAAGGGGTTGGCTCCGAGGTTTGGAGAGAGCTGCACTCCGGAGCTTTCCGCAACCCGACTGGCCAGCGCAAAGGCACCCTGGTAAAGCCCTTCCCCATATTGATTGGCCCGAAAATAAGGACGAAGAGAGCGGAGAATTTCTCCTGAAATGCCATCCGTGATGACCGGTTCAAATCCATAACCTACTTCGATTTTGGATTTTCGATCCTGTACACCAATCAGCAGCAGTAGGCCATTGGATTTGTCTTTCTTCCCAATTCCCCACTGTTCAAAAAGCTTGACGGCAAAATCGTCAATCGGTTCCCCCTTCAATGACTCGATCGTCACGACAGTTAGCTGTGCGCCGGTCTTGTCTTCCAATTCCTGACACAATCGTTCTATCCGCTGCAGGGACGACGGGTCAATGACTCGAGCGAAATCGCTGACATAACGGCTCGGCTTAGGAAGCGCTTGGGCATGAACTGCCGCTTGATTCACGAGCAAGGTGTATGAAAAAGCCCAGAAGCACGCAATTGTACTTCCCAGAATCCATGACTGCTTTGTTCGGTCGGCATTCATCCGTTCAGCCAGACATCCTTTCCCTTTCATAGACTATCAGAGAATATAGTACTCAGGGTAGATTTCCAGCAGATGCCGCTCCCAGGGTTATTGCGATACATTAGGGAGTGATAAACGTTTTTGAGTTTAAGGAAATAGGCAAAATTACGGGTTGCAGCAAGTTGTATTTAGGCTATAATCGCAGCATTTTGAAGTCGGAAAGAATCGTCGCATCTTCCTCGTTGAGTTGAGAGGATGTAGTTCAAAATAAAGTATTGAGGTTATCTAAATGAAGAGAGGAATTACTGTTCTTGCATTGGTATTGAGTCTCGGATTCATGTCAATGACATATCTCAGAGCCGAGGATCAGCCGTCCCCGGCAGATCTCTATAAGAAGAAATGTGCGATGTGTCACAAAGCGGATGGGAAAGGCTATGCCTCGATGAAGACTCCAGATTTTACCAGCAAGGAGTGGCAGGACAGCAGAAAGGACGAAGAACTAATTGAGACAGTATCCAAAGGGAAGCCCCCGATGCCCGCTTTCGAAAAGCAACTGAGTCCTGAAGAGATCAAAGCGATCATAACCGACGTAGTGCGGAAGTTTGTGGAAGAGAGTAAGTAAGGGCCCGCAAAAACTTCGTGCATAAAAAGGCGTGGAAGAAACTCCACGCTTTTTTTATTTTCACCCAGCAGAAGCACAGCGTGTCTCCATCCCCAAGTACTGCTTTTCAAAAATACGACGACGTTAACCCCGGGGAGGTGATGAAGCATTGAGAATGCTTCATGCCTACAACTATGTAATGGGGCTATCTCAAAGCCCCAACCTCACGCGGCGCCTATCCTAAGGTAAGTTGCCGTAATTACGAATAGTAGTACTAAGGAAGTGAATCGCCCCAGTAACTTCCTTCGCTCAACATTCTCTTCGAAAGCTCGAATCAATGCAGCCGTTCCGAATGCCGGTTCAGGAAGTTTCTGCCTACCAGGGGATAGTCAGGTTAAACTGCTTCAACTTCTCCTCGAGTTCCTGTCGTTCCCGATTCCGCTTCAACCCTTCCGAACCGTATGAGACGAGTCCGTAGCTCATGGCTAACGCTTTGGCCTGCTCAGGCTGGGACGACGTTAACGCCTTGATGATCTCTTCCTCTAAGCGGGAAAGGTGGGTGGCGTGGAAACGATAATCAAGAAAAGCTTCCCACGCGAAGGGGCACCACTTGCTGACTATTTCATACCCTATCACCCGGCTATATTGGCGAATCTCCAATTGGGCATGTTCGTCCATGCGCAGCGCCAGGAAATGGAAGAGATTATGCAAATCAATTTTCCAATAGGCTTCCGTGTAGGTGGATAAAGGGAGATCTTTTCTAGCCTGCTCGCGGGCCACTCCGGCCTGAAGGCGTTCTTCATACAGATCCCGACTCAAACGCTGTAAGTCCCGCTCTTTTTGGGAAAGTTCGGCACCTTTTTCTGAAACGAGGAATCCACCACTGCCTTGGCGATTTCCTGCCGCCTGGAGCCGCCAGTCCCCTTCTACAGTCGTTTGGGCTGCATCGATCGCTTCCGAATAACGCGTGGAGTACTCATTGACGTTGGCCGTTCGATGGCGGATCCACTGCCGCCAGCAGTCCATGGGGACTCTGACGTGGAGTTTAATCTCACACATCTCAAAGGGAGTCGTGTGATGGTGTCGCATCAAATAACGGATGAGGCCCCGATCCTCATGAACCTTTTTAGTCCCCTTTCCGTAGGAGACGCGGGCCGCTTGGACGATAGAATCGTCAGAGCCCATATAGTCGATCACCCGCACAAATCCGTCATCCAGGACTTTGATCGGAATACCCAGCATTTGATCCAGGCCGTCCACTACCACGCGTTCCATTTTATCAAGTTCGTTCATTGAAAATCCTTTTTCTGATCGTCTGGGTCCCCATCATGACTTCAACACCAGCTCATTAATCCGCGCTCGATACTTCTGATACATCATAGAAACCACCAGAAGAAGAACGCCCAATCCGATGGAAGCAACAATCCGGTAGATCTTTTCCATCTGTTGAAGGTCAAACAGGAACACTTTGAGAATTGTGACTGCAAAGAGAAGAATTGCCATGATTCGAATGGAACGAAACCGACGGATGATACCGATCGAGACTAGAATGATCGAATAAAGCCCCCATAAGCCAGAAATAGCCAGTTGCATCCGGCTGCGAATTTCTCGCCGCAGGCCCCGATTTTCGATCTGGTAATAATCGCGCTCGAAGTATCGTGACACTTCAGTCGTCAAGAAGAAGAGCATGAGGAAATTGGCCAGCACAACCAATCCGGCCATGAGCCCGTGTTCCGTCTCGTCTAAGCATTTGGAATAGCGGGTATAACAATGCGCCATAGCAAATATACCCACCACCCCGAACAAAAAAGTTAGCCCGCGTGGATTCACAAGAAATGTATAGTCGTCTGCCAATCCGTCCCTCGAAGGGTTGTCGAAAAAAAGAAGACGAATCGTAAACAAGAAAACAACGATCAGAGCGGCCCAGCGGGTGTAGCGATTGTCGAAGCGAAACCCAACCCAGCATAATGCAAAAGCCTCTATTGTCCAGCCAATGCTAATCCAGTTCTTCTCCAATTGAATGGGGATTGCCAAGGTCAGAAATGTCAGAGATAGCCCCAGAAGTACGAGCGACAATTTAGAGTCGGTCGAGGAACGTCGAAGCAGAGAGGAACCGATCCCAAGATAGAAAATCGCGAGGCAAATTGTATAAAGCCCCAAAGAATGGAAGTATTGGGCCTCATAAAGGGCATAGGTCCAGAGGAAGTACAGGAGGCCGTTGGCGGCGACGAGCCAAAGATCCCAAAATTTTGTCTTCTGCTTGTGAGTGAAGCTGTAAAGGAGTGAGGTGACCGCAAAAATTAAAAAGAAAAGGGTCAGAAAGCCTTCTGTTTGCCATAGTTTGCTTTCATCGTAGTAGCTCAGGCTCCAGGCGAGGGAAACCAAATGCGTGAAAAGAAAGGACAACAGGCTGAGCCCACGCCAATTCTTGAAATAAGCGAGTGAAAGAACACCTAAGTCCAGTAGTGCGATGTAACAAAAAAGACCGACCTGATTGTCCCTTCCCGAACTCAAAAGAGATGGAGTGAGGAAGCCCCCGACCGTTGCGAAAATCGCAATAGTCAACGAATCATGGCGAACGGAGATCACCACTGCTGTCGTCGTGATCAGGATCATGATGAAAAGGGCGGGTAATTGGGAAAGCAAGTTATAGAAATTGAAGGCGGCAAATATTGAGAAATAGAGGATGGCGATTCCGCCGCCTTGCACGGTGATCGAATAGCCGCGGTATCTTCTTCTCTGAAGGACCTCTCCCCAACCCAGGAAACCCAAACCTGTAAGGATACCAATGATCACTCTCCCCATTTCCCCTATCCATCGATTTTCGATGGCATACTTCAGAAAATAGGACATTCCGAGAAGGATTGCCACCATACCAATCTTGTTCAAAACATTGCCGCCGATGGTTGACTCCAGCGACTCTTGCTGAGAGGCGACAGACGTATGAGTCGCCCTACGATCTTCGCTTAATTGCGGGTGCGCTCCCCGTCCTGCCGAGGCTGGATGCGGCTCCTGGGTTCCAGCGTCTTCGATCTTAGGCAGCGGGACTTGTGGTGTGTGTAGGATGCCCGTGGAACTCCGCAATTCCGAGGAGGGGAATGCCCATTTTTCAAGCGCATGAGTTCGCTGAATCAACGCTTGAATTAAATCCTCGAGGCGATCCAGGCGTTGCTGGAGTAGTTTTAGCTGATCCTCAGGACGGTTGGCCATATTGAGGGTTCACTATAGATTCGCGAGGAATTGAAGTCAAGCGAGGGGGCACGCGTCCTACAAAGGTGTAGGCCGGGTCACTGACCCGGCGTTAACGTTATCGAATTTCTGAAACGCAGTACTACGCCACCACATAGCCGCGCAGAATTTCGTCAAGTTGTTCGGTGGTCAACGGCCCGGCATCGGCCAGCCGTTTGATTTCCTGGGTGATTTCACGGAGCTGGCTGTCACCAAAATGAAGCCCAAGCTCCTTCGCCCGGCTTTGGATCGCATTCTTTCCCGTGAGGCGATGGGCTATGGAGATCGTCCGTTGCAATCCAAAATCTGCCGGATCAATGATTTCATAAGCTCCCGGATTGAGCATGACTGCTTTCGTATGCATCCCGGCTTTATGCGTAAAACTTGTCTCTCCGGTGATGTAATTGTTGAAGGGAATCTGGATCCCGACAATGTCGGCAATCATTTTATCCAGATCGTAGAGCATCTCGAGTTTGTACTTCTTCACGAGATCCTTGTCATAGGAATAGAGACGGGCAACCAATCCTCCCAAGGGAGTGATCCCATTCCGTTCGCCTATCCCCAGGATGCTGGTGTCAATGTGTGTTGCACCGGCCTCCAGCGCGGTAAAACTGTTGGCAATAGCGCATCCGCTGTCATTATGTCCGTGAAACTCGATCCCGGCTTTAATGTGATGACGTAATTCCGAGACCAGCGCGAACAATTGCCGCGGTGTCGCGACTCCAACCGTATCAGCCAGTCCAACCCGGTCGACACCCATGGCATCAACGGCTTGATACACCCGCAACAGATCCGCCTCTTCACTCCGAAAGGTATCTTCACTCGAGAACCGGACTTCGCACCCAGACCGTTGGATGAACTCGATGACCTGGCCAGCACTTTCGATGATTTGATCAATATCCTTTCCATGACTGAATTCTCGCAGGTAGGAGGAAGTTCCAAAGAGAATGTCCACCCCTGCCACGCCCGTCTCCACCGCTTTACGGGCATCATCCATGTGGCAGCGTGTGTGGGTCAAAATTTTGGTTTTGAGTCCCAGGTTAGCAATGGTTTTACAGTCTTCAAAGGATTGTGGAGAAGCGACCGGAGAGGTCAATTCAATGTACTCGACGCCAAATTCGTCAAGGGCCTGAGCAATCTGGATTTTTTGGTCGGTCGTGAAATGGGCTCGAGCAAACTGTTCCCCTTCTCGCAAGGTTGAATCAATGATGTGGAACTCTCGAATAGACATGGGACTTCTTCTCCTCGCTTAATCCATTTGCCAACAAAAAAAAATCGGTGAGAGCCCTGACTCTCACCGATTCTGGAAATTAAGGTTAAGAATATAATTTCAAAAGCGGCAAGATAGCGCTCCACCCTGACTCTCTCAGAGTGACAGTTGAAGAGATCTTGTCTCAGCAACCAACCTCACTGATGCCCAAACCAGTGAGATTTCGGCGACAGCCCCTTTCCTTCAAGTTCATCGACTCAGGCGGTCTCACTTGAAGTACTCTTGGCGGTTCGCACCTCTATCTCAAAAACGCACTCAGTATAAATCATTCCGCAAAAAAAAACCAGCGCCGGCCTTCGCGGATATTGGGTCCGTTTCCAGTTTCGCTATATTACGCCAGTAGGTCAACATTAACGAACCCGACCTCCAATGTTGAAAAAATCGAAAGGAATGAGACGCCACCGCTTGCAGTCCCGCTTTTTTGATGACCCGCAATTGGGCTCAGCCAAATACCGTCTACGTTAAATCGGAATGAGACTTCGCTTTAAATGAACCTGGAGGATATTTAAGCGCCACAGGTGACCACAAAGCAACAAACCTCTAAACTTCCTTTTTCTCCAGGGTTAAAGCGTTCGCTAAAGTATGCAGTGATACCCCTCTTCCATTCCAGCGAGTACATCCCCCTCAATCGCCAGTCCTCCTGCCGGATGAAACCCTGTCGTCCTTCATTTCTTTTGCGTAAGAAATGCTATCAGTATGGAAGAACTACGTTGCCAACTCGATTGATTCTCCATTAACCCTTTGTGGAAGATTGTGGTTAGGATTGGAAGGAGATTTGCTTCACTCATAGAACGCTCTCCTGACAGAGTGGTGGAAGAATTCTATCAGGAGGAGCGATCTTTTCTCTATGGATGAAAACAGGTTCAAGCAAACGAGGATAAATTGATGAAACTGGTCCCTGACCTGCTTGTTCTCAGCGGCGTTAAGCGTGGATACACCGATATGCGCCGTCCATCAGCGCACGAATGCTCCTCCTGTCATTCAACTTCAAAGGGTATTTTCTGTGATCTCAACAACTCTGTGCTCGGGGAACTTTCAAAACTCCGACAATGTATTATGTATCCTCCAGGGTCCGTTGTATTCATGGAAGGCGAGCAGGCGCGGGCTGCTTACTGTATTTGTTCTGGACGCCTCAAGCGATCCAGCAGTTCAGCAGAAGGACGAGTGTTGATTCATGGATTTTCAACCCCAGGGGATGTCTTGGGGGTCCGTGCGCTATTACTGGGAAAACCCCATGATCTAACGGCCGAGGCTGTTGAAGCGACCGAACTATGCCTCTTTCCAAAGGACGAATTTATCCCCTTCATCAAACAAAACGGGGACATTAGCCTGCGAGTGGCTCAGAAACTTAGCCTTGACCTTTATGAGGCCTATAGACGAGTTCGCGGAACAGCTCTCAAGGGTTCTTCAGAGCGGCTGGCAGAACTTCTGCTGAGATTGTGTCATTCTCACGGCAAAGCTACGCCCAAAGGGATAAGCCTCGATGCCAATTTGTGCCAGGATGAGCTGGCCGCCCTCCTCGGAATTTCAAGACGAAGCCTAAACCGGTTGCTGGCAGAACTTAGAGTCCAGGGCGTCATTGAATGCCGCAGACGTTCCATTCTGGTACGCAACATTACCGCTCTCCGCAATCGCCTGTCTTTAGTAGAGCTTCCTGCATAAAATCTCCCAAGCACCACTCTTCCAGCACCTGTGGTTTTGAGCCAGATGGCACAAAACCTCTGGGACAACTGGCCTTGTTCCGGCCTCTTCCTTTAAGTTATTAATAAGCCATCATCGCATTTTAAGTGCAGGAAACTCTCATCTGAGGAGGGAAGAGTCTATGAAGCTCATGCATCTTTGCAGCAAGGGGAGCTACATTCTTGTAGGGCTTTGGGTGATCTTCGTCTGGACTATTGTGTGCTGGGGTGATGTGTCTGCGCCGTACCAGCGTAACATTATTGACATCCAGAACACAAAACCGGGACAACGGCCTATCAAAACCTTTTCAGTGACGAACACGGCGACCTGCCCGCCGACTAATCTGCAAACCGACCCGGCTTGGACGCAGGCCAACAACGCCAGCCAGCTCGGCGTTGGCGAACTGAAGGCAGAGATGCTGGGAGATAAATCGCGTGCTTGGAGGGTAGGCATTGCCCGCGCACTTTTTCAGTATTTCTTATGCCCCAAAGGAGGGGGCAAATCCATGCCGTAGTTGTGCATTCCGGTGAAAAGCATCTACAAGTATCAAACATTTCAACCATCGCTTGGCGCGAAAGGAAGGTGTTCTTATGAAGTCATCCATTGCATTGCACAAGACCGGTAACGGCATTCTGTTTGCTGCGATGTTGCTCGTCATGTCTCAAACAGCGTTTAGTCAGAACCCGCCCCCAGCTTGGGGTTTAACTAAGTATTTTCAGTACAACGTTGAGAACGTCCTTGTTAATACAACCATTACTGGCACCTGGAACGTGAAGGTCATCTTTTCGGTAACCAATCCCAACCCTGGCCCCAGCGTCCCGAACAACACATGGGATATCAAAAACGATCTGCCTTTCAAAAGCACGGGCGGTAGCTTAACGATAGATATTGGATGGGATTCCACGGAATTCACTAATACCGGGAGCGTACCCGTAATAGGGACACCCTCACTAGTGCCTCGCCTTACTGCCTTGGATCCAGTAGTCACTACCAGTCTAGGGACGGGCGCGGCCTATCCGATCCAAATCCGAGGTCTCGTAACGGGCGCCAACGCGTGCGCCAGCCTGGCAGATTGCCCGGGGGCGGTGTCTCTTACCAACCGGTTCTGGATCTCACGGACCGTAACCCCATTGGTATTCAAGGGGGCGGTAACTATCGGACGAATTGGAATGGAAGGCCATCCGGTATGTAATGGCCTACCAGGCTGCCCCACGACCATTGCACCGTTTGCGAATATCCCGGTCCGAAGCGCGGTCGCAGACTTCTCGTTCACGGCTACCGCGACACCCACCTCTGCAGTGATTGCGGACCCACGGCGACCCATCGTGGACTTCAACAGCAAATGCAATGGCTGCCATAACGGGAGCACCCTCAGCGGAAACGGAACCCTGATTCCCCGCCTCAGCCTGCATGGTAATAATCGCAACGAGAACCTGGCGCTCTGTGTGATGTGCCACAACCCCAATCAGACCGATGTCCCATTCCGCGTCATCACTGCAGACCCCAGAACTTCAGGCCCCGAGACACCCGTTGACTTCAAAAGAATGGTTCATGCCATCCATGCTGGCGGGTTCCGGCAGACTCCGTGGGTCATTATCGGATTCAACACTTCGATCAATGATTATAGCGTGGTGCGCTTCCCCAAGAGTTTGAGGAACTGCGTGAATTGCCACTTGGATAACAACGGGAAAGGCACGTTCGAACTCCCGCTCAAAAACACGGTTCTGGGCACCACTGTGAACACTGGCAGCCTGTATGCCGTAATGCAGGGGGCCAGCCGCACCATCGACGTCAACCCCTCTAACGACCTGAAGATCACTCCCATAGCCGCAGCCTGTTCTGCCTGCCATGATAATAGCGAAGTGCGATCCCACATGATTCAAACTGGTGGCGCTTCTTTCTCCACGCTACAGGCGAACATCGGTTCCAAAGTCATCGAGCGCTGCCCAGCCTGCCACGGACCTGGAAAAGAAAAGGATGTCAGGAAGGTTCATGAAATCCCTACTTCCGGCACATCTCACGACGACTAGAAAGAATAGGAACCCATCGCAAAGCGCGGGGAAATGGTTCCTCCCCGCGCTCTGCTCTTTCTGGTTCGATCACCGGGGGCTTATGACACCATTTGCACCAAAAGCGTGTGCGGCGCTTCCGCAATCTACTGTTGGTGCCTGGCCCTCAACATTTTATTGGAAAACACTTGCTCTCCGTTTTGGGGCTAACTAGAATTGGTGAAGCCAAGTTTTGGCTGTAGCCTGTTGTTGCCTAAATCTTTCCACGAACCCGACCCACAATTGATGACGGAACCGCCAGTCGTAGAGTCATATTCTTCAAAAACTGATCGAATAACTAATGTCTGTCAAGACGTCTCGGTCCGCTGAAAGCAGTCCTTATGAGCAAGACTGAAACCGACTATTCCTGGGCGCAATACCTGGATTACATGGAAGGCGTTCCCATGGTTGTGCGGTTGCAACCGACCATGAGGGAGGAAAAACCCGAATGGCTGGGCTGGGGAGTTGTGGTCGTTGGGATACTAACAGCTTTAGCAATTTGGTTGAGTGAACTCCAGGTTTGGCCCTTCACACTGAAGGCGGGTAAGCATCCTATTGAACCCGTCATGTTGGCAATTATCACCGGAATGCTCGTTAGCAACCTTTGGACCTTGCCCAATTCATGTTCGCCTGGAATCAAATTTTCGATCAAGAAGCTTTTACCGCTCGGCATTATACTGCTCGGTGCCAGGCTCAATTTCTTTGACATCGTTCGCGTAGGGTTGATGGGTATTCTTCTGAGCATCATTGAGATTATCGTGGCGCTTTACTTGCTGCTCTATCTAACCAGGCGGATGAAGCTTCCACCGAAGCTAGGGACACTGTTGGGCGTGGGCACGGCCATCTGCGGAGGCACAGCCATTATTGCTACCGCACCTGTGATTGAAGCAGAGGAAAAGGATGTGGTCTTCAGCGTAGCGACTGTTACCCTACTTGGGCTGCTGGCAATGTTTACCATGCCTCTTGTGGGCAGTTTTCTTCATCTTTCTTCAAAGGCCTTTGGCGTCTGGGTAGGGCTGGCCATCCACCAGACCCCCCAGGTGGTGGCATCCGGGTTTGCTTACAGTCCAGAGGCGGGTGAAACCGCCACGATCACAAAACTCGCACGCGTCTGCCTCTTGGCACCTGTGGTCTTTTTTCTGGGAGTCATTCACGTTCGTGACAAATATCAGCGTGGGGACACGACGGTTGGTCGGAAGATCAACTATCTTGGTATGTTTCCCAAATTTGTACTCGGATTCCTGGGGATGGCGCTGTTACGCACTCTTGGTCTTATACCCGATCTGACAATCCATTTGACACAAGCGGTCTTATTGGGTCGATTCGATTACAGTGTCAACCTTGCCAACTTCGCTCAAGAAATCTCGAAGGGATGTATCATCGCCAGCATGGTTGGGGTGGGGTTGGAAACAAGGTTTTCTGCCATGCGACAGACAGGCCTTCGACCTTTCCTGGCCGGGTTGTTCGGTGCGACAGTGATTGCAGTAATGGTATTAGGCGCCGTCACGTTCTTAAGGTTGTAGGCGTATGAAAATGAGGAGTCCTGGCTCTCCCGTGCCCCAAAAAGGGCAGGACGGCCCCATCTCGGTCGTGGTGGGGTCACTCGGGATGATAAACAAAAAAAAGCCCCAACGGAGGCGATCGGTTGTATATTTATGCCATCCAGTAAGCTAAATTGGAAGTCCTTGCAAATCCTAATGTCTCGACTTTCACGATTCAAGATAGGAGCCCGCAATGGTAGAACGGCTAAACGATGAAGTCTGGACTGCGGGAGACCTACTCGTACGGCTGGAACATCGCGACAAATTCTTCGTCCTTGATGTGCGCAATCGCGATGAGTTCGAGAGGTTTCGACTCGAAGGCCGCATCCCGGTGCCCGCCATCAATATTCCCTATTTCGAGATGCTCGAACTTGGCGGCAAAGACGAAATGTTGGACTCCGTCGTCGCTTACGTCGAGCGGGACCTCGCGGACCAGCTTCCCTCTGATCTGCCGATCCTTGCGGTATGCGCCAAGGGCGACACTTCGGAGTTCGTCGCGCAAGGGCTGCGCCGCCTGGGCTACGCCAGCGCCAACCTTAAGGGTGGGATGAAAGCCTGGGGTGAGTACTATGCGACCCGCGCTCTGGTCGAAGGTCCCGATCTGGCAATCTACCAGGTGAGCCGGCCCGCGCGAGGGTGCCTGAGCTACGTGGTGGCAAGCGCGGGGAAGGCAATCGTGATCGATCCCCTCCGCCACCTCCATCCTTATCTGGACTTGGCTCGCGGTAAGGGCCTCACGATCGAAGCGGTGATTGACACCCACGGCCACGCGGACCACATCAGCGGCGGACTTGCTCTCGCCGCCAAGACCAGTGCTTCCTACTACCTGCATCCGCACGACGCCATTCATCCTATCGACGTGCTGCCCGCGACTTTTCCCTATGAGTTCATTCGTGACAGCCAGATGTTCCCGGTCGGACACCACCAACTCGAGGCGCTCCACATCCCCGGCCACACACTCGGTCAGGTTGCGTTTCGGCTCGACGACAAATACCTCTTTACTGGTGACAGCATTTGTATCCGGTCCATTGCGCGGCCGGATCTTGGTGGGAAGGCCGGAACCTGGGCGCCCTTGCACGGCCGTTCACTGCGCAAGCTTCTTGGCCTCCCGGGAGGCATTACCGTGTTGCCCGGACACTTCAGCAGCCTTAATGAAGCGGACGAGACGGGACGCTTCGCGGCGTCGCTTGACGATCTGAAAAAGCGGAATGACGGCCTTGTCGTGCTTCAGCGGGAGAGCGAGGAAGGATTCGTCCGCTATCTGCTTGGAAACCTTCCCAAGTTCATTCCCGAGTACGTGGACATCAAGCGTGTTAATGCGGGATTGTTGGCGCCCACGGAAGAAGACGCCGCAACGCTGGAGTTGGGCAAGAACGTTTGTGCCATTTCGCAGGCAATCTTAGCTTCCAGTGGAGGAATACCATGAGCCAGGACTTCGATAAGTTACTCGACGCACGCGGCCTCAATTGCCCGATGCCTCTGGTCAACGCACGCAAGGAGATTGGCAAGCTTGAGCTTGGCCAGGTGCTCAAGGTCGTGGCCACGGATCGGGGCTCTGTGGCAGATTTTCAAGGCTGGGCCAAGGTTGCGAAGAATGTGGCCCTGGTCGGCCAGGAGACCGAGTCCACGGACGGGGCCAATGTGTACGTTCACTACGTAAAGAAAACTGCGTGAGGAGGAAACAATATGGATGCCAGTACTGAAGCAAGACTCGTCGCCGACCCGTCCCGGCTGCAGAAGCTCGAGGAAAAGCTCCAGGAGTTCGAGAAGCGGCTCGCGCAGGTTGAGGGACAAGCGGCGGAGGACCGGGTCGCGCTCGTCGTCTTCTCAGGTGATCTTGACCGCGTCCTGGCGGCTTTCGTGATTGCTACCGGCGCCGCAGCCATGGGTCAGCAAGTGAGCATGTTCTTTACCTTCTGGGGCTTGAGTGTCCTCAAGAAGGATAACCAGCTTTCCGGAAAGACCCTCTTTCAAAAAATGATGACCCTTATGTCTCCGGGATCGAGCAAGAGCCTTCCTGTCTCGAAGATGAACTACTTCGGCGTGGGCGCAAAGATGCTACGGTCCATGATGAAGGAGAAGAACGTCAGCTCGCTTGAGGAGATGATTTCCCTTGCACGGGAACTGGGTGTGCGAATGATCGCCTGCGAGATGTCTCGGGACGTGATGGGGATCAGGGAGTCAGAACTCGTCGCCGGCCTGGAGTGCGGCGGAGTCGCCAGCTTCCTTGCCGATTCGTTGAAGTCACGCACGAGCCTGTTCATCTGATGTGGTGTAAAGAAAGGGACGGGTGGACCCGGCCGGCCGTGCCGGCTTGCCCCGGATCCGGTTGCAGCCTCGCCAGCCCCGGGTTCCCGGTATGGCTCGATTTGGTGTGATCGTCGGAAAGAACTCCGTAGGAGATCCTGACAACAGGTAAAAGCCATGCTGATTCCCCGCAGAAATTTCTTGTTTCTTGCCGCTGGCGCCCTTCTCTCGGTTGACGATCGTCCCAAGCGAGACATGCTGGTGCGCTCGACTCGCCCCGAGGACCTGGAGATGCCGCTTTCCGGCTTCTCAGATTACATCACCCCGATCGAGCATTTCTTCGTCCGCACGCACGTCTACGTCCCCACGGTGAATGTGAACGAATGGCGGCTGAAGGTGGAGGGTGAGGTGGCTACACCTCTGACGCTCTCCATGGAAGACTTGAAAAAGCTGCCGCCAGCCGAACTGGTGAGTGTCGCTGAGTGCGCAGGCAACGGCCGCGGATTTTACGAGCCCACAGTTCCAGGCCTGCAATGGGGGAACGGCAGCGTGGGGAACGGCCGGTGGCGGGGCGTGCGGCTGGCCGACGTCCTCACCCGAGCCGGCCTCAAGGATTCCGCCAAGGAGATTCTCTTCGACGGCGCGGACACTCCGATCGGCACGATGCCGGATTTCCAACGGTCAATCCCGGTGAAGAAAGCGCTCGATGCCAATACGCTTCTCGCATACCAGATGAACGGCGAGACACTGCCGGTGAAGCATGGCTTCCCGCTGCGGGTGGTGGCGCCGGGTTGGGCGAGTGATTCGTGGGTCAAATGGCTTACGTCCATTCGCGCGCTTGACAAAGAACACGACGGGTTCTGGATGAAGAGTGCTTACCGGCATCCGGGGAAACCAGTCGCACCCGGGACGCTTGTCCCGCCCGAGCAAATGCAGCCGGTCACCAGCCTAAGGGTGAAGAGCGTGATCAGCGATCCACCGGACGGTGTGCAGGTTCTCGCCGGCAAGCCGGTTCCGATTCGCGGCGTTGCCTGGGGTGGAGATGGAGGCCCCATAACGGGGGTTGACGTGAGTGTCGATGGCGGGCGCAGCTGGATAGCAGCGGCGTTGCGCCAGGATCAGCTGACCCAATTCGGCTGGCGACAATGGGAATTCAACTGGACGCCATCTCAAGTGGCTTACTACACAATCCTGGCGCGTGCACGTGACGCAGCCGGCAACACCCAACCGTTCGACCAAGAGTGGAACCCTGCGGGGTACGGCTGGAACGTCGTCCCGCGCGTGGGCGTGGATGTGGTCGGGGAACTTTCCAGAACATCTCAACTCGCGCAGTCGTCTGGCTCCGCTACGGCACAGCCCGCCGCGTTCCAGAATGGTTGTCTGGTCTGTCATGATGACGACGTCATCCGCCAGCAACGCCTTACGCGTGCCCAGTGGGACCGCGAAATCAACAAAATGACCAAATGGGGCGCAGAATTGAAAAAAGAGGATCGTGACAGAATCCTCGATTATTTGTTCAGCAACTACGGGCCGCGCACCTGTGTTCGTTAATCGTGAAACCGGAAACTGACCCACTACTCCATCGCGCTGGTCATCATTTCTCAAAAAAAGGGTTTTTTCCGGCTTGCGTTGTGGTGAGATCTCAGGGCTTCACTCCGTTTTTCCGGACGAAGAGATCTCCCTTAATTAACCTTCCCGTTCCTCACGGACCCGAATGCGCGCCATTGCGCGCTCCAGGCTAGCCATGGCTCGGGCAAAATCAATCTCAGGATTATTGACGTCAGCCAGTCGTTTCTCGGCCCGTTCCTTGGATGCTCGGGCCCGCTCCAGATCAATTTCATCGGCTTTCTCAGCCGTCTCCGCCAAGATCCGGACATGATCCCGGACGACTTCACAGTAGCCCATGGCGAGAGCGAGACGATGCCGGATTTTCCCCTGGCGATAAGACACTTCGCCGACCTGCAGTTCCGAGATCAACGGCGCGTGTCCCGGGAGAATTCCGAGATAGCCATTCTTACCCGGCACTTGTACATCATCCACCTCCTCGCTGAGAAGAAGTCTGGCGGGAGTGACAATTTCTAAGAGCAATTTGTCCATGACTTCCTAACTCTCTTTTTTCAACCGTTCGGCGTTCTCGATGACTTCGTCGATGGTCCCAACCATGTAAAAAGCCTGCTCGGGTAAATCGTCGTGTCTGCCTTCCACGACCTCTTTGAACCCGCGAATCGTCTCGGCAAGCGTGACATATTTCCCCTCACGGCCGGTAAATGGAGCGGCTACAAAGAATGGCTGAGAGAGAAACTTTTGGATCTTTCGTGCTCTAGCCACAACCAATTTGTCTTCTTCCGAAAGTTCGTCGATCCCCAGAATCGCGATGATATCTTGAAGATCTTTGTACTTTTGCAGAATCAGTTTTACGGATCGGGCCGTATTGTAATGCTCTTCCCCAAGAATGCGAGGGTCCAGGATGCGTGACGAAGACGCCAAAGGATCTACGGCGGGATAGATCCCCATTTCGGAGATGGCCCGCGAGAGGTTCGTGGTCGCATCAAGATGCGCGAAGGCCGTGGCCGGAGCCGGATCGGTGTAGTCGTCGGCCGGCACATAGATGGCTTGAACGGAAGTGATGGAGCCTTTCTTAGTCGAAGTGATCCGTTCCTGTAATTCCCCCATCTCCGTAGCCAGATTCGGCTGATATCCCACGGCTGAAGGCATTCGTCCGAGGAGTGCGGAAACTTCCGAACCGGCTTGTGTAAATCGAAAAATGTTGTCGATGAAGAAAAGAACGTCCTGCCCTTCTTCGTCCCGGAAATACTCCGCCACCGTCAGTCCTGTGAGGCCAACGCGCAACCGGGCGCCGGGAGGCTCCGTCATCTGCCCATACACAAGGGCCGTTTTGTTGATAACTCCCGATTCCTTCATTTCCAACCACAAATCGTTTCCTTCGCGCGTTCGCTCACCCACTCCTGCAAACACAGAAAACCCTCCATGTTTCGTGGCGATATTGTTGATAAGCTCCATGATGATCACCGTCTTGCCGACGCCAGCACCCCCGAAGAGTCCAATCTTGCCGCCACGCAAATAGGGTTCCAGCAGGTCAATGACTTTTATCCCGGTCTCAAACATTTCCAGGTTTGTATTCTGTTGCGCAAACGTAGGAGGTTCTCGATGGATAGGATATCGAAACTCTGAATTGACAGGGCCTAGCTCATCCACTGGCTCCCCGATTACATTGATGATCCGCCCCAAGGTTGCTTTTCCTACGGGAACCGTGATGGGCCCGCCCGTGTCAATGGCCTTCATTCCTCTAACCAGACCGTCGGTTGGTTGCATGGCCACCGTTCGCACCCGGCTTTCACCGAGATGCTGTTGAACTTCCACGATAATATCGATGGGGGCGGGAACATCAAAGCCTTCGCTGGTCAGGCGAAGAGCAGTATAGATGGGGGGAAGATGCCCTTCCTCAAAGGCCACGTCGACCGCCGGCCCGATAATTTGAATGACTTTGCCGATATTCATTCCTAGCTCCTAATCAATTCTTTATTATTCCAACGCTGCTGCGCCACTGACAATTTCGATGATTTCCTTAGTGATTCCTGCCTGCCGGGCTCGGTTCATTGACAACGTCAATGCATCGATAAGGTCCGTTGCATTGTTCGTCGCTGCTTCCATGGCAGTCATCCGGGCACCATGCTCGGCGGCGGTCGACTCCAAAAGCGCTCGATAGACTTGCACTTCAACATACCTGGGAATCAGGCTGTTGAATATCTCGTCGGGCGGTTGCTCGTAAATATAGTCAATCGCATGCTGTGACTGCGAAGTGGCCAGCTGTTGGATAGGCAACAGCCGCTCAACGACAATTCTCTGCTGGATGACGGACTTGAACTCGTTGTAGATGACGTAAATGGCGTCGAAAGTGCGCTGTCCGTAGGCATCCATCAACTGCCCGGCAATCCCCTTTGCCCGATCATAATTCAGGTCGGAAAGATTAATGTACTCTTGCGCAATCGGAACTTCTTGGCGGCGGAAATAGTCCCGCCCTTTGCGGCCAATGCAAGCCAAGGTTACGGTTTTCCCTCTGTTCTGGTTCATGAAGGCTTGAGTTGCCTTAATCACATTGGCATTGAAGGCGCCACACAACCCCTTATCCGCTGTCACCACGGTCACCAGTATCTTTTCTTCAACACGTTCTTCCAGCAATGGGTGAGACTTCTGCTCCGTCCGCATCACTAGGCTGTTCAAGACAGCAACAATTTCGTTGGCGTAAGGACGCGCATTGATGACCCGCTCTTTTGCCCGGCGCAGTTTGGCTGTCGAAACCATCTTCATCGCTTTGGTAATTTGCTGCGTATTCTTTACCGAGCGAATCCGTCGACGGATGTCTAATAAGTTGGCCATTCTTTAATTACCCATCACTCTGTAAATGCCTGCCCCTGAATTGTCCCGGGGATTGACGATTCTTCCCGGTTTCCTCTTCGGCCCAGCCGAAATTCTCGCGGATTCCCATCACGGGCCTGACATCCCATGTCTAGCTTGTCCGCGCGGCTACAAACTTCTCCTTGAATTCCTCGATAATCTGCTTCAGTTCTCCTTTGAGACTATCGTCCAACTGCTTTTTCTCGGCGATCTTCTTGGCCAAGGAAGGATGACTATTATCCAGGAACCGAAACAACTCGTCCTGGAAGGGCAGGCAATCGAAGACATCCAAAGAATCCAGAAAGCCGTTCGTCGCGGCGAAAATGATGATGACCTGTTTCTCAACCGGCAGGGGAGAGAATTGCCCCTGCTTCAAGATCTCGGTCATCCGCTGACCGCGGGAGAGCTGGAACTGGGACGCCTTGTCTAGGTCGCTTCCAAATTGTGCAAAAGCAGCCAGGGAACGATATTGCGCCAAGTCTAAACGGAGCATCCCCGCCACCTGTCGCATGGCCTTCACCTGAGCATTGCCCCCAACGCGAGAAACCGAAATACCCACATTGATGGCGGGGCGAATGCCGGAGTTAAACAAGTCCGCTTCCAGATAAATTTGCCCGTCTGTGATCGAGATCACGTTGGTTGGAATATACGCTGAAACGTCACCTGCTTGAGTTTCAATGATGGGGAGGGAAGTCAGAGAACCCCCGCCGCGACTCTCGCTGAGTTTTGCAGCTCTCTCCAGCAACCGGGAATGCAGGTAGAAGACATCTCCCGGATAAGCCTCGCGACCCGGCGGCCTGCGCAGCAAGAGAGAGATTTCGCGGTAGGAGGCAGCGTGCTTCGAAAGGTCGTCATAAATGCACAACACATGCCGTCCGCTGTCTCGAAAATACTCACCCATGGCGCAACCGGAGTAGGGAGCGATATATTGCATGGGAGCCGGGTCAGAAGCGGATGCCGAGACAACGATCGAGTAAGACATGGCGTCGTGGTCCGTCAGAATCTTCACGACCTGTGCAACGGTTGACTGCTTCTGGCCAATCGCCACATAAATGCAAATGACATCTCCCCCTTTTTGGTTGATGATCGTGTCGAGAGCTACAGCAGTCTTTCCGGTCTGGCGGTCCCCGATAATGAGTTCCCGTTGGCCGCGGCCAATGGGAATCATGGAATCAATCGCTTTCAGCCCGGTCTGCAGAGGCTGCTTAACCGGCTCACGGTCGACGATTCCTGGAGCAATGCGCTCGATGGGGTTAAACTGCTCTGTGATGATGGCCCCTTTCCCATCGATCGGTTGCCCGAGAGCATTGACGACTCGCCCGATGATGGCATCTCCAACGGGCACGGCAATGATCCGTTTCGTTCGCTTAACGAGATCCCCTTCTTTGATTTCTTTGGTCTCGCCTAGTAAGACCGATCCGACCTGATCCTCTTCCAGGTTAAGCGCCATGCCGGAAATCCCGTGTGGGAATTCGAGCAACTCCCCGGCCATCGCATTTTCTAATCCATGGACTCGTGCAATTCCGTCCCCCACGGAGATGACGGTGCCGACTTCGCTGACTTCGACGCTCGTGTCATAGTCCTCTATTTGGGCCCGGATAATCTTACTGATCTCTTCTGCTCTAATATCCATTTCCTTGACTCCTCAGTCGCCCGTCTTGTGAAAAGGTCTGTATCTTCCTATCCGACAAGCCGAACCGTGATCGGTTGCCGCTCGAATCGAGTCCTACGAACTATCAATCAGAACGGAGCTGCGCCTTTAACGTATTGAGGCGCTGGCGAATGGATCCGTCATAGATCGTGTCACCGATACGGGTAACAATCCCTCCGATAATGTCCGGATCCTTTGTAAACTTTAAGGTGACTTTCCGCCCTGTCATTTCATTTAATCTGGCAAGCAGAAGATCTTGAGTGACAGGATCCAAGTCACCAGCCATCGTCACTTCGGCCTCCACGACTCCCAACTGGTCATTCAGAAACTGGTGAAAGGCTTTCCGGATAGGAGAGAAATAACCAATCCGGTGCTGGTCGACTAGCACATTGATGAAATTGGTCGTCGTCTGAGTGAAATTGAACCGCTTTAAAATCTCGGCCGTAATCGCCTTTTTCTTAGGGACTGGAACGACTGGATTTAAATACAGCGACCGCAATTCCGTTTGAGTGTTGAGCAGGTTTTCAAAGGCGAGCAGATCTTCAGCGACTCGATCCTGGACGCTCAACTTGTGACAAACATCCGCTAGTGCTTTGGCGTATCGGTTGGCTAGAGCAGACAATTCTGAACCTCAATGAGAGATGGTTGTGGCGGAATCAATTCTTTCCGGCGTGGAGGGATTCGATAAACTGATGAATAATTTTCTTATTTTCTTCGGTTCCTACCGCCTTCTTCAAACGTTCCTCAGCCAGCCTGACAGCCAATTCTGCAACATGCCCTTTCAGCTCCAAATGGGCTAACTTCTTCAGCCCCTCAATCTCTCGTTGGGCTAGCTCCAGAATCTTGGATGCTTCCGTTCTGGCGCCATCGATAATCCGGGCTTTTTCTTCATTGGCTTCCCGCATTCCTTCGGCTTTCAATGCCTGAATCTCTTGGTCAAGCTGTGCCATCCGGGTTTCCATCTCACGGACGTGTCTCAGCGCCCCTTCCTTGGCCTCACGCGCATTCCGCAGTCCCTCCTCAATGGAGCGCGTTCTGGATTCAAAGAACTCGCGCATCGGCTTCCTCAGGTAATATCCAAGGCCGCCAAAGAGGATGAAAAAATTGGCCCACTTCCATACCGAACTCCATGGACTTTCGTGTTGGTGCGATTCACCGTGCCCCGGGGACGGCTCTGGCTGGTTGGTTTCTTCTGCCCTGACCAGGGCTGGACCCAAGAGGAAAAACGTTATGACGACGCCGGCCAAAACCAGCCGAACGCTTTTAAATATCCTATTGCAAAACGCTTTTGGCAATTCCATCGGCAATTTCATTCACTTGGGATTCAAGAACTTTTTTGGCCGTATCGACCTGAGATTGGATTACCTTCCGAGCCCCGCCAATGTGGTGCTCCGCATCCTCTCGGCCTGCGGAGATGACCTGGGAACGCTCACTCATCGCTTCCGCCCGTAAGACCTCTTGCTTCCGATAGCTCTCCAAGCGGGCCTCTTTGATAGCTTTCGCATACACTTTGGATTGTTTGTCAACTTCGGTCAGTTGTTCCTTGGCTTGTTGCTGTGTACCCTCAATGGCCGCATGACGCTTGGAAAGGATATGGTTGATGGGGTCAAAAAAGAACGTCTTCAGTACAAAGTAGAGACTCCATACCAGAATCACGATTACAACCACCGATAGGTCCAACTGCATCGAGCTCATGGGCGAGAGTTTTTCCGGCTTGAAAGATAGAAAGAGTCAAACAGGCAGAGCTTTCCCTGCCCTCAAAGAATGCGTAAAGTAACATATAAAAATTCAAGGGGTCAAGCGGCAAAAATCTGCTCTAATGAGATGAACTCTCTTATAAAAAATCGTTGATTTTGTGTGACATCCAGTCTGCAGTAATGGAGATCGTGATTCACCACGGGGAACACGGGGAAGATCTGCGAATTGGCAAAAATCAAATCACAAATCCAACCAGTACATATGCCGTTAGCGTAGCCTCTTTATTTCCGTCAGTGGACCCCTATTGCTCTCAAACTTAATTACCATTAGCGTTTATTCGCGTTCATTTGCGGCTATCCAGTCATATTCCCCGTGTCCCCCGTGGTTAATACCTCGTGATGAGTTTCTCCTGTTTAAGCATTCGCGAAATCGGCAACAGCTTTTTTTGAACTGTCCCTTTCCCATGCTAAGATACTCACCCGGTTTGAACAGTGCCAATAGGCAAACTGGGAATTTTATGGCAGGGAGTGAACATGCGAAACGTTGTCATCATCGGTTCCGGTCCGGCAGGCTACACGGCGGCGATCTATACCGCACGCGCCAATCTGAGTCCCTTGCTCATCGAAGGCCTCCAGGTGGGGGGGCAACTTTCCATTACGACGGAAGTGGATAATTTTCCTGGATTCCCCCAAGGAGTCATGGGCCCCGAGCTCATGGAGTCCATGAAAAAACAGGCCGCCCGTTTTGGGACCGAATTTCTTCCTGAGCTAGTCACCAAGGTCGATTTTTCTGCCCGTCCTTTTCGGCTCTACACCGACGAACAAACGATTGAAGCCAAAACGGTCATCATTTGCTCAGGCGCTTCGGCGCGCATGATTGGTATTGAATCCGAACGCAAGCTGGTTGGGTATGGGGTTTCAACCTGCGCCACCTGTGATGGTTATTTCTTCAGGGGAAAGGAAATCGTTGTCGTCGGTGGTGGAGATTCAGCCATGGAGGAGGCCACTTTCCTGACCAAGTTTGCGAGTAAAGTCACCGTCATTCATCGCCGTGACAAGCTCAGAGCCTCCAAAATCATGCAGGATCGGGCCTTTAAAAATCCCAAGATTGAATTCATTTGGGACACGGTCGTCGATGAGATTCATGATGTTGAAACCAAGAACGTAAACAGCATCAAATTGACCAATTTGAAGACCAAGGAAGTGCGGGATTTCAAATGTGCCGGCGTTTTTGTGGCAATCGGGCACGACCCGAACACGCAGATTTTCAAAGGCCAGATCGCATTGGACGACAATGGTTATGTCCTCACACATGACGGAACGAAGACCAGCGTTCCAGGGGTTTTTGCGGCCGGAGATGTTCAGGATCACGTCTATCGTCAAGCCATCTCTGCGGCCGGCTCTGGTTGCATGGCGGCCATCGACGCCGAGAGATACTTGGAAGGATTGGAACATTGAAGGCCTGGTTGGTTAGTGAAACCCTTGTTGTAGCCGGGATCGGTGATCCCGGCCGGGTTGCCGGGCCCACCGAGTGCCGGCTACAGCTGTTTTTCAGTCTGGCGAGTGGAGCGGCGTGGCGTTAGGAAGGAAGAAGTGAACGTCACTATAGAGTCGGATCTCAAAATACGAATGATTTATAACAGAGACCAAGCCGCGAATCGAAGTGGGCGCCGCTGTCATTTTCAATCACGGAAACATCCTCATTTCCCAGCGGGATGATTCCTCCCACTTATCAGGATTGTGGGAATTTCCCGGTGGAAAGCGAGAAGACCATGAGACCTTCGAGGAATGTGTTCGCCGAGAGATCCAGGAGGAGTTGAATGTCGAGGTTGCCGTGGAGAACCTCTTTGAGGCAGTCGAGTATGAATACGCCGAAAAGATTGTCTTATTGAAGTTTTATCTTTGCCAGTATGTCGGCGGTGAAGCCAAGGCTTTGGGCTGCCGTCAATTCCAATGGGTTTCCCCGTCAAATCTGCCTTCCTACGCTTTCCCACCCGCCAATGAAGCGGTTATTCAAAAACTAATTCGGCTGGAAGCCTCCAAACCAGCTTAGTACTAAGTACTCTAATTCATAAGTACCCTAACAAATAGAGTTTAGAGGCAGGTACAGGCATCCTTGCCTGTACCTGCCGCAAAGTCAGGCCAAATCCTCAATCCAATCATCATTCGACAGGCAAGGATGCCTGTCGCTACCGGACTCTGTGGCGACAGGCGTCCACGCCTGTCGTGCGTTTTTGCATTGATCAGTTTTAGCAGGGAGTTTGATATCGGCCGTTCATCCCGGTGTGAAGCAGCTATCGCAGCTCAATCTGGCCCTTCGGGCTCATGATGGTGGCGACAAGGGAGGCCGTGGGGGCTTGCCGAATTGGAATACTGACTCCAAGCACTTCAAAGGCATGCGCTAGGACTCGAGGCGTGGGATGCTCGGCACGAAGCTCTACGAGGGACAACCCAACAGATGCCGAGGCGGCAGGATGAGGTGACACACCCCAGTCAATAAAGAAAGGGATCAACCCGCCTTCGAGCAGGGAAAATGGGCTTGTCATCTGCCAAGCAAGGATATCACCGTCCGAAAGGATGCGGCTTCCGGAGAATAACTCGCCGAGAATGACACCTCGTCGTGCGACTGCACGTGAGAAGTCTTCGAGACCACCGCCACGAACAGCCCAAGTGACAAGCCGTGAGTGGCGTAGGCCGTCGATACCGAATGGCCGCACTCCTGGCGGCTTGGGCTGAGTGGGATCTGGCGCGATGATCTCGAGGTAGATGTCTGGCCCTAGCGCGTAAAGGCAATTGTGGGTAGCCCATGCCAGATGTTGTCCCCCGGGCGATGCACGGACGCCGGTGAGCGCTTCGATTTCACTAACACCTCGAGCCAAGTCTGGAGTGGCATAGACGAGGTGATCAATTCGGGTCAGTCGGGATTGAGATGCCTGATTTAGATTGTGCGGACTCATGCCACGAAGAGGTAACGCCTAGTGACCCGGATGGGACTTTGCAAAGTCGGGCAACCCATTTCGAATAGATTAGTCTGTCCCTGATTTAGCGTGAACTATGGCTGGCGCAGACATGTGGTTTTTGCATGTCTGCGTAAAAGAGCAATGCGAGAATAGACTCCTCATAATCAAATACTCCTTACCCCTTAGGAAGATAGAATCTGGGGCGGGGGCGAGTCCAAGCCTTTAAAATCTACTCCAGCTTACTCTTCGCAGACATGCAAAAACCACATGTCTGCGCCAGCCGGCGAGGGTGCCGCTGGTTAAGTGCTCATTTCTTTTTTTCACGGGTCATCAATTTGCTCAGTCTAACTTTGAACTGTGCCTCGGCAAGAGTCGACTTGTCTCGCCCAACCGTCTTAACATTGTCGGGTGCGCTCAAGACAAAATCGGCGTCAGTAATAGGACCAACGTAATCATCCAGATTACGGATTTTACAATCAGTGATTGTAATAAAGTCGGTAGGAAAGTGCCATGACTGGTGGCCTCCAGAACTCGACATGCTGTAAACGAAAAACTTTGAATCTGGTGTCCATGCCGCCTTTTCTACTCCGAAGCCATGCTCACCATCTTCCGAGGCGTAGCTCTTCAAACACAAGGTCTTGCCATTCTTTACTTCAATGGTTATTTGGAATTCTCCAGACCCGAGTGCATTCGGCAAAGAAATGATGTAAGCACGATACTTGCCGTCAGGGGATAAATACTCCTTCTGTTCAGCGGAGTGAACGAGTGTGGAAATCAGGACAAGGGCAAGGAATGATATGAAAATCGTCTGTTTCATCACATATTCAAGTTGCACTTAACACTACAGTTCGTCGGGCCCGCTGGCTGACTCAGACATGCGTTTTTTGCATGTCTTCGCCACCCAGAGGCAACTCATCCCAATGGGTTCTCCCTCTATCGATCTGTCGTCCTGCATGTCCGCTTATGTCCTGAAAAAATTTTTCAAAACGAAATAGACGTTCTCTTTCCGCTCACGCAAGCGCCGGTAGAAATACGGTAGCCAATGGGTGCCGTAAGGAACATAGACGCGCATATTGTAGCCTTCCGCAGCCAACTTCCGTTGTGTGTCGGGACGAACCCCGTAGAGCATCTGGAATTCAAATTTCTCCTTGCCAATGCCACGACTGGCCGTAAATGACTTGACCCAGCTAATGAGTTCATCATCGTGCGTGGCGATGGCGGGATACTCTCCTTTAAGGAGCAGCGCTTCGGCCAGAGTTTTGAAATTCTGCCGAATATCCGGCATTTCTTGTAGGGCAAGCAAGGGGGGCTCTTTGTACGCCCCTTTGCAAATCCGGACGCGCGCTCCCAGGTCAACGAGTTGCTGAATGTCTTTCAGGCTTCGATGCAAGTAGGCCTGAATGACAACCCCCACATTTTGGTGCTTTCGAAACAGATCATAGAAAAGATCGAGGGTTTTCTGGGTGTAGTTGGATCCCTCCATGTCAATGCGAACAAAACATGAAAGCGCCGCTGCCCTTTCACAAATTCGCAGCATATTCGCAAGACAAAACTCCCGGTCAATATCCAGGCCCATCTGGGTGAGCTTTAAAGAGACATTGGCCCGAATGTTCGACTGCCCGATCGCATCGAGAGTTTGAAGATAGCTGGACACGGCCGACTCGGCAGTCTTCCTCTCTGCCACGTTCTCACCCAAGACATCCAATGTGGCAGTAATCCCCTGCGCATTCAGTTGGCGCACGGCAGCAACGGCCTCACCAATGGTGTGACCCGAAACAAATCGCCTGGCAAAGGGGAAAAGAATCTGACTCAACATGGCCATTCAGCCTGAGGGAACTAATTACTGGGTTTTAGAAATTCAATGACGTTAACGCCGGGTCGGTGACCCGGCCTAAACCTTTGAAGGCTTGGGGCTTTCTCAAAGCCCCAACCTCACGCGGCGAAAGGCAGCAATTTGCCTGTACATGACCGCGAAGTCAGGCCAAATTCTCAATCCAATCACCACTCACTCGACAGGCAAGCATGCCTGTCGCTACCGCGTATCATACGTTAGCGTATTTTTGAATCGGAGCACTAACTCTCTTCTTGAATTTGCTGGATGAAGTCGAGGACCTTTACTTCAATCTCGTCGCGAACAGCCCTGTAAGTATCGAGCGACTGCCCGACCGGGTCCGAAATGAACCAATGCTCGAGCTGAGTCCGACGAGAAGCCGGCCTCAGGACCTTCTCAAGAGAGGCTTCGAGATTGATGATCCAAGCCATCCGCTCCAGATCGACAGCGGTCAATCCCTTCGACATTTGATGCGAGATATCGATACCCTTTTCCTGCATGACTTCAATCGTGGAAGGCATGATGAAGCCAGCAGGGCGGCTGCCCGCGCTATGAGCCTTCAGGAGCCCCTTGGCATAGTAGTTGGCAAACCCTTCAGCCATCGGGCTCCGGCATGCATTTCCGATACAAACAAATAGAATCTCAATCATTCTGGAGAAATCATTCGTATCCGTGGGTGGAGACCTCGGATAAAGTTGTCGCCGGGACCGCTGGTCCCGGCACTGGAGTTTGGACATTTGTGCAGGCCAGAGGCCCGCACCAGAACCTTGTGGTGCAGGCGTCCTCGCCTGCCCCCAAGCGGCCTGAATGGCCGCCATTGCGGGCGGGACGCCCGCGCTCCCAGGGGAATTCCTTCTTACTCTTCCATGTCTGATTCAAACTGCCATGGTCAACTGTCGCTTCGTTGTCAAGTTTCACCATTTCAAAGGGAAACGGTTACTTAGACAATTCGCCGCGCTTGACTACCCTATCTTCGGCATTCTGCCTTTGACAAAATGTTCAATCTCCGGCGCCGGGACCGCTGGTACCGGCAATACGGGCCGGGGTCATCGACCCCGGCTACAACGATTTTTTCAGCAACCCGTCTGACGACAGAGCATGCCTGCTCGGCAGTATCAATATTGCTTTAAAATAGGAGTCGTTGCATTAGAAATCATGCGCGCGCATCACGAACTAGCCCCAAGAAATTGGAATTCCTTCGGACGATGAGTTTCGTGCTTTTGGAGAGCCTGGCCTTAAAATCAGCTTCCTCTCTAGTCGTCATACGGAGCTAGAGAATCCTGGTTGTTTCCCGCAAATACTCGTGCCTATAATGAACCGTGGTTGTTGCGCGTCCAATCAGCCAGGACACGGGCAAGCTGTTTTCAAGGCTGAGACACCCCATTCAACTGGTCATTTTTCCACCTGAACCCAAACATGAGCGAAAAACCCAAGACTCTTGGTGAATTGAAGAAAAGCCCCTGGGGAACCCCTTCAATGCGGCAGCGGACCGTCAAAGACGAGATGCGAGCCAATTTGATTGGCAAGCTCGAAGAAGGAGATCACCTCTTTCCCGGAATTGTTGGTTATGAAGACTCGGTAATCCCTCAGATTATCAACGCGGTCCTTTCCAGGCATAACATGATCTTGCTTGGGTTGCGAGGGCAGGCCAAATCAAAAATTCTCAGAAGTCTCATCGATCTGCTCGATCCCGAAATACCTGTCATTGCAGGTTGCGAAATCAATGACAGCCCTTTCTCTCCGGTGTGTCGATTTTGCCGATCCTTGTTACGCGAGAAAGGAGACGCGACGCCGATTCACTTCATTGCTCGATCGGAGCGCTATGTTGAGAAGTTGGCTACTCCCGATGTCACCATCGCAGACATGCTTGGCGATGTGGATCCGATCCGGGCCGCACGCGGTGGCCTGAATCTTTCAGACGAGCTCACGATCCATTATGGCCTCTTGCCTCGAGCCAATCGAGGAATCTTCGCCATTAACGAGTTGCCGGATCTGGCTGGGAAGATCCAAGTCGGTCTTTTCAATATCCTACAGGAAGGGGATATTCAAATTAAGGGTTTCCCCCTCCGTCTCGCCCTGGATGTGGCCATTGTGTTTACAGCGAATCCGGAAGACTACACTGCTCGGGGCAAAATCATCACTCCGCTCAAAGACCGCATCGGGTCGGAGATCAGGACCCATTATCCGGTGACTCTCGATCATGGAATTGCCATCACGGAACAGGAGGCTTGGGTCCAGCGGCAACAAAACACTCCTTTGCTGGTCCCGCTTTACATCAAAGAAATTGTTGAGGGAATCGCATTCCAGGCGCGTCAGGACAAGAAAATCGACAAACGTTCCGGTGTCAGTCAGCGACTTCCGATCACCGTATTAGAAAACGTCGTGTCGAATGCCGAACGCCGATCGATTGTCCATCGGGAAAAGACGGTGGTGCCGCGTGTTGCCGACATTTACGCCGCTATTCCCTCGATGACAGGAAAGCTTGAACTCGAGTATGAAGGTGAGCTCAAAGGGGCTGAGAGCGTGGCGCTGGAATTGATCCGGGCTTCCGTTCGACAGGCCTTTCAGCGAATCCTGGGGGACTCAGACCTGCAACAGATCGTGGACTGGTTTGAGCTGGGGGGGAGCCTCAAACTCTCCGACATGGCGACTGCTGCTGAAGTATTCAAACAGCTCAGCCTCATTCAGGGCCTCACAGACAAACTGGGCCTGCTCGGAGTTAACAAGAAAGATGATGTTGCGTTTCAAGTTTCCGCCGGCGAGTTTATTCTCGAAGGTCTCTATGCCATGCAAAAGATCCACCGGAGTGAAGAAAAAGGATACATCGCCGCGGAAAGAAAGCGCGTGGAGACCTATTTCGACGAAAAGCCGGGGCGGTCGCGGAAGTCGTTCAATTAAGCATTCAAAGGTGTCCAGTGAAGAGCATCAAGTATTCAAAATTTCTCGGGTTTGATTGGGACTCTTTGAGCCTTGAGGACCTCCTTCAAAAACTGTCCGATTATTTGTTACAAAGCGGATTCCAAAGTGATTATGGTGGTTATTCGATGGGTGGGGAGGACCACACGCTCGAGAGTCTCCAAGATGCCATTCTGGATGCCCTTCTGAACCATGGACTGCTTTCCGATGAGCAATTGGAACAGTTGCTGGCGCAGCCGGAAGAAGAACGCGATTCCCGCCTTTCTGAGTTGGTTCAAAAGCTCGTCCAGCGTTTGTTGGAAGAAGGGTATATTTCATTTTCGGATGAACCGTCTCAAGGGGATGGCCAGGATGCGTTTGAGGGCCCGGGATATGAGGATCTCGAAGTTGGACAGGTGCGGTTTGAACTGACAAACAAAGGTCTTGATTTTCTGGGATTCAAAACCCTTAAAGATCTCTTAGGCTCGATTGGCAAAAGCAGCTTTGGAAGGCATGACACGCGCGACTTGTCGACAGGGATCGAAAGTAGCGGGGCGTCACGTCCTTATCAATTTGGGGACACCCTCAATCTGGATGTGAGCGGAACCTTGCTGAATGCCGTGGAACGGGAAGGGCTGGGGGTTCCCCTCAATATTGACTACCAGGACTTGATGGTTCATCAAACCGAATACCACAGCTCCTGCGCGACGGTTGTCATGCTGGATTGCAGCCACAGCATGATTCTTTATGGAGAAGACCGCTTTACGCCGGCTAAGAAAGTGGCCCTGGCTCTCGCCCACCTGATCCACACGCAGTATCCCGGCGACACACTTAACCTCGTGTTGTTTCATGATTCAGCCGAAGAGGTTCCTCTCAGTCAGTTGGCACGCGTCCAGGTGGGACCGTATTACACCAATACGCGAGAAGGATTGCGCTTGGCACAGCGAATCCTGGCGCGACAACGGAAAGACATGAAGCAAATTATTATGATTACGGATGGGAAGCCTTCCGCCCTCACGAAGGAGAATGGATACATCTATAAAAATGCCTTCGGGCTTGATCCGCTGGTGGTCAGTGAGACCATCAAGGAAGTGGCAAACTGCCGCCGATCTGGAATTCTCATCAACACCTTCATGCTGGCCCGGGATTTTGACTTAGTGAGCTTTGTCAAGAAGGTCACCGAGATCTGCCGTGGGAAAGCCTACTTTACGTCCCCCAACACCCTCGGCCGTTATCTCCTACTCGATTACATGCAGAAGAAAAGCAAGACCATCCATTAACGCAGAATTCTGAAGTCATTTCCATGTCGCTAGGTAAAGCGGGCGCGCGGGACCGCTGTCACTCGGCGTACGCTCATAGAACGCGCGGGGGGGACAGCGGTCCCGCGCGTGCGTTCCACCTAATGCTTGAACCAGTCGTCACGGAAATAAAACGGGATGGTAATCTCCGCTTGGATTTCCACAGGCTGGCCACTCTTGAGACTGGGTTTAAACTTCCAACCAATCAAAGCATCGCGGGCGCTAATGTCCAGACGCGGATCCAACCTCTGAATGATTCGCACTGTGGCAGGATCGATGATTCCGTCCTTTCGTAAAACAGCATACAAAATCACGTGACCTTCCACCTTTTCCCGAATCACCTCGGGGGGGTATTTGGGATCTACCTTCACGGTGGCGGATGGAGCCGTCAAGGGCGCATCCGTACGATTGGGGCCCGGCGGAATGGCACTGGGGTCGGAGTTCATCGATTCATTGGGCAGTTCAGCAAAGCGAAAGATCCAGCTTCCTCGTTTGCTCGTGAAGTTAGGTGAATTCATGGAAGTGGTGTAAATCGTTTTCCCTTGCCTTTCCATTTCCTGAAGTGGGGAGGTGGTCACATCGGGTGGGAGATTGAGTTCCAGTTTCGCCGGCTGAGTGCCTGGCAAGAGAGAAGGCAAACGATCCCGTGATGCCGATAGCTTGGGCTGTTTCTTCTGTTCTTCTTTTTTCGTCTCTTCCTCAGGCTTCGGCGGAATTGGTGCCTGAATGACTGCGACACCTGCTCCGGAAGGGAGGGCAGGAGCCTGGCTCTTGATGGAGATCGCTGCAATGACGATGTCCGCTTTCCCCAATTCTTCTGTGCCTGCAGGCGCTTTGGCGTGTGACGGACTAACCATCCTTCCCACTGCGTTCACCTTGGGTACGGCTAGTTCCCCCTTCGGCAGTGCGGGCTGGTTCGAGTAAACCAATAGATCCGACCCACTGGCTGAGCGGAGTTCCCTTTCTTGAACCTCACCCTTTGGCTCCTCAATCACCGGCACTGCTGGGAGCGGCTGCGAAGGGAGCGCCAGCTTCAGCTTCTGTGCAATTGCAGATTCTGGATTGACTGCTTGTGGCTGGACCTCCACCGATTGAGTCAATGCGGGCTCATCAGGAATCGTGAACTTTGGTTTCTCAAGAACTACGGGTGCTTTCCCGGGTTCTAACTTGGCAGATTTGAGAAGAATATTGGGAAGAAGCAGTTTGGGGAGCGAATCAACTGAAGGCATCTCGGGCTGTTCGATAATCATTTCAACCGGTTTTTGAATCTCCGGGTGGATACGGGTTTCGGCTTCGGCCATTTTGGTATCAGGGATCTTCTCTTCCACGGGGGAGGAGAGGGTCTTCTCAGCAGCCTTTTCCAGAGTTTGTGAGGGCGCTATCGTGGGGAATTGACCATTCACTTTGTAGTAAGTGATTTTTTCCTTATCAAAATCAATGAATGCATTCCTTTTGGGGGCAATATGAATGACACTGATGAGGCAAATGATGATGAGATGCAGGAGCGTGGAGGTCAGTAGCGAACGGACCGGCCGATAGGGTGCTACAAGCTCAAGGAACTGAACATCTGAAGAAGAATGAGCGGCTTCCCCCACCGGCTCGGACTGCCAAGGAATGCTGAGCCGACCTGACGGGAAGGGATCGGTCTCTTCAGAGTCCCCATCTAGTTTGCCCGGGGAAAGCGCTATAAGAGTATCAAGCCTGCCCCTCAACCGCACGATCGCGTCGGAGCGAGTGAGCAGCTCCTCGCCAAAGTGGGATTGACGATAATAGCTCTCGAAAACCTCGTCACTTAGGTTTTCCCAGAGTCGAAGATTGACCTCCAGCTGCTCTAACTCGCCAGGCTCATTTGTGGTTGAATTTTGTCTTTGATACTCCATCCCGAATCGGATTCCACGTTTAGATCAATTTGGGGCGAAGCTTGGGCACGCAAAATAATGCGCATTAGACCATAATTTGATCGTGAGCTACAATGCTCAAATATCTGAAAATTACTTTAACAGCCTAAAGATGGCATGGCATCCTCTTTCTTCGCTTTGGAATCTGATCTATCATAACAAAAGAGGTTATCGGTTCAATTGGGGGAAGGATAGCGACACGCATGGGTATCGAGGTTCAAGAGATTAAAGATGTCAGAAAGGGCGTTCTAATTGGAGGGGCCTGCGCTCTGTTGTTGGTTTCAACAACCTTCGCCGGGTACAAGAGTCAAAAGGTAAGAATGGATCCAGCCGGCAGTTACGCCTGCCATCAGAAACAGGGTACCCTGACGATTGCGGCCGACCCGTATCAAACCTGGGAAAAATTAAAGACCGTATTCGATCTGAAAGAATTAGATCAGATGGGTGTCATTCCGGTTCAAGTGGTCCTGACTAATGAAGGGGAAGAAACGATTGTCGTTCAAGGAAGTGAGATTCACTTGCTGGATAGAAAGAACCGCTCGATTGAGGGAATGACGGTTGACGATGTCATACGAGTTGTGATGGGCAAAAGCGCTCCCCCAACTAAGAGTCCGACGAAGTCTCCTCTTCCCTTTCCCAGGCCGGGCGGGCATCGAGGAGACTTATTTGAGATTGAAACCGATTTGACCAATAAGTCTTTGGGGGAAACGCGGGTGACGCCGAAGTCTACGGTTGGCGGCTTCCTGTATTTTCGATTACCTGAAAATCAACGGGATCTGAGCGGTTACAAAGTTTATATTCCTGAAATTAGGCAGCTCCGGAGCGGGGAATCGCTCCTTTTTTTTGAGATCGACTTGAAGTGAAATCGTTTTCGGGAGGAGGGTTGATTCACTATGCGAACCTGGACGGAGTTCTTTCACTTGAATTTGGTTTTTTTCCTTTTTTCACTTTCGGGCAGTGCCCAAACCATCGAACAGGTCACCATACCGGCTGGGATAAAATTCAAAGCGCGGCTCGAGACACCTATCAGCTCAAAAATCTCGGAAGTTGGTGATAAGATTGTAGTTACATTGTTGGAACCCTTACCGATTGACTCTCAACATGCCTTACCTCGTGGGATCGAAATGACCGGACAGATTACGCAGGTGAAGCGGGCCGGGCAGGTAAAAGGCAAGGCGGAGGTATATGCCCTCATCAATGAGCTGACAACAAGCTACGGATCAGAACCCATCGCCGTTTCTGTTGTCTCGGCAGACGATTTCGTGAACGACGAGAAGATCCGAACGGATGAGGAAGGGAAACTCATATCGAACCGTGATTTGGGAGATGATGTCAAGAAAGCCGGAGCCGGGGCGGGGCTTGGGTCAATCGCCACGGCGCCCGTCGCCATCGCAACTGAGAACGTCGGTGCTGCCATTGCAGGTCCTGCAGCCGGAGCCTTGGCGGGCCTTCTTTTGACGCGGGGGAAAGAGATTCGGCTGGCAGTAGGAACTGTATTTCGAATGAAGTTCGACAAACCCGTGACGATCCCCCTCTCCATGACTCGCCCCTTGTCTCACCCATCGACCCTTTGAGGGTCGTCTTGCTGCTTCACCGGGTCAGATGATCATAGAGCCGATGCAAGTCTTCTTGTGAGTAGTATTCAATCTCAATTTTTCCGCGTGGGCCGTTTTCGACGATCCGGACCCGCGTCCCGAGGACTCTTTCCAAATGCTCAAGAGCCGCTCGGACATTGGGATCGAGAGGATTTTGGACAATTTTCTTAGGCCTGGCTTTCCTGCCCGCCGCGATAGTTCTTTCTAATTGTCGGACGGACCACCCCTGGACACAGGCTTTTTCAGCGATTTCCCGCTGGAGAGAATGCGGTTCCAGCCCAAGTAGTGCGCGCGCATGTCCCATGGAAAGGATCCCCTCTTGGATCATCTGCTGAATGTCTTTGGGCAATTTCAGCAAGCGGAGGAAGTTTGCGATGGTTGAACGATCCTTACCCGTACGCTGGGCTACCTCTTCTTGAGTGAGGCCGAATTCGTGGGCGAGCCGGTGATAGGCTCGAGCCTCTTCGATTGGATTTAAGTTCTCCCTCTGAATATTTTCAATGAGCGAGACCTCCAACAGCTTTTCGTTGGAGACTTCCCGGACGAGGGCTGGAACTCGCAGCAGGCCTAATCTCTGCGCCGCCCGCCAACGGCGCTCTCCCGCCACAATCTGATAGCGGTTGCCGTGTCTGCGAACGATCAAGGGTTGCACGAATCCATGGGTTCGAATGGATTGGCTGAGTTCTTCGAGCTTGGCGTCAGCAAAGACCTGTCGAGGCTGGAAAGGATTGGGCTCGAGCAGATCGAGGTCGAGTTCCCGAAGCTCAGGTTCTGTCGTTTCTTCACGATCCTTGAGAAGCGCGCTCAGTCCTTTCCCGAGAGCTTGTCTTGTCATTTCGAATGACCTCCTTGGCTAAATCGAGATAACTTTCGGCCCCGCGAGACCGTATGTCATAGAGCAGGATGGGTTTCCCGTGGCTAGGGGCCTCTGCCAGGCGAATATTCCGCGGGATTACAGTCTTGAAGACCTGTGAGCCGAAATAGTCCCGCAGATCCTGCACCACCTGACGCGATAGCTTGGTCCTCTCGTCATACATGGTTAGAACAAAGCCTTCGACTTCCAGTTCAGGGTTCAAATTGCGGCGGATCCGGATGAGTGTGTCCAGCATTTCAGAGACCCCCTCGAGCGCGAAGTATTCGCACTGAATGGGGATCAATAGCGACGCGGCTGCCGTCAGGGCATTTACTGTCAGGATGTCCAGGGATGGCGGGCAATCCAGCAGCACGAAGTCATACCGCGCAAGAATCGGCTGAATGGCGTCTTTGAGCCGAAACTCCCGACGATCAAGGGAAAACAATTCTACAGCCGCTCCGACTAAGTTGCGATCCGAAGGAACAAGATCCAACCCATCCAGTTCCGTTGCCTGGATGAGATCTTCAATCGAGGCCTGCCCTAGGAAAAGATGGTAAAGACTTCGACGTCGCGGGTCTTTTCGCAACCCCAGTCCGCTCGAAGCATTCGCCTGGGGATCGCAATCAATAAGCAGGGTTTTCATCTCGGCCGCTGCCAACGAGGCACCGAGGTTGATGGAGGTGGTAGTTTTCCCTACCCCGCCCTTTTGATTGGCTATGGCAATAACACGACTCAAGTCAGGAAGTCATCCTAAGCGCATTCACGGGATTCAAGAACCTCTTTCTTCTATCAGATTGCCTCTGGGAGATCAAACAATTTTACCCCGCCGAGAAAAGGCACCGGCATTCGGGGGAATGCGTTTTTATCTTGTTCCACGTGGAACCCTTCCCTGCCTCTCGCAAACTGTTCCACGTGGAACACTCCCCCAGTTCCAGATTCTTCCTCACAGGATCCTGCCTGAAGAAATACCAACCGTCAGGAATACCATTGGCCTGTCAGCAAGACATGATTGGTGTTCCAAGGAACCGAAACAGGATCGTTCCATTGAATTCCTTCCAGCCTCTTACGTAAAGTTGCCGCAGAACCCGGGGTCATGAACAGCAGCACTTTTCGAGACCCGCTCAAAAGAGGTCTTCCCGCCTTTAGAATTGCTGCTTGGTTCCCAACCCCTCTGGAAATCAATACAGCCGGCAGGCGCGGCAAGATCGGGAGAGGATCCGCTTCTAACCGACAGGATAGAATCTCCACACCCTTCAGCCCCAGTTCTCGTTTCAAGGCAGCCAGGAAGGCAGCTCGTTTCTGGCGGGGTTCCATCAAGATCAACTCGAGATCCGGTCGGTAAACCTTCATGGCCATTCCCGGAAATCCTGCCCCGGAGCCAATGTCTAGGCAAGGTGAATCCTCGCTTCGGAGTAGTCGGGCACCCAGGAAAGACTCAGCAAACAAGTTTTCCAAGACTTCGACCGGGGCCATCCGAGCCGTCAAGTTTATTCGTGTGTTCCATTTTTGGAGCAATTCAAAGTAGGCACACACCTGCTCAGCCGTCGATTGACCGATCGGTAGACCCCGGCGTCCAAGCACCTCCTGGACCCAGTTTGGAGCGATTTCTCGGGGTTTTCCCATAAGATAAGAGGCTACGGGTTCGAGGGCTGATGGGAATTCATCTCGAGATAGATATTGAGGATGGACAAGGCGGCCGGTGTCATCCCAGGAATCCGGCCGGCTTGTCCAATGGTCAGCGGACGGACCCGGGACAATTTCTCAACCACCTCCCGAGAGAGGCCGGATATCCCCAAATACTCGAAACCTGCAGGGATGGTCCGAGATTCGGCTTTTTTCAAGCGCTCGATTTCCGTGGTCTGCTGAGCCAGATAACCTTCGTATTTGATGGCCGTTTCAACTGCTTTGGTCTCTTCCCAGCTCAACCGAGATTGCAGTTCTGAAGGCAAGAGATTCAAGAACCCTTCAATCTTGACTTCGGGACGCTTCAAGGCTTGAGCGGCGCTGATTTTCCCATCTTCTACTTTAACGCGAATCGATTGGAGCTGCTCCTGTAACAGTCGGAGACGTTCTTGTTTTTCAAGATAGCGACGATAGTCTTGCTCCTGGATCATTCCGATCTGATACCCGAGCGGCGTTAATCGCTGGTCGGCATTGTCGATACGAAGGTGCAGCCGGTATTCCGCTCTGGAAGTGAACATGCGGTAAGGTTCATTGGTCCCTTGGGTCACGAGATCATCAATTAGGATCCCGATGTAGGCCTGGTCACGGCGCAGGAGCAACGGGTCTTTGGATTGAATCTTCAAGGCGGCGTTGATCCCGGCGATCAATCCTTGACAGGCCGCTTCTTCATATCCAGTAGTCCCGTTGATTTGCCCGGCATGGAATAACCCCTCGACCCGTTTGGTTTCAAGCGTCGGACACAGTTCCGTCGGTTCTACGAAGTCATATTCAATCGCATACCCGGGTCGAATGAATTCGGCATCCTCCAAACCAGAAATGGCCCGCACCAGCTTCATCTGAACATCCACGGGCATACTGGTCGAGAGTCCATTGAGATACACTTCGTTGGTGTGGAGACCCTCCGGTTCGAGAAATAATTGGTGGCGGGACTTATCTGGAAATTTGACGACCTTGTCTTCAAACGAGGGACAATACCTTGGACCGATGCTGTTTATCTGGCCACTATAAAGCGGCGATCGCCCCATGTTATCCCGGATGATTTGGTGTACGGCGTCATCCGTATACGTAATATAACAGGAAATCTGCGGTTGAGTAATGGCCCGGGTCTTGAAGGAAAAGGGCGTTGGGCGTTCGTCTCCCCGTTGTTCTTCGAGTCGGCTGAAGTCAATACTCCGCTTGTCTAGCCGAGGCGGTGTACCGGTTTTCATTCTCCCCCAACGAAAACCAATCGATTGGATCGAGTTCGCTAAGGCGATTGAGGGAGATTCTCCGCTCCTTCCTGCGGAATGGCGGTTCTCTCCCACATGGATCAGGCCGTTCAGGAAAGTCCCTGTGGTCAGGATCACGGCTTGGGCTTGAATCCTGCGGCCGTCTCTAAATTCCACACCCTGCACAGCCTTCTCATCTCTCAAAATAGCCACGGCTTCGGCCTGTTTTATCTTCAGACCTGGCTGGCTCTCCAAGACACGACGCATTTCTATCCGGTAGGCCTGCTTGTCCGCTTGGGCGCGGGGAGACCAAACGGCAGGGCCGCGGCTGCTGTTTAGCAAACGAAATTGGATACCCACTTTATCGATGACTTCACCCATCACGCCACCGAGAGCGTCAATTTCGCGAACCAGGTGGCCTTTGGCGATGCCTCCGATGGCCGGGTTACAGGACATCTGGGCAATAAGATCGATATTCATCGTAATGAGGGCAGTCTTCATCCCCATCTTAGCTGATGCAAGGGCTGCCTCGCATCCTGCGTGGCCGGCTCCAACAACAACTACGTCGAAATGGTCATCAAAGTCTGTTCGCAAAATCATGGTTCCAGTAAGATTTCATTTTCCAATACAAAAAGTCGAAAAGATGTTTTCCAAAATATCCTCAACCGTCGTCTCGCCAGTCAAGGCATTTAAAGCTTTCAGAGCCGCATAAAGGTCTAAGAGCACGATTTCATGAGGCAGTTCCTGGCTGGCTGAAGAAGAGCTTCTGGCCAGCGCCTCGAGTGCTTCTTGGACCAGGTGCTCATGCCGTATATTGGTGACAAGCCCTTCTTCTACCTCAAAGCCGCCGTGACTGCCCGAGAAATCTGAAAAAAGCGCCTCTTTCAGTGATTCCACCCCTTCACGGGTCTTAGCCGAGACCCGGCAGGTCAATTTAGGCCGTGCCGGGATAGAAACTGGATCCAGTCTTTGAGCTAAGTCGGCCTTGTTGATAATCAGAAAGTAGGGGATTCCCGCAAGTTGCTCGACCAGTTTAAGGTCTTGCTCCCCCATCGTTTCTGATCCATCAACCACAAGGAGGATGCAGTCCGCATCCGCAATCGCCTCCCAGGACTTGTTAATTCCGATTCGTTCGACCTTGTCCACAACCTCTCGAATACCCGCTGTATCCAGGAACCGAACCGGAATCCCACGGATCTGGCTGGTCTCAGAGATCAAGTCCCTGGTCGTCCCTGGAATGTCCGTTACAATCGCCCGGTCTTCATCGAGGAGAGCATTGAAGAGACTCGATTTGCCTACATTTGGACGGCCAATGATGGCAATACTCAGTCCCGTTCCGATAATCTTACCAAATTTGAAACTGTTGTGCAGTTGGCCCAGGCTTTCCTGAAGTCTGGTCAACTCGGTCACGATCTTATTCCAGGGCAGGATCGAGACATCATCATCGGCAAAGTCAATTCCCGCTTCGAGGAGAGAGATCAGCCGGATCAGTTGCTCTTTATCCGGTTTGAGCCGTCGCGAGAGCGACCCCATCACTTGCTGCTGGGCAATCTTGGCCTGAAAGAGGGTTTGAGCTTCGATCAGATCCCGTACCGCCTCTGCTTGGACGAGATCGATCGCTCCATTTAAGAAAGCCCGGAGAGTAAATTCTCCAGGGCGTGCCAGCCGCGCCCCTGATTCGAGAATGGCACCCAGGATCGCTTTGAGAAGCACCGGGCTGCCATGACAACTGATCTCGATGACGTCTTCACGCGTGTAGGAACGGGGTGCCTGGAAATAGGTGACAACGACCTGATCGAGAATCTGCTGAGTCGCTGGGTGGAAGATGTTTCCGACGAGCGGTGAACGGTCCTGCAAAGTCTTGCTTCCCGATCGAAAAAGCTTGCCCATCAGGTTGAGAGACTCCTTGCCACTGAGCCGAATCACCCCAATTCCGCTCTTCCCGAGAGGAGTCGAAAGGGCAACCATTGTTTCTTCCAGCTGAGAATGCATTGTCGGTTAACACGGGTAGATCACGACCTGGCGTTTTGCTCCCAATCCTTCACTTTCCGTTCTTACTTCCTTGTCCTCCGCAACCGCCAAGTGAAGGATGCGTCTCTCATCCGGTTCCATTGGGTTGAACTTAAAGGCTCTGCCGGTTTGCTTGACGTTGTCGGCGGCCGTCAAAGCCATCAATCGCAACTCTTCAGCTCGATTAGCTCGATACCCGTTAGAATCTAAGAAGAACTTGCGGCCACTTTTCTCAAAGATTCGATTGATCAGATACTCTAAAGCTTTCAAGGCTTCAGCATTTCTAGCTAAAAGTATCGATGCGTCTCTTCCTTTCAGCTCAATTTGGTCATATTCTGCTCCCGAATCGACCGTGTAAGATAAGTCAAACATCGAGATCCGGATGAACATTTTGAGGAATTCTTCAACCGTCATAGCTAGATAGGCTCTCCCTTCAATACCCTGGTCTTTTCAAATCATTTCTTCTTCGATTTCCTCTGCGAGCTGTTGGCCGACGCATTGGGCCCAAACTTGTTTAAGAAGTATTGCTGCCCGATCCCTACGACATTGCTTGTCAGCCAGTAGAGAACCAAGCCGCTCGAAGTAAATGCCAGCATGAATCCAAAGAAAACCGGCATCGCAAGCATCATCTTGGCTTGAACCGGATCTGCCGATGGCGTTGGCGTCATTTTTTGCATGACGACCATAGATAAGGTCATCAGGATGGGCAAGACGTATGTGTGGTCCGCAGCCGAAAGGTCGGTGATCCAGAGCATGAAGGGCGCATGCCGCAACTCAATGGCCACCGAAAGCAAGTTATAAAAGGCGATGAAGAATGGCATTTGTAGCAAAAGGGGCAGGCATCCTCCTAATGGGTTGACTCCATGCTCCTTATAAAGCGCCATCACCTCAGCATTCATCTTCTGACGTTTGGGATCGGTAGGTTTCAACTTTTTATAAGACTCTTGAATCGCCTTCATCTGAGGTTGCAGCTTCTGCATTTTTCCGGCAGAAACAATGGATTTATACTTGAGCGGAAATAGTGCAATATTGATAAATATCGTAAGAAGAATGATCGCAACCCCGTAGTTTCTCACATAAGAATGAATCCATTTAAGCACAAGGAAGAGGGGCTCGCAAACCACTCTAAACCATCCATAATCAATAACTTCAGTCAGGTATGGCCCCGTTTTCTTCAGGACCTCTGTGTCCTTAGGCCCTACAAACAAGCGAACTTCTTGACCCTCTGCCGGAATTGCAAAAGCGGAACTACTCAGGAGCTTCTCTTTCTTGCCGTCCGCCAGGACATTCTCGTCGGCAGCGAAATGGATGCGGTGCAGCATGTCGTTCTTTGGCGGCAGAAAGAGGGCCGCGAAATACGTGTCTTCAAGACCGGCAAAGTCAAAGGCACCAGAGAACTCCAATCCGGCACCCATGTCGCCCTCTTTAAGCCGCTTCACCTTTCCATCCGTCCGATAAACGCCCCGGCGAACCGTCATTCTTGCATCCACCGTAGTGTCCCCGAATCCGGAATACCACCCTAAGAAATAAGAGGCCGGACGCCCTTGAACCCAAACTTGGCAATCGACGCTGACGACATAGCTACCAGGAACAAATGTCAGCTTTTTGATTACCCGTAGGGTTTCATCCGCATATTCAAGAGTCACAGATTGAGCACCACCTGCTGGTCCTGTAAGATCAACCCGGTCCGGTGCATTTACAACAAATATCATATTTTTCAATGCCTTAGATACTTCCTCTTCTTTGTCGATCCGCAAGGCAAGCGGGTAACCGAAAGCTTGAGCTTTTCTTCCATCGACAACATCAAGTAACTTCCCGTTATTGTCTGTGTACCGTTTGAGCACCCAATTTAGGACGACCGCTTCTTTATTGGAAAGAGTCAAATGGTACAAATCCGTTTCTACCGAAATTCGTTTTTCAGAGACTCCCTTCTTGAGGTCATTTGAGCTGCTCGCTAGACTCACGGGCGCTGGAGCTGGGGTCTTGGCCTGGGGAGAGGCCTGTTTTTGTTCCGCAGTTTTGCCTTCGGGCGTCGTCACGGGAGCTCTTTGAGGTTCCCAATAAGGTCTTGTCAACATGATCACCAGGAATGAAAGGGCGAGGGCTAGAAGTAATCGTCTCTCCATAATTTAATGATCCCCCTAGGGCTACTGCAGTGGGTCGTAACCTCCTTCATGAAATGGATGGCATTTCCCTAAACGTCGGGCCGTCAAAGCAATGCCATGAAAAACCCCATATCTAGAGATCGCTTGGAAGGCATAATCGGAACAGGTCGGCAAAAATCTACACGAAAAGGGCAGAAATGGTGAGATGTAAGATTTGTAGAAGGCGAGACCCCAGAGGAAGGTCTTCTTTAAGGGTTCCAATTTCTTCTCAATGGCTTGAGTAATAGCATTAACTCATCTTGGACGCGGCCGCCGCTAAGTTCCTTTGAAGACGTGCGCACCTGGATAACCAGGTCGAGCCCTTCGGGGAGATCTTCCTTGTGGGTCCGGAACGCCTCCCGAATCCATCGCTTAAGCAAATTTCTTTGCACCGCCTTACCCACGCGCTTACTGATGGAAATGCCGACACGTGAAATTAAAGACCCATTTTCACAAGAATGAATCTGGAAATGCCGACCTCTGCGTACCTTTCCTGTCTTGTAGACCCGAAGGTAGTCTTTCGACTTTAGGAGCCGGACAGACTTTGGAAAGGAATGATCGGCACTCCTGTCATGGGATAAGACGTTTACGCCCTTTGTCACGGCGACGTTTCAAGACCAGTCTTCCAGCTTTTGTGCTCATTCGGCTGCGAAACCCATGGGTCTTCGCTCTTTTTCTATTATTGGGCCGAAAGGTTGGTTGCATGGCAGCTCCTGCGATAAATGAATACGGGCAACTTCATTGGGGCAGCGGTTCAACACGCTAATCCCTTAATTCTGCAAATGGTCTTTATAACACAGCGTTTTTTAGAGTGTCAATTCATTTGAATCACTACCGATGCCTATGCTATATTTACCTGCTCAATTATAGAGTCGTAATTCAACCATCATCCATTGCCAATTCGGTGGATGTTATTCGCCATTTCTCACCCATAATTTAACGGCCCTAAGATCCCAGACTCAGAGACCAGGGTTCATTTTAGTCATTATTATGTTGCCGTCATGAATGCCTGGCAAAGAATTCTCGAATTCATTGAAGTTCGGATCAGTAAACAAAATTTTGCGACTTGGTTTAAACCGACCCAGTTTCAGCAGCTCGATGAGAGTAATCAGCTGATTGTCACGGTCCCCAATCAAGTTTTTGAGGATTGGCTCACCTCAACTTACTCCGGCCTTATCGACGAAGCAATTCGAGGAACCGGGCTACAAGATTTAAAGATAACTTTTCGTGCGCTGCCCCTGTCGCCCTCCAAAGTAGAGGGTGCTTCCCCGGCCCCACCTATTCAAAAGACGCTTGATTTTGATTCCGTCGACTATCTGCTCAACCCTAAATATACTTTTGAGCGTTTTGTTGTCGGCTCCTCCAATCAATTTGCTCATGCCGCCTCTCTTGCGGTCGCAGAGTCCCCAGCCAGAATCTACAATCCACTTTTCATTTGTGGCGGTGTGGGACTGGGAAAGACTCATCTCATGCAGGCCGTAGGTCACCGTATCAAGGCGCTGGATCGAAGAGTCCGTTTGAGCTATGTCTCATCCGAGAAATTCACCAATGAGGTCATCAATGCGATCCGCTATGACCGTACTCTGGCATTGCGGGAGAAGTATCGCAATGTCGATATTCTTCTCATCGACGACATTCAATTCATTTCTGGAAAGCAAGCGACACAGGAGGAGTTTTTTCATACTTTCAACGACCTTTATGATGCGCAAAAGCAAATTGTCCTTTCCAGTGACTCCCTCCCAAAGGAAATTCCTGATATCCAAGAACGGTTACAGTCCCGCTTTGAATCGGGTCTCATAGCCGATATCCAGCCGCCCGATTTAGAAACCAAGGTGGCAATCCTGAAAAAGAAAGCAGAGTTTGAGAATTTTAATATACCCGACAACGTGGCGTTTTACATTGCAAGCAAAATAAAATCCAATATCCGCGAATTAGAAGGGTCCCTGTTACGACTCATGGCGTTTAGTTCATTGCGAGATGAAAAAGTTACGTTGGGGATGGCACAAGAAGTTCTCAAGCATATTCTCAAATCCCAGGAAAAACACATCTCGATTGAACAAATCCAAAAGCTTGTAGCGGATTATTTTGACTTAAAGGTCAGTGAACTCAAGTCCAAAAACAATTCCAAAGCAATCGCTCAGCCGCGACAAATTGGAATGTACCTATGCCGTCAATTGACTGACGCCTCCTTACCAGAAATTGGGCGAGAATTTGGCGGGAAACATCACACCACGGTTCTGCACTCGATTAAAAAAGTTGGGGAGAAAATGGGCGTTAACAGGGAATTCAACAGTTTGATCAGTAAACTCAATGATTCCTTTCAATGAGTTAAGATTTTTTCCACAGCGTCTTAGGAATTGCGTTTACGTTGTACTGTGGATAAAATACCCCTGTACTGTGTTTCCTCAATCGGAGGGGTATTTTGCACTTGGTGAATAAACAATCTCCCACAGGGTTTCGAATTCAATCCGAAGAAGTTACTTTAGTTTTCCACAATTTTGAGGTGGTGACTACTATTACTAAGTAACTTACTATTTAAGTTAGTATAAAAGGATTAGTCGATGGAATTCACTGTTCGAAAATACGATATCTTACGCGAGATTGGTTTAACTCAGGGAGTTGTCGAAAAGAAGAATACAATTCCTATCTTGGCAAATGTTTTGATTGATGCGGATGGGGATCGAATCCAGATTTCAGCTACTGACCTGGAATTGGGAATTAAGTGTACCTGTCCAGCCAAGATCAAAAAAGCCGGATCGATTACCACACCTGCAAAGAATTTCTTGGATATCATTCGTGCCCTGCCCGATGATGATATTAAGGTTAAGTCTCTGGAAAATAATTGGGTCCAAATTAACTGTGCCTCTGCAAGTTTTAAGATTGTCGGCTTACCCAAAGATAATTTCCCAAACTTGCCCGAATCCTCTAAACCCGTCGTCGATTTACCTTCCAAGATCTTGTTAAATATTATTAATAAGACTGTTTTTGCAATTGCTACCGAAGAATCCCGTTATACCTTCAATGGTGCCCTCTTGCTCTTACGACCGCTCAGCGTCACGATGGTGACTACAGATGGGCACCGGTTGGCACATATTGAGACTCAGGTTCGTTTCGAGCACTTGACTAGTGAAATGAGGACCTTGATCCCTAAGAAGGCTTTGGCAGAACTTCAGCGCTTGCTTTCCGAAGCCGAGGAGCAAGATGTGGTCAGTTTTAGTAAAGATGAAACCCATCTTTTCTTTAGGCTTAAGAACCGGTTGATGATTTCGAGAATGTTAACGGGACAATTTCCAAATTACGAAGCGGTCCTGCCGAAAGAAAATAGCCGGGTAGTGGTCTTGGAGAGAGAAAGACTGGGAGCGGCCATTAAGCGGGTTGCTCTGCTGGCTGATGATAAATCCCGATCGATTAAAATATGTTTAGATAAAAACCAGATGGAGATTTCAGCTGCCAATGCGGAGTTAGGCGAGGCCAAAGAGTCTCTGGAAGCTACCTATAGTGGCCATCCCGTCCAAATCGGCTTTAATTGTCAGTACTTGCTGGACTTTATTGCGGCCACCGAAGATGAAAAAATCAGCTTTGAATTCAAAGACGATCAAAGCGCCGGTCAGCTGAGGCCAGCCAATGAAGAAGAGTGCCGATACCGATACATTGTGATGCCGATGAGACTCTAATTCGCACTGGAATCCTACCTCGTCCAGATCCGTTCGTTTACCCTTCTTCCGGAATGATTCTTGCCTGGCTTTCGCTCGAAAACTATAGAAATCTATCCAATCAAAAACTGATTTTTTCCGGACAAGCAAATATTATCTCTGGGAAGAACGGACAAGGGAAAACCAATTTACTTGAAGCGATTTTCCTGTTGGCCTCGACGCGTTCCTTCCGGACTCCGCAGATGCGCGATGTCATCCAATGGGGGACATCGGGGTTCCGATTAGAAGGCGAGGTGGAACGACACCAGACGGCTTATTGCCTGGACATTCAGCAATTGGAGAGCACTAAGAAGTTACGGATCAACCAGAAGCCGAGAGATATTTTTGATTATATTGGACATTTAAACGCGCAGGTTTTCTGTTCAAACCAATTGGAGCGCTTCCGATCGGAAGCGGAGCAGCGGCGGAAGTTCGTGGATCGAGGACTTTACTTGCTGCAGCCCCTTCATCTGAGACGTATGGCGGATTACACGCGTGTGGTGAAACAGAAGAATTCGTTACTCAGGGATCCCAGTTCCATATATAATAAGCAGTTTGGTAATTTGCTTGAAGTCTGGGATCAGAAGATTGCCGAATTAGGAGCGCGAATCATCGCCTCTCGAAGTGGATATGTAGAAAAGGTCCGGCAAAACCTCTCATCGCAGGCCGGATCATTGGGTCCAGAAAGCGTCAACATTCAATATCATCCCTGCAATGAGATTTCCTCTGCCAGCGACGTAAACGGTGTCCAATCCCAATTGATTACGAAAATCAAGGCTCATCGCGAGAAGGAGATTCGTCTCAAGCGATCACTGGTCGGTCCTCATCGGGATGAGGTTTCGATTTTCATCAATGGCGAGGAGATGCAACGATTTTCGTCTGCCGGGCAACAGAGGGGCGCGTTGTTGGCTTGTCATTTGGCACAAATGGATCTTCACCATAGCCTTCATGGCGAGTATCCGATTTTTCTCATTGATGATGTCGACTCAGAACTCGATGACGAACGAATGAATCGGGTCGTAGAACTTCTCAGGAGAAAGACTCAAATCTTTATGACAACCAGTCGACCGGATCGAATCTGCCTGGGGGAGCACAGCCACACAGCTCAGTGGTTCCACCTCGAGGCCGGGGCGGTAACCGAGGTCGGCACTTCACGAATTCTCAACCACCAACGAGGATAGGAAATATTCGCATGAAAGAAGGCACGCGGGAAGAGAAGCCAAAATCGAAATCCAAACAGGAATTGCTGCGGCCGGGTAGCCCGGGCGACTTAGAGACCTACGATGCATCGAGTATCAAAGTGCTCGAAGGCCTGGAGGCCGTGCGCAAGCGGCCCGCCATGTACATCGGATCCACGGGTGAGCTGGGTCTGCATCATCTCGTCTATGAAGTTGTGGACAATTCGGTTGATGAAGCCCTGGCTGGTCATTGTACCCGGGTTGATGTGACGATTCATGGCGATAACTCCGTGACCGTCGTCGATAACGGCCGAGGCATCCCCGTGGACTATCATGCGGGTGAAAAGAAGTCGGCGGCTGAGGTCGTCATGACCAAACTGCACGCGGGCGGGAAATTTGACACGAACAGTTACAAAGTTTCGGGAGGCCTCCACGGCGTGGGAGTCTCTTGTGTGAACGCGCTATCCGAGGAACTGGAGTTGGAAATCTGGCGGAAGAAGAACCCTGCCGATAAATTCAATACCGTTTACTTGCAATCCTACCGCCGGGGTGCCCCACTTGAAAAACTTAAGGAAACGGGACACACAGACCGGCGCGGGACAAAGATTACCTTTAAGCCGGATGCGACGATCTTCGATACGACCGAGTTTAACTTTGACACCTTGTCCCAGCGGCTTCGAGAACTTTCGTTTCTCAACAAGGGTGTCCTGATTACGATTACCGATGATCGGACCGACCGAAAACACGAATTTCAATACAGCGGCGGGATTGCGGAATTCGTTAAACACTTGAACAAGAACAAATCCGTTCTGCATGAGCCACCTATCTACTTTGAGGCTAGCAAAGAGGCGTTAACCCTGGAATTAGCGATTCAATACAACGACACCTACACCGAAAACGTGTTCTCCTTTGCCAACAACATTAATACCATCGATGGGGGCACTCACTTGTCAGGCTTCCGTTCTGCCCTAACCCGAACGATTAATAACTACGGGCAAAACGCCGGATTGTTCAAAGACCTTAAAGAGAATCTGACCGGGGATGATGTTCGTGAAGGTTTGGTCGCCGTGATCAGTGTCAAACTTCCTCAGCCGCAATTTGAAGGGCAAACTAAGGGGAAGTTAAATAGCGATATCAAGGGTCTGGTGGAAACATTTATCAACGAAAAGCTGACGGATCATTTCGAAAAAAACTCTCCGGTGGCTAAAAAGATCATCTCCAAAGCCATTGAAGCCGCACGAGCCCGCGAGGCAGCGCGTAAGGCTCGCGATTTAACGCGCCGGAAAGGAGCGCTCGACTCCGCTTCACTTCCCGGCAAGCTGGCCGATTGCCAGGAAAAAGACCCGGAACGGTGCGAAATTTTTCTCGTTGAGGGAGATTCTGCAGGGGGCTCTGCCAAGCAGGGCCGGGACCGCAAGTTTCAGGCCGTGCTCCCTTTGAAGGGAAAGATCCTGAATGTCGAGAAGGCGCGCTACGACAAAATGCTCGGGCATGAGGAAATCCGGGCCATGATCACAGCCCTGGGCACGGGCATTGGGAAGGATGACTTCGATAGTGCCAAGCTCCGTTACCACAAGATCATCATCATGACGGACGCCGATGTTGACGGGTCGCACATTCGGACCCTTCTTTTGACCTTCTTCTTCCGCCAGATGACGGAGTTGATTGAACGGGGGCATGTTTTTATTGCTCAACCCCCGCTCTTCAAAATCAAAAAAGGCAAAAAGGAAAATTACATTAAAGATGAGAAAATGCTGACTCGGGAACTGATGCGGAGCGCCACGGAGGATATGGAGGTCAAAATAGGAGAGGACAAACAGCTCTTGCAACCCCGGCAGGTGACCACGTTTCTCAGCAGCCTGGTGGATTACCAGGCATTTTTCGAGAAATTGGAAAAGCGCTTTAGAGACCGCGTGCTCACAGAATCCATCCTTCAAAGCGGATTAGAAAGCCGCAGCCATCTGCAAAATTCCAAGGCTCTTGAAGTGCTTGCAGACAGCCTCCGGCAGATGGGCTACGGCGCCGACATCCTGTTCGATGAGGAACACAGTCTTTACAATTTGGTCATTTCCGGTAAAGCCGACAATGGAAGCTACCGTCGCGTCATCGATCATGAGTTCATTTCTCTCGCCGAGTATAAGCGTACGCTGGCCTTAACCCGGTCTCTAGCGGAATTCGACAAGCCCCCGTTTGTTGTAGAGAATAAGAACCAAGCTTCGGTCTCACTCGAAACCCGGGAACAGTTGTTGGATCATATCCTGACAACGGGGAAAAAAGATTTCCATATTCAGCGATACAAAGGTTTGGGCGAAATGAATCCTGGGCAGCTCTGGGAAACAACAATGAACCTAGAAACCCGTTCGCTGCTGCAGGTCCGCATTGATGATGCCGTGGAAACGGACGAAATCTTTACAATCTTGATGGGAGATGCTGTCGAGCCGCGACGCAAATTCATCGAAGACAACGCCCTCGATGTTAAGAATCTCGACATTTAGGCTCTCAGCATGGGGCGTCACACTCTAAATCAAAAGGAAGCGCATGGAAGGCCAACTCCCTCTTAACACCACCCCAGTCAACATCGAAGATGAGATGAAGCGGTCGTACATTGATTACGCCATGAGCGTCATCATCGGGCGTGCGCTCCCGGACGTGCGGGACGGGTTAAAACCGGTTCATCGACGCATTCTGTATGGGATGCAGGAGATGGGGCTGGGTTCTAACAAGCCTTACCGAAAGTGTGCCAAAATTGTCGGCGAGGTCATGGGGAATTTTCATCCTCACGGGGACAGCGCGATCTACGACACCCTGGTTCGCATGGCGCAGGATTTCTCGATGCGCTATCCGCAGATCGATGGCCAGGGTAACTTTGGGTCGATTGATGGGGATCCGCCAGCGGCCATGCGTTACACCGAAGCCCGGCTGGCTCGAATCGCCCACGAAATGCTGGCCGACATCGATAAGGAAACGGTTGATTTCACACCCAACTATGACGAAAGTCAGCAGGAACCCCTTTACCTGCCAGCCCAGATTCCAAACCTACTCGTGAATGGATCCTCGGGTATTGCCGTTGGCATGGCCACCAACATCCCCCCGCACAATCTCAACGAAGTTATTCACGCGGTGATTCACTTCATCAGCAATCCAGAATCAACGGTGCAGGACCTCATGCAATTTGTGCAAGGCCCGGACTTCCCCACCGGAGGCTTTATCTATGGGCGAGCGGGAATTCTCCAAGCCTTTACGACAGGTCGCGGGAGCATTGTGATGCGCGCCCGTGCCGCCATCGAAAAACAGGCTCGCGGGGATAAGGAAATGATCGTCGTGACCGAAATTCCTTATCAGGTCAATAAGGCCAAGCTGATCGAGCGCATTGCAGAACTTGTTCAGGAAAAGAAAATTGAAGGAATTACCGACCTTCGTGATGAAAGCGATCGGGACGGAATGCGGATTGTCATCGAGTTGCGCCGGGGCGAACAGCCCGAAGTCATCTTGAACAACCTCTACAAGCAGACCGCGATGCAATCCAGCTTCGGGGTCATCACCCTGGCCATCGTGAATGGACAACCACGGGTTTTGAATCTGGTCGAGGTGATTAAATATTTTGTCGAGCATCGTATTGATGTCGTCCGGCGACGAACCCTCTACGAGCTGCGCAAGGCAGAGGAGAGGGGCTCATATCCTGGAAGGGCTCAAAAAAGCTCTGGACAAGATCGAGGCCGTGATCAAGTTGATTCGTGCCTCCAAATCTCCCCAGGAAGCGCGCGAAGGCCTGATCCGCCAGTTTGAACTGAGCCAAGTTCAGGCCCAGGCCATTCTCGATATGCAATTGCAGCGGCTCACCGGCATGGAGCGGGAAAAGATCCTGGAAGAGCTGGAAAATCTAATGAGGCGAATTGCCGAACTGAAAGAGATTCTAGCCAGTGAGAAAATGCTCAAAAGCGTGGTAGTTAAAGAACTGAAAGAAGTGCAGAAAGAATACGGGGATGAACGGCGGACAGAGATTGTGGATGAACACGCGGAAATCAAACTTGAAGATCTCATCACCATGGAGGATGTCGTCGTTACGGTAACCCACACCGGCTATTTGAAACGAACGCCAGTCAAAGATTACCGAATGCAACACCGCGGCGGAAAAGGGCGGATCGGTATGAAAACGCGGGAAGAAGATTTTGTGGAACACATGTTTGTGGCCTCCACGCACAACTATTTGCTGATCTTCACCAACCAAGGTAAGGTGCACTGGCTCAAGGTTTATGAGATCCCGGACGTCGGCACAACGGGGAAGGGAAAAGCGATCAACAACCTGGTGAATCTGGCTCCCGACGAAATGATGCGGACAGTACTTCCGGTGACCGAATTTGCGGAAGATCGGTTCGTCATGTTTGCTACTCGCCAAGGAGTGGTCAAGAAAACCCGTCTCGACGCTTTCAGTAATCCAATGGCTCGTGGGATCATGGCGATCTCCATCGATGAAAACGACGAGCTCATCGCAGTGGAGTTAACCACGGGCAAAGATCAAATATTTCTCGGGACGCACGAGGGGAAGAGCATTCGCTTTCATGAAGAGGATGTGCGGGACATGGGGCGCCAGGCTCGCGGTGTCAAAGGGATTGAGCTGGGAAAGAAGGATTATCTCGTGGGCATGACGGTGGGCGGGGACGAAGGCCTCATTCTTTCAGTGACGGAAAATGGATTCGGAAAACGAACTCAGATCAGTGCGTATCGGGCTCAGACCCGGGGTGGCAAAGGTGTGATCAATGTCAAGACCACCGCGAAGAACGGTCGTGTCGTGGCGATCATGAAGGTGGATGACGAATCAGAACTCATTATCATTACCGCCCAAGGGAAAGTGATTCGCCTTGAGGCGGGGCCCATCCGAGCTGCCGGGAGAAGTACGCAGGGAGTCAAACTGATTGACCTGGGAGGAGAGGATAAAGTCACGGCGGTTTCGTTGATTACCAGTCAAACCGAACACCTTCTCGACAGTGGCCCCCCCACGATTCACTAAGTAGTGCTATTCACAAATACGGTGACGTTATCTTATGATAGGCGCCGGGTGAGGTTGGGGCTATGAGAAGGCCCTAACCCAACTTCGTCACGTTAGAGTCGATTTTAGTTTTTTTGATGGTTGGGGCGAGGGAAGTGGTTTGTTTACAGCACTGGGATTGTGGAAAGCCGATGTAGTGCAGACCTACCCCCTTGTGTGGGCTCGATCGGCATGTCACTATCGGGCCTTATGTTTCTGCGATCTCATCAGCGAAGCAAAGATGGTAAGGATCATCGTTACTGGTCTTTGGTCGAGACGGTTCGCACGCCTGACGGGCCAAGGCAGCGAACGCTCTGTTACCTGGGAGAACTGAATGGCAACGCGCAGGCCCGTTGGCTAAAGACCATTGAGGTGTTCAACGAACAAGGGGAAAGTCGTCAGTTAAAGTTGTTTCCGGCGGAGGTGGAGTTTTCCGACAACGATCCGAATGTGGCGCGAGTGTTGTTGAAGAAAGTTCGTTTGGAACGAACGCGCCAGTTTGGAAACTGTTTTTTGGGTCTGGAACTGTGGAAGCGACTGGGACTGGATAGGTTTTACGAAGGGCAGCTGGATCAAGAGAGGGCCCAGGTTGGCTGGTCGCGGGTGGCGGCGGTTCTGGCGATCAACCGGCTGTGTGCTCCTGGCAGTGAGTTGTCGATTGAAGAGCGTTGGTATCCGTCCACAGCCTTGGATGATCTGCTGGGGATTGGGGAGGGCCAGCTCAACGACACCCGCCTGTATCGTTGTCTGGATCGTTTGTTGCCGCACAAGAAGAAGCTGGAACAACATCTCAAGCAGCGTTATGGGGAACTGTTTGGGGCGGAGTTTGATGTCCTGCTGTATGACCTGACGAGCAGTTATGTGGAAGGGGCCGCCGAGCAGAACCCGCTGCTGCAGCGCGGGTATTCGCGGGATCACCGGCCCGACTGCAAGCAGTTGATCATCGCTTTGATTGTGAATGTCGAGGGATTTCCATTCAGTTACGAGACTATGGATGGAGACCGTGCGGATGTGACCACGCTGGAAACGATGTTGCAAATGGTGGAGCGAAAGTATGGAAAGGCACGGCGGGTGTGGGTATTTGACCGGGGGATCGTCAGTGAGGAGAACCTGGCTGCTTTGCGAAAACGCGGGGGGCAGTATTTGGTGGGAACGCCGCGGAAGAAGCTGAAGGAGTTTGAACAGGAGTTACTGGCAGAGGGCTGGGAGCAGGTGCGGCCGGAGGTAGAAGTGAAACTGGTCGCGACGCCGGCTGGCGAAGAAACCTACGTGTTGTGCCGGACGGCCGCTCGCCAGCAGAAAGAGAGGGCGATTCGGAGTCGCTTCTCGGCCCGGATCGAGGAGGCGCTCGGTCGACTCGCCAAACGCGTGCGGGAGGGAAGGCTCAAAGACCGCAACAAGATCGAGCGCCAGATCGGAAAGATCCAAGCCCGCCATCCGCAGGTGGCGGATTTGTACCAGATGGATGTTGAGGAAACCAGCCAGGGGCTTCGCTTCGTCTGGAAGCTGGTGAAGGACTGCCAAGCCTGGCAGCAACTGCGCGAGGGTGCTTACCTGCTGAGGACCAATCTACAGGCTGAGAGCGCTGAACAGCTCTGGAGCCAATACATCCAACTGACGGAAGCCGAGGCGGCGTTTCGTGTCTTAAAGAGCGAACTGTTGATTCGTCCGCTCTTTCATCAGCTCGAACGCCGCGTGAAGTCCCATGTCTTGGTGGCCTTCCTGGGTTACGCGCTCTGGGTGACGCTCAAACATCTTCTTCATCGAAAAGGCTCAAAGCTGTCTCCGGCCAAAGCCTTGTCGCTGCTGTCAAGCGTACACAGCACTGACATCATCCTTCCGACAACCGACGGCCGTCAGATCAGGTTGCGTCGAGTGACGACGCCGACCGAAGAGCAAAATACCTTACTCGACCACCTCGGCTTGGAGTTGCCCGAAAGACTCAATTTTGACTATGAATGTAGTGCAGACTTAGCAGCAGGCTAAATTGTTTCTAAACGACTTAACAGAAAATCAGGTCACTTCGTGACGAACTTGGGCTAAGCCTCCAAAGTTGTAGGCATGAAGCATTCTCAATGCTTCAACACCGCCCCGGCGTTAACGTCACCGTAATCACGAATAGCTGTTCTAAGTAACCGCATTCCACCTCACGACCCAGCTATTTTCTGCTTCCAGACCTGGGGGATTCCCGCTTTCCCGGGTCTCATTATCCTCCCGCATCTTCTTCACTCTGTTCCCCTTTCCCCCGTTTTGCACCTGCCCTACTTGAAGCCGCAACTTACGGAATTCTCTTGATTTGAACATGATGGGATCCCAGTCAAAATAAGGGGGAAGGTCAACCAATCAAAATAATGCCTTCCCCAAATTATGCCGATTTAGCTTTCTATAGAATGGTTTAGTCTGGATTGAAGGTCGGGCGACATGAAATCTGAAGCCTCAGCAAAAATATGGGTTGTGGATGATGATGTTGGATATGCCGGCGTGCTGGTAGACTGTTTTGCGGGTCTCAAATTCGATGTCGTCTATATGGACTCGGGCGAGAAGGCTTTGGAGGAACTTGAGCGGTCGAGGCCAGATCTGATCCTGCTGGATATTAAAATGCCCCTGATGGATGGCTTCGAATTGTGCCAGCGAATTCGAAGCCATCCCGAATACGATGGGGTCCTTATCATCATGCTGACCGGGGTGGGGGAAGTCGAGGACAAGATTAAGGCCATCGAAATTGGTGCTAACGATTACGTGGTCAAGCCTTCCGGGCTCTCGCAATTGTTTGAGGTGATTGCCCGGGTCAACCGCTTTCTCGAAACCAAGCGCGGATATCTTCAAAAAATGGAAGAAGAGAAATTCGGGGCACTAAAGGGCACCACGAATACCCTCTGCCACGAGATCAATAACCCGCTCACCGCCATCTTTGGTTCAGCCAGAACTCTTGCCAACCGGCTGGCAGAGAGGGACGAATTCTCAGACTTGCTAAGGGAAACCAACAATATCCTGGACGCTTCCCAGAGAATTCGCACGATCACCCAACAACTGGCTCGCGCAATCCGCGTGGTCACCACCGAGCCGGTCCCTGGGGTAACCATGATCGATCTCGACGCCTCTGCCAAGGAAGAGTAATCCTACAGTGCCAACAGACCTTCGGGACAGCCCTGGCAGGACAGCCTCGCCGAGACTGCCGATGATTTAGCGTGCCATCCAATTGCCTCTTCCTTTAATTTACCCGAACGGGATTCCTATCTGACTGCAGTGCTACGGACATGGCCGCCGATGAACGCTGATAAACAGGAAAGAGAAGAAGGGTTTGCTTACGGCTGAGCCTTCAATTGTCAGGTTCGTAAACAGCTCAAGAGGCCTCCTGCCGGAAGGCTTCCAGAGTCCAAATGGTCACATCTTCTCCCCAACGATTGCGCAGAACATAAAAGTTGTTGTCTTCGGCTCTGACTCGAAAATAGCTGTTGCCGGGACTGTACCACTGGTCTGTCACCTCTTTAACTTCAAGGCACCGATCTCCCAGAAAAAAGCGCAAGGGGCGCTCATCAGCCTTATATCCGGAATGACATTCAACCCGAATGCGCATAAGTTGTATCGTTGCCCCCTGAACAACTGGCAACAGGAAAGCAATTTCGGAATTCGAGCTTATGGGTTCTGTTTCTGCTGTAGAGCCTTAAAGATTCGCGGCGGAGACATGGGCAGCTCATACATTCGCACGCCGATGGCGTGATAAATGGCATTCGCAATAGCCGCGGGCGGCGGGACAATCGGAACCTCACCGACTCCACGCACTCCGTAAGGGTGGCCCGGGTTGGGGACCTCGACAATAATGGTTTCTATCATCGGTAGATCCAGGCTTGTTGGCATTCGATAGTCCAAGAAACTGGCGTTCAGCATTTGTCCGGTTTCATTATAAACGTACTCCTCGTTGAGGGCCCAGCCGATTCCCTGCACAGCCCCACCTTGCATTTGACCTTCGACATAGCTCGGGTGGATGGCTTTTCCAACATCCTGAACCGCCGTATATCGCAAGATGGTCACTTTGCCTGTTTCCGGATCCACCTCAACATCAGCAATATGAGTTGCAAACGCCCCGCCCACGCCGGCGGGGGTAACCGTTGTGCGGGTCCCGATATCAATGCCTCTCTCGGCCAGATTTGCGGCGAGCTTTTTGAAGGTGATGGTCTGCTCGGGGTTGGGGATTGATGAAAACAGGCCATCTTCATAACGGACCTGGTCTGGATTGACCTTCCACAGCTTAGCAGCTTCCGCGATCAACTGTTTCTTGATCTCTTGGCCTGCCTCATAGGCGGCCCAACCGGTCGCAAAGGTCACGCGGCTTCCCCCGGTTACTTCCGTGTAACCGACGGACTCGGTGTCGACCACCGATGGGTGCACGTCTTCTGCTCGAATCCCGAGAGACTCGGCGAGTTGCATCGCCACCGACGTCCGGGTGCCGCCAATGTCTGTAGAGCCTTCCGCCAGAGTGACGGTTCCGTCACCATTGAGTCGTGTCACGACACTGGAAGTGAAGCCCACATTCAACCAATAACCGGAAGCCACCCCTCTTCCTCGATACGGTCCAGCCAGGGGAGAGCGATAGTGCTCGGAGCTGCGGGCGGCCTCAACAGTTTCGATATTGCCAATCTTGGGATGGCGTACGCCATGAGACTGAAGATCACCCTCCTTGGCGGCATTCTTGAGGCGGAATTCAAAGGGGTCCATTGCGAGGAGCTCGCAGAATTCATCGATCAAAGCTTCGGTCGCAAATTCGGCGTTGGGAGCTCCCGGTGCTCGATAGGCCGCCGTTTTCGGCTTGTTGACGACTACGTCGTACATTTCAATGACCACGTTTTCCACGTTGTACGGGGCGATCAAACAAATCCCTCCGCAATTCACAATGGATCCTGGGAACGCACCCGCTTCGTAGGCCAGCATGGCCTCGACAGCGGTGATGTGACCGTCCCGCGTAACCCCCATTTTCAAGCGGACGTAGGACGCAGAAGTCGGCCCGGATCCAATAAAAACTTCCGTTCGGTTCATCTGGACCTTCACCGGACGTCTGGCTTTTTGGGAGAGCAAGGCGGCAATGGGTTCCACATAGACGGGAATCTTTCCGCCAAACCCTCCGCCAATCTCGGTCGGAATTACTTTGAGTTTTGAAACCGGGATGTTGAGGATTTGATGCACACTCGTGCGGACGGTAAAAGCACCTTGCGTACTGCTCCATATCGTGAGTTGGCCATCGGCATTCCACGATGCCGTGGCGGCGTGAGGCTCGATATACCCCTGATGGACTGTGGCGCTTCGATATTCACGTTCAAGAATGTGGTCAGCCGCGGCAAATCCTGCCTGGATATCCCCTTTTTGAAAGGTCTGATGAGAAGCCACATTACTCGGAGCAGCGCTCTTGTGGCCCAGCTCGTCAGTGTGAAGGGTTTCGTGCAGCAAGGGAGAGGTTTCTTTCATGGCCGCGAGAACTTCGAGGACAACGGGAAGCACTTCGTATTCAACCTCGATCTGCTTCAGCGCCTCTTCTGCAATATGAGGGCTGGTGGCAGCCACGGCGGCAATGGCATGGCCATGATAAAGGACCTTGCCCGAAGCCAGCACATTCTGGCTCAGGTATTTGAGAGGAACTTCCCCTAACTCCCCCAAGAGAGCCGTACGATCACCCATATCCGGAAGATCAACGGCTGTCACGACGGCTTTGACTCCCGCCATCGCCTCTGCTTTTTCTGTCTTGATCGATTTGATTCGGGCATGGGCGTGGGGGCTGCGCAAAATCTTCCCATGGAGCAGCCCGGTAAGCTGGATATCGGCCCCATACAAAGCTCTTCCTGTGACTTTGTCTACTCCATCGTGTCGTACAGGCCGTGTGCCAATGACTTTGTAAGGCCCCTCCATCGTTGTCGAACTCATTTTTTCAATTCCTCCAGGCGACTTTCTGCGTCAAGAACCGCTCGAATGATCTTATCGTAGCCGGTGCAGCGGCACAAATTTCCGGCACACCAGTGGCGGATCTCGGCTTCCGTGGCGTGTGGATTACGGTCTAGCAGAGCCTTCGCAGCGACAATAAATCCCGGTGTACAAATGCCACATTGGAGCGCGGCGTTCTCAAGAAACGCCTGCTGCAAGGGATGTAATCCATTGGGTCCCATGACCCCCTCGATCGTTTCGATGAGGGCTCCCTCTGCTTCTGGTCCTAACACGAGGCAGGAGTTGACGAGCAAGCCATTCATGATGACGTTACAAGCCCCACAATTCCCATTATTACAGCCTTCTTTGGAACCGATGAGGTTGAGCTCATCCCGCAAGACTTCCAGCAGGCTTTGTCGCGGCTCGCAGAGAAACTCGATATGGTCTCCGTTGATCGTGGTGTTGACCTGGACTTTTCCTGGCATCGTTAAGCCCCCTTTGCTCGTTCAATAGCCGAATGAAGCGCACGGCGGGTCAGGACCCCCACCAGATGGCGCCGGTATTCCGCAGTTCCTCGCATATCGGTAATTGGATGCGAAACAGCCTGTGCTGAAGCGGCCGCTTTCTGAATCGATTCCTCGCTGATCTTTTTTCCGGTGAGATAGGATCCCGCTTCTTTTGCCAACAAAGGGGTGGGGGCCACGGCTCCAAGAGCGATTCTTGCTCGAACGCACGTCAGTCGATCCGCGCTTAACTCGATGGAAACCCCGCAGCCGACCACGGCGATGTCCATTTCATTCCGAGGAATAAATCGCAAATAGCTTGCGCCAAAATGCTTCGGTGGAGGTGGGATCTTCAGGGCAACCAGGAGTTCGGTGGGCGACAATACGTTTTTTCCCGGCGCGGTGCAAAAATCCTCCACGGGAACCGTTCTTGTGCCTTCAGGCCCCGCAATCCAACAGACCGCATGATGCGCGATGAGTGCAGGAATCGAATCTGCGGCCGGCGATGAGTTACAGAGGTTTCCCCCGAACGAGGCGCGGCTTTGGATTTGGACGCCGCCGACGAGCGATGCGGCGTCGACTAGCCCCGGGTAGATTTTTTGGATCCCAGGGTCTTCATAGATCCGGTAGCAAGGGACAGAGGCGCCCAGATGAAGGCCTTGAATCGGGTCGTACCGCATTTCTATCAGTTCGGGGATCTTCTTGATATCGATCATCATGTCGAGATGACGGCGGTCTTCCCTGACCTGGACGATTAGGTCCGTCCCGCCACTCAAAACTCGAGCACGATTTCCTTTTACCTGGAGTAAGGCAAGCGCTCCCTGCAAAGTGGACGGAGCCGCGTATTCAAACGTTTGCAATTTTCTTACCTCCCTATGTTCTGATCGAAGAATAATCGAACGAAGAAAGAGAATCAATCGAAAGCGAAATAATGTAGAGAATCACCGACTGATCTGCCGGGTGGCTTCTTCGATTCGGTCCAGAGCGTTTGCCAGGTTCTCCATTGAATTGGCGTAGGAGAGTCGAATGAATCCTTCACCGTAGGCCCCGAACGAGGCACCTGAAAGGACCGCCACGCCTGCCTTATCGAGCAGGTAGTCCGCAAAGTCAGCACTGTTCATTCCAAAAGACCGGATGTTGGGAAACGCATAAAATGCCCCTGGAGGACAAACACAGTGAATCCCGGGTATGGCATTGAGCCGCTTCCAAACGAAGTCTCGCCTGCTTCGAAACTCCTCCACCATCTGATGGACTTCCTTCTTTGTGTGAGTCAGCGCCACCAGGCCGGCTCTTTGGACGAATGGAGCCGTGCAAGAGACGCTGTTCGTAACCAGAGTAGAGATGTGTGTCTGCAAGTCTGGATGCATGATTCCGTAACCCAATCGCCAGCCCGTCATGGCATAGGTCTTCGAAAAACCATCTAAGATGACGGTTCGCGCAAGCATATCCGGGAATGAGCTGATACTGTGATGTTTGCCTTCATACAGGATCTTCCCGTAAATTTCATCGGACAGAATCCAGATATCTTTGTCTCTGGCAATGTCTGCGATCGCCTCGAGATCGCCTTCGGTGAGGACACCGCCGGTAGGGTTCTGAGGTGAATTGATAATAATCAACCTCGTCTTAGAGGTGACTCTTTGCTTCAGGTCTTCTACTCTGAACCGGAAATCGTGCTCTTCAACAAGAGGAAGTGAAACAGGTTTTCCACCGACGAAGTTGATCATCGATTCGTAGATCGGGAACCCGGGGTTTGGAGTAATGACCTCATCTCCGTCATCGACGACGGCCAGGATGAGGTAAAACATAATGGGTTTGGCGCCGGGCGTGATCACAACCCAATCCGGATCCACCGAGATTCCTCTGGTTTGCCCGACTTCTGTGGCAATGGCTGCGCGAAGTTCGTTCAATCCCGATGGACCACAATAATGCGTATACCCCTCATCGAGCGCCTGTTTCGCGGAATCGATCACCGCTTTGGGAGTGGGGAAATCAGGCTCGCCAATTTCGAGATGGATAATTTGCCTGCCTTGAGCCTCCAGGGCCTTGGCTTTTACCAAAACCTGGAAGGCACTCTCCGTTCCAAGTTTGCTGAGACGTTTGGCCAGTTTCAAATGTTTACTCCTTATCCGTTGAATCGAGCAAAATTTTGTAAAGGGTCCGTTTAGGGATGCGAAACTGAATGGCCAGTTCTTTAAGCGCTTCATTCTTAGTCATTCCCAGCCGTTCGATCAACTCCTTGGTTTTTTCTTCGACCAGGTCTTTCATAGGGAGGCTTGAGGGGATCTCGGGCAAGTGTTTTTTCTCGAGGATCAAAACAATTTCGCCCTTTACAGGTTTTTTTGAAAAGTGGATGAGTGCCTCCGCGACGGTTCCAAAGAAAATCTCTTCGTAGATTTTTGTGATTTCTCTGACAACGGTGATCAGTCTTGGACCCAGGATTTCTTGAACATCCGCAAGCGTATCCAACAACCGGAGGGGCGATTCAAAAAGGATCACGGTATGGAGTTCTTCTTGGAGCGATTCTAAGCTCGCGCGGCGAGGATTCTTCCGCGCCGGAAGAAAGCCGAGAAAGATAAAGGAGTCTGTCGGACGGCCTGACGCGCTGAGGGCCGCGGTAAAAGAACAGGGACCCGGAATCGGAACAACGCGAATTCCGTTCTCGAGAGCCTTTCGAACGATTCGGTATCCAGGGTCGGAGATGCAGGGTGTCCCCGCGTCGCTGACGAGGGCAATTTGTCGCCCGTTTTGTAACTCCGTGAGTAGGCGCGAAGCCTTCTCCAGTTCATTGTGTTCGTGGTAGCTGATTTTGGGCTTATCAATTTGATAATGTGTCAGGAGCTTCACCGTATGGCGAGTATCTTCGCAGGCGATCCAGTCGACTTCTCTTAGAACCTGGAGAGCACGCAAGGTAATATCTTCCAAATTTCCAATGGGCGTGGCTACTACGTAAAGGGTACCAGACATGAAGAATTTGTACTTACAGAAAGCATGGCGTCAACATTTTCCCCCAAAGTAGGAGAATTCATAAAGCGGACCCTTCAAGCAAGAGAGGACAATATCCCCAAACGGAAATCGGCAAGGTCAGAGTCCCCAGTCTCGCAGATAATGGAAGTCATGCATGATGGATCGCGGAGAGAGTTTGCTGATAATGGGTCCGCGTCGTTTGAATTGAGAATTCTGAATTTTCTGAACAATTTTGTGGACAAATTCCTCTTTGAAGCCTTTCTGAATGAGGGTTTGGGGCCGAGACCGGTTATCAATAAGCTCATGGAGCAATTCATCCACTTCGGCGTATGTAAACCCCAACTCGTCTTCGTCGGATTGGCCAGCCCACAGATCTGCGGTTGGCTTTTTTTTCAGAATGGAGTCCGGAATACCCAGGTAGGCCGCCAACTGAAAGATATCTGTCTTATAAAGGTCGCCAATAGGATTGATGGCCGAGGCCATGTCGCCGTAGAGAGTACCGTAGCCGAGAAGCAACTCGGTTTTATTGGAGGTTCCCAGGACGAGAGCCCGCTTTTCCATGGACTTATCGAATAGGACAATCATGCGTGCCCGCGCCATGGCATTCCCGCGACGCAACGAACTGGCTTCCGGTTGTGAGGCAAAATAACCATCAATAATAGGAGTAATCTCGATGATTTCACTGGAAACCTGCAATCGATCGACCACCGCCATGGCATCCGTGAGGCTCTCCTTGCTGCTGGTCTTGTACGGCATCAGAATCGCATGAACACTCGTGGGGCCCAGCGCTCGCTCGGCCAGAACACAGGAAACGGCAGAATCAATGCCTCCGGAAAGCCCGACAACGATTCGGGAGAAACCGGTTTTTCCCAGTTCATCGCGAATAAAGCTTTCAAGTACCTTGGCGGTCAATTCACAATTGATTCTCATTGCGTTTACCTGCAATTCTTTGTAATTCCCTGAGAGTCAGATCGAGTCGCTCATCTCGAAGAACTGGCGTGAAGAGCCGTGCCCGCCGTACTTCTTCCAGGTCGAGCTCATAGAGCAGTAAATCCTCTTCGAAATACTTTGCCCGGGCAACAACCATGCCGGAGGGATCCACCACCATTGACCCTCCTGGGAAATGGGCTCCATCCTCAAAGCCCACGCGATTCACGTAGAGATTATAGACAGTTTGAAACTGGGCGGCGGTTTTAAGCAAATTTTCCCATCCTTCGGACGTTGCAAAAAGATTGTCTCCCCGAATGCCACGTCCGGGACTACAGGAGGGCACGATAATTGCGCTGGCGCCTTCCAAAGCCAGGAGATGAATCGTGGAAGGATGCCACATGTCCTCACAGATCAAGATTCCTAATTCTCCCCATGCGGTCTGAAAGGTTCGAAGTGCCTCCCCCTGAGCGAAGAAGCGCTTTTCGTCAAACATGCCATAGGTGGGAAGATAAAGCTTTCGGTGAACGTGCCGTATCGTTCCTTCGCTTGCATACGCCGCGGAGTTATAAAAATTAAAGTTGTCAGAGAGTTCCACAAAGCCGAAGATGCAGGCAATGTTCTGAGCACGATCCAGGAGAGGCTGAAGGACAGAGGTTTGGGACAAAGAAATCGCCAAATCAGGCACCAGGTCTTGGAGAATGTACCCAGTCAATGACAGTTCGGGAAAGATAATCAGCTCGGCCCCCGCGGCCTGGGCACGATCGATCCAGGCACAATGAAGCTCGATGTTCGAGGATAAGTTCCCCAGCTTGGGTGATATCTGAGCTAAGGCAACAGGGAATCTGGTTTTCTTGATCATTGGCTTGACATTAGGAAGCCTGGTTTAAGGAGCCGTTTCCCTTCACATCCAGTCACGGGATAGGTTCGGACCCAACAATATCGATCCCTCGAGAATTTCCCTCGCAAGGAGAACCGAAACTTTCGCTATAATCTTGCCATGAGGAAACATAAAAAAGCACTCACCATTTTAATGTCTTGCTGCATCCCCTTCTTCTTGGTTGGCGTGTCCCAAGGATTTCAGCAAGATGATCTCACTGCAGATTTCGACGAAAGTCTCGATATCTTGAGCCACACCATTGAAGCCATTACCTTAGACACGCTCAGCATGAAGAATCTTCGCTGTTTGGAAACGATCACGATTGATGAGTTCGACAAGAAAAACAATTTGACACAGCATCATGTGTATACAGGCCAATATGAGGTCATGCGCAAGATTAAACCAAGGTCAGCGGAACACATCGGCTTTACGGAGTCTCGCATCCCTGAATCCATTGACGCCCCTCAACCCGACTTGACCAATTTTCCTTTAATCGAAAAACCTTTTACAGGAGAGCTCATCAAAAATTTCACGATTGAAAATCGAATCGGCACGGATTTCAAAAAACTGCGGGAAGAAACCGTGGCAGGGCGTAAATGCCTGGTATTCGCATTTCAGACCGTTAAAGATGCCTCGCCCCTCAGCATTATTCTGGGAGGCACATCGCTACCTCTTCGTCAGCAAGGGATTATTTGGATTGATGAAAAAGCCCAAGAGATTGTTCGTATCAGTGCAACAATGAAAAAGTTACCTAAGGGAATGCAGTCCTATGACTACCTGGCCGAATTTAAGACACATCGGCTTTTTGGGAGGTCAATGGCTTTGCCAGAACAGATTGAAATCAAAGCCGCATATAAGGACAGGAAAACTCAAATTGTCCAACGATATGTCGATTTTCGAGAGAACCCTTAGATTAAGGGGAAGCCCCCCAAAGCATTTTCACAGACTTTTTGGGGTCGTCTGATTCTGAATGGCAGGTTTTTTGGTAAAAATAGAAGAAAAAAATAACCAGGCAGCCGGCATAAGAATCAGGGAATAAGTGATAAAACGTCCATATTTCCCGTCGGGGCCATAAGGCTCGGTTAATTGATGAAGCAAGTCACTGTTCGGGAGCAGGGAGGCCTCGGCCATTTCGTGGAATGAGTAAATGAGGAGTTGGATGACGAAGATAAAGAGGAAAATCGCGGTAACCTGAAAGAAACGGGTGAGGTTGATCCGATATCCAAAGCGCGTCCATAAGTAGGTCATGGTCGCTGCTGCCACGATTCCAAGCACAGCTCCTATGAACATCGGTCGAGTGGCTACCTGAAACATCAGTGAGCTCAAAAGCAAAGCCGTTTCAATTCCTTCTCGCGAGATCATCAATACGGTAAACACATAAACCGCAAGGTAAGCGCCCATTCCAGTGTCTTGCGATGAAGCTACTTCCAAATGATCTTCAATATCCTTCTTGATGGTACGGCTGCTGCGCCACATATGCACCGTCAATGAGGCTACGAAAATGGCGGCGATCAAGGAAAAGATGGCTTCCCAAAAGGACTGATTGAAGGCGACTTCATAGAGCAGGATGCCGGCCATTAGGCAAACCAAGACCGCTGTTGCAATCCCCCAGTAGACGGCTGACTGGAGCCTCTGGCGTCCGGTTTTTTTTAGGAAGGTGATACAGAGTCCAACAATGAGGAAAGCCTCCATTCCTTCCCTCAGTGTAATCACAAAACCTTGAAGCACTCAAAACCTCTCCACTCGCGAGCTATTTGATGGCGGGTTGCCCCGATCTTTTGAAAAAATGCGCCTCGGGTGATGCCGGAGGATGTGTTTCCTTTTCCACGATCAGTGTCTTTGAGATTTTGTCGTGCCAGGTCAGTCGGTCTTGGTCGAACACGGCCCACAAATAACCGAGTCCAAAACAACCGAGCGAAATGAGATATCCCAGAGTGCGCAGGCGAGATTCTTCCACTGAAATGGATTGCCCTTCAAAGTTGACCACCTGCAGCTGTTCATAATCCATACCAAGAGTTCGGCCACCCAATGCGGTAAAAAGATAATGGTACGAGACGAAGAAGATCACCCAAACCGTCACCAATGCCAACAAGGAAGGTTTTGTTAAGAGCTTGAATTCAGGAATAAATAAGATAATCAACAAGAAGAACAAGAAACAACCCGTGACAAATAGGCCATCGATTGCTCCGGCACGGATTCGTTCCGAAACACCCGCAGCCGCCAGGCCATTTCGAATCAATTCTTCCGGGGAGGTTGCATGACCCTCTTCGTAGGAATCGAAGGGGAGCGTCCCCTGATTCAAATCGATTTCAATTCGTTCGATTCGGTCTAATCTTCGGGTTTGGGGTCTAGATATCGTATTCTTGGGGGAGGCAGGTGGAGCCACTGACGCTGGCTCCACAAAGCCAGTTTCCAATTCCTTATCGGGGAGCACGGTCACTGCCCGTTGCACCTGTTCCAGCTTCTGAAGAGTTCTCTTTGCGAGAGGATGCATTTCGGCGTTCTCTGAGCTAACGACCGAGAGTGGAATTTCTTCTGACCGTTCTTGACCGGGTCTCACGAATTCCCGATTGCGTAACGATTCCACCAGTTCAAGTGGGGGATTCTTATCGGCTTCCGAGGTTCTGACCTTAATTTCTTCAAGCTTCAAGTTAAGCTGATTCCGCCAACCCTCGTTTTCGTGGGAAGGGGCATTCTGTGGACCGAAGGAATTCATGGCTGCAGAGATTAGTTTCGCTTTTCGCAAAGTGACGACGTTCTTTGGCGGTATGACAGCTGGGATAGCGGTCTCGATGGAAGATCTACAATGAATGCAAACCTGCGCCGTGGGTACATTCAAGAGGCCACAGATTGGGCAATTCATGGATTTCAACTTGGCACGCACAAAGTTGGAATGGACAAATTCAGGCTTGATGTATCCTTAATTGCAGCCCCCACCAGGCAAAGGATTCTACGAATGTCATGGTAACAAAAGCCCTAGAACGTCGCAATATTGAATTGTCCATCCCCCCATGTTAGATTAGCGAGAATAGCCGTGAGGAGGATGTGCCTCCCCGTTGATCAGGTGACTGAGTTATCGATTCCCAGGCCACGATTGATTGGTTTGGGCAAGGTACTCGTTTGAGTTTAAGTAATCACAATTAAAAATGAATGGGGCGCGCGCTCTCTCACTTCTAATCCCCACGCAACGGTTCCGAGATTCTTATTGAGATTCAGAATTGCCATCTGACCACTGTCCTCAAAGAACTTTAATTCTGAGAAAGCTCACGGGCCGGGGAAGCCTTTTATTCAAGCGAGGCCCCAGCAGGACCGAGCAGGCGTATTATTGGGGAGGATGCTTTCTGTTTTGTGCGTGGGTGATTCTCCTGTTGTGGCCGTTCCAGCTTAGCGCGGAAGGGCAGAATCCGATAGCGGCGACGACAGTGCAGCCGCCTTCGATATCGTCCCCTCCACCTGGGAGTGATGAAGTCACCATTCAAGCGGAGACCCAAACCCGATTGGGCAAGCATGACTATCAGGCCAAAGGGAAAGTGGAAGTCCGATATCAAGACATGCTTTTGAGGGCAGATGAAGTCTGGGGAAATGATGAAACCCATGAAGTGGAAGGACAGGGCAATGTTTATTTTGAGCAGGGTACTCAAAAAGTTTGGGGGGAGAGATTTAAATTTAACTTTTTCAGCAAAACGGGGGCCTTCTACCGGGCGAAAGGCAGGGTTGATCCCGGATTCTTGTTTGATGCTGAGGAAGTCGATAAGCTGGCTGATGATCAATATCGGGTTCTTAAAGGAATCGTCACAGCCTGCGAAGAAAAAGTCCCTAAGTGGACCTTCCATGTCGAAGAGGCGATCATACGGAAAGAGCACAACGCCAAGCTCAAGCAGACGGTCTTTCGGATTAAGAAAATTCCTTTACTTTATAGCCCTTACCTCATCACGCCAACCGACCAATTAAAGCGACAGACGGGGTTTCTTATTCCCGTTACAGGCAACTCGTCTGATAAAGGAAGGATGTTTGGGGATGCCTTTTATTTGACTCTTGGGCGAAGTGCTGATGTATTGACCCAAGCCGAGTACTTCTCCCTGCGGGGGTGGGGTGGCGCGGTTGAATTTAATGCCAGGCCAAACGAAAAAACCCGCATCTTTGCCAGGGAATTCTTCGTATCCGATCGGCTGGGGAACGGCGGCCAACTCACCCGTATCCTTGCAGACACCACCTCTGAGAAAGGCTACCATGCGGCAGCGGACATCTTCGCAACCAGTTCCCAAAATTTCCTGCAAACCTGGTCCAACTCCTTTTCGACGCTTACCCGACCTGACGAGGTATCATCCGCTTTTTTAACCAAAGACAGTCCCGATTTCAGCTTGAACGTATTTGGTGAAAGGCGTTTAACCCTGTACCCTGTTAAACCAGTGACAACTCGCACCCTTCCTAGCTTTGACTTGTTTGGCCTGAATCGCCAAATCAAGGAATGGCCATTCTTTTGGTCCTTTGATACTGCCGTCGAAGGCTTAAGCCGAATAGACCAATACATCACCACGTCTCCGCTGGTACAACGGTTTGACTTCTATCCGCGTTTAACCATCCCCCTCAGGAAGTTCTCGCTCTTTAATTTCACTTCATCTTTCGGATTCCGAGAGACCTTTTACTCAGAAAGAATGGATCCCGAGTCAAGCACAGGAGTTTCACCCCAGCATTTGACTCGAACGTCCTTTGATTTTCAGGGTCGGCTCGACGGCCCGAGCTTTGAAAAAATCTTCAACGTTGGTGGCAAGCAGGTTAAACACGTTATTGAACCTGAGGTCACCTACCGTTTTGTGAATGGGGTTAGTGATTTTGCTGAGATCATCCGATTTGATGAAAGAGATGTGCTTGCGGACACAAGTGAAGTGGAGTACGACCTGACGAACCGGTTCTTTTCGAAGCGTAAGATGTCAGATGGCAGCATGACAACCAGTGAAGTCTTGTCTATCCGGATAGGCCAAAGATATTTCTTTGAGCCCACGTTTGGTGGTGCACTCGTGCCGGGCCAGCGAAACGTTTTCTCTCCGTTGGATGGGTTGACGGCATTTGCCTTTGAAAATGAGGTGAGGAATTACTCACCGGTCATTTTGCGTGTTCGATACACTCCTGTGGAACGATATGCGGTAGACTTCAGGATGGATTATGACCCGGTGGTCCGTATGTTCAGGGCTAGCAGCCTTTCGGGTAGCGCCTATTTGAGCAAGGGCTTTATTTCCCTCAGTTACTACAATACGCCAAATCTTCCCCCTAATCAGTATGCGTCAAACCAGGTCCGAGCAACCATTGGCTACGGCAACTCTTTGAGGCAGGGGTTTAACGCGGCGTTCGGTGTCGACTACGATTTCACGACAAGCCAGTTACAGCACAGTGTTTCGCAGTTGACTTACAACTGGGATTGTTGCGGAGTATCACTGGAATATATGCAATACAATTTTGGAATTCGTCAAGAGAATGCCATCCGTTTTAGCTTCTCGTTGAAAAACATCGGGTCGTTCGGAAACATCCGAAAGCAAGAGCGGTTGTTCTAATGTTGAATATAAGAGTGGCCTAGATCACAATCCCAATGGTTTGTAGGTGAGGGGAGAATTTCATGGATACGCCCTATTATCGACCCCGCCGTCTGCGGAGAACCGAGACCCTCCGCTCTATGGTTCGGGAAACACGACTTGCAGTGGAGAATTTTGTTTATCCCTTATTTGTCTGTCCGGGGGAAAAAGTTAAGAAGGGAATCTCCTCGATGCCCGGCAATTACAACATGTCGGTCGATGAGATTCTCAAGGAATGCACACTGGTTCAGTCGTTGGGAATTCCTGCGGTTTTGCTGTTTGGCTTGCCACCCCACAAAGATGAAAACGCCTCAGGGGCGCATGCCGATGACGGAATCATCCAACAGGCGGTGCGAGCCATCAAAGCTTCCGTCTCGGGGTTACTCGTCATCACCGATGTATGCCTTTGTGAATATACGTCGCATGGTCATTGCGGCAGAATTCGGGATGGAGATGTCCACAATGATCAGACTCTCCCCTTATTGGCAGCAACGGCCTTGTCCCATGCCCGGGCAGGAGCTGATGTGGTTGCACCCTCCGATATGATGGATGGGCGCATTCGGGCGATTCGCAGGGTCCTCGATGAGAATGAATTTGAAAATACGCCGATTCTTTCCTATGCGGCCAAGTACGCATCCGCTTTCTATGGACCGTTTCGCGAAGCAGCCGATTCCGCCCCGCAATTTGGCGATCGACGCTCGTATCAGATGGATCCGCCCAACCAGCGCGAGGCTATTCGGGAAGTCGCACTGGATATTGAAGAAGGCGCCGACATGGTGATGGTCAAGCCAGCAATGCCCTACCTGGATGTCATTTATCGGGTGAAAACAGAATTTCAAGTGCCCGTCGCGGCCTACCAGGTCAGCGGAGAATATGCCTCGTTAGTCGCTGCCCAGCAGAATGGCTGGCTGGATAAAGACCGGACAATTTTGGAATCGCTAACGTGTATTAAACGGGCGGGTGCGGATCTGATCATTACTTATTTCGCCAAAGAAGCAGCTCGTCTTCTGGGCTGAAAAGAGAGAGGGAGAGTGTTCGAAAAATCCAAACAACTCTATGACAAAGCCCAGCAACTTATTCCCGGTGGTGTGAATTCTCCCGTTCGCGCCTTTAAGGCAGTGGGAGGCCATCCGCTCTTCATTTCTAAAGGTGCCGGATCCAAGATTTTTGATGTTGATGGGAATGAGTTTATTGATTACGTCGGTTCATGGGGGCCCCTCATCCTTGGACATTGTCACCCGGAAGTGATGGAAGCCTTAGCCATTGTGCTAGAGACGGGGACAAGTTATGGGGCCCCTACCGAACGCGAGATTGAATTAGCTGAGTTAATTACCCAGGCCTTTCCTTCCATTGAAAAGGTCAGGCTGACCAACTCCGGGACGGAAAGCACTATGGCCTTGCTCCGGCTGGCACGCGGATATACCGGTCGGTCCATGATCCTGAAGTTTGAAGGTTGTTATCACGGCCACGGCGACAGCCTGCTTGTCAAAGCGGGTTCCGGAGTTGCCACATTGGGACTGCCGGATAGTCCAGGTGTGCCTGCCGAATTAGCTCGGCTGACCCTCACCTGCCCATTTAATGATCTGAACAGCGTCAAAGAAGCCTTTTCCCTGCATGGCAAAAACATCGCTGCAGTAATTGTTGAGCCTGTTGTCGGCAACATGGGATGTGTCCCCCCTCAACCCGGTTTTCTGCAAGGACTACGCAGTTTCACCACAGCGAATGGCAGTCTGCTCATTTTTGATGAAGTTATGACGGGATTTCGCGTTGCCTATGGAGGAGCTCAGGAGTTATATGGTGTCAACCCCGACCTGACCGCCCTGGGGAAGATCATCGGCGGCGGGCTGCCCGTCGGAGCCTACGGGGGGAAGCGCGACATTATGGATCAGGTGGCTCCTGTAGGACCCGTCTATCAAGCAGGCACCTTATCGGGCAATCCTCTGGCGGTCACGGCCGGCATTATGACCCTCAAGCTCTTGAGGAGAGAAGGGACTTACCGGCGGCTAGAAGAACGATCGAGAAAGCTCTCTCAAGGCATGTTGGATGCGGCAGAGAAAGCCGGCATACCGGTCCTAGCCAATCGGGTGGGGTCGATGTTTACGCTGTTCTTTACCGCTCCCCAGGCCCCTCTATCCTCAGAGCCAGCCCGGCAAGGCGGTGTAAAAGCCGTCAGCAATTGGACAATGGCCAAGCAATCGGATACTAAGAAATTTGCCCGCTTCTTCTGGGCCATGCTAGAAAATGGCGTTTATCTGGCACCCAGCCAGTTTGAAGCAGGCTTCCTTTCCACGGCCCACAGCGACGAAGACATTGACAAGACGGTGGAAGCCGCCAGAAAAGCGTTTGGCTTGATCTGACCTTAACCTTCACGCTCCCTTCTTATTTCCGGAGGGACGAAGGAATAACTTAAGAAGTACCGCCTTAAGCTTCATAACTTCTCCTGCCTTCTCAAGGGAGTAATGCATTATCTCTGTAAAACACCCCTGTGAACAGCATCACGAACACTCCTTCGCATTTTACCTTTCTTGACTATTCAATTGTTGCTGCATACCTAATCGGGATTACCATCGCCGGCGTCAAACTCGCGGGGCAGCAGCATTCGTTGCGAGATTATTTTCTTGGCGGCAAAACCATGTCATGGTGGGCCGTGGGTTTTTCCATGGTAGCGAGTGAGACCAGTACTCTGACATTCGTGAGTGTCCCCGGACTCGCTTACATGGGCAACTTGAACTTTCTGCAATTGGCCTTTGGTTATTTCATTGGCCGATTGTTGGTCGCGGTCTATTTTATTCCAGTCTATTACCGGAGGGACCTAGAAACGGCGTATGATTTCCTGGGAAAAAGATTTGGGCTTCGCCTGCGACAAGTGATTTCAATTGTGTTCTTGTTCACGCGGGTTCTCTCCTCTGGGGTGAGGCTTTTTGCAACTGCAATCCCCGTTCATCTTGTCACCGGCATAGGGTATCGAAATTCCATCCTGTTGATTGGCCTCTTTACAATTGTTTACACCTACCTGGGCGGTTTAAAGGCTGTTGTAACCATGGATGTGGTTCAGTTAGCAATCTATCTCTGTGGGGCAGCGATTTCCGTCATCATTATCCTGACTCGTCTTCCCCATGGCTGGGCAGACGTCTTGAGCCATGCTTATTCAGGGACATCGAGCAAATTTGACGTGCTAAACCTGGAATGGGGAAATTCATTGAACCAGTTTCTGAGCACTCCTTACACCTTAATGGGAGGGCTCATCGGAGGGACGTTTCTTAGCATGGCTTCTCATGGTACCGACCAACTCCTTGTCCAACGCCTGTTGGGATGCAAATCTTCTCAAGACAGCCAACGAGCCCTCATTTTGGATGCGCTGCTCATCAATATTCAGTTTGCCTTCTTCCTGATTTTAGGACTGTGCCTGTTTGCCTTCTATCACGGGCGAGATCTTTCAGCCTTGGGCCTACAGTCTTCTGATGAAATATTTCCGAAATTTATTGTAGAGAATCTACCTCCGGGAGTTGCAGGGATCGTTGTGGCGGGAGTTCTAGCCTCTGCCATGGGGACACTGTCCTCTGCGATCAGTTCTCTTGCCTCCTCTTCTTATCTGGATCTTTATAAGCGGGGTTCCGGAGGAAATCGGGTAGAACAAAGCAATGAGATTGCAGGGTCCCGATTCTTTGCGTTATTTTGGGGAGTCGTTCTGGTCGCAGGGGGGATGCTTTTTAAAGATACCAAGGCGCCTGTCGTGGTGCTGGGCTTGAAGATCGCTTCCTTTACTTATGGCAGTATGCTGGGAGTCTTTCTGTTAGGAATCTTTTTCAGACAGGTCAATCAGAAAGATGCCATGATTGGTTTCCTCATGGGTATCCTTTGCACAGGAGCGATTCTGAAATATACGACCATCGCATTTACGTGGTACGGCTGTATTGGCTGCGTTGTAACGTTGGGAGTGGCAGCTGTTTCGAGAGTTTTATGGAAGCAAGATCGAGGGGCGCTCAATTAAGGGGAGTCGATGCAGAATCGGCCGGCCCTGTCATCTCGTAACGAAGGACATGGTCCTGCATGATAAAAAAATAGCGTACTCCGCTAGCGGCAACTCCTGTAGGAACGGAGGGGGTTGCCGTCGCCGTGTATTCATCTGCAGGGGATGTTCCTGGAGAAGACTCGAAAACATAGCCACTCTTGATGCCTGACCCTACAAGATTGTCGACGATACTTTCCTGGTTCAGGGATGCCAATGTTGTGTACTGTCCCTGAGTTTGACGATAAACAAGCTGACCGCCCGCGATGAGCTTTAGGGTTGAAACGGCTGATGCCTCATTCGCTGCTCGGCGCGCTTTCATAAGATTTGGAACGGCGATGGAGGCCAGTAAAGTAATAATGGCCAGTACAAGCAAGAGTTCTAAGAGAGTAAAGCCTTGCGGCGCAGCTCTATTGAACGGCGCGTTGACCCGTGCTGAAGAATTAGATTGTGACTCCGCATTGTCACTTTTCATGCTGACTCTATGATCGTCATTCCCGGTCTCCGGGTTTATAGGCAGGTTAGAGAATTCAAGTTAGGGAACCGATGAAATCGTTTCGCCACAATACCTGTTCTTTCAATTGCTTAGTACTGCTATTGGTAATTGCTGTGACGCATCTTACGACAGGCGCCGCGTGAGGCTGGGGGCTTTGAGAAAGCCCCCAGCCTACAAAGTTGTAGGCATGAAGCATTTTCAATGCTTCATCACCGACCCGGCGTTATCGTCACTGTATTTATGAAAAGCAGTACTTAGATTAAGATCAGGGGAAGAGGAACCCACCCATTTGGAGGCATACGATATGAAACTCCACTCCGTCGTTCTACTGACTTTGCACACACCAAGGGAAAGGATCTGGGGGCTACTGATGGATTTAACCCCTGCGGGCATTACGGTCTGCGGGATTGATCTCAGCGCTTTTGAGGACTGGCTTAGTCAGGTAGGCACAGATGAAGAGATGGGTCTGAGCACGGTCTTTTACCCTCTTCAACGAGTAGAGCGGGTTGCAATGGACGAACGGATGGGGACCCTCCCCTCCCTGCACGACCGATTTCAACTGAAAACCATGAAACAATTAGTCGACTACGTGGAAGATTTCGGTTTCAAGTAAACCAAGGTGGCCCCCCATCCGCCAGCTTCCGGAGCAGCATCCTTAATCTCCAAAACTCGGGAGTCTTTGGAAAGATGATGTCGTACCATTCGCCGCAAGCTTCCGGTTCCTCTCCCGTGAATTAGGCGGACGCGATGAAATCCCTTTTCCTGGCACTGAAAAAGGTATTCATCGATCAATGGCTTGATTTCCTTCGGAGAGAAAAAATGAAGATCAAGAAAATCTTCAATCGGAATTGGGACAGGTTCGTCTTCTTTTGGACCTGACATCGGGTTTGCTGGTTCATTTTGCCTACCACGAACGGAGCAAGGCGTCCCGTAACAGGCAAGATTTTAAAATCATTCCCGGTTGTAGCGATCTTCGAGTCGGACAATGTCTTCTTCGTTAAACTCTCCGAATGAGATCTCTAGCCAGCGACCCGATTTTTCCCCTACACCGGCCATTCGATGGTTTGTTCCTCGGGGGATGAAGATTTCCTCATAGGGTTCTGGTTCCCAGTTTCTTTCCCCCAGTGTCACCTTTAAACCCCGATCGAGTGCCACCCAAAGTTCATCACGATGATGATGGTATTGCAGAGAAAGGATTTCGCCAGGGTTGACGGTAATGATCTTGACTGTGCTGATTTGGTTGTGTGTGTAACGGCGGAACCCTCCCCATGGCCTACTTTCTTGATAGATTGAGGAAATGGGATTTTGATTTGAGCGATTCATGCGAAACATATCTCCCGTTGGAAAATGAAATGACCGACGTGAACTGAAGAGCGGAAGTTACAGGGTGATGGTTTTTTACCGCAAAACTTTCTCAACACGCTAACGCCCTTGTCGAATCCATTCAAGGTTTCGAAAATGTCTTCCATGGAAGGATAACTCACCGACTCGTGTGCATCAATCGCTTGCATGCCTTGATCTCATCCAATAATTGGTAGGCATGCTTGAGCTGCTCCTGGCTCGGTGGTTCCGAACCAAATCGAAGGGCATTATAAATTGTGGTGATCTCCTCCACCTGACGACCGATTGCGTCCCGGGCAAAAGTAGCTGCAAATTCATTCGGAGTCAAATATTCCGTTTTTGTTCTGCCTAGACTCCTCAGCAAACGCAGAAGAGCCGTGTAGAGCTGAATTGCGGTTGCCATTTGGCGGCTCTGTCCCACTGCTTTATCTGGTCCTTTTCGCCTTACAAACCAGACCATGCAACCGAAGAGTGCAACACAAAGCAGGAGCCAGATTACGATCCAAAAAGCGCGAACGAATCGGATGGCCTGCCAGGTGCTCACGGTCAACCGAAAGAGTTTCTCACCGAACTGCCAAGTCGTCCAATAAAAGGCGTTTTGGCCGAGCCGGACCCAGTTGCCGGCGTTCTCCTCCAGACCTCTAAAGAGGGAGGTCTGGACCAGACTATCGTATCCCAGAATCCACTCTCCCCAGAAAAGGTCAAGGGCGTCGAGGCAATTATTAAAAGTTTTGAAGAGACGGGTCTGTTGAGACCCTTCAATAGCTGCGGGAGTCGGGTCAAATGAACTCCATCCACTATCGGGTATGAAAACCTCAACCCAGCTGTGAGCCATTCGAGCTCTCACTACCAGATCACCGGCAATCTCGTTATAATCGCCTCCGCGAAAACCGTTCACAATTCGAGAAGGGACTCCAAGGTTTCTGAGCAAAACGACCATGGCGGTCGCAAAATACTCACAATGACCTTTTCGAGTTTCGAATAGGAACGATTCCAATGGCTGTGGATTCAAAATCGGGGCCTCGTCCAGAGAATAGCGGTAGTTGTCGCGCAGGAATTTCTCGGTTTTGTCAGCGAGAGCTCGTTCACCTAGAGCGTTGGATGAAATTCCCTTTGCCAGTGCCGCAACCCGAGAGTTCAAGCTGGGGAGCTGCAAATAGCAACGGCGGTCCTCATCCGTCAGGACGATCAAGGATGGTGACGCGGTGGCGTCGCGCAAGAGGGATTCCGCTTGGTAAGCCAGTCGACGAAACGGATGGGGCGGCGCGCTCAGGGAATCATCTGCTGGATCCCAGATCACAGGAGCTGCATCGATCTTTAAACGTTGAATACGGTCGAGAGCAAAAAGATAGCCGGAGTAACTGGGTTCCATCAATACTTGATAATGGACCCAAGGCCCGTGCCCAGAGCTTTGGGATAAGGCATAGTCTCCATTTCCACGAAGAGCGACTGTTCTTCTCTGTGTAGACTTAAACCAACCTTTCCCATCAAAAAAATCCAGTGCAATGCCTCGCCACTTGGCATCCCTTAGTGGTGTCAAGTTTTCCGAAATACGAATCCGCATAACCACCGAGGAATCGAGCTGGATGGACCCAATCCCGCCTAGACGGATATGATCCGAAAAGCCGCTCAGGCTTTGTGATAATTGAATTCTCCCGTGGAAGGTTCCGGCACCGTACCTGGGTAAAGAAAAAAAAAGGACCGCCCCGAGGGCGGACCCCAGAACCAAGATGATGACCCCCAGAGACCAAATGAAAGGAACCGCTTGAACTGCATGTCTGTCAATGAGTTCGCAAGCTTCACCGTCAATCTGGATTTTCTCCTTCTCCCCTCCTTTTTCAACGGAGTGGGAGGCAGCGGTCCGCGAAGCCCTCTTGAATTCGAAGAGAAGCAAACAACAGATACAAAGGAACGCAAATATAAGGAACAAGAACAAAAAAGAGAGATCAATCGTGAGGGATGAGGCAGCTAAGACCTCTAGAAAACTGAGCACGATCAAGTAAAAGTAATCTTTGTCTCGCCTTGGTTGGTGCATCTTCATCAGTTGTACAAACAGAATTAGATGAAGTGCCGCGATGACAAAAGATCGAGAGAGTAGAAAAGTATCGATCAGGAAGAAAGGAACATATAGCCAAGTCAGGAGGTTACCCTGACGGACCGTTAACCAGTCACTGCGGCCGAAATGGGGTGTAAAGGCAAGAAGATAAGGAATAACAAAAAGAACAATAACCCACGGGGAAAATTGCTTTGCCAACGCCAGCATGGCGAAGCCGATGCCAACAAGGAGGTATGTCAGCAGGTGAAAAAGTCGTTCCAGTGACATGAGGGTCAACTTCTTTTCTGAAGCTCGCGGGTGAATACCACGTGGGAGGAAGTCCACACTGCCGTTGGTATTTCTCCCCGATGACTCGCTGAAAATACTATTTTGAAAGCCTTATCCCCGGCAAGATTCATGATCGTTTGAGATCTTTCAGGGGTTGGCTCAATAAGCGCAAGGATCTTGAGGATTTCCACCAAACCCACCCGCGTGTTCGAAAAAGCGGTGCTGCTTTCGGTGGTAACCAGGCGAATCTCGCAGGCCATCTCGTGAAAGTGACGGGCAGCATTGGCACACAGCACAATGGCCCTTTCAAATGCAGGTCGCCAGGATTGTTCGAAGCCGGGGAAGTAATTATCAAATACGAAGCAACACCTCCGGTCGTCTTCCCGCGTGAATTCCCGAAACATCAGGGATTCGGTTTTAGCACTGGCCTTCCAATCAATAAAGCGGGCCGAATCACGGATGGAATATTCCCGTAGCGAATGGAGGTCCACACCCCCTCCACGGAAAAAGCTTCCAAGGGCACCACTCAGGAGGGGCAAAGTTTCAAAAAACTCATCCGGCGGTTCCAGCGCCGGTAACACCAACACATCTCGAGGCGGGCCAGCACTCCTGGCCTTTTCAAAAAATCCGAAGGGGAACCGGCTGCTAACCTTTATATTCCTGAGTGTATGCCGGCCGCGACGGGGGATTCGAAGCGGTAGGTTGTATTTTCTTTCCGCGGCCCCTGGCAGAAAAGGCAGGTAATGGGGAAGGCTTTCCGAAATTTCTTTGATGCTTTCCCTCTCAATACCCAATCCGTTTTCGGCTAATCTGATGCTTCCGCCGTTGAGTTGTAATGAAAATGAAGGCAAATTCCATTTCGTGTTCTTCAGGGTGATGCCCACATTGAATTTCTGCTGGGCGGCGACAACCTCGGGTAGATCAATGGTGGTTTGAAGCCGATAGAGATTCAGCCTAGAAAGTACCTCGGAAACAATCAGAACAGCTAACTCCACTGAGAAAATGACAAATAAGAGATTATTGCCAGAATTGAAAGCGGCCACACCGGTAACGAAAAGGATCAGCATGTAAAGCCACGCTTCTCGAGTCGCATTAAAGTGGAATGTCAACCATTCTCCACGAACGCGATTCAGCAGGTGAGGGACGACGGTCAAAGAAATAGTCAGGGCGAGCAGGAGAGAGAAAATAGCGAGTCCCACAGCACCGACCCAATTCCCTTCTCGAGATGCCACCGATGAAGCCAGGGCTGAACCGAGTGCGAGGCCCAGGGCAAGCGTCCCGAGCAAATTCATGCATAATTGCCGCCAGCTAAAATTCCAATGGGTAAAGAGGGGAAGCTTCATAGGAGGTGTTGACGTCAATTTTTATGATTGCTGTCAGCCTGACCGCTGACGGTGGTCCGGCTGTTTGACTAAGAAGTGACGGCGTCTCAAATCGGAACGGGCACGGAATCGACAATATCCCGTAAGATCTTCTCCGTTTCCTCGCCCAGTCGCAATGTTGTTGAAAAACGACTATTCACCACCACACGATGCCCCAGAACGGCGGGAACCAGCGCCTTCACATCGTCAGGCAGGCAATAGTCGCGCCCTTCCACGAAGGCCCGTGCTTGGGCGGCCCTCAATAGAGCCAGGGAACCGCGAGGGCTCACGCCAAGACTCAGGAGTTCTGTTTGGCGGGTCTTTTCGATAATCTGGAGGGCGTAATGCAGAATGACCTCGTCCACCGGAATCCTTCGAACGAATTGTTGCATTTCGAGCACTTCATCGACGTTGAGAACAGCTTCCACGGATTCAATCGGATGTCGTCCCAACTGGCTGCGGAAGATAGTCTTCTCCTCATCCAAGGTCGGATAGCCGATTCTAATTCGCATGAGGAATCGGTCTAGCTGCGATTCCGGAAGGGGATAGGTCCCATGATGTTCGATAGGATTTTGAGTTGCCAGAACCATGAACGGACGAGGGATTTCCAGAGTCTGACCGTCGGCCGTCACTTGTCCTTCACTCATCGCCTCGAGCAGAGCACTTTGAGTTTTAGGAGTGGTCCGGTTGATCTCATCTGCTAGAATCACATTTGCGAAGATGGGTCCCGGCTTGAACTCAAAAGTGCGCAGCCCCTGGTTGAAAATCGAGATTCCAATGATGTCCGAAGGGAGAAGATCGCTGGTAAATTGAATCCGATGAAAACGACATTGGATCACCAAAGCCAAGACATGTCCCAAGGTTGTTTTCCCCACACCGGGTACATCCTCAATCAGAAGATGTCCACCAGCGAAGAGTGCGGTCAATGCTTGCTTGACAATTTCGCGTTTGCCTTTGATGACGGTTTCAATCGTGTTCACTAAGGAAACAACTTTCTGCTGCTGATCGACCTTTAGCATCCAACCTCGTTTCTAGTCCTATTACGGCCGTTCTAGCGGGAACTTTGGTCTTGTCTAAATCATCGGGACCATGGTACAAGAGCACCGGTTTGCTGCTGAACCAGATGGGCGCTTAACTCAGCGGTAGAGTGCCACCTTCACACGGTGGAAGTCAGAGGTTCAAATCCTCTAGCGCCCACCATTCTGACCTTTTCTCCTCACTTCCTCGAACAGAATAGCCTGAAAAAGGCTCAGGCTGACAGGGCCTGATCGTTCGCCGGATTCTTGCGCAAGGCATACTCCTGTTTTATCGCTCGGAGAGGTTATTTGGGCTTCGAAGTCCTGAGCTGCTGGATCGTGCGACGCAGAAGCTGGGCAGGAGAGTTCAAGGTCTTGCTAATCAGCACGGCCTGAAATTGCTGATTGGCCCTAGTATAATCCTGGATGAAAAAATAGTTATACCCTAGGAGAAATCGAGCGTCCAGGTTTGATGGATGGCGTCGCACAAAGCCTTCCAGGGACTGAAGCTGCAGGTCGAACTCCACAGGATTTCGATAGAAGTCCCGACGATTGACGGGTTTCTCTGCATAGTCGGGATTGATCTGTAAACCCTTCACAATTGCCTGAGTAGCCTCCTCAAATTTTCCTAAGGCAAACAGAGAATCTCCGTAGGCGATGTGCGCTTCGGATACTTCCTGGCCCTGCTCGATCGCTTTCTTATAGAAGCTAGCGGCCTTCGCAAACTCTGAATTTCGAAAGAAGGAATTTCCATATGAAATCAGCTCTTCCAAGGGAATCTCATCGCTCTTTTCCGGGGAGGATGGGGGACGCGAGAATTTGGCCTCCTGCCCGGAAGCCAGTGAAATATTTTCAAGGAATAACCTGGCGATTGTCGATGTCGGATCTTTCTTTAAAGCTTTTGAAAATGACTCATGGGCCTGAGAATAGTCTTCGCTGAAGAACTGAATGTATCCGAGTAAAAGGTATGCTACCGAATCCCCCGAAATACTGATCTTATCCAGGAGATCGTTGACCACGGGTGCTGTAAAACTGGGATCTTTAAAGAAGGGCATTTCGATGTGATTGATCGCCCAATCTGGATAGAGTTTCAGTCCTTTCTCCAAGGGTTCCACAGCCTCATTGTATTTGTGCAAAAAGATCAACGTATGCCCCAAGCCAAAAGGGGCCAGAATGAGTTCTTCATCAATTTCAATCTGCTTGAGAGATTCTTGAGGTTCCCGCTCTGAAACTTGCTGCGAGAGAAAATGAGTCAGGCGGCGGTCAAGTTCGCGAAAGTACCTTTCCGAAGCCAGGAAATTTCGCATGGAGAAAGAGCGGTTTGCGCGACCTAAAATTTCCACACTGCTGTAACTCGAGAGATCCGGCCGCTCTTCTCCCCACAAGAGGGTAAAAGGTGAAATCAGAAGCATGAAAACCAGAGTCCATCCGCTTGACTTGGCGAACCGCAAAACAAAGGGATTCCAAAAGTGATTGGTCATGCTCCAGCCCAAACTATTTCTTCACAACAACGACGGGGATCTTAATATTTGTGGCAGACCGGCCACAGTATTTATCTTTTTCAGAACAATAAATGTAGGTCAATCTACCATCCAGTTCATATTGTTTCGGGGGGATCTCCAATCGGGTCAGAACTGAGATTTCGAGAGGCTTGAGTTCTCCGTAGTACTCCGGGTCTTTTCCAGCTCGAGCCTCTTGAAAAAGGACCGGACTCTTCACTTCGAAATTCGGATTAGACGCCAGTTGCAGCATTGGAGGAGGTTTCTTGGCAATCTTAAAACCCTCCTTGACCCCTAACTCCAGAGTGACAATTCCCGGTTCGCCGGATGTCAACTGGTTGGCCGTCACCCGATGCTGCAGCACCGTGCCTGGGTCGGACTGCCCCATTAGGAATAGGACGACCGAGAAGATTTGAAGAGGTGCCAGAATCAAGGATGTGAATCTCATGCCCCAGGGTGAATAGGCTAAAAACTCCAGGTAATCCTATCGTATCCAGTTGGATCAAAACATAATCCAGCTTCCCAGAATTTGAAAATAAAGTCAAACTCGCCTGCGGCGAGGGCGAAAAGGTTTGACAATGTTTTTCCCCCTTCGATACCATTTACTGTTTTTGTGTCTTCATGAGGTTGCATTCCAATGTCCTTCCAAGTATTAACTCCCGCCAACCAGTTGACCATCTTACGAATGGTTTTCATTCCAATCTTCGTTATTTTGCTGGTTTATGACTATTACGGATGGGCATTTGCAATTTACATTCTTGCAGGGGTGACTGATGGCTTAGACGGTTTAATGGCGCGCTGGCTCAAACAGAAAACATCTTTGGGGGCCTACCTGGATCCGATTGCCGACAAGCTTCTCCTCACGACCTCGTTTGTAGTCCTTTCAATTAAAGGGATGGGCTTACCCAACTTGATCCCTCTCTGGCTTACTATCATTGTCATCAGTCGTGACGTGATCCTTGTGGCCAGTGTCCTGATCATTGTCATTAGTACGGGTCACCGATCATTTCCCCCGTCAATTTATGGGAAGGCGACCACGTGCTTGCAAATTCTGACAATCTTGGGAGTGCTTTATTTCAATTATCAAAGAACCATCTGGATTGGTATGAATGGGCTGTATCTGGCGACCGCGGCCATCACTGTTTTCTCGGGATTGGATTATGTCTACCGTGGTAAGAAGAAATTGGTGTCTGAAAGTTTTCAAGTGCACCATTGAGAAAGCCCGATGAATCCTGAATCCCCCAACAAATTGGACCCACAGACAGCCGGAGTTTTGATCCATGGAGTCGATGCGGACTCGATCGCAGAGGAAGTCGGGTTGGCTGCTGGAGATCGGCTTCTGGCCATCAATGACCGCTTGATCGAGGACGTTTTGGATTATCGCTACATTGCCTCGACGGTCGAATCTGAGCTGACCTTGAGAATCATGAAGGCCTTTGGAGAAGTTTGGGAAATCGAAATCGAGAAGGATGAAGATGAAGACCTGGGCCTCGAACTCGAGGGAATACAGACCAGGATTTGCAAGAACAATTGCATTTTCTGTTTTGTTCACCAGCTCCCCCGAGGAAAGCACATTCGCCGGACTCTTCGGGTGAAAGATGAGGACTTTCGACTCTCCTTTCTGTTTGGACATTATCTGACCCTGACCAATCTTTCGGAGGAGGACTTTCAGAGAATTTTCGAACAACGGCTTTCGCCTTTGTATGTCTCTGTGCATGCCACGGATCCCGCGCTGCGAAAATACCTATTGCAGTCCCAAATACCCGACGACCTGCTGGGGAATATGCGTCGCTTAGTGGATGGCGGAATCCAGCTTCACACCCAGGTCGTCCTCATTCCGGGAATTAATGATGGGATGAATTTGGAGCGTTCACTTCATGATCTACGCCAATTTTACCCGTCCGTCATGAGTGTCTCGATTGTCCCTGTCGGATTGACCGACCATCGAAAGGGGCTCCCTCAGCTAAGGTCTGTCGATGGGGCCTACGCGACCGAAGCCATTGCCCATGTCGAGCAGATTCAGCAGAAGAATAGAAGCGAAATGGGAGTCCCCTTTTGTTTCCTGGGGGATGAGTTTTACATCAAGGCGGGACATCCGATCCCCCCCCGCTCCCATTATGGGGATTTTCCACTCGTCGAAAATGGTGTCGGGATGATTCGAAACTTCCTCGACGAATTTGCGGAAACGATGTCTCTCGATTGGACCCGACCTCGGGGTTTGCCAGTCCGCGCAACGGTCGTCACAGGAGTCCTCTTCTACCCGACTCTCAAGGAATGCGTCGATCGGATGAACACCAAATTCCAAATCGACCTGCGCTGCCTGCCGGTGGAGAATCGTTTCCTCGGCAAAGGGATCACAGTTGCCGGGCTGCTTAGCGGGAGTGATATCTATGCTTCAGTTCAGAATCAAATGTATGGAGACTTCCTGATTCTCCCGTCCGAATGTATGACTGGGGATAAAGGGCTATTCCTGGATGACTGGGTTCAAACTGACCTGGAAACTCGCCTCCAGAAACCGGCCCTAGGGGGGGGTGATCACGTGGCTGATTTTTTCAAATTGATCTTCTCCGACAGGCAGACCCACTAACGTCGCTTCCTTACCAATTACTCAATCCTCTCTAATTCAAACTCCTCCCGGCCACTGACTTTCAAAACGATGGCTGCTGATCCGCAATGGACAGAGATTTCCAAATAACCCGAGCTCCCGAAGATCGTGAAGGGCGTTCTTGTTTCGGCTTCCGCATAGGAACTCAAATGCTGTCGAATCTCGTGCCCGGCAATGCGAAGCACAAACCTGCCCACCGGTTCCGGGAAGTCTTTTGTCGTTAGGTTCGTGATGAGGTTGCCGAACTTGTCTATCCGCAGAATCGTACCCAGGACATGCTGGCCCATTCGTTTCGGCAGGGGTAATTTCAGGGTCAATAAATCTTGGATTCGGGGCCCGAATTCGGAGGGAGGTGTTCCTTGGGAGAGCCATCCAGCAACGGGCGCGAAGATGTCCCTTCCGTGAAAAGTGCGACTCAGTTGCTTCAGAAAGAAACGGTCTTGAATCAAATGATAGATCCGCACGTCTTTTTCCTGTTCCAAAGCCGGAGAGAGGAGGCCATTATCGGGTCCGACGAAAAAATAATCCTCTGTCTGAACTAGTAAAGGTCGACGTGAACTTCCTACCCCGGGATCGACCACCCCAACATGGATGGTGCCTTTGGGAAAAAAGCGAAAACTGGAACTGAGAGCGAGAGCACCGGCGAGAATATCTTGTGAAGCGATTCCGTGAGTGATGTCAACAATTTGGCAATCCCGGTGAATGTTGAGAATAACCCCCTTCATAATGCCGACGTAGGGATCCTCTAGGCCATAGTCCGTGGTCAATGTAATCAATGGAATCCCAACGTTCTGCACGAACCCACTCCCCGCACAACCGCCAGCATGAAGTTACTTCATGAGCCGGCATCAATCTATAGGACTTCTGCTATCTTGTATCATTTGCCAACGAAAGGATTTTTTTTAGTTCCCCCTCATTGACTTTCAAAAGATCAATCCTGGTCAGCCGAGTTGTCAGCTCCACCCAATTTCGGTCCGCCTCAAAAACTGTTCTGAAGATAGGGAGCGATTCAGCAAGATGTCCTGAATTCGCTAAGCCGATTGCGTGCCAGTATTTCATCTCGATATTTTCAGGATTCAGGGCCTCAGCCGCGCTGTATTCGCGGAGTGCTCCCGCAAGATCACTTTTTTCTACAGCCAGGTCACCGGAGTTCATGTGCTCATAAGCCTGATGAATTCTCACCAGGCGCCGCAGTTCCTTAAGGGGTTCGGGGTGATCTTCGACCCGTAAATCTATTTTTCTGTCAAGCCACGGCTTGCCACTCGATTTGCCGCTGACAACCAGGATTGCTGCGGACTGTTTTCCTCGAATATCCCCTCCAACTGCTTGTGCAGCTTCTAGCGCAGCTAGCATTCGATCTGACAATTCACCTTGTGCCTGGCGATAGGCAGATGCCATGGCGGGCCAGATCTTGTCGTTTAACATAAGGTTTGCTTGCACGGAAAATTGCACTCCGCTTTCATGGCCGGCTGCGGGGATACATCGGGATCCAGTGTGGACAGCGACAGTACCCAGGGCGTCGATCATTGCGACTTGGCGAACAGCACGACCGGAATCTACGGCCAGTAATGCTTCCAGCGCTTGCCTGGCTGTCTTGCCTCCACGCATCAGTTCCAAGCCCAGAAGGCCATAGGATTGATCGACAAAGGACTGTGTGGCAACGGCTCCTACTCCGGCTTCTGCCCAGGGCACAAGGGATCCGACGGAAAACCAATGGGATTGGACGGCAACGCCAAGATCACCATTTATCGGGTTTCTGGCAACAATGGAATAGGTATGTATGGGCCGGGTCTCGGCAAAGGCGCTAACGAAAGCCAGCAGCCAGCCGACCGTGAACAATGATTTGCGAAGCATAGAGACTCCTCTTGCGGCGGCTCTGGTAATTCTAGTCTTCTTCAAGGGCGGATAATATTTGTGATCAAACTGATGAATTCAAGAACTATGCAGAAACCTTACCCCAAGTTCCCTTTTTTTAACTCTTCGGCCAAATAATCGGTGGCTCGCCAGGCCAAAGCCAAAATCGTCAGTGTGGGATTTTTTTCGGTAGCTGCGGGAAAGGCACTTCCATCGACAACGAATAAGTTCTTCACATCGTGCATCTGGCAGAATCCATTGAGTGCCGATTGCTTGGGATCACTTCCCATGCGGCAAGTACCATGCTCGTGAATAGCCTTCCCTGGCTGATCCACAGTTCCTCGCTTGTAACCGATTAATTCTGCTTTGGCTGAATGCATCACCTGTTCGGCCGTGTCGTACATTTCTTCCAACATCTTTCGCTCATTGTCGCCAATCGAAAACACGATCTTGGGGAGCGGAACTCCATATGCATCGACGGGCGTCCCTTCCACGGTGATGTGGTTATCGGCGCGGGGCAAGACTTCTCCGTAGGGGTGCATTGCGATCCAGGCCGGATAGCGCCGCTTGATCTCTTTCTTGAAGTCTGAACCAAAGCCCGGCAGCTCCGTTGCATAATGGCTGGCCCCAGGCTGACAACCAATCCCCCAGAATTGGGCGCCAAAACCGCGCAGATAGTCTCTGGGTTTGCCGCGATGGTTGAACCGCGGCATATAGAGATGCTCTCCTCCGATCCCGTCATCGTTGCTCGACGGAAAACCATAGAGGTCAGGAAGGAAACCGTGAACATGAAACCGTACCTGCTCGCAAAGGTATTTCCCGATAACTTCTGAGCTGTTTCCGATTCCGTTCGGATATTGACGGGATTTGGAATTTAAGAGGATTCGCGTGGAGTCGATGCACGACGCCCCCAGTACGACAACTTTGCCTTGTGCCCGGAATTCCTCTTTGGTATGGCGGTCAAAATACTGTACAGAACCGGCCCGGCCCCTTTCATTGGGAAGGATTCTTGCAACGACAGCGTTGGTTTGCAGGGTGAGATTTCCAGTCTCGAGGGCGTAGGGGATCAAATGATCAGCAGAACAAAAGAAGGAGGCTGTATCACAACCCTTCCCACAGGCCCCACAATAGTGGCATGGTGGAAACCCACGATGGGGCTGGGTCAGCACTGCCCGTCGACCCGAAACCATCGGGATTCCGAGTTGATGAGCCGATCGCTTCAGGAGGAATTCTCCACAACGCATTCGCGGAGGAGGCATGTGGTAGCGGCTCCCAGGGAGGACATCGGAATCATCATTACCACCGCACACTCCGATGAGCTGATCAACCTTGTCATAGTAAGGTGCAATATCTTTATAGGAAATGGGCCAGGGAATTTCCCAGCCGTCGCGTTCGGCAGCCTGAAAGTCCAGGTCCCCATATCGGAGAGACACTCTCCCCCAGATGTTTGTTTTCCCTCCGAGTCCCCAGACTCGAGTTAAGTCAAACGGCTTACCCGGAGGCGTAAAATAAGGTTGCTCTTGACGGCTCAAGAGGAAGTCGGGAGGATGCAGGCCGCGCTTCTCACGTTCACGGGCCTCATCCGGCCAAACATGCGTCCAGTATCCCTCACGCTTGAAACGCTCACCCGCGTCCAGCATCAGGACTTTGGCACCTTGGCGCGTCAAATTCCAGGCGGCTATCCCGCCAGAGGCGCCGGAACCGATGACTACAACGTCATACATGACCTGGTTGGGAACTAAATCTTGCATGGGGATCTAAGTTAATATATAGAGACTGACACAATCTACAATCAGAAAAGAAACCTACAAAGTGCGAACAATTCTAAGCTGTTGGAAAGGGAAGAACAAGCGGAAGTGAATGTGGTTTGAAAGATCGTGGCTGGCGCACTCGTGTGTTTTTTGCATGACTGCGAAGAGTACACTGGTTGAAATTTTAAAGGCTTAAAGTTGATCCAGCTGGAAATTCTATCTTCTAAAAGTTAGGTGGTAATTTTGCTATGGACCCTCTGCCCTCCTATTGCGCCTTCCCGCAGACATGCACAAAACACATGGGTGCAACACTGGCCGTTTTCCATATTATGTTAAGGTATAATGTTTGATATTGGCATCGGGCAAAACTGCCCGAAAACTCATGTTATCAGGGGAATCCTTCCTGTTAATCAATGGTTGGGCCATCCGAGTACTCTCGGGCTGAAGCCGAGCATAGCCGTAGGTTTCAATTGCCGCTGGCTTGCTCCTCGGTTACCATCGAAGGCATGACGTTGATCCAAGCAATTCGCGCAAAGGTTTTATCGGGTGCTTTTGAATTCTCGCAACACGCAGTTGACCAGACCATCCTACGACATATTAGCGTTCACGAGATCCGAGAAGCTATCAACGTGGGACAGGTGATCGAGGATTACCCGAACGACAAGTATGGTCCCAGTTGCCTGATCTTGGGATTCACCCAGGCAGGACGGCCGATTCATGTCCAGTGCAGTTATGCCTCTCGCCTGTTGGTGAAAGTCATCACGACCTACCAACCCGATCCGAATGAGTGGGTCGAATACAAACAACGGAGAAAATAACATGCCTGTTGATACGTCGGAAGAGACTTTTGTAGAACAGAAAGTAACCTACACCCTGGAAGTGCAAGGGCGTTTTATTATCATTGAGCATGTGCCCGCGCGCGTTTCGCTTCGCACAAGTGAACGATTCTTTTCTCCCGAGACGGTGGAGTGTCTCCAGAGGATTGTTTGGGAGCAAGGACCGCCCAGCCGTGTTATTGAAACCCCGGTGTTTGAGTATCCAGGCGTCATGGCCTAACCACGGCATCACCCGACGCAAAACCGCGGCGGCGGGTGATGCCTCAGTCGTTCCGCCACAGAGGAGAGGATACTTTTGTTGGCAATTGTGAGTGACAACCTTGTCGTTGCCCAGCCGATCTCCGGCGGTTTTAGCTGGACACTCGCCTCGCGCATTTGCCAGATGATCACCAAGGCTGAGGCCCAGTTTGGCGCTCGGGACCGGTCGTTCACCGTGTTGGGGGTTGAGTTCAGGAATGGAGTTCCGCAAGTTTGGTTCCCCGGTAACTGCGGACATGTCGTAGTCCAACTCGGTCTATCTGCGATGCAAGACCCGAACCGAGCGTTGTTTCAACTCGCTCACGAGTGTGTGCATCTTCTGGATCCCGCACCAGGAGCGACCAATAATCTCGAAGAAGGCGTCGCCACCCATTTTTCACTTGAGTTTATGCAAGCCGAACTTGGGTTAACTTATTCGACAGGCGACGCGAAGTATGACAGCGCGTGCAGTCTTGTGCGGTTGCTGATTTCGACGAAGAGTGATTCCGTCAGAGAACTTCGACGTTTACACGGCCCTCTACGTGGCATTACGACTCAACAGATTTCAGGGATTTGCCCAAGTTTGAACGCAGGAACTGCCAGCCAGCTAGCGAACCCCTTTTAGCGATGCCGGCCGAGCGAGGCGCTGCACCTGAACGGGGCCGCTATACTGGTTTCGCGCGACATCAAGTTCTTGCTGCGGCCCCGGGAGCTTGGTCGTTAGAAAGATAAAAAAAGATCGTATGGATAAAGAACACATCCTTTCTGAAATCAGACGTACGACCGAGGAAAACAGAAACAGTCCACTAGGTATCGCCAGGTTTGAGAAGGAAACTGGAATAAAAGTGTGGGATTGGAGAGGAAAGTATTGGACTAGATGGGCTGATGCACTTGCAGAAGCTGGGTACAGCAACCCTAATGAGATGCAAACCGCTTACCCGGATGAATTCTTAATTGAGAAGCTCATAGAGCTAATCCAGGAACTTGGTCACTTCCCTACAACAACCGAGCGCAGACTCAAGGGTCATCAAGACAAGAACTTCCCAACTCATAACACATTTTCAAGATTCGGGGGCAAAGCAGACTTGATAGAGGCTGTTCTGAAGTATTGCGATACTCATGACAAAGATGCTGAAATCGTTGCAGCCTGCAAGGTAGCCGCTTCCACCGGAAAACTTCAGCTACGAGATAGAGCAGGACCAGAACCAATCGAATTAGGTTTTGTTTATCTGATGAAATCAGGCAAATATTTCAAGATAGGCCGAACCAATTGCGCGGAAAGACGCGAATTTGAGCTCCGAATCCTGCTACCTGAGAAACTTGAATTGGTTCATAAGATTAAAACTGATGATCCTTGTGGAATTGAAAAATATTGGCACGATCGCTTTAAAGACAGCCGCAAAAGTGGAGAGTGGTTTGACCTTTCGCCCAGTGACGTCAAAGCCTTCAAGCGACGGAAGACGATGTAGAACTGCCTAACGCCATAGGCTGCACACTACGTCCACCGACCCCTTGTCCTCCATCATTTAAGGGCTGCCCCCTCCCCCCCCGGCCCTCTTGCAAAATTGGGACTTTCAAGGGATCATGTGCTTCCTTAGATAGAAATAGAAACAGATAGAAACATGGCCCACATTATTCCGGGCGGGAAGGAATTCACCGAATGAGTGGAAGGAAAACCCTGGGAGTTGTCTTGTTCCAACTTGGAGGTCCGGATTCTCTGGACTCCATTGAACCTTTTCTTCTCAATCTATTTCGAGATCCCGACATCATTGATTTCCCCTTTGCCAAGATTGCCCGCGAACCGTTGGCGAGGTTAATCTCGTCCTCCCGAGCAAAAAGAGTGAGGAATCATTATGCCAAGATCGGTGGCAAGTCTCCGATCCTGGAATTTACGAAATTGCAGGCACGAGCCCTAGAGGCGGAACTGCAGACGGTTTGCGATGCAAAGGTGCATATTGCGATGCGATACTGGCACCCTCTTACGAAAGAGGCGGTTCGTTCTGTGGAGCAACAGTTGCCGGAGGAAGTTGTATTGTTACCCCTTTATCCACAGTATTCCAAGACGACCACGGGCAGTAGCTTAAACGAATGGGAACGTCAGACCCAAGTTTCTCCTATTGGCCGGATCCCGACTCGAACGGTTCGTGAATTTTACTCCTACCCGGGCTACCTCAGAGCCATTACGAGCAGGATCAATGAAAGCTTGACCCGCTTTCCGCTTACGGAAGAAGTCCATTTTGTTTTTAGTGCTCACAGTCTTCCAGTCAGCGTGATCGAAGGCGGAGATCCTTATCGGGACCAGATCGAAAAGACCGTAGATCTGGTTCTGGAATGCGGCGGGTGGAGCTTTTCCCACACACTTTGTTATCAAAGCAAGGTGGGGGCGAGCAAATGGCTGCAGCCCTCCTTGCACGACACCATTCATCAGCTTGGGATGAAAAAGGTCAGAAATGTTTTGGTCATACCGATTGCCTTTGTCTCCGATCATGTCGAGACTCTTAGTGAAATCGAACATGAAGCCCGGGAAGAGGCGGCTCATCACGGAATCCTGCAATTTGAAATGATGCGAGGACTCAATGATTCTCCTGAGTTTATTCAGGCTCTTGCCAAACTCGTGCTCAGCGAGTCAATGGATGCAAGTGCAAGAGATTTGGATCGAAAGGCGGTCAGGAGTTTTACCGGCTGAGTTACAGACACGGGCAGTTTAGGGCTAAAAGAAAACCATATTCCTTCGACAACAGTACGCACTTTCCCTCTAATTGCTCAGGTTATTGCCTCAAAGCCTGGGGGCAATTGCACCTTGACGTTCTGAATTCTGAATGATAGATTCACGCCTCAACTTTAGTAGGCTCCGGTGAGTCAGCCCTTATTTATGAGCCGGATAGAATAGTCTCACGTGTCACAGATCTTTCATCGCAGCACCAATACAATTTCACGAGTCACCATTTTTGGGGCGATCTTCATTATCGCTGCACTCTTGACTGTGGCGCTCATGATTAATCGTTCCGGATACGTTACACAAGCCGACGTCCCTCGCGAGCAACCTGTACCTTTCAGCCACCAGCACCACGTGGGAGGAATTGGGATCGATTGTCGTTATTGTCACACGACTGTTGAAATTTCCCATTCCGCTAATATTCCGTCTACAAAGATTTGCATGAACTGTCATTCCCAAATATGGACGACAAGTCCAACTCTCGAGCCCGTTCGTGAAAGCTTTCGCAAAGACAAATCTATTCCCTGGATTCGCGTTCACGATTTGCCGGATTACGCCTATTTCAACCATAGCATTCACGTGAACAAAGGCGTTGGATGTTCAACCTGCCATGGGCGCGTGGATCGCATGCCGCTGGTTTGGCAACATGCCTCACTCCAGATGGAATGGTGTCTGGATTGCCATCGTCAGCCGGAAAAATATGTGCGACCTCGTGAAGAGGTGTTTGATATGGAGTACCAGCCGCCTGCAGACCAAATTGAGTTGGGCAGGAGACTCGTGAAGGAATACAAAATCCAAAGCTTAACACACTGTTCCACTTGCCACCGATGACAAGAAACCACAGTCTTATAGACCTGGCTTCCGTCCGGTCGAAATTGAATCAGACCCAAGGACAAGCGTATTGGCGAAGCCTGGAAGAATTGGCAGACACCCCTGGATTTCAGGAATACCTGTATCGAGAATTCCCGCAGAACGTCGATCAGTGGATCGATCCGGTTGGCCGCCGCCGTTTCCTTCAATTGATGGGTGCCTCCCTTGCCTTGGCAGGCTTGACAGGCTGCACCAAGCAACCCGCTGAACACATTATGCCCTATGTCAAGGCTCCCGAAGAAATCGTGCCCGGCAAACCGTTGTTCTTTGCCACCGCCCGGCCTCATATGGGGTTTACTGAAGGGCTGCTCGTTGAAAGCCATATGGGACGCCCCACCAAGATCGAAGGCAATCCTGAACACCCTGCCAGTCTTGGATCCACAGACGTGCTCTCGCAGGCTTCTATTCTGACGCTTTACGATCCGGATCGCTCCCAAGCGGTCACACAATACGGAGAAATTCGCTCCTACCCATCCTTTCTTGGCGAAATGAGGAATACGGTTTCACTCCTTAAGGGGAGCCAAGGGGCGGGCCTCCGAATTCTGACAGAATCCACTACCTCGCCTTCACTGGCGGCCCAAATCAAAGACCTATTGGCCCTTTATCCCCTAGCTAGATGGCACCAATATGACGCTGTGAGTCGTGATATGGCTCGCAAAGGGGCCCTCATGGCATTCGGGGAGCACCTCGATACACGTTATGATTTTTCCAAAGCGAATGTAGTGCTTTCTCTCGATGCAGACTTCCTGACAGATAATCCCGGACGTCTGCGGTATACGCGCGATTTTGTCTCTCGGCGACGTGTTCGCGAAGGCCAATTCGAGATGAATCGCCTCTACGTTGTTGAGCCCACGCCCACCAACACCGGATCGATGGCGGACCATCGTCTGCCTATGAGCGCTGGAGACGTTGAGAAATTTGCCTGGGCGCTTGTTCAGGAATTAGGCATCCCGGTTCAAAAGAAGAATTTAGAGGGAGCGCCCGGCGCTGCCTGGATCGCTCCGCTTGCAAAGGATTTGCGACTAAACTCGGGGAAATCGATTGTCATTCCAGGAGAACATCAGTCCCCGACAGTTCATCTCTTGACTCACGCCATGAACCAGTTTCTCGGGAATATCGACAGTACTGTTTTTCATACCGATCCCGTGGAAGCCGATCCTACCGACCAATTCGCCTCGTTGCGCGATCTCGTGCGCTCGATGGAAGCAGGAAGTGTTGATACATTGCTCATTCTCGGGGGCAATCCCGTCTATACGACGCCCGCCGACTTAAATTTTGCGGACGCCCTAACCAAAGTAAAACTGCGAATTCATTTGGGCCTATACAACGATGAAACAGCATTCCTCTGCCATTGGCACATCCCAGAAGCCCATTTCCTTGAGTCCTGGAGCGACGGGCGGGCATACGATGGTACGCTTAGTATTTTACAGCCGTTGATTGCTCCTCTCTATGATGGCAAAACGTCACACGAATTGCTCGCTGCTTTCACGACCAGGCCCGACCGATCCAGTTATGAAATTCTGCGAGATTATTGGAGGAGAAATTGGCCAGGCGCCGCTGTTCCAAAAGACACAAGGCAATCCAAAGTGCCGTCCACTCAGGCGGAGGGGTTCGATCATTTTGAGCGGCAATGGCGGCAAGCGATCCACGACGGGTTTATTGCCGGAACGGCTTTGCCCGCGAAGAAGACTTCGATGGACGCCGGCCTGGTAAATCAACTGCAGCCGACCGCAATTTCCAGCAATCAAGCCAACAGCCAACTTGAGATCATTTTCCGTCCAGATCCGCACATTTTCGACGGTCATTTCGCCAATAATGGCTGGCTGCAAGAATTACCCAAACCTCATACCCGGCTCACTTGGGATAATGCGGCTCTCGTGAGCCCAGCTACCGCACAGAAGCTGCGACTGAATAATGAAGAGCTGGTTGAATTGAGTTACCAGGGACGTAAGGTTGAAGCGGCCGTATGGATTTTGCCCGGTCAGAGTCCGAATTCAGTCACCCTTCATTTGGGATATGGCCGGACGTGGACAGGGCGAGTAGGTAAAGGGGCCGGATTCAATGCCTACTTGCTCCGCACCACGGATACAGCGTCGTTTGGTTCTGGCTTAGAGATTCGGAAAACCGGCAAGCACTACCCATTGGCCTGTACACAGCATCATTCCAGCATGGAAGGGCGTAACCTTGTCCGTGCCGGAACGCTTGAGGAGTTCAAGCAGAATCCTGATTTCGTTCAGGAGATGGGAGAGAATCGTCCCAACAGTCTTTCCGTGTACCCGGCATTCAAATACGAGGGAAACGCCTGGGGGATGGTGATCGACTTAAATGCATGCACAGGCTGCAACGCCTGTACTATCGCCTGCCAGTCCGAAAATAACATTCCGGTTGTCGGGAAAGAACAAGTCGTCATTGGTCGCGAGATGCACTGGATTCGGGTGGATCGTTACTTCAAAGGCGAACTGGACAACCCCGAAACCTATAACCAACCTGTTCCTTGCATGCAGTGTGAAAATGCTCCGTGCGAAGTCGTTTGCCCTGTGGGTGCCACTTCGCATAGCCCGGAAGGGCTAAATGATATGACTTATAACCGTTGTGTGGGTACGCGTTATTGTCTCAATAATTGCCCTTACAAGGTGAGACGCTTCAATTTCCTGCTCTATTCGGATTTTGAAACGCCAAGCCTGAAGCTGGGTCGAAATCCGGACGTCACCGTTCGATCGCGTGGAGTCATGGAGAAATGCACGTACTGCGTGCAAAGGATTAATGTGGCCAAAATCAATGCGGAAAAGGGAAATCGGCCCATTCGCGATGGAGAAATTGTGACCGCTTGCGAAGCCGTGTGTCCTGCTAAAGCCATTACCTTCGGGAATCTCAATGACCCGGCGAGTCGTGTGACTCGCCTCAAAGCTGAAAAACTGAATTATGGCCTGTTGGCCGATCTCAATACCCGGCCCAGAACGACGTATCTGGGACGATTGAGGAATCCGAATCCGGAGATGATCCTCTAAAGAGGCTTCAAGTTCCTATGGGCAGAAGCGCCTGAATTATTTCACCTGAACTCATGAATCAAGATCAATCCAGTCCGACAACCACCCATTTGACAGAGACGGCACCTATCATTGAGCCGGGCTATACTTTTGCCTCCGTGACGGACAAGATCAGCGCTGTTGTCTTGACTCATCGGACCCCGCGAGGCTGGTATTTTGGTTTCGGAATCGGCTTCATCCTGGTCATGCTGCTCCTCACGACGATCGGCCGGCTTCTGGTTGTCGGAACTGGCATTTGGGGCGTAACGAATCCTGTTGGTTGGGGATTTGACATCATCAATTTTGTCTGGTGGATTGGCATCGGACATGCCGGCACTCTGATCTCGGCCATCCTCTTGCTTCTGCGTCAGGAATGGCGGACTTCGATTAATCGGTTTGCGGAGGCCATGACTCTCTTTGCAGTTGCCTGTGCGGCACTCTATCCCTTGTTGCACACCGGCAGACCTTGGTTGGCCATCTACTGGCTCTTCCCCTATCCCAACACCATGGGACTCTGGCCGCAATTCCGCAGTCCACTCATCTGGGACGTTTTCGCGGTTTCGACGTACGCAACAGTCTCCTTGCTCTTTTGGTTTGTTGGATTGATCCCGGACCTGGCTACACTCCGAGATCGTTCCCCCAACCGTTTTGGACGAATCCTGTTTGGGATTTTGGCCATGGGATGGCGCGGGTCAGCCCGCCACTGGACTCGTTATGAAGCGGCCTATTTGCTTCTGGCGGGCTTATCTACCCCCCTTGTCCTATCGGTCCACTCGATCGTTAGTTTTGACTTCGCGGTCTCCGTGATCCCGGGCTGGCATGCAACCATTTTCCCGCCCTACTTTGTTGCGGGCGCCGTTTTCGCGGGGTTTGCCATGGTGCTTATTTTGGCGATTCCCATTCGGAAATTCTACGGTTTGGAAGATTTCATTACCCTGCGGCATCTCGATAACATGGCCAAGATTCTTTTGGTGACGGGCCTGATCGTGTCTTACGGCTATATGATGGAAGCCTTTTTCGGCTGGTACAGTGCGAATCCTTACGAGAGTTATATGATCTTGAATCGGATGAAAGGTCCTTATGCCTTCTTTTACTGGGTATTGATTTTCTGCAATGTTGTGGCACCGCAAGTTTTTTGGTCGAAACGCATGCGGACAAACATTGCTGTGCTGTTTACCGTCTCCATTATTGTCAGCGTCGGAATGTGGCTGGAGCGCTTCATCATTGTCGTGACGAGCCTCAGTCGTGATTTCTTACCGTCGTCTTGGGGAATGTACTATCCGACTCGCTGGGATTTTGGAATGTTCTTCGGAACCATCGGCCTGTTTGTCAGCCTTTTGTTTTTGTTCCTGCGCTTTCTACCGATGATCTCAATTTTTGAAATGCGCACGATTCTCCCGCAAGCAGAGGTCAAGGAATAGAAAGGCAGGCCTTCGTTGAGTCATATGAAACGAGAACCACTGGAGTTCAACGTTTGATGCGGTCGAGATCTTCTCTTTACGGATTAATGGCGGAATTTGACAGTGCCACGTCATTGGTGGCTGCTGCAAAACGCACCCGTGACTATGGGTATAAGAAAATGGATGCGTATTCGCCATTTCCCATTGAAGAGTTAAGTGAAGCCATTGGGTTTCACGATTGGCGCCTGCCGTTCATTGTTCTTTGCGGAGGCATAATGGGCTGCCTTGCCGGCTTCTTTTTCCAATATTGGACGACTGTGGTGGATTATCCGGTGAATATTGGCGGTCGCCCTTTGTTTAGTTGGCCGTCGTTTATTCCGGTAACCTTTGAGACGACCGTGCTGGGAGCCTCCCTCGGGGCGGTCCTGGGGATGTTAGGTCTCAATGGTTTGCCGATGCCCTATCACCCGGTCTTCAACGTGTCCAGGTTCGCGCTTGCGAGCCGCGATCGTTTCTTCTTATGTATTGAGGCACGGGATCCAAAATTTGATCAGGAGGCCACTCGACGATTTCTCGAGTCGCTGGGACCACGCATTGTTCATGAAGTCCCCCATTGATTTGTGATGAAGAGCATCGTGCGTTTTATGAATTGCGCCAAACAATTCAAGAGCCGGTCTGGCCTATGGGCTAATGAGAACATGGGCCAGTTCTGCCTGAACTCTTTTTCTACTTCTCGAGCTCTGTCTCCGTTCTTGCTGGTCCTGGGATTGACGATCCTGACCGGTTGTCGTCAGGACATGCAAAATCAACCCAAATACAAAGCGCTGGCTCCCAGCAGTTTTTTCTCAGACGGACGTTCTGCGCGACCACTGGTGTCTGGAACGGTGGCCAGAGGGGATCTCCGAGAAGATACGGATCTCTACCTGGGTAAAGTTGATGGAAAGCTGGTCGATGCATTCCCCTTTCCTGTGACCAAGCAGATCCTGGAACGAGGGCAGGAACGTTACAATATTTATTGCGTTCCCTGCCACGACCGGGTTGGAAATGGGCAGGGGATGGTTGTGAAGCGGGGGTTTCGGCCCCCACCGTCCTACCATATTGAACGTTTGAGGCAAGCTCCGGCAGGATATTTTTATGATGTGATCACGAATGGGTTTGGCGCGATGCAGGACTATTCCGTGCAGGTCCCAGTTCGAGACCGATGGGCGATCGTGGCGTATATTCGAGTGTTGCAGTTAAGCCAACATGCCAGCCTGAATGACGTGGCCGAAGCAGATCGCAATAAGTTGAATGGAGAAGCCGGTTCCCGGTCCACACCGCCGCATCCCCAGGAAAACCATGGGTCAATTGGTGAGTAGGTTAAAGACAGGGTCAAAGGGGTTCTATTGATCGAGATTCAGGATGCAACTCTAAACTTACCCATTCTCCAAAGGGTGCAGAAGCGAAGCTTTGCCGCGGGCGGAATTTTTCTAGCCTTGTGCATTGGGGGTGCCATATCAAACCCCGACCAATTTTTTCGATCCTACTTATTTGCCTTCGTCTTTTGGAGCGGGATTCCACTGGGTTCCCTGGCGATCCTGATGCTTCAATACCTTACGGGGGGCGCATGGGGGATCATGATACGGCGGTTGCTTGAAGCCTCAACGCGCACATTGCCGATCTTGGCTGCACTGTTCGTCCCAATCTTTTTCGGGATGCAGCACCTCTATGAGTGGGCCCAGCCTGAAAAGGTGAAAGCCGACAAGATCTTGCAGCATAAGGCCCCTTATTTGAATATCCCTTTTTTTGCCTTGAGAACCGTCGTGTACTTTCTGGCGTGGTACAGCCTGATTTACTTTTTCAATAAGTGGTCGCAGCAACAGGATGACAACAAGGCGGCCCGGACAAAATTCAACGCGGAGAGTCTGAGCGGCCCTGGGCTTGTTATTTTTGGGGCTACCGCAACTTTTGCTTCTTTCGACTGGGTGATGTCTCTTGAGCCGCACTGGTATTCCACCATATTTGGCATGTATTACATGATCGGGCAAACCTTAACCACATTTTCTTTTACGATTTTGGTTTTGATCCTGCTGGCGGAGAGGAAGCCCTTGTCGGAAGTACTCTCACCCGAACACCTCCATGACCTGGGAAAGTTGACCCTTGCCTTCGTAATGATTTGGGCCTACCTGTCCTTCTCCCAATTCTTGATTATCTGGTCTGGAAATTTGCCGGAAGAAACACCGTATTATTTAAAACGTTTAGCCAACGGCTGGTGGTGGCTGCAACTTGCATTGATCTTGTTCCACTTTGCACTCCCGTTTATTCTATTGCTCTCACGGAGCTTGAAGAGGGCTCCTCGGCAGCTGATTAAAGTGGCGTCTTTGATCCTCTTCATGAGATTGATTGATTTGTTCCTCCTGATAGCCCCTACTGGACACGATGGGCATTTCCGCATCCATTGGATGGATCTGGCTGCGCTCTTGGGAATCGGTGGCGTCTGGTTGGGAGTATTCTGCAGGACCTTGATTGCCCGACCAGTGCTTCCAGTTCATGATCCTGCGTTTGAGGAGGCGCTGCAAGGTGGCCACTAAGCACGGAAATCTTGAGCAGATACCGCCTGAAAGCCAACATGAAGCTAGTGATGTCAGCGCTAGGCCTATCTTCTACTTTGCCATTGCTCTTGTCATTCTCATCATTTTTACCGTGATCTCGATGAAGGGGCTCTTCAATTTTCTTGATCAAGAAGCCGATCGCTCTGACACGCAGCTTTCCGGTGTTGCCTTCGAGCGCCCCACACTGCCCCCCTTACCTCGTTTGGAGTCGGATCCGGTTGCTGTTCGAAGACAATTTTTCCAAAATGAAAAGAAAATCATTGAGAGTTATGGCTGGGTAGATCAGAAACAGGGTATTGTGCGAGTTCCAATCAATCGGGCTATGGAATTACTGGTTGAGCGGGGTTTGCCAGTGAGGGCTGAGGCCAAAGTGAACCCAAGCAGTGAGCAATCTCGAGAGCCGGGAAAGTTAGAAGCAGAGAAAAGCCCAGCTGGAAAGTAGGTGAGAGGAAACATGTTACGAAGTCACTACGAGTACGAATCGATAAGACAGGCATTCAGGCGATTTTCATCTCTGGTCCCGCCGGGGAGAGAGGCGCGTTGTCGCTCAGTTTCTTCGCCCCTTCAGCGATGGAGGAAAATAGTGACTTTCTCGCTCCCCTCGAGTTTTCGAGTCCTCAAATTGTTTTTCATGGCTTGCCTTTTCATTTTCAGGGGAACGAGCCTAACGGCGTCGACCCTTCAGCCGGCCCCAAACCAGCTCCCCGAAGCTGTGCGCAACGTGGGCATTGATCAGCGGCTCAATGAACAGTTGCCGTTGGATTTGGTGTTTAGGGATGAAAATGGGAAGGCCGTCCAGCTCGGAGACTATTTTCGGGAAAAGCCCGTTATCTTGACCCTCGTTTATCACGAATGTCCGATGCTCTGCAGTGAAGTGCTGGATGGATTACTTCGCACGCTGCGTGTCTTAAAATTCAATATCGGTAAGGATTTCGACGTCATCACCGTGAGTTTTAATCCCGAGGAGGATGCCACGATTGCCCGATCTGTCAAGGAAACCTACCTGAAGCGATACAGGCGGGAGGGTGCGGAAGCGGGATGGCATTTTCTGACTGGAGAACAACCTTCCATTGAGAAGTTAACGAAAGCTGTGGGGTTCCGCTACGGCTATGATTCGGCCAAAAAACTGTATGTCCATGCGGCAGGGATTATGTTGGTGACTCCTCAAGGGCGGTTATCGCGTTACTTCTATGGAATTGAGTTTCCGGCCAAAGATCTCCGTTTAGGACTGGTTGAGGCCTCACAAAATAAGATCGGTTCAGTAGTAGACCAGGTTCTACTCTACTGTTACCACTATGATCCGGCCACCGGGACATACGGCCTGGTCATCATGACGATTGTCCGAATACTTGGAATTGCTTTTGTCCTTGGCATGGGGTTATGCATCGCTCTCATGTTGCGCCGGGAGAAGGGCGCAAAGTATTTAGTTTCGTAATCGCTTTTTCGCATTGAAGTAAGATTCCAAAATACCGATCACTATGCATTCCGAATTCCCATTATTTCCGGATCAAGCCTCTACGCTGGCCGCTGAAGTGGATCATCTGTACTTCTTTTTGTGCCTGGTCACGCTATTTTTTTCAACCCTGATTGCAGGGCTTCTTTTATTCTTCGCAATCCGATTCCGCCGCCGGTCGGAAGTTGAATTGCCTCAGCCGGTCACGGGTTCTTCGACTCTTGAGATTCTATGGACTGTGATCCCGTCCATTATTCTCGTGGTGATTTTCTTTTGGAGTGCCAAGATCTACTTCTCTATCGCCCGCCCTCCATCCGATGCCATGCCCATTTACGTCGTAGCGAAACAATGGATGTGGAAACTGCAACATCTGGAGGGACAGCGGGAAATCAATGAACTCCATATTCCCGTTAACCGCGCGGTTCGCCTGATCATGTCGTCTGAAGACGTGATCCACAGTTTTTATGTGCCGGCATTCCGAGTCAAACAGGATGTGCTGCCGGGGCGCTATTCAACCCTCTGGTTCAAAGGGACGCGACCCGGCGAATACCATCTGTTTTGTGCGGAATATTGCGGGACAAAGCACTCGGGTATGATTGGCAAGGTGGTGGTCATGGAACCGGCTGATTTTCAAAATTGGCTGAGTGGAGGCTCTCGCGAGGAATCGATGCAGGTGAGAGGCGAGCGCCTCTTTCAGAACTTTTCTTGCGTCAATTGTCATCACTCGGACGGGAAAGGCCGTGGGCCGGCACTCGAAGGGATCTTCGGAAAACCTGTCAGGCTGCAAACCGGCCAAACGATCATTGCCGACGAGAACTATTTGAGAGAATCAATCTTGAATCCAAGCCTAAGAGTGGTTGAAGGATACCAACCGCTGATGCCGATGTTTCAAGGCTTAATTAATGAAGATGGACTGGCCCAGATTCTGGCATACATCAAATCGCTGACCCCTCAGGTTCCAGAGGCTGTCAGCGCCCATGCCACGAAAGATCTGGCCAGACCGAATGAAAGGCAGAATCAAAAACCATGAGTACCTTAACGGCTCCTGTCACCCCGGTGGAAACTCGAGAACATTATCTCAATTCCAGTTACGGTATTAAGTCGTGGCTGCTTACTACCGATCACAAGAGGATTGCGCTCTTATATTTGATGTCCATCACCTTTTTCTTCTTCCTGGGTGGCCTGTTTGCCGTTTTGATTCGTTTGGAATTGCTGACCCCACAGGGGGATTTTGTGCAGGCGGAGACGTACAACAAGCTGTTCACGATGCACGGGGTCATTATGATTTTTTTCTTTCTCATTCCTTCCATCCCAGCCTCTCTGGGAAATTTTCTAGTGCCGATGATGGTCGGCGCAAAAGATTTGGCGTTCCCGAGAATCAACCTCTTGAGTTGGTACATTTACGTGATTGGAGGATTGTTTACTTTGGGTGCCGTGTTGGCTGGGGGAGTCGATACGGGGTGGACGTTCTACACTCCATACAGCACGACGTATTCAAACGGTTACGTGATTGCGACAGGAGTCGGCGCTTTCATTACCGGATTTTCCTCCATTCTGACCGGGCTGAATTTCATTGTCACGATTCACAAAATGAGAGCACCCGGGCTTACTTGGTTCCGTCTCCCCCTGTTTATCTGGGCTCATTATGCGGCGAGCTTGATCATGATGCTGGGGACACCGGTCATCGCGATAACGTTAGCCTTATTAGCTCTTGAGAGGGCCTTTCACATAGGTATTTTCGATCCAGCCTTAGGAGGAGATCCCATCCTCTTTCAGCATTTGTTCTGGTTTTACTCGCATCCGGCAGTCTATATCATGATCCTTCCAGCCATGGGCGTGATCAGCGAGTTAGTCTCGTGTTTTTCGCGAAAGTATATTTTCGGATACCAGTTCGTGGCCTATTCCAGCATTGGCATCGCAGTGCTCGGTTTTCTGGTCTGGGGGCATCACATGTTTGTGAGTGGCCAATCTGTCTATGCGGGATTGATTTTTTCGATGCTGAGTTTTCTGGTGGCAATCCCCTCCGCCATCAAAGTGTTTAATTGGACAGCGACCCTATACAAAGGTTCCATATCCTTTCAGTCTCCCATGCTCTATGCCTTTGGATTCCTCGGGCTGTTTACCATCGGCGGTTTAACAGGCCTTTTTTTGGCGGCTGTGGGCCTGGATGTTCATGTCCACGACACCTATTTTGTAGTGGCCCATTTCCATTACATCATGGTGGGTGGTACGGTGATGGCTTACATGGGAGGGTTGCATTTTTGGTGGCCGAAAATTTCGGGTCGTCTTTATCCGGAAGGATGGGCAAAATTCTCCGCCCTCGTTGTCTTTCTGGGGTTTCATCTGACTTTTTTCCCTCAATTCATTCTGGGTTACATGGGAATGCCAAGACGCTACCATGCCTATCCGGAAGAGTTTCAGGTGCTCAACGTCATGTCGTCAGCGGGGGCTTCAATCTTGGGAATTGGCTATCTGATTCCCATGATTTACTTGATCTGGTCGCTTCGTTACGGACCTCCTGCCTCGGCGAATCCTTGGGGGGCAACGGGACTGGAATGGCGAACACCGTCACCGCCCCCGACGGAAAATTTCACGGAAGTCCCCGTCGTCAATGAAGGGCCTTATGAATATTCAATCAGGGAGATTAAAGTTGTCTGACGCTCAATCTGCGGCGCATCCAGCACTAGCCCATCACTTTGATACAGTCGAACAGCAGCGGGAGGCGTCTTCGCTGGGCATGTGGGTTTTCCTCGCCCAGGAAGTCATGTTTTTCGGTGGGCTCTTTCTAACCTACCTGGTTTATCGAAGTGCCTATCCGATTGCATTTGCCGAAGCCAGTCACCACTTGAATGTCCCCCTGGGTGGCACTAATACGGTGATTTTGATCACGAGCAGCCTGACGATGGCTCTGGCAGTCTTTGCTTCTGAAACGGGGAAGCAAAGAATGCTGATTGCTTTCCTTCTGTTGACCTTAATCCTGGGTTTGGGTTTCTTGGGGATCAAGACGGTTGAGTACCATGACAAGTACGTTCATCATCTGATCCCCGGATTTGGATTCGCCTACCACGGTCCTCATGGTCTGCAGGCTCAGATTTTCTTTAGTTTGTATTTTGTAATGACCGGGATGCACGCCTTGCACATGGTCATTGGAATGGGCCTGCTGATTTGGTTAATGGCTCTTGCGCGAAAGGGAAAATTCAGCCCTGAATATCATTCCCCAGTCGAGCTTTTTGGCCTGTACTGGCATTTTGTGGATATTGTGTGGATTTTCCTCTTCCCCTTACTTTATTTGATTGGGTTGCACTAGCAGGGATGACGATCCTTACCTTACAAAACCCAGAGGGAATCTTATTGATCTCATGTCAGAGCATATAGTACCTATTCGTATTTATTTGATTGTCTTTGCCGCCTTGATGGGGCTGACGGCGGTCACGATATTTATTTCCTACCATGATTTGGGACCCCTCAACAATGTGGTGGCACTGACGATTGCCGTTACAAAGGCCACTCTCGTCATCCTTTATTTCATGCACGTTCGCTATAGTCCGAGCCTTACGAAACTGGTTGCTGCGGGTTCCTTTCTCTGGCTGGTCATCCTGTTGTCATTGACGATGGCCGACTACATTTCACGAGACTGGCTTTCGTTCGTTGTCAAATAATTGGCGGGAAAGACATTGTTTCCCCATTCTAATTTTTCGCAGCTTGAAGACGAATTGCCGCTGGGCACACGGTTAGCCTGCTATCGAGCAAAATTCCTTAATCTGAAGGGGGAAGGATGAAACACAAGGAGTTCAAGAACAACCCGTTGATTGAGGCCCAGGTGGAAATCCGCTGGGGGCAGGCCGACCAGAGTGGATCCGGTATCAAAACGGATCCTTATTACAAAATGACATTAGGCCGCTTCTATGAGCGAGTCATGGAAACTTATCCTGTCCATGAAATCCTTCCTGCTTCGAAATTCCCCGAAACCATGGTGTATCATACGGCTCAACACCTCTTTCGGGTTGGGAACGGCAAATGGCCTGCCATCCAGATTGGACCCGGGATTCTTTCCGTTCATACGAGAGAAGAATACCTGTGGGAAGATTTGGCGACGAAGGCACAAGACGCCTTATCCCAATTATTGGATGCGTATCCGAAAATGGTCGAAATGCGGATCGAGATGATTCGATTACATTATATTGATGCAGTCAATCTTGATTTCAACCGGGAGAACGTCCTGCAGTTTTTGCAGGAAAAATTTAAGACTAACATCGAACTTCCCCCTTCTCTCTTCTTAGATGGGCACGTTAGCTCCCGCCCCAAGAGCTTTTCCTGGGAAGCGACCTTTGAAGAAGATCAGCCCGAGGGGAGCATCACGATTCGTTTTTCAACCGGGGAGCGGGATGCACGTCCTGCCCTTCTCTGGGAAACTATTGTAGAGTCTTCCGGTCGCCAGTTGCCCCCCCTTCCGAGTGGGATGGGTCATTGGCTCAACCAGGCTCACGTCCTGGCTGAAGACTGGTTTTCTAAGTTTATCGAAGGGGATTTAGAAAAAGATTTTGCCGGTGCCTAGGAGCATAATAGTAAGGGCGAATCTGTTGATGAACAAAAGCAATGATTAAGTCAGCCCCCATTTCTTTCTCTTCTGGAAAAGTCTGAGGTACCCTCCGATCGTACGGAGGACTTTCATTTTGCTTTCCCCTTCCCGCCGCGAACCATCGAGTCCCATGGCGACTTCGGAGATGGTTGCTTCGACTTTGATTAATTTTGCGAGTAGTTCCACCATGCACTCAAATCCCGGGCTTTCAATAAGGCTCGGACCATAGCGTTTCTCCAGCCGCATCAGGACTTCGGCACTATAGAGCCGGAAAAACGAGCTCATCGTCAATATACCCCGAATTCCCAACAACTCTTTCACAAGAGTGTTGGCCACATGGCTGAGAAAGATCCGCATCAACGAGGTCTGTGTAATTCCCCCTCCATAGGCATAAGGGCTTGCGAGAACGACCTCAAATCCTTCCAGGCGGCGAAGAAGCATCTGGCGCAGTGTTTGTAATCGCGAGGTGTTGTCACCTTCAAGGGTCACGACCCAATCCAGCAAAGTCAATTGAGGGACAATATGTCGAAAGCCAGTGGCAAATGCGGCGCCAGGTCCTTGGTTTGTCTTGTGCTGCAGCACTTCGACAGGCAATTGGTCGCGATGCCCTAAGATTTTGGTAGCTGTATGGTCGGTGCTTCCGTCATCAATGAAGTAGACCTTGCAGGCGAACTCGCTCTGCAATTCGTGCGTCAGGCCTGCTAGATTTTCAAGTAGTCTGGGAACGTTGGCAGATTCATTGAACACAGGAATGATAAAATAAAGGTGAGAGAGTTTACTCAACATCGGAGACGAGGCTAAGTGTCTAAAGAGAAAGTTGGGTTAAATTCTCGAATTGTACCCAGGTGAGTCTGCATCCATTCCACCTGTAAACGCATTCCCTCTTCCAGGCTGATCTTAGGTGCATGTCCCAATAGATAACGGGCCTTTGATCCTTCGACCAGGCGGTGCTGCGGGTCCTCGTAAAGACGCGAAAAGTCAGAATAGGGGATAAAACGAAGGAGCGGCTTTCGGGTCATTCCTGTGACACGCCAGATCAAATACGCTAGATTTACTACGCTGATGGTCGGTCCACCCCCGATGTTGAGGACTTCGCCGTCAGCGTAGGGTGTCTCAAGGACCTTGAGGGTTGCGTCCATCGCGTCTGAAATATGAGTGAACGGTCTGGATTGGGTCCCGTCTCCGTGTATGGGGATCGGCTGGCCAGTCAGCGCGGCGTAGATAAAGACATCCTGGACGCCGCTCAGACGGGACAATTGAAAGGTTGGACCATAAATTCCCGAATAGCGAAGGATTGAAATCGGAACATTGTATTTCTCCGCGTAGGCAAAGCAGAGCTGTTCTCCGTAAATTTTGGAAATGGCCAGACTCCAGCGTTCGACTCGGGACTCACCGAGAACCAAAGTGCTGCCTTCAGAGAAGCTCGCCTCAGGATTCTTTCCGTAGACTTCATCGGTTGAGGCGAAAATCACTCGTGAATTGTGCTTGCGAGCGCACTCCAAGACATGTTCTGTCCCACGAGCATTCACCTCTAGAGTTTTCAGATAGCCATCGTAGCGGGGGATCTTCAAAGCCGCCAAATGAAAAATCACTTCGACATCACGCGAGACAGCGTCAAGCCTTTCAACATTGAGGATAGTTTCTTCTACAAAAGTAAAGTTAGGATGCGGAAGGAAGGGCGCAACGTTCAAAGAATGCCCCAGAGAAAAATCGTCCAAACCGATGACCTGATGTCCCCGGTCGAGTAACTCTTTGAGCAAATTCGAGCCAAGAAGGCCCGCTACGCCGGTAATCAATATCTTCATATTTATGGAACAGCCTCGTCGGTTACTTGCTTTTGCCAAGCAATCGTTCTCAACAAACCTTCTTCCAGATCGGTCTTCGGTTCAAAGCCCAGCAACGTTCTAGCTTTTGTGATATCGGGGACCCGGTTCCGCACATCCTCGTATTTTCCAAATGTTTGATACGAGATGAATTTTGATTTAGGTTCACCACGCCCGGCTAGTTTCCAAACCAGTCGCGCCAGATCCAAGATTGTCACTTCCTTGGTGTTTCCCAGATTGAAGACTTCTCCGGCGGCCTTTTCTGCAAACAGCGTGCGGATGATGCCATCGATGGTGTCATCAATGTAGGTAAAGCTCCTTGTCTGCAAGCCGTCTCCATGGATTTCCATGGGTTGGTCTGTGAGAGCGGCATGGATAAATACCGACTGGGGGCCTCCCCACCAAGTTGTATTTTGTCGCGGGCCATAGCCTCCAAAAAAACGGAGGATCGTTACGGGGATGCCATATTCTTGCTGGTAGGCCAAGCAGTAGTGTTCATCGAGAATCTTTGAGACCGCGTAGGCCCATCGCTTGACATTGCTTTCTCCCATGTAGAGATCGTGTGTCTCTGCGAATGGCAGGTGTGGGTTCTTCCCATACACATCGGAGGTGGAAGCCAAAACCACTTTTGCTTTGTGCTTTACCGCTGCCTTCAAGACAGATTCTGTCCCGTGCACATTGATCGTGAGTGTATCGTAGGCGTCTCCATACCGGGGTATCTTAAAAGCAGCCAAGTGAACCAAGATCGTTGCATCCCTGGCCAATGATTCAATAGCCGGCCCATTCCGGACATCCTCTTGAAAAAACTCAAAATGAGGATGTCCGCGGAACTCTTTGACGTTGTGAAGAGTACCCTGAGACAGGTTATCCACGGCACAAACCGTGTGTCCCAAGGAAAGAAGCCGCTCGCATAAATTGGATCCAATAAAACCCGCGGCTCCCGTTACCAAAATCTTTTCTGGTTTCATGGCTCTCTCAAAATGCCCAGAGGGCGGAAGCTAAACACCCCTTCAATCTGCTTTCAAGAATTCGTGAAGGGCTGATATCACAGCCTGGATTTCGGCTTCCTCCATTTCCGGGAAGATAGGCAATGAGATGATCTCCTTGCAAACGGCTTCTGCGACTGGAAGAGTCACACGCGGATCCGCCAACTGCCGAAAAGCGGGTTGGAGGTGCAGAGGCGTCGGATAATGAATCGCATGGCCTATCGCTCGAGCCTTCAAGAATGTAGCCAAAGAGTCCCGCCGCCCAGTTCTGATGGAATACTGGTTATAAACGTGTCGAACGTCAGGACCACAACTGGGAGTGATAACGTTGAGCCCTTGCCAGGCCAAATTATATCTTTGTGCAATCCGTATCCTGGCATCAGTCCAAGATTCCAAGTGTCGTAGTTTTGTTCTCAAGATGGCCGCTTGAAGAGTGTCCAAGCGGCTGTTAACGCCTAGAATCTCATGTTGGTATTTCACTTTGGACCCATGGACAGAAATCATCCGGCAGCGTTGTGCCAATTGGGCGTCATTGGTGGCTAGTGCCCCGGCATCTCCATAGGCGCCTAAATTCTTGCTGGGGAAAAAACTGAAACAGCCAATGTGACCGATCGTTCCGGCGGCCTTCCCTTTGTAGCGCGCTCCAATAGCTTGAGCAGCGTCTTCAATGACGGACAATCCATGCGACTCGGCAATGGAAAGAATAGGATCCATATCTGCTGGTTGACCATAGAGGTGCACAGGCATCAGAGCTTTTGTCTTCGGAGTGATGCGGTCTGCAATCTGGTTCACGTCTAGATTAAAAGTTCGGGGGTCAATATCTACATACACCGGCCTGGCGCCGAGAAGCACAATGGTTTCAACCGTGGCCACAAAGGTGAATGAAGTCGTGATGACTTCGTCCCCTGTCCCGATACCCAAGGCCATCAGTGCAATCTGCAGCGCATCCGTTCCGGATGCGCAACCAATGGTATGCTGCACCTTGAGGTAATTTGCCAGCTCGGATTCAAATTCTCTAACGGGTGCACCCAAAATGAAATCGGTAGAGTCCACAACGGACTGAATCGCCGCGTCCATTTCGTGCTTGATCATTTGGTATTGTCGATTCAGATCCACCATCTTGATCTGCATAAGCGATTCCTTCCCGGATATTAATTTTCCAGCATGACTTGAGTGATTCGTTCAGCCGTCTTCCCGTCCCACAGCGGAACGGGGCGCCCGCTTTTGTAACGATGATGGATAATGGCCTCAACTTGCACCAGAATCCGCTCTGAGTCAAGGCCAACGAGAGAGTTCGTCCCAATCTCCACCGTTACGGGCTGTTCGGTACAATCCCTGAGAGTCAAACAGGGCACTCCGAGATAGCTTGTCTCAGCTTGAATCCCCCCTGAGTCTGAAAGCACAGCCAGCGAGTTCCGGACGAGGTGCAGGAAATCCAAATATCTTTTGGGCTCCGTCAGGCGCACTCGAGGATTCTTCCGAAGCACATGATACAGGTCGAGATTCTTTAAATTCTTCCGGGTCCTTGGATGTACGGGAAAAATGACCGGCATCCGCACGGAGATAGCCTGAATCAGGTCGGCCAAATGCTGCAACTTCTCAGGATTATCCACTGTGCCGGCACGGTGCGTCGTCAACAAAAAATATGCTTTGGGGGACACATTAAGCTCTTGGAGAACAGGAGAGCGACTCGACTTTTCCAAAGACCGAATGAGTTCGTCGATCATGATGTTCCCTACCAGGTGGATGTTGCCGATTGGAACTCCTTCGCGGGAAAGGTTATCGACGCCGGCCTGCTCGGTCACAAAGAGTATGTCTGAAACCTGGTCAGTCAGTATGCGATTGACTTCTTCGGGCATACTCTTATCAAAACTTCGCAGCCCGGATTCAACATGGGCTAACGGAATTTTTTCCTTGGCGCACACGAGCGCACAGGCCAGCGTAGAATTAACATCTCCGAAAACGACCACTCCATCCACTCTTTCACTCCGGATAACCTTCTCAAAACTCCTCATAATCCGGGCTGTCTGGGTAGTATGTGTACCGGAACCGACTCCCAAGTGATAGTGCGGCTGTGGCAATTCCAAATCTTGAAAGAACGATTCAGACATGGAAAAGTCGTAATGCTGCCCGGTGTGGACCAGGATGCTCTTGATCTGTTGGGGGACTTGGGCGAATTGTCTGTGCAAGGGCGCCATTTTGAGAAAATTGGGCCTTGCACCGACAACGCTGACAATGGTTTTGATCATTCAAGCGGGCGACAATTTGATTAATGAATTCTCAGGACCAGTTCGTCCTTCTTCCGGTAAGAAGCTTGGCAGCTGACACATTCAGCCTGATCCGCCGGGGGATGAAATCGAATGCGTTCACCGCATTCACACATCCATCCTACCGGTCTGGCGGGATTGCCAATGACTAGAGCATAGTCGGGAACATCTTTAGTCACGACCGCTCCCGCCCCCACAAACGAATAACGCCCGATGGTGTGTCCACATAGAATCGTTGCGTTGGCGCCAATGGTGGCTCCCTTCGCAACCCTAGTTTTCTGATAGGCGTGGCGCCGGTTCACGTGACTTCTCGGAGTGCCGACGTTTGTGAACACCATTGATGGACCCAGAAACACGTTATCCTCACAAATGACTCCTGTATAGACAGAAACATTATTCTGAACCTTTACATTTTCCCCCAAGATACAATGCGGTGAAATAACTACATTTTGCCCGATCGTACAGTTTCTTCCGATCTCGCAATCCCTCATGATGTGAGAGTAGTGCCAGATTTTTGTACCACTCCCTATCTTGCAAGGCGAATCCACCGTTGTCGTCGGATGAACAAAATAGTCTGGTTCTGCCTCCCCTGGTAATCCCATATTTGTTTCGATAGGCGTGCCATTTTGCTCCAGGGAATGCTGACAGGCCGTGAGAATGCGGAGAACTTTCAGCCCTTCTTCACCATCGGTTAATGGGGAACGGCGGGACTGAAGACACTCCAGGAAATGGAGACATTCCGCTTTCAAGGGTTCCTCGTTTACGTATTCAACCGGTATCCCGAGAGCCTTTTCAGATACCGGTTGACGCTTCACCCAGTGGATGACGTGTGGATAGATCAGAAGCTTGTGGTCGGGGGAAAGATCGTCGAATACCGCCATCTGTCGCTCACCGACTACGACCAACTTCTGTTCCTTAAAAGGGTGGAGCCAGCTCACGAAAATGTGGGCATTCGTGCCGCTCTTGAATTGAAAGTAGCTGACTGTCACGTCCGCGATCGATTTGTGCAAAAAATTCCCGCCAGAGGATGAGACCCGCACGGGCAATTCATCCAATAATCCCAAGATTACCGAGATGTCATGAGGTGCAAAACTCCATAAGATGTTTTCTTCCGTTCGGATTTTTCCGAAATTCAGCCGGTTCGAATATACATAACTGATCTTGCCCAGTTCTCCTTGCTGGATGAGCTCCTTAAGCTTTCTTAGGGCGGGGTGATACTGAAGCAAATGTCCGACCATCAGTAAACGATTTTGCCGGGCGGCCAGAGCTACCAACTGCTTCCCCTCATCTACATTCAGCGCCAAAGGTTTCTCCACGAACACATCTTTACCTGCCAGGAGGCACTCTTTGGCGAGCCGAAAATGCGTTTCCGCAGGTGTGGCGATCACAACTCCGCCAATCTCGGGATCCATTGTCAGTTCGTGGAGTAATGAAGTGAAAGAGATCTTTGGGTATTGTTGTTTGAGGTTTGTGAGGATGTCTTCCTGGACTTCACAGACCTTCCCCAATGCACCCAATTCTGACCAAACCCGCAAGTGGTGTTTGCCCCACGCTCCCGCTCCGATCAGACCAATTTTCATCATCCCTCACTAATGATTTTTTCTGCGTTCGATACCTGACTGGATAAATCTTTACAATTGCGGATCACATTAGCATATTCTTGAGCGGGCCTTCCGGCATAAGAAATTCGGGTCAAATTTATTTTGAAATCCGTTGTTGGTGTCGTCAATTTTTGCTAACGTGGCTTTCTGAGAATCACTGGACCGAGTGACATGGAAAAAATTCTATTCTGCCAGGGTGAAGGGGTCAACTTTTTACTCCAAATATATGAAAAATCGAATGTTACTTAGCCTATGGCTGACTGCATGGATTCTCGGAGTGCTTCTTGCCTCGGGTTCTTTGCCGATCCTTCAGGCTCAAGACCAGCTTGAACCTAAACGTCAGGCCGAACCGTTCATTCTTCCGACTTGGGATGGAAAAGTTCTCAAGTCGAGCCAGCTCAAAGGCCAAGTCATCATGCTTGAGTTTTTCCAAACCAGCTGCCCCGGCTGCCAGGAAGACGCCCCAGAGCTCGAACGACTCTACAAACAGTACAAGAAAAGGGGATTCATGGTTGTCGGCGTTTCGCATGATAGAGCAGGAGCTAAGGTAGTTGGGCCTTTCGTCACTAAATACAATCTCACCTACCCTGTTGTGATTGGAGATTTGTCGATTGCGGTCAGCTACATCGGGATTACGCCTTCCAATCCCAGTTTTCGCATCCCCTACATTGTGCTCATCGACCGAAAAGGCTTTATCGTCGGGCAGTTTGAGCAAGGAAAGGATAAGGAAGCTACGGATCCAAAACTTCTTGAAGCCCTCATCCAAAAACTCCTTGAATAAATCCCGGACTAAGGGTTAAGAGATCTCTCAATCAAGCATTCTTGGCTTATTCACGGGTTGCTTGAAGAGATGACGATGGACTTGCTTTAAAACAATCTTTATGAATCTTGATATCGAGCCCTTTTTCTGCTTCATTCACCCAATACCGAGACATCTGGACTCTCGACGCGCCGTGGGTTACCCTGTCTGATAGATCCAGCCTTGGCATTAGGAGGACTACTCATGCGCGCGCGCTATTCGTTACCTTCATGTTTCTTCACACCGCTCGCCAAACGCATGTTACTCGCGGTTACTTTGGGTTTGACGGTGATTGCAACATCCTCTTCCACTCCATCTCAGGATCATCAGCCTGTCCAAGACGATAAGGATCGTACCGTCACCTGTGTCTTCGTGAATCCGGGCTATTCCGGTTCCTGTACCGAGACAGCCCAAGCGCCTTCACGCCAACCCGCGCCAGAGGCTTGTGAGCCAATTCTTACTTGTCTCAACAACCCTCAATGCATGAAAACATATTGCGGAGCGACCACAGTTCGTTCCGGTTGGACTCTCGAATCCGCTACCGATTCACAGTCCTCACGTTCATCCACGTTCAAGAGGTAGATCCATAGAATGTAGAAAAGAACGCATGTTTCCTTGTCAAAGTGTGTGAAGATGCGAAATTGAAGGAAAGTCGGATCCTCTAAACCAAGGGGTTTTGTTGTTCACGGAGGGACAATTGGGCCTTCGTCGATGTTTTAGTCTCTCCAGCGAAGGGATTTGCATCCCTTCATTTCATCTCGCCACTCCGAGGGAGGTCTATTCTGCTTGACACTGATTTGACGCGGTTGCTAGACTTTTTCAGCCAATTGAGGCGAAATTCGACCGGCCAAAAGGCGGTTTTAATTTGAGAAAAGATACAGCGTGGGTAGCCTCGATCTGCCTTATATTGGGTGGCCTGATTGGTTACCTCCTCGGTGTCCAGATCACTTCGCAGGAACTCCGCCGTTCACCCTCCACACAGGCTGTGAATCAGGCATCGGAAGCTCCTTCGGCAGCCCCAGCGGGGGGGGTACCGGAAGGACATCCCCCCATTGTCACGCAGTCTGACCTTGAGACGCTCAAGAAAGCAGTCGAAGCCACCCCTAAGAACGCAATTTTGCTCACAGAGCTTGCCAATAAGCTTTATGATGCGGGACGGTATCAAGAGGCTGTCGGGTACTACCAGCAAGCCGTAAAGCTCGATCCGAACAATGTGAATGTGATTACTGATTATGGGACGGCGCTCTACTACTCTGGAAAACCCGAAGAGGCGATCGCCCAATACAGCCGTTCACTCGAAATCGACCCTCGCCACATCCAATCACTGCACAACCTGGTCATCGTCAATTTGCAGGGCAAGAAAGATATCGCAGCGGCGACGGCCGCATTGAATCGACTCAAGGGCATAGAGCCTAATAATCCTTCAATACCGGAATTGGAACGCATGATCAATTCGGGCAATTCCGCTGGACAGTCCCCTCCTGCCGGAAGCAACCCACGACAGCGAATCTTCTAATCAATGAGATTTCTATTCCCCCTTCTTTTTTTCTTGCTCATTTTTTATGTGATCCGGTCTATCCTTCAAGGATTCACCGAGGGGACTCGGGCTTCAACCTCGAAAAAAGAATCTGGCAAGCCTGGCGTCAAGATGGGAAGGATGGAAAAAGACCCTGTGTGTGGGATGTATGTCGATGTGGCTACATCAGTCGCAGCCACCTTTGAGGGGGCGACTAAGTACTTTTGTTCGACTGAGTGTCTGAACAAATACAAGAAAGCCGTTTGAACTCGATTTTGATTCACAGTCTTTGGAGGATCCTTCGTGAAAGAAACTCAAAATCTGTACGAGATTGCGAAAATGCGATTTGAAATGGCAGCCGATGCCATGAAACTCCCTTCTGATTTAAGAGAGGTGATGCTCCATTCCAAACGCCAACTCATTGTTTCCCTGCCGGTGCGGATGGACAATGGAACGATCCGAGTGTTTGAAGGTTACCGGGTCCAACACAATATTGCACGCGGTCCCGCTAAAGGTGGCATTCGCTACCACCCCAGCGTGACCCTCGACCAGATCAAAGCTCTCGCTCAACTGATGACGTGGAAATGCGCGACGGTCAATATCCCTTATGGGGGTGGAAAAGGCGGGGTCATCTGCGACCCGAAAACCATGTCTCAGGGCGAGTTGGAGCGGCTGACCCGAAGATATGCCTCGGAGATTCTGCTCTTGATTGGCCCTGACAGGGATATCCCGGCGCCTGATATCAACACCGATTCTCAGACCATGGCGTGGATTATGGATACCTATTCCATGACCGTGGGCCATTCGATGCTGGGAGTCGTCACCGGCAAGCCGGTCGCTCTGGGCGGTTCTAAGGGTCGCGAAGAAGCTACCGCCAGAGGATGCTGGTATGCCATCCGAGAAGCTTGCAAAGTTAAGAACATTCATCTCAATAACGCAATCGTGGCAATCCAGGGGTTTGGCAGTGTGGGAACGACGACGGCGCGACTACTCCATGAAGATGGAGCTAAGATCATTGCCTTGAGCGATTCCCGAGGAGGTGTGCTCAACTTAAAGGGAATCGACATGAAAGCCGCTCTGGAACATAAGCGGAAAACAGGCCGGCTTGAGAGCCTAAAAGGCACAACTGCAATCTCCAACGCGGAATTGTTGGAGTTGAAGTGCGACATCCTTGTTCCAGCCGCAATGGAGAACCAGATCACCTCAGAAAACGCTTCTAAGGTGAAAGCTACGATCCTGGCGGAGGCTGCCAATGCGACGACTACTCCTGCGGCGGATGAGGTCTTGATCAGGAACGGCACTTACCTGATTCCTGACATTCTGTGTAATTCAGGCGGCGTCATCGTGTCCTATTTTGAGTGGGTGCAAGACCTGCAGGGGCTTTTCTGGTCTGAAGGAGAAGTCAACAACCAGTTGGAAAAAATCATGATTCGGAGCTTCCAGGAAGTCCACGACATTTCCCAGAAAAGAAGAAGGACATGCGGGTGGCGGCTTATGTCCTGGCCGTAGGCCGAGTGGCTGATGCGACAAACGCGCGAGGGCTCTTTCCCTAAGAATTGACACAATCCGTTCGATCTCTGGGACCCGGCCCCGACTTTATTCCCGCGAAATGGAAATTGGTTTTGCAGAACCCGCCAGCAGAGGCGGTCTTAATGATACCGCCCTACCTTACTGGCGGAGCCTGATACACGACTTTACCGGCCATGATGGTGGCTGTCACTCTTCCCTTGAGTTTTGTCCCATGAAAAGGTGAATTCCGGCTTTTTGACCGTGTCTGATTCACATCGTATACCCATTCGTGATCCAGCCCAAAAACCGTCACGTCTGCTTCGGCCCCTACTTTGAGAGTGCCAAGCGACTTATTGATAATCTTTGCTGGATTGGTGGAGAAGAGTTCTACCAACCGTTTTAAGCTAATTTTTCCTGTGTGATAGAGTTGGGTAAGGGCAAGACTGAGTGCTGTCTCCAAGCCAATAATCCCGAACGGCGCGCAATCAAATTCCAGCATTTTTTCGTTCGGATTATGGGGGGCGTGGTCGGTTGCAAGACAGTCCACGGTTCCATCGGCAATCCCCTCCACAAGTGCTTCGATATCCTTCTCAGTTCGCAAGGGAGGATTCATTTTTGTATTCGTGTCGTAACCGCAACAGGCGGCATCAGCCAGCGTGAAGTGATGGGGAGTGACCTCGCAGGTGACATCAATTCCTTTTTGTTTGGCGGCACGTACTAGCTCGAGTGCACCTTGGGTAGAAAGGTGAGCAATGTGGATATGCGCGCCCGTCAATTCTGCAAGCAAAATGTCACGGCTCGCCATCGCATCTTCGGCCGTGCGACTGATTCCTTTTAGGCCCAAGACGGTCGAGTAGTAGCCCTCATTCATGGAACCCTTTGCGGAAAGGTGCAAATCTTCACAGTGCTCAATGACCGGGATTTTAAAGGGTAAAGAATATTCCATCGCACGACGCATCAATTGTCCGTTCATGACCGGCTTTCCGTCGTCGCTGATGCCGACGGCCCCGGCACTCACCATCTCCCCAATCTCGGCCAGTCGCTCACCGGCACTTCCCATGCTGATGGCGCCGATCGGAAAGACGCGGGTTACGGCCCTTCGTTGTGCTTCTTCACAAATGTATTTGGTCACGGTGGGACTATCGTTGATGGGGTTGGTATTTGGCATGCAACAGATGGTCGTAAATCCTCCTGCGGCAGCTGTCCGGGATCCGCTCTCTATGGTTTCTTCGTCTTCCCGTCCGGGCTCTCGCAAGTGCACGTGGAGATCAATAAAGCCAGGTGAGACGATGAGTCCCGTCGCGTCAATGATCTGATCGGCGGAGGCTTTGAGGTTTTGTCCAACCTTGCTGATTCTTCCGTCATCAATGAACAAGTCACTGACAGCGTCTAATCCCGAGGCGGGGTCCACTATTCTTCCATTTTTGATCAGTAGCGAATTCAAAGCTTAAGAGTCCTCCTTTGTCTCCCCGGTTAAGAGGAACAAAACAGCCATTCTTACGGCGACGCCGCTAGTAACCTGGTTCATAATGACTGAATATTGCCCGTCGGCTACGTTTGAGTCAATTTCGACCCCCCGATTGATCGGGCCCGGGTGCATGATGATTGCGTCAGGCCTCGCCGCTTTCATGCGATTCGCACTTAAACCGTAATAACGGAAATACTCCCGAACAGAGGGAAAGAAAGCCTCCTGTTGCCGTTCTAATTGAATGCGCAGCATCATGACCACATCGGCATCCCGAAGGGCTTCATCCATATCGAGTGTCACTTTCAGACTCCCGAGGTTTTCAGTTTTCGCTCCAGAGAGGGATTCACGACCGATTTCATCCAGCATCCGTTCAAACTTAAGAGGGATCAGAGTCGGAGGCCCGCACACGGTAATGTGCGCACCCATTTTCCCTAACAAGAGGCAATTCGACCGGGCGACGCGACTATGGGTAATGTCTCCGATGATAGCCACCCGGAGATCTCGTAAGGATTTCTTATGATCGAGAATCGTGAGCGCATCCAGCAATGCCTGGGTGGGATGTTCATGGGAGCCATCCCCAGCATTCACAATCGAAGCACTGCAGACTTTGGCCAATTGATGGGGTGCCCCTGAAGAAGAGTGTCGGATCACAATGACGTCCGGTGCCATAGCCTGCAAGTTCTTGGCAGTATCGATCAGAGTTTCACCCTTCACCACACTGCTCGTCGAAACAGAGATATTGATGACATCAGCACTGAGTCGTTTTCCCGCAATTTCAAAGGATGTTCGAGTTCGGGTAGACGCCTCAAAGAAAAGATTGACGATGGTCTTTCCCCGCAAGGTGGGGACTTTCTTAATAGGCCGAGTCGAGATCTCCCGGAGAGACTGGGCTGTCTTGAGGATGAGCTCGATTTGCTCTGGAGAGACTCCCTGAATTCCAAGCAGATGTTTCAAGCCTAAAGCCACACAGGCACCTCGATCTTGTTGCGACTTAAAGTGATTTGGAATGGCATGATTGAATGGCTCTGCAACGGACTGCGTTTAAGGTTAATTCTTTTCCACCAATAAGACCTGATCCAGTTGATCGATCTCACGAAGCCGAACTTCCACCATTTCGTCCTCTGTTGTCTGAATGCATTTGCCGATGAAATTAGCTTCAATTGGCAATTCACGCAGGCCACGATCGATAAGGACGCAGAGCTGAATCCCCTTGGGCCGACCAAAATCCAGCAGGGCATCCATGGCGGCGCGAATGGTCCGGCCCGTATAGAGTACGTCGTCGACCAGAACGATCACGTTCTCGGAGATCGGAAAGTTGATTTCCGTCTTCTGGATGACCGGCTGATTTGCCACTGTAGAAAGGTCGTCTCGATAGAGATTGATGTCCAGATAACCGACCGGTACCTGAAATTTCTCACGCTCGGAGATACATTGAGCCAGGCGATCGGCCAATGGAACACCCCGCCGGCGAATGCCGACCAGAGCGAGATGACTTGTGCCCCGATTGCGCTCGATAAGTTCATATGCCAGCCGATTGACGGCCCGCTCGATGTCGGTGGCATTCATGACTTGAGCTTTCTCACGGATACTCATGAGCTTTGCAGGGTGAGACGACTGAGTTGGTCCCCATCATTAAGGAGGGAACCAGAGTTGAGATGAGTAACTGACTGTTCTATCTTGCAGGAGGTGCAAGATAAGTGTCTAAAACCGGTTTCATAGTAGCACAATGCGTCTGCATGTCAAAGAGCCCTCAAAAATGGAAAAATGAGAAGTAAGGTAGAGAATTGTCGATGGGTTTCATATGAGCGAAGGACTCCTCTCTTGGGATAGTTGTTCCTCAGTTTTTGTGCGCGATATGGTATTTTATGATCGCATCGAAGAAAGGATACACATCAATCCCGTGGGTGAACGCAGAATGAAACCAGAGGATCTGCTTTTAGCGGCCGAACTGGATTCCGCAAAAGCTTCCCAGATTCTAAAGAAATACGGATTTAAAGATCCGGAATGGGGCAGACCGTAATCTGCAGTTGATGGCTGAGGACCTCTCAACCCGTCTCATTCTGGCCCGAATCATCGGAATTTATTGGAAGCTGCCAAGAAATGTCCCGACCCTGACTCTGCCATCAATTACTTTGAAAGACTTTTGGCCAATGTAGCGCATTCGAGCAATTTCTTGGGATTTCTGGGAGATACTCCTGAAGCGCTCGAGGCCCTGATCCTTCTGCTTGGAACCTCCCCGTTCAGCGCCGAGATTCTGATCCGAAACCCCGAATACTTCTACTGGATCCTGGATGAGTTGGGGACTCCGTGGATCAAGCCGTCATCGGCTTATCTTCAAGAAGCGCTGCAGGCGAAGGAGCCCTTTGAAGATGGAGAGCAGCAGTTGCGGGCACTCGGCCGATCTCAAACGGCGGGAAATCCTACGAATCGGCGCCAGAGACATTTTGAGAGCTGCAAACGTACTGGGGACAATTACCGAGCTTTCAAATTTAGCCGATGCTGTTTTGCAATCTATTTACTCCATATGCTTTCAGAACCTGGCTGGGAAACATGGCATCCCTTGCTTTCTGGATGCGTCAGGTAAATTGAGAAGGGCCCGGTTTACAATTCTAGCAATGGGAAAACTAGGCGGGTGCGAACTCAACTACAGTTCAGACATTGATCTGATTTTTATCTACGATGGGGAAAACGGGAATACGACATCCGCTGAAAGCCTGCTGGAATCCAATCAACCGGGAGATCCAGAACGGACGCCCGCTATTTCTACAATCCCCCGGCCTCCAATTCTGGAAGATCTAAAATCCATTTCAAACACCGAATTCTTTACCAAGCTTGCCCAAACCATTACGCACGAACTCTCGAGTATGACTGAGGAGGGATATTTCTACCGAGTGGATCTCCGACTCCGCCCCGAGGGGAGTGCCGGTCCGGTGGCGAGTTCATTCACGGCCTGCAAAAACTATTACTCCAGCTGGGGGGAAACTTTTGAGCGAATGGCGCTGATCAAAGCCCGACCGGCAGCAGGTTCCACGGAGCTTGGAGACGAGTTCTGCAAAGCCTTCAACTCTTTCGTTTACCGGAAGTTCTTGGATTTTGCCGCTTTAGAAGAGATCCAGGAGATTAAGACTCGGATTGAATCAAAACTGACTGCCAGGAAAAAAAATGTCCGGCACGTTAAACTCGGAGCGGGCGGGATCCGTGAAATTGAATTCTTCGTCCAGGCGCTCCAGTTAATCTATGGAGGTCGAAATCCGCAAATACAGGACCGCAGCACGGTCAAGACGCTCAGCCTTCTGCAGGGGAACCAATTTATTTCTACCGACGAGAGTGCAGGACTGCTGGATGCCTACTGTTTCCTGCGCGACTTGGAGCACAAGCTACAGATGGTTAATGAGCTCCAGGCCCATGAACTTCCCGAAGACGAGGAGGAACTCTACAAATGTGCCCGGCGAATGGGCTTTCTGGAAAAGTCTCGTGCCGAGACGATCAAAACATTTTCTGAAAAAATATGAATCACACACAACCTATGTTCGGGATCGCTTTCAAAAGCTTATTTCTCTGAAGAGAGACGAGTGGTCCGGCGGCCAGATGCGAGAGGCCTCTCTGATTCTCAGCAAGAACCTCTCAAAACAGGAAGCCTTGGAAATCCTTGACAGACCGGGGTTCGAAGACCTCCAGACAGCTTATAATCAAATCTGCTTGCTCCGCGATGCTCCTTCGTTTGCCCACTCGCCCTCAAAGATGCGCAATTTGCTGGCGAACCTCATGCCATCCCTTCTTGAGACCCTCAGGGTTAGTCCTGATCCGGATACAGGCTTGAACTTCTTCGAGCAGTTTGCCAGTGCATTAGGAGCCCGCGATTCTCTATACACTCTCCTGAACGAATCCCCCAATGCTCTTCACAGTCTCATTCGAGTTCTCTCCAGCAGCCAGTTTCTCGCGGATTTTCTTTGCCGAAACCCCGAATTCCTGGATGCCATTATCAAACTAGAATATTTAGAAGAGGCAAAACAACTTGAAGAATACAAATGGCAGATCAGAGAGATCCTTTCGGAGGAAAACAGCTTTGAGAATCGTGTTCAGGCCCTCAGAAAGCTTACACGAGGAAGAACTATTCCGCATTCAGGTAAGGGATGTCTTGGATCAATGTGATCGTCCATTGGTCGGTAAACAATTGGCTGCCTTGGCGGAAGCATGTTTAGAAGGGGCATTTTTGCTTGCCTGCCAAAGACTGGAAGAGCATGAAATGAGTTCCTTTCAGTCATGGGCGCAAGATCACTTTGTCATCCTTGCCCTTGGAAAATTGGGGGGAAATGATCTGAGCTACCAATCGGATTTGGATCTTGTCTATTTCTATTCGGTTGATTCAGAGACGAATTCGATCGGACGCAACGCCGCCTCACTCGTTTGGTAGAACAAATCGACCAGATACTAAGCGTCTCGACAGGAAAGGGCGCGATCTACAAGATCGACACCCGCCTCCGTCCTGAAGGAAAGAAAGGTGGATTAGTCACCCCTTACTGAAATACCAGCAATATCTCGAACATCGAGCCCAGCCTTGGGAACGGTTGGCGATGGTTCGCCACCGCTTATGATGGGGAGCTCAAGAAATCGTGCCATGCATTCTGAAATGGTGAGGGGCTTTGTCTTTCAGTCGGAATTTCCGTCCATCCGTGGTCAAGGAGATTGCCCATATCCGTCACCGAATGGAAATAGAATTGGCGAAAGAGGCTGAAGAAAATAGTTTTCATATCAAGGCAGGGGCTGGCGGGTTAGTGGATATTGAGTTTGCCGTACAAATGATGCAGTTGAAACATGGGTGCCGGCATCCTGCTTTACAGATTTCCAATACTCTTCATCGCCCTGACGGAAATCAGAGAATTGGGGCTTATTTCGCTTTCTGATTTCCAGGTTCTCTATCTCGGGTACGAGTTCCTCCGTTTCCTGGAAAATCGATTGAGGATTGCCTCTCCTTTTGGCTCAGGAACCTTTCATCGTCAATTACAAAGTCTAGGGAAAACGTCACGCCTACTTGGGATATTCAAGCACGAATGATCCTAGGGCCGCCAAGGATTTCGAAGGTGCGTACCTCGACATCACGAGTTCCGTAAGAAATGTGTACCAGAGAATCATGAATCAGTTGGCCTTATCATGAGCTTTCTTCGATCCCGATAACACTCATCATTCTCCCAGTTTTTCCTTTTTCTGCACGGTGGGAAAAAAAGAGTTCGGTCCGGCAAGCTCGTACAAGCCTCACTACTGAAAATATTGTGTGGCAGGATCCCAGATTCGAGTAATTGGTGTTTGCCAGGCAGCTACAAATCGAGGGACATCGTTGTCGGCGCAGTCAAGTCTTTATGGTTGAAGCTGCGGAAAAAAGAATCCCTCCAGCGAATTCTTTCGCGAATGCCTGGACCATTTCCTCTCCGACTTCGTAGCAGCAGGGGCCAATTCCAGGTCCGATTACCGCCAGGCAATCGGCAGGGACAGTCCAGAAATTCTTTTGCATCTGTTCAGTCGGCTTTCATGGTGATTCTTTTGAGAAGGCCTCGCCAGCCAGCATGAATGGCAGCAATCGACTTTTCGACGAGGATCGACCGCTAAGACGGGCAGGCAGTCGGCGGTTTGGATGGCCAGCAGAATTCCAGTCTGGGCGGTAATCATGGCGTCTGCTTCTGGAGCCGTTGCCAAATGGTTTCTTGTTCCTAATCGCAAAGATTCTGTCGGAGTGAGTTTGGCGCAAGGTGACCAGAGGGATTTCCCTGCCGGAGACTGCACCGGGCCAATCTCTTTCGATTTTCCAGCACGATTTCTGCCGGTTGATAATCATTCAATCCAAGGTTAAGGTCTCTTTTGGGTTCAGGGTCAAAACGCAAGCTAAAACCGTGCAGCATCCACTTGAAGGAAGCTAGCGGTTGGTGATATAAGAAATTTCGCGACCGTTGAGATTAGAAACTGGTTATCCGTCATAAAGAGAGAGAATTGAAATGATTGTGGGCATGGGAGTCGATATTGTCGAAATTGAAAAACTCAGACTCGCCATGATGAGACGAGGTGAGCGACTGCGCAATCGGGCGTTTACTCCGGGCGAGATTCAATATTGTGAACAACGCGCTCACCAGTATCAGCATTATGCCGCCCGATTTGCAGCTAAGGAAGCTGTATTCAAGGCGATCGGCTCGGGATGGAGAAATGGAGTGACCTGGCTCGACGTGGAGGTTTTCAACGAGCTCAGCGGGAAGCCCATACTCCGACTAAATGGAAAAACCCTTGAATTTGCGAACGCATTAGGGGCCCGGAATTATTGGTTAAGTTTGACTCATACCGACCACTATGCGGTAGCCCAGGTGGTACTCGAATCTTAAGGGGCGACGATTCCACTCGCCCTCTCCATGCAAATTTTTCAGAATGTCGACGTTTCGAAGACTAAGAAACGACCCGTGCCAGATAGCCCTTCCGAGGTGATTCCAGTCACAATGACTTCCCGCAATTGATTCGATTGAATACTCGGGGGCATCGATCGAAATTTTCAAGTAGTTGCTACTCAGTGCGTCCGCGGATCTCTCCGGCTCATGCCAACGCAAGGTCATGACTCCGATTCTCTTGCCGATGAACTTTTCCCTAAATTCCCGATTCTTACGGGCAGCCAATCTCCCTCAATTCATTACCTTGCGCTGACCGGTGACTTCACTTCGGCCCAGTCGGTCGCATCAAGGCGGCTGCTGTGCCGGGTCGTTGGGAATAGGGGAATACATGGAGATAAGTCATCGGCGCCAGGCTCAAGAGCGATTTTTGTTTCGATGAAGTCTTCTTCCGTCTCGGTAGGGAAACCCACCATGACATCGGCGCCGATGGCCGCATCTGGAACACGTTGTCGCATTTTCTCGACTAGTCGGCGATAGAACTCCGCGGTATAGGGTCGACGCATGAGGCGCAGTATCCGGTCGGATCCGCTTTGTAATGGAACATGAAAATGCTTCGCCATCTTGGGCGACTGTGCGATAAGGTCAATGAGATCATCGGTATATTCCAAAGGTTCAATGGAACTTAGCCTGAGACGTCTCAATCGATCTTCTCGAAGAAGCCTTTAACCAACAGAGCAAGGTTTTCCTTTTCCCCAAGGTCTCTTCCGAATCCGCCCAGGTGGATTCCTGTTAAGGTGATTTCCTTATACCCCTGGTTTAAAAGTTTCCTGGTTTGGCGAAGGACTTCATCGATGGACAAGCTGCGGGAATTTCCTCGAACTGAAGGAATCACGCAAAAAGAACAACGATAACTGCACCCATCCTGAACCTTCAAAACGGGGCGCGTTCTGTCTGCCCCTCCTGGATCTCCGATCGTCCGAAGCTCGCGGGACTCGAAGATGCTGCTGCAATAGACTGTCGCCCCTGAAGCTCGAAAATGGTTTATTGTCTGGGGATCCCGCAGCATCGCTTAGTTGCCTCTCCCTTTGCGTCACAATCGAGACCAACTGATCTTTGTGCGAGTTCCCGACTACGCAAGACACCCCACTGATGGCAGCCACCTCGCCCGGCACACGCTGCGCATAACAGCCTGTGACAACCACACGGGCAGTAGGATTTTCTCGATGAACTCGGCGAATCATGGTGCGGGCTTCAGCGTCAGCGGCGTGGGTTACCGTGCAGGTATTGATGACAACAATATCAGAGCGGTTCCACTCCTCGGATTTCTGAAAGCGATTATTCAAGAAAGCCTGTTCCAAAGCGGCGCCATCGGCTTGAGTCGCTCGGCACCCGAAATTAATAATTTTGAAAGTCTTTGACTGCATGGCCCTATTTTGTCCCTGGTCTGCTGAGAACCCCTACATCGGACAAGACCTTCTGAGCCATGAGATTTTTAATGGGGGTCTCGTTTCTAACAACGTCAAGATAGGCATTTTTCAAGAGCGATTCTTTGCGATTGAAAATAATCTGACGAATGTCTGCCTGAACCTTGGGGTCGCTGAGTTCGCGTTGCCCTCCGGCTTCTTTTTCGATGAGTTTGACAAGATGGTATCCATATTTCGTCATTACGGGATCCGGAACGTTTCCCCTACTTTCAGGCTTTGGACCGCTTGACGAAATCTGGGATCGATGGTTTCCAACTGCTGAGCGCTCAAGAGCCGGAGGTCTCCTCCGGACTGGGCTGACGTGCTGTCTTCCGAATAGTCTCTAGCCAAGATGGCGAAATCCATGCCGCTCTGGAGCTGTTTCAAGAGAGAGATCACTTTCTGCCGGGCGGCCTCGTCCGTCTTCGCGTCGTCGCCCTTACCGTTACTGATTTGAGGTTCGGCGAAGGGAGTCACTAGGATATGTTGAACATGCCAGCTCTCTGGCAAGTTGTAGTTGCCTTTATTTCGAACAAAGTACTCATTAATTTCCGCTTCCGTGACCGAAATCTTCGAGGTGATTTCTTTGTTATAGAGCTTCTCAATCGTTGCACTCTTTCCTAATTTCTTTCTTGATGCTCGTCAACCGTAACGCCCTGGTCTTTGAGAAATTGTTGAAACTTTTCTTCCGTAAAATCTTTCTTGAAATCATTGAAGCGGACATTAACCTCCTCATCACTGGCAGTAAGTTTGTCAATCGCAGCCCGTTGCATCAGCATTTCATCACTGATCAGTTGCGACAAGATGGTCAAACGTAGGGTCAAGATTTCCTCTGGTGAGAGGGGCTGAGCTAGACTGTTTGAGCCGATTTTGATAAATCTTTTCAACGTCGTTATCTTTGATCGTTGTCTGATTCACAACGGCGACGGTATCGGGTGAAATCTTGGGGCCCGACTGGCAGCCCATACAGATTACGCAAAGCCACCCAAACCATACCGAAAATCCATTGAAGTCTAATGTTCACGCCTGCCTCCTGTGCCTTTATGATGGCCACTTATACTACCACCGCCCCATGTAGGGTACAACAGATTGAATGGGATGGAGTTCCCCAGCGTGGGATCATAAAAGGATCTTGAAACGGATCTCTTTTTGACTTCTTAAAGCCCTAATTAGTGAAACCGAGAACTAAGTACTGCTCTTCATAAAGACGGTGACGGTAACGCCGGGGCGGTGACCGGGCCTACAACTTTGTAGGTCGCGTGCCCCCCCCCCGACACAGCGCCTATCCTGAGATACGTCACCCTAATTACAAATAGCAATACTAAGGGGCAGATGGCTTCCGACCATAGTTGATCGCGATGATTCCTCCTCCAAAAACAGATAGCCCGTATCCTCAAATCCGGCTTTGTCCATGAGTATTTGGACGCCGTGCTGCGCAGGATAAAGCTTCAGCGATTCCGAGATATAGCGGTAGACGTCAGGATCCCCGTGCATGACCCAACCCAATAGGGAGCCCATAACCGTAAGATAACCTAAATACGCACGGCAGTAAAAAGGATTGACAGGTTTCGCAAAATCCAAGGAGAGAAATCTTCCGCCCGGTTTGAGCATTCTGAAGACTTCTGACAACAAACAAGCGATATCGGGAACATTGCGAACACCATAGCCAACGGTAATCCGGTCAAAGGTGTTGGCGTGAAACTCAAGCCGGGTGATATCACCGACTTCAAATTCAATGCCATTGATTCCCAATTGTTGTTTTTTTCGGCTAGCAATCTCAATCATACCGGGAGTGATGTCTACACCCAGGACCCGTCCTGTTGAGACCATTTTCGCCAGCATGAAAGTGATATCGCCCGTCCCGCAGGCCAAGTCCAGAATAAGTGATGCGGTTGAACATCAGTCCATCGAACCAGCTTCTTTTTTCCAACGTCGGTCTTGCCCATAGGAAAGCAGAGCGGTCACAAGGTCGTAGCGGGGGGCGATCTTGGAAAACATCTGGTTGACATACAGCTGTTTTTTTTCCTTTCGAGTTGATGAATTCCTTCATATTCAGTCGGCTTGGATTAGCCATTGAGTCACATCTTTCTCGATCGGGTAATGATCGAATTGTGCCTGCACGGCGTGGTAGTATTGGTGAAACTCCCGAGGGCAGCCGTTTGGTCAGATACCCTGACCTCATTTTTTCTCAGCTTTTTCACGGATCCTGTTTCACTTTACTACGCCATTCTTTCAAACGCTCGCTCACCGTTGCTTCATAACCCTCTCCAGACGGTGTGAAGTAAGTTCTCCCGGCAAGAGAAGGTGGAAGACAATTCATATCCGTTACGCGTTCTGCAAAAGTGATGGGCGTATTTGTACCCCTTCCCATAACCCAGATCCTTCATGAGGCTGGTTGGCGCATTTCTTAAATGTAAGGGGACCGGATCCGCGAGAGTCATTTTGATGTCCTGGAGGGCAGAGTCATAGGCCTTATATATAGCGTTCGACTTTGGGGCAGTTGCCATATAGACTGCTGCTTCCGCGAGGGCAAAGTGCCTTCCGGAAGTCCAATGAAATGGAACGCCTGCATGGCACTGACCGCCATGAGACAAAGCTGCAGGATCAGCCAATCCCACATCTTCGGACGCAAAGCGGACAATCCGCCGGGCAATGTAAAGCGGATCCTCTCCGGACTCAAGCATCCGACCGAGCCAATATAAGGTAGCGTCAGGGTCGCTATTCCGCATGGACTTATGGAGAGCAGAAATCAGGTTGAAATGTTCCTCGCCGGACTTGTCGTAAAGCAGCATTTTCCGCTGGAAAGTATCTGCTAATAGTTGCGGGGTAATGATCTTCTTATTTGTTGTCTGACAAAGGAGTTAGCTGAAATGCCAGCTCTAGCGTGTTATAGGCAGTTCGGGCGTCTCCGTTGGCAAAAACCGCGATTTGAGCCAATAAGTCATCCGTGATTTCAATGGGTTCGGCACCGAGGCCTTTCTCTTGTTCAGATAAGGCTTTTTCAGAAGGAATAGGATGTCTTCAACCGTCAATGGCTCAAGTACGTATACTTTGGAGCGCGACAACAATGCCGCATTGATTTCAAACGAAGGGTTTTCAGTGGTGGCACCGATCAAGATAATATTTCCTGTCTCGACATGCGGGAGGAATGCGTCCTGTTGGGATTTGTTGAACCGGTGGATTTCATCAATAAACAGAATTGTTTTCCGGCCGTAAGCACGAACTCTCTCGGCCTCCGACATCACGGCTTTGATTTCCTTTATTCCTGCAAGAACCGCACTGAAAGGAATGAAATCAGAGTGTGTCAAATTGGCAATAACGTGGGCAAGGGAAGTTTTCCCGGTGCCCGGTGGGCCCCAAAGGATGATGGATCGAAGCTCATCTCTCTCAATACCGACTCTTAGGGGTTTCCCAGGCGCCAGCAAATGCCTTTGCCCGACAAGCTCCTCCAACTTTTGGGGGCGCATTCGATCGGCAAGAGGCGTACTTCGATCAGTCGCCTTCTTTAATCCATTCTGGAGATTGGAAAACAAATCCATATTCATTCTGGCCACACCCTCAAAAGGAAAGACCCCGACATCCGGAAAATCATTGTCTTTGGCGTGTTTTTCGTTGCTCAGCGGCTTGACAAAGTATGATGGAAGAAGCGACCGCTACATTAAGCGACTCTACTGAAGAGGAAATCGGGATGGTTATCTGGCGCTCGACTTGATCGAGAATATTACTGTCCAGCCCCCTTGCTTCATTCCCTAAAATTAAGACGACCCGCCCGCGATAATCAATGTCACGAAAGCCATCCCTTTGCCTGGGCCAGTGGCGTATACTCGGTAGTTGTTTTCGCCAAACAGTGCCAAAGTCGCTTGAATGTCCCAACCAGGAAAACAGGGAACCCGGAACACCGAGCCCGCAGACGCCCGAATAGCCTTTGAATTATAAGGGTTGACAGAATTCTTGCTCAGAATAATGGCGTCTGCCCCAAAAGCTTCCGCGGAACGCAAAAGAGTTCCCAGGTTTCCAGGATCTTGAATGCAATGCGTCAAAGACAATGAGAGAATCTTTGGTAAGAATTCTTTTGAAGCTCCATTTTGGGAGGAATACCAAAGCGGATACGCCCTGAGGCGTTTCCGTACTGGAAATTTCACTGAAAACCTTTTCGGACAATTGGATGACCGTGGCTTGGTAGGTCTTAGAGCTTTTTAGCAGGTCCTCCAAGAGTTTCATTTTCCGAGTCTGTTCGCTCACATAAAAGGAGTCCACATCCAAGCGGCTTTTAAGCGCTTCCTCAATGAGCGTAATCCCTTCGACAAGAACACGACCCCGTGAATCCGGCCAACCTTCTCGAATCTGATCCCTGATTTTTTTGACTTGATTGTTGGCTGTTGAGCGGATGATCAAGTATTCACTCCCTGGCTATATCCATTCATTGACCGTACCCGAAAATTTATGTTAATTTGCTAACCGAATGATTACACAACGAATTAGGATACAAGATAGCACGATTGATGATTCTGTTCTGCAGGTTGCTCTGGCATCGATTGAGAACGGGAACATCATTTCTGTCCCCACTGAAACATTCTACGTCTTGTGCGCGGACCCGTTCAACCTAAGGGTTATTGAAGAGATCTTCCTCATTACTAAACGGAAGGAGTGGAAGCCTCTTCTCCTACTTGCAGACTCGATAGACCAGGTTGAAGTCATGACGTCAGGTCTGCAAAGAGCCTTTTTATGAAATCGCAGAAAATTTCTGGCCTGGGCCACTGACCCTTATTCTCCCGGCAGCAAATCACGTCCCATTGAAGATTACTGGAGGAACGGGTACCGTAGGAGTCCGGATTCCTGATTCAAAGGTACTCGAACGTTAATTCGGTCATTTGATAGCCCTGTTACTGGGACGAGTGCCAATCTTTCGACTCACCCGGTATGCTCGACCGCAGATGATGTCTTGATCCAGTTAGGGGGAAAAATTGACCTGATTCTTGACCAGGGGGATACCCGAGGGAGAGCACCGTCTACAATCCTAGATCTTACTCGAGACCCCATTCGCGTCGTACGCGAAGGCGCTATTCCCCTTGAGAGGTTTTCTTCTTACTTGTCTCCATGAAAGAGCGTGGAAAGAGAGTCCTTTTCCAGATATTATTCGCCTATCTTCCATCTTTACTCCTGGCCTACATTCTTGTTCTCTATGTCCTGATTCGACGTAGTGCGGCGCTTGATGAATCTCAGCCAGCCGACATCATTTTCGTCTTAGGGGCTGCCCAATATAACGGGAGGCCTTCCCCGGTATTTAAGTCCCGATTAGATCATGCAGCAGCTCTCTTTAAAGAGAAATTTGCCGGTAAGATCATGACTACGGGAGGATATGGTTTTGACCCGAGGTACTCTGAGGCGGGGGTGGGCAAGCTGTATCTGATGAAGCAGAGCATCCCGGAGGATTGCATCTACACTGAGCCCAGCGGTCTGACAACCGGTGAGAGTATTGAAAGGGCCATCGAATTTCTCAAACAGCATAATTTTACCCGGGTTATTGCTGTCAGTGATGGCTTTCATCTGTTCCGGATTAGAAGAATCTTTCGAGATCATGAAATCACGACCTTTGGTTCGCCGGCTCAACATAGTGTCATTGAATCCAATTTTCGCTCCCGCACGCTGGCTTCTTTACGTGAGGTATTCATCTTCACAGCCTACATGGCGCGACACCATCTCCATATATCTTTTCCATTCTCCGAGATGTCCTGAGTCACTGATTCCTCTTAATTTTCAAGGTCTGGACAAAGTCAAAATTTCCAGCCGGAGACAACTCGATTTCCGAAAGGCGACGGTTGTACACGCAAACGGTGTCCATATACCAGAGGCTGATGTAGGGCAGATCATCAGCAAGAATCTTTTGAATTCTGGAATAAGCCGTACGTCTTTTCTCCAGGTTGGACTCTTGGCGGGCCTCATCAATCAGCAGGTCCACTTCAGGATTCTCGTATCGACCACGATTATACCCTTTAGGGGGAACTTCGCGGGAATGGAACGCTCTTTCAAAGAGGTCGGGGTCATTATTTCCTCCAATCCATCGCAGTGAGTAAATTTGAAAATTGCCTCTCACAATGTCTGCATAAAAAGTGCCGAATTCGTAGGAACGAAGGTCCACCGCAATGCCAACCTCCTTCAAGGCTTGTTGAATAATTGCAGCCACCTGTCGGGAAGACTCCTCTGTAGAGGTCCTGAACGTCAATCTAAAACGTGGCAGAGGCCCCTTGCCATCGGGATCTTTCCAGCCAGCCATGTCGAGCAGATTACGGGCCTTTTCCGGATCATAGGAATAGCGCTCCAACTCGGGCTCATAAGCCCAGTGATTCGGAGGAAGCAAACTCGAGGCTGGGATAACCAGACCGCGCCAATAGTAGCGGATAATGTCCTCCCGTGGAATTGCATAGGCAATTGCTTTTCGTACTTTCTTATCCCGAAGAACGAGATCTTTGAGATTTAATCCGATGTACTGGTAATTGGTTCCTGGAACAGCTCGCCACTCGAAGATGGGGTTCGCGCTAAGAGCCATCACGAAATCAGGGGTCAACACGTTTTGAGCAATATCAATGGATCCCTTTCGTAATTCCAAAGCCCGGGTTGTGGAGTCCGGAATGACCATAAACCGGATGCGGCCTGCGGCGGGGGAGTCCTCCGAAATAGTCGAGATTTGCTTCGAGAAGAAGTTCTTCTTCGTGCGAGTAAGAGACAAAACGATAGGGGCCCGAGCCTACCGGGTTGCGTTGAAAGTCTTTGCCCGACCCATAGGGTACGATCCCAATCCCTCCGTTTGTCAAGTTCCAGAGAAATCCGGCAAAAGGTTCCTTCAACCGGAAAACAATGGTGTGCTCATCCGGTGTTTCTATCGACTGGATAAGCTGGAAGGTGGAAGATTTCGGGGAAACGAGCGAGCCATTCAGGAGAGATTCAAAGGTATATTTCACATCCCTCGCCGTCAGTGGACCTTCCGTCATGAAACTTCACTCCAGACCGGAGGTAAAAGCAGTAGGTCAGTGGATCGAGGGATTCCCAGCGGGTCGCAAGGTCTGGTAGGATTTCAAATCTTCTTCCCCTACGGACCAGAGAACTAAAAATCAGTTGTTGAATTCGTTCCGATTCCGCACTTAATCCAATGCGAGGATCCAGACTGGTAGGTCCGGCTTCCAGCGCGATCGTAATGGCTGGGTCCATGGTGCGGGGATGACCCGCAGCCCTGATGAACACCAGCGAGTATCAAACCTAATACGAGCCACATAGTTTTCCGGGAGCAAAAAATTTTGACTTGTAAGGATTTGAGCATGGTCCGTCAGGAGGACAAACAATTGAGATCCGTCAATGGGTGACAAAGTATGCATTGGCCTCTTTGAATCTGCCATTAAGAACCCAGGGCCGGGAAGAGCGAACACTTCGAGGCCATTAATAAACAAAGTCAGCGCTTTGCTACGAGGCCGGATACGTTTGAAATTCTTTCCGATAAATGATCTTCCCCAAGACCGTCATATGGCGTGCGCCCGTGGCTGATGGTACATTCCCGGGATGAAAATGCAGCGTCTCATTAGCGAGGATGGCAAAACCAATAGCCTCTTTAGCTATAGACGGGATTCCCAATTCATCCGATGCCAAAACATCCAGCTGGGATAAGACTTTCTTGATCCTCTGCATCAGGTAGGAATTTCTGGAACCTCCGCCCGATACAATCAGCTGGCGAATTGAGGGTTTTCCGAGCGATAAAAGGATCGATGGCCTTCGCAATAGTCTGTACGGTGAGCTCCGTTGCCGTGCATATCAAGTCCTCTAAACAGAAAGAATTTCCTAATCGAAGCAGTTCTTCGAGGAAAGCCATTCCAAATTGCTCTCGACCTGCCGTCTTCGGAGGGGGAAGAGAGAAGTAAGGTTGCCGAACTAGTTTCTTGAGAAGCGCCGGGATGATTTTTCCACTTCGGGCGATTTCTCCGTCTCGATCGAATCCCATTTCATTGTGGGTCATCCGTCGGACCAACCCATCAATCACCATGTTACCGGGCCCAGTATCAAAAGCCACGATTTCTGCCAGCGTGAGTGGCTGCTGGAAGAACTGTCACATTGGCGATACCCCCAATATTTAAGAGGATACGACCGTGCCGTGGATGTCGAAAAAGCAAATAGTCCACATAGGGGTATGAGGGGAGCACCTTTGCCACCCGCGGCCATATCCCGCGGTCTAAAATCACAGATCGTCGTTATCCCGGTTTGTTCCGCGATGATTGAAGCTTCCCCAATCTGTAGAGTCGATGCCAAAGTCCGACCGCAAAAGGCATCCGGCTCCGATTGATGGAAGATCGTTTGCCCATGGGAACCGACCAGGTCAATCTGGTTGATCTTAACGCGGGCCTCCTCACATAACTTAAGAATCGCCTCTGCATAGAGTGTTCCGATCAAAAAGTTCATCTGGCTGATCACCTTGGGACGGAACAGGCGATCCTGAAGCGATCTGGAGAAGTTCTCGGTGGACCTCGAGAATCAAAGGGGATGGAGATAAAATGCCGCAACACAATTCGCGTCTGCCGACCTGCCCCAAAAATCTCCACCAGAGCAGCATCGACACCGTCTAGAGAGGTTCCCGACATTAATCCGATAACAAGTTTGGAGTTCTTGGGCAATTATTCTTCTACTTTCGATTTAAATTCATTCAATTTTTGCAAAGCCTGTAGAGGAGTAAGCTCGTCAGGATTTATTTGGCGGAGTTCTTCAAGCACTTCATGATCACTCAGGACAAACAAATTCAGTTGATTCTCCAAGGAGGTTTGCTTTCGTTTGAAACTTCGCGTCAGTTGATCGCTGATTTCGTGTTCCCCCTCTTCATGCTTTTTCAGAATGTCGCGAGCTCTTTCCAAGACGCTGGAGGGGAGGCCAGCAAGCCTGGCGACTTCAATCCCGTAACTCTTATCTGCTGCTCCCGGCTCCACCTTTCGAAGAAAAATAATTTCTTGACCCACTTCCTTGACGGAGACATGGTAGTTCTTCACTCCAGGCAAAAGATCTGCCAGCTCGGTCAGTTCATGGTAATGAGTCGCGAACAAGACTTTGGAACGCAAGTGACAATGGAGGAATTCGATGACTGCCCAGGCTATCGCCAATCCATCAAATGTGGCTGTTCCGCGTCCAATTTCATCCAAAATGACAAGGCTTCGGGAAGAAGCGGCATTGAGAATCACTGCCGTTTCGGTCATCTCAACCATAAAGGTGGAGCGGCCGCGTGCGAGATTATCGGTTGCGCCGATTCGAGTGAAAATACGATCAATCAGCGGCAATCGCGCATAGTCTGCCGGGACAAAAGAACCCATTTGCGCCATGATGGAAAAAAGAGCCGTCTGCCGGAGGTACGTCGATTTTCCTCCCATGTTTGGTCCGGTAATGATGAGGATTTGATCGGTGGAATCATTTAGATAGAGATCATTGGGAATGAACTTTCCAAGCGAAAGTTGATCGGTGAGCTGTTCGATGACCGGGTGGCGACCTCCTTTCACGATAAACTCGCCATCGGGTGCAATTTCTGGTCTGACATAAGAATGGGAATGCGCCACTTCAGTGAGAGAAATCAAGCAGTCTAATTGTGCCAGGGCCGATGCGCATCGCCTGATCCGTCACTGCTTCCAGCGCAACTTTGGAACGAAGTTCTGTAAAGAGCTCATATTCAATTTCTACCATCCGGTCTTCTGCCCCAAGAACTTTACGTTCATATTCCTTTAGTTCAGAAGTTGTAAACCGCTCAGCGCCGACCAGGGTTTGTTTCCTTTCGTAATGTGAAGGAACCAGGCCCAGATGGGACCTGGACACCTCGAGGTAATATCCAAAAATGTTATTAAACCTTACCTTTAGATTACTAATCCCGGAAAGAGAACGTTCACGGGACTCCAATTCTGCGATAAATTGCTTCCCTGAGGTACTGATCTGACGAAGCTCATCGAGCTCACTATGGTAGCCCTCTCGAATCAATCCGCCCTCAGTGAGCAGGATAGGAGGGTTATCTTTTAGAGCTTTTCCGATGAGTTCGGCAACGTCCTCCAATGGATCTGCCAAGTGGTTCAGTTCTTGGAGGCGCCGCGTGGCGAATGATCCCAAGCGGGTTTTGAGGAAAGGGATTTGTTCCAGGGATTGTCGGAGAGCGACAAGGTCCCGCCCGTTGGCTGTAGACAGCGTTACCTTGGAAAGCAATCGCTCGACATCGTAGACCTTCTGAAGAAGTTTCTTAATTTCTTCGCGCTCGATCAATTTCCCTTTTAGTTCAGTAATGACATCTAGCCGCAATTGGATCTCGTTCAAATCAATTTCAGGGCGCAGCAACCAGCTTCTGAGCAATCGTGCGCCCATGCCCGTCGAAGTTCGATCCAGACAAGAAATCAAAGTCGCATGTCTGGTACCGTCGAAGAGAGATTCCACTAACTCAAGGTTACGGACCGTCGAGGAATCCAGTACCAGTGCTCCGCTCAGATCGTAGTATTTCAAATGGTCGATATGGCTTAGCCGGGCTTTCTGGGTGTCCTTCACATAATGTAAAACTGCTCCAGCCGCGGCCACAGCGAGCTTACGATCCTGGCAACCGAATCCTTCAAGGCTCATCACTCCAAAATGCTCGGTCAGCGTGCGTTCGGCGTAGTCTGTCGAAAAGATCCAATCTTCAATGATTGTTTGTGACGGGATAAACTGGACAATTTGGTGAAGCCTTTCGTGCGGCGGGAGAGAGGCATGAATCAGTTCTTTTGGTCTAAGGCGTTCTAGCTCGGTCTGAAACTGTTCAAAGCGTTTTCTCCCTTGAACTCCGTGGTCTGAAAGTCTCCCGTCGAAATATCGAGGGAAGCCAGGCCCACGCCGCTCCGATCTACCCACAGGGCACTCAAGAAATTGTTCTCCTGTGGTTCCAACAGGTTTCCGTCGGCAACCGTACCCGGAGTCAATACTCGGCTGACTTCCCGTCGAACCAGTTTTTGTGAAGGTTTGGGTCGTTCAACTTGGTCGCAGACGGCAATTTTGTATCCTTTCCTGACGAGTTTTGCCATATAACTGTCTGCGGCGTGATACGGGACTCCACACATGGGTACGGACAGCCCTTTTTCCTTGTTTCGGGAAGTGAGGGTGATCTCCAGTTCACGGGAGGCGACTACAGCGTCCTCAAAGAAGAGTTCATAGAAATCCCCCAGACGAAAGAAGACGAGCGCATGCGGATATTCTTTCTTCACCCGATGGTACTGCGTCATCATAGGGGTTGAGGGTTCCATGGAATCCATTCTCCCTTGGCAGGAGGGGTCATGCGGAGAAACGGTTGGTGCCAAAAATCCTGGAAGTATATAATTCCGGTGTTTACGAGTGTCAACGCGACCCGTTCCCGGTTGGCGGGCCTCGTGTACACAATACATTTAAACTCCGCATAGGGAGAAAAGAAAAAAGATCTTCTCGTGTTTTCGAATTCTCTGATGTGACCTCGGTCAAATGAATATTCTCTGTATTGATACGTCCTCCAGTGCCGGAAGCGTCGTTCTCGTTTGTGGAGAAAGAGTTCTTGGAGAACTTCATGTGGATTCACTACAGACTCATTCTGCCCGCTTATTATCGGGGATCGACGCAGTTCTCAAGAGCGCCAATCAGACGATATCCAACGTGGATGGGTTTGCCGTGATCTCTGGGCCGGGGTCATTTACGGGGATTCGCATCGGGCTGACCACAGTGAAGGGATTGGCGGATTCAATGCGGAAACCCGCCATCCCGATAACGTCATTTGAGGCATGGGTCGAGAAACATCACGATCTTCAAGGCATCCTGGTTCCGCTCATTCCGGCACGTCGTGGCGAGGTCTACGCATGTGTTTACGAACGTCGGGGATCAGAATTAAAGATGCTTTCGGACGGGATCGGAGGAGAAGTGGCAAGTGTCATTGCACAGATTTCGGAGGCAGAAGTCAGTTTCATTGGTTTTGGTGCCCACCAATATCGAGAAATCATCGAGGGAAGAGGAAGAGGGCAATGGAAGATTTTTGCGACGGATCTCTTTCTAGGACAACCTATGGCTCGGATTGCATATCAGCGCGCCACCAAGAAAAGAATTTTGCTCTGCGCAAGACCTGGCTGCTTTCTACTTGCGACAGTCTGACGCGGAGATTCACTGGAAAGAAAGGTAATGGTTTCCGTTCGACCCATGCAGGAAGAAGATATTCCAGGCATTATCGCCCTTGAAAATAGCTGGGATTATCTGAGCAAGTGGGGAGAGCAAGGATACCGTGCAGCACTGGCGAACCCAATCATCTATTATTGTTTTGTGGCTGAAGAGGAAGGGGTTGCGGTTCCAGAAGGGCCAGCGCACGAATTGGCAGGCTTGGCCATCTTCGCACAGTTGTTTGATCATAGTGAAATCTGCAATATTGTAGTGGCCCGTCAGTACTTGTCCAAAGGTGTCGGACAAGAATTGATTCAGGCGTGTATTCGGCTCTCCGAAAAAATGGGTCTTTCGCCTATGCTTTTGGAAGTTAGGCAGTCCAATGAACGGGCCATTCGGTTTTATGAAAAAAATGGTTTCCACAAAATTGCCGAGCGTAAGGATTACTATATGGATCCAAGAGAAAACGCTTGGGTGATGGAGAGGACAATCCAAGCGGCAGGTACTGACGGACAACGCCAGGCTACTCAATTATGAACGAACGAGGAACCCACACAGCAGGGTGGTGGGCCTCATCCAGAAGAACGGGCTTTCTTTCTTTGTCCAAGCTCTACCTCGGTAGGAGAAGAGTAGGAGGTGTGGAAGACTGCGGGCTCCGCCATGGATTCCCCCGTTGATAGAAAGTGTGCATTATGACTTGTTTTTGCAATCGAGCTGAGGAGGAAGCTACCATGAGCGGGAAGCAGAAGCCATTGTCGATGATGCGGAGAAGAGGTAATGGGCTTCGGGGAGTGCCTTCTCACTGTCCTGAATGGCGGGAACGCAGTCTCGAATCTCTTGCACCCATGAGCTCGCGCCCGATTCTCAAATTTTCCAAGGGTCGGGCACAGATCTTGGCGGTATCGGCACGACAGTCGAGCCGTTCTTTGTGAAATGTTATCTCTTGACTTGTGCAGGTTCGACCACGGCGGACATCGATCCCCGACAATGCGGGATTCTTTGATCAGGCCCGTAGGCATGAACCTGATCGCGGCCAAATTCCGCCTCTTTTAGGCTGCAGGTGACGAGGATCGTTCGCCCGGTTAAATCCACTTCCATAGCGTGGCTGAAGGCTTCCTGAGTTGAAAAATAGAATAGGAACTGCAACATCTCAATAACATAGTCGTAGCTGTGGTCATCGTCATTAAGGAGAACCACGTTGTAGAGAGGTTCTGCCGCGGGTTGCTTTTGGGTTCGAGTGTCTTTGTCGGCCTTGGTGGATGGCATCGTTCAGGCTGGCAGGAAGAATCACTACTAAATTCATGCATCGAAACACACTCACATCATAAAACAGCTTATCAGTCAGGTAAAGAACGGTGTCATCAGCAACAGGTTCTTTTTAAATGAACTCAAACTTGTTGCACGAAACTTTACAATTCAACTACCGTGGCCTGGTAAAATGAAAGTACTTTTAGGTGTGAAATTCATTTCGTGATTCAATCGGTACTGTTCCATTTGCCGTTAGTCCCTAAAGGAGGACTTTCAATGCTGGACAAAAAGATTGGCCGTCGAAAATTCGTCAAAAATGTTTCCATGGCCGGGGCTTCAGCAGTTATAGCCACTTCGCGTACAAGACCCGTTCTCGGCGCCAATGATCGTGTCGTGATGGGAATCATCGGTTCGGGCGGCATGGGCCGGAATCATCTGAATAAAACCAAGACTCTGGGAGTGGAATGGGTTGCTGTAGCCGACGTCTACGATGTCAATCTTCAAAAGGGGCTCGAGATTGCTGGTCCTGCCGCGAAGGGTTATACGGATTATCGACAATTACTAGACCGAAAAGATATCGATGCCGTGTTGATCGCTACCCCCGAACACTGGCATCATGATCATCTTCTTGCCGCTCTCAAGGCTGGTAAGGATGCGTATTCCGAAAAACCAATGTCCTGGTCGATCGAGCAAGGATTGGACATGGTCAATGCAGTTCGCAAGACCGATCGAATCGTTCAAATCGGGATGCAGCGGCGAAGTTCCCCCCTAGTCCGTGAAGCAAAGGCGATTATTGACGAAGGACTTATCGGGGAAATCAATCTGGTCCGAGCAGAGTGGTATTGGAATATTCCAATGCTTAGTCGAGATCCCACGCTGCCTGGCAAACTTGATTGGGATGCATTTCTGGGGCCTGCCCCGAAGATCCCTTTCGACGCCATTCGCTTCAGGAATTGGCGATTCTTTTGGGATTACTCGGGCGGAAACATGACGGATCAGGGTACCCATTTGCTCGATGTCATTCAATGGTTCAACAATGTTGAACAACCCATTGCAGCTCAAACATACGGCACCGTTTACAAACTCCAGCCTTCTCAGACCCCAGACACATTTTGCGCGATATTCGAATTTCCCAAATTCATGTGTACCTGGACCCTAGCCTACATGAACACATTCATGAAAGGTTGGGGGGTTGTCTTTCAAGGACAGAAAGGAACTCTGGAATTGTCCGAAGATGGATATCGCGTCTTTGCTGAACCCTGGAGCGAGAAAGGCTACGATCGATTTAAGACGCCGACTCCGATCCGGCAAAATCTCGCGGGTGGAGCGACCGATACCCTTCCCCATTGGGCAAACTTCCTGGAATGTGTCAAATCTCGAAAGCAGCCAAATGCGACGGTTGAAATTGGGTTCCGTGCGGTGAGGCCATTGCATCTGGCGAATATCGCCCAGCATAATTTGAATCGAGCAGAGCTCGGGGCAGATGGTTATTCCGTAAGATTATCATAATTGGGGCCTTGTACTACCTGGTCCACTGCAAATTCATAATTTGAGGGTAAGTCTAGAGGGTGTCGGGTTTCTACTCTTGCCTAGGATTAGTACCGTGGTCGGCAATTGCACGCGACGTTTTTTGTCTCCTGCGGATTGGGTGTGCTTGCAAATCTGGAAAATCCCGTTAAGATAATCTATCCCATTCAAGGATACGTTTGCCCCTGAAGACGAAACCTAAAGGAGAGTACTTAAATTGCGATATCCTGAAGATTTTATTGGCCCAATGCGAAAAGAACTGACTCGCCTTGGGGTTATTGAAACAAAAACCCCTGAGGAAGTGGACAAGCTAATAGCTCCTGGAAGCGGTATAGTGATGATGATTGTTAATTCGATGTGTGGCTGTGCAGCCGGAGGCGCGCGCCCTGGGATCGCCTTGGCATTGCAACATTCGGTTTTGCCCGATAAGGTCGCGACCGTTTTCGCGGGCGGCGATGTTGAAGCGACGGCCAGAGTTCGTGAACACCTGAAAGAATTACCCCCCCTCCTCCCCTTCTGTGGCACTGTTTCAAGATGGGAAGCCGCTATTCATGTTGCACCGCCATCAGATTGAGGGTCGCGATCCGGTAGCGATTGCCAATTCTTTGACTCAGGCTTTCGATGAACTCTGCGTGAAAGAGCCAAAGTAACGAAGTGGGACATTAATTCCTTTGATATTGGTCTGCAATTCCCATAGACTAAATTTGATGGATTAGGCTCCCCTGTTGGACTTTTGTTGTAGGAGGTTACCATGCTAGGCGGAAAAATCGGTCTTCCTGAATTGATTATCATACTGGCAATTGTCTTTTTTCTGTTTGGTGCAAAGCGATTACCCGAAATTGGCAAAGGGATAGGGGAAGGGATCAAGAACTTCAAGGGTGCAATGAAAAAAGACGAGAAGGACCTCCAGGAGAACAAAGATTAGAATGGATTTTGAGAGTACCAGCCCTGGACCTTCCCTCCCATTGAGAAAACCTCAGTAGAATATCGCATCTGCCAGGTGTCAAGTCGCTTTCAGCGCGACAATCGTTTGATCATCATATTTCCTGTTATCCAGCGAAAACTGCTCAATCTCCGAGAGGATTTTATCTACTAATCTCTTCACTGGAAGGGACGAGTAGCGCGCCACGGCTTCTTTTAGGCGATCCACTCCGAATTCCTCTGCCCGCAGATCCCTGGCTTCGAGCAAGCCATCAGTATAGAAAATCACACAATCGCCTGGATTTAGCGCGACCTTAATTTCTCGGTATTCCGCTTCATCGAAAAGACCCAAGGGAAACCCTTGAACGGAGAGAACCTCGGCCTTTCCTCCCCGGCATACAATGAGCGGAGGGGATCCGGCGTTGGAGTACTTGAGGATCCGGGTATTCCCATTATAGATTGCATAAGAGAGGCTCATAAAGCGCCCCTCGATGGCGCGCTGTCGTAACGAGATGTTCATGAGCCGCAACATTTCTGCTGGCGAATACTTTCGCCCAGCTCGGGTTCGCAAAATGCCGCTGGCAACAGCACCATAGAGGGCTGCAGGTGCTCCCTTGCCGGATACGTCGCCAATGGCAATAGCGACTGTATCGTCGTCATAAGAGAAAAAGTCGTAAAGATCCCCCCCTAGAATCCGGGCAGGGCGGAATTCTGCAAAAAAGGTTGTATTAGGGATTTCGGGATACTTGTCGGGAATGAGGGAATATTGAATTTCGCGGGCAAATTTCAGCTCACGATCCAGCAAGGCTTCGGCTGCGACCACTCTCTCATATAGTCTGGCGTTTTCAATTGCGACCGCCACATGGCTTGCCAATGCCATGAGGGTCTCCTCATGAAAGGGTGTGAAGTAGTTCAGGAATGGACTTTGGAGATCGAAAACACCGATGGCTTTGTCTTTGTAGATCAGCGGGATGACAAGCTCTGAACGTGTTTCTGGAGTAACGCTGATATAGCGAGGATCTTTGGTCACGTCATTGATGAGAAGAGGACGCTTTTTCGTGACCGCGGTCCCGACGAGCCCTTTTCCCAATGGGATTCTCGATTTCTCCTTGGCATCACGATTGTACTTCACGGAAAGCCAGGATCGAAGCACCTGCTCTTCTTCGTCCACGAGCAGGATAGAAAAGATGTGGTAGTGAAAGACCCGGCGGAGCTGCTCCGCGACTTTCTTCAGAAGTTGTTCGAGATCAAGAATCGAGGAGAGTTCTTTCCCGATCTCGTTGAGAGTTTCAAGCATCTCACTCTTTGATACAAGACTCTCATAGAGGAGCGCATTGTCAATAGCGACAGCCAGTTGGGATGCTAACAGGGTTAAGACTCTCTGGTGATAGGGTTGGAAATAATTGGGCTGGGGACTTTCGATGTCCAGAACTCCGACCAGGCGATTCCTCGAGAGCAAAGGAATCGCGAGCTCAGAGCGGACGCCTTCAATCAGATCAATGTAACGAGAATCTCGGGTTACGTCAGGGACCAAAATCGGTTCACGGCGTAACGCAGCGGTGCCTACCAAACCTTCTCCAATTTTGATGTGCGTCCCTTTAACATTGTCAGGGTATCCCAAAGTAAATCGCCAATAGAGGTCCTTCCGGATTTCGTCGACCAGTAGAATAGCGAAAATCTGGTAGTCGATGAACCGGCGGGTAGTTTCGGCGATCTTCTCCATAAGTTCGTCGAGGGAAAGAATTGAATTGATTTCTCGACCCACTTCGAAAATCAGCTCAAACAGGTTCTCTTGGTTCGTGGTCAAGGAGAGCTATCCTTCTTGCCTCAACGGCATCATGGGTCTATCTGGCCTGGTATTCTTCTCAGACAAGCGTGGTTTTAAACCGTCCTTAGGAAAATACATCCCGCCAACCCATTTGAAAAGAGGAGAATGGAAACACAGGGACGGGCGTGGACTCCTGAGGGTACTTGGCTACCATTCGCGGGGATGATCGATTCGGGATGCATAGAAACGGTTTCTCTGCTTGTATTTGCCTTCTTCTAAGTTTCAGGAGTCCGTGCTGCAACTGGTCCCACTGGGGTCATCGTTCCCAGCTAGAGCCGTCCATCCCAATGGGTACAACTTAGCTAGGCTACCCACGAACGAAATACCGGCTGAGAGCCAAGAAGTAAGGGACGGAACGCTCTAAAGAGCACAACTGCAGTCACCCGGAATGGCGACTAGGCTACTCCTCAATAATTGATTTTCCAACTCTTCGATTCTGGTGACTCGATACTGATAGCGATCTCCATCGAATGATGTGTTGAGCCAGGTTGAGAGGATTAATTTCATTTGGTCGATGGAATTGGCTTCAGGGCTTAAAGCCAGGAAATTGGCATCATCATATTTGCGGGAATTACTGGCGCTCAACCGGTCATAGCACAATGCGGCTCGAATTCCAGGCATCTTATTGGCCAGGATATAAGACCCGGTGCCGGCGCTCTCAATGGCTACCGCCCGATGTGCCTCTCCAATACTCACGGCAGTGGCAACTCTTAGCTCGGCTGAGGGGCAACGGCTGTTGTCCTGAAGGTCGTCACCACAATCCAGGACCACATACCCATCTCTTTCGAGAAACTCACCTAATTGCGATTTCAGCGCCCCACACTCCTTATCGCTACTCATGGCGATGCACTTGCTACGAGGTTTCAGATCCAAAATAGTTGCAAGGTTCTCACACTCAATAATTGTGCTTTGTCGTTGGACTGCTAATTCGCGGGCCAGCGCAGTCACAATAGTCCCTTTTATTACATAACAAGGACTTCCAGGTAAGAGGTTACTAATGTCATCCCCAGTGAGAACTTGATTTTTCATTCTTCCTCAAAATGGAAATGGTCGTCAAATTTCGGAACTTCTGGGCATAATCCAGTCCATACCCAACGACAAACTCATCAGGAATCTCAAAGCCCACATAGGTGGCTGCTACATCTTTGGTTCTTCGGGACCGCTTACTTAAAAGAGTGCAGATGTTCAGGGAATTCGGACCGCGTGTCCAGAGATAACGAGACAAATAAATCAAGTGTCAGGCCGGTGTCCAGAATGTCCTCCACGATCAAGACTTCTCTCCCTTGAATCGTAGAATCCAGATCTTTGACGATTCTGACCTCGCCGGAGGAGCGCTGACTTTCCTTATAACTAGAAACCGCCATGAAATCCAAAGTAGTGTTTTTGGGCAAATATCGGATCAAGTCCGCCAGAAAAATACAAGCACCTTTAAGGATGCAGATCAGATGCAGCTGCTTCCCCGTATAGTCGTCCGTTATCCGGATTCCTAATTCTTTGACTTTGGCCTGGATTTGTTGCGCGTCGATTAGAACATCTAGTTGAGTTGACACCTCAAGGGTATCAGGCGTCATCATTAAACCCCAGATATATTTGATGCCCGAATTATTCTACTGTATCCTATCCGTAATCGTGGTGCAAGCCGGACGCGCAGGAAGGCAGCTTGACAATGATCAGGCGCTCTTCTTATCATGCCATGGCGATTGAGTATTAAGAATAATTCCGCAGCGAAGGAGCAATCGGTAATGATCAAGAAAGTGAGCTTAATAATCGGTTGTCTGTTCGTGGCGGTTTCCATGGCCGGAACATTGCCCAAGGGAAGAAAGTGACTTTTGCCGGTTACCTGCTGGATCAAATGTGTGGTGCAGAGGTGAAGGACACGGCCAAGGCTGCAGAACACTCAAAGGAATGCGCCCTCATGGATCACTGCGTTGCAGCGGGCTATGGGATCTTCGCCGAAGGGAAGTTTATCAAGTTCGATGCCCAGGGTAACAAGAAAGCCAAGGCATTCCTTGAGAGTAGTAAAAAGGAAAAAGGCATTCTGGTTATCTTGGAAGGAAATCTTAATGGTGACGTCTTGACGGTCTCGGCGATAAAGGAAAGGGGTGTTAAGTAGGGGTATCGTGCTGTGGCCTGGCTGAATGTTTATCTGTGGCTCCCTCTTGCTTTGAGTTTTGAAACATGAATTTGTTCTTGATCAGTAGCGGCCAGACTTAAATCCCGTGTGAAGTTGCCTTGGTTCGAGAATTTTCTTTCTCCTGTGAGAGCCAAGGGAAGTGTGTTAATCAAGGAAGAGTTGGTTTTTTCTTCGCCAAAACCTGAATGAAAGATTCTGTTAAGTAGCCTGATTTTAAGAAACGGAGGAGGTCTTTTTTATGCCCTGGTTTAAGAAGAGCCAGACTCCCATCGTCCAGATTGGAGACAAAACCGTACGAACGGAAGGACTTTGGACGAAGTGCGATCAGTGCAAACAGATCATCTGGAAAAAAGATTTGGAAGCCAACCAAAACGTCTGTCCAGGATGCAACTTTCACTTTAAAATCTCGGCACGAGAAAGGTTACGGCTGTTGTTAGATGGTGCAATTTACAAACAGTTCGACGAACGCCTTGTGTCCAATGACCCTCTCCATTTTGTGGACAAGAAACCCTATAAAAGGCGCCTGGAAGAGATGGCCCGGGCAACCGGGCTCAAAGATGCTGTCATTTCAGCAGAAGGTAAATTAGGGGGGAAGCCGATTTTCGTTTGCGCGATGGAAGCCGCCTTTATCAGCGGATCGATGGGATCTGTCGTCGGGGAAGTCATCACTCGGGCGATCGAGCGATCCATCGAAAAAAAATATCCTCTGATCATTGTGGCTTGCTCTGGAGGCGCAAGGATGCAGGAAGGCGCATTGAGCCTTATGCAAATGGCGAAAATTAGCTCAGCTTTGGCCCGCTTAGACGATGTCAAAGTGCCTTATATCTCGGTGCTTACGGATCCGACAACCGGAGGAGTCACGGCCAGTTTTGCTATGTTGGGGGATATCATTATCGCTGAACCTGGAGCGCTCATTGGATTTGCGGGACCTCGGGTGATTGAGCAGACCATCCGACAAAAACTACCGGAAGGTTTCCAGCGCAGCGAGTTCCTTCTAAATCACGGGATGATCGATGCTATTGTGAATCGAAAAGACCTGAAGGAGTATCTGATAAAATCCCTTAGATTCTTCGGCCATTAATTTTCTTGCTCTTCTTACCCACCCATTCTGCGGATGTATTCAAAGGAAGGAGTGGGTTTTTTCGTTTATGGACTCAGCGGATGCCATTCGTTACCTGTACTCCCTAGGGAACGAAGTTTTGACTGCCAAGCTCGGTCTTTACAACATCTCAACCCTCCTGAGCTCCTTGGGTTCTCCACAAAAAAACTTTCAATCCATTCTCATTGCAGGGACGAACGGTAAAGGATCGGTTGCTGCCTTTATTTCGACCGTGCTGTGCCAAGCTGGTTACACGACCGGACTATATACCTCGCCCCATCTGCACACGATTGAAGAACGCATTCAAGTCAATGGGAACTCGATTCCGTCAGCTGAATTCTCAAGGATCACTGGGGTTGTCAAAAATGAGGTCGAGAAACTCTTGAACCCTATAGTTAATCGGTACGAGCAGCCAGGCTTGGACCGGCACCCCACCTACTTCGAAATAGTAACGGCTATTGCACTACGGTACTTTGCCGAGCAGAAAATTCAAGTGGCTGTTTTGGAAGTGGGAATGGGAGGCCGCTTGGATGCGACCAATGTAGTTGATCCTGTCGTCGGCGTGATCACGAATGTTAGCCTGGACCATCAACGCTACTTGGGAAAAACCCTTGAAGAGATCGCTTTTGAGAAAGCAGGAATTATTAAACCCAGAACCTATACCAAGGACCAACCCCTGCCTGTTGTTTACTGCACATCAGTACCCGAAGTTGTTGATGTGCTGAAAAAGCAAAGTCTAGCCGCTGGAGCCACCCTCTTTCCCGTTGTGGGATCTTATCAGTTCAAGTCCAAGGCGGATGCTCTGGGTCGGTACAAGCTATCTGTAGATTGCGAATTTGGCAAAGGGATTGAGATCAATGTGCTTTTACCTGGGGAACATCAAGTCCTGAATGCATTGACTGCGATCAAAGTGTCTGAGGTTTTGTACTCTGCAGGATTTCAAATTACCAAAGAACAATTGCAGCAGGGGATTGGCCGGACTTGTTGGCCTGGGAGGATGGAGATCATCGGAATGGCCCCCATGGTTCTCTTAGACGGCGCCCACAATCCGGCGGGCGCTTCTTGTGTGAAAGAATACGTCCAGAAATTTCTGATCGGAAAACAAATCGTCCTGGTTTTTGCAGCCATGCAAGATAAGGACTTCAAGGAGATGGGGAAAATTCTCTTTCCACTCGGAAAGGACATCGTCTTGTCGAGAATCTCAATGGAACGCGCGGCGGATCCTTTTGAGATCGCAGAAGAGCTCCCAGAGTTTAAGGATCGCTATCACTACACCGAAAATCCCGAAAGTGCATTACAATTAGCCCGGCGTCTCGCAGGCCCGAAGGACGTTATTCTCGTGGTGGGCTCCTTGTTCTTGGTCGGAGAAGTCCGCCTTCTACTGAAGAATGCCTCTGCCGCCTAGCGATGTTAGAGCTAGAATTCTACTGACTCTGCCTGACATTCATCATTAAAGGCTTGGACTCGATTCGAGCTTCAATTCAATTTCTTTTGTACGAACCCCGATTGGGTGGTTTCCCACAAGCTGCAACATCGTACCTTTAATTGAAAAAGGAGCCTGAAATTGTCCTACAGACCCTTGATTGGAATCTCTTGCCGGATGGACGTCGGGGGAGATCGTTTTTATTTGAGGAAACAATACAGCGAAGCGATTGCTCATGCCGGAGGGTCCCCATTGCTCATCCCTCTGATCCCGGACAAGGCTTTTGCTGACGAGTTAACGACACATCTTGACGGCATCGTCCTCTCGGGCAGCAATAGTGATGTGGATCCGAATCGCTACAAACAGGAGCCCCACCCAAAGATCGGATCCGTCTTGACACGACGCGATCAAACCGACTGGTTATTACTCGAAGGTGTTTTTAAGAAAAAGAAACCATTACTGGCGATCTGTTTTGGCATCCAAATTCTCAATGTTTATCTCGGCGGCACTCTCTGGCAAGACATCCCATCCCAAGTCAAAGACGCTGTGAAACATGATCAGTCGTCTTCGGAAGATTACCACTCGCATTCGCTTCGCATTAAGCCCGGGTCCCTCCTCGATTCGTTGGCGGGGGTCCAGAAAATCAAAGTCAATAGTTACCACCATCAAGCCATTCGCGAACTATCGCCAAAGCTCATATCCGTTGCCAGTTCCCCGGATGGGATCGTAGAAGCAGTCGAGCTTCGGACAGGTAGGCAATTTTTGTTGGGCGTGCAATGGCATCCGGAGATTGGCTGGGAAACCGATGATCTTTCTCAGAAGATCTTTCGTTGCTTTGTCGCCGCCGCAAAAAATTCTGTTCAAGGAAGGAAGAGAAATGCGTGATCTGCAGAAGGAAGACAGACTTGCGATTTTTTCCCTTTCTGCCGGTCATTTCATCAGTGATGCTTATTCCAATTTTCTCGGCCCGTTGCTCCCACTGCTTGTCCTGAAGCTAAAACTCTCGATCGCCCAAGCAGGCTGGTTGGCAGCCATGCAGGTGATCTCCTCGTCATTGACACAACCGGCTTATGGATACCTTTCAGACCGCTATCTCAAGCGCCTTTTTGCAGTCTTCAGTCCACTCGTAACGGTCGTCTTCATGTCGTTCCTGGGGGTGGCCCCGAATTACCTTACCCTGGCTCTGCTGTTGCTTTGTGGAGGAGTCGGGATTGCCTCGTTTCATCCTCAAAGTGCAGCTCTCGCCTCCTCGGCCAGTAGGCACCGCAAAGGGTTGGGGATGTCTATTTTTGTGACTTCGGGAACGATCGGGTATTCACTGGGCCCGGTGATCATTACTTCCGCGGTTGCTACCTTTGGACTCGAGCGGTCTTATTGGGTCATGGTTCCGGGAGTTGCTCGTCTTCTTCCTGCTCTACTTCTCCGTTCCTACAACGCCGCACTCGACCAAGGTCAGAGAAAATGTGAATCTGAAAAAGGCGATAAAGGCGGTTTGGTATCCGCTTCTTATCCTCTTCCTTTTAGTGGTTATTCGTTCCGCCCTTCAAGTCTGTTTTGTGAACTTTCTGCCTCTTTACTTTTCTCAGAAAGGGGCAACACCAACAATGGCCGGCAAGATCACGACCCTTTTCTTGTTTTTTGGCGCGGTAGGAGGTTTTTGTGGAGGAGCCAGTTGCAGACAGGTTAGGCGGGAAAAACGTCATTTCTTGGTCCATGTTTCTTTCAACCCCACTGCTCTTGGCCTTTCTGCTGAATAGCGGGAGCCTCTCCTATGTCTTCTTGGCGGCCGCAGGACTGGCTTTACTCTCTACTTTGCCGGTGAATGTTGTCATGGCTCAAAATCTGATGCCGCAGAGCTCCAGCGTTGTTTCTTCATTGATGATGGGGCTTGCCTGGGGGACAGGGGGAATGGTCGTCCCGATTATCGGAATCATTGCTGATGTGGCGGGTTTAGCTCGTGCCCTGATGGTAGTCTCCCTCCTCCCGATCTTGGGTTTCGCCTTGGTGCAGTTTTTGCCTACACGCTATATGGAATAATCCACGTCTTCCGGGGCCGGCAAGGTTTTATTGGGCTCAAGAAGCATTCCAGCACCCACTGTCGCGTTACTCCGTTCATCGATCACAATGAACCCGCCCAGTTGACGATTGCGGTAATAATCATCGAATGCGATCGGGGTGGCGGTGCGCAGATTGACCTTGCCAATTTCATTTAATCCGAGGGTGGAGGCGCTTTCTTCTTCGAGAGTCTCAATGTTCACTCGGAATTGGAGATTAGTGAATGCTACTTTTGTGGAATTGGCAGTGTGCTTGATCCAATACCGTTTTCCCATTTGCATGGGTGCTTCATGCATCCAACAGAGAAACGCTTCGGCTTCTTTCGCAACGATCGGCAGATCATCGACTGGAGCGATCAGATCACCTCTTGAGATATCGATATCATCATTCAGCAAAATGGCTACCGACATCGGGGCTCGAGCCACTTTGATTGTTTTTCCCATCAATTCAATGGATCTAATTCGAGAACATTTCCCTGAAGGCAGCACCATCACCTTTTCACCGACTCGGAACACCCCGCTGGCGATTTGTCCGGCATAAGCTCGATAATCCCGGTACTCTTCCGATTGCGGACGGATAATCCACTGAACCGGGAAGCGTGCGTCCCTCAAATTCCAGTCACTTGCAATATAGACATCTTCCAGAAAACCGAGCAGCGGCTCGCCCCTGAACCAAGGCATGTTTTCGGAACGCTCGACCACATTGTCTCCCTGGAGAGCGCTCAACGGAATACATGAAATATGTTTGATGGAAAGTTGGGTTGAAAAAGCGGTGAAGTCAAGCCGGATACTTTCAAAGACTTCTTCTGAATAGTCGACCAGATCCATCTTGTTGACACAGAGTACGAGATGCGGGATACCCAGAAGTGAAGCGAGATAGCTGTGACGTCTGGTTTGTTCAACCACTCCTTTGCGTGCGTCCACAAGAATTAAAGCCAGCGTGACATTCGATGCCCCCGTGACCATATTTCTCGTATATTGAATATGGCCTGGCGTGTCAGCGACAATAAATCGTCGCTTTGGCGTCGCAAAGTAACGGTAGGCTACATCGATCGTAATCCCCTGCTCCCGCTCTGCTTTGAGTCCGTCGGTCAAATTTGCAAGGTTTACATCGGCCTCTCCTCGCATGACACGGGTACGTTCAAGTGCTGCCAGTTGATCCTCGAAGATGGATTTCGAGTCCTGGAGGAGTCGTCCAATGAGCGTACTCTTCCCATCATCCACGCTTCCGCAGGTGGAAAAACGAAGCAATTCAATTTCCTTTTTTAGTTTTCTCTCTGGCATCCCTAGAAGTACCCCTCGCGTTTTCTGTCCTCCATGGCACTCTCCGAACGCCGATCGTCTGCCCTGGCTCCTCGCTCGGTAACCCGAAACGCGGAGATTTCCTGGATGATCTCTTGCACCGTTCTCGATTGAGACTCGATAGCCGCAGTACAAACGACATCTCCGACCGTTCGGAATCGGACGGATTTACGTTCGATTCGTTCGCCCTTTCGAAGCGGTAACAGTTCGGACTGACTCATCCACATCCCTTCACGCAGGAAGACGTCACGTTCATGGGCAAAATAGATCTCTGGAATTTCAAGATTCTCTTCCTGGATATACTGCCAGATGTCCATCTCGGTCCAGTTAGAGAGCGGAAACACCCGGATATGCTGTCCTGGAGAAATCTTGGCATTATAAAGATTCCACAATTCAGGACGTTGATTCCGCGGGTCCCATTGGCCAAATTCGTCGCGAAACGAAAAAATACGTTCCTTAGCTCTGGCTTTTTCCTCATCGCGCCGAGCTCCTCCAAAGGCTGCGTCAAATTTGAAATCTTCAATGGCGCTGAGTAGGGTTGGAATCTGCAGCCAGTTTCGGCTCTTATCGGGTCCCACGGGCTCGGCGGCAAGCCCAGCTCTGATGGCATCATCAACAGATCGAACAATAAGACGCTCACCGAGTTGTCGCGATTTTCCGATCTCTGAATTCAATGACTTCGGGGAAATTATGTCCTGTGTCGATATGCAGCAAGGGAAATGGAAAATGCGCTGGCCTGAAGGCTTTTTCGGCCAGCCTTAACATGCATATCGAATCTTTCCCTCCAGAAAAGAGCAAGACCGGCCGCTCGAATTCGGCTGCCACTTCGCGCATGATGTGAATGGCCTCGGCTTCCAGCACATCCAAATGAGATAATAAATAACTATCCATTGCTGAATCTCTATGAAAGTCAAGAATTCGGCTCGAGCTCTTTAAGCCCGGGTCCCCCTATAGTCAGTGCCGGTTAGGCAAGCTGAGCATGGTTGTCCTTCCGCAACTGACGCAAGGATGGCCTGAATGTTTCTTCACTATTCAACTTGACGTTTTCCTGCCTATTCAATCGCGTCGAACCGCAACCCATGGGATGTGTTCAGCCTGAAAAGGCTGAACACATTTTAGCCGGGGGGAACGCGCCGGGCTCCGGAGTTAAGGGGCCTTTCAGGTCGTTGGTTCGTTGCTGGCACCAACCTCTTTAACCTAGGAATAGCGAAAATTTGCAAACTCGAAGGCCGTCATTCGCCAGTTTGCGGAACGACGGCCTCACCCCAGAATTCTGCAATCCAAAACTAAGTCCGGAGCTGTTTGTCATCCTTCCGATGCAGCCCGCATTCCTTATGTTCAGGCTCTTCCCACCACCAGCGCCCGGCCCGGAGGCCTTCGCCAGGTTTGACCGCTCGAGTGCAGCAAGAACAACCAATACTTAAGAAGCCCTGATCGTGAAGGGGATTGTAAGGAACATGGTGTTCTTTCACAAACGTTTGAATATCCTGTTCAGTCCAATTCCAGAGAGGGTTGAACTTTACAAGCTCGTTAGCGGCATCCCACTCAACAACGTCAACCTGCTGGCGTGTCAGGGCCTGTCCGCGCCGCAGGCCGCAAACCCAGGCATCTAGTTTCCCGAGTGCCCGCTTCAGGGGGTGTAATTTTCTAACCGAGCAACATAGCTTCCGTTTATCGATGCTCTGATAAAAGAGATTGATCCCATGGTCTCGCACCATCGATTCCACTTCATTTGACTCTGGGGCATAGACTTCTATCCGAATCCCGTAACGAGATTCTGTTTTCTCTATGAGATCGTATGTTTCTGAGAAGAGCCGGCCCGTATCCAAGGTAAAAATTCTCATTAATGGGGCAACATCGGCAATTAAGTGGGTTAGAATCTGGTCTTCAATTCCTAGAGAAGAAGCAAAAGCCACCTTGGGGCCGAATCGGTCCTGAATTCGCGACAAGACCTCTGGGGCACTTCGGGAAGCTAGTTCCTTAGATAACTCCTGAAGCTGCGAATCATTTGACATTTCAGGCACCATTCTTTGATTCTTATTAAACATGACTAAACCAATAAACTTAATCAATATATAATCTTAATTGTCTCTGGTCAACCCAAATTAGGTGTCACGTGACTGTCCCAATTTCAGTTGACGCAGATCCATTGAAAGGATATATTGGCAATCTTGATATCATTAGTCATGTTACTCATTTATTTACTATGAGATTATCTACCAAAGGTGAGTACGGTTTGCTGGCCGTTATTGATCTGGCGCTGAATTACGGCCATGGACCCATCCAGAGTCTGCAAATTGCAGAACGACAGCAAATTCCAAAACAATATCTAGATCAGCTCATGCTCCTTCTCAGGAAGGGAGGCTTGGTCGAAAGTTCAAGAGGACGACAAGGAGGCTATCAGTTGGCCCGTCCTCCGAAGGAGATTACTCTTTTTGATATTGTCACGGCATTAGAGGGTCCCGTTGAGAACATTAACTTTTTAGAAAAGACCCCTCACAAGCGAACTCCAGCAAGGGAAGTTTTCAAAGATATCTGGAGTGATTTGTATTCCAACACAATCCAGATTTTGCGTTCGAAAACCATTGAAGAGTTCAGCGAACGTCACCGGAAGCTGGAGAAGGAAATCATGTACTACATATAGGAGAAAATCATGGCGAAAATTGCAAACAGTGTTCTGGATTTGATGGGAAACACTCCATTGGTTCGTTTAAACAAAGTCACCGCCGGTGCCTATGCCACGGTTCTGGTGAAACTGGAATCGCATAATCCCGCAGGAAGCGTGAAAGACCGGATCGGCATTAGCATGATCCAGGAAGCAGAAAAGAGCGGCCAGATCAGCAAAAACACTGTGATCATCGAGCCCACAAGTGGTAATACCGGGATTGCTTTGGCGTTTGTTTGTGCCGTAAAAGGCTACAAGTTGATTTTGACAATGCCGGACACGATGAGCCTGGAGAGAAGGACTCTTCTGAGGGCTTTTGGAGCAGAACTCGTGCTCACTCCAGGGTCCGAAGGGATGAAAGGGGCGATCCGAACGGCCGAAGAGCTTGCCCAGAAGACCCCCAATTCCTGGATTCCGCAGCAATTCAAGAACCCCGCCAACCCGAAGATCCATCGTGAAACGACAGCGGAAGAAATCTGGAATGACACGGACGGTCAGGTCGACATCTTCGTCAGCGGAGTCGGGACCGGCGGAACGATTACAGGAGTTGGAGAAATCATCAAAGCGCGCAAGCCGAGCTTCCGGGTTGTTGCCGTGGAACCGGTCGATTCACCCGTTCTCTCGGGAGGAAAGCCCGGGCCGCATAAGATACAGGGGATTGGCGCCGGATTCATTCCTGATATTTTGAACACCAAAGTGATCGACGAGGTCATCCAGGTGACTAATGACCAAGCCATTCAAACAGCCCGCCGACTCATCAAAGAAGAAGGTTTACTGGTTGGGATTTCTTCAGGAGCAGCGGCCTATGCGGCACTTCAGCTGGCCAACAAAAAAGAAAACGCCGGGAAAACGATCGTAACGATTCTGCCCAGCACCGGAGAGCGATATTTGAGTACGGTCCTCTTCGCCGATTTGGCCAATCCTGCTCCGGCTTCACTCTAGCTTCTTTCGATCCGATGCCAACGAGGGATTCTAATGGGCCCCTGCTTCGGGACTTTTAAAGGGTAGGGCGCGCTTGCCGAGTGCCCCGTCAGTCAGCGGTTTCAGCGCCCCCTATCAAGTTACCTATTTGGACAGTTTCTGAATATCCTACATCTTTCTCCGTCGGCAAAGAACTCAGCCAATCTTCACTCGGGGAAAAGATTTCATCCCAAAATCAGAGTGCGTCAACCATCCAGCGCAAGCAAAAAGTGTCCGGTTCAGCAACCAGCCCGGGCAGTGTTATTAGGCGAGAGTAGGATCAAGCACCGCAAGCTCATGCTAGATGATAGCGCGCACATTATTCCTACCATCTCGGTCCCTCTGTCCTCGCAGCCTGTTTCCCTGTGTCTGGACGGGGCAGGGATCATGTCTGGGATAGGTTTGCCACGGGTGTCACAATGGTGACGGGAGGAAATTCCCGCAACCACCTTTTGAGAACCGGTCTATTGCTGTTCTTCCGAACCAGAGGCCCGAAACCCAGAAATGCCGCTCCTTTAAGCCGATCGCTCAGATACCTCTCCTTCCCTTGCCATCCTTCCGATCGATTTGATTGCGGCTAGAACGTTCGTCTACCCCGCCGAAAACGGTAAGGCTGGTCTAATCCGCAGCGACACCTGTTTGGACCCGCTGCCTATTGCTACCAACAAGCCTGGTGACTGCTGCGGGAATTCGATTACCTTCTATTAGTCTTTACATTCGCAATGTTGGAGTAAGCGGAATTGCCAACTGTGTTGTAGCCACGAACACGATAGTAGTATCTTGTATTCGTTGAGAGGCCCGTGTTTGAGTAGGTGGTCACATTCACGCCCACAGTGGCAATCTGGGTGAAATTTGTTCCGTTGACGGACCGTTCAATCATAAACCCATCTTCATTGTTGGCATTGTCCCTCCAGGCCAGGTTAATCTGGCTTGTTGAAATGGCCGTCGCCGTCAGATTGGTGGGAGTGGCTGGCGCCGCCTGCGGAGTCGCGCTGGCTTGAGCTGAGTTGGCGCTTTCCCCGCTGGTGTTGACCGCCGAGACCACGTAGAAATAGGGGGTGGCGTTGGTCAGCCCGGTGTCGGTATAGCTCGTGGTCGTGGGGCTGGCGAGGGTGGTGTAGGGGCCGCCACTGGTCGTCGAGCGCTTCACATTGTAGCTGGTCGCTCCACTAGAAGCCGTCCAACCGAGCGCCACCTGGGCATTGCCGGCCGTCGCCGTCAGATTGGTGGGAGTGGCTGGCGCCGCCTGCGGAGTCGCGCTGGCTTGAGCTGAGTTGGCGCTTTCCCCGCTGGTGTTGACCGCCGAGACCACGTAGAAATAGGGGGTGGCGTTGGTCAGCCCGGTGTCGGTATAGCTCGTGGTCGTGGGGCTGGCGAGGGTGGTGTAGGGGCCGCCACTGGTCGTCGAGCGCTTCACATTGTAGCTGGTCGCTCCACTAGAAGCCGTCCAACCGAGCGCCACCTGGGCATTGCCGGCCGTCGCCGTCAGATTGGTGGGAGTGGCTGGCGGACCCACCTCATCAGCCGCAACACTTGTAAGTCCAAAATCAGCGTTTAAGTTGGAACTTCCTCCTGAAAGAAAGAATCCTATGCCCGGACTACCAGTTGTGTAGGTATTGTCAGTAGCTGTCACTACCTGGACGTTATTGACATAGCCTGTAATGACATTTCCTACGATAGTCGCTTTTATTGCTATTCCATTTGTAATATAGCTTGATGAACCACTACTGGCATTGCCTATAACGGTAAAACTACCGATAGGTCCATTCCACCGAACAATTTGAATCCACACGCTAGAGTTATTGATACATCTAAAATTAACCTCGTACCCTGTAATGCTATGTGCTGAAATACTTGTACGAAGTCTCAGTTCAACTTCCTCGCTCACTGACGAAGTCTGGTTGACCGTATAGACATTTGCAGTAATCGTTTGATCTGGTGCCCATGTTCCAGCTAAAATGGCAGTTGAGTCACCGTAGTAATTGCCTGTGCCTGGAACTTGAGTGCCAAATGCTTTCCCTGGAGTCGTCCTAACATTATTCCAATCAAGACCGACCGTCCCTCCGCTAACCCAAGCTCCACCCTCTGAAATGGGGTTCTCCGTAAGAGGAAAATTGGTGGTGTAGGAATTTGCAGAAGTACTTTGAGCGAGTAAATTTACGGTAGTGTTATCGGGAGAGCGCTTGATCTTGAAGCCGTCCTGACGGCTATTATTACCGGTCGACGTTAGGTCGATCTGGCGGGAGGAGATGGCAGTAGGAGTGGGGCCGGAGGGCGCATCCGGCGGTAGAAGGCGATCTGGCATGCGGAAGGCGAAAACCGGATCGGTTGTGCGATTGACGAGAATGAACGCGTCGACTGATGGCACATAGCGCCAACGGCTGTAAGTACCATTCGAATTGGGTGCCGTTGGTATAACCGAGTTTGTCGCCGAAGCAACAACCTTGGCCCAAACCCATGACTCCGTCTTCCAATCCCCTGAAGGGGGAGTAAGCGTGTAGACGCTCGATCCCGAATAGCACCCCACGAAACGCTTGCCGACTGGATCCCAATCAAAACCGATCGCTGAAACGTTTTCGAGTGTCTTGTCGCCAACCGTGGAAACAGTAACAGCCACATTTTCGGGCGCCTTCAGTTCATGTACTCTGACCATGTGAGAGCCGCCCCCATCAACAGTGACCATCAGGTCGCGAGTCGGGTCGATTGCGGATGCAGCATCCATCTCAAGATACTCCGTCGTATATACCGTCCATGCTCCTATGCCAGCATCTGCGTTTGGATCAAACTTCGCAAACGGGCTGGTGAACGCCGGCCACACCCAAAACACATCGCGGATTGAATCGTAGGCGGTTGTTGTGCCTGTCTGACTGTTAATTGCGGGATGGTTTGGGGCGCGGTGCCATTGACGTGTGTCCAGATTAAGCAGGTGGACGTGGGACGTTCCACAGACGCCGCAATTCTGTAATGAAGCGCTACCCAACAACACGAAAGAGTTTGTGCCTGGGTGATAGTCCACGTAGTCGTAGGTGTGCCGGGCGCAAGGACTGCCGTCCTGTAGTTGGCCGATGCTCATGTCGCAGTTCGGGTTGACGATGGGTTCTGTAAATCGTGTCCAGAGCCCATTCCCAATATCAAATAGGTACACCTCATTACCAAGGTAGTCGCTATCGCCACCACCAAAGACCATGTATCCCCCGCGTGTGCCGTACCTTGGAGAGACGGCCCCGCCGCTCCAGGTATCGATTACTCCCCGCTGGCCGATCAAACCGGAATACGTGCAGTTATTCAGTGGGCATGGATCCAAATCTTTGATTGTATTATGCGAGATTATCCCCCACTCGCCTGGAGCTATACTTAGCGTTGTAAATGTAAAGTCATCACTAATCGAGGAGTTCCCCCAAGCGTCTTTGGATTTCACTCGGTAATGATACTGGGCATGAGCCGTGAGACCTTTGATTGCTAGAGAATGGGAAGTAACCAGTGCAGTATTTAAGGTTGTCTGTGATCCGTATGAAGTCGTCGAGCCATACTCAACTTGAGAATCCGCGTTTTCGTTTGTCGACCAGGTGATCGTTACGCTTCCCGAATTAATGTTTGTCGATTGAATTCCGGAAATTGTTGGAGCTGTGGTGTCCACTGCCTTTGAAACTGTAAAGGTAGGGCTAGAGCTTGTGAATTGATTGTCAGCGGCGTGGCTAGCAACAGCACCGGTCGTGCGCGACCCATTTGTTGTACTCTCCGTATCCCAGGAAAGTGAATCAGGCCACGCCAGGTCTTGCACTCTTAAATTGTTCTGGCCGTCAAATAAGACAACCTTATTGACAGGATTATATTCTGCATCATTTAGTCCTAGTCCACTCGCAATTCCTGGGCATACCATGGAAATAGAAAGTAACAAAGATAAGGGTAAGCGTGTCATTGCATTGATTTCTCGTCTTGCCCTTTTCACTGCCCTCTCCATAGGATTCCTTTTAAATCAGATTCCCGAACTGTGCTGCAACATCCAGCGGCCAGCGTCACGGCAATTAACAAAACCGGACAAAGTGAAATGGCGATCGCATTGAGTCACACAAACGGTTTCGTGAGGGGATGCTCCTGTCGCCTTATGGAATGCAAGTACACCATGCACTCGATTTCTTAAATACATGAACACATCATTTCCTTGATCTATTTGATCGATCGTAGCATCTTGGCATTACTCGAAGCCCCGTTAGATGCTACCCCAAAACCCATAACATATCGTTTTGTCTTGAGGAGAGTTCGTTGAGTTGTCGACACGGAAACGAAATCGCATGCTACCGTAATTTCACGTTCCACGAAACGATATAATTTTGTTGGTTGCGAGGGCCTGACCAACGATGAAATTACTCAGCAACTGGATAGCCGACCGACAAGCCAGCACGTTTCTTGGATCGTGGATAATGGCTCATCCCATCAAGGACAGCGATATGTGGCGCGACTGATGGCGTTACTCTCGGTACAGCTGAATGGGCCCTATCTGTTGGATGGATTCTGTCACGGGGGATATTGCCTTGGAGATGACAATACAACTTGAGCATAAAGGTTACGGACTGGACGCAGTACTATTCCAGAAGCTGAGGAATTTTCCCCTCGATTGTCTCGGGGTTTCTGCCCATGTCATTGGATTTATCTCAAGGTGCCTATTTGCTCGAACCGGAGGAAAATCCCCGACAGTTGCGCCTGTCGCGCCTGACCGCAGGGCACTCTGGCGGGCTGGCAAGATTGTCTATCACGATCCGGTCGAGAATTACGCCCCGGACAAATACTCTGGAAGCCTTATTCTCTTTCGCAGTGCCACAAGTCTGGAGGCGATTCCCGGGGACCCTGCCTGTCGATAGCGACACGTCACCCCCGACGTTGAAGTTCGAGCGATCCAAGGCCGTCATCCTTCTTGCATTCCCGATGATCTGGCAGATTGGCTCGGAAGATGAAGTCATACCTTGCTGGGCCTTTCAGAAAATGCTCAAGAAGTAACCAACTCGACCTTCCAGATATCAGGGGTTACTCCTCCGGAGCAGGTCTTTCGAACGGAGTGTTGTACGCATCCCTGTGTTTCCAAGGTTTCTTTTCAAATCGGGTTGATTGTAACTGCCAGCATTTCGATCTATGCGATAAGTCGAAGAAGATCCGAGGGGTGAGGAGAGTCAACCATGCATAGAATAGAGCATGCGCAGATCCCAATTAGATAAGTCGAGTAGGCGGTGGTCCGAAATCATCCACTTCTCCGGAGGCAACTCGTCTCGGACAGGCCGTATGATCACACAATTTCTGTATTTCGAGCCTTCTTTTGGCTGCATGGGATTGAAGCCAGCCTCAGCCAGAATTGTCTTCTTTTCGTCTGAAAGTGTTGCAGTCCAACTAAACAGCTCCTCGAACTTCCCCTGTCGAATCGCAGTGCCTAAGAGTTCTTTCAAGATAGGAGTGTTGGTTGCTTCCCAATCGACGATGTTCACTTTGCCCCTTCTTTGATGGTCGGGAAAATATCCTTGCAGGACTAAATACCCTCTTAAGAAATCCTCTTTCCAGAAGATAAAGCGATAATCACGCGAAGGATTTTTGAACCGCCAGGAGAAGTATTCTTTATCTCTGACGTGCCGGAGACGACCATCGTAGGACAGCCTTTCCACTAGTTCAGCCATTGCAGGCGGATCCGGAGTCTTAGAAATGAAGAGACGACTATTTTCCGGTTGCCCCTGTCGCGTTTGAGCCTTATCCAGCCAGAAGAAAGTTGGTTTTTTTATGAAATGAAGAGAAGGTATTTTGTCGGAAAATCTCCAAATTAGCGGAAGACTAGACGCAATTTTTTTCATATCGGGTATGGGTAAGCGAGGTTTACAAGTGAGCGTCACGGGTTCCATTGAGCCGATGCTTCGCCATCCAATTGCCAAGGATGCCAGGAAAGTTATCGGACCGGAACTCAAATTGAAGGCATATTCATAACCTCGGGTGGCTAGATCGTCAAAGGCTGCCTTCATGATCCTGGGAATCAGCCCGGCATTGCGGTAGTCAGGAGCGATAACGAGATCATCAGGATACAACCCAATGAACGTCCCGGCTCCGGGCCCGATTTGCCATTGAGTTCCCAAAATGCCTCGCATTCCTACCGCCCTGCCCCCTTTGAGTGCCAGGTATATCAGCGGATTTCGAATATAAGGATTACACTCATACTTCCATTCAAAATAGGCCTTATTGAGGGCTCGGTCAGGACCCCACAAATGGGTCTGGAGGTTTACAATCTCGTCCTTCAATTCAGGCTGATATTTGACAATCTCAATCTGCATTCCGATAAGCGGAGAGTTCATTTCCGCAAACAATTCTCTGTCTAGCTAGTTTTAGAATTCTGTTTCTCGATGAACCCAAGTATGGAAGCCATGGTATCCCATTCTTTAGGAAGGTCAAAAGAAGCAGGGTCAATGGGGGAGTCGGTATGATTTTCTATCCACAGAGCCAGGTTGAAAAGAGCCGACGAATCCAGCAGTCCCGATTGAATAAGAGACGTATCGTCTCTTATTTCCAAGTTTGATTCTGAAAGCGCTTCCCTCAGAAAATCCAGCAACTGAAGGCGTGGAGGCATCTAACCATTCCTTTTGAACAGACGGGGGTCAACCGCAGCAAGACCTGTACATCTTTGCCCAACATCAGTCCGGTTGATCTTGCCGCGTGAACTGCGCGGAATCTCATCAATAAAATACCAACGCACAGGCATTTGATGTTTCGCCAAATGATGATTTGTCCAATCATACAAGTCTCGAATTGTATCGTCATTCTTGGATTTCAAGACAACGGCTACCCCAATATTCTCTCCAAGCAGAGTATCTTCATAGCCGAATGTGCAGACATCAAGAGTCTCCTTAAACCTTTCAACAACCGCATCGACGTCTCCAGGATAAACCTTCATCCCACCCTTGTTTATTTCCTCGCGCACTCGGCCGCGAAGGTAGAGGAATCCTCGTTCATCGAGGTAGCCAATATCGCCAGTAAAGAACCACCCCTGGGTAACAACCTTGCGAGTCATCTCCTCATTCTCAAGGTAGCCTTTCATCAAGGCCGGGGTGTTTACCCATACAAAACCAGAATTGCCTAGTTCACACTCGTGTGTGGCAGCACGGAAATCTTCAGTGTCTGAACATTTCAAAACCTTCACGACTCCTCCCCAGGCTTCACCAATCAATCCGTCTTCCGGAGCAGAATTCCTCACTGTGGTTCCAGCCAACCAACTCCCTGTTTCGGTAATGCCGTAGGCGTTGAAAACCTCCTCAGCGCCGGTCCACTCTTTGATGCTTTCCCATAGAAATCCAGAGAGTGGGGCAGAACCACAAAAAACTCTCTTCAATTTCCGTGATTGAGGTGGACGGGCTGTCTTTAAGGCCAAGCGCCAAACCGTCGGCACTGAGGACATGAAGGTAATCTCATGCTTATCCAGGATTTCTCCTAGCTGCATGATGATTTCAGGCTTGAAAGGAGGAAGGATGTAAAGATCCAATCCAGACAACCACGGAAACAGACAGTTACAGATTAATCCGTGTCCGAAGTGAGTGGGTAGCAAACAAAGAGTCCTCTTATAGGCAGCCAGTCCGAGCGACTGACGTAAACTCATCCAGCGTGCGAGCAAGGAGCGATGCGTGTGAACGACGCCTTTGGGCGACCCTGTGGTTCCGGAAGTAAAAAGGATCAGGGCTTCCTGATCGAGTGCAAAGTTATTGCCAATATTTCTTGAAAGCGTAATCGATGATCCCGTTATTGGAGAATCAGAGGATGTAAGAACCTGAACTCCCAACGAGGACAGCGCTTTGAGCATCATGTCATCGGGTGTTTCATGCCACAAAGAGAATCGAGGATGAGCGGCCCGAGCTAGTGTCTCCACTTCAAAGATCGTCAGCCGCGGATCAACAGGGATGATGCAACCTCCAAGGCTCCAAATCGAAATCAAATCTACAAAAAATTCTATGTTATTACCGTATTGGATGAACACTCGGTCGGATATTCTCATCCCTCTTTCTTCAAAATAAGCAATGCGTTCGTAACATCGGCTCATGAAAGACGGGCGGTCCCAGCGGCGGCCCGTCAGCGGTTCAGTGATGCTGCCAACATGCAGATCGAGGAACATCATCGACCTCCCAAAGCATTAAGAATGGATGAATAATCGAGGCTACTCTTACACACATCGGCCCTATTTGAGGCAATGTTCATTAGATTCTCAGTCCATCAATGTTCAAACCGCTTTTGGAGTAACCTGCATCTGAGAATCATTCGTCAGGGGATTCCAAGTTGAATGTGGTAACTTGCCGCATTGTCCCTAAGAGATGGTGAGGATGATAGAGTCTTTCATCGTTTAGGCAGGAATTCGTTCAAATGAACATCAATTGTAATGGTGAGAGTATCCTAACTTTTAGAGCTGTATGCCCTGGGCATTTCTCGTCCTGCTTTGGATGAAAAATCCCATTAATTCGTAGATGAGGTTACCGACCATCCAAAGTCCGGCTAAAATCGTGACCCAATAACTCGCCGGTCGGGGGCTTTGTTTTGAGTTGACCAAATAGACAACCATGATGCCAAGAGTGATTACTGTTAGGAGAAAATAGCCACCATAAGCAACGATGCTAATAATTTTCCATATGAACCCAAGCTTTTGCCTGAGCAATTTTCCAATGTTCCCGGCGATGAGCTTCCCTGCCATTATTCCTACCAGAAAACCGGGTACTGAGATCAAGCAAAAAGTTGAGAAGTCGAGATGCACCGGTTCCTCCTTACTTCTTGGGGGATAAGTCTCCTGCCGCCTGTTCGTGGACCCCACGCCAATTATTGCTTTACTTCCTCACGCCAAGTGTAAGCATTAATCCTCCAGCGATCATTGACCCTCGACAAGATCCAAATTCCTTGGCCGACCAGACCTTTGAAGCCCTGCTGTTCATAAATTTCAGACGTTTTGGAAAAATTCCCCTTGATAATCGCCGAGTTACCCGCCAGTTCGATCTCTAGATTCATGAAATTCAAATTGATACTTTTCCCGGCCTTAAATTCGTCAAGATGGGTTAGCAGAGCCCGGCTCAAACCATAACTCTCACCAGTATTCCCATTGATTTCTACATAGGAGTCCGCGCAATCCCGGTATAGTAATAGAGGGTCATGGATTTTGTAAGCTTCGGATTGCCTTTCTAGCACTTCTTTGATTTTTTCCTGCGGGTTGGCAGAGGAGGAGACAGCCTGATTCAAAGATTTCTCTACTGGGTTAATGGATCGCCCGACGTAGTAGCCGATGCCGCCCCCGACCAGAAGAACCGCAAGAATGTACATATATGGCTTCACTAAGAATCTCCTCGGTTCAATCCTGCATGACTACTAATTGATTTACCGACAAAATCAGGACACCATCCAAGAATTTAGCGGCCATCTTAGCTTGATTTGAGGATTGAAATGAAGAAAAGAATGCAAGGGTATCTCGAAGCAATGACCCAATAGCTAGGCGTGAACTGGAGCAGTCTTAGGGATGGATACGACGGCAATTGCATTCTTGCCCGAAACGGAAATTTTCAGGTCCAAAGGAGGAGGGGTAACTGCAAGAGAACGATTTGTTTCGCTTGGAAAAGACGGACCAGCCACTTCGTCTAAAAAGGGATGCCAATAATAGGGCATATGAATCCCACTTCTCAAAACTCACACGGTAGGATGCTTTTTCAAACGAAGCCAGGAAGTGAGGTCTTCTCGGCTACATCAACCACCCATTCTATGGCTAATCCCCCCCAAACACCGGAATTCCTCACGCCTCAAAACACAGATAATCCCGTTTTACCTGGAATCTTAGCAGTACACATCTTCCATTCTCTTGTCTACAGTAGGAACTTTTTTTCCATTATTTGCCCCCTTTTTTTCAGAAACAAACAGGTGTGCAGGTTTTCAACTAATTGATTGAATTTGAAATCATTCGATTTCAATTTTGGAAAAGGAGATTTGATGGCAATGGAAACAAAAGTGCTTCTAAGTTAAAGACTTAAATCTGACCATGGTAATTCGGGCGCTCCCCATAAACGAAATAGATCCAACTGTGACCGAACCTTTAGAGAGTTCAACAACTCCTGCATTTGACCGCCGTTCTCATTATAGACTGCCTATTCGGGTTCCCATTTTCATCAAGGGGATTGATAGTCAAGGAGAAGAATTCTTCGAACTGACCCACACGGTTAACGTGAGTGCCAGCGGTGCCTGTTTTGTAAGCAGAAGGGAATTGCAGGTTGATGCCGATTTGATGGTCTCGATCCCTGCTCCTTTGCCCTCTGACCAACAAGAGTCGGAGGAATATGACTTTAAGTTTCCTGCCAAAATTGTCCGTGTTAATAACGGAACCACTCACCCCAGCAGGAAAATCTCCGTAAAATTCACCAAGCTACTCTACGACAAATAATACCCTTTTCTCTGAATTTTCTCTCTCCCCCGCTCTCCTCGGGTTTCCGATATTACCCCTCGACATTTCGCCGATATGGAATAGGGATTCCATTTTCAAGAAATTATATTCCTTACATTTCTAAGTGGAAATTTATTTCATACTTGAAGTAAACGATTTAATGACATATATATTTCATTACAGATAGTTGATTTAAAAGAGGATACAAATGTAATGAGAAATTTTTTGCATTTCCCCAGCATTGGACACTTCGTTGCAATATCCTCTTCCGTTGGCAGCAAGGCAATACAATTCTTTTTCAAAGGGCGACGGGTTGGCCCGGTGAGGCAAATATGGAAAGTGCGGTTTCAGTGCATCCAATATCAGCAGAAGCCGTTAATATAATTTCGCCATTTCCTCTGAACGCCTCAGATAGACCTCCACTTCTCTTCGGTTGTAGCGAGAAGATGAGAGAGGTTCAGAGGATCATCGATCAAGTTGCGGATACCGACATCACCGTCTTGATTCGTGGGGAAAGTGGCACTGGTAAGGAGCTAGTAGCTCGGGAACTCTGTATTCGTTCGGCCAGACGGGATAAACCCTTTGTTAAGGTCAATTGTGCAGCTATCCCTTCCGAATTATTGGAGAGTGAGCTTTTCGGGTTTGAAAAAGGCTCCTTTACGGGGGCGATATCAAGAAAGCCTGGGAAATTTGAGTTTGCCAATCACGGGACGATTTTCCTCGACGAGATCAGCGAAATGCATCCCACCTTACAGGCCAAGCTCCTGCATGTTCTTCAAGATCGAGAGTTTAGTCGGCTAGGGGGGGATGAGGATGTCAGCGTGGATGTACGCGTAATCACTGCCACGAATCGGCAGATCGAAAAAGAGCTGCAGAACGGTACATTCCGGGAAGATCTCTATTATCGGATCAATGTGGTCAGCATTCATCTCCCTCCTCTTCGGGAACGCAAGGAAGATATTGCAGAGCTTTCAGATTACTTCCTGAGAAAGTATTCATCAATTTTCGACAAGAGATATCAGGCTCTCTCAACATCGACCCAAAATGCCTTATTTGCTTATAACTGGCCGGGGAATGTCAGAGAGCTCGAGAATCTGGTCAAGAAAATTGTTGTCTTTGAGAATGAGGAATACGCTTTACAAAGCTTAGATCCGGGCTTGATCACTACAACGACCAGCGTGTCAGTCGGCGAAACTGGGACAAACGGCAGGGTTTCTTTGAAGAAGATTGGCAAGTTAGCTGCCCAAGAGGCGGAAAAACAATTGATTCTCAAAACCTTGTTGGAAACCCGTTGGAATCGCAAAAAGGCAGCCGATCTTTTGGAAATCAGTTACAAGGCATTACTTTATAAGATTAAACAGGCGGGTTTGAGCAAAAAGAGGATCACGATCTAACGGGTTTCCCCAAAACTCCAAGAAATTTTCAAACACCACGGAGAGACCGCTGATGACCAATACTCCTGAGGAAGTCCATAAGCCGGAATTCAAGGTGGCCGCTGAAAAGGAGTTAAAGCGCTGCCTTCGATACCAAAATTTTGCCTCATTACTCTTATTAAGTGTTACGCCCGACACAATCTCTGCCGGATCCGACGGTTCTTCTGCCGTGACGGGTGATAGGCTCATGGGGCTAATCAAAAACGCAGTTCGTGAAACAGATGTTATCGATTTAGATAAAGAAGGCTTAATAACAGTTTTGCTGCTCTATTCCGATAAAAAGGTGGCTCAACGCGTTGGGGACCGTTTGCAAGATTGGATCTCTAACTACGTCGATGGGAAGAGGAATTCAGGCTCTCCAAGAGTCCATTCTGGAGGGGCTTGTTTCCCTTCACACGCAACTGATTATGGAACGCTGTTTCAATTGGCGTTCGAGATGGTAGAAAAAGCCAGGAACTCAGGGAAAACACAGGTGCAGATCTTCGAGTAGGTCTAGACCTACTTTGCCTTAGTTAAAAAGCAAGTTGGACGCTAGGTGGGTAAGTTATGTTAATTCAAGAGATTACACTTAAGAAAGCCCTGCTCTTCACAATCCTGTTAGGGGTACTAGTCTTGACGACGACATTTGTAGCAGATGAGAAGAGCGAGGATAAGAAGGATTCTTCAGAGTCCACAACGGTTCTAACAGGCCCTCAGAAATCTCCTGATCAGATGGCAGGAGACTTCGTGATAGGTCCCGGCGACATGTTGCATATATTCGTTTGGAAAGAGCCGGATCTATCCAAGGATGTCCCAGTTAGGCCAGATGGCAAGATCTCATTGCCTTTAGTCAATGATGTTCAAGCAAGCGGGTTAAGTGCGATGCAATTGAAGAACACGCTTGAAGAAAAACTCTCAAAATTTATCAACGACCCCAATGTGACGGTTACCGTTCAAACAGTCACCAGCCATAAAGTTATTCTCATGGGGGAAGTCACTCTCCCGGGTCCGCGTCCTTTGGCAGGGCCGATGAGAGTCATGGATATCTTGGCAACGACCGGATTTACTCCCTTTTCAAAGACCACCAAAGTCTATGTCCTGAGAAATGAAGACGGGAAACAGCAGAAGTTTGCATTCAATTATAAGGATTATTTGAAAGGTAAAAATCCAGAGCAGAACATTTTGCTAAAAAACGGAGATACGATCGTCGTCCCTTGACTTGATAGGGACGGGATCGGCTAACGCTTATGACTGAAACTACTAAGAAATTTGTGCTCTACACTGTCCTGGCGCTTGCCACGATGGGCTTTGTTTTCGAAATGTCGGTCTCCGCCCAGTCCCAGCCAGCGGCGCAAAACACAGCGGGCGTGCAGGGCCAGTTGCCATCGACGAGTACAGCCGCAGATGAATTCAGAACTCCGTCGGCCAACGCGCTGGGCAGCATTTTCTTTGAGTCAAGAAATTCGCTCATTTTTTCTCTTGGAGCCGCGGAATCTTTTACTAATAACCTTTATTATTCGGGGCTTTCCTATGTGCAATATGGCAATGGGTCGGGGTACACGGGAGACTATTTTCCGATAACTTCTCTTACGGGACGTGTGGCCTATCAACGCGAAACGCAAAAGACAACTCTGGGAATTGACTACGGGGTTGGTTACGGAATAATTACCAAGGCAGGCCCGAATAATTTCCTCTCGCAAGACGGCGGTATTTATTTAACTCAGCGCGTCACGCCACGGTTTAATTTCAACATTTCGAGTTCGGCCTACGTCTCCCCATTTACGAATCGATCCTATTCTCCGGAAGGGATTCTCCCCCCTTTGAGTCCAAACATAGTTCCCAATAACTCGCAGATTATGGGTTATGGTCGGGCGATTGGAAGTACAACGGCTGGAGGATTCACCTATGAACTGAGCCGCCGGTCTAGTTTTAACACGAACCTTTATTATACCCTGACAAGATACCAGCAGGTTGGGTCTTACTCAATGAACCAGCCCGGTGTAAATGCTCAATATAGTTACCGGCTGAAAGAGCGGACCAGCATGCAGTTGGGATACTTGTTCAGCTACTACAGTTATGATGATCGACAGGCGCTTTCAGGCGGTAAGCTTTCTGAAGGGAGCAGTATTTACCGAAATCATTTCCCTTACATTGGGCTCACCCAGCAAATCACACCTGCGATTTCCGGGTCAATTCAGGTCGGGCCTAACTTTATCATCGGAAATCCCATTTATTATGTTGGAGGAGGAACCGGCGCACGTCCCGGGCCTTTCCTGGGTGTCAATGGCACTCTTACATTCAGCGAAGCCGTCTCTCATGACCCGAGAACTTTCTACTCAATCAATTTGGGACAAGTGACGAGTGACGGCTCCGGCCTTGGCTATGTTACCGTCACGCGAAATGTCGGAGGCTCTGTGGGCCACCTTTTTACAAAGAAGCTATTGGGTTCCATTAATGGGGGCTATTCACACAACCAATACCCAATGAACCTCGATTCGAGCGGTCAGTCCTTGTTGGCCAACACTATCTCGGCTGGAGCCTTCTTAAGGTTGAATACGAGCCAAAGGTTTCAGGTATATGCTAACTACATTTACGTCCGCCAATTATCTGAAGGATTTAGCGGATACATACCGGGGAATGGATTTGGAAACACGTTTACGATTGGAATCAACTACCTTCATCCAATCTTCTTTTGATGTTTACTGCTAAGAGTGGGGCGACCCGATGAAAGACATCCAGAACCTGCAGGTACAGGATTACATAGAGATCATTAAGAGGCGAGTCTTGTGGATTCTTGTTCCGGCGCTATTGGTTAGTTTGGCTACTTATCTTTATGTCAGAACTCTTCCGAATGTTTATCTGTCGGAAACAGTCATTTTGGTGGAAGCACCGAAGATTCCCGTCGAGTATGTGAGGTCAACGGCTTCGGCTATCCAAAACTTACTGTCAACAATATCTCAGCAAATCATGAGTAGAACAAGACTCGAAAAGATCATCATTGAAAACAATCTTTATTTTGAGAAACGCAAGAAATCTCCAATGGAAGATGTTGTTGAGGGGATGCGAAAGGAGATTGAGCTAAAGGTCACTAAAGCGGAGGGACGATCCGCTGATTCGTTTACGTTATCTTACGAAACCTATAGTCCAGAAATTGCTCAAAGAGTGACTTCCCAGCTTGCCTCACTCTATATCGAAGAGAATCTAAAAAATCGCGAAGAGCAGACCGAAGACGTGACCCAGTTTCTGGATTCTCAGTTGAAAGAGACCGAGACAAAGCTCAACCAACTTGAAATAAGACTAGGCGAATTCAAATCTCGCAATATGGGCGCGCTCCCTGAACAGGAAAATGCGAACATTGCAGTTTTGAATGGCTTGCAACAGCAATTGCAGGCCAACATTGATTCTACCAATCGGCTCGAGGATCAGAAAACCTATCAGAATAGGCTCCTGTCGGAGCTGAGATCGCTCGGGAATCTTGCAAAATCCCGAAGATCAGATGCATCATCGGCATCCAAAGCGGCGCCGTCATTGCCGAATGGACCTCAATCGGAGCTGGAAGGGCTCAAGACCCAAAGAGACATTCTCCTGAGCCGATATACTAAAGACCATCCCGATGTCCGGAAGTTGGAGTTACAGATCGCGCAGTTGGAGAGGACGATACCCACTACTAGGGAAACTCCGTTGCAGAATGGATTACCCGACGCAAATTCAGGAGCAGCAGTCGCACAGCCGGATCTTGAGTCGGCACAGATCAAAAACCAGATTGAAGTCTTAGATCAGCAGCTTAAACGGGGCTTGATTGAACAGCAAAGAATTCGGGCGCAAATCGGATCTTATCAAGTTCGCGTGGACTCTTCACCGAGGGTTGAACAGCAGCAAAAGGAAATCAGCCGAGATTACGACATCACCAAGCAGCATTACCAGACACTGCTTGCAAAGAGGAATGACGCGGCAATGGCCACAAACTTGGAGAAACGTCAGAAAGGAGAGCAATTTCGGATTATTGACCCGGCCAGTTTCCCGGAGAAACCCACAAAGCCGGATCGGTTAAGACTCAATCTATTTGGACTTCTCGCGGGGCTTGCGATTGGTTTTGGAATAGCCTTGAGTCTAGAGCTTGCCGACGAATCCATAAGAAGCGAACACGAACTAGCTCGCTTGACCAGTTTGCCCGTATTGGCTTCCATACCAGTCATTTCAACGGTATATCCAACCGATCCGGGAAGCCGCTTGGATCCGGTCCCGAACAAAGCTTTTACAATGTTTGCTAAAAGTGACAAGCATCAAAAGCAATCTGTTTGAGTGTTATTGAGGAGGCCTATGTACGAGGGGTTCTACAACCTAAAAGAAAAACCTTTTAACCTGAGCCCTGACCCGCGTTTCATTTACTTTACCGAAAGGCATTGTGAAGCGCTGGCAAACCTGGTTTATGGGATTCGAGAGCGGAAAGGGTTTATGGTTCTCTCGGGAGAAGTGGGTACAGGAAAAACCACCCTGGTCAATGCGCTTCTCGACACCCTGGACCGGTCAGGTGTTTTGACAGCCTTTATTTTTAACCCCATTCTCACCAGCCCGGAGTTTTTTGAATACTTGCTGACAGACCTTAATCTGAAAGCCGATCCCCGCTCGAAGAGTCAGGCATTAATTAAACTCAATTCCCTCCTCTTAGAAAGATATCGAATGGGCCAGGCTACCGTATTGATCATCGACGAATCACAGAATCTCAGCTCCGAAATTCTTGAAGAGATTCGGCTGCTGACGAACCTGGAGACCGCAACGGAGAAGTTGCTCCAAATTGTTTTGGTCGGCCAGCCGGAATTGAGCCTTAAACTCAACTCACCTGAGTTGCGCCAATTGAAGCAGCGCATTAGCTTGCGTTGTAATCTGGATCCTCTAACTCTCTATGAGACCAAAGAATACATCAAGACCCGGCTTGAGATTGCCGGTTTATCGGATCAGCAGATTTTTGCCGACAACGTCGTGGCTGAAATCTATCGCTGCTCGGGAGGGATTCCGCGGCTGGTCAACACGATTTGTGACAACGCCCTGCTGACTGGTTACGCCTGCGACGCAACATCCATAGAAGTTGAAATCATTCGGGAGGTAGCCGAGGATCTCGAACTGGCTGATATCCATCACCATCCACTCCGCAGAGCAACACCTTCCCGGCAACAGAGTTTTTCCAGTTCCGAAAGTAAGAATTTTTTTGAACCGAAAATTGCTGAACAAGAAGAAGAAAGTCAGCGTGAGGATCCTTCCTTTGACCTGTTTGTGCAATTTGTAGACAAGTTGAAAACACGAGGCAAGTAAGAAAACCTATGAGTCGAATTCATGAGGCTATTCGAAAGGCAGAGCGGGAAAACCCTAATGGGAAGTCTGTTGTTCCTGGAATGCGGCAAGCCCTTTCTGAGTTCATTAAGGGCGAGATTCTCTCAACAAGGCCAGCCGAACAGGAGCGGCTTCAGGGCAAAGCTCGTCTCATGGAGCCAAACCCTAAAGTTGAAAGGAAAGTAAATTCTGATACCTTTCCGCTACCGATCGCACATGAATTTAGGCTGGTGAGTATTTTGGCTCCTAAGTCAGTACCCAGCGAGCAGTATCGTTCGCTCAAAGCGAAATTCTATCGAGTTAGAAATGAACGCCGTTTGAAATCGATCTTAGTCACTAGTGCAGCCCCTGGGGAGGGTAAGACCTTGACGGCTGTCAACCTGGCGCTGACGTTTGCCCAGGAGATTGACAAAAAAGTGCTTCTGATCGATTGCGACCTGCGGAGGCCCTCTGTCCACAAGCTCATCGGTTTGGATCAACCCCAAGGCCTGGCAGACTTCCTCGCGAAAAAAATTTCTTCATCAGAAGCTATTGTAGCTACGAGAATCTCCAACTTTTCTGTCATGCCGGCGGGTCGAATTCCGGAGAACCCGGCTGAACTGCTAAACACCCAAGCGATGCGTGATTTTGTGGCTGCTTCTTCAGAAGAGTACGATTGGGTGATCCTGGACTCTCCCCCACTCATCCCCCTGGCGGACACCGAAACGATTTCATCTATGGTGGATGGAATCATGCTGGTTGTCCGGGCCAACCAAACTCCGGCATCTTTGATAACAAGCTGTGTTGAGAAGCTCAAAGGAAAGAACATCTTGGGTTTTGTTTTTAACGGTTCGAAGCTATCTCAGAAATCAAAATACTATTACCAGTACGACTATTCAGATCAATCTCCGAAACTCTAGCTTATGTTGAGGAATTTCAACTATTACTTTCCTCGTCGCACGATTTTTCTCGTGGTCTCAGAGAATCTGCTGATTTTTGGAATTATTCAGTTGGCGGTCTTCATGAGATCAGGGTTTGAGACAGGTTCTGGAGTAAATTCTCTGAACTTGATGGCGAGAGTCGTTTTGATCACATTAGTCTGCCAGATGTCTCTCTATTATCACGATCTTTACGATCTCCGTATCGTCAAAGAGAGCAAGGAACTCTTTGTCCGTCTCATTCAGTCTGTGGGCATTTCAGCTATTTTGGTGGCCGGAATCTATCTCGTTTTCCCATCAACGTTTCTGGGTCAGGGGGTATTCGTCTTATCAACGCTTTTTCTGTTGACGTTGCTTTCAGTATGGCGAGTCACCTTCAGGAAGCTGAGCCAAATTCGGGACTTGAAGAAACCCCTCGTGATTTTGGGTATGGGCCATCTGGCAGAGAAACTTTACGCCGAGATACTCAGTCGTCCCGAAGTGGGGGTTCGTATTGTCGGATTCATCTCTGACGACCCGGAAACAAGGGGAAATTCTGTAAATAGCCTCCCAGTGCTTGGTTATACTTCTGAGTTGCTCCAACTGGTTGCGCGGGAGAAAGTGGCCGGACTGGTTGTCGCAATGCCTGAAAGCCGTGGGAAATTGCCCGTCCGGGAATTGCTGGAATTGAAGCTCCAAGGTGTCTCGATTGAAGAAGCCACTTCACTGTACGAACAAATCACCGGGAAGATTGCTGTCGAGAATTTGCGCCCGAGCTGGCTGATCTTTTCCCATGGATTTAAAAAGTCCAGACTGGCGCTTTTTTACAAGCGAGTTTTTGGAATTGTTTTCTCACTGGTTGGATTGTTGATTTGTTCTCCATTGATGGCTGTAGTTGCCGTGCTGATCAAGCTGGATTCCAAAGGCCCGGTTTTTTTCAAGCAACAACGGGTTGGGGAGAATGGCAAGGTATTCGAACTTTTGAAGTTTCGATCCATGTACCACAACGCTGAAACGAAAACGGGCCCTATCTGGGCGCAGAAAAATGATGCCCGAGTGACGCGGGTCGGAAATTTGATAAGAAGGATCCGGCTGGATGAGGTCCCTCAATTTATTAATGTATTGCTTGGTGACATGAGCTTTGTTGGCCCGAGACCTGAGCGCCCAAACTTTGTCGAGCAATTGACGGAAGTGATCCCCTATTACAATCAGCGGCATACCGTCAAACCAGGGATTACGGGGTGGGCTCAAATCAAATTCCGCTATGGAAATACGATCGAAGATACATTGGAGAAACTACAATACGATCTTTTCTACATCAAGCACATGTCTATCTCTTTAGACCTCTTTATCATCTTACAGACGATTAAGATCGTCATGCAGGGACGGGGAGCTTATTAATACAAACGCAGGAAGTAAAACTACACTTTGGGCCATCCTCGAATTGTTCTCCTTCACCCGGTCCGCCTGTTGGCGGACCACGCTCTCCCCCCGGGGAGTCAGCCAAACCTGCACATTTCCTACACGGAATGACTATACAAGGAGCCGGGGTGAGGGAGAAATTGTCAAAATACCTACTGCGTTTATATTAGTTCTGAGAATTGCTCATGTTTGAAGGCTGTAAATTCATCGCTGAGGCCATCTTCAAGTGCACATAACAGTAGTGGGCACAGGATACGTCGGGTTGGTGTCTGGAGCAGGATTCGCAGATTTTGGGCTTGACGTGACCTGTGTGGACTGTGATGAAACAAAAATCCAGGCTCTCGCAGATGGGGTGATCCCAATCTATGAGATCGGTTTAGAAGAAATCATTAGACGAAACGTCAAGAATCGCAGGCTACACTTCTCTACAGATCTGAAAACGGCTGTTCAAAGGTCGCTCGTCATCTTTATTGCTGTGGGCACGCCGGAAGGCGCCGATGGAAATCCGGATTTAAGTCAGGTTGAAACGGTTGCCCGCCAGTTGGCTGAATACATGGATGACTACAAAGTCATTGTCACGAAGAGCACGGTACCGATTGGAACCGGGAAATGGATCAAAAAGTTCATCCAGGATCACCAGAAAGAAAAGATTAATTTTGACGTGATTTCCAATCCCGAATTCCTTCGCGAAGGGTCAGCAATAGAAGATTTCATGCGACCTAATCGGGTCGTCATTGGAGCAGACAGTGAGCAGGCGGCGGCAATCGTAAAGGACATTTATCGTCCGCTTTATTTGATTGAAACCCCATTTGTGGTCACGAATCTGGAGACGGCTGAACTGAGCAAATACGCCTCAAATGCATTTCTGGCAACCAAGATCACCTTTATCAATGAGGTAGCTAATCTTTGTGAAAAAGTTGGAGCGGATGTTCACGACGTTGCTCGGGCTATGGGTTTAGATAAGCGAATTGGGCCAAAATTTTTGCATCCAGGCCCAGGATACGGGGGGTCTTGCTTTCCCAAAGATACTCTTGCTTTGGCCAGAATGGGAAGAAAATGTGGCTCTCCCCTCGGGATTGTAGATGCTGTAATCGAAGCAAACCGAAAACAGCGGGATATCATCATCGAGAAAATGGATCACGTTTTGGGGGGGCTTTCCGATAAGGTTTTTGGTGTGCTTGGGCTTTCTTTTAAGCCAAATACGGACGATGTTCGAGAGTCTCCTGCGATCGAAATATGTCATAGACTGATGACAGTTGGTGCGTCGATCAGGGCTTATGATCCTGTTGCCATTCCCAACGCGAAAAGGCTGTTGAATGGAGATCGAATTGTATATTGCTCTGACAGCTACGAAGCTGCCTTAGGTGTCGATGCAATCTTGTTAGCGACAGAATGGAATGAATTTCGCAATATCGATTTAGAGAAGATCAAGTCGCTCATGAAGGCAGCTGTTATTTTCGATACAAGAAATGTTTTCGAGCCTGGGAAAATGCAGGCTCTTGGCTTTAGGTACTATGGCACAGGAAGATAGGTTACCCATGGAAAGCGGCGAACTATTAAGTCTTGATCTCCCGCGATTCAAATTTCAAGAGGCACTTTTGGACAGGTCCCTGTCTCAGGCCAATTGGTATGCCATTTATACCCGCAGCCGGCACGAGCTCTATGTCAAGCGGCAACTGGATCATAAAGGGATCTCAAATCTCCTTCCTCTCTATGCAAAAGTAAGCCAATGGAAAGACCGCAAGAAAGAAATTCAGCTTCCCTTATTTCCAGGATATCTTTTCGTGCAAATCCCATTATTGGATCGGATGGCCGTATTGACGACATTTGGTGTCGTCTATATTGTGGGTGACGGATCAGCACCTCTACCGGTGCCGGAAGAGAACATAGACAGTATTCAAGCATTCTTAACCCAAGGGGTAAAGTGCGATCCTCATCCGTATTTGAACGTGGGGAACCGGGTACGGATCACTGAAGGTCCGCTGAGTGGCATTGAGGGAATCCTGATTCGAAAAAAGAAGCGAACCTTGCTGGTTGTATCTGTAGATTTGATTCAGCGCTCAGTCTCGGTGGAAATCGAGAGCTGGAAGATCGAGCGAGTCTGAGCCAGTCTTCAAGTATCTGAATTACTTTCAATCATTTACAGGGTTTTTGTCCTGTGACTGAGAAGGCGGAGCTGTATATACATGTGCTGGGTTGACGTCCTTTTTTGCACTCAGAGTTTGAGTATCCGCCGACTGTCAGACGGTTGGCTTTCTTCTTATCGGCCGCGCTTTTCTGCTGCTCCTTGAACTTCACCTCTGCCTCACAATTCAGATTTTTTCTATGTGTGAAATTGTTGGAGAAGTAGATCCTCTAGCTTGTGACGAAGCTCAGTAGCTCCGCATGAGGGGTATGATGATCCATCGTGGCTCCAACGGGCGGTTCAGAGACGGGTAGTCGGATCAACTTCTTTTCCGTGGTTGTCGAATCTCCGGTGGCGTCCAAATTCAGAAGATACTTACTTTGACTCTTCTGCACGTCCACCAGTGCAAATAAAGGATACGTAATGGCACAGGTCTCTATGAGCGGGATGATAGTCCGAGGTATCGTTGGCTGTGTACCGGAGAGAGAAATTTCCAATGAGAAGGACTATCCGTGGTTCGAAGCTTCTGATATCCAAAGACTCACCGACATGGTGGGGGTCAAGACGCGTCGGATGGCAGATGAAAAAACCTGTACTTCGGATTTGTGTCGATCCGCCGCTGCTCACCTGCTCAATGAATTAGACTGGGATCCAGCCAGCGTGGACGGATTGGTCCTCGTCACTCAAACCCCGGACTATGTAATGCCTTCAACTAGTTGCATCCTTCAGCACCGGCTGGGGTTGCCGGAGTCCTGCGCAGCCTTCGACGTGAATCTGGGTTGTTCTGCCTATCCTTACGGAATGTTTCTGGCCAATTCACTGCTCTTCTCGAAGGCGTGCCGTCGAATTCTGCTGCTGACCGGTGACACCCCTACAAAATTGGTCGACCCTAAGGATCGTGGTACGGCTCTAGTGTTTGGCGATGCCGGCTGTGCGACGGCGCTAGAGGGAAGCGATGACCCTGAAACCCGGTCACATTATGTCATGATGACCGATGGAAAAGGAGCTTGCGATCTGATCGTTCCCGGAGGCATGTTTCGAGAGCGTTTTCCTGAAGACCGTTCCCGCTACTGGCTCCACATGGATGGCGTGCAGATCTTCGACTTCACGCGCAACCGTGTTCCGTCCTTGATTCAAGACCTGCTCGCTTTGTCAGGTCGAATGCCGGAAGAATACGCCTATTTCATCTTTCACCAGGCCAATGAGTATTTGATCAAGTTTCTGGCCGGTCGAGCAGGAATCAGTATGGACAAGGTGCCGTGCTCGATCGGGCAATTCGGAAATACTGGGGCCGCTTCTGTGCCGCTGACGCTGGCGCTAGCCGGTTCGCCAACGGGAAGAGACGGGAACCCCTATCACGTCATGTTGTTGGGATTCGGTGTCGGGCTCTCTTGGGGAGGGGTTTCCCTTCGTTTCCCCGCTGACTGTTTTCTTGGGCACTCTGTATATGGTTGAACATTTAATCCGTTAGAATATGTGAATAGATTCCGCCGGGTCTGGGATCCGGTCTACAACTATGTTCTAAGCTCATCTGAAGAATTGTGGGTTTGATGCTTTCTCAAATCCTCAACCTTACGCGGCGACTCACCTCAAATCAGAAATCTTTTCACGCCAACTTATTACTGCTATTCGTAATTACGGTGACGTTTCTGAGGTTAGGCGCCGCGTGGGGTCACGCGGCCTACAAAGTTGTAGGCCGGGTCACCGACCCGGCGTTAACGTCACCGTATTTATGAATTCTTGTACTTAGTTATTGGAGGAATCTCGAATTGGGGTGCTTGTCGAGTGCGCGGCCAAAGGCTTGGCGGTCCGTATCTGCCGCCGCCGCTCAATAAGCTGCGTTTTGCAGAAACGACCTACAGTTAACGTCCGTAACTATCGCAATATTTTGGGTACTTTAAATCTAACTTCGGGGAACATTATGAGCAAACAAATGGGGCTGGAATGGTTGACAGAAGTACTCGGGGTGCGAAGCCGTACTTTAACCATGGAGGATACAAGGCTGTCAGTCAGTGAATGGGACTCATTGGGCATGCTGATGCTCTTGTCACGATTAGAAGAGGATCACGGCATTTTTGTCAGTGCTGACGAAATTGCCAAAATCGAGTCGGTCAAAGAGATCTGTGAGATTTTGGAGAGAAAAGCTGTTTTTTCAAAGTGACCCGCTTTTTGAGCCATGCGATTTATTCTGGTAGACGATATCTTGGAGTTGGAGCCGCTATTGCAGCGCCTCCAAAGTCATGTCTCAGAGCCAGATCGAGTCGGTCAGTTGCGAAACCTTTTTTGAGGGAAGCGCTCCGCTCTTTAAGAGGATAGGGGGGAAAGAGTTTCCCCCACTTCAGACCTGGCGGTGTGAAAGAATTGGAAAACGCTGCGTGAGGTTCAGGCTTTGAGAAAGCCTGAAGCCTACAATGATTTCAAAGGGCATACCATTATGTTGTAGGCATGAAGCATTCTCAACGCTTCATCCCCGACCCGGCGCAATCTTTTCACACCTTCCCTGTTTGGGGGGGATGCCCTCGAATAGGGTTCCCGCGCTAAGTACTAATTGCGGACCTGTATATATATGTGGGATTGACGTTCTTGGTTGTACTCAGAATTTGCTTATCGGCCGGCTGTCAGACGCTCTACCTGTTTCCTATTGGCCTCGCTTTTTTGCTATCCCTTTAACCTTACCAATGCCTAGCGATTAGGTTTTTTTCTATGTGTGGAATCGTTGGAGAATTAGGTCCTCTAGCCTGTGACGAAGCCCAATTGCTCCGCATGATGGGGATGTTGACCCATCGTGGCCCTGACGAAGCGGGTCTCCTTATTGCCGAAGGCGTGGCTCTTGGTCACCTGCGTCTCAGCATCATTGACTTGGCACAGGGCCAGCAGCCTATGCGAAGCAGAAACGGTCGATATTGGGTCGTCTTTAATGGAGAGATTTTCAATTATTTGGAACTAAAGAAAGAACTCGAGAGTTTGGGTCACATTTTCCAAACGAACAGCGACACAGAAGTTCTCCTCAATTCTTATGACCATTGGGGGCCCGACTGTTTGAAAAAGTTCAACGGGCAATGGGCCTTTGCCATTTGGGATCTCAAAGAGCAGTCTTTTTTTCTGGCCCGTGACCGCTGGGGGGTTCGGCCCCTTTTTTACAGCTGGCTCCCTGATGGTAGGACCTTGGTGTTTGGCTCAGAAATCAAGGCTATCCTGGCAGACGATCGTGTTTCACGGAAGTGGGATCACGAAGCGTTGCGGGATATCTTTGTGAGTTGGGTCCCTACGTCAAATCGAACGCCATTGCACTCAATCTCCCAGCTACCGCCGGGAGCATATATGATCTACCGAAATGGAAGCTCCAAAATCCGGTATTGGTGGAAGCTTGATTATAGTCCAGAGGCGGTAGATTGGAAGCGGAGCGAGGAAAGCTGGTGTGAGGAGATCCGCAGTACACTTCAGGAAGCATGCCGTTTGCGGCTACGCGCCGATGTACCTGTCGGGGCTTATCTGTCTGGGGGAATGGATTCGAGTATCATTTCGTCTCTGACGCGGCAGCTCCACCGGAATGAGCTGAAGACCTTTTCAATTGCATTTGAAGATGGCCCTATGGATGAGTCGGAATTTCAACAGCTGATGGCCAGGCATCTAGGGACAGACCATCACCAGCTGCTTACAAGTAAAGAGAGTATCGCAATGGATTTCCCGAAAACGGTTTGGCACGCGGAGACTCCAATCTATCGGACGGCTCCTGTTCCAATGATGCAACTCGCCGGGCTGGTGCGCCAAACACCGGTGAAGGTTATCCTTACCGGAGAAGGAGCAGACGAGTTATTTGGAGGGTACGATCAATTCAAAGAAGACAAGATCAGACGCTTTTGGGCAAGCCAGCCAAACTCGGCTTGGCGGAAACGATTGCTAGAGCGGCTCGACACGCAGGCGGCAAATGCCACCCAGCGATCACGCGCCTTTTGGTTTGCTTTCTTTCAAAATCATCTCACCCAAACCGATGCTCCTGGGTATTCCCATTACCCGCGGTGGCAAAACGGGATGGCGCTGCTAGGTATGCTCGAGCCAGCAATTCTAAGGAATTCAAAAATTGTTGCGGACGATTCCTGGATTAAAGCTGTAGAGAAGACCGTTCCACCATGCTTTGGTCAATGGTCGCCACTTTCCAGGGCACAATATTGGGAAACGACCCAGCTTTTGTCGGGGTATTTACTGTCTTCCCAGGGGGATCGCATGAGCATGGCTCACTCGGTTGAGGGAAGATATCCCTTCCTCGATGTGAATCTCTGTGAATTGGTGCGGCAGATCCCTCCAACTTTGAAACTTCATGTCCTTAACGAGAAATTCGTTCTGAGGCAGGCATTCAAAAATGTCGTTCCGTCTCAGATCCTCAGCCGCAGAAAGAAAGCATATCGTGCTCCAGAGGGGTCCGCATTGCTGCATCCTGCCTGCCGTGAGGCGTTCCAAGAGAGTCTTTCAGAGGCCGGAGTGAGGCAGCGTGGGTTACTAGATCCTGTGGCCATTTCAAAACTGCGGACCCGCATGCAACAAGCTTCGGGATCTTCCATTCGCGACAACATTGGTCTGGTCCTGGCTTATTCAACTCACCTTTTCCATGACTTGTTTGTGCGGGGGAAAATGGAGCCTAATCCTCTGCCTACGGTGAGAGTAAATGTACGGTTCTCTACGAGAGCAGATGAAATGACGAGCTCCCACAGCAGGGTTGTCTGACCCTTTCATAGTGCGAAATTTTGCCTGTACCTCTGAAGAGGATAGATGACTATTCGACCCCTTATTACGGACCAGATGGTTATTCAAGAAGTCAAGAGTTTCATTCTCGATACCATTTTAATTGGTAGTTACGAAGATTCGCTGCAGCCTCAAGACTCCTTTCTTCAGAAGGGAATTCTCGACAGTACAGGAGTCCTCGAACTAGTACAGTTTCTGGAAGAACAATATGGGTTCTTATGCAGTGACCAGGAAATCACGCCAGAAAACTTAGACTCTCTGCAAAGTATATCTACCTTCGTACTTCGCAAGCTCTCGCAATCTTCCTCGACGGCACTTGCAAGGTAGGGCGCGCTCCGGTAGCGCGACGCAAGTAAACGGTTTTTGCGAAACCGTCTCATCCTTGCGGGTGCTGAGACCGACGGCATTTCCCTCTAGTGTGCCTCGTGTGGCCAACGCCCCTTTCCATAAATAATGATTGATCCTTCATCCATCCAGCCTGAGATCTTGACGATGCAAGATCTCCTTCTTAGGGCGTCCCAACGTTCTGGAAGTGCTATAGCCCTCCTCCATGACGGCCAAGTCTGGACGTACTCTGAAGTGTATTTGCGAGCGCTCCAATATGCCGCTGCATTGCGCGCTGCAGAACTGCAACCAGGGGATCGGGTGGCTCTCCTCATGGAGAACGGCCTGGAGTACGTGGCAGCCTATTTCGGGATATTCTTTGCAGGAGGGATCGCAGTCCCCCTGGATGCACGTACAGAACCCCTCCTTCTACTATCCCTTCGGGAGGATTGTAAAGCTAGACACCAAGTCGTTAGCCCATCCCAGATGAATCGTTTATGCAAGACTTTACCCCAATTGTTTGAACTCGACTGGTTGATACTCCCAGACCGAACCAATCTGGGGCAGAGTGGGACCAGGGTCTTGATAGCCTCTGAATTTTCTCCCACTCCAATCTACTCGGCAGCTTGTCCAGCGGATCCTGCCGTGATCAATTACACTTCCGGCTCATCCGGCGCATCCAAGGGAGTTGTGGTCAGTCATCGGGCAATTCTGGCGAACACGCGAAGCATTGTGTCTTATCTGGAATTAGGACCCGAGGACCGCATGATGCAAATCCTCCCATTCTCTTACTGCTACGGGGCTTCTTTGCTGCACACCCACTTCCTGGCTGGGGGTAGCGTTGTCATTGATAATCGCTTTCTATACCCCAGCGCGGTTATCGAAAATATGAAGCAGACGCGTTGCACAGGCTTTGCCGGGGTACCCAGTACCTTCCATACATTGGCGACAAAGTGTAATCTGAAGAAGAACGTTTATCCGGGCCTTCGCTATATGACCCAGGCGGGTGGACCGATGAAGCCTGAACTCGTTGACAGGATCCGGGAGGCGATTGACCCGGCTCAACTCTTTATTATGTACGGGCAAACAGAAGCTACGGCACGACTGACCTTTTTGGACCCGAGCCGATGGAGTGACAAACGAGGCAGCGTTGGCAAACCCATACCCGGGGTTTTGCTGCGAATCGTGTCGGAAGAAGGGGAAATCTTGCCTGCTGGCTCCGTGGGAGAAATCTGGGTTTCCGGCGAAAATCTAATGGCTGGATACTGGCAGAAACCGGAAGAAACGCGACAGGTGCTTCAAGACGGCTGGTTGCGAACAGGGGATTTGGGAGTCCAGGATCAGGAAGGTTTCCTTTATGTCAAAGGGCGCTTGCGAGACTTCATCAAGAGCAGTGGATACCGGATTAGTCCGCAGGAGATTGAAGAGGTGCTTAGCCGCCACCCAGCGGTTAGCGAATGTTTCGTAGTCGGGGTGCCAGATGACCAGCTGGGAGAAAGGATCGCCGCTGTCGTTTCCCTGAAACATGGAATGGAGCTTGGTCAGAGTGACCTGTTGCATCACTGTAAAACCTCGCTTGCGCCCCATAAGATCCCACGGCAAGTCACTTTTCTTCCCGAAATTCCGAAGTCAAGCTCAGGGAAAGTGCAACGGGAGTCTCTTTTGCGTCATTTGGTTTCTTAGAGAAATGCATACGAAAAAGGACATGTCTCGCAATCTCGAATGGTTGAAAATCGATCTGGAAGTTGAAGCCTTCAGGATTTCTCAGTTCATTAGGAAGGGGATCGCGGCAACTTTTCGGAAGAGAGGTGCTGTCGTGGCTGTGAGCGGAGGAATTGACAGCAGTACGACAGCGGCGCTCTGTGTTCGAGCTCTCGGACCAGAACATGTGTTTGCCTTGCTGATGCCCGAAAAGGATTCGAGCCGTGAAAGCCTCCATTTTGGCAAGATTCTGGTCCAGCATCTGGGCATCCCCTATCAGGTTATTGATATTGGTCCGATTCTTGAATCGATGGGGTGCTACCAGTATCGCGATGAAGCGATTTATGAAATCATCCCGGAGTATTCCCCCGATTGGAAAAATAAGATCGTCCTGACGGGCGGCTCAGAGACAGGGAGTCGAATCAACTTCTTTTCTGTGGTTGTCGAGTCCCCGGAAGGCGTTCAATTTCAGAAAAGACTTCCTTGGAAGAATTATTTGCAGGTCGTGGCTGCCACGAACATGAAGCAACGGACTCGCAAGTCGCTGGAATACTTCCATGCTGACCGGCTAAACTATGCAGTAGCGGGAACACCGAACTTGCTGGAATATGACCAGGGATTCTTTGTCAAGCTTGGGGATGGTGCGGCCGACTTGAAACCTATCGCCCATCTCTACAAGACCCAAGTCTACGCGATGGCGCGCCACCTTGGGCTCCCCGAAGAATTGTGCACTCGTCAGCCAACAACTGACACCTATAGCTTGGATCAGACACAAGAGGAGTTCTTTTTTCAGGCTCCGCACCAATTACTCGATCTTGTGCTCTGGGGCTTTTCCCAAGGGCTTGCTCCTGAGGCGATTGCAGTGGGGGCTTCCGTTCCGGTCGAGAGGGTGAACGCACTGATCAAGGATATCCAGCAGAAGCGCCAGACGACAGAGCCCTTGCACCTTCCAGCCTTAACGGTTGAACCTGTCCAGTTTGGTCAGGACTGACTTGTGGCGCCCGCTCCCCCTGCTTTGCTGCCTAAGGTAGGGCGGTCTCGCTGAGACCGCCGTCAACGAAAACAATAAAATAACGATGGAATAAGCAATGGCCCAAGTCTCACTTTCAGGCATGGTTGTCCGAGGCATCGTTGGTTGTGTACCGGAAAGAGAAGTTTCCAACGAAAAGGACTATCCGTGGTTCGCAGCTTCTGAGATCCGAAAAGTCACGGGCATGGCTGGGATCAAGTCTCGTCGCATAGCAGAAGAGAAAACTTGTACTTCTGACCTGTGTCGCGCAGCGGCTCTCAGATTGATCCAGGCTCTCAAATGGGACCCTTTGACAGTCGATGGCCTGATCCTTGTCACCCAAACCCAGGACTACGTAATGCCTTCAACTAGTTGCATCCTCCAGCACCGGCTGGGGTTGCCGGAGTCCTGCGCAGCCTTCGACGTGAATCTTGGTTGTTCTGCCTATGTTTACGGAATGTGGCTGGCCAATTCACTGCTCTTCTCGAAGGCCTGCCGGCGAATTCTACTGCTGACTGGCGAGACCCCTTCAAAATTCGTCGACCCCAAGGATCGTGGTACGGCTCTAATCTTTGGCGATGCCGGGAGTGCGACGGCGCTGGAGGCCACCGATGATCCTGAAACCCGGGCACATTATGTCATGATGACCGATGGAAAAGGAGCTTGCGATCTGATCGTTCCCGGAGGGATGTTTCGAGAGCGCTTTCCTGAAGACCGTTCCCGTTACTGGCTCCACATGGATGGCGGGCATATTTTCGACTTCACGCGCAACCGTGTTCCGTCCTTGATTCAAGACCTGCTCGCTTTGTCAGGTCGAATACCGGAAGAATACGCCTATTTCATCTTTCACCAGGCCAATGAGTATTTGATCAAGTTTCTGGCCGGTCGAGCGGGAATCAGTATGGACAAGGTGCCGTGTTCGATCGGCCAATTCGGGAACACTGGGGCCGCTTCTGTGCCACTGACGCTGGCAGTAGCCGGTTCGCCAACGGGAAGGGACGGGACCCCCTATCACGTCATGCTACTGGGATTCGGTGTCGGGCTTTCTTGGGGAGGGGTTTCCATTAAGTTCCCCGCAAATTGCATGCTGGATCATATTGTCTACCAGGCGTTGACTTGATCCCAATAGGGGGCCCTATGGACACACAGAAGGCATTGGAATGGCTAAGTGAAGTCCTGGCGGTCCAAGATCGGACGCTGACACTGCAAGATAGCCGCAACACCGTGGCCGAGTGGGATTCACTGGGCGCGTTGCTTCTCCTCTCTCGGCTGGAAGAAGATCTGCAGATTGTGATCAGTACCGATGAGATTGCAGCGATGAGCACCATCCAGGAAATCTGTGAATTGATGGAAAGAAACAATGCGTTTTCTGCTGGTTGACCAGATTCTTGAATTGGAACCGGTGAAAAGAATCATCACTTCGAAATGGGCGGCTCCGGATGAAGATTATTTTGCCGACCATTTCCCAGGCTACCCGGTTGTTCCCGGGGTTCTCCTCTTGGAAATGATTGCCCAGTCTGCCGGCAAATGCCTGATGGCTGGTATGGACTCCGCACTTGTAGCGTAGCTCACCAAAGCAGACCCGCCAGCGATACCATTTGGTTTCATGGCCGAATCAAAAAAGAGCCCGAGATGATCCGAACTGTTCTTTCATCGTTATCCCCGGCTCAAAAGAGCCGGATCCGCGGCTGGTATCGGAAGAGTCAGCAGCAGTTGGTCCGCCGATTCTTGTCGTACGATGCGACAGCGCTAACGGAGTGCCTCCGCAAAATGGGCATTCGCCCTGGAGACACGCTCATGGTTCACAGCGCTTTTGGACCGTTACTGGGATTTCGGGGTTCTCCCAACGCGCTCATCGATGTTTTACTGGACGCAGTCGGGGAAGAGGGCAACCTGCTAATGGTCTCGATGTCATACTCGGGCTCGTCTGCCGAGTATTTGAGGACCCTCCCATATTTCGATGTCCAAAAAACAATTTCCCTTATGGGACTGGTATCCGAAACCTTTCGCCGTCGACCGGCTGTTGTTCGTAGCCTGAATTCCACCCATCCCGTTCTGGCTTTCGGACCCAAGGCCGAATGGATTGTTTCAGGGCACGAGAATTGTCCCTATCCTTGTGGCCCGGGTTCCCCCTTTGAAAAGCTACTCAAATTGAATGGGAAGGTGCTCTTCTATGGAGCCAGCGTGCGGACTTTCACTTTCTACCACTATCTGGAGCATTTAGTGAAAGAGGAATTGCCCTTTCCTCTCTACGAAGGCCAGCCCTTTGAAGCTCAGGTGATCGATCATCGGGGTCAGATTCGAATTGTGACGACCTATGTGTTCTCGCAAGAGGCCATTCCGCGCCGCCGCCCCGATAAACTTTTTGCGGAACTCATGAAGCGTAAGCAGTGGAATAAGGCTCGGCTTGGCAATACCCCAATTGTCCTGATCGACGTGAGCCATGCCCTCTCTTCCACTCTTGACCTGGCAAAACGTGGAATCTACTTCTTCGAGATGAGCCGAATTTCAGGAGCGTAGAGTGATGATTTATTCAACTCGGGAGGATCTGCATGGGAGGGCGCATTCGCTGAACGCGCCGCAGACGGCGGTTTCTTCCGGTCCCGTTGGATGTGGATTTTGTGGGTTGCTGATTCTGGATTTGTCCCCGACTGCGCACCAGCTGATGTTTAGCGCAGACGAAACTGGGGTGATGGTTCTTAACTCACAGGATACAAATTATGTCATAAGGAGTGAAGAAAGTGTCCGAGAAGGTTGATTTCAACAATCGGGTGAGCGATATGGCTAACCTCTATGACGAGGGTAAGCCGCAATTCCTGGGCGCGCGGAATCTTATCTCGCGCAAGCGGTTTGCGCTGGAGATGGTGGAGACCGGTCTCTCTCACCCCTTGAAGATTCTGGACGCCGGGTGCGGGACAGGCGAGATTGTTGGGCAGCTCATACGATGCGGGCACGAGGTCTGGGGTCTCGATATCTCGGAGCTGATGATACGTTATGCAAAAGAACACTGCGTCTTGGGCCGATTTCAGCAGGGCGACATCGAACATCTTCCGTTTCGGGATAACACCTTTGACATGGTGGTGTGCCTAGGGGTCTTGGAGTATCTGAACACGGACGAGAAGGCCCTTCGTGAAATAAGGCGGGTGCTCAAACCCGGGGGGGAGCAGTGATCTCTACCCCCAATGCCATCTTTCCTCTCTATTATGTGGACCGCGCGCTCGTCGGTCTAAAGGCTGCCGCTTGGCCCCTCTACCGTATCCTGAAGTACTTGTCTGGCGGGAGGCCGACCCCTACTCATCAACCCCCCCATGAGCTTATCCACCGGAGGTTTTATCCCAGGCGGTGGCTGCGGCTCTTGCGCTCGGTGGGCTTGGAGCCACAGGAGTTGGTCTGCCATGGCTGGGGATGGTACCGTTCCTGGCAGCTTGAACAGCTCCTGCAGTTTCTGTCTCGGCTGGCGGGGCTGTTTAGACTCACCTTGAGCCGATCTTTAGGACAAGCTCTTCTCAACCGAGCCGTTGAGGGAATTGTTCGAAATCGAGCGCTGAACTGGCTTCTTTCCGAGCAAATTGTCCGGGTGCGTGCGGTCAAGTCGCCGACCTCCCCGCAACTGCCCCGGGTGGTGGCGATCATGAACGCAACGTTCGTCATCTGTCAAGTAATGCCCGACGTCCTGTGTCACTAGCTCTCCTTCCTATGTCACCCAGTATTCAAAGCAAGATGATGCGAGGCGCATTCTGGATGGTGCTATTGAAGTTCGCTGACCACGGCCTTGGGTTTACCAGTATGCTTATCCTCGTGCGACTACTCACGCCCGCGGATTTTGGAATCTCTGCCATGGGAGGTTCTTGTGTCGCAATGGCGGAGGCACTCACTGCATTCGGGTTCGACATCGCACTGATTCAACATCCGAAACCAAGTAAGGAACACTATCACACGGCGTGGACATGCAATGTGGTTCTCGGATGCACGGTCACCGCACTCTCACTTGCGTTGGCATGGCCGGTAGCCCAGTTTTACCGCCACCCTGAAGTGTTCTGGGTAATGACTGCGCTTGCGTTCGGCCCTCTTCTGGTATCTCTGGAGAACATTGGCATCGTCAACTTCCGAAAGGAGTTGCAGTTTCGCAAGGAGTTCACGTTTCGACTGAGTCGCAGGATCTTTACTTTCCTTGTGGTCTTGCCGCTGGCCTTCTGGTGGCGCAGCTACTGGGCGCTGGTTTTAGGAATCTTGATTAATAAGCTAGGAGTCTCTGTGTTGAGCTACATGGCGCATGAATTTCGGCCGCGCTTTTGCATAGCGAAAGTGAAGGAGCTGTTCGATTTTTCGAAGTGGCTCTTAATTGGCAACATTGTCGGCACTTTGAATAAGCACTTCACAGACTTCATCATCGGGAGATGGCACGGGCCAGCGGCCCTTGGGCTCTATAGCATAAGCTACGAAATTGCCAACACGCCGACGGCTGATTTGAGTGCCTCCGTCAATCAGGCATTGCTGCCGGGTTTCGCAAAGATCGACACCGGCAAGGAACTACGTGCTGTTTACGGCGACGCGATGAGCGTCCTTGCGCTGATCGCCTTGCCGGCCGCAGCTGGCCTCTACGCGGTGGCGCCATTCGTCGTGCCCGTGGTACTTGGAAGCAAATGGTTACAAAGTGCAGCGTTGGTGGAAATCCTCGCCTTCAATGGGGTAGTGTTCCTATTCCATTCCTCTATTTGCACAGTGCTCATGGGGAGAGGCTATCCCGATGTCGCCACGAAGACTGGTGCCCTGTACGTCCCGTTGTTTCTCGGGTTACTGGCTCTCTTCGGTATCCATCATGGTGTTGCCGGGGTCGCTTACTCGGCCTTGGCAGCGTCGGTCTTGATGACTCCCCTCTATCTTTACCAAATGAAGCGGCGGATTGGTGTCGGAGTTAATGTATTCCTACGGGCGATCATCCGACCTGCACTGGCATCCATTCTAATGGCATGGATCGTGCGCGGGGTGCTGCCAGCGTATGAGTTCTCAATGTCGACGCACCATGCTATCTTCCTGCTGATCGGTGGCGTTGCTCTCGGCGGTGTGGTTTATGCATTCGCTGCAGGGCTGCTTTGGCTGATCGCTGGACGTCCCGCCAGCGCGGAGCGCCTTGTGCTTGAGCGTATCCGAGGCGCGGTCGCGTCGGTTAGCGTCGGCGGTGTATTGTGGAACGGCAGATGATTGGTGGCCGAAAAGAAGAATCTATGCTGGGTTAAGTCAGGGCGGTTGACAGAACGGGCGACTCGATGCGCTAATCTACAACGCTGCAACAGGTGTCCGCAAGCCAATGGATGTCTTCACCCAACGCCACCTTTCGGCGGTCTGGCAGGTGAATGTCGGGGCATTTTTTGATTTGTCTTTGAAATTTCGTACATGCATGCCGGATGGATCCCGAATCATTGCTGTCTCCTCGGAGGGTGCTCGCCGTGCATTGGATGGCTACCGGGCTATCGGCAGCTCAAAAGGGGCACTGGAGGCCTTGTGCCGGTAAATGGCGGCCGAATGGGCCCCCGACCGCGTTGCGCATGAGGCTCAATCGAACCCGTTGGGTCGGCTTGTTGATCTAAACGAGGTCGCTCAGGTCGTGCACTTCCTTTGTTCTCCTGCATCAGATGCGATCATTGCGCAAACTCTGGTGATTGATGGAGGGAAGGCTATCTCCGCGCCGCCGCCCCAGGATACTTTTTGCAGAACTCATGAAACGTAAGCAGTGGAATAAGGCTCGGCTTGGCAATACCCCAATTGTCCTGATCGACGTGAGCCATGCCCTCTCTTCCACCATCGACCTGGCGAAACGTGGAATCTACTTTTACGAGATGAGTCGAAGCTCAGGGTCGTAGCGGAGGGCAAAAACGATGAATAGTCCCCGAAAGAGTTACTGGAAGACGGTGTTCTTGGCCAGTACGATGCTGGTCGTTGACGTCGCAGCCGCGGTCTTGGGGTTCGTAAAGGGATCGATCTTTCTTCTCTTGCACGTTTTAAGGTTAAGGCAGGTTCCTAGCTTGTACCTTTCAGCATTCGCTTGTTCGGGCCTCATCGCGTTATTTTGCTTTTTCATTGTTCTCGGAGGGCTATTCGCGATCTTCGGTGACGCCGGGGAGGTAGTAGAGCAGGCGGCCAGATCCTTCATCGCTAAAAGACAATGAGTAAACGTCTCGTCCTGAACCTTAGAGTTGGAGATCTTGTAGAAGTGCGAACCAAGGAAGAAATTCTTGCGACGCTTGACGAACGAGGAACTCTGGATAACATGCCGTTCATGCCCGAAATGCTCAGTTTTTGCGGCAAGACCTTCCGCGTGTTCAAACACGCTCACAAAGTGGATGATCGGATTGAAAGAACGGGACTAAGACGTTTGGATCACTGTGTCATCCTTGATGCAGTGCGGTGCAGTGGTGAGGGGCATGGGAGTTGTCAAGCCGGTTGTAACATCTTGTGGAAAGAAACCTGGTTAAGAAAGGTTCGTCACAGTGCAGAGGAGAAACCAGCTCTCCACTAAGGGCAGGCCTTCTGCCGCCACGACATCGGATTCGACGGCCCACGAGGGTCCCTGTACGGATGAGACCTTGATGAAGGTTGCTCGGCGAACCCAGGGACAGGAGCCTTCGTTTGAAGAAGTCTTCATGTGCCAAGCTACTGAACTCAGAAGAGCAACCTCATATCTGTCACCGTGGAACTTGAGACAATACGTTCTGGACGTTTGGCTTGGAAACATTACCTTCTTTGAGTTCGTGCGGGGCATGTCTATCTGGCTCTTCAATGAGGTTCAGGCACTTAGAGGAGGCTGTGTCTACCCATATGTGAAAGAAGGCAAATTGACAAAAACCCCCAAGATTGAACTCAATCTTGAACCAGGAGAAATGGTAAGAGTTAAGACAATGAACGAGATCCAGCAGACCCTCGACAAAGGAACCAAAAACCGTGGATTGTGGTTTGATAGGGAAATGGTTCGTTATTGCGATGGAAGGTTCAGGGTTTTTAGAAGAGTCAACCGGATCATCGATGAGAAGAGCGGAAGGATGCTCCACTTCCGCACCGTAAACATCATTCTTGAAGGCGTCACCACTCGAGGCGACTACCATAGGTTTTGCCCCATGAATGAATATATATTTTGGCATGAGATTTGGCTTGAAAGGATTGAATTAAGATGAATGGTCCTTTCCCATGCTTTTTTGCAACTTGTCATTGTTTAGCTGTGCTCTTGCAGGCCGATTTTGAGAGACGTGCAACGCTTTGAGATATATTCAGGATGCCGAACATTCTGGCAATGGGGAACCTTCATTCCATATCTGGGAAAAAGTCCTAACCTTAAGTCCCTAATTTCGGCAAAACCCGTTAGAAAGATACATGATGGCTTCCAGCGAGTAACTTTTAAGTCACTGAGAATTATAACCAAAGTTCAAGCCCAATCTATTTCTGACAGTAAAGTTGATTTTTGGTAAAGGGAATGCTGTCTTAAGGATTGGCGATCTCAAAATGATCCGGAGCAAGAAACAATGTCACGAGTGAGTGTTGGCCTGCCCGTTTATAACGGAGAGCGCTACTTGCGTATAGCGATAGAGTCGATCTTGGCTCAGACGTACCAGGATTTTGAATTTATCATTTCCGACAATGCATCAACAGATAAGACTGAGCAGATTTGCCGTGAGTATGCTAGATCGGACAATCGCATAAGGTATCATCGGAATGAGAAAAACATTGGCGCACCGAGAAACTTCAATTTGGTTTTTAATCTATCACATGGAGAGTACTTAAAGTGGGCAACTTGCGACGATCACGTTGCCCCGGAAATGATTGAGAAATGTCTTGCAGTGATGGACTCGAATCCCGATGTCGTTTTGTGTTTTCCGAATGCCAAACTCATCGATGCCGAAGGAATCTTTATAGAGAATTATGATGATGTGCTTCACTTGCAGGATCCAATAGCGAGCCGTCGATTTATCCAACTCATACAGCAAATCGGGCTTGCACACCAACACCTCGGATTGATCCGTTCTGAAGCGCTGAAAAAGACAATGCTCCATGGTATTTTCATGGCTGCAGACATCAACTTCCTAGCTGAATTGAGTCTTTATGGGAAATTTTACAGATTGCCAGAATACCTCCTCTTCCGCAGATTCCATCCTGGCTCCTCCAGTTGGGATCGGTCAGATCAAAAACGCCAAGTGGTATGGACTGATCCTGGTCGAGGCAACCACATCCGTCTCGACCATTGGGAATCTACTTGGAACTTTTTTGAAGCAGTTCGTAGATCTCCTATCCCAGTACGCCAAAAGGTTGAAGCATGGCGCTATCTTTGTCACAAGGCTTACTGGAATAAGAGTATCTTGTGGGGGGAGCTGATTGATATCTTCAGAAAGGGTAGTCGGCATTTTTCTAAGGCCAAGACTTTATCTCCGTGATGGTTAGGTTGGGAGTCGGCACGGACCTATCGCTGCTATCCGTCAAAGAGCTGCAGAGGATCACATTGCTAAATGAGACATTGTCCGGTGATTCTTATGTGGTGAGGGTGAATTTTCGACGACTATTGAACGCGGCGAGAAGTTATGACTTGGACGATTGCCGAAAGAGTCCGACTTTCTCAACACAAACCGTGAAGCGCGTCTGCACAAGGCTTTTGTGTCTGGGATGAACATGAAATTTTGGAAGGCAAAGCGAGTCTTGTTGACCGGTCATACAGGATTCAAGGGCAGTTGGTTGGCGCTCTGGCTTCAGGCCCTTGGGGCCGAAACCATTGGATATTCGCTTCCTCCTCCAACGGAACCAAGCCTATTTGAACTCGCACAGGTATCGAGTGGCATGACCTCGGTTATGGGCGATGTTCGTGACTTCGAACTCCTCAAGAGAGTGATTGGAGAGAAGAATCCGGAAATAGTGATCCACATGGCTGCACAGTCAGTAGTCAGATACTCATATGATAGCCCCATCGAGACGTACTCAACGAATGTCATGGGCACGGTGAACTTGCTCGAGGCGATACGCCAATTGCAACTGCCGTGTGTGGTTGTGAATGTGACGAGCGATAAGTGCTACGAAAACAAGAACTGGGAGTGGGGGTATCGAGAGAATGAGCAACTGGGCGGGCATGACCCTTACTCCAACAGTAAAGCCTGCTCGGAACTGGTTACCGCGGCATTTCGAGAGTCCTACTTCCACAATCAGGGCTCTGCACAACCACGGGTTTTGCTTGCTAGCAGCAGAGCGGGGAATGTGATAGGTGGAGGAGATTGGACAGAAGATCAGCTTGTTCCAGATATTATGAGGGCGTTCATTAAAGGGCAACCAGTGCGAATCCGCAATCCACATGCTGTCCGACCGTGGCAGTTCGTGCTGGAGCCGTTGCGTGGATATCTCATGCTCGCGGAGCACTTATGGAACCACGGTTCAGAATTTGCAGAAGGTTGGAATTTTGGCCCCCATGAAGAGGAGGCACAACCTGTTTCCTGGATTGTGCAAAATATTTCGGCTTTGTGGGGAGAAAGCGCCCGCTGGGAGGCGGACCAGGGAATTCATCCTCATGAGGCACAGATCCTCAAGCTTGATAGTTCGAAGGCGAGATCAAAGCTTGGGTGGGTACCTAAACTGCACCTTTCTCCTGCCTTAGAGTGGGTTGTTGAATGGTACAAGTCATACTGTATGAGAAAGAACCTGCTCGAGGTTACTCGCGCCCAAATAGCCAGATACCAGAACCTAGTAACAAGTTGACATATTTGAATCCGCAACGAGGGGGACGCCTTGCAGTTTATGGATACCACCATTGTGGGTGCCTGGGTAATCGAGCCCAATCCCCACGAAGATGACCGGGGTCGGTTCATGCGAGCATGGTGTAGCCGGGAGTTTGCCGAACATGGTCTCGACTTTCTTCCTGTGCAGGCAAACATGGGATTTAGCGTCCGCAAAGGGACGGTTCGTGGTATGCACTTCCAGGAGGAGCCTGCGCTGGAGGCCAAGCTAGTCCGCTGCACGAGAGGAACCATCTTCGATGTGGTCATCGACCTCAGACCGGGGTCCCCGACTTACGGTAAATGGTACGGTGCAGAATTGAGCTCGGAGAATGGTCGAATGCTCTATGTGCCAGAACACTGTGCGCACGGATACCAGACCCTCGAGGAATCTACGGAGATATATTATATGACGTCGGCATTCTACACTCCAAACTCGGTGCGTGGCGTACGATTTGATGATCCGGCCTTTGGTATTGAGTGGCCATTGGTCGCCACGATTGTCTCTGACCAAGACCGCAACTGGCCGCTCTTGGAGCGGTAGGAGGGACTAATACAAACATGATCGTAGATACTGCTCATAGAGAGCGAGAAGCTAGCTAATGGTTGCCCAATCCGCGTCAGAATGGTTGACGCCAGTGCGACAGAGTGGGTTATTGCAGGGTCTACTCAAGAGGCAGAAGCGGCAATCGATGGGGGGCCCGGTCCTGACTGACGATCCGTCGGTACTGACCGCCTGCAAGGCCATCGATATCCTCGTGGAAGTAACGGGCACAATTGAGGCTGCGGCCCACGTCGTGCTCGAGGCGTTCGACCACGACAAACATGTGGTCCTGGTGAACGCTGAGCTCGATTCAGTGTTTGGTCCGATTTTGAAGGCAAGAACGGGTGAGTATGGTGGAATTTCACCATCAACTCGCGTTGGGTTGGGAGTAACAATAATTGGACGTAAAGTGTGATGAAAAGACGGTTTATTGTTTCTCCGGTGATCTTTCTTTTTGCTTTAGCATTTTTGTCTGGTGCCGAAGCTATAGCCAGAACATTCACCACCAATTTCCCTCTTACGGAGAACCCCATTTCAGAGAGTGGAGCTTGGATCAACGGTAAAACTGTTGGTCTTGATTGGGCTAATGTTAGGACGACTCCAGGGAAAGCATTCGGCACTCAAGTTCCAGGCACAGGCAATTACTACGGAGATTCTACTGCAGTGCTGTCTGGGAACTGGGGAGCGGATCAAACATTGACCGCTGGTGTTTATTCGGCCAATTTGTCCACAAATGGAGAAGTGGAGCTAAGACTTCGTACATCGATCACAGCCCACAGCATTACGGGCTATGAAGTAAATTTTTTGGCTCAAAACAGTGGCAACAGCTACTGCCAGATTGTTCGATGGAACGGTCCTGCAGGGAGTTTCACGGTCCTGGCAGATGTGGGGGGGAGTTCCACGCAGATTGCGAATGGAGCTACTATTAAGGCGACAATTGTTGGCAACGTCATAACTGCCTATGTCAATAGTGTTCAAGTAGCACAGTCGACTGATAGTACCTATGCGACGGGTAGTCCAGGCATAGGATTCTTTCTCTCAGGAGGAAGTTCCAGCTTAAACGCTGATTTTGGACTTACAAGTTTTACGGCTTCGGACGCCGCAGATACAACAGCTCCATCTCCGCCAGAGAATCTGCGCATTTTACCTTGATGAATGAAGCCAAAAGGGAATCTTCAGAAGAAGTAAATGGTGTGCGATTCGATGATCCAGCCTTCACAATTCAATGGACATTGGTTGCCTCAGTAGTTTCTGAACAGGATCGCAACTGGCCACTTGTGGAAGGTGTAGGAGGTCCTAAAACAACGTGATGGTAGATACTGTACTTCGAGAGCGTGAAAACCAGGGTCGTCCGATCCGCGTCGGAATGATTGGAGCCGGCGCGACGGGCCGTGCCATTGCCCTGCAGCTCGGGACACCAGTTCCGGGGATTCGTCTGGCGGCGATCGCAAACAGAACGCTAGCGCACGGTGAGCGGGCATTTCGCGAAGCCGGCATCACGGAGTGGAGTCGGGCAGGATCTGCACGCGAGGCGGAATCGGCGATCGGCCGTGGGCTTCCAGTGCTTACGGATGATCCCTCGTTGCTGACCAGCTGCGACGCTGTCGATATCCTGGTAGAGGTGACGGGCACCGTGGAAGCCGCAGCCCATGTTGTGATCGATGCGTTCGACCATGGCAAGCACGTGGTCCTAGTGAACGCGGAGCTCGATTCGATGCTCGGTCCGATTCTCAAAGCGAAAGCAGACCTGGCCGGGGTGGTCCTTACCCACACGGACGGGGATGAGCCGGGTGTGGCGATGACCCTCTTTCGCTATCTCCGATCGCTAGGACTACATCCCGTGGCCGCGGGCAACCTTAAGGGGATGGTTGACTACTACCGGACCCCCGAGACCCAACGGGCATTTGCCGAGAAGAATGACCAGGATCCCAGGAAGGTGACTTCGTTTGCAGACGCCACGAAGTTATCCATGGAGGCAACGGTTCTGGCAAACGCGACAGGCTTCCACGTGGGTCGCCCTGGCATGTATGGCCCTGCCTGCAAGTATGTTCGCGAGATGGCAAATCTGCTCCCCGCCAACCAGATGCTCAGCACCGGCCTCGTGGACTATGCCCTTGGAGCCGCGCCCTACACCGGTGCCTTTGTCATCGTTCACGAAGCATCGCCACTCAAAAAAGCTCAGTTAGCCTACTACAAACTGGGCGACGGGCCATTTTACGTTTTTTACACTCCGTTTCATTTACCTCACATCCAAATCGCCTCGACCATCGGTCGAGCAGTTATTCATCGCGATCCGACCGTTGCACCCATCGCCGGGCCTGTGTGTGAGGTCGTGACAGTCGCAAAGAAAGATCTGAGAGCAGGTGAACATCTTGACGGGATCGGTGGCTTCTGCACCTATGGGCTTGTGGATAACACTGTCGCCGCTCGCGCGCGAGCAGCGCTCCCAATAGGCCTCTCGGAAGGCTGCGTATTGCTTCGGGATGTTTTGAAAGACGAGGTGCTCTCTTTCGATGATGTGATATCACCACCGGACCGATTGGTCGAAACCCTCTGGCGTGAACAGAACGCACGTTGGGCGACCGCAGCAGGAGAAACTAAGGCACGGTTAAAGCAAGAAACGACTGCATGAACAGCTCCATAAGAGTTATGTCGCTCCACAGGCAACAACGGTTGCAGCGCCAACCGAAAAATCGAGAGAGATTATGACAATGCCAAACATTATAGTTCTAGGGAGCGGAATGGGCGGGTTCGGAGCTGCTTACCGGCTACACAGCGAAGGCATTACACCGGTAATGTACGACCAGAACTCTTACCATGGGGGCCACACCGCGTCGTTTCGACACGACGAGGGCTTTCTCTTTGACCAAGGCCCCCACATTTCTTTTACGAAGGATCCACGCATTCAAGACCTTTTTGCTGACAGTGTTGATCAGCAGTACGAAACCGTGCAGATCAGGTTGAATAATTACTGGCGTGGTTACTGGCCACTGCATCCGGTTCAGCTCCACCTTCATGGGCTGCCGGAAGACGTCATAGTAAAGGTCATTACCGACTTTGTGGAGGAGCGTCAGCTCCCCGAACGACCGATAAAGAACTATGAAGACTGGCTATTCGCAAGCTTTGGTCGGACATTTGCCGAGCTTTTTCCCATGCAATACACGCGAAAATACCACCTCACGACGGCTGCGAACATGAGCACCGATTGGCTGGGTCCACGGATCTACCGCCCTACCCTCGAAGAGGTTCTACACGGTGCGCTCTCGTCTTCAGCTCCACACGTCCACTATATTACGCATTTCCGTTATCCCACCGAGGGTGGATTCATGTCCTACCTCAAGAAATTCGTCCCGCTGGGAAATCTTAAACTTAATCATAAGTTGGTATCTCTCGACGCCAAGATGCAACAGCTTAGCTTCTCGAATGGTTCTGTGGCGAAGTACGATGCACTCGTCTCTTCGGTACCTCTGCCAGATCTCGTGGGTATGATTAAAGGCGTACCGACAGATGTTCTAGACGCTTCCCGACGACTGGCCTGTTCAACTTGCGTCCTGGTGAATGTCGGCGTGAACCGCGAAGACCTTTCCCGGGCGCACATGAGTTATTTCTATGACGAAGACATTTGTTTCACACGCCTCAGCTTCCCCCACATGCTTTCGGCCCGAAACGTTTCTCCCGGCACTGGAAGCATTCAGGCAGAGGTCTATTTCTCTGACAAGTACAAGCCCCTGACCGGGTCCCCTCAAGACTGGATCGAACCTGTTATAAAAGATCTCCACAGCTGTGGGCTCCTACGTGAGGATGACCGAGTCCTTTTCAGCAATGCCATGCTGGTGAAGCATGCCAACGTCATTTTTGATCTTGACCGTGCGGCTGCACTGAAGACGGTCCACGGCTACCTCGATGATATTGGAATATCCTATTGTGGACGATATGGAGATTGGGGATATATGTGGACGGACGAGAGCTTCAAGAGCGGGGAGTGTGCCGCAGAACGGGCTCTTTCAACCCTGGTGGCTAGACCCCAACAGAGCATATTGTAGAAAGGAGTACTTCACATGAAGGTCGTTCTCTTTTGCGGAGGGCTGGGAATGAGGATAAGGGAAAACAACGAAAGCCTCCCCAAGCCCATGGTTCATCTCGGTTACAGGCCGCTCTTGTGGCATGTGATGAAATATTACGCGCACTTCGGCCATAAGGACTTCATCCTTTGCCTCGGTTATCGATCCGATGTCATAAAGAATTACTTCCTGGGATATAGCGAATGCCTTTCCAATGATTTCCTTCTGTCGAAGGGAGGCAAGGACATTAAGTTATATTCCTCAGACATCAGCGATTGGAAGATAACCTTTGCAGATACTGGCGTCAATTCCAACATTGGCCAGAGACTCAAGGCGATTGAGACTTATTTAAAGGATGAAGAGATATTCCTGGCGAATTACAGTGATAACTTAACGGACCTCCCTCTTCCAAAGCTGTTGGATTACTCTCATGAGCGCGATAAGGTGGCTACACTGCTTTGTGTGAAACCTAATATGAGTGTTCACTCAGTCTCTTTAGATTCATTGGGAAGCATCAAAGAGATATCAGAAATCGATCGAACGAATCTTCGGATAAACGGTGGATACTTCGTTTTCAAAAGAGAAATTTTTAAATATTTAAGGGATGGCGAGGAGTTAGTAAATGAACCTTTTCAGCGTTTGATCGTTGAAAACCAGCTGGTTGGTTATCCTTACGATGGTTTCTGGAAGGCAATGGACACTTTTAAGGACAGGCAGCAATTGGAGGCCTTGCATGCCACGGGAAAAGCCCCTTGGGAAATTTGGAAGAATAATGGCAAGTAATTATGGACCTGAACCTTAAACCCATGCATTTTGAAAGGTGCCATTATTTATGCTGAAGCTACAGCTCCCTAACAAGCGTTCTAACTACCAGATTCTATGTGTAGGAGCTCATTCCGACGACATCGAAATTGGGTGTGGCGGAGCAATTCTAAAGCTGATCAAGGAGTGTAAGAATCTGACGATTCACTGGATCGTATTTAGTGCGGAACCAGAACGGAAACGCGAAGCTTTGAGGAGCGCAAGGCTTTTCTTGAAGGGAACAGCAACTGAGAACCTCTCGGTCAAAGAATTCAGAGGCAGCTTCTTTCCCGATCAGTACGCTCAAATCAAGGAAGCATTCGAGCTAATCAAAGGGAAGAACTCACCCGACCTGATCTTTACGCACAGCCGCCACGATTTGCATCAAGACCATCGGGTTATCAATGAACTTACCTGGAACACGTTCCGCGACCATTTCATTCTGGAGTACGAGATCCCTAAGTACGACGGTGATTTAGGGAATCCCAATTTTTACATCCAGTTGGACGAATCGCTTTGTGCACGCAAGCTCCAATACGTTCTTCAATCCTTCAAGACGCAACGGACCAAACACTGGTTTACGGAAGACACATTCAGAGCCCTTCTGAGGTTGCGAGGTATCGAGTCTGGTGCTTCTGCAAAGTATGCAGAAGCCTTCTATGCAAGGAAGATTGCCCTATAAAAAATATGAACTCACGAAGTAAAGTTACGTTTTGTGTCATCCTCGAATCGTTCCCAGTAATCCAGGGGGTTGGCCAATTTTTGAACATTCCCTGTTGGGGAATGAATATACCAGCAGGAAGTTATTACAAAACCAAATCCACCTTTAGGAGTGGGGATCTCCTCCCTTTGCTATCGAGGGTAAACCCGTTGAGCGGAGTTCTTCCGAATTGAAACTTGAAGGATAGGATACTGAAACGACTAACCGGAGTAGGTTGCTCCGGATTAATGGGGCCATGGAGATATCGATGATCACAAGAGTCCTCCCAGATCGCTTGGTTGGCGTTGAATTGAAGAAAGCCTGCTATTCCGCGCACAACAATTTGGGCAGGCTCCTCTTCTTGTTACGAAATTCGAACTACTCATTCACCCGATATATTCTCAAAGACTTCATCAGATTCCTGACAAACTCGGTTGTACCGGTAGAAGGACAATCGAGAGAAAGAGCTCGCGAAGCGGCAGACTGGCTCATCAGAGCGTGGTATGCGACGTCTAATTTTGGTGTGTCTTATGGATATTTCCCGTGTGATAACGAGAAAGGCTGGCTCGATTCTTACCCAGAGACGACAGGTTACATCATTCCCACAATGCTTGAGTTTGCCCGCCGCTACAGATATGACGCCGCCAGGAGCATGGCCCTGAAAATGTCGCGATGGGAAATGGACATTCAAATGGAATCAGGAGCCGTTCAGGGAGGACGTTTTTCACACTTGCAACCCCAGGCGGCTTCAGTCTTCAACACCGGTATGGTTCTTAAAGGTTGGAGCGCTGCATATCGGGAATGTCATGATGAGAGCTTTCTCCTCGCGGCAAAGAAAGCGGCGGCCTTTATGCTCAATGATCTGGATGACGATGGTTACTTCAGAACGCACGGTCCATTTGTCAAACAAGAGAGGATCAAGACATACAATTGCCTTTGTGCGTGGAGTCTGTTCTGCCACGGAGAAGATGCAGCCGATAGCTCTTGTAAAGAGGCTGCTATCAAGGTGACCGAATCAGCGCTTCGCCAGCAGAAACCGAATGGCTGGTTCGCTAACAATTGCCTGACAAATGGGGAGGCACCCTTGCTCCACACCATTGGCTATACACTCCAAGGAATTCTGGAGATGGGATTTCTGACCGGTCGGAGCGATTACATCGAGGCCGTTCGACTTGGCACCGATCCGCTAATTTCGCGCATTTCAACGAAAGGTTTTCTGTATGGTCGCTACAAACCGGATTGGGAGCCTGCCAACTCATCGAGTTGCCTTACCGGCTCCGCACAGCTCGCAGTCGTTTGCTACAGACTGTACGAATATACCGGAGCTGACCAATATCGACTCGCGGCAGATCGGTTGTTGAACTATTTGAAAGCCTTGCAGGACGTAAAGACCAGCAATCTGTCCATCAAGGGGGCAATCGCTGGCTCGTTTCCTCTCTTTGGAGAATACATGACCGCAGGGTACCCGAATTGGGCTACCAAATATTACCTCGACGGGTTGATATTACAGGATCGGCTTGGCCACGTAGTTGACGCCGGCTCCGCCGAGGCATTGAAGCAAAAAACCGTCGGGATTCATTGAGTGCTTCATTCTTCGAGAAGCCTCCCCTCCCTCATTTTCTCCTAGAAAGATCATTCAAGCAGTCATCCCATATTAGGATATTGGCCGACTCCTGGTGTTTGAAAATCTCGATGGTCACGGCGGTCGCAAACTCGACCGCGCCGACCGATTTTTCGTAGTGAATTCCAGCGCGCAGGTGATTACAGAGGGGCCCATCATCCGCAAACTTCTCATGATTTACCGCATGTCCACCGGCCTTTGTCGGGTAACGCCCGGCGTTCTCTGTCATTAGCTCTCCCACTCATGTCAAGAAGCGTTCAAAGCAAGATGATGCACGGCGCCTTTTGGATGGTGCTATTGAAGCTCGCGGACCACGGCCTTGGGTTTACCAGTATGCTTATCCTGGTGCGCCTGCTCTCGCCGGCGGATTTTGGAATCGCTGCCATGGGAGGTTCTTTTGTCGCATTGGCAGAATTACTCACTGCCTTAGGGTTCGACTACGCACTGATTCAACATCCGAAACCAACCCAGGAACACTATCACACGGCGTGGACATGCAACGTGCTTCTCGGATCCGCTGTTACCGCTCTCTCGCTTGCGGTCGCTTGGCCGGTCGCCCAGTTTTACCGCCAACCTAAAGTGTTCTGGGTGATGTGTGCACTTGCATTCGGTCCTCTTCTGGCGTCCCTGGAGAACATTGGCATCGTCAACTTTCGAAAGGAGTTGCAATTCCGCAAAGAGTTCACGTTCCGATTGAGCCGCCGGATCTTTACTTTCCTCGTGGCCTTGCCGCTGGCCTTTTGGTGGCGCAGCTACTGGGCGCTGGTTGTCGGAATCTTGATAAACAAGCTAGGCGTTTCCGTGTTGAGCTACATGGCGCACGAATTTCGGCCGCGCTTTTGTCTAGAGCACGTAAAGGAACTGTTCGGTGTATCGAAGTGGCTCTTAATTAGCAACATAATCAGCTCCTTAAGGCAGCGATCCACAGATTTCGTCATCGGGAGATGGCACGGTGCAGCGGCCCTTGGGTTCTATGGCATTAGCTATGAAATCGCCAACACGCCGACGGCCGATTTGAGCGCCTCCATCAATCGGGCATTGATGCCGGGTTTCGCAAAGATTGAGACCGGCAATGAACTCCGTGCTGCTTACGGCAACGCGATGAGCGTCCTCGCAATGATTGCCCTGCCTGCCGGGGCTGGCGTCTATGGGGTAGCGCCATTCCTCGTGCCTGTCGTGCTTGGAAGTAAATGGTTACAGAGCACGGCGTTGGTGGAGATCCTCGCCTTCAATGGTGTCGTTCTCCTGTTCCATTCCTCTATTTGTGCAGTGCTCTTGGGGAGAGGTTATCCCGATGTCGTTACAAAGACCAGTGCCCTGTACGTCCCGTTGTTTTTCGGGTTGCTGGCTCTGTTCGGTGCCCATTATGGCGTTGCCGGCGTCGCATACTCGTCGTTGGCAACGTCGGTCATGATGACTCCCCTCTACCTTTATCACGTAAAACGGCGGATTGGGGTTGCATCTGAAGTATTCCTACGGGCGATCACCCGACCAGCAATCGCTTCCATTCTAATGGCATGGATCGTGCGCATGGTGCTCCCAGCCTATGAGCTCTCAATGTCGACGCGACACGCAGCCTCCTTGCTGATTGGTGGCGCAGCTCTGGGCGTTGCGGTCTATGCAGTTGCAATAGGGCTGCTATGGCTCCAAGCTGGACGTCCCGCCAGCGCGGAGCGCCTTGTGCTTGCGCGTATCCGAAGAGCAACCGCCTCGGTTAGCGTCGGCAGCTCACTGTGGAACGGTAAATGATTGTTGGCCGAAAAATAGAATTTGGGCCGGATTTGTTCAATTCGGTGGACACAGAGCCACCCGTCGCCTTCAGAATTTGTTCTAATGTCGCGTTTTCTGGATGGGAAATTGCGAAACATCTTAACCATTGACGTCGAGGATTACTTCCAAGCCAGTGCATTTGACCGGATCATTGGTCGCGGTGAGTGGGATCGCGTCGAAAGCCGGGTGACAGTGAACACTGAAATAATTCTGGAACTCATGGCCGCCAAAAACGTAATGGCAACATTCTTCATTCTCGGTTGGGTGGCTGAGCGATTTCCTGACTTGGTTGCACGGATCCACTCGCAAGGGCACGAGGTTGCCTGTCATGGTTACAGTCACAAACTCATCTATCAGCAGACTCGCCAGGAGTTTGCTGAGGAAACACGTCGAGCCAAGTCGGTCCTGGAAGACATTATTGGCCGCCCCGTGGTTTCCTATCGGGCGGCCAGCTACTCAGTCACCAGGAAGTCTCAATGGGCTCTGCAGATCCTGGCTGAGGAAGGCTTTCAGTACGATTCCAGCATCTTCCCCATTGTTCACGACCGGTACGGAGTGCCTAGTTCTCCCCGTTACCCATTTCGACTAAAGCTGGAAGACGGAAAGGAACTGTTCGAGTTTCCGATTTCCACTCTCCGAGTATTGGGCATTAACTTTCCTATGGCAGGGGGAGGATACTTCAGACTATTGCCCTATGTTGCTACCAGGAAAGCGGTCTGCAGGCTTAACTCTCGGGATAGGCTGCCGCTGATTTTTTACCTGCATCCATGGGAGTTTGATCCCGAGCAACCGCGACTGCGAGTCGGAAGATCCACAAGATTTCGGCATTATTTGAATCTCAAGCGAACCGGTGATCGTTTTCAATGCCTGTTGCGGGACTTTGAGTTCAGTTCGCTGGCAGAGATCGCATCCACCATGAATTTTCCCAGCTTGGCTCTTGACGAAGTCATGAACAATTCCCAAGGGAAGTCCGCCAAGATCGATTCGGCGAAAAAGGTTTAGTAGATGCTCATGGGTAGCTCGGTTTTGCATATTCTAGAGACACTTGGCTTTTATACCTGTCACGAGAATGATCGGTCCTATCATCAGAAAACGCATCAGCTTATGAGTCGACTTTTTTCAGACATTCAACCATGCGCATAGGGAGAACTCTACCGCCTGCAGCGGCCCCCTTCGGCATCAGGGAAATTTATTCTGGAATTTGCGGGATTGTTAACGGTCGGAATGAATTGGCTCGTTTTGAGTCAGAATTAAAGGAACACTTTGGTGTTCAACACTGCTTCCTCGTCTCTTCGGGAAAGGCCGCTCTCACCTTGATTCTCCTGGCCCTCAAAGATTTGTCGCCCGATAGAGATGAGGTTCTCATCCCTGCATTCACCTGTTATTCAGTGCCTTCGTCAATCATTCGCGCAGGTCTCAGCATGCGGTTATGTGACCTGCACCCGGATGGTCTGGATTTTGACTTTGATCATTTGTCGGCAATGCTTTCTAGATCATCCCTCTTAGGCGAGGCCGATGATTCCCTTTCCGAAGGCGTCACGGATTCACCGGACAAAGCTTCGGATGAGGCAGGTGATTCCAGGGACTCGACCCAGCGGCTTCTGGCCGTTGTTCCCACCCATCTATTGGGTGTTCCGGCTGATGTCATGAGATTGAGGGGAATAGTTCATGACTCCAGGGTTACATTCGTTGAGGATGCTGCGCAGGCCATGGGGGGGGAGTACGAGGGCAGGAAGCTTGGAACCCTTGGCGACGTCGGATTTTTCAGCCTGGGACGCGGGAAGGCATTTTCAACGGTTGAGGGAGGTGTCATCTTGACGGATCGGGATGATATCGCTGAAAAACTCAAGCGTCACGTGGCAGGCCTCCCTTCTTATAGTCTATTGGAATTGCTGAATCTGTTTATGAAGGCCGTGTTGCTCAGGCTTTTCCTCCATCCGCTCCTGTTCTGGATTCCCCGGTCTATGCCATTCCTTAAACTCGGGGAGACATTTTTCGAGCCGAATTTTCCGATTCGGAAAATGTCCTCCTTTCAGGCAGGTCTCGCCAGAAATCGGCCGGCCAGACTCCAGAAACTTCAGGAGGGTCGAAGAAGAAATGTGAAGCGATGGATTGCAGCCCTCGACGCCCTTGGAATTCACAGGTTACCTTTCAATCATTGCTCAGGGTCTGGCCTCATCCGATTTCCTGTTAGGGTCAAGGGTGTTGAAAAAAGAGAATCCCTGTTGCGGGAAAGCGCGGTAAGAGGCTTAGGAATTATGCCGATGTACCCAGATACCATCGCGCGTCTTCCGGAGTTAAGAGGAACTATGGATGCTCGAGAGTTTCCCGTGGCCGAACGTTGCGCCAAAGAACTCGTCACATTGCCCACCCATGAATATGTTACCCGGAAAGATGTAATGAAGATCAGCCAACTTCTCGCTCATACACTCACCTCTAAACTCTGAAAATCTTCTTGATGATTGAATCGATTGGCGTTAGAAGACCAGTGCTGCAGTTTTTCCAAAGAGTCCTTGAATGTTCGTAGCACATCAATAAATATTGGCCGAGCCTATGAAGCATGTGTTGCATCTGACAGAAACTTCCGACACCGGCGGTGCGGAAAACATGTTCATCAGCTTGATTGAGAATCTGGACAAAACCCGTTACAAGTCCATTGCCTGTCTGCTGGGAGATGGATGGCTCAAGACCCAATTACAGAGGCGGGGGATCGAAACCATAGTGGTCCCGCAGCGTCATTCTTTCGATTTTCCTTGGCTCTTTCGGCTTACCAGGCTGCTGAGGGACCGTTCGATACACGTGATGCACGCGCATGAGTTTGCAATGAACGTGTACGGAAGTCTGCTTTCCAAGATGACGGGAATTCCTATCATTACAACAGTACATGGGAAAAACTATTATTGGGAAAAATGGCGCCGCCGATTGGCCTACCGATTCGCAGCGCGGCAATCAACCATGGTGGCTGTTTCTGAAGATCTTAAGCAGTTCTTGATGCAACGGGTCGCGATCCCTGCTGAGAATATCCGGGTTATACATAATGGTATTGATTTTCACGGCTATGGGGAGATGGACCGGAACAATACAATCCGGCGGGAACTGGGCATCGACGCGAAACAGCCCGTCATTGGTACGGTAGGCAATCTTTTCGCCGTGAAGGGACAAATTTACCTCCTCCGGGCTTGCAAGTCCGTAGCAAAGACTTTCCCGGACTTTGTACTGCTGGTAGCTGGTGAGGGTGAGGAGTTGGGTTCCCTTGAAGAAGAAGCCTGCAATCTCGGAATTCGAGGCAACGTCAAGTTCTTGGGGTTTCGTGAGGATGTTCCCTCTCTCCTTCAGACGATGGATGTCTTTGTCCTGCCCTCCCTTTCCGAAGGGCTGCCGCTTTCCGTCTTGGAAGCATTCGCCTTGCGGAAACCCGTTGTAGCCACGAGCGTGGGGGGAATTCCTGAAATCGTGCAAGACGAGGCCACCGGTTATCTCGTGCCTCCGAAAAGTCCGGAAGCTCTGGCGGTGAGGATTATTGGGTTGCTTCGCGATCCTCAGAAAGCTGCAAAAATTGGAAAGGCTGGCCGGGAGAGAGTGGAAGAGGCTTTTGGCTTGGAGCAGATGGTACAGAAATATCAGTCTCTTTACGACAACGATCAATGAAGTTCTCGATTGACCGCTTGAATCAGGCGACGACGATCTTGACAGGCACCGCTTCTTCATTATTGGCTCTGGTCTTGAACCGCTGATACGAAGTAATGCTTTTCATAAATAGAATGATGTTAACGCCGGGTCGGTGACCCGGCCTACAACTTTGTAGGCCGCGTGCCCCCACGCGGCGCCTGTCCTAATATTCGTCACTCTAATTACGAATCGCAGTACTAAGTTGCTGACGATTGAATACATTAAGTCGAGCTACCCCCCCCCCAGGAGATGCGAATGGAGACAAGTCCCCTCTCGGGAGGGGAGTGAAGGCTTGATAAGCCTTCACGCGTCATTAGCCCTCAGGGGTGGGTATGATTGGCACTGGGAGCGCTGGCATCCTGCCCGCTTTTCGTCACCGATGCCCCCCAAGGTGTGAAATATTGGTTTCGGTGTTGCTCTGAGAGTGTCCCCCTTGGTTAAGGGGGACTGTAGGGGGGGGGTCCAGCAGCACTAACGACTACCCCCTAGCCCCCTCCTTACCCAAGGAGGGGAACCGATATTGAATTTTTTCACACCTCCCCACCAGCGGAAGGGAATTCAGACTGTGGCCGTTTGAATGCGACTGGGTATGTGAGCCAAACTCGGAATATAACCACAGGCAATTTAGAGAATGGTTCTGTGCCGCCGTTCTGGGATGGAAAGACAGCAGAAGGGATAGTAGCCGATATTGAGGGTTTTTTTCATGATCAATCGAAAGAAGGTCCTCATGATCTGTTATTATTTCCCGCCGCTCATCACCTCAGGGGTGACGCGAAGCCTTGAATTTGCAAAACTCCTGCCGGATTTCGGGTGGGAGCCACTGGTTCTTACCGTGAAACGTTCCAAGGATCCGTGGGTCAAAGCTAGCCACGGCGGGGATCCGAAAGGGATTCAGATTGAGCGGAGTTTTGAATGGAACCTGGCGGGCCTGGCTGATTTCCTTCACGGCTGCTGCAGTCGGGTCGGCCGGCTCTTTGGAAAGAATCTCACCCAAAATTTCTTCCGGGAATATCTTTGCATTCCAGATACCCAGATAGCCTGGTTCTCAACCATCCCGGCACGTAGGTTCGCACGCGAATGTGAGCTCATCTACGTAAGCTGTTCGCCATTCAGTTCATCTGTCAGCGCCGCCATCGTGAAGCGGCTCACTGAGCGACCCTTGGTCGTCGATTTCCGCGACGCATGGTCCCTCAATCCGCATACTCACCCTAACCGGCTGCACCGCGCGATCATTAGACTCTTCGAACGTTTCGTTCTCAACGCCTGTGATGCTCTGATAGTGAACACGGATGGAGCAGCGCGGCTGTATGCCGCCGCTTATCCGGAGCACCGTAAGAAGATCGTCACCATTCCAAATGGATATGACGTGCTTACCCCCGTTGATCGAAGGACCACAGGGGGTGACTTTCAAATCATGCACGTCGGATCGTTTTACGGGTCGCGAAGCCCAGACGCGCTCCTGGAGTGTCTGGCCGAGATGAGGAGGGATGACATTGTATTCGTCCAGGTTGGTGGCAGTTTCGACTCATATGAGCAGTTCAAGGAAAGGGTGCGAATCAAGATTATTCCTCCTCTTCCCAGAGAGGGGGCACTTGAGTTGATGCGCGAGGCATCGCTTCTGTATCTTAAACAAGGATGGGAACCCGGCGTGTCAGAATATATTGCAGTGGGAGCGAAAACATACGAGTATCTTGCCACCGGTCTTCCAATTCTTGCCGAAGTACCGCCTGGCGACAACGCCGAGTTGGTCCAAAAATTTGCGTCAGCCGGATACGTAGTGACTTCCAATAATCGCGCGGACCTTCGTCATGCGGTCGAACAGGCTTACGAAGCCCGTTCGCGGGAAAGTGTGGCGATCCATCCACAGTTTGCGAAAGAGTTCTCGAGACGCGACCTTACTCAAAAGCTTGCAGCCACGTTTGACCGGCTGGCGGCCTCGCCCGGTGAAGGGAAATAACGACAAAAGACTTTTCCCATTTATTGCAAAGCTCCGTTCACGAAAGATGAAAATCTGCAAAATCTGGGATGCTGATTACCCTTGGGACATTCGGGTGGAAAAGGTATGCGACTCGCTTACTCAAGCAGGACACAGCGTCCATTTGGTATGCCGGAATCAAGAACGACGACAAAGGCTGGAACAGCAAGGGCAATTGAGCATCCATCGGCTGCCCTCCCTTCCCCATGCATTTGAGTCGGTCCATACACTGTGTAATTCTCCCTTTCCCGTGAACCCAGTATGGGTCGGGGCAATCGGAAGTGTCATCCGCAAAAATCAGGTTGATCTAATTCTCGTTCGCGATATTCTGCTTGCCCTTCCCAGTGCGGTTCTAGGAAGAGCATTTGGGATCCCAGTTGTGTTAGATATGGCCGAAAACTACCCTGCCATGTTGCGGGACCGACTCAGGTATACTCCAACGAGTCTTTTGGGTCGGTTGGCTAGAAATCCCATTCAGGCTCGATTTGTGGAATGGCTTTGCTTACGAATGGTTGACCATACCATCGTCGTGGTCGAAGAATCTCAAGAACGTCTTGTACGGGCAGGTTTGCCTCCAGATCGGCTCAGCATTGTGAACAATACACCCAGGCTAGATCGATGGGACTCAAGCAGGCAAGGCCGCGCGCAGGGAACCGGGCAAGAGACTGTGGCGCTCGTTTACCTCGGAAACTTGGATGGGAGTCGTGGCATTGACGTGACAATTCAAGCCATTCAACAGTTGAAAGATCAAGACTTCCTCGCCACTCTTACCGTGATCGGAGACGGCCCAAACCTCAACGAATTTCGCGACATGGCAAGGCAGCTAGGTGTCGCGGATCGCATCACGTTTACAGGCCGCTTATCCTTTTCAAAAGTGCAAGATTTCGTGGCCCGCTCTAACATAGGTCTTATCCCACACTATGCGACCGACGCATGGAATGCAACCATTCCCAACAAGCTCTTCGATTACATGTCTTCTGAACTTCCGGTCATTGTCTCAGATGCTAAACCTATGGCTCGGATTGTCCGCGAAGAGGGGTGCGGAGAGGTGTTCAAGGACAGGGATCCGTACGACCTTGCTCGCTGTATCAGAGCCCTCATGGATCCCGTTGTGCGAGAGCGTCTAGGGCAACGCGGTCAGGCCGCAATTCGCCGGCGCTATAATTGGAATTACGATTCCGAAGTTTTATTGAAAACGCTGCTAGCAGTGAGAAAGCGGCATGACTCGTAATAATCCGGTTTGTTTAATCCAAACGTCCCCCGGGTTGTAAGAGAATTAAATTGGTATTTTCCAACCGGAAAGTTTGGGCCGCGCTGAAGCTGGCGAGGCTAGATATACATGGCACAATCTCGCACCCAATCCTTCCTGAAAACGCAATAATGGCCTCTCGTTTATGTGTGGCATAGCCGGCATCGTACATGCTGATTTCCAGCGCCCCGTCTCCTTAGGGTCAATTCAAGCGATGTGCGATAAGCTCGCCCACCGTGGGCCCGATCACTTTGGACATTATGTGCACGAAAACATTGGGCTCGGGATGCGACGCCTTAGCATCATTGACTTGCAGACAGGACAACAACCCATTACCAACGAAGATGGATCAGTATGGATCGTTTTTAATGGTGAAATTTATAACTATCGTACCGTTCGAAAAGATCTCGAAGCAAGGGGCCATCACTTTCGCACGACGAGTGACACGGAAGTTATCGTGCACCTGTATGAAGACATGGGTCAGGAATGTGTCCAACGTCTTCGAGGGATGTTTGCTTTTGCCATTTGGGACGCGAAACGGCACGCCTTGTTGCTCGCACGAGACCGGCTTGGCATAAAGCCGCTGTACTATGCCGAAACCTCAGAGGGCCTGATCTTTGGTTCCGAACTGAAGGCCTTGCTCACGCATCCGTCCGTTTCGCGCGACATTAGCCCCAAAGCAATTTTCGAATACTTTACCCACTTTTGCATTCCCGGGGATCTATCGATCTTCGAGAGCATCCACAAACTTCCCGCTGGACACGTGCTGGTGTATAGCCACAGCCGAGCCGCTCTCACTCATTACTGGCATATTCAACCTACCCCCGATTACAGACCAACGGAGGAGGAGTGGACAGAAGAACTTCGCAGCCGGCTCCAAGATGCCGTCGAGAGTCACCTTGTGTCCGACGTGCCGGTTGGTGCATTTCTCAGTGGCGGGCTTGACTCAGGCGCGATGGTGGCGCTGATGGCCCAAGCTTCACAAGAGCCCATTCGCACTTTCACGGTTGGGTTTGGAACAGATGTCGGTCGGTTTGATGAACGACTTGCCGCCAGAACTGTCGCTGAGCGGTATGGGACGAACCACCGCGAGTGTCTGCTCGAAACCAATGTGACAGAACTTCTTCCCAAAATCGTGTCAGCCTTCGACGAACCGTTTGCGGATTCATCAGCGATTCCCAACTGGCTGGTCTGCGAGGAAACGGCACGCCACGTTAAAGTGGCGCTCTCTGGCCTGGGAGCCGATGAATTGTTTGGTGGCTACGAGCGTTACCTTGGACTTCAGCTAGGTGAAGTGTATCATCGGATTCCTCGCCCACTGCGCCTCGCGTTCGCAAAGATTATTGATCTCTTGCCCACCAGCGACCGGATCTCCTATCGCAGCGACCGGCTGACACGTTTCATTGCCGCGGGCGATTTGTCCCTTGCATCACGTTATCGGAGCTTCATCGCCGCGTTTGAGGATGCCCGTACAATTATTCACCCCAATGTGTTAGCAGCAATTGAGGGTAAAGATCACTATTACGACCAGGTGACTAGAGACCTAAAAATCCGAAAAGCCTTAGATCTTGGCCTATTCACAGACTTGTTTCTCTATTTGCCAGATGACCTACTGCCTCTTAGTGACCGAGTGAGCATGGCTCATTCTCTAGAGGTACGCGTTCCATTCGTAGATCATGAACTCGTGGAGTTCGCTGCTCGAATTCCGGCTCATCTAAAAGTACACCGATTGCAGAAGAAATATATCTTTCGAAAAGCGATTTCGCCCTGGCTCCCCCCACAACACATGACACGTCCCAAACAGGGCTTCTCAGTCCCGATTGGCACATGGTTGAGAGGACCGCTACGCCCAATGCTCCTGGACCTCAAGGAGAGCCAGGGGTTGCGTATGTCGCCTTGGCTCAATCATGCTGCGGTGCAGCAGTTAATTGATGAACACCTAGCTGGCACGCAGAACCATGAGAGTCGCCTTTGGACAATCCTGTGCTTTTGTGAGTGGGAACGTCAATATAAGGCAGATTGAGTATTTCTAGCAAAAAATGTCAGCAATTTGCAATTACCGCACAATTAACCCTGCCACAATTTGGGAGGCACCCCGTTTATGTTGAACACCCATATCTGCAGTGCGGTTAGTGAGTCCAATTCGTCTATAGAGATGGCTCCATGGGCACAGTAACATGGAAATCCCCACCCATCCCACGCTTAGGTCGAACATGAGCAACGAGACGAATAATCGTTCACTCCACAGTCCACAAATTTTGTTTATTTTCCCACTTGTCTATCGTCCCCTTAAGGACAATTTTGCTGGGAAGTTCAAACATCTCTCAAATTGGTTCGGTGGCCACATCTTTTCCCTTAGCGGTACAAAACAAAGAAACGTAGCCCTTTCGAATTTTCGTTTTCACTCGGAGAAGTCAGGGACCAGTGCCGCAAGTCGGTTGTTCCTCGGAATTTGGGTTCAAACCGTTGTTCCCCTCCAGTTGTTGTGGGGTAAAACTCAGGTAGATATGGTCGTAGCTTATGACCCCTATAGATCCGGCCTAGCTGCGCTGATTTTGAAATACATCTTTCGCTGTAAGATGATCGTTGAAGAGAATGGGGAGTATTATGGCGACTATGAAAGAAATGAATCGGGTCAATCCTTTGTGAGTAAGGGGCTTATGAGACTCTTGTTTAATCTGAGTCTTCGATGTGCTGATGCCATCAAAGTATTGAATACTGACCAGGAAGCATATTATCGACGGCTTCTCCCACACAAGCGCGTTTACCTGTTTCCGAATTTTGTGGCTACAGAATACTTCCAATCGCTTGCATCTTACCAAGGCGAGTATTTGCTGTCCGTAGGCTATCCTTTTTATCGTAAAGGTGTTGATGTATTAATCGAAGCTTTTAAACTGATTGCAGGAAAGCATCAACGCGTAAGACTAAGGATCATGGGTTATTGCCCGGCTGAAGAGTTTGAAAAATACCGAACCATTGCTGGCGATCACCCCCGAATAGAGTTTATTAAACCCGGATGGATGGAGGAAGTTGGTGAGCAGATGAAAGGTTGCTATGCGCTCGTGAATGCCGCCCGATCTGAAGCGATGGGGCGAGTTCACATTGAAGCGATGGCTTGCGGAAAGCCGATAGTGGCGACACGCAATAATGGCGCACTCCTATGCATTGAGGATGGGCAGACTGGCCTCCTGTGCGAAATTGGGGATATTGAAGATCTCGCCGCAAAGCTGGATGAATTGCTCTCGGACCCTCATCGCGCGGACCGGATGGGTCAAGCCGGTAAGATGCGGATGCATGAGATGTTTTCCGAGAATGCATATGTAACAAATTTTCGTACCATGTTCGATGAGGTTAATGGAACAGGTACTACTCATAATAGCTGATACAGTCCTACACCCTGATCTGGTCGTTCAATCACGGGATCTTCAGCGCCAAGACTACTTGTGAAGGGTTGTGTGTAGGAGCCTCCTTATTGCCTATATCGGCGCTGCCTCACCCGCATTGTGGAATTGTGAACCAGTTATTCCTTAAGGTTGGGCATGAATTTTGAGACGCGTGATCTAAGCACTGGCGTAGACCCAATTAGGCATAGTTATCTCGTACATTAATGGGCGAATCTTCATCTATAGGTGACAAGTGAGATCCAATAACATTAGGGCCCCGCAAGATGTGCGGGAATCGACGTCCACCGGTTTTGGCTTCTTTCTCGTCATCCTTTTCTTGCTCTTCGAGTACGGCCGTCCACAGGACAAATTCAGTGCAATCGGGGCAATTCATCCAAACTGGATTCTCACATCACTGATGGTAATCGCATGGTTTCGGAGCGGTAAGTTTCGGATGGTGGCGAGTCCACAAGTTTATCGCATGGTTCTCATCCTTTTTTTGCTTGCCCTCCACGTCCCTTTCGCCCGCAATAATTTTTGGGCATTTAATACAACCCTAGGCTTTTTCTTGCTCGTTCCGTTCTGCATTTCTATCGTGCTCTTCGTGGACAGCTTTGAGAGGTTGCGCGTCTTCATGAAGTGGTGGATCTTTCTGGCGATCTATATTGCGGTGAACGGAATTCGTGGTTCCGGGGTAGCCGGATCGTCCTTTCTTGAAGACGAGAACGACGTCTCTCTCCTCATAAACATGATGCTGCCCTTCGCGCTTTGTTTATTCGTGTACGAACAGCAAATGAAGATGAGGCTGGTCTACCTGATCACTTCGCTCCTTTGTGTGGCAGGCATCGTTTTTTCCAGGTCTCGCGGCGGGTTTCTTGGCCTGATAGCAGTGTTGACAGTGATCTGGCTGGCCAGCCCCAGGAAAGTGCTTTCCTTGTTTCTGGTTGGTGTCTTGGCCCTCGGCGTCTTCCTTGTTTCGGACCAGAAATACTGGGACCGAATGTCCACAATTGAAAAGACTGATGAAGGCACGGCGAAAGAGAGAACTGACTCCTGGCACGCGGGATGGGAAATGTTCAAGGACCATCCCTTTGGTGTTGGCCCCGGGAATTTTCCAATCCGGTTCCCGGAATATCAACCGGAAACCATGAAAAGATCCATGTGGGGAAGGCAGGCGCATTCTCTGTGGTTCACGCTCTTGCCAGAGTTGGGTGTCCCTGGCCTGCTGCTCTACCTATCGCTCCTTTGGCTGAATTTACGGGACCTGAGGTATCTCAGGAGATTGCCAAAGGATGACGATAATTCCCGATTTGTTTACTTCTTGTCGCTGGCGTATGTGGCGAGTCTAGTCGGCTATTTTGTCTCAGGCACATTCCTATCCGTCTTGTACTATCCGCACTACTGGTATCTTACCGCTATGATTGTTGCAACTCGTAAGATCGTTGAAAACGCAGATCCTTCCAAATCAATGGTGCCCGGGCATGGGATAGAATTAGGGAAATCCTCAGCTCAAGAAAATGTGGCGTGAGATAGCGAAGAATTGTGCCTATCGAAGGGTTTCTTTAATACATGGAAGCATCCATAAAGGCCAAATCAGTGCTGGCTTCGTTCCTACATTTAGCCGGCGTCAATTCCTGGAAGCTACGGCGGTCCGCGCGGGGCGATATCGCAGTCTTAATGTACCACAGGGTCGTTCCAATAAAAGAAATGGGGCGTTCTGTGCAAGCAGGGATGGTTGTTGAACCCGATACCTTGGATCTACATATTAGCTATTTACGAAATCATTTTGAAATCATTCCTCTCTCTGATTTGAATTTGTTTCACCAGAACAATCCGCAGAATCTCTCCAGAAAGCCCGTTTGTGCCCTCACTTTTGATGATGGTTGGTGCGACTTCTTTGAGTATGCCTACCCGATTCTCAAGAAGCACGAAGCCCCAGCGACGGTTTTCCTACCAACCGATTTTATCGGGACAGGCCGGTGGTTCTGGACCGATCGCGTGGGAATTCTATTGGACCGAATGGATCAGTACCGGGATAGTATGAAATGCGCTTCACTCTTTCCGGATCCTCTACTAAGCGAAGCAGTGCGCATGCCGGGAACCCATGAGACAAGACTGGAGAGGATAATTGCTCTCTTGAAATCTTACAAAATTGAAAAAATTGAGTGGGTCATTTCGGAAGTATCTGCCGCCTTGGGTGAAGATCCGGCCCCAACGGACCGGGCTTTTTTGTCTTGGGAGGAAGTGCAGGAAATGTCTGGATCTGGCCTCGTGTCCTTTGGGTCACACACCGCCGGGCATCCGCTCCTGACGACTCTGACAGAGGAAGAGGCTGAGAATGAACTGAGAAAGTCGATGGACGTCTTGATTGCTCATAAAGTTGCCGACGCCAATTTCATCTCTTTCAGTTACCCGAATGGAAGTTTTTCGGAGAGATTGAGCGAAATGGTTCGGGAAGCGGGCTACCATCTGGCAGTGACCACCCGAAATGGATGGCATCACCAAGGGGCGAACCCTTATACAATCCGAAGGATTCCAGTTCATCAAGATATGACCTCTACGGAAGCCATGTACGAATCGCGAATCGTCAACTTATTATGAACACCATTTGAATGGGCGGAATCTCTGATATTGAATTGCAAACAATTGGATACACTAAGTCGACCTAGCCCCTCCAGGGGATGTGAGTGGAGACAAGCAGTGGTTAAGGTAGGGCGGTCTCGCTGAGACCGCCGACTCTAGTTTGGGCATGGCGGCGCGCACGGCGTTCGCGCCCTACCAGAGCGACCACCCCAATACCTCTGAAGAAGTGAAGAAATTGTAGCGGCGCTCATAGAGCGCCGCTACAGCCAATTCTTTCACACCTTCCCTCCAGCGGAGGGGAATTCACATAGTTGCCCTTTGAATGCGACTTGTTAAGAGAAAAAGCCTCGCGGTTTCGGACATTGGGATATGGGATAGCTGGCTCCGGGAGGTGGTGGCGCGAGCGGCAAGGTGAACGATGCAACCGCAAGTACGATGACGCTGAAGATTTGCCATCTAATTTCAGGTGACCTTTGGGCAGGAGCTGAAGCGATGGCCTTTCATCTTCTCAGCGGCCTCAAGATGCAGCCTGGGATCGACCTTTTCGTGATCCTCTTGAACAAAGGCAGACTCTCGGATGAGCTTGAAAACTTAAGCATACCCACCTGTGTTCTTGATGAGGGCAAGCGATCATTCCTGGAAATTGTTAGGTTGGCGACAAAATTGGTAAGGAAAAGATCACCCCATATTCTCCATTCCCATCGTTACAAGGAAAATATTCTTTCCTACCTTGTTTCCATCACTTTGAAAGAGAAGCCGGCTCTAGTCAGTACGCAGCATGGCATGCCTGAACTTTATGATGCTAGGCCGAGTCTGCTCCACAGGCTGAAGTTACACCTCAACTACAGGTTGCTTGCATCCAGGTTCGATAAGACCGTGGCCGTTTCTTCGGACATCAAGGAATCATTGATGAAGAACTATGGCTTCCAGGAAGAACAGCTTGAAATTATCCGTAACGGCATTCTTGTTCCGGAGATGCATTGTGGCTCCAGGGCGAACGAAGGCTTCGTGATTGGTTCTGCGGGTCGATTCTTCCCCGTTAAGAACTACCCCTTCATGGTCGAAGTGGCCAAAGAAGTGAATACGGAAACTGACAAAATTCGTTTCGAGCTGGCTGGTGAGGGGCCCATGCTGGACGACATTCAAGCCCTGATCAACCAGTATGGGCTAAAAGAGTTCTTTAAGCTCCGAGGGTTCATTCACGACGTGAGTGCCTTCTATCAGGGGCTTGATGTCTATGTGAATACCTCGTTGCATGAAGGAATTCCCATGAGCGTGCTCGAAGCCATGGCATACGGGGTTCCACCAATTGTACCCAGAGTCGGAGGATTGGAGGAGATCGTGACAGACGGGGTGGATGGATATCTTGTGGACTCTGGCAACCCAAGGGCCTTTGCCGAAAAATGCTTATCTCTCTACAATAACGAGACCCTGCGGCGGAATATGGCTTGTGCAGCACGAGAAAAAATAGTCAGGCAGTTTTCTGTTGAAAGAATGGTCAAGGATTACCTGGACATGTATACGAGCACGGTCAAGGAATCAGGTTGAGGTTAACTGGCACCGGTCCACGGATTCCCGTAGCTGCACGTTGACGATGGATTATCAATAATTAGAGGCAGCGTGGTCTCAAGAACACTTCTAAGATCATTAAGCCGCCGATGAACGAAGATAGGGTGAAGATCAACCTGCTGAATTGCTTCTGTTTCCATACCGGCGTTGATCAGCGTTTATCTGCGGCAATTGGCCGTTTTCGATTCTTAAGATAAGTTCTAGAGGGTGCGCGCACTAAATGGCAGAAATCCTCCTTATTAGTTCGATCTTTCTCATCTTCTTCACCTATTTCGGTTATCCCGTGTCGCTGCTTCTGGTGGGCTGGATCCGGGGCCGGGACGTCAAGAGCGCTACGGTTCTGCCGTCTGTCACCTTCATTGTGACGGTTCATAATGAGGAAACAAGGATCAAGACCAAGTTGGAGAACACGTTCAGTCTCGACTATCCGAAATCCAGACTCCAGATACTAGTGGCTTCAGATGGATCGAGCGACCGCACTAATGAGATCGTTCGAGACTATTTTAGCCAGGGGGCCGTGCTTCTTGAAATGCCGGACCGGAGAGGAAAAGAGAATGCCCAAAAAGAGGCCATCGAGCGCGCGACCGGCGAAATTATTGTATTCAGCGATGTGGCGACCAGCATGGAGATAGGGGGGCTTCGGCAATTGGTTTCCAATTTCGCCGACCCCATGGTGGGCTGCGTCAGCAGTGAAGACCGCTTGCTGGGAAGGGATGGAAAGCCAAGTGGGGAGGGTTTGTATGTGCAGTATGAGATGTGGTTAAGAGCTCTCGAATCCAGGGCCAACTCACTAGTCGGACTCAGTGGGTCGCTGTTTGCTGCCAGAAAAGAGGTCTGTAAGGATTTTTCAGGCGAGATGCAGAGTGATTTCAGGACTGTATTGAATAGTGTGAAGATGGGACTTCGAGGTGTCAGCGATCCCCTTGCGGTTGGTTTATATCAGGACACCGTAGATCAGAAGCGAGAATGGGAGCGCAAGATTCGGACGGTGGTGCGAGGGCTCACTGTTTTTTTTCGCCACGTGGAACTTTTGAATGTGTTTCAGTATGGCCTTTTTTCATATCAGTTGTTTTGTCACAAGCTCCTTCGCTGGTTGGTGCCTTTCTTCCTGATTGGGGCTTTTGTTTCCAATCTCGCACTGATACAAAGCTCTTTCATCTATGGGGTTCTACTACTGCTTCAGCTCTTGCTTTATGGCTTTGGCACCCTTGGTTTACTGAGGCCAAAGATACAAAACAAAAGCTTGGTAAAGATCCCTGTGTACTTCCTCGCTGTAAATTCATCAATCTTGCTTGCATGGTGGCGCTACTTGAGCGGCCAGCGCATCATCACATGGACGCCGACGAGAAGGTAAGAAGCTTTCTGCATGTAGTGGTTTTGAATTCGGTGCCATGCTGCATAAACTACCTTCCGCCACCCACGTCCAGGAAACTGAAATCGTCCCTCGGAAAACTCTGATCGATCCGCGCGTGCGGATTCCGATCGCGCTCGCCGCCGTGACAATGTGCGTAGCAGTCGCCGTGCTCGGGCCGGACCCGAACCCGTATCTTCGTTCCGCGGAACGCTTTCACGACTTCCTGCACGTGCCAGGATTCGGGCTCGTGGCTGCTTTTCTGCTCTTTGGCTTCCCATATCGCCCCGGCGCGACGCTCGGGAGGCGGACTTGGCATGTGGCAGTGCTCTTCATGGTCTCCGTCGCCATCGGCACCCTGGTCGAATTACTCCAGGGGATGCTAGGCAGCGATCCGGACCCGTGGGACGTCGTGCACGATGGGGCAGGCGCAGCGGCGATGTTGCTGGGTGCCGCCTCGTTCTGGCCCGCCGTGCGAACGTCCGGTCGCTGGGGACTACGTCTGGCGGCGCTGATTGCGGCGATCGGCTTTGCGGGGCCGACGATCTACGCGATTACCGACGAGGCCCGCGCACGGCGCGAATTCCCTGTCCTTGCCAGTTTCAACCGAGCCGAAGAGATCGACCGCTTCGAGTGGTCGGCTCTCGCGTCCGCGTCGCTCGTGCGCTTGGACAGGGGCGGCGCGGGCCAACGACGAGCGGTTCAGGTGACGTTTTCTCCCGGCGAGTACCCGGGGTTCACTTTGAAGTATTTCCCGCGAGACTGGCGCGGTTTCCAGCAGTTCGTCCTCTCTTGTACCAACGTTTCGGACGTCCCGTTCGACGTGACCATCCGGCTCGATGACATGCAACACAACGAGGATTATTTTGATCGCTTCAACCGGAGCTACGTGCTCGCGCCGGGCCGCAACGAGATAGTCATTCCCTTGGCCGCCGTCGAGGCTGCACCGCTTGGGCGGAAGTTCGACCTCGGTCGCGTCCGGAGCGTCATGATTTTCGCCTATCGGTTGAAAGCGTCGCGGGAGATCCTGGTCGAAAGCCTGCGCCTCGATCGCTGAGCGCAGCTAGGACACTCAACGCGGTGGGGTATCATACCATCTTGGAAAGGCCAAGCTAGTATCGGTATTGCGTCATCTCGCACCACCCCTGCGGCACTGCGCGCCATATCCCCTCCTCAGCAGAGGAGGGGAGCTTTCATGCAACCATGCAGTTTCGCGAAAGCAACTAGGTAACGGGAATACGCGAGGAAGCTCGCACCAACGGAAGCGGATTTAGTTTATTTTCCTTAAGTTTTGAGGGGGGAGGGGAGCTGAAGCGTCCGTTGAGCATCCAATTCGCTGGGTGGAAACAACTAAGTTATCCCAATAACGTGACTGCACCTGTGAGGCGCCGTTATTAATGTAATTTTCAAAAAATACTGCATTGATGCCATAGGTGCTATAGCTACCGATAAAATTTAGGTTGGTTTTGCTTGCCTCAAGATGACCGTCAATCCAGAATTCTTGTATGCCATTCGACTGTCCCGCATCGTTCAACTTCACGTGCGCTTCAACGCAGTTCCACGTTCCGGCATTTGGAGAAGTGAAGATTGGGGTAGTACCACTCGCGCCCCCCAGGTAAACGATATGGGAACTATCGTTATAGCCAACGCAATTTACCGTACTTCCTGTTACACAACTTGCAGGATCAATGAGTAAGTAATTATTGTTCCCCCCTGTATCATTTGACCATAGGTGAGCAATCATCGCCTCCGACCAATTCGAGGCAACAAAAGAAATCGCCCGTGTGAACTTGCTGTTGTGTCCACTTCCCTGACCAACCCAGTTGGCTTGAGACTTCAAATAGACCCGGTAATACACTTCTCGAAATTTCGTTGTACTATCCACTCCTGCAGGAGGAGGCATACCTGCACCTGGAGGTGTCATCCCTAGCGCTAATTTAAGTGATCCTGCATCCACTTGTCCGGAAGTCCAACTTGCCCGCATCCCATACGAATTGTTGAAGCCAATTCCAGACACTCTCGCAAAGCCGCCCTGGCCAGACGAATCAAAGTAGTTGGATATCTTGTCCGTTTCGAAATCATCGCACCATAACCAGGCCGGATGCAGTGTTTTCCAGTTGGACGGGCATTCGTCCGCAAATGAATTCAACGAAAACGTGGTGTACAGACAGAGCATGGCAAAGGGAATTGCATATTTCACTGATGTCTCCAAACAAATGATTTGATCTACTAGGGCCCAGTTCTCTGCAGGAAGCGGCAGAGAATTTACTTATTGAATCCGCAGGTTAGTCGGTGGATTGGGAGGATTAACGGGACTTCCTGAAATATTCGAATTCCATGTATCATCTGTCGAGTAATCATCTGTCCATATATTTCCACCAGACCCGCAGGAACTTCCACCATTGCAATTCTGATGGTAGAAGACCTGGCACATCGCATTGCCCCAGGTCGCCCCAGAAAAATCCCCACTCGCAGAATTGTAGAGATTGTGAACGAAGCTACCTACACTTGTTCCATTGACAAACAGTTCTACCTTTCCACTGCCACCAGAAGTCGTTTGAAGAGTCAATGCGATAATGTACTCTTGATAATTCTTAGCCGCCGCTCCATTGAAGTTGTAATTCACGCTCCCGCAGACCCCACCACTACAACCGCTTCCATTGGTCGACTCCACGTTGATATTCGTCGTGTCGAGGTAAAACGTGAGCAGGTCACTGCCTCCGCCCTGCGTCAGCCGAATGATCTTATTGTGGCCCCTATTCCCAAAGCTAAACGTGCTGCCAAACTTCATCCACCAACGAAAGTAAAACGTCTTCCCACTAAACCACGTCCCAGCCCCGTAACTCCCGCTCTGCAAGTCATTACACCCACTCTGCCCATCACTTCCATCAGGAATCGTGTACTTCATCGCTCCGCTGCCATCATGCCCCCCCGTTGCATCAATCACCGCATTCGCAAAATTACACGTCCCTTTACTCGTCGTCGCACTGTCCGCATTCCAAGTAAAGTAGTTAGTTGCCATGGCGTCCTGACCGGCCACGAACAGACAGAGAAACCAGATTATAGCCGCCAGACAAGACGACTTTTTCATTCTGGCTAAATAGAGCTTCCTGCTGCTGGGGAGACGCCAAAATGAAGAGGTGATTGTCATAGCAAAACTTCTCCTTGATTTGAACCGTTTCGTCAAGAGCGAACCTACATTGCCCGATAGGCTGAGTTTTCCGTCCCGCAATGATCTTTCAACGTTCATTGGCTCACCGAATTCAAACCTATCCGAACTGCGCGCCAATGCCAGCGTCTTCTTTGCGGACCTCAATTGATTCTCTTGCGTCCCGGGGACCGTATATTGAAATCTTTCAGGCGCCATTTGGATTTCGTAGAACGACTGTCGAGCCCGGAAACATTACGGCATGAGAATCGCCAAAATCGCTCAGGCGTCAAGAACCAGATTAGCAGCTTTCTGGCCGCAGTTCACGCTTTCTTGGGGGCAGCTCAGAAATATGAAATTCCTAGCCAAGTTTGAGTATACAACTTTCTTTTAAGTTGGATAGTTATGCTAACGAATCATCCAGTCCAAGCGGTGGAAAAGTCAAATCAATACCTGAACTTAGCCGATCTAATCCAGCCTGGACCAGGTCTCCGGGATCATTACGACCTCTGAAGGAAGCTTCTTAACGAAACAGACTGAGCGGAGGCTTAAGAGGTTTTTGCCTGCACCCCTCGACTGCGTTCCGTCATTGAGTTCGAGGAAGGCCATAACTAATTCTGTAATGTCGAGAACAATATTGCAACCGCTGATCAAATCGTGTTGAAAAGTGACGTCCGAGCAGAGCGCCCCAGCCATACTTTGCTTATTGATGGAACAGGCACATGGACTTACCTTATACTTTGCCGACAGGCGCGCGTCACAGCGATGACAGTGATGGGACGGGCCATACTGAAGAAAGAGATCCATTCCCACCAGTACTAAAGGTAACAGGGGGTTGTGGCGATATAGATTTGGCCTTCTAAATACCATGCCTATTAGTCCTCCAAATATCGCCCCAAAGGAAACCACAGTTACTGAAATATCGAATCGTCTTGACTCTGTTACATCCTACAACGCGTATCGCGAAAGACACCGGCACAATAGCTTCTACCACGATCCCGCCTGGGTAGACGTTATCCGTTCCTGCTTTGGTCACGAGACTCATTGGATTACGGTAAAGCAAAATGACAGGCTGACCGGAGCTCTTCCGCTGGTTTTCCTAAAGAGCCGGCTATTCGGAAAGGCGCTGGTCTCCATGCCCTATTTCAACTATGGCGGGATTCTGGCAGATGATAGCAGCGTCACACAAATTCTCGTAAAGGGAGCTCTTGACCTTAAAGCAAGATTGCGGGCAGATTACATCGAGCTTCGTCAGACAGAAAAACTGGACTCCAACTGGCCCTTCCGGTCAAACAAGGTAAATATGCTGCTGTCGCTTCCTGGGCACGCCGAAACGCTCATGAAAGGCTTCAAGTCGAAGCTGCGCAATCAAATCCGACGTCCGGAAAAAGAGGGCTGTACCTTCCACTGGGGACAGGTCGAGCTTCTGCCTGAGTTTTACTCGGTTTTTGCAGAAAATATGAGAGATTTGGGTACACCTGTTTACCCGCAACGCTTTTTCAATACTATTCTTGAAAAATTCTCCGGTCAGTCCAATATTGCGGTGGTTCGGCTACGACAGAAGCCGGTTGCAGCCGCCTTCCTCGTTCATTATCAAAACAAGATGGAGATCCCCTGGGCAAGCTCCTTGAGGTCTTTTAATCCGGTCTCTCCAAATATGATGTTGTATTGGGGGGCTCTCGAGCGTGCTATTGCAATGGAAATGATCCAATTTGATTTCGGACGCTCATCTGTGGGCAGTGGAACATACCAATTCAAAGAACAGTGGGGTGCTTTGCCGCATCCGACTTTTTGGATTTATCCAGGGAGCGCGGCCTCTCAACTTCCTGAACACAGCCCCCAAAGTAGCAAGTTTTTCTGGGCTACTCAGATTTGGAGGCGTCTGCCCCTGTTTCTGACAAACACAGCCGGACCCTGGATCGTTAAGAATATTCCGTAACGCCAAGTTCCGCAAATTCAGGGTAATTGTTGTAGCTGGGATCGCTGATCCTGGCCTGGGAGATTGGACATTTTTCGATAAAGTGCAGCGGCAGAATGCCGCTGCTTCCCCTGAGTGCCCTGTAAATTAGGCGATAGAATTCTAGCCCAGGGCCAGCGAGGAGCAAGAGCTCCTCACGCCGCCCTGGGTCAGCATTTCAACCAATATTATCTCCTCTCCCCCCGAATTGCTAGCCTTTCGGCGATTCGGGGGGAGAGGGCGGGAGTGGGGGGTATTCGTTGCCAAATCCTGAATCATGCGTTTCGTTGTTGTTGCAGTGTTTGTCGGAACGAAGCGTGAGTTTTCGACGTCGACACCTTCTGCCCCCCCCTCACCTTCGCCCTCTCCCCCAACACGGAAAAGGTGTTGGGGGAGAGGGTAGGAATTCGTGGGAACGCTGACCCAGGGCAGCCGCAGCGGCTACTGCCGCTGGCGGCGCCCTGGGCTAGAATCCAACGCCCCGATGGGGCTCTCGAAGGAGGAAGCGGCCTCATGCCGCTTCATAAATGTCCAAACTCCAGAGCTGGGATCGCTGATCCTGGCCTGGGGGCCGGCCTCACCGCGGCCAGCTACAGCTTGCACAAGTTAATTTCAAGTCTATCGCTTCATTTCTCGACCCACCCATTTGATTCCGCGAAGTCTCACTTCTTTTAGCATCCAATCCACGATGGCTATTACTGGTCCCAACTTGTAGTAGCTCCGCTTCAGATCCTTCGGTAACGGCGGCATTGCGTTACCCACGGCCTCCCGCAACGTCCTCCCTAACTACTCTGCTTTACGAGTTCCTTCCCGAATTCCCCCACCCCCAACTCACATCTACTCGAGTCCTCTTTGGATAATTCCACTGTAGCTCTCCAGCTCAAGGGCCCCGACCTTCTCAAAATTTCTCTCGGTTCAAATTGCAGCTCTTAGATTTCCGAGTGATGGCAAACATATGGTTCAGAAAGGGACTAATTCATAGATCCGAAATCAACTAGCGCTAAACCTTCAAAAATTTGGCGATGCAGGATGTGCGGAGCAAGATTCGCTCCCCGGTAACAGAATTGTTCACAGTGGAACAATCTCAGATGATTAAACATTAGACGTTGCAAGATTAGAGGTCAAAAACGAATGGCATGCAAGTTGCTGTACTTCAAGATGGAAAGAGGGCTTTTCTTGATTGGAGGAATCATAACATCATGAAGTATAAAGCAGATAAACTTATTACGATCACTATACTTCTTATTGTTGGAATGGTTCTTTTGCCTTCCTGTTTAATGGCAGCAGATGTTCAACTTGCCTGGAATGCCAATACAGAGTCCAACTTGGGTGGATACAGGATCTACTACGGGACGAGTTCGGGTAACCTGAGCAGTTCAGTCAACGCCGGGAACGTGACAGCCTATACCCTGACCGGACTTTCGCTTGGAACAACTTACTATTTTGCGGCGACTGCCTATAACACATCTGGGAGCGAAAGTGGTTTTTCAAACATCGTTTCTGCGACGGCTGGTTCTTCTTCTTCGCCTAGCTGTGATGTGAATGGGGATGGTTCTGTGAACGCACTCGATCTACAAGGATTGAGCAATGGCATATTGGCTGGATCCACGTCCAGTGTTTACGACATTAATCGGGATACCGCAGTGAACGCTTTGGACTTGCAACGGCTTGCAAATATTATTCTCGGCACCGCTGTTTGCCAGTAGCTGCGAGAATGGGAATCATCAGACTAACTAAGGTGAAGGATTGGTCATGCATATAGACAAGCGCTTTGCATTTCTTTTGATGGCTTTGATGATAATCTTGGGGGCATTCGTCTTATCGACAGAGACCGCATTTGCCCAGGCCCCGGTTGTGAGCGTTGGAACGGCCAGCGGAAACGCTGGAACAGCTGTGGACTTGACCGTGTCTTTCACGGCTGGCGCCACTGGAGTAAGCACCCTCCAATTTGACCTGACGTTCCCCTCGTCTCTAGCCTATGTTTCGACGACAACAGGTGCGGCGGCAACCGCGGCTGGGAAATCGGCAAGTGGCAGCGCTATCTCCGGAGGTGCTCGAGTGTTGGTCTTCGCACTTAACACAACCTCGATTGGTTCGGGTGCAGTCGCCATAGTTCGACTCAACATCGCCAGTGTCACCAGCCCGGCATCCATACCTGTGGGCATCACGGGAATTGTCGCATCAGATTCTGTCAGCAACGCGGTTACTGCTAACGGTTCTGGCGGCTCGGTCACAGTCACAACCCCTGGCGACACGACCGCACCGGTGATTTCGGCAGTGACGGCCTCAGGCATGACGGCGACGGGAGCAACCATTAGCTGGACGACCAACGAAGCGTCTGATACGCAGGTGGAGTATGGGAAGACGACGGCTTATGGAAGTCTGACGACGTTAAATGGCAGCATGGTGACGTCGCACTCACAGGGTTTGAGTGGACTCACGGCCAGCACGACTTATAACTACCGGGTGCGGTCGAAGGATGCGGCTGGAAACCAGGCGGTATCGGGGAACGCAACGTTTGCGACGACAGCGGCGGCGGACACAACGGCACCGGTGATTTCGGCAGTGACGGCCTCAGGCATGACGGCGACGGGAGCAACCATTAGCTGGACGACCAACGAAGCGTCTGATACGCAGGTGGAGTATGGGAAGACGACGGCTTATGGAAGTCTGACGACGTTAAATGGCAGCATGGTGACGTCGCACTCACAGGGTTTGAGTGGACTCACGGCCAGCACGACTTATAACTACCGGGTGCGGTCGAAGGATGCGGCAGGAAACCAGGCGGTATCGGGGAACGCAACGTTTGCGACGACAGCGGCGGCGGACACGACGGCACCGGTGATTTCGGCAGTGACGTCGTCAGGGATGTCGGCGACGGGAGCGACTATTAGCTGGACGACCAATGAAGCGTCGGATACACAGGTGGAGTATGGGACGACGACGGCTTATGGGAGTCTGACGACGTTAAATGGCAGCATGGTGACGTCGCACTCGCAGGGTTTGAGTGGACTCACGGCCAGCACGACTTATAACTACCGGGTGCGGTCGAAGGATGCGGCTGGAAACCAGGCGGTATCGGGGAACGCAACGTTTGCGACGACAACGGCGCCGGACACGACGGCACCGGTGATTTCGGCAGTGACGTCGTCAGGGATGACGACGACGGGAGCGACCATTAGCTGGACGACCAATGAAGCGTCGGATACACAGGTGGAGTATGGAACGACGACGGCTTATGGGAGCACCACAACCCTCAACACTTCCCAGCTCACCAGTCATCTCCAATCGGTGAGTGGTTTGTCTGCGAGGACGCTTTACCACTATCGAGTCAAATCCAAAGATGCGGCAGGTAATCTGGCTACTTCAGCTGACTTGACTTTTACCACTTCCTCAGTCTTACCCCCTCCAACCAATGTTACGGTCAAGTAGCATCGACAGAGCTTTGGTGTGTTAATTCCGCCTCCTATTATTCAGTCCTCCCGTTTCGCGAGACTGTTGCTGCGATCGTTTCTCGAAAGATCGTAGTATTCGAGTTTCCCGTCATCAACTCTTAAAACAACATATTCAGTCACTTAGGTTGTTTGATTCGTCATATATCATTCAAACTTTCTTCGTCTTCCTGTCGTGTATGCCTGTGTGCACGCCTCACTGTTTAAGCTCTATTTGTATTTATTTCCGTAGCAAAGATGGGCCGATTGATTCAGGCAATACCTCTTGTATTCAGGTGATGATCTCCGTTAGGATTCAAATAGGAAACTATTACTCATCTTTTATCGGAAAGGGAGCAGATATCGATGCGGATACTTGTGACAGGTGGTGCTGGATTCCTGGGGTCACATCTTTGTGAGGTTTTACTAGAGGAGAAGAATGAAGTGATTTGCCTCGACAACTTCTTCACTGGGTCGAAACGGAACGTTTATCATTTGATGGATTTCAGGTACTTTGAGATCTTGCGGCACGATGTCATCAATCCGATCGATATCGAAGTGGATCAGATCTACAACCTGGCTTGTCCAGCCTCTCCAGTATTCTATCAATTCAATCCCGTTCGCACGATCCAGGCCAATGTTTTAGGTGTTACGAACATGTTAGAGCTTGCGAAAAGGACAAAAGCTAGAATTCTGCAGGCTTCGACTTCTGAGGTCTACGGCGATCCTGCCGTTCACCCCCAACGAGAAGACTATTGGGGGAATGTGAATCCGGTTGGAATCCGCAGTTGCTATGATGAGGGCAAGCGAGTCGCAGAAGCCTTAATGATGGATTATTACCGCCAATACGCAATAGACATTAAGATTGTGAGAATCTTCAACACTTACGGACCGAGGATGGCAGTCAATGATGGAAGAGTTGTCAGCAATTTCATTGTTCAAGCACTCAAGGGAGGAGACATCACGGTATATGGTGATGGCCAGCATACACGCTCCTTCTGTTTTGTTTCAGATCTCGTGGCGGGGTTGAATGCGATGATGACCAGTGCGGATTTCACTGGCCCGGTTAACCTGGGGAACCCGGCTGAATTCACCATTCTTAGCCTGGCAAGCAAGGTCATCGAACTAGTGGGCTCCCGTTCGAAGATTGTGTTCAACCCCTTACCATCAGATGACCCTTCTCGTCGTCGTCCAGACATCAGTTTAGCTAAAGAGAAACTAAACTGGTCTCCGATTGTCCCGATCGATGAGGGTTTGGTGAAAACGGTCGAATACTTCAGGAAAGCATTGGCTTAATTACTTAGTACTGCTTTTCATAAATACGGTGACGTTAACGCCGGGTCGGTGACCCCACGCGGCGCCTATCCTAAGATACGTCACCGTAATTACGAATAGCAGTACTTAGTACGCATTGACTGCATACAATTCCTCAGAAAATGAAAGTGGCTTCTCCAATGAAATTTCGACGACGATAGCCGCTTCGACTGATACGACACCAACGGTGATTTGGGCAGTGACGGCTTCAGTCGTGACGGCAATGGGAGCGACCATCTGCTGGACGACCAACGAGTCGTCTGATACGCAGGTGGGGTATGGGACGACAACGGCCTTTGGAAACAACCCTGCCATCGACTCACCAAAAGTAACAAGTCATTCTCAAGCCTGGGCTGGTCTCGCTTCAAGTACGCTCTATCATTATCCCGCCAAGTCACGCGACGCTGCTCGCTATTTGTCATTGTCCGGTGATTTTGGTTTCACCACAGTGGCTACATTTGATCTCCATCCCTGAGCATATAAGTCTTCAAAGTTTGGATTAGCTCGAGTCTTGGGATCATAGCCAATTCAGCAATCTATGACCCAAAAATAGAACCGCAGCTAATGCATTAGTTATAGGGGAAGTTCCTGGTAAGGCGTGCTCGCCGAGTGCGCCATGGACGCTCCGGTGATCAGTCCTTCGCAAATCTTTGGCCCTGTGGGCTATCGTGCAGGGCAAATTGCAAAGCAATCATCAGTTCTATGCCAGAAACGGCAGCCTTAACTATTTTATGTGATAAGCCGATGAGAATTCTAGCTATGTGCGGCACAGGGATTGTTGACCCTCACTGAGGCGAGCGCCTTTTTCGGAAGGTCATGAAGTTGTATGCCTGGACCACTATTTTCGTGATTCGAAAAAGAACATACACAATCTCTTGAATTACAAAAATTTTGAGTTATGAACGATTGAGTATTACAGGGGTTCGCAAAGCAAATGAACTCGACCTCCCAATTTCTCAAAACACGTCCATTTGTTGAAGAAGCTTCCCCGTACCTCAGAGCCCTTGTGGTCGGGTCTTTGCTAACTTATCTTTATTTCCCCGTCTTAAATGGGATCGTTGCTGAGTGGTGGAATAACGCCAACTACTCCTATGGCTTCCTGATCCCGATCGTATCTTTTGTCATACTTTGGAATCGAAGAAAAGAATTTCAGGGAATCCAGGTCTCTCCTGAATTCCGAGGGGCATGGATATTCTCTTTTGGTCTTTTCTTGTATCTTACTGGAATCGCGGGCAAGGAAGAATTCATTCAACGGTTTTCGTTCCCGCTCACACTTTTAGGATTGGTTTACTTTCTTTGCGGTAAATCGGCGGCCCTATCTGCGCTTTTTCCCATCGGTTATTCCTATTTCATGATCCCTCTTCCTTCTATCGTTTTCAGTAACATTGCTTTACGCCTGCAACTGCTTGACGCCAAAGTGGTTGCTGTGGTTGCTTCCCTTCTAGGTGTGCCAGTCTTCCGAGAGGACTTCATCCTCCATCTCCCTGAGATTTCACTCAAAGTGGCCGAGGCGTGCGGCGGTGCTTTTTCCGTTATAGCATTCCTCGCCCTTGGGGTTTTTTACACTCATGAATTGAAATTGAAGCGGCCCGCCAAGATCTTCCTCTGGCTGCTGTTGATACCGCTGGCTGTTTTTTCCAACATCATTAGGATCTTGGTGATTGTGCTCGTGTCGTACTACTCTGGTAGTTGGGTTCTACGTTCGAGTATTCATCTCCTCTCGGGTGTTTTCAGCTTCTTGGTTGATTTCGGAGCTTTGGTATTCATAAGTAAACTCTTGGAAAAATCACCGAAACAAGATCATTCGTAAGAAATGAGTCCAAAAGCACATTTGCAATGGTGGATGGCGGTAATTATGTTGGTTGCCGCCAATCTTTATGTTCACACGGGAGACGATAACACGTCGAATACCCGTCCCCCAGATGTTCAGTTATTCCCCGCAAGACTTGGCGCTTGGAACTGTGTTTCCTCCGAGGGGACGAAATCGGAACACGAAGACCAAAATGTTGATAAGTTCTGGAAAGCAAAATGCCAGAAGGGAGCCAGCCAACCCCTAGACGTATTCATCGGCTATTCTTTTCACGCTGGTAAGAAAGGGAGGCTCCCGCCCCCGTTAGTGTACTTCGGGCAGCAAGAATGGGATTTCCCTACAAACCAGTCTGTCTCTATTGACGATGAGAACCAAAAAGGAAGAAAACTCAACCTAATGCAATGCCTGCTCAGGAACCCCCAAGGATCTAAAGTCGCATTGAGCTATTGGTACCAGTTATCGGGGAATTCCTATGCGAGCGACTACGGTTATCGATGGGCCTTGATTCTCCGTCGATTGATTCGTCAACCTGTTCGTGGCCAGATCGTACGGATAACTTTGCCTGTAGAGGGATTGGCCCAGCAGGAAGCCTTTGAGCTTGAAAAGGAGTTGGGATTGGAACTTTGGACTTTGGTTCAAGCCGAACTCCGTTGAGGACCTGTATGGCAACAAATTCATGGAACATTTGGAGGCAGAATGGAGCTGACCTCGATTTCTTGCCGGGAATTGTTTAGGTCTGTTTTTCCCCGCATTGCTTTTGCTAGACCAAAGATCCTCTTCTCCGAGAAAGTCCATAATCGTTGCCCGGTTGATCTCATTTGCCGAAAATTCAGCGCAGGATCCGACCAAATACAGTTCAAGGGAATTAAATTACACTCTTGTTACTAGGTTATCCACCTGCAATCTTTCCCGCCGCAGAGATTTTCACATTAAAAATAAGAATAAGACCTAACGTATTCTTAATAATTAAATTAGATCTGAAGTCGTGCCCCGATATGAAAGTGCAGGCAATTGGTCAGACAGTTGCATTCCCAGTTCCTGCTGGCATCAGCCACAAATCTAAATTAGGGCAAGTCTTCATGCTAAGTAGAAATACCAGCCCAATCATTAGAATCGCGGCCCTTTTGGTTCTCATATTTGTATTCAAAGGGGCCGGAAATGGTTTTGCAGGCTCCTTGTCAATTTCCTGGACTCCGATCCAAGACAGTCTCTTAGCAGGATACAAGATCAAATTTGGCACGACCTCGGGAATTTATTCGCAATCGGTGAATGTCGGAAACGTCACCAGCTATGTCGTGCCGAATCTCACCGATGGAACGACGTATTATCTCATCGTCGTTGGATACGACACCAGCCAAGTTGAGGGCCAGGCCTCAACCGAAGTATCAGGAGCTGTCCTCGCATCCACTGCGGTTGCCGCATCTTCCATCACAGCCAATGGGGCGGTCATTATCTGGACAACAAATAAACCAGGTGACAGCCAGACCGATTATGGAACCACGACAACCTATGACGCGAGCACATCTCTGGATCCCACTCTAGTGACAAGCCATTCCCAATCGCTGGCGAACCTGAATGCAGGTACGACTTATAATTACCGGATCCGCTCCAAGGATGCCGGCGGTTCCGTGACCGTTTCTTCAAACTTCTCGTTCACGACGCAACAAGGGCCGGACACCACGCCTCCCGGAGATGCGACCAACTTCACGGCGGTGCCTGGCAACACCATAATTAACCTTAATTGGACAAATCCCACAGACCCCGATTATAAAGGGGTCATGATTCGCTACCGAACAGACGGCGTGTACCCGACCAGTAATGCTGATGGAATGCTTGCGATGGATCGCGTCGAAGTTGCCGGATCAAATGATTATTTCGTCCACTCGGGATTGTCGAACGGGACCACTTATAGTTATTCAGCATTCACTTATGACACCACAGGTAATTACTCGCACACCGCGCATATTCAGGCCACGCCAGCCAATCTGTCAATTACATCAATTTCCCCGATTAAAGGGCTGACAGGAACCACAGTTGTAATCTCGGGCACTGGTTTCGGAACTGCTCAGGGGAGTAGTAAAGTGACTTTCAATGGACTGACTGCCACCGCGAGTGCTTGGAGCGACACTTCAATCACGGTTACTGTTCCCCAAAATGCCAAGAGTGGCAATGTCGTTGTAACGGTTAACGGGGTGCAGACCAATGGGGTCTATTTCAAAGTTGGCAACGGCGTTGGAAAACCCCCGAAAGTGAGAGTCTTTTAAGCTAGAAAGCTAGCACAAACTTCCCGCCCCCAAGCCCACCAAACGGCAGCCAGCAGAAACCACTGGTTGCCGTTTTTTTTTCCTATTCAATCTGTTTGGTAGGGCGCGCTCGCTGAGCGCGCCGAAGCTTGAGGGCGGTCTCAGCGAGACGCCCTACCGACCCCCTTAAGTCCCCCTTAACCAAGGGGGACAATTCCCACGGTGGTCTAAGCGAGACCGCCTTATCAATCCGACCTAATAAATACTAATTATGTAGTTTTATTACTAAAGCCAAATTTACGACCAAAGATTCCATCGGTACGCAATTAGTTGTATTCCAAATCCTCCAAAGTGATTACTAGCCACTACCCAATGGGTATTAGAACATGGTTGACCGCGCAATCACAAAATTGTCATGAAACATCTTTACTTAATATATATTATGGCAATTTTACCATCACGAATTTGATGTTTAATTGATTATAAGTGTTTGTATATCAATAGCTTTGATAAAATATGAGAAATAATTTCATATAGGAAAACTTTACCCTCATTAATGGAGTGATGGATGCTCTTCATGGGCTGGGATATTCCAAAACGAGGGTTAGGGATCATGCGTAATTACCTAAAATCCATCATACTTTTTTCAGGCATTTTACTAAGTTTGTCGTCGGCTGCATTTGGACAAACCGGCAACGTCACGGTTTCTTGGGATCCTATAAAAGACCCAGACTTGGGTGGATACACGGTTCTCTGGGGGACAGCTTCAAAGAGTTATACAGGCTCCCAAAACACGGGGATGACGACTACTCAATCTAACGTATCTCTCCCTGGCGGGAAGACCTATTATTTTGCTGTCCGGGGGTTCGATCAAGCTGGTGTGCCGGGGGAATTGTCTGATGAGGTTTCTGCGATTGTTAAAGGCAGCGACACCACACCTCCGGTTATTTCCGGCGTTTCAGCCAGCAACATCACCTCTTCAGGCGCCACCATTTCATTCAGCACCGACGAAGAGGCTTATGTCCAAGTTGCGTACGGAACAAGTTCCGCACTGGGGGTGTATACAGGCCTCACAAATGTTTCCTCGAAATCGCACCAAGTTGTTTTGAGCAGCCTATCCGGTTCTACAACGTATTTCTTTCAAGCAGTCGCCAAAGATCTTTCTGCAAACCAAGCTCTTTCCCAAGTCTTATCGTTCAAAACGCTAGCGGGTCCTGACAAACCTCCGGACCCTGACAATCCTCCGGACCCGAATGCCGCGATCAAATTTATTCAGATCACTCTGACAAACGTAAGCAGTAATTCAGTATCGATCAATTGGACAACTGACAAGTGGACCACGGGGTTTGTTCAGTACGGCTTGGATACCAATTTGGGGATGAGCGTCTCCGATCCAAACTCTCTTTCGAATCACCTCACGGAACTGTCTTCCCTGACTCCATCCACTCTTTACCGGTATCGAATTACGGCGATGGACACAGAAGGTCACCAGGCCGTTTCAGGGGTTCTGATGTTTAAGACTGCGGACCGCGTCAGCCAGCCAGCGCGGCCTTCATCACAAGCAATCTTTATTCCGTCGATTGTTGAAAACAGCCGATTCAGAACGAATCTTGGCATCAACAATGAAACCGACACGATAGCCAATGTCAGTCTGACGCTCGTGGACAAGGAGGGGATTGTCCTTGGCGGAACCACCTTGACCGTGGAACCCATGGGGCTGAGACAAGTCAACAGTGTTGCTCGGGTCCTGTATCCAAACGGCTTTGGGAATGACATAGAAGGCAACCTCTATCTTGAAAGCGACCAGAATATTAAGGCTTGGGCGTCTCAGATCAACAATGCGACCAATGACCCCAGTCTCTTACTGAGTAAGCAGTCAGGCTCAACGAAACTGCTCATTCCTTCTTCAGCCAACATTGGAAAATTTACGTCCTCGCTCGTATTGATGAATATTGGATTATCCACCGCTCAGGTAACCATGAAATCTTACGGGACCTCGGGGCAAGTTCTTGGGCAGACCCGGGAACCACTCTCCATTCCGCCCAATGGAATCCTTAGTTTTGACAATGTGCTGGATACTCTTGGCGTAAAGGATAACTACGGCCCGATTGAAATTATCTCCATCAACGATGTGCCCATCATTGTTAGTTCGCGCGTCTCCAATGCAAACGGAGCAGGTGGGTTTTTTGAGGGCTTGGATTATGTGAATGCTTCCACTCTTCAATACATTCCTTACGTCCTTGATACCAGTGCGACTCGCACTAACCTGGGGATTAATAACGTAACCGAATCTGCCGCAACGGTAAAGATTCGATTGTTTGATCAGCATGGAAGTCTCGTGGCCTCGAAGCAAGTTTCGGTAGCACCGAGAGGTCTGACGCAGATCAATAACATTGTTCGCTTTATGATCAACGCGACTGACGTCACGAACCGGGAAGGGTATTTACAGCTGGATTCTGATCAGCAGATATTTGGCTGGGCGTCTCAGATTGACAACACCAGCAACGATCCCGGGTTTGCCGTGAGCAAGGGGACCGGTTCGACCCATCTCCTGGTGGACTCCACGGCCAATGTGGGGAGCTTCAAGTCCAGTCTGGTAATTGTCAATGTCGGGGATTCGGATGCGCTTGTAGACATCGTGTCTCGCAATATCGAAGGAGATATACAAGGCGAAGCCCGCGGGGTACTGATATCGAAGGGTGGCTTCTATAGTACGACCAATATCCTTGAAACCTTAGGGGTTCACTCCAGCTATGGGCCGGTCGAAATCCTTTCGACAAATGGCAAGCCTCTTTTAGTGACCTCTCGGGTCTATAGCGATTCTGGTACGAGCGGGTTTTTTGAAGGACAGTCGATAGATTAACTTCAGGTACGGCGGTTTCGCTGAAGCCAACGTCTTAAATTAGTGCTGCCAAATAACTCGGCGGTCTCAGCGAGACCGCCCTACCTTGTGATGCATATTCCCCGAACGTTATTCATCGACGTTGTTGGTAGGGCGCGCACACCGTGCACGCCGCAAAGCTAGAATCAGGAACAGCGGTCTCAGCGAGACCGCCCTACCTTTTTGACCAACTCCCGGATTAGGATCTTGACAATCCGCTTCCCAGCTTTTCCATCCCAATAGCGTGGTTCGCGCGATCTTCTTTTCTTTTTGATCTGTGACAAAGCGCAATGAACAATATCTTTCTTTTTCGTCCCCGCCAGCACGTTTGTCCCTTCGGAAATGGTTACAGGCCTCTCCGTATTCTCTCGGAGTGTTAGACATGGGACGCCCAAGACCGTCGTCTCTTCTTGAATGCCTCCGGAGTCAGTCAATACCAAACGAGCGTTGGACATAAGACAGAGGAAATCCAAGTAACCCAGTGGGTCAATGCAACGTACGCCTGATTTTCCGGTTGGAGTCGATGGCCCTTCCAGACCGAGCTGGAAATAGCTCTCCAATTGGAATTCCTTGATACGATTCAAAGTTCGAGGATGGACTGGAAACAGTATTGGAATCTTGGTGGCGATCTTGGACAAAGCCTGGGCAATTTCCTGGAAGGCCTCCCGATCATCGACATTGCTGGGACGATGCAATGTCACTAGCGCGTAGTCAATACAGCTTTTACTGTTAGACTCATGGTTGGAATGACTCTCTTCATTGTTTGCCAGTCCTATAGGGGTTGGCTGTTTTAAGAGACCCAATTGAACGAGGATTTCAGATTTTTCTGCTCTGGACCGATGCTTCAGCAGCGTATCTACCATGGTATTCCCGACCCAAAAGACCTTTTTGGAGGTAACGCCTTCCCGCGTCAAATTCTTGGTCGCTCCTTTTTCAGTTACGAAATGCAAGTCGGAAATGGCATCCGTGAGCAACCGGTTGATTTCTTCCGGCATGGATCGGTCGAAACTTCTTAGCCCAGCCTCAACATGAGCGATAAGCGGACGAACCCGGCTGGAGAGGCTAGCTGGGTAAATGATCTTAGCAGCGACCAGGGAACAGGCAATGGTTGAATTCACATCGCCGACTACCAGCACAACATCAGGAAGATGAGACATCAAGACCGACTCAAATCGCTTCATGATCTCAGCGGTCTGCTGAGCATGAGAACCCGAACCGACCCCTAGATCTACATCCGGCTTTGGAATTCCCAAGTCCTGGAAAAAGGTGGTCGACATCATTGCATCATAGTGCTGACCCGTATGCACGATCAGCTGGTGGATCTTAGGTTTATGCTCAGAGTTGTTATAGGCGGTCACAGCATCAGAGATCGACGCAATTTTCATGAAATTGGGGCGTGCCCCAGCTACAAGCATCAGTTTTAGCGTATTCAAATTCCCGGATCCTCCGATTTCAAAATTGTAGTTCGACTACGATGGGAAGAGACCGCCCTACCGACACCCCTTAAGTCCCCCTTAACCGAGGGGGACGCTTCCCACGGCGGTCTCAGCGAAACAGACCTACCTTACTGTGTCACACGCTCTATATCGGCTCCTAGCTCTTTGAGCTTTTGCTCGATTTTCTCGTATCCTCGGTCGAGATGGTAGACACGGTCAATGACTGTTTCGCCTTCTGCTACCAGACCCGCCAGGACCAGTGATGCACTTGCTCGGAGATCAGAAGCGATCACTTTCGCCCCCGTCAATTGAGTTTTGCCAATAACGATAGCCCGATTTCCTTCCACCTTGATGTTCGCCCCCATTCGGATCATCTCGCTGGCATGCATGAACCGGTTCTCGAAAATGGTTTCGGTGACAATGGAAGTCCCTTCGCTTTGAGTCATCAGTGCCATGTACTGTGCTTGCATGTCTGTAGCAAATCCCGGGTATTCGGCAGTAATGACATCTTGTGACTGTATCCCGTTTGGAGTGCTCACCTTGAGCTCCGATGAAGAGATTCTCTCTACTTGCACCCCTACCTCTTCAAGTTTCTCAATCACCGCCGAGAGGTGATCGGCCCGACAGGATTGAATCGTAATCTCGCCCTGACTGAGGGCGCCAACTACCAAGAAGGTCCCAGTCTCAATCCTGTCTGGGACGATGGAATGTTGAGCACCATGAAGTTTGGCGACACCTTGGATTCGAATGGCACTCGTCCCATCTCCCGTGATTTTGGCTCCCATGGCCCGCAACAAATCTGCCAAATCACTGATTTCAGGCTCGCAAGCCGCATTATGGAGCACGGTATCTCCATCAGCTAGTATGGCTGCCATGATCAGATTCTCGGTTCCTGTCACCGTAATTCGGTCGAAAAAAATCTCAGCGCCTTTTAGTCGGGTTACTTTTGCCTCAACATACCCATGTTCAATCGTAATGTTGGCTCCTAATTTCTCAAGCGCCTTAATGTGCAAGTCAATGGGTCTGGCTCCAATGGCACATCCTCCAGGGAGTGACACTCGAGCGCTTCCAAAGCGAGCTAACAGAGGGCCGAGGACCAGCACCGAAGCCCGCATAGTTTTCACCAGTTCGTAAGGGGCTTCCCAAGAGTTCAGTTGACGCGAACTGAGGGTGCAAATATTTGAGTCCGATACCTTTTCCAAGTCGACTTCACACCCGAGTTCCTTCAGTAGTTGCCCGGTTGTTTGAATATCCCTTACACAGGGAACATTCAATAGGGATAATGGGTCTTCGGTCAGCAGCGAAGCGACCATGCAGGGCAGGGCGGCGTTTTTTGCTCCACTGATGCGAACCGTTCCATGGAGCGGTCGTCCACCTCTGATGATGATTTTATCCATTTATTTTGTTTTTCCTGGGTAGGGCGCACACGCTGTGTGCGCCGGAAAACAAAGAACTGAGGACGGGGGTCTCAGCGAGACCACCATCCCTTGCGATGCTAATTCCTCAAACGCTATTCATTGACGGTGTTGGTAGGGCGCGCTCGCTGAGCGCGCCGCAAAGCTAGATTCAGGAACGGCGGTCTCAGCGAGACCGCCCTACCTTGTGAAGCATATTCCCCGAACGTCATTCATTGACGGCGTTGGTAGGGCGCGCACGGCGTGCGCGCCGCAAAAAAAGAATTCAGAATAGCGTCTCGGCGAGATCACCGCACCAACAAGCACTTTACCCGCGTCGAAACATGAGCCGTCCTTCGCAAAAAGTCATTTGCACATTCAACTCATCGTCCAACAAGACTAAATCTGCATCGAGGCCAGGTTCGATACTTCCTTTTAGGTTGGCAATGCCTATGGACTGAGCCGGATTCCGGCTGGTCATAAAGGAGGTTTCGGCCAAGCTCGCCTTTGTCCACCGCATCATGTTTTGAAGAGCACGATCTTGAGTGAGGGTACTCCCAGCCAGTCGTCCTTCGAGGTTGCGGCAAACTCCTTGGGTAACCGTAACTCGTAGTGGTCCAACCTGATACTCTCCATCGGGTTGGCCGCAAGCGCTGATGGCATCGGTGACGAGCAGAATCTTTTGAGGCCCTTTGCATCTGAGTAGAATCTCAACAACCATAGGATCAACGTGTACCCCATCGGCGATCAATTCTGCCCAGATACGATCGTCTGACAAAACGGCTCCCAAGATTCCCGGATCGCGGTGATTGAATTCTCGCATGGCGTTAAATACATGGGTGGCATTGGTGATACCCGCTTCAATGGATTCTTTTGCCTCATTAAAAGTTGCATTGGAATGCCCCATAGATACCAGGATTCCCATGGACCGTGCATGGCGAATGAATTCCAATCCGCCGGGGACTTCCGGAGCCATTGTGATCACCTTAATCTGATTGTTCGACCACTTGACGAATTCATCGAGAGTGGGAATAGATGGATTGCGAATATATTCAGCCGGGTGCACCCCCCTTTTCATTTCACTAATGAAGGGGCCTTCTAGGTGTAGTCCCATGATTCTCGCGCCGCCTGTTTCCTCTGGGATCAGCCTCCCCAAGCTTTCGACGGCCTGCAAGGTGGCAAAGGGTGAAGCGGTAACCGTGGTCGCAAGATAAGCAGTTGTTCCATGGCTGGCAAGAAATCGAGAAATCACTTCAACGGCTTCCCGGGTTCCCTCCATGACATCCCGGCCATCACTGCCATGAACATGAACGTCTATGAAACCCGGAAGCAGAGTCAAGTTTTCGCAGTGATAAATCTCAAACTCGCGCTCATCAAAGTGAACCGTAAAGCGTTTATTGACTTCGAGTATCTTTTTGCCTTCAATGAGGACAACCCCTTGCGGAATTACTCTTTCAGGTGTTATGACTTTTTTTGTAAATATTGCCAGTTTGTTCATAAGTAGTCTCACGCCTCACAAATCTAAATTGTCAAGGCTAGACGCCAATGGATTGAACAGCCGTCTCGGCCAGCAACCCCGGTCCCAGAAATCATAGCTATCTGAATCGGAGAGGCATTTCAGCGCCCGCCGGGCGATGGCCTTAGCGTTTTGACCGGGATCTTGATTTCGATGACGTCTTATCCAATCGCTCCCCTAAAGCAGCACGCAAGTCATGATGGGCCTCTTTTAACCTTCTCAGAGCTTCGACACGGCCTAACCCGCATTTCGACATAACCACTGCCAGTTTAAGATTTCCTCTTGCTTCAGCCAAGGTTTTGCTCGCCCTTTCATAATTCATACCCGTTGCCGCCATGATGATTCTGCATCCGCGCTCCCGTAACTTCTCGTTCTGCATTTGAACATTAATCATCAGGTTACTGTATACATATCCCATTCGGATCATTGCGGACGTAGAAATCATATTGAGAACGAGCTTCTCCGCTGTTCCGGCTTTCATACGAGTTGATCCTGTGAGAATCTCCGGTCCAACGACCGGAGCGATAGATACGTCAGCAATTTTCGCCATCCTTGAACTTGGGTTACAGCTAATACTGATCACTTGGGCGCGAATGGATTGAGCATACTTCATTGCCCCCATCGTGAAAGGTGTGTTTCCGCTGGCAGCAATACCTGCGACCACGTCATTTGAACACAATTTTCTGCGTTTCATGGCAGTCGCACCTGCTTTTTCATTATCTTCGACTGCCTCTACAGATTGAAAAAGGGCTCTTACGCCTCCTGCAATAACTCCTTGCACTCGCATTGGGCTGACGTCAAATGTCGGCGGGCATTCACTTGCATCAAGCACGCCCAGGCGTCCGCTCGTTCCGGCTCCAACGTAGATCAACCGTCCGCCCTTTTTGAAGGCCGCTACGAGCAAATCAACTGCTCTGACAATTTGAGGGATCTCACGGGCCACAGTCGAAGCAACAATCTGATCTTCGCGATTAATCATTCGCAAGATTTCTTCTGTAGATTTGAGGTCGATCTCAAGGGAATTCGGGTTTCGATCTTCAGTTAGCAAGTTATCGGGCCTTTGTTTAGAATATAGCTGGATCCTTATACAGTGCTTAGGGAATGGTCGGGTAGGGAGTGCTCGTTGAGCCCGCCACAAAACCAAGAATTGGCAAGGTGTCTTAGCGAGACCGCCTTACCAACAACTGTCCTACCAACAATCACCTTACCGACGAACCGCCCGCCTATGGCATTAGAGTGTCTTTGTAACTTTTTGTAATGATCGGGGTCGGTCTGGGCTCAGTCCTTTAACCTCTGATAGAAATGCCGCAAAAAGTTGTCCCGGAACAATGTAAGGGATTGGCGAAAGAAATTCATTGATCTTTTGAGGCACCCGAATTTCACGGGTAGCCAGTTTCAAAATAGACGGTTCACTCGAAATGATGAGGGTCTCTGCTCTAAGCCGCCGGAGTTGTTGAGAGAGTGTGAGCATATTACTGTAGGTCTTCCCGGGAGGCGCGAAGACAAAGACAGGAAAACCCTTCTCAATCATGGCTACGGGCCCGTGCTGAAAGTCGGCAGAAGAGAACCGTTCTGAAATCACGTAACAGGTTTCCATTAGCTTGATGGCCAATTCATACACATTCGCATAGTTCAGCCCTCTACCCACGACAATGCAATGGTCCATGAAACGATAGCGTTCGACGATCGACTCAATCTGAGGGGACAATTTTAGAACTTCGGATGTCATCTCAGGAATGCGCTGCAAACGATCCACGCCTTTACCATTCTGCAGTGCCGAAGCTAAAAGATAAAAAATAAGAAGCTGCGCCGTGTAAGTCTTGGTAGCCGCCACGCTAAGCTCCCTTCCGGCCCGAATCAGAAAGAACTCATGCACAATCTCACAAATCGGTGAATCGGCTTCGTTGGTAATCCCCAGCGTCATTGCACCGGAATTTCGGGCACTCTCCAAGACATAGTTGACATCGGTTCCTTCCCCTGATTGGGAGATTCCCACGACGAGCGCGTCTTTCATTCTTAACTTTGAATGGTAAAGAGTGTGAACCGACGGGGCGGCCAGAGAGACTGGAATTTTCAAAGCAATCTCAAGCAAGTATCTCCCAAACAACGCGGCATTGTCTGAAGAACCGCGCGCGACCAGGACAATCAAACGGATATCACGAGACGAGAGGAATTTTCCGAACTGGAGCACTTTTCTGGTTTCCAATTGCAAAGTTCGAGCGAGTGCCTCCGGCTGCTCCGCAATTTCTTTCAACATGAGAGACGATATCTTCATTTAATAAAAGTCCTGTTGGTAGGGCGCGCTCGCCGAGCGCCCGGCAGTCTCAGCGAGACCGACCTACCAACCCCCCTTAAGTCCCCCCTTGGCGAAGGGGGACACTTTCCACGGTGGTTTCAGCGAGATCGCTTCACCTGTGCTTCTTTGAGCTAGCCTCAATTACTTTGACGACTGCATCGGAAAAATGCCGACGAAATTCTCGAATGGCGTTGTTTTTTCGAGATGGATAGATTCGATTCGTGAGGAGAACCATGAAAAGTTCCCGAGAAGGGTCAATCCAAATCGAAGTCCCCGTGAACCCCGTGTGGCCGAATGCATTTGAAGAAAGTAGGTTCCCTGCAGAGCTCCCTTCCGAAGGGGTATCCCATCCCAGAGCGCGACTGCTGTTGGCCGGTTCCCTCTGCCGAGCCGTGAATTTCTCGAGCGTGCTTTGGAAAACCACCCGATGGTGATCGTAAACTCCCCCGTTCAGTATCATCTGGCAAAAAATGGCCAGGTCTCCGGAGGTTCCGAACAATCCGGCATGGCCAGCAACTCCTTCCATAGCAAAAGTGTTCTCGTCGTGAACTTCACCTTGAAGCAAACGTTTTCTCCACGGGTCGAGCTCAGTGGGCGCTATTTTGGATTTCAAGTTAGCGGGAGGGTTAAACAGAGTATGGCACATTCCTAGCGGCTGAAAGATTCGCTCGAAGGAAAGGGTGTCCAGCGTCATCCCGGTTAATTTTTCGATGATATCACCCAGCAGGATTATTCCGAGATCACTGTATACTGCTTTGCAGCCTATCTTAAACTCTAAAGGGAGATTGAGAATCTTTTTAACCATTTCCTGTTTTCCGCAAACGCGGCGATATAAAGGCCGGTGTGCAGGCAATCCCGACGTGTGCGTCAGCAGGTGAAACAAAGTAACCTTTTCTCTTCCACCTCCTGTGAATGATGGGTAAAAGCGGATGAGCGGATCGTCCAACTTCAATTGTCCTTGTTCGAAGAGTTGCATTGCGAGAGTCGTTGTAGAAACGACTTTTGTCAGCGAAGCCAGATCATAGAGGGTGCCCGCTGTCACAGCAGGGCTTTTCGCGGAGTAGGAAAACTTGCCATAGCCGTGGTGAAAAACGAGGCTGTTGCGGTATCCAATAGCCACCGAGCCCCCCGGAAAGGATCTTTTTTCGATTTCCTGTTGGAAAAGATTACCCAGTGTCTCCTGAAGGGCTGAGCGCCATGCTAATAACTCTTTCGAAGTACCTTGACTCTTTGCTGATGATAAACCTGTCAAACGCATTTCGATCCTGTTGCGAAGGATTCCTGTGCCTAGTTCCGCGATCTTGGGGATCGAAATTGGCAGCCTTCCACCCGTGTCAATCTCACCCAAAAGGGCTTTGACCGCCGAACGCTGGGAGACATCTGCGTTGCTGAATGTGCACAGGTATAAAGGAATTTGGGGGAATCCCTCAATAATGTAAGGGTTTCCAAATGCAATGGTGGCGACGGGTTGATTCAGTGACGAAAGTCTTTGAATCCAATTCGCCAGATTCTCTGGCAGTCCGACCGTGCCGGTCGCCGTGACCACCCTCGCAAACGCGGCACAAATGATGAAGTCTGCTTGAGCGGCAGATTGGTAAGCTGCCTCCATTTCAGACCGTGTTGATGATGAGGAAATTCGTGAAAAGGAAATTCGCTCGAGCCGACTTTTCAATTCTGTTTCGAAAACACCGGTCTCCTCTTGTGCTCCTCTCCCCAAGACAAGACTGACATGCACCAACCGTAGACGGCGAACGTCCACCGGAACAATCTTGCATTGGTCGCGGACCAGCGTCACGGAGGCATCCGAAAACTCTTGCACTTTTTCCTGCAATCTCGGGTTATTGATCACCCGGCTGACCTGTCGCAAGGTGAAGCGAGGTCTTTTGGTCAACCCTAACCAGGCTTTGGCGTTCAAGATTTTGTTGACAGAATGGTCAATTCGATACGGATCAATTTCCTTCCTGCGCACCGCACTGAGCAGCGCTTCGTAGACAACGCCTGGAGTCGGGGGGTCAAGCAAAACATCTACCCCGGCATTTACAGCTCGAACCGCTGCATCTCCCACCCAATAGTTTTCGGCAAGTCCAGACATGGTCAAGGAGTCCGTCACGATAATATTTGAAAAGCCCAATTCCTTTTGGAGGATATCCGTCAGTACTCGTTTTGAAAGCGTTGCAGGAAGTCCCGGAGTTGGCTCTATGGATGGGACACTGACATGCGCCGACATGACTGACCAAACACCAGCCCGTATTGCTTCCCTGAATGGAGTCCACTCGACCGATTCAAGTCTTTTTCGCCCGGCATGAATGACAGGCAGTGACAAATGGGAATCAACACTGGTATCACCATGCCCGGGAAAATGCTTGGCGGTTGCCAGGATGCCGGTTTCCTGTACCCCTCGAATGAATGCGACGCCCAAACGGGCCACTAATTCAGGATTGCCACCGTAAGATCGAATGTTGATCACCGGGTTGGCGGGGTTGTTGTTGACGTCCAGCACCGGTGCAAAAATCCAATTCACCCCTAGGGCCCGAGCTTCTTGCCCGGTGAATTTGCCCTGAAGATAGGTCCACTCTTCCGAACCGGTTGCCCCAATGGCCATGTTCCAGGGAAGTGAAAGGGTATTGCGGATTCGGAAACTGGCTCCCCTTTCAAAATCAGAGGAAATAAAGAGAGGTATTCCAGCAACTGTCTGGAGCCGGTCGATCAATACAGCGGATTCATAAACGTCACCGGCATACAAAATGAATCCACCGACATGGTAATGCGTGATTTGACGTTTGAGTTCAAGGAACTCTGGACTTGACGAACTCAGGTAGATCCCTCGGAAGGCTGGCATGATCATCTGCCCGACCTTCTCTTCAAGCGATAGCTTTCGAAAAGTCTTTTTGACCCAAGCCAAGTCTAGGGACTTCCTGGAGTTAATTTTCTTGTTAGGAACCATCAGAACGTCAGGACTACTACAGACAAAATAAGAATCCCAATAAGGCTGACTCGCCTATCCATTTATCGAAATCGAGGTAAATGGACCACATCTTCAGTTGGGACCAACTCGAGTGGTTTTCCAGAGCGCTGCCAAGCCGTGAATCCCCCTTCGATGGCATAGGCATTGTATCCATTCTCCCGGAGAATATACGCCACACGGGCGCTGGTTGCTTCGCGCAGTCAGGTGCAATACAAGTAGATTTCTTTATCTTTCGACAGCTGGTGCATTTCATGCGGGAGACTGTTTGGCTCAAGGCGAATCGAACCGGGGATCCTCATGGCTCCAACATCATAGTACCCGTGGCTTCGCGTATCCGCGACAATGACTTTTTCCTTGCTCTCTTGCGAGTTCAACTTCTCTGCCAATTCCTTTACTTGAATTCTAGGTACGTCTCTAAATCGTCGACTTTTCCTGTAGTTGCGGAGTCGTTGGATGAGATAGAGCGTCAGGCAAAACAACAGTATCCATTCGACTACCTGCGTGTACGACGTAAAGCCAAGAAGGATTTCAGTCAGTAAATGGCTGAAGAAGAATCCGAGGCCGAAGAAAGGGAGAACATAGAGGCAAGATGCCAGGATGTCCCAGCCAAGGAACTCCAGCACCCTCATGTTCATACTTCCCGCCATCGGAGGAGCCATGGTATTCACTGCCGGGATAAACTTGGAAAACAACAAGGTCAACCGGCCATGTTTGTAGAAAGACTCGGCAGATCTTAAGATACAATCTTCGGGGTTGTCAAAAAAGCGACAAAGAAAACCCAGGATAGCCCAGCCTGTATAGCGGCCTGCCAGAAAAAGAAGGAAATCTCCCAATAACATGGACACGATAGCGAGTGGAATTACCTTGGAAAATGCGAGTGTTCCAAATGCACAAGCCGCTCCACCGGCCACGAGTATCGGCACAGCAGGCAATGGGAGTCCAATGGCTTCAAGAAATACGTTGAAGAATATGATCCAGTATCCGTAGTGCTTGAGGAGATTGCCGACCTCTAGCATATCCTGTCATCCTTAACTATTGGCTGATCTGCCCTGCTTCCGAATGAAAGTAGAAAGGAAAACTATTTCATTGTAACTGAAAACCTTGACAGATGAGGGGAAGAATTCATGAGCCTTAGAGAGGCGTTTCGGGGCACTCTTTGAGTTTAAAGGTCTTTTGGTGTGATGGGAAGCGGGTCAAGCTATTCGCTCCTTGCCAGGGGCAATCCCACGGAGTTAGTAACTCCCCCCGGCAATGTAAGATTCCAGTTGCTCAATCATAAACTCCTGATCAGAGATGATCGCTTTTACAACATCGCCGATTGAGATAAGCCCGATGACACGCCCTCCCTCTAGGACGGGAAGATGCCGGATATGTTTGTCAGTCATTCGCGCCATGCAATCTCTCACGGAATGGGAAGGACTGACACAATCGACTTTCTCAGTCATGATCTCGCAAACAGGCGTGTCTTTGGAGGATTTTCCATGGAGGATGACTTTTCGGGCATAGTCCCTTTCTGAAAAGATACCCCTTAGTTCTGCACGTTCAAGCACAACCAAAGCCCCTACATTCTTTTCCGCCATGACTTGTAGAGCTTCAAAGACACTTGATTCCGGGGTAACCGACCAAACAGCAGATCCTTTAATTTTCAGAAGTTGATGGACAGTCATCACGGGTACCTCCCCTAAAGATAAAATTGAGTCCGTACAATCTCAGGCCCGCCGACGGCTGTATGCCGTTTGTCATCTCGTCTACTGGAGTCCTGTCGTGAGACAATTCAGTTGAATCTGTGATTGGTTCTTAGGATAACCCTTTGGGCGAAAAGAAGCAATACGGATTTGACAAGTTAGGGGAAGGGATTTCTCCGCCCCGGAGTAACTCGCATCAGTAACGTAAATTCACTGAATCGACTTATTTCTCCCCATAAATCGACCCCTCAGCTTTCGGCTGGGCGCTCACTCCTCCGCGTACCTTATTCAGCAAGTCGCTGGCCGCACTCTTCATCATGCCCAGCTCCGTGTTGGCTTGAAAAAACCGGAACCCCTCTGAGACTAATTGTTTGATTTCTTCAGGGTTCCCGCTTGGATAACCGACAGGGACACCATATTTCTTACCGGCAGCCAACACCTTCGAGACGGCTTCCTTTACTAGAGGATGATGGCGCTGACCGCCAACGCCTAATGAGTAAGACAAATCGCTTGCTCCGATGAAGAGCACATCGATACCCGGGACGGAGGCAATCTGTTCAATATTCTCCACAGCTTGCTTTTGTTCGATGATCGTGATTACCAGAACATTCTCATTGGCAAATTGCGTATACTCCTGCCCCACATAGTCCCAACGAGGGATCGCTAAACTGGGCCCAAATCCTCGGATCCCCAAGGGCGGATATTTGCAGGATTGGACGGCCTGTTCTGCCAGCTCCCGTGTGCTTGTAAAAGGGAAGCAGACGCCGAGGCTTCCGATATCCAGAACACGCTTTGCCATCCAAGGCTCATTTACCGGGACCCGTGTCATCGGAACGGCCTGCATCCCACGGGTTGCCAGGATCATGGAGCGCACCGTTTCAAGAGTTACTGGACTGTGTTCCATCTCGATCCATAGAAAATCAAACCCGCTGCTTGCCAATGTGGCGGCGACATCCGGGCTAGCTATCGTAATCGTGGCGCCGATCACCGGTTTGCCCTGCTTGAGTGCCAACTTCATAGGGTTTTGGAAAATCATGTTTGCATCAGTCATTGTCTTTGTCAGTAACCTTTCAATATTGAGGTGATCTGGAACAAATGAATTTGATAAGATTCTCTCAGCTTTCGACTATCTTAACAGAGGCCCCTTCTTAGCTCACCTCTAATCTTTTTTTCGTTTGGGACATCCGAGGGAATGCTTTCCATCATTCGTATTGGAATGTGGATTATCGCGGCTCCTGAGTGAACTTTCGTCATTGCGTTCGAATGTTATAGACGTAGGTAAGCTGCACAGTAATGAGTTCCCCTTTGAAAGCAGCTGGGAAACCTGGGAATGGCTCGGAGAGTTTCACCGAAGAAATCGCCGCCCGATCATAAGGAGAAAGGCCGGAACTCCTCAGCACCTCGAGGTTATCAATTCGACCGTTGTTGCGAACATCGAAAATAAGAACCACCCTGCCTTTAGTCCGAGTCCGGATCAATTCAGGAATGACCGAAAACCAATTGTCTCGAACTCGGTAATAGATCAGATGCAGCCAGGGAGAGAAATCAACACCCTGAGTATCGCTAACGATCGCTGGTTGTTCAACTGAAAAGTCCGGGTTGCGATGATCAAAGTTATGGGTGGAAATACCTCCTGCCCCACCCTGGCCGTAATTCCCGCTCTGCCGAGCCTTTTCTATGGCGCTTTGAATTGAAAAACCTGGAGATTCCAGGCTCTCATTGATTTCACGCAGACTCCGTGGAGTGGGTCTTGCAGACGCACCAGAAGGCTGAGTTGATTGTAACGCTGAGTCCTGCTTCACCTCAGTTTCGTCGGACCGGCTTGACGGTTGTCCTCCGGTAACATTCGGGGTCAACGGAGAGGGCGACACCGCAGGGGGTGTCGGCTCAAATTTCGAAAGGCCTGGAGAAGGTGATCGTTCCGGTCCCGGGGTATTTTTCTCAGGATAAGGAGCGTGCAGCTTTTTGACTTCTAACCCTGGTGACTTAGCCTTAATGGTGTGGTCTTGATCAGGGAGGGGAGGGGTCTTTGATTTTTGCACATATTTCTGGTAATCCTGGCTCAAAGCCAGCAGCCCAAGAGGTTTTGAGTCTTCCAGGCCGGCGGGAGTACTCCGAACCAAGCGCTTCTCATCGGTGCGGGTCAGAATTTTGGGACTCACCAGGATGAAAATAATGAGGAGCAAATGCAGAACCAAAGAAGCCAGATAAGCTTCTCGCCTTCTGTGGGAGGCTTTATCATCTTCAAAGCGGAAGGTTAATAACTGAAGATCATCACTCATGAGGCTGGGCCACTGACATGGTAGGGGAAAAGCATTATTCAGGAGGGAAGGGAATTACCTTGGTGTCCCTTAGTGAACGCCAATCCTAATTTCGGTGATTTCTTCCCACCCTCTGGGGAATCATGTCGAGAGACTCATGGGGTTTGGCTTCCATCCTCCCAACCGCTCCGTAGAGGAGAAGGGGCGAAATCCGAGTTTCGTTTGCAGGCATCCAGCCAACTTGAACAGATGGCTCTGGTTATTCCTTCCTCCCGACCGAAAGAGGCCAAGGCAAATGCTGCGAATGTTCACGGATCTTGTGTACAACCCAATGAGCCAACTGCAAAGCTTCTCGACTGCTTTCCGGTGACACTTCTGGGCGACTTCTAGATCGAACAGACCTCAGGAAGGATTCGATTTCTGCCCGAAGTGGTTCTACTCTGTGGGTCTCCACTCGTCTCGGAGTGATGATGGGTACACGGTCGCCCTCCCCGGGTTGCACAGCGAGAACGACAACATCCTGACGGGAGTAATCCACCGAGATGTATTCATTGGGCTGGAAAAATCTCATTTTCCGCACTTTTTCTGTGCTGACCCGGCTGGCCGTCAAATTGGCCACGCATCCGTTTTCAAATTCGATTCTGGCGTTGGCGATATCAATTTTGTTGCTCAAGATCGGGAGCCCGACAGCGCTCACCGTCTTGACCGGTGATTTCACGAAATCTAGAACGATATCGAGATCATGGATCATGAGATCCAAGACAACATCGATATCTAGACTGCGGGAAGTGAAGATTCCCAGGCGATGAATTTCAAAAAACATCGGTTGATGAGCGATTCTTCGAGCAGCGCAAATGGCCGGGTTAAATCTTTCGAGATGCCCGACCTGCAAGACCCGCTCATGCTTTGTGGCTGTGTCGATCATGATTTCCGCTTCAGCCACTGAAGACGCCATCGGTTTTTCGACCAGCACATCAATCCCACGGCTTAGCAACTGGCAGCAAACAGCGGCGTGATCTGTTGTCGGAACAGCTAGACTGACTGCGTTTGCTTTGTCTAGGAGCGGGGAGAAATCAGGATAAGCATGGGTGTTAAATTCATTGGCAACGGACTCTGCTGTAGCAAGATTCTTATCCACGACTCCCAGCAGTTCCACCGATTCGTTTTCGGAATAAATCCGCACATGCTGTCGCCCGAGATATCCTACGCCAATAACGGCAACCTTTATCTTGTCCATAGGTTTTTGACTCGCGGCCGAAAATCAGTGCCAAAGCATGAGACCCCGTTGCTTAACGATCAACACTAGCTACAATACCGAAACCAGGAATCAATGCCTTTGTGGCTATTCAAGTTTGTTCTCCACCTGCGTCTCCATTTCAGTCTCCGGTCTATAGGCAGATATGCTAATTCCATGCTCATTGGCGAAGTGGAGAAGTTTTTCCTGGTCGAGAACTAACGTCTTGTAGGCATCGATCGCAAGGGCTGAGGCATTCACCGTGGCCATCAATTCAACAGTCGGTAAACCGATCACTGGCACGTCAAAACGCATATCTTGTTTGGGCTTGCTGACCTTGACCACCGTGATTCGTTGATTCCCAGTCACTTCGGCAGCGCGCCGGATCACGGCATCCGTTCCTTCCATTGCTTCCACAGCTACACAAGCTTGCTCTCGCACGACGACAGATTGGCCAATATCTAATCGAGCAATTTCTCTGGCGATCCGCCGTCCATATTGAATATCCTTACTCTCTTCTTCATTGGGTGAGCGAAACGTCAGTACCCCCGGCTGAGGCAAAAGCGGCCCGAGAAAGGTCGTAGAGTCGATCAGGGTAATGCCTTCCTCTTCCAAAATCCTGGCAACCGCACCGATCAGCGCATCCGTATTTCTCGACTTCAGGCTTGCCAGGAGTTTCAACATCTTCAGATCAGGCAGGATGGTACTGAAGATCTGTGAGTGTTTCACCTGGCCTGCCATGATGGCTTGTGTAACCCCCTCTTGCTGGAAGATTTTAATGAGTTTTCCCAATTGTCCGAGGCTGATCCAATGGACCGTAGTTGCACAGGCTTCAATTTCCTTGAATGTCTCTTCCAAGATGGCTACAACAACCATCTCTATTCCACGACTTCGGGCTGCTTCCAGGATTAGGAAAGGAAACTTTCCATTTCCAGCGATTAAACCATAACGAGTCATCGATTTAATTTACCATTTTCGCAGCCAGGCGTTTGAGCGTCATAAAAGGCGTTTTTGTCAATCTGCCAACTACTGAAGAAAGGTCAGACGGTTATTTACTTAATGATGCCCCTCTCGCTTTGCTCGATAAAATCTACCAGCGGCTGAATGTCCAAGTGATTCGGAAATCTCTCTTTCAGGACGCTCAGAGCCTGAGAAGTATTTAATTTGGACTGCAAAATAATGCGAAACGCTGCCCGGAGGTCATGGAGAGATTTCTGTGAAAATCCTCTACGTTCCAGCCCAATGGTGTTTATCCCGTAATTTCCTGTGTCCCTCGCGCTAACAGTCTTGGAGTAAGGAAGAACATCCTTGGTTATTACGGAATATCCTCCCACAAACCCATGGACCCCCACTCTACAAAATTGATGGACACCAGAAAAGGCTCCGATTGTTGCGTAATCGGAAATGGTCACATGGCCAGCCAGCGTAGCCGCATTGGCCAAGATGACATGGTCGCCTACAATACAGTCGTGAGCGATATGGGCATAGGCCATAACCAGAGTGTGATTGCCAATAACCGTGCGGCCTCCCCCGGCCGGAGTTCCGCGATGAACGGTGACGTACTCACGGAAGATATTGGAGTCGCCGACGATAAGCTCGGTCAATTCCCCTTTGTATTTTAGGTCTTGAGGAGGCAAGCCGATGGATCCAAAAGGAAAGAAATGACAACTCCTTCCAACTCGGGTCGGCCCTTGGATGACCACATGCGAGTCCAAAATACAACCATCCCCAAGAACTACCGAGTCGCCGATCACTGAATATGGCCCGACGACGACGTCGGCTCCCAAAAGTGCCGAAGGACTGATAACGGCGGTTGGGTGAATCTGCATTTACGCGCTCCGATCCACAATGGTAGAGAAGATTTCTGCTTCGGCCACCAATTTCTCTTTCACGTATGCCTCCGCCTTCAATTTACCATGGCGGGGTCGCATTTTGATGACCTCTACCACGATCCGGATTTGGTCCCCGGGGACTACCGGTTGGCGAAATCTTGCCCTGTCAATTCCGCTAAAGTACACGAGCTTATTTTCCCGATCTGCAATTTCCTTTAGTACCATCACCGCCGCGACTTGGGCCATGGCTTCCACAATGAGAACACCAGGCATGACTGGGGCTCCCGGGAAATGGCCCTGAAAGAAGGGTTCATTGATACTGACATTCTTAATCCCGACGATTTTACGCGCCGGATCTAGTTCCAGGATAGAATCTACCAGAAGAAACGGGTAGCGATGGGGGATAATTCGCTGTATTTCATTCACATCCATTAGCATAAGGTCATCCTTAAAGTGAAAAGGGAAGGTTGGCTCCAGATCGAAAAAGCAACCTTCCCTTGTTGATCAAAGAATACAGGAATCCGGGCTACTCTAATTCTTCTGGGGAGGTGTGACTGGGGCCTTCCCGGCAGTGCCTGGCATTTTATTGGGTTGGGCTGTGGTCGCGCTCTTCTGGCTCTGGGCAGCGGGCTGCTTTGGAGTCGCCGGGGCGGCGCCTTTTTGGGAGACCTGCAAGCCATCGTAGCGTTTAATGATACTATCAGTGACGTCAAGGGCCGGATCGACGTAAAAGAGTTGACCGGTTTGGCTGGAATAATCCAGGAGCAAAGTAAAGTTCTTCTCTTTGGCATATTGATGCACGATAGGTGTCATCTTGGTTCCGATCCGACTGAAGATTTCATTTCGTAGATTCGTAAATTCTTTTTCAGCATCATCCTGAGAACGCTGGAAGGCCGTTGTCTTTTGGTCGATAGTTCGAGCTAGAGCAGCTCTTGCCTCCTCTGACATTGTGGTTCCCTGGGTAGTGAGCTGCTGTTGCAGATCCTGCAATTCTTTCTGCATTTTCGCCAATTCGTCCCGTTTTGCATCATATTTCTTTTGAAAATCAGCATTGGCCTTCTGGCCTTCGGCACACTCGGCAATGGCCCGCAATACATTGATGATGGCTATCTTCTGGTCTACGGCTTGAGCGGGCAATGGCCTGGGCACGGCAAGAAGTGAAACCAGCAGGAAAGACGAAATTAATCTCATCATGTTGTTAGACACTCCTTTCTACTGAAGGCCGACGGCCTCCAGAAACCCTCCTGTATTACTTGTGCTTTCCACAAGAGAGACAACCACTAACTGCTGCAGATTTGGAGATGTAATCGCCAGTGGGCCAAACTTCCCAGTCAGGCCCATATCGGCCAGGATGTTGTTGCTCAGGTAAAAGCCGCCCACGGGCACAAAAATATCAGTCTTGGTAGCCAGCACTTCACCGGTAACAGGATCATATGCCGTCAGAGAAGTGGCCCCAATCGCGTTCCCCAAGTTGAGGATGCACAATTTCGAGCTGAAACTACCCACGTTCGTTGCTGCATCCAATACAAGGCTCGTATAACCCGCTGAACGGCCTACTTGTATGGCGGGATCATTGGTTACATTATTGATTACCGAGATGAAACTTGAGAAAGGCTGATCAGAGGTTACTCGCACAGATCCAATAGTATTGGTGGCTTGGGAAGATCCGAGAATATATCGGTTGACGTTGTTAACCTGCAGAAAACCGTGGGCAGCAACCTTGGCCGTACTTTTTCCCAAAGACTTTCCATCTTTGTCAAATAGCTCAAGCTGGAAATTTCCTCCTACTGTACTGATGTTGGTTATCCCCACATTCGACCTGTAAGTATTGTCGTCTATAGCCAAAGGCAAATAGTTAATAAACCCCAAACTATTAACGTATAGGATGTCATTCGTCGGGCTTACAACCAATGCGGTATTATTGGAACCATTGACAGCCACGCCATTGGGAGTATCCCCCACATTCGTGTTAATGACAGTCGGAATGACCGTATTGTCAGCTAGATTGATCAAAGGCATTGAGCTGGTGTCACTGGATGTGACCGCGCCGACATTGGTATTCGGGTCGACGCTAACACCAGAAGGGGGTACCCCCAAGTTGATGGATGCCGTCACAGGGCTTCCCGTAACCGGCAAAAGTTGTGTCAGGTCAATCACCGAAACACTTCTCGATCCTGAATTTACCACATAGGCCTTGTTCGTTGCTAAGTTCAGCGAAATATCTACCGGGTTGATTCCCACGGCGAAGGCTCGAATCAAGACCCGATTCGGAATGTTGATCACGGTGACATCATTGCTATTGTAGTTTACAACCAGGGCGACATTTTGGGCAGGATAGTAGGCCACACTTATCGGGCTGGTTCCTGCTCGAAGTTGGTCCGGCAAAATTGAGGTGTTCGTGTTCAAATCAATGATGGAGATTCCCCCGCCATTCAGGTTAGCCACAATTGCTAAATTGTCGGCTGTGTCGATGGCCACTGCCCGCGGACTATAGTGAAAGTTCGGGTCCGTCGTGCTTTTGGCGCCAACCAATACCGTGGCCACGACGGACTGTGACCCCAGATCGATGATCGAAACCGTATCGTCTCCGAAATTCGTGACGACCGCGCGGTTGGTTACGGGATTAATCGCGACACTCGTCGGTGCGAGTCCGACAGCTATGGTCGTCTTCACAGTACCTGTGCTTAGGTCGACAATCGATACCGAATTCGAATTTCGATTGGCGGTCACCGCAATACTGGTTTCAGGAATCACGGCGACATCAAAGGGACCGCTGCCTGACGGCAATGGGATCTGTTGTGCCGGCAACTTGACCACACCCAACAATATGAAAGCTGCCAAAAACCAAAACCTACGTTTCATCCATCCGTCCATTCGTAATGAGTCCATGTCTCTGATTCCGCCTGTCCTTTAGAAAGTTCGCCCTACAGTGAATTTAAACCCCCTGGTCTTCTGGGTGGGATCGTTTGAATAATAATTGTCGCGAAGCGGATAAGGCAGTCCGCCTTCAGGTCGAATAAAGAAACTATTCAGGATGAGTGGGTCCCAAAAGTAAATCAAGCGAAAGGGTGCATTGACCACGGGAAGGATCACTTGGAATTCCAAACCCGTGCTGGCCCGCCACATGGTCGTGACCGGAATGATTGGAAGAGGCTCTCCCGCAGTGTAGGGAACGAAAGCGCCGTTTTCGAACTTATAGAAATTTCCAGCCGATTCAGGTGCCAGTTTCAGTGAGGATTGCCGCGCGACCCAGGATTTCCCAATATCTAAGAATGGGGCCATCGTGACAGGTCCCATAATGGGGATTCGGTATTCGATGTTAAATACGACTTGGGAGTCTCCGCCCACTAGATAGGGGAACGTAGTGTAGAACGGCACACTTTGCACGGTGGCTCCACCGGTCTGTGGATCAATCACCGGATTTCCATAGGGATCCTTGACAATACCGTTAACAAAGGTTTTGGTGGTCACTTGTGCTCGGGGACTGATCGTCCTGAAATCAAACCCGCGTATGCTGTCTTCCCCACCGGTATAGAAACGGCTATAGATGGGGGGTTGTAACCCGCCATAACCGGTGATGAATGAGTAAAGACCGCGGATGCCAAGAGTGTTTCTGCGCTTATTCATCGGTCTGAAATACTTTGCCTCTACAAAGGGCTCGATGAATCTAACGTCTCCCCCAATTCCCGCCATTCGCAGGAGGAAGGTGACATTCTTCCCGGATCTCGGCGAATAGGGGTTATCGACGGTGCTGTAGGTTAGGGTTGGAGAGATAATACTCTGCAAAACCCCTTGATAAGTCCCGATACCGGTAAATGTATCGGTGAACTGAAAGGCGGTATAAAAAGCCTGATTTTGCGCCGAGGGGAAAACAGTATAAGTTCTTTCCATCGTATAACTCAGCCCGAAGCGTGTGAACGGTCTGACTGGTTTACTCCCAAAAAGGGTGAATCCCCTGCTGTTTTGGGAAAATAATTCATTCCCGATGGGTTGGTAACCATAATATCCCTGAAATTGGTCGCCTTCGCGGTAGCTGTATTTACGATAATAAACACTGAAGCCCGTTGTCAGCGGACGATTCCTAAAATAAGGCTCGGTAAAACTAAGTACGTAGGCCGAGTAGCGCGTTCCTCCCTGGAGCTGGACATCCAGGGTTTCACCGTACCCCATGAGATTATTTGTAGAGTAGTTGACCCCCAGGAAGCTGCCGCCAATGCCGCTGACACCGCCCGACAATCCTATCGAGTTCTTGCCTTTTTCCTTCACCTTCAGGGTCACATCGACATAGTACTTGCCATCGGATGGATCCGGTTTGGGTTCTGGCTTAACCTCCGCATCTTCCTGTTTCAGGACATCAAAATAACCCAGTTGATTGAGGCGGAGCAGGCTGATATCAAATAATTGCGTATTGTAAATTTCGCCTTCAGTGAGGAGCATTTCTCTGCGAATCACTTTGTCGCGTGTTGTGGTGTTCCCGACAAATTCCAGGCGGCGAAGGTAGTATTGATTCCCTTCTTCGAAGTCAAAAACAATGTTAACCGTATGATTCTCTTCATCATAATCCTGACGAGGAATGGGAGTCCAGTTGATATAACCCCTGGACCCGTAGATCTTCTTCAGATTCTCAAACCCCTTCCGGATCAGTTCGCCATTGAATACTTCACCCTGCTGCATTCCAAACACACGGACCAATTGGTCTTTGGTGAAGAGATTATTTCCCGTGAAATTGATTTCACCGACGCGATACTGTTTCCCTTCTTCAAGGGGGATGTCAATGAAGACCCGTTTCCCTTTGGTAGACTTGAATGGAATCGGGAAGAAAGACATGCTGTTCACGTCTCTGACGTCTACTTTGGGGTCCTCAATGAGGAGTTTAATATACCCTTTTTCGTTGTACTTCGCCCTTACTCCCATCTCGAGTGAGGCTTCAAGCTTGTTTCGGTCGAAAGTAGATTTTCCGCTAAACATGGAGATTAAGCTCGTTTGTTTGATGTACTTCATGGATTTGCGGAGTTCTTTGGATGAATAGACCGTATTCCCGTGGAAATTAATTTTCTCAACCTTTACCTTGGGACCTTCGTTAATCAGAAAAGTGACGGCTTTGGAGTTTGGGGGGATATCAGTGGCTTCGTATTTGATCTCGGCATATTGCCGGCCTTTTTCGGCCAGCAGATCTGACAAAACGGTGATCGCACGGGAAATCTTATTCGGATCGAAAGGGGTTTCAATTCCCAGGTTAACTTTCTTATCCTTGTATTTATCGAGAACTTCGGTATTGGTGGCCGACTTAAGCCCTTTGTAAGTAATGCTTCGAATGAGAGGTTTCTCTTTAACCCAGAAAATCACAATCTTGCCTGTTTTGCCTTGCTCCAAGGTGATCGACAAGTCATCAAAAAACCCCTGTGCCCAGACAGTCTTAAAATCCCGGCGAAGGATGGCGGGGTCAAATCGCCCGTTCTTCTGGGAAATGATGTGAAATCGGACAGTGTCCTGAGGGACACGGCGTGTCCCTCTAATCTCGATATTCTCAATCAATTCATCACCCTCAGCCAGAGAAGGCGAAGTGTAAAGAGAGTATGTGAAAATAGACAGGACAGAAATGACAAGGGTAAGAATACCCTTTCTCAGCATCAAAAGAGCCTCCACAAATACATTTCACGATGGCGAGTAGGCACAAATCTCTCCGTAGTTTCTGGACTATCTCTTTGATGCAAGAAATGGGGAACTATTTGTATAAGAGAGAGGTTTCAATAATTGATTTCTTCAGATCACGATAATAGAGTCCTTTATCCACTTCGTAGATCTCCAGTTCCGAGCCAGGCGCGACATCGCCCTGGATCAGAGCTTCGGATAAAGGGTCCTCCACGTATCGCTGCAGAGCCCTACGCAATGGCCGAGCACCATAAGATCTATCTTGGCAGGTCTTGTCTAGGATCCAGCGCTTGGCATCGGGTGTGAGGGTAATTTTAACGTTCTTTGAAACCATACTTTCGTTGATTTGAATGACCAGCAGATCGACTATTTTCTCCAAATCCTCATCAGTTAACGAATTGAAGACAATGATCTCATCCAAACGATTGATGAATTCCGGGTTGAACGCCTTCTTAACTTCAGCGGTTACCAGCTCTTCCATTTTCTGCTGAGTGGATTCTTCGCTCGACCCGTGAAACCCTAGCTGGTGACGCTTTTCAAGAAAACGGGCCCCGAGGTTGGAAGTCATGATGACGATCGTATTCTTGAAGTCGATCGTGTTGCCGAGACCATCAGTCAACTGGCCGTCTTCAAAGACCTGCAGCAAGATGTTAAAAACATCGGGGTGAGATTTTTCAATCTCATCCAGCAGAACAACCGAATAAGGATTTCTTTTGACTCTTTCGGTTAACTGCCCCCCCTCTTCATAACCAACGTATCCCGGGGGAGAGCCGATAAATTTGGATACGGAGTGCTTTTCCATATATTCCGACATATCAAACCGGATCAGCGCCTTTTCCGTGCCGAATAAGAAATGGGCCAGCATGCGGGCGACCTCAGTTTTGCCGACCCCCGTCGGTCCCAGGAAGAGAAAGGATCCAACCGGTCGGTTGGGATTCTTTAAACCCGCCCGTGATCGACGAATAGCCCGTGCCAATGCGCTAATCGCTTTATCCTGGCTGATAATCCGCCGATGCAGATGCTCTTCAATCCGCATCAACTTGAGCATTTCTTCTTCTTTGATTGAGGTCACCGGAATGCCCGTCCACTTGGCGACGACGTTTTCAATATCCTCTTTCGTGACCATGCCAATGGAATTATCTGTCAGGTTAAATTTCTCTTTGACCGACCGAAGTGTTTCTAACGCCAGCCGTTCTTCATTCTTATAAATTTCAGCTTTTTCAAACTCATGATTGGAGATGGCCGATTCCATGTGAGAAACAATCACTTTGATTTTCTTCTGAATCTCGGTCATTTCCTTTGGGAGCCTATCCTGACGAAGTTTCACCCGTGCCCCAGCTTCGTCGATTAAATCGATTGCCTTGTCGGGCAGAAAACGGTCAGGAATGTAGCGACTCGAATGATGTACGGAGGTTTCAATCGCTTCGTTTGTATACGACACCAAGTGAAACTTCTCATAACGTTCCTTCACCCCGTTCAGAATCCGAATCGATTCAGATTCGTTGGGAGGAGGAACCTTGACGGCTTGGAACCGCCGCTCCAAAGAGCGGTCTTTCTCGATCGACTTGCGATACTCCGCCGGGGTCGTCGCGCCGATACATTGAACTTCACCACGGCTCAAAGCGGGTTTCAAGATGTTGGCTGCATCGAGGGATCCTTCCGCGGACCCCGCACCCACCAGAGTATGCAATTCGTCAATGAATACAATGGCATTGGGGTTCTCAATGAGTTCCTTCATGATCGTCTTCAAGCGTTCTTCAAACTGTCCACGATACTTAGTCCCAGCCACGATCAATGACAGATCCAAAGCAAGAATTCGCTTGTCGGCCAAATAGCTTGGCACATCGCCATCCACGATCTTTTGAGCCAGTCCTTCCACGATGGCTGTTTTGCCGACGCCTGGTTCTCCAATCAGAACCGGGTTGTTCTTTGTTCTTCGGCACAGGATTTGAATGCAACGTTCAAGCTCATTTTCTCTTCCAACCAGCGGGTCCAATGAATTTTCGGCCGCCAATTGAGTGAGATCACGGCTGAATTCAGCCAACAATGGGGTGTCCTTCGATCGAGCGGCCGCCGGTTTTTCCGACTGCGTTCGCATGAGTTCCTCCCGGACTGTATTTAACCGTAACCCGCGCTCATGCAAGATCTCGGCTGCCAGGCACTTGTCCTCGCGTAGGATTCCAAGCAGAAGATGTTCTGTCCCAATGTGGCGGTGACGCAACCGTTCTGCTTCATCTGCCGAAAAAGCCAGGATTCGTTTGCACTCTGCACTTAGAGGTAAGTCTATGGAAGTAGATACTTTCTCCCTAATAATCGTTCGCCCTTCGATCTCCTTTTTGATGGATTCAATAGAGGAATGCGAGCGAAGGAACCGGTTCGTCAGGCTCTTGTCCTCTCGCATCAAGCCCAAAAGTAAGTGCTCGGTTTCGATTGAAGGACTCCCATACTGGCTTGCCTCGTACCGGGCAAAGAAAATAACTCGGCGTGCCTTTTCAGTATAGCGTTCAAACATTGGTTTGATTGACGACGTGCAAAAATCCGTTTTCTAACCGAAGAATTCTGTTACATCTCAAAGCTATATTAGCATTGTGTGTTGCCAGGATGGAAGTAAGATTTTTCTCTTGCTGGATTTTACGAAATAGCTCGAATACCCTCAGCCCTGTTTGGGTGTCGAGACTTCCAGTGGGTTCATCTGCCAGGATTAGCGCTGGATTATTGACCAAAGACCGGGCAATCGCAACCCGTTGTTGCTCCCCTCCGGATAACTCACCGGGACGATGTCTCAACCGGTCGCCTAAGCCTACCAGGGTGAGCAATTCTATTCCCAAAGCCTCGTCTGCCGGATCACCGGCAATAATCCGCGGCATGAGCACGTTTTCCAGTGCCGTAAATTCCGGCAGGAGGTTGTGAAACTGAAAAATAAACCCAATAGAATGTCGTCGAAACTCAGCAAGGGCCTCCGAGTCCAGGCAATAAATGTCGGTTTCCCCAAAATAAACAGACCCGTTGCTAGGACGATCCAAAGCACCAAGAATGTGCAACAAAGTACTCTTTCCGGAGCCAGATTCTCCTACGATTGCGATCATCTCGCCTCGATGAGCCGTCAGATCAATCCCTTTCAGGATTTCTAATGGCTCCCCAGTGTTCCGGAACGTCTTCCTTATATCCGTGGCTCTTACAACATCGGCTATTCGAGAGGGATGATTGTGCTGTTCTGACATACCTACTCATACCTCAAGGCCTCGACCGGATCGAGGGTTGCCGCTTTCTTGGAAGGATAAATTGTGGCCAAAAGGCTAATCACAATAGCAGCCATTGCCACCCAAAGCCCGTCCCAAGGGTTTGTCTTAAATGGGACATGTGAAATTGAGTAGACGTCGGTCTCCAATCTTATTAACTCATACTTATCGCAAACCCAACAGGTTAAGTTCCCCAGAATCGATCCCAACACCGATCCCAATAGCCCAATGACCAAGCCTTGAAAAACAAAGATCTTACGAATTTGATTTTGCGTTGCCCCCATTGAGATCAAGACCGCGATATCCCGGCTCTTCTCCATCACCATCATGATCAACACCGTAATGATATTTAAGGCGGCCACGAACACAATCAGCCCGATCGTGATAATCATGACCAATTTCTCCATCTTGAGAGCATGAAAAATGGATTGGTACTGCTCAATCCAGTCTTTGGTCACGAAATCTGAACCGACGACCTTCAGAATTTTCTCGGAAATACTCTTGACCTGATAAATATCGGACACTTTGCATTCGATCAGAGAGACTAGTTCTCCCGTTCCGAATAGTCGTTGGGCCGAAGCCAAAGATGTAAACCCCCAGGAAGAGTCGAAGTCATATAATCCCGAGGAAAAGATGGCGACGACCTTCAGACGCTTTCTCACCGGAAGAGTTCCGATGGGTGACAACTCCCCTTCGTCGCTGATGACGGACACGTAATCGCCGACAAAAGTGCCTATTTTCTTGGCCAGTTCATCTCCTAAAGCAATGCGATCTTTGACGGGATCATCTTTTGTGGCCACCAGGTCCTTGAGATTTCCTGATTTGATTTCAAAAAAAGTATCCCGAAAAAAAGAAGGGTCATTCACGGCAATTCCCTTTAAGTAGACCGGCTGCTGGCGTCCCGCAATGATGAGAACCACCTGGTAGATGGCAGGCAAGGCGGTCTGTACCCCGGGGACACTCTTGATCTTTTCGGCGAGAGCAGGGTAATTCGAGATCCCATACCGGATCTCTTTGGGGAGCACATTGATGTGGGAGGTTCCCCGCAAAAGTTTGTTTTGCAAATCTTCGCGAAACCCGGCACTGATTGAAAGAGCCACGATTAATGCCATGACCCCGGACGTTACTCCCAAGATGGAGATCACGGTGATCACAGAAATGACAGTCTGTTTTCGTTTAGCTTTGAGGTAGCGAAGCGCGACGAACAGCTCGAACTTCATGGAGTTACTCTCGTTTTTCAGGACGCAAGTGAGGAAAGAGAATGACATCTCGTATGGAGCGCGAATTGGTGAAGAGCATCGTGAGCCGGTCGATACCAATCCCTTCACCGGCCGTGGGAGGCATCCCAAAGCGAAGCGCCCGGAGGTAATCTTCGTCCATCTGGTGAGCTTCCTCGTCGCCTTTCTCCCGTTCGGAAACTTGGGCTTCAAAACGACGTTGCTGCTCTTCCGGATCATTCAATTCACTGTAGGCATTGGCGATTTCCATGCCGCCCATGTACAGTTCAAATCGCTCCACCATTGAAGGGTCATCCGCTTTGGTTTTACTGAGCGGGGAGAGCTCGATTGGATAGTCATAAATGATTGTGGGTTGAATCAAATGCCTCTCTACTACCGCTTCAAATAATGCACCCAATAAAGCCCCGTTCGAAAGGCTTTGGCTTATTGGAATAGTCTCTAGTGAATGGCTCCCCGCATATTCATTCCATTGGCGCGCCCTATTCAACAGAGAACCTGAAACTTGTAGCTCTTCAGGATTCAGGGAAGGGAGGTGAGGAGAGGGCCAGAAGTGAAGAATGGCTTCCTTTAGCGAGTAGCGCTCCCAATGGAAAAGCGAGATGTGCTGACCGTCATACTCAAATTCTTCTTTCCCCAGTAAATTCCGGGCTAATTGCTTTAAAAGCTCTTCCGTGAGATCCATCAGATCCCGATAGTCACTATAGGATTGATAGAATTCGAGCATCGTGAACTCAGGATTATGCTGGGTTGAAATCCCTTCATTTCGAAAATTGCGGTTAATTTCATAAACTCGCTCCAGCTGGCCTACGATGAGTCGCTTCAAGTAGAGTTCAGGAGCAATTCGCAGGAAGAGATCCATGTCTAGTGCATTGTGATGAGTCTTGAAGGGACGAGCCGTTGCGCCTCCAGCCAGAGGCTGCATCATGGGCGTTTCCACCTCGACGTAACCGCGTGCATCCAAGAAACTCCGGATCTCTTTGATTACTTTGCTGCGAATGACAAAAACCTCTCTGGAATCTTTATTGGAGATCAAGTCGAGATACCGCTGCCGATAGCGAATCTCTACATCCGCAAGCCCGTGCCATTTCTCAGGCAACGGCAAAAGAGACTTGGCAAGGAAAGTAAGTTTCTGGGCATGAACGGTAAGCTCATTGGTTTTGGTCCGGAACAAATACCCTTCAATCCCAATGAAATCGCCAATGTCCAACAGCTTGTAAAGAGCGAAGTCCTGCTCTTCAAGATCATCTTTCCGAATGTAGGCCTGAAGGGACACATTTCCATTGGAGATATTGAGGAATCCGGCTTTTCCTTGCCCACGCATTGCCACGACTCGCCCGCAGACACGCACGATGATTTTCTCGGCTTCGAGGGATTCCTTGGAAGAGTCTTGATACAGCACCAAGAGGTGGTCAATGGTGTGCGAGTAGTCGTAGCGATGAGGGTATGCGTGAAAACCCAGCTGCTGGATCGATTCGAGCTTTGAATAACGCTGGGCAACCAGTTCGGGTTTGTTCTTGGTATCGGACAATGACCTTATTTCTCCTTCAGTGAAATCAAGACCGATTTGGCTCGAGTGGCGTTTCGACCGGCTCTTTCGCGGACTGGTCCGGCCCTTCCCGCTCTTTTCGGATGCTGTCCAAAATTCCGTTGATGAAAAGAATTGATTCGTGGGTGCTGAACTTCCGAGCGACTTCCAAAGCCTCGTTAATCACCACCGCACAGGGCGTTCCGGTTTCATGGAGCAGTTCAAAGGTGGCCATCCTTAAGATGTTCCGGTCAACGGCCGGCATCCGGGGCAGACGCCAGTGTTCCGCATGACTCGCCAATAACTCATCTATTCTCTCGACATTTTCAATGGTTCCTTCAACGAGCTGATCCGAAAAACACCGCACGTCGTCATCGGCCTCCTTATGGAGTGTCCAGAACGAATCTCGGACATCCTCGTAGGCTTCTTTGGAAAAATCCCATTGAAAAAGCATTTGAAGAGCCAATTCCCGGCTCTTTCGTCGACCCGCCATTGCGTGATTCCTTAAAGCTGTTTGAGAAGATTCGCCATTTCGACGGCGCTCATCGCCGCTTCAAATCCTTTGTTCCCGGATTTCAGTCCCGCCCTGTCGATGGCCTGTTCAACCGAATCTGCCGTCAGAACACCATAAGCGACCGGTATGCTGCCTTCTAAAGAAACCGAAGCAATGCCCTTTGTGACTTCACTGCTGATGTATTCAAAATGAGGCGTATCCCCGCGGATCAAGGTTCCCAGACAGATTATCGCGTCGTGTTTCTTCGATTCCGCCAGTCTTTTTGCAGCCAGCGGGATCTCAAATGATCCCGGAACTCGAACCACCGTGATATCTGATTCTGCAGTTCCGGATCTTTCCAGAGCGTCCAGTGCCCCCGCCAGCAAGCGACTGGTTATAAACTCATTAACGCGGCTGGCAACGATCGCAAACCGTAAACCGCTAGAAGTCAAATTCCCTTGGACTATTTTGGGCGCCATAAAACTACCTCCGCTGAGTGCAGGGCTCAGCAATGAGTTGAGCCCTTAAATCGCCGAAAAGGCCGTTGTAAAGCCAAACCAGCATGATATCAGGTTTTCGAGGTGAGTCTAGTGGAAATTACTCAGCTAAGATCAACAAGACAAATTGCTTAAGGACGGAGCGACCGGCATTATAGAGCTCGATCAGCCGAGAAAAGACTTAAAGCGAGAGAGCCAGGGGTTGATAAAATTCACTGCCGGCCTGGCACTGTATTAAAAGTCCCGGCCAGAGGATTTGAGAGTTGTTACCCTGTTATGCCTAGCTTAAGATAGCCCCATGTTCAGGCAACGATTCAATTGGAAATTCCAGCGCATTCTCCGGGAACTCGAAGAACGCCTGGATACATTTCAGAACCTCTGGCGAGGGACTCAAGTGAAGAACCGGATGTGTTCTTCTTGCCGAGCACTGGTGGATTCTGATGAGAGGGTTTGTCCCCACTGCCACGAGAGGTTGGGGCGGCGCATTGGAGGCGTCGAAAAGCTTCTGCAGAATCTGATTCCGAACTTTGCTCCCGTTTCCTATATTGTGTTGACGATCAATTTTCTTTGGTTTGTCATCATCTTCGTTTCACAGCGTGAATCCACTGGCCAGGATTTGAGAATGTTTCTGATGGGAGGGAGTGTCAAAAGCATCGTTCAGTGGGGAGGAGATGCTGCGCTGCTTGTTTCACAAGGCCAGTGGTGGCGTTTGGTTTCGGCCATTTTCGTTCACATCGGGGTCATTCATTTGTTGTTCAACTCCTATGCCCTCATTTTCATCGGACCGCTTATAGAAGAGTTGCTCGGTCGAGAACGGTTTCTAGTCATCTATGTTGGAACCGGAGTTCTAGGCTTTGTGTTGAGCAATGTCTATTACCATCCGGTCCATGTCACGGCAGGGGCATCTGGAGCTATTTTCGGCCTTATTGGCACGGGGATCATCCTTTCCAGAAAGTGGGCCGCGTGGGGAAGCCTATTAAAAGAACAACTGGTTCATTGGGCTATCTATGGTCTGGGTTATGGATTATTAGTAGGAGCCAATAATGCCGCCCATATTGGTGGATTCCTCTCAGGCATGGGGATTGCCTTCCTTCTCCGCAATCCGGCATTGAGTACATCCCGAGAAGAAATCTCGTGGAGAATCCTCTATTGGGTCGTTTTATTGCTGACGATCGCATCCCTCGTTTTGGCCTTGCTTTCGGGAACCACATCTTAAATTTCTGCTCGGGTTTTGAGATTGGGTGGCGAAGCGGAGCATGGCTGCGACAAGTCTATAGCGTCACCAGAACCCCGGCTCCCTGGATCTGCCCGGATCGTAATGCCGAGAGGGCTTCGTTGGCTTCCCTTAGGGGGAAAACAACAACCTCGCATTTTACCGGAATCTGAAGAGCGAGGGCTAGAAACTCCTGCCCGTCTCGACGCGTCAGATTTGCCACTGAGCGGATGACTCGCTCCCCCCAAAGCAGGGAATAGGGGAAGGACGGGATGTCACTCATATGGATGCCTGCGCAAACCACGGTTCCACCCTTAATGACGGACTGCAAGGCGAGCGGAACCAGTTCTCCTATAGGAGCAAAGATAATGGCGGCATCCAAAGGGCTTGGGCAGAGATGCGACGAATCTCCCGCCCAGACTGCCCCCAGTCTGCGAGCATGGGATTGGCTCGCGACATCGCCAGGGCGCGTGAAAGCGTAAATCTCGCGTCCTTGATAACGGGCCACTTGAATCAAAATGTGAGCGGCGGCGCCAAAGCCATAAAAACCCAGGCGCCTGGCATCACCCGCGAGCTTGAGCGAGCGATAACCGATCAGACCGGCGCACAAAAGAGGAGCGGTCTGAAGATCCGGGTATCGCGAAGGAATTGGAAAGCAAAAACGCTCATCGGCGACGGTGTATTCAGCATATCCTCCATCGAGCTGGTAACCCGTGAATCGAGCTTGATCACAAAGATTTTCCCTTCCGTCGGTGCAGAACGAGCAGTGACCACAAGTCCATCCCAGCCAAGGGACGCCAACACGGTCCCCAAGTTTGATCGTACTCACCTCCGCTCCCAAGGCCACGACTGTCCCTACAATTTGGTGGCCTGGAATCAATGGCAATTTCGGCTGTGTCAGTTCTCCATCCACGACATGGAGATCGGTTCTGCAGATCCCGCAAGCCTGAACGCGCAAGAGGACTTGCTTCGACTCTGGCTTTGGAACGGGGACTTGCTTCGGGACTAATCCCTGGCGAGATTGCGCGAGAACCATTGCCAGCATCGTAGAGCGGATATTTCGGCCCATAGGCACGGATTTAAAAGGCGCTTGAATTTGTCACGCAATGGGGGAATGAGGCTTAACTTTGTTGTCGCAGTGATCCCAAATTCCGAAGTAGCTTCAGCGTCGCTAGGTGGAGCGGGCGCTCCCGCGCACGCTCAATGAACGCACGGCGGAGCGTGCGTTCCACCTGAATCTGCAGGTCGTCGGTATACTTTTCCACTTTCTTGAGCGCCTTGTAAGTCTAAGGAAAATCAGCAATTCGATAGAAATTCCGCCCGCCGAATTTCGGAATTCGGGGTAATTAGCTCTCACAACCACACTTTGCACCGCGAATCGCCGCAATGCCTTCCTTTACCATCAATGGAACCATCAGCAACCCGGCGACTGGATCCGCCCACCACCATCCCAGCGAAGCATTCAATGACAAGCCCGCGAGCAAGATGAGCGACAGATAGGCGCAGAGATCGGACTGGCGAGAATCGGCATGAAGTGCTCGACTGTCAATCTTCACCGCGACCCGGCGCTTGGCGCGCGCCAATACGGGCATCACAATAAGCGATGCGATTGCCAGGCAGATCCCTACAAGACTGGTTTCAGGAGGCTCACGCTTGAATAGAACTTTTCCCGATCCCCCTCCAACATAAATGGCTAACACGAGAAAACTGATCCCCACTAAGCGGAGTGCCCGTTTCTCGCGGGTATCATTGTCGGGATGCTCGCGGAGCCGCCAAATGAGAGCAACTCCAGAGAGACTCTCAATTAAGGAGTCAATGCCAAATCCAATGAGGGAAATACTTCCAGCGGCGAGGCCACTAGACGCAGCAACACATGCTTCGAACAGATTCCACCCGATGGTGAAATATTCAAGCTGCCTCCCACGTTTCATAAAACCAGAGTGCGAAGCGCAGGTCTCTAAAACGGTTTCAGTCATTGTCTGATTATACACCGGAGTCTGTCTATCCAGAGATTCTGCTAGATGGCAAGGATCATTCTATCTGGCCATGACCGCCCGGTGCCATATCATTATGATGAGCTTACCAGCGGAGAACGTCTCCGAGGGAAAGGAAAAGGCCGCTCCTCTGCTGCCAGAAAAGCGGCCTTGGTTTATCCTAAGAGAACCGAATCCATACTATTCTGAACTACTTGCCTCCGAAGTAGTAGACGACTCCCGCCGTGTAGCGGAAGTTGTTCTGGTTATTCGTCAGCGTGTAAGGATTGGTGTAGCGGGTCAATATCCAATCGATTTCTACGGGCCGGATCGCAAAGTTCTTAGAAACTTTCACGTCAAGGCCGCCACCGAACGCCATGGTGAATGGGTGTTGGGTCCCAGAGGCAACATTCCCCCCCACCCCATTAAAGGCTTCGGCCACGTTGGCGTACGCATTGCTGTTCGAACCTCCGAAGAGCAACTCACCGAAGACATTTACTTTCGAGGTGCGATAGGTGATTTGAGGTCCGAATAAATAGGTAAACATATTGCCCTGAGTGGTAATCGGAGCAATTGTTGCAAGACCTCCGCTCCCAGGGATTGGAGTATTCGCGGGGATGGTGTAGTTGGTGCTGCCATAGCCCATGAACTCGGCTTTGATTCCGATAAAATTGTTGAGATTAAATGTGACTCCGCCGCCACCGCCGTTGAAGCTGGTGTTGCGGATACCCGGAAGGGTTGGATTAAAGCGAAAATAGGAGTACTCCCCAAAAATTTCTGCCTTGGGCGCGTCATCCGCGATAGCTGGAACTGCATAAGCACATAAAAGGGCAGCAAGAAGTACTAATTTACTCTTCATGTAAAGTATCCTCCTTAAGGATTAGGTACGTTGACATTCACTTGCGAATTGTTCGCCTCGGGTAAAACGCAAAAAGGTGTTAGAGTAGATACCCAACACGCTCAAGTTCACCTCCTTCTCCTCGTTGAAATTCTCAAACACAGCCGTAAGTCGTTATGAAATTAAAGCTTACGGAAGAGTTCGACACCCTTTTATTCCTCCCAGCAGCTTAGGCGAACGGCACAGAAAACTCACTACCTCCTCTGAATCCTATAGATAATGTTAGAGTTGGATCTTTCAGACAGCCTTTCTTCCCTTCTGTTTTATGTCTTATGTCCTGCAGCGGTCACAGGTAGGGAGGATGCGTTTCGCGGATCGGTGGTTGTCTTCGAGGCTAGCCTTTACTCACAATTTACACTTGGCTAAGGGTTGGACAGCTAATGGGGATATCCTTGATATTCAATTCGTTGAGAATTGTTTTGAACTGATTACTCCGGCAATCCGAAGGGAATCAGAATCTCAGCGACTGATCTATAAGGATGGGGTAGCGTTCCTCCTTTTGACAATAGATTTTTGACGCGGTAAACAAAATTCTCGTCATGCACTTTCGCCAGTGGGCTGAAGGGTGCAAGACTTGGAACCAGTAGCCAAGGGCCAATGATTCCGAATGTATAGTAACTGATTTGTGGGAGGATTTCAATTTTTTAGATCTGTTCGCGGTTATGCGTTAGTTATCGGGGGAATTTCTGGTAGGGCGCGCTCGCCGAGCGCGCCGCGGACGGCCCGGCGGTCCGTCCCTACCCACTCAGCCGCTACAGAAGCGACAATCTCAAATCGTCACCGAATGCCTTGCCCTTACAGATTTCCCCCCGTAACTAACGCATTACTGTTCGCGGTCTAATCTGGGGTCTTACCCCACAAGTACCAGCACTTCAGCGCACCGCGGATAGTTCCATTTTAGAAGTGAGAGCCTCCTCCAATTTTTGACCAAGCCCTTCTGCCACGCCCTAGCCATATTGGGGATCAGCCTTGAAGACGTGCTGGATTTGCCGAGCTTGAATGTCTCGGGGCACAGTCCACATGCTTGCAACAATGTTTCCGATCAGCCGAGCCTGCGCAGTATAACACCTTTAAGACCTATCCTCTGAGATCAAGCAAGGTCAAAGCGATCAAGGTTCATCACCTTGTTCCAGGCCGCCACAAAGTCACGCACGAATGCCTTCTGCGAGTCACTACACGCATAGACTTCCGCAAGAGCTCGGAGCTGGGAGTTCGAACCGAAGACGAGATCGACAACGGTGCCCGTCCATTTGAGCTCGCCCGTTGCCCGATCGCGCCCCTCCAACACGCCTTCAGAGGTGGCGGACTTCTGCCACTTCGTGCGCATGTCGAGGAGATTCACGAAGAAGTCATTGGTCAATGTCTCAGTTCGCTTGGTGAAAACACCGTGCTTGGACTGTCCGACGTTCGCATTCAGGGCGCGCATGCCGCCGATCAGAACCGTCATCTCAGGGGCGGTCAGCGTCATCAACTGCGCTTTGTCCACCAGCAGCTCAGCCGCCGACCCCTCGAGGTCCTTCCGGACGTAGTTGCGGAAGCCGTCTGCGACCGGCTCCAGTACGGCGAACGAGTCCACATCGGTCTTCTCCTGCGACGCATCCATTCGCCCCGGCGCGAAGGGAACCTTCACGTCATGGCCGGCCTTCTTCGCAGCTGCCTCAACGCCTGCGCAACCGCCCAGAACGATCAGGTCAGCAAGCGAAACCTTCTTACCGCCAGACTGTGCGCCGTTGAAATCCTTCTGGATCGCCTCCAGCTTCTGCAGGACTCTCGCCATTTCAGCCGGCTGGTTGACCTGCCAATTCTTCTGCGGCGCCAGGCGAATACGCGCGCCGTTCGCTCCACCGCGCTTGTCGCTGCCACGGAATGTTGCAGCAGACGCCCAGGCCGTGGTGACCAGCTGGGAGATGGACAGGCCAGATGCGAGGATCTTGGCCTTCAGGGAGGCGATGTCCTTTTCATCAATTAACGCATGATTGACTGCAGGGATGGGGTCTTGCCAGATGAGCTCTTCCGCAGGAACCTCCGGGCCGAGATAGCGCGCGCGAGGACCCATGTCGCGGTGCGTCAGCTTGAACCACGCCCGGGCGAATGCGTCTGCAAATTGATCCGGATTCTCCAGAAAGCGCCGTGAAATTTTTTCGTAAACAGGGTCGAACCGCAGGGCGAGGTCCGTGGTCAGCATGGAAGGCGCGTGACGCTTGGACGGGTTGTGGGCATCCGGCACTGTGCCGGCGCCCGCGCCACCCTTCGGCTTCCACTGATGCGCACCGGCCGGGCTCTTCGTCAGTTCCCATTCGAAGCTGAACAGGTTCCAGAAGAAGTTGTTGCTCCACTTCGTTGGCGAGGAGGTCCAGATGACTTCCAGTCCGCTGCCGATCGCGTCACCTCCTTTGCCGGTGCCAAAGCTGCTCTTCCAGCCCAGGCCCTGCTCCTCGATGCCGGCAGCTTCCGGCTCGGGCCCCACATGTTTCGCATCGCCGGCGCCGTGGGTTTTGCCGAAGGTATGACCGCCAGCGATGAGCGCCACCGTCTCTTCGTCGTTCATCGCCATGCGAGCGAACGTCTCCCGAATATCCCGTGCCGCAGCGAGCGGGTCCGGGTTGCCGTTCGGGCCTTCCGGATTGACGTAAATCAGACCCATCTGCACGGCGGCGAGTGGATTTTCGAGGTCCCGGTCGCCAGAGTAGCGTTTGTCACCCAGCCAGGTGCTCTCAGTGCCCCAGTAGATGTCTTCTTCCGGCTCCCAGATGTCCTCTCGCCCGCCACCGAAGCCGAACGTCTTGAATCCCATCGATTCCAGAGCGACGTTGCCAGCGAGGATCATCAGGTCGGCCCATGAAATCTTCCGGCCATACTTCTGCTTGATCGGCCAAAGCAGCCGGCGCGCCTTGTCGAGGTTGACGTTGTCCGGCCAGCTGTTGAGGGGCGCAAAGCGCTGGCTGCCGCTGCCTGCGCCGCCGCGACCGTCGCCGATACGGTACGTGCCGGCGCTGTGCCATGCCATGCGAATGAACAAAGGTCCGTAGTGGCCGAAGTCCGCCGGCCACCAGTCCTGTGAGTTAGTCATCAGCGCCACGAGATCCTTTTTCACGGCGGCCAGGTCGAGGCTCTTGAACTCCTTGGCGTAGTTGAACGCCTCGCCCATGGGGTCGGACAGTGAGGAGTGCTGGTGCAAGATGCTGAGCTTCAGTTGATTGGGCCACCAGTCTGCGTTCGATGGGGCTCCAGCTACCGTGTGTTGGCGCGCGTCGCCCGAGAATGGGCACTTTGCTTCGGTTGTCATGGTTCTCTCCTGTGATGTTTGTCTATTCACTTCTTATGAGATTTTTTTATTAATGGCCTATGATCGCTTCTTTTGTCTTTGCCCTTTGCGCAGGGACGTTGCAGGTTCGGAAGTTGGGATGGCTCCAGCACAACCCGCACAAGTTCCTCGAAACTGAATTGAGTAATCGGTGAGCTCAAAATCATGGATCAGTGCGTCAGGGAAGGGAAGATTGTCGAGGCGAGGGTCATCAAGGTCGATCATCCGGCCGCATTGGATACAAACCAAATGGTGATGTCGGTGCGATTCAACCTCAAACCGTGCCGCTGCGCCAGGGTGGCATACCTTACGAGCCAGGTTGATCCGGACCAGGGTCTCCAGGACCCGGTATACCGTGGTGCGCGATACTCCCGGAAGGAGAATGGCGACATCTTCAGCGATCTGATCCGCGGTCGGGTGATCGTGGCGATGCAAAAGAGCTTTCAGAATGACCCGGCGTTGCACCGTCAAAGGGATACCGTTCTGACGGCACAACTTTTCGAATTCGGCCATCTTCGTGGGTAGACTGATTGGTGCTCCCATCATATTGCAACATTATTGCAAAAGATATATTTTGTCAACCGCTACTATTTATTATTCCTATTCTTTTTCCTTCCCACCTGGAGGATCACGAATGCGAATCCCTTTGGTTATCAATACGACTCGTCTCGTTGAGTCGCACCCTTTTTGACCCATCCTTTTTGATTCTTGACAAAGTCCGGGATTATTCTTAAGATTCCGCGCAATTTAGGGATTCATGCGTCGTCGCATGAGGTAAGCCTTGCCTTGGGACCACGCAGTGCGGCGTGGGCAGATCTGCATTGCTGTCACTTTTGTCCCCAACTCCCAAACGATTATCCCAATACAAAATTTTTGTAAAAGGAGTGAGTCAGTATGACCCCGAAAGAAGTTGTTAAATTTGTCAAAGACAAAGGTATCAAGATTATCGATTTCCGCTTTGTCGACATGCCGGGCCTTTGGCAGCATTTCACGATGAATGCCAAAGAACTCGAAGAAGATATGTTTGAGGAAGGAGTCGGTTTCGACGGATCGAGCATTCGAGGTTTCCAGAAAATTCAAGAAAGCGACATGCTCCTCATCCCCGATCCCAAGAGTGCTTTTGTGGACCCTTTTAGTTCTTTCCCACAGCTCAACCTCATCTGCAACGTCAAAGACCCCGTCACTTTGCAGCCATACTCGCGTGACCCCCGGTACATTGCGCAAAAAGCCGAGAATTACCTCAAGTCCACGGGGATTGGCGACACCTGCTATTTTGGGCCGGAAGCGGAATTCTTCGTGTTTGACGATATCCGTTTTAATCAGTCCCAAAACGAAGGATTCTATTTCATCGATTCAAAGGAAGGGTTCTGGAATGCAGGCCGTGATGAGAAACCCAACCTCGGATATAAGATCCGTTATAAAGAGGGATACTTCCCGGTGCCTCCGGCTGACAGCCTGCAGGATCTCCGTAGCGAAATGATGCTGACCATGGAGGAAATTGGTGTTCATGTGGAAGTGCACCACCACGAAGTGGCCACCGCAGGCCAATGCGAAATCGATATGCATTTTGATACGCTGACGGTCATGGGTGACAACCTCCTCAAGTACAAGTATGTAGTCAAGAATGTAGCTAACAAACACGGAAAGACAGCCACCTTGATGCCGAAGCCGCTCTTCATGGACAATGGATCGGGAATGCACGTTCACCAAAGTATTTGGAAAGGCGGGAAGAACGTATTTTACGAAGCGGGAGGCTATGCGGATCTGAGCAAGTCTGCCATCTATTACATCGGCGGCATTTTGAAACATGCACCTGCATTGCTGGCTTTCTGTGCTCCGACCACGAATTCTTACCGCCGACTTGTTCCGGGTTATGAGGCCCCTATCAATTTGATTTATTCGCAGCGGAACCGCAGCGCCAGCGTCCGCATCCCGGCGTACTCCCGCAGCGAGAAAGCCAAGAGAATTGAAGTACGATTCCCCGACCCTTCCTGCAACGGGTATTTAGCGTTTAGTGCCTTGCTGATGGCAGGTCTGGACGGAATTCAGAATAAAATTGTTCCCCCCGATCCGATTGACAAGGATCTCTATGACCTCGAGCCGGAAGAGAAAGCTCATGTGAAATCAACTCCAGGAAGTTTGGAGGAAGTTCTTAACTCCCTCGAACGAGACCACGAGTTCCTGTTGAAAGGGGATGTTTTCACGAAGGATGTGATTGAGACTTGGATTGACTACAAGCGGACTAAGGAAGTGGACGCTATCCGGTTGCGGCCACATCCATACGAGTTTTCACTTTACTACGATATTTAAGGTCAGCACGGGGTTAGAGCATGTATCGACTGGTGTTTCTTGAAAAGGTAGATGCAAACCTCTAGATAGGATTGTAGGTCTTAACATAACGCGGACTCCGAATTCTTTCGAGTCCGCGTTTTTTTCTGGGCGGGCATTCTGCAAAGAACCGAGAACCTCCCTCGACTAGAATTCCTTTCAAGCCCCATGAGTCGCTATGCTATGATTTTTTTGGAGAGGCGCAATGACCCTTCAAATCTAGTCTGGATGAACCTTTTCAGACAATAGGAAAATCGAAAAGCTTATGAGTGCCAGGATGATAGATGGAATAAAGCTGGGGAAGGAAATTCGGGAAGAAGTGCGTTCTGAAGTCGGTGAATTGAGTCGGCAGGGGATCCAGCCGGGTCTCGCAGCCGTGCTGGTGGGGAACAATCCAGCCTCCCAGGTGTATGTGAGAAGCAAAATCAAGGCCTGTGAAAACCTAGGGATCTATAGTCAGGGAATTTACTTGCCGGAAGATACACCGACCGAAGAATTATTGAAAACCGTTCAGGAACTCAATCAGAACTCCAAGATCGACGGAATCTTGGTCCAACTGCCTCTGCCCAAGCAAATCGATGAACAGAAGATTTTGCTGGCCGTCGATCCTGCCAAGGACGTCGATGGCCTTCATCCCATGAATGCCGGGTATCTCGCTTTAGGCCGCCGGTCTCTCCAACCGTGCACTCCATCCGGAGTCATTGAAATCCTGCGCCGCGAGCATATTCCGATGAAAGGAGCTCAAGCGGTTGTGATCGGCCGAAGCAATCTGGTTGGCAAGCCGCTGGCTTTGTTGTTGCTACAGGAACATGCCACGGTTACCATCTGCCACTCCCGAACGCGAAATTTACCCGAAGTCGGACGCCAGGCCGACATCCTTATTGCTGCCATTGGGAAGGTAGGACTCATTACAAAAGAATTTGTGAAACCGGGAGCGGTTGTCATTGACGTCGGCATCAATAAGATCAGTGGCGATCAGTTGCCTCAGATCTTAGAATCAGACCCGTCCCTCCGCCCCCAATATGAGAAGAACCGAAGTGAGAATAAGGATTACGTGCTTACGGGAGACGTGAATGTATCCAGCGTCAAGGAACTGGCTTCGGCAATGACACCGGTCCCGGGTGGAGTCGGGCCTCTAACCATCGCCATGTTAATGAAGAACACGGTGCTGGCCGCTAGAATGCGAAGAGGGTTAGCCCAATAATAGAGATAGCCGGCTGAACGGGTATGATGAGAATTGGATTAACCGGAGGAATTGCGAGCGGCAAATCAACGGTCTGCGACATTCTCCGGGGAAAAGGCTGTCAAGTCATCGACGCCGACAAGGTGGCTCATGAACTGATACGCCGAGGACGAAGCTGTTACGGTCCCGTGATTGAGAAATTTGGAGATGCTATTTTGGATTCTTCCGGAGAAATCGACCGGAAAAAGCTGGGTGCGATCGTCTTCGAAGATAGAACACAGCTTGAAATCCTTAGCATGATCCTTCATCCCGAAGTCATACGAGCGGTTCTGATGAATCTTGGAGAAATTGAGAAACTGAATTCGAATGCCAGAAACATCGTGGAGGCATCCATGATGATTGAGTCGGGATTTCACAAGAGTTTTCGGCGATTGATTCTAGTGACTTGCACTCCGGAACAACAGATCGAACGGCTGATGAACCGAAATGGTTTGTCCCGGGAACAAGCCAACAAACGGATCGCATTGCAGCTGCCTCTTGGCGAGAAAGTTCGTTTCGCCGATTATGTCGTTGAGAACTCCGGAACACTGAAGCAGACCGAAGAACAAGTCCACCAGCTATTCCAAGACCTGGAAGAAACCGTATGGAAAATGTTTCCCTAATCTCCGCATTCCTTGCAGGCCTCCTCTCGTTTGTCTCGCCTTGTGTTCTTCCTCTGGTCCCTGCTTACATTTCTTTCATCTCCGGCGTGTCGCTGGAAAAACTGAGGGAAGGGGGCAGTGGAGGAATTCGCCGGAATGTCATTCTCACGTCGATATTATTCATCGCCGGATTCTCGACGATTTTCATATTGCTGGGCGCGTCGGCCACCTATGCCGGTCAATTTCTCTTGCAGAACAAGATTCTCTTCAATCGGATCGCAGGCATCATGATTATTCTTTTTGGCCTGCACGTGGCGGGTCTATTTCAAATCAAATTTCTCAACTACGAAAAACGTTTTAGTTTTGACCCCCAGAAACCCGTGGGGATCCTTGGAACATATCTGGTAGGATTAGCCTTCGCTGCAGGATGGACCCCCTGTATCGGCCCTATCCTTGCGGCTATTTTGGTAGTGGCCAGTAATCAGGAAAACAGCGGCCAGGGAATGATCTTGCTGGCCAGTTATTCTCTTGGGTTGGCAGTTCCTTTTTTTCTCACGGCGCTTGCAATCAACGTGTTTTTCAATTTTTTCAATTGGGTCAAGCGACATTATCGTGTCATCGAAATGATCAGTGGCGCTTTGCTCGTAATCTTGGGTTTTTTGGTGATGACGAATCAGTTATCTCGACTTGCCAAGTATTTCAACTACACCTATTAGGGCTGCTTCAATGGCGGATCCGGTAGCCCGCTGGAGTGGACTTTTGGCCAAGCCGCGAATTCGCGCGACCGCTTTGTGGTGAAGATGTCCTGCCGACTGGCTCATTTTGGCTTTAGCGGACTCTAGGATGACTCGATTGAAGACTGATCAAGAAATATCATTTTCTCGAGGTCTTATGAATGACGATCGTATGAGAATTGCCCTCCTGTCTATATTATTAGCGGCTGCTACCCTGGCTTCGGCTTGTTCATCCGATAGCAGGAAGCCGGCGGGCGCCTTGAAGCCGGTTCCGCAATTTACTCTTTCCAGTTTGGACGGGAAGACGGTCGCGATGAAAGACCTTTCCAACAAGGTCGTCGTGATTGACTTCTGGGCAACCTGGTGCGGACCTTGTCGTGAAGAGATCCCCCATTTGAATAAGCTCTACTCCAATTACAAAGGTCAAGGGCTGGAAATCATTGGGATTTCCATGGACGACGGGCCCGACGTCGTTAAGGAATTTGCGAGGGAATTGCGAATGGAATACCCTCTTGTAATGGGAAACGACGAGTTGGCTGACCAATTTGGAGGCATTCTGGGCTTGCCGACCACATTCATTGTCGATCGCAAAGGAAACATCGTAAAAAAATTCGTTGGGCTGCCCCCTGCGGAAGCGCTCAATCGCATCGTTCGCGAATTGGTAGGGTGATGACGAGCGAATTTGGTTTTGGGAAACTCGCTTCTAGCCGATCGAAAAGGCTGTATGCCTGCAAACCAAATCTAAATTGGAATGATCCGAAAAAAGATTGGAACCTCCCCAAGGCGTAAAGCCTAGCCAGGTCTTTCGGTTTTTGTTTGTGCTGAAGCAGGGTTAGATCTTGTCCCCTCCGTTTGATGAAATGAGCTGTTATTACAATGCTAAGTACGACGATTACTTTCCGGCTAAGAACTCTCTTAATGATACTGACCTTGACCATAGTGGCAACCTGGGCTGGGAATCGGCTGCTGCAGCGGCAAAAATCTCCTGCCCCATTCTCCGTGGAAAGTTCTTCTGCCGCGGCAGCCGACAAGCTCTATGTGCCGGCTAACGACGACGAAGCCAATAGTATTGATATTTACAAGGGGGTCAGTCCGGCGGTCGTTAATATCACTTCGACCACCATCGACTTCGATTTTTTTTTCAACGCCATGCCGAAGCAGGGAGCTGGGTCCGGTTCGCTGATCGATGCCGAAGGGCATATTCTGACCAATTACCATGTCATTGAGAACGCACGGATGCTCGAAGTCACACTCGCAGACCAGCGGAAATTCAAGGCCAAGGCGGTGGGTGTGGATCTCTCCAATGACTTGGCGGTTATCAAAATCGATCCCGGCAAGAAACCCCTTCCGGTGGTTCCGATGGGGAGCTCTTCAAACCTTCAGGTTGGACAAAAGGTTCTAGCCATCGGGAATCCGTTCGGATTGGAAGGGACTCTCACGACAGGAATCATCAGTTCATTGCGGCGAACGATACGGGCCGAAGATGGAAAGCTCATTGATGATGTCATTCAAACTGACGCTGCGATCAATCCGGGCAACTCCGGTGGCCCCCTCCTGAATTCTCATGGGGAAATGATTGGAATCAATTCACAGATTGTCTCGCCCAGTGGCAGTGGAGGGAATGTCGGGATTGGATTTGCAATTCCGGTCAATACAGCTAAAGCCATTATTCCCGATTTGATCTCGGAAGGGCGCGTCCGCAGACCCTATGCGCGAATCTCCGGATATGAAATCACACCGGAACTGACGGAGATTTTGGATTTGCCGGTGGACCATGGAATCTTGGTGGCCAGAACTCAGCCGGATGATTCTTTTGCGCAGGCTGGGATCCGGGGTGGTCGGCAAACCTATCTCATTGGTAATTCGCCCATGATTCTCGGCGGGGATATCATCGTCGATGCCGACGGACAACCGGTGCACAATATGTATGATCTGGATCGCTTGGTAGACAAAAAGAAGCCCGGCGAGACGCTCACCCTGAAAATCTTTCGGGGGAAACGCGAAATGGTAGTGTCGGTACTTTTGATTGAGAGGACTCGCCCCGGGGTCCGTTTATAGTTCAAGTGACGAGGGTGGGTTGTGAAATTTATTGAGGCGACACCCGCAGTAGTTAGTCCTTGCCAAATACGGTTGCGAAAATGGGATTTCGAAAAGATTTTCTCCAGCGTCCTCCATTTCTGTTTGCACTAGGGGCTGTTGTCATTGTTCTCCTCCTCTATCGTTATGGGAACATTCGGGAAGAGTGGGTGGTGAAACGCTTCTTGCAGGAACTGAAAGCGGCAGAGTATCAAAAGGCCTATCAAACGTGGGGGCCCACCAGTGGATATTCTTACCCGGATTTCATGGCCGATTGGGGTGGAAACGGCTACTACGGCAAGATTCATGAGTTTAGAATCGCGCGCTCAAAATCTGAGGGCACGGGAGTGATTGTCGAAGTTGAATTCTCCCATCTGAAATACCCTGTCTACTTATGGGTTGAACGCAGAAGCCATACACTTGGGTTCTCCCCGATTGAACAACTGCAGTAAACTTGGTGCTTCTTGAAATTGAGAGCCTGCCTGAGAGTGGGAGGCCGTCTGAGTGTGGAAGCCTGTCTGAAAGTGGGAGGCTGCCTCCGGCAGGCGATGATGGATTCAACCAACACAGTCGCCGGTGAGGACACCACCTCCCACCTTCGAACAGCCCTCCCGAATTAGGATTTACTGCTGCAAATTTTATGTGCTCAACTAACCCTCCACCGCATTCGCGAAATCTCAGACTACACCGTCAAATGGAAGGACCTGGGACCTTTTTTGTCACCAAATGTCTGGAGCCTCGGAAACAAGTCATTGGTGAGCAAGTTGCCTCCAAAGTGGGCTCAGCTTTGTGCTTTTATGCGGAGAAGAAACTCATCTATCTGGCAGCCTTTGTGGTCATGCTGGATCATTGGCATGTCGTGCTGGCCACAGCCGATGGCAAGCCTGTATCGCAGCGAATGCAAAGTTTGGGACGATGGCTAGACAGAAACTGCGGTTCCATTCTCTCTGTCCAAGGTTGTGACTGGCAGGACGGTTTCCATGAAACCCGGATCCGTTCGGCCAAACAGTTTCAGTTTGTCTGTATCTATATCGAGGAAAACCCCGTCCGGGCGAGGCTAGTCCAGTCCCCCTCAGAATGGAAATGGTCATCCGCTCATCCGCGCTATCAATCTTACTTGACCAAACCTTGGCCTTGGAGTTTTGAGAAGGATTAGCAAACCACCTTTAGTCTAATATGGGAACCTGCGTGAATGTGGAAGGCTTCCTGAGAGTGGGAGGCCATCTGAGTGTGGAAGCCTGTCTGAAAGTGGGAGGCTGCCTCCGGCAGGCGACAAATAGGTCCTCAGTCACCAAGGTCGCCGGTGAGGACACCGCCTCCCACCTTCGAGCTACTCTTTGGTTTGCGGCAATGCAAAACTGTAAATGACACGGCCCGCAGAGATCGCTACATATTGGCGTCCTCCGACGGCATAGCTCATCGGAGATGAGTGGATTGGTGCCCCGGTTTGGAATCTCCAAAGCAACCGACCATTGCGGGAATCGAGTGCAGTTAAGTGGCCGTCGCGGTTGGCAGCGAAGAGAACTCCACCGCCGGTAGCCAAGACTCCAGCGGAATTGGTTCCAATAAAGAATTTGTATTCCCACTCAATGTCCCCGTTCTCCGGATTAATAGCTTTCACACCTCCCCATTCACGTTCTTGGAGTGGGACAAACTTCCCCCCCCAACAAGCCTTCCCAACAGGACAATCCGCCGCCTCTTTGAAGTAACGGTCCCCTGTCTCCCTGAAAGTCAGATAGAGCCAGCCGGTTGATGGGTCGTAGGAGGGCGCCTGCCAGTTTGTCGCCCCGGCCACCCCGGGATAATTAGGCTGGCCTTCCACACTGGATTCGAAGCCAGGCTCCAAGATTGGTTTACCTTGTTCATCCAGCCCCTTGGCCCAGCTTTGCCGGGCAAAAGGTCTACCAAGCAGAAACTTGCCGGTTACCCGGTCGAGGACATAAAAGAAGGCGTTTCGGTCAGCGTGGAGGAGTAGTTTCCTCGGCTTGCCCTGGAACACTCGATCCACTAGAACCGGTGTTTCGTTGGAATCCCAGTCGTGAGTGTCATGCGGAGTGAATTGGAAATACCATTTGAGTTTTCCTGTCTCGGCCTCCAAGGCAACCATAGAACAGGTGAAGAGATTATCTCCCTTACGGAGATCGCCATTAAGATCAGGAGAAGGGTTCCCGATGCCCCAATAAAGCATGTCCAGGTCGGGGTCGTAGGTTCCTGTCATCCAGGTCGAGCCTCCGCCTCGCTTCCAGCTATCCCCCTCCCAAGTCTCGTGACCTAGCTCTCCTGGCCCGGGCACAGTCTGAAACCTCCAGATTCGTTTTCCGGAAGCCGGGTCGTAGGCATCGATGAATCCGCGAATTCCAAATTCGGCGCTTGAAATCCCACAGATAATCTTATCTTTGAGCGCGAGAGGAGCGACAGTCGCACCATATCCTTCCAGTACGTCTGCCATTTCCGTCTCCCAAAGCAAGCGGCCTGTCTTAGTGTCCAGAGCGACAAGATACGCATCAATTGTGCTAAAGAACACTCTTTCTCCGAGAATGGCCACTCCACGATTAACGTTGTCCGCAACCGTCGGCTTATTCCCCTTAATGCGATGTTGATACTGCCAAATGAGGTTCCCGGAGGCAGCGTCCAGAGCAAAGACATGACCGGAAGGCCCAATAGCATAAAGGATACCATCCACGACCAGAGGAGTTGCTTCTAACACTCCTGTCCCTGGAAACTGGTAGGCCCAGGCTGCTTGTAACGAATGGACATTCTGTCGACTGATTTGACTGAGCGGCGCGTAATGCCTCCCTTGATAATCTCCCCAGTAGGTCAGCCAATTCTGCGGTTCTCGATTGGCGTTTCTCAGGCGTTCAAAACTCAGGCCTTTTTCCAGGGGTACCCTGGCGACTTGGGTCAAATCGCGCTGGCGAAGAGTCTTCAAATAAGCGATTAAGTTCTGCAATTCGTCCGGGGGTAAGCGATTGCCATAGTCTGATGGCATCAGCGATTCCGATGCATAGGTGAGGCTCGCCAAATCCTTCTTCTGAAACAAGTGAATCTGATCGTGTTCGTCCATGAGTTGAATGGAAAAAGTGTCTTCGTTCCGGCGAACACCACGAATATCCTGTCCGTCATTGGTCTTAATTGTGATGACTTCGGGTCGCTGGGTGGCGCGACTGTTTGGATGGATAATCGCATCGCGCAAACCTCGCGAAGTCCATAGACCCACCGTTGACAAGTCAGGGCCAACTCGACCACCACGCCCGTTGATCTGATGACAACGCCCGCAATTGGCTTTGCCTGAAAAAATTTTCTCTCCTGCAATCGGATCACCGGGTACTTGTTCTTCCTCCCCGGAGGGGTTCAAAGTGTGCAAATAACTCACGAGTTCCCAGATCTGGTCTTGACTTAATTCAAATGGAGGCATCGGAGTGCCTGGAATTCCCTGCCGAATGGTTTGATACAGCGGCCAGTCTTCCTTGCCAGACTTGAGATTTGGGCTGGCGAGTGAAGGCCCTCTGCCTCCCAGGCCATCACCGCCATGGCATGCTTGGCAGTAATTTGAATACGACTTTTTGCCGGATTCAATAGCGTCCGGATGTCCTTCGAAAGGATTCTTATTCGACGTCTGTGCTAGACCCGGGGTGATTGAAAGAACGAGGGCGAGAAGGCTTTTCAAAACTGGGTTTTTGGAAGAAACCATCAAGCTTCCCCTTTAAAATTTCGCTTGGGTGCGTCAAGTCCGGCGTTCGGCTGGCTTTTTTCGACTCCTTGCCGATACTCCTCTTTTCAGGGGCCGTCGGTTTCGAGGTTCTGAATGACTCTGCTCAACTCTTCAGCCGCCACCGCATACGTTCCCGGATGACTGACTGCGAGGGCTGCCGCGAGGTTGGCGAGCAAAGCCGCATCATTTAAATCGGCATTGCAGGAGAGTGCAGCGGCCAGTGTGGCCAAAACCGTATCGCCTGCACCCGTAACGTTCTTGGGAGCCGTGCATAACGCGGGGAAGGATTGAGCAACCCCTGCAGCAGTGGAAACCGCCATCCCCTTTTCTGCGAGTGTCAACACAACGTTCAAGGACAAAATTTGCCCCAACTCCCGGGCTAATTCAAGACTCTCACTCGGGCAGGAAGAGCCAGTCCGCAGCTGGGAATACAGATTCTTGGCTTCGTCTAGATTTGGAGTGATGCAATGAAGGCTTCGCCATTGTCTGATATTTTGAGGCTTGATATCCCCCAAGATTCTTAGCCCCCTAGATCCCGCCATGGATTCCAGAGTATTCACAAAACCGTTCTTAAGCGTTCCTTTGTCATAATCAGACACTAAAAGGAGTTGAGATCTTTCCATTGCCTCAGACAATGTTTGCGACAAGGCTTGAATCTGATGGCGATCCAGAGGCGTCGTGTCCTCCTCATCCAATCGAAGATAATAATGGCCGCTCGCTTGGACACGAGTTTTTCGTGAGGTTGGCGATTGGGTCCCTAAGGGATGAAATTCAATTCCCGCTTCCTCCACGAGGCGATGGAGTATTTCACCTTCTCTGTCGATCCCGATCATTCCTACCAGAATTGTTTTGACTCCTAGTCGGGCTAGGTTATGCGCCACATTGGCGGCGCCTCCAAGGGCATGAGCCTGACCCGATATTTCCAAAAAAGGGACTGGGGCTTCGCTAGCTACCCCGACAGCCCGGCATTCCAAGTAGGTATCAAGAATGAGATCTCCGACAACAAGGACGTGAGCTTTTGGGAACCCCTCGACGAGCCGCAGAAGTTTTTGAGTGAGAATAGACATTGAGACCTGTCAGCTAAGAGGGTGTGCGAATTGCTTCTCTAATAACTCACAAATGATGTGAACCACTGCCAGATGTGACTCCTGGATGCGTGGGGTATTGTCCGAGGGAACACGGATGCAGATGTCGCATAATCGTGGAAATTCACCGGCAGTATTGCCTGTGAAGCCAACCGTGCGGGCGCCCTTAGTCTTTGCCAGTTCCAGGGCCAGCACGACATTTTTGGATTTGCCGCTGGTTGAGAAAGCCACGACCAGATCTCCTGCCTTGACGAATGCGTCCACCTGCCTGGCAAACGTGTTCTCGTAACCATAATCATTGGCGATGGAAGTCATTAAGATTTCATTGGCGGAAAAGGAAACCGCAGGGAAAGCCTTCCGCTCGATTTGGAATCTTCCAACCAGTTCCGTGATGAAATGGTTGGCATCAGCCGCACTTCCCCCATTTCCAAAGGAATAAACCGTTTTTTCATTCTGGTAGGTGTGGATAATGGTCTTCACCAAGTCTTCGATCGCGGGCAACTGTTCTTGAAGCAATCGCTGTTTGACGCTCATACTCTCCATGAGCAGGTGACTAATTTCGTAATGAAATAGATTCATTAGTTCCCCAGGAGTAACATAGGCAATTCCCGGCTTGGCGACGACAATGCCAGCGGCTTTGTTGGCCAGTTCAGCCGCTTCGATCAATGGGATACCTGCCGCCAGGCAAAGGGCCAGAACCGCAGTGACGCTATCTCCTGCGCCAACTCGGTCGGCCAAGGGAACACGCGTTGCGAGGATTTTCTGAGCCGGCTTCGTTCCTTCCAGAATCAACATTCCCTCAGCTCCCTGTGTGATCAGGACATCGGACTCGAGCTGACTGCGCAACACGTCTCCCGCTTCTTCCACGGTCCGGGCCGATTTCCCTAGGATTTGAGCCGCTTGCAAACTTTCATCTGCATTGAACGTGTAGAGAGCGGCTTTCCCGTACCAGGAAACATGGTTGGGATTCGCATCAATAAAGAGCTTGAGTTCTTTTGCCCGAGAGAGGTGCCCGAGAGTTTCTATGAGTCGTTGATTGACAAAACCATATCCCTGGTCATACACGACTAGAACTTTCCCTTGGATTTCGCCTGCGTCCTTCAGCTCTAATACGGGAGGCAAAGACGGGATTTCCGCGGGATCCATGGTTCGATGGAACATTTGCAGGAGTTGTTGGTTTGCCGCGAAAATGCGATATTTTTCCGGCAACCGGTAATTGGAGGGGGCCAGGTTCAGTAATTTAATGTTCTCACTCGGCAATTCCCGCGCCATCTCTTGAGAAAGGGGATCATCGCCAAAAAGGCCAAGGAGCAAGGCTTTACCCCCCAAAGAGGAAATATTCTTTGCGACGTTGGCTGCGCCGCCCGGGACCGTTCGTCTGGAATTAATTTTAACAACAGGAACGGGGGCTTCTGGGGACAATCGCGTCACATTCCCGTATAGTTCCCGGTCAAGGTACGTATCCCCGGTGACAAGGATAGATTGAGACGCAAACTGATCAACGATATCTTGAACGAACACTTATGATTACCCTGAAATTCGAATTTTAGGACGTTTTCGAAGTTCTATTCTAGCGCAACTTTTCGGGTTCCTCGATGCCTTTCTTTTCAATCAAAAACGTCCACGATAAGGTCACATCACAGGGGGGCCGCCGCGGACGGTCAAGCAGTGGTGGTCACGGAGAGTGTTTTTCTCGCCGTGGGCTTTTCCGCACTGTCGGAACATAGCCACAACAAATTTAGAAAGCGAATTTGTCGTGGCTATCCAATGAGTATGATATGTCAGCAGAACATATGACTTTGCGGAATTGAATTTTCTTGTCGCTGTTGGGCTCACTCTGTTAGAGTCACTGGTTTCTCGAACCTCAATCCGTGTGGATTTCGGAAGAACCAGATCATGAAGCTTAAGGACAAAATTGCCATTGTCACGGGTGCTGGGACCGGTATCGGCAGAGCGATTGCCATCTCATTTGCGCAAGAAGGGGCGGCTGTTGTCCTGGCAGGCCGGACGGAAGAACGATTGCTCGGCGTGGCGAACGAAATTAAGAGTTCGGGGGGAGATGCCTTTCCTCTGCGCGCCGACGTTTCCAACCCTGCAGAAGTTCAGCACTTGGTAGAATCGGCCGCGCGCCATTACGGGAAGATCAATATTTTGGTCAACAACGCCGGGGTCTTCATATACAAGAATCTTATGGAGCTGACGATCCGCGAATGGGACGAGACGATTAACACCAATCTAAAAGGGATCTTTCTTTGCTGTCAGGCCGTATTGCCAAGCATGATCCAACAGAAGCAAGGGAATATCATTAATATCTCATCGATTCACGGCAAAATCGGAGATGCAAATCTGGCGGCGCATTGTGCTTCAAAATTTGGCGTCATCGGATTGACTCAAGCGTTGGCCAAGGAAGTCATCGAGCACAATATCAATGTGAATGTCATTTGTCCGGGTCAAGTCAGTTCCCGCTGGGTTGAGGAAGAGACATCCGCGGTGGCTCCCCTTTTAACCCATTTGAGGCCCACCGATGTGGCTGGGGTTGCTGTCTTTCTGGCTTCGCCGGATTCGGCCATCATGACTGGGGCCGTCATTGACGTCTTTGGAGGCACAACGGTGAAGATTCATTAACGAACAAACTTTGGACCGCCGGTCGATAAGAATGGGCTCACTTCCCTCATGACAAAAAAATCTCCTCTGGTCATCATTTTTGTAACCGTTTTGTTAGATCTGATTGGGTTCGGAATTATTTTGCCCATGCTCCCTTTTTATGCGAAGAGCTATGGAGCCACCGCGTTGCATGTAGGCCTGCTCTCGACTTCCTATTCCTTAATGCAACTGCTTTTTGCACCGGTGTGGGGGCGTTGGTCCGACAGAATAGGGCGTCGTCCCATTATTTTGTTGGGGCTGTTCGGATCGGGACTCTCCTATCTTGTTTTTGGGCTCGCGGACTCTTTAATGATCCTGTTTGTGTCCAGAATCTGTGCGGGAATAGCCGGAGCGAATATCTCAACGGCCCAGGCCTACATTGCCGATTCAACCAGCAGTGAGAATCGTGCAAAGGGAATGGGGCTTATTGGAGCGGCCTACGGCCTTGGATTTATTATTGGGCCCGCCATCGGGGGCATTCTCAGCAAATACAGTTATAGTACCCCTGCTTTTTTCGCTTCCGGACTCGCGTTTGTGAATTGCCTGGCGGCTTTTTGGCTTCTTCCGGAATCTTTGAATCCGGCGGCTCGTAGCCATCACCCGGGAAGAGAGTTAAATTGGGGGAATCTGAAAAGCGGGCTGCGCCATCCTGAAATGGGCGTTTTTCTGATCTTGTTCTTTATCTCTACCTTCGCTTTCGCAAACCTGGAGGCGACTTTCGCATTGATGACCGCGAAGAAGTTTGGTTTCGATGCCCATCAGAATGGATACTTGTTTGCCTACATTGGAATTTTGATCACGGTGATGCAAGGTGGATTAATCGGTTACCTTGTCCGAATCTTTGGAGAAAGAAAGTTGGTCGCGTCTGGGTTGTTCTGTATGATATTTGGCCTCAGCCTGTTACCCTATTCGACAAATCTGAGGATGTTATTGCTGGTCCTGGTTATCCTGACATTTGGGAATGGCGCGACCAATCCCTCGATTTCGAGTCTAATCTCTCGGGCTGCCGGTCCGGAGGATCAGGGCGGCATTTTGGGAGTTGCACAATCTATGGCGAGCTTGGGGAGGATCGTCGGCCCGATTTGGGGTGGATTTGTTTTTGATGCCTTTGGTTATCAATATCCTTATCTAACAGGCGGAATCTTTATGGCGTTGGCGTTTGGTCTCAGCTTGAGCACGCTCAAACCGAAAGTACTTACCCGGGGGATGGCATGACGCTGAATTTGATGTTTCATGATAACTGTTTTGATGGCACCGCGTCCGCCGCGGTCTTTCTCCGATTTTTCCTGGAGAATATCCGCCCCCATGCGGATGTCACTTTGATCGGGATGGCTCACCAGGCAGGTCCGCAGTTCCATGATGGATTGTTTAGTGCGGAAGAAAACGCGATTGTTGATTTCAAGTATGCCAGCACCGATCGCCTGACCTGGTGGTTTGACCATCATCACAGCGCCTTTCTAACCCCCCATGATGAAAGCCATTTCCTCAAGGATCATACGGGTAAAAAATTCTATGATCCTTCATTCAAGTCGTGCACGAAACTCATCGCTTCAGTTACGGCGAAGCAGTTTTCTTTTCAGGCCAGCACTCTCGTTGAGCTGATTCACTGGGCAGACATTATCGATGGAGCTCTCTACCAAGACGCCAAGACTGCGGTCGAGATTGAAGAACCCGCTCAGAAGCTGGCTACAGTGATCGAGGCGACGCGTGAGCCGGAGTTCATTCATCGCCTGATCCGCCAGCTCGCATTTCATCCTCTGAACCAGGTTGCAACCCAAAGAGCCGTCACGGATCGATTTGAGCCTTTAATCGAACTCCATCAGAAGAACATTGGTATCATCCGGGAAAACGCCCATTCTTCCAACGGCGTCATGTACTTTGATCTCACGGGGTACCAGCTGGAAGGGTATAACAAATTCATCCCCTACTATCTTTATCCGGAGATTCGCTATTCTGTGAGCCTGCTCCGGAGTTCGAAACGCGTCAAAGTCAGTGTCGGATGGAATCCGTGGAGTACAGCCAAGCGCGAACACAACCTTGCCGCTCTATGTGAGAGGTATGGGGGTGGAGGACACCCGGTCGTGGCGGCTATTTCCTTTGAACCTTATGCAGAAGAGCAAGCGCGAACCGCAGCTCACGAAATTGTCGCGGAATTGAGGCGATAATCTCCCATGCCGCTCGAAGCCGGTGGAGTGTGCCTCCAAGCCCTTCATCTGCAGAATCCCATTCTTTGGTTCAGTCCCGATTCCTGATTTCCGAGATTGAAGTTGCATTAATCAGTCCCCGATTTCATAATGCCGCAGATGAGCCGATACCCTTACCAGCCCATTGATTCCTCCGCCATCCGCACCCGCCCCGCCGCCGATAGGCTGACCAAGGTCTCAGCCGCTGGATTTGCAAGGGTCTATCAAAAAGGAAGCGGCGTTTCCGGTCTTATCGACACACTGCCCGGAATTCTTGCGGGCAGTTCCTTCCGGAAAGTTATCGAAGCGCTGCGATCGGCCAGAGCTCACAGCCGGGTAATCATTTGGGGGCTTGGAGCCCACGTCATCAAATGCGGACTCAATCCCGTCTTGATTGATTTGATGCGGCGGGGCTATGTCAATGCAGTGGCCTTGAACGGTGCGGGCGCCATTCACGACTTGGAAATCGGTATGACAGGCGCCACTTCGGAAGACGTTGAGAAGGAACTGGAAAGCGGGCAGTTCGGAATGGTTCAGGAAACCCCTCTCTGGATGAATGAAGCGATCCGGAGTGGGAGTGTGCAAGATCTTGGCATGGGGGAATCCCTGGGTGGCTACGTTCTCGAACATCAGGATCACTTCCCGCATCGGGCTGTAAGCCTTCTGGCGAATGCCTACGAGCTTCGCATACCGGTTACGATTCATGTCGCAATTGGGACCGATACCATTCACAATCATCCTTCCACGGATGGTGCCACTCTGGGCAAGACCAGTCTCCAGGATTTTCGCTTATTCACGGCGATCGTCCGAGATCTCGATGAGGGGGGAGTCTACCTCAATTGTGGGTCTGCAGTGATCCTGCCGGAGGTATTCTTAAAAGCGGTCAGCCTGGTGCGGAACTTAGGGGATCCGCTTGGAAATTTTACAACCGTCAATCTGGATTTCTTTCAGCACTACCGTCCATACCAGAATGTTCTGAGACGTCCTACTATCCAATCGGGCCAGGGGATCTCCCTGACCGGACACCACGAAATCCTTTTACCTTTACTGGCAGCGGCTCTGATTGAGTCTGAAACTTGATGAACGACAGCTTTGACTCCCCCCCGACGCAAGAACCATTTATCCCGCAGGCTGTTGTCAGCCTTCCAGCGAAAGCGTTTCCAGTCTGGTCCGGGTGGGATGTGATGTTTCTGTTTTTCTTTAGTTCTTTTTCTGCCATCGTTTTTGCCACCCTCGGAAATTCCATCAGCCATTTGCTCCAGATCAAGTTCTCTTTAGCCCGTGCGCTGCTGCATTCCGATAATGAAGGAATTTATCTCATCTTCTACCAAGCCATCCTGGACGGAGTGATTCTACTCTTCATCTATTTCACCATCACTCTCAAATACAACTCCCCATTCTTAAAGTCTATCAAATGGAAGTCGAGGCCTTCTCTTCGCCTTGCGCCGTTCTTTCCACTGGGGATCTTGCTTGCGCTGGCGGTTGTGGGTGTTTCCGCCCTTTTCCCGCCCCCAGCGGATCTACCCATTGAAAAATTGTTGAAGCAACCCTACGCCGCATTCTTTTTTGCCTCGCTTGGAATTGTTGTGGCACCTTTTGTCGAGGAGGTCGTTTTCCGAGGGTTTATCTTTCCGGTGGTGGAACGGCGGGTGGGAACTCTCGGGGGGATTGTTGCTACGGCGATACTTTTCACTGGGGTTCACGTCGCCCAGCTCTGGGGGAGCTGGCCTGCGATTGCCTTGATCGCAGTGGTCGGCCTGACCTTATCTCTCATCCGTGCCCAAACAGACTCTCTGTTTCCAAGCTTTATCGTCCACCTAGCCTACAACTCCACAATTTGTCTTCTGTTTCTTGTCGGAATTTTTGTGGGCGGATTTCCTGCCTAAGAAGCTTAACTGAAGAAAAATTGAATTCGTAGCGCGTATTTGCTTTCTGAGTCTGCGGCTGGAGTTTGAACAATTGTGCAGTCCAGAGGCCCACGCCACAATCTTGTGGTGCAGCCGTCCCGACTGCTGCAGGCTGGCGGAGCGCGCGTCCCAGCCGGAACCAACAGATCATTCACACACTTTCTGCCCTCCCCCGGTGAGCGGCCGGCAAACTCTGCTCAGTTCAGTGAAAAGAGAGAAATTGCGCCTGCCTCACTTCCGAATTCAAAATCAATCTTAAAAGAAATACTTGACATTTTCAAAAACGTGCCATATTTTGCACGACATTTACTTAATCAACTTTAGGCTGTTTGGATAAAACGACCCGGAGTGTCGGCGTCTGATCCAAGGTTGCATTCGAATCGTAATCAAAACCCCTGGAAGGGCAAATCTACCTCTTATCGCCTATCTACAGGGATTTCAGCGTATCAGAAGGGCGAGCCGATAGACCGTTAACTGGGTAATAGGATAAACGGAATTAAGGGCTTCGTCCGATGGGAATTTGCGGTAGTGAAGCTCTAGCAAATTTGGAATGCGCCATAAACAGCATCTAGGAGTGATTCCATGCAAATATCACACCCCTTTGCTTCTATTCTCCGTGTTACCGCCCGGTGGATGTTGGCCCTATTTCTAATTTCCAACGTATTGTTCCAGATTAGACTCTTCTTCTTTGAAGAAACAAATTCAAACTTTCAAGCCCAAACGGCGGCATTGCACCCCATTTTTGAGGGATGGTATTCGAACGAAGATGGAGCCACGTGTAGCTTGGATTTTGGGTATAAGAATGACAATGCTGTGACCGTTTCTGTTCCCATCGGCGGAAACAATTTTTTCAGGCCGAGCCCGCAGAATCAAGGTCAGCTAACAAACTTTCCTCCGGGAAGACAGCGCCACGTCTTTCGCATCATCGTCCCGGCCAATTATAGTGGGAACAAGCTATGGACTCTGGCCTATGCCGGCTCACGAGAAACGTGCACTGCATTGCTGAATCCTGCATTGAAGATTGAACCGATTAGCGTCAACGCGGGGCCGGACCAGACCATTACGCTGCCCGCAGCAGCACAACTCCAAGGAACATACACGGATGCCGTTCCCGGAGGGACCCCTGTCATCACCTGGAGTACGGTAAGTGGACCGGGAACAGCTTCTTTTCTTCGGACGGATATTCCGGCAACTTCCGTGAGCTTCTCATCTCCCGGAGACTACGTTCTTCGATTGACCGTTGCCCATGGGCAAATCGTTCGCAATGACGACATTGTCATCAAGGCCAATCCCGCAAATCGGGCGCCGCAGGTGAATGCCGGGCCAGACCAAACCCTGACCTTGCCAAATGCAGCCTCATTAACCGGTTCTGCCACTGACGACGGACTGCCTGCCGGGTCTACCCTTACTTTTAACTGGAGTGTCATGAGCGGACCGGGAGCAGTCATCTTCGGCAATTCTGGAGCAGCGGTCACGACGGCTTCTTTTAGCGTCGCAGGTAATTACGTGCTCAAGCTGACGGCCAGTGACACTCAACTCGACGAGCGCCGATGATGTGGCCATTGTGGTCAATCCGGCAGGGCCTGTATTGCCACCTGACCCGTCCACCGTGGCTCCACCCATAAACCGCACCATGATCATTACCGTAGCGCATGCCACCGAGTTTCTTTATACGGGTGAGAACCCTATCCAGACAGGAATTACTCCTGGCGCTATCGAACCTGTCAGAGCCGCCGTACTGCGGGGAAAAATCATTCAACGAGATGGCTCGCCGCTCCCCGGTGTCAAGATTCAAATCAAGGATCATGCCGAGTACGGGAGCACTCTGAGCCGTGCCGATGGCATGTTTGATTTGGCCGTCAATGGTGGCGGGCTTCTGACGGTCAACTATGAGAAGGCGGGCTTCCCGTCACTCCAACGACAGGTCAATCCTCCCTGGCAGGACTATGGGTGGCTCCCACAAGTAGCCATGATTCCGTTTGACTCTCAAGTTTCTACGGTCCAAGTGGGTCCAAGCTCACCTATTCAGATTGCCCATGGAAATCTTGTTGCCGATGAGAATGGAAGTCGCCGGGCAACCTTGTTATTTCCCGCCGCCGTTTCGGCAAGCCTGGAAATGTCCGACGGGACCAGCCAACCTTTAAACACCCTGAATGTCCGCCTGACGGAATACACCGTAGGACCGCGCGGTCCGATGGCCATGCCGGGGACTTTGCCCCCACAAAGCGCCTACACCTACTGTGTCGAACTCAGCGCGGATGAAGCGGTTGCCGTCGCCGCCAAATCCGTTCACTTCAGCCAGCCTGTGATCCAATACGTTGACAACTACCTGGGATTTCCGGCAGGCGCCAGTGTTCCCCAGGGATATTATGACCGCGACAAAGCTGCATGGGTCGCTTCAGAAAACGGTCGTGTGATTCACATCCTTTCGATCATAGATGGCCAGGCTGTTCTGGATGTCGAAGGGAATAACACTGCTGCTACACCGGAAGCTCTGGCTGCCCTAGGGATTACCGGTCCGGAACAACAATCTCTGGCAAGTCTCTTCCAGCCCGGACAAAGCTTCTGGAGAATCCCGATCCCACATTTCACCGCCTGGGACAGCAATTGGGGAATAAAGGTTCCAGAAGATGCAACGGCGTCTGGTGCAGGATCGCCGAAAGTAATGGCCAGGGTCAATAAGCCGGACTGCGTGAGAGGCTCCATTATCGAATGCCAGAACCAGGTGCTCCATGAAAATCTCCGAGTGACGGGCACTCCTTTCAGTATTCATTATGCCAGCGACCGTGTTCCAGGAAGAAAGTCTGCCAAGACGTTGGAAATCCCAGTCAGCGGTCCGACTGTCCCAGGCAGTCTGAAACGGATCGATGTTGTCATTGAAGTTGGCGGTCAGCGGCATGTTTCGGCCGATGGACTCTATGATTATAACTACGGCCAACCTCTGGCCGGGAGTTTTCAACCGCTTCCCAATCAGAAGTTGACCTTTACCTGGGATGGGAAAGATGGGTATGGCAGGACTGTACAAGGGAGCCAGCCCGTTCGTGTTCGCGTGGGCTACGCTTACGATGGGGTTTATGAAGGAGTCAATCGTTTTGGATACAATGGTGCAGGTACCCCCATCACATTCGGGAAGACACTCCAGGAGGTGGTTTTGTGGAAAGAGTGGCAAAGCGTCCTGAGTTTGGAAGACAACGCGCTAGGAACATGGGATGCACGAGCGTTGGCTTTAGGAGGATGGAGTCTGAATGCTCACCATGTTTATGATCCGACGGGCCGCATCCTGTTCTACGGAGATGGAAGCCGTCGGACCGCTTACGAGCTGAAGCCTGTCATCTCGACGGTTTCTGGAACCGGCGCCGCCGGCTACAATGGCGATGGTGGGATGGCGATACAAGCCCAATTGAATTCCCCTCGATCGGTAGCGGTACATCGCGACGGCAGCCTGTACATTGCTGAAAGAAACAGCCAACGGATCCGCAAAGTGGCCCCAGGCGGAACGATTTCCACGATAGCAGGGACCGGGACGGCGGGGTATAACGGGGATGGTGGCCTCGCCATCCAGGCACAATTGCGCAATCCGACCGGAGTCGCTCTGGGACCGGATGGTTCGGTCTATATCGCGGACTCCGCTAACAGTCGGATTCGCAAGATTGACAAGAATGGCATCATCTCCACCATCGCGGGCAACGGTACTCTGGGTTACAGTGGTGACGGTGGCTCCGCCACGCAGGCCCAGCTCTTTCAGCCTCAAGAAATGGCGGTCGCGCCTGACGGGTCCGTCTACATTGCGGATAGTAACAATTCCAGTATTCGACGGGTCGGACCAGATGGGATCATTTCTACGGTGGCCGGAACCGGGGTGAACGGTTTTTCCGGTGATGGGATCCCGGCAAACCAAGCCCAATTCCAGTTCCTGGGAGGGGTAGCCATAGGGCTTGACGGGAGCCTTTTCCTCGCCGAGACTTTTAACTATCGCATTCGCCGGGTTCGTCCGGATGGGCTTCTCACCACCGCGGTGGGGAATGGAAACTCCTACTCGACCGGTGATGGAGGACCTGCCACCGAAGCGGGAATCAAACCGTCTTTTCGGGTTGCCGTGGCGTCCGACGGAAGTCTCTATATCGCCGAAACGCAGGGCGACCGGATCCGCCGGGTTTCACCGGACGGGATCATTACGACTATCGCGGGAACAGGGACATTTGGATTCTCGGGAGATGCTGGACCCGCCGCGGCCGCAAAGGTCAACTCCCCCTATGGGGTGGCCATCGGCCCTGACAACAGCATTTACATTGCGGATACCAGTAATCATAGAGTTCGAAAAATCTCCTTGGCTCTCCCCGGCCTTTCTTTGAGTGAATTGGCGATTCCCTCGGAAGATGGCGGAGAGGTTTATATTTTTGACCGTGAGGGTCGTCACTTACGCACGGTGGATGCGTTGACATTGGGCTTGCGCTATCAGTTTAATTACGACAGTTCGGGGTTATTGGTGGCCATCGTTGACGGAGATAACAATGTCACGACCATTGAGCGTGACGGGAGTGGTAATGCCACGGCGATAGTCGGTCCCTATGGAGATCGGACAGCCCTCACGCTCAATCAGGATAGTTACTTGGCTTCAGTCAGCAACCCGGCTAACGAAACAGCCCAGTTCACTTATGATGTTGATGGTTTGTTGCTGACCTTGACAAATCCCCAACACAACATTTATCAATTTACCTACGATTCATTAGGTCTGCTGAATCGTGATGAAGATCCTGCCGGGGGATTCACTTCCCTCACACAAAATCAACTGGTGAATGGACTTGAAGTCGTTCGCAGTAATTCCCTAAACGAAGTGACAACGCACCGCGTTGCAAACCTTCCAGAGGGAGGAGAACTGAGGACCAACCTCTTCCCTGATGGGACGCAAACCTCCATGTTGATCGGGATAGACGGCGGATCCTCTGCCAATTTGCCTGATGGGACTTCAACGAGCATGCTCGAAGGGCCGGATCCCCGCTTTGGAATGCAAGCTTCACTGGTCAAGAACCAAACCCTTTCCACGCCTGGAGGGTTAACATCGAATACTACCCATACTCGATCGACCACCTTGACCAACCCCAATGACCCCTTAAGTCTTATGGCGCAGACGGACACATTGGTCGTCAATGGCCGGACCTATGCCCAGAATTACAACGCGGCAACCCGAACCTATACGAATACGACACCTTTAGGACGTCAGAGCACCGCAACGGTCGATAACTTAGGGCGCATCATCCAATCACAGATTGCCTCATTGGAGCCGGCTCGTTTCAGCTACGATCCCCGCGGGCGTTTGTTTTCAGCTGCGGTGGGAAGCGGCGTAGAGGAGCGTCGGTCCATTTTTACTTATAACCCGAGGGGCTATTTGGAAACGATTACCGATCCACTCCACCGCACAGTCCGGTTCACCTATGATCAAGCAGGTCGAGTCAGCTCCCAGCTTCTGCCGGATAATCGGATGATTGGCTTTAGTTATGATGCCAACGGGAATCTGACTTCCGTCACGCCACCGGGACGACCGCAACATGCTTTTGACTATACGGAAGTGGATCTCACCAAAACCTATACGCCTCCGAATGTGGGAGCAGGATCAAATGTCACAAATTATACCTACAACACCGAGCGGCGACCCACTCGTATCCTGCGTCCCGACGGTCAGGCCATTGACTTCAATTACGACAGTGCCGGTCGTTTATCAAATTTGAATCTCCCAGGAGAACAGTTTGATTATACCTATCACGCTGTTTCTGGAAAGCTCGGCAGTATCGTGACTTCGACCGGGGAAACGCTGACTTACGGTTATGATGGATTCCTGCCAGTCCATGTTGGCTGGACAGGCCCGATTTCAGGATCTGTCGATCGCACCTATGACAATGATTTTCGAGTAAGATCCCAGACCATCAACGGCAGTGCTAGCTTCAATTTCAGCTACGACCCGGACAGTTTGCTGATTCAGGCTGGGGCACTTTCGGTCGCGCACGATTCTCAAAACGGACTGATCACAGGGACAACTCTAGGAAATGTGAGCGATGCCTATAGCTACAATAGCTTCGCCGAGCCCATCGCCTATAGTGCCTCGGCAGGCGGCACGCCAGTTTATGCCGTGACCTACGGAAGAGATCTTTTGGGAAGAATCACCGATGAAACCGAGACCTTCGAGGCAGTCACCAGTAGCACCCATTACACCTATGATGTTGCCGGGAGGTTGGAAACTGTCTCAAAGAACGGATCTCTCGCCTCAACCTATAGCTATGACCCCAACGGCAATCGGCTGAATCGCACAACAATCGCTGGACTGACAAACTACACCTACGACGCCCAGGACCGTCTTGTAACCTTGAACTCGGAACTCGGAACTCAGAACTTCGTGTACACCGCCAACGGAGAACTGCAGAGCCGGTCGAAAAATGCCGAAGTGACAGTTTATCAGTACGACGTATTGGGCGATTTAAGGCACGTGGGCTTGCCGGACGGATCTCAGATTGAATACGTGATCGATGGCCAAAACCGGCGGGTCGGGAAAAAGGTGAATGGAGTATTGGTTCAGGGCTGGCTCTATGGGAGTCAGTTGAATCCGGTAGCCGAGTTGGACGGAAACAACAATGTAGTTTCGACTTTTGTCTATGGCAGCCGGAGCAATATGCCCGATTACTTGGTGAAAAACGGTGTCACCTACAGGATCTTGTCGGATCACCTTGGAAGTCCAAGACTGATCATCGAGTCAATGACAGGGGCTGTCGTTCAGCGAATGGACTACGACGAATTTGGCAAGGTGGTGAACGACACCAGTCCGGGCTTCCAGCCCTTCGGCTTTGCTGGCGGCTTGTACGATGCTCAAACCGGTCTAGTCCGCTTCGGCGCGCGAGATTATGATCCTGAAACCGGAAGATGGACTGCAAAAGATCCGATATTGTTGGCAGGGGGAGATACAAACTTGTATGGTTATGTCCTAAACAATCCCATCAATTTCATTGATGACGAAGGACGTTCATTATCACCAGTGCATTTCGCAAGTACATACATATCTGAAATCTTGTCTGGGCGAACACACGATGAGGCTTATATTGCAGCACAAACGTCGGTCTTGATTGATATAGGGACACAGGGGACAGATGCGGCGGCGACAAATATCCATGCGATGGGTGGAATGAAAAATGATGGGATCTACCAAACACCATTCGAGGCATGGAAAGCAACAACAAAACTCCTCCAGCGTTTGCAGGTTTTGGAAGGGTCACTTGAGTGTCAAGGAAATTGGCAAGGGGCTTCAATGATACGTGGGATCATGTATCACACTATTCAAGACAGCTGGTCGAAAAGCCATGTTTATCAAAGATGGAAAGGAGGTTGGCCGTCTCCATTGCACATTTTCTATGATCTATTCCCGCATTTCCATGCCGATCTAAACCAGGCCCCTCCGTTAGTTCCTACAGATTACAACATCATTCGACTAAAGTAATTTTGAATGCCTCCAAGCCGTTACGGGTGACGAAGCTGCAAGGAAAATAGAAAATGGGCGTAACAAAAAAGAGAATTATCTCTATTTACAAGTTTCCAGTAATTCTGCTCCTCATGATCATGATCCCAAGGGTGAACAATCTACTCTGGTTTCACCCACACGTGTTGCCATTTGTGGGAATGACTCTAATCATGCTTCTACCACTGTGTACACCTTATGTTATTCTGCGGCTCTTTTATTGTTTGAGAGCAGAGAAAGCGTTTATAACACTTGACGAAACCAACTTAACTGAAAAGGGGAAGCGCGCCTATCGTAGATTTGGAACAATTTCTTTTGTTCTTTACTTGATACTGTTATTTCCGCTATCACATCTCGCCGTTGCGAGTGTGAACTGGGGCAGAGCTGAGAATTTGCGCTGGAGTCCCACTATTTTCTACAAAGTTATTACTTTTCCAATCGGCCCTCTTCTGCCGCCATATCGAAATTCAAGCAGCGAGCGATTGTGGCCATTATTAGAATCGTTCCCCCCATCCGAATGACTGCCCAACAATTGATACATCTGCCTCTGCAGAGCTCACTAATTTTCAATCCGAGAACTCCAGAGTGAATAGTGTTACTGACAAAAAGAAAGTCTCTGGCCTTGCATCCCTTTCCTTTGTCTTTTCTACCGTTGGATTCTTTGTGCCTTTCGCAGGGAGTCTTATTGGAGTGATTTTGGGAGAGATTGCTCTGAGAGGTTTGAATCGGGACATCAAGATACAAGGTTATGGTTTAGCTAAGATGGGTGTGAATTTTGGATATTTTGGACTGTTAGCATGGTCAGTAATCGCCTTCTCGATGGTTTATTTCAGAGGTCTACACTGAGCAATGGATGAACCAGTAACATTTGGAATATTTGGAAAGGACCCAACTCCAGGTTGTGGTGCGGGCGTTCCGCCTGTATTTCCAGCCTTGATACTAACAATCGATTTATGCTGAGTTTCTCTTTCGGCGCTTGAACTCCTGCCACAGTGTTTCGCAAATCTCAATAAGCCCGAATTCTGAAGTTGGGCGGGCGTCATTTCTATCTATTGGCTGATTTGCCTAGGACTTGTAAGACAGGGACAAGGGGGAAAAGTATACCGATAGTCTGCGGATTTTGGTGGAATGCGCGCTCCGTCGCGCGTTCAATGAGTGTGCGTCGGAGCGCCCACTCCACCTGGCGACGCTCACGCAACTTCGGAATTCGGGATAAGTGGATTCTATCTGGCGTGTGGACAAACAATTACCAGAGTATTTGAGATAATGCCATTCTCATCAAGCAGCCGTTCCAAATTAGATTCAGCACTTCCTTCTGTTGCATTCCTATCCTCTACTATCGGGTGGGCACTCTTACCTGTGCTAGGAAGCATTGCGGCTATTACACTTGCGACTATCGCATCTCGAGAGGCAAGGAAGAGAAATGATTCTTCTGCACAAAGGCTTTCATCACTGAGTTTTGTTCTTGGTTATGCTGGCTTAGCTTTTTGGATCGTTCTCCTCGGAATTTTCATTCTCATCTCACGTCATTGAAGCATTTGAACCGGACTTGAGTATAACTAACGTTGAATATTTAGACATGAGGCTCAATTCCGGTCCAGATTGCTTACAGCAAGATGTCTAGCTAAATCGGGCAAAGGGAGAGAAGAATTGATTCTGGTAGGCGATGTTCTCTGCCCTTGATGAAGTCAGCGAACTCTCGACATGGGGCTCCATATGGGGACTCCAAGGAATGGGATCCAAATGTCCCTTATAGTCATGGGCATACTGAACATATTGGCTTTGAGACTTTTCGGACATTATTCCCCTGCAATATGGGATTGAAGACCCACTTATCGAACCCGCAGGTATATAGTTTTTCGTGACTGACCATGTCATCTGAGTCGAGGACATTGTTTCTGAAATCATTAACATTTGTTGCCTTATTTGAAATCCCAGTGTTTTCTGTTCTCGTATTCTGCATAGAAGTGCTGGAGATGTCGCCCCATTCCGATTTGATAGTAATGTTGCTTTGGTTTACTCAAATACCTGGTGTGATTGTTGGGCTGGGGATTGAGAGGTTGATTGGAAACATCTCAAGCGGCGTAATGATATTTATATATTGGTCTGTGACCCTCCTTGTTCAACTTGGGACACTTGCGGTCCTCTGGCATCAAATGCTTGTTGCCAACTCTAAAGGAAAGTTAGGTTGAACATATTCACCATGGTGGCACACTTGAGATATGGGCACATATGCGAACAAAAAGGCGCCTGTTCACAAGATTCTAAAAGATGGGTCAATCTTCCTTAATGAACTGGAACATTGAATGAGCGCTTCCAGAAAAGTCTTTCCGACACTTCTTCTATTCATTTTGGGTGGTGCCTTTTTTGGCGGGACCACTGGGATGATAATCATTTCGAGTGGAACAGGCCATGTTCCTTGGCAAGCCGTATTGGCTGTTCCGCTTGTCGCAGGTCTAATTCTCGCTGCAGTTTTAGGTGCAATGTATCTCACGACTCAGAATAAACAAAAAACTCAGCGCTAAATTGAGTCAAGTCTTGAAATAGGTCACATGAATTAAGGTGTGAAAGAGACTTGTGCTGAGATGCTTTATGAGCTTGTTTCCCTGTTGACTCGCGGCATTTCTAAAATAGAGACAAGGATAGAGCGTCTACAAAGATAAGTTTCAAGGGACTGATGTCAAATGAGCGTCACGCTGAAATCCGTCACTTACTTAGGATGCTATTTCCTTAGTTGGACAATTGCATACGTTCTGACTTTCATACTACGCGGAGAATCCGTGGATTTCGGGTTTTTTATCGATTACTTTTTCCTGGGGTGGACCTTTCAAGGATTTGAACTTCCCACCTTTATCTGGTTTCAAAGCCTGCTCTTCTTTGCAGCTTTCTCCTTCGGCTTGGTTCCTTATATCAGGCATAGGTTCAGTTCCAAGGTCAAGTAGTGATCCGTAAACTGAACTAAACTAGGTCGCCAGGTATGTGTGGTTGAAACCTTCAGAGCAACGGTACCGAAGCACTCCGCAACTGGGCCAGAGCTACCCTAAGGGAGAAAGGCTTTGGTTTAGTGATTAGACCTGATCTTTTATCCCACTATACATTGCAGGCAAGATCGTACACTTTTACCCAAAGCTGCAACTACCGATCATACCCCGTAGTCCGTGCTCTGGGCGAGAACGGCCTACCCATGGGCTCTTTCCACAGCAGTCGGGCGGCTTGGAGTAGGGACTAGTCCCTCGAGATTCTAAGAGTCAATGGATCGTTTGCGTTAATTCGCGTTCATTTGAGGCTCTCTCAAGCAGCAGTCGTCTTTGTCCCAAGTCGCAGAAGTCTGCTGGAGGGCCGAACACCGAGAGGCCGGTTAGTAGAGAACAATGGCGGCGTCGCAGAGCTCCGCTCTCCACTTGCTTCTCTTGGCTGATGTTGGACTAAATCCGTAAGAGGGTAGGCGAGGTCAACGACTCCCACAAGCATTGCCCCCATGATTCCCTTTCTTGAACAAGATGAAGCTGCCCGGCAGACTTCCAAGTGTCGTTTTGACTCGCTCTGATGGATTCATGTTTCAGAAAGCCCCTCTGTATTCGCCTAATAAATCAGATTGCGCTAGAGTAGAAAGTGTTGTGAATTCTCGCGGTAAAAGAAATCCCCTGGCGGTGATTGTTCATGAATCCTTCTGTTTCTTCGATGCAACGATCTGAAAATGCCTTTCGGGTTGCGCAGTTCACTCCTCGAGGTGACCAGGTTCAGGCCATCGAACAGTTGGTGAAAGGCTTGAATGACGGGGAAAAACACCAGGTATTGCTCGGCGTCACCGGATCCGGGAAGACCTACACCATGGCCAAGGTTGTCGAAGCGATCAACCGTCCCACCTTGGTATTGGCGCATAATAAAACTCTGGCCGCTCAACTTTGCCAGGAGTTTCGAACATTTTTTCCAGGTAACGCCGTTGATTATTTTGTGAGTTACTACGATTACTATCAGCCCGAAGCCTACATTGCCTCCACGGACACCTACATTGAGAAAGAATCCACGATCAATGAAGAAATTGACAAGATGCGGATGTCAGCGACCCGCACTCTCTTCGAACGCCGCGACTGTATCATCGTGGCGAGCGTGAGTTGTATCTACGGGATTGGTTCTCCGGAGGCCTACTATGGGATGTTGCTCTTCCTGGAGAAAGGGCAACGGATCCGGCGGGAGGAGATCATTAAGAAGTTGGTCGAAATCCAGTACGAACGAGATGATTCGGACTTCCGTCGTGGAACCTTTCGGGTGCGGGGAGATTATGTCGAGATTTTTCCGGCTTATGATGACGTTGCCTATCGGGTGGAGATGTTTGGAGAGGAAGTCGAAGGGCTCTATCAGATTGATCCACTTTATGGAGACGTTAAGATCACTTACGAGCGATTGCCGATTTACCCTAAATCGCACTATGTGACTCCGCGCAGTACCTTATTGAAGGCCATCAAGAGCATTAAAGCAGAATTGGAGTGGTGGCGGCCCCAGTTGGAAGCGCAAGGGAAGCTCATCGAAGCCCAGCGTCTTCATCAACGCACCCTTTTTGACATGGAGATGATGAAGGAGATTGGCTTCTGTCATGGGATTGAGAACTATTCTCGTCACTTGTCCGGACGGCAGCCCGGTGAACCTCCACCGACACTTCTAGATTACCTGCCTAAGGACCATCTCATGATTATTGATGAAAGCCATCAATCCGTTCCTCAGGTTCGCGGAATGTATAAGGGCGACCGTTCGCGAAAGGAGAATCTGGTTAACTATGGATTCCGTTTGCCTTCAGCTCTGGATAACCGGCCCTTGAAATTTGAAGAATTTGAAGAGCGGCTGAATCAGGTTGTCTATGTCTCGGCTACCCCCGGCCCTTATGAACTGACCAAAACGGGAGGGGTTGTTGTAGAACAGATCATCCGTCCGACAGGACTAGTGGACCCGGAAGTGGAAGTCCGCCCCGTGCGAGGACAGATTGATGATTTACTCCATGAGATCCGGATCCGTGAGAAAAACAAAGAGCGCGTGCTCGTCACCACCCTCACGAAACGAATGGCTGAAGATCTGGCGGAGTATTACCGGGAGGTCGGAGTTCGTTGCCGCTACATGCACTCGGAGATTGAGACGCTGGAACGCATTAAGATTCTTCGCGACTTGAGGCGTGGAGAATTTGATGTTCTCATTGGGATTAACCTGTTACGCGAAGGTCTCGATTTGCCGGAAGTCTCGCTAGTGGCCATATTGGATGCGGACAAAGAAGGTTTTCTCCGTTCGCGTGATTCCTTGATTCAAACGATGGGCCGGGCTGCACGTCACATCAACGGCCGCGCAATTCTGTATGCGGATGTCATGACCGAGTCTATGCGCAATGCCATCGGGGAGACGAATCGTCGTCGGGAGAGACAAGTGCGGTATAACCAGGAAAATGGAATTACGCCGGAATCGATTGTCAAACCGATTGATGTCAGCCTGGTGGCCATGACGAAGGCAGATTATGTTGAAATCCCGGTCGAAGAGGAGGTGCTGGAGTTTAATTCGTCCGACGAACTTGAGGCTTATATCATCAAGTTGCAGAAAGAGATGCGGGAGGTAGCCAAGAACTTTGAATTCGAGAGGGCCGCTCAGTTGCGAGACAAGATCAAAGCTTTGAAACAAAAGGAATTGGAATCACTGTAATTATCAGCCCGAATTCTTTCTCTGCTATAATAGGTCCGTAAGACATTTTATCCCCCAGATTCTTCTAGAACTTCAGGCCTTGTCATCCTTAGATGTATCCGCAGGCGGGGACCGATGAAAAGAATTCCAATCATCATCATTTTTCTGTTTGTCGCTGTCCTGCCTTTGTTGGCTGACGGGGGCAAACCAGTCGAAATTTCAGCCGAGAATCGCGCCGAGATTGATCAGTTGACGAAAAGGGCAGATTCTTTAATGGTTCGAAAGTTGTATGAAGACGCAATTCTTACCTATCAGAAAGTTCTCGTCCTGAATCCACGCGACCCCATTGCCCACAACAAGCTGGGGATTGCCTATCATTCGCTTCCGGACCTCCAGAAGGCTAAAGTGGAGTATGAACATGCGAAGAAATTGAATCCGAAGTATTATGAGGCCTGGAACAATCTGGGAACGGTGTACTACAGCCTGAAGAATTATAAAAAGGCAATCAAATATTACCAAAAAGCTGTTGTGCTCAATTCCATCTCCGCCATAGCCTACCACAACCTGGGGGCCGCCTATTTCGCAGTGAACAAGAGCGTTGAAGGTTTTCAGTCTTTACAAGAAGCTTTCCGGTTAGACCCCGCAATACTTGAGAAGATCTCCAATTCTGGAACCATCATTCGCACGGCTGATGTGAATCAGGGAATCCAGAATTTCTATATAGCCAAGCTTTATGTTCAAAGCGGACAAACCGAGAAGGCTATGAGCTATTTACTCAAGGCGCTTGAGAATGGTTTTGATGATTATGACAAAATCACTAAAGACCCGGATTTCAAGGCGCTGGCAGAAGATGAGCGTTTGGCCCGATTACTTCCTTCCAAGCCTAGCCCTCATTAGGCGAATCCTAAGGTGATCCAAGAGTAGGGGTATGTCATAGCAAGTTTCCAGCAACCCTGACAATTCCGCAGTAGGCGCTTACGCCGAAACAGCGGAATAATGACGTCCTCGCGCAGTCTGTCCAATTTTCAGTACCCTGCCTCTTAATTCTCTCCTCCAATATGCCGAAAAGGATAGAAGGCCGAGGCGCCTGATTCTGTTCTTTCCTGAGCTTTTGACAATAGGACCTCTCGGCGCCTGGTTTCCTCCTGTCGGGGGAAAGAGGGTTTGATTTGCCCAAGCGGGGTAATTCTGCGCTTCTCTGTCTGACATAATTTGCACTTTCATTCTTTTACGCGACAAATTCCCCAAGTGAGCCGGATGACGAACAGTTAGACACAAACTCTATGCTCGAGACACTTGATCTCAATCTAACCCTGAGTAAAGAAGCTTTTCGGGAACGTCTTGCTTCGTTGCGCGAACAGTTGTGTGACCTGCAACAACGGATTCGGGCGGCCAAAATACCCGTGGTGGTTCTTTTCGAAGGTTGGGACGCGGCCGGCAAAGGAGACTCGATTGGCAGTCTTGCCTATTCCCTCGATCCGCGCGGATTTAAGGTCTACTCAGCCAAAGAGCCTAATGAAGAGGAATTTCTTCGTCCATTTCTTTGGAGGTTTTGGTCCCGCTTACCGGGGAAGGGAAAGTTCCTGTTTCTCGATCGATCCTGGTATCGGGTGCTCCTTGAAGATCGGGTCGACGGGATCGTGAGCCGGAGAAAGGCCGAGTCCATTGCCTACGAAATTCGCGAATTTGAGCGCCAATTGTGTGACGACGGTATTGTCCTGATCAAATTTTGGCTTCATATTTCAAAACAAGAGCAGAAGCGCCGTCTGAAAGATATTGGAGCAGACCAACATGAGCAATGGCGACTATCACAGCCTGACTGGAAGAAACGCCGTCGCTACAAAAAATACGCCAAAGCGGCGGAAGACTTGCTTGTCGCGACGAGCACGGCCAATGCCCCCTGGACCTTAGTCGAAGCCAATGACAGCAGATTTCGCAGAGTCAAAGTCTTAGACTCCGTCGTGGCGACACTGAAACGAGTTCTTTCAGAACGCGGACTGGGAACCCAAGGGCCGAGTGGGGGGCAGGCCAATCGATTCAATGAGGCTCAAAAGTCGGGAGGGGAAAGTTTGGGTCTCTCTTTCCATGTTTCTCCCTCTACCACTCATACGGTGCTCGAAAGAGTGGATCTGAGCAAGCGCCTCAGCCGCGAGGAGTATGAGAACAAAATCGGCAAGCTGCAGAACCGTCTTCGGGACCTTGGACTCGAATGCTATCGCCAGAGAGTAGGGGTTGTAGTCGTCTATGAGGGGTGGGATGCTGCCGGCAAAGGCGGGAATATTAAGCGACTCACTCAGGAACTCGATCCGCGCGGTTATGATGTGATTCCGATTGCTGCGCCGGATGCCACAGAGATCTCCCACCACTACCTGTGGCGTTTTTGGAAGCAGTTGCCCAAGGCGGGACATATGGCAATCTTCGATCGAAGCTGGTATGGCCGGGTCTTAGTGGATCGGGTCGAAGGTTTTGCCACAGAAAATGAATGGCGCCGAGCTTATCAGGAGATCAATGTCTTCGAGCGCCATATCGAGTCGTCCGGTGCCGTGCTGTTTAAATTTTGGTTGCATTTCAGTCCTGAAGAACAGCTGCGCCGCTTTCTGGATAGGGAGACGACCCCACACAAAATGCACAAGATCAGTCTGGATGATTGGCGCGCCCGGGCGCGCTGGAACGATTACATGCTTGCAGTGTCGGAAATGGTAGAAAGAACCAGCACTGTGCACGCCCCCTGGACGTTAGTGGAAGCAGAAGATAAACTCTGGGCGCGCGTGAAAACACTTTCCACTCTGGTAGGTGCTCTTGAAAAAAGACTTAAGCTTTGAACCCGAGTTCCGAAGTTGGGCGTGCGTCGCTAGGTGGAGCGGGCGCTCCTGCGCACGCTCAATGAACGCACGGCGGAGCTTGCGTTCCACCTGAATCCGCAGGTCATCGATACACTTTTCCCCTTTCCTGAGCGTCTGGCAAGTCTCAGGCAAATCAGCAAATCGATAGAAATCCCTGTCGCCGGGTAGGGTCGCCCGGCCTACAGCCGTTATAGGCCGCATGACCTCACGCGGCGGCTGGTGTTGAGGAATCCGGGTTAGTCACTCCATGAGGGAAAGATCGATGTCAATATTTTCTTCCCTTTCCACTTCAGCAAAGCGAGTGCGTAATTGATTGATGTTGAGACCGGCAGGGACAGATAGGTCTGCCTCCATCCGGAAAATGGGCGTGCCACTGACTGGAGCCGGATAAGTTTTGGTCTCCATCGATTCGATGTTGATTGACATCTCGCTCAAGAGGGCGCTCAAGCGGTGAACAACCCCCGGATGATCCATGCAGGACGCCGTAAGTCGATAGGGAAGAGTTTGGGAAGAAGTCATCTTGCTGGAGGGCCTTTTCACCCAAATCGTCAAGCCAGTCATCGTTCCCAGTTCATTGTAAGTGCGCGCGATTTTCGTCAGATTTTCGGATAGCCCTGTGATGAGGATGATCAGGGCAAATTCTCCACAAAAGACCGCCATCTTGCTGTCTTCGATATTGCATCCTTGTTCAACGATAAATTCCGAAATCTTTTCAACCAAACCAATTTGATCCCGCCCAACCGCAGTCAGGATGAGGCTTTCTTTTTCTTGCATTTCATCTCCCCCTTGTTTCCATATGAAAAGTTTTTGCAAGGGATATTGACATCGTTTCTCCGATTTTCTCTATATGGCCCGGGGTTGCTCTTCCCGTCATCCCTTGTTGTTAAAGGGATTTTACAGGGCGCCCTTCTCCCTCACAAATGTGAGTTAAAGAAAACCGCGGAGTAGGACGCCCGCTAATCATTGACGCCATCGCCAACAAATCCGAAATAACTCCGGTGCGTTCTTCGATTTCATCTGGTAGACTCATAGGGAATCCGTAGGCTGGCGTGAATACCTGAAAGGGAGGAACTCACTGTGCGTAGTTTTATCATATTTTCTCTTATTATCGTTTTGTTAACTTCCGGGGGAATCTCAATTGGCCAGGCGCAAACGAAAGAGGCCAATCGTTTGAAATCCTCGGCTACGGTCTTAAATGAGATCATGGCTACGCCAGACAAATCGATACCCGAAGATCTACTCACCAAGTGTGCCTGTGTGGTGGTAATCCCATCCATGAAAAAGGGTGGGTTTATTTTCGGCGGCCGCTATGGACGTGGCGCGGTGAGTTGCCGCAAGAACGGCGGGACAGGCGAATGGGGTCCTCCATCGATGGTTGATTTGACTGGAGGCAGTTTTGGCTTGTTGGCCGGAGGAGCTGCTGTAGATGTCGTCATGTTGGTCATGGACCTGGATGGGATCAATAGTCTCATCAAAAACAAGTTCACGCTCGGCGGTGATGCATCTGTTGCAGCCGGCCCGGTAGGGAGATCAAGTTCGGCCGAGACGGATGCGTACATGAAAGCAAAAATCCTGAGCTATTCCCGCAGTCAAGGGGTCTTTGTCGGCCTGGAACTCAATGGTGCAGTGCTCAAGCAGGATCGCGATGCCAATCAGGTAATTTATGGAAAGGTTGTCGGTGCCAAAGACTTGCTTTTCGACGCGACTGAGCCGGTTCCAAAAGATGCCCAGGAGTTTATTCAGACACTGAACAAATACTCTCCTGCTCGGTACAGGAAACCTTCGTAGGAATATCCCTGATCGACTTCAAGGGAAGTCCAGATCACCCTGCTTGCACCGAAGATGCAGTCACGGCCATCTCAACGCCTAGTTTGTTCTGGCTAGAGGGCCGGTCCCTCCGGACGTCGGAAGGATGTTTTCAGGCCGGCATCAAGATTTGAGTTCTCCTCCTCCATTTAAAGCTTCCAATGCGAGAATGAGCGCTTGAGTTCCTTTTTTGGCCCCTCCACACGCTAGCACAGCCTGGTAGAGCTGCTTAACTAAAGCTGTTCCAGGTAGGGCTAGATTCATTCGTTCAGCCTCGGCTGTTATGATCCCCATGTCTTTAATGAAATGCTCGACATAAAAGCCCGGCTCCAAATCCCCCTTGAGAATCCGCGGCATCAGGTTTTGCAGGGCCCAAGAAGTTGCGGCTCCTCCGCTGACACTCTGTAAGACACTTTCAAGATTGAGTCCCGCTCTTCGAGCATACATCAATCCCTCGCAGAGGCTGAGCATGATTCCGGTGATGAGGATCTGGTTCACCATCTTGGCATGTTGTCCTGCTCCCGCTGGGCCGTGCAGGAGAATGGTTTTTCCCAGCTTCTCAAATAATGGTTTCATCTGCTCAAAAGTATCGGAGTCTCCGCCTACCATGATGGACAAGGCGGCATTCTTTGCGCCCACATCCCCCCCAGTTACCGGGGCATCGAGCAGGCGCAATCCCCGTTTCGTTCCTTCTAAAGACAAGCGCTGAGCCAAGGCTGGGCTGCTGGTCGTCATATCCACGGCTACCGTGCCAGGCTGGGCCGTTGAAAAAATCCCTACGGAACCAAGATAGACTTCCTCGACATCACTGGGAAGGCCAACCATCGTGAAGACGGTTTCCGAATTTTCAGCCACAGAGGCAGGTGTTTCTCCCCAGACGGCCCCACGTTGCAGAAGTACCTCCGCTTTTTCCTTGCTGCGGTTGTAAACCGTCAGGGTGTGACCGGCAGTGAGTAAATGGCCTGCCAGAGATCGACCCATCACTCCTGTTCCAATCCATCCGATTCGCATCTCTTCTTCTCCTTCTCTTTCATGGGGGATAGGGCCTGCTTCTTAACGGTTACGCTCGCTTATACTTCTTGAGAGTGCTGGCCAAATTCTGCATTCCAGCTGCAACAACTCCTCCGTCGGATCCCAGCGCTACGAATGTGAACCCTTCGCTGAGCACAAGTTCCACTTCTCCGGCGTTCGAAACCAGTATCCCGGGAGCTTTACCGTTGCTTTTGCAGGCGGCAACCACTTTTGCTAATGCCTTTCGGAATTCAGGATGATCGAAATTCCGCTCCAAACCTAGGCTAGCACTAAGATCTGTTGGCCCCACGAACAAGACATCAGCTCCATCAACGCCCGCAATAGCTTCGGCCTGCTCGACGGCTTGACGAGTTTCGATCTGAATGACAGTCAGGAGCTGATCGTTAGCCGTCGCGAAATATTGCTCAAAGCCGGTTCCGAACCTGCAAGCGCGATTAAGGCTGGCTACCCCGCGAATTCCATGGGGAGGATAGCGCATCGCTTCAACTGCCTGTCGTGCCTGGTCAGCCGTGTTGACATAGGGAACCATGATGCCGGATGGGCCCAAGTCGAGGGCACGCTTGAAGCGAGGTGCCTCATTCCAGGCAATTCTCACGATTGGCGCTGCCGGTGTGCACCCGGCAGCTTGCAACTGGTGAACGAGCTCTGAAAAATCTCCAGAGCCGTGCTCCAGATCGATCAAGAGCCAATCAAATCCTGTGTTTCCGGCGATCTCGACAGTCAATGCCGATCCGAGATTCAGAAAAGTTCCAGTCATTAGTTGACCGTCCAATACTTTGTGGCGGATGGAGAGCATAGGTTATTTGTTCCTTTCTTGTGATACGAGAACCACCGGATGGTGGGATATGCATGCGGCAGATGCAACTTTGCCATGAATAAAAACCCATGAATACCAGATTCGAGGTGTTGGAATCAATTTTGTTCTTACTGAGCCCAGTAGCGACAGGCTTCCACGCCCGTCATCGCGGCTGAAAATCAGGCTGGTTATCAACAATAAGAAGCGCCGGAGCCAGCCGACTGGTGGATTAAGCTGTCCGCCAATTTCGTCGAATTCGCCCCCGATCCTTCGCGGGTAATTCTAGAGGGTGGAGCGGGCGCTCCGGCGCACGCTCAGTGAACGCGCGACAGCGCGCGCGTTCCACCCTTGTTTCCATTCGGCCTCGTAGATCTCGGCCCTCACACCGAGAATCTGATTTGGAGGGCGGAGCTCCGCAACGCCGTTTTCGCCGAGAAACACCGTCCGTAGGGGCGAAGCATTCAGTGACGGTTGATGAATCGGTTTCTGCATAGCAAGCAAATGCTTCGCCCCTACAAAATTCATCACCACGAAATTCATTCGTCCCACACCTGTTTCCTCTTGCACCATCACGGCCTCGGAAGACTCGGGCCTTCAATCAATCTTGGATTCGGCCGAGGGAATAGACATGAGCTATCGTGCTTGCTTCTTCCGTTGCCACACCCATATAATTCCCGCGTGAAATTAAGACGTTCGAGTGGCATTCTTCTTCATCCAACTTCTCTTCCAGGCCGATTTGGCATCGGCGACTTGGGGCCGGAAGCTTTTCAGTTTGTCGATTTCCTCCATTCAACAAGACAGTCTCTCTGGCAGGTGTTGCCTCTAGGTCCTACGGGTTACGGGGATTCTCCCTACCAAACTTTTTCTGCTTTTGCAGGAAATCCGTTGCTCATCAGTCTTGAAAAGCTTTCGGAAGAAGGACTCCTTGCGCCCTGCGATTTAGACAATCCCCCTTCTGGATCATTATCGAAGGTTGATTTCAGCGCCGTCACGGCGTGGAAGCTTCCTCTACTCAGAAAGGCCTACGAGAAGTTCTGGTCTCATGCCTCAGCTTCGCAGCGCGAAGTATTCCAATCTTTTTGTATGAGGAACGCTTCTTGGCTGGAAGATTATGCCCTCTTCATGGCAGTGAAACAAAAGCACGGAGGCATTGCCTGGAATGATTGGGAAGGGCCCATTGCTCAGCGGGAGCCCGAGGCTCTAACGAAATGGGCCCATGAGTTTGCGGGTGAAATAGACTCTCACAAATTCACCCAGTTCCTTTTCTTCCATCAGTGGAAGGAACTTAAGCAATACTGTCACAACCGCGCAGTCCAGGTCATGGGAGACATCCCGATTTTTGTGTCGCGCGATAGTTCGGACGTTTGGGCCCATCCAGAATTGTTTTGTCTGGATGCAGAAGGAAGCCCAACGGTGGTTGCCGGTGTCCCCCCCGACTATTTCAGCGCGACTGGGCAGCTTTGGGGAAATCCGTTGTATCGTTGGGAGATCATGGAGCACTCCGGATTTGGTTGGTGGATCGAACGGTTTCGAGCCGCCTTTGAATTGTTCGAGCTCGTCCGTTTGGACCATTTTCGTGGGTTTGAGGCTTATTGGGAAGTGCCTGCCTCGGAGAAAACAGCAGTGGCAGGTCGGTGGGTGAAAGGTCCAGGAGCGGCCCTATTCGAAGCAGTGCGCAAGGAATTCGGGAATTTGCCAATAGTCGCCGAAAATCTGGGGGTCATTACGCCCGAAGTAGTCGAGTTGATGGAGCAATTTGGTTTCCCGGGAATGGCTGTCCTGCAATTTGCTTTCGCTGCCGCTTCACCAGCCTCTGATTTTTTGCCCCACAATTATAGACGGAATCAGGTCGTGTATACCGGGACGCACGACAATAATACAACCATCGGGTGGTGGACCGACACAGGCACTCTGGATAGTACTCGCACGCTTCAAGAAGTAGATCAAGAGCGGGCTTTCGCTTTGAAATACCTGGCCACTGACGCTATCGACATCCACTGGACGTTTATCCGAGCGGTTTTCGCTTCAGTCGCCAACCTGGCCATTGTCCCGCTGCAGGATCTTTTGGGTCTTGGGAGTGAAGCGAGAATGAACCTGCCCGCAAAGCCTGATGGCAACTGGCGTTGGCGCTATCGTCGCGAAATGATCACTCCGGAAATAGCAGAACGTCTCAAGGGAATGACGATCCTTTATGGGCGCGCGACAACGGGGGGGCCACTATGATTTTACGCGGATCTCCCCCTTCTCCCCCTACCAAAGGGAGGCGACGAAACAAATTCCTACCGTTGCTTTCTCAATGGTTTAAACAACGAGTTTACAAGTTGGAGAAAGAAGCATTGTATGATGCAAGTCATTTCAGCCCTGCTTTGGAAAAAGCGATGGAATGGGGTGATCGGATTCCCATCGGACTCTTCTATCGGCAGGAGAGGGCGGTGTACGAAGACAGCGGGCCGGCAGTCCAAAAAGGGCCACTGGTCGATCAGGAACTCAAGGTAGATCGGGAGTTATTTGAAAGCCTTGTTGGGGAACTTGTTTGAAGTGTTGCACCCGCCTCCTAAAGAGTTGCAACTGCCCCAGACGCAGGAATGCGCTCTAAAAAGGAATTGACCATCGAGGCATAGGCATGCTCTTGTAGTCAGTAAGGAGCAGTCTTGATTCCTGCTATGTCATCCGGGAGTGATGGCCAAGGTGATGGTGAAGAATGCCTAAGGTAACGGAGAACGTACACTCCAATCGAGCCAATTCCCGTTCCGATCCTCAGGATGAGGGCATGATTGTTGCGCGGGAAAAGATGTTGCACGAGCAGGTTCACTATCTGTCCCAATTCCGGCAACGTGCGGTGACCATACAACAGTTGTCGGAGTTAGGGTCGATCCCTTCCAAAGAAAATCTGCTGGTTGGAGCCCGATTTCTTCACAAAGAATTGCCAGTTCGAATCGCCCATCGAATCCGAGAACTGGAAAGTCTGCCTCTTGAATTATCCAAGATGCCGTCGGTCCAAGTGGTCCGCAATATGTATCTTGAGACGTTAAGCGACCTGGTGGAATTGCCTCTGCCTCAGACCCTTGAGGATGAAGATCGTTTTACCCAGACCATAGATGCCATTAAGCAGCGTCACAACAACGTGGTCTCGATCATGGCTAAAGGAATCCAAGAACTGAAAGAGCAGCTTGGAGAAGACGAGCTCGGCTCTGAAATACCTGAATTCCTTGATCGGTTCTATTTGTCCCGCATCGGGATTCGAATGCTCATCGGGCACTACATCTCATGCCACAATGGCTCGTCCAACGGATTTGTTGGGTTGATTTGCGAGAAGTGTTCCCCCGCTGAAGTTGCCGAACAGGCGATCGCCGACGCTCAGAATCTATGCATCCTGCATTATACCGTAGCTCCTGAAGTCGCCATCCTGGGCCGAACGGATCTGACGTTTACCTATATCCCATCTCATCTGCATCATATGCTGTTTGAGCTACTCAAGAACTCAATGCGCGCGGTTGTCGAGCTCCACGGCGACAAGGTCAACGATTTACCGACCATCCGGGTCGTCATTTCCAAAGGCCATGAGGACGTCACAATCAAGATTTCGGACGAAGGAGGTGGCATTCCGCGCAGTGGCATTTCCCGTATTTGGACCTACCAGTACACAACGGCCGCTCGGCAGACCATTAGGCCCTCTTCGATTTATTACAATGACTTTCATGCTCCCATGGCTGGTTTGGGATACGGCCTGCCGCTCAGCCGCCTGTATGCGCGTTACTTTGGAGGAGATCTTCAGATTATCTCGATGGAAGGATATGGCACTGACGCCTATTTGCATTTACGCAGGTTGGGAGATACTGAAGAATCACTACCCCGGAAGCTGCACTAAGAGTCCTCAAGATTTTCTTTTCTGCAACGTTATATCCCGTTTCTTCCAGAACGATCTCGAACGTTCAAGGGTATGTTTATTCCTTGGTCTGGAAGGAGATCATTAAGGATTCAGGTTCATAAGAAATACTAAGTTGCAAACAAGGTGTTGGAAGGCCGCACGGGCAGAGGCTTTTGGCCCTGTAAGGGCCATATAAAATAGCCCAGGGGCATGGAGCGAGTGACGGCGGTCACTCGCGACTGCTGCCCTGGGTCTAAGGCGAGTAAAGTACGGCCCCTCTCTCTTGGGAATAGGAACACAATAACGAATTGTCGGCTCCCCTCGCCCCAACGCGGGAGAGGGAGCCGGGGGGGAATGCCAATTCTCAATTCTTTCGGGAATGAATATAGCAGGGGTAGACTTGCTTTTTAAGGCCTTTCATTGCCGTTTGAATTTGTTCCTGAATCCTACCGGCTTCCAGTTCATTATCCTCACGGCTGCAACATAACCTTCAGAACTCCGGGCTGTTGGGCGATCTCGAAGGCTCGCAGCGCGTCATCCAGGGGGAAACAGTGTTGAAGCAATCGGGCAGGATGGATTTTCTTAGATTCCAGTAGCTGAAATGCCGGCTCAAACCGGCCACAGCGGGATCCGACCACTGTAATCTCATCAACAACAATGGGGGCGGGATTAAATGCAATCTCCCCGTGGAAAGTAGATTTCAGAACCAGCGTCCCTCTGGGCTTAAGCAACTTGAGCGCTAGATCCCAGCCTGCGGGGGATCCGGTCGCCTCCACGATGACGTCGAATTCCCGGTGGAGACTCTCTGTCGATTCAAGCGCAACCTGGGCGAGGGGATAATCAGCGACGACATCCATTTTCTTGGTATGTTTCCCGATGATGCTGAGCTGACAACCGGTCTGGCACAAAGCCATTGCAATGAGCAGGCCCAATTTTCCATCGCCGAGTACGGCAACCTTCATCCGAGGTGAAAAATTCACCTGGGCAATCACTCCACAAGCTGCGGCAACCGGTTCCATGAAGACAGCCTCATCATCAGAGACAGAGTCAGGCACTACATGAAGATTCTCTTCTGGCAGCCTGAAATATTCCTGGAAAGCGCCATCACGGTTTAAGATGCCCAGCACGGTTCGGGAAGGGCAATGCCGTTGAAGATTTTTGCGACAATAGTCACAGCGGCCGCAAGCCGCGTTGATTTCTCCAACGACCCTTTTGCCTAACAACGACGGATCTCGCGAGTATTCAACGATTCCGACAAATTCATGACCAAGCACGCCGTTAAATCCAAAATATCCATGGGTGATTTCGAGATCGGTATTACAGATCCCTGCTTTCAATAGACGGATGACCGATTCGTCTCCTCCGAAATTAGGGACCGGCCTTTCTTGTACACTGAGTCCCCCGTCAAATACGACAGCCTTCATGCCAACTCTCCTCTAATTCCGTCAGATCTGATTTCTAGGTCTACGGCTTTTGGGTGGTGGGTGGAAACCAACTACCGCAGAGTTAGGAAGAGACTCTGCGTTACGATGCTACGATGCTCCAGAGGATTTGTCCAACCAACCACCAACACCCCCTCAACTCAATGGGAGAAGGGGCTGGCAGGTGAGAAGATCGTCACCATATTCTGCAATCCTCAATAGGAAGGAACGGGCGAGTACAGAGATTGAGTTGTACCTGATTGTTGACGGTGATGTGAAGCCCATTTGGATCTTCAATGGGGAGATTTGGGATATGAGGTGTAACAGGATGCATTTCTAAATCCGAAAAAAACTTGTACTGCTGCCTCTGGGCTACCTATAAGTTTTAATGAGACCCAGAAATGTGAGCTCCATAAGAAAAGGACTATTCATCCAGTATTCTTGTCGATAGGATAAGGAAACTGAAAAAGGGGAAAGCCGGAAGAATCGGGCCTTATGGACCCAGCCCTGTTCAAAAAAGTCGATGCAAGTGGATCAAAAATGAATTCAAGAATCCGGATGACTAGTACCAAGTTGCACAAATTCGCGGTAATTGTTGTAGCCGGGGTCGTTGACCCCGGGCTTAAACAGCGGGGCCAGCGACAACACGGACTTCTGCAAGTGAGTACTACTGTGAAATTGTTACTTATCCTCATCCTGCTCCTGTTCACTTCCCTTGTTCCCTATTTGGCTCAGGATGCCAAGGAAAATGATTCAAAGGGGCTTGCAAGCAGCAAAACCACGCCGATCCTCCAGCCGGAAGCGGTTGAACTCCTGAAAAAAGTCAGTGCGGTATACAAGAATTTGAAGCAGTTCCAGCTTGAGCTCGATGTCAAGACCAGCATGGATTCAGGCCTCAGGCAGAAGACCAGTAAAACTCATATTTCTATGACGGCCATACGGCCTGGAAGAATGAAATTGATCTTGGAAAACGATGCCGGCCAGATTCAGTATTTTCGCAACGGAACTACGGCGACGACTTATCTTCCCCGTCTCAACCAGTACATCCAGCGACCTGTAGAACAACCGAACCGTCCCGCTTCGGACGAAGACGAACACGATACATTTGACTTTGCAACAACGGGCGATCAGATCGTGAGTCAATACGATTCCATTGACAATGGGGTCGAGAGCGCCAGGATTGTGAGAGAAGAAGCGCTCGTTTTAGGTGAGGAGAAGATTAACTGTGTGGTCATCGAAGTCGAAGCATCCAAGCATCGTGAAGAAGGAGAAGCCACGATGCAGAGAACATACTGGATTGACAAGGTGGGCAGCCTGGTTCGAAAAGTAGTGAGCAATAGTCGCTTCGAGCCGGGATCGAAAGAGGATGCTGTGGTCCTACAGGCTGAGAAAATCTTTTCAGTGTTCCAAACGTTGGAGCCCATCGGCGATGATATCTTTAACTTCTCGCCCCCAACCGGAGCAAAGGAAGTTGCCGAATTCCTGGAGCCATCACGACGAGGCGAGAACCCCTATGGGAAAGAAGCCCCTGATTTCACCTTGAAGACATTCCAGGGTGCCACGGTCCAAATGAAGCAACTTCGCGGGAAAATCGTCTTGCTGAGCTTCTGGGCAAGCTGGTGCGGGCCCTGTCGCCATGAAATGCCCGTGATCGAAAAGCTCAGCCATCAATACCGTGACCAGGGTTTTTTGGTTTTTGGTGTGAACGACGAAGATCGGGATACCATTCGTGATTACATCAAGGAAAACGGCTACAGTTTTCCAACCTTGGTCGATGAGGAGCAAGAGGCTTTAAAGCTTTATCATGTTGGGGCAATTCCGACTACAGTCGTCATTGATCGGGAAGGGAAGATTGCCAGCTATCAGGTCGGAATGAGCAGTGAAACCGAACTTCGAGCGATATTGAATAGGCTCGGAATTCATTGAATGGCAGTCTTTCAGGCCGGTTGGGCGCAGGCGAGGACGCCTGCACCACAAGGTCGTGGTGTGGGCCTCTGGCCTGCACAAATGTCGCAACTCCAGATACCGTGGCCGCAGGCCACGGCAGGGGTGGTGAGCCAAGCCCCGCACGGTATCCAACCACCCCGCGCTGGCCTGCCGCCAGCGCTTCCCCTCCTTGTTCAAGGAGGGGAGTTTTCTCGGCTCGCCTCTTACCTGTGTCACTCTGTATAGCAGGTCCGCAAAACCGTTACTTCTTCTTCTTGCCATCGAGTTCTTCAATGGTTGCAGTGGACGCCGGTCTGGCCTTCTGGAGGCGGAGGGCTACACCTTCCGCTTCTCGAATCACGCGCAGGATATTCTCGCCAGCCAGTTTTCTGAGGTCAGCATCACTCCATCCTCTCTTGATTAACTCGGCGAAGAGGTAGGGAAACTTTGAAGTGTCTTCCAGACCGACCGGCATCTCTTCCCCACCGAAGAAATCACTTCCAACCTTCCTTTGAGACCATTGAATGCAATACAATTCAGAGCGAATGGACAAAATTCCCATCAAGTCTGTATTGAACTAGAGCAAAAGAGAATCAGGTTTCTGATGTCGTACCCTAATTCACAGAAAAGCTTCTGGTATCTGATAGCCACTCAATTCCAGGGTGCTTTCAGCGACAATGCCTACAAGAACATTGTGACCCTGGTTGCCGTCTCCACTGCTGTAACGGCCCAACAAGAGAGCCAACGAATTAGCCTGGCAGGTACTCTGTTCATCCTTCCATTCCTGCTTTTTTCCATGTATGGCGGATTCCTGGCGGACCGCTTCAGCAAGCGCTCCGTGACAATCTATACCAAGGTGGCTGAGGTCGCTATCATGTTGCTGGCGACTCTTGAACTCTCCCGTGGACACCTTTCACTGGCCATGGGGCTTCTCTTTCTCACCGGCAGCCAGGCCGCATTCTTCGGTCCGACAAAGTACGGAATCCTACCGGAATTATTGCCGGAAAAGCGGCTTTCCTGGGGCAACGGCATCCTGGAAATGACCACTTTTTTGTCCATCATTCTTGGCACAGTGGGGGGAGCAATTCTGGTCGAACACCTTGGTGGCCGTTTGTATTTAGCCGGGTTGATCCTGGTGGTGCTGGCGCTAGTGGGAACAGCCACCAGTCTTGGTATTGGACGCCTTCCAGCAGCCAATCCTGCTGCCCGCTTCCGTTGGAATTTTGTTGGAGAGGTCTGGCGCTATGTTCGCCTGGCCCGCGAGGATCGTGTTCTCTGGCTGGCGGTGGTGGGTGGCGCTTACTTCTGGTTTCTGGGTTTTCTCTTCCAGACCAATATCATCTTGTATGGCAAGAATTCTCTAGGCTTACAGGAAAGTCACATTGGATATCTATTGTCATCAGTGGCCCTGGGAATCGGTCTGGGTAGCTATGTAGCAGGTCACTTGTCTGGGAACAAAATCGAATACGGTCTGATTCCCTTGGGCTCCATCGGGATCACAGTCTTCTCCTTGATTCTCGGATTGGGGCGGTGGGATTTCTGGCACTCCGCGACCCTCTTAGCCGTGATCGGCTTCTCGGCGGGATTTTTCATCGTTCCTCTGAATGCCCTGGTACAACAGCGCCCAGACCCATCGATCAAGGGTGGGATGATTGCCATGGCCAACCTGATGACTTTTGTCGGGATGCTCTTGGCCGCAGGACTATTCTGGGTACTGAGTGGTCCTCTTCGAGTGACGCCGCATCAGGTGTTTCTGATTGGGGGAGTGCTCACTCTGGTTGCGACGACTTACGTCTCGATGTTGCTTCCGGATTCTTTGCTGCGTCTGGTTTTATGGATACTGACGCACAGTCTTTACCGCATTCGAGTGGTAGGTCGCGACAACATTCCCGAAAAAGGGGGCGCACTATTCGTTTCCAACCACATGTCATTTGTCGATGCGCTTTTGTTGATGGCATCAACCGACCGTTTCATCCGCTTCCTGATTGAGAAAGACATTTATGAGCATCGATTGATCAGGCCTTTTGCCAGGGTCATGCGCGCGATCCCGATATCAGGCCAGCGTGGCCCACGGGCTCTGATCTATGCTCTGCGTGAAGCCAGCCGCAGCATCCAGACTGGAGATGTTGTCTGTATCTTCGCCGAGGGGCAAATTACGCGTACGGGCCAGCTGCTTCCTTTTCGCAAAGGGTTCGAGCGCATCATGAAAAACGTGGACGCGCCAATCGTTCCAGTCAATTTGGATCGCGTTTGGGGCAGCATTTTCAGTTTTGACAAGGGACGGTTCTTCTGGAAGCTGCCCGCCCGCATTCCTTATCCTGTTACGGTTACCTATGGAATCCCCATGGCTGGCCAGTCTCCTTCTGAAGTGGTCCGTCAAAAGGTTCAGGAGCTAGCGACAGACGCCTTCGCCTTCCGTAAAGCGGATCAAACCCAGCTTCAACGAGCCTTTGTTCGAAGGGCGCATCGGCATCCTTGGCGCTTTGCAGTGGCTGACGGAATGACGCCGCGCGTGAGCTATTTAGGCCTCCTGCTTCGTAGTGTGTTTCTCGCGAGACTGTTGAGAGAGCAATGGCACGGCCAGAAAATGATCGGGCTGTTGCTCCCCCCATCCGTGGCTGCTGCTGCGGCTAACGTTGCTGTGCTCCTCGCGGGCAAAATTCCGGTCAACCTGAACTACACAGTCTCCCAATCCGTCCTGGAGTCCTGCATCTCTCAGTGCCAAATCACAACGGTCCTGACTTCAAAGGAATTCTTGGAGAAGGTAAAGTTGCCAACCCCTTCAGGCTCCGTCTGGATGGAAGATTTGAAACAACGGAAGACGATTGAACGGACGCTGGTCGCCTTAATGCAATCTCTGTTTTTGCCGGCTGGCCTATTGCAGCGATTGCTGGGCGCCAGCAGTTCTAAGGCTGTTGATGACCTTGCGACCATCATTTTTTCGAGCGGCAGCACAGGCGATCCGAAAGGTGTGATGCTCTCCCACCACAACATCTATTCGAACCTCGATGGCATGGCACAGGTTTTCGCGATTTCACGACAGGATCGGATTTTGGGTGTGCTCCCTTTTTTTCACTCGTTTGGATTTACCGGAACCCTTTGGTTTCCGCTGGCCAAAGGCATGGGGGCCATCTACCATCCCAATCCGTTGGATGCTCGAACCATTGGGGCCATTGCTGGCCGCTACCATGCAACCATTCTCCTGGCCACACCCACCTTTCTTCAGAGCTATACTCGCCGCTGCAACCCCGAAGACTTTGGCAGTCTTCAGTTCGTCATGGTGGGGGCCGAGAAACTCACGGATCGAGTCGCCATGGCTTTTGAGGAGAAGTTTGGCATTCGCCCGATGGAGGGTTATGGTTGTACCGAGTGCTCGCCCATTGTTTCTGTGAATGTGCGTGACTTCCGTGCCGCCGGGTTCTATCAAGTTGGACAGAAGCGCGGGCGCATCGGCCACCCGCTGCCTGGAATCAGTGTTCGCATTGTCGATCCGGAAACTCTCCAACCCTTGCCCGCGGGTTCGACGGGCCTCCTGCTCGTGAAGGGGCCGAATGTGATGATTGGATATTTGAACCGGCCTGACAAGACGGCAGCGGTGCTCCGGGACGGCTGGTACGTTACAGGAGACTTGGCCCTGCGGGATGCCGACGGATTCGTCACAATTACTGACCGTTTATCCCGTTTTAGTAAGATTGGCGGCGAAATGGTTCCGCATCTCAAGGTTGAAGAGGCCTTAAACAATCTCGCTGGCACGTCTGAACTCAATTTCGCCGTGGCCGGGGTCCCGGATGAAAGAAAAGGGGAACGGCTTATAGTGCTTCATACGCTGAGCGAGGAAAAAATCAAGGAAGTGCAATCTGGACTGCCCGGCTCAGGACTTCCTAATCTTTGGATCCCGAGGCAGAATGCTTTCTTTAAAGTTGAAAAGATCCCACTGCTCGGAACGGGCAAACTCGACCTCCGTTTAGTGCGGGAAACAGCCATCAAACTGGCCGACGCGGCAAAGCAGGAGTGCTAAGTTGCGCAAGTACGCGGTAATTATTGTAGCCGGGATCGCTGATCCCGGCCGGGGTCCGGCCTCACCGAGGCCGGCTACAGCACGAACTTATGTAACTCAGGACCACCAGTTGCACCTGAAAAATCGATGCAGTGGAACAAATATTCCACTTCCGAGGAATTCAATTCTCAAGATTCCTGAATGAAAATCTATTCCACATTTGAATTTGATGAGTTAAGCGCCTAACCATCAGAATGGATTTAGTTGATTTAAAAGAAGATACAATTCCAATGAAAAATTATCTCAATTTACCGAGCAATGGACATTTCGTTGCAATATCCTCTGCTGTTGGCGACGAGGCAAAACTATTCCTTAAGAATGAGCGCGTTTGAATGACTAACGGGTTTCCCCAGTTAGGTCGATAAATTGATTTGGGTATTCCATACCCAGGGAGAATTCTTGACTGTAAGGGGTATGGAATCAAAGAGTTTCAAAATTTTTGACTTTACAACTTGATACGGTTCCCTTAGGATTCTTGATTCTGCTTAAGTAGATGTGTCAAGCATCAATTGGATAGGGTTAGATTTGGGGTGATTATGCTGTTGAAGTGTCGTGCAATTCATTTTCTTGGGCTTCTAATCTGGTTGTCGAGTCTATTACCTACGACGTTTTTCGCCAGTGAACTGGCCCCAGCCGTCACGCCACAAATTCTATCTAGCGAGGCCCTTCAAAAGTCATTAACTCAATTGGAGCGCCGCCGCTTTCGTTCTTATAATCAAGGTGTGCTCGTCGAAACGCTGGACGGGCGGAAGGTACTTGCCGACCACAATTCGGAAGAGGTTTTTAACCCTGCCTCCGTCATGAAATTGGCAACTTCGTTCTTTGCCTTGTCTCGTTTGGGCTCGGAGCAGCGCTTTCAAACGGAAATCTATGCAGATTCGGCTTTAAATGGTCGAACGAAGGCATTGCCGGGGAACCTTTATGTCGTCAGTGATGGTGACCCGTCCCTTCGCTCAAGTGATGCAATCTCCCTCGGTCGAACTCTTGTCCGCCGCGGCCTTCGTCGTGTCGATGGGGATCTGGTGATTGCTGGTCCGTTCTCTTTGTACAGTGACAGGTACCCGGTGAGAAGTTCAGGTGACGCATTGCGTCGATCCCTGAGCCGTGTCGGCATTCTTATTAAGGGAAAAGTAAGGACGGTTTCGGTCGAACAGGTTGACCTTTCAACCAAAATCCTTTTCATGAGACGTGAATCGGATCGTCTTCGAGATATCCTGTGGCTGCAGAATGCCCATAGCATCAACGAAATTGCAGACCAAGTAGGAGACCTTCTGGGAGGACCAGAAGCTCTAGAACAGTTTTTGATCGAGGAAGCAAAGATTGCGCCCGATGAAATCCATGTGGATCGCCCTTCCGGGTTGCAATTTAACAAAATGACTCCCCGGGCCGCCGTCAGACTATTGCGGGCACTAAATGATTGGCTGGAGGCCCATAAGATGAAGATGCAGGACATTATGCCACTGGCGGGTATTGACGAAGGGACCTTGTTTGGAAGATTTCGAGATCCACAGATTTACGGGGCCGTCTTGGGTAAAACGGGAACAAATCCCGTCAAAGACGGAGGGGTCAGTGCCCTGGCAGGCATGGCCTTCACCCGGGATAACGGTCTTGTTCTATACGCGATTTTTAATTCGCACGGCAGCATCACTGCTTACCGGCGTTGGCAGGATCATTTACTTAAGGAATTGATTGAGGAAAATGGTGGGGCGGGGGATTCCTTTCGTTCACGAGGGGGACTCTCACCAGTCAATGTGGCCTCTTATTGGGCGCCCTCCGAGTACTGGAGTAGTTTAGGCGAAGAAACCTACAAGCAACCCACCCTCAAAAAAGCCACACCTTCGCAACGCAAATACACAAGATCGCATCGTTCTAGCTCCCGCCGAGTCGGCAACTAACCGGATTGCCGATTTTCGATTTCCCCTGGCAGGTGTTATTCATCACCAATCTCCGCAATTCTGCACGTGCTTGAATACCGCCAGGTGGAGCGGGCGCTCCGGCGCACGCTCGATAAACGCGCGAGATGACGGTTATCACACGCGCGCGTTCTACCGGAATCGACAGATCATTAGTATCCTATTTCCCCTTTGTCAGCGACTTGCAAGCTTCAGACAAATCAGCAATTAGAGAGAAATTATGCCCGCCCAACTTCGGGACTCGGGTTAATATGACCAGAGTTACGGTCTGTAAACTCAACCGGCAGGCGACGGCTTTCAAATAGATTGAAAAAGAACAATGACTCTTCTTGCCATATTCGTAGGAAGTGCCGGGGCCTACTTACTGGTCTGGGCGTTCAATGTCCGGAGAGCAGCTACCGCCCAGCGTCCCCGGTTCTCCAGCACAATTGGGTTTCAGTGGGGGACCCCGACTCTTGGTCTTTTTTTCCTATTGATTGGGTTTGGATGGGCGATGAGCAGAAGTTTTCTGTGGGGAACCCTGGGCCTGGTACTGGTTCTAGGCTTAGGGGCTCTCGTGATCTTCCACGATCAGTACACAGCAACCATTAAGATCCTTTTCGATGATTTTCTGAGACTCAAGCGGGAGAATTCTGAAGCAGCTGATTTTGATCTGCTTTACTCGATCGTTAAGTCGCGCAAACCCTTTTGGACCGAAGATCGTGTCGTTGAAATGTGTGTTGGAAAAGACATCAAACAGCTGGTCCTTTTACTCCTGCTGGTTGAATATCAGATTCATCCGATCAACGACATGGCGCTTTATGAGCGGCTTAAACAGGAAGTAGAGAAGTCGGCGCCGAAAAGTTAAACCAAATGAACAGAGCGATTACGCCCGTCTAGTGCCAAGTTACACAAATTTGCGGTATTTGATGTAGCCGGGGACGTTGACCCCGGACAGCAGGCCTGCTGCAACTTGGGGCAAACGGCGTCCCTCCTTGCACAAGGGGGACTTCAGGGGGGTCCGTTTCGGACTTAGTACTGCTATTCGTAATTGCGGTGACGTATCTTAAGATAGGCGCCGCTACAAAGTTGTAGGCCGGGTCACCGACCCGGCGTTAACGTTACCGTATTTATGAAAAGCAGTATCTTAGTACTAGCCTGCCTAATCAAACCAATCTCTCGTCAGGTCCAGCCACATCACGAGTCCCTTCCACTCTCCATAGTGCCGGTAATGGTTGAAGATAGCCTTATCAGAGACTTTTCGACCGCGCTTGTGCATATTGGAAAACCTCTGCCGGCACCAGCTGTCCAAAGCAAGATGCTCGTAGTGACCAAGCAACCGCATCAAGTTGCCAGCCGCGTAGGGTCCAATTCCCTTGATGGATATCAGCTCACGATACAGTGTTTCGGAGTCCAATTGATCCCACTGTCTTAGGTCCAATCGCCCTGCCGCCACTTTTTCCGCAAACTCAAGTATGTAAGCGCTTCGATAACCGGATCGGATCTCTCTAATCAGAAAGTTTTCGGTTGTAGAAGCCAACTGGGTCGGGGTTGGGAAATCCGCATAGATCGGACTAAACGATTTGCCTAGTTTGCAGACGAGATTACCGGTCATTCGCTGGGTGGCGCTCCAGGAGCAATTCGTAGTGCAAAGCATTTTGATTATATCTTCAAAAAGATTCGGGCTACGCAGAAGCCGGCCGGCTTTGACCCGTGGAATCCACGCAAAATCCCCATTCCCTTTCAACTTCCTAACGGCGGCATAGAACGGCTGGAGTGGCTCGTGCAGGCGAAACATGGACTCAAATTGAGATTGAACCTGGTCTAATTCCTCTTGCGTCATGGGGCCATAGGATTGAATGTTTATTTCAGTTTGCTCTTCACCCTCCTGCACCTCCACTAAAACTGTTTGATGAGAAGTGCTCAAAACGCGTAACAAACAGCGATTTTTAAGGTCGAGATGAAACGGAGGCAAGGAGGACCAGCCATGGCTAAGGGCAGTTCGCCAAAAATTAAAATCAACAGGGGCTGAAACAGCCAGTTGGTATTGGTACATCTTTCGATTTTCGCTTCGCAGGTTCACGTTTTTTGCTAAAGGCGCCTATTCGTGCTCGATGAACTGTCGATAAGCTATTTGCAGGCCATAGCATCTATACAAGATTCGAAACGCGTCTGGCAATCTCTAGCTTCGCGAGGCCTTCATGGAAACCCCTGCCTTCCTGCTCAAGCTCAAAGCCATCGGACTAAAGGATCTCTATCACATTCAGGGATTCATGCATCTTTTAATGAAACCACGGAATGGGATGCGTTGGTCGATAGAGGATAAAAAAGAACTCCGCAGCCATTTGATTCCACTTGCCGAGACGTTGCCTTATCTCGCAGTCTTCAGCCTCCCTGGCGGCCTGCTGCTGCTGCCGATTCTTGCCCGGATTATGGACCGGCGCAAACCAGGCCAGCTGCGCTCTGTTGTTCCCAATCCTGAAAGATCACCCGAGAATCGAAGCACCGATTATCCCAACGCCGATTCCAAGTCAGAAGAGAAATAAACGAGAGAGATTCACTTTACCGGTTGTCACCAGAAAATGGCTAGACTAAGTACTGCATTTCATAAATACGGTGACGTATCTTAGAATAGGCGCCGCGTGGGGTCACGCAGCCTACAAAGGTGTAGGCCGGGTCACTGACCCGGTGCTAACGTCATCGATTTTCTGAAACGCAATGGTAAACGATCGATCGTCTCGGGCCAATCGATTATCCTAATATTAAGTTGCGGAAGTCTGTGTTGTAGCTGGCCCCGCTGGGGTCGCCCGGGGTCAACTTCCCCCGGCTAGAGCAGTTACCGCGAATTGATGCGACTCGGCACTAGGCAACCAAAATAGCAGTTCTCTCAGCCCAATTTCTTCATTGTAACGAACCTTCCCAGGAAACAGGGCAGTGGACTTTTGCATCCAATCCGAAGTATTAAATGGAAAATGAATGATGAACTGGGTATGAGAAGATTCGGATTAATCCTATTGGTCCTTTTGGGCGCCTCGGTCTGTGCTTTTCCTGTGAGTGAGCTGAAGGTCCAAGCCGAGGGACCCTTAAGCGGACCGGAATACATTCGCAAGATCGCGGAGAACGTCAAAAAGAACCGCATCCTGGAGATGTCCTACACATTCGAAGTGACTCATCAGAAACAGACTTTAGGAAGAAATGCGGAGGTCCAGGACAACGAGACTCGAACTTATGAGATCACGCCTTTGGAGGATGACTATTACCGAAAGCTCATCAAGAAAGATGGGAAACCACTCTCGGAACAAGAGACGCGAAGTGAAGAAAAGAAGCTGCAACAGAGCTTGAAACGGCAAACCAATCTCTCCCTATCGGAACGAAATAAGCTTGAGAAGAAGAAAAAGGAACGCCGCCGCAAGGAAGAGCAATTCTGGAATGAAGTGGTTAAGGCCTTCGATTTCACTGAAATCGGCGGAGAAACGGTGGAAGGACGCTCCGCCCGAGTCTTTAAAGCAATCCCTCGCGCGCAATACGTTCCAGAGGACAGCGATTTTGAACTACTCAAGAAAATCAAAGGGACGATCTGGGTCGATGTAGCGGATGACCAGGTCTTACGGGCGGATGTGGAGTTTATTGAAGACATTCGCTTGGTCGGAGGGTTTTTGGCGAAAGTCAACAAAGGTGGGACATTCACGGTACTGCAGAAGAAGGTGAACGACGAAGTTTGGTTCCCTTCTCACAGTGAAATCGTTGTGAATGGCCGCTTGCTTCTGTTTAAAGGGTTCAATCTCAAAATACTCAGCGACTTCGGGAATTACAGAAAATTTGAGACCTCAGTCAATTTTGTTCCTGCCTCTGAATAAGACCTACAGATTCACCGTACCTGGTTCGGCGATTTTGGAGTGCGGCAGCTCGCTGCCGCTTTCGGTTCCGGCTCTGCCACGAGCGGCAGCTCGCTGCCGCACTGGGCACCTGTTCTACGCCCATGCTGCGGTCACTGTCAATCTTGAGGTCCAGCAATGAACGGTTCGGGCCGCTCATCTGCTTCGACTACGTCGCCGGCAAGCTGGCGAGCTTGCAAAGTGGGAGCAAGCTCCCGCACTCCCAAAGAACTGCCCAGCACTACCAACTCACTGGGGCAGCAAGGTACGAGGGTCGTTGGTGACATTGTAGATCGCCGCGGCAGACTATTTATGGATTTCTATCTCGCACCGGATTTCCATTAAACAATACAGATTCTGGACTATAATTCCCTTGCCCGAGGGGGCACTCAGGACCCAATTCATGGGCATCTTTTGCGGTTTCGTCTGAAGCTGATTCCTCGACATTTCAAAGGTCAATGGTTCGCTTTGGCTCACGACTAATTCATTCCTGGAATAGACTGGCCCGCTCTGAAAAGCTATTTGCTTTACTGGCACTTCTGACGGGAATCAATTGGATTGTGCAACGAATCAGTTCTTCGGCCCTTCCTTTTGCGGGATTTATTGACTACGCCTTTGCCATCCTGGCTGTTGCCCTCCTCGTCAAGTACTTCCTCCGTCTAATGCGTCGGTTTGTCTGGCGAATTAGAAACCGACTCATTGTTGCCTACATCTTTATTGGTGTCGTTCCGGTACTGCTGGTCTTTGCCATGCTGGCTATTGGGCTCTATGTCTTAATGGGCCAGGTAACAACATATCTGCTGACCCGCGAATTACAACACCGGAACGAAATCGTACGGGATTGCGCTTCTATATTGGGCTGGCAAACGGCGGAGCATTACAAAGGAGAAGATGTGGAACGGGTGGCTACTCAGACCCTGCTCCATTTGCAACATCGTGTTCCTACCCTTCAAGCAATCGTCAGGATCGATAAAGCTACTTTTAACCTTCCGGGAAACACTGTCCGGGAGAACTACCCTTACTGGAGCCGACCAGGGTTTGTGGGCTTGGTGAGAGTCGGTCCAGATTATTTTCTAGCAGCTTATACCGAAGCGAGAATCCAAAACCACACCATCGAAGTCTTTGCTTTCGAACCGGTCGGTTCGGATTTGCTGTCTAGCCTTCTCCCGGAATTGGCCACAGTGAACCTGCTCGAATTGGAAAAACTCCCCGAGGAAAAATCGGAAGGACAAAAGAGCTCTGAGCGCCCCTCTGAAAACAGCGAGGCGGGCTCCGCCGGCAAGGGGTCGAGTTACACCATACGTTTGAACCAGCAGCGAATCTCGCCTTCTCTTGAAGCCTCCATAAAGACACTTCCGGCTGCGAAAGGTTGGTGGGATAGGGAGGTTCGCTGGGGAACGCTGGCGTCCTATAGTCTCTGGGACAATAGGCAGCAAGAGACCGAAAAGGTTGTCTTTCGCGTTGACTCACGTCCGTCCTTGATCGGCCGGAAACTGTTCAGCGTGCTCGGTCCGCTTAGCAGCGCCGTCTTCTTCATGCTTTACATTATCGGCGGACTGCTTCTGGTAGCCGAAATCCTTTCGTTGAGTCTAGGTGTCAGCCTGACGAAGACCATCACACGTTCAGTGGCTGATCTCTACGAAGGGACTTTGCGAATTAACTCCGGGAACTTTTCTCACCGCATCCCCCTTCGATCAAAGGATCAACTTAGTGAGTTGGCATCTTCCTTCAACCGCATGACCGACAGTGTCCAGAAGCTCATCGTGGAATCGAAGGAGAAAGAACGTCTCGAATCGGAGCTTGAAATCGCTCGTGAGGTGCAATCTCAGCTCTTTCCCCGGGAAATCCCGCAACTGCAGACCTTGGAACTCGCCGGCTCCTGCCTGCCAGCCCGGATGGTGAGCGGAGACTACTATGACTTCATGAGAATGGATCCGAATTGGACGGCCTTGGCTATTGGAGACGTTGCGGGAAAGGGCATTTCGGCAGCCCTTCTGATGGCCAGCATTCAATCGTCGCTTCGTGCTCAGCTGAATGCTCGAGCACTTCCCAGCGGACCCGGCGATGCAGACGGTCTTCCCCTCCTGATTTCTGAAATGACAACCCGGCTTAATCAGCAATTGTACGAAATTACTTCTGCCGAGAAGTACGCCACTTTTTTTTGCGCGCTGGTAAATGATTGCAGTGGCCAGCTATTTTATACCAATGCCGGACACCTTCCCCCTCTGCTTATTCGGAACCAGCAGGCTCATAAACTGGACATTCATGGAATGGTGTTGGGTGCCTTCCCCAATCAGACTTATGGTCACGGATCTGTTGAGCTTCAACCAGGAGATCTCTTAGTCGCCTATACAGACGGGATTACAGAGCCTGAAAACGAATATGGTGAGGAGTTTGGTGAAAAACGATTAGCGGAACTACTCGTTCAGAATGCCGACCAGCCCTTTGCCGAGTTGACCCGCCTCATCGCGGCAGCGGTTAGGGAATGGAGCGCTACGCCGGAACAGCAGGATGATATGACCCTACTTATGTTAAGGCGGATCTAACCGCTTCCGATGAGACCATCCACGCGGAGAGATTCCCTACACTTCAAGACGCTCACCCGATTCGTGTCCATTTAGGAATTCGGACCTACCACCCGCCTTAAGAAAGTTTATGGGTCTCAAAATCAATTAACACAATCTTCATTTGATGAAAATGCGCCTTTCATAAAGGTCTATTAGACTGCCTAGCAATGGTCGGATGTTGGAGGATTTGTAAGCAATTTGTTCCTAATTAAGGAGGGGGTTAAAATGATTCCCAGTCAATTGCACTTTAGCTCTAGTTCAACCGGTTTAAGAACGGGCAGATCGCTCAAGCATATTCTCCTCGTGGGCATTGAGGAAGAACACCGTTTGCTGCTGGCTGCACTCCTCCAAGCGGAGGGTCATCTAGTTTCGGTCAGTTGCACAGACAAAGAAGCCCTTCGACTTCTTCAGCGCGGAAATATTGACTTCGTAATCGTCGATCATTTTGCACCCGAACTCGATGGGCTGTCGCTTCTGGAGGAAATCAAAAGCCTAAATTCCGACATTCCAGTTCTCATCCTCTCTTCTCAATACGAGATGGAGCATTACATGACAGCGATGAATCTGGGAGCACTGGACTACTTCAGCAAACCAGTAGATTACTCGAGCGTGCAGCGAATTGTGAATACTCATGTGGCATTTGGGCGGAATCAACAGATGAAGTTCATGCAATAAATCTCGAGAAAAGTCATCGTTCAAAACTCTTTTTCAAACGCTTGAGACGAGGGCGCAGTCTGCTTGGTTGGGGGGCATCCCTTCAGGGATATGCGGAGTGGCATCCTTCTCGTTCACTATTTGAACGCATTACCTATTCGGTCACGCCAACTTTGATTGAGCTTGTATAGGCCGCAGACGCCATGAATTCTTTAAAGATCTCACTTCGATTTCAACAGTAGATCGCCGTCCTTGGATATTGGAGCAAGAAGCTGAAACCGCAGCTCGATATGATCCTGCACATGCCGAGGTGGATCTAACGGCTTCAAGTGAGACCATCCACGCGCGGAGACTTCCTACGTTTCAGGACGCTCAGCCGGCTCGTGATCCTTCAGGAATTTATCGTTCAAAGAGTCTAAGATGCGAAAAGTGCGGAGAAAATAATCATCAATTTTTTCCAAATCCTTCTTGCGCCCGAGCGCTGGCTTTAATCCAAGCTTCTTCCCGGACTTTTGGAGATTACTCAACTCATCTGTCAGTCTCGCTTTCTTGAATTTCTTTTTCTCTGTGCCAGAAATATTTTCCTTCAAAGCCAGAATCTGCCTTTGAATCTCTTCGACAATTTTACTGTTATTGTCTGCCATCGCAGAAAGTATTTGGAGATGAAAATTCTTGCAAGTCAGCAGTCCTTCCGAAAGATTGTCCAATTTTTCGAGCAGAGTCTTCTTCTTACCTCCTTTAGTGCTCTTTGTTCCATCCCCGGCAGATTCTTTCCCGGAATTAGGCTCAGGAAGGTTCGCTACTTTTGAATCCTTGTCTTTTTTCTTCATGGTTAGAGCCTCCGTACCTAGATTGGATTTTCATCAAACTCACAATGTTGTGAGCGTTACACAAAGACGTGCAAGGCGCCAACGCGAGCTTCGTATTTAGCTGACAAAATCAGGCAGGCGAAGAATCAAACAGATCTCGTTCTGACTGATGAGGGTCAAGCTCGTGCCATCAGACCCGACCCAAGTGAACGCTTAAAGTCCAGCTAGAAGAATGCAGGGTCAAGCGACCCCTGGATCCAAATTCTTTTCGTCGACTTAAGCGGGCGGAGGAGTGAGTCGCCTTCCCTCTATCCAGAAAAGACCAACCTTATCCAAGAGCTATAACATTTGTATTACGCCCGCGTAACAACCCCGTGAAATCGGCACTGGTTGCTACTGTAGTGGTTTATTTACCAATTTGGAAAGTATAACAGAACACCTCAAACTTTGTGGGAAAGAATATGTGCTTCTCTAATCACAGCACACAGGCAGGAATCATAGGATTACCTTCACTCGAGACACATTTAAAGGGACTCTGAGGGTATTTGATGAAAGAGATATAGCCTGATCATCAAAGAAGACCTTAGAAGGACTAAACGGTAGGCGCCAAATAATCGACTCAGGAGGAAACAGGCAAAACTCATTGGAGAGTTCCAGCCAGATTTCTTTCTTGTCAACAGACAAAATGAAATTGATTTTTCCAAAAGGACTCGGGGCGTTGCAGACGGAAAAAATAGTGCCAGCTTGCAAATGCTCTTTCTGGAGCAAGGGGGTGATTAAAAGAGAACCCTGTTTCTCGACAAAGAGCAAATTCATGAGCAACAGGATCCATTCGGCGGCGGCCCAGCCGTGATGGCCTTCTCCCATACAACCACCTCCGGTTGTCGGGTGGATTGCTTCTGGCCAGGTGTAAGTAGGAGTGGCACATTTTAACAAGTATCGAACCACATCCCAGGCTTTGGGGTTACCGCAGGCGAGGTAGCATTGAGCCAACTGAGCGGAAAGATAACAATTCACGCCAGAATGAAAATGATTCTGAATGAACCCTTGCCCGATTAGATAACGGTCTTCTATCAGGCGGATTGTATTTTGAACTCTGGGGTGGCGAGGGTCTATTAATTTCAATGGGTAGACAGAACAAAGAGAACCTATGGCACCCGAATCGATTCGACGGCCAGGTGCTGCCGGCAGAAATGGAACTTCAGAGCTTTGGTCAGATTGCCCCCAAGTCCTTTCGATATCCTTCCAGTAGGCATGGGCATAAGACGTGAGAGCCTGTTCATCCTCTTTCTTGCCCAGCGTTTGAGCAGCAAAGGCAACGGCTTTTAATCCCGCCAAGCACCAAAAATTATCCCAATAATAATAATCGCTGGGGCCCAAGTGTTCGGCTGAAAATCCCCGAGGCAGCAGGCCAGCATGTCCGTTGGGTGACTTTGTGGCTTTGTGACGCTTTCGCTCAATCCAATGGGCAGCTCGCAAGAGCGAAGGATAGAGCTGTGCTAACAGTTCACGATCACCCGTCAATCGGAAGTGCTCAACCACCACCCAAATCGTTGATCCGTTGGCATCCCACTCACCTTCCTGGAAATTGAAGAACCCATCCTTCGACTGACGAGTTGGAAAGTGGAGTAACTTTTCCCTGGCCTGAGAGTGAAATCCTAGCTTATCCAAGGCATGGATCATAAAGGCAGAGTCTCGAATCCAGCAGTCGTCATAGGTCAAGGCACCAGGGGTCATGACTTGGCCGCGATCAAAGATCTGGAGATACATGCGATTGGCCATAAAGGAACGAGTGAGATTTTGGTCGGGGAACCCGACTTCAGCTCCTGCAGAGAGATGGTCGTGCCATCTGTCGCGAAACTGGCGGCGTACAGCCTGGTAGTTGAAGCCTTCCAATACAGACGATGGCGACAGAGAAGGGACGTCTGAAGTCATGGTTAACAGGGCCAGGTACTCCTTTTGTGCTTGAGGTTCCAGCGATATCGTATATTCGACTAACCCTGTAGCCATACCCATTTCGCAGGAAATTTTCGGACGGGTCTGCTTGGAAGTCCTGATCAAAGAGACGTCACCCTCCTCATAGTTGGAACAATAGACACGATCTGGGGCTTCCTCGAGTATCATTGCCATGTGACCATTCACGAGGCAAAGACGATCCTCTTTGAACTCCAAGTGCCGGATCAGGCTGATTCCTTCGGGATTGTAAGGCCTGAGAGAAAAATAAAACTTCAGTGGCTTGCGATGAGTTCCCCGGTTGACCAGGCGAACACGGACCAGCAGATAGTGTTTATCCCTGACTTTAGTGACGAACACGCAAGTCTTAACGGCGATCTTCTCTACTTCGAAATGAGTCTTAACTTGCGGGTACTGAGGATGGATACGTTGTTTGACCGATGGTAATCTGGCCGGAGTGTAAAGATGCCCTTTCAATTCAATCCAATAGTCGAGAGACCATCCGTCCTTCCAGGGAGTGATCAAAGATCGAGGATCTACGATCGCACGATGGGAGTTTCCGAGGGCCCCGATGATGGTCCAATTGCGATGGGTGAGATTGATTTGAGGTAGACCGTGTCCTCTTGGAATGTAGCTCTTGCCATTGGGGTTGAATTGTCGCTCGATCCAGTAAGGCCAAACCCAATCCAAGTTTCCTTGCACAGCGACGGTATTCAAGAAACCTCTCACATGCATCTTTATCCCTAGCGTAACAAGCTCTTTTGGGATGTGACGGTCTCCCATCGTGCTGAGCCTGGCCACAGCATCCACTATCTCGAGACTTTCGGACTGATCGAATAGCCTGACTGACTGCCGAAGCAGGTCCAAGAAGCTCAGCATCATGCTAGATTTGGGTACAGGCTTTATTGAGTTGCACCTCTTGAACGGGATGTATTCGACCCCGTTATGTGTGTTGCAATTAGGGTTCGAATGTTAAACGAGCCTTCTCCATTTCTCGAGGTCCTCTACATCAATTCTGTCGCCCTCTTGCCCGGCCCAAAAGTTAAGGTACAATTGATCCCAACCTTTTGTTTCGGCGTAATTCCTGCAATTGAAAGACATCTTCAGACGCATCTCCGGATCATCGACCAATTTCACGATGGCCTCAACGACTTGCCTGGAATCACGCCCTTTGGTCACGAAACCGGTCCTTCCATGCTGCACCGTCTCTCGAGGGCCACCTCTGTCTGACACAATGACAGGAACTCCCGAAGCCATTGCTTCCAGGACCACATTGCCAAAAGTATCTGTCGTGCTGGGAAGACGAAGATATCCGAAGAGGCATAGGCCTGACTCAATTCTTCATCAAACAAGAACCCTGTGAATACAACGTTAGGATAAGGGAGAGCCGCCTTCATCTGACCGAGGTAGGGGCCATCACCGACGATGATCAGTACACATTCAGGACGCTGCTTTGCCAACTCGGCATAAACTTCAGTCAACACATCGAGATCTTTCTCTTTCGCAACCCGGCCCACATAGGTGATCTTGGGTCCACCATTGACTCCATACTTTGCCCAAAAATCTCTATTTCGATATCTGGGATGGAACTGTTCAGTATCCGTGCCGTGAGGAAATAAGCGGAGCTTGGCCGGATCGAATCCCTTCTGAATTAGCTGATTCCGGTAGAAGCGGGATGGGACATAAACCGCGTCCATTTGTCCGTAGAACCACTGAAGATATTTCCAAGCGGCGTTCTCCATCGAGTCGTCTTCTGTGTAGTATTGGATGTAGACAGGGAGGTCGGTGTGATAAATTCCTACCAAAGGTAGGTTCAGAAGCTTAGCGGTCGCAAGGGCTGCCAGTCCTGCCAACCCAGGGGTACTCACAATCAACTCCGTGAATTGCTCGCGTTCACAATACTCAAGAATATCCAGGAATGGGGGGAACGCCAGCGTGATGCTTTCGTTCTCCGGCAGAGCAAAATGACCGATGGGTTCAAAGTTCTTCACTCTTCCAGGATACGCGGGAGCCGTTTTAGCGAAGGAAATCAAGGTGAGATGATGTCCATGCGATTCAGCTTGATGGCACATTTTCTGAACCAGAGTAGTGACTCCATTGACTTCGGTTAACGTGTCCGTAAACCATGCCTTCTTGGACACTGTTTTGGGATCGGGACGAACCCCCAGAAAGCGTTGACTGACTTCTGAGAGAAATGGTTTATCCCGGTTCTGGTGATAGAACGAAAACAAGTAGGGCGAGATTCCAAACAGGATAGGGCCGAGAGCGCTCATGGCTTCGAGGCTGCCGAAAATGCTGCCTGAAGAAAGCTTCTTAACGAATTTCTTGGCAAACTGGAAGAAAAGTCCATTCGAAATTTTGCATGCCAGTTCGAAAGTGCGCCGATTCAATTCATCATATCGAGAAGGATCCGCCACAAAATCGTCCTTCAACCAATCCTCCGCAAATAATTTTTTTGTCTCTATGGAAACTAATCGTTTGAATTCTTCTTCAGCAGGTTTTTCAGGCCGTCGAATCACTCGCTGGGTGTAATACGAAACCTTGTCTCGCAGTCTTCCCTGTGGCTTTCCGATGTCAAACACATCCTTCAGAACCTGCTGCAATATATCTGTCCCGCCTTTTGCAAATCGGTCCCGATAGAAGTGATACCCAATGCTATACAAACTATGAGCAAAACTAAGTGGGGTGGCATCTAACCCTGCTGCGCTGCCGCAACGGTTCGACACTTCTTCCAAAAATTCCGCATAAGTGTCGCAGGCATGGCATTCGGTATACCCTTTGGCGACGAAAATCCCACTATGATCGTCAGATCCTCCGGTGAAGCCTTTGATCCAAGGCTGCTCTCCAAATGGAATGATCTTGTGACGGGTGGCGATGTCCTGGAACTGCTGGGCGGTCAAATAATGGAGAATGGTCCGTACGAGCTGATTACCCCTCCGGTTCCGGCCACCGTTCATTGTTTCAAACACATTGAACAACAAAAGCAGTTTTTCAAAGTGTTCCACAGTGAGACGATCATTGATCCTATAGAGGGGGTGGGCACACGCGTTCACAATCCCATCAGTATTCAGATAATCCCGAAGCTCATAGATGTTTTGGCGCAAACGTTGGATTTCGTTGAATTGGGATTCACTAATGTTCCAACACAAGACGTGGACCTTGCAGCCATCTTCCGGGAAGTAGGTCGTGATCTCATTGCTGATAAAGACATCCTTGAGATGGGCAATTTCAAGGGCTCCCTGAATGCAATTGTGATCAGAAATCGTGACGAACTGCATGCCGCGCCGTTTGGCGATTTCATAGACGGTTCGGGGCTCGGTATAACACTCTGGAGCGCCAATTCTTCTCAGGACCCATTCCGTCGGACGATCGGAATACTTTGAATGGACGTGCAGGTCAACTCGTGAAGACATTGGAATATCTCCTTTTCTCTGACTTGCCTCGTTTCCCAATACCGGAACAATAGAATTCATGACATCGGAATTGTAACAACACCTCGTTGCGTCGGTCTTACAGGGGCATGAAGTCTCTGTTAACAACGAGTGTGTCCCGTAACAATTCACGTCATTGAATTGGAAAGGGATGCGCGCGTTGAAATTCTAAATCTGCGCTTGGGAAGAAAAAAGTATAGGGGCGCAAGGGCCCCCTTAATTTTTGTTTTGCAGTTTATAGGCAATTCGGAAGAATCACTTGGGCGAGACCAGCATGAAAGCAGATGGGAACAGCAGGGATCCACTACTCCTTAATTCGTGGAGCGTTCTCAAATCGAGGATTGAAAGCGACGAATTTCTGCGCGTTATTAAAGTAAATGGTTTGGAAGAAATTCGTCGGCAGTAGACCATTCTCTATCCGGTACATCGACAATTTACTATCTGGTGCAAGCTGAACACGAAGGTTTCGAAGCGTGTTGCCTCCTATCTTGAACGATCGAAACGTGCCATGGCTCACAAAGCCTCGTCCCACGACCGTCTGCAAAGGCTCTGGATCGCTGACGGAGTTCATGTCGAATCCCAGTCCCTTGAAGTCACTTCCAAACAAGACGATGCCTTTAGCTCCAGAGTCCAGGGAGAAAAGTGAAGGGCGGCTTTCATGAGACTGGGGGGGAATTAATACCAATTTACGTTGGGCAGAATCTAGGAGTATGTATACTCCTCCGGACAAGCTCTGAGCAAATTCCTCATTCTCTTCGAAGGTAATGGTTTGTGATTGATAGTCCAAAATGAAATTGAACTTCGTCAGAAAATCCTGTCCCAAGATTCCTTTGACTTGTATCCCTTGAATTTCGGGACCACCATGCGCGAGAACATCCAGATAGTCCACATGCTGGGAGCCCAGTCTAAAGTTTTCTATGCGAAAACAAGGAACGACCATTGACCCCGTGGCAGTCAATAACTGATACCGGCGAGCTTCCTTACCGCCGAGTCTGGTAATCAGGGATGGATCGATAAAGGTAAGAGCTGATCCCGTATCCAAAACAAGGTCATAAGGCCCCGAACCATTGATGGTTACAGGAACAACGATCCAATGACCTGCGACGAGGCGGAAAGGGACAGGGGTGCCGGAAAACGAGACAAATACGCAGAGAAACAGACAGGCTGTTATCAAGCCCGCGACTTTAACGAAAATCGATGAGGATGGCTGGAAACACATCCTAAACTCCTTCCTTCTGGAGTCCTTAACCAGCTCACCTTCTGTTTCGATTTAATGATAGGGAATCTTTAGACGATATGCATTAAGAAAATAACAAAGAATTAACGTGTCGTTAATAGGATTTTAATAGAGTAGAGGTCACTGATGTCTAATCGGAATGTTGGGGCTATGGGTAAGCTCACTTGGAGGTATGGTAGGGTTGAATCGCAAACGCAAAACCAAGAATATTAATCTTCCATCATTGTTGGTCTCCAGCCTGCCTCATACTGGGGCATTGGTCGAAGCAACCTATCGTCGAGCCTTGAGGTCACCGTATCGCTTCTTCCCCAAGCGAGATCAACTCGTCTGGCTGTTTCGAATCTTGTTAGATCTGATGGACATGAACGAAAGCCGGGGGTCTCTCCAAGAAGTCTCCGACAGACAAACTAGCAGGAAACAAACTGCGGCGAATTTTTCCTAAGCACCAGCCTCAACAGTGGGTTGTAAATTCCGTGGAGCGTGCCAAGGTTGACAGGATCTATGGAGCAATGTATCTGCATTTAGCGGATCATGCCATTTCCCACTTCCGTCGCCCGATTCAGAGCAAGGGGATGTAACGGTGGGAGCATTTTCGCGCCTATCGGTTGATCCAAGGTCCTAGCGCGTAGAAGTTCAGAGCAGGGGAATCATCAAGCTGGTGACTTTATTTTAAATTTCGGGAAGGGAGTTTGGTGGCTCCCTTCCCCACAAAGATGCTATGGTTTGAATGCTTTACTTCAGTCCGGGCAGTGCCCCGTTCTCGGTCCCGATGTAGCCGATCGCGGATTTCTTTCTGTTGTCCCACTTGGTGCTGACCACGGGTAATACGGAATTCTCGAGAGCTTTCCCGGCAGTAGTGGCTGACTTGATCTGATCTTCTTCGCCCGAGTGCTGGAAATTGCCCAGAATGTATGCAAACCCATTCAGATCTTCGACTACTTGCAGCCCGGTAGCCTCGGCGTACATCGGTACAGACAGGATACGGGAAAGCTTGCGGTGTCGATGTTAAATGCCCAGACGTAGCTATTGTTACGTCGGCTGGTGTCCTCGCCGATAAACAAGGTGCGAATATTCTCCGCATACTTGAGGTTGTCACCGCCGCAGACCTTATCCTGTTCGCAGCGGTTACCTTCTGCATCCCGGCTGTCTACTTTCCCGTCCGCGCTGTCCAATGCGGGTGCGATCGGCCAGCCACCTAGCAGTTCGGGAATGCTAGCCATGTTCTTGGCCACGTAACCGCTCCAGATCCAATTGCCATCCGTGTCCTTTTGCCAACCTCTCAGTTCCAACTCATAAACAGCGCCCCCATCGTTGCGGGCGAGGCGGATGTCGTTCTGGGGATCGGAGGAGGTATCCAGCATGCCTGTCTCGACTCGGGAGATTACTACATAGGCCTTCTTGTCTTCGGCATTGTGGGTGACGCCCTCCATCTTGGAAACCGAGCGGTGGCGCCCAACAAGGCGGCATAGCGACGGGTTTCCAGGAAGGCGGCGGCTTTCTCCATGCCCGACTTGAGCTTTAGCCATTCCGTGCCCGAGTAGGTGATGACCTTTTTATAAGTGGAATCTCCTGGGTCTGTATTGCTGACTAGGAACATGTCGCTAAACTTAATGCCACTATCCACGATTGCCTTGATTTCCTCGTCAGAGGCATGGCCCAACCTGATCCAGCTCAGGTCGGCGCTTCCACCGTTGACAGCGCTTGTCTGGCTCCATTTGGCTGCGTACAGGGTGCCCATGGATAAATCGCCCCAGCTGTCTGCGACAAACATGAATAGACCCGTGTAACCTCCATCGTCGCCCATGTAGACAGTACGCCAGTCAGGCTGCACATCCGCCAGTTCGCGTGCAATGCGCCCAAGTGCATAGTGCTTCACGACGCTGGCAGAGCCGTTCCGATTCACTGTCACCTCGGGTACCAAGCCATAGTGGTAGGGATTGGCCTTTGTCTTGTCGCCGAAGTAGTATTGGCTGAAGCTATTGATGTCGGTGGTATCGTTGGTGCCGCTGGCGGCGGCGATGCCCTCACGAGTCTTGGCATCTGGCTCGTACTCTTCGGACCCCAGGTGGGTATTCCAAGGCGAGAGGGAAGCGGCGCAGTGGATCCATCCTCCATTGACGTCGGCAAAACTGATGTTGTCGTAGTCCACCACTTCAAGCACTCCCGTCCGCTTATCTTGATCTAATTTGGTTAGACCCATGGCGGCCGGAGATCTCCACCATTGGCTGGCATAGGGAGAGGTGAAGTTGGGTAGTTTGGTGGCTGTTCCCGGTATTCGAAGTGGGTCACCATCGCCAGTCCCCGGTTCTTCGAAGGGCTGGCTGCCTGCCAGCCGGGGATTTCCATCAGGGAGTTGCCATCTGGCGAATCAGAGGCCATCTGTCCGCTGTTGTCTGTGATGGGAGGTTGTAAACATCAAACAGACCACCAACAACCTTCCCGTTAATCTCATCCGTTGTCCCCATCAGCATGTGGTACTTGAGAGTAATTGTCTTCGATTTCCCATTCCGGTAGGTGACGATCATCTGTGCCTTGGTGTAGATGTCGGCCTTTTCGTCAACTGAGGACGGCGCTGTCATCCCGATGAACTCAACAGACTTAACAGGCGCCGAAATGACCATTGATGATGGCGATTCAGCCGCTAGGATTGAAGGTGCCATCACTACACTGAGTGCGGAAGACATAGCATGTACAAAGAGCTTCTTGAGTCTCACAGAAACCTCCTTTTGTTGCGCTGGTTTCGAAGCCGAGGGCTTCGATTGGTGGAAATATAATTTACGTGCCTTGGTTGTGAGCGAGGGGAACGACGCTGTTCCCCCCACACCACTGTCAGACGCCCATTAACTTAGACTGATCTCTTTACAGGAGTATGAAATGGCCGTTAATTATTCGTGAATAGGAGGTTGCCAAGTAAAAAGCCTGAATCGAGCTCCACACCCGTTTCTGGTTCGCAGAGTCTATTGGGAGTGTTTTCAAGATGGGCTGTCACCCACGTTTCATCTGCAATTCACTTGAATTTAACTTGAAGGCCAGAGAGCGGCAGGCATATGATCAGCACGCTAATTTTCCAATCTGAAACTAGGCATTAAGTTGATTTCCTTTTGAATGGACTGGTGAGCATGCAATCGTACGATCTTATTGTTATCGGGTCCGGTCCGGCTGGACAGCGCGCAGCTATTCAGGGAGCAAAGTGCGGCAAACGCGTGGCCTTGGTTGAGAAGCGGGCAGTGATTGGCGGGACTTGCATCAATACGGGCACCATCCCAAGCAAGACGATGCGGGAGGCCGTCTTACACCTGTCTGGTTTCCACTATCAACAGCTCTACGGTGTCAACTATCGGGTGAAAGAAAAGATCACGATGGCAGACCTCGCCTTCAGAGTGCAGCACGTGATCAAGAGTGAAATCGATGTGACCCAGGCTCAGCTTTCTCGCAACGGGATCGAAGTTCTGGTTGGTACTGCCAGCTTTGTGGATGCCACCCACGTTCGCATCCACGATTCTCATGGACAACAGTCAGAATATGAGGCTCAAGTGATCATTGTTGCCACTGGAACCCGACCAGCCTCTTCTCCGAAAGTCCCGTTTAATAATCGAAACATCATCAACAGTGATCAAATCCTGGGAATGCCGGACATGCCAAAAACGATGATCGTCGTGGGGGGAGGAGTCATCGGAGTGGAATATACTTGCATGTTTGCCACTCTCGGTGTTCGAGTGATTCTGGTTGAAAAGCGCCCTCGGCTTTTGGAATTTGCGGATACTGAGATGGTTGAGGCTCTCACTTACCATTTGAGAGACCATCGGGTCACTCTCCGGCTGAATGAAGAAGTGGAAAGCGTCGAAGAGACGCCCGAGGGGGCAGTAGTCGCTAATCTGGAGAGCAAAAAGAAGATTTCAGGCGATGCCCTTCTTTTCGCCGTGGGCCGACAGGGAAACACGGACGAATTGAATCTTTCTGCCGCCGGCATCGCAACGGATGCGCGAGGAGGATCTCAGTTGACGCCAGTTACCGAACCAACCAGCCCCACATTTATGCGGCGGGAGACATTATCGGATTCCCTAGTCTGGCTTCCGTTTCCATGGAACAGGGGCGCATTGCCGCCGCCCATGCGTTTGGTCTAACGGTTCATTCCAATCCCGCCACTTACCCGTACGGGATCTACACCATCCCCGAGATTTCCTTCATCGGCAAGACGGAAGAACAACTCACGGATGAGGACGTTCCCTATGAAGTGGGGATTGCTTACTATCGTGAAATCGCCCGCGGGCAAATTCGTGGAGACACTACCGGACGATTAAAGCTGATTTTTCATCGGGAGACCAAAGAGCTTTTGGGCGTCCATATCATTGGAGAGGGAGCCTCCGAGATACTGCATATCGGTCAGGCAGTGATGATTCTGAAAGGCGGGATTGAGTATTTCGTGAATACCGTATTCAACTTTCCGACCCTGGCAGAATGCTACAAGGCGGCAGCCTTTAATGGGTTGAACAAGCTAGCCAAACTCTAAACCCCGGGAGGAAACCTATGCTACGAAGCATCGGCGTACTAGCAACAGACCATATCGCAGTCGGTTTGGTTGAGGAACACCATGTAGTGGGGCTTGTGCTTGTTTATCCCGAGAGGGGGGATGACCAGGAAGCTTTGCAAGGCATGCCGGCTGAAGACATCGGGAAGTGTATTCGGGAACAAATTGAACGAGTTGGAAAAGGCCATGAGATTCAAGTGGTGGGCGTGGGCTTTCCCGGAATCACACAAGATGGCATCATCGAAGAATCTCCGAATCTTCAGCAGGTAAAGGGGCTCAATCTGCAAGCAATCTTGTCCTCTGCTTCACTCAAGAATGGAGTTTCTGTTCCAGTGCGGATCTTTAATGACGCTGACGTCATGGCGGCCGACATCGCTGCTACGGCTAGGTGCTATTCATCCGACATTACAGTCTGGCAGCCCTTCAAACCCTATATTTGATCAGCAGGACTTCATTCCCGGCTTCATTGTAAATGACTTCGTCCACCATCTCCCTGGCCATTAGAAGTCCGAACCCGCCTGGGCGCATTCCACGAGCTGTCCGGAAATCCATGTGTTTGGTAGGGTCATCGAGAGGATTTGAAATAGCGGCGTGCGGCAAAGAATCACGCCGAAATCCGCGCCCTGGGTCACGAAAGAAATAAACAATGGCGCGCCCGGTGCGAACCGCTGCGACTTCGACCACCTTTTCTGGATCGAAACCTGCACCGTGCTCCATCGCATTCAGGAGAATCTCGCGGAACGCTGTCATGAGCTGGAAACGTTCTTGATCCGGGCTGTTGGCCAATAACTCGTTCATAAAAGTCGTTAAGCGTTCGGCCGTTAGTAATCGGCATGCCACCCGCAACTCAATCCAATCGGGCTGTGCTGACATCACTTCGATGTCGTTCCGCCAGTCAACTTCTTCCTGCGCACGTTTTACCATCGCCGTTATCGCCTTGAGGTCAAATGGAGCGCTAAAACAGGAGAACACCTGTGCCCGCAAGGCTGCGATCACATCGTCAGGAGTTGTCTCAGGAGCCAGCAGAATTGTTCTCACTCCTGGCCGGATGCGACGCATCTCTTCAAGCAAAGCCAGGTCTTCTTTAGGCAAAGTCTGTGGACTGGTCAGTACAACCTCAAATGAACGTTGTCGCAGAAGCTGTAGAGCCTTCGCTTCTCCACAAGCGACCTCAACGTCACAATTCTGAGGGGCCAAATTCTCCGTTAACCAGGAACTCTCCCCCGGAGTAACCTCTATTACCAAGACCCTCTGGACGTTTGTTTTACCCATAGTGGACGGTCAATCGATTGCATCAAAGTGTTCTTATTTACGACAGTGCCTTGGAACCCTTCAAGCGGATTAGCTAGATCATCAAAGCGTGCTTCCGCAGATTAAAGTTGGTGAATTCCCCTCTTCGCCTTCTAAGAAAGTACTAATACCCAATTTAGACCCAACCAGGAATTCGTGATTCCAAGTTCACCTGTAACATGGTGTTGTCGAAATTTTTATACGAATTTTACCCACAATTGCTGACGGAAGCACCAGGCAAGGATCCGCATCTCTTGTGTGGCTTATACGTGGGACACCTTAATTTTAACGAATTCAAGGGCTCTGAATCACCAGAGGGAAGTGGTTTCTACACTCCCCTTTGAGGAGGACTGGTGCTACAGCCGCTTGTTCTTGAAATTAAGAATCCGTTAACTTACTTGATGAAAACCAAACAATATTATAGCGGGTGGCGAGTCCGCCGACACATATCAACTTTACGCCATCGCCTGACTCAAACACCATGCAATCTGGAAATAGCCTGAGCGACGTTGAGAGCGAAAACAGAGCAATCATAGAATGAATAGTCATCGATCAATCGGTTATTACGGAATAACAAAGTCATTGGCCTGCTTAAGCTACCAATTCGATTTGTAAGATTTCGGCGAGGAACGCAGTCTGGCAGGAATGCTGACTTCAGGGTATCCACGACGGGAGCCTCCGATGATTCGAGCGTTGAAAAGTTCGCCTCTCCTTTCACAAAGCCTCCGGGCCATGCGCCTGGAGATGGGCATGAAGAAATTCGTAACCCTTCCCAGTGGAGATGAACGGGTCTGAATCACTTGCGCTGACGATCGCCCCAATGACGTATTGATGCGGGAAATCGAGGACCTGGAAAAATTCCTTGCTCAACACCGTCCTGAATGGTCAGTCGTCCGCTGGATTAATGTCGCTGGTTTGTCGGACATGACAGTCGTTCACGCTTTGGCTACCAAGTATGAATTTCACCCCCTGGCCATCGAGGATCTTCTCCAGGTGACACAACGGCCGAAAGTCGAGCGATATGGGGGTGATGACAGTGAGATGCGGGCTCGATCGTTCGTCATCGTCCGGATGGTGCAAATCAAGGAAGAGCGCCTGCACAGCGAACATATCTCACTGTTCCTCGGCCACAAGACCGTCTTGATGTTCCAGGAAAGGCAAGGAGATGTTTGGGATGCGATTCGACAGCGCCTGAACGTCAAGGGTTCCTGCCTGCGGAAGAATGACGCCAGATTCCTGATGTATTCACTGACTGGACGCTATTGTCGACCACTGCTTCTCGATTCTGGAAGACGATGGCGAACGCTTGGAGGAGCTCGAAAACCTCGTACTTGACCGATCGCTGCGCAATCTTATCGAAGAAATTCATCGTATGAAGCGCGAGCTGCTGCGGCTGCGCCGGGGGGCATGGCCCATGCGGGAAGTGGTCTCGACGCTGCAACGCGAGCCGCATGAGTGCATGAGCAGCGACACTCACGTTTATCTGCGCGATCTTTACGATCATGTCGCGCAGATCATCGACATCATCGAAACTTATCGCGAAATGGGCACCGGATGGACCGAGAACCTACATGCCTGCTGCCTCCAATCGCATGAACGAGGTCATCAAGGCGTCGACGATCATGGGCACCATCTTCATTCCTCTCACCTTCCTGGCTGGGATTTACGGTATGAATTTCGCTGACATTCCCGAACTCAAATGGCACTGGGGCTATCCAGCCTTCTGGGCCGTCTGCGTCACATTGTCTGGTGTGATGTTGGCGCTGTTCAAGCGTCGTGGATAGCTTTGATCCTAAAGATTTCAAGATTTCATCAGCACCTCGACTGAGTTATGATTTCCGCGTTCTCCCTTCCTGTGATTAGATAGAGTACCGTAACGCGAGCAGAATGACAGGACCCCATGACTCGATCCTTACAAGCTTCTGATACTATGAATCTTAAGATAAAACACTTTGTCCTCTACTCTGTTTACCTCACTTTATTTTTTGCCCCTTCGGCAAATTCGCAAGACTCAGGGTATCCGGTGCAGTTACCTACAGGGAAGGTTCTCGTTGGGGCCCCCGCCGGCGTCTTTATTTCGGATCTTAACGCATTTCCAATCAACTCGACGAGTAGCCTGGACGGACGGTACGTGGCTTTCTTAAATAACGGCTATGGCCATGCGGCCTCAGGTTTTCACAAATCCGTAGCCATATATGATCGAGTAACTGGCCACGTTGCTGACTTCACAGACCCAGGTACCGGCCTTCTTTTCGATGGTCCTGCGGACATCACGACTCCCTTCTACGGAATTGCCTTTAGCTCAACTGGACAAAGGCTGTATGTGTCGGTCGCCTCGACCAAGGACGACGAGACGTTGGGGAACCGTACCCAGAATGGTATCCGAATTTACAACGTTCGAGAGCGGGCACTCGACCCAGCGGGCGTGATTCAAATCACTCCCTCAGATGTGCCTCTGCCCACAGGTCTCAAGCTTAACAATCCAGCTCCTACTCCATCCGGCATTTGTGTCCGGCCGGATCCTGAAAATCCAGGCGAGGACTTGGTTTATGCTGCCTTGACTTTAAGTGATGTGGCGGTTGAATTGAGCACCAAAACGGGAAGGGTGAGGCGCCGCTTCAATCTGCACACCCGTTCCGATCGTCCTGCTCTGCCGTCGGAATATCCTTACGCAACCGCAGTGACTCAGGACGGCAAGACTCTTTATGTGATCTCTATAATGGATCTGCAATAGCGGTAGTGGACCTGATCACAGGGCAGGTGATTTCCTTGCCCGTCGGAATTCAGCAAATAGGGCCCTCCTCGCCCAGCAGCCACCCCAGCCACTTGGCATTGCACCCATCTGGCAGAGCCGTCTATGTCGCCGTGGAAAACAGCGACCTGGTCTGCATCATCGACAACAACCCAGCTTCTCCTACTTACCGCACGGTGACCGGGAACCTGGATATCCGGCCTCAAGAAATGCGTCGATTGAAACTGCTAGGAGCGGGGCCTAACCACTTGAGCTTTACTCCGGATGGCAAAACGCTCTTTGTGTCATTGGGATTGCTCAATGCAATCGCTGTGGTTGACTTGAAATGGGACAGCCCTTCCGTTTTTGACCCCGTGGTGAAAGGCTATCTGCCGACGCTTTGGTATCCCCACACCACGGAAGTGAGCCGCGACGGAAAAACGCTTTACATGACTAGTGGTAAAGGCAAAGGGACGGGACCCAATCGGCCGAATCGTCCTTACCCAGCAGGTCAGCGACCCGGCGCCTACGGGCCAACTTTGCTGAAGGGATCGCTGACCAGATTAGCCTCACCGAAATCCAAAACAACCTCGACGCTTTCAGTCAATCCGTGAAAAGCAACAATCAAATTGATGAGGCGTCTCTCAGAGCAGCTCAAAAGGCCATTGATTTTAATCCAATCCGGCATGTGATCTACGTCATTAAGGAAAACCGGACTTATGACCAGGTCTTTGGCGATCTGAAAGGCACAATTTCCGACGAGACTTGCTTGTATTTTGGAGAATCGTTTACTCCCAATCATCACAAACTGGCGCGCGAATTCGGTATCCTGGATAATTTTTTTGATAGCGCCGAAGTCAGCTTCAACGGTCACACCTGGACGACAGCAGGAATTAACAGCGGCTGGAATGAACAACAGTGGCAAATTAACTATTCGACCAAGAACTTCACCTATGACTCGGAGGGCCGAAACAATGACTCTCTGCCGATCCTGCATAACCAGGCTGACGTGGACTCGCCCCAGGGAGGTTATATCTGGGACACGGTGACCGCAGCCCGAAAAACCATCGGCATTTACGGGGAGTATTGCGAAAACCCGCCGCAACCCTTGAAATGGCTCGAAAAAGGCGATCCACTCCCCTCATACCTGGTCCACCCAGGAATAGGAAAGGATAGCCCGTTTCCCTGGCGTGTGCCACTGTTTGCCGAGCTCGATCCCAACGGAATCGTGAAGGGTGGCACTGTTCCGACCAAGGGGGTGTTTCAGGGTTCTTTTCAACCTCTCTATCCCGATTTTGACCTCCTCTTTCCTGACATACTGCGCTTCATGATTTGGAAGCGAGACTTTGACCGGATCGCAAAAAGACAAAAGCAGACGGGTGAAGACGCGCTCCCAGCCTTCAGCATTGTTCGTCTTGGCAACGACCATACTCGCGGAGTTGCTCCCGGGGGACCCACTCCCGATGCCAGCGTGGCAGATAACGACCTGGCATTGGGCTGGCTCGCAGAAACCATTTCCGGTAATCCCTATTACTGGAGCAACACTGCTATTGTGGCTTTGGAAGACGATGCCCAATCCGGATGCGACCACGTCGATTCCCACCGGAGCATCGCTCTGTTTATCAGCAAATACAACAAAGGTTCTCGGCAAACCCAAAGTGTGGATTCCCGCTTTTTAACGACCGCGAGCGCCGTGCGCACAATTGAGGCGTTACTCGGGCTTTCCTCCAGCAACGTAATGACTGCTACCTCTCCGTTGCTTTTCTCAGAACTGCAGAAAGACCCCTCTCTCTGGCACGGACCGTACAAGGCAGATGTTACTAACCTTGAAAATGGTCTCATTTTTCAGGAAGCCACTGGCAAGATTCGCCAAAATCCCGGTTTGCAGGAGTTGGCAGCTTTGACGGCTTCACTCGACATGGAGGAGGCCGATCAGGCCGACGCTGAAAAGCTGAACTATATCCTGGAACAATGGGTACGTTTACAGGGCCGCCTGAGCTGCTGCGGCCCTGGAATTCAGCCAAAGTGATGACTTCCAACAGAAGGTGACGATTGGGCAGGAATCGGACACCGAGAGATCCGAAATGAACCGAGTCATCGGCGAAAGCACTCTGCGAATCACTGCGATGAGTGGCGATTCTCCGCTTCCACCTGCGCGATGCTTTTTTCCGAGAAGATCCCCGATATCGTCAACCTTCTCATCGAGCAGATTCAACTTGTGTGCCATGCCTTGAATCTCAGACTCCGCGCGGCGGTTGACTTCGAAATCCAGCTCGCTGCGCAGACGATCCTTGGTGTCCTGACGGTTCTGGCTCATCATGATGATTGGCGCCTGGATGGGCGAGCATCGAGAGAAAAAGGTTGAGCAGGATAAAAGGATACGGATCCCAGGCCGACTGGCGCAAGATCACATTGATCCCCGAGTAGACGATCAGGACAATGCCAAACAAGATAATGAAGGTCCAGGATCCTCCAAATCGGGCAACCGAGTCGGCGATGTGTTCACCGGTTGTCGCGTGCTCCTCGATGACCTCGTTGGGGTTGCGCATCGAGCGCACGCGCACGAGTTGCTGGGAGGCATGGAATTGGCGGCCAAGCACAGTCATCATATCGATCCCCGCGTGCGGTTTACTCTGCAGCAAGGCGGTGATGTCATGCCTGTCCACTTCAATGCAGACGGTTTCTTCGAGCGCAATCGCATTGGTCTGATGAGGTGTCTGATCGAGCATTGAAGCAAATCCGAAGAACTCTCCATGCGCGGGCTCATCAACGATTACCTCCTGGTGATCTTCGTCTACCGTGGTCACCCGAACTCTCCCGGATACCATCACATAGGCTGGTCCTGGCAAGTCGCCGATCTTGTAGATGCGCTCACGCAAGGTGAAACGTTTGAGCTCGACTTGTCCGGCCAAAACAGCCATTTCTTCATCGTCCAGCAGGGCAAAGAGTGGGACATGTTTGAGTACTTCTGGGTCGCATACCATTGGTCAATTCCTCCTTTGACGTGGGTCGTCTCCGACCTGTTCTGGGCATTGTATGAATAAGGGAACGGTATCAATGGAACTCTGACCGCCGAAAAACAGCAGGGAAATCGACAGAGAATCCAATCTGGGCCCCGATCCGAGGGCTGGCAATAAACCTCCCGCCGAGCAAACCGAAATCAAGAGTCAGCCCTTTCCGGACTGCATACATACCGCCGACGAGTATCTGGAATTGACTCCTGCTCAGTCCAGGGTTGTTCGTGAATCCGCCGTAGAGTTCGGCGCCCAGGGTCCACTTGGAGTTGAAGTCGCGTAGAAGTGAAAGGCCTCCGGCGTAGACCATACCGCGCACGGAGTGAATTCCCGGTCACCGGTGCTGGTATCGCCGGCAAACACAATGCCTGCGTTCACAGTGAGCCTGTTTTTTCCAGAAAGGTGCTTTTGTGCGATGAAATTGAACCAGTAGTCTATCTCCCCGGAGCCCAACTGCTGGTACTTATCTCCAGTTGGAAACTCAACGTAAAAGGTCACGCCCATTGCCGGAACACGGGAAGCATCGGACTCCTTTCTGAAGTTCCACTTCATTCCGAGGTTGGTATCGCCGATCCCAGCGGAAGTCTGGGGCAACCTTCCCAGAGCGCGAAAGATCGAAAGATACGGATAGTCTACGTCTATTTCCAAATTGTAAGGCAGGCCATAGTTCAGTTTAAAGTTTGTGGTGTCTGCCTGAGACTCGGGTATTGACCATGGTGGAGAGCGTCAAATTCATTGAAGAATTCAAAGTGATACGTTCCTCGTTCGGTGACCGCGGGGTCGTCCGTGTAGAAAGGCAGTTGAGCCGGCAGAGGCGCGGCGAAGAGAGCAAAGTGCAAGATAGGCAAAATGAAGCATGGTCGCAGCAATTGATTTCTTAGAAGTTTCACATTTGAAAGAAGTGTTTGGGCGACACCCTGCTCGAGGTCATTCTGCGGGTGTAGGTTGGCTGAGGGCGCTCCTATTTCTACTGGAAGGTGTTAACGTGATTCCTTGTTCCTCTATCGTGAGATCGACCACGGTAGAGCAACAAATTTGAAATCGTCGCGATGGCTGCACCGGTAACAAACACCCATGTAATCGGTCGCAAGCCGATTTTGAAAAGGGCCGTGATGGTACCAACAGAAAATGATATCTGGAGCAGGCCCAGAAACAGTCGCAGCCAGCCCCAAATCAGCAAATGGCTGGCCTCCTCCGTGAGCCCGAGGATCTTTCCCGCATCACCTCTCCGGATTGCTCCTTCGTCCTTTTCATTGAATTCTTGACTCACTGATGAGTTTCCCAGAAAAGTTCCCACATGTTTCCGATCAGACAATGGAGATCATGAGCAGAGCGTCCCAACTCTTGCCTCTGGCTGTGGTTGTACTTCGAGCTACTGCAGAGGAGAAAGTTTGACCACTGCAAGAGAAACCTTCTTCACACTCACGGCTATTCTGCTGGCGTGATGGTGCTGAGGGCTGCCAACGCCTTCGTAGTAACATTTGGCGGTAAAGGAACGTAATTGAGTTTGGGAGCCTCGTTTTGGCCGTCCACTAAGCACCACCGGAACAGCTCCCGGATCGTCTTTGCTTTTTCGGCGTCGTCATAATTCTTATGGGAGAGGATCCAAGTCAAAGTGACGATCGGATAGGAATCATGACCCGCTGGATCTGGGATGAACAGACGCAGATTTTCAGGCAGTTCTGTCTCCGCGAGCGCGGCCGTGCAGCTCTGTTCGGTCGGCTTGACGAAGTTTCCCTGCTTATTCTCCAGGAGTGCCATTTGTAGACCAAGCTTGCCAGCGAACTCATAACCAACATAGCCGATTGAGCCAATCGAGTGCTGGATAAGGCCGCGACGCCCTCATTGCCGGAGGCTCGCATCACCAAGCCAGGCCAGTTCACCAGAGTTGCCGGGCCGTGCTGGTCACGCGATTTTTCGCTGATTGCATCGAGGTGCTTCGTGAACGCATAGGTCGTGCCGCTTTTGTCCTGTCGCACCACGGCAACAATGGTGAGTTTAGGAAGCTTTATGTTTGGGTTTGTCTTAGCGATCAACGGGTCGTTCCAATCTTTGATCTCCCCGAGAAAGATTCCGGCATAGGCCTTACGCGAGAGCTTCAGCTCTCCCCAAGTCAGGGAGGTTATAAGCGAGTACTACACTGCCGGCGGTTACAGGTAGCAAGAGTGCTCCCCCAGGAACCTGAGAGATCATCTCGTCACTCATGGCCGCATCGCTTGCCCCAAAGTCTACTTTATCTTCATCTTTAACACTCTTTCCAATAAACCGCCGTACGCCTTCTCCACTGCCGACGCTGTCGTAGCTGATGACCGTTTTGGGGTGATTGCTCTGGTAGGTCGCAAACCAGTGTTTGTAGAGCAAGGAAGGAAAAGTCGCTCCCGCTCCCTTCACCAGAACACTACCTGCTGGTGCCGTGGAGTCGGCCTTTCCTTGATCCAGCCCTGAACAGGAACTTAGCGTCCACAAAAGAGCAGCCGTCACTAGCAAAGGCACTGCACGTGTCAAAACCAAGGGGTTCTCTCTAACTGAATGCATCGTACTTCCCTCTTTTCAATGAGTATGGCTGCCGCCCCCACCTCTACATTCAATGACAGCGGCTGTCAGCGAGTTAATCCAGGGCATAACGCTAAGCCGAACATTAGAGCGTAGTGGACTTGCATTTGAAGCGGTCTCTTCTAACTGAATTCTCCGCTGATGTAATCCTTAGTGTGCTTTTCCTTGGGATTCTGAAAGACTTGCTTAGAATCGCCGAACTCTACAAGTAGCCGGTGCGCCCACCCTCGGCAGTGTCTACGTACAGGAAACCGGTTTTGTCGGCCACGCGCTGTGCCTGCTGCAGGTTGTGGGTTACGATCGCGATGGTGTAACGTTTTTTAAGTTCGAGCATTAGCTCCTCGATCTTGCGGGTAGCGATAGGATCCAGTGCAGAACAGGGCTCGTCCATAAGCAAAACTTCGGGGTCTGTGGCGATGGCCCTAGCGATGCAGAGGCGCTGTTGCTGCCCACCGGAGAGCGAGAGCCCGCTCTTGTGGAGTTTGTCTTTTACTTCATCCCAGAGTGCAGCGCGCTTCAATGCCTCTTCGACTTTCTTCGGGATGTCTCCTTTATAGCGGTTCAAACGAAGCCAAAGGCGACATTATTGTAGATACTGGTGGCGAAGGGGTTAGGCTGTTGGAAGACCATGCCGATAAAACGCCGAACGGCGACAGCATCTACGGAAGTATGATAGATATCTTTACCCCGGAAGCGCACATGGCCTTTGAATCGAAAGCCGCGCACAAGGTCGTTCATCCGGTTCAGGCAACGGAGCACCGTGCTCTTGCCACACCCGGAGGGTCCGATGAAAGCCGTAATGGAGTTCTTCTTGATGGGAATGGTCGTGTCACGAACGGCTTTAAAAGTCCCGTAGTGAAGTTCTTTGATGTGACAGTCAATAACAGTATCCCCGGGATCTGGCGCTGTCAGAATTTTACTCGTGCCGGTCCTGTCTTTACCCATATTCGTTGCACTGGTCATCATATCAACACTCCTATTCACGGATCTGTTTGCGGGACAGACTCTGCCCCGCAAGATTAGTCACTAACACCAGCAACACCAGAACCAACGCCGCTGCCCAAGCGAGTTCAACTTGATTCTCAAAAGGCATACCTGCAAAGTTGTAGATCAGCACAGCCAGAGAGGCCGTCGGCTGCATGAGGTTTACGTGGCCACGCGAAGCGATCCAGTAATTGCTGAAAAGCGCGGTGAAGAGCAAAAGGGCCGTTTCCCAGCCGCGCGGGCCACGGCTAGCATGACGCCAGTCAAAATCCCCGGAAGCGCCGTCGGAAGCAAAACCATCCAGACCGCCTGAGTATTGGTCGCTCCCATGCCGATTGCTGCCTCCCGCATTCTCGCCTGCACCATGCGGATGGCGTCTTCTGCCGTCAGGATAATTGTCGGCAGCATCAGAATGGACAAAGCGGCCCCTCCTGCAAATGCCGAGAAACCACCTGTGAGAAGAACCAGGACGCCATATGCAAAGACCCCGGCCAGGATCGACGGGAAACCCGTCATGACTTTGGCGGCAAACCGGACCGAGTAGCCAAACGGCTCTCTTTCTCGGCCTGCGCCAGAAATATGGCGCTGAAGATGCCAATCGGCACCTATTATGGTTGCGAGGGCAACCATAATCAGTGTGCCGACGATGGCGTTCCCGAACCCGCCCCCAAGCTCTAGCGGTGCTGGCGGCAGCTGTGTAAAGAGGGAGAGGCTCAGTTTCCGTCCGCCTCGCCATAAGAGCATCCCAACTACCGAGAATAGCGGGATCAAAGCAAGGAGGGTCATCCCAGCGACTAGCCAAGTCATCATGAAACTGAACAGGGTTCGGGGACGCCGCAGAGACCTCTCCAGCTCTGGGAAATCTACATCGGTGAGCGGCCCATAATCCGGCTCAGTAGGCTGCGTCATGAGCAGTTGCTCTGTGGTGACATCGTGCCGGGCCATTATTTGCCTCCCTCCAGGCTTGCTGATGCTCGCTGAAGAATGACCGCCCCAAACACGTTGGTTAATAGCGTAATCGCCAGAAGAACTAATGCGGCATACATCAGGACGCTGACTTCTTTCGCAGGGGCTTCGGGGAAATTATTGGCCAACAAGGCTGCAAGCGTATTTGCAGGGGAGAATAACGAAACCTTGATCTGATTGGCATTTCCCACCAACATGGCAAGAGCCATGGTCTCTCCCAAAGCCCGACCGAAAGCTAGGACTACCGCCCCAAAAATTCCCCTCAATGCCGTCGGTAAGATCACAGCCAAAATGGTCTCCCATTGTGTGGCGCCCAGGCCATAAGCTGCCATCCGAAGCTTTGAGGGTACCGACACAAGGGCATCACGGCTGATGGCAGTGATGGTGGAAAATCAGACTAGACAAAACCAAAGCTGCCGGGAGCATCCCTGGACCGCTTAATGTTGTCCCAAAAAACGGAATCCAGCCCAGTTTCAGATGAAGCCAATTGCAGGCTGGACGAACAAGCGGGATCACCACGAACAGACCCCACAACCCGTAGACGACGCTCGGGATTGCAGCCAGCAACTCGATCAGGTTTTTCAGCAACTGCTCCAGACGATCCGGAAGCGTTCCCCACACCGGATGGAAATGGACGCGAAAAACCCTTAAAATCCGAAATACAAACGAGGCCAGGTAGCCTTCGCTTAGAAATATTGCAGCCGTCAGTCGAAACCGGTGCCAATGAAAAGGCCAACACCGAGCTATGCGGGGTCCCCCAGATTTCGGTAGGATTCCGAATCTGCCCTGCTTAGGATCCCAAGTGGTTCCGGTTAGAAATCCCAGTCCCTCCTGCCGCAACGCGGGCAGCGCAGCCGTGGCGATCCTCAAGACGATGAACGTAATCAAGAGAACAAACAGCCACGCAAGTCCGTAGCACAGCCTGCGAAATACGGTATCCGTTACACTTTGAGATTGAGTCGGAGGTTGGCAAATCTGGTCATGTTCCGGCAAAGCGACACCTCCTTCACCTGTTTTTTTACGAGGCTCCTACCCTGGTTTTCCTCGATAATGTCCGGCCGTCCCATCTTTTTTCCGGAGCTAACTTGCATTCGGCGCCAACTTAATGGATCGCACGGCAGCACTGACCTTTTCAACTACGGCTGGTGGCAAAGGGAGGTAGCCGAGAGACTCTGACTCCTTCTGACCATCGGTAAGACAGTACTGAAGGACATCTTGAAGAATTTCGAACTTCTTTTTATCTTGGTACTGCTTGTAGCAAAGCAGCCAGGTATAAGTGACGATAGGGTACGCGTCCTTGGCCTCAGGGTCGGAAGCCCAAACAATTAGATCTTCAGGCATCGGTGCGGAGGCAAGGGCCGCTTGACCAGACTCTGGCGTTGCCGAAACGTAGTTTCCCGATTTGTTCTCTAGAATAGCCATAGGCACATTCTGGCTCTTGGCATATCCGTATTCGATGTACCCGATCGAGTTCGGAGTCGTCTTGATACTGGCGGTCACACCTTCATTACCCTTAGAGCGTGTCCCCACCGCCCAATTGGGCATCTTGTTTGTGCCCGGGTTCTTTGCAAATTCGTCACTGATGGTGCTGAGATGCTTGCTGAAGACGTAAGTCGTTCCACTGCTATCGGCTCGCACGACTACGTTAATAGGCTCGTCGGGAAGCTTAGCCCCGGGGTTCGCCTGAGCGATGAGAGGATCATTCCATTTCTTAACTTTGCCCAAGAAGATTCCTGCGTAGGCCTTCCGCGACAATTTCAAATCAGTGACCCCTTCGACAGTATAAACCAGCACGATGCTGCCGGCGGTCATGGGCAGGCACTGTACTCCCACATCAACTTTGGCAATCTCTTCGGGTGACATGGCTGCGTCGCTGGCGCCGAAGTCGACGGTCTTGTCAATGACACCCTTAACGCCGGCACCGCTGCCGACCGACTGGTAGTCGATCTGTACATTCTCATGCTTGCTACCATAGGACTTAAACCACTTCGAATAAAGCGGTGCCGGGAAGCTCGCCCCCGCCCCTTGCAGCTTGACGAGATCCGCAACTCCCTTTTCCTTGCTATCGCCACATGCGATGCCGAGGGCAGCAATCATTACCAGCAATGCAAGCCAACAAGCCTGATTCTTCTTCATACCAAGTCTCCTTTCACTCAAATCCTTTAATGAATGTTCGCCAGCCAAGCGGATGACTCTTGATCGAACGGCGCTGGAAAAGGGTTCATCTCATACCCCTGAATTGAATTTCAGGGGATGATCAGACTCGTGGAGGAATTGCCCTTTTCGTCGCCATCATCACCGTTGAGAAAATTCTCCTTCGCCTAAACTCGACCTTCGATCATCTGGTTGTTGAGATACGACAGATTGTCTGAGGTTGCGTCCCCTTTTCAGGGCACGGATTGCCTTTCGGAAAGCCTACAATGCCATAAGGCTATGAAATTAATATTAACTCTGCGTGAAATCTTTTGTCCGAGGTGAGATGCAATGCAAAACGGAGATTCGAGGATGCTACTGTGCTTCCAGCAGTGCCTTTTTTGCGTCTTCAAAGTTATAGTAGATTGGGATAACGGCAACGATCCCAGTCTTTGTGAGCACCAGCGCCACATTGGGTTGGGGATTGAGAAACACCATTTTCCCGTTGCGGAGCTTTAAGAATTTTGCAGTGTTGACCAACGTACCAATCCCAATTGAAGCCATATAATCCACCTGGGAAAGATCCACCACCACAAACGACTTTTCTACCGCAGACGCCAATGCCAACTTCATTTCAACATGTGAAGTCCCCTCAATATCCATTCGCCCAGAAAGATCAATCTTTTTGATACCATCATCGAGCATCTCTACTGCCATTTTCATGCAAACTCTCCCTTTCTCCAGGCACGAGGGGCCGGCGAATTAGTCAGAATATGAATGGCTCTGAAGTGCGAGAACTGCGATTCATGGCTGACTCAAGAGCTAGCATGGGAATTGCGAGGTCTGTTGGCCCGCTCGTTCGGTGCTTGTTCGGTGAGGCGCTCCATCGCTGAGTCAATACCTGTGCGATCTGATTCGTCGAAGGCATGCTATCTTCAAGAGTAAAGTAGGGTAGGTTTATTACTTTAGAATTGCGTTAGTAGTTTTAACAAATTTGTAATTGCAAAGTATAATTCGGAAAATATGATGGTAATGGACATGCTGCCAGAAAGGAAAATAGAAAAGAGAGCTCTCAGATTGGAGAGATGATGCGACACTCATCTCGTTCCGATTTTACTATAATTATCTAGAGCCTAGTGTCGAGGGGATTATCCACGCCTAATATTTCCTGAGGAGGGCACGTCCTGGCTGAGCGAGTTCTCGTTGTCTCTTGCGCCGATCTTGAATCACCCCGTGCTCAAGGAGAACAACAACAATGCGGCCATACTTTTCGTCCAGGACGCGCATGATGTCGGCAATTGACAACTTGTGGTTAACGAAGAGATTGCAGATGGTCATTCTTCGTTTGGTGCTCGGATCCAATGAGAAACCATTCGGAGGCTGAGCGAAAGTGTTTCGCTTGACCTTGAACCCGTCCCTTTCCATCGCTTCGAACTGGGTCATGAGATTGTCATCCAGCGGCAGTAAGCGCAACCTCAACCTGATGGTCAAACTGGCTAAGAAATTCCTGCTCAGCTTGCAACCAATCCTGCATGTGAAAACCGTCTAAATACCCTCTTGTCTCATACAGTTGATAGGCGCGTTGGGCGATCAGCTCGTGGAATAAATCCTCGTTCAGCGATTCGTTTTCGAGTGGGCTCATTTCGATTCTCCCGCATAGGATCAACCTCCATCTTGTCTGGCAAAGTTATGAAAATATGTTTTCGAAAAAGTTCCTCCTCCGATGAAACTCGAGGACAAGATTCAAAGGAAGAAGAAGACTCGGAGAGGAGCTTAATTCGGCTTAGTCAATAGAATCAGGCATTCGAGAACTCGGCACTACGTGAGGATCAGGCCTTAAAAGGAGTTGAATTAGTTCTTCAGCGTGATCGACCCGATAACACGGGTCTTACCGTATTGGTCGTCGAAGCCGTAGGCTGTGATCTTTACCTTACCGTTCTCAAAGACCTTACCTTAGCCCACGCATAGTCTCGGTCGGTACTAGGGCTCACAGTCGTGTCAGTGGGTGCGGCTTCAAACGGGGAGCCGCCCGAACCAACCAGAATTTGCCAGGCCTTCCCACCTTGAGTGGCGCGTGGCTGAGACAAGTGGAAAATATGTTCGTGTCCACAGAAGTAAGTTGCGCCGTATTGCTCGATCAAGTCCCAAAAAGCGTCTCGACTCACGACATCGTTGTCTAGCCCGGACGGTGACGCGGGCAGCGGGGCGATTGCACCGTAATAGTACGTGTAGGCGGGTTGCGGCCAAAAACAAAGAAATGCTGTGCACCACGCCCCTGGGCTGCCGAGAGGTCGTCGGCGAGCCATTTGACGGAGCATGCGCGTCTTTGCCGACCGGATCAGTGTTAATGACGACAGAAATGCAAACCCCGGAAGTCAAAGCTGTAGGAGAGCTGAGTCTGATCGGTCGTAAGACCGTCTGTCGCGCTTCGATTGTCGCCGGTGGCCTCATACGAGGGCTTCTCACCGAAAAGATTTTGGAACCGTGTATCATCTAGGATCAGATCCCCCATATTCTGGCGCCAAACTCCTCGTTTTCCTGCATGGCGTGCTTGCCGCTGACACCACCGCACCCGCTTTCGCTGACTGCGTCATTGCACTGGGTTTCGTGATTGCCGGGTACGGGCACAACATACGTTCCTGTCTCCATCAAATTTGCAACCATGCCTCGCCAGAACCCGTATTGCCGGTAAAACTTCATCAAGTCGGAGCCTATGACCCCATCGACGGTAGCAGCGTTTAGCGGAATAGTCGCGTTGCCGTATCCCATGATCATATCCCCGTTGAAGAACAGGAGGTCAGACTTCTGGGCCTGAATCAGCGCATGATCCGCGACCAGGCTTTGGTATTTTGAAGCCAAATCTTGTCCTGACTAGAGAGCGGCGAGGTTGTCGAGTCGAACTTTTTCGGATCCTGACGGGAGTCGCCTACGGTTGAGAACGAAAGGGCGACCTAATCCCGATCGTCGTCCCCCTCGTCTTTTTCATGATCGGCAGACAACGGAATAGGGTGCAGCGTGAGAGTGGCGTACGCTAGAGCAACCAAGATGAATGCTTTTCCCGCCGTTGCGGTGCGGTTGAACCATTTCATGTGAAGCCTCCTTTTTTGTTGAACCATCGATGTGTAGAAGATGAACTGCAAAGGATGGAGTGGGAAGTGTTGGCAATCGCAGCCCAGTCCAAAAATAAATCAACGGGAGGCTACGGACCCAATTGCATCCATGTGAAGAATTCTTGAAGGCTGTGTTAAAACTGCAGAGAGAAACCGAAAAAGATGGGTCGAAATGGATTGAGGGTTTTGTAACCGTTGAATTTGATTGTCGGGAAAAATTATCGGAAGATTTTTCAGCTAGGAAATGCAGAAGGATCTTTTCCGGGAAACAACAAATATAATTCACAAATAATCTATCTGGCCCTCTTCCATATTATTCTCTAGCAGCTTGTCCCTAAGGATGAGCGGCTCGGGTTGGGCTTCCAATTCATCAATCACCAATTTCCGACAAATCGCTTATTTTCTGGCTGGTTTTATTCATCAAGTAGTTTTGCGACCCGATCCTATGGGGGCTGTCATGCTTGCCTTCGGGTTTCCGTTGCAGATAGCTGCCATCGGATTGCATGTCCCAAGCACTTCGTTGGTCGTAGAGATGGATCTGCAGGATCCCCCAGATTTCCTCTCGCAATAAGGCATTCTCTATCGGAGTGACCGCTTCGACTCGATGCTCCAAATTCCGGTGCATCCAGTCTCCGGATCCAATATAGAATTCCCCGTCCGGGTCCTTTTCGGCGCCGTTGCGGAAGTAGAAGATCCGGGAGTGTTCAAGAAAGCGCCCGATGATTGAAATCACGCGGATATTTTCGCTCAGGTTGGGAACTTGCGGCCGTAAAATGCAAAACCCTCGCACGATAAGGTCGATCGAGACTCCTTCTGCGCTGGCTGCGTAGAGCGCCTTGCACACATCGCGGTCCTCTAGTTGGTTCAACTTGGCTATGATCTGGGCAGGACGGCCAGCCTTCTTATGCTCGACCTCTCTAGTGATCATTTCCAGAAACCGGCTCTTCATATTGGCCGGGGCTATAAGCAATTTACGGTAATCTGTTTTCCGGCTCCTTCCCGTGAGATAGTTGAAAAGGTCGGCCAAATCGACGGTAAAATCAGCATGGCAGGTCATTAGTCCCAAATCCACATAAAATTGGGCAGTATGATGGTTGTAATTGCCAGTGGCAATGTGGCCATAACAACGAGTCCCATTGCCCTCCTGCCGGACTATCAGTGTGGTCTTGGTATGGGTTTTCAGTCCTTCTAGACCGTAGACGACATGGACGCCAGCTTTTTCCATCCGTTTGGCCAGTAAGATGTTTCCTCCTCATCAAATCTCGCCTTGAGTTCCACGAGGCACGCTACCTGCTTCCCGGTTTCGGCAGCTCGGATGAGCAGAGGGATGAAAGGACTGTCTTTTCCCGTCCGGTAAATAGTCATCTTGATTGCCAGAACGGCAGGATCTTCGACCGCCTCCTTCAGCATGCGGAGCACGGTCCCGTCAAAAGATTCGTAGGGATGATGGACAAGCAGATCTCCCGACTGAATGACATCGAAGATGCTCCGCTCAGAATGGCGCACCCTTTCTGGGATCCGTGGCCGCCAAGGTGGGTATCGGAGGTGAACATAGGGGAGGGAGGCGATGATGCGAAGGCTGGTGAAGTCCAGCAGACCAGACATCTCGAAGACGTCATGGGGGCCGATCTCCAATTCCTCAATGAGGAGTTGCCGCATTTCCGGATTGGGATTGGATGGGAGCTCCAGCCGCACCACACATTCCATCCTCCGATGACGTAGTTGCTCTTCAACGGCTTGGAGCAGATCCTCGACGTCTTCGAGATCGCTTTCTACATCGGCATTGCGAGTAACGCGGAAAGGCATGACGATGTCCAGGGGGATTTCAGGAAACAACCATTCCAAGTGGTGTTCAATCAATTCCATCCGGTGAATGTATCTACATACGCTTTCCCAACAATTATCGATCTTGATCCATTGCGGAATAGTGCCGGACACTTAACTCGCGCAAATGATAATTTCCCCCGTTTGTGGGTGGGGAGCGTCAGTCCCAATGAGGTGGAGAGGTTGGAGATAAAAGGGAAAGGATGCCCAAGATCAACAGAAAGTGGCGTCAGTACTGGAAAGATGGTTTTCTCGAACGGGGGTGGCAGAGTTCCTCTTCTCCGCTGGTGAGACCTTCCCAGTCAAGCAAATGGATACCTTGCTCTGCCCAGTGCTGGCCGAATGTTATTCAGGTAGACCTCTGCCTGCTGATTGACGAGAGACTGGATGGTCGACCGCATTGTGGTGAGTAATTCCAGGGGCGTTTTTTGATCGGGTGAACTGAAACTAACGCCGGCTCGAATCTGCTCCCGCAAACCATAGACCCGCTTCATAACAAATTCGTCAAGGTTCGATGTGAAAATGGCTAGGAAATTGACGCGTTCCAGAAGCGGCGTGCGTTCATCAAGTGCTTCATGGAGCACGCGGCGATTGAACTCCAGCCAATTCAAATCGCGATCAAAGAATAGTGGCGTTCCCAGTTTGGTCAGAGGCGAAAGGGATAAATTGGTTGTGGTCACAGAAAACCTCTATGCCGCATTCGTCCACCCTGACATAGGACGGTTAACAGGATATGAAATCCGTATTAATTTGAATTGAATTTCGCAGTATCCCTAGAATTTAAGGTGATAAATTGACCCTTTTTGCTCACCTTTCCCTCGGAAATGAGTACCTCCCATTGACCGCAAGAGAATTCTGAACTGTCCTCTGATTTCCGAAACGAATTAACACGCTCTTCATCTCTCGAAAACGTGCCCTTCATGCATCTCGGTTATTCTTTCATTGTTGACCGGAAATGTTGGGGAGTTGGTTCATGCATCCAGCCGAGCATCTCTAAACCCCGGAATTGAAAACAAACTAAAACGGAACAATCGAGTCCGTCACATTTGTCTGAATGAGGCTGCAGAAAGAAAGGATGGAGCCATGTTAAGCGCAGAAAATATGCAAATCAGATCCAGAACGAAAGTGATCAGAAAAGAAATGCCTCGCAAGAACATCCTGGTTGTGGGCCAAGAAGATCATCACCGGTTGCTGCTCGCGACTTTGCTCGCTGAAGAAGGCCACTCCGTCTTGTCGTGTAGTTCTGACGATGAGGCGTTAAAATTGATTCAAGGTGGGAGCATTCACTTCATCATTATCGATCATTTTGCTCCTGAGTTGGATGGATTGCGCTTATTGGAAAAAATCAAACAAAGTACAACTAGAGCGCCTGTACTCATGATTTCTGCGCAGTATGACGTTGAGCCTTACATTACGGCTATGAATCTGGGAGCTCTGGATTATTTCGGCAAGCCTATAGACTATGCCGACATTCAAAGAATTCTGAATACATACAATGGTCCCTACTCCCAGACTAAACGCAAATACAATGTCGTCCTAGACGAGGAGTATTGAGTTGATGCCTCTTTAAAACGGTTTATCGGGAAGGTGTTTCTGCGTATTTCTGGCTCAATTGACTTTGCAGGTGCGAAGCATAAACCGCCCACAGAGGGCCGATTAACCCGAATTCCGAAGTTGGGCGGGCATGATTTATCTCAATGGGCTGTTTTACCTGAGGCTTGCAAGACACGGACAAAGGGAAAAAGTATAGCGAGAGTTTGCGAATTTTGGTGGAACGCGCGCTCTGCCGCGCGTTCACTGAGCGTGCGCGCGGGGACAGCGGTCTTACGCGCACGCTCCACCTGGCGACACTCGCGCAATTTGGGAATTAAGGGAGAAGGGGCAAGGAAGATCTCTCTGCTCCGAATTTAGAAAGTGAGTATCCTCAATTTCCACTATTCGATTTAGCCCTGATTTGCCTTTAGAATTCTGCATTGCGATCAAAAATCTTCCACATTGTCTATCAGCAATCACGGGAAATTCACAAAGAGACAGCTATTCATTACTAGCCAATGCCTTCTGTTCGGCATGGTGGCGAATATCGCGACCCAGTACCATATAGATGACATCCTCGGCGATATTTGTGGCGTGATCGGCGATTCTCTCCAGATTTCGCGATACAAGAATGAGATCCAAGGCTTGGAGAATATGGCGGGGATCTCGAATCATGTGCGCGATTAATTCCCGGAATATCAAGTCTCGATAACTGTCCACTTCGTCGTCGCGCAACACGACCTGGCGGGCTAAATCCGTGTCCCGCCTGACGAATGCATCCAAGGCATCTCTGACCATACCCTTAGCGATGTCGGCCATCCGAGGAATGTCAATCAACGGCTTCAGTGCAGGCTGAGCCACAATCGAAAGAGCCCGTTGAGCGATGTTGACAGCCTGATCCCCCATACGTTCCAGATCACTGTTGATCTTCATCGTTGCCGTAATGAATCGAAGATCCACGGCCATCGGTTGCTGCAGCGCCAGCAATTGGAGAGCGCGATCGTCCAGCTCCAGGTGGAGTTCATTGATCTGGGGTTCCATATCCACAAGCACCTGGGTCGCCAGGTTTTCATTCCGGTTGTTTAGCCCTTCCAAACTGGTATGAATAGCCTTCTCCACCAGACTGCTCATGAAAAGCATGCGTTCCTTCAATTCTTCCAACTGATCTTCAAAATGGCGATGCATGGGACCTCCTCCTATCCAAATCGACCCGTGATGTAATCTTCTGTTTCTTTGCGCGACGGATTCGTAAACATTTTACTGGTGACATCCATTTCAATGAGCTCTCCCATAAAGAAGAATGCCGTATAATCGGAAACCCGAGCGGCCTGCTGCATGTTGTGAGTCACAATGATAATGGTGTAGCTCCTTTTTAGCTCGAGGATGAGTTCCTCGATCTTCGCTGTGGAGATTGGATCCAATGCCGAGGCGGGTTCGTCCATGAGCAGCGTATCGGGCTTCACGGCCAGAGATCGGGCAATACACAAGCGCTGCTGCTGACCTCCCGAAAGTCCGAGAGCGGAGCTGTCTAAACGATCCTTGACCTCATCCCAGATCGCCGCATCCCGCAAGCTCTTCTCCACAATCTCATCCAATTCGGACTTCTTTTTGGCGTAACCATTAATCTTGACGCCATAGGCAACATTTTCGTAGATCGATTTGGGAAAGGGATTGGACTTTTGAAAAATCATCCCCACTTTGCGTCGAAGGAGGATGGGGTCGACTGATTTTGCATAGATATCCTGCCCATCGATATAGATTTTCCCCGTCACACGAGTACCCGGGACCAGATCATTCATACGATTCAGAGAACGCAGAAAAGTAGATTTTCCACAACCCGAAGGTCCGATCAAGGCAGTGATGTGTTTCTCTCTCACTTGCATACTGATCCCTGACAGCGCGCGGTTCTTACCATAATAAAAGTCCACGTTTTCGGCGACAACCTTACTGAGGACTTCCATGGGCTTTTTCTCCTCGGTCTTGGTCCTGAGTGGAATCTGTATGGCGAGTTTCCTAAAAGTTGTGCCGGTAGTCATGCTCTTCTCCTCAATCGGGCTCGCATCTGGCTGCGAATGATGATGGCAACGAGGTTCAAAAGAAAAGTCAAGGCCAGCAGGACAAATACCGTCGAATATAAGATCGGTTTGGTTTTTTCAACATCGGGAGATTGGGTAGAGAGAACGAAGATATGATAGCCCAACTCCATAAATTGCGAAGTCAATTTCTTGGGGAGTTCGGGCAGAAAATAAGCGGCTCCGGTAAACAAGATGGGCGCCACTTCTCCGGCTCCACGACTGACGGCTAGAATTCCTCCGGTCATAATTCCCGTCACGGCCTGGGGCAGCACGGTGTGGACAATGGTCTGGAATTTCGTAGCCCCCAAGGCCATGCTCGCCTCGCGCAATTCGTTTGGAATGGCCCGGAGGGTATCTTCGGTAGTAAGGATCACTACCGGCATGGTCAAAACCGCCAAAGTCAGTGCCGCCCAAATGATGGCCGGTTGTCCAAAAACGAGGCTTCCACCATAAAACAGCCGGTCAATATTCCCCCCCATGAATTTTACGAAGAACCCCAGACCGAACAATCCAAAAACAATGGAAGGGACACCTGCCAAGTTACTCACCGCCAAGCGAGTCGTCTTGTAAAGAATTGAACTGTGAGCACTGTATTCGTGTAGGTAAATCGCCACCATGACTCCAACGGGAACCACCGCTAACGTCATGAGGATCACGAGCAAAAGAGTGCCGTAGATAGCGGGGAAAATGCCTCCTGCCGTCATGCCTTCTTCAGGAGCCGCCGTGATAAACCGCCACGAAAGGTAATCTTTGCCATTCATGAAGATGTTCCCAATGATGAACGCTACCATCAATACAATGATCAAGCAGGCTGAGCCCGTCAAGAGATAGAAGATTTTCCCAGGGACGTCGAGACGTTGTCTCATTTCGTCTTCCACAGGGGAATTGGACAAAGTCCCCCCCGGCGTGATCACTGGATTTGTGGAAACGATCATAAACCTTTCCTTATTGAGATCTTTAAGGTAGGGACGGCCCGCTGGGCTGTCCGCGACGCGACCATCGGTCGCGCCCTGCCATTCCGAAATGTTCAATCTTCAGGTGACGCGCCGCTGCGCCGTCCACCTAAATCTCAAGATGGGGGGCAACGCGTCCCTATCGCAGATCGCTAATGATTATCGCCCCATCAATTTTCGCTTTAGCCTGGCTAAAAAGTATTCACCCATCATATTCAGCAAAAACGTCAGCACAAACAACATCGCCCCTAAGAAAAACAAAACATAATAATGAGGGCTATGAAAAACAACTTCACCCAGCTCGGCGGCGATAGTGGCAGAGATGGTGCGAACTGAGTCTGTCAGCTTGAGAGATGTGACGGCTGCATTACCGGAAGCCATCAGGACGACCATGGTTTCACCCATGGCCCGACCAAACCCAAGCACTAGGGCTGCAAAAATTCCGGGTGTCGCTGCAGGCAGCACGACAGACCAGGCCGTTTTCCAGGGGGCAACTCCCAATGCCAGCGAAGCTTCCCGGTAGGTGCGCGGAACAGAGGTGAGAGCGTCTTCGCTGACCGTATAAATGATCGGGATGATGGCCAGAGCCATCGCCACTCCTGCGGTAACGGCATTCAAACGGTAGTCGAAGCCAAATAAATCCTGAAGCCAGGTTGCAAGCACCAGGAGAGCCAAGAACCCTAATACCACAGAGGGAACGCCTGCCAGCAACTCGATGACCGGCTTGACAATCTCGCGGATCCGATGATGAGCAAACTCTGCCGTGTAAATGGCCGCTGCAATTGCCAGAGGTGCCCCGAAGAGCAACGCAATGATCGTGACTTTGAGGGTTCCCAGGAAAAGAGGGAGAACACTGTACTTGGGAACCTCACCCACAGGTTGCCAGACAAAATGCAAAGGCCTCTCTTCAGTCCCGTAATTCTGAGGGGCAAAAAGATTACTCAGGCTGGCCTCTTTCTTAGTGTCTGGGTCGTAAAAGACAGGAATAGCCTCTTTCCCGACATAAATGAAAATGAGAAAAATAATTGAAATGGCCAAAATGGCATTGAAAAGGATGAATTTCCCAAAAAGAAAATCTTTGAGACGGGCACCGGTCAGATGGCTGGAAAAAGAATTGGTATCGGCGACTCTCAGTTCAGAATTAAGCGGAACATTGATATTCATGGCAGTTGATCTGACCTGGAAAGAGAGGCTACAAAGGATCGGTAAGGTGATGAACTCTACAGCCGCCCTGATCCTTAAGTGCAGAAGCTTCAGGCTTACGGCCTACTTCGCTTTCTTCTTGATTGCGCCCGGCGAATCTACGCCTTTCTTGGGCAAGGGGTAGTAGCCGACTTCCTCAACCAACTTCTGGCCTTCGTGACCAAGAACCCAATCCACTAACTTTTTCATTTCACCGGACGGATCCCCAGCCGTATACCAGTAAAGATAGCGGCTAATCGGATATTTGCCACTCAAGACATTTTCCATGGAAGGCTCGACGGCAGGGCTGCTGTCATCCTTTTTGACCATGGCGTGATGAATCCCCTTGGCATAAGCGATACCCCCGTAGCCGATGGACTTTGGGTCTTTCGCCACGGCATTGGTCACCGCCGATGTACCAGGCAAAGTTTGAATCGTAGGATAAAAATCCGCGTTCCCTAATACATGCTCCTTAAAGTAGGCATAAGTACCGGAATTGTTTTCCCGGCTATACGCAATGATCATGCCCGCTTTTCCTCCAACGTCCTTCCAATCAGTAATCTTTCCGGTGTAGATTCCCTTAATCTGCTCCAGCGAGAGCTCCTTGATCGGGTTGGCTGAGTTCAAATAGATGGCCAAGCCGTCGACCGCAACTGGGATCTCCACAACGGCTGCATTGCGTTTGGTTTTCACTTCATCTTTTTCCTTGTCCTTCATCGGGCGGGAGGCTTCACAAATATCCGTGGTCCCGTTGATCAGGGCTGCGATTCCAGTACCGGAACCGCCACCCGTAACCTGGATTCGCGAACCGGGATTCTTCTTCATATAAACCTCGGCCCAGCGCTGGCCGAGCAAAACCATCGTATCCGAACCCTTAATCGTTATGGCATTTTGGGCGAAATGAGAGCCGACAGGCACTAACATCAAAAGTAAGATGACCATAAGACACTTCTTGGTCCAGTTCATAAATAAAGCTCCTTATCAAGCATAAATTAGGGATATCTCACTGATGTGAACTAAATGTTAAATTTGTGTTAATTTTACATTAAATTACTGAGTCCTTGTTGAGGCAGTTCAAAAAACGAAGGCGAACTGACTCTGGAAGCGGTAACTCGTTGCGGTCCCTCTCTGAACGGGAACATAAAATAGTTGGCTGGGGCTGTTCCCACGCCGTTCATCGGTAATAAAGACCAGGTTTTGCCACTGGAGAAATTTCGCTAAACCAATGTCAAAACGGAAGGCATGAGTCGCAATATTGACCCCGGAGTTCGTTCCGAAGTCGTCGTCCGTAAACTGGGAAACCATTGAGTTACCGTCCTTGATGCCATACTGGTAAAGCACCCGCCAGTCACCGAATTTCTTGACGGCGCCGAAGTTCACCGCGCCCAACACAGCATCCTGCAAAAAACCCGCCCCAAAATTACGCGACATCTGAACATTGAACCAGAAGGGCATTTCCCGATCGCCCACTTTCACCGCCTTGTGCTCTAGCCGATAGGAGACTCGCATAATGTGAAAATCTGGGGCTGTATATATCGCGCCACCGGGGGTGGTGGTCGCATTACCAGTGCCAGTGACCTGCGCCGAGAGCACCAATCCGAGTGCCGGGTTTATCAGAACCGGGAAGCCAGCAGGTGTGGAGGCCAGCTGAATCTCATTGGGATTGCGGAACATCTCAGCATTTGCGACAATTGTGTGTTTCCAGGTACCCGTCGTATTTAGATTGAGCACAATTCCTTGGTCAAACATATTGGCATCACGAACCTTCTGGCCGACCTGATAGCCTGCGCCAACGTAAGGAGAGCCAGTAGCTACGATGCCTACATTGGGATTGCTCAAAATATATTGAGCGGCCCGAAACTCCACCGAGTTGTTCTCATTAATAGGCAACTTGGCAATCTGCTGAAAGCCGTTAAACCGAACGTCGTCATCCCAGATGAATCTATAATTATCTGCAAAGACCTCCTCCATCCGGCCTCCGCGAACAGAGAATTTCTTGTTCGGATGAAAGTCCGCCCACCCTTCTGAAATGAAGATTGGTGCTCTGACAACTGTTGCCGCAAAATCCTGGTCAAAGGTCAGTCCATTGTTTATCGGACCGCTGCCAATCTGGAGATGGAAACTAAAGCGAGGATCTAGATCTTTGTCCACATTCAAGCGCAATCGGTAACGTTCGCGGACGTTTTGAACTGGCCCCGAAACTGCATTTCCGGAGCGGAGTATTCCATCCGTCCGAAGGCGAAAGTCGCCGCTAAACTTGAATCCCATGACCGAAAGTGCCATGGGTACGGGTTTTTCTTCCGCTTTTTTGTCATCTTTTTTTGCGACCACATTACTTTGTGCTGCCGCCCCGCCGGTGCCAGTAGCTTGTGGAGGGGTTGCGGATAGGGAGGCAACTTCAACGGTCGAACCTGCGTTTGGGGAAGCGGCAGCATCGGCCTTCCGTTCGAGAGCCAGTTTGTCGATGAGGGCCTGCTGCTGGGCTAGTTTTCCCTTGAGTTCCTCGATGGCTTGATGCTGCTGGAGAATCAAGTTTTGCAGATCGGTGATATCCCCTCGTGAAACCGTTGAATCCGATCGACTCCCTGCAGGGACGTCAACCTTTGTAGCGTTTGCAGGCTCTGGTTCCGCCGCTTGGTACCGATTCAAGCAGACAAACGACAGAAACGCTATAAGCGTAAGCTTCGGCAGGATCCTTCGCAGAGAGGTAGTCTGTAGTGGGTTGCTGATGGCCATGATGAGTCTCCTTATAGTTTTGTTTAAAGAATTAAATCCGAGCGCTGAAAAGCTGAGTATGCCGAGATCATCCATACCCTTGCGTGAAGAGTCCCGGGTACTGACGAGCTTCAATTCATGTTTGCGCAAAAAAACCATGGGAAACATACAGGCACTGTGTAAAAAACATGTGTCTTTCATGTAAACTCGTGATGAACTTATTTCCCCGGGATTGAGAATGAACAGGCCCCAATAGTCGAGGTGAGATCTGAGGAAATTAGAAGCATGGGCCGTAAAATCACGGCCCCAATCTTCTTTCTACGAGAAGAATTCATGAGTTTCTATCAAAGTTCGAATGGAAGTTTTTTGCGGGGGGGTAAAGACGATCCGTCGAATGGGCAGATTCATGGTTGCGGGTCTGCTCACTTGCTCCAAGGTGATGGTGTCGCCTTTATGTAATGTATAGATTAGCTGCCCTGTTCCTTCATACCCAGGTGGGTCAAATTCTTCGGATTTTGCAGGTCAAGCAGCTCACCAATTATGAGGAACTGCAAATTATTTGACTCAATGGCGATTGAGCTAGGCCAAAATGGCGAGAAAGAGGTTATATTTAGTCTCTACGCGGTGGCTGGCATGGAAGTGTTATCCGGATTCTTATGCGAACGAAACCGATAGCCGACACCGACGACAGTCTCGATGTAATTGTCGGCTTCCTCCCCGAGTTTCTTCCGGATTCTGCGGATATGCACGTCCACAGTTCGAGTTTCTCCATAATAATTGTACCCCCACACCGCATCGAGAATCTTGTCTCGTGTCAACACGCGCCCAGTATTCCCCACCAGGATCTTCAAAAGACTAATTTCCTTAAAGGTAAATTTCAGTTCACGACCATGGAGTTGAGCGTGATAGTTATCAAAATCGATAGACAATTTCTGATCGCTGTAGGCTTCCACTCGGTCTGACTGAACTTCCACCCGGCGCAAAGCTGCCCTGATTCGCGCCAATAATTCGCGCATCGCGAAAGGCTTCGTGATGTAGTCATCGGCTCCCAACTCCAATCCGAGGACCTTATCGGACTCGCTGGCGAGGGCTGTAAGCATGATAATGGGTGTCTCTTTGGTCTCTCCGTTTTGGCGCAAGGCTCTACAGACTTCGGTACCGGTCATACCGGGAAGAATCAAATCGAGAATGATCAAATGAGGCCGCGCTTCCATAGCCAATTTAAGCCCTTCATCTCCGGTAGCAGAGGTGAGGACCGAAACGCCTCGTTCTTTCTCGAGGTTGTATTTCAAGATGTCCCGGATGTCTTTGTCGTCTTCAACAATTAAGATTCTTTTATTCATTTTTGTCTATTCTCTTCTCTACAGAGCTGAACTCGTTTTCATTTTTCGAGACTCAATGGATCCAGTTTGCATAGACAGTCAGGGCAATAGTCAGTAACATGCTTCAAATCGTCATCGATTCTGTCATCAACGGGACCCAACCGAGGTCAAGGCCCATGATTCCAGTTTACCAGCGAGCAAAAGACTATGACTTTATTGTTACAGGAGTATTACAAAAAGATGAATCTTTGATGAAATTTGGAACGGCACGCATCCCAGTGAACATGTAAAACGATTTCAACAGGGCGGAATTCATGTTTATCAAGGCCGAGCACTTGCTGCGCTTTGAAGCTCTTCGATCAACTTGCTAACGAAGGAGCGGATGAGATCCCGTGTTTCACGAAATTTCCCAAGGACCGTTTGCTCTGATCGATGGTCGGTGTCAGCACCTAGCACTGCAAATCCGACTGATAATTGCATTCAGCGACGGTCAGGAGTATGTTATCGAGTGCGATTGCAGAATGGAAATTCGGGTTGGTCTGAATCAGTTCACCTGAGGAGAAAGCCAACGGACCATTTTGGAGCGTAAATCATCCGCCGCACAGACTTCCGTCCTGAAGTTCGATCACAAATCTCTGGGCCTAAGGGAGAAAGTCTTTATGTGTCGTCTTACCAGCGCTGTCCATTCATTTTTCGTGCTCGTTCTATTCTGCGGGGCCTCCAGTATTTGGGCAGGAGATCAACGCGTTAAAGTTGAGGTCCACTGGGATCGAGTGACCCGCGTTTTGCAGACAACGCCGACGCTCTTACTCGGTGCAGCTCCCGATATATCGCGCAGCGCCCCGCTCCACGACCGCATCTTTCAGACTATCAGGGATCTCGGGGCCGACGATCTGCGGTACGCAACGGGTGGCCCCTACCCCCACTTCGGCGTCGTGGAGCGAGAGCCGCCAACTGCCACTACGACATCATGGGACTTCTCTACGATCGATCCTGTGACCGAGGACGTTGTAAACGCGACGCAAGGGCATACATTGGTGATGAACTTCACCAACATCCCGCAATGGATGTTTAAGACTTCTGAGCCGATCCCCTACCCGTCGGACCCTACCAAACGATTCTGGCAATATACCAAGGGCACCGAGCTCCGCGATCCCACCTATCAGGAAGTTGCCGACTATTTTGCCCGTGTTGTCAGCTGGCACGTGAACGGCGGCTTCAAAGACGAGCTCGGAAAATGGCACGAATCGGGGCACCACTATAAGATTGACTACTGGGAAGTGCTGAACGAACCGGACCTCGAGCACGGGTTCACCGCTCAGACCTACACGAAACTTTACGACGTCGTGACGGAGGCGATCCATAAGGTTTCACCGCAAACAAAATTTATCGGAATCTCAGACTCCTACCCCGCCGGACATCCGGAATTCTTTGCCTACTTCCTGGATCCCAAGAATCACAAGCCTGGGACGCCGCTCGACATGATCTCCTACCACTTCTATGCCGTGCCGAGCTCAGACGAACCTCCGGAAGCTCAGCAGTTCACGTTCTTCAACCAGGCCGACAGGTTCCTGGAGATCACTGGCTATATCGACGCCATTCGGCGGATGCTTTCGCCCAAGACCGGGACCATGGTGAATGAGATCGGCACGATGCTACCGGACGACTGGACACAGACGACTCCGGATTATGTATTCAAACCTATCAGGCCGTCCTACTGGAATCTGTCTGCGGCGACTTATGCCTACGTCTATGCGGGGCTAGCGCGGCTGGGAATTGATGCGGCCGGCGAATCGGGAATACCGGCCTCTCCAGGCATGTGGGCGAGCATCGCCATGCTGGATTGGAAAACCGCTCAACCCAACGCTCGGTTCTGGGCTCTGAAATTGATTCGCGACAACTTCCGGCCCAACGCCAGGATTGTGGAGACGTCCAGCGACCCGGGATACGTGATGGCACAGGCATACGTAACTTCTGGTGGAGAACGAAAGATCCTGCTGGTCAACAAACGCGATCGGGAATTCGAGATTGCCCTGCCCGAGGCCTCCAGCGGAGCAAAGATCGAATGGATCGACCTCGCGACAGGGTCGAACCCGCCCTCATCGCAATCGATTGCCGGTTCGACATTCAAGCTGGGAGGATTCGGAGTTGCAGTCGTGACGCTCACGGTTGGACAACAAGCAACTGCTTGATTTAAGCTCAGCCGAGACAAACGGTTTATCGAGAAACTGCGTGACATTGTGGGCTTGTACCTGAATCCTCCCGATAAGTCGCTGGTGCTGTGCGTCGACGAGAAATCGCAGATTCAAGCCCTGGATCGAACTCAGCCGGGGTTGCCTTTGAAGAAGGGGCGTTGTGGCACCCTGACTCACGATTACAAACGCCACGGCACCACGACGCTGTATGCCGCCCTGAGCCTGCTGGACGGCCGCGTGATCGGCGATTGTATGCCGAGGCATCGCCACCAGGAGTTCATTCGGTTTTTGAAGCGGATCGACTGCCAGACTCCCGATGAGCTGAACCTGCATCTGATCGTCGACAATTACGGAACACACAAACATCCCCGCGTAGTGTCCTGGCTTCGACGCCACCCCAGGTTTCATTTGCACTTTACTCCGACCTCGAGCTCTTGGCTGAATCTGGTAGAACGCTGGTTTCGCAATCTCACGGAGAAACGCATTCGCCGCGGTTCTTTTGCCAGTGTTCCTGATTTGGTAGCCGTCATCGAAGACTACTTGCGGAAGCATAACGAAAAACCTCAGGTTTTCGTTTGGACAGCAACAGCTGACCAAATACTGGCCAAAGTCATCAAATGTAAAGAAGCGTTAGACGCACTACACTAGGTAACTGAACAAACCTATTTGCAATTACGACACTCGAAACCTAATTTGCTAGAATTCTTCATATTTTCGACTCGTAGCGATCGGGACCTGATTCGACGATTCGTTGAAAGTAATCCCGCCTTTAGACGGAGACAATTTCTGTGAGTGAAGAACTTAGAGCATCCGAATTGATATGTTTTGGACTTAGAAAGTGGGGAAGAAGTCTGAACAGTAGGGAGTTCCGGGAAGGGGATTGCTTGGATCTAAGACATCTCCTTCATACGCAGACCAATATTTCTCCAGCTTCAATCTTCGTCTCGTAACAGGTAACTTTAGCCGCTGGATTCAGAGTTGATGTTCCAGTCGTCACATCGTAAGTCCATCGATGCCAGGGGCAGGTCACAATCTTCCCTTGCAGTTCGCCTTCGCCAAGAGGTCCGCCACGGTGGACGCAAGTACCATCGATTGCATAGAATGAGCCATCAACGTTGAAAAGAGCAATGCCTTTGCCGTTAACCTCAACCGTTTTTCCGCTTCCGGAAGCAATATCAGCGACGTTTGCCACTGAGACAAATTCTGCCATATAAAATTAAACCTCCGTATGCTTTTATGGATTGGTCCAACCCAATAACTCGTTTAGCGTAACCTAAGCCATACAAATGTCAAATGGTTCTATGAGGAGTCTCCAGCAACGTAAGCTATGATAATGAGTCCATGTTTATTTTACACAGCCTTGTTTTCTCTGCTGATCCTAATCGTCATCACCATCGAGTTGATCAAAGGTGTGAGGGCATTGGGATTTCTGGAGGACGTGCCACCGAATGACTCACCCACTCCTCCGCTGGTGTCGGTTGTTATTCCCGCCCGAAATGAAAAAAGGCACCTTGAAATGGCGCTGCAATCGATGTTGAGTCAGAAATATCCTCAGTTCGAGGTTGTTGTCATTGATGACCGCTCGACAGATGCGACGGGAGAAATCTTGGATCGCATGGCCGTTCACAACTCTTTGTTAAAAGTGTTCCATATCCGGGAATTACCTCAGGGGTGGCTGGGAAAAAACTACGCATTGTCCTATGGCGCGAGCAAGGCCCGGGGGGAACTGCTCCTTTTTACTGATGCTGATGTGATCATGGAACCGACAACCCTGAGCCGGGCCGTCAACTATCTGATTCAGGAACGGTTTGATCACTTGACCCTGTCGCCTACGCTCTCCATGCCCAGTTTAATTCTCAGAATCTTTGTGACAGGGTTTTATTTTTTCTTCAGCCTCTATGCCAGGCCATGGAAAGCGCGAGATCCGAAAAGCCACGCCCATATCGGGATTGGCGCCTTTAATCTCATCAGACAACAGGTCTACCAAGCCATCGGGACACATCAGGTGATTGCGATGCGTCCGGACGATGATATGAAACTAGGAAAGATTGTAAAAAAGAATGGATTCTCCCAGGGGTTCCTATTTGGAAACCGTTTTATTTCCGTGGAATGGTACGCTTCGGTGCGGGAACTGGTTCACGGGATGATGAAGAACTCTTTTGCGGGTGTGGGATATCGAATATCAATGGTTGTTGCGGCGACCCTTGGTCAATTCATGCTTTTTATCTGGCCATTTCTAGCAGTCTTTTTGGCAGATGGTCTAACTCGCTGGGTTTACATGGTCATCGTTCTGATCCTCTTACTAATCATGGGCTACGGCGCTCACCTTTGCCACGGCAGTCCTTGGTTGGGGCTAGGACTTCCTTTGGCCAGCGCTCTACTTCTTTACATTTTCTGGAAATCCATGATCCAGACGTTGTGGCGCCAGGGGATTTTTTGGCGGGAGACCTTTTACCCTCTTCGATTACTCAAAGCCAATAAAGTCTGAGATCTTTAGCAAGCCACCGTATTAGGGCTCACCTGTTCCTTGATAAAGGAGATGGAAAGAAGATTGAAGAGATCAGGACGATCCACATTACAGACATGACCGGAGTTTCCGATGATCTTCAAAATACAGTGTCTATGTTTGCGAATAATCTGCTTGAGCGGGGGGAGAAACATATAGTCTTCCTCGCCCATCAAATAAAGGGTTGGAATGGGAATTTCTTTTTCTTCGAAATAATCCAAGAGAGGGTTGACTTCGTAGGTTAGCCGAAACCAGCGGATGAATTCCTTCTGGCAGAGTTTCCTGGCCTCATGGATAAAAAGATACCTGGATTTCTGGTGTCTCTTCTTGGGCATGATAATCCAGGCAAACAAGCTGTAGAGCCAAAGATATGGAATGATTCTTTTGAAGGTATTTCCTAGCATCACGAGGATCTTGGATCGCACATTCAGCCGAGTAATGGCTCCACCGAGAATCATGGATCGAATCCGCAAAGGCGCGATTTCGCCGATCGCACGGATGATAATCGTCCCCAGAGAGATACCGACGAAATGGGCTGTTCGGATGCGTAGGTGATCCAATACCTCCAGGATTTCCCAGCCGATGTCTTCGAATGTGTACCGGCCTAGAGACTTGACGCCTTCAGCTAAGTTCCTGGATTTTCCATGGCCCCGCAAATCGATCATGAGGACGTTAAAATGCTTCCTGAATTCACGGAGTTGCTTAAACCAGATGGAGGAACTCCCCCCCGCGCCGTGAACGAAGACCACCCAGTCATTCTGAGGACTTTTTTCGTATTTCCAGTAGTGCAACATAATCTTTCAGGAACCTTGGATTAACCCAATTGATTTCAGCGCGCGATCAGGCCAGTGGTATCTTACCCTCAATCGAGAGGCTCTAAAACGGAAACATCACCAACTCTATTTAACGATCAAAAAGCCTTGGACCCTTAAAGCTTTCTTGCTGTAATCCCTATTGGACCAGAATGGAGGATTGAATGTCAAAGCGGTTCGTGAACATGTTTCTGTTCTCACTTCTTGTAGTTGCCCTGAATGGAGTCTCAGCAGGGCCGGTCGAAGAGAGGCTTTTGGGCTTTGAAGCTGAAAGTTCTAAACGACAAATCGCCTTGGAAGAGCGCTTTGATTCGCTATTGGACGGGAAGAATCTTCGGCTCTGGATGGAAAGGATGACAGCAAAACCACATCATCTCGGTTCACCCTTTGGCAAGGAAGTGGCTGAATTCATTGCTGGCCAGTTTCGCTCCTGGGGTTATGAGACCGAAATTGAAAAATTTGACGTCCTCTTCCCGACCCCCAAGCAACGCTTGCTGGAAATGACGGCGCCCGAGCATTTTGTCGCCTCATTGGATGAACCTGCCCTGAAGGAAGACCGGACCTCTGGTGTAACCGGAAACAGACTTCCGCCGTACAACGCCTATTCCATCGATGGGGATGTAACGGGCCTGCTTGTATACGCGAACTATGGACTCCCCAAAGACTATGAATATTTGGAGTCGAAAGGAATTAACGTCAAAGGCAAGATCATCATCGTGCGCTACGGTGGTTCCTGGCGTGGAATTAAGCCGAAGGTTGCTGCCGAACACGGAGCCATTGGATGCATCATTTATTCGGACCCGCGAGACGACGGGTATTTTCAAGGCGATGATTATCCGAAAGGTTCATGGAGAAACGAGCGGGGGGCGCAACGAGGCTCGGTACTCGACATGCCCGTCTATCCGGGAGATCCATTGACTCCCGGTGCATCCGCGACGGCCGCTGCGAAGCGCCTTCCAGTAAGAGAAGCCAAAACACTGACCCAGATCCCGGTGCTGCCGATTTCCTACGGTGATGCCGTGCCACTGCTTCGATCCCTCGGGGGCCGGGTGGTGCCTGAAGACTGGCGTGGGACGTTGCCGCTCACTTACCATATCGGCCCGGGTCCCGCAACGGTGCATCTGAAGCTGGAGTTCAGCTGGGACCTGGCGACGACCCATAATGTGATTGCCCGAATCCGTGGGGCCGAAAGGCCCGACCAATGGGTGATTCGCGGAAACCATCATGATGCCTGGGTATTTGGCGCCTATGACCCTGTCAGCGGGCTCGTCTCTTTGATGGAAGAGGCTCGCGCAGTGGCTGCCCTGAAAAAGTCCGGCTGGAGGCTCAAGCGCACAATTATTTATTGCGCCTGGGACGGGGAAGAACCGGGATTGATAGGGTCGACGGAGTGGGTGGAAGACCATGAAGAAGAGTTGTCAAAGAAGGCGGTCGTGTATGTGAACTCAGACTCCAACGGGGCAGGGTTTTTGGCGATGGGAGGGACTCCAAGCCTGGAGAAGTTCATGAATCAGGCCGCCCGGTCCGTAATGGACCCTCAAAAAGCGGTTTCAGTTCTCGAACGCGCCAGGGCTTTTGCGATTGTCAAGGGTGATGCAGAGACGCGGCAAATGGCCCGCCAGAAGCAGGACTTGCCGCTAACGGCGCTCGGATCGGGGTCCGACTATACCCCGTTTCTGCAGCATCTCGGAATTCCTGCACTGAACCTGTTGTTCTTTGGTGAGGAAGGGGGCGGATCGTACCACTCGATTTACGACTCTTTTGATTACTACACTCGGTTTGTCGATCCAGATTTCGAGTACGGCGTCACCCTAGCAAAAACCGCAGGGCGTGCGATTCTCCGCTTTGCCAACGCCGACGTCTTGCCCTATGAATTTCTTAGCCTCTCTGAAAAAGTGGATTCTTATCTAAAGGAATTAGTCAAACTTACGGAGAGTATTCGCGAGGCAAACGAAGAGAAAAAGCTTTTAATCACAGAGAAGAGCGTGGAAATCACCCTCCAGCCTAAAGAAATCTATATTCCACCTCAGGCTCTTTCTGAAGTCCCATACCTGAATTTTTCTCCTCTGCAGAATGCGGCGGCCAACTTAAAAACAAGTGCCCTCGGTTATCACGAAGCTCTGAAAGCCTTTGGGACTTCGGGTGTCGGATTGCCCGAGCGGACTCAAGAGACCCTAAACCAAATCCTCATAGGCGCAGAAAGAGCCCTCCTTCGAACAGAAGGGCTGCCCGGACACCCTTGGTTCCGCCACCAACTTTACGCGCCAGGAAAATACACGGGATATGATGTCAAAACGATTCCAGGGGTGCGTGAAGCAATTGAACAGCGAAATTGGGAGGAAGCCAATCGCGAGATCAAACTCGTCGCCAGAACCCTCGATGGACTTGTGACCGTGATTGAGCAGGCGTCGGCGGTTTTGAAGCCAGTGAAGGGCAAATAGGCACGTATTCCGAAGTTGGGTAAACGTGTTAGGTGGAGCGGGCGCTCCCGCGCACGCTCAGAGAACACGCGGCGGAGCGCGCGTTCCACCCTAGAACAAGGACTTCTGAAACTTAGTACTAGAGCCGGTTGATCAGACTTGCGACAAATCCAGCTCCGAAACCATTGTCGATGTTGACGACGGTGACATTGGAAGCGCAACTGTTCAACATTCCCAGGAGCGCAGCGATGCCCTGGAAACTGGCTCCGTAACCAATGCTGGTAGGGACCGCAATGACCGGGACAGAAACCAGCCCGCCGACAACGCTCGGTAAGGCGCCTTCCATTCCCGCGACCACAATAATGACCCTGGCCTGCGTCAACCGTTCCCGTTCGCTGAGAAGCCGATGGATTCCGGCAACACCCACATCCACAAGGCATTCCACCTGGTTCCCCATTGCCTCTGCGGTCACCTGGGCTTCTTTCGCCACCGGGATGTCCGCCGTTCCGGCACAGGCGACCAGGATTTTCCCTTTTCCATATTCGGTCTTGTCGCGCTGAACCAAAATAGTTCCTGGGTCCGGAAAGAATTTGGCCTTAGAATCCATTTTCTTGATCTCCCGAAAAACAGTTTGATCGGTACGGGTGATCAACAAGTTTTGTTTATTGACTAGCATCCGCTTGGCAATGGCTTTGATTTGAGCTACCGTCTTCCCGCGCCCAAAAATGACTTCCGGAAAACCTTGCCTCAGTGCTCGGTGATGATCGATCCTGGCGAATCCGATGTCTTCATAGGGCAGTTGCTTTAGACGAGAAACCCCATCGTCGACGGAATACGTGCCGTTCTTGACGTCTCTGAGGATTTGGCGGATCTCGTTTTCGGTCATAGTCACCTCTTCAATTCTTGCTTCATCCATCTCAGTTGTCTAGCCAATTTGATGCACAGACTGTCAGTTAACGACATTTTGTTATAGTATTTCAAGCTTCCTGTAAGTATTTGACCCGCGAGGACTCAAAACCTTTGGAAATTACAATCGCAATCACCGGTGCCAGCGGCGCCATTTATCCTGTTCGCCTTTTGAAACATTTGTCTGCTGAGCCCCAGATCAGCGGTATCTATGTCGTTGCTTCCGCGGCTGGACTTCGAGTCATGCATGAAGAGTTGAACATGGGTCCAGTTAGCCTGAAGTCGCTGGCCGAAAAGGTCACCGACGGCAATAGTCAAAAAATTACGGTTCTCAACAACAACGATATTGGAGCCAGGATCGCGAGTGGGTCTTACCCGGTTGATGCGATGGTCATCATCCCTTGCAGCATGGGCACTCTCGGCAGTATTGCCCACGGGATATCGCGGGATTTGATTCAAAGAGCTGCGGATGTGATTCTCAAGGAGCGGAGGAAACTATTACTCATAACGCGTGATACTCCGCTTAATTTGATTCATCTAGAGAATATGAAGATGCTGACCCTGGCAGGAGGGATTGTATTTCCGGCTGTTCCTTCGTTTTACCATCGGCCGGTTTCACTGGAGGAGGCTGTGGATCAATTCCTGTATCGGGTCATGCAACACTTGGGTTTGAATCCGAGTAATGCTTACCGTTGGGAAGGCAGCGGAGACCGGCCGGAATGAAACCATTCTTTTCTGAAACCCGGAAGAATAAGGTTGGGCGTGTGATTCGCGTGTGCCGTTCTTCCGCTCTCCTGAACTTCACTTCTGACGTTCCCGTCTCAATAAATTAGTTGATCTATGTCCACACACTTCTTCAAACACCTCAAGATTACGTTAGAGATGATCAAGTTTGAGCACACGGTTTTCGCATTACCGTTTGCCCTGTTGAGCGCCATTCTGGCTTCCAATGGCTGGCCGCATGGTTCGAAGCTGTTGTGGATCCTCGCAGCCATGATCGGTGCACGCAGCGCGGCGATGACCTTTAATCGAATTGCGGACTGGCCTATTGACGCTGCCAACCCTCGCACCCGAATGCGAGCCCTGCCTGCCGGGCTTTTAAGCCGTAGTTTTGCAGTCCTTTTCACATTGGCGTCAAGTCTTCTTTTCATCCTGGCGGCTTCCCAACTCAACCGATTGTGTCTGTGGCTGGCATTCCCCGTGTTATTTATCCTCCTTTTCTATTCTTATACAAAACGCTTTACCAGCTACTCTCACATTGTTCTAGGAATTTGCCTCGGAATGGCTCCCCTTGGAGCCTGGATTGCCATCCGAGGAGATGTGGGCCTGCCCTCTATCTTGCTTTGTGTGATCGTGACTCTCTGGACCGCAGGTTTCGATATCATCTATTCCTGCCAGGATACTGAATTCGACCGAGCGCGAAGTTTGTTCTCTATCCCCAAGCGATTTGGAGTCAAAGCCGCACTCAGAATTTCGACAGGCCTCCATTTGTTGATGCTTCTTTTCTTGCTTGTACTCTTACGGATCGAGAAATTGGGCTGGATCAGCCTGCTGGGAACTGCAGTGGTTGCGGGACTCTTGTACTACGAACACAGTCTCGTCCGTCCCAATGACCTCTCCAGAGTGAATGCCGCATTCTTTACAGTGAATGGATACATTAGCATCCTGCTTTTGATCGCAATAGGATTAGATAAATTGATCTAGTACTCAGCTGCGAAGTCCATTGCCCTGAAGGGGCAAGAGAAAGTAGCCCAGGGCAGAGTGGAGGGCGAAGCCCGGAGCGGCGCCCTGGGTCACGGACCACCCACGAAAGGGCACCCTGGAGGGGTGCCACACGTCTCGTCCGGGTTGTCGCGCCCCTTCAGGGCGCCGATGATTCATTGGGACCGCAACCCAGGGCGACGCTGCGGGGCTTTGGCCCTTCGCTCTGCCCTGGGCTAGATTGTGGCGGCCCTTCAGGCCGCTGGATGTCTGAAGGACTGCTTATGACCGCTTCGTAAACTTATTTTCAAATGACGAAACGAAACGATAGTGTCGCCAATATAAACTTGGAAGCCCGAGCCGTTACTGAATCCGGGGTGCCAAATAATGTCCAATCTTGAGCCCATGGGCAACGACCAATGCTGTCCAAATTGCGAAAGCTGAAAAGCTAATTTGGGCAAGCATGGTCAGCGACCCCGGCTACAACAATTACCACGAATTTGTGCAACTTATTACTACGCGAACAACACTTTAGATTTAATTTGTAAAAGGCGATACGTATGAAATTTTTCCTTTTGTGTAGTCTGTGTTTACTTTTCGCGACTTGGGCGGAAACTGGGGAGAAGCCAAGGCAGCACGCCAGGTCCATGGTGATCAGCAAATTTGGTATTGTCGCGACCAGCCAATCTCTTGCCTCCGCCGCTGGAGCGGGCATTTTGGAGCAGGGTGGCAACGCGATAGATGCTGCGATTGCAGCCAATGCGGTTTTGGGTGTCGTCGAGCCCGGCAGTAATGGGATTGGGGGGGATTTGTTTGCGATCGTCTACGAGGCCAAGTCAGGCCAGCTTTACGGCCTCAATGCAAGTGGCTGGGCGCCCTCGGGATTGACCATCGATTTTCTAGAAGCTCGCGGAATCCATAGTATGCCCCAGAAAGGAATCGACTCTGTCACCGTTCCCGGGTGCGTTGCGGGGTGGGAAGCATTGCATCGGAAGTTTGGGAGAATGAATTTCTCGAAACTTTTTTCTCCCGCTATTTATTACGGCAATAACGGTTTTCCAGTCACTGAAATAATCTCTGCCAGTTGGCAGCAGTCGGTCGATTTTCTCTCTTCCTATCCAAATGCTCGGGATACATTCCTGCTCGGAGGCAGAGCGCCCAATGTTGGAGAAGTTTTCAGGAATCGCGATTTGGCTTGTACCTTGCAAAAGATTGCCGAACAGGGCCGGAATGGCTTTTACAAGGGAAGTACTGCCGAATCGATTCTCCAAATCTCGAAGGAATATAGTGGAACTTTCAAGCTTTCGGACTTAACGGAGTTTGAACCTGAATGGGTCGAACCTATCTCGACAACATATCGAGGCTGGACCGTCTATGAGCTTCCCCCCAACGGTCAGGGCATTGCCGCACTGATGATGTTGAACCTGATGGAGCGGTTTCCCTTGGAGGAGTACGGTCATAATAGTGCCAAAGCACTACATATTATGATCGAAGCCAAGAAGCTTGCCTACGCTGACATGCTCCGGAATGTGGGGGATCCCCGATTTTCGGAGCTGCCGGTTAAAACCCTGCTTTCCAAAAGTTTTGCCGAGCAGCGAGCACGCTTGATTCTGAGCGAAAAGGCAAGCTGCCTCGTCCCTCCGGCAGAGTTAACCGAGATCAGCCATTCATATGGCGGGGATACCATTTACATGTCTGCGGTTGATCGTGAAGGAAATATTGTGTCTTTGATCCAGAGCAATTATGCGGGGTTCGGTTCGGGACTGGTACCACCAAGAATGGGTTTCATGCTTCAGAATCGAGGTGCTCTATTTACTTTAGATCGCGGGAAACCGAATTCGCTCGAACCGCGTAAACGCCCACTGCATACAATTATCCCTGCGTTTATGGAAAAAGAGGGTGTTCGCATTGGCTTTGGTATCATGGGTGGATGGAACCAGTCCCAGGCCCATGCTCAATTTGTTTCCAATGTGGTCGACTTCAAGATGAATGTCCAGGAAGCCTTGGAAACGGCCCGCTTCACCAAACCGACTTTTGAGGGATGCGATGTTCTGGTGGAGGATCGTGTGCCCGAAAATGTGAGAGCCACTTTACTTCGATGGGGGCATGAGCTGCGGGCGCTCGGTCCGTATTCCGGATCAATGGGTGGAGGACAGGCGATCATGCGCGACCGGGTAGGCATCAATTATGGTGGGTCTGACCCCCGTAAAGACGGTTCCGCTGTACCGGAAAACCCTCCTTGGGATCGAACGGGTAAGAATCTGAAATAGTCCCCTTTGCTCCTGACTTGACGAGATCATTATCCAGCTGATCAAAACTCACTTACACAGTTTGGCAGAAGTTCATACACAAACGGCCAGTGTCTTGAATTTACCCACGAATCTGAAGAAGAACACGAACCTGTGCTAGCATAAGGCGGTGAGTGTAACCCTATGAATTCTGGTAACACCTTGGAAGATCAGGAGCGGGCCAAAGAATTGTGGGAAGAGGGAGTCACGGAGTTGATGTCCGGCGGGATCCATTCCGCCATTGATTGCTTCAATCAAAGCATCCTCCACTATCCAACCGCCGAAGGCCATACATACCGGGGATGGGCTCTTTCGTTTCTCGGTATGCTCGATCAAGCTATCCAGGATTGTAAGAAAGCAATAGAAATTGACCCGGATTTCGGTAATCCCTACAACGATATTGGTGTTTACTTGATGCAAATAGGGCTATTAGACGATGCCATCCCCTGGTTCGAAAAAGCCAAGAGGGCAGCTCGGTATGTTCCGAGACACTTTCCGTTTCTCAACCTGGCGTACATCTATATGGCCAAGGAAGATCAAAGCAAAGCATTAGATGAATATGTGCACGCGCTGGACCTCGATCCGGAGAACCCGGCAATACTGAAAGCCATCGCCAGTTTGGATTTAAAAGTGAACTGATTCTAATTGAGAGCCGCTCTCTACTCGAGAGATGAAATCCTTTTGCCAGGATTTCTCGCTGCAGGCATCCGATTGAAGGCCAGAGAAGCACCATTCGCTGTAGGCTTGGAACATTCTCCATGACTGAGGCAAGCCAATCGACTGCCATTTCTACTTTTCAAGATAGTCGTTTCAACAAAATCACATTCGGAAATGGGAAGAAGGTCAATTTCCCGGTGATTTTTGCTCCGATGGCGGGCCTCTCACATGTCGCCTTTCGGCAGGTCATTCGGTCCTATCTCCCTCAAGATATCAGCCCAATCCTGTTTACCGAAATGCTCTCCACCCGCCTTCTTCCCCAAGAAGACGTCGGCAAAACGCCGCAGACTCGAGTGGTCGACGGGGAAGCAGGCTTGATCCCTCAGATTATTGGAAATGATGCCGAGCTGATTGCGAAATCGTTAGAAAACCTAAAAACAATTAGCCCCGCCGGGATCGATATTAATATGGGCTGTCCCGTTAGCAAAGTCCTCAAGCACAACTGGGGTGTGGCCCTGATGGGGGACATCCGCTATGCCGAAGAAGTGGTTCGAATGACACGCCAGTTGACCTCTTTACCCTTGTCCGTGAAGATTCGAACCGGGCTTAAGGATGATCCGCTCTATTTGGTCGATTTTTCAAAGATGCTGGAAGAAGCGGGAGCCGATTGGATCACGCTTCATCCGAGAATTCAGGGCCTCCATCGCAAGGGCTCAGCCAATTGGGAATATATAGGGCGAGTCCGGGAGGCTGTGAGAATCCCCGTAGTTGGCAATGGAGATGTTCAGGAGGCCAATGATATTCTACTGATGCAGCGGAAAACCCACTGCGATGGGGTCATGGTCGCCCGGGCTGCCACCGCACGCCCTTGGATTTTCTGGCAAGTAGGAGAATCTCTCGGACTCCCGCCTCCCATTGGGCGGGAAGGTGAAAAAGCTCCACGGACCTGTGAAGAGGAAGGCCTGGAGTTCCATCGAGCCTTGTTGGAATTTTGCGATCATTTGGAAACTCATTTTACCTTTGCCGAACAAATGCCGAGATTGAAACTCTTTCTTGCCTGGGGGCATAAATGGCTTTTCTTTGGACATTTCCTTTCCACTCAGGTGAATCGTTGCAAAGACATGCCCTCAGCCCGCCACGTGATCTCCCGATTCTTCGAAGAACCCAAGTTGTTACAAGCACGTACGTCGCTCCAATAGTAGCTCAGTGAGACCCTGTTGAGTCTGGAGACAGAGATGAATGAGTACGACACGCCGCCCTTCATCTATGGTGGTGGGATCCCTTGTCTCTGGCATATCGAAATCGATTTGGGTTGAAAAAAGGGCTGGCCCATTGTATTTTTCCAAGGGGGTTTTGTCTTCCGTCACTGAGAAGTCGTGACGTTATCGGTTCTGGATGGCTCAACAATGGGTTCCCCCCCGAAGACACATCTAATGAAAGAGCGAAATTCTTCCGAATTTTTGGATTGGGCTTTTATTGACTTATTTTAAAGGTCTGTTAGATAGAATTGGAACGGGTAACTCGACAAGTAGATCTAGGATTCATTATTATTATCATTTTGGTTATCAACTAGTTGGCGGGGAAAGGAATTAGGTTTTGAATTGCATTCGCTGACCCCTTTGGAGAGCGTAAAAATCTTATGCCAGCAACAGTTCCCATGGATGTAACGTTTAAAGCTCCATCAGGGAAGGCTGATGATGCAGAAATTCATCTTCTTTATCTCATGCTGCTTATTCGTCGATTTGAAGAGCGTGCATCGCAAGCCTACCAGCAACAGAAAATTGGTGGTTTTTGTCACCTCTATATCGGTCAGGAAGCAGTAGCCGTGGGTACGGTTGCCGCCGCTCGAAATGATGATTACGTGATTACGGCTTACCGGGATCACGGGCACGCCATTGCTCGAGGAGCTGACCTTAATGGGTGTATGGCCGAGTTATTCGGCAAAGCCACCGGCATTTCCCGAGGTCTAGGCGGGTCAATGCATTATTTCGACAAAAAGAATCATATGTTTGGAGGGCACGCCATTGTCGGAGGGCATTTGCCCTTGGCCACAGGATTGGCCTTTGGGAGTCAATATCGTGGCGAGGACCGCTGCACCCTCTGCTTTTTTGGCGACGGCGCCATCAATCAGGGGGCGTTTCACGAAGCTGCTAACTTGGCGGCACTCTGGAAGCTTCCAATCGTTTTTATCTGCGAGAACAATTTGTTTGGCATGGGAACCCATGTCGGGCGGGCAACGGCAGTCAAAGAGTTGACCAATCGGGCCAAGGGATATGACATGCCGTCGGCCGTCGTCAATGGGATGGACGTCCGCCATGTACGAGACACGATGCAGGGCATTCTGGAGGAGATGAGAAGAAAACCTTCCCCCTACCTGGTGGAGGCCCGAACCTACCGATATCGAGGACATTCCATGTCCGACCCGGCTACTTACCGGAGTAAAGAAGAGGTCGACAAATATAAAAGTGAAGATCCTATTATTGCCTTTAAGGCCGTCCTGATCAATGAAGGAAAACTCGAAGAAACCCGATTTCAGGAACTGGACCGCGAGGCGCGAAGACTGGCGGCCGATTCCATCAAGTTTGCCGAAGAGAGTCCAGAGCCTCCCATCGAGGACCTGCATAAATACACCTTTGTGGAGGGCGACAACCATTGAGAGAAATCACTTATCGTCAGGCAGTCAATGAAGCGCTGGAAGAGGAAATGCTGAGAGACCCTGACGTGTTTCTCATCGGCGAAGAAGTGGCCGAGTACAACGGAGCTTATAAGGTCAGCCAGGGATTGTTGGACAAGTTTGGACCCAAACGGGTGATCGACACACCGATTAGCGAGGCCGGTTTTGCAGGATTAGGTGTTGGTGCTGCCATGGTCGGGCTCCGTCCGGTGGTGGAATTCATGACCTTTAGCTTTTCGCTCGTCGCCTTTGACCAGGTCGTTAATAACGCACCGAACATGTTGACCATGTCAGGCGGCCAATTCAATATTCCGATTGTTTTCCGCGGTCCCAATGGACCCGCCCACCAATTGGGAGCGACTCATTCTCATGCGACTGAGCCCTTCTATGCTAACTTTCCAGGGCTAAAGATCGCGATTCCTGGTACTCCGCGTGATGCGAAGGGGTTATTAAAGACGGCGATCCGAGATGATAACCCTGTTCTCGTTCTGGAGTCCGAACTCCTTTACAATAGTTCCGGCCTGGTTGAGGACAAAGACGAGGAACTACTTATCCCTCTCGGAAAAGGGGAGATCAAGCGGCCGGGTACCGATGTGACGATCGTCTGTTATGCCCAGACTGTGCGCATGGCTTTGGCAGCGGCTGAAACTCTTGCCAGCCAGGGGATCAATGCTGAAGTGCTCGATTTAAGGTCCATTAAACCACTCGACCTTGACCTAATCCTCAATTCGGTGACGAAGACCCATCGCTGCGTCATCGTCGAACAAGATAAACCTTTTTGCGGGATTGGCTCGGAGTTGACATACCAGATCCAGCGCGACATTTTTGACGAACTGGATGGTCCGGTTGCGCGGGTGGCTCAGGAGGAAGTCCCAATGCCTTATAGTGAAAAACTGGAGGCAGCGGTCTTGCCTAGTGAAGAAAAAATCCTGCAGGCTGTTCATCACCTGTGCTACGGGCGATAGCCCCTCATTCTCCCAGTTAAATCCCAAGGAAAAAGGAAAAAAGATCATGGCTGAAATCACCATGCCCAAACTTAGTGACACAATGACGGAAGGTGTGGTTGTGCGTTGGCACAAGAAGCAAGGGGAGCCGGTCAGTGTCGGAGATGTTCTTGCAGAAATTGAGACAGACAAGGCGACGATGGAGATGGAGGCTTTTGACGACGGAATTCTGAAAGAGATTTACGCCCAGGAAGGACAGAAGGTGGCCGTTGGGGATCGCATTGCCCTCGTTGAAGGAGAAAGCCAGACCGAGTCTTTGCCGCATAAAAAGAAGACGGATGCCGTGCAACCCGAGAGCAAGCTTTCTGCAGTTACTCCTCCACCGGCTGTTCCGAGTTCTTCCAAAAAAGCATCGAGTGCCCCTAAGACTGTTGAGGGGGGACGTCTGAAGGTTTCCCCGCTGGCGAGAAAGACGGCAACCCAAATGAATGTCATCATTGAGAACTTGCAAGGTTCAGGTCCTGGTGGACGCATCATTCAGGAAGACGTGTTTCAGGCGGCGAAGCAGCAAGAAGTTTCTCCGACCCACGTGTCGGTTGCTGAAGCCAGCTTGATTCCACTGACGGCGATGCGCCGCGTGATTGCCCAGCGAATGGTAGAGAGCAAGAGTCATATCCCGCATTTTTATCTCGACGCCGAACTCGATGCTGGACCTTTGCTTCAATTGCGCTCATTGGCCAATGAGTCTCTTGTCGCCAAAGGGTCCGAGAAACTGAGTGTCAATGACTTCGTTCTCAAAGCGGCCGTCGAAAGTCTTAGGCGGGTTCCGCAGGTCAATGCCTCATATCGTGAAAACGGTATCCTGCGATATGCCCATATTCACTTGGGTTTTGCCGTTAGTCTTGAAGAAGGACTAATCACCCCGGTGATTAGAAATGCGGAGAATAAGGAGCTTCGCCAACTTTCTACTGAAGCTCGGGGACTCATTGAGAAGGCCCGTTCTAAGAGGCTCAAACCTGACGAATATCAGGGAGGAACCTTTACGATCTCAAACCTTGGCGCCTCTGGGATCGATCGTTTTCACGCGATCATCAACCCTCCTCAGGCTGCCATTCTTTCGGTCGGCAGTATTGTTAAGAAAGCCGTCGTTAATGCGCAGGATCAAATTGTTGTCGGGCATCGGCTCAATGTGGCGCTCTGTTGTGACCATAGGGTGGTTGATGGAGCGGTAGGAGCGATTTTTCTCCAGGAATTTCGAAAGCTCATCGAGAACCCGGCGTTAATGCTGCTCTAGAGGACTGGCCCAAAGTCGAGTCCATTGCCACGCCCGCGCGAAGGTCGTGTCTAGAGCGACATTCCAAGAATTCTTGGTTTTCCCTGTAATCCCAGTTTATTGTCAACCTTCGGAGGAGTCAGCGTGAGCAACGATCAAAATCATTTCGACTTGGTGATTATCGGATCAGGTCCCGGGGGCTATGTTGGTGCCATTCGAGCGGCTCAACTCGGAATGAAAACTGCCATTGTCGAAAAAGATAAATTGGGCGGCATTTGCCTCAACTGGGGGTGTATTCCCACGAAAGCGCTCCTCAAGAATGCCGAAATCTATAAGTTATTTCAGAAGAGCGAAGAATTTGGCATTAGCTATGACAACCTGCGGTTTGATTTTTCGAAAATCATTAAGAGAAGCCGGGAGGTCTCAGACAAGATCAGCAGAGGCGTCGGTTTCCTAATGAAGAAGAACAAAGTCACGATATTTAACGGGACGGGCAAATTAACGGCTCACGACCACGTTGAGGTCTTCGGCCCGGATCAAACGCTCAAGGACACGTTGACGGCATCCCGGATCATGATTGCGACAGGCGCTCGTCCCAGAACCTTGCCGGGAGTCGTTTTTGACGGAAGGCGAATCATTGGCAGTTCCGAGGCTATGGTCATGCAACAGGTGCCGAAGAGCCTTCTGATTATTGGGGCCGGCGCGATTGGTGTTGAATTCGCTTATTTTTACAATACTTTTGGATCTTCGGTCACCGTCGTGGAAATGATGCCAGCGATTCTTCCCATCGAAGACAAGGAAATCTCAGACTTATTAGCGAAATCGTTCAAAAAGACTGGCATTCAATTGCTCACCGGAACAAAAGTTGTCTCTTTGAAAGCTGAGGGCGACCGGGTGAACGCCGTTTTGGAAAACTCCAAGGGAGAACGCTCCGAGAGCAGTGCCGAAGTTGCTTTGATGGCTGTGGGTGTCCTGGGAAACACGGAGGGGCTCGGTCTGGAAAAATTGGGCGTCAAAGTAGAGAAAGGATCGATTCCGGTTAATTCAGATTTTCAAACTACTATTCCTGGCGTGTACGCCATTGGTGATGTCATCGGGCCACCGTGGCTGGCCCATGTGGCTTCAGCCGAAGCGATTTCTGCAGTTGAGGGGATGGCAGGACTCAAAGACCGGCTTCAAGTGAATTACCAGAATATTCCAGGTTGCACCTATTGCCAGCCACAAGTTGCCAGTATTGGCTTAACCGAAGAGAAGGCCCGTGAAAAAGGTTATGAGCTCAAGATTGGCCGGTTCCCTTTCAGCGCCAGCGGGAAAGCCAAAGCCACCGGAGAGACTGAAGGGTTGGTGAAATTGATCTTCGATGCCAAATATGGAGAGTTGCTGGGCGCTCACCTCCTCGGGTCTGAAGCCACTGAGATGATTGCGGAACTGGGGCTGGCTAAGAATCTTGAAGCCACTTACGAAGAAATATCCAAGACAGTTCATGCCCATCCAACTTTGTCTGAAGCAGTCATGGATGCAGCAGCAGACGCAGCTGGAGAATCGATCAACCAGTAATCTGGAGTACTGAGTCCGGAGTCAACCGCATCAATGCGTAGCTTGTGGGAAATTCGGTTCTATCTCTTGCGACACAGCAACGCCTTGCACCTCGTTTGATATGAATGGAGCGCGGAGCTCTGCGACGCCGCTCTCCGTAGAAGAACCACGCCGGATCTCGCTGTGCTTTGCCTCCCACGAGGGCACGATCAAGGATCTTTCCCTTTCTCAAAATGGTCGAAATTCCCGATTACTTCCGTCCATTAGGTTCTACTGGCATGTATTGCCACCCATTGGGTTTTGGGTGCTACCGGATAGCGGATGGCAACCCGGAGCATGAAGCAGCGTTGCGGTCTTACCTCGACCAAGGCGGGAACCTTATCGACACCAGCACCAATTATGTAGACGGACTTTCAGAAATTCTAGTAGGAAAGGTTGTCCGGGATTACCCCCGCGAGCAAGTCATTGTTGTGACCAAAGCGGGATACATCCAAGGCCAGATTATGGAACTGGCGCGTTCGCGAGCGTTTCCTGAAGTCGTCCAGTATGATGAAGGAATTTGGCATTGCATCCACCCTGAATTTCTTGAAACACAGATTGAACTCTCACGAGAACGACTGCAACGCGATGTGCTGGATGTCTTGCTGTTGCACAATCCGGAATATTTCTTAATTCACCAGTCCCATCACAAGGCTGTTGATGCCTCTGATCAAGTGGAGTTCTACCAAAAAATCCGCGAAACCTTCCGTTTCCTGGAAGAAAAAGTCAGGCAAGGTCAAATTCGTTGGTACGGAATCAGCTCTAACAATTATGGTCTTCCGCTCGCTGATCCGACAATGACGAGCGTCAGCCGTTGCTTATTCGAGGCTGAGGCCTTGTCTTCCGATCATCACTTCAAAGTGGTCCAACTTCCCTTGAATTTGGCTGAAAATGGTGGTGCCTTGGAACCAAACAACGACGGCAGTACGGTTCTGGAGTTTTGTCAGCAACATGGTCTGGCAGTTATGGCAAACCGGCCGCTCAATATTTCCTGTAACGGTCGGTTCATCCGTTTGGCAGATTTTGCGCCACCTGGGCGCAAGCCTCCAGGTAAGAAAAGTCTCCTTGAACTGCTGGAACCTTTGAGGCAGCATGAGAAGATTGGTACTGAGATGGGAATATCATCTTCAGATGGGCGAAGTGCCGGACTTCCTCAGATGCTAGAACAAATCGTGTCCCAGGCCAAATCCGTGGAGCACTGGAATCTGCTGATGGGGCGATATGTCATTCCTCCCCTCAAGCGATGGATTACCGACTCCAGCCAAAGAAACTCGGACAATGTGTTATGGCAGCAATGGCTTGATAAGTTCTTTCATCTAATCAGTACTACTTTCGAAGCAACGGAACGATTTATCCAATCTCGACAGCAACCGGGTTCAGACCGAGTTCGCAATCATCTCAGTGAGGGCGGGTACCCCCAAACCCCTCATTCCCTTAGCCAGATCGCTTTGGGAATCCTCTTGAATCTTCAAGGACTTTCTTGTGTTCTCAACGGGATGAGGCGACCTTCATACGTGGCGGATGCGTTCGGCAGTCGCTACACTCCTAGAGTCGATGCGCTTAAAACTCTTGGGCATTTCAAGAGCTTTACCTAAAGCCTCGACAGAAAGATACCGAAATAATAGATGAAGGGTCGTAATCCATCGGATTGCAATCCCGTGAAAATTTCTGGCGTCCATGAACAACATTGGTTTATCAATGATTCTATTCGCAAATATCATCGCCATACTTCTTTCAGTGATAGCCTTTGCCTTCTCGGTTTATACCCTGTGGGTTGTCCGTGTCTCCCCTTTCAAGCTGATTGTCTATTCTCCCGCTGTTTCGTGTGTCAATCCTCAGGAATCCGCTTTGGTATTAGATCTGATGTTTCACAATCCTGGTAGGGTCCGGGCTGCGGTACTGGATATCGACGCCTCACTCTTGAAGCAAAACCACTTGAAACCCTTTCTGCGGTTAAAACCTCAAGCATTTCATCGCACTTTTTTCCCTGCGGGGGACCTGAAGACTCCTCAGTCTGTCATCTCTCGCTTTACCCCGATTACGGTTGATCCGGGTCAAACTGTCAGTAAGACGGTATACTTTCGTCCTCCGGCAGAAGAAAACAGTTCGGTGGTTCGAAGTAGTTACACTGAATGGGAAACCATTCGGGTTTCCTTCAAGGTCAATGGAAACTGGAATAAACGAACGGTCAGTATCAAGCGATCTGAGTTTGAAGGGTATCAATCTGCTCAGACCGAGCAATCCCCCTTGAGATTTCCTTTTATCGCCACCTATTACCCGGATATCCAACCTCTCCACCTTCGTGGGACCTTCTTCGATCTTGCCTACTGAATCGTTTAATCAAGATTCCCTCCCCTTTTTACTGGTTTTGCTTAGAAGGAGCCATTAGAATGAGACAGCTAATCGCGTTATGATTCCCCTCAAAGATATTAACCGTTCACAAAGCTATCCTCTCATCACGGTTTTCTTGATTATCCTCAATGGGCTGGTTTTTGTTTTCGAATATTCTCTTGGTCAGCGAGGGCTGCTCAACCGTTTTATTTATGAATTCGGAGTGGTGCCAGCTTTCTTCACGAGTTCAAAATATTGGGCGCAAAACGGGATCCTTCTCGGTCTTTTCCCCTTATTTTCTTCCATGTTTCTTCATGGCGGTTGGCTTCATTTCTTCGGAAACATGCTCTACTTGTGGGTTTTTGGAGACAATGTAGAAGATCGTTTAGGACATTTCCGCTATCTGTTCTTCTATTTGATTTGTGGCTTGGCAGCTGCTCTTTTCCATATTGTCACTAATCCCAGCTCGACTTTGCCCACTGTAGGAGCAAGCGGGGCGATTGCCGGCGTTCTTGGAGCTTATTTAGTTCTCTTCCCGGGCGCTAGAGTCCTGACCTTATTCCCCATCTTCTTTTTTTTCCAGTTGGTTGAGATTCCAGCGCTCCTCTTTATTGGGTTCTGGTTTGTCATGCAATTCTTCAGTGGAGCACTCTCATTTGTTGCTGCCAAAGGGCAGATGGGGGGCACGGCTTGGTGGGCTCATATTGGAGGATTTGTTGCCGGAATACTCATGATCTGGCGAAGCAGAAATCAACTGCGGCGCAGGATCTCCTACTACTGAAGTTTGTGCGATTTTTCTTTGATTCATGAGAGCGCCTCTCTATGATTCTTGCCCTTGATATTGGAAGTTCGTCAGTGCGCGCAGGCCTTTATAGTCGGGAAGGTCAGCCTGAGCAAGGCTTGAATGCGCGACGTATTTATGACCTGAGTACCACCGCTGACGGGGGTGCTGAAGTCCAGGCGGATTTTCTCTTTGAGCTCGTCGGCCAGGCCATTGATGAGGTCCTTTTGAAGGGCGAGTCGAGTTCCGAAGAGATCGACGCAGTCGCAATATCTACTTTCTGGCATAATATGCTGGGCCTGGATTCGGCTCAAGAGCCATTGACGCCGGTTTATTCATGGGCCGACACACGGAGTACCCGGGCTGCAGAGCAGTTGAAACGGCTGTTGAGCGAAGAATCCTGTCATGCCCGGACGGGAACCGTATTCCACCCGAGCTTTCTGCCTGCGAAATTGTTATGGCTGCGTGAAGGCCAGCCACAGGTCTGGAAGCGCACAGCCCGCTGGATGTCTTTTGGGGAATACCTTCTATTGAAGTTATTCGGAGAAACGGTGTGCAGCATTTCGATGGCTTCTGGGACAGGGCTGCTAGACCAGTTTCGTTGCTGTTGGGATGAAGAGATCCTGAATGTGCTGTCGCTCAGTCCCGAGCGACTCTCTCCGTTGAGCGACTTCCATACATCGCTTCAGGGCCTTCGGGTCATCTATGCGCGCCGCTGGCCTAGACTCCGTTCCGTTCCCTGGTTTCCTGCGCTGGGTGATGGAGCGTGCAGTAACATTGGCAGTGGTTGTTTTGACTCAAAGCGGGTTGCCTTGATGGTTGGGACTTCAGGCGCCATGAGAGTTTGCTTAAATCGGGAACCTTCCGTGATTCCCCCGGGCCTATGGTGTTATCATGTGGACCGTCGCCGATTTCTGATGGGCGGGGCTCTCAGCAATGGCGGAATCCTTTTTGAATGGCTACATGAGACTCTGCGAGTTGAGGATAATCCGGAAGCACTGGAGCAAATGATTTCGGCTCAGAGTCCAACGGCTCATGGTCTGACGATGCTCCCCTTCCTGGCTGGGGAACGCAGCCCTGGTTGGAAAGGACACGCGCGAGCAGCCATCGTCGGCCTAAGTTTGCATACCCGCCCTGTTGAGATATTGAGAGCGGGACTTGAATCCGTTGCCTATCGATTCGCGAAAATCGCCTCTTTGCTCAAGAAAGCTGTGCCCGACTCTGTGGAAATCGTTGCCTCCGGGGGAGCGCTGCTGAAGTCGCCAGCTTGGACCCAGATAATGGCAGATGTCATTGGCCAGCCGATGATTACTTCAGCAGTGGCAGAAGCTTCCAGCCGAGGGGCTGCCCTGCTTGCACTTGAAGCCATGAAAATCATTTCCGATTTCAACCAGCTGCCCAATCCGGTTGGCCACATCTATCTCCCCGATCCTAAGAAACACGAAATCTACGCGAACGCCATGAATAGGCAAGACGAGCTTTACGAGCTTTTGGTCAATCAAATCAGCTCTTCGACAATTCAGAATTGAAAAGTCCGAGTTCCCCCTTGGAGGATTTCATGAATCGCAATCCGTCGAGCACACTCGATTCACTTTCTTCCAAGGCTCGTTCGGTATTTCAGTTACGATTCGCGCACCGGATCCGCCTCTTTCACACCCCCCACTCCTGCCTCTGCTTCCATTTTCGATAGCCGATTTAAGGTCAACCCCTCTCGATTGAGAAAATACAAGCCGAGGATCATTACAGGCACCGCCGAGACGAGGTAACAACCATTGCTAATTCCTGCCGCTTGAGATACCGGATCCATTTCTGAAAGATAGCGAGAAAAAAAATTAACTAGCCCAAGATTCATGAAAAACTGAAACCCCCCCACTCCTCCCGGTGTCGGGATCGCCACACCCACGACTGTAATCGCCATAAGAAAAAGTGCGCCTGGAAACGGAAAAATTTCCAGGTAGGCGTGCAGCATCGACCAGAGTTGCAAGGTAATTGCAACCCAGATCGCAAGTGATAGAACCATAGTCTTCAGGAGCACCTCACCTTTTTGCAGCCCCTTAAACCCACTTAGAAATGAGCGCAACAGGTTTTGAGGCCCATGGGGGAGCCTGCTCAACCAGCTGTCTTTCCAAAGGAGGAACGCCAGCAGCCCAAAGAATAGGCACAATCCCACGAGTCCTTTCAGCGAATACTTCTGTATAATTCCCATAATTTCGCGCCCGCGGTCGGAATTAGGCGCAAAACGGTCGGCGTAAAAAGAAAGATAAAACCCGAAGATGAAAACGACGGTAAACATGTCCAGGATTCGCTCCAACAGTGAGGCCGCGATGACCGATGCTACGGAGATTTTTTCCTTGCGTGCTAGAACAACTGAGGCGGCCACCTCGCCAGCCCTCGGGGGAATGGCATTTAGCACGTACTTCACAAGGGTCAACGAAAAAAGATTCCGATATGAAATCCCGTGTTTGACAGGAGAAAGCAGTATCCCCCAGCGAAGCGCTCGCAGAAGCATATGCAACATTACAAATAAGAAACCGGTCAATAGCCAGAGGGGTTTCCCCTGGATCATCACGTGCCAGGCAAGATGCCAATCCGGCACCCCCCTATAGACCAGGTAACCGATGAGGACAGTCAGCCCGAGACTTATTCCAATCTGTCCGGCTTTCTTCATGAAGTTTCCTTTTGGGTTGAACAGGACTGCATCGCTTTGTGCAAAATGCAAAACTATCACGCGGCAGAGATTTTCTCAACCTGCGAACAAATGACCGATAAGAGGACCCCTGAATTTCAGGCGCCCGAATATTCCGTCGGGGGCATACAGCGCGCGGGTTTCAACTCAAACTCTAAAGCCCGAGTCTATCTTCAGGCAGAAGGCTGTCTCCCCACCTGTACTGAGGGAGTCTCGAATCAATATGCTATACTTTTATCCTTTCCTGGTCGTTGGGGCTCGATTCTTAAACAACTCATGACAAAACTAGAACTCCTAAAGATAAGACTCGCGGAAGTATGTGACCTGAATAACAGTGCATCCGTACTCGGTTGGGACCAACAAACCTTTATGCCTCACGGAGCCGGTATGAGCAGGGCGGAACAACTGGCAACGTTGGGTCGACTTTCCCATGAAAAGTTTGTCACTCCAGAAATTGGAGAACTGATTGAAGGCAGTGGGCTGGAGTGTGCGGACTCCCCCTATGAATCGGACGAAGCCAGTCTTGTTCGAATTGTTCGAAGAGAGTACGAACGGGCCTGCAAAATCCCACCATCCTTGGTGGCTGACATTGCGAGAGCCTCTTCACTTGGGATGGAAGCCTGGTTAACGGCCCGTGAACGGGCTAACTTCAGCTTGTTTCAGGATGCGCTGGAAAGAATTTTTGAGTTACATCGTCAACTCTCTGCGTGTTTGGGATTTCGCGACAACATTTATGATCCCTTGTTAGACCATTACGAACCGGGAATGACAACCTCTTTATTGAAAGAACTGTTTGCCGAGCTGAAGCAAACCCTCATTCCACTAGTCCACAAAGTTTCTCAGAAATTGGATTTCGTGGACGATTCGGTTTTGCACTGTCATTATGCCGAAAAAGCCCAATGGGACTTCGGAGTAGAAGCGCTCAAGAGAATAGGATTTGACTTCGAGAGAGGCCGGCTAGATAAGTCCGTGCATCCCTTTACAACTTCTTTTTCTATTAATGATGTTCGCATGACAACCCGGATTGAGGAGAATTACTTCCCGGGGGCTTTCGGAGGAACCCTCCACGAAGGAGGGCATGCCCTGTACGAACAAGGAGTCAGCCCCGCCTTAGAGCGAACTTTTCTGGCGGGAGGGGCTTCTCTAGGAGTCCATGAATCCCAATCGAGGCTTTGGGAGAACATCATTGGTAAGAGTCGAGGGTTCTGGAAATTTTTTCTCCCTAGGCTCCGGGAAAAGTTTCCTGAAAACTTAAGCCGTTGTTCACTCGATGATTTCTTCCGCGCGCTGAATCGCGTCATGCCTTCTTTCATTCGAATCGAGGCAGATGAGCTGACGTACAACTTGCATATTCTTCTCCGCTATGAACTCGAAATCGATTTGCTGGAAGATCGCCTTCAAGTGGCGGACTTACCGGCTGCTTGGAATTCGAAAATGAACGAATACCTCAGCCTTGTTCCTTCCAATGATGCCCAAGGCGTCTTGCAGGACGTTCATTGGTCGAACGGTTTAATTGGCTACTTTCCGACTTATACTTTGGGGAACCTCATTTCCGCACAGATTTTTGAAAAGGCCACTGAACTCCAGCCGGAGATTCTCTCGGCGATCGAAAACGGAGAGTTTCTGCCCTTGCTCCAATGGTTAAGGAAAAATATCCACTGGCATGGGAGGAAGTTTACCTCCCAGGAAATATTAAAACGAACCACAGGAGAGTCCCTCCAACCCTCCTATTACCTGCGCTATCTTCAGAAAAAATATGCAGAAATTTATCAACTCTGAAAAGTCGCTGCCGACCGTCTTAGACCATGATTATCGAAAAGACATTCACCGAGAAATGGCCCAGTCTCTTCCTGAAAACAAATCTAAAATTCCAATATTTCTCGGCGGCATGAGCCCAATAGGCAGGCCGGTACTCATCATCCCGTTGTAACGATTCTTCGATTGCGAGCAAATCATGCCCGATGTCAGAGGGAAAGCAATTATTATTACCGGAGCCTCCTCCGGAATTGGTGAAGCGACGGCCAGACTGCTGGCCCAAAAAGGCGCCGGTCTGACACTCGTGGCGCGGCGCCTGGACCGGCTTTTGGCGCTCAAAACCGATCTGGAGTCAGCCAGAGAGCATACGGAGCAAGGGACTGCGGGGCAGATCGTCGTGGTTCAGGCGGACGTCACAGTTGCCCGCGACAGGGAATGTATCATTCACGATACACTTCAGTCCTTCGGGAGAATTGATGGACTGGTCAATAATGCGGGATTTGGGCAACGGGGCCCCGTTGAGTTAGTACCTATTGAAGGCATTCGAAGCAACTTCGAAACCAACTTATTTTCCCTGATTGCCCTGACCCAGGGGGTGATCCCGATCATGCGGGATCAGCAGAGTGGAAGAATTGTCAATGTGGGCTCCGTAGCCGGCAAAATTGCGAGACCGCTGTCTTCTATTTATGATGCGACGAAGCACGCACTGGAAGCCATCACGGACGGGTTGCGTGGCGAGTTGTCTCTATTTGGAATCCAAGTGGCTCTGATTGAGCCGGGATATATTCTTACTGAATTTCTTGATGTCTCCGATCGAGTCTCGAAATCGGTCCTGGAAAATCCCGGTTCGTACGCCCCCTACTTTGAAGAATTTTCAAAAACCCGACAGCGGGCAAAGGGTATCGCTGGGCACCCCCACCAGATTGCAGAGTTGATCCTTCAGGCCTTCACCGATGATCGCCCACGCTTTCGCTATGCCGGACCGAAGCATGCTCATCTGTTTCTTGCCATGAAGCGGTTCCTTCCGGAAAGGTTGTTTGAATACTTTGTTCTGCGCTCAGTGGGACTTCATGCCGGGAAAGACAAAGTCCCTGGCTCATTTTGACATTCTCCCGTGTTGCGGGACCCGTCCGCCACTTGGAAAGGGGGGGCGAGGCTATCGTTAACTTTCATGAAGGAGTTCCATCAAAATTTGGGGAAATTTCCGAAGGAGCGTCAGTTTTAACGTTCGATAATTCTGCCTACCAGAGACAAATGAATTCATCGTCGATTGGAGTACCGGGCATCTGCGGGTACATTGAACCATTCTTGTAATGAAATCACTTCCCAGAAACTTTCCAGCATAGAATCTGTCAAACAAGTTTGCTCCATGGATGAAGTCAGCCATGAAGTCATCCCGACAAGCCTGTGGGTATGTTCCCAAGTTTCTTTGTGAAACGGCCTCGGCCAGCAATTCACCGGAACGCAGAGCATAGTAGATTCCTTCACAAGTGATCGGGTCACAGAAGCCTGCGGCATCACCGACCAGTGCCCAGCCGTCTCCACAAAAGGTGTTGTGGTGCAGTGACTCCGGGCGAAGGGATGGAATAAGAGAGCTATAAATGATCCGGTCCATCGACTCAAAAGCCTCTGGCGATAGAAAATCCTTCATGAATCCGTGGAGATACTCCTTGAGCTCTTTCATCCCATAACGGTGCAGCCGGCCGCAAATTCCAATGGAAACATGCTCAGGGCGTGGAAATGCCCAAAGGTACCCGTGAAAACTGGGATAGAACTTGATGATGATCCGGTCGTCCATTCCAACCGGTAAGCGATATCCAAAGGTGAGCATCAAGTCCTCTGCGGCAAAACGTGAGCCGAGAATCTTTCGAACAAAACTGTTCACCCCGTCGGCTCCAACTAAGAAATCCGCTTCGTGGTTTGCCTGATCCGTCCGAATCAGCCATTGCGAGCCCGTTCTCGAAAACCCAAGAACTCGTTCCTGAAGGAAGTTGACCCCGTGTGATACGGCAAGGTCCAAGACTATCTTGTTCAGGGTGTTTCGAGAATAGATCGAAAGCGGTGAGGTCAAGGGAACCGTTACGTTTTGGTTTCGGGGAGAATGAACCTCGATCGCTTGGATGGCCCGATGGGGATGAAAGGCTTCCCGCAGGAATGGGTAGCGCTCAATCGCTTTAAACGTGACCCCTCCTCCGCAGGGTTTCTCCCATGCCGCACGATAATCAAAGAGGGTTACTTGAAAACCCTTTTGGGCAAGAATGGAACTGCATAAGGCTCCACCCGGGCCTCCCCCAATGACGGCAATTTTCATCATACGGGACATTCCCCTGTAAATGACTAGATCTGGGCAAAAAAAGCGCTACAAATCCACCCTGTCAACAGACTACTAAACAAGGCAGAAGCCGCACAGCTTTGAGTTCTGGCAAAGACCCATCCAGAACCAATCCAGCCCAGTAGACTCATGATGGCAAGCCCTGGCAGTAGTAAGAGTATTAAAAACTGAGCATTGTTCAATAAGAAAAAACCCAGCATCAAGGAGGTGGCCAATATTAACCGAGTAGATAGGAAATGACCGACGAGCCGCCAGTTCCCCTCGAGCTTCAGAAAATTACGGAAGACCCACTCATCCCAGAGGAAGAAAGGCAATGTGCTGAGTGTGATTACCGGAAAACGCCACCCACGAAGGAGTGTCAATTCCAAATACGCGAAATGATTGGAGATCAATACAAACGGATACAACACCAGTAGCAAAAATCCTGCCAGCCCGCAGAAGACATTTCTTGGCGCGAGATTTAGGGCCTGAACAGAAGGAGTCTTCCAAACAAGAAGGGCCATTCCGGTGATCGAAAGAAAGCCGCTAAGGAAGCCACCGCCTAAAAGATGAAGTCTTTCCCATGGGTTAAACCCTTTCAATGCGATCAGAGACAAGAAAGTAGAAAGCGCAAAGGCCCCATAAATTTGAAAACCCGTCACCGGGCTTTTAGGGGGATCGGCTGTCGTCAGGGAAATCTCCGCTGCACCCTCGACCTGACTGGGGCGCTTTAATAAGGCCCTGCTCAGCAGGGAGAACGAGGGAAACCATGCAGCGAGAGCCGCCATGCAGAGAAGCCCCTTTACAGCAGCTCGAGCGGCCGGAGAGGGATGGGAATTGAAATCTAAAGCAGAATTTCCAGCGGTCCGGTTTATCCAGCCTTTGATTTCGCGATACGCTTGGGGCAAGAAAAGGCTGCCTGAATGTTCGGTCTGCTCAAGGACAACCATTCGGTGAGATCCTCCCGGGGTTTCCCATCGATGGAGGCCGTTCGGAAGATGGATCGTGAGGCCCGTTGTCCCTTCAAACAAGAATACAGCCCCGCGTTGGACAAAGGGGAAGTCATTTTCTCCGTATAGGATCAGTAAATGGGGCGGAGAATCGCGCCTCACCGGGACCGCTGCCGGGGAAAGTGCGATGACACCGGTAACCGCTGTGTTTTCCTGGGCCGCTTCAATGGCCAGCCCACCTCCCAGCGAATGGCCAATCAGGAAGAAATCGATTTTGGGGTATCCACGGGGATTCGACTCTGGCAATTGCAGAATCCAGCGTGAAACTTCCTGAACCGCCCGTTGAGATGCCTCCCAGGTAAAGCTTTCCCTAGAGGTCCCATGACCTGGCAAGTCCATCAAGTAGCATTCAGCACCGGATTGTGCCATCTCAACTGCCATTTGCATCATGACGGATTTGCTGGCCGACAGGCCATGAATGAAAAGTAGCCGAGGAGGATTCTGCATACCCAATCCCGGGAAGGCCCCTGATGGCAATCTTCTCCGAATACTGATAACCGGGGTCTGGTATTCCGCATGAATCGTCGTGGCATTCCATTCCAGCGCTTTTTCCATCTGCCGGTTGATCATATGCAAAGAGATGGAAATTCCAAAAATAGCAGTTAACCAGATCGAATCTTTGGACCTGCGATTGAAAAATGTCGTCATCTCTCCACGATAAGCGGGTCCCAAATTATTGGGCACCCATTTGTTTGGCTGGGCAGTTTGGCTGCGTTCTCTCGCCTGATTATAACGAGGCATCCTGGGCAGGAGCTAGAGTTAATCTTCAGCAGCGCCACGGGCTTACTCAACTGGAGTGTTCTGTCACATGTTATAATCCTCGCCGATCGGGTTATAAACAGTACAAGGGCTATAGGGAGGATTGTAAAGGAGAGAAGGTGCAAAAGGTCTTAGATTTTCCTCATTTGCTAGAAGAAGTTCGATCGTTGAAACGCAATGGCCATACGATCGTTTTTACGAACGGCTGCTTTGATTTGCTCCACCCTGGACATATCGCCTACCTGCAGGCTGCCCGTCAAATGGGCGATGCGCTAATTGTCGGCCTGAATAGCGATCGATCCGTGAAAGAGCTGAAAGGAGCAGCACGGCCCATCCTCACGGAAGTAGAGCGTGCATTCATTTTGTCGGGGCTGGAAAGTGTGAGCTACATCACAATCTTTGATGAAAGCACTCCGTTGAATTTGATTCGGTCCATCCTGCCGGATGTGCTCGTCAAAGGAGGCGATTGGGGACTCTCTGAAATTGTCGGACGTAAAGAGGTAGAGGATGCCGGCGGGAAAGTTGTTGCGTTACCCTACGAGTCGGGATACTCAACTTCTCAGATAGTTGAAAGAATCCTCAAGCAGAATTCGAAAGGATAGGTACCCCAGCCATTCCATGCCGGAAGACAAGATCCCTAGCATCCGAAGACAATTTGATGAATGATTCCGGTTTAAGGAGCGGATCATCCAATGACTGATGATTCCCAATCGATATCCTTTCGTCACGCTGTGCCCTATGAGTGAGTTCCCTTAATAAGGATGACTTTCCATCCATTCCTTTCCATTAATTAGATTCCTAAGATTGAGATGCCAGTGCAGCGTTGGCTTGAAAAATTGACTAAGGCACGGGAATTTGCGGAAATACTTCAGCAAATAGAGTCCGGCGAGGAAAGAATTGTTCTAACGGGGATCACACCTTCCGCCAAACCGGCATTTCTCGCAGCCCTTCATCGCCTCCTCGAAAAGCCGCTCCTTTACGTGGGTAGAGACGGCATCAATTATGATTCCTTGCTGAGTGCCACTGCTTTCTATCATGCAACTATTTCTGGAAGAGATGATAAGAGCTTGTCCGTTTTTCCCGCCATGGAACCCGAGGCGTTTAGCGGCCTATCCCCCCACGCAGAGATTTTGGAAGAGCGTGCGCTCACATTTTGGAGACTCATCCAGGCAAAGCTCGATATCCTCTTTTGTCCTCTGTCGGCGGCCTTAAATCGAATCCCGGACCTTCATCACATTTTTGCTTCGGTCCCACGTCTGACGATTGGTGTGGAGTACTCTCCGGAAGTCCTTGTTAATTTCTTGCTAACAGCTGGCTACATTCAAGAAGAGCCTGTGACAAGTCATGGCTCTTTTTCGCTCAGGGGCGGGATCTTAGATGTATTCCCTCCAGACTCTGAAAATCCCTGCAGAATTGAATTCTTTGGAGATGCAATTGAATCCTTGCGGGAATTTTCCGTGAAATCTCAACGTTCAATCGGGCCCACAAAAGAAATTTCTTTTGTCCCAATGCGCGAAACTCTCCTGGATGCTCAAATCATCAAGGAGTGGGGAGAGTTTGCTGAAATCAGCTTTGACCCGACAATATATGAAGAATTCTTTAAGAATCAAATGGTTAGTGCCTTGAACGGAGAACATTTTCAAGGGATTGAGTATCTTCTCCCCCTGACATTACCGTTCGATCACACCCTTATAGACTTCGCCACTAACTTTTTCCTGGTCATTGATGAGCCTTCTGCCCTTTCTACGGATTTCGAGCATTGGAAGTTAAAGACCCAAAAAGATCGAGAAGCCTTGAGATCGCGCGGAATTCCATGTCTCAGGCCCGAAGAGCTCTATGTTGATTTCCAGGACCTTACCCGTTCTCAGTCGAGAAGCCCTGTAGTCGTGTTTGACCAACTTGGGGTTTTTCAGGAGGCCATCCCTCAACCAGATACCCATGGGATTGAAGAAACAGAAAGGATGCATTCGGCTCATCAAAGACAAAACAAGCTTTTTTTTGGGGATCATAAAGGCATAGTAATGCCTTCTGAAATTGAGGAATCGGAGGCGTTGATCCATACCGCTCCGCAAAAGGGTGCATCCGATTCAAAACCCGAAAGATATATCCGTATTGATGGCGAATCGAGGCCATCAAGAAGATTTCACGGAAATTTGAAAGAATTGGTTCAAGAAATTAATCACTACTTAGAACGGCGGGCTTACCTTGTTTTCGTTCAGTCAACCCTGGGGAAGGCGGAACGCCTTTATGACATCCTGAAAGAATATGACCTTAAAGTGCACCCCGTGTTTCGTGCCCAGGAGGAAGACATCGCTCGTGAGGGCATCACATTAGATTTAACTATACTTGTAGTTGTAGGTGAAGTTTATGAAGGATTTGAGCTTAAATCGGAAAATCTCATTATTTTCGGAGAGACCGATATTTTTGATGAAGTAGAGCTTCTTGCCAGACCCCTTCGCTCAAAGCAAAAGAGTACGACCTTCATCTCTAACCTTAGGGAGTTAAGGCCCAGCGATTATGTGGTGCATATTGATCACGGCATCGGGCAATTTCTTGGATTACGTCAAATTATGGCGGATGGTGCAGGTCGGGAATTTATGGTCATCTCCTTTTTAGGAGACGACAAAATCTATGTTCCTTTGGAAAGAATGGACTTAGTCCAGAAGTACAGCAGTGCAGAAGGGGCCCGTCCGCAATTGGACAAGCTCGGGGGTGTCACCTGGACGAAAACGAAAAGCCGGGTTAGGAAGTCGATGCGTGACATGGCAGACGACCTGCTGAAATTATATGCGCAACGACGAATTTTGCCAGGATTCTCATTCTCTCCCCAGGGGCATTGGCACGAGGAATTTGAAGAAGCCTTCGAGTTCATAGAGACCCTTGATCAAGCTTCTGCGATCAGAGATGTATACAAGGACATGGAGTCGGCTATTCCGATGGATCGGCTGCTGTGCGGTGATGTGGGATTTGGAAAAACGGAGGTTGCTATGCGAGCCGCATTTAAGGCTGTCTTCGACGGGCGGCAAGTCGTCGTCCTGGCTCCAACTACCGTCTTGGTCTACCAGCATTATCTTCGATTCAAACAGCGATTCAACGCTTTCCCGATGAACATCGAAATGTTGAGCCGCTTCCGAAAGGCACGTTTACAGGCTGAAATAGTGCAAAAGCTGGGGGTGGGACAGATCGATATCCTCATTGGAACGCATCGCCTCTTATCTAAAGATGTTCAGTTTCGTGACCTTGGACTGCTCATTGTTGACGAAGAGCAACAGTTTGGCGTTGTCCATAAGGAACGACTCAAACAATTAAAGAAAAACGTAGATACCTTAACTATGACCGCAACCCCGATCCCAAGAACACTACATATGTCGTTAGTTGGAATGCGAGATATGTCCGTTATTGAGACGCCCCCGCGGGATCGACTAGCAATTCAGACATTTGTAGTTCCATTCAACAAGAAGCTTATACAAACCGCAATAGATCAGGAGCTAAGCCGTGCAGGTCAGGTCTATTTTGTCCACAATCGCGTTCACTCGATTTATTCTGTAGCATCAATGATCCAAAAGCTTTGCCCTGATGCCAGGGTTCTTGTGGGACACGGGCAAATGGGAGAGAAGGAGCTAGAGACGACAATGCTCAAGTTCGTCAAGCACGAAGCGGATGTTCTGGTTTCTACTACAATTATAGAAAACGGATTGGACATCCCATTGGTGAATACACTCATCGTGAATCGGGCGGATCGTTTCGGTTTAGCTCAACTTTACCAGTTACGAGGCCGGGTTGGGCGGTCGAATCGGAGAGCGTACGCTTATTTGCTCACCCCACCGGATAAGGCCCTTTCGGGGGTGGCACGTCAACGTTTGGCTGCTCTTAAAGAATTCAGCGAATTGGGATCTGGATTCAAAATTGCCGCGCTTGATCTGGAACTCCGAGGGGCTGGGAATCTGCTCGGAGGGGAACAACACGGACACATTAATGCTATAGGATTTGACCTTTACTGTCAGATTTTGGAACGGACGATCCAAGAACTGCAAGGAGGCGAAGTTCTACCCGAGGTCCAGACCCAAATCAACTTAAAGGTATCGGTGAAAATCCCGACCGAATACATACCGGATGAGCAGCAGCGGTTGAGCATCTACAAAAGGATTTCCTCTTTAAAGCAAGAGTTGGAAATGGATGAACTGCTCCGTGAACTGGAGGATCGATACGGGGCCGTCCCGAAAGAAGTGGTGAGCTTAATCGAATTTGTGCGGCTGCGCCTAGTGGCGCAAAAGGCCTTAGTTCATACGATCGATCGAGAGCGGGATGCTATTTCGATCAGGTTCCACGAAAAGACTCCGGTCCAAGCGCAGCGAGTCGTTGAAGTCGTTTCGTCTCATCCTTCAATTTCAGTGACGCCAACTGGGGCACTGAAAATGCAAACATCAGGCCTGATCAACGCCGAAATCCTTCCTTCCGTACGAAGCCTTCTCCTGGATCTTCTTCCATGAGCTTAATTTACCCTGATTCTACAAGCGAGTACAAGAATGGGCTTCCCGGGAGGAGTCATTGCCCCGGCCATATGAAATCCCGCTTAACAACTCGTTTAATTTCGGCTATCATCTTGATATATCAATGGATGTTTTACGCGAGGGCGTCAGAGCACCAATGATGGAAGAAGTGCTGATCAGTAATTGTCACTATGAGTCCCTGTCAGGTACATTTTATGAAATCCATCCTAAGAATATCGTGTCTCTTGCAGCTCATTTTGTTCGCGACAACCAGTTACGCCAGACCGGATGAACCCTTCGAGGAAATCGTTGTCTGGGTCAACAGCGATATCATTGCTCTAAGCGATTACAACAAAACCAAGGAACTACTTCGAAAGGAGTTGGAAAAATCTCTTAAGGGGCAAGAACTCGAAAGCGTTTACACAAGACAGGAGAAAGAAATCTTAAAATCGATGATCGATGATCAACTTCTGGTACAGAAAGCGAACGAGCTCGGGATCTCTGTGGATACTGAAGTCGTCAAATACCTCGACCGAATTCGGCGGGATTTCAATGTCGATAGCCTGGAAAATTTAGAAAAGATGATGGCTCAGCAAGGGATCGACCCAGCAGAGTTTAAGATGAACGCTAAGTCTCAGGCTTTGAAGCAGATGGTCCTAAGCCGGGAAGTTTATTCACACATCCAGATCAGTACAGAAGAGATCAGCAAATATTATGAAGCCCATAAACAGGATTTTGATCGTCCGGAAGAAGTTCGTATTCGGGAGATCCTGATTACCACGGAGGGCAAGAAGGATTTTGATATGGGGGCCTTGCAAAAAAGAGCTCAAGAAGTATTGCAGAAAGCCAAAACGGGCGATAAGTTTGAAGAACTGGCTGTGAAATATTCAGACGGGCCAACCGCCAAGGAGGGGGGGAGCTGGGGTTTTTCCCAAAGGGGAAGATGGTGAAGGAGATTGAAGAGGTTGCCTTCACTCTCCGCCGGGGACAAGTGAGCGATATCATCAAAACAAAATATGGATTAGTCATTATCAAGGTCGAAGAAAAGCATGAAGCAGGGATTCAAAAGATGGACGTCGTGATGAACGAAATTAGGGACCGCCTCTTCAGCGAAAAAGCTCACCCTGCCATCCAAGCCTATCTGGTCAAGCTCCGCCAAAAGAGTTATATCCAGGTGAGGAGTGGTTTTGTCGATGCTGGAGCCGTACCTTCGGCTCTCCAAGCGGATCTGCAAAGCGAGGACTCAGGCGATAAGGGAAAGAAGGGGAAGAATAAATGAGGCAGGGTCTGAAAGGGCAGGCAGTCGACAAAGAAGATCTGTCCAAAGAACCAAGGATGCGTCTCGATCATTTTTTGAAAATCTCCCGCCTAGTCCACCGCCGGTCGCTGGCTCAGGAGATATGCGCCCATGGTGGAATCTGGATCAACGGGCACGTTGCAAAAGCTGCCAGATTAGTGAAGCTTGGGGACTTATTGAAGATTCAGCTTCGAGGGCGAATAGCCCAAATCCGGGTCGTAAAGATTCCCGAAACTCCATGTACAAAGCTTGAAGCCCCCACTTTGTACGAACAGGTTGAATCGCCACATGTCCAGCGATTCTCAAAACAGTAAGCCCGATTTTCATGGGAACGTGGTGCCGATCCGATCAGGTGAGGATGGCACTGAGACCGAACAAAAACTGGCTGCTGCCCGGCGGCTATTTAGCCTTCATGAATATCGTCTCTGTGAACAGGTTGTTCAGGAAGTTCTGGCCGTTGATCCCCACAATTCCAAGGCCAAAGCCCTTTTTGAATTAACTTCCATCAAACTCTCGAAGCGAAAGCTCTACAAGAAAATGGTGGATCCCAATCAACCCTCCAGGTTGCAGGAGCCCCACCCCCCGATAGAACCGCTTAGCTTTGATGTTGACAAGGACTCTCCACCGCGTGCGACGACTTCGAAACAGAACCCAGACCTTCGTGGTTTTACTCAGATTAGTCCTCCCAAAGGAAACCAACCTCCGTTGATTCGCTCAAGTCGCCCCCCCCTCCGGGTTCAACCGGAAGTGGCTAGTGAGAATCCGTTTGGTTCTCCCACGGACTCCATGCGAGAGCGGACCATTGCGGCGATGGTTGATCTTCTCAAAGACCGGAAAAAGGGACTTGGAGATTGGAAGGACCCGCGATTTGACCCAGAAACTCATGAATCTGCAGGCAAACAGGCCGAAGCACCGACTCCGCAGCTCGGGAAAGCAACCCTTTCCTCCCCCACATTACACGAACTCATTCCGGACCCATCAACCCGGCTAAGAATTATTTCCGTTAAAGAAGAGATACCGGTTCCAAGTGCAAAGGTTCCTCAGAGTCGGCCGGGAGAGAGTTCAACTCTGCACGTGGATTTCCTACCGGGTTCCTTGGCGGATCTCTTCGAAACCACTGAGGACCTCTCTGCAGAGCCACTGACGAAGCCTGAAATGAAGGCCCACAGCAATGAAATAGCCCCCTTGCCAGTCCATTCGGTTCCCGAAGAGCTGCAAGGCTCCCCGGCGAAACTCTTCGAAAACACGGGGAAACTTCACAATGAACCCGTGCAGGAGCATGAAACAACACTACAGCCCGTTGAGATGGCCCCGATATCCGTCCCACTGGTTCCTGATGAAAGCCCAGTGGCTCATCATGGAGAAAAGGCTTTGCTCTCTCCTCCCACGGCTCATCCCATGGTTCCAACCAAAGAAAAGGAGAATAGCCCAAAGACTGATGCAAGTCCCCAGGGGGGGACCCATTTGCTCAATGCCCAAGACTTGACGGCCCCTGCGCCTCCACCCCCCCAAGAGCGGAAACAACGGACAGTCCAATTGCCGGATGTCAATATCTTTGACCGAATTACCCCGACTCGCGAAACGCCGCCGCATGAATTCATTGATCGGAAGCTCGAGCAGCGGTCCGAGGAAATCCACAACTCCGAGATCAAAGCGGTTTCGATTGCCCAAATCAAGAAGTACCTTTATCAAGAACAATATGATCTTTGCTCCCAGGAATTGGAGAGAATCCGTGGATTATTTCCGCGGAACTCAGAAATTCAAGCATTCGTCGAAAATACCTGGCGACGGCTGGTTGATCTAAAAGCAATGAAGAACTTCGAAGGCCAGGCCAAGGAACTCATGCGTTCAGCGGTATCCTCTTATCAAGAGGGAAAATTCACCGCAGCGCTAGCAGCCGCCCAACAAGTTTTGCAAGTGAATCCAAATCATGCCCAAGCCCGTGAATTTGTCGAATTCGTCCAACGACGGATTGACCCGGAACGGAAGAAAGAACTCGAAGCACTTCTCGAAAGATATTGTAAGACCTGCGGAACGGGTGTCGATTCCTCCAGCCAATTTTGTCATCACTGTGGCAAGCGACTGTTTTGAGGAAATGGGGAGAGGCTAACCCAGAGTTCCGCCTTAGCTAGTGACAACAATTCCGTATCCCCGGTGGATGCTGTTTTGGCCGACGCTCGGAGATGACACCCACGTTCTTGGGGGGCACTGTGAATGTCAGGATTTTCTTTTTTGGAGAGTTCTGTCTTTCCTAGATCGTGCCCTGGGCTGGCATTGCGGGCAGCAATGAGTGGATCGTTGGCTCACAATAATGCGCAGGATCTCCGACCGACAGCGTCGACACTCTTCCTGCTCGCGGCCATAAACATTGAGATATTCCTGGTTACTTCCAGCCTCCCCCTCGGCGTTGAGGTAGCTTTGAATACTCGTCCCGCCATAATGAATTCCACGACGTAACACAATGGGGATTGCTTTAAAGAGCCTCTTTTTCTCATCCGTGCTGAGTGAATCGGCGCGGCGCTCTGGATGAATTTCGGCTTCAAAGAGGGCCTCGTCGGCATAGATATTGCCTACTCCCGCAACAAAACGTTGATCCAAGAGTAGAGATTTGATTCTTAACTTGCGACCCTTGAATTGAGCTAGAAAATGTTTCCACTCGTATTCGAGAGTGAACGGTTCTAGGCCCAGTTTCCAAAATTCCTGAGCCAGATGAAAATCCGGCTTCGGATAGAGACGCCATTTTCCAAATTGCCGAATATCCCGATAATGCAATGCGTTTCCGTCGGTAAAATAGATACTGACGTGAGTGTGTTTGTCGACGATGTGCTGCCGGGCCTGTTGCAGACCGGTCAAGGGATTGATCAAAAAGTGTTCGTCGTCTTTTCGATTTTTGTCCCAGTAGGTCATTTGGCCCGACATACCAAGGTGGACCAGCAAGATGAACTGACGCGTTTCAAAAACCAAAAATTTTCCGCGGCGACGGATCTCCTGGATGGTCTCCCCCACAAGAGACTCTGCGAGTTGCTTCGCGTTTGGCCGCAGAATGATTCGGCGGCAACGGACTTCCACTCGTTCAATGGTCTTATGAAGGGCCTTGGTTGCTAGGCCCCGACGAATCGTCTCCACTTCAGGCAACTCAGGCATACGGTCTGCTTCTCACTGCTGATAATGGGAAAGGACAAACTCCTCGGCCTCTTTTGGGGTCCGAATTCGATTCTCCAGTAAAGCATCTTCTACCGATTTTAAAATTTTCTTAAAAACGGGACCGGGCACATAGCCTAGGCGAATCAAGTCTTCCCCTGAAAGGAGTGATTTCGGCCGGATTTCCTCCGGGCTGAATTCCGCCATCTTTTCTTTCGCGAATTGCCAGGCTTCGAGGCGACGATGACTTCCTAAACAGTCCAGCCTGTGAAGTTCCAAGTGCTCTTCAAAGCCTTCCTGGCGCAAGAAGCGTTTCAAGGTTGAGGCCCGCATCTGCGGCAGATCTTTGAATTTCAGATGATCCCGAACCAGTTCAGTAATCCTGAGGCTCTGTTTAGTCGTGAAACGAAGCCGCTCACAGAGGCTTGCGGCCATCCGGGCACCTACCTCCGGGTGGTTATTAAAGCGAATCCGGTCGCTCCGCTCAAAGGTTGGGGGTTTGCCGATATCATGAAGCAAAACCCCTAAGGCCAAGGTGGGGGAAGGGTAACGCCTCCAACCCGCGGAGCCAGCTACCGGCTGAGTCTGTTCGAGATCCCCTATGGGGATGGCCTTTCCCTCCCGAACCCTTTGATCCATAATCTCGAGCATGAGCAGGGTGTGAGTCCAGACATCACCCTCGGGATGAAACTCGGGAGGTTGGGCCACTCCATGCAAATCGGTGACTTCCGGAAGAATGATTCGAAGTAAACCACAAGAATCCATCAATGAGATTCCTCGAGCCGCGTATCCCTGAGTCAGAAGTTTTATGAGTTCATCCCGGACCCTTTCCCGACTCACCTGGTTGATCGTCTCGGCAAGTTGATGAATTGCTTCCCGGGTGAAATTTTCAAGCCGAAAGTCGAAACGCGCGGAAAATCGCACGGCACGGACGAGTCGAAGTTTGTCCTCGCGGAATCGTCGCTCGGGACTCCCAATCGTTCGAATCAGTCGCGATTGGATATCGGACTGCCCGTCCACGTAATCGAGGACAGTGCCCTCTAGAGGATCATAAAGGAGACCGTTGATCGTGAAATCTCTTCGCTCCACATCTTGGCGCGGATCAGTGGTATACGTCACCCGGTCCGGACGCCGACCATCGCTATAAGTCCCCTCCGAACGAAAGGTGGCCACTTCATAGAAGTGGTCTCCCTGCGGGACGATCACCACCCCGAATTGAGCACCCACCGTGAGGCTTCGAGGAAACAATTGGATGAGCGCATCTGGAGTCGCGCTGGTGGCGATGTCGTAGTCGGTTGGCGTATGACCCATGACTAAGTCTCGGACACACCCCCCCACCCAGTAAGCGAGGTATCCCGCTTGGCGCAATCGTTTCACAATTTCTACTGCCGCATGGTCCATGGACTGTTATTTTACCGTCCGCGCAGATGTGATGGAATCAAAACCAAAACGATCGCGCACTTTGTCGGCTGCCTCATAGAGGCGCAACATTTTGTCCCGGTGCTTCTGAGTGAAGAGAGCTTCCTGTCCCGCGCCAAATTCAAGTCGGGTCAGCGCCACTCCGAGCAGGCGGACCTCAGTGTTTGGATCCCAGTGTTGCTGAAGAAGTTGAAGAACTGCGTGCAGGATTTCCTCATCCAGTTGGGTTGACTCTTCCAGAGTAATAGCCCTCGTCCTGGTCTTGAAGTCCCGATCCCTAATCTTCAGAGTGACAGCCCCGGCATACATCCCATGCTCACGCAGACGATGCGCGCTTTTTTGAACCAGGGTCGCGATAATTTTCTGTATCGCCTCCGGGTTACGGGTGTCTTTATCGAAGGTGTGCTCGTGGCTGATAGACTGAGGTTCTTCGTGAAACTCAAAGTGGGGTGTATCGAGTCCAACGGATTTCGAATATAAGGAGTCTCCCCAATGGCCGAAAATCTCTGAAAGAGCTTCCTGCCCGAGTTCAGTCAGTTGCGCCACTCGCACGATCCCCAGTTCTTTAAGCTTTTGCTCGGTCACCTTTCCGACACCAGGCAATTTTCCTACTGGCAAGGGACCTAGGAAAGCAGCTTCTGAGCCGGGAAAGACCTGCAGGATACCTCCAGGTTTTGCCAGATCCGAAGCCACTTTTGAAACCAGCTTGGTGGCAGCCATACCAATGGATCCGCTGAGGCCTGTCTCTCTTAGTAAATGCTGGCGGATGCGATTTGCCAGAAACTGTGGATGGCCGTAAAGTCTTTGAAAACCGGTAAAATCTAAGTAGGCTTCGTCAATGGAAACCATTTCTACAACGGGACTGTAAGTCTCCAAGATGCTTCGAACTTTCTTCGAGTAATCGGCATAAGTTCCGCGTCTTCCTGGAAGGAAAATAGCCTGAGGACAGAGTTTTTTTGCCGTCACTAAAGGCATGGCTGAATGCACTCCAAATTTTCTTGCCTCGTAAGACGCGGCACAGACAACCCCTCGCTGGTCCGGCATGCCTCCGACGACCACGGCTTTCCCCTTTAGACTCGGATCAAAAAGCTCCTCGACTGAGACGAAAAATGCATCCATGTCCACGTGAAAGATGATTTTGTTTTTGCCTTCGTTCATTTTAATCGCGTGTTTTGAATGCCTTCAGTATTTTCGCAGAACTGCAATGACGCGGCCCTGGATCTTCAAGTTCTTCTCAGGAACGTAAAATGGCTGCATGGAGGTGTTGGCAGGTTGCAATCGAATGAGCCCCCCCTTCTCCCGAAAATACTTTTTCAATGTGGCCTCGCCGTTTTCCAGCAACGCGACCACTGTGTCTCCAGGGTTCGGGACAGGGAATTTCTCAACAACCACAAAATCTCCATTGCAAATGTGCTCGTCGATCATGGAATCCCCTTTCACCTGCAGCACAAACACCTTCTCACTTTTGGCAAACTCTTTCAAGGAAAGGGTCTCTTCGTTGGGGACTGCCTCCAATGGCTTGCCCGCTGCGATTCGGCCAAGAAATGGCAATAACACATCTGGCTCCTCATCAGCAGAAAAATGCATGCCCTCCCTTGAGAGTGCCAGCGAAATCGGGCGCTGGATCTTCACAATCTCGATCGATCGACTCCGATTCGGTCCGCGGTGGATGTAACCCTTCCTTTCCAGCGCACAAATGTGCTTGTGTACCGTTGCCGCGGAAGAGAGTCCTAGATACTTTCCGATCTCCTCAAAACTGGGGCAATAGCCTTCGTTTTGGAGGAATGAATGGAGGAAGGAAAGGACCTGATATTGTTTTTTCGTCAAGACTGCCTGTCGACGTCCGCTTGCGACACCACTCATCTTCCCCCCCTTCGGAGAATGTCTTGCTCGGAATTATAAGCTAATTCAATTCCAAACATGCGAAGATACAAAAGCATTTCAGTTCGATCGGGTGGGCTTGATTCGGAAGACTCCGCGATTAGAGCATTCGGGTGCTTTACTGAGCTTGATTTGAGGGCCTGCCATGGACCGTACCTATCCTTCTGCTCCTGTGTGTGCCGTGGGAGGGATTATTTTCAGAGGGAATCAAGTTCTGCTGGTCAAACGAGGCCAGGCACCGGCAGAAGGGAAGTGGTCGATCCCAGGGGGTGTTGTGCACCTCGGTGAAACGCTTGAGGGGGCAGTCCAAAGAGAATTATTCGAGGAACTGCAGGTGTTTGTTCACCCCGTTCGAATCGGAAAGGTCTTAGAGCGCATTTTTAGAGACTCCCTCGGTAAAATCTTATTTCACTACGTCATTATCGATTACGTCTGTGAAATCCTTTCCGGAGTAGTGCAGCCTGGGTCTGATGCCGCAGCTGCAGGCTACTTCGATATCGGCCTTCTCGAAAGTTTGGACATGACAGAGGGAACCGCCGAAATCATTAGGGAAATCTTTTACGGGACTAGGAACCCGACGAACGGTGCCGAGTTGGGTTGATTGATGGGGCCGATCTTGCCTTCCGAGCGGTGTATAATTATTTTTCAGGGTCTAATCCCCGGCCATTCTTCGGTAGGTCTCCAATATGAGTTGGGCGGACTTTGACCAGGAGTATTTGCGGGACTGTTGGAAACCTTTTTCGATCAGGTCTGCCCGAAGCTGGGAGTCAAAGAGCAGGTGCTTGATCCCCTTGCAGATTTCAAACACATTTTCAGGGTTCACTAAAAGGGCGGCATCTTCGACGACTTCCGGTAGAGAGGAGACGTTGGATGTCAACACCGGAGTGCCATTGGACATGGCTTCCAGCGGCGGCAAGCCAAACCCCTCGTACAACGAAGGGAAAACAAAAACCGCTGCGGATTTGTAGAAGACACGCAAGGTTTCGTAGGGGACAAAGCCAAAAAAACGCACATCATGCTGCACTCCGCTGCGGATGACCGTTCGTCGCAGGATCTGGCGTTTCGAAAGCTCGTCTCCGATAATGACCAGTTTCAAATTCTTCCAGCGGGCATCTTCTTTTAATTCTCCCTTAAGGACGGAGAAAGCTTCGATTAAACGTTCCAGATTTTTGTGAGGTTTGATATTGCCTGCATAGAGCAAAAAAGGGTCGTGGACCTGATAGCGTTCCAGGACCTTCTTCTGTTCCTCCGGGTCATTAGTCAGAATGGCCCGTTCGTCGATGGCATTGTAGACGACACTGATTTTCTCTTCGGGGACTGCAAAGAGGCGAATCAGATCTCTTTGGCTGGATTCCGAGACCGTAAACACGTGACAACTGCGATTAATGGCCCTCCGTGTTGCCTTCTTGGCGCTCCGGGAACCTTCTTTGGAACTAGGGAAAAGAATATGAACGCAATCATGAATGGTAATAATGGACTTACAAAACAGAAATAAGGGAGGATCGTAATGTGGCGTATGCAAGATCTGAACCCGATTTTTCCTGAGCAACACGGGCAGCAGGACTTCATTCCAGAAATATTTTTGTGGGGTGGGAGCCAAAATCAAGGAAAAATTTGGAGGCAAAGGCCCGAGTTCCGCCACGTCCCGAGATTGCCCAACCAGGAAATAAGGATTCTCTCGATCCAGCTTGGCGAGATTCAACAGCAGATTCCGGATGTACGTCCCAATTCCGAAATCGTTAAGTTTGCGAATATCGAGTGCAACTCTCATTCCGGTGCGGTCTCCCCATCGCCTTCAGCCTGATCGATTGTGTCCACGGGTTGCGGAACAATCGGCCCTCCTTCCTCGAGAGGTTTAAAATCTTCTCGAGGTTTATCTTTCAGGACTTGCTGCATGAAGTCAATCCAGAGTGGAAGTGCGGCTTTGGCGCCCGTTTCCCCTTTTCCAAGTGGTTTCTTTTGATCGTAGCCAACCCAAACGCCGCAGGTCAATGTAGGAGTAAAGCCAATAAACCAGGCATCGGTGTAATTATTCGTTGTCCCTGTTTTGCCCGCCACCGGTCTTCCCAAGATTTTGGCTTTCTGGGCAGTCCCGAAATCAACGACGCCTTGCAAAAGGCCAAGCATGGTTTTCGCGGTTTTCTGAGAAATTACTTCGCTCACATCTATCAAGTTTTCTTCCTTGGTCTCACCGCTATAATCGGTGACCCTGCGGATGAACCGGGGCAATATCCGCACGCCATCATTAGGGAAAGCAGAATAAGCTGAGGTCATCTCCAAGAGAGTGATTTCAGCTGAACCCAAAGCCAAGGGTAGATAAGGAGATAGGTTGGGACTCGTTACGCCAAACTTCTTCACATATTCTATGCCTTTTTCAACTCCAAACTTACTGAGTAATTTGACCGCCGGGATATTTCGAGATTGCGCGAGGGCACGTCGCAAGGTGATGGCTCCTTCAAATTTATGGTCATAGTTTTGGGGAGCCCATACTCCTTGGCCACTTGGGAAAGAAATAGGACCGTCAAGAATGGTATCCGTTGGAGACATTCCCTGGTCGACGGCCATGGTGTAAATAAAAGGTTTGAAAGCCGACCCGGTCTGACGATAAGCCTGAGTCGCGCGATTAAACTTGCTCATTTCAAAATCATAACCGCCGACCATTGCTTTGACTTCGCCGTTGGTTGAATCAATGGCCACGAGAGCACCTTGAACTTCCGGGCGTTGATCTAGTTCCACAGACAACTGTTTCTTCGCCGCATCTACTTTCTTAATCCGGAATAATGCTAGGTCGCCAGGCTTGAAGAGGTCCACCAGCGATTCCCGCCCCGTCCATTGTATCGCGCTGTCCGTTAGCTGAGCTTCAAAATCACCAAAGCCCACTCGAGCCAGCTTGGGTTTCACTGTCAAAATTAGGCCAGTCATCTGTGCGCCAACTACCTTAGGCTTTTTCCAATCCTCATGCGTATAGGACAGGAGGGTTGTCCCCTTGCGATTTTGCACATTTTTCAAAACGCCTCTCCATCCGTGACGCTTGTCGAAATTTTCCAGTCCGTGCCTCACGGCCAGATTGGCCGCCTGTTGCATCTCCAGGTTAAGCGTCGTATAGACGCGTAACCCTCTTTCATTCACCGCTTCAGATCCGTATTTCTGCTCTAGATACTTGCGAATCTCTTCTGCGAAATAGGGGGCAAGGGAATTCTGCCGTGAAGAGATTTGCAGAGTTACCGGAGCTCTTTTGGCGGCCTCAGCATCAACCGGTTTGATTTTCTTTTCCTCGACCATCCGATCCAGCACATAATCCCGGCGAATCCGGGCCCTCTCCGGTTGGGTGATCGGTGAGTAAAGGTGGGCTGTAGCGGGTAAGGCTGCTAACAATGCAATTTCTTCCAATCTGAGATCTTTCAGGCTCTTGCTGAAATAAAACTGGGAAGCAGCCTCAAACCCATACGTTCCGTGGCCGAGGAAGAATTGATTACAGTAGAGAGTCAAGATTTGGGACTTCGTGTAGTGTCGCTCGATCTGAATCGTGAACAAAAACTCCTGGAATTTTCGCTTGAAGCTCTTTTCCGATGTCAGGAAGCAGCGTCGGCTTAATTGCTGGGTCAAGGTGCTGGCTCCTTGTTTTTTCTTCCAGGCCAGCAAATCCTTGAGGGCTGCCCGCATTAAGCCGCTCAGATCGATTCCCCAATGCGTTTCAAAGTTTTGATCCTCTGCCGAAGTGAGGGCGTCCCGCAGGAGCTTGGGGATTTGGTCGTATGTGATGATGATGCGTCGCTCAAGCGCAAAGGTTCCAATGATTCTCCCGTCATCCGAATAAAGTTCCGTAATGACGTTTGGGTGGTAGTCCTCCAGAGTTCTGACCTCGGGCAAATCGCTCTTATAGACGATTAATAATCCGGCAAACGCACCAATAGCTATCGAACAGAACAGCAAAATGAGGAAGACCAGGGTTCGGAGAAACTTCTCAGTTGATGTTCGTATGGAAACGGAGGGCATAACTATACCAATCAATAAATAACAAGAATCAAAACCAAAATAAAGGACAGAATCCCAGAAACCGGAGAAAATGCATGGTCTGCATATGAAATTTCAATTGAGTTCTCTTTCGAATCATAGACTTGCCAATTCTTTGGGTTTCTTTTCAACCTCCACCCTTTTCCAAGAAACAAACTTAATTCACTGTAAAGAATGACTTCACAAGAATAGTTGGCAAGCAATGACGTAATGCGAAAGATTTAAAGTATATAATGGATTGGCCTTCTCTTTGGAAATTAAGTAATTACAGGCCTGATTAGTGCTGGATGCTAATAAGATTTGACAATATCACACTCAAGTATTATATTTTTTGAGTCCTAATCGATGTGATCCAAGAGTCGCTGAGAAGGATCTTCGTAATACTTCTTGAGAGGAGCGTTAAATGAGCAAGATTATCGGGATTGACCTAGGAACTACGAACTCAGTGGTTGCTGTGATGGAGGGAGGGGAACCCATAGTCATTACCAATCCGGAAGGGAGTCGCACAACGCCGTCTGTGGTTGCTTTTACAAAAAGTGGGGAACGGTTGGTGGGTCAGGTGGCCAAGCGTCAAGCGGTGACAAACCCAGAAAACACCGTTTATTCGATCAAGCGATTCATGGGACGCAAGTACGATGAGGTCAATGAGGAAATGAAGATCGTCCCTTATCGGGTAGCCAGGGCGACCAATAATGATGCCCGTGTGGTGATCATGGGTAAGGAATACAATCCACCCGAGATTTCTTCCATGATCTTGCAAAAGATGAAACAGGCAGCAGAGGAATACCTGGGGGAGAAAGTAACCAAGGCTGTAATTACCGTTCCGGCTTATTTCAATGACTCGCAGAGACAGGCAACCAAGGATGCCGGCAGGGTTGCTGGCTTAGAAGTCTTGCGTATCGTCAATGAGCCTACGGCGGCAGCGCTGGCCTACGGGCTAGACAAGAAGAAGGACGAAACGATTGCGGTCTATGACTTCGGTGGAGGAACGTTTGATATCTCAATTCTGGAGGTAGGGGAAGGGGTCGTAGAGGTTAAATCCACCAATGGGGATACTCATCTCGGTGGGGACAACATTGATCAGAGAGTGATTGACTGGATTGTGGATGAGTTCATCAAAGATCAAGGCATTGATCTTTCCAAGGACAAGATGGCGCTACAGCGTCTGAAAGAAGCTGCGGAAAAGGCTAAGATGGAGCTCTCCAGTGTATTGGAGACAGAAGTGAGTCTGCCCTTCATCACGGCAGATGCCTCTGGGCCCAGGCATCTGAGCATGAAATTGACACGGGCCAAGTTCGAGACACTCGTAGAAGATATCCTCCAGCGTAGTGCGGCTCCCTGCAAACAAGCGTTGTCGGATGCTGGAGTGAATCCGGAGGAAATTGACGAAGTGGTGCTTGTTGGCGGATCGACCCGGATTCCCAGAGTTCAGCAGATTGTGCGCGATCTCTTTAAGAAGGAACCCCACAAGGGAGTTAACCCTGATGAAGTTGTGGCGATCGGGGCTGCCGTTCAAGCTGGAGTACTGGCTGGAGATGTTAAAGACCTGTTGCTCTTGGATGTCACGCCATTATCTCTCGGGATTGAAACACTGGGGGGTGTTTTCACGAAGCTAATCGAAAGAAATACCACCATCCCGACCCGGAAGAGCGAGATTTTTTCCACTGCGGCCGATAACCAGACGTCGGTAGAAGTCCATGTCTTGCAGGGAGAGAGGAGCATGTCCAAAGACAATCGGACCTTAGGCAAATTTCATCTGGTGGGTATTCCCCCGGCCCCGCGTGGGGTGCCTCAAATCGAGGTCACTTTTGATATTGACGCCAACGGCATTGTCAATGTCTCCGCGAAAGACACGGCAACTTCGAAAGAGCAGAAAATTACGATTACCTCAACCAGTGGTTTGGGTCGGGATGAAATTGACCGGATGACAAAGGACGCCTCGGCACATGCTGATGAGGACAAGAAATATCGTGAGGAAGTAGAAGCAAAGAACCGCGCCGATACGTTGGTCTACAATACCGAAAAACTCTTAAAAGAAAATCGGGAAAAGGTAGCTGAGGAGGATGCAAGAGCAATCGAATCCGCTATTGAAGAATGCAAGCGGGCTCTTGTGGAGGGGGGAACCGAACGGATCAACAGCTCCGTCGACAAGCTCACCGCAGCGACTCATAAGCTTGCAGATGTGCTGTATAAGCAGGCTGGAGCTCAATCAGGTCCTTCGGCGGGGGCGTCAGGTGGTGGTTCGTCGAGCAGTTCGAAACCTGCTGAGGGTGAGATCATCGACGCAGATTACGACGACGAGAAGAAATAACTCCGAAGAGAGGCTGCATGCAGGTTTAGTTCTTGCTGCGGCCTCTTTTCAAATAGGATTGCCGGATGGGATTGCGTGTTCGATGGAATAACGGCCCATTCAGTAAACCACGAAAAAAAAAACCTCTTTAAAATCTTCCGGTCTGTAAGGCTGTTTACTAAACAAAAGTATGGCGAACGAGAACTATTACCAGATCCTGGAGGTTTCCAGAAAAGCCTCTGCGGACACGATCAAGAAGGCCTATCGTAAGCTGGCTCGTAAACATCACCCCGATGTGAATCCGGGAGATAAACAGGCCGAGGAGAGGTTTAAGAAGATTTCTGAGGCGTATGAGGTCTTGAGTGATCCAAAGAAGCGCGAAGTCTACGATACGTATGGGACATATTCTGAAAACTTCCGGGCGGCAACGGGTCCTCAAGGGCCTCATGTGGATTTCGAAGGCTTCGACTTCTCAAATTTGGGGGGGGCGGGCTTCGGTGACATTTTTTCTCAGCTCTTTGGAGGGAATCGTGCGACACAACGCGCACAAAAAGGGGATGACTTAGAGTACCAGGTTTCGATAAACTTTAACGACGCGCTCAAGGGGTTACAGACGCGCATCAGTTACACTCGGCGCGAAGTCTGCCCTTCCTGTCAGGGGAAAAGAGTGCGCAGCGACGGAAAGAGCCAGGGATGCCTGTATTGTCATGGAACGGGTAAGGTCGAGCAACTCAAGGGCCGGATGCGATTCATGACTTCCTGCTCGCATTGCGGAGGGAGTGGTTCAACGGCAACAAATTGCACGGAGTGTCATGGGGAAGGGCGAAAACCGGTGTCGGAGAGTTTGGAGATCAAGATTCCGGCGGGTGTTCAAACCGGGTCTCGTATTCGTTTCGCGGGTAGGGGGGACGCGGGATTGTATGGCGGGCCCCAGGGAGACTTGTATATCGTCACTACCGTGAGCGATCACCCCTTCTTTGAGCGAATCGGGGACAACATTTACTGTAAAATTCCCATCACATTGATGGAGGCAGCTCTGGGAGCGAAAATCGAGGTTCCGACGCTCGAAGGTCGGGCCATCTTGAAAATTCCACCGGGAACCCAGAACGGGCAAAAATTTCGTCTGCGGGAAAAGGGGGCGCCTTCTTTACGGGCTCCGATCAATGGGGATCAATTTGTAGAAGTTCGGGTGTTGACCCCTAAGCTCGCGGATGAACGGAGCAAAGAGCTTCTCCGGGAGCTGGCTCGGCTAAATCCGGAAAATCCCCGCGTGGGGATGTTTGGGTATTGAGGCATTAGGCACATGGTCAGAAAAAAACGCAACCAAGCCGCCCATATGATTAGCAATGTCGCGAAGACCTATGATGTCCACCCCCAAACGTTGCGGCTGTATGAACGACAAGGATTGCTGAAGCCTTCTCGATCCGAAGGGAATACGCGTCTTTATACGGATGAAGATCTGGAACGACTGGAATTAATCCTGAATTTGACTCGGGAACTCGGTGTCAACCTGGCAGGCGTGGAAATCATTCTGAATATGCGTGCTCGCGTCGAGGAAATGCAAAAAGAAATTCGCCAGTTCGTGGAGCTGATTCAAACCGAGCTCTCTGGACGAATGCCGGGTTTTCAACCTGAGTCGGAAAATGCATTAATGAAAACGACACCGACCAAAATTGCACGGCTGGATCGTTAGATGGATACCATGGAAAGCGCCGAATGTTCGATCTGCGGGGGTACCGGCTGGCGGTATCTCGAAAGCGAAGAAACACACGGAGTCTCTCCTTGTACCTGTGTGCAGAAGAAGAAACTCGAGAAGCTGATTCACATTGCCAGCATTCCTCCGCGATATGAGCATTGTTCTATTGAAAACTTTAACCCCATCACTGATCGTCTCAAAGTCGTTAAAGCCGCTGCCCTAAAGTTTGTGGAGGAATATCCTTTGGTGGATTGTGGTTTGTTGATTTTAGGACCGTGCGGCGTTGGCAAGACCCACCTGGCTGTTTCGATCCTGCGTGAGATCATCCACAAAGACGGAGCACAGGGCCTGTTTTGTGATTTTCGAGATTTGCTCAAGCGAATCCAGAATTCTTATAACCCTGTTTCGCAGTCTTCCGAGTTGGAAATCCTGGATCCTGTGTTGACTATGGACCCCCTCGTTTTGGATGATCTAGGTGCAGAAAGACCTACTGAATGGGTTCGGGATACCGTCTCTTATATCATCAATTCTCGTTACAATCGCCGTTTGACCACGATCATCACCACCAACTTTGATGACCGGCCTCGGGAAAGTAAAGTTCTGGCAAACGGGACCGTTTTGAGTAAAGAAGAAAGTCTTGAGGATCGGATCGGAACGCGGCTTCGTTCCCGATTGTACGAGATGTGCAAAGTGATTCGAATCGAAGGCGATGACTTTCGTTTATTAGTCAAACAGGCAAAATACCAATACTGATCTTGACTGGAGAACGCGTGGATTTCTGGAGGGTAAAGCGAAAGGAAACCCGTATCCTTTTGGCCATCCCAGTGGTCATCGAGGGAGAAGATTCGGATAATCAGCATTTTATTGAAGAAACGACGACAGAAAACGTCAGCAAGTTGGGTGCGTGTATTGTAGTGGATCGAGTGCTGAAGCTGGGCTCCATTATCAGCCTTACCGCTTTTCAAAAGAAGTTCAGTTGTAAGGCAGAGGTCAAAGCGATCTGGATTGACGAGAGCGAGAGAAAGAAAAAGATAGGTGTTCGGTTCGTTGAGCCGCCGATCAATTGGGTTGTTACTTGACCCTAGCTGAGCACGGGAAAAAAAATTACGACATGTTTTATCGACATCGACAGACCAAAACCATACGCTGGAATCGATCGCGGGTCTTCTGGATATTGCCGGTAGCCCTGCTGACCTTAGCAGGCATCCTCGCTCTGCAAGCACAGCAATCGTTAAAGAAGGAATTGCCTTCCGCGGCAACTCTGAAAGTCGATTATCAGCGAGATATTCAGCCGATTTTCAGCAGCCGCTGCCTTCAATGTCACGGAGCTCAAATGCAAATGAGTAGTCTCCGTCTAGACAATCGCCGGGACGCGCTGGCCGGTGGAAATACTGGCCCGGTGATCAAGCCTGGGAACAGCGCGGGAAGCCGACTCATTCAGATGGTTGCGGGTATCGAAGAAGGAAAGATTATGCCCCCGGCAGGAGACCCACTCAGCAAAGAACAAATTGGATTGCTCCGCGCTTGGATTGATCAAGGAGCGGAGTGGCCGGAAGAAGAGAGAGCGGCTTTAGTCAAGACCCATGAAGATCCGAGAAGAGCGCATTGGGCCTTTCAACCGGTCAAGATGCCAGATCTCCCAGCCGTTAAGAATTCAGACTGGGTACGCAATCCAATCGATACTTTCATTTTGGGCAAGCTTGAAGCCGAAGGGGTTCAGCCTTCGGCAGAAGCCGATCGGATCACTCTGATTCGACGGTTAAGTTTTGATCTTATCGGTCTACCGCCAACTCCCGAAGAGGTGGCGGACTTTGTCTCAGACCCTCGCCCGGATGCTTACGAAAGATTGGTCGACCGCCTGTTGGATTCGCCTCATTATGGCGAGAAATGGGCTCGCCAATGGCTTGATTTGGCTCGATATGCCGATAGCGACGGATATGAAAAAGACAATGTCAGGCCTTACGCATGGCGCTATCGCCAGTGGGTGATTGAAGCACTCAACCGCAACTTGCCTTTTGACCAGTTCACGATCCAGCAATTGGCTGGCGACCTTCTGCCTAACGCAACTTTGGATCAAAAGATTGCCACAGGCTTTCAGCGCAATACCCTGACTAACCGAGAGGGTGGCGTCGACAATGAAGAATTCCGTGTTGAGCAAGTGCTCGATCGGACCAACACCATGGGCACAACCTGGCTCGGCCTCACCGTTGGGTGTGCCCGATGCCATGACCATAAATACGATCCGATCAGCCAAAGGGAGTTTTATCAGCTTTTTTCTTTTTTCAACAGGGCCCGTGAAATCAATATCGAGGCCCCGGCACCCGGGGAAATGGGAGTGTACCTTCAGGCGAAACCGGACTACGACAAAAAACGCATGGCATTGCTGGAGGAATACAAGGTTTCAGAAATCCAGCCAGAGTGGGAGAAGAAGACTCTAGAGGCCTCAACCCATCCCGGAATCAATGTTCCCTACGATGTTGCCTGGGACACAGTTGGAAAGATGCTGGATCATGGCCAGGAAATTCTATTGAAAGAACCTGCTGAGCGAACCCAGAAGGAACAGGACCGGCTCACGGATCATATCATTCGCTTCTATATGATTGCGGGCGGAAAGGAACGTTATGATGCCCTCAAGTTCAAGGAATTAGGAGAGAAGCTTGACCAGCTTTCCGAACAGTTTCCTGGACTGACAGAAGCTCCCATCATTGCGGAGAATCCGAGACCACCCAAAACCCATATTTTGATTCGCGGTGATTACTTGCAGCCGGGAGTTGAAGTACAGCCTGGAACACTTTCGATCCTGCCTCCTATGCCGGATACGGCTGAGCCCCCACGCCTTCGTTTCGCACGCTGGCTCGTTTCGCCTGATAATCCCTTGACACCCCGTGTGACCGTCAACCGGATGTGGCAGGAGTTCTTCGGGCATGGCCTGGTTGAAACTTCTGCGGATTTTGGAATCAAAGGAGAACGTCCGACTCACCCTGCTTTGCTGGATTGGCTGGCTGCTGAGTTTGTCATGCAGAAATGGGACTTCAAGAAGATGCACAAGATGATCGTCGTGTCAGCCACGTACCGCCAGTCCTCCAAGACGAGAAAAGAGCTTGAGACCCGGGATCCCTATAACAAATGGATCGCTCGGCAATCCCGATTGCGCCTACCGGCTGAACTAGTCCGTGATAATGCTCTGGCAGCCAGTGGCCTGCTCGATTTGACGGTGGGTGGAAAGAGCGTCCGCCCACTCATCCCGAAAGGAGTGACGGATTTGGGCTATGGCACGAGTGTCAAATGGAAGGAAAGCGAAGGCAGTTCCCGCTATCGGCGCGGGCTCTACGTATTTTTCCAACGTACAACCCCTTATCCGCAACTGATGAACTTTGATGCTCCTACGTCGTTATTGACTTGCAGTCGAAGGGATCGTTCCACCACTCCTTTGCAAGCCCTTAATTTGCTCAATGACCCGGTCTTTTTCGAGGCGGCACAGGGCCTCGCGACTCGAGTGTTACGCGAAACATCAGGCAGCCTGAATGAGCGGATCAGATACGCCTTTGAGCTTTGTTTGGCTCGTTCTCCGAAGCCGGGCGAAATGGAAAGGCTGGTCCGTTTCTACGAAGAACAAAAAGAATACCTAAGAAGAAATCCAGAAGCCGCAGAGAGTCTCTATGCGGCACACGGAGTTGAAGGCGTTGATTCGGTGGAAGCCGCTGTGTGGGTGAGTATTTCACGGGCTTTGCTCAATTTGGATGAGTTCATTACGAGGGGGTAGTGAAACCCCAAGATCCCCTGGGGCGCTCAGATGCGGGGAGAAGCCAGAAGCAGCAAGAGGAGAAGAGGATGAATTTCCAGGATTTCATGAGAATTCAGACCCGGCGAAGTTTTCTCACCGAGTGTGCCGGGGGAATTGGGGCAATCGGATTGTGGCAATTAATGGCGGGCGAAGGGCGGACGACAGCCCTTGGCGCACCATTGCCGGATGTCAATCCATTGAAGCCGAAACCTCCGCAATTTGCACCCAAGGCTAAGAACGTTATCTTCTTTTTCATGGAAGGAGCCCCCAGCCACTTGGATCTATTTGATCCTAAACCTGAAATGAAAAAATGGGACGGTCAGCCTCTGCCTGAATCCATGACGAAGAACCTAAAGTTGGCCTTCATTAAACCCAATGCGAAAGTATGGGCCAGCCCGAGCGAGTTTAAGAAGTATGGGCAGAGTGGCCTCGAGTTTTCAGAGTACATGCCTAACCTGGCTACTTGTGCCGACGATATTTGTATGATCCGTTCCATGTTTACTGAACAATTCAACCATCATCCTGGACAGTTGATGTTGAACTGTGGATCTCCGTTGGTCGGGCGCCCTTCCATGGGTGCCTGGGTGACCTACGGCTTAGGAAGCGAATCGCAAAATCTTCCCGGCTTTGTCGTATTAAGCTCGGGAGTTGGCACGAGTGCCGGAAGCGCCAATTGGTCCAGTGGATTCCTGCCCTCGACCTACCAGGGAGTCACTTTCCGTAACAGCGGAGATCCGGTTCTCTATCTGTCTAATCCTGCCGGCATTAACAATCAGATTCAGAGGTCAACTCTCAATGCAATTCGGGATTTGAATGAGGCAAACTACGCCGCCAGCGGGGACTTTGAAATTGCGTCGCGTATTGCTTCCTACGAACTGGCGTTTCGGATGCAGTCGGCAGCGCCCGAACTGCTTGATTTTTCCAAAGAGTCGGAAAAGACACGAGAGATGTACGGGGTTGACAAAGATCCGACGAAGCCATTTGCAACGAACTGCTTGCTCGCCAGAAGAATGATTGAACGGGGTGTGCGATTTGTGCAGATCATGCATGCCAGTTGGGATGATCACTCGGATCTGGTGAGTCATTTGAAAAAGAATTGCGATATTACAGACCAGCCGGTTGCCGCGCTGCTCAAGGATCTGAAGCAACGGGGATTGCTGGATTCAACCTTGGTGGTCTGGGCGGGAGAATTCGGTAGAACTCCCTTGGTCGAAAGCCGGAACCCTAAAAAAGGAAGCGAAGGCCGAGACCACCATCCCTTCGCCTTCAGCATTTGGATGGCAGGGGGGGGAATCAAAGGCGGACAAGTGGTTGGAAAGACGGACGACTTAGGCCTTAATATCGTGGAAGACCGAATCCATGTGCATGACTTGCATGCAACCATCTTACAATCCCTTGGTTTTGATCATCTGAAACTGACTTTCCACCATCAAGGTCGCGACTTCCGTTTGACAGATGTTTCAGGCAACGTGGTTCCGAAACTTCTTGCTTAAACGTGGCTTGAGGTCTCCGAGGAGTTCAAATTTCCTGTCGATTCGCCTGCTCGGGAAGGTCAATTTCATCGTCCCGTGAACAAGAGCGGTGGACTCATTTCATAGATTGGCTGCCGCCACAGTTTGGGTCCATTCGACCGAGTCTCCCATCACCTGTTGATGATCCTCACATTCCTTCGCCGCTGCCCCACTCTTGCCCTCGTGATCATCTGGTTAGGGCTTGAGATCCCCTTCCTTCCCACCGCCTTCCGAATCGACGAACCTTACTACCTTGCAATCGCTCAACAGATCACAAGGCATCCAACAGATCCTTACGGATTCCGGATCAATTGGTTGGGGGCCCCGAAACTGGTTTCCGAAACCTTTGCCAATCCTCCTCTCGTACCCGCTTGGATCGCCGCATGGGAAGGCTTCTTCCCGCCAAATGAATATTCGATCCATGTGGCGATGCTCTGCTTTGGGTTGTTGTCGATCCATGGCCTCGTACTTCTGGCCAAACGTTACCAAGTAGACCCTTCTCTCGCAGCCCTCCTGCTCTGCTTTTCACCCGCATTCTTCCTCGGAAGCCAGGTCGTCATGCTCGATGTCCCGATGCTTTCTCTGCTATTGCTGGGTGTGGCCTATGCATTGGCCTATCAGGAAACAGGCCGAAAATCAGCTTGGGCGGTGGCACTTGCGGCTTCATTCCTTTGCCCCCTTACAAAATACAACGGCTTATTGATCGTGCCCCTTCTGGTGCTGTTGCTGGTGGATGGCCGGCGGCGAATCGGCATTTCGGTGCTCGCCACCGCCCCCATCGGCTCGTTTATTTTTTGGAATTTGTTTACCTGGATAAAATATGGCAGACCCAATGTCTTGCTTCTGTTTGACCTGCAAAAGAATTTAGAAAAATCTAAGGTGCTTCTCGGTCATGAAATGGGAATCCTCATTGCGATCGGCCTTGGAGCCATTTCCATTGCCATTCCTTTGCTGCTATTACAGGTCAGGAGCCTGAGAAAAAGGTACACCTTTGGGATCCCTCCGGTTTTCGCTTTCTCCTTCCTTTGGGCTCACTTTCAAATCCACTATTCAACCGTTTCTGCCTGCTTGACTGGTCTGGCTGTCTGTGTTGTCTTGATGCTGATCGATGCGCTTCTGACGCAGTTCTGGAAGAATCCGAAATTACGAAACCTGCAGTCGATTCTCCTCCTGCTTTGGTTCTCCTTAGGCCTGCTGATGCAATTTGGAATGGCCGCCACCTCCGTGCGATATGCCCTGATCATGACACCCGCAGCCGTCCTGATTGTCCTGCTGCTCCTTAAAGTTTCAGACTGGAACCCGCCCCCGGTCATGCTAGCGTCTGCTCTCCTTCTGTCTGTTCTACTCGCACTTTCCATTGCGATCGGAGATGCAGAAATCGCCAATGGATACAGGCAAATTATCTCGCACCGAATGGCCTCTCCGGCTGCCGAACTTCCAAACCAATTCTATTTTGCCGGACACTGGGGATTCCACTATTATGCAGAACAGGCGGGGGGCATTGCTCTCGATACATCCCGGCCGCAAAGCTTGGAGTCGGGTGATCTTGTCGTCGTTGCACAAAACGCCTGGCCCGGTTTACGACCGCTCCAACCTCCTCCAGGACAGAACCTGGGAACTACCGTTGAGCGATTTGTCCCAAGGTGGCCTGTCAATACGATCACCTGCGATGGAGGAGCGAACTTCTACGGAAATCGCCTTGCTTCCTGTGAAAGCCCAACTTTATTGCCTTTTACATTCGGTTATTTTACGAGTGAGGAATTTCTCTTTTACAGGGTACTTGAACCGGCGAGGCAATAAAGCCAGCTTCTTTATTGCGCTGAAGATTTGCACATTCAGAATAAAATCTTTAAGGAGAAAAATCATGCGAGGCCATCAAAGAGCTCTACGACTTCCAATCTGTCTCACTGTCCTTTTGCTTTTGGTCTGTTTCTGGGGAATAAGTCGAGACCTGGAATATTTTGCTCAGTCGAAGCTGCCAACCCAATCGGCAGAATTGATTGCCAAGGATGCCAGCTGGGGAAATACGGAGGGACCCACGGTGGACTCGAAGGGAACCCTTTTCTTTACATCCCGTGGCAGCTACAAAGGCATAATGTCATGGACTCCAAAAGAAGGAGCACGGCAATATCTGGCAGTGGCTACCAAAGAGGGACCGGGAGGGCTCTGGGTAGATGATCATGACAACATCTTTCTCACCGCAACCGGGGAACGAAAAATCATGAAGGTCTCACCTGACAAGAAGGTCACCGTAGTGGCCGAGAACTTTGAAGCCGACCCGTCCATTACGAAGGGCCCTAATGATCTGATCGTCGCAAAAAATGGGACACTCTATTTCACAGACCCCAACGGTTATTATGGAGATGCGCCCAATGGGACCATTTATCGGGTTGCCCGAGATGGGAAGACGAGTGTATTCAATGCCGATATTACGGGTCCAAACGGCATCGTGCTGAATGCGAACGAACGGATTCTCTATGTTTCACACAACGTCTCCAAAACCACTTGCAAGATAGAGCAATGGCCACTGAATAAAGATGGATCTGCAGGGGAAAGAACCACGCTAGCGACGATTGAGAATTGTGCCGCTGATGGGATGGCGGTCGACAAGCAAGGGGCCATTTGGCTGACCTGTTACGGTTTTGGGACGGCCTACCGCGTGAGTGGTACAGGGGAAATTCTTGCGACCATCACTACCGACCAGAAGGCTCTGACAAACTGCAGATTTGGCCGCCGGTCGGATCGACACATGCTCTACCTGACCAGCTCCGATATGGAACGAGTGACGGGCTATATTTATCGCGCCAAAGTGGGTGTTCCAGGACTTCGGTAAGAATCAATATTTTACCAAATAGGGAGTGAGAAATTCTTTAGCGTTGGCGGTGACCTCCCAGGCTTCTGGCCAGAAACACAAATCCACCGTCAACCACTCACCCTGATACCCGGCATCTTTATAGATGGAATCCAGGACTTCGCCAAAATGGATGTAGCCTTCACCAAATGGGCGATGGGTGCTGGTTTCGTCGCCATGGAGGGTGCCATCGGAGTCGATCACGTGGACGTGCCCGATCTTCCCCTTGAGCATTCGGGCAAATTCCGTTATTCCTCCTTTTAGGATCTCCTTGGTTCCTGGCTGGCGAGCCCCGATAACGCTGCACATGTATGCATGGCAAGTATCAAAAAGGACCGTAAAGTTGGGATGGTTGATGTCATTAACGAGCTGGACAATTTCAGACGGCTTATTGAACAAAAACCCGGGTTCAAATTCCCACACTACTTTAACTCCATGTCCCTCGGCCCTTTCTGAACAAGTTCGCCAAAGGCTGACGATGCGGCTCCGCGCAGTCTTGGCATCTACTCCGGGCACTCCATCCGGGCCGCTGACCGTGTCCACGCGGATGTTCGGCGACCCCAGGTCCGTACACAGCTTTAAGTTTTTTTCGAATAAATGGAGGTAGTAATCATCTCGTTGCGCGGCATCCGTCCCAGGGCCTTTGTCCCCCCAAAAATCTGCTGCGAGTCCTGAGACGCGCAGGTTGCTGGCCTTAATCAAGGATCTTACACGCTGGCGATCGGCATCGGAGGGATAGTCGTCGGGGTGAACGTGGGGTTTAAAGGCGCCAATCTCGACGCCGTCATATTTCAGTTCTCCTAACTTTTTCACAACGGTTTCAAAGGGGACGGGATTAGATTGATACGGTCCAAAGGCGTAGGCCCAGGTACCGATCGAAAGTAACTTAGCCATCGTAGAATTCTCCTCGGGTTTCGTGTGCCGTCTTCCAAGAGATATGATTAGAATCCGGATGAGAGCAGGGTCATTTTATGTGAACCCTGAAAGCTGTCAAGGGTAGAGTAAAGATTGATCATGGTTTCAGTCAGTCCGAATTCCGCGATTGACTTGAGACTATGCTCTGCATAACATCGTGACTCAAAACCCATATGCTCGGTAAAACCATTTCTCATTATAAAATTCTGGAAAAGCTTGGTGGCGGCGGGATGGGGGTCGTCTATGAAGCCGAGGACCTCAAACTCAACCGCCATGTAGCTCTCAAGTTCTTGCCTGAAGATCTTGCTCGGGATAGGCAGGCCTTGGAACGCTTCCGGCGCGAAGCACGCGCGGCTTCCGCTCTGAACCACCCCAACATTTGTACGATCCACGATGTGGACGAGTCGGATGGACAGCCTTTCATCGTCATGGAATTGATGGAAGGCAAAACGCTCCAAAGCACCATCTCAGGTAAACCGCTCAAGAACGAGCAGCTTTTGGAATTGGCTATTCAGATCTCCGACGCTCTCGATGCTGCTCACAGTAAGGGCATCGTGCATCGGGATATCAAACCCGCCAATATTTTCGTCACGCAACGCGGACAGATTAAGCTCCTGGACTTTGGTCTGGCGAAAGCAGCAGCTCAGAATCAAAGGGTGAAGGACACTATGGCGGCGACCAGCTTGCTAACGGTGTCTCTCCCAGATCCTCACTTGACCAGCCCGGGCACCTCCGTGGGTACCGCCGCCTACATGTCTCCGGAGCAAGCACGTGGAGAAGAATTAGATGCCCGCACCGACTTGTTTTCTTTTGGGGCGGTACTCTACGAGATGGCCACGGGTGATGCGCCCTTTAAGGGGAATACCGCAGCGGTCCTTTTTGACTCGATTTTGAATCGCATTCCAACTTCAACGAGTAGGATTAATCCTGAGTTGCCAACGGAATTGGAACGGATCATTTGTAAAGCACTGGAAAAAGATCGTGAACTTCGCTACCAGTCGGCATCGGATCTCAGAGGAGACCTGAAACGCTTAAAACGGGATCTGGAATCAACCCGACTGCGGGTAACCTCAAGAACTCCGGGCAAACAGAAGACATTGGAAAAATGGGGTGGTGGAAAATGGGCAATTGCTGCAATGGCGGTGTTGCTTCTCGTCGTCATAGGCATCTGGGTGGCGAGGTCGAGGCAAGGCAGTCCGGCTTCTGGACCGCCACAATCTGCTGCAAAATCCGGATTGCGAACGGTTGCCGTCCTACCCTTTCGTGATCTGGCGTCCCAGGAAAAGAATCAGGCGTGGGGGATCGGAATGGCGGATGCCATTATTAGTCGCATGGCGACCCTGCAGAATCTCGCGGTCCGTCCCACAAGCTCAGTTTTGAAATATGTGCAGGCTCCTGCTGATCCGGCTCAGGTGGCCCAGGAACTTGAAGTGGAATCTGTTCTAGAGGGAACATTCCAGCGGGTGGGGGATGTAATGCGCGTTTCGGTGCTTCTCAGCGACCCTAAGAGCCGTTCGACCCGCTGGGCCCAACGGTACGACTTGCGAGCAAAAGATATGTTGATGTTCCAAGACGAGGTCGCCCAGAAAGTGGTCGAAGGATTGAGTGTGTCCGTCACTGAGGCAGAGCATGCTTCGATGACTGCCCCAATGACGCAGTCGCCGGAAGCCTATAATCTTTATATCCAGGCCCGCTTTTATTGGAACGAGTACGCCATGAGATCACGCGTGGAAAGCCTCCAGCGTGGTCGAACCCTTCTCGAGCAAGCTATCAAATTAGATCCCACATTTGTCCAGGCCTATACTTTATTGGCTGATTTGTGTCTGTTGGAAGCGGCGAACTTTGTGGATAACGCTCGTGATAATCTGGCGCATGCGGAACAGATGGCTCAGAAAGCCATGGAATTAGATCCGCGTCTGGCAGACGTTTATATATCGATGGGCGGGATTTACATTCAACTCGGACGCAATGTGGAGGCCATTGAGAAACTCAAAAAGGGTGTAAGCATGGCCCCAAACTCAGACTGGGCACAGGATATGTTGGCTTATGCCTATCACTATACTGGCTTAATCGAGCTGGCTGAGAAGGGATTCCGTCGGAGCATTGAGCTAAACCCAACTTCCCTTCGACTTTACTGGATGCATGCGCGCCAGTTGCTTTACCTTGGGAAAACCAAAGAGGCGGAAGAGGAAATGCGGCAGGTATTGGCCAATAGTCCAGACCAATACAAAGCCATGGCTTATCTGGGTGAATTTCTCTATTACCAGGGGAAAGTCGCCGAAGCCGAACCGCTGCTTCTCCGTGCCAAAGAACTTGGCGGTCCCCAAGGTGATGACGCCCCATTGTATTTTCTGGGATTCTTGTATGCCTCACAAGGCCAAGGTCAAAGAATAGACCCCAAGATCCTTGGTTTCAAGCGGGACGGGGTGATTGACGGAGATGGCGCCTATTGGATCAGCTCAATCTATTGCCTGCTTGGTGAAAAGAAACAGGCCTTAGCCTGGTTTCACCGAAGCATGGAACTGGGGAATCATAATTATCCCTGGTTCCAACGAGACAAGAATTTTGACAAACTGCGCGGCGATCCGGAATATCAACAAATGATGGACCAAATTCGCCAACATTATGAGCGCTATCGTGAGCTCTTCGGAAAAGGATAAGACGTAGGGCGAGAGTTGCGAGCCTATGCCAAAACCTTGCTGACAACTTCCCCGCCGATATCCGTCAGCCGGAAGTAGCGCCCTTGATACTTGTAAGTTAGCCGCGTATGGTCAATCCCCAGGCAATGCAGAATGGTAGCCTGCAGGTCAAACACATGAACGGGATTTTCGATGATGTTGTAGCAATAGTCATCGGTGGCTCCAAAGGTCATTCCCGGCTTGATTCCTCCGCCCGCCATCCAAACCGTAAAGCAGCGAGGGTGGTGGTCCCGCCCATAATCCTCAGGGGTTAATTTCCCCTGACAATAAATCGTGCGGCCAAACTCTCCGCCCCAGACGACGAGCGTGTCGTCCAGCAATCCCCGCTGTTTAAGATCGGTGATCAGCGCTGCCGAAGCCTGGTCCGTGTCACGGCACTGGCCGACGATTTGTTTCGGCAGCGTGTAATGTTGGTCCCAACCTCTGTGGAAAAGCTGAATGAAACGCACGCCCCGCTCCGTGAGACGCCTCGCCAGCAAGCAATTGGCCGCGAACGTCCCGGGTTTGCGGGAATCGGGGCCATAAAGATCGAAAACTTCAGACGGCTCGCCGGAGAGATCTGTCAATTCAGGTACAGAGGTCTGCATGCGGTAGGCCATTTCGTATTGGGCGATTCGGGTAGAGATTTCTGGATCGCCGAATTCTTCCAGACCTAGCTGATTGAGCTGGGCTAAGTCGTCGAGAAATCGCCGGCGGGCGGAAGCTGAAATCCCAGGCGGATTCGAAAGGTAGAGTACCGGGTCGGCGCCAGAGCGGAATTTGACTCCCTGATACCTTGAAGGCAAAAACCCGCTTCCCCAGAGACGGTCATAAAGTGGCTGGTCCGCAGGATTCCCCGATCCCTGTGAGACCATGACGACAAATGCCGGGAGATCTTTGTTCTCACTCCCTAATCCGTAAGATAACCACGCACCAATGCTGGGTCTGCCGGCCAACTGGGCGCCTGTCTGAAAGAAAGTGATGGCCGGGTCGTGATTGATCGCTTCCGTATGCATGGATTTGATGAAGCAGAGATCATCCACAACCTTAGCCGTTTGTGGCATAAGTTCACTGACCCAGGCTCCAGATTGTCCGTGTTGCGCAAACTTGAAGATAGAAGGAACCACAGGAAAGCTGGATTGTGCAGAGGTCATCCCGGTGAGACGCTGGCCTTTGCGAATGGAATCGGGCAGTTCCGCTCCTCGAACATCATTGATTTTCGGCTTGTAGTCAAACAACTCTATTTGCGAGGGCGCGCCTGACTGAAATAGATAAATCACCCGCTTAGCTTTGGGCAGAAAGTTGGGGAAGCCAGTCAGTCCTCCTGGGCTCTTAACGAAATCGCCCGTTGCCTGGGCCGTTCCAGAGATTTCTGCCTGCAGATCTTCGTTGAGCAGAGATGCCAGAGCTGCGATGCCAATCCCGCGTCCGGTTAGACCGAAAAAATGACGACGGGTCAGCTGAAGCTTTCTGTCAATTAAAGGGGTCATACTCTATTCCTTACTAATAGTTTGATCCAAATTAAGAATCAGGCTGGCCATCGTAGTATAGGCGGCCAGTTCCACCACATCCAGTTTCTGATTGATCGGGTATTCTCCTGCGCTAATTAACTTCACCGCGGACTGAGGGTCCTTCTGGAATTGGTCAAGCTGAAACTGGAACCCGGCCCGCAGTTTTTCACGCTCAACCGAAGTTGGCCAGCGGGAGGTGGCAAGGCGGAAAGCAAAGCTTAAACGGTCTTCCGGCAAAGGCCCGCCTTCAGTCATGATCCGCTGAGCCAGCACTCGTGCCGCTTCCACATAGTTGATATCATTCATCAAATTCAATGCTTGCAGGGGAGTATTGGTGCGTGTTTGGCGAACAGTGCAGGTCTCACGGGATGGGGCATCAAACGTCACCATTCCCGGGGGAGCAACCGTTCGTTTCCAAAAAGTATACAAACTTCGCCGATAGAGATTTTCTCCTTTGTCCGGTTGGTAGTCTTCTCCGCCGCTCAGATCCTTCCAGAGCCCTTCCGGTTGAAGGGGTTTGACGGACTGGCCTCCCACCTTTTCCACTAAAAGGCCACTGATCGCCAGGGCTTGATCGCGAACGATCTCCGCAGAGAGTCGTATCCGCGGCCCTCTGGCCAGCAACCAGTTTTCTGGATCGCGCGCGAGCAGCGCGGGTGTTGTGCGGGACGATTGGCGATACGTGGCACTCATGGTAATTTGTTTCTGCAGCCCCTTCACATCCCATCCGCTCCTGACAAACTCCGTAGCCAACCAGTCCAACAAAGCAGGGTGTGTGGGCCATTCGCCTTGCGAGCCAAAATTTTCGACGGTTCTCACCAGCCCATTTCCAAAATACATTTGCCAGAATCGGTTCACGACTACCCGTGCAGTCAGTGGATTGTTTGGGTCGACCAGCCATCTGGCTAGCGCCAAACGGTTGTTGGGCAGGCCTTCAGGAAGAGGATGGAGAGCCACCGGAACTGCCGGTCTTATCCGGTCACCCTTCCGATCATACGCTCCTCGGATGAGAAGGAAGGAATCTCTGGGAGGATTCATCTCCTGCATCACCATGGTGGTGGGAATGGTTTCGATCAGCTTTTCCCGCTGCCGTCGCAAGGTAATCATTCTTTGCCGGGTTTTCTGGATCGATTCGGGCGCATCGGTTGCGACGAAAAATGCCTGAAGTTTGGCGACCTGAAGGTCAGTGCGCTTCTCCGGCGGGATAACAAGGATCTCATTAATTCGATCCGTAGAGGAGACCAGCCAAACTTCTTCAGAATCTAACACGCGGTTGTAGACTCTTGCGTCATCAATAAAACCATGGAAGCGATTCTCTGGGCCACCGCCGCCGCCAATTCGGAAAGGTTCTGTGGACTTAAACGTTTGATAAAACTCGTCCAGCAAAACCTTAATCTCGGCAGGTTTCCCGTCAATATAAATTTTGGCCCCATCGGCTGTACGGGAACCGTCATAAGAGACAGTGACGTGGTACCAATGCCCCGGAGACAAAGTTTGTTGCGTCTCAATGCGTAATGCATCATCCAACCAGCGCTGAACCAGGTCGAACTGGAGTTTCCCGTTAACGAGATAAAGCCCGTACCCCATCTCTTTGTTGAGGTCTTTGGTACGCGTGAAAATGGCGCCGCCCTTTTCGTCCAGTGGATAAACCCAGGCTGCCATAGAAAATTTGTCATAAAATCCATAGTCCGCCACATTTCCTGCATCGATAAAACGTTTCCCATCGAAGTTGGCGGCCAGCCCGATTTGCCCAGGCCCGTAGTTGGGGTTGCCATCACGAAAGGAGGGCGGCGCGACTTTCTCATTCGTCGGTTTAGAGGCCCGATCGATGGTGTTCCCATCCAATGGGAAATATGCTTCCAGCCCATCCGTGATTGACCAGTCGATCATTCGTGACCGGTCAAAGTTTTTCTCCCAGGATTGTTCAGCGGCGACTAATTGGGGCTGCAAATTTTTCCACTCCTTCTCGGCCTCCCCGAGACGTTTGTCCAGCTCTCTGAGTTCTAGTTGTTGCTGGGATGTCGGAGTCTGGATCACTGGCGGAGAATTGCCGTATTTGTTCGCGTGGCCTTTTTCGGGGACGTTGTTGAAATAGGCGAAAAGCTGGTAGTACTCCTTCTGCGTGATGGGGTCATATTTGTGATCGTGGCAACGAGCGCAGCCCATGGTCAGCCCAAGCCAGACTGTGGATGTCGTATCCACACGGTCAACAACATATTCCACGGCATATTCTTCCGGGATGATCCCCCCTTCGCCATTTCCACGGTGATTCCGGTTGAAGCCTGTGGCCAGCTTCTGCTCAAGCGTGGCATTAGGGAGCAAGTCTCCACCAATCTGCTCGATCGTGAACTGATCGAATGGCATATTGCGATTAAATGCATCGATCACCCAATCCCGCCACCGCCACATCGTTCGTTCGGCATCAGTTTGATATCCATTGGTGTCGGCATAGCGAGCTGCTTCCAACCAGCGAATCGCCATACGCTCTCCATAACGCGGAGATTGGAGCAGGCGGTCGACAAGCTTTCCGTAGGCATCAGGAGAATGGTCTGACAAGAAAGTGTCAATTTCCTTTGGAGTTGGAGGGAGCCCAGTCAAATCCAGTGTCACTCGACGAATCAGCGTCTCAGGCGTAGCCTCCGGGGAGGGAGTAAGGCCTTCCCGTTCCAACCGCTCGAGCACAAAGTAGTCAATCGGGTTGCGTACCCAGGGTCTGTCCTTTACTTTGGGGAGGTCTGGCGTAACCGGAGGGATGAACGACCAGTGCTTCTGCCATTTCGCACCCTGCTCGATCCATTGCCGGACGAGGGCAATTTGGCTGGTCGTAAGCTTCCGTTCCGAATAAATAGGGGGCATGCGTCTGGATTCATCTTCAGTCGAAATTCGAAGGTATAACTCGCTCTTTTCGGGATCGCCGGGAACAACCGCCTGGTGCCCTCCTAAGTCAGTAAAGACACTCGCTTCGTTGTCCAATCGAAGGCTAGTTTTTCGATTGGCTTTGTCTGGGCCATGACAGGTGTAACAATTGTCAGAAAGAATGGGACGAATATCGCGGTTGAATTCGACAGACCCTGCTGAAGAAGATCCTAGGCTGAAGGCGAAGAGGCCCAGGCCCCGGAACAGGAATGGCAGGCTAGAAAAGAAGATCAGACTGGTAAAAATCTTTAATGGCTTGAAGTACATCAGAATTCGATCTCAAACACGTTCATCATAGCTAGAATACTTAAATTATAAGGTCTTTCAAGCCGAATCATACACCTCTTTGATTCCTGCCGGAGGGGACAAAGAAGCAAAGTGTCTATCGAGTCTTACGATGCTGCCAGACCGGACTCTAATTATCTCATAGTGGTTCATCGCCGGTAAGGTTTCAGATCAGAGCCGTTGCACATTCAAACGTCGGGGTTTGAGATCCGCAATGTGTGCGCGGTGGATGGAAATAAAGGGTGGGTCGAGAGTTGCGAAACCCACCCGGAAAGGGAAAAGCGATGACGCGCAATAACTCAAAGATTTGGAGTCCAGCCCATTATTCTTTCGGCGGAAGCGTAAAGGTGACCGGTGCTGACAGCCTGAAATCCAGCTTGGTTTCGGACGGAATCTTGACCTGCTTGCCTTTCATGATGAGCTGGGAACCAGCACCCGCACCAGCTCCAATGCCGGCGCCGATGGCTGCTCCCTTTCCACCACCGGCAATGGCGCCGATACCCGCACCGATGGCGGCTCCGAGGCCGGTTTTCTTGGCCGTTTCTTTCCCCCTGGATTTGCCGACCTCTTGGACGGATGAAGATGACAACGGATAAGACTTGCCTTTTAGGACAATATGGTCAAGAGCTACTTCCAGCTCGCTTTGACCCTTGAACTTACCAGACGTCTTAGCTTCCAGAAGCTTCACAGTAACATTTGCCCCTTTAGGAACGACGACTTGACTGCCGGATACCAGTGGAGAATCCAAAGAAGCCTGGAAGGTTTCGCCAGGCTGATTCGTCTTTGAATCGATGGTATCGATCATTTGGACTCGTACATCGGTTCCTTCTGGAATCGTGAATTTTCGAGGCGGTGGTGGCGGTGGTGGGGGCGGTGGCGGCGCAGGTTGAGTAGGGGGCGCTACCGCCTCAGCGGGAGGAGCGTCGCTAGTCGGAACGTTAGCAACGGTTGCCGGGCTACCTGCCGCGGGTTGACGAGTTCGCAAAGGCTCACCCTGACCCGGTGCCGACGGCGCACTGGCCGATTGGCCGGGAGATTGCAGCTGGTCGATGACCTTTTTCACTCCCTCCGTACCCTGCGCGACTGTGACGGCCTGCTGGCGGACGGCATCGCTCGAGACTTGTCCTGCGAGCGTCACCTCTCCATTGGCGACCGCAACTTGAATATTTTCAGCCTTCAGCTGGGGATCTGAATAAAAGCGACCCTTGATGGCGTCGCTGGTTGCGACATCCGAAGGAGCCTTTGAACAGGCCACGAGGGCAAGCATAAGCCAAAGGCCCAGAAGGGCCCTTAACAAGTGTATTGTCTTTGATGACATAAGACGATCTCCTCTTCCCATAGATTTTTCTACAGCACAATTGAAATAGGGATTCTTGTCAATTAAACCTTACCTTACGATAATTTCGTCGTCAATCTCGCCGTCCCGAAGCGGGAAGACCCAAACTCAGCGGTTTCCGAGAGCAATCAGGATTGTTGCAAAAGTCAATAGAACCAGGCCAGCTGAGAGCAAAGCCAAAGTCCCTCTGCTCGCACCACTCCATTCCCCGGTCACGATTCCCGAGACATTTGCCGTCATGATCATGAAGATATTATACAATGCCCAGCCGACCGATGTTCCCAAACTTCCGATATATGCGGCACTCATCCCATATAGGGCAAACGCGCCGGTCCACAAAAGTCCCATCAAGCTTCCAAAAAAGAGATCAGGTTGTAAGGGCGAAAAAAAAGACCAACTCTTTTTTTGACGGAGAAGATAGAGGCTGTAGAGCAGATTTGGCAGAAATCCGCCGGCTAGAGAAATGGGAAGAATCGCATAGGAGGCATTGGCCAGCGAGGACCCGCGTCGAACAGCCTCTTGGGCGATATCCTGTCCAAAGGCAAAGGAATAATTCAGCATGGGCGCCGTAAGGCCGCAGATGATGGCGAGAGTCAATGCGCTTGCGTAACCGCTTGTCAAGCCTGGGTTAGGCGGGTCACTCAAACGCCGCTCTCTTTGCCGCCCTGCCCAGCCCGCGACGATAATTCCAGCCACCATGACAACCATGCCGGTCACGATCAAATTTCCCTTCGAGGTGCCAAAAATGTCACGGTTCTTAAAGAATAACGGGACGAAAGTTCCGAGGACAGCTGAGAAGCCAATGATAATGGCATAGCCAAGTGCTAGACCCAGCCGGGCAATGGAGAGGCCGAACAATATCTGGGCAACCCCCCAACCTGCGCCAAATAGAAAAGGAACGGCAAGTTGGTGAGAGGTTAGGCTCAAGTAAACCGCACGGACGTTCCCAATAAATAAAAGAGCGAATAACCAAGGGAGCACGACCAGGGAGACCAGGTTAAAGACCAGCCAGGTGTTTTCCCACTTCCAGTGACGGACAAATTTGGCGGGCAACATGCAATTGCCAGCGAAGAGGCCTGCCATAAACGTCAGGAAGATCCCCAGCCCCACATCCGCGGTCATCTATTGGTCTCCCGAATTCCTGTGGAATTGAATACGATCTCAGCCTGTCAAAGGCTTCCAGGATATTTTGATTTTTCTCCCATGTGTCAAGGCCCCGTGTTGGCGCGAGGATCCCCTGAGCCTTAAAGGCTCGAAATCTGTCGGACTGCAGCCGAGTGGTTCCAGACTTCGGGTTTGATCAGCATTCCAAACCCCGGAAGATCCGGAGCGGACACCGTTCCGTCTCTTGGAATCACAGGATTCTCGAGCATTGTCGGCCAATCGGTTTCGTAATAACGCTGGACGGTTTCCTGAATGGCCACGTTAGTCGCAGCGGTGCTCAAGTGGGTTGAGGCATAGAAGAGCAGGGGGCCTCCTGCCGTGTGGGGAGCGACGGGAAGCTGGAACGCCTCGGCCATGGAGGCAATTTTTCGAGCTTCGCTCACGCCTCCACACCAGCAGACATCAAACATGACATATTTCGCGGCGCGCGATTCGAGGAGCTGAATGTATTGCATCCTCCCTGCCATCCGCTCACTGATGGTCAAAGGGATAGAGGTAGCCTCGGCCAGCTGCCGATATTGAGAGAACTGGCCGGGCATCAACATATCTTCCAGCCACATCGGTTTGTAAGGTTCAAGCGCGCGGGCAATACGAATGGCGGAGGGCAGGTTCCAGTTACTATGGAATTCCATTAGAATTTCAATCTCAGAGCCAAAAGTATCGCGCAGCTTGCGGACGGGACCAAGTGCCTCATCGATATCGGCCTGAGTAATGTATTGCCGCTGAGTGCGGTGCGCCGCTTCATCAAAGGGCCAGATCTTGATGGCCTTGATGCCGTAACCATCGATCAGCTCGCGCACGATCTTTTCCGGTTCTTTGAGGAAGTCGTACCGTTGCCCGAAGCAGGTGTTGTAAACTCGAATCCGGGGATTTGACCTTCCTCCAATCAAACCGTAAACGGGCATGGACAGGGACTTGCCCAGTAAATCCCATAAAGCCAGATCGATTGCGCTCAAAACGCGCATCTCCGTTCCCCCGATGATCTGAAAGTCAAAAGTGAAATACAGATCTGCCCAAATCCGATCGATATTCCGAGGATCTTGCCCAAGCAGCAGGCGAGCCACCGTGGAATGTACCAGCGCGGCTTCCGCTTCGCTGCGCGGATAGGTTTCTCCAATGCCCGCAAACCCCGCATCAGTATGGATCTTGATCCAAGTCCAATTGGGGCGCCAAGGAGCGTCTTGGTAGTTCTTCCAATACACGGTTTCAATCTTGGTGATCTTCATGGGAGGAGCAGCCAACGCTGCCTGGGAACGAAATGCCGCAAGGGCGGGCATGAGCAAAGACGCCATGAAGATCCGTCGCTGGATAGGTTCGCCTGCCACTGTGCCGATACCTCCTTTTCCCTTCATTAAACGAAATCTTATGGGGAGTCTATGGAAGACGATCAGCAGTTGTCAATGAATGAGCGGCTTGTACTAAGTCGGTGGGTGTTCACCCGAAACGACTGGCAACCGGAGATCGCAAGAGCTGGCTCATTCCTTGCTGCTTCATTTAGCCGCTCTTTGTAGGATTCTTTCCACTATTACCCTAATGTTATTAAGCGAGTAACCCGAATGGCTGTCAATTGCCTTTAAGCAACTATTTTCAAGCCCCGTTGGTGTCAGTCAAATCGCACGCCTACCAATTGCCTTCCCGAAGCGTCGGTTTGAATTCGCGCCACTTTTCCGGTCAGAGTATGCAGCCGTCCAAACAGCTCGCTAGATCCGATGGTGATGATGAGGTGAGTGTCTAACCACACGGGTGTCTTGAGGTAGAACGATATCCCATTCTCGCTAATGTTATGCGTCTTGGATTGCTCGCTCAACGAGAAGCCATCGGCGTTAGTCCACTTGATGAGGAGATTTGAATTTTCGTTGGTGCGAGCCGCACCACTTCCGTTTGCCATCGGTCTAAAGTTACCTCCAATATTAGAAGTGTCGGAGGGTTCTACCTTTCATTATTATCATTATCGACAAAATTAACGGTTAGGTTTAAGCCTCCCTGAATAACACATAAGTCTTTTGACAGGAATCACTTTGGCCTATGCCGGTAGCCCCTGAGGGTGTTCCGTTTGCTAATTTCCTCGAATACGCGATCCCCATCGAAAATCTTCGGGCCTATGTCTCGACGGCGCTGGAGCATTCTTGGTACTAACGGTTTCGAACTGCCCTCGATTCAGACTCGCGGCCAATACATGATGACCAGAACGCCGAACAAAGCGATGCTGGCGCCGATCAAATCGTACTTGTCTGGGGCAATTCGATCGATCTGCCACCCCCATAAAATGGATAGAACGATGAAGACCCCTCCGTAGGCTGCATAAACACGGCCGAAGTTTGCAGGCTGAAAAGTTGGAACAATGCCGTAGAGGACGAGAACCCCGGCGCCCGCGAAACCGTAGGCAATGGTTTTGCCTTCTCGCAGCCAGAGCCAGACGAGATATCCTCCCCCAATTTCACACAATCCGGCTAACACAAAGAACAGCAATGACTGGATGAATTTCATGAAGTCTCCCTCGCCTTACCGGAATACAAAGCCTTTTGGGAAATCACTGAACAATTTCTGATGCAGCGTTCTCGCATCTTTCCCATGGAAACGGTTTTAAGTTATCGATACGCACGATCCCTATTCCGAAGCTGATTTGAGCAATCATCAACATCTCAAACAGCCGGGGGCTTTGTCAGCAACAAAGTGACCCATCTGAAAAATTGCAAATCCGTATTCCCTGGAACCGTACCGTTTCGACCTGAGTGAACTATTCCCGTGGGTGAGATCATTCTCGAAGTAAGAGGTTGGCAGGTAGAAATGTTTCAACTATCCGTCCCGAGTGAGTGTGAAATATACTCTTCGAGGGGTAGATCCGCATTGAGCGACAGGTTCTGCAAAAGAATGATTCTTGTCTGGTTGATACTCTCCGTATTTTTAACTCCTCACGTCCAGTTGCTGGGCCAAAACGTGAAAGGAGCTTATCCGATTTTCCCTCCTGCAGGCCCCTTGCAAGGAAAGCTTGTCGAGCAACAAGTGCGCTTTTTGAAGGCCATGGGTTTTGCCTTAGCGGGAGGGCGTTTCCCGGATGAATCCATTCCCAAACAACTCCGTGGCGCAGGGCTCAAGACACTGGGTATGGTGGTTCTGTGGCAGGGAGAAGAGCATTGGAAGTCCCACCCGGAGTCGCGACCCATTTTGGCGGATGGGAGTCCTTTGCCTAAGGTCAATGAGTATGCGGGTGTGTGTCCGAACCAGGAATGGTTGCAGAAACAGAAGCTCGAAGAGATCAAGGGGATGTTTTCCAGTCATTACTACGATGTGATCACTCTCGATTTCGTGCGTTATCCTATTTATTGGGAGATTCCGGAGCCCAATATCCTCGATACCTGCTACTGTCCGGCTTGTTTAAGTAAATTCCAGAAGGAGACGAATCTTCGAATTCCAAAGGAATTGAATCGCGTGGCCGATCAATCCGCTTGGATTCGCAAAAACCATGCGGACCAATGGTATCGATGGCGAGCCGATCAAATCACGGCTTTCTGCACAAAGGTCAGTGGATTGCGCGATCATTTTAGTCCCAAAACTTTGATTTCCTTAGCAGCAGTCCCTTGGCAACCTTCAGACTATGACAACGCTATTTACAAAGTTGTGGGTCAGGATTTCCGGGCGCTGGCAAAGGTTATCGAAGTGTTCAGCCCCATGTCATACTCCGTGCTCAATGGTCGGCCGGTTCAGTGGATTGGAGAAGTGAATGCTTACTTCATTCGAGAAACGGGCCGGCAAGTCTTGCCTTTTATCCTGGTCGACCCGGAAAGAAAATTACCCGCCTCCACGTGGGAAGAAATTTATAAGCAAGCATTATCCCAAGGGGCAGATGGATTCATCGTTTTCCCTTTTCCCAACCTGACCGGCAGTGACGCCTACCGCGTCTTTTGGGAACTGTTCGGCCACCGTTAGGGATTGAAGACTTAAAGTTATTGCGCTGGAGGGTGCTTAGAGGCATGTAAGATCTTACATTCTTGTGTGCCGTGGGTCATATTGACATACTATCAAAAATATGTAAGAATTTGTATTCTAGTAGGACTTTGTTACAAAGTTCTACTTGGCAGATGGATATCGAAGAACGGGCTGTTGAGGAGCCCATCGCATGAAGACGGAAACCGTTACATTCACCACCAAGGGGCAAATCGTCATCCCCATCTGGCTTCGAAGGCAGTTTGGGATCGAGGACGGCACGAAAGCAGCGGTCTGTGCGACGCAGGAGGGCATTCTTCTCAAGCCGATTACCCGTGCCTATATCCGCAGCCTGCGTGGCTCGCTCAAGGGCAAGGGTGTTCTGAAGGCGATGATGGAAGAGCGTAAGCTCGAACGCGAGCTCTAACATGGCAGCCAAGGTTTTGGATAGTTGGGCTCTTGTGGCCTTTTTTGAGGATGAGCCGGCAGCGAACGCGGTTGAGGAACTTCTGTACCAGGCCGCCCAAGGGAAACACAAACTCTACCTAAGCGTGGTGAACTGGGGAGAGATTTACTATAGCACCATGAGAAAGGTATCCCCAGCGGAAGCTGAGGTCCGTGCCCTGGAGATCAGTTCGTTGCCGATTGAAATCGTCGGCGTCGGTGATGACCTCAAGCTGGCCCGCCAAGCCTCGATCTTCAAAGCCGCCCACCGTATCTCCTATGCCGACGCCTTCGCCGCTGCGCTGGCCAAGGAGAAGAAAGCTGAGTTGGTCACTGGAGACCCTGAGTTTAAGCTGCTGGAAAAGGAAGTCAGGATCCGCTGGCTCAACTAAACGTTTCCTGGCCGGATCAGTGCATCTTATCCTCCACGCCTTTCCCGGCGTGCTTTGTGAGTTTCCCCCAACCTTGCAATTCCTTCCCGCTTGAATCCCTCCAGCCTTGTGCGATAATGAGTGCTCATTTACGGATCATTCCTTATCCTGATCGGCTCAATAGATTGTTACTTGAGGAGGACGAATGTCGGATGTGAAATTTTTTGCCGGGGTCGATCTCGGAGGGACCGCCATCAATTTGACTCTTCTGGGTGAAGACGGCGTGTTCCGAATCAACGAGATGGTAGAGACGCCAGCTTTGGTGGAACAGGGGCCTGCCGTGACTATCCGGCAGATGGAGAAGGCACTCAAGCAAGCGGCTGAAGTCGTGGGTATCTCCATGAGCCAAATTAAGGTCATCGGGCTCGACACACCGGGACCCGCCAGCGCCGACGGAGTCTTCTCGTCGGAGGGCCCCATAAACTTTGGACATTCCGGCTGGGCCAGCTTTCCAATCCGTGAGGCCTATCAGCAGGCTTTGGGTCTGCCCACCGTTTATGCGAATGATGGGAATGCCGCAGCACTCCATTGCCATCGTGTGAAATTCGGGCGCAATCCGAAATTCTCGTCACTGACGGCTGCAGTGGGAACGGGTCTTGGCGGGGGTATTGTGGTCAATGGACAGCTTGTGGTTGGGGGTACTGGATTTGCCGCAGAGGCGGGTCACGTCGTTCTCCCGACTCGAGGTCTCCTAGAGCCCGACCAGCCGATGCCTAAGTGTAATTGTGGCCGCGACGGGGATGTTGAGGCATGGGCCTCGCTTACCGGAATCAAAAACAATCTGCTGCCGTATTACTTACAGAAATTTCCGAATCATCCGCTATGGCAGGTTGCGGAGACGGATGGCGAGCGAGCGAAACGGGTTCGATCGTTTGGCGAAAACGGGGATGAAATGGCGCGTTTGATCTTTCAAAAACAGGCAAGCGCGTTGGCGTTTCTATTTGATATTGCCGTGCAACTACTGGACCTGGATGCCTTTTTCGTGGGAGGTGGGATCATGCAGACAAAGCCCGAGTTCCGGGAATGGTTTCTCCGTACCATTCACGAACATCTCCCGCTGCGCGACGAACAGAAAGGCGTGACCGTAGAAATCGCTCCTGACGGTGACATGGCTGGAGCTCGTGGAGCCGCTCGTCTGGCAATTGAATCATGGAATGTCGATTGAGCTTTCTGCGGATCTGATGCTGCCGGAGAAGGAACGAATGTGGCCGAGGATAACCACAGATCACCGCAGATCTAAGCAGTGAATAAGGAAAAGGCAGAAAGCAGTAAGCGGTTAGCAGAAATGCGGCTCTTGCCCCTCCTCTATGTTCCTCGGTTTCCAAATTCAAGCGCTGAAAGTCGAACTTTGAATTTTAAGATGTTGAATCCGCGTTAATCTGCGTTCATCAGCGGCTCATCTTGTGTTTCGTGTCTTTTGCGGTTCGCTTTCTTTCCCATCTTACGAAAGCAATTCCAGGGCGGTGGTGGCATCCTTGAAGGGTGCGATGATGTAGATTCCCTGCGTCCTCGTCTTGGCTTCTGAAATCATTTGTCGCGCTAAATCAAATCCGAGTTTTCGGGCTTCTTTTCCGGCTTGTTCCATTTTCCCCAAAAGGGTCTCAGGCAGATAAATTCCGGGCACTTCGTGGTGTAGGCGAAGGGCCAGGCGATAGCTCGTCAGAGGCCAGATGGCAGCAAGTATGGGAATGGGAGGGGCTTCACCGAGGGCATCCAGAAAACGCTCCCAAGGATCCCAGTCGAAGAAGACTTGAGTCATGGCGAATCGGGCCCCGTTTTCAATCTTCTGGCGGAAGCGGCGAATCTCTAGTGCCAAGTCAGCGGCGGCGGGGTTGACAGCCACCCCAATATGAAAATGTGTCGGTGTTCCGATAAGGTTTCCAACTGCGTCCTTCCCGCGATTCATCTCCGAAATCAGGCGAACAAGGCCTACCGAATCGGTTTGATACACATCCTTTCCTCCTGCTGAGCCTCCAACAATGGAGGGATCTCCCGTAATCACCAATAGATTTCGAATTCCTTCGGAATGCGCCCCGAGAAGACTTCCTTGCAAGCCCATGAGGCTGGCGTCCCGTGGAGTAATGTGAGGAATACTCTCCATCCCAAGCCGTTCCACTTGCTGTGACATCCAGAGTGAGTCCATATGCAAGCGACCGAGTGGGTTGCTATTCACATCGATCACATCGACTAACCCCGATGATTTGAAAACGGTCACGGCTTCCAGGAGTCGCTGGGTTTCCGAACCTTTTGGCGGATCGATCTGAACTGAGATGGCAAACTTGCCTTCATGGAGTCTTTGGGCCAAAGGGGAGGGAAATTCTTCTTTGACGGGCGAGTGAACGACCCTTTCCAGAACAGTCGCAGCGGCTTGAATGCGCTCTGGCACCGCGATGTCCTTCAGTGTTTCCGCCATGGCTCGAATATGTTCCGGCCGAGTCCCACAGCATCCTCCAACAATCCGTGCTCCAAGACGAACAGCTTCTCGTGCAAAGCTTGCAAAGTATTCTGGAGTAGAATCCGGATAGACGTAGCGGCCTCCGGACCTTACTGGGAGGCCGGCATTGGGGGAAGCAGAGAGGACGTAGCCCCCCCCGCGCGGAATATTCTCCAGGATTTCCAATAGCTCTCGGGGGCCAGTTCCACAATTAACTCCTAGAGCGGCGATGGGAAGGTCTGCCACTTCCGAAAACAACTCACGGACTCCGCCACCCTCCAAATTCCGCTGCACCCCTCCAGGAAAAGTCAACTGGGCGATAATGGGCAGTGAACTAACAGAGTGGACGGCCTCCACGGCAATTCGAAGGTCTTCTGAGGAGGAAAATGTTTCGATAAAAAAAAGCTCAACGCCGCGTTGTTCCAGAATTTCGGCCTGCCGGCGATATTCCTGTCGACGATCCACTTCCTGCTCCATCGCCAATTGCTCGAAAGCCCCGAGCGGTCCAATTGAACCCGCGATGAGCACTTCTCTACCAGAAATTTCCCGAGCCTCGCGAGCCAGCTTGACGGCTTGACTATTGATTTGTTCCATCCGTTCTTCCAGTCCATGTTCGCGAAGCTTTGGAATATTGGCTGCAAAGGTGTTGGTTTCGATGATATGGGCTCCTGCTGAAATGTATTGCAAATGAACCCCGAGAACTAAATCCGGGTGCGTTAAGTTAACTTCTTCCGGACAGCCTCCCCCTTTCATTTCCTGCATGAGCAGCGTTCCCATAGCCCCATCACCAATCAAAATCCCTTTCTTGAGCCACTCGAAAAATTTGGACATGAACGGTGAGACTCCTTTTCCGGGTTCGAATGCAAACGGACTTCGTGAAGCTACCTTAAGTTTTGACTCACTGCAATGCCTGGCCGTGTCAATACGTCAGGTATCGCGGGATTCCTGGCAGGGCGCGCTCGCCGAGCGCGCCGAGAAACCTAAATTCTGTGACGGCAGTTGCAGCGAGGCCGCCCTACCTTAACCGCTTTGTCGCCCGGTTTTTCATTTGGGTGTTCTGGGTGTCTGAACCGCCTTGCGGCTTGCTTCCAGCGTCCCCTTAAGCGAATCTCCGGGCAAATCGTTGATAATGGGGTTGATGATCCAGCTTACGAAGGAAGGGACATCACGAGTCAAGGAAAGAGCCCTGCATTCAACAAGGACCCCGTCATTGACTTTCTCGAGTTGCCAGTATGCATTCAGTCGCCAGAGAAATCCATGGTCTTCTCCCGGGGGCAACGCTCGCTCGTTCTTGGTTTCCGGCTCGCTGACTTCACTGATCTTCTGACTGTAGGATCGGCAGAACCAGCGGTTGGGCTCGATCTGGATATAGTGAGCTTCGTGTTCCGTATCCAAGACGACAGTCAATATCTTTTGTTTCTTTAATCGCAGGTAGGACCAGTAAGTATTTCCCTCCCGCTTAATCAGCCTGGAATCGATGACTTCCGGGTAGATTTGTTTATGCCGGTTGAAATCATGCAAAACATCGAGCACGGCTTCCATCGAGACCCCCGGGATGAACATGGCGCCAACCCAGTCGTGAATGATGCCGCCAGGGACGGGCGTAACGGAGTTATTGCTCAGACGCTCGATCACGATCTCGCCATTGAGGGCCCGAGCTCGATTCCCTGGATCATCGTATAACCATAAAGCCGGCATCTTCCCATCCCTGCGTTTCTGGAGCAATGCCTCGGTATTCTTAACGTAGCGGTTGAAACCTTCGAGCGTTTCCGGTTTTAGCTTGGCCATTGGCTGAGCATGAGCGGTCAAAAGAGAGCAAGCTAAAATCCCTGAAATGGATAGTGAAAGTGAGCGTCTCATTAGCCAATGGATCCCATGAGGTGCAACGGCCCAGGATATTCTTATCATCAAAATAGGTAGATCTTTTGGCCTCTTACTTGGCTTTGGCCTGTTTATCCGCGTTTTTCTTGAATTGTTTTGCCAATTTCATACAGGCTTCACGAACAGCCTGATTTGCTTTGTCTTGATTCGGGCTGAGCGTTTTGGTTGCGATACCTCGCCAGACCACTTGGTTGGATTTGCGATCGACAATGTCCACAACCAGAGTGCCGACCTCATAACCCGTAGGCGCGGCGTTGCCTGAGCTGCCGGGGCCACCGCCACTCGGGGTTTGCCATCGTGTTCGCAGTACAGATTTCGCGTAGAAGGCGAATAGAAAATCGGCCTCGGCACGGACCTTCTCCATTCCAATGGCTGAGAACTCTAATTCTAAATTTTCGCGGATCAAATTTTCTGCTCGAAGGTTGGCGGCCAATCCGTCGGGGGGCTTTCGGTCCTGTTTGGCAAAATTAAAAGATTTCAATTGGGAGAGGGGGAACTTGGGATCAAATCCCGTCTGGACATCGAGAGCCAGGGACCTCGATACCGGTAGGAAACACATCCACAAGACCGCCAGGATTATGTTGCCATTACGGTTGAAAGTTGACGGCATCTTTGCACTTTTTAGATGAAACGAAAATAGGGGCTTGATCCAAGAGGCATGATTTACGGGGAAATAGCGTTGCAGAAATTCTATTCCTGAGCTTACCCGGTGACAGAGCCTTAGCGGTGAATAGAAAATCGAAGCTCGCTAGTCCATCTCGGCTGTCCATTGCCTGGGCACTCTACAGCCCTCAACTTTCTACAGCCAGCCTGACGGCTTCAATGATTGCCTTTTTCCCGATATCATAGTGATCATACAGTTCGTCACGCGAGCCCGTTTGACCAAATTCATTGACCCCAAGTGGGATCGTCTTTGTACCAAAAACGCTGCCAATGAACGAGAGTGCATGGGAATGACCGTCCATGACGGTAACCACTGGAACCTGCCGCTCGGCAGGAGGGACCAGCCGTTCTAAATGGAAAGAAAAACGGCTTGCCGGGTTCTTCATCTTCAACTTGCTGGCCTGTTGCCAACCTCGATAGAGAAGATCCGGGCTTGTGACAACGACCACATTGGCAAAGATCCCTTCATTCCTGAGCAACTGACTGGCTTCAATGGCATCCGGCACCACAACGCCACTGGCAAAGACATTCACGACATTCGACGTAGGTTCGTAAGAGGGATCGCTTTGATAATCGACGATGCGATAACCGCCTTTGAGGACATTTTCACGCAGTGTTTTGGCTTGGGATTCTTCCTGCGTGGAGGGGAACAATTCCTGCAAGATGGCACGCGTGGATAACCTCAAATACACGATCTGGCCGTTCTTTCGATCCGTAAGATTTTTCAGTCCCGCCAGGAAGATCCATTCCAACTCCTGGGCGAAGGTCGGTTCGTAGTAAACGAGGTTAGGCAATTCCATCCCGATTGAAGGCGTAATCACAGATTGATGGGCGCCTCCTTCGGGGCTTAAAGTTATTCCCGATGGAGTGCCGGCAAAGATAAATTTCGATTCGCAATAAGCGGCATAGATCAAGGAGTCGAGGCCGCGGGAAATAAAAGGGTCATAGATCGTTCCCACCGGAAGGAGCGTTTCCCCGGTAAACTCCTTGGACAGTCCGAGCATGTTCAAGAGCAAGAATAGATCATTTTCAGATATGCCGAGTTCCAGATGATGACCTCGGGGGCTCTGCTCCCAATTGAGCATCAGAGAAATGGAGTTCTCACGAAAGAAATTCGTGCTTTCCTGCTGACAATAAACTCCCATTTTATTGATCCACCCGCCCAGGTTCGTCGAAATGGCGACATCGGGTGAGGTGGTCACAATTCTAGCAGCAACTTCAGGTTTGCGGCTCAACCCGGTCAACAATGTTCCCAACGCCTGCTGGGTCGAAATCTGGCCTTTGTATTGAGAACCGAGGGACTGCGGAATCGAGATCGGCTCCTTTGAGTCGGCAGCCGGGGGCAGTTTACTTTGGCCGGCCAATAGACCCAGGCGTGATTTGATATAAAGACCTTCAGGGCTATCTTCAGGGAAGCCTGCAAATTCTTCACCTAAAGGAATCCTAAACTGCCGTTGGAGTTCTGTGACCTGCTCCTGAGTGAGCTGCTTGGAGTGGTTCAAGGGATCCCCAGCAATCGGCAGACCCCATCCCTTGATGGTGTATGCCAGAATCACAACGGGACAATGCAAGATTCGGTCCGCTTCCTCTAGCGTGGTCAGAATTTTCGGCAGATCATGACCTCCCAGATCGGCAATAAGGCTCCGGATTTCTCCTGCGGGGCAATCCTTGAGAAGCCGAACCAGTTCAGTGTCGGCGATCCCGTATGGATGAGCCAACTTTTCCAGAATCTTCTCCCCATCAGTTAGCCGCAAGAGACTTTGGTACTCATCGTTTGTCATCAGATCGATGCGTTCTCGCAGCTTCTCTCCGCCGGGACGAGCGAAGACTTCTTCCAGGCGGCTTCCGTATTTCAATTCCAGGACATGCCAGCCATTCACCCGAAACATTTCTTTGATTTTTTGCGCTTTCCCACTGGGGACGATGCGGTCTAGACTTTGCCGATTCAAGTCAACGATCCAGAGCACGCGGCCCACTTGCTGCAGCGTCTCCTCTCCGAGCGCTTCCCAGACATTGCCTTCATCCAATTCGGCATCTCCCACTAACGCGATGAATCGACCCTGAACATCATGCTGGAAGTGATCTTTCACATATGCCTGGGTGAGAGCCGCAAAGTTTGGGGTAACGGCTCCAAGCCCCACGGAACCGGTCGAGAAGTCCACTTCGTCCACATCTTTGGTGCGGCTCGGGTAAGACTGCAGCCCCTTGAAGCTGCGAAACTGTTTCAGCTTCTCCGCGGGCAGCTTGCCGAGCAAGAATTGAATGGCATGAAATATGGGCGATGCATGAGGTTTTACAGAGACGCGGTCACCCGCAGCCAAAACGCGAAAGTACAGGGCGGTCATAAGGCTCACTAAAGAAGCGGAGCTGGCTTGGTGTCCTCCAACTTTCACGCCGTCCGGATTTTCACGAATTGAGTTGGCGTAATGAATCATATACGTGCTCAGCCAGAGAACACGATCCTGAATGTTCTGGAGAATGTCCAATTCGGAAGCGTCAGCAGACCGTTTTGCCGCTTGCGTTTTAACGCGGGCTATTGATTCTTGAGAACGATTCTCGTGGTTGATGAGTCCCGACATCTTTCCCTCTCCCATGAATTGACAAGATTTCCCGATGCCATTGTCCGCTGTAAAAATCTTCGCCGTGGAGTCGACAGCCCTCCACCGCAACTTGAAGGGCGGACAACCCCAAATTCTACCATTGGAAGCCTAACGGGCGATAGAAAATGTCTGATGAGATTTCTGGTGAGATTTTACTTTGGAAGGCACTATGATGAGCACGGTCAGATTCTGCAGGACAATCCTCCCAGGAGGCTGCCCATGATTGAAGCTGCCGGATCGGATAGCCCTCAGCCCAGAGTGGGACTGGTAACGTTCACTGACGATCGAGTGAACATCTTTTCCCGGGAACACGAACTAAGTCTGGAACGAAAGCACCGAGAATTACGGGCCTTCCTCGAAGAGGAGGGGTTCCATGTAGTGGATGCCATGGAGCGTCTGCGTGGATCTGCCTCCATCGATTGGTTTGGTGTCCATAGTCCTGCAGAAGTGCGCGCGGTAGCCGACTTTCTCCGGGAAGGGCATGCGGAATGCCTCGTCATTGTTTCTCATTTCTGGACTCCACCTGGCTTTGCAATCGAACTCGTTAAACGTTTGGATGTCCCGGTATGCATTTATGCAGAGCGCATGCTTTCCAGCATTATCTGCATCGGCGCGGGGCTCCAACAAGTCGTCCCAAACCGGCACGCTCTCACGCACGAACGCCTGGTGGGAAAGGAACGACGACGTTTGCCCCATTGGGTTCGAGGCGTGACCGCAGTGGAAAAACTGCGCTACGACAGCGCCATCTTGTTTGGGAGTACCTATTGCCTCAAGATGGAGCACCTGGAGGATGATCATGCGCGGCTGAAGCGCCTGCTTATCGGTGACCTCCTGATTGAAGAGCAATCGATTTTCGTCGCGCGGGGTGAGCGAATCCGTCGAGAACAGCCGGAACGTATCGAGCGCTACAAACGCTGGCTGGTGGAAGGAGGAGCGCGGATCTGTTATGACGGGCAGCGAGTTACCGAAGAGGTGCTTGAGGTGCATATCGCTGACTTACTAGGTCTCCGTCAGAGGTTAGCTGAATTGAGTGAACACCGCATCCGAGGAGTGTCGGTTCGTTGCCAGCCGGAGCTGTCGGAAGAGCGCGGCATTACAGCCTGCAGCATCCCGGCGTTTTTGCCCTTTGCGGAGGACGCCGAAGGGGAGCATGAACCACTCGTCGTCATCTGCGAGGGAGATGTTCGGGGGTTGGTGACGTTGATGCTGCTGCACCGGATTGTCCCCTCCGTGCCGCCCACTTTCGGGGACATGATGGATGCCAGCGAACGATTCGTGCGAATCTCGAACTGCGGCAGCGCCGGCCTTTTTTGGGCGGCCCACTCGATGCGTGCGAAAGACGCGTTGCCGCATCTGACCTTGGCGGGGAATTGGAATGCTTCCGGTGGAGCCGCTTTTGGTTATTACTCTCCGCCCGGAGAGGTGACCGTCGCTCGATTGACTCGAGTCAAAGATAGCTATTTCATGCATCTGGGAAAGGGTAACCAGTTGGCGATCGAGGGTGAGGTTGAGAAGGAAGTCCTTTCGACTTTCGGAGGCTGTTGGCCACAACACGCCGTGTCCCTCGGCGTCGACCCCCATTACCTGATCCGTGCCATGGGGGCCAACCATCCATGTCTGACCTTGGGTGATCAAACGTTGGAATTGGAGTACGCTTGTCGCGAGGTAGGTCTTCCCGTGATTCGTATTGACTCGGACGAAGCACTTCATCGTTATTGTGACGAAACCATTCCGCTCCAGTAAAAGGGTTTTGCCCGATCGATCTATTGGGAACTGGCGCCCGCCGGAGCTGCCTCCGGCCTGCACAAAACATTAGATTCTGCCTCGGTACACATCGAACACGGACTTAGACACTGATACGCAAAGAGGTTTTGACTATGACTCATCGTGAACGGGTGCTCACGGCCCTGGCCCATCAGGAACCTGACCGCGTGCCCTTCGATTTGGGCGGAAGCGCCTATAGCATCAATGATGACCATTATTTCCCCTTGAAGAAGTATCTCGCAATTGAAGGTGACGTAGAACCCTATCGCCATGGCCATACCGGGAACTTTTATGATGAGAGAATTCTTGAGGCGCTCGACATTGATTGCCGCCATGTTTGGCTCAAGTCGCCAAGCAACTTCAGGGTTCACATGAATCCAGACGGCACATTCAAAGATGAATGGGGAATCCCTTTGATTCGTAAGGGAGCGTTCATGTCGGTTGTCGGCCATCCTCTGGCTGAAGCGTCCATCAGTGATCTGGGCCAGTACCCTTGGCCGGATCCTTACGCTCCGGGCCGCACCACTGGTTTGCGCGAGAAGGCTCTCTACTATCGTCAACAGACAGACTATGCCCTGGTATCGCGCGCGCCAATTTCGGTGGGACTTTTCGAGATCGGATGCTACTTGCGCGGGACAGACGTCTTTTTGATGGACCTGGTGGGCAATAAACCGTTTGCCCATGCGTTGCTGAAGAAGATTACGGAAATCCTGAGTGCCATCATGGAGGTTTACATGGAGGCCATTGGCGACCTGGTGGATATTGTGACTTGGGGCGAAGACCTGGCTCATCAACGGAGCATGTTTTTTTCACTCGCAACCTACCGCGAAATGTTAAAGCCTCACCATACGGAAATTTTTTCCTTGGTGAAGCGCATGGCCCCGAACGCTCGAATCATGTTTCATTCATGTGGCGCGGTAAGGCCATTAATCTCTGAGTTGGCGGACACAGGTGTTGATGTCATTCAGTCCATCCAACCATTGGCGAACGGAATGGATTCTTTTGCACTGAAACGAGACTTCGGTAACCGGGTTTCTTTTCATGGCGGCATCGATGTGCAGCAGGCGATGACAGGGACCCTGTCGGATGTCGAGGAAGAACTGAAGAAAAGACTTCAAGCTCTTGCCCCCGGCGGTGGCTATATCTTGACAACATCGAACAACCTGCAGGCCGATATTCCCCCGGAAAATTTGGTCCGTCTTTTCCATCTCGCCAAAGAATGGGGCCGATACCCGATCCGAATTGAATGACTGCAATGATAGGCGCCTGAAGGCCGATTCAATAAACCCAAACGAATTTCTCAGCGCTACATAATCCTTAGGGTGGGTAAACGTTCTGAGTCCCATGACAAATACGCCGATTGAGCGGGACAGCTACCTCGTTGGAGTTGATCTTGGCACAACCCTTGCCAAAACGGCTGTGTATGACACGACGGGCCGGTTGCTTGGAGAAGCGTTCCGGGAAACGCAGATACGCTACCCCCGCCCGGGGATTGCCGAGCAAGACCCCGCGGAGTTTTACCAGTCTGCAGTGAGTACCATTCGCGCTGCTATTGAACAGGCCAGAATCTCGCCCCATCGCGTAGCTGCTCTCAGCATTGACAGTCAGGCGGGAGGTATCCTGGGTATTGATGCCGACTGGAAGCCCGTCATGCATTTTGACTCCCCCCTAGATACGCGCAGTACCCCCCTGAAACACCGCATGATGGCGACAGCCGGAGAGCGCATCTTTCAGCTTTCAGGAGCTTCGCCGACATACGGCCAGAAACTCTTGTGGTGTAAGGAAGAAAATCCACAGGCGTGGAAGAGGGTGTATAAGTTTATCCAGCCCGCCGCCTACGTCGCTGGCCTTCTGGCCGGGCTGAGTGGGGAGCAGGCTTATATGGAAACCACCTTCATATGCTGGTCAGGGTTGAGCGATACCGCTCGAATGGACTGGTCTGAGGAGCTGTGCCAAATCTTTGATGTCCCTCTGCGGGTTCTGCCACGAATCGTATCAGCGCACGAGATTATCGGCACCCTGCAACCCGCCGCGGCTCGTGATTGTGGGTTGCCAAGTGGAGTCCCGATCGCCGCCGGGTGTGCTGATGCTGCAGCGACTCTGCTTGGCGCCGGCGTGATTGAGCCTGGGCTGCTCTTTGATATCTCGGGTACTGCTTGCATTTTTGGAGCATGCATCAATCGCTACCAGACCGACGTCGCGACCCGAACGCTTTCGTGTATGAACGGTATCTTGCCGGGTCAGTTCTATCAGCTTGCAATTGTCCTCGGCGGCCGGACCCACGATTGGTTTGTACATGAATTTTGCTCCGGCGAGACGAACGATTCAACTGCGGATGCGAAAAGCGTCTATGCTGGGATGGACGCTCGGGCGGCAAGCTTGCCTCCCGGAAGTGACGGGGTGTTATGTGTCCCCCATTTGGGTGGGCGCTGGAACCCACCCGAACCGAATGTGCGCGGCCTTTGGATGGGTTTTGGGTGGGGGCATCGCAAAGAGCACCTCTACCGCTCCATCCTGGAGGCGGTGGCCTACGAATACGCCTTCTTTCTCGACCGCCTGCGGACAACGATTCCTGGGATTCAATTCGAAGAAGTGCGCGTCATGGGGAGCGGGGCTAAGAGTCGGCTCTGGAACGAGATCAAGAGCAATGTCTTAGGGTTGCCTTATCGGAAATTAGCTCGGAACGATCTCGCCACCTGGGGCTCGGCCCTCCTGGCAGGTCATGCCGTTGGAATTTTCACGGATCTCGCCGCTGCCGCCAGGGCAAGTGCCAAAGTCACAGAAGATATTCTTCCCGATAAGAGCACGCAGCAGCTCTACTGCCAGTACAGGCTCCTTTACCACGAAGTCCTCAAACGAAACGGGGCGTCCTTCGATGCTTTGGCGAACATCGCCATTCGCAATGGAGTTTAAAGGAAGGCCGGGATTCCGGGTTGCCCGCAAAGGGTGACAATGGCTACAGCTTGGCTTCAACAGGGACGGGAGAGTATGTTCGCGGCTAAAATTCCAGGGGATATCTTCCATATTTTTGGACAGATCGAGCCATCGTGAGCACGTTTTGAGGAAGCAAGTAGCCGGCCAAGCTATTACCACTGGTCACGATATAACCTCCTCCTGGCCCAATGTCCCGGATTAGCCCTCGAACTTCCTCTTCGACTTCCTCCGGCGTGCCCATGCCAAGGATGTTCAGGTCCACGTTCCCCATCAGACAGACCCGATTCCCATAGTTCCGTTTCATTTCCAGAATATCCACGGCCCCCTTTTCGTTGGGGTGCAACCCCGCAATCTTAAGGCTTAAGAAGTCTTCGACATAAGAAACCACGTTTCCATCACTATGCACAATCCAGGGTAACGTTATCTTTTCCCGTATCCGCTGATAGCGCGGAAAGATGACCTCGCGAAAAATTGTTGGGGAAACAAACGGTCCGGTCTTAAACGCAAAGTCATCGGTCGAGACAAAAACATCAAATCCCATCTGGCAGACACGTTCGGCGACCGCTCCTGCCCAGTCAAAGTAAAGGTCTAGAACGGCTTCGACAAAAGGACGGTTTTCATAGAGGGAGATGCAGAAATTTTCGATGCCCATGCTTATCCAGGCAGGGAAAAAACCGACCCGGCTGACCACGAAAGCGGCGTATGGTCCCTTTGACTGGGCAAAGGATTTGGCACCCTCATAGAGTGCCAAATCTCTAGGATCAGGTAGCTGGATCATGTCAAGATCCTTTTCAGTCTTGATCAGACCTTCACCATAGAATAGCCGGCCGTCCTGACCCGGGATCTTCTCAACGTACAGAGGAGGTCGCAACACGTAGGTGATGTTGTCCATTTGCAGCACTGAAGCGAGAGCCTTTGCTTCATCAACGCTGTAGGTATTGGCGTCCAAGTTGGCGGCCTGGTTCTCCACTTTCACCCAGCCCAAAAGCTGGTGAGCGAGCGCCCGGTCGATGCCCATTTCACAATAAGGGACTCGATCCGGTTGTTGACAGCATAAGGCTGCGAGTACTCTATCTCGTGATGTCATTTCCATTTCATTCCCTCCGAGCACGGGCACCACTCAGTTGACGGACTCCCTCCCGATTCAAAGCCAGGAAAGGGATCAATCAAAAATAAACCGCCGAGTAACTTTTTCGGTTTGCCATAGGACCATAAGATAGGGAGGAATAATAGCCGACTACGATGTTCCGAAGCTAGCCCATAGAAAATACCGAATGGGCAGTCTGCGACGACTGCAATGCCACTAAACAAAGCCCCCTGAGCCTTGCCGACACACCCTCACATCAACGCAGTTGGCCGTCGAACCCAATTTTTGTTTTTGTTCTTTGCGATGGATTCCAGGTCCAAAACATAGGCAGTCGATTGAGTAAGAACGTGGTGCAGGTCGTTGCCGATGCTGATAAAGGTAAAACCCTTTTCAAGAAACTCACCCACGCGGGAGGTGCCGAACAGAAAGACACCCAGGACGACCTGATTCTTTTTAGCCTCTTTGACGAGTGTCTGAGTGGCTTCGTTAAGCTCCGTTGACGTGTACATGTGCGGGAATTCATACGTCTCATAGAGTCCCATGGACATGCAAAGGTCGTTCTGTCCAAGGAACAGAATGTCGACGCCTGGGACGGCAGCAATCTCAGCCATATTCTGGATGCACGAAGCAGTCTCGACTTGCAGGGCAATCATGATGTTCTTGTTTGCATTGCCGACATAGCCGAGCAAACCAGCCTTGTTCGTGCTCCGCTGTGGGAAGTAGACCGAGCGCGTACCTGCCGTGGGATACCGGGCGCAACTGACGGCCTGAACTGCCTCATCTGCATTATTGATATAGGGCACAAGCACTCCGTCGGCTCCTAAGTCCAAAGCTTGTTGGATCCCCCCACGGTCATGATACCCTGCCACGCGGACCATGGATTTGGCTCCACCGCTGCTGATGGCGCAAAGCATTGCGGACAACATGTCGTAGCTCATCGGCCCGTGTTGCGTGTCGACAAGCAACCAGTCATAACCGCTGTGAGCTAGCTGTTCGGCGACCGTAATACTGTGCGAGTTGACAAAGAGTCCCATTTTGGGGATCCCCTCGCGCAATTGCTTCTTGAAATCTGCCCCATTAACCGTATCTTTGCTCATGATGACTTACTCCTTCATACAGAGAAATTGGGTTTTTCTGGTTGATTCATTCAAATCTCGCGCACTATACCCAACTCACAAGATCCCGTCAAGGAAGTCCGTTTTCGCGTATGATTGGAAACGCCGAACCACCCCAGACTTATTCTTGCGGCACTGCAAAGCGCAGGCTTTAAACAACTCGCCATGAGAACAGGGGAAACATTGCCAATCAAAATGGAAGTGATTACGATGTGCCTGGGGGGCAGAATGAAGGGCTGGGAAGATCCCTCAGAGGTCCAGGCTTGAGGGTAAGAGGGCAGAGAAGAGAATCGCTTTGTGGCAGGAGATAAAGGATGCAGAATCTCCCCAAAGTAGGAGAATGTTATGAATAGACGACAGTTTCTCAATAGTTCTGCAGTCGCTGCAGTGGCATTTCCGTATGTGAGCACTTCCCCTGTGCTTGGGGCAAACGATCGGATTCAACTGGGCTTCATCGGTTTGGGTGGACGGGCCAAATGGCTGATCCAGAATGAAGAGTTTCCAGGTGCGGAGATTGTCGCCTTGGCTGACTGCGCGCTGCCTCGCACTCACGAAGCGGCCGGGCTCAAGCCTGAAGGCTCCCGCTGGAAAAAGTATCAGGACTACCGCAAGATGTTGGAAAAAGAAAGACTCGACGCCGTTTTCGTCGAGACGACGACTCATGCGCGCGTCTTGATCATGATCGAGGCCATGCAGGCTGGGCTGGACGTGTATGGCGAAAAGCCTCTCACGCTCACGATTGCAGAGGGGCGGACTCTTGTGAACGCCACTCGACGGTATAATCGAGTACTGCAAACCGGCTCACAGCAACGCTCGATCCCGATCAATGCTTGGGCGAGCCGGCGAATTCGCGAAGGTGTGCTCGGGAAAGTCCACACCGTACTGACCTACAATTTCCTGGCTCCGATCGGCTGGTACCCCAAACCTACTCAGAACATGCCGGAAGGATTGGATTGGAATCAATGGTGCAACCAGACCGAACTGCGTCCCTATCACAAACAACTCCAATATCAGTGGTTGTGGTATTGGGACTACGATGGTGGCGGCCAGAGCTGGGGTGTCACTGGGTGGGGGGCGCACTCGCTCGACCAGGTACAGTGTGCTTTGGGGACCGATGATACGGGGCCGGTAGAGATCGAGCCGGAAGACTTTAATAGGGAGAGTAAGATGAGTTTGCGCTATGCCAACGGGACCGTTGTCCTGCTGGAAGGCGTCAAGCGGGATCATGCCGACCTTGGAGCGATTTTCCTCGGCGACAATGGAAAGATTGAAATCAAGCGCGGCTCCTGCGTGGCGAACCCCCCGGAATTGTTGAAAGATGCCCCGCCCAACACACCAGAGGGTCCGGCTGAATGCCAAGACCATATCCAAAATTTCCTGGATTGTATGCGATCGAGAAAGAAACCGAATGCCGATGTGGAGATCGGGCACCGTTCGACCTCCGTTTGTCAGTTGATCAATATCTCCCGGGATCTCGGGCAGAAATTAAAGTGGGACCCTCAGGCCGAGCGATTTCCCGACAACGAGCAGGCCAACACATTGCTGACCCGCCCGCGGCGCAAAGGGTTCGAGTTGCCGAAAATCACCTAAGAGACCCGGTATTTTCAAATCCTAATCTCTTGCGCTCCGGACAAATCACTATATTCCACAACGATGTTCACTGAGAATCAAATCGACCTTCACAACCTGTACCAGCGCTGGTCAGGGCAACCGGCCAAGAGTATTGTCCCCGTTTCCGCACATGGTTCAGGACGCCAATATTTTCGGATCCTAGGAGACCGTGAGTCTGTGATTGGCGTGCTGAATCACGACCGGAAAGAGAACGTCGCATTTATTAATCTCTCCGATCATTTCAAACGACACGGCCTGCCTGTACCCGAGATTTACAGTATGGACCTCGATCGCCACCTTTATCTGGAGCAGGACTTAGGCGATGAAACCTTGTTCTCGTTGGGAATGGCCCTTCGCGAAAGCGCCAGATTCCCTGACCGCCTGGTCGAGATGTACAAGCAAGTGCTGAACATTTTGCCCCGCTTCCAAGTTACCGCTGGTCGAGATCTCGATTATACGATCTGCTATCCTCGAGATCGGTTTGACGAACAGTCGATCCGCTGGGACTTAAACTATTTCAAGTATAACTTTTTGAAATTCGCCGAGGTCCATTTTGACGAACAGGCTCTGGAAGACGACTTCGACCGGTTCATCGATTTCTTATTGCAGACCGACCGCGAATTTTTTCTCTATCGGGACTTTCAGTCACGCAACATCATGTGGTTTCAAGACCAGCCATTTTTCATCGACTATCAAGGGGGCAGGAGAGGTGCGCTTCAATACGACGTGGCTTCTCTGCTGCTGGATTCCAAAGCGGATTTACCTTGGCCGGTTCGAGACGAACTTTTGGATTACTACATCGAGGTCGTCCGGAGTTATATCCCGGTAAAACAGGAAGTCTTCCTGCAACACTACTATGGTTATGCATTGATCCGGATCATGCAGGCCTTGGGTGCTTACGGGTTAAGGGGTTTGTATGAAGGCAAAGCGCACTTTTTTCGAAGTATCCCCTATGCCTTGCAAAATCTGGAAGGTCTTCTAGAGAGAGGACAGTTGCCGGTCCAGTTACCGGCGTTGACCGATGCCTGGAACCAGCTGGTCCAATCCGCCTCATTGCGAGAACTTGGGCTCAAGTCAGGGTCGGGACTAACGGTGCATATTCAGAGTTTTTCCTACAAACGCGGTTTGCCCAGGGATAAAACCGGACATGGGGGCGGTTTCGTATTTGATTGCCGGGCTCTCCCGAATCCAGGCCGGCTCCCGATCTACGCTCCGCTGACCGGACAGGATGCAGACGTGAAGACGTATCTGGAAAAAGATTCAGATGTGCAGTCGTTTCTATGCCAAACCGAATACCTGGTCGATCAAGCGATAGACCACCACCAAAAACGCGGATTCTCCGACCTGACGGTGGCCTTTGGCTGTACAGGCGGACAGCACCGTTCTGTGTTTTGCGCCGAACGCTTGGCGGCTCGTTTGAGCGCCAAAAAGGATGTTCAGATCGATCTCGAACATCGGGAGCTGGAACGGAAGTTATGAAAGCCATGATCCTGGCGGCAGGCTTGGGTACTCGCCTGCAGCCGCTGACGTTGAACCGGCCAAAGGCCTTGCTGGATGTTCAAGGGGTCCCGCTGCTCGGCTTAGTTCTTGCCCGGCTTGCCCAACACGGGTTTACCGACATCGTGGTAAACGTCTATCACTTGGCCGATCAGATCGTTGCCTATCTGGATGAATATCAAAAAAAATCGGGTCCAGCCAGGCTGGGCCTTGCCGTATCAAGAGAGACTAATCTGCTGGATACCGGAGGGGGCGTGCAGAATGCCGCTTGGTTTTTTGGCGATGAGCAGCCGTTCTTGGTGCATAACGTGGATGTCCTCACCGATCTTGATCTAAACCGGTTGATGGAGGCGCACCGAAGATCGGAGGCGCTTGCAACCCTGGCCGTGCGGGAACGGGAGACTACCCGCTACTTCCTGTTTGATGAAGAGGATCGCCTCTGTGGGTGGCAGTCTCTTGAATCAAACGAAACCCGTATGGCCCGATCGGTAAACGGTACACCCACACCCCTGGGCTTCATGGGCATTCAGGTGCTCTCCCCAAAGATCTTTAAGAAACTCACAGCAGTGCCTCCATTTTCTCTCGTCGAGGCCTATCTACAACTGGCTGGTGCGGGGGAATCGATTAAAGCGTTCCGGGCAGATGACTCACGCTGGATGGATCTGGGACGGAAGGAACATCTCGAGCAAGCTCCGTCATTATTCGGCACAGCATTTTTTGAAAACCTGAAGAATGCGGTCGGTTTTTGAATCATGTGAAATCAGTCCACCCACCTCATGGACATGAAACTCCTTCCCGGTATTTCCAATAAACTCTAAGCCATACCCGGTTTCAGGGAAGGTGTGAAAAGATCATAGTAACGATTTCAGTCGTTCCAGAGTCAGGTTGAAAAGAAACGACTAAAGTCGTCACTACAAACCCTCAATAAGCCCGCTCATCAATTCTTTCACGCCTCCCTTCTAGTGGAGGGGAGGAGAATTCGAACCCTCCGGGTGATGTAAAACCTGCGCAAAGGCCCACGGAGGAAAAAACATCTCCGTGGCAACCAGCTTGAGCAGTGCCGCTGTAGCCGGGGACGCTGACCCCGGCCGGCCCGAGCGGAGCAAGGAACAGCGCAGAGATCTGGTAACAAACAGCGATAAATGAATATGGCTAAGGAAGGAAATTTTGGTTCACACTTGAAGCGGGTAGCGACCGTAGCGCTCACCAGCCGCGAGATATGCACGATAGCGACGCTCGGGAATCGGGATGAGATTGTCCGGGCCGAGGATGTAGCCGCCCCCGTCGCCCAACAAGCGGAGGGAGCGTTTGACTTCTTCTTCAATTTCTTCCGCAGTGCCCTGACTCAGCGCGTAATGCGTATCCATGCCTCCCATGAACGAGAGGCGATTGCCATAGAGCTCTTTCAGTTTGGCCCGATCGTTGGTATTAGGTTGTACCGAATCGAGCACATCCACTCCAATTTCAATGAGATCCGGCACAATCTCCATGACGTTGCCGCAGGAATGGTGAAAGAGGATGAGACCCGCTTCCTTGGCCGCCTTGTAGATGCGGGCCAGTTCCGGCTTAATCAATTTTCGCCACATGCGCGGAGACATCAAGAGAGACGCCTGGCCGCCATAGTCGTCCTGGCAGCGGACAGCCTCCACTCCCAGTTCGATGTATTGCTTCAAAATGCCGATATCGAAATCCGCGATGCGGCGAAGCAGAGTCTGCACCGCTTCCGGATTCTCCGCCATCGCGACCATGAGGTCTTCCATTCCTGCCAAGGCGTGAGCTCGTTCAAACAGCAAGAGCGGTAACTCTCCCGCGAGGACAATTTGCTTGCGATCGATCCCTGAGAGCAAACCGGCCATGAGCCCCGGATCGTCCGGACCGGGGAAGGGATACTCCTCAACTTTGGAGAGGTCGGTCAATGGATGACCCACGGCGTAGGGCTGTACCATGGGCTCCCATTCCTGGCCGGCCGGAGTGCCTCCCTCCCAACGGACACCCCAAATATCGGTACCGGCCTGGGTCATGCGGGAACCCCGATAATAAACTTTGATCATTCCGGGGATGACGCCGTCCATCCGCCGGACGGGTACGTGATGCGGGTTAGTCCGCTGGATCGCGCGCAGCAGGTTTTCTTTTTCGGAGATTGTGTCCGGCACAGGGATTTACCTCTCAAGGATTGATCATCACTTTATTGTGTTCGTTGGAACTCATGATCTCGACCGCTTCGTGGATGCGAGAGAGGGGAAAGCGATGCGAGATAATGCTCTCCGTATTGACAAGCCCGGTTTCCATCAGGCGGATGGCTCGGGACATCGCCAAGGGATTCGTTCCAAAACTCGCGTCCATGCGGCCTTCGAGAAAATGGGTGTAACCGCCATCCAACTCAAACTTCTCGTGGGTAGTAATGCCAAACACATTCCATTTCGTGCCGCGGCGACGGAGATCCACCATCAACTGAACGGCCTGGATTGGTCCGGCGGCTTCTATAATCACGTCCGGACCTTTGGGGATAATGGCGTAGATTTTCTCCTTGGCATTTTCTTTGGCAGGATTCACTGTATGTGTCGCTCCGTGATTCCGGGCATTCTCGAGCGCAAAGTCGCTGGTGTCGACGGCGATCAGGCGACCCGCTCCGGCCGCCTTCGCGACCATGAGACACAGCAAACCAATACTCCCTACCCCGATGACGACCACGTCGTCTCCAATTTTCATTTCCGTATACTGAATCAGGCCTTTCCACGAGCCGGAGAGCGGCTCGGTGAGCGCCCCCGCGTCAAAGCTGATATTGGCCGGCTTTGGAAAGAGACAGCGATCCATGGTTTTCATGTACACCGCGAAAGCTCCGGGCCAGACATCTTTCGGCCCATCGCCCCCTGTGGTGAAGGCGTGCTCGCAATAATGTGAATAGCCGCTGCGGCAGTGCTCGCAAAACCCGCATGAGCCACTGGGCATGCAGATCACTTCGTCTCCAACGCTGAACTGGGTCACGCCGGGACCCACCTCTACCACGACACCGCTGGGCTCGTGTCCGGGGATGAGGGGGAAGTTCACGTTTTTCCGAATGCCTTTGATGGCTTTGTAGTCGGTTGCGCAGAAACCACAGGACTTAATTTGAACAACCACCTCGCCATATTTTTCGGCGTGGGGAGGCGGGACGTCTTCCAGTCTAAGCTGATTAAAATCGTGAAGTACGGCTGCGAGCATGATGAAGTCTCCTTATGATGATGCCCTGGGTGCGCGGGCATCCTGCCCGCTTTTCGTCATCTAAAAACCCATTCCTAGCCCCTCTGGAGGGAAGGAATTGAAACGAGGAGGACCTGTCCCTCGATGCCACTACCCACGACAAGCGGAATCAAGCCGTTTGTTGTGGCCACCCAACTGACCCGCGTCGCGGGGATAAGGGTAGCCACGATGAATCCGCTTTCAAGATTCATCGTGGGCTTTTTTTAGACCATGAACTTGGCCAATGTTTGGAACCCACCCCTGGAGCCAAAGGCTCCGTCCCCTCCAGCGGAGGGGGATCAAAGCGAGCCCCCTCGGGAGCAAAACGGCGTCGCGAAGCTCCGCCCTCCAAAATTTGCACTCTGCCTTCTGCCTCCTGTCTGCCGCCTTCTGCACTTCGGGGTCTGAACTCCGGACTTTTCCCTCATTTCGCTGTGAAGCCTCCGTCTACAATGACCGAGGAGCCAGTCATGTAGGAAGAAGCATCGGACGCCAGAAACAAGGCCACTTCGGCGACTTCTTCAGGCATTCCCAGCCGTTTGAGCATGGTCTCTTCGGCAACTTTGTGGATATTTTCCGAGCTGACGCCATTCCAGGCGGGCGTCAGGATTGGGCCCGGCAGAATCGAATTCACGCGGATGGTCGGGCTATAGTCCATCGCCAGGGATCGGGTCAGCGCCAGCAGGCCGCCTTTGGCAGCTTGATAAGGAGCATCGTTCGCGACGGCCACGATGCCCTGAATCGACGCCGTGAACACGATGGTCCCTCCTCCGCCCTTCAGCAGGTGAGGAATTGAATACTTGGCGCACAAGAAAGCGGCTCGCAGCGTCACATCGATCGTGCGCTGCCAATCCTCCAAGCTGGCTTCCACGGCTGGTTTGGCGACACGCCAGTAGGCGTTACTGTGCAGAATATTCAAATGACCATAGGTTCTGATCGTCTCCTCCACCAACGCTTCGATCTCGGCGGGTACGGCGAGGTCCGTGTGCACAAAAATAGCCCGGCCACCGGCTTCTTGAATGGATTGCACGGTCTGCGCACCGTCTTTCTTGTTCACGTCGGCAACCACTACCGCTGCTCCTTCACGAGCAAAAAGCAGGGCCGTGGCCCGGCCAATCCCCGTTGCCGCTCCCGTGATGATGGCGACTCTATCTTTCAATCTCATGACCGACCTCATGATCTTTGAACTTCCGAACAAACGATTCGGTAATAGTCACGACGTCCTCACTTCCACATGCCCGCTCGGAGAGATCCGCCAAACGCCCGAGGTGCTGTTGAAGAAAACGACTTTGAGTTCGAGTTCGAGGCTCTGCCCTGCAGCCAGGCGACGAGCCGTCCCTTTCTGGATAGCCACTTCCAGCCCTTGTCCGGGATAGCTGCTGACGGGTTCCACGGCCAGCGTGTACCACCGGCCAAAAAAGGGATAACCGAAAGTGCCATTGTATTCCTGGAAGCACCAGACATAAGGCAGCACTTCAAGGGGCCAGGTCAATCCGATGCCGAAGCCAAGCTGGGTGTTCGTGACGGCATACCAGCCTTCGGCAAGATCCGTGAAATATCCCAGCATGGTCATTTTCGCTCCCGGAGGTTGCGGACGCGCCAAATCGACAGTGTGGCCGTTCCGGTCTTCGACCTGTGGCCAGAACCAACGGCTCCCCGGACGGATTGGGTTATTCGGTGGGTCGTATCGATCATCCGCTTCATAATGGCGGGCCGGAATGTCGAGTCGGCAATGCTCGCTCACGAAAGGAGCACCAAATGCCGGATGGTGGCCCCACATAAATTCCATTTCCTCAGCCCCTTCGTTGGTGAGCCGCTCATGAATCGTCAGGATAGGAGCATCGGCTGCGAGGCTCATGAGGCGTTCCAGGTGGAAGGGCGTTCTGATCGTGTGCACATCGAAACGCGCCGCAACCTTGTGGCCGCCTTCTTCGATGATCGTATAGTTCCAGGGCAGATTAGTCACTTCTCCATGAAATGGCAACTCCGCGCCCTTGTACGGGCAGGCTGCGCCACCATTCGGAAACAACTCTTGCCAACCGCCCGGGTAGTAGTCCATCCAGGCAGCAAGAGGATCCGGCGCTGAAAAAGTGACACTCCCAGGATCTTTAATCCCCCCGGCGGCCTTCCACAAAACGTCCAGATGCTGGGGCTTATAAATCAGCCGATAGATATCGGCTCCCTTGTCTACAAGGACCGTGACAGCCATCCACTGGTTTTCCAAGGTGACGGCGCGAAGGTCGCGAGCGAGACGCGATTCATTGATTGAGCAGTCCATGAAGGGCCTCCTTTTTTACGCTGCCTTCCAGGCGACAAGGTTGTCCTTGCGCTCCTGACGGATCAGCCCGAAGTTTTCCAAACGCTGTAAGTGTCCACTGAATGGAAAAGTGGCATCTCCCACGCAGGACTCGGCCGGCCAATTGCCAATCCGGCTACTCAAAGTCAGGATGATCTCTTTCAACGTCAGGGTGGACCGGGCTTCGCGAATTGTTTGCAGGATGCCTTCCTCCAATCGCTGGGCGAAAAACAGACTGCCATACAGAAACTCCGTCACTTGCTTGCCACGCATCACGGGAAAGTGCCCGGTGAGCAGGGTCTCAATAGGCAAATTCAACAGGGCCTTGATGCTGCTTAGATACGTGTCCACATAGAGATAGGTTGGAGGTAAGGTGATCCGCTGGCCTTCGGCATCCGGGACACCCTCTCCTAGGACGGCATCTCCGATGGCTGCCAAGCGATTCTTGGCGTCGTAGACACAGAGATGACCATAGGTGTGTCCGGGCACATGCAACACTTTCAGTTCCCAATCTAGTTGGAGGCGGAGCGTTTCCCCGCCTTCCAGGCCAATATCAATAGGGACTCCGGATTTACAGAATCGGCGCACCCAATCGGCTGCTTCAGGGCTGATCCCGAGCCCATGGTTAAGGTAGAACTGGTTGTAGCGTTCTTCGATCAACCGCTCGACATCCTCAATCAGCGGCACATCGAGATTGTGTGCCATCAGGAGTGCTTGTGGCGCGAGGCGCTTTAGGGCCTGATTGCCTCCCAGATGATCTCCATCTGCATGGCTTACCAGCGCGTAATGCAACCGCCCGAGGTCGAGGCCGATGGATTTAAGATAAGGAGAGACGACGGTTTCAATGCTGGAATCCAAGCCAGTATCAAAGAGCAATACTTTTTCGCCGACAAAGAGGTATTGATGAACAACCCGTTCCCCCATGGGCGTGCTGACGCGGTGAATATTGGGGAGGATTTCCACGGTTCTGCTCCTTTCACGGGTCAGGTCAAGAAGGATTTTGGGTGACTCTTAACCGTCTGCTCTTTGGCCAAAGATAGAATCTCATGAGCCTCCTCGATCGTCTTACCATCCAGCCAAACACAAAGCCCTCGAGACGACAGGGCCTTGAGGATCTCCTCGTACTCTTTCAAGGTGAAGTTCTCATACAAGTCCTTGCTAAGTATGAGCGCCTTGCCGTGCTCTTGAATGCGCTGCAAGACAGGGATGGCCTTATCAATTGAAATTCCAGTCGGATCCATATTGATATTGAAAGCCCTGAGATTCGGGAGATTGGCTTCCAGGATGAGATCGACGATATGGAGCGACGGGGAATGCAGGTGAAATACTGAATAGGGGAAAACCAGGGCTCGTCGGGTAGAAGCGAGAAACAGGTCCTGGTAGAAGTCCCGGGAAATCATGGTGGAAGCGTCTTCCTGATACCACACCGCGGGCTGCGGCGCCCAGATGCCGAACCAGCGTAGAACATAGCCGCTATAGAATCGAGGGACCGCATGCAGTTGAGATTGGGCGGCATCCATCCAGGCGCTGGCTGCCATGTGCGCTAGCGTCTGAATCCTCTCAGGTTGATCGTAGAATGATAGTAAGAAAGACTCTGATCCCAGCATGGCAAATAGGATGTCGGATGGCCCCCGGAGATGACCGACTGAAACCGGGTAGCGTCCGGCAGCATGGCGGGCCGCGGCTCTCAAGAAATCGATTGAGGTTTGCAGCCAGCGGTTATCCGGAGAGACGGAGATGCTCTGAATATTTTGAGGAGAGTGCACGGGCCTGGCCGCCATCGCACCCGTACTGGAAACGTGAATCGGGCAACCGACCATCGCTTCCAGCCAGGGGACGCCCAACACTGGCTCAGCTGCGACAAGATAGTCGTCTCCAATTTCTTCATGCATCGCCGCCAGCCGGTCATACTCTTCCATGACGACTGCTGCGTCCACTGCGTCGGGCTCAAGGGCGCCCCCGACTAGGGTGGAACAAAACCGCTTGGTCGGGGCGTATACATCGACCGGGACAACCAGCAACGGCCGGTCTACTTCTTCCAAATCCCAGAATTTTTGATGGCGTTCTAACAACGCCTGCATATCTCTCTGTTTCTGTGCCAACATGCCAGATCGTTTCTAGGGGACTGTTTATTGAGAACAGCAGATTGGAGTGGCCACACCAAAATCACCGTATAGAAAAGAACGGAGAGATCATTTGATCGCAAATGATTCGGCGGTCCTCCCTTGGTTAAACAATGTCAGCAATTGATGGTCCAGACCAAGTTCCGAGCCGAATGCCTCCTTGACCCTACGTAACTGATTGAAACAAAATGACCCAAGTAATCCCAGCTTTCTCCCGTGAATGGATGAATTCTCGCAATACTGGGGATATCGGCGCAGTAGCGGGGGAGGAGGAGATAGAAAGCAGAAGGCAAAAAGCAGAAGCATCCTTAATGCTTCATGCCGACCCAATGAATTTTGGTTTGTTATTCCGTGCTGCCAAGACTATTCATGATTCAGTTCCAGAGCCATCATTTCCCACGGAGAAAGAGACAGGCCAATGTTTTTCGCCCCTTGTAGCTTTGGAGCCGGCTTGTCTGGAACAGGTTTCCCCTCGAAATCCACTCTTCTGGCCGAGGTCGTGGGATCAGATAGAGTCAATGTTGAACTGCGTTTCTCAGCGGAAAAATTTGACAGCCAGAGAGTCGTTTGTTTCTGACCTCGATCAATTCGAAAAATCGCGACAGCCGGATCGTCAGTGGAAACCAATGACCGCGAAATCTGTGAAGTCCCTTCAGCTAGCTCCGCCACCGCCCCTAACAGCGATTCGGCAAGAAGATAGCTTTCACTTGCTGAAAAAGAACTACCCGTCTTCAGGCTCCAACGCCAGCGAAAACTTCCTTTGTGAGTTTCCCGCGCAATCATGTTCCTCAAGATAGTGCGACCCTGTTCATTCTTCTTGAAGAACTGTTGCGTGCCTGCATGTGCAAGAACTATAGCCTCCTTCGGGGTTTCAAGCCGGACATAGTGAAGAGCGGTGAACTGATCTTTGTCACTTTGTTCTTCCCCAAAAGGAAAGTCGCGATGGACCGTGACCGGCTCAAACGGCACTTCCAGTTCTGCAAGAGCGAGGTAGGCCATTTGTGGATAAGTGTGTAATTCAGTACAAATGTCAATTCGCTTGACCCCCCGATAAAGCCGGGCTCGAGCTTCGACCCAGGCCGCTGGGTACTCCGTGGTTGCAAGGGTCAAGATGCCACCTTTCGCAAAAAGGGAGTGACAAAGTGGGCCACTTGCTTCCACGGAAGTGTTGTATGTGATTTCTCCGAAAGTCTTGGCGCGGAAGTTTTCTCCAGTATTTGGTGCTGGCCACAACGTTTCATTCACTCGTCGAATCTCACCCGAGAACGGTCGGAACAGAAGAGTCTGACCGGACTGAAGGTCTCGTATGGAGAACGCGGAGTCCTTGGACTCCCACCGAACTGTATAGAATTCATTAGTGATCTCCTTGGACTTAGGTGATTGTCCTGGAGCCGCGTGGGGCTTTTGCGTGAGGCGAAATGTCTTTAAACCGTAGGGGGGAAGGGCAGCGAGAATCGCAAACTTCGGGTTTTCGTTAAGATACGAAGGTTCGATTCTTTGCACCTCCAGTTCCTGGCTCCCACCATGACAACTGAAGGTTGACTTTGCGTCCAGGGGCGCTTCAAACACGATCGGTTGTTTGTCTTGCTGAGCTGTTGGATTTTGGCAGACCAAAATTTGTTCACTTTTTCCACCAGATGAAGGGAGCAGACTGGAATAGATGGTCCTGCGGACATCGGCCACCTCAGCATCAATCTCCCGGTAAATCATGGCGGCAACTTCCAACATGCTGGTGTTCACTTTCTTGTACTGCATGGGGTAGTCAGCCACAATGAAGAAGTCATGGTTTTGGGTGACCATGAGTTTTTTCCAGAGATCTTCGACCTTCTTGTTCAAGTTCGGATGGGGAGCGATCGACAGGAGTTGCTCCAGTGCTTTCAGTTTGGCTTCAAGGCGGCGATCTTCTTTCATGAGAAAATCGCCCTGGAAACCCCATCCTCCCATTTTCTCCCACAGCATGCCCTGGTTCTGAGGCCACCCGAATGTAAAAGTGGCGTCATCGAGACGGATGTATTCCGACGGAAATTGCTCGCCGGGCTTGCACCGCTGATTCATGTATTCACTGATACCAACGAGCTGAACTCCTTCGGCTTGGAGCGCCTGAATTCCTTTTTCGTAGGCCAAATAACTGCCCCCCAGTCCAAGCCTGGCGGCCATACTTCCGCCCAGAGGGTGAGCAGAGGTGTGTTGAACTGCCGTGCGGGACCTAACTCTTTTTCGAACGTCTGATTCTGTTTCAGGAGCGAGATCATTAATTCGTTATTCGGGATTGTATCGATTGACGTGCCGTCGAGGCCGCGCCACTGTACGACAGGTTCGCGGATTTCACGGGTTGTGCCGTTATTGTGGCTTTGTAGGGAGGCATGACGAAACCCCGAGAGTTTCAAAAGTTGCGGCATCTGGGGATGGAAGATGATCTCCTCAACCAGAAAAAGGTCAACTTCTTTACTGAAGACGTTGCGGACTACCGCACGGCCTTCCACCAGTTGCCGTACATTGGATTGCCATCCGACCAGCTGCGAATAGGGCTGGGTGTAAGTGCCTCCGACTATGTCGATCCGCCCCTGGTTCACGTACTTTTGCATTTTGTTCCGAACGAATTCCGGATCCTCTTCAAAGATTGTTTCATAGGCATAGGAGTCAAATTCAAGACAGATCGCGGCTGAGGGCCAGCGGTCCAGAGCATCCATGGTTTTCTGAATCGAATAGAAAATGGAGTAAGCTTGGTTGTAGCGCTTTCCGGCAACGTCTCCTTCACGGAATAAAAAGCCCACACCGGAATGGTGCCAATGGTTCACAATCGCCAGGTAGATCGGACCGTTTGAAGAATCAACCTTTTGAAGAAAACCGGCTGCAGGGGTGACCAGAGCGGCCTTCATGAAATCTCTCCGACTGATAGAGTACAGATTATAGTCCGACGGTGGTACGACTGGAGAGGCTTGTGCATCTCGCTGGGCATGGCAGGAAAATTTGTAGAGCATGTTGTCTCCTAGCCCGAAGGCTGATAAAGGAGGGATCGTGTAGTAGTAGAATTGAGAAAAGTTTCTTTACTATTCGACGATTCTGATCCCTCTCAATCTTCGCCTTAGCAAATGAAATCAGAGAGGGTTGAGCAACGAAAACAGATGGTTTCGCATGAAGTCGCCGAAGATCGGGAAACCCTTTAGAAGCTATGCCGGGACTGAATCCTTCGGTACCTGTATCATACCTTTATGCCCAACCCCGAGACCCTGAATATTTTACAACCCACAAATCTTTGCGGCAAACAACAATGAATGCTTCAGCATCTGTTGCTCTCTGAAGGCAGTGAACACTGGTATTCCAACTCATCGATGAATCTCTACACTAGGCAGGATAATGAAGGAAGAGAAGGGTCCAAAAGTGATTCACTTTCATACCAAAGAGGCTTTGGCGAACGACAAGCTAGAGGATGTTGACCGCCCGCCCCGCTAACAAGGCAATCACGGTCAAAGAAATGAGAGATTGCAACATCATGAGGAGCTTTGCCCAACGGGTAAGCACTGGTGAATCGGTGGGGGAAAAGGCCGTGCTCGTATTAAAGGCGAGGAACAGGTAGTCGACAAAGTTGGGGGACCAGTCCTCCTGTTCCGCGCCACTCCTTGCCTGGGGAGGAAGTGTCATTTGTGGAAACAAGAACGCACCTTCAGGATGGCCTCGCCGTTGATCGCGCCCGTGTGGGCCGCCTGCATCAAGCCGCCAGTACCAGAGCGCAAAGACCAGGATATTCGTGACCCACAGAGATGCGGCAGATAACAACAGCTCGGCCGGGGTTTCCTTGTGCGCAGGCAATGCGTCGATCAGCAGGACCACCGAGACAATCAAGCCCAAGGTCACCGCGCCGGTGGCGGCAAAGCCGACTACACGATTGAGCTGATGATGTTTCTTGGCATGTGAAATGACGGTTGGCACCAACAGGGCAAGAATAATTGCTGGAAAAACCCAACGAGGGCCAAGCAACAGATAGGAAGGAAGCGCCGTGTGCAACCCCCCCACGGCCAACACCGCGATCCAGGCTGGCCAGCGCGGCTCCGGGTCCAACCGATCGAATGTCTCAATTGAGTTCGTGTTGTTCATCCTACTCCGAGTGCCTTCCCGCTTTTTCAGGTGTTTTCAATGGGTGTGGATTAGACTGAACCTCTTATTGTCGAAACCCTCGAATCCATAAAAACACCCTCAAATAAGGGCGAGGCGAATCTTCCAACCGGCTCAATAAGCCCATTTTAGCACTGAAAGGCTCGAAGGCTGGGCCGTGTTTTTTGTCCCGACAACATGCTCTAGCCAACCAAGCAGCTTGCTCTGGTAGCTCCGTAAGGCTGGGTCATCGTCCCAGCCTCCATGTCCTCCATGCCCTACCGTAATGATTTCACATTGCGCCCCGGCCCGTGAACATCATATTCGAACCATTGCTTTTTAGAACCCGCTGCTAAGACTCAATGCAGACGAGCATCGAAGCACCACTTAGAATCCTTTTTCCGCCTTTCAACCGGATGGACATAGTCGTGAGTATTCGAAACAATCCTTGACCCCGGCTGGTCTAATTGCTAGGTTTTCGACTCCACTCTATTGTGCGGACAAAATAATCATGAAATCACGACTCCCCTTGGTTTTGCTCATCGTTGTTGGCTTAGTTTGCCCTGCGGCTGATACCTCTTCCCAGAGCTTGCCTCGCAGCAGCCCCGAGAAACAGGGGATCTCTTCAACTGCAATTCTCGCTTTTGTCGAGGCCGCTGATACAGAGGTCAACACGATGAACAGCTTCATGTTGGTGCGCCACGGCACCGTTGTGGCCGAGGGTTGGTGGGCGCCTTATGATGCAAAAAGTCCGCACATGCTGTTCTCACTGAGCAAGAGCTTTACGTCTACCGCCGTGGGATTGGCGATCACAGACGGGAAGCTCAGCCTCGACGACGAAGTCTTAAAGTTCTTCCCCGAGGACGCGCCTGCCGAACCCGGTGCCAACTTGAAAGCAATGCGGATACGCGACTTACTCTGTATGTCCACCGGAGACCAAACCGAACCGACCCTCGCTGCAAACGAGCCTTGGACAAAGACCTTCCTCGCGCACCCCGTTCCATTTAAGCCAGGTACACACTTCCTCTACAATACACCGGCCAGTTACATGCTTTCGGCCATCGTTCAAAAAGTGACCGGAATGACGGTACTCGATTTCCTGCGGCCACGGCTGTTCGAACCCTTGGGAATAGAGAAACCCACTTGGGATACGAGTCCGCAAGGAATCTCTCTGGGCGGGTATGGCCTGAGCGTACGCACGGAAGATATTGCTCGCTTCGGACAACTCTACCTTCAAAAAGGTGAATGGAAGGGGCGGCAATTGGTGCCAGCAGCCTGGATCGCTGCGGCCACGATGCGCCAGACGTCCAATGGCAGCAACCCGAAGAGTGACTGGGATCAAGGTTATGGTTACCAATTCTGGCGCTGCCGGTATGGACAGTATCGCGGCGATGGGGCGTTTGGACAATTTTGCGTTGTCCTGCCCGACCTCGATGCTGTTGTGGCGATCACAGGCGGTTACCGCAATATGCAATCGGTATTGGATCTCGTTTGGGAGAAACTTCTACCTGCCATGGAGACATCTTCGTTGCCAGCCAATGGTGAGGCCAACGAAAAGCTCTTGAAGAAGTTGGCAAGCCTGACGGTGCGTGCACCCTCCGGGCATTCTATGCCTCCACTCGCTGCTGCTCGATCGGGCAAGACCTATGGTTTCCCGGCAAACGATCGGCATCTTGAGGCCTTGTCATTTGAGTTTAAGCCCGACGGAGCGACACTCATGATCCGCACTTCCAGCGGCGAGAGTCGAATTGCATGCGGGAACGGCTCCTGGAAAAAGGGACGATCTTCCTTTGTGAATGGGCTCGATAATCGCATGGTGCTGCCATCTATCCATCCGGTTGCTGCCAGCGGCGCCTGGACCGCAGACGATATCTATACCGTAAAGCTTTGCCTATACGAGACGCCGTTCTACACCACGTTTAGTTTCCGATTCAATGGTGAACAAGTCGTGTTTGATTCCGAATACAACGTTGCATTTACTCCGACGCCGACGACTCTCCCACAACTGACCGGCCACGTACCGTAAATTAGGTAATTGAATCGCGGGCCGGCCCGCATTCGAGCAATTCATCCGAGGGACGACCATCGCAATCCGGCAAGTCCACACCCAGGTACCTGGCAAGCGTTGGTGCCAGATCGAGCAGGGAAATCTCATTGGTGAGCGCGCCAGGACGTATCATAGGGCCGGCTGCGACGAATAACCCAAACTGCCGGTGCTCGCCAGTACGGCAATACTCATTGGCGCCTTCGATGACTCCAATCTTGGGGGAACTGGCGCGGACGAAGGCACCGGCACCCTTCCCAACCGACGTGCTTCCAGTCGGCACTTCATCGCTCCACTCCACTAAGAGATCCGGGAGATGATCGAGGTGCTGGCCAGTATAGAGGTCCGCTGTTCGAAGAATGCGCTTTATTAGAGGCCTGGAGGTGCGTTCGTCCGTGATGTTCAGTAGATTTGCCGTCAATTCGTCAGAAAATGCCTTCGCCTCCTGCCCGGGCTTGAGAATTCCCTGGGGCTCTCGACCCATCAAATTCAGCCGGATCCCACCGACTGCTAGCCCATTGTTGACGGCAAAGCAGAGGCTCGTGGCCGTATCGACTCCTATCGTGGGAAGGTCTGCCCGGCCCCTGGAACGCAACTGCTCCAGGAGAGGTGCCATCCCTTTTCGAATTGGCGCTGGGAAGCGCCTCCAAATCCAGCGCCCTCCCGTGAGTGCCGTGGAAAAAATTCCATTGGGAGGGGGTGTGGCAGGGAGCGGTCGGGTTACGCCGAGCCGGAATAATGTCTCGCGAAGTAAAAACTGAGCGCCATACCAATAAGACATACCATGCGCCACGAGCAGCACGACTAGAGCGTTTTCGGCTTCATCCACCACCTCGCCAATAGCTCTGTCAATTGCTGTGTACACGAGACGCAGTGGGTCACCTACAGCCGCAACGATCGAGGGCTCGTGCGCCGGGTGATTCACATCATGTAAGTGCCAGCACTGATGGCCGACACAATGAGATTCCGTAAACACCTGCATAAAGAAGTCCCAGTTGCCCTCTCTGAGGAAATGTCTGGTTAGCTCTGTTTTGGTGCGGACCCCTTGGACCAGTTGATTGGTAAATGCTTGATAGTCTCGAGGGGTCTGCCGCACGCCATCGCAAGACGGCCCTAGAGGATGGAGGCCGAAGCGAGAGCGAATGGTTTCAGCCAGCGGCGCTGGCCAGGTTTTGAATCCATAAACAGAGTCATGGCCACCCCACTCCACCACTTGAATCCCATTGAGGGACGAGTCAATGCAGGTGAGTGGGACATCCAGAATGGCCACGCGCCGTCCGGCTTGGCTGAGGTGTCTCCAAATTGGAACCCCGCCGACGATCCCATCTTCGGCGGGACGATAGAAGTCATACGTGCCCGGCTTGAGCTGAAAGAGGTAGTGAAAACCGTGCCGGGCAGGAGAGAGACCAGTATAGAAAGAGGGCCAGGTTGAACCGACAAAAAAGCCCTCCACACCCCGGATCTTCCCGACCCGACCACGGGCCATCAACGAGCGGATGGCGGGGAGGGTTCCGTCTTCCGCCCACTGCTGGAGCAACAGGGGATTTGCTGCATCGATGCCGAGCACGAGGACTTTTGTTGGATTTTTCAACATGCCATTCAGGATCGGAGGAGCGCTGAGAATAACTTCCGGGTGAAAGGGAGGTAGCGCCAGCCTCCAGGCTGACGGAGAGACTGAAGATGCCAGCTCCAAGCCCCCTTTCGATTACCCTCCCTTAGATGCAAGTCGGCTCCAATATGGTAGGCGCCTGCTAGTTTAGACTGGAAATGAACTCGCACGTCTTCCGGCAGATCAAGCTCCAGGATACGGCGCAACGCGGCTTCTTCACCCAGTGCGTAACCCCGAGACTTGGATTCTGAAAACGGTGTGTCCGCATGCCATACGACAGTAGGATGGTCGAGAAACTTGATCCGATAAATCGTTGCGAGCTGCAGTGCGAAGTAAGTGCACTCTCGATATCTGGGCATGCCATCAAAAAGTTCAGGTCCAACCGTTCCCGTCCGGCATAGCCATGAACCCGGCAATAACCAATTGCCGTGAAACAAAGCCCGCAAGGGGTCTTGCTCAACCATCGCAATATGATTGATGTGCAGTTTATCGCCATCCGAGCCACGCCTGAAGCCGTTGGTGATGACCGCGTCGAGATCCGGTAACTCTTCGAGCGCTTGAACCCGCACCATCAGTGCCTGAGGGAGCATGAAGTCATCATCATCCAGCTCGGCAAAATATTCCGAATCAACTTTCTTCCGTCCGGTGCGTAGGGCCGTGGGAAGGTCCGCCTCTTCGAGCTGGATGACTCGAAGGCGACGATCTGCACTGAGCCGCCGAGTGAACTCCGGATCACCGTCCGGTCCATTGATGACGACGAGCGGGACAACGCGGACAGCCTCTTGAGTTAAAACGCTCTCAAGAGCTCGCTCAAGCAGCGGGATTCGGTGGCGCAGAGCCCGCGTAGGCATGATGACCGAAACTGTACAAGACTCCGACAATACTAGCTCCCTCCGCCCTTGGTGGTTTGGCCCGGGTCATTCCCAAAGTGAATGGAGTCTATCCCTGAATCGTTCTGCACGGCTAGGAAGAAATCCTTTCCATTGAAAAGTGGGTCTCGATGAAAAAAATGGCCTTCTCTTGGTATCAATGCGGTATTCACTTGCTATGCTCTGAGTCGACGCCTCGCTCAGTTCCCTCTGGCTCTTACCCATTTCCGGCGGCATGGTACAATTCCACCAGATCTTCCTTATTTGTTTCGGCTCGATCTACCCTGAGCTTCACAACAGAAGAAAGAGGATCCGCATAGGACTATTGCTCATCACCTGAAAGCCAAGGATAACGATATTCAACTGTGACATTGGGAGTGGAAGGAATAGCGATGGAGTTGGACGCGCAAAGATATCAGGCGGGGCAATACTTAAAGTGGATATTTGCGTGGTTGGAGCCGGGCCTGCAGGAATGGTGTTGGCGCGCGAGTTGATTGGGCACAAGGTTGAGGTCTTGGTACTTGAGAGTGGGGGGTTAGAATCGGAGGAGTACATCCAAGAACTCAATGAAGGTGCAGTGATTGGTGATCCCTATGTCGGCCTGCGTCAGAGCCGTCATCGGCGGGCGGGCGGTACGGTGGCCTTGTGGAATACGCCCGTGGGCAAGGGAGTCGGCGCCAAGTATGTGCCACTCGATCCTTGTGATTTTGAAGCAAGAGAGGATCTTCCGCTCTGTGGTTGGCCGTTTGATTCTTCGCACCTGGAACCATTTTACAGGCGTTCCCAGAAAATCTGTGAATTAGGTCCGTTCGCCTATGATGGAGAAGATTGGGCCGATAGGAATCATCCTAGCTTCCCACTGGACGGTGAGCACTTAACCACCAGGGTTTACCAGTTCGGGGTTGGCCGTGCCTTCTCATATTCGCTCTTGCGGGATATTCGGAGGAGCGAGAACATCTCGCTCTTCCATCACGCCACCGTCTGCAGTCTCGAAACGCAAGCTGCCGGAAGGAGAATTAACCAGGCGAATGTGGCGTGTTTAGATGGAAGGCAGTTCCATGTGCAGGCGTCGATTGTTGTGCTTGCCGCGGGGGCGATCGAAAACGCGCGCATTCTGCTTCTATCAAGAGAGAATGGGGAGGAAGCCATAGGAAACAAGAATGGCTGGGTAGGGCGGTGCTTCATGGAGCACCCTCGAGATTATGCGCTCACTCTCGTTCCCCGTTCTCAAGATCTATTCAGCCAAGCTCTGTTTTATGATGTCCACCCAGCACAGGACGGCACGATTATTGGAGGACGGATTGCTCTCCGAGCCGACACGATCAAGGCGGCTCGATTGCCGAATGCATCCATCACGCTTTTCCCACGGGTGAAAACGCGAACGTCATTTCCTGGATTGACTACTCGCCTACTGGCTCCTCTGTGCCGATTCATGAAAAATCAGCCAACGAGCGGCTATGGGTGGTCGAATACTCGGGATCTCTCAATCGCCTTTGATGCTTTTGAGTTACTGGTGAATATCGAGCAGCGACCGAATCCTGAAAACCGGATTGTGCTTGCAAAGACTAAGGATTTCCTCGGTGTCCCCCAAGTTGAGCTGCATTGGTGTTGGCGCGAACAGGAGCAGGCCGACCTCCAACGATTGAGGAGGGTTCTGGCCTCGGAGTTAGAAGCAGCGCGACTCGGCCAAGTCCAAATCCACTCGGATCAGAGGCCTGATCCTAACGCTCATCACCATGCCGGAACCACTCGAATGCATGAGGACCCGCGTTTTGGTGTGGTTGACCCCGATGGCCGCGTTCATGGAGTCGACAACCTTTATGTCAGCGGGGCGTCGCTGTTCCCCAGCGCCGGATTCGCTAATCCGACCCTCACGATCGTTGCCTTGGCACTAAGACTGGCCGATCATCTTAAACGGAGAGTCTGAGGACACTTTAGGTATGGACCGACCAAGTGAAGCGAAGCCACTCAAGAGGCGGCTGATCAGGAGGTTCCGACTTGCTGTTAAAGCATGTGGAAATTCGTCTGTAGCAATCAAATGTAAATTAAGACTACCAGGGCAGGAGGGTTCGGGGGTCGTTAGTCACATTGTCAATCACCGTAGCGTAAGCTGTAAATGCAGCTCCTGCCGTAGGCGTGGACAACTCGATGCGAGCTCCGCTCAAGTCGCCGCTTATGCCAAATTCACGGACCACGCGGCTTTGAGTCATTCCCAAGGGGTAAAGTGCGAAGTTTCCATGAGCCAACTCTACGCCGGTCTCCGACACGATTGCCACATTGACATCGATAGGAATTTCCGTGCCATTACACATGATAAGGTTGGTCCTGAAATTGGCATCCTCGCGTATTCCCGGGATTGAGCGTGAAATTCCTGAACTGATGAGCTGTGAATCCAAAACGGCCGGGACACTCAGGCCAAAAGTTCCTCCTCCAGGTGCGGGAGTGGAAGTTTGGGAGATGATACTGAGCGCACTACTCGACGACTTAATAAGCACCGCTCCAAAATCGGCGTTGGAGTGGAGTCCAAATACGGCTGAAAGCAAATCGGAATACGTAACTGCTTTCCCGCCTGCCAGCTGAAAACCCACTTCTTTCCCGTCCCGTCCGTCCTTGTTATTTCCAAGATATTTCAAGGTCGCCTGAGCCAGGCTATTACCAATATTGGCGATGGCTAATTCTGTTGTGAAGTAAGCGCCGGCCTGGCCCCCCGCACGTGCAGCGGAAGTTAAGATCCAGGACGCTGGAACGCCATCGCCTCCAACAACTGTGGTTAACAGAGTGCGGGGATCGTTGGTTTGGTTGTCGATCACGGACGCATAAGCCGCGAAGTCCCCTCCGGCAGTAGGAGTTGAAAGCAGGAAATACGCGCCTCGGACGTCACTATTGACACCCAGCGACGTGAGTCCCGAAAACTGCGTCATACCGAGTGGTAGGAGGACAATGTGCTTATGCCCAAGGGCTATCCCGGCCTCTGAAACAACGGTTACATCAACGTCCAGGTTGGCCGGTTTCACGTTGGCCATGATTAAGTTGGTGCGGAACTGCGCATCCTGCCGTACACCTGAAATGGCCCCGAGATTCCCGGCAGTAATGCGGTGTTCCATTCCCATGGCAGGGACACTTTGTCCAAATGTGCCTCCGCTTCCAGCTGTGTAGGTTTGCGAAAGAATGGCGAGGCCAGGGTTCGTCGAATCAATCTTGATGGCTCCAAACCCTGTCCCGACATTGAATACGGAAGCCAGAACATCCTTGAAGGTAACGGAATTCTTGGGAGGGATGGGGGGGTACTTTTTTTCGGCTCCGGAACTGCCATCCACATTGTTTCCAAGAAACTTCAGGGTTATGTTTGCACTGGAGTTGCTCGGATTAGCCAGCGTCAAATCAGTCTTGTAATAAGCTGTTCCCTTCCCAGGAGCATGGGCGCTAGAGGGAAGCATCCAAGTATTGGCGAGGTCGACCGAGACCTCGTTCGAGTAATCACTCTCATGCCCGGAAAAGTCGTAGGCTGTTACCGCAAAGTAATATGTTCCCGCCGGCAAACCGCTGGCCGTAAAGCCGGGTTGATTCACGGATCCGGCCAGAAGCGTATATTCCTCGAAACCGGCAAAGCGAGAGTATTGACGAGGAGAATTTCCGTAATAAACTTTGTATCCCGCAAGGTTGTTTTCAGTATTCGGATCCCATGCAAGGCTAATACCTGCGGCGTGAAGGCAAGGAGTAGTTAGAACAAGTATTAGGGCAGAAGAAAGCAAAATCCCCTTCACCTTTATCCTTAGGGACAAATAATTCTCCTGGAATTGAATTTTTCTGTTCCTCATATTAACGGCTTCTACTGAACACAACAAAACGTCACGACACATCCTAATTTTTGCGTCAACCTGAAAAACTCATTCTTATTCTCCCTTCGATGGTGGCACCGAAGGGAGAAGTTGTACTGCGGTGCTGTGGAATACCGATTTTCGATAAAACTGGGTCTAAACTCCAGGGAGGCATTATTAAGTTCCAGGTTTGCATAAACTAGGCGTCATTTTGATTAGACCTCGTCATCATGATATTCGATGACTCATGAGTATCTTACCTAAATTCATGAACTCTTTTACCCAAAACGGGCAGTTTTCTCCTCACCTGATTCTCGTCAAACTAGCCTAACGATGACTGGCCTAGGTTCTACTCGATTATTAAGTCATTTTATTTCTGCAAATTAAGAGATGTTTTGACCTTTTCGTGCCTAGGGTTGCTGTTTTGTCCACTTTGGCGACACTCCACGATCAGGTTCTTACCTGCAATTGTGAGGTAATATAGGTGGTTTATGTTGTAGATACCTTCAGAATCGTTAAGAATTTGATATGAGTCTGATCCCTTCCGAGATTGCCTCCCAAAAAGTACAAAGTTCATTATAGCAAGGAGGTTGGAGGGCGGATCCTACTTCTAAGGTCCTGCTAGTTGCCAGGTCTTTTGGTCAGCAAGGTGTTATGATTTCCGATAATTCATACCAGACGAAAATTCACAGCTGCTTGGAGTGGAAAGCGGTCTCGAAACAACTAAAAATAGAGTAATTTTTGCTAGGACTATGAAAGTCGGAAAGAAGGGTTTAATTGCCGAAAATTTGCAGCTGGATCATCCGAGTTGGCAAGTTTTGAGAAGGGCGAGATGTGTTCACTGACAATCATCCAGCTAAGATCTTTCCATTAACCGCACCGGGGAGTCGCGCCCGAACAACTTCTCCAAATTGAGTGGGAACGTAGCCAGCTACGAGAAAAGGCTCATTTGACCAGCTCCAGGCAGTCCAACCCATTCCCAGCTGATCAAAGTAGTCGGCCAGCGACCGTCCCCATTCTTGATCCTCTTCTTGGCCACCCCACTCGGCTGCAAACACGGGTACACGAGTCGCCAGGTTTCCAAAAGCGTCTTCCCAGTTTACGTCTTTGTTATTGTAGACATGGGTGGAGTAAACCAGATTTGCCCGATTCAGCGGCATACCGCGTAGGTCGTAACCCCAATTGATACCTGAAACAAATACGACTGCATCCGGATTGGCTAAGCGGATCACATCAATGAGCCGGAGTGCCCAGGGCTGCCACTCGGCCATCGTGACTCTCCGATGCGTCATCGGATAGAGTGCGCCATCCTCTCGAACCAGCGGATAGGGATCATCGGGAAGACAGTCATGAGGTTCATTGAAGAGGTCGTAAAGGACGGCGGGCTCGTCATGATAGTGGCTGGCGAGCAGTTCCCAAACTTCGACAGACCGCAAGTTGGGGAGTGGGGCCACAAAGTTACGGTGGCCGCCGAAAGGGCGATCGGCATCCAGCCACTGCAAGTCGAGAAGAGCGTAGGCCCCAGCGCGCGATGCCCAGTCGATCACCCGGTCAAGGTTACTCAGATATTCTTCGGCACTATGCCCTCTTCGGCCATTCAAAGCCCAGTCCTGATTGAAGGGCAGCCGGATAATGTTGCAGTTCCAACCTGTGACAATAAACTCAATCTCCGCTCGTGAGATTCCGGCTGCAGAACAGAACCCTTCTTCGTTCGGCTCCGCCCACTCCAATCCAGAGCGATTGACTCCTCGCAGCAGAACTGGTTTGGCACTGCCGGCCTCGACGATGCAATTTTCCGAAGTGGCAAGTGGTTGGAGCCCGTTAGAGAGTTGACCGTTCATGAGCCTCAAGCGCGACGAAATGCCGCAACTATATCATGAATCTCAGCGCCCCCCCCTTTCCGCCCCTCCTGCCCTAGTTTGACAATACCGTCGACTCGTAGCTAAACTGTCCCTAAACCTTATCGGAGGAGTAAATCAATGATCTACTATGGATCGAAAGGACTATCTGACAGTTTTCGCACGGTGCGCAAGAACACGATCGTTATAGCCGAAGAGATTCCCGAGCAGCACTATAACTTCCGGGCTGTACCCGAGACACGGACTGTGGCGCAAGTGCTGGTGCATCTCGCGGTGTTTCCGAGTTTGCCCGAGCAAATTCACTTCATCGAAAAGCGAACTTCATTTGACGGGTTCGATTTCTTCGGATACGTAGGCAAGCTGATAGCCGAAGAACAAGTCGTCCGTTCAAAGGCGGAGATCGTCGGCATGCTACGTGCAAATGGCGACAAGTTTGCTCATTTGCTGGAGGGAGCTTCGGAGGATTTCTTGAGCCAGAGCGTTGCTTATCCCAAGGGGATGACGCCGCCTAGCAAATCCCGGTTTGAAATGTTGCTGAGCGCCAAAGAGCACGAGATGCACCACCGCGGGCAGCTCATGTTGATCGAGCGCTTACTGGGCATTGTGCCGCACCTGACGCGCGACATGCAGGCAAGGATTGCCACCGTACAAGCCAATAAAAGCAGTGCATAGGAATTTGAGGCCGATGTTCGTAAACGTTCGTGTAGGCCGGGTCACCGCGACACCGGGGGAATTTTTTCATCATCTTCCCTTCGGCGGGGAGAATCAGACTCTGACCAGTTCGGATGCGAATTGGCATAGGAGGCTTCATCGTAGCATCGACATCGATCCAGTTCGTGGACTATACCTGAAGACTATGACAGCGGCCGCCCGGCCGATTGCCATGCCTTGATGGCGTCGATAGGATGAATGAGCATGATGAGATTGAGCGTCAGATTGTCGCGAACCCACACCAAACAACCCACTTCCAGAACCAGAACGGAGGCAATACTGATCCATACTCGTGCATGATAGGCAAACCAGAATCCCAGTGCCATCATGAAAATATCGCTGCACGAGTTCAGGACGCTGTCACCCACGTACCCGAGAGAGATGGTTACTTCCCGATAGCGATTGATAATAACGGGAGAATTTTCCAGCACCTCCCAAAACGCTTCCAAGAAAACGGCGGTCAAGAACCGGTAACTCAATGGAGCCTTTCGAGCCACGAGCCAGAGAATCGCGTAGAATAGAATGCCATGGACAATGTGTGAAAAGGAATAGGCGTCAGCAAAGCGCTGAGAATTTTCACTACTCCAGATGTTGCCTTCCCACCACCCGAATTTACCGTCCGGGCCGAGAAGCGGCCTGCCCATCCAGAGTTCAATGCACGCAGCCAGCCCAACCATGGTGGTGAATCCTGCGATCATTGCTTTATTACCGTTCATCGGTGAACACCTTTGGATTTGCAACGTACTCCGGTCTTCTCCCGTGCAGCACATCCAATAGGCCCTGCGCAGCCTCAAGCGACATACGGTCCAGAGATTCCTTCGTTGACGAAGAGATATGGGGAGTCAGCAGCGCGTTGGGTGCATGGCAGAGTAGATGGGTAGCCGGTAGGGGTTCTTCTTCGAAGACGTCCAAAGCCGCTCCTGCGATTCTCGACTCGTGCAATGCAAGCGCCAAAGCCGCCTCGTCAATTAAAGCCCCTCGAGAGGTATTCACGATCCGGCATTCGGGTTTGAGAAGTCTTAGGCTCCGGGAATTGATCAGGTGTTTTGTGTCGGGGGTCAAGGGGACGTGAAAGGTCAAGAAATCAGCCTTCCTGAAAAGTGCATCCAGCGAGCCTTCAATGATTGCAGGCCCGGAGTAATCGCTTTTTGGCAAAAAAGGGTCATAGGCAAACACGCTCATCCCCAGACCCAGAGAGGCCATCCGAGCGACTCTGGAACCAATTCGCCCGAGCCCAACAACAACCAAAACTTTCCCGGCCAACTCAACTCCTTGGTAAAGATGGCGGTCGTTGAACCTACCCTCTTTCAACGCGATGCTCGCTGGCGCAATCTGCCGGGATAAGGCAAGCATCAGGGCAATGGTTTGTTCGGCAACTGCATTGGCATTGGCGGTTGGCGTGTAAACGACTGGAATCTGCCTCGCAGTTGCGGCTTCGCAATCAATGTTGTCGATGCCGACCCCGTGTTTGGCAATAACCTTGAGGCGATTTGCTGTGGAGAGTGCTTGGCGGTCGATTTTGAACAACCGAACGAGTACCCCATCTGCTTCAGAAAGTCCTTGGTCACGCGGACCCCTGTCGTCGCCCAGGGATTGGGTGGACTGGGGAATACGATCTTCCCATGGGACTAGACAATGGCACTCTGCCCGGAGCAAGTCCAATCCACAAGGAGCGATGGGTTCTGGAATAAAAACTGTTGGCTTCACGATTCCAATTCTCCGAAAGTCCTAGGTTTCCTCATCAGAAGCTTCTCCACAAAATTGAGTTGTCGAACAATATGAAGGTCTCTTTCCTGAATGAAGTCATCAGCATTTCGGGATCGCCAATCGTAGAAACCCTGACCACTCTTAACGCCCAGCTGTCCTTCCTTTACCCTGTTCTTGATGGACTCTGACGGGCCAGAATTGCAAGCAAGATCGGCGAGAAGATAGCTGTGGATCTTTTCCACGAGGTCAGCGCCGACCAAGTCAATATTCTCCAAAGGGCCCACGGCTGACAGTCTTAGTCCTAAGGTCAATTTAGCAACCAGATCGACGTCCTCAGCGGTAGCGATGCCATTTTCAACCATATGGATAGCCTCCCGCCATAGTGCGTGAACGAGTCGATTCCCGATGAAGCCCGGAACATCCCGGTTTACCCTCACGGCCAACTTTCCAATCGATTCAACAAGCTGGCAGGTTCGATCGATTACTTCGGAAGGCGTGTTCTGGCCACGAATGACTTCGACCAAGGGCATCAGGTAAGGAGGGTTCCAGAAGTGCGTACCAGCGAGCAGTTGCTCACAGCCACTGCCTTGACCGATTTCCGTGATGCTCAACCCACTTGTCGTCGTCAGAAAAATAGCCCCGCGTTCTCTGGATCGGGCGAACCGTCGAAATAAGTTCACCTTCTCAGCCAAATCCTCAACGATGCACTCGATGACAACTTCCGCTTCCTCGTCCAACACACTCAGATTTTCGACGGATTGAATAGCTCCGCCTACTTTGGAAGGAGAGCCGATATTCTGGTCCAGCCAGGAATCCAGTTTGCTGACTCTTCGCTCTAGCGTGGAAAGTTTCTCCGGGTCGTGGTCCCATGCAAGAACTCGATACCCCGCCCTCTTGAAACAGCTCACCAACCCAGTGCCCATCTGGCCCACGCCACAAATCGCAATTTGTAATGAATGTTGCGGGATTTTCATAATGAGAAAATCTTTATATGATGAAGGACTTCAAGAAGAAGTTCACGTCTGCGTGAATCTTTGATTCGATGCACCGCTACAAGACTATATATTGTTTGACTGGCAAAAAGGGTTGAAGAGTGCTCAGTCACAGCCTTTCAGGCTGTAGCCGGCCTCGGTGAGGCCGGCCGGGGTCGACGCCCCCGGCTACAACATTGTAGGCCGCGTGACCCCACGCGGCGCCCATCCTAAGATAAGTCACCGAATATATGAAACACAGTACTTAGCATTAACTTTTGCTGCGTTTGGGCGAGGCGGCAGACACGCCTTCCAAGCCTCCGCTGACCCTAAGAATTTCGCCTGTGATCCACGCGGCAGACGAACTGCAAAGAAATGCCACGGTGCTGGCGATATCGGTTGGCTTTCCCCATCGGCCTAAAGGGATCGATTTTCGAATACGCTCAATCATCTCATCCTCAGAGATATTCAGTCTCTGACAACGTTGAGCCATTACCGTTTTGTTGAACTGAGTATAGACCGGACCGGGACTCACGGCGTTCACTCGCACACCATAGGCGGCCAATTCCAGTGCCAGTGTTTTTGTCAGACTGATGACGCCCGCCTTCGCCACATTGTATGCCCCTGCCATGGCAGCGGGATTCTGTCCGTTGATCGACGCCAGATTTACAATGCAGCCCGACTCCTGACGCTCCATGATCTTGGCGGCGGCCCGGCAGCAATTAAAAGTTCCGGTCAATGTATTGCGCAGCACACGATCCCATTCAGCATCACTTAAATCGGTGATTGGAGCGATGGCTTGGCCGACTCCAGCGTTGTTCACTAAGATATCCAGACGACCGAATTCGTTCACTACTTGGTCAAAATACGCACGGACCCCAACACTATCAGAAATATCCAAATGGGCCGGCTTCACGTTCAGTCCTTTCTTGCGCAAACGCGCAGTTGAAAGCTTTGCCTTCTCGAGTTGCACATCGGCCATCGATACGGTAGCGCCGTCTCCGGCTAATTGCTCGACGATTGCTAACCCTAAACCTTGGGCGCCACCAGTCACGACCGCTATTTGGCCTTGAAGGCCTTGCTGGGCTGTGGTTTTCTTCTTCATTTTTGCATCCCTTGATAAAAATACTGGAGCCTTAAACAATTGCTAAACCGGCGGCGAAGCTGTTTATGATCTGGTTTTCCCATGGCGTCATCCTTCTCGAAATGTTTGGCCTTGGCTGGCATTGTTCTCACGCCTACAGTGTCACGCAAGTGGAACCGTTGATGCAAGACTTGACTGCACGGAAAGGAAGGCATCAACCAGCCCAAGCAAAGCCTCGTGGATCAGCGAGCCCGAGCTATCTTCTTATCGAGTTTTTCGACACGATACAAATGGGTTCGGGATCTGAGAAAGAATGACTTGTCGGCAATCGCGGGCGACGCCATGAAGCCATCACCCAGTTGGTTCTCCGTCAGAAGCTGAAACATCTTTCCCGGGGCGATGACAGAAGTTTTGCCTTCCTCGCTGAAAAGCCAGATTTTGCCATCGGCATAAGCTGGTGAGGCCGAAAATTCTCCCCCGATTCGTTCCTGCCACAGAACCTTTCCCGTATCGGCTTCAATACAGCTGGCGATCCCCGCATCGCTGATCATGTAGAGCCGCTCTCCAATCAGCAGAATGGAAGGCTTGTTTGACACCCCCCGTTTGACCTTCCAGGCGACATGGGATTCCGTAATCACCCCTTGGCCCCCGCCGCGGACCGCAAACAGCTGGCCACTGCTAAATCCCGTGGGAAAAAAAATCTTCCCAAGGCCGACTACCGGTCGTGTGCTGGCCGAATACTGGCCGCGTTCTTCGACACGCCACAGCTCCCGGCCATCATTAGGGTTGTAACTATAGGCTGCTTTCGAACCGAGGCTGATCAGCTCCAGCCTTCCGTTGATCATGGCAACGTGAGGTGTCGAAAAGGCCTTGCGAAAGTCACCTTCAGCGGTCGGCTTTCCATTGCTTTCCAGATCCTGAAAGTCAATGGATCTCTTAGTCATCCAAACGGTCTTTCCGCTCCGTTTATCCAACGCGATCACAAACTGATGATCGCTGCCATCGTAGTTCATGAAGAGGAAGTCTTGAAAGAGAATGGGAGAAGAGCCTGCCCCGCGAAAATGATTACATTCTATGTCACGCCGCTCCCAAAGGACTTGAAAGCTTCGCGTGTCAATGCAGGCCGTGCCCGCTGAACCAAAGGTGATGTAAATCCGGCCGGGTTCAATGACGGGAGTTGGCGAGGCGTAGGTATTAAATGGGTGGCAGTACTGCGGTTGGGTCACGTCAAAGAGTTTCAGGTCTTTTAGTACTCTGCCCGTCTCACGATCCAGGCAGAGCGCGTAAAGCCGGCGGCCATCAGAAGTGGCCGTCGTCAGCCAAATTTGATTGCCCCAGATGACCGGAGACGACCAGCCACGATCGTGAATCAAGGTCTTCCAGACCACGTTTTCCGTCTCATTCCAGTGGAGCGGGAGATCCCGAGCATCGGAGTGCCCATTGCCCTTCGGACCAAGGAACTGCGGCCAATCGTCGCTCATATGGGCTGGCGGAGCACCGATGACCAATAAGAACACAAGTATCGCCTTAAGCATCCTTCCCATGGTTTCTTTGCTCCGGCAGATCCCAATCCTCGCACAAACAAACTCAAGATCGATTTTGCACGATCTTTTTCCTGGCTTGAAATGCTAAGGCCTGAAAACTGCCGAGTCAAGGGACAAGAATTCCTAAGAACCTTGGCGTTTATCCGTGGATGATTTGTCTTGTACTCATCATTCAGGAAAGAGAAAATGCAGGTTCACAAGTAAAGGCAGAAGGAACTCTCCCTTTCCCCAAGGAGACGATTGTCCAGTTTGAAGCAATGAAATGCCAGGGCATGAACCTCTCAAGAGATCTTTGGATCCCATCTCAATTCGGATCAGACACGAAAGGAAAACTATGCGAAGAGGATTTGTATTCTTATGGATGTTGAATGCGGCACTCCTTCTGGCTCAATCATCACCCCAGCCCAGCGGCGATCCCGGCATTCTTCCCCCCGGATCTAAACTCGAAATGCTGTTTACGGGCGCTGTACTGACCGAGGGACCTGCGGCGGCCTTGGACGGTCAAATTTATTTTAGTGACATTACCTTTACGGCGGTTTCCAAGATGCAAGCCGGCTACATCATGAAATTTGACCCGAAGACGGGAAAAACGACGGTCTATCGCTCCCCCAGTGGGATGTCGAACGGAATCAAATTTGATGCACAAGGGCGAATGATCGTCGCCGAAGGAGCCGACTTCGGAGGGCGTCGGATTACTCGAACGGACATGACTACAGGTAAGAGTGAGATTTTAGCGGCTCTATTTGAGGGAAAACCCTTAAACTCGCCCAACGACATCACAATCGATCTCAAGGGGAGAATCTACTTTAGTGATCCCCGTTACGTGGGAGCCGAGCCGGTGGAACAACCCTTCCAGGCGGTTTATCGAATTGATCCCGACCGCTCGCTGCACCGCATTATTACGGACGCCGGAAAGGCCAATGGTGTGGCCATTTCACCGGATCAGAAGACTCTTTACGTGGTTTCCAATGACAATGGAACCACGGGCATGTTTCGCATTCCCGAGGGCACGCCTTTACTCAAAGGAAGAATGGCTCTCTTGGCCTATGATTTAAGCCCTGAAGGAACGACCAAGTTTAGGAAAGTATTTCAGGATTACTCCCCCGAAGACGGACCTGACGGGTTGGTGACCGATGCCGAAGGCAACCTCTACGTGGCGGTGCGTGCCGTGAGCCGGCCCGGAATCTATGTATACTCCCCGGATGGAAAAGAACTCGCCCGGATCCCCACTCCTGTGCTTCCCACCAATGTTGGCTGGGGACGAGGAGACGAGAGCAAGACTTTGTACGTTACGGCCGGCGGGAACCTTTACCGGATCCGGATGAATAAGGAAGGGTACCAACTCCCACCACAATAGAGCCCAATCTTACGGAGTACAGAAGGGTTCTGACTTTTGAATAGACCCTGCCAGTATACGTCTGCATGAGAAACCTCCAGGAAAAACCGCTCCGGTGAAGAAGTCGACGCAAGCCAACGCCGATTCGTGATTGTTCCGAAGAGTTCATTGGGATTTGGGCTTTGGACCGGCATGATCCCCCAAGCGAATTGGCATTGCTTGTCGTAAGGATGAACTCTCTGATGCCGGGCGCTTGATCCGGTTGTCCCGGTCGGGGACTCTTCCACTTCCAACTAGACCATGAAAGCTTTCCGGTGCCACTGAATCACGGCCCCCATTCGAACTGACCAAAGGCATTTACGCACGTTTGCCTAGAAACGCGAAAACCAGGCCCATAAGAAACGATCCAATAATCCAAGGCGAGGGTGTGGTTCAGGTAACTCCCTTTAGATCCTTCGAACTGATGAATGAGCACCAGTATTTCCAGTTTCAGCGGGACCCGCGTGTTAGAGTTTCAGCCAAGGTGCCAATAACGAAGTCAACAGCGTGAGCGTGACACCCGAAGCTAGCAGCCTCTATCCTCCAACCTTAATCTTCGCAATCCAGTCCAAATTATCGGTGGGTATAGATCAAAAGTGAACATACCCATGAGCAAGAATGAACAGTCCTATCTTCCCCGCTTCCATTAAGCTGTCTTCAGTGAAGTCAACTTCCTTTGGGGCCTCGTTTCGAAATGACGTTCCTGAAAACATTATTTGGCTTGCAGGATATCCAGCAGGGAGACACGGGAGGCATTCAAGAGTCTTGATGAAGCCTAGGTGAAGGGAATATATGACTGGCATTTACTATGGGAGTTTGAGCTTTTCTAACCAGAACACACGCCAAGCATGGGGACATCAACATAAATCTTTGGGAAGCATATGTAAAAATTTTAATAGTGTTCCTCAAATGGGGACAGTACAGCAAAAGGAACAAGTTGTGTGTATGAAGCATAGAATCATAATGATCTTGAGCATCGTAATACTAACTACTTTCGGATGGTTTGACACTGCATTCGCGCTTCCACTACCGACTAACGGACTGACAGGTTATTGGGCATTCGATGAAGGTTCCGGCGTGATGACTAACGATACTTCAGGGAACGGTAACAATGGAATGCTGGTCCGGAATCCGATCTGGACTATGGGTGTAAATGGCAAAGCCCTGCAGTTTAACGCCACCGACAATGGCAACGATAGTGATGACCCGCAAGTTGTCATTGGCAGGCAATTTGACGTCCCCCGTCTCCCCTTCACACTCACTGCATGGATCAATCCGGTGGATTTCACCGATTGGCGCGCCATCTTCAGTAAGAGGGACAGCGGCTCTACTGCCAATATGCGGTTTGACGTTGGTCTCAACCAGGGAACGGGCCAGATATACGTGTACACCGGCCAGTTCTTACAGTTTAGTTATGCTCCCGCCAAGGGAACTTGGACGCACATCGCTATCGTGGCCTCGACGACTGATACCAAGTTGTACATGAACGGAGTACTGAAGCAGACGCTGGGTGTGGTGAGTCTAGGAACCTCTGCCACGGCCAATACGGCTATCGGGGGCACGGGAGAAGGTGCGGGAGGCGACAACGATCCTTTCAAAGGGATGATTGACGAAGTGCGTGTCTATAACCGGGTACTTTCGGCCTCTGAGGTGCAACAATTCTGGTCTCCGTCGTCTTCTGGCTCCGCTCCGTTAGTGAGCATTGCCAGCCCGGCAAACGGTGCTTCCTATATCGCAATGGCGAACATCCCTATTTTAGCGAATGCATCCGATAGCGATGGAACCGTCGCGAAGGTCGAGTTTTTCCAGAATGGAACCAAGGTAGGAGAAGATCTTAACGGGAGTGATGGTTGGAGCTTCAATTGGACAGGCGTACTCGCCGCTAGCTACAGTCTCACCGCGCTGGCCACCGACAATAGTGGATTGGCAACGACTTCAACTGCGGTGGGTATCATTGTCACAAGCACCACACCACCGGTTAACTCTGCCCCGTCTGTGAGTATCACTAGCCCCACAAATGGTGCTGCATACACGGCAACGGCGAACATCCTTATTTCAGCGAATGCATCCGATAGCGATGGAACCGTGGCAAAGGTCGAGTTCTTCCAGAATGGAACCAAGGTAGGAGAAGATCTTAACGGGAGTGATGGTTGGAGCTTCAATTGGACAGGGGTACCCGCCGGAAGCTACAGCCTTAGCGCACGGGCTACCGACAATGGAGGTGCAATAACCACTTCGGTGGCAGTGAGCATCATCGTCTCGAATCCAGCAGATACTACACCACCGATAATCTCTGGCATATCTCCGTCTGGAATCACAACTGTAGGAGCGACCATTATCTGGACGACGAACGAACCGTCCGATTCGCAGGTGGAGTATGGAGTGTCAACCGCGTATGGGGCTCAAACTGTTGTCGATAGCTCGCTCGTAACGTCTCATTCCCAGACCATTTCCAGCTTATCACCTGGGACTGTGTACAATTATCGAGTCAAATCTCGAGACGTCGCTGGGAACCTCAGTATCTCCAATAACTCCACGTTTACAACTGTCACGCAGTCATCTTCTACTACGGGCTTACTGGGTTATTGGGCATTCGATGAAGGTTCCGGCGTGATGACTAACGATACTTCAGGGAACGGTAACAATGGAATGCTGGTCCGGAATCCGATCTGGACTATGGGTGTAAATGGCAAAGCCCTGCAGTTTAACGCCACCGACAATGGCAACGATAGTGATGACCCGCAAGTTGTCATTGGCAGGCAATTTGACGTCCCCCGTCTCCCCTTCACACTCACTGCATGGATCAATCCGGTGGATTTCACCGATTGGCGCGCCATCTTCAGTAAGAGGGACAGCGGCTCTACTGCCAATATGCGGTTTGACGTTGGTCTCAACCAGGGAACGGGCCAGATATACGTGTACACCGGCCAGTTCTTACAGTTTAGTTATGCTCCCGCCAAGGGAACTTGGACGCACATCGCTATCGTGGCCTCGACGACTGATACCAAGTTGTACATGAACGGAGTACTGAAGCAGACGCTGGGTGTGGTGAGTCTAGGAACCTCTGCCACGGCCAATACGGCTATCGGGGGCACGGGAGAAGGTGCGGGGGGCGACAACGATCCTTTCAAAGGGATGATTGACGAAGTGCGTGTCTATAACCGGGTACTTTCGGCCTCTGAGGTGCAACAATTCTGGTCTCCGTCGTCAATCGCAATTTCTGCGGTCACCGCGACAAACATCACGACCTCTGGAGCTACCATAACATGGGTTACGGATGAAATATCAAATTCCCAAATCCAGTATGGCTTAACCCAGACCTATGGTTCCCAAACCACGCTCGATCCTTCGCTTGTCACTGCTCATTCTCAAACGCTCTCTGGACTTCAGTCAAACACGACTTACAACTACCGCGTCCTTTCTAAAGATGCAGCCGGTAATCTGGCAACTTCCCCTAACTTTACGTTTACAACTGGCAGCACAACCTCTTCAGTATCCTACTTAACTAATTTCGACGGTACCGAAAACCCTCTCTCGGAAAGTGGCGTGTGGTCAAATAACGGCCTTGATTGGACAAACGTTGCGGAGAGCGGCGGACTCGCCTACGGCACTCAAACCAACGATCATGGTTACAATGATTCGTATGCCTTGCTTTCCGGATTTTCACCTAACCAAACGGTATCAGCAGTCGTGCATCTCAATCCCCAAATTGATCGAAGTTGTACCCACGAGGTTGAGATACTTTTGCGTTTTGCGGACTCAGCGCATATAGCAAGAGGATATGAAATCAATATCAGCTTCGACGGAAGCTCGCAGATTATGAGGTGGAATGGTCCAATCGGTGACTTTACACAGGTTGGCGGCGGTTCTTACTCAGGACTAAAGGATGGCGATACACTTGAAGCGTCCATCGTCGGCAATGTTATTACCGTCTACGTTAACAATAAGCAGGTAGCTCAGGCCACGGATAGCACCTTCAGTACTGGTAGCCCTGGAATTGGATTCTTTCGCGGAAATTGCGGGAGCGGTACTGATTTTGGATTCAGCAGTTTCTCGGCAGCGAACCCTTAACTAAGTCGCCGGGTGCGATCTCGAAACTCCCGGCAAGGTTATCCCGCGGCCCGTTACAGAAAGATTCTGGCTTCTGACACGGGTGGAGCGGGCGCGTGGGACCGCTGTCCCTCCGCGCACGCTCAGCAAATGCGCTCACCTTGTCCGAGGAAATTCGAAATGTGAAAAAAATCCGAGCCGACCAGTAGCTCGAACGACTTAACACCGCAGCCGCGTTCAGCGTAGCGGCCGGGCTGGCTACCATCATTGATGATCACCGCGTGGCTGGCAAGCACTACGGCGCACTGGAGATGAAGGCCCCGTCACCGCTGCGCTCGCCCGGCTGGGCACCGTCATTGATGACGGCGTAAGCGATATACGGATTCGTGCCGGATACGAATTTGACGCGCGCGTATCCCTGGCTAGTGCCGGGCGCGTATTCAGCCAGGATCGAGTCGAACTGCGTCCAGGCATGGGCTGCAAGGCTGATATCTGAAACGGTAGCAACCTTCGATCCGGTATCTCCATCGTAGAGTTCAATGTTGAAAGTGCTGGAGCTACTGTCCACACTTTCCATGTTCACGAGAGCCAGGTTCGTCCGGTTCTCGGCATTCTGTTGCAGGCCGTAGAGCCAGGCGCTGTCAGCCGACTCCTCGCCGTCCCGCACCGCAGGGTAATAGACTCCCAGTTTTCCGGCTGCGCCTCTCGTAACAGCGCGGGCCGCCAGAGTGGGCCCCCCGAATCCAGAAGTCAAACGGGCACGGAGCGACCCCACAAAGGTAGGACCAGCAGGGCCAATACCGGGGATATTCAAGTTGCGCAGTTCCTGGACAAGATTTGGGATGATGCGCTGGTGACCGTTCTCTACGGTGAGAGAGAACCGGGCAGTATGGTCCGCGGTCTGGACCGCATCCGCTGTGTATTCGAATTCAATCGTTTGTGTGCTGTAACTCATGTTTGCGACGGTGAGCTCGCTTACGAAGTTGCTACTCTCAACAATGACAGGGACGGTGGCTGCCACATCTTCCCACCTTATTGTCATTGGAGGAACGAACGAGCCATCCGAAGTCGCCTGATCATTAATGACGCCGTACGCATAATAAGGAGCGCTCCCTTCGCTGCGGTAAATTTCAATGAAGCCTTGTTTGATACCACCTGATGGAAATGAGGGGTAGAGCTTAGGGTCGAGATCGAGAATTCCCGAAATTTGCCGGAATTCACCTGGTTCGAGGGAGATCTGCTGCGGAAAGCTATAGCAAGTTTCCCCAATATCATCGCCATCGCAGACCGAAACTTGCAAAGTGATCGCTCCATCTGTCGGTCCGCCGGCGTTCTGGAGGGCCAGGTTGGAGCGCTCGGTGGTTGTTTGCCTGAGTCCGAGAAATATAGGCGTTATCTTTCAGAAGCCTGCTGTTGGGTACCCCTGCGTAAGCCAACCCGGCCCGCCCGCCTGCCGCTGCTGTCGTCGTTCTGGCTGTGATGGCCACATCTCCTTCAGACTCTGCTCCACTGACTTCTACCCTCAAGGTGCCCATGAGGCTTCCCGAATCAGGAATATTGATTCCCAACTCCCGAAGATAGGAAATGGCATCCGGAAAAATCTCTTGCCTCCCCGCCGGCAGGGTGGTTGAAGCTGCCCCCCCGCCTCCGCCTGAAGCTGCCGTGTAGTTTAGTGTGAGAGTCGCGGAGCTAGATCCCCGGTTGGTAAGGGTTAACTCAGTGGCAAAGAAGGAATTGTTGAGGCCTGCCGAGGAAAGTACAACTGGCATGAAAAGGGAATAAGGCTGGCCCCCGAGGGTAATCTCGAACACGCCGTTATAGGTAGATGCAAGGAGGCGGTTTGGTTTCAGAAGATCAAAGTCCAGTTTTGCCACCCCCGTTACCTCTGTTAACCCATTAGTGGATGTGAAAACAGGCAGGCCATGGTTGATGGCTTGCCAAGTATGTCCAAAATCAGTGGAACAGAATACGCCGCCTCTTCCACCGGCATAAATTGTGGGATACTTCAGTGGATCGAAGACAACCGTATTTATCGGGCCTCCCGGAGGTAGAGCATACGGCCGTAAAACGTTGGTCCAGGTCGCTCCTCCATCCCTGCTTCGCATGAACCGCGACTTCTCCCCCAAGACATCGTAACCATAAGCGTAAGTGAAAATATTGTTCGGGTGCAGGGGATCCACAACAAGTTCCAATGCACTCATATAGCTGTCACCATAGGGATCGTTGGAGAGTATTTCCGGGTTTAGCACCAGGGACCAGTTCTCCCCTCCATCCGTGCTCTCATAAATCGCGCCGCCCTGACCCCCAGCGAAGAGTATTTTGGGGTTCTGTGGATTTATGGCTAGCTTCGTGATGCCCCTTCCAAACCAGGACATGGCCCAGGTGTTCCCGCCATCCGTGCTTCTATACACCCCCTCTCCGGAATCGTTTCTTCCTGCCAGATAGATTGTCCGCGAGTCCTTTGGGTTGAAGACTAGGTCAACGAATAACTTAGGCTGTGAGACCCGTGGTTCAAAGCTGCCAACTAAGTTCTGCCAGTTTGCTCCGCCATTCCCGCTCTTATAGAGAGTGGAAAAACATCCCGCAAACAGGATGTTCGGGTCATTGGGATCGATTTTCAGAAAAGCCTTGTCGTAATCGTAACATTCCATGAAAGAGATTAGGCTTGTCCAGGTGTTTCCGCCATCGGTGCTCTTGGACACTCCATATTCCAGATGGTAAATCGTGTTTGGGTTTCGGGGATCTATCGCGATATTCCCTGAAATCGTTCCAACCCTAGTCCATTCATTTATTCCTGCCTGGGTGCTGAGTGTGGTGAGCGCCATTGCCGCCAAGATCAATGCCGCGATTTTGAACACTGAAGTCAAAGTCTTGTGCAGAGTAATTGGCAAGGATAGTCTCGATCTGTTTTTCATACTATTTCCCTCCGAAAATAAGAAAGTGGAATCGCAGTCGGTGTCCCCGTCGCGTAGTGAATGATCCAAAAAGAAAGCGACCTGGGTGTCGACGCGGCGGCTACTTTTACACTGTCGGTGTCGTGGGTCAATGCACAGCGCATCTCCTCCTAATCAAATGTAGCTATCCTGATATCTTATTTAAAAACAATAGGTTACAACTTAGTCTCTCCAGCTCGTGCTATTGATATTTTTGGCTGTTTAGGGATATACTATGCGCCACTAATTCAAGACCAACAGGAATGCCAGCCAAAGTCCGGCGGGTTGCTGGAGAAAGTCATTCCAATGCAGAAATCCACTCAAGTTCCACGCGGCTATCGTTTTGGCATCTTTGAAGTGGATCTTCGCGCCGGCGAACTTCGCAAGCATGGTCTAAAGATCAAGCTCCAAAACCAGCCATTTCAAGTTCTCAGCATGCTGCTGGAGAATTCTCCGAAGATAGTGCTGCGGGAGGAATTGCGCGATAAGCTTTGGAACGCGGATACTTTCGTTGACTTTGATCACAGCCTGAGTATCGCGATGAATAAGATCCGGGAGGCGTTGGGTGATTCGGCAGAAAACGCCCGTTTTATCGAGACCCTGCCGCGACGGGGTTACCGTTTCGTTGCTTCTGTAGAAAAGATACATTCTCCCATCTTTTTGGCGGATTCGATCCCTGATGGAAATAGACAGACCAAGAGTGATCCCGTGCCAGTTGGCCCGGAGGCCACTGCGACACAGGACGTCAACTCCAAGTTTTTGAGCGTGATGGAAGAAGAGGCAAGCTCTGAGTCCGCCGATGCCGTCTCCCCAGACTCTGCGCGAGCCGATGCCCATCTTGAGCCGTTAGAAACTCAGGCAACCCAGGCGTATGACCGGCATCGGAATCTTTGGTATGCCGCGTTGATTGCCTTACTTGTCGGTGCGGGTTTCATTGCAGGACTTTGGGTCAAACCGTCGGCGAAGAAACCGTTGGACTATGTTCAGATTACAAACTTCACCGATGCAGCTACCGCGCCCGCTATTTCGCCGGACGGACGAATCGTCGCTTTTATTCGAGGCGGTACTTCCTGGCCAAGCGCAGGTCAGGTTTACATCAAATTGCTCCCGAACGGGGAGCCCGTTCAACTGACGAACGATCCTCGAATTAAATACGGACTCGCATTTTCGGCGGATGGGTCACGGATCTCCTATACGGTTACAGATCCAGCTCGATGGGGGTGGGACACGGTCACAGTCTCAGCAGTTGGTGGAAATCCGAACTTGCTCTTCCTCAATGCAGCCGGACTCACCTGGCTTGATGCCCACCGGGTTTTGTTCTCAGAAGTCAAAAAGGGAATGCATATGGGGATTGTAAGGGCCACGGATACTCGAGCGGAGTTGCGAGATGTCTATCTGCCCAAGCATGAGCGCGCCATGGCCCCGTTTTCCTATGCTTCGCCGGACCGCAAGTGGGTTGTGGTGGTTGAGAAGGATCAGGCTAACCGATGGCAGCCCTGCCGGCTTGTCCCAATGGATGGCAATTCGGCAGGCTGGCAGGTCGGTCCTGACGGTCCATGCAATGGGGCAGCCTGGTCTCCCGATGGCGCGTGGTTGTACCTCGCCTCGGCAGTGAAGGGCCGTTACCACCTCTGGCGGCAGCGTTTCCCCAAGGGAGTTCCAGAACAAATTACGTTTGGTGCAACCGAGGAGCAGGGTGTCGTCGTGGCTCCCGATGGCCGATCCCTGATCACATCCATCGGGACGAGCCAGAGTGCCATCTGGCTTCGTACATCTTCAGGAGATCGCCCCATCTCTTCCGAAGGCGATGCTTCCCGTCCCACGTTCTCGGCGGATGGCAAGTTTCTCTATTACTTATTGCGCCGTGAATCAGCCGAATCCGCCAATGAACTCTGGTCGACCGAGCTTGCGTCCGGCAAGAGCCAAACTGTATTACCAGAATTTTCGATCGACCGGTACGACGTTTCCAACGAGGGCAAGGAAGTTGTTTTTTCGACCCGGCCTGCCAATGGAAAGCCCCAGATCTGGCTAGCTTCGCTAGAGCACCGCTCTCCGCCGGTCCAGGTGACGTCTTCCGGAGAAGATATGCCTTTTTTTGGCCCAGATGGCCAGTTGCTCTTCCGCCAGTCAGAAAGCGGAAGGAATTACCTATTCCGAATGAATCGGGATGGTTCAGGACGCAGCAAGGTCATGCCCAATCCGATCAATCAAGTTCAAAGTATTTCTCCGGATCGTCGATGGCTCACTGCGGTCGTGCCGGGGGAAGGTGCAAACACGGCAGTCGTTGCCATTCAAAGCCAGGGCAGAGCCATGAGACGTATCTGCCCCGGCATCTGCCTTGCCAGATGGGCGCCCGATGGCAAGCTGTTCTATTTTCAAATCCTGGATAATTCCGAGAAGTATCGCGACAAAGCAGTGGCTATCCCTGTGCCGCAGGGCGGGAGATTTCTCAACTTGCCCTTTTCAGGTCTCAGCTCGATGGCAGAGGGGATGGCTCAGATGGGAAGCATCTCGTTGGATGTTTCGGGGATCAATCTGATGGATTTAGGGTTTACCCCCGGACCCGATCCTACGATTCTGGCCTATGTGAAGAAAGCTGATCACAGGAACTTGTTCAGGATTCCCTTGGAATGAGGGAATTGGATTCAGTGGCTACTGTAAATGCCCTCGCGGGCAAACTTTTTCGTAAAGATCAGCAATCCAGGGATGGGAGACAATTACATCTCAAGAACCGCGTAGTCCATTTCAAATAGCAAGATGACTTCTTTTCAAAAGTCAGTGGTACGGAAGACTGGTTTCTTGTTGGCGCTTTTTCTCTGGCCTACTTCGGCACAAAGTCAGACGACTGGCCAAATTTCGGGGTGTGTGAGAGATGCCATGGGTGGGGCATTGGCCGGAGCCGAAGTAGCGGTTGTGAGCAAAACATCTACTGAAACACGCCACTATACTACCGATTCCGCAGGAAACTATTTCGTGCCACTCTTACCGCCCGGCCACTATGAGGTGGGTATTTCCGCCCGGGGTTTCGAAGGAATTAAATTCAATGATGTGTCGGTTGCGCTTTCGAAAACCAGCCTGGTCAATGCCAACCTCCAGGTGGAGTCGGTGAGTTCGTCCATCACAGTCCAGGCTGCAAACCCCTCAGTTCAGTGGGAGGGGCCGCAGCGGGGCCTCTTGGTGGATTCTCGTTCGCTCGAGTCGCTTCCTCTGGCTACGCTTAATTTCACTCAAATTCTGGCCCTCTCGCCGGGGGCGTCTGTGCCGCTTCCAGACCAAACGACAGTGGGACGAAATTCCCAGGACATCTCAGTGAACGGTGGTCGGGTTACCCAAAACAATTATCAAATCAACGGAGTGGATGCCAATACCTGGGGAACGAACACAGCAGGTCGCATTGCCGTTCCTGCCCCTGAGTCCATTTCTGAGTTTAAGGTGAATACTTCAATTTACGATGCCACATTAGGCCGTTACGGCGGGGGCAATATTCAGTTGGTTACCAAAAGCGGTGGCAACGAACTGCATGGGACTGCCTATGCATACCTTCAAAACGAGGCGCTGAATGCCAACAATCCATTTTTGAAAGCCGCTGGTGTCGCACAGCCTCTCCTGCGACGGGATGTCTTGGGAGGAACACTCGGCGGACCGATCCGGAAGGATCGGGCGTTTTTCCTGATCTCTTATCAAGGGGTGCGCGAAAAGAACGGGGCAACGGCCAACAGCCTTTCGTCCAACGTACTTGTCGCGCCCTGCTGGTCGGGAGGGTGCTTGACAGACGATCGTTCAGAGCGGACACTAGTGAGCACCTTTAAGCCTTCCCTCCCGAATGGACAGCCTTTAAACTCGATCAATCCGATCGCCCTTACCCTCCTGCAGACAAGACTTCCGGACGGTCACTTCCTCATTCCAACGCCCCAAGTGGACGGACACTACTCCGGATCGGCCCCCTCGCATTACCAGGAGGACCAGTTCAATACGAATTTTGACTATCTATTCAACGAAACGAATTCGCTGGCGGTAAAATTCTTTTTTTCCAATAGCAGTTCGAATCTCACCTTGTTTTCCGGACCCAATGTGCCGGGATTTGGACCCGATCAAGAGGTCAACAACCGCTTAGCGGCATTACGATATGTTCATCTATTCAACTCCCAGGTCATCAATGAAGTGCGTATGGGGGCCAATTTCATTCCATACAACTCAATCCCGCAGGAGCCGATCAATGACTCCGATGTAGGCATTTACAGAGCCAATGCGGATGCCAAACCGGGCCTATCGTTGATCCGTATTGCCCCCGATGCCCAGGGGATAGCCTTCGGCACGGCTGCTTCCAATATCGACTTCGAAGACAATGAACAGGCCATGACGCTGGCAGATATCCTCTCGATTATTCATGGTAAGCACAGTCTCCGGGTGGGCGCCGAGTTCCGTGAGTACAGGAACATATTAAGAACGAGCCTGAACACCCGCGGCCAGATTGATTTCAATAACTTCAATGATTTTCTAATAGGCAGACCACGTTTGTCGGTTTTCGGAGCAGGGATTGATGGACGGGACCTGCGTGCGGCGGACTACAATTTCTTTATCCAGGACGACTGGAAGGTTTCGCCCAAGCTCACTTTGAACCTCGGGTTGCGCTATGATTTGGACTTGCCGCCTTACGACACCCGTGGCCGGATTTCCACTTTTGACCCAACGCTCTACAAACCGCGGCCCCCACTGGGCAACACGGGTGCTCCGATCGGCCCACCTGTCGGCGGGTTCGTGCAAGCCGGAAATGTGATTTCGCAATATGATTTGTCGGAAGTTCCCAACGTTAGCGCGCGGATCTTACAAAGTAATGACCCGAACAATTTCGCACCGCGCCTGGGTATTGCCTACTTGCCGTCCAATTCGGGGCGCTTGGTGGTGCGGGCGGGCTACGGTGTTTTTTACTCTCGTCTCTCGAATCTTTACTTGGGAAGCACCATCAGGACGCCGCCATACTATGCCATCGCCAGGAGGCCTTTCCCGTCGTTTTCCGATCCTTTTTTCCCTTTGCCGTCTCAAGCGGAGTTTCCAACCTTTGTGCCGGGCCTCGCTTTGGCGAACCAGGTTTTTGATCGTAATATTCGTACGCCTTACCTTCACCAATATAGTTTGAGCATACAGTACGAACTCGGCGCAAATCTATTGGTCGAGGCAGCCTATGTCGGCACTCGAGCCCTTAACTTATTCCGCGTCGTCGGCATCAACCAATCCCGACTGGCCAGCCCGGATCACCCGATCCTCAATGAGGTAAATGGGCAGTCCATTACTACCAACACTCCGGCGAATGCGCAACTCCGGGCACCATTTCAGGGTGTTTCGACCAACACCTTTGGCCAGAATGAGACCACCGCGCAATCAACCTATAATGGCCTGCAAATGAGCGTCACCAGGCGGTTTTCAAAAGAAATTCAATTCCTCGCCTCGTACACCTACGCCAAGTCCATCGATAACACTGCAAGCGCGACGACGAGCGAGAATGGCGTCGCGAATGAAGTGGCTTTCTCTCCCGGTAACCAGCTCGATAATCGAGCCAATCGCGGCCTGTCAGACTTCGACCACACCCAGCGATTTGTCGGTAGCTATTTGTGGGATCTGCCAAATCCCGGTAATTCCGCAAAATCACAGGCTAGCCGGTGGTTGCTCTCTAATTGGCAAGTTGCCGGCATCGTCGTCGCAATGTCCGGGCTGCCAATTGACATTGTGGACAGCGAAGCAGGTTCTTTCTACGGACTGTCTGGCGGCAACGCTCTCGCACGGCCCAATCTCGCGCCGGGGATTAACCCACACGGCAATGGCTTGCCCGGGTACTACTTCAATCCTTTCGCATTTGTCAGGCCTGCCGTGCGGTCCGGCCAGCCCATTCCCAGTTCTGAAGGAACTGCAGTGGCAGCGGCACTAGGTACCGACATTGGTTTTATTGGCCGTAACATCTTGCGGGGCCCTCGACAAGCAAACATAGACTTGTCAGTTGCCAAGAGCTGTCCAGTCGGTGAATCCAAGAACCTTCAATTTCGAGTTGAGTTCTTTAACCTATTGAATCAAGTTAACCTTGCCAACCCGGTGAGCAATCTCAACGCAGTGGCCTCATCGGGAGGCGCGATCGATCCGAACACCGGGCAGATTGTCGGGAATGCGGGAGATTTCGGGCGCATCAATTCGACCAGCAATAACCCAAGACTGATTCAGTTTTCGCTCAGATTTACTTTCTGAAAATTCTCGCAAAAATCGTCTTTAGTTGAGACTTTTGATTTATTGTGACGGCGTCGGATGGGTAGGCAGGTGGGTTGAAAAATACTGATCCAAGCTCGCCATGAATTCGTTCACGCCCCGCAGCACATTCCGGTCCAGAGCATCAACCACGGCCGGCACCTCTTTGCCGTTCACCGGTTCGTCATGGGTGTAGAAGTGCGTCCAGACCGTCGAACCGGTTTTGTTGTCGCGCAACTCCAGTTCCATCGTGACGCGGCCCACTAAGGTGCTGCCCGAAACCTCTTTGAAGTCGTAAAGCTTTCCACGGAGGCGATAGTCTCCACGAGCATTACTGCTCCAAGCATGGACTGCCCGATAGCGACCCGAACTGCGAAGTTCGCGACCGAGAACATCCTGGATCATCTCAGTGGGGGGGCCTGCCCAGCGTTGGTATTCATAAGTGCCCATGCCATGACCATCGGAACTGTAAACGATGCGGTCTCCGCGATAGAGATCGGAGGAGGTGATGGGGCCGAGCAACAGCGTTACAGGATAGGGATGGGAATCCGCCACTGGTGTCGGGTTGCCAGGGATCGTCAGTTGATAGTACTTGCTGGGTTTACCGGCGCCACAGCCACAGGTGAAACCGAGATACACTCCCAAGATCGAAATAGCAATTCTGTGTTTCATGGTTTCTCACCTGGCTTATGTTCATGGGAATTGGTCGCACGAATGAGCGCGTTCGGTTGAGTTTTGATCGTTGCGGTAAAATCCTTTAGATTCTCCGTAATACGCTGCATGTTGACGAGGATTTCATCGATCTTTTCAGCGTTAACATCCAGGGTCTGATCGAGCCGTGCTGTAACGTCCGTCATGTTGCTTAAGGCGCGGCGAAGCTCCAACACGGCCTGGCGGATGTCGGCCCGGTTTTCTCCAATCATGGAGTCGAGGTGATTCAAGGTTTGCTTCGCCTCATCGGAGGTCTTGCGAAAATCCTCGAGAAGCGGGCCTAGTCTTTGGCTAACGGCGTTGATGTTTTGAAGCGTAGACTTCACCTGAGGACGATTTTCTTCGATCATTCCACGGGTTTCTTCGATCATTCCACGGGTGTTTGAGAGCGTGGCAGACAGGTTTGCGCGGTTTTGAGCACTCAGTAGATCGTTCACGCGCACGATCGTTTCTTTCAGTTCGGTCGCGCGACTATTCAGAGAATGCAAGAGTTCTTGAGCTTGGGGAGCAATGGTGTTGATTTGCGAGACAAGGGCGTTGAAATCCAGGTAGTTCTCGGACGGGAGAAGAGAATCATTGGTGGCGAGAGCGGCCTCGGAAGATCCGGGCAGAATCTCCAAATGGTTGTCTCCGAGCGGGCTCATGCTCATAATTTTCACGCGGCTATCGGTCTTGATCGGTAAATCGGATTGTACGCTGAAGGTGATGTCGAGGCGCGATGAATCCTGGGCATCGAGTCGCACTTTGTCGACGTGACCGACCTTTGGCCCGCCGGCATAACGAACCGCTGTGCCGGGCTCGATCCCGCCCGCAAAATTAAAGTAAGCATGGTAGCTGCGGGTCGTATGACCGAACAGTCCACTCATGGCGAAGATCGTTGCAATCAACATTGCCCCGGCAATCACTACAAAGAGGCCCACCAAGGCCTGTTCACGTTTGGGTTCCATCGTGCTCCCTTCTTGGCTGCCTATGTCTTGCCAGAACGACGTTCCTCGGTGAGCATCTGGAGATAGTCCAATTCCCTTGAAACCTCCGGCTCAGCCACCCGATCCAGAAATTGCCGCACCCGCGGCTGTGTGCTTGACCGCATCTCCGCGGTCGTGCCGATCGCTACAATATTCCCCTTATCAATGAGGACCATTCGGTCTGCAACCAAGAACGCGCTTGCCAACTCGTGGGTCACCACCAGGATGGTCATCCGAAAGGCCTGCTTTAGCTCCAGAATGAGCTGATCAATGCCAGCTGCGATGATTGGATCTAATCCGGCAGAGGGTTCGTCAAACAACAAGATCTCGGGGTCCATGGCCAGAGCCCGAGCCACTGCCGCACGTTTCTTCATACCCCCGCTGAGTTCTGAAGGGAGGTAGTATTCAAAACCCTCGAGCCCGACCTGCTCCAGCTTGAGCCGCACCATGATTTCAATGGTTGATTCTTCCAGTTTCGTATGTTCCTGGAGTGGAAGAGCGACGTTTTCCCCCACGGTCATGGAACCAAAAAGCGCTCCCCCCTGAAACGATACCCCCATTTTCTTGCGGATTTCGTCCATCTCGGCCTGCGATATGGTGGCAATATTCTTGCCTTTAATCCAAATCTCCCCCGAGCTCGGTTTTGCCAGACCCATAATCGTTCTTAACAGCGTGCTCTTCCCCGATCCTGAACCGCCTAAGATCACAAGGACCTCGCCGCGCTGGACCTCAAAGCTGACGCCGTGCAGAATTTCTCTGTCTCCGTAGCTCGCGCGGACCTCTCGCAGAGAAATCATGGAGCTTGATTCGAACGAGATGGGATCATTCTGTTCCATCGACGATGTCCCAATGCTTTATTAATCACTGACAAAATAAAATAGTGCAGTAAAGATGACATCGACCAAAATCACAAGAAAAATGGACATGACCACAGCTCGGGTTGTCGAGCGGCCGACCTGTTCTGCACCCGCCCCCGTGGATAGCCCCTCCAAACAGCCTACTGCGGTAATCGTAATACCAAACATCACGCTCTTGATCAAGCCGGTTGTGATGTCGCGGAGGAAGAGGGAATCGATGGAAGCTTTGATATACTGCATAAAACCGAATCCCGCTTGAGAGACGCCAAACAGTGACCCTCCCAAGATTCCCATGGAATTTGCCCAGATGGTGAGGCAGGGCAGCATGACAATCATAGCGAGGAACTTCGGGGTGACAAGGAAACGGATGGGGCTGATCGCCATCGTTTCTAAGGCATCGATTTCCTCGGTCACTTTCATGGTCCCGATCTCAGCCGCAAACGCCGAGCCGGAGCGTCCGATCACGACAATGGCGGTCACCAAAGGGCCCAGTTCTCTGGAAATGGAGACTGCGACAGCCGTCGCGACGTAACTGATCGCCCCAAATTTCCGAAGTTCGTAGGCACTCTGGAGCGCCATAATCAGTCCGATGAAAAAAGTAATCAGGGAAACGATGGGGAGTGCACGAACCCCCACATCCAGGGCTTGTGATACCGTGCGCTGGAAATGCAAAGGTTTCCCTTGAAACGGAGCAACCACCGTGTAGTAGGCTGCGCGTCCTCCGAGCGACGCCAGAGAGCCAATGTACGCAAGACCACTCGTTACACTTCCGCCGATTTGAGAGACCATCTGCATGATGATTTTTGCCAGCTCACAACGTGCGTCACCTTGAAAATGTCAGGGTGCTAATGCCTGCTCTTCATTGTCGTAAACTTCGAAAATCTTCAGCAGCCGAGAAAGTTGCAAAACTTCGCGGGCAGAGGTACTCAATCCGAATAGGATGAAGCGCGTCCCGAGATCCCGAGACGCCTTAAGACCCTCGATTAAAGAGGCCACGCCGGAGCTGTCGATGTATCTTACCTTGATCAGGTTCATGACCACACGAGGCCTTCGCATTTCGCGGATTTCACGCATTAGCGCCTTCCGTAACTCCGGGGAGTTCGCTAGATCGATGTCTCCCACCACGTCTAAAATCGTGGCTTGCCCGACTTGCCGATCGGAAATCTGCATAGTGTCTTCTCCTCTAAGAATTGGGATCGAGCTTCGCGGGCTGCAGGTATTTGACCAATCGCAGCTGGTTCGTACGACCCACACGCGTAAACTCGACGGTGTCCATCGCTTGCCGGATGAAGTGCAACCCTAGTCCGCCAGGCCGTATTTCGTCCAATTGACGGCCACAAAGTTTGGCCGTATCAATCGCTGGGCCCCGGTCCCACAAGAGAACCTCAAGTCCCTCGTTGAGCAGGCCATTGGAGCGGCGTTGAACCCGCCGAAAATAGAGCGCGATGGGTTTGTTCAAGTGGCCGCAATAAGCATGTCGCATCACGTTGCAAACCGCTTCGTCAACCGCTCGAGTCACCGACCGGCGCTCTGGAGCAGAGAATCCGAAGACTTCTGTCAGACGTTCCACTGCTCCCCGGATGACGCAGAGCAAATTCGGATTGCTGCGCAGTTCGAGTTTCAGCAATAAACCGCGGTTCAGCTCGAAGTCCCGTTTCTCAGCATCACGTTCCCCTTTGGGAAATAAGTTTTCATGAACCGCCCTGGCCAAGTTTTTCTCCTGATTGTTGGAGCTTGCCGGTGATCTTCTCGGCTGCATGCCTAAGTACTGCGTTTCATAAATATGGCCACGTATTTTGGATGGTGGAACGCGCGCTCCCGCGCGCGTTCAGCGTGCGACGGAGCGCCCGCTCCACCCCGTTTGCTGGCAGCTTGTCAATACGTCAGTGTATTCATGAAACACAGCACTCAGTGCCGCCATGCGCCAACCTTTCTGAAGTCCACGACGAACTGTGCAGACAACCCGGCTCATCGGTGCGGATTTTTTCCACTTCGTAAAGCCTCTCATTCCGGTGTGGAAGTACCGCCCACCCTTGTGTCTAGCAAACTTCAACCAAAACGAGAGACACATCATCCGCGGGTAGTCCGCCGCCCCAGGCGACTACTCGATCGAGAATGCCGCACTTCATTTCGTTGAACGGCAAGAGCGCGGTCTCACGAACAAAATTCTGAACCCCTTCGACACCGAGCATTTTGCCACGAGAATCGAACACGTCAGTAATGCCGTCCGTATAAAGGACAATGCGGTCCTGTGGACGCAACTCTACATCAAGAGTCGCATCCATGTCCACCGAGTCAGTAAACGCGCCGAGGACCGCGCTGCAAGACTCGAGCAGCCGCGGCTCTTGACCCCGACGGGCTACCATCACAGGGGGATGGCCTGCTCCGGCAAAGGCCATGCGGCGCCCATCACGATCGATCCGCACCGCCGAGAGAGTGAACAGGAATCCCGTGCTGCCAATCGTATCGATCACGAAACGGTTCAACTGCTGGAGCATGTCGGCGAGCTGCAAGCCACTTCGCAAATGGGTCACGGTTTCGGTGTAGATGCGGTTGGCAACAAGCGCCGAACTGATGCCGTGGCCGGAGACATCGCACACGAGCAGATTGAGATGCTCCCCATTCCTCGGGCTCACAAGGGCAAAGTCGCCCCCGATTGCGCGCGCCGGGTGATAGAAGGTGTCGACGCGCATGCCCTCCCATACAAGCGACCTTGGTAAAAGGCTTTGTTGAACACGCGCGGCCAGGGCAAGATCTTGTTCGATTTCCATCTGGCGTTTTTCCAGCTGCGCGTTCAACGACCGCAGCTGATCTTCGGCCCGTTTTTGCTCCGAAATATCTGTGAATGTCGCCACTCCGTACTTCCGCCCGTTGAGGTCTTCGATCCTCCGCGAGCTGATGATGACAGGCAAACGGCTGCCGTCCTTTCGCGGGAGGACGAATCCATATCGGTTGTGTCCCACGCGGATCGCGATTTCGATCTGCTCCGAGAGATATCTCCATTCCTCGCAAGAATAAAATCGGGACGACTTGATCCCGATCAGGTCCTCGCGCGACATCCCCGTCATTTCGACAAACACGGAGTTGGCGAAGAGGATGTGATTGGAGTCGTCGGCAATGATGACCCCTTCGTTAAGCGCCTCCAAAACATTTCCCATCTGGCTTAGCCATTCCGGCTTTTCCATGTCCATGTAGGTTCTCTTGGGGGATTTTTGCGCTTCCAACGTTTCAGATCCGAAGGCGTTCTTTAGCGAGCGCTCGCGAAGAAAGCCGGGAAGCAGACACAGCGACACCTTCAATGTAGAGTCATGACAACTTCTCCAGGGAGTATAGCGACACAACCCGGGGGGAATCAACAGACATTAGAAAGATGTTCACCCAAAATCGAAATGTCCGGTTTGTAGCTTTCAGGTTTCATTGGGTTTTCCAAGGAAAGTCGATTGGGTCAGGGAATTCCGGAATAGGGAGAAAACAATTCTGCTTCACTTGAATCGGAGGATTAGTGGCGAGGATGGCGGAACTTTCGGGAAGTAATGGGACAGATCGAAACCTTCCCAGGGGGGCCTCTAACCCGGATTTCTCACCACCAGCGCCGCATGAGGGCATGTGGCCTACAACCTCTGTAGGCCGGGTGACCCCCCCCGGCGTACTGGATTCTTCAAAATATAAGGTGTCTGTTTCCCCCCGGTGGTGAGAAATCCGGGCTAGAACGCTGCGAGAATTTCGCTGGACTAGAGCGGCAGGCGCACTTGAAACACCGTGCGGCCAGGAGCTGACTCAACGCGGATCGATCCTTTATGGTTCCGGATGATGCGTTGCACGATATCGAGTCCAAGTCCGGTGCCTTCGCCCACGGGCTTGGTAGTGAAAAACGGATCGAAAATACGGCTCTGCACGTCGGCCGCAATACCCGTTCCATTATCCACGATTTCGACCAAAATTCCGTCAGGCTCAACACAGGTTCTGATGCGGAGCAGTTTAGGCTGGCCCGGTGGCAGGTTTCCCATCGCATGGATCGCATTGTCGATGAGATTGGTCCAAATCTGGTTCAGGGCACTGCCATTGGCACGGACACGGGGCAGGTTTTGAGCAAATTGACGCGATACCTCTATGCCATGCTTGAGCTGGTGTTGAAACATGCGCAGCGTCACATCGATACCCTGTTCGATATCCACTTCGGCGACAGGGCTCTGGTCCATATAGGAGTAAGATTTAACGGCTTGCACCAGATCGGACATGCGGCGCGAGGCCTCTTCCAACTCGCGCGTGAGGCAGAGGATCTCGAAGTCGGCAACCAGGAGGCGGAGTCCCAGCGTGAGGACTTCAGTGGAGATAAGTGAAGTAAGGGGTTGGATCTTCTCGGCAGTAACCTGGGCATCTACAAGTCCGGAGGCTAGTTCGCCCGGGAGACCTTTGGCTTGGAGCCAGTCGGCCAAGTCGGATTCGAGATCAGCCCGCTCGAGGGCGTCGATTTTTCCGGGCGTGGTGGCGCATTCGGTCAAGTTTTGAGTGACCTCAGACATGATCTCGCGGGCCCGATCGGGAAGAACATTGCCAAGCATGGCGATGGCGTATTTGCGGCGCTCGGTGAGCACTTCACGCAAGCGGGCCGACGAACGAACGGCAGCCGAGGCAGGGTTGTTGAGTTCGTGCGCAAGACCGGCGGCGAGTTTACCTAAGGAGAGAAGTCGGTTCGAGCTTTCTTCCATGCGGGTGAACACACGCGTGCGTTCCGTCATCTCAGATACGAGCCTTTGGGCGAGAATGGGCGCCCGATAGACGAGTTCGCGAAGAAGAGAGGCGTCCATGGTGCCAACTTTGGTCGGCTGCACGGCCCATCCGCGGACGCTCGATGTTTTCATGCGAGAGAAAGGCAGGACTCCCGTGGCCCGGCCGGCGGTGACCACGATAATCTCGTCAAGCCCAGTGGGCCGGAAATGCATCTCCCCCTCAAGAACGATAATGAAATCCCTGACCGGGTCACCTTCCCGCAACATGACGTCGCCGGATTCGTAGCGGCGTACTTCCAATTGGCTGGCGATCCACTCAACCGCCTCCAAGCTCTCGTCGTTGAAGAGTGGAAATTGGAGCAGTTCTTCAGCAGTGACCCTTTCGGGAGCAGATTGCGGCATGAGATTCTCTCTATCGATTGCGCATGTATTGGCGGACAAAGTAAAGCACGATGGAGCCTTCCCCCACGCTATTGGCGACGCGGCGAATGGCTCCATCCCGGACGTCACCAACGGCGAAGACGCCGGGCACGCTGGTTTCCAGCAGATAGGGATCGCGAGCGAGGTTCCAACCAGCCGGGCGCTTGCCGCCATTCAATAGATTGGGACCGGTTACAAGGAAGCCCTTGCTGTCACGGCATACGATGCCATCCAACCATTGCGTATGCGGTTCGGCTCCAATAAAAATAAAGAGTGCCGACGCGGGCAGCTTTTCCGTAGTTTGGCTGTCATGGTGGTGGACAGTGATTTCTTCGAGACGATCGCCACCGCTCACTTCAATGACTTCGGAGTTGGGGATGACCGAGATTTTCGGAAGGGTGTGGATCCGCTCGACGAGGTAGTGAGACATCGATTTCGACAAGGATTCGCCACGAACGATCATTTTGATGGAGCGCGCGACTTCGGAGAAATGGACCGCGGACTGGCCGGCGGAATTGGCTCCTCCGACGATGTAGACGTCCTCGTCTTTACAGGACGAGTATTCGGTGATCGCCGCTCCATAGTAAACACCCGCGCCGGTAAGCCGTTCCATGCCGGGGACGTCGAGCCGCCGCCACTGGACTCCGGCGGCGATGACGACGCTGTGCGCCGCCAGTTCCTGACCGTTGGATAGCTTGATGACGCGATACTCGCCTTCGATGAGGAGACCCACGGCATCGGCGGGTGCGAGGACTTCGGTCCCGAACCGGCGCACTTGGGCGACACCGCGGCGGGCGAGATCCGCGCCGCTCAGACCGGAGGGAAACCCGAGATAATTTTCGATGCGTGAACTGAGGCCGGCCTGACCCCCCGCGGCTTCTCGCTCCACGAGAACCGTCTTCAGACCCTCGGTGCTGCAATACAGAGCGCATGCGAGTCCGGCGGGTCCAGCTCCGACCACAATGACATCATAGAAACGGCGGCTAGGGGTCGAGACGAGCCCCAATTTTTCGGCTACCTGCGATAGCTCGGGGCGTTCCAGGATAGACCCATCCGGGAAAATGACGACCGGCATCACCATTGTCTTCTCGCCGAGAGCTGCCTGGACCCGCGGAACGGAAATACCATCGGGTTCGATCCAGCGATAGGGAACCTGGCTTTTGGCGAGAAAATCCTTGAGGCGGTGTGTTTCAGGCGCCCAACGGGTGCCGACAACGTAAACTCCGTCGAATGATTCCTGTTGGCCGGCTTGCCAGTCTTCGAGTTGGTCGGAGAGTACCGGATAGAGATTTTGTTCCGGCGGTTCCCAAGGCTTCAGCAGGTAGTGATTGAGTTTGACTTTGTTGATCGCGTCGATGGCCGCAGCGGAGTCTGCATAGGCGGTGAGCAACACGCGGCGGGCTTCCGGCTGCAATGTGATGACCGCTTGAAGAAACTCGGTGCCATTCATCTGCGGCATTCGCTGATCCACGAGGAAGAGCGCAACCCGGTCGCCGCGCGCTGTCAACTGACGGACGATGCCGATTCCCTTCTGCGCCGAATCGACCGCAAGGATGCGATAGTTCGGAGCGAACTTTATTTTAAGATCGCGCTCCACGGCATGCAGCACGGAATCATCGTCGTCAATCGCTAGGATGTAGGGCTTCTTCATTGTTTCATTCGCGTTGCTTGCTCACTCAACCTCTGCAACTCGGTAGGTTCCGGGTCTACATTCGGACCAAAGCGGCGCATGACTTTGCCTTTTCCCTCTCCGAGGATCTTGGTAAATCTCCACTGGATGTCACGCTCGGTCTGGCCAGTCAAATGGCAGTAGAGCCGCGTGATGTCCGCGCCTTTCACGCTGACCTTAGCCAGCAATGGGGCGGCCTCACTAAAATTCCGCTTTCAGAATGTCTGGATATTTGCGGTGGTGCCCGGTTCATTGCCACCATGAGTGTCGGCGGGCACCCGCACATCGACGAATCTTATCTTACCATTGTCCTTACCGAAAATCCCCTCCTGCTCCTTAAATCTTGCAGTGGCTCAACTCCTTCCCATTCTGAGCCGGATTTGGCGATGGTGCATTCTCCATTCTTTCAAAATCCTTGGCAGATGAATCTCACGAATGGAAATCAGAACATCGAGGCAATCTCGGCGTAGACCTCCAACCGGCGGTACCATTAGAGGAACTTCCGCCCTGGTTTACAATTTGTTCCCCATGAAGAACTCGTCAGTAGAATTCAACTGTGGAAGGATGGTTAGAATTCGCCTCCTTTGTTTCCTAAGATGCGCAATCCAACTGTCGATGTCAGCGGTAGGCAGGGCCAGAAGTGCTCTTGGTTTTATATGGGGACCCAATTTTTCGATACAGCGGTGCGATTCCTTTACATTCTCATACCAAGTTGCAAACAAATAGGTACATAGAGTTGAGCTAACTTCTCCAGCGGAGGCGGTTCGAAACAAGTCCCCTCTATGGAAGGGGGAAAGGGCTTTAGCCCTCAGGGGTGGGTATGATTAATACTGGGAGCATGAGCAACCTGTCTGCTGAAGAAAGCAGCCGTAAGCATTCCTCACCTCGAACTGCTTTTTCCACACCCGCTCCAGCACCTCCAACTTATCGCCACCCCGAGAGCTTTCCAGTCGGCGAATCCAAAAACTTTCAATTTCGGGTCGAGTTCTTTAGCGATAAGAAATATCAACGATCTGTCGGATATAGAAAGGTCCGACCGAATGTCGATAAGTCCAGGGCGAACCCTCCAAGGCGCGACGAACCAGCGACTCGAGTTCCGCCGGTGTGTAAGAACGCCGGATTGAGGTAACTCCATCCGCCGCGTTGATCCAATAAATAAAAGGCGCTACAAAACAGCGGAAAAGTAGGAGGGGGAGCGGATGTCGCACCAAATCCAGGATGAGAAAACGCTTGCACGAGCGGCCAACGTTCCGGATTAACTCCACTAGGCACTCATCCGGCAGGTGATGGGCCACGCAAACGGCCAAGGCTACATCGCAAGAGGGCAGTGTATCGCGCACAGCATCAGCCTGTATGATCGGAACCGCAGGGTGGAATTTGCCGGGCTCTCTCAATTCGATGCCGATCGTCTCAACTCCCATCTTCCGTTGAATCTCAAGCAGTAACTCGCCACCGCCACATCCGATATCGAGAACGCGGCGTAACGGAGTCTGATGCCGTCCTAACTCCAATATCAGAGCCCTGATGTTTCCAATGAACTTATGGGTCCAAGTGAGATCCTTGTATACGAGTGCCAATGTTTCCTCGGGCAAGTTAGGATCGTCAATGATTTCGGAATCAAACGAACGCTTCATATACCTCGCTCATTCTATATCGTAAGGGTGCCGGGCCGGGTCATCCGAAAGAGGGTGCGGGCAGGAATCAGCGAACTCAGACCCCGGGCCAACCCCGCTTCTAGAATAGCTCGGAAGAGAGTGGCCACATAGAAGGGTCTTCGGATTGCACGGCGACATTTGGACAAATAATCATCCACCGAAATCCCTCGAGAAGCAGCCAATCCTGCCAGGCGACCGGTACCGACCGCGTTCACCAAGCCCGTTCCTGTGAACGGATCTATGAAACCTAAAGCATCCCCTGCCGGATAAATATCCCTTCCAGCAAATTGCTGCCACCGGCCGCCAAATACCAATGGGCCCACGGTGAACCAAGGAGACATCCGAGAGAGCGGGCTTACCCGGCACGCTAGGGGTGGCCACCCATTGAGCAGATCGTCTATCTGGAATTCATATGCACGGAGGATGTGCTCCGGCGCGATCCCACAGATGTTCGTCATCCCGTTCTCGACAGCACTCACGCCAACATAACATCCACGAAAAAAGAACAGTTCGACCGCATCGTTGATAGGTCCTTCGAAATGTGCCTTGAATCCAAATACCCGACGGCCTGCAGGGGCAATCGATTTCCGTCCAATAGCGATTATTTGGCATTGGCGGCCGTCTGAGCCGGCTCCAGTAGTGATTGCGGTCGTTACGCGCTCCCGTGTGGTTGTTGCTCCGAGTGCAATTGCCTTATCAAAAAGCAGGCGATCAAACTCAAAGCGGCTCAATCCGAATGCGCCATCGGGCAATTTGCTGTGGGTTGAGCGAATACCAAAATGCAGAATCGTTCTTCTAAGTGGTACCGGTTGTAGACGAAGAAAGTCTTGCCAGATCCCCAGCGACTGCAAAAGGGGAACAATCTCAGGCGAAAGGAACTCACCACACACCTTATGGCGGGGGAAGCCAGACTTTTCGAATATATGGACAGACCGGGCTTCCGATAGCGCCGCGATCGCTGCTGCCGAGCCTGCGGGTCCACCACCCACGATACCAATCGATTTTGACAAACCCAAGTTTAGTACCTCAAGCGGCAGGAATGGCCAGCCGCACCGTGTTTTCGATCGCTTGCAAATTGAAAAAGATCGGCAATTCGCGCTGAGCTGTAAGCTGTGCTTGGCGGGAAACTATCCAGCAACGGCAGCTTGGCCGTCTGCGATTCTATGAATTGCATTATTGCAGCCCGAAAAATTTCGGCACCACTTTTATTTGCGAGCTTCTTTCTTCAGTGAATATCGATTCAATTCCGTCCTCAGTTGGGCTGCCGCCGCAGGCGGCTTTGTGTTGCCCATAACGATTTCCTTATTCGTTAGCTTGGTGTGATATAGCTCAGCATTCGCGTCATCGTCGGGCCGCAGTGTGGCCCCGTCCAGCGAAACACCCGCAAACACCCCACGCGCGCGGGAATAGGTCAAGATCTCAGCGTGCATCTTAAGATCCGTATCGGCCGATGTGGTGCGGCCCACTGGGCCTGCTGCCACCGAAGCATCGGCACCCAGAGTGAACTTGCTCGAGAGGAGCTTTTCAGCGCCTCGTTTGTTCATCACAAGCATGATGACATCCGTCTCCGAGCCTCCGATCTGGAAACCGACGCTACCGCCTTCCACCTTCACGCCGGCTGGTGCGGACCACCCGCTACCAGAAGCTTGGCGGCACAACATGAAACCCCTGCCGTAGTTGCCTCCGACGATAAACGCGGCTTTCTTCATTCCCTCAACAATCACGATACACTCTGAGTTCTCAAGCAGTTCCTGAGGGATGCCTTTATCGGGCGTCGCCATGATCTCCGTCAAAACCTCTGCGGACACCTTTAATCGCTTTGTCGCACTATCGCTTGCATAGAGCAGTCCCCCGGACAACACCATCGCGCTGAGGCAGCCAATTCCAATTCTCATGAGTCTTTTTAGCTTCATAAATCTCTCCTTAGTGTACTTGTATGAATCTCTTCTTACCCATCACAATACGGATGTAATGTGATGCTATACCCTCAGTCCAACCGGTGGCGTCACGTGCTACACCTCCGCTCTTGATTCCATTTATACTCTGGTGCGTTTCGAGTGTCAGTTCAGTACAGCTCACCCGGTTGGTCAGAATTGCTCACTCAGTTGATGAAGGAAACACCCTTTCTGAAAGGTTGCGTGGGAACCGGTTCACGGCGAGGCTGGAGGCTCCTGGTCTGTCGGGATTCCGGACAGGTAACGGTAAAAAGCCACTGCCCGGTTGATGGAGGAGGCATCGTGCCCAGTGGTCAACAGGTTCGCGTTCTTGCCCGTGCGCACAATGCTGTAATAACGCCAGATCTCAGGGGACTCGCGCTCGAGGAAGTAGATCGACTGCAACTCACCCGCTTGAAAAAGGGGCAGCTGCCAGTACCGAATGGTGCTGATGTTTTCGGTATCGAAAACTGCCAGATCGGGTGAGGCGCTTCGAATGTGCATGCGGTAAATCGCCTTGCCCGCTAAGTTGTCCTCCTGATGAAAGTATAGGCTCTTGCCTTCGGCGATCTCATCCGGTGAGAAGTCATTGCGGCGTCGTTCATCGGTTGGTCCAGGCAAAGCATAGGCTTCGGTGATCAGTGCCTGCCATCGCTTGTGGGAGGTCGACCAATAGCGCATCCCCGCGAGTTCGGAAATCGCCATAATCCGGTGGAGCAAGACCTCGCCTCCGGAAGTATGGTGAAAGCGGGCAACTGTAACCACCAGTGTGGTAAAGCCAGGCGCAGTCCAACCCGTGCAGGCTGGAGGGATCCAGTCGCGGCCTAGGTCGGAGCGGTCCCAGACTCTTACAGTGGGCGGTTGATCCAGGGCAGGATAGGCGGGGAACACTGCGTCTCCGCAGGGAGGATGTGGCCCAAGATCGGCACGGCTCGTAAATTCAAAGCACCAAAGCGTCGGTATCAATGCCAGGAGGAATACTCCGGGCCAGCTTCGATAAAGCGGCTTATGAGACAATTACTGCCAACTTTCATTTCCGAGGATTTTTTCATTCAACGCTGCCGGGAGCGCGCAGCCCACGACTAGCGCCGCTGTTGACGTCACTTTGCAGGACTGGCCGCGACAATCCGAACTGGAGTCACCGACTTCAGTTGATCCAGCGCTGTCAACACGCTCTGCCAGCCAACCTTGTCCTTTTTCGTCTCGATTGGAACAGAGAGGTCGGAATAGAAGCGCAGGATGTTGTCTCGCAGCTCCGTCGTGGTCAGATCGAATTTCCGCTTTGACAGTCTGGCCAGCAACGCTGCATACGTGTCGTCTGTCAGCGAGTATTCCCCTGCCTTGGTCCTATTGCCATCATCCAAATCACAATTGGGGGGCCGGAGTGAATCAGCGCGCACTTCTTTAAGAAAGGTCCGGTATTGATCGACGGTCGTATTGATGCTCTTGAAGTAAAGCTCCTCCGTCTGCGCGGTCGGGTTATTAAACGCGAGCGCCTTAAAAGGGCCAGTTTTGGGCATGTATCGCAAGAGCGTTGACAACACCCGGGTGCCGGCTCCAGGCTCACTGTAGTCTTTTCCCCACTCCCTTTCATAATCAGAGCGCGAGAGACGGTACAGAAACTTTTGTTTCGCAAAAGAGGGCGTCTCGCGCATCAGGTCCTTCTTATGGGTTTGCAACGCAACCTGGGTCATCTCCGGAATCAGCCGGCTGATACTGAATCGATACGAGCCGATCGCGAGGTCCGCGCTGGGAAGCATTTCTTTCAACTCCACTCCGTAGACGATTGGAAAGACCCGCTCCAGCAGGGACTTGGACACTTTAAACCCGATGAAATCGTGATACTGCTCTGACGCATAACGATTCTTTGCCACCTGCACCATATCGAACCCGAACTCTGTTTTCAGATGGGCCGTCTTGTCCTCCGCATATTTGACCGATTTGCCATACTTGGCCCGCAGCTTCGGATAGTAGACTGAGACGGCCTGGTTAACGGCCGGGTGGCCGGCAATGTCCGACGCATAGTGTGAAAGAGCGCCCAGCGCAAAGGCGTACTCGTTAGCATCCTGACTCTCTAGCCGCAGTTCGCGAACGAAGTCTCCGCTGCGAACATAATGCATCAGATTGCTGAATTCCGCCTTGCCGAACGGGTAATAGCCGAGATCCTGGATGACGGCGCCACCATAGGCGTACGCATGCGCTTCCTTGAGCTGGTCTTCCGACAATCCTGGATATCGCTCGAGCAGGAGAGGCCGAATCCCATCAGTCCAGAGCAAGTCTACGATTTCCTCGTGCGTGAGAACGGAGTATGCAAATGTGCCACTAGTGCCCATCAGCACGAAAAGGAGAAACATCAACACGCGGGTGCACAGGGGGCGCCGCCCCTCGCCTATGTGCCATAGCGCTAAGACTATGTAACGGGATCTCGTTAAATAAAAGGCCGAAGATTCTGCCATAGATTTCTTGACCCATTTTCAAATTTAAGGCGCCAACAGATTTTCGGGTCCCGCAGCTAACTTGGGAAAACGCTGCATGATTTCACTCTTGATTTCACATGAAAGTTTAACAATTGAATTCTCTAGGAACTTTTTGCCCCGACGCAAAAACACTTTAAGATTGGCCTTGTGCCCGTTGATTTGCTTAACAACGACCCACTGGGTTCGGGCGCCAGGTTCAATTTCGTAAAGCTCAACTTGAGTTTGACCTATGGGAATCGGTATCGACTTCACATACCTGATGCGACAGGGGGCGTCGGCAAATAGGGTAAAATTCATACTACTTCCTGCGTAGCAGAACTTGTACTGTTGCAGTTCCATATTCATTCCTCCTTTTGATCAGATTCATGTATTTGGTCTCTGCAGTTCAGCCACTGATTTTCCCGCTTGCAGGGCCTTAATCATTATGAGGGCGAGATCCGCAAGCCAGTAACTGCCGATCTCCGTGTGTATCAAATGGCTTAGCTCTGTCCGCACCAGTTAGCCACGAATTCAAATGTTCTCTTTCTTGTGAAAGCCTAAACTTTTCACTGGGGTCACCTTCCAACGTGGATATTGGCGAAGGAACTGAAAAGTCCAAAAATGTTTAGGAGCCACAAAACCACGGCAATAACCACGACTCCGTTGAGTATGCTCTTAATCTTACCGTCCATTGGAATGTAAGAATTGACGAGCCAGAGAAGAACGCCAATCACGATCAGGACCATCACTAATTGAATTAAAGGCATGACACACCTTCCTTTCTTTCCGAGTCAGACGCTTAAAAGTCTGCTCGCAGTTATGTTCTATACGAGAAGAGCCGACCGATCTGAAATTCAAGTCCGCCGCTCGGGCGCGGACACCTAGATCTGACCTAACAGCAGCAGGATGACCAAAATCAGCAAGATTAGGCCCAGTCCGCCGCTCGGGTAGTAACCCCACTGCCGGCTGTGAGGCCAAGTGGGGAGTACACCTAACAGCATCAATACCACAATGACGATCAAGACAGTTCCAAGCATATTGTTCCTCCTTTGCACATAACATCCCGTTAGCCAAGGCCTGCAAACACTGGAATTCCTCGTTCGGAGGCTGTTACTTCTTTTCCCGGTCTCCTCGGTCACTTTCGGGACTAACAGCTTCTTTGACACCCTCGCCCACTTTCTGGCCGGCGCGCCCTACACTTTTACCCATTTCTTTGCCCGCCGCGACGGGTTTGCCTTTCTTCATCTCGTGGCCGACTTCTTCACCACCCTTCCCGACCTCTTGGCCCGCGCTCTTAAAACTGCCGCCTACCGACTCCGGTCCAACTCCGAGTTTGCCGGAGGTTTCGGCATCAAGGTGTCCCGTGACGGGAAGTTTCTCTGACTTTTGATATTGGCGAATCCCTGCTCGGGTTTCCGGACCTGAGATGCCATCGATCTTCCCGTTGTAATAGCCTTTGTCGTGCAGGGTTTCTTGCACCTTCTTGATATCCTGATGATGCGAAACTGCCGGCTGCTCTTCGCTGGGCTTAGCCGCGGAAGCCAGAGGAATCAGGATTAGTCCCAACATCCCAGTCGTCAGAAAGCTGAAGACGACCCTGGTCCACACTACTTTGCTTGTTCGATACATTTTCTCCTCCGAATCCATATTTGCTAGTTGTGAGTATGAAGAGTTCAACCTAGATCGATCTGTTAGTGCCCCAAATGATTAACCCGTCGGCGTTTACTATGGGATCTCTCGTGGCTTCTGTCCCCACTAGGCTCAGGTGGAAGCTGGGGATTATGTTACCCTTCGGGTCATTCAGTGTCAGTTCACTATTGCTCACATGTCTGATCAATAGTGCTCTCCCAGTTAATGTGCGAATCTCCACTGAGTTAGAACACGGCAGGGCCGAACGTCAACGGTTTGGAATTGCTCTCCCCATCAACGGGAGATTTTCAAGGGAGCAACTGGCTCTGCGGAAAGAAAAAACTCGGTGGCCATTCAACATTTAGAAAACTCGATCGTCCCGGCCATGGATCGAATGCCCTGATCGCTGAAATGTTCAACTGGGGCATGTCTTCACCTTCCAGTGAATCGCCTTTCAGGTAAGCATTTATGCTCAGTTCCATTCGAGCTGGAAACTCCGGCGCAAGCCCTAAAAGCTTTGCGCGGTATACTCTGAGCATGATTTCTTTGAACACCGGAAGCGCAACTCTACCACCGGTTTCCTTGGGTCCGAGGGAGCGATTGTCGTCAAAGCCGATCCGGACGCCAACGGTGATTCCTTCGGGGCCATAAGTGCAGCCCACGAAGAGGGCATCCCTGAAGTCATTGGTTGTTCCAGTCTTTCCGATCACGGCGATCGGAAAACCGCTGGAATCCAGGGCATGAGCCGTGCCGGAAGGAATTCGCACGACACCGCGCAGTCCTTCCTGAATGAGCGACAACGCGGAGTCGTCGACAGAGACCGGGGACCCGCCATGTTTGTCCTGGGCAGCTACCTCGCCCGAACCGCGGATGATCTTCGAGATCAGATACGGCTGGGTGAGAATGCCCGATGCCATCGTGCGGTACGCATTGGCCAGCTCCAGTAAATTCACTTCAGAAGCGCCCAACGCCGTTGTGGCGTATGGCTGCAGCGGCGTCTGGATTCCAAGAATCTGAGATGTCCGCAGGATGCTGGCGATTCCAATCCGCTTTGTGATCCAAATCGCGACGGCATTTCTGGATTCCGCGAGCGCCTGCCGGAGGGGGATCATACCCTTGAATTGACCATCGTAGTTTGAAATCCATTTCGCACTCTGTTTCCCTCCATCGGGAACGCTGATGGGTTTGTCGGGAACCATGGTGTCCAGGTCAAAGGGTCCTTGCCGAAACGCAGCGAGATAGACAATGGGCTTCATTGCGGACCCAGGTTGCCGCAGAGACTCCGTGACGCGATTGAAGTCGCTGTATGACGCGGAGCGGTCTTTGTAGAACTGGCGGCCACCGGTCTCGGCGAGGACGCTCGCATCACGATTTCTCAGCACCACAACAGAGCCCTGAATCAGCCCTTTGGAGGCCGGGCGGCGCCTCTCATACATCACAAGGCCGTTCTCCAGTGCCTCATTCACAATTTGCTGCACCCGCGCATCTACCGTCGAGTAAACCTGAATATGTCCCTGCAGGAGGTCATTGACACTGGGAGCATTGTCGAGGCCTTTAAGCTCTTCAAGGACACTCTTAACGACCGCAGCCGTCTGGAATATCTTGCCCTTGTTTCGGGGGGCTACCGGAATCGGCCTTTGCGCTGCTCGCTTCTCTTCGTCCACGGAAATAAAACCGTTCGCCGCCATGAGCGCGAGAGTTTGATTTCTACGGCGTAAGACCCTTTCGCTATCGTTCGCACAGGGCGCGTAGTAGCGGGGCGACTTTGCGATGCCTGCCAGCAGCGCTGCTTTGTCAGCATCCTCTACGGTTAATGTGGCGAGAGGCCGGCCAAAATAGTATTCGGCCGCCGTCGCAAAACCGTACTGACCGTTTCCCATGTAAATAAAACTCGCATATCGGGCCAGAATTTCTTCCTTAGCGCGGCGCTTCGAACCGTACCGTTCCTGCATCGCTCTTTCGACCCACAACGACAATCGCATCTCTTCCATCTTCCGAACGAACATGTTGGCGTTTCGCGCGCCAATCAGGTAAGAAAGCGCGCGGGGTAAGAGGACGCCGTGACGGAGCTGGTCGCTGTTTTCTTGAGCTGTCAGGTTTTGGAAAACTGTCAGGTCGTGGAGAAAATAACCCCGCACGAGCTGTTGGGTGACAGTCGATCCTCCTTGCGGGAAGATCGTTGGACTATTCCTGCCGTCTTCGGGCCCTAACCCTATCAGGCGAACCAACAAAGTTCCAATCCTGACTTTGCCCAGAACGCGAGGGATTCTGCAATAATCCATTCCGCTATGGGTGAAGAAGTTCTTGTCCTCGGTGGCAAGGATCGCATCACGAACGATGGGCGGGATATCCTTATACTTGATGATCCGCCGGTACTCTCTTGCCAATTCCATGAGCGGCTGGCCGTTGGCATCGTAGACATGGCCGATGCAAGGAAACTCAAAACGGGTGAATGGTCCTATGTCAGGCAGGTTGGTTCGGTCAAAATAGACGTGATGGAATCCGACTATAATGAGAGCGCTCGCAATCACTGTAGGGCCAACTACAAGGTAAACAAGCCAACGCAATCGGCCTAAGCGCGAACTGCGGATTCTCCGAACAACTCCTAAGCCAACCACCCGCAGAACTCTGAACCAAGTGAGCACAAAACTCGTCGAGCTCATTGCGCGTGTGGGTAAGGCTCCTCCGCGCTGGTTCCGCCTTCTCTTCTTTGCAGGGAAGATAACTTCGAACTTCATTGTGCCGCCCTGTCCGCCTGGATTGCCTGGTATCGGGGATCTTGAATGATCAACTGCCGCACCTGGTCACGCAACTCCTGCCACTCATGGATGCAATAGCCGGCGTGATCTTCGGCCGTCACTATGGGCCCACTTCTCTTCGAGGATTGCGATCACGGACAAAGTCTTCATTCGCTTTTGATGGGTCTGCTTGCCCACCTCCGACTCGGGCGCTTTTGCCACGCGATCGAACTCTCCACAAGCCCGTGTCTTGATTGGGTTTCCCCATTCAGCTTGACTTACCTTGCCAATCATCTTTTCCCCCACAGCGACTGGGCTCCTCCTCTGATCCCCCAGAGTGTCCAAGTGTGCTAGATACGAACCCGCCGACAATTTCATTAGCATTAGTCTTTGGTGAGCCACAAATTTGTATGTCCCGCTAGGCCCTCCTCGCGGGCAGCTGGAAACAGGTTTTCTAATATTGCCCGTGTGGGGATTTGCGCGTCAGTTCAGTACTGCTCACGCGTCTGGTCAAAACTGCTCATCGCAGTTCATGAGGAGGGAACTACAGTGGGGGCCGGTGGAAATTACCTATGGTTGGACATGGAAACTTTATTGCGCTGGATTGTCCTCATCACCCCCCCATGGTGGGGAAGGTGTGAAAAGATTCCGCCGGGTCGGGGATGAAGCGTTGAGAATGCTTCATGCCTACAACATAATAGTAAGCCCTTTGAAATCATTGTAGGCCGCGTGACCTCACGCGGCGTTTTCCAATTCTTTCACACCTCCGGGGGGGAGTGGTGAAGTCTTGATACACCTTCACGGCGGAGTGGCAGGAAACTGCCGCACACGGCAGAACTTAATGTTACTCCGCACCGTCGCTCAGGACCACGCTGAGGAGGCCACTATGGACCTTCAGCCCGCCGTTGTCGCTGTAGTCGATAAAGCCCAGCTTCCTGAACTTATTCATGAAATGACTGACCCGCGACCGGGTGGTGCCGACCATTTGCGCCAAGTGGTCCTGATTGACGCTGGGAAGTACTGTTTCTGCTCTGCTTTCCTTGCCAAAATGTGCCAGCAGTAAGAGCATCCGAGCCAGACGCTTCTCACTGGAGTTGAAAAGCTGGTCGACGAGATCCGCTTCGAATCGGATGTTGCGCGAGAGCAGATGGATGACGAACAATTCCGAGAATGTCGTGCTGTTCGTGCAGCATGCGCGCCATCAGCGGCTTTTCAATCCTGGCCAGAGTGCAATCGGTCATGGCGGTGGCCGTCGCGATGCGCAACGGCTGGCCTGCCAGGCAGCCCTCGCCGAAGAAGTCACCGTCGCCCAGAATGGCGACGATCGCTTCCTTGCCTTGTTGGGATGTCACCGCGAGCTTCACCTTGCCTCGTCGGAGGTAAAACACGGAATCCGCAGGTTCTCCTTGCCAGAAGATGGTGCGGTTCGCGCCATATTCTAAAACGGTTTTTCCGCGGGAGATTCCAGCTAGGAAAGGTTCCCAATCGACAGGCTTAATCTTCTTATTATTTGCCATAAGGCCCTTTGTCTACACTATACCTGCGGCAACTTCATTCTTCAAGCGCTATCGAGTGAAACTCTCCAGAAATGAGGCACGAATCCTTGGAAAGGTCTGAAAGGTGCCGAGTCCGAATGCTCGCTTCCGAAATGCTGCAATAATCAGGTGAAACGATCACAATTTTGAGTTGTGGGTATTTTTTGTAGTAGGTGACTTCGTTTTAGGAGGGTTCACCTAAATTTCCATAGGAAATTTGCCTCTTTGCATGAGGCAAGCCGTAAACTGATAATACGATTTCCCGTAAATACTCCAAGCGGTTAGCTAGCAGAATTGGAAAACGGGACTAAGCGCTTCTGTACCGTTCCAGTGCGTTATTTACAATTCTCCGAAGTTCTTTTTTATCCAGAGGCTTGGCTAAGTAATCATAGGCACCGCGTTGGAGGAACTCTATCCACAAATCCACATCGGCTAACCAGGAAATGCATATGACCTGCGTTTTAGGCGAGTTGTACTTAACAAATGCGATCAGTTCAAAGAATCTTTCAACAGGGCGAAAGACGTCAATCAAGGCAGCCGCAATTGGAGATTTCTCAACAAAGACTCTTTCAAGCTGATCTGGGGAATCTTCAAACAACAGGTAGTGAGATTTCACGTTCAAAATTTCAGAGACGGCTTCTCGAACCTGGGGCTCTGCGTCGACGACTAAAACACTGGATAGACACTGCGTCTCAACGAAATTCAACATGGTCTTGGCACTCATTAAAGCCTCTAAGATTGTTATTGATGTTGAGGGCCGCAGACAAACTAGAGTTGAATGATTCAACTAATGACAAACGTGCCTTGTTTATTGAGAACCCCGTGATATCAAGCCTTGGTTGGCCACGGCAGTGGTCAGGTTAATTTGGTGCTGCAGTTCATCGAGCAGAATCTCACCGATTTGCTCGGCCACGGCGTGCTGTCCTAATGCTTCACACTGACGAATACGTTCCTTGTACTGGCAAATGTTTTCATTCACGCTTTCAAGCATGAGACGTAGCATTTCCTCGAAGTTGTCGGATGTCCCCACCAGTTGAGATTGGATCTCTGACATTCCCCCCAGGGAATGGATCTCGTTGGCCATCATGAGCGCATGCCGGAGCTCTTCTCGCACCTTTCTCCCAAGAACTTTAGCAATGTCTCTTTGGCCGGCTCCCTTGACCATCTGGGAGTAAGTTGCATAAATCTTGATTGCCAGATACTGGCGAGAGAGATCCTCGTTCAACAGGTCAATTAACTTGCTCAGAGAGATTTCCGGTGCAGCAGGCTGTTGTTTGTTTCCCATTTATCCTCTTGAACTTTTTCATCAGAAAGTCGATCGATTAATTACTGGACGCCAAAGTATTTCGCGACGCCATTCTTCAGCCCAAGGGAAGAAACTTTTCGTGAGTCTCTCTTTCTCGTTGTTTGAGGTCTTCTCCCGGTTTGACATAATCGTAGTATGTTGAGCCCCAACCTTGATGTTGCACATCCTTCCGAGTCCTGCACAGGTCCAACGATAACTGACTTCTGGAATTTCTCTTTTCATCATTTCTCGAACACAAAGCACAACACATAAAGCAAAAGGCCCCATTAGCTAATTCTAAGACTGCCAAGATTGTCGCTCCTTCGCGTAGCCATTGATTCCGGGTCTTCTTATCGAGGCTTCCAATTTGTTCAAACATTTGGCCAATCTCCTCTTAGTCAATCGCAAGATCTCCTCCTGCGATCGTAACAGACGGGATTATCACTTCGACGAATGCGCGTGTCAGTTCAATATTGAACACAAGGCCGATCAATATTGCTCTTCATAGATTAAGAGGGAGAAGCTCATGGAGGAGTGAGGGGCCTCGGGCGTAAACCGGAGGCCCGGTGGGACAATTTAGGTGGGATTATTGGAGGATCGATACTTGTAGCGGGGTCGCCCTGCGCCGAGCGCAGGCGATTTTTGAGGAAGGTTTCCGGCGCAAATCCGAAACGCAGCGCTTACGATGAACTCATGCTTGTTGTCCGAACACTTTTAACATTCAATGATGTAGAGCTCGCGGACGAGTTGAAGGTGTCCTCTATATGAATCCACTCTCCGCCGAGCCATCCTCTGGCTGGACGGAAAATAAAGAAACCCCAGAGTCGTGGCGGTCCGTGATCGCCACGACGGAGGACTACCGCAGAAGCTTCGCTCCGACCCTCAAACCGGCGGCCCGAGTTCCGATCACATCCCCCGATACGACCAACTCCACTCGACGATTCTGCTGCCGGCCGGCCGCTGTATCATTGGTGGCCACCGCTTGGCTTTCTCCGAATCCACGAGAGGCAATAGAAGAGCTATCAATGCCTTCGTGAACGAGGAAATCGCGAACTGCATTGGCGCGGTCTTCGGACAAGTGCTGGTTATAGTCGTCAGCTCCGACGCTGTCCGTATGGCCTTCGACTTCAAGTTTCAAGCTGGGATACGCCAGAACGATCCCAGAGAGCTTGGCCAACTTTTCACGAGCCACTGGCCTGAGAGTGTACTTCCCCGTGTCGAAGAGGACGTCGGACAAATTGACGATAAGGCCGCGAGTGGTGTCACGGGTTTCCAGAACGTTGTTGAGCTGTTCCGCCAGTTTGTTGCGCAACTCCTGTTTCTCCCTTTCGGATTGCTCGGCGGCGGCCTTGCGTGCCTGCTCGGATTGTGCCAGCGCTGCTTGCTTATCCCGCTCCGATTGCGCTAGCGCGGTCTCCTTCTCGCGTGCGGCACGCAGGGCCGCAAGCTCTGCCTCCATCTTGGTGCGTTCGGCGAGTGCTTTTGAGCCGCGTTGTCTGCGTTGGCCCGGTCGGTCGCCGCATTGGCGCGGTCGGTGGCCGCGTTAGCCTGTGATTCGCGGTCCGCTGCAGCCGAGCGTTCCTGCGCAAGGCGGTCTTCTTCCTCGTGTTTGAGTGTAATCAGGCGGGCATCTTCAGCTGTCTGGACGGCCTCGCGAGCAGCCATGGCAATCGCTTTGGATCCTGCTTTTCTCGTCTTGTGGTTCTCCGCTTGTTCGAGAAGCTGGCTGGCTTTCTGGAAGGTTTCGGCAGCAGAAACGTCGGCGCCCGTCCATTGCGCGATTCGCACCGCGTTTCGTGCTTCGTAAAGATCCAGCGGCGTTTTCTTGTCCAATATCATCGGCCGCAGATCAGCCGGCAGGACATTGATGGTGTACTGACCTCGTTGCAAGAGTTCGTATTTCGCATCAATCTCTTCAACTTTTCCGACCGTGTCTTTTCTGATGAAGTTTTCCATCACAACAGCGTCGCTAGGCTGGCTGACTGCAAAATAGGGTTCAGCAGTCACAATGAGCCCGAATGCCTGAAGCTCGGTTGTGACATTGAGCTTGCTCTTCGTTCCGTTCAAGATGATCTCACCCAGATTGGTCGCTCGACCCTCAGGAGTAATGGCCCACATGACGTAGGTGAGAAACTCAGGGCCGAACCGAGTTGCAGATTGCAGGTCGTCGAATTCGACCTCAATTTCAATATATCCCTGCTTGCTCTCCACTTTAGCTTCGCCTCGGGCTGCCGGCATTAAGGGCGTGCCGCGAAAGTCGATTTTCGTCGCTCCGCTTCGATGTCGATAATTGATGGCTGTTGCCTTCCGCTCTACCACATTAATGGTGATTTTGTAGATCGGATTCTGACCGCCCTGTTGGACTTGCAGCTGGCTTGCCGTGTTCGGGTTCTGTGCCGCGTTTACCGGAATAACAACAGCCAGTAATGATGCGATCGCAAAAATCATCTTAACTTTTCTCATTTTTGACCTCTCAGTCTTATAATTACCTTAATCGTGCTGATATTTCCCGCTACTTGCCGACGCGCGTTCATTGTCATCGCAGCGTCTGATTCGCCTTGATCGATTGGTGCTGGGAATCTCGAACCATCCTCTGCCGCACCCGGTCAAGCATCTCCAGTTACTCACGGATGGAATGGTTGGCTTAATCTTTTGCCAGTACTTCGACCCACTTCACATTGGATGATTGCGCTCAACAGACAGAATCTTTAATCGTTTCTGTCCGCCTGCTTGTTGCTGGCTCGTGCTCTCTTCGCGCGATTGAACTCTGCACTCACCCATTTGCTTTAATCTATTTTGTCCACTCGACTAAATTGCACTTGGGCACCCTATTTGCTCCAATGGAAACCACGCCCGCTACTTAAGGCTTTCAGCGCGGATCTCTCGCTCGGTTTCCTTCAGAGCACGAGACCACTCCTCGGCCTGCCTTTCAGCTTCTGCCTTCGCTATTCCGTATCGCTCCTGAATCCGCCCGACGAGTTGATCCTTTTTCCCGGCTACCTTCTGCCAGTCATCATCAGTGAGTTTCCCCCAGCGCTCCCGGGCAGAGCCAGTAAACTGTTTCCATTTGCCTTCGATTTGATCCCAATTCATGGCTTATCTCCTTTCAAGAATGTGTTACTCGGAAAAATCCAATTTATTCCTCAGAAATGCGAAGTGAAGATTGGGAATGAGATTCTCATTTCCAGTCCACTTGGATCTCGTAATCGTCAGCACCGCCTTTGTCATCCAAGATTTTGATAATGGCTATGAAATTGTTGGATTGGTTGGGTTGCTCAATGACAGACACTTCACCACGGCCATTGAGTTTATTCACAGACACTCTGACTTCCGCTCGCGGCAGCGGGTTGGAAAAATTGACTTGCTCGTTGACAGTCGGCGCCCCGTCCCTCTCGATCGATCTCACTCGGTTGCCTTGAATGGTCAGTTCGACGTAGGCGTCCACTCGACCTCTCCAGGTCATCCTGCCAGGACCACGGGTAGTAGATTGGTTAGCCCCTAATCTGCTGTAAGAAGAGGTGTTCCCTGACTGCACACTGAACTGAGTACAGCATCTGCTGGAACGCACTGTCGTAGCTCTGGAAATCGCGCTCCGGGGCGGTGAACACGAGGAACAGCAGGCCTTCAGGACGCTGCAGGGTGACCAGCCAATCGGTCTCGCGACCTCCCAGCGGCGAGTCGTTTGAGAAGTAGGTGGACAGAGCGGGCTGTCCATCGACTTGGATGCCCTCACGGTTGCGAATGATTCGCATCTTTTGATTGGAGAGGCGGAGCTCTTGAACCAGCCGGTCGGTGGCTGCTTGCAGGGACATTCCGGAAGTCTGCCCGTAGCCTTCGGGCTGCAAACGCTGCTGGTTAGGATTGTCAACCTGAGGCTCATAAATATTCACGAGGGCCCCGGTAGCCAGGGCTTGATTGCCGTTCCCGTCGTCCACCAGGCCACCGCGCGGCGCGATAGTAACCGCGTCGCCCTGCCCGTAGGTCTGCCAGTTGTCGGGGTACTCGATGCGCAAAACGGAGTTCTTAAAAGACTTCACACTGGTTGGATGGCGACTCGGCTGGTGTGCTGCTGCCCGCCGCGGTTTCCGTCTGCTGTTGGGCGGTGGGAATGGAAATCCGCTGACTCCTCTTGGACAACGGCGTCGTGGGTTCTGCCAGCCCATTGATAGCGGATTCGAAGCGTCTTGTCCTCATTTACGATGGGGTCGCCACCCATCGAGGTGTTAGTCACCTGCAAGTTTAGCCGGTCGTTCTGCACGCGTGATTGAAGCAACTGGCGGACATCGACGAATCGGTCTTTGGCGCCGTAGCTCGCGGCCAGGATCTGTAATCCAGTGGTGCTGCTCCCCGTGCGAGTGCCGCTGCCAGTGTTCGCTTGCACACTTTGCGCACTACCTTTAGCCGGAGGCGCCGGACGTGACAGAACGTACCGTTTGATGTCCTGGAACTGCTGGGGAATCCGTCTTGGCACCGCGCTGGCGAACCGCCGAGATTCTCTATTTCCTGGTCCACGCGCTCAAGGCGATTGTCCGGGTTGGGGTGGTCGCTGAAGAATTCTACTGGGTTCTTGCCCTTGCTTAGCTGCCTGGAGTTTTTCAAAGAACTGAGCCATGGCCCGCGGGTCGTAGCCGGAATCGTACAGGATTTGCGTGCCCATGATGTCGGCCTGGGTTTCATCCGTGCGCGAATACTTCAGCAGGATGGAATTCACCGTGAAGCCCGCGCCGAGCTGTGCCAGGGCGGCCCCCGTGGAGTTGCTGCCCAGCAAGCCGCCCAGGATCGACAACGGCAACTGCGCGGCCGAGGCTTTGCTCGCTTGGTTGGTGCCGTGGCGCAGCGCCACGTGAGAGGTTTCATGCGCTATCACGCCAGCCAGTTGCGCTTCATCGTCGGCAGCTTCAATCAAGCCGCGGTTGATGTAGACGGGCCCGCCGGGCAGTGCGAAAGCATTGATCGCCCGGTCGTTGACGGCCTTGTACGTGTATGGGAATTTATAGCCGGGCGCATGCGCCGAAAGCCGTTGGCCCAGGTCATTTAAATAGTTGTCCACCCGCGATCGTTCATCATGAGGATTTGCTTCTCGGCGTCGCACTGATACCTGCTGGCCCACTTCGACGTCCTGCTGCGGCGAAAACATGTTCCAGCCAGGTTTCAGCGCCGTGCGATCATCGGCCCAGGCCAGCGGCGAAAATACCAAGGTGTAACCAGCACCCCTGCCTGTAGCAGGCCTTGAGCGACCATGGCCGACCCTACCGTCAAAGCGAACCACTCGATTTTTCTTGTCCATTTCTGCCTCCCTCAAACTTAAAGTGATTTTGAAACGTTTCAATGATGAGAGACTCCATCTGACGACCCGTCGTGTTACAACGTTCTCTCAAACAGATCCCCATACAGTGATTCCTGGCTATGATTTTTGCCTCGCGCCAGAGACCAGCAAAGCAACCCCTCCAACCAACACTAGTCCTCCGAGTACTGGAGGAAGGGGAATTCGCTCGTGAGTCTCTGCCGTGGCATGAATGGGTCCGACTATCAAATACCTTTTCTTCACGGGTGTAGTTGATCCCTTGATAGGCAAGAGCCAACGTACCCAGTACAACCAACAGGATTCCAACCAAAATGATAGGTTTCATGCTCTTTCGTCTCCGCTTTTAATGATGGGTTGATCTTCTTTAACTTCTGCCTCTCACCAGATCTGGCTGGCATCTCAAGGCTTGTTCCTTTATACCCGGAAGGAATTTGCGTGTCAGTTCAGTACGGCTCACACGTTTGGTCAAAATTGCTCACCCAGTCTGAATGAACCATGTATTGACTGATGGCAGTTAGTTCATCCGCCAGGAGTTCGTTCAACACCGTCAACAGCTTTTCGTTGCCTTTCATTTCTTTTCCCTTTCACGTCGAATGCACCACAAAAGTTAATAGCAGGATTGCGTGGCCCTACTGGAAGCAAACCGAACAAGGAATATAAGTTGTGCCTAAACCAGGTACTCCTCTAGACAGGAGCGACGAAAAGAACCTCTTGTTCACGCGCAGGTTCAATCCGAGGAGCAGGTTTTTGAGGGCTTGCTGCTCCAGCGCTGCGCTGCCTTCCACCATGCATTCGTCGCGGGCTGTTATGTAAGCCTGATTGAAAAAGGCTCGCGAATCGGCGAGCATGGTTGAAAAACCGGCCGGAGTGTTAATACGTTTCGCGTCGCCTAATGGCGACGAAGTTTTAGACTCGATCAGCGGTGAAAACCCGCTTATCCCGTTCTTGTTCGTCACGTCATTAAACTGGAATATGGCTACCGTGCGTGGGTTGGCTGAGAATCGGTCATTTCGTATCTGAGGGTCGATCAACTTGTCAGCTCGATTCCGCAGTGAGAGGTGAAAATGCTGTCTGTTTGACTTTCGGTGCGAGTCGCCAGCCCGGTAAGTCGAGGGTAAAAGACGCCCCCCGCTCCCGGCACTCCCATGTCCTTGAAGAGCGGGGGTGCCACATACTCATCATTCATGCGAAACTTGTCGGTCTGGTTTTCTTGCTTCTGCCCTACGACTACCGAAGCAATGTTGTTTTGTGGCGATTGTTGGCCATAGGCGGGAAGCCCCCATGTGGCCGACACAATAAAACAAGCTAGGGACATTCCACCGAGCTTTCGCGTAATGCTCAAAAAGTCTCTCATCGAATCTCCTTTCTTTTGTATTGCTCGCAATCCCTGAGATCAAGCCAACGAAAATCCTTTACACAGAAAAACACCCATGATTTATGCCAGCACATTTGCTCCTAAAAAATGCGATGTAAGGATTCGCATTTCTCAACGGTAATCGGGTAGTCCACACGGGTGGTCCCGAACTCTACCTTTCGTGAGGGAAGGTCATACTCACCTAACCCCTCTTCAAAACCTGGACGCCCTTTCGACACTCCTGGTCCAGAAATCGGCACAACTTCAATAATCCCGGGACCTCTACCCGAACCGTTCATCGAAGAAACTCTGTGAGCACTTTCCTGACGATATTTGTTAATTCTGATTCGCGGATGATTTGAACTCGCCTAAGCCATTAGGCGACCTGTGACTCTTCTTCCAAATCCAGTAACCTTGAGGATCCTTAATTATCTTCGCCCAAAGGCGATCTTCATCGAGACGAAGATCTGTATCAGTGAGTTTCACCTCTTACCTCCCCAAGGACGGGACTTTTAGCGTTCGCATCGTCTTCCATCAGGGCCAGCGGAGTCAGCCACAACAAGACCCATAGCGCAATCAGTAGGAGCAGAAAGCCTGCGAGAAAATCTAGCATTTTGCCTTTCATTTGAGTTCTCTTCTTGCAGCGTCCTTGAATGACCCTAGTCAAAACTATGGCGGCCGTTACAAGCAATCAAATGGCTCAGCTCTGTCAGCGGCCGTTAGCCCACGAATTCAAATGTTCTCCTTCTTGTGGCATCCTAAACATTTTATTGGAGGCACCTTCCCCTTTGCAGATTCAGCCTTGTGGCAGTCGATGCAAGTGCCGGCAGTTGCAGTGGGATTATGAAACGCGGCCTGGAGCTTGGTCTTCATGGGCGATATTGCTACCTTGGTGTGGCAGTCCGAGCAGGCCTGTTGCAGTGCAGTGGCAGGCTTTTCCGGCCTGGACGGGTGGTGGCAAGTTTCGCACTTGACGCTGCGCGCCTCGGAGTGAAGCTTGTGTTCAAATTTCACGGCGCCCAAAGGTGATCCCTTTAGGATGACAACATCTTTGGGGAGCGCTTTCGTCGTCTCGGCGGCATCATTTTTCACGGTCGAGGCTTGAAGCACACCAACTGGCGCAGGTTCTTGAAAAGTTGCTTGCTGCTGCGCAGGTATAGTCTGAGTCGCAGAGTTCTCACTCTTGGTGCTATCCTCAAAGCGCGTTCTGCCGCAGCCAGCCAGCATCTGGCACAAAACAAACAGTACGATCGTTGACCGAGATATAATTCTCATGGCTTTCTCCTCACAACGATTGAAGTGAATCGCTGCTGCTTTGATTGAAACTCACTGAGTGGCCCAATCCGCAAGGCGTTGAGCGCGTCGTATTTGCCGCCGGTCTGCCCATTGTCCTGGTAATCGAAAAAACGGAGTTCGCAAAAGGTTTTGCACAGTTTGACAGCCCCCGGAGGGTGTGCTGCTCCTTCTGGCGGTTTCCGCGGGCCGGGATCGCTACCAGGATGTGTTTACACTTAATTGCCGGGCTCAACATCCAAAACCAGTTCCTTGGGGACATCCACCTCCCAGCGTCCTTCCAGGCGAAAACGAACGGCATGGCTCGATTCTCTAACCACTTGTCCTCGAAGGGGGATCCGCGACCCCCCGGTGTCGATCTGCAAAATAACCGAGCGCCCCAACCAAACAGAATAAACATGCGACATGGTTTTCGTCACCCTCAGTTGAAGTGTGAAGCCAAAGTAATTAGTTCCTTACGAATAGAAATCTATGCCCCCGTCCCTTCTTCCCCAATGGAGGCGAGAGGAACAGTAATTTTATTTTTTACTCCCTCTTCTGGGGAGAGGGGTGAACGCTTGAGAAGCCTTCACAAGGGCGGGTGAGGGGAAACGCTGATTAATCAAAAATCTTCAGATGCAGCTTTTACTTTCATGAATAGTTCAGGCTAGGAGGCGCCTGCCAGGAATGCACTAGCCCATGGCCGCTTGGCCCCGCACACACTTGCAAAACGCAGGTTCAAGGGTCAGCGGGCGCTAGCCGCGCCAGCGTGAGTATCCCCAACCACCACCACCGAGTAAAAACAACACCACGACAATGATAATTAAAGTTTCCGTTGACATATCTCACCTCACTCCTATGTAGAAGGATTAACCTACCCGTAAACGTGGAATGATCCAACCTGAAAGCCACCCGTCAATCGCTGGGTTCAGAAGCTAAGCCATCGAGCGACGGCCGCTGAGTAGATTGAAAAGAAACACAACGACCGCGATGACTAGCAGGGCATGAATGAAACCGCCCCCCACATGCATGGAAAAACCCAGCAGCCATAACACAAGTAAAATTCCAAGGATGGTATACAACATGATGATTCTCCTTATTCTTATAGTTCTGAATGCGAGAGTGTTGATTTGCCGCGCTTCTTACTCTGAAGCCGGCCGGTCCGTTAATTCGAGTTTGCTGTCTTCTTTCCTTCTTCGATGGGCCGAATCAGGAGATGGAAGCACTGAACTCTCCCGGACTGGGACGTCGCTCCCACCGCCCGTAGCCGCGCGAGCCATTGGCCTATCGCTTTTGGCGTAGTCGGCGCTCGCCTCTGTGCTGGACGTGATATCCTGCGCTCCTGTCCGCTCCAGGATCTCCTTGGCGCGTTTCGTCCAGTCCAGATTGTCCGAATGCACTGAAAGGAGAATTCCACCTTCCTTTACCCGGCCCTCATAACGCTTGGCGACATATTCGGGAATCCCCATGCCAATCAGCGCACCTGTGATCCCGCCGACTGCCCCGCCCACGCCCATCCCCGCCAGGGCAGCCATGATTGGGCCAGCAACGATAAAGGGGCCTAATCCGGGGATAGCCAGAGCGCCGATGCCCGCCAACCACCCCAAGGCACCGCCCAATATTGCACCTGTTCCGGCGCCTGTCGCAGCACCCTCTGGAGATTTGCTGCCCTTCTCATGGCCGAAGTCTTTTGAGCCTACGTTCTGCGGAAACAGGACCGAGATGTCTGTGTTGCGAAATCCAGCCTCCTTCAAGGTATCGACCCCACGCTCCGCGCTGGAGTGATTGGGGTAGAGACCGAACACTGCAGTGTTTTTTCCTGACATACTGTCGTCTCCTTTTGGCCCTTAAGCCTGTTCTTTCTGCGTAACTCCTGATTTTTGATTAGCTTTTGTAAGCTCTGCCTCTCAACCAGACTTGACCATGATGAAAACCGCTACTGCGAACATCTCGCTCCCGTCTGGGATCCGCCTCCCACTCTGTATAGATGGCTCCTTGAGGCACGGGTCCTTTATACCTTGAAGCATTGGGCGTGTCAGTTCAGTATGGCTCACTCGTTTGGTCAATTTTGCTCATCTCAGCTCAGGAGGAGGGAGACAGTTGGCTGGGACCCGTGGAAATTGGAGCCTGGGATCCAGAGGCTTCTTTTGCATCTGCCGATATATGATCCGGAGGATCGCCACGACCGGCACCGACAAAAAGCAGCCGGTGATCCCTGCGATCTGTCCGCCCGCCAGAAACCCGAAGATCACGACCAGGGCGTGGAACTCTGTGCCCGCACTCAACAGCTGGGGGGATAAAACATAATCCTGAAAACGCGGAACACGGCTAAGAAAAAGAAAATCCAAAGCTGCATTGGGTAGGAGTGAGAGAATGTCTCGCGAGTGATCAACGAGCTGCTTTCGCATGGTCGAGATTACCGTCTCCTTTATCGACTGAACAGACGGTGAAGCAATCGGTTTGTCCACTTGCTCGAGTTTGGAAAGAATTTCTGGAACCCTGGTCGCCAGTGCATTTGCCTGCGACACGACTCGAGAACCAATTTCAATACCAATGACAAACAGCAAAATGACCAATGATAAATAGACGATGGCGAGAGCTGGTACCCTGGAACGTCCCGGCAGCCATTGATCAAGATAGTTCGCCAACGGCCAAAGCAGTCAGGCGAACAGCAACGCCACTACAAAGATGAAGAGAGTTTCTCGAATGAGATAGACCATTATCCAGCAGTAAAAGAATGAACACTCCTGTCCAGGTCAAGCGTGCAGCACGATGATCAAGACCAAGCACGAGGGTAATAGACCTTTCCTGAGAATTTAGGTCTGTACAGGGCTCGCTTGGTTACTGGTTTGCCTCTATGACTCTACTTCCGGCAGGTAATTGACACGTCTGATACCAGCCACTTATTTTGCTTTGGCTTCAAGAGCAGTTTTCTCATTTTCGCTCTTGACGACCTCCTCATCGTCCGAACCTTCGCGCAAGCGTTGAAACTCCTGTTGGAGACGCGCCAGTTCCTGATCCGAGAGGTCTTCGAGGTCCACGAGATGATTGCGTGCCCCCTCGACAGAGCGAATCAGTTCATCCAGCTTGAGGTGGATTGCCTTAGCGTCCCGATTTTGCGTATTCTGAATAAGGAAGACCATCAGAAAGGTTACGATGGTAGTGGCTGTGTTAATGACAAGCTGCCAGGTGTCGGAATATTGGAAGTAGGGCCCCAACAAAACCCAGGCGACAATTGCAGCCAGTGCAACGATGAATGCCCCTGGTGAGCCCACCGCCTGAGAGGTTGTATGGGAGAACTTACGAAAGACTTCATTCAAAGTCAGCTCCTCCTTTACCTTTACACCCGTACAGCTTCTCGTCCCCGATAATGGGTCTTAGGCACTCCCCAATTGCACTATCCCCTGGTTCGTTTCGTGAAAAAACCTAGTAGGAGACCGGTGCCAAGAGCGATCAACAAAGCATTGAATGGTTCATTTCGGGTATATTCAGTCATCTTTCCTATCATCCCCTTCCACCCTTCTTGGCGCACCTGGCCTAGAGTTTGTTTCGCGCTTTGCTTGGTACTTTCTACATAATCAACCACAGCGTCTAGCTTCTGGCCGGCTGCCTCGGCAGCTTCGGCAATTTTTTCTGCCGCGCGCTTACCGATCCCTTCACCTGCATTGAAATTATCCATATCGTTTCCTTTCTTAAGATTGATGAATCAGATTATCCAGACAAGAAGACACTGGACTCTCAACTAAACACGACTGACAACTATAATTCTTATACTACCCGTGAGCCAATTCGAGTGTCAGTTCAGTATGGCTCACCCGTTTGGTCAAAATTGCTCAAACAGATGAGCCATACTGAACTGACGAGCCGACACCTCCTAGGTTATAAGGACCCAACGCTCCGGACTCGAAAGCCTTTCTCAACCGAGACGAGTTACAATTAAGGAATAACAAAGAAAAGGACAAAACTTATGTTAATCAAAAAAAATGGACTCCTGCTCATTGCTCCCACGTTACTTCTGGCTCTGTCTTTTCAGACGGGCTGCGCGACGAAAAAGTATGTTAAGCAGCAGATCGACCCGGTCAGTGGGCGGGTGGATGAACTGTCAGAACTCAGTAAGGGGAACGAGAATGCCATTAAGGAAGTAGACAGTAGAGCACAGGCCGGCATTCAGACTGTCCAGGCTGCTGCCAACGAGGCGGACCAGAAAGCCATGGTGGCGACTCAAAAGGGAGAAGACGCTCAAAAGCTGGCCCAGAAGAATGAGACAGAGATTGTCAGTGTGGAAAATAATTTCAACCAAAAGCTGAGCAACCTGGATACTTACAAGTCGGTGGACACTTCGAGCATCAATTTCAAACTCAACAGCGCCGAACTAAACGACGAAGCCAAGGCCACTTTGGATCAGCTAGCCTCCAAAGTAAAAGATAGCAAAGGCTATATGCTAGAGATCCAGGGGTTTACGGACAAAACAGGAAATGACAGTCTCAACTTCGAGTTGAGCCAGGAACGGTCCCAAAGTGTCGTTCGTTACTTGTCTCAACAGCATCAAATCCCATTGTTCCGAATGTTCATTCTTGGTTTGGGCTCCAGCAAAGAAGTGGAGAACAATAAGACGAGTAAAGGCCGTGCAGCCAATCGCCGGGTGGAGATCACGCTGCTCAAGAACGAGTTGGAGAGCACTCCCAGCGGCTCTGCTCAAAAGTAGGATCACTCAAAAGATTTTTTTTTAGAAGCTCAATCCAGGGCAAGATCCTGTGTTCCACTGATGAACGCCTGGGCGGTGGTGTGGCTACAAGGGACTAGGGACGCGGAGTGTCTACTCGACAACTCCGACATTCCTTGACCTAGACTGGCTGTGCGAGAGACTGGCTCGACTCGCGAGCCCTGTTTGTCGGCATAGACGCAGGTGATTTCTGCGCCTAAAAGAAGAATCTGTGCAGAGTAATAAAGCCAAGCCAGCAGAATGACAAGGGCATCCGTTGCTCCGTATGCTGGAGCCACCGTGGATCGGACTAGTTCAATCAGCGCTTTCCCGATCGTAAAGAGTAGCGATGCAACTGTCGCGCACCGATCCACACGTCGCCCCAGGCAATTTCCGTGTTTGGCAGAAACTTGAAGATCACCGCGATCAGCATCGTAATGGCCCCAACGTGGGGAGAAAATTAACCGACTCCAGCAAAAACATGGGCTTAGGAAGTAGATGCTTCATTAACTTTTCCACGACCCTTAACGCGGCGTTCGAAACGAGTGACACCATTGACAGAAAGCCCGTGCAGAGCACTAGCAGGTTGCTGAAGAACTCGTTGTAGCGGCGCTCTGTGAGCGTCGCCTCTCTGCAAGTTGTTGAGTTTCGGCGGTCACAGTCAGTCGCTACAGCATTAGCCACATGGCCTGCTGAGTTTTTCAGCAACCTGCTAGACTTGAAGAGCCTGCCCAGGAATCGGATGAAGTCCAAATTGAGGTGGTAAAGTGTCGAACAGGTGTGTGAAAAGGATGCCTGTAGAATGAAGCCAGAGTCCAACGCGGGCGCTTGAAAATCAACGATTTAGCTGTTACGGATTTTTTGCGGTGCACACCCATTTCGGGAAGCTTCTTCCACTTGTTGCTACACAGCAGTACTGGATGAATGTGGCTGTTCCAACGTCAGTAGCCAATTTAAAGGCGCGTGCGCATGAAAGATAATGAAAATAATACTCTATTGCACGCTCCTGATATCTACATCGAATAGCTCGTACCAGCTTTTCGCCCCCACTGTCAGCAGGTAAGAGGAGTTGTGTGGCTTGTATCGTGGCGACGTAACATTCGTAATAGGATATTCAATGATTTTCTGTTCCCTATCTAAACAGTTGGGGCAGAGAACGTTTCGTTGCCGCAGCCAGTAAGTTGACTGTGGCCTGTGGACTACAGCCACCGCCTGAACAATCTGCTCTGCGCTATTCATCCAGCCGCTCAGTTCCTCAGTTTCGTCTTCGTGAAGAATTCGGACCTGATATTCACTACCGTGGTTATGCGCCATGTGCTTTCCTCCTAGACAGCTCATTTATCAGTCCTCGTAACGAAGGTGGGGTAGATTTGCAGCTGTTGTAGTGTTTGAGCTTGAGCCGAAACCGGCTAGCAAATGATCCGATACCAGTGGGAGAGAGAAACCAAAAATTCAGTCTCAAAAGACCATCTTGGGGTCACTTACAATCAGGATGTCCAGTAACGAACGTTTTTTCAGGACGATGAAAATCACCAGACCAAGCCCACCCTGCCACTCCGATATAGTCAGCTTACCAGCCGCCGGTCAGTCGGTTTCCGCTCACCGCGCTCTGTCGAAGGTTACTTATTACGGGTGGTGGGATCATAAACCAGTCTTGCAATGCCTCCGGGGCCGCCCCAATGCCGGATTTGTAACATTTTGGTTGCGTTTGTATTAGTCGTACAGGACCACGTTGAACAGGGCATTATGGACTGTTAACCAGCCGTTATCGCTGTAATCGATAAAGCCAAGTTTTCTGAACTTAGTCAAGAAATGACTGATTCGCGACCGGGTGGTGCCAACCATTTGTGCCAAGTTGATCTGCTTGACTCTGGAAATTACAGTTTTAGCTGTATATTCCTTGTCAAAGTGAGCCAGTAGCAAGAGCGTCCGGGCCAGACGCTTCTCGCTAGAGTCGAAAAACTGGTCGATCAGATCCGCTTCGTATCGGATGTTGCGGGAAAGCAGATGTATGACAAACATCTCCGAGGCGTCGTGCTGTTCGTGCAGCATGCGCACGATCAGCGGCTTCTCAATCCTGACCAGAGTACATTTCGTTATCGCGGTAGCCGTTGCTATGCGCACTGGCTGACCTGCCAGGCATCCCTCGCCGAAGAACTCACCTTTGCCCAGAACGGCGACGATCGCTTCCTTCCGTTGTTGGGATGTCACGACGAGATTCACCTTGCCTCTTCGCAGGTAGAACACGGAATCTGCAGGGTCTCCTTGCGTGAAGATATTACGGTTCGCGTGGCATTCTAGAGCGGTTTTCCCGCTGAAGGTTCCAGCCAAGAAGAATTCCCAATCGACAGGTTGGGCTTTCTTAGGTGCCATTACAACCTCCCTCTGTTTGTTGAGGACAAGTCCAAGAGATTAAGAGAAATCAATTTTTGGCGGCATCCTGGGATCGCAGCAATAGAGCTCGTAGGGACATATCGCTCCGACCCCCTGAGGCCCGCCTCCCATCAGATCCTGGCTGGCAGCTCCAGTTACAATTCTTATACTACCTGTGGAGGAATTCGCGCGTCAGTTCAATATGAAACACATGGCTGTTCAAAATTGCTCATCGCAGTTCATGAGGAGGGGGATTAAAGTGGAGGCGCAGGGAGAATATTTCTTCTTGATAAACTTCCTCTCCTATCGGGAGAGGGGCGAAAGCTTGAGAAGCGTTCACAAGTGTGGGGAGAGCTGAGGCCCGCGGAGCAAGCGTCTTGCTGGAATCGCTTTCTCGGTCATGCAGAATCTGGGTATTAAGGCTGCACACAACGGAGTGGCCGGAAACGGCTGCACACGGCTCAACTCAATGTTGATTTCCACCGTTGTTCAGGACCACGCTGAGGAGGCCACTATGGACCTTCACCCCGCCTTTTTCGCTGTAATCGATAAAGCCCAGCGCCCTGAACTTATTCATGAAATGACTGATTCGCGACCGGGTGGTGCCGACCATTTGGGCCAAGTTTTCCTGACTGACACCGGGAATGACGGTTTCTGACCGGTTTTCTTTGCCGAAATGTGCCAGCAGTAAGAGCATCCGAGCCAGCCGCTTCTCACTGGAGTTGAATAGCTGATCGACCAGATCCGCTTCGTAGCGGATGTTTCGCGAAAGCAGATGCGTAACGAACAATTCTGAGAACTCGTGCTGTTCGTGCAGGATGCGGGCCATCAGCGGTTTCTCAATCCTGACCAAACTGCAATCGGAAATGGCGGTAGCCGTGGCGATGCGCAACAGCTGGCCTGCCAGGCATCCCTCACCGAAGAAGTCACCTTCGCCCAGAAGGGCGACGATCGCTTCCTTGCCTTGTTGGGATGTGACCGACAGCTTTACCTTGCCATGTCGCAGGTAGAACACAGAATCTGCAGGTTCTCCTTGCCAGAAGATGGTCCGGTTCGCGCCGTATTCTAACTCGGCCTTCCCACGAGAGATTCCGGCCAGGAAGGGTTCCCAATCGACAGGCTGATTTTTCTTAGTGTCTCGCATTGCCATAACAACCTCTTTTTGCCTGCTGAAGGCGCGTCCGTCATACCAAAAGTAATCAGTTTTCTTGACGCACTGGAACCCCGCCACCAAGATCCAGTTCCAGCCCGGACTTTTAGTTTAATCCACGCCCATGAAACCTACAATACGGCAAACTCAGCATTCTGGGATGTGATGAACCCGTAAGAACCCTTAAGGGGTTTCCCCTATTTAATTTACCGCTTGACTTCATTTCCAGCAGGAACAAAAATAGTGGCTAAGCATCGGACCGACGAAGGTTTTCCTTTGAAGAGGGAATGTTTCTTTGTACGGTTTCATGCTGCAAAGTTTCATTCCTTCTCAACCCTAGAACCCTAACCTCAGAGGAATCCTAGGAAGTAAATGCCCGAAGGAACACTTCGTTCCGGCACGACAACAAGGTTCTCAATTCAGGAGAGTTGGGCCAACGACGGAGGTCTGGACTCGCGCCCCAGACTCCAAGAAGGCGCTGGGTCTGGCAAGAGAGATTGTAAGGGCGCACGGTACGACATTGCTTCGTATCCTGTTCTGTCGCATCAGGCCGCCGATTCTGTCTGGTGCGTCGGCGGTGAATTTCAAACGACTGAGGTGAAGGAATGACCAAGACTGGGAAAAAATTCAAGCGATCCAACCTCAGCCTGGCCAAATCTCCCACCGGCATTCGGGGTTTTGATGAAGTCACAGGCGGTGGACTGCCTCTCGGAAGGCCAACCCTCCTCTGCGGCGGCCCGGGATGCGGCAAGACTGTGCTGGCAACCGAATTCCTGGTACGCGGAGCAATGCAGTACAACGAACCGGGAGTCTTCATGTGTTTCGAGGAGACCGCTGAAGAGTTGATCAAGAATGTGGCTTCACTAGGCTTCGACCTGAACCGGCTGGTAGCTAAGAAAAGACTCGCCCTGGATTACGTCTTTGTCGAACGGAGTGAAATTGAAGAAACGGGTGAATACGACCTGGAAGGTTTGTTCATCCGATTGAATCACGCGATTGATTCCATCGGCGCCAAGCGCGTGGTGCTGGATACTATCGAAGCTCTCTTTGCAGGTCTGTCGAACGTCGCCGTCCTACGCTCCGAACTGCGCCGCCTTTTTCGTTGGCTGAAAGAGAAGGGTGTTACGGCAATCATAACCGGAGAGCGCGGTGATGGAACACTCACTCGCAACGGTTTGGAAGAGTATGTCTCCGACTGTGTCATCGTGCTCGATCATCGGGTGACGGAACACGTAGCCACGCGGCGTTTGCGCATCGTCAAATATCGCGGGTCCTTTCATGGCACCAATGAGTATCCATTCCTGATTGAGGAGCATGGCGTCTCTGTGGTGCCCATCACGTCGATCAAATTGGAGAGCACGGCCTCCGCCGAACGGATCTCGACCGGTATTCTCCAACTCGATGCCATGATGAGCGGCAAGGGCTATTTCCGCGGCAGCACGGTTCTGGTCTCGGGGCCAGCCGGGACAGGCAAGACCAGCGTCGCGGCTCAGTTTGTTGAGGCCGCCTGCCGTCGGCGTGAGCGCTGCCTCTTCTTCGCTACGGAGGAATCCAGCAGCCAGGTCCTGCGTAACATGCGCTCGGTGGGTATCGATCTGGAGATGTGGGTGAGTAAAGGTCTACTGCAATTCCATTGCTCACGCCCTACCACCTTAGGCCTCGAAATGTATCTCGTGACGATGCAAAAGTTGGTCACCGAATTTAAACCTCACGTCGTGGTCGTGGATCCCATCAGCGATTTTGAGGCAGCAGGAACTCAGATGGAAGCGAAGGGTATGCTGATGCGCGTGGTGGATTTCTTGAAAATGCACCAGACAACCGCGCTGCTTACCAGCTTGACTTCGGGCAGTGGTAGCCCCGAATTCACCGAAGCACGCATCTCCTCGTTGATCGATACTTGGTTGCTGTTGCGTAATCTGGAAGCGTCGGGGGAGCGTAACCGCGGGCTTTACATTCTGAAGTCGCGCGGCATGCCGCACTCCAACCAGATCCGCGAGTTTGTTCTCACGGATCATCGCATCGAACTGGCGGATGTGCATCTCGGCCCAAGCGGTGTAGTGATTGGTTCGGCGCGGGCAACGCAAGAAGCGCAAGAGAAAGCCGTAGCACTGGACCGCCGGAACGAGATTGAGCGCAAGCAAAGCATCCTGGAGCACAAGCGGAAGGCGTTCGAGGCCAGGATTGCTGCTCTACAGGCGGAGTTCGCCGCGGAGGCTCAGGAGTTGGAAGCCGCGATTTTACTCGAAGAAGGACAGGAGAAAGGCCGGCTGCACGCCCGCACTGAAATGGCCAGACGTAGGGGGGCAAATTCAACAAAGGAAACGCAAGAATGAAAGCGTCCACCCGCAACTCAAAAAATGCCACCGAGTTGGTTGAACTGCGGCTCTATTTGGCCGGGCAAACTCCCCGGTCTATGGCCGCGTTGGCCAATCTCAAGAAGCTGTGCAAAGAGCATTTGGCAGGCAAGTACCGGATCGAGGTCATTGACTTGTTGAAGAACCCGCAGCTCGCCCGCGGCGACCAGATTATAGCTATTCCTACCTTGGTACGCCGTCTTCCGCAGCCGATAAGGAAAATTATTGGCGATCTTTCAAACACCGAGCGTGTATTAGTGGGCTTGCAACTGCGCCCCATGGAGTGATGAGAATAGGCTCAGGAGTTGGACTTATGAGACAGGCAAAAAATGTGAAAGCCTTAACGGTGTCACAATCGCCCGGAGAAAGATATGTCCTCCGTCTTTACGTGACCGGACTGACGCCCAATTCCACGCGAGCCATCGCCAATATCAAGGCCCTATGCGAAACGTACCTTGAGGGTCGCTATGACTTGCGGATCATTGACATTTACCAAAAGCCGGCGCTGGCAAAGGGCGAGCAGATTATTGCGGCGCCGACGCTGATCAAGAAGTTACCTCTCCCGCTGCGCCGGCTCGTGGGCAACCTCTCGAAGGAAGACCGCGTTCTCTTCGGCTTGGACCTGCGTCCCAAATCCTAATCAGACCCCTGACGCCGCGACTCGCACGGGCTCGCGGCTGAGCAGACGAATGGCGCGATGCGAGAAAAGTCCAAATCCAAAAAGGAACTGCTGCGGGAAATTGAAGAACTTCGCCTGCGCTTGGATGAGGCCGAGCAGGTGTTACGAGGCATTCAGAGCGGGGAAGTGGATGCCTTGATTCTTGCGGGGCCCGAACGGGAAAGGGTTTATACGCTCGAGGGCGCGAACCAGCCCTATCAGGTTCTGGTCGAGACAATGAACGAAGGCGCTCTCACCCTGGCGGCTGATGGAACAATCCTCTACTGCAATGCTCGCTTTGCGAAAATGATTAAGATCCCGATCGAAAGAATCATTGGCAGGTCGATTGGCCGGTTCGTGGCGCGGGCCGATAAGCAAAAACTTGCAAGCCTGATCGAGGAAAGCCGGAAAGACCGCCTAACGGCGGAAATCAGCCTCAAAACCACAAAGGGAACATTTGTCCCATCACATTTCTCCCTCGTTCCCCTGGGACTGGACGGTTTGCAAAGCATCTGTGGGGTGGTCACGGATTTGACCGGAGTCATCGCCGCCCGGGAGGCAAGTCGGCGGCTTGAGGACACTCTGATGGAGCGCGAAAGGCTTCTCTCCCTGATCAATACCAATGTCTCTGATTTGATCTGGCTGATGGTCGTCGAGCCCAAGAATCGTTACCGCTGCGTCGCAGTGAGTGGGTCGTATATGACCGTTACGGGACTGCGCGAGGACCAAGTCGTTGGCAAACGGCTCGAGGAAATCTTGCCGGCAGCCCCTTTTCACATCGCTTTGGCCAAGTATCAAGAGGCAATTCGAGCAGGAGAAACCATTGTATACGAAGAAAGCGCTGACGTTCCGGCAGGACACATCGTTCTTGAAACAAGACTTACGCCGGTTTTCGATCCAAGAGAAAATTGCACGTATTTGCTCGGAGTCTCACGTGACGTCACTGAACGCAAGCGGACAGAGGGGGAACTGCGTCAGCTTTCTGCCTCTTTGCTCGAGGCGCAGGACCAAGAACGCCGGCGAATTGCCAGAGAGTTGCATGACAGCACGGCCCATGATCTGGCCGCGATAGCCATCAATCTGAGCCTGCTGGAAGAATGCGCGGGGCTGGATGAGGACGCTCGGAAGTGCCTTGCTGACACTGTTTCCCTGGCAAAGCAATCTTCGGGTGAGATCCGTAACCTTTCTTACCTGCTCCATCCTCCCTTGCTCGACGAGCGGGGTTTGGACTCCGCGCTACGCTGGTACATCGAAGGGTTTGCACAGCGAAGCGGGATTGGAGTCGAACTGGACATGCCTGCCGAAATCGGCCGGCTTCCGCAGGAGATAGAGACGGCGTTGTTCCGCATTGTGCAGGAAGGCCTCACGAACATCCATCGTCACTCCAGTAGCCCAACGGCTCGGATAAGCCTCATTCGGAGTTCAGCCGGGCTCGCGCTGGAAGTTCAAGACGAAGGGCACGGGATGCCCGGGCATACCTTTAAAGAAACCCGCGGAACCATTGAGGGGATGGGGGTGGGCATTGCGGGGATGCGAGAACGGCTAAGGCAACTTGGGGGGCGGTTGGAAATCGAGACTAATAGCCATGGAACCATCGTCAGGGCTAACCTGCCGCTTTCTAAGGTGCAGTCATGAGGGGGGAGGTCCGAATCCTGCTAGCGGACGATCATGAGGTCGTGCGGCGGGGACTGCATGCCATCCTCAAGGCTCAGACTGGGTGGAGCGTTGTCGCCGAGGCAGCCAACGGTCGCGAGGCCGTGGAGCTGGCGAGAAAACTCAAGCCTACCGTGGTCATTATGGACATCAGCATGCCCGAGTTGAACGGGCTCGAAGCGACACGCCAGATCCTGAAGGACGTTCCCCAAACTGATGTGCTCATTCTCACGATGCATGAGTCCGAGCAAGTAGTGCGAGAGGTCCTGGATGCCGGGGCCCGGGGTTATGTCTTGAAGTCTGACGCGGGGCAAGACTTGGTCGCCGCGGTTGAATCCTTGTGCCGCCACAAACCATTCTTTACGTCCAAGGTCGCCGAAATGGTCTTAGAGGGGTATCGGAAGACGGGTGCCACGGGTAGTAAATTCACCGTACCCCGTAGCCGTCTCACTCCTCGTGAGAGAGAAATCGTTCAACTTCTGGCCGAAGGGAAGAGTAATAAAGAGGTTTCCTCAACCTTGGGAATCAGCGTGAAGACGGCAGAAACCCACCGCGCTAATATCATGCACAAACTCAACCTTCAGTCCCTTAGCGACCTGGTCCGCTATGCGATTCGAAATAAGATTATCGAGGACTAGTTGCGGGCAGTCTGCTTGGAGACCTGTACGCCAGAACTAATGCTGATCTCCGCCGTCGTTCAGGACCACGCTGAGGAGGCCACTATGGACCTTCACCCCGCCTTTTTCGCTGTAATCGATAAAGCCCAGCTCCCTGAACTTGTTCATGAAATGACTGATTCGCGACCGAGTGGTGCCGACCATTTGCGCCAAGTTTTCCTGACTGACGCCGGGAACGACTGTTTCTGATCGGCCTTCCTTGCCGAAATGCGCCAGCAGTAAGAGCATCCGAGCCAGCCGCTTCTCACTGGAGTTGAATAGCTGATCGACCAGATCCTCTTCGTACCGGATGTTGCGCGAAAGCAGATGCGTGACGAACAATTCTGAGAAGTCGTGCTGCTCGTGCAGGATGCGTGCCATCAAGGGCTTCTCAATCCTGACCAGACTGCAATCGGTCATCGCGGTAGCCGTAGCGATGCGCAACAGTTGGCCTGCCAGGCATCCCACACCGAAGAAGTCCCCGTCGCCCAGAAGGGCGATGATCGCTTCCTTCCCTTCTTGGGATGTCACCGCCTTCTTCACCTTGCCATGTCGCAAGTAAAACACAGAATCTGCAGGTTCTCCTTGCCAGAAGATAGTCCGGTTCGCGCCGTATTCCACATCGGTTTTCCCGTGAGAGATTCCAACCAGGAAGCGTTCCCAATCGACGGGTTTATTTTTCTTATTATTTGCCATAGACACCTCCCCACTCCACAATGAAGGTCAGCCCTGGTATCAAAAGCAATCGAGTTTTGGGGATGTGGTTGTGCCAGCTGACGGGATGACCTTGCCAAGCTCAGTTTCACTCAAGGTCTTCAAAGCTAACTGCGCCAAATTTACAAGACATAACACCCATTCGGATTTTACCATAATAAAAAGAGCAGACATAAAAAAAAGCAGAACGGCAAGGTAGGTATTTCGAGATGCTTCTGAGTTGTCCTTTCCAAAAATACGGTTTTGATTGCCGTCTGATCAGGCAATATCAGTGTGGAAATTTCCAGGAAGTGCTTATTCTTCAGTCGGTTTCAGTTGATCTAATTGAATTTTTTGAGGGGGATAACCACGCGCCATAAAGGTGGGAAGTGACTTTGACAATTCAAACAAATCCCTGCCGGCGATCGGACCGGTCGCGAAAAGGTGTATTAGGCGGACTTGAAACCCGACATCGCTCGGGCGATCACGCCAGGGTGAGAATCAAAAAGTCGGTGTATTTTTGTGCGGCTTCAGGCATCAGGAACGGTGCGCCGGAGATGAACTCGAGTGAATGGGCGCTTTTGGTAAAAGAACCACCCGACCAAAATATTCTTCCAGCGTGAGCTTTCCCTCCTCGTCGGTGTCGAAGGTCAGATGATGCCAGTCCTCCATCTCGGCCAACTCCAGCCTGAAGTTTGTCGCCGCCCGTTTGCGGGCATGATGATCCCACCCGTTGGTGAGCAGGACACCCCCGATATTCGGAAACACGCTGGTGAATGCGATCGCTTTCTTGATCGTCGTTTCCTCGGTCGATCAGCTCATCGCTGCCACAGGATGTGAGCGTCCTCCAGAGGAACCGCCACGCCATCGCAGTGCGGTATGATTCGCGCCGTATAGTCCGCCGGTGGGCGGGCCGCAGACACAGCCGCGCTGTAAACGTAACCGCCCGACGCGCCGGCCAGTTGGCGAACGCGCTTCATCTCCTGCCGCACGGGAGCACTGCCCATGACACCGTCGGCGTAAAGTTCGACCCGCACCGCCTCGGGGTCAAGGTCATTGAGAAAGACCTGAACCTCAAATACGTGCTGCTTGCCCCGAGTCTCAACCTTCACTTCGCCGAAGTGTAGCGTGGCCCATTTCTGTTCCAGACTGTGCTGCCAATCGACCATTTGCCTGCCGATTGCGCCTTTATTGGCATGCGCAAATGGTAGGCATCAGCAGCCGGGAGGTAGTGCTGTTCGGTGTATTCGCGCACCGTTCGGTTGGCGGAGAAGCGCGGTGTCAACTGCGCCATGCTTTCCCGCATCCGCTTGACCCATGCGGTGGGAATGCCGCTCTCGTCTCGGGTATAAAACTCCGGGATCACCTCCCGCTCGAGCAGGTCGTAGAGCGCGTCGGCTTCGACAGCGTCCCAGGCGGGATCGTCGCCATGCTCCTGGCCGTCCCCCAACGCCCACCCCACTTCCGGCGTGTAGGCTTCCGCCCACCAGCCGTCCAATTCCGAGAGATTGATGCCTCCATTGACGAGCACCTTCATGCCGCTTGTTCCGCTGGCCTCCCAGGGTCGCCGTGGCGTGTTGATCCAGACGTCCACCCCCTGCACCAGGTGCTCCGTCAACAGCATGTCGTAGTCACTCAGGAAGATCACGTGGGGGCGGGTCTCTGGCTGGCGGATGAAATGTATCCATTCATGGATCAAGGCCTGTCCCGCCTGGTCCGCCGGATGGGCCTTGCCAGCGATGATGAGTTGCACCGGGCGCTCAGGATTGGTCAACAGACGAAGCAGTCGCTCCGGGTCGTGCAGCAGCAGGTTCGGCCTCTTGTAGGTCGCGAAGCGCCGCGCAAAGCCCAGCGTCAACGCGTTGGGATCAAATAGATGTTTCGCCTCGTCAACCGCCTCGGGCGACGCGCCGGAGGCGGTCAGTTGCCGGGACAATCGTTCGCGGGCGTATTCAACAAGAGACTTGCTGGCGGCGGTACGAAATTGCCAGAGCCTGGCGTCGGAGACGCGGCGAATGTCGCGCTCCAGGGTTTTCGTCGTCCCCAGCCAGCGGTCCTTTCCACAGGCTTCCGTCCAAAGATCATCGGCCGGGGCCGAGTCCCAGGTCGGCATGTGGACTCCGTTAGTCACGTGTCCGACGGGCACTTCGTCCGCTGGCCAATGGGGAAAGAGGGGCTCAAAGAGATGCCGGCTGACTTTCCCATGCAAGCGACTCACGCCATTCACCGCCCCGCTCCCCCGGATGGCCAGATAGGCCATGTTGAAACTTTCCGACGGGTCGTTCGGATTCTGGCGGCCCAGGGCCAGCAAGTCGTGGAGTGTTATGCCGAGCTTCTGCTCGGCATAACCGCCGAGGTATTGTTCGATGAGAGCCGGAGCGAAACGGTCAAAGCCGGCGGCCACTGCCGTGTGGGTGGTGAAGAGATTCCCCGCTCGTGTGACGGCCAGCGCGACTTCGAAAGGCTGCGCGGTTTCTTGCATGAAACTGCGGGCGCGCTCCAGAACGGCGAAGGCCGCATGCCCTTCATTCAGGTGACAGACTTCCGGCTGGATGCCGAGCGCAGCGAGCAGCCGCCATCCGCCAATCCCGAGAAGCAGTTCTTGCTTGAGGCGCAGCTCCGGCCCGCCGCCATACAGCTCGCTGGTAATCCCTCGATGAGCGGGGAAGTTCGCCGCGTCATTGCTGTCCAGCAGGTAAAGCTTCACTCTGCCAACCTGGACCTGCCAGGCGCGCAGCCAGACCGAGTAACCGGGCAACGCGATCTCCAATCGCAACCACTCGCCGTTCGGGTGGCGCAACGGCGTGATCGGCAACTGCCCGGGATCGTTATAGGGGAAGAGTGCCTGTTGCGCTCCGTCCTTGTCGATCACCTGGCGAAAATAGCCTTGCTGGTACAGCAGTCCCACGCCGACCACGGGCACGCCCAGATCGCTGGTGGCTTTGAGCTGATCGCCGGCCACATTGCCAAGCCCGCCCGAGTAGATCGGCAAAGCTTCGCTCAACATGAATTCCATGCTGAAATACGCGGCGCAGGTCAGGGGACCCTGCGGATGATTCTGCTGAAACCACGCGGGCGCCTCCGCCGCTTGCACGCTTGGCGCGCAGAAGGGCATCAATGTTCTTACGGAATGCGGGATCGGCCAAGACGCGCTCGAGCTGGTCCCGCGAGACCGTCTGCAGGACAACCCAGGGGTTATGCGTGATTTCCCACAGTACGGGATCAAGCTGCCGCCACACTTCGTCGGTAGCATGATTCCACGACCAGAGCATATCCAGGGCCAGCTCCGCCAGGGAATCGAATCCTTCGACTTCCTGGGCAAAAGGTTGTATATCGGGTGGCTGACACGTGTTTGCTTGCTCATGGTTTCTCCTCCGCATTTAAGTCTGTGAGCCGAACCTGTGGCGGCGAGAGTCTCTCCAGCTATTCCTTTTGCTCCGGGGTGGCCGGCGCCTCAACGCGGTCGTAAAGCGGCTCACCGAAGCCACTTTGTTCGCGACAATCAATGCCCCAACAGCACTCCCACAGATGGCCACGCCGCGCTCCACCCTTCCGAGCAAACGCGAGGGCCAGCGGTACGATAAAATCCGGATAATCATTGTCCAACTTCGGCTGTCGGTCGCCGAAATCGATCACTTCATGACCGGCCTTTCGCAATATCTTGACCAGTTTGTTCCTTCAAGTCAAAACCACCGTGGTCGGCGGCGATTCCGATGCGTTTCGGCGTCCATGGCAAAATTGTCTGGAGATCAGACATGTTCCTCTTTCGAGCAAGGCCAGTGCCCGTTGGCAAACGTTCTCCACACTGAATCCGAATTCGCGCATCACGACCGGTCCCGGAGCCGAAGCGCCAAAGCGATCCACGCCGATCACATCGCCCCGATCACCAACGTAGCGATGCCACCCTTGGGTTACCCCTGCCTCGACCGCGAGCCGCGCATGAACCGATGGCGGCAACACCGAGTCGCGATATTCGTGGGATTGGGCCTCAAACAATTCCCAACTCGGCATGGAAACGAGGCGCACCGGGATTTTCTGTTCCTGCAAGCTTCTGTCCCGCTGCCACGATCAGGCCGACTTCCGATCCGCTGGCGATCAGGATCAATCGCGGTTTGCCCTGCGGCGCGTCGGCCAGAATGTACGCCCCATGGCGAAGGCCCTCCGCTGAAGCAAACTGCTTTCGGTCGAGCGTCGGCACGTTTTGCCGGGTCAGGACCAGAGCCACCGGCCGGTCTCGCGTCTCGATCGCCACGCGCCAGGCCACGGCCGTCTCGTTGGCGTCAGCGGGACGGATGACAATCAGCCGGGGAATGGCCCGCAGACTGGCGAGCTGCTCCACGGATTGATGTGTCGGGCCATCTTCGCCCATGCCGATGCTGTCATGCGTGAAAACATAGACCACCTGCAGCTCCATCAATGCCGCGAGCCGGATCGACGGGCGCAGGTAGTCCGAGAAGGTCAGAAACGTTGCGCCGAACGGGATGATGCCGCCATGCGCGGCCAGGCCATTCAAGATCGCCCCCATGCCGTGCTCGCGAACGCCAAACTGCAGATTGCGGCCCGCGTAACTCCAGCCGCCGCCTGCCGAACCTTGCAGATCGCCAACCGCCATTTCGGGGTTCTCAAAATTGCCCGCATCTTTCAGTTCGGTGTCCGTGGACGGATTCAAATCGGCCGAGCCGCCGATCAGGCCGGGCAGTTTCGATTTGAGCGCATTCCATCACTTTTCCCGAGGCGACGCGGGTAGCCATGCCCTTGGCATCGGCTGGGAAATTGCGGAATGTTCGCATCCCAGCCTTGCGGCAGTTCTCCGTTGATAAGCTGGCGGAGTTCGCGGGCGAGTTCCGGATATTGCTTCTCGTAGGCAGCAAATTTCGCGTTCCATTCCGCTTCGGCTTCACGTCCACGGTCGATGGCCTGGCGAAAATGTTGCTCGGCTTCCTCTGGGCACGAGAAACGGCGGCTCGACGGGCCAACCCAGATTCTGTTTCGTCAGCTTCACCTCTTCCTCGCCCAGCGGCGAGCCATGCGCGGCGAAGGTGTCCTGCTTGTGGGGCGAACCATAACCAATGTGCGTCCGTACCAGGATCAGCGAGGGACGTCCTGTTTCCTGGCGCGCGCGCGGATGGCGTGGTCGATAGCATCCAGGTCATTGCCATCCTCGATGGATTGTGTGTGCCAGCCATACGCCGCGAACCGTTGGGCATGGTCTTCGGTGAAGGTGAGCTGCGTCGAGGCGGCGAGAGTGATGCGGTTGTCATCGTAGAGATAGATCAGCTTCCCGAGTTTCAGGTGGCCCGCGAGCGAAGCGGCTTCGGCTGCCACGCCCTCCATCAGATCGCCATCGCTGACCAGTCCGTAGGTGAAATGATTGATGATCTCAAACCCGGCCGATTGTAGCGCGCCGCGAGATACGCTTCGGCGATGGCCATGCCCACGCCATTGCCAAATCCCTGACCGAGCGGGCCGGTGGTGGTTTCCACGCCAGGGGTCAAACCGCGTTCGGGATGACCCGGGGTGATGCTGCCCCACTGGCGAAACTGTTTGATTTGTTCCAGCGGCAAATCGTAGCCCGTCAGATGCAGCAGGCTGTAGAGCAACATCGAACCGTGGCCAGCCGACAGGACGAATCGGTCCCGATTGAACCACTGCGGATTGGCTGGATTATGCTGGAGAAACCGGGTCCACAACACATAGGCCATGGGCGCCGCGCCCAGCGGCAGACCGGGATGGCCGCTATTGGCCTTTTGGACGGCGTCCACCGACAGGAAGCGAATCGTGTTGATCGACAGTTGATCCAACTCCGCCGGATTGAAGAATAGCTGCCGGTCGCTGTGCTCATCGTTCGTTTCTCCTCCCTGCTACTTCGCAAGCAGTTTGCGAATCGATTGCAATTTCTCCTGACGCTCCTTGGTCGGCTCGGGCTATATTATCTTGAGCCCTTTAACCGCGCCGACGATGACGAAGAATTAGCGGACGACCTTGGCCACCACCGCTTCGATTAAGCACCAAGCTTTCTTGGCGCAGAGCAAAAGCAGCGCGTTGTTCCAATCCGAATCGACCCTAAATCTGGTCTTGGGATTGATGCAAATTCACGCGGTGATCGGCCCAGGAAATGGACTTGACCCAACGAGTGGGAACCAATGCCGAGCGGCCATGAAGCCAGTCTCCGGCTTTCACAGCCAAATAGCCAAGATGCCAGGAGGCATCGTCCATGATGAAGCCCTCCAGGCGCCCGATATCACCGTCCGTGGCCCACACTTCGTAACCTGCCATGTCCCAGGCACTGCGGAGATGCGAGTCCTCCTTGGTGCGCACCGGATATTCCCTGCCTGCTGGAATTGAAGACAAGCGGCCAAACCAACTGTCAATCCAAAATTCCGGCAAACCAAGGTATTCCTTCATGGCAATTTCTTGCTGGCGCGAAACCGGCTTCTCCGTATCAACATCGGGACTATTGCGCACTTGCTCCTTCGTCAAGTGAACATGGAAGGTTTTCTTCACCCAATCGGGCTGTTCCACCGCCGTGATCGCTAGAACCGCAGCTCGCCAGGTAAGCCAGCTTCCCACATCGACGACCAAAAAGTGAATCGTCCATGATTGGTCATCAAAGAGAAAGTTGCGGACACTTCCCATCTCGCCGTCTGTAGCAATGACAGAAGATCCAGTCAAGCTTTCCAGGTCGTGAAGCATGTTCCTCCTTCGGGCCAAAAGTTATAGGATAACTGACTCTCCTAAGTCCCCCTCGGATTTGCTGAAAAGTTGCTCGTACTCCTCCTTCGAAATATCAAGATAAAAGGGGATGATCCGGGTTCCGTTACGATGGAGATGTTTCTCGATGCCCACGAAGGCCTCACTTTTCTTCATACTCTCCTTCACGCTTCATTCGTTCTTCATAACCTTCTGATGAAGCCGGGTCGAGTTCCCACCGAGATTGATCTCGGGCCGCTATCTTTTCGTTCGTATGCAGCGGCTCGTTATCCGTATAGTTAAGCCCCACTGCTTTACCAAGCTCTTCAACAATGCTTTGATCAGGAGTTGGGTTCTCGCCGCCCACACTCTCTTCACCCACATCAGCATCTTCCCAAGCTGCGTCAATGTCGCCGCCCGATAGCTCCGGCGAAGTCGAGTGGTGCTCGTGCAATTTTTCGATCAATTGCTGCTTTCCTGCCGAGCCGAGTTGAGCCGCTTCATCAAATTCGCGCTTTACCTCTTCATTGGACGCAACTTTGTCGCTTTCAATTCTGCCTGCGTCGATAAACTGGCCTTTCCGGGTCCTTGCCATGGGTGGTTTAGCTCCTTTCAATCTTGATTCTGCACTTGTTGCGCAACTCTGTGACCATATCTGAAGGTAAATCTCTGATAGATCAGACTGTTCCATCGCTTCTTTGGTTGCCAGGCTTGTGGCGCTGATGGTGGAGCGCCGCTGCAGCCACGTATCCGTTTGTCAGCCGGGTATCATAATCCTTCTATCAATCAATATTTACTCACCGTGGGGCGATACGGCTGCTCAGCTCCTTGCAGCCAATAGGCCGACCGCTTATAGTGGTCCCAAAGCCTGTACTCGTACTCGCGAGTGACGGGCATAGAGTCAATATATTCCGGCCCGTTCTTGATGGCTTCCCGGGAGAGGTCGACGTAGACTTTGGAATCCGCCCAACTCACGCCATCGATCCAGTGGGGTGAGATCAGCACCTTTTTCCCAGGCCACCAATTTCGCGTATTTACCTCGATGTATTGGATGGCCCAAGTGTGATGGTCGACGATGAAATTCTCCACGTGACCAATCTCGCCGTCAGTCGCATCAATGTGATAGCCGGTCACCTCTTTGGTGCTGCGCAGATGCGAATCCGCCGGCTCTGTTTCCACCCTGGATACCGACGCTTCCGCCTCAGCGGACCTTTGCATAGCCAAGCCTGCCGGGTCGGATATAGAACCCCAAAGAAAAGGTCCACTCCAATAAAAGGGGTAACCGTAATACCCCAAGTATTCGGCCTCGTGTTGCCGGGAGACGGGCTTGTGTGTGTCGATGTCGGGGCTGCCCTCAACCTGCTTTTTCGTCAGTGCCACCTCAAGTTGTTTTGATTCCCAGTCCTTCTGGCCGACGGCGATAGGCGAGATAAGCACTAACCGGCCCGCCAACCAACTGCCGGTGTTGACCACGAGGTAGCGGATGGCCCAGCTCTCATCGTCGAAATAAAATTGATCCACCTTCCCAATCTCCCCATCCATGGCTCGGAGCGTAAATTCTTGCAGATGAGTGACACTTCTTAACATCGTCTTATCCTCCTTGGCATTTGGTAAGGCATTTGGTGATGGGCACGAACTCGCCTCAACCCCATTCGTTTGGGGGTCGAGGCGCCTTTCTTTCTGACTCCCTTTTCTTGAGCGAATAGATGACTCCTCCCCGCTTATTTTCCGCCCCCAGAAACCGGATTCCGTCCCCCTAGCAGCTGCAACCACAATGTCATGATACCCGTGGAGTAATTCTCGTGTCAGTGCGATATGGAACACACGTCTGGTCAAAATTGCTCATCCCCAATACAGTCATAACGAACGTTTTTTCAGGAGGATGAGAATCAGCAGACCAAGCCCAGTTCGCCGCTCGGAGAGTCCTCCCACCTGCCGCCGGTCAGTCGGTTTCCACTCTCGCGCTCTGTCGAATATTACTTGTTACGGGTGGTGCGCTCATAAATCAGTCCTGCCATGCTTCCGGAGGTCACCCCCATGCCAGCGCCCTTCTGTCCCATTCGACCCTCGGAAGGGGACCGTGCTACAGTGAGTTTGAAAACCGAGATGATCAATCTGTCTTCTGGACGAGCACCGCACCGAAGACCATGACTGTTTGGGCACATAACTTGCTGAGCAGGATTAGATTAAAGTTTAAGCTGCCCGACGTTCGTACCGATGAAGGAAGCACCCGAGCAAGGACTGTTGTAGTCAAAACAAATTCTGGTACGATTAACAACAGAAGACCCGTTAAAGAATCATTTCCAAATTCGAACCCTCGCTGAACTCCACCAGTCCAAACATGTCTTCCCCCCCTCGCAAACTTGAGTGAGCAATTTTGACCTAACAAGTGAGCCGAACTGAACTGACACGCGCTTCGCCCTCGGATATAAAGATTGTCTATGCTCGATCTTTGCCACCATCCGCTCGGCTATCTTCTAGCTCGTGGCTTGATACAGAAACCCCTTGTACTTAAAACCAAGAGGTTATTGAACAGGACAGCCGATGGTGGGATTACTACCCAATCGGCGGGCTGGGCTTAATCCTGGCGATTCTGGTCGCGCAGCTGTGATTGGGTCGGCTTTAAGGCCATAGGGAGGCTATTCTTGGACTCTCCGACACTACTGAACGCAAGCAGTGATCCTGAGCAACGGTGGCTGAAACAGATTGCGACGTTCTTGGGCCTTATCTTTGGGACGATTGTTCTCACGTTTTGTTTTTTTGCCAGTTCGCTCTGCATCACCATAGTCCTGTCGGCATTTCTTGCAATCCTGGTTGACCCACTGGTTGTTCGAGTAGCAAAGATCGGCCTGGGACGGGTTCTGGCCTCAGGATTAGTGGTATTGTGTTTCATGCTTCTCGCAGGGACCTTGACTTATGTTCTCTATACTAGGGCATCTGCTTTTGCAGAAGAGTTTCCCAGCTACAAATCCCAAATTCAACGGGCCTTGGCGCCCCTCGTCAGCAAATTCGAGCGTTTTGAGCAAAACGCAGAGTCCATTGCACCACTAGTACAAGGCTCGAAACACGTGACGGAAGTCACGGTTAGAGAAGCACCGACGAACTGGCCGAGTTTTCTAGTCCGAGGCGTCGGATCGATATCCGGTGTCCTGATCATGGGCGGGGTACTGCCCTTCTTGGTGTTTTTCATGTTGGTCTGAAAAGATCAGATGAGTATTCGCCTCGTCAACATGTTCGAAGGCAGAATCGATGTTCCCAAGTTTGTCAGTAATCTTGGTGATATGATCCGCGGATTTGTGATGGGGAATCTTATTGTTGGATCCATTATGGCCGTAGGTACGTCAGTGGTTTTTTGGGTTCTCGGAATGAAGGGAGCTGTGACCTTGGGGATCGTGAGCGCGTTTCTGAATCTGATTCCCTTTCTCGGTCTCCTGCTAGCCACCGCAGTTCCATTGGCGGCGGCTCTCCTGCAGTTTAACACCCTCGGTCCCTTCCTCACCATTGCGATCACGGTCCTTCTTTTTCATTTGATCGCCGCGAACTTCTTGATTCCCAAATTGATCGGCTCGCGTCTTCTGGTCGGACCTGTGGCAGTAACCATTGGCATGCTGTTTTGGGGCTGGCTGTGGGGGATCATGGGATTATTGTTGGCCGTTCCGCTTACGGCCTTCGTCAAGCTGATTGCCGATTCGCGCCCTTCGCTCATTCATCTCTCAAACCTCCTAACAGAAGATCCTCGTCCCATTTCACGATGGGCACGCTTCGGTGAAAACACGATACAGAGGGTAAAGCCTTATTTGAAGAGGAGAACCTCTCAAAAACCGAGCGGCGATCCACCGCATTCGATAAGCGCTTGAATTGAAAGCGTCCCTGTGTGACTCTGGCCCCCTTCACTCATTTCAAAAACTTCTATTATCCGTCCTTCCCGAATGACCTCGCCATAATTTCCGGCACTTCTTTTAGCATGCGCAGTGCCCGCCAAATTAACTTCCCCAACGACGCTCAGCATGGAACAATCGCCAATGGCTTTCGCTACTTTTCGGCCAGGCAAAACACCCTGCCCAACCCGCACAGTCGGCCAGGATGCTGCGCCCGATACCTTTGCCACGCGCTGGATCACCCCGGAATCAACCGTCAGCCCTGTCCGCGAGATGGTCTGGAAGTAAAGCTCATCGCCGGCTATTTCGACGAGCATGAATGAACGGTCCTGGTCGTACCCGGCCGCGGTCAGGTCCGTCTTCCTCAGGTTGCCCTTTCGCAACTCGCCTGAAGCTCCTTCGGTGAAATAGTAGATGCCATTTTGCGGCTTCACCCGCTCATAAACGTGCTCGTGTCCGGCGAAGACGACCTGCACCCCGTATTTTACGAACAGGGGTTCCAGCAGAAGGCGGAGTTCGGTCGAAGAGCCATGGAAGGCCCCGGAAGAATAGAGCGGGTGATGGAAATAGCAGATTTTCCAATCCGACCCTGAGTTCTGCAGTTCTTTCTCCAGCCACGAGAGCTGCTGCGGGTTCATGTAATTGCTGTCCAGGGCGAAGAAGCGGACGTTGCTTTTCTTGTACGTGTAATATTTCTGCCCGTTCATGTTGAAAGACTTATAGAACCGCTCGTTGGGGCTGTCGTGGTTGCCGAGCACTGCGTAGAATTTTACGCCCGCATCGAGCAAGAGCTTGTAGGGCCGCTCGAACTTGCTTTCGTAATCGCTCGGGTTGCTCCCGCCATAGATGTTGTCGCCCAGCGCAATCACGAACTCAAAGGGAAATTTCAGGTGATACCTTAATCATCTGCCCGGCCACTTCATATTGCGGCTTCTCTCCCGTCCCCATGTCGCCGATGGCCGCAAAGCGCACCGAGTCCGTTTTCAGCGGCAGGGTCAGCTCCTGGGCGTAGAGCGACAGGCTTATTGCGGCGAGAGCAACACAGGTGACGAAGACGAAGCGGCGCATAGCAGGCATAATAGAAACCCTCAAGGAATGGCGTTCGGGATGAGATCCACAATCAAACGGGCTTCGGTGTCCTGCAACGTCAGGTCACGCCCGACGATCCGATACGTCAGCTCCGGGGGCAGTTCAGGCAGCTTGAGCAATAAAGTCGGCGGCGTGGTCGTCACCGGCATCTCTTCCGGGATCACGTCGTTCACATGCAGAGCGATGACCTTGAACGGGGCGTCCTGCTGGATTGTCTGGCGCGCAAGCCGGCCTTCGGGTCCGTGAAATGCACTGCGGATGATTTTGCGGAACTGCTCAGTCACCTCGTGAGTGAAGATGTCACCCTGACGTGCGTCGCGTCGCGCGTCGACAATTTTCCTGGCCAGCGCGTGCTGGTGTTCGACAATCTCGCGCCGCGTCCTTCGTAGGCTTCAGGGCCGGCAGCGAAGCTTCCAGGTTCTTTTGCATCTTGACGTATGCCTGGACGCGGTCGGTAAAGATCTTGAAGTCGCGCGCCTCCTCACTGTCCTGCGGCGTCTGCGCCTGGCCCGCAAAGCCTGGCGTCACACACGGAAAAAGAGAAAGACACAGGAGAAGGCGGGTGACCCGGATTTGGCTCTTCATAGATTCTCCCGGACAGAAAGTTAGGACTGCCGCGACTGCAGAACTGCGGGCTCCGGCTGGCGAGCCTTCACTGTGGCGTTTGCTGTCCCTGGCGTGAATATTGGATGAGTGCGCGGGGGAAGTCGCAACCAGGCTTCACATTCATCATAACCGCTCGTGCGAACATGTCGCTCCCCCGACATTCGCCTCCCACAAGATCCCAGCTGGACAGTTCGATGGCACACTTCTTATTATCCACGGGGGGTAATTCGCGTGTAAGTTCAGTATTGCTCAAACGTGTGGTCAATATTGCTCATACCAATTCATGAGGGGGGAACTATCGTATATGGTCGGTCCCGAGTTGGTGATGGATGCTTCGCAGGGGCTAAGACTCCTCCAGGGATTCTTTCACCATTTCTTCGACACGTTCCCTGACCGCTTCCTTCACCGCTTCCTTGACCGTCTCTTTCATTTCTTGCATATTCAGACTCGCGCTCCCGGCTTCTGACGCCACCTCTTTGAGCGCTTCTTTCACGATGGGGTTCAGTGGCGACAGCTCCTTGACCAGCGCTTTCACGTCCTTCTTGCGACTTTGGGTTTGGCTTCGGACTGCTGGTTCTCTTGGACTCGCGCTCATCGCCCAATCCGTTTCAAAAGTTTTAATCAAACCGTTCACCACTTCCGGTTCACGAACAATAACACCGACTTCGCGGCGCGAATCCAGTTCGGCCATGCGCAGGCTCTGGCTGCCCACAAAGGCCTGATCGCGGTCACGGATGATCGTGCGCGTGTGCAAGCGCAGCTTGGCGAGATTCCGGACTTCCAGACCAGGGTTTTCCTTGCTTATGCGGCCGATGACTTTGATCTCCACCCCCGCCTTCGACCCTCTCGCTAAGGGCGCGCAGCATTTCCGGGTCGGCGATCATGGGGTCGTAGATGAGCAACTCCTTCTTGGCCTGGCTGATAAACGCGGCGAGCAGTTTACGGGCGTTGACGGGGCTGACAACAAAAGTATCCAGTGAGGGTGTATAGGGGTTCCGCGTGGTATCAGCCTCAAATAACTTCACCGCTTCTTGGACGAACCTGGCGTTCCTGGTGACGATGCCGAAGCCGCGACTATGGTCGATATCAAGGTGGGTGAAGTTGAAGGACAGGACGTAGAGCAGCGACGGTCGATAATCATCAGCTTGTCGTGATAGCGCACCAGATCGTCAGCGGTCCGCGAAACGGCGACGCCCACTTCGAGCAGACGCATCTCGAGCTTGCGCAGGTTTATCTCGCCGCCCCGGTTGGTGTAGGCAATCAACGCGCTCACCGAAACGCCGCGGCCGACCGCAGCCTTCAGCTCCGCCTCAATCTCGGCGCGGTCGAAACGGAAGATCACGATCTCGATGCTTTTCTTGGCGTTTCTGATTCCCGAAAGCAGCGCCGCGATTCCGTCGTCAGGTTGGATTAAAAGTTTCACGGGCGTTTCACCAAGTGGTCAGGACGAGTTTTCGGGACCGGAAGGTGTTGCGATAGTCTCGGCGGGCGCTGAAAGGGCCCCCAGCCGCGAGGCGCGGCCAAACAAGCCAAAACCGCCATCCTCTTTCTTCGACTGATGCTAGAGTCTTTAAATTTGCAAGTCAAGGAAGAGTCAAAGGAACGGGTCAAAAGCATTAGGGGGGCTCATCGTCGACGATGTGCACCGATCTCGCTTCTTCCTCGTGCTTTTAGTTCGCCTCTCTAAGACTCTGTGCATGACCCGCTATCAATCTCGGACACTTCGCACCTTCCACTCATGTCCCCAAGATAGTTCTTCCTCATGGATGGGTATGAGCAATTTTGATCAGGTGTGTGAGCAATACTGGGCTGACACGCGAACTATCGCTGCGGTATAAGAGAGTTTGGCTGGCATTGCCAGCCCAAATAATGGCGACGCGCTTTGCCCTATCTTGACCCAAGATTGACCAGATTGCTGCTCGCGACGGCTGTGCGGAAAAACAAGGAATCGGACTTCGCTTTTGTGAGGAGGGACCATGCGAAATTACAAGAGAATTTTCTCCATCATTCTTGCTCTTTTTCTGGCGTTGCCCGTCTTTGCTCAGCAGGCTAAGACCACTGTCGCGCTTTGGCGCGACCGGGGCGACGTTGCGGCATTGGACCTCCTGGGCGGGCCGGGAGGGAAAGAACACCAGCCGGGGACCAAGTTCAAATTCATCGAGGAATCTAAGAGCGGAACTGCTCCCAAGTTTGATGTCGAAGATGAAAACGGTGCCAAGTGGAAGGTGAAACTCGGCCCCGAGGTGAAGTCGGAAACTGCTGCAACGCGCCTCGTGTGGGCTGCGGGTTACTTTGCCGACGAGGACTACTACCGGCCGCAAATCCGCGTGCAAGGAATGAAACGGCTCTCCCGCGGTCAGAAGTACGTCTCAGACGGTGGCCTTGTCCGCGAGGTGCGTTTGGAGCGCCAAGGCGGCGGGAAGAAATTGAAGAACTGGAGCTGGTACGAAAACCCCTTTGCCGGCACGCGCGAATTCAACGGCCTTCGAGTGATGATGGCGCTGATCAACAATTGGGACATGAAGGAAATCAACAACGAGATCCTCGATGTGAATGGCGAGTCCCGTTATGAGGTGGCCGACCTGGGCGCCAGTTTCGGGCGCACTGGCAATCTCATCGGCCGCAGCAAGGCCGTGATGAAGGACTACGCGGAAACCAAGTTTATCGAAAAGGTCACGCCCGAATACGTGGACTTCGTCTTTCATACGAAGATGGAGAGTGTGGGCAAGAACATTCCAATCGCCGACGCACGCTGGCTCGGCAACCGGCTCGGCCAGTTTTCCGCTGAACAGATCGGCGACTGCTTTCGCGCTGCCGGCTTCTCGCCCGCCGAGGTCGAGGGCTATACCAGGGTCGTGATGCAGCGCATCGAGGCGCTGAAGAAGCTATAGCCGCCCCGCCCGCCGCTGAGTGAATTCTATGTCTTGGGCCCAGTATGTGCCGGCCGTTCTTATGGCCTCTCACCCTTGGGTGTCGTCCCCCATCCACGACACAGAAAACAAGGGAAAAACCTTGCGGGCAGCATTCTATGGGTGCTCCGGCGGGATCTGGCCGCCATCGCTGCGCACAGTCTACTTTACGGTCCGGGGTGAATAGGTTATCGTCGGAGCCGTCGGCTAGGTTTTTCGCGTGTCCGCCGCTTGGGGATCTTCCTTGCGAAACTGGATGTCGTAGAGCTCCGAATAGAGGCCGCCTGCCGCCAGCAGTTCGTCGTGGGTGCCACGCTCGACGAGAGTATTGTCTTTCACCACAAAGATGATTTTGGCGCGCCGGATCGTCGCCAGGTGGTGCGCGATGACGATGGAGGTCCTGCCTTTCATCAAACGGTCCAGGGCTTCGAACACGGCTTGCTCGGACGCTGCATCCAGTCCTGATGTGGGCTCGTCCAGAACCAGAATGGGAGTATTGCGGATCACGGCCCGCGCGATGGCGATGCGCTGGCGCTGGCCCCCGGAAAGCGTCACGCCGCGCTCGCCGACCATCGTGTCGTAGCCCTCGGGCATCTTCTCGATGAACTCGTGGGCGTTGGCCAGTTTTGCGGCCTGGATAATCTCCGCGCGGTTGGCTTCCGGGCGGCCATAGGCGATGTTCTGCCAGATGGGTGCGTGGAACAGAAGCGTCTCCTGCAGAACAAAACTAATCTGCTGGCGAAGCGATTTCATCGTGTAGTTGCGGATATTTGTCCCGTCGATTTTGACTTCCCCGGAGAGGGGATCGTAGAAGCGCGCAACCAGGCTGATGATCGTCGACTTGCCGCCCCCCGTCGGGCCGACGAATGCCGCGACCTGGCCCGGCTCGATCTCGAAGCTGACATCTTTCAGGATCAATTGGTCTGGGTTGTACCCAAACGAGACTTTATCAAATTCGATTTTGCCCTTGAAGCGCGGGGCGCGGCGCGCGCCTGGCAGGTCACGCATCCCGCTCTCGGTCTCCAGAACTTCGCGGATCCGCTCGAATCCCACCGCGGCCTTTGAGACCGTGTCCGTCATTTTGGAAAGGTCACGCATGGGCTTATACATCTTGCCCAGGTAGAGCAAAAAGACGACCAGCGCGCCAGCGGTGAGTTGGCCCGCCAGCACCAGGCGCGCGCCATAACCGAGCATCAAGCAGGTCCCGGTCGCCACGATAATCTCGACGATGGGCGAGAGCTTCATCTTGATGCTTCGCGCCAGCAGGGCCATCTCGACATTCTCCAGGCTCTGGCGCTCGAAGCGGCGCTCCTCGTAGTCCTCGCGGGCAAAGGCCTTGACCACGCGGATCGAGGAGAAAACTTCTTCGACAATCGAAACCAGCTCGCTCTCTTTCTTTCTTACGTCGCGCGAGGCTTTCTTGATGCGCCGGGTGAAGAAGTAAACTACCAGGAAGAGCACGGGCGCAATGGAGAGCGAGATGAGCGTGAAACGCCAGTTCAGGTAAAGCATGACCCCGATGATCCCCAGCAGGGTGAGGACATTGGTCAAGATGCCCAACAGCGCCGTGGTGATAAAGTCCTGAATGGCTTCGATGTCGCTCGTCACCCGGCCGATGAGGTCGCCGGTCCTTTTCTCGTCGTGCTCGGCCAGCGACAGGCGGTGGATGTGGTGATAGAGCGTGCGCCGCAGGTCGTGCATGACCCATTGGCCGACGCTGGTGGTGAGGTATTTCTCCAGGTAGGAGCTGAGTGCGCCGACGACGGCGATGACCGCCACCGCCAGCACCGCGAAGTTGAGGACGGCCAGCTTGTCCTGCCCCATCCAGCCGACCATTCCGCTCATCCAGCCGGGCGGAGCGTTTGGACTGAAGCAGGTAATCGAGAACGATCTTTAGAGGCCAAGGTTCGAGCAGGTCGGTTGCGGCTTCGCCCGCAACCGCCAGCAAGGCCAGCGTCAGGGCTTTCCAGTGGGGCCGTAAAAGGTCGATGATGCTGAGACCTTTAGGCTTCTTGGCTGCAGGCGGCGTCATCGTCATTCAACCTTTTGGATATGGATCCGCTTGGCGACGCAATGGTGAATTTCATAAGCGGAGTAGGATGGTTCAGTTCATCGACACCCATCGGCAAGTATAGCAAACTCCGGAGATCCAGGCCGGTTAGAATCGGGCTTGGCATGACGTTGGCTGTTCCTACCGAGAACTTCATCCAGCACAATCATATGATCGAGGCACTCCCTTTGGATGGATTCGATCAACTGCCGGATTTCCGCTCCCACATTTGGGCGTCCTGCCGGCTTGGCTCCCGACTTCCAACGGCCCGTTAGGCTCGGCTTACTATCAATCCACGACCGAACACGAGGATCATCTTGTGGCAAGGCATTTAGCCTCCGCACAAGACGGGATTCGATCTCGGAGGATTCTGGGAGAGATCTCAACCTGAACACAAGACCGAAGAGGCTGGATCAGGCTCTCGGTAGGGACACCCGCAAATTTAGCCCGCGTGGTTGTTGCCCCGAGTGCAATTGCCTTCTCAATGAGCAAACGGTCAAACTCATAGCGACTCAACCCGAATGCGCCATCGGGCAGCTGGCTTTGGGTGGAGCGGGTGCGAAAATACAGAATCGATTTTCTGATGGCTACCGGCCGGAGCCGAAGAAACTCCTGCCAGATCCCCAGCAATTCCAGAAGTGGAGCAATCTCAGGCGAGAGGCCACGAATCTGCCAGGTCTCTTCCCGAGGAGACGACTGACAAGAATGTGGGCAACCTCGTGTTCAGTCGGGCTGGGCAGCTCTCGATCCCCGGTTCAAAACGCAGTTGTAAACCATCATCGTTTGGAGGCTAAAACCAAACGGATTCCTCACCATAGATGCAAATTTCCGAACCGAAAATGTATACATTAACGCATTGCTCTTCAATTTCTTGCAGAGATCTTCAAGCGCTTCAGCCACTTTCATCAAGTCTAAAACCAATTTCTTGTGAGAGCAATTTTGACCACACTCAGGTTCAATACTGAACAGACAAGCCAGTTCCAGCCGAGAGATAATCCCATTAGATTTTGATGGAGAAATTACTCGTTCTTCACGCTAAACGCCTCTGCCGAATATTGGGAACCGCACTGCTTTAGGCTCTCCTCCCAACTCTTTAAAACTGTGAGCGAGTTGGCCAGAAAATCGGTATCTGAGGTTGCGCAGGCAGCCAGATCTTGGCAATCGAGAAGAGAAACAAGAGGGACGAGAAACCTAGATGGAATCTTCCCTTCATCAATGCCCTAGAATTTAAAACGAAATAGTTAGGAACATGCCTTATGAGTAAACCAGTGTTTGGCTCTTGTTGGCTCGGAGTAACCTTCTTTTTGCTTGCCGTACACGCCGATCCAATTCTGCTCTTAAGTGACACCTTCCGGCGCGAACCCTCTGCGACGATCTCAGGTCGGCTAACAAATTCCCAAGGAAAATTTCTTGGTGGAGCTCTTATTGATGAAACTAATCTCGGATCTCACCTCGTAGTTTGGGCAAAGACCAACAAAGTTGGTTCGAATCGAATGACAGTACTACCGCAAGGTCCTTATAGGGTGACGGCACGAATGGTTGGTTTCCGTATGATCGCCAATCCTAGTTTCAAAATGGAGGCGCAGGACAAGATTGCATTGAACTTCTGTATGGATTGTAGCGCGGTTCCGAATTCCAGTGCGGGCGGAGCAGGGGGGATTGGTGCTGGGGATACGGGAGGCGGTTCTTCGAACCAGACTGAGACATCCACCCGGACTACCGCACATGGCCCGCTTGCATTGGCCGGGTCTTCTTCATTGACGCCGAACTCTTACCTCAGCGAAGACCTACAACTTCAGCAAGGGGCCAATGGCGACAGTCAGCCGGCTGCAGTTCGCGTCAATTCTTCAATATCCTCTGAAATCGGCGGCTACCTCCTGGGTGATTCAATTAATCTCTTTCCATCGCTTAAAGGGGATGAAGAAAGTTCTCTGCACTCTTACACTAAAAGCTCTGATTCGATTCTCCCTTCAAACCTACTTATCTCATTTATTGTGAATCCAATGGGCAGCGAATTTGAGAGAAATTACGGCTTGTCTCCCGAATCCTTTGCGTCGAACGCGGGGGCTGGGTTGGAAACCTCATGGGATGTCCCAGGCTCAGATACTTCACTGGATGCCGCTGAAATCACTGAGAGAATCATTGTTAAGGGGAATGGTCGAAGCAGCGGAGGTCGTTTGGAGAACTCTTCCAGTGAACAAGTTGTCGCGGCTTTAGATTCGGAAGGGAATGTCAACATAAAGTCCACGGTTTCAATAGTTTCTGAGCCAAGTGTTTTAATGATGATGGGAGCTGGATTGATCGTCCTGGCCAGAGTGGCTCGTAGGAGCAACTCAAGAGGTAAAGAAAACAGTCCAGTCGTTGAGGTAAAACCCAGCATGTACCAAACGGCATTATCACCCGCGACGAGTGGCGCGATGACAACCAATCGTTTTTTAACCATGGTGAAGACCACGACCGCGTCTTCCAGTCCGGCGACGAGGTCTGTTCCAATGGGCGCTGCGTGACGACTTGGCTTCAGGCCGTCGGCTTAAAAGGTTGCTTCAATATCCAGGACCACAACAATGACGAAGTCATCTCACGTCCAAAATGGAACGTTGGTAAGGGAGCGAAGTCACGGCCGCGGACAAACAAACCAGCGATCAAGGCCGCCATAACATTTCTACTCTCCAGCTGAGTCTAGACTTCCTTGCAAATGGATTGGCCCATGGATGTGACTGGGATCAACTCGATTTTTTGACAGAACTCAACCAGGTGAAAAATGTTGCAGACATTAATAAACTGGTGGCGCGGATACTCTGAAGCGGAAATGAAAAATGTGAAGGAAATGCTCTTATCTTCCCAATCCGGTGGTATCTACGTTACACGACGAGAAAGACTTGCTCTCAAAGATTTGAATATTCTGCGAAAAGCCGAGAAAAGCAGAAAACCTGAAGACCTCAAACGAGCCTAATAGGCGAAGTTTTGCGATGCATTCTTTTAGTGCTGACCTTTCCAAGGATCACGTAGGCTTCAATGCTCACATCTGCTTGGCGATGATTATCCTGGCAATCTTTTCGTGCGTGGCCTCGGGAATAATTTTCTTGGGTTTTATATTAGTTAGGTGCCCTCATCTTGTAGGGGCACAGTTGATGATCTTTTCTGCATAGGCAACGCCGATCCCGGGAAGGGTTTTCAGTTGATCAGCTGTTGCAATGTTGATCTCGATCAAGTCGGAAGATTTATATTCGACTAATATAATCGAGCGGCCTTCTTCTTTGTAGCAGGGGCGGGAGCCGGTTTTGTAGCGGCAAGCTTAGGCGCTTAGGCCAAGCAGAAGTACTCAACATGAGAACGGCAACAGGGGACATTCGTGCCCATGCATATTGTCTCCTAAATCACATGGTGCCTCCTTTAGCGATTGTGTTTTCGGGGGCCGGTCAATCCTTAGACAAATCACTCTTCATATGACAACGATCACGAAATTTTTCGAATACTGGGAAGAACCTCATTTTCCTTATTTCATAATGCGCCGAGTACAGAGAATCTCACCGGGAATTGCACGCCTTCTGAAGTATGGTCGCTACAATTTAAATACTCGGGACTACTGGAATGTCAGATATGAGAGCGGGGAATATACCAGAATTGAGGATGAAAAATACCGCCTTTTACGTGGAGAAATCCTGCGCTTCATCCCGGCTAATTCCAAAGTATTAGACCTGGGGTGTGGATCAGGTCGTTTCATGGAACTCCTCGCCCTTCAGAAGTCCTGTCAATGTATAGGGCTCGACATTTCCACGGTATCAATTGAGCTGGTCAGAGAAAAAGGATTTGAGGGCTTCCAGAGTAAACTTCCTCGCTTACCCATGGGAATTGTCAATCAACGGTTTGACGTTTGTGTTCTGATCGAAACACTCGAACACATCACCCACCCCGAGCGGACATTAAAAAGAGTCGAGGAACTGATTTAAGCCAAATGGCTACCTAATCATTTCAGTTCCAGAAGGCTGTATGAAGCCCGAAGAATTTGACGAACATATATCGGCCTTTGATCGCGAGAGTCTCGCCGCCTCAATCCCCACCGGCATCAGCATTGAAACCATCACAACTTGTGAATGTGCAGATTGCAAGTATCTTATCCTGATCGGAAGGAAATCGGCCATAAGTTAGTTCTAGTAGATTCTAGTTAAGATTCCCCAGAACCTAACATTCCTTCTGGTACCCCTTTCGGGGGGGCAGGTCAAGTATACGTCCCATTGAATGGGAGGAATGACCAGCTTGTTACATTAGATACACAACTTTAAGTCATTTAATTTGATCCACCTCTTGTAACTAGTTGTATGATCGAAAATCCTTGTTTGCTCAAGTCCCAATTCGCGCCAAGCCACGTGCTGTCCTTTCCGCCCGGTTTGCTTCAAAAAGGCGGAGTGACTGGCTTCCACACCACTTTGGAGCGGTGAAGCTGAGGTGGCAGGAAGTGAGGGTAGACAGGGACGCAATCTAGTTTTTGCTCCTTGACGCAACGGCAGGCTCGCTTGCCGCGTGATGGAGGACCAAGGTTCAGCGTGGTTGGAAATATCATTGTAGTTGACGAGGGCGCCTCTGCCCGTTGTTAAGGCTCTGCGTCATTAATGTCCGCCAGGAAAGGTGCGGGAGGTGTTCTTGTTTCTTGCGAATTTGGTACGAAAGACCTTCGTCCCCCATTTGGAGGATGGCGACCCCGAACTCAGACTCGGTGCGAGCGCTTTGAAGCTTGACTGGAGGAGAGTATGGACGCTGCTGTGGAATAGTGCTAAAAGCCGACCCCTGCGGGCACCCAAATTCTGCTCCAAAGTTTTCTTGTTTACGAAGGCGGCGAGGCTCAGCGTAGTACTTCTCGTGGTAGCCCTGCAATGGCCGTGCACTCTGGCGGCGGCTCCGGTGTCAGTTCGCTTTGTGGAGGGTTTCCTCCATGGCTTCCTCGTTCACGCACGGTCAATGGCGTTCTCATTGCGTCCGGTGATCTCCTCCAGGTTCGTCGGGGCAGAGAGGTTGAGAGCCGCATGTTGTTCCATTTCAAGGACGGGTCGCTGTTCGATGAGACAGTGGTGTTCACTCAGCAGCGTGTCTTCACCCTGCAGAGCTATCGCCTGGTACAGAGCGGGCCTGCATTCGCCGATGACACCGAAATTTCGTTGCATCGTGCCACCGGAAATTACCATGTGAAAACCAAGGCTCACAAGGATGGGAAGGAGGAGTTGCTTGAGGGCACGCTCGATCTGCCCCTCGACGTTTATAACGGCGGCATGATCCTTATCGTCGCGAAGAACCTGCCGAAAGGCGCCAGCGAGACCGTTCACACGGTGGCCTTCACGCCCACGCCCAGGCTTATCCAGCTGGAACTGTTGCCGGCAGGGGAGCACAAAGTGCTGGTCGGCGAACTCACGAAAGCCGCAACGGATTATGTGTTCAAACCAAAGCTCGGGATTTGGCTGAAACTCTTCGTTACACTACTTGGACGAATGCCGCCGGACAGCCACGCCTGGTTCATCACTAACGAAGGGCCCGCTTTCGTGAAGTTCGAGGGGACACTCTCTATAACGGGACCCATCTGGCGGATCGAGTCGACGAGCCCCCGATGGCCTGATTAGGAAGGGCTGAACCTGAGCCGCAGTACACTCCGAAAATATCAATGGAGGTCGACGCGAAGATATCATGGCTCAGTCACTGCAAATTTTGCGACCACAGCAGAAATAAACACGGAGACAGCAACCATGACGTTAAGGGTTCTCTCGCAATGGGTAGGGACGCGAAGCCAAACGCTGAGGCAAGGACAGCCCAAATCAAGGCTGACTTCGCGCGGTCAGAGAAGGGATGTGCGACCATTTTGAAGTTGTTCAGTTTGAGCTTGTCGGGGAGATTATACTTTTGGTTTTAAAGTCTACCCGCTTTCGGCACCATTGAACGCCTTCCGTTCTCAATCTGCTTCGCGAGCTGAAAGTCCTTTTTGGTCAACCCGCCTTCCCGGTCGGTGGAAAGAGTCAAAGTCACCCTCCGATAATTGATCAGTATGTCGGGGTGATGATCGGCACTCTCAGCCAATCCGGCTACCTTGTTAACAAAACGTATAGCCTCAGGAAAAGAAGTGAATTCATATCCTTTGGCAATGGTTTCCCCCTCAAGCTTCCAAGCGCTTAGACCTTCGAGACTCTCAGTGATCTCGGCTTTGGACAATCTTGCCATTTCTTCCTCCTATCACACTATTGTCAGGTTCTTACTAAAAGACCCTTTTAAGCACTCCCACCTGTTGTCGCAGAGCCAAGTTCTCTAGAGGCAGATCCCGTCGCTCTCTGAAGACTGCAACAATCAAGATGAGTAACCATCGAAGTGCCTCACTCATGGACAGGAGTGTGGGAGCATTGTCCGGCGGGAAGAAGGGCGCCGGCATTATGGCGACCTCCGGGGGGTATGCAGGACTGGTTTATGATCCCAAGTGCCATTCGACAGAGCGCATATGCGGAAAGCGGCTGCCGGCAAGTCGGGTTGACTACCAGAATGGCGGGTTGAGTTTGGCTATTCGATGTAGATATCAGGAGCGTGCAATAAAGTATTATTTTCATTGTTTTTCATGCGCACGGGCCTTTGAATTGGCTACTGACGTTGGAACAGCCCTATTCATCCAGTACTGCTGTGTAGCAACAAGTGGAAGAATTGCCCGGGAGCGGGTGTGCACCGCGAAAAACCCTCTCAGTTCCTTAGCGAAGCGATTGGAAGCCGAGGACTTGCGACAAGATGGCGTCAAGCATGCTATATGAACCGTTAGAATAGCGGCCATATTGATACCGGCTGTTGTAGCCATCTTTATAGCCGCGACGGAAGCCCTCGCGAAAGTAGTAGTTGTAGTCGGCCCGGTCTACGTAATAACCGTTATAGCCATAATTGGCGTCCTGATAGGCATAAGAGTCTTTGTAGTTGGAACGCCAGTGATCCTGGCGGTCTGCCTCTCCGGCCCGGAAGCCTTCCTGGTAACCGTAGTTAACGGCCTGGCGGAGAAAATCTGCGCCGTATTGATTCGTCTCGTAGTAGCGGCCGCCACGATTGTAACGATAGATTGGAGCCGTGTAGAAGTACGGATCGCGATCGTAATCGGGGTGACGGTCGTTCTGGAGAAATATTTGCTGTTGACGCTGGCGCTCTAGATACTCTTCCTGAATACGGTACTGCGCCGTACGATTTTGTTGCTGTAATTGTACTGTTTGTTGTTGCAGGACAAGCTGCTGCTGATCTAGATATTGACGGTACTGCGTCAGGCGCTGCTGCTGTTGATCAACAAGCTGCTGCTGACGCTGTTGTGAGAGACGCACTCCTTCCAGCTGCTGCTGGGCGCGCTGTTGTTGCTGCTTAGTTTGGTCCTGCTGCTGTTGCTGGGCGCGCTGCTGTTGCTGCTTCTTTTGATCCTGCTGTTGTTGCTGGGGTTTAGCTTGTTGTGCGCCCTGCGGCTTTTCGGGCTTGGCTTGCTTGTCCGGCTTGCCCTGCTTTTTGTCCTGCTGCTCTTGCTTCTGCTTTTCATCCTGCTGTTCCTGCTGTACGTAGGCAGGAGCAGGGGTTCCGAGAAGCAAAGACAGAACTGCTGTGCTGATAACTCCAACTCGTTTCATTGTCTGTTACCTCTAATTGGTGCTTAAATGATTGAGAGATGATTATCTGTCTCCTTGTTGAACATCGAGAGAAACCAATAACTCACTTTGTGTAACTAAACAAACGCTCTCGCTTTTCCGCCACCCAAAATAATCCCTAGCACTTCTCTGGGAGATGAACTCATGATAAAGTTGTTTCACTGGCAAAGCTTTTCTTTGCATGCAGATGGCTGGTTTTAGATGTTAGCCCGGTCCCCCGGCCATGACAGAAACCTTTGCGATGTTTGACCTGGCTCTCTTATTCTTGTACAAGGCCAAATCTGCCTTGGCCATCAGGTCATTAATAGTCATCCTGCCTTTAATATTGAAACGCGTCATACCGAGACAGAAGGATAGCCGGTAGCCGCAATTGATTTGTGCCGGTCGTGTTATCCACGTATTCCTGTAACCGAGCAGAAATAATCTCTGCATTTTCATGAAAGGAATCTATCGAAAGTACCACGAACTCGTCCCCACCCAGGCGAGCAATGATGTCCAAATCACGATGAAATATCCCTTTCAGACTCTGAGCCGTATTCACCAAAGCCCGGTCCCCTTCCTGGTGGCCAAAAGTGTCGTTGATCTGCTTGAGACCGTCCAAATCGAGATAAACAAGGAGGAGTTCCTGCTTGATCCGTCGGGCTAACTTCAGGTGCTGTTCGGCAAAGGTCAAGAAGCCACGACGGTTGTACAGGCCGGTTAAATCATCAATCAATACCAGGGTTCGCAGCGCGTCATTGGCTTTTTTCAGATTGAGATTAAGTTTGAATTGTTCCGCTTCCGCTCGTTTGCGTTCGGTAATATCCTCAATCGCAAGGAGGATCATCTCTCGGTTGTTACTCTCGCGGGGCAGCTTTTTGGCATTCAGGAGCATTGTCCGTCTGACCGATACCCGCAAAATCATGTTCCACTTCATGGTCATGGAATTCCAAGCCCTTGCGAAGTACTTCCCCCAGTAAAGTTCTCAGCCCGGGAAGGTCCCACTGGCGATTCCCCAGACCAAAAATCAATCGGCCCTCGGTCTCCCCTGGACCGACTTGGAAGGTCTTGTAGAACGATTCATTTGCCCACATCACCCTCAGATCTGGACTGAGAATGAGAAGGATTCATGCACGGTTTGCAAAATGCCTTCAGCGTAGATCTGGATTTCCGGTATCAATCTTCGCAATCGAGGCAAGGAACTTTCCTCCGGATGCGGCTTCCTTCTATTTCCATTTTCTTTCGTACGAACAATCATTTTTCTACTCACAATCCGCTCTCATGCTATATTGTTTTTCAGAGGACAATCCCGTTTGCCAGAACTCGATCTTCATTCACTTTCAATATCGGGTTCAAAGCAAACAAGAAGGGAAAGCGTCTTATCCCCTTCCCAACTGATCATGGCGCACTTCTCTCCATACAATCTTTATACCAAGGGGGAGTTGGCGCGTCAGTTCAATTGTGAACACCCGTTTGTTCAAAATTGCTCATCACAGTTCACTGAGGCGGGAGGTTCCCTACGGTCCCAGTGAGGGTCTCAAATCCGTGGGAATTGCCCAAGGCGACGAAGCAGAAAACAACTTCTTATGGCGGGACAAAGAAAGAGCCACCTTGATATCCTACCTTTGCGGGCTTTTCAAAGTCATAGACCCTTAGGATGAAATAGGAGGTAATTCTTTGTTAGTGAAGTCGAAGAGGTGAATGATTAAACTTTCAGGGGAGGGAAGGGAAGGTGTAAAAGAATTGGAGATACCGCTTTATGGGCGGAGCCTCCTTCAAACAGCGGACACTACACCGATGAGTTGAATTGTTGAAGAGGGAAACGAACCCGAACCGGTCGCTTGCTTGGTGGCGTTGGACCAGCGCCTGTGGCCCGCCTAGAGCTTCTGTCTGATCACACATCGACCACCTGAATTCTCACCACAACCGAGTGTTCCTGCCGGTCGTCAACCAGGGGAATAGTCTTTTCCCGTTGCTCAACCCCATCCACTGTGATGGTCGTCTGGTCAATCTTGGCGCGCGTTTGCAGGACAGTAATGTGATAGACCGTCTCTCGATAGCGGTAGTGCAGCTTAAAAACCTTCCAATCTGCAGGAAGGCATGGAGCGAAACGGAGTTGATCGACTTCAAGCCGCAACCCCAGGAGGGATTCGACGATGAGTCGATACATCCAGCCGGCAGAGCCCGTGTACCATGTCCATCCGCCTCGGCCAATGTGGGGCGAGAGGGCATAGACGTCAGCCGCGACGACATAGGGTTCAACTTTGTAGGTCGCCACCCCCTCGGGAGAGCTCCCATGGTTCACCGGATTGATCATGCGTAACAGTTCCCAGGCGCGCCGGCTGTCGCCTAAGGCAGCGAACGCCATGGCCGCCCAGATCGCCGCATGCGTGTACTGCCCGCCATTTTCTCTCACCCCTGGAACGTATCCCTTGATGTAGCCGGGATTCATATTCGATTTGTCGAAGGGCGGATCTAAAAGCTGGATTAAGGAATGCTCCCGACGAACAAGCCGCTGATCCGCTGCCTCCATGGCCGCGCGCGCGCGCCTGGGCATCGCCTGCCCCGGAAAGAACAGACCAACTTTGCGCAATCGAGTCAATCTGGCACTCGGAATTGCTCGCCGATCCCAGCGGCGAGCCGTCGTCGAAGTAGGCGCGGCGGTACCACTCGCCGTCCCAGCCGTTCTGCTCGAGATTCTGGCGCACCTCGGCCGCCTCCTTTTGGCAAATTTCAACGAAGGGGATATCGCCATGCACTCGCGCAACCTCAGTGAAGCGCATGAGCACTTCATAGAGGAAGAATCCCAACCAGACGCTTTCACCTTTGCCGTGTTCGCCCACCATGTTCATGCCGTCGTTCCAGTCACCGGAGCCGATGAGCGGCAGGCCGTGCTCACCGAATCTAAGGCCCCTCCGGATGGCTCGCACGCAGTGGTCATACAAACTGGCCGCTTCTTGAGACCGGCTGGGTAAGTCGTAGTACGAGTCCTCCTCCGGGTTTACCGGTCGGCCGTCGAGAAAGGGGATGAGCTCATCCAACACCCCGGAGTCCCCTGTATTCACAACGTACCGGCAGGTCGCCAACGGCAACCAGAGGTAATCATCCGAACAGTGTGTGCGCACCCCCCGGCCCGATGGCGGGTGCCACCAATGCTGGACGTCTCCTTCCCGGAACTGCCGGGATGCGCAGAGGAGCAGTTGCTCGCGCACCAGGCGCGGCTCGGCGTGGATCACAGCCATCACGTCCTGCAACTGATCACGAAAGCCAAAGGCGCCTCCCGACTGATAGTATCCGCTCCGCGCCCAAAGCCGGCATGACAGAGTTTGGTACAAGAGCCAGCCGTTCGTCAGCACGTCGAGGGAGGGGTCGGGCGTTTCTACCTGGACTGCGCCGAGAGTGTGCTTCCATTGCTGCCACACGGCTTCCAGCTCGCCTCGCGCGGCAATGGATCCTCGAAAACGACGCACCAGATTGCCGGCGTCTTCGACGTCTCGTCCGACACCGAGCCGGAAGATGATTTCACATTCCTGTCCGTCGGCCAGCTCAAAAGGGACCTGGATTGCGGCGCAGGGATCCAGAGCCGCTCCCACTTTGCCGGAAAGACGCACCCGGGTCATCGCCGCAGGGCTTCGCAGAGTGCCGTTGCGCCCGAGGAATTCAGTCCGGTCTCCGCTGACGGTCCGGCTCACTCCGTCCACGTCGAAAAAAGCAACCCGGTCGGCAAATTCTGTCTTGTAGGGGTTTCGTGCAAAGAGCGCACCGCTATTGGGGTCCACTTCAGTGATCACGTGCATCATCGACTTAGGGCGCAGATCTCCCAACACCCACTCCACGTAGCCCGTGAGGGAGAGTCGGCGCGATCGACCGGACTCGTTTCGCAGCTTTAACACCGTGAACTTGACCGGCGCGTCCTGAGCCACGTAAACCCACGCCTCTGAGCGGATGCCGCGTTCGGTATGCTCGAAGACGCTGTAGCCGAATCCGTGCCGGGTGACGTAAGGATTGGCTCCACGGGTGGGCAGCGGCATGGGAGACCAGAAATGGCCGCGCTCCTCATCACGAATGTAAAAGGCCTCGCCGCTCGAGTCGCTCACCGGGTCGTTGCACCAGGGGGTGAGGCGGAACTCGTGGGCATTCTCGCTCCAGGTGTACGCTAGGCCGTTCTCTGAGACGACCGTTCCGAAGTGCGGGTTCGCCAGCACATTCACCCATGGTGCCGGCGTCACTTGGCCGTGTGCCGTCGAAATGATGTACTCCCGCCCATCAGGGGTGAATCCGCCCAGCCCGTTGGAGAAGATCAGATCGTGGCGAGGCAATACGGCGACAGCCGTCGGTTCGGCCCCGCGTTTTCGGGTTGGGGTAAGGCGCGGCACGGTTGTTTCTACAATTCCACGGCGGCCGAGCTGGCCTGCCAGTGGTCCCCTGCTGTCGCTGATGATGATGCGAGCGACGGTTTGAAGCAGGATGCGGTCCTCGCTGGATATCTGGTCTGCAGGTCTTACAAAGATGCCGCCGGGTCGATCGGTCACGTTTGCTTCGACGCCTGCGGCAATGAGTCCCATGATTTGGTCATGGAGAAGTTGCCGGTAACCGGCATGATCTTCGTTCCAGATCACCAAGTCCACTGCCAATCCTTTTAAGCGCCAGTACGCGTGAGCCTGTACGAGTTGGCGAACCAGATCGAAATGGGCCGGGTCTCCAATCCTGAGCAGCACAATCGGCAAATCTCCAGAAATGGAGTAACCCCACAGGCCAGATTGTCCGCGCCGGTTCTTGATGAGGACGCCCGGATCGGCCCGCAGTGACGAATTGGCGTAAATGATGGAGCTGGCCAGGTGTCCATAGAGCTGCGCATCAGCCGTGGGTGGCATTGAGTTGGCGCAAAACCACCTGGCTGTGTGTCCAAGCCAGGTCGAAGACGCGATCGGCGAGACGCCGATCATGGTACTTTTCGACGAGACCCAGACAACCCTCGCGGTTTTCGCCAACCCCGGAGACGATATTGATCGTGACGGACTCCCCCGGAATCAAGTGTCTTTCGATAACGGATCGCGACAATCGGATCGAGCACGGAGCCCTCACTGCCAGAGAGCGCTGCAGAATCCCGCATCGCTTGGGGGTCGGCGACGGTGTTTCCGTGGCCGATGAACCGCATGCGATCCGTTTCATAGGAAACTTCCGCCTTGTCCGCACCGTAGACGGCCATTAAGTGAAACATCCATGGCGCCTGCTCCTCGATGGACCGCGGCCGACGAGTGCACAGGATGGCCTGCCGCTGGCGGAAAATCTCAGTCTGAACAAAGAGATTACTGAACGCCGGATGCAAAGCGTCTGCGGCGGGCGCAGCCAGGACGACTTCCGCGTAACTCGTGATATCGATCACTCTGCTCGCCCGTGATCGGTTGGTGATGCGGATGCGGCGAAGCTCGATGTCATCTTCAGGTGAAACGGCAATCTCCGTGTGCGTGTCGAGTTCGTGGTTGCGGCAGCGGAATTCCGCTCGCGCTTCTGAGAAAACCGCTTCGTAATTCTCCGATCGTTTCAGGGTTGGCTGATGAGCGGTTGACCAGAACTCCCCGCTCGTGACATCTCGGATGTAGCAGAACGTGCCCCAGTTATCGCACGTGGTGTCTTCGCGCCAGCGCGTGATATCGATATCTTTCCAGCGACTGTACCCGCCTCCCGCGTTGGTAATCATCAGATGGTATCTGCCGTTTGACAGCAATTGCACTTCCGGTACCGAAGTATTCGGGCTGTTGAAAACGCGCACGGGTGTTTCCGGACTCCCGGAAATCGTACGGAAATCAGAGAGTTCTGCTGAGTGTGAATAGAAGGCCGTGGCCTTTGGAATACGCTCCTGGAGCAACAGCGTGGTTGCCTGGAACAAGGGATCCGATTCAAATCGTTTCTGCATCGGGTGGTCCAGGAGTAGATAGGCCAACGAGAGAAGACTCATGCCCTGGTGATGTGCCATGAAGGACCGAACGACCGCACTCGATTGCCCCCGGGGAAGCCGTGATGGGGTGTAGTCGATGGCTTCATAGAAGCCGAACTTCCCTTCAAATCCCGCAGCGGCGAGCCGTTGCAGATTCAGGCAGGCTTCCTCAGGCGCGACCATCAATGCGAGGGTGGATGCATAGGGCGCAATGACCAAATCCTGGGCGAGTCCGCGTTTGAGCCCGAGGCCGGGCACACCAAACGCGCGATACTGGTAGTTGAGATGCACATCTACCGCATTATAGCCGGATTCTGAAATGCCCCACGGCACTCCGCGCTTCCTCCCATACTCGATCTGCCTTTCAACGGCCGCCTTGTAAGTTTGGTCAAGCAGCGTGTTGTCGTACGTCGGCATTACCAAGAGGGGCATGAGGTACTCGAACATCGAACCACTCCACGAAAGCAGAATCGGTTCTCCACCGGCCTGAGTGAGCAAGCGTCCCAGGGCAAACCAACTCTCCTGCGGCAATTGTCCCTGTGCGATAGCCACGAAACTGCACAATCTTGCTTCTGAAGCCAGCAAATCGTAATAGCTTGAGTCACGCCGTCGGTCCGTGACGTTGTACCCGATTGCCAGCAGATGACGCGTCTTGTCGAATAAAAAGTCGTACTCCATGCCGGCAAGTTCGTTGCATTGAAGGGCAAGCTCTTCGATGGTCGCGATTCTGGCCTTGGCTCGCTGGCTTGTTTGCGCGATGACCTTTCGAAGCTCATTGAGCCCCTCGCTTTCTTCGGCTGGTGTGTTAGAGCTGATCGTATATTTCTTGGCCGGCTGTAACTCTACCTCGAGTCTTGCCAATTCGCGCAGCGTCGGGATCTCGCTTGGGAAGATGCTCAGCTGATCCGGAGAGCTCGGCAGCAATGTCCAGGGCGTGAGAAACGTGAGCTCATCGAGGGCGCTCTGGCATTGCCGGACGAGGGCGTGAGCCCACCAGTTCGCTTGGCCCTCGGAGTCAGCGGCAAGGCTGTTTGCTATCTCCAGGGCTGCAGCTACCAACCGGTTGAGGCACTCGCGGGCTGCTGCGAGGTTGGTCGGCCCTGAGTCGCATAGGATTCGGACATTCTTTTGGAGTGTGTTGACTGGGTCTTGAGCGGTTACCCCGGCAGCATCCACCAGGACACTGACCGTGTCACGCAATCCGTCAAACACTCTCGCCCCAAGGATCTTCTGGTCAGGAAGTGAAAGCAGTCCCGGCCGCAAAGTGAGCAAGTGGCTTGCGAGGTTCCCACTGTCCACCGTCGAGACATAGAGAGGAGACAGGGGTTTCAGAGATTGCGTGTCGTACCAGTTGTAGAAGTGACCCCGGTACCTTTCCAAGGTTTCCATCGTGTGAAATGCCTTCGCCGTGCGCTCAACCAGTTGCCCAGCCGGGATGTAACCGAAGTCGTAGGCTGATAAATTTGCGAGTAGCGCAAGCCCCATGTTGGTTGGCGAGGTACGGTGCCCAACCGCAGCAACAGGGTTCTCCTGATAGTTATCCGGGGGGAGCCACTGATCGTCCGGCCCGACAAATGTCTCGAAGAACGCCCAGGTCTTTCGTGAAAGTTTTCGGAGAAAGGCGGTCTGGTCCGCCGTCAGTTTTGCACCACGAGGGGCGAGAGGGCGGCTGATCCACCAAGCGACAATCGGGGAGGCAAACCAGAGGCCCAATAGGGGTCCCGCCACTGCTAAAGCAACCGGCCGGGAGAGCATGAGGTAGATCGCCGCGGCAGAGGCTAGAAAAGGGGCGATCCACATCGTCTGACCAAAGGAAACGAGGTCTCGGCGGCTATTGCGATCCTGGTTGCCCGACGGATTCCATTCCAGGAGTCGTTTGCGCGTGACCAGCATCCTCCCGGTCGTGCGCGCACTCGCATCCAGGCTGTAGAACGCTTCGTAGGGGAGGCACGTGAGCGCAAACAAGACTTGAGCGAAATGCCGGCCCGCCGAGTGCACGGCAGCCGCGAGATGCTGGTCGAGCAACAAATCGTCCGGCTTGTGAAATAGATCCAGGATGAAGGCCAGCAGCAGCGGAACCAGGAGAATTCCGATCGCTGCTAGAGTCCAAAACCAGGATGGCGACAAGACAGTCCAACTGAGCAGTAACAGCAGGGTCAGCGCCAAAGAGGTGAGACTGCGACGCAGGTTGTCGAATATCTTCCATAGGGACAATCCAGAGAGCGGATTCTTCCGATAAGATGCGTCGGGACTGGGAACGCGCGGCAGCAACCAGCGCGCAATCTGCCAATCCCCGCGAATCCAGCGGTACCGACGGTTCACATCGTCGCTATAGCGAGCGGGATACTCCTCATACAACTGCACATCGCTCAACAATCCCGCCCGGGCGTAACAGCCTTCCAGAAGATCGTGGCTGAGAATGCGGTTTTCCGGAAAACGTCCATGAAGTGACTGCTCGAACGCATCCACCTCATAAATCCCTTTGCCAATGAAGGAGCCTTCACCGAATAAGTCCTGATAAACATCGGAGACGGCCCGCGTGTACGGGTCGATGCCTGGCTCACTCCCGAACAATCGTGCATACCGCGAACGGTTCGTGCTGGGCAGACTCACGGCGACGCGTGGCTGAAGGATCCCATACCCCTCGGTAATACGTTGCTTGTTTTCGCTGTACCGCGCACGATTCAGCGGGTGGGCCATCGCTCCTACAAACTGCCACGCCGAATCGCGCGGGAGTTGAGTGTCCGTATCCAGCGTAATGACGTACTTCACGTGAGCTAACGCAGCCACCGCACCCACGATGAGAGAGAAGCGATCCCTTGAGCCGCCGCGCAATAACGAATTCAATTCCGCCAGTTTCCCTCGTTTCCGCTCGTAACCCATCCAAAGCCGTTCCCGCGGATTCCAGCGGCGCGGGCGATGGAAGAGGAAGAAGGTGCCCCCTTTTGCGTTCTGGTATTTTTCATTCAGCTCCTCGATCCTTGTCTGGGCCAGTTGTAACAGCGGTCCGTCCTCCGGAAGCGTTTCCTCGAGTGCGTCTCGAAAATCAGTCAACAGGCCGAAGTGTAGATTTTCATCCCGATTTGCCAGGAACCGGACTTCCAGCGCCTCGACCAGATCCTCGACGTTTTGAGCGTTGACGAGCATCGTGGGGACCACTACCAGCGCGCCGAATTCCGGCGGAATCCCTTCGGAGAAATCCATCCGCGGAAGCAGATGGGGCATTGCCAGTACCGTGGCCAGCCAGTTTGTTAATGCCACCGCCAAATGGCTGGTGCAGAGAAGGGAAAGGAGACCCAACCAAGCCAGCATCCATCCCTGTAGCCCGTCCGCCTGTGCCTTCGCCAGTAAACCCCCGGTGAAAATGACCGTGATCAGCAGGATCGTGCCCAGATAGAAGAACAAGGGAAACTGGAAACCGGTTCTGTGAAGCGTCTCACTCAGGGATACCTGCATCTGAGCCGTTCGTTCGAGCCCCAATAATCCCTCGTCAATCAAGTAGAACCCCACATGAGCCGCACGCTCGTCGCTGCCTTTCTTGGCTGCAGTCTCACGCGCCAGTTGAATCGCGTGGCGTGCCACTTCGTACTCGGAGTGCCGACTCCTCTTGGCTACCTTCTCCACGACGTGACGGTACCGGTCACGGGTTGTAAAATCCATCTTGGCGTAAGTTCCGCCAGGATCCTCACGCAGCGTTTTCTCGACGACGCTCATCGTCTCGACGAACTTGCGCCAGTCCATCGCCTCGAGAAATCGGAGACTGCCGATACTGTTGCTGATGGAGACCTGGTCGGAGGCCTGTTGTTGGTTCTCCGCTTGAATCATCTGCTCAATCGTCAGGCTAGACTCGGAGAGCCGCTGCTCTATCCAGGTGAGCGGCAGTGCCAACGCATGGCTTTGCCCCTGCAATCGGCGCGCAAATTCCGCCACAAACGAACTGGATACAGGAGGATTCGAACGCGCCATGTCCGCGATCACCAAAATCAGGCTCTTCGGGTCCTTCTCGGCGATTTCGGTCATCTGGTCCGCCCATCTGTCGGCGTCGTTTCGGTCCGTCCTGTCGGCGGCGATCCGCGCTCCAACGCGCCGGAGATTCTCGATCAGTGCCAGGCGCAGCATGATCGGGATGGCCCACAGTTCCCCTAACTTCAGGGCGGTGACCGTTTGGTAAGAAGCGACGAAACTCGCGAGGCTTTCCGGGTCTACCCGTCCATCGCCGTGCGAGATCGTCTCCAAAGCGATGTCATACACGCGCGGTAGTGTGGCCGATGGCCCGTTCCGTAAGCGAGGCAACTCCCGGCTGTAACCCCTGGGTAAGTGTCTCTTCGCGGTGCGAATCTGCTCCTCGATCAGATAGAAATTATCAAGCAACCACTCCCCGGCAGGCGTAATTCGGCGGTTCCCTTTGACCGCCACCATGAGCAAGTTTTGGACTTCAATGAGGACGCCTTCATTCTCAGCCAACCTTTTTAGAAGCCGATCGGGAGCGGGCTCCACACTCAGTTGGTGCGAGGCCGCCAAGGTCTTGCCATGCTGCTCCATCTGATGGGCGCTGAATAGTTCTGACCGTAACGGTGGCTCGTCGCCGAGGTATTTCTGTGATAAGCCGTTTCCGCGCAGACTCATCCTCAGATGGAGCAAGTTCTCGATAATTGTTTTGTTACTCACCTTCAAGCTTGCGGTCTCCTTCTTTGATTTGAAGTCTGAACGAACCCGAGCGGAAACAGTTTAGCGGCTATGGATTGCTGTTCGTATTCAAGGCAGCGAACCGAGCTCCTCTCTTTTCATCTACAGAAAATGAGAGTGTGAGCCTGAGGTTCTGACAGGACGGTTGCCTGAGCGGAGCAGCACAGTTTTGCTGTCTATCGATTGACCTAGCCAGAATAACGGTGGACCGGACGCCGGAATGGGAGATCCACTCCCGCCAAGAGCATACCTTGCTAGCGCGTGAATAGATATCCATCTTTCGTGTGGGCTGAATTGTAGGTTGGTTTTCTTACTTTACTCTTGAGGGGTGCCTTGAATCCGGTTGTAAAACAACGGGTTCCAAAATCTAGGCATGGATTACAGGGTCTTCATCATCAATGGCCATTTATGGCATTATCCTCGCCCTCGCCAAAAGAGACGCTTTGTTTATTAACTAGATTAAGTTAAGTTTTTATGGTTATAGATTGACAAATTAATATAATTAATCTATTTTAGTTAATTAGATGAGCCATTCCAATCACCTCAAGGATTTCCCAACTTAGTCTGGTTCACTGAAATCTCACCTAAAACGACAACCCAAGGAGGTTACGATGAAAGTTAGACCCCTGCATGATCGTATTTTGCTCAAGCGGATCGACGAGAAGGAAAGCGTTAAGGGTGGAATCATCATTCCCGACACCGCCAAAGAAAAGCCCCAGGAAGCTGTAGTGGTGGCCGTAGGAAATGGCAAGATTTTGGAAAATGGAACCAAGCTGGCGTTAGATGTGAAAGAGGGCGATCACGTTCTCTTTGGGAAGTACTCCGGATCCGAGATCAAAGTTGACGGAGAAGAATACCTCATCGTTCGTGAAGATGATGTCTTGGGAATTTTGGCTGAGTCGGCCAAATCAAAAGCTTCTAAGTAATTTTTCTATTCCACGAACTGTTACCCACTCATTTATTCCAGGAGGTTTAAATGGCAAAGCAAATTATTCATGGAGAACAATCCCGACAGGCCATTCTCAGGGGGGTTAATCAATTGGCGGATGCCGTAAAAATTACCCTGGGACCCAAGGGCCGGAATGTAGTCATCGACAAAAAGTTTGGTTCTCCCACCATCACCAAAGACGGCGTGACGGTGGCAAAGGAAATTGAATTAAAGGATGCGCTAGAGAACACGGGCGCTCAGATGGTGCGTGAAGTGGCATCCAAGACCAGCGATGTGGCAGGCGATGGCACCACCACAGCCACAGTTCTGGCCCAGGCCATTTTCCGGGAAGGCGTCAAGACCGTTGCTGCTGGCGCCAATCCGATGGCTTTGAAACGCGGGATCGAGCGTGCTGTTGAACTGATCGTGGCCGAGATTAAGAAAGTGGCCAAGCCAGTCAAGGGAGATATGATTGCCCAGGTGGGCACCATATCGGCGAACGGCGATGCGAACATTGGCAACATTATCTCCGAAGCCATGAAGAAGGTTGGCAAGGACGGAGTCATCACGGTGGAAGAGGCCAAGACCATCGATACGACGCTCGAAGTCGTCGAGGGTATGCAGTTTGACCGCGGTTATCTTTCTCCTTACTTTGTGACGGACCCGGAGCGAATGGAGACAACCCTGGAGAACCCGTATATCCTGCTGCACGAGAAGAAAATCAGCTCCATGAAGGATCTACTTCCCTTACTGGAACAGATTGCCAAGACCGGGAAGCCGTTTCTCATTGTGGCTGAAGAGGTGGAAGGCGAAGCGCTCGCAACCCTGGTCGTCAACAAACTGCGTGGCACCCTGAATTGCGCGGCCGTCAAGGCTCCTGGCTTCGGAGATCGCCGCAAAGCCATGTTGGAGGACATTGCTGTTCTGACCGGCGGCAAGGTCATCAGTGAAGACCTGGGAATCAAGCTCGAGACGGTTCAACTGGCGGACCTGGGCCGCGCCAAGAAGATCACGGTGGATAAAGATAACACGACGATTGTTGAAGGTGCCGGTAAACCGGCCGACATTCAAGGCCGAGTAAAGCAGTTGCGTTCTCAAGTGGAAGACACCACTTCCGACTATGACCGTGAAAAGCTGCAGGAACGGCTGGCGAAGTTGGTGGGGGGTGTAGCGATCATTAAAGTGGGAGCCGCCACGGAGACAGAAATGAAGGAGAAAAAGGCCCGCGTGGAAGATGCGATGCATGCCACCCGTGCCGCTATTGAGGAAGGCGTGGTTCCTGGCGGCGGTGTCACGTTTATTCGCGCCGGCAGTGTGCTGGAGAAGTTGAAGCTGGAAGAGGACGAGCAGATTGGCGTCAACATCGTTCGTCGCGCTTTGGAAGAGCCTCTCCGTCAGATTGCTCAGAATGCCGGAGTCGAAGGGGCGGTGGTGATTTCCCGGGTTCGTGCAGAAAAGGGGGAAAACTATGGCTACAATGCCGAGACCGACAGCTATGGAGACCTGGTGAAGGATGGCGTCATTGATCCCGCCAAGGTGACTCGCATCGCTTTACAGAATGCCGCATCCATTGCGGGATTGATGCTGACGACCGAAGCCATCGTTGCTGAAATTCCAGAAGAGGAGAAAGTGGCTGCGAGCCCTCATGCCGGCGGCATGGGTGGAGGGATGTACTAATCCCCAGCCGGGGGCATCTCAGAAAATACTTTTCTAGACCGCTTGCAATTTAAGCGGTCTTTTTTTATTTGCTGAACTGAAGACTCGAGGGATTTGTCCGGCACTTTGGAATTGAAGTAAAGCAACTGGAGAGTGTCGCAGCCTAAAATCCACACAATAGTCGCTCAACAAAAAGGCCAGCCCTCGGAAGCTGGCCTTTTTGTTTGTGGCTTCAGTCTATTCGATGGTGAAGCTCGAAATGCTGGATCTTCAAATGATGGTTCCGTCTGGAATGATCGCGTTTTGGGGAATGACGACAATACCGTCCCGCACGCAGTAATTCTCTCCGTCAAAATCAGCCCGCTCCCGAGCATTGCCAATGACGACGTTGTTCCCGATTCGCACGTTCGTATCAATGATCGCATGGGTGATTGTGGCATGATCGCCGATGCCAATATTGGGAATGTGATGGTGCGCATTGTCCTGGATCTGTTCCAGCGTTTCATAAAAGTCGGCTCCCATGATATAGGAATGATCAATAGTCGTTTCATAACCAATGCGGCTGCGGATGCCAATGACAGAGTTTCTAATGTCAGAACCGTCAAGGATACTGCCTTCTGAAATGACACTTTGCTGCAAATGACAGTCATGCATTTTCGAGCCGGGTAAGAACTGGGCCTGCGTATAGATCGGGTTGGATTCCTGGTAGAAATTGAATCGAGGCAAGTTGGCAGTCAAATCCAGATTCGCTTCATAAAACGAGCGGATCGTCCCGATGTCGGCCCAATAGCCCGAAAACGGGTAACTCATGACTCGGTATTCGCTGATGGAATCCGGAATAATGTTTGCCCCAAAATCGTGCTTGCTCGTTTCACTGAGTATTTTTATTAAAAGCTCCTTTCTAAAAAGATAAATGCCCATGGAAGCCAGGTAGGCCCTGCCTTCCGGGAATTCACCGGCATCGAATCGCCCGGGGAGTTTACTTTCCAGATGACCGAGGTTTTCGATGGCCGGTTTTTCGTGGAACAGAACAATCTGGCCCGTTCCATCCACTTTCATGATGCCGAAGCGTGACGCTTCCGCAGCAGAGACCGGGATGGTTGAAACAGTAATGTCAGCCTTACTCTCCAAATGAAAGTCCAAAAGTTTTCGATAATCCATCTGGTAAAGCTGGTCTCCCGACAAGATTAAAATATGAGAGACCACAATCTCTTCGAGATGTTGAATACTCTGCCGCACGGAGTCGGCATTCCCTTGAAACCAGTCGGGATTTTCCAGGGTTTGTTCGGCAGCCAGGACATTGACAAACCCTTGAGAGAAGTTGTCATAACGGTATGTCCGGGCAATATGTTGGTTGAGCGAAGCCGAGTTGAATTGGGTCAAAACAAATATTTTGCGAATGTCGGAATTGATACAGTTACTGAGAGGAATATCCACAATGCGATATTTACCGGCTAAAGGGACGGCTGGTTTGGAGCGATGTTTGGTTAAGGGAAACAGGCGCTCCCCTCTCCCACCCCCCATAATAAGACCGAGCACATTACTGTAAATTGCACCCATGAAGTCCCTCACTAGCTAATCACCAATACGTTGCGTCTTTCAGGTTTTTAGACGGATGAACCCGGATTCCAAAGTTGCGTGAGCGTCACTAGGTGGAGCGGGCGCTCCCGCGCACGCTCAGTGAACGCGCGGCGGAGCGCGCGTTCCACCAGAATCCGCAGGTCATCGGTATACTTTTCCCTTTCCTGAGCGTCTTGCAAGTTTCAGGCAAATCAGCAAATTGATAGAAATCCCGCCTGCCTAACTTCGGAATTCAGTATAAATTCAGCAGGCCTCCGAGCGGGCTGAAAATTACGCTCAAAGGAAATGGAGAGATTCTAGCTTCTAGAAGCACGGAGCAAGAACCGATCTTAGGCCAAATCCAGGCCTCTTGAATGCGGGAGGAATTTGTTCTTAAGGTGGATTCTTCTTGGGATGCTTGCCCTGCGGTGTCCGCTTGCGGCATGACGAGGGCAAAGAGCTAGGCGTCGAGAAAAATAATTTCAGAAATTTTCTTCCAGGGAATGAACTGCCTGCACTTCTTTACAGCCGGATTCCGATTCACAATCAGAAAGTCGGCACTGGAAATATCCAAAGTATCGCTCGATCGGCCCACGGCCGGTTCCATTTTGGACAACTGGCGAGGAGGAACCAAGTATTTGATGCCGAAGTGAATCTCGACGGCGCTATTCTTCTTTTCGTTCAATATATAAATCGATGCGTTTCCATCCAGCTTCAGTGGCACCATTTTCTCTTTGATGATTTTTTCCCACGTCGACTTACTCATTCCGTCACTGTTATCACTCATGATGTCATCTCTTTCTCGTACTCTAGGATTTTAGAGGATTCTTATTAGATCAGAGTCGCGCATTTCGTTTTAAAAGGCGATTGTTTTCGGATTCCAATGTTATCTTCTCGAAGCTTGTCCTGACTCGTTTGCTCTTGTATAAGTTCTCATCTGCCTCAGCAATCAGGTCCTTAATAGTCATCTTGCCTCCATAGGGAACAGGACTTCTTCGAATTGCGCCACTCGATCTTGCAATAGGGCCTATCCTTAATGTTCCAACCAACCCGCCTGACTAGAAACGCAAAGAGGCTTTTTTCTCTTTGCTGGGCGCGGTATGGATTGGCTCTGTTGATTTGGTTTCCAGGCCCAGCACTTTTTGAGATTCTCGATCACGCTCGCGCTGAGAAGCCCTTTTCTTCCGTTCTCGGTGAAACCTGGCTTTATCGCCGTTCTTTTGCGACACAGTTCCCTCTCTTTTAATGGTCTATGGAAAACATACTGCATTTGTCAACTGGGCTTTGTCCCGTCATGCCGCAGCGGGGGCTGGGAAGCGTGCCGCGCCTCGAATCGTTCCCATCCAGGCGGCCGCTTCTCGGCGTTCCTCTTCGGTGGGCGGATAAATCAGAACCAGACCATCATGGCAAGCATCGGCAGAACGGAGATACTGATCCTGGTGTTTCATGATGAAACCAAGGGCCTCGGCCAACTGCTCAGAATAGTGTCGGTCCCTGAATCGTATCCCACTGGGATGATCTGAAGATGTGCTTACCCAGTAATCGCAGATCAGATTCTGATAACCACCCTCTCGAACCAGCCACACGCTTGCGTAATCCAGGAAGGCTCCTGGTTCGCAGTTGTATTCAACACGTAGCAGGTTGCCCACGCTCGTTTTCATCAGCTCATCCCAAGCTAGAACTACTGCAAATTGAAGGGTCTTGTCTAACTTCATGTTGAGCCTCCTTTCCTAAACAATCATCGCGCTGCGCCAAGAGCAGTTGCTATCCACGGGCTTCGCACTGGACCTGCGTCAAGGGCCTGTTTCGGGCGCGCGGCGACAACGACCTCGTTGATATGGTATTTCACGTCATGTGAAACCACCGTGTATTCACCAAAGATCCGCACAGTGGCGGTGGCTTCCAAAGCCGTCTGCAGCCACATCCCGCCGACGTCACCGTAGAGAAGCGCGATTCGCACGTCCCGCAGCCACCACGAGAGGGTTTTTGCAGGCTCGCCCTCGGTCCGGTGAATCAGGTAGGTCTTGGCATCCACCCAGACGTTTCCGCGAAGTAGATGCCTGTCTTTGCGCCTGGGAACCAACTCGACTACGTAGCAGCGTTGGGCATTGGCCTCTTCTTCACGGAGGTACCGGAAATCATAGTTGTTCCGTGAGATTTCGGTAGAACTGGTGTCTTTCGTGATTTCCGATTCGCTCGCCAACATTCTGCGAACAATGAATTCGCCTAGTCCCATGCCGCTCGTTTGCTGGATAGAGTAATTCTTGGAGTTCGGGGGAACAAAGCTTACATCGGCAACCACCTGGGCCCGGGTATTGGATTTCTCTTTGTCAGACAACTTGTAGTCGCGCGTCACGACGTAAGGACGGAAGCGAGATTGGTTTTCATTCCGAGCCTGGGCCATGCGGGCGATGATGGTTTCCAAGGCTGGAATGGGGCTAGAGGTCTGTGCCGATGCGTATTCCACCGCCGTGGTGAGACAGAGAAAAAGCATTCCCCAAGCCTGTACAGCCAGGCGCGAAAAACCCCACGTCATTTCCTGGATATTGCGATTCAGTCCACGGCCTTCAATGATTCGGAGGTTGATTTTTTCTGCCATACGGCTCTCGACTCGATACATACAAGCTCCCAGGACGACTGGTCTGGCAGTCTTATAGTGACTCGCTGCCGGGTACCCGATTCGTGATCGATGCCATCGAGAGAATCGGTTGCCTCTTTAACGCCAACAAGGAGATCATGAAGGTCATCAGGCAAACCCAATCCAGCCAGAGAAGTGTCTTACGAGACAGGACCAAAGGCACGATGGGATTAAAGAGTACGGCAATAGCTAGGAATCCAGTTGCCCACATGTACTTGCCGACACGAGCCGCCTGCGTGAGGACTAGAAGGGCAGAGACACAAACAACCAATTCCAACAATACTTGGTAGGGCGCCGCAAGGCTTAACCCCGCCAGAAGCAACACCACGCTGGAAACCCACTTCATGATATTCGTTAGCATCATTAACCTCTTTTCTTCTGTTCTATTTAGACCCCTGATGATTGTTGCAGGAAATCGGAAAGGGTAGGCATGGTCGTTACCCACCAAACTAAAGTGACCAACCCGGTTCAAATTCCGACGCGAGCAGCTATCTTGTGAAAGGTCGAGTTGGAGACTTCATAGGTTTGAACCCGGGGAGTCCCCTCAATCACGTTTGCCAGGACTTTCAGCACATCTTTATAAAGACCGCGGTTGTAGATATCCGCCTGGTCTTTTTGATCCCACAAACTGATTCCCACGGCCTCTGCTCCGCCTGGGACAATAAAAGTAATCTCATCCTGGAAGCCGTTCTGTTTACGAAGCATGGGAAGAACTTGTTTCTCCATAGTATGGGTAAATTCCGCAACGCTATTGGGTTTCAGACTCAGGTTAACTGTCCGAGCAAACATGGCAAACTCCTTAGGTTGTTGTCTAAGAGGAGTAATCTCAGATAACCTGACTTAGTTCAGATAGTCTGGGAAATGACTAAAAGTTCTCTTCTAGTTAACCATTAGAAGTTAATTAGCTTTACGTGTCAAGTGAAATATGGGATTATGACGGGCAGGTTAATCGACGCAAATTAAGAGTCGGAGGAGCCAGGTGGATGTTTCTTTAGTCATCAAGCATCGGCTGGAAGAATTGGGTATGGAACAGCGAGATCTTGCGAATGCCGCCCAAGTAACCGAGTCCTACATTTCACAGTTACTGACTCGAAGAAAAGCTCCCCCCGCGCCTAATCGAACGGATATTTACGTCAAGATGGAAGAATTCTTGAAGCTTTCGAGCGGGGAGCTGGCGAATCTGGCCACCTTGCAGAGACAGGAAGAACTAAAAAGAAAATTGGCAGACCCGGCCATACCCTTGTTTGAGGAAGTTCGAGAGTTGGTCCTGCGCAAATGCAAACCGGACAAAGAACAGCAGATCCGAAAAATTTTTGAGCGGCAGCCGTTCGGTGAACTCGAACGATTGATTACCCAGAAACTTTTGGACGTGGTCAAGAGAGTAGCCCGGGAAGAGTTAGAAAGTGAGAATTGGCTTCACCTGGTAGGCAGACTTAGCAACCGGAGTTTCGAAGAAATGAGGGTTGCCATTCTCGAGTTCCTGGACACGGATATCTTTAATGTGTCGCTTGAAAACTGCGTGACCTTCTTGGATCCTCTCATCGAATTCTGGGACATCGATCTCAAGAGTTTTGCTGTGGAGATTGTTTTAAACCGGAGAGTGGCCCCGGGGCACCCTAAGAAATTCGAGTTTGTGGAAAAGGAACCTCAACCCGCCTTCGACCCAGAACCCGGCCTCGCGAAATTCCTTCAGGATGCTTCCCTCAGCGGCGATGCGACTGAAGAGGAAATCGTCTTTCTCAGAAGCCTGAGATTCAAGGAGAGACGCCCAACCCCACTTTATTATTATCGAGAGTTGCAAAGCCTCAGAGACCCGCTCCATTTTCGTATCCCGTAGTTGAAGAGGAAAAGTGTCCGACGCCACGAGGTGAGAAGAACAGCGCCTCATGTTTCTAGGCAGGGCTATGGCAGGATAAAGTCAAAGGGCTCGAACGAATGGGCCTGGCATAGCTTACACTCCTCCCTCTTCTCCCTCAGATTACCTTTTCCCAGTCTTGGGCCAGATCTACAATCCTGACTCAACTAATTTCTTTGAGAGTGGGGGTATTGACATTAGCCGGATCGGAGTGGACTATTCATAATGGCTGGCATACGTTTCATTTGGCGGCGAAGTTTTAGTTTCTAATTTGTAATTATCCTTTAGAGCCCCAAGTCTTCGTAACCCCTGCTATGGCATTTTGGAGAGGATCCGGCCAATTTCTTCAGCTGAAAACGCTCGCAGAGTCTGTGTCCGAACATTACCCAACGTGCCGAGGCTTAATCCGAGCGCAGTTGCGGTCGCTTCATCAGGGGCTTCAAAGATCAGTACCCCATCGTATTGGCCCAGGGTCCAATAAACTTCCTTTACTTTCACGCCGGCCTTGTCGGCTATTCTCTTGAAAGTTTCCGCCCGTTTGGCTGTGTCCTTTACATTACGGATTCCTTGATCGGTAAAGTTCAAAAGCAGGATATAGGTTTCCATGTTCTGTCTCCTTTCCCAGCAGCCGCATGTCAACCACTTCGAAATCAATTTCTAAATGATAGCACCGTCCGAAGTGTGAGTCGAAAACTTGTTGGCGTGGACTGACGGGGTAAAGAGTGAAGAATCTAAGGCAGTCGGCAAGTATTGTGACACCCAAAAAAGCTGCGGGGGAGTTATAAGGGAAGTCCCCTTTGGGGATAGCGTCTTGCTTCCATGCTTTGTCTAGCAGCTTGAGTTTTTCCATGCCGAATTCTTTTGAGGTCTATTCTGGTTTGAGATTATTATTCAAACTGTGCTCAGCAATTACTGATACGCCAATCTCGATCTAATCTGGCCAATAATGGCCCAATCGATTGCCTTAATTAGGGGCTTTAATCCTTGTTAGGCCCTATCGTGTGAGTTCTAGTCAATGGACTTTGAACTTGTTGGAGAGATTACGAAGATTGAACTGATTGCCGTTGGGCGGGCGATCCGTGAGCTTGCTCGACTGCGCAAGCAGTATGGCAAAGGCCGCTGGAGAAAGTTAAAAGGCGTTGGTACTGTGCGGCTTGAAGATGGTACCCTACATACAGCAGAATTACATTGGTATGAAGCGCACGGCATTGGGAAGAAATAGTTCAAACTGAAATTCCCGCTGATGGATTAGTTATGAGAAAACGACGCAATCCTGAGTTGCAATTCGCAGTTTGTATCGATAACAAAGGCTATAAAGCTTCTCTTGAAATCGGAAAGCTGTATCGAGTCATAGCCGATGAAGAGGCAACTGCCCACGGTTACGTACGTGTGATCGACGAAAGTGGTGAAGATTACGGATACTCAGCGAATCGCTTCTTTCCGATAGAACTCCCTCAAGAATTGGAAAAAGCCCTACAGTTGGCATCTTAAGAGTCATCCAACACCGGGCCAATGCTGGCTGCGGAGTGCGATCTCGGTATTTACTGAAGAATCGAGTTTGACATTGAGAATTCCCGCTCACACAGATATGTAGAAGACACATGCCTTTGCCACCCCGATCCCGGCAGTGGAGGTTGGGGAAGTTGTGACTTATTTCAGACTGCGTGTTAATCCTATGCATCTCCATCGTCTCATAGTTGCCATACTTTTGTTATTACCCTCTGCCTTCGGTCAGAAACCAGAGTACGAGTTCTACTTTGAATTTCGAACAGTTTTTGGGGAGAGAGTGCAAGAGGAGAACCACTGGTCGCTGACGAATGAACAGATTTTCGAAAAATACGCCGCCAAACTCAAAGTCGATGGAATCGCCGAATCCGAGATCGCACGAAGGCTCAGATTGCTTCGGACGGAACACGCTGCTTTAGAGGCCGACTTTTATAGCCGTTACTACCTCGATAGCAAATCCAATTTCAATCACGCTCCAAACCGTTTCCTAATGGAGATGGTGAGAGGCAGGCAGTCGGGAGTAGCGCTGGACTATGGAATGGGGCAAGGGCGAAACTCTATATACCTCGCGAGCCTCGGGTGGCAGGTGTGGGGGTTCGATCCGGCCGAAACGGGCGTCGCAATCGCTCAGGAGAAAGCAAAGGAACTTGGGCTAACCTTGCACACCTCCGCCGTTAGCGACAGTAACTACGACTTCGGCGAGGAACGGTTTGACCTCATTCTCTTCAGTTGGAGTATGCCCTTTGTGCCAATTCAGAAAGTGGTCGACGCACTGAAGCCAGGAGGGATTGTTGTGATGGAATGCGGGGCCGACTTTGTCAACCGCAACGGGATGTTGAGGATGTTCGACGCCTTGCCGATCGTCCGTTACGAAATTGTGCGGGCGAAGTCTGACTTTTACGGTCGCCGTGAGACGGACGTCCTGCGCATGGTGGCGAGGAAGCCATTTCATTGAAATGCGTGGCTGGCGCAGACATGCGTTGTTGGCATGTCTGCGGAGAGATCGAGCTGCCTGGATGAGGATCGAGTTTGTCATTGAGAATTCCCGCATACACAGACATGCAGAAAACACATGTCTGTGCCAGCCTCGGTGGCTAAGCAGTAAACCGCTAGGTCCTTGATATCCTCCTTCTATGTTGTTTGACCTTGTTGGTGGTGAGACTTGCGCTACACTTTCGAGTGGGACCCTCGCAAGGCAAGGGAGAATCAAAGCAAGCATAAGGTCAGCTTTGAGCGTGCGGCAGAAGTTTTTCGGGACCCGTTGGCGCTGTCGATCTTCGATGAAGAGCACAGTGAACAGGAGCAACGCTGGGTCACCATGGGGAAAGACAGCCACGGCAGTGTGCTGGTTCTCATCCACACCTTTTTGGAAATTTCGTCCGAAGAGTGCAGGATTCGAATCATTTCCGCCAGAAAAGCCAAGAATAACGAGTCCAGGCAGTACGAGGAGAATTGAACATGAAAAGCAAATATGATTTTTCCAAGGGCGAGCGCGGGAAGTTCTTTCGTGCGGATGTCGAGTTAAATATCCCAGTCTACTTGGATTCGGATGTGGCCCATGTTGTTCGGCAGTACGCAAAGAAAGGGAAGACCGACATCGGCGCGCTGGTGAATGAATGGCTTCGCAGAGACATCAAGTCGCTGGACCAATCGCGTAAGGTGAAGGTACGGTAACCTTTGGAGGCCTAAACCGGCGAACTAGCAAACTCTTGGCCGCACGCGGCTGTGGGAACTTGTTACGACTGGTTCGGCCAAAAGTCACTGAGCTTGAAGCCGTTAGGTGGCAGGTGGAGCGATGGGTCTTAGGGAAATGCTGGACCACCATTAACGTTGCTGGCGCAGACATGCGTTGTTGGCATGTCTGTGGAAAGACTGAGTTGAGGGAATGAGGTTTGAGTCACAAAATTGTCGGAACAACTTATAGTGGTCTCATCAATGTATTTACTAAAGAATCGAGTTTGACATTGAGAATTCCCGCAAACACAGACATGCAGAAAACACATGTCTGTGCCACCCTCGTTTGTATTACCCTTCCTTATCAATGTCACAATCTGGAGAATAAACGATGAAGAAAATCCTCAATGAGCCTTTTGCATATGTAGATGAAATGTTGGTTGGACTTTGCGCCGCACACCCTCAGTATTTCAAGCAGGTCGGACCTGATGGCCGGGTCATTGCGCGTCCGGATGGGCCGGTCAAAGGAAAGGTAGGCATTGCCACTGGAGGAGGTTCCGGGCATCTGCCGGTTTTTACGGGTTACGTCGGGAAAGGATTAGTGGACGCTTGCGCGATTGGAGAAGTGTTCTCGTCTCCTTCCGTGGATCAAATGGCAGAGGCGATCCGAGCGGCCCATGGCGGTCGCGGTGTCCTGAGACTGTACGGGAATTACGGCGGCGACAACATGAATTTTGACATGGCAGGTGAAATGGTGGAAATGGAAGATATCCAGACTACCACGGTTCGCGTTGCCGATGATGTGGCCAGTGCCAGTCTCCAGGAACGGTCCAAGCGGCGAGGAGTGGCAGGTCTGGTGTACGCCTACAAAATCGCAGGGGCTAAGGCCGACACTGGCGCCAACCTGCAGGAGGTCACCGCAGTCGCCCAGAAAGCCGCTCTCGCTTGCCATTCGATTGGTGTAGCCCTCACTTCTTGTACGGTCCCTGCAGTCGGGAAGCCGACCTTCGAGATCGGCGAGAATGAGATGGAAATTGGAATGGGGATTCACGGTGAGCCCGGTGTGCGGCGAGGTCCACTCAGAAAGGCCGATGCCATCTGCGAGGAAATGCTCTCGCTCCTGCTGGCTGACGTACCGCTCCGAGCCGGAGACCGGATTTCGGTCTTGGTCAACAGCCTGGGCGCCACACCTCCCGAAGAACTTTATATTGTCTATCGATATGTTTCTCAAAAGCTGGCAGAGCTCGGAGTCGCTGTCGTTATGCCCTGGGTGGGACGCTATGCGACATCGATGGAAATGGCGGGGCTTTCGATCACCTTCTGCAAACTGGACAACGAACTGGAATCTTTGCTGAAAGCTCCTTGCGATTCCCCCTATCTGAGAGTCTGAAATGGAAAACGGATTCACTACCGATATCCTCCGCGAAGGCTTCGCACGGATGATTGCAAAACTCGAAGCCTGCGCGGAGGAACTCAATGGACTCGATGCAGTCTTGGGAGATGGAGATCTGGGCGTCACCATGATGCGAGGCGCCAAGAGTGTGCAGGCAGAACTAGCGAACTTGCCAGACGATGTCGGCATGGCGCTGTTGAAGTGTGCCCAAGCATTCACCAAAATCTCTGGGTCCACTCTCGGCACCCTGCTGGCGACTGGTCTGATGAGCGCCGCCAAAGCCACGAAGGGTCGCCATGAGATTCCATGGAACGAAATTTCTCCCCTCCTCTCCGGTGCCCGAGATTCGATGTCCAGCCGCAGCCAAGGGCAACTGGGCGACAAAACGATTTTGGACGCCCTGGACGCCGCGCGAGTGGCCACTGAGGGTCTGGAAGATCCCCGAGCCATGGCCAGCGCGGCCAATGAGGCGGTCGCTTCTGCCCTTGAGCATTTTCGAGGTCAACCCTCGCGCCAGGGGCGGGCCCGCATTTTCGGAGACAAGAGCATCGGCCAAGACGATCCTGGAATGGTTGCATTCAAACGCATTCTCGAGAGTCTGTTGTAACTTGCCTCGGAGCCGTTGGCCTGATTCAATGCGACATTAAAGGGGCGTAGTTTGTTGCAACGGAGATTGTCACCTGGGAGGCCGTGTCACCGGTAGAATCAGTTAAAATAACAGCTCGATTGAGACAAGTTAAAAGGCGTCGCGTCACACCAAACGGAGTCCCAAACAAGTTTGACGAGAAAGAGGCACCGATCGCTCAGGCTCTCATTGGTTCGACCACTCGGCCGCCGTCAGATAGCCTCCATCCACAATCAGGGAAGTCCCTGTGATTCCGCCCGATTCATCACTGGACAAGTACAGCACGGCTCGAGCGATATCATCAGGTTGTAGCAATCGTTCGAGGGGGACGCGATCCAGTCGATCCAATAGCGTCTGTTCTGGATCAGGACTACTTTCGAGGTGAAATCGCAACATCGGAGTATCCGTAATTCCAGGGCAGACACAATTAACGCGAATGTGATACTGAGACAGATCAAGAGCCAGACTCTTCGACAGCATAAGTACGGCGCCCTTCGAAGCGACGTAGGAAGGTGTCCACTTCTGCCCCACGAAACTTGAGATCGAACCAATATTGACAATCGTGGACCTGGAGGACTTTTTCAACCAGGGCAGCGAGTGCTTTGTGGTCAGGAAGATCGACTTGACATTGACATCCATCACCCGGTCCCATTCCTCCACGGTCTGTTCTTCAATAGGTTTAATCAGAACAACACCGGCGTTATTCACCAGATGGTCTATCCCCCCAAAGACTCCGCTGACTTTGTCCATCAAACGAATGACGTCCTCTTCCTTAGCCACGTCAGCAGAAAAGAACTCGCAAACCAGACCTTTCGAGCGAAAAGCACTCACAGCCTCACGCCCCAAATCCTCGTTGAGGTCCACCAAGGCAACTTTAGCCCTCTCTTCCGCAAACCGCTCAACAATCCCTAACCCAATGCCGCTCGCTGCACCCGTCACAATGGCGACTTGGTCCTCTAATCGTCGGCCCATACTCATGCCAGAACTCCTCCCGGAAAACGTTTGAAGAACTCGGGATCGTAAATCGAAGCAATGAGGCTGCTTTCCTGCTTGATTCGTTTCCAAGTGGCGTCCGCTTCCATCATGCTCTCCATCACCCCCAGATAATGTCCGCCTTCAAGATTGCCGTACTTGAAAAATGAGTCCGTGATCAGCGCCGTGCCTTTTTCTGTTTCGATGCAGATGGCGATGGAGGACCGGTGATGAACCCCAGCCCAAAAAGTCCGAATCCCAGGACTGACTTCCTCCTCGTCCGATAAAAGTCTCAGGTGTTCCCAGCCTTCGTTTTGGAGAAAGTTGTTCACTTCTGGAGGAATGCGCATGTGTCTGGGAACGTGCAGGTGATAATAGGGAGCTTGAAAATCCTCGATCCACCCTTTCCGAGAGATGCAGATCTGGGCGTTCCGGAATAAATGGATATTGGCGGTCGCATAAGCTTGAAGGGGCGTGACGATGACTAAGTCGATATCTTCTGGTCTGAGCCCTTTCGACTTAAGGATTTGCTCCGGGCGCTGTTCTTCAGCCCGAACAATCTGGGCTTCATCAAAGCCAAAAAAATCGAGCCAGGCTTTGTTCATGATGGAAAGATCACGCGGCGGGCCGGTATTGATCAGAATGTTTTTGCCGCCTCCCTGGACCAGGAAAATGATGAGGTTCATTTCTTCGCGTTCACCCCACCCCTGCATCCAGTAGACTTCCGGCCTTGGAACCCAGAATGTTCCAGCATTGAAACCTTGAATTGTATATTTCGTCGGATGACTTTCTTCTGTCACAGATTTCCATTCCTCTTTTCTCTTAGGGGTATTACTCGCGCTAAGGATCGCCATCTCTCGCATCATCCAGAACGCGCACCATCGGGGCTGTCCTCACTATCTCATGGTCGGCAAACTGCCAACCACCTTCTTTCCAGGAGTGATCTCAAAGGCATGGACTCCCTTACCCTCCTGCCCGCGGAGGAAATTACCAATCACCAAATTCCCGTTACGAAGGGTTTGCAAACTGGTGATCCAGTCGCTCGTGGCCAAGCTGTTCCGTGGATGTCAAACCCTTCATTCTATAATTGTAACAAATCAGACGTCGTGCTTCACCAAAGCCGCGCAATCAGACGTCCTTGTCATTAAGGCATTTGGGCGCACCTGTCAACCCGAAAAGCCTTGGAGCTTACGTACTTTGATTACAGTCTACCAAATAGAGAGATTTTCTTGACTTCGTTTATTGGCCAGCGCGAGAATGGTTGGAGTAACACATCGTTCATCTTAATCGTCTCGTCGGCCTGCTCAGCCCGTAGTTTGAGCGTAGTGGGCCACGCAGTATTTAAATCGCACCCGCATCCTTTAGCCGGATCGGGCAGCCTAAGTTGGAAAGGAGAATCAATCATGGCGACTAAAATCACCGGGACATTTTCCGGAAAAATCAGGACGCAGGCCGCAGCGGCACTCTTCCACGAGGACAATCATGCCCTCACACTGATAGAAGTGGCAGGGCCTCAAACTTCACCCGACCCGCTGTATAACGGGGCGAAGATCACTTACTGGGGCATCGGCGATCTGGAGAATGGCAATGGCACCCAGAAAGGCTATTGGTGCAACGAACACCCCGACGGCGACCGCGACTGGGGCACCTTCGAGGGCAAAATTATTACTTCCGGCCAACAGGTAAGCATGGAAGGTACGTTCAAATTCACGGGCGGCACCGGCAAATTTAAGGGCATGACCGGCAGCGGCAAATACAAGGGCCATTTCCCCTCTCCCACGGACGTCGTCAATAATTGGGACGGCGAATACACACTCGCCTCATCCAAGGCCGCAAACTAGTGCTAAGTTGCGCAAATTTGCGGTAATTGCTGTAGCCGGGGACGTTGACCCCGGCCGGCCCCAGCGGGGCCAGCTACAACACGGACTTCTGCAACTTCGTACTAGACAAGTTTTTCCCCTCTCAGGCGCAGTCCTCCCGCGGTCTGCGCCTGCTGGGGGGAGCAGTTCCAACCCGTGGGCATCTGCGGCGACGACCTCGGCGCGGACGAGAAGGCCAAACGATCCCACTAGCCCAGGGTAGCCTTGTCACATATAGCTCAGCCACCAGTCCCGGCGCCGCGCCTTTACTGCAGCGAGCCAGCGACAGAACGGGTACAAGATGGCCATGACCAAAATCCAGACGACATAAACACCAGGCAGCGTGACGCCGTAATTTTTCGGATAGAAGAAGAAAGGCGCAAGGAATTGCCTGGCGTTGAACCCCTGGGTCACGCCCAACAGCACACTTAAGATGTGGATCAGGAAGAAGTGCGCAACATAGAACGCAAAAGGTACTCGGCCGAACGTCACGAGTGCGTCCTTGATGACACCCGTCATGCGATCCGCGAAGGCACAAAGAATGGCCGCTGGCCCAAGTGTCATGAGCAGGAACAACAGGCTTGGGGGGTACTTCGTCGTATTTAGAAAATCGATGAATGTCTCGACCACTCCATTGGGTTGTCGTTGCCATGGATTTGGGTCGCCGTAGACGTCGATGGCCCTGAGCACCAGGAAGGCCGTTGTCAGCGCAACGCCGAATCGAAGCAACATTGAGTTACGCCGAGAAGCTGGGAGTTCGAATACGCTGGAGACACCAAAACCGAGCAACATGACGCCGACCCAGGGCAGCAGTGGATAGATGAAGATGAACAGAAACGGGCCCGTGCTGTGCGCCATCTGCGAGTGCAGGGCCACCCATAATGGCCAGCTCTGATCGAAAAGCTTGCTCGCGGGCCAAAACGAATCGAGCAGATTATGCCCGGCAACGATCACGGCACCGATCACGATGCAGGCCTGCCGTCCCAGAAGTTGGGCACCAGAGAGCACTACCATGCTCGCGCCGATCGCCCAGATCACCCCCATGGGCACGAGTACCCGCCCGGCAACCTCCTTGATTCCGCCCGGAGCGAACGTCATAGCCGTGGAGATCACGAACCATTCGACAAAGATCAGCCAGAGGCCCCGTTTAAACAGAAATCGGGCAAGCTCGGTCGGGCCCCTTCTTGCCGTCATCAGCCCGGCGCTGGTACCGGCAAGAAATATGAACACGGGCGCGCAGAAATGCGTGATCCAGCGGGTCGCAAACAAGCCGGGGCTGATATGGGGATTTGCTGTCGGATCCCCCACGGCGCCGATCATGACGAAGTCTCGAACATGGTCAATCGCCATGATGACGATTGCCAGTCCACGTACCATGTCGATGGAATTGAGCCGGTATGCGCGTTGGTCAATAGATTCGATAGTCATGTCTTGGATTCCCCCCCTCGCTCCGACGCGCCTTTGCAGCGTCACTTATCGTCGATGCTGCCTGAAAGGTTGTCGAATCGGTGATCAGTTAGCCGATATGCCAGCCCAGTCTAACACTTCCGAGTGAGCTAAAGGCGGCGGCGCCATGATTGCTTAAACCGTCTGACGCGCCGGCTCTATCTGAACGTGACTCAGTCACCGGCCGAAGTGGTCAACAGCGCAACCACTTCAAATAAGATTCGTAGGCCACAACCAGCCTTGGCCCTGCATTTCATGAATTCGGTGACGTGTTTTTGGATGGGGGCCATGTGAGGTTGGGGCTTTGAGAAAGCCCCAACCTTACAAAGGTGTAGGCCGGGTCACCGCCCCGGCGTTAGCCCGGATTTCTGAATCGCAGTACTTAGTGAAAAGACTCTCGGGATAAAACGTGCCTTAGACCTCTTCAGGGGACGATGAATTACCTGCTTAGCTGAAGGAACAACTATTCGGGGAAACAGCAATCAACGTGACAGCACCGCCAGCAGCGCGTGGTAATCGTCCACAAGAAAGCCTTCGTAGCCATGCGGGGTTCCGTCCCAGGCTTTCCAATCGTAGGTCATGCCGTTGGTGCCGTGTCCCTGAAAGCCGCCCTCCTCATAGGCACGCAGCAACGGAAACAGCATCGCGTCGGCCTCCTCGCGCCGCCCGAGTTGGTACAAGGCTTTGAGGGTGTAGTAGACAAAGCAGGCAGTAGCCCCGCCGTTGATATAGATTTGAAATCGGTCGGAGCCGTCCTTCTTTTCCGGCCCGCCCCAGCGCTGGTTGTGCACCATGTAATCCTCCTGGCGAATGGGGATCAGGTTGCCAGGCAAGCCGTACTCAAAGTGGGTATAGCCCACCTCTTTCATCTTGGCGAGCATGCGGTCCATGATAAGGTTTGCTTTATCCCGGGGAACGAGACCATAAGTGATGGCCACGCCATTTACAAACGTGAAGTAGTAATCGTGCAGCTTGCCGTCGGCACTCCGCCAGCCTGCCAGCACTCCTGTGGTGGGATTGTAGAAGGTGTCGAAATAAACCGATCGGAGCTTTTCGGCGCGCGCGGCATAGAGCTGGGCATCTTCCGGCACATTGGCCCGCCGGGCCATTTCCGTCATTCCCAGCAGGGCATGGTACGCGAGGGCATTCGAGTAAGCGTCCAGATGGCCAAAGCCGATATTGTCCCACCAGTTGGCCGTGTGTTTGGGAAATTGCCGGTAATCCCAGATGCCTGCATTGCCGCTCGACACGTCAACCAGCAAGCCATCCCCAGTGGGATCCATGGCAAGCATCTGCTTGGCCCAGCCCTTCACTTCGGCATAGTTCTTTTTCAGCCACGCCTCATCCCCACTGGCCCGCACATAATCCCCAGCGGCGATCAGCAGCGAGGGAAAAGTATCCACGGAATGGGCGGGATTCTCCGGGTCGTTGTGAACCGCCATGCCATAGCCATGCGTCCCGCTCAGATAGTGGTCCAGGGTTTGCCGGATCAGGTCCATGACAGTCAGGCTGGGCGCGAGCGGTGGAGTGTGTTCCGCCATGGCGGTGTAAAGAAAAACCGTGAAAGCGCACGCATCGCTGGCGGCGTTATTGGCCAGCATTTGACGGCGAGGACTGAGCTGAAAAGCATTCAGCCAGTTGCGCCGAAAGCCGTCAAACCGCGGGTCACTATCGACTCCCGGCACATGGGGATAAATGGCCACAACGTCCAGGGTATAGTCCAACTCGGGCAAGGCAGCGGAGGCAGGCGGAATCGTGACCTTCACATAAGCCTGGTCGCCTTCTTTATAATTCAGTTGATTGTCCCACGTAAAAAAGCGTTGGGCGTCATAGCCGAGTGCCAGCCCTTTGCCCGCGCGGGAAGTGATTCGAAAAGTCCCCTGGTCAGGCAGGTGAAGAAGCGCCGGCAGGCGGACGCTGCCATCCTCATTCATGAGGCCCAGGAGTGTGGCGTGGTTCACGAACGTGTTGAAATTGAGTACCAGCGGCGGCGGCGGATTTCCCGGAGAGTAAGAAGAATGCAGGCGAATCTGCCGCGTTGAGAATTCAACAGTCCATGCCGCCGGTGCGTTCGCAGGCGCCCCGGTAACACGGTATTCGACCTTTGACCCGGTAAGGCGCGACTCGTAATTCCTATCCGACGTGCCGACTCGCCGAAGCGGGCTCTGGCCGAGCTTCACTTTTCCCAACGAGTCCACGGCCAATCCCACGAAGGCCGGCTGGTCGGGCGCCAGTTCAGCGCGGAGGAAGGGGGACTCATACTGCAACGCCCGACTCGGCTCCTTCCCCGCGGCCAGTGAAAGCGCGAGGGGTGCAAGTACGACGAGATTAAATCTCTTCAACATGGGTGGTTTTCTAGTGGGATAATCCCTGCCTTTCAGAAAGTTCACTTGGCTGATAGGGACCGTGAAACAGGAATTCGGGCGCATTTGAACTCCTGCTACAGGCTACTCGCGTTTCCCCTTAATCCTTATTGTTTTTCGAGCTCAATGTTAGTACAGCTCCGCTGAGTCGGTGTCAAGACAAAAGCTTTTGCGTGTCCACCCAAATTAGAAATGTCCGGTTTGTTGTCTACCCGCAAAACTCAGGGCAGGTGATTCTGCGGCAGTAGGTCACGGATCACAACAAGTCCGCGCCACAAACGCGTAGAGGATTTGAAAGCAAAGTGTACGAACGGTGAAGAAGTCCGTCCCCCAGGAGACTTACATGTAGTCGAGTCCAAAAACGCATCGGGTTTTTTACTTTTGAGTCGCCTTGCTATATACGCTCCGCTAAGGTACATTTTAATCCGCCATCGACTTGGTCATCCTTACCAAGCGAGCTCAGAAAGACCTGGAGTAAGTGCCGATACCCTTCGCTAAAAAGTTGGACGGCCGGATTAGTTTTGCGGTGAAGTTTGCAAACCGGGGCTCTAACGACGAAACATTGAAGGGTGAGCGGTCCAACCTGCGCCATGTCAATTCGTTCCCCTATTTTGACCCTACCGCCTGTGGATGTGCGTGATGAACTTTTCGCCCGTCTCGGCACGCTTGGCCAGGGTAGCAGTCTCATCCTTGGCCCGACCCACCATGTCCAGCTTGATCCCCCCATGGAGAATTTCTGGGCAATGGTGAACACTATCCTGCAACCCAATGCGGCGACTGGTTCCCAACAGGTGCCAATCTCGCAGAACATAAAGTTATGCATCTTGCTTGTTGGGATTGGTTGATTATCGCGGTCTATGTGATTGTCGTGGTTTCGGTGGGACTGCGGGCGGGAACCAAGCAGCACACCAGCGAGGGCTACTTCCTTGCCGGCCGGCAGCTCCGCTGGCCCTTTATCGGCTCCTCCATCTATGCCGCCAATATTTCCACTGAGCACTTTGTGGGGCTGGCGGGCACCGCTTATGCCATCGGCCTGGCTATCGGCGCTTATGAATGGATTGCGGTATTCTGCTTGATTCCTCTGATCGTGCTGTTCCTGCCGCTGTACATCCGGGCACGGATTTACACGGTTCCCGAGTTCCTCGAAATGCGCTTTGGTCCCGGTGTGCGCCTGGTGTTCTCGGGTTTTATGATCGCCATGTCGGTGGTGGCGAAGATCGCCATTTCACTCTGGGCCGCCGCAATTGTTTTTTCCGATGTTCTGGGGTGGGACCACCTTACGGTCATCTGGGTGATCGGCTTGGTGACAGCTCTTTACACCATGAAAGGCGGGCTGAGCGCGGTGGTCTATACCGACGCGGTTCAGACGTTGGTTTTGCTGGCCGGCGCAGCGACGCTGACCCTCATCGGCCTGCACCACGTCGGAGGCTTTAGTGGCCTGCGGGCGAAGGTTGATCCGGTAATGTTCTCAATGGTACGGCCGGCCACGGACCCGAACTTGCCCTGGCCCGGTATCTTCATCGGAGTGTTTTTCGTTGGGGCATTCTACTTCTCCATGGATCAGGTGTTGGTGCAACGGGTCTTTGCGGCTAAAGACTTGAATGAGGGGCGGCTTGGCGCCGTGTTTTGTGCCTTCCTCAAGACGCTCAACCCGCTGTTGCTAGTGCTGCCGGGGTTGATCGCCAAGGCTCTTTATCCCCACCTGGAACGCGCGGACGATGCTTTCCCGGCGCTCTTGAAGAACCTGATGCCGACGGGATTGCTGGGGCTTACGGTTGCGGGTCTGACGGCGGCCTTGATGGGCCATTTGAGCGCGACCTACAATTCTATCGCCACACTCTTCACGCGGGATTTCTACCTGAAGTTTCATCCTGCAGCCACGCAAGAAAGGCAGATCCGGGTCGGCCGCATCGCGGTGCTGGTTGTTTTTGTTCTCGGCGCGATTTGGGCGCCAATCATCGGCAGCTATAAATCGCTATTCATCTATCTCCAGAACGTTCAGGCCTATCTCATGATGCCTTTTGCTTTCATTTTCTTTTTTGCGGTGTTCTGGAAGCGCATCAACTCGCCGGGGGCACTGGTTTGCATGATCGCTGCCTTTGTCCTGTGCCCGGTGATGATGGTGAACAACCAACTCAAACCCGAGCAGCAATGGTTCCAGTTTCTGAATACGCCGTATCTCATGCCCTGGCTTCACCGCGCCATGCTCGTGACCCTGTTATGTATAACTTTGTTGGTGGGAATTTCGCTGTTGACCGCCCCGCCGCCACCGGCGAAACTCGCGGGCACCACAATTGAAGGATTGTGGGCCCGGAAGATAAACGAGCCGCGAGTGTTTGTCCTGAAAGACTATCGCCTGTGGCTCACGATCGTCTCTCTTGCCACGGCGGTGATGTGGTACTTCATGAGATGATGCCTGTGGAAATACAAAGACGAACAATATGGAAATGAGAATCCCCCCGTTGAAATATCTGGCATGAATAGCGATTCATTCCGACGGGACTGCTTGTCCCCGTCTCGAGGGGCGGCTTCAATGGTTTCTTAGCGAACTTTGTTCACGGCACGACTATGGTCCCCCATCCGTACAAATCCTTAACGCATTTCAGCGGGCACATTACCTTCTTCTTAGTGACATGCCTTTGTTTGATATTCCGAGTTCTGGAAGTTGAACCGACTTCTCTGAAACGGTACGAATTTTCTTTGATTCGAATGGGAACCGCATTCCGGATGGTGTTTTATGCCCAGGATCCCGGCATAGCTTCTCAGGCGAGCACCGAAGCCTTTGAGCGCATTGAACAGCTGGAACAGATCCTCAGCGATTACCGTGAGGAGAGCGAGCTCAACAGAATTTGTGGGACAGCCTTCAGGGCTCCCCAACGAGTGAGCCCTGAACTGTTCCATGTTCTGGAAAGGTCGTTGCACTTTTCAGAGCTTTCCGAAGGAACTTTTGATGTAACGATTGGCCCCGTGGTCAAACTTTGGCGGGAGGCGCGACGCGAGAAGCGTCTGCCAGATGCCGAGCGGTTGTCAAGAGCGCGATTGGCCGTGGGTTTCCAGAATGTCGTGTTGGACTCCGAAACGGGTACGGTATTCCTGAAACGGGACGATATGAAACTGGATCTGGGAGCCATCGCAAAAGGCTATGCCGCTGACCAGGCACTGGCTGTGTTGAGGGGATATGGCATCAATCGAATACTAATAGACGCGGGGGGAGATCTATCCTTAGGTGACCCGCCTCCAGGATCCCGGGGATGGGATATTCGGATTCACGAATGGGATAAAGAGCCAAGATCAGAAGGCCTATGGCTACGGTTGCGCAACGTGGGAATAGCGACTTCGGGCGACACTTTTCAGTTCTTGGAGAAGCAAGGGGAGCATCTTTCTCATATCATCAACCCTTCTGACGGCATAGGAATAAGGGATTCTGTCAGCACAACGGTGATTGCCCAAGATGGAATTTCAGCGGATGCTCTGGCGACAGCGTTGAGCATTCTTCCGGTATCTAAGGCATTGGCGTTGGCAGATTCCCTGGAAAACGTGTCTGCATTTCTCGTTCGGCGCAATGGGAATAAGGTATTGTGCTTCAAATCGAGAAATTTTCCAGCGTTTTCCAGATAGACTGGCTCCATGCCGGCGGGAAAAATAACGATCCGGATTCAGAAAAATAAGGGGCTAGAATTCAGCGTGTTTCAGAGACTGTTTACGACCAAATCCGTTTTCTCCAATAAGAAGGGCCTAACCACGTTCGTTACGGGTTTGATTTGTGGGGTGCTCCTGCTCTTTGCCGGGCATACTGGCATGGAGAAAACCTCGACTGACAGGTTCTGTGACCAGAGCTGCCATGTCCATCCCCAAGCAACTCAGAGCTGGATCAAGTCGACTCATTTCTCGAATAAACGCGGGGTGGTCACCCATTGCATCGAGTGCCACCTTCCTGCCGGGGGTGTCGAGTTTTACACCGAAAAAGCTCGCTTGGGAACTCAGGACATTTATGGCAAGGTGTTCAAAGATATTTCCAAAATCGATTGGCAGGCCAAGCGCAGCCTGGATCTTGCCAAGACCTTCACTTACGATTCCGCTTGCATAAGATGCCATGCCCAGCTATTCACAACCGGGCTTTCCAAGAAAGGGGGCGGATGGGCATCTTCATTACCAGCGTTTCAGGGACAAGATGACCTGTATCAACTGCCATTTGTTTGTTGGACATTACAGCGCGAAAAAGGCGGAGGAAATCAGCGATATTGAAGCCGACGAAATGAAAGATTTCCCTGAGGAGGTGGAGGGGTTTAAGAGTTACGCAGAAAAGATACCGGGAACAAATGTCAAGTTTGCGATGGCAGCCCTACCGGGTGGAACCTTCATGCTGGGCAGCCCCGAGTCCGAGCCCTATCGGCGCCTTGACGAAGGGCCCATCCACAAAGTAAGAGTGAGTTCTTTCTGGATGGGCCGGGTTGAAGTCAGCTGGCGAGAGTACGAAATTTTCCTGCTCCAGCGCGGCACCAAGGGGAAACAGGAAGAAAACGGTCGGATCCGTGGGGCAGTTACCGGCCCAACTCCCCCTTACGGTTCGCCTGACCAAGGGTGGGGACGGGGATCGCGACCCGCTGTCACTATGACGCATCACGCGGCCATGATTTACTGCGAATGGCTTTCTTCCGTTACAGGAAAAACATACAGGCTTCCGACTGAAGCCGAATGGGAATATGCTTGTCGTGCCGGAACGAGTAGTCCCTATTTCTTTGTTGGGGATCCCTCTCGCTTTACGGGCCGGTCCTGGATCAATAAGATCCGCGGGATTGAGACCTCACCCATTGCGGAGTTCGCAGTCTATCGATCTACCAGCGCTTTGCGTACCAGTCCACCCAAAGCCAGCAAGGCGAATCCCTGGGGGTTGGTGAATATGCTCGGAAATGTGAAGGAGTTCTGCCTGGATTGGTATGATCCAAAGTCGTACTCCAGTGATTCTCTTATCGAAGAAGTCAGCAATCCGCACGGACCCGATTCCGGTACTGAGCACGTCACACGTGGAGGTTCGTTTAAGAGTGATGCCATCGATTTGCGTTCGGCAGCCCGGGACTATACCCGGACAAATGACTGGCTCATGACAGATCCCCAATCCCCCAAGAGCATCTGGTGGTACTCTGACAGTAATGACGTCGGGTTCAGGGTAGTGCGGGAATTTGAGGGTCAAGTCTTGGAAGTAACATCTAATAAGTCGAACTGATTTTCATCCAACTCATCAAACAAGAAGTCGAAGCAGTCATCATAAGGAAAAACATATGATCGATGAAAAGAAGAAGTCCAATTCCAGTCGCCGCGATTTTATGGGTGCGGTAACGGCCATTGGGGCGGGGATGTTATTGACCCGGTGCAGTAAGAGTTACTCCGAAAATGGCCTTCGTGGACAAAGCGCCGGACGGACCACTGCTCAAGGCAGGATTGGTAGGCTGTGGGGGGAGGGGAACCGGGGCTGTCCAGGATTTCTTAAAAGCGGGACCCAGTCTGCAAATTTCAGCTCTGGCAGATGTCTTCGCGGACAAAGTCCAGGACACCCGAAAAACCCTGGAAGAAAAGGCCAACCAGAAGATCGCCGATGATCATTGCTTTGTGGGATTTGATGCCTATAAAAAGTTGATTGATTCGGGAGTCGATGTGGTGATTCTGGCCACTCCGCCGCATTTTCGGCCGGAACACTTTGAAGCTTCCGTTGATGCCAAGAAACACGTCTTTATGGAAAAGCCAGTGGCCGTCGACCCTGTAGGGGTGCGTTCGGTCTTGGTCTCAGGCGAAAAAGCGAAGGCGTTCGGATTGTCAGTGGTCACGGGCACTCAGCGGCGGCATCAGCGCTCCTATATCGAAACCTACAATCGGATTGCGAATGGAGCCATCGGCAAGATCGTGGCTGCCGACGTCTGTTGGAATCAGTCACAGCTCTGGTATAAGGAGAAACAGAAAGGCTGGTCCGACATGGAGTTCATGATTCGCGACTGGGTCGATTGGTGCTGGCTTTCCGGCGATCACATTGTTGAACAGCATGTCCATAACCTCGACGTAGCCCACTGGTTTCATTGGAGGGACTCCCGAGAAGGCGGTTGGCATGGGGGGCCGGGCGCGACGCGTGACAGGGGATCAGTATGACTTCTTTGCGGTGGACTACACGATGGCCGATGGAACCCATATTCAAAGCATGTGCCGGCAGGTGGATGGCTGTAACAACAATGTGTCTGAGTATGTCGTCGGAACGGGAGGGTCATCTAACTGCAAAGACACGATCTTTGACAAAGACGGGAAAGTCGTCTGGCAATACCAGGAACCGGTAAAGAGCCCGGGAAGTCCGCCTTCAGTCCATATGAGCAGGAGCATGTCGACCTGGTTAATGCGATTCGTACGAATCAGCCGATCAACGAAGCGACCAACATAGCCAAATCTACTCTTGTTGCGATCATGGGAAGGATTGCGGCTTACACAGGGCTAGAGGTCACTTGGAATCAAATGATGGAGTCAAGCTTGAGGCTGGGACCGAAGGAATACGTCATGGGTCCGGTAGACATCAAGGCCGAAGTGCCCGTTCCTGGCAGCGCCAAGAATTCCAAAGGGTAGGCATGAGCCACGGAAATTTCTGGATCATTCGATTTCCCGTCCTTATTTTTGGTTTTCCTGCCGGTTAAAGCGGGTCAACATCGCCTGATGTGCGTCCAAAGTTTTTTTGCACCCGACTGAGAGCGGCCTTCTATGCGTGCCGATTAAGCCCCTGATAAGAACAAGCTATGGCGGTCACAGACCTTCGCAGCAGGGGACGATTCATCCCAAATCCAAAGTCAATCGTGTTACCGAAGCAGCTGGAAATCGATAGATTAATGTTTTTCCCCTACTCTGGATCACGCTCTCTTTGGGCTCTACAGCGCGGGGATTATCGAAGCTGTTGTAAGCGTGAATATCACTGGCCGTCAATGTTGTGCCCCGGCCCGACAAAACCGATGCAGAACGGATCGCGATCTCTGCTTCCCGTTCCTGGTTTGTGTCCGGGTTGACGACGGTCAGCACCAGCCGTTTCTGTTGAATTGATGCTGACCCGGCCAATCCCCCAAAAGAGGCCGGCTTGCCCAGACGGGTGTAACTTACCTGAGGGCCGGAAAAGAGCGTGCGAACCGCCTGGTTTCCTTGATGGGCCGCATACATATCGAAGACATGGTAATTGGGTGTCAGAAGGAATCGTTCCTCATGAGCCGCGAACAGCGAATGCAGGCAGTTGATCAGTTGAGCCACATTGGCCATGGCAACCTTATCGGCATGGCGTATGAACGTGTCTAACGTTAAGGCCGCGAGCAGTGCATCACGCAGTGTCGACGTCTGGCCATACAGATGAGTGGGATCTGCCTCACTGCCGGATTTATGCCAGGCACCCCATTCGTCCACGACCAATTTGACACGATGCTGGTGATCAATCTCGCCCATAATAGACCAGTGTTTCATGATGAGAGTTTCCATTTGATCGGCCTCACGCAGCAGTTCGTACCAGTCTTCGACGGAAAATTTGATCGCATCCCCTTTACTGGCGACCCAGTCGGTATTCTGCCCTTTGCCGACATTCCAGGAATAGTGGTGCATTGCCCACCCGTACAGATTGTTAATTTGATCTTTTCCTTTTTCGGTCAGTTTGAGAAAAAAACGACGGGTCCATTCTGTATCGCCACCATTGGGCCCCGCTCCAATGATGGAGAGATCCACACCGTATCGTGGGATCCAGGCTGTAAAGCGGCGAAATTCCGTGGCGTACTCCTCAGGCGTGAAATTTCCACCACAGCCCCAGGGTTCATTCCCGATTCCCCAATAACGAACCCCAAAAGGGTTCGAAGTGCGCCTCCTTTCGCTCGCAGTTCAGAAAGAGTCGTGCTACCGGCAGGGGAATTACAGTATTCCACCCACTCGTCGAAATCTCTGGGGGTCAGACTTCGGACGTTGGCTGCCAGGTAAGGTTGCGCGCCGACCTGCCTGCAAAAACGGATAAATTCGTTTGTGCCAAACATGTTTGGATCGTATCTTTGGGGTCCAGACAATATCTTTCGGGAAGATTGGGATCATCAGTCCAGAAGTTAGTGCGACGCGGACGTTGATTGCGTGGCCCCACGCCATCATGCCAGTTATAGCTGTCGGCAAAACATCCACCCGGCCAACGAATGACTCCTGGCTTTAGACGGCGTAAGGCGTCTACTAGTTCCTTGCGTATCCCTTCATAATTCGGAATCTTGGAATTCTCCCCGACCCACACTCCATCGTAGACCACTCCTCCGAGGTGTTCCACGAAATGTCCGAACAGATCCGGTGATACCGCTGCGACCGGTTCTCCCGCCAGAATCTCGATTCTGGAGTCGGTTGCCCGTAATGATCGGGGTCCAAACAAGACAGCACTTCCAATGACTACGTTTTTGACAAATGATCTGCGCTTCATTGTTGACATGTTTCGCCTCACGCCAAATCGCAGACATACAGAAACATCGGCCAACTCCTGATCCGTCCTTTGAGCGTCTGCCCCACGGGTCGGTAGAAATCACCAAAAAATTCCACTACGTCGGGGATAAAACTTTAAAACTGCTTCAATAGTGGAAAGACTGTGATCCGCAATTTCGCCGATCCATAGGGAATCAGAGTAAGAATCTCAACCGGTTCCAGGCTACTCGCAGGGCTCTGCGGGAGCAGTCCTGCGGACCCATTGACTTCTGCCCATTCCATGATTCGGCGTCCCTTCAGGCGTAATTGAATAGGTGCCCCTTCGGACGTGAATGGGGATAACCCGACTGGCTTTAGGTTCGTTTCAATAGAGTCTTCTGGATGATCGACGTCCAGAATTAACCCGTAATTCCACGGTGTGGTGGGATGAACTTCCCAATCTTTGGCCGGAACCGAAGCAGGTCTGCGCATACCTTTTTCAATCTTCCGCCAGTCTTCGCCTACCTTCAAAGAGAAGACCAGCGGCCCCTTTTCAACTGCTATCGAATCCCTGTACCAGCGGGAAGTTCTCGCGTGCAGTGGGAATTCTAAGACGACCTTGTCACCCTTGTTCCACTGCCGATCAATCCTATGGAATGAACCAGGCTTGAGACCTTGCAACGGTTTCCCATTCAGAAAGACCTTTGGTTCTGAAACCCATTCGGGGATTCGTAAAGATAGCGGGAAATTCACAGGCTTTGCGGGTGTGAGCCCCAGATGGATAGTCCCGCGAAATGGATAATCGGTCTCTTCGATGATGTGAAGGCGTACGCCATCCTTTACGATGGTATTCACTTCACAGGGGCCGTAGCTCACGGCTGCCACTCCGTCGTCCGGCGTGGCCATCCAGAGGCTGGCTAAAAACTTAGGCCAGCCTTGGTGCATATTGGCTGTACAGCAACCGAAGTTGGGCTCGAGACCGAAAACATTGGCTTCCGGCCCATTGGTTGTCCAGTCTCGCTGCCGGATATCGCAACGGATTTGATTGGGCTGTTGATCATATTGATGTGCCCACATGTCGCCTGAAAAAGTTGCCGGCATTGCGTTGAAGGCAATTCTCTCGAGACGGTCTCCCAACCTAGGATCTCCTAGGAGGCCAATCAGGTGCTCCAGAGAAAACATGGATTCCACGACGCTGCAAAGCTCGTTGCCCTGTGTAGGATTAGGCCCGGCGTAGTGTTCATCGGCACTGTGCATGCCGTGTGGAAGTAGATGATAACTGTCCAATTCCCCCAACATGCGGTAGATAGCCTCTCGATCGGAGGATTCATGTGAGACCAGCCACCAGACCGCAGCGGTCTTCATGGCCATGGCATTGTTCACTCCGTGGGCTCGCAGAGCCAGGTCCGTCAAGCCGCCGCCGGGTCTCAGCCCAAGTTGCTCGTTACTCGTTTTGGCTACGAATTCAAAATGTTCGAACTGTTTCTTCCAGTCATACCCCTGGTCATGCAACTGTCTTGCCAGGCCAAGGAGTTGTTTGTTGCCGGTGCGGTTGTATAGCCAGAGGACGCTTAGAAGTTCATCCGCCCAGCGATAGACAGCCCACTCCTTCAAGGGGTGTTGTTGAAGCTGATTCGTTTGATAGAAGAAATATCGTTCCATTAAGGGGATGACCCTTGGATCACCCGTTGCTTCCTGATATTGCGTGAGCACCTTAAGCATGATCATGTTGGGCCACCAGTCTTGATTCTTCTCAGGACCTATAGATCCGTCAGGCCTCTGGTGGGTTAACGTCCAATTCACCCACTTATTCGCTTTGGCAATCAGCTTTGGGTCATCGAGAAGATAAGCCAAAGGCACAAGCCCATCCATGTAATACGGGCCTCGTTCCCAACTTTCACCTGTTCCTCCCAACCAGCCGTTGTCTTCCATGAGGTCAGGCCAGAACTCGTCCAAATGGCCTGTGAGCCCGGAGGCTTGGGTTTCCAGTTGGTGCCGGAGCCAGCCTCTGGGCTTCACTGAAGTCAAGGGTAATAAATAAAAAGTGGCGCCTGCCAATTCAGGCCGGTTTCTCACAACGTGCAATCGTGCTGGCACAGGAACAGTTTCCGCACTTCTCCCGTATCCGTTTTGCAGTGAAACAGCTGTGGCATTGGCGAGAAAACAAATAGCCAGAAGTTGAGCTTTTATTTTCATAATGAGAACCGACTCGAGAAGATCGCTGCCTGAATTGTTCCTCAGCAGTTTTTGCGCAGCACAGGATCGGGTTTCCCCTCACCTCAAGCGCTCGGTAAAAGCTGAGCTGCCGCCATGCAGATGGCAACTGCTCAAGTCGCATGACCGGGCTGTGCGCAGTGCCAACGCGCCACTCGGGCACGCCTCGGCGCAGCGCCGCCCCACTTCGCGAAGCCCCTCAGAGAGCGGCTTGCTGAACGGCACCGCAACCGTTACATCGAAGCCGCGTCCGATCATGCTGACGCCGAGGGCCTCTCCGGCATTGGCCGCAATGCGCACGCAGGCGTCGCACAGGATGCACTTGCCCGGCTCATAGATGATCTCCGGGTGGGAGAGGTCCTGTGAGAACCGGCGGCGGGCGCCGGCAAAGTGGTACACATCGACGTTGTTTTGGGTTGCCAGAATGCGAACCTTGCAGCAGTCCGCTTTGCGGCAACCGCAGGTCAGGCAACGCCGGGCCTCCCGTTGGGCGTCCGCTTCAGGCAATCCGTTCAAGACCTCGTCGAAGCTCGCCAGCCGGCGCTCGCTGTCGATCTCAGGCATGCGCACTCGCGCCGTCCTCTCGATTGCCCGGAAGATAACGGCCCGCTCGCCGTCATCGACCGGCCGCATTGCGATATCTCTCATCGCGGGTTCCCCCGTCACCCCTTCGCCTTTCAGGAACTGGTCGATCGATGCTGCGGCGATTCGTCCCGCGGCAACCGCGCGAACGGCGAGGTCCGCTCCAAGCACCGCATCCCCACCGGCAAAGATTCCGGGCAGGTTCGTGGCCAGCGTTTTTTCATCAGCAGCGATCCCCCAACCGGTCACCTGCAACCCTTCGTGCTCTGCAACCGAGCGTTCCACCGCTTGGCCGATGGCGGCGATCACGGTCGAGCACTCGACGTAGAACTCGGAACCATCCACTGGTACTGGCCGCCTCCGGCCCGACTCGTCCGGTTCGCCCAACTGCATCCGCTGGCAGGTCAGCAACAGCCGATGGTTCCCATTGCGTTCGAGTCGCGTCGGCACCACCAGGAACTTGATGGAGACGCCTTCGGCTTCGGCTGCTTCGACCTCCTCCATCAAACAGGGCATCTCAGGCCTCGTCCGCCGATAGAGGATCTTCACCGCTTGCGTATCCAGTCGAACGGCCGAGCGGGCGCAGTCCAGCGCAGTATTGCCCCCACCGACAACGATGACATCCTCGCCGAGAGACGGCGGGTTGCCCTTTGCGACCAGCTCGAGAAACTCGACCCCGGAGAGCGCGAGTTCCTCGCCCTCGCAGCGGAGTCCCTGGGCCTGTTGTGCTCCGATGGCGAGAAAAACCGCATCGTGGCTTTTCCGCAGCTCGGCTAGCGTGAAGTGCTCGCCCCAGCGCATACCCATGCGAAACTCGGCGCCAAGTTTCCGAATGACCTGGATCTCGGCATCGAGCGCATCTTTGGGCAGCCGGTACGCTGGAATGCCGTACCGCAGCATCCCGCCCGGAGCCGCCGCCGCGTCGAAGAGCGTGCAAGCATGCCCTTTCTGCCGCAGGAAATATGATGCTGACAGTCCCGCGGGACCAGCGCCGATGATGGCGACCGACTTGCCCGTTGCCGGTGCGCACAGCGGGACATAGGGATCGGCGGAGCGCCAGTCCAGATCGGCTGCGTAGCGGTGCAGAGCGCCGATCGCCAAGCCCTGGTCGAGTTGCGAACGACGGCACTCCTGCTCGCACAATCGCGGGCAGACCCGCCCCAGGGCACCGGGCAGCGCGAGCCGGTTAGTAATGACCTCCATCGAGCGCCGGTTGTCTCGCGTGGCGACCTCGTAAACGAACCCCGGAATGTCCAATCCGGCCGGACAGCGGGCCGCGCACGGGGCCACACATTCACCTGCGTGATCTGACAGCAGCAGCTCCAACGCTATTTTCCGCGCACGCCGCACGTCTTCGCTGTCTGTTGTCGCCACCATGCCGTCGGATACGGGCAAGGCGCATGCCGGCGAGAGGGCGCGCCGGCCTTCAATTTGAACGGCGCACACAAAGCAGGATGCCACGGGTTCGAGCCCCTTTACGTGACACAGCGTCGGGATGCGAATCCCCAGCCGCTCCGCTGCCTCGAGCACGGTCGTCCCCGGTTCCACGTGGATGCTTCGGTTATCGATGGTCAGGGCAAGCGTTCCCACCTAAATCACCTCGATGGCATTGTCCTGGCAGGCCTGGAAACACATGTCGCAACGGGTGCAGAGGTTTCCGTCGATCTCGTGCTTTTCGTACGGGCGAAACTCAATCGCGCCAACCGGGCAGACCTGGGCGCACAAGGTGCAGCCAATACAATTGTCTTTCACGCGGTATTGAATCAGGGCCGGGCAGCGTCCGGCCGGGCAGCGCTTTTCGTGCAGGTGCGCCTCGTATTCCTCGCGGAAGTACCGCAATGTTGTCGCCACCGGGTTGGGCGCTGTCTGGCCCAGCCCGCACAGGCTGCCACGGCTGACATAGTCGGCCAGCGTTTCCAGTTTTTCCAGATCGTCCCTCCGGCCGTTCCCCTCACAGAGTCGCTCGAGAATCTCAAGCATCCGTTTGGTGCCGATCCGGCAGAACGTACACTTGCCACACGACTCGGCCTGTGTGAACTTTAGGAAGAAGCGGGCCATGTCGACCATGCAGTCACGCTCATCAAGCACCACCAAACCGCCGGAGCCCATGATCACCCCCGTCTTGGCCAACGCGTCGTAATCGATTGGCGTGTCCGCCAATCGAGCCGGGATGCATCCTCCCGACGGTCCCCCGATCTGGACGGCTTTGAACGTGCGGCCGTTTTTGATGCCGCCCCCGATCTCTTCTACAATCTCCCGGACGGTGACGCCCATCGGCACCTCGATCAGGCCGCCGTGGTTGATCTTGCCGGCCAGTGAGAAGACCTTCGTGCCCTTGCTGCTCCCGGTGCCGAGGGCGGCGAACGCTTCTGGGCCGTTGCGAAGGATCCATGGCACGCATGCCAGGGTCTCAACATTGTTGATGAGGGTTGGCTGGCCACGGAAGCCCCGCTCGGCAGGATAGGGCGGGCGCAGCCTCGGCATCCCGCGCTGGCCTTCGAGCGAGAGGATCAACGCGGTTTCTTCACCACAGACGAAAGCGCCGGCTCCCTCCCGGACTTCAAGGCGGAGCGAGAATTGCGAACCCAGAATGCGTTCGCCCAGGTAGCCTCTTTGTTCCGCCTGTTGGATCGCCGACCGGATGCGCTGTACGGCGAGGGGGTATTCCGCACGGATGTAGAAATAACCTTCCGCGGCCCCAATCGCGTGAGCTGCGATCATCAGTCCCTCGATCACGCGGTGTGGATCCGCTTCCAGCACCAGCCGGTCCATGAACGCGCCCGGATCGCCCTCATCGGCGTTGCAGATGACGTATTTGGTTTTTCCGCTCTGCGCCCGGGTGACCGACCATTTTCGCCCCGTGGGGAACCCCGCGCCGCCGCGACCTCGAAGGCCGGAATTCGTGATCGCGGCAATCACCTTTTCCGGAGCCGATTCTTTCAGGCAGGTCGCCAGTGCCTGATATCCATCCCGGGCGATGTAATCGTCGATCTTCAGTGGATCGATCTCACCGCAGTTCTCGAGGACAATGCGCTTCTGTTTTCCGAGATACGCCGCCGCAGCGCCCGTGCTGCGGTCGAACCGGAACTCCTCCAAGTGCGGTCGGTCGCTGTCCGGCGCGACCCATCCCGCGACCCTCTCGGCCTGCCAGCGTGCCCACGCGCGAAGCCGGAGGGGGCGGAGGTGCTTCCTAGCAATCTGACGGGCCGTCCCGGGTGTCACGTTGCCATAGAGCGTGGTGCGGCCATCCGGCCCAACGACTTCCACCAGCGGCTCGCGATGACACATCCCGTTGCAGCCGACTGTCTTGACCACGCCATTCGCGCCGGCTTGTCGGGCCTCCTGCATCAGGACCGCGCGAACCGGCTCACTGCCGCTGGCGACCCCGCAGGAGCCGAGACCGATCCGGATCTCGACGGCGCCCCGTCTCATACGAGCTCCTTTTGCTCGACAATGTCCAGCGCTGCGCAGGCACTCGCCGGGGTGAGGTTCCCAGCGGTATGGTCGTCGACCATGAGGACCGGCGCCAGGCTGCAGCACCCCAGGCACGCCACCTCGTCTACGGTGAACATCCTTTCCGGATCGGTATCGGCGTCTTCCGGAATCCGAAGTTGGCGGCGCAGTTCCTCTCCGATCTGTCGTGCTCCCGACACATGACAAGCCGTCCCATGGCAGACGCGGACGATGTGTCGGCCAACCGGCGACCGGCGGAACCGTGCATAGAAAGACGAGGTCCCCGCAATCTGTGCGGGTGTCACTTCCGTCAGCTCGCAGACACGCGCAAGAGCTTCATCCGGCAGGTAGCGATAGAACGCTTGGATAGCTTGGAGAATCAGGATGGCCGATTCCTTGCTCCTGCCCTCTTTTTCTACGATTCTGTCCACGAAGGTCAGGTCGATCTCGCCCGAGGCGGAAGCGCCGGAGAAAGGCCTCGCCACTGCGGCGGGCCCTCGGGCCGGTGGCGCTTCCAGTTGGACCAGCTTGCTCATCGTGACGGGACGACGGCCATCCAGCGCGATCCGCCATTTCGAACTCGCAACGAATGCCGACGCCGCGAGAATCAGCAGAATCGAGATCCAGCCGCTCCTTACCTTGCGCGTGCGCCGGGCTCGCGTGACGCCATCCTGTAGGGCGGCGAGCTGCGGCGCGAACGACGAGTCGTTCTGAGCCTGTTTCTGCAGGGCCACGATGCGCGCGTCATCCTTGGGCGCCCGCAGGCGGGCAGCCACGTAGTCCGCGATCAAAACCAGGACGCACACCGCTACGAAGAACCCAGCGATTTTGGCCGCGGTCAGCGCCAAAGATCTCTGCCCGTTCGTGGTCATATCGCGGCTCCAGACTTCGTCTCGCGAGGGCATGCGGCGTAGCACCGCGCACAGTAAAAGCACTCTTTACGTACAGCCCGCATCTTCTCGATCGCACCGTACGGGCAGGCTTCCGCGCACAGCCCGCAGTCCAGCTCTGTGCTCGGGGTGATGGTGACGCCGCGTTTTGCCAGTCGAGTACACCAGGAGAGCAAGCCGCCGTACGGGCACAAGTAACGGCAATAGGGCCGCCCCACAAACATGCCCAGCACCAAAAATCCTCCGCCGATCAGCATCATGTGAGCGAAGCCTTCTCTGCGGAAGAACCCCACGAACGGGTCGAACCGGCAAATGACGAAGTCACGTGAAATGGCAGGCTTCACAGCGAGGAGAATGGCCAGCGCAAGATAAACGTACTTCAACAAACCTAGCGCGTTGTCCAGCCGGCGCGGCACCTGAACCGGCTTCAGGACAACCAATTCCTGTATTGCGCCCAGCGGGCAGACACCTCCGCAGAAAGCGCGGCCGAAAAACAGTGCCACCAATAACGGCAGGAAGAAGATCGCCGTGACAACAATAGGAATCGAGTATCCCGGATCGGCGAGCGCCACCGCGACGTTCTGTATGGAGCCGATCGGGCAGATGCAGCCCTCCCGGTAGAATCCGAAATAGGCCAGGCAGGCGACCGTCAGCGCCAGCACCCACTTCCGGCTGCGCTGGGACAGAACCAGCCACACGGAGATCCCCATGGCGGCCGCCAGCAGTACGACGTCCAAGACCTGCAGCCAGTATTGCCGCGGCTGCGGCTTTTGGACCTCCGGGGTGACGTAGCCGCCCCCGATGGCTTCTGGTTGGGGGGCCGTTTCGACGGGACGCTCATAATGCATGGCCTGCCCCGGTGCCTTGCTGGCCAAGGTGAGGCCCAGCAGGACTAACGCCAGCAGTACCACTACGGAACGCCACGTTAACTTGATCGATTTCATGTTACTGGCTTCGCCGCCCCCCCGATCTCGAGAGCCTCTTTCACCTGCTCCTGCGCGATCGCGTCTTTTGGACATGCACTGGCGATGGCGCAGCGGTTGCAGTCGACGCAGAGGTTGTAGCGTACCTTCAGCACGATGGATCCGAGTCCCAGGGGTTCCTTGCAGCCCTTGACGCATATCCCGCAGCCGTCGCATTTCTCTTCGTCAATGATGTATTCGTAGAAGTTGTTGGCCGGGTCCTCGGGATCGATCAGGCCGATCGGTTTGCGCTCGATCGCGTCCCGCGGGCAAAGCTTCTCACTCGGCAGGCCCTTCTCGTCCACTGCGCTCTTGATGTTGTAGTAGGCGGGACAAATGTAGCAGCGGCCGCACTTGGAGAAGTTATTCACCGCCCGAACGGCGGACTGCGACACGACGCACTCGCTCGTGCATAGGGTGCACACTTGGGCGCCCACCTCGCCGAGCCGGCTGTTGACGCACTTAGCCGCGTCAACCTGCCAGACGATCTGCCCGTTCGCCTTTTTAACCAGGTAGCCGGCACCGCCGGCAAACCCGAGAAGAACGGTGCCGCGAACCACCTTGCCCAATGCGTCCCGTCTGGTAATCTCTTCGCTCATGGTCTGTGCGTCTTCTTCAAAAGCGAGGATCTCGAGCCTCACGGTGTCGGCGACATAGACCCGGCCGCGGGTGTCCACCGCGATATCCATGTTCTTGCAGTTGGGGTCGAACACGACCGTCGCAATCACCGAAAGCAGCTTCCCTTGGGAATCATAGACCTTCGCGCGCGGCTCGGCCTTCTCCGTGACATAGATGCGGTTGCGGCCGACGACGGTCACATTCGTCGGATTGCAGCAGCCTGAAAACCCCGACGGATCCAGCCCGTCGAAGCGGCCGATATGCCCCAGCAAATGGTCCTCCGGTGTGTAGCGCTCCACGCGGTGCTTGCCGGGATTCGCGGCGTGGATGATACCGTCGGCATCCACACTGAAATCCAGGACGCCGTTCGGGATCAGGAACCCCTGCATCCGGTTGTTCTTGCCGATATTGTTGAGAAACTTCCCGCCTGTCTCATAACGGCGTATCGCACGGTCATTGGCGTCACCTATCAACACGCTGCTTCCGAGAAACCCGATCGCCGTCACGCGCCCGAGCCGCTCAGCGTCGCTCCACCTGTCCGCCAGGCGACCCTCGCCGTCGAAGATTTCCACCTGGCCCGCCTGGCCCACATACACCGAACCGTCGGCCGCAACCGCCACCGCATATCCCGGTTTGGAGGTGGGCCAACGCCGCTGGACCCTCCCGTCGGGGTCGAAGATCTTTAACTCTGAATCTCCGACGGCGTACAGGCGATTCCGCCCGTCCACGGCGATACTGCGTAATGTCTGGACGAAGCGATCGGAGGCGTCTCCCTTCCCGCTGATGACTTGAACTTGCTTGTACTTCATAACAGCCTCCTTACTTGCCTCGCACGTCCAGGCACACCATTTTTGTCAGGTCCCGCAGGATGAGCTTGCCGTCCGACAGGGCCATTGGTCCCCAGACATCCGGGCCGCTGAGCACCTGGGCGCTGGCGAGTTCCTTGTACGCGGTCGTGTTCGCCTCCACCAGCCGGAGCATTCCGGTCTTGCCATCGAGAACAAAGAACATTCCGTCGGCCAGCAGGAAACTTCCCAGGTCAAAAGAGGCCTTACCGTCGCTTGTCCAGACCTCCTTGCCGTCCAGGCTCAAGCAGGTGAACAAACCTCTTCGCTTCTTTCCAACGGCGAACAGGTGACCTTTGTACACAATGGGCGTGTGGACTTCGGAGTTCCACTCGTTGTTCTTCATGTCGAACACGCTCTCGGCATGGAAGCTGCCGCCGTTCGATTGCACCCGGACCATGACACTGCCGGCGTCATAGCTGGCGGTCATGAAAACACACTGTCCGTCGACCGCCAAAGGCGAAGGTGCAACGGCCACGTTGAACTTTCGCGGGTATTCCCACAACAGTTTTCCGTCCTTGGCCGATACCCCGAGTGGGCCGTTCAGCGTGCCCCAGAGATACTGCTTGACGCCTCCAAGAACGGCCGGCATGACCGAGGCATGCGAGAGCACCAATTTACCCGGGTTGGGAGTCCGCCAGATTTCCTTGCCCGTGGCTTTGTCGAGGGCGACCATGATTGCATCCCCGCCGGTGGCGATGATAATCCGATCCTCCTCCATTAAGGGGTTCTGGCCGTTGTACCAGGGGGGGATCACGGTCTTGTATTCGGTGACCAGGTTCTTGGCCCAAAGCTGCTTCCCGGTCCTTGCGTCCAGGCAATGGAGCCCGAATTTTGGGTCAATCGAAAAGACGTACCTGCCATCCACCGCTGGCACAGTGCGTGTAATGGCGTGGTTGGGGCGAATAACACGGGCCTCTCTGTAGCTCCAAATCACCTTACCCGTAGTCAGGAACCGGCAATGAACGCCCCACTCGTTTTTAGCCTCATCATAATCGTTATGGTAGACGCGGCCTCCCACGATCGCCGCGCCCGCGTAACCTTGGGCGACCGGAATGGTCCACAACACCTTTGGCCCACTTGTAGGCCATTGGTGTAGCAAGCCCATCTCTTTGGATATGTTGTCTCGGGCAGGCCCACGGAACTGCGGCCAGTCCGCCCCCTGAACTGCCGGCATAAGAGCGGCGATCGCCACGCAGCTGAGACTGATGCGCCAGGTTCGCCATGTGGGCATTGGAATGTCTCCTCGGGGCCCTCCCAGTGGATACAGCACACTCTCAAGCAATTCTGATGCCGAATCTAGCCAGTCGAACCGCTAAAAGCCTTTCGTCCACCCGAAGGAAGTCTTAGTCTTTGATTTCTAAGAAATTAGAAAAGTTGTGAAGGCTGTCCGCCTCTGTAAGGTATTGCGTAGTGTGGGAAAGATCCTCTTATAGACGGTTGAAAATCAATGGCTTAGCTAATACGGGTTTTTGCGGAGCACAACTGGCCGAGGCTACGAATTGTTCCGGTAACCAATGCGATTTGGCCGGTCAGATCGAATGGATTGGAATTCACGGCTTCAGGATTACCTTCATGAGGTTGGGCTCCTGGCGATAGAGCCGGTCGAACCACGCTGGCCCTTCGGCCAGCGGAACTACTGCCGTGATGAGCGACTCAACCTTGATCACGCCTTTTGACATCAGATTGATACAAACGGGATACTCACCGCTCGACGCACAGGAACCCTGCAGGCGGATCTGCTTTGTCACTACCACTTGCAGCGGTAAGTCGATGGATGGTGCCAGGTTGCCGACCAGTGTGACGGCGCCGCCCTTGCGAACACTCTGAATCAAGACCTGGATTGGATCGGTCGTGCCCACGCACTCGATAGCCACATCCGCTCCGCGGCCGTCCGTCAGCTCACGAATCCTCTCGGCCGGGTCGCCTGTCTTCGAGTTGAGGACATCCGTGGCACCCAGCTTGAGCGCGCGCTCGAGCTTGGCGTCATCCAGATCGAAAGCGATCACACGCGGGCAACCAGCGGCTCGTAGGGCCTGGATCGTGAGTAAACCAATCATCCCGGCGCCGGCTACGACGCCCGTATCTCCCAACTGAACAGGCGTAATCCGCACGGCGTGGACCGCCACGGAAACGGCCTCAATGAGTGCGGCGTGCTCAAATTGGAAATGGTCCGGAAGCCGATACACGATGCGGCGGGGAACCGACACAAACTCGGCAAAAGCGCCGTGGCGGCGATAACTTCCCGGCGAAACGCCCAACACCTCGCGGTTGTCACAGAGATTCAATTCGCCCCGGATGCAATAGATAGCAGTGCCCACAGTAAACGGTAGAGTCGAAAGTAACGCGGTCGCCTTCCTGAAGGTCATGCACGTTCGTGCCGGTCTTCGCAATTTGACCGGCGGCTTCATGTCCCATGACGATCGGCGGGACTCGCCGCCCGGTTCGACCGTCCATCCCATGAACGTCGCTTCCGCAGATACCGCACGCCTTCACGCGCACCAACACGTCGTCGGGGCCAATGCCCGGGATCGGCATCTCGACTACTTCCAACTTCATGTATTCTTTAAGCAGAAGCGCATTCATCGTTTCGAAGTGAACTTCCCGCACTTATTTTTCTTCAGGAAACCGTCTGTGTCCAAGAACTCGAAGTGACCCGAAAGCCATGCCGCCACGGAATGGGTTGCCAAAATTCTTCTATAAATCCGGACTCATAATGTCATTTTCCTTTGGGATTCTCAACTGCCTCGGCGGAGACTTCTGATTTGTAATCCCGCCAGAGCCAGCGCAGCGAATCTGGCAAAATTGCCCGACCGTGCAGGTTGTTGTGATACCCCTTGCCCATGACGAACCTGTAGTCATAGCCCGCAAATTTGAGGGCTCGATCCATTTGCTGGTTGGCTAGCGGCCAGTTGCCGTGCACGTTGTCGAGATCGTTCTCTCCATCTTGAAGAAAGACGCGGATCGCTTTCTTGGGTGTTTTGCGGATGAGAGCAGGGTAATTGTGGCCGCCTTCGCGTAACGTAGCGCCGCTGGCGACGTTGGCGAAGCTTCCAACCCAACTCAGCACTTTGCTAAACTCGTCGGGGCGTTCCCAGGCCACCGTGAAGGCGCAAATACCCCCACTGCTGATCCCGCCTATGGCTCGGCCGGCCGCATCGTGGCGCAGTTTTACAGTCTTTTCCGTTTCCGGTAGAATCTCAGCCAAGATGAATCGGGCATACTGGTCTGAAAGTGTGTCGTACTCGAAATTGCGGTTAGATCGTCCGTCTTTAAGAACACCCGGAGCAACGAAGATACCCACCATTACAGGGATCTCCCCTTTCGCGATCAGATTATCGAAAACTATCGGAACGAAGTCTTTGTAGCCCTTCCCATCCTGAAACACCATGACACAGGCCGGATTCTCCGGCTGGTACTGGGCTGGCACGTAGAGCCACCATTCTCGAGTAGTCCCTTCGAAGATCCGGCTGCTCCACTGGGGCATCTCAGTCACCTTACCTTTTGGGACTCCTGGTTTCTCGAGGCTGTCCGGATCCGGCTTATAAATCTCTAGCGGAGCGCTTGCAATTCGTTTGCCGCCAACCTCATAGTGAAAAAGCTGCACGGTCTGGTCCGGGAAGGCGACCACTGCAGCATACACGCCTGTAGAACCAACCGGCGTTAGCTTAAACGCCTTTCGGCCGTCGTCTGAAACCACTCGTGGAGCAGCAGCACCACCACTGACTTCAATAGCCCAGGCTGCCAGCTTACCTTCTACTTTGGGTGCGGGTCCCTTTTGCAGTTTTTCTTTGCCGCCAAAGGACTGACGGATCTGTTCAGCCAGTTGCTCAGCGTGAGTTCCCGTTGGTTTGGCTTTCAAAGCTGCCCGTAATGACTCAGGCGTGAGTGACGTTGCAGACTGACCAATCGAAGACAATGGAATCGCGAGAATCAGAGCGAAACCACCCCAGAATCGTTTCATTAAATTCTCCGCGGCATCGAGTTTAATCACGGTGCTTCCGCGATCCATTGTTCGTAGGGCGATTGTAGCTCATTTAAGGGTTCGGATTTGAGACTCAATTTTAGCCTATTCAGGCGCCCCAACAGCACGGTGCAAAGCCATGCTCTCCTGAACCAGATCCTGCCGCCTTCTCCAGGCTGCATTTCTCACCACGAATTGGATTTCCTGGGAGCGCAGGCTTCCAGCCTGCATCTTCGTCGAATTTGACCCAATCCACGAAGGACAGCGGGAAGGGACAGAGCCGGCAAGATGCCGGCGGTCCCAGGGGTTGCCAGCTTTCCCGGTGCGCCGGTGAGAAACCCGGACTAGGCTGCAACCATCAATATTCCTAGCCATCGAAGTGTCCCAATCACGGGCAGTCGTGTGGAGGGGAGGCTAAATAATCAATCAATGGTTTTCAAGCCGATGAAATTATAGCCGGAAACTGGTAATTAAAGGTCGGTTTAAGGTCAGGATCGATTGGAAGAATTTCTGACCGAAAGTCAGAAGTTGAAGGGTAAGAGAAACTCCATCTTTCGACGGAGTTTCGTCTTGTCAAATGGAAAGAGCAAGAGGCTCGAGGAAAATGATGAATGCCAGACTGGCTACAGCTTAAACTTTACCACCGGCCCGCTGGTTTTTTTCACCTTGAGTCTGACGGTCACGTCAACATGGTCGGAAATTTTGACAAAGGGAATGCCCTTGTTCATCCCGAAGTCCTTACGGTTGAAGCTCATTGTCCCATTAATCGTGCCTTGGCCTGACCCCTTCTTCCCTTCAAGTGTTAACGTGAGCGTCTCGGTTTTAGTCACACCGCGTATCGTAAAGTCGCCGGTCAACACAATGGTGTTGGGACCGGTCTGTTCAGACTTCTTAGAAACAAATGTGATCAACGGATCCTGTTCGGCGTTGAAGAAGTCTTTGCCTTTCAATTTGCCGTCCTTCATGCCACTTCCGGTATTCACGCTGTCTGCTTGAATCTTGAGGGTCAAAACTCCTGTTTCCACATCAGGAGATGTGAATGTAAGCGTGGAGTCCCACTTGGCGAAGGTCCCTTTTATAGACACTGACGCATCCACAAAGAACGTAACTGAGCTGCTTTCCGGCGTAACCATGAAAACAGGAGCCTCTGCTCGGGTTACTGACGGGAGCACGGCGGACGTTAAAAAACAACAGATGATAATAGTTAATGTTTTTCTCATGGCGAATAATTTTACTTATCCTCGCTTCATTGTCAACCAGAAATTGCATTTATTTATTGTAATGCGTTAGTTATGGGGGGAAATCCCTAAGGGCAAGACCTTCGGTGACGATTTGAGATTGTCGCTTCTGTAGCGGCTGAGTGGGTAGGGACGGACCGCCGGGCCGTCCGCGGCGCGCTCGGCGAGCGCGCCCTACCAGAAATTCCCCCGATAACTAACGCATAACCATTTATTCCTTATCGATAGGGCTTCAAATCGAAAGGTGACTGAATATTTTTCTCTCGCTTCCGCAAGAAAGTGGCTGATTGGATCGTTTCATCCCAGCAGCAACTCCAGGTCTTCGCGCCGCAGGTTACGAATCAGGCTGCTATCTTCGTTTAGGATCGCATCGGCCAACTGCCGCTTGTTCTTTTGCAGTTCCAGGACTTTTTCTTCGACAGTATCCCGGGCGATCAGACGATATGCGAAAACCCGGCGGGGCTGGCCGATCCGGTGTGTCCGGTCGATTGCCTGAGCCTCCACCGCGGGATTCCACCAGGGGTCAAGTAAGTAGACATATTCGGCTGCTGTGAGATTAAGCCCCAACCCCCCTGCCTTAAGACTGATGAGAAACAACTTGCATTCAGAATCCTTTTGGAATCGTTCGACTTTGGCTGCCCGATCTCGAGTCTTTCCGTCCAGATATTCGTAAGGGACACGGTCCCCATCCAGCCGCTCGCGCACGATGGAGAGAAAACTGGTGAACTGAGAAAAGACAAGCGCTTTGTGCCCCTCATCGATAACCTCGTTGAGTTGTGGAATTAGGATCTCCAACTTGGCGCTCGTTTCATCTCTCCGTGACTTGTCGACCAGGCCCGGATGGCATGCTGCCTGACGCAGACGGAGCAACGCTTCCAAGATAAGGATCTTGGCTTTTTGAATCCCGTCTCGCTCAACTCGCGCTAAGAGTGAATGGCGATAATAGTCGCGCAGCTCGTCATAGAGTTTCCGTTGGTGGGACTCCAGTTCACAGAACAGCGTCTGCTCCAACTTTTCGGGGAGGTCTTTGGCCACCTGCCCCTTGGTGCGACGCAGGATGAAGGGTTTCAGGGCCTTGCTTAAGAGGGCTCGAGTTTCCAGGTCAGGGTTTCGTGCGCCGTTGTCGGTAAACTTAAACACCGAAGACGTTCCCAGTAACCCAGGGTTGAGAAATTCAAACAGACTCCAGAGTTCTCCCAAGTGGTTTTCGATGGGCGTCCCACTCACTGCCAGTCGATGCTGTCCGCGCAATAATCGCGCAGCCTTAGCGGACTCGGTGCTGGCGTTCTTGATGGCTTGGGCCTCATCCAGGATGATGTAGTCGAACAAGACATCCTTCAAATGAAGCACATCCCGCCGCAGCGTGCCGTAGGTTGTGATCACCACGTCATACGAGTCAAAGGAACTCCCATCGGAAGTGCGCCCCGTGCCGGTGTGGTCCAAGATCCGAAGGTTGGGGGTGAAGCGGGCTGCTTCCTGCTTCCAGTTAAAGACAAGAGATCGCGGCACAACCAAAAGCGAAGGACGAACCTTTTCACCTGAGTCCCGGCGATTGGCCCGCCGCGATTCTAACGCGGCCAGCACCTGCACCGTCTTGCCTAGCCCCATATCATCAGCCAGACAACCGCCAAAACCGAATCTTTCGAGAAAGTGCAGCCATCCGACTCCCTCGCTCTGATAGTGGCGCAATTTCCCTTTGAATCCATCGGGAGGATCAACCGGCTCTATGCCTTCGAATCGCTGCAGCTCATCACGGGCTCGGGCAAAAACCGTGTCAAAGGTGGCCTCCGGCAAGCTGGCTAGCAAGGCATCCAGAAAGCCAACTTGGGCGCGACTGAACTGGACGTGATCATCGCGCGCCGCTCCTACTGAGGCGAGAATGTCTAATTTCTTTAGCATTTCTTCTGGCAGCAGACCAAAAGTCCCGTCATCCAGACGGACGATGTTTTCTCCCCGCTTCAATGCAGCCAGCAGGGAGGGTAACCTAACGGTCTGAGTTCCAAAATTCAGCTCTCCATTGAGTTCAAACCAATCGATGCCCGAAGTGACCGAGATGTTGAATGCTCCTGCCTGCCGATAGAGTTTGCCTTCTGCCTCAACGTGCCAGCCCGCACTGACCAGTTTCCTCACTGCCCCTGGTAACTTCGCGGGAGCCAGTTCCAACTCGGGTTGGCCGCCGTAGGAAGAGTTAGGCAGGCGAAATCCTTGTTGAGTCAGGCATTCCAAGGCAGAATATTCGGCGTCTGAATCGCGTAGTATCAGGCATCGGCGCGCAGTGTGAAAAATTCCCCGCCCCGGCTGGTGATAAGAAACCTTGGCCCCGTCGTAGTTGAATTCCAGGCTGGCTCGCAGTCGGGCGGGACCCCATTGTTTTGGCTGCGGCATACGCACTCGCAAATGGGGTTGCGGCTTCACCCAAATCTCTTCGATCCTCCACTCTTCAGGCAAATCCAGTCGCGGACACTGGGGCAACTGAATCAGCTCCTTGAAGAATTCGTCCTTCTGGACCACGGGGACCATAAAGGAGCCGATTTGCCGAAGAAGGGCAATCCAGGCAAAGGCGCCGCAATCATCTAACTTGGCTACCTCTTTCAAATTGAATACCAGCCCGCCAGCCAACAGCAATGCTGGCTCAGACAGGTTTTGTCTTTCTCCGCCACGCTTCAAGAACCCTCGAATCAGGATTTGTTGAACGTTTGATTTATCAATGTCACACTGAAGTCCGAACTCCCAGGCAGGCCCGTCGTCCCATTCCAGCGGCGCCGCTTCCAAAGTCTGAGGCGCAAGACGCAGGAAGCACCGTTTCCTTTCACAAATCTTCGGAAGGATGGTCTGTTGTAACAGTTGCGAAAGCCGATATCGGCAAGGGGAGCTTCCATAGCCATAAGAATGGCCACTATCCCACTCATTCCTAGCGCCCTGCAACAGCGTCAAAATCTCCCGATCCATCGGGTCTGGCAACTGAGGGACAAGTCTTGGGGAAATCCCATAAGACTTAGGCTTACCCCAGTCTCCATTCATCTTTCGCTCCCGGTAGAGCACTTCCAGGATGAGCTCTCCCTGGATTTTGCTTGTTGGGACATCGATAACATACAGGAGTTCTCTGCCCGCAGGACACACTGCGGAGGACCCGTCGTAGCTTGGGCCCATAGCCTGAAGGAGGCTGCTCAACTGGCTTTTCCAAACTGGAGGCTTGGCTGGCTTTGGCTTTAATGTGGTGGGTTCTGATCTCAGTGAGGGCTTGGGTGAGTCAAACCCAGCAACCTTGTACGGAAGGACTCCCGGATTTTCCCAGGTTTCTTCGTCCAAATCACCATCACGCCCCTCTTCGTAGTGCAGAAGGTTTGCGACCACAAGGTCGACATCATCCGTCAGTTCCAATCGCCTGAAGTGGCCGGCTTTTTCAGCAGCCAGAATTGTAGCCCAGATGTGTTTGCATGGAGAGTCGCTCGAATCCATGTAAGGACAGGTGCAATCGACTACAAAGTTCGTGCCTTTTAAGGAAAGGGACACATCATAAGGGGCACCTCCGATTACTTTAGCTTCCACTTCCTCATCGGAGCTGTGAGTGATGCTCACTGCACTACGATAGAAATAGTTATTGCCCCGATTGCGAATGGATTTGGAGAAGAAGCCTGCAAGGTAAGCAGAAAGAGCCATCAAACAACCCATGAATTTCTATGATCGGAGATCAATGAAGAACAACAGTCAATGTACAAGAAGACGGCCCAGAGCGAGAGCATTGCAATATGAGATAAAAACAAATAAAGAAGGTTGTTGTCAATCAGGAGATTAGAGAGAGGCCGGGAAGCAGAGTGCAGGCCATCTCCTAAAAGATCCGACGCCACTTCCAAATCTTAAAAGTTCCGAAATGGCTGCACACGACTTACAATTGATGACGGAAGCACCGTGATCTGTTATGCTTGACGTAACGCATAATTTATTTTAGGCTTGGGAATGATCGTCAGTTATCGGGACAAGCGAACCAGAGATTTTGCCGCTGGGAGGCGAGTCAAGACTTTTTCCGGAATCGAACGCTCTGCGCGCCTAAAACTTGACCGTCTTGAGGCCGCCCTGTCGCTCAAAGATCTTGCCGGATTGCCCGGCAACCGCTTCGAAAGGCTGATTGGAGACCGCAAAGGACAATACAGCATCCGCGTCAACGACCAATGGCGGATTTGTTTCGAATGGCCCGAGAGATCCCCCGGACCTGTGAACGTGGAGATTGTTGATTATCATTAGGAGAACCACTATGGCACTCACCGCAATCCACCCAGGGGAGCACCTGGCCGAAGAACTGGAAGCCCTTGACATGAGTGCTGCCGAGCTTGCCCGTCAGCTCAAAGTGCCGACCAACCGCATCACAGGAATTCTGAACGGCCAGCGCGCTATCACCGGCGACACAGCCCTGCGCCTTGCTCATTTCTTCGGAACGAGTGCAGAGTTCTGGCTCAATCTGCAGAGCCTCTACGAGCTGCGACTAGCTGAGGACAAAGCTGGGAAGTCCATTAAGACTCTCCCAACCCTTAAGCACCGCGAGCCTGCCCACGCATGAAGCCAGATCCGTTAACGCTCGAAGACCTTGAAGGGGGACAGGCAATAGCCAGCAGCATCGCCCACGGAAAACAGGGGGTTGCTTTCTTTCAGCCCGAATTCCGAAGTTGTGTGAGCGTTGCCAAGTGGATCGAGCGCGTGGGACCGCTGTCCCCCCGCGCAAGCTCAATGAACGCGCGGCGGAGCGCACGTTCCACCTGAATCCGCAGGTCATCGGTATCCTTTCTTCCTTACTTGAACGTCTTGCAGGTCTCAACCAAATCAGCAAATAGATCTAAAACCCGACTGCCCAACTTCGGAATTCGGGTTCAGTACGGGTTTGCGGGCATCATTTCCCAGGCCTTCACGGTCTTGAAGTGCGCGATGCCGCCGCTGGCGAACAGGCTGACTCCCAGGCTGTCGCTCCGTACCGGATAAACGCGGCGGCTGATGGCTTGGCGGTCGTTGGCAAAGACCTCCACGACCGACTTGTCCACGAAGACCCGCAGCTTCAGCGGCTCGCCTGGCTTCAAGGCAAACGGGGCGCGCTCGACCACCTTTGCGGCCTTCCTTGCCGCTGCGGGTGGAGTCGAAGACCAGTTCCTTCTTGTCCGCGTCGTAATAGAGGAGCGTTTCTTCCTCGCCGCTGGGTGAGGCCCGGACTTTCAGGCCGCAGCGTTGGGCGGCGCCGACTTCGATTTCGATCGCCAGTTCACAGGCATCCCCCGCCACGCCTTCGAGCGCTTTGGTTTCGCCATCGGCCAACGCCAGATCGCTCCACGATTTCTCGTGGCAGCGGAGGGTTTCGAGTTCCTTCACCGGCTGGCAGGCGCAAGGTGCCATCCTCGCCCAGCCAGAGCGAGCGGGGCAGTCCATAGACGCCCGACCAGCCTTTCTCCTTTTCGCCGGACGGGTTGTCGAGCAGCCACGCCCACATGATCTGTCGGCCCTGCCCGTCCATCAAGGCCTCCGGGGCGAAGTAGGTGTTGTCCACCCACGTCATGCGTCCGTGGTTGTTCGGGGTGAACCGGTCGTTCCGGTAGTCGCCCGACATAGTATTGGCAGCCTTTGTTGTGGCTGATGAACAAGCAGCAGATGCTTCCCGCTCGGCGGCCCGCCGGCAGGGCTCGAAGGCAGCGGCAGAAAACTGGGGCACATGTTGTCTTCGCTGCGGTCGGTCCACTCCGGGTTCCGTTCGTAGAAGACGTGGAGGTATTTCCAGTCTTTCAAGTCGTCCGAGACGAAGAGGTAAAGCCGATCGCCCTTGTTCTGAGAGCGGCGCATCGGGGGCGCGGCCAATTTTGTTCAGCACGAGCAGATTGCCGGTGAGCATGTAGTAGCGGCCGTCTTTCTTCCAGATGTTCGACGGGTCGGCGGAGCCGTAGAGGAAGGATTTCCCGCTCGGGTCCTTGACCTCCGTGATTCCCCACTCGGTGGATTTGATGACCGGATTGGCATCCAGCTTAGTCCAGGAATCGAAATCGGGGCCGAGGCTCTTGGCCAGCCCGATGCCTTTGGCGCCCCAGAGCATCCAGTAGGACAGATACGCGGTGCCGTCGTCGTCCACAAACGCGCCGCCGCTGAAGCAGCCTTCGTCCCCATTGCCCGGGCCCGATCGCGTCGGGATGATGCCGCCAGTGAACCAGGTCGCCGCTGGAGATGTGGCCCCAGCAGAAACCCGATCCGTTGCGGTTGTAGAGATACATCAAGTGATAGCGTCCGTTGTGGTAGAACGCGCCGTTCGGGTCGCCGGGCATGCCCATGTCCTCCGGCACGCAGAAATGGTAAGTCGGACGATAGGGATCGGCGAGGAACCGCTCGCGCAGCAACCGCGCCGAGCGAACCGCTTCATCGGGAACGGGGCTGGTGAAGCGACCAAGTCTTCGGAATGGGATTGGACTTCCCTTCGTCGCCGCCCGAATCAATCGTCAACACGCTGCTACCTTGTTGGGTTAGGTTCGCGAGTGCGAACCAAGCAACGAGCGGTTTGTCTTTGAGCTGGACTGGTTCCGCTCCAGGCGCGACGAGAGCGATTACAAAAGCCAGCAAGGTGATGACAATTGTTTTCATGGTGCGGGTATTCATTTTATGGATCGGTGCTGCGCGATAAATGGCAATACTAAGTCTCATTCAAACGGTTGTGAAAGGCCGGGTGAGGGGCCAGCTCGATTTAATATATCCATTTGATTGCAACTTAGTAGTACTTTTCATAAATACGATGACGTATTTTAGGATAGGCGCCGCGTGGGGGCACGCGGCCTACAAACTTGTAGGCCGGGTCACCGACCCGGCGTTAACGTCACAGTATTTATGAAAAGCACTATTAAGTATAAGGGACGGCTTTGAGCAAAGATTGATCGGAATCAGAAAATTCAGAAAATCTCGACTTGGGATGCCGATCAGCCTCTCGCAACGCGAGTTCGCTTGGGGCGAGCGGGAGGGAATTCCGAGGTTCCGAGTTAGTCTGGACGTCCCGCAGCAACCGCATCGCCAATTGCTCTTACCCTTTCTCGGCAAAAGCTGCGTCCACACTCCGAAGCTCGTCTTCGCCCTGGGGTCGCCAGGCGCCGCCCAGCCTTCGCAACGCTTCATGCAATTCCGGAATGGCTTGGTTCGCGAGGTTTTTTCGCAGCTTCACCCACTCTTCCCGGGTCTTTTTAACCTCCTCGATGTTCCCGTCACGACAAAAGGCCCTCGCCGCACTGGCCGCCGATCCATACTCATCTTGAAAATCCTCATGCAGATAGGCGGAGAAAAAATCCCGCAGCCATGGATATTCGGCGACCGAAAATACCACTGCTTTTTTCCCTTTATCTCGCTTCAATTGCGTGCCTCCGGATACGTCGTCAGCACATGAAAATTCTCCACTCCGTCCGCCTTCAACACGATCACTGCTTGCGTGCACGGCGATGACTGCGACTCTCCGTGCCTCATACTCCGGCCGATCACCCGACCCGCATTGAAATGCAGAGCAAGATTCGAGCGCGGATAACCCCGTCGTTCCCAGCTCTCAATCTTTCCTCGGTTGATTCGCAATGCTTCCCCCACGGTTTCTTCCGCAGTATCCCGATCCGTCCATGTCGAAGCCGCAGCAATGTTCAGCTCTCTTTGAAGCCGCTCTCGAAGCGCTTCATCGGTCTGACCCACGTGCTTCTTCAGCGTGTGCCCACCTCGATCCTCATCCGCTGAAAGGTCGTAGCGCCCACTCCTTGGTGGGCTTTTCGCAATGGTTCCTGCTTCGCTTTGCGGCATTGCCTGCTGCATCCGCGGTTCATGGCTTTCTCCTCCGCACCCAGCAATCCACAATACCCAACCGCAGAAAGAAATCACTTGCAGCCATCTGATCAATTGCCCCGATTTCATTATTATTCCATTTCATCCCTTAACGAGCGTGACCATCGAACAGAATACTTTCTTCTGTGGAATCTGTCGAAATGCATGCCAGAAACGCCATTGCTTTAGACAGCGATCTTAGCCGACGCTGAAGTTTTCCAACAGACGAGACTATTCCCCCACTTGCCTTCCCACTCTTTTCCTTTGATTGAGCCCCTCCTCAACAATGGTTATTCCTTCTTCGCTGCTTCCCACCTCCACTAGTCTTCAAGACAGGTCGCCATCATTCATCCATCCCGCATCAGTAGTAAATCTTCAGCCCAAACTGAATGTTGCGCGCCCCCTGGGAGGAATAAATCTTGCCCAGACCTGATCCCAGCCCCGTGGAGGGTGCAGTGAAAATAGGGGTGTTCGTGAGATTGATAAACTCGGTTCGAAACTCAACTCGTCTCTTATCGCCGATCGGAAATATTTTTTGAAGGCTTAGGTCAAGGGTGCGGAGGCCGGGGCCACGCACCGTCCCCACGCCGCAGCTCCCAAAAGTCCCCGTTGCCGGTGCGCCATAGGGAGAAGGATCAAACCACTGGAGCCCCCCATCCGGAGCATTTTGGCTGGAACCGAAGACCTGGGCGGGGCTATCGCAATTGGCCCGCGGACTCCGTGAGCCGGTTCCAGAGGCGTCGCCGGCCCCTATTGTGAGCGGGAAACCGCCCCGCAATTGCAGAATGTCACCCAGTTGCCAGTTACCTACCACTCCGTTAACCACAGGGTTCCAATGGTTGCCGAACTTCTTGCCGCGTCCGAAGGGCAGTTCGTAAACGGCATAGCTGGTGAGCACGTGCGTGACGTCGTAGTAGCAGGGCCCCCATTCCGCTCGCCTGTCGTAAAGGTTTTGCCAGTAGGAACCTTGCGAGGCGGACTGGCCCCCTGCGCCAAAGTACCCAATCGAGTCGCTCATGCATTTCGAGTAGGTGTAGGCCACATTGAATTGCAGGCCCTGGCTGAACCGCTTCTGCAGGTTGGCTTGCAGGGCGTCGTAGAGCATGTTCCCGTTCGATTCGGTCCCGGAGATTTGCGAGACGCTCTGCAGCGCCGGATTGCCCGAGAGGTAAGGGCTGGGGGCGGTAATTGGCGTGCCGCCGGCATCCACACCGAGCAATTGCCTCTGAAAGTAAGGCATCGGCACCATGAGGTGAGTTCCATGCTGCCCGACATAGCCCACCGTGAGAACCAGGTTGCTCCAAAACTGATGCTCGATCGTAAAGTTCCATTGCTGAGCGATTGCTGGCCGGATATTCGGATCCCACAGGCGAATATCCGCGTTCTGATACGGGTCCGTCGGGGAGGCCAGAACCGTCATCCCCTGGTCCAGGGTGGAACCCGGGAAAGTCAGGTTGTCGTAGAAGCTGTTCAAGTCACCGGCAAACGGGGGATTCAAGGGAAGGCGCAGGCCGGTCCCGGTCCCCTCCAGGTAAGAGGAAACCGTGTAGGCTCCGCGGAAGACCGTCTTCTTTCCCAGTGCCCCCGGCGTATAGGCAAACCCGAAGCGCGGCTGGAAATTCCCCAGCCCCCAGTTGTAGGAGTTGTAGAGGGCACGATTGTTACTATAGAAAGTACTCTCACCCGGCACTTCAACCTTGCCGCTGAAAGGTGCGAAGTTCACCTGCCGGTCCCGGACTTCCACCCAGGGCGTATAAGTTTGATAGCGGAGGCCGAGGTTCAGGGTCAGGGAGTCGGTGACTCGCCATTCATCTTGAAGATAAGCGCCAAAGACATTGGAACGCTGTCCCCAGGTGCCCCCATTGCTGCCGCGTCCCAAAAAGTCGGGAAGCCCCAGCAAGAAGTCAGCTTCAGGGGCCCCGGAGCCTCCAAAAGGTTGGGCAAGGGTGTCGGGGCCTGCCGTCCACCTTCCGAGGAAGAAGATGGCTCCCGAAACACCCCAATTACCAGGATAAAACGTGTTGATCCGCTGTCGCCAATACTGGAATCCGGTATGCAGGATATGCCGGCCCCGGGTAATGACCATGCCGTCTGTTAACTGGATGACCGTATCCGCGAAGAGTGCCTGCTTGGGGGTAGACGGGCTTCCAATGGGCCACGTGGGACTCGCGAAGGCGAGGAGCATGAGTCCAGGGCCGCGATCATTGCCATCCTGGATCCCGAGCTGTTCGGCAAAGTTGCCCACACCGTCTTTGTGGTCTCCATTGAAAAACCAGACGTAATTGACGCCCACCCTGACTTCGTTCACAAAGTGCGGGTTCACCGTTCGCGTCCAGTTGACAACACCGTTGCGGGTACGGGCCGACTGTAGCATGTCGAAGACCAGCGGAAATGAGTTGCTCGTTGGAATATTCTGGCGGCTCCAGGAGAAGCGCCCAAAAAAATGGTCTTTTTGAGTCAAGTTCCAATCCAGCTTGATGTCGAACTGGTCCCCGTTAATCGCACTTCGGGTCGTGTTGAGATAGTTATTCGTAAGCTGGCCATTACTCGGCAACGGGTACAAGGACGAAGCGAACAGATTCCGGGCCACCGGATTGATCCTGTCCATGGGGATCTGATTATTCGCAAAAGGGGCGCGTACCATCTGTCCCGGGTTGGCTGGATCCGGAATGTAGTGATTAGGATCAGGGTCGTACAACTGGATGCCCGACTCTGTCAGTAATTGTGAGAAGTCTCCTCGCCGTTCGGGTTCGGTAAAAACCGTCATCGGGCCGGTCGAGGCCGGGAAGTCATAACGCTGCCCCTGGTAGTCGCCAAAGAAAAACAGCTTGTCTTTCTTGATGGGACCGCCAATCGTGCCGCCGAACATGTTCCACCGCATCTTGGACCTTTGGCCCCCGGACCAGTTGGAGGCCCAGTCGTTGGCATTCAAGACGTCATTGCGGAAGAATTCAAAGAGGGTGCCTTGGAACCGGTTGGTCCCCGACTTGATCGTGGCACTGATTATCCCTCCCTGCGCGTTCCCGAATTCAGCAGGAGCGTTGTTGGTGATCATGTTGAACTCTTCAATTGCGTCGATGCTCGGAGTGTATCCAACCTGGTTGTCAGACACCTGGTTGTTGTCGAGACCATCCAGTAGAAAATTATTAGCCTGCTCCCGGTTTCCGTTCACATAAGGCCTGCCCGAACCAAAGCCATTAGTTCCGTTGGTGAACGCCGAAGGATCAGGATGAACTGTGCCGGGCACCAGCAGAGTCAACTGGATATAGTTCCGTGTGGCCAGCGGCAGGGCCTCGTTGATATTCGATTCAATGACCGCCCCCAATTGAATCGTGTCCGTGTTCAGCAACGGCACCCCTCCCTGCACTTGAATGGTTTGATTGAACGTACCCAGGTGCATCTGAAAGTCCAACCGGGCCGTCTGGTTGAGCACCAGCCCCAAGAGAGGATAGACCGCCGTTTGAAATCCCGTTATTTCCACCCTGACTTCATAGCTGCCAACCGGGACTCGCGGCAGGTTGTAAAATCCCTCCGCATTGGTTTCTGCTGTCCAGACCGTGCCGCGCGCAATATCTTTGGCCTCAACCTTTGCCCCTGCGATAGGGGTATCCGAGGGGTCCGTGACCTTCCCCTGATAGCCGCAGTCACTTGCTGGCCCCAGGCCGGTTCACGAGCGGCCAGGCAAATGGCGATGAAGACAAGAGTCAGAACCATACCGGTTAGGCTCACTCCTTCATCTTTCCTGGATCCGGGATGCATGTTCATAACACTTCCTTGCTCGGTTCCCCGAGAAAACATCAGCCCCACAATCGGCACGTTGATTCTTGTTAATCACGCAATCGAGTCCGGCCACTTTAGATGAAACGACCCCTTCCGCAGGGGAGGTGTGAAAAAATTCAATTTTGGTTCCCCTCCTTGGTTAGGAGGGGGCAAGGGGGTGGTCGTAGGTCCTGCTGGACGAACCCCCTGGAGTCCCCCTTAACCAAGGGGGACACTCGCAGAGTGACACCGATAGACCTCAATCCAGTATCATCACCGCCCTTTTTCCTTGTAATCCGTGATCCAGATATTGCCCGTGAGTTCGCCCATCGGAAAGACGATCTGATTGCGACTTACGGACATGCATTGGAGTCCTTGCGATACATTCCTGATCGATCGCCTGGGATCATGCGAGTGATACACCGGAAAAGGCGCACCCAGCGGCTTTTTGTTGGTCGGATCCAGCTTCTGCCCCCAGATGCAGCGGAACCCATCCCGCTCCGAAAGGAAATACAGCAGATTTCCATCCGGTGCCCAGTTCGCGGCCTGGTCAATTCCGGAGCCATCCGTGATGGTCACCCACTCCTTTTCGTCGGCCGCCACGCCATTGCGCAGAGGAATGACCATTATTGAGGACTTGCACTGCGCTGGTAGTGGAGTGCAAGGCGATCCAGCGGCCGTCGGGCGAAACCTGCGGTTCCCACATATGCATGGGAGTATTGGATCGCCAGTGACCGTTTGCCTGAATTCACATCAATTGAGTCTATCCGTCCACCGGGGAAGCATGGTATAACAGAAGTGTGTGTCCATCCGGGAACCAGTCGCTAGGACTGCCCGCAATCTTCACAGAGCGATCTCGAGGTCAGATCATCGGTATTGGAAACGAAAAGTCTGCCTATTTTGTGACTGTGAACCCACAAAGTAGGCGACCGTTGACCCGTCCCTGGATATTTTGGGAGGTACAGGATGGTGAACTCAGGCGATTCGGGTAGAAGGGGCCTGACACGCCCGCTCTCCAGCTCTTTAATCATTCCATTCCAAGTCCTGGGCGCGGCGGGAGGTGTAGACCAATCTCGTGCCATCGGCTGAGATACTGGGCAATCCGTTGATGGAGGTGTCCTGTGTCAGCGCCTTTATCTCGCCGAGAGCTTTTCCCTGTGTGTGGTCGACAGGCAGGGCCCAGATATTCCCACTCTCCGTCACACTGGAGAAAGCGAGATAGCCGGCGGCCACAGAAGGCTGGATCTGATGACCAGTCCCGCCGGTCAGACGCTGGGGCGAACCGATAACCTGGAATGTTTTGGGCGAGATGGAAATTTGCCAGATGTCTGAATTGTCCTGAGCCCTATCGGAAGAGATGATTGTGTCTGCTGTCTTGTCCATTCGAGCAGCTTCGGCCCCAAGTCCATTACGTCGTTGTATACGGGAATGTCTGTCCGTGTAGCCTGTCCTTTTTCCACCGGTGTCACCCACCAGGCTTTATCTTCTCCGTTGGATTGTTTCCAACAATAAAACAAAATGTGCTTTCCATCCGGAGACCAGGTGGGAAGAACCACTCCGGCAAAATCCGGCTGCAACTGCCGTGCCGTCCCTCCGGAAAGAGGCAGGATAAAAGACTTTTCTCCAACATGGTAGGCAATCCATCGGCCATCCGGGGAAAAGCGAGGACGATGGCCCTGTTTGGTCAGCAGTCTCTCCTGTCCTCCACCCGCCGGGATCAGATAGATTCCGCCTCCACTGCGCGCCGAACTAAACGCGATCGAATTGCCGTCCGGTGAAAAGGTGGGTTCAGAGTCATCAGCCGGGTCGCGGGTCAAGCGAAGCGGTTCACCCCGGGCTTCGCCCCCGGCGAGTCGCTGTACCCAGATGTCCAGGTTCACCTCCCCGCTGCGGTCCGAGGCATAGGCCACCAGCTTCCCATCGGGCGAAAGCGCCGGATCGGTGGTTAACCCGGTATCCCAGGTGATCCTTCTCAGCACGGGCGGACTGGAAGGGCCTTCCGATTTTCTTAACTTGAGAAACCAGAATCCAGAGGCGGCAGTCACTGCAATCAACAGGAGCGATGCTGCCCACCACCAAGACGGGCGCGGCTTTGCTTTTGGCACCGCGGCGGCCAGCTTACCTGTGTCGGTGTCCCGCTTGAGCCGCTTCAGGTCAGTCAGCATCTCCTTGGCTGACTGGCAGCGCAGGTCCCGGTTCTTTTCCAGGGCCTTGTCTATAACCCGTTCCAGTTCGACAGGGCACTCCGGGTTCAAACGAACCGGCGCCGTCGGCGTTTGGCTCAGAATCGCATTGAAGATCAAGCCGAGGTCGAGCCGGTGAAGGGCAGTTTGCCCGTGGCCATCTGGTAGAGCACCACCCCAAACGAAAACAGATCCGTCCGCGCATCCAGCTCCATCCCCATGGCTTGCTCCGGAGACATATAGGCCACCGTCCCGATCACCATCCCCGGGCTGGTGAGATCCTCTTCACTGACAGTCGGGACCGCTGAGGTATTCATTGACTCGAGGGCATGTTGGGGAGCACTGGTCAACTTGGCTAAGCCGAAATCCAGGATCTTGGCCTGACCCCGTTCGGTGACGAAGATATTGGCCGGCTTGATGTCCCGATGGACGATGCCTTTCGAGTGAGCTACTTCCAGGGCATCGGCAATCTGGATGGCGAGGTCGAGCAACAGTTCCTGTTTGAGCGGTTTCCCTTCAATCCGATGCCGGAGCGTCTGGCCTTCCAACATCTCCATCGCGATGAAATGCTGGCCTTCAGACTCGCCGACGTCGTAAATCGTGCAGATATTGGGATGGTTCAGAGCCGAGGCAGCCCGAGCTTCGCGCTGGAATCGCTCCAGAGTCTGCCGGTCCCCGGACAGTTTCTCAGGCAGGAATTTCAAGGCAACGATACGTTTGAGCCGGATGTCTTCGGCTTTGTACACCACTCCCATCCCGCCCGCGCCCAGCTTTTCCAGAATTTGATAATGAGAAATGGTCTTCCCGATCAAAGTGATACCTCGGTAAGAGGCAGGCTGGAAGCCTGCGCTCCCAGGAAATCCATTCGGATACTGACAGGCGCGTTCGCTTGGCTACTGCCCTTTTGTGATAGTTTCCTTCAAATTCAGATTTTTGATGAGGCGATGCAGGTAATTGACGTGCATTCCAAGGCGCCTTGCCGCCTCAACGTAGTTCCCGGTTGCCTGGTCAAGCGCCCGCAGAATCAGTTGTCTTTTCGCATCAATAATTGCCTCATAATATGTTGACACAGAAATTCCTGTGCGCGGCCGCGTATCAAGCACTGCTTCGGGCAAATCTTCCGGCAAAATGAGGTCGGACGAACCCAATACTACGGCGCGTTCAATGGCGTTTCCCAGCTCGCGGATATTGCCTGGCCAGTCGTAGGCCAGCAAACACGCCCGTGCTTCGTCAGAAACCCCTATGAGCCTCCTTTTGGACTTCGCACTATATATCATGGCGAAGTAGTTCGCCAGGAGCGGGATATCTTCGCGACGTTCCCTCAATGGCGGCATTGCCAGAGAGACCACGTTGAGCCGGTAATAAAGGTCCTTGCGAAAATCTCCTGTCTGGATGGCTTCCCCCAAATCCTTATTGGTCGCCGCAATTAACCGGATGTTCACCTTGATAGGGCACGTACCCCCCACCCTTTCGAACTCGTGTTCTTGCAAGACGCGCAGTAATTTGGCCTGAATTGTCGGAGCGAGTTCCCCCATCTCGTCCAGAAAAACCGTGCCGCCGTCGGCCACTTCCAATTTGCCCTTCTTTTGGGCGACGGCGCCCGTGAAAGCTCCCTTCTCGTGTCCGAACAGTTCGCTTTCTAAGATATTCTCGATTAATGTGGCACTGTTGATGGCCACAAACGGTTTGTTGGCGCGTGGGCTATTCCGGTGGATCGCCCGGGCCACCAACTCTTTGCCGGTGCCACTCTCTCCGGTGATCAAGACGGTAGAGTCGGTGGGAGCAACCTTCGCGATGAATTGATGAACCTCACGCAGCTGGGGACTTCCGCCGACCATGTCGTGCTGGATGTCGATGTCTGCCTGGAGGCGCCGGTTTTCACTTTCTAGCCACTCCACATGCAAGACATTATTGAATGATAGGGCGGCGCTGGCAGCGATGGCAGTCATCAGCTGGAGATGATCCTCTTCAAATTGGGCCTGCGGATCTTTCGTATCCAGATAAATAGCGCCCAGCACTTTCTTGAAGACGACCAGTGGGACACAAAGTACCGATTCGATACGGCCGGCAATAAGACTCTTGTCTGCCCCGAACGCCCCATCCTGCATACGACCATTCGCCAGGAGTGCAACCCCTTCTCTAAGGACCCGCTGGACTATTGTACGACTGACCTGGACTGGACGTTCGGGTCCTGCAAGCCTGTCCCAACTGTAGACAGAAGCGAATTGATCCGAGTTCTCTGCGACCAACAGAAAGGCGCCGCGTTCGGCAGGAACGACTTCCAAGGTCAATTCCAGCAACTTCCGTCCGAGTGCCTCCACCGACTGAATGGAATTGATTACCGTGCTGATTTTAAATAGCACGTTCAAGTGATGCGCCAGCCGCGCTGCCGGCGGAAGAGCTGCCTCCAGCTTTTCCGGCTGCAGATAGAGGGCATCCGCCATCCTGAGCGAAATAGTGGAGCCAGCATCTAACTCGGCGTCTTCAATTTGTACTGGATTTTTGACCGCTACGAGGTCTTCATCGTGGAGAAGGAAAAGAAAATGAGAGCCCCCTAATTTGATCGTATCACCATGCTCGAGAGCGCATTCTTTTACCGGAACGCCGTTGACAAATGTGGAGTTGCGACTATCGAGATCGAGGATCCGTAACTGCTCATCTTCTCTTTTGATCAGACAATGCCGCCGCGATACCGAGGGATGATCTACTGAAAGCTGATTGGATCTTACGCGCCCGATTGAGAATTCGGCTCCTGTCAGTGGAACCACCCTTCCATTCAACGGCCCGGCAATGGCTACAAGTCTTGGGTTCATTTTAATATTTTCTGAGCAAGGTCGCTAACGAGTCCTCATTCTATGATAAGCCTTCGACCTCCGGCAAAGGGTAATTCCATAACGGAATAGTTACACTTCTTTAAAATCGTCACCCCTTAAACAAGTGGGGACATGAAGATTGGACATTATTGCCCCGGCAGGGGCGACGGACGGTAGCCTGGGGCAGAGTGAGGGACGGCGGTCCCGCGCGATGCCCCAGGCGGGAATGCCCCAAAACCGATTTGCGCCCTGGAAGTGGCGCGGGAATACCCGCCCGACAACGATCCGGTGACCCCGCCGGGGCGCCGATGATCCCGCCGAGCTACACGAACGCATAGTGCAACTATACGATTATATAGTGAACCAGATGTCCCGCGGTTACAGATCCTTCCTTAAATCCCGTCGCAAAAACTTTTTTTCAGCGCAAGATTCCTTCAATCTGACAAGGGCCTACGAACGATCGAGAGCGGTTGAGCGAGCCTACCGGGCATTGTGGCGCACAGGTTGCTCTTAGGAGGGCATCCCAAGAGTTAATGGAAAAGATAAAAAGAGAAAAGGAAAAGGAGACAAGACAATGAAGACCGGTGAAAGCAAGTGCAACAGGAAATGTCTGTTTGTCCTGGCAGCGTTAATCGTCACTAGCTTCCTCGGCGTGCCGGCCGCACATGCCCAAATTCAACACCAATGCTACCAGGGCTACACCCTTGCGAGCCTTCAGGGCCACTATGCGGTCATCAGCAACTATGGCGCTAACGTAGCGATAGCATTCGGGGAAAGGTATATGGATGGGCAGGGCAATTTCAATGGAACCTTCGTCGTAAACCAGCCCACGGCTGGATCTACAACTGGAGAAAGAACCATCCTAAAAGGTACGAATGCGGGAACTTACACTGTGAATTGCGATGGCAGCGGCGTTGTCACGCGCAAAACCGTGACAACGACTGGCATCGTCGCGTACCAAAACGATGACTTTATCATCACCGGGGCAACTGCGAGATACGGTCAGGCTCCTCTTGCAACCGCAGTTGCAGACGCCCAGCGAACCCCCAGCGCGATCGTTCCGGGTGGCATCTTTCTGACCCGTACTTACACCTTGTTGCCAGACCAGGATCAATAGAGTTGATTCTGTATTGAACACATCGAGCAAATCGTAAAGAAATTTAAAGGAAAAGGAGACAAGACAATGAAAACCCATCAAAGCATGTTCAACAAGAAGAACTTGTTAGTCCTGGCAGCGTTAATCGTCACGAGCTTCCTCGGCGTGCCTGCCGCAAATGCCCAAATTCAACACCATTGCTACCAGGGCTACACACTTGCAAGCCTTCAGGGCCACTATGCGGTCATCGGCAACTATGGCGCTAACGTAGCGATAGCATTCGGGGAAAGGTATTTGGATGGACAGGGCAATTTCACTGCAACCTACATCATTAACGAGCCCACGGCTGGATCAACAAATGGAGAAAGAACACTCGTAAAGGGTACGCAAGAGGGAACTTACACTGTGAATTGCGACGGCACCGGCGTTATCAACCGCAAATTCATGACAACAACTGGCCTCGTCGCCTACCAACAGGATGACTTTATCATCACCGGGGCAACTGCGAGATTCGGTCAGGCTCCTCTTGCAACCACAATCATAGACGCCCAGCGAACCTCCAGTGTGATCGTTCCGGGTGGCATCTTTCTGACCCGTACTTGGACCTTGTTGCCAGACCAGGATCAATAGGGTTGATTCTGTATTCAACGCATTGCGAAAATCGTAAAGATATTTAAAGGAGGCTTCAAATGATCAGCACTCGCAAGTACGTTTTCTTAATTGTCCTGACCGCACTGGCGCTCCTGACGCCGACCGGAGCACTCGCGGACCAAGTTCTTTCATGCGCCGATCTAGTCACTGCAGGGTTGCATCCTCCGGCAGATGCTCTCAGCTTGACAATCGATTCGGCCGTAGTCGTAGCGGGTACGGCGACACTCCCGGAGCACTGCTTCGTGCAGGGGCACCTGGATACCGAGATCAACTTCGAGATGAGGCTCCCGACGGCGTGGAACCGCAAAGTCCTGATGCTCGGCAACAGCGCGTATGCCGGGTCCATCCCTTCCTGGGATGACGGAGTCGCAAGGCAGTACGCTGTCGTTGGCACGGACACGGGGCACAGCGGCTGGGGTGCAGAGGCGCTTCTGAACCGGCCCGACCGGATCGCGAATTTTCAGTACCGGGCTGTTCACCTGGTGGCCCTCACAGCGAAACGGATCGCCGGGACCTACTATCACTCCGCTCCCCGGCATACGTACTTCACCGGTTGCTCCAGGGGAGGTCTGCAGGCGATGCTGGAGGTTCAGAAGTACCCGGACGATTTCGACGGGGTCATTGCGGGGGCTCCCCACTTACCGAACGGCGGGTTTCAGCTCTGGGACATGAAGGCGTTATTCCCGGGAGGCCCTGACACCGGCGTTTTGCCATGGCAGAAGGTGGCCTTGCTGAGCCAGATTGTACTGACAAAGTGCGACGGGCTCGACGGCGTGATCGACGGGATCGTCGACGATCCACGGGCGTGCAACCTCTCTCCCCGGGATGACCTTCCCGGATGCGCCAATAACGTGGACGGGCCGGATTGCTTCACGCGTGCCCAGGTTACGGCGCTGGATAGGATTCATCAGGGGTCCGAGAGCCACGGAAAGCAACTGGGCCCGCAGTTCTTCTTCTCGGGCGTCGAGGGATACTCCCTCTTTGATCTGCGCCCTTATGACATCGACGTGGACATCCTCGACTTCTCGAATAACGAGAGCGGCTTTCCAGGCGCCCCTTTCTCGTGGCTCTATCCGGACTTGTTTGGACCTGGGATGCCGAGCTTTCTCTACTGGACCCAGATTAATTTCCTCAGATACATCGCCTTTGGGGATCCGAACTATCTCCTCCAGAACTTCGATTTCAACAGGTCGTCCGACGTCAAAACCTACTTCTCAGCGCTCGCGCCTCAGCTTCCGTCCAGCCCAGACCTCTCGGCCTTCGCCCGAAAGGGCGGGAAGCTGATCGAGTGGCACGGGTGGGGCGATTCGGTGGCCAGTCCAATGGGAACCGTCGAGTTTTATGAGGCCGGAGCGAAGGTCATGGGAGGCTTGGACCGGACCAGATCTTTCGACAGGCTCTTCATGGTCCCCGGCCAGGCACACTGCGGGGACGGCCCGGGCCCTTGCTCCTTGATACGCTTCCGGTGCTCGAGCAGTGGGTGGAGGCCGGGAAGGCTCCAAACTTCTTGATCGGCACCAATCCTAACTCGGGCCTGAGCCGGCCGATCTGCGCCTACCCCAAGGTTGCAAGACTGAAGAATCCTTCGCTCGACCCCAACGTGGCCTCAAGCTTCGTTTGCGTGGACTTGGAGGATCATCGGCAGGAGGAGTAGACGTCACGATAGCCACAAAGGCAACCCCAGAACCGTCACGCGAGCAGTCAAGCGATTGCTCGACTGCTCGCGAAGATCCGCAACAGTTTTTGAATACATTCCTCCGGTCGTGAAGGATTGTTCCCATCCAATTGCTTTATGATCCAGATTCGAGCAGCAATCTTCTCGAGTCGGTGCTCATGATGAAGGCCGCCTAGAATCGGTTTCGCCATCACTGGGTCTCCTTCAAGAAGCTGATGCTGACATTTCTGCAGTGGCATCGGGAGACCTTGTCTGGGCTCTGGGAACCCCGATCCTAATCCGGGTTAAGATCGAATGCGGCCGGCCTTCAGATTCTCCAACAAATAGTTCAGGGCCGTAGCCCTTCAATAAAGGTCTCCGATCGAACCGTGGCTAAAGCTTCCTTCCAACCAAACATTCTCCAGTGCTACAGTAGAATCGCGAAACTTCCTCAATTTTTCATGATCCACAGTGAGCCCCGGGTTCAACCGCCCCCGAATCCTTCTGTTCGGACCACACGCCGGGATAAAACGATCATTAGCCAGATGACTCCCACAATCGCCGCGCTGAGGACTACGGCGAACCGGAGGCCCAGCGTGCTGATTACCATTCCGGCCGGAAAATCACCGAGCGGTCGAACGCACATGATCAGCAGTGTATTCAATCCCATGGCGCGGCCACGCATTTCCGGCGGAACCCGGGTTTGAAGTAACGTGATGGTAGTGGATCCCGCGGCGTTTTGCGCAGCTCCCAGAACAAAGAGCGCGGAAACGGAGACGAGGAGGCTGCCACTCAGGCCGAATACAAGAAGTGCCATCATCCACAGAAGGATTGATCCAAAAACCAGCCGTGTCTTGTTAGGCAAATCCCCCAGCGTGGCAATGATCAAAGCGCTGCAGACCGTCCCGGTTCCGATTGCCGAGAACAATAGGCCGAGTTGCCCTGGGCCGACGTGGAGAATCTGCCGTGCAAACCACGGAACCATCAACGCAGCCGAGGGACCGAAAAACAACAGCGCTCCGTAGATCGAAACTACCGAGGGCAGCACTGCGTCCTGCCGTACGTAGCGCAGTGCCTCCCGCACGGAGTCCCAAACTCTGCCAACAGGTCTTGCCGTCTCCTGCGATAAGGAAGTGTTTAGGAGCAGCAAGGCTGCCAGCACCGCGCCATAACTCGCGGCGTTCAAAAAGAAGTTTCCCGAGTAGCCGATTCTACTTAGCGCCAGGCCGGCGAGGACGGGCCCGAGGATTGAGGCGCCATTAAATACTGCAGATTGGAGCGCGACGGCATTCATCAGGAGTTCTTTGGGTACGAATGAGGCGATCAGCGCATTTCGGGCGGGCTGGTCAAAGCTCAGCGCGGCGCTGCTCACAAAAACAAACAGCGGAATCATCCAGAACCGGACCATTCCAGCCATCGTCAGCATGCCCAGGAGAACCGCGAGTCCCATCATGATGCTCTGGGTCAACAGGAGCAGCCTCCGCTTATCGAAACGGTCTGCTGCACTCCCGCCTATCGGCGAGAAGAAAAGGAAAGAAAGTGCCTGTGCCAGGGACACGGCTCCCAGCGCTGCAGCGGAGCCATGAGTCAGGTCGAGCACGAGCAGGCCGAGGGCAACGATTTGCATCCATGTGCCAACGGCGGAAACCGCCGAGCCAGTCCAAAGTATTCGGAAATCACGATACCCTAGCGCCCGAAACTGGGGGAATCGGCCACCGCTCGCTTCGGCTGTCGTGGGCTGCGGAATTTTTCCCCGCTTGATCCTTGCAAGCATCTGCCCACCTCTGTTAATATATTTGATTGTAGCAACCGACTACCCGAGTAAGGAGCAATTATGCAATGGGAAACACCCCAAGTGGAAGAGATCTGTCTGAGCTGCGAAATTAACAGCTACAGCAACGCTGACTTCTAGTTCTCGACCGCGCGGCGGTAAATCAGTGGGATTTTTGAAGAAGCGCCGGCGCGCGGTTCCTCCTCTTTACCATCTCCATGCGAGTGAAAGTTCTAGGCAGTGCCGCGGGTGGCGGATTCCCGCAATGGAACTGCAATTGCGTGAATTGTGGCCGATTGAGGGAAGGGAAGTTCAGAGGTGCTGCCCGCACGCAGGTTCAGCTTGCCTGGAGTTCGACGCCAAGCCAATGGACCCTGCTCAACGCCTCACCGGATCTTCGGTTCCAAATTGAAGCGACGCCGGAACTCTGGCCACGGGAAGGGATGCGGCACTCGCCAATTACTGATGTGATTGTGCCGAGCGCTGAACTCGATCAGACTCTTGGCCTCCTGTTGCTCCGCGAGTTCCATTCGTTTCGTGTCCACACCACGTCATCTATCCGCAGGATTTTCACCGAAGACAACAGTTTCTTTGCGGTGCTCAATCGCTTCCCCGGTCAAGTCTGCTGGAGCGATATGCCTCTGGAGCAACCCTTTTCCGCCGGGGGTGCGTGCTTGGAAGTGTTGCCTCTGTCAGGCTCCTTTCCTGGTTTCGTAAATTCCTCCCGGCTGGCGGCGTTGAATCCGGCGGAGGCCGTGATCGGTCTTTTAGTCTCGCCCGAATCAGGAGGGGGAACTCTGGCGTTTCTCCCGGGGATTGCCTGCATCTCTGATGCATTGCTCGAACGCCTCCAGGCCTGTGATGTGGTGTTTTTTGATGGAACGTTTTGGAGCGACGAGGAACCCTTGCGCATTTCAGGTGTTACCCGCACGGCCCGGCAGATGGGACACTTGCCTGTCTCCGGCTCGGGAGGGAGCCTGGAGCGCCTGGCGGCGCTCGGGCGAGGGCGCAAGATATACATTCACATCAACAACACCAATCCGATTTTGGATGAAGAGAGCATGGAACACCGTACCGTTCGCGAAGCGGGCTGGGAGGTCGCCTGGGATGGCATGGAGATGACACTGTGACCCTGGCTCGAGATCAAGAACGCATGACATCTTCTGAATTTGAAGCGCAACTGCGGGCCATCGGTGCGGAACGGTATCACCACCGCCACCCCTTTCACCTGCTGATGCACGAAGGAAAGCTGACCCGCGCTCAGCTTCAGGCTTGGGCGTTCAATCGTTACTACTACCAAAGCATCATTCCGATTAAAGACGCGATCATCCTCTCCCGCAGCGAAGATCCGGCTTTCCGTCGGGCCTGGCGCAAGCGCATCATCGACCACGATGGCGACGGCACCCATCCCGGCGGCCTTGAAAAATGGATTCGTCTGGCGCAGGCGACTGGCCTGGATCGAGAATACGTGATATCGCAGCGGGGTGGGCTTCCAGGCGTGCGCTATGCGGTCAATGCGTACTTGGATCTGGTTTCGAAACGCAGTTTCCTGGAGGCGGTAGCGTCCTCGCTGACCGAGCTGTTTTCACGCGATCTCATTGCGTTGCGCATGGACCGGATTCGGGAACATTATCCATGGTTGAGCAGTGGCTTGGCTTATTTTGACGCTCGCCTGACCCAGGCGCCTGAAGACGTGGCGTTTGCGCTCGCTTGGGTGACCGAACAGGCCCGCACACGGGCGGAACAGGAATTGGCGGTGGGTGCGTTGCGCGCTAAGTGCGACATCTTGTGGGCCCAGCTCGACGCCATTTATTTCGCGTACGTCGCGCCCGGCTGGCCGCCCCCTGGAGCGTTTCGCCCGGACGGAGGTGAGCCTGTATGAGTGACTCGGCACCGGACATCGTTCTGCGGCTAGCGCCAGGGTGCCGCTTGAACGCTGCTGGAGGAACCGAAGATCTGCTACTGATTCCCGAGGGCGCGCTGCGGTTGAAAGGGCCGGCCCGCGTAATCGTCGAGCTGTGTGACGGGCAGCGCGCGACGCGTGAAATCGTGGAAGAATTGAAACGGCGCTATCCCTCGACGGATGCAGTTCGAATTGAAACTGAGGTCGCGGAGCTTCTCGCGCGTCTGCGGGAACGAGGAGTTCTTGAAGCCATATGAAGTATACGCCGCGAGCCTTAATCGCCGAGATCACCCATCGCTGCCCGCTGCATTGCGTTTACTGTTCGAATCCACTGGAGTTACAACACCGCTCCGAAGAACTCTCCACCGAAGATTGGTCCTCAATTTTCCAGCAGGCCAGTGAGTTGGGGGTTATCCAATTGCATCTCACCGGGGGGGAACCTCTGTCGCGTTCCGATCTCACCGAGCTGGTACGCGCCGGCCGGAAGGCTCACCTTTACTCAAATCTGATCACCTCGGGCGTCGGACTCGATAGATCCCGTCTCGATCAGCTCATCGAAGCCGGTCTCGACCACATTCAATTGAGTTTCCAGGACGCCGAAGAAGCGCCTGCGGACGAATTCGCCGGCACGCGCAGCCACGCTCTGAAGCTCCGCGTGGCTAAGATGATCCGCGAACACCGGATCGCGTTTACAATCAACTTGGTGGTGCATCGTCGCAACCTCGCCCGACTCGAGGAAATGCTAACGTTTGCGGAACACAGCGGCGCGCAACGGCTCGAGATCGCCCACGTGCAATATTATGGCTGGGCCCTCCGCAATCGAGACTCACTGCTGCCCACGCGCGAGCAACTCGATCGTTCTGTGGAGATTGTGGAGGCCACGCGTGAACGCCTGAAGGGCCGCCTGCGGATCGATTTCGTTCTGCCTGACTATTACGCTAAATTTCCGAAGCCCTGCATGAACGGCTGGGGACACCAGCAGATGCTCATTGACCCGGCCGGCCGAGTCTTACCTTGCCATGCCGCCCCGGTGATCCCCGGGCTTGAGTTCTTCACGGCCCGTGACCGCCCATTGCGATGGATCTGGGAGGATTCGGAGGCATTCAACCGCTTCCGCGATGAAAGCTGGATGCCAGAACCATGCCGAAGTTGCGACCGGCGCACGCGCGACTTTGGCGGTTGCCGCTGCCAGGCATTTCTGTTAACCGGCGATGCCGCTGCGACCGATCCGATTTGCACCTTGGCGCCGACACATGCCGTCGTCGAAGAAACCCTCCAACGTATAAAGGCAGACGGTGGAGGCGCCGGGGCCCCAAGCTGGGTGTACCGGGTTGATTCGTAGGGCTGTCTACCCGAAAAACCTGTCCCTGGCGAATTGCTAATCGGTGACGTAACCCCAGGGGATTCCAGGTTTTGTTAGTATGAGGAGATGCGCGATCTAGTTATCCTTTTCATTCATGTCATGGCGACGCTCGCCCGCCGCCGTGGTTCTGGAGGAATCCGTTCTGTCGTCGCGGAGTCGGTTCTTGTCAAGCAGCAACTCCTGATCCTCAATCGCTCCAGGGCTCGGTCACCGAATCTAAGGACCTCAGACCGCCTCGTCGTCTGTTTGTGTGCGCTCCTTATTCGCCCGCCTGCCTGCTCCGTTCAGAAAGTCAGATTCCCCTCACTTTCGCAGGGCGATGAGCACCAGAATCGGTCACTGTATCAATTCGCCAGACACACGTGACTCTAATCTTTCACGTTCAGTCCAAACGATAGCTTCCTTAAAGTGCAGTCCACCCTCCGTCAACCAGCAATGTATGGCCGGTGATCATATCAGCTGCAGGGCTTGCTAGGAAAACCGCGGCTCCTGAAACATCGGCAGGGTTGCCCAAACGGCCCAGTGGGATTCGGCTTAATATTTCCGCCGAAAATTCAGGATCTTCGAAGAGCTTCGCAGTGAGGGGCGTACGAATGAAGGTGGGTCCGATGGCATTGACATTAATTTGGAATGGCGCCCATTCGATCGCCAGTACCCGCGTTAGATTCACAACTCCCGCCTTGCTGGAACAGTAGGCGGCACGGTTGTAATAGCCGATCACTCCGTTTTGCGAAGCGATGTTGATTATTTTGCCCGACTTTTGCCGGACCATGTGACGTCCAACAGCTTGTGCACAGAAAAAGACACCTTTCAAATTCACACCCAGAATGCGATCCCACTGCTCTTCGGTTACCTCGAGCGCAGGCCTGGAAACGTTGACCCCGGCGTTGTTGACGAGGATATCGATTCGCCCGAAGTGTTCGAGGCTTTTGTTGACCATTCTCTCAATACTTTTTAGTGAAGTTACGTCCAGCGAAACAGGGAACGCCCGCCTACCGAGAGCATGGATCCGAGTAGCTGTTTCCTTAGCTGTACGCATACGGCTTGGAAGTTCAGTAACGACCAGGTCCGCACCGGCATGTGCGAGAGCCAGAGAGATATCTTTCCCCAGCCCTGAACCACTCCCCGTAACCAACGCGATTTTCCCATCAATGCGGAAGGAAGCAGGAGTAGTTTCTGAAGAAGCTTGGTTGTGTTGTATATCGGTTTTCGACTTTGGTTTCACGGTTCTTCCTCATTGCAGAATCAGTCTAGTACTAAGTAGCACAAATTCGCGTTAATTGTTGTAGCCGGGGTCGTTGACCCCGGGCCTAAACAGCGGGGCGAGTTACAACACGGACTTCTGCAAGTTAGTACTAGTGATGGTCTGTGAGAAACGGTGAAAATTAGCTGTTGTGACCCATTTAATAAGTACATCTCCATTTTGGTCTTCGATCGTATGGATCTCTCCAGTATCCTCTTCAACGAGGATTCTGACCTGTTCAATCTTCGCAATGCCAGGATTCACATGGGTGTGGGCAACTGTTTGCTCAGGAAGAGTGTCTCGCCAACCCAGAGCGGATCTAAACTCGAAAAAACTGATCAAGAATCGGATGAAGTTCAAACTGGCGTGGTAAAAAGTCAAACTGGCATGCGAAAGGGTTATCTGTAGCATGGAGCCAGAGTCCCACACGGAAACCTAAAATTCAACGAATTATAGAAAATCGAAAATATTTGCGTAGGACAGGGAGTGTTTGGATCACCCGTTGTTCTGGACGAGCGCAGATCTCGAAAACAAGCCACTCGATTTCAGGAGATACTTCAACGATCATCGCACGCATACCTCCAGGGAAGGGCGAACGCTCGATCAGGACACGAGGAGGCCACGACCGGTCGCAGATCTAAATTGCTACCGATGGCAACCTCACTGTCGAGGCTTGTATCAGACACCGATCGCTGCCTGATTCTCCGAAGATCCTTCGCCTCTGTTGTCGGGTGTGAATTCGGCACGGCTACACATCCAGAAACCATTCGCTGTTTAAGTTTGTAAATGTGGCGCGATCGGCTGATCTGCTCGCTTTCTCGCCCAGGGCGTGCGTTTAGAAAGTCAGGCTTGCCTCACTTTCGCAGGGCGAGAGCAGCAGAAACGGTCAGTGAATCAATTCGCCAGACACCGGGTGAAGAAATCCTACATTGAGCTAAAGTGATTTAAGGAAATCGCGGAGACCGGCGAGAAACTTGGCGGCGGCCAGGCCGTCCACGGCGCGATGGTCCACGGTGACTGTGGCCGCCATTTCCGGGCGCCACGCCAGCGAGCCGTCGCCGGCGCGAAGTGGATTTTCGCGGACCTCGCCGACAGAAAGAATCGCAGTTTGGGGCGGCGAAATGATCGCCGTGAAGGATTCCACGCCAAACATGCCCAGGTTTGAAATGGTGAACGTGCCGCCCGTCATTTCTTCTTCTCGCAGTTCCTTCGTTGCGACTTTGTCGGTCAGCCGGCGGGTTTCCGCGGCGATCTGTTCGTCGCTGAGTTTGCCGGCCGAGCGCACCACCGGGATATAGAGCCCGTCATCCGCTCCCACCGCGAATCCAATGTGGACGTCCTGATGAACCAACAGGGCATCGGGTTGGAATTCCGCATTCAGGTTCGGGTGAGATGGAAGAACGCGTGAAACGGCGAAGATCAGGAGGTCGTTCAACGAGACATCCTTTCCTGCGGACTTCAGTTCGCCCTTCTTGCGCAGCGCCGCCGTCATGTCCATGGCCATGGTGACGCTGAAATTGGGGATTTCCTGCATGCTGCGCGTCACGTGGCGGGCGATTGCGCGGCGCATGGGCGTGTGGGGCAGGCGCGCATCTCCAGCGGCCGGGGCGGGCTTCGCCCGACTCCGCCGCCTTGAGGACGTCTTCTTTTTCGATCCTTCCTCCGGGGCCTGAACCCTGCACCGTGCCGAGGTCAACTCCCATCTCCTGCGCCAGCCGGCGGGCCAGAGGAGACGCGGCGACTTTTCCCCCGGTTGCCGCTTTGGGAGTGGCCTGGGAAGTTGCGACAACTTCCGCCGGACGCTCTGTCTTGACGGGGGCCGCTGCGTCACCCTGGGAAGAAAGTTTTGCGATCTCTTCCGCGGATTCATTCCCTTCGCCGAGAGCGGCGATCAAGTGGGTGGCGGGGACGTCGGTGCCCTCGGCAAAGAGATGTTTGAGTACGATGCCCGACTCCGGGGCCTCGACTTCCATGGTGGCTTTGTCGGTTTCGATTTCGAGCAGGACTTCGCCCTTGGCCACGCGGTCGCCTTCCTTCTTCATCCACGAAATGATGCGCCCTTGTTCCATATCGGCGCCGGTCTTGGGCATGATGACGCGAGTTAGAGGCATCGAGAATACTCCTGAAAAGTCCGGTGATTCCGGCCTCGGCGGGATGGCTATTTCCATTTCCTCGCCGCGAGCACCGTCTGCACGATTCGCTGGACAGAGGGAAGCGTGACTTGTTCGAGCACCTTCGAAAAAGGGATGGGGGTGTCCTTTAGCCGCGATGCGGACGGGAGGCATGTCGAGGTATCCATGCAGGTCTCGCACACGCGCGAAACGATCTCCGCACCGATGCCGCACTGCGGATAGCCTTCCTCGACAGTGACGAGCCGCGCCGTCTTCTTCACGCTTTCCGCGATGGTCGAGAAATCCATGGGGCGCAGGGTTCGCAGATCGATGACTTCTGCTTCGATCCCTTGCTTGGCCAGTTCCGTCGCGGCTTCGAGCGAGTGGAGGACCTGGCGGGAATGCGAAACGATGGTAACGTCCGAGCCTTTGCGCTTAATCTCCGCGACACCCAGCGGAATGAGGAAATCGGGGTCCGAGGGGACCGGCCCTTTGGCGTTGTAAAGCAGTTTGTGCTCGATGAACATCACCGGGTTGTCGTCCCGGATGGCAGACTTCAGCAATCCTTTGGCATCGCGCGGGGTTGCGGGCATGACGACTTTGAGGCCCGGAATATGGGTGAACCATGCTTCGAGACTTTGCGAGTGCTGCGCGGCGTAACCCTTGCCGCCGCCGCCCTGCGAACGAATGACGAGCGGGACTTTGACCTGACCGCCGAGCATGTAACGAACCTTCGCCACCTGGTTGAGGATCTGGTCCATGCACACGCCGGAAAAATCCACGAACATCAATTCGGCGATGGGACGCTGGCCGGTCAGGGCCATGCCCAACCCGGAGCCGATGATGGCCGCTTCGCTGATGGGCGTGTCGATCACGCGGTCGGCGCCGAACTCCTCGAAGAGACCTTTGCTCGCGCCCATGGCCCCGCCGAAACGGCCCACGTCCTCGCCAATCAGCACGACGCGATCGTCGCGGCGCATTTCCTCGGCCATGGCTTCCGCAAGCGCTTCGCGGTAGGTCTTTTCAACCACTTCAGTTTTCAGTGTAGACATAGTGGGTAGATTCTTCCGCCTTGGGATCTGGGCTTGCCAGCGCGAACGCGAGCCCGGTTTCGACTTCCTGGATAATTTCCGATTCGACCTGCGCGAGTTCATCCTTCGTGGCAGCGCCCTCGGCCACCAGCCGAGAGCCATAGCTGGCCACCGGGTCAAGCTTCCACCACTCCTGCTCCTCTTCGCGGGTGCGGTAGGGCCGGTGGTCGGACGCGCCGTGACCAAAGTAGCGGTAGGTCTTGACTTCAATGAACGTCGGCCCGCCGCCCGATCGGCCGCGCTTCACGGCTTCCTCCGCCGCACCGCGGACGGCCTCGACGTCCATTCCATTGACGGTCACGCCGGCCATGTTGTAGCCCTTGGCGCGGTCGGCGAGCGTCGCCGTCGCAGACACCTTCTCGATGGGAGTGGAAAGACCGTAGAGATTGTTTTCGCAAACCCAGAGAATAGGCAGATTGAACGCCTTCGACATGTTGGCCGCTTCGTGAAAAGTTCCCTGGTTGGTCGCTGCGTCGCCGAAGAAACAAACGACCACCTGGCTGGTCTTGTCGCGGCGGATCGTGAAGGCGGCGCCCAGCGCGATCGGGCAGCCCGCCCCGACGATGCCGTTCGCCCCCAGATTCCCCTTGGTCACGTCCGCAATGTGCATCGAACCGCCGCGCCCGTGACAGTAGCCCGTTTCCTTGCCGAAAAGCTCTGCGTACATCTTCCCCATCTCCGCGCCTTTGGCGAGACAGTGTCCGTGCCCGCGATGGGTTGAAAGGATGTAGTCATCTTCCTTCAGGGCGGATATCACACCCACGGCGGAGGCTTCCTCGCCAATGCAAAGGTGTGGAGACATGCCGGTCAGTGATCCCGCCTTGTAAAGGTCGTGGGTCTTCTCCTCGAACAGACGGATGCGCAGCATCTGCCGGAAGAGGTTGAGACGAGTTTGTCGGTCGAGGCTGGAAGCCGGGGTGCTCATGATTTTAGATTCTTCCTTTATTTAGGGTTAGCCCTTGAGTTCCTGCCGCTGCTGGACGAGACGTTTCAGTTCGTCGGCGACCATGTGATTGATCATCAAGTGGAAGTCTTCTACCTGCACCATTTTGCGGCAGGGCACGATAATGCTGATGTCGGCAATCGCCCGGGCTTTTCCGCCCTCGAATCCGCTGTAACAGATCGTGGTTGCGCCGCGGCGCTTGGCCTCTTCAAATGCATTGAGAATGTTCTTGGAGTTGCCGCTGCCGGAAACGCCGATCACGACGTCGCCCGGCTCGACCCAGTTGGCAACCTGCTCGCTGAAGACGTGGTCGAAACCCATGTCGTTGCCGATGCCGGTGACGAAGGAAACGCTGTCGTTCAGGCACATAGTGCGGAAGCGAAGGTCATTGGCAACGACTTTCGTCTTGTCGTCAGAGCTTACGGTGTGCTTGGCGAGGTCGTTGATCATGTGTGCGGCGGTGTTCGAGTGGCCGCCGTTCCCCATCGTCATGATCTTTTTGCCCTCGCGGCAGCAGCGCCAAAGGGCCTCTACCGTCTGAGTAATGGCATCCCAGGGCAGTTTGCCTGCGGTTTCCTGAATCGCGCCGGCGTAAGCCTTGAGATTGGCTTCGTGGTTCATAGCTAAGCACCTGCCTTCGAAAGCTCGAAAAAACCTTACCGCTGCTCCAAAACGCCCATCAATGTCCGAAGATTTTTGCTGCTTGCCCCAGAATATAATGCTTGTACTTACAGATAAAAAATCGCTTTTCAGGCGGCATGGGCATACGGCCGTTCAGACCGGCTGCAACAGCGCTTTCAGGGGAAGAGTGTGCCATAGGGTAGTTTGCGAAGGCAAGGATAAAGGCAAACGTTCCCGGTCCCTGGCGAATTGCTAATTCGTGACGTAACCCCGGTTGATTCCAGGTTTTGTTAGAATGAGGAGGTGCGCGATCTGGTTATCCTTTTCATTCATGTCATTGCGACGCTCGCTCGCCTCCGTGGTCCTGGAGGAATCCGTTCTGTCGTCGCGGAGTCGTTCCTCGTCAAGCAGCAACTCCTGATCCTCAATCCTTCACGGCAGCGGTCACCTAATTGACGCGCCTCAGATCGCCTCGTCGCCGGTTTATGTGCTCTCCTGATTCGCCCAACCCGCCTGATCCGTTCAGCAATCGTCTTGAAACCTTCGACTTTTTTGGCCCAACGGAGATTTAGCCCCCTATTTGCCGCATAGGTTGCGTAGATTAAACTTGTCGATGCGGAGAATAGGGTCTATATTATCCGCATAATGTGCGGAGAATGAGCATGTACATACATCAGCAGTCCGATTGGCCGAAACTTCACTGGAATAGCGAGGTGCTCACCGGCCTGTTGGCAGACGTGCGCCACCGGCAGGGCCGCCTGCTGGGACAAATGGAGGCGCTGGGGTTCCGGTTGCGGGAAGAGGCGGTGCTGCGGACGCTGACCGAGGACGTGGTCAAATCGAGCGAAATAGAAGGGCAGGAACTGGACCGGGGAGCAGTCCGTTCCTCGATTGCGCTTCGCCTGGGAATGGATGTTGGCGGCCTGAAGCCTACCGACCGCAACGTGGAAGGCGTCGTCGAGATGATGCTCGATGCGACGCGGAACTATGACAAGCCTCTGACGGAAGAGCGGCTGTTCGGCTGGCACGCAAGCCTATTTCCGACAGGGCGCAGTGGAATGCGGCGGATCAAAGTCAGCGCATGGCGGAATGACAGCCACGGCCCGATGCAGGTGGTGTCCGGCCCGGTCGGCAGCGAGAGGGTTCATTTCGAAGGACCGACGGCCACGCGGCTTGAGCGAGAAATGACGGGCTTTCTGGACTGGTTTAATGGCGGACCTGAAGTCGATCTTGTTCTCAAGGCGGGCATCGCGCATCTGTGGTTCGTGACAATTCATCCGTTTGATGACGGCAATGGGCGCATGGCGCGTGCGATTGCCGATCTGTGCCTGGCCCGCTCGGAACGAAGTTCGCAGCGCTTCTACAGCATGTCGGCGCAGATCAGGCAGGAGCGTAATGCCTATTACGATACGCTGGAACAAACGCAAAAGGGCGAGACAGATATAACCCGGTGGCTGAGATGGTTTCTGGAGTGTCTGGGCAGTGCGATCGATGGCGCTGAATCACTGCTGGGAAGCGTGCTGGCGAAGGCGCGCTTTTGGGAAGGACTCGGCGAGACGCCGGTAAACGATCGGCAACGGCTGATCCTTAATAAGCTGCTTGACGGCCTCGAGGGTAAGCTAACGTCGTCGAAGTGGGCGAAGCTGACGAAGTCGTCGCAGGACACAGCGCAGCGCGACATCGCAGACCTCATTCAACGCGGAATTCTTGCGCGCAGTGCGGAAGGGGGCCGGAGCACGAGCTACACCCTGGCGCGCCCCGTGGGCGCTGCCTTATCCTGAGGCCTGTTCCCTGGGCGATGGGCTTCTTCACCATGCCCACGTTGGCGTTCCAGGTGTTGTACTGCTTCTCTGTCATTGAGCACAGGCGTCGGAAGATTCTCCATTTCAACGTGACCCGACATCCGACTGCGGAGTGGGTCGTCCAACAACTGCGGGAAGCCTTGAGTCTATGCGTCGCCAACCTGCTCACTTGGAATCCGCACAGACGACCCCGCGTCGTTTCTTGAGCGGCCCTGCCATGCAGCAAATCCGATATTGACTACACTCAGCCCCCTGACCGCACCTCCATGCAATGGCCGGTGGGGTTTTCGGCGTCGAGTGCTCCATCGCTGAGGCAAGGGACCTGTTTTGCCATTTCTGAAAATGCCAAAGCCAGAGATGGCCACCGTTTCGACCCATGCCTCCGACACATTTCCTTGCCCGCAGGAGATCCTCTATTCGAGCCGAAGCACCGAAACACCCTCGAAGGGCACGGTGAGCCGGACGACATTCTGCTCCACCGCCACGTCGCGAGATTGGTGAACATCGGTGGCCCGGCGATACTGCTGTGGAAGCTCGATGCTTGCGGTTTGATCTTCTGTCGTATCGTTAAAAACAATCAGAAGGCTGCGCCCGCGACCCGCCACCAGCCTGGGGCGCACTTTGTCCGCGGTGACCGGAGGTTTTGCCACCTCAGCGACGATGGCACGCACAAATTCCATGCCGGCATCGTTTCCGGCTGCAATGCTCGCTCCCAAGTTCGTGCCCAAGTAATAGACTTGCCCCTTCCCAAGCTTTTTCTTCGCTCCCACCGTGAATTCCTGACATTTAGCGATGGGTGTCGCGGAGCTTATTTCAATCGGCATCAAGAACGTATGCGCCTTCACGCGCAGCGGTTTTGGCTCTGAAATCTCGATTTCAGGCTCGTAGTAGATCCGCTCGCTGGCTGCAAGTTGGCGCGGCACCGCAACGGGTTGAGTCGCCGTTCCCGACGTGATGTAAAGGCTTTCCTTTTCCCGATATCCGAAAGCCTCGGCCAATCCGTAAGGAGGAACAGTGGGATTGTAGAAGCAGAGTTCGTCATACATGCCAAAAGTGGCCTCGAGGATCAGCGTGCCACCGCCCTCGACAAAACGACGCAAGCCCTCGCAGGTTTCCTGCTTCCCCATCAAGTGCCAGGGCACAATGATGACTTTGTAAGCAGCCTTGGGGAGGCTGGAGGGTTCGATGAAGTCCACCCAATGATCGCAGTTCCAAAGCGCTTTGTAGTACCCACTAAATGACTGTGTCGAAGCCTCCTCGTTTCCGCTCATGGCGAAATTCAGCAGCGCGTTGTCCTGGTCGAAGAGGATCGCGACTTCGGGTTTCGGCCTGTGATCCTTGATGACATCCCAATGAGCCTGGATCAGGCGATTATCCTCGGCAGCCTCGAGAACCCGCTCCGTTGCCGAGCCGTCTCGAGCCACGAGCCCAAATCCTGTCGATTCGCTTCCCGTGGCTTCGGAGTGATAAGCCCAGTAGAGGATCCCCTTGGCGCCGACCGCTACCGCCATCCAATTCCAGAGGCGAATGTCTCGCGGTCGCATCTGGGGGCTATGCCAGAGTCCGTTGCTTCCGTGGCCGCCCTGAAGCTCCGTCATCCAAAACGGCTTGTGGCCTGCGTTAGAGCGCGTGATATCGAGCCGGGCCGCCCCCATGTATGTCGGCGTAGGTTGCCAGCGCGGGAAGTTCGACAACCCCCAGGTCTCCACCACTTCCGCCAGCCGCCAGGTGTTGATGCCGTACAGGGCCATGGGGTCCACCACGATCTGCCCGCCGGAATGGCTCTCAATCACATGTTGTGTATCCGCCGCCCGCACATTGTCCACGCGGAAGCGCATCTCGTCGGTGCTTCGTTCGACGATGAACCGGCGCCAGTCAAGCCAGTCTAAATAGGTTAGATATACCGTTTCGCGAGGCGGCGTGATGACGCTCCAGCTCGGGTATTGCCGTACCCAGGCCTCGTTGAGCCGATCCAGGCTGCCGTAGCGGCGCTGGAGCCAGCGCTGAAATTCCGCAATGGTTCTGGAGCAATAGCAGTACAAGCGCTGCTGGAGGGTGGGGGAAACACGATGCGACCATGACGGTTCGATGTGCGGTTCATTCCAGCAGTCGTAGGCGTACATCGACGGGTGCTTCGCCACCGTTTTCGCCATTTCGCGGATGAATCTTCCCGCGGCCTGGCGCACGGGTTCCCAATCGAGGCAGAGGCCGGGCCAGCCCCCGCTGATATTGTTCCCGCTGCCAGCCAGTCTCTGGGGTTGGTCATCCGCATTCACGTACCGCGTCTCGGGATGGGCCGCCTCCAGCCACCAGGGTGCGCCCTCCGTGATCACGCCCAGCAAAACCCGAAGTCCGAATTCGTCGCAATAGCCCATCACTTCCTCAAGCTCTCCAAAATCGAAGCGTTCCGGCTCACGATTGTGGTAAGCCCAGGGACTGTAGATGCGAATGATGTTGAACTTGTATTCCTGAGCGAACGCCTTGAGCATCTCGCGCCTCATCGAGGCGGGAGGGTTCGGGGGACGATAGAAGGCCGAACCATAAATAAAAGGCTGACTGAGGCGAGGTAATTGGCCAGCCTGCTCAGCGGATTGGGCCGCCGTTGGACCAGCCAGGACGTGGATTCCTCCCCACGATAAACTAATCGTTCCTGCTGCCGTGCGCAGAAATTGCCGACGTGAAGATGCCATACCATTCCTCCTTTTTTATTCGGATTCCGGGTGCGTTTCCCCCCCCCAACTCTCTGCGAGAAAGATCAACTTCAATTTTTCTTGTATCTGCTCCAGGCTAGTCCTCTCCCGGAGGGCGCCTCTTGCTCCTCTGGAGCGGGCGATTGATGGCCTGGCACCGTAACAACAACTTGGTCGCTCATTCCAGCCGTAGCACCGATGCGCCATCGAACGGCACGTTGATCCGCACCGTGCTCCCTTGAATGGTAACTTCCTGGTTACCATACAGGTCGGTCGCGCGGCGGTACCGCGCGGGCAGCTTAACACTGGCGGTTTGGTCCTCGGCCGTGTCGTTAAATACCACCAGCAGGCTGCGCGTGGGGCCTTCGATCAGTCTCGGTCGCACCTTATCCGCAGTAACCCGGGGCTGGACCGCCCGGGTTACAATCGTTCGCAACAACTCGATCCCGCCTTTATCGCCGGCCTCAATACTGGCGCCCAGGTTGGTCCCGAAGTAGTAGACTTGGCCCTTCCGCAACTTCTTCATGGCGGCCACCGGGAGGCCCTGGCACGTGGCGATCGACGACGCGGAAGTGATCTCGATCGGCGTCAAGAAAGTGTGCGCCTTGACTCGAATCGGGGCCGGCTCTGAAAACTCGATTTCCGGCTCGTAGTAGATTCGCTCCGAGGCGGGCACGTCTCGCGGCACAATAGTCCCCACTTTAAGGAAGTAGTTTTCCTTCTCGCGGAAACCAAAGGCCTCTGCCAGACCATAGGGGGGAACAACCGGATTGTTAAAACAGCGTTCGTCAAACAGGCCGAAAGAGGCCTCTAGGATCAGCGTGCCACCGCCCTCGACAAAACGGCGCAAGGCCTCACAGGTGTCCTTCTTCCCCATTAAGTGCCACGGTGCGATGATAACTTTATAGGCAGCCTTGCCGAGGCTCGCCGGCTCGATGAAGTCCGCCCAATGATCACAGTTCCAAACCGCTTTGTAGTAGCCGAGGAACGATTTTGTCGAAGCCTCTTCGCTTCCACTCATGGCGAAAGTCAGCAGCGCGTTGTCTTGATCGAAAAGGATCGCAACCTCGGGTTTCGGTTTATAGCCTTCGATGATGTCCCAATGAGCCTGGATCAGTCGATTATCTTCGGCCGCCTCCAGGACGCGCTCAGTCGCCGAGCCGTCTCGCGCCACAAGCCCAAACCCGGTCGCCTCGCCTCCAGTCGCTTCCGTGTGATACGCCCAGTAGAGGATCCCCTTGGCGCCGCACGCAACCGCCATCCAGTTCCACAGGCGAATATCACGAGCTCGCATCTCGGGGCCGTGCCACAGCCCGCTGCTTGCGTGGCCCCCTTGCAGCTCAGTCATCCAAAACGGCTTCTGACCGGCGTTACATCGCGTGATCTCCAGCTTAGCGGCCCCGAAGCATACCGGCACAGGTTCTTCGCTCCAACGCGGGAAGCACGACACCCCCCAGGTTTCCACCACTTCTGCCAGCCGCCAAGTGTTGATGCCGAACAGGACTATAGGCTCAACCGCTGCCGTCGGCCCGGCATGGCTCTCTACTAGATGGAGTGAATCCACAGCCCGCACGCTGCCCACCCGGAAGCGCAACTCGTCGGTGCTCCGGTTGATGATGAACCGACGCCAGTCAACCCAGTCTGAATAGGTTCCCTTGCGGCGCGGAGGGCCAATTACCTTCCAGTCAGGGTATTGCCGCACCCAGGCCTCGTTGAGCCGGTCCAGGCTACCGTAACGGTTCTCGAGCCAATTCTGAAATTCGGCAATGGTTCTGGGGCAATAGCAAAACAAGTACTCCTCCACCGTGTGCGAAAAGCGATGCCCCCCCGACGGCTCGATGTGCGGTTCGTTCCAGCAGTCATAGGCGTACATCGACGGATGCCTCGCCACCGCTTTCGCCAGTTCGCCGATGAATTTTCCGGCGGCTTGGCGCACGGGTTCCCAGTCGAGGCACAGTCCGGGCCAGCCCCCGCTGATATTGTTCGAGCTGCCCGTCAATCTTTGGGGCAGGTCGTTCGCATCCACATAGCGCGTTTCTGGATGGGCCGCCTCGAGCCACCAGGGCGCGCCCTCCGTGATCACGCCCAGCAAAACCCGAAGTCCGAATTCGTCGCAATAGCCCATCACTTCCTCAAGTTCTTCAAAGTTGAAACGTTCCGGCTCGCGATTGTGGTAAGCCCAGGGACTGTAGATGCGGATGATGTTGAACTTGTATTCCTGAGCGAACGTCTTCAGCATCTCCCGCCGCATGGAGGCGGGCGGGTTCGGGGGACGATAGAAGGCCGAACCATAAATAAAAGGCTGAGTGAGGCGAGGTAATTGGCCAGCCTGCTCAGCGGATCGGGCGGTCGTTTGACCAGCAAGAATCCGCATTCCTCCCCATGAAACACCGATCGTTCCCGCTGCCGTGCGCAGAAATTGCCGACGTGAAGATGCCATACCATTCCTCCTCTTCATTCGGATCTCGGGAGCGTTCACCCCCAAACTCCCTGCTTGAAAGATCAACTTCAAGCTTTCTTGAATCTGCCCCCCCCGACCCAGGACGCAACCCCCGCAGTTTATCGACCCCCGAGTTCTCTCCCGCTCGACTCAACCGAGCGCTTCCGGCGCCTTGCTGGGTGCGCCACGCTTAGATTCCAAAGCAGGCATCACTTCGGCCCCAGAACTTCTCTGCGAAGGCCTCTCTTCGCTCCAGTGATCTTGTTCTTCTCCAGAATCGCTACCGCCGCTGCGTGAGATAAGAATCTTGAGGACTCGTGCCGATTTAGGGTATCGCGCCTCTTCAAAAAGAGCCATCTCGGCTTGGGTGGAACTTGTCTTAAACAACCGAGGGTTTTTTCCCGAAGCAAGTTAGGATTTGTAGGGTAGTCCGCTGCGCTTGAACCGGCGCCGTTCTTTACAGTGCATCAAGCGACTCATTAATTGATTCCAGCGACTTCGCATCCCGACCTAGGTGGAAATTAGCCTGCGCCCAGCTCTCACCGATCGGAAGGAGTTCCAGTTTGATATACGTTATGGGCGATCTCAAATCTTCCTTTCGAATTATTAATGATTGCGGCGCGCCTTCGATCCATCAAACTTGTTGGTGATCAGTTTCCGGTACCAGCCCAGAATCGTATCGGGCTTGGCCAAGACGGCTACTTCCTTAAGTAACTTGCGGCCCAGCCGGTGAGCAATTTCAGCCAGGCTGGCCCGCTCTGCATCAGAAAGTTGCAAGCGAGTCTTGACCTGTCCTTTCAGTATCCGATTCTAAGCCGCCAGATATTCATTGCGCAAGATAAGTTCCGGGTCGAAGGTTCCAGTGATATAGGCCAACAGGCGAGGCCAGTCCATTCTGATCCTCCGACTCTCAAAAAGATGCAGTTGAGTCGAAATCTTAGGCCATATCAGAAGATGGGAAAAGGTAATTTGAGAGTGAAAGCGGGAAGCTGTAAACTATGGTTTGTCAATTCGTTTGAGTTTTTTGGCCACACTGGATATTCAGTAAGACCAGGCGATCTGGCTGCTCGCGACTCATGGGGAGTTGGCTCTGGCAAAGCCCTTGATCTCAACAACCGTTCAAAATGGTTTGCTGGAAGTGAGCAGCCCGGTCTATAGCCACGGTGTGTACAGGGAAGATGACGGACACGAGGTGCTGGAATTGAATAAAAGGAGAACTTGGAGATGGTTAGAGACATCCATCGACGTGATTTCATAAGAAGTGCTGCCATTTCAGGAGGTTCCGCGCTCATACTCGACCCGATGATTGCACTGGCCGGAGAGAAGTCGTCCGTACACCTCGAAAAGGCGGTCAGCCCCGCCTCTGCCGGAGAGCGAAACACTGAGTCCTCGCCGCGTGAGCTGACCGTGGCTGGATTTCAGTTGCTTGCGTCCAAGGAGGTGAAGGCCAATGAGCAGGCGATCCATCGGGCGATTGTCAAAGCAGCAGACATCAAGGCCGATTTCCTTTTGACGCCGGAAGGGAGCCTGTCCGGGTACTATGCTGATTTCGACAGGGTGGTGGTGCACGAAGCAGTCCAGCGTGTTGCGCAGCATGCGAAAGAGTCTCGGGTCGGGCTGCTGCTGGGGACGTGCTATAAAGAGCTGGAAGATGACCCGCTGACTTCAGTCGTTACGTCCAGCAGCGTTGCGCCCGAACGACGTGAATATTGCTATGACCAGGTTCGGGCGTACGCCCCAAGCGGCGAATATCTCGGCGCTCATTCAAAAATTCTCCTGTGTAGTTCGATTTACCGGCCTGGGACGGGGGAAATCAGGGACTATGTGGCCGGAACGCTTCGAACCTTCCGCTGGAATGGAATCTGTTTTGGAATGCTCATCTGCAATGACCTTTGGGCCACTCCGGGTTTCACGACGACGTCCAATCCGTATCTCGCCTGGCGTCTGAAGACGATGGGCGCCCAAGTGATCTTCCACTCCGTCGGTACTGCGGGAACGCCGCTCCTTTTTCGCCCCTATCATGAATCCAACCAGAGCCTGTGGGCGATGATGCTTAAGATCCCAATCGTCACGACCAATGCGAGCGATGGCACCACACCGTCGAACTGCCGGGCAGGCGTGATCGGCCCGGACGGAGAGCGCATATGCGTGGCCCATGACGTCGGCGAGCAATTTTTCTCCTGCAAAATAACGGTCGCCTGAATCCTGAATAGTGTGGGGAAAAACAATGTGCTCTTCGTCAGGGTCGATTGCTTCGCATCAATCGATGAAAACGAGTTCGCCCGAGAGCACCCCAGGTGAGTGCCGTGGGATCCCCCTGTCCCTGGCGAATTACAAAATGGGCCGCAATTCCTCACATGTTTGGGTTTTGATATGATCTAACAATGCGTGGTCTTGTCATCCTTTTCGTTCATCTCATCGTGACGATTGCTTCCTTGCCCCCGGGTGTGTTCAGAAAGTCAGACTCGCCTCAATGTCGCAGGGCGCGTAGCGGCAGAGTCGATCACCGTATCAATTCGTTAGAGACAGGTCGCCAGCATTCATCCGGCATCAGTAGTAAATCTTCAGCCCAAACTGAATGTTGCGGGCTCCCTGGGAGTAATAAATCTTGCCAAGACCCGGTCCCAACCGTCTGGAGGGCGCAAAGAAAATAGGGGTGTTCGTGAGATTGATAAACTCGGTTCGAAACTCAACTCGTCTCTTATCGCCAATCGGGAATATTTTTTGAAGACTTAGGGCAAAGGTGCGGAGGCCGGGGCCACGCTTCTTTCTACTCAACACGTGCTATGGGTGGCAAGGCGATAAATCTTCCTCTCCTTTCCCGGTCACCTCTTTCTTCCCTCACTCCAACCGTGCTCCTCTCCCTGCTCGATGCCACGGCCTTTTAGAGGATTATCCACATCTCATTATTCATTATTTCAGTTGGACTTGTGTTGTTGAACATACGAGTATGCATTACGGCTTTCCCCTCTGCTCAATTTCGATGCTTCTTTCACGCGGGCGTCCCTAGCGAATTGCTAACTCGTGACACAACCCCAGGTGATTCCAGGTTTTGTTAGAATGAGCAGATGCGCGATCTGGTCATCCTTTTCATTCATGTCATTGGGGATGCTCGCCCGCCTTCTTGGTTCCGGCGGCATGCATTCGGTCGTCGCGGAGTCGGTTCTTGTCAAACAGCAACTTCTAATCCTCAATCGTTCGCGGCAGCGGTCACCCAATCTGGGCATCTCAGATCGTCTTGGCGTTGCACATCCAGATCGATAAGGACGTTGCTCGGCACATTCTCCCAGACACAGGCACCCGACTTCCCCGCCGAGGCGTCCGGAGATAACCTGGAGGCCTGGTAGAGGGGACCGGATGACTCCAAGGGCCGTGACACTTGACGAAAAAAGCTCCCCGCGCTTCCCCCGGAATTCCCGAGCCTGGTTTCGAAGTGAATTCCCATGATCGAGCGTGCCGGAAAAGAAGGCAAGTAACTTGTCCACCCCAAAAACCTGTCCATTGAGGTTTTCCGAGCAGAGAGCATTTCTGTCAGGGCACGATGCAAAAAGTCGCGATTTCCCAAGGACGGAAGCGATATCGCCAAGTTGACTGTGAGAGAGCCAACTGAGCTCCATTGTTGAAGTGCAAGAGTCTGCCATCTAAATCGGCGGTTTCTACCTTGACAAAGGGCTTGGGCCAATTGAAGGTGCCATCTTGGATCTCACTACTCGCATTTAACACTCGCATTCCGATGCAGCCCTTGTCAGGTGCCGGAAAGGAATGTGTGATGATGATATGGGCATTGTCACTTTTCATGGCCTCAAGTCCAAGTGGCCCTGTGCCGGACGGCAGAATGACAGGCTGGCGGTGATAGGCCTCGGCGAGCCGCATCGATTCCGCGGCGGTGAAGGATCGAGCTGCAAAAAGACGCATACCCCATTGAGCCGTCCCCGTAAAAGTGAAATCAAAGATTGTGCACTCCAGGAAAAGGACGCCCTTGCTTTCAACCTTTCGGAAGAAAGTGTTCTGGGAAGGACACCAGAGAATGTGTCGATCTGGCCATTCCAGCCGTATATACCGGGCACAGTAAAACTCTCTAATGCGTCTTTCCTCTTCCGCAAAGGGCGAATCGGCCACAACGTGCAGGCCTTCCGCGGGTATTTGTATTTGGAAACGCCACGTCCCACTCGGACGTTTTCCTGTGGCAAAGCGAACAGTGGATGTCAAGCGCTGGCGGAACTCCACAAAGGAATTCCCTGCTTGACCTCCCATGACCATCCCATGAACGCAGAAAGCGGGTTCTGGCACCTCCTTGATGCGCATGAGATCTTGGCGCCAGGTGATCACTTCCATCCCACTGGAGTTGCCTCGCCACAGGATGTCAACAGGAGCCGTTTCGAGCTGGGTGTATGCTCGCTCCACATTTGTATTCGGGTGCTCGTAGAAAAAAGAGGGAACCTGTCGCCATTCGCCAACGAGAGGCCTGATTGCAATTCCATCGAAATGGGGAAGCGCTACATTCCATGCGTGGGAATCCTCGGAAGAAATCAGGACTTTGCTGTTCCCTGCAGCCGCATTTTCTTTTCCAATTTGCCTGTTAACACGAAAATCGGCTGAACCATAACCTGGCAACTCCATCATCACTGGTCCTGCAAGTAAGTTCCCGTCGTCACTGCGAAAGACGGCATTGACTTCCTGGGTCTGCTCCTGGCCCGAAGTTAAAATGAAGGAGTGATTTGGCCATTCTGTTTGGTTTAGTTCGATGAGGACAGGCGTCTTCACGGGCCAGGGGCATGGATTAAAAAACCGGACCAGACTGCCATCGGCGGGAATGGGTTTCCCTAGACCAAGATCTGATTGCAGCACTTCCTTCACAATAGACAATTGATTGACGGCAAGCTCACTCTGGAAGGAGCGCATGCCTTTTATGTAAGCAGGAACACTCCCAGCCAGGTAGGGATCGTGATTTTGGGATCTGAGCAATCGCGACCACAATTCCGGGAGTTTCCGTTTAAAGTTCTGGAGAGTTTCATTGGGGCCGCCACCGGCGCAAATCGCCTCGGCTGCCAGCAGCAAGCTTTCATACTGATTGGAACTGCGGGCGGTCTTCTCGTTTTCGTAACCCCACCCTCCCTGGAAAAAGTTGTTGTTGTAATTGGATTGATCCATCCACAAGCGTATTCGCGGCAAGGGCGATCGTTTTGAGGCCCAGGCTATGTATTCACTCAGCAACATTTGCCGGAAGCCCTTCTCCTCAAGCTCGTGGATGGCTTTGCGATAAGGCGCCACAGATGCGCCCCAATCGAGTCCAGGCACCCAGAGCTCCATCCATTGAAAGATTAGCGGGGCGGGACGGCCGGCAAGTTGCGCCACAATGTCGTCGTAGCCCTTCCACTGGCGTGCGCAGCTTAACATGCCTGGATGCGGTGGAATCGTTGGAATGGCTGAACCGTCAGGGGATTCCCAAAGAATCAGATCATGCGGCAGAGAGTCGAGTGTGCCGGAATTCTGGAATTGGATGCTTCCATATTTGAAGCCGGCTTGGAGCAGCAACTGGGGAAGCTGCGGGAAAAAGCACTGCTCCTCGACGATGTAAGTAGTTACCGGACGGCCGAGAAAAGTTCGAAATGCCGCCTGACCAAAAGTCAACTGCCGGAGGGCGGATTCATAACCGAACACCTGGGACTCTGCCTGGCCATAAGTGCCTCCGGGCAACTCCATGCGACCTGACTCCAGCAAGTCGCGGATGACCGACAAATAAGCAGGATCTTCTTCCATCAGCGATTCCAGAAAATAGGCATCCAACTCATGGCAGACTCGGTTTTCCGGGGATTCCTTCAACCACTGCCGTCCGCGTTCGAAATTGAACACCGTGGAGAAATTTCTCCTGTACCATCTTCCGTTGATTTCACCCTCGGGAAAGGTCTCCCCAATCCCAAACTGTGTCCAATGGTTGCAGATAACGATAGCTCCTTTGGCTTCATTTTCTGCCGCTGGTATGGTTCCTCCTAGTATCGGTGAGGTCACATGAATGCCAAGCAGGGACATCGAAGTGCCAACGGTCTTCAAGAATTGTCGGCGTGTGTGTCTGTCTCGTGAGGGGTTAATCATGGCCGTTTTACCTCCGGTGTCCGGCGCGAAAGAGGGAATGCCAGCTTTCACCTAAATACTTTTATCAATGCCCGGAATGCGTTCTGACCGGTACGCTCCCATATTACACTGGTGAGTTATTTAGAACTCGATTCGCACACTGGCGGCGCCGTAAGGCGCAATAGCAAGCTCTTCAGATAATGGATCGCCTGGATACTCGTCGGCGAGGCAGTGGCGAACGGATGTGGGCTGGCCCGCGGGCCAACTTAATCTGACCTTTTCAGGCTGCTCGGAATTCGAGCGCAGACGCAAAATGACAGCCTTGCCGTCCTCACTCTGCTTGAATGCGGAGACTGTGATACGCGCATTGTCCACGGCAACAAGCGGCTTCTCCACCGGATTGCTGACCGCAGGGACCACAACGAGCGGACGGTTCTGCTCCAGACCAAAACGGCTGGCAGTCCCTGGATCGTAAGGACCATGCGGCAGAATCTGGTAGCGGAAAGTGATGAGTCCCCCCTGCTCCAGTGGAAAGTTGGTGTGCCAGTGGTTGTTAAGGGCCCAGGAGAAAAGCGTCTGGGTGTCGGGCAGTGATTTCAACCAGTTCTTGCCCGGTCCGATAATATTGGCGGTAAGGTCGCCAAACTCAATGAGCGGTGCCTCGATGGAGGTCCAAGTGACGCCGTAATTGTCGTTGGACATATCCACCCAGCGCTGGAATGCAAGCCAGTTGCGGTTGCCGCCGGGAAGCTGGTCGAACTCGGGAATCATGATACCCCAGGGAATGTCCATCCGGGTGGTACCGCCAGGAACATTGAAGGCGAATCCAAAGTGGATACCTTCCTTTTCCCGCGTAGCAAGTTTATCAAGAGTGTTCACCAGTTCAATCCACGGCTGTCCGCGGAGAAGGCGGACTTCGCGAACAAGGCTGTTGCAGCCGGCCGCTTGGGCTCGGCTAGACAGCGAGGCGACCAGCGGGCCATTCTCCTTGACCTTGATGACGACTCCAGTCGGGCCAGAGGCCTTAGAGCGGTCGCTGCCAGGCAAATAGCGATAGGAGTTCACGGCAAACGGCGACCGGGTATCCACGAGCTCCTGCCCACTGCGGAGGTCGACCAGGCCGACCACGTCACCGGTCTTGGGATCGGAGTGTCACGCGCACCAAGCCATTCTCGAGTGTGCCACCCCCGGCCTTGCATTCACTGCTGGCTTCGCCTTGCTGTTTCCCGGCGGCAACGCGATAAAGGCGTGAGCCGAATGCCGGAACCTCCGAGGCCAGGAAGGCGAGTTCGCCGGTCGCCAACCGCTGCGCCGGAACCTCTTTACCCTGATCATCGAGGACATGGTTGCCAGCCTGACTCTGTTCCGCCGGCAGTGTGACGAGTCCGCCGCGGCTCCAGGAAAGGGTGTTGAGCAGAGCCATGGCGCCGCTGCCCGGCTTGACAATGGGCTTGACGGCAGCTGCGAAAAGTTCCCGGCTGCTCTTGTCGGCATCTTGAAGTACGAGGCCTTGGTCGCCTCGATCTGTTTGGCGATGGGCGCGGCAGGGTCGTGGTAGCCCCAGGTATGTTCAGCGCCAAGCAGCACATTGCGCCAGGAATCGTTGAACGCCTGAACCGGGGCAGCCCTTCTGGTATTGAGCATGGCCCAAAGTGTTTCCGCTTCCACGAGGCGCTCCTTGGCGTGGCGGTTCAAGCCGACCCGCCGGGCATCAGTGCCCAAGCCGTCGGTCCAGTACTCGGTGTAGTCTCCTCTGACTTCGGGGATGATGGCACTGTAGCGCTTCTCAAAGCCAGTCATGATCTCGTGGGCCCCGGCAATAAGAAGCTTCGGAAAAGCGTACTTCTCGTTCCACAGTCTGACGGCCTCAGGAAGATCGGCATCAATCAAACAGTTGTCAGCCATGGACCAGGTCATGACAAAGATGTCGTAGGGGCTATTGGCGCGTTCAAGTTTCGCCGTCTCGTCAAAAATGAACGGATCAATGAAATGGGACAGCGGATCAGAAGTGCTCAGCCGGTCCAATTCCGGCGTGTAGCTCTGCACCTTTTTGATGCCGAGCCATGACCCTTTAAGCACATAGCCAAAGCCTATAGGGGCACCCCTGCAGAAAGAAGATGCGGTTTTTTCCATCAGGCGCAATCCAGTAAAAAGGCTTGTGTTCCCAGGCTTCGCGGATAGTGCCAATACGGTCAAAATGGTTGGCAAAGCTGAAGAAACCTCGAACACGATTCTGGACCGCGGCCTGGACGATTCCCCAACTCGCGCCGGGAATGTCGAACTGCGTCATGGTGTCTAGCGGCGCACCAGTCAGCCGGCGGAGTGCGTGAGTCTGATGGAAGAGCCTGAGCAATTCCTCGTCAGAGCCAGCGCTCGTGTTGACATTACCGTAAGTGCCATCGAGGCAGATCCAGCCTTTCTTCACCGCTTCAACGAATGCGGCCTTCTTCTCTGGTGTGGCCTGCCGCAGGTATCCGTCCACGGGCCATCCCACCTGAGGATTCCAGACGAAACGGGCCCCCTCAGGATAGCCAGCCGTCTTGCGGGCAATATCAATACCCACGTCGATGTTACGCATGTGAATTTTCTCAACGATCTCCTGAGTGTTGGTGTAACCGATGTCAACGTGAGAGTGCGGATAGATATAAACAGTCCATTGGCGCTGCGGGGGAGCCAACAAAGAACGTCGGAGAATGTTTGTCCCAGCACGCAGCGTAACCCGGGCTTGGCACAGCTTATTGACGCCAGCTTCTGGCGGCAGCAGCA
>CAWBAT010000006.1:0-1123294 GCA_963786955.1 uncultured Acidimicrobiia bacterium
GGAGAAGGCGATTAACTGTTACCAAGAGAAATTTGAATTCTGAGGCGGAGAGAAGAGAAAAACCAAATCAGGTTAAAAAAGCTAGGGTAATATATTTCCTCAAATTATGCAGATTTACCTAAAAAAAAGAGAGGCGGAAATGAGCCGGAAGATCTTCACAGCCGTATTGACTATTCTAATTCTCTTCATGACGGGAACTGGATTTAGCGAGAAAAAGGAAGATTTCCATTATTATACAAAAGCCCGAATTGAGCCTGCTTTGCATAGGCTTGAGGCCGAAGTCTGGATTCAAAATCCTCCTTCTTCTCATTTCTATTTGCAGAAAGGATTTGCCCTCCGGCAAGCAACCGTTGAAGGGAAAGCCGTGAGATTTCATCCCGATGCATCCGCTGCACCCTCTATGTTTGCTCAGTTGGGCACTCCCACGGTGGTGGAAGCCGAGAACCCTCACCAACTCTATTTAAGATATGATGGAGAAATTAAAGAGGCCATTTGGGAATGCAATATGATTGGACCTGATTTGGCTGAGTTGGCACTTTACTCAGCCTGGTTTCCACTTTTCGAGGGGTGGAAAGAATTCAGTTTTGAAATGGAGATCAACACACCTGTCTCCTATCTGACAACTACCAATGGCCAACTCCAAAAGCAATGGAAAGAAGCAGGCCGCACCATCACTTCGTGGACATCCTACGCCCCCGGGATAGATATGGTATTGTTTGCCTCTCCTCGTCTGCGCCAGCTGAAAGGGGAGATCAAGGACTTTCAAGCGGAGGTCTATTATGATCGTCTTTCCACGGACGTGATGAAACCCATGATGGAGCGGCTGTTGAAATCAATGGAGCGGCTTTCCAGCTTATACGGCCCACCTCAGGTGAAAGGAATGATGCGGCTGGTTTACTCTCCCCGCAATGGCCAGGGATATTCCCGGATTCCTCTGATCATTGTCTCTGAAGAGCGAACCAAGCAGAAACTGAGCGAGCCATTCGGGGAAGCCAGGGATTTCGGTCACAATTGTCATGAGCTGGCCCATTTCTGGTGGATGCTGGTTGATCCCAACACCCCGGATGATTGGATCAATGAGGGACTGGCCGAGTTTTCCGCTTTCCGTATTTCTGAGGAAATATTCGGCAAAGTCTTTGCTGAAATGCGCATCGGGGAATACCGGCAGAACGCCAGCGAAAGCAAGACCTCTGATTCCATTGCCGAGACGGAGCAGTCATCTCCCCGACCGCGAAGTCAACCGTTATTACAAAACCACTTTGATGTTCCTGGAAGCGCAACGCCGATTTGGGGCCGAACCGTTGGATAAGGTCCTCAGCGCACTCTATGCCCGGTTTGCGGGGAATCATCAAGCCACTACTGCCCTGTTTTTGGAAGAAGTGGAACGGCAAATGGGAAAAGAGGCCCGGACTTTCTTCCGGGAAACCCTCTATCGGAAAAACGCTAAGTGAATCTCATGATGACACTGCTGGAAAATACAATAGCCACGGATGAACGCGGATCAAACGCCGATTAATAAGAAACCATTCCAAAATTCATCCGCGCAAATCCGCGTTAATCCGCGGCTGGAAAATCAAACCCGAGAATTTCATTTTCAGTGACAATAGCAAAAGGAAAATATTTTCGACCGAGCCCACTTCACCGGGTCCGTCAGCTGACGGACAGAAGGGCGCACTGGCCAGTGAGCGGGAAAAGCTCTCCGGCAGGTTCCTGAACAGAATCTCCGCATCCATTTTCATGAAACAGGCTACAATATGGCAACGCACGGGATGGTAGGACTCCCTTTGGTTAACTGGTGAAATGCGAGGTCCACTTCCCCCCGCTCAAAAAACCCGTGTAATCCTGGATGAAGAGGATTTTCGGAGTTGACTACCAAGCCAGTCTCCAATCTTGGGCTTCTGGTCCGGTTGATCCTGGAATCGTTGCTGTGTCTTTTGCGGCGGTCTTCATCCGTTGCGCCCAGGCCAACGCCATGCCGGTACTGGCAATTGCTGCCTGGCGCCTGGTTTTTGCATGCGCAGTATTGCTTCCCTATGCCTGGACTACCTGCCGGGCTGAACTCTTCTAATCTCGCAAAAGGATTTGTGGCTGATGGCATATTCAGGCGTCTTCCTGGGCCTGCACTTTGCCTCCTGGATCGCCTCATTGGGCTTCACCTCGGTTGCCAGTTCCGTGGTGCTGGTTTCGATGGGGCCCCTCTTCGTCGCGCTTGGCTCCTGGCTTTTTCTGCGAGAAATGCCCACCCGCAAAATCATCCTCGGCTTGGTGTTGGCAGCCATTGGCAGCCTCTTGATCGGCAGCGGCGATTTAGGAAGGGGAAGCCATCAACTCCTGGGAGACCTGCTGGCATTGGCAGGCGCGGTCTTTGTAGCTGGTTACCTCCTCGTCGGTCGTAAAATCCGGGCCGGTCGATCGCTGGTGGCGTACATCGCCCCAGTGTATGGTATCGCAATGCTCACGTTGCTCGTAGTTGTGATGATTGCGCGCCAGCCGATGTTTGGATTCACCCTTGCTGCCTACGTTTGGGCGCTGGCCTTGGGATTGTTGCCTCAGCTCATCGGCCATTCCACACTGAACTGGGCTTTGGCGCACCTTTCCGCGGCCTTTGTAGCTGTCGTCACCTTGGCTGAACCCATTGGGTCCAGCCTCTTAGCCTGGGGATTCTTGGGGGAGCAGATCAGCAGGCAGACGGCTCTTGGAGCCATTCCAATCCTCGCGGGGATTTTCATCGCATCCCGGGCGGAGCTGAATTCCAAAAACAAATAGGCCCAACCCAGGACACACCTGCTACACAAAGCAGCAAAAACAGAAAGGGGCGGTTCGTCCTTGTCGAATCGCCCCTTTCTTTTTCCCCACGCCTATTTCATGATAGACCCACCAGCTACCGGTTCGTGTTGTTTGCTACACTGGAGTGCTTCGTGTCACTGGGCCAAAAGCGCGAAGTGCCAACGAGCGATCAGCCAAGCTTTCCTGCCGTTGTCGTTTCTTACCCTGCTCCTCCCATCACTATCCACTATCCACTGTTTCCCTTACTTACTCGGCCGACTGGCGGGAGGAATGATCCCATTCATGCGGCGTAAACCACCATTTGGCCATAATGATCAAAGCTGTGCCAAACGATAAGGTCCGCTAAAAAGAGCTTCTTTGGCTTCCCCCAGGGAACCGCCACTTCCTGGGTCAAGTTTGTTTCATTCAGCTTTGCCATCGCTTTATGGGCATAAGCAAAAGATTCCTTGAGGTACTTGATGATGTCATCCTTTGTTTTGAGTGTGGCGGGCCCATTCTCATCTTTGCCCGGGTCGCTGGGGGAAGGCTCTCCAATGAGGCGAGATGCCATCGTGTAGATCACCGCCGCGGTGTGTGAAATCTGCTGACCAAAGGTCCGAACCCCTTTGAATTCACCTCCAGTGGGAGCAAACGAAAATTTCTCGGCTGGCATTGCTTCAGCCAGTGGCACAAATTCACTTTCCAGCATGCCAATTTCCCCATCGATCACCTTTGCAACGGGGGACAACTCTGGCCCGGCCGCTATCAAGGGTACGGCTAAAACAAGCATGGAAAAAACGAACAAACTGATGCAGCACATCCTTTTCATCGTAAAGTCTCCTTTCAAGTTGGCATATTCCAATCTGGGTGTATAAATTATATGGAAGGATGGCCTGTCTTCCAAGGGACAATTCTACCTGGTTGGATAGGCATGGAACATTTCATTCAATTGCCGTACCATCATCAAGGGCGGTAAATTCTTGTCAACGTACTTTTTCCAGATCAGGGACGAGGTTGGAGGCTGCAAACAATCTCCCACTTCGTTGCCAATAACTCGTCTCTCGTCACTTTTCAATTAGGGGTACCAGATAATGATAAAACGTACGCTAGGCAAGCAAGGTCTCGAGGTTTCCATGCTCGGTTTGGGTTGTATGGGGATGAGTTGGTCCTATGGAGTCGCGGACGAACAGGAGTCGATCGCCACGATTCACCGCGCCATCGATTTGGGCATCGATTTTTTCGATACGGCAGAAGTCTATGGTCCATACAAAAATGAAGAGCTTTTGGGAAAGGCGCTCAAAGGCCGCCGGGAAAAAGTAATTATTGCCACCAAGTTCGGATGGCACATAGAAGACGGTAAAATTGCGGGGACGGATAGTCGGCCAGAACATGTGAAAGAGGTAGCCGAGGCCTCACTTCGCCGTCTCTGCACGGATACCATCGACCTTTTTTATCAGCACCGCGTCGATCCCGCGGTCCCGATTGAAGAAACCGTGAGTGCCATGTCAGAGCTGGTGAAAGAGGGGAAAGTGCGTTTTCTTGGATTATCGGAAGCCAGCGAAACTACCATTCGCCAAGCGCACGCAGTACACCCGCTAACGGCACTCCAAAGTGAATACTCGCTTTGGGAACGCAACCTGGAACCCCGAATCATCCCGGCATTGCGGGAACTGGGAATTGGGTTGGTGCCGTTCAGCCCGCTAGGCCGAGGTTTTCTGACGGGGACAGCCAAGCCAGCCGAGGAATATCCTGAAGGGGATTATCGGCGGGGGGACCCGCGTTTCCAAGGGGAAAACTTCCAGGCGAACATGCACGCAGCCTCTATTGTTCGCGAGATCGCTGTTCGCAATGACGCAACATCTGCTCAAGTTGCATTAGCCTGGTTGCTTCATAAGGGAGCTGACATCGTCCCGATCCCTGGAACGAAACGGAGAATTTACCTGGAAGAAAATATCCGTGCGACAACGCTGGAGCTCAATTTTAACGACCTGGAATTACTCGACAAAGCACTTTCCCCCGGAACCGTCGCAGGCCTTCGCTACAATTCACGGATGATGGGATTCATCGACCGTTGACTTCGTCTTCACGAGGAGATTGATATGATTTGGCGCGATATTCAGCGGATTCGCGCGGAAGCGCCACTCGTTCACAACATTACCAACTATGTTGTTATGAACACGACCGCTAATGCTCTGCTGGCCCTCGGCGCTTCCCCCGTGATGGCCCATGCCATCGAGGAGGTGGAAGAAATGGTGAGTCATGCCCGGGCACTGGTAATCAACATCGGGACCTTGAGCGCCACCTGGGTGGAAGCCATGGTAAAAGCCGGGCAAGAGGCCAAACATAGAGGGATTCCAATAATCCTGGATCCGGTGGGGAGTGGAGCAACCCAATTCCGCACCGCCGTTGCACAAAGGTTGCTTCGCGAGATTTCACCCACGATTGTTCGCGGCAACGCCTCAGAGATCAGATCTCTGATCCTTCCAGGGCATGGCACCAAAGGAGTCGATAGCACACACAACCCTGAAGAGATTCGCGAAGAGGCTCGAGAGCTTTCCATATCCCGCCAATGTGTCGTGTCGGTTAGCGGTCCCACCGACCTGATTGTGGCCAGGGATTCCCTGATCCGGATCTCGAATGGCCACTCCATGATGCCGCGGATTACCGGGCTGGGCTGCACTGCCACGGCGCTAACGGGGGCGTTTGCCTCCGTGAATCCCTCGCCATTGCAGGCGGCTGCGCACGCCATGGCAGTCATGGGAATAGCCGGCGAAATGGCCGCCGAACGCGCCGTTGGCCCGGGTAGTTTCCAGATGCATTTTTTGGATGCTCTTCACCTTCTCCGGGAATCCGACATTGAATTACGATTAAAAATGGATACGGCCAAAGATTTTGGGTAAGAGGACACGCGGTATTGGACCGGACCGTATTTTCGTGGTCTCTCTTTTTAACTGGAAAGAAAAAACCAGAGAGATCAGCTTGACTTTCGCGAATGTAGGGCTTGACGATAACAAGGAATATCTGTTGTATGAATTCTGGAACCGGAAATTCCTCGGCGTCCATAGCGGCACATTTTCATCCCAGATCGATGCACATTCAAATCTTCTGCTGGCCATTCACGAACAATTGAATCGTCCTCAGTTTCTTTCCACCAACCGGTATGTTTCCCAAGGCGGAGCGGAGTTGAATGCGGAAGAGTGGAATCCGGCAGAAGGTGAGCTGGCGTGTGGATTCAAACTCGTAAAAAACGATCTATTGACTGCCCGCATATATGCTCCCGCATCTTTCAAATTCATGAGCGCCCGGGCCGAGGGAGCCACCATTGAGAGCATTTCAAACCAGGCTCCCCCCACAATCTCCTTCGTCCTTCGTCGTTCCACTTCCGGTGAAGGCAAATTGTTTTTGACTTTTGACAATTCATCCGAGAAAAGATAAAGCGCGCTTGCCTGTAAATCAATACACTCTGGCACTGATCTTGTTTGCGGTAATTTTGAACGCTCTACTAAAGCTTTGTTGGACGCATTATTGAGAGCCAGAAGCTGCAGAAAGTCTCCGGTTGGAAAGCTGAATGGGGGCGGCGTGTACGCGAGCTTCGCGATGAGGAGGGGTGGTGCATTCTCTCCCACAAAGACCGTTCTGATCTCAAGCCGGGACAATACTTGCTTGAGAATTTTAAGAGAAGACCGCCTTCCATAGAACCATAACCAAAGGAATTCGGGCATGTGTGTCGGAACGAAATGGATATACCTGCCAGATTTCTGGATTGGCTGCTGGCAATATAGCTCCATGGTCTAAGTCAGCCGGGAGGGCAAGGCTCCCGCCGAGCCGGGGCCTGTCCCGCATGCACGATGGCTCGCCAGAAGGCTCGCCCTCCCCTCGGGCCGCGATCTTCCGCCTTTGCCGTGGCTCCAGAGGCCGTCCCACAATACAATCGAATCAGGAAAGGGGAGGCAAATTGACGAAATAGAATTATGAATGATTCCTTTTTTCAACCTCGTGAATTCCCCTTCCTGGCACAGCCCAAATGGGTTTCCGGATAGCATGTCTCAGCATCGCTCCGCAAAATGTCCGTGATATAGATATAATCTGAGTCCGATTGAACTAATACTCTTGAATTCCATGCATAAGGGCATTTCCCGCCATGTTTATAAATTCCATTCTCATTCGAGGGCTCAGGTCCCCCCAAAGGAGTTTCTCATGAATAAAAAATCCAAATCCGCGGTAACACTCTTTGTTTTTATCATTACTTTTTATCCTGGCATCGTCATGGACGTTTTTCGCCAAGGAGTACTGGGAAACAAAAGCGTATCGACAGTGGAACGAACAGGAGGCAATGGCAATGCTGACCAATTCCCCCTGGACAAGACCAACCGTTCTCCCGGGTAATTATGGCGGCATCGCCACGCCACGGGTCTTCCGCCGGGGGGGCCCAAATAGCGGCGGTGATTTGATCAAGAGCCAGGGATTCGGCGGAAGTGATTCGTCCCTCTTTACATTCGATGGTTTTCCTCAACCAAGGTTCGTGAGGCAATGTGCCGAATGACCCAATTGCGGGGGGCATTGACAGAAGAACAAGCCGCGCAGTTCCTCAAACAGCCGATGCCCGACTATGCAATTGGCATCAGCAGTCCGGGGATTGAGCCCTTTAATCAGCTGACTTTTGACACGGTCAAATCCGCGACATTTCTCCTCTCGAAAAAGGACAAAAGCAAAAAGATCGAGCTCAAAAGCTATGTCCCACCCAAAGATCGGCAGGATAATTTCGCGGTTTACATGTTTCCCAAGAGTATTGACGGAAAGCCCACTATCGAATTAGCTGACGATGAGATCATCTTTGTCACTCAAGTCGGGTAAATCCAAAGTGCAGGGAAATTTCAAGCTGGTCCGGATGATGGTGGATGGCAATTTGGATTTATGATCTGGGCTGGCTGGCAAAAGATCCAGGATACTGAGCACTTAATTTTTCAGAAATAAAACCGCACGGCGAGCAGGTGGTGTTCCGCGGAGCGCACAAATCCAGCTGCACTCAGCAGAATCCGATTCATTGGGAGAGGAATGAGGAAGCGCTCCAAATGAAAGGCCTCCGGAGCGTATAAAGCCGGGCCACAGTTTTACACGGACCCAGGACTTCCCGCCTGCCGCTCCCGGTACATCAGCTTGAACCACGGGTTCAGGCGGGGATTGCAGCCGCTTTTTTCACTCGTTCGCGATTCATCGGCAGTTGGAAGATCCTCACGCCAATGGCATCATGAATCGCGTTGGCAATCACGGCACCCATACAGATAATCGCAGGCTCTCCACCGCCATGCGCAGGCGCGTCATCCGCTTTGACAATCACCGTCTCAATTTTCGGCAGCCAGGAAAAATGAGGAATTTCGTAGGTGTCAAAATTCTTGTCAAGAATCTTGCCGCCTTTAAAGCGGATGTGCTCGGCCAACGCATATCCAAGGCCCATGGTGACACATCCTTCTATTTGGATCCTGGCGCCTTCGGGGTTGATCACCAGGCCCATGTCCTGGGCGCATACCACGCGCTTCACCTGAACGTGCCCGGTTTCTCTATCCACTTCAACCTCGGCAATATGGGCCACATAACTGTCCGAATCGATCCCGCAGGCCACTCCAAGGCCACGGCCGCTGGGGCTCTTGGCCGGAGTCCAGCCGAATTTCTCGGCGGCGGTTTTCAGAACCCGGATCATTCTCTCGTCTTTCAGGTTCTGGAGGCGAAATTCCACCGGGTCAATTCCAGCTTTGGAGGCAAGGATATCAATCTGCGACTCTCTGGCAAACGTGTTGGTATTGACGGCCGGCCCTCGCCAGGCCCCCGTACCAAACGGATGTGGATTGGGCCCTCCGCCAAAACCGCCACCAGCGCTGATTGTTCGATGGTTTGGGATATCGTAAAAATGCCGGGCGCCTCGGTCTCCCGCAAAAAAAACGTTGTAATCCCAGAGCACAATTTTTCCGGACTTCGTAATTCCTGATTTTATTTTGACCACCGCCGCGGGACGGAACGTATCATAAAAAAATTCTTCTTCCCGCGTCCAGGTCACTTGGACCGGCGTTCCGCTCAATTTCGCCAGACGGGCAGCTTCCACGGCTTGTTGTCCGGGATTCTTTCCACCGAATCCTCCTCCAACAAACGGAGTGATCACCCGGACGTCAGCGGGAGCAAAACCAATGGCCTCCGCAATCCGGTCTTTGATGGTGAAAGGCGCCTGTGTCGACACCCAGACCGTCATTTTATTACCTTCTGCGTGAGCCAAAGCCGTGTGGGTCTCGATGGGAGCGTGAGCAACATATCCATCCAGATACTTTTCTTCCACTACGACTTCAGCCAACTGCGCTCCACTCTCCAGGCTGCCACCCTTGGCTACCTCATTCCCTTTTCCGGAATTGGCCAGCAAATGTTCGAAAATTGTCTCATCGTCAACCTTGGCCTCCGGCTCGTCAAAGTTGGCTCTGACTTTTTCCAACGCAGCTCCACCTTCATCGAAATTCTTGTGGAGAACGGCGATCAGATCGCCATCTCGAATTACGGAAGCGCCCGGGACTTGTTCAGCTGCCGAAATGTCAACATTCTTTAGCTTGGCTCCGTGCGCGGGAGGCCTCACAATCCTAGCGTAGAGCATGCCGGGAAGACGAATATCTCCCGCATACTTGGCTTGGCCCGTGACTTTCTCCAGAGCATCGCGCCGCAAGAACTCTTTGCCCATAACTTTGAACTCGGCGGGAGTTTTCAAAGCTGGTTTCAGTTTCGCGTTCCGTATGATGGTTTTGCCTTCGGCGAGCTGAGCATAGGTGACTCGTTTTTCCTTGCGGCTCTTATCGAAGATCACTCCATTATCCGCGGTCAATTTGTCAGGAGTGGTGGCGAGTCGTTCGGCGGCCAACTCTATTAATACAGACCGGGCTTCCGCTCCAGCAGCCCTTAAAGGAGGACCAAAGAAGCGGGTGCTCATCGAGCCAAAGGTCCCCATATCCCAGGGACAAACCGAGGTATCCCCCATGATCATGACGACTGAATCCATGTTGACGTCAAGCTCATCGGCTAGCATCTGCGCCAACGAGGTGATGACCCCCTGTCCCATCTCAATCTTCCCGGTAAAGCAAGTGACTTTGCCATCGGCTCCAATTTTCAGGTAAGCATTGAAATCCTCCGGATAGCCTCTGCCACGGGTCTGGGCATCCAGCCGAGAGATATCGCCAACCCAGAATAGGACGATGACGCCGCCGCCCACAGTTTTTAGAAAATCCCGGCGGTTCAGATTGGGGAGCTCAGATATATCACTAAAATCGAGTTCAATATATTCATTCTCTTTCATTTGAAATCACCGCCTTTCATTTCTTGGGCTGCCTCTTCAATTGCCTGTACGATGCGCGTATGCGCCCCGCACCTGCATAAGTTGCCTTCCATCCCCTCCAGAATTTGCGCCCGCGTCACCCGCGGATTTTTCAACAACAGGCCGTAAGCATTCAGTATCATGCCGGGGGTGCAGTAGCCGCATTGAAGGGCATCGTGCTTGATGAAGGCTTTTTGAAGTGGATGCAGATTGCCGCCACTCCAGAGTCCTTCAATGGTGAGAACTTCTTTCCCCTTGAGCTCTTTTACGGGAAATACACATGAGCGGACCGCCTTTTTATCGACCAAGACGGTACAGGCGCCGCAATGGGCTTCTCCACACCCAAACTTGGTCCCCGTAAGGCCCAGGTCGGCGCGCAGAACCCACAATAGAGTGCGCTCGCCCTCTGTTTCCATGCTTACTGGTTTGCCATTCAGCTTAAAAGAAATGGATTTTCTCATGGATAACCTCCTGTCATCAGGAATTCCGTGCGGACACCGCTCGTTTGATTACAGCTTGTCAACAACCGTGCCAGCGCGCTTTGATATGCTTCCTCTAAATCATATGAGAAGTTGAGTATACAATAAAAGAGAGCGGGGGGGGCACTCTAATCTGGCGAATGGGGTGTAATTCAAAGTGCGACAGGGTGAACCAGTCTCGCTGATCGGCTGAACTGAGCAATCGCCGGGAGGGTGAGGCTCCTGCCGAACCGGTCTGGGTAGAGATGGCACACACGGGTGGCTCGCCAGGCGGAGTCCGCCTAAGCGGGAGGCTCGCCCTCCCGTGCATTCCATCCCTTGGCACACTCTCTATCCTGTCGCACTTTGAATTACACCCTGGCGAATGCGCGATGAAGAGTGGAAGACCGAGAAGGTCCGCACAAGGGTGTCTCGCTGATCGGTCTGGACTGGATATGAATCATCCACATGAATTATGGAAAAGCCGGAGTGCTTCGAACCATCGAAAAACCGCACTGCCGCCAATGCGGCCAATTCCTCCCAAGAGGAAATAGACTCGGGGGGGGGGGGAGAGCCACATATGCGGGGTTCCGTGCCCGAACATTTTGGAGAAATCTAATTGGGAACTCTGATCGAAGGTGCGAGGTTAATTTCAATCAAAGGTAAGAAGCCGGTCCTCTTGGGGTCACACCCCAAGACCGCTCTCCCGCATTCAGGTTAGTATTCGGAGAGGTTGGACCACATCAAACCTCCCCCCCAATGTTTCATTCCTCACCGATATTTTTCAGTCTCCCAAAATGCTTGGTAATCGAAGAAAAGTTGATAAGTTGCCTGCGGATCAAAACACTAAAAATACTCAAGCCGAGACAGCCACTCTATATGGACGCTCCTGCTCCTTCTTATATTCAAATATGGCCGGATTATTAATCAGGACAGACGTCTTCTCTTTCATCTTTTCTTCAGTTTTAAACCTGCAGAGTTGGCAAAGCTTTTCATCCGTCACGTTCCAGGCGCCACTCGGACACCAACAGAAACCTCTGCCCTGCAGATAAATATCACACGCTTTATTAATCATTAGCTTCCTCCTTCCCATATGAATCCTAAAGCTCCCACCAACAAGAAAAGAACAAGTTTGCAATTTGGCTACCATTTTTGTGCACGAATATGAACTTTTGAGAGCTAATAAATTCAATGGGATAAGGAGATTCCTTCCTTAAAGTGAAAAAATATTGGATTAATCGTGGTAAAAATTACACGACTGGGGCAATGAAAATGTAAATAATTCATAGCGGGACTTTGCCCCGACAGTGGAGGATTCACGCCCATTGAAGTGATGATTCACCTCCTGATTGTCAGGTTTATTGATTGAGTTGGATGATCATGCCAGGAAGTGATCGGCGGATAGGGTCAAGTTGGTTTCCGACATAACTCCGTTATCATCACATAAGATGACAAAAATGGGCAACAAGGTGGAATGCGCTATCATGGCGACGCCACCCGTCGAGCGTTTCCATGTCAGAAGAGCCGGAGCGTTCGGGTGCCTTCGGATACTATTCGAAGGTGGAAACAAGGGGAGATTACTTCAGATTCGAATCCAGCCATTGAAGGATCTCCCGGTTGTTCTGCTTGGGTGGGATGTAGTGTTCAGAATCAAACCAAATCTCATGTTTCGGTCCTGGCAGCGCGGCATACAGCTGATGGTCAAAAGTCACGCGAGAAGGCTTATCCCGGCTGGCGCCAACAATCAACACGGGGGCCCCGATGTGGGGCACAAAATTCAGAGTGTGCTGATACCGGGAGAATGGGTCGGCGGAAGTTCCGCGAGGTTCCGCCACTACAGTCAGGACCACCGCCTTCAAACGATGATCCAATCCTGCCACCATCGCGCCGATCCAACCGCCGCGGCTTCCTCCGAGCAGCCCGATTTTGGCCGGGTCCACCTCAGAGCGTGACTCAAGATAGTCCAGGCCGCGCCTTTGATCCACCACGGTTTGAATCACCATGTCTCTGGTTTCAAAAGGCCCCATGGGGCGGCCCTGTTCACCTTCGCCGGGTTTGAGCCGCTCGCCGAACCCGTAGTTGTCAATCACCAGAACTGCACGGCCTGAGCGGGCCAGCACATCCATCCAGTCGAGCGCCCAATCTTCATTTTTTCCCCAAATGCCGTTCGAACCATGCACCAGCAAAATGGCAGCACTTCGCTTTCCCCCGCTGTTCTGCGGATGCGCAAAGTACCCCGAAACAATTTCATTGTGTATGCTTCTGTAGGAAATTTTTTCAATCACATAAGGAATTCGATAAGGCCAATTCCCTAGCGTAGCAGATTCCAGCGGCAGGGTCCGGTCATATTGGAATAGATCCGCAATTTGGGCAAATGCGGCCGCGTCAACGGGAGCCTGGCCGGCAGTATCACCGGTTTGGGACTCCGATGGGAAACTTAGCAGGTTGGCCAGCGTCAAAATCAAGAGAAACCTTCCACCCAATACTGTTCTATGCCAAGTCACAGTCATTAAAATCAATCTCCAAACATGCGAAATGAGAATCAGGGGCTGCCGATCCGAAGGGATATCCGGGAATTCCCGCAATCCGATCCTTCAGTGTGGATTGATTGGCCCGCCCAATCCTAGCATATCCCGAGACAATGGGTCTGAGACATTTCACAATTTCAGAGCGCTTCGTCGACCCACGGAAATGCCCCAGACTCAAAAAGCAACTTTGCATTTCGGTATTTCTGTACGCCTCTCTTAATTGCACCCCCCGCAAACCCGCAACTTGACTTGCATCTTCAGCCGCCGCATAATCGGACCTTCACTATCGGTGAATCCGCTCGTATAGGCCAAAGGAGGCTTCGATGTCTTCAGGAACGACGCAGAGGCAACACAATTTGCAGGGAGGATCTTCACGTCGCAGATTTTTGAAGAGTACCGCGGCTCTGGGCTTTTTCGGGCCGAAAATCGCGTGGGCCTTGGAGAACCAAACGAAATCGGCAAAGGGACCCACTCTGGCTTACGTGGGAACCTACAGTTCACCGCAGGGGCCGGAGGGCAGCAAGGGGAACGGGCAGGGCATTTACCTATTTCAAATGGACCCTTCCACTGGGGCATTGTCACTGCGCAAGCTTTTTAAGAATGGGTCCAACCCCTCCTGGCTGACATTTGATTCCTCCCGAACTCACTTATATTCGGCAAATGAAACCCAGGATTACCAGGGTACAAATTCCGGCTCGGTGAGCGCATATTCGATCGATCGTGCCAGCGGTGATTTGACGCTGCTCAACACTGTCAGTTCAGAGGGGGCTGGCCCTTGTCACCTGAGCGTGCACCCTTCCGGCAAATACGCACTGGTAGCCAACTACCACGGGGGAACCATTGCTGTCCTTCCCATCCGGCCGAATGGAGAGCTCGGCCCGGCCACTGATGTCAAAGAGGACAAGGGGGCAGTGGGTCCAATCCATTCGGCTAGTGCACCTCCCGGCAGCTTCGCTATCAGTGGACATGAGCGGACGCATGCCCACATGATCGAATCGGACCCGGCAGGAAAATTCGTGTTGGCCAGTGATCTTGGAATGGACCGAATCTTCAGCTGGAAGTTTGATCTTGAGAAGGGGAAAGCTTTACGCCAATAATCCCGCATCGTTCCCACTGCCTCCAGGAGATGGTCCGCGCCATTTTACTTTCCATCACAATGGCCGGTGGTTTTATTCGCTGCAGGAAGAAGGCTCCACCGTGGTGCTTTTCGATTATGATGCTTCGGACGGAAAACTGATTCCGCGACAAACCATATCGACTCTGCCGAAGGGCTTTACGGGAACCAATTTTACTTCAGAGATCATGGTTTCCCCTGATGGAAAATTCCTCTATGCCGCCAACCGGTTGCACGACAGTATTGCCTTTTTTTCCATCGCAGCAAACGGCATGTTGACTCTTCTTTGGGGAAGAGTGGACTCGGGGCGATTACCCGCGCAGCTTTAATTTCAATTCCACGGGAGATTTCCTTTACTCGTGCAACCAGAGGAGTGATGCAATTGCGGCGTTTCGCGTAAATCGGCAGACTGGCACCCTCACTTTTACCGGACAAATCACTCCGGTGGGCACCCCGGCGATCATCATCTTTCTCAATTAAGAGCTTTCCTCCAGTTCTGTACGATCCACCTTTGTGTCAAAATAACACTGACTCCTGATGGGAAGTTTTTGGATGGCCCGCTGATTGGCCAATCCAGTCCGGCATCAGGCTCAATTCCATCTGCCTTCAGCGGCAGTTCTGATTAAATTGGAGGAGTCCATGAAGAATAAATTCTCGCGGATAGCTTTGAGTATTGCCGTCGCATTGGCTGTGGCCGTATCACTAGCCTTCTCGCAGGAAAAGCAAACACTCTACCAAAGGATCGGGGGGTATGACAAAATCGCTGCCGTCGCCCGCGATTACTTCGATCTAAACAGAAGCGATCCGCGGATGAGTCGCTTCTCGGGAGGCCGCAGCCAGGATTCACTCAGGCGCGCGCGTCAGCTATTGATTGACCAGCTCTGTGCGCTATCGGGGGGGCCCTGCATTTATATCGGCCGTGATATGAAGACGGCCCATGGAGGACTCGGGATCTCCAACGGAGATTGGGAAGCAACCCTGCATCACCTGGCCGCTGCGCTGGATAAGAACAAGATCTCGCAAAAAGAGAAAGATGAAATGTTGGCCATAGTCGATAGTTACCGGAAAGATATCGTGGAAAAAGCCGTGCCTTGAAGAAGCCTCAGTTGCGCACAACTCTCGCCCATTGCCGCGGGAGGACATCAAAACAGGCTGTGCACTTAAGAAAAAGCACAGACGGTGCGCTCTTTGTACCGCAATGTCCTGCCACAAGCTCCTATTTCTGAGGCTCATCGATGAGCGATTTTTCTTGCGGGATGGATCAGGAACCCAGCGCACACAAATTTGCTGCTATGTTGGCTGATGTTATATTCACAGCGTCGAGCATATGACATTAATAGACGAGCTTTCATATTGACTCTATCGGGTCGAAAGACAGAAAGGTGACTATGAACCTGGCCAACCCTCCCGCATTGATGGTGGATTTTGACACCGGACAGTTTCAACAGGGAAACATTCAGCGGTACACAAAGCGGCTGAAGGACTTGGCCGGAGTGTTCAAGGATCCCGCCGCCTTTGCAGCGCTGGATCCGGCAACAGTGGTCTATGAAGTGGAATCTCTTTTTCCGGTTCCTGAGGGGACCAAGGGGGGATCTTTTTGGGGGCGGACTTACATCCTGCCTGGGCTGGTTGGCAGCGAATATTTTATGACCCGGGGGCATTATCATGCTCGGCGAGAACAGGCTGAATTCTCTATCTGACTATTTCTAGGCGAAGGGGCCCTGCTACTCATGGATGAAAAACGTCACTGCCGGCTGGAATTGCTCCGGCGTGGATCGCTTCATTACATCCCCGGGGGAGTGGCCCACCGGGTGGCAAACACCGGAAAAGTGCCGCTTGACTTTTGGGCTTGCTGGCCAAGTGCCGCCGGTCATGATTACGGCACAATCGAGCAGGCTGGTTTTTCAGCCCGTCTTTTTGCCATCGAGGGGACGACCCTCGCTTCTCGAGGAGGAATCTGAATGAAAGCGCTGGCAGTGGATTTGGGGGGACATCATGTCAGCTGTGCCCTGGTGGAGGACGAACAGCTGCTTGCCGATCTAAGCCTTCCCATGAAGGGTTGGCCTCTGAGTGGTGTGTTGGCTGAGATTGAGACGGCTCTCAGACAATTGTGTTCGGATCAAGGCATATCCTTAAAGGACTGCGCAGGTCTGGCCTTCGGCTTTTGTGGTTTGGTCGACTCACTTTCTAACCGCGTCTTATCAACCAACCAGAAGTATGATGAAGCCAGAGGATTTGATTTTAATGGCTGGTGCCGTCGATCTCTGGGGGTGCCGCTGCGGATGGAAAATGATGCGCGGCTGGCCCTGCTGGGGGAGTGGTATGCCGGGGCCGCGCGGGGCACCAGCGAAGTGGTGATATGACCCTGGGAACCGGTGTGGGCGGAGCAGCCATGATGGGGAATCGGCTGGTCCCGGGGAAAACACTTTCAGGCCGGATGCCTGGGCGGACATTTTCCTGTCAATTGGGATGGCCGCCCTTGCAACTGCGGGGGATTAGGGTGTGTCGAAGCGGAAGCCTCCACCTGGGCTTTGCCGCAAATCTGCCGCGAGTGGCCGGACTTTGAAAATAGCCATTTGAAGGATTCCGCTGAAATTAATTTTCGTCGTCTCTTTGAACTGGCAGATGCTGGTGACCCCGTGGCCGTGGCTATTCGACAACAGTGCCTGACGGTATGGGCGACTGGACTGGTGCTCTAGTGCATGCCTACGATCCTGAGCTGATCGTGGTCGGCGGAGGAGTGATGCAGCGGGCGGAGGAAGTGCTGCCCGCACTAGAAGCGCATGTTCATCGGCACACCTGGACTCCCTGGGGCCAAGTCACCCTTCGGCCCGCCGTGCGGGAAGCCAGGCAGCTCTGCTGGGCGCAGTCCCGCTGCTCAGCGAGGAGGCGCAATGATACCGGCAAGATCATCTAACTACGACAAATTCCCCTTCATTCCCGTTTCACCTCGCTCGTCGGACTGCTGGAAAGGATGGGGGTCTATTCTCGATCAACTTCAAAGCCGGGTGGACCCGTCCCGATTTCTGCTGGTGGTGGAATGTTACCCGGGGGCCGATGTGAGCAAATTCGGACGGTATTTGAGGGAGGACTCCAACCTAAAAGGTCTGGCGAGCTGAGGAGTTTTACCGAACTCCGGACCAAATCGAAAGTCCTGCAAGCGCGCGATTTGGGTGATGATCCGGTTTTCGGGCGAATAAACGGGCTCCGGATTGAAGATTTCTTCGATCAAGACCGCTGGGCCGCTATCCGCTCCAAAATTGAGCAATGGTCCAAGGGTTTGGGAATAGTCATTGGCACCGGAGCCGCGCTACTTGCCCGGCAGTGGGATTGTCTCGTTTATGCCGACATGGCCCGTTGGGAGCTGCACGATGCGCCGCGGCAAAACCAGATCAGCAATCTCGGTATTGAAAATCAGGACGAACGAGCTGGATTAAAATCCAAGCGAGCTTTCTTTGTCGATTGGCGAGCCGCTGACCGGTTGAAGAAAAAAGTCTGGCAACAAATGGATCTGCTTCTAGACACCCATGATTCCGCTAATCCCAAAATGATTTCTGCATCTCACCTGCAGCCGGGCTGACCATGGCTTTCGGCAGCCTTTCCGCGTGGTCCCCTTCTTCGACCCGGCTCCCTGGGGAGGGCAATGGATGAAGCGGGTTTGTGGCCTGGATCATTCAGCTGTCAATTACGGTTGGTGTTTCGACTGTGTGCCTGAGGAAAACAGCCTGTTGCTGGGGTTCGGTAGTGAGCGTGTCGAAATTCCGTCTATCGATCTGGTGTTTAATCATCCTCGCGAGTTGCTAGGGGATGCCGTCCACGCCCGCTTTGGAGCCGAATTCCCCATCCGCTTTGATTTCCTGGACACCTGGGAGGGTGGCAATCTTTCGCTCCAAGTGCATCCCCTGACCGAATACATCCAGGATCAATTCGGCATGAACTACACCCAGGACGAGAGTTACTATCTGCTGGATGCGGCGCCTGGAGCTGAAGTTTACCTCGGAGTGAAAACCGGGATCGATGCCGACGCCATGGCGAACGATCTTAACCGCGCTCAACGCGGAGATTTCTTGTTTCCGGATGAAAAATATTCAATCGCTGGCCGGCCCGCAAACATGATCATTTTCTGATCCCCGGGGGCACTATTCACTGTTCGGGGAAAAACTCCATGGTATTGGAAATCAGCGCCACTCCCTATATTTTCACCTTCAAGCTCTGGGATTCGGCCCGGCTTGGATTGGACGGGCGGCCCCGCCCCATTCACATTGAACATGGAGTCCTCGACCTTCAGTGGCACCGCGACACCGAGTGGGTCCGCGCCCAACTGGTCAGCCGCGTCGAGCCTTTGGGGCAGGGCGAGGGGTGGCGCGAGGAACGAACCGGCCTTCACGAGCTGGAGTTCATTGAGACTCGCCGGCACTGGTTTACCGGCAGGGTGCCGCATCATACCCGCGGCGGTGTGAATGTGCTAAACCTGATAGAAGGAGAAGAGGCAGTTGTGGAAAGCCCGGCGGGATTATTTCCCCATTCGTGGTTCATTATGCTGAAACCTTCATCATTCCGGCATCCGTAGGAAGCTATACGATACGTCCCGGGGGATCTTCTCAGGGCCGCCAATGGTACCATCAAAGACCTTGTGAGGACGCAAGCATGAAATTTAATCCCGGGCTTGCGATCGAAGTCATACCCTGCTCCGTTTAGGTTGAGTCTGGGGAAGATGTTTTTGGGCCAAAGCCTGAATACCGCCTGCTGGACCAGATCCGCCCGAGCTTGCTTGAACCCAATTGTGTTGGTCCTGACCCGGTTTATGCGATTGGCATGGATGTTGGAAAAGGGAAGGACGCTGAGGAGTTGCAGCGCCGTATGCTGCTATTCGGCGTGGTCACTTATGCCGCCGGCCGGTTGGGCAAAGAACCAGTGCGCAGCCAGGGGCATGTCCAGAAAGTGTCTGCACACAGCGGTTGGCCTCCGCCGGAACTTTATGAAATCTGGAGCGGGCGGGCCATCATCTATATGCAGGAACGCATAAAGTCCGGGCGCTGTTTTGCCATTGAAGCGGGACCGGGCGAAACCGTGCTGGTCCCCCCCGGCTGGGCGCACGCGACCATCAGCGCTAATCCTGAGGAGCCCATGACTTTCAAGTACCTGCGACCGGGAATATGGGTTTGAATATGAAGCCGTCCGCACTCATCAGGGTTTGGCCTGGTACCCGATTCTCCGCATGGACAACCGGATCTGTTGGGTGGCGAATCCCCGGTATGGGGAATGCCGTTTGGTTGAGCGCAAGGCCAGGACGTATGAGGAATTAGGGTTAGATCCCGCAATTCCAGTGTACCGCCACTTTGAAGAGAATCCGGCCCGATTGCAGTGGATTTCACAGCCCGCGCTAATGGGAAAATACTGGCAGCAATTAAGCCATGATTTTTTCATAGGGATTACCCGGACAAATCTGCGTCATGTTTCAGCAGTCCAACTCGGATGCCGCCAGGGGATGAGCGGAAAGAAAATTTATCTGGAGATCTGCATAAAAGCGCACCACACCGCTTTAGTAGAAGATAGCTTTTGAAGCTTGTCATCGAGTCCGTGAACCGCTTCCTTTTCCAATCCTGCTTCGGTTCGATGGGGTGCTGCTCCCCTGGACAAGGTCTGCATCACCGCCTCGCCTAAATCTTGTTTGGAATATTGTGAAAGCCGCGCATTCCGGGCCGGAATCGGGCGCAGGATTTCTGCCTTGTCTTCAATAATGACCAGCTTGATCAGTCGAAGAATCCGCGAATAACGGTCGAAAGACTGCTGGTCGACCCGCTGTTCAGCCTTGGCTTCCTTGGCCATCACCATCATTTCACTGATGGCGGAGTTGATCTGATCGTAAGAGACATCAGGGGAATTTGCCATTTGATCAATAAGAGTCACAAGTTTGTCCACCAGCACATAGCCGGCTTGTTCTGCCGCTGGGCTGATTGCCCTGCAAGCAAGATGGCCAGGACAGCCATCCCAATCCCAATTTTCCATGCGCGAATCATAAAATCTTCCAAGTTTGAAAGATGAAAAACGGATTTCAGGGCCTGCTGAATTACCAGAATGATTCATCTGAGTTCGACAAAATCTCTCGGGGCCAGAGAGCCGGCTTCCCCGGCAACTTCTTTGAGGTGAATCCAAGCAACCGTATCCGTCCGTCCTCACTCATTAAGACGGAAAAGGGGGAAAAATATTCCCTCATTTCATAAAATAAGTGAAATTGATCCCCCTCCCCAGTTAATTAGAGGATACTATCGGAAGGTAAAATCAGACTAAGCCTGTGCTACGGAATTTTTGGACAAAGTAGTAGTTGATAAAGGTTTGAGGAAAGTTTCTTCTCCCTTTAACCAATATTTTGACTAATTTATTTGCGGCCCCACTCCGACCAATCCAGAGCCCGAAAACATCAAACACGAAGCAAATGATGAGTATGACGTAGAGCTGTTTCCCCAACCCCAACCAACTCTCTGCTTCCTTGGGCTCCCTGTAGTGAAAAAAAGCTGGGCCAGAGCAAGCTGATTATAATTTCCAGCCATTACGATACGGAATGTGGAGCAACTCATTGGCTTTGGCATTGTTGGTAAACTTCAGGTTTTGTGCATCCCATTCCAGTCTCTGTTCTTTCATCCGGATGGCGATCATTCCCAGCAGAACCATCTCCGTCAATGCTCCGCCATACTCAAAAATGAGCTGGCTGGCCAGCCATTGGCTCCTTCTTTGCAGCGCGCGCAGCCAATCTCCTTCATGCCCCTCTTTAACTCTCGGGATAGTTTTTTCCGGGCGTTGATACTCCTGCATCCGTTTCTCGGGGATCAGACGCATCCCCTCGGCGCCGGTAGTTCCATGCACAATTTTCCCCCGATCGCCAATAATTATGGCGCCGCTGGAGGGCAAAGTCCTCCCCTTCTTCCAACTCTTCCGGCAGAGTAGGCATAAGGCGGCCATCATACCAGGTCAAATTTACCGGAGGCCTGTTTCCACGTTCCGGAATTAAAACGATAATGGAGGCTCTGGGAAAAGTCTGCGAGCTCACCTCTGGTTCCCAGTGGGTCGACTCTATACTCTGTGGGGCGCCCAGATCCAAGGCCCAAAAAGCAGGTGGATGTGGCATCCCATATCACCCAGGGCACCTGTTCCAAAATCGAGCCAAGCCCTCCATTTCAAGGGGTGATAATCCGGGTGATAGGCCCGGGTAAGGAACCGGTCCCAACCAGAGATCCCAATCCAGACTCTCCGGCACGGGCGGGGTATCTTTGGATTTCGCTTGCACAGCAAAGTTTGACCATGGATCGCCGCCCACCGGCCGGTCGGTCCAGGCATGCACTTCCCGGACATCGCCGATGACTCCGTCGGCTAGCCACTCTTTCAACAGGCGGATATGTTCGGCGGAATGCCCTTGGTTGCCCATCTGCGTCTGGACTTTGAACCGCCGGGCCGCCTCGGTGATTTTCCTGGCTTCAAAAACCGTGTGGGTCAAGGGCTTCTGGCAATAGACGTGTTTCCCTGCCTCCATCACCGCCATGGTGATTAACAGCATAAGTGTGATCCGGGGTGGCGATAATCACCGCATCAATATCCTTTTCCTTTTCCAGCATGACACGGTAGTCCTTGTAAACTCTAGCCTTCGGATATCGCTTGAAAGTGGGCGCCGCATAATCGCTGTCGACATCACAAAGCGCAACGATGTTTTCGCTTTCACAAGCTTTCAAATTTCCGCCCCCCATTCCTCCGACTCCGATACCAGCGATATTCAGTTTATTACTGGGCGCATCAGAGCCAAGTAGTCGGCTGGGAATGTAGTGAAAAGAAAAAGCCGCAAGGGCGGAGGCTGAAACAAATTGCCTCCTTGAGACCGAATTATTCCTGTTCTTTTTCATGAGATAGTCTCCCACTTTTCAAAATGAATGATCCTGCTGGAACCGCTTGAAATGATTCTGCCACCAGAGTTGTAAATCGTCATCCGCGCCAAGTAAAGAAAAATATTGGCCCGACTATTTTTTTTCGTCAAACTTATCGGATTGGAGTACTGACCTGCTGGGAAAAGACGATGGAATTTCCCTATAGAAATAAAAATGATCCGGCATAAAAAACTCTGAACCATTCAATGGTTTTACTCCCTCGGATTCCCACCGCATGCCGCTTGGCCAGCGCGTAGGAATAAAATATACTCGATGGGAATGGGGGCAGGTTGATGATCTTTGGCACTGGATTTGCACCACTGGAAAATGCGCAAACCTTTCACTTGATTTTAAAAGGGACCTTCACTCCATGGATGTTTATGTTAGGCTTCCGGGCTGGAATAAACCTCTTCCGTGCAGACTGGAGTTTCGATTGAAACGACTCTTTCGATCCCTCCTTTATATCGCGCTGATGATTCTAGCCTGTTTTCCGGTTTCATTCATTCTCACTTTTTTGCTCATGCCGCTCTGGTCCTGGGTGGAAGCCAGGTTCGGGATTGAATCTGTTGGTCATTCGACCCGGCGGATTGGTGTTTTTGGGTTGTTTAGTCCCTGCTCCTTCTTGGCCTGCTTTTCTTCTTTCAGCTTCATCGGATAAGAAAGTCTCTTCACACGAATCTGGCGTAGACTGCCGTATGGCGGAATTTTCGAAGCATTCGCTCTGCCCGTCCGGCTTGCAGTGCAAGGTGGAACGTGCGATCCCTCGCGCGTTGCCTCGCCAGCCGAGCCTCCCGACGAGCGCGCGCGGGATGTCCGCTCCACCCAACTTGTTGCCTAGCGGTGACTGCGATGATCCGATAGACCATCATGCATTAAAGCTGATTTCTTTCGGCAAAACTGTAGTAAGAATTGGCCCCGATGATGAGATGATCGAGCAGGTGGAGTTCCATGAGATGGCAGGCCGAATTTAGATCACCGGTAATCTTATGGTCCTCCGGGCTGGGCTCCGGAACTCCAGACGGGTGATTGTGAGCGGCAATCAAGGCAGCAGCTCCCAGAGCCAAAGCTCGTTTCACGATTTCCCGCGGAAAAACGCTGGCAGTGTCGATGGTTCCATGGAAAAGTTCTTCGATGGCCAGGACGCGGTGTTTGGTGTCGAGGAATATGACGGCAAATATTTCCTGACCTCGATCCCTCAAGCGCTGGGCGAGGAGCTGAAAGACATCATGTGCACATTCCACAAATTCAGTCCGGCTGATTTTCTCCTCCAGCCAACGCCAATTCAGTTCAGCCACTGCCCGCAAAGTGGCAATCTTGGCATCTCCTAATCCTTTGACCTGTTTGAGTTCGTTGGAAGAGGCTTTAAATAGTCCTCGCAATCCTCCGAACTGACGAAGAATCTCCCGAGCCATATTTACCACATTCTTCCCTCGCACTCCCACCCGCAAAAAGATGGCCAGCAATTCCGCATCGCTGAGCGCTTCCGGCCCCTGCCGGAGCAAGCGCTCGCGCGGACGTTCCGCCTCAGGCCAATAACTGACCCAATTTTCATGGACGACTCGCTTGGATTGGATAGTCATTGCTTTTCAAAGTGACAAGCTGGTTTTTGGCAACCACTCGGCACTGGAGATACATCCCTTGATTAAAGTGTCTATCAAGCATGTCATTTGCCGTGGCTCGAGGAGCGCAATGCCTCTGGACTGCCCCGTCCATGGCTCGATGCATCACAAGCCGCGAAACCGATGCGTCCGGCACGAATGCCTCCCACAACTAACCGGATGGATTCTGATCACTGATATCTAGTAGTGTACCCTTGCGTTTTCACAATTGGAAGCAGGTTCTTGCAGGGACATCTTGGCGGGAGATATGGCAGTAAAATCTCGTTTGGCCCGGATCTTGAAGATGATAGAGTAACTCAAGATTACTCGGCGGGGAAAACCCACAACTCCTGCCTCCAGACCCAGAAATAGAGAGCAAAGGACTACTGAGGCAACTTGGAGATTTTGGAGATTAAGAATCGTGGGAAAAATAAAAATCAAACCAAGGCGGGTTAACTGAGCCGCTCCCTGCAAAGGATTTCATTAACATCGGAAAATCATGCACCTGAAGAAGATCAAGCTTTTTGTCGATCAGTTCCCCACCCGGGATCATTACCCCTTCAACCTGGAAGTTTTGCTTCAGACTGAAGTCCTGGAGTTTGAAACCCCGGTGACTTTGTTGGTCGGGGAAAATGGGACCGGCAAGTCTACCCTGCTGGAAGCAATGGCGCATGTTTGCGGGATTCACCTCTGGCGGGAGCCAGCTTTTTTTCGCAAAAAGTCGAGTCCTTTCGAAGACCAGTTGTTCCGCTACATTAAACCGGAATGGAGTGAAGCAAGGGTCGTGGGGTCCTACTTTGGCTCCGCTTTTTTCCACGATTTCGCGCGGATGGTGGATGAATGGGCCTATGCTGATCCCGGCCAGCTGAAATATTTTGGCGGAAAGTCTCTGACCTCACAATCGCATGGCCAATCGCTGCTTTCCTTTTTCAAGGCCCGCTATCAGATTAAGGGGCTTTACCTGGTGGACGAACCCGAGACCGCGCTTTCCCCTAGGAGCCAGCTGGAACTCTTACGACTGCTCGGAGAAGCAGCAAAATTCGGTCTGGCTCAATTTATCATTGCCACTCACTCCCCGATCCTCATGACGTGTGCGGGGGCCACCATTTTCAGCTTTGATCATCAGCCTGTCCGGGTGTTGCCCTATGAGGAGACCGGGCATTACCAGTTATACCGGAGGTTTTTGTCAGATCCTGCCGCGTTTTTGGCAGGGCCCCTCGGCACTTAGGCTTCGCAAACACCATTACCTGCTGGATACTGAGGAGGAATCGCCGGCTCATCTTGAAAGGGGAAACAGATGGGAATCACTTCTGACATCATTCTAATTATTGTCGCTGGATTCCTCGGGGGACTGCTGGCCAACAAGCTGCGACAACCTTTGATCCTCGGCTATATTCTCGCCGGGATTGCCGTTGGTCCCTATACTGGCGGCGCCACGGTTACGGAGATTCATCAGATTGAATTGCTGGCGGAAATCGGCGTGGCGCTGCTTCTTTTTGCGCTAGGCCTGGAATTTTCCTTCCGTTCGCTCAAACCAGTATGGCGCATCGCTCTACTGGGAACGCCTATCCAACTTTTGTTGACCATCTTCCTCGGATATGGACTGGGTCGTTGGATGAACTGGGGATGGGTGGAATCCCTCTGGTTCGGGGCCGCCATTTCCGTATCGAGCACCATGGTTCTTTTGAAGACCTTGATGAACCAGGGACGCATGGGAACGCTCTCCAGCCGCGTCATGATTGGAATGCTGATTGTCCAGGATTTGGCCCTGGTTCCCATGCTGATCCTCCTACCACAGCTGGCCAAATCTTCTCTTAATTATCTGGATCTAAGCCTCTCGCTGGCCAAGGCTGCCCTCTTCATTTTGGCATTGTGGGTGGCTGGTATGAGGATCATTCCCTTCGTCTTGAGGAAGGTCGCGGGTGGAAATCGCGGGAGCTCTTCCTGCTTTGTATCACCGGGCTGGGATTGGGGATTGGGTATGCCACCTATTTGTGCGGCCTTTCGTTCGCGTTTGGGGCCTTTGTCGCGGGATTGGTGCTGAGCGAATCCGATTATGGCCATCAAGCATTGAGCGATATCATTCCACTGCGAGATCTGTTTGGACTCCTCTTCTTTGTTTCCGTGGGAATGCTTTTGGATCCCCGATTTCTCTGGAATCACCTCTTAGCGGTTCTGACATTCACTTTCATTATTTCTTTGGGCAAGGGGATCCTCTTCGCCTCTTTGGTGAGACTCTTCAAATACCGCAATGTCATCCCATTGGCCGCAGGACTTGGATTGTTTCAAATAGGGGAATTCTCATTTGTCTTGGGACGAGCGGGTCAACAGGCAAAAGTTTTTCCCGCGGAGGCCTACTCCCTGCTGCTGACCACAGCTGTAGTCACCATGTTGTTTACTCCTCTCCTCTCCGGCTTCACTGCCCCGTTGTATGCCTGGCGAAGACGGTTTTCCAAACGTGAAGCGTTGCAGACGGTGAATCTCCCGGACGCCGCTCTTAGCCATCATGTTGTGATTGTAGGCGCCGGACGGGTAGGACAGCAAATTGCTCAGGCCCTGGCCCGTCTAAGGCTTTCTTTTGTGGCAGTGGATGCAGATCAATTCAGCTTTGAACAATGCAAGAACCTGAAGTTTCCCGCAATTTATGGGGATGCCACGCATGAATTGGTCCTTGAGGCAGCACGGCCCGCCCATGCCCGGCTGCTGTTGGTAACAACTCCTTCCATGGCCATCACTCGGGGTGTCATTGAATCCGCCAGGCATTTGTCGCCCACTCTTCCCATCATCGCCCGTGCCGAAGGAATCCAACAGGTGCTCGACCTCAACCGGGCCGGCGTAAAACAGGTGGTCCAACCGGAGTTTGAAGCAGGGTTGGAAATGACCCGGCAAGCCTTAATACATCTGGATGTTCCAAATCGGGAGATCCAGTCTTACTTGGATGCCGTGCGGCAGGAAGTGTATGCACCGTTGGATCAGCAGGATCATGACCACGTTCTGATGAATCGCCTGCGCAGCGTTATTCGCACCTTGGATTTAGACTGGCTTAGTATCCCGCTTGGCAGTCCCATAGACGGCAAAACACTGGGCGCTTCCGACATTCGCACTCGTACCGGCATATCCGTGGTGGCCGTGGTGCGCGAGAATCGGGTGGAACCCAATCCTCCGGTGGAGTTTGAATTAAGAGAAGGAGACTGGCTGGGAGTATTGGGGACCCGGGAACAACGCCTTAGTTTGGAGCATTTGCTTCAACCCAACGGGACCGAGCTGGATTCAAATGGGCGCGGTTAGAATCCGCGCGGGATACTGAGTGCGCAGCAGCAACAGGAGAGAAATTTTGGACGATGTCCCTTTTTTTGGCTAAATAGCGATTGAATGGTTGCATCCCTATAGTTTTTTCAATACTCTCTCCCCAAGAGCCGCAGGATGGCCGTCAGGAGGTGCGGGGAGCGTCATGATCTACTTTACCGAGATTGACCACCTTCCGGTACATGGCATCCAGGGGGAATACATTGGACGCCTGGTTGATCTGGGCATCAATCCCAGCTATGATCCGCAAAAAGTCTATACCTTCATCATCAAATCCCTGACCGGTGAATTATTTGAACTGGCTCACGACCAAATCCAGACTCTCTCGGTCCGTTCGGTCCAGTGCGGGCTCTCACGCGCGGAAATCCAGCCTCACTCCCCCGCCCCTGGAATTATGCAGATCAAAAAAGATATCTTGGACCAACAAATCATCGACACCAACCAACGGCGGGTGGTGCGGGTGAATGATATCGAATTTGACATCCGGCCCATGGATGGACATGTGGATTTGCGGATTTTATCGGTGGAGGTGGGATGGGGCGCTGGCATTCGACGTCTATTGCAGGGGACGATGGCCAAATATCTGATCCGGCGTTTATCTCAGCGGTTTCCGCCGCAGAGCATTCCCTGGGAATTTGTCAACCTGATTGAGCCGGATCCTTCGCGGAGGGTCCGGCTGAAAATTTCCTATGATAAATTGTCCCACATGCATCCTGCTGATTTGGCGGATATTTTGCAGGAATTGAGTGTGCAGGACCAGCAATCCGTCATCGAATCTTTGGATAATGATGTGGCCGCGAGAACCCTGTCAGAAATTTCCCATCATTCCAAACTGCTGTTGTTCCGAGGCCTGGGAGTGGAAAGGGCCGCCGACATCGTGGAGGAAATGCCCCCGGAAAAAGCGGCTGACCTGCTGCAGGATTTACCGTCGGCGACTTCGGCCGCCCTATTGGCCCAGATGGAGGCGCCCGAGGCCCAGGAAGTTCAAGAATTGTTGGAGTATGGAAAAAACACGGCGGGCGGATTGATGACCACGGATTTCCTCTCTTTGAGGGACTCCGGTCAGGTGCAGGATTTTCTTGCCGCGGTGAAAGATTACCCGGGACCCCCGAATGCCCTGCAGACCATCTATCTGTTGAATTCCCAGTCCATGCTGATCGGCGCAATTCCGCTCAACCGGCTGCTCCTGCCAGAAAAGACGAAAGTGTTGCGTGATCTAGCAGACATTTCCGTGGTGACCGCCAATCCTGAAGATGACACCAAAAAAGTCGCCAGCTTGTTCCGGAAATACAATCTGCTGAATCTGCCGGTGGTCGATGACGATTTTCGTGTGCTGGGTGTCATTACCGCGGATGCCATGTTTGAAGCGTTAGTCAAGGAAGGTTGATGAAATTTCGTACCCGTCAGATGGGATCGGCAGTTGCCTCAATTGGGAAATGAAGTCAGGGTGATCAACTTATATGATTGCGGGGGACCAGTCGGTCATGGGGAACTGGAAAATGAATCGAGAACGTCTATTACTCTTCCGAAAAAACTTGCTGATTTTTTTTAGTGTCGTCGGACCGGGCATCATCACCGCTAATGTTGACAACGATGTGGGCGGAATCTTTACCTATTCCGTGGCCGGGGCAAGATATGGCTATTCTTTGCTTTGGTCCCTCATCCCTATTACCGTTGCCTTGGTTGTGGTCCAGGAGATGGTGGCGCGAATGGGGGTTGTCACGGGCAAGGGCTTGTCGGACCTGATCCGCGAGGAATACGGTTTTCGCATCACCTTTTTTCTCATGGGTCTCCTGGTGTTGGCCAACCTGGGCAATACCATTTCAGAATTTGCCGGGCTGGCTTCGGGGATGGCGGTTTTTGGAATCAGCCGTTTTGTTGCGGTTCCACTGGGCGCCATTCTGGTCTGGTTTATCGTGGTCAAAGGGACCTACCGCTCCGTTGAAAAGGTGTTCCTGTTTGCCTGTTTCTTTTATGTCTCTTATTTGATCTCAGGTTTTCTGGCCAAACCCAATTGGAACCATGCACTGATTAGTACGGTTGTCCCTTTCTTTCAGGGCAATAGCGGTTATCTTTACATGTTGATTGGCATCATTGGGACGACGATCGCCCCGTGGATGCAGTTCTACCTGCAGTCCGCGGTGGTGGAAAAAGGAATTCCGCTGAAAAATTACCGCCAATCCCGCTGGGACGTGATCATTGGCTGCATCGTAGCTGTAGTGGTGGCATTTTTCATTGTCTTGGCCTGTGCCGCCACATTATATGTCAGCGGACACCACGAAATTGCGGATGCTGGCGACGCCGCGATCGCCTTGCGTCCTTTGGCCGGTGAGGCCGCCAGTGCGTTATTTGCCTTTGGCCTCATCAATGCCGCTCTTTTTTCCGCTTCGATTTTGCCTCTGGCTACAGCTTATTCAGTGTGCGAAGGCTTGGGGTTGGAGTTGGGAGTCAACAAACGGATGAGTGAGGCCCCCGCTTTTTATTTCCTCTATACCAGCCTGGTGGTAGCAGGTGCTTTTGTAATCCTGGTCATTCCCGAAAAAATGCAAATCCCTATTATCCTGCTTTCCCAGGTGGCCAATGGAGTCCTGCTTCCATTCGTTTTGATCTTCATGCTTTTCCTCTGCAACCGGAAAGATTTGATGGGTGAATATACCAATGGAAGAACCTTCAATATCATTGCCTGGGCGACCACCATTGTGTCAATTTCCTTGACAGTTCTGCTGGTGCTGAGCGCGCTTTTCCCACGCTGGTTTTCCTAAAAAAACACGCGGCTGTTCAAAATTTCTCCCCGCAAACCCCCTCCTCATCCGAGTTGAGTTTTACCCACAATTTTTTGACGCTAGGGGGGGCGAGAGAGCTGGTCCGAGCTAATCGCCAGCCGAAGGTAATATCTTTTAAGCGTTGGAGGCCTCGCCAAATGGTGACAGTTCCTGGATGTCTTTTGCCCTTGCGTGCTAAGAAGCCGCCCAACTTGGCCACCATCCGGATCGCCTCTCCCAAGGTGAGGTCGGGGGGCGGCAAAATCGCTTGCTGTTGGTCGATGGCAAACAAGGCTTCCACTTCTTCTTGCGAGAAGACCGTGAGGGCCGGCAGTGGGGGAGTTTCCCGGTTGAGTTTGGTCAGCACGTGAATTCGCCGGGCCACCAACAGGAATAAAAGCCCAGGCAGCGCTTGTGTTTGACAAAATCGTTTAGCCGACGGTTTTCCGCCGTCCGCCTGTGCCCGCCCAGCCGGCGCTTTCGGCGGTGACGGCGGCACACAAGCGCCCTACCTCTGGGAGATTATCCTGGTATTTTTCCTCCCACTTTAACTTGTACCCTATCCGACATCATGGGTTGCCGTTGCTTGCCTTATTTGATATAAACGGGTTTGATTTTTGTTAGGAGAATCCATGAGCCCAGCCTACAAAGCACCCAAAGCCGATGCTCCCAAGATCCCACCCCCGCATGATGGCGCACCACCGATGAGGATGAGATCAACAAGCGCCGTTTGCGGGCCCAGGCCGAACAATTTGTCATTGCGAATTGCGACCCCGCCTATCCCATCTATTCCAACTTCCGGGTCCGATCCAAGAGCGGCCTGGAATATGCAGTGGAAATCCGCGATCTCGAACAAAAACGCCACAGCTGCACGTGCGTCGATTTCCAGGTGAATGGATTGGGGACGTGCAAACACATTGAAGGAGTTCTGGCGTATTTGGAGGCACGCTTCCCGCGGCTCTTCAAAGCTGCCCGGGTGGACCGCTCTCCCCGTTTTGAAGTGGTACCGGATCCTGGCGAGGGAACGCTAACGATCGAAAATCCGGAAAAGCCGTTGCCTATTCCGCTCCGGCGTTTTTTCGACAAGGGACGGCTGCGGAAGAGCTGGGATTGCGAAGAGGCGGTTCAATGGTTCGAAGCCAATTCTCCCCAGGAAGTTCGAATTTCCCAGGAGGTCCGCGCCTGGCTGGAGAACGGGCGCCGGGACGCCGAGCGCAAGGAGTTGCGCCGCGAATACGAGTTGAAGGTTCACAGCGGCGAATGGCCGGCGCACGAGACGCGCGTGCCGCTGTTCCCCTATCAGCGCGAAGGCATGTTGCATCTGGCTTTCACCGAACGCGCGTTGCTGGCCGACGAAATGGGCCTCGGCAAAACCATCCAGGCCATCGCCGCGTGCGCGTTGCTGCGGCGGCTGGGCCGGGCGCAGCCGCGTGCTGGTCGTCACGCCCGCGTCGCTCAAGGGCGAGTGGGAGGAGCAGATCCGGCAGTTCACCGACCTGCCGACGCGGCTCGTGTTCGGCGGGTTGCGCCGCGCGGCGCGAAGCTTACGAAGCGGGCACCGTTTTTCACCGTCGTCAACTACGAGCAGATGATCCGCGATGCGCTGGAGGTGAACGCGCGGTTCCGGCCCGACGTGGTCGTGCTCGACGAAGCCCAGCGCATCAAGAACTGGAACACGCAAGACCGCCCAGGCCATCAAGCGGCTGCAAAAGCCGTTACGCCTTCATCCTCACCGGCACGCCCATCGAGAACCGCATTGACGAACTGTATTCGCTGATGGATTTCCTCGAACCCCGCGTGCTCGGGCCGCTGTTCCGCTTCAATCGCGACTTTTATCAGTTCGACGAACGCGGGCGGCCCAGCGGCTACCGCGAATCTGGCCCGGCTGCACGAGCGCATCGCGCCCTACATGCTGCGCCGCCGCAAGAGCGACGTGGAAACCGAATTGCCCGACCGCACCGACCGCCAGCATTTCGTGAAGCTCACTGAGCCGAGCAGCAAGTGGCCTACGACGAGCGCCACGAGGTCGTGTGCCCGGCTGGCGGCGCTCGCCAAGCGCCGTCCGCTCACGCAGCAGGAGCAGGACCGGCTCATGGCGAACCTGGCCATGATGCGGATGATTTGCGACACGACCTACATCCTCGATCCGGAAGGTCGCGCGACTGCCCGAAGCTGGCCGAGTTGGAGAAGTCTTGGAGGAATGCCGCGAGAACGAAGGCGTGAAAGTGATCGTGTTCTCCGAATGGGAGCGGATGCTCGAACTGGTGCGGGACCTTTGTCGGCGAGCTGAAACTCGGTTTCGCCTGGCACACCGGCTCGCGTGCCGCAGCAGAGGCGGCGCGCGGAGATCAACGCCTTCAAGAGCGACCCGAACTGCCGCGTGTTTCTCAGCACCGATTCCGGCGCGACCGGGCTGAACCTCCAGAACGCCAGCGTGGTCGTGAATTGCGATCTGCCGTGGAATCCGGCCAAGCTCGAACAACGCATCGCCCGCGCCTGGCGCAAACATCAGACCCGCCCCGTCACCGTCATCAATCTCGTCGCGGAAAACACGATCGAGCATCGCATGTTGGAGACGCTGGCCAACAAGCAGGCGCTGGCCGACGGCGTGCTGGACCACAAGGGCGACCTTGAAAAGATATCCTTTCGTGGAGGACGGCAAGCCGCCATGGAACGGTTGGAGCAGCTATTGGGAAGTGCGGCGTTGAAGACACCGCCGCCAGCGCCGGCCAGGCCCTCCGATCCCAGCCTGGCGTTCAGGCCAGGAAGCCGCGCGCCTGCTGGGACCCCGCCTCTTGCGCTGTGAAGAACGATTCCAGATTTCCAGTTCCCAATCCATGCTGCTGTTGGTGGTGGAACAGAATTCCACCATCGTTCGAGAACAGCTTGCGCCTGTTTATGAGAAATTTTTTGGCCCCACGGCCCAGTCCTCCGGCGAAGCGCCTTTTTGGGAAGTGGTCGACCGGAGCACCGACGAGGCCTTGCAGCGGATGATTCAAAGCGGGATCATCACCCCGCAAGTCCGCGCCACCCGTCCCCTCTATCCAGTGCTTGAGCCGGAGAGCTTGCGGCAATCCCTCTCTCCCCAGGAAAAAGAGCGAGCCAATGGGCACCGCGGACAGGCAGCTCGCAAATTTAAAATGGCCCAGCTGCTTTTTCAAGGTGAACTATTAGAAGAGGCCCGCCAGGCGTTGGAGGAAGGTTTGCATTGTCTCGGTCGCGCAATGGCGGTGGAACAACGCCAGGATGAGCCAGCCGATTTAAAGACGTGTCTCCTTCCACCGCTGGCACACGCTTGGATAAGAAAGTCAAGGCTTGGTCCGCCGGTTTGTGGAGGACCCTCAACAGTTGCTTGATCCTGTCCTTCAACAACTGAACAAGCTAGTGACCATCGGCGCGGCGGATTAGAGACTCCGCACTTTGCCCCAATAAAGAGAAAGGGAACATACCAAGCCCATGCCCAAAAAAAATATTACCCGCAAAAACTAAGAGTGTGGATCGATTCCACCAGGTTTCTCCCGAGGTTTTCCTTCAAGCGGATTTCGGTCCCGGAAGAACCGGGCCCTTGCGCTTCTCCCAGTACGGTAGCAACAGTGCGGAAATCTGACCCAGACGCTCACAAAGCTGCCGCTTGTCTTCGGTCGTGATTGAGGCAAACACTTCTTTAAAGAACTCAGCGCTGGCGGGAATTAGCATTTCCAAAAACGCGATTCCGCGCGGCGTGATTTCCGCCAACCGTTTCCGCCGGTCAATTGGATCCTCTATTCGAGTGGCCATGCCTTTCTTTACCAATCCTTCCACCAGTCCCGTAACATTGGCCGGACTCACCATCAGCAGGTCGCCAATCTCGCCCAGAAGGCAGCCCCGAATATTCTCATAAACGTAGAGAGCGATCATCACATCAAACGACTGAGGAGTAATCCCATAAACGGAAAATGCCCGCTCCATGACCGATTGGAGGATATGGTACGTGCTGGAAAGCGCGGCAATCATCCGGACAGTGGAATGGTCAAAGCCGGGGAACTGCTCACCGAATCTTTCCATGAGTTTATTGAGATACTGGTCACGCATGAGATTTCCTTTTGCGATTTTGATCAATCGTGCCGCCGCTCTCGGGGCTGCGCGAGGAAAGAGAGGCGGCATGGCAGCCACTCATGCTCCGCCACCTAGTGCTTTATACAGACCAACGAGATTGCTCAGCCGGGCGAACCGGAGGCTAACCAAGCCCTGCTGGGTAACGTATAGGGCCCTCTGGGAAACCAGAACACTCAGGTAACTGTCGATTCCTGCTCTATAGCGGGCTTCGGAAAGACGATACGCTTCATCCAGGGCATTCACCAAGGCCTGTTGGGATTGCTGCTGTTCCATCAGACGGGTCCGCAGACTCAACGCATCGCTGACTTCCCGGAAAGCTGATTGGATGGACCTTTCATAATCGGCGACGGCAATGTCACGGTCCACCTCGGCAGCCTTGTAATTGGCTTTTAAAGAGCCGCCGGTGAATAGGGGGGCGATGATCTGTGGCGCAAAGCTCCAGGTTCCCGTCCCGGCTCCGAATAGACTGGAAAGTTCGGGACTCATGGTTCCCCCGCCAGCCGTGAGTGTGACGCGCGGGAAGAAGGATGCGCGGGCCACTCCTATATTGGCATAGGCCGCTTTCAATTGATGTTCCGACATGAGAATGTCAGGCCGGTTGAGCAGAACCTCGGAGGGCAAACCAGCGGAGATATCCTTCAGCATATGATCAGGACCCAACTCGCTGGGGAGCAGTTGAGCGGGGACCGGAGAACCCACCAGAAGGGTGAGAGCATTCTCGTCCAATGCCACCAGTCCAGAGTAGCGGGCAATATCCACGCGCGCCGCTTCCACCTGGCTTTCGGCCTGACGCAGATCCAAATCGGATGCCATGCCTGAATCCCTGACGTGCAGGATCAAATCGTAGGTCACCTGCTGGGCGTCCAGGGTTGCCCGGGCCAATCGCAGATTGTCATGATCAGCCGCCAAAGCCAGGTAGCTGTTGGTGACCGCGGCAACCAGGGAGATCTGGGCTGCGGAGCGGGCCTGTTCGCTGGCCATGTACTGCTCCAGAGCCTGGCTCTTTAAACTGCGGAGACGCCCGAACAGGTCCAACTCCCAGGAGAGAGTGCCCAGGTTGACGCTATACTGCTCGACTATCGTGGGAGTCCCCTTATCCGAAAACTTCTCGGGCTGCCGGTACGCCTGACCGCTGAACATTACTCCCGCATTCGGATATAGGTTTCCCCGTTGGATCCTGTAAAGGGCTTGAGCCCTCTCGATGTTGAGGGCCGCTATCCTCAGGTCGCGGTTGTTGGCCAGGGCCATCTCAATGACGGATTGAAGCTTTCCATCGGTGTAATATTCCCGCCATTTGACCTCCAAAGCAGCGGGGGCAGCCGGCCCGGTGGCTTGGCTGGCGGTGCTTTCAGGCCAGGCCGTGGGCACCGGCAGACCGGGGCGGTCATATTTTTGTGTGCGCGGGCAGCCGCAAAGGCAAACGGACAATCCGAGGAGAAGAAGAAATTTTCGAATCATGTTATTTGCCCTCCGTGGGACTCGCTGCTTCCGAGCCATGCGGCTGGCTGCTGCGGCTTTTCTTTTTTCCAAACAACTGCACGACCATCACAAAGAAGAGGGGGATGAAGAAAATCGCCAGGAAGGTGGCAGTCACCATCCCGCCCAGGACGCTGGTGCCAATGGCCATTTGGGCGCCGGCCCCAGCCCCTCTGGCAAACGCCAATGGCAGAACGCCAATTCCGAATGCCAGGGAAGTCATCACGATGGGGCGAAGCCGGAGTTTGGCGGCCTCGACAGTCGCTTCGATCAACCCCATCCCTTGCTGTTCGATGTGCCCTTTGGCGAACTGAACGATCAGGATGGCATTCTTAGTCGTCAGGCCGAGCACTGTGAGCAGTCCGATCTGGAAGTAGACATCATTGGGCAAACCGCGCAACCCGGAGGCCAGCACTCCTCCGATCGCACCCAGCGGCAACGCCAACAGAATGGTGATGGGCACCGTCCAGCTCTCGTATAGCGCTGCCAGGACGAGGAAGATCGCCAGGATCGAAAAAGAATAGAGGAGCCCGGTCTGGGACTCCGACATGCGCTGCTGGTAGGACAGGCCCGTCCATTCGGAGCCGATGCCCGCGGGAAGCTTGTTGACAATCTCCTCCATCGCATTCATCGCCTCGCCGGAACTGCGTCCGGCCGAAGGTTCTCCCTGAATGTTCATGGCCGGGAAGCTGTTGTACCGTTCCAGCCGGGGAGAACCGTAGATCCAGCGCCCCGAGGCAAGAGCCGAAAGCGGCACCAGTCCACCCTTCGGATTGTGGATGTAAAGGCGGTTGAGGTCGCCCGGCAGCATCCGGTAAGGGGCATCCGCCTGGGTGTACACACGCTTGACCCGTCCACCCTGGACGAAGTTGCCGACGTAGGCGCTGCCGAAGGCCGTGGAAAGGTAGCTTTGTACCGAGCTGACAGGGACGCCGAGCGAGCCGGCCTTCTCCCAATCGATGTCCACCTTGTATTGGGGGACGTCTGCCATCCCGTTCGGTCTCACCCTGGCGAGGCGCGGGTCTTTCATGGCCATCCCGAGGAGCTGGTTCTGTGCTTCCGTGAGCTTGTCATGCCCGATTCCGCCCCGGTCCTGCAGCATGAAATCGAACCCGATCGCATTGCCCAGCTCCACCACTGCAGGGGGAGGATATACAAAAACAACCGCGCCGCGGATGCCACTCAGCGCCTGCATCGCCCGGCCTGCCACCTCCTTTGCCCGGAGCCCGGGACGGTTGCGCAGATTCCAGTCTCTGAGTTGGATAAAGGCCATGCCTTGGTTCTGGCCCCGGCCCGCGAAGCCCATGCCGGCCCCCGTCATACATGACCCAACGGCGTCTTTCTGGTCAACGAGGAAGTGGCGACTGACCTGGTCCATCACCGCTTGCGTCTGCTCCAGTGTCGAGCCGACCGGCAGCTGGATCATGGACATAAGGGTTCCCTGGTCCTCGTCCGGGAGGTATCCGGTCGGCATACGCTGATAAAGGTATCCCATTCCCGCCACAATGAGGAGGAAGAGGATGACAAAACGAACCTTCCGGACCAGTATGCCCGCGACAAAGGCTGTGTAGAGGTCACGGGTGCGGTAAAACACACGGTCAAACCAGAGGAAGAACGGCCGCAGGAGCCAAAAGCCGGTTTCAGCGGCTTCATGCCCCTTGGCAACGGGTTTCAAAAGCGACGCGCACAAGACGGGCGTCAGAATCAGGGCCACAACGACCGAGAGGAGCATCGAGGAGATCACGGTGACCGAGAACTGCCGGTAAATCACACCGGTGGAACCGGCAAAAAAGATCATCGGGCCAAAAACCGCTGAGAGGACCAATCCGATGCCGACCAGGGCACTGGTAATCTCTCCCATGGACTTGCGGGTCGATTCCCACGGTGGAAGCCCTTCTTCACTCATGACCCGTTCAACGTTTTCAACCACCACAATGGCATCGTCAACCAGCAGGCCGATAGCCAGAACCATGGCGAACATGGTCAGCATGTTAATGGAGTAACCCAACAAGCCGAGGACGCCAAAAGTGCCCAGAATTACGACTGGCACCGCAATGGTCGGGATCATGGTGGCACGGAGGTTCCCGAGGAAAAGGTACATGACGAGGAAAACCAGGAAAATAGCAATGATAAGGGTCTTAACCACTTCTTCGATTGCCACCTTCACGAAAGGGGTTGTGTCATAGGGGAAAATAACTTTCATCCCGGATCCGGCAGGAAAATACTTCGATAACTCTGCCATTTTCGACTTGATCCCTTCGGCGGTATCCAGTGCATTCGCGCCTGCTTCCTGCCGGATCGCGAGCATGGCGGCAGGATTCCCGTTGAAGAGGATCCGGATGTCGGGGAATTCGGTTCCCAACTCGGTCCGTCCTATGTCCCTCACGCGCACAATCGATCCGTCCGACTGCGTGCGCAGGGGAATGGCGGCGAACTCCTCCGGCGTCAGCAGGAGCGACTGGACCAGGATTGAGGCGTTGAGTCGCTGGCCCGGCACCGCGGGGGCGCCACCCAGCTGGCCGGCGGAGACTTCGACGTTGTAAGCCCGGATCGCCATGACCACATCGTCCGAGGTCATCCCGTACTTGGTGAGCTTGTCCGGGTCGAACCAGATCCTCATGGCATAAGGCGCACCAAAGACCTCAACCTCGCCGACTCCCGGGACACGCGCGATGATGGACTGGACCTTTGAGACGAGGTAGTCGTTGAGATCATCCATATCCATGCTGCCGTTCTCGGAGGTGATGCCGGCAATGAGCAGGTAGTTTCGAGTTGACTTGCTGACTGTGACGCCCCGGTTCTGCACCACGTCGGGCAGGGTTGGCATGGCGAGCTGGAGCTTGTTTTGAACCTTCGCCCAGGCCAGGTCCGGGTCGGTGCCCGGGGCAAACGTAAGGGTGACGGACGCGCTTCCAGAGGAATCGCTCGTGGAGTACATGTAAAGCATTTTGTCGAGGCCGGTCATGTTCTGTTCAATCATCTGAACAACGCTGTCCTCGACAGTTTTTGCCGATGCCCCCGGGTAAATAGCCCTGATCGAGATTGAAGGCGGGGCGATGGGTGGATACTGAGAAATGGGTAGATTGTAGATTGCGAGCCCCCCGGCCAGCATCATTCCAATGGCAATGACCCAGGCGAAAACCGGGCGGTCTAGAAAGAATTTAGACATTGCCACCCCCTTTGCCTTGAGTTGGTGGTGCCGGCTGTTTTTCAACCGGGCCAGAAGCGCCCGCAGCTTTGCCGCTAAAGGGAACCGCCCGGATCGGGATTCCGGGACGGGCTTTCTGCATCCCCTCGACAATCAGCCGGTCCCCGGCCGTGAGCCCGCTGATGACAAGCCATTTATCTCCAATAGCCCGGTCGAGTTCGAGCATGCGCTGCTCAATTTTTTCGTCCTTGCCCACAACCCATGCGAGAGGGAGACCTTTCGTGTTGCGGGTGACTCCCTGTTGGGGAACGAGAATAGCTTTTTCGTTAACCCCCTCCTCCACCACCGCCCGCACAAACATCCCGGGAAGCAGGATTTGGTTGGGATTGGGGAAGACCATCCGCAAGGTGACCGATCCCGTCGCCTGATTTACTGTAGTGTCCTGGAATTGGATGGTCCCTCCACTCTTGTAAGGAGTCCCATCCTCCAGGAACAGCTTCACCTTGTTTTGCGTCGCACCATTTTGTTTCAGACGCCCGCTTTCCAGACGGCTTCGCAAACGCAGCAGCTCTGCACTGGATTGGATGACATCCACATAGATAGGATCCAGTTGCTGCACCACGGCCAAGGCTGTAGGCTGATAGGCGGCCGCCAGGCCGCCGACCGTGATGTTGGACATGCCGATGCGTCCTGAAATAGGGGACTTTATGGGTGTATACGACAGGTTGATGCGGGCGCTTTCCAGGTTGGCCCGGCTGATCTCAACGGCAGTTTTTCTTGCAGCCAGGTTGGCCTCAGCCTGCCTCAAAGCGGCACTGGCGTCATCGTAATCCTGTTGTCCAACCGCGCGGATGGCCACCAGTCCCTTTAACCGCTCTGCCCGTAACCGGAGGGCCGGAAGGTTGGCTTCGGCGGTAACGAGTTCTGCTTCCGCGGTAGCCAGGGCAGCCTGGGCTTGGTTGACGGCCGCCTGGTAAGGCATCGGATCGATTTGATACAACACGTCGCCTGCCTTGACCATCGCACCTTCCTTGAACAGACGGCTTTGGATCAACCCATTCACCTGGGGGCGGATTTCCGCAACCAGGTAGGCAGATATCCGCCCGGGCAATTCCGTGGTCAACACGACCCGTTCGGTAGTGAGCGTCACAAATGCAACCTCGGCTGGACCTGCCGGGGGAGGAGCCACCTTTGATTTGCAGCTTGACATGAAGAGACTGGCTATAACGAGCCCAATGAGGACAAGATGTTTAAACCATTTGCTGAACGACATGAAACGACTCCTTTACTTTTCTTAAAACATCGAAGGCATACTAATCTATTCATAAATGAAATGTCAATCACCAAATGATCAATAGATAAAATAATATTTCGCGTCTGGAATGAGTAAGGCATCCGACCCTTAAGGCACTTCGGCAAGCACCTGCTAGCTTTGCGGGATGGTGATCATCGCGCCGATCATGGCCAAGAAACCAGCACCACGCAGCCTTTGTCACCCAATATATTTCCCAGGACCACCGTTTCACATATTTCTGCAGTGAGTGACAGTTGGCAGAAAGAAACACTCCTGCCGCGTGCATGAGAATGCTATGGATCTTGACAAGATAATAAGGAAAACCATCTGATCGCCCTTTTTTTAAGCAAGTGTAAATTCTCCCGTTTTGCCAAAGCCTTGGTAAAGACTTTAGGCATCGCTCATCTGTCTCAAAGCGGTATCTGCGCCGTGTATCCGGCTACAGCCTTAATGAAGCGGGCCTGGCTTTTTGCCGTTTCCGCTATAAACAGCGTCGCCACCCCAATTCGCAATGGCTCCCGCGAAGCATCCTTTGACAGGCCCAACACCAATCCACACCAGTTGCCGAAAAAAGCAGAATCTCGGCAATCCGCGTCGAGGGCATGGTTGGGGATTCGATCCCGGATGACAGTCCGCCATGAATGCCAAGGCCTCGTATGACATGGCCCAATTGAAAACCTTGTTTAGCTCGCGAGCCTGGTACGACTTGATTCCAGACCAGAATCACAAGGTACTAACCGGCAAGGCAGATCACGTTGGAAAGCCATTCTGTGATCATCGCCTGGTTGATCCCGTTTCCACACCCTGCCAATGAAGGTGGACCGTTAGCGTTTTCTTCTCTCCTGCCTGCAGAGGAACTGTAAATCCGATCATCCTCGTGCCAGGATTGGATGCATCGTAATCAGCTGGCGGCGGGTCAGTGGGATAAATTTTCCATGTCACCCCGGTCTTATTTTCGGCAGTGAGGGAAAGTCGCCCCTCCGATTGGGTTAGCGCGGCTTTGGATGGATTTTCCAAACGAACTTGGGCTGGTGTAGTCATTCCCCAACGCACTGTGCAGGGATGATCGGGCGCAGTCAATTGATCTTCAATGACTATCGTTCCATCAGGCAAAAGAGATGTTCTGCGTTGCACACTAGTCAGCTGTTCCTTGTATGGGCCCGAAAGATCAATCAATGTAGTCTGAAAAGGCTTGTCTTTGCATTCCAGAATCCGCGCGAATCCTGCCACTCTCTGAAGCTGACCATCCACCACCAGAGTATTGTGAGAGAGATTACTGTAACGAAAGACCTTCCAGCGTTGAGAATTTTGTGATCGATCCCAAATGTCCATACTTTTGGACTCTAGGGAATTGTAGTCCTGATACCCCAAATCCAGTGCCCAACGGACACCTCCTGCGTCGAGTACAAAGCTGCCTGCATCCATATGGCCATGGTTCACCGAGGGGGATCCCGCTCTGACTGCAAGATACAGCGCTTCCGGGTCTTTCCAGGAGGTGCGGTGCACAGCCACTGGATTCGAGCCACCGCCCGTCCAACTGAGGGCGGTCGGAGCAGAAATCTCTCTAGCCGAGAGATTCCAAATCAAAAACAGGGGGAAATGCCGGTTGTCACTGGAGGCCACTTCAGATTGTTTCTGATTATAATCCTGCAGGGAAGGAGCTTCATTCCAGAACAAATAGGGAGCGTGGAGCCGTTTGGCAAACCACGCCATCGCCGGGCTGGGAGAGCCTTTCACCCCGCAATCGGAATAATTGAAATAAAGCCCCGTGGGTCCGGTCATGTGAAGATAGTAGTCTGCCGTCTTCATGAAGCCTTGCTGTTCCGTTAAGCCGAAGCTGGTGCCTAAAGCTGATTCCAATGCCGCAATCAACAGCACATTAAAGGTGGTCCCATACTCCCAATAGCCGGGCCCTTCCAGATATGCACCGTCCGGGGCGTAGGATTTCATCGACAAGGGGACGCCATTCACCGCTCGCGCGATGATCCTGGCGGCTAAATCCCCGGCATCTTCCTGAATGGCCAGGGCGCCAAAGACCATGCCGGCGTGACAAACCTGGTTCCAATTATGCTCGGCCTTTAACCAGTAGTTGCGTTCGGACTGTTCATCCAAAGAAGGTTGCAGGCCTTTCTCCAGAATGGCCTTCACGAGTATCTTACGGGTTTGAATTGTAAGGTGATCATAGAGCCAGTCATAACCGATTGCCAGAGCCATCGTCATTTCAGCAGTGTCGAGAAAGTGGCTCGGATTCCAATCCTCGAAAGCCGCAGCCGTTAACATTTCCTTTTCCGCCCGACCAAGGTATAGCTCATCCATCGTGAACCGATAAGCCATCGATAAAATCGTGACACGGCGCAGGCATCGGCGAGACTGCTCGAGGAGTCTTTTTCCAGTTTTTTCGTAAATGATGGGTGACACAGAAAGTAATTCTTTGGCTTCCCGCAAAAGTTCCTGCCGGGTCTCCTGCATCAGGGGGTCTCCTCGTGTTTCCTCCAACCATTTCTCTTCGCCGGATCTTGGCCAGAGCAGACGAGGATGAGGCACCACTTTTTCCTTCAAAAGAGATTCTACAGAATCTGATGTGAGTTGCGCCGCTTCAGTGGGATTTGTGAGCAGGCAAAGACAGATTAGAATTAACGATAAAAATGCAAAATTCTTTGGCACGACTTCCCCCCTTACGCTGAAAGAATAAACTCATCATAAATAATGGATGCACTGGCGATATGGCATTGAACTGCCAGGCTATTGACCTTCACAAATCATTAGAGACATTTCTTTGGCTGAACTGTGATGTCGCGGGGTGACGGCAGTCATGAACTCAAACCAACCATACAGGACTATTGGGAGGGCTGAGGCTTCCCGAGGTCCGCGCATGGTCCTTCTTTCTTCTAGTGAATAGAGAGCTCCCGACCCCTTTGAGCAAAATGTCACAAATTGATGTGAAGATCAATAGGCATGCGCATTCTCAGTATGGTAGGCTTTGCTCCGACGTCACTTATCGTTTTTCTGTTTCCCGGAGAGACATGCGAATCAGTTTCCTTTGGCTTTTGCTATTGCCACTGTTCCTTCAGCCAGCTTTCGGCCGCTCCTGGCAGCTGGAACCCTCTACCCTCAAGTCGGCCACAAAAATTCTGGACCGGGATCTCAGCGCGATCAATCCGAGCGCAAGGGTGCAAGTCGATCGGGATCATCAAGCCGATTCTTATGAGGTGAATTTCCAAGTTCCGTCGGATCTTCCCTCCTTCCTGGTGGTGACCACTCAGGCTTCGAAGCGCGGCCGCCTCACCATCCATCTTCAGCCGGTTCAGCTTCCGAGGGAACTCGAATCGGCCATCCCCAAGGAAGACTGGGCAAATCCAGGCCGGCTCTTCGACTTTCGAACCGTGGTTGAACTGGAGGAAGTGGCTCTAAAGGAAGGATCACCCCAAGAGCATATCCTCAGTCTGAATCGGGACTTCTTCGAGGCGGTCACGCGGGCCAAGCGCCCTTACGATCTGAGGGGACTTCAAATCGGACGCATCGCCTTTCACCTCTCCGTGCCGGTCGAGACAGGGCAGAAATTCCAGGTTCTCCGGGTTCGCGGTTGGGGTTTGAGCGGACCTGCGAAAATTGAATTCCTGGAAGGTCTGGCCCGTCGCATCTCGGAGCGATGGGCGGGGCTTCCCACTGATTCTCCGGTCCGCAAATATTGGGGACCCGCCGTCGAACAGGCAGGGAAACGCGTTCGACAGTTCAATTCAAGGATGCCAGACGATCGTTCCTGGTGGGCTCTCGAAGAAGAACTCGAAGAGTTGTTGCACAAGAGCAGAATCTGGTCAGTGGAACCTCGCTTCAAAAAGGGTTATTGGATGGGGACCGCCTCGAGTCTGACCAGGATTTCCGGCCGCCACGAAAAGTACGGGATTCCCGGCGGGCTTGCGAAAGATGTTGAACTGGAAATGGCTAAAAACGAATTCGAGAGTTTCCAAATCGTGCTTCTGGCGCCACTTGGCGCGGTTGGAGGGTTTCGTTTCAAAGCGTCGGATCTGCGCACCGAGGATGGATCCCAGACGATTGATTCGCACAACTTCAACTTTTATGAGCAGATTGAGCAATTCATCCAACCCAGCCCCGGCACGGCTCAGTCGCAGGTGGGCTGGCTGCCGGATGCCTTGATGCCTCTTGAAGAGCCGATTTCACTTTCAGCCGGAGAGATCAAGCCGATCTGGGTGAGTTTGAAGGTGCCAGAGGATGCCGGAGCGGGACAATACAGCGGGCGGATCACCCTCAGCGCCGATACAGAGGCACCTGTCAGCCTCACCGTCAAACTGAAGGTTCATGATTTCGAGATTCCCCGGACCGGAAGATTTCGTACCCAAGGTCATCTCGACCTCCAAGGTTTGACTGAATGGTACCAAGATAAGGACAGCCAGCGAATCAGGAAGGATTTCTATCGTTTGCTGCTCGAGCACCGATTCTCTCCCACCAGCGAATACAGTGCCCGGCTTTCTCCCGAGCTGGAAGATATTGGGTGGGCTTTGCAATCCGGCGCCAACGTGCTTCTGATTGGAGGATTCTCAAGCGGACCGCTCGATCCGGACATCATCGGCCCGGCTTATCAGTGGTTGGTCGAGAATGGATGCGTCGACCGGGCGATCATCTATATCGGGGATGAGACCGATGACTTCAAGGCAGTGCGCGAAAAGGCCGTCGCGATTCGCAGACAATGGCCCAAACTCCGGATCATGGTTGGGGGAAGCAAGCCGCGCGAGGAGCTGATCGGGTATGTGGATGTCTGGGATCCCATCACCTTCGGAGGGTTGACGTACAACTTCGACCCGGAATCCGTCCGGCAGGCCGTGGAGCGTGGAGAAGAGGTTTTCTGGTACACCTGCGTCGGGCCGCGGTCGCCATTCGCGAACATTTACAATGATCATCCGTTGACGGCGATCCGGGCGCTTTGGTGGCAGGCTTGGAAATACGGCATTACGGGTTTCGAGTACTGGTGGTTCAACTGGTGGCGCCCAAACCTGGCGCTGAGCCAAGGGAGCCAGCCCTGGCCGCTGGGAAACCGGTCGAAGTGGGACAGCCGGAGCTATGATTGGGCCAATGGCGACGGGCTATTGGTCTATCCCGGCCCGAACGGGCGGCCCCTGGCCAGCCTCCGACTGAGCGTTTTGCGCGACGCCATGGAAGATTGGGAGGTTTTATTCCTACTGCAGCGCGCCGTTGAAAAAGCAACCGCTGAGCCAGCTGGCATCTTAGCTTCCCTCATCCGCGATGCCACCGAACTGCTTCGCGTGCCCTCGGAGATCACCACGGATCTGGCCCACTGGAGCGAGGATCCCAGAATCTACCTAGCTTATCGGCACAAGGCCTACCATCTTCTGGACGGATTCCGCGCCTCGATTGGCGGCGAGAAATTCGACCACTACGTCCAGGACTGGGAATCCAAGCGGAAGGCGTTTCTCCAGGAGAGCTTCGAAAAGAGAGTCGAAAATATTCGGGCCTCTCAATGATAACCCATCTGGTAAGGATGAAGGATAAATGGCAGAGGTTAAGGGCTGAACAGTGATAGCAATGTTTAGACCTAAACCCATTTTTACCGACCCCAGTTTCCGCTTCAAGGTTTGACAAAGAAGGGAATGTTTGCGGTGGCGGCATTACCCTGACTATCGAACACGTAGAAGAATACACGGTAGGGCCATGGCATGCCGGGGGCAGTGAAGATTAGCTGGTGGCCGCCGGCTTTCTGGATGAGCTCCCGTATGGACGCGGGCCGCCGTTCACCTGCTCCGGCATATCCGCCCCGTGGCACTTCGGGAACGATCTCCCATTGGAACGTCAACCGGTCGCCTTCAGGGTCTTCGGCTTTCAATGTGGCAGTGTGCAGACTGCCAGGTTTCAAATAGACGTTGTCGCGGGCGGCCTGTCCGCCGATGCGGAAATCCTCGATGCGCGGCGCCCGGTTGGCGGGCAATTGGCCCGTCCACAGGTACTGCATCACGTTCACTGCCTCGGTCCGCTCGCCCGATTCCAGGAAAATGCCGTACCAGGTAAGCGTCCGCTCGCGCCGCGACTGCCAAGGGTGACGGTGATGCCAAGGCGTTGGGCCTCATCCAACATCCGCCGGAAAAAGACACCGGTGCGGATAGAATTACCTCCGCACGCCACGAGGTCCTTCAGAGGAAACTTGCCGGTCGGATCCGTCCAGTAACCGGCCCCTTTAATGTAGTAGGGAAGGCCGCCGCGGTACAGCCGGATTGTGGATCTTTTCAATGGCTTGTTTCGTCCTTGCGCCCATAAGAATCTGCGTCATAAGGTGCCGAGATAAATGGTGATGTGAATTCAATGATATGAAATCCCTGTCGGTTGTCAATTGATTTAGCGATCGTCTGGAGGAAGAAATCGCGGTGATAGAGGTCATACAAGCTCTATGCCTTTTTTCAGTTGAAAGGGGCACAGGTTTTGGGATTCGGCATCAGATATCGAGGTTCCTAACGAAGAGGGCATTGTCTTCGATGAATTTACGGCGGGGTTCGACGGCATCTCCCATGAGGATGGTGAAGATCTCATCGGTTTCGACGTTGTCGTCGATGCGCACCTGCAACAGCGTTCGGGCTTCGGGATTCATGGTGGTATCCCAAAGCTGCGAGGGGTTCATTTCTCCCAGCCCTTTGTAGCGCTGGATGTTGAATTCCTTCTTGCCAGAGTTGAGAAGCATTTCGTGCAACTCTTCCCGCGTTTGCAGTTCCAAGGGCGCCTGATTGGGCCGTTCCACCACAAAGGGAGGCTTGTCATATTCCGCGAGAGACTTAGCCAAAGCCATGGAGCGCTTATAATCGACCAGCGAAAGAAAATCCAGATCGATCACCCGGCGGAAATTGCCGTTTTCCGTCCCGCCGGTAATCACCAGGTTGTGCAGACTGTGCTCCACATCGAAGACAATTTCCGTGGTATAGCCCAAATCCATGATCTTGCCGGAGAGATCTTCCAGAAAATCCGCCTTGGCCAGTTGGGATTTGGTTTCCAATCCGCTCTGCAATAACAAGGCGGCCAAGCGCCGGTCGCGCAATCGCTTTTCGAGCCTCTCGAAAAAATTTTTGAAATCGCCGAGGTTGTTCAGGAAGGTGGAGAGCTGGCGGCTCTGTAACAGTTCGCGTTCCGCCCCGATTTTCACCTGCACATCCTCAGTGGCGCTGCGCATCAGTTCGCGGGTGAGCTCCTTCTCGTCCTTGATGTAGCGCTCTTTCTTCCCCTTCTTTACTTTGAACAGAGGCGGCTGGGCAATGAACACATTGCCGCGTTCAATCAGCTCGGTCATTTGGCGGAAGAAGAAGGTCAGCAGCAGGGTGCGGATGTGCGAACCATCCACATCCGCGTCCGTCATGATGATCACTTTGTTGTAACGCAGTTTTGAAGCATCAAAATCATCCTTGCCAATGCCCGTCCCCAGCGCGGTGATCATGGTCCGGATTTCTTCATGGCTGAGCATTTTGTCGTAGCGAGCTTTTTCCACGTTGAGAATTTTACCTTTCAAGGGCAGGATCGCCTGGAAGCGCCGGTCACGCCCCTGTTTGGCGGAACCGCCAGCGGAATCGCCCTCCACCAGGTAAATTTCGCACCGGGCCGGGTCCCGCTCCTGGCAATCGGCCAGTTTGCCGGGCAGTGAGGCGGAATCCAACGCCCCTTTCCGGCGGGTCAGATCCCGGGCTTTCCGCGCGGCTTCCCGGGCCCGGGAAGCTTCCACCGCTTTGCCGATGATTTTCCTGGCCACTGCGGGGTTTTTTTCGAAATAGTCAGACAGCCGCTCATTGATGAAAGTCTCCACCAATCCTTTGATGTCGCTGTTGAGTTTTCCTTTTGTCTGCCCTTCAAATTGAGGCTGGGGCAACTTTACACTAATCACCGCCACCAGTCCTTCCCGCACGTCATCCCCCGTCAGATTTTCCTTCATGTCCTTGAAAAGCCCTGAAGATTGGCCATAAGCTGTTGATGGTCCGCGTCAGAGCGGAACGGAAACCCGACAAGTGCGCGCCGCCATCGATGGTGTTGATGTTGTTGGCAAAGGAATAGACGATTTCCGAATAGCCGTCATTATACTGCAGGGCCAATTCCATGGTCACCGTGTCTTTGGTGGCCTCGAAATAAATGGGCTGCTGGTGCAGGACTTCTTTGTTTTTGTTCAGATGTTTGACAAATTCGGCGATGCCGCCGCTGTACTGGAACTCATGCCGTTTGTCGGCTCGCTCATCCGTGATGGTAATGAGCACACCTTTGTTGAGAAAGGAGAGTTCACGCAGCCGCTGGGACAGGGTGTCGAAGTTAAATTCAAGAGTGTCAAAAATGGTGGTAGTCCGGCTTAAAGGTTATCTTGGTGCCACGCCGGTCCGTGTGGCCGGTTTCTTCCAACGCCGCCTGTGGCCGGCCCTTCCGGTACGATTGCTGATACACTTTGTTGTTGCGCCAGATTTCGAGCTCTAGCTCATCGGAAAGGGCATTGACGCAGGAGACGCCGACGCCGTGCAGGCCGCCGGAGACCTTGTAGCTGTTGGAATCGAATTTTCCGCCGGCATGCAGCATGGTCATCACCACTTCAGCCGCCGACATCTGTTCCCCTTCATGCCAATCGACAGGGATTCCGCGGCCATTGTCAATGACAGTGACTGAATTGTCGAGCCGGATAATGATGTCCACGCGCGTGCAAAATCCCGCCAACGCCTCATCTACGGAGTTGTCCACCACCTCGTAAACCAGGTGGTGCAGGCCCAACTCGCCCGTGGAACCAATGTACATGGCCGGACGTTTGCGCACTGCTTCCAGGCCTTCCAATACTTTAATGCTGGAGGCATCATAGATGCCTTCCTCTGCTGGGCTATTCCCATTGGCCACCGGCATAGGTTCCTGGATCTTCTTTCCGGTTGTTACCTTTTTTCACGATCTGGCTGGTTCCTTCACTCATTCCTGTTATCCTCAAGCAGCTCCTGCCCAGGCACACCATACGTACCCTAAGGGATAAGCCGCGGCTTTGTTTTTCCTGATAAATATAGAAGTGGGGCTGTTCTGCTTGTGTGTCAACGAGATCCTTTTCGTGGGTTTATCATTCTCGGTGAGGGTTGGTCATAATGCCAAGCAACAAAAATACCCGATTCCCGCTTTCTCGATACTCAATTGAAACCCGGCAAGCACCAATGTCCGGAAAAAAGGCACAACAATCCGCGCAGTTCCTTTTTTTGCGCCAATAGCCCGCCTTTTCAGGTCATTTGAAGTATATCAAATCGCGGGCTTTTTTTCCTTAGCTTTTCGAGGCTTGGTTCAAACGTGGAACAGGTTCATGGCTGGTTGAATAGCGGGCCCAAAGTCCGCCAGTTTTTCAATTTATGCAAGAGTCCCAGGTGGGTTCAGGGAAGTCTTTTTGTCGAGCCTTCCATGAAGGAAAAAGCATCAGGGTTTCAAATAAGGTTCGATAATGCTCTTCCAGAGATGATAGCCTTCAGGCCCAAGGTGAAGCTGATCTTCACTGAGAAGCTCCGGACGAGGCTTTCCTTCCGGGGAGAGCATTTTGCTGTAGCTGTCGATGAATACCATCCATTCCTCATCATCCAGGTAATCCCGAATGAGCTGGTTAGTTTTCCGAATTTGGTCGTCCAGATGCCATCGGGCGATGGTGGGATTAATCGACACATAGGCCAGACGGGTTTGAGGAAGTTTTTCGTGGATCAATGTGGAAAGCACCACAAATGTCTCCAAGACTTCCTCAGGAGCCCTTCCATCCGCGATATCATTGCCGCCGATGAAGAGCACAATGAGCCTGGGCTTGTAGGGCAAAATGATCCGATCCGCATAGTACAGGACTTCCCTGATGAGAGCGCCGCCAAACCCGCGGTTGATCACGGGAAGGCCGGGAAAATCTTCCGCCAGAGTTTTCCAGAGCCGGATGGAGCTGCTCCCGACAAAAAGAATGCCTCCTGTCGGGGGGAATGATTTCTGGTCGGATGCTTCAAAGGCACGAATCTCCTCGGTAAAGCGAGGGGGCGCAGATTCCGCAGCTCCCAACCCTCCGTGCTTTAGGAGCAGACAGAGAACAAATATAATCAGGATTCTGATGGCATGTTTAGGATTTTTCATCGGCCTTGGATTCGCCTCCCCTTCTGAAGATTATTGCCGATCCAGTCCGCTTAGCGCAAGCATTTGGCAGCATGGCGAAGTTTTCCCAAAGCTTCTTTTTCTATTTGCCGAATGCGTTCCCGGGTGAGCATGAACTGATTCCCTATTTCTTCCAAGGTATACTCACTGCCGTCCACAAAACCATACCGCAGGCATAGAATCTGCTTTTCCCTTTCTGACAGCTCTTCCAGCAGGTTCCGGCATTTGGCGTGAAAGTCGCGCGCAATAGTAATCTCCGAGGGATTGGATAAATTTTCATCCGACAAAAGGTTGAGCCGCTGCAATTCTCGCGGTCCTGCGGGCGAATCCAGAGAAAGCGTCTCTTGAGAAGTGCGCAAGACCGTGAGCACTTTCTCGACTGAAAGGCGGCTTTCCCGGGCAATCTCATCCGGCAGGGGATCGCGGCGCAATTGCTCTACCAACCCCCTTCGCACCCGGGCCAATTTTTGAGCCGCCAGGGAAAGGTGCTCGGGGACGCGCACGGTCTTCCCCTGCGCAAAAATCCCGCGAGTAATCGATTGGCGAATCCACCAGGTGGCGTAAGTTGAGAATTTGATGTTCCGGCTGATATCAAATTTATCCACCGCCCGCATCAAGCCCAAATTGCCTTCTTGAATCAAATCAAGAAAATTCAGGCTGTGGTGGTGGTATTTTTTTGCAATGGATACCACCAATCGCAAGTTGGCCTCCACGATTTCATTGTGAAGAAGTTGCTTTCTCTCCTCCAATTTGGCAAAGATCCTCAAAGCCCGGCTGACGTATTGGGGCGACACGCCCCATGCTTTCTGAAATTCACAAAGCTGTTGTTCCGCCTTTTGGATGGCAGCAGAGAGAATCGCCAGGGCTGGTGGTTTTCGTCCGCGAGTCTTTTGATTTCGGAACTCTCGCAAGGATCTTAGTATATATTCCGCATTGCGGCTCTGCACTTGCATCTTCTTGACCAGCAAATCAAAAACCTTAGGGGCCGGCGGGTATTCAAACCATAGTTTTCTTGAATCTTCGCGAATCCGCCGAATTTTCACCCCCTCCGGATTCGACTTTGAAGTGTCGGAAAAATTCGCCAACTCTTCCACCTTGGCTAATAAGAATTTCGCCCGCCGTCGCCAAAGAACCAGAGCTTCTCTTTGCCGCGCCCCCTGTTGACCAGCTTCATATTCCTTTTTTAATTCGAACAACTCCAAGGTCCCTGCCTCTGCCATTTCGTGCAGAATATTTCGCCAGATTTGGATGGACAGGGGAATTGCCGCCAGCAATTTATCCTGCCGGATTTTAGCCCGATTCAGACGGGAAAAAGAGAAATTTCCCTGGGACGATTCAATAGGGAAACTTGGCCCATTTCATGAAAGTACTGCGATAGCGGGTCGACACCGGGAGTTATCTCCTCTGCTTCTTCCCGAAAGGATTCGCCTAACCAAGAAGAAGCTGGCGAATCCATCCTGGAATCTTCCTCTTCAAATCGGTTGAGGATGGATTCTTTCCAATCCGCGGATTCCACCTCCGATTCCAGAGGTCCCGAATCGTCCTCACGATCTTGATCTCCCCCATTTAGAGAGAATCGATCCATCTCGAGGCAAACCTCATCATTGAGTTGGATTTTTGCGATCATGTTATCTCTCTCAATCATTCACCAGTTGACCAGCGTTCTTAGTTGTCGTCGTCTTATGATTATAGCCAAAAAATCAGAGCTTAATTCTGTCTCATAGAAACTTTATCTTAATCATTTTGGAAAGGGGAAAAAATCAGGGAATACCTGATTTTTTGGCGGGGGTGTCAGAGAAAACCTGACACCGTAAGGCGCCGATGGGCGAATGTGCCAGAACAGCTTCAGCTAGGGGGTCAATTTGTTTCTGCGTACCGATAAATTTAAGGAAATTTGTGTTTGGAGTTTGCTTCTTGGAGCAAGTTATGGCGCATGGCAAAAGTGATCAGTTCCGCGCGGTTGGTTAGTCCCAGCTTTTCCATGGCACGAGCCCGATAGGTTTCCACCGTTTTAACACTAAGAAAGAGAGAATCGGCAATCTCCCGATTGGTCCTGCCCAGGATCACTCCTTTCATCACCTGGTGTTCCCGATCACTCAATTGTTCCCATAGATTTTCCGGGGCGTGTTTTTTTTGCGGAAGAAAGTCCTTCATGAGGTGATGGGTCAAGGTGGGATCCACGAAAATTTCCCCTCGAACCATTGCGTGAATGGCCGTAATCAGTGTCTCGCTATTGCTGCTCTTTAAAACGTATCCCCGTGCTCCAGCATGCAAAGTTTCACGAAGGAGATTGGGCTCATCATACATGGACATAATCAAAATCGGGACCGAGGGGTATCGCAGAGCCAGAGTCTCAATGGCCATGATATCGATTTTAGGCATAGCCAGATCTGTAATAATCAGCTCAGGACGGAATCTTTCAGCCAATTCGAGAAGATTCTCTGTGGTATTAGCCTCGGCGATCACTCTCATGTCCAGTTGCTTTTCCACAATCATTCGCAAACCAGTGCGCAAGATCGCATGATCATCGGCGATTAGCACCTTCACACGATGTGAGTTTTCGCTTGCGGCAGGATGTCTCATGCTTTTTCCCAGAAAATGAGTCCCTTCGGTTCTTTAAATGTATGCCAATGGAATCTCATTCATTCTTTTCCCTTCCTCTTCCGTGAGCCTTTGAAATTAGCAAGGGAAAAGGGCAAGATTCCCTGAGCCGAGAGGGTCTACTTTTTTAAACTGGATTTTCACCTCAATTTTGACGATCTCCACAATTTGGGAAGGAGACCGCCTTCATATCTGCACAGATCATCACTCAATTTTAGGCACAAAGTATATGTGCCAAACCATTTGTTTTCCTCCTAAACAAAATGCAGTGAAAACCAAAGGATCCTGGGGATCCAGGTTGGCCTGCAAGTGCACAACATGGTGTTTGAACAATTTGAGTGGTCTGCGAATCACCCTATAAATCGCATGGGAGTTTCTTGATACCCCGTCCTGCTCCCTACTACCGGGCGATCAATGCCGCGATCCATGCCAGCACCACCTGGAAGACGTTCAAGCATTGCGACGGCAGCATCCACGAGCTGATCCCCGAGTTCATCGCGGACGGCTTCGACATCCTCAACCCCGTCCAGACGTCCGCAGCGCACATGGATGCGCTCACCCTCAAGAAGGAGTTCGGAGCCAACCTCGTCTTCTGGGGCGGCGGGATCGAGACGCAGTCGACCCTCCCGTTCGGAACTCCCGACGAGGTCTACCGGGAAGTCCGGGAGCGCATCGACATCTTCAACGACGGCGGTGGCTTCGTCTTCGCCGCGATCCACAACATCCAGCCCAACACGCCGGTTCTGAATCTATTGGCGATGATCCGCGCGTTGCGCGACAGCCGAGAGGCTTCAGGGTGGTAGGGCGCCACCCGAACCGGCCGACGGGGTCATCGAGCAAAGCCTAGATGACCCGTTTCCCGACACTGCGATGAACATTTCGAAATAGTCCCATCCTTCTGAGCCAATGGGAGGTATACTGCCTCGGTACGGGAAGACCGCCCCCAATCTGGCGGGGATCCGTTCTGAGGAGGCTATATGTCGTCATACACTATCGCGCAATCGGCGCTTTGTTCCTTGCTGATCGCTGAGCTCCTGCTGGCCGCTCCCCCTGGCAAAGTCGACTTTGCCAGCGACGTGCAGCCCATCCTGCGCCAGAACTGCGTCGGCTGCCACGGACCCACACAACAGATCAGCGGACTGCGCCTTGACCGCAAGAGCTCGGTTCTCGGCCGTAGAGGCGTTGTCCCCGGCAGTTCCGCCAACAGCTTTCTGTTCCACCGCGTCTCCGGTAACGCCTATGGCATGCAGATGCCGCCCACTGGCCCGCTACGGCCGGAACTGATCGAGACGATCAAAACCTGGATCGACCAGGGCGCCGACTGGCCCGATTCCCTCGCCAACGAAGCCGACCTCCCGCCGTTAAATCCCAAGGCGGTCGCCATGGTCGAAGCGTTGCGCACCGGTGACCAGGGCGCGTTTTCCAAATCCGTCGCCGAGGATGCGAAGCTCCTCAACGCGCGCGGACCTGAGGGCTCAACTCCGTTCATGTACGCGGTGCTCTACAGCGATGCAGCAACTCTGAAGCGGCTCCTGAAGCAGGGCGCCGATCCGAACAAACGCAACGATGAGAACGCTTCCGCCCTCTTGTGGGCCGCCTCTGACCTCCCAAAAACACGCCTCCTTCTCAAGCACGGGGCGGACGTGAACACGCGATCGAACGACCTCCGCACACCGCTCATGATCGCCGCACGCCGCCCAGGCAACGTGGCAACCGTCAAACTTCTGCTCGAGCACGGCGCCAATCCGAATCCCAACAAGAATCCCGCGACCGAATCGTCGCCTCTGGTCGAGGCGGCCACCGCGGGTGACGCCGCTACTATCGAGCTGCTGCTCGTCCGGGGCGCCGATGCGAAAGCCGCCACGCAGCCTGCACTCACGAACGCGATCAGCATTCAATGCTCGAAGTGCGTCTCCCTTCTGCTGGCGAAGGACCTTGATAAGGCGGCTATCAGCATGGTCCTCCCGGACATCGCAGTTCTCGGCGACGCCGGCGCCGTCCGGCAGTTGCTCGACCGCGGCGCAAACGTCAACGCCTTCGACGGACTCGGCCGCACACCGCTGATGTATGCCGCCGCCTCCGATCTCTTAGCTCTCGATGTTGTCAAACTGCTGATCGATCGCGGCGCCGACGTGAACGCCAGCGACCGTCATCCGGACGGCGGCGATTCCGGTCTCACGGCGCTCGACATCGCAAGGCTTCACGGTGACACGCCGATCGTCCAACTGCTCCTGAAATCCGGAGCGAAGAGCTCGTCCCCGAAGTCCCCGGTTCTGAAAGCGCGCCAGGAGAACTCGATCCAAAGCGCGGTCCAGGGGGGCCTTCCCTTGCTGCAACGGGCCGACGCCAATTTCGTTCCGAAGGCGGCCTGCGTCTCCTGCCACAACAACAGCCTCGCGGCAATGGCGGTCGCTGGCGCGCGCAAGAACGGATTCCAAGTGGACGAGAAGACCGCCACACAGCAAGTCAAGGCCAATGCCTTCGGTCTCGAAAAGATGCGCGAGAAGATGCACCAGGGCTTCTTCGTTCCCGTGGGAGATGTCTTCGGCCCGGTGGTGGTGAGCTACATTCTGGTGGGCCTCAACGCCGAGCGCTATCCGGCCGATCTCAATACCGACGCGGTCGCCATGTATCTGAAGTCGCGCCAATCGCCTGAGGGCCAGTGGGCGTATCCACCCGCCGATAACCGGCCTCCGATCTGCTCGGACTCTATCGGTCAGACTGCGCTTTCGATGCGCGCGCTCCAGCTCTATGCGCCCAAGACAGACAAGGCGGCCTACGACGACGCAATCCAACGCGCGGGGGCGTGGATGGCGAAGGCGCGCCCGAGGGTCACCGACGATCGCAGTTGGCGCCTGCTCGGCCTCGCCTGGGCTGCTAAGGATAAGAGCGCGACACAGGACGCCATGAGCGAGCTGCTCGCGATTCAGCGAGCCGACGGCGGCTGGAGCGACATCGATACGATGGACAGCAGCGCCTACGCTACCGGGAAGGCTCTGTACGCTCTAAAAATCGCTGGAGTAGCCCAATCGGATGCAGCCTATGCGCGCGGGGTCAAGTACCTCCTGAGTACGCAGCAGGAGGACGGTTCGTGGTTCGTAAAGAGCCGTGCGATGACCCTCCAACCTTACTTTGACGCAGGCTTCCCGCACGGTTTCGACCAGTGGATTTCCGCTGCCGGTTCCAGTTGGGCAACACTGGCGCTGTTGCAAAAGTAGCCCGTACCGGAGCACGCTCTCGAGCGCCGACTTCGGCGGCCAGCACGGACCCCTCAGCGTCAGCTATCTCTCCAGACTAAACAAGCAGGGAGGCAGGGAGTCTGCTGCTTCCCAAGCTACATCTGCTTTGACCCTCAATTCTCATTTCCTGTAGGTCGCATAAGAGGTTGGAGTTTCCCACAATCTGACCTCAGCCACGGGAAGCCCTTGTGACTCTGCGTACTCGTAGATCACGCGGGCAATGTTTTCAGCCGTCGGATTTTCTTCCATCACAAAACAAGGTTCCTTCAAGTCCCGGAGGATTTTGACGACAGGATCTCGTTTACACAAAAGCATGGAGTGATCGAGTTCTCTGTCAATCCAGGTTTTTACAACCTGATTAATCTCTCCGAAATCCACCACCATCCCACGGTTGTCCAGGGTTTGTGAGACGATTTCAATTTCAGCAATCGCATTGTGACCATGCAAGTGCTGACACTTCCCTTCGTATTCGAGCAGTCGGTGGCCATAGCAGAAATGGATTTCTTTTGTGACTTTATGAATGAGAGCCTCCTTGGTTAGTCTGAACTAATTATAACCGACTTCCCGCTCAAACGATGCGGAACGAATTTCAACTCTTGTGGTGACCACAGATTGAAGAATCAACCACGGGGAACAACGGGAAAGACTCCAGAGAATTGAGATAGCCGGAAATTAGCGCTTATATTTCTTCTGCAGCCAAGGTGTCATTCGTTCTTTAAACGCATTGCCTCCGCCAAGGGAACGCAATAAAATTAAACCCATCAGATCCATACAGGCGTATTGGATCCCCAAACAAAACTAATCAATCGCAACTATTGGCGCTAGCCAGTAGTCTAGTATAGGCACATTGAACATTTCATCTATGCCAGAACAAAGGGGGAAGACTCATCTTTTGGACGAGATACACGTTGGCCTTCATTATAGGCTGAATGGGCTTCAACTCCAACGGGATCACTTGAACCTTTTTTTTGTAATATTTTTCTGACGGTCTAAGTCGAAAGTATATTCCCATGGCGAGTCCCGTATTCACGATCGCCCTATCTTACTGCCTCGGCATTCTCCTGAGCGAACACATTCATACTCCGGTGGTACTCCTGGTTATCTATTCCGGCGTCATCTTACTGTTGCTTTGGTTTTCATATTTTAAGAAGTCCGGCCAGCTGGTCCTCATTTGCGCATCTCTGGCCTTTGTTGGATTCGGTTTAGCTGCCCCTGCCCTTCACAATCTGGGATATCCTCCCGCACATCTCAAACGGCTTTTGGAGAAAGGAGTATTGGATCTTCGGGAACCCTGCCGCGTCACTGGGGTCTGCACCAAGAGTTCGATACGCCGGGCGATCGGTGAACAATTCGAGTTCGAATTGGAAAGAATCGAGAATAGGCACTCGGTCTTCCAAGCCTCAGGAAAAATCAGGCTGGCCCTCTACTATCCGAAGGGAGAAGTCCCGCCATCACAGGCTCTCATTCAGGCTGGAGAGCGACTCGCAGTCCTGGCTAACTTGCGTTTACCACAAAACTTCAACAATCCTGGTCAGTTTGATTCCGTCGCCTTCTTGGGGCGGCAGGATGTTTTTCTAGTGGGTACAGTCAAAAGCGAGCTTCTAATCACCCGCCTGGGTTCCCATCAAGGGGGATTGCTGAGAAACACGATTTCGCGTCTCCGTTCTACCTTGCTCGAACGCATTAGCGCAGCCTTTCCTCAATCATCCCAGGTGCAGGAAATTGCCAGAGCCTTGCTTCTGGGAGAGAAACAAGGGTTGGACCCTGCGGTAGAACAAGCCTTTCAAGCCACTGGGATTTACCATGTCCTGGTGGTCTCCGGTCAGCACGTGGCTATTATTGCCTTGTCATTGTTCATGGTTTTTAAGTTCCTGCGCCTCCCCAAGGGAGTCTCGTCTCTCCTGACCGTGGCCGCTCTCTGCTTGTACTGTGCGCTCACCGAAGAACAACCCTCCATCGTTCGAGCAACGCTGATGGCCGGAACCTTCCTCGTAAGCCTGAATTTTGACCGGGATCGCAATCTGCTGAATTCTCTCTCACTTGCCGCATTGCTGATTCTGCTGGACGACCCGCGCTGGGTCGTGGATCCAGGATTCCAGCTTTCCTTTCTTTCGGTTCTTGCGATTGCTCTGATTGCCCTTCCTGCGTTGGAGTGGAGTCTCCAGCCTGTTCGCAGCACCCTGCAGCGTCTGCACGACGCTACTCTTGACGCCAGAGTTCCCCCTCGTTGGGCGGACTTTCGGATACGGTTGCGCGGAGCGTTGGAGAACCTGCGACGCTATGTTCCTAGCAGAGTCCATCAAGTGATCGTGATGGGCGTCAGTCTTAGCCTTCGCCTCGCTTTCGTGACGGCCGAAATCGCTGTCGTTTCATTTTCCATCCAAGCGGTGTTTGTTATATTGATGATTCTTTATTTTCACCGCGTATCCAGTCTGGCTTTGGTCATGAACCTCATCGTTGTCCCTTTGGTGGGATTGATTGTCCCGATCGGGTTTCTGTGTTTGTTGATCTCCTTTATCTCTCAGGCCGCTTGCCTCGTTCTCGCCAAGCTGTGTATTCTTATGCTCAGATCATTGCTAACCCTAACTCTCTTTTTCTCCAGCGAGGCGTGGGGGAATTATCGTCTCACTTCTCCTCCGGTTTGGATCGTGGTGGTTTATTTCTTCCTTCTGGGTTGTATTCTCGTCCCTCGTGTGCCGAAGCGAATGCGTCTCCTTGCCGCATTTTCTGCAACCATTTTCTTGTTTGCCATTCTTCTTTACCCCTTTGCGCCCCGTTTGCCCGCCAATAACCTGCAGATCACGCTGATCGACGTGAGACAAGGTGACAGTATTCTCCTGAGCTTTCCAGGCAACCGCACCATGTTGATCGACGGAGGCGGCTTGCTCGGAAGAGCATTCGGCGAGGTGTATTCGGAAGACGAATTTGATGTGGGGGAGCGGGTCGTTTCCCCATTTTTATGGTCGCTAGGATTAAGACGAATTGACCGTTTAGTCCTGACTCATGCTCATCATGACCACATGGCGGGTCTTCGAACTGTGATCAACAATTTCCCGGTGGAAGAACTCTGGATTGGAAAGAATCCTCTGATCCCTGAATACGTTGGCCTTTTGAAAGCAGCTCTCCGCAAGGGTGTATTCATCCGCACTTATTGTCAGGGGGAAACAGCTCAGTTTGCGAATGGGACGTTTGAATTCTTGAATCCAGGGCCCAATGCAGAGATCGGCCCAACACCGAAAAACAATGATTCACTCGCATTTCGTCTGCGCTATGGGGAAAGAAGCTTCCTGCTCACGGGCGATATTGAACAAAAAATTGAAGACCATCTCATTGCGAGCAAGGTAAATATCAAAGCAGACGTATTGAAGGTAGGGCATCACGGCAGCCGAACGTCCACCTCGCCAGAATTCTTGTCGCGCGTTCAACCGGTGTGGGCTCTCATTTCGGTGGCTGCTCATAGCCCTTTCGGACATCCGCATCCAGAAACGATTCAATGCCTGGTAGAGCATCGCGTTCCAATTTTCCGAACCGACGAGGATGGTGCCATCACGCTGACAACTGATGGAAGAAATCTAGAGATTTGCCTTTACGCGGAGAAATAGGATTTCGGGAGGCCATTCTTCAATTTCAGTATTCCGGAAGTTTACCGTCACTGTATCTTTTGAGGAAGTTTCCATTGACCAGATGACGCGGGTGAGTTAGGGCAAGTTCGTTTTCCACAATTCTCAGTTGTTGATCGAGCGGTAAGTCTGGTTTTACCGTAACTCCGACAGGACCATAAAACTCGCCTTTACATTTTGGACACGGGACTAATTGATAGTGAAAATGTGCCATATTCCCTCTTGTAGCCATTCCTACTCATCGTAAGCTTCACGTCAAATCTTTAGCAGGAGGAATTTCGTCGATTTTCGCCGCAAGAATAAAATCACTTTCAGTCAATCCATTAATCTTATGGGTCCAAATCTCAACTCGAACCTTCCCCCAGGCCAAATAGATGTCGGGATGATGATCTTCGCGTTCCGCAATCTCTCCAATTCGATTGACCAGATGGAGGGCTTCCTTAAAGTCAGGCAGCTTATAGGTTTTGCTCAGATGGTGTTCCTCAATCACTTCCCAATCAGTAATCTGGCGAGCGAACATTCTCAGACCTTCACCTTTGAGAGGAGGCACTCCCCCCCGGCAAGGCACACAGCTTTTCTCGGCAAGATCGGACATAACGAATTCCTCCTTAGATACAATCAATTTATGCTCTCATACCCTCACTAGGATAACATTGTATGGAAGAACAACCGATCGACTGTGAACAAATTGAAACCACGGGGAACACGGGGGACCCTTCTACTGACGCCGCTGATTAGGGCTAACTGATATTTTCGATTTTCTATCGGCTATTTAGTATTTTCGATCTCAGTTTTATTAATTAAATCACACCAATCAATTATTTCCCCCGTGCACACCGTGGTTTAAGTTTTCCCTCGAATCAATGCAAGCCGTTCCAAATCATTTATCCTTTCTTCGCTTTGGCCAATTCCGGTAATGATCCATCCGGCGCATAACGCCCATATTTATGCGCACATTCCATGATCGTGTGGATAGCGACAGGAGGGACTGCCGCAGTTAACGCACATCCTGGCCCAAGAATAAATTCACCATGGGGAGCCATCACGCTCATGATCTCTTGGGTGTGATTCCTGATTTCATCAACACTTCCGTATGGCAAGATATGCGTCGAGTCGAGCATACCCAAAACAGAAATGCGCTTGGTTATTTTTTGTTTTAGTGTCTTTGGGTCCGTTAGAGGGTCTAGTTCGAGACAATCGGCTCCAGTGCCCATGAGGTTCTCGATCAAACGGGTTTCATTACCGCAGGAATGAACAAAACTGCGCAGCCCTCCCAATCTCATGGCGTCGCAAAAAGCTTTCACTCGCGGACGTTCCAGGTCGTCGAAGAGCTTGGGAGAAATAAGACTCAAGCCAACCGATCCGAGGCTCGAACCATGGGCGCCTGCGCGCTTCTGGGCTTCTCCGTATGCAATATTTGTCTGCGAGCAAATATCCAGAAGTTGCAGAACTCTTGGACGAAGGTCGGGGTCCATGACAGCGGTCAGGAACTTTTCAGGGCCACTAAGAGCCAAAGCCAGTGCTACCGGCCCCTGATCAGCCCTCCCCATAACAAACACCTTCCCTTTCGTCTCGCGAACCAGAATTCGCGTAGCCTTTAACATTTCATTTAAGGGGAATGTCTTCTCGGGGTCCGGGATGCTGAGCTGGTCCACATCGCTCCAGGAGTGGATCGCACGCTTTTCGACATGAGGAGGAAGTTCCGCTTGATACCAGATTCCACATCCCATGGCTTCGGCTTCGGCGCAGACTCCGTTTTCGTGCATGATCAAGTCATGCCCAAACTCTCGCCAGGCAGCCAATTGAACATCTGCCAGCATCTCTCCACTTTTTAGAACAACACTCAGATCAGCTTTCGCCATCGCGCAAGCCATCAGAAAATTATGCAGGGCGACCGGAACTCTATCCGGTATCCGGTGATCTAAAACAGCATTGACACGTTCCAAAGAGTTCATTGAGTTCATTCGATTAATCCTCATAACTAATCTGGGGGAGAACGGAAATTGACCGACTCAGAAACGAACTCTAACGGCCTGGATCATACTGCGCCAGCCTAATCAACGAGTCAAGATCCATGCCATTCATGACCACATAAGAACTGAAACATTCACGACATTCTCACATCCTTCTTTCTCTGCGACTTCCTATCCAGGACGTGCACCCATGGTTACCCGACAGGGTTCTCATGGTACTATCAGGCAAGTGAGCCACAATGCTCTATGGCACTCTGGTCCTTGCTAAGACAGAATAAGATTCATCATTAAAAGAAGCCGGCATTCATCTCTTTGGATTTTGGGATTGTTAAACTTCTATGGATCGTATTCGTTTTACCCAGCTAGTTGAAGAAGCCCTGACCCGTTTGCCAAAAGTCTTTAAAACCAAGCTTGAAAACATTTCCATTATAGTCGAAGACTACCCTGAGGAAGCATTGGAGGAGGAGTTTGACGGCTTGCTTTTGGGTTTGTTTCGGGGAACTCCACGAACCGAACAATCCGTTTTTGCAACTCACATGCCCGCCCAGATTTTTCTTTACCAGAAAAACATCGAAAAAGTGTGCGGGACGGAGAAAGAAATTTTGGAACAGATTAATAAGACCTTGAAACATGAAATCGGCCATTACTTTGGCCTTTCAGAGAAAGACCTGCGACGAAAAGGATATTGATCCATCCGGCAGCAGCCGGCCGATGAGAAAACTCTTGATGACCCCTGAAGAGAAAAATATAGAGGCAAATCGGGCCGGGTCGGCAGCAGGGCCTATTGGGCACTCCCTGCAAGAATCCAGCCTGGATGATCTTACCTCAACGTCCCTCCCAGCCAATGCTTATCACCCCCTCTCCCCAGGAGAAGTGTATTGTCCCTTGGTGCCAACAAGTGCCTCTCCTTTTGAAGCCACCCGACGATCTGTCGGATGGGGTCTTCTCTTGTGCGCTATTTTTACGATAGCTTCCGCTTATTCAGGGCTTAAAGTAGGCCAGGTCATGGAAGCCGCCATTCCTATTTCAATCCTGGCGATTGGCCTTGCCCGACTCTATCCAAGACGGTCGACACTGCTTGAAAATGTGATCATTACCAGCATCGGGGGTCTTGCCGGCGCCGTGGTGGCCGGCGCTATCTTCACGCTACCAGCGCTCTACATGCTCAAGCTTGCCCCTCATCCCCTTCAAGCCATTTTTATTTGTCTGGCTGGCGGATCTCTCGGCGTACTGTTCCTAATCCCTCTCAGACGCTATTTTGTGCGCGAAACGCACGGGAATTACCCGTATCCAGAGGCCACGGCCATCACAGAAGTATTGGTGGCAGGTGAAAAGGGGGGCGCCAAAGCCAAACTTCTCTTGCAATCCACGGCGGTTGCCCTGGTTTATGATTTTTTTGTAACGACGTTCCAGGTATGGAAGGAAACGGTTGATTTCCAGTTTATCCCATTGGTAAAGACAATGGCGGAACACGCCCGAGTCGTTATCCGATTCGATGCCATCGCCTTCATCCTCGGTCTCGGCTATGTGATGGGGCTGCGATCTTCCATGATTCTCTGTGCAGGTGGTGTCCTCTCGAATCTGGTCCTCGTCCCATTGGTGTGGATGTTTGGTCAGAGCAACTCAAACGCGGTTATTTCGCCTGGACTAATTCCGATTGCGAGCATGAATGCCGAGCAAATATTCCGCAGTTACGTTCGCTTTGTGGGTGTTGGCGCCATTGCTACAGCCGGAATCTTCAGCGTGATCAAATCTCTTAAAGTGGTCGTGGGTTCTTTCTCCATTGCGGCCCGAACTTTTCAGCGGGGAGAGGACGCTCAGTTAGAGAGGACCGATCGCGATATCTCTGTATTCTCGATTCTGATCGGAGTTGTTCTGGTCACCCTTTGCGCCGCCCTTTTCTACGGCACTCTTGAAGGAAGTGGTTTCCTTTTTGTGACGATGGCTTTACTGCTGACTCTTCTGTTTTCATTTTTTTTCGCCTCTGTGGCTGCCAACGCCATCGCCACAACAGCTCGGAACCCGGTTTCCGGCATGACGATGCTCACCATTATTATTTCTTCAGTGATCTTCCTAAAATTTGGGTTGTCCGGAACAACGGGCATGTTTTTTATCATGGCGATTGCCGGAATGGTTTGCACGGCCCTATCTGTGTCGGGACAAACGATTACGGACCTGAAGACGGGTTATTGGCTCGGGTCAACCCCGGCGGCACAGGAGAAGGTAAAATTCCTGGGAGTCCTGGTTTCTTCCCTCGCTGTGGGGTTAACGATCGTCATGCTGGCCAACGCCTTTCAATTCGGTGAGGTCACCGCGGGGGATCCGAGAGCGGTTTTGGTATCCCCTCAAGCATCGATCATGAAGGCACTTGTCGAAGGATTCATGACAGGACAGCCCGTTGCCTACATCCTATTCGGAGCGGGAGCGGCGATTGCTGTAGTGATGGAGATGCTTCGGGTCCCGGCCCTGATCTTTGCCCTGGGGATGTATCTGCCCCTCGAACTGAATTCTCCTGCTCTAGTTGGCGGATTTCTTTGTTACTTGATCAACCGGAGGGCGGAAAAACAAGGGGGCCTAAAAGGATCATCAATTCGGGAACGAGGAATCATCATCGCCTCCGGATTAATGGCAGGCGGTGCTCTGGGAGGAGTCATTGGGGCGAGTTTGAGACTTTTCCCCTGGTATGCAGAAAATCGAATCAAGACACCTTTCTATGACCACGAAAGTACTTCTCAGATCGTTTCGCTCGTTCTATTTATTGGGCTCTGCCTATTTCTTTGGTTTGATTCCGTGCGAGTGGGCCGAAAATGACGGGCGGTGACGAATGAAGCGGCAGATTCCATTGATCTCATTATTGCTCCTTGCCCTCACCTTCCTGAATTCGTCTCTCGCTTCTGGCCGCTGATGATCGATTGCCAGGAACTGAACCATTGACCGTCGAAGGCGACATCCCCAGTCAGATGGTGGAAGGGATTCACAAGTATTTGGATTGGAAGACATTGGAAAATCAGCTGGAACGCGAAGAGATATGGGAATCTCAAGATTCCATACAAAGGGACTCTTGAAAGGATTAAGCGTTTTCGCAAAATAATCGGCGCCGTTGACCTCAGAGTACAAAGCAAAGGGTTGGAAATCCTCGGGTCAGCCGTTGCGTCTGCCTCAGCGGGAAGTGGCAGAGGGTATCAGGTTTTCAAGGTACGCTGGCCGGTTTTCGAGGGAGTAACAGGCGAAGGTTTGCTGCTGCAGCCTGAGAATAAACCGTTCGCTCCGAATAGTGGCCATCCCGGATGCCGATTGGTCTCCTGAAATGCTGGCGGGCCTTGAGCCGGGAGTTCCGCCTGCCGCCCAATTCGCCCGCAAACTTGCGGAAGTCGGATGCCAGGTTGTGATTCCGACACTCATTGACCGGAATGACACATGGTCTGGCATCCCGGGCGTTCGCATGACAAACCAACCCCATCGTGAATTCATTTACCGGATGTCTTATGAGGTGGGACGGCACATCATCGGCTACGAAGTGGAAAAGATTCTCGCCGTTATTGACTGGTTTGACCACGAAGATGACCAGTCGCCTTCGAAACTCACGGCTGTGATGGGTTATGGAGAAGGGGGCCTGTTGGCCCTGTATGCCGCTGTTCTGGATCGGCGGATCGACCGAACCGCAGTCAGCGGCTATTTTCAACCCCGCGAAGAGCTTTGGAAGGAACCCATCTACCGCAATGTCTGGGGACTGCTTAGAGAGTTTGGCGATGCCGAACTGGCCAGGCTCATCGACCCAAACAGAGGCCTCATTGTTGAAGCCTGCGCTGGTCCGCAAGTAAACGGACCGCCAGTGGAAAGCACTGAACGCAAGGGAGCCACTCCCAATGGAAGCTGCAAACCCCTTCACTCGAGTCGGTAAGATGGGAAATCGAAAGGTCCTGGAAGTTTGATCCGGAGGATAATCGTAGCCTGTTCCATTTTGTCGTTAATGAGATGGGAAATGGGTTGCCAGGCTCCGACGAAACTCTCCGCCTGCTCCTCGCAGGTACCCCGGCAGAACCGTTAATCGGTCACCAGACTGGGTTTCCCTCGCAAATCCTTCTATTCCCCGGGCCAGTTTAGATCAGAGGCAACTCTGCGGATGAAGCGCCAGTTTGACGAACTCGTGTCTTTCACACAAAAACTTGTTCAGCAATCCCCGCATCAGCGTCAGGAATTTTGGAAGACAGCCGATGCTTCCTTGCCGCAACGCTGGAAGGAGACATCCCGAACCCAGCGTACATTTCTTCTGGGAAGAAGTCATCGGCAGGTTACCCGATCCAGATCTTCCCATGAATCCTCGAACACGCCTCATTTACGATGAGCCCAAGTTTAAGGGCTATGAAGTGATGCTCGACGTCTGGACGGACGTGTTTGCCTATGGAATCCTTTTAGTTCCCAACGACCTCAAGGCGGGAGAGCATCGGCCAGTGGTCGTCTGCCAGCACGGCCTCGAAGGTCGTGCGAGTGATGTCGCTGACCCTAAATCAGATTCCCCATACTACCATCGTTTCGCTGCCCGATTGGCCGAGCGGGGCTTTATTACCTTCTCCCCACAAAACCCATACATCGGCAAGGATCGTTTTCGTCTCCTCCTGCGCAAAAGCCATCCATTAAAACTAACTCTGTTTTCCTTCATCATTGGCCAGCATCAACGAATCCTGGAATGGCTGGTAACTTTACCTTTTGTCGACCCTGCCCGGATCGGATTTTACGGTTTATCTTATGGCGGGAAAACAGCGATGCGGGTCCCTACTCTGCTTGATGGCTACGTCTTATCCATTTGTTCAGGTGACTTTAACGAATGGGTTTGGAAAACCACCAGTGTCGAGTCCAAGTATAGTTATATGATCTTGCATGAATATGACATGTATGAGTTCAATCTCGCGAATGTTGCAAACTACGCCGAATTGGCCACTTTGATGGCTCCCCGGCCCTTCATGGTAGAAAGGGGGCATGATGATCCGGTTGCGCCAGACGAATGGGTCACCTTTGAATTTGCAAAGGCAAGGCGGTTCTATGATATCCGCCTAGGGCTACCTGATCGCTGTGTGATTGAATTGTTTGACGGCCCGCATACTATTAATGGGAAAGGGACATTTCAATTCCTCGAGAAATACTTAGGCTGGCCTCCTGAGGGAGGAGACGATTCAGCCCTCTCCGTAGAACAGGCCGCCACTCATTCAATCCTGAATAAATGCCCTGCCCCGGGCGCAACCCAGTTCATTTCATCCGTTGAATTTTCTTCCTTCCCCGAGTATGGGGAGATGTGGATCAGCTTGGCTCCACTCTTTCTTAGAGTGACGTCAAAATGGAACGAATTCTTAAGATCCTTATTGACCAACATGAAGTATGGCCGGCCTTGATCGTCGATAAACTCTCCGACAAAGAAGCTGCCCTCAGCCGTACTGGGAATAAGATGGGTTTGGGTCGTTAACAGCGATTGGACAACTGGCTTTCGCTAAGAGGCTTCCCGTCGGGAGGAACGCTAGCAGAGTGGTACACTCCCGTACTCTTCAGGTTCTTGAGAGTGGGCGCCAGAACGTGAATTTCATTATTGATTCGACGCAACATGTCCCAGGAATCCGTCTTGTTTCCAAATTGATCCACCGGTCCCATCCGAAAATTCCCGATAGGCCAGGTGAAATAACTAAAATACTGAATTCCCCGCCCTCCGTAAGCCATCGTCGCATAAGCCTGAAGGTGGTAAGTGGCATCCGTGTTCTCCATGTAATCGAAGTGTGCGTTCGACAAGACACAATTCCAAAACGCCACATTGGCCCCAAGGGAAATCTCCCGAATCTTCTCGAGGTTGGCATAGAAATCGTCAACCATCTTGTCGTTGACGAGGGAATAATTATCATAGCTGAGAAAAGGCTGCTTGAGCGCATCCACTACCAGGCGGACGTATTCCCCATAACTCGCGACACCCATTTGATCCTTCGAGGCGCGGCTGGGGAGTAAATTGACGTAGAGAAGTTTACCCGGCATGATTTCTTGAATTTGTTTCGCTACAAGTCTAAGTCCGGGAATAATCTTCGCCTGAGGTTCATCCCGCAGTACGAATCCAATGACAGCCGGACTATTCCCCACTTCCTTGGCGACGGCTTGAACATTCCTGCGTACAAGCTCAGGATCTAGCGCTTGTTCGAAATTGTATCCACCGATCCGTGGATCCGAGACAAATACCTGGACTCCTAAACGTTCAAAAAGGGCGAGATCTTTAACGGCAGCAAAACCCGCGATGTTGATCCCGGCTTCCTTCATCCCTTGGATCTGCTGGACGTCAGGCGGTATAGGTCCCCAGGCCATGACGACGAATTCTCTGGGGGAGACACGTTGTTCTTTGAAGACCTGTTGCGCCAGAAGAATGGAGACCTGACAATGAAGGAGTACGAGACTGAGAATGTATCGTTGTGGTATCAAGCGCATGAATTGAAGGCCTTGCAATTCTTGAGATGGATAAAAAGACAGACAAAACGATTTCGTCGCAGGCCCGCTGAACTCAGCCGGTGCTAGTGACTCAAACAGTATTTTCCGGCGTTATTGAGCGCCTGGGCGACCTCTCTCCGCAAGGCAATGAGGTCTATCGGGACGCTTTTCGTAAAGCGACGAAGAGCAGCCAATTGGATTCTCAACTCATCTCCAACAGAAACAGCTGCCAAAACCGGCTTCACCAGGTTTTCAAGCTGCGGGAATTTCCCGTGAATGCATATTTTCGCTGCCGTGGTTGGCAAATCCCATTTCGATACCCCATCCCGTTTAATGCCTTTCAGCACGCGTAGCAGGACGCTCTCCATTGCGTAGATTTCAATCACGAGGTCGCTGAGCAAACAGAGAATTTCCTGTTCTTCAGCGAGTTTCTCGCGGTACTTTTGAGTCGCCACTCCCAAGGCAAGGAGAAACATCTTCTTGGCGTTTCTGACCATCTGCTCCTCTTGAACCAGCGGACCATCGCTACCCTCTTCCATCGAGGGGGATGATAGAATTTCATCCATCAATTTCTGGGCAGCTTGAAACAACCCGAGCTGCCCTTTCATGGCTCTTTTGAGAAGTTGGCCAGTAATCAGCAGCCTATTCACTTCGTTGGTGCCTTCGAAAATCCGGTTTATTCGGGCGTCCCGGTAGGCACGCTCAATTGGATACTCCCGGCTGTAACCATTGCCACCAAATACCTGGACGCCCTCGTCAACCACAAAATCGAGAATCTCGGTGCTGGCGACCTTTATGATGGAACATTCGACCGCATACTCTTCGATCATTCTCAATGCGTCGGCAGGCGCCGACAGACGCTCTTGGTCAACACAACGCATTGCGCCATCAATCATTCCGGCGGTGCGGTATACCATACTCTCGGCACAATAAACCCTGACCGCCATTTCGGCCAGCTTGTGCTGGATGGCACCAAATGAAATGATGGGTTTTCCAAACTGAACACGCTGTTTGGCATACCGGATCGCTTCGTTTTCGGCCCATCGAATCGCTTCCAGCACGCTTGCTCCCAGCTTGAATCTTCCAATATTCAGGATGTTAAAGGCGATTTTGTGCCCTTTGCCAATTTCACCCAAAAGGTTCTCTCGCGGGACCTGGGCGTTCTCAAGGATCAATGATCTAGTGGAAGAGCCCTGTATTCCCATCTTATGTTCTTCTTGACCGGTGGAGACGCCTAGAAAATCACGTTCGATGAGAAAGCAGGAAAATTTGTCGCCATCCACCTTTGCAAAGGTGACAAAAAGGTTGGCAAAGCCGGCATTTGTAATCCAGCACTTCGTACCATTGAGCAAATAGTGAGTTTCTTCTGGATTTAAAACCGCCTTCGTCCTGGCGTTCAGGGCATCCGACCCTGCCTCTGCTTCTGTCAAGGCATAGGCAGCAATCCATTCCGCCGTGGCCAGTTTCGGCAAATATTTTTGCTTTTGCGCTTCGGTCCCAAAGTAGACAAGCGGGAGGATGCCGATTCCTGTGTGGGCACTGAAGGTTGTCGCAAAGGAGCCATACCTCCCCGACTTCTCGGTAATGATCGCGACACTAATCTGATCCATTCCTTCTCCACCGTAGGCTTGCGGGATCCCTGCGCTGACGAGGCCGATCTTTGCCGCCCTTTTCATCAATTCCTCATTAACCCCTTCCTTCTCCGATTCCATTTCTGCGATTCTAGGAACAACCTCTGTTTCCATAAACCGGGTTGCCGTTTCCGCAATCATGCGTTGCTCGTCGGTTAGATCCTCCAGTGTAAACACCTCCTCGAGTGGAGGCGACTCCAGGAGGAAACCACCACCCTTCATGATGGGATCGGTTTTCGTTAACATTCACACCCCTAGTTCACAGAGATATTGACCTTTGGTTATTGGTCTTTTTCCCCAAGATTGGCGAGTTGAAAAAATGGAAAATGATAAATGAAGAATGATCAATGTTTGTCATCCTCGTAGCTTACAGAGAGACCAATTCAAAAATTCCGGCAGCTCCCATCCCTCCCCCAACGCACATGGTGACCATTCCAAACTGGGTTTGCCGCCGTTTCATTTCATTTAATAGACTAGTGGACAGCTTCGCACCGGTGCAGCCCAACGGGTGTCCCAGAGCAATCGCTCCCCCATTAACGTTTACCCGTTCGGGATCCATGTTTGCCTCCTGGATCACCGCCAACGCCTGCGCTGCAAAGGCTTCATTCAGCTCAATAAGGCCGATGTCCTCCAGCCTGAGGCGAGCGAGCTTTAACGCTTTGGGGATAGCCCAGACAGGCCCGATTCCCATTTCTTCAGGCCGGACTCCAGCCGTGGCAAATGCCAGAAATTTTCCCAAGATTGGCCAACCGCGTTCTTTGGCTTTGGTTTTGGAGGTTACGACGACAGCGGCAGCTCCGTCACTCATCTGGGAAGAATTCCCGGGCGTGATTGTACCTTTGACGTGGAAGGCGGGCTTTAGTTTCGCCAGAGCATCCAAGGAAGTGTCCTGCCGCGGCCCTTCATCTTGCACAAAAGGGACGATCGTAGTTTCTTTTTCCATCGTGAGTTGAGCGAATCGACGGGAACCTGAAGTGGCATGCGTCTCTACTCTAAACTTGCCTCCTTCTTGGGCTGCAATTGACCTCCGATGGCTCCAAAGGGCAAATTCGTCCTGCTGCAGACGAGAGATATTGTATTTCTTAACTAAATTTTCTGCTGTCAGCCCCATGCCGAGATAGACATCGGGATAAGACTCAGCGAGATGAGGGTTAGGGGAGAATTTATGACCGGCCATCGGGAACAAGACTCATGCTTTCCGTACCACCGGCACAAACAATGTCTGCCGATCCACATTGGATCCGTTCGGCGGCGAAAGCAATAGCCTGGAGTCCAGAAGAACAAAAACGGTTAATCGTAATCGCCGATACTTCTGGAGGAAGCCCGGCAAGCAAACTGGCGATTCGGGCGACATTCATCCCCTGCTCCGCTTCGGGCATGGCACATCCGAAGATAACGTCATCTACCTCATCCCCTTTTAATTCCGGAGTACGACGCAGAGCTTCCGCAATGACGGCTGCGGCAAGAGCATCTGGACGCATGTCTTTCAATGTTCCTTTCTTGGCTTTTCCCACTGGAGTTCTTACTGCCGCGACAATGACAGCCTCTTGCATCATTCACCTCATGGGACTTTGTTCCATTGTCATTTCTAATTCTCTATGCCATTACTCTTCAGATCAATCGGAGTACGCATTCCTTTATTTTCACATGATCGGTTTACGAAAAACTGAGGCAAAACCGCCGGGTGTGGTCACCGGGCCTACACCTTCTTCAACAGTTTCGGGAAATTGTTGTAGGCCGTGTGACCCCAGGCGGCGTTTATCCAAAGACGAAGAGATTCTTAAAGTTCTCTCTTCTGCGAGAGAATCAGCTTGTGGCCAGTTTCTGAATCTGCAAAGTAAAATACGGCAAATTCAAGTGTCGAAAGAAATCCGCTAAACGAAAAAGGACAAATCGATCAGAATCAATGAAAAGTCTTCTAATTACGAAGGGGTTTTCCTTTTTTAAGCATGTATTGGATCCGTTCCTGTGTTTTTCGCTCGCCACATAAACTGAGAAAGTTTCTCGCTCGAGTCCAAAATGTATTGCTCGTTCACCTCTTGAAGGCTGTTACAGTCACCGCCACAAAGGACGTAAGCCAGCTTTCCGCCTAGCAGGTAGTCGTACTCGCTGATATACTCGCCTCGTCTCAACTGGTGCATGCCGATCTTGATCGTGGCCAACGCACGATTACCCAGAACCATGATATTAGAGGCAGGAGCGGGCTTCTGGTACCCAGATTGAATCCGGGCTAGGACAACTCTCTTGGCATCCCGAATCAAAAATCTCCGATTCATGCTAATCCCATCCCAGTCACTCAGAAAACCCAGATTCCTGGCGTCATACGCGCTACTTCGACACTTTTGCCATCGCTATGGTCTCAAAGGCCTCACGCAAGTGCACAAAACAATCATCCTCGTCCGTTTTCCGGGCATGGTTCAAACTTCTGAGAAGCATTTCCTTCGTTCCTCCGCCTGCAGGAATGAGTCCAACTCCCAATTCCACAAGCCCATATAGGCTTCAGCGGCCACTTGGATCACGGTGGCGTGCAGGCACATTTCACATCCACCTCCTAAGGTCAGACCAAAGGGAGCGACAACAACGGGTCGGGAGGCATACTTGATCGCCATATTCACTTTTTGGAAGGTTCTGATCATGAGATCAATTTCCTCCCAGTTTTGCTCTTGGGCTTCAAGCAAAATCAACAGGAGGTTCGCTCCGGCAGAGAATTGTTGTCCCTGGTTGCCGATCACTAACCCATAGCTTTTCCTCTTCGACAAGCTTTAACCCTTCCTCAACCATCTGCAGTGTGTCTCCGCCGATGCTGTTCATCTTCGAATGAAACTCAACACAGGCAACACCATCTCCTAAATCAAGTAAGCTTGCTCCGCTATTTCGCTTGATCAAGGCGCTCTGTTCTTTCCGGGTCCGCAGATTCACGGTTCCAGGTGATCCATCACTTCCAGGTACTCCTTCGATGCAGAGTCGAAAAAAGAAATCGTCCCTTTCGTATCGATCGATAAAAAGTTCAGTTGGTGTGGAAAGCACAGAGTGAACAAGCGGGGGAATTTGGCGTTGCTCTGCTTGAAGGCGTTGCGCAATATCGCCTACTCCAAACGCATCCCACATCTCAAAGGGGCCCAATTCCCAGTTAAATCCCCATTTCAAGGCATTATCGACGCTCACGATGTCATCGGAAATTTCTGAAGATCGATTGGCTGCATAAAGCAATATCGCAGACAAAGTCTTCCATGAGAAAATTCCCTGGACGGTCGCGAGATGAATCATGGCTTTCAATCGCTCGGGGATCGATTCGATCGTCCGGATCATTTCCAAAGATGGGAAACTCAACTTTGGGCGCGGCCCATAATTCATGTTAAAGGATCCAGGCTCAGAATCTCATCTTTTCCTGTCTTCTTGTAGAAACCTTGACCGGTTTTGTCGCCCAGCCACTTTCGCTCAACCATCTGTTCAACAAAAGACGGCAATGTGAAGAGTTCCCGCTGTTCATCATTGGGCACATTTTGATAGATGTTCCTTGTGACGTGAACATACGTATCAATCCCTACAATATCCAAAGTCCGAAAAGTAGCACTCTTCGGACGGCCAATCAGGGGGCCCGTCAATAAATCAATTTCATCAATCGTGAAACCCTCATCAACCATATACTTGAGGACTTGCTGAATGGCAAAAGTCCCAATCCGGTTGGCAATAAAATTGGGCGTGTCTTTTGCGACAACGACTCCTTTGCCGAGCCGCTCTTCGCCGATTCCCTTCACGATCTCTACTACTCGCGGATCCGTTTCCCGAGCCGGGATGATTTCGAGTAGCTTCATATAGCGCGGAGGGTTGAAGAAATGGGTGCCAAGCCAATGGCGACGGAAGTCCTCACTGCGGCCAGCCGATAATTGTTGGAGTGAAATTCCTGAGGTATTAGAACTGATCAGGCTTCCGGGCTTTCGCACTCCATCAATACGGCTGAGCAGTGCCGTCTTGATCTCAAGATTCTCTGTAATCGCTTCAATGATCCAGTCCGCCTCGGAGATTCGCTGAAAATCATCCTCAAGATTCCCGATGCGAATTTCACGGGACCAATCAGGAAGGTAGAAGGCCGGAGGTTTGGCCTTTCGGGCTCTTTCCAGGCCTTGCCTGACAAGCTGGTTGCGAGCTGGAGGGGCAACTCGGGAAGGTTCCACGCCAATGTCGCCTAGGTTTACTCCTGCAGGAGTCATGTCATAGAGATCTACAGAAAACCGGGCGTTTACGAAATGAGCAGCGATTGGGGCGCCCATGACTCCGGCGCCGATGACCGCAATCTTTTCGATTTCCTTTTTCATACCCGCTCCGCTTCGTTGTAGACCTGCGCAATCAAATCCTTGTATTTCTCCTCAACGACCCGGCGTCTAATTTTCAAGGTGGCAGTCAATTCGCCCTTTTCAATTGAAAAATCCTCTGCCAACAAAACGATTCTCTTGATTTGCTCAAATGATGCCAAATCCACCCCCGATTTTTGGATCTCTCTCATGTAATGTCGGTAAATCTGCGGATCTTGAATCAGCTTTTCATAGTCCGAAGTGAGGAGTCCAAGCGCCTGCGCAGACTGCTTGACTCTTGCTGGATTGGGCACAACAATCGCCGAGAGGTAAGGTCGTCTGTTTCCGACGACAACGACATTGAGAAAATGAGGGTTAGATTTCAAGAGATTCTCGATTTTTTGAGGGGCCACGTTTTTTCCACTGGCGGTAATGATGATATCCTTCTTGCGATCGGTAACTTTAAGGAAACCCTCCTTTTCGATCTCACCGATATCGCCCGTGTGGAACCAACCATCTTCCATGACGTCGCGAGACTCTGCCTCCTGACCAAAGTAGCCTTTCATGACGGCAGGGCCACGTGTCAAGATTTCTCCGTCCGGCGCTATTTTGATCGACACGTTGTGTAGGGGTAAACCGACCGTGCCAAACTTGAATTGAGAAGGACGATTGACGGCGATCACTGGCGAGGTTTCCGTCAGGCCGTATCCCTCAAGAATTAGGATCCCAGCCGAGAAGAAATACTCTGCTAATTCCGGAGCCAATGGAGCACCGCCCGAGATGAAAAAGCGAACTCGCCCGCCCAGCATGTGTTTCAACTTTGAAAAGACCAATATCTCGGCCAGTCCTTTTTGGAGCTTTAAAAACACCGGGACACGGCGGGTGGCGTAGGTCGCTTGATTGAATTGCCTGCCCACATTGCGCGCCCAGGACATCAGCCACCTCCTCAGCGGAGAACTGGCCGCCATGGTATCCTGGATTCTGGCGTACATCTTTTCAAAAAAGCGGGGCACACAGGCCACTACAGTCGGTCGTACCTCAAGCATATTTTTCGCAACGGTTTCTACACTCTCAGCGTAGGCGATGGTTGCGCCACGGTAAAACATGAGATAATCCACCGTTCTCTCGAAGATATGAGAAAGCGGCAAAAAGGAGAGGGCCACATCAGAATGATCAATGGTGATCGCTTCTGCACATCCCAATACATTCGCGACGATATTTCCGTGTGAAAGCATGACTCCTTTTGGAATCCCGGTCGCACCGGAGGTATAAATGATACTAGCGATGTCTTTGGGTTGAACCTGTCGGGGAAATTCCTCAACCAATCCCGGGTTCCGTTGTAAAAAATGAGCTCCCGACGCCACCAATTGATTGAATGACAGGACCGGGTGCGAAAGCCCTGCCCTGTTTTCCAGAAGTATGATTTTTTGCAGACTGGGCAGTTCACTGCCAATCGATAAGATATTATCGAGTTGCGTGAGGTTCGAAACAAACAGGACTCTCGGTTCACAATCGAACAAAAGCTCGCGGATCTGGGCAAAGGGAAGGGTGGGAGAAAGAGGGACGGTAATCGCTCCTGCGCATAGGATCGCGAAATCGGCAACCATCCATTCTGGCCGATTTTCAGAAAGTAACCCTACCCGGTCGTTGTTCTGGATACCAAGACTGACAAGACCTGCAGCGACAAAATGGACTTCTTCCCGAACCTCTTCTGCTGAAACAGGTTCATATTTTCCGGCGCGCTTTGTCAAAAAAGTATTGTTCTTTTGGTGGGTCTGAGTGGCATATTCAAATAGGTCAACAAGGGTTTCCACGCGCATAGGACTTCTTAGATTGTGGGGATCTGCTCACTGGAATGAGGACAATACTCAGGTCTCAAGTTGGACGACGTTGGGGAGATTAACGCAATCGGATCGAGTCAGGTCTCAGGCCGCACCCGCGCGATGCGGCCTGAGCTTAATTTCAGGATAAATGTGTCGTTACTTCTTATGGGCTTTATGACAGGCACCGCAAGCACCGGTGACCGTCTTAAAGGACGTTCGCGCTGCTTCGAGATCTTTCTTATCCAAAGCGGCCAATACACTGGCGCTTCCTTCTTTCAATTCTTTAGCGGCATTTGCCCAGGCCGCATCCGGACACCGTCCGTCCTCCATCAACAAATAACCCATTTCATTCAGGACGGAAGCTTGGCACATTGCGGTATCCCATGCCTTCTCATCCGCGGGTCCGGAACCTTTTAAAGAGGCATCCAAACCGGCACACATCGGCTGATTGACTGCTCTCATCAAGTACTTTGTTGCGGCCGCTCGAGTTTGGCCTTTCTTAATTTGCGCACTCAGACTCATTCCCATTACAAGAACAAGTCCCACCAGCATGAGCCACAGCGTCACTCGATATCGTTGTTGCATGAATCCACCTCCACAGTGATTGTTATTGAAATATTGAATTTAGGGGAACCTCTTGAACTTGGGTGCTGAACAATATTTCAAATATCACAGATTAATGCGGGCGGGCAAATCTAATTTCACTCGGGTGAGGTAATTGGCACCGAACAGATCAGAGATTCGTTACAAGACTCTCAAGCATTGTTTTCACAGCTATAGTCACACGCTTCCCGGCAATCTTTGCAGTAATAATATCCATCCCCACAGAGCCGGATCTGGTAGTCAGTCTGACAAAGCACACAGAACCTGTCACATTTACAATTTTCTTCAGTTTCTGTACACAAATTGCATTTAAACATCTATTTCTCCTTGTAGACCTGATGGATGAGTCTCAAGGTGTAGCTGAGCTCATCGGACCCTATCATGTATACAATCGGTCGGTTCAGCATTTTACTTTTGCAAATTAGAAATTGGAATTCCCGGTCGGACTACTCAATTGGAATGTCGAGGTATAAGGTGTTTCAGTAGGGACTCGATTCGTGGATTGCAAGTACTGCTCCTCCACCTTGATATCATGCCGCGTTTCATGCACGGAAATGGTGGGACACAACTATGGCACAAAATGTAGCGAAGGCGAGGAGAATGAAGCCAAAGGTCCCGTTGACGAGGCGGAAGAAGCTCGGGCCGAGGCGATGGGGCATGAAGCGAACAACTAAGGTCAGCGTGGTGAACCAGGTCATCAGGCCGGCGGCGGCCATCAGGATTCCCAATTCGGGAGCTTTAGAGCCGAAGATGGAATGGGCGAAAGGGAGCCAATTCGATGTGACACCAACCCAGTAAATCATTGTTGCTGGGTTCAAAAGGGTCAGGGCGATTCCGGCGGCGACGTCTGCGGTCAGATGCGCGGGGACAGTGCCTTCGTCCCAGCGTTTGCGAGCACCGGCGTAGGCGCGGAGTGGTTCCTTGACGGCGCGGAAAAGAAAGTAGACACCCAGCGGAAGTAAGACAATTACGCCGATAGCCGCGAGGACCGTCTGGAGAGTCTGGTTAGACAGGTCGCTGAAGAGGTATTGACCACCGAGGAGGGACAGGGAGAAAAGGATCAGATCTCCGGCAACCGAACCGATTCCGCAGGCAAGGGTATGGCGCCAGCCGCCGATCATGCCGCGGCGGACGGCCAGCATGTTGACCGGGCCCATCGGCGCTGCCGAAGCCAATCCCATGAGGTATGCGCCCGCAAGTACGTGGACGTTGGAGACAAACATACAATGACCTAAGATTGGTAAGCTAAGACTGTTTCATGGCTTGATGGTCAGCGCTCGAGCCAATCCTGCTCCCGCATTGTAGTGGCCATTTATGATGTCCATCTTATGAGCAGATCATCGATTCGGGTAAGCTTAAACCGATTTCACTACCCGCCCGGAGTCCTGTCCGATGCGGCCACGTGCAAAGCTAGGTCAGCTCTGTTGTAGAGACCTTCCTCACTAAACAGATTTTCCTCGCACAGTCTTCCCTGAAACAGACCCTAAAGAATATCTCATTTGCTCGCAAGAGGGGGGAGTAATCAGGCCAATCGGGGACTACGATTCAAGCAGAAACTCAGGAAATTATAAGCTATGATATCTTTATCCGATTGAGTTTCTTGACTATAGACCCGACTGAAATGCCAAAACGCCTAATGCGACTTACTTTCTCTAAGCCCTCGCTCATCCCTGTGATGCTGCTTGCAACGGCGACGTTCTTCGGCTTGTATTCTCGTGCCGCAGAGCAGCCGGTTCAAAAATATCCCTCCTTTGAATCGGAAGTTCTTCCCATCTTTCAGGCCAACTGTCTGCATTGCCATGGCAATGTTCAAGGGCAGAAAGGTTTGGACTTGACGTCCCGGGACAGCGCCTTGAAGGGTGGAGAATCTGGCCCATCCATATTTCCAGGGTCGCCAGCAAAGAGTTTGTTGATTCAAAAAGTATCCTCTGGGGTGATGCCCCCAGGCAGCAATAAGTTGAGCTCTGCGGACATTGAAACGATTCGCCGTTGGATTGAGGCCGGGGCACTAAAGGATGGAGAAGAACCGGGGAGCGCCAAGCAGAACCTCCAGAACAGGCAAGTTACCGAACGGGAGGTTCTGGTGAGCATTCTCCACGTGAAATGCCTGGTTTGCCACGGGAAACAGGTCGCCGAAGCAGGACTGGATATGAGGACACGTGACGGCTTACTAAAGGGAGGGAAATCTGGCCCGGCCATTATTCTCGGTAAGCCTGAACAAAGCCTTCTAATCAAGCACATCGCCGATGGTCATCCTTCCCCAGAGATGCAAAATGAATATTTTGTGAGGCCCGTAACTTCCGACGAAGCGGGGAAATTGTCCGCGTGGATCGCGGCGGGCGCTCCGCCCGAAATAGACGACGTGTTGCGTGTCGCGGATGGACCCGACCCGTTGGTGCGGGAGAACGACCGAAAGTTCTGGTCTTTCCAGCCTCCAAAAAGAGGCGAGGTCCCAAGGATACGAAGCCAAAACCTCGTCCGGACCCCCATTGATGCATTCTTGCTGGATAAACTGGAGGCCAAGGGACTGAGCTTTTCGTCGGAGGCAGCTCCTTTAACTCTGCTTCGGCGTGCCTATTTTGACCTGATCGGTCTGCCTCCCGATCCTGAAGAAGTTCAGGTTTACCTCAAGGATCAAAGCCCGGGGGCCTACGAGCGTTTGATCGACCGGCTTCTAGCCTCTCCACAATACGGCGAGCGTTGGGCACGATTTTGGCTGGAAGCGGCAGGTTATGCAGACTCGGAAGGAGGAGGGGGTGACTCCATTCGGCCCCACGCTTACCGTTATCGTGACTACGTCATTCGTTCGCTCAATGCAGACAAACCTTACGATCAATTTCTATTGGAGCAGATTGCCGGGGACGAATTGTTCGACTACAAGACGATTCAAGAGCCCACTCCGGTTCAGTTGGATTATCTCGTCGCGACAGGCTTCCTGCGGATGACTCCAGACCGAACACACGAACACGATGCAAACTTCGTCCCTACGCGATTGGAGACCGTTGCGGACTCGGTGGAAATGCTGAGTGCGAGCGTGTTGGGTCTCACTATGGGTTGCGCACGTTGCCATAGTCACAAGTTTGATCCGATTCCGCAACGCGATTACTATCGTTTCAGCGCTATTTTGCGAACGGCTTATGACCCTTACGACTGGTTGATCCCCAATAAGCTCTTAGGAGGGAACCAAAAGCGTGAGCCTCCCGAACGCTATTTAATGAGCGTGCCTGAAAAGGAACGTCGAGAAGTTGAGGCCTATAATGCTCCGATCCTGGCCGAGAACGCAAAACTAGAACGCTCTTTGAAAGAACTGGCCAAGCCCTGGGAAGAAAAAATCCTTGCGGAAAATCTCACTCGAGTGCCAGCCGAGTCGAGGGTAGAGGTCAGGAAAGCCTTTGAAACACCTAAGGAAACGCGCACGACACTTCAGAAGGATCTCCTTGAGAAGTTCCAGCTTCCCGTTGAAGTAACACAGCAAGATCTAAAGGAGAGGTTTAAGGGTTTTAAGGAGCAGTCGGAAAAGCTCAACAAGACCATTGAACAGGCCAAGAACCAGTCGCGACCGCAGCCTCGAATCAGGGCGCTTTTCGATATGGGAGGTGAACCCACTCCCACCCGCATCCTTTTGCGAGGGGATCCTGCGAACCCTGGACAGCGGGTGGAGGCTGGCGTCCCGTCGGCGTTGCGGGAAGGGATTGCTCCGTACACCAGTTATTAAACCAATTGGTCAACAGGCACCAGTGGTTATCGCCTGGCTCTGGCCCGTTGGCTAATCCAACCGAATCATCCGCTCACCAGCCGGGTCATCGTCAACCGGATTTGGCAACAGCATTTTGGAAATGGAATCATCGCTACGCCGGAAAACTTTGGCCACCTGGGGGCAAAGCCTACTCATCCCGAACTTCTGGATTGGCTGGCAACGGAATTTGTCCAGCAAAAGTGGAGCATCAAAACTCTGCACAAACTAATCATGACTTCGAGCGCGTACCGGCAGAGGTTCACATTTTGACCCGTAGCGATGTCGGAAAAAGATCCGGATAATGCTCTGTTGTCGAGGTTTCCAATCCGCCGGATGGACGGGGATCAGATTCGAGATTCCATACTCAAAGTCTCGGGGCGTCTCGATTTGACCCCTTTTGGCCCGCCGGAAGGAGTCGAGGTAACCGCGGAAGGAGAGGTACTGAGCAAAGCGACTCCCACTGCTTGTGGGGGTTCGGTTTGTCTGGTTCCTGCCGTTCAGAGTGAAGTTCGCCGCAGTATCTACACGCTCGTTCGCCGGGAGACACCGCTCACTCTGTTGGAAGTTTTTGATGCTCCACAGCTACAGCCCAATTGTCTCAAGCGAGGCTATTCCACCGTCGCAACCCAGGCCCTGCAATTGTTGAATGGTAATATGATTCGGGAAAGCGCACGTTATTTTGCGGGCCGGACAATTGATTGGATATCCTATAACGTGGAACAGCAAGTGGAGCGCGTGTATCGGGTCGCATTGTCGCGTCCGCCAACCCAACAGGAAATTAAGCTCGGTGTGGAAGCGGTGCAGAATTTGACCCGTCAATGGTTCGAGCAACTCCAGAAAGGAAATGCCCGCTGAGCCTCGGCAAACCAAAGCCCAATGGCTAGGGCTGGCCAGTTTCTGCCATATTATTCTGAATTCGCCTGATTTTATTTACATCGACTAGGAGGAGTCGCGTCATGCTGCTGAAAAATCGTGCGGAGACTGAATTCAAGCAAACTCCCCAATCCGAGCCTTCTCGCCGGGATTTTTTCTCGCAGGTTGGGTGATGGACTCTATGGAGCTGCCTTAGCCCGGCTATTTCAGGCGGACCTGTTCTCCCCGAGTACAGCTTTGGCTGCTGTGCCGGAAATAAACGATGTGAAACCTCGTGCCCCTCATTTTTCCGCAAAGGCAAAGTCTGTCATCCAACTTTTCATGCACGGCGGTCCCAGCCAAGTAGATCTATTTGACCCTAAGCCGTTGTTGGAAAAACATGCTGGGCAGCCTCCTTCGCGTGAAATTGCGAACAATATCTTGTTCGTGAGTAACGCAGGGGGCATGATGCCGTCCCCCTTCAGATTTGCTAAGCAAGGGCAATCCGGAATGGAGATTTCTGAGATTATACCTTACTTGGCGAATCATGTGGACGATATTGGCTTGATTCGTTCCATGTTCACAACCAATTTCACTCACGGCCCGGCAGTGTTTCTGATGCATGGGGGGCGAATTTTCCCGGATCGCCCTACGCTCGGCGCCTGGGTCGTTTACGGGTTAGGGAGCGAGAACCAAAACTTGCCGGCGTACGTCGTTTTGGACGATCCGAAGGGACTCCCGACGGTGGGGATCCGAAATTGGCAGTCTGGGTGGCTGCCCCCAACCTGTCAAGGCACGCGATCTGCGCTCAACGGGTTCTCCAATGTTGAATTTGCGGCCTCCGGATGGTATGCCTAAAGGTGTCCTGGAACTGGAGCGTTCACTCTTAGCCAAGCTAGCTACTGCCCATCGGGAGAGCCGTCCCGGCGCGCCGGATTTGGAAGCCCGCATCGCCAGCTATGAGTTGGCGGCGCGGATGCAGTTGTCTGCCACCGATGCCCTCGACTTGTCACAGGAAAGTGAATCGACACAGGAAATGTACGGGCTCAATGATGAGCTGACATCCTCTTATGGCCGGCGGTGTTTGATGGCCCGCCGCTTGGTAGAACGAGGCGTGCGACATGGTGCAGATTTTTGTTGAATCGCAAATTTGGGATAACCATGCCGACCTCGAGCAAGGATTGAGATACAGCTGCGGCAAGACCGATAAACCTGTGGGCGCTCTCTTGACAGATCTGAAGCAGCGAGGATTATACGATAGTACGCTGGTTGTCTGGGGCGGCGAGTTCGGACGTCTGCCACTTTCTCAGATACAACCGGGAAGAGAGAAAAGTGCCGGCCGCGATCATGGTCCGGCGGGGTTCACCGTCTGGATGGGTGGAGGAGGGATCAAAGGCGGAACAGTGTTTGGCGGCACAGACGAACTTGGTTACAAAGCTGTCGAGAATCCGGTGAGTGTGCATGATTTCCACGCCACCATCTTGCATCTTATGGGACTAGATTACACTAAGCTCGTTTACAACCATCACGGCCTGAATGAAAAGCTCACCGGCCAGGAACCTGCCCGCGTCATCAACGAAATCCTGGCTTGAGCTATCGCATTCTCGTGGATACGGTAACACCTGGCAGGGTTAGAGCTTCGGAGGATACTGACTGTGTCGACCTGGTTACACTGGGCCTTGTTGTCAGCCGTTTTTGCTGCCTTGACGGCTGTCTTCGCCAAGGTCGGGCTCGAAGGAATTGAATCCGATTTCGCGACATTGATTCGTACCGTCGTCATCACCTTGACTTTGGGCGCCTTGGTCTATGCCACCGGCAAGTGGCGGAGTCCGTTTGGAATCCCGGCAAAGTCGGGTACATTCCTCGTACTCTCCGCTCTGGCAACCGGGGCATCATGGGTCTGCTATTTCCGTGCGCTCAAGGTAGGTGATGCATCCAAGGTGGCGCCAGTGGATAAGCTCAGCGTGGTGCTCGTGGCGCTGTTCGCCGTGGTCTTTCTCGGTGAACGCCCTGCGTTGCGTGATTGGATGGGTATTGCCTTGGTGGGTAGCGGCGTGCTGCTGCTCAGTCTGCGTCGCTAATTAGGCAGAGGGACATGCACAAAGCCCCCCACAGCGAAAAAAGCTCTCGTTGGTAGCAGGAAGTTCGCATCGAAGACATGCACCCGACGCATGTCTTCGCCACCCGGCGGGGCTACTAGGCTTTCGAATAGAAAATGAGAAATGAACATTGAACAATGATAAATTCGTCTCCTTTGAAAAACCCCTCTTGGTCAGAGAGGAGGGCTTTGGCCCTCAGAGTTGGGTAGTCGATTCGTCTCCACCGTGCTGTGTTTCTCCTATGGCTTGTTCCCACCCAGACACTTTTGTACGTTCAATTCCCTGCCCCCGATCTATTAATGACGCCACGATTTGCCCCTTGCTTGACACCCCCTAGAGCCTGTGCTAGCTTGGCCTTGGTTGAAGCTGAGTTCGTCTCAACGCCGATGACTTCCAATACACCTCTAAAAAAAACCCCTCTCTATAGCCTGCACAAGGAACTTGGCGCCAAGATGGCCGAGTTTGGCGGATGGGAGATGCCCATCGAATATTCGGGTATTACCCAGGAACATTTGGCCGTTCGCCATGCCGCCGGATTGTTCGACATCAGCCACATGGGGCAAATCCTCATTGATGGCCCTGAAAGTCTGAACTTGCTTCAGCAAGTCACTTGTAATGACGTTTCCAATCTAAAAGAACAGCAGATTCATTATTCCGCTCTCCTCTACCCGGAGGGCACTTTCGTAGACGACATCCTGGTGCACCGGGTCGGCCCCAATTCCTATCTACTCTGTGTCAACGCCTCGAATACAGATAAAGATTTCAAATGGATTAGTCGCCACAACCGTTTTGATGCCCTCGCCTCCAATGTGAGTCCAGAATTACGCGCAATTGGCGCTCCAAGGCCCGAAAGCCGCTCCAGTTCTACAGACCTTAGTCGATATCGATCTCGGCAAAATCAAATATTACTGGCTCGGACTCGGCCGAATCCAAAATGTCGAATGCTTGTTTACTCGAACAGGTTATACAGGTGAAGATGGTTTTGAAATTTACTGCGAGCCTGAGCTAGCCCAACAACTCTGGAATTTGATTCTCAAGTGCGGACAACAGGAAGGAGTCACCCCGGTTGGGCTCGGAGCACGGAACACCCTACGCTTGGAAGCCAAAATGGCTCTGTACGGCCACGAAATCTCCGAGACGATCACCCCCTGGGAAGCAGATTTGGGTTGGATCGTCAAACTCGATAAAGGAAATTTTGTGGGCCGCGAAGCGCTTATCCGTCAGAGGCAGTCGGGAATCCAGAAGAAATTGATTGGATTTGAGGTGACCGGAAGAGGAATCGGACGCGACGGTTACCCGGTGCTGATCAATGGCGTCGAGGCGGGTTCTGTTACCAGCGGTGGTCCTTCCCCATTCTTAAAGAAGAACATTGGTCTAGCCTATGTGCCCGTGGCAAACAGCAAAATTGGCACATCGATAGAGATCCGGGTAAGATCACAGCTCTGTTCCGCCATCATTGTCGAGACACCTTTTTACAAACGAAAGACCGTTAGTCGTTAGCCCAAAGACAATTGGCGCCATTCTTGATGCACTAATTTGTAAAGCTATTTCAATATTTTGACAGGAAACTATTCAATCATTACTTTATGTATTTAAGATTCGTAGGTAGCAGACAGCCAGCAAAAAATTTCGTCTCTTGCCAATAGATTCTCACGGAGGGCTCATGAAATTCCCTGAAGATTGTCTTTATACGAGACAGCATGAGTGGGTTCGTTATTTGGATGGCGTCGCGACAGTTGGGATTACCGAGTATGCGCAGCAAGAATTAGGAGACGTGGTTTTCGTCGAGCTGCCCAAAGTGGGCGACAGCTTCGACACCAATGAAACCTTTGCAAATGTGGAGTCCGTTAAAGCCGTGTCTGAGGTTTTTTGTCCCGCCGCGGGTGACATCGTCGAAATTAACGAGGAACTGGTAGACTTTCCGCAACACGTGAATGACGACCCCTATGGCGACGGGTGGTTTCTCAAACTGAAACTGAACGACCCCAAGGAACTCGAGGACCTGCTAAAGCCTGAAGAATACGCCGAAATGGTGGCTGAGGAATCGGCAGAATAGATGAGATATATCCCGAACGCCGCAGCAGATCAGGAAAGCATGCTTCGCGAAATGGGGCTTAGTTCGCTTGAAGAGCTCTTTTCGGGTGTTCCAAAAGATATTCGGCTCACCCGGGCTCTCGCTCTTCCACCGCCCCACAGTGAGCCGGAACTGCTTGAACTCTTCCAAAGTTATGCTTGCCGGAATACTGCCGGGATGACCAGTTTCCTGGGCGCAGGGGTTAATGAACACTTTATTCCCACCGTCATCGACAGTTTGATTTCGCGCGGAGAGTTTCTGACTTCCTACACGCCTTATCAGCCGGAATTGGCGCAAGGAACCTTGCAGGCTATCTTTGAATTCCAGACCTTTATGTGCCAGCTCACCGGCATGGAAGTATCCAATGCTTCGATGTATGACGGGAGCACGGCTTTGACTGAAGCGGTCCTGATGGGAGCTCGCGTCAGCCAAAGGAATCGACTGCTAGTTGCCTCATCCGTTCACCCGGAATACCGCGCTGTCGTCGCGACGACTATTCGACAGCAGGGACTCACTCTGGAGCTTATTGGATATGATGAAGACGGAAGAATCGACACCAGCCGTCTCGAAGCAGCCATGGGAAACGACATTGCTGCCATCGTTGTGCAGTCCCCAAATTTTTTCGGAAACCTGGAACCCCTAAAAGAACTTTCCGCGATCGCTCACAAGCATAGCGCCTTGTTGATTGTGACCGTGGCTGAAGCCTTGTCATTAGGAATCGTCACTCCTGCCGGCGAGGCCGGGGCAGACATTGTCTGCGGCGAAGCTCAGTCTCTCGGAGTTCCGGTGAGTTTTGGCGGACCTCATGTCGGTTTTCTCTGTTGCCGGGAGAAATCCCTTCGAAATCTTCCCGGGCGCCTGGCGGGGCAAACCGTCGACCTTGACGGAAAACGCGGCTTTGTATTGACTCTTTCCACACGGGAACAACATATCCGCAGGGAAAAAGCCACTTCCAACATTTGCACGAACCAGAATCTGATCGCTCTCATGTCTACGATTTATTGCAGTCTCCTGGGAAAAACCGGGATTCGGGAAGTGGCTCTGCAGAACGTCGCAAAGACCCAGTATGCACTTTCAGAAGTGCAGAAAGCCTCTTCAATTGAAAGTGCTTTTCGAAGGCCCGAGATTTAACGAATTCGTGGTTCGGCTGCCCTATTCGTACAACCAAATTTCATCAAAAGCCTTGAGTGCAGGAATCATTCCGGGGCTTCTATTGGAGCGATACTACCCGGAACTAAAGAATTGCCTGCTTATCTCGGTAACCGAAACCAAGAAGAAGATTGCCATTGATCGATTGATTCATCTCCTGGAAGCAAATCACTAGGAGTAATTACATCAATTTCCATTCAACGTTTCTTCAGCATTCTTGATCCAAATGGCGTCCTCTCGCCGACTGCCCAACGCGAGAGCTGAGGCGGCGCAGGTATTTTGAAAGGCGGATGTTGGCTATGAGTATCCGAAAATCGACGCCACACGTGGTCGCCAATGAAGGCCTGATCTTCGAACGCAATTCCCCTGGCAGAACCGGCTATTCCCTTCCGCCCTTGGATGTGCCGGCTCCGGATCTGACTTTAGCTTTGGGAGCGGAAAATGTCCGCCCCTTGATCGAGGAGTTCCCGGAGCTTAGCGAGATGGATGTCGTTCGCCATTTCACACGACTTTCCAGTTGGAATTACAGCATCGACTCAGGGATGTACCCATTGGGTTCCTGTACGATGAAGTACAATCCTAGAATCAATGAACGGGTCGCCCGGCTCGACGCCATCGCTCATGCTCATCCCCTAACTCCCGAGATTCTGGTTCAAGGGAACTTGGAAATTCTAAAGACCCTGTCCGATTTTCTCGTGGAAATCACTGGGATGGATGCGGTCAGCTTGCAGCCCCCCGCGGGCGCAAGCGGAGAATTAACCGGTGTCTTGCTGATACGTGCCTGCCTGACTCAAAGAGGTAACCCCAGGAAGATAATCCTCATCCCCGATTCGGCCCATGGGACTAACCCGGCCAGTGCGGCCATTGCCGGTTACACGGTCCAGCAGCTTAAGTCCGATTCACATGGTTGTGTCAGTGTCACTGCCTTGGAGGAGGCCATGACAGACGATGTGGCTGCCTTAATGCTGACCAATCCGAACACTCTGGGGATCTTTGAACGGGAGATATCGGCGATTTCCGAAGTGGTTCACAGCCGCGGTGGGCTGATGTACATGGATGGCGCGAATATGAACGCTCTGCTCGGTGTGACTCGCCCCGGCGATTTCGGCATCGATGTCCTCCACATGAACCTGCATAAGACTTTTTCAACGCCTCATGGTGGCGGAGGTCCAGGCTCCGGCCCGGTTGCAGTCAAGAAGATTCTAGAGCCCTTCTTGCCTTACCCCACTGTTGGAATGAATCCTGAGGGGAAATACTTCCTCGATTACAACCGTCCAGAATCCATTGGGAAAATGAAGGCTTTTTATGGCAATTTTCTCACCGCCGTGCGCGCGCTCTGCTATATTCTGGCCAATGGTGCCGAGGGTCTTAAGGAGACCAGCATGGTTGCAGTTCTGAACGCCAATTACATCAAGCATCACTTGAGAAATCATTTTGAACTTCCCTATGACGAGCCTGTCCTGCATGAGGTTGTCTTTACAAACAAGCATCAAGCCAAGCATCAGCTAACAGTCATGGATATTGCGAAGCGACTCATTGATTATGGCTTTCACCCCCCGACAGTGGCTTTTCCACTGATTGTGTCTGGCGCTTTGATGATTGAACCCACGGAAACGGAAGGCAAAGAAGAGATTGATCTCTTCATCGAGGCCATGAAGTCCATCGCCGAGGAAGCTGAGAGTAACCCCGACCTGTTGCACCATGCCCCGCATACGACACGCTTAAAGAGACTGGATGAAGTCCAGGCAGCCCGTCGACCCATTCTGCGCTGGAAAAGCGAGTAAATCTTAATATATCTCTCTCTTAGAACGCGCGCGGGACCGCCGTCCCCCCGCGCGCATTCATCAGCATTAGTTAAGCGTGCGCAGGAGTGCCCGCTCCACCAAGTGACGCGGTCGATAATTGCAATTCAGGCCAGGAAAAGGTTGTTAAATCATTGATGTCTATTCCTTCTGTCAAGCGCTATTATGATAATATTGTTTATTCGAATGAGTCGTGACGACTTACAATAGTTTTGGGTGGAATGCGCGCTCCCGCGCGCATTCATCAAGCATTAGTTAAGCGTGCGCAGGAGTGCCCGCTCCACCTTGGCCAAAATGACGCCACCGAAACAGTTTCCGAAAACACTCCATCATCAGCTACCGAATTGGGTTGATCCATGTGGCGCGGTCTTTCACATCAGGATTCGAGTTGCGGAGAATAACCCCATTCCTTTGAGTAACGAGATACTAGCCCCCAAGCTTCTAGGCTCGGTGCAAGAGTATGCACGGGAAAAGATATGGTGGCCGAGTATCTTCCTGCTCATGCCAGACCACATTCATGCATTGCTTTCCTTCAACCCTACACGCAAGATGAGTCGGATAATAGGGGACTGGAAAAAATGGAACCATGAAAAACACAGAGTTAGTTGGCAAAAGAACTTCTTTGATCACCGGTTACGAAGAGATGAATCGCTTGAAGAGAAAGCGACTTATATCCGGAGGAACCCTGTTGTCAACTGATTGTGCTCGAAACCGGAGGATTGGGCGTGGGTGTTGGATACCAAAACATTGAGTAGCAAATTGACCTTGTGAGGGTGGAATGCGCGCTCCGTCGCGCATTCATCAATCGTGCACGGAGCAAAGAGCGTGCGCAGGAGCGCCCGCTCCACCTAACCTCCATCTAATGTGTCGGGAGGACAGGTGTCCGGGGGAGCCGCTCCACCTCGCGAAGCTAAGAAAACTAAAGACTAATCTGACCTACTGCCTCGAATTATATCTAATGTGAAACATTCAACAATAAATTCTAAGCAACTTTAAATAAAGCACTTGTATTACTTACATTCAGATCAGTCAGAGAGTTTTGTTGGTGCAGAGTATCTGATGATTATCATCAAGTGACACTTTCAGTGGCTTGGAGCCTACGGTCAGTCGAAAGGAAGTTTCTTTTCCCGAAACGTCAACACGGCCAACCTTTACCACCTTCTCTCCGGGAAATGGGCAAACACCTCGATGGGCATGGTGAAGTTTTCTGAAACATCCTCTTGAAGAATCTTTCCCTTCACGACCACTTTCCCTTCCTGGAGTGGAACTAGGGAATAGCTGAGGCGATAAGTGGGGATGCCTGTATCATAGACCCATTCCTCAAAGAACCAGTCCAATTTTCGGTTGCCTTCCAGATCCATTCCCTTGGTCATATGCTTTTCAGCAGCCCGCTGCAGGTCCGCCGTAGTGATCGGCTTCCCGCTATAAGTACTCATGAGCTCTTTCACGAACAACTGAAAGCGTGCTTCAGACCCCATGGAAGAGGACTGAAACAAATATCGCAACATATGAAAAATCCAGGCCCCCTTCTCATAAACGACGGTCACATAACCGTCCGGAAACTTAGAAGAGTGAAGACGCGTTCCCAACCAAACGGGTCCTGTGCTTTCTGCACTCAGGTGATCCTTTCTCTCGGTTTGAAGCTTTTGACGGGAAATTCGCATCACTTCCTGAAACTGCCGCTCGTCAGAAGTCTTGGACATCAGGGACATATAGCTCAAATAGGTACTAAAACCTTCGGTGATCCACAAATCGTGATAACTCTTCCCGACGACCTGGTTTCCCCACCACTGATGTGCCAGTTCATGGGCAGGTAAACAATCATAGAAATACGTCTGCCCGTCCTTTTCGAGGCCCAAACGGTCTCGCTGGGTAGGGCTCAGGAATGAAAGACTGGAGACATACAAGAGCGAAGGCCAGCCCTGCCCAAACCGGCCCGGAATCTGCGACACCGACAATTTCCCGTAAGGAAAATCCCCTAGCATCGTCTGGAAGAAATCCACCGTGCCGGCAATTTTTTCCGCAAGGACTTTGGCCAATTGGGTCGTATCGAAATCCAACTCGCTTAAGGGTGGAGGGTCTGGAATAATCTCCGTCAAAGAGTCGCCCTTGTAACGATTGCTGTTGCTCGTGCAATTGCCGCAAGAAATCGACTCGCGACAGGATTTCGGTATAGACATTTTCGATATTCCGATTGGCAAAGACTTCAATCGGGATTCTTCCGGCCATCCGAGTCGTCTTTTGATATTCACCGTAATTAAAGCCCGCCAAGGGAATCTCACCACCACTGGTCCAAGTCGAATATTTAAGAGTACCGTCTTCCCATTCCTTCTCGAGATTCCCGGTTGCGGTAATCGTGTAGCCTTTTGGATATTGGAACTGCAAGCGGTATTGCGCCAGGTCAGTAGGCCCGGTGTTCGGATACCAACTTCCCCGCGCACCCACGTAAAAAACTCCACTTCCGACGCGTGAGATGACTTCCCCGGAGTATTGGAATTGGAGCGACATTCTTTGGCCGCGTCGAGTGGGTTCGGGCAGGAGGAGAAGGATTAGGTCGTGGCTCGGGCGGCTGATATCTTCTCCTCCGATCAATTCGGTGGCTTGGCAAAATCGCAACTCCTTCTGATGATCATTGATAACGCGAACGGCTTTCAGCAAATGGGAAAAGTCAAAAGTGAGAACCCACGCCCCTTCTTTTTCGCAGACTAGGTCAATGTCGGCCGTTCCGGACACATGGTCATTCTTGTCGATTTGGGTCACGACATTGAAATTCTTCACATCGATCCGTTCACCGGAATGGGTTCTCGTCGGAACCACGCTCCGTCTTCTCGCGGGTGCTGAAACGGCACCAATTGTCATAATAGCTCTTCTCTCCGACTTGGCGGTACTGGCCCAGAAAAGTGTCTTCATTATTTCTCTGGTTGCAGCCCACGTCGAAGAAACCCAGGGTACGTCCCAAAAATCTCGCGTTGAGCATCGGCCGATGCCGTCCGCTGGCCAGATCCTCCATAATGCGATAATTCATCAAAGCCGCACTCCGTAGTTTAGATTCAAACTCTTCCGAACAGCGCATTTTCTTGGAGGACCTGAAGCTCAGGTTTATCGCCCAACTGTTCCATGAGCTCTTCATAACTTTTGTCGGTAAATCGGAGAAAGGCCTCGCTGAAATGCTCACTCAAGATCGGGGAACCTGTGAAAAAGTTAAGCTGTTGTCTTTCCATTTTGCTGGGTGGCCGAAAAACTATGGTTCCTTTTCCCCAGAAGAGCAACCCGGTCACTGCGCCGTTTATGGGTGCGAGAAAGATCATTCTGCCGCGTTCAAAATTCAATGTGAAAGCAGTTCGCCGCAACACCAGATCGCGCACGACAAAGGTACTTGGCGAGTCAAAATGAATTTCTTCGAGGCTCTTCAAAAGTGAGGCCGGTTCATTTGGAGCGGTTTCCAATGTCAGGTTTGGTCTTGGAAGGAGAATCCAACTAGCCACAAACAGCCACTTGAGCGTCAGGAGCCACCTTTGATGAATCACAGGGACCTCGGGAGAGGCGTTTGATTGTGTCCTGCTAGGATTCTAGCATAATGGGAATGAAAAGGTGCTGGGAGGGGAAAGGGATCAGGCGGGCTCGACAGCAGTGGAGAGATCACGGACTAACGCAAGGATTAAAAATCGGGTTCGCTTAGACTGTCTGGTTTCAAAGAAGAAATAGCCCTGGATGAATACTGCCCAAAAACCGTCTCTTTAATAGCGTCGATTGCGTTGTCGTGTGATATCAAATTTAGCAGTGTCGGCAATTGCCATCACAGCCATGACACCGGCCTGGACGGGATCACTCACGACGAGGTCGGCAACCTCTGGAACACTTCCTGCCATATTTAAGGAGATGACCAGAATCCCTTTCTCTCGAATCTCCTTGACTGCGTCGACAATTTCTCCGCCCATCAAGGCTCCTGCCATGACCAGAATTTTTGCTCGGGGAAGTATCGCCACCGCTCTCACTGCAGCGGCAAGTTCTGCTTCGCCCACTAGCGGGATCGTATCGACGGAAATCCGCTCCCCCCGAATATTATGCCGGTCGGCTTCGCTGATGGCGCCTAGCGCCACCTGCCCGACTTGGGCGCCCCCTCCAATAATGATCACCCGTTTGCCATAGATTTTCAGTAGCGTATCGGGCTGCTCAATCGAGCGAACGGCCGGAACATCCTTCAGGTCAGTGATCAAGCGGTTGATGTCAGTGACATCTTGCAGCTCAAGGTAGATACTTGCTGACTCTTGAGCCCGGCCCACGATTTCTACGGTGCGGATGTTCACCTGATGCAGGGCAATGACTTTAGTGAGCTGATAGAGGACACCGGGTTGATCCTGAGCACTAATCAATAAAGCGATTTTCGTGGGATTCATTCGTCTTCTCTTTAGTCTAGTGACGCAATCTTCGAAACAATGGGGGATCCGGACTCCAATGGAATGATTCCCGAAGCCTAATCCATCGAGTGTCTCAAGTCAAGGCAGGCCCAGCCAAAACAAACTTGCGAGTACCCTGAAAAACGACTACCCTAGAATTCAGTCGCAGGAGCAGATGTTGCCGCTTGCCCCGCTGGTGCCGGCCGGGTCAGCGCCTCCGGCTGCAGCCTGTTCGCGGTTTTCGGCCACGGAAAAGACGAAACATTCAGCCCGGAGACTTTGATCCACTTCATTTATCCGCCAATAGATTTTATCCCCAGATTCCTATGTTCGACAGATCCCGCAGACGGTACATCCACTTAATAGTGCAGCCCGAAGAAAGGAGCTCTCCTATGAAGAATAAATCGAGACGGAAGTTTCTCCAGGAATCGATCGCCCTCGGAACCGCAGCCAGTTCTGCGCTAATCGCGGCCAAACCTTCAGGGCACAAACTAGTGCTTCCACATCAAAAATCATGGGGGCAAACGATCGGATAAGGGTCGCCCAAATCGGTTGCGGAGGTATGGGGCGGGGGGATTTAGGTGATTCGTTGCGAGTGAAAAATGTCGAATGTATCGCTATTTGCGATGTCGATGATTCGCAAGCCGCAAAGGCGGTGAAGGAGGTCTTGGAGCCTGCCTCTCAAAAACCGTTACTCATTACCCGGGATTTTCGCAAGGTGCTGGAGATGAAAGACCTCGACGCCGTCGTTGTATCCACTCCGGATCATTGGCACGCTCTGCCAACGGTCATGGCCTGCCAGGCGGGAAAAGATGTTTATGTCGAAAAACCGCTTTCTTTGACGATTGCCGAAGGCCGAGTCATGGTGGATGCGGCCCGAAAATATAACCGAGTCGTTCAGATGGGAACCCAACAGCGGAGCGCCACTCATTTTCAGATGGCGATTGATTATGTGAAGAGCGGAAAATTAGGAAGAATCCGGTTAGTCCGGGCTTGGGCCTACCTTGACTGGAAGGGGGAAACCCCAGTGCTTCCCGATGGCCCACCTCCAGAAGGCGTTGACTACGACATGTGGCTGGGGCCCGCTCCTAAGCGTCCCTTCAATCCGAATCACTTTATATTTACCTTTCGCTGGTACTGGGATTATGCCGGCGGGATTGATGACCGACTGGGGAGCCCATATGATCGACATTGCCAATTGGGGGATGGGAATCAAAGCCCCCAGTTCCGCTTACTCTTATGGCGGAAAATTTGGCTACCCGCACGACGCGATGGAGACTCCGGACACCCAGCAAGTTCTGTGGGCCTTCCCTGAATTCACGATGATTTGGGAGCACGCATTGGGCGTGGGGCGAGGTCCGGAAGACGCGAGAGCACGGAGTTGCGTTTCATGGCGAGCTAGGTGTCCTTGTCGTCGACCGTGATGGCTGGGAGATTTTTGCCGAGACGGACAAGATCGACAAGAAAGTCCGCGTTTACAAGTCGATCGGGTTACCTCGCCAAAGCGCCGGAAGGGAGGATTACCATTTCCTCCACGTTCAGAATTTCTATGACTGCATGCGAACCCGCAAGCACCCGAACTCAGACGTGGAGATCGGCCACAACTCGATGATTGCTTGCCATCTTGGAAATATTGCTTTTCGCCTTGGCCGGCAAGTCAACTGGGACGTTGAAAATGAAAAAGTCATTAACGACCCTGAGGCCCAGAAATATGTTTCCAAGCCTTATCGCGCTCCCTGGAAACTACCAACCTAAGGGCTGAAATGTCGTAGTTACGGTGGCGTATCCAGGAGAGGGTCGCATGGGGCTTTACGCGGCCTACAATTTGTAGGCCGGGTCACCGACCCGGCGGTTAAACGTACCGTATTTACGAAAGGCAGTATTAAGGGCTGCTATTCATATTGGAGGGATTTCATGGCGGACGACAAAGATAAAATCAAGGTGACGGATCGACGGATTTTCGGCGCTGACGGTCAGCTTCTAGAGCCATCTCAATCCCAAGAGTTTGAGAAGAGGTTTTCGGACACGGTGGATGACTTTTCCGCGGCCTCCAAGCTTCATCAGGCGAAGAGGATCAGCCGATGGAGATGACTTTCCAATTGTTGATCATTTCCTTGAGTACCACGGCCCTCGTACAACTGGGTATGGCTCCTAATCCGGCCAATGGCAAAACGGAACAGGATCTCGTGAACGCCAAACAAACCATCGATATTCTGGGAATCTTAGAGGAGAAGTCTAAAGGGAATTTGACTCCGGATGAGTCTCATTTACTCGAACAATGCCTTTACGACCTGAAGATGTCTTACATCAGCCTTATAAAAAAATTGGCAAAGACCTAGGGAAAAAACTAATCCAGCGGGTAAAATACACCTGTCAACAGGCAAATTGCATTCCCAATAATGGAATTTAATTTCCACTCCTACAATTAAAAACCGTGGCCGAACTGATTTTTTGCCTAGAAACCCACCTTTTTCACCTAGTGGCGCAATATTATCAATCTGCCGAGAATCTCAATATGATGTGGTACTTTAGGAAGCAACGACAATATCTTGTGGCAAATGAGAGAATTGGCTATTATTCTGGCCACTTTGTTTGTAAATTAAACATATCCCAAAGCTTGATTCTTATCTAAAATGGCAAAGTTTTTGCATTCCGGTTTGAAGTCTTTTCACCTTCTGTTTCGATTCCATTTAAGGCAACTTTTATCTTCTATTAGCTATTAGGGTACGCTGCATGCAAAAGGAAAAAATGCTTCGAGTCCTTGAGTCATTTGAGGACATGCGAAGTGGAAGCCAGTTGTTTCAGATTCATGAGTTGGATCCGAGATATAAGATTGATCGAATCGTGTATCGCGAGAAATCGCGCGAAGGATGGTTTAAAGAAATAAGTTCCGAAGATTATTTCCGTAAAGTTGACGGTCTCAGAAGGAAGGCTTAGATAGACAACCACTTGATGAACCCCAGCAACCCGGTTGAAATCCAACTAACCCAGACCCTCAAGTCTTTCCTGGACCAAAATGCAATTTTCTTATTTCAAACCAATCTTCCCCGGGACGTGAGATGTTACGTTTGCAAAACAACCACGAGCTAAGTCAGCCTCTACCTCAATTACAATTTAACAGGTGAGGCGCTGATCCTGTGCAGCAAGTGCCACGAGAATTACCAAAATCCCCCCAAAAAGGTAGTCCGCTCCGAATAATCAACCTCTCGGACACCTGTGCGTGAACTTCACTCATCGGATTTAGGTTCGGTAGTTCTGCCCCCAGGGATATTCTCCAAGAGAGCCTCAACGCTTCGATTTCGGCCATTTCCGATCTAATTTGGGCTATAATTCGCCGCGCTTGGCGTCTGCGCATTGTTGCTTGGCAAGCTGGAAATCCTGACTCCGGGAGTATTTGACTCAATAATGGAGACCTTTCACAATTACAGGGATTTCCCCGCTTCCGTTTTTTCCTCATCACCATCGGCAACTTCGATGGCCTCCATATGGGACACCGAGAGGTTCTCAAAAATCTCGTTGCGATCGCCCGGCAGTCAGGAACCCGATCAGTTCTTGTCACCTTTACTCCACATCCTCTCCAGATCCTGCATCCTGAAAAATCTCCGAAATCAATTCTGCTGCAGGAAGATAAAATTGAACGGATCGGAGAAATGGGAATCGATTATCTTTTGAACCTTAAGTTCGACCTGACATTTTCAGAAATGAGTGGAGAATCGTTTATCCGTGAAGATCCTCGCCGGGGCATTGCATGCCAAGTACATATTGGTCGGCCAAAATTTCGTTTTCGGGCACAAACGATCCGGCAACGTCGCATTGCTTGCAACGCTTAAGCCATGAGCTCGGTTACATCGTAAAGATTATCGAACCCGTGGTCGTGAGAGGGAATCGGGTCAGTAGCACCTGGGTCCGGCAGTTGATCCAATCCGGGAAAATCAGCATGGCAAACCGATTACTGGGCAGATACTACCGCCTCGTGGCTGCATTATTCCGGGAGACGGGATTGGACAGAAGCATTTGTACCCGACGCTGAACCTAAACCCCGAGAATGAGATTCTTCCCAAGATTGGAGTCTATGTGACACAAGTGACGATCCATGGGAAAGAATATCCGGCGGTGACCAATGTTGGGATGCGCCCAACAGTGGCTGGGAAAACGCTCCGCATTGAAACCCACTTGATTCAACATCCTCTCGGGGAGGCGCCTCTTTCCATGGAGATTGAATTTCTTCACCGGCTTCGGGATGAAATGAAATTCCTTTCGACCGAAGTACTGAAAGAACAAATTGGACGAGATGTCCGTCGGGCAATCCGTTTTTTTGAACGGCTGGAGTATTTTCGAAAAAGCCGCCTGACCAATCTGAAACCGTCCTGATTCCCTCCCGTGGTTCCTGATCGAACGAGCCTCTCATGAACATCGGCGAAGCGATAAACATTTCTTTAAGCTCCATCCATGCCAATAAGCTCCGCTCGTTCCTCACGCTTCTGGGCCTCATCATTGGAGTCATGACGTTGATTCTGGTTATGACTATTGTCCAAGGAGCCAACCTGTATGTAGAAGAAAAAGTAGTGAATCTGGGAACCAACGTTTTTCAAGTTTCGAAGACTCCCCTGGTGTTGACTGATTTTGAGGAATACATTCGTGCCCAGCGTAACAAAGATATCCTCTTCGATGACATGGAAGCCCTACGAGCTCTATGTGCGGAATGCGCCGCGGTGGGTACCCAAATTACGGCCACCTCTACGGTCAAATATGAAAACGAGTCCGTGACCGATGTGAGCATCCGGGGCGTTACTGCCAATATGGCGGAAATCGGGACCATCACCATAGAATACGGCCGATATCTCTCGCCCTTCGAAGAAGCCAGCACTCGGAATGTATGCGTCCTCGGGCGTGATGTGGTCGACCAGCTCTTTGGCCAGGTCAACGCCTTAGACAAGCTAATTCGGATCAATACCGCGGAATACCGCGTTGTGGGTATGGCAGAAAGAATTGGAAATGTCCTCGGGCAAAGTCAGGATAACTTTGTCCTGATTCCCTCTGAGCGCATTCCTGAAGCAATTCGGTTCCCGGCGCAGCCTGACCCTTCAAGTGAAGGCGTATGACAGTACCCGAATCGATGCAGGCATCGCTCAGGTCAGAACAATTCTGCGCGGACGCCGCCATGTCGCCTATGACAGCCCCGACTCCTTTTATATCGCGACCTCTGACACATTCTTGTCTCTCTGGTCCAGCATCAGCTCGGCCTTCTTCATGATCTTCATCATGATCTCTTCGGTCGCTTCCATCGTGGGAGGCATTGTCATCATGAATATCATGCTCGTAACCGTGACCGAGAGGACTAAAGAGATCGGGATCCGACGCGCCGTTGGAGCCACGCGACGCGATATTTTGTTCCAGTTTCTGCTCGAAGCGCTCGTGCAATGCATCGTCGGCGGCGTCATCGGAATATTGTTAGGATTCATCCTGGCTCTGGCGGTCCGCCAGTTCACACCGTTTCCAGCCAGAGTGCAACTCTGGGTCGCGGTCCTCGGTTTTGTTTTGTCAACCCTGATCGGAATCTTCTTCGGACTGTATCCCGCAAGGAAGGCTGCAGCTTTGGATCCCATTGAAGCCTTGCGCCGGGAATAAAGTCGGAAAAGAATCAATAAAAGACTCTTGGCTGAGGACTTGCCTCTGATGGAGGGCGAAGCTCTGCGACGCCGAAAATAACACGGCCAGGTGGAATGTGCGCTCCGTCGCACATTCAAGTGCGCAGGGGGACGGCAGTCCCACGCACCTGCCCCACCCTGTAGCGGCGCTCTATGAGCGCCGACCTCTTCCCATAATTATGAGTCATCGGCTTCCCTCGCCCCAGCGCGGGAGAGGGGCCGGCGGGAGGGGGACCTCAAAAGAAGACTCATTGGTCATTGTTCACTGTTCATTTCTCGTTTTCCATTGAGAAGCTTCAATGAAAAATGGCAAATGGTAATTAACCAATGGCAAATGGAAATCCAGCGACAAGGACATCCCCTCTTCCAAGAGAGAGGTGTTCATATTCCCCTCCGGCGGAGGGAAGGTGTGAAAGGATTGGCTGTAGCGGCGCCCTATGAGCGCCGTTTCTTTTCATTTGAACGGCTTGGCCGGCGCTCATAGAGCGGCGCTACAATTATTTCACATCTTCAGAGGTGTAGGGGTGGGTTCCCTTAACTGAGCCGTAGGATTGCTGCGTCCAAGACATCCCCCGCAGCCTACGGCTGCTGCCCCCTTCAAAGGGGGACTCTTCTCAATTCCCCTCTGGCAGTGATAGGGCCTCTAGCCTCAACACATCTCCCCGTATTAGAACTTCGACTCAGAGCTACAGGAACGAATATGAATAATCTTTATTTGTAGATTGATTTTCCTCACTATACAAACAGGGTCGCTTTAGCGTTCTTGGCGTTTCCACCTACTGCATCACACTGGATGCACCATGCCCCTCTTGCAAGTTCGTGAAAATCTCTCTATCGCTTGGGTAACCGTGCGAACGAACAAATTTCGCTCGTTTCTCACCATTCTGGGTGTGGTGATCGGGGTCACCTCGGTGATTACGGTAGCCGCCCTCATTCAAGGCCTCAACAACCTGGTGGCAGACAAGGTGAATCAACTCGGGAGCCGCGTGTTCTTTGTCACTCGCATCCCTCCCCTCGTATTTTCCAGGCCTTCTGAGAAGATACGACAGCGCAAATACCTTCGCTATGAAGACTCGCGGGCCATCGCGGAACAATGCCCTTCCATCCAAACGGCCACCGCATTTCAACAGCGGGCCGTCTTCATGGGATCTCCAAACCTCGTGAAATATGGCAATGAGAAAGTCGAAAGCGCCATTCTCAGAGGCGTGGAATCCAGCTTTGCTCGAGTGTTTAGCCTCTTTACCATCCGGGATGGCCGCTTCATCAGTGAGTTCGACAATGAACACGCTGGAAAGGTATGCAATATTGGCGCCGGGATCGTGGATACACTATTCCCCTTAACTGACCCGGTGGGAAAAGAGATCAGTGTGAATGGAGATTCTTTCACCGTTGTCGGGACGTACGAACGGGAGCCAGGCCTGTTTGGAGGGCCGGGTGTCGATCAGTTTGTCGTTATCCCGTACAACACATTCCATAGGATGTATCCGGAAATCGAGGATCATGTCATTGCCGTCAGTATCCGAGACCCCTCGGAGATGCAAAAGGCACAAGACGAAGTGACCGATGTCCTAAGGCGACGACGGAAGGTTCCGAGCCAGGAAGAAAATGACTTTGAGATCGCTTCTCCGGACCTATTGGCCTCAATCTGGCAGCAGCTCACCGGGGCCATCGTCATTTTGACTATGCTCATCTCCTCCATTGGCTTGCTGGTTGGAGGGATTGGGGTTATGAACATCATGCTGGTTTCTGTTACGGAGAGAACACGCGAGATTGGGATTCGCAAAGCCGTCGGTGCGCAGCGACGGGATATATTGCAGCAATTCCTGATTGAGGCCATGACCTTGACAGGCGCCGGAGGAGTGATTGGAATTCTTTTGGGGGCCATCATCAGTTATACGGTCAAGAGACTCGTCCCTTCCCTGCCCGCCCAAGTCTCCGTGTTTTGGATTGTTTTGGCTTTCGCCGTTTCGGTGGGGGTGGGACTCTTCTTCGGTATTTTCCCCGCAAAGCGAGCTGCCGACCTCGACCCCATCGTCGCCCTTCGCTATGAATGATGTTTTTGGTAGCCACGATGAATCGCTTTTAAGTTCATCGTGGGCTTTTCTCGTCCCCCCTTCTTTCCAAAGGGAGACTTCAGGGGGGTGGCTTTTCAAACATGTCGATCGACCCTCATTTATGGAGGTAAAATGGGGCAGGACTAAGGGAAGTGCTGATCCGTGCCCTGCCCTCTACCTAACAGCACATACATCGGTAATTGAACTCAGAGTCATCAAAACGCCCTCGGATGCGGGTTCTCTTTGGAGTATCCTTTGTGATGAGGGAGGTTATCCATCATGTCGAACAAAACGCATTGGGAGAACATTTACCGCACCAAGAACGCGACACAGGTTAGCTGGTTTCAAGAACATGCAGATTTATCGATGCGCTTCATACGAGGAACCAGGGTTGGGAAGACCGCTCAGATCATAGACGTCGGTGGGGGCACCTCCACCCTGGTCGATGACCTGCTTGCTACAGGCTATGAGAACATCACTGTCCTCGATATTTCAGGGGCTGCGTTGAGCCGAGCTCAAGAACGACTTGGCGCCCTTGGATCGAGAGTTACATGGATTGAAGCTGACATCACGCAGGTCGATCTTCCGCCAGACTTCTATGCTGTGTGGCATGATCGAGCGGTCTTTCACTTTCTTACGCGAGCTGAGGACCGTATTCGCTACGTCCAGGCGGTGAAGCGCTCCGTGAAGACGGGTGGCCATGTTATCGTGGCTTCATTTGGGCTTGGTGGGCCTGAGCATTGCAGTGGGTTAGACGTCGTTCGATATTGCTCTGAAACCATGCATGACGAGTTTGGACACGACTTCGAGCTAGTTGCTTCTACAGATGAAACCCATCACACGCCATTTGGTACAGATCAACAGTTTATCTACTGCTACTGCCGGAAGGCTTAGAACACCGCTCTAAGTGCAGCGAGATAACATAGAGCTTCCAGGCGGCTTTTTTATCTGAAGTGTTAAAATGTCATTGGCAATCTAAACGCTACTCGGCTAGGTCATGGTCGGGTTCGGGCGCCGCCTATCAACTTAATAAAGCGACATCGCCCACTTCGAGCAAAAGATCCAGGCCACTCTTTCCCGCATCTGGAACGAGGACGAAAGCGCCAACGGCGCGAAACCATACCAGCCTGGGGCAACGCCCCAGGAAAACAACCCGAAACCAAACAAGGGCTGAAAGCCCGTTCCATTCCATGTCCCAATCACTCGACAACATCCTGCTGCACCTTGTCTTCAGCACGAAGGATCGCTTCCCCTGTCTTGGCGCGTCCGTCCGCCCCGCGCTCCACACCTATCTCGCCGCAGTGGTCCGCAACGCGGGATGCGAATGTCCCCGGGCCGGGGGTGTGGCGGATCACGTTCACCTGGCCGTCCAACTTTCGCGGACGATCACGGTCGCGGCTTTGGTTGAGGAGCTGAAGACCTCGTCATCGAAATGGCTCAAGACTCAATCGCCCGAGCTTTGCGGCTTCGCATGGCAACGTGGTTACGGTGTGTTCTCCGTGGGGCCGTCCGATTTGGATGCGCTACTGGATTACATCGACAATCAAGATGAGCATCATCGAACACGGACGTTCCAGGACGAGTATCGGGCATTTCTCACGAAATATCGGGTAGCATATGACGAACGATATGTCTGGGTCTGACCTATGGAACGGGCATTCAGCCCTTGACGCTTCTCATTCGGTAACCTGGGGCGTTGCCCCAGGCTTTTATTTCATCGGGGCGTTGCCCCTCCAACTCCCACTCGCCAATGCGATCCAGGCGTATCAATAGAAGCCGGTGTGCGGCAAGGTCGTTCTCGCCATAATCCCGTGATGGGACTTTTTCTGCCGAGGAACCGCTGGCCTGCCGCGTAATCCCCGCTGAATTGTTTTGGGGAAAGTGAGGTCGGACCAAATATCGTTGACACAAGAATCTGGTCTGCATAAAATCCCTGCTCCGTTGCGGTATACACCACGGGTTTAAACCGCGCAGTTTCTACTAGGACGACACCGTCCTCACTGCGATTCGCTCTCTCTCCAGGAAACTCGCCTTGATTACCAGCAGCGCGGCAGGGCCTGTTATCAGCCGCAGTTCCGCGGCGGTAGCATCCCCTATAACGTGGTGAACTCCCCTGGGCACGATTGTTAAAGTGACCAGCCTGAAGAACAACGATAGTGTCGTCGTCCGTATCAATGATCGTGGACCCCATGGACCCAAAACCGAGATCATCGACGTTTCCGGCCGAGCGGCACAGGACCTCGATATGATCAAGGACGGCAGAGCCAAAGTTAAGCTTGAAGTCATTGAAGCCGCAAAGAAGTAAGGGATACTGCCCTGCCCGGCGCGGGCAGGCCGCAGTTGTTCTCAACCGAACGCATTTTAAAAAACAAAGGAGGAAAGTTTATGCAATGGCAGATTATTGCGTTGAATTACATCTACGCTGGACTGGGATTAGTATTGATGTTTCTGGCCTACAAGATTTTCGATTGGCTATCGCCGAAAATCGACTTTGAAGACGAACTCAAGAAAGGGAACATTGCAGTCGCGATATTTATCGCATCCATTTTCATCACGATCGGGATGGTCATTGGAGGAGCACTGAAATGAGAAGGAGCTTCCTTTTTCTCATCTTGGCGTTGCTCTCCTCATCGAGTGCATGGGCTCAAAAAGGGATGCCCAGCACCTATGATGAGATCTTTCGCAAGTATTCGAAGCAATACTTTGGAGTGGGCTTCGATTGGAAGGTCTTTAAAGCACAGGCCATGACGGAAAGTAATCTCAACCCAGAAGCCAAGAGCTGGGTTGGAGCCAAGGGTCTCATGCAACTCATGCCGGCAACCTATCAAGAGATACAAACCAAGAATCCGGATATCGGCGAAATCAATGATCCCAGATGGAATATCGCCGCCGGCATTTTTTATGACAGAAAGTTATGGAACGCCTGGACGGAACATGACTCCCTCACCGACCGCTTAAGCTTTGTCTTGAGCAGTTACAACGCCGGAAGGGGGACTATCTTGAAAGCACAGGGCACAGCGGAAAAGGAGGGGCTCAATTCAAAAACATGGACCAGCGTGGAAAGCATTGCCCCCCGAGTACCTCGCTGGAGGTATGAAGAGACGCTCAACTACGTACGAAGAATTCAGGGATTCTATACAGACTTATCGAAGCGCAACGGATTTGAAGGTCTGCTGAATAATCCGGAGAGTAGTAGCCCGGAGGCTAAGAAGTAAAGATACCAATAAAAACCTAGATCTAAACAAACCAGTCAACCCTCTGGCCGGGGAGAAACATGCCAATTCTTATCAAGACGTTACTCAGCGCAGTGCTTATCATCGGCTGCGCAAAAACGCAGGTAGCGCAAGCCCTGCCTGCCGTTACCGTATTCGGGATAAAGTGAGGACAACCAAGCCAAGTATCCCTGCGACCGTTTCTTGGGTAGGCACGATTGATGCGTATCTTTCATCAATCGTGGATCTCTGGATAGAACCATCGATAAACGCAACTGCGTGTTTGTCGTGGCTACGAAGGCCACCAGATTAAACGAGATCAAAATGTTCAGAGTGCGTTTGTATTAGAAGAACGCTCAAAAGTTAATGACTCTACAAACCTTCATTCCCCTCGCGCTGAAAGCGAGCATTCTTCTCAACGTCTTTGCCATTGGGCTTAGAGCCAGTCTGCAGGACGCAACCTACCTGTTTCGCAGGCCCGGTCAACTCGTTCGTGCGCTGCTGGCCATGAACCTGCTGATGCCCTTGTTCGCCGTCGCCCTGGCAGTCCTATTTGATCTGAATCCGGCAGTAAAGATTGCGCTGGTAGCCCTGTCTGTTTCACCAATCCCTCCCGTGCTCCCGATAAAAATGATGAAAGCAGGAGGCACCAAGTCGTACTCGATTGGGGTGCTCGTGGCCGCAGGCCTTCTGGCAATCCTCTTCGTGCCCGCCGCGATGGAGGTACTCCAGCGCGTGTTTGGGGTACCGCTGCAGATGACTGTGGCATCGATTGCCGCCCTCATCTTGAAGACGGTGCTGCTCCCCCTCGCTCTCGGTATTGTTCTACACAGCTTTGTCCCCGCCCTGGCTGAGCGCCTGGCAAAACCAATTTCACAGGTCGGTAGTGTAGGAGTGCTGGGGTGCGGCCTGATCATTTTGTTTACGGCAGCGCCGCATATTCTGGCGCTCATTGGCAGTGGCACCCTTATCGCACTTGCTGCCTTTGTGCTTGTCGGGCTGGCGATTGGCCATTGGCTCGGGGGGCCAGAAGCGGAAAATCGCACGGCGTTGGCTTTCTCGACGGCTTTCCGTCATCCGGGAATTGCCATTGCCCTGGCACACGCAAACTTTCCGCAGCAAAAACTTGCCATGGCAGCGGTGCTTCTCTATCTGCTCATCAACACAATCGTTGCAGTGCCGTATCATTTCTGGACCAAGCGCCGCGGGGCGGCCGTCGCGAGTGCGGTGAAGGCATGAAAAGCCTGCAAATCTGAAGGGAGAAACTTAATGTCGATTCATGCACCAACAGTAACAAAAGAGTTTTTCATGCTGCCGCGCGGCGCTACGAGGGATGAAAATGAGTCCCCTCCGTTGGAGGGGTGTAGGAGTGGGTTGGCACCACGGGAGGACCCACCCCTGAAGGCTAAAGCCTTCTCCCTTCCCAAGAGGGGATTTTCAAGGGACACCCCCCACAGGCTTATGCCTGCCGCCCCCCTTCGAGGGGGGATTTTCAGCGCAAACCGCCGTTCGTGGCACAGGTATTCTCTCGGTCATCCTGCCATCACTGCGGGTTGCCGTTTTCCTGACGCAGGGTATCGGAATCCTGCTGCCCGGTCGGGCGCTGGCCCAAGGCGAGGGTCCGAAGACGTACCAGCCGGCGCCCGACGGTACAAATGTTTTAGTGGTTACGTACATGAATTTGTCGACCAACATGAACTTCAACCAGTCCGCCGCACTGAGAGACGCAAACATCAACATCAATCTCGTGGTGCCGACCTACAAGCATTTTTTCTCCGTGGGCGGTCATCTTGCGGAGTTTGTTGTCTCGCCGATCATGGGTACCCTGGACGGCTCGGTCGCTGTCGCAAACCGTGAAATCAACGTGCCTCGGCAGACCGGCTTCTTCGACTCGTACGTCGGTGTTCGCGTGGGACTTTATGGGGCTCCCGCCCTGAAGCTGCCGGAGTTCATGAAGCACAAGCAGGGCCTCCAGATCTACGGCATTTTTGGCACCTACCTGCCGGTGGGCAAGTACGATAGCTCGAACCCGGTGAATCTGGGAACCAACCGTTGGACATTTCGAACTGGCGCGGCGTTCGTTAAGCCGTTTGGGAAACCAACTCGGCCGGTTGCTCTTGAGGTAGTCCCGACTATTTCTTTCTTTACGGCCAATAACGACCCATTTGGACCAGCCCTTGAGACAACACAGAAACCGCTTTTTCAGATCGAGAACCATGTCTCGTACAACCTGACCAAGAAGTTCTGGGGATCTTTAAATGCACGCTACCAGGTTGGCGCCGAAACAGAAACGGATGGTGTAAACCAGGACAATACTCTTAATCAGCTTGGCGGCGGTTTCACCGGCGGCTATCAGTTCACGCCTAAGTTCTCGGTTCAGGTGGGGTATGGATGGGTCTGGTTTAAGGGCGGGAACGACGACAGCAAGTCAAATATGGTGCGGATCCGTGCCGTCTACGTATTCTGAGACGGCAACGCCATGAAGCTTAAAACGTGAAACATTTTTCTCGGATGGACAGCCGAATTCGGAAGGAATCCAAGGGAGGCTTGACATGAAAATGAAACCAAACACACTGAAAACCATCATCGCTTCCCTCAGCCTCGCGCTGGGAGCGGTGTTCGCGTCAACGGCGGTAGCGCAGGAAATTCTGCCCTTCCCGCCCACCCCGTCTGCTTCCACGGCGGGACTGACGATGAAAGATTCCACCTACAAAAAGCGCGTCGAGCCGAAGCACCTGGCCGAAGGTGCACCGAACATTTTGATTATCCTGATGGACGACGTGGGACCGGGCACGCCCTCGACCTACGGCGGCGAGATCAACACACCGACGCTCGACCGGGTGTCGAAGATGGGGATTTCTTTCAACCGTTTTCACTCCACCGCCATGTGCTCGCCCACGCGGGCTTCACTGCTCACCGGGCGCAATCACACCTTTGTCGGCAATGGCCAGATCTCGGCGATTGCCAACGATTTTGACGGCTTCAGCGGGATCATCCCCAAGTCGTCAGCGACCGTCGCGGAAGTGCTCAAAGATTACGGCTACAACACCGGGGCCTGGGGCAAGTGGCACAACACACCCGAAGAGCAGATCACGGACAAAGGGCCGTTCGACTATTGGCCGACGGGTTATGGGTTCGAGTATTTCTATGGATTCCTCGCTGGTGAGGCCTCGCAGTATGAACCGACCCTGACGCGCAACACCACCCAGGTCACCGAAGAGAAACGAAAAGGCTACCACCTCACCGAGGACATCGCGGAGGACGCGGTTAAATGGCTCCGCGAACAGAAAGCCTACGCACCGGACAAGCCGTTCTTCATATACTGGGCGCCGGGCGCTTCGCATGGCCCGCACCAGATCATGAAAGAGTGGGCCGACAAGTATAAGGGCAAGTTCGACGACGGCTGGGACAAGTACCGCGAGCGCACCTTCGCGCGGGCTAAAGCCATGGGCTGGATTCCGCAGAACGCGCAACTTACGCCGCGCCCCGCTTCCATGGCCTCCTGGGACTCCATCCCCGAGGCAGAGAGACCATTCCAGCGCCGCCTCATGGAGGTCTTCGCCGGGTTTACAGAGCACGCCGACTATAACGCCGGCCGGGTCATCGACGAGATCGAGAAGGAAGGCAAGCTGAACAATACATTGATCTTCTACATCTGGGGCGACAACGGCTCCTCCTCAGAGGGCCTGAACGGCACCATCAGCGAGCAACTGGCTCAGAACGGAATTCCGACCAAGATCTCGCAGCATATCGAGGCGTTGAATCAGCTCGGCGGCCTTGATGCTCTCGGCGGCCCCAAGACCGACAACATGTTCCACGCCGGATGGGCGTGGGCGGGCAGCACTCCATACCAGGGCACCAAACTCATGGGTGCCTACTTCGGCGGCATCCGCCAGCCGATGGCCGTCGCCTGGCCGAACCGCATCAAGGCAGATCCGACGCCCCGGCCGCAGTTCCACCATGTCATCGACATTGTGCCGACGATCTACGAACTGACGAAGATCACGCCTCCACGCGTTGTCAACGGATTCGAACAGGACCCGATCGCCGGCGTCAGTATGGTCTATTCGTTTGGCGATCCCAAGGCAAAGGGCACGCGAACGACCCAGTTCTTTGACATCATGGCCAGCCGCGGGATCTACCATGACGGCTGGTTCGCGAGCGCCCCGGGTCCGCGTGAGCCGTGGGTTAGCGGAATGCCGAAGGGAATTAAGGAATGGTCGCCCCTGACGGACAAGTGGGAGCTCTACAACATTGATGAGGACTGGAGCCAGGCGAGCGACCTCGCCGCCACAAACCCCAAGAAACTCGAGGAGATGAAGTTGCTCTTCCTGCTCGAATCCACCAAGAACAAGAACCTCCCCATTGGCGGCGGCATGTGGTCCACAGCCATGTTTCATCCGGAGGACGCTCCCGCACCGTCCCTTACCGAATGGAGCTTTGATGCGCCTATTACCCGAATGCCGGAATCGGCTGCTCCCAAGCTGGGAAAGAATAGCAGCCTGGTGACCATGGAATTGGACGTGCCGGCGAACGCGAACGGCGTGCTGTACGCGCTGGCTGGTTTTTCCGGAGGCGTTACGTGCTACATGAAGGACGGCGTCCTCAGTTACGAGTTCAACCTGTTCGAGGTGCAGCGCACGAAGATCAAGGCCAAGGACAAGCTGCCCTCAGGCAAAGTAAAAGTAGAGGTCGAATCGAAGCTGGCCGCCAAGATCGGTGGGCCGATGGATGTCACGCTGAAGGTGAATGGCAACGTCGTGGCGCAGGGCCGGGTGCCGGCCGCCATGTCGCTCCACTTCACCTCCAATGCGACATTCGATATCGGAGTCGACCTGGATTCACCTGTGTCGCTCGACTACTTCGACCAGGCGCCGTTTGCCTTCAATGGGACGATCGGTAAGACGAAGATCTCGTATCTAAAGTAGTGGCAATAATCCAAGGGTAGTTTATAAAACCGATCTGAAGCTCGCGGGCGACGGGCGCTCGAAGTGCTGTACCTGGAACGTTAGAACGGGGCGCTCAAGTAAAGGAGAAATAGGATGAGAGTAAGAATGATGAAACTTGCGCTGCGTGGAACCCTAAAGATGGCCGTGGTCATCGCGGTGGTGATATCACTTGTAACACCATCCTTCTTGCTGGCCCAGACGTCCGCCAGACCCAACGACGGCTCTGTCCTTCCATTCCCGTCGGCCCCTTCGGCTAGTACCGCCGGTGAAAGCCTGGCGGAAAGTAAGCACGTACGCCGGACGGAAGCCAACCACTTGCCTAAGGCTGCCCCCAATATTGTAGTCATATTGATGGATGATGTTGGCTTTGGTACGCCTTCTACGTTTGGCGGTGAGATCAATACACCAACGCTATCGAGGGTTTACAACGAGGGTATTGCTTATAACGAATTTCACACGACCTCAATCTGTTCTCCCACCCGCGCCGCTCTTTTGACCGGGCGCAATCATACACGGGTAGGCAATGGTACCATTGCGGAGAGAGCTGTGGATTGGGATGGCTATGTTGGCGTGATGCCCAAAGAGGCCGCTACGGTTGCCGAAGTATTGAAAGATTACGGTTACAGCACTTCGGCATTTGGAAAATGGCACAACACTCCCGCCACCCAAACCACCAATGCGGGGCCATACGATTATTGGCCCAATGGCTATGGCTTCCAGCATTTTTATGGCTTCCTTTCAGGCGAAGTGACGCAATACGAACCAGGGCTGGTCGAAAACTACAACCAGGTGGAATTGCCTAAAAACGAAAAATACCATCTTTCAACTGACCTCGCCGACCACGCGATCACGTGGCTAAACCAACACCGGTCCTATCAGGCTGACAAACCGTTCCTTCTCTATTTTGCTCCGGGCGCAGGTCATGGCCCGCACCATATCTTCAAAGAATGGGCGGATAAGTACAAAGGCAAATTCGATGATGGCTGGGACGACTACCGCGAGAGAGTATTTAAACGCCAAAAAGCGATGGGTTGGATACCGGCCAGCGCACAACTTACATCACGAGATAAAACCATGCCAGGCTGGGACAGCATCCCCGAAGCGCAAAGACCGTTCCAGCGACGGTTGATGGAAGTATTTGCCGGCTTTGTAGAACATGCTGATGCTCAGATTGGCCGGGTATTAGATGCTATCGAAGCCAATGGTCAAAAAGATAACACGATGGTTATCTTTATCTGGGGAGACAACGGTTCGAGTGCCGAAGGGCAAAACGGTTCGATCAGTGAACTGCTGGCGCAAAACAATATTCCGAATACCATCGAACAGCAAATGGCCGCGCTCGATAAGATGGGTGGATTGGATGTCCTGGGTACGAGTCTGACAGACAATATGTATCACGCGGGCTGGGCATGGGCCGGCAATACGCCCTTCAAGCATACGAAGCTCATCGCATCGCATTTTGGCGGTACCCGCAATCCGATGGTCATCGCGTGGCCCGGTCATATCACACCCGACAAAACGCCGCGTGCGCAGTTTTCTCACGTGAACGACATTGTGCCCACTATCTATGATGTGTTGGGCATCACCCCGCCGAAAGTTGTGAACGGATTTCCGCAGATGAAGATCGATGGCATCAGCCTGAAATATACGTTCAACACTGCTAAGGCGCCGCCGGCGGCCAAGACACAATTCTTCGATAACAACGGCAGCCGCGGCATCTATCACGATGGCTGGTACGCCTGCACGTTCGGTCCGCTTTTCCCCTGGATACCCGCACAAGCGGGGCTCGACAAATGGGATTCGAAAAAAAACGTGTGGGAACTTTACAACCTGAATGATGACTACTCTCAATTCAACGATCTGGCAGCCAAAGAGCCCGCACGGCTAAAGAAAATGAAGGCTCTATTCCTGAAACAGGCAAAAGACAACTTGGATTTGCCGATTGGCGCCGGCATCTGGCTAAGACTCCATCCGGAAGATGTGCAGAGGTCTCCTTACAACAGCTGGGTCTTTGATGAGAGCACCAGACGGATGCCTGAATTCGCCGCTCCGGGTCTTGGTAAGAGAAGCAATAAGGTCGTTGTTGATGTGAATGTGCCGGCCAATGCAAACGGAGTGCTCTACGCACTGGGCGGTGCGGGTGCGGGGCTTACGGTGTTTATGGAGAACGGCAAGCTGGTGTACGAGTACAACATGATGATCATCGAGCGGTACACCATAGAAAGCAACGCAGCGATTACCCCCGGCAGACACCAGATCGAGGTCACCTCGATCATTCCCAAGCCCATGGGCCCCGGCGATATCACCATCAAGGTGGATGGCGTGGAAGTGGTGAAAGGAACAGTGAAACGTACAGTTCCGGCCGCTTTCAGCGCCAGCGAAAGTTTTGACGTGGGTCTTGATATGGGCGCTCCTGTGTCGCTCCGCTATCACAAGAAAGCACCATTTAAATTCAATGGAAAGATCTACACCGTGAAAGTGAATCTACTGTAAACCGGCTGCCTATGTGTGGCTGTCGCCAAATGCGAACGCAGACCAGCGAGTGCAGGAGGTGACGGCCTCACAACAGGCAATGAAGCCGACGCGTTTCAGAATCGTTTCTGGAGGTGAGATTGTGAGATTCCTCATAAGAACAACTCCGCGAGTTTGGGCAGCCGGTCCGCTTCTCTGTCAACCGCAGTATAACGCCCGCAGCGTTTTCGGCGCACCGCACCGGACGATCCGCTTTAGCAGGGCAATTCTAGCACCGGGAAATAAAGACCGTTTTGACTGAGTTGAACAAATTTTAACAAATAAAAAGGAGAAACAAATCATGAAGACACTTACAATAATCGCCGTCCTGCTGGCTTCGCTTACGTCCGTGGTGACCGCGGCGGACCGCAAGGGTGGGGCCAACATCCAGGAAACCACCAACACCATCAATGACTGCGAGAAGAGGACAAACAAGTTCAGAAAGACTCTGGACAAAGCCTTGGCTAGAGACAATGTTCGAGCCGGCCAGGGGCGGGAAGATCAACTCAACAATGATGCCAACCGCCTTGAAAACCAATTGGACAAGGTCGGCGACTCCTGGAACAAAAACCACAGCATAGACCAGACCCGGCAGCATGTTAGCGTCGCAATCGCAATCGCAAACGATATCAACAAGGCGATGCGCAACTGGAAAATGGGTGGCGATGCAGAGTCCGAATGGGCTGCGATACGCGGGGAACTGAACCGTCTCGCGCAGACGTTTGGGGTCCCGAAAATCCGCTAACTTGTAGCCGACTGCGTCGAGGCTGAGATCTTCGCAGAACGCAGTCGGCGTAAGGCAGGAGGTTTCAAATGGCATCGCCCGGGGAAAGATGGATCAGTGGCCGCTGAAAGGTTCTGCGTCAGGCCCACTCGACTGATCGCGACAGCAGGAGGACTTGCGTAGTTTCCGCGGTGTTAGTATTCTTAAGAGGGAGGGAAGTACTTATGGTTCATATCACTGTTGCTCTCCCTGAGGACCATTTGCAAAAGTTGGAAGAGATTGCAGCACGCTTCAACGTTTCTCCGGAGACACTCGTTCGTGTCAGTGTCGAGGAATTGTTGGCCAAACCTGACGAGAGTTTCCAAAACGCTATAGATTATGTCCTGAAGAAGAACGCGGAACTTTATCGTCGGCTGGCATAATGCGCTTCCTCACGCTAAGCGAAGTACTCGAGCTTCATCGCCGAGTGGCGGAGCCGTCTGGCGGCCTGATGGGGATTCGAGATTTGGGTGGGTTGGAATCTTCTCTGGCTCAGCCACGTATGACTTTTGGCGGTGCAGATCTCTATCCGAATCTTATCGAAAAGGCTTCGGCATTAGGTTTTTCAATCATCCAGAACCACCCTTTTGTCGACGGGAATAAACGCACCGCCCATGCAGCGATGGAGACCTTCCTTATTTTGAATGGGTCCGAAATCCGGGCCGACCTGCACGAACAAGAGACAACTATTATCCAGCTGGCTTCCGGAACCATCAGTCGGGAAGACTTCGCCAATTGGCTTCGGAAACATGTCGTTCAAAGAGGGATAAGCTAAACAGCGCTACAGGGCGTAAGCGAGATGTGCAACCTCGGACGACAGGCGGGAACGCCTGTCGCCGCAACAAGTAGTAGCAACAGGTCTTCAGATCTGTTGTCCCGGGGCCAGCGGCTCCGGCTGCAACTAAACCTTCCAGCACTGGAAAGCTGAATTTCCGCACATCCCAGAAAAAGACCTTACCGGTGAGTCGTGCTTATGCAAGAATTGAGACTGCAATCTTGGAAAGGTCCACCTCTCGTTTCGATGCCTCACAATCCAATCCCATTAGCAAATTCAATACTCGGCGTTTCTCCCTCGAAAATTAGGGAGCTTGCCAATATAGCGTTCGGAATGGACGGGGTGCTGCGTCTTTATTTCGGCGAATCGAACGCACCGACACCGCCATTCATTAAAGACGCGGCAATCACTGCATTGCAGGAAGGCTATACATTTTACACCCACAACGCGGGTCTGCAAGCCTTCGCCAGGCGATTGCTGATAAATATCAAGAACTTCATTCAGTCCATTTAGATCCTGCTTCGGAAGTCGTCGTCACGGCTTCTGGAGTTCAGGCGCTCAACGTGACGATCCGCTGCCTTCTCGATCCTGGTGATGAAGCGATCATTCTGACTCCGGCCTGGCCGAATGCCACTTCCATCGTTCAGATGTGCTCCGCTCTTCCTCTTGAAATTCCGCTTCACTCCAAGGCGAACGCTATGCAATCGATTTTGGCCTGTTGCGAAAAAGCTTGACCTCTAAGACTCGCCTTCTTATTTACACTTCCCCATCAAACCCATTAGGCTGGGTTGCCAGCCTCTCAGATCAGCGTAACCTGCTTTCATTTTGCCGTGAAAACAATCTCTGGTTGTTGGCCGATGAGGTCTATGAACGCCTCTACTATGAGGGAACGGTAGCCCCCTCAATCCTGAGACTCTGCAATCGCGACATACGCCGTGGTCGTGGTCAACTCCTTTTCGAAAACCTATTGCATGACGGGATGGCGTCTCGGTTGGTTGGTGGCGCCCCAAAAACTGGCTTCAAAGACGACGGAAATGAATGAATTTATCATTTCACATGCTCCTTCCATGGTTCAACGGGCAGGAGAAGTTGCCTTGCGAGAAGGCGAGAATGCAATTAGGGAGATGGTCCGGGAACTCCAGAAGAAGAGAGACTTCTGCCAGCAAGCATTGAAATCGATGCGCGGCGTCATTTTACCCAAGCCAGAGGGTGCCTTTTATCTCTTCCCGAAGATCCTTGGACTGATCGATTCTTTTGAGTTTTGCCGTCAATTATTATTGAAAAAAAAGGTTGGGATTGCTCCAGGTGTGGCCTTTGGCGCCGGAGGAGAAGGGTACATTCGGATTTGTTACGCTGCCGACCGGACTGTCCTTGAGCCCGCAATGGAACGATTAGCTGAATTCCTGGAGAATTGGTAATCAATCGATCATGCCGATAATTTTCGAATTCGGTTTGTCAAAGGAGCCTCTCGTTCTGAATACCCGTCACCTGGTCCAGACGGACCACCATTTCCCCCAAGGGAGAATTCAATTTGTTAATTCTATTTTTTCTATAAACAGGGTGCCCCGCTGGGGCTGGGACGGACGTCGCTCATAGAGCGCCGCTACAGGGGCGGAGGGTAAACGACCACCCCTCCTCGTTGCCCTTCGCCCACGAACTTTCCCCTCCATAGCAAAAGAGGGAATATAAAAGTGCATCGTGATTGATCCCCTGCCGATTCCCCCTAACAACGCTCGCGCAAATTCGTAACGGGTTGACACACTGTCCGCAATTCAGAGGACAAGGTCCACCATCTCTTAGTTTGTTCTCATCACTGCGCACGGGGTGAATTTCCGTAAGGAATGATGCTACTATTCTGGCGGTATTCGGGATTCATCAGTTGCAGGCTCATTTCATCCGATCTGATTGGAGGTTTTTTAAAAGCATATGAAAGAGGCACTCAAGAAGTATCTGGATCGTCGCGATTTATTTAAGTTCGCAGGCAAGACGGCGACTGGTGTTGGCTTAGCCAGTTTCTTTGCGACAAGCGAAGACATTGAAGCTGCGATGCAAAACGTCAGCAGAAACTCAAACCTACCGAACTGAAAATTACTGACATGCGCGTGGCTGTAGTGGCTAAATCGCCCATGAATTGCCCCATCATCCGGATTGATACGAATCAGGATATCTATGGCCTGGGAGAAGTTCGCGACGGAGCCGACCCAAATTACGCTCTCATACTGAAGAGCCGCATACTCGGCGAGAATCCCTGCAATGTCGAGAAAGTTTTCCGCAAGATCAAACAATTTGGCGGCCACGCCCGTCAGGCGGGTGGAGTCTGTGCAGTGGAAATGGCGCTCTGGGATCTGGCGGGTAAAGCCTACAACGTTCCCGCCTATCAATTGCTGGGTGGAAAATACCGGGACAAAATCCGCTGTTATGCCGACACGGAGGAAGCTAAAGATCCTAAAGTAACGGCCCATCGGATGAAAGAACGAATGGCCAAGGGTTTCACTTTCGTCAAGACAGACTTCGGAGTCAGTCTCATTTCCGATGTTCCAGGCACATTGACCGAGCCAAAGGGCGTAGATAATGTTGACTTGGAGCACCCTTTCACAGGCATTGAGTTGACGGACAAGGGAATTGCTCTGCTGGCTGATTATGTGGGACAGGTTCGAGAAATTATCGGGATGGAGATCCCGTTGGCGGGAGATCACTTTGGTCATATCGGAGTCAACAGTTGCATCCGTCTGGCCCGAGCGCTCGAGAAATACAACATGGCCTGGTTGGAAGATATGATTCCCTGGTTTTACACGGACTTGTTGAAGAAAATCACCGATTCCGTCGACGTCCCAATTCTAACGGGAGAGGATATTTATCTGAAGGAAGGATTTGCCAAATTGGTAGAAGCTCACGCCGTCGATATGATCCAGCCGGATCTGGCGACTTCCGGGGGATTGTTAGAGACGAAAAAAATCGGGGATTATGCCGAGGAACATGGCGTTGCCATGGCCATGCATTTTGCAGGAACTCCGGTATCGTGTATGGCCAATGTCCATTGTGCCGCTGCCACTCGAAACTTCGTGGCTCTCGAGAACCATTCCGTGGATGTTCCCTGGTGGGACGATCTGGTGAACGGGATACCCAAACCCATTTTGCAGAACGGATTCATCACTGTTCCGGAAGGCCCAGGGCTGGGAGTGACCCTCAATGAAGAGGTTGTCAAACAGCACCTGCTCGTACCCGGCTATTTTGAGCCGACGCCGCAGTGGAACAAGGAAAGCAGTCACGATCGGCTTTGGAGTTAGACCGGCTCGGAGCGATTGTAGATAAGCGGCGTCGCAGAGTCTGCCCTCAAGGTATGATTCATTTGGCGGGTCGAATTCCTGCGAGACCGGATCACCGATGTAGTAGGGACAGGCCTCCCGGCCTGTCCAGTGGCTGAAAGCCACCTCTGGCCACGCAACAGCGTTGCTCGACAGGCCAGGAGGCCTGTCGCTACCAAGCTGGCGTCGCAAGGCTCCACCCTGCAAACAATCCCAATCATGTAGGATCTAGTTTCTGTGACCGGCCTCGGAAACTCCTGATCAGAAAGCCCACGATTGCCGTACGAAGCACGTCAATCGTGGCTTCCAGAAATCCACTCTGTAGGCCGGGTCACCCGACCCGGCGTTTAATCGTCCATAAGCGAGATCGCCGCTGAGGTTAGGCTTTGAGACACGCGAAGCCTACAACAGATATTCAAACCGGTCTTTCAATCCGGGACTATCTTTATCTCGGCTCCAAACTTCCGGTATTTCTTGAATTCAATCACATTTTTGGTCTGAATTTTTGTTGCGCCTTCCGCCAGGATGACTTCGGCGTGCACAGGCAACCAGTACTTGATTCCCGCGATTTCTGCCAGGTCATAATCTACTGAACTTTCAGCTCGCGTGACCGGGAAGCTTAACGGAATATTCATGGCTTTGCTCTCAAGCCGCACGACGTTATGGGAGGCGGGATCCACCCAGCATCGTCCTCGATAAGCTGCGACAATGGTGCGCTCTTTGTTATAAGTGATCGTATACTTCGAATTTTCGAGACGACACTTGAAACCCAACCGAACCGTTTCATGGCCATTGCTCTGGTCAGCCCCTTCGAGACGAAAGTTGGCATTCGTTGAAGGGTCGAATAATTCGCGCAGCGAAGTTCCGAACTCCCCGGTCGACGTGGTTCCTGACATTTTTTCAATGGTCATGTCGGTCGCAATCTTGTTGGAAACTGTCAATACCTTGTAGTGTTCACGCCCATCATAATAGGATAGTTCCGCCACGAAATTATCCTCCTGCCGCCATCCCCCGGGAAGAAAACGAACAAACCTTTGAGTAATCTGGGTGCAAATAAAATTCGGCAATTGCTCGGTATAGCCTAATGCTTTCCCGCGGGTGTTCTTCGAGGAACTCGGGCCATTCTGATTCCGAGATCGGAGGCAGAAATCTTTCCGATTTCCGCTGGTTGTAGTGCTGGAAGGCACATTTCTATTTTGGGGAGAATCTTTCGGCGCCTGCGGAGTCCCCGGAACGAAATCTTTCCCTTTATTACGAATCTGCCGCAAGGTCTCAATGATGGCGACGTCGGCTTCCCGTGCCTTCAATTCCACCAGGAAGACATCTGTCACAGAGAACTTGACTCCTCGAAGTTGGATCAGCTCGACAACCCGGTTGACTGGGAGCTCCCCGAGACGCGATGAAGTGACTAACGACAAGACTTCGTCTTCACTGAGCGGCTGTTTGGGCTGTTCCTGACTCGCCATGAAAGGCATACCCGCACAACAAAACCAGGATCACCGTCCCGCTGACAATCTTGCTAAATAAATTTCTCATGGACCTTTTCTGGGAAGCAGATCGAGAGTTCGAACAGAAGGCCCGCCCGTAAGACACATCATATTTTGACATCACTTGCCGTATCTTGGAATCATATTTCAACAATTCCGAATCCGGAAGTTGAGTCAGGGCTCTTTTACTTTGGGCTGTATTGTCGAGTGCTCTTCAAACACTCCAAAGGAGGGAAATATTCCGGTGGTAGGCGAGCGTGGGATGAAGCAATGATCCAACGATTAAGGGATCGTTGGCTCGCTTCAATCAGGCACTGGCCGCTTGTTCCCGCATGAATTGAAGTGTCTCTTCGTAGGTGGGTATTCCGGCTCGTCCTCCGAGCTTCTTGCAGGACAGAGCCGCAACAGCGGAGGCTAATCCAATCGATTCAGGTACTTCAAAACCCCGCGAAAGGGCAAAACAAAACGCACCGTGGAAAGAATCACCCGCGCCAGTAGTATCCACGACTCTTACCTTGAAAGCAGGCACTTTGAATATTTTGTCCTGGTAGAGATAAGTGCATCCCTCCTCTCCTAAGTAATGATAGGGACTTTGACACCTTTAGACTTCATGGCATGTAAAGCACTGGCATAATCACCTTTCCCGCCAAAAAACTCTGCCAGCGGTTTGGGCACAATGGCGTAGTCGGCCAGGCTTAATAGCTCTAGACTCGGTTGGTTTGGCTCGTGCACATCAGCGACTACGGAAATCCCATGGGACTTGGCAAAATGAGCCGCTATTTGTGCCGCTTCAATCCAGGAAGCATCGATCAGAAGCATTTTGGCTTTTCGAATTCGCTCCAAATTGAGCTGATTCAAATCCACGTAGAGATTTTTTTGGGAATGGACGACGAAGGCTCTTTTGCCGCTGTCGGCTTGAACCATCACAAAACAAACACCTGTCTTTCCATCCGGCACCATATGGACTTGAGACGTGTTCACGTTGAATGCCTTTAGTTCTTTCAACCACAGCATGCCCCGTTTCGTCATCTCCCAGGCGTCCCCATAGTTCAGTGCTTGCGCCCAGGTGCTGAGCAGTGGCAAGGGCGGTAGCAACCATCCCTCCCCCTTGGATTTCATACTGCGAGCTTGGAGTGACGCCTTCCCGGCTGGGAAATTCCGGAACAATCATCAGATGGTCCAACACCGCTAGCCCGATACCAATAATTTCTGAGTGCATCAATCATGACCCGCCATAGTGAATTGGTCCTACTGTAAGGCAAGTCAGTATAATGACTTCCAATTATCCCCGTCAACGGCAATCGGCCCCAGCTAGTAATGCGTCAGTTACGGGGGGAAATCTGTAAGGGCAATGCCTTCGGTGACGATTTGAGATTGTCGCTTCTGTAGCGGCTGAGTGGGTAGGGACGGACCGCCGGGCCGTCCGCGGCGCGCTCGGCGAGCGCGCCCTACCAGAAATTCCCCCGATAACTAACGCATAACCCCAGCTAATCCAGATTGGACGGAATGCGTTGGAGCCCGACTGTTCAAACGGACCTCCTGCTCGGGGGGCGGAGTTCCACGACGCCGTTGTCAACCAGTGTACGCACGCACAGGAGCGTTGTCCCCAATCGGGCATTCATCATTGATCAAGCGTGCGCAGGAGCGCCCGCTCCACCCCTACCAAATGACAGTCGATCGGATACAGCATGTGGAATCATACGGCCTCGTGGAACTCGGCCCCCCAACTCGAAACGTCGATTGGAGGATGCATTCTGTCGGGCGTTCAACGGGGGTGCGCAGGAGCGCCCGCTCCACCTAATAAGGATTCGGGCTATGAAATGTTCTTGGAAATTAAGGGAGAGAGGCTCTGCCAGGCAAAGAAAGGGATTGAACACCAGAACTGGGGAGGCTTGCAATATTATCGGCCGCGAGAGTGACTAACAGACGCACCACGGCTTTGTACCGCACTCCCCGAAGCTGCCAGAACGGGATGTGGAAGATGTTGACGGAGAGCGGGTCGGACTGGGTTGAGTACATAGTGGGACGCTGCGATCCGGTCCCTCCGGTATTTCCCTGTGACGCAGTTCCCCGCCTCCCCATATCCTCGATAGAGTCGATAAGGATTGTAGCCTAGGTAGGAGAACCCGTAAGGAGAATAATAATTTGAGCCAAAAGGAATGAAGGTGAACATCTGAAAGAAAGGATCGAAATACCAGCCGCCTCGAAAACCACGTTGACGCGTAGGATGAATACCAGGAATTCGACGCCCATGAGGAAGAGCGGTCGCTGGCCGCGACCAGATACTGAGCCCGGCGCATGCTCCAATTGTCGAGGTTATCCACTTGTTCTTTGCGGATATTTGCATACTGGAGCTCACCACCCGCCGAACTGACCGGGAGCTGAAAGCGCTTGCCGGACTTCAATGTTACTTGGGGCTTGCCTTCGGGCAGCCACTGAGCCTTGCCCCGACGAATCAGCGACATCCACTGCGTCTGTTCCGGATCTGCTTCAAAACGGTAGAGACCCTCTTTCTGGATGGCTATTTCGCCGGCGGCCGTCTCAATTCTCAGAGCGTGAACTTTCTTGTCGAAAACTGCGGACTCTACAATGACTGTCCCTTTGTCTAACGCAACCCTCACATTATCCAGTTTCGTTTCATTGATCCGCACAATGGAGTTCTCCGCCACTCGCAGGTAGCTTCCCGGGTTCAGCAAAATTTCAACCCGGTCCATTTGTCCCGTTTCGATCCGACTCATGGGTTGGATCATGGTGCGGGACAACAGGGGTTTGCTTATCGACTGCTCTGCCGTGAAAATAACGGGATTCCCATCAACATGGTTTACTAGCCCTGCCCGCGCCCCAATAAATTAATGAAGGGTCGTCACCCAGAAGCCGGGATGCAGAGAACCCAAACCAGAAAAGAAGAAAAACCGAGATGGTTCTTGCATTCATAGAAACCAACCGGATTTTTGGTTAGGGCGAGGGATCGACTCATGGGATAGTTCATTTTCATTATACCCCCTCCCCTTGCCAAATCAACGGAATAAAGATCTATGTGACATGGCCTTCCTCAATAAATCCTCTTATCCGTCCCAGTTGGGGTTAGATGCACTCAGTATTCAAAAGGTTAGCGGGGTTTTTAAGGGATAATTAGACCTGCCCTTGGTGTTCTCGATCCGTTTCTGGCGGGAGGCTATTAGTAGAGGAACATGGGTTTCCCGTCGACATTCCTGACCTTGGGGCGGTACTGTTCCTGGTCATACAATTCTTCGACGTCCACTCGCTTCAGGCCTTGAGACACAATGCTCATTGGGACATTGGTGTAAATCCCGTTCTTCATCGCCATCATCTTTCCAAACTGTTTCTTCAAGATGAGTGACATGGCCATGTTCGCGTAGTTGAGGGAGACCATCAGGTCGAGAGCATCCGGCGCGCCACTTCGCATCAAATAGGATAGTGGCTGGTAAATAATGCTCTGGCCGGTCAGGTTTTTCAGAACTTCGCCTAGCTGAGCGCCGATCCCGCCTAACTTTCGATGGCCATAGGCATCGGCCTCCCCGGATTCAACGATCACTCCGCCCACCATCTGAGCCCCTTCTGAGATGGTCACCATGGCGTAATTGCTCGGATTGGAGTTTTTGTCTTCCATCACGAGTTTGGACAGTTTCTCGGGGTTGAAAGGGACTTCCGAAATGATCGCGCGGTCCACGCCGGCCAGGTAGGAGGAAATCAGAGAGGTTTCGCCGCTGTTTCGCCCAAAAAGTTCCACTACGGCGATCCTTTCATGCGATCCTGCCGAGGTTCTTAGCTGATGCAGAAAATTGACGCTCCGGGTCACAGCAGTCGAGAAGCCAATACAATAATCCGTCCCGAAGACGTCGTTGTCCATGGTCTTCGGGATCGCAACGACCGGAAATTTTTCTTTGTGCAATCGCTCTCCATAACTCAACGTGTCATCGCCTCCGATCACGATCATCACGTCAATCGCCAGCCGCGCCAGATTGCTGAGAACATGCGGCGTAAAATCGCGAACTCCAGCTGCCTTGGGGTTCCAATCGGGTCCTCGTAGAAACTCCGGTGTGTCGGCAATCTTCACGTTCGAAGGATTGGTACGGGAGGTATGAAGGAAAGTTCCTCCGCTGCGGTCAATTGTACGCACCACATTGGTGTCGAGCTTGATGGTGCACTTTGCCATAGAGTTAGGATCATCCGGGTTTAAGTGGAGCAGTCCCCACCAACCCCGGCGGATGCCAGTTACCGAAATTCCCTCAGCTTCCGCCCGATTCACAACCGCTTTAATACAGGGATTCAAGCCCGGGACGTCCCCCCCTCCGGTTAAAATGCCAATACGCATGCGTCTCTCCTTATGACACTATGAAATGAGTTGAATGGTTAAAGACAGCCAAACAGGCAGGCCAACACATCCTGTTCGCATTCTAGCATCGAATCCTCGATCGTCCGCCTGCCTGATCGAGGAGTCCACGTTATTTCCTGCCTTATTTCTTTTTCCCTTTTCCCTTTTTCTTGGCCGTTTTTGATTTCTTGGGCGCCTGGCTTTTGCTTGCTGCTTTTTCGCGAAGTGCCGCGCGGGCTGCGGCCAGACGCGCAATAGGAACGCGGAATGGAGAACAGCTGACATAATCCAGGCCGATCGTATGGCAGAACTCGACACTGGAAGGCTCGCCTCCGTGCTCACCGCAGATCCCGATCTTCAGCTTTGGCCGCGTGACTCTCCCCTTTTCCACGGCAATCTTCATGAGTGCGCCGACCCCGTCCTGGTCAATAGCCTCAAACGGATCCTTGGGATAAATATCCAGCTGAACATACGGAACAAGAAATCTGCCGGAATCATCCCGGCTAATCCCCAAGGTTGTCTGGGTGAGGTCATTGGTTCCAAAACTAAAGAATTCGGCAGTCATGGCAATCTTGTCGGCTGTAATGGCCCCTCGAGGAATTTCGATCATTGTTCCGACTAAGTAGGGAAATTTTATTTTCTGTTGCTTCATCACTTCCTCTGCAACTTTGTGAACAATGGCAGATTGATTGTCTAGTTCTTTGATATGGCCAACCAGCGGAATCATGACTTCCGGTTCGACTTTAGTCCCCTTCTTGCGGACATTCGCGGCAGCCTCAAAGATAGCCCGGGCCTGCATTTCGGTAATTTCGGGATACACGATGCCCAGGCGGCAACCACGGAAACCGAGCATTGGGTTGAATTCATGGAGCGACTCAACCCGCTGCTTGACCTTTTCGTAAGGAATACCCATCTCGGCGGCTAATTCTCTCTGCGCCTCCTCTTCATGGGGAACAAATTCATGCAGGGGGGGATCGATCGTCCGGATGGTTACTGGCCTTCCCGCCATGACTTCAAAGATTCCTTCAAAATCCGCCCGCTGCAAGGGGAGTAACTTCTCCAGAGCCTGACGACGCGCTTCCAGTGTGTCCGATAGGATCATTTCCCGCATGGGACCAATCTTTCCCTCCCCAAAAAACATATGTTCGGTCCGGCATAACCCGATTCCTTCAGCCCCAAAGGCAATGGCCGTGGCGGCCTGGTCGGGCTGGTCGGCGTTGGTCCGAATTTTAAGGGATCGATAACGGTCCGCCCATTTCATGATCTTGGCGTACTCCTGATAGACAGCAGACTGAGCCGGATCGAGAGACTTTCCAATCACAACTTGTAAGACTTCCGAAGGCTTGGTTTTGAGTTCGCCAAAGATGACTTCGCCGGTGGAACCATCAATCGAAATATAGTCTCCTTCCCGTACCAGCTGGTTTCCTGCTTTCATCTCCCGTCTGGCATAATCAATATTCAAAGCGGCGCACCCCGCCACGCAGACCTTTCCCATCTGACGCGCAACCAGCGCAGCGTGAGAGGTTGCGCCTCCGCGGGCGGTCAGGATTCCTTCAGCGGCATCCATCCCTTTGATGTCTTCGGGAGACGTTTCAATCCGGGTCAGGATGACCCGTTCGCCACGTTTCTTCCATTCTTCCGCATCGGGCGCATTAAATACAACGCGGCCGCAAGCGGCACCAGGTCCTGCATTCAGGCCTTTTGCCAGAAGCCGACCCTCTTCAATCGCCTTCTTTTTTTCAACGGTGTCAAAGATCGGTCGCAGTAATTGATTGAGCTGATCCGGCTCAATGCGCAACAAAGCTTCTTTTTCGGAAATGAGTTTCTCATCCACCATATCCACGGCGATCTTGATCGCTGCAAAAGCCGTTCTTTTTCCTACCCGGCACTGCAGCATGTAGAGCTTTCCCTGTTGGATGGTGAATTCAATGTCGAGCATGTCGCGGTAATGCTCTTCCAAAATCCTGCGGACTTTATCCAGCTGCCGATAGACCTTGGGATTTTCTTTCGCCAATTCCTGGATGGGCTTCGGTGTCCTCGCACCCGAGACGACATCTTCACCTTGCGCATTATTGAGGTATTCTCCGTAGAAAATATCTGCCCCGGTCGCGGCATCGCGGGTAAAGGCAACACCGGAACCGGAATCTTCTCCCATGTTCCCGAAAACCATGGTTTGCACATTGACGGCAGTCCCCCAAGAAGCGGGAATATCGTTCATTTTCCGGTAGGCGATGGCTCTTTCATTCATCCAGGAGCTAAACACTGCCCCAACGGATCCCCAGAGCTGCTCGTAGGGGTCATTGGGAAAATCAATGTTCAAGCGGGCCTTGATGGCTTTTTTAAATCGTCTGACTAATTCCTGTAGATCACTGGTTTCAAGTTCTGTATCCAGTTGAACTCTCTTTTGCTTTTTGACTTCCTCGATGATGTGTTCAAAAGGATCAATCTCATCTTTGTGCTGCGGCTTCAGTCCCAATACAACGTCACCGTACATTTGTACGAAGCGGCGGTAAGAATCCCAGGCAAAGCGCTCATTGCCCGTTTTTTGAATCAACCCCTGAATGGTGTTGTCACTCAACCCAAGATTCAGGATCGTGTCCATCATGCCGGGCATCGACGCGCGCGCTCCGGACCGGACAGAAATGAGCAAAGGGTTTTTCGCATTGCCAAATTTCATTCCCAGAGATTTCTCGAGTTTGCGAAGCGCGTCTTCCACTTGCTTAGAAAGCTCCTTGGGATACTTTTTTCTTGTTGGCATAGTAGTAAGTACAGACTTCCGTGGAGATCGTGAATCCGGGGGGCACAGGGAGTCCAATATTGGTCATCTCTGCGAGGTTGGCGCCCTTTCCGCCCAGCAGCCCTTTCATGTCAGCCTTTCCATCTGCTTTTCCATCGCCGAAGTAGTAAACGTATTTATTTCCCATTTCGTATAAGCCTCTCCTTTTTTGAATCAATCAAATAGATGGACACCGACACAGCGATGCGGTCGTCACGCCGACATGGCCCCTGTGTTCAAGACGACTTCTGAAACGTCAGCCACTCGATAGAAGACCGCAAGCAAACTCCCTAATAGAGATAAACGGTTTCTCTGGACCTCTGGATTTTCTGCCATCACAAGAACCTTATCGAAAAACAGGTCAATGGCAGGTCTCAGCGAGGCCATCAACTCGAATGCTTTTCGATACTCATGTTTAGCTGCTGCTCGTTTCACCTTTGGTTTAATCTGGTCCACGAGCCGTCCCAATACCCTCTCTTCCTCTGTTTCGAAGAGTGAAGGATCAACCGTAAAGGTCGAATCCATCTGCAGCCCTGCTTTTAAAACGATATTCTTCATTCTCTTAAAGCTCATGGAAACTGCATAAAAGTCTTCGCTTTCGCGCATGGCCGAAATCGCGGAAATTTTTTCAAGGCATTCCAATGGGTTATCGACTCCTATCTCAACAATTGCATTAATCTCGTCATAGCGATAACCCATCTCCTTGAAGATGTTCCGCAATCGCTCTTTGAAAAATAGATGGAGATCGGCCCGGACGTCTTCATAACTCCGCTTAGCCTTCTTACGCACCAACGCAAAGGCCTTTCGAAAAAGAGCCTCCAGAGAGATACTCAACCTCTTGTTGAGAATTAGATTCAGAATCCCAAGAGTCTGGCGCCGAAGTCCTTGGGGGTCTTTGGATCCAGAAGGAACCCATCCCACCGAGAATAGTCCGACAATCGTATCCAGTTTGTCGGCGATCGAAAGGACCGTGCCTCCGGCGCTCTGCGGAGGCTTGTCTTCCCAAGAGTTGGGTCGGTAGTGCTCATAAATCGCAGTGGCAGCCGTCTCGCACACTCCTTGGGCCTTGGAGTAAAGCCCCCCCATGATACCCTGCAGATCCGTGAACTCCTTGACCATTTCTGTCGCTAAATCCGTCTTGCACAGCCGCGCGGCGAGGCGCAGGTCGGCAGCTTTTTCAGAACAGCGGAGTAGACGGGCGAGCGGTCCGACCAGACTCACCAGCCTTTGGGTTTTCTCAAACAGGGTCCCGAGGTCAGAATGAAAAACAATCTTCTTAAGTTCCTCAACCCGCGACTCCAAAGGGATGTGGCTATCCACTTCCCAAAAGAAACTGGCATCTTCCAGCCGGGCTTTCAAGACCCGCTCATGGCCCGATACGATGGACGCCTCAAATCTTGGATCCGCGTCCACCACGGCCAGAAATTTGGGAATGAGCTGGTCCGCCGAATCCAGTATCGAGAAATACTTCTGGTGCTCCCTCATCACCGTCACCAGCACTTCTTGAGGAAGGCGGAGAAACCTGGGGTCAAAACCGCCTGAGACAACCGATGGGGACTCATGCAGATGGGTTACCTGGTCTAAAAGGCCTACGTCCTGGAGAAGCCTGGACGAATGGCGGTTACAGGTCGCATCAAGGTCTTTCTGTATCCCCGTGCGCCGCTTTTCTTGATTAATCTCAACCGATAGGCCCTTTAATTTCTGGTAATAATCACCAAAATGATTCACCGTTACTTTATGGTTATTGGCGAGGAACCGGTGGCCAAAAGTAAAGTTTGAAGATTCTATCCCCGCGACAGAAAAAGTAACCACCTCTCCACCCAGCAGACACAATATCCAGCGAATGGGCCTGACAAAAACAAAGCGAGATTTTTCCCAGCGCATCCCTTTTGGAAATTCCAGCTCACCGAGCAGTTGCGGTAAGGCCTCCCTGAGCAGATCGATCGTTTGCACGCCCGGGACTTTTTTCTCAAAGCCCAAGTATTTTCCTTTGGCAGTGTCGACAACCTGGACTTGATCCAAAGCGACCTGGTATTTATTGGCGAACCCTAGGGCTGCCTTGGTCGGCTGCCCTTCGGAGTCGTAAGAGGCTGAAAAGGGTGGACCCGTGACGGACTCACTGCGATCGGGCTGTTTCTCAGTCACTTGTTCAATCACAATGACCAGTCGACGAGGTGTGCCATAAAGCTGAGGCGGTAGATGAGAGACCGTGCTCTCATCGAGTCTGCCCGATATCTTCGAGCCAAGTTGCTCAAGAAGGGATGGAATCAGGCGGGCGGGGATTTCCTCACAACCCACTTCAAATAAGAATTCCAAACTCAACTATTTCAATCTCCCATTTAAAAAATATAAAGTGTTACTTTATATAAGAGCGGGTTATATTCGTGAAACCTCAGTACCCTCCCCCTGCGATTGGAGGGAGAGTGCGGCAACTTTGCAGGCCAAGTTACGAACCCGTTGAATCATCCTGGCGCGCTCAGAAACACTGATGGCCCCGCGCGCATCGAGAATGTTAAAGACATGTGAGCACTTAAGACAATAATCGTAGGCAGGCAGGAATAATCCTTCTTCCAGCAGGCGAGCCGCTTCTGTCTCATACTGCTCAAACCAACTGAAATGAAGTTTCACATCGGCCGACTCGAAATAGTATTTCGAGAACTGCCTTTCATCTTCATAGCGGATACTCCGGTAACTGTGTTTCTGGTTCCAGGGCAATTCGAAACAGTTATCGATATTATTCAGGAACATTGCGATTCGCTCCAGGCCATAGGTCAACTCTACCGAGCACGGCTCCAGATCGATGCCTCCCGCTTGCTGGAAGTAAGTAAACTGGGTAATTTCCAAGCCGTCGAGCAGAACCTGCCATCCCACTCCCCATGCTCCCAAAGTAGGCGACTCCCAGTTATCCTCTTCAAATCGGATATCATGTGCCTGAAGACGAATCCCGATCTCCTCCAAACTATTCAGATACACTGCCTGAATATCCGCTGGAGAGGGCTTCATGATCACTTGCAGTTGATGGTGCTTTCTCTAAGCGATTAGGGTTTTCACCATAACGGCCATCGGCAGGCCGGCGGCTAGGTTCAACATAAGCCACCGCATAAGGCTTGGGACCGAGCACGCGCAGGAAAGTTTCGGGATTCATAGTCCCGGCACCTTTTTCCACATCATAAGGAAGTTGAATCACGCAACCCTTTTCAGCCCAATATCGGAGGAGTCGCATGAACAGTTCTTGAAACTCCATCATCGGGGATTAAGATCCTTCCCTTCTGAGCAGCTGCAGGCATTGAAAATGACGCTCAAAATTTGTTTCCAGCATATCCTCCGCCAGTTCTGAGAGATCAGCGATCGGGCGTGAATCGGTCCATTCATCCATAAATCATCCAACGAATACTGCCGGATCGCGGTCCACAGCCGATATGCCGGCAACGAGATTCGTCGATCTTGTGAAACACGGCAAGATCCGCACACTAAACCAGTAAAGCCGCTCACAATAAATACCTCCTCAGACCCAGCAAGAGGTTTCCCACATTTCTGACAGACGCGAGTGGCTGGAAGTAATCCCGCGATTTTCAGGTACCAAACTTTAAAGTACAACCCCGCCAAAGGTCCACGGTCAGCCTTCTCAAAATGAGGTAAAACTAACAAGAGCAAACGATACAGATCGTCATTGGGTTCACGTTCCGGAGAGGTTTCCAGGAGAATCTCCGCGATCAGGCTCAAGTGCAGAAAATTCTGATAGGAGGGCAATTTCGCGCCAAACGCATGGAGGAGCTCAACACTTCGAAATTTCACCAACTCCCGTTGTGCCTGCATGAGGAGGATAATCTCCACGAGGCCAAAAGGTTCCAACCTGCCTACGTTGTGGCGGGAACCTTGTGCGACACCGGAAACAACCCCACTGATTTTGCCTAGACCCCGAGTATAAACCACAATAATCCTATCCTTTTCAGCGAGTGGATAGGCTCTCAGAATAAGTCCATCGGTCTTGACCGTTTCCACAACTTCCTTCTTATGGGCAATTACTTGGCAGGGACTCAACAAACAAACCGGCCAAACGATGCCACCAACACGATCGACCTTCAGGAAAAAGTCGGCACGTCGACATTTATAGACCGCAACTCGTTGATACTGAGCGCCCACCATTTATCCTTGGGAACAGGAGGCAAGGCTCTCAATTAAAAGGGGAAAGTTAACACACTCTGGGCGGATTTTAAAGAGAAAAGCCAGCCTCTATTAGGCCATGTCTAAAAACCTCTCAGGGGTGCGATTCTCTGAGTTCCTCATGATGAGCCAATATGGAAAATTGCTCGCCGATTATAAAACCGTATAAATAGTAAACTATTAAATCAATATAACTGATTTATCTACCTTATATAACAACACTAAACAGATTACTAACACAAAGCGGAGGGTTAAATTTCCAGCCGAGAGTCTATTTCGCAAAGAACAAGGATAGCCCCATCCAAATTTCACCTTCGGGGCAGAAACTTCGAATCGAAATTTGGGCAACCCCAGCCACCCTAGACACTCCAAGAGATCCACCTGACTTATTTCTCAGCGCAACGCAAGGACTATTTTATATAGTGTTTATCCAGTTTATATAATCTATTACATTATATTATTATGTAAACTACAGTACAATTTCAAGAGTTTTATCAGACGTTATGTCGGCATGCCGACAAGCTCATCTTTTTTGCCAAGCCATGAGTCTAGCTTTGCTTTCACTTTGGATTAGGGGGAATCATTGAAATGTTTTGACCGAGTTCGGTCGAGTTGGTATGATCTGCTCTAAATTCCACTGTCTATTTCTTGCTGTTGCGCATTCTGAGTTTATTATGGCTGGTTTCCCTTCCCCATTCCGCATCGGATTGCGAGCCAAACTGATGTCACTGACTGGATTCTTACTCTCACTTGTGGTCCTCCTGATCATCCTCCTGCTAAGCCGAAAGATTAAGCATGTCATTGTGGATGAAAGTCACAGTCGCGGGGTTGCGATTGCCCAGCTATTTGGAGCCACCAATGTGAACCACTTGAAATCGTACCACCTCTTACCCATTCAGCAGAATGCGATGCTTGCCAAAAAAGAGAATCAGTTGGGCTATTTGATCGTATATGACAAAGAGGGCCGTATTGTCGCTCATACCGAGGAGCCGGGGCGATCTTACATTTCCTAGCGAACCAGACACCAAAACACTTCTGTCCCTGGCCAGGCCATATTTCGGGAAAAGGCTTCGTTTCCTTCTCAGACGAACGTTGGCGAAGGTTACTTTGAGATCTATTCTACCCAGTTACCGCACCCGAGTCGGCCAAGCGCTGGGGAACGGTCCAGTTGGGGATTTCAACTCGTTCCCGATCGAAAAGACTGCTCCATGAGACCCAAGTTCACATAATTTTCCTGGGTGTGCTTTGTCTCGCCCTGGGGTTGATTGGCGCCGCTTCGTTAGCCGCGCGGATCACGACTCCCATCCTGAAACTTGCTAAAGGATCCCTTCAGGCAGCCCAAGGGGATTTGTCGGTGCGTATTGAAGTCAAGTCCGGCGATGAGATCGAGACGCTGGCTGAGAATTTTAATTATATGATTGGACAGATTCGGGCTCACCAGGAGGCTCGGGTTAAGGCTGAAAAAGCTGCCGCTATCGGCAATCTTGTCAATACGATTGTTCATGATTGCCGCACTCCGTTGACAGTGATCAAAGGTTTGCAAGTTTATTTCAATGAGTCGGATACGCCGCCCCAAAACCTCAAAGAATGCCTGCAACTGATCCAATGCGAGGTCGAACGACTGGAGCGAATGGTTGATGAAATTCTAGACTTCCCGTTGGCCGGAACGTCTTCCCTGAAACTGGAGCGGGTAAATCTGGATGAATTTGTTGCTGAATGTTGCGTCGAAATTCATGCGCTGCTGCAACGTTCGGAAGTATCAGTTTGGCACGGGATTTGAAAGCAAATGTTCCGGTGATGTTGGACAAGAACCAAATGCGTCGTGCCGTTCTAAATCTCGTGGGCAACGCTCAAGAAGCCATCAAAGGGGCCGGAATTATCCGCATTTCCACCGAAGTGACCGATTCGCGGTCTATTCTACGAGTTGCCGACAACGGGCAAGGAATTCCTTTGGAATTGCAACCCAAACTCTTCGAGCCCTTTTTCACTCATGGCAAAACTCGCGGTCATGGACTTGGCATGTCCATTACAAAACGCATTGTCGAAGAGCATTCCGGTAGTATCTCTTTTGAATCCGTTCCTGGCCACGGTACTGTTTTCACAATTGCCATTCCAGTAACCGCCGAAACAAAAAAGCGTTCTGCTGCGGTTTAAACTTCCCATTTGTCTAGACGCACTAATACTAAGTACTGCTATTCGTAATCGCGGTGACGTATCTTACGATAGGCGCCGCGTGGGGTCACGCGGCCTACAAAGTTGTAGGCCGGGTCACCGACCCGGCGTTAACGTTACCGTATTTATGAAAAGCAGTACTAAGTTGCACAAATTCGCGGTAATTGTTGTAGCCGGGGACGTTGACCCCGGCTGGCCCCAGCGGGGCCAGCTACAACACGGACTTCTGCAAATGTGCACTATGCCCGCGGATGGTGCCTCTGATAAAGACTTTTGAGGCGGTCCTTGAGAATGTGGGTGTAGATTTCTGTGGTGGAAATGTCAGCATGTCCAAGCATGGACTGAACGGCTCGAAGATCTGCTCCCTCTCTGCAGGAGATGAGTCGCGAATGAATGCCGCAAAAGATGAGGGCGTAGCTGAATCGAAATTTGCGCCTTCCTTCCGTACTCTCGAATGATTTTCCAAAACCCTTGACGTGTCATGGCAATACCTCGCGTATTCAGGAATAGGTCTTCGGCCCTCTTTCGCTTTTCCAGCGCTGGGCGGCTAATTTTCAAATATTCCCCAAAGCACGAAGTGCGGACTTGCCCAACGGAACCACTCGAATTTTCCCTCCTTTCCCCGAACAAGTGATATATCCCAGATCGGACCGAATATCTTGGAGGCTGAGCTGAGTCAGCTCTGAAACTCGTACACCGGTGGCATACATAACCTCAAGCATTGCTTTATCTCTTATGCCTTTATTTGTTGATAAATCAGGTTGTTTAAGCAATTTATCAACTTCCTCCAGGGAAAGGATTTTCGGCAGCGGTTTCCATGCCTTAGGCGACTCGATAAACTGACATGGATTTTCCGACATCCGGCCCTCGAATACAAGAAAATCGAAAATCTGCCGCAGCGAGACAAGAACCCGTGCCATGGATCTCGGATTGTGTCCGATTTTCTTGCAGAGTTTTAAGATACTGTCGGACGATTTGCGGATTGCTGGATCGGATCGGCTTTCCGCCTTCACGGTGTCCAGGAAGAGACGGAACTTTTCAATGTCTCCGGTATAGGCCGAGATTGTGTTCTGAGAAAGTCCTCTTTCTACAGTAATATGTGTAATAAAACCTGAGATATCACTTTCATTGCTCATCGAGTTTTCCGCTTCAATGGTTGTCGAAAGTATGGAATGATCCCTTGACACCCGTTAGTCCTTCTTATAGCATCTTTTGCTTCTCCGACGCGATTCTTTTGAACTTGTCAACTTCGGAACGTATGCGCCTCTCTGAGATTGCGGAACGGATCAATTGCAGCCTAGATGGAGACGGTTCTATCGAGATTGATGGCGTCGCGACCGTGGAGGAAGCCGTTGCTGGCAAGTTGACGTTCCTGTCGAATACAAAATATCTGGGGAAATTGAAGCACACCAAAGCATCGGCTGTCATTGTTTCAAACGATTTCCCCTCTTCGTTAATCAGCAAACTTCGGACGGACAATCCCTATTTGGCATTTGCACGCAGCATCGATTTATTTTTTTCCCCTCCCCTCCCGCGTCCTGGAATTCACGCAACCGCCGTCATTTCGAAGTCGGCCCGCATTGGGAGGAATTCCCGTATTGGCCCGTACTGTTTCATCGATGAGGACGTTGTCATCGGCGACCATGCCGTGCTCCACTCGCATGTGGTCATCTATCGTGGGGTCGAGATCGGAAATTATTTTCACTGTCATTCCCACGTCAATATCCGGGAATTTACTCAGGATTGGACATCGGGTGATCCTTCAGAATGGTGTGACGCTCGGAGCTGACGGGTTTGGATTTGCGAAACGTGACGACCAAAGCTACGAGAAGATTACGCAATCGGGACACGTCGTCATTGGAGATGACGTTGAAGTACAGGCCGGTGCGACGGTGGACCGAGCGGCCATAGGAGAAACCCGGATTGAAAAAGGGGTTAAGATTGATAATCTCGTTCAGGTCGGCCATGGCTCAAAAGTCGGCGAAAACACACTCCTGTGCTCCCAAGTCGGACTGGCGGGAAGCACCAATCGTGGGCAAAAATGTCATTCTGACAGGTCAGGTCGGCGTTGCAGGTCATTGCGAGATTGGGGACAATGTGATCGCGACGGCGCAATCAGGAATTCCTTCTGATGTTCCTGCCGGAATGATGGTTTCAGGGTATCCCGCCATTGAGAACAAAAATTGGCTCAAGAGTTCCGTAATCTTTGCCAAGCTCCCCGAACTCCACAAAACCATTTTGAGGATTCAGAAAGACCTCGCCGAGCTAAAGAAAAGGGACTGACGGTTTCCCTTCAATCCGAATGCCACATGCCTCCCACCACATCGCTAAATCCGCCAGCCTGATTAGTGTGGCTACTTTGGTGAGCCGTCTCCTAGGCTTGGTCCGGGAGCAACTCATTGCTTACCTGTTTTCGCGAACCGCTACTGACGCTTTCTATGTAGCCTTTCGCATCCCGAATCTTCTGCGGGATCTCTTTGCCGAAGGGGCCATGAGTTCCGCTTTTGTCCCGACGTTCACCGAGTACATCAAGAAACGTACGCTGAAAGAAGCCTGGCAGTTGGCTTCCAATGTCCTGACCTTGCTGTTGATTGCGCTCAGTATCCTCTGCGCCGTTGGGATTTTTTTTTCCAATGGAATCATCGGCAAGTTTGCGGGAGAGTATCGTGCGGTCCCGGAGAAGTTTGGCATGACAGTGGCCATGACAGAGATCATGTTCCCTTTCCTACCAATCATTGCGTTGTCCGCCGTGGTCATGGGGATCCTCAACTCCAGAGGAACTTTTTTCCTGGCCTGCTTTGGCTCCGGCACTCTTCAACGTCGGATCGATCCTTGTCGCTCTCGCGCTTTACGGCTGGCTCAAGAGCCAAGGGATCAATCCCGTTTATGGCATGGCCATCGGGACACTGGTCGGGGGGTTGCTCCAATTCGGCGTCCAGATTCCTCCCTTGTTGCGCTCCGGTTTTCGCTATACTTTTGAAATAAACCTTCGGCATCCCGGAGTTCAGCGAATCTTGTTGCTTCTGGGACCCGGAACCATTGGCCTGGCATCTACCCAAGTCAACATCCTAGTGAACACATGGCTTGCCACCAGCCAGGGAGAAGGTCCGGTCTCCTGGTTGAACTATGCCTTCCGCCTCATGCAGTTTCCTCTTGGGATCTTCGGAGTCGCCATCGCGACGGCCGCCTTGCCTACGATCTCGGCCCACGTTGCCAATCGAGATCATCAAAGTCTCGGGAAAGCGATTTCCGATGCCCTGCGAATGGTGCTCCTGATTAACATCCCAGCCAGTGTCGGACTCATGGTTTTGAGCCGTCCAATCATCGCGCTGATTTATCAGCACGGAAGATTTAAAGCTTCCGATACCATTGAGACATCCAACGCATTGATATTCTATTCCATTGGTCTATTTGCCTATTCCGCAATCAAGGTTCTTGTTCCGGCTTTTTACGCTTTGGGTCGCTCGCATGTCCCTGTCATCATCAGCGCTGTGACGGTTGCATTTAATATCGCCTGCAATCTGGCACTCATCGGGCCTTTGGGATTCCGGGGCTTGGCGCTTGGAACTTCCATCGCCTCTATTCTCAATTTGGTTCTACTACTTTGTTGGATAAGAAAGGATTCTGTTCCATTGGATTATCGGGCAAATCTTAAAGTGATGATTAAGATCTTGATGGCGTCGGGATTGATGGGGCTCGCTTGCTTGGCGAGTTACTCCTGGATGGAGTCCATCACGGCGTCGGTCGGCACCTGGAACCTTGGTTTGTCTCTTGCCGTTTCGATTGGATTGGGCCTCGTGACCCTATTTGTTACGTCCAAGGCCCTTCAGATTCGCGAACTGGATTCTGCCATTCAGTTGGTGATGAAGAAACTGCGGCCGCGTTGAGTTGAAGCGGATGTCGTCACAACGACATCCCGCGATCCCCCATTGCGAGGGAAGGTGTGAAGAAATTCAATTCCGGTTCCCCTCCTTGCTAAGGAGGGGGCCAGGGGGTGGTCGTAAGTCCTCATTCACAAACCCCCTGTAGTCCCCTTTAACCAAGGGGGACACTCGCAGAGCGACACCGAAACCAATCCTTATCACACCTCTTCAGGGTGATCATAAATACCCACCGCCAACGAATTGGACTATTTCAATCCGATCGCCTTGTTTCAGCGTGGACGTGGCCCATTGTTCTCTTTTGATGATCTGCAGATTGAGTTCGACAGCCAAACGGTCCGCGGCGAATCCCAACTGCTGGACAAGATCCAGGACGCTCAGCCCTTCGGTGAGATTTCGGTTTTCACCGTTCAAGATAATTTCCATGTCTCCACTTTCTTGTCCCTAACGTCGTTTGATCAGGTACTTAATTTCGTCGCCACCAGCGGAAGTGGTTGCCTGAAGGATCAGAGCAGCGCTTCCAGCAGAGAAAGTGGGGAGACTAAATGTCATGCGGAGATTGCCCGTCTTGTCGGTCTTTCCGGCATAGAGGCGGGGTGTGAAGGTTGTCCCAATCACTTTGACCAAGACCTGAACATTCTCTAAGCGCGCCTTCTCAAGACGAGTCTGCACAAACAAATCCAGTTCCACCTGATTCCCGGCCTTGAATTCCTTGGATCCTGTGACGACGATTTCGATCCCACTCGCCTCAGTAACCATGAAGGCTGGAGTCACGTCTAGGTCTGAAGGAAGAAAGCCCGCTTTCGATGGACCTTCTGCGATGTTATAGGCAGTAGACCCTGGCCGTTCGCCCCGGACATCCTGGCTCAACCGCTGCGAATCTGGACTCGACAGCGCAGACTTCTCAGGCCCGCTTTCAGGTTGAACAACCGGATGACCCGCGTCGTTAGCGGAGATTGTCGGAGGCTGGAAGTTAAAAACAAAGTCCCCGTCAACATAGTCTTCCAGCCGCATCCCTTTCTGGTATTTTCCTTTCCGTATGGATCCGACAATCTGTCGATGCTGGGATTCCAGGATTCGCTGGAGGAGGACTTCCTTGAAATCAGCTGAATTGAGAAACGTCGCGTAATAGGTCCGATACGAATCCAGGATGGCGCCCTTCACGTAGATCAACGATTCAATCAACGGATTCGCGGTACCCTTATCTTCTGTCTGCACATGGTAGACGGTGTCGGCAACTTTGACGTCAGTATTGAACCCAGTGATCATCTTAGCGACTGCGTTCCCCTCAACGGCTCAGATTGGTGAAACAAGAAAGGCTATACCCGCTCGGCAGGATAATAATCGTGATCCTAGTTCGGATACTCTTTCCCAATCAACAAAATAATCTTGACAAACAACGGGTAGCCCGTTATTTTTAGCGAGATTTTAGAAACGTTATGTGTTTGAAAACTATGCGCTTCTACTCCTTCTGAAAGAACAGCACAAAGCCGGTCCATTATCACTCTTCGTCGGAGTAAAACTCAACTTTAAGATCTTTAAGTAGTCCCGACTTCCACGCATTTTATCATGGGAAAATGGTTTTCCCCTATGCCCTTAAATTGATAGAAGGCAGCCGATCATAACTCAACCCTCCGGATGGACTTTTCTCCTTTTCAAATACGTTGTTTTGCGAACACCTGTCGAGCATGAAGATTCCTGACAGCCTTCTAGCCCAGTTTCAATCTATACTCCAGAAATATCCTTTGCGAAGATCGGCGCTCATTCCTATCCTCCTGACAACCCAGGAGGAATTGGGTTACATTCCAGTAGAGATGATTCACGATCTTGCCCGGTTTGTAGACGTTCCAGAGATTGATGTTCATGAGGTGATTACCTTTTACAGTATGCTGCGAACCCACCCCGTGGGAAAGCATCACATCCAGGTCTGCACGAATATCTCCTGCATGCTATTGGGTGGCGAAGAGATTTTTTCCGCGCCTTTCCGAAAAGCTTGGGATATCGGAAGGAGAATTGACCGAAGACGGTCGATTCTCATTAACAGAAGTCGAATGCTTGGGGGCGTGCTGCAATGCACCGGCCATGCAGGTCAATTACAAATACCACGAAGATCTAACGCTTGAAAAAGTCGAACGTATTTTGAATGAGTTGAAAAACGAATCTTAAGTCGTAGAGGGAAACGGCTTCTTTCCCGGACATTTTTTCTTTTAATTCACGAAAATGGAAACACTGATTTTCATCATTCTTGCGGTAATCGCGACGGCAAGTGCCATGAACATTCTGGTGCAAAGACACCCCATTTATAGCGCCCTTTCTCTGATACTCACGTTTATAGCCCTGGCTGGCATCTACATTCAGATGCACGCCGAATTTATTGCCGTCATGCAAATCGTGGTTTATACCGGTGCGATCATGGTGTTGTTCGTGTTTGTGATCATGCTGCTCAACGTCCGTGAAGAGCCTGTCTCCAACCCATCACTCCACCTGATCAATTACTTTGGTTTACCCTTATCGATTCTATTGATGTTTCAAGTTTCTTTTATCTTGTTTAAGGCTTTTTCCGGATACGGGATTTCTCTTTCCCCCTCCGCACTCAACATGGCCGGGAACACCGCGGCCATCGGCAAGGAACTTTATACTCGTTATGTTCTTCCTTTTGAAGTGACCTCGATTCTACTCTTGGTGGCAATCATCGGGGCGATTGTCATGGCCAAAAAGGAGATTTAATCGGAAATGATTTCCCTGACCTACTATTTGATTCTGAGTGGCGTTCTCTTCTGCGATCGGCGTCTTTGGCTTTCTGCTCAAGAGAAATATCATCACGATTTTCATGTGTGTTGAGCTGATGTTCAATGCCGTGAATTTAACATTTGTTGCTTTTGCGCGGTTTTACGGCGACCTGGCCGGACAGGTATTCGTCTTTTTTGTCATGGCGGTTGCTGCCGCTGAAGCCGCTGTAGGCTTAGGAATTATTATCGCGCTTTTCCGCAATCGGCAGTCCTTGAATATTGACAGTGCCCGTCTGATGCACTGGTGACTTAATGGGTACCCTGAGGACGATTCGTATTTTGATGGATCGATAGGCTGAGATATTTTACTGGGTGGCGACGTGAGGCGGGGGCTTTACGGAAACCCGAAAACGGCAACAGTGTAGGCATGGGCTATTAGCGGCGGTTCATTCCCACCGCGCGTGTCGGTTAGCGCATTCATGAAACGCAGAACTTAGTCATTTTCTTTTTTTTCGGATAATTAGAAAGTCATTCATGTCTCTCTCAGATCGATTATTACTCGTTGCTTTGTTGCCTCTTTTCGGATGCTGTCGCTGAACGGTTTTTTTGGAAATAAACTTCGCAACTCTTCTGTCCGCTTCATCGCCTGTTCGTCCACCGGCCTTTCATTCTTTCTTGCGTTACCGCCTTCTGGACTCTCCTTCAGACACCTCATGAATCGGTTTCCAATTTGAATTTCAATTATTTCCACTGGATTCAAGCAGGCGGATTCAATGCAAATTTTGGTTTCATGTTTGACCCGCTCTCGGCCGTCATGGTCCTGGTTGTCACCGGAGTAGGGTTCCTCATCCATATTTATTCCGCCGGTTACATGGCCCATGAAGAAGGTTATTACCGCTTCTTCACCTATCTGAACCTGTTCATGTTTTCCATGTTGACCTTGGTTCTCGCCAATAACTTTTTGTTGATGTTTGTGGGCTGGGAAGGAGTAGGACTTTGCTCTTATCTATTGATCGGGTTTTGGTACCTCAAGAAGAGCGCTTGCGATGCCGGGAAGAAAGCTTTCATCGTCAATCGCATCGGTGACTTCGGATTCATCCTGGGCATCTTTTTGACATTTTGGACGTTTAAGAGTGTCGATTTTCAGCAAGTCTTTGCTCTCGCTCCGCAGCAAAGCCATGAAGCCTTCGGTGAAGTAGGCATCCTCTCAACCATCTGCATCCTGTTGTTTATTGGAGCGATGGGCAAGTCCGCCCAGGTCCCGCTCTACGTCTGGTTGCCGGATGCCATGGAAGGTCCGACCCCGGTCAGTGCCTTGATTCATGCGGCGACGATGGTGACGGCGGGAGTCTACATGGTGGCCCGTTGCAACGCCTTGTTTGGGCTGGCTCCGACGGCCATGGAACTGGTCGCGGTGGTGGGGGCGTTGACGGCCATCTTTGCGGCCTCGATCGGGCTGGTGCAAAACGACATCAAGAAGGTGCTGGCCTATTCAACGGTGAGTCAGTTGGGCTACATGTTTCTGGGTTGCGGGGTGGGAGCCTTCGGGGCGGGCATTTTTCATTTGATGACCCACGCCTTTTTCAAGGCACTGCTGTTTTTGGGAGCGGGCAGCGTGATTCATGCCATGGGAGGCGAACAGGACATTCGGAAGATGGGCGGGATTGAAAGAGCAAGATCCGGACAACCTGGTGGACGATGCTGGTGGGGACGGTGGCGATAGCAGGATTTCCGCCACTGGCGGGATTTTTCAGTAAAGATGAGATCTTGTGGCGGACGTTTTCCAGCGGACACCGGCTGTTGTGGCTGGTGGCGGCAGTGTCGGCCGGGATGACGTCGTTTTACATGTTTCGGATGCTGATTTTGACGTTCTACGGGAAGCCGCGGATGTCGCCTGAGGTGGAGCATCATGTGCACGAATCGCCGGGGAGCATGACGGGACCGCTACAGATTCTGGCGATCGGATCGATTGTGGCCGGCTGGCTGGGGATTCCGCCGCTGATCGGGCATTACCTGGGAGACGTGCCGCATGTTTTGGAGCGGTTTATGGAGCCGGTGTTTGCACCGTCATTAGGGGAAGAGGTGCTGCATGGGAGCGAGGCGATGGAGTGGGGGATGACGGGGGTAGCGTTGGGAATAGCCGTCGTGGGATTCCTTCTGGCCCGTGCCTTCTATGTCGAGAATCCGGAGTTGCCGGAACGGCTCATGGCCCGCTATCGCGGACTCTATCTTACCCTGCTCAATAAGTATTGGGTCGATGAGATCTATGATGCGTTGATTGTAAACCCGATCCAATGGATTTCCACAAACCTGTTGTGGCATTTTGTGGATGTCAAAGTCATCGACGGAACAGTCAATGGGACCGGCGAATTGGTGCGAGGCAGCGGTTCGCCCTCAGAAGACTCCAGTCAGGATACATCCGATCCTATGCGTCTGGATCTTGCTGGGCGCTGTGTTGTTGTAGCATTGTTATCTTTCTAAAATCGAAACCTTCAGAATCAAGGGACCCTTTTCTTGAAACCGCTCTTGCTTACCGTCATCACTTTTTTCCCCATTCTGGGAGTACTATTTCTCCTCCTGACTCCAAAGGAGATGAAAAGAGCAATCCGGAACGTGGCCCTCGCGTTCTCTACTCTGACATTTCTTCTTTCATTGATCTTGGTTCTTCAATTTGATCGGTCCACCGCGCGAATGCAGTTTGAGCTGGCTGTTCCTTGGATCCAAAGCTTTGGAATCCACTATCATGTCGGGATTGATGGCATTAGCCTGCTGCTCATTTTGCTGACAACATTTTTGACTCCGTTGGCCATTCTGAGCTCATGGCAATCCATTCAGTCGGAGGTAAAAGAATATTTCATTTTGATGCTGGTGTTGGAAACAGGAATGATCGGCACCTTCGTCGCCCTGGATTTCTTCCTATTCTACGTTTTTTGGGAAATCATGCTGGTTCCCATGTACTTTTTAATCGGGGTGTGGGGCGGAGAGCGCAGAATTTATGCTGCCATCAAATTCTTTCTGTATACCATGGTGGGTTCTGTTCTCATGCTGGTGGCTATCATCAGTCTTTACCTGATGAACGGATCGACGAGCTTTGACTTTCTCGAAATTCTCCGAAACATTCAAAATGGACAGATTGTCTTAAAACCCCCTCAACAACACTGGCTTTTCCTGGCTTTTTTCTTCGCCTTTGCGATTAAGGTTCCCTTGTTTCCTTTTCATACCTGGCTGCCCGACGCACACGTTGAAGCGCCAACGGCCGGGTCTGTCATTCTGGCTGGCGTGTTGCTGAAAATGGGGACTTATGGGATTGTACGGTTCTGCCTCCCGCTTTTTCCTGAATCCGCAGTGACCTTTGCCCCATACATATCCGTCCTGGCCATTATTGGAATCATTTATGGAGCCCTGGTCGCCATGGTTCAGCCAGACGTCAAAAAACTCGTGGCTTACTCCTCGGTGAGTCACTTGGGCTTTGTCGTATTAGGGATCTTCGCTTTCAACATACAGGGACTAGAAGGCGCCATGATTCAGATGGTGAACCACGGGATCTCGACAGGCGGGCTTTTCCTTATGGTGGGGATGATTTATGACCGTCGCCATACCCGTCAAATCGGTGAGTTTGGCGGTTTGGCAACCTCAATGCCGGTTTTCTCAACCTTCTTCATGCTCATCACACTCTCATCCATCGGACTGCCGATGATGAATGGGTTTGTCGGCGAATTTTTGGTGCTGCTGGGAGCTTTCAAGGCAAATTTCACCTTCGCGGCCTTGGCAGCCACTGGCATTATCCTATCCGCGGTCTACATGCTATGGATGTACCAGCGGGTTGTTTTCGGCCCAATCATCAATCTGAAGAACCTCGCCCTGGCAGATCTTAGCTTTCGCGAAAAATTTATTCTGGTGCCGATCATTGTGATGATCTTTTGGATCGGCATTGGTTCCGGTTCCTTCTTGAGGACTATGGATTACTCTGTCAACCAAATCCTGCAGCCGTTTCAGGCTCAGTCACTTTTCGTGCATAAGTAAGCGATTTATTTCGGAGCAGGTCGGACTCATTCATGCAAGATAGTTCACTTTTTGAAATTCAACATATCCTTCCTGAAATCGTCCTCTCCTTGTTTGGCATCGCGGTGATCCTCGTCGACACCTTCTTGTCGAAAGCCCATCGAGATAGGACTGGCGTCCTCGCCCTGGTTGGAATACTCGTCACCGCGCTCTCAACGCTTTTCCTGGTCAACGAAGAGGGCAGTTATATCTTCGGGATGACCACCGTCGATGACTTTGGTCTCTACTTTCGTTTCACGTTTTTGATCATTGGGGCACTGACCATTCTGGCTTCGATGAGCTACCTCCAAAGAGAACAGTTGGTGACTGGCGAGTACTACGCCCTGATTCTTTTTGCCATTGTCGGCATGAATCTCATGGCGACATCCAATGAACTCATCATGATTTTCCTTGGGTTGGAAACTCTTTCGATTTCGACCTATATCTTGCTTGGAGTCATGCGAACCGATTTAAGATCGAATGAATCTGCCTTGAAGTATTTTCTGTTGGGATCCTTTTCCTCGGCATTTCTGCTGTATGGAATTGCCTTGGTTTATGGCATAACCCGGACGACCAACCTGGAACTCATCGGGCGGGAAATTGCCCGCGGCAACGTGAGCGCGCCCGTACTGTATCTCTCTGCAGCCTTGATGTTGGTGGGATTTGGCTTCAAGATTGCGGTTGCACCTTTTCACATCTGGGCTCCGGACGTGTATGAAGGAGCTCCGACACCGATTTCTGCCTTTATGTCGGTAGGCCCTAAAGCTGCCGGATTTGCGATGTTATTTCGCGTGTTTTTCGAGGCCTTCCCTGCCCTTGCCAACAAATGGCTTGTCGCAGCCTGGATATTTTCCGCGCTGACGATGTGCGTTGGGAATTTTGCCGCGATCGTCCAGAGCAATATTAAGCGGATTCTGGCCTACTCCTCGATAGCCCATGCGGGTTATATTCTGGTGGCTTTTGTTTCGGGTAGTGCAGGAAGGAGAAGCGGCCGCCTTATTTTACCTGCTGGCATATGCACTGATGAATATCGGGGCTTTTGCCCTCGTGACAATTGTCAGTGGCGAGGGTGACAAACGAGTCCAGTATCGAAGATTTTGCCGGGATCGGGACCTCCCATCCCATCTTGGCCGCCAGCATGTCGATTTTTCTTCTGTCATTGGCCGGAATTCCCCTCACCGCTGGTTTTACTGGAAAATTTTTCATCTTTCGCGCTTCTTTAGGATCGCATCTTGATCTGGTTGACGATCATCGGTGTCCTCAATAGCGCGATTTCCGTTTACTATTACCTGCGCGTCATCGTCAGCATGTACATGAAAGAGCCCGCAGAGAATGCCCCATTGATTCTGGTTTCACCAACCCTAAAATCGGTCCTGCTGATTTCCGTGACTCGGGGTGTTGTTTTTAGGGATCTTTCCCGAACTGGATCAATCAACCTGGCTAGAAATTCGATCCTGAATCTTCGATGAACTTCCGATCTGCCCCTGGCGATCGAGGTTCGGCCGGGTATAACACCCTGGCGATTTCATTCCAGGTATTGCAGAACATCGATATTTCAAACTGAAACTTAGGTGCCTCTCATTGAGTTCGCGGTAATGCGTTAGTTACGGGGGGAAATCTGTACGGGCAAGGCATTCGGTGACGATTTGAAATTGTCGCTTCTGTAGCGGCTGAGTGGGTAGGGACGGACCGCCGGGCCGTCCGCGGCGCGCTCGGCGAGCGCGCCCTACCAGAAATTCCCCCGATAACTAACGCATAACAGTTTACGCTGAGTTATCCTTGACAATCCCAGAGCCGATTCCCTATAGTATCTTCAGTCCGACGATTGAGCTGTATGTTCCTGATCGTCCTCTCTCCAAAAGTGCTCATCTCCTTGAAACGGATGAGCACTTTTTTTTGAATAATTGAAATTCGCGCTTTTTTGGCGTGCGATCCAAGCCGACGTAGCTCAGTTGGTAGAGCAGCCGATTCGTAATCGGCAGGTCATCGGTTCAAGTCCGATCGTCGGCTCCATTTTATCAACCCCTTACAGAATATAATTTTCCATGCGAATATCTTGGTTGCGGGCGGACTGGGGATTTTAGCTAATTTTTTTGGGGCTATGTATTATCCGTTTAACCGAAAAACCTCATATTTGTTTGTCTATAACGATTTAGAAAAGTCATGAAGCCAGTCCACCTCTTACCGTACTAGTTCATGAGAACAGTCAGACCCACTATTTGCCCTGTGTTGGAGTCCATGCGATTAGCTGTGGAACTTAAGGGCGAATTCCCCCGTCGGCAGAGAGTTACAACACCGCTTTGGCGTCACTCGCCGTCATGTGGCCGTATTACGGCGTACTCGGGAACTGACACGTGTTCGAAAGACAAGCTATTCTCAGTTTCCGGTTACGCGACTACGCAACCGCTGAATGGATCAGTAAAGCTACGGCGTTACTATCGAGTGCCGGTGAACCCGCGCTTCGACAGAGCGTCTCGGAGTGCGTGCAGAACTGCCTCACACTTAGGAATCACTTTTCCCTTTTCGTTCAGCGAGAGTGCCAGCGAACGCACATTCGTGTTGCGGCGCGAAAGGGAAATGATCTCTTGGTTGACAACCATGAATCGGTCCAAAGCGGCATTGGCAGCGACGATCTGTGGCTGGAACCTGGGCTCAACGAGGGATGAGAGCGTTGTCAGTGCGTTCCGCCCGGTCGCCTCCGACGTCGCCATGCTTTTCTCCATGCGCGTCATGACTGCCTCGTCGGCATCCGCAATATGGGGCGCCTGAAGCACCTGAATCTCCCGAACCGTTGCGACGGCGGTTGCGACGAGCGCTTCGACGCGCCACTTATCCGCAGGGACTCGGGGGGCAACTGGCTTGAGGGAATCGCGGAAAGAATCAGCTGCCTCCTGCGCGGGGCCGAAAGAAAGGCGCTGGGCCTTGAGGTTAGTATTCTCGACAGCCAGGTCGAGAATGCGACGATCCAGCTCACAATATTCCCTAAATCGATTGACGAATTCCTGGAGCAAACGGCCCTCGTCAGAGTAGTGAAGATCTTCGAGAAGGGGTTTTAACGAGTCGATGTCTATCTGGACCTTCTCCTTTGCTTGTTCGGCTTCACGAGCAAACGCTATGGACGCTTCGTCAGTGTCTGCCATCACGGCTTTGTTAGCGGTATCAGCGGCCTTGGTAAATTGAACGAGAAGATCTGCGGCAATGTGGCGTGCCTGCGACACCCGCTGCAAAGCAGAATTGACGTCGCAGCCAATCATCGCACCCAAGGAGAAGACCATCAGGGCCATCCAGCTCGCCCCGGCTCGGGCGCGAAACAACGCCAGGGAACTGACTGCTCGACCGAAACGCACCTTCTCCAAAATGCCAAAAAATAACATGAGCAGAGTCTCACCGCCGCGGACAGGGATGAACAAGAGAAATTTGTTCACGTGAAGGCTTCTGATGGAACCACGAGGACCCATTCTCGCAGCTTTCGTTAGCGCCAGGCCGTCCAAATGATCTACTAATTCTCTTTTCGAATCGAGTACATGGCATCGCGGATCTGAAGCGACGCCGCCCAAGTCGGTACTCGTCGAAGCCCGAACTAAAAGTCGTACTTTGCTTGCCCCGCAACCAGCCTTCGCCCTTTCTTTCTGTCTCGGCTTTCCCGATTAGCTTTTCCGTTGGGTCAGTTTTGTCGTGCGTTCACTGCATTGCCCACTGAATCGTCCTAGTCTACCAGATTCTTGCCACCAAGCCTGGCGAATCTCCGGGCAATCTTCGGGTTGGGAAGAGGTGCCCGATACGCCGGTAGGATATTTCAAAAAAGGTCAGTGAAACTTGGCTTGCTGAAACAAGCCGGAAAGTAACCGTGAATCCCACGTGCCTTGGCTGGGTTCAGCCCGTGCTGGCTTCGGGGCCAAACATAGGTCCTCATAAGCCACCCAGTATTTACCAAGACCAAGTCAAGTTGACGTATCACGGCTACTCGGAAACTGACACCTGCTCGGAGGAGCTACAATTTCAAGTTTCCGATTACGCAACTATACATTCATCTAAACGAACAATAGGCCTTTCGGGATCCAGACAAAATAAACAAATGATATCCCACTTATACACAGCGTCATAAATACTTGCGCATAACAAAAAGTTCCGCTATCCTTGACGTATCTTTCGGTCAAGGGGGCGGATCGTGCAAAAGCTGAGCATCGAGAATCCTGACATCATGCGAATTGCACTCCAGCAAGAGATTGCCCGGTCTGAAGAATCTCGTTACGATCACCGGCTGCACGGGATCTTGCTGGTGTGCGCGGGGAGAAGCTGTTATGAGGTGGCCGAACTGCTGGGCCACAGTCCTCGAACTGTCCAGAACTGGGTGGCGCGTTTCGACCGCAGCGGTTTTGCTGGCCTGCAAGAGGAGGAACGTCCGGGACGACCGACGGGACTGGACGAAAAGTCTCGCCGTCGAATTGGTCAGGATCTGCGACACTCGCCGCGCGATTTGGGGTACTCTCAGAACCTCTGGGATGGCAAACTGCTCAGCCACCATCTCGAGCGAAGCTTCGGGGTGGGATTGGGTGTTCGCCAATGTCAACGGCTGTTTCGGCAGTTGGGGTTTCGGCGCCGCAAACCCCGACCGCTGATTGCTCAGGCCGAGCCGGGGGCCCAACAGGCATATAAAAAAACTCCGACGTCTGGCCGCAAGAAAGGACCTGGACATTTGGTTTGAAGACGAATGCCACTTTACACAACACGGATCACGCTGTGCCATGTGGGTTCCTCCAGAGGACGTCGATCCGATTGTACTGCACGCTCCCACCCGCAAGAGTGTGGCGTTCTTTGGAGCGGTTTGTGCCGGGGACGGCCGCTGGGCCAGTCAAGCGGCAGAGACGTTTAACGCGATGAGCTTTCAGGCCTTTCTCAGTTACCTGTTGCGGAGGTATCGGCCCAGACGCCAAATGGTGGTGGTGGTCGACAATGCTCGCTGGCATCACGCCCGTCAATTGCGGCCGTGGCTCAAAGAATATCGCAAACAGTTGCGTCTGGACTTCCTGCCACCCTACAGCCCAGACTTGAACGCGGTGGAACGTGTTTGGAAGTTGACGCGGCGCTTGTGTACCCATAACCAATACTTCGCGGAATTGGATGAATTGCTTGAGCGGGTTCAAGATCAGTTCGATTTTTGGACGAAAACCCATAATCAAGTCCTGCACACTCTATGCGCAATTATTTAAGACGTTGTGTATAGAAGCAGTGCATGGTACAAACCGACGACGTCGCAACCAGGTTTTCTGCATCCTTTGAGTGGATTCGATTCAAGAAGGTCCCACGCCGTTCGTTTGCATCGAGCTGGTGGCCTTCGAATCTGCAAAGGTACTCCAGGGGGCTGACATCTCAGTACCCTTCCCCGCGTGAGAATGAGCATCAATAATTAAATCGGTTTTTACATCGGTCGACTTTGCGTCCAATCTTTTGAAAATCGTGGCACCCCAACTACGGTAAACATTTGTTTCAACCACTTACGGCGTTTCTTTATTGCACCTCCTAGTGCTATTACAAAATTGTATTACCGGGGACCAATTCGCCCCTACAGGAAGTCTCAAGTGAATTACCCAGGATGTACTCGGACCCTATATTAACTATCCTATTCATTCTGTTGCAGGAGACCTGCACAAAAACCCCTTCAAAGATGGCAGCAAAAGTGTCTGGTTACTAGGAGTTCTGCCTTTTTACATAAAGGGGTTACTATGAAGTACAACCAGCCACTTGTATTGGTCTCATTGCTCTTTTTCTGCATGTGCCGCTGGTGTCTCGCATCAACTTGCGACTTCAATGGGGACGGAACCACCAATGTCATGGATTTGCAGATGTTGGTCAACGGTATTCTGGCCTCATCGACCTCCAGCAGCTTGGATATCAATCAGGACGGCAAAGTGGACGTTCTCGATCTCCAGCGATTGGCAAACGTGATCCTGGGGATCCAGTCCTGTCCCGGACAAGGAGGGGTTTCACCTCAAATCGAAGGCGTCGAGATATTCCCTCCTGACAACCCCTGGAACCGGGATATTTCCAATGACCCGGTTGATCCAAACTCGGCCAATTACATAACCAACATGAATGGCGGGACCAAGTATCTTCATGCTGATTTTGGTTCGAATCCGGATTACGGAATCCCCTTTGTCGTAGTTCCCGGAACCCAGCCTAAAGTCCCAGTGGTTTTTGACTATGCAGACGAGAGCGATCCGGGGCCATATCCTATTCCGCCCAATGCGCCCATTGAGGGTGGCGCCAGTTCTAGCGGAGACCGCCACGTCCTGGTTCTCGACAAGGACAACCACAAACTCTATGAGACCTTTAGTTCCTATTACGTTGGCCCGGGATGGCAATGCGGGTCAGGAGCCATCTTCGATCTCACCTCAAACAGTCTGCGTCCCGACTATTGGACTTCGGCAGATGCCGCAGGCCTTCCGATCCTCCCCGGCCTTGTCCGCTACGACGAAGCTGCGGTTGCCGGCGAAATCAGGCATGCAGTCAGGTTCACTGTGGCCCGCACCCAAAAAGCCTTCATTCATCCGGCGACTCATTATGCGAGCAGTTCTACCGAACCCAATTTGCCACCCATGGGACTCCGTGTTCGATTGAATGCCAACTACGACCTCACCCGCTTCACTGGCGCTGCCCACGCCATCTTGGTGGCCCTCAAGAAATACGGCATGTTACTGGCTGACAACGGATCAGACTGGTACATCACGGGAGCCAGTGATCCCCGCTGGGACGACAATGATCTGAACCAGTTGAAGACTGTCCCAGCCAGCGCCTTCGAGGTGGTGCAGTCAGGGGCAATCATCAAATAATCGGTCACTAGACAGCTCACTTCGAGTCCAAAGTTCACGGTCCAATGTCCAAAGTGACCAAGCTGTTCTTCAAATGAGCCTGGTCTGCCGCCGGCGACTAACTGCGTCATTTCTCCCTGGACCACAAAAATCGGGCATTACCCGCGGATGGTTTTCCGCACTCACCGGCCAGGGAAGGTGTGAAAAAATTGGCTGTAGCGGCGCTCTATGAGCGCCGCTACTTTTCATTTCAACGGCTTGGCCGGCGCTCATAGAGCGCCGCTACAATTTCTTCACACCAGTGTGCCAAGGGAGAGTGGCAAGTCATCGCGGATGCTACTGCCCCTCGAAACCCAATGTTATCGCGCAGTTGTCCGCAGACACTACGGACTACCGGTTTCCTTTGGCCATCGCCAACAACACGACCTACAAAGACCCCGACATGTCTGTCCGTTTCAAGACGATTTCAGGGAAGGAAGACCAGGGAGCCGGTTTGGTGTGGCGGTACTGGGATGCCAACAACTACTATATTGTCCGGGCCAATGCACTCGAAGACAATGTGGTCCTCTACAAGGTGGAAAACGGCAAGCGTATCTCGCTGGCCCCGAAAGGGACACCGGTGAAAACCTATGGCATAAAGACAAAGGTTCCCGGAAATACCTGGAACAAGCTCAGTGTAAAAGTGATTGGGAATCTATTCACTGTTTCGTTTAATGATCAGAAGCTTTACGAGGTAGAGGACAACAGCTTTACTCAAGCAGGCCATGTCGGCCTCTCGACTAAAGCGGATTCAATTATTCACTTTGATGATTTCACATTAGACAGTAAGTGAGCGGAGCTTCCGACTTGCATCTCTGATTTCCTCACCGGACCGAGGGGAAAATCGATATGCCCAAGTGATCTTTGTTCCGCTGATCAGTTTGAGTCAAGGCAACAAAGAGTTCACCATACTTATAACGCCGTTATCGGAGACTGACAGCTGCTCGAATGGGCTACCATTTCATGTTTCCGGTTAGCCGACTACACAACCATTGGATGGCCGTCAGTCGTCCTGGTGGAGCCTACAAGGTTTTGATTTTATTTGGAGACACTCCTATTACCCGCCGTCGGGCGCATTTTCTATCCTGCTGCGGTTCAAAAGCATATAATATTTGAACTGTGCAGGGTTTTCTAGTGCCTGGTCCCGATGCTCTCTAAAGGCTGCAACCATTGAGATTCCTAACCATCGAAGCGTCTCTATAATGCCCACGAGTGCCGAGTAAACAGGGTAAATTATCATTAGTTTTTGAGCGGATGGAGTTTTTGCGAAGGAAGGTGTGTATGCGCAAGCTGAATTTTGTTCCGTTATTTCTGTTTATTGCTTTTGCGTCATTCTGGGCAAGCGCGCCGAATTCGACGCCGAACCTGACGAAACAGCCTACCCTCTATGTCGTCCCTTATGCCCACCTCGACACGCAATGGCGGTGGGATTACGTGCAGACCATCAATGAGTATCTCCCCGCTACTATGCATGACAATTTCGTGCTCTTCGAGAAATACCCGCACTATGTATTCAACTTCAGCGGCGCCAATCGCTATCGCATGATGAAGGAGTACTATCCGGAGGACTACGCCAAAGTAAAGCAATATGTTGCCGCGGGACGATGGTTCCCATCCGGCTCCTCAATGGAAGAGAGCGACGTGAACTCACCGTCGGCAGAGTCGCTGATCCGCCAACTCCTATACGGCACGCAGTTCTTCCGCCGCGAATTCGGCAAGACCAGCGCCGAGTATATGCTGCCCGACTGCTTTGGCTTTCCTGCGTCGCTCCCGAGCATCCTGGCGCACATGGGTATAAAGGGCTTCTCAACCCAGAAACTTTCATGGCATTCGAGCGCACGTGTAGGGGGGCCGGGTTCGCCGCAGGATACGCCCCAGGGAATCCCGTTCAACGTCGGCTACTGGGAAGGCCTCGACGGCAAGGGCGTCATTGCAGCCTTGAACGCCACCGATTACGGGTCCGACGTTACCGAAGACCTCAGTAAAAGCGACACTTGGCGCCATCGCGTGCAGAAGAATGGGGACTCGAGCGGACTCTTCGTTGATTACCGCTATTATGGTACCGGCGACATGGGCGGGGCTCCCCGGGAAGCCTCAGTGAAGGCAATGGAAGCGATCTTGACAAGGACGGCCGCGGTGTTTCCGAAGCAACATTCCGACAGCGAGCAAGCGCCACCAACAGAGGCCAGTCACGCTGTGCAGGTTGGCGATGGACCACTCACGGTCTTGCAGACGACAGCTGAGCAAATGTTCATTGACATTCCCGCAGAAAAGATCTCGGCGCTGCCGAAATATAAAGGCGACCTCGAACTGACGGAGCACTCAGCGGGATCATTGACATCGCAGGCTTATATGAAGCATTTGAATCGCAAGAATGAATTGCTGGCGGACGCCGCCGAACGCGTGTCGGTTGCCGCCGCCTGGCTCGACGGACGCGTATACCCGCAGCAGCGCCTGAACAACGCATGGACGCTCGTCATGGGCGGACAATTTCATGATATCATTCCCGGCACGAGCATCCCGAAAGCTTACGAATATTCGTGGAACGACGAAGTGCTGGCAATGAACCAATTCGCAGGCGTGCTGACCAGCGCAGTCGAGGCGGTTGCATCGGGGATGAACACGCAGGGCAAGGGGACGCCGGTCGTTGTTTACAATCCGCTGGGTGTGGAGCGGGAGGATGTGGTCGAAGCTACTGTTGCATTGCCTGCTGAAACGAAAACTGTCCGCGTTCTCGCACCCGACGGCAGAGCAACTCCAGCGCAGTTGGAGAAAGGGAACAAGGTCTTGTTCCTGGCCAAGGTGCCGTCGGTTGGATTCTCAGTATACGATGTGCAGCCCGCAGACACCGGCAGTGTGCCTTCAGCGCTAACGGCGACTGCATCATCGCTGGAAAATGCGCGCTATCACATCAAGCTGGATCAAAACGGCGATGCGGCCGGAATCTTTGACAAAAAGCTAAACAAGGAACTGCTCGCCGCACCCGCCCGGCTGGCCATCAAAAACGACAAGCCGGAAGAATGGCCGGCATGGAACATAGACTGGGCCGACCAGCAGAAGCCGCCTCGCGCGTACGTCAGCGGACCTGCAAAAGTGCGCGTCGTCGAAAGAGGGCCCGTGCGCGTTGCCGTCGAGATCCTGCGCGAAACGGAAGGATCGCAATTCGCGCAAACCATCAGGCTGTCGGCAGGCGATGCCGGCAATCGCGTCGAGTTCAGCAACGTTATCGACTGGAGAACCAGCTCGGCCAACCTGAAAGCTACGTTTCCTCTGACCGCGTCGAATACGATCGCGACTTACAACTGGGATGTCGGCACAATCGAACGCGGCAACAACGACGAGAAGCAATATGAAGTTGGATCGCATCAATGGTTCGATCTTACCGATAAAAGCGGCGCGTTCGGTGTTACCGTACTCTCCGATTGCAAAACCGGTTCAGACAAGCCCGACGACAGTACACTTCGGCTGACTCTGCTGCGTACTCCGGGAATCAGCGACTGGGGGTGGTGGCTCACCGACCAGGCAACTCAGGACTGGGGGCGGCACAAGATCTTCTACGGACTGATGGGGCACGCCGGTGATTGGCGCCGGGAACAGAGCGACTGGCAGGCATTACGCCTCAATCAGCGGTTGATTGCGTTTAGCACAACCAGGCACGCGGGCGAGCTCGGCAAAAGCTTTTCGCTTTTGAAACTGAGCAGTTCCCGCGTACGCGTGCTGGCGGTCAAGAAGGCCGAAGAGAGCGCTGATATCATCGTGCGTCTTGTCGAACTCGACGGCAAGACGCAGCAGAACGTAAGCGTGACATTCGCGGCCCCTATCGCATCAGCGCGTGAGCTGAATGGCCAGGAACAACCGCTGGGCCAGGCATTGGTAGATAAAGGCGAGCTGCGGATAGACTTTGCGCCGTATCAGCTGCGAACATTTGCGTTGAAGCTGGAGACATCAAGCGCAAAACTCGCTCCGCCAAACTTCCGGCCGATTGTTCTCGCTTATGATCAGGCGATTGCGAGCCTCGACGGCACAAAATCACAAGGCGGTTTCGATGCAGCCGGCCGGGCGTTTCCGGCCGAGATGCTGTTGCGCGACTTGGCATTTGGCAGCATCCACTTCCAGCTCGGACCGGCAACGGAGCGGAATGCCGTCGTGGCACGCGGCCAGAGTATTGCGCTGCCTGAGGGACAATTCGCGCGTGTGTATGTGTTGGCGGCCGCCGATGGTGATCAGAAGGCCACATTCTACGCGGGCAAGAAAGCGGTCGAACTGACAATCCAGGATTGGGGCGGCTACATCGGACAATGGGATAATCGTGTGTTGAATGAGAAAGAGGTCACGCTATCCGCGACAGACGGTCAACCGGCGCGCAAGGTAAAAGTCATGGAATATGCGGGCCTCAAGCCGGGGTACATCAAATTTGCGCCGGTGGCCTGGTTTGCATCGCACCGGCATACGGCCGAGGGTAAGAATGAAGCCTACGCCTATTGTTATCTGTTTGCGTATGAGATTCGCCTGCCTATAAACACAAAGACTTTGACCCTGCCGAATAACGACAAAATCCGCGTGCTGGCTGTAACGGCATCGGGAGAAGGTGCACCGGTATTCCCGGCGCAGCCGCTCTACGACACACTCGAGAAAACAGCAGAAAAGTAGCCTGGCCAGTGAAGATGTCTTGCCCGAAAATGACGCTTGGCTATCCGGAATTGGTAAACGGTCCAGATACGGCGTTGTGAGATGTAGCGAAGTCAAGTGGACGTAATACGGCTTGACCGGAGATTGGGGAGCTGTCGAACGGCAGTGGCTCCCACTCTCCGGCCAGCCGACCATCCGAAATTTACTGGTCCTCGTTCCTCTATAAGGTCGCAGTGTCTTGGGCGAAAGCGCGAGCGCCAAACATGGCAACAACAGCGCTCCGCCCTTCGATACTCCACCTGCAGTCGAGAGCTTGCGAGTGACAACGCGACTTGGCCCACCGGATGGATCTGTAGGGCTACACTGAGTTGAGTGCCAGGTCACGACGGGTCGCCCGTAGGGTACTAGACTCCGAGCCTGGTGCTTGGGCCCAAAATACTGGCGACGCTCAGGATCGGAGCGTAAAATCGGTTCATGAATTCGACCGCACACCGCTTGACCTTTGCACTTCTTGCCCTGCACGGGATCCTGCTTCTCGTCACACTGCCGGATTACTTTGTCAGCATCGATTCGGGTTACCACGTGTCGCTGGCGCGCTGGTATGGCGAACATGGTACTGCCTGGTGGGACCATATCAACTATGGCCCCGGCGGTCGGCCGAATCTGCAGGGCCCGCTGATGCACATGGCCATCGGGTACCTGGGCCGCATGCTGGGCGGCGACGGCATGGATTATGTGCATGCCAATGCGATGCTAGCGCTGTTTCAATGGGCGGCCGCCATGTTTACGGCTTGGTTCTTCGCCAGGCGCTGTGGGGGCGATTGGGCTGCGCTGTTCACCATCGCGCTGCTTTCCGGTGCGCTGTTCGCTTCGATCTCCTTCGCGGTTGGCATCCCTTCCGGCTGGATCTTCATCTTCTCGGCATGGGCGGCCTGGTATTTCGTCGAGGGTCGGCTGCCGCTTGCCATCCTGTTCACAACAGCTGCCATCTATACGCATCTTGGGGGTTACGCGATGGCGCCGGTGGCCGTGTTCGTCGCGGCGGTGATTACCCGCAGGTGGAGAGCTCTCGTAATCGTGGGGGCTGCAACGGCGATTCTCACCAGCCCGTATACCGTTCATTTCCTGGGCAACCTCGAGTGGTACCGCGGAAGACGCGGTGACGAGGCTCTGATGCTAGCTCCGCTCACCTACATCCCTGCCGCCTTCGGGATCGTTCAGCTGCTGCGCGAGCCCCGCAAAAACGTTTTCCTGCTGGCATGGCTCGCGGCCCCGACGGCCTGGATCGCGCAAGACTACAAGAGATTCCTGCTGCAGGCACCCCTCGTGCTCGCAGTGATCGCCGGTGTCGAGCTCGCCAGGATGCGTGAACAGATAGCGCCTCGGTTTCGAAATGCCTTTGTGGCCAGCCTGGTTGCGCTCGCCACAATCTTTCCTCTGACGCTGCCCGCCTGGGCATTTGAGCTGATGTGGAATTTTGGCCCGCGCAGCCCGCGGATGCTCGACTGGAACGAACGGAAACAGCTCGCGGAGGTGATCGGCCGCGCAAGTTTGAACGATCGGCTCGTAAACGTGTGGAACCCGACGCAGTGCATCGCGATGGCCGTGTTTGTACCGATGATGTTTGAGGGCGGCCACTGGGTAGAGGTTCAGCCGCGCGTGTATTCCGCGCGGCTGCTTTCCGCTGGCGTGAAGGTCTACGCGCTCCCCGTCCCGCCGGACGATCCGGTCCTCCGCGATCTCGCAGGAGCGGGTTTTCTCACGATCCATGGTGGCACGTCGCTGAACTCGATCACGACACTGAACGGTCCGGCGCCACTCGAGGCCGCGGCCCGGAGCTTGGCGCGCATCGGAGCCCAGGAGGCTGACTGGCTGGCAAAATACTCGGAGAACAACCGCATGCCGAGTGTCAGGGAGTTGCTCTCGGTCGAGGCCGTGAGGCGTTACCGTTCCCGCGCCCGCGAGCAGCGGACCCGCGCCGGCCGGATTAAGACAGCCATCCTGGTGTACGCGTATGCGCTCGAAAAGGATTACCCGGACCATGCGCGCGGAGCACGCGGCTCAGCCGACGGTTTCGGCGAACTGGCGAACCTTCTGGGGGACGAAGCAACTCTCGACTTCCGGACCGAAGCCGATCACCGGCAGCTCAAGGCCAACCTTGCCCAATTTGCGCGTGAGATCCGTTGTTTCGATACACAGGTGTTGCCCACCGCTGAAATGGACCGTATCAACCAAAAGGTATTCCACGAGTACTTCCGGTAAGTTGCGACGCCCACCCGCAATGGCTCTGGTCGTATTACGGCGTAACCGGAGTTTGAGGAGCTGTCGAACGGCATTGGCTCCCAATCTCCGGTTTATCGACTGTTGAGGATTTATGCCAAGGACTCAAGGCAAACCTTGTTGAATCAATCTCGTGTACCCTGATAAATTCGCGACTGTGCAACTCGGTCTCAAAACGAAATGAAATAAGGATTTCTACACAAGCATTACGTCAATTCTGCCATTTGCCTTTCAGCCTGAACTGCAATAGTTTTGTGTAGTGAGATTTTTTATGGCTACCGTGGAAGTGAGGCAGGCGTACTCTCTCCGTCGCGATTCCCACCCAATAAGGAGCACACTTATGAAGATGAACTCTTTCCTCCTCTTCGCTCTTCCTGTCTTTCTCCTGTGCGGCTTTCACACCAATTTTTCCTTTTCACTGCCTCGTCAGGAGCGAAGCCCCGATCCCTTTCAGAACGGATTTCTCTCGGCTGAGATCAAGATGTACAACGGTGCCCCAACTCTCTTCTTGGATGGAAGACCTGTGTTCTATGGTGCATGGTGGGTTTCTCCCCCCACAAACGAGGGATGGGCTGCCTCCGATGTTACGAAGATGAACGCGGTGGAGACAGGCATTCACATCTATGCTTTCGACGTCGGTTCGACGGAGTGGTGCGGTCCCGCTTGGGGCCGACTAGCCCACTACGATTTTTCTACCGTACAAGCGCGATTCAATCGAATCCTTGAAGCAGATCCCAAAGCCCTATTTCACTTGCGAATCAACCTCGAGATGAGCGAGCCGCAGTCCCAATGGTGGCACAATCTCTACCCGGAAGAACGGGAGATCCTCTCCGATGGTACTCCACACAGACAGTCCTTCGCGTCCGCCGTGTGGCGTGAACAGGTAAAGGATTTTCTACGGGCATACGTCGCTCATCTTAAGAAAATCGGTGTCTTCAATCGCGTTGTCTCTTATCAGGTGGGAGCCGGTCACACAGGCGAATGGGTGAAAGGCAAGCTATCGATGTTCTTCCTGACCGGTGACTACAGCAAGCCGATGAAGCGTCACTTCCAGGCATGGCTGCGAGAGCACTACAACAATGATGAAGGAGCGCTGAGGAAAGCATGGAACAAACCTGAGTACAGTTTTGAGATTGCGGAAGTTCCCTCAGGCCTCGAGCAATTCGAAACAAAGCAGATGACGTTCCGCGACCCGAATCAGGAACAGAACGTCATCGACTACTACCTTTGTCTCGCAGATCTCTGCGGAAGCCTCGTCGTCGACTTCTGTCGCACGGTGAAGGAAGCGACCGGAGGTAAAGCTCTAGCGGGTGCTTTCTTTGGCTATCTGATGGAGCTTGCATGGAATGCAGGTTTCTTTGCCGAGGGACCGGCAAGTCCGTACTCGACGTATCAACGGAGCGGACACTTGGGGCTGGGACACGTTCTTGAATCGTCCTCTGTCGATTTCCTGGTGAGCCCATACAGTTATGGCTTCCGCGGCATCGGGGGCGAAGGATGCAGCATGCTCCCCACAGAGTCGCTCCGCCTCCACAACAAGATCTACCTCATGGAGGATGACACACGCACTCACATGGATAATGATCCTGCTTATGGACGCGCGCGCAATCTGGCGGAATCACGTACGATTCTCCGCCGCAACTTCGGCTACGTGGCCACTCACGGACAAGGGCTCTGGTGGTTGGTGAACAAGGGCGCAGTGGAGAGCAGTCTCGAGCCCGCATTCACCCCGATGCTCAAGGAGTTTCAGCAGCTGGGTAACTTCGCGCTCAAAACAGACCGGTCGCCAAGCGCTGAGATCGCCGTGCTTCTAGATGATGAAAGTTTCTTCTACGAGACGGTCCGGAATGAGCTGGACGTGCCGCTGATCTTCCACCAGAGGCTGATAGGGCTTCCCCGTTTGGGCGCTCCCTATGACGTCTATCTCCTCAATGATTTCATCAAGGGCCGGCTCCGGCCCTACAAGCTCTACATTTTCCTGAATGCGTTTAGATTGGATGGGACCCGGAGAGAGTCTCTGAAAAACAGCGCAAGGATGGCCGGACAGCAGTGTGGATCTATGCCCCCGGGTACATCAAGGACACAGCGTCAGTCGAACACATGAAGGATCTTACCGGTTTCACTTTTGTGGAGAACAGCCATCCGTGGCCGAGCTTCCTCCACATCACGAATTTCAATCATCCCATCACGGCTCGTCTTCCTCAAGATCTCTTCTGGAACACCGACAGCTACCTCGGTCCGCTCTTCCATCTGGCAGACAGCGACGCTCAAGTGCTCGGCGACGTCGTTATCGCGCAGGGGACTTGCCAACCCGGATTTGCAGTCAAGGCGTTCCCAACCTGGACATCGATCTATGTGGCAGTACCGAACATCCCTGCGCAAGTCTTGAGGGGAATCGCCCGTTTTGCCAAAGTCCACATCTATAACGACGAAGGCGATGTGCTGGATGCAAGTCGGAACCTGCTGAGCGTCCATACCGTCTCAGGCGGAGAACGAACCTTCAACTTGCCTTCGAAGGCCGAAGTTGTGTATGACCTTTTCGAAAGGAAGGTCATCGGCAGAGATACGGATCGCTTCAGGGTAACGCTCTCGCCGGGTTCAACGGCGCTTTACTTCGCCGGCAAGGAGTCGCTCATTGTGCAATTTCGAAAATGAAGCCCGGGTCGCCCCCGCGCCGAACAAGAAGGAAACTCGTAGGCGGACAACAGGTCAGCGCTTGCCAGCCCGATGCGGCACGCAGCGCCGGTGACAGGGGCTACACGAGCTGTGAGGTTCACCTTCATCCTGCTACCAGACTGGCATCCTCGAACCAGCAAGTTCAACCCGCGTTTTGTTCTTTGCGCATGAGTTCAAAGCTGGTCCGCCCATGGCGTTGGTGTCAGCAACCTTTTCGCCACTTGTTCGATCTCTAACCGGGGGCCACGAAAGGCCCACACCTGCGCTGCGTCCTCGCACCTCGTCTGTCCCGTGCCGTAGCCGATGGCTGGGATGTGGTATTCCAGTTCGCTGAACGCGCCGAGCTGGCTGTTCACGTTGCAGGCCTGAACCGCAAAGCCGAAATAGTCGGTTTCCCTCCAGGGCACATCCACGTACTCACCAGATGGGTTCACGAGAAGATTGCGGATGATCAGCGCCCAGCGGTCGCCCGTCTGGTAGAGGTAGCCGATGCGATTGCAGATGGACACCGCGCGAACGCTAATCTTGTGCTCGCCTTTTTGTCTCATGCGATAGCGGATCAAGCGGTCGGTCGTAATCAGATCCTCAGGCGGGATCGTTCCCAACGTGCTAAAGATGTGGCGCGGTTCGGTGCGGCCGAACGTGGGCATCAAGAGATCACCTCCATGTGGCATCTGGATGAGATTCCAGAGGCCAACCTGGTCATGCGTGCGGCGGCTCGCACCGAGGAGTGCGAGCGACGTGTACTGAGTGTAACCGGCATAATCGACGCCTTGAAGCTTTAGCCCCCGTTCGTGCCGCAACGGGTTCGACGCCGGGCCAAAGCTTTTCGTGATCTTCAGGTTTAAGTTCTTCTTTGACCGTGAGAAGTTCACCGTGAGGCGGTTTACCAGTTTGATTCCGTCCCGGGTTTCAACCACTTGGTAGCTACCAGGATCAAGTGAACGCTGCTGGAAGTACTTGTCGAGGTTGGGAAAGTTTGGGAAAAACAAGTCGACCTCGGGTCCAAGCCAGGTGCGGTCGCCGCCGGAATTGTGCCACTGGTCGCTCGCATAAAACTCCCTGGCGGCCTGCACCGTCTCCAAGGCCGTGTTTGTCCAGTAAAAATTCTCGTGGCTGTTGGCAGAAAACAGGCCGAGCACGCGGCCACCGTAAGACAGCACGAGTACCCTCGTGCCGTCAGGGGTGTGGTAAAGCTCCGTCGGTTTGCCAACCTTGCGGAGGACGTCGACAAGTTTTTTCATGGCACGGAACTCGGTCAGGACTTGGCCAGATTGCTGGAATAGGCCATGATAATTGCGGCAATGATCAGAATGATGATGGCCGTGTACATCTGCCGGCGCGGCTTGCCCTGCACGCCGCGCCACTCGCCGCTGATGAATCCGAGGCCCTGTCCGCCGAGCATTTGCGACGCCTGCTGGATGCCGAAGCCGACCGAGGCCCCCAGCGCTCCGAACAGCAACATGCCTTTACCCATCAGCACAATGCCAAGGGCCATGTTCGCGCCGATGATCGCGGCCAGTCCGAGTTCTTTTCCACTCCGCGCGAGCACACCCAACGACTTGTTCCTGGCCATCAGGTAAAGCGGATAGATCAGATTGATCAGTGCGCCACCAAGCAGACCCACGGACCAGACGGCGAACGTGGCCGGGACATCACCTGCACCGTTGGCTTTCATGGCGGCAACGATCGGTCCCTGTCCATAAACAAAAGCCAGCGCCATTCCGCAGGAAAGAACCCCCGCCACAATCGTCATCACGAGTCCGCCGGAAAAACTACCTGAGGTCTGCTGCAGATTCTGCAACAGCGCGTCTCGACCAAAGCCGGCCAGCGACGCAAATACAACGCCAACAAGCATCACCGCCACCCCGGCCAGCGCCGTCAGTCCGGCGGGTGAGCCGAGGTCCGGCGCGTCCTGGAACAGGCCCGAACCCTTCACGATCATCGGCACCGTCACACCCACCGAAACGCCCAAGCCGGTAAGGATGGCCCCCGTGAGCGCCACGCCGATCCGCACAAAGCAAAGGCCGCACAACACGTTGGCTACACCCCACCCGGCGGCCCACAGGTTAGCTGTGATCAAGCTCCGGACCGGTACCCGGCCGTAAGCAGAGAAAGCCCCGGGACACCCCAGCAATGTCACGGTCCAGGGGACGATCACCAAACCGACTAACATGCCAATGAACCACCAGTGCTCAAACTGGAACTTCTTGATCAGTTTCATCGGCCAGGCACCGCTGCCGATCAACAGGCCCGCAAAAGCAACGAGCACGATTCCTAGAAGCTGAGCGGATGACATGGTGTTACTTTCGCTCGTACAGACCTTTCAAACTCTGGACACGCAGCCTTGGCCGAAATGCGCGCTAGATTCGTTGCGGAAGTCGGAGATGAACTAGATCCGGGACGTCGTGCCGCCGTCCGCAATTATCATCTGGCCGATGAAGTTGCCAACATCCTCCGAGCAGAGAAGGACCGCGAGCTTGACGATCTCGACCTTCTCGCCAGATCGGGCGCTCGGCATTTTCTCCGCCGGAACCTCGCACGCGTCCGCGTCGCTGAAGCCGAAAATTCTCTTGTAATATTTTTCCACAGTCACCCAGCCGGGGGCAATGGCATTCAGACGAATTTTCTTGTGCCGTAGAGTCAAAAAACTCGAACGAATTGACAAGGCATGGTTTACACGCTTCCCCTCTTATCCCTTAAATTACCTTTTTTCCATCCTCGGATACAGTCTACAATCCCGACTCACTAACTCGTTTGAGACTAAAAGGATTGGAATAGATTGGTCTCGACTGCCGGCCTGTATCAGCGGAACGGTTGACCATGAATTGCTGTTATGCAATAAATGTCTCGCTGCCGAAAATCAGATTCTCAAAGCCCGGATCCGGGATCGATTGCTACTTCCCGACGCTGAGAGAAATGGGGTAGAAATGGGGTCACATCTTTAGAAATGGGGTCATAGAAATGGGGTCACATCTTTCTTTTTTCTAAATATTTCAACGCCTGTTTCAGCACTCTTTTCAGCTTTGGGTCCTCGCTGTGACCTGCTTCAAACTCACGGGGATCGCCCGACTATGGTTGCGCTCGCTCGTCTCCACCCCCAGGTGAAAATGATTGTCCGTCCGCACATAGCACCAGGGCCGAAGCTAGAAACGCTCGCTTGGTTCGGCCAGTAATGCGCGAAAATTCAACCGGTCAATCTCGTCCCGGTAAAGGACGCGGCGTTCATTGCCACGCGCTGTTACGTGGTAACAACTGCCGGCCAGATGGATCCGCAAGGGTCGGCTCATCAGGCCCCATCTTGTCTCCGCAGCGAGAACTCGTCAATCCATTTAAGAACAAAGAAAGATGTGACCCCATACTCTCCCTCGGACCACGGGCCTGTCTGGCTACAAAACACATGAGGATGACAGACAAGGTTGGCTGCATATCATAACCCACCGCCAAAAAAAAATCAGGCCGTCGCGCTTAATGGCCGCCCATCGGGCGGCCGCTGGTCATCGACTCGCACTTGCTCAGTTTCGGCCAGGCGTAACCGTAGAGGGACACGAAGGCGAAGCAGGCCAACGGCACTACGAAGGCGCGCGACATGCCATAAAGATCGCCGACATGGCCCATCAGCTTGGGTAGGATCGCGCCGCCCATAATGGCCATTACGATGAAGGCCGAGGCCTTCTTGGCCCGGAGGCCCAGGCCGTGGATACCCAGAGCGAAAATGGTCGGAAACATGATCGACATGAAGAAGTAACTGAGGAACACGCAGATCACCGAGAACCAGCCCAGTTTGAGGACCACGAGCAGGCAGACCATGACGTTAATCAGGCCATATAGGCCCAGCACCTTGTGGGCGGCAAACTTCTTGAGGATGGCAGCGCCGCTGAACCGGCCGGCCAGAAAGCAAACGAAACCGAGGGAAGCCAGATTGGCAGCACCCTTGTCGGACAGCGTGAGGGAGCCCGCCTTGCCCGCTTCAAACCAGTTTCTTAGGGTGCCGGAGGTCCACGCATCCGGAACCGGCGGCGTTTGCGACGTCATGTAGTTGATGAAGAAGCTGAAGATGCCGGCCTGGGCGGCCACGTAAAGGAATTGAGCCGCCACCGCCATCACGAAGTGCGAATGCGTCCAGATGGAATGAGAGGCATTCGACATGGAATCGTCCAGGTGGTAATCGTCCTCCATTTTCACTTCCGGGACAGGGGCGAAGTAGAAGATCGCGGCCAGGATGATCACCACCACACCCACAGCGGCGTAGGGAATCCACAGCGTCTGCGCCGCGGTGCTCGCGCCGCTGGCGTCCTTGCTGTAGAAAAACGCGGCGCCAGCAATGGGACCGAAAATCCAGCCGATGCCGTTGCAGGACTGGGCGAGATTGATGCGGGTGGCCGCGAAGCGCAGGTCTCCGAGCACCGTAGTATAAGGGTTGGCAACCGTCTCGAGGAAGGTCAAGCCCGCGGCGATGACGCACACGCCGAGCAGGAAAGCCCAGAAAGAAGCGATTTGGGTCGCCGGGAAGAACCAGAACCCACCCACCGCCACCATCAGCAGACCCACAATGATGCCGCCTTTGTAGCCGAGCTTCGTAGCCAGCCAGCCGGCCGGCAGCGCCATCAGAAAGTAGCCGAGGTAGTGCGCAAACTGCACCCAGGCGGATTGGGCCAGCGTCAAGTGGAGTTCGCTCTGAAAGTGCTTGTCCATCACGTCGATCATGCCGTTGCAGAAGCCCCAGAGCAAGAATAACGAGCTGACGAGGATGAACGTGACCACCACGTTCGTACCGTCAGCAAGAACGAACATGCTTTTCTGTTGATCGCTCATTATTCTTTGTCCTTTCGCCAGGTTGTGAGGCGGGCAGACTAGCAGACCCGGCCCGACTTCGTCAAACACGTAAGCAAACCTGTAAGCAAACCTGTCCTTCAACAAGACCCCATCCGCTCCAATGTGAACTAGATCCGTAACAGAGGGTTTTCGTCCGGCACAATCACCCAGATTTCGTGCTCCCTTGTGGGATGGCGTTCCATTGGCCGTATTACGGCGTCATCGGAAACTGACAGCTCTGCGGATGGGCTACCATTTGAAGTTTCCGGTTAGCCGACTACACAACCAAATTGTCAGTCAGCTTAAAGGACGTGATGAGTTCCGGCCCGCTATTCGTGGATCGGGGTGCTCGCCAGCATTGCCCCTCTCCGCTTGGCCGGCACACCCAGAATAAAGTACTCGACGGGCAGAATGGAACGATCTACCATCGAGTGGTGGCCAGTATCTGAACTGGTTGTCTCAGCCGCGGGGGCAAGCGCATCGGCCATCCTCATCCTCGACGGAGTGTTGCGGCCGGCGTTATAGCAAAAGGAGAATCACATGGCTGAAAAGAAGATCATTGCGGTGTTGGGCGCTACAGGCGCTCAGGGCGGCGGTCTCGTACGCGCGATTTTGAGCAATCCGAATGGGGGCTTTGCCGCGCGAGTTATTACGCGCGACGTCAACTCCGATAAAGCGAAAGAGCTGGCAAAGTTGGGCGCTGAGGTCGTTGCGGCCGACATCGATGATGCCAAGAGCCTCGAGACAGCGTTTCAAGGCGCCTATGGCGCGTTCTGTGTTACGTTCTATTGGGCGCACTTCTCGCCCGAAAAGGAGTTAGCCCAGGCCACCGCCATGGCCCACGCCGCTAAGCGCGCCGACAACCAGCACGTCATCTGGTCCAGCTTAGAAGACACGCGCAAGTGGGTGCCTCTCAGCGACAATCGCATGCCCACCCTCATGGGTAAATACAAGGTGCCGCACTTCGACGCCAAGGGCGAGGCCGACCAGGTATTCATCGGGCTGGGCCTGCCTGTGACTATCCTGCTTGCTTCGTTTTACTGGGACAACTTCGTCCACTTCGGCATGGGTCCCAAGAGGGGCCCGGACGGCAAGTTGGCTATCACGCTACCCATGGGTGGCAAGAAGCTTGCTGGCATCGCCGCTGAGGATATCGGCAAATGTGCCCTGGGCATCTTCAAGGATCGTCGCGAGTACATCGGCAAGACGGTCGGCATCGCTGGCGAGCATTTAACCGGTGTGCAGATGGCCGCCACGCTCACCAGGGCGTTGGGTCAAGAGGTGCGCTACAACGATGTATCACCGGACGTCTATCGCGGCTTTGGTTTCCCAGGAGCCGAGGATCTGGGCAATATGTTCCAGTTCTATCGCGATTTCGAGGAGTATTTCTGCGGCGCCCGCAATCTCGGGACCTCTCGCGCCCTGAACCCTTCTCTGCGGACATTTGAAGCGTGGCTCGCCGAAAACAAGAACCGCATTCCGCTCGAATAAGTTAAGACCTTGCACCGGGCCGTAGGGGCTTGCAACGCCTCTTACGAAGGTCGGCTTGGGATTCTAAGCTTCGAAAGCGCTCTTCCGGAGGGCAAAATGAAAACCCGTCAAGTCGTCTCCACTGTCGCAGCAATTCTCGCAGCTTTTGGCATCGGCTATTCCGCACCAAGGGCCGCTCGCGTCCTTGGCACACCGTCCAGTCTCGGCAACGGCACTGTCGCAAGCTATGCCGAGTTCGACAAGTCCGGCGCCCCGAAGGCAATCGGCGTGGTCTTTTCGGCCGGCGCCCTGGACGCCTTGCCGGCGGCGCCGTCTGACGGGCATCGTTGCTTCGACGCCAACAACGACGGTGTGATCGACCTCGCCACCGAATGCTCGGGCTGGCACGAGCGCGTCCTTCCCGTTCCGAGCGAGGCCAGCAGTCGGCTGGATGTCCCGTTCAAGTGGGCTCTGCTCAACTGGAACCCCCGCGGGCACATCCCGCCAGGCGTGTTCGACACGCCTCACTTCGACGTTCATTTCTATATCGAGCCGATTGAGAACATCTTCGCTATCCAGCGGGGAACCTGCGGCCCCGAAATGGTTCGGTGCGACCAGTTCGCGCTGGCACGCAAGCCCGTGCCGGGAAACTACCTGCCTCCGAATTTCCAGGACCTGGGGCTGGTCGCACCGGCCATGGGCAATCATCTGGTCGACCCGACGGATCACGTATTCCACGGCGAAAAGTTCAAACGCCATTGGATCTATGGCGCCTACGACGGCCGGGTCATCTTCTACGAGGAGATGGTCGACCGCGGCTACATGTTGTCGAAGCCCGACGTGTGCTTCCCGATCCAGTCACCTGACGCCGTTGCACTAACCGGGTACTACCCGACCCGGTCGTGCGTTCGCTACGCGCCCAGGAAAGACGAATACACAGTCTCCATGGAGGATTTCGTGCTTCGCAAGGCGAGCCCTCCCGGGCCGGCTCGGGACACGGCGAGCGGCAAGCCGTAGTACGTACTTGCGGTTTGTTCACTCGATGAAAACGAGCATGGCTGTCCACCCGAAAAACCTCGTATCCTTTGATTGATAAGAAGTTAGAGAAGTTGTAAGGGCGGCCCACCTCTTGCGCACCTAAGTTATTTTTTCCAAATGCAGTCAACAAGTTGATAGAATTCGCAATCGGCAGGTCATCAGTTCAATTCCGATCGTCAGATCAATACTATTAAATTATATTTTATCAATGACTTGAGTCACTGAAATTAATCTAATAATTAATATATAGAAGCAATCTGAAGAAGAACAATTTGAAAGTCCAGCTCCGTATTAGGGTGCCTAGAGCCAGTAAACGCCGGAACCTAATACTCCATGTCGGATAGCAGGGCCCAGATCATTAAGGAGTGCTCCATGCTCTATCATTGGCTCATCTTAACGATAGTCCTTTTAATCGTCTCTTATCTCTATTCCGGCCTGCGTGTCGATAACCTCCCTTCGGCCATTATAGGCGCCGCGGTTCTCGGGATCCTCAATACGCTCGTCCGTCCAGTCCTCCAGTTCTTTGCCCTGCCCATCACTATTCTGACACTAGGTATTTTCTATTTCGTAGTTAACGGACTGATGTTGTACTGGACTGCGTCTCTTGTGAAGGGTTTTGCTGTCAAGAGTTTTGGTTCTGCAATGGTTGCATCCATCCTGGTCAGCCTGGTCAGCCTTCTACTCAATTACCTTCTCAGTCGCTGACAGCTGGAATTGATCCAGTCACCGCAAGTCATGGAACCCTTCGTTCTTCGGTCTCTATTCCTATGCTGAGCGGTGTAATGGTAGGTCAACCAGAAATTCCCGCTGCAGCGAAATCGACAACGGGCCGCTCCTGACAGAGCTTTGTTTCGCAACGAACAACAAGTTCTATTCTATATAGAGGCCGCAGCGCAGCGGCTTTGCCTCGGGTGAAATTTCCGGAGACTATTTCGTTCAAGAAGCCAACGGCACCGTTAGAAGCTCCCGATTATAGTAATCAGAGGCAATCTATCCTGAGAACTCCAGAGGAGCGATCCTTGGCTCCGCTGAATCTTCTCGACACATCTGCCTACAAGCCGGTAGCCACGATTGACGCCCGCTCTGCGGGAATCGTGGGCTTGTGCCTTGTGGTTGGGCGCAGGCTAATTAAATTCCCTCGATGGTGTTCCGCGCTCCACGATTGACCGGCCAAACGCGCCATTCAATCGTGGCTACCACTTTCACAAAAAACCGGAATCTAAACCAGGCAGGAGAGCTGTCTCGAAATCGAGAGGTTATTCTTCCAATGATGCCGACCGCGATCGACGCTCACGGCCTCTCCAAACTCGCCGTTCTCTCTCTTATGATCAGCCTTCACGAAGGAAAAACCCTCCTCCACTAGAATTCTAACAATCTTTTTACGCAATCTTAATGAACTCTTTAGGAAGCATTTATGACTTCCTAATGTACCGGAAACTATAGTGCACACTGACTGCTGGAACTCATTTATGGAGCAATTGAAGCCAGCAAACAAAGATAGGACGACAGCGGAGGTAGCAAATGCTCATGACATGTGAAAGCGTGATTAGACATGTATCCCAGGTCACTCGGCTGACCCCAGCCACATTACTCGTCTTCTTCCCGGCTCGAGTGGAGAAAATAGCCAGTCAAATGAGGCGAAACATCCTGCTTTTATCGAGAGACCTCGACGGATTTGTTTCACTCTGCCTGGCACGATTCATCGTCTGGAGACAGACGCACAAAAATCGTTGACACCGCCTGCGCCCAAAGGAGGTCGGCCTCATGCTCGATATTTTGTTTCTCGCCATTGTAGTCATTTTCTTTCTGTTATCACTCTATTACGTGCAGTTCTGTGAGCGCGTGTAGGAGGAGGGATGAATGAACCAGGAATACTGGATCAGCGGTCTTATTAGTGTCGCCTTGTTCGTGTATTTGACTTATGCCCTTCTGAAGCCAGAAAACTTCTAGGGCACAGGCGCCTTTCAGTCGGCAGGAGGCAAACCCCGACAAGGACGGATGTTGGACAATTGTCGAGAGTCAAATGTTTTATCATGTGGAGGAATAGAATGACAGTCAACGGATTCTTGCAACTTGCAATTTATTTCTTGGCGGTTCTAGCCGTGACCAAGCCACTGGGTCTCTTCATGGCAAAATTTTTCTCCGGGGAGCCAACCCTCGCGGGAAAACTCCTGGGTCCGCTGGAGCGGCTTATTTACCGGATCTGCCGAGTCAACGAACACGAAGAGCAACACTGGACTGCCTACACAGCCGCCATGCTGATATTTAATCTCGTAGGATTGGTCGTCCTCTACGGCTTTGAGCGCCTGCAATACTATTTGCCCCACAACCCGCAAGGATTTACGGGGGTTGCACCCGACTTGGCTTTTAACACGGCCGTCAGTTTTACCACAAACACGAATTGGCAGGCTTACACAGGTGAAGCCACGATGAGTTACTTCACCCAAATGGCCGGGTTGGCCTTTCATAATTTTACATCGGCGGCTACCGGTATCGTCCTGGCCGTGGCCTTCATTCGCGGGATCGCGCGTCGTAAAGCCAGCACAATCGGTAATTTCTGGGTAGACTTGACGCGCACGACACTCTACCTCTTGCTTCCCATTTGCGTTATTGGAGCGCTGGTTTTGGTATCACAGGGAGTCGTCCAAAACTTCGGTCCTTATACTCAAGCTACGTTGGTTGAACCTCAAAAAGTTAAGAAGACCGATGAAAAAGGCATGAAGACGACCGAGACGATAACAACCCAGACGATAGCCCAGGGACCGGTGGCTTCACAGGAAATCATTAAAATGCTGGGCACGAATGGTGGGGGATTCTTTAATGCCAACTCGTCACATCCCTATGAAAATCCGACACCGCTTTCTAATTTCCTGGAGATGTTTTGTATCTTTGCCATTTCGTCCGGGTTGACCTATACATTGGGTCGAATGACGGGCAACCAAAAACATGGTTGGGGGGTGTTTGCCGCCATGGCCTTCCTTTTTCTCGCCGGTTTTTTGGTTACATATTATTTCGAGTCGCAAGGAAATCCAATCTTCAATCAATACGGGATTGACCAGACACCAAATGAGTCTCCTGGGAAAGAACAATCAGGAGGAAATATGGAAGGCAAGGAGGTCCGCTTTGGGATCATGAATTCGGCTTTGTTTGCCACGGCCACCACAGACGCGTCTTGTGGTGCCGTCAATTCAATGCACGATTCCTTTACGCCTCTTGGCGGGATGATTCCCCTTCTTAATATCATGCTGGGTGAAATCATCTTTGGAGGGGTGGGGGCAGGCCTATACGGCATGCTGGTGATGGTCGTCCTGACGGTCTTCATTGCTGGGCTGATGGTGGGGCGGACGCCCGAGTATTTCGGCAAAAAAATCGAAGCGAAAGACGTTAAATTAGCCATGCTTTATGTTCTGATTTTCGCTCTCTGTATTCTTGGATTCAGCGCCTGGTCGAGCGTCGCCGATTACGGAACGTCAAAAGTCAACAACACTGGCCCCCATGGACTCTCCGAGATTGTCTACGCCTATACCTCAGCAACCGGGAACAACGGTTCGGCCTTTGCAGGAATCACGGTCAATACTCTTTGGTACAACACGACATTGGGCTTGGCCATGCTGTTTGGACGATTCTTCATGATTATCCCGATGATGGGTATCGCCGGCAACTTGGCCTCGAAGAAAGTTACGCCTCCGTCGGCCGGAACGTTCCCGGTTCACACGCCGCTTTTTGTCGGCTTGCTCGTCAGCGTGATCTTGATCGTCGGTGCATTGACCTTCTTCCCCATGCTCTCCCTTGGGCCGATTGTGGAACATTTTCTGATGAAAGAAGGGACAACTTTCTAGTATAAAAATGTGACTTGATTTTTTTTGGATAGAGAGAGGAGACCATGGCAGAAAGAGCACAGAAGAGACCGTTGTTTGACCCACCCATAGTCAAGCGGGCCATTAAGGATTCTTTTAAGAAATTAAACCCGCGGTGGGTGGCCCGGAACCCAGTAATGTTTGTGGTTGAGATCGGGAGTATTTTAACCACCTTGCTGATAATTCGAGATCTCACTATGGGCCATACTACGAACTTGCTCTTTTCAGGCCAGGTCGCCTTTTGGCTGTGGTTTACCGTAATTTTCGCCAACTTTGCAGAAGCCATGGCAGAGGGCAGAGGTAAAGCGCAGGCAGACACACTTCGAAAAGCAAAAACCGAAACCGTTGCTAATTTGATTACCGATGACAAGGGACGCGGGACAGAACACATCACCTTACGTACTGTCCCTGCTCTCGAACTGCGCAAAGGTAACCTCGTTTTGGTGCGTGCAGGGGAATTCCTTCCCGGGGATGGCGAAGTTGTGGAAGGAGTTGCATCTGTTGACGAGTCCGCCATTACAGGGGAGAGTGCCCCAGTTATTCGCGAATCAGGAGGAGACCGCTCAGCCGTCACCGGAGGAACCAAGGTGATCTCTGACTGGATCAAGGTGCGGATCACTTCGGACCCTGGAGAAACGTTTTTGGACCGGATGATTGCCTTGGTGGAGGGTGCTGAGCGACAAAAGACGCCCAATGAAATTGCTTTAAACATCCTGTTGGCGGGACTGACGATCATATTCCTGTTTGCAGTTATCAGTCTCCTGCCGTACGCCATCTATAGTGTCGGAGCCGCCAAAGCAGCTGTGGCTTTTGCTGAGGTAGCACCACCTTCAGTTACCGTCCTAGTGGCCCTTTTAGTTTGCCTGATTCCTACAACGATTGGTGGACTATTATCCGCGATAGGCATCGCCGGAATGGACCGTGTGATTCAGCACAACGTGCTGGCCATGTCTGGACGCGCCGTCGAGGCCGCCGGTGATGTCAATACCCTGCTCCTTGATAAAACCGGAACCATTACCCTCGGGAACCGGCAAGCCGTTGAGTTCCTGCCCATACCCGGCGTGAAAGAAAGAGATCTGGCCGATGCGGCGCAATTATCCAGCTTGTCCGACGAAACGCCCGAAGGCCGCTCGATTGTAATTTTGGCGAAATCCAAATATGGATTACGAGGGCGCGAATTAGGCTCTCATGAAGCCCACTTCATCCCCTTTTCAGCCCAAACTCGCATGTCTGGAGTCGATCTGAATGGGCGTTCCATCCGCAAAGGGGCTTACGATGCGGTTGTCACGTTCGTAAATTCGAATGGTGGAGCTATTTCGGCTGAATTGAAGCCGCTGGTGGAACGTATCGCAAACACTGGAGGGACTCCCTTGGTCGTGGCAGAGCGGAGAAATGTACTGGGAGTGATCCATCTCAAAGACATTGTCAAGGGTGGGATGCGGGAACGATTTGCTCAATTGCGAAAGATGGGGATCAAGACGGTGATGATCACTGGAGACAATCCGCTCACCGCCGCAGCCATTGCAACCGAAGCCGGGGTGGATGACTTCCTGGCCGAAGCCAATCCTGAGGACAAGATGAACCTGATACGCCGTGAGCAGGCCGAAGGGAAGCTGGTGGCCATGACTGGAGACGGGACTAACGACGCACCGGCTCTCGCTCAATCGGATGTGGGCGTTGCCATGAACACAGGGACAATGGCGGCGAAAGAAGCCGGCAATATGGTTGATTTGGATTCCAATCCTACCAAGCTGATCGAAATTGTTGAAATTGGCAAACAGCTACTCATGACGCGCGGCGCGCTCACAACCTTTTCCATAGCCAATGACGTGGCGAAGTATTTTGCCATTATCCCGGCGATGTTCGCGACCTTATACGCTCTGACGGGATCCAAGCAGGGTCCCCTCGCAGCATTAAATATCATGCGCTTACAAACTCCCGAGTCTGCCATTTTGTCGGCGGTGATATTTAACGCACTGATCATCATCGCGCTTGTTCCTTTGGCCCTGCGCGGAATCAAGTACCGTCCAATGGGAGCAGCTGCCGTGCTGAGGCGAAATCTGATGATCTATGGCGTGGGAGGAGTGGTTATTCCGTTCATTGGGATCAAGCTCATCGACATGATCATAACCGCAGTGGGTCTGGCATAGGAATTTCGTATTCCCCCTTAAAAGGGGGCAAGGCCGTAGGCTTGGGGGATGTCTCTTTAGCGAGTTACACGGTCTTTCACAATGGGACACCCCCCCGGCAGACTTTGCCTGCCACCCCCTCACAAGTGGGGATTATTAGGAGAACATTATGAATTTACTGAAACAGCTTTACCCTGCAATAGCGATGACAGTTGTGCTTACAGTGCTCACGGGAATTCTTTATCCCTACGCGATCACCGGTTTGGCACAGGTGCTTTTCAGAGAGAAGGCCCAAGGAAGCTTGATCATCCAGGGGGAGAGAAGGGTGGTCGGGTCTCGCTTAATTGGACAACCGTTCAATGGTCCAGGCTACTTCCATTCGCGTCCTTCCGCTGCTGGAAACGGCTACGACGGCACGGCTTCTGGCGGAACCAATCTCGGTCCGACCAGTAAGAAACTGTTGAACCAAATGGTGAAGCCCGCTGCCGATCAGAGTCATGCGGAAAATCCCCCTGCTTTGGTGCCGGTCGATCTCATCACAACCTCAGCTTCAGGACTGGATCCGCATATTACTCCGGCTGCGGCCGAATTTCAGGTCGCCAGAGTTGCGAGCGAACGGGGTGTGGCGGATGACGAAATCAGACGATTGATCCGAGATCACAGCGAGGGCCGGCAGTTTGGAATCTTAGGTGAACCCCGTGTCAATGTGCTCGAATTAAACCTGGCTATAGATTCTGCTCATCCAAAACGCGGTTCTCAATCGCAGTAATGAAAGGGAGTTACTGGAAGAATCGGAAACTTTCAAGAGGTGTCACATGACGAAAGAAAATACAATTCTATTCCCGGTTTGCGGAGTTCTTTATCCTTACCGCTTGGATCACCAATTGTTTTGGCTGGCTCGGCATTTGTCAGCCAGGCTGTGCCTGGTTGAAGTGCTCCTTCCTGCCGGTGGGTGGATACGATGGTTGTTTGGTCTGTTTAGCAACAAGGACAGAGAGTGGCGACTCTGTCAGGTTGAAAAGGTTGTTTTCCAGCAGGATCATATTCCGTGCGAAACAGAAACCGTCGAAGTTCCCAATCTCAGCATTGGCATTGCAGAAGCTGCCTGGCGAGTGAAACCGACTTTTGTTGCTCTCACGCCTGAATTACAGGAGAGCCTTGGAACGGTTGGCTTAAAAGACCTTAGAACTCGGCTGGGCGAAATGGGTCGTTGCATGCTGATTCTTTTTGGCAGAGGCACGGCAATGCGATTGGAGCCGTGCAATTCGGCCGACTCCGCCGACAACGGTCAAGTGATTCGTGTCAAATTCAACGGATTAAAGAATCGATAAGCCCACATTGGCCGTCGGGGCCCGAGAGTATAAAAACGGAAGCTTTCTGCGACTCGATGGCAAGCGAATTGATTTCTTTTCCCAGGATCAATCTCATCTCTCATTGAACCGTGAATCACCATGGGCAGCCTAAAACATAAGCTTCGTTTCAGCTATGGATTACTCATCTTCATTATCCTGATTGTCAGCCTTTGGGGAGTTTACCATTTGGCGCGACTGGGACGCGCCGTCGACATCATTCTGGTCAATAACTACAAGAGCATTCTTGCGGCTGAAAACATGAAGGAGGCTTTGGAGCGACAAGATTCGGCTATGTTGTTTTTTATCACCGGCCAATCCGATAAGGCTCGTCAGCAATTCGCTTTGAGCCGTCACAAATTCCAGAATGAATTCAATATCGCCGCCAATAATATCACCGAGAAAGGCGAAACGGAGATCATTGAAGACATCCACTCTCAATCGTCGGCCTACCAGCACCGGCTTCAGGATCTCATCGCTTCGAACGAGATCCGGGGACCCTCCGAACTCACGAGAATCTATTTTGGGCAGATCGAACCAGCGTTTCTAAGACTTAAGTCGCGGCTGGACGACCTTCTCCATTTGAATCAGCAGGCCATGGTGAGAGCGAGTGATCGTGCCAAATCTGAATCCTGGAGAGCACAAGTCTCCACACTCCTCCTTTCCATGATAACGCTGACGTTGGCATTGTTGTTTGCCTGGCGCTTCACGGGCTACATCGTGAAACCGATTTTAACGCTGACGGAAAAGGCAAAATTGATCGGCGAAGGGGATTTTGATCAACATATCCTCATTTCATCCCAGGACGAAATCGGAATTCTGGCCGCCGAGTTTAATCGCATGACGACAAAGCTGCGAAAAATCAGAAAATCGGATTACTGGCGCCTATTATTGGAACAAAAGAAGTCCGATGCGGTCATCGACTCCATTGATGAACCGATCATTGTGACGGATGCACGCGGAAACGTGACCAAGATCAATCGAGCCGCCGGACTTATCTTCGAAAATTCTCTTCCACTGGAAGGTGGGCCACCTGAGGATCGCTTTTCCCTGCAGGGCTTCCCAGCTGGAGAACAGATTCTCCAAGCAGTTCGTGATGCCGTAGCGATGCAGCGTCCCATCGCCTCCGAAGGTGAGGCGGCACTGGTCCCGATCAAATTGGGGGGGACCGAACGGAGCTTCCGTATTCGTGCAACCCCCATGCGTGATGATGACGGTCGGCTTTTGGGAGCAGTTACTTTATTAGAAGATATTACCGCTATGCGAGAACTGGATCGACTCAAGACAGACTTCATCTCCGTCGCATCCGGAAAACTGCGGGACCCTCTCCGGTCACTGCAGCTAGCCTTGCACGCTGTCCTAAGCGGAAGCGCAGGAGAATTCGATGAACAGAAGATGGACATGCTGCTGGACGCGAGAGAAAATGCCGGCCAGCTCGAAGAAATCATGAATGACCTGTTGGAGCTTGCCGAAATTGAATCCGGGATCAGAACACTGTTGCCTGCGCCAGTGCGTCCTATTGAGTTGGTTCGCCCGGCCCTGGAACGCCATAGCGCTGCCGCCGAATGCAAACATGTCAAGCTGGAGGTTCACGTCTGGGCAGACCTTCCCAGAGTCCTGGCCGATAGAGAAGCCGCTCGGCGCATATTTGATAATCTGCTTTCCAATGCCATCCGCCACACGGGTCATGACGGCACCGTGAGTATCTCAGCAACCGATCGCGAGGATCGAGTATTTTTCTGTGTGAAAGACACCGGCGAAGGGATCCCTCAAGAGGATTTGCCCACTCTTTTCAGCCGTTTCGTCCAAGTAGGCGGAAAGCCTGGAGGTGGAACCGGCTTAGGTTTGGCTTTGGTCAAGCGACTTGTTGAAGCGCAAGGCGGGAAGGTAAGCGTTGAGAGTCGCATCGGCGAAGGAACAGCAATGACTTTCACTCTGCCGGTGATTTTGTCCGGCGAAAAATCACAGATCGCGAGGGGCATGTGAGTTCCCGGGAGATCGATTCCAAACCGAAAGCGGAAGCCCTGCTTACAAAGTTGGAACAAGGTCGGCGGGCGAGATTGCGGATCTATATCGGAGCTGCGCCGGGTGTGGGAAAGACTTACCAGATGTTAGAGGATGCCCATCTCCTCCGTCAACAGGGCTATGACGTTGTCATCGGATTCATCGAGACCTATGGACGGTCCGACACAGAGGCGAAGATTGGCGCCCTCAATCTTATCCCAAGGAAGAAGATCGAGTACCGATCGGTGATTCTTGAAGAGATGGACCTGGAAGCGATCCTCGCTCGCAAGCCAGAAATGTGTCTGGTGGACGAACTGGCACACCATAACGTTCCAGGCTCGAGAAACAAGAAACGATATGAGGACGTCCTCGATCTTTTGGAGGCCGGCATCCACGTCTTGTCGGCCGTAAATATTCAGCATCTCGAGACTCTGAATGACATTGTCGGGCGCTCTTCCGGAATTCAAGTCCGGGAAACTGTGCCGGATAGCTTTCTCAAGAGAGCGGACGAAGTAGTCAATGTGGACGTAACGGTCGATGAATTGCGCAATCGGCTTAGACAAGGGAAGGTTTATAAGCCAGAAAAGATTGAACAAGCACTGAATCATTTCTTCCGCAAAGGAAATTTATCGACCTTGCGTGAACTGGCACTGCGCACGGTCGCCGAAGAAGTGGGTTCGAAGGCCGCTCAATATCGCGTCCGGGAAGGGTTGGAGCCTGTCCCCATCCCTGAAAAAGTGATGGTATGCATGTCTTCAAACCAAACCGCTAAACCTCTTTTGCGAGCTGGGGCGCGAATTGCGGGGCGGATTGGAGCCGTCTGGTATGCTGTTTATGTAGAAATCCCTAAGGAGAGCCCTTCACGAATCAAATCTTCTGATTCAACCCAGTTGGCCGAGAATATCCATTTAGCGGAAGAACTGGGTGCCACCGTAGTCAAACTGAAAGCAAAGCGTCCGGCAGACGGACTGATTGAATTCGCTAAACGAGAGGGGATTACCCACGTGATCTTTGGACAGTCCTGGCGGACACGTTGGGATATCCTACTACATGGGTCAGTTCTCAACCGCTTCTTATTGGAGGTACAGGGCGCAGCGGTACACATCATCCCCCCTGGCCACTCTCTCGAGAAACAAGGCAATGAGTCCAGACACTAAATCCACTCCACTCGCCAGGTCCGAATTCCCTGATTCGTCATCAATGAGAGGAACACCTTTTAGCCAGAATTCCGGAGTTGGTTATTCCTCATCAGGTGGAGCGGGCGCCCCGGCGCACGCTTGAACCCGCACGGGGGGACGGCGGTCCCACGTGCCCGTTCCGTTGTCATTGGTATGCTTTTTCCCCATTGTTAGGTCGTGTAGGCTTTAAAGCCGGCACAAGCATTCAACTGAGGGTTCCGAATCCCGCATGTGGTCCTCCGAACTGGAATGAATGGGATCCAATGGTTGGCCATTCCGATGCCGATTGACTTTTTTCCTAATCTCTTCCACAACACCGACGCAATAGTTCGTGCGAGATCGGACATTTACGAAGATAATAAACCCATATGGGAAATGCAATTCGTCAAGTTTGAGTACCGTTACCTGCTTTCCTTGGCAGGAGTAACGGTGGTCACGATGTGTTACAAGTTTTTACCTTATCGGGTTAACGCAACTACGGTAGCACTCAGCTTTCTGCTCGTGGTTCTTTCAACGGCGGCAACTCAAGGCATCGGTCCTTCGATCGTCAGCGTCGCTGGCATCCCTGCTGAGCTTCAATTTTTACTTTCTTCCACCGGTGGGAACCTTTTCCATCGCGGATCCGCAAAACTGGGTCGCTCTTTTTGTTTTTCTAGTGACTGCGGTCATCGCCAGCCAGCTCGCGTCAACCGCCCGCAAGCGAGCTTGGGAGGCGGAGAAAAGTCAAGAAGAAGTCTGGAAACTTTACCAATTGAGCCGAGCCATTATTGTGACTCCAGACCCGGAGACGGCTGTATCGACCCTTTCGAGACAAGTTCGGGAAGTCTTCGGGGTGAGCTATTGCGAACTCTACACTCCTCGGGAAAAAGGAGAGGGAGAACATTTAGTGGCTGCATCGGGAGCGCTCCTGTCAGGAGCTTCCGCAAATTACCTTAGGGAAGTATTCGAGAGAGGAGAAATCAGAACCGATGGAGAAGGCGCTGTGTATGCTCCTCTAAAAGTGGGTGTGCGAGTGACCGGGGTCATTGCCTTAGATTCGAATACGTTGGCGGATGGGACGATTGAAGCAATTAGCGGATTAGTAGCGTTGGCTCTCGAGAGGGCTCGGTTTCTCAAGGAACTGAGCCGAACGGAAGCTCTGCGACAGAGTGACCAGCTAAAATCCGCAATCCTGGCATCCGTATCCCATGACCTGCATACTCCACTCACCTCGATTCGTGCCGCGGTGGACAATTTGTTGGAAAGTAATCTAAATTGGGATCGAGAGGCACTGAATGAGTTTCATTTAATTATAAGAGAAGAAGTAAATCGGTTAATCCATCTTGTTCAAAATTTGCTCGAAATGGCCCGGATCGAGGCTGGAGAGCTTCATCCCGTAAAGGAGTGGGGCACGGTCGCGGAAATTTTTGATAATGTGTTAGAACGATCCGCTTTTTACTTGAACAACCATCAAATTGTCATTGAGTTGGAAGAAAGCTTGCCCATGGTAAAAGTGGACTCCCGCCTCTTGGCTGAAGTACTGGTTAATTTGGTGGAAAATGCAGCCAAATACTCTCCCGACGGAAGCACAATCATTCTGTGTGGAACCGTCGAAGAGGAAGGGTTGACCATGATTGTAAAGGATCATGGCCCAGGGATACCGGCACAGGATCTCGCCCATGTTTTTGAGAAATTCTATCGCGGAACCAGCACACCGGAGAAAAAGAGGGACGGGACGGGGATGGGGCTGGCGATAGCCAGGGGAATAGTCGAAGCTCACGATGGGCGAATCTGGGTCGAGACCCCCCCAGAGGGCGGAGCCATTTTCGGTTTGCGGGTCCCGGCTGAAAACAAGGAAGTCCCTCAAACATTGGATCACAACGGGGAGATTGCATGAGCAAACCAACCCTACTCGTGGTGGATGACGAACCCCAAATTCTGCGCGTGATGCGTGCGAGCTTGCCGGTGAGAGGGTACCAAGTGATCACGGCCTCCAGCGGTGAGGAAGCGTTGGATCAAGTGGGCAAACAGGTCCCTGACTTGATCATTCTGGATTTGGCCATGCCCGGACTGACCGGCCTGGACGTGTGTCGGCGAATCCGCGAGTTCTCTGCGGTACCGATTATCGTGCTGTCAGCAAAAGGTTCAGACAGTGACAAGATTGCAGCACTAGACTTGGGCGCCGACGATTACATCACCAAACCCTTTAGTATGGATGAACTCCTCGCCCGTGTCAGGGCCGTATTGAGACGCTTGGCCGCTGGGGAATCGAACACTCGCGTTCTGACCGTCGGTGACGTGACCATTGACGTCGATGAACGCCGGGTTGTCGTGGCAGACAAAGAGATCAAACTGACTCCCAAGGAGTTTGAGGTACTGAAGTATTTGGTGAGCAACGCCGGTAAGGTGGTGACTCATCGAGCCTTGCTTCAAGCCGTATGGGGATGGGAATCCACTGATCAAACTGAATATTTGAGAGTCTTCATCAATCAACTCCGACGTAAGATTGAAGCGGATGTCAGTCACCCCCATTATCTCCTTACAGAGCCCTGGGTCGGATATCGGTTTGTTCCAAACGAATGAACTGTTTAGCGTATCTCAACTTGCTTGGAACTGAATCCGCCGAGTTGCCTGCAAAAGTTTACTTCTCCAAGCATCTTTTATCTGAATTTTAGGTATGGTAGAATCTGCCCTTGAATACGCCTAAGTCCTCCATTGCGGAGGATGCGGGGGAACCGGTTAGGTGCGCTTTACTTTTGCAGAGTGCATCGCGGGGCGAATCCTTGCAGTACAAGGTAGGGCAGCTTCCCGGCCCGAGCCCGTCAGCTAACCTCGTCGGCGGAAGCGGAAGTATGAAACAAAACGGATTACCCAATTCAAATTGTAAAGCCACCGGCATTGTCTTTTGGCCAATGCTCGTGGCTTTTTTGCTTTTTGGGGTTTGGATTTTGTTGAGATTGTATTTTTCCGGAGACGATTTTCTCCGCATGGAGCCTTCACAGGATGTCTAAACAACCGAACGTTTCTTCAGACCGTACCACTCAGGTCGTCGTGGCTACCTCGGTGATGCTGACTTTTATCTCATTTTGGCGGGCGGCCGCCATTGTGCTGAACGACCTCGGCTCATCCGCTTATTATGTCGGAGGCATCGCGGAGCAGGCTGTTGGCCGTGCGGCTCCGTGGTTTATTCTGGGGGTCATGCTTTTTTCCTATGCCGTTCGAGCCGTTTACGTTGAGGCCTGCACCATGTTTACGCGTGGAGGTGTCTATCGCAACGTCAAAGAGGCAATGGGTGGCGCATTTGCAAAGGTCTCTGTATCCGCTTTGATGTTTGATTATATCCTAACGGGACCAATCTCCGGGGTTTCTGCAGGCCAATATATCGTCGGGCTTTTGGCCCAAACCCTGAACTATTTCGGTCACTCCTGGGATCCGACCAAAGAAACGGTCAATCTTGTTCGCAGCAGTCTTTGCTGTTGCCATCACACTCTATTTCTGGTGGCGCAACACAAAAGGCATTCATGAATCCTCAGATGATGCGCTCAAAATCATGTATGTGACAACAGCAATGGTTGTCACCTTGATTCTCTGGTGCGGATTGACGCTTTGGATTCAGCCCGAGAAACGTCGTCTCCCTCCCAGCCCGGTCCCTTCGCACTTATCGTTTGATCACGATGCGGTGGGATGGCTTCCTGATGCTTGCGCCCGGGAGCGCTCTCCGGTCAATTCCTGGTGAAGCCCATCAGGTTCCGGACAAACCGGAAAATCAACTCGAGCCGCAACCACATTATGGTATCCCGATCGAGGCAGGAAAACTGCTGGGCTTGATCGGGATACTGATCGCACTGGGTCACTCGCTGCTGGCCATGTCGGGCGAAGAAACTCTTGCTCAAGTCAACCGCGAACTGGAATACCCGAAACATAAGAACTTGATGCGAGCCGGGATGGTCATTTTTGTCTATTCTTTGTTGTTCACATCTCTCGTGTCCTTCTTCGCTTATGCCATAATCCCCGACAATGTCAGGCCCCAGTATTTCGATAACCTCATCAGTGGAATCGCCATGAACTTAGTCGGCCCGATGCCGCTACGTCTCATTTTTCAAGCTTTCATTGTGTTGGTTGGGTTCCTGATGTTGGCTGGTGCGGTCAATACCGCGATTATCGGGTCGAACGGTGTTCTTAATCGCGTCAGTGAAGATGGCGTGTTGACGGAGTGGTTCCGAAGACCCCACAAAAAATATGGAACGAGCTACCGAATGATCAATATGATCGTTCTGCTGCAACTGGCTACTATCATTGGATCACGCGGAAATGTCTACATATTGGGTGAAGCTTACGCGTTTGGGGTGATTTGGTCGTTCGCCTTTAATGCCCTGGCGATCCTTGTCCTCCGCTTCAAGGACAAGTCCCCGCGCGAATGGAAAGTGCCCTTTAATATTAGACTGGGAAAAATCGAGATCCCCTTGGGACTGGCCGGGGTCGCAACACATTCTCTTCGCACTGGCTGCAATTAATTTGATTACCAAACAGGTTGCAACGATCAGCGGACTTTTGATCACGACCGTCTTTGCGACGACATTCTTTATCTCTGAGCGCATTACGCAACGGCGGCGCCTTCGTGAAGGGAATCATGGTCTCGACCAATTCCGGCTGGAGCCTCAGGAAGAAATTTCTATGACTACGGTTGGCGTGCGCCCTGACAATACCCTTTGTCTTGTGCGGGACTACAATACCCTAGACCACGTAGCTAAAGTCCTTGAACTCACTCACACTGGTAAGAAAGACCTGGTCGTCATGACCGTTCATGTGATTCGAGGACCCAACGCCGGGTACAAGGGCATGAGTGAACAACGGCTTTTTACCGACTATGAACAGCTCCTTTTTAGCAAGGTTGTGGCTTTAGCCGAAAAATCGGGAAAACCGGCTCATCTGCTCGTTGTACCCTCTCCCGACATCTTTTCGGCCATTGCTGAAACGGCTGCCCAACTCTATTCGGCTATGATCACGGCAGGAAGCTCCTCCGTCATGGCACCCGAGGAACAAGCCAGAAGAATGGGGCTGGCCTGGGATCGATTGACGAACAAGCCGAAGCATCAAGTAGTCTTCCGTGTCATTGAGCCTAATGGGAAAATGCATGATTTTTCTCTCGGAGCTCATGCGCCGGATCTCTCTCAAGCGGATATCGACAAAATTCATGCCATCTGGCTTCAGCTGACCAGTAGGGCCGGGGGACCTCATTTGCACCACAAGGACATTGTTACGGTGGCCCTCGAGCTACTTGAGCGCGAGATCTCTGGCAAGGAGTGGCAAGATGTTTTAGATCATGTCAACCGGGACAAAGAATAAGAATCGACTCCAATCAATCCCCACACGATTACTTAAAGTCCACTGACACACAAACTACTTCGGCTTGGATTATGATAATTAAGAATGCATTGGCCGGATTCAGCACGTTCGTTTGCTCTATCTATCTCACGCCATTCCGTTTGGAATGGCCCGTGGCTGTCTTTTCCGCGGTTCCTCCAGAAAGCCTTCTTCAATAAGAATCCGTGCGATCTGACATCTTGGAACTCGAATATGGTCTGCTATCCCTTCAATCGATTGACACTGTTGGTGAACAAATTACAAATGGTGAGTGATTTCTTGATCCGAGAGTCAAGTTCGTGGAAGGATTGCGCTACTTCAAACAACTTCCCTGTTGGCTAGATTGGATCTTGGACGTCAAATGCCATTTTCATTTTTGTCCAATTCTTTTTAATGAGACTCAACACGACTTTTCCCTCTCCAATCTATTTTGTGATCCTTTTGGACTGATCTATTCTATAACGGCTGAATTGCCATCCTGATTTAGCCTTCTGATTCCCCATTTAACTAACACATATAGTTGGGGGATACAAGGCATTGTGGCTTTCGGACGCAACCGTCCTGTCCATGGCACAGTCTTGTACTCTATTGCCCAAATTAGGGAATATACTTCTGCCGTGTCTTAACACCAAGCGTGCCGCTGAGGGTTGCGTTCTCCATTCATTAGTGCTGCAGACTATTCGGCTTCACGAGTAGCCGTGAGCGGAGGACTGTAAACCCCTCTTCCAGTATTTGATTTAGATAAGAGACCTCCGGGTGGACGACTCACTTCCGAAATGTCGAACCCCAGAATAAGCCGAGATCGGCAGGAAAATTGCTAGCAGAGTATGAATCCGCTGACAAGAATTACCCTGTGATTCGATTTGTTCCCAGAACGACATCCTTCGGAGGCCGAAAGTGAAGAAGATTCAAAGAGTCCTGCACCTTGCAATAACGCCTTTCCTATCCCTTTTGCTTTGGGCAGCCCCGCTAAAAGCCGCCGAGCCCTTAACCCACCAACCTGAAATTGAAGGGCCCGACCACTTCGACGTTTCGCCACCGATGCGTGAAGTCAACGCCCCGCCTTCACAAGCCGGAAACGTTCAAAGGCCGCGTCCTCGTATCCCTCAATCTGCAAACCCGACCAGCGGACCAGACGGAGCGCTTCAACAAGCCCCGGGCACAGAAGTCGGTTCCGCCCCAGCAACTAGCTTTGGTGGTGTAGGGGACGTCAACCAGGTTGCACCACCTGATACCAACATGGCAGTAGGTCCAAACCACATTGTTCAGTGGGTTAACCTGTCGTTTGCTGTTTATGACAAGGCGGGTACCATTTTATCGGGATATCCAAAGGCTGGGAATTCCCTTTGGAAGAGTTTTGGAGGTGCTTGCGAGACTACAAACAGTGGCGACCCGATCGCACAATATGATGCAATTGCCGACCGTTGGGTCATGAGCCAGTTGGCCATTAGCGGTTCAACTTTCTACCAGTGTTTTGCAATCTCACAGAGCAATGATCCAACCGGTGCTTATTACCGATATTCTTATACCTTCAGCAACCTAAACGACTATCCGAAGGTAGGAATCTGGCCTTCTGCCTACTTTGCCACATACAATATGTTTAAGCCGATTGCTGGGGGGCTTCTGGGTTATTCCTTCCAGGGAGCCCAAGCGTGTGCTTACGACCGCGCAGCCATGCTAAATGGCGCCAGTGCAGTCAAGGTGTGTTTCCAGTTAAGCTCTTCCTTTGGGGGCCTTTTACCTTCGGATCTCGATGGGGGAGCAGCGAACCCGCCTCCTTCGGGATCTCCCGACTTCCTCGTCAACTTCGGAACGAACTCGCTGAATCTTTGGAAGTTTACACCGAATTTTGCCACGCCCAGTTCCTCGACTTTCACCGGACCGACGAATATCCCAGTTGAAGCCTTTTCAGCAGCCTGCAGTGGAGGCGGAACATGCATCCCACAGAGCGGTACTACCCAGCAATTAGATTCGCTTGCTGATCGGTTAATGTATCGCCTGGCGTATCGGAATTTTGGAGACCATGAGTCGATTGTAGTAAACCATTCGGTGACCGCAGAAAGCAGTGTCGGCGTGCGCTGGTATGAAATCAGAAACCCTAACGGAACACCCACCATCAATCAACAGGGAACTTATGCGCCTGACACAAATTATCGCTGGATGGGAAGCATGGCTATGGATAAAGCGGGCAATATTGGGCTAGGGTATAGCGTTTCCAGCAGCTCTATGCATCCCTCCATCCGCTATACTGGTCGACAGGCGGGCGATGCTTTGGGGACGATGACTCTAGCCGAACAGAGTATTGTGGAGGGTACTGGCTCCCAACTTGCGTCGCTCAGCCGTTGGGGAGACTACAGTGCCATGCGAATCGATCCGAGCGATGATTGCACATTCTGGTATACAAACGAATACTTGGCTGTCAATGGCACGTTTAACTGGAAAACCCAAATCGCTTCATTCAAGTTTGACTCATGTGGAGGAACGGCCACTCCTGATTTCACGATATCGGCCTCCCCCTCAAGCAACACGGTGATCCAAGGAGGAGCGACTGGCTATAATGTGACGATCACCCGTTTAAATGGCTATGTCGGAGACGTCACTTTGACGGCATCTATTTGTCCACAAAATGCCACTTGTACCTTTTCAACCAATCCAGTCCAGGGCGGGAACAGCTCGTCTGATTTTAATATCACCACAGCTACGAATACCCCTGTAGGAGCCTATACCATAACGATCACCGGTACCGACCCCATAGGAAACCTAACACATTGGATTACAGTCACATTGAATGTGAATTCCCAAAATCCTCCGGACTTTTCGATTTCCGCCTCACCGGCTTCTCGAAGCGTGACCAGGGGAAACAGTACAACCTACACGGTGACCATAACGCGGCTGTATGGGTTTCCGGGCAGCGTCAGTCTGAACGTCAGTGGGCTCCCGTCGAAAAGCTCTGGTAGCTTCAGTCCAAATCCCGTTTCGAGTAGCGGCAATAGCTCGACGCTAACGGTCAAGACCAATAGAAATACTCCAACGGGTACCTATCCGCTTACGATCACAGGCACAAGTGGCAGCCTTAATCATTCAACTGGCGTCAGTTTAGTCGTTCAGTAGTCTGCTGACTTACCACGGCCAGCCTTAATTGCTGGCCGTGGCGGTTCGAACAAACATATAGGTGAGTGGATCAACTGCCTCGTGGAGAGTATTCCCGGAAGGCATCGTACATAGCAAGAATGTTCTGTAAGGGGACGTCCGGGCCAACTTCCCCACATGCGATGAGTCCGCCAGTGGGGGTACCGCATGCTTCGAAAGTCCGATGCACCTCTTCTTTGACCTGGGCGGGTGAAACAAACGGAAGAACTTTTTGTCGGTCGATATCCGTTCTGAAGGCCACTTTCCCCCGTACATTTGCCGCAACCCAATCGTGACCCACGACTGCCACCTGACAATTGATCACATTCACGCCTATTTCAATGAGGTCCCCAAAAATATCGTTGATGCGTCCGTCCGAGTGGTACCACACATCCATCCCCGCGTCGTGTGTCCGCTTAAACATTTCTGCATATCGTGGCTTGAAAATTCGTCGCCATGTTTGAGGGTGAATTAGGAGAGTTTGCTGGCCTCCCCAATCATCGGCAAAGTGGAGTCCCTCGTATTCCAGTTTGATCCATTGATCGATCCACCGCAGGTTAAAGGCCAGCAAGTCATCCAGCAGGCGGTAAAACTCCCGGCTTTCGGTGGCAATATCCATCATGAGACTCTCCATGCCACGTAATTGCTGGAGTTGTTCAAAATAGGTAATCCAGGCGCCCCGCGCGTACCAATGGTCATCGAATCCGCACATATGACCGCTGTATTGTCGTCCTGACGGAGGCCCTGCGTTGAAATCTTCAGGCCACAGGAATTCATCATAAGAGCTCAGATCCGCAATCGGGTATTCGACAGGAATCCCGCAAACCCCCATCCATTCCACCTGCCACGTCGTCCCAAAGTCATCCTTGTGGCGCCCCTGCTTGTAACAGGCCGGGAACTTTTCCAAGGGAAGATCTTTCATGTAGTTCCACCCGAAATCCTCGCGAAATTCCATCAGAATCTCACTCAGCGCTTGCCCATACTTTAGCTGGGCAGCCGGCAGAACGGCATGCGAAATGGGCAAACGATCTGGTTTCTGGAATCTGATAGCACGTTTCACACGTTCACGACTGTCCATTCTTCCCTCCTTGATAATTTACCCGGTTTGATCTTCACTAGAGGCACGGATTCGACTCATGGTACCCTTCCGAGCTCGAATACTCGTTAAGTTATCTGGGTTTAGGTTAGTTCCGCAAGAACCACCCTAATGATTTTTGCAATTTCGTCATCAGACGAATAGTTCGTCATCTAGGGACACAGCGGGGCTTCAGGTTGCGACGCATGAATGAACGTGGTATCTTTCTGACACCGTTGCAGCCTCATGGTACCCCGACCGTTTAAAAATATAACTGCAATAGGATTACACAGAATGCAAACCCAAATCAGCAATAAGATTCGACATGATTGGCAAGTCGTTGACATCCTCGCCATTTATCAGTTGCCTTTGCCAGATCTTTTTTTCCGCGCCCAAACCATTCACCGTGAGTTTCACGACCCGAATACTATTCAAGGCTGCATCCTTCTTAGCATCAAAACAGGCGGGTGCCCGGAGGACTGTGGATACTGCCCGCAATCCTCTCACTACGAAACAAATTGGAACGAAACCGCTTTTGAGTGTGGACGAGACACTCCAATGCGCACGCGATGCAGCCATCAGGGGGCCACGCGTTTCTGCATGGGGGCGGCGTGGCGAAGTATCCCGAAAGGAAGCGAATTCGAAAAAGTACTCCAAATGGTCCGAGGGCGTTCGCGAAACTTGGGATGGAAGCCTGCTGCACGCTGGGAATGCTGTCTCAAGAGCAGGCTGAGCAACTCGCGGATGCTGGCTTGACGGCGTACAATCACAACTCTGGATACTTCGCCGGAATTTTATGGCAACATGATTACCACTCGAACTTATCAGGATCGACTGGAAACATTAGCGCATGTCCGGAGCTCTGGAATCTCAGTTTGCTGTGGGGGGATCATTGGCATGGGAGAGGACCGGAAAGACCGCTGTGGTCTGCTGGCGCAGCTGGCAAGCCAGTCTCCTCATCCGGAGAGCGTTCCCGATCAACTTGTTGGTTCAGGTCCAGGGAACTCCATCTGGAAAAACAATCTCATCTCGATTCATTAGAATTGGTGCGAATGATCGGAACGGCCAGAATCCTGATGCCCCGATCCAGAGTGAGACTGAGTGCAGGGAGGCTTTCGTTGTCGGAAGAAGCTCAGGCGCTCTGCATCTTAGTAGGGGCGAATTCCATATTCTTGGGCGACAAGCTGCTCACGACTCCCAATCCTGAAATGGAGCGCGATCAGCGGCTTTTGCAGAAGATGGGGATGAAACTGGTGATGAAGGAAACCGGATAAAGGAGGCAGACGTTCACCTTATCCGATGTGGCCGGAGCCGAATTAAAGGAGGGCGCCTACCCTCGACGCTCTTTGGCCACCGAAGGTCTGGCTCCCTTGGTATCGACCCGGGAGTCTTTCGTCGCTGAAGCGTTCTTGCTGAAAATTTCGTCGAAGATGGCGGTCTGGTCAGCGTTATCCCAATTCTGCAGGATCCCGCCATGCTCCTCTTTTGAGAAAAAGAGTTTCCCCTTCTCCTGGAATCGAAGTCCACTCTAACGAGATCTCCTAACGAAACCTGACTTGTGGCGACTAGATTCGATAATGGATAGACCAGATATCTTTCGAGAGCTCGTTTCAAGTGTCGAGCTCCATATTTCAAATCGGTCCCTTCGCTCAGTAGAAATTCCTTCGCATTCTGCGAACATTTGAAGATGAATTTCCCTTCCCCTCGCGCGTTCAGAATTCTCTCCTGGACCATCATCATTTCAATTTCCAATACTTTCTTGAGCTGGGTACTCTGGAGCGTGTTGAAGACTACGACCTTATCGATGCGGTTCATGAATTCGGGAGAAAATTTCCTCTTGGAGGCTTCAACTGCCGTCCTGTAGATCTTCTTATCGAGCTCACTTTCATCCGTATTGGAGACTGAAGGGGGTGCGAAACCCTAGGCCCCCAGAAATAAATTCGCCCATTTCTGCCGCTCCCAGATTGCTGGTCAAGATGATAATCGTCTTGCTCAGTCGACGCGCCGATTATCTCCCAGGGTAAGCGTTGCCTTATCCAAAACCCCCAAGAGAAGCTGCCATAAGGCGTCGTTCGCTTTTTCGATTTCATCGAACAAGAAGAAAAGTCAACTTCAGCTCTATCCGTGTGGAACTGATCAATGGCTTCCTGGGTAAGCAACGGTGGGAGTCTCGCGATGTCCCAGATACCCGGGGGGAGAGCCAATTAGCTTCGCAATTTCATGACTATGTTGAAACTCCGCACAGTCAATCTTGATGACTGCTTTAGAATCTCCAAAGAGAATTTCAGCGGCGGCTTCGACAACTCTCGTTTTCCCAGATCCCGTAGGCCCAAGAAACAAGCAGATTTCCGATGGGGCGGCCTGGGGAAGCCATTCCTGAAAGGTAAATCTGGTAAAGCGCCGAAAGGCGACGAACGGCTCTTTCCTGGCCTACGACCTTGCCGAAAAGTTTGTCTTCGAAATCCTGTGCTTCAAAGCTTTTGATTGTCGGATCTAATAAAATTGGCTCGTTCATCGTCTAATCCCCTCACTTGAAGAGTTGCTCCAAGTGGCCTTTAGCCATTCGTTGGATCAAATTCAACTGAATTATCGGTGTTCGGAGCAATTACTTTAGTAATCCATATTACTCTTTCGTAAACAAATTTCTAAAGTCGGACCAAGGCCAGCAGATCGTCCGGAATCCAGCCATGATACGAATCACCGTTGCTCACTCAAACTGATTGGATGAGAGCGGAATGCCGCTTGGCTGCTTATTCTATATTCAGTCAGCTTACTGGTGTAATCTAAGGACTTGAGAGGAAGGACTCCCGAGCGATCGAGAAATTCAAGAAGTTGCAATACAACTCTACTTCGTCTAGATTAATCTAAATCAGCGAGAGATAGTTATACAGAGGAGGACTTGACAATTGAGATTCACCAAACTTTTAATTGTGATCTTCTCTATTGTTTCGGTGATCGTTTCTTTTTCAACTTCAAATTACTCAAAGCCCGCGGATGCAAAAAAACAGGTAAATCTTGTACATTTTGCCACGTGAAGTATGGCTCGAAAGATCTCACGGATGCAGGAAAGTATTACAAGGACAAGGGAACTTTGGACGGATATAAATAGGGGAGTTCAGAGATTTTCCGGAATTAAGAATTCGTAGGTTAAAACGACTTTCCACTATCAATCAACAGCGTCACGGGTCCGTCATTAACTGAGTACACCTTCATCATCTCCTGAAAAACCCCCGTCTTGACAACCAGCGGACTCACCGAACATCGATTCACAAAAAGCTCATAGAGAATTTTCGCTTCTGCAGGGGTCGCGGCTTCTGTAAACGAAGGCCTTCGCCCTTTTCGGCAGTCTCCATAGAGAGTAAACTGAGAGACGACCAAAATTTCATTTCCTTGCTCGACTACCGAATGATTCATTTTACCGTGTTCGTCTTCAAATACGCGTAATCCCAAAATCTTCTCCGCGAGATAGTCGGCGTCGGCAGCATGGTCGTTCATACAGATGCCCAGGTAAATCAGTAGTCCCTTCCCGATGGAGCCAACGGTTATCCCTTTCACTTCCACTCGTGCTTCAACCACTCTCTGTACGACGGCTCTCATCTTCGCCTCCGCTTGCATTGGGTTATGCTATCCCGTGACAACACAAAGGAGATGCATGGCACATAGTATACGAAGCAACCCATCTCTTTGAAGAGTTGCGTCTCTTTTCGCACACCGGCTTAGCCTGTGTAGTTTCGATCAAGCGGGAAGGAACTCATAAGTAGCGACACCTTCTGACATCGGACGAAATGCCCGTTGAGTCGGAAGAGGATTTACCGGTTCGAGGGCTGAGCAGCCAATCATTCGTTTGACAGCTCGTGGCGGCTCCTTTAGAATTTTGATTTGCAATACCTTTCCTTGGAAAGAGCTGACAGAGGTGGGATTGGACAGGTTCGCCGGGAATTCAACCAACAAGAATGAAGCCGGTTCAAACCCGGAAGAAAAGGACTCTCTCTCCCCTTTTCTACTCAGACCGCCTGCGCGTCAGCAAATCGTTACGTCGATCTCTGGCACCCCAATCCAGCCACTTTATTCTGCGGAAGACTTAAAAGGATTCGACGATCAGCGGGACCTCGGAAACCCCGGCTACCCTCCTTACACCCGCGGGATACATCCAGAAATGTATCGCGCGAAGACTTTGGACGATCCGGCAATTCAGTGGATTTGGAACAGCTGAAGACACGAACCAGCGATTTCATTATCTCCTGTCTCAAGGGCAGTCCGGACTTTCAGTTGCATTCCATCTGCCGACTTTAATGGGTCATGATTCTGACCATCCCTTGTCGTCTTGGTGAAGTCGGGAAATGTGGCGTGGCAATGGATTCTTTGGCCGACATGGAAACGCTTTTCCGCGGAATTGATGTGGAGAAAATCACCACTTCGATGACGATCAATGCGCCTGCTGCCATCATTTGGGCGATGTATCTCGTGAATGCCCAAAAATGCGGGTTCGACCTTAGCAAGATTTCCGGCACCATTCAGAACGACATCCTCAAAGAATACATTGCCCAAAAAACTTGGATTTTCCCGCCAACTCCTTCGATGCGACTCATCACGGACACTTTTAGATTCGGAGCCGAGAATATTCCGAAATGGAACACTATTTCCATCAGCGGCTACCACATCCGGGAAGCGGGTCCACGGCATTGCAGGAATTGGCTTTTACTCTCGGGATGGCGTCGAGTATGTTGAGGCGGCGATCAAAACGGGCTTGACGGTGGATCAATTTGCCCCTCGGCTTTCCTTTTTCTTTAACGCACACAATGATCTCTTTGAAGAAGCGGCCAAGTTCCGCGCAGCTCGAAAAGTCTGGTATCAGCTCATGCGAAAGCGTTTTAACGCCCAGGACCCCCGTTCCTGGATCCTCCGTTTTCACACGCAGACTGCTGGGTGTGCCCTGACGGCCCAACAACCTCATAACAATATCATTCGGACCACAATTCAGGCTCTGGCTGGGGTTCTCGGGGGAACTCAGTCGCTCCATACGAATTCAATGGACGAGACCTATGCCTTACCAACGGAATCGGCTGTCACCATCGCGTTGCGGACACAACAAATTCTCGCCCACGAAAGCGGAATCGCCCAATATCATCGATCCCTTAGCAGGGTCTTATTTCGTTGAAAAACTGACTCTTGAATTAGAGAAGGGGTGCTGGGAGTATTTTGATAGAATTGATGCCATGGGGGGCATGGTGGCGGCGATTGAGAATGGCTTTCCTCAAAAAGAAATTCAGGAGGCTGCCTACCAATATCAGAAAGCCGTCGAAAACAAAGAGAAAGTCGTCGTCGGGGTCAATGCTTTTATTACTGAAGACGCGAGTCCTATTGAGACTCTCACTATTGACTCGCAAGTTGCAGAACGGCAAATGAACCGGTTGCGGGAAATCCGGTCGGGTCGCAGCCAAGCCAGCGTCCACGCATGCCTAGGCGAACTGCGGCAGGCGGCTTCCGGCGCAGAGAATCTAATGCCTCATTTCCTTCGATGCGTCCGGGAGTACGCTACTTTGGGTGAGATGTGTGACGTTTTGCGCTCTGTTTTTGGAACCTATGTGGAGCCTATCTTCTAATGAGTGAAAAACAACTAAGAGTTCTTGTTGCTAAACCCGGATTAGATGGTCATGACCGCGGAGCCAAAATTATTGCCCGTGCCCTGCGAGACGCCGGCATCGAGGTCATCTATACGGGATCTGCGTCAGACTCCGGAACAAATCGTCAATGCTGCGCTTCCAGGAAGACGTGGACTGCATCGGACTGTCGATACTTTCTGGTGCCCATAATACCATTCTGCCACGAGTGATGGACCTGCTCGGCGAGAAAGGGATTCATGACATCCTGGTCGTTGCGGGAGGGATTATCCCGACTCAGGACATTCCCACCCTCAAATCTTGTGGAATCTCCGAAATATTTCCGCCCGGAACACCGACTGATCAGATTATCCATTACATTAAAACTAACGTTCACGAGAAGACTTTTTGACGATCCAGTGGCCGTTTACTGACAATCAGAAGGGACCCGCAGTTACGGGTGTTTTCGACTTGATACTCCCGCACTGATTTGCCCTTCCGATGAGAGCCGATGGGCGCCCCGAGGCTATCTCCACGATCCAAGGATCTCCGGAGCGAGACAATGATGATGCGCTACCACGGAATCCTGGGACTGATGGTTCTCCTCGGTTTGGCCGTGATACTATCGTCCAATCGAAAAGCCATACGGTGGAAGATCGTCTGGTTGGGATCCGCATTGCAATTTGTGCTGGCCGTCATTGTTCTTAAGGGCGATTGGTTGAGCCATTGTTTTGATTGGCTGGCGGTGACGCTGGGGACGAGTATTAGTCCTGATCCTCCTACAAATCATTTTATCAAGCTCTGGCGACACTGGTTCTTTCAACGGTCGGCGGGATGGCTTCGTTTTCTGCGGAGCCTGATTCGTCTTCAAGGGTCATCGTCATTCTCAAATTCAATCTCATCTTGAGTGTTTTTTTACCTGATGCGCGATGTCGTTAACCATCTGATCGCCTATGCTGCGGAAGGAGCCCGATTTATATTCGGCCCGCTGGCTATTGAAACTGGCGAAAGAAGCTTAGGGTTTATTTTTGGTTTTCAAGTTTTGCCAACGATTATATTTCGTCGCATCAATATTTGCTATTCTCTATTACCTGGGGATTATGCAGCTGGTGGTTCAGAAGTTTGCCACGATCATGTCTCGTTGGATGTCCATCAGTGGGGCGGAGTCTGTCTCCGTCGCAGCCAGTATCTTCATCGGCCAAGCCGAAGCTCCTCTAACCATTCGTCCCTTTATTGCTGAGATGACGCGATCGGAACTCATGACAATCATGACGGCGGGAATGGCCCATGTTTCGGGGGCCATCATGGCGGCCTACGTCCTCGTAGCACACGTCGATGTGGTGCATTTATTGACTGCCGTGATCATGACTGCTCCGGGAGCCATCATGATATCGAAAATCATCGTTCCAGAGACGGAAACACCACGTACCCAGGGGGAAACGAAGATTGAAATTCCCTCTTCGGATGTCAATCTTGATTGATGCCGCTGCCCGAGGCGCCTCAGAAGGGTTGCAACTATCATTAAATGTTGGGGCGATGCTCATCGCTTTTATCGCCCTGGTGGCGCTCGTAAATGGGATTTTCGGAGGGATTCATCATGCTTTGGAAAATCTGCAGTCGAGTCCCACGAGAGGGCTGATGCTCCTCGGTGAAACCGCCCGATTCTGTGCCACAAAACTTGCAGCAAATTCTAGGAGTATTCTTCAGCCCCATGGCATGGCTGATGGGCGTGAGTTGGAAAGATTCGATTCAGGTCGGTAATTTGCTTGGAACAAGGATGGTTCTCAATGAGTTCGTCTCATTTTTAAAGCTCGGGGAAATCTCGGACGAGCCTGGACCACCGATCTTTTGTCATTTCCACCTTCGCATTGTGCGGATTCGCAAATTTTGGGTCCATTGCCATTCAAGTTGGGGGTATTGGCGCTTTGGCCCCCTCCCGTCGACATGATCTTGGCTTCCCTTGGCCTGAGGGCCATGATCGCAGGCACGATCGCGAATTTTCTGTCTGCCACGATTGCGGGTGTTATTATTTAGGCTTCATGAGACTACGCTGAGCGTATCGGAGGACACGTTTCGGAGGACCGTTTCGGAGGATTTGTTGACCCTCCGCGCCGGTACAGGTAAGATGAATCTCCAAGGGAACGAGAGGATCTTAAATGACTGGTAGAACTACGATTGAAGGTATTTTATTGATGATTGGCTTGTGCTTCCTCTTGCGATCATTCTGGAGGAAGTTTAGGACAGGATTCCAAAGTTTTCTTGGACGATAAGCTTGGTCAGCCCGAGAAGAGCACCGAAAACCTGGTCGTCAATGTTGATTTAATCAACGTCCTCTTTACGGTTACGGACAAAAGAGGGCGGTTGGTTACGGATCTTAATAAATCCGATATTACCTTCACCGAGGACAACAAACCACAGACAATTACTAACTTCTCACGCGAGACCGATCTCCCCTTAACGATCGCTCTGCTGATCGACACCAGTACCAGCATCCGCGATCGGTTCAAATTTGAACAAGACGCTGCTAGTGAATTTCTTTATCGGACTTTACGACCTCGCAAGGACAAAGCCCTATTCATCACTTTTGACTCCGCAATCGAATTGGTCCAGGACTACACGGACAGCCCTGAGGTCTTGGCCAAAGCGATTCGGCAAGTGCGTCCCGGCGGGTGGCACAAAAATGCTGGACGCAGTATTTTTGGCATGTCAGGAGAAATTAAAAGCTGAAACGGGTCGGAAAATCATCATCCTGATCAGTGATGGAGACGATAATTTGAGTCTTGAAACCGCGAATTCGGTTTTGGAGATGGCCCAAAGGTCGGATGTCTCCATTTACGCGATTAGTACGAACTCCACGGGATTTTTTAATCTTTCGGCACCGAAGACGCGACAAGCTGTTGAAAAGGCTCGCCGAAGAAACCGGCGGTCGTGCATTTTTCCCCTTCAAGGCGGAAGATCTCACACAAAGCTTCCAGGATATCAGTACGGAATTGCGCAGCCAATATTCGCTCGCCTACCGTTCTACTAATACAGTTCGCGACGGTAATTTTCGTGCGATCCGGATAGCGCTTGACCGAAAAATTTGAAAGTAAAAGCGCGCAAAGGCTATTACGCCCCGCGAGGTTAATCTGCTCTTTTGTATGGAATATTGAGTCTTCACGCGGGATGGAAATGTTGAGAAGTCATCCGACGATCGAAGCGGAAACTGAAGTTTGACTTATGAGCAATTTCTTTTGTATCAAAAGCCGCGTTTTAAGAGTCAAACCCGCCGCCGCAATTTCCAGAAGAAATGTCAGTTGCCTTTCTTATGGCCTGGCTCAATGGATCCTTTCAAATTGGGGAATTCCAGCACAGGCCGGCCAATGGAATCTGGAAAAAGGGCAAGAAAAGGCTCCCTCGGCCGAAACTTTCAACGCGATTGCACCCGCCAAATCTGAAAAGATCAATATCAATATTGCCAGTGTTGAGGAACTGGAAGCCCTTCCGGGATTGGTATTGTGACTGCCAAGCGAATTGTGGATTACCGCAAGAAGAATCCACCCTTCCGCAAGATTGAAGAGCTATTGATTATCCGAGGGATCAGCAGGAACCGACTGGAACAAATTCGCAATAAGATCAGTGTCAATTAAGGAGATAGAATCACAGACATAATGTCACTTAGTATGGTATCACCTTCCCGCAAGCAATTTTCCCTTAAATATGCTCAGAATGTTGGCGCGGAGGTTCGTTGGTTTGGAATAAATACGCGGTGGAGGAATTAAGACTATGACAACGCTATCCACGCCCCACTTAGAGGCAGTACTGCAGCATGACATCGACCTCATCCGCGCCAAACTGCTGGAGATGTTGGCCCTGGACGAACAAGCACTGGCGCGCGCTCTTCAGGCATTTCTTAAACGTGATCGACAGTTGGCGTACTCAGTGATCTTGCGTGATCAGGACGTAGATGCCTTGGAAACAGAGTTGGACCGGCTTTGTTTAGAGTTCATCGTGCGTCACCAGCCGGCAGCAGCCCACCTGAGGTTTGTTTATTCAACCAGCAAGATTATTAATCAATTGGAGCGTGTTGGCGACTATGCTGAAAGTATCGCCCGTCAAGTTTTGCTGATAAGCTCTATCCCCCTCGAAGTTCCCACTGACAAGTTTAACGAGATCGCGAACCTGGCAATTCCCATGTTGCACAATGCAGTAAAGGCGTTTGTTGACAAGAATCCTGATCTCGCGCGTGCGACCATGGCCAGTGAACCTCGAGTCAATCAGATGAGGGACAATCTCACCGCCGATTTAGTGGAATGTCGCCTGGAAGGCCAGTTACCGCTGGAGGCGCTTCCCGCATTGATCACTGTGGCACGCCGTCTTGAACGGGTTTCTGACCAGGCTACCAATATCTGCGAGCAGGCGCTCTACTTTGCTACCGGTGAGTATGTGCGGCACGTGCCCCGCGAAGGATTCAGGGTGTTGTTCGTCGACGAGACCAACGGTTGTCTTAGCCGAATCGCCGAAGCCATCGGCACTCGGTTGGGAGCGAAACGGTTCTCTTTCAGCAGCGCGGGAATCGTGGCCGGCGCAACCGACCCGCAAACCATCTGGTTTTTGGCGGAGAAGGGCATTGATATCTCTCCTCAACCCTCCACTTCGGTAAACCAGGTATCCCAGCTTGATCAGATGCAAGTCATCGTGGCTCTCTGCATAGAGGCGGAGAAAGCATTGCCTCAAAGACCGACCAAGACCGTGGGCTTGCACTGGGTGGTGCCAGATCCTTCAAAGGCACGCGGAACAACAGAAGAGGTCCGGGCTGAATACGAACGGGCATACGAATCTCTAACCAACCACATCCGGGATCTGGTTCAAGCGATCCTCGGAAACGACCAGGATTTCACCAATGAAAGCTCCACACCTTCGATCTGAATCCCAATTCATGAAGCTCGTCGTCACCACTTTCCTGGCGTTCCTGCTCGCGTGGGTACCGCTCAGTTGCTCACGGACAAAGCAACCCGAGAAAACCGTGATCCAGAACACTGGTTCAGACACGATTGTGAACCTCGCGCAGGCTTGGGCTGAGGAATACGCCAAAGTGGAACCCCTGGTCTCGGTGGAAGTCTCCGGGGGCGGTTCTGGTACTGGAATCGCCGCTTTAATCAATGGCACCGTGGATATCGCCAATTGTAGCCGGCAATTTCATCCACAGGAGGTCGAGCAAGCAAGGAAGAACACTGGCAAAGAGCCGCGCGAATTCAAGGTGGGGTATGATGCGCTTGCCGTGTATGTCCACAAGACCAATCCAATAGAGGAAATAACCCTGGACCAGTTGGCTGATATCTACAGCGAAGGCGGGAAAGCTATAAAGTGGTCACAGTTGGCTGTAAGGATGTCCGAGGGCGCCGACGAGATTATCCGGGTCAGCCGGCAGTCGAACTCTGGGACATACGAATACTTCCGCGAGGCAGTTCTCGGCAAAGGCCGTGATTTCAAACTCGGTTCACGCGATATGCACGGGTCAAAGGATGTGGTGGAACTGGTCTCCAAAACGCCCGGTGCTATCGGTTATAGTGGGATGGGCTATGCGACACCAGACGTTAAGACACTGCGTATTGCCAGGAAGGCAGGCGACAAGTTTTTTGCTCCAAACATCGAGAACACTTTGAACCACACCTACCCAATAGCACGACCCTTGTTCATGTATACACTCGGCGAACCTGTGGGCCAGGTGAAGAAGTATCTGGATTGGGTTCACTCCGAAGCCGGTCAGAAAATCGTGGTCCAGAGCGGGTACGTGCCTCTACCCGAGGCAGCCCGACAACCTTAAAGTTGGAGAAAGAAGTTGCGACTGCATGCTGAATCGCCGACATTGGGAAGCCTTTAGTGAATCCGTAATTGAATTATTGATCCGCCTCTGCGGCATCAGTGCCATTCTGTTTGTCTTTGGCATTTTCTACTTTGTATTCCGCGAAGGGGCCGGGTTTCTCTTCCATGGTTTCAACGCCCGCGAGTTTTTCTTCAGTCCCGAGTGGTATCCGACATCACAAAGCCATGTACGCTATGGGGTGTTAGCTTTAATAGCGGGCACGGCCAGTGTCACTATGCTGGCCATGGTGCTCGCGGTTCCTTTCGGGATAGGCGCCGCAATTTTTATTTCCGAATTCTGCGGGCCACGAGTGAAGGAAACTCTGAAGATAACAATCGAACTGCTGGCAGCTATTCCTTCGGTAGTGTGGGGGTTCATCGGTTTGACCGTGATGAATCCCCTGATCATCAAGCTGTTTGCGACGCCAATCGGCCTGAACGTGTTAAATGGAGGCCTAATTCTTGCGCTGATGAGCGTACCGATCATTGTCTCCATCGGCGAGGACGCACTGAAAGCAGTGCCGGATTCTTACCGTGAGGCCGCCTTGGCGCTTGGGGTGACACGCTGGCAACTCGTGCGCCGTGTTCTGCTGCCGGCCGCAAAAAACGGGTTGCTTGCGGCTGTATTGCTTGGTGTCGGTCGTGGTGTTGGGGAGACGATGGCAGTGTTGATGGCCACTGGCCATGCGGTGAAGATCCCAACCAGCTTGCTGGACTCAGTGCGGACGTTGACCGCCACGATTGCCGCCGAGTTGGGCGAGGCACCCGTACAATCAGAACATTATCAAGTGTTGTTTATCATTGGCATTCTTTTATTCTCGATCACGTTTCTAGTCAATCTTCTCGCGGATCTTTTCATTCGCGGAATTCGACGCAAATGATGAATCCTCTCTTATCCAGGTGAATCTGCCTTGTTCGAAAGCACTCCATTAACGCGTCGCAAACAGCGCTGGGAATTTCTCGCAAAGAGCATCGTCTTACTCATGACTTTGCTGATGGTGGTCCCGCTGCTACTCATTGTTGGTTACTTGGTCTATCAAGCTTGGCCAATTCTCTCTCTGGACTTCCTGCTGAAGAACCCAATACACGGCATGCGGTCCGGCGGAGTCTGGTCCCCCTTGCTGGGAACAATTTACCTGGTGGTCATATCGCTGGTTGTTGCCACGCCCATCGGCGTCCTGGCAGCGGTCTTCCTGAATGAATACGCGCGGGACAACTGGCTCACCCGAATGGTCAATCTTGCTGTAGTCAACCTTGCGGGCGTGCCAAGTATCGTGCATGCCTTGTTTGGGCTTGGGGCATTTGTATTGTTTGCCAGATTAGGCCGCTCCATCCTAGCTGCATCGTTGACGTTGGCTATTATGACTTTACCTGTCCTCATCGCCAGCACTAAGGAAGCCTTGGCCTCTGTGCCCATGGCGTTCCGTGAGGCCTGCTGGAACATTGGGGCCACGCGTTGGCAAACGATCCGCCACATCGTCCTCCCAAACTCAATAAGCGGGATTCTCACCGGGGTTATTTTGCAGGTATCCCGCGCGGCCGGCGAGACGGCACCGATCATGTTCACGGGCGCCGTATTCTTCAAAGCGATCAAAGAAGGGGATGTATTTGCCTACGGCTTGTTCGATCAGTGCATGGCGCTTTCGATGCATCTTTTCACGATCTCCACGCAGGTACCCGATGTGCCCAAAGCGTTGCCATTCGGCACGGCGGTGGTACTCCTGGGAGCTGTACTGCTTGTCAACTCCCTCGCTATTGTCGTTCGCGTCCGGCTGCGTTCACGGAGAAAATGGTAATGCCCAATCCCATAGTTGAGATCAGCAATCTGAAAGTTCGATACGGGCGCCACGAGGCTTTGAAGGGCATAACTCTAGAAGTACCACGAAACGAAGTCTTTGGAATTATCGGACCTGCCCAATCGGGAAAGACGACACTGTTGAAGACCATCAACCGTACCATTGAGAATGTACCCGGTGCCATTATTACGGGTGTTGTAAAGGTCGACGGCAAGAACGTCTACGCGATGAAGGATGTTTTTGCACTGCGCCGCAAGATTGGAATGGTTGCTCCGTTGCCCGTCGGTCTGCCGCTTTCGGTCTTTGACAACGTTGCTTTTGCACCTCGGATGGCCGGCATTCATGACCGGCACGAACTGGAGGAGCGTGTGGAGCGCTGTTTGAAGCAGGCCGCACTCTGGGAGGAAGTCAAAGACCGGCTTGACAGTCTCGGCACCAGGCTCTCCGGCGGCCAGCAGCAGCGGCTGACTATTGCCCGAGCGTTGTCCCACGACCCAGAAATCCTCTGTCTGGACGAGTTTTCCATCGCGGTCGATCCCGTCACCACGATGCGCATAGAGGACGTGCTGAAGGAATTACGTTCCCAAATGACTGTTATTTTGGTTACCAATTTGGTACAACAAGCACGCCGGTTGGCCGATCGAACCGCTTTTCTGCTCAACGGCGAAGTGGTGGAGGTGGACCGCACCGACTTGATCTTTTCCGAGAGCCCTCGCAACAGGAAGACCTACGAATATGTTAACGGGATTTTCGGATGAGTACTTCTGATCCGGCCGCGACCTCATACAGTATCGAAACCAGGAATCTCGGTCTTTGGTACGGCAACTTCCAAGCGCTGAAGAATATCAATCTTAATATTCGCCACGGTCAAATCACCGCAGTGATCGGCCCGTCGGGTTGTGGCAAGACAACCCTACTTCGTTGCTTCAACCGCATCAACGAACGCTACGGCTATGTCTCCACCACTGGCGAAATCAGGGTCCTCGGACAAAACATCTATGCCCCGGACGTCTCGCTCATCGAACTGCGCAAGGCAGTAGGCATGGTGTTTCAGCGGCCAAACCCTCTGCCCATTTCGGTCTACGAAAACATTGTCTTTGGTCTACGCATCCATAGTGCCTATGGGACATTGAATAAGCAAAAGTTGGACAACTCGGTAGAAACAGCACTGCAAGAGGTTTCCCTGTGGGATGACTTAAAAGACCGGCTGCATGCTCCTGCCACATCCCTTCAATTAGAGCAACAACAGAAACTCTGCATTGCACGGTTGCTTCCACTGAAGCCCGAAGTCATCCTAATGGATGAACCGTGCTCTGCCCTGGACAGCGAAGCCACTCTCGCCATCGAAGAGTTGATGCTCACTCTTGCTGGCAGGTACACGATTCTTATTGTCACGCACAACATGGCTCAGGCTCGTCGCGTCAGCCAGGAATGCGCCTTTATGTTGTTGGGCGAGGTCGTCGAGCATACTCGTACTGAAAACCTGTTTCTTACTCCCAAAGACCCGCGGGCAGCAGATTACATTGAAGGCCGCTACGGCTAGGAGTAGCGTGGCTCGGAAAGTCCTTTTCATTCCACTACTTTGCGAAGAGGACCCAAAGGTGTCGAATTTTTCTTAGACAGGCAGGTGGACGGTTTACAGGCTTTGATTTTCGTTCTAATTTACTCCCCCGGCATCTTGTGGCAAAGGTTTTCCCTCTTTAGTTAACCGGTTGTATCGCGTAATCCTGCCATGATGCCCATCGTTTTCTGCGTATCATGGATCCCAAGCGCCAGGCTGTTCTCCTTCTGTTTTACGACTCGATCGAAGCCTTGATATCATGATCCTAGCAGGGATTCAGTGGATCGCGGCCCTTGAGCAAATCGTCTCTCGAAAAGTAACCTTTGCGTGATAACATTAGTATGGGCTGCTCAAGGTCTTGCAGATCTCGGATCACCTTACCCAAGTCACCTGGAATTGTCAATCGATCGAACAGCAACTGGTTGTAGTGCTCAGAAGCCGGCACAAGGGTTTTAGATTGAAGGCATGACAACATCTGGTACCTAATGTAAGAGCCGCCGCCCAGAAAGGGCCTCTCCGCGTGATCAAACAAAATCACATCAAACGGTATTCCTTGATTGCCGTTGCGCTGCTGTTGTTGTCCTATAGCTGCGTTTTTTTTCTTCAAGAAGAACAGGAAGAGACTTAGCCGACAAATACCTTACGGTAACGATCGAAAGAGGAGACATTCGCCGAATTGTCAGCTCAACTGGGACATTGCAGGCAGTAGTGACCGTACAGGTTGGAAGCCAGGTTTCGGGACGCATTCAAGAGATTTATGCAGATTTCAATAGTATCGTTAAGAGCGGACAACTCCTGGCCGTGATTGATCCGGAAAATTTCGAGGCGCAACGTGAAAGGGCTGAAGCCCAGCTTTCAACAGCTCAAGCCAGCCGTTAAGAATTCTGAAGCCAATTGGTCAATCGAAAGGCAGAACTCGAAAGCGCCAAAGCAAATCTTGAAGTCTCAAAGGTTAATTTAAAGGAATCGGAACGGCAGAAGATCCGTGCTGAGGGGCTCTTCAAAGACGGCCTGATTCCCGAGCGTGATTTACAGACCGCGCAGGCGACCTATGACCAGAACCTGGCGCGCGTCTTGCAAGCCGAAGCCCAGGTCAATCAAACCGAAGCCGGCATCCGTTCGGCAATCTCCCAACAGGATCAAGCGGCCGCCAGCGTCAAGCAAGCGCAGGCAGAACTGCGAATGGCAGAGGTCACTCTTCACTATACCAATATCATTTCGCCTATTGATGGAGTTGTCATTGAGCGCAATGTGGATATTGGCCAGACCGTGGCGGCCAGTTTTCAGACGCCGACCCTATTTTTGATTGCCAACGATCTCTCTAGAATGCAACTGATTGCCCAGATTGACGAGGCCGACATTGGCGTTTTATCTGAAAAAGCAAAAGTAGATTTCACCGTCGACGCTTTCCCGGGCCAGGTGTTCCAGGGCAAGATTTCGGAAATACGCCTTACCTCTAAACTCCCGACTTCCAGTACTTCTGGCACTAGCCAGACCTCCTCCACCGGCGGCACTGCTTCGAATGTCGTGGTTTATAACGTCATCATTGATGTGGACAACCCGCAGTTGAAGTTACGACCTGCAATGACTGCCAATGTGAGTTTTACCGTGGCGAGTGCCCACGATGTTCTTCGGGTAGCCAATTCGGCCTTACGCTATCGCCCCCCGAACATGTCTCCTGAAGAAATCCAAAAACTCTTGGAATCCATGGGCAAGGTAAGTTCCGCGGCAGAAGCCACTCGACAGGACCGACTCCGGTGCGAGGTAATTCTGATCCAGGTGGCACCGTACAAACCGCTCTAGCTGGGGAGCGACGCGAGTTGAAATCCGATAGCCTCAAATCCGGTGGTCCCGAATCCTTTCCGTCTTCCTACAAAACCCAATTCATCGAACTCTGCTATGCTTGATCGTGAACAAGACCAGGACGCGTTGCGGATTAAGCTCCGGGGCCACAGGAAGCCTCAACCGCCATGAGCCTCTCGACAACCGATCGCTATGGGATTCACGGGGGGATGAAAATTCGTTTCCCTCAGGCAGAAGATAGCAAACCGATACCTGGGGTCCTCTGGACATTGGATAGCAATGGCACCCCCCAGCCCCGGAAAGTGAAGTTTGGAATTACCAATGGCAAGGAAACCGCAATTCTGGATAGTGATCTTAAAGAAAGGGATACAGTTGTCACAGGGGAAATCAATGAGGCGGATGGCAGCACGGCCCAGCGGAACACGAGTCCATTTCGTGGTCCCTTTAGCCCTGCGGTTCCTCCCTCGCGCAAAGGAGGCGGGCGATAGTGATGCCTGAAACCCTCTCTTCACCCAAGCCAAGCAATCATTCACTCGCCAGCAGATCCCCCCCACGCGGCTCAAACACGGCGATCATCTCGATGGACGAAATCAAGGAGAGTTTACGATACAGGGGAAGTCCGGATTGAAGCCTTAAGAAACTTTTCATTGGAAATTCCCCGCGGCCAATTTATTGCGATAATGGGGATGTCAGGATCTGGGAAATCGACCTTACTTAATATTCTTAGGATGTCTCGATCATCCAACACACGGCACCTATAAGCTGGATGGAGTGGACGTTTCCACATTCAGCCCAGCTCAAAGAGCCGACATTCGAAATCAGAAGATCGGTTTTATCTTTCAGAGCTTCAATTTGCTTCCTCGAACCACAGTATGGGAAAACGTGGAAGCACCTATGTTATATTCCGGCGTCCCCAAGCAGGAGAGATCGCATCGAATCCAGCATGCACTAGGGGTTGTGGGCATCTCGGAAAAGGCCAAAGCCAATCCGAATCAGCTTTCTGGGGGCCAGCAACAGAGGGTTGCCATCGCCAGAGCTCTGGTCAATCGTCCCGCCATTCTCTTGGCGGACGAGCCGACCGGTAACCTGGACAGCACGACATCCGAAGAGATCATGCGATTTTTGCAGTCCGTTAATCGAGATGAAGGGATCACTTTGGTGATGGTGACCCACGAGCATGAAATCGCCGCTTACGCACCAGGGTCATCCATATGAAGGATGGACTCATGATCCGTGATGAGACCCGATAATTAAGGATTAGCGGGTGTGCTCGAGGTTTCCCATGAATTGGTTCATGACCTTTCGAATTGCTCTCAAGGCCCTCAGCCGAAACAAGATCCGGTCTATATTGACGATGCTGGGAATCATCATCGGCGTCGGCGCGGTCATTGCGATGGTGAGTCTCGGCAAGGGAGCACGGCACCAAATTCAAGAAGAAATCGCTTCGATGGGGACCAATACCCTCATGGTGTGGACCGGCACGAATCGAAATTGGGGCATCCGTGGCGGGGCTGGAACCATGAACACGCTAACCGTGGAGGACTTCGAGGCGATCTTACGTGAATGTCCTGCCGTAAAAATAGTCAGTCCGAGTGCAAATAGCATGGCTCAAGTTGTCTTTGGAAATCAAAACTGGAATAGCCGGATTGAAGGCTTTAATGAACAACTCCCCGCTCTGCGAAACTGGAAGGTCTCCCAGGGAAGCTTCTTTGACGAATCTCACGTCAAGACCGCGGCCCGAGTGGCCGTCTTAGGGCAGACGGTTGTCACTCAATTATTCGACGGCGTTGACCCGGTTGGACAGACGATTCGCATTCGCAACCTGTCATTTCAAGTGATTGGAGTCTTGGAGAAGAAAGGGTTTAATGCCTTTGGGGAGAGATCAAGACGACACCATCATCGTCCCCTTTACGACGGTCCAGAAGAAATTCCAGACAAGCGTCCAGTATGTGCAATCTGGCATCGTCGGGGCAGTGAGTGCTCGTGCCACTTATGCCGCCCAAGAGCAAATCACCGAATTGTTGCGGCAACGGCACCACGTCGGACCCACTCAAGACAACGATTTCACTGTTCGTAATCTGAGTGAAGTTGCGGAAGCCGCGGATGCCACGAATCGGATTCTGACTGGACTGCTCGCAAGCATTGCCGCTGTTTCGCTGCTCGTTGGCGGAATTGGGATCATGAATATCATGCTAGTTGCCGTCACCGAGCGAACTCGCGAGATTGGGATACGCATGGCCATCGGAGCTCGCCCCAGCCACGTTCGGATCCAGTTTCTAACCGAGTCGATTGTACTGTGTACCTTGGGCGGATTGCTCGGATTAGCCCTGGGCGTGGCGGCATCCATGGCCCTTTCTCAAACTGATGGGTTGGCCTACCCTGATCTCGGCCGATTCCATCTTGATCTCGATTTTCTTTTCAGCATTTATCGGAATATTTTTCGGCTACTACCCTGCTCATAAGGCAGCGGGGCTGGATCCCATTGAAGCTCTTCGTTACGAATAGGAGAACTCAACGTGCTCGCCGCAGCTCGAATCATCGTGGAGGGGGCAGTCCAAGGAGTGGGATTTCGTTACTTTATCCTGCATCAAGCGCAGTTGTTCCCCCTGAATGGTTTTGTTCGAAATCTTCCCGATGGTCGGGTTGAAATCGAGGTCGAAGGAGAGAAATTGGCTATTGAGCGACTCGTCGATTTGGCCACGCGCGGGCCCAGACTGGCTCAAGTCGAGAACGTGAAAATCGAGTGGAAGGAATCTATGGGCGTCTATTCTTATTTTGGGATCAGATAATGTCTTATCGATTTGGCTTTGGTTACGATATTCACCGCTTTGCCCACGACCGAAAATTCGTATTAGGAGGCGTCCATCTCCCGTCCGAGCATGGTCTCGAGGGGCATTCGGATGCCGATGTTCTTCTTCATGCCATCTGTGATGCACTGCTGGGGGCCGCAGCACTTGGTGACATCGGTGTACATTATCCGAACACCGATCCCCGTTTCAAAGATATCTCCAGTCTCAAACTGCTTTCCATGGTCAAGGAGCTCTTGATCAACACTGGCTATCAAGTCATCAATATCGACTCCACCGTTGTCCTTGAAGCGCCCAAGATTGCAAGCTTCATACCTGCGATGCGGCGGAACATATCCGAAAGCCTGGCCCTTTCCCTCAACCAGGTTTCCGTCAAGGCCACCACCAACGAAGGACTGGGGCCGATGGGAAGAGGCGAAGGATGTGCAGCGTATGCAGTGGCTTCACTGGGACTCTTGGCTCCAAAATGAGTTAAAATAGGGGATTCTATTGCGCTCTCTGGCAAAGATCACTCCATCTTTCCTATTATTCTTGTTGTTCTCGCCCAAGTTTCTACAGGCCGTCTCTCCCTATGACACGGCATTTGCAAGAGCCCTTAGTTCAATGTATGCCATCGAGTATGACCGGGCGGCGCTTCAATTCGAAGAAGTCATCCGGCTGGACCCCGCAAATCCGCGAGCCTACCTCTATCTTGCAACAACGTATTGGATGAAGGTTCTTTATTTGCAGAACACGCTTTTAACCACAGCCTTTGGCCTGCCGCCGGATATCTATGCACCGCCGAATGGGGTTCCCTGCCCTCCGGATCTGAGACGCAAGTTTGAAGAGGCTGTTAGCCAAATGAAAGAAAAGGCTCAGGCTCTCATTGACGTGAATCCCAAGAATCCGGAAGCCTTATTTTGGTTGGGCATGGCAGAAGGAAGCGAAAGTGTATTCATTATTTCGGTCGATCGAAAGCTTCTTGCGGCTAAGGCTCATGCCGACAAATCTTTTGATTTAATGGAATTGTCGTTCCGTCTGGATCCCAACTTCAAAGACCCTCTCTTCCCCATGGGAATGCATATGCATTTGCTGGGAACGAGAGGAGTCTTCACACGGATGATTCTTAAAATCATGGGATATAAGGTTTCAAAAGAAGAAGGGCGGAAATTCGTTGAAATCGCCACGGCGCAAGCGCGTTATGTCAGAGACGATGCCCGTCTGGGTCTCGTTCTTTGTGACATCCGCGAAGGAAGGTGGGATGACGCAGTGAGCGAAATGCAGAATGTTCTGAAAAAATTTCCCCAGGACTCTCTACTTACAATGGCCATGGGACGTATCCAGTTTAGCCTGGGTGATTACAAAGGGGCCGTGGCGACATTCGAACGAATTCGAAACAATGTAAATCAGAAACGGCCAGGATTTCACGTCTTTTCACCCGGTGAAGTAAACTTGCGGCTCGCTTTGGCTTTACTCAGATTAGGCCGCCCCCGCGATGCTCAAGCCGCTGTTGAGAAAGCCCTCCAGGATGGACAGGCAACGGCTCTAATAAGAGCCGCCTCCCTCTTAACCCTGGGGCAGTGCCGGGACCTCCTGTATAATCGACAAGGCGCCATCGCTGCCTATCAGGCCGCTCTGGCGCTTACTCCTAAGACCCCTAGCCACGACAAGGCAAAGCAGTTCCTCTATCAGCCTTATGATGGAAAGGTCCCCCCTGGCTAGTGCCTTTAAACGCTAATCGCCAGCGGCCTCAACATTCCGAGTTGCCGTTTCAGCCTTTTTTCGTTTCTTCATTTCACTAATCGCAACTCTGAAACCCACCGTCCGTTGACATGGTCTCATCAGAGATGTTTCATCGTCGCCGCCAATTGCTACCCTCAGGAAAATCATCGCAATCTGCTTGATTGCCCGAAGAAATAGTTGCGTCACATAAAACCAAATGCAAGAATCCCGTATTCCAATTGTTTTTAGATTTGACGCAGCGCAAGCTGAACTGGAGGCCTGCATGTCCGTTGTTTGGAGCTTGATGTTGCTTTTGTTACTGCCCGTTTATTCTCACAGTCAGACGGGGGAAAAACTTGTGATCCCCGATGATGTCCTCTGGGAACCGGATATTGAATATCTGACGGCCGGAGCCAAGACGGTGAATCTGGCTATGGATGTGGTGACTCCGAAAGGTACCGGTGGACCTTACCCTGCTGTGGTCTGCATCCACGGAGGCGGCTTTCGCAAAGGAGAGCGCCAGAGTCAACTTCCATTGTGTATTAAGCTCGCAAGAAGAGGCTACGTGGCGGCTACGATTTCTTATCGCCTCTCCCCCAGGGATCAATTTCCCGCACCGGTACATGACGTCAAGACCGCGATTCGTTTCTTACGTGCCAACGCCGTTCGATTCAACATCGACCCCGCACACATAGGGGTCACGGGTTTTTCGGCTGGCGGTCATCTGGCCTTGTTCCTCGGTCTGACAGGAGGAATCCCCGAATTCGAGGGTCCAGGCCCTTACCGGGAACAGTCCAGCCAGGTTCAATGTGTCGTGAATTTCTTTGGCCCGACGGATTTTACAAAGTCCTACGGGAAAAGCGTCGACGCAGGCTGAAGTTCTTCCTCTCTTCCTGGGTGGAGACCTGGAGCACGAACGACTCGCCCACATGCAAGCGAGTCCGCTCAATTGGGTTACTCCCAATGCCTCACCCGTGCTGACAATCCATGGAACTGAAGACCGTTACGTGGCCTACGAACAGGCAGTCTGGATTACGGAGCGTTTGAAGTCCGCCGGAGTAGAAAGCGAGTTGCTCACCCTCGAAGGGGCTGGGCATGGATTCAAGGGCACGGATGCTGAGAAAGCCGAAAAAGGGCTTTTTGAATTCATGGACAGTCATCTAAAAGTGCGACCCGAGAGACAGCTTCTCATCGCCGATCATGGTCCGGGGGCCGAAATTCTAGCTATCTCCTGGCCTTCGGGAAAGGTTTTGTGGCGCACCCCCAATCAGCGTGGACGCGATGTCCAGGCCTTAGCCAGTCAACACGTACTCTTTACGATGGACTTCGGCCGGAGGGTTGTCGAAATGGACGGGGACCATCACATTGTTTGGACTTATGGCGCCGCAGAAGGGCTGGAGCAACCCGTCTCCGCTCAACGGCTCAGGAATGGAAATACGATGATCGCGGACGCTAAGTCCGGGAAGATTATTGAGGTAGATTCAGCCCACAAAATCGTTTGGGAATACCAGAACCCGGACATCGGAAACATGCGAATGCGCTCCGTCCGGCCAACAGATCAAGACACCTTTCTGATAGCCGTCGAAGCTGCTGGGAAAATTATTGAAGTGAACCGCTCCGGTCAGATCATCTGGAGCTACGTGGCCGAAGGAGGAAATACGCGATTCCCTTATCAATCCCATCGTCTTGAAAACGGCAATACGCTCATTAGCCTTGCTGAACCAGGGGAATTAATCGAGGTTGACAAGGCGGGCAAGACGGTCCGCACAATTGCAGGGAACAAATTAGATTTACGTTTTGGCTGGGTCACAGGGACGCAGCCTCTCCCCGACGGAGGTCTCATTGTCGCGGACTACACTGGCAAGCGCCTCGTGGAATTGGATTCGTCCGGGAGGATAGTGCACGAATTACGCAACCCGGTCTGGAACATCGCCAGCATCTCTCTAGTCCCATAGGCTTCCCAGAGCCGATTGAGCAGTTGCTAGTTTCCCATGCCCAGTCACGAGAAAGCGTCATGGTGGGTTCACCTGGAAAGCTTCTCCAATGCAAACGAGTGTTATTTCTTTTTGAATAGTAGATCTGAAAGTTCGGAAACGAGGAGTCCTGCCAAAATCATGCTTCCACCTGCAAGGGCCACTCTCCCTAATTGTTCACCTAATATGAAATAAGAAAATATGGCCGCAAATAGAGGCTCGAGAGAAAAGATGACGGCAGACCGGGTCGGGGTCGTTTGCCTCTGGTGTTTTGTAATGAGATACAACGCCAATAGAGTCGCTAAAATGGCGAGATACGCTAAAGCCAGGAGTAAACTCCAGGTCCAATGAAGGTACGGTTTCTCGAGAAAATAAAATGAACTGCTGGCCAGCAGCGCTGTGACCAGGATCTGCAGAAATGTCAGCTGTATAAAGGAATGTTGGCGCGTAATCATATCGAGATAGACGAGGTAAAGCGCATAGAGCATGGCAGCCCCAAGGGTCAAGGCATCACCGCGGTTAAATCCTGCCCCCTGAGGGGCAGTTAACAGATAAAGTCCGCACGATACCAGTATCACTCCGATGATGTTTCCTCTTTTCGGGACCTTGCCCTCTAGGATCCATTGAAAGATGGGTGTGAAAACGACGAGTAGACCTGTAATAAATGCAGACTTGGAGGCTGTCGTATAGTGAAGACCTACCGTTTGGGTTAGAAATCCGCCGAATAATAATATCCCCAAGATTGCCCCACGCCTCGCCGTTCTTCCGTCAATGGTGAGGACCTCGGCGCGGCAGAACGGGTAAAAGATAACGAGAGCAATCCAGAACCTAACCGCAATCAGAACGATTGGAGAGGCATCGCGCAGACCAAGTTTTGCGACCGGGAATGTTGCCGCCCAGATTAAAGTACAGAGGACTAAGAAGAGTTCCGATTGAGCCCGTTGAGTCATTTCAATGATTTCAGAGCGTAGCTGATAACTTGAGAATCTTTCTTGCTTGCTGGAAGCGCGTGATTAATCCGGTAACTCCAGATCCATAAAGTTTCCTGACTCTTTGGCTGAATTCTGCCAATCGTCCCCGGCCCTATGACATCTGAATCTATTCGCTCCGAGGCTTCCACAGTGCAGTTTGAAAATCCACGGCCTTCGATTGCTGCCAGACTGGAACGCCTGCCTCTCTGCGGTTTTCATAGAAAATTTATCGGTTTGATCTCTCTGGGTGGTTGGTTTGATTTCTACGACATCTTTATGATGGCCTATATCGGTGCCGCACTGCAAGATTCCGGGATGCTGACACTTCACCAGTTCAGCCATATGCTTGCTGCAGGATTTTTGGGAATGTATGTTGGAACCATTTTCTTCGGAATCGGCAGCGACCACTTCGGGCGGCGGACTTCGTTTCTATTCATGTTGCTGATTTACTCCTTTTGCACTTTGATGGGAGCATTTGCGACTTCCTCTTGGGAACTGATTCTCTGGCGAGGTCTTTCCGGAATAGGGATCGGAGCGGAGTTGGTGGTCATTGACACCTATGTCACTGAGATATTACCCAGTCATTCACGTGGGCGCTATGTTGCGATTACCCAGCTGGTTGGGTTCACCGCAATCCCGGTCGTGGCATTTTTCTCAAAAATTCTGGCCCCGACGCACTGGATTCTGGACGGATGGCGTTGGGTCATGATTATGGGAGCCATTGGCGCCTTATTTGTTTGGTATTTGCGCCGCTGTCTTCCTGAGTCTCCTCGCTGGCTTGAATCGAGGGGGAAATACGCGAAAGCTAATGAAATCATGCAAAATATCGAATCTCAAGTTACGGACGAAATCGGGGCCCAGCTCCCGGTCCCACAACCCATGAAAACGCCGAGCCCTTCTCGAATGCCTTTCCGGGAACTTTGGGGGCGAGTTTATCGACGAAGAACGATCATGCTGATGATTTTCCATATGCTGCAAACCATTGGGATTTACGGATTCGCCAATTGGGCGCCCACATTCTTTCTCAAACAAGGAAGGAGTCTTCATCAATCCCTCGAATACAGCTTTCTGATCGCACTGGTCAGCCCGATTGGACCATTCATTTCTGTTTATACGGCTGAAAAATTTGAGCGCAAGAACATGATCGTCTTTTTATCCTTAGCGATGGCTATTTCCGGGTTGGCGTTTCCTTTCGTGGAAACTCCTTGGGCCATTATAGCCGCGGGGGCTTTGATCACGATCTTCAGTTATTGGTTCTCTGCGGCCCTGCACGCCTACCAGGCAGAATTATTTCCTACTAGGGCTCGTGCCACCGGAGTGGGCTTTACCTACAGTTGGAGCCGCTTGAGCGCAGTCTTCTCGACATACGTGATCAGTTATCTGTTGGTGGACGGAGTGCTTGCCGTGTTTCTTTTCATGGGTGCTGCCATGGTGGGAGTCGCTCTACTCGTCGGTTTAATTGGGCCCAGAACTAACGCCATCGTCCTGGAGGACGTTTCGGTTTAACAGCAGTGTCATCATCTTAGCTCCAGCCACGGAATCGATACCAACAGTATCCCGCCTATTCGTGAAAAGCTCTTTGCAGTTCTGTCCACCTCGATCCTGATGGAACACCCATATTAATGAGAAACTCCACCATGAGTTGAGCGATGGGTGGATCCCCTTCCCTGACAATCCCCCCGCGAAACAATCAACACTGATCCTGGAATGAGTCGATATAGGCGAATGCCCTCAACCAGTCTGCAGACCGTCTCCTGCTGAAAGGTTACCGGTGGTAGGCGTCTCCGAGAAATTCTTCCGTTGCTATAGAGAACGACAATCGAACGGGCATCACCCACGATACCCATATCGAGCAACGGAGGAAATTGGCGTTCCAAATGAAAAAATGGCAAGTCGACTATCGGGGTGCAACAAATAGCAATGAAAAGACTGGCTCCTATGATGAGCCGCATATTCCCGACCTTTCACTAATTGCGATGGATTGACAGTGCCAAACCAATCACAAATAAAACGGGAACGATACCGACTGGGAGAGCATGTTCTCGAAAATGAGCTTAATAATTATCACAAACACCTTTCCTTGAGTTTCTTATTGGTAATTGAACACGACAAAGGAAAGAAATCTTTTGCTCTTTAATGGAGCTAATAAGAGAAATTCTAAACCTTGAAACGGCGAGAATCCCGAGCTCCGCCAAGAGAAGGTAGAGGTTATAAATATGGTCCCTCTTTTGCTACATAACGATGACAGGAGCAGTGAGCTCATTATTCTCTTTTTGGCAATTCCCACATGTCATTGAAACCCAGATCTCAATCCAGTAACCGAAAGATACTGTGGCTGCTATTGCCACCTGTGATCATTTCATTAATGGCCTATTCTCATTGAGCACGCGAGCAACAGTTGCAAGTTAGGGAGGGTGGTTTTTGAACGTTTGACCAGGTGTCCAGAGCGCGCTCTGAAACGCAGCACTCAACCGTCGAAGCTCCTAAGTAAAACTCCATAGAACTTTAGTCAAGAGGATCTGCCGTTCCCGAAACCGAAGGAACCTATAAATCGATGGAGCGATTGGGCTTGCACAGGTACCGGCCGATAGACTTGATCAATGAAGGCGAAACGAAAAGGGGTGAAAGGATTTCCCGAAGACCAGCACAGATGGGGAAAGATTTTATACAATATGAGCATCCCAATGGTGGAAAAATAGGTACATTTTAAGGCTTCCCAAAATCTTTCCTTCTGCACGATCAGTCCCTTACAGATGTGGCTATCCAATTGCCAACCAACAGTGGTGGTGTACACGGAATTGACTGTGGATGTCTTCTATGTCGCGGAAAATACAGAGGCACAAAGGGAAGCCTGGGGAAAGCACAAAATGGGTAATTCTAATCCTCCCATTAATGATTATCTCTGCAATCTTCCTTTTTGTCGGTCGAGGAAACGAGCACCCGGTTCTCCCAGGCAAGTCGAATCTAGCTGAGCCCTCAAAGTTAAGCTATAACCAACTAGCTAGTCCTTCGCTCCATCAGCGAGCGTTTTCTAACCCTCCAGGATTTGGCCGAACAGTTTATCCCTTCTCGGTAATCGTTGGGGGCATTGCTGATGCAGACGATCTGCGCTCGTCCCTGGCAAAAGATCGAGTTGCAGCCACCCATTTTTCTGACTTTGATATTAAGCACGCACGGATTGTGAGACTAGATACTGACAAGAGCGCCTATGTCTCTTACCGGATGAACAACCAGATATACTGGACTCGGAAACGGATCAAGTTAACTAAGGGAGAATTCCTGGTTACGGACGGGAAAAACTATGCGAGAACCCGCTGCGCTAACCGAATATCTGATGAACGCCAAGTCCCCGTGTCGACAGAGCAGCCATCCGAACTAACATTAAACACCCCACTGCCTAATGCCGCTGGACACTCTCCGCCGGCTCTACCAGGAATTCGTGGAGAGGGGCCTGGAGGATACCTTTTCCCACCCGTTGGAATGTTGCTTCCTCCTGACTATCCAACGGAAAATATACCACCAACGCCTTTCACACCAGTAAACTATTTCCCAACGACCCCAACGCCCATTCCTGTGCCTCCGGTAATCGGCCCACGACAGACTAATAGCTCTAGCTCAGGTGGTTCGAGTTCCGGCGGCTCTAGCTCCGGCGGCTCTAGCTCCGGCGGCTCTAGCTCTGGTGGATCGAGCTCCGGCGGATCCAGCTCCGGCGGTTCGAGCTCCGGTGGATCCAGTTCTAGTGGATCTAGTTCCGGAGGCTCCAGCTCAGGTGGTTCGAGTTCTAGTGGCTCCAGTTCGGGCGGATCCAGCTCCGGTGGATCAACTTCTAGTGGATCGAGTTCCGGAGGTTCCAGTTCCGGTGGATCAAGTTCGGGTGGTTCCAGTTCTGGCGGTTCCAGTTCTGGCGGTTCCAGTTCTGGCGGGTCCAGTTCGGGAGGATCGAGTTCCGGAGGTTCCAGCTCAGGTGGTTCGAGTTCTGGTGGCTCCAGTTCGGGCGGATCCAGCTCCGGAGGTTCCAGCTCAGGCGGTTCGAGTTCTAGTGGCTCCAGTTCTGGCGGCTCTAGTTCAGGTGGATCGAGCTCGGGTGGATCGAGTTCTAGCGGATCGAGCTCGGGCGGGTCGAGTTCTGGAGGTTCAAGTTCCGGTGGATCAAGTTCGGGTGGTTCTAGCTCCGGTGGATCAAGTTCCGGTGGATCAAGTTCGGGTGGTTCGAGTTCCAGTGGCTCCAGCTCCGGTGGATCAAGTTCTGGCGGATCTAGCTCCGGTGGCTCGAGCTCCGGAGGCTCCAGTTCGGGTGGTTCGAGTTCTGGCGGCTCCAGTTCGGGAGGATCCAGTTCCGGTGGATCGAGCTCTGGAGGTTCGAGTTCCAGCGGCTCCAGTTCTAGCGGCTCCAGTTCCGGTGGTTCCAGCTCCGGTGGGTCAAGTTCGGGTGGTTCCAGTTCCGGAGGCTCTAGCTCCGGTGGTTCCAAGTTCAGGCGGTTCCAGCTCAGGCGGTTCCAGCTCAGGTGGATCGAGCTCAGGTGGATCGGCTTCCGGTGGCGGCTCCAGTTCCGGTGGATCAAGTTCGGGTGGTTCCAGCTCGGGTGGTTCCAGCTCAGGTGGATCCAGCTCAGGCGGATCGGCTTCCGGTGGCGGCTCCAGTTCCGGTGGATCAAGTTCGGGTGGTTCCAGCTCAGGTGGTTCCAGCTCAGGTGGATCCAGCTCAGGCGGATCGGCTTCCGGTGGCGGCTCCAGTTCCGGTGGATCAAGTTCGGGTGGTTCCAGCTCAGGCGGATCGGCTTCCGGTGGCGGCTCCAGTTCCGGTGGATCAAGTTCGGGTGGATCTAGCTCGGGTGGATCGAGCTCAGGCGGTTCCAGCTCAGGTGGATCGAGTTCCGGGGGCTCTAGTTCTGGTGGTTCCAGCTCCGGTGGGTCCAGTTCCGGAGGCTCTAGCTCCGGTGGTTCTAGCTCCGGTGGATCGAGTTCGGGAGGGTCGAGTTCTGGAGGTTCAAGTTCCGGCTGGGGATCGAGTTCGGGTGGGTCGAGTTCTGGAGGTTCAAGTTCCGGCGGGTCCAGTTCTGGTGGATCGAGTTCGGGTGGGTCGAGTTCTGGAGGTTCAAGTTCCGGTGGATCAAGTTCGGGTGGTTCCAGCTCCGGTGGGTCAAGTTCGGGTGGTTCCAGTTCCGGAGGCTCTAGCTCCGGCGGATCCAGTTCCGGAGGCTCTAGCTCCGGCGGGTCCAGTTCTGGTGGATCGAGTTCGGGTGGGTCGAGTTCTGGAGGTTCAAGTTCCGGTGGATCAAGTTCGGGTGGTTCCAGCTCCGGTGGGTCAAGTTCGGGTGGTTCCAGTTCCGGAGGCTCTAGCTCCGGCGGATCCAGTTCGGGAGGCTCTAGCTCCGGTGGTTCCAGTTCCGGAGGCTCTAGCTCCGGCGGATCCAGTTCGGGAGGCTCTAGCTCCGGTGGTTCGAGCTCCGGAGGCTCCAGTTCCGGTGGTTCCAGCTCCGGTGGGTCAAGTTCGGGTGGTTCCAGTTCCGGAGGCTCTAGCTCCGGTGGTTCCAGCTCTGGTGGATCGAGCTCAGGTGGATCGAGCTCAGGTGGATCGGCTTCCGGTGGCGGCTCCAGTTCCGGTGGATCAAGTTCGGGTGGTTCCAGCTCAGGTGGATCCAGCTCAGGCGGATCGGCTTCCGGTGGCGGCTCCAGTTCCGGTGGATCTAGTTCCGGTGGTAGCTCAGGTGGATCCAGCTCAGGCGGATCGGCTTCCGGTGGCGGCTCCAGTTCCGGTGGATCAAGTTCGGGTGGTTCCAGCTCAGGTGGATCTAGTTCTGGTGGATCTAGTTCTGGCGGATCGAGTTCGGGTGGGTCGAGTTCTGGAGGTTCAAGTTCCGGAGGCTCTAGCTCCGGTGGTTCTAGCTCCGGTGGATCCAGTTCTGGCGGATCGAGTTCGGGCGGATCGAGTTCGGGAGGGTCGAGTTCTGGAGGTTCAAGTTCCGGTGGATCCAGTTCCGGAGGCTCTAGCTCCGGCGGGTCCAGTTCTGGTGGATCGAGTTCGGGTGGGTCGAGTTCTGGAGGTTCAAGTTCCGGTGGATCCAGTTCCGGAGGCTCTAGCTCCGGCGGGTCCAGTTCGGGTGGATCAAGCTCGGGTGGATCGAGTTCTGGCGGATCGAGCTCGGGTGGGTCGAGTTCTGGAGGTTCAAGTTCCGGTGGATCAAGTTCGGGTGGTTCCAGCTCCGGTGGGTCCAGTTCTGGTGGATCGAGTTCTGGCGGATCGAGTTCGGGTGGGTCGAGTTCTGGAGGTTCAAGTTCCGGTGGATCCAGTTCCGGAGGCTCTAGCTCCGGCGGGTCCAGTTCTGGCGGTTCCAGCTCAGGCGGTTCCAGCTCAGGTGGATCGAGCTCAGGTGGATCGAGCTCAGGTGGATCGGCTTCCGGTGGCGGCTCCAGTTCCGGTGGATCAAGTTCGGGTGGTTCCAGCTCAGGTGGATCCAGCTCAGGCGGATCGGCTTCCGGTGGCGGCTCCAGTTCCGGTGGATCTAGTTCCGGTGGTTCCAGTTCCGGTGGTTCCAGCTCCGGTGGGTCCAGTTCGGGTGGATCTAGCTCGGGTGGATCTAGCTCGGGTGGATCGAGTTCTGGCGGATCGAGTTCGGGTGGGTCGAGTTCGGGAGGTTCAAGTTCCGGTGGATCCAGTTCCGGAGGCTCTAGCTCCGGTGGTTCTAGCTCCGGTGGATCCAGTTCTGGCGGATCGAGCTCCGGCGGGTCCAGTTCGGGAGGCTCTAGCTCCGGTGGTTCCAGTTCAGGCGGTTCCAGCTCAGGTGGATCGAGCTCAGGTGGATCGAGTTCCGGTGGTTCGAGCTCCGGAGGCTCCAGTTCAGGTGGTTCGAGCTCCGGAGGCTCCAGTTCAGGTGGATCAAGTTCTGGCGGATCGAGCTCGGGTGGGTCCAGTTCGGGTGGATCAAGTTCGGGTGGTTCGAGCTCCGGTGGCTCCAGTTCAGGTGGTTCGAGCTCCGGCGGCTCCAGTTCAGGCGGATCGAGCTCGGGTGGGTCCAGTTCGGGCGGATCCAGTTCTGGCGGATCGAGCTCTGGTGGTTCGAGCTCTGGAGGCTCCAGTTCAGGTGGATCCAGCTCAGGCGGTTCCAGTTCGGGTGGATCGAGCTCGGGTGGGTCCAGTTCGGGCGGATCCAGTTCGGGTGGCTCAAGTTCCGGCGGTTCCAGCTCAGGTGGATCGAGCTCGGGTGGGTCCAGTTCGGGCGGATCCAGTTCGGGTGGCTCAAGTTCCGGCGGTTCCAGCTCAGGTGGATCGAGTTCAGGTGGATCGAGCTCAGGTGGATCCGCTTCCGGTGGCGGCTCCAGTTCCGGTGGATCAAGTTCGGGTGGTTCCAGCTCCGGTGGATCTAGCTCGGGCGGATCGGCTTCCGGTGGCGGTTCCAGTTCCGGTGGATCCAGTTCTGGCGGCTCGAGTTCCGGTGGATCAAGTTCGGGTGGTTCCAGTTCAGGTGGATCCAGCTCAGGTGGGTCCAGTTCGGGAGGTTCGAGCTCTGGTGGTTCGAGTTCCGGCGGCTCCAGTTCCGGTGGTTCCAGTTCAGGCGGATCGAGCTCAGGTGGTTCGAGTTCCGGAGGCTCCAGTTCCGGTGGTTCCAGTTCAGGCGGTTCGAGCTCAGGTGGATCGAGTTCCGGTGGTTCGAGCTCAGGTGGATCGAGTTCCGGTGGTTCGAGCTCCGGAGGCTCCAGTTCCGGCGGCTCCAGTTCAGGCGGTTCGAGCTCAGGTGGATCGAGTTCCGGTGGTTCGAGCTCCGGAGGCTCCAGTTCCGGCGGTTCCAGCTCAGGTGGATCGAGTTCAGGTGGATCGAGTTCAGGTGGATCGAGCTCGGGTGGTTCCAGCTCAGGGGGTTCCAGTTCGGGTGGTTCAAGTTCCGGCGGCTCTAGCTCCGGTGGTTCCAGCTCAGGCGGTTCCAGCTCAGGCGGTTCCAGCTCAGGCGGTTCCAGTTCGGGTGGTTCAAGTTCCGGCGGCTCTAGCTCCGGTGGTTCCAGCTCAGGCGGATCAAGTTCGGGCGGTTCCAGCTCCGGTGGCTCTAGCTCCGGTGGTTCCAGCTCAGGCGGATCAAGTTCGGGCGGTTCCAGCTCCGGTGGATCAAGTTCGGGCGGTTCCAGCTCGGGTGGTTCCAGTTCGGGTGGTTCAAGTTCCGGCGGCTCTAGCTCCGGTGGTTCCAGCTCAGGCGGATCAAGTTCGGGTGGATCTAGCTCGGGTGGATCGAGCTCAGGCGGTTCCAGCTCCGGTGGATCAAGTTCGGGCGGTTCCAGCTCGGGTGGTTCCAGTTCGGGTGGTTCAAGTTCCGGCGGCTCTAGCTCCGGTGGTTCCAGCTCAGGCGGATCAAGTTCGGGTGGATCTAGCTCGGGTGGATCGAGCTCAGGCGGTTCCAGCTCGGGCGGGTCGAGTTCTGGAGGCTCCAGTTCAGGTGGATCGAGTTCCGGAGGCTCCAGTTCAGGTGGATCGAGCTCGGGCGGGTCGAGTTCTGGAGGTTCAAGCTCAGGCGGTTCCAGCTCCGGTGGATCGAGTTCAGGAGGCTCCAGTTCAGGTGGATCGAGCTCGGGCGGGTCGAGCTCGGGCGGGTCGAGTTCTGGAGGTTCAAGCTCAGGCGGCTCTAGCTCCGGTGGATCCAGCTCGGGTGGTTCGAGCTCTGGTGGTTCGAGCTCGGGTGGTTCCAGCTCAGGTGGATCTAGTTCCGGTGGATCCAGCTCTGGTGGATCCAGCTCGGGTGGTTCCAGCTCGGGTGGTTCCAGCTCAGGTGGATCTAGTTCCGGAGGCTCTAGCTCGGGCGGTTCCAGCTCGGGTGGTTCCAGCTCAGGTGGATCTAGCTCAGGTGGATCGAGCTCGGGCGGGTCGAGTTCTGGCGGTTCGAGCTCCGGTGGCTCCAGTTCCGGTGGTTCAAGTTCGGGCGGTTCCAGCTCGGGAGGATCCAGTTCGGGCGGATCTAGCTCGGGTGGGTCGAGTTCTGGAGGTTCAAGCTCAGGTGGATCGAGTTGTGGTGGATCGAGTTCTGGTGGATCTAGCTCGGGTGGCCCCCCCCATTCAGTCCCTGAGCCCAACAGCCTGATTCTCCTTACATCGGGATTGGGGAGCTATTTAGTCCACAAGTGGAGAAAAAAGAAGAAGCGTTAATTACTTGGCCCCAAGATACTAATTCATTGGCTGGACGCAAGTTGTCCAGCCTTTTATTTTTTTGGGAGCTATTTAGCGCTGCGAAAACTTAGCTTCTCTACGCCACATTCCTTCAAACTTGATAACTTGTATCCGTTTGATCATTTGTGGCGGTAATGGTCACAAACCAACGGGAGGTGTTTTTTTCATCCATGAATATTTATAAAGTTTTTCTAATGACATACCGAAAGGAATAAGTCGTACAGAATCTTCACCCTCGTTGGGGGATTTGTTCCATGAGTAATGGGTCAGAGGTATTAACACAAAACATACGAAGCGTGGCCATGCCAAACATTTTTGTGCGCTTTCGCGCGTACTTTTCGGGCGTCGCCTTATATGGTATGGCTATTGCGATCTATTCCTTCCTCCCCTACTACCGGGGCTTCATCTCCCGTTCGGATTTAGACATCAGTTACTTGCCCGACATTCTCCGGCACACCCTTGGGGTGGCCCTTGCGGTATTGGGTGCAAATACTTATGGACTGATCATACATTGTTATATTGGCTACGTTGTTATCGGCTGCTTTTGGTTCCTCTTTTACCCTAGGGCTCGCGAAAATACTCGGACGGTAATTTTCTGGCGCGTGGCCGGCCGAACCATGAGAGGCTGGCGAGACTTGTTTATGAACCGCAGTATGGCCGTTCCACCCGAGACACAACTTTCGAAAGAGGAAAAGTCAACAATGCTGTTTTTCCTCGTCAAGTTTTTTTTCGTTCCCGTTATGGTTAACTTTTTTTTCGCCAACCTGGGCACATTTCTCAAAAGCGGGCACAGTCTCCTCTTTGCGCCCCTGGCGGATTCTGGGGAGGGCAGTAATCGGCTCTTATACTTCACGGTTCTCAATTTCATGCTCATTGTTGACACTGGATTTTTTGTATTCGGTTATCTTTTTGAATTTGAGTTGTGGGGGAATGAGTTACGTTCCACAGAGTCAACCATTTTCGGCTGGGTGGTAACCCTGGCCTGCTACCCGCCGCTTAACGGCCTTGTGACTCATGAGATTGGATGGGGTTCAAGCGACTATGCCGTTTTCCCATCGCCCTTGGCAGCCTCTGTAACCGTGACCGTGAGTCTCGCCCTCTTCTTCGTCTACACTTGGGCCACGGTGTCATTAGGGCTCAAAGCGAGTAACTTAACTAACCGCGGCATCGTCAAAACCGGGCCATACGCCTATGTCCGTCACCCGGCTTACATTACCAAAAATCTGCACTGGTTGGTAATGGGCCTGCCACTGATTGCCGTCAATTGGGTCGCTGCCCTCTCGATTCCCGGCTGGGAAGCGATCTACTTCCTCCGCGCCGTTACGGAAGAACGGCACCTGCTGGCCGACCCTCAATACCAAACCTATTGCAAGAAAGTTCCCTACCGCTTTATCCCAGGGGTTATTTGACAAGAGTCAGGCGGTCATCTCACGCCCAACAAGTTTTTCAAAAACTAGTTTTCGTTGAAAATCTACAGTTTCTCATTTTCCCTCCCACCGAAATTCATCCACCTTTTCCTCTACTCTCCCGAACGAATATTTGCCACTAACGGCCTCCGAGGTTGAACTTGCTATTCCCCCGGGTTTGTAGAATAATTCAGTAACATTCAGGCTAAGCGGCTAGAGTGGTTCTTCAGTGGGACATGACCTTGGCAATGATAAGAACGAATATTCGATTTTCCAGACATCCAGACTGGTTGCGAGTTCGCTTCCCGGGCGGTGAGAATTTCCACGATTTGAAGCGCTTGTCAAGAATCACTCTTTACATACTGTCTGTGAGAGCGCCCAATGCCCGAATATTGGTGAATGCTGGGACAAAGGGAACGGCTACTTTCATGATCCTGGGGAATATTTGCACCCGGCGCTGTGGTTTTTGTGCCGTCACAACCGGACGGCCCCTTAATTACGACCGGGATGAGCCCTTGCGCGTAGCCAGAGCCGTCCAGATCTTAAACTACGACATGCCGTCATTACATCGGTGGATCGCGATGACCTCGAAGATGAAGGCTCTCATGTCTTTGCAGAGACGATCCGCAGGATCCACGAAATCAATCCTGCCACAAAAGTCGAAGTACTGGTTCCGGACTTCAAGTCATCTCTAAGAAATCTTGAAATTGTCATCAAGGCGGCCCCAGACGTATTGGCCCATAATCTGGATACTGTTCCGCGCCTTTACCCCAAAGTTAAACCAAAATCCTCTTACAAACTCCTTGGAGCTGTTACGACACACGAAGAGGATGTCAGCCACAATGACCACAAAAGCGGGTTTCATGCTGGGTTTAGGGGAGGAGATTGAAGAAATTTATGAGGGCATGGATGACGTTCTAGAGGCAGGAGTCGATATTTTGACGATCGGCCAGTATCTGAGGCCCTCTTTGAAACATCTTCCGCTTTTAAAGCATTATCATCCCGACGAGTTTAAGGAATTGAAGCAAATCGGCGAACGCAAAGGGATCCCCCACGTTGAATCCGGGCCTCTGGTTCGAAGTTCCTATCATGCCGCCGAGCAAGTAGATGAATTGCTGGATCGGAGTGTTTCAAATCTTTTTCCTATTTTTCCAGCCGAACCATCAACCCATTAAGATCAAGTTTTCGAAGATCATTCCTTGTTTGTAGGGCTTCCTGCTCGTTTTTGAATCTACCGACCATCACACGGAACAACTTTCCGTCATGACTCTTGTACTCTTCCACCAAGACAGGCGAATACTTTTGACTGAGTTCCCGTTGCAACTTGATGGCATTGCCTTTCTCCCGGAATGATCCAACCTGGATCGAAATCGGATAAGGATTCGGAACCACCTTCAGAAGCTCCAAGCGTACCTTCGCCGTCCCTGGCCCAACCATGTCAATCGTACGAGCGGAAGCATAGGAAAGATCAATGATTCGATCTTTCACAAAGGGACCTCGATCATTAATCCTGACTGTAACTTCCTTCCCGTTCTCAAGATTATTGACCTTTACGACTGTATCGAAGGCCAGCGTGCGATGCGCTGCCGTCATTTCAAATTTATTGTAAATTTCCCCATTCGACGTACGTCGCCCATGATACGGATCTCCATACCAAGAAGCATAACCGACCGGCTCTTCAAGCGTTCCGCTGCCCGATGCGGGAGCCGTGTCAACCGGGAGGGCTCACATGAACCTTTTTCTTGTGCAGCCGATGGGAAGTCCGCAAAGCAATAACGAAATCAGGAGAACAATTTTTTTCATCGTTCATGGAAGTGTTTACGGTTAGAAGGGAGACAAGCTGTGGTGCCTTAGCGTAATCCGGGTGGGGGCGAGTGAACGAGATCAACAGACGAAACCCAATTCCCAATTAGGTATTGTCGGCAAATGGGAGCGTGAATGAAAAAGTACTCCCAACATTGAGCTCACTTTCAACCCAAATCTTCCCTGAATGGGCTTCAACCATCTGCTTGACGATGTACAGACCTAAACCTGTTCCACGAATATGGCGAGAAGCCTCATTCTTGATCCGATAGAATTTCTTGAAAAGATTCGGCATCTCTTCCTCGGGAATCCCAAACCCGTGATCCTGCACACTGACCACAACACAGCGTGCAGATCCAATCCGGTTGAGTCGAGATGACGATTTCTTTCCCCGCGTTCGAATACTTGATGGCATTGGTGATCAAATTGTCCAGAATTTCGTGCAATCTGAGCTTGTCTGCCCGCACCTTCGGAAGGTCCTTGGCGAAGTTTCTTTGCGATGGGAGTTTCATGTTGGTGGATGGCAGCCAAGATTCTCTATCGGGTAGACAAGATCTACGTCTTCCAAGTTCAATTCGATGATTCCAGACTCAATCTTCGAGATCGCCAGAGTATCTTCGATTAAGCGCGCCATCATTCGGGTCTGGGAAACGATCTCCTGTAAGATGGAGCTCCAGTTTTCACCTAATCGATTCGGACCATCCATCAGAATCTCCGCATATCCCGAGATGACGGTAAGCGGGGATTTCAGATCATGGGAAATAATATGTAGCAAGTCCGATTTCAGGTTGCTTAGTTTCTTGAGTTGCTCGTTGGCATCATTGATTTGTCCGAAGAGGTTCCCATTGTGCAATGAGATCGATGCCAGGTTAGCCAAAGCCTGACAAATTCCCACCTCCTTTTCCGCTAAAAGAGCGTCGGAATCCAAATTTGTTGACGACGATAAACCCAACCAGCGCTTCCTTGGCAATCAATGGAATGACCAGAAACGGTGTCGGTTCCGTCGATTTCAGTTGGTCCGCAACATTTCTGGGAAGAATGCTGCTTTCCGTATTAAACGTCACCGTAGCCTTGCGCGACATCAAGGGTTCAGACAATTCAGGATGTTCTGATATTCGAATATTGAAAACGGAGTAATTCTTATTTTCAATGCTCGCCTTGCTATAATAGCGCTTAAGTGTTGCCCGTTCCTGATCCTGGCATTGAATGACAGCAAGCCGCGAGTCGGGGATAATCTCCATGAGTCGGTAGGCCAACCCATCGATAATCGAATTTAATTCAAGCGAAGAATTCAAGTCTTTGCTGGAATCAAGCAGTAGTCCCAAATCCCGTTGCGTTTGATTGACCTCACTAAAAAGCCGGCCATTTTCAATCGCGATCCCCAATTGGCCTGCGACAGTCTGAATTTCAGAGATTTGGACAGATCGCATACTTATCGACAAGTCACAAGCGACATATAGAACCGCAAAGGGCTCTCCCGCAATATTAACTGGAACATAGACTTCCCGCACAGCCTGGCCGACTAAGCGTTTCATCCAGATTTTCTTTGGAGACGGCCACAATTTGTACTTCCCCTGTCCGGGCACATTTCCCCAGTAGACCGGTATTCAGATTTTTTCTGAAATGTGCCGGTATCATTCCGATAAATTCTCCACTCTGGGCCTTCAAGACCAGATCGGAATACTGGTAATCAATCAAGAAGACGGCAACATGCCGGAATCCCATAGCAAAGCGGATCGCGTCAACTGCCACTTTGTAAATCTCATCCTGGTCTAGAGCAGAAAGCACCACGCGACCAATCTCGTTGAAAAGATTCAGTCTCCGCAGAGATTTCTGCCTCGATACGCCGTTCTTCTTCACTGATCGCAGGAGGATGAGTTGATTCTCCCGAAAATGTCATATTCGTTCATATCGTCCATCGACGCTAATTTGCCGACTGAAAAAACACTTTCCCCTTAACCTTCTTCTCTGCCTTTTCTATATAAGACATTAGCACTTTTTGACCGTATCCCAAAATCTCTGAGGGTGTTGGGGCTTCCGCCCCAAAATCCCCTTTAGTTTCGGATACTCTTACACTTTTCTATCTTTAACTCAACGGAAATGGAATCAAGTCCCGTTTCCTCATCGACAAGAGAGGCCGACACCCTTTCAAATGAATGAGGATCCTACGATCGCATCTCCACTTTTCGCAATGGGCTATTGGTCAAACTCTCGGCGCCAAAATGCCTCGAGTTTTTCTTGCTTGTCTAGGTCTGATAGACGGTTGGTTTCGAGCCTACAATAGGTTTCACGACCCAGGCGATCTTTGATCTTTTGCACTTCGCCGCTTCGTTCAATAAGCAGCGTAAATTCATCCCCCGGCTGCATCTCACTCCGGCACTTGACTAAATCAACCGGTCTCAGGATCCGTTGATTATTAATCGAGATAATTTTGTCACCCACCCAAAGTCTTCTGTCGTCCCCCTCCGGCTTTACTTTGATCCGCTCAACCTGAAAATTTTCATTGAGGTCAAATGACCAGCCCCCCAATTCCTTCATTTCAAATACCAGTCCAAAAGGCTTCAACCTTTTAGAAAGGTCATCGGTGTCACCCTTGGGGAAGACAAATCTCTGCTGGATGAGAAATCCTGTATCGTGCAAAAGACTCCGAGGGGGATCGCCTTCTACGATTTTTTCAAAGACCACAGAGTTCGTTTTCGAACTGATCAGCTGCTCCAAGGAATTCGTCGATCTCCCATAAAACCCCAGCAGCAAATCGAGGAGAAAAAGATTTGAGATCTTTTCCTCTTTGTTTAAGGCAACTCGAGCTACAGTCTTCCGGGACAGAGCATTGGATCGTTTGGGAGAGCGACTGCCCGCTTCTGAGGTCATTCCAAACCCCACCGCGATTGCTTGGAGGAACTGTTCTTTGGACAGGGCTCCCGTCTTCAAGTCAGTCTTGAGTAAAAGGTATTCCAATATGAATGATTCTGCCGTTGACTCTCTTGAATTTCGAAGACTTGGGAAAAAACATTGCACGAGGCCTCTTGACACTTCACGGCGGAATGTCCCTTCGAATTCTGCAGCCTTTAAGCCCGAAGTCGGCGCTAAAGCAACAAAACCAAGTGAATTTTCAAGGGTCACGATTTTCAACTCCCCCACTTTCTTGGTTGATTCAAGCAGCGCAATGAAAAGGGATTCCCTTTTTGCATCCTGATATGTCTTCTCTTGAAACAAAATCTGACGCTGCAGAATGCCAATAATCTTCTCTTCAACTACCTCCCATCCAGGTTCAATGACCAAAGTGACTTCGGTCTGACCAAAAGTGCGCTGTTGCCCGGCAGCCACCCCAAGATAAAACATGCCATCCTGCCTGCCGCCCATGACAAACAGCCCCTTCCCCGTGTTCTTTACATTTGTCTCGACGATCCAAGCTGGAGGCAATTCAAAGGAGATTGACGCGCGCACTTCGCGTTGACCGATTCCCAGCAAAAGGTCTGAAGCATAAATGAGGCATCGTTTCCCGTCCCCAAAGCTATGCCGATCACCGGAAAGACGGTCACTGAGGCTAATCTGGTACTTCACCGATACGGTTTCGGAAGGTTTTCCTCTCAGGAGGATATTTCGTCCCAACGGCCCGTCTGATGATTCTTGAACTGCCTCTGCTTCCTTCTCGTCCCCTCCTTCAACAGTCAAGAGTTCGAGTTCCGTGACATGAGAATCGGGAAGCACAAGTCGGATTTCTTCGGCAGGTAGTCCCTGAATCTTGGCGCGGATCTTGAGTTTGTGGCTAGCGGCATTTTCACATTCGACAATGTAATTCACTCGAATGGAACTAGCCGCAAGCGATAAGGGAGGAAATAGGATCAGCCCTAAAACACAGGTCTGAATCGTGAATGGTGGCCGGGATTTCTTAAACTTTTTCTTTTCGAGCAGCAGGGGTTTCAGACTCACACCGATCTTAAGAAAGATCGGGGAAAAAGGTGGGTTCCGCAATTTGGAAGAACAACCTATGAAAATAAAAGCTACACCGCGACAAATTTATCGCAGTCTCTAGCAACAAAGTTGATTCTTGACAGGAAGAAGCACGACTTCTCGAAGCTCGCTCTCACGCTCTAGAGTCATCGGACCCCCAATTGTAAAGCAACCCCTGGCGGCGATTGAATTCCCGTTTTCTTTCTTCCAGGTCAGTTAAAGCATTAATGAATTCAAGAACCTTTTCTTTTCCGTCCTGCGACAACATGTCGAGGTGGCTTATGATAACGTCCTTTAATTGTTCTTCAAATCGCTGCCCCGGAGTTTGAATTGGAGAAGATGTCTCGCGGCTATGTTTCTGAATTTCCATTTTACTCTCTCAGGCACGAGGAATTAAAGGTGAGCTTCTTTGAAAGACTGTGGAGAATATAGACTCAAAGATTGAATTAGGCAATATCTTTTTCGGCATACAAAAAACCATTTTTCTCTTGATTTTTGGGACCCCTCTCCTCTCACAGGGGTCGCTTGACAGCGACTGCACTCTCGTTCTGTTTCCCTTCAAAAGCCTTTTCCAACAACTCTCTTCACGATTTTGTGCCTCCGAATCGACGGCTGGATTGTCGGGTTAACAAGACCCCACTCAGGACAAGGCATCCTCCGATTACAAAGTTTGCTGTCAGCTTTTCTGAGAGGATATAGGTGGACGAGACTGTCGTCACAACAGGCTGAAGATAGGTCAAAGATGCAAAACGCGAAGCGGACATATGACGAAGGGCATAATAAAATATTAAGGGCGCCAACACAGAAGCCATGACTGCAACATAGAGAAATGATGCCACGACGTTCCATGTAAGGGCGGAGCTGGAAAAGGAAAGAAACGACGGCAAGCCTAGGGGGAAAAGAAGACAAGCGCCTGCAAAATACGTAAAAGCCGTGGAGGGCACAGGACCGTATCGAACAGAACCTTCCTTGCTTAGAACGGTGTAATACGCAAACGCCACGGAACCACAGAAGGTGAGTAGATCTCCAACCAAATATTCGGTATGGAACCTCAAATCGTGATCAAGATTAAGGCAGACAATTCCAACAATAGACAAACTCATGCCCAGAATCCTTATAGGCGTGAGTTTCTCCTGGCCTTGCATCCAGGCAAAAAGCATGGTGAACAACGGCGCAACAGTGACTATGACAGCCGAATGCGCCACCGTCGTAAAATGAAGGCCTGTGATGAACAACAATTGATTCAGAACTAATCCTAAAAATGCCAGCTTGAAGAAAAAAACAAAATCACCCATCTTCAGACCATGAATGCCTTGTTTGTCCTTTTAAGCCGATGGATCACGTAAAGAATAATGGCGGCAGCGGTCGTGCGAAAAGAAGTGACCCCTAAGGGAGACATGGCCCTGAGGCACACTTTTAGGGCGATGAAGTTGCCACACCAAATTGCAATTAAAGTTCCGACGAGGAATATATAGCTTAATCTTTGTGACGCGCATTCAGCATCTTTGTTCGGACTTGTTCCACGACATTAGAGAATTCTCCCGACTTGAAGCCGGAAACGACTCTCTCTTCATAGAGGACCTCGCCCCCAATCATGGTCATTCGTACATCAGAAGCTCTGCATGAGAAGACCAGAGCGTCGGTCGGTGAGAAAACTGGCTGTACGTGATACCCGGTGAGATCGACAGCAATGATATCCGCCAGTTTACCCGCATCCAATGACCCGATTTCTTTTGACATTCCAAGCGCTTCGGCACCTCCCAAGGTACCCAATCTCAGCAATTCGGCCGATGAAAGAAGGGCATCCCTTTGTAAGTCGGTGTCGTTATTGCTGGGAGGGCCACAAACTGTCGGATTGCTCCGCGTCAATCGCATTTCTTCAAACAAGTCCATTGAGTTATTGCTCGCGACACTGTCAGTCCCCAACCCCAAGCGAATGGCTCTTCTGTGTATCTCTTTCAGATTCATGTATCCATGTCCCAATTTCCAGTTGGACTTGGGACAATGAGCAACGGCGGCCTTTTGAGTTCGAATAATCTCACAATCTTTTTCCTCTAAATGAATACAATGTACGAGAAGAGTGAATTCTTCAATAACTCCGAGGTTGTGAAGATACTGGACGGGAGTGGTTCGTGGGGGAATCCAAGGAATGCCTCGTTCGCGGTAAGAATGGGCGATCGGGCCGGTCCCGTCTTGTAGCCATTGTCTCTCCGCAACCGATTCCCCGACATGGATGCAAACGGGAAGGCCCTCCTTTCTTGCAAATTGATGCACCGCCAAAAATAAAGGCGCACTGACGGTATAGGGGGCATGAGGCGATACGCCCAAGCGAATTCGTTTCTTTCGCTCGGCCGCGGTTGCCTCTCGGTCACTGGAATTGGGTCCATGAATCGGGCAGAGGATGCTGGAGGCCGGAGATCTTGCGATCTGCGCCCGGCGCTCTTGAAGATTGGCCTTCCAGCGTTTGCATGGCTATGTTGGCATCTTCAGGCCTTGGAGAAAACACTTCCTGGTAGAGGACTCCTCGAATTCCCGTACTTAAAGCTGCTTCAAGCGTGCCCCCCAAATCCATAGCGTCGCCAACCGTTGTAATGCCCGCTTGGATCGCCTCAATGGCGCCCAAGAGTGCCGATACCAGAATATCTTCATAAGTCAAAATCTCATATTTTGTTCTGGTCAGTTCGCGAATCCAGCTCCAAAAACTAAGCCCTTCTAAGTATCCCCGTAGGATCGAAAGCTCCAGGTGTGAGTGAACATTCACGAACCCTGGCAGAAGGACTGAAGCGGGAAAATGTTTGACCGGATGATGGGGTAGCGTGGCCCATGGCCTTCTGATTGCCAAGATCAACGATCCGGTCCCCTTCAACCACAACGGCGCCGTCCTCGATCAATGGAGAACTAATCGGTAATCACCCAGGGGCTGGAAAGAATCATGAGAGGATACACGCTTCATCAAACGGCTCCAGGACGTACGAGGCAATATTGCGGGACTTATCCATTTTGAAACCGTAGCCAAATAGCCGTTGCCGAAAAGCTCCAAGAAACGGTGACGCAGTTTCATTTGGATGCTTGCGAGCCGAAACAGGATCGGAAGTCTTGAGTTCTTGCATATTCAAAGGGAGTTCGATGTAGACTGCCTCATTTGAAGCAGACTCGAGAAGGAAATTGTTCGAAATTCGCGCCGCCACACGTGGAGCGGGACAGATGCCATTCCGCCAGAAGCCGATCCGTAGGCAAGTTCCCATGGAGGGGACTGCTTGTCGCCCCATAGATGTCGACATCATAGTGCCGGCAGATCACGCCCAGCGACTCAATATTAAAATATGCATTGCGTATTTCCAGCGGATCAAACGTCCATTCCACTCTGGTAATTCCGCGGTTAAGGGCGTCTTGGCGTTGAGCCAGTTTAAGACTCCTTCCAATCCCGAGATTTCGATATTCCGGCAAGACCCCCATCATATGCGAATGAAGATAGACTCTTCCTTCCCTGTAGCCAGGTACAGCCGTCAGAAAACCCAGCAGATTATTTTCGCCGTCGATCGCCCCAAAACTTGTCCCCCGATTCTTCCGCTCACGACAAGAGAGCGCAAAGGGAGGAGTTCACGGTCCGAAAACCCCCAAACCTTTCGTTGGATCTCAAGGCATTCGTGTAATCGTTTAATGTCGGAAAGAGGTTCGATCCGATAGTTTCGAGAGGATGGCATCAGGATGGATACAGGATGGATTTTCGGGCAATCTAACAAGCTTCTCGCGGGCATTGCGAAAGTAAAATTAACATATCCGTTCCAGAGCGGGTCAACGGAACGCCCTCAAACTGCAATTCCCGCCAATAGACTCCACAATTAACGGAAGAACCATTCCGTGCTCGTCCGGCACTTCAGTCCAGCTTCGGAACAATCTCTTTGAGACATCGACATCGGAATCAAAGTAAAGTAGAGCGTAAAGGGCTCGCCTAGATTGGCCCAAGGAGGGGGAATATGCAGATTATATGGCGCGTGCTGATTGCATTGGGAATTGTGATCTTGATCGTCCTTTTTCTGGCAAACCCTAAGCATGAAATGGGCACGGGCGAAAACGGCAATGAGCTTTTCAAACCGACTGGGGTCTCCATGCTTTATGGGACGATGGCCAGGCAGAAGTCGCCACCTATGATGCTCATTGCGTGATTTACGGTAGATCGAGAAGCTATCAGGCAACACTCATTACCGTAAAGGAAGATTTTGATCCAAGGATCCTACGTGAAGGCCGATCATCCGCTCCAAGGGCAACCCCACCCCGTCGTTTTAAAACTCAATATCGCCGCTTCAATTCCGACCGAAAACTATACGTATCATTTCTTAACCAGCTTATTTGTCAGTCGCGAAAACCCGTCCCGTTTGATCAAATTAACCATGGGGAGTCAGGAGTGGTGCGGAAACACATTCAAGGAAATTCAAAATTGGGGGCACCCCGCCACGCTGCACTACTTCTCTTACTTTGATGGCGAAGGGGATGGCTCCATTTCTCTCCCGCTTGGCCCAGACGACTTACTGGAGGATCAAGTCCCAATTACCTTAAGATCTCTCCGTTTTCGAGAAGGTTTGCGACATCCCATTCGCATCGTGGATTCGTTTGTGGCCAATCGAGCCACTCCTCCGAAATTTACGGATGCAGAAATTCTTGTGCAAGCAAGCGAGACCATTCATTTAATTGACTGTTGGAAGGTTCAACTTCAGCGCCCAGGAAATCAGCAGTCATACTGGTTTGAAAAGGCCTATCCCAATATCCTCGTCAAAAGTGTCTCGGGGGATGGAAGAGAACTGGCACTGAAAGAACGGAATCGCCGCAAATATTGGGAGCATCCGTATTAAATCGCGACACCCGGAAAGAGTGCAACAGGGATCTACGAAGCTCGCTATTTTCCCAGAGTCATGCCCTGGGAGCCAACCTGCTAAAAACACGCCCTAATGAAGCGCTCAGGATTCCTAGTATGGGGCCGAAAATCAATCCTGCCGTGCGCGCCATCATCGCTTTTCCAATCGGTACATTGGTTCCAGGCGGAACATTTAACGCGTCCCAGTGAATGAAATACGTGTTCAGATTGCCCAAATAGCTGATCAATGTGGCTAGGAAAACAAGCACTTCTGCCGCAGAGCAGACTACAATTCCAACCAGAATCGTTCCACTCCACGTAAATTTACCGACTGTTGCGGAAAGCGCGCCAAAGTAGAAACTACTGACTAACATGAGGCCAACAACAGAAAACATCGCATTGCCCCGCGGTGCGTAGGGAACTCCGGCAATCCCCAAGCTGAATCGAGCGATCGTATAAATCACGAGCAAAACAACCGGGAGCCGCACAAACAAAAGAACTTTGGATAACATACTTCCTGCCTCCTTACGCCTGTTCCTTCCTTTTGGACGTTGGTTCGATCAACCGCTTTGCATTCTTCTAACTCGTGGAAGCGTGGCTCACGGGCGTCGGGATAGTGGACTTCGGGATTCGAATCACAAACATCGTTCCCTTCCCGACCTCACTCGTAACGGAAATGGATCCTCGATGTAATTCGATGAGCTTATGAACCAAAAAAAGTCCAATTCCGAGCCCAGGCCGATGGGAAGCCTGGGAACGGGCTCGATAGAATTTCTGAAAAACATTGGGCAGGGCATCGGGCTCGATTCCGACTCCATTGTCCGAGAAATAAATAACAATCTGATGCTCCTCTTCCCTCGCCACGACTTCAATCCGGGGATCTTTCGAACAAAACTTAATGGAATTGGAAACAAGATTCTGGAATACCTGCTGTAACAGATCCAGATTCCCCTCAATCAAAACAGGCTGAGGAGGCATGTCTACAATGAATTGAATGTTTTTGCTCTTTAGTTCCGGTTCCATGAAACGGCTGGTGTGATTAATGATATCCGCAATCGAGACTGTTCCAAATTTCTGCAAGCTGGAAAATTCTGCCTGCTCAACCTTCACGGAAAGAAGCAAATTATTAATGAGGCGCATCAGACGTTGGCATTCTTCCGTCATAATTGAGACAATCTCGCTCTTTTCGTTCTCCTGGAAGAGCGAATTGGGGTAGCTCTTCAAGATCGTTAAGTAGCCATAAATCGTGGTCAATGGGGTTCTTAATTCATGGGACACGTTGGCGATGTAATCATGCCGCAGTTGAGAGAGTTCTTGAGTATCCGAAATCTGTTTGGAAAGCTGAAATGTGACAGCAAACTGGTCGGCACAGAATTTCAATCCATCGATTTCAGCTTGAATGAATTGATGGGGCCTCCGGTAACCAATGATAAAATATCCAAACTGGTACGATTTCACCTTGCAAGGAAAACCAAGCAAAGAACACGTCTCTTCCATGACCTTTAATAGGCGCGATTTCTGAAAATCCTCAAACGACAGAGGGACAGTCTGATCATCCAGACCTCCCAAGATAATCTTCCGACGTTCCAGCTCATTGAAGGTATCAAGAAGACTCAAATCGACACCGATACAAATATTGATCCCAGACTTACTCCCGTGATCCAGAGAAAGGATGCCCAAGTCAATTGACAGAATTTCGAGCATTCTGGAAAATGCAGACTGCAGCGATTGTTCACTATCGTGCACATGTCGAAGGATGCTGGTAATCTCACTAAACAAGAATGATTCCAGCTGGTTCGACTCTTTCGCTTGTTCAAGCGCCCGAATGAGTCTACTGATGTGATCCTTGTTTTCTTGAAGTGAAATTGCCAATTTTTCACTTTTCTTCTGTTCATCACCCATCTTGCTGATCAGGTACAAGATCAAAACCATACAGAAGATTAGGATGACGGTTAGAAAATCAGGAATCACCTTTTGGTCCTTTTCAAGAGTTCACGAGAACGGAGCCGGGCAGGTTATTAACATTCAATGAGGCACGTGAAAGCAAGCCCAATTCTCCGCTTCCTGACATGCGTAGATTACTCGCACCGAGAGTGTCCGTTAGGGTAGCATGAATAGGCGTTTCAGTATTACTGATTGATAAGGGGTAGCTGCGACATTCGTTACAAGCCAAGGTAATTTTATCTCAGCTTTTCCGGTTAAGAAAGCCCTCTTCCCCCTGTCTTAGGGTTCATGACCTTGCGATATTTGAATCAGACCACCACCCACGCAACGGCTTGAGCGACTTGCATTCAACCTAAGATCTTATATCGGAGATAGCGCTATTATTCCGTTGGAATAAAGTAAAGGTTGATTGCAGCAGACCATGAAACCCTTAAAGATCGAAAATAATATACAAAATACAGTTATAAAACCTCGCATCAAACTCGGGTTTGATAATTATTCAATCCGGGCGCTCGGTTGGAGTGCGCCAAAACTTCTGGATCACGCTTCCAGATTGAATGTGGACTCAATTCTGTTTTCCGATTTAGATGTTTACGAAAATCACGGCGATCATTATCTCAAAGAAATCAAGTCCAGAGCTAGAGACCTAGGAATCGAAATCCATACCGGGACTGCCAGTATTTGTCCTTCTTCAAATACTTTCGAAAAGCGGTTTGGGACCGCCGAAGAACATTTGGGATTAGCCATCAAGGTCGCCGGACGGGTTGGCTCTCCCGTGGTTCGCTGTTACCAAGGAAACTTCAAGGATCGTTCTAGCCCCGGCGGGATTGAATTCCACATGAAGAACACCCTCCAAGTTTTGAAAGCAGTTAAAAGTCAAGCGATGGAAGTAGGAGTGAAAATTGCTGTTGAAAATCATGCAGGAGACATGCAAGCCTGGGAGTTAGTCACTTTAATTGAAGATGCCGGGACGGACTATGTCGGGGCTACAATGGATTGCGGGAACGCAACCTGGGCGCTTGAAGATCCCCTTCAAAACCTGGAAATTCTCGGCCCTTATGCCGTGACAACCGGTATTCGGGACTCCATGGTTTGGGAGTCTGTCGAAGGCGCTATTGTTCAGTGGACTGCAATGGGTGAAGGGATCGTTGATTTTGCGTCCTACCTAAGACGATTCTCCGTGCTTTGCCCAAACGTCCCTGTGCAATTGGAAATTATTTCAGGTTTTTCCAGAGCCTTCCCCTATCTCGGGACCGATTTCTGGAAAGATTATGCCAATGCGCGGGCTCATGAATTTGCCCAATTTGTGGCAATGGCCAAACGAGGAACCCCTCTCAAGCCTTTCAGGGCTCCCGTCGGCGAAGACCTTACAATTGCGGAACAATGCTATCAATTGGACCAACTGGAACGCAGCATACAATACTGCAGGAAGACATTGGGGCTAGGTCTGCGATGAAAACGCCTCTAGGGATGTGTAAATTGGGCACTCTCACCCCATCCCAGGTTTCCAAGGTTTAGGGGATAACTCCTTCTTGATCCAACATCCTAAGCAGGTATTTTCCATAACTGCTGCCTTTCATATTCTCGGCAATCTGCACAACCTTGTCTGCGGTAATGTATCCCTGCAAAAAGGCAATTTCTTCCAGACAAGCTACCATGAGACCCTGCCGTTCTTGGAGAGCCTGGATGAAGTTTGACGCCTGCAAGAGCGACTCTTGAGTCCCGGTGTCTAACCAGGCAATGCCGCGCCCAAATTTTTCAACGTGCAAGGCAGAAGCTTCCAAATAGGCTAGATTCACATCCGTGATCTCTAATTCCCCCCGCGCTGAGGGTTTCAAATTGTCAGCGATATCAACTACTTGATTATCATAAAAATATAAGCCCGTCACGGCAAAGCGGGAGCGTGGTTTGGTGGGCTTTTCCCGCAGGCCCACGGGGACCCCATGGGCATCAAATTCGACGACGCCATATCTTTCTGGATCGCTCACCTGATAAGCAAAGATGGTTGCCCCATCTCCCCTCTCGACTGCATTTCTCAAATACCGTGGCAACCCATGGCCATAGAAAATATTATCTCCAAGAATTAAGGCGACGCGCTCTTTTCCGATAAATTCCCGTCCGATCAGGAACGCCTGGGCTATGCCTTCCGGACTTTCCTGAGTCGCATAATGAAGGCTTAAGCCCACTCTCTCGCCATCTCCCAGTAGTTCTCGAAACCTGGGCAAATCACGGGGGGTCGAGATAATCAAGATCTCGCGGACTCCGGCTAGCATGAGGGTCGAAAGAGGATAATAAATCATAGGTTTGTCGTAAATCGGGATGAGTTGTTTGCTGATTGCTTTTGTCAAGGGACCAAGCCTTGTTCCAGAGCCCCCTGCCAGGATGATTCCCTTCATTGAACCGGTTCCTCCTTTGGCAGTCCGAGACGCTCCCTTGAATACTTTCCCCCCAGTATTTTTTGACACCATTCGCGGTTCTCACAATACCAATGCACTGTTCTTGTGACCCCTGTCTCAAAATCATAGAGAGGAGCCCATCCCAGTTCATTCCGAATCTTGCGCCCATCGATCGCATAACGACGATCATGGCCAGGCCGGTCTTGAACAAAAGTCTTCAATGAAGTATAGCCGGGGATCCCTTTGGAATATAAAGCTGGATTGTCTTTAGCCGGATGAATCTTTTCCAGGGCAGCGCAAATGCGGTCCACGACCTCCAGGTTCATCCGCTCGTTGTTTCCTCCGATGTTATACTTCTCCCCTACCTTTCCTCGCTCGACTATCGTCAAGAGCCCTCGGCAGTGATCTTCCACGTAGAGCCAATCACGGACGTTCCCGCCATCCCCATAGATCGGCAACGATTTTCCTTCCAGTGCATTCAAAAGCGTCAACGGGAAAAGCTTTTCAGGAAACTGATACGGTCCATAATTGTTCGAGCAGTTTGAAATGGTGACTGGCATTCCATAAGTTTCGTAATAAGCCCTGGCCAGGTGGTCCGCCGCTGCTTTGGAAGCAGCATAAGGCGAATTGGGGGAATAAGGGGTCGTTTCAGAGAAAAAACCCGTTTCGCCCAAGGCACCATAAACTTCGTCGGTTGAGACCTGGATAAACCGAAACTTGGCACGATCCGATGGCCGGAGATTCTTCCAATATATTCTTGTCATTTCAAGGAGTTCTGAAGTCCCCAAAACGTTGGTTACAACAAATGGGCGGGGATCATCAATCGATCGATCGACGTGAGTTTCTGCAGCAAAATTGATAACACATTCGGGATGATGCTTATTGAGGATACTTTCAACCACAGCACAATCACTGATGTCCCCTTTCACAAAGACGAATCGGGGATGGTTTAGTACATCTTCCAGATTGTGAAGGCTTCCTGCATACGTCAACTTGTCAAGCACGACGACTCTCGCCTCAGTCTGCTTGAGAACTGTCCGGACGAAATTGCAGCCAATGAAACCTGCCCCCCCTGTCACCACCACTGATTGCATTCCCTCTCCCTCTCGGTCACCCTAATTCCCACAGCTCTCCACCCAATGCCTGCCCCGGAGAAGCGATTCGAAGTTTTTCAATTAAACCTGGCCAGGAACCTGCCGGGCTGTCTGACATGGGAGGATCAAGAGAATGCACGAGGAAAAGAGCTCATTCGGCTCTTCATGAACGCCTGCTTGCCGAATCAATTTTCCTTCAACTCAACACTAATTGTGAGATCACTCCCTTGTATGACAACGAACTGACGAATGTACTTTTTGTAACGACTCTTTCGCAGAATGACTTGGTATTTTCCGGGTTTTAAAGTCAACCGAGAGGGCGTCATCCCAACCAATTGATTATTCAAGAGAATCTCGGCGCCTTCAGGAGCCGAGTCTACCAGAACATTACTGGTTTCTCCGGCCGCAGTGGTTGCTGCAGCCTCGGACACCTCCTCAGTAGGTTTCGTAGCGGATTCTCCAGAGTTTCCCAACATCGATTTTTTTTGCAATCGGGTCGCAATTTCATTGAACACTTCAAACTCAAACTTTCCATTAGATTGGCAAAGCCGCCATTCCCCCGAGATGGATGAGTCATCGAAAAACGTCGAGGAGAATCCGTATATCTCTGGACGCAACATGAGTTGAGTCGACTCTTCTGAAACCCTATGAACTTCTGCATAGATTTTCATTTTCCCGTCTTCCCATTTTTTCATCATACCTCGCGGTGGAATAACGAAGGCTTTAAATCCACTGCTGACCTTTGAAAAATGACGGTTATGCGAAAAAATGACGTAGCCGGTTTCAATCTTCCCCAACGATTTTTCTCTGATCTTAAACTTAAACCCATATTCCACGAGAAGATCGTCCAAGCTTTGCCAGACCTGGTCATAATCTGCCTGAAATGTTGAGCGATCCATAGACTTATCGCTATCGACCGGGGGGACCATCTTGCTCTGGGGTGACGATTCATCTCCCCAGACAAGGGAAGGGGTGATGAGCCAAGCAAAGAGAATGACTATGGAAATTCGTTTCATAAATGACGATCGACCGCGAGCCACCTCAATGGATCTATCGGCCTCGATGAATAAAAGTACAGTCAATTGAATAGATTAGGGGCAAAAGCAAACAAATTTTCCTTATCTCATGGAGAAGCAACCTTGAAACTGTAGTGTTTGATAAAGATATTCGCCCTGCCGCTTTGCAACAGATCTAAACTCCCATTCCCAAATCGTAGCCAGGACATCTTGTGGCAAGGAGGCTCCTGCTGTATTCTTTTTGAGCTGCGTGACTTCCCTAACTCTGCCTTTTCCGTCAATGACAACCCGAACCACGAAGGTTTCCCCGCCCATCTCTTCAAGCGCTGCATCCGACAATACAATCTTCTTCATTTGCACGAGCTGAGGCTCACGAATCGAAATGGAAATGTCCGAAACAACTAATTCCGGCCTTGGCGAATGGGTGTTGTTCTGGCCGGGCGTTTCTTTACCAGGTTCCGATGGGAGTTTTGATGGGCTCTCTACTTGTGCAGGGGCAGCGGAGGGAGTCTTCGTGGAGATATTTAGCTGCCGATTTACGATCCATAGGCCCATTTTCATGACTGACCTCAGCTGGACCTGGAGTTGAGCCAATTGGGGGAGAATTTGGCGAATTGGACTCACTCGATTCGAAAGGAGGATCGTTGACTCGGTTTGGAGACAGTCTGCCCAAACTTATGCCAGATGAAGTATAAAGTCGCGAAGAGTTACGAAAACGAGGAGGGTCAGCATCGCCCAATTCCAGTCCAATTTCTTCACTGGCCGCAGGGGTAACATGACTCGAGTTTTGCGTCCTTTGGTTTTGGAGAGAACTTCGGGGTCTACCCGCAAAGGCGCATTGGGTTTGTGTTTTTCGGGCGAAGGAGGCGTTTGGATTTTGGTCTTGTCGTCCTTTGCCCACACTTTGGGGGATTTTGGATACATCTTCGAGGGCTGTGACTTTAACCGGGGGGGCCTGCAACCTTCACTTCATGCTCAACTTCGGGCTCTTTCTTGATCTTGAAAGGTTGAAGCGAAGCCAACTCATTTTCCGCGGGAGGGAGTTCAGTCGAAGGTGATTGAACAAGTAAGGCTTGGTGAGGCGTGATCGGCTCTGGAATGGGTGATTGGGTTACTTCTTGATTCTCCTCGATGGGTTTGGAAGGCAGAACTTCCTGGGGAACATCGATTCGACTTTGCGGCTGAATCTTGTTGCGAGAATGACTCAATTGCTCGAACACTATCCAGATTGCTTTTTTCAGGGCTTCACGCTGAAAAGGCTTCACGAAATAATGGAGCGCTCCATATTTTTCAGTAATATCTCGGCGAGCCCGCTCATCACGGTAGAATGCCGTGTAGAAAATCACCGGCGCTCGAAAACCATGCTTCCCAAACGCAATTGTGGAACCAAATTCGAAGCCCTCCGACCGGCCGGGTTAGAACCTCAATCACGACCAAATCAGGAACATTAACTTTTGCATCATCAATAGCTTGCTTAGGATTCGGTTGGACGGTAACCTGAATGCCTTCTGCTTCTAAGCCCAGCTTGAGCTCCATGATTTCGTTATCTAAGTGATCAACGAATAAAACATGCCCCGCCATAGAATTATCTTCCTCGCCCTATAGATACCCAAGATACTATCATAAATTGCTTCCAACACAGGGAGATGAACCAATTAAAGTCACCGACTGGATCCACCGATCGTCTCGGTAGGATCTACGAACTGGATTAGGGCGTCAGCCGTGAATGAGGAGTCTGATTTGACTAAAAGCATCTCCCAATCTCAACTCGTCGTAAAGATCGTTTTCTTACGAATGCTTTTTCTGACCATCGCCCTGACTATGATTGAAATTTTACTAGCCTCTTCCTCCGCTGCAGATGTCATTTTTCTGAAAAACGGTAAAACGATTCCGACGGCTCGAACTTGGCAAGACACCAAGAAAATCTACTACGAAAAGGATGGGAACGTTTACAGTTTTTCTAAGGATCTCGTTGAAAGGATCGACCCCACCCGCGATTTTCTACTAGAACAACCTGGACAGGCTTCTCCGAAGCCCCCGATTCGATCAATTCCGGTTGAGGTGCTGGACAAGACCATCGAAATTGGCTCATCTCTAGAAACCTCCTCTCGCTCCGGTGTTATTCAAGAAGGCGTTCTCAATCTGAAACTGCTTGAGGCCCTGCAGAGTCAGGCGCGCAAGAACGTGAGTGAACGCGAAATCCAAGCACAATATCGGAATGCACTCGTTGAAGTGATTAATTGGCACTGGGGTCGAAATGAATGGAGTGCCGCAGAAGAGAGGCTTGACCAATACCTCCAGGTCGAACCGGAAAGCTTCGAGGCACGCCTATTAAAAGCGTCTATTTATGTGAAGAAGGGAGCATACAGACAGGCCGAAACGATCTTGCTCCAACTTGGGGTTAAGAACCCGGACTCAGCGGATCTCAATTACCTATTGGGTATGACCTACTACATGCAAGACAAGAATGAGGCTGCCTATCGGTATCTTAAAATGTCGCTTGCCTTTGGATTTCGCCCCGATGTGGATCAACTTTTGAAAAAAATTGAGAATGAGAACCGTACCGAAAATGAATACAAGCAGTCCAATAGCCTTCATTTTGTCGTACGCTACGAAGGTACGGATTCCAATCGAATGCTTTATCAAGACATTCTTAAGAGCCTCGAACAATCCTATCAGGAACTCGAACAATCACTCGACTATTCGCCGAAAGAGACTCTGGTCGTGGTTCTTTATCCAGATGAGGTTTTTCAGGATGTAACCAAGAGCCCGGGTTGGGTGGGGGCAATGAATGATGGGAAGATAAGATTCCCGACTAAAGGCCTAAGCCGGGTAGACCCATCCGTCCAAAGAATCCTGAAACATGAATTAACCCACTCTTTCATCCGAACTAAGGCGGGGGGAAATTGCCCATTGTGGCTGAACGAAGGCTTGGCCCAATTCTTAAGCGGAGATTCAAGTCACCAATTTCGCCTGGTTGCGAAGCAAGCCCTGATCCAACAAAAACTGCCCTTACTATCCCAGCTCCATGGAACGTTTCTGGGCCTATCCTCTACTCAGGCCGCTTGGGTTTATCAGCAGTCATTGCTGGCTACCGAATATCTTGTCGAGACCTTCGGGTTATCTAACGTGGAAAAACTCTTAGAAGTGACGAGTGCATCGGGAAGTTTTGAAGCCGCATTATCCCAGGTCCTTCGGCGCTCTTACCCTGAAATAGAAAAGGACTTCCAAGAATTCATCCAAAAAGGAAATTAAACTGGGGGGGCGAAACCCGCTCTGCCTGAGTAAAGGCCGTTTTGCTAAGCGTGCAATCCGCGCTGAAGTTGAGGTACTTTGCCGCGTTGAACTTTCCTCCGTACACGCACTCCGTCTTGCGCTGAAACGGTGTCCAGAGACCATTACGGTGAGAGATTTTTCCGATACCATTCTACGGTTTGTTTCAGCCCGGCCGCAAAATCAACCAGGGGTGTATACTGAAGGTCATTGGCAGCTCGGGAAATATCGGCAAGCGAATGTTGAATATCCCCAACTCGGGGAGAAGCATAGTTTGCCGGGATGTCCGTTCCCAGGAGTTTGTTCAGGCTGCTGACAACTTGATTGAGCGTCACACTTCGACCGCAAGCAATGTTATACACCTTGCCTGCCACCCCTTTTGCTTGACAAGCCAGCAGATTCCCCCGGACCACATTGGCCACATAGGTGAAATCCCGGCTCTGCTCCCCATCACCCAGGATTGTCGGCGATTCTCCCCTCAACATTTCTGTGATGAAACGCGACAAAACCCCAGAATACTGGGAAGAGGGATCTTGCCGTGGACCAAAGACGTTGAAATAACGAAGGGATACCGTTTCCAGCCCATAAAGCGAGTTGAATAGCCGACCATACTCTTCTCCGGCGTACTTCATCAAACCGTACGGAGAAATGGGTTTGGCTGGCAAATCTTCTCTTTTGGGGAGTACCTCGCTATCGCCATAAACAGAGGACGAGCCAGCATTAATGACTCGTTTGACTCCCGCTTGTTTGGCAGCCCAAAGAACATGTAAAGTCCCCGTAAGATCTGCATTGTGGGACGCAATCGGGTCTAAAATCGATTTCGGAACTGAAGGGATGGCGGCCTGATGAAATACAAACTGCACCCCTTTCATGGCAACTTTCAAGTCACTGAGGTTGCAAATGTCCAGTTCCAAAAACTCGATTTTGTTTTTGAAGGTTTCCAAGTTCTCTCGTTTCCCGGTGGCGAGATTATCCAACACACGAACTCTGGCGTTTTGCTTCAGCAGTTCCTCAACAATATTGGATCCGATGAAGCCGGCACCACCCGTGACCAGATACAACGACATGATCGATGACTCCTTTGAGTAAACAACATTGCCTCCCCGATTAAAGCGAAGAGACTGACCTATAAACAACGGGTGATTACACCATAACCATAAATTAATTCCAAATCCAATATCCCCCGTCGAATTTTCACTCGATCTAATCCAGCACACTCAGTTGCCGATAAAACAGTTGATTAGCTTCGTAATCATTCATTAGCAAAGAAGTCAACTCCATATGATAGGCGAAATTAAGTCCCGCTCTGTTACCGAACCACTCAAAGCGATCTACCTCAAGAAACTAACGGGCACACTCGTTGTGTCTAATCACACCGTCGTCAAAGAATTGCTTTTCGATAAGGGGCTATTTGCTGGTGCCTTGAGCACGGATCCGTCTGAGGAATTGGGTGAATGGCTTGTCTGCGATTGGAAAGCTCAGCCCTTCAGACCTGGACGCCGCGGTGCTTACCGACCCCTCGCGGCAGTTGCTGGGCCAAGTCCTGGTCGAAATGCAACTTCTAAACGAGAGTCAAATTGCAGAGTTTCAAGCACTTCAATCTCAGGAGATTTTTTGTTCGATCTTCAATTGGGAAAGTGGCCAATTCGAATTCAAAGAAGGGAACATTTTCCTCGACGAAAGCCAAAGGTTGTCGTTGCCTATCCCCAACTTGATATTTCAAGCGATCCAACGAACAACCTCCCCCGAAGCCATACATCGCGGGTTGAAAGGGGTTAACCAACTGATCCGGTTGAGCGCGGAAGCAGAAACACGGGCAGGTGAAATCGACTTAACGCCTGAGGAAGGGTTCATATTGAGTCGGATCGACGCTTCGACTTCTATTGCTGAAATCATGCAGCTATCCCCGTTAGGATTGGAGAAGACCGAACGCGCACTCTACGGCTTTATCTCGGCTGGAATTGTTGAATTTGTCACCCAGAACGACACCGCTTCTGAGAAGTTGACTCCGCCTGCAAGAGGAAACTATCGATCGACGGAGCCGCCACCGGCGCCGTCCCCTGTGGAAAACACGGAGGGCCAGCTCTCCACAAAGGAAATCGATGAGATCAAGTCGGATGTATTCTTGATGCTGGATGCCGCTAAGTCCAAAAATTATTACGATTTTCTCAATGTCGAGTCTTCAGCCGGTATCGATGAGATCAAGAAGTCGTATTATGGATTGGCGAAGAGATTCCACCCCGACCGTTATCATCATTCAACAAAAGGGGAAGTTAAAGAAGCTCTAGAGATCATTTTCTCCACCCTGTCTCAAGCCTATGAAACCCTGAAAGTACCTGCGACGCGGTCCAGCTATGACGCCAAAATATTCAAATTGGATTCTCCGAACCCTACTTCGGAAAAGCAGGCACCTTCTGGATCTTCGGCAGCAGGCCCAGGCCAACAAAAATTGGCGGAGCTAAATTATCGTCAGGGGCGAGGCTATTTCGAACAGGAGGACTACTGGAATTCGGTCCAAGCCTTCCGTCAGTCTGTTCGCCTTGAACCCAGCAACCCGCGCTACCGCTACTGGCTGGCAATGGCGCTTGCAAAAAACCCGAAATGGCGGCGAGAGGCCGAAGAACACTTCCTGAAAGCTATCGAAATCGACCAATTTAAGGCCGAATACTGCGCGGGTCTTGGAGCTCTTTATAAGGAAGTGGGAATGCTTAAACGCGCCCAAAGTCAGTTCAATCGAGCTCTCCAACTTGAACCCGACAACCAGGCGGCATTGGAAGGCTTACACTCCCTACCAGAAACTGGGAAGAAGAAGTCGGGGCTGACAGCTTTGAAAAAACTTTTTCGTGTTAAAAAGTAGAGCAGGCCGATAAGCCGAATTCTGTTTCCGGTCCCTTTCCACTGGAAAGGGGTTCCGGACGGTAGTCATTCCTCTAATCTGAAAGTCACCCTTCAGATCCAGCATCCTACCCGGATGTCAAACGGCGCGGGTCACGCCTTCATCCCTATTTGGATTTGCTCCGTGTGGGGTTTGCCAGGCTTATCTATTACTAGATAACCGGTGCGCTCTTACCGCACCATTTCACCCTTACCCCTGAGAAGCAGAAGGCAGAGAACAGAAGGCAGTAGGCGGAACGCAGAAAGCAGTGATTAGAATTGAACTTTGACAATCTCTGCCTGCTGCTCGCTGCCTACTCTTTTCTGCCTTCTGCTTCTCAGGGGCGGTATATTTTCTTTTGCACTTTCCGTACTTGTCGGCACATTCACCCCTTAAGGCTTCTGTCCCTTCAAGCCCCCCGTGTTACGGGGCACACCACCCTGCGGAGTTCGGACTTTCCTCCCGCCCGACCCAGAAGGGTCGAGCCGGCGACCACCTGACCTGCTCCGCAAGATTATAGCCAGAGTGGGGGGCAATAAACCAGATAAGATAACAAACGGGCAATGGAGCAACGCTATCCATCCCCGATCCTATTGACTCTCGGCATTCGGAAACTGAAAAAAAAAGGCGGGCTATCCCTGACAGAGCCGACGGCAACCCATAGTGGGATTCTGATGGCCGCTTGGACACGGGTTTCTCACCAATAGCGTGGCATGAGGGCATGCCGCTTACAACCTCTGAAGGCATGAAGCCTTCTCTATGCCTCATCCTACGGGGCAAACTAGACCCCTCAATCGGTTTCTCCCCGGTGGTGAGCAATCCGCATAAACCATACCATCATGACCCGGGCCTTACTTAATTTCCTCATTGCTCTTTTCCCTGATTCCAGTAGATTTTCAGATTGTGGGATGCCCTTCCCGAAGCAATAATCTCCGGGAAACCATCTCCATTAAGATCGGCGACAGTCAAGTCTTCGCAGGCCATGCCCCCTTCATCCACCATAGACTTACGACCCGCATTCCAGTTTTCGTCAACGGGATCGTAGATGGCCACCCCATAACTGCTGCCTCGCTGGGTTCACGCCATCCGACGACGATCTCTTCATCCCCATCGTCGTCCATATCAGCACACCACAGAGCGTGTCCCTGCTTCAATTTTGAATCCAGCACTTTCCGCTCCCAGAGGTCTTCCTTTTCAGTAGGCGGAAGGTAGACTACAACTTGATTGCCGTGCCAAGGTTCAATCGTGGCGATATAGATTCGACCACTCCGGAACCGTCCTATCTTAACTTCTCCCGCACCAATATCCCCTTTTTCTTCGGTATTCCCCTCGCCGATTTGGGTTTTTATCCATTTCCCTGCCGACTCCTTCCCAAATAAAAAGACTCCTTCAAGGCTAGCCGTCAAGATCTCTTCCGCCGGGTCAGAATCGAAGTTGACGGTTACAAAATTATGGAGGCTGTGTAACGAACTATCGATGACTTCCTCTTTCCAATGATCGACCGAAGGGTCTAGGAGGGACTTGAAAGCCCATCAGGCGAACCCCATTCCCTTTTGCCCAATTTGGGGGTTTGGTCCCCCTCCCCTGCAGCGGTGCGACAATCAATTCTTTGCGACCATCCCCGTCACAGTCCGCCCAGCGGATTCGATGCAACGTCGGTTCGGACCCAATCGGAAATACGGGCCAGGGTTCATTGAGATTCTTAGGTTGCTTAAGCCATTGGAGGGTTCCACCCGTTTCCGTATTGGTCGCCATCCACTCCGCCCCCAAGGCCACATCTAGGCGGCCATCCCCATCAATATCGTGGACTGCAAGGCAGACATTGAATTTCTTGGTGACTCCATCAATCATGATATGTTTCTTCCAGCTCGGGTTTTCAAACCAAACCACTTGAGTCTCGTTTATCGCGACAATGTCGAGCTTACCATCCCGATTGATGTCTGCCGTCGCCACGGCATACCCCAATCCAAAATTGCCGTCGACAATTTGTGAGACGAATTTAGGGAAGAATACGTCAGTTGCTGAACGAGCGGTGCTAGTCAGCCATCCCGTTACCAACACTACCATTACTGAAATCAACGTGAATAAATTTGCATTGAAAGTTGTTTTTCTCACCAGATGTAATCCTTTGCGATTGGCCGCTTGTCATGTCCGTCAAGAATATGGACCACGCGGATTTTTTTGAGGCTGATGGGAGACAGTTGACCAATCGGAATATAGATAATTTTTTTTCCCAGTCGCGAGGCACTAGCCCTAAAAATCGTTCGGGGCGGTTGGGCGGCAACATAAACGACAAATTTTTCTAACGTATAATCCAGGGCCGCCATTAACAGTGTCTCCGGCTTGGATTCCGCAAACAGGTAATCAGGATCTTGCCAGACATCCATCATGCGACGCGGTGGGAAAGACAACAAGAACCCCCCGTATTCGGCCCGCACAATCCCTGGCCCGACAATTTGGTTGTATGGATCGGTCGAATAAAACGCCATGTCGGATTCCTGATTGTGCTCTCCCAGCCAAGTCATACACCAGGGATACCGGTTCTCACGGTCTTCATCAAAAATGACAACGACGGCCCCTACTTCCCCAGAGACCCGCTGGAACTGTCGGACATAGAGCCTGCCTTCATGCCAGTTCCGCAACGTTTCACGGATGTCAATTCCATCCAGTAAGGACGTGGAAAAGGGTTCACTATGGATTCTTTCTTCGGAGAGGACACTCTTCCCCTTCTTCTTGAGAAAGAGCCCGTAATTTTCTAAAACAATGTCCTCCGGAGGATAGGAGCAGATTCCTTTGCCCTCAAACTGTTGAGCCCATTCGCCGGGTACTTTTTCTTTTTTTCTTCCGCGCAACCCCATGGGACGAGGTCTCGATTTGGCTCGCGGCAAACGCCGACGCAAGCGAATCCGCTTCATGTTTACCCAAATTTCTTCGCCCGAGACGTTGACAGTCATCAGATCAGAATTTTCCTTCTGAAATGGGCTGGAGGAAGCCAGTTGCCAAAGTTCCCAAGCAAAATTGTCGTCCACGATGGCCCGCGCGGCTACCGTTTGGTCAAATAAAGTTGCGATCAAGTTCTGGTCTACTAGCGCCAAATTCCTGCAATAGCGAGAGAAGAAACTTCGCTGCCAGTGAGCCAATTTTTCTCCTGTTGATTTCCCGTAGAGCTTTTCAGCCTCTGCAAATAGGCGAAAATTCATGCGCTGTCGGTCCATCAGGCGAAACTGTTCAGGCCGTGTCGAAATTTCAAATTCCGGCCCGTCGTTGGCCGCATTACTTGGAGTAGCTCATGGGCTCTTTCTCTGCCTGATCTTTCGCAGCGTCGCGGGTCGATGCATGAGACAACCAATTCACATGGCGTGCCATATGTCGCACCACATACTCCAACTCGCGGCGAGGCGTCTTCGACACTGGCGGTGAGAATCGTGAATGGGCCATGCTCTTTGATCGTTCCTCCCTCCCCTTCTGGATCCTCGGCAGGCAAACCATAGCGACGGACTTCGTAAACCGCCTGCAAGAGTGGGTATTCAAGCACCACTTCCGCCAGACAGTCAGGGTGGAGATTGAGCAACTTGTATTTCTTCGCGCCGTGACCGGAGGAGCGGTTCAGCTTGCGGATGTTCCATCGCCATCCATCACGGGGTCGAGAAGATTCAGTGAAATGACGACCAAGACTCGTGCGGTCGGGTCGCAGCTCTGCAGCTTCCAGGCAATCCCTGCCGCATGTCGCTTCAATTCGAAGCTGCTTTTTTGCGGGTAGAGACGATAAACATCGACATATTTCTCAGAACCGAGGCGTCGAATGGCATAACTATCCGGGTAGAGATCCTTGAGATGTGGTCGTTCGCCCACGTCTGGATCCACAAAAAAAATCTCCGCGCCAATTTCTTGGGCACTGCGAATCGCTTCTATGAACGGGTCCGTAATTTCAATGGGAATGTAAACCGATTCATCTTTCTTGGCCTCTGAGTAGGTGATGATGGATAACTCAGGGAGGCGCTCAATGGCCCGCAGAAAAGCCCACTCCAACGTGGCCGGCAATTCAACGGCGACGACCTGGGGTCGTTCTTTCAGGATGGTTTTGCGGACCTCTTCGGCAAACTCCATTTTCCCCGGGTACGACCGGCAAATATTGCAGACGTCCTCCTCGCAGACTGGCCGAATCGTTATCGCAGAACATAGCGTAAAGCCTCTTCACCCAAGGTTTGGAGAATTGCGGTCCGCATGGCATCCTTCCAGTCGCTTCTTGCCTTTATCTCGATAAGTTTTAGGGCAAAGCGGGCCATGTTGATTCCGTCGCGCACGGTGTACCGTTCGTCCGCTTCGTGGGCCGCTTGCAGAAAATCCGTCACGTAATCCAGAACCTGATCCTCCGCAAAAGGGAGGTTTTCCTTTAAGATTAAGAGTTCCTCTTCCCGCTCGGGAAAGTCCAACAGAATTTGCGGTTGCAATCGCGAATGAATGTATTCCGGCAATTCGAATGTGGAAGCATCGTCGTTCATCGTGGCCACCATGCGGAAATTGGGATGCGCATAGATCTTAATGCCGGCGACAATCGACTCCACATACCGGCGTGTATCGAGAAGTGGTGCCAGGCTGGCCCAACTCTTTTCACTCATCCGATTTCCTTCGTCTAATATCGCAATCCCGCCCCGGATCATCGCCGTGACCAGAGGAGACCCGACATAGCGTAGCTTCCCTCCGGATTCCACGACAGGAGTCACTAATAGATCCTCTGGCCGTGTATCCATGGTGGATTGCATGATATAAACCTCACGCCCCATTTGCTTGGCCACAGCGTAAGCTAAAGTTGTCTTTCCGACGCCAGGTTTCCCGAGAAGGCGGGGATTCATGGGTACATCTTTGGGATCCACAATCATCCATGCCGCCATTAGCTGTTTGATTAATTCCTCTTGGCCAACCCAACGAATTTGTAATTCGTCAGGGTGAGCCAGGAAAATGGTCACGTTATCGATGATGACGCTGCGTTGCGTCGGAGGAGTCTCAATCTTCATATATGATTCCTAATCTTGCATGCCAGAAGTTGTTGCATTCATAATTCTTGGGGAGCGCCGGAAAGAATGGATAAGCCATTCATCTCGCAAAGCCCCTTTATCCCGGCAATAATCATCAGCAGGTAGAGTTGTTAATATCCATTCAAATACGCCTTATTAAACCATATCCCTCTGCATCGTCACCAGGTTTTGTCAAAAGTCGAGGAATCGTCAATTCCTCTCACGCGACGGTTAAGAATCAATCTTACCGATGAAATGGCTACTGCATCCTGTAATTGCTAACTTGTCTTTTGAATCTTTTTGCAGCGGTATCCCTGGACTGACGATTCCTGACCACTATTGACATGGATGCTGATATTGTTTATGTGAGTCTAACGGCAAAAGGACTTCGTCCCGATATAATGGCAGTGAAGCGGGCACGGGCGATGGAATCACACATCAGACAACACAATGAGCTTATTGTAGTTGTAATGAAAAAGAAGAACGATATTATAAGAATTAATCGTAATTCCGAGTCGGTGATTAAGGCGGGCGACGGTTTTACCGCGCTGGACGACGCCGCAAGTCTCCGCTGCATGGAAGAGAGTCCCGGTTGAGGAGAAGGGATATGGAGAGCACAAAGAGATTTTTGCTGGGCCTGGCTGTGGGATTGTTTTTCATGCAGCTTTGTGCCTACTCACAAAATCTCGCTGACATGGCTCAACAAGAGAAAGAGAAACGTGCCAAACAAAATAAGAGTTCGAAGACTTATACCAATGAGGACTTGCTCATTTACAACCGTGACGAAGCTCCCACCTCAGGAAACTCTGCGCTGCAAAACGTAACCTCTTCGAAGCCAAGAAGTCCTCTTGCCGGGCCTTCAGATAACGACGAACGCGCCTGGAGCAAGCGATTCATCGAAGCTAAAGAGAAAATTGCGCAACTGAAGCAACTGGGGGAATCGCTCCAAACGAGGCTCAACGGATTCAGTACGAAATTGCTGATGCAATCGGATGTATTCGATCGAGAACATCTCTACCCGCAGTTGGTGACACAAACCGAAGAACAGATCAAAAAGAACAAAGCCGATCTTAGCGAAGCCGAGCAGAAACTTGAAGATTTACGAGACGCCTTGCGAAAGAGCGGTAACCCACGATCCTGGGAAGATTCTCAGGCAGCCCTAAAGCCTTTACCAGAAACCGAGAAGAAAGGTCCCCCCCCAAAAAAGGACCAGAAATACTGGCAGGAGCAGTTGGCCTTAATCGACAAACGCTATGATGATTTAATTACCCCACTTGAAGACGAGCGATTTCAAATGATCCATCGTGTTCCCCCTAAGGAAGGCCAGCCTGTTGCCCAGACCGGGTTTCTCGGATTGGGAGCTCCCCCTTGGTCAATGAGCTCGATGGGAAAATCAAAGATCTTAACCAGAAACGCGAGCAGGAAAAAAAGGAACTAGTGGATCAAGCCATGCATGAAGGCGCATTGCCCGGCTGGTTCCGATAATTCCCGTGAGCGCGGGCGCCCCACCAGCCTGTAGCAACAAGCCTCCCGGCCTATTATCCGGCTGTAGCCGGCCTCGCTGAGGCCGGCATTGGTCCGGGGCCAACGGCCCCGGCTACAACGTCATCTTTCCTATAACGCCAAGCGTGGACGCCTGTCGCCACTGGCGGGCAAGCATGCCTGCGTACGGCTTTACCGTTTTTATTTATCGCTTAGGTAGAAAATTACTTAACCGCCAATATTCAGTCTGACGTTTGTAATTTCGTTGGAAAGCAATCTGTTTGCCATCAGGCGACCACTGGGGAGAGGCCGGAGTCGTCTTGTAATTCGCGTCTCCCTCCCACAAAACGTGATCACCCGAGAAATAATCTACCATCCACATGTCAACCCTTTTGTCGGCCACGTTGTGAACCGTCCAGGCGATCCGCTTTCCATCCCTCGACCACGATAAATCACCTGCAAGAAGATACTCACCATCGGCGCTAGGTGTGTGCGAATCTGGGGCGCAGGTGACCTTCCTCTTGGTCCACCATCACGCGATACGACTTCCAAGCAATCTCCATTCGTATAGGCGATCTCCCTTCCGTCTGGTGACCATCGAGGATGGGGCTGGGTTTGTTGCACATAAACCACATCTCGAACCAATCCAGTTAATCGGTTCAAAACTTTTACGGCGTGCCGGGTTTCTTTCTGCTGGTATTCCGGCCAAAGAAGCTCTTCGCCATCCGGCGACCAGCTCAACGACGGATTCGGCCATCCGTCAGCTTTCCAAAGTTCGATAGTTTTTCCGCTCTTCGGAAAGTACTGATAAAGGCTTTTGTGGTGAAGGCCATCCCCGAAAAATGCCCAGGACCTCCCGTCAGGCGAGGGGGAACTATAGTCCGACCCATAAATGCTCGGAAAACGAATGGTCCGTTCTTCCGCTGTGGCCAAAGTCCTTTCGATGATGTGCCCATCTTTATAGTAATAGAATTTGCTACCATCCCAAGACCAAAACGGTTCAACCGTCCCATCCAAGAAGGCGGACACGGCCTCTTGCCTAGGTAATCCAGTGTTTTGATCGATATCCAGGAAAAAGATTCGTGGTAATAGCTCCTTGGAGCTGTCAAAGAAAAGTTCTCCTTCGGCATTGATCCACCAATCGGGTTTCCTTGTCAGTCCAAGCTTTGCCAACAGAAACGGTTCACCTAAACGGCTTCCCTGTTCGGGATCCACGCGCAAGGCCCAAAGATCTCCGGTGTTCCCGGAAGAACGAAGATAGAGAATGAGTTTGCCATCCGGGGACCAGATCGGAGCCATTTCTGAAGCTGGGTCGTCGGTGAGACGCAACTCCTGGCCATCTCGCGTATCGGCCCGAGTCAGGTAAATATCCCAATTGTCATTGCGCATGGCTGCGTAGACCACCAAACGGCCGTCCGGTGAAATGTGCATCCCATGACTCTGTTGAGTGGTTGTCGCGATAGGCTGCAACTGTTTATCCTCTATAGAGAGAAAAGCAATCTGCTCCTGGTTATTTGGGAGGTCGATAGTACATACAAACCCGCTCCCATCCGGCGCCCAATCGCGGATCAATGGGAGTGCATTTGATTCGCGCTTAAAGATTAGGTTCCGGGCTCCATTTTCTAGCGCAACGGTCTCCCACGTCATTGCCTTCTCAGCCTGGATATCAACAGTTTCGACTACCAAGCGTTTGCTATCGCGTGACCAGGCGAACCGATCTATGGCCTGTGGTAGCAAGAGCCGGGTTTCACCGTTATGAAGGTTTTCAATCCAAAGATGTTGTGTTTCCGGATGAAGATAAGCGCGCCAGTTCCCATCCGGGGACACATTCAGCGAATCACGCGGATCAACTTGTTGCAAGACGGGGCGACTTCCAGAAGCCTTGGCAGGACGCAAGGCTGGGAGGGTACGCCAGATTGCGATTCCGGCAGCGAGAATCAGCGCCGCAGCGACCATTATCCACCGATGACGAACAATCGTTACCGTTCCTGGCCTCAAAAGGGTACTTGCCAGCTCGTCCCCAAAGTCCCTGGCCTGCTTGTACCGATCCTGGGCTTCGAACTCCAAAGCCTGCAAAATAGCCTTCTCGACGCTGGCGGGGAGATCCGGTCGCAACTTCACGAGGTTTCGGAAAGAATCTGGTCTTTTGATGCTGATAAAGGTCCGCCAGTGGACGCCGCCCGGAAGAGCCTCCTTCCCGTGAGCATCTCGTAAGCAATGACACCCAGAGCAAAAATATCGCTGGAGGCTGCCGGCATCCCTTTGATTTGTTCCGGGGCCATATAATCCAGAGTTCCTCCCAAGCCGGTCTTCTCACTCTCTCCTGTGAATTGTGGATCCCTGATCTTGGCCACCCCAAAATCGATGAGTCGCGCTCGTACTTCTCCTTCCTCCGAATCCTGCACCATGATGTTGCTCGGCTTCAGATCCAGATGCAGAATACCTCTGGCATGGGCAGCGCTAAGTGCCTGGCCAACTTGCTGTATGATCTGAGCTGCGCGTTGAGGCTCCATCCCTTCCGGTTTCAGGTAAGAACGGAGGGTCGTCCCTTCCACATATTGCATGACATAGAAAGGTTTGCCGTCCGGCATTTCCCCCGCGTCGGAGACCGTAACGATTCCCGGATGGTCCAGGCGTGACAAAGCTTCTATCTCCTGGTGGAACTTTTTCAAGAACCAGGCATTCTGATAGGACTTGTCTTGCAGAGCCTTGATAACGACTTGCTTCGAATGCAATTGCTGGTCACGCGCCAGGTAAACCACCCCGACCCCACCCCTTCCCAGTTCCCTTTCAATCAGGTAGCGCCCTTTGATGAGGACTCCTTCAAAACTCGGTCTGGCGATATTTTCGGGATTCTCTACTCCCAAACTATTGAGAATCCCCGCGCGCGCTGGTAGAGTCTGAGACCGAGTCCAGGATAGGTTCCTCCAAAAAGTGTCCAGCTTGCTCGTGTTCGGTCAGTAGTGATTCCACTTCCTGCTGCATTTCCGCATCGCCTTGGCACGCTTCGGCGAGGAAGTTCCTTCTCTCTTCTGGTTTCACACTCCAGAGCCGCTTCGAACAGGTCCGTAATTTTTTGCCACTGCTCTCCAGTCATTTAATCTTCTCAAGATTACTAACGCAGATTTCTCACCACTAAACAAGATAGAGACAGCCTGAATTTGAGAAATAACACTCGCCGGGTGGGGTCACCCGGCCTACAACGGTTGCAGGCCGCATGACCTCATGCGGCGTCTGGTGGTGAGAAATCCGAGCTAACACGATGCCGCAAAACTTCCAAGATCTGAAGAAATCATTTGTAACCGTGGTCGCCGGTCACAGATAAAGCTGTAGCCGGGGTCGGTGACCCCGGCCCCTTACCGGGATCACCGATCCCGGCTACAACTGCGGTCAACCATCCGCGGGCGGGAAACATCCATCAATCAGCGTAATAACACAAATCGCCCAGTAGCAACAGGCCTCCCGGCCTGTTCTCCGGCTGTAGCCGGGCCCGTTGGTCCCGGCCACACGGGCCGGGGTCAGCGACCCCGGCTACAACGAGTTTTTCTGCAAATTGTTAAATCCCTAAAATATTTTGCAGCACGTAATGAATCCACGCCGTGAAGGCCATTGTTAATGTCAAATCACCCCGAGCTAAGGACGCTCATTTAGCCAGGAAACGCGCCACTCCATCGGAGGGTCGGCTTTCAGAACAGGCTTCTCTGTGTAATGCGTATTCTACGCCAAATAGGGGTCTTGCGGACTTGAATTCAAATAAGTATTTTTAATGACCCCATTTGGGCCTGTTTCTCGCATTACATTAAATGAGAGGTTTAGAGCCAAGTAAATCGAGATTGTCCTTTCTTCGTGCATTCCTAATATGAGAACTATACATTCCGAATTATTACTGCTACAAGTATGAACATTAATCTTCACAGGGCTAATAACTATAGGATTTCGCTGTAGGGGTCTTGTTTCTGATCCTGCCCCGCTTAGTACTGCTATTCGTAATTACGGTGACGTATCTTGGGATAGGCGCCGCATAGGGGCACGCGGCCTACAATCCAGTAGGCCGACTCACCGACCCGGCGTTAAGGTCACCGTATTTATTAAATGTAGTAGTAAGTTGTGAAACTCAGCGAACAATTGCTGTATCTGAAGACGTCTAATTCGGCCGGGCTTCATTCATGTGACAACTAGCTGGCTACAGCATGAAATTTTCCACCTAATACCGACTCTTTAAATGTTGCGTGCCACCTGGAAAACATCATGTTGAAATCGATACGAACGACTTTTGTCTTATTAAGTCTCTGTGTCGCTTGGCTGAGTCTTCTCTCCACCGCATGGGCACAGAGCGATCGCGGGAGTCTTACTGGGACTGTGACGGACTCGAGTAAATCGGTGATGATTGGTGTCTCTGTGACCGTCACCAACTTGGCAACGGGGGTTAAAGCCATGGCCTCGACCAATGAGAGCGGAAACTACACGATTTTATTTTTAGGGGCGGGAAGTTACACGCTGACAGCCGAACGGGCCGGCTTCAAGCAATATTCTCGGTATGGGGTTAATGTTCGAGGTCGGTCAGGCAACCCGCTTGGATTTCAGCATGCAAGTAGGAGAAATTACTGAAACCCTTGAAGTCACAGAGGACGCAGTCCCCCTAAACTCTTCCGATTCGAGTCTCGGAACCGTCATTTCCAAACAGCAATTTCAGGGATTACCGCTAATCGGGCAAGGAGAAACGCGCAATCCTACTTTCTTCATGATTTTAGTTCCTGGTGTGACGGGTCGTGGCACTGCCTCTAGCCCTGGCAGCTTTGATTCCCGTACTTTGTCGACCACTGTGTCTGGCAGCCAGTCTGGTAGTACCGAGCTACATCTTGAGGGCTCGATAATTGCAAGTGATGCGGAATTTTCGGGAGATGCTCGCAACGTCGGCTTCCCTCCAGACGTTGTAGCAGAATTCAAGATGACCACGGTGAACGCTCCCGCCGAATACGGCCATTCAGGCGGTGGCATTGCCAGCTTTCACCTTAAAGTCTGGTACCAACCAGCTCCACGGTTCCATCTATGAGTACTTCCGCAATAACGCGCTAGATGCCAGAGGGTTCTTTGCCACAAAGACACCCACTCACAGGCAAAACGAATTTGGAGTCACCGCCGGCGGACCAATTATCAAGAACAAAACTTTCTATTTTGGGTGGTTCAATGGTTTTACCCTAAATAAGGGAGACACGAACTCCATTCGAACCATCCCTACCGCCGCCTCGAAAGAGGGTGACCTGAGCGAGTTTCTCGGGCCCCAGCTCGCCGAGCCCGATGCCCTGGGCCGGCCCGTGTACCAGGGCGCCATCTACGATCCCGCCACCACCCGCACCGTGATGGCGGGACACGTTGATCCCGCCACAGGTTTGACTGCGACCGCCGATGCGACGATTAGGGATCCGTTCCCGGGTAACCGGATTCCCTCGAACCGGTTCGATCGAGTCGCGACGAATATCCTGCCGTTATTCCCTGCGCCAACCCGGCCCGGCATCGTGAACAATTTCGATTCTGAAGCTGCTGCCGTCAACCAAACTAACCAGTACGGAATAAAAATAGATCACCAATTCACAGCCAATCACAACATTAATGGATCATTTGTCTGGTCGACGTTAGCTACCCAGGACGTCTCTGCATTTCCGGGTGCGCTTTCCACCACGATTCCAAGTACCTCGAGAACTCGAATATTTCGTTTGAGCGAAGACTCAATTCTTCGACCGAATTTGATCAACCATGCCACGTTCGGTTTCAATCGTTGGCGTTTTGGTACGAATCCAGCTCCTGAATCCCTTGGATGGCCGGCGAGGATCGGTTTGACAGGCGTGAATGAGGAGGGGTTATTTCCTCGCATTAAATATCAATATAGCCGAAAAAGGGAATGGTTACGGAGGCACTGGAATCAGCTCTGGCGCTCAGAATAATTTTGACGTCAATGAAGGCCTGAGCTGGATCAAGGGGAAGCACACTTTCAAATTTGGTTTCGAGTATCTGAAAAGCCAAAGCAACGACGCGAGCACTTATGGAGATGCCGGCAGCTTTAGCTTTGATTATCCGGAAACCGCCTTGCCGGGCTCTGCAGGGTTAACAGGAACAGGTCAGGGGATGGCCAGCTTTCTTCTAGGTTGGGCTGATTCAGGTGGAGCCAATGTTTATTCCTCTGGAAATTACGAGCGGAACGGATACTATGCAGGATACGTTCAAGACGATTTTAAATGGACTTCCAAGCTCACCCTCAACCTGGGGCTCCGCTATGACCTCTATCGCCCCACGGTAGACAAATGGAATCACCAGGCCTGGGTGGACATGCACGAGCCTAATCCTGCTCTCGGGGGATTTCCGGGCACGATGGTGTTTGCCACTCCGGATCGACGCACCGGGGTCGATCAGTTTAATAACGGCTTTGGTCCGCGATTTGGGCTGGCCTATAGCCTCAACCCGAAAACGGTGTTGCGCGCTGGCTATGGCCTCTTTTGGGCTCAGGGCGGCTACATTCGCGCCAGCCGTGGTCTATACATCCAGGGATACAATTCGTCTAATGGTTTGTCTTCGCTCGATCAAGGAATTACGCCCGCCTTGGTCTTGCAAAACGGCTGGCCGGCTTCAAACTGGCCAGCTCCGCCTTTCATCAGTCCTACGACTGGCTTCAACAATGGAGTTCACATTCTTGAGCCTGATGATGCCCATCCCCCTTATTTGCAAAACTATAATGTTGGGACTCCAGCGGCAATTGCCGGGACAGATTCTCCTCGATATCGCTTTTGTCGGAAACAAGGGGACCCGCCTGCAAAGCCGCTTGATGCCAACCAATCAAATGGATCCCCGCTATTTGTCCTTCGGAGACTTGCTGTTTAAGCCCATCGCCGATACATCCGTCCAAGCATTACCCGTGGTGCAGGCCATGCCCTTGGATTCCGCTACCGGCCATCATGTTCCCTTTGCAGGATTTGAATCCATCATGGCAGGCGACGCCACGCTGGGCCAGGCCTTGCGCCCAACCCCTCAATATACACAAGAGGGTTCCAATTCCCAAAATCGGCGCTTTTACGAAGGGACGGGGAAGTCGAACTACTACGCATTGCAGGTGAAGCTAGAAAAACGCTTCTCTAAAGACTTGAGTTTTGTGGTCGCCTATACCTGGTCTAAAACGCTCACCGACGCAGAATCCCAGTTCTCTGAGTTCTCGGGTTTCACGCAAGATCCGTACAATCGCAAGGGTGAAAAGAGCTATAGCCTTAACGACTATCCCCAGAACCTGGTCGTCAATTACCTCTACGAATTGCCCTTTGGCCCGGGCCAGCAATTTGCCAAAGGCAGGAGGAGCGGTCGGCAAGATCGTGGGAGGATGGAAAATCGCCGGGATTCAACAGTATCAGAGCGGTGCTCCCAATATTGTCAGAGGCGAGTTACAACTCCATATGGCCGTTTGAGGGCCCTAACGCTTTCATCACCCGTCCCAATATAGTCCCTGGCGTGCCACAGAAATCCGCCGCAGTCCTCTCGGGTCAATTCGACCCCAACCGGGACAGCATGATCAATCCCGCAGCTTTCCAGGATCCGCCACCCTATACTTTTGGTAACGCTCCACGAACTTTTGGAGGGTTACGAGGCTTTGCCTATCTCAATGAAGATTTCTCGATCATCAAGAGCACGAACGTGAACGAACGGGTGAGTATCGAGTTCCGGGTAGATTTTCTGAATTTGTTTAATCGGGTGGTTTTTGGCTTAGGGTCTGGCGGAGACCAGTATGGCTCAGTCCTCAGCACGAATAATCTATGGGGTGGCAGCCAATCGAATATTCCGCGCGAGATTCAGTTTGGGCTAAAGATCAATTATTGAGGGTGGGTACGCAGGAGGATTCCCCTCCTAAGTTTAGGGAGCAATGTAACTTAGTCCCCCGTCGCTATTTCATGGAGCGTGCAACGGAGCGTAACCCTGCTCCACCAAGGTAGGGATAAATTCCAACTTCGGATTTGGGATTAATTCTTGACACTTCATCTTATCCCTGACCCGGCATTTTCATTTCATAGTCTAGTCTTGTCTTTATCACTGCTTATTTCCCTTTCCCAATCTCCCGGTGCAGCCAAGCTCTAGCCACAGTCCAATCACGCTTTACGGTCTTCGGTGCGATTCCAATCAGTTCGGCAGTTTCTTCCACCGTCAATCCGCCGAAAAACCGCAATTCAATAATCCGGCATTGACGCGGCGAAAGTTCGGCTAACTTCGTCAAGGCGTGGTCGAGGGCCAAGAGTTCTTCTGTCTGTTCAGGAGTGAAGATAAGAGAGCCAATTTCAAGAGAAACCTTTTGCTCCTGTCCCCATCGTTTCCCGCTCTGCCTGGCCCTGGCGTAATCCACCAGAACACGGCGCATGACCCGCGCAGCCACTCCAATGAATTGCGCCTGGTTCTGCCAGGTGATCTCTCCATGCTCAACCAGCCGCAGATAGGCCTCATGAACCAGCGCCGTGGTCTGCAAGGTGTGATCGGGGCGTTCCTGGCGCAGATAGTGCCTGGCCAGCCGTCGTAATTCGTCGTACACGACTGGAATCAATTTTGAGGTTTCTTCAGGCTGGCCTTTGGTAAGGTCAGCCACCAGGCGAGTCACATCTCCTGGATCTGTGGGCATGGGAGAGTTCCGTATCGTCAGTTCTTTCTTCTGTAGCGACTATCAGATCACTTCCATTCTACCCTCTGGAAAACCCAAAAACACATGGAATTATTTGGGTCCGTCTCCCTCACCAAAAAGAGAATGACCCCATTCTTCACAAATTCTCGCATTACCCTATGAGATTCAAAGCGCGAATCCACCTATTCAAAACAAAAAAAACAATGGAGGTTTAACATGAAGAAGCAATTCCTTTTTGCATTCGGGCTAATTTCCGCGTTGTTAACGCTGACAGATCCGAGACCAAACACTACACTCAGAGGTGCAGGAGGTTGTAGTCTGGTCGGACCTGACAATGCATTTACCCAAGTCTATCCTCCGCTTAATAACGGCTTGTATGCTAACGAACTGGGAAGGGGTGTTGCTGCCCGAAAGGTCAGTGGGCTCTCTGTGGGAGATGTGCTCCTGGTGGCAGCCACAATGGACGACCGTTCAGTCGTCTTCCAGCTTGATCCGTCCTCGGGTGCCCCTTTCAACTCACCCCTCGCCCCGATCCCTCTGATTATCCCAAACGCTGCTCCGTCGCAGTATTACACCACTATCGCAATGGGCGACGTGAACGGTGATTTATTCCCAGACATAGCAGTGGGCTCTCCCACAACTCAAAAAGTTTACATCTTCCTGAGTCATGTATCAGGCGGGATCTTAACCTACCCGCATCCCCCCAAATACCCCAATATTGCTTACGACTCCTCCTGGGACTGGCAGGTTTGGACTGTCCATTGCGATTGGAAATCTTGATGGAATCGGGGGTGATGAAGTGCTGGGCGCGCCTTCTGGAGGTACAGGTCAGGTTTTCGTGTACTCTAATGGAAACTTCAGTTCGTATTTCCCAATAAACACACAGCCTATTTCCCCACCACTCGTTTCTGGGGGCAGCTTTGGCACACAAGTCTCTATCGGTGACGTAGCCGGCGACAGCCACCCGGACATTATCGTAGGCGCAAGAGGCAGGGATATTGGGGGATACACTGATGCGGGTGCTGTGTTCGTTTTTGAAGGGCCTGAATTCTCTAATTTCCTTAACATGCATGTAGATGTTCTGAGGTCTTCCATTCCGACTATCGCGAAGGGTGACGAATTGGAAAAAGGTCTTGCTGTGGCTGATATTCACGGAGGAACATCGCCAGCAAATTATGCTGATGTTATAGCAGCCACCTCGGGAACTCTCGTGCGCAGGTGTTCACAGGATTAGTCACTAATGGTCAAATGGCACCCTCCTCGCAATCAGACTATACGCTATTCCCCGACCCAGTGCTCTCAAAAGGGTGGGCTACTACAGGAATCGATGCCGGCATTACCGGTGACAATGTGGCAGATGTCATTATTGGCTCACCTAATGGCTCTTCTTGCCCAGGAAATTCAAGCCAGGGAGCTGTTAACATCTACCTTTCGTCAGACTGCCCGCCGAGTGGATGTGCAAGCCCACCAACGCCACACATTATCCAATCTTACGGTGGACCTCAGAAAAATTGGCTGGCTTTCGGTTGGTCGGTCTCTATCCCGGGAACCCAATTCTTTGTGGTTGGCGAACCAGGCCGCGAGTTTAATGGCGTTCGCAAAGGTCAGGTATATATCTTCAAGGTCAATTGAGGGTGTCCCTCACGTTTTTTCGGACGTCACGCGAGAGCGCGCGTCAAGGCAGTGGCTGGTAGTGCGCTCTCGCCGAGACCGCCGTTTCCTCAAGCACTACGAAGAGATAGGACGCTCCTGACGGAGCTTAAAAGCCTGAGACGGTAATCAGTTCTATAGACAGGTCGCCGCTACGCGGCTAACGACGGGCCACTGCCCCCCTTGGAAATTAGACAATTCATTAACACCTCGATTCATCGAGGGGTCTTGCGGCAGGGTTAATCGGTTAACCGTTTCAACGGTTTCCTGTGGCTACAAAACAAGAGCCACCGTGGCAAGCGTTTCCTTTGGTTCTCTATTGAAAAACCGCTAAAGCGGTTGTTTGGGGCTGAACCTTCTTGAACTTGAACCCCTCGATAAATCGAGGGGCTAATAGCATTCGGTGCTTGCAAGATGTCAAACCTCACGTAGCAACAGGCCTCCCGGCCTGTTGTCCGGGGCCGGTGTCCCCGGCTACAACGTATCCATTTGAATAACGACACGCGTGGACGCCTGTCGCCGCTGGCGGGCAGGATGCCGCAATCGGTTCATTTGTCATCATTCATCATTTTCTATTTATGTTGATCCGCGTTTATCTGCGGCCAACCTACTTTTGCAGTTAAAGATCCCCATGTCCCCCGCGGTTATCTTTCAATAATTGCGGGCAGGATGCCCGCGCTCCCAGGGCGGCCCTGGCTGCGCCAACAAGCACGTTTGAATCTTTTATTCCAAAGGGAAGGCAACTTTCAGATCTTTGAACCGTGAGAAGTCGCGATCATTGGTATGTAAAGTGGCACCGTGCTCTGCTGCAAGCGCAGCCAAATGAGCATCCGTGGCCAAGGAACCGATGGCTTGGCCTTCCAGAAGATACCTTCGAAAAATAGCCCAATGCTCATGGCCAGGAGTGAGGATTACGGCATTAGCCATCTGCAACCACTCATCAATGATTTCGATGGTCTCATCTAGGGACAGCGGATGCTGAAAAACGCGAGGATTAGTGGCGATCCGGATGAATGCCGTTAGAGTAAACCAGGAGAAGCAAAACGGTTCGGGGCTGGAGAATGCTTCCTCCATCCACGACTTAGCTCTCCGGTGAAAGGGGCTCAGAGAGTCATAGGCGTATAACAAGAGGTTTGCGTCGACCAGAATCATCGATGAGACGGCCCCTCGACCTGCTCTAGGAGTTCACCGATATTGTCGATGATAATTCCAGGTTTGAGCCCCAGGGCTCGGGCCTTGACCCTGAAAGGCTTTGGTTTCTGAAACCGTTGGCGAACGGTAAAACCGAGGCGAAGGAACTCGTTGACTACCTGCTTGAAGGGGCGGCCCGTCCGCCGAGTTTCCTCCTTCAGCTTAGTGGCCACATCTTTGTCAAGGGTGATGGTCGTTCGCATAGCATCATGATGCTATCAATAAAACATCCAGATGTCAAATAGCATGCTGCCCACGAAGGATTGGAATTGTGCCCACAGACGAACGCTGATAAACGCGGATGAAAGACTGCCTAAAGAGGGGTCAATGCAGTAACTTGAGAGGTTCCACTGTACTATAGACAGGTTGCCGCGATGCAGTTAACCGCTGTCCACTTTGGAGATTGGAGATTTCATTAACCCCTCGATTCATCGAGGGGTCTTGCGGCAAGGGTAATCGGTTAACCGTTTCAACGGTTTCCTGTGGCTCTACAAATAAGGGCCACCGTAGCAAGCGTCTCCGATTGTTCTATGTTGAAAACCGCTGAAGCGGTTGTTTGAGGTTAAACCTACTTCAGCCCCTCGATAAATCGAGGGGCTAATACCATTCGATGCTTGCAAGATGTCAAATCTCACATAACCGGGATCAACTTTCCCAGCTACCGTCTCATCTATTCCAATAACGACAGGCGAGGACGCCTGTCGCTACAAGCGGGCAAGATGCCCGCGCTCCCAGGGACATCCCCCTGACGCTCTCTGAAGAGAGCGTCTTCCCCCCTAAAGAGGGGAATTATTCTTCGCTGCAGGTCACTCTTTTGCCTTCAGAAGATGATCGTTCTCCTGGAGAAATGTTCGGATCTCGTTGGTGAAATCCAGCAGTCTTTTCCACTGCTCTTTGTATAGTGTGACCGGAAACCGGCCGAGTCCGTAGACCGAGAGCCCTCCTTTTTCACTGACCTTCAGATAAAGTTGACCAGTCCTTCTCTGTTTTAAGGCTTTATTTTCTTCTTCCAGACGTGCCAGCTTTTGTTCCACTGTTTCTTCCATAAGATTCTCCTCACTTGAAAATAATTTGATTTACTTACTTCATCGAGATTTATCCGGGTGCATTGGCGGCACCCAGCTAGCGGGGAAAACTCTCAACTAAATAGTCTCTCAGCCCAGACCTTCTATCTACCTTTCGCGAAACAGACTGCATAAAAACTTCCTCATTCCCCCAAACTTCTAAAGATCTCTTCGCGCGGGTTACCGCTGTATAGACTAACTCTCGTGTCAATAATTCAGACGATTCTGAAGGCAAAATCAGAACCACCTGGTCAAATTCGGAGCCCTGCGACTTGTGGACTGTCATGGCAAAAACCGTCTCGTGTTGAGGGAGCCGCGAAGGCAATATATCCCTAAAGTTTCCTCCCTCTATAGGGAAATAAGCTCGCAGCGATCCCGGTTGTTCTTTAGCACTTTGCCCTTCCGAAAATATCAAACCCACATCGCCGTTAAACAACTTGAGCCGATAGTCATTTTGCGTAATTAAAATGGGCTGACCATGGTACCAACGCTCCCTGGGTCGAATCTGTCCCACCCTGGCAAGCTCAGATTCAATGAGATGATTCACCGCAATCACACCATAGGGCCCTATGCGCAACGCACAGAGAACGCGCAAATTTGTAAAAGCGGCAAAAGCCTCAACGATGCTGGAGGCTGAAAGATAAGAAAACAAATCACTCTGAGCCAATCGGCGGATCGATTCCTCGAAATCCGACAAGCCCTTCAAATACTTCCATGACAGTCCTTCCTCCCCAGCCTTTTGCAAAATATCCAGGGCCCCTGCGCCGTCGCCTTCATTTACGGCGACGCTTAAGCGCCCCAGGCTGCTGGTTTCATCGAAGCGATAGTTTTTCGTGAGCGAGATAACCGGTTTCAGCTTTTCCTTTTGTGGGTCACGTGCTCTCCGAGCATCAACCTTGGATAGTTCTTCTCTCCCCACGATTCTCCAAAATTCATCAGGCGGTAAATCAGCTCCTAACGCAGTACATATGTCCCCGAAAATCGCTCCCGGCTCAACCGAGGCCAATTGATCTTTGTCTCCCAATAAAATGAGTCGACCCTTGCCAGGCAACGCAGCCACTAATTTCGCCATTAACGGCAGATCGACCATGGATGCTTCATCCACGATGACAACGTGATAGGGTAGGCGGAATTCCTCATGATAGCGCGGCTGGCCGTCTCCTTGGCGAATTCCGAGCAGTCGATGCAAGGTAAAAGCCTCCTGAGGGAGCCACGCTGCGAGCGGACTGGCTTCTCCCAAAAACTTTGTTTTGGCCCCATCCACAGCTTCTTTGAGCCGCGCGGCCGCTTTCCCTGTTGGCGCCGCCAGCGCGATTCTGAGCGGTTTGCCTCTTGCCTGCTCCAAGAGCAGAGCCAGAATTTTCACGACCAGTGAAGTCTTCCCTGTTCCGGGTCCTCCCGTGATTAAGCACAACGAGCTGCATACAGCGATTAACGCTCCAATTTGTTGCCGATTCATGCCCTCCGATTTTTCAAACCAGCGCTGGATCCCATTCCAAAGAAGATCCATGTCAACAGTTTCAAAGAGCCACTTCCGGTCTGAAAGATAGCTCGCCACTCTCTTCTCATACATCCAATAACGATAAAGGTAGAGACGGTTGGCCTGATCCAGAATGAGTGGACGGTATTGTCCAGGGAATCCAACCATTCGTGAAAGCTTCAAGCGTTCGAGCCACGAGTCACGATCTGGACAAACTAGCCCCCGATCCTCTTCAGTTTCGTCATTTCGAATCTTCTTTCCCGCAACCAAGGGAATATCCAGGCACACATGGCCTAGTTGCGTTGCCTGGCTGGCCAAAGCCGCGGCGAGCCATATTTTGTCGTCGTGCCCGCCCTCCTGTTTCTGTATGAACTCCGCAAAATGACGATCAATTTCAGTAAGTGCTGGCATCAAAAATGGATCCTTAAGATGTATTGAGATCGCCATGGACTCCGGTCGCTACCCGATGGGTCGAGCTCCGCAAGACCGGATTCCCGAAATAGTAGGGACAGGCATCCATGACTGTTGTAGCCGGCCTCGCTGAGGCCGGCACTGGGCCGGGGTCAACGACCCCGGCTACAACTGCAGTCGACCATCCATTAACTACTAAGTTTTTGATTTACAACCACCTCTGCCCCTCCTGACTGACCCAGGAGGGGGCTCTCTCCATTGACATTGGCCTTTTGGTAGCAACAGGCCTCCTGGCGAGTTGTAGCCGGCCTCGCTAAGGCCGGCACTGGGCCGGGGTCAACGACCCCGGCTACAACTTTCAACATCAATCGCTACAACGTTGGCCACATTACATCGAAGACAAACCATCACTGAGCGCTCTAACGAGTGATTCATCTGGCAAATCCCGATAAATACCATACTTTGGACCTTCTGCAGGATTGACCCCTCGTAGGAATACATAATAAACACCGCCAAAATGGGAGGAGTATTGATAGTCCTCGATACGAAATCCCAGGTACCGATCGAGCGCCACGACATAGAGAAGGTACTGCAGGATGTATCCCTCCCGCCACATTGTCTCCGTAACCCTCTCCGTCGCATAGTCTGTAAAATCATCGCCCAGAAAAGTGGATTTCCAATCAACCAGGTAATAGCGACCTTGGAAGCAAAAAACCAGATCGATAAAACCTTTCATGAAACCGGATACCGGTGAAAATTCCAATTGATCCAACAGGTCTGATGTTATTTTGGGAAACCGTTTTCCCAGGTAAGATTGGAGTATGAACCGCAGCTTCCCAGACGTCAAAAGATCTAAGGGCATGTGGAATTCCATTTCATTCAATCGCTCTTGCGCAGATATCCGAGAGAGCGAAAGGTCCACGGTGGCGCGATCCAAAGAAGTGCTCAAGACGTTTTGGACCATTCCGGTCACCGCTCCTTCCCAATCCGCATCAAAGCTGAACTCCGCTAACAACTGTCGAACGAGTGTCTGGATTGACAGGGTCGTCGATTGCTTGAAATCAACGCCTTCGAAAACCTTGTGAAGAAAGGTGCCGGCACGTGTGCCGCGAGGAAATTGGATAAAAGAAGCAGGGCCACTCATTTTCACCCTGGGACTCCCCACCACTTCGACCCTTTGCTGTATTTCGCTGTCGTGATCAGGCAATTCCACAACTCGGCGCTTTCCTGAAACAAGCGAAGTAAAACTTGCGATCCCAAAGTCGCGCCGAATGGCACCGGCAAATTCCCTAAAGCCGACGTTTTCTCTAAGGGCAACCGGAGGTCGGTAGGTCTCATTGCTGAAATCCGGAAGGCCACTCACCTCTATAGAATTGGACGGACTGCTGCGCGAGGGTGGCCAGCTCTTGTTCAATTTGATCATCATCCATCGCTTCAAATTTCTGCCGCAAAGTCGCTAGTGGCAAATGGTTTAAATCGAGTTCAGGAGCATGGAGCAAATAGGCCAGGGGCGAGGAACCCGCATCTTTGAACGCTCCCCACACCAATGTGCAGCGATACTTTGCACGCGTCAAGGCTACGTACAACATGCGCGTATTTTCCGCAAGGACTTCCCTTCGGGCCAGTTCTTGGTGCACTGGAGATTGCTCCGGATCAATGTCAAACATGAACCTGGAGGGGTCGTCAGGGTCGTGAAAGGAAACAAAACCTCTTGCCACAGAAGCCGTATTCCAGCTAAAGGGGCAATAAACGATGGGGAATTGGAGACCTTTGCTGCGATGAATTGTGATGACCTTCACCGAGCGCTCGTCGGTTTCGAGGCGCAATTGATGTTCTTCAGAGGACATCTCCTCCTCTTTCAATCTTCGCTCTTTCAACCATTTGAGGATCCCGTCAATCCCTAGATTATTTTCCAGGCTGGCCGCGTGAAGCAGCTCGAGACAGTGCAACACATTGGTAAGACGTCTTTCCCCATCCGGAAATTCCAGAAGCCGGCGACGAACAAATTCCCGGTCCAACAGCCTTCGCGCCATCACCATAAATCCGCGGTCCTGCCACAGCTCACGGTAATCTTCAAATCTCTGAAGGACCTTTTCCAATTGCGATTCGTCTTCATTTAAACGGTTTATGTCAGCTCCCTTGGCTCCCAGGATATTCGTCGCCAGCGCCGCTTTGACTTTCCCCGGATTTCCCGGTTCGGCAATTCCCGTAAGGATGCGCTCGATCTCGCTCGCCTCATCCGAATCAAAGACACTCTCCTGACTGTAGAGCACACAAGGAACTGTTTTTTTATTGAGCGCATCTTGAATGAGACGGGCTTCCCTGTTCGTTCTCACCAGGATCGCAATATCTTCCGGCGAGACCGGTCTTTCATTGACCCTACACTCTCCTGCCTGCCCCGCATTCAATACAGAGACGATGTCGCAAGCCACGGCCTCTGGCAATATGTCATCCGCTTTACCTTTCGGGATTGTGGCTCCTTGTCCCTTCAATTCTCGTTTCACGAACCAGAGCTTCAATGGTGAAGGATCTGGGATTCCGTTCCAAGTAAGAGCCTGATCAGCCTCCGGTCGGCCCGCTTTCACGGGTAGAAATTGAATCTCTGGGAGCACAAAAGGATGAAGGGCCCGTTCAAACAGCGCGTTAATCGCAGTGATCAGCGGTTGGCTCGATCTCCAGTTTTCCCCCAAAGTAAATTGATTCAAAACTTTTCGCGCTGCATCCAGATAGGCAAACACATCCGCCCCTCGAAATCCGTAGATCGATTGTTTCGGATCACCAATCCGAAAAAAGGAGAAATCTTCTGGGCCATAAAGCGTTTCGAAAATGGCCATCTGGACAGGATCCGTGTCTTGAAATTCATCGATCAAGACAGCTTTGTACTGTCCTCGGACCCTCGAAACCAGCTCTGTGCAATCTTTTTCCTGAAGTGCCCCGTGGAGGTCGAGCAGCAGGTCATCAAAAGAACGTACATTCTCTCTTCTCTTTCGCTTCCTCAACTCGCTCCGGGCGAAGGCTACGAGCTCATTCTTAAGGGCAAGCGCATAACTCTTGTAAAGTGATCCGAGGACATCACTGGAATCGACAAGCTTTTGACAGAATTCAAAGAATTGATGTTCAAGAGGGTGATATCCATTCTTGGTTGCTTCCTTTAGCTTGGTTAGGCCAAATCTCTCCACGGCAGGTGGAACTGGGTAAGGATTTTCCGAAGAAAAATACTCTGCGATGGACTTCACCCAAGCGGGCACATTACGTTTGCTATAAATTCCGCGATTTAGGCCTTTGTCCTTCTCCAGCAGAGTCAAGATCGCATCTCTTTCTTCTCCCCATTTCTCCCGGGCAGCCAGATAAGCTATGGACAAAGCTTCTTCCAATTGCTCACGTTCTTTACCTGACGGTTTTTGAGCATTGGGAACGACGACGCGGCTCGGATTGGAGACGAAGGATCTGACAAATTTCACCATCGACGGGACATTCAAGTCTTTCACGAAAGTAGATTGAAGAATCATCGGCGATGCGGAGTAGAGTTCTCGCCGGTAGAAATCTTCAACGATTTCGCGAAGTAGATGTTCTTGGCTGGTGATTAATTCGGCATCAAACGGAGACCCGCTCTCGAAGGCATTGTCTCGAAGAACTTGCTGACAAAAACCATGGATCGTAAAGATGGCCGCTTCATCAAATGTACTGACCGCATTGAGGAGGTTGCCTTTGGCCTCATCGCGATTGGCTATGCTCGAGTAAAGTCCCGCAAGAAAACGGTCAGTCGTGGAAGCCCCATCCAGGACCTCCAGAGTTTCTCGAATCTTCTCCCGGATCCGCTGCTTCAGCTCTGCCGTGGCCGCTTCGGTAAATGTGACCACCAGGATTTCTCTGACCGGCAGAGCCAATTCAATCAGCAGTCTGATATAGAGGCAGGTAATCGCGTGGGTTTTCCCCGTGCCGGCGCTCGATTCGATGAGCTGCTGTCCAAAAAGTGCGTTAGTTAGAGGGTTGAACGATCTTTCGAGTGCCATTTCAATTGACGATCACATAAAAAGAACAACGATGCCGATAAAGAGGGTCCTCATTGGATCATCTGGAGTCAATTCCCTTGGACTCTCTCACACTCGATCAGCGGCCCAAAAATATCCATTGAAAGCGACTCAAATTCTTCATCCAGAGGATTGATATCGCGGAATCCCAGCCAGTGGTAAGGGTCCTGACACTCCACCATTCCTTTGATAAAATCATTTCCATTCCACTTTGATTGCGCCACTTGTAGAGCCTCTTCCGGGCTTTTCCCTTTGTGACGAGCCTCCGCATAACTCCAGGATGCACTCGGGAAGAAATGCAAGGGGAGACACAGCCCTCTCCAGTAAAGGTCTAGCAGCTTTTCCAAAATCTTCCCCGGTTCTTTAACTGGCTGATAGATCCTGACCCCATCCTGACCAACGAGGACACTCTCCAAGGGATATCCTTCAACCATTAAATGATTGAGGACTAAATGTTCAACCCAGATGGCGAGCCGGTCTTTTGGTTTCAGATCAGCACAGCGAAACCTTAGGAGGTGTCTAGAGTAAACATCCCGCAGCATCCCTCTGAGCTGGAAGCCCGCGCATAAACAATCGATATCAAGGTCATCTTCTTTGGGCCCCGACAAATAAGGCAACAGGCTTTCGGTGTACGTTTCCACTTCACGAACCAATTGCCGAAACCTGACCTCCCCCGGAACTTGGGGAGGTAAGACTCCTTTCGCCCGAACATACGGAAGCAACTCTTTGAGCTTAATTCCATGCAAGCCTTTTTCCAGCATATCTTGCTTGAGAGTGTAGTCATCCAATGAATCGAGGGAAAACGGCTCGGCATCTTGCAAGATTTCCGTATTCTTCTGGAGGAGCAGGCCCAGCCGGCGGTGTAGCAAAAACTCGGTAGGTTTTTGCAGAAACTTCTGCAGATCTTTAATATCAACCATCCTCCATTCTTTCCCTGGTTCGCTAATCGGTTCGGAAACAAATGCACTAGCCTTCCAGTTTGAGGACTCGCGAGCCGCCAATCCTTCACAATTTTCTTTGGAATAGCTAAACCATCTCGAATCACGTGAAAAGTAAGAAGGGCTGTATGCCTGGAGGGGGTGACGCATCACAATTGATCCGATGCCTTGCGGAAGGTCGAATCCTTGCTCGATGACGTCCTGTAAATCACTGATCACAACCGAAGGCGGCAACTCTGAATTATCCACCGTGCTCTGCCCAACGTAGCTGATGTGTAAGGCGTCGCGGGCAGATAGAACGGCTTCCAGAAAGAGGTAACGATCTTCCTCTCGCAGGGAGCGGTCTCCGCGACGACGGTTCGTGCCGATGAGGTCAAAACCGACCTGCGAGTCATGTCTGGGAAAGCTGTCATGATTCATGCCCACCATGGCAATCATGCGAAACGGAATGCTCCGCATCGGAAGCATGGCGCAAAAGGTGACTCTCCCGGTGAGGAAGTTCAGCGCCGAACCTTTCTGGTCTAGAAGCCTTTCCACATGATAGCGAAGAGACTCAATTCGAATGGGCCGGTCATATTGGCTCCGTTCCTGAATTTTTCTTAATTGTCGGAGAGTACTGCGGATGAGCTGAAAGTCCAGCGTGCTGTCTTCATCCTCTTTAAAGAGCGTCGTCAGCATCTCGAGAAGAGCCTCACTCCAACTGGTCAGAGAATGCGGCGCCTCGAGCCGGCGAAGCGTTTCAAAGAGGCTATTGAGCAAGTCCAGAAATTGTCCCAAGAGCTGGCCTTGCTTCCCTTCAATCCCGCCAAAGGCGAGGATCCCCTCAAGAAGCTGGGCCCCCTCTGGCGGTAGGGCATACCCCAGAATCAATCGATCCAAACCGGCTTTCCATGTGTTCTCAGGAAAATCAGCTAGCCCTTGGGCGAGACGTGAAATCGAATCCATTCCCCAATGGATTCGGGTTTCTTCTAGCCAATGGTGAATCCGGACCATTTCCTCAGCCGAGATTCCAAAATGCTGATGGATGCAGGGTGAATCTAAAAGATCGACGACTTCAGTAACCTTGAGTCGACTTCCCACCAGGTGCAAGATTTTCAAAAAGGCTTGAATCACCGGACTGGCGGATTTGGCGCCCCGATCCGCAATCGCAAAAGGAATTCGCTTGGTTTCATTGGATTCACTTTCAAAGACTGCTTCAATGAAGGGCGCATACTTTTCAATATCGGGGGTCATGACCAAAATATGGTGTGGTTGGAGATCCGGATGTTTCTCGAAAAGAGACAAGAGATAATCGTAGAGCACTTCCATTTCCCGCATCGGACCATGACAGGAATGAATTCGAATGGAGTGATCTTGGGATGAAAATCTTTTCTTGCCAAGATCCTTGCCCCTCGTTCGCAAATGGAGGATATCCGATTGAACGCAGTGGAGCAGACTTCCCTCTCCAGGATCATCAAACTGCTCTTCTTGTTCTTCAGACTGACGGTCGAGAAGTAATCCAAAATACTCCTTACCGAGATTGCCGAAGGAGGCCAGCAGTGGATTGCCTGTTTCAAAATGATCCTCTGCGTCGACTCCGTGAATCGCCTGCTGGCGTCGTTTAATCTTGGCCTGTTGTTTTTCGGACAAAATCTCCCCCCAATATTCCATCGTTGGGTTCATGAAAAACACGTGAACTTTGGAAAATTGAGAACAGGCGGTCAGTACATCCAAATGGAAAGGGGGAGCTGGGGAATTCCAAACACAGAGATTCGGGGAGGAAGTGTTTTCACTTCGAAATTTCCCGATTGGAGCTTATCCAGCGACTTCCTTCTCCGATCCGCGCGATGCGTTCCTGGACCTTGACGGACGAGAAACCGCCATAAGAAGGCTTGCCAATGGGTCTCCTTCCCTCTTTCCCAATCGAAAAGGAGATCGGACCGGTAGATTGTGTAGTGATCAAAAACGTTTGCAATCTGTCCGGCCAACTGCAATTCCTTCAACCCAGTCCCATCATTGCTGAGATAAGACTGTAAATTCGAAAACTCCGGCCTTTCTAAGCACTGGGGCAGAATCCCTAAAATTCTCCACTGCAGAATTTCCGGTGAGAAAAAGTCTTCCTCCAAATCTTCGCCGATGAGCGCGTTGAAAATCTCAGACACGATCGCATTGGGAAAAAGGAACCGGCAATTTGCCCAAATTCCATGGCGCAGCGCAAGTTGTTGAGAGAGCCATCGAGCCATCCCCTGGCTCTGGACGACGATCACCTCACTCGTGAGGGGATTATCTAACGGCTCGGCCACCAAACTGGCCAATTCGTCGACCAGGAGTTCGGTTCGATTGCTAAAGTGGAGAATAAGTCCTGGCATAATGAAGACGGAAGGAAGAAAACGCGAGTAACAACAGGCCTCCCGGCCTGTTGTCCGGGGTTTGGACATTTGTGCAAGTTTGTAGTCCCGCTTTAGCCGGTCCGGAACATCACCGCCTGAAGGCTGTACTACAAACTTGTCCCGGGCCAACGGCCCCGGCTACAACGATTTTGCCAAAATTTCTCGACCTTCACGAAGAACCTCAAGAAAAAGTTGTTCTAGCGCCCCATTCACCCCTCGACAGCCCGTTACGACACGCTCCGTCCAATCAAAGTATTCCCGGCGTCTGGAGATTTCCCAATGTGTTGGAGGTGAATGCGATACGTCGCGGACATTGCAGATCTTGTCCGCAATCCGGATCATTTTTGCGCTTGGAGACAATCCGGTTACTTTTCTGACCTGCAGTTCTTTTCGGATGGATTTTTCGAGAGTCTTATCGTCAGTGACCTCTTCCACGAGGCGGCAAACCTCTGGACCGAATAATTGTTCCAGCTCTGATCGGGTTGTTTCCGTGTCCTCCAAAGTGTCGTGGAGGACGGCCGCAATCAGGATTTGGGGGTCTACGACCTGCCCGACTTCAGCCAGGATCCGGGCTACCTCGATGGGATGATTGATGTATGGAGAGCCCTCGGGGTCTTTACGCCTCTGACAACGGTGTTTCTGAGCAGAAAACGAAAGGGCGGACAGAAGTCGGACTGTATCGCTGTCTGGTGGGCGCATCGATATCATTTGGAAGGCAAAAGTAAGTTGACTTATTTTTTCACTTCGGATTTGACGAATCTCAACGAAGCCGAATTCGTGCAATAACGTAGGCCGGTCGGTTCCGGACCGTCTTCAAAGACGTGCCCAAGATGAGCGCCACAATGACTGCACTGAATTTCAACTCTCCTCATGCCCAAACTATCGTCGACTTCGGTCGAGACGTTCTCACCGGCGACGGGCTGCCAAAAGCTTGGCCAACCGGTGCCGGAATCATACTTTCTATCTGAGGCGAATATCGGATTGTTACAACAGACGCAATGGTAGATGCCTGCTTCGTGGTGATCCCAATATTCGCCTGTAAATGCCGGTTCGGTTCCTTTCTTACGGGCTACGTAAAACTGAAGTGGGGTTAACTGACTCAACCAATCCTTATCCGACTTGTGTAACTTATTACTCACAGGAATCCTTTCTACTTTGGTAAATTCCGAGCTATTATTCTAACGTAGTTCAAGTTTTCGGGGTAGTCTCGTCTGCCGCCATCCCTGAGTATATAGAGCTGCACTGGGAAACTTCTGTTTCTTCGCGGAATAAACCTCCTGAACTTACGGGTTGCTGGATTAACCTGGCTGAGGACCATGTTCGATTCGCTAGGAAAAGCAATGAGTCAGTCAAAACTACAGCCCTCCGCAATTCCAAGCCCACACAATTTGCCTCGAGAGGTCATTATCAGTCCTGACACACTCCGCGAGCAACGAATTCCCCCCCGGCAAGCAAGGACCTTGAAATGGCCCGTGTTGGACGCAGGAGGCCCGCCTACCGTCGATTTGAATCGCTGGAAGTTTATTGCCAAGGGGCTTGTGGAAAATCCAAAGTCATGGACTTGGGAGGAGTTCCGCACCCTTCCCCGCTCAAAGGTTTTCTCTGATTTCCATTGTGTAACCCGTTGGTCCCGATTGGGAAATCTCTGGGAAGGAGTCCGCACGGTAGATTTGCTGAAGCACATTACTATCCTAAGCGAAGTCCGGTTTGTCCTCGTTCATGCTTATGACAGTGGTTGGACAACCAACATGCCCCTGAATACCTTTCTGGCCGAAGATTCGATCCTCGCTGACACACACGACGGAGAGCCTATTCCGTTGGAGCACGGAGGGCCCTTGCGATTAGTGATCCCTCGGCTCTATGCCTGGAAGAGCGCAAAATGGGTTCGTGCTTTGGAATTTCTTGCCCAAGACAAACCGGGTTACTGGGAGCAAGGGGGATATCACATGAATGGGGACCCTTGGAAAGAAGAACGATTCCGGTCGCGATAGATGCTGACCGGGCAGAACCAGGAGGCACCTTATTTCGATGATAAAGAAGGAGGTAGCCTATTCCATAGGGTAGTGTACGAGGGTACCTGTTTGAACCGTTACAGGTAAGTCATCGTGAGCAACCTGTGACTTTTTCCTAACCGGGTAGCCATCAAATGATGATAAGTCGTATATCGTTGACCAGCCTGGGCTAATAGGACAATGGCACCATGTTCAGCAGCGACAAAGTGAAACCCATGTACTTTTCCAGACTACTCATGATACAAAAAGTGAATCCCAGCTGCATACTATATGCAGAGCTTTTCTAACTGGGCACAATTGCGGCAAATGGATGGGGGTTTCCCCTTCCCTTATAAAGTTCCAGTGAACCTGCAGAAATTACAAAAGAGCTCTGACGAAGAATTGATGGAGTATCTCCGACTTGGCCAAAATGATGCCTTGTCGATTCTCTTCGATCGGTATTATCGGCTAGTTTTTAGTGTGGCTATTCGCATTCTTCGGGATCATGGCGAAGCAGAGGATCTAATGCAAGATGTTTTTCTCGATGTCTTTCATAAGGTTGACCAGTACGATGCCGCCAAAGGAAGCGCCAAGACTTGGATCCTTCAATATGCTTATCATCGCAGCTTGAATCGCCAGAAGTATTTAACGATAAGAAACTTCTATGACGGCCAAGAACTGCCCATTCCGATCGAGTGGGACCCGTCCCAATCATCAAACTCCTGGAACGGCTTGACCTTTTCAGACTGGGCTGCCGTTATAGAAAAGGGAATGGCTTCCTTGACAGAAAAGGAGAGAACGACGATCAACAAGGCCTACTACCAGGGGATGGAATTGAAAGAGATTGCGGATCAATTGCATGAACCGCTTGCGAACGTCCGCAACCACTATTATCGCGGTTTGAAGAAGCTCCGGGATTTCTTGCAGGAGCAGTCGTGCTTTAGGCGGAAGAGAGCATGAGATGCCAGGAGAATCAGTATGTTAAATCCCAATGAGTTAACTCATGAGTATTTCGAAGAACTCTGCTCTTTGGCAGTCATTGGTCGCATTACAGCCGGAGAATTTGAGCTTCTCAAGACTCATTTGCAGACCTGTCTAAGCTGCCGGTCCTGCCTGACGGATTTTAATGAGATTGCGCACGAACATTTACCCTTGCTGGACGCAGGTGAGGAAGTCTACTCCGAATCTGGAAATGTAACATTCCATGATGCCAGTTACAAACATCGGTTCGTACAGAGAGCCGCCGCGGAGGGAATCATCTTTTTGGATGGGTTCGAGAGAAGAGTTAATGACTTGAAAGGGAGGCAGCCGCATTATTTGCCGTCTTATCCTTGGTCGTGGAAAAGCATCTCTGCAGCAGTCGCGGCGTTGTTTTTATTTGGAGTCCCTTTCTTCTTAATGAGAAGTCAGATGCAGGAATTGCGAAAAGAGAATGACGTTGCCAGGCAGGAGATATCGAGGCTCAAAGGTGGGATGACTTCCACATGGCAGATCAGCCAATCCCGCTTGGGGCAACCTTCTGTTGAAGCCGGGCCAATTCAGCAACTTCAGGAAACGAGAATCCAGTCATCGAACGAAGATGGCGGCCTCAAGGTTTCCACGCTTCAGCAAGAGCTTCGCAAAACTCAAGTGGATTATGAGGCAGCTCTACTGAAATCCAAATCTCTTGAAGAACAATTGCAGAAAGCCTCCGGTGAGTTGAATTCATTGCGAAACGAAGTGATAACGGTTCAGAACAGCTCGAGTGCCAATGACAAATTAAAGGAAACTGAAACGGCTCTTCAGCAGGTCACGGGGGAATTAGATCGTTTGCGACGAGAGAAAAATCAAACAACAAGCTTGATTGCGTCCCAACAAAACCAGCTACGCGAATTTAACGACAAATTGACCCAGCAAACTGAAAAACTAGAAAGTGAAAGAGAGCTATGTTTCCACAAGCCGTGAAATCCGCAATTTAATGGGATCTCGGAACTTGCACATCATCGATGTGACCGATGTAGACAGTCGGGGAACCCAGCGACCCTTTTGGCCGGGTGTTTTACACCGAGGGAAAATCACTATTATTTTATGCTTACGATCTCGACAGGAAGAAGAAATCCCTCGAGAGATTTTCATTCCAGGCCTGGGGACAGGTTGGGTACAAAGTCCGGGCCGGTCCAGAGTTTGGGTCTTTTCCAAGCTGACGATCAAGCCCAAAACAGGTGGGTTTTGCGCTGCGACGATCCTACCCTTCTTGCACAAATAGACTCCGTTTTTGTGACCATCGAACCCACAGGTGGAAGCTCCCGACCCCAAGGCCAGCAACTCATCTATGCCTTCCTTAAGGCAAATCCGAATCATCCTTGATAATTTTGGCCGTCACCTTGATACAAAACAGCTTCCCGAGCTGCATACTTAAATGACGTATTCAAAAGAGAAGACAGCCAGGATTCTAGTGTCGTCAGCGAGAATCCTTGTTTTTTTCCTTTTGTTCATAGTTGTGCCGGCGCGAGTCTTGATTTGGGCAAGCCCAACAGCAACTTTGACCGGGCGAGTCACCGATTCTCTGGGTGGGGTTCTTGAGAAAGCTCAAATTGAAGCCACTAACCTCGAAACGAATACTGTTTTCCAGGCAAAGACCAGTAAAGATGGGCTCTATCGAATCCCGAACCTGCCTCCAGGGCCTTATCGAATCATCGTCCGGATGTTTGGTTTCCGAACCATCGTTAAGCCCGGCGTCAAACTCCACGTTCAAGACATTATTGCGCTAAATTTTTCGATGCAGGTGGGTTCCACCATTTCTAGCGTGACTGAAGCAGGAAGGGGTTCCATTGATCCAGGCTGAAACTGCGATGCAGAGTACTACCGTCAATCAATTGACTTTAGGTGAGCTTCCCTCGTTGACTCGAAATCCGTACGATTTTGTCTCTCTCACGCCGGGCGCCATTCAGGTGAATGCCAAACGAGGCATCGGCTTTTCACTGAACGGCCAACGGCTGGAAAGTGGGAGTTTTCTGCTGGATGGAAGCGACAATAATGAACCCTACGAATCAGGACCTGGCCAGATTGTCCCACTTGATTCCGTGCAGGAATACCGGCTCATGACCAATAGTTATACCGCCGAATATGGGCGCAATGTGGGCTATATAGCCAACGTGGTAACTAAAAGCGGCGACCAATGATTTGCAGGGCGTACTCTATTATTTTAATCGCAATTCTAGTCTTGCCTCCAATACTTACGAGAACAATGCCAGGGGTAACCCTAAAGCCAGTCTTCAATCGGAACCAGTTCGGCGGCGCTATTGGTGGCGCAATTGTCCGCGATAAGCTTTTTTACTTTGTGGCGGTCGAACCGATCATCGTTCGCAGTTCCGCTGCCATCAGTTACTACGTCCCTACACCGCAACTCCTCGCTATCAGTTCGCCTGGAACGAATGCCATTTTCCAAGGATTCCCACTTCCCTGAACGCTATCCACAACCGACGTGAGCACTCGTACGGTGTGCCCTTTTGGGCGGGGATGTGGTTCGAAGATCAGTAGCGGATATGTCACTATTCCGGCATTTGCAGCGACTTCAAGAACCGGACCTATCGATGCCGGCGCCGGCGCCCCCCAGGACACGACTCTTTGGACGGCGCGAATGGATTACAATATCAATGACCGCACGACCCTCAACGCCCGCTACGCGTTTCAGAATTCTGATTTCTTTCCTACCGTTAGTCAGCCCTATTCAGTTTCTCTGGACCAAAGTTCGCTAGTCAGAAATCAAAATGTCACTTTGAACCTGACCCGATTTTGGACCGGTAATTTCTTTACTGAATCACGGCTGGTATATTACCGGCTTGATTACGAAAGCACGTCGGCACCTCTGGCTGGCTATCCGTCCTATAATATTACCGGGGATGCAATCAGCGGTTCAGCCGGAACACTCTCTCTCCCGTCCGGTAAAAACCCCTTCGGAGGACCTCAGAATAACTATCAGTTTTACCAGGGTGCCAGTTGGATTCGAGGGAAGCATAATTTAAAAATCGGTGGGCAATTTTTTCAGTTGCGTGACAATCGTTTGCCTTCCGAAGTTTCCATCAGTCGAAATAATCAAGGCGAATTTCGCGACTTGCAGGATTTTGTAAACGGATTCCTCTCGTCCTATCAGATCCTGCTCGACCCCAAGGGTCACGTTCCTGGGGAAACCATCAATCCCCCTTATGGCCCTCCAGGACTTCGTCGCCATCTCCGATTCAATGATTTCGCGGTATTCTTTCAAGACACTTGGAAGCTTTCCCCTCGGCTGACACTATCTCCGGGACTCCGCTATGAATATTTTGGACAAGGGCACAGAACCGGCCAAGAAGCCCCGTTGGATACGAGTTTTTACACCAGCGCCGATTCGAATCCTTATTCTCGGATTGCCAACGGCAAACTCCTCCGAACAATTGATGCTCCTGGAGAATACAACGGGCATTATTCCCGTCCGGACCGATCGAATTTGGGTCCGCGGATGGGACTCGCCTACGACCTGAATGGCAATGGCAAGACTGTATTGCGCATGGGAGGCGGACTGTTTTTTGATCGATTGAATGGATTTGCTTATGACAATTTTAATCCGCCAACATTCAGTTTGACACGGCTTCAAAACTTTTATCTGAATCCAACCTCCATCGGGAACCCCTATGCCGTGTTCCCTTCGGGCCCGATGCAGGTTCCCCAGAGCGCTATCATTAACTTAGATCAAAACCTCCAGACAGCCACAACTTACCAATGGAATGCGACAATCGAGCATGAATTCTATCGGAATTTTCTTGTGGGCGCATCCTACCTGGGCTCCACAGGAAATCAGTTGTATCGATTCGTCAACACCAACCGGATCGGCAGCGGAGAATTTCTGGGCCGCCCGGGAGAGCGACTTTTTAATACAGCTTCGGGAATCGCCACGATTACCAATGATGGATTTTCCAGCTACCATGGCTTTCAATTGCGGCTGGAGAGCATTACGTTCCAAACCCTGGGTCTTCATCTCGGCGCGAACTACACTTATAGCCATTCTCTCGATAATGTCAGCTCGCTGGCGGGAGACACGCTTACCGGGGGAGGCCCCTTTCCGCTCGATGCCTTTAATTCTCGCCTGGATAAAGCTTCTTCGGATTTCGATGTCCGGCAGCGGTTTGTCAGCTACTTCATTTGGCAAATTCCATCTCCCGTGAACACCAGCGGATTTAGACGACACCTTTTTGGAGGATGGGAAATTGGCGGGATTTTTTCTTTTCAAACCGGACAGCCGTTCAGCCTCTCTGACAACCTGGTTGTTGATCGAGACCTTGGTGAGAACACTCGGCCTCGCGTGTCTGGACTATTGCCACAGGTTCTTGAGGGAAGTGCCCGCATTAAGGACGCGCGGACACCGAATGCCTTTTTGATTCTGCCAGTGAATTCAATTCGAAACTTTGATGGGAGCTGCGACCCTCTGGCAGCGCCGCTGTCTTGCCAGATGTCCGTGAATGGACCCTTCGACGGCTCCCTGGGAAGGAACACCTTTACGCAGCCCGGAACGCATTACGAGAACTTTGCTTTCATGAAGAACTTCAGCCTCAGCGGCTTGACGGGCAGGGAGAACATGAATCTTCAGTGCCGGGTGGAAGTCTACAATCTCTTAAACCATTCGAATCTTTATTTACGGGTGGATACAGGAAACGTGGCCGCTCCTTCGTTTAATGTCAATCCCGTATTGACCGTTCCAGGTGTCGTTGCGTCCTTTGGGACGCCTACTGGATTGCCACAAGAGGCCCGACAAATCGTGCTGGGGATGAAGCTAATCTTCTAATGTCCCCGAATCGGAAGCGTTAGAATTTTTGGGAGTATTGAATCGTAAGAGTGCGAATGAAATGGAGCCATGAGACCCTCTGAACTCTACAAAAGAATTTGGGTGTTCGAGATTGCCGTGTGGATCCTCGGTATTCTCGGGGCCACACTGGCCGGCCTCGCGATGGCTCAATCGCATCTTAAAGAGCACCCGATCAATCCATCCCACGGTCTCGTCAAGGGGGGCCGCTCGTCATTCACAAGCGGAGAACAGTTCTCAAATGAACTTGAGGACGCTGCGAGAGTCAGAGGGCAGGCGACCATCAGTCGCCTGCCTCTGGCATTTGAACCCAATCGTGGTCAAGCACCGCGAGATGTGAAATTTCTCTCTCGTTCTCAGGATGCGGTTGTCATTTTAACTGCAACGGATGCCATCATCCGGCGGCCGGATTTAGAATTTGGACCCGCAGCCCCGAGCCAAGTTGCAAGTCATCACAAATCGATTCGCCAAGCCGCTCACTTCTCAGATCTCAGAATGCATCTGGTGGAGGGTAATCCTGCCTCCACGGCTTCTGGCGAATCTCCTTTGACCAGCAAGTCGAATTACCTGAAAGGGGGAGACTCCAGAAATTGGGTCACTAACTTGCCAAACTTCTCGCGAGTCAGATTTCAAGATGTCTATCCTGGAATCGGTCTCACTTATTATGGTAGCCGTCAGCAACTGGAGTACGACTTTGTGGTCGAGCCTGGTGCCAATCCCGATCGAATTGAAATAGACTTCGCAGAAGGTAATGGAACCAGCCAACATCCGGCCATCAGCCTGGATGAGACTGGAAACCTCTTACTGCAAGCATCATCAGGAGAGATTCGACTGGCGAAACCTGTGGCATATCAGACCCTATCCGGTGCCCGTCAGGAAGTGACTTGTAACTTTCGCCTTACCGCGGAGCGGACACTCAAATTCATTCTCGGAAACTATGACACCGCTCACACCCTGATTATTGACCCGGTTATATCTTATTCGGTAGTAGGGATCGGTGGCTCTGCAATTGCGGTAGATCGCCAGGGGTATGCCTACGTGACGGGAATTGCAAACCCCGCCTTTTTGCCTTCTGCCGGCGCATTTCAGAAGAGCCCTGGAGGAGGCACCTGTTTCAGTGGCCCAAATATCGTCCCCTGCCCTGATATTCTTGTTGCCAAGTTGAACCCCTCTGGTACCGAGCTCGTATACTCTACTTTCCTGGGCGGCAGTGGTTCGGATTATAGCTATGGAATTGCCGTAGATGATGCTGGAAATGCCTATATAACGGGTTCAACGAATTCCTTGGATTTCTCTACGACTCCTTCCGCTTATCAAACCCAGCACAGCGGAGAAATCTGCGGCCAGGCACAGCTGAATATTCCTTGTAACAATGCCTATGTCACCAAGCTCAATGCAGATGGGACTGGATTGGTTTATTCCACTTATCTTCAAGGCAGTCAAGGGGGACAAGTCGGCAACGGGATTGCCATTATTCCGTCTGGAGAAGCCTTTGTGACCGGAGACCGCGAGGAGGGTGGATTTGTCGCAGAACTGGGTCCAACTGGCTCGACACTCAAATTCAGTGTATCCGGGGTTGGGGGTTCGGCAATTGCAGTGGACGGCAAAGGAAACACGTATGTTACTGGACGCAAAGGACGAGATTCCTTCGTGACCAAATTATCCGCCCAAACTAGCCTTATCGATTACTCATTTAGGCTGGGTGGCACTTTTGTTCCTTATTCGGCTCCTCCCGAAGAAGTTGAAGCGCTCACAGGCATTGCTCTTGACAAGTCTGGGAATGCCTATGTGACCGGATACACCGCTTATCAGGATTTCCCGACGACATCCAATGCCGCGTTTCCCAAAGCCCCTGGCGCCGGCCCTTGCGGCAACTCCTTGTGCCGCGACGCATTCATTTCCAAACTGAACGCTTCCGGATCAGCTTTAGTCTATTCCACGTATTTGGGAGGCAGTTCTGTCGATTACGCCAACGGAATTGCCATTGACTCATCGGGGAGTGCCTACGTGACGGGGGTCACCCGTTCCAGCTGATTTTCCGGTCACCTCCAGTCAGACACCCCCAAAAAGTGGGGGGATCTTTATCTCTAAATTAAACGCAGCCGGGGCGGGCCTGGAATATTCAATTACTCTGGGGGACATCAACTCGAGTGACAGTGGGAACTCCATTGCTCTCGATTCGTTAAAGAATGCTTTCGTGACCGGAAATGCGAGTGCCTTCCCAACCTCTCCCGGAGCCTATACACCCCCGGTTGGGCGCAATGATTCGTTTGTTGCGAAAATTTTCGATAGCCTTACCCTCTTCGTACCCATCGTCATCTCAGCCAACGGATTAAATAATTCCTTTTTCACTTCGGAACTAACAATGGCTAACCGTTCGGCTCATGATGTGACTCTGGAATTTACCTACACGGCCGCGATTGGTGGAGGAAGTGGCCGAGCAACGGATAAGATCCAGGCAGGTCATCAGGAAATTTTTCCAGATGCTATTTCCTACTTGAAATCGATGGGAATCCCCATCCCCGATTCAGGCAGCAGGGGCGGGACTTTAGCCGTCAAGTTTAACGGGTTGTCTTCTGCTAGTGAAGGAGCGGTGAGTGTACGCACGTCAACAGCCGTCAGCAACGGTCGGGCCGGCCTTGCTTATTCCGGAGTTCCCGCGGGATTTAGCAGCCCTGTTTATTTGTGTGGTTTGCGCCAAAATGCCTTCGATCGAACGAACTTGGCGATTCAGAATGCTGGTAAAGAGTCCGATGGTGACATCGCCTTGCGTTTGAGCGTTTTTCCTTCGGCACCAGACCCTCAAGCTCCATATGTTCTGCCTGAAGAAACCTTGGCTCCCGGGAACTTTAAGCAACTGAGCGGAATTTTACAGTCAAACGGTCTGAACCTTGAAAGCGGATATGTTCGTGTTGAACGAATACGGGGCAATGCACCCTTCTATACGTACGCCGTCATTAATGACCAAGCCAGTTCCGATGGTTCATTTGTCGCACCTGTAGACGAAAACCTGATGTCCGGACGAAATGGCCTGACCTTGCCTGTTGTCGTTGAGACGAAAACTTTCACAACCGAGTTGAACCTCACCAACTTTTCGAAAACTGAAAAGACTCTTCTATTGAGCTATGCGCCGGAAGGTCTTGAACCGCCTGGATCGACCGCAGACCTGGTCCTTATATTGCAGGCCCAATCACAGATAATCATTCCCAATTTTGTGCAATGGATGAGGCAGGTCGGCGTCGTTTCACTATTGCCATTGAAAGATTCAAATTCCGGCCCTCTATTCGTGACAGTCCGCGGAAATGACGCCAGCGGTATCTTTGTCGGGGGACGGACCTCAAGCGTCGGAGGGGGCGGACGTTATGGAGTTTTTTACGCCGCAGTCCCATTTGGTGCTGCCACTGCAACCGAAACTTGGATTTATGCCTTACAGCAAAATGTTGAGAATCGTTCAAATCTCGGCATAGTTAACACAGGCGAAATCAATCAGGATCCCAGCCTGTTTCAAATTGATGTTTTTGATGGAAAATCCGGTACCGTAGCCGCAACCATTAACAACATTTCTGTCGGATCAAAGAAATTATTCCAAATAAGTTCGATTCTCCAAGTTTATGCCCCCCAGCTCACACAAGGATATCTCCATATCAAAAAGCTCAAAGGAGCTAATCCATTCATTGCCTTTTCTGTAATCAACGATGGCGGTCAGCCCGGCGAACGCACCGGGGACGGGGCCTTCATCACGAGTTCACCTTGAAACCCACGCCAGTCAAGACTTTCCATATCCTATTTTTCCAAAGGCCTTTGCTACCTTGAAGATTCCGGCCAGAGGAGCCTGAAAAGCCCACAGGTCCTAATTTTGGAGTTTGGTCCTGTGGAAATTCGAGGTCCAGTCAAGTTTTCCGCCGAGCGGTGGCCCGAATCCCGCGTCATTTTCACTATTTGGTATTTAATTCTTGTATTTACAATAATTTATGCGAGTCACAATTTTGTGTGCAATTTGCTCTTGGTTCAATAAAGACAATAATTTACATCCTTAACAGCCCACATTTTCACAGTTTTTTCCACAGAAGTTGTGGATTTTTGGGGAAGGAACTGGACTATGGAAAGCAGGATATTGAAACCATTTTTCTGTTTACCTGGGGAAAAGTACTCCAGCCTATGGTCGAATGGGTTTAGGCATTGGTTCTTGACTTAGAAATTGCCTGAAGGTAAATAATCAGAAGATTCCCTGAAAGCTCAGTGGAGCTAATTTGAAGCTCCCTCTGAAATTGCGGAGAAGAATCGGTAAGTTCAATGAATCGTTCAAGTTTAATTCTGGGTGTTTCCGCTTATTACCATGATAGTGCTGCTTGCTTATTGCGAGACGGGCAGATTGTGGCAGCAGCCCAGGAAGAGCGCTTTAGCCGTAAAAAGCACGACCCACGCTTCCCGCGACATGCCGTGCAGTACTGTCTTCAAGAAGGGAATATAAGAATCGCGGACCTTGAATATATTGTTTTTTATGACAAGCCTCTCGTTAAGTTTGAACGCCTCTTGGAAACCTATTTGGCCTTTGCACCCCACGGAATACGGTCTTTCACTGCGGCGATGCCCATTTGGCTAAAGGAAAAGCTTTTCCTTAAGAAGCTACTCAGAACAGAACTCCTCGAGATTGATAAAGGCTTGAGCGAATCGACTCTTCCCCCACTGTTATTTACGGAGCATCATGAGTCGCATGCAGCCTCAGCGTTCTACCCTTCGCCATTCGAGAAGGCTGCAATACTTTGCGTTGATGGGGTAGGAGAATGGGCGACGACGACGGCTTGGGTGGGCGATGGGCAGAAGATCAAACCCTTATGGGACATCCATTTCCCTCATTCCTTAGGGCTTTTGTATTCTGCCTTTACTTATTTCACTGGCTTTAAAGTCAATTCAGGTGAGTATAAATTGATGGGGCTTGCTCCTTATGGGGAACCCAAGTATGTGAAGGAAATTTACGAACACTTGATCGACCTTAAGCCGGATGGCACTTTTTGGCTCAACATGGATTTTTTTAATTATTGCACTGGTTTGACCATGACCAATGGCAGGTTTGACCGACTTTTTGGAGGCCCACCCCGGAAACCCGAAGCTTTGCTGACACAACGTGAAATGGATTTGGCCCGCTCCATTCAAGATGTCACTGAAGAGGTCATGCTCCGGTTGGCCCGAACTCTGCAGAACGAGACCGGGATGGAAAACCTGTGCATGGCTGGAGGGGTGGCCTTGAATTGTGTGGCCAACGGGAGAATCCTGCGGGAATCCCCTTACAAGAAGATCTGGATTCAGCCGGCTGCCGGAGACGCTGGAGGCGCTTTAGGAGCTGCGTTGGCTGCCTGGCATCAATATAAGAATGAGCCTAGGACCATACGTCCATCCCTGGACGGCATGCAGGGAAGTTACCTCGGACCGTCATTCTCTAATCAAGAGATTGAAGAGTTCCTAAACGAAGTCCAAGCTCCTTTTCTTCGGTTGAGCGAGGAGTCTATTTACGATCAGATCACCAATGATCTGGCTGCTGAAAAAGTGGTGGGTTGGTTTCAAGGACGAATGGAATTCGGTCCGCGGGCCCTGGGGGCAAGGAGCATTATTGGAGATGCGCGGAGTTCCAAGATGCAGTCTGTCATGAACCTGAAGATCAAATTCCGAGAATCCTTTAGGCCCTTTGCCCCTTCGGTATTGCGAGAAAGAGTCTCGGACTATTTCGACTTGGACAGTGACAGCCCCTATATGATGTTGGTTGCTCCAATAGTCATGAACCGACGCACTCAGTTATCCGAGACAGAGAGAGCTCTTTGGGGAATTGATTTGCTCAATGTTCCCAAATCAGACTTACCCGCCGTAACCCACGTTGACTATTCCGCCCGCATTCAGACGGTGCATGCAGAGACAAATCCCCGCTATCACAAATTGATCAAGGCCTTCGAAGCCAAAACGGGTTGTGGTGTCATCGTGAATACGTCTTTTAATGTGCGGGGAGAACCCATGGTCTGCACGCCCTCAGGACGCTTATCGGTGCTTTATGCGGACGGAAATGGATGTTCTGGTTCTCGAAAACTGTGTGTTGAAGAAAGCCGATCAAAAGCCCCTCGCGAATGACACGAATTGGCAGAAGGAATTTGACTTGGATTGAGATGGAGAATCGAGTGCGGCAAGATACAAAACTCAAACCATTGCGTTCTTTCGGATTGTTAGTCGGTGGTGTTTTCGGCGCTCATGGCGGCCTGGCCCGTTTTGTTCCGTGGACAACCGCCTAGAACGTGGGCTATGGTTGCAGCAGCAGGTTTAGTTGTCCCGGCTCTGGTTCTGCCCAAAATCCTAGACCCGGTCTATCGAGTCTGGATGACTTTCGGGCATATCTTGGGTTCGATCAATACCCGAATTGTTTTGGGATTGGTCTTTTTTCTTATTTTTACACCAGCAGGAATCTTGATGCGCCTCTGCGGCATGGACCCAATGCGCCTTCGTTTGAAAGGAAGTTCCAAAACGTACCGAATTCCTCGAACGTCACGACCTGAATCCCACATGAAACAGCAATTTTGAGAGAGTCAGGAGGTCATCGGGTGTTTGAATTTGCCTTAGAGCTGTGGGCTTTCCTTAAAGAGCGAAAGAAATTTTGGCTGTTGCCCATTGTCGTCGTCCTCGTTCTATTCGGGACGCTTATGGTGCTCACTCAGGGCTCAGCTCTAGCCCCTTTTATCTATACATTGTTTTAGATTCCCCTGGGACCAAGCCCGCTGGGTGGCGCACATGTGGTTTTTGCATGTCTGCGTAAAATCTCATTAAATGGACAGACCGTCTATAACAAGAAGACTCTAATCCCGCAAACTGGAGAATTCCCGACGTGACAACCCCTGACTTCTTAGTACTGTTTTTCATAAATACGGTGACATTAACGCCGGGTCGGTGACCCGGCCTACAACTTTGTAGGCCGTTGAGACTTTCTCAAAGCCTCACCCCCACGCGGCGCCTATCCTAAGATTCGTCACCGTAATTACGAATAGCAGTACTAAGCCTTCGGCTCGCGGACTCTTCCCAGGCATGCCAATGACACAGGTCTGTGCCTGCCGCCAAATGCAAAATACTGCACCCTCAACTTCTTACCTCGGAATGCATGCCTCATGTCAGTTTCAATTTCTTATGATAAAATGATTTTCGAATTGGGTTTATTGAGAACGAGATATAATAACTGCTTTGCGCCCGTAAGCTTTGATTGAAAAAGGGGAGATGGACCATGAAGCGAATCCTATTGCTTGCTTTCTTGTTGCTCGGTGTCATCCATTTAAACTCAGTCTCGGGACAGGTCAAGAATCCTGTCCCCGGTCCGGATCAGCAGAGCATTGAAAAGATCGAAAAGGCAGGCGGGCACGTCATCGCGATTGCCCAGAATGATAATCGTCTCGAGGTTGATTTTCACCTGCAGAGTTCCGACGTGACGGATCAGAGCCTGGTAAGCTTGGAAGGTCTCAAGAACATCTATTCTTTGAATCTCGGAAAAACTAAAATTACCGACGCAGGGCTCGCCCATATTGCAGGGTTAACTACCCTGAATCGACTGTATCTCCAAGAAACCAAGATTACTGATAAGGGTCTCGTCCACCTCAAAGGACTTCGGGATCTGGTCTACTTAAACCTCTACGGAACCGCAGTCACTGACCAGGGGCTGGTAAATCTGGCGGGTCTTTCAAACCTCAAGAATTTGTACGTCTGGCAAACCAAGGTCACGGAAGCCGGGATCGATAAACTCAAGAAATCACTTCCTGGTGTCAACGTCATTATAGGAACTGAACCCGAGCCTAAGAAGTAATCTCCCCCAGCCGGATTCATTGCGCCTCTCCCCCCGTGTGAAGAAATTCTGAATCCCTTGTAGGGAACGCTCGCCGTAGCGTTTCCCGTTATCATTAGGCACTGATTTCAAATGGCGTGGCGACTCAACGAGGAACGGAACGGCGTCCGTTCTCTACAAAGCAGCAATTTTTTCACACTTTCGCTATTAAAAACTTCGAAATCCGTAACCCGATCTTTCAATCTCTACCCTACAAATATCTGGAAAGTAGGCAGGGAAATGGAGTAAAAGAGAAGTTTTGCAAGGAGCCGTGATGCAGAAACTGGATCGACGACATTTTCTGATCGGAATGAGCAGCGGGATAGCGGCATCACGAATGGTTGGCCTGGGAAGCTCTTCGTCCCCCATCCTGTTCGCCGGACCCGAGTTGAAGGGCCCCTGGTATCAAAGGTCCTATCGGCGCAATGTGATCGACATGCACATCGCCGATTGGGATCAGAAATTCCTGTCGGAGTTTGATGCGAAAACATATGTTGATTTACTTCGCCTCGCGGGAGTCCAGTCTGCCGTCGTCTATGCCCATTCCCATGTCGGGCATTGTAACTTCCCGACCAAGGTAGGACATACCCACAACGGGATGCAGGGGAAGACGCACCTCCAAGATGTAATTACGCTGTGCCATCGAAACGGGATTGCTGTCCAGCTTTACTATAGCGTGATCTTCGATCGGTGGGCCTATGACAATCATCCTGACTGGCGGATCATTCTTGTAAACGGGAAACCAGCCGGAGAGACCGTGCGCCACGGTTTAAACTGCCCCAACTCTCCCTATCGAGATTATGTCGTGTCTTTGACGGAAGAAATGTGCCAGCAGTTGGACTTTGATGGGATTCGCTACGATATGACGTTTTGGCCGAACGTCTGTTATTGCACGCACTGCCAAAAGCGATTTGCCGCCGAGGTGGGCGGAGAATTGCCGAAAATCATCCAGTGGGAAGATCCGCACTGGGTCAGTTTTCAGCGTAAAAGGGAGGAATGGCTGCTGGATTTCGCACACCTGCTCACCCAGAAGGTTCGCAGCCTCAAACCCCAGGCCACCGTCGAACACCAGGCTTCGACATACCCCCAGAGCTGGCGGTTGGGGGTCACGTATGGTCTCACTAAGCAATGTGACTTCTTGCAGGGAGACTTCTATGGGGATGCCCTGCAAGGTTCCTTTGTGCGGAAGTTATTTTACAACCTCAGCGAAAATCAGCCTTATGGATTTGAAACCAGCGTCATGGTCAGTTTGCGGAATCATACGGCCAAGAAATCGAAAGACCTCCTGCGGACCAAGGCCTATGCTTGCCTGGCGGATGCCGGCGCCTTTGTCTTCATTGATGCCATCGATCCGGTCGGAACCCTGAACCGCTCGGTTTATCAACGAATGGGGGAAATTTTTGGGGAGACCCGCGTCTATGAACAATACCTTGGGGGAGGAAAACTTTGTGAAGACGTTGCGGTTTACTTAAGCACGGAATCCAAATTCGATTTTGCCGACAACGGAAAAGCGCCTGATGACCCCAAACTCTCCCCACGTTTACCCCACGTGGATGCAGCGCTCGGCGCCGTAAGAGCTCTGATCGACCAGCACATCCCTTATGGGGTGATCACGAAAAAGAATTTAGGAAGTCTGGCCCGTTACAAGATTCTCATTCTACCCAATGTCTTGATGATGGATCTCGAGGAAGTGGAGGCGATTCGCAACTACGTAAGATCCGGGGGGAGCCTTTACGCCAGCAAGTATACTTCTCTCACGACTAAAGACGGCAGGAGACAAAAAGATTTTCTCTTGGCAGACGTGTTTGGATGTTCTTTTGTCGGAGAAACAGAAGAGAGCAAAACCTTCATCTCGCCATCGCCGGGGAAAGCGGCCGATTTGTTTGGTGGCTATACGTCCAAATATCCCGCCATGCTGGACGATGCCCAGCTCATTGTGAAAAGCACTGGGACGAGCCAGGTTCTCGCCACGTTGGTCCTCCCTTACACCAATCCCTCGGATACTTCGAAATTCGCCTCGATTCATAGCAACCCTCCTGGTATCCCGACCCACCACCCTGCAGTCCTCATGAACCAGTTCGGTAAAGGAAAAGTGATTTATGCGACAGGGGACATCGAAAACAACGAGATTGCCAGGGAAATTTTTATCCAATTACTGAAGCAGCTCTTCGATCGCTTTAAAGTTGAGGCAAATGCACCGGTCTCGGTCGAGGTGACTACTTTTGATCAGCCCGACAAGAAACGCTATCTGATCAGTTTGATCAATTTCCAGAAAGATTTGCCCAATATTCCGGTCGACAATATTAAACTGCGCGTCCGACTTGACGGCAAAGTGGCCAAACGCCTATTGCTTCTGCCCGAAGAGAAACCTTTACCTTATGAGAAAAATCTCGACGTCGTGGAATTATCAGTGCCCCGATTGGAAACATTTCATATGCTTTCTCTCGAATACATGTGAACATCCCAATACCGACCTCCACGAGCCTAAGTCCCGGAGGCACTGAAGGGAACTTACTCTACCCTGCCAAAGCACGGAACTCGTTTTGCTGCAAAAACATTCAAACATAAAGACTTGACACCTCACTCTTTGGAAAGGATCTTCAATGCCAAAACCGCTTCTCACAAAAGAACAACTCAGCATCCTGCAGCAAGTGGATTCACCCACGATTGCCAACGTGATTGAACTCTTTGACATTCGATCCCGAGTCGCAGGGTATGCAAATCAATCGATCAAAGCCGTCTATCCTGAGCTTCCGCCTGCCGTGGGTTACGCCGTCACAGCGACATTTCGCTCTGCTTACCCGGCTGAAGGGGGTGATTCCTATGGGGGCCTGCCCCAGCTCGTTGAGGACTCCATGCGAATTGCGGAACCACGAATTGTTGTTTTCCAGGATTTGGATGAACCTCCGAGTGCTGCTACCTATGGCGAGGTGATGGCCACCACCTTTCAGAGTTTCGGCTTTGCGGGACTGATTACGAGCGGAGCAGCCCGAGATATTGAACAAGTGAGAAAAATGCGCTTCCCCTGCTGGGCTTCGTCCGTCAATGTTTCCCATGGATACTGTCATTTCCTCTCCAGCAATGTACCGGTCATCGTCGGTGGGTTGCAAATTAAACCCGGTGATCTTTTGCATGCTGACGCAAATGGGATTGTGAATATTCCGCATTCTATAGCGGAAGTAGTTGTCGAACTCTGTCATCCTTTCATGGAAGCTGAGCAGGTCGTAATCGATTACCTCCGCTCAGGCAACGCAACCCCAAAAGGATTTCGTCAATTAATTGATTCCATGTCTAAGAGCTTCGGCGAATTGAGGGAGAGAGCCCAGCGAGTTAAGAAAGCCACGTCGTAAGACAATCAACAGGGGAAAACTATGGGAAGTCATTTTCTATGGGGTCGTGGAAAAGGTATTCCACTACCCGGCAACCGAGATCAATGTTGACAACATAAGAGGTTGATTTCCCGGATGAAGAAATTTAATGGATGGCTATGTTTTGCTGCTATTATCCTTGCCACCTCGTGGACATACTTTCTTCCACTCTTGTTAAAGGCTGATTTTCGAGCCCCGGTTGTGTTTTTTTTCGTTAATAAGCTCCTCCCTTTATTATTATTTCATATCGCTGTACTCCTTTTCCTAAATCTGCTGTTAAAGGCAAAAGCCAAGGCAAGTTTCCTCTTTTGGGGATTATCCCTTGTTGCTCTACTTGCCGCAGGAGGAGCACTGCGCTTGTCTGCATTTTTGGCAGTCACGCTGCTTGCCCTGACCTTTATTATCTTGGGGCGGGTGGTCGCGACTAAGATCCTCCCAGAAGAAGCTCAAGGATGGGGACCTTCTTTAGGAATAGGGATTCTCATCGTCTCGATTCTTTCCTCGTTCTTGGCTTCCTTTCATCTTTTCAAAGGCTGGGTCCTGGGACCCGTGTTGCTCTTATTCCTGTTATTGATTTTCGCATTTCGACTACAGCCTCTTTCCCTCGCAACTTTCCGAGCCGGATGGAAAAACCTCTCCCAAAGTTGGACTCTCGCAACGGCATTGGCCCTTGAGGGAGCATTTCTGTTGGCCTCATTCATTTATGTAACTGCAGCAGCACCTGAAATGACTTACGACGGAATTCGATTTTACGTCGCTTATATCAACCTCCTGAAGGCAAACTCTGGTTTTTTTAGTATTCCTGAGCAGTGGTACTACATTGTCCCTCGGGCTGGACTCAGTTATGCCGGAACATTGATGATTCTGGGTGGGCAAATGGCCGCACGTTGGTCCATGTTTCTCGCCTGGCTGGCTCTGATTGGTATCGCCTGTCGAGGGCAAGTGAATGCACTGGGAAGCAATTTGGCCTTGGTTCTGGTGATGTCCTCTTGTCCAATATATATTTGGTTCACTTCTTCACTGATGCAAGATACCTTTGTTTGTCTTGTCGTCGTTGGGCTCGCCCTTATCTGCATTGAAGGGAAAGATCCCGGTTCCAATGGTTTTTGGGCTGCAGTGGGGGGCTCAATGGGCCTGGCCTGGTCTACGAAATATTCCATTTTGGCTTACGCTGCTCCGCTGGGCATCATCGCCCTAGTTAGAGCCGCGAAGCGATCGCGCTTGAAGCAGATGCTCATTGGAATGTCGGTCGCCCTAGCCAGCGCTCTCCTGGTCGCCGTCCCGTGGCTTTACAATACTTTTCGTAGCAGTGGTAATCCTTTCTTCCCTTATTTGGGCAAGTATTTTTCTTCCCCGCTGTGGCCAAATGCATCGCCGGATATTCTGGGGGACTTCACCAAATACCAGTTGCCAGGGGGATCTTGGCAGTTCCTGCGCTGGCCGATTGATTTTACTTACGGAGGCGATTTTGGTGTTTACTTTGGCGGCCTTGGATTATGCCTGGTCGTTTTGCTTGTTTTCGCCATTCCTGCCTTGCAGAACAGTAGCAGCGCCACCAAGGCATTTGCAATTTCTGGAATTCTGGGAACATTGTTGATTTGGAGGGTCACGGCCTATATCCGTTATTGGATTCCCGGTCTATGGCTATTCACCATGGCTTTGGTCCCTGGAATGGAAAGGATCGCTCGAACACGCCGTGAACAAGTCGGGGTCTGCTTGGTTGCACTCTTGCTGACTATTTCTCATCTACCTTTTCGGATGATTATCGCTTGGCATGAGCCCAAAGGATTTCCTTGGGACTTGTACACAGGAAAGATAACGGAAGCTGCTTATGTTAGCCGGGAGTACCCTGCATTTTCAAAGATTCACAAGTTGCAGGAGTTCCGGGAGGACCTACCCAGGGTCTGGTTCACAGGTTATGAAGCAACTGGCCTTCTTCCCGTTGTCCCGCTGGAAGCCAGTATCTGGGAATTTAGGATGCATGGAGTTGAAGATACCCGCTCGATCATCAACTACCTGGGTTCGGTTGGTGCAAAGTACTGGATCATTAATCATAATTGGATTGAGACCCGATGGTTCAAGGATACATTCATTCCAAAGATTTACTGGTCCGAACAGCAACTTGTTGCATCCCAAGGCCCCATTGCGATTTATCGGATGAAGACAGCCTCTGAAGCTCTTTCGGAATTTGACAAGAGAAGCTTCCCCGGAACAGACCTTTTGTTTAATACAGGATTTGAAAAGGGCACAGCCAAAGCTCTCGCCGAATGGCGAACCATGGGAACTCCTCAATGGAAATTCGGTGTGAAGGATGCACATTCGGGAGAAGGCTATATCCAGGTCAACTTTAAATCTTTTTTCTGGCAGAGGACATCCGTCCCGGTTGGCGTAAAGAATCTTGAGCTGACCCAATGGGTGAAAGCCACACAACCCGGCATTCCAGTTCTGGTGCGGCTACATCTGAGCTGGGAAGATCAGAAATGGAGGCCACTTTCAAGTCAGATTGAAGTCGTTCCAGCAGAAGATTCTTGGACTGAATATCGAATGAAAGCTGCAGTGCCTTCAGGAGCTGCGTATGCGGTTGTCTATTTATGCAGCCACATTTGTTGTAATGATTTGGATTTCGATGAGGTACATCTCTACTCTCGTTAGCTGATTTGATTTCCGAATCCATAAGTTTAAGACTTATGGGAAATTTTCAACTCATTGGTTTTTTTGATCAATGCACGTCTGGCTTCGACCCCATTGCGGTACCCAATCTGTTCTAGTCTCTTGAGGCTCACGTGGGCGCCTTCGTTCATCGTTCCACAACCAAACCACCAGACTCCGTCTGGCTGAAATTGGAGAATATCCTCCAAGTCATACTGCCAGCTCTGTTCTAAAGTGATGGGGAGGGGCCAGGGCATCCCCCAGGTCATCACACCGCGCGGCAGATAATAGACCTTTAATCCCTTCTTTCTTGGGCTGATCGAGACAAAAATCCATCATGGCATAACGATGATCCCACTTTTCGTACTCGTAGGTAACTCCCGCCCAAGCGGGAAATTGCGCGTGAAATTGTTTGAGATCCACTTCCTGACCGGCTGCATAGGTTTTTCTGCCCGTCTCACAGATCATTGCCAATTCACCCCGAAATCCTTTCGCTCGGGTCGCTTCTTCAACAACTCGAAGGATTCGCAATCGAGAATAGTCGTATACTCGCGCCAAAACGAAACATCGAATGTTCTCGGATCAAAAGGATGACCCAACTGCCTAAAAGGTGGATACCCTTTTTCTTTTGCCCACGCTTCATAAAGTGGAATCCGCTGTTCGACCTCCACTCCGGCGCCTTCCAGTTCAACACAAATCCCGCCAATACCAGGAAACTGCTCGACCATTTCCTCAAACATCTGCACGATGCGCTCGAGTAGTTCTGGCGTATCTGTATCGAAGATCCCCACTTGAAACGGCAATGAAAAACCACTCATCCGAGTGATAGTGCGGTATGGTTTCGACTGGAACTTCCTGACATCGAAATATGTCGCAACAGCCCCCAGCCAGACCTTGATGCTCCGCTTGTTTGCTTCCTCAATGACAAAGCGAACGAGTTCATTATCCGATGCAATGTTCAGATTCTCAGGGGTCTGGTCGAGAAAATCCAAGTCGAGAGCGATAACCTGTCGTGAGCCACTTCACGAAGATCATCAGAGAATTCATCCCCGCCTGAGCCATATCGTCAAGAAGCGACAAGTAATCACTCTTCTCAAAGGCCTCCATTCCACCTGTCCCGGGCGTGGTGTAATCCCAAAAACCCAATTCCTTGAGAAAGGGTTTCCCCACGCGTTCATCCTCTCTCGTTTCAGCGGAGAGTGGGAATAGGTTGACTGCTGCACCGACTGTCGAGGCAGCAAGTAACTGGCGGCGCGTCAGACGATTCGTAGAACCCCAAAATGATGCCACTTAGTTCTCCTTAAAATACACGACAGGCGTGGACGCCTGTCGCCACACAAGGCAGTAGCAACAGGCCTCCTGGCCTGTTGTCCGGGGCCAGCGGCCCCGGCTAGAACCGATCTTTACAATACTGCACGACCGGCTCTGTAGCTGGCCTCGCTGAGGCCGGCACATGTCCGGGGCCAACGGCCCCGGCTACAACATAATCACTCCACAGGAGTCCACACTCACCGCACCATGAAGACCAGAAAATACTGATAGGGCAGGAAGGTATGCTCCTGGACGAGGCGAAAGCCGGAAGACTCCATCTGTTGAATGAGATCTTCGCGAGCAATCTTCATATCCACCGGTGGACCTACGGGAAGTTCCCTCTTCTGAAAATCGATCATGATGATTTGCCCACCTGCTCGCAGCGCTTTTCTCAATCGCGCAAGATATTGAGGGCGATTTTCGATATGATGCCAGGTATCGCAGATAAAGATCCGATCCACAGAGGCGTCCGGCAGGCGAGGATCGTCCGCAGCTGCTTAGGACGGTCGTCACATTCCTGGCGTTTGTTTCCTGGAACCGTCGATTCATGTAGTCGATCATGTCCTGACTCACATCTACTGCGTAGACTTTTCCAGACTCCTTTAATGCATTCGAGAAACGGATGGTAAAATAGCCCGAGCCTGCCCCGATATCCGCAACCACTTCCCCTGGCTTTAAGGCAAGAGCATCCAGTACATCGTTTGGTTTCTGATAATTTTCCCGATTGGGGTCCTCCAGCGCAGCAATGTAGGCCTTGGGATCATCATGCAGGGCATGCATCGCATGCTGGTCGGGCTTGACCGGGTTCTGTGCAAAAACCCCAAAAGGAATAAGCAATAGAAATAGGGTTTTTCGCAAAAAGTGCATTGATCAATCTCCTTTTAAATATGATTCCTTTTATCGAATTCAACAAGTATCCGCACTCAGACCGTAAAATGAAGGAACCAATACTAATGCATTAAATTGGCGTCGCCATCTCGCTTGGGTAGCCACGCTGAGTCCGCGGCGGCGAACGAGGCGTGGGTGAGTCGTAACAATACATCATGCGTTTGTATTAGAGTATCTTCCATCCCGGCTAGGCCGTCGTTCCGCCGCAACTGCTACCCGAACCAGCCGTACAACCAAAACAATGAGAGGCAAACCGGATCTTACGCTTGAGGAGAGCGTTCAAATTAAAATTAAACACCGTCATCGGTTCCCCATTGAAAACCTGCATTTCCAGCATCTGGTTGAAATCGCAATCATAGAGCTTCCCGTCATGGCCAACACTGATGAGCGAACGACACATGAGGCCCTCTGCGGCGTGAGGATTGAAGGCATTGACAAGTTTAGTCATGTAATCATCAAATGCTCCCAACTGATCGAGTTGCGTTGCAAAGCGATTGATCGGCATATTCGTGATGGTATAAAGGTGATTAAAAAATAGCCCATAGTCCGCATAAAGCCTCCGCTTGAAATCAGCTTCCAGGCCAGGTTGAGAGGCCGGTAAAAAAGCTCCCACCGGGTTATACACCAGGTTCAAGACACGGGAATTCCCTTCCCTGCCGTAGCCTTCGGCGTTCAAGAGCCGTATGGACTCGATACTTTTTTGGAAGACTCCGGTCCCCCGTTGTTTATCCGTGAAATACGAGTCATAGTAAGGCAATGAGGCGATGACCTCCACTTCGTTGTCCGCAAAAAACCTTGGAAGATAAGCTTTGGATTCTCCGGTCACCGGATTGCCATCCAACGAAACAGTGAGGTTATGCCTTACGATCACGTGCTTGTTCAACTTGTGCGCAGCCGCAACAAAGGAATCAAAATAGGGATTCAGTTCGGGAGCACCTCCCGTAATATCAAGGTTTTCGATCTCATCCAACTCAAGAATTCTTAAACAGCGCTCCATGACAGGCCAATTCATTTGCTCGGTTCGTTGGGGAGAGGCATCCACATGGCAATGACGGCAGGCCTGATTGCACAGCTTCGTGATATTGGCCTGCAGAGTCCCGAGGGACAAGGGCTGGAGAGTGAGCGCGTGCTCCTGCAAAACCTGCTGGAAACTGTATTTTCCATGATTGTCCGTCTCGAAAACCTGAAATTGGACTGAATTCTTCATCCCTATCCGCCCAAACGCTCAAGAGTATTATGCATCTGAACACCATGGACTAGAGTCATCCCCGCCTCCATCGCAGCAGCCACGTGAACGGCTTCCGTCATTTGTTCCGGACTAGCTCCAGATTCAAGGCATTGTATGGTATAGGCATCAATACAATAAGGGCACTGCCGCGAATGGGCGACGGCAAGAGCGATTAAAGATTTCTCTCGTCGGCTGAGGCTGCCATCTTCACCGGTCACTTTGTTGTAGTAAGAAAAGAATGCGTCCATGAGCTCTTTCCGAAACTTCCCGAATTCAGAAAATCGTTTGAGATCATCGGACTCGTAATAATGCATGATTTCTCCTTTATTCGTTAAGTCTCGAATCTTCGACTGACCGGAAACTGAACTGGTCTGCGAAGAAAAGTCAAAAAACGATTCTCTTAATAAAACACTAGAAAACTATGGCCTACCGTAATGCGTTAGTTACGGGGGGAAATCTGTAAGGGCAAGGCCTTCGGTGACGATTTGAGATTGTCGCTTCTGTAGTGGCTGAGTGGGTAGGGACGGACCGCCGGGCCGTCCGCGGCGCGCTCGGCGAGCGCGCCCTACCAGAAATTCCCCCGATAACTAACGCATAACGGCCTACCTTCAACGCTCATCTTAGCGCAGAACCCCTTCTCACCGCTAGAAGCTGTTCCCGGAGAATTAGCAATGGGCTTGACAATATCGTTCCTCGGCAGATCTTTCAATTGGATAGGATATCCTTTCATTTGTAGTTGTCCAAGACTCCCTTTCCGCCGCCGGTGCAGGAGCTAAACAAGCGCTAGACAGCGGCAATCATTCGAGACGGGAAAATGGGAATCCCTGACGCCTAGGGAAGGCGTGAAGAAATTGTAGCGGCGCTCTACGAGCGCCGACCAAGCCGCTGATATGAAAGAAATCCGGCGGTCACAGACCGCAGCTACAATTATTTCACCTTTAGGGCTTTGGGGGTTGTTTTCGATTGTTCATTTTCCTCAGAAGTGGTACTTATTGGGCTGCAATCCCTGGGTTATCAGTCAACAATCGCTTCATTCCCGATTGGCAATTCTAAGCAACGACGAAACCGTTGTCGGCTGCAGCTATTGACTTTGTCTTGGAGCTGAGCGGGCCGTTGTTTCCGAAACGCTACCGGCAGCACTCAGTCAACTAACAAACCAACTCAATTCAATTAAGGAGAAATAGATGAACAAATACATCATGGAATTGATCGGGACTTTTTTTCTGGTCCTTACAATCGGACTAACGGTTATTGGAGGCGGGGGTGGAGTTATCCCGCCCCTGGCGATTGGCTCGGTACTTATGGCAATGGTCTTTGCGGGTGGCCACATCTCGGGAGGCCACTACAACCCTGCTGTAACATTGGCGGTATGGATTCGTGGGAGATGTGCAACTAAAGATGTCGTGCCATACTGGGCGGTTCAAATTATTGGAGCAGCGGCCGCTGCCGGAGTCGTCAAAATGCTCAGAGCTGGAGTTGCCGTCACACCGATGAACCCCGACGTGGCCCCGGCATTGATTGCGGAGTTTATCTTTACTTTTGCTCTGGCTTTCGTCGTGGTGAGTACCGCCACTGCCAAAGGCAATGCGGGAAATTCATTCTATGGACTGGCCATTGGCTTCATCGTGCTCGCCGGCGCTTTTTCGGTCGGCAACATATCAGGCGGGGCCTTTAATCCGGCAGTGGCGATTGGTATTATAGCCATGGGCATCGTCGGCGGGGGAAGCCTCTGGATCTATCTGGTTGCGAATCTACTCGGCGGTGCCGCTGCGGGACTCGTTTTTAAATCACTCTGCCCCGATGACAAGTAAATAATTATCCAACGAGAGAAAACCACGGAGAACAAAGGAATAGGATTTCCGGTCTGTAATTTGCGGTCCGCGCTTCGGACCTTTGAAGGCTGGAGAGAATACTCTTGGGCTCCGTGGTTCCATGTCTTGACTCTCACCTCCCATGGAAGAGCATCAACAACAGCTTACCTGAAGAATCTTCAGTAGAATAACTCCCTCCATTCAAGTTCCTTTTCCGCAACAGACGAACCAGCTGCCGCGTGCGGTTGCATATCGAACAGACCGAAAGCATAACCGGTACCTCGATCAGAACTCCAACAACGGTAGCCAGAGCTGCTCCCGAGCTTGGTCCAAAGAGAGCGATTGCCGTGGCCACGGCCAGCTCAAAGAAATTGCTGGCCCCAATCAAGGCACCAGGGGCCGCCACGGAGTACGGGACCCGCAGCAGTCGCATGAGTCCGTAAGTCAACGATGAGTTGAAATAGACCTGGATTGTAATTGGAATTGCAATCAACAGGACGTGAAGGGTCTTGCCGGTGATGTTATCCGCTTGGAAGCCGAAGATCAGAACCAACGTTGCCAGCAGAGCCAGCATGCTCACGGGTGCAAACCGGGGCAGCAGTAGCTCTTCAAACCACCTAGCCCCGCGCCTCCGAATGAACCAGAATCTCAAGCCAGTACCGAGCGCCAGGGGAATAACGATGAAAACAGCCACCGAGTAGAGCAATACCTGAAATGGCACTTCCAGTGAGGAGGCGCCACTCACCAGGAACCGGACGATGGGTGCAAAAAGAAAAAGCATGATCAAGTCATTGACGGACACCTGCACCAAAGTATAGGCAGGATCCCCATCCGTCAGATAGCTCCACACAAACACCATGGCAGTGCAAGGTGCGGCAGCCAGGATGATCGTCCCCGCGATGTATTGATCCGCGTCAGCGGAGCCGATCCAGGAGGCAAAGACGTAACGGAAAAACAGCCAGGCGAAGAGAGCCATCGAAAAGGGCTTCACCAGCCAGTTCACAAACAGGGTGACGATTAAGCCACGAGGCCGTTTGCCCACGTTGCGGATCGAGGCAAAGTCCACCTTCATCATCATCGGGGTGATCATCAGCCAAATCAGGACGGCAATGGGTACGTTGATCTGGCTGCCCTCACCAAATTCCAGGCGTCTCATACCATCAATGAAGCCAGGAAGCAATTTGCCAAGGAGGACTCCCGCTAACATGCAGGCCCCAACCCAGAAGCTCAAATAGCGTTCAAACGTGTTCAGTCGTTTCGTTGTTTCCATAGGTTCTTAGATTTGTATCGCTTCTCAATCTCTGGAAATAATTGATCAAGACTCGTTACATGGCCGAACATTCTCATTTCTGACCGATTTGATCGATTTCCTTCTTGATGGCCAGCTTGCCTAGGGTAGCGAGCGGCAGGCACAAAAAAAGATTGATTCGCCGATCCAGAATCGTGAAGGCGTCGAGAAAGGCGCGGTCGATCTGCTCCTGCGAGCCTTCGACCGCAGCGGGATCGGGGATACCCCAGTGCGCCGTCATAGGCTGGCCGGGCCATATCGGACATACTTCCTTCGCAGCGTTGTCACAGACCGTGAATACGAAGTCTAAGTGTGGGGCTTCAGGCTTCGCGAATTCTTCCCAGCTTTTGCTGTGCAAACCGGTGGTCGGGAGCTTCGCGTTCTCAATCTGCCGAAGCGCTGCGGGATGGATTTCGCCCTTGGGATGGCTGCCAGCGCTATAACCGGCAAAGTTCGGGGGGCCTTTCCGGTTGAGAATCGCCTCGGCCATAATAGAGCGTGCAGAGTTTCCGGTACACAGGAACAGAACGTTATAGCGGCGTTGCATGTCAATCCCCTTTCACGGGAGGGAAGGTGTGAAAAGATTCCGCCGGGTCGGGGGACCCGGCCTACAACATAATGGTAAGCCCTTTGAAATAATTGTAGGCCGCGTGACCTCACGCGGCGTTTTCCAATCCTTTCACACCTCCAGGGTGCTGGTGGTTTTCGTTTCGATTCCAAAGTCTTTCGAGCGACAGTACACTGCATCTGCGTAGGCGAATATATAAGAGCAAAAAAAAGCTTACGGCGGGCAGCACCCACCCTTTTTGCGGAGCTGTTTCACTCGCTTTTCATCGGCCGCAAGTTCGGGCACGTCCAGAAAGCAACTCTGAAGACACCGGATCAGATCCCGCTGAAACTTGGTTGGCGGCAGGGGCCAGCCGATAGTAGTTCCAAAGACCGTTCTTCCGTGTTTGAACTAAACCGGCCTTACGAAGATAGGCGAGATGCCGCGATGCAGTCGGTTGCGGAACCTGAATCGCGGCTACAATGTCTCCCACACAAAGCTCGCCACCGAGTAAGAGACGCAGAATTCGTAAGCGCGTCCCATCTGAAAACGCCCGGAACATCAAGTTGGCTTCAGTCCCCACTCTCTTCATTATATTCGCCTAAGCGATTATAATGAGATTGTGTTTCCCCAGTAAAGGGTGAATTTGAATGGACACGTTTTGGGTACGTAATACAGTCTTCAAATTATTCGGGACAGCTCTGCTCCCGACCTTATAGTCAGATTTGGAATGAAGGGGAACATCTCTCTAGTAGGGCCACTGGACTTGCACTTCTTCCGCTTCTTGCATTCTTCAGGAACTCGCGCTATTATTTTCAAGATGCGCGTTCTGCGAAAACTGATTGCGACCACTGTCATGCTGGTGATGGGTCTTTCCAGCATGAGTGTGGCGATGGTCGCGCAACGACGGATGCCTCAAGCGTCTAAGCCGATGGCTCCGATGTGCCCGAAACACGCGACATATTGTTGCTGTCCCGAGCTTTGTAATCCTCCTAAAGTTTCTAAAGTTGCGCCGGGATGCCATCATTCAGATAAGAAGCCGAATAATCCTGGCTTGACACCCGCCTCACAAACCTTCTCATGCTTTCTGAAAGCGGGATGTGGGAAGAACAATGACACCAGTAGCACAATGCCCTTCTTAAAAGATTTCGTTCCAGAACCGCTCGAAGAATTTGGAGCAAGATTAACAATCGCTTCATTTGTTTCTGCACTAGAATCAACTCAGCCCCTGGAATTCCCTTCCGCGCTCTTTTCACCCTCCCAAAGCCTCCTGATCGACGACTTCTTACTCAAAACACTTAACCAACGGTTCCTCACCCGTTACTGCCTAGCGGACAGGTCTCGTTGAGAGACTGATCGGATTCTCCACAAAGAGACGATTTTCTGAGGGCAAAGACTCACTGGCATGCCCAACAGTGTTTCTCTTGGGTCGAGCTAACCGTGTCCTAAGTGTATTTCAACCATGCGAGAACACTTTCAAGTACGGAAAGGAATCTTTAATGAGAGGGAAACCAAAATCGACGCACAATCAAGAAGGCGTGCGATTATTGCCGGGCTCTCCACCCGTGGTCTTATTTTATGTCTCTTAGAGATCACTCCTGCAGTTTTGGCCCAGCAGAGAATTAATGGCAAGGTTGTCAACAAAAGTACGGCATCCCCCGTGGTGAACGTTACCGTGACTATTGAAAGTAGTTTACTCCCCACGACTAGAACGGCAACGACCGACAACAACGGATATTTCTCCTTCTCTTCTTTGAATCCGGGCCGCTACACCCTGAAAACTTCGCCAGACGGGTACTATGGAGAACAAATCACCTTGCTGCTAGCACCGCGTGCAACCCAGCAGGTTGAGTTTGAACTCAATCCCAAGGAATCCGTGCAGGAAGAAGTCACCGTCACCGCCAAGCCCAAATTACTGGATGAATCCCAAGCGGCTACCATGATTACCTTGGACCCTGACCAGTTCCTCGCATTGCCTACTGCCCGCCGAACACAGTTGACAGATATCATTACACCTTACGTTGCCAGTGCCGTGGGTAGTCACGACAATCTCGTCCATTTGCGCGGGAACGAGTTATCACTCAATACCTTTATTAATGGGGTCTCTTTTTTCGATAATCCACACCAGTTGTTCACCCCTGGACTTTCCCCGGAAATCATCCAGTCCATGAACATTATTACGGGGGGATTTCCCGCTGAGTTTGGCAATCGCTTTGGAGGAATACTGGACATTGTGACGCGTTCCGGCTTCGACGCCAATAACCACGGCAGCGTGTCGATAGGCGCGGGAGACTACCTGCGAAATAACCTCAGCTTCGACTATGGAGGCCATACCGAACGCTTTGGATACATCTTCTATGCCCAAGGATTTGAGAACGACCGGTTCCTCAATACGCCGCAACCACTGCTCCTTCACGACTTCGGCACAGGCCTGCGGAGCTTTGTTCAACTCGACTACCGCTCCGGAAATAACGACTTCTTCAAGCTCGCATTGACCGGCGACGGAACGAACTTCGAATTGCCAAATACCAATGAAGATGAAGAACGTGGCCGGGACTATTTTCAGCGCAACCGTGAACAAACAGCCATCCTATCTTGGGACCATACCTTTTCCGCCACTTCCGCTTTGGCGACTTCTGTCTATGAACGGCAGGTTAGCTCACGGCTAGTGCCGACCACCGATCCCTATTCGATCGAAGCAGGCGGATTGCGCATTGACACCACTTTAGGCGTCAAGACTGACTATTCCCTTTATCTGGGTTCTCGCCACAACATTAAGGCGGGGATCGATTTAATGCACCTCAACTTGCGGGAGGATTTTTCTTTAGACCCGCGCGAGAATGATCTGGAAATTGAACCTATTGCCTTTCGCGGGCGGAATAGTGGCGGGGAAGCCAGCGTCTACTTTCAGGATCAAATCAAGTTGTTTAAGAATTTTACAGCGAACCTCGGCATTCGTTATGATCAATACAGTCTCGTCACGAGTGCGCACGCGCTCAGCCCTCGCGTGAACCTTGCTTATGCAATCCCAAGCAGTCACAGCGTCGTGCATTTCGCTTACAATCGATTTTTTGCTCCGCCTCCCATCGAAAATCTACTCCTCTCATCCGCTCTTGGGTTTGAGGGACGTCCGCCAGGGATCTCCTCCAGTAATCATTTCGAAACCGGCGTGACTCATTCCATCAAAGATAAGCTTCTTTTGCGAATGACGGCGTACTGGCGAGGGGACATTAATGCCTTTGAGACTACAGAGCTCGCCAACGTGCGGATTTTCGTGCCAACCACCTATGCAAAAGGAAAAGCTTATGGCTTGGAGCTTTCAGCCCAATTACCCGAGATTAAACCGATCGGATTATCCGGCTACTTTGGCTTTACGGCCCAGCGAGCTTTCCTGACAGGTCCGGTTTCTGGTGGTTTCACGGTTGAAGAGATTGCACCGGGAGACATATCACCGGCGGCCTTTGATCAGATCTATACGGGGGTCACAGGACTCACTTGGAGAGAACACCGCACTGGAATCTGGGTGAGTGGGGCTTTAGAGTATGGGAGTGGTACGCCGGCAGCGCTACTTACTCCTGAAGGAGAGAAGTCCGTGCGACTGGATCAACACCTGGTTGCCAATCTTTCTGTTGGCGTTGATTTACTCCAAAAAGAATCGCGTCGAGTGAGCCTTCAATTCAATGCAGAGAACTGCACTAACCGGGTGTTTGCCATCGCTAAAGAAAGCGAGTTTACCCCCATCCAATTTTCGAACCCACGCTTCCTATCCGGGTCTGTGAAATTCTATTTTTGAGGCCTGTACTTCGCCAGAAACGACAAGCCCAGTAGCAACAGGCCTCCTGGCCTGTTGTCTGGGACAAGCATTCCCAGCTTTTGAGGGTAAAACTCTGCGAGAACAAATCACAAGAGATGCCCACTCCCACGACAGGCGTGGACGCCTGTCGCTACATAATACAGGGCAACCTTTTCAGCTCTGTAGGAGCGACCTCTTTGTAGCTCCCACCCACAAACAACGGATTTAGCTCCAGCGGAGCGACCCGTGGGCTGGTTATACAGAACTGCTTTTCATTGAGCATTCGCCAATCTATTCCCCCTTAACAAAGGGGGCGCGGGAGAGGTCCCAATCGGTTTCAATGCGCGTTTATTTGCGTTCATTCGCGGCCTATTTTTCTTTGCGTCTTTGCGTCTTTTTGCGGCTATCTAGTCTTCGCCTCGTGGTCCATACTCTATGTTTTCCGCCTTGAATTTAATACCAAGTTGCAATCAATTGGATACATAAAGTCGAGCTTGTCTCTCCGGCGGAGGGGAATCGAAACAAGTCCCCTCTGTGGGAGGGGAAGAGGGCTTTAGCCCTCAGGGGTGGGTATGATTATTAGTGCGAGCTCGAGCATCCTGCCCGCTTTTTGTCACTAACAAACCCACCCCTACACCCCTCCAGCGGAGGGGAATTCAGATTGTCACCGTTTGAATGCAACTTGGTATAAGGGGGACATGAGGGGGGTCCGTGACGAATTGAAAAAATTCTTATTGCGTCTGATTCAGACCGAAGTTCCAGAGCTCCGTAGGAGCAACCTGTTTGTAGCTCCCACCCAAAGACAAAGCATTTAGCTCCAGCGGAGCGACCCGTGGGGCGGTTACACAGCGCTACATAGATAGGACAATGCGATTCCGCCGAAACCGTCGCTCGTACCCAGAAAGATGTGCCGACGCAGAACACTCTGAACTTGATAAGGATTTTTGGGCTTTGTTCTTGATTCTGCATGGTTATGTTCTCTATTAAGGTATAATGTGTTGATTTTGGCATCGCGCAATACCCTGTTTCATTCCCCCGCCACACCCATACATAAGGAGATGCCCTTTGCTTCAGATCAAACCGCTTGACCCAAGCGTTCCAATCTTTCAGCAACTCAACACCGATGTCTCACCTGTGGTCTTGGTGAATGTGTTCCAAGTCGCGGAAGCAGACATTCCAGCCCTTCTTAAGGCTTGGGAAGCGGACGCAAATTGGATGAAGCAGCAGCCCGGCTATATCTCAACGCAGTTGCATCAAGGCATCGCGGGCAGCACCGTGTTCATGAACTACGCGGTGTGGGAGTCCGTCGCCCATTTTCGGGCGGCGTTCAGCCATCCAGAATTCAAGAAGGCCTTAGAGCACTACCCGCCTTCAGTCGTGGCATCGCCCCATCTTTTCACGCGACTCACGGTTCCGAATCTGTGTGTTGGTCCATAGGCCGTTTGAACAGGAGAGAGGAATACCAACCTTTAGAGGTGAAGATTATGAAAACGTACACGGCTGTGGTCGAGCGTTGTCCTGACACAGGAATGTACGTGGGGTATGTGCCGGGTTTTCCCGGAGCCCACACCCAGGCGGAGAGCTTGGACGAATTGAATACCAACCTTCGAGAAGTGATTGGGCTGTTGCTCGAAGACAGAGAGCCTGGTTTGGAAGCGGAATTTGTAGGCACCGAGACCGTCATCGTGGGTTGACGATGGGAAAAAATCTCATCCTTATCGAAGAATTCCTGAAACACGGTAGGTCGGCCTAACCCATTCACAGCCGTTAGCCGTGTTCTAATTCAGAGCGTTTCGAGGAAGTGCACATGTCATCAAAGAAGACACCAGCAGATAGCGACGGGCAGGACGGGATTGTTGCCGAGGCGCGGCGCTACCAGGCTCAGCGGGAGCAGACCTATCGGGAGCAAGCGCTCAAGCTCTATCCCGGCATCTGTGCACGCTGCGGCCGCGAATTCAGCGGCAAAAGACTGCGCGAGCTCACAGTCCATCACAAGGACCACAACCACGACAACAATCCACCCGACGGGAGCAACTGGGAGTTGCTGTGTCTCTACTGTCACGACAATGAGCACGAGCGGTATAAGGTTGCTGATGCGTATGGTGCGGCGACACCGGGCGGGGAGCGAGAGCCCCCTTCTACCTACAGGCCGTTCGCCGATCTCGATGCCTTATTGAAGCGCAAGAAGTAGCCGTCCCAGTGCACTATCGACAAAAACGCATGATCGAGAGCTGGGTGGGAAAGAAAAGGAGCCAGAAACCGTTTGCCCAGGCAGCCTGCACGGGGGGGCTCCCTAGAAACTTCTTCCAGGAACGGACAGTTAGGCAACCTAAAAATATTTGGCAGTACCTTTCTATTGCACGGCCATGAAACGGCATAACTAGCCAGAGGCGAAGGCCTCCAGCCGGGCCTGATGCACGACGTTGGGCAAACTTTCTATGGAAAATAATCGAATCCAAATGATACTTGTCTCCGCTGCGGCTCTGTCGTTTTGCTGCCTCAGCTATTCGGAACCTCAACTCAACAACAAGAAAGAAACCACGATGGAACCTAGGATTAGTGTCATTACATTAGGCGTATCCGATCTGGAAAGGTCTTTTGCCTTTTATAAGAAAGGCCTTGGATTCCCAACCAAAATGACGCCTGACGGAGGGATTGTAGTTTTTGCTACTTCAGGAACACGGTTGACTTTGTATTCTTATAAGAAATTGGCAGAAGACGCTGAGCTGACGGCGCCGACAATTGAGAAGGAAAAGAATAAGTTTCCTGGATTTACGTTAGGCCATTGTGCTCGAAAAAAAGAAGATGTTGATGCGATATTGTTGCAAGCGGAGAAGGCGGGAGGCAAGATTGTGAAATCCGCTAGAGATGTCTTCTGGGGAGGATACAGCGGGTATTTTTCTGATCCAGATGGATACTTGTGGGAGGTTGCCTATTCAGACCAATGGAAATTTAACCCGGATGGTAGCATAGTCATGGAAGAATAGCAGTGAAAGCCCAACCAATCGCTGGAGGAACGGCGGACAAGCCGCCGTCCCTCAGCTCTAACGTTTGGCGCCTGCACCACCCACCGATCCGCTGCATGACGCGATAAGGGATTCCATGGCAATGACGAACGGCAAGAACACTCTCGGCCGCGTGTACGAGTACTTCGTCGCGGCCAGTGGCGGTCCCGGCGCACGGACCACAACGCGCGGATCCAGCAGCACACCGGCAGCGCTTTTCACTCTTGAAGGAGAGAAGATGATCCTGCTGGAACAACACCTAGTTGCCAAACTTTCTGTTGGCGTCGATCTTTTCCAGAAGGAATCCCATCAGGTGAATCAGCAATTTTATGCAGAAAACATCACTAACCGTGAGTTTGCCATCGCTAAAGAGAGCGAGTTTACCCCCGTCCAGTTTTCGTCCCTATGCTTCCTATCCGGGTTCGGGAAATTTTATTTTTGAGGCCTGCCTCGCTAGTGGTGACAGGTTAGACAGAGAGAGGGGGAGCAGATGAGGCTCTTCCTCCCCCTATCAATCTCTTAGTGCATGCATTCGCCGCATTTAGGGTAACCGCTTTCTTTCAGGCCTCTCCACATCTCTCTTTTGGATGACCGCATTATCACCATAACATTTCGAAAAGATTCGCTAACGGTAAAGTGAGGCTGCAGAGCGAGCAACCCTATTCAAACTAGACCGAACTTCATAAAGCAGATCATCCCCAGGTATACTTGGGTCCTGTTGAAGCACGTGATGCCCAAGTGCCATCGCATACTCACTAAATGCAATCTCAAAACACAACCGGCGAAAAGCAACGTCTTCAGGTCCACTCGTTTCTAGTGCAGCCTTAACAACAGGGTGATCAAGATTAATTAATATTGTTAGTATAGCCGGATCGTATCTGGAACGGTCTTCTGTAGAACCCAAGTGCTGATGCTTTACTCGAAAACCGCCCCGCGGCATGCTCTGTTTTGATGATCCCGAGCCAGCACGGTCGACGGTCCTGTTGCCTTTATCATCTCTTGTAGCAGGTCTGACAAGGCGTGGATCGCTGCGCCCCCCTGAATTGCCAACAACTTTTAACTTATTCCTATTGTCAAAACGGCCTGGTTCAGTTCCGCCTTCTATCCACGATTCCTCGCTACCCCCTCCAACCTGAGCACGGCCAGATCGTTGTGCTGCTGCACCCGGCGCAATGGCTGTCGCCCTTATGTCGGTCAACCGGTCCAGAAGACTTGTAAAATCTTCGTTGAGAACCTCCGCGATTCGGTTAGCCTCAGCGTCAAGCCTTCTGGCCTCCTCGGTTTTGCGAGCCTCTTTGGCACGCCGAACCAAATCGCTCCTAACCAGTTCTAATTTTGAACCGATGAACCCCAGCAGAACAGCTGCAACAGGATGCTGGGGATTCAACTGTAGTGACCTAGTAGGATCGAAAGGCTGCAATGGACTGTCAGATCTCTCTAACTCTGGAACGTCTATTTCTCCGAAGAGGTAAGTTCCAAACTCTTTGTTCTCGACACCTGCACGCTCTACGGACAAGAGATTTCCGCCACCCGCTGTGATCGTAATACCTTGGTCCGCCTCCCTCAGTGGGGCACGTGCCACTTTGATAAGCAGCTCAACATCACCGATTACTCGAGCTTGAGATTCGGTTGGCCGGAAAGAGTGGATTGTGTCAATCTCGGGTTCCCGGTAACAGCAAACATGGTTATTTACTGCTACCTCCGGCATTAATGCACGGAAAACTTGAAGATGACGCTCGATGTACTCAACGATTGGTTGTGTCCTTATGCGTTCCAGAGCTATGTCTTCTATAGAGATCATCGTTCCATTAGGTGTACCTACTCTCTCGTTTCGAATTTCCCATACGAGCGGGATGTCCTCTCCATTGGAATTTTCTATTTTTTCACGCGTGAGGATAATGACGTTCCTTAGCCCCTTCCGAACTGTGTCGACTCTCAAACATCGAGCGATCCCGAAGGCAGCTGACTTCCCAGTACCGAACTTGCCTCTTCCTGGTCGACCCCGAAGACGATCAAGGTTCTCGGCATGCATTTTGAAGAAATGTTCCAGGTCCGGTTCATCCATACCGCGACCATTATCACTTATTCTAATTATTCGTTGCTGGGGTAAAACGTCCACGACGACTCGAGGGGCAACGTTCCTGTCTACGAATTGAAGACTGTTAACTACGTACTCCCACACAGCAGCAGCTTCAGTTTTAAAAGAAGTAGCCGACGCAAGTAGATCGCGACCGACGTGGGATGTGACTTTGATTTCTGCCAAACGCTTTTTCATTTCTGTCCCTCATTCACACCAAGAAATTTCGCAGCAACATCAAGAAACTCTGCAATGTCAGGATCCTCAATAAATAATCCATGCAACCTTGTGACCTTTGATTGCCGCAGTGTCTCGTCTGAATAGCTGTCTACGCGGAACAATTCGCGTGCCTCTGCAGGCGTTATCCTCCTGTTGCCAGAAGTCCAGCGTGCCCATGCTGAGGATGCAAGCAACCTTTCTCTCTCGCGGGTTCTCCTAGTTGAGTCGATTGATTTGAGCATTGACTCCGATCTATGCCTGTCAATCTGAAGGTTTGGCATCTTGGCCTTCATTGATGTAGCCCATTTCAGCCCCCGAACTGTGAGAGACCAGCCCGTTCGGCCCGAACCAGATATCAAAGCTCCCTTCATCGGCTTTTTTGCATCCGAGAGAAATACTCGTACGAGTTCAAGATTGATCTGGTCCGGATACTTTCTCCAAACAAACCGCCCAGGGGCTAGTTCATGTGCTTTAACCGCTATATCCTCGGTATCTAGCCGATGCTGGTCCCCACCCAAGACATAAACTGCCCACACTACAGCATCTCTCTGCGATATACTTGTCAAGGATTTTTTCTTGTTTTTTTTCATTGACCGAGTAATATTAATGACGGATTAACCGATAGTCAAGGAATTTTTGTATATGAAAGGTATTGCTCAATGGGGCTTTCGACCAACGCCCCTTCTCCCAGAGATCCTTAGAGATCGCTGGACAGGAGAACTGCCAAAATGGGTCATATCCGAGCTCAACCTGTTACCTGGATCGTCATTCGGTTCATTAGGATCCGGTGTCTGGAAGAATTTTTCTGAAGCCGGAGTATCTGGAAGGATCCGCTCATTTCTGATTAGCGCCATAAGGAACCGCCTTGCGGAAGTAAGCGATCTCTGCCTCATAAATGAAGTATGGCCGAAGAGTTTGCTGCCCCGAGATGTTCCTTGGTCGGCACGTACAAGGAACTGCTTAGAAAAAGAAGGACTTCTCGACGACCCAGCGAGACTCGTGAAGCTTAGGGTAAAAGACCTCTTGCGAATTCATGCTTTTGGGGCAGCATCCGTTTTGGATTTGTCTTGCGTAGCTGAAGCGGTTCTAACAGCAGGGCGGTCTCGTCCTCCTGAGCCTTCTAATGTGGTGGCCGATATTCTCTATTTGATTGAGCATGATTGGGCTGAACAGATCAGTTCTGATGACCCGAGATTTGCAGACATAATTCCGGTTGGAAGTGGGAACTCTATGAACGGGTCGATCGGCTGACTGTTGAACCCCAGGATCCGCCATTGGAGGAGAATGAGCTTGCTGAGGCAATTCCTGCAATTATTAACCGAATTGATCAGATAAGCTCTTTGAGATTGGAAATCGCTATCATTGAATTAGTAAAAAGCATCTCACATCTTGAAGGCAAGCGCCTCCATGCGCTGGCAAGACGGCTTGGTGTCGATGGGAAGCCACCCGCAACACTTGAGCACGCGGCAAGTTCAATTGGGTTAACAAGAGAGAGGATGCGCCAGTTGCAGCAAAAATTTGAAGAGCGGCTCCCGAGACACAATCTTTTTCTGCCTCAACTTGACAAAGCAATAAAGCTCATAGAAGAAAAAGCTCCTTGTTCAAAGAAACATGTTGAAGAGGTAATACAATCGGTAGGGATAACCAATATCAAGTTTGACGTCGAAAGTATTATTGCTGCTGCTGAATTAATGAAGAGGCCCATTGCATTCGAGCTGGATGGTTCCCTCAGTCGTGTAAGACGACGAGATTCAGCTAAACTAGAACAATCTATTCGATACGTTTCTCATCGTCAGGCAAGCGCTTCCGGAGTGAGTAATGCCCATGAAGTTGTTGCTGAAATTGAATCATTAGGACTCTCTGTTACTGAGGCAGACGTCCACGAATTCCTTCAGTCGTCACATGAGTTCGAATTTCTCGACTCAAACTGGTACTGGTATCCACCAGCCCCGCCTGATAGAAATAGGCTAAGAAACGTATCCAGGAAAATGCTCTCCGTTTCAGCTGTGATTCCTTTACCCGATCTCAGAGAAGGAATTAGGCGCCATTATCGAGTACGCACCTCTAGAGGACTTGGGACGTGGCCTCTCATAGTACCTCCGAAGGCTGTTTTGTTGAATTTCTATAAGTCTCATCCAGAGTTCTCTGTTGACTCTGAGGAGACTGTATCTTCTATTGTACCTTTGGACTATCGCAGGGAACTTAATTCTACTGAACAAATTCTTGTTGATGCTATTCGATCAACTCCAAGCCAGGTCTTAGACAGGGAAAATCTTGCGAGACAATGCATTAACCAGCACGGGATGAACGGAAATACTTTCTCGCAATATTTGTACTCAAGCCCTGTGATAAATCATCTCGGCACGGACCTTTGGTCTTTGCGTGGTATTCGGATAGATCCGGCTTCTGTGGAAGCAGTTCGTCAAGCTAACGCTCTCAGAACCAGAGAAAAACGCATTGTCGACCACGGCTGGACGGAGGAAGGTGATCTTTGGATTGTCGCGAGGATTCCCCATGAACCGGCCAGGTTCGTACTTGGAATACCTGCACCAATTCGACATATTCTCGGAGAACAAGAATTCGTTGCAGTTGAGAACACAGGAGTCCCTTCGGGAATTATTCGGACAAACTCCGAAGGAGTTTCTTATGGATATGGGACCTTCCTAATACGTAGGGGCGCTGATGAGAATGACTTACTTCTCGCAAAGTTTCGGCTCTCGCAAAAACAGGTCGAGCTTCAGCTTATCGATGACGATGAATTAGAAGAGATGAGTCCAACTCCCGACTAACATTTAGTGGCCAAAATATATAGACGACCAGTCCTCCAGGAACGATCATCCTGGCCAACTAGGGCAGTGGCCACCTAACCATTACAACCGTGGCCGCAGTCTATAGTTACGTTTCCAACGTGACCGATCTATTCTAGATCGTGATCGTACGAGACATGTGGCTCACGGGCTTTGACGCGCCGAGCTTGTACACGATTTACGCGGAAAAGCCGATGCGCGAACACTGGTTGATGCAATCTGTTGGCATTGTAAATGATCAAGTCGTTACTTGCCTCCGCCTTGATAAAGTGAAAATCAGCCCCAGCGCAGGGAACATACTCAGCGACCCAGCCGCCACCTCGATGCTCAAGCTCGTACAAACGCATTATGTATTGTTACGAATTACCCACGCCTCGCTTTGCTCAGCGTGGCTACCCAAGCGGGATTGTAACGCCAATTTAATGCGTTTGTTTTAGTTCATCGGGCAATCCAACGAAACAGCAAAGGAGAATCTTCATGCAATCCCACCACACCAACCGTTACAGGGCCGGTCTTATCGCAGCTCTGACATTGCTGTTCTCCTCCCCGGCTATGGCCGCCGATGGCAAGACGGAAGGGGGCAACGCTGCGGTGGACCCCTTCGTCGGCCTCCAGCCGGGTCTGGGCAGCTTGCCGCTCCTCGGCCGGGGACGCACCCGGTCGATCTCGGCCGAGAACCCGACCGGCGAGAAAGGGAAAGGGCGGCATGGCAATCCCCAATCCGACCGAGCCCAAGCCGGCGGCGAGCGCCCGGGCTGCGGACGACCTCGGCCAGGGTTGGAAAGTCCGGCCTTTCATCCGAGTCAACGCCGGGAAACGGCGGTACTCATGGATGTGGCCGGCCCGGGGATCATCCAGCACATCTGGATGGTCGAAGGATCTAAACCGCGGCCTTGTCATCCGGTTCTACTGGGATGGCGAAGAGACTCCATCGGTGGAGTCGCCCGTCCCGGACTTCTTCGCCGTGGGCCACGGCCGGTTCGCGCCGGTGAATTCCCTGGCGGTCGTGGTCAACCCCGCCAACGCCCTGAATTGTTTCTGGCCGATGCCGTTTCGGACGCGCGCCCGGATCACTCTGACCAATGAAACCGACGAGGATGTTAGTTGGTGGCCTACCAGATCACCTACGTGGAGACCGAGGTCCCTGCCGCGGCTGGCACCTTCCACGCCCAATATCGCCGGGCAACGACGGGAGAGCAGAATCCGTACATAATCCTCGATGGCGTGAAGGGACGGGGTCGCTACGTCGGCACATTCCTGGCCTGGACCCAGATGGAGAAGGGCTGGTTCGGCGAGGGAGAGATCAAGTTCTACATGGACGGTGACGACCGGTTCCCGACGATCTGTGGCACCGGAACCGAGGATTATTCCTGGGCAGCTACGGCTTCCCCAACCGTTTACGACGGCCTACTCCGGGACGGTCCTGCCAGCTAACGAGAACAACCCACCGCCCAACTTCTGGAGCCTTTACCGTTGGCACATTCAGGATCCGATCAATTCGAGCAGGATTTGCGGGTAACGATTCAGGCTCTGGGATGGGGCGGACCCCAATACCGAAAGCTCGGGAAAGACGACATCTCCTCGGTCGCTTACTGGTACCAGGTTGAGCCCCATGCACCCTTCCCGAAACTCCCAGCTCTCGCCGAGCGGCTCAGGCCATGATTGGCGGGGGAAATGAGTCGCCTCCCCCCATCGGGAGAGCGTTTCACCGAATCCGAAGACTCCGAGGCGGGGGGATTTCACGCCTGTGAATAGGACATCCCCCGCAGCCTTGCATGAAGGCTTCTCAAGCCTTCATCCCCCTTCCAAGGGGGACTTTTTCAATTCCCCAGGGCGGCGCGCTCAAGCGCTGGCCCTGGGCTACAATCGGTGGCCCTTACAGGGCCGAAAAGTGGCTCAGCGTCAGGCGTTCTGGTAACCCCTGTGTCATCCACACAAGACAGTAGCAACAGGCCTCCTGGCCTGTTGTCCGGGGCCAACGGCCCCGGCTACAACAGCAAAACCCCACGACAGGCGTGGACGCCTGTCGCTACAAAAGACTTTCCGGGGCCAGCGGCCCCGGCTACAAAAAGCGGTTGTCGCTACTTCAGTAAGAGTCCAGCCTGCTTGCGAAGGTTGAGCTGGTTCTTTTCTTCTTCCAATTTAACATCCAAATATTGTAACCAACGACCGCTCTCTTCCCGCCGTACTTCTTCCAGCTTGGCAAGTGGAATTTTCCCTTCATCGTAACTGGCTTGGGCAACCTGCAAATTTTCACGAGCAAGCTGAGCCTCCAGAGCCGCAACCTCTGCTCTGGCTTTAAGAACCTGCAGATTTGCCAATTCGCTTTGCGTCTCCATTCGAATCTGATCGGAGCGTAATTTGATCTTTAGTCTTGCTTCATCCTGAAGGGCTTGAAGCCGGCGTTTCTCAGGATTCAAGGTCGGGTTAATCAAAGGTACTTGAATCGAGAATCCAATAGTGACGTTATTTCGTTGAAAGTTGTTAAAGTACTTGTCGTAATTATTAAACGTGCTAAAGAGATCATAGCGTCCGACCAAGTTCACAACCGGACGGAACCAGCCGTTCAAGCCTTCCTCCGCAACTTGAGACGATTTCTCTTGAAGGCGCAATTGCATGAGGGCTGGATCTCTGTCCAAGGCCGCCAACAGCAATGTCTCTTCTGACCATTCCGCGGCACTCCCCCCTGGATCCTCCGCTTTCAAGTGTTAAGGAGACGCCCGGCGCCACGCCAGTCGCTTGCCTGAGTTGCTCTTCCAGAAGTTGCAGATTCTTTTCATTGGTTGTGAGAGTCACTTTAGTCTTTGCCAATTCCAGCTTTGCCCTGGTCAGCTCGCGAGGCTGTGCAACGCCTGCCTCAACCCGGGCTGCGATGATTTCGCGCGTTTTTCCAAGGCTTTCCAGTTGAGTTTGGTAATACTGGTGCCGCTCTCGCTGATTCCGTAAATCCAGGAAGATCCGACCGGCTTCCAGCGCTGCTTTCTGTTGCACGGATTCCACTTCAGCCTGAGAACCTTCTTCCTGAAGTTCAGCAGCATCTGCTTGTTTACGCTGATTACGATCGTAAAGCGTTTGAATGTAATTCACATTAAACAAAGAAGGGGCCGCCCCTTCAATACTCAAGGGGAATCCGTAAGTCCCTGCGATACCCGTTCCTACGCTCAAATGGGGACCAAAAGGCGCTTTTTCCAGATCCCTTCCGGGCAGCGGCAGTCTCATGTGCCTGTTTTGGCTATTTGAACCTGCTGACTCAATTCAGAAGCACGCTCGAGAGTCCCTTCCAGAGTGAGATTCAAGGACTCAGCTAAACCCAGGCTGGGCAAACTTATCACCATCAACATGAAACCAATGTTCCTATTCATATCTGAGAGCCTCCACGGGATTCAGTCGTGAAGCCCGAACCGCAGGCACCATCCCAAAAGTTAATCCCACCCCAAGGGTGACCCCCAAGCCGAGCACAATTGCCAAAGCGGGAATCTCGATCCTAACACTGGGGGCAAAAAGTCTTACCAAGTGGGGGACTGTAATTCCCAAAAGGATCCCCACGAGACCTCCACCACCACTCAGAATCAAGGCTTCAACCAGGAACTCAATGAGCAATACCCTCCGCCTGGCTCCCGCTGCCATTTTGATTCCAATCTCCCTGGTTCTTTCTGTCACCGTAATCAGCATCACGTTCATGATCCCAATCCCACTCGCCAAGAGAGAGATGCAGGCAATGACTAAGAGAACGAGAGACAGCCCAAGGCTAATCTTATTGGCTGCTTTCAAAATTTCCGTCAAATTGTCGACTTTGTAAGAAGATTGTTTTCGGTGGCGGAGAGTGAGGAGTTGACGGATTTCCGTGGTTAAAGGGGGCACCCATTCGAGACTTTCTGCCGAGACATAGATTGCATCCACCGTATCGTTTTGTTTGAAATAGCGGATGACCGACACAGGAATAATCACACTGTGATCTGAAACTTCAGATTCCCCAAAGGTACTGACCCGCTCACGGAAAACGCCAATGATTGAAAAATTGATTCCATGCAGGGTCAGCGAGCCCTTATAAAAAGGGTCGAGCTGCAATTTGCGAAAAAGCTGTTCCGTAGCCAGACAGACTTTGCTTCGAGACCGCTCATCCTCCGAATCGATAAATCGACCTTCAAGAACTTGAATACTGCGGACTATCTGGTAATCGGGCGTGGTTCCGATCAAGGTAATCATGCGAGGGTTCCCTTTGATTATGACTGAATCATAATCCAGGACCACCGGCGCAGCCTTCCGAACTCCCTCATGAATGCCCTGAATGGCCCGGACATCCTCAAAGTTCAGTTTGTCGGAAAGTGTCGTGATGCCGCTCGCCGCTTCAGAAGCCTCATAATAGACATAGATGAGGTTGGATCCAATGCCTCGAATTTGATCCAGCGTATACTCCCTGCCACTTATCCCGGCGACCACAACCAGAACGAGGGAGGCCGTTCCCATGACCATACTCAAAGAGGTTAAGGCTGCTCGCCCCCAGTTGCGGCCCAATGCATTAACAGCCGATCGCAGGATTTCAAGAATTGAGAATTTGGGAGTCACCGTTACTTCCTTTGATTTTTCATTTGTTGCCTGGCTTCCGCCAAGCCTTTTTGCGAAGGAGAATGGGCAGCGAAAAGGTTGAGAGACTTTTCGAATTTGCCGATCGCTTCCGCCGGTTGATTGAGCTTAAGATAAAGCTCCCCCAGCCAATAGTAAGCCTCAAACGGATAGGGATTTCCCGAAGAATATAATTTCAGGAAAGCCTCCATCTCACGGCGTCCGCTCTCCAGATTTCCGCCCGACTCGATTTCAAAACGACCGAATTCAAAGTGAGCGACAGCCGATTCTGGAAATACTTGCACGGCTTTTAACCATATTTCCCGCGCCCGGTTTACGTTTTTCTTGTCCTGATAGAACTCAGCCAACGCCAATAATCCTGCGCTGCACGGGGGGGTCAGTGCTGCAGCCTTTTGAAGCGTTGTCTCCGCCTGTTCGAAGGACTTCTCCTGTTCGCGGATCTGGGCCAATTGCACAAGGTAGTAGCAAGGATGCCGATCCTTGATCTCGTCGACGAGGGCTGCGGCCTTCTCTTTTCCTCCACCCAGAAATCCGGGGGCTTCTAGATAATAACTGAGGAGGTCGTCACGGGCATCCAGGTCGTTTGGGTCAAGATCAACGGCAGTCCGGAAGGCATTGTGCGCCTGTCTCGCCAGAAAGGGCGCCCTAAAGGGGATCGCCTGCTCTGCTTTCCTGCCGAGTGCGCGTCCCAGCCAGAGGAAATACTGGGAGCTGTCCGGCTTGCCTTTCGAAGCTTTTTCCAGCAAATCTGCAGCCTTGTCGATCTCTCCCGACAAATAAGCGAGCTTGCCTAATAAAAACCACCCTTCAATTCCCTGCCCGTCAGCCGAAAGAGGTTCTAACAAGCGCGGGCCCGGTTAAAGTCGCCATGATTGAACAACGCCTTGGCCTCATCAATGCGGTCGGGCAGTGACAAAGTCGTGGCAAGAGCCGGGAATATCAACAGAACTATGCTCAAGGTGAGCACCGCAGTCTTTGGGCTGTTCATGGGGCAGGCATTTCTCCGGGGTTGATCACGATGCGGTTGCCTTCTTCCAATCCCTGCAGAATCTCGACTTCCTGCGGAGTGACCATCCCGAGGACGACACGTTTCAAGACGGTATGGCCCCCAACATCCAGCGACACCGTTGATTGACCCTCGTGGTTAAAGACGGCAGCCCGCGGCACGACAAGCGCACCCGGTTTCCTGCTCGTCACAATCTGGAGCTTAAGATTGATGTTGGGGATGAGTTCCACCGGGTTGCCTTCCACAGAGCAGAAAACATATCCGACCGATCGATTTCCCAAAGGGAGCACCTGCTGGGCCGGTTGCTCCACTTTGCCCGGCCAGCGCTTATCGGGCAGGCCGTCCCACTCAATTTCGATCGGCTGCCCCTTCGCTATTCTTCCCAAGTCTGGCTCGTCAACATAGGCCTTCACGCGAATGTGACCTGGCTCGTAAATCTGAGCTAACAGTTGCCCCTTGCTGACATAGGCCCCCGTGCGGATGTTGAGACCATAAATCCGCCCGCTCCGGGGGGAAAGAACTGACCCTGACGCCATCTGCATGGTGAGAAGCTCTACTTCTTCACGCAACTCCTTGACTTTGTTTCCTTCCCATTCCTTTTCCTCGGGAGAGAAGCGGTTTATAAGATGTTGTTTTTTTGCCTGAGAGCCTCAAGGCGAACTTCCAGCAGATTGACCTGGCCGCGAAGATTCTCGACATCGACACGGGTCGTGGCATCCCGCTTCAGCAGATTTTCTTCCCGCTGAAGATCTTGCCTCTTCTTCCTCAATTCCCACTCCGTCTCTGAAACAGCCGATTCGATTCCTGCCATTTCATCCTTCGGCGGACCCGCTAAGACGGGCTGAGCCTGGCGTTGCGCCTGCAGCAGAGCGGCCTTTGCGCTGGCCAGTGACATTGCCAATTGGTCTGATTCCACCTGCAGGAGTCGCTCGCCTTTCACGACAAGATCGCCTTCCTGATGGGACAAAAGCCTGACAATGCCGTCAAAAGGCGCCAGCACATCGGATCTTTCGATTGGCTCGACTACCCCATTGGTGCTGATGACCGATTTGAGTTCGCGCCGGCTCACGTTGGCTGTCATCAAATTCGAGTCGCTCCCATTTCTCCTATAAAAATGAATACCCTCCCCAAAGGGAAAGAAGAATGAGCGCGAGCAAGCCAACGAAGAAGAATTTTCTTACGTGTCATGAGTTATGAAAAGTCCGAGTCATCCTGCAAGTCAAAGGCGACTGTCTAAAATTCCAACTCGTCATAGGAACGCTCAAGAGATGGTAATTATCCCGACTCGAGCGCGAGACAATCTCAGGCTGAAGCTTTTTGAGCAATGAATTTCTGCATCCGATTTCATTGGGAAAAGGATGCGGAAGAGAGATCACAGGATCGTTATCACGGGACATTCGTGAAGACAAACTTACCCCCACTGGAAGCGAAAACGGTGAGATTTCCAAGGAACTGCTCCAGCCGGGGGCGCGATGTTGCGGGGGCCACGAGATAGAGTCGTTGTGGCCCCTTCCACAATTGAGCCAACTCAGGATCCTCAATAAATACAGGAGGGGCGAGCGGCGCCGCAGATCCATAGACGAGATTATCAGCCCTTCCATTGAGAAGCAAGGCTGGAAGACCCGTATAAAAACCTACGGAAGACGCCGGATAATAATGCCCCTCGAGAATCAGCTTCCCTTCCGGGCCAGAAGTAATGGCTTCCGCCAGCGGGCGCGAAGACAGATAGGGGTCAAATACCGCCATCGCCCATCTGGCTGCATGAAAAAAAAGAATCATCATCGCCGCCAGGCACAACGGCCCCAACCAATGGCGCCGAGAAAACCAGGCGCCTAGAGTGCCGCCTACGAATGCGAGAGCGGCCAGCAGGAGTGGACCGCGCAGATAGGCAAAAGAAGCAATGGTCAAATCGTGCAGATGTCCCATTGACAAAGTGTAAGTTTCGGGATGTTGGGTGAGAGCCGTCGAAATATCGCCTACCACAACGACTCCACGGCTCATCGAATAGGAGGATACAGGACACCACTCCGAAAAGGACTCCGACAAAGACCAGTACTCCGTAGCCGATCGGAACCCATCGGTTGGCTCCGATGGCCAGTGCCGCCCCGACGAGAATGGCAAAGGCCGGATAACAGGGCATGCTGTAATACTCTTGGGTTGTCGAAAAACTCAGAAAGGTGAGCAAAAACACAATCCAGACGATCACGAGCAGTCGAAGGCTTTTTGTACGGACAGTCCTTTCATCTCGGGAAGAAAATAAGGCCGCTGGCAGAAATACACTCCATGGAAAGATCCACACCAAGTGCAAGAGCAGGAAAGCAAGCCGCGGAACGGTATTGTAGTCTCGCGGATAGCGCAAATTCAGGAATCGTAAGATATGTTCGTTGATGAAATAAAACCATAGGAACCCGTGGTACACACCCGGTTCGCTCCGGAATGTGAAATCAAAAATCGGAGGGTTTCGCCAGGCCGCCAGGATCACCCATGGCAAGTAGATCGCCAGCATGAGTCCGATTCCCGATACTGGACGGAGCAGAGCCCAAGTCCGGCGAATGAAGAATCTTCTCTGGATGAGAAGAAATACCGTTGCGGTGGCCACCGGGACGAGCACCGCCAGCAATCCCTTGAGCAACAAACCCGCCCCCAGGGATACCCAGAATCCATAGGCCCAAGCTTTCTTTTCATCGATGACGGTTCGAAGGAAACAATACAACGCAACGGTGATCGCCAGGGTGAGCAGTACGTCCGGGATCATGAATCGCGTGAACAGAGAATAATCCCACACTGGTTCCCATCACTAAGCCTGAATAGAATCCTGCCCGAGGCCCGTAGGCCCAAGCTCCCATGATCGCGGTAACCCACATCAAGGCAGTCGCACCGAGCGCGATCGGTAATCGCGCCGCCCAGTCATGCACGCCGAAAACGGCGTAACAGACTGCCGTTAACCAGTAGCCCAACGGAGATTTTTCAAGGTAGAGAACGCCATTGATTCGGGCCGTCACCCAATCGCCGGATTCCAGCATCGTTCGGGCAATCTGCGCATTGACGGCATCTACATCGTCCATCAGCGAAGGAGGGGAAAGAATCGTCCCGACATAAATCGCTATCCCGACGACGAGAAGGATTAAAGTGTGGGTGAGGTTTCTTGAACGGCCATGGAACGAGCTAGCGGTTCCATTTGTTGGAAGGGGGATTGAATTTGCCATTTTTCCATCCACAACAGAAGGATCAGTATCCCCCAGAGGTGAAAGCCCATGTTCACCCGCCCCTCCGAATGCGCCTGCAACCAATCGTCCAATACCTCAGACCGAAAAATCCCGGTCTTTGAAAGCGCTGAAGGGCGGGTGACCTCGAGGAGAAGAGGTTTCAGTTCACGGCGCAACCAATCGTGAGCCGGAATATCAAACCCCATTTTTGCGCGTGTCAAAACCTGCTTGGGGAGTTTATCGCGCATTAACCGTTTCAATAGATATTTTTGGCGTGTCCCACGAATCTTGAATTTTTGGGGGAGCCGGGCTGCAAACTCAACGATTTCGTGATCCAGAAAGGGAGGCCGAACCTCCAGAGAATGGGCCATGCTCATACGATCCACTTTCGCCAAGATATCGTCGGGCAAATAGTATTTCTGATCAAACTGGAGAAGCTGATTCAGCTTGTCTGGGGAATTCATTCCATTCATTAAATTCTCGGCCGTCCAAGGGCTCTTTCGTTCGTAGGCGCAGAGCCGATTCTTTTGTTCCTCAGAAAATGTGCCATTCCAATAACAGTGAGCGTCGGAAGCAGGAAGAAAGGAGCCTTCCAGAAACCGTTTTGCCATGTATTCAAGACCAATTTTTTCATCCGAAACTGGCCAATACCGTTTCATTAAATCTAACGCCGAACGCCTTAGAAATTGTGGGGTCACACGCATGAGGCTGGCGAGCCGATCTGCCTGATAGGTGAGATAGCCTCCAAATAATTCATCCGCACCTTCTCCAGAAAGAGCCACGGTGACGTGCTGGCGGCTCAGTTGTGAAACATACCAGACGGGCAGCGAAGACGAATCGCCACAAGGTTCGTCGGCGTATTCAGCAAACTGACGGATGGTACTCTCAAGGTCCAGGTCACGCGAAAGATTAAATTCGTGATGTTCGGTATCGTACTGTTCCGCTACCGTGCGTGCATAATGACTCTCATCAAAGCGACGCCCCTCGAAAGAGATCGAGAAGGTCTTTAATTGTCTGCCAGATTCTGTAGCGGCGTAATGAACAATCGTGCTCGAGTCTACCCCTCCGCTGAGCAAGATTCCCAGGGGCACATCCGAAATCAAATGTTCCCGGATCGAACGCCGCATGAGTTCGTCCAGTTCCTCAAGTGCGTCGGCTTCTTTTAGATCCATCACGGGCTGAAACTCTAGACCCCAATAAGGCAGGATTCCGAATTCCCCTCCAGTCCATTCCAAGTAATGGCCGGGCGGGAGTTTCTCGATGCCTTCGACCAAGGTCCGAGGGCCAGGAACGTAGTTCAGGGATAGGTATTGGTCGAGCGCAATTAAATCGATCGTTCGGGGTATCTGAGGATGGGCAAACAGGACCTTCATTTCCGATCCAAAATAAATCTCTCCTCGTCGGTTCGTAAAATAGAGGGGCTTAATCCCCATTCGGTCTCGCGCCAGAATCAGGCGGCCTTCGGGCACCTGCCACAGGGCAATGGCAAACATTCCTTTAAGCTTCTCGAAGCAACCGGTATCCCATTCGAGGAACGCATGCAAAACCACTTCGGTATCCGAGTTGGAACTGAAGCGGTGTCCACGCCCAATCAAAATCTGACGAATTTCCTTGTAGTTGTAAATCTCACCGTTGTAAACCAGTATTGTCTGCCCGTCCTCGCTCTGCATGGGTTGCTGTCCACCCTCCAGATCGATGATCTTCAGGCGAACGGCTCCCATGGAAACTTGATCCGACAGATACGTCCCATCCTGATCCGGCCCACGGTGGCGGATCATCCGGATAATTCGACGTATCAGTGTCTGATCAAGCGGCCGAGTTGAGTGAGTGTAACCGGCTATTCCACACACGGTGTTCGAGAGTCCATGGAAAGAGGGATGCAAAAGACAGACATGAAAGGAGACCTTCTTGGGTCAGTTGGAGATCGACAACGCCCGCAACGATCAGGGCGCAGCCTGAGCGCGGACGAATCGTTTTCTCCGAGCACGCAGTTGCAGGTATTCTTTGGCTTCTTTATATAATCGGCGCCGGTCATTGTTATTAAACATGGCACGCCGGAGGATTCGATAAACGATTCGGGGACGAAAATAGTACCGGTCATAGAAGTACTCAACCGCTTCGACAATCTCTTTGCGACTCAGCCCCGGGTACTCGATATTTGGCAATTGATGGCCCAGCTCGTCGGTCATCGCGTCGTCGGTGTAGTAGTTGTTCTTCTTGAGATAGGAATCGAATTCAGTACCGGGATAAGCATGGGCAATCGAAACTTGAATGGTTTCACAATCCAGCTGTTCCGCATAGCGGATCGACCGCTGGATGGACTCCTTGGTTTCTCCCGGCAAGTCCCACAATGAAATCTCCATGAACCGCTAGCCCCAAGCGTTTGCAATTCTTCATGAATTCCACTCCCTGCTCAGCAGTGGCGCCTTTCTTGATATTATCCAAGACCATCTGATCTCCCGATTCGAAGCCGACAATCATCAATCGGCAACCCGCCTCCTTCATGGCTTTCAGAGTCTCGTAATCGGTATGCACTCGGGAAGTACAGGACCAGGTGAATTTCAGTGGTTTCAGTTTCTGACAAATATCCAGCACCCGGTTCTTCCCCCAGGCAAAGGTGTCATCATCAAAGAAGATTTCCTTGATGTTGGGAAATAATTCGAGTGCCCGCTTCACTTCTGCCGCCACGTTTTCGCTGCTCCGAATCCTCCAGGCATGCCCGCTGATCGTTTGCGGCCATAAACAAAACGTGCACAGGGCCGGGCAACCCCGAGAGGTGTAGAAAGCAACATAGGGGTTCAGCAGAAACGGCACATTATAGCGGGTAATGTCCAAATCTCTTTTGTATACATCAACAGCAAAGGGGAGACTATCTAGATCTTCAATCCGCGGACGGTCAGGATTGTGTACAATGCCTCCATTCTGTCTGAAACTAATCCCCTGGATATCCTCCAACTTCTTCCCCGAGGCAAATTCTGCGACCGAGTAGTCAAATTCTTTCCGAGCAACAAAATCAATTACCGAGGAGACCTGCAGACTCTTCTCCGGTTCCACCGTAACCGGAGGTCCTACCAAGGCAATTTTGAGAGTCGGGTTGACCTCTTTCATCATTTCCGCCAGCCGGATTTCATTCTTGAACCCAGGAGTGCTCGTGAAAATGACGAGTAAATTCATAATCCTTGGCAATCTCAACCGTCTCCTCAGGAGTGACACCGTGAGAAGGCGCATCCAGCAACCGGCTGTTTGGATCAAGCCTGCCGGGTAAGCCAGCCACACGGGGTACCAAAAGGAGGCAATTTCCCGAGTCGCAGGCCAGCGGGAGCTGGCGCCGCCATCAAAGTTGGGGAAGGAAGGGGGGTTCAGCAAAAGAGTTTTCATCAAGCCTCCGGTTGTGTTATTGATTGGCCGGCCACGAATGCGACTCAAGGGCCGACTTTGCTGGAATCCATTTAAGACACAGACAATGCCATTGGGCCAAATGGCAACAAACTCAGGTGTTTACAATAGGGCGTGCGGGCAGAACTGTCAAGTCTCATGAAGGATATTCGACCACGCCGAATGTTGAAATAAGCAGAGCTGCTCTCTTCGCTTTATGCACAACCTCATCCTTGTCGTTCTGAAGTTTTGCTTTGGGCACCTGCGATCGGAGGAATCGCCTATTTCCTGCTGGCCATTTTGGCAGTCCAAAGACTCAGAGCGAAAGCATGCCATAGCGAATGTGAGCCAGGACTACTTCCCGCCAGTCAGCCTACTCAAGCCGCTTTGCGGTATAGACCCGGAATTGGGGAAAAACCTCGAAACTTTCTTCCGGCAGGATTACCGTTATTTTGAAATTCTATTTGCCGTCCGGGACGAGTCGGATCCTTCAGTGGCTCTGGTTCAGAACTCATGAAGCGCTTCGCGAATATCCCTTGCACACTCATTGTGACCGGGGAACTCTCCTTACCCCAATGCCAAAGTATTTAGTCTCGAAAAGATGGCCATAGGTTGCCAGCCATGGTCTCTTGGTCATAACTGATAGCGATGTCTCTGTCGCTCCCAATTATCTCAAAACGATTGCCCGCTCATTCGAGGCAAAAGAAGTGGGACTCGTCACCAATCTTTATCGGGGCGTCGGAGGACAAGATCTTTGGTCAAAGCTCGAGGCTCTCGGGATGAGCACAGAATTTATGGCAGGAGTTATCGTTGCCGAATTTCTCGAAGGGATGAAGTTCAGTTTGGGTCCTTCGATGGCCATCAGCACAACTTGTCTTCGGGCAATTGGGGGGTTCGGTTCTTTGGCTGATTACCTGGCTGACGATTTCATCTTGGGCGAAAAAGTCTTTCTCCAGGGATTTAGAGTCGTTCTGTCAGCCGATGTGATCAATCATCATGCTTATTCTACAGGGTTCCAAAACAGCTTCAAACATCGTCTCCGTTGGAATCGCAGTAGTCGTTTTTCTCGCCCTGCCGGATATTTCGGCCAGGGGTTCACATACGGCCTTCCGTGGGCCACTCATCCTCTTCCTCTTCACCCCGACGGGGTGGAGTGCCACTTTGCTTCTCGGTTCAGCCATACTGCGAGGATGGTTGGCCTATGCCATGGGGAAACAGCTTCTCGGAGATTCGTCCGTAATACGTCGCCTCTGGCTTGTGCCATTACAGGACGTTTTGAGCTTCGCGACCTGGGTGGGAGGATTTTTCGGTACGGAAGTGGTTTGGCGAGGAGAGCGCTACCGAATCCAGAGGGGTGGCCGTTTTACTAGGATCCCAGATCCCCTCGCTCCGCCCGAGAAAATGTAGAGATCTTTCACCGGGACCCGAAAGCCGGGGAAAAGCGACATTACAGTTCACCCGGTCTCAGGACCAATCCCGTGGTGAATCGTATTCCCCCGGAGTAATTGCCCTGCATGAATTCGCGCAGGTTTGTCCTGACGTACTGGACGTTACCAAGCCGAATCGCAAGTCCACGCTTAATTTTCAAATCGACACCCCCGCCGATAGCACTCGCAAAAACATTCGCTTCAGCCGCTCTTGCGATCTCTTTGTAGTGGTGATAAAGGGGAAGGTTCAACCATTCGTCCGGGGTATCCAGGAAATGACTGAGTGGATAAATCCTATCCAGATTTATAGCGTTTCCTCCCACAAGCAAGTCAAGGTAAATGTTCCATCGGTCTGTGGGATGGTATGAAAAGCGAGGTCCGAAGAGGTAGGTCAAAGAATCGCCACTGATGTTGGGTGTATCGATTGCGATCTTGCAACCACTCACGTCAGCAACAGCCCCCAGCCAACGATTTATTGGAATCACACCGGTAGCGCCACCGCCACTGCAACCTCCTGAATTGATTCCTCTGTGAGAGTACTGGGAATAAGCATAATAGGCAGAAAATTCAAATGCGCGAAATCCGGTGGAGTTCCCCTCGCTCCCTTGTTTGCCAGAGTGAGAGCTGGGAAGAAACGATTTGCTGCCCGAAACATCCGATCCTGATGGGGACTTTCTTGTGGAAGCTATTGACCAAAGATTCGGATCGTATTCATTGACGCCTGGCCTGGTATAGCGCTCCCAAGGGCGTTTGAACGCTACCACATTGGCGTAACTGCGGGCTGGATTGAGCAGCGATCTTGCCATGGCTCTCGCAAATCGATTTCGGGTATGCCCTTCAATGCGTTTGACTATATATTTGTCGATCGAGTCTTCCGCCATCATCCACCCCAACCCTAATACTGGGGTCCACACATGGTCCACAAACCCGACTTCTGGATACTCCTGCTGCACGTTTCCAAGAGAAGCTTCGCTAATCGGCCCAATCTCAAATAAGGTGCTGTAGACCCATGAGAAAGCGGTTGCCCGTAGCCGACTTTTCCAGTACATGGAATTCATTCCAAACTCGGTGCGGCGATATTTCGGGTCATTCTGCACCCAAATGAAGCCCGTAACAGCCCCTTGAAAAGGGTGCGCTATGAAGTTGGCTTTAACCCCACCTCCGTCGGACCACCCATGGAGATTCCCAGCACTTGCAAAGTAATCACGCAAAAAGGGCCCCTTTAGTTCGGCTCTGGTTTTTTCCTCAGTCGCCAGACGGAACCCATTTTGGAGCACCAGGGTAAACAAGGACTCCCCAATCAAGGACTTCCATTGAACCGAGGGCTCTTTCTTCGATTCGTCAACTTCTTCCGCTTCCCCCAAAACAGGCCTGACTGCGAATCCAAGTGAAAATATCAGGACAAAGAAACAGAGGAGAAAAGCTTTGGCTACTTTCCTCAAGGGCAAGCCAACTAGACAAGCCCACGAGAAGGAAGCCGGAACGCATATGGCAGGATTGGGACACTCCATCGCGCGGAATATATCGTCAACTCGAACCATTTTATCTATTTTTGCTTTCACCGGCATAAACTGAAGTCGAATTAAATTGAATCCAAACATTTCACAAAAATTCGGCCAGCCACCCTACTGGAGCCGCATAGTATAGCATCACTTATCCTGAATTCCGAAATTAGGGTTAATTGGGAACTGGGTAGGGAACGGACGCTGTTCCGTTCCTGGTTGAATAGCTAAGGGATTTAGATTCAACGCTTCGTAGGATACGGGAACGCTACGGCGAGCGTTCCCTACAAGAAATGCGGAATTTTTTTACACCTTCCCTTCACAGGTAGGAATGGCAGAGCTGGGGGATCGCTGCCCCTCAAAATCGACATATTGTCACATTGCCTCTTCTGCTCAACTCTCCCGATACAGCATCAGGATGACGCCGACCAAGACAAGGCAGACCGGCCAGATCTTAAGCTGATTCCGACGCTGCTTGCTGCGGGTCTTTTCAACACTTCACAGGCCCAACGCTCTCCATTTGAATTACGGAAGAAGAGAACCCACGCACGGACAGGAAATCAGATCTTTCGATGGGAACCTGCTCAACATCCTGACGCCATCTTTCGTTACGACAAACTGTTCCTCGATTCGCGCCCCTTCGTTTCCTTCGCCGCAGTAAGTCTCGAATGCCATGACCATACCTTCTTCGTAGGTCTCGGGATGGTCGAACGAAAAGAATCGACTGGTGACCGGTTTTCCCCAGTGAGTGATGCCGATGCCGTGCCCGACTTGCAGCGCGAAGGCTTCGGCCTCGTTTGAAAGGCCCAAATCCTTCGCCCCCGGCCAAACCCCCGCCACATCAGCGGTGCTGACGCCAGGCTTTACCATATTGATGGCATCAAACAGCCAGTCATAGCACCGCTTGTACACATCCAATTGTTTTTGCGAGGGCTTGCCGATGCAAAAGGTTTGATAATAGCAGGTTTTGTACCCGTTGAAGACGCTCACCACATCGATAAAGAGCATGTCTCCCATGCGGAGCATCCGATCGGAGAAATCGTGAGGATGAGGGTGAGATCGGTTCCCGGAAATCACATTGATGTTTTGCATTTCCTCGGCGCCATAACGATACATGACTTCGCGCATCATGCCGGCGATATCGAGTTCGCGAACACCTGGTTTGGACGTGTTCACGACTTCCCAAAATGCGGCTTCCACGATGGCTATGGACGTCTCGATCAGCTCTACCTCTTCCGCGGTTTTGATCTTGGAAGCATTCAAGAGGGTCTGTTGACCGTCGACCACGGTGATGCCCTCGGATTCGAGCGCTCTGAGAATCGGAATTTCAGCGATATCCAGACCGATTGGCTCGTTTGCCACGCCCAATTCCCGCAGATGGCTCTTGATCATGACGGCGAATTTCTTCGCATTCTCCATCACGACATTCGTCGGGAATGCGCCGCGCCACGTCCCTATCGAGGGATACATTCGCTCCGCAATCCAGGGGCAAAGCACCTTCTTGGCCGCTATGGCGCTCCCCAGTTCGTAGAGAATCGGTTCCTTGTCCACGGTGACTAGGGCGCTGCGAAGCAGCTTATTATTCGCCCAATCGTTGACTTTGGTGCTTGTGATATACCGTATCCAGTCCTGGTCGAAGCAGAGCAGCGTCGCGATCCCGTCTTTCTTCATCTGCTCTTTCGTTTTTCGCAGCCGGTCCTTTCGCAACTTGTCGTAGTCAATGCGAATCTCACAGTCCTTCGCCATTAAGCCTAGTGTCATTCATCACCTCCATCGGAGTATCTTTCGCATAGAAGAACTTAGGGTCTCAACGTATTTCACGCGAAGTAAAGACCCCCGTTAATATTGATGAGTTGTCCCGTGACGTACGATCCCGATTCGGACGCCAGCCAGAGGATGGCACCCGCCGAGTCACGCCCTTCGCCATATCGCCCGAGGGGTATCGTTTTCAGTTCCTCTTGCTGGAGTTCTTCAAAGGTGATTCCACGATCTTGGGATTCAGCTTTCATGAAGCTCCAATGCATCTCACTGGCCGCCAAACCGGGGCAAATGGCATTGACGTTGACGTTGTAGGGGGCCATTTCACGAGCCAGCGCGGTCGTAAAAGTATGGACAGCACCCTTCGACGCGCAGTAGGCCGAATACCCGGGAAAGCCCACTTTGCCGCCGTAGGATCCAAGGTTAATGATGCTGCCGCTCTTTTGTTTCATCATCTGCCGAGCCGCGTACTTGCATCCGAAGAATTCCCCGTAAAAGTTCACCGCGAAGAGCTTGTCGACCGTTTCCTTCGGCATGTCGGCGACCAGGCCTTCGTGCAAATGCATTCCCGCATTGTTCACCATGATGTCCAGACGTCCCAGCTTTTTCACTGCGCCCTCTACGAGCTGCTTCACCTGGCTTTCATCGGACACATCCGTGATCTCGGCGTATCCCTTGTTGTCGGGATGTTTCTCTTTGATGCCTGCAAACGTCTCTTTAACTTGCGGGAGAACATCAGACACCACAACGTGGACCCCCGCAGCGGCCAAAGCTTCCGCAGTTCCCTTACCCAAACCACGACCAGCGCCGGTAACGATCGCTACCTTTCCGGCTACCTCACGCAGAGGTTCAAGATTCATTGTCTTACCTCCTCCATTTGCTTAGCTTGCATCACAGGCTCCGAGGCCAATATCAGTCAATCAGTTTCAGCACCGCCTGCTTGATATTTTCTCGATTGGGACGATAATAGCTCTCCATCTGCGGAGAAAAAGGGACGGGAATGTCGGGCGAAGCAACGCGAACAACCGGTGCGCTCAAATAGTCGCTCATCTTCGAGCCCAGCGAAGCTGCAATTTCCGCGCTCCACCCGCCCGTTTTGGGACCTTCTTCAACAATGACCACTCGCGTCGTCTTCATGACGGACTCTTCGACAAGGTCCCAATCGAACGGGCTGAGAGAACGAGGATCAATGACTTCCACGCTTACGCCCTCCGCCGCCAATTCCTCGGCGGCGTTCATTGCCACGTGCATCATCAAGAGTGTGGCCACGATCGTCACGTGGGAACCTTGCCGGCGAACAATCCCCTTGCCAATGGGGATTGTGTAATCTTCCGCCGGAATGGCATCCGAGGCATCTACCGCACCCGTCGCCTGGCCCAGTCCTTTGGATCCGTACAGTAGTTTGTGCTCAAACATCATCACCGGGTTGTCATCGCGGATCGCCGACTTCAAAAGCCCCTTGGCATCGTAGGCTGTAGCAGGACAAACGACCTTCAGACCAGGCACTCCCACGAAGAACCGTTCAAGATTCTGGGCGTGTTGAGCTCCGCGTCCGGTGGCCCCCACTGGGGCACGGATGACGAGGGGTACTTTCGTTTTCCCACCGGACATGTAACGCATTTTGGCAGCCTGATTAATGATCTGGTCCATGGCCAAGAAAAGAAAATCGCCGTATTGAACGTCGATCACTGGACGCATACCCATGATCGCCGCGCCCACAGCCACGCCGAAATATCCGAGTTCCGAAATGGGCGTGTCCAGGAGTTGGCTGCGGTATTCTTCCTCCAGCCCCAAAGTGACGGTAAACACCCCTCCCCAGCCGCCAGGGATGCTGATATCCTCGCCCATGCAGAACACGTTCGGATCCCTCGACATCTCTTCAGCCAGACCTTCCCGTAAGGCCTGCGAAATGGATAGCCTCTTCAACAGTTGTTCCTCTCAAGCATAGACATCCTTTAATGCATCCTCTGGAAGTGGATCATCCGCGGCTGTGGCCTTTTGAACGGATTGCTCCACGAGTGCTTCGATTTCAGCCTTCGTCTCCAGGATGTCTGCTGGGCTGAGGTGATCCTGGGAAACGAGGCAATCCTCGAAGCGTTTGATGGGGTCATTTGCCGCGGCTTGCTCCCGCTCCGCTTTCGGCATGTAATCGCATGGGTCGCGCCGGTTGTGCCCCGTAAGCCGATAGGTCATCGCCTCCAGAATCGTTGGGCCGCCGCCGCCACGGGCACGGTCGATTGCCCCAGTCGCGGTTTCATATACTTTCAAAATGTCGTTCCCATCAATGGAAACGCCAGGAATCCCGTAGGCAGCCGCCAGATCGGACAGGTGTTCCAATTTTGAGTTTTTGGAATAGTGTGTCGAGGCTGCATATCGGTTGTTTTCGATGACATAAATCACGGGCAGGTTCCATACAGCGGCAATATTTACCGCTTCATGAAATGCGCCTTCAGCAACACCTCCATCACCCGTGAAGCACACAGCGACTCGAGGTTCCTTTTTCAGCTTGAATGAGAGACCGGCGCCAGTACCCACTGGAATATTCGCTCCGATGATTGCAATGGATGGAATCATGCCCACGGAAAGATCGCCGATGTGCATGGAGCCGCCTTTGCCGCCGCAGCATCCACCGGTCTTGCCAAAGAGCTCCAACATAAAGGCGGTAAGATCCACGCCTTTCGCGATGGCATGGCCGTGCGGTCGATGGCCGCTGGTAATGACATCATCCTTGTTCAAGGCGGAGCACACCCCGACTGCCACCGCTTCCTGACCCAAAGACTGATGAAGGGTTCCCGAGATGACGCCTTCCAGGAAAAGGTATCCAATCCGCTCCTCCATGATGCGAATGAGAAGCATGTCTCGATAGAATCCGAGCAATGTCGCTTTTGAATACGCTCTATTCAAACTCATATTCACCCTATTACTGCCACTTTCGTAAGCTCGGTTTTTGGATAGACGGAGTTAACGATCGGCGTCGAGCCTCTCGGCCGCAGCAACGATGTCTTGCCTGGTGACGGTTCCGTCGTTTCCCGTGCCAACCACTTGGTCAATGTCCACGCCTTTTTGCCTGGCAAAATTCCGGAGCATGGGAGGAATGCGAGGTTTTGAAATCTCGCGGGGCGGTGCTGTTCCGAGACCTGCCTTGGCGATTTGGATTTCAGGCTCGAGCTCCGAGGTTTCTGGGATGGCATCGGCCGGATTTCCTATGTATGCAATGACGTCGCCAACGGAAACAGCCTCGCCTTCCACAGCTTTCTTCCTTAGCAACACGCCTGTTGCAAACGACTCCAGCGCGATCACAGCTTTATCGGTTTCAATCTCAGCTATTTTCTGCCCTCTGATGATTTCGGCGCCCTCTTCAACGAGCCACCGTACAAGGGTCACCGTGTCGACAGCGGCCCCGAGGTCGGGAATCTTGATTGGTGCCACTTGGGCCCTCCCTGACAATTGCAGCTTTTCGCGGCGGCATTCAACGCCCGGGATATACGTAGTCGGGTTGTCCGTAGACTTCAGGCATATCAAGAAGCTCCAAGAGGATCCCATATTGCCTGTCTGCTTCAAAATAGTCAAACCGACCCTGGCGATCGTTTCCATAGATGGGGCCGCCCTGAATCTGACGGTAGCCAAGCTTCTCCAGATACTGATAGGCGCCGTCATATTCGCTGGGGGTCATGTACGTTCCCAGATGATGGAGCCCGCCTTCTGGTTGTTTTTCCAGATACTCGGTATAGATGTTTTTCCCACCTCGCACCGGGACGATGATTTCTACCGTCCAACTGCCCATTTCCGCCATGGCGACTTTGAGCGCATAATCGGCGGGCGCACCGCGGTAATTGACGCCTTGCATATTGCGAGTATCCATTGAATAGACTTGGAAAGGCCCGATGCCGACCGCCGCGAGTCGATCCATCATGACGTTCACATCCTTGGCAACAAAGCCAAGTTGACACCAGTTTCCCAATGACTTTATTTCAGGATTTAGCGTGATCATTTCTCGATCATCCCTTGTCAGTGATGCACATTGAGTGCGCACAACCTCACGTTTTTTGTCCTCGATGGAAACACGGAAACCAACACACGGGCATGAGACCTCGAAAACTCTCCATTGGAACAAGCTGTCTTGCAATGCTTCCGCAGATTGTTCTGTTCAACTCTCCCGATACAGCATCAGGATGACGCCGACCAAGACAAGGCAGACCGGCCAGATCTTAGCAGGAATACGTCTATTCTTGTCGGGTAGCCGCAACTCAATCCAGCGGGTCCAGCCGGCCACTACCGCCGCCAGTCCTAATGGGATGTGGCTCAGTTCCGCCAGCAGTTCTTCCTTAATGTTACCCAACGAATGGGTATGCGCCAGCAGCAGAACTCCCCCGAGTGCACAGACCATCGGAAACACCATCGCCGCTTTCCGGGAACTCAGACGCCCGGTCTGGATTCCCCATTCGAACACCGCAAATAACACGATCAGGACTACGAAAATTCGATGTTGGAGAACCTCCGCCGCCAGAAAACTCTCCCAAAAGCCTCTCGGACCGAGTGGCCAATTCTCAGCGTCAGCACGCAAAAACAGAAAAACAGCAAGACCGATAAATGCGAGGGGCCAATGCCGTGTCCAACGCCATTTGCTAAAACTCGCCCCCACGGCAAGCAAGCCCGCTGCAAGTACCACCATTCCCGCCCAGTGATGATTGTATTCTGACCAGGCGATGTCAGCGGGTGTATTGGGAGAATAGGATTGACCGGGAACAAAAGACTGAAGCTTCTGAAATCCGGGAGTAGCGGCTTCTTCAGCCGAAAGGGGCGTTGCCGGAGACAATTCGCTCACAGCTGGACTACTCATGCGAGGCCAACGAGGGGTCATTCGCTCAACGATTTGGCTGGCCGTCACTCGATCTGCGACAAGGTCTGCCGCTGGGGGCTGAGAGGTAAGGGACGCAGCCGCCAGGATCACGGTAAATCCAATTCCCACCTCGACTTCAGCAAAACGCCGGAGCCGCAGTAGCAAGCCGGGCGTATCCATTTCCAGGCCTCGAACTGCAAAGAAATTCATCGCGCCAAGGATGAGCAGCATCCCGAACAGGATGATCTTAGAAACCACCATGACGCCGTAAGAGGTTCCGTACAATGCCTCCGGCGTGCGGACATAAAAAATGGAGAGACCGAGCCCAGCCGCTACAATCAACGATACACTCACCAGCGCCAACCGCGAAAACCTCCTGGAAATCATTTTTGCCGGCTCAATCGTACACCGGCTCAGAGTCATGACGAGGTAAGGAAGCCCCCCAATCCAGGCTCCCGTGGCCCCTTGGTGTACCAAAGTGAAAAATGCCAGGACGAGCCGACTCTCCATGCGAGCCGATGCGTGGCTCGTCATCAAAGAAGCGCTGAGGATCACGAGAGCCGGAAGACCAACAGCACCTACCGACAATTTCTCTTTATAAAGAACCATGCAAGCAATGAATAAGCCCGCAATGGCGGATGCTGCTCCCGCCAGGAAAAAATTGGCTCCAACGACTTCACGCCATCGCAACTCCGCCGTTTGCATCAGGATAGCTGAATCAATCAGGACGTAAATCAATTGAGTCACTGCCAGCGCCAAAGCAGAGCTCCCCATAAGCCATCGGCATAATTTTGGGGCGGTTTCTAAGTGGTGAGGGAGACTGCGAAACACAGGGCCTAAAACAAGCAGGTTGAAAACCATGCCGCCAATCACAAGCGATTGGAATAGCAATATGAGGCCACGAAGAAGTACGGAGAGAAATCCAAAGACGTCGAGGAGTTGTGCCACGGCATCCTTTTGGGACTATTTTATTTTGAACGGAATTTCACCGCGGGAGATGTGTCCATCAGCGGCGAGGACTTGCCAGCGCAGCAAATAGGCGCCCGCTGCAAGCCCGGTCACTCTTGCCTTAAGCTGGTCCGGGGAGTCTTGTTTATCGAGATTCACAGAATGAGACGACTTGTCCGGCTGAACCAGAATCAGTCGCGACCGCGTGCCGTCAATGCGAGAGTTGAATTTCAAAACGATCTGGAAGTCGGGCCCGGAGATCGTCGCATTCGGGGCAGGAATCGCTTCGAGTATGATGGCATGAGCGAAAGACGGCAGAGACAAACATAAAACCATGATCAGTGCGTAGAAAGCCCTCATGAACAAATGAGTATTCCTAGATTTCATCGACGCCACCCCCCCCTATAGCTCCCCAGCCCTCAAAACAAAGCCGGTTGTGAACCGAAACATTGAGGAATAGGGGAGGTCATGGAATTCGTTCATGAGTTGTCCTCACAAATTGCACGTTTCCGAGTCGTATGGCCATTCCTCGTCTTATTTTCAAGTCGACACCACCCCCAATGGCCATTGCGAACCCATTGGCTTCTGTCGATTCGGCGATCAGACCATGTCGTACCCAGGCATCCAGTTTGTTCCACTCGGTCAAATCGCCGGTTGGAATCCTCTCCGGAAAGACCCGGTCTTGTGTCAGCTTAGCTCCTCCGAAGAGAAGATCCGCGTGGAAGGTCCAGCGATCGCCCTGTCGGAACGAGAATCGAGGCCCAAACAAATACGTAAATGAATCACCGGTGATATTAGGATCGCTCGAAGAAAGCTTGCACCCGCTAACATCAGCCATCGCTCCCAGCCAGCGATTCAGCTGAAATACCCCGCTGGCTCCGCCTCCACTGCAATTTCCTGAGCTTATTCCCCCGTGAGAATAGTGCGAAAAATCATCGTAGGCGGTGAATTCAAATTGGGGAATTCGCGGGGAGCCCCCCTCCATAACTTGTTGACTAGAATGTGAACTGGGAAGAAAGGAATTCGCTGCCGAAGGCTCCGGAACTGCTGGTGGTCTTTCTCTTTGAGGCAATCGCCCAAAGATTGGGATCGTATTCACTAATGCCAGGTCGGGTATCCCGATCCCAGGGGCGCTGGAATTCCATGAGATTAGCGAAACTCCGCGAGGGATTCAAAAAAGTACGCGCTGCAAAACGTGCCACACGATTGCGCGTATATCCTTCGATACGCTTGATGAGATATTTGTCCAAAGCATCTTCCCCTGCCATCCAGACCAACCCCATTGCCGGTGTAATCACAACGTCCACATACCCTTGGGCGGGATAGTAGCTTTGAATATGCCCAATCGTGGCTTCGCTCATCGGTCCAATCTCAAACATCAGGCTAAGGGCCCATGCCCAAGCCGTAGCGCGCAGGCGACTTTTCCAGTAAGTTTCGCTTAGCCCAAATTCCGCCCGCCGATATCGCGGGTCGTTATGGACAAACATAAACCCCGCCACGGCGCCTTCCATCGGATGGCCGATATAATTGACGAGGAAGGGGTCCCCATCGGACCAGCCGTGCAGATTCCCCACGGCGTTAAGGTAATTAGGGAAGAAAGGTCCTTTAAGTCCGTCCCGCGTGCCCTGCTCCGTCGCGAGGCGAAACCCATTCGCAACCCCGAGAAAAAACAGTGAATGCAGTAGCAATGGCTTCCACTGGACTGACGTTTCCTTCTTTGACTCCTCGAACCGCTTCAGCTTCAGCCAAAATGGGCTTGATTAGGAAGGCAAATGTAATTGCGTGAGAAGAACGGACGCAGGCAAAAAGAGCTTGACTTCATTCCTCTCAGTGCCGACTCAAGGGAACGAGCTTTTAATACTTAAACGGGGGATGGAGATATTTGCCGGAACAAACGGCCTGAAGGAAAAATTGTTGATTGATGCTCTCTTCACATTTCTCTCCAGCACAGTGATTTGTCATGCAACCCCATTGATCGTTCAGCCTTCTCGAAGATCTCCGGCCGGCTGCCAAACTTGGACAAAAAGTATAGCATCCATTAATCCAATATCTCTACCAGAGTTTCCGGAAAATTTTCTGAGGAATATATTCCCGTGACCATCAAACAGGAAGGGAAAATGTCAAACAGAAATCTGGTGCAATGATTTGATGACGGTTTGACGGAACGCCGGAAGCTATTTCTTCAGCTCAGAGGTGGGATCATACAGGGCAAATTAATCAACAAATTCCACCAGCTTCCTGGTACAGCAAGCCAACTGGCGCCCCAATTTCCATAACCCCCAGATGCAAGAGGGGTGCATTAAAGCGGAAATGATAATCTTACGATCATCAAGGGTTCCATCGGGTAGGCAAAACCGATTGAAATCCAGTGGCAAGTCTTCGCTCAAGACATCACTGATGCAGCGAACAATGACATAAGGGATGCCACTTTCTTGGCAGATGCGGGCAACGGCCCAAGACTCCATGTCCACGCAACCCACACTGTCAACACCCATTGAAACGGCAAGTTGACGCTTCACTTCAGCGGTACAAGCCATTTGATTCTGGGTAATGAGTGTTCCCAGATGAATATCGGATCCATTGGATGCGTATGCTGCGCTGCTTTGGCGAGGGCTGCCGGAGGAACAATCAGCGACGGGCCTCTGATCTCTTGCCCAACAACCAAATCCCCAATCTCCAAGTGATGGTGATAGCGCTCCCGCCAGTCCTACTCCCAGGACCGCAGACACGGGTTGTTCACGGATAAGGGTCCGAAGCCCCCTGTCCGCATTTTCGCAACCCATTCCTGTTTGTAGAAAAACCAGATTTGGGCGACAGAGTTTCTGAAGGGGAACGACTTCCCGCCGAAGGGCGCCCACGACAACCCAGGGGAAAACGCTAGGGTTCATGACAGATTGGCGTACCCCTTTTCGCGAAACCATCTGACAGCTCTCTCCAGGGCCTTCTCAATAGGGCTTTGCGGAAGACCTAATTCCTGGACTGCTTTTGAAGAATCAAACCACATTTTGGATTGAGACATTTTGACGCCCTCTAGTGGCGCAGTAGGTTCCCGATGGAGAATCTTCCCACTCCAGAAATTCTCCCCCTTCGCGTAGAGTAGAGCGATCCAAAGAGGGATTCGCCAATTCGGCGGTGAAATATTGGCGATTACTTCGCTAAACGATCAAAAATATCTTTAAGTGTTAAATTAACGTTTCCCAGGATATATTTTTGCCCGGGACTTCCTCTCTGGGCGGCCAGCCAGTGCCCTTCCGCTACATCTCGAACATCGATCAGATTCATCCCAGAATCGACATATCCAAACATTTTTCCGCGTAGAAAATCGACGATCATTTTGCCGGTAGGGGTGGGCTTGAGGTCCATCTCCCCTACCGGTGTGCTCGGGTTAACGATCACAACTGGCAGCCCACGACTGGCCCAGCCTAGAACATTTTCTTGGGCAAGAAACTTGCTCTTCTTGTAGGGACTTAACATATCCGCCAGTCGAGCTGGGGTATTTTCATCGGCCAGGACACCCTTGGAATACTTTCCCAGGCATCCAACCGTACTGGTGTACACGACCCGTTCAACAACTTCATCAAAGCAACCCGCATGAGATTATCGGTTCCGGTAACATTGATCCCGTGAACATCACCTCGGGATTGGGACACCACAAGCGGTAGTCTGCCGCACAATGGTAAACGATACGACAGCCTTTCACCGCCTCCCGGATTGAATTGAGGTCCGTTAAGTCTCCTTGCCGCAGCGTGATGGGGAGAGATTTCAGATTATCCAGCCGACTTGTGGGACGAACCAGACAATCACGTCATTCTCGTGACGAACGAGACAACGAACGAGATGCGAACCGACAAACCCGGTTCCACCGGTGACAAGGACTTTCATTTTCATGAATCGGAAGGAATTCTTAGCAGGCCTATCCGCGGAAATTCCAGGCCGCCATCCGCAGCATGTCGCGCGGGCTCTTTTTGAGTTCGAGAACCGCAGAGGTTTCAAAACCGCTGTGCATGAGGCAATTTTGACAAAGACGATCCTGCCGGGATTCCCAATAATCCCAGTCGACCCCCGTCCAGAACTGTTGCCAGGTTTCGTGATACTCTTTGCCAATGAGATAACAGGGGCCTTTCCAACCGCGCGGCGTGAAGGTGACGGTACTCCATGGGGAACAGTTATATTGGCGCAAACCCGCCGCAAACTCGAGATACATTGGGGTCGAACTGAGCCGGTAGCGTTTTGAAAGTTCAAGAACACGTTTAAATTTGTGGTGGATTTCCTGTCTAACGGGAAAGATGTCGCGCTCTACTGATTCGTAGTGATACCCAGGGGCAATCAGCATCCCGTCAACATCCAATTGACTGACTGTCGCACATAGCCCTTCAATCTCCTGGATCTCGGTATCCTTGAATACGGTCGTATTCGTGGTCAGGTGATAACCGAGTCGCTTCCCTTCCTTGATCATCGAGATGGCCTTGTCAAATACTCCCTGACGGTCGCAAACCGTGATCATGGGTGTGGCGAAGGCCATCCAGGTGAACGTTAATTGTCAACCGTTTGTGAGGAGCGATCTTTCCGTAAACCTTGGTGTCGAGCAGAAGAGCATTCGTACAAAGATAAATGTGTCGCTTGCGTTCGATGATCCCTTCAATCAGCGCTTTGAGTTCCGGATAAAGGGTCGGCTCTCCCCCACAAATCGAAACGATCGGAGCCCCGCAGGCTTCAGCGGCTTCGAAACATTGGGCTACAGGGAGACGATCTTCCACTTTTCCAGTATGCCTCTCGGTCGAACACCCAAGACAAGCCAAATTGCAGGCATACAGAGGTTCAAGCATCAAAACCATGGGAAAACGACGATTCCCGCGGATCGCGTTTCGAACCTGATGCTTAATGGAATCTAGCGTGAGGTGTAAAGGGAATCTCATTCTCATCAAATCATCATCATTGAATAGAGTCTAGGAAACGCCCCAGCGCGAGCAATGGAAAATACGTTGCATACAAATGATAACGCAGATAGAAGACCTTGGGAAATCCCGTTCCTGTCCAATAATTGTCTTGCCAGGATCCATCGCTGCGTTGGGTCCGGATTAGATAATCGATTCCTCGTCGAACACTCGCGCTCTGAAAATCGCCCAACGTCATCAAGGCTAAAAGAGCCCAGGCAGTCTGCGAAGGTGTGGTTGGCCCCTGACCTTTGAGACTCGGGTCTTCGTAGCTGCGAGGCAATTCCCCCCACCCACCATCAAAATTCTGAACAGATCGCAACCAGCGAGCAGCTGCTTGCCAGCGTTCTTTCGTCATGTCTTCCCCAATGCAGCGTAACCCCCAAAGGGCCAACCAGGTTCCGTAAATGTAGTTACATCCCCAACGTCCATACCATGTTCCGTCATGTTCTTGAAGATTACACAAAAACTTTTGGCTTTCACGAGCCCGGGATGGTCTTTCTTAAAGCCAACCTCTGCCAGAGTTTCCAGCCCTCTGGCGGTAATGTCACCCGTGCTTGGGTCAATCATGGCATTGTGATCCGCGAAAGGAATCTTCGTTAGGAATTCCTTGTTACATCCCTTGTCAAATGAACCCCACCCACCATCTTTGTTTTGCATTGTGAGGGCCCATTTCAGTGCCCGCTGCATGGCTTCGCGCTTTTCTCTCTCTTTTGACTCTTGGCTGAATTGCACCTTGGAAAGAGCCGTGATCACCTGAAACGTGTCATCGACATCAGGGTAAAATTCGTTGGCATACTCGAAGTACCATCCTCCTGGCTCACCCTCGGGATTCTTTATTTTCCAGTCGCCAATACTCTTTTACTTCCTTCCTGAGTAACCAATCGCTTGCTTTCTGTAATGCCTCGTGCTCGGCCGAAATTCCTGATTCCGCCAGGGCAACGATGGCAATGGCTGTATCCCAAACCGGTGAAAAACAAGGCGCCACACGCAGCGTATCCCTCTCTTCGATCTCGAGCCGTTCCAGTGCCCGGATTTGGGACTGCAATTGCGGATGATCACATTCGTATCCCAAGACAGCGCAGCGCAATAATGGAGTTGATGATCGGCGGGAATATGGCCCCAACCCCGTCACTTTTTTGAAAATGTTCTTAGCAACCACATTTCACAGGCTTTTAATGCTTTCCGCCGGAACGGTAGAAAATGATGGCGCTCTAAAAACTTGGAGAGAACATCCGCGGATTTGAAGAACATCGGCCAAAACCCTCGTTGTGTTTGTCGGGACAACCACAGAATCTACCCGGATGTCGTCGAGGTTGGCGTGTGCAGGTACGGAGCAGAATGGCTTAAATGCCCAGATGATTGATAGCGGGACGATGATGCATCGCGACCAGGATGACAATGCATAGAGATTAATCGGGCACCAAGAGGGAAACAGGATAACCTCAGGAGGGACAGCAGGGCAGTCTTCCCAGGGAACCTGCCCGAACATGGCAAGATAAATCCGGGTAAAACTATTGGTGGCCGCCACGCCGCCAAGATCGCGAGATGACCTGGCGTGATTTTGCCATATAAGGAGCGTGCAAATCATGCCCGAGCAATTTGAGCACGAAATACGCCTTCGTTGAAACGCTGACATCCGGAGGACCTCCGGGATAGGCTGGCCACCCCCCTTCGGGCAGAACTTTTCCACCAGATAATTTCCGGCTTTCCCGACTCGGGCTCTCCTGACCTCCCGATAAAGTGCATGGTCAGGATATATTCTGATTCCAGAATCGTATCCCCTTCTAGTTCCCCGCGCCAATGCCCGTCCTCGTGTTGAACCCCCAAAAGATAATTCTGTGTTTTTGCAATGGCGCGTTCTAAGGAAACTCCATTCCCATTTCCCTGAGAGAACTTCCCTTACAACCGGTTGGGGGATAACTGATTTCATTTCGGTAGGCTATAGAGTGCTTAAAGCGAGATATTAAAGGAGTAAGAAATCTGAATACAAAATCTTAGGACGCTAACCAATCCCACCAGCCAACGACGAACGAATTCTAACTGGATGATTCTATAAAGCCAAGAATTTTCTGGGCTTGTAACTCTATTGTGCGAAATGCCAGCAGGTCTGAAGCATTCGGCTCATTGCCTCCTCACAGCTATTCTTCCTTTTTCATGTTCTTTTCTATATTCTTAGACTCGTTTGCGCCATTGTTCCGGTAGCGATTGGTTCACATTCAACATCCATATTCATGAGAAGTCTGATAATCAATGCCGATGACTTCGGGCTGACCGAAAGGATAAATGATGCAATCATTGAGGGTCACCGAAAAGGAATCGTCACGAGTACGACATTGATGGCAAATGGCCCGGCGTTTGACAACGCTGCGGAACGGGCAAAAACGGAGCAGAAACTAGGAATTGGGATCCATCTGAACCTGTCAGAAGGGACGCCTATGACCGACCCATCCCAGTTAAGCTGTCTGATCAATGAAACAGGGCGGTTTTATCTTTCGCCCGTTCAAATGCTGCGAAAATTGATGGTTTCGAGGCATGAGTCTCGGTAAAGTGGAGATGGAGCTGCGTGCCCAGATCGAGAAAGTTCTCAATGCGGGAATTGAAGTAACCCATCTGGATGGACACAAACACTTCCACTTTATTCCTCAATTTCTCCACATAGCCTCCGCCTCGCCCAGGAATACAAGATCCCGGCAATTCGCTGTGCGAGAGAGGGGACCACTCGTTTATTGCGTCTTGCCGGCAGAAACTGGCGTTCTTCACCAACCGATCTGAAACAATATTTCACCGGAAAAGCCCTTTCTATCCTCGCGAAGACAATGAAAGCGCGAATCGAATCTGCCGGATTGAAAGCCCCCGACTACCTCCTAGGAATTGCTTCGACCGGGTTCCTGGGATTCCCACTACTTGATAAACTTGATTGCTCGATTGCCTGACGGAACAAGTGAATTGGTATGCCATCCTGGTTATGTGGACAAGCAATTAATGGATATCTCCCACTCGTTTGCTTCAACAACGCGAAACGGAAATTACCGCGTTGGTTTCCCCCGAGGTGAAAGAATGGCTTAATCGGCGCGGGGTACAACTCGTTAATTACAGGAATCTATGCGGAGGGGCATAAATAAACATGAAAACGTTGGCGAACCTTTCAAATATTCAATTGTTGTCCCTTTTTACAATGAATGTGACAACATCCGCCCCCTATACGACAAGCTCGTAAAGGTGATGGACCAAGTCGGGAGCTCCTTTGAATTGGTTTTTGTGGATGATGGGAGCAGCGACACCAGCTTCAGGACTCTCCAGGAGATTTTTGATCACGACCCGCGTGTGAATCTCCTGCGCCTGCGAAGAAACTTCGGACAGACCGCCGCTTTGAAGGCCGGATTCGATTTTGCCTCTGGGGAAATCATCATCTCGATGGATGGCGATCTTCAACATGACCCGGAAGAGATTCCACAATTCATCTCGAAAATTGATGAGGGGTATGATGTCGTCAGCGGTTGGCGATTCGAGAGGACTGACAACTGGCTTACACGTCAGCTACCAAGCCGGATTGCCAATTGGCTGATGTCGAAGATTGCTCGTGTGGAAATTCACGACTTCGGCACAACCTTTAAAGCTTACCGCCACGAAATCATCAAGAACATTCAACTTTATGGCGAACTGCATCGGTTCATTCCCGCTCTTGCCAGCGGTTTGGGTGCCAACGATCGTTGAGATCCCAATCAGAAACAGCCCTCGACTGAAAGGAAAGTCAAAGTATGGCCTCTCCCGTACTTTCGGAGTGTTACTGGATCTCATCAGCATTAAGTTCTTCCTTGATTATTCCACGCGGCCTCTTCAGTTTTTTGGGCGGTTGGGTTTAATCACGACAGGCTTGGGCGCAGGTCTCGGATTTTTTCTTTTTTCAAGAAAGTGGTTCTCGGTCAGGCCATCATGCTCCAGCATGGACCCTTGATTTTCCTCTCAATGCTTTTATTGTTGGGAGGGGTTCAGTTTCTGACCATTGGTTTGGTCGGCGAGATGCTTTCGCGAACTTATTACGAATCGCAAAACAAGCCCATTTACAATGTGTCCGAAGTCAAGAGCTGGCGCCAAGCAAGAGAGGGAGGACAAATTTCCAATGGGGGAGCCACACAAAGTCCGCTGAGATGAACAGACCACTGAGAAATGTGGCACTCCTCTGCGGATTTGCAAGTGCTATCGGTCCTTCATCAAGAAGCTCTTCGCTTGAAGATGCAGAGTCTTACTGCAGAAAATTGGCCGGATCCCACTATGAAAACTTCCTTGTCGCCTCAGTCTTTTTGCCATGCTCATCTGAGACAACATTATTACAACATCTATGCTTACTGCCGCATCAGTGACGATCTTGGCGACGAGACAAGCAGTCCGACCCTATCTTTAGAACTCTTAAACCGTTGGGAGGAAGGACTTCAGTCCTGCTTTGATGGGCATCCTCACCACCCGGTATTTATCGCACTGAGAGAAACTAGTGGAACAATTTCAGATACCCATGACTCCTTTTCAAATCTTCTCGAGGCCTTTAAAAGGGACCAAATAAAAAACCGTTATGCCACTTATGACGAATTGCTCGACTATTGCCGATATTCTGCCAATCCTGTTGGCCATCTCGTACTTTATCTCATTGGCTATCGGGACGCAGAACGACGCGAACTCTCCGATAAGACCTGTACGGCACTTCAACTTGCAAATCATTGGCAAGATATTGGAAGGGACCTGGTTCGTCTCAACAGGATCTACATTCCTTTGGAGGATATGCATCCATTTTGGATACACTGAAGCAGATTTGGTGGCCCAGACTTGCAATGATCGTTTCGTTGAGCTCATGCGCTTGGAAATTGGCCGAGCCAGATCCCTGTTCCAGGAAGGGCAGAAATTGCGTGATTGGGTTAGGCCTTCTCATGCCATGGATATTGAGTTGTTCAGCCGCTGTGGTTTGGAAATCCTGCGTCAAATTGAGTTAGCCCATTACGACGTCTTTCGTCACCGTCCAACACTTACGAAATGGAACAGCCTTAGAATACTGACCCAAAGTTGGTGGTCCCATCAGATGAGGAAATAGACCTCGTGAGCCCTGTGGAGTCGACTAGCGAAACCCACGATTTAAAAGACTGTTACGCCCAATGCCAACACATCGCACGGGCGAGCAACTTCTACAATGGGCTTCGATTGCTGCCCTCGAAGAAACGTCTCGCGCTGGCGGCAGTCTATGCGTTCATGCGCCAGTGTGACGATATCAGCGACAATGACGGCAATCTCGATGACAAGCGAGAACACTTTTTGCAGACTCGCGAGGCGCTCGATAATGCGCTGAACCTCGGTCAGACAAACAGTTCTATTCTGTGGGCGCTTCGCGACACCATCCATAACTATAAGATCCCTCACGAGTATTTTCACAGGGTGATTGACGGCACAGAGATGGATCTGGTTACTTCAAACTACCAGACCTTTGAAGATCTTTACCAATATTGCTACTTGGTCGCTTCAGTTGTGGGTCTGATCTGCATCGAGATCTTCGGCTACCAGGATGTCCAAGCCAAAAAGCATGCCATTGCCTGCGGGATTGCCTTTCAGCTGACCAACATTTTAAGAGATCTTAGCGAAGATCTGGAAAGAGACAGAGTCTATCTTCCCCTTGAGGACCTCTCTCGTTTCAATTATGCCAAAACCGACATCCGGAACGGGATCATGGATAAGCGCTTTCAGTCCCTCATGGCTTTTGAAGTCCAGCGAACAAAGAAATTTTATGACGAGGCCAACCCCTTGGTTGGATTGCTGGATCGTGACAGCCGGCCTGCTTTTTCGGCGATGTTGGAAAGCTACAAGACAATCCTGCGAAACATCGAAAATCGCGGGTACGATGTTTTCACGGAACGAGTAAGGCTGCAGTCGAAAGACAAGTGGCGTATCGCTCTGAAGTCTTTAGCCCATTGGTGACCGCTCAATGCCACGAAAGAAAGAGGTGATTATCCTGGGAGGCGGTCTGGCCGGGTTGGCAGCAGCGGTGGTCCTTGCAGATGAGGGATTCCAGGTTACGGTAGTTGAACGCCGACCTTTCCTTGGAGGAAGAGCCTCCTCCTACCCTGTTCCCAATTCACAGCGACTGAATTCACAACCAACTCGCAAATCAGGAAATTCGATTCCGGATCAAAGCGATGAAGCTGACTGAAAATTCATCCGGTCTCGGCGCAAGAAACCACTAACGATGCCTATATTGATAACTGCCAGCATATCCTGATGAAGTGTTGCACGAACTTGCTGGATTTTTATCGCCGTCTGTCGGTTGACCATCTGATTACTTTTTTTGATCGGTTTACGTTCCTGGACCAGCATGGACGGTTAGCAATCCTCAAAGGGGCGAATCTGCCTGCCCCCTTCCATCTCATTCCCATCCTTTCTGCAATTCCATCCTCTCCGTTGGAGCGATAAGCTGGCCGTCGCCTACGGTTTGTGGTGCATGATGCGCGAACGAGACCAACTGCAAGAACTGGATCGGACCACAATGTTGGACTGGCTCCGGAAACATCGACAGTCACGGGGGGCAATTGATGTCTTCTGGCGCCCCGTTCTTGTTAGTGCCTTAAATGAGCAAATTGAACTGGCTTCCGCCCGTTACGGTGTAAAAGTATTTCTCGACGGGTTCTTGAATCATCCGAAATCCTTTCATATGGGCGTACCCAAGGTTCCTCTCGGTAAGCTTTATACGGAGCCGTGCCTGGAGTATTTGGAAGGCTAGGGGGGGACAAGTTCATTTACGCCGATCGGCCGCTGGGATAGAAACGAATAATTCTAGGGTGGGCGGCATCCTCCTGAGCGATGGAACCCGGATCGTGGGGGACTATTACTTGAGTAGTGTGCCTCCTGAGGTCCTTCTAAAGTGATTCCCGGCATCACTCGTCGAAAATTCCAGCTACTTCAACAATCTCAAACAATTCCAATCCTCTCCGATCACTTCCATTTACCTATGGTTTAACAAGCCGGTCACCGACCTCGAAAACTGTGCAATCCTGGGGCACGAAATCCAATGGCTATTTAGAAGAAATGACGAACGGAGAGGAGTGGACCAAAAAAATCATGAATATCTGGCTTTGGTGGTGAGTGCCTCCCGGAGACTCGTTCCTCTTGCTGGCTAAAGATATTATCCGCCTCGCACTGGATGATTTGCGAGCCATTTTACCCCGTAGCGATCAAGCCAAATTACTGCACAGTGTGGTGCTCAAAGAGCCCTTTGCAACTTTTTCTTGTCGGGCAGGATGCGACGAGTATCGACTTGAACAAAAGACTCCACTTGAAAATTTCTTTGTGGCCGGCGACTGGACCAAAACCGATTGGCCGCCAACCATGGAAGGCGCAGTACGAAGCAGTTATCGTTGTGCGGAATTGATCTTGGAAGCAGAGGGAAGATCCAGGAAGTTAACACAACCGGACTTGCCGACCAGAGGCCTACTCCGCTGGATGCCACTCATTTAGTGAGTATCCAAGGCCCCATTTCGTGGAACAATGGGTGTCTTCACAATAACACCGTCCGCCGCTGAGCTTGACGGGTGCGCCTTTCCTTGAAGTTGAAACATTTGTGCAGGCCAGAGGCCCGCACCACAATCTTGTGGTGCAGGCGTCCCGCCTGCATACCGGACAAGAGAGGACCCATGGCCTGTTCAATGGCCGAAGGCACAAATTCGCACCGCTCGATCCTCGATCAACTGGAGAGTCGCACCAATTCCGGCGGCAAAGCAAAATGGACATGCTCGTCTTCGGGCTCAATCCCTTCGACTATCGTAGCACCTAAAGAATTCAGATACTCAATCACACTGAACACAAAAGCTTCAGGCGCCGAAGCACCGGCTGTGACTCCCACAACTTCGGCACTTTCGAGCCATTCCGGCCTAATTTCATTCTCATCATTGATGAGATAGGCAGGGACTTCCGTCGCAAGAGAAACCTCACGCAATCGTTTGGAGTTGGAGCTGTTTTGTGAACCGATCACCAGGAGCACATCGATTTTGTCTGCAATCTCTTTTACGGCATTTTGCCGATTTTGCGTGGCGTAACAGATGTCATCTTTGGGCGGGGAATGCATCTTAGGGATATTTTCGGCGCAACGCTTCAACAATCTCGGCCGTATCATCCAGACTTAGGGTGGTCTGAGTCAGATAAATGACCTTATCCGGATTGGGAACCTCAAGGTTTTCCACATCGGCAACGGACCCTACTAATTGCATGGGAGCTTCGCCCATTGTTCCCTCAACTTCTTCATGATCTGGATGTCCAATCAGTACCAACGAATATCCTTCCCGGGTAAAGCGAATGGCCTCGAGGTGGACTTTGGTGACAAGAGGACAGGTGGCATCGATTACCCGTAATCGGCGGGACGTTGCCAAATCACGAACCTGCGGCGAAACTCCGTGCGCACTAAACACGCAAACAGCCCCTTCCGGCACTGCATCAAGGCCATTCACAAATATGACTTCTCTTTTGCTCAGGTCTTCAACAACATGTTTGTTATGCACAATTTCATGAAAAACATAAATAGGTGGGGCAAATAGCTCCAAAGCTCGCTCAACAATTTCAACAGCTCGCACCACACCTGCGCAAAATCCTCTGGGATTCGCCAACATCACCTTCTTTATGGCCATTGACTCTCCTTATCTGAGAAACATGAAACTTCCGGTCAATGGTTTACACAAGCATGAATCATTACCGGGAATTCTTCTCTGGAGCCGACTTCCTGCTGTCTTTGAACCTCAGCTCGCTTAAACTTAACACGCCGAAGCCAGGCAGGCAAATCTGAATCCACGCAAGTTTTCGGATTGCCCTCTCAAGGGATTTTTCCGCGATTCCATTTTGCACTATAGCGGTTCTTCCCAGAAGAAGTGATGACCCCGCCCTGTTGAAGCTCGAACACTTCTCCACGCCACTCTACCTTGTGGCCAAACATACTGATCAGCCAGAGCAAAAACCCAAGTAGGTCTCTCAGCGGGAAAAGCCAAAAATGTGTTCTCACAATCGGGTCCTTCAACCAAAGCCCGCCAATAACCAGTCCAGCAAACAAGCGAAGAACCAAGGCCCCCCCAGCAAAACCAGGCTGGAGGCCGAGAAACCCAGGATACGCTGTACCCTAAGGAGAGAACCGTCCCATACGTAAAGATCAAGCCGAGGTATCCCCATGGACGGCAGGCTCTGATTCCGCGTGCAAGTCGGACCTGATGCTTGAGCATGACTGAGAATGAAATAGCCGGTTGAAGAGTCTCGACGACATAGGACGCAAGATAAATTTCGTATCCTGCTTTGGCCAAGAGATGCCCCAACATGTAGTCATCCGCCAGATGGTTGGCAATCGCCTGAAACCCTCCAATCATCTGTAACCGAGTTCGGGTAGTCGCCATGGTCGCTCCGAGCGCAAACCGGACTCCTTCAATCAAGCGACTCACGAGCACTCCCGGCATCAATTCGGCTGAAATTCCCAGAGCTTCGAGGCGGGAGACCAAGTTTGGAGTTCTCGAAGAACGATAGAGGCATGTTACTAATCCGACGTGTGGGTCTGCGAGTGGAGAAACGATAGTACGCAAATAATCTTTCGCAACCCGAATATCACTGTCGAGGATGACCAGGTGTTCATGTTTCGCCTGGGCCAGCATGTTCTCTAAATTACTGACTTTCAAATTGCTCCCAATGACTTCTTTAGAAATGACGAGCTGAATGTCACGCTCCGGGAATCGAGCTTCCAACTGCCTGATCACCGGAATGACCGGGTCATCGAAATCACGCACGCCAAAAACAATCTGATAATCTTGGTAATCTTGACTGCAAAGCGAGCAAAAACTCTCAAAGGCTTCAACGTCCTCCCCACAGAGAGGAACCATCAGAGTTAACGGAGGGAGGAGCGTGCTCTTTTCTTCTAGATGCGTAAGGAAAAAAGCACCCGCCGCAATGAGAGAGAGCAGGTAATACACCAGGCCCATCACAGACGCAATCAGCAAAGTGTATTGGATGATCGACAGGATGAGCATGCTCAGGGAAAAGAGATCAGGGCTACGCCGAGGCAGACGAATGCCGTTCCAACCCACCGAAGCGAACTGATTGTTTCTTTTAAGTAAAACTTCGCGCCAAGCGTAGTGATCACATAACTAATCGAGGTGGCTGGCACCACGAGACTCACATCGGCCCAGGAAAGCACGATCATAAAGGCAATGAAGCTTGCAGTCATAAAGAACGCCCCCGCAACAAAACGGATGTTCGAAATCAGTTTCTTCCCATATGAAATGAGATCCCTTGGTTTCCAACTCGTGATCTCTCCCAGGTGACGCAGGCCGCTGGCTATGAGCACGTCACCCAATGAGGTGGTAACCACTATAATCATGATTAACATTGCGGTACTCAATGTGAAGATCCCTCCCCTGTTAGCTTGTCACGGTCCCATCCTCCCCCTGAACGTGAACCGGTCATCGAGACCATAATGACCCCGGCAAAAATCACGGCTGTCCCACACCATCGGGCCATAGACACAGACTCCAACAAGAAATAATGTGCCAGAGCCACATTGAGAACATATCCAAAGGATGACGCAGGAAGGACAAAACTCAAGTCCGCCCACGACAGCAGAGCCGTGAACAGACAGAAAAAAACAATCAATAACAAGGCCCCGGCCCATACATACGGGCTTCCGACAACTCGAGAAGCAATCCAAAGCAAGGAAGAGGTCTCGGGTAGAGAACCCAAAAAAATTTGTTTCATCCCCTTACTCAGCAAGATATTCCCTGCAACTTGCGCGAGCATGGACAAAATCAAAACCAGAGGTGTTCTTATTTGCACGAATCCAATCCGAAGTAGTTGATCAATTGAATGCTGGACGAATCTGAGAAACTCGATGACTTTAGGGTCCATGAGGGCCTTGTATTCTGCGAGGTGACTTTGTTCCGACAATGAAAGCGACGTTGTCTTGTAGAGCGCCGGGTGACAATGGATTTCATTGCTTGCTGCTCTAAGCTGACGCAGCAGGTAAAGGAGGTATTCGGTATTCATATTGCCAGTTTGAAGAGTCCCGTAAACCTTCTCGACAAAAGAAAACTGTTTTACCCTAAGATTCTTTTTCATCGCGCGGGCTAACCAATAGAAGACAAACCAGTAAATCGTCTTCCGAAGAACCTGTTCGGGCTTAAAGCGTAAAGCCCATCCCAGCTCTTCTTCTGGCACACGCATCCGCCTGACCCCATGGTGCTCCCCCAACTTCAGCGCGGCACTGAAAACAACCGGATGTGTGTGCATATGGAGGTGACCATCAATATGGGAAAATGGCAATCCTGTTGATTCAAACTTTTCAAATTGGGCCGCTATTTCTCTTTGCAATTCCTCTTGTGCCTGCCTTGAACAATAATACTTAAATCCAGCGGCAAGTGGATCATTTCGAAATTCTCCCTTTTCATTGACAAGGGTCGGAATTTCACTTTGGGGGAGAACGGAACGTCCCATGACGACGACCAAATGCAGCCCAACTGCCAATTGAGGGTTCTGGATCGCCAACTGAACCGCATTTTCAAAAGCTTTGCCCGTAACCATTAAGCTGCAACTAGTAAGCACACCTTTCCGATGCGCTTGGATGACTGCTTCATTCACTTCCTCGGACTCTCCAAAATCATCTGCGTTTATGATGAGCCGAATCGGTTTCAAGTTGAGAGACCCCGCCTGGAACATATTCTTCAATCTGAAAACTCCGGCGCGATTGTACCAGAGACGTAGCCATCAGAGAAAGGAAACTGAAAAACACAACTTGCGGCCATTCCAGAGAATTAACGTCAAAACAATCTCAGCTGAGTGGTCTCGCATTTTCTCTTTGAGCTCTATATAATTCACTTTTCCGGAAACCGAAATCACTATTGATCCAGGAGGCTCCCATGAAAAAGCTGCTCATCATCGCCATCGTCCTTTGTGCCGCTGCCGGAATATTCTCCATGCCAGAGGAGAAGAACACGGGGTTCAACGGGCTCGACTTGAATTTGGGAAATTTGTCGCGGCTTTCCCGGGCAAGGACTCGTTCCATTAGCCCGGAGAATTTTAGCGGAGAAAAAGGGATGGCTGGGATGGCCACCGAAGGGACTGGCGCTCAGGCAGCGCGTGATCTCGGCCGAGGTTGGAAAATCTCTCCCTCTATCGAAATTCAACCTAAGCAAAACTATATTTTGGCTGACGTTCAGGGACCCGGAGCGATCCAGCATATCTGGATGACGCCCTCAGGTCATTGGCGCCATTTGATCCTTCGCATTTATTGGGACGGGGAGAGCAGCCCTTCAGTCGAGGCTCCGGTGGGAGATTTCTTTGCATGCGGTCTCGGGCAATATGCCCAGATTTCTTCCCTGCCGATTTGCGTCAATCCTGGGAGCGGCTTAAATTCTTATTGGCAGATGCCTTTCCGCAAATCTTGCAAAATTGCTTTTGAAAACATAAGCGGAGAAAAGATGACGCTCTACTATCAAATTGATTATACCCTTACCGATGTGCCCGACGACGCGGCGTACTTTCATGCTCAATTTCGCCGCTCCAATCCCGTACCGGACAAGTCCGATCATGTCATTTTGGATGGGGTTAAGGGTTGGGGACAGTATGTGGGCACATCCATGATTTGGGGAAGCCACAACAACGGCTGGTGGGGTGAGGGAGAGATTAAATTTTTCCTGGATGATGATTCTCAGTTCCCTACGATTTGCGGAACTGGAACGGAGGACTATTTTTGCGGCTCTTATGGGTTTGAGATCCCTGGAACGAATCGCTATCAGGAATTCACTACGCCCTATTCTGGAATGCCTCGTGCAACCAAACCGGACGGGCTTCTCCAGTCGCAACAACGCTTCAGCTTGTACCGTTGGCATATCCTGGATCCGATTCGGTTTCAGAAGAATCTCAAAGTCACCATCCAGTCATTGGGCTGGCATCAACGCGGTGGCAGATACTTACATTTGCAGGACGACATCTCTTCGGTGGGTTACTGGTATCAAACAGAACCTCATGCTCTTTTTCCGAATCTACCCGGGAAAGATGCTCTTGAATTAAACTAATGGCCGCAGACTTAACTGGCAGAAACAGTTGCCTCGGATATCCCCGGAATCCCCGAACCTGCAAGACTACTGAATAAGAGGTACCATTCAAAAGACGGTTTGAATGGGATATTACTCATTGCCTGGAGGAGATCAAAATGCGTTTCCCTTGCATCGCTTTCCTGCTTGTTCTTACCCTGCTGACGGGTGCTTATGCGCAACAGAAGAATGCTGCGAAAAACAAAGAACAAGCGACCCCGAGCGGAGAACACGCTCAATCGATGAAACCACCGGAAGGATCGTCACAGGAGACGCCCATAAAGCCAACGGCCGAGCAAAAATCCCCTGCGTTGAAAGAACCGTCATCCGACGATAAAGGTGAACAGTTCGACATGACAGAGATCCCACCAGTGGTCACTCATCAGCAATGCACCCTAAACGGCAAAGTCCTGAAATATACCGCGACTGCGGGACGGCTTCCGATTAAGCGCGGCGACGGCAAAATTGAAGCTGAAATGTTTTTCGTGGCTTATAGCCTCGAAGGACAGACTCCCGGCAAGCGCCCTGTCACATTTGCCTTTAACGGTGGACCAGGTTCTGCTTCGGTGTGGCTGCACATGGGAGCGCTGGGACCCAAACGCGTGGCGCTACAACCGGATGGATTCATGCCCGCTGCCCCTTATCGGATGGTCGACAACCCCTATACCTTGCTCGATGGAAGCGACCTTGTGCTGGTAGACGCAATCGGCGCCGGCTTCAGCCGCGCCGCAAATGAGGCGCTATCAAAGAAGTTTTGGGGTGTGAAGGGTGACATCGAGGCGTTCAGCGAGTTTATTCGCCTGTACATCACTCGCTATGAACGCTGGAGTTCCCCCTCTTCTTGCTCGGAGAAAGTTACGGCACGACGCGCGCCGCCGGAATTGCTGGCCACCTGGCAGACCACGGCGTTTCTTTCAACGGAATTACTCTCCTCTCCATGGTATTGAGTTTCCAGACGCTCGTGGACAACAAGAGCAACGATCTGCCTTATGTTCTGCTCATCCCATCGTTTACGATGATCGCTGGCTATCATAAAAAGCTTCCGCCCGACTTGATGCAGGACCTTGGGAAAGCCCGTCAAGAGTCCACGCAATGGGCCTCGACGACTTATGTTCAGGCTTTGGCTAAAGGCGATGCGCTCACACCCGAGGAACGGCAGAAAGTGATCACCCAAATGGCGAGATATACAGGATTGACGGAACAACTAATTGGGAATGCAAACCTTAGAATCGATGTCCCGAAATTCACGCATAATTTGCTTCTGGATCAGAAATTACGCGTGGGACGCCTCGACGGCCGTTTTACGGGATTGGATCCACAAGGGCTACTGGACACGCCTTTTTATGATCCGACTTCAGCCGCGATCTTGCCGCCTTATACTTCCGTCTTCAATAATTACGTGCGCACTGACCTGGGTTACAAAACAGACATGCCGTACAAAGTTTTTGCGTTTAAAGATGATGACAGCGACTTGAAGTGGGAGTGGGGCTCAGGAATCGAGGGGTTCCCGGATACGGCCAAAGCATTGAGAGAAGCCGTGGCGAAAAATCCTTATTTAAAGGTATTGGTGATGGAGGGATATTACGACCTGGCCACTCCGTTTTACGCCGCGGACTACACGATGGATCATTTGGACCTGCCTCCGAATTATCGGAAGAACATTACCTTTGCACGATACGATTCCGGACATATGCTCTATATTGAAACGAACTCGTTGAAGAAGATGAAGCAGGATCTTGTTACTTTTATGGAAATGGCAATGCCAGCGGACTGAGAGAGGACCTGCAATTGAAGGATTGTTTTCTTTACGGGACTCCCTGGGAAGCCCCGCGCCGAAGCAGTTACGTTGATTCACCTGACCATTCCGACAAATGACATTCTTACCGGATTCGATACGTTCTCGAATAACCGGCCGTTTGATTTGAAATGGTCACTTGAATGATCCCTTGTGCATCGCATTCATATAATTCTTCAACCCACATAGACCCCGCTTCTGGCCATCGTTCAATGGACACCAGATCTAACCGGGTTTCCGTTTGCAAGGCAGGCGCATACGGAAAATAGACTTCATCCCAAGCAATAATATCCCCGCAGGGCTCGCGTTGTGGACTGTTCAAGTTGCCGCACTCGAAATAGCGAAAATGTCCGACATTATGCACGGGATGGTACCTCCGAGCGATCCGGATGGGAGGATATCCGAGTGGTGGCAATACCGTTTCTTTTGCGAAAATCGGATCAAATGCGATTTTCGAACCATCCTCACTCTCTCGCCAGACACCAAAGAAACGACTAAATCGTTCCTCCAGGCTGTAGCCACTTTCCTGATCCGCGGCAATAGCCAAACCTACTGCCGTAGCAGCAGAAGGATAAGGCGATCGCCGCACACGTTTCCCGAAATGTTCCCTTAAGGCGCGGGCTAGAACGGGCAGGTCACAAGAGCCGCCAACCAGGTAAACCGATACCACGGCCTCGTTATCGGCCCCCGATTGCTGGAGCACAGACTGCAAAACAAATTCTGTGCGCTCAACGGTCCATGAAATGAGGGGTTCGCATTTCCTATAAAATTGGGAAATGGGCACCAACACCGCATCCGCTTCCTCGCTGATCTGGCCGAAGTCGATCGTGATCTTCCGTGTATTTGTCCTGATGCTTTCCTTCGCTTCACGGCAAATATGAAGCAGGCGAGGACGGACATTTGCAGTCAAGGGGGGGATAATGATTCCGGAAGCAGCTAACGAAAAAGGCTTTCGCAGGGATTGCGGTAGAGTGGACTGAGATAAGGCAACCCCTAAAAGTAGTCGATCAAAATCATCTCCACCCAGTTCTAGTGATTCCTTCGCTTCCGATGACTTCGTGTCGTTTACCAGTCACCCGAATGACCGAAACATCAAAAGTACCCCCTCCCAAGTCATACACAACCAGGTGTTCGCATGGGCCAGCCTCTTCCGGGCGGCCAAATCGATAAGTAAATTCAATCCCCGCGGCAGAAGGTTCGTTGAGCATCCCGATCACTTCAAAGCCAGCCCGGCGAAAAGCTTCTAGAGTCAGAAAACGTTGATTGCTATTGGCGTTCGTCGGAATACCGACCATCACTTCGAAGGGTTCTGCGGATCGGTTTCAAGGTTGCTCCTCGTCAGAATATCCTGGTGTAAGGAATTAAGAAACCGGGTAAGCCATTCGAGGAAAGAGAACTTCACCTGCCCGATAGCCATGATTGTCTGCGGATGTCCCCCGCTTAAATAGCGCTTAAAGGAATGACAGATTTCCCAGGATGAATCGTATTGAAGCGTCAGGGCATCCAATCCAAAGGCGACTTGTTCACCCCGAACCGCAATCAGGGAAGGATACCAATTCTGGTGAAATCCGGTTTCATGCTCGAACTCAGCCAACGGATAATGTGCTCAATGGCGGCTGCAACTCGAGTACGCGTTGTCCCGAAATCAATACCGAGTCGCATGAAGGCCTCTTCGGTTTGGAGCCCCATCAGCAAGTATTTTAATTTATCGCTCCCACTCAAGCGGTGTGATTACGAATGGAATCGAATATTCAAGTGCAGACGTTCGGGTTAGAGCTGAACCAGCCGGGGTCGGGGCATCAACGTCCCAGGCTCCAGCAATGACCGCGAATTTGTAGATCCAGCGCTAACCCCCGATCAATCCATAGTACTCACTCGGCAGAAGCTTTCTTAAGTTCTTCAGCCGAATGTCCTTGTACTGCACCTTCATGGGTTCCGGAATGACAGGCATCGCCAAAACTCCAGAGACAAGGGCTTTTCCTTTCTCCTGATCGAAGAGCTCCGAAGTTACCCGCCGTTGATTTTAAGAGTAATCTGGTTTCCCCGAGCGACAATGTCATACTCATTCCATTCTTCAAGATCGATTCCCTTCATGAGCTCGGCCGCATCGGCAAGTCTGAGTCACACTTTTTTTCCCGTTCTCATCGATTACGGATTTCTCGCCTCTCGCCGCCAGAGAGTTTCGGAGCCATACTCATCCCAGATTCCTCCCAGAGATTTCCCTTGTTTGGTAATATCAGCCTGGTACCCATGAACCAATCCACGTTCCCGCACCTGGCTTCGAAATTGCATCCCCGAATTGGCTTTCTCTCCAAACATACGAAATTTAAATTAAGTTCAAAGTCATCAACTTTTCCGTCTTGCCAGACAATGAAGACATTTTCTTGCGGCTTGTGTTCCGGGGTCACCGTTCCGGTGATCGCTCCATCTTCCACTGACCAGACGCTCATATCAGCCGCCTTCCAACCCTTGAGGTCGTGCCATCGAAAATTGACTTCCATCCCGTATCGCCAGCCCAAACAGACGAATTCCCATAGCCCCCATCCCACCCATGGGAAATTGAGAGGAACGAGGAATAAGAAGGATAGATAGATAACTTCTCAGGAAAAGTCTTCGCGTGCAGTTCATCGTGAAAGCCTCCAACAAAGTGTTCTAGGATTTCCGAACGGATGCCTTAGGTTACCTTCCGATTCATGCTTTTTCAGTAGAGCGTAGCCCTTGCAGCCCAGCTTCTCAAGAGGAAATTAGGGACAGGCTTGTTCGTCTCTGTGAATTCGTGGGAGGAGTAATTTGATGCAGGCGAAATCCGCCTGTGGCTAAAGGACAGGTAAGAACATTTCTCACTGCCCTGATAAAAGCGTTGGCTTTGCCTTCGCGGATTGGTCTAGTTAGTTACTTTCGCGAAACTGCACGATTGCACGAAAGATCCCCTTCTCGGCTGAGAAGGGGATTTGGCGCGCAGCGCCGCAGGGGTGGCGCGAGTTGCCGCAATACCGATACGGGCTTGGCCTTTCCAGGATTGTTCGAACACCCCGCCACGGCCTGTAGAGGCGGGCAAGATGCCCGCGCTCCCAGGGATGGACACTGCCATCGCCGCTCGGAGAGCGGCTCCCACATTGTGTTTGATGCTTGATAAGCCACAGACCTCCAGAATCCGGAGGTCTGGGCTACCAGTTTTTTTTACCATAACGATAATCTTGGGGTCGTTGTTGTGAACAAAAGATCGTCTGTCCGGACTCGATCGATCCGCAAGAACCGAGTAGAGGTACTCATCGTCAATGGCGGGGTTCAATAGACCACGCTATAATCTAGTGGTGACGATGATTCGTCCGGGATCTAATGAATAAATTGTAGGACAATTTCGGGTCTGAGTAGGGAAAGTTTACTGTGACTCGTTCCTTTTCAAGCCGTGTTTATTCCAAACCACCACACTGTCTGCCTTGGTAATCCGGGGGTTCCAAGACTGTGAACTTCGAGATTGCCATTTTTTCGCCTGCTAATCCTTATTTCATTTGCCATAAGCCACCTTCCTTGTATTCAAAAAGGTATTGCGACTATAATGGTTTAGCTTGAATTCCGTTACCGTCTCACACGTTGCTGGCTGATTAGCGATATGTACCTCGAGTCTGCGCGCAGGGCTTTAAGTTGCGGAGAACGTTGGAAGGCGGCAAGGGGATAACCATGCTCGATTGCTTTGCCTATCCAGTGCAAAGCGCGCTCACGTTCCCCCCAATACTCGTAGATCAGCGCTGCCCGGTACATCACATAAGAATTCTCCGGGTCGACAATTAGAGCTCGCTGAAAGAGTTCCTCAGCCTTGGCCCGCTCACCTAACATTCCATAGTAACCTGACAAATCAGCCAGAAGCTCGGGATCACGGGGGTTCACTTTCAAGCGCGCCTCCGCCAGTTGTATCGCCTTCCGGTAACTTTCTTCAGCCTTGCTGGAATCATGGGTCCAGAGGTATCCAGAACCCAGATTCCCCCACCTCTCATAATTTTTGTCATCCAGGTTCAATGCCTCCTGGTAAACCGCCAATGCTTCAGCGTACTTACCTTCAAAAAATAAAACGGTGGCCAGGTTATTGCTAGTGTCTGCGTTTGGTTGGAGCTGGAGAGACTGTTGCAACATCTCGCGTGCTTTTTGCCATTGCTCCAGTTGCATATAAATGGCTCCGAGATTGTTGTATGCTCCGGCTCTCTCAGGCGTTAACGCCACCACACTTTCAAACTGTGAAATCGCCTCCTTGTATCGGTTGTGCTTGTAGTAGAAAAGTCCCAGGTAGTAGAATCCGCCCCAATAGTCCGGCTTCGATTCGATGGCCCTCCGGTACGTTGCTTCTGCCAATGGGAGATCTCCCTGAGCGTCATAAGCCGAAGCCAGGCCTGTCAATGCCGTTTCGCTCATCGGTTCCAGTTCCAAGGCTTTCTGAAATTCCACCCGTGCCGAGTCATAGTGACCGCTACCTTTTTCAATCAGACCCAAAGTGATATGGACCGGAGCCAATTGATCGTTCAGTTGGATTGCCCGCTGACAGTTAACCTTCGCTTTTTCAACCCACGACACATCTGCTTTGTTCTTGTCGTACTTGTACCAGCAGGCCTCTCCCAGCCCAGCGTAGGCTGAGGCGTAGCCGGCATCTTCTTTCAAGGCTTCCTGGAATACATAAATCGCCTGGTCGATGTTTCCCTCTTTCTGCCAATCCAGCAAATACCCACGAGCCTCCAGATAATATTCATAAGCCCTGGAGACCTGGGTGCTCTCTGCAGCCTGCAAACGCTTCAAGATCTGGCAGTAATTCCAATTCCAGCAGCTTCGCCAGTTTGGCGGCAACCTGGTCCTGCAACGTTTGGAGCTTGGTCAGAGGGTAGTCTGTTAGGTCCGATTTCAACACTCGTGGGGTTTCGACATCCTCCAGGTTCAAAATGAAACGGATGCTTTCGGCGTTCCGTTGAAGGCTTCCCGTAATGGCCAGGTTGGCTCCAAAGACAGCCTTAGCCTTGGGGAGATTATCAATGCCACTCTTAATCACTTCATGCGCCGGGACCACCCACAATTTTCCACCTGGCTGTTGAAGTTGGGTAAGCCGGGCGGTGATGGTCTCCTGCAATCCATCACACAGCGGCTTGTTGCTGGCCTCACCGCCAACGTTGGTAAAAGGCAGGACGACCACATGCTTGTTTCGAGGAAGGCCCGGCGCGAGTATCCCACTCAACCAATCTCTCACGGCGGGAAGCAGCAAGACTGCCAAAGCCAGAGCCAGCATCCAAGTCCAACTCGATCTCTTCGAGAGCTTTCGAATAGCCCTAACCGTGCGCTGGAAAATGCCTTCCCTTCCATCATTTTTGTCCTCTGGGCCATGCGTTATCTCCCGCTTAATTTTTTGAAGGTCAATCTGCAAATCCTTAGCTGACTGGTAGCGCTTTTCCCGGTCTTTCTCCAGGCATTTGCAGACGATGCGTTCAAACTCTGGAGTGACATCATAATTAAAGCGACTGATGGCTAACGGCCGACTGTGCAAGATCCGGTCGGTCGTGTCGTTCCGGTTGCTCCCCAGGAAGGGTGGCTGTCCGGTTGCCATTTCATAAAGCACTGTGCCAAAACTGAAGAGATCTGTACGTTGATCCACCTCCTTTCCGAGGATCTGCTCCGGGCTCATGTATAACAATGTCCCGACTACTACCCCGGGTTCCGTGCTGGATTGTGTAATGGCCTGTTCCTGCGGTATCTTCTCTGCAGGGTTGAACACCTTGGCCAGACCAAAGTCCAGCACCTTAACTCGTCCTCGCGGTGTGAACATTAAGTTGGCGGGTTTGATATCCCTGTGGATGACGCCCTTGCTGTGGGCTTCATCCAGAGCATCCGCCACTTGAATACCAACCTCAATAAATTCTTCAAACCCCAGCGGTCGGCTTTGAATCCGATTAGCCAGAGTCTCTCCTTCTACATACTCCATGGCGATGAAGTGAAGACCGTCGGATTCACCAACCTCATAGATGGTGGCAATGTTAGGGTGGTTCAGGGCGGAAGCTGCCCTCGCTTCACGAAGGAAGCGGTGCATACGCATTTCATCCGAGGAGAATTCGGGTGGCAGGATTTTTAGCGCATCCGTTCGTTCCAGTCTGGAATCCCGCGCTAGGTAGACTTTTGCCATCCCCCCTCCGCCCAGAAAGGATTGGATGTGGTAATTTCCAAGCCGTCTTCCCACCAGGGACAGGCATTGATCCTCAGCCGGATTGGGGAGGGGGGATTGTGGCGTGTTCTCACTCATGGGGTTCGCAGCGCTTTGTTCCTTAGCCAGTAATGACTCTATTTCCAGGCGCAATGCTTCATCTTCATCGCAAGCCTGACGGAGAAAGTCAGCTCGATCGACAGGATCATGCTCCCGACTTGCTCTCAGTAAATCGGTGACTTGTTGCGCGGAGAATTTCGGCATCGGCCCCCCAGCTGAGAAGGCTGTTCCGATGTGGCTCATGCCTGGAATTTTCGTGACCCGAAGGGGCTACGCTGTGAGGCAGATGGAATAAAAAGAAACCGTTCCTGAGTGTGAATATCTATTGCTGGGAACGGGGTTGAGGGGGATCAACCATCTTAAATGCCTTCACAGGATGGTGAAAGAAACCACTTTCAAAAGAGTTGTTAAACGTGATCGACCCCGAAAGAAATGTAAAATGTGAGCCCTCTTAGGTTTTGTTCCGAAATTGTAATTGTTTAATTCTACTCTCATCATTTGCCCCCCGCAATCGGATATTTGACTTCATATGGCTATTTTGCCACCAACGCCAGTACTGACGACTCTGACAAAATGGCCAATGTGAGGGGGATGAGAGGAGAGCGTAAAAGGCAATTCCATACCATATATAGTATATTCCTAACCATCCTACTACAATAAATCAGAGCCTTTATGCCGTCTCAACGTGGACTATTGCCGCCTCACGGTTAGCTAGCACTCTTAGGACGAATTTCTTCAAACTGTTAACAACTGAGATTCCCAGCCTCTTTTTTTCCGCTTGTGCCTGAATTCCTGGCTAAGACAGCACCTTCAGTTGAGGTGGAGGGGTTGGTTCGTCGAGACAGAAGCTCAAAGCTTGATGCGCCGATTCGGTCAGTAAATCGATGACTGGCTGGGTGTGCAAGTGGAAGGCCCGTTGGATCGCAATCGCATACTCACTCGCTCTTGAGGCCGAAATAACGGCCGGCGGATATCCTGCTTTCAGGAGGTAAAAATTGGAGAATAGACGGATCGTGCTCCCGTTGGCTTCCGCAAAGGGGTGAATGTCAATAAGCTTGGCAAGCATCAAGGCTGTTTTTTCGACTTCATGCATTTGGTGAAAGCTCTCGGCTGTAAACCATTCCAGGGCATTTTCAACGACATCGGGGACAAGCACGGACTCTATAGGCTCATGCCCTGCGCAGATCGGTTCGATTTCAGTTTCCCGAAACCGAGTCGTCCCTTCTGCTTTCCCCGTCACCAAGAGATGATGAAGTTCCAATAGATTCTCGGTTGAAAGAGAGTCACAAGACTGGGCCCAGCGACAAATCCTCCGGGCAGCCTGTTGATGCCATTCAATGTCGTCTCCCGGCGATCTTCAAGCAACTCTTTCGGCCAAGATTGGAGTGAACTGCATTTTCGTCCAATGCCCAGTTATCCAGAGCCCATTGAGGACCCAGCAATTGTTCGAATCTCTTCCTTGGGACTTCTTCCGCCTGAATTAACCGCCAACGGTCTTTTTTTTCAATCAATGAGAAAAATTGACGTCTCGTTTTGAATTCGAAGTCTTCAGCCATTTGGAAATCTTCTACTTTGCCAATTCCGCTATCGCGCTTTCTTTAATGGCCTGCCGGGCTTCGCGATCCGCGGTCTTCTTTTTTTCGGTTTCGCGCTTATCGAATAACTTCTTTCCCTTGGCCAACGCGATGGCACATTTGGCTTTTCCATTTTTGAAATAAATCTTCAACGGGACAAGCGTCAGCCCCTTTTCGGTTGTTTTGCCGATCAGCTTCCGGATCTCACTTCGATGGAGCAGAAGCTTGCGCGTTCGCAGGGGGTCATGATTCATCCGATTTCCGTGACTGTAGGGACTGATATGACAGTTCAGCAGCCAAATCTCGCCATTCTTAACCAGGCCATAACTATCCTTTAGATTCACTTTCCCTTCACGGATCGCTTTGACTTCAGTACCCTGCAGGACCATGCCGGCTTCAAAGGTATCCAGGATGAGATAGTTGTGGTATGCCTGACGATTAAGACTAGCCGCTCTTTCTTCCATTAGAAGGGGGACTTACGATTGTCCGGCGTTGCATAGGGGTTGACCGGTTGGGACGGCTGAGTGGATTGTTGTGGGACCTGCCCTGGCTGCAGCAAAGGAAATGCCTGCTGATTAGGTCCCGGGCTGCTGGCCAGGCTGGACGCCCAGCGGGTTTTGCTGGGCGCCTTAGGGGGAAGATTGGGTTGAGGAGGAGTTACATTCACAGGAGCCGTTTCCGCTTGCCCTTCTTCGACACCCATTTCGCCGCCAAATGGGTCTTCAGCCACGGGCGGTCTGTTCATCACATGGCCGGAAGGACCCGTCGCGGGCGCATTGCTCGAAGCAAGCTTGAAGGACTTCCCAAGGATCAGCAACTTCATGATTCTCTCGGGATCCGCAGGGGAGGCAATCAAAATATAATCGGTGTTGCTTCCTTCGAGGACTTTCAGAAGCGCACTCTTCGGTGTCAAATTCTTGATTTCGACAAGAGGCAGATTCATTCCTCGCAGGTCCCCGGGGATGTCATATTCCATGCCCGTCTTCTCTTTGAATAGTTCCATCACTTGGCTGAAGGTCTTGTTTTCAACCGAGAAGTTCAACGGCTTGCCATCGTATTTTGTGGAAGGGGATGCAAAGGACCAAGTCAGCCCACAAACTAAAACATAGAATAGACCTATCGAAAGTCTCATCAATCCCCGTGATTGGCTCATAACTATCCTCATCGGCAAAGCACCTAATAACATAAACAATGCTATCATGGAGATCGGCGGCGCGCAAATCCAGCCCAAATTAAAGGCGAACGTCTTTTTCCGTTACGCTTCTGTCAGGATACTTCTTTGCTTTGCGTCGACGCTCAAACCTCCCATGCTCTCGTTGATCTTTCTCGCTATTCTTTTCTTACCTTTTGCTTTCGTGGGTGGTCTCGCGTTTCTTTGGAAATCAAAGCGCCACCGAATTTTACGCTGGACGCTATTATCTTATCTGGGGGCCATTCCATTTTTCTTCTTTGTTGTTGGCCCATATGCCATGGCGAGAATCCTGACTCACGCCGGGAGTCGCCCGCCTGACTTGAAGCTCAAAGAGACACCGGCGGACTATGGCGTCAATTTCGAGTCGATTTCTTTTGAGTCCAAGGATGGACTCCATCTCAATGGCTGGTGGATTCCTCCAACGACAAAGGATGGCGTGCTTATCTGCACCCATGGCCTGTTCCGGACCCGTGTGGAATTATTGGCTCGCGCCATGGTTGCAGCCAAATCAGGCTATGGGGTCCTCCTTTACGACTCCCGTTCTCACGGAAAGAGCGAAAAAGGCGTCGTTTCATTGGGGTGCCACGAAGCGAACGATGTCCTGGGAGCAATTCAATATGTTCTTACACTTTACGAAGGGCGACCGGCGCCTAAGATTGTGCTGATGGGGGTCTCTATGGGTGCCGTGACGACGCTTCTGGCAGCTGCTCAGTCCGACCGCTATGTTGCCATTGTGGTGGACAGCCCCTTTTCAGGCATTGAAGAGACCGTGATCGACCACACCTGGTTATTTTTCAAATTGCCCCGTTATCCCTTTACCCCTCTATTCTTGTTCTGGTTCAACAATTCTCAGGCTGTGACCCGAGAATGGTGGATTCGCATCTTGCTTTAAGGCATCTTTTGCCTGTTCCGATGCTTTTCATCGGAAGCGAAGGAGATCGCCGCATCGGGCCTGATATTGCCCGGCATCTTTATCAGGAGTCGGATTCTCCTTTGAAACGGATTAAGATATTTGGGGATGACGTAGGCCATGGCGCAGCCTATCGTCTCCACCCGATGACTACGCGGCGTGTACTCGTGGATTTCCTGGATCAGGCTCTAGCGAATGGTTCATCCGGGACAGCGGCTGGCGCACATTGAGGCTGAGTACAAATTCATGATTACGGTGACGTTAACGCCGGTCGGTGACCCGGCCTACAACATTGTAGGCCGCGTGCCCCACGCCGCGCCTATCTAAGATGCCTCACCGTAATCATGAATTCAGTACATAGCACGTATCCAGTGAGATCGCGCTTGGAACAACTCTTGCTGTGTTGAAGTCTCAAGGAGAAACTCAATCATGACCACTTCTCAATTTGTCCTGGAAGTTGATGAAGCCCATTTCCAGCAGGATGTCATCGACCGGTCAAACGAAGTTCCTGTCCTGGTAGATTTCTGGGCCTCCTGGTGCGGACCCTGCCGAACACTGAGCCCAATCCTGGATAAATTGGCCAATGAATATCAGGGCGCTTTTGTTCTGGCCAAAGTCAATACTGAGGAAAATCCAAAAACTGGCCACGGAGTTTGGGATCCAAAGTATTCCAAACTGTGTTCTTTTTAAAAACGGTTAACCGGCAGACCAATTTGTTGGAGCCTTGCCAGAGGCTGCCATCCGCAAATTTCTATCCCCGCACTGTCCCAAGGAGGCCGATAAGCTTTTTGTTATGGCTGAACGGATGATTCACGATGAACGTCATGAGATGGGAGAGAAACTGCTTCAGGAAATCCTTACTATCGACCCGCTGCATTGGGCCACCCATCTCACACTGGCGAAACTATTGATCCGGCTGCAGCGGCCGGATGAAGCACGGCGATCATCTTAATCAATACCCGGCTCGGCTGACGAATACGAAACAGCAGCCCATCTGAAAGACGTGTTCGTTTTTTTTGAAGAGTGCCAACCAGGCCGGTGGTGAGACAACTTGCCGGCAAAAGCTCGCTCAGAACTCCAGCGACCTGGACGCCCGGATGGGCCTGGCTTCCTGCCTGGCTTCCCAGGGCCATTATCGCGATGCCCTTGAAGAGTTTCTCACGATTGTCGCCACAGACAAGAATTATCGTGACCAAGAGGCGCGGAAATCAATGGTGGCAATTTTTAGCCAGATTGGCGAAAGAAGTGAACTCTCTGAGGAGTACCGCACGAAGCTCGCGAGGACACTGTACTAGATCCTTCGTTTTATCAAGACGGACACGCGCCTCGCAGGAGATCGACTCTCCAAAGTACCATCATACCTGGAGGACGGAGTTCGACGACGCCGCACTGCCTTGTCAGGTCATTCCGTGGACATTTCCACGAGTATCTTCCAGACCTCTTCGCTGACCGGCATTACTGAAAGTCGCGAGTTCCGCACGAATTCAAAAGCTTTTAGTTTCGGGTGACTCTTAATCTCGCTCAGCGGAACAGGGCGGTTAGCCGATGCCGTAATTTGATATCGACAACCACCCGTTTCGGATCCTTCAGCTTCCGATCCGGATAGGGATCACTCCCTAGCTCGGCAACTCCGACTGCGGCTTTTTCATTCCCCGTATGATAAATGATGGCCAGATCACCTTTCCGAATCCGGCGAAGATGCTGTAGTGCCAAATTATTGTTCACTCCACTCCCAAACGGCCTGCTTGTTACGTTCGAGGTCTGAATAAGAATATTCAGACGGTTCGGTTTTTAGTAGCCAATACGCCATTTCCATCCCTCAATGATCATTTCTTGGGCGGTTTAGACGGCCGCATTTCCACGCAACTGGCAAGACAACGAGGGTCTTGCCTCAGCAAATCCACTACGACCTGAGCGACATCCCCCGGTGAAAGTTTCCAGGAACTGCCTGCTGAAGGGTTATGGCCAAATGCAGTATCGACACTACCCGGCATGATGTAACTCACTCGAATATTGTCATAGCGCACGTCTTGCATCATGGCTTCACTAAAGCCATTGAGCCCAAATTTGGACGCATTATAGGCCGTGCCGCCTTTGAAGGGATTCTTTCCTGCCAGACTACTGATATTGATGATATATCCTCCACCGGCCTTCTTCATGTGGGGGATGACTTCATGACAGCAATAGAAAACCCCCGTCAGATTGGTATCGATGACTTCTCTCCATTGCTGCGGAGTCATGTCACTGATACTGGCAAAATGTCCTACGCCGGCATTATTGATGAGAATGGTGATCTTGCCAAATCGATCCGCCGTGAACTTTACCATCCTGACGACTTGCTCATATTGGCTGACATCGCAAGAAATTCCAGCCACTTTCCCGGGGAACAACTCCTCAATCCCCGCCAAGGTCCGAGAGACACCGACCTCACTCCGGGCGCAGATGACCACTTTGGCGCCCAGTTCAAGGAGTTGTTCTGCAGTCGCCCTTCCGATACCCTTCGTTCCCCCGGTGACAATTGCAACCTGATCCGAAAATGGAGTCATTTCTTTTTTCTCCTTCCTTAGAATGTAATCGTCCAAACGCATCCGTCATTTGCCAGGAGCCTGGACATTCGCATAATCTAGAGGCCCGCACTGCAACCTTTCAATGGTTTGTTGTAGCCGGGGCCGCTGGCCCCGGACATGTGCCGGCCTCAGCGAGGCCGGCTACAACAGGCCGGTAGCCCTGCCGTGAAAGGCGTAGTTTTGCCACCTCACTTTAATCCGTAACCTAGCTGTGTCCTCACTTCGGAAAATACATGCGAATTCCCCTGCTTCACTCACAAACCCAAAAATTAGAAATTCTGAGATTACACTATTTTATGTTATTAAATACGATGGAGAAAGCAAGTAAGGCTCATCCACTCAATTGAGGTCTGGCGGAATTTCTAATGAAAGTCTCTCTATTTATTCCTTGTCTGGTCGACCAATTCTTCCCGCAAGTCGGCATGAACCTCTACAAAATCCTGAAGAAAGCAGGCGCAACCGTTGACTATCCAGCCGAGCAAACCTGCTGTGGCCAACCCGCATTTAACTCAGGGTATCACAGTGAAGCCATTGAGCTCGCCCAACGATTTCTCGAAGTCTTCCGTTATGCTGACTATATCGTGGCTCCTTCCGGATCCTGCACCAGCATGGTCAAAATCTTTTATCCCGAGATATTGGATACCCCGATGCTTCAGGAGACGTTGCATGAAGTCACTTCAAAGACCTACGAGTTTTCAGACTTTCTGGTCAACGTCATGGGGATTACGGATGTCGGGGCTCGCTTCCCGCATCGGATCACGTATCACGATGCCTGTCACTTGCTTCGCGAACTCCATGTGAAGGATCCGCCCAGAACTTTGATACGCAACGTCCGCGACATTGAATTTGTAGAGTTGGCAAATTCCGAGAATTGTTGCGGATTCGGTGGAACGTTCTCCGTCAAGTATCCCGAAATCTCCACGGCGATGGCTGAAGACAAAGCCACAGCCATCGCGCAGTCTGGAGCGGAATACGTGGTCGCGAATGATTCGAGCTGTTTGATGCAAATCGCCGGCTACCTCAGTCGCAAGGGAATCCCCACCAAACCCCTTCATCTCGTCGATCTGCTGGGGGAGGGCCTCTCTTGAACCATCCATTTCAGACCATGATTCGTTCCTGCTCCTTATCACCCTTCGCTGCCTGCTGTTTATTTTTCATTTCGCATTTTTGGTGAACCCTATTTCATGAACCTCACCCCGAGACTCTTCAAAAAATACGCTTCCGAAAACCTGGGCAATGCCCGTTTGCGTAAAACCTACGGCTCGGCCACCACCCATGCTCTGCAAAAGCGTCTGGACGCCATTCAGGAGGTGCCCGAATGGGAAGATCTTCGTGACAGAGCCCATGAGATTAAGAAGGATGTGATCAACCATCTCGATTACTATCTCGAGACGTTCGAAAAAAATGTGATTGCCAATGGCGGCAAGGTTTTCTGGGCCAGAGACGGTGCCGATGCTTCCGAATATGTCTTGAAAGTCGCTCAAGGAATTGGCACGCGGACGATCGTCAAGTCAAAGTCCATGACGACCGAGGAAATCGGTCTCACGCCAATCTTGGAAAAAAAAGGGATTGAGGTAGTGGAAACCGATCTGGGGGAATACATTATTCAGCTGGCCCATGAGATGCCTTCCCATATCACGGCCCCGGCGTTACACAAAACACGGGAAGAAGTAGGGGCAGCTTTTCGCGGAGAAGCTTGGAATCCCCTACACTTCTGTCCCTGAGGAGTTGTGTGACGTGGCGCGTAAAGATTTTAAGAGACAAATTCCTCTCTGCTGAACTGGGAATGTCGGGCGTCAATTTTGCATTGGCAGATACCGGCACCATCGTGGTCGTGGAAAATGAAGGCAATGCCCGGCTTTCGACGACGATGCCCCGGATTCATATTGCCGTGATGGGACTTGAAAAAGTCATCCCGCGGTTCACCGATCTTCCCATTTTTCTCAGACTCTTGGGAAGAAGTTCCACAGGGCAAAAGCAGACCAGTTACGTCTCTCTCATCAGCTCCCCTCGAAAACCGGGGGAGAAAGACGGGCCCGAAGAATTTCACGTCATTATTCTGGATAACGGAAGGACCGACATCCTGGCCGATCCGAAAATGCGGGAGTCGCTTTTCTGCATTCGTTGCGGCGCTTGCCTCAATACCTGCCCGATTTACCAGCGGGTCGGAGGACACACTTATGGTTCAGTCTATTCGGGCCCCATCGGTGCGGTAATTACTCCACTCTTTCAGGGACTCAGTAACGCCAAAGATCTTCCCTTTGCCTCCTCGCTTTGCGGGGCTTGCTCAGCCATTTGCCCCGTGAAGATTGACATTCACCACATGTTACTGTGGCTGAGGAAACAGGTGGTCGAAAGCCGGCAGACCCCCTGGCAGGAGCGGTTGGCCATGAAACTTTTTCTCGCGGGCATGAAAGACAGCCGAATTTATTCCTTGGGCTCATGGGCGCTCAGAGTGGCTCTAAAGTTCTCCGGCAATGCTCTGAAGATCCCGGGTTGGACAGAAACACGCGACTTCCCGGCGCCAGCAGAAAAATCATTTAAAACGCTTTGGAATGAGATGGAACGGAGGAAAGAAGACTAATGTCGGCCTCACGCGCTGAAATTCTAAGGAATATTCGCCTGGCCTTGGCCAAACCGGCACAGGCCCAACATGATGGGCATCATAAAACGATGGGTGACATGGCGAACCTGTTTCGGTCCGCCTCTGCGAAAGATCATCTGGTCGAGAAGTTTCAAACCGAATTCGAATTGGTCAGTGGCGAATTCATTCGTTGTTCCAATGACGAGCAGGCTTTACACGGTTTATGTGAATTGATCCAGAGCGCAGGAGTTCGTACCGTGGCCATCTCAGACCACACAATTTGCGAACGCTTGCAGCTTAAAGAGGCTTTGCAGGCCGCCCTACCTGAAATCCAAGTTTTTAAGGAATCAATCGACAGCGAATCCTCCTATGAGAGGCATCATTTGAAAAGGACACTCTCCCATTTCCGGCTCTCTGTTACAGGCGCTGAGTTTCTGATCGCGGAGAGCGGAACCATCGTGGTTATTACCGGAGCCCAGGCCAGCCGCCAGATCAGCCTCCTGCCGGAGATCCACGTTGTTCTGGCGACTCCCCAACAAATTTACCCCAACCTGGCCGAAGCGTTCCAGGTGATTCAAAAAGAAAAACGAACCCATCCTGGAAGCGCCATCACTCTCATCACAGGACCCAGCCGAACTGCGGACATCGAGAAAGTCCTGATCAAAGGAGTCCATGGCCCTACCCGAATTGTAACGATTATGCTTGAGGCGTAAGTATGTCGCGTAGATTCGGCGGTTCACACTGCCTTTTCAGTGTGAACCGTACGCGGGTAAGGCGTAATCGCCGGGCGCGCCGCCATACTGGGGTTTCGGTGAAACCACCTCACCTGATGCCGCATTTCGAAGGGGGCATTTAGAGATTTTCTCGCATACTGCATTAGAAAGGGGGAAAGTCATTATCCGTCAGCCACGGAATTTCCCTTCCCGTCTCTGGAGTAAACTTAGATTTGATATTTCAGGTAAACGGTTCTGAGTTCGGTATAAAAATCGATGGCCACGCTTCCCTGCTCGCGGAACCCGGTGCTGGACGCTTTCGTTCCTCCAAAAGGTAACTGATATTCGACTCCGGCAGAGGGGAGGTTGACAATGATCAGTCCCGCTTCGATCTTGTTGATATAGGCAAAGACTTTATTCAATTGATTGGTTAGTAAAGAAGCCGAAAGCCCGAATTTCACATGGTTCGCCATTTGGATCGCTGCCTCAAAATCTTTGACAGGCAGTACCACCAGCACCGGTCCAAAAATCTCCTCTTGGGCAATCGTCATCTCCGGGGTGACATTGCCAAAAATGGTGGGCTCGACAAAGTAGCCCTTGTCGTAACCCAGCCCCGTCAGGCGGTTACCCCCACAAAGTAATTGGGCCCCTTCTTTCTTGCCTACCTCGATATACTTCAAAACCGTTTTTAATTGGTTTTCATCGACGCAGGGGCCCATTTCGATTCCCTTCTCCATCCCGTTCCCGACTCTCAGCTTCTTCGCCTTTTCCACCAGAATTTTCACAAAATCGTCAAAGATTGCTTCCTCTACAATCGCACGGCTCGTGGCAGTGCACTTCTGGCCCGTGGAGAAGAAAGCTCCGTTGATCACGATATCGGTAGCCATATTCAAATCGGCATCGCGAAGCACGATGGTGGGATTTTTACCTCCCATTTCCAGTTGGGTTTTAATCCCCTTCTCGACGGTCTTTTTTTGAATACCGTTTCCTACTCCGCACGACCCGGTAAAAGAGACTGCTTTTACCGCCGAATTCCCAATCATCTCGTCGCCGACAGTTGATCCTGACCCGGTCACCAGGTTCAGTACCCCTTTCGGAAGGCCAGCCGCATGGAGTGATTCCACCAAACGGACTGTGCATAAAGGGGCTACCGAAGCCGGTTTAATCACCACGGAATTCCCGGACACTAAAGCAGGAGCCATCTTCCACGCCGGGATGGCGATTGGAAAATTCCAGGGCGTTAACAGAGAAACAACCCCGAGGGGTTTCCTGAAAGTATAGGCAAACACTCCCTCTCTCTCGGAAGGAACTGTTTCTCCAGTGAGCCGTGCGCCCTCTCCTCCAAAATAGCGAAAAATATTAATCGCCCGGCCTACCTCGCCTTTGGCCTCCGGCAGGGTCTTCCCCTCTTCGCGCGTCATTTCTACGGCAACTTCCTCAGCCCGCTTTTCAAGAATTTCTGCTGCCTTGGAGAGAATTGTTCCCCGATTAGGGGCCGGCATGGCTGCCCAGCCCGGTTGTGCGCTGGCGGCTGCCGAAAAAGCATGCCGCACATCCTCGGTGCTCGATGACTGATAGCGGGCGACCTCCTCATCCGTGTTGGCCGGGTTGATACTCGGGAAAGTTTTTCCTGAAGCTGAATTGACCCATTCACCATTAATAAAATTGCCGAATATTAAAGCCATCGACTAGCACCTCCATGCGAGCAAAATGCAATAAAATTTCATGACTCAGACCGACGCTGACGTTTGCCATCTTATGGGTGAGCCGGACTAATGTCAATTGGCGTCCCCTGTTCGCGATAACAACGATTCACGCGGGTCGTGAAATCTTGCGACCAATTGTTGTCGCCGGGACCGCTGGCCCCGGACATGTGCCGGCCTCAGCGAGGCCGGCTACAGCAGGCCGGATGGCCTGTAATTACTAGGTTGTGTAGCGACAGACGTCCACGCCTGTCGTGGCATCTTGCAATGATTTGTTGTAGCCGGGGCCGCTGGCCCCGGACATGGGCCGGCCTCAACGAGGCCGGCTACAGCAGGCCGGACGGAATCTACCGGTGAGGCCCATGGTGGCCACCATTAGCAGGTGAGGGCGGAGTAAAGCTGTGTTATGATGAGCAGGAAATTGATAGTTGTATTCCCGCATCGACGTCTTGGATTTCATGCGTTAGAATTGAATTAGGTAATGGATGATTTGGATATTTCCGCACCCAAAATCCCTGGGAGAATAGTCTAATGACGACAAAGCAAATCATGATTGACGAAGTAAAGCTTAACCGGATTTCCTGCGGTCCATTGCCGGCTTCTCGAAAAATTTACGTTTTCGGAAAAATCCACCCATTCCTTCGTGTTCCCATGCGGCAGATTTTCCAGGGCCCAACTCATCAAGGTGGCAGCGAAAGGCTCATTGAGAATCCTTCCATTACCGTATACGACCCCAGCGGACCTTACACAGATCCCGAAATTTCCATTGACGTGCGTACGGGTATTGCTCCCATCCGAATTCCCTGGATTCTTGAGCGCGGCGACACCGAGGAACTCTCTGCCATCTCTTCCAATTACGGCCTGCGGCGTCTAGCCGATCCAAAATTGAAATCCCTTCGCTTTGCGCATCTTCGCAATCCTCGCCGTGCCAGACCGGGATGCAATGTCAGTCAAATGCACTATGCCCGAAACGGGGTCATCACTCCCGAGATGGAATACATTGCCATTCGCGAAAACCAACGATTGGAAGCCGCTTACAGTGCCCAGAAGCCGGGTCACTCCTGGGGCGCCGCGATTCCCCGGGAAATGACTCCAGAATTCGTGCGAGACGAGGTCGCGCGCGGGTCGCGCCATTATTCCGGCTAATATCAACCATCCTGAGGTGGAACCGATGGTGATCGGTCGAAACTTCCTGGTCAAGATCAATGCCAACATCGGCAATTCGGCGGTCACTTCAACCATTGAAGAAGAGGTAGAGAAAATGGTTTGGGCGGCTCGTTGGGGTGCGGATACGGTCATGGATCTTTCGACCGGGCAAAATATTCACGAGACGCGCGAGTGGATCCTGCGGAATAGTCCTGTTCCAATCGGGACTGTCCCGATCTATCAGGCCCTGGAAAAAGTGAATGGAAAGGCGGAAGAGCTGAGCTGGGAAATATTCCGGGATACCCTCATCGAACAAGCCGAACAAGGAGTCGACTATTTCACGATCCATGCTGGGGTTCGTCTCCCTTTCATCCCTCTGACGGCCAAACGGGTCACCGGCATCGTCTCACGGGGTGGATCGATCCTTGCGAAATGGTGCCTGGCGCATCATCAAGAAAATTTCCTCTACACGCATTTCGAAGAAATCTGCGCCATCATGAAGGCTTACGATGTCTCCTTTAGTCTCGGGGACGGGCTCAGACCGGGTTCCATTGCGGACGCCAACGACGAAGCCCAGTTTGCAGAACTGGACACGCTGGGTGAACTGACAAAGATTGCCTGGAAACATGATGTCCAAACCATGATTGAAGGGCCAGGCCATGTACCGATGCATTTGATCCAGGAAAACATGACGAGACAGCTCGAAGTCTGCGGCGAAGCTCCTTTCTATACCCTCGGGCCTCTTACGACCGACATTGCGCCTGGCTATGATCACATCACCAGTGCGATCGGGGCCGCCATGATTGGCTGGTATGGTACGGCCATGCTTTGCTATGTCACCCCGAAGGAGCATTTAGGACTCCCGAATCGCGAGGACGTCAAAGAAGGTGTGATTGCGTACAAGATCGCGGCGCATGCAGCTGATCTGGCAAAGGGTCATCCTGGAGCCCAGGCCAGGGATAATGCCCTTTCCATGGCCCGCTTTGAATTTCGCTGGGAAGACCAGTTTAATCTAAGTCTCGATCCTGAGCGCGCCCGTGCCTTTCACGACGAAACCCTCCCCAGTGACGCCTCCAAAGTTGCCCACTTCTGCTCGATGTGCGGCCCGCATTTTTGCTCCATGAAGATCACGGAAGATGTCCGTGAATATGCCCGTCAACAGGGAATAAGCACCGATGACGCTTTGCGCGTTGGCATGGAAGACAAGTCTGCGGAGTTTCTCAATTCTGGCGGTCAGATCTATCCAAAGGTGTGACATGCTGAGCGCTTCGCAGAAAAAATATCTGAGAGGATTGGCGCATCACCGGAATCCCTCCGTCCGGGTGGGGAAAAAAGGTGTTGTGGATAGTCTGATCCAATCCGTCGACAGCCAATTGAATGCCCACGAACTGATCAAAGTAAAATTCGTCAATTGGAAAGACCAGAAGGATTCTTTGTCCGATCAGATTGCCACGCAAACCCAGAGCGAAAACGTGGGGAGTGTCGGGAATATTACCATCTTCTATCGAAAGAATTCCGATCCTGAGAAACGGAAGATCGCGATTCCGTAAGGGATTCGGTCGTGGATTCCAGAATCCGTGAAAAGTTCCGCATTCTGCTAGATGAACTCGCCAAACAGCTGGCGACTGGGAGCCGGAATCACAATGCGGCTGACAAGCATTCCTTCGTCCGATGCCGCCTTCGACCCGACCGCCACCGCGGCTTCAACACTGGCCACATCACCCGTTAATAGAAGGAATCCTTTGCCTCCAACCGCCATGGCTAGATGAACGCGAAACAGCGTAATCTGGGCGCTTTTGACAGCCGCGTCGGCCGCATCAATAATGCTTGAAGCTGAAAACGTCTCGATAATCCCGAGAGCTTCTTGCTCCTCGGGCTTCAAGTCAACCGCATTGTAGATGGCTGGGAAAATTGCAGGATGCACTCCGGATATGACTCGCTGCTCAATCAACGCCCCGGTTGACTGTTCCACCCCGGCATTCACGCTTGCCGTTACGGCAGCCGTATCCCCGGATACCACAACGAGGTACTTCCCAGAACAAATCGTACGGGCCAACAGTAACTGAACGTTCGCCGCCTTGAGCATGACATCCTGGACCTGATAGCCTATGCCGATGCTGGTCAACTCCATTAGTCCGATCGTATCAATTGAATTCATGGGTTACGTTTTGTCCTTTGTCGAGCTGCAATGGTGAAACATCTGCGTTCGTTGGGGTCTAGCGATTCATGCTTCGATGACAACACTGCCATCCACTTTTTGCACCCGCCCGGAAATACTGGCGTGGATGTTGGCGCCCAATTTCCCTTGAGGAGGGGTGCCGACGAGATCTCCCTCGCGCACCTTTTCCCCGACTTTGACGGTGGGGGTACAGGCCACCCCCGAATGCTGCTTCAGAGGGATGGCAACACTTTTAGGAATCAATGGGACATCGACGAGCGGACCGGTATTTCGAAATCCGGCTAAACCCAGTTTGTTGATCAATCGGCGGATGGGGGTGCGCCGGTCGGGGAAAAGCGGGTGCGGATGAACGTCCTCAGCTTTCCCCGTCCATCCCAGCTTTCGCTCCCTGGCAATGGGTTTGTCATGGGCGCAGACATCTTTCGGGTCAAGGTCTTCTGGACATGAAATCAAACTGCATAGGTTACATTCACAGCAATACAAAGTACCCGAGATCATGCGATCCTTCTCTGGCGCAAAGCCAAGGGCCCGCATCGCTTTGTGAGGTTCAATGGGGTGCCCGAGTAAATACCGCGGGCAGAGCTCGGTGCAGAAATTGCACTGGTCGCAAGCTGATTTTCCGATGCGATCGACATGAATCCATTCGCGCCGGTAGCGGCCGATCAACAGATGCTGACTGGGCAGAACAAATAACCCGCCCGTGATCTTCGTGACAGGTTCTTCTAGATTTGGCGCGAGCTTCCCCATCATCGTTCCACCCATGAGCACCTCAAACTGAGGCACTGTTGCTCCGCCTGCAGCCGCAATGACCTCTCGGATCGACGTTCCAACGGGGATTCTCAACGTAATCGGATTTTCAACGGCCCCGGCAATGGTCAAGTACTTGTGAGTGACCGGTTGCCCGGAGCCAACATTAACCAGCGTTTCCACGTTGCAAACCACCGCTCCTACGTCCAAAGGCAATCCTCCCGGTGGGATCACGCGGCCAGTGGCGTCGTAAACCAGAATGAATTCGTCTCCGGCAGGGTAAGTGTCGGTAAGAGGAAGGATTTCAACACCGGAGGGCAATTGCGGCTCGAGGGCATGAATCACTGCTTCATATTTCCCTTTGACACCGATAATCGCTTTTCGTGCCCCGACACGCTCCATGCAGAGGCGCAGCCCCTTAAACATGTCCTGGGCACGGTGAATGAGTAATTCTTTGTCTTTATGAAGCAGCGGTTCACACTCAGCCGCATTTACAAGGAAGACTTCTGCCTTGGAGTTCATTTTCACAGAGGTTGGGAAACCTGCCCCTCCGGCGCCTACAACTCCGCATTCAGCAATTGAATCACTCACTGGGTATCCCTCAAAATTTGATCTATCAAGACAGACGGCCCGAAACCGTTCATACAATAACATCGAACCGGACGAGTGCCAAGAATTGTCCCGAAAGGATCTTTGTAGCGACCGGCGTTGTAGCCGGGGCCGATGGCCCCGGAAATGGACAGGCCGCGAGGCCTGTCTTTACCGTGTTTCCGTTGCGACCGGCGTTGTAGCCGGGGCCGATGGCCCCGGAAATGGACAGGCCGGGAGGCCTGTCTCTACCCTGTTTCCGTACCGACAGGCGTTGTAGCCGGGGCCGATGGCCCCGGAAATGGACAGGCCGGGAGGCCTGTCTCTACCCTGTTTCCGTACCGACAGGCGTCCACGCCTGTCGAGCCGCGCGCTGTTGCACTATTTCTGCTCTTCGAACATCCTTGTTCGAAGGACTCTTAGACTCTATAATCCCGCTACTTCAATCCGTTTAGGGGTTGGGAGGATACATCGTGGAAGTTCCATTAACTCCGATAGAGTTTGCACGCCGCGCGCGCAAACTCTATCCAGACCGTGAAGCTTTGGTGGACGGAGCTTTAAGATTGAGTTATGGCCAATTCTTCGAAAGGTGTGATCGCTGGTCCTCCGCCCTGCAACAGTTGGGAGTCCAGCAGGGAGACCGAGTCGCGTATATTGCCCCCAATACACACGCCCAGTTGGAATCTTTCTATGCCGTGCCGCAGATTGGAGCGGTATTGGTGCCCATCAACTATCGGCTGATCTCTAGTGATTTCGCTTACATCCTGAATCACAGTGGCGCTCGAGTGGTTTGTGTCCACTCAGACTACCTCGAAGAAGTTGACCGGATTCGCGGCATGGTCCCCAGGGTCGAACATTTTGTGGCCCTGGAGAATTCCTACGACGGCTGGCAAAATTACGAAGCCTTACTCGCTTCAGTATCGTTTCAACATCAATCCCCATCAATACAAGAAGGAGATCTGCTGTCCATCAACTATACGAGTGGAACAACAGCTACACCCAAGGGAGTCATGATCACCCATCGAAACGCTTATATCAATATTGTGGGGACCTTGATCCATTTTCCAATGAGCCCAGCCGATCGTTATCTTTGGACCGTGCCGATGTTTCACGCTAATGGCTGGACCTTTGTGTGGACTGTCACAGCAGTTGGGGGAACCCATATTTGCCTCAGAAAAGTGGAGCCGGACACCGTATTCCAAAAAATCAGGCAGGAAGCCGTCACTGTACTTTGCGCTGCCCCGACGGTTCTGATCAGCCTGGCCAATGCCCCGCAGGAAAATCAACAGGACCTCCCGCGGGACGTGCGAGTGCTAACGGCCGGCGCGCCCCCGGCTGCGGCAACAATTGAACGCATCGAAGAAACCCTGGGTTGGGAGGTGACACAGGTCTACGGCTTGACTGAAACCTCTCCGTTCATCACAATCTGCGAACCTCGGCCTGAGCATCGGCTTCTACCACTGGACAAAAGGGCGCTCCTCAAATCCCGGCAAGGCGTCGAACTCATCACTTCCGGAGACTTGCGTGTCGTGGACGAAACGGGCGTTGATGTTGCCCCTGATGGCGAAACAATTGGAGAAATTGTTGCCCAAGGGAACGCAGTGATGAAGGGGTATTATCTCGATGACGAAGGTACCGCTGCAGCAATACGCCAGGGATGGTTTCACTCCGGGGATGCCGCGGTGGTTCACCCGGATGGTTATGTAGAGATCCGCGACCGGATTAAAGATGTCATTATTTCCGGAGGCGAAAATATTTCTTCGGTGGAAGTAGAAGGTGTGCTGCTGCGTCATCCAGCTATTCTGGAAGTAGCGGTGGTCGGTCTACCCCACGAAAAATGGGGTGAGGCGCCCCATGCCTTCGTTGTCTTGAAGGCTGGCGCATCCGTGACTGAGTCTGACGTACGAGAATTTGCCCGAGCCCATATGGCCCACTTTAAAGCTCCCAAAGGAGTAACCTTTTTAACTGAATTACCCAAGACAGCGACAGGTAAGATTCAGAAATACCTACTCCGTGGGGGCCGTCCCGCAATTGCAAAGCAATAACGAATGTAGCCGGGACCGCTGTCCCCGGAATTGGACAGGCCGAGAGACTTGTTCCCACCGTGTTTCTGTAGCGACAGGCGTCCACGCCTGTCGTCCCTTGAACGGTGATGTTCAAGCCGGGGGCTGCTGGCCCCGCAATTGGACAGGCCGGGAGGCCTGTCCCTCCCATAAAGAGATACTTTGACAATTCCCGCAAATACAAATCGTAGCCTCCTCCGCGTCTTGGGAATGGCTTTCTCTCTCGCGGTTGCGATTGGCGCCACCATCGGCGCTGGCATCTTGAGAATGCCCGGCGAAGTCGCAGCCCATCTCCCCTCAAAAGGTTTCTCCATTGCTGCTTGGATTCTTGGAGGGATTAACGCGCTCCTGGGCGCCACCGTCTTTGCCGAACTTGGCGCAATGATGCCGCGCTCTGGGGGGCTATACAATTTCGCTCGCCGAGCCTTCGGGGACTATGGGGGCTTTCTGGTCGGTTACAGTGATTGGTTAAATCAAACGGTCTCCGTCTCCCTCTTGGCTCTTGTAGTTGGAGAATATTCCCGCGGATTATGGCCGGGTTTGGAAGGTGAGGCCTCTCACCTGGGTCTCTTCATCCTGTTAGCAATTGCCGCAGTTCAATGGACGGGGATTCGCTCAGGAAGCCGAATTCAGGAACTGACGACGCTGCTCAAAACGGCGGCTCTCTTAGGTCTCATTGTTTCTTGCTTCCTGAGCAATCCTCATCGGGTCATCTCTCAACCACAAGCAGCGGCAGTTCCCTCAGGCCTATCCTTGGTTTTTGCTTTTATTCTAGCCATGCAGGCCATCCTCTTCGCCTATGACAGTTACTTTTACGTGGTTTACTACGGGGAAGAATTGCGAAATCCCGGCAAAGAGATTCCCCGTTCGATGTTCATGAGCGTGTGCCTAATCATTTTCATCTATGTATTGATCAATCTAGCCTTCCTGAGAGTGTTACCAATTCAACAGATGGCAAAAGACCCATTTGTGGCCGCCACAGTCGCCAAGGCAATCTTTGGAGAACGGGGGGAATTGATCCTCCGAGTCACCTTGATTGTTTCGATCCTGGGAACAATGAATGCCACGGTCCTGTCCTCCACCCGAGTGCTGTATGGACTGGGACGAGACGGACTTTTTCTCCATCAGGCCACGCGCGTGAATGCAGGCGGCACCCCGACGGTGTCTCTGGCCTTAAGTACCCTTGCCTCCTGCGCGTTTCTGATTACGGGAACATTTGATGAGGTCTTGGCTGCGGGTGCACTTTTCCTAGCCGTCAACTACTTTTTGAGCTATGCGGCGCTAATCACTCTTCGATGGCGAGAGCCAAATACTGCGAGACCCTATCGTGCCTGGGGTTACCCATGGACAACGGTCATCGTGATCATTTTGATTTTGGTTTTCTTCGTGGGAAGAGTCGTGAGTGATACAAAACATAGCCTGGTGACAATCGCCGTGTTAGTGGTTACCGCCCCACTATTCTATGGGTGGAAGAGGTTTGCCACGGTAAGGCCCGGCCTTCGGTAATAATCGCATGCCCTAATTTTTGGGGCAATCTTTGGTAGCCACGACAAACGCCTATTCTGCGTTTGTCATCGGCAGTTGCGCCGGTGCGGGAAGCCCAAGATGAATGCAGAAAGTGCCTTCATCTTGGCTACCAAGGTCGTGCGATTTCCCCCATTATATTGACGCAAAAACATAAAACAGTCTTCCGGCGATATTGAGCAGTAGCGACAGGCTTCCTGGCCTGTTGTCCGGGGCCAGCGGCCCCGGCTACAACTGATCCTGAAGCTCGGGACAGTTCGCACATTAGCGGGTAACGCAAAGGCGGGTTCTGACTCTGCGGCCTTCTGAGGAAAGTGCCTAGTTTCCGTCCATGGCTCCAAAGCCGCGGAGTTATACAACAACTCCGCGCTACAAAAACTGGTCCAAACTCGCTTTGTGAGTCCGCCCTACCGAATGCCTGGAATAATAAATCGAAACACTGCCACACGAGTCAAATGGATGATAAGATATCATTCGACGCCATTGTCCGGGAGAACATCCGTGAAACCCAGTCCTACCACGACCGCCGACCATGTCCAGGCCTATGTGTCTGAACTCATCCTGCATTTCATGAGTGTCATACAAAATAATTATGAGAAGTTGCGAGTGGAGAATCACGCCGGGGCGCTTCATGACATGCGCGTCGCTACGCGCCGAGTGCGAGAAACAATCACTTTGTTTGAACCTCTGTTTCTGGCAGCCCGGATAAATAAATCGCTTTCAAATGTCAAGAAAGTGACGAAGGTTCTCGGTTTACCCCGAGAAGTTGACGTCAACCTGAAACTCATCCGTGAGCTTCAACCTTCCGGAGGACTGGTGGCAAGGGCAGCCAGCGAGCATCTGAATGCGATTTTGGAAGAAGAACAGTCACGCATCCGAAAAAGAATGCTCCGCAGGCTCGAGAAGACTGGCTTGAAGTCTCTCCGGGATGAATTAACCCAGTTGGCCCATTCGGCAACGACCACCCCATTCAAACCCCATCTACTTTTTGAGGAACATCAGGCCGCCATTCGCGAAAATTTCCTCAAGTTGATTCCCAGAATCCTGCAGGACCGGGCAACACCCGTTCTTAACTTCGAACTGAGCCCTTCTTCCCTTGAAGATGACCATGCCGTCCACCAGCTCAGGATCGCCACCAAGAAACTTCGCTACGCCTTTGAAATTACAAGACCCTTGGTCTCCATTGCCTGCGAAGAACTGGCCCGCGACTGTCGGGCTTTGCAAGATGTCATTGGCGCGCAGCATGACACCTGTATGCTGATTGAGCGTTTGCAGAGACATGAGGCGGAGTTGTCTTCCCGGAACCTGGCGCTCCTTGCGGACGGTTCTCGCCAATTACTGGAAGATCTGTTGGAGCTTAAGAAAGGGTATTTGCCTCGGATTGAGGCTGCCTACATACACCTGCGGGAAAAACTGGCCAAAGAGTTAGTGCAAAGTGAAACGAGCACGCCGGAGGTTGTTCATTCGAATGCGCCGGACTAATACAAACGCATTAATTGTTGTTTGCCAGTAATTCTTCACCCCCAGTAGTCCCCCCTTAAAAAAGGGCGGACGTCGTCGCAATAGTGCTCCCCCATTGGTTCCGCCGGACAACAGGCAAAGATGCCTGTTGCTACCATATTCTGTAGCGACAGGCGTCCCCGCCTGTCGTACGAAGTTTTAAGAATAAGTTGTAGCGGGGACTGATGGCCATGAGCAACAGGCCCGGTGGATCGTTGCTCCACTCTACTCCCAGCCAGGGGGCTTATCGAAATAGCGGTGATCGAGAAGGTAGGAGAACCCCTCAGACAGAGGGCGAATATAAAGTTCCGCTTTAATCGCGTCGACGCAGCCGTCCACCAATTTCTCATATGAAGGCGTCTGACTTTCCTGCCCCTTGCGATTAACCGCTTCCCACGCACTTTTCGTCAGTTTGAAAGCACCTTTTCGGATTTCTCCGGGACCTGCCACTGTCGCCTTGCATAGCTGAAACTCCCCTTCAGCCTCGGAGGAACCATCCATTTCCAATGTATAAGCCTGTCCAAAGAAATCGAAATTTCTTTTCATCGTATATCCTCAAGAAGACAAAATAGCGGCTTCCCTCAGCTTAACCGGCCGGTTGGCCGGGTATTTGGGTTCCTGCCCTTTGATCACGGCAACCACATCTTCGACAACCATAGCCATCCGCTGCATAGCTTCCTGGGTATGGGCGGCGACGTGGGGGGTCCCAATAAAATTTTCCATTGGCAAAAGAGGGTTTTCAGAGGAGGCAGGCTCCTTTTCAAACACGTCGGCCGCAGCGCCTGCAATCCGTCCTTCTTTCAAACAATGTAACAGTTCCGCTTCCTTCCAGACAGGTCCGCGTGACGTGTTGATGATATAAGCTCCTTTTTGCATCAAGCCGAGCTCACGAGCTCCAATCATTCCACGAGTTTCCGAGGTGAGCGGAACATTGAGTGAGATATAGTCCGAACGACTCATCACTTCGTCCAGACTCACTGGCTGAGCACCCAGCGCTCGCTCCCATTCAGGCTTGGGGACAATGTCACGGAATATAACTTTCATTCCAAACGCGTGGTGACAAATTCGGGCGATGGTCGATCCCACGCGGCCCAGCCCGACTATCCCCAAAACCTTTCCGAATAATTCCTGTCCAATATATAGATTGCGATCTTCCCAACGGCCGGCCTTCAAGGCGCGCATGGATTGAGAAACCTTCCGCGAAAGCATGAGCGCGAGTGAGACAAAATGTTCTGCGACAGACTCGGAATTGGCTTCGGGGGTACTGACGACCCAAATCCCCAGCTCTGTTGCGGCGGGAATATCTAAATTGTCAAGTCCCACTCCGTGTCGCCCAACGACTTGAATCCCGGGAGACGATTCCATCAAACTCCTGCTCACGAAGCCGTGCGTTCGAAAGACCACTCCGGAAACTCCGGTAGCGGCCCGCACCAGGGCCTTCTCCTCCAGGGATTCCGGAAAAACGATTTCGCATCCTTGTTGCTCCAAGAAATCCATTCCCTTGCGGTGGATTTTCTCGAAAAGCAAAATTTTTGGTTTGGCCATCATCCCCTCTAAAAGCCGTTATTTTACCCTACCCAGCAAGCCAGACAAACTTTAATTCAGTTGAAAAAAAGTTCTTAGATATCTTACCGGCATCGAGCCATGTCCGATAAGGGTTTCATTAAACTCCCGTTGACTAAATGATGTGCCTTTTGCTCTTCTAACGTCCTTTTCCAATTGTTGGATCTCTTCTAATCCCAGGAAGTATTGGGAGAGCTGGGTGGTTTCAAGTTGCGCCCTCAAGAGTTTTTTCTCGGCGACAGTTTGCTCTTGAAACCCTTCTTCGACCATAAACCGGACTGCATCCTTCTCAGTCATCCAGCCAGAGTGTAATTTAGTATCAATCAAAGTATTCATCGCCGTTCGGATGTTCGCTTTCAAATCAAAGAAGCGGTAACGGAGATTTTTATCTCCTCCATACCCGAGTTTAGTCATAAGCGAAGTGCTATAAGCGGCCCACCCCTCGGTAAAGGGAGGGTTCCAAAGAACAGCCCTTAACGGATCCAAATGTCGTTTGGAATAGTAGAACTGTGTGTGGTGCCCAGGGTACGCCTCATGCATTCCGGTAAGCTGTACTTGGTAGTCGTTATTCGCTCTCAAATACGATTCGACTCGGATCGGAGCCCAGTTCGGATCGACGGGATCCACATAATAAGTCGCCTTCCATTGGGGCTTTTCTTCGAGAATACCCGGGGCCAGATATTCAGCCTCGGAAACTCCCCGTTTGAAAGGCGGCATCGCTTCTACCGACAAAGTTTCTGCCGGAGGAAGTCCTATGAGATTCTGGTATTCAATGAAATTACGAAGGGCGGTGAAAACACGCTGATGAGCACCGACAAAATCATCGGCTTGGGGATGGTCTTTCGAGAGCTCACTTTGTACAGCCAGAATCAACTTAACCTGAAAAGCAGCATCGGGCCCTGGTCCTGGAAACGGTTTCCCCGGAAAGAGCTCTGAATAGAGTTGCCTGGAAACTTGCAAGAGTTCGAGCTTAGCGTTCCGCAAAGCTTCTTCTGCCCGAGGTGTCAAATCCTCAGGCGTGAGATCGGTTTGAAGAGCAAGAGAAAATTTCTTCTTAAAGAGTTCTGCACCCAGTCTCCAGTCCCCCGAACTTCGTGGCAACAAGTCTTTTTCCAAGAAGTGCTGATAATCTTCAAGCGCAGCAACCGCGACGGTTCTGGCCGATTCGGCATCACTACGAAGGGCCGGGGATATATTTCCGGCGGCACTAATGAACTGGGCCAAATCATTCTGAAACACTTGCAAGCGGCCACGGTTATCGCGAATGGCCTGTTCCGTATAGATCTTGGCCGGATTCTTGAGCTGAGTTTTGACTTGTGTCAGGAATTTTGGCAATGCCGTCATCTGGATGGAAACACTCCTCAACCTTTGCTCAAGCAGAGCGTAGTCTCCGTGAATGATGTCCAGAATTCGCGTGGCAACGATTTCCCGAGGATCATAGTACGGAAAGGAATCAATGAGCCGAGGTTCCCATTCCCACTCCTTGATCGCGTTCAAATAAAGCAGTTCCAATTCAATCCCATCCGAAAGGATGCGGGCATCTATTCGTTCATCGAGCGGTAGATTCTTGATATCTATTCCTCTCAGCCGGATTTTCTGCTGTTCCAGCATTCGGCGTCTGAGGGCCAAACCTTGTAATGACAAGTCCGCGAGGCGGTCATCAAAGCGGTGGTCTCCCATAAACGTCGCCAAATGAGGTTTCGCAAGAAACAAACCATCCAAATATTCCCGCTTCAAGTTAGCGAAATTGGTCATCGGTTTCGGAGTGAGGCAGGCGCTGCACACCAGTACGGCCAGCATCAGGAAAAGAGGCAGAGCGCTTTTCAACAGCATGGGTTGGATTAATAAATGAACCAGTTTCGTACGCATTCAATGGTCCTAACCCGCATTTCTCACCACCAGCGCCGCATGAGGGCATGCGGCCTTCAACCTCTGTAGGCCGGGTGACCCCACCCGGCGAACTGGATTCTTCAAAAACAGAGTGTGTCAGTTTCCCCCTGGTGGCGAGAATTGCGGGCTAATATGTTGTGCGACCGTCTTTCAATCGAGAGGATAGGGCCAAACTCCTCTGGTAAAAAGCCCTCCATCCACAAAAAGTGTCTGCCCGGTCACGAAGTCAGCTTCGTCGCTTGCCAGATAGCTCACGGCGCAAGCCACGTCTTTGGGAGCGCCGACCCGTCCCATCGGGGTCACAGGCCCCCATGTCCCGGCATAGTCGGGAGCTTCATCCTTAGTCCGTTCGATCTCAATAGCACCGGGCGCAACGCAATTGACCGTAATCCCATATTGTCCCAGCTCCACGGCAGAGACGCGGGTCAACATGTCAATTCCTCCTTTACTGGCCGTATAGCTAACTAATTTCGGGAAAGGAGTTTTGTTACAGCCTGAGCCAATATTGATAATCCGGCCGTAGTGATTCTCTTTCATGTGGCGGGCAGCTTGCTGGGTACACAGGAAAACACCCTTTAAATTCGTGTCGATGACTCGATCCCATTCCTCTTCTTCAAGTTCCAGAAGCGACTTCCACACTTGTGTCCCGGCGTTATTAACCAGTATGGATAGCGTACCAAATACGCGAAACACTTCCTGGAACATCCTGGAGACATCCCCGGAATCTCCCACATGGCCAGCCACCAGGACGGCGCGTCGCCCTAACGCTTCGATGTCGCGGGCTGTCTTTTCTGCGCCCGCCCGATCCGAACGGAAATTGATCGCCACATCACACCCCCGGCGACCCAGCTCGATAGCAATACCCCGCCCAATTCCTTTGCTGGCGCCTGTGACTAAGGCTGTCTTGTTGCTGAGGTCTAAAACCATTTTCGAGTTCCTCCCTTTCACCTCTTTGTCCCAGGAATATAGCCGTTCCCCGAGTGATTGCCAAGACCTGTTCGAATCAAGAGGTTTCCCTCGGCCAAACCAATCCATCACAAAGTGCCGCGCTTTGATTTCTAGGGATACCTATGTTCTACTTTAGCTAGACAAAGATGCGAGGCACCGGTTCTTGAAAGCTCAAGAAGGCTCATTTTGGAATTCCGCTCTCTGGTTCATCCCAGTGACACTGGGGTGTATCTTTGTGCTCTCTGGGCTTTGTCTCTTCTTCATCCAGCGTCAGTCTCGTGCAGAGGAAAGCCAGCTTCGTGAACAGGAAAGATTTTGTCTGGAAAAGACGCAACGGGTCTTTCGAGAAGTTCTTCTTCCGGAGAAATGGCAAAATGCGATTTCGACATTGCCATCACCGCCACTTCATTTCAAGGAAATGAGGGTCTGGGATCATAATTTGGGTGAAGGTGTTTTCGGGTTTAGTTTGGACAATTCAGGAACGCTTTTTTATCCCTCCTATCAAGTTTACCCCCAACCCCTGGAAATTTCAGGAGCTCTCAATCAGTCGATCCATGAAGCATTGCTTGACCTGACCGTTGAACACAGAACTCCGAGTTTGAGTGGAGCACTCGATATAGAGGAACAGCAAAGGCGTTTGTTAGTGGCGGTGGAGAAGCAAGATCGGGAGAAGGCACTTTCCTTAGCTAAACTGATTCTGACCGAAGGTGTGCGCACCGGGATCCCAATCGGACAGGCTACCGTAATGAAGGCAACCGAGGCCATCCTCCAATTCGAAGAGCTGACTGAAAAGACTCTTGGCTATCATGGCAAACTCGTGGAGGTCTGGCTGTCCGCCATTGCAACTGGTGATGTCCCGCTTTCTCCTTCCCTATTGCCTTGGGTGGAGCGCCTGCAGGAGCAATGTCGTCGCCGGAACGAACACGAATCCTGGTTTGCGCGGGAAAAACAATTCGCGCGCATCGCCCAACAAATACATTGGGCGGAAAAATTCGTCTATCGCTTGAACTTGGTCTTACGTCGAAACCTCTACAATACTGCTCGGATTCAGATGCCCACTCGTTTCCTCAGCAGTGACCCCAATGATGAACCTTACATCGTGATGTTCCGATTTGTTGATCATTCTGAATTGAGTCTGATCGGGGCGGCCGTTGACTTGGAACTCATGGCAGCTCAACTTCAGGCGACCGTTGCTCAAGCTTCCTGGTTACCTGAAGAACTGACGGTCAATATCACAAGACATGCCCCCCCCGCTGCCTCTGACCTTCAGGAAGCCAATCCAGAGGGGTTGCTGCGACGGGAGCACGACCCACAGAAAGGAACACCAGCCGCTTCAGAAGGACCATCCAGCATGAAAGCAGCGGATTCGAAAGGACTGAAAGAGCAAGGGATTTTAGACCCCTTGGCGCCCCAGTTCGTGGTCGAGGTCATGCCGCGAAATCTCGCGTCTTTCAGGCAAAAAACCGTTCGCAAGAATATTCTTTACCTCACGATTGTGCTTTTAGCCATTGGAACAAGCATCATGGTCCTCTTCTTTGGGCAGCGTTCTGTCAGAGAACAGCAGCGCCTTTCCAAATTGCGAGCTGATTTCTTAACAAATGTATCTCACGAGCTGAGAACGCCGTTGACGGCCATTCGACTTCATGCAGAAACCCTGGAACTCCAGATGAAAAGAGCCAACCTACCTGCGGGATCCAGCCTGGGGACGATTGTCGAAGAAGTCGATCGGCTCAGTTTATTGATCAATGACGTACTGGAATTTACCCGTTTGGAAAACGATAAAAAACGCTTTGTCTGGGAAAGCGTTGATCTGGTGACCGTCGTTAAGGAAAGTTACCAGCTTTTTTGGCAGCAGCTCGAAGAAGCGAATTTCCAGGTGCAGCTGGACCTTCCGGAAAGTTTGATCCTCGAAAGAGCCGATCGCGCGGCCCTTAAACAATGCGCCGTGAACTTGATCAGCAATAGTCTTAAGTACAGTGGAGAGGAGAAGTTTCTTGGGATCCAGTTGAGCCAAGAGGATGGAATCGCCAGCTGGCAAGTCGAAGACCATGGAATAGGGATCCCGATTGAAGAACGCTCTTATGTGTTTGATAAATTCTATCGTGGGAAAGGGCTGGATCCTGCCCTATCGGGGACCGGCTTAGGACTAACCCTGTGCAAAGCCTTCATTGAAGCTCACGGTGGATCGATATCTCTGAAAGATAGGGCAGTCACCAAGGGGACCCTATTCGTGATCGAGCTTCCGGTAAATCGTCCTAGAGAAAGTTGAAAAAATTGGGTTGCGTATCCGAGACTTTCAGATTCGCTCGCTCAGAAAATATTGCGTTGGGCTGGGAAGCCGCTCTATGATGCTCTAGGGTGCCACCATAACCCGGCATCTGGCATTGCAGCCGACTTGACGGTTTCTATCCAAAACCTTTGCGAACAAAACCATTTGAAAAACAGTTAGGCCAATATGTACAAAATACTCATCATCGAAGACGAACGTCCTATTTTAAGAGCATTGGAATCAAACCTCTCTGCTGAAGGTTACCAGGTTGATACGGCTATGGATGGGGCCCTGGGGCTGGAAAAAGCAAGAGACCCTTCCTTTGACCTTATCTTGCTGGACCTGATGCTTCCTAAACTAACCGGAGAAGAAATTTGCAGGCGTATTCGGCAAGAAGGAATTGCCACGCCGGTACTGGTCCTGACTGCCAAAGGAGAGGAGGAACATCGAATTGCGGGATTCCAACTGGGCGCGGATGATTACGTTTCAAAACCCTTCAGCATTCGTGAACTGTTGGGACGTATCCAGGCGATTCTGAGGCGGTCAGCAGGACAAAAAAGTTTGCTGGCGCATTGTCATTTCGGCAATGTCTCGGTCGATTTTCTCAAAATGGAAGTCCGCCGAGGGGAGCAACAAGTTTTCCTCACAACGCGAGAGCTCGCCATCCTTCGACTCATGGTGAGCAATAAAGGAGTTGTGATTTCGCGAGACCGGTTGCTGAATGAGGTCTGGGGCTACGAAGCCTACCCGACGACCCGAACCGTGGACAATCAAATTGTTAAGTTGCGCCAGAAACTGGAAGAGGATCCCGAAAACCCGTGTCATATCCTCACGGTCCGAGGTTCCGGGTATAAGTTTGTAGGATGATGGACACGCAGGGGTAGACGCCGTTTGGCCCCTGAAGTAGTATGGAACCACGCAGTGAGTGACCTCTGTTGTGACAAGACTTTACCGAATCGTGAATTCCGTCCCGGAATTTACGGACTGGTTCTGTTCAGCATCTTGAGTTTCTATCTTGAGTTGGTATTTCCCTGGCGCCATGCCCTTCAGAGGAATCGAAAACCCAATGGCCGCCTCGGAAGGGCCGGTCGGCTGAGTGGCATCATCCAGAACGAGCGATTCATTCGTTGCGGGAGCCCCCTTTTCGTCAATGACCTGGATTTTGGCGACTAAGTGCCGATTTTGCGGGTTACTTTTCAGATTATAAACTTTGTAGTAAACGGCGATGCTCCCATCTTTGCTCAAGATTTGGTCGACGTCGGGAATCAACTGCATTCCTTTGTAAGCAAGCGGATCGTTTTCCTCCATTAAACTAGATTGTATATTTCTGATTAGATCCGGGAGCTGGTTCAGCTGTTGCGTAAGGACTAAACTACTGGACGCCATTCCATCCGCTGGCAAAGGTGGGATGACCAGCGACTGCTCAGTCGTTCCAATCTTTCCTTTTTCATCAGCGATGGCCATTTTCAGTTGGTATTTCCCTGGCCGAAGCTTTAGATAATTTTGGTACGGAATGTCCTGATTTTGAAATGCGGCTTCTTTCTCTTTCTCTATGGAAAGGTTTACGGTCTCGCTGAAGCGTGCAGCCACGCTGCCATCTTCTCCGTAAGCTACCCCCATCACGTCAATCGAGTTGACAAGCATTGGCCCCTTCTTTTTGAGTTCAATCACTCCGTGCTGAATCGAAACGCTAATGGGGACTCGAACAAGGGATGTGGAGTCATAGAAGTACATCGGACGAAACATGACCGGGAGCTGCGTCTTAGGTGTTGGAGATGAGATGGCGCTCAAAAGCGAGCGCTCTTCTTTAGAACCCGCCAGAGAATCGGGAGGGCGAGGGTCAACATAATTTGCGCGATATTTCAACTTGACCCCCTTAGCCTCTGACTTAACCTCGATCTTTCTGAGCTTTCCATCTCGTTTGGAACTACTCGGGTTAAAGCCGAGAACATAGTAATTGCTCAGTTCCAAGTCAACTTTGTCCAGCCCTTGGTTTAAGTTATTCGTATTGAAAATTGAAGTTCCACCCGTTGAATTGGCCAGGGAACGCAAGACATTTTCCAAATAGGCCTGCTGCATTTCATTCATCATACCGGGCAATGTGGACCCCGGTCCATAGGGAGAGTTGCCTTGTTGACCGGCAGTTCCATTTCCCGTTTGCCCGGTCCCTTGACCCGCCGGGGTATTCCCTTTTCCCCCTGGCGATCCACCCGAAGTTCCTCCTCCGCCGCTTGGCGCTCCACCACCCGAACCGGCTCCGCCCTGCCCACCGGATTGGCCTCCTCCCCGAGCCTGAAAGTAGTTGGCTGAGACGAGGAGAGTCGGGTCTGGCTTCAGCAAGTCAATGGCAGGAAACATCAAACGAGCTAATCCTCGCCATGACCAAAGTTGAGGGTTCATTTGACCACGGGGTTCTGATCTATCTTGAGGTAGAAAACTCTGAGGTCCAAACCCTGTCGGCGGTAAGGTGTTCAACCCTTTAGAGTCAACAGTGTAGTAAGCCACATTACTTCTTTGTGAGGCCGTAATCAGAGTCTGCAGTTCGTTTTGCAATTCGACGGATAATTTAAAGTCTTCGGAGAACATGAGAACGATTTTCCGGCCTTTGATTCGAGCAATCGAGGTTGACAAACCGTTGAGTGTTCTGAGATACACCATCCCCCGGTACTTGTTTTCCGGATTCACGATGGAGGATTGCCCAGGAATACGCTGACTTCCGGGGCGGCCCCCACTTTGATCCCGCCCGGTCACCGCACTGAGGTTTTGATTGTCATCGTTTTGCAGTTGCGTTCTATCCTGAAGAGCGTGAGACATGGCCGGCAAATGAATCGCTTCAATCACTTTTGTGATGTCGTGTGTAAAGGTCTGTGAGATTCTCAAACTCATCCCATAGTCTGCCACGGCAAACAAGTCCCACGGACGCATATGCTGTTTAACATAGGTGGCCGCTGCGTCACGGCTAACCTTGATTTGTTGGGGCATGATGTTGCTATCATCAAAGAGGATCAGAACAACTTTGCCACGCTTGGCTTCATCAATATCATTGAGGCTAGTGGGAACCGTCTTATCTCCGCTGTCGGCAACCGCGTCAAACGTGACGATCTGTTGTAATTTTCCATCGTCGTACAATTTGAAGTCTTCTCTTTTTAAACCCAGGATGGGATTCCCTTTCTTGTCCTGGGCGATGACTTCCACCGTGACCAAATCCACATCCACTCGAATGGTTCCTGTAGAGCCTTCCTGAAAAGGAATCGCCCATCCCGGGTTCGCCGATGGCTGGAACAGCAGCATTCCCAGTAATGCAAAGAAAAGTCTCTTGAACAGTGCCTTGAATTGATTGTTGTTCATCCGCCCCTCCTTATCTTGCCTTGCATTTGCTTGGCGATGGCAGAATTGACTCTGAAAAGGTTTAGGAGTTCATGAAAATGCAGCGTGTTTGGCGCCAATGGCGCGCACCCGGACGGACCCTACTGCGTTGAACCGTAAATCTATATCCTCTCAAGGGACTTCAATGTTCTTGCGAATGGACCCCATCTTTGTGTTGACCCCTTCTCTCACCACAGCTCTGATCTTGTAGCGTCCAGGAGGCACATTGATGGCGACTTTAGACGTAAAACCGCTCGATAACAACGTTTGGTAACTTGGATCGGTAAGACTCAACTGCACTGACTTTTCCAGACCGTCCACGTAGCGATCATTTTCATCAAAAGCGACGACGACCAGGCTGATCAAATTCTTAAAACGCGAATCCTCTTCGACGAATTTCAAACCACGAATATTCACTTTCGTGAGGAGAGCCAATTGATAGCGGGTTTCATCGACCTGGAAATAGTTGTAAGAAAGCTGGATGGGAATTTCATTGACATTTCCCGGTGCCTGGAGCGCCTCAAGAATATCCTCTTTTTTTCTTCGCTCAAAGGACCGCTGCTCTTTGGGGGTGTAGTAGCCCTGACGGTAATTAATGTGGATCCCGGGACGGCTGACGTCCACTTTTATTTTGTGATAGCGGCCATCCGTGCCCGGTAAGGGTGAAGCATAACTCAAGACATAATAAGAAGAGTCGGTATTGAGAATCTTTTTCAGGCCTCCGAACAGATCATTGGTGTTACCAATATGGATGCCCCCGGTCTCGCTGGATAGTTGATGTAGGGGGTGGTCCTGTTGGTTCATGTCCTCGATCCGGATTTGCGTCTTCTGGGAGAGCGTCGTAAATAGATCACTCCTACGACTGGCGATTCCTCTCTTGCTGGCGTCGAGTTCCGGTGTATATAGGCCTCGAATATCCAGCGTATTAAAAACAACCCCTGAGCGCAAAGCGGCATCCACGATTTCTTGTAACTCGAATCGAACATCGTCGGCAAGAAACCCATCGGAAAAGAGAATCAGAGACTTCCGGCCTTCAAAATGCTTCAGGCTCCGAACTTGTTGCCTTAAGCTCGAAAGAAGTCGCCGGTACCTGAATTGATTTTCTTCATACAGTGAATAGGCTGTGGCCCGGACCGTATTGGTCGCTTGTTGTATCACACTCTGTTTGACCTGGCTATCAGTGCTATCCAGATCTGCCTCTCTTCCCGTACAGACAATGGTCTCTGCAATGGCAACCTGAAGAGGTTCCGGATTTGAGATCGCATTATGGATCTGGTATGCCTGGAGATCCGTCAGGTCGGGACATTCCTCACGAGAGACTCGACTGTAACTGGCTTTCTTTACAAAAGAGGAGACGTAAGAGAGAATCAACTCTTTATCGGTCGTGAAATCCTCATGAAAACTTCCCGAAGCAGTCTGAAAAGAAACCATGTCACCCGCTTGCAAACCGCCTTCCAGAAACTTGGCAATGGCTGGTTGAAGTCGGAGTAGATTCTCCGGTTTTTCATTAGTGACATCGTCCAAGAATAAAGTAATCATCCGGGCTTGGGTGGGGATAACTTCCTCCGGCTTACTCAAATTCCCGGGTTCTACTTCAACAGACTGAGTGCGATTGGACTGCGCCGGTTGTGTAGATTTGTAAGATTCCAACGAAAAAGTATGAATGGGTACAGGCTTTCCGTCTTCATAAACTCTAAAATCGTCCCTCGTTAAATCTTTAACTGGGTTACCACTCTTGTCGCTGGCCACGATACTCACGACGACGACATCGACAGGAACCTTGAACGTAAAGATATCCGTTTTCTCGGGAGCTTTCTTGGCAGTACTCCCCTCCTTTTTCCCGTTCTCATCGGTTCCAATCACAAGAGAGACGGCAACCAGATAGGCCATTAGACTCAGGATAGCAAGTTTCTTGTATTTCAAGGTTAATGGACTCTTTTCCTCAAGAGTAAATCAGTGAACGAGACCGATAGGGATTACGAAGAAGTAGGAATTTGAATATAGAGTTAATTATGCTTCGTTTCTTCTGCGAAAACAACTGTTAACAGGCTCTGTGGTAGAATGTGCCCTTTGAGTAACACTCTTCCAATGGAGATGGTGAGTATGAAACTGAAAATTGAATATTGTGCAAAGTGAAATTACGAGCCTCGAGCCGTCAGTTTGACGGAAAAAATTCTCAGCACAGGAAAACAGCGGATTACTTCCCTTGAGTTGGTCCCCTTCAATGATGGGCGTTTCGAAATCTATAAAAATGGCAAGAAACTTTATTCCAAACTAGAGACCCGGGAATTTCCCAATGAATCGATGATTGTCAAGATGATCTTCTAGTTTATTTCCGCGCGGATGATGAGTCCCTTCCAGTTCATCGTTTCCCAACCCGACTTCAGGCCTGGCTAAAGGCTCTCGGTTCTTGTTCAAGCTTAATCTATTCGTATAGAGTCCCGTTGGCTATTCCACCATTTGAAATTTACGAACATTATGGCTTCATCGCCGCCACGAATTCTGGACAGGTGGCATACCGAATCCCACGGGGTAATGGCTCTACGATGTATTTTCCGTTCTCAAAGGGTAAAGATCTGCGTTCACACAGTGCGGACAAATTTTCTACTAGGCCCTGCCAATGAAAAAGACGCGCCAAGTATTCATCCCCACGATTTTCTTCAGCCAGATGATCCAACACGACACGCGAGCGAGCTCCTTGTTGGACGAAGCTCCAAATCCCGATACCATCGATGACACTTTTAAATTTGTGAACCACCAACTGGTTTTTGACAACGGCCATGATCTGATATCCCGGGAAATAGGTGCCGGCGATTTCCCCGCCGACTCGAAATGAAGTCATGTGTGCCTCCGGGTCATACCATTTCTGGAGCTTACGAGTTGTTGAAAAGCAGGAAAAACATTCAGCGACAGGCACAGAAAGGGGCTTTTCAAGATGAATGACCCGAATCGATTGCTCTTTTAGCTTTGGCATTGGCTTGCCTTCCGTTACATTGAATTTGAGAAAACTTTTGTCCTTCGATCTCTACATGGCTTGGAGGAAAAATGTCACGAGTGGTCCTTGGTCTGGTTGATGACCTCTTTTTTACAGCGAAGATCGCTGCCACGGCATCGCTCTGTGCCGTTTCGGTGACCTTCGCCAAGGATCAAGAAGACTTATTGAAAACAGCGCGTGAGTTGACCCCTTCTCTGATTCTCATCGACTTGAGTAAAGAAACCCTCGGCCCCTTGAAAGCGATTCAATCCTTGAAGGCGGATACCGAACTACAGGCGATCCCAGTCATTGGCTTCTACTCTCATGTTCAAACGGAGCTCAAAGAGAAAGCGATACAGGCGGGTTGCAACACGGTCGTGCCCAGATCATTTTTTTCACAAAACCTGGCAATAATACTCTCGGACGGGGCTTAGAGGAAGAAGCACCCCAATTTGCAGAAATGGAGAATCGTGACGCCCACATTCACACCGGTCATGTTTCAACAATGTATTTGATCTGATCCTTGTAGATGAAAACGTTCGGATCGCTTCCGCGAGTCACACGAATAAAATTTTTGTCGTAGTATTCAATCCACCCCTTGATTTCTTCATCGTTCGTCAATTTAACAAGGACTGGAACCTTGTTCTGAATCAGCCGCGTCAGGTAATGCACTTCGGCATTCGTTTGCTCTTCAACGCGCGACGATTTCAGGATCATCTCGGCAATGTAATCCCGCGGGCGCCCTGTGGAAGAAACTTTCCGATGTCTCCTCATCATTCTTGCATCCTTTCTCTTGAGCTTCGCCTGCTTTTCAACATCCTTGAAAGATGTTAGTATCGGCGCTACTGGGTGTAGATGAGACTCCCGGCATGCAAATTGAAATTCCTATTTTAGGAATCTCGACACCCATTGCAACAAAGCTTTTCGAATCATATGTTAGGTAGACGGTGACGGACCCTCTTGCCCTCATCCGGGAGCATGTTTCAGCGGCTTCACTGGATTTAAACTCTTCGCCTTGTGCCTCAAGTTGGCCCGTCGGGATAAGATGCTGATACAAATCACTATAATCGGGTTGTCCAATGGAGAATTCTTAGAGAACTCTATTCATACACCTTTTTGGCGATGCAATCAAGCGTGTGGAAATAGGGGAAAAGCTTTCCATCTCAGAATCAAGAGTGGACTATGACACCCCTAGCCGCTCCTGCGAAAACGCATACCCGAAGTTAAGCTTTGTTAGGAGCCCAGGAGGAGTGATGCCTACGGTAACAATCGCCGAACTCTCGCGATTCGAAGGGCAGGAAGTCACGATCAAGGGATGGCTTTATAATATCCGCTCCAGCGGGAAAATCATATTCCCGATTATCCGCGATGGCTCGGGACTCGTGCAGACGATTATCCTCAAGAACGCGGTCTCTCCTGAAATCTTCGAAGCAGGCAGGTCTCTGACTCAGGAATCGTCCGTGGAAGTAACAGGAACGATTCGAAAGGTGCCGGAGGGAAAGACCGCCCCAGGAGGATACGAGTTGGATGTACGGGATCTAAAGATCCACCAGTTGGTGCCGGCACACCAACCCTTTCCGATCACGCCTAAAGAGCATGGGGTTGAATTTTTAATGGATCACCGTCATTTGTGGATCCGCTCCTCCCACCAGCATGCCATTTTGAAAATCCGGCATGAAATCATCAAGGCAGTTCGCAATTTTTTTGACGAGCGCGGTTTCACTTTGGTGGACACACCCATCTTTACCCCCGCTGCTTGCGAAGGCACCACAACCCTTTTTGAGGTGAGTTATTTTGAAGACAAAGCTTACCTGACTCAATCCGGGCAGCTCTACAACGAAGCAACTGTGGCGGCTTTTGGGAAAGTCTACTGCTTCGGCCCGACGTTTCGGGCTGAGAAATCTAAAACAAGAAGACACCTGACGGAATTTTGGATGGTCGAGCCAGAAGTCGCCTTTGCTGGATTAGACGACATTATGGTCCTGGCGGAAGAATTCATCAGCGCCATCGTCAAATCGGTTTTGCTGACCCGCCGAAAAGAATTGGAAGTTTTGGGAAGGGATGTCACGAAATTGGAGAAAGTGGAGCCGCCATTCCCGCGCCTTCAATATGACGAAGCGATCAAGATCTTGCAGGAAAGCCAATCGGAGATTCAATGGGGGGGCGATTTAGGGGGCAGTGATGAAACGATTATTTCGGAAAAATTCGAGCGGCCCGTCATGGTTCATCGGTATCCCTCTCAAGTTAAGGCCTTTTATATGGAGCCGGACCCAGAACGACCCGAATTGGCCTTATGCGTTGACGTCTTAGCACCGGAAGGGTACGGAGAAATCATCGGCGGAGGTCAACGCGTTTCGAGCCTTGACCTGCTGAATCACCGGATTGAAGAACACCGACTGCCACCCGAGGCCTTCGATTGGTACTTAGATCTTCGTAAGTTTGGAACATTTCCGCATGCGGGCTTTGGGATGGGAATTGAACGGGCTGTGGCGTGGATCTGCGGTCTGGAGCATGTTCGCGAGACAATTCCCTTCCCTCGTATGCTGTATCGGCTAAAACCATAAGCTCGGTGAGGTAGAGACGGGCCTCCTGGCCTTTCGATCGGTCCAAGGCCAAGTTTGCCGCATTCGAGCACGATTCGACAGGCGTGGACGCCTGCCGCGACTACGACGGCCAGGATTCACTCTATGAAACCAATTACCATCATTGGAGCACCGCTCGATTTAGGCGCCGGACGACGCGGGGTCGATATGGGCCCCAGTGCCTTAAGAGTTGCCGATCTCAGCCAGGTTCTGAAGGAACTCGGATATGAGGTCCAGGACGTGGGGGACGTCCCGGTCAGCATCCGCGAGACGCTGAAATCAGAGGGCGGGACGAGCAAGTACTTAAAAGAAATTACGGATACTTGCCTTCAGCTGGCCTCGATGGTGGAAAAAACGCTCAAGGACAGACGGCTTCCCATTATCTTGGGGGGCGACCACTCCATTGCAATGGGAACCTTGGCAGGAGTGGCCAAATACTTTCATCCTCTCGGGGAATCAATAGGCTTGATATGGTTCGACGCCCATGCCGATTTCAACACTCCGGAATCCTCCCCTAGCGGGAATGTCCACGGAATGCCACTGGCGGCCTCGGTGGGTATTGGGCCGGAAGAATTGACGATGCTTGGGGGCATGTGCCCAAAGGTAAAACCTCAAAACGCGGTCCTTGTAGGAGTCAGAAACATCGACATAGAAGAAAAGAAATTATTGGCGTCTTCGGCAGTAAGAGTTTTTACGATGCGGGATATTGATGAGCGCGGAATGCGCAGCGTTACCGAGGAAGCGATTCGGATCGCCTCTCAGCAAACCACAGGATTTGCCGTCTCCTGGGACATGGATTTTTTGGATCCGGCTTTTGCCCCAGGTGTGGGGACACCCGTCAAAGGTGGGGTATCTTATCGTGAAGCTCATCTCGCGATGGAGATGATCGCGGATACCAACAAACTCGTCTCACTGGAAGTGGTTGAGGTGAATCCTGTCTTAGATCACATGAACACAACGGCAATCCTAGGGGTCGAACTCATTCAATCTGCCTTAGGAAAGAAAATTCTTTAAGGGGCTTTATCCGATGGAAAAACTCGTTGTAGGTCTGCTCTTTGGTGGCAAATCCGGAGAGCACGAAGTTTCCTTGCGCTCTGCAGAATCAATCCTTCGAGCACTTGACCGTAACCGATATACCGTGGTTCCTGTTGGAATTACTAAAGAAGGAGAATGGCGGGCAGGACCCACTTTTTCAGACGCTGATTTCCCTGATAATCTTCGAAGCGGCAGCTCGGTGTTTCTCCCTACCAAGCCTTCGGATCGTTTCACGCTGCAAATTTCTTCCTCTGAGAAAAAACCGGGGAATCGATTGAGCCTTGATGTCGTATTCCCAGCTCTCCATGGAACTTATGGGGAAGATGGCACACTTCAAGGGTTGCTGGAAATGGCCAATATCCCTTATGTCGGGGCGGGTGTTCTGGGTTCATCTGCGGGAATGGATAAGGATGTGACGAAGCGTTTGCTGCGAGACGCCGGGCTACCGATCGTTGAATTTGTGTCGGTCCTGGATTCCCAATGGCAGAGTCAGGCGGAAGACATTTGCACGTTGATTGATTCAAAGATCGGCTACACCTGTTTCGTGAAACCCGCAAATTTGGGGTCATCGGTAGGGATCAGTAAGGTCAAACGTCGTGAGGAACTTTCGATTGCGATGGATTTAGCTGTCCAATATGATCGAAAGGTGATCATCGAGAGAGGAGTCAATGCCCGAGAAATCGAGTGTTCGGTCCTGGGAAACGACGATCCAGTCGCTTCCCTACCCGGAGAGATCATCCCATCGAATGAGTTCTACGATTACAGTGCCAAATATATTGATGAAGGCTCTCGGTTAGTGATTCCTGCTTCACTAGAACAATCGCAAATAAAGGCCATTCAAGAACTGGCTGTGAAAACTTTTCTGGCCACAGAATGCGCGGGGATGGCAAGAGTTGATTTTTTTGTGGACAAGCAAACCGGCAAGATTCAAGTAAATGAAATTAATACGATCCCCGGTTTCACTTCCATCAGCATGTACCCGAAACTTTGGGAAGCGAGTGGGCTTGGATATTCAGAATTGCTCGACAAACTGATCGGTTTCGCGATCGAGCGCCATCAGGCGAAGCAATCCAAAAAGACTAGCTACGAACCATAATCTATCAGCCATGGAGACCCGGCCTACAACGCTCCGGGCCGCATGAAATCACGGGGGTTGCGGCAGTGGTAGCCACGGTCAGAGTTTTCTCCTGACCGTGGGCTTTTGGCGGATGGTTACGATGACCTTCATTGGTATCTCAAAGAGTCGGCAGCGCAGAGTCGATTTTTGACTTTGCGGCTTTTTGAAACGCGTGAAAAGAAACGCCGCGGACCCGGAAATCGGGTCCACGCTACAGTCGCGCAAAGCCGCGGAGCGGCGATCTGTGTATAGAATATGATGCTTGCTAAGGATCAGAGCTCCGTCAAGTGCGACCTGGGAGATCCCAACGCCTCGGGTGGCGAAGACATCGTTTTGCGATGTCTTCGATTCTATTGGGAAAGCAGCACTTTCGATTAGGCATGCAAAGGAAGAGCAAGAAGAAATTAATCTAAGACCGTTCTTCCGCTTAAAGAAGATTCCAAGACTTACCGCAAAGATTCAATCATCTAACTAAGTTCGGCACTGTTCTCTATTCTCTCATTTCTCTTTCATTTCCTATCTGCTTCGAAGACATGCAAAGGGCGCATGTCTTCGCCACCCGCGGGATTACTCATTCAACCCAGGATTTGTTCGGTGGCGCATTTCCCCTGCAATATCGCATCTTCCATACCGGAGTACTCCCACGAACCGTATCGCCCAATGGTGATAATGCCTCTCTCTCTGGCGTAGGCGCGAATTAATTCCACTGACTTGCGGTACTCATGGTCGAAGAGAACGTAGGCGAAAGGAATATCAAGTGAGAGTTCAGCCAGGATCTGATCATCGTTCCGAAGGATCCCACAGCTTTGTAGGTCTAGTTTGACGCGTTCAATGATTGAAGCCTTATCCAGAGGCTTCCATTGGGAATAGGCGACCTCGACGTAGATTGCCCCTTTCCCCTCAGGCGCTTGATGGGGAGAAAAATTGTGCGAAAAACCCACCCGGTAGAAGCAAAATTTCGGCTCCGGGAAATAGACCCAATGCTTGTCGCCCGGATTCCGATCAATTCCGAAATTCAAGTTAAGGACAGAGACGGCGCGCAGTCGCGAACAGGCACGGACCACGGAATCCGGAGGGTTCTGAATCGAGCGGATCAGGCTGGGTAAAGGGATTGACGTAATGAGGTGGTCGTAACGAATGCTTTCCCCGTTCTTGAATCTCAAGACCCGTTTCAGAGGATCCAGTTCAGTCAGCTCATGACCCACATGGAGGTTTTGAAGCCCTGCTGAAAAAGCCCGTGGTAAAGACTCGATGCCTCCTCGCAGCGGGTAGCCAAACTGAGCATTGTACCCGATACCATCCGACTGATCTCGTAAGGCCCCATCCAGAATCTGTTCCAGCGATGTTGTGGGAACAAATCTTCCCATCCATTCACAGGTCAATTGATCGAGTGGAACGGTCCATAGTTTCTCGTTGTAGGGAGTCATGAAATGCTGTGAGATCCCTTCCCCTAAGGTTTGCCTGGCCCAATCTGCGAAATTTTTGTAGCTATCAACCGCCAGCCGGGGCGCCACGGACTGTTCGATTCGATTGGCTGGAGCTTTGACAAACCCCGCGACACACTCTTTGATCACCTCGGCAGGAAGACCGTAAAGGTTCGTTTGAAAAGGGTAACGCGTGTAACGTTCTTTCGAGAAAATCCAAGAATTCCTCTTCAAATAATGAAGGTTATCATTCAGTAGTGTAGACACGAGTTGCTTTACTTCTTCATTTCTGAAGTGGAGAAGATGACCCGTAAAGTCAAAAGTGAATCCATTGATTTTCTCCGAGCGAGTCAGCCCCCCGACCCTATTTTCCTTTTCAAAGAGGTGACAGTTCGAGACGCCTGCCTGGCGCATATGGTACATGGCGCTTAAACCAGCCAATCCTCCGCCCAATACGACGACAGTCCCTTCGCTGGATTTTCTTTTTTCCATGATGCGTTTGAGTTTCGGATTTCTTGGATTCTTACGCCGGCTTCAACGGAGGAGGAGCACTGAATGTTTTCAGCGAGTGCCGGCTCAATTCCGTTTGGAAACAAGCTGATTCTCGCTATAATCTCCGCGCTTCAGCAGGCTTATCGGCACGCTTTGTTCTTCAGATTATTCGATGGATAACTTGACTCACACACTCTATGGATTTGCTTTGGCAAAAGCCGGATTGGATCGAACCTCGCGGCATGCCACGTCCGCTATACTTATCGGGGCTAATCTTCCCGACATCGATTTGGCTACCATTATGGGGGGACAGATCAATTACTTGCGCTATCACCGTGGAGTGACCCATTCACTTTTTGGAATCGCGATTGAATCTGTCCTTCTGAGCCTTTTCTTCATGAGTTTTGAAAGGCCGGAAACTCCCTGGAAACGGCTGTTGTTGTTTTTCTGGCTCTTTCTCGCCAGCCTATTCGGCACGGGTAGCCACCTTTTCCTCGACTATACCAACAGCTACGGAATTCGTCCTTTTTTGCCTTTCCAATCAGAATGGTATTCCTTGGACACAGTCTTTATTATCGATCCCTGGATTCTGTTTTTCTTCCTGATCGGGTTGGGGATGACATATCTCTTCAGATTAATTAATCAGGAAATTGGAGCTCGGCCCACCAGTTTGCGAAGTGGGGCGATATTATCATTGATCCTGATTTCAGGATATTGGGTTACCAAAGAGGTTTCGCATCATTCGGCACTTAGGGAACTGGAAAGCCAACCTTATGCCGACGGAGAGCCCCTTAGCATTGGCGCCTTTCCTCAATTCATGAACCCTTTTGCATGGCATGGTGTTGTCGAGACGCCTCGAGCTTTCCATTTGCGCTTCGCCGGATGGAATCCGTTTCAGTCCCTTCATCCAGAAGAAAGGATTCGGTCATTCTATAAGCCTGAGCAAAAAGAGATTCTTCAGGCCGTAAGTCAGGGGGATGAGGCCAAAACATTCCTTAACTTCGCGAGATACCCTTTCTTCCAAATATTGCCAATTCCAACTGGGTTTGAAGTAGAGGCCAGAGACCTCCGCTTTGAATTTGCCACTCGAATTCGAAAAGGCTTTCGATACCGGGCTGAACTCGACAGCCGTTTGAATATCCTTTCGGAAAACTTCCGATTTTGAGAAACCCGTGAAAACACTCATCAAAAAAGCTCAAGGTTTCTTTCTTGCTCTCACAGGCCCTTTGGGGGGATGGGCTTTATTGATCATTGCCTTCCTAGACTCCTCGTTTCTCTCTTTTCCAGAAGTCAATGATATCCTCATTGTCACTCTATCTATTGAGAAGCCGGAACGGATGCTGTACTACGCCACCATGACGACACTCGGCTCGATTGCAGGATGTCTCATGCTTTTTTGGACCGGTCGAAAAGGTGGAGAGGTCCTATTGCGCAAGAGATTCGCTGAACATCAAATTGCGGCTGTCCAACGTTGGTACCGCAAATATGGCATCTTCGCTGTCATGATTCCATCCATCCTCCCCCCCCCAACTCCTTTTAAGATTTTCGTCTTATTTGCGGGAGCTTTTAAAGTCAGAACCGGAGTATTCATTGTGGCCATTGCACTTGGCCGTGGGTTCCGCTACTTCTTGGAAGGCAGCCTGGCTGTTCGCTACGGGAAGGAAGCCATCCACACCATGGAACGAAACTACCCGCAAATCGCAGGGGGCGTCGTAGGGGTTTTGCTTCTGGCGGGGTTGGCACTTTACCTCTGGCGCCGCAAGCACGGTGCTAACCGAATGAGCGAGAATTGAACTTAGAGATTGACGGGCTCTGGCCAGTTTGCTACGTTTACTCCTTTTGAGGCTATGCCTAGAGTCTGTTTCCCATTGATTAATCTAAAGTTAGGTCTAAAAAAACCGCACGAAGTCAAGTTACACTTTGGGTCATCCTCGATTCATTCCTCTTCACACCCAGCCCCTCCCCAAGGAAGAGAATGTGTGAAAGAATTCCGCCGAGTCGAGGGACCCGGCCTACAACATGGTGGCAGGCCCTTTGAAATCATTGTAGGCCGCATTCCCTCACGCGGCGATTTCCAATTTTTCCACACCTTCGGAGCGGCTCGTAGTGAGGGGAGAGTTGTCACAAAACTAACTGCATTTGCCCTAGTTCTCATCTACACTCTTACTATTCTTCTAGGTGGCTGTAGCTGGTTCCGGGTGAAGGTTGTCCGCCCGGTTCCTGCCAATGAGAAGCCGCTTCCTGCTAAGACTGCCAGCTTGACCGAGTTGATTGAGCGGATTAACGCCGTCGCTGATAGCACCAACTCTCTAAAGCTTAATGTCATTTATCAACTCTCCGGCTCACTCACTACCGGTGAGATAGCGGATTACCGGGAAACAGAAGGATTCATCCTTTTGAAGAAACCGGGCTTTATCCGGTTGATTGGTCTGGCCTTCAAGGTGAAAGTTTTCGACATGGTCTCAGACGGGAAGGATTTCCATATCTATATTCCACCCAAGAATAAATATATTTATGGATTCAATGACCAAAAGATCAAGCCGCGCAAAGAAATTCCAGTAAACTTAAGGCCTCAGCATGTTTTCAGTGCGCTGATGATTGCCCCATTACAGCCTAACCGAGATCAGGAACGTATTAGTCTGGAAGAGGATGAGGAGGGGAAAAGGAAATATTATATTGTGAGCCTCTCAAGAGAAATTGGGAGTGGGTTGATCGCCTTTGAGCGAAAACTTTGGATTGACCGATTTGATCTCCGAATCGTGCGACAAAAGTACTATGATCTGGAAGGAAAAGTTCGAACGGATGTGATCTTTAACAACTTTCAAAATTATCAAGGAAAAGACTACCCTTCAATCATTGATTTCCGTCGCCCACAGGATCAATACTCTTTGCGAATCCGTGTGAACAAAGCTTCCATCAACCCCAATCTCACTGACGACCAATTCACGCTCGAACAACCCGCAGGGAGTGAACTGGTGGATCTCACCAAAGAAACCGCTCCAAATTAAGATGAGAAGACGCGATTGAGGAACTCTCTCCTATTCTCCAGCATCTTGAACCGTCCGTTACGCACGTCAGCGACGGTTATCGCTATTGCCATGGAAGTCGTCTTGATCATTCTGGTGGTCGGGATGACCCGCGGAATGATCAAAGACAGTGCCAAGCGGATCGAAGGCATCGGCGCAGACATTGTTTTTCAGCCTCCTGGATCCTCTTACATTCTGGCATCCAGTACGGCGGCCATGCTGGAAAAGATCGCCGGGGTCATTCAAGAGACGGAAGGAGTTGATGCCGTTGCACCCGTGATGGTCCAGTTCAATACCCAAGGAGGAATTGGATTGATCTACGGGATCGACGTCGCGAGCTTTGACCGAGTGACCAATGGCTTTTCGTTTATCCAGGGAAGAGCCTTTCGCGCTCCCGATGAAGTCATCATTGACGATATTCAGGCCAAATCAAAAAGACTCCAGGTCGGCGACCGAGTCGATTTTCTGAATCATTCCTTTCGAGTTAGCGGAATTTTTGAGCACGGAAAAGGTTCCCGCATATTCTTGCCTCTCCGGACAATGCAAGAACTGACGGGGACTCCGGGGAAAGTGACTTTGATCTTTATCAAGTGCAAAGATAGAGAAGAGATCCCCGCGGTATCTTCAAGGCTAAGAGAACGTTTCAAAGGTTATACCGTTTCCCCTCTCTCCGAATTTGTTTCCCAGGTGTACAATGCAACGAATAATGTTGCCGCGCTGAAATATTTTTTAAACGTCGTTATTTTTGTTTGTACGAGCGTTGGGTTTTTTGCGATTTTCCTGGCAATGTACACGGCCGTCACCGAAAGAAAGCGCGAAATCGGTATCTTGAAATCCCTGGGAGCTTCCAGACCTTACGTCCTTGCCGTTTTTCTTAAAGAAGCTTTTGTCTTATGTACCGTGGGATTGGCTTTAGGGATAGCCCTATCGTATTGGGGTAAAGCCCTGTTGCTCAGAGTGCTTCCATCATTTCAGGTTGAAATTGGGTTGGATTGGATTGTGAAGGCGGCTCTCATTGCCTTCTTGAGTGCCGGATTAGGAGCATTCTACCCTGCCCTGCGAGCCTCTAGCCAAGACCCGATCGATGCACTCGCTGAATGAGAGCTTTGGCCTTGCGGTTATGCGTTAGTTATCGGGGGAATTTCTGGTAGGGCGCGCTCGCCGAGCGCGCCGCGGACGGCCCGGCGGTCCGTCCCTACCCACTCAGCCGCTACAGAAGCGACAACCTCATATCGTCACCGAAGGCATTGCCCTTACAGATTCCCCCCCCGTAACTAACGCATTACGCCTTGTGTTGATTTAGCGTTTACGGTTGCAACCTCATTGGGCTATAATTTCAGGTTGGACTTGAAGGGTTTATTTTGTTGGCTGGGTTATGAAAACAATTCTCGAAGCCATTGATGTCAAGAAGATTTATAAAGTAGGTCGCGTCGAAGTGCCCGCCTTGCGCGGGGTCAGCCTGAAAATGAGAGAAGGGGAATTTATCTCGATCATGGGCCCCTCTGGGTGTGGTAAATCCACGTTATTGCATATCCTCGGGGGACTGACTCACCCTTCAGAGGGAAAAGTGATCGTGGATGGAGAAGAGATCTCGTCCGCAAAAGATGCGGCCAGAACCGACATTCGCCGCCGAAAAATCGGTTTTGTATTTCAACGGTATAATTTATTGCCGACACTGAGCGCCCAGGGAAATCTGGATATCGCCCGTGAGATCTTCAAGAATGGGAGGGCACACGACGAGCACACGAAGGAAATCTTAGAGTTGCTCGGGTTGGACCACAAAACCAAGCATAAGCCATCCGAGATGTCCGGGGGGGAACAGCAAAGAGTAGCCATTGCGCGCGCCGTCATCAACCGACCGGCAATTCTTCTCGCGGACGAACCCACGGGGAATCTGGATAGTGAGAATTCTCAAGCTGTGTTAAGCCTGCTCCAGGAACTGAATCGAACACTGAACCAATCTATCATCATGATTACGCATAATCCGGAGGCGGCTGCGGTCGCAAACCGGTTGGTTCAGATGCGTGACGGGAGAATCATTTCTTATGAACACGACCTGAGTTGGAATGCGAAGGAGGACAAGATTTACATCTGACCATGAAGAAGAACTGGTTTTCAGAACTAGGAAAGCTTATTTTTTGGCCCTATGGTCGGGGGACTTTGCAATACGACGTCCTCTGCGGTCTGATCCTGGCTTTCATCTTCTTCACGCCTCGCAGTTGCTTCCACGACTGGCCGGTCTTTAATAGCCCTACTCAATTTACTTTCGGCAATCCGATCGTCGATACATACGATCAGAATGGGAAACCGGTATTGAATGTCAGCACTCAGCTCTTTCCACAAAGCATGGACTCTACAGCGGTGAGGACTGCTGCCCGCACCCTTCTACAAAAGTCCCTCAATCGGTCCATATCCATTGCAGATATCAAGCCAATCCTGAATGAGAATGGAGAAACGGTGGGCTACTCGATTTGGCTTGGACAGGAAAATTCAGCTGCCTTTTAGTGTTTTTCACTTCTCACGGCCCGAGGTGATTCAATTGTGGAGCAAGACTTCCCATTGGAAGTGGAAAATATGGACGGACGTCTCTGAAACGATGTGGATGCATCAACCAGTTCGGATTCGACCGATGGGGTGGCCCGGATTGAGAGTTTTGTCCGTCTTGCTGCTGAGCGCTGCGGTGGTAAGTTATCCTACGGCTTTTTATCCTGAAACAACGCCCGAAATCAATAAAGTCTTCGAGCGGATTGATCACGCCGGCAAATCCATCGTTGATCTAACTGCTGGGATCACTCAAAGCAAGGTCACTCTGGTCGTCAATGACACGTCAACCGATACCGGGAAACTCATGTTGAAGCGGACCAAGAGCGGAAATCGGACTCGATTGGATTATCAAACACCCGAATTAAAGACGTTGTTGATTGACAAAGGGAAAATCTGGATTTACGAGCCGAACTTGAAACGATTGCAGGAAATCGAGCTTGGAAAAAATCGCGACCAGGCAGAATTTATGCTGGTGGGTCTGGGACAATCCAGTAGTGCGCTGTTACGTGCCTACGACGTGAAGTATTTGAAGGAAGAGAACGTCAACGGAAGCAAAGCTTCCTTGATTGAGCTAAAGCCGAAATCGGAGAAGGCGTCCGCTATGTTCTCGAAGATTTGGCTTTGGATTGATTATAGTTTCGGGATCCCCATTCAGAGCCGGCTCACCGAATCCAATGGAGATTATCTGACCTTGCAATTGGCAAACATTAAGATTAATCCAAATTTGACCGATAAAGACTTTAAACTGAACCTGCCTCCAGGGGTTGAAAAAATTTCTCCCATGAAATCCAAATAAGCGAAGTCGCTGCTACCTCAATGCCGAAAAAAATCCTATCTGGTCGACGACGACCCCAAAATTCTTCTCCTCGAGAAGACAATTCTGAACCAATCGGGTATTCTCCGTGGAGACGGCTTCCGATGGGATGGAAGCCTTAGAAAAGCTGAAGAAGAGTTCTTATGACGCGATCGTTTTGGACATTTTGATGCCTCGTATGGACGGATATGAGACGGCGAAAGAGATCAAGAAATTGGAGAACCACAAGGCGACTCCGATCGTTATGGTAACCGCCGCTCAAGAGAGGGAGGCCATGAAGCAGAGTTTTGCATCCGGTGTGCTCGTTTTCATGAATAAACCCTTCACGGCCCAAACCTTTCTTTCGCTCATTCAGACTGTCCTCAACAAGTAAGATCTCGGCATCACCGAGCGGATTCCAAAGCCAGGGACTCTCGAAATTTGAGTCCTCTCTTAGATTCCGGACCGCGTACCCTACCTTTCGCCAGCCCTTGAGCCCTTCTTGCAGACAGAAGACTTGCGCAATAACCCCCGTCAGGAATGCTCAAAGATAGTCATTCCACGCCTGCGATCAACTGTCTGAGAACATAGGGGAGGATACCCCCATGCTCGTAATAATCCACCTCAATGGGGGTATCGATTCGCAAAATGAGAGCCGTTCTATCGGTGGCACCAGATGCCCGATGAATCACCAAGGTGAGATCCTGCTGCGGTTGGAGTGGCCTATCAAGTCCTTCGATGTCGAATCGTTCACTTCCATCCAGATGGAGGGATTGGGCAGTAGTGGCCTCTTTGAATTGACAGGGAAGCACTCCCATTCCTACCAAATTGCTCCGATGGATCCTTTCGAAACTCTGCGCGACCACGGCTTTGACGCCAAGAAGTTTCGTTCCTTTTGCAGCCCAATCCCTCGAACTCCCTGTGCCATACTCTTGCCCCGCAAAGACCATCAAAGGAATACCCTCCTTTTGATATTTCAGTGCGGCATCATAGATGCTCATCAGTTGAAGGTCCGGTTGATGGAGTGTCACCCCGCCCTCGACTCCAGGCACCATGAGGTTTTTGATGCGCACATTGGCAAAGGTCCCACGAGTCATGATTTGGTCATTGCCTCGACGTGCGCCATAGCTATTAAAGTCGTCTGGCGCCACGCCCCTCTCTTGAAGGTAGATGCCCGCCGGAGAGGTTTTCTTAATGGCTCCTGCAGGGCTGATATGGTCAGTCGTGACGGAATCGCCAAAAATCGCCAATGCCCGTGCCTTCTTAATTTCCCCCGTCGGAGACACCGCCATAGAAAAGTTTTCAAAAAAAGGAGGGTCTTGAATATAAGTAGAATCAGGGTCCCATTCATAGAGATCGCCCGTACTACTGGGAACTTCATTCCACAGCGGATTCTGGTTGCTGAAGTCCTTATAGAGTTTACGAAAGACGCTTGGATCCATAACCTTTTCCATCAATTCGCGGATATCCTTAGGGGAGGGCCAGATATCCCTTAAATAGACCTCTTTACCATCCTGCCCTGTGCCTAGTGGTTCAGCGGACAGGTTGATGTCGACCCGCCCAGCCAGTGCAAATGCCACAACGAGCGGGGGGCTCATTAGGAAATTGGCTTTGATGCTCTGGTGCACTCTGGCTTCGAAGTTCCGGTTCCCGCTGAGAACGCTGGCGGCAATGAGATCGTTCTTGGTGACCACTTCTTCGATCCTCGCATCAAGCGGGCCCGAATTCCCGATACACGTCGTACATCCATAGCCGACGAGATGGAATCCAAGCCGATCCAGATACGGCTGCAAACCGGTATTGACAAGATAGTCCGTGACCACACGGGATCCCGGCGCCAATGATGTTTTCACGGTCGGACGGACGCTCAAACCCTTTTCAACTGCCTTTTTGGCGAGCAACCCGGCAGCCAACATCACACTGGGATTAGAAGTGTTTGTGCAGGACGTAATCGCAGCGATGAGCACATCGCCATGTCCCACATCTCCTAGAGGCTGCTGGCCATTCGCAAACGAGAATCGTTTTCGAAGATCGTCCTTAGATTTGTTGTATCCATTTTCTGCCACCGGAATTTGGAAGAGTTCCGTAAACCGACTCTTTAGTTCCGAAAGCTCAATCCGATCCTGAGGGCGTTTAGGACCGGCTACGGCTGGCCGGATTTCCTGAAGGTCGATTTCAATCATTTGGAATAGTCGCACTCTCCTTGAACGGGGACTCCAAATAATCCCTGGGCTTTGAAGTAGTTTCGAAATGTTTCAACGTGTTCCGGGGTACGTCCTGTCGCCAGCAAGTACTTGCAGGTTTCCTCGTCCGCAGGGAAAAATCCCATCGTGGCTCCATATTCGGGAGCCATATTCGCAATCGTTGCCCGATCCATCGCCGGCAGCGAAGCCGTGCCTTCCCCATAAAATTCGACAAATTTCCCTACCACCTTCTCTCGACGCAGCCTCTCGGTACAATGCAGAACCAAGTCAGTAGCCGTTACTCCGTCACACAAGGAGTTCTTTAAATGAACACCGACCACATCCGGGGTCAAAAAATAAACGGGCTGCCCCAACATTCCTGCTTCGGCTTCAATTCCCCCGACCCCCCATCCTACAATTCCCAATCCATTAATCATGGTGGTGTGGGAATCAGTTCCAACCAGAGTGTCTGGATAAAAGACGCCTTGCTTTTCCAACACTCCTTTCCCCAAGTATTCCAAATTGACTTGGTGAACGATTCCAATTCCCGGAGGAATGACTCTAAAGCCGTCAAAGGCTTGCATTCCCCATTTCAGAAACTGATATCGAGGACGGTTTCTCTTGAACTCCATTTCCATGTTTTGCTGGAAAGCGGTGAGGGTGCCGGAGAAATCAACTTGGACGGAATGGTCCACGACGAGATCAACCGGTACAAGAGGCTCAATGAGCTTGGCATCCTTCCCCATCCGGGCGCAGGCCGATCGCATCGCTGCCAAATCTACCAATAGCGGAACCCCCGTGAAATCCTGGAGTACAATCCGCGCCACAATGAAGGGGATCTCATCGGTTCGCTTGGCTTGGGGTTGCCAATGCGCCAACTGAGTGATGTCGCCTTCTTGGATTTTCTTTCCATCAAAGTTCCGAAGGACTGACTCCAGAACAATCCGAATACTGACCGGCAAACGAGAAATCTTTCCAAGACCTTCTGCCTCCAGTTGGGGTAGTGAATAATATTGACCTGTTCTCCCCACTACCCAAAAGGAAGGTTTTTAAGGAATTATATAAATGATGTGCCATTGAAATCCCTCTCAATTACAAAGAATCATTGCCATGCACCATCAGAACTCAGGGACCCGTTCCATTCCGAGAATATTCGCAGCAGAAGACCCTGTCAAGGTCCCGAATGAACATAAGCAAGTTTTAACAGCCAGCCACAATTTCAAGTTTAACAGCAGACCTCCGTTGCGGTAAGCTTTCATTGCCTTGTTCAGGGACAAGGGATTTGCTGGCAACGAATCCTTATGCCCTATAGGACATCCGCCTTTTAGCTATGAGTGAATCCTCAAGAATCGGTTTGCCGCTTGATGGAAAACACAGGATTCACAGTCACTCGGGTGATCTCTGATGAATTCCAAATGCGTTTCCTCGACGGGACAAGTTTGCTGAATCATGTCTTAACAAGGATCGGGTTCCTCACCGGGTGGTTGGATGTAGTCGAGGAAAAGGATCGGGACCACCTATTCGCCTTACTCGAACAGGAGCTGAACGATATCGCAACCAGCCAAGGCTGTCTGACGATGACGATCCCGATGCTCTATCTCGAAGCCAAAGCCTCTAAACTCAGGCGAGAGAGGAGAAACATGTTTGCCGGGCATCTGGGCGCAGGGTTAATCCTGAAACGAATCAATCCGTCTGTCAATTTGGGCCTTCTGTTCCTGGCGACCTTGTTCCTCGACGTGATTCTCTGGGTGTTCATCCTGCTGGGCATCGAGTCCATACGCGTTCCTGCCGATTTTCAGAAACGGCATTATTTGACTTTCTTTTTTCCATACTCTCACGGATTAGTATTTAGCATTTTTTGGTCTCTGTTATTCGGGTTTGATCTGTTTACTGGCTTTGGAGATCTTCCTCGACTGTGAGGCGCAACGCAGCTTTCATTATGGCGATTACTGTGTTTTCTCATTTCATCTTGGACTTTCTTGTGCACGTCCCTGAAATGCCAGTTTATCGGACCCGGTTCACACCCTTTAGGATTAGGCTTGTGGAACCATCTGCCACTCGCCCTCGGACTGGAGAGTTTGATTGCTTTGACAGGAACCTATCTCTGGCTGCAAGATTCGAAGCGAACCTTCTCGTGTCAGTTATCCTTGGGGCTATTGATGGGGCTCGTCACTGCAATGACCGTGGTGGGACAGTGGCTGCAGACTTCACCGCCAGAGCCTATCCAGATGGCCGTTTCATCGACTCACCTTTATCTTATTGCTGATTGGGGCCGGATATCTGGATTGACCGAAAATCAGTTCGCTTGTGAAAATCTCCATGCAAACGGAACTCTCGAATTCATTCATCAAGATCCGTCGTTACGTGACGGCAGATATTCCACTCCTATTCGAGGCAGCACGCGAATCGGTCGCCGCAGGTTCCCGCTGGCTTCCCTGGTTGCACCCCGACTATTCCATGGCCGAAAGTTTGGAATGGGTGGTCGATTGCCGCAGACAGTGGGATCAAGGTCGCGAATATAGCTTTGCCATTGTCGATCCTACTAAACGACCAGTTTCTCGGAGGCGTTGGGTTAAATCAAATCAGCAATACCTATCGAATGGCCAATCTGGGCTACTGGGTGAGATCCAGCTGCACGGGCCGCGGAGTCGCAACGGCCGCGACACAGTCTGATCGCTCAATTTGGATTTACAGTCCTACCGCTTCAACGACTCGAGATTCTGGCTGAAGTAGACAACATAGCCAGTCAGCGGGTCGCCGAAAAAGCCGGTGCCTTGCGGGAAGGACTTCTTCGCAGGCGGCTTGTGATCCACGGGAACTCGGTGGATGCTGTTCGTCTATTCCCTCATTGCTCCCGACGCGATAGCCGCGCTTTAATCCGCACTCGCATGAAGCCATGAAAATCTCGGCCGTAGCGGAGAATCAGGCCTTCGGTCTCCCTCTAACTTCCATAATCTCTGTTGGGCATTGCTCCAGCACCCAACGGGTTCACACGCTTTCCGCAATTCTTTTCATTCCCCCCAGTCCACGGTCGACCGAACACTTTGCACCTGAATCCCTACCCACAGGTTCACAAGATATATTAAAGTATCACTATGAACATAACAGTAATGCCTGCCAAAAGTGTCGTGGGTCACATTCAGCTTCCTGGAGATAAGTCGATCTCTCATCGGCTAGCCATATTGGGCGCCATCTCGGTCAGGAGAAACATCAATCGAGAATTTCGCCAGTAGTCAGGATTGCCACAGTACACTTGGATGTTTCATGGCATTGGGGGTTGCCCATTGAGAAGGACGGCAAAAACCATATTCGCATCCGGGAAAGGCCTGAATGGATTCACTCCCCACACGATATCCTAGATGCTGGCAACTCGGGCTCGACCATTCGCATGTTGTCGGGAATACTGGCAGGGAATCCCTTCCAATCAACCATCACAGGGGATGCATCATTGCAACGCCGTCCAATGAATCGTGTTCTTGTTCCGCTGGAGCAGATGGGCGCCGATATTCAAGCGACCGAAGGCAATTACCCCCCGCTCACGATCAAAGGGGGTCTACTAAAGCCGATCCGTTACACTCTGCCGGTTGCCAGTGCCCAAGTAAAGTCTGCAATCTTATTGGCAGGATCTGTATGCCGAAGGCGATACGACCGTCATTGAGCCAATTCCAACACGAAATCATACTGAGACTGGCTCTTCTGGAGTTTGGGGGAAAGCTCGCCTTTGACGGCAACGCAATCACGATCGCCGGCAAGCAAAAGCTCCATGGCATCCAAACCAAAGTGCCGGGCGACATCTCCTCGGCTGCATTCTTTTTGGCTGCTGCACTCCTGCTGGAAATTCGGAGATTCGGATGGCCGGGTTGGACTCAGCCCGGGCGCCGCGGCATCGTTGACCTGTTGATGAAAATGGGTGCTTCCATCGAAATAATTGATCCACGTCGCGAGGGCGGGGAGCCTGTCGGAGACTTATGCGCCAAATCGTCAGAATCTGAAGGGCGGAAGGGTTGCCGGTCAAGATGTGCCCCAACTCATCGATGAGATTCCCAATCCTGGCGGTATTAGGAACACAGACGGCCGAAGGAATTGAAATCCGGGATGCCGCAGAACTCCGCATCAAAGAAAGTGATCGAATTCGAAGTATCGTGGACAACCTCCGCAGCATGGGGGCCACAGTGGAGGAATTCCCGGACGGGTTGTTCGTAGCCGGGAAGCAAATCTTAAAAGGGACACGAATCAACACCTATGGTGATCATCGCATTGCCATGGCCTTCGCCATTGCAGGGCTGCTGGCCCAAGGGGAAACTGTGATCCAAGACGCTGAGTGCGCTGCGGTTTCTTTCCCGGATTTTTTTGAAACGTTGCAGCGCCTCATCTTGCCCTAGTTCGCGCTTTCTGAATACGACATTGCTTGTTGTTAGGAGAGAAGGCAATCGGAATGCGTGCCGATCAAACGACAAACAGCTCTTGTCCTAACCCCTTGGGTCTCGCTTCTTCCAACAAAACCAGGGCAGACCGAAAAACTTTGAACAAGACAAACATCCTCACAATTTGTTTCTGCCTGGACAAGGAGGGACGAAGAGGAAAACATTAGTTTGCAATTGCCGTGTGCAAAACGGCTCGCTTGCTGACCTCGCTGTGCAAGGCTTCCAAGAAAATGCCAAAGCGGTGGAGACCGAACCGGAGGGCCCCGGTGTCTCTCGCGGAAACTACTTCTTCTGCGAAGTTCTCGAATTCTTCCCAATCTTTAAACATCAAATACCTTAGCCCGCTCTCACGGAAATTATGGAATTTCTTGACCAGTTGGGGGAGGTTTTCAACATTGGCCTCGGATTCGAACTGTTTCATTCCGCTCGTTAAGAGCGAGATTTCCTGAAGCAATTTGTGTGACTGGTCCAGCCGGGTCACATAGGTGGAAAAGATGAGTCGTCCATCGAAAGCCGGTTCGAATGCCTGGGCGATCCGAACCATCGACTGTTGAAGAGAATTCTTCAGAAGTCCATGGCTGTTTTCAATTTTGGCAAAGACAGGGGGAGCATGACGCAAATAAACCAGCCCTACGAGCTCATAGCTAAAGACCTTTTTGAGTTCCTGGCTTAAAGCAAAAATGGTCGAGTCCAGGATTTCAATACTTCCGGAACTAATGTCAGGATGTTTGCATATTTTCGATTCAATGAAATCGAACAACATACGCAGTTCTGAATTGACCAGCGAAAAGATCAAGAGGGCCTTCTTCAACGGACGGTCTTGCTCTAAGTCTTTTTCGATGAATTCCAAGTAACGCAACAAACGGAACATCTCGAGAAAGACTTTAGCCAGATCCTGACGCAAGCTCTCGTTGTGAATGCGCTTGATGAATGACGCGATATGTTGATTATCGACACGATCGTACTGGACTTTGAATTTGTGTGCCACGAGGATCTCAATGTAACGGCACTGCTTGATCTCACGATTGATCAACTTTCCCATTGACGAGAAAGTCTTAAACGTCACCTCAGGTGCTTTGATCAATTCTTCCATGAGGCAGCGAAGATCCGCCAAGGATTCCAACAGGAGCGCGAGCGAATCATCCGGGGTCGGCTGGGTTTTCATGCGGTGCAAGAAATTTCCAATTGCATTATCACTTTTGAGGGTACCGCTGACATAATTATCAAACTGGATGAGGTTGGAACGATCCTGGGAAATGACTTCGTTGGCGAGAACACTCATTCGCAAGGTCACGTCGCGAACAATGGATAACTCTTCCTTAAAATCCTTCAGAAGGAAGTTCTTAATTTCTCCATCTTCGGACGGTTGGTTTTGTGTTCTGAAAAAGCGGTCAAAACATTTGACCCACATTTCCAGTTCCAGCAGATAATCCGTTTTGTTCTTACGGCTGATCTCATCGAGCCAGCGATTTAGAGCCGTTTGCGTTGTGCTTTGAAGAAGATCACTCATCCGTCGTTCCACCAGCCCCTCTTTGAAAATGACTCCTTCTAGGTTGCAACGATAAATGCTTGAACCCACCGAGGTTAACGTCCCGAGTGAAAGCGAATTTTGGCGAACCTCAGCAACGTCGTGCAAATGCCACCATAGAAATCTTATCGGTAATTTCGGCCGGAGGTTCACAATTGGAATAAAGAAAGGATAAATCGAGAAATTAAGGGCGAAAGGCTAGGAAGGGTTTGCTTTCTTAGGTTTCCAATAGCTCTCACCTTGAGCGCGCATCCCGTCCAGGACGCGCTGGACCTCGCCAATTTTCTGTCTCACTTCCGTTTCATCGGCATGGCGCGAAACGTAAATCGGGGGAGCCTTAAAAACCATCGCGCGCGTGTAGGGGAGCGGGATCTGGGCTTGATCCCAACTGTTCAGCTGGATTTTCTTCTCTAGAGCAATATGAAAGCAGAAGATGGGATCTCCCGTTTTGCGGGCAAGCAAAACTGGCCCTGGCTTTGCTTGATAGCGAGGACCCCGAGGCCCATCAACGCTAAAGCACACCTCACGGCCTTTTCGAAGGGAATGCGCCATTTCCGCCAGAGCCTTGAGCCCTCCGCGCGAGCTTGATCCCCGGGCAGCACCGTACCCCTGCTTTTGAATACAGCGGGCGATGTATTCGCCATCGAAGTTCTGGCTCGTCATGACAACCATACCTCTTTTTCTCCAATAATAGATCGCCGGGAATATTCGACCGTGCCAGAACGCGAAAATGGGGCGCTTGCCTTCCTGATAGATCTGGTCGAGGTGTTCATCTCCCTGACTTTCCCAGCGAATGGTTCTCCCGATCAAACTCACGAGCCATGAAGCCACTTGAGCAATGACTGGGATGGTAATCTTCTGCCAAACTGTGAACTCACGACGGATAGCCCAGTACGCTACTCCACGGGAATCGGCGCTCTCGGAACGAGCGTTTTCTTGATTTGGTTTGCCAGTGGACATCTTAAATGAGAAGACATTGGACAGAGCCAGCTTCTGGCTCCGCGTGATAACCCCTTCGGGGGTCCTGGATCGCACAACGGGAAAGTGTTGACTCAAATTGCACGGCCACGGACGAGCAGAGGCGAATGGTTCCGGTCAGTCTTCCTTCCGAAGCTCTTTCACCATCTCAGTCAGCACCGGAACGATTTGAAAAACATCGCCTACGATTCCGTAATCCGCCACGCTAAAGATTGGCGCATTCGGATCTTTGTTAATGGCTACAATACAACCAGAGTTGGACATGCCGACCAGATGCTGAATTGCACCGGATATCCCGCAGGCGATATAGAGCTTCGGAGACACGGTCTGGCCCGAACTTCCAATTTGATGCTCTTTGGGCAGCCATTCCCCGTCCGTTACCGGTCGGGAGGCCCCCAAAGCTGCCCCCAGTGCTTCGCCCAACTCCACAATGATTTGAAATTTCTCTTTGCTCCCCAGTCCTCTTCCCCCGGCGACGATGATCTCTGCCTGGCTTAGATCGACCTTGCCTTGGACGGCCTGGACAACTTGCAGGACTTTCCTCTTGAGCAAGGTTTCCGGTAGGTCCGCATTGAAGTCAACAACTCGAGGCAAGAGACTTGAGTTCACCTCATAGGCACTGAAGGCTCCTTGCTGCAGGGAAACAAAATAGGGCGGCTCTCCTTTTAATCCCGCATGCAAATTGAGCTTCCCATAATATACCTGGCGCAGAAAAACTGGCCGCCCCTCCTCAATCTGGAATTCCACACAGTTGGGAATAAACCCACGGTCAAGGCTTGCGGCCAGTCTGGGAGCGAAGTCCATCACCTGGTAGGTGTGCCCCATCAAGAACAAGTAAGGATTTTCTCTGGCTGCCAACTGCTTCAAGGCCGCACAATAGGCTTCGGGAGTGTAGTCCATGAGGATGGGGGACGTCACATGGATGACCGTTTCCCCGGTTCTGTCGGCAACCCCACGGGCAAGTTCTTCGATGCCATCTCCCAACACGACGACGTTCAGTTCCTTGCCCAATTTTTGCGCAAGCGTCTGCCCAAACCCGATGGTCTCCCAGGCGATTGATTTCAATTTCCCTGCCCTATGTTCCGCCAGGGCGAAAATTTTTTCTGACATCTAGAGCACCTTCGCCACTTTCCGCAACTGTTCGACCAGCGCCCTGGCCGTTTCATCCGGGGTTCCGGTAAGCAGCATCGTCTTTTTCTTTTTTTCCGGGAAAGAAAATTTCAGGTGTTGAATTTTGGAACCCTGTTCGCCTACTTCTTCCGGGGTTAGTCCCAAATCCGTACAAGTATATTCTCTGATTTCCTTTTTCTTGGCCTGCATGATTCCCTTCAAAGTTGCATAACGCGGCTGGTTTATCCCAGACTGAATGGTGAGAACAGCCGGGAGAGGGATCTCTACCTCCTCGAAGAGATTGCTTTCTAATTCACGTCGGATGCGGGCTGGACAGCCTTCACCTTTGATTTCCGCCTCAATGACCATGGTGGCATGAAACCAGCTCAGGAAATGCGCAACGAGAGTTCCCGTTTGTCCAAACGACAAGTCGTCCGACTGGACTCCGGTAAACACCACATCAACGTGTTCCTTTTGAATGGCCCGTGCCAAGGCTCGTGCAGTCACAAACGCGTCACTACCAATAAACGCCGGATCATTGACGTGGATCCCTCGGTCTGCCCCCATCGCGAGGGCATTCTTGAGAGTCTTCATCACACGATCCCTACCCAGAGAAAGAACGACTACTTCTCCCCCGAGTTTCTCTTTGAGCCGGAGGGCCTCTTCCAGCGCATACTGGTCACTTTCATTGGTTTCAAAAACCAGGTCTTCTTCTTGGATGGACACTCCCGATGCGTCAATTTTAAATCGGGAGTCTTTTTCGGGAACCTGTTTGAGGCAAACGAGAATTTGCATGGCGTCTTTTTACAGTGCGCTCAGGGCCTGGACCAATTCCTTATTATCGCGTTGCTGTGGAATGTCATAGACTTTGACGTAGCGGACGATTCCTTCTCGATCAATAATCACCGTAGCTCTATTGAGTGATCCCTTTGTCTGCCAGATAAAGCCCAAATTTTTCCGCAACGTTCCCTTTGGGATGAAAGTCGGCGAGCAAGGGGTATCCTATTTTTAAATGTTGAGCAAAGGCTTTATGAGTCCAGGCACTATCGACGCTGATACCCAAGACCTGCGCATTCAGGGTTTCAAATTGTTTTAAGTCGTCAAGAAAGCAGGCATGTTCTTTGCTGCAAACAGGACTAAAATCGAGTGGATAAAAGGCCAATACAACATTCTTGCCCTTGAAACCCGATAAACTGACTTCATTTTGATTTTGATCTTTAAGTTTAAAGTCCGGGAGCTTGTTGACCTGCTTTGATGACTTCTGCCATGATTCCTCCAGATTGTGTTAAGATTCGTACCTTCTGTCATACTGACTTTTCTTCAATTGACGAAAACCGACGACGAGAGCCGTGTTTCGTCGTAAGAGTTATTTACCTTATTGCATCCATCCAAGGTTGTCAATACCGCCACCCTGAGTCAAGGTTCCAGAAACTTAGACTCTCACGGATGGAAGCGGACTCCTGATCTGTGAAGTCAAGTCCTCAGGAAAGTACCAAATGATGAGAACTCAACCGACGGGTATTCGCCTCAATTACCCTCTCCTTCCTGGCTGGCTGATGCGAGGGTTAACATTCCTTTGCATCGTCGGATTGATGATTCTATTGAGCTCTTGCGGCCGAAGAAAGCAAAGAGTCGTCGCAGTAGTTCCAAAGGGACATGGGAGTATTTTTTGGGAAACAGTTCATGCAGGGGCACGAGCGGCCGGAGCAAAATTTGGCGTTTCTATTCTTTGGAACGGTCCTGCTTCGGAAATCGAAGTCAGTAAGCAGATTAATATTGTCGAAGATTTCATCAATCGCCATGTTGACGGCCTTGTTGTCGCTCCATCAGATTCTAAGGCTCTGGTACCCGTCATTGAAAGCGCCTCAGCACACGGGATTCCCGTAACGATTTTTGACTCGGGGGCGCAGACCGAGAACTACATCTCGTTTGTCTCTACCGACAACTACCAAGGAGGCGTCACGGCAGCCCATCGGATGGCCCAAATTTTAAAGCAGACCGGAAATGTGGCTATCGTCGGGGTACTCCCGGGCAGCGCTTCAACCACCCAACGTGAGGAAGGATTTAAGGCGACGCTGGCTAAACAATACCCGAATCTCAAGGATCGTCGCTTTTCAATACGGAATGGCAGATCGCGCCAGGTCGTTAGCTGTCACAGAAGACATTCTGACGGCTAACCCCGGACTGGACGGGATCTTCGGCCCCAATGAGTCGAGCGCTCTCGGAGCCTCCCAGGCAGTCAAAATGCGGGGGCTTGCCAATAAGGTCAAAATCGTTGGGTTCGACTCTTCACCTAGTCTCATCACCGATATCCAAGAAGGCATTATCGATTCTCTGGTCGTGCAGAATCCTTTCGTCGATGGGATTTGAGGGGGTAAGAACAATTTGTGAAAAACTCGATGGAAAAACTCCGCCGCGCCGCCTCGATACGGGTGTTACCCTTGTGACGAAAGAAAATCTCTCCGATCCCAAAATCCAACAGCTACTCAATCCGGAATTGAAAAATTACAAAGAATAATGAAAGATATCCTCCGGAAGCTTCTTCCGTATCTCTGCTTCGCTGCACTCTTCCTTCTGCTATCCATCCTCTCCCCATACTTCCTGACGTTCGCAAACCTTTCTACCGTCGCCCGGCAGACTGCCGTTATTAATATTATCGCCATCGGAATGACTCTCGTCATTATCTCGGGCGGGGTCGACCTCTCAGTCGGCTCTGTCCTTGCATTGACCGGGGTGTGTGGGACTTTACTCATGGAAAAAGGTGTGCCCATGTTCCCCGCGACTCTTCTAGGGATTTTGGCGGGAGCCACTTGGGGGTTATTGACTGGATTCGTCATCACCCTTTTCAAGGTTCCGCGCGTTTATTGCCACACTGGGAGGATTAGGGATGGCAAGAGGGTTGTCCCTGTTGATCACGGATGGGAGGCCCGTGACGGAGATCCCGAAGGGATTTGGCAGGTTGGGAGATGGGAATTTTTTGAAAGTTATTCCAATCCCAGTCGTGATCCTGGTCGGCGTCGCTTGCGTGATCTCTTATGTCCTTCGCTATACCCGTCTGGGGAGATACGCCTATGCGATGGGTGGCAACCGGCAGGCTGCTTATCTTTCCGGAGTGAACCTGACCTTATGCAGCCTCTCATTTTACACGATTCTCGGCGCCCTCACGGGTTTGGCGGGAATGATCGAGTCCTCCAGACTTATCACTGGACAGCCAACTGCCGGCGAAGGTTACGAACTGAGAGCCATTGCCGCCGTGGTGATTGGAGGAGGAAGCCTCAATGGCGGGGCGGGGTCTGTATCTGGGACCACCATCGCGGCATTTATCATGAGTCTCCTCAGCAATGGCTGTAACCTGCTGGATATCTCTCCTTTCATCCAACAAATTCTCATCGGAGCCATTATTGTTTTGGCTGTAGCGGTAGACGAATACCGCCGCCGGAAAGTCGGGTTAGTTTGTTGTGAAAATTCGGCTGGACGCGGCCAAAAACCCTTATGACGGGCTCCGGGCAGGAAAACAAACGAGCATAGACGCTGAACTATTTGAAAATCGGGTGCTTGATTCTGGAAGTAATCCAATCGTTCTTTTCCTCCGAAACAGAGGATAGCCTGCTCTTAGCAATTCCTGGCCTAGCTTGTGGCCTAAAAGGAGAAATCAATGGACTCTCTCGGATCTCTTTTATTTCCTATGCATCGGAGTGGTTATAATACATCCCCCTCTTTCTTTTGCACAAAATATTCCACCCTTAATTGGAACTGAAATCAAGAACCCGGGAATCAAGATTCCAAACCCCATGGAACAAACTGGAGCTCAACGACAGAGCAACCATGGTCAGCAAACACCCACAAAAGCGCAGGAGAATGAAATTGGCAAGTTTATCGGGGGTCTAACCTCCGCCTATGGCAGCAGAAATCGCGAACTTGTTGCCTCTTCTTACTCACAAGACTCTGGATTAATCATTTTTTGGAACGGGAAGCGTTTAAACGGAGCCAATGGATTCAGTCAAGCCCTGGAGGGGTGGCTGAACCAGGTCGATACTCTTTCCATCGAGTTGCAGAGCCCGAAATTCACATATTGGGTCGATTCGCCTGGGTGTCCAGCCAATGCGGGTGAGAACCTGCAAAGTGGGAGTTGAGTCGACATTCGAAGGGACAATGACCTGGATTCTTGAAAGAAAGCGATCTGCCTGGGTCATCCTCCATGAACACCGCACTCTCCTGCCGGTTGAATCAAAATAATGTCGACAGAACAATCCCCCCAAACCAAGCCAGATGGAGCCCCTAATTCCTGGCCAATCGGGCCATTGCAGATTAAGCTAATATATACTATATTTTGTGTTGGGTTGAGTAGAACACCCATTATTTTGTACAAACTGGCAATTTTCTGCTTGACAAATAATCTGACCTGACTAGAATGCCACGCATTGCTGCAATGCCCTAAGGATCCAACCTGAAATTGTCCGCCAATACCGGCAAGGATTGCGGGATCTTGGGGCTAATAAAGGCAGTGCTGCGAGACAATTACCAAAAAGATCTACCTGTGCATGACAGGAGGAGTTAAAATGCTACTCAAGGAGAGATCTGAGCGAGGAGAGGCTACAGCTTGGCACCAAGTACTGTTTCTTCAGAACGGTTGCTGCATTTCGAGAGGGTTTACACGACGCCCGGGCGTGCATCCATTTGATGAGATCAAATGGGAAAATCGAAAGGCATCCATATCGAATGAGAAAGGCGAGACCATTTTCGAACAAGCCGATGTAGAGGTTCCAGTCTAGTTGGTCCATGATGGCCACCAACGTGGTGGTTTCGAAGTATTTCCGCCGCTCGAACGATGGGAAAGGCCGCGAAAATAGCGTCCGTCAGCTCATTGGAAGGGTCGTCAATACAATCTCTCATTGGGGCCGTGCAAGGGGGATATTTTGCGACCGCTGAGGAAGCGGATACTTTTGAGGCGGAGCTTTGTCATCTTCTGGTAGATCAGAAAGCCTCCTTTAATAGCCCTGTCTGGTTCAACTGCGGAATCGAGGCCAAGCCGCAGTGTTCAGCCTGTTTCATTAATTCCGTGCAAGATCGGATGGATTCGATATTGGACCTGGCAAAAACCGAAGGAATGCTTTTCAAATGGGGTAGCGGGACCGGAACGAATCTCTCGGTGATTCGTTCTTCCAAGGAATTGCTTTCAAGCGGAGGCCAAGCTTCCGGTCCGGTTTCATTTATGAAAGGGTATGACGCGTTTGCGGGCGTCATTAAGTCTGGCGGAAAGACGCGTCGTGCCGCCAAGATGGTGATCTTCAATGTTGATCACCCCGACATCTCGATTTTATTATCTGTAAGGAAGAAGAAGAGAAGAAGGCCTGGGCATTGATCGCTGCCGGATATGACAGTTCATTCAATGGTCCAGCCTACAGCTCTGTCTTTCTTCCAGAACTCGAACAACAGCGTTCGTGTGACGGACGAGTTCATGAAGGCGGTAAGTCGAAGACAAGGAGTGGAGTACGCGGGCGGTCACGACAGGCCAGCCAATGGAAACCTACAAGGCCAGAGAACTGATGAAGAGCATGGCCAAAGCGGCTCATATTTGTGGAGACCCTGGTATGCAGTATGACGGCACTATCAACAATTGGCATACCTGCTCCAATACGGCGCGTATCAATGCCTCTAATCCTTGCAGTGAGTACATGTTCCTGGATGACACGGCCTGCAATCTCTCTTCTCTCAATCTCATGAAGTTTCGCAATCCCAGCGGGGATTTGGATGTTGAGAAATTCAGACACGCCGTGGATGTCATGATCACGGCCCAGGAAATTATTGTTGCCAATGCCAGCTACCCAACACCTGCGATCGGAAAAGAACAGCCATCTTTTCCGACCTTTGGGGCTGGGTTATGCCAATCTGGGTGCCTTGCTGATGTCGCTTGGCATCCCTTACGACAGTGACTCGGGCAGATCTTACGCTGCGGCCATCACGGCTCTGATGTGCGGTCAGGCTTATCACACCTCGGCTCTGATTGCTGGAGATTTGGGTCCCTTTGCCGAATTTCCGATCAATCGGGAACCGATGTTGCAGGTGATTCGGAAACATCGGGCAGCCGCCGCAAAAGATCAATCCGACCCATGATTCCTTCAGATCTTTACACTGCCGCCCAGCGCGCCTGGAGTGACGCATTGGCCACCGGAGAACAGAACGGCTATAAAAACTCCCAGGTCACTGTATTGGCTCCAACGGGAACGATTGGTTTCATGATGGACTGCGATACCACTGGCGTTGAGCCGGACATCGCCTTGGTCAAATACAAGAAATTGGTGGGCGGCGGTCTGCTTAAGATCGTGAATCAGACCGTCCCGGAAGCTCTGCGGCGTTTGAAATATTCCGACGCACAAATCAATGACATCATCAAGTACATTGATGAAAATGAAACGATTGAAGGCGCCCCCACCTTAAAGAGGATCATTTGCCCGTCTTTGACTGTGCGTTTAAGCCTCTCAATGGAGTCCGTTCAATCCACTACACGGGCCACTTGAAAATGATGGCTGCCGTGCAACCTTTTCTGTCGGGGCCATTTCCAAGACTGTCAATATGCCGGAAGAAGTGACGGTTGAGGAAGTTGAACAGGCCTATATCGAAGGGTGGAAGCTGGGACTCAAATCCCTGGCGATTTATCGCGATGGATCTAAGCGCTCTCAACCTTTGAATACAAGTCTGCAGGAGGCCAAACAGGAGAGCCGCCAAACCGATTCGCCGCCGTCTACCGGATGAACGAAAATCGATCACACACAAGTTCAGCATTGCGGGTCATGACGGATACATTACCGTGGGAATGTACGATGACGGAACCCCGGTGAGATTTTCGTCGTGATGGCGAAACAGGGCTCGGTCGTTTCCGGGTTGATGGATACAGTGGCCACATCAATTTCTCTGGCCTTGCAGTATGGGGTTCCCTTGAAGGTGTTGGTCGATAAGTTCAGCCATAGCCGGTTTGAGCCTTCTGGGTTTACCAACAACCCTTCGATACCAATCGCGAAATCAATTGTCGATTACATTTTCCGCTGGCTTGGGCAAAAATTCCTCTCAACGGCAGAACATGTTCCAGCCGGGAATTCCGGATCGGCAGAAGTGGGACAGGCAGAATCCATGCAGATTCATGAGCGCCAGGTGTTCCAGTCGCAAGCCGATGCACCACCTTGTCCTGAATGCGGCGCCATCATGGTTCGCAATGCGGCTTGTTATAAATGTCTCAATTGCGGGACGACCAACGGATGCAGCTAGTGTCTGGGGCGGGGAGCCCGGCACTCCTGCGTCATCCTGGGGGCCAAAGCATCGGTCTCCCCGCCAATAAATGCAGATGGATGTGAAAGACAGATTGTCCAGCATTTGGTCCGGTATTGATGACCGTTCGGTAACCGGTTTTCTCGATTCCACGTTCAAGAGCAAGCTCCTTGGCGATGAAGACGAGGTGACCCAACAGTCGTTTCATCATCTGCTCCCATGTCGTTGAGGGACTCGATGTGTCTCTTGGGGATAACTAGCAGATGCACCGGCGCTTTAGGGATGAATGTCTTCAAACGCAAGGCAGTCATCGTCTTCGAAAATAATTTTCGCCGGAATTTCTTTCTTAGAGATCCGGCAGAAAACGCAGGTCGTCATCGTTCCTCTCCTCTCCAATAAGGATTCCCGCTTAGGTGGATCCCTTCCTGGCAATGACTACGCGTGGAATTTGATTAAAGTCCGTTTTGACTTGAATCTGGTCCCAACCCTCACCCAGCAGGCTAAACATTCATCTTTCATATTGAAGCCAATCTCCATTAATAAATAACCTCTGGGTCTGAGGGCGCGAAGGGCTTGGGGAATGAGACGCTCGTAAATAGTTAACCCGCGTTTCCCCGCTACCAAGGCCAGCCGGGGCTCCCATCCACGAACTTCTCTTTGCAAACCGGAGAAATCTTTCTCCGAAACATACGGCGGATTGGAGACGATCCCATCCAGAATTTCTCCTCCCAATTCTGTTTGAGCGAGGACAAGCAGATCCCCATGCAGAAATTCCACCCGAGGCAACACGTGGTGCTTGGTTGCATTCCGTCTGGCTACTTCCAGGGCGGCAAGAGAAAGATCTACGGCATAAACACGGGCCGAAGAGAGCAGTACCGCTAAACTCACCGCAATGCACCCAGAACCAGTTCCCACATCCATAATTCTCGGGTTCCGGAACACGGCTGAAAGCACACGCTTCGCGCCGCTTCGACCAAAAGTTCAGTCTCGGGACGCGGGATCAAGACATCCGGAGTGACTTCAAATTCCATCCCTAGAAATTCCTGTACCCCGAGAATGTATTGCAAGGGTTTGCCTTGGCTGCGTTCTGTGACGAAAGCGAAAAAAATCAGCCAATCGCTGGGGCTCCAGCTCTTCACGGCCGTGAGCAATCAGGTAACTTCTTTCTTGTCCAGAGACATGGCGCAATAGAGACTCTACGTCTTGCGCGGAATTCCCGATTCCATGCTGCTCCAAAATTCCTCTGGCCTCAGCCAGAGCTTCGAAGATCTTCATTGTTTTAAAGATAGCGATGGGGGGATGACTGGGAACTGAACTAGGCGCTGATGGCCACTTCGCTTCTTTAGTCTCTCGGTCTGAAAGAATGTGACCAGAGCGTCGATCACATTCCCGATATCGCCTTCCATCATGCGGTCGAGCTGATGAATCGTGAGGCCGATACGGTGGTCGGTCAAACGATTTTGAGGGAAGTTATAGGTGCGAATTTTTTCGCTTCGATCTCCGGTTCCCACTTGAGATCTGCGGTCCTGCGCAATCGCCTTCCGTTGCTCTTCCAAGGCGAGATCGTAAAGACGTGAGCGCAGCACGCGAAGTGCTTTTGACCGGTTCTTGATTTGAGACTTCTCATCCTGACAGGAAACAACCAAGCCAGTCGGCAAGTGAGTGATGCGTACGGCGGAATAAGTGGTGTTGACGGATTGTCCGCCTGGGCCGGAAGAACAGAATGTATCGATGCGCAGGTCTTTCTCACTGATAGCAATCTCGACTTCGTCAGCCTCCGGTAAAACGGCGACCGTCACTGCTGATGTATGGACGCGACCGCTGCCCTCAGTGGCCGGAACCCGCTGAACACGGTGGACCCCGCTTTCGTACTTTAGACGGCTAAAGACCCGCTTGCCTTCGATAATGGCGATGACCTCTTTTAACCCGCCCACTCCCGAAGGACTGGAAGAAATGATCTCAACTTTCCAGCCTTGTGACTCGGCAAAACGTGAGTACATGCGGAAGATTTCTTGGGCAAACAAGCTCGCCTCATCTCCCCCTGTCCCCGCTCGAATTTCAAGTAAGACGTTCTTCTCGTCATTAGGATCCTTAGGGAGCAGGAGCAACTTGAGCTCTTCCTCGACCTTCGCGATCTTGCTTTCCAGCGAGGTCAGTTCTTCTTGGGCAAGGGCCCGAAGTTCTTCTTCTGACGCGTGGTCTATTAACATCTGCCGTGGCTTCGGCTATCTCAACCTTGAGCTGCTTATATTCCCGGTACTTTTCGACAATAGGGGTCAAATCACTATGTGTCTTTGCATGTTTCTGGTATTTGGACGCATCCGCTAACACGTCGGGATCAATGATCAGGCGAGTGATCTCTTCGTACTTGGTTTCCAATAGTTCCAGCTTGTCAAACATGAAAGATATTTAGGCCGTTGCCAGGTTGGGAGCCGATTTCTCCAACTGCAAAGCATCATCAAGAGCGTGAATGGCAATCTCCAGCTGGCTATCGTCGGGTTCCTTGGTCGTCACCCTCTGGAGCCATAGCCCGGGCAAGGTCAGCAGACTGAGAACAGGACTCTTATGATAAGCTGCAAAACGAATGATCTCGTAAGAGATTCCGGCGATGAATGGAATCAAAATAACTCGCGATAGCAATTTGGGCAGGAATGAGTCAAACGGAATAAACGCATACACCAGCGTACTGATCAACATAACCACCATCAAGAAGCTCGTTCCACAACGCGGATGCAAGGTGGAAAACTTCTTGGCATTCGATACCAAGAGGGGCTCATGAGATTCAAAAGTAAAAACTACTTTATGCTCTGCGCCGTGGTATTCAAACATTCTGCGAATATCGCGGAGACGAGAAACCAGAAAGATGTAGAGAAGAAAGACTCCCATCCGGATCAAACCATCGACCAAACTAAATACGAAACGGTTGTCCAGGCTCGTGAGACGAATTTTCAACCAACTGGTCAGGAGGAGTGGGAGCACCTTGAAAAGAAGAATAAAAAATCCTAATGCGATCAAGATGTTTACGGTCATCAGCCAATTTGATATTTCGCGTCCTGCCTTCTGAGAGCTCTGCCGGTTCCCCGCTCTCCTGGGGAGGTTCGAAGCTGGATAGAATTTGTTCCGAAGAAAATTTTAGAGCACGAATCCCTAATGTAAAGGCTTGTCCCAATACCGAAACTCCTCGGATGACTGGGTAGCCCCAGATCGATTTTCGGTCTGGGGGTCGGTTGTAACAGATCCCTCTTGACGACAATAGAACCATCCGGCTTCCTCACCGCAATCGAATAGGAACGCGGGGAGCGCATCATCACACCTTCGAAAACGGCCTGCCCTCCGACGAGCACATCTTCGCCGGCATTCAAAAGAAATATCGTGAAGTTCGCAATCCAAAGCTTCGCATTCCAAATTGCACGCAATAACATATCGTAAATCCAGTTTCTCCTCAGAGATTTGTGCTGTTGAACCCCGTCGAACCGAAAAAGACAGAAAAACCGGCTAACTAAATAGTGGGTTGTTTTATCTTTGGGCCGTACTTCTTGTTGAAACGCTCAACACGACCCGCAGTGTCGATCAATTTTTGTTTGCCTGTAAAGAAAGGATGGCACTTGGAGCAGATTTCCAGACGGATGTCCGTGCCTTTTGCCGAGCGAGTTTTAAAATTTCTCCACAAGCACAAGATACGGTCACTTCTACATATTTTGGATGGATGGTTGCTTTCATTAGCCTTAACCTCTAGGAGTAATCCCGCTTGAAATACTTCAAAACCTTGCAATTATATGATCAGTCGATCATACTGGCAAGGACAAAGTAGAGCCAGCAGTAATGAGTTAGTTATGGGGGAAATCTGCAAGGGCAAGGCATTCGGTGACGATTTGAGATTGTCGCTTCTGTAGCGGCTGAGTGGGTAGAGACGGACCGCCGGGCCGTCCGCGGCGCGCTCGGCGAGCGCGCCCTACCAGAAATTCCCCCGATAACTAACGCATAACAGACAGCAGCTCGCTCAGAATAAGGCTAGCAAATTAAATTAGTTATTGAGAATCTCCACGAATCCTTGGACACCCTTTTCCCCTGAAGTTAGAGCCTCGAAGAACAAGGGCTGATGGTGTGGGGGCGGGAGATCGCATGAAGAGCTGACCGCTGTACTGAAAACTCATAGGGATTGTAATCTCCCATAGAATATAATGATTTCCGGCAAATTTCCGATTTAAAAAGTACTCGGCACCTCCTCTTCGGCGTTGCGCTGCAGGAGAACGGCAGAGAGTCTATACTCACAAAGATAATCGCTCCTATGAACAAACGACAATCAACTCTTTTAGCTTGGGCCATCGCAGGCGGAGGAGTGTTTGTCCTGTTTGTTGTCACTCTGTTCGCGCTTGTGCTTTATACCGTGCGCGATGATGGTGACGCGTTCAGTTTTGGAGACAACAAGATTGGGGTCGTGGAACTCAGTGGTGTTATTCTGGAATCTAGAAGCTTGATTGAGCAATTGCAGCGATTTGCTGAAAATTCTTCAATTCGAGCCATCATCCTGCGGATTGACAGTCCCGGCGGTGGAGTTGCGGCATCTCAAGAGATATTCAATGAGGTTCTTCGGTTGCGAAAGGTGAAGAAGAAAATCATCGTTTCTTCGATGGCATCTGTTGGAGCTTCCGGTGCTTATTACATTGCCTGCGGGACAGACAAAATCATCGCGAACCCTGGGACCGTGACCGGAAGCATTGGCGTCATTGCCGAGTGGATCAATTACGGTGAGCTCATGAAGTGGGCCAAGCTGAAGAGTATTGTCTTTAAAAGTGGAGAACTTAAGGATGCCCCTTCTCCCGTTCGGGAGCTTACCTTGACAGAAAAAAAATATTTGCAAAATATCATTGATGATATGTACATTCAATTCGTTACAGCGGTTGCCGAAGGCAGAAGATTAGATGTCGAGCAGGTGCGTGGGCTGGCCGACGGGCGCGTTTTTACGGGCAAAGATGCGAAGGCTAAGAATTTGATTGATGAACTGGGCGGTCTAGAGGAAGCGGTCGAAATCACCTCTAAGTTGGCCCAGATCAGTGGGGAACCCAAGCTTGTCTATCCTTCGAAACCCAAAAAGGGATTGCTCGGCCTCTTGTTTGACGATGCGTCGGGGGTTCTCCCGTTGAATTCGGCTCTCGACAGCCGAATTCAGTTTTCTTATGTTTGGAAGTAAAGCTTCGCCGTCTGGAAAAAAGAGCTGGGACTATTCTCAAACTCAAACATTTTTGAAATGCAGGATCCCGGGTTTTCTGATTTCTGAAAACGATTCAAGGAGAAAATATGACCAAGGCAGACCTGATTGATGAAGTCTCAAAGGTGACTGAACTGAGTCGCAAAGACTCGGAAGTGATTGTCGAAACGCTCTTCGACAGTATAATCAAGGCGCTGCGAAATGGCGACAAACTGGAAGTTCGCGGCTTTGGGAGTTTCAGGATTCGCGAGCGGAAAGCCCGACAGGGACGGAATCCGAAAACGGGGGAGAAAGTCAGCGTTCCTGAGAAGAAAGTCCCTTACTTCAAACCCAGTAAAGAACTGAAGGACCTCATTAATAGCGTCAGCTAGCATGGACTATTTATGGACTCCCTGGAGATACCAGTATATCGCGAACATTAAGAACTTCGATCGCTGTGTCTTTTGTCTCGGTCATGCAGGGGAAGATGACGAAAGAGACTTTGTTCTCTATCGAGGGGAATTTAATTTCGTCATTTTAAATATTTATCCTTACACGAGCGGGCATCTTCTGGTTGCTCCTTATAGACATGTGGCCGACATTTCTCATTGTGCAGCCGAAGTGTGCTCGGAAATGATGAACCTGGCAAAATTGTGCAAACGTGCCATTCAAGAGGTCTATCAACCCAACGGCTTTAACATAGGTATGAATTTGGGAAATGTGCTGGTGCGGGAGTTGAACATCATTTGCACCTGCACATTGTTCCCCGCTGGATTGCCGATGCGAACTTCATGACGATCACCGGTGAAACACGCAGTCTTACCCGACACGATGGAAGGCACCTTCCTGAAATTGAGAGCCCTACTTCCCCACGATTTAAAACTCTCCGCTTTGGCAATTACCCATCCGACAATTGAATGATCGGATTCTTATCCCTAAGATTACCCTCGATTGACCTCAACTAAAGATTCTTTCAAATAAACCGATCTATATGAACTTAGGGACTGCCATACCAGGAGATTGGTACGCCAAAGCTGATCTCAGGGACTGTCCTTCGGAGATTTTCCTGAAGCCCTTCCTGAAGGACATGGAATTGTTCTAGTCATTACTATTTTGTACTTCTTTGTTGATTGCAATTTTCAAAAGTTGCAAGTTTTCGTTCGGATTAAGCACATTTTTGTAACACACCAGTTAAATTTTCCATGTTTTATACGGTTCCGGAAAAAGATTTCGGGTTAAAGATCCTACAACAGCCTCCGTTGCGGCATTTTGTCCATTGATCGGGAGAACAACATCACTGCCGATCAACGAAATTGCTATTCGGATACTAGAACTTGAGAATCGGGATTATGTTGGAGCAAGATGTTCGTGAGGTACTGAAGAATCAGACAGTTTTTTCTGCAATTACTCAGTGGCGCCTATCAGATGAAGAATCTTCCGAGCCGTGCAGAGATGGAGATCCGTTTAAGCGAAGGAGCCAGTCGGACCGTAGGGTATACAATTTCATTTATTAAGGGTGAGGACGGCGATATTGGCGGAATTTCTTTGTTTTTCAAAGATTTAACATTAGTCGAACAGCTGAATGAGCAAGAGAAACTAAAAGACCGTCTTGCGGCACTTGGTCAAATGGCCGCTGGACTCGCACATGAAATCCGAAATCCTCTTGCCGCCATCGAACTCACCGCAAGTCTGATCAAACGAGAGATTGAGCGGCCACTCGAACCACACAACCCAATTCGAATCAATCCAATCTGAGGTCAGAAAGCTCAATAAGATTGTGACAGATTGCCTGGAGTTTGTTCGACCAGTCAAGATCAGCCAGGAAAAAGTCAATTTGGTGTCTTTGTTGGACGAAAGCATCCTCATTGCATTGTCAACAATCGATAAAAAGGAAATTGGATTGCAGAAGAACTTCCTGCCCACTCCTCCGGTCTCTGTTGATTATAACCAGATGAAACAGGTAGTCGTCAATATCCTGGTCAATGCCTTGCAAGTCGTTAAAGGATCATGGAAGCATTGAGATATCCTGTGGCCCGTCTTCATGCTTTCAGAGAAATGCCGCTTATGGAAATGGAAAATTTTCCGATATGAATTTAGGAAGGCAACTCAGCATGTCCTCATACGCTTGGATAAAAGTGGCCGACAATGGTCTAGGGAATTCCCGAAGATGTTTTGAGTAAGATTTTCTATCCATTTTTCACTACCAAGGAAAAAGGATCCGGGATTGGCTTGGCAATTGCGCAGAAGATTGTCGAAAGCCACCATGGGAGTATCGATGTTGAAAGTAAACCTGGCGTAGGGACAACGTTTACTCTAAAGCTCCCATTGTAGTCAAGGGAGTGAACAAGTGAGTTCTTACAGAAATCAAACGGATTCCGATAAAGTAATTGACACATGGGGAAAATCTTAGTCGTTGAAGACAACGATGTGCTCCGGGCAAGCGTGATGCAAGCCCTGCAGGAGAATAGTCATATCGTGTGTGAAGTCCGCGATGGTGAGGAGGCCATGGAGCGCCTTCAGGAAGAAAGCTACGACGTAGTCCTCACCGATATGAGGATGCCCAAGAAAAGCGGGATGGAAGTCCTTAAGTTTGCTAAGAACATCAACGATCTGACGGTTGTGATCGTCATGACGGCCTTTGGAACAATCGAAAGTGCTGTAGAGGCGATGAAGAACGGCGCTTATGATTATATTCAGAAACCTTTCGAACTGGAGGAATTGGAAGTCAAGATAACTCGCGCCCTGGATCACCGTCGAGATAGCACGGTCCTGCAAATTCTAAGAAGCCAATCGGGAGTTTCCCTTGAGCACAACAATATCGTCGGCCACAGCATCCAAATCAAAAAGATTCTGGACATCGTCAGGAAGATTGCAAAAAGCAATGCATCCGTTCTCATTACAGGCGAAACGGGGACAGGAAAAGAACTCATTGCGGCTTTGATTCATTACAACAGTCCTCGATCGAAACAGAGCTTTGTGAAGGTCAATTGTGCCGCGCTGCAGGAAAATTTGCTTGAAAGCGAATTGTTTGGGCATGAAAAGGGGGCATTTACAGGAGCGGAACGCCAACGGATCGGGCGCTTCGAACAGGCTAGCGGAGGAACTCTTTTCCTCGACGAAATTGGTGACATGAGCCCCAGCACCCAAGCCAAGGTCCTCCGCGTTCTCCAAGAACAGGAATTTGAGAGACTGGGCGGGATGAAGACCATCAAGGTCGACGTGAGAATTATCGCGGCCACAAACAAGAACATTCACGAGGCCATCGCCAAAGGGCATTTTCGCGAAGATTTGTTCTATCGTCTGAACACCGTATCGATCGAAACGCCAGCCCTTCGAGAACGCAAAGAGGATATCCTCCCCCTCGCCAATTTCTTCGCCAAGAAGTACAACGAAGAGCTGAAAAAAAATGTATCCGGATTTACGCCACCGGCTGTGAAGTACCTGACTCGCCACAATTGGCCGGGAAATATCCGTGAGCTTCAAAACGCCATAGAACGAGCTGTTTTGATGGCTGAGGCAAATCTGATCGGTATTGAAGATCTCACACTCAATACTAATCATGCCGACCCTTCCTCAACCGAGGCTCTTGGGATTAAGATCCCTCCCACGGGAATCCGCTTGGATGATCTCGAACGCAGCACAATCATCGAGGCACTAAAAATGACTAACTGGGTCCAAAAAGATGCCGCAGAACTGCTTGGCGTCAGCCGGCGGGTCCTGAACTATAAGGTGAAGATTCACAACATCACCCACGATCGTTGGCGTCGCCGGGTCAGCTAACCTAGGACGCTTCCAGTCACCGCAGTCCGATAGTCCCAATCACTAAACTCCGGCAAACGGTTGAATTCCCGAGATCAGCAGGCAGGTTCTTCCGATCGCAAGTCTCCACCGATACCGTCCCCCACCCGTCGCTCTTTCACTCCCAAGTTGTCGAGAGCACTCAATTATGTCACGATTCTCATAGCTTAAGAGAGGTCCACCTAAAACATCCCACGGAATCTAATTGCGAACTCTCGGCTCCACATGATTGCTGGAAATCAGCGAAAACTGTCGACTATTCTTGCCTTGAACTTCAACCTTCTCATTCTGCTCTCAGCCCTTGTGACCATGGGCTTTGCAGAAGAACTCTGGGTCCGTTTTTTCCCCAAGTACCTCGCCAGCATGGGCGCAGCCCTCTGGGCCATCGGCTTTTTTGATGCCATAAAAACATCCATGGGTGCACTTTATGCTTACCCCGGGGGAATCGTTTCTGACCACTATGGAGATCGCAAGGCACTGCAAATATTCACTTTCGTTACCCTGCTGGGCTATGGCTTGATCGTTTTTGGCACCAGCTGAACCACACTGATTGTATCTTCATTTTTTTTCCTTGCATGGAGCGGATTCTCCCTCCCGGTTATGTTTTCCATGGTGGGGCGAAGTCTCGTAGAAAACCAGCATGCCCGTGGTCTGGCTCTTCAAGCAACTTTAAAGCGTGTTCCAGTGATTCTGGGACCGCTTATTGGGGGAATCTTAATCGATCACTATGGCCTTCACGGGGGAATTAGAATCGGCGCCATGGTCGCGCTGATGTTGGGGGTCTTCACGCTTGGAGCGGAGCAAAAACTCCCCCAATCTCCGGCAGTCCATCCCGGTGAAACCATCCTGACACGGTTCTGTCCCATGAAATCGTTTCATCCGACACTCCGCCAGCTTTTGTATTCCGATATTCTGGTTCGCTTTTGTGAACGAATCCCTTATGCCTGGATTGTGATCTACTGCATGGATGACGTCCATGTGACGGCAACCCAATTCGGGTTGTTGACCGCAGTTGAAACGCTCGTTTCCATGCTTTGCCTTTTTCCAACCGCCTATTTATCTGATCAATACGGGCGCGAACCTTTTGTTGTAGCAACCTTCATTCTCTTTACCCTCTTCCCTCTCTCGATGCTGTACTCGCACAACTTCACGATGCTCGTGTTTGCATTTATCATTCGGGGGATTAAAGGAATTTGGCGATTCGGCTAGAAAGTCGCAAATCATTAAATATTCTACTAAAGAAGACGCGGGGACAAACCGTGGGCGCTTACTACCTCATTCGGGACTCCGTGGTGACCGTGGGTTCATTCCTGGGTGCTTACTTATGGAAGATTAGCCCCGAAGCAAATTTCCTGGGCGCAGTCATAGCCGGGACTGGCGGGACTCTCTACTATGTTTGGTCATTGAAAAAGGCGTCATAATCAAATAAGATCCAGGTTTGGTCGACAAGCAATCATGTCTGTGCGTTCCAACCCGAAGCGACACTCAATGGTCTTAACCTTGCCCACAACAGCAAAGGGGCAAGGGTAATGTCAGAGATTTCTCTCTCGAGGGTGTTCATTCTTCCGTAATGCCTAAAGAAACCATTTTCCAGCCGGATGTCCAGGAGCAGATCAATGCGATGGGTGACACAGAGATCGTTGTGGGTCTCTGCACGCACAACCATTCTCGTACTGTGGGGCCTGTGTTGCATGCCATTCAGTCCGGTCTAGAGCACTACTATCCTGGAATAAAATTCCTGGTGGTTGTCTCAGATGGTGGCTCGACCGATGAGACCCTATCATCGGTCGTTGAGGCTATTCCCGGTGAGAGGCTAATTCTCTTTTCGCACCCATTGCATCCGGCCTATCGAATCAACGTGCCTTACCATGGTCTACCCGGTAAAGCACATTGCCTGAGTGCGATTCTAGAGATAACCAAAGCTTTGGGTGCCGGAGCCTGCCTTCTGATCGACCCTGACGCCCAAACAGTCATCCCCGAATGGTTGAAACTAATGGTGGACCCAATATTCGAAGAAGGATTTGACTTTGTGGCCCCTTCCTACCAGCGTCATAAGTACGACGGGACTTTGACAAATAGCGTGATCTACCCTCTGACCCGTTCCCTGTATGGACAACGCATCCGTCAACCGATTGGATCGGACGTGGCATTTTCTCAGAGGATGGCTGTGGACTTCTTGAAGAAGGACCTTTGGCACACTCAGTTGGTGTCCAATTGCCCGAGCCTTTGGATGACGACCGTCGCCATCGCAGAAGGATTTAAGGTTTGTCAATCCCTCCTGGGCCCAAAAACTCAAATACCTAGACCGTACGGGGCCGACTTGAGTCATCTGCTGGCTCAAGTCCTGGGGGGTGTTTTTGACTTGATGGAGTCGTATCACACCGTGTGGAGTGAGATCAGAGGTTCAGAACCCTCTCCTGTTTTCGGGCTCCCCAAGGACTGTGGAGTTGAACCTGTTACCGTGAACACCGACCGAATGATTCAGGCATTTGATCAAGGGGTTGCGGATCTTTCAGGAATCTGGGAAGAGTTCTTATCTCAGGACCTGGTGAAAAGCCTTAAGAACCTGGCCTCCTTGCCTCTGGCGGATTTCCGTTTTCAAGATGAGATATGGGTAAGAACCGTTTTCGAGTTTGCGGCAGGTTATCATAATAGCCGCATGGATCGCACTCACCTCATCAAATCAATGACACCCCTTTATCTGGGACGGACAGCCTCCTTCGTCATGGAAACTTCCCACTGTTCGGCAGCTGACGTAGAAAACCAGATTGAGTTATTGTGTCTGGAGTTTGAGAATTCGAAACCCTATCTTGTCGAGTGCTGGGGAAAATAATTGAGCGATTGCATCAGGAGGCCTGCAGATGCGTGATTTCATCGAAAAGACATTCTTACTTCCGTTGCAAAACCTCTTCGACCGCCTGGTGTCACTTCTTCCTAGGTTGTTCGGGATGATTGTCCTCATTGCGCTCGGGCTTTTTCTGGGCTGGTTGGTATACAAAACTGTGCGAAAGGCTTTACAAGCCATCAATTTCGACAAGTTTTGTCTTCAGATCGGTTTGTCTCAAGTGCTCGAAAAGGGAAATATTCGAAGATCCGTGTCAGAATTAGTCTCCGTTGGCATTTATTGGCTGATTGTCCTGAGCTTTTTTGTGATCGGCTTGCGCACTCTTGATGAGTCTTTGATGGCGGGCGTCTTCTCGCGTTTTTTTTCCTTTTTGCCCAACCTGATCGTCGCCTTGTTGATTCTTGTCTTAGGCTTTTTCTTCAGTAAGTTTATTGGACGAAGTATCTTGATCGGGGCCGTGAATGCCCGGATCCGCTCGGCCAGGCTACTTAGCATTAGCGTGGAACTGTTGATCTTGATCTTCACCCTGTCTTTGTCTCTGGAAGAATTGGAAATCGGAAAATCCACCATCGTGGCTGCCTTTTCAATCCTTTTTGGAGGGATCGTCTTAGGATTGGCAATCGCATTTGGATTCGGCGGTCGCCGCCTGGCCCAGAATTTCCTGGAGAAGCGACTGGGGGTGAAAGAAGAACAGGAAGCAACCGAAAAACATCCTTCACACCTTTAACTCATGAAACGCGCCCTGAGAATCCTGGTGGCTCCCAATGCTTTTAAAGAGAGCCTTACTGCAGCCGAGGCAGCACACTGCATTTCCGCTGGAATCCGACGCGGCTTGCCAAATGCCCGGATTGTCGAACTTCCCATTGCAGATGGCGGGGACGGGACTCTAGAAGTCGTCATCAATGGCACCGGAGGAAGAATCTGCCGGAGCCAAGTGTTGGATCCTCTGGGGCGAAAAAGGATCGCAGCCTATGGCATCACGGGGAACGGGAAAACCGCGATTATTGAAATGTCCCGGGCATCCGGCCTGGCCCTGGTACCGCCTTCCCAGAGAAATCCATGGGTCACAACCAGCTTTGGGACAGGCCAGTTAATCTTAGCCGCGCTTCGACATAAGGTCGAGGAGATTATCCTGGCCATTGGAGGAAGTGCCACGGTGGACGGCGGTCTCGGAGCTCTTCAGGCCCTCGGGGCGGATTTCCGAGATCGCCGCGGTCGTGCAGTCTGCTTCGGCGGCCAAGGACTCTTACAGCTTCAATCCATTCAGCTAGAACGACTCCACCCTGCCTTAAGCCAGACGCGACTGCTGGTTGCTTGTGACGTCGATAATCCTTTGGTGGGTCCTCGTGGGGCCGCTGCGGTATTTGGCCCCCAAAAAGGAGCTACTCCGCTAATGGTGAAGCGACTCGATCATGGATTGGCACGGCTCGCAAAAAAGATATCCGAATCAAGAAAAGTCAATATTTCTTCAATTCCCGGCGCGGGAGCAGCGGGAGGAATATCCGGGAGCTTTCTTGGTTTACTGGGCGCTCAACTTCGGCCAGGAAGTGATCTGATTTTCAGACTTCTCAAGATCGACCAGATGATTCGGCAGGTGGACCTCATCATTACGGGTGAAGGGAGCATCGATTTTCAGACCCCTTCAGGGAAAGGTCCCGGAATGTTTGGCAAAATGGGCTCAGTCAGCTTAATCTTCCGGTCGTTGCTCTTGCAGGTTCCGTCACAAACGAACGGGGGTTTCTGCATCGGCATGGATTCTCGGCCCTGTTCAGCGTCGTTCAGGGACCCTATCGACCTTCCGTCTGCCAAACGGCAAAGTGCTCGCTTACTTCAGGAGAAGGCGGAAGAGGTGGCCCGACTTAATCCAGGCGACAAGGAGCCTTTAACCCATGATCAATCTGATCACGATCTCAAGGGAACGAGGCAGCGGTGGGCGTCCCCTTGCTCAACGGCTGGCTGCAGAACTCGGGCTGAAGTGCTATGGGAAAGAGATCCTCTACGAAATTGCCCAAAGTGCCGGAGTCAGCGAAGAATCTGTCGAAAAATTCGATCAAGAGCATTACAACAAGTGGCATCTCATGGTGGACTCATTGCGAATGAGCACCCATTTGTCTCCTGACTACGGGCTCGGTTTCAATTTGTCTGCCATCGAACCTGAAATATTCTTCACCCAGGATCGATACCTCAAAGCAACTCAGGAGATCCTCAAAAAGCTGGCCAGCCATCCCGGTGTGATCCTTTTGGGAAGAGGCGCCCAGGTCATTTTCAAAGACCGTACCGACGCGCTTCATATCCGTTTGGTAGCCCCACTGAACATCCGGATCAAAAGGATCCAGGAACTCCTGAAGTTGAGCGCGAAAGAGGCAGCCAGACACGTGACAGATATAGACAGATCCAGGGCAGCTTACTTAAGGGATTTTTATGGTGTCGATGTGAATGACTCCGTGTATTACCACCTCACCATCAACTCAGGTTTGATGGATTATGGTCAAGCACTGGATATGATCAAGCGGGCAATGGAGATTTTGTAATCGCGGATAACCGAATGTGCGTCAGCGTCACTAGGTCGAGCGGATCGCGTGGGAAGGCGGTCCCACGCGCGTCGCTCCATGAAAGAGCATGCCAAGAGCAAACTAGATCGGCGGTTTCATTCTCAAAGGGAACTGAAGCCGCATTCGTGAGCACCGAACGAATGGGCTGCTATCGCGGGAATAAGAAACATGAGCCAGCTTAGGGCTATAGCAACCAGCAGGAAGGAAAAGAATAGATAGATTCCATACCGTAAGTCGTTCTCGGAATGTATCTTTGGAAGTTAAGGAAAAAACAATCGAAACACAGAAGGCAAATACCGTCAGAGCGACAAAATGGGAGATCTCCATAATTTCACTTCTTTCGTCCAATGGCAATATCGTAGGCATTGAGCGTGACCAGCAAGTTCAGCAATCCGGATACAGCCATAAAGGTATTTCCATAATCGAAAGAAGGGTTGTGAGCGTTCCCTGCCCCATAACCCCAATTCTTCGCGAAAACATAGGGCAAACCATTACTCACATCCGCAAAAAAGAACAGCGTCGTAATGAATTCCGTCAGATCCAGATCATGTAATTTTCCCTCCACCACCAAACCCAAACAGAATAAAGACAAGATAGCAAAGGCAAAAAGCAAGGCTCTGATCCACTTCCCCAGTAATAAATGCCCCAGCCCGGGGAAAAGAAGTCCTCCGAGGACGGAACCAATGATCTTTAACTTGCCTGGATATAGCCATTGGGAAATGGAACTAGCCCTTATCTAAACCTCGTAAAAACTGCTGGAAATTTTCTTCCGGAAATTGTTCCAGCAAGAGAACTTTCTGCCTAGAGAAAACACCGGCCCGAATGGAAATCTTCGACTTCGGCAGGTGGAGCAATCCAGATATCAGACTGATGAGCTCTTCATTGGCTTTGCCATCCACTGGAGGCGCGGCCAAACGGACTTTCAAGAAATCTCCTTCGATTCCTTGAATCGCGCTAGGCGCCGCTCCCGGCCGAACTTTCACAGAAAAGCTTAGACCCTGACGCCCTACCTGGTATTTCATAAAATCGGGATCCTGTTCCCTTGTTATCGTCTCGGTCCAAAGATGGCGGTGCCCAGTCGCACCAAGGTCGCTCCTTCCTCGATGGCTACTGGAAAATCATGGCTCATTCCCATTGAAAGTTCATTCATCGACACATTTTCAATTCTCAACTCTCCTAGTGTTTCTGCCAAACGACGCAGCCTGAAAAAATAAGAGCGAACTTCTTCAGGGTCTTCATGGAAGGGAGGAACACACATCAGCCCCCGAATCGACAAATTCCTCAATAGAGCCATTTTTTCCACCAGATCGGGGACATCTTCCTCGACGACCCCCGACTTTGAAGGCTCCTTCTCTAGGTTGACTTCAATCAAAACAGGCATTTTCTTCCCAGAAAGTTCACCGACTCGATTGATCTTCGAAGCCAATTCAATGCTCTCCACTGTGTGAATCCAATCAAAGATTTCAACGGCCTTGTTTACCTTATTTTTTTGTAAGGGTCCAATCAGATGGAAGGTATACGGACGCAGATTCAACAGCGGTTTCTTGGCCACTGCTTCTTGAACTCTATTTTCCCCCAAATGTTGAATGCCTGCCTCTAGAGCGTGGTTAATTCTTTCCGCGTCGATCGTCTTAGAAACAGCTATCAGCTTAATCGCTTCGGGACTTCTTCCGGCTTTGGCCGCAGCTTTTTCAATCGCCTCGCGAATCTTTTGAACGTTTGCCTGAATATCTATTCCCATCTGAAACGGCCAATTCCCATCTTTGTCTTTTCGAAGCTCAACCCTCGGCGTGCGCAGCAAAACACCCACTCGTCAAAGCGCTTCATCTTACATCATGTCGGGTCGTATCTCCAAACTGACAACGTGCGCTTTCCCCCGCCCTTGTTTGAATCCCGTTGTTATGCTACTTTTCAGTCGTTGTTCGTGACCCAATTTCTAAATGCATCAGACCTCTGGATCGGCCGTTCATTTCTTAAAGCCCATATTTGTCGGATGAATCATGGCACTATTCATATCCTTTGAAGGAATTGACGGATCGGGAAAGTCTACTCAGATCAGGCTGCTAGAGTCCTATCTATGTAAGCAAGGAGTTCCCGTTGTGGTTGCGCGGGAACCTGGCGGGACAGAAGTGGGAAACACCATTCGCCAAATCTTGCTGCATTCTAAGAATACCCGCTTGAAGCCAATCAGCGAGCTTCTCCTTTACTACGCCTCACGTTACCAAAATTTACATGAAAAGATCCTGCCCGCCCTTACGGCAGACCAGTGGGTGTTATGCGATCGGTTTGCCGATGCGAGCATGGCTTATCAGGGCTATGGTCGCGGAATACGGCTTGATTTTATCCGGCTCTTGGACCAGGAAGTGATCCAGAAGCGTATCCCCGACCTCACCCTCTATATCGATATAGACCCTCTCATAGGCCTTTCGAGGGCCCGTGGGCGGAATCAACAAAGCCGCCATGATGAAGGAAGATTTGAGAATGAGTCCGTAGAGTTTTTCACGAAAGTGAGAGAAGGTTATTTGAGATTGGCGAAAGACAATCCCCTTCGAATCAAAACCATCGATGGGGATCAGTCAATCGAAGCGGTACATCGCGACATTCTTTGTCATCTCCCGAAGTAAGTTGGGAGCCTGGGTTCTCGCTCGCATCAGAGAGTATTCTTCTTTGCCTTTCTCGGAATCTTCCCGCCCCTAAGATTCGCCGGTTGCTCATTAAGGGAACACTTTTAAGCCAACAAGTTCAAGTGAACGCAATATGGGATTCGATCAATTTCAGGGAAACCGCAACGTAGTCGACACCCTCAAGCTCCAATTAGAGAAAGGGTGTCTGCCCCATTCTCTGCTGTTTTCTGGGATTCAAGGCATAGGCAAAGCAACACTTGCTCTCTACTTGGCCAAAGCCACCAACTGCCAGACAAACCAAACGGACTTTTGCGATTCCTGCCCAAGCTGCCGGAAAATCGATTCGGGAATGCACCCGGATGTCCGTCTCTATCAGCCAGACGGGCAATTCATCAAGATTGATCAAATGAGAACCCTTAGTCGAGAAGCATTCTATTATCCTTTCGAAGGACGGCGCCGGGTATTCATGATCGATGAGGCCGACCGCATGAACCCGGAAGCAGCGAACTCCATCTTGAAAACCCTAGAGGAACCACCTGAAAGCTCGATTTTGATTTTGGTTACGGCCAAACCGAATGATTTGCTGCCGACAATTCGATCGCGTTGTCAGCTTTTTCGATTTCTGCCATTACCCCAATCGGAGATGGAGCAACTCTTGTCCAAGCGAGACGACTTGTCCAGCCAAGATCGTCTTCTAGTTTCCCGAATTGCCGGAGGGAGTGCGGCTACAGCCCTGACGTTTGATTTGCCGACTTACAGAGTACACCGCCAAGAAGTGATTCATTTGTTAGAGGCTTGCCTTGGAAAGCTCAGTTATGTTTCTGCTCACAAACAGATCAGTGAAATTCTAGACAAGAGAGCACTCTCCTATTTCGAAGAAAAAATGCAGATCCTGCAGAGTCTCTTGCGGGATGTCTATTTGCTAAAACTGGACCCCTCTACCCCTTTCCTGATAAATCTGGACCTCGTCGAGACTACTGGACAAGCTCGGTCAGTCTACTTCATTGGATCGAATTCAACGTGCCACAAACATTTTATGGCATCTCGAAAGAGGCGCCTCCAGAAACCTCAACAAGAATCTGGCTCTCGATCAGTTTGTGTTTGAACTGAGCGGAGAGTATTCTGGCCTGAATCAGAAAAACTTCTCATGAGTTCTTGCATCACGCGTCGATCGGAATGAGGATGGTTCTTCGGAGTCTTCTTCCTGCTATGCTTTCCCAAACCTCTTTCCGTCCGGTCTGGCTCTAAATGGAGTTTTGATTCTACATCCAAAGGAACACAACGGCTCTCCACGGGACAAAGGCCTGTCAGTTCAACCGAAACTGGAACTTCCCTTTTAGGCGCATGATGCCTCAAGGAATTTCATGTAATGCGTTAGTTACGGGGGGAAATCTTTAAGGGCAAGGCCTTCGGTGACGATTTGAGGTTGTCGCTTCTGTAGCGGCTGAGTGGGTAGGGACGGACCGCCGGGCCGTCCGCGGCGCGCTCGGCGAGCGCGCCCTACCAGAAATTCCCCCCGATAACTAACGCATAACAATTTCATCAAGTTTCTCCTTGTTGCGGCTATGGAATTATGTTAATTTTTTTTAAACAGTAGTCCGGTGATGTCCGGAGAGGAATATTCCCCCTTCGGTTTTCGCTCGAGCCTCTTATTGTTATCCAAAAGAATTGTCTACCCGCTGAATCCTTCACTTCGGGAGATTCCCCCGGGCAAGGAAGACCCAAGATCGTCGAACCGCTTCAGAGTAGCAGAGTGCCTTGGATAACCTCTTTCCTAGATGTTAATTGATATTCTTGGCGGGAGGGCAATGATAACCATGAGACAAAAACCAGAGCATGATTTCATGAACAGAAGACTGATTCGGCCTTCGCTTGCTGATATCAAAGAGAAGATGACGGTGCGTTCTCAAAAAAAGAAACCGTCTCCCCAAGAGCAAACCAATGCAGAGAGCTTCTATTACCTGAAACAAATGCAGAATCGCACTCCGATGGTCATCTTGTTGCAAGATGGCCAGCAGTTGAGGGGGATTATCGAGTGGTATGACAAGAACTGCATTAAGGTAAACCGAGAGGCCGAACCCAATCTGCTTGTGTATAAACACTGCATTCGCTACATGTACAAAGAGAACGAAGACAAGAATAGTGACGAATGATGGTTGTCCCGCATGAGATTGTCACCGGGGTTGCGCCGCGTTCTAGGCAGTTGTGTATGGCTGCTGATTGGGTATAGCCAGATCCGCTGTAATGAAAAGCCTGTTCCTGGGGGCGCTCCGCCTTTCTCTTATGCCTATGTGACAAACCTCGGGAACCACACGGTTTCGGTCATTGACTTACATTCTTTCAAGAATATTAAGACGATTCCCGTTGGGAAATCCCCTGACCGGATCGTGGCTAGCCCCGTGGCCGACCTGCTCTTGGCGGCCAATCTTGAATCCTCCTCCATCAGTGCAATTGATTCCAAGAATCAGGTCGTCAAAAAGAACCTGACCGTTGGAAGAGATCCGATCGACATCACCTTCTCCCCCGACGGACGATTCGCGTATGTCGCTTGTTATAGCTCCAATCTCGTCGCGGTCATTGATTGCCAATCTCTCAATGTTGTCCGGAATATCAAGACCCAACGTGGCCCCGTTTCCCTCAAATTTTCAGACATCCAAAAGAAGCTGTGGGTCGTGCATCAAGTGGAGAACACCGTTGGCATTATTGACCTGATACAGCTGACAATGGTCGACTCAATTCCATTGCCAAAAGGCCCCTATGGTCTGATTTTTTTGCCGGATGACTCCAAGCTTTTCGTGGGCAGTTCCGCGACGGACACGGTAACGGCAATCGATGTCAAAAACCAGAAGCTAATCTCGACACTGTTTTCCGGGAGAACCCCGTTGCAGATGGTCATGAAACCTGACGGTGGAGAAATTTATGTCAACAACTTCGATGCGGATTCCGTCACGATCATCAACACGGCTACTTGTGAGTTGAATGGGTCCTTCACCGTCGGCAAAAATCCAATCTGTGGGGTGATTTCAAGAGATGGAAATAGGCTTTACGTCGCCAACCATGGTTCGAACACGGTCTCTGTCCTGGACCCCCCGAATGGCCGTCAGGTTATCGCCTCGATTGCCGTCGGGATGCATCCCGAAACCGTTGCTCTGACGCCTGACGATCTTTTTCTCTTTGTCCTGAATTCCGGCTCTAACGATGTCTCCGTTATTCGTACGGATCTAATCCAGCCAGGAAATAGTGCCTTGTATGCGGTTATCCCCACGGGAGCAAATCCGTCATCGATCGCCATCAAGTAATGAATTGACGCCACGGTAAGAACGGAAACCCAAGCTGAGATCATTCTGTGACCGCTTTGGGTTACAGATCAGGACGGTGTATGCAAGCCAGTTCCAAGACAACCCTTCGCCAACTATTGAGCCGAGATCAGATTTTGGTAGCCCCCGCTTCTTACGATATGGTTTCGGCCAGACTGATTGAGCGCGCAGGTTTCGAGGCCGTCTACCTTTCAGGTTACGGCCATTCCGCCTCCCACCTGGGCTTGCCTGATGCAGGCTTAATTTGTTTCTCCGAGATGCTCGAGCGATTGCATCATCTGGTTTCCGCGGTGGGCATCCCGGTCATTGCCGACGGGGATACGGGTTTCGGAGGAGTTCTCAATATCCGCAGAACCATTCAGGAGTATGAGGGGGCCGGAGCACAGGCGATTCAAATCGAAGATCAGGAGATCCCCAAAAAATGCGGTCATACATCCGGCAAGCGCCTGGTCGCCACCGAAGAGATGATCAAAAAAATTGAAGCGGCGGTGGCTTCCCGACGGAGTGACCGCTTGATGATTATCGCCCGGACCGACGCCGTCTCCGTGCAGGGTTTTGACGAGGCCGTGCGCCGAGCGCGTCATTATCGGGCGGCTGGCGCCGACATCCTGTTCATTGAATCACCGACCACATTAGACCAACTTCGGCAAATTCCGCAATTGCTCGAAAGCCCCATCATGATCAATCAAATCGAAGGCGGGAAAACGCCCATTTTGACCGTTCAGGAACTGGAGGCCATGGGCTACAAGCTGGTCGCCTATGCTTTGACGACTCTGATGGCATCGGTACGCGCAATGCAACGTGTTTTGAAAAGCTTGCGGAAGAACGGCGCCCCCCAAAGTTATGCCGATGAGATCACCAGTTTCGATGAACTCGATGAATTGTTAGGTTTTCCTGAAGCGAGAGAGTGGGAAAAACGTTTCCGGTGAAAGGAATCTCGAAGAACGCAAAATCATTCCTGGAATGGGATGAGTCGGTTCCAGGACGTCTCAAGTTTTATCCAAAGAATTAAACATCAGTCTTTGGGTTTCATTCTTGCTCTTCCCATCCATTCATAGATTCGATGATGAATCGACGGCAATTCATGCATACTTCACTCTCACTCTGTACGGCCGGGAGGCTAGCGGCAGAGGGTTCCGTGCCGGTCGAGGGTTCCTCACATAAAGAGGTCCATACCGTGCTTGGCCCCATTGAAGCAAGAAGACTCGGCCTAACGCTTATTCACGAACACATTTTGGTTGATTTCATCGGGGCAGACAAGGTCCATCCGGACCGCTATGATTCAGTTGAGGTGCAGAAAGTAGTCCTCCCTCATCTCCTGCAACTCTATAGTGCAGGGTGCCGTACCGTGGTTGAATGTACACCGGCTTACATGGGCCGCGACCCGGAACTTCTTAAGAAACTTTCTAAGGCCAGCGGTCTCCATTTGATCACAAACACGGGTATCTATGGTGCCGCCGACGACAAATTTGTGCCCGTATTCGCCCAGCGGGAATCGGCGGAAGACCTAGCCCAACGCTGGACTCAAGAATTTGAAAAAGGGATCGATCAGACCGGGGTTTGCCCAGGGATTATTAAAATTGGAATTGATCCGGGGCCTCTTTCGAAAATAGATGCCAAATTGGTACGGGCAGCGGCGTGGACACATCGGAATACAGGCTTATCCATCGCCACCCATTGCGGGGACGGCACCGCCGCCTTGGAGGCAATAGAAATACTAAAGGAAGCACGGGTTGCCCCCGATGCATTTGTCTGGGTGCATGCACAGGCTGAGAAGGATAGAAATCTGCACCTGATGGCCGCTCGAGAAGGCGCCTGGCTGGAATTTGACGGCGTTGGCAAGGAAACCATGGAACAACATCGAGACCTCCTCTGGACGATGAAATCCTACCATCTTCTCAGCAAGGTGTTGATTTCCCAAGACGCCGGTTGGTATCACGTCGGTGAAGCCAGTGGAGGTAGTTTTCGTTCTTACGAATTCCTGTTCGAGCAATTCGTTCCGTACCTGCGGCGGGCAGGGATTTTACCGGGCGAGATTCAGCAATTGCTAACCGACAATCCACGACAAGTCCTGACTCCAAAAGTGAGAAAACCAATTCTATGAATACGGCGAAGACACTGACCAAATTTTACAAGGACCCGGACTTTATCAACTCACCTGACGCAAGAACATTGAGACTCCTCTCCGAATATCTGGGACCGATGTCAAGCTTTCACCGGGAGAAGATAAAAGATACCATTGTATTTTTCGGATCTGCGCGAGCAATTCCCCTCGCGCAAGCAGAAGCTGAATATCAGAACCTTCTGAGAAATCAGCCCAATCCAGATCAGTTTGGTGAACGTAAACTTGAGATCGCCAAAATGAAGGTCCGGCTGGCAAAGTATTATGATGACGCGGTTGAACTTTCTCGGCTCCTGACCGAATGGTCCATGTCTCTCGCCAAGAAGTCGCGACGATTCGTTGTCTGTTCAGGGGGTGGCCCAGGCATTATGGAAGCAGCCAATCGTGGAGCCCGGCTGGCCGGCGGCAAGACGATTGGACTAAATATCAGCCTCCCTTTTGAGCAGGAACCCAACGAATATATCTCGAGTGAACTGAGCTTCGAGTTTCACTACTTCTTCATGCGCAAATACTGGTTTGTCTACCTGGCGAAAGCACTGATTGTCTTTCCTGGCGGATTTGGCACGATGGATGAACTTATGGAGGTTCTTACACTCGTTCAAACGCATAAGATCAGCAAGAAGATGGTGGTCCTGCTTTATGGGGCGCAATATTGGAATGAGCTCATTAATTTTGACGCTCTCGTCCGCTGGGGAACGATCGATTCCGAAGACCTCAAATTGTTTCAATTTGCCGACAGCCCCCAGGAAGCTTTTAATATTGTGAGTAGTGGCCTGCGACGGGACTACCTGAATCCCTCGCAAAACCCTACGCTCCTTCCCTAGACTAGACTTACGCTTCACACGACTGGCAGGAGAAGATTTGAAAGAAAACTCCTACCCATAGCCCGACCTGCTCCGCAATAGAGGACCCATTCGGGGCACCTGACTGCAATGAATCGAATTGTCCAGGAGATACGCTCTTGGAAGCTATTTTCAAAATTTGTATTGTGCGAAGTTGGGATGAGGATGCGCCACACCGCCTGATTCAAAGCGCCATGCCCATTTCAATCTTTCGCAGATTGGAGACATTATGGTCCGTCCCTTCTCGAGGGTGAAATTCATCCTACTCATTTCATTGTTTCTAGCGGGTCTCGCAGCGACTCTGGAAGGATCCAAGGTACCTGATAAGGCAAGTGCTCAATCCCTGCAACTGGTTCGAGCAGGATCGGCCGAAACTGCCATCGTCGTGGGAAAAGAGCTCAGCGAATCAGCCCGCTTCTCTGCAGCAGAACTGCAAAAATATCTGGCGGCCCTTTCGGGAGTTCAAATCAAAATCATTCCCGAAACCGAAGTTTCCTCACTGTCCGCTCAAACCACACTCATATTGCTGGGGAATCCTGACTCCAATGCACTGATCCGTGAAGCCAGCCTGGCAAAACTCGTGAACTTCACCGGACTGAAACCCGAAGGCTACATTGTGAAAACAGGTCATTTGAAAAAGCGGCCTATTGTGGTCGTTGGCGGGAATGACGACGCGGGGACTCTCTATGCCGTCTACGATTTCATCGAGCAACTGGGTGTGACCTTCCTTCTCACGGGAGATGTCATCCCGGCCAGGCAAGAAACTCTGGCGCTCGGGGCCTTAGATCTTCGGCGCGAGCCCGCTTTTCCACGCCGGGGGTTTTTACTGCAGGTTTCCGGGTTCGACAATCTGACCCTTTTTTCCACCGCGGACTACGAAAAGTTTGTCGACCAGATGGCAAAAATGCGTTGCAACTACCTGCAGGTCTGGTGGTTCGCATTTGCTCCCTGGTTGAAGCATTCCTATCGAGGCGAAACCATGTGGATGGGTGATGTCTCAACCAAAGAGAGTGGCTATTTGGCTTGGACCCATTCCTCTATGGGCTCCCGCACAACCGATGAGGTCACGATCGGGAAAGAACATTTTCAGGGAAGAAGAATCGCCCCTCCAGAGTTTCAAAATGTCGAAACTTCTGACCAAGCATTCGACGTCGCTCAAACCATGTTGGGAAAGGTCATCCATCATGCCAAACAGCGTCACGTGAAGGTCTGGCTCGCTATTGAAATGGCTGCCCTTCCTCCTAATCTGGCTCAATTCGCCGAAAGAGTTGGCACGCTGCCGTTTCATCCAATCTTCGGGACCTTTGTGCATCCGCTCGATCCAGTGAACCGCGAAATACAGGTAGAGCGGCTCAAAGCACTCATCAACACCTATCCTGAAGCCGAAGGCTACTTCCTGGTTCTGGCAGAGTTGTACCCCGAGATCAATACCGAAAAGTATCGCGCGTTCTTTGCTCAAGAACGCCCGAAATATCATGAGATGCGCCAACTGCGATATCCCTGGATCGAATGGGGAGCAGGCTATAGCAGCGACCGGCTCATCGACAACAATATTGGCTACACGGATCTCTTCAAATTTTTGCTCAACAAAAGTAAAGAATTCGCTCCTCAGGCCAAGTTGGGCGTGCTGGGCATTGGCCGCGGCTATGTTTTCCCGGTTCTGGATAAGATGTTGCCCAAGGACATCCCCTTTAGCGACATGGAATCCAGTGGGGTCTGGACCCCGGCCGGGGTCCCCATGCAGTATTTTGGAGGAATGGGCGAACGCGAGAGGACTCTCGAACAGCGCATCGATGACGATGTCAACATGATGGGAATGCAATTTAGCGTGAAGCAGTATGCCTTAAAGGACCGCATCTTTAGCGATGGAGCCCGGTACGGGTTGACGGGCCACGCCGGCCAAGTCCAACGAGCCCGAGGCACAGAAACTAACAGTCTCTATTCAGCCGAGGCCGCCTGGAATCCTGAGCTAAGCCCGGAAGAATTTTACCGGAATTATTCCCGGCGTCTGTTCGGAGAGCGAGCGGCTGACGATATGTTTCAAGCTTTCATGACTCTCGAAGAGAATGAATCTCACCTGGGTTACTACAATCACGGATATAGCACGATGAACTGCTGCGGTTCCCTGCCTGAAGTCAGAGCCGCCTATAACTATTCAAAACAAGAGAACCCTTATGACGGGCCCAATACGGCTGATTGGAACGCCTATATCATTAAATCACTAGACGTCATCATCCGTTACGAAGCCTCCTTGCAGTACCTGGGCAAAGCTCTAGGATATATGCAAAAAGCGGCCTTGGTCGTGACTCCCGGCGGAAAATATCAGTTGAGCTACATGATCAACCGGACAGAATCCTATCGTGAGTATATTCAATCCCTGATTACGATGCGCAAGGCTTACATTGCCTTCGACAAGGCCTTCAAAACCAAACTACAGCTGTCGCGGAAAGATTTCCTAGTGGAGTTGGAAAAAAGCTTGCAGCTTTTTGATGAGGGACACCAGCAAGTCCAGCAAGCAACCCGGCGATACACGCAGATCATCGACCATCCCTCGGATCTAGCCGTCCTCTACCACTTGAATGTCCGAGCGATTTTGGGTTTTGATCTGGCTCGGCAGTGGATGACCAATGTCGTCAATTTTTATCGCGACAAGCCCTACATGGTCCCCGTTGACTTTGATAAGCTTTTCTCAACCGAGGTTCACTTCATGTGGGGTGGACTCAATTAGACATGGGAAGGTACAGACAGGCCTCCTGGCCTGTCTGTCGAGATTGGACATATGAGCAGGCCAGAGGCCCGCACCACAACCTTGTGGTGCAGGCGTCCACGCCTGCATTCAAGCGGCCCGAAAGTCCGCTACTGCGAGTGAGACGCCTGTTGCAACACGTACACCACAATCTAGAACGGGTTATAATGGGAGTTAGAGATTAATCAGATCGTTCCTTACCGATATTACCTGCTTTGCTTCAATCCTCATGGGCTCAATCTTTCCGGCGAAGACGACTAACACAATCGCCAAAACATAGGCAGCGCTCGCACAAATAAAGGGGATTTCATACCCCTTCAAGTCGACGATTTGGCCCACAAAATACTGCGAGATCACTCCCAACCCGGTCCCTACTGCGCCCGTGATCCCGTAAAGTACAGCCACATGCTGCCTGGGAATCACCTCCGTAATCACGGTATGGATGTTCGAAGCCCACGAAAAATGTCCAAAGAGTGCCAGACTAATAAAGGCGATAGCCAGTGCCTGATCGAAGACATAGTAAGTGCCTATGCCAAACAAACCCAAGAGGGCGGAGACAACCAATACGATTTTCCGGCTTGGGTCGAGACCATAACCCCGCTGAATCAAGGCACTGCTAGCCCATGCCCCCACAAGGGCTCCAATGTCGGCAAAGAAAAACGGAATCCACAGCCAGCGCCCCACCTCGATCAAACTGAAACCGCGGATGACCTGGAAGTAGCCCGGCATCCAGAACACATAGAAGAACCAAGCGGCATCGGTGACGGCCCGAGCCGTGAGGAGAAACCAATATTTTCTGCGCTTGAGGACTTCCGGCAACGGCATTGGCTTTTCATCAACTGCCTCGTTTTGACTGGCCTTCGTTTCAGGAGTGGAAAGGTCAACATCCCCGAATGTCCTCCGGATGACGCGGTGGAGATAGAGCCAGACTGAGATAAGCAAGAAACCCAAGGCGCCTGTAAATTGGAATGAAGCACGCCATCCAAATTGAATGGTAATCCAAGCCACAAGGGGTGGAGTTACTAAGGACCCGACGCTTACGCCACATATAAGCAGGCCGACTGCTTTGGCACGGTTTTCCGGAGCAAACCACTCAGACAAGCCACGCATGGCCGTCGGATAGTAGCCCCCTTCGCCAATACCCAGGAGAGCCCGGAAGAAACACAGGCTTCCCAGTCCTCGAGCCATTCCGTGGAGCATATTTGCAATGGACCAAAAGATGACGCTGACCGTAAAAGTACGCCTGTATCCAAACCGGTCTGCCACACGGCCACCGAGAACATAGAAGACCATGTAGGGCACCAAGAACGCATTGACCGCCAGACTGTAGTCGGAATTACTCAGAGACAGGTCTTTGCGGACCTGGGGCATCACCACGCCCAAGACGGCCCGGTCTAGGTAATTGATCACAGACCCGATGAAGAAGAGCGCAACGATCATCCAAGCAAAGTGATTTCTTGTCGTAGGCTTCATCTTCTGGCTGAAAAGGATTGCAGAGGGCCTTTCGAGAGGACACTGTTGAAATTGAAGCTAGTGCTAAGTTGCATAAATTCACGGTAATTGCTGTAGCAGGGGTCGTTGACCCATGAGCGCTAACTTTATAAGGCTTTCCTCGCCTGCCGCCGGTAGAATGAAACGCCAAGAGCGCCAAGAAAAGAGGATCCACTTCGGTCAGCCGCCTGATCTTATCCTACCCGCAGTTCTTCAGGATGGTTTCTGGCTACCCGCTGGATGCCGTCGCGTAACAAAATCACGTTCCAATTGATGATCAACCCCGAAGACAAGCCGCTCAATTTCAAGTAAGTCAGCAACTCGGCGAGGTGGATGGGAAGAACTTTTTCGACCGTCTTGTTTTCCACCAGCACCAACTGGTCGATTCGCATGTCGATGCGGTAACCGACCTCAATAAGCACTCCTTCAAACTCTAGCGGAACAGCGACTTCGCATTCAACCCTGTGGCGACGTCTTTGGGGCTCGTGTGCCAGACAAGCCTGATAGGCCGATTTTCCAGCAGCCCGGGCCCCAAGGCGCGATGTAGCTTGAGTGCAGCGTCAACAATATCCTTAGCTACTTCGTCGGCGGTCATGAAGGCTCCTACTCTTGGCGAACCTTGCGTTCTTGGCGTTTCCCAATTCTGGGCGTTATCTGCTCACCGAGGATCCCGGAATGAACCGATCATCCAAGCTCAGGTTAGCGCTTATGGGACGTTGACCCCGGCCAACCCCAGCGGGGCCAGCTACAACATAGACTTCCGCAACTTAGCGCTACACGGACAAAGGATATTTGCCGTATTTCTTAACTGCCTCGGACATGGCCAAAACGTTTTCGGGAAGGAGGTAGCCCGCCAGACTGTTACCACTGGACACCATATAACCGCCACCAGGTCCGACATCACGCACCAGTTGACGCACTTCGTCATCCACTTCACTGGGAGTTCCCATGCCTAAAATATTCAGATCAACGTTTCCCACCAAACAGATTCTCTTGCCGTAGCGCTCTTTCATCATCCGTATATCCAAAGCACCTTTTTCGTTCGGGTGGATAGCCGAAATACCGACGCTCAACAAATCATCTACAAAAGGAAGGAGGTTCCCGTCGCTGTGGATGATCCACGGAAGCGTAATCTTCTGCCGGATTCTCTGGTAACGGGGAAGAACCAGATCGCGAAATACTTTTGGCGAGAAAAAGGGAGCGGTCTTAAATGCCATGTCATCCGTAGAAACAAACACATCAAAACCCATCTCGCAAACCCGCTCGGCCACTATAACCGCCCAGTCAACATAGCGATCCAGTACTGTTTCTACAAAGGTTCGATTCTCAAAAAGCGCGACCGAAAAATTCTCCAATCCCATGCTCAGCCAGGTCGGGAAAATCCCAATTCGAGTAACGAAGCAGGCGGCGTAATCCCCCTTCTGCCTTACAAACTCCCTGGCTCCGTCATATAATGAGTCATTGGTAGGATCCGGAAACTTCATGATAGAGAGGTCGGCTTCCGTTTTGATCATCCCATCCCCATAAAAGAGACGACCATCCTGACCGGGGATCCTTTCCGCCCACACGGGTGCGCGCAAGACATAGTAAATGTTGTCCATTTTCAGATGGCTCGCAATCGACTTTATTTCCTCCACCGTATAAGGATTTGTTTCCAAACTGGCAGCCTGACTTATGGGTTCCCCCCAGGACATGAGCGTTTGAGCCAGTGCGCGATCCACACCGATCTCGACATAAGGGATACGGTCAGGTTGTTCACCACGAAGTGCCGCAAGGACACGTTCTCGTGAAGTCATCACCATAGGACTCTCCTTGTGTAGGTTCCTAACAAAAGTTATTTTTGAATGCCGAGCGTTGCCGAACGCAAAATGTGAATCAGGAACTTCTGATACAAGAGTATACAAATAAATTTGCAATTTGGATGCCAGCATTTACCTAGGGCATAGGCAAAATAAATCGAGGAGAAACGTGAATGGTTTACTTCTTTTGATGAGCAGTGACCATTTTGTATCCCGAGCCGAATATACCTTTATGGGAGGGGGCTGTCCTCAATCCCAACACTCAACAGTGAGCGCAAGTTTCTTTTTTGGGGGTTTTCTATGAAAGAATTTGTTTTCAGCGCCCACTTATTTGGGCCAGACACCCCATTTGATTTGAATTTTCCCCCGTTTTTGAACAGTAGCCACGCCAGCCCTTTTGTCTATTGGCACGACTGCCGACGGTCCTTAAGTGTGGGACTATATCCGAGAGCGGACATCTTCGTTGGGGCTGGGGGATTTTCTCCGGGAGGTAACCAAATGAGTGACACCCCGCCAGAAGTTCAGCGGATATATCAGGCGATGGTCCTGGCTAAAAGCGGGTCGGAACGTCTGCGCATGGGTTGCGATCTTTTCTCCACTTCAAGGGAATTGGTGATTGCTGCTCTTGGAAATAAGAACCTTGGGGATATGAGGGAACATCTTTTCTTGCGCTTCTACGGCTCGGAGTTCACCCCTGCTGAACGAGCCTGCATTCTGTCCAGTATTCGAGCTTGCAAGTCATGGGCTCACTCCCCACAGAAAGCTGAATAACGACCCTTTTTCTCCTGTGCGATTTCCCGACCGTTCTGCCGCTTGTATCGGCTCAAGCGACCAGACACTATCCTCTTGGACTTCCCATCTTTCTCCGCGAAATACACAAAATATGGGCTGACCATTGAAACACCCCACAACATTTTGCGTTTACAGTGTTATGCCTTGGACCTATAATGCGTTCTTCAATAGGTTGAAGGAGACCTGAATGTCTGTTAGCCACGAAACCATTTTGGTGCTGGATTTTGGAGCCCAATATACCCAGTTGATTGCGCGGAGAGTCCGTGAAGCCCATGTCTACTGTGAAATCCTGCCCTTTAATACGTCTCTGGACGAAATCCTGAAGCGAAAACCTAAGGGTGTGATTCTATCGGGAGGTCCCTCTTCTGTTTATGGAGAAGACGCGCCACATAGCGATGCGGGATTATGGTCCACCCCATTGCCTGTCTTGGGGATCTGTTATGGGTTCCAGCTCATGGCCTACCAGCTGGGGGGGAAAGTTGAAGGGGCTCAGAAACGTGAATATGGCCTCGCCACTCTGGATGTGCGGCAAGCCAGTCCCCTCTTCGCCGGCGTCCCTCCCTCCTCGAAGGTATGGATGAGTCATGGCGATCATATTGCCTCGCTCCCGGCGGGCTTTGGATTGATCGCAACTTCCGCCAATTCCTTGGCGGCCGCCGAAGACGGAGAACGGCACTTGTATGGGCTTCAGTTTCATCCCGAAGTCATCCACACCGAATATGGAAAGAAGATTATCGAGAACTTTCTCTTTCAAGCCTGCCGGTGCCGTGGGGACTGGACTCCTGCTTCGTTCATTGAAGAGTCTGTTGCGCGAATCCGCCAGCAAACCGCCAGCGGTAAAGCAATTTGCGCCCTCAGTGGCGGTGTGGACTCCACTGTTGCGGCGGTTCTGGTCGATCGTGCCATTGGGAAGAAGCTGACCTGTATCTTTGTGAATAACGGGGTTCTGCGCAAGAATGAGTTCTCGAAGGTTCTGGCAAGTCTGCGCGACCGGCTTAATTTGCAAGTTTTGGGTGTCGATGCGAGCGAGATCTTCTTGGGCAAGTTGTCTGGCGTTGCAGATCCTGAAAAAAAACGAAAAATCATCGGAAATACCTTCATCGAAATCTTCGATGAAGAAGCCGCCAAGTTAGGCGATGTCGACTTCCTCGTACAAGGGACGTTGTACCCTGATGTGATCGAATCGGTTTCTGTGAAAGGCCCGTCGGCTACGATTAAGTCCCATCACAATGTAGGCGGGCTTCCAGAACGCATGAAGCTCAAGCTCGTCGAACCGCTGCGCGAACTATTCAAGGATGAAGTGCGCGCCATTGGAAAGGAATTGGGCCTCAGCGATGAGATCATTCAACGCCAGCCCTTTCCAGGACCAGGCTTGGCAGTCAGGATCTTAGGCGAAATCACGCCGGAGCGAATTCACATCCTGCAGGAAGCCGACGAAATCGTGGTCGGTGAAATCAAACAAGCCGGACTTTACCCCAAGATTTGGCAGTCGTTTGCGGTCCTTTTGCCCGTTAGAAGCGTGGGAGTGATGGGTGACGAACGGTCCTACGACTACACCGTCGCAATTCGTGCCGTTCATTCTCAGGATGGCATGACCGCCGATTGGGTCCGTCTTCCCTATGATGTCTTAGAACGGATGTCGACTAGAATTGTCAATGAAGTCAAAGGAGTCAACCGGGTGGTCTACGACATCAGTTCAAAGCCTCCGGCAACGATTGAGTGGGAATGAAGAGGAGCAAGGTACAAGTGGAAAGGGTCAAGCTAGAAGGATCGATAGGCAAGGGTTAAGGATTAAGCTCAATGGATCGAGGGGCAAGCGTTAAGGGTCAAGGGGAAAGCGAAAACACAGTAAGCAGAAAATACTGGTGCAAATGGGCTATCGATGTCGCACGACGAATCGTTCGAGAATCTCGTAGTATGGAAAAAGGCCATGGACCTCGTCGTAAAGGTCTATCGACTTTGTCAACAAAGCCCACTTTCCAAAGACTGGGGCATGCGAGATCAGATGCAGAGAGCGGCTGTTTCAGTTCCGAAGGATATGAGCGGGGTGGCAGAAAAGAATATATCCGTTACTTAACAATCTCTAAAGGTTCATCTGGGGAGCTTCGCTGTTTATTGACCGTTGCTTGCCAATTAAAATATCTTTCAAAAGAAGTCGGCGTTGATGTTCTTAACGATGCGGTGGAAGTTTCAAAAATGCTGAAAGGGCTTATCAATTCTCTAAGCCCCGATCGTGATTGAATTTGCACTTGCTCTTTTATTCTTTTCAACTTGACGCTTGACGCTTAACCCTTAACCCTTTTTTATTTTACTCTGCGTTCATTCGCGGCCATACCACATGTCTAATACCAAATTCGTCCATCTCCATCTCCACACCGATTTCAGCTTGCTCGATGGAGCTTGCGAAATCGAGACGGTGATGAACCGGATGTCCGATCTTAAGATGCCGGCTGCCGCGATTACGGACCACGGCAACCTCTTTGGTGCTGTTAGCTTTTATGAGGCGGCCCGAAACCGAGGCATCAAACCCATCATCGGCTGCGAAGTCTATGTCGCTAGGAAAAGCCATACCGACCGAACAGCCTCTGACGGAGAAAAGACCAATCACCACCTCGTTTTGCTTTGCGAGAATAATCAAGGTTACAAGAACCTCGTCAAGCTTGTTTCCCATGGTTTCTTGCAAGGCTTCTACTATAAGCCGCGCATCGATAAAGAACTTCTGGCCAAACACAGTGAGGGACTCATTTGTTTATCCGCTTGCTTGAGCGGTGAAGTGTCTTCCAATCTGGTCCACGGGCAATATGAAGCGGCCAAAAAATCCGCCGGTGAGTACATCGACATATTCGGACGCAATCACTTCTATCTTGAAATACAGGACCAAGGGTTAGAAGCCGAGCACCGGATCAATCCCGAGCTGGTCAGACTTTCACGGGAACTCGAGGTCCCCCTGGTTGCCACCAACGATTGTCACTATGTCACTAAAGAGGATTCCCGAGCGCATGAAGTGCTGCTTTGTATTCAAACCGGCAAGACCATGAGTGACAACAACCGGATGCGCTTCTCTACGGACCAGTTCTATGTAAAATCTCAAGACGAAATGATTGCGCTCTTTGGGGAGATTCCTGACGTTTTGACTCGAACCCTTGAAATTGCGGAGCGCTGCGATTTTAGCTTGGAGAAGGCCGCTCAACCTTTCCCTCATTTCGACGTGCCACCCGACCGAACCCTCGACGAATTTTTTGAAGAGATTGTCTGGAAAGGATATGAAGAGCGCCTACCCCACCTCGTGCAAGCACAGCAGAAGGGGCAATTGCGTCATCCTCTGACCGTTTATCAAGAGCGCCTCACCCAGGAAATCCAGATCATCAAGCAAATGCGGTTCCCCGGTTATTTTCTAATCGTCTGGGATTTCATCCGTTTTGCCAGGCAAAACAAGATACCGGTGGGGCCCGGAAGAGGCTCTGCTGCCGGAAGTCTGGCTTCCTATTGCCTTCGGATCACGGATATTGATCCTATTCAATACGGGCTCCTCTTTGAACGATTCCTGAATCCGGAACGCATCTCCATGCCCGACATCGATATCGATTTTTGTACGAATCGCCGGGGTGAAGTCATTAATTACGTCACGCACAAGTACGGGCGCGAAAATGTCTCTCAGATCATCACGTTTGGGACGATGGCGGCCAAGGCAGCCATCAAAGATGCGGGACGAGCACTAGACATGCCCTATGCCGAGGTTGACAAGATTGCCAAGCTGGTGCCCGCCGAACTGAACATTACCTTGGCTAAGGCGCTCGCTCAGTCTGAAGGGTTGAGAGAACTCTCGGCCAAGGACGAACGGGTCAAGGATCTGCTCGACATCGCCAAGCGTCTCGAAGGCATGGCACGCCATGCCTCTACTCATGCGGCAGGTGTAGTCATTTCTCCGGTGCCATTGACCGACATTGTGCCACTGCACAAGACGAACAAAGATGAAATTACGACCCAGTATTCGATGAATGATCTGGAAAAGATTGGCCTGCTGAAAATGGATTTTTTGGCTCTCACCACCTTGACCGTTTTAGATGAGGCCATCAAATTAATTGCGGAAACAACTGGTACAACCGTCGAACTGGACCAGATTCCCATGGACGATGCAAAGACCTACGAGATCTTTTCCAAGGGCCTCGCAAACGGCATTTTCCAGTTTGAAAGCAGTGGAATGAAAGATATCCTGCGCCGCTTCAAACCGGAAAAACTGGAAGACCTCACTGCCTTAAATGCCTTGTACCGGCCCGGTCCGATTGGCGGAGGAATGATTGACGATTTCATCAAGCGGAAGCACGGTGAAAGGCGAGTTTCCTATCATTTGCCGGAATTGAAAGAGATTTTGGAAGAGACTCTCGGAGTCATTGTCTACCAGGAGCAGGTCCAGCAGATTGCGAACAAATTGGCCGGGTACTCGCTAGGGGAAGGAGATATCCTGCGCCGTGCCATGGGGAAGAAGAAACCGGAAGAGATGGCAGCCCAACGTGAGAAATTTGTGGCTGGGGCGAGAGCTCGCGGCCTTGACCAAAAAAAGGTCACCAAGATCTTTGATCTCATGGAACAATTCGCAGGCTATGGGTTCAACAAATCCCATTCGGCCGCTTATGCACTCCTGGCCTATCAGACCGCCTTCCTCAAAGCCCACTACCCGGTTTGCTTCATGTCCGCTCTGCTGACCAGTGAAATTAGCAATACCGATAAGATCGTCAAATACATCAATGAATGTCGCGACCTGAGCATTAAGATTTTGCCTCCTGACATTAACATCAGCCACCTCCACTTCACTCCAGCAGAGCATGAAATCCGCTTTGGACTTGCCGCAATCAAAAATGTCGGGGCAAATGCCATTAATTCCATCATCGAGGCCCGAGGAAGGAATGGACGATTCACTTCGCTTTTCGACTTCTGTGAGCATGTTGACTTGCGCGTGGTCAACAAGCGTGTCATTGAAAGCCTGATCAAGGCAGGAGCTCTTGACTCAACCGGTCAGAAGAGATCCCAGTTGTTTGCGGTAGTGGATAGAGCCATTGAGACAGCCCAAAAAGTCCAGCGGGATCGTGAGTCGGGTCAGAAAGGATTGTTTGGCCTCGGAGTCAGTGTGGCTCAGGATTCCCATCCTCAGCATTCAGCTTCTTCCCTGCCAAACTTGCCGGAATGGGAGGAGTCCCTGCTTCTTTCCTATGAGAAGGAAACTCTTGGGTTCTATATTACCAGCCATCCTCTTTCCAAATATGTCAGTCAACTGAAGGAGTTTGCTGCTGCAACGACTGAAACCTTGAGTGAATTGGAGGCCGGAAAAGAAGTATTCATTGGTGGAATCTTAACGAGTCTGAGACTTCTCAAGACCAAGAAAGGCGATCGCATGGCCGTTTTCCATATTGAGGATCTGACCGGATCCGTTGAAGCCGTTCTTATTCCCGGAGCCTTTCCAGCGCTTTGAAAAGTGGCTCAAGATCGACGCTCCCTTGCTGATTAAAGGAATTCTGGACGTGGAAGACTCCGGCGCGCGAAAACTCAAGACTATTGAGGTTCAGCCCCTGGAAGGCTTCCGCGAACGCGCCGCGACTTCGGTGACCATCCGAGTCAACCTAGCCGGGATGGGTCAAAGTGGAGCGGCAAAGATCCAATCGATACTTAGTGGTTACCCCGGTGAAACGCGGGTCATCTTTGAACTTGAACACCCAAAGGCCTATCTGATAACCTTACGCCCGAATCAGTTTGTGAGGGTGAAGCTGGATCCACAATTTGTACAAGCAGTCGAAAACATTTGCGGGGCAGGCGCCGTGAGATTCTAATGGCTGATGAAACCATTCCCGAACGAGAAGAAGTCGATCAGCTCGAGAAGCAAATTGAAGAATTGTCTAAGCTGATTCTGGACGACAGTACCGCGCGCGAACTGGAACGGCTCAAGAGACGGCTCGAGAAGCTCGGAAAAGAGATCTTTGCCAAACTGACGCCCTGGCAAAAAGTCAAACTTGCCAAGCATCCTCAACGCCCTTATGTCCTCGATTATGTCGAACTGATCTTTGAAGACTTCATGGAGTTGCATGGTGACCGGCGCTTTGAGGATGATCCGGCCATGATTGGAGGAATGGCCTCATTTCACGGTGAGCCATGTATGGTCATCGGGACACAGAAAGGACGAGATACCAAACAAAAACTGTTTCGTAATTTCGGCATGCCCAAGCCTGAAGGGTATCGCAAAGCCATGCGCCTAATGAAGTTAGCAGAGAAATTTTCCAGGCCTGTTTTTACTTTCATCGACGTGGTCGGCGCTTTCCCGGGAATTGAGGCTGAAGAACGGGGACAAGCCGAAGCGATCGCTTATAATCTGAGGGAAATGGCTCGACTGGAAGTTCCTGTGATCGTGACCATCACGGGGGAAGGCGGCAGTGGAGGGGCCTTGGGAATTGGCGTGGGGGATCGGGTTCTGATGCAGGAATTTGCCTATTATTCCGTGATTTCTCCGGAGGGGTGTGCAGCGATTCTCTGGAAAGACCAGGATAAAGTGGAAGAAGCAGCAAACGCCCTCAGAATTACGTCAGCCGATCTGAAGTCGATGGGGATTATCGATGAGATCATCACTGAACCAGACGGCGGAGCCCACAACGATTTTCCCCTTGCAGCCTCCTATCTCGATGAGAAGTTAAAGCTAACCCTTGCAGAGCTTAAGTCCATCCCTCTTCCCAGGTTGCTTGAACAACGCTATCAGCGATTCCGAGCCCTCGGATCGTTCCTGGAAACAGGGAAAGGGACCGGAACCGGAACAGCCTCGAGTTAGGGCTCAGCAATAGCGAAAAATTAGACCGAAAATTTTCGATAAACCCGTTTTTGCTGACTATTTGAACGACCAGAGCAAAAGTTCTCTTCCATTACTAATATGAAACCTGCCGTCAAGAAACTTAAGACTTGTCAATTTTCCAAGCCGATCGTCGCCGATTTCTTCGGCAAAGAGAACGCACATACACACCGATTAACCTGCGATCATCCTGAAAAGAAAATCGATTGGGAACTCGATGTGTGCAATTCCTGCGACGTATACGTCAACCGGAACAAACCTTCAGAACCAGAATCTCCCAAAAAGAAAACTCGCGCCCGAAAACCAGCAAAGTAGCAACAGGCATCCTTGCCTGTTGTCCTCCCAATAAAAAAGCCGACAACCAGGATGGCTGTCCTACTCCCGGAAAGCTGGTAGCCACAAGCATCCACCCCTGTCGTAGTCGAGTGTGAGGCTTTGTTGTAGCCGGGGCCGCTGGCCCCGGACAACAGGCCCGGAGGCCGTTGCTACCAGGAACCAGCCATTCCGAATCCATCAAAAGCTCATGAATTCTTTGCTGATGGAAAACTTTTTGGAAATATCCGAGGGGCAGTGGAGCACATGCTCCAAGAAATCGCGCGGTTTCAGTAGCCCCCCGGTCTCAGGTTTAACAGAAACCGTAAAAACAAATTTCGGCCGCTCATCGTTTTCAACACAGAGATTAATAATTTGTTCATGATCTTTAGAGCTGCACCAGAAGTCGTTCCCTTTGCTGTGGTCGCTCAGATGGTTTATCAGATCGTTTAGACGGCTCAGCAAAAGTGACAACGCAGGGCCATCCCCATTCAAGGGACCGGCTGGGTAAATCGCCCGATAGGTTACTTGTAAAGGCTGGGTAATCGCTCCCCTTCCTTTCTCCACGAGCTCAATACTCTGTACGCACAATCCGTCGATTAAACATTCGTTGATACCCTTGACGGCGCATTCAGGCAACTCACCAAAGTGTTCAAACTGCACATACTCCGACCGGCTGCTCATGCCTAGAGGGATGGCTGGGGAGGTTTGAAATTTCGGACGTGGAGTAAATCCCTCGGTAAACCGGAGCTTAAACCCGGATCGCAGCATGGCCTTCTCGATCAAGCACATAACATTCAAGTGCGAGAGGAACCGCGCGGGCCCTTCTTTCCAATAGTGGAGAATGTAAACTTTGGCCGGCAACGCACTCCCCATTTTTCGTTCTGTAGAATCCTCAATACTCACTACGGCGGATTGTCAACCCGCAATTCCACTTCCCCCACTTTGTCCTCGCTAATCGAAAGTGATTCGCCGGGCTCCGGAAAGGATTCCTGCCTATTCTGCGCTGTCGTGGGACTTATGACAGGCAGTCCAATATGAACTAAGTTCTCTTCCACAATCTGATTCGGGATTTCTGCCAGTTTGATATCTGCATAGTTGCCAGGAATGCCACAACCGCGACAATCGCCCCACTTACAGTCGCAGGTTTGAACCTCGTTATAAGAGCGTTCGCGTTCTTTCAGTAGAAATTTTTTCGAAACTCCAATATCAACGAAATCCCAAGGGAGTACTTCATCAAGACCAATGTCCCGATTGTAGTAATAAGGATCCACACCGGATTCTTCGAAAGCCTTCATCCAAAGATCAAACCGGAACATCTCATTCCAGCCGTCAAAACGGCATCCCAGTTCGTAAGCCTTGAGGATGGCGCGCCCCACCTGACGGTCTCCGCGGGACAGCACTCCTTCTACAAAGCCTTCCTTGGGCTCATGCCATTTAAGCCGGGCAAAAGGGAATCGAACGGCCGATTTCAAGATAATTCAATCGATCCGTCGTCACCTTGAGATCTTCAAAGCGATCCCACTGAAATGGGGTAAATGACTTGGGGACAAAGGTCCCGATGCTGGCATTGACGTTTTTCTGTCCCTTGAATCGATACCCGATCTTGCCAACCTCACGAATCAAATCCACTAATTCACGGATGTCGGCATCGGTTTCTGTTGGCAACCCGATCATGAAATAAAGTTTGATGAGATTCCATCCTTGACGATAAGCGGTTTCAACAGCCTGGAAAAGTTCTTCATTGCTGATATTTTTATTGATGAATTTCCGCATGCGGACGCTGCCTGCCTCCGGAGCAAAAGTAAAGCCATTCTTCTTCACTTCGCCAACATTTTCCGCTAATGAAACCGAAAACATATCGGCCCGCAAGCGATGGCAGTGAGATGGAGACTTTATCTTTGGAGAACTTCCTTGCCATCTCCTTCGTGAGACACCCAATCTGGCTGTAATCGGACGTGGAGAGGGAAAGCAAGCCAATCTCGCGATTTCCCGTATTTTTCAGGGTCTCCGAGGTCAGATCGCACCACGTCGTCCACATTCAGTTCTCTGGTTGGGCGATACCAATACCCTGCCTGACAAAACCGGCAGCCCTGCGTGCAACCACGCATGACTTCGACACTGACGCGATCTTGAATGATGTCAATGACCGGTACTACGGGCTTGGTCGGATAAAATTCCGGAGAGAGTGCCTCAACCCAACGCCGTTTGACAAGAGTCGACGGCTTGCCAGATCGGGTTCCGCCGTACCACGGACCAGGGGGGTGATGAATCTGGGGGACATAGATGCCAGGAATCTCGATAACGCCTTTAGGATCTGCCACCGTCTTCGCCCGTTCTCTTTGGCGTCTCGAAAACAATCGATAATCTCGCAACGATTTCTTCACCATCTCCGATCACAAAAAAGTCGATAAAATCAGCCAGCGGCTCCGGATTTGCGGTGCACGGACCTCCGGCGCACACCAGTGGCTGGGCCTCACCTCGTTGTTCCGCCAACAGAGGAATTCCGGCCAGATCTAGCATATAGGGAACATTGATATACGTCTGCTCGGCTTGAAGGGAAAATCCGACAATATCAAATTCCCGAATAGGGGTTTTGGTTTCAAGACTGAGAAGGGGAATTCCTGCGAACTGGAATTGCTCCGCCATGTCCACCCATGGGGCAAACACGCGTTCGGCATAGACATCTTCGATCTTGTTCAGGATGTGGTAGAGCATCCGGATCCCATTGTGCGACATCCCGATCTCATACACTTCTGGGAAGGCCAGCGCGAAGCGAACGTTTACTTGCCCCAAGTCTTTCAGGATCATATTCGGCTCGCCGCCAATATAGCGCCCTGGTTTTGCTCCTTGTTCCAGCAATGAAAAATATTGATCTTTGAACTCTGCCAGTTGTGTTCGCAAGTGAGAGTCCTCCCCGACAGATAAGCTTCTATCCGGCAATTATACCAAGTCGCATTCAAACGGTGACTGTCTGAATTCCCCTCCTCCGGAAGGGGTGTAGGGGTGGGTTCGTCAGTGACGAAAAGCGGGCACCCTGTCTGCGTTCCCAGTGGTAATCATACCCACCCCTGGCGCCTAAGGTCGCCTTCCCCTCCCATAGAGGAGACTTGTTTCGATTCACCCCCGCTGGAGAGGCTAGCTCGTTTCTATGTATCCATTTGTTTGCAACTTGGCATTATAGAGTAGTCGCCTGTGAATTCAAATCTGTTCGGGAATTACCGATGGGAGTGAACGCCTGCACAATTGCCCAAACTCTCCACATCAGGCGAGGACGCCTGTCGCTACCGAATTTGCGAGGGGTAGAAAGTCCTCCTTATCCACCGCAGCGCAATGTGTTTCCTGAAATGACTTCCAAGGCATGCCCCAAGATTGCAGCAATGGCACCCAGGGACTCTCGAACACCCTTGACGCTTCCGGGCAAGTTGATAATGAGAGTTTTATTGCGGATGCCCACTAAACCGCGGGAGAGGGAAGCCCGAGGATTTGCTTTCATCCCTTCGAACCGCATCAGTTCGGCCATTCCCGGGACAGGCTTTTCAATTACCGCAGCTGTGGCTTCAGGGGTTACATCTCGCGGCGCTAAACCGGTACCACCCGTTGTGACAATGAGATCGATGTCCGAAGAGTTGATACTTTCAAGTAGCCGCGATTGAATCGCATCAATTTCGTCCGCGACGATCAAGACAGCAAGGACTTCACAACCGATTATTTCCAGCCCTTCCTTCGCTGCCGGGCCCGATAAATCCTGGCGCTCGCCGCGAGAAGCGGAGTCACTGATGGTAATCACTATAGCGTGAGGTTTTCGCAAGTTACTTAAGGGTTTCAGAGTTCAGAGTTCTAAGTTCAGAGTTTAGAATCGAGAGCTTCAAGTTCTATTGCAGCGGAAGTTCCTTTTTGTTTAAGTAAGCCATTAGCCGGGTGGTCATCGAAATCACTTCCTCCGCCTTGTGGTACAACATATCAAATTGACTTCGATCCATTCCCGTGGTGTCGAGGGCAACATACAGCAGAGATTGAACCTCGACTGCCGATGCCCTGGCGAAGCTGAGGAAATGAGAGAAATCCTTGCGACTTTTTCTGGCAAATCCTTCAGCAATATTACTCATAGCCGAGACGGCTGTCCTCTGGATCTGGTCTCTCAGTCCGTAATCTTTCCCAATCCTCCCAACTGAGCTTGTTTTGTAGATTTCTTGAACAAGTTCTCTTGCCTTCTGCCATGCCTGAATATCTTCGAAACGCCTAATCGTCGCCATTTTACAAATGTAATCCTGAAAATCTGATAACCACAGGTCACCCTGCCTTATGGCAAATAACTAATAGTTTAGATTACGAACTCCCTATTTTAACTTTGACTCCAAAAGCTGCTAGCTCAATACTTCGAACTCTTCACTCCGAACTCTGAACTCAGGACTCGAGACTCCGGACTTCGGACTCCCGACTCTAGAACTTTTCAAGATCTGCCAAGGCGGCGACGCCATGCTTCTTCAAGTAACTGATGATCCCTCCCTCCTCATAAAGCCGCAACATCATGCTTGGAATCTGGACTCGGATTTCCTGCTTTTTGGTCTTGTTATTCAAAACTTGTAATTTAACATCCAACTCTAGTTCATCTGTGTCTTCAATAGAGTCGGTATCGGCAATGACGCAAAGCAAACCAAGATTGATCGCGTTCCGGAAGAAAATGCGGGCGTAGGACTTGGCCACGACAGCACGAATCTCAGAGGCCTTGAGCGCTACCGGGGCGGTTTCCCGGGAACTCCCGCAACCAAAATTCTCGCCCGCGAGAACAAAATCGCCTGCACAAACCTTCTGCCTGAATTCGGGGCGGTATTCAACAAAGCAGGCCTTGGCCAATTCTTTGGGATCCGTCGTGATGTTGTAACGTCCAGGGGTGATGAGGTCGGTGTTGATGTTATCCCCAAATTTCCAGTTCATTGTTTTCCTTTCTTAGTGTATGAACGCTCTCGGATCCGTAATAAAACCGGTGAGCGCTGAGGCTGCCGCGGTAGCGGGGCTGGCTAGATAAATCTTGGCCTTCGGGCTTCCCATCCGCCCTTCGAAGTTGCGATTGCTGGTGGACACGCACACCTCATGATCGTAGAGCACCCCCCCTGCCCTACCGAGGCAAGGTCCGCAACCAGGGCTGGAGACAATAGCCCCCATTTTCATAAACTCTTCGATGTATCCCTTCTTCAAGGCCTGCAAGTAAACCTTTCGTGAAGCTGGAGTCACGATCGTTCGCAATCCTTCTTTTAGCTTCTTTCCCTTCCACACGCCATAGACGACATCCAGATCTTCAATCCGGCAATTGGTACAGGATCCGATGAAGACCTGGTCTACCCGAATCCGCTCAGCTTGCACTTGTTCCACTGGCACATCATTGTCAATGTCCGGAGGGCAGGCAATCATGGGCTTCAATCTGAAATGTCAAAATGAAGGACTTTCTCAAATCGGGCGCCGTCGTCACTGCGAATCTCCTCAAAGTTGTAGTCGCGTTCATTTTCCACAAGATATTCTCGCGTTTTCTGATCAGGAGGAACAATGGCCGCTTTGGCTCCCATTTCAGCGCTCATATTCGTCAGGGTGAGTCGAGCGGGGACATTGAAGTTTTCAACGGTGTCTCCCCAATATTCAATAACCCTATAATTCGCTCCGTCTGCCCCTAATTCTTTCGCAACCCTGAGTATGACATCCTTGGAAAAACACCCATGAGGAAGCTTCCCGGTGATATTGATTCGAATGGTCTCGGGAACACGGAACCACGCTTTGCCAGTTGCCATGGCAATGGCAGCGTCAGTAGAACCCACACCAATCGTTAAGGCACCCACCCCTCCTCCGGTCGGGCTGTGCGAATCCGCCCCCAGGATAAGGTTGCCGGGGTTGATCAGACGCTCAGACATCACTTGGTGACAAACTCCCTCGAAGCTGATCGGGATCCCTTGCTCTTCAGCGAATTTCCGGATTTCAGCCTGTAGCTTGGACATCGCCACACTGGGACTGGGAAACGCATGGTCGAAAGGAATAAATATCTTCTTAGGATCAAAGACTTTGGTCGCGATCTGGTAGAACGGCTCAAGGGCCCAAGCACAGGTCGTGTCGTGTGCCATGATGAGATCCAATTCAGCTAAAACAAAATCACCCGCATGAACTTTTTTTCCACAATGACTTGAAAATATCTTCTCTGCGATAGTTTGTCCCATAATCCTCGCCCTTGAGTTTAATACCACTCTAAAATATGCCGGCCCTCATCATAGCCGTTTCGGAGATTTCTAGCCAGTGTCCGCACTGCTCTCCGCCTGTTTCGATTATAGTGAATCATCCAGAAGCGGGCAAATCGTCAGAACCGATTTAAAGTTGACCGGAAGTAGCGTGAGGCTTAAGATACAGCCTCATTCGGTACTAAGCGAGAATACGATGCATTCACAAGCAAAGCCGATCGTCGGTGTCATCATGGGGAGTAAGTCGGATTGGGAGACCCTTCGTCATGCCGATGAGATCTTGACACAGTTTGATGTCCCGCATGAATGCCGTGTGGTCTCCGCCCATCGCACCCCTAAATGGTTGGCCGAATATGCTGCGCAGGCAGAGTCGAATGGAATAGAAGTGATTATTGCGGGTGCCGGAGGAGCTGCCCATTTGCCGGGAATGGCAGCGGCCCAAACGATCGTCCCGGTTCTGGGCGTTCCGGTCGAGAGCAAAGCCTTGAAGGGATTAGATTCATTGCTTTCGATCGTGCAGATGCCAGGAGGCATTCCCGTAGGGTGCTCTAGCTATTGGGAAAGCGGGAGCGATCAACGCTGCGCTTTTGGCAATTGCCATCCTCGCCAATTCTCGTCCAGATTTACGCGAGAAACTGCGCGAGTTCCGGAAGAAACAAACCGAAGCCGTTTTGAACGATAGCCTGCCGTAGGTGAAATCCACAGTGCCATCAGTGTTCAGAGAAATTCATTCACAAGAATGAGTCATACTCTCCCACAAGAACGAGCCTGCTGCGAAAAGAGTCTATGGTGGCGGGGAGAGAGCCTGGAGCACCCCCATCAATCTGGATATTTTGAAGCTCGCATATTTCAGCGCGTCAATCTCCCATGATTCATCCGATCTTACCTGGAGCCGCGATTGGAGTCCTTGGAAGCGGCCAACTCGGCCGAATGTTTGCCATTGCGGCCCGGCGAATGGGTTATCGTGTCCACACCTTCTCACCCGAAAGCGACACCCCAACCGGCCAAGTCGCCGATTTAGAAATTAATTCCCCCTACTTAGATCTTGACCGGGTGCAGGGATTTCGCACGAGGGGTAAGTGTCGTTACCTTTGAATTTGAAAATGTCCCTGCGGCCACTGCCCGCGCAGCTGCGGAAATCGTCCCAGTCCGGCCGGCCGGTGAAGTCTTGCACATCACCCAGAATCGATTGCGTGAGAAGCTGTTTCTTTCTCAGCACGGATTGCCGATAACCCGATTTTCGAGGATTACGTGTTGGGACGATCTCGAAAAAGGCATGAAGGAATTGGGCTTTCCTTCCGTGCTCAAGACTGCGGGGTATGGTTATGATGGGAAGGGTCAAGTGAAGCTCTATGATTTTGAACAGGCAAAGCAGGTCTATGCGTCATTGGCTCCGCAGGAACTGGTATTGGAAGAATTTGTGGATTTTCAGAAGGAAGTCTCGGTCGTGGGGGGCAGAAGTCTCGACAGGAAGTTTGCCCATTGGGGGGTCATCGAAAACACCCATGCCCATCATATTCTGGACGTCTCCATCGCTCCAGCCATTGTCTCCCCCAAAGTCACGCACCAGGCAATTGAAATTACCCGGACCATCATGGAGGAACTCAACGTAGTCGGCTTATTATGCGTGGAGTTCTTTTTGACTCAAGGCGAAAAGCTGCTCGTTAATGAAGTTGCCCCGCGCCCCCATAACTCGGGACATCTGACTTTCGATGCTTGTGTCACCAGCCAGTTTGAGCAACAACTTCGTGCGGTCTGTGGCATTCCATTGGGTTCCACGGAACTCCTCCGCCCGGCCGCCATGGCCAACATTCTTGGCGACCTTTGGGGGAATGGAGAACCTGATTGGGTAGCTGCCTGCTCTTTCCCAGAAGTCAAACTACATCTTTATGGGAAACTGACTCCGAAGAAAGGCCGCAAGATGGGGCATCTCACCGCGTTGGCAGAATCCCCTCAACACGCCGAAAAAATTGTGCGGAGAGCACGATCGGCTCTCACGGCCATGGCGGCATGGTGACTGTCTGAATTCCCCTCCTGGAGATAAGGTGTGAAGATTCAATTTTGGTTTCTCTGCTTGGGTAAGGAGGGGGCTAGGGGGTGGTCGCTCTGGTAGGGCGTGCACGCCGTGCGCGCCGCCATGCCCAAACTGGAGTCGGCGGTCTCAGCGAGACCGCCCTACCCTACCCCCTGGATTCCCCCTTAACCGAGAGCAGCGCTCGCAGAGCGACAACGAAACCAATTCATTCAAACATTCAGGGGATCTCTGAAAAAATGGAGCTCTCTGTAGGGAACGGACGCTGTTCCGTTCCTTGTAGAGGGACAAAACCATTTAAGTCTAGCAGCGGGGAACGCTGCGGCGAGCGCTCCCTACAACGATGCCTGTACCTACCTCTGACCTCGATTCGCTGAGGACTTAGCTTCTCAACAAGCCTTTAACCCAAACCATCGCGACAAGCGCTGCCGGTTCCTCGCCACGAATGCATACACAATAATTTCCCCGAGCAAGAAAAGTGGGATGACATAGAACAAAATCACGAGGAATGTCCACGGGGGATAATGGTAAAAGAAAGTAATTCATCCCAAACGCCCCGCCGTAAGTGCGGCCTTGGGGAGTGACGACCTGCATTTTCTCGCTACATTGCTTGTAACTCATTCCCCAGGATTTCAATTTTTCTTCTGAATAGGTCTGGTAGGGAATAATTTCGAATTGCTTCTTGAGATCAACCTTTGCAGCAAACGTCGCAAAAGAGGTACAAATGCCACAATCACCATCAAATAACATGAGGGCTTTCGGGTGCTTGTCATCCATGTGTTTTACGAAAGTATTTCAACCAAGACCCTCGATTCCATATCCGGTTCGGACAAGACTTCTACCAATGCGTTGCAGCCTCTTACCCGGAATCAGTATAACAAAGCTGACTCATTAAGGTCATGACACCCCCACTTCCTTTAGAGATCCGGTACAATAACGTTTCTTCTTTGATTCTGTCATTCTGTGGCAGGATTGTATTATTTCACTCTGTAAAAGGCAACGAACAGACCATAGACGGCCAATAGAGTGGCTGGACTGAAGAAGGCACGCATAACCGACAGCCAAGGAGGGACTTCATATGAGACTTCAGAACAAAATCACACTCATTACCGGCGCGGCCCACGGGATAGGTCTTTCCACAGCCATCCGGTTTGCTCAGGAAGGGTCCATTGTCATCTTGACAGACCTTGAAGGACAGCCGGTGAAAATGCTCAGGCCGAAGTCCGAGAGATCTCTCCTCAAAGCACTTTTGTCTGCATGGACGTGGCGAATCGTGAATCGGTTCAATGCCGGGTCAATGAGATTCACGAACGTTTTGGCCGAATCGATATATTAATAAACAATGCAGGAATTATCGCAGACGCGCAGTTTTTGAAGATGTCGGAACAGGACTGGGACCGTGTCATCGATGTCAACTTGAAAGGCGTTTTCAACTGTACCCAGGCCGTGGCCCCCTTTATGACAGCCCAAGGTTATGGCAAAATTGTCAACGCCTCCTCAATTTCCGGAGTCTACGGAAATTTCGGACAAACCAATTATGCCGCAGCCAAAGCTGGGGTGATTGCCATGACAAAGGTCTGGGCACGAGAACTAGGCCCCAAAGGGGTCCTCGTCAATGCACTGGCACCCGGGATTCATTGAAAGCGAAATGATTGCCGCCGTCCCTACAAAAATCCGCGAAAGTGTCCTTACATAAAACTCCAATGGGCCGAGTAGGAAGGCCTGAGGAAGTTGCCAATGCCTACCTGTTTCTGGCATCCGATGAATCTAGTTTCATTAACGGGGCCGTCCTCCAGGTCGATGGAGGACTTGTCTTATAGCCGCTTGAGAGCCCTTTTCAGGGAGAATTTGGAATATTGCGGCCGTTTCTGTGATTTGAAGTTCATCAGTCCCAATTGTGACGGTCGGAGAACACTAATCTGTTCGCGACTCCAAAATCTAAGACCTTCCGGACTTCACACCGGAATCTGAGACTCTGAATCAGACTCTAAAACTGCCCTCTGCACTCCTAAACTCACAATTTGCGCGGATCTTCCCTTCCAATCACACTTTTCAAACGCTAACATTTTTTACAATATTGTGACACTTTCTTACATAACTGTGACACTCAGTGAATGAAAATCCAGTCTAATCTCCTCCGCGCGTCACTCACATCAATTTCTATAGACAGAGGAAAAGGTTTATCTCTTATGAGACAAAGATGCTTTCAACTCGTCGTGGAGAAACTCAGTCTTCTTGTAATGTTGTTGAGCCTGCCGATGATTTTGCTCGGCCAGGACGCAACGGGAAAGATCGAAGGAGTCCTTAAAGACCCGCAAGGCGCGGTCGTCACTACGGGGATGATCACGGCAAAACACTTACCAACGGGACTGGAAAAGTCTACCCACCCCGACGGAGATGGACGGTTTGTCTTTAATTTGATGCCGATTGGCCCCTATCGAATTTCCGTGAATGTGGATGGATTCTCCAGCATCGTTCGTGAGCCCGTCACGCTCAGTGTGAACGCTTCGCTAAACCTTGTGTTTGATCTCAAAGTGGGATCGACGCAGGAGACGATTGAGATCAAGTCGGATACCCAGCAGGTCGAGCTCGTCTCCAACACGATTGGAAAGGTGACCACTGAAAGAGAGATCCTGGATTTACCTTTGAACGGGAGGAACTTCGCGCAACTCGGGTTGCTGCAACCCGGCGCGGCTCCGCTGACTCCGGGGCTGGCGCAAGCCGGCGGGGCCTTGCGAGCCGGTCAGATGTACTCCATTAACGGCCTGCGCCCAGAGTCCAACAATTTCCTGATCGACGGCGGAAGGAACATGAATAACGTCGATTCGGGTTTTGCATTGAAACCTCCTCTTGATTCGATCGCTGAATTCCGGATTTTAACGGGAGGCGTACCCGCCGAATTCGGTGAAGCGGCGGCTTCAGTGACCAACCTGGTTTCCCGTTCCGGATCCAATTATTTCCACGGAAGCCTCTATGAATTCTTCCGGAATGACGTCTTCGATACGCGAAACTTTTATTCCGAAAATACTCCTCCTCTCAAGCAGAACCAGTTTGGCGGAACCATTGGTGGCCCCATTCAAAAGAATCGCACCTTTTTCTTCGGATATTACGAAGGATTCCGCAACCGTGAGGGAATCACACGAACCACTACCGTACCCACACCCCTCGAGCGCCAAGGGGATTTTTCACAGTCTGTGGATGAGTCCGGGCAGGTCCCACCATTATTCAACTATCCTCTTCAGACAACCCTATCCCGGGAATAAATTGCCACCGGGTTCGATCAATCCAACTTCCCAGCAACTGCTTCAATATTTTCCTCAGGGGAACCTGACACCCAGCCTCTACTCGAGCACGCCGGTTGAGGAGAACGATTCTGACCAATTTGGGGTCCGAATTGATCACCGATTTTCCAACACCGACGAGCTATTTGGCCGTTACACCTTCTCCCAAGGCTCTGCTTATGAGCCTATTTCGATCGCCGGGGCAGACGTGCCCGGATTCCCCATCGGAAATAACTTGCGCACTCAAAACTTCCTAGTCGCGGAGACCCACACATTTTCTCCGGTCATCTTGAATTATTTCCGCTTTTCATATTTCAGAAACAACTTTGACTTTGATCAGCGCTTTAACCAGACACCCCCGTCTTCCGTGGGATTCAATATCACCCCAACACTGCCTGATGCGGCAGGGATTCCCTTCATCAACACCGTTGGATTTGCCGCCATCGGCAATCCCATTACAGGGCCGCGTGAGACGCTTCAAAATTCCTATGAAGTCAATGATTCCGTTACGTGGATTCATGGCCATCACAATATTAAATTTGGCGGCGAGTATCGGCGGAATCTGGTCAACGTGACGCAAGGGATTGCCAGCAATGGTTTTTTCGTCATGGCGGGCTTCCCGGTAACCAATCCCTTTGCCAATTTCCTGCTGGGCGCGCCGGTCGTCTTCCTCCAGGGCGGAGGCATACTCCCCCGCGAATTGAAAAATAATGACTTGGTGTTTTTTGGACAGGACGAGATCAAAGTAAGCTCACGACTCACTCTCAACCTCGGCCTGCGATATCAGATCAACACGCCTAACATCGAGGCGAACGACCGTCTAGCGGGTTGGGAACCGGGAGTCCAGTCGGTCGTGATGCCCTCAGCTCCAACAAACCTTGTCTATCCAGGTGATCCAGGGGTTCCACAAGGTCTCATCCCAACCTATTGGAAAGGGTTGTCGCCACGTGTTGGATTCGCCTGGGATCCAACCGGAAGCGGCATGATGAGCGTGCGCGCATCGTATGGAGTCTTTTTCGAGTCGATTGCTAGTGGCCAGGGGGGGATCATTCAGGCGCCCATAAGTGCCCCGCCCTATTTGCAGACTCCTCAGGTGAACAATATATTTCTGTCGCCCTTCGGATTTCCGGCTCCTACTTTCCAGGACCCGTTCCTTGGAAATCCCAACCCATTTCCCCCTGGGCAATTTGTTCCCTCCCTGACCCACCTGACCCTTGATAGCAACCTTAAGCCGCCTTATGTTCAAAATTGGAATCTGTCCATTCAGCGCTTGTTTGCCCAAAATTATCTTTTTGAAATCCGTTATGTCGGAACAAAAGGCACTCGCCTTCCCCGGTTCATTGAAGGGAATCCGGCAATTTATAACCCTAATGGGCCCGATAAGCCCAGTATTGATCGACGCCGAATCTACGCTGGGTGTATAGAACCGGACGGCCCTTGTGACTTCGCTTCGATAGGCCTGATTTCAGGCTCGACCAACTCCACGTATCATGCGATGCAAGTCAGCCTCAATCGCCGTTTCTCGAATGGGTTGTACTTCAATCTCGCCTACACGCTTTCCAAGAGTTTGGACTACGTCTCATCCCTCAATGAGTCTGGCTCATCCAATAACAACATCGTCGGAGAAAACGACCTTCCCCAAAATCCCTTTGATTGGCGGGCAGAGCACGGAGCTTCATTATTTGACGCACGCCACCGCTTTGTGGTTAGTGCCTCATGGGAAATCCCTGTGCCCAAGGACCTGTCCAAAGGGGCCCGCGTCCTCTTGGGAAATTGGCAATTGAATGCGATTGGAAATTTCAGCAGCGCTACTCCTTTTTCGGTCTATGACAGCACCGACGTCTCCCAGCAGGGTAGCGCGCCGGAGATCACGGGGTTTTCGGCCAACCGTCCAAACCTCGTCAGTGACCCGAACACAGGTCCCAAGACTCCTGATCAATGGTTCAACACGCAGGCATTTCAGCGACTCGACCCGGTCTCGAATGCCGGACAGTTTGGTAACGAAGGTCGCAACGTCGTTCGGGGCGATGGCTATCAAGTGTTGGATTTGTCGCTCTTGAAGAGTTTTCCCTTCCAGGAGTCCAAACAGATTCAATTTCGCGCCGAGTGCTTCAACGTTGCCAACCATCCAAATTTCTATGCTCCCCAAACCGACATTGGGTCACCGAATTTTGGAAGAATGTTGCAGGCCGGCCCTTCCAGAGTCTTTCAATTTGGGCTAAAATTCATATTCTAGTGTTGACCGAGGAAACGATCGGGGTAAATGCGCACAGGTCAAGGGGGTACGGCACGTTACACTTTGACTTGTTGGTGCATTATCTCTTTTCTTTTTCAATGAGAATGGAATGAGGATTGGCGATTGATAAAGCGATTGCTTTCTGTTTTTCTCACCCTGCTGACTCTTATTTCCATTGCACTGGTCTTTATCCCTGCGTTCTTAATTCGTCCCTTTGCCGCCCAATCGTATACCGGGTTGCTGCTCTCCTTTCGGCTTCGAAGCCTAAGCCCCAATCTTACTTTTTGGTTACTGGCGGCTGCATTATTACCGATTCTCTTCCTGTGGATAAAGAGTTCTTCTCGAAGGACCAAGACTCTCTTGGCATTGGCCGGCACCTTGCTTTTAGCTTCCGCCATCCTCTCCCGGCAAAACCATTTTGAATGGATGTTTCATCCTGCTCCTCCAGCAAAATTCCTGGAGGCTGCAAAATCATCCCACATCAAAGATTCCGATATGGTGTTAGGCGTCCAGGTTGGGAGCGAATCTCGAGCCTATCCGGTCAGAATGATGGCATATCCACCATCTCATCAATGACACTATTCATGGTGTGCCCATCGTTGTGACCTACTGAACGCTCTGCCACACCGGTCTGGTGTGGAAATCGACCGTGGATGGTCAAATTTTGCACTTCCGTTTGGCGGGTATTAACAACCAGAATTTCATCATGCAAGATGAAGAAACGGGACTTGGTGGCAGCAAGTGTCCGGAGAAGCGATTTTAGGTCCACTCAAGGGGAAACGCCTTGAGCCGATTGAGTGGGACGAAGTCAGTTTTGGGTTGTGGAAGCATGAACACCCTCAAGGCGTTGTACTAAAAGACGACGAAAAGCAGCGAAAAAATTACGCCACGGAGGATTGGGAAACCCAGATTTTGAAGCGGCCCGTAGTGACCCGCCATAAATCGGATGATCCTTTGAAACCCAGGGACCTCGTGTTTGGGGTTGAATGGAACGGGATTGCAAAGGCTTATCCTTTTGAAACCCTCAAAAAACAGAACCCCGTAATGGATACCATTGGGAACCTGCCTCTCCTCATTGTCGTGGACATTGATGGGAAATCCCTTCGCTGCTTTGACCGCGGGGTGGATGGCAAACCCTACGATTTCTTCCTGAGGCCAAGCCAGAATCACTTTGACCCTTTTCGATAGCCAGACGGGGAGTGAGTGGGATTTTTCCGGAACTGCGAGTAAGCGGTGCCATGAAGGGAAAGACTCTGAGGCGTATTCCGGCACTCAAAGACTTCTGGTTTGACTGGAAAATCTATCATCCACTGACTAAAGTTTATATGGGAACGTAGCGGGCTTTCCGGACCTGCGGCCATTCTGTAGGGAACGCTCGCCGTAGCGTTCCCCTTCTTCTGCGGCAAACATTGCAGATTCGTGGTTCATGTGTATTTAAACACCTCATAAAAATCTTGCCAAAGACACTAACCGGAATTCATATTAAGATCAGGATTAAACCAGAACGTCAGTGAACGCAGACGAGAGGCGCAGGATGACAGCAAATCAAGAGAAGAGTCCGATGGAAAAACAAGGCTGGATACAGATGTTTGGAATCGCCCAGGCCGAGGGCGAGTTGAAAGCGCTATACGAATCAATGAGATCGCATTCCGGGGCTCGACCCACCGTTTATGACTCGCCTTCCGGCGACGCAGCCAATATTGTCAAGGCCCACAGTCTTGATCCTGAAGGGCTTCGACTGACTTTTTCTTGCAGTTCCGCCATCCATTGGAGTCCCTATTCGTTGCCTTGGGAGAAGCGGGAGATGATCAACACGGTCACTTCCGGGGCAAACAATTGTTATTACTGAGTGTCTGCTCACGCAGAGTTTCTGCGTGCTGCCACAAACGATGCGTATCTAGCCACTCAGATCAAGTCGGATTTCCGCCACGCCAAATTAAGCGGACAAGATTTCCGGATGCTGGAGTTCGTTGAGAAATTAAGTCTCTATCCTTGGATGGTGGCAGCAAACGATATCCAGGGGTTGAGAGATGTTGGTTTCAGCGACTTGGAAATTCTCCATGTTGTGCTCGGGTGTTCCCATTTCAACTACCTGAATCGAATCGCGGATGGAGTAGGCATTCAATTCGAATACCATACTGATCTGCCTGATTTTGAAAAACCTCCAGCCGATTCACCCCAAAAGGAGCCATCTACGCGAGGCGCGTCTTCTCAGCCTCCTTCCCATCTACTATCGGGCCCTTGGATTGACTACCCCCGGAATCAAGACCCCTTCTTTGGCCCCGACGAACCAAGGCTCTTCTTTCTGATCATGGGACCCAATCCTGACGCACAGTCTTTGGTCAGAGCTTGGCGGGCCTATCAATTGGCACCCAGCCCTTTATTGGACGCCCGCCTTCGTGGCCAATTGGCGCTGTATGTCTCAGGAATTAACTATTGTGAGTATAGCTGTGCCTGGTTCATGCAAACCCTCAAATCCTTGGGAGAAAGTGCATCCGCGATGAGTCAACTCTCTTCGGGTCAAAGGCCTGCTCATCTCTCCGACGTGGAGACTTCTCTATTCGACTTTGCCGAGCTTTTGACTCAAGAGGCCTGGAAAACGACCGAATCTCATATCGAGAATTTTCGGGCGCACGGTTTGGACGACAGGACTCTGCTGAAGGTCATGATGCTCGTAAGCTATGTTAACTTCGAAAACCGGGTTGCCCTGGGTCTGGGACTTCCTCCTGAAAGCCCTGCCAAATAAGGAATGAGTTGGGGGTCTATTTCCAGAAAACAGTTTGATCTCATTAGCTTTGCCCGTCGGCAGGCCATTCAAATGGACCTGTGATTTCTTATAACCTAATCTTAGCTAAAGTTGTGGTAAGCTAAGGGTTGGCCTAATTATCAGTCTCTTTGGAGACTTGAATAGAATTGAGGAAAGGGAGAACATTCATGAACAGTTTCACAGACGGTAAGCCTCTGGATCAAGGTCCGGGAGGGGGTGCCCCCGTCGTCATTACGCGCCCAAAAACAACCCCACGTTATGGTTTGTTTGCCGTCCTGGCGGGTCTCGCCCTTCTAGTTTATATCGTTTATGAATTACAAATGACCAAGTCGCAGCTCAAGGCGTTCCAAACTTCTCAAATGGCAAGATCAGCCGCCTTGGAAGAGAAGCTGGTCGGCCGCTTGGGTGAAAATGAGAAATCTCTTGATTCGCTTCATGCCGATTTCAAAGTTGTTCAAGACAAATTGGGAGTTACTCAACGTGAACTCGATTCTGCTCGGGCTATGGCCCAGAGAGTCAGAGCAGACACGGAGCAGACCGTCCAGCAGTTGAACCAACAAATATCTAAGAAAGCCGACTCTCAGCAGCTGAGCGCCTTCAAAGAAGAGGCTTCCACCAAATTGGGCGCTGTTAACAAAGATGTCACAGCGGTCAAGTCCGATGTTGAGGCTACGCGTAAGGAACTGGAAGGCACCCGGCGAGATTTGACCGATGTGAAAGATACCTTGTCGCAACAAATTGCACGCAACCGCGATGAACTCCAGCAATTGAGACTCAAGGGAGAAAGAAATTATTATGAGTTCGCAATCGACCAGAAAAAGAAGGTAGTTCTGGTTGGCGATATCCGGGTGATGTTGCTAGACGCCAATCCAAAAAAGAAGACTTATGGAGTCCGAATTGTTGTCGATGACAGTCAACTGGAAAAGAAGAATCGCAGCGTAAATGAATCCATCCAATTCTTAGTCGGTAAAACAAAACTTCGGTATGAACTAGTCGTGAACGAGGTAAAGAAGGACAACATTTCCGGTTATCTCAGTGTTCCTAAGGACAAAGCGCTTGGTGCCGAGCGGGGCTAGTCCGTAATCTATTTGTAACAAGAATGTAAATTCCCTTCTTTGATCACGAATTCGCCATTAACATCCAGGCCGACAACTGATTCCTATGCACCAAATCGCTGTCGACATCATGTCGACAAATTAGCCTGGACTGAATTACGATTTTGCGTATAATACCTCCCCATGATGGTCCATTCTTTGAGATTTCTTCATTCGACCCGGAAATAACAGTGCCTAGTGGGCAGGTGAAACGATGAAGAATCGCTTCCTGAGAATATAGCCGTAGATGGGGCAACCGTTTTTCTCTTCGGAGCAGGATAGGACTGGGGATAACTCTTTCCAGGATTATCTTCCTGCCTGTCATCTTCCTTGCGATCTATTATATTGCCGGAATGGTGACAGCGACCAATCGGATTGCCAAGGTCGATGCCAGCGTCGGCAGGATGGCGGATCAGATCTTGGCCGAAGTTGGAGAAATGCGGAAGGCTGAGAAGAACTTCATCCTCTTGAAGGATCCCACCTCATTTAGAAAAATCAAAGAATCAGCCCAGAAAATCATTTCTTTAGCCGAAGATGGACTGATCCTCTCTCCCTCCGAGCGAAACCACTTTTCGCAAATGCGTGAGTCGGTAATGGCATACATGGCACTTCTGGAGAACTTTTCGCAGTCAGGAAACACCCCCCAGCAGGATATGTCCACGTTGAAACGATTTTCTGGAGGGGTCGAAGATTACCAGAAAAGAATCGATAGCCTTCTGAGCGTCGCCAGAAGATCCAGAACCCAGGAAGAGATTGCGCAGTCGATCGATGAAGTCAGCACAACGGCCATGTCATTTGACCAATTTATTATTCAATCGGCCATTGGCTCTGAGCCTTCTCGTCTGAAGCTTCTCTCAGAATTGCAAACCCGGGGCGAAGAAGTCGCCGCTCAGGCCCGTCTGGTCAATGACAATGGATGGAAGAATGTGGAGGAAGAGAGGGCTCGAACCGAAAGCTTAGGCCACCGCGCAACTCTGCTGATCACGTTGACCTTGATTGTGACGTTTCTCTTTAGTTTTGCATTGACGTGGTACCTTCCCCGACGCCTGCTTCAACCCGTTCGGGAAATTACCCAAGCGTTGAGGCGGGCTTCGAACGGAAATTACGACGTATTTCTAAACTTGAACGCTAAAGACGAGTTGGGAGATTTAGTGAAGGAGTTTCACAATTTGGTCCATCACATGAGAGGGAGGGAAAACAACAGGAATCAGTTGAACGGGAAATCACACCGCTCTAAAGAGGAAGAGCGCGAAAATTCTTATATTGTATTTTGAAAAAGCAAGTCGGTCGCAGGAAAGTCCACAGTCTTCTCCACCCGATAATGATCAAATCCCAGGGATGTACCCTTCAAGTCCAATCCTCTCCTGGAAATATGACCCCAAAAAAGTCCGTTGTTTGAATGAATTCAATGCCGACGTGACCGAGAGAGTCGTCTTGTTGTGATCCAATCCACACAATCCGAAAATCGGACCAGTGTTCGCTGGATTTAATCCGCACCTGCAAGATCGAGTCTTCCCCTAATTCATGAACTGAGAAGATACGCGCCCCGTATTTACTGACAACAAAAGTCTCTGTTTCTTCTTCGAATTCATAGCCATTTTGGTCGATTCCCCTAATTACCACAGGGATGCGAACCATGGCTCGAGGACTGCGACGCAGGACATATCCTTTCACGTCACCAGAGTTTTCTGCGTTGGACTCTTTTGCTTTCATAAATCCTCGCAAGTACAGGATGATAACAGACAGTTTTTGCCAGAGCGGCCGAGCCTCTCCGGCAATCGACACTCTTATATTTCGGAAAAATGGACATAAAAGATAAGCGTTTATTTTGTCAATCAACGCTCAGCGCAACTTTCTTGAGAAAGCGGAAATCATTCAGTAGCTTTCCAGTCCCATTTACTACAGAACAAAGGGGATCTTCAGCTAACATCACTGGAAGTTGGGTTTCGGCCGAAAGCTTTTTGTCGAGATTCCGAAGCAATGATCCTCCCCCCACAAGCATGATACCGCGATCGACCAAGTCGCCGGAGAGCTCCGGAGGAACCTTTTCCAATGCGCCGCGAACCGTATTCACAATCACGTCAATGCTCTCTGTGAGAGCTCCACGGATCTCTGTATCGGACACTTTGATGGCTTGGGGTACTCCTTGAAGCAGATTACGTCCCCTGATCTCCATTTCCAGGGGTTGATCTAGTGGGAAAGCAGAACCGATCTGGATTTTAATTTGTTCGGCTGTGCGGTCTCCAATCAACAAATTATGCATTCGTTTGATGTAGCGGATAATAGCCTCGTCCATCTCATCGCCCGCAATGCGTACTGATTTACTGTAAACAACCCCGGCATAGCGAAATCACCGCCACGTCCGTAGTGCCCCCTCCAATGTCCACGACCATGCTTCCAGCTGGCTCGGTTACCGGAAGCCCGGCGCCAATGGCTGCCATCATCGCTTGCTCAACCAAATAGACTTCGCTGGCTTTGGCACGGGTGGCGGAGTCGGTCACAGCTCGCCTCTCAACCTGGGTAATCTCAGAAGGCACGCTGACCACGATCCTGGGGTGAACCATATACTTTCTACCATGGGCGCGTTGGATGAAATAGGTCAGCATCTTCTCCGTTACCTTGAAGTCAGCAATCACCCCTTTTCTCATAGGTCGAATGGCGACAATATTTTGGGGTGTTTTGCCTAGCATTTCCTTGGCTGCCAGACCCACCGCCTCAACCTCATGGGTAACGGTATTAATGGCCACTATCGAAGGCTCATTAACCACAACGCCTTTGCCTTCGTGGAAAACAAGTGAGTTGGCCGTGCCGAGATCAATGGCGAGGTCGCGAGAGAAGCAGTGTAGTGCAGATCCAAGATTAAACATGGAGGGTTCCTTCAATCAGGAATTGTGCCTTCCTCAAAGTTATCGGCAACCCCTATAAACACATTAGACTTGCATGGAAGATTCTAGTTGAGCAGATGCATGGAAAAGTTTCACGGGGGCCCAAAGGTCGCTCCTCTGGAATTTCAGAATCGGTGGGCACTGTTTCCCACAAACTAAAGGCTCCTAGCGGAGCCAAAGGCAATCGATGAACATTCATTTGACTCCGGGATTTGCGAAGAACATAATTTCAGGGCTCTGGATCTTACCCAATCAATCTATTTTTCGGAGATCAGTCGCCGTCTATTCCCCTTTCGGTAGGGCAGGTTGAACGAAGTCTAATGGAGGAATTTTTCCCGTTCATTCAAAATATTCCTCCGGCTGATATCGGTCTTCAAATTGGAATTCACTAACCAAAGCAAGAGTGATCAAGCCAAGCTATTATACTTAAGCCGACAATAAGGAACGCAACGTATGAAAATTGCTCTTGACCCATGGATGGTGCGCGACCGATCTCTTGATCAGGTCTGCCAATTTGCTGCGGAAACCGGCTACCAGTGGATTGAGCTATCCCCTCGCGAAGATTTCTTGCCCTTCTATGTTGCTCCGCAAGCTAACCGAGAGCGCATCACCGAGTTAAAGCGGGCTTTGCAGCGTCATGGCGTCAATTGGCGTCGCTCTGGACCGTCTATCACTGGTCTGACCCGAGTGATTTAGAGGCTCGCGAAATGGCTGTTCGCTATTGGAAGCATGCCATCCAGATTGCCGTCGAATTGGAATGCTCTCATCTCAACTCAGAATTCAGTGGCCGCCCGGAATCCGCGAAAAAGAGTCGGCATCGTTCTGGCGTTCCATGGAGGAACTGGTCCCCATTCTCGATAAAGAAAAAATCACTCTCAGCATTGAGCCCCACCCGGATGATTTCGTGGAAGAAGGCAATGCGGCGGTGGATATTATCCGGGCTCTCGGGTCGCCACATGTCCGGTATCTTTACTGTGCGCCGCACACCTTCCATATGGGTGGTGACATCTCCGGGATGATCCGCTACGCGGCCCGGTGTTGGCGCACGTACACGTTGCCGACACCTTAGATCACCGGATTCCTGTCCGTTACATTGTCAATCCCTCAGGCTCCGACAGTACGCATTCATCAACACACTAATATCGGGGAAGGAGAACTGGACTGGGACATATTTTTCCGCACGTTGCAGGAGATCGAGTTTGGCGGAATCATGACCAACTCGGTCTTCGCTTGGCCAGACCAGGCAGAGCAGTCAGCACGGCTTATGTTGGAACGAATAAACAGTGTATTTGGCTCAATATCCACCGAGCACAAAAACTTAGATCAATGGCCGATGAGAATGGAATCGGTAAGCAGTATTAGCCATTTACCCAAGGAGGAGCAATGAGAGGAAGTTCGATTACGCTGGAAGATTACACCCTGGAAGAGGTTGTGCGCATTTTTCGCGACAATGGATTTGATCGGGTGGAAATGTGGAAGCATCAATTGCGGCGTTGTAAAACGGATGAGCTTCGCCAGAAATTTGCAGCCTACGCTAAGGGAATGGGAATCGCGATGGGTGGGCTGAACGCCGTGGGGGAGGATTATTTCCAGCCGTTTGGGACAGATCAACAATTCCAGGCAACATTGGACGGGCTGAAGGCCGACACGGAATTTGCCCTGTCTCTGGGAACCAAGGATGTCTTGATCTGGGAAGGGCGTGCCCCTCAGGGAAGCACGGAGAGTGAATGGTTGGACCGTTTGCTCCCTCGGCTAGTTGAACTATTACAGTCCGCCATCGCCTTTGCGGCCCCAAGGGCGTGCGTTTGCATGGTCGAACCGCATCCGTTCACGATAGGAATGAGCGATCGCGTACTCGTAAAATTATGTGACAAGCTGGATTCGGCTCACTTCGGAGTAACGTATGACTTTTGCCATTATGGAGTCGGAAGGCCTAAGGACTATGTGACCGCGGTCCATGCTTTAGGGCCGAGAATTCGGCACATTCACTTCTCTGATTCCGACCAAAAAAGTTCAGAGTTGCATTTCCCCCCCGGGCAGGGCCGAATGGATTTGGAGTCTCTATTGAAGGCATTCAAAAACATCGGTTATGACGGGACCATGGCCTTGGATATGTATGGGTATCCATTGCCAGTGCAGGCTCTGCCGGGTGCGGCATCTCGAATGCGTGAGGCATGCGAGTTCTTAGGACTGAGGGGTGACGCCTGCCGAAAAGAGCGGCGCAACGGTCTGTGACTGCCCTGTTCTCCGAACTTCACGAGCTGCCAGTGGGATGAACGCGCGTGAGGGACCGGCGTCGCAGAGCTCTGCCCTCCAGATTGGATTGTCAAGGGCTTGGGGGGAGAAGTCATTAAGGCCCTCATTATTCCCTTTCTCGATCTACAATCAAATCAAAGTCACCTTCCAGTACTCGGTCGAGTTTGCCGGTTCGCCACCCACGGACACCATCGCGCACCAAAGGCGAGGGATGCTCGCGGTACCGCCGCACTACCGTGAGGTTTGCCGGCCCATGAGAATCAAAAGCATGGATCGCTTGCTGACGAAGAGGTTCTAGACCAGGTCCGACGGGCTCATCCGGTTGAGGCACAACACGCACTTGCATCCGGCAACGCTTAAACGACTTTTCCTCTTGCTCAGGGATCTCTAAAATGTGTAGGCCATCTTCAGGGTGCAGAATCGGAAATGCGGCGAACCCAGACAAGCCAAGAAGGAGATGGTAAGGAGTTTTTCCGTCTCCTCCGACTTCTTCGAGAAGTTGAATCTGCATGCGCCGTTTTTCGGCCCAACCGCGGTACATCTTACCCAACCTAACGGCAAATTCATCATTCAATGATGCCGCCACCCCGGAATCTCTGCTGGCTTGAACCAAGAGAAACGCTTCAGACGGGTGCTTCGTTTGGAGGTTGGAGCAAGCCTTCTCAAGCAAATACAATTGTTGGGCGAGTCGCTTCATCAAATCGCGAGGAAAGTGCAGTCTATTTTCGTTTCTTCCGCCTGACAAACGCCTTAGCAGCGACCCGGCCGTCTCAAATCCTGACTCAATCCGGTCCAAATACTCTACTTTCCCAAGGATCGCAAATCGATCGGACGAGTTCCAAAAATCAGGGCAGGAAATTAAGGAAAGTGAATCCATCTTGCTGTCTTGCCATTCTGTGCTTCCTACGATCTGACCCAGCCTTTCATGGTGTGAGCGGAGGCAGCTCATCTCAGGGGACGTCCCCAGAGCATCCAGAGCGATCTCCTCTATCTGGACGGCATCATCCGGCTCCACCGCACCCATCACTAAACCAATTCCCTCAGTTGCCGTATCATCGACCGCATCAGGATCGACAAATTCAACCCTCAAGTCCTTGCCATCACTTCTGACAAAGAGAAACTGGTCTCCCTCCGGAAATTGATGGTTGACAATCGTATTGGCTAACGGTGAAAGCAGATAGCGCTCAATCGCACGCTTGAGAGGCCGCGCACCCAAATCAGGCGTAAAGCCTTTTTCGAGGAGGAATTCGGTCGCCGCATCGTCACATTCTACGGCCCACGCACGATTCCGTAGTCCGCGACGCTGAAAGACCTCATCGAGTTCTTTGCGCAATATCTCACGCATAGTATCCCGACTGAGCGGACGAAACACGATTACCCGGTCAATACGATTTAAGAATTCCTTTCGGAAGGAATGATTTACTGCACGCTCCACGGCTGCCGGGTTAAACCTGGAACTGTCGGGACTGAACCCCAGACTCGCACCGCTTGGAACCGTACCACCAAGGTTGGATGTCATGATGATGGCGTGACGGAAGTCTGCCGTGATCCCACTCCGGTCGGTGAGTCTTCCATCGTCAAAGACTTGCAGGAAAAGATCCCATATCCTGGAATTCGCTTTCTCAAACTCATCCAATAAAATCACTGAAAACGGCTGCTTCTGGATGAGCTGAATTCTGATAGTAATCATTCAGTGCAGAGGCTAGGGTGTAAGGTAATGCGAGATCGGGCTTTACCGGCGGCTTCGAGGTAGCATGGTCCGAAGGTTGAGAACGCGGGAGATCTAACTTGGTCAGCTTTGGTGGAGCTTTCAGCATATGCTGTGAAATTTGCCAGAGCAAGTATAAGAGCCCAAGAAAAAGGGCCAAAAAAAAGACTTCCGTGCTGCTCATAACTCACTCTCTAGGGAAAATCTGGAATAAGAATAGCAGATAGAGTATGCAAATTCAGCAAGTGGATTTAGAATTCTCCGCCGGAGTTCCGTACTTGCAATCACAGGTCACCCCTCTGGAAGCTATAGAAGCGAACGCGGCTGGCGACTACAATCAGTAGGCTTCTAGCGGAACCCATGACTTGCTTAATGAGTTATGATGAGAGTAAGCTGCGAAGAAATGATTTTCAACTAAGTGGTTTTTCATAAAATGAGAAGAAAAGCCACGGACCCCGATTTCTGGTCCGCGTTACAGCCCGCAAGCCGCAGCGCGGCGGCCTGATTATTGAACCTGAAATTCTATCAGAGGCGAAGCTCCGTCAGGAGCGACCCGTTGGCGTTTGTGCTGCGCCGAATCAACGCACAAAGTGGAAATATGACACACGACATACTAAGACTCAACGGCTTCGAGCTCAAATTCTCAAGTGTAGGAAAGTGTTGGCCCCACAGAGCCGATAAGACCTTAGATCGTATATAATAATTTTGTTTTTTTCAGCAATAGTGTGATGTGCTAACTGAGTTTGGGCGAGCGTGGGAGCTATACTCATCCATCAACTGAACAGCCAATGAGAAGCATTGGGGAATATCAATAGAAATAGATGCAGACAACCAATCTCGTCTGACGATTTGAAAAATAACCCATCATGAAACGACCGACTAACATTAAAATTCCAGGATTTGCTCTTTATCCGTCTAGACTGGTTCGAAAAAACAGTTCCTCTGGGTAACATCTCGTCCTTTTGTTCGTAGTCTGTTCCCATTTTTTGAAAAAAACAGAAAGGAGTTTTTATTAGATGCAAATCTCTAACAGTAAGGTCCTCATCACTGGTGGAGCAGGCTTGATTGGTTCCCACCTTGCTGATGCGCTTCTAACACGAAATTGCCGGGTTAAGCTCCTGGATAGCCTTGAACCCTATACCCATCCACACGGAGTACCTGAATGGATCCCTCGGGAAGTGGAGTTTATTTCCGGCAATCTCCGAGATAAGGGCACTCTTGAGGAAGCCCTTCATGACGTGGACTTGGTATTCCACCAAGCTGCATTCACCGGATTTGATCCTGAGTCCACACGTTATCTCGATGCAAACACTTTGGGTACTGCACAAATCTTCGACGCCATCGCAGAACAGCACTTTCCGGTACGAAAAATCATAGTCGCCTCTTCTCTTTCCATCTATGGAGAGGGGAAGTACCAGTGCCAGAACCACGGGGTCAGTTATCCTGAGATGCGCCCCATAGCAAAGCTCAAGCAACATCATTGGCAGCCTGAGTGTCTTTTGTGTGGCAAGGTCCTAGAATGGCTGCCCACCGACGAAGCGAGTCCTACACTGCCCTTCACACCCTACGCAGTCTCTAAGTACGCTGCTGAGCTTCTTGCACTTGCGCTGGGAAAACGGCTGGAGATACCAACCGTAGCGCTTCGTTACGCTGTGGCCTACGGCCCTCGCCAGTCCATATTTAACGCATACAGCACTGTCATCACTACCTTTGCTACTTTACTGGCTAATGACCGGCCTCCAGTACTCTACGAAGATGGCCAGCAATGCCGCGACTGGACGTACGTGGAAGATATCGTCCGCGCAAATCTTTTCGTGATGGAAGACGAGCGTACAAACTACCAATCCTATAACGTGGGGACTGGAGAGGCAGGAAGTGTCAGACAAATCGCCGAACTGCTTGCCAAGGGTCTAGGGCGATCTATTGAGCCCGTAACACCTGGGCAGTTTCGACCTGGAGACATCAGGAACTTGGTTCTCGACGTCAGCAAGCTGCGGGCTCTTGGTTTCGAGACCCGCTTGTCTTTAGAGGAGGGTATTGCTCGGTTTTTAATTTGGTTTCAGTCCTTGGGAAAAGTCCCACAGTACTACTCTATTCTTGAAGAACGAATGCGAACTAGCGGCGAACTCCTCTCTTAAGAGAAGGTGATGCGTAGGGAACATGCCAGTCGATAGGACGCAAGTATTGGCCTCGGAAATATCACTATTCAGGAACTGACTATTTACATGGCCGAAATCTGATTCCAGAATAGGGCTTACGAGGGCCCATCTGTTTACGTTTCGACATCTCTAGCGACAGTAGCTTATATCCCAGAGGATGAGTGGCTTGGGTAAGGATACACCATTGACAGGGTTCTTATCCAGGCGGTCAATTTCTTGCAGCGCAACGCACTTGTCAAGTAGGAGTCTGGGATATCCCATAGTATATAGGTGAGTCGCACCAAGCTCTTTCAAGGTAGATAATCTTAAACTGTAGGCATCAGACGCCTCTTCTGCATCCAGATTCCATAACCAGGCTTTCTTAGGTGGCTCCTCTGCTAATATACGGATAGACTCCATAAAATTCACAACCCGATTCTGAAGAGTTTTACCATAGAGGCCATAATTGTTAGGACGAGAACTTAGATTAACTATGACAGAACCTTGGGGAAGATTGTCGATCGCTGAAGGATAACCATAGAAAGCATGACGGGTGAAATTTCTTGAATGAAGAAAACTACTGCCGAATTCAACAAGTTGCTGGGAAAAGATAACAAACAACATGAAGCAGATGCATAGGGCGATCACAAATTCCAAACAGGTTCGAGATAGTCCTCTTGTCTGACTTACCGTCGACGCAACCAGAGGCACAAGAAATATCAGTGCTCCCATGCAATATCTGGGCTGGCGATCACCCAATACCCACCAAACTGAAAAAACGAGAATCCCACCCACGAGTAATGAGGCAATTGCATGCCTCCTCCGGGTTCTTCCCTTGAATACACGGATCAGGCTCGTTAGACAAGCGACTGGAACTGCACATGCGAAAAAAGCCCCCAATCCTGACGACCCCTTGTAGTTCTGACCAATATAGTGCCACTCGAGCCACGGATAGGCGTACCATTCAATTGAGGAGCGCACAAACTCGAATTGAGTGTCGAGTATTTGGGAGCGACGCAAGTAGTCAATGTCCGGCGCTTTCGTCCAACCAAACGTCTCGAACAAAGGCAAGTACACAGGATAGAGCGGATTTCCCAATTGTGTTTGGTTTCGCAAAAGCCAAAAAGCAGCCATGCTAAAGAAGGAGATCAGGAAAACGAGTGCGGGGTAGACGCTGCTCGTAAACCCAATTTTTGGCAGTTTATCCCGAGATTTCCTGGAAGCCAGAAGTAGAATTAAAAAGAACAAGAACGCAGCACTTATCAAGTGCAAGCTCTTAAATCCGAAAGCCAGTCCTGCCGCCAGACCCCCCAGAACCTGATGTGACAGTGGATGATCCGATTTCGATATCGTAAAAAAGACGGCAATTGCCAGAAACGTAACTCCTCCAAGGTCAGCTTCTGTCTCAAAAGCAGCAATGCCTATCATCGGAATACTCAAAATGCCGAGTGATGCCAGCAAGCTGGCGATCTTGTCGGCTCCGATTGCTTGGCCAAGTCCATAGGTGGCAATAACCAGGGTAACCACAAATACCAAGTTGGAGACTGCCAGAAGATGTTCAGATATGAATCCCAGAAAAAAACTGAAATAAATGCTCGCATTTGCAGGATGAGTGTGGAGAAATGAGGTGTCCCATATCTTAAGCGACTGCGATTGAATGATGTTGACCGCGAGCGGTAAATGATAAGCACTCGCTTCAAATCCACGGGGGAACCCTGGGATGATCATTAAGGCTATCAAAACGAAAGTAAAAAATGTGGTGATCCCAAGTGCTCGGCTTAAACCCTTCCCCGGCATGGAAACTCCATCCACGACATTTTGTACTTGACCGAAATGGTAGTCACGCTTCGTCAGCACAGATCCCATTTCGGGGAAGTACAAACAACTCGCGCCAAGCGCAACAAGGGCAACCACGGAGCCATAATAAAGATTCACGACAGGAATATTAAAAGCTAGATTTATGAAGCCTAGGACAAAATATCCACCAAAAAAAATTGTAAAGAAAAGAACCACCCAAGTCAGAAACGCTGTAACGCTATCTTTCTCTTTAGACCTAACCATCATTTGTCGCGCTGACAAGCTGGCAAAGACGACACACGTCAAGAGATAGAGAACTGAAGCAAGAGTGCTCATTTTAGAATCACAATTGTTTTCTCAATGGTTCGGACAAGAAAAAGGATGTGGTTTTTCACGGCATAGCTGGTTAAAAAATAAACGAGCGCTGAAATCCCACTAAGCCAGACTGACATGATTGCGATCCAATCCTCTCCTTTGGTTCCCTCAATCAAAGAAGATTGCAGGCTGTCTTCTGAGCCATTTCTAGAATTCTGTGACCTTTCCTCCATCCGGAATCTCCTGATAACAGAATAGAGTAAGCTGGGGCCTGCCATTCCGCGAATCTCGGCTACAGTGGGAACCGAAGCTTTGCGTGAGTATATTCCCGGTCACGCTCTTGTAAGTCATTGTCACGAATTACAGTGGTGGGCTTGTTACAATCCAGCAGAAAACGGGACAATGACTCTCACCTTCGAAAAGGATTTCCATTAGCTAGAGATGACACTAGATGGCAATCCTAAATTGGAAAGTTTCCGATCATGTATCGCTTTTGAAAAGAGCTTCCTCGGTGGTTCTTGTATTTAATGGCAATCCATAAGACTGCTTAACGGTGTAGAGTGGACGTGCTCTGACCTCGTCATAAATTCTGGCAATATACTGGCCGATGATCCCGAGAGAGAGCAAAATCATGCCACCTAAGAACAGCAGAACACAGATAATCGTGGCAAAGCCATAGGGACCTGCATGCGAGATCAGCCGGCGATAAGCATAGAAGAGGGCCAATACAAAGCTGCATGCCGAGATGACACAACCAGCATAGTAGATCAGCGTCAAGGGAACAGTTGAAAACGAAAAAATCCCGTCCAAGGCAAACTTGGCTAAGCTTCTCACCCCAGACGACTGGCCGGCATAACGAGGTGGACGTTCGTAGGGAATCCCTACTTGCCGAAAGCCAATCCACGTACGAATCCCGGGAATGTACCGATTATGCTCCCGCATTGATTTCATCAGGTCCACAACTTGACGGCTCATCAAGCCAAAGCACCCTGCGTTCAACGGCATGGGTGTAGAGGACACGCGGTTCAGTATCTTATAGAAAGTGGCAAAACAAAATCGCTTGAATATACCTTCTTTTCGTTTTTGACGAACTGCGTAAACTACGTCGTTCCCTTCTTCCCATCTTCTCAAGAATTCTGGGACAAGCTCTGGTGGATCCTGTAAATCAGCGTTTAATAAGACCACAGCTTCTCCTGAAGCTTGATCGATACCGGCGCTGAATGCCGGCTGGTTACCGAAGTTACGCCCCAAATCGATAATCTTGTACCGCGAGTCTTGGGTCTGGAGTTCCAACAGAATGGTAAGAGAACTGTCTGTGCTCCCATCATTGACAAATATCAATTCGAAGTCATACCGATTAGATCTCAAAACTTCCTCGAAATGCCTCGCCAACACTGGAAGTGATTCTTCCTCGTTATATACAGGAATGACAAGAGAAACTCGACGCTTGGTCATCCCTACCTCCAAATCAGACCTATCCACGAACACCTCTTTCCCCCATACAGCTTGCTTATTGTCTTTCATTAACCGTTTCCAGCAAAAATGCTATTTATGCAAAGAATCTGTACAAAATAGAGCCACCGGCAGCCGTGATTGGATCAGGCACGGATTCATCGGTGAACAACTGGGTTAGCTTGCCTAGCAGGTTTCTCGCTTCTTCTCGTGACTGCTGACCGTTCAAATTGGCCGGAAGGTAGCGTTGATGGACGATGTTTTTCTCGGTGCAGCCGAACTGGCGTTTGAATCGAATTAACCCATCCTGATCATCATCGCTCAGGCCAAGGTCGAGCCCTGTATATCCACGCTGTTTAGCCAACTTGATGGCTTCCCAAATCAGTAAATCGTTGGGACGAGAGCCTAGATATATCGGATCCGAAGCGTTGAATTTGTAGTATAAAGTTCGATCCCATCCTATGAATAAGCTTCCAGCAATTATCTTCCCTTGATAGATCGCAACCATCATAAAGAGCTTTTCGGCCTCAAGAAATGCCTGCCAAACATTCTCAAAGAACTGATAGGGTTGCGCCAGGAGACGGTATTTATTCTTTCGAACCTTGAGGTGCATCTGGAAAAATCTTTCCAGGATATTAATGTCCGACACGATCTCTACGCGAACACCCTCTTTTATAGCCTTGTTGACCGCCCTTCTTACTGAATTGTGCATCCCTCTCCACAACCGATCAAGGTCCGGTTCGACACTCAAACCATGCCACTTAGCCCGTTTGTCTGCAGCCAAGCGACTGTCAAGGAGAACGATCGAATTATGCAAACAGCGAAATACCGCCGAGCAGTTTTCCTGAGCGACGACTTCAAAAATCTTTTCCCAGGTTAGCTTGTCTTCAACCAGCGGGTCACAATAATCTGAAAATGGAAGCGAAACGATCCTTTCCCCCAGAAAATCATTAATCTTACAACAAGGGACACCTGCGATTGGTTCACCACTTTTGTCTAGAACCACTATTGCAGATGTTTCAAAGCCATAAGTGGACTGCAAGGCTTTGATCCACAACGGTGAATGAAACAGGCTGGAGTGCTGTCGTTGAACCAAACGATCCCAAAGTGGGTTTTTGCAGGGGTCGATTTGGAGCACCGTCATCTCGGTACCTCAACGTTTGTCCCATCATTGCGAATCGATTCTTGGATGGCATTAATAACCTTGACAACCTCTAAGCCGTTTTGACCGTCAGTCAAAGGCTTCGCCCCCTGCTGAATGCAATCAATAAAGTGATTGCATTGATTTTGTAAAGGCTCGCTCATTTCCACCTTCGGACTAATGATATCGCCATCCCGCATTGATAACACAAATTGCCCAAAACTTTCGGTGTCCGTGCCGGAACAGACGACCGCTTTCTCATAAACACGAACCTTTTCCAGAATTTCAATGTCGTCAAAAACTACTCGCTTCTGGCTGCCTACAATCACCACCTCTCGAACACGATTTGGATCTGCCCAACTGACGTGGACGTTAGCAATCACCCCATTCGGGTAAGTCAAAGTGATAAAGGCTACGTCTTCCCGGCAGTTTCTCAGGACCTTTGCCGCTTTTGCGCTAACGTGATGCGGTTGTTCATTCAGAAGATAGGAGAAGATTGAAATATCATGGGTAGCCAAATCCCAGACGACATTCACGTCATTTCGGATCGGTCCCAAACTCGTTCTGGTGGCATACAAATAGTAGATATCACCGATGCCATTTCCGCCATTTCTGAGATATTGCTTGAGCTTGCGAATCCCCGAATTATAAAGGAAAACGTGTCCCACCATCAGCGTTAGCTGGTTTCTTTCTGCTAACTCAATTAATTCTTGGCCTTCGTGATTTTCCAGTACAAACGGCTTTTCGACCAATACGTGTTTGCGAGCCAATAAGGCGGCTCTTGTCACGCCGTAATGCAACGTTGCCTGCGTCGCCACGACAATGGCATCTACGTTTCCGTGTGCCAGGAGTTCCTTGTGGTTCGTAAATAGTTCGACTTGCGGGTAGCGTTGACGGATGATTTTTAAGCGAGTTTCATCCTGATCACAGACTGCCACAATCTGAGATTCGAGAAGCTCGTCAAATACTCGGACATATTTTTGCCCCCACATACCACAGCCGACAACTCCTATTCGTAAAGTCATCGTTGGTCCTTTTTTAGTTATTTAAACGACAAAAATCCTCGATAACCTCGCAGACGTGCACCACCTGTTCGTGGGTCAATTCAGGAAACATCGGCAAGGAAAGGATTTCATTTGCATATTTTTCAGCTATTGGGAAATCCCCCTTGTTGTAGCCTAAGTCTTTGTACGCTTCCTGAAGATGGACTGGGATCGGATAATGAATGCCGGCAGAAATTCCGTTTTCCCGCAATTTGTTTAAAAGGGCGTCTCGATCTTTCACCCGAATGACATAAAGATGATAATTGTGTTTGACACCATCTATTTCACGAGGCGTGATCACATCGAGATCTTTGAGGTATGTGGTGTATTCACGGGCATGTTCTCTTCTGGCAGAGTTCCACTCGCCCAGTTTTCGCAATTTCACCCTCAAAATGGCGGCCTGTATTGAATCCAGCCGGCTATTGAAACCCTCGATGATATGTTGGTACTTAACTTTTTGTCCGTAATTCCTCAGCATTCTTACCTTTTCAGCAATTTCCGGGTTTTGAGTCACAACCATGCCCGCATCACCATAGGCCCCTAGATTCTTGCCCGGATAAAAACTGAAGCATCCAGCGTCCCCCCATGAACCACATGGTCTGCCTTTGTATTCCGCACCATGTGCCTGACAGGCATCCTCGATTACTTTCAATTGATGCCTTTGAGCAAGGTCAGCTATTTTTTCTAGGTCGGCAGACTGACCATAAATGTGGACGGGTACGATAGCTTTGGTTCTATTGGTCAATGCACTCTCTATTTTGTTTACATCAATGTTGTAGCTTACTGGATCGATGTCGACCAAAACCGGTTTCGCACCCACACTTGAGATCGCCAAAACGGTCGCGATAAAAGTATTTGTTACGGTGATCACTTCGTCCCCCGGCCCGATATGACAAGCCTTAAGTGCCAGCCGAAGGGCATCTAGACCACATCCGATTCCGACAGCAAAATTTGACTTACAAAAGGAAGCAAATTCTCTTTCAAACAATTCGACTTCCTCCCCCAGGATGAAGTCTGTGTTTCCCATGACCCTGTCGAGGCCACGGTGCAATTCCTTTGAAAGAATCTGATGTTGAATTTTGAGGTCAACGAAAGGCACCTCCAAATTCTTACTCTTTATTTTCGCAGGCCACGCCAATCCATGAGATTTCGGTGTAGATCCACGCTCAAAACCAATCGGTTTTGATATTCTTAGGGCAATTTTTTTTGGAGCTTTTGAATAATTGGTAGAGTTTTTCATTTATTTAACATTAAACCCAATTGCTTTCATGATGGTAGAGAAACACCGACGATTCAGGTTTCGCCCGAGCCAGCCCCTTACTTGGGCCTATTCATAAAAACGAAATTCAATAGACCAACACAGCATTTTCGTTGCCAGCAAAGATTGAGTCGATTGGTGAGTCTTTGGAAGGCTTTTCTCAACTATTAGAGGCCGATGCGAAATCTTTCATTAAGTAATCCTGGCGATGGAGAGACTCATTTTCTGCTTTATAGCATTCATTTTCCCTTTTTGGGGAATCACTGTCTTGGCTTCAAGCCATTTAGAACAGTATGTATGAACAGAGGGATCTAACGGGGGGCACCGAACGGAGCCGATGATTCTTTGGTTAGGGTGGAGGGACGAGCTCTTGCGAAACCGCAAGCTAGGACAGACCGGGGGCCTGCCGATATCAAGAGACTGAATAAATCAGGCGTCGCAGAGCTCCGCCCTCCCGCTCGAATTCTCAAATGGAGGGCAGAGCGTGATTTTAAGAAAAGATCAAACCTTAATTGAAGATATTGACTGAGTTTTTTTTAGCCTCTGAAATACAGGTAGGCTCCAAGAATGCAAGCCAGAATGAAGCCTGAAGCGGTCACTTCGCGCCAATCCCAACCAGAACGGGTTCGAAGCTTGTCTTCCTTGGTGGTTGTTTCAAAGGTAAGGCTTTGAATTTTCGCGTAGTCCGGCTCTGAAGTCGCATAGCTGACAACAACCATGACAATTGCCGAAACTATCGTGATCAACACACTGAAGTACTGAAAATAAATGTTGTTGACCATCCAGAGGATCCCACCGGCGGGGTATCCGTCCTGAAATCCCTGCAAACCCAATGTGACCGGAGTGTCAACCAGCATCCGGAAGATGCCCAAGACAAATCCAACGATCATGGACCAGAGCGCACCTTGGGCGTTCATGCGCTTGAAAAAGACTCCGAGGAAAAAGACGACGAAGATTGGTGGAGCCAGGTAACCTTGAATGGCCTGGAGGTAATTATAGAGTCCGTGGGCGTTCTTGATGACGGGTATCCAGGCCAACGCAATGAACACCATGATCGCCGTCGCAATGCGGCCAGTGCGCACCAATTGATGCTGCGAAGCGTTCGGCTTCCACTTCTCATAAAGATCTACCGTGAACAGTGTGGAGCAAGCGTTGAAGACGCCAGCCAGTGACCCCATCAACGCGGAAAGGAGGCCGGCAACCACAATCCCTCTGAGCCCAGGAGGCAGGAGAAATTGCACCATCATGGGAAACGATCCTTGGGCAACCGCTGGAATTGCCTGTCCATCAGGCCCGAGCATACTGGCCAGCTCAGGAATTTTTCCGCTCTTAGCCAAGGCATAGCAGACGAGACCTGGGATAATGAAAAGGTAGACGGGAAAAAGTTTGAGGAATGCCGCGAAGATGCTGCCTCGGCGAGCGATGGTCTCGTTGGGTGCTCCCAGCGCACGCTGGACGATATACTGATCCGTACACCAGTACCACAATCCGATAATCGGCGCGCAAAAGAGCATCCCTAACCAAGGAAAATTGCCATTAAAATACCAGGCTTGTTTTACAATCTGTCCGGCGACATTCTTTTCAATGACCGGGGCCCACGTGCCCTCTACTCCCGCCGGGATTAGCGGTTTCCAGAGATTGAACATATCAGAGCCACACCAATGCCGGAGTTCGCTCCACCCTCCCAGTTTGTTCAAACCGTAAAATGTTAAAAGCCCCGAACCCAGGATCAAAATTAAGACTTGAACCGCATCGTTATAAGCGACCGCACGCATGCCTCCGACTATGGTATACAGACCCGTCAAGCCAATGACCAACACAGAGCCAATCCAGAAGCTGTCAATCACCAGGCTCCCGATGCGTATTTGCATTTCGGGTAGAAGAGTGCTGAAGACAACTCCACCGGCGAAGATCCCCACCGCAATTTTCGAAACCACGAACGTAATCAGAGAGACGATCGAAAGCACATATCGGGAATTTGTGCTGAAACGCCGCTCCAGAAATTCCGGCATCGTAAACACCATCGAACGCATGTAAAATGGCACAAATACCCAGGCAAGGACTAACAAACACCAGGCGTGCAATTCATAGTGAGCCATGGCCACGCCGCTAGTGGCCCCTGCGCCCGCCAGTCCCACCACATGCTCTGACCCGATGTTTGAGGCAAAGATGGAGGCGCCAATGACCCACCAGCCGAGATTCCGACCAGCCAGGAAGTAATCAGTGGCTGAATCCTTTCCCTGCCGGACCACCCACCAGGCCACACAGAGCAGAATGCTGAAGTAAATAGCGATCACGAGCCAATCGATTCCAGTGATATGGGAGTGAACTGAAGCTGTAAGGAGCCAAAGAGGAGCATGGATCATAGTGATGTCCTTATGCAGAAGATGAGCTGCTTAAAAAACTGAACTGGAGATTCAGGATTCAATGCTTAAAGGCAAGCTTGAGACATGAATTCTAAAAACTCAGAAGATCCCGGCTGCCCCCAGCGGAGCCAGCTACAAAACAGACTTTTGCAACTTGGTACTAGGGAATCCTAAAACACGTTGGTACGAACGTCAACGGAATCGCTCGAATTCGTTGCCTAGGAGTTGACGGTAGGTCGAAAAGATTCTCCCTTTGAAGGGGGGAAGGATGTCTCTGTCGCAGCTAGCACGGTGTTCATAGAGCACCGCGCTAAAAGGTCGGCCAACCGCGGTCATTCCACTTTGGAGTGCGGGAGCTTGCTCCCGCTTTTGGTACGCTAGTTAACTGTCGTCCCGCTTTCAGTTCCAAGTCTGTCACTAGCGGCAGCTTGCTGCCGCCTTGCGTACCTGCCATCGCGACCTGGCCGCGCTCACTGCAGCGCCAGCTTTAGAAAACCTGGGGTTTACCTCAGAAAACTGATCTGATTCCATTATGTCGCTAGCAACCTGGCGAGCCTGGACTGCGGAAGCAAGCTTCGGCAGTCCAAATTTCAAAGCGGGAGCAAGCTCCCGCACTCCAAATTGCCTACTCTTTTTCCCAAACCACCTCGAAGTCGTCATGAATCGAAATGCTGTCCGTCTTAAATCCACTGACTGTCTTGACAAAGGCTCGACTCGCGGTTCGCTCAAACCACGCCGCCGAACACCAGGGATAGCACGAGGAGACCGGCACCACCCTGTGCCGACATGGATTCTGATGTACGTAGTTCAACCGGGCGTAGTAGGAACGTTCATATGTCAAATGAGTATCCCAATACTGATGCCAGACCCGCTGCCCGTGGCTGCCGTTCACTCGGTTGGCTTCCCTGGCGGTGATGGAGTGGAGCCGCCGGAGGAGATCAGGAAGATTGTTCGGATCAAACGGTGAGAGCGCAACGAAGTGATAGTGATTGCTGAAGACCGACCAAGCTTGCAACCGCCAGCCAAATCGGTCCGCTTCTACCAACAGGGTAGACTGAAGAAAGTCTAGCAAGATCGGCTTCCTGAAATGGTGGGCCTTCAAGTAAGTTCCTGCCGTAACGATGAAGGCTCCAGGCTCGCTAAGCTTGTGTACCGGAGGGGTGTGGCCACTGAATCATATTCTTTATGGAGTGCGGCTGCTTGCTCCCGCTTTCACCTTCCACCTCTGCCATCAGTGGCAGCTCGCTGCCGCGGGAACCTGCCATTTCGACCTGGCTGCGCTCACTGCAGCGCCAGCTCTAGAAGACCTGGAGTTAACCGCAGAAAACTGATCTGTTTCCATTATGTCGCCAGCAAGCTGGCGTGTTCAAAAAGCGGGAGCAAGCTCCCGCACTCCAAATTGCCTGCTGTTTTTCCAAAATCGCCCCGAAATAGCCAGATTCTGTCGTAAGGCTATGGGTTGGCTCCTGATTAGAAAAGTGGGACGCAAAATGGTGGCAGGGTCCATCGAGACCTGTCAAGAATTTTGTGTGAATGGCTGGGTGGCAAGCGCGCGTGGGACCTCGCAGTGAACATAGCGAAGCTTTGGTAGCCACGGCTCGTCCGCCGTACGGCGGACGAGCCGTGGTCATAGGGATTTGAGCATTCTTTTGCGGACAATCGGAGCCACCGGCCCCGGCTACAAAATCTGGCCCACACAAACGGCCAAGCTCTTGCGGCGGTCTCGGCGAGGCCGCCCTACCAACTTATGGACCCAACAACAGATAAGAGGCTCCCCTTTAACCATCGTTATAAGGTATTATGGGTGGGGCAATCTTTGGGTAGAGACTCGAAAACGGCAGTGTTTTTTGGACTCCTCACTATTCCGGGCGCCGAGAACAAGAGCTTAAATGACTTTTTCAGGAGATATTCATGGAAAGTGTGTTGAGCTATATCGAAGCCAATAAAGACCGTTTCCTTGAAGAGTTAAAAGAATACTTGAGAATTCCGAGCATCAGCAACAACCCTGAAAACAGGCAAGATATGTTGCGTTGTGCGCATTACTTGATAAATCAGCTCAAGCGGATCGGCATGCAACAAACTCAACTCTTCCCGACTCCAGGTCACCCGATTGTCTATGGCGAATGGCTGGGAGCCCCAGGCCAGCCGACAGTTCTTTTCTACGGGCATTATGACGTTCAACCTGTCGATCCTCTCGAGCTCTGGGTTTCACCTCCTTTGAACCCACCATTCGAAATGGTGAGCTTTATGCCCGAGGAGCTGTAGACGACAAGGGCCAGGTTCAAATGAACCTTAAGGGGGTAGAAGCCCACTTAAAGGCTACAGGCAGTCTTCCCGTCAACGTGAAGTTTTTGATCGAAGGAGAGGAAGAGGTGGGCAGCGCCAATCTCGACAGCTTCATCGCCGCTCACCCGGAATTGCTCAAGGCTGATGTGGTCTTAATCTCTGATTCTCCCATGTTTGATCGAGGGATTCCTTCCATTTGCTACGGTTTGCGAGGCTTGGTTTATATGCAGATTGATCTTAAAGGTCCGCGAGCGATCTTCATTCCGGCTCTTTTGGCGGAGCGGTCATTAATCCTAATTTTGCGCTCTGCACAAATCATCTACCCAGCTTAAAAGAGGCACTGGAAGAGTACAAATCCCTGGTTTTTACGACGATGTTCTTCCTTTAAGCGACGAGGAGAAAGGAGGAAGTCCGGCGATTGCCTTTCGATGAGGAGAAATACAGTGGAAGATCTGGCGCCCCAGCTCTATTTGGAGAGGAAGGTTATGGAGTCCTGGAACGACTGTGGGCGCGCCCAACTTTGGAGGTGAATGGTATTTGCGGGGGCTTCATCGGCGAAGGCGCTAAAACAGTCATTCCGGCTAAAGCCATGGCTAAAATCAGTATGAGATTGGCGCCTAATCAAGACCCAGACAAAATCGCGCAACTTTTCGAGGATTACGTTAAGAAGATCGCCCCACCGTCTGTAGAACTGACGGTCACCCGGATGCACGGCGGCAAGCCCTGGGTTGCCCCCATCCATCACCCGGCCATCCAGGCAGCGGCACGTGCACTAGAGAATGGATTCGGAAGCGCCCGGTTTACGTTCGTGAAGGCGGATCCATCCCGGTCGTCGCCACATTTCAGGAGCTGCTTGGTTTGCCCAGCGTCCTGATGGGTATCGGACTGCCGGATGAAAACTCGCATGCGCCAAACGAAAGGTTGGACCTATTTAACTTCCACCACGGCGTCATCAGCTCTGCATGGTTCTTTAATGAGATGAAGAAGTAAGCGGTTGGCGCACTTCAATTCCAAAGGTCGCCTTTCACTCCTTCCGTTCCTCACTTCGCAACCGCCCGCAGACGTTCCAGGATCTCTGTCATTTGAAAACTGCTGGTAATCTTCTCTCCTTCTTTCGTCTGCACATAAAAAACGTCAAAGGCATATCCTTTTTCTGTTGCCAATTTGGCTGAGAGAATATTGAGGCCCAGGTTGGCAATGGCGGAGGCCAGTCGGAAACCGAGTCCCAGCTTGTCCCCGGCCTGCACTTCAATCACGGTGCATTGTGACGCGATCTCATTATCAATACGGACCCGGGGCGCGATCGGCGGTTTAGAGGAATTTCCCGGATCTGTTTGCAGATGTGCTCCCAATACTTCATCCAGGCTTTTCATTCCGGTGATGATATCGAGGAGAAGACGATCCACCCGATTCCAAACCTCGGAATCGAGAATGGCATTGCCGGTGGTGTCCCCCACTTGGAACGTATCGATCACGATTTCATCATCTCGCGTATTCAACTGGGCACTCAAAATACAGATCCCGAGAGCTGTCAGAGTGCCCGCGATTTGGGCAAATCGACCGGGAAGGTCGAGAGTCGAGACAACCAATTCCGTGTACCCTGACTGCGGATGAGGGGTCCACAGGGTCACAACGGGTTTATCATGCAGGCGTTCACAGAGCCGAATGTGAGACAAGATCTGTTGAAGAGGAGTATAAAGGGCATACTTTTCCGGAAGTAGGGTGAAATGCCGCAGCACTGTCTCGACATCGAACTCGCCAGAAAGCTGCTCCAGGACCTTTTGCTGAACGGCAGTGACTTCGGCATGCTCGGGTTCGCTAATCTCGTCGCCAAACATCAGACGGTCATACACTCTGAAGTAGAGAGACCAAAGTAAGAAGTCCTTTCGGTCATTCCATTCTTCTTCTCCCCAAGAGATCGAGTCCGCATAAGTAAAAAGGAGCAGCATATTCAAGTTGTCCGCCGCCTCAAGTTTCTCGGAAACCTCCTGCAGGATGAAAGGATCGTCAAGATCCCGTCGTTGAGACACACGGGTTAACAAATGTTGCTCTCGAATGAGCAGTAATACCTTTTCAACGCTTTCAGAATCGAGATTGATTCGCCGGAGCGCCTTGGCGGCATAATGTTCATGATTGGGATGATCCTGAACTGTGACACTCTTTCCCGTTTCGTGCAGCAATAACGCCAGGTAAATGAGTGAAGGATCTGCAACTTCGTCCAGCACTCTCTGGTAATCATGAAGGCCTGGACTCTTGGTGTTGACGATCGTATCCAAAGTCTCAATCGCATTTAAAGTGTGCTCGTCGACAGTCACGACTCGATAGGGTTCCAATTCTGGCAGGCAGTCTAACCGCCCAAACTCAGGCAGATAGTTTTTCAGAAAGCCAAGTCCATGCATCCGCCGAAGCGCGATCGCCACTTTCCCTTTGTTCTTCATGAGCTGCCGGAATTCCGAATGAACGGCTGGCCCATCATAAGAATGAATATCCCAATGGGCTTGGTCTGACAAGAGACTGTCTTCGACCACCCGATCGAAAAGCGCCGGTTCGGCCTGACTATAACGGAAGCGTTTCATCCATTTTTCAGGTCCCTCAGGATTACTTTGGGTTACTCCGTTCTCGCTCCATCGACTCCTTTCCGCAACGGGAAACGAGCTGAACTTCAGGTAGCGCAGTTTGCTTTCTTCCGAGCCGGCACCGTAGCTGAGGCGAGCCTGTTCGAGAAAGCGGGACACCACCTGGCTGATCTTACGGCGCTGAATGACGACCTCGTGCAAGAACTGAGCGCAGGAAACGTGCACAGAAGAATGGTTGTATCCCATGAACCGGGCATATCCTTCCAAGCTGTCCGTGGAAAGGACATCCCGATCGAATTTCGACGAAAAATGAAGAGCGTTTCGAACCCGCAGCAGAAACTCCCGTCCCCGCTGAATGAAAGTCCAGTCACGCGGACTTAGATGACGATCTTCGAGAAGTTTTTCAGGGCTTTCCGCTCCAGTCAGAATTCTCAAACACCCTAAAAAAGTCTGTCCATCCAGAATTCCGCCTGTCCCCCAGGTCAGGTCCGAATCGATTCTATAAATATCTTTTCCATGACCTGCATGCATTTCTTTCAAATAATCAGTGATCTGAAAGACGAAAGAGAGCGGGTTTTTAAGAACGTTTGCGCGAAAGCGCTGCATCAAGTCTTTAAACTGGGTGGGATCTCCACCGATATGGCGAGCCGACAGCAATTTTACTCCGAAAGAATAGCTATTGAGAGCCCGGTGGAGACATTCCTTCGGGTTTGCCACCGTGACTTGAGGGTGAATCCCGGAGGCCTGCAGCATCAGTCGAAGCTCTTCGATCGCCTCCTCTGGAATAGGCTGTTGATTCGACCTCAGCAGGATCAACAAATCGACCGGAGAGCGCGGCGACAAATCCAGACAGCCGTATTCTCCGATCGCGATCCAGGCGCCAGGGAATTGTGCCCCGGATGCGACTCCCGCAGACAAAGGCGCCGCCTGCAGTGTCTGATGGACAGACTGAAGGATCTGATCCAAAAGGATGCCTCGGCTCGTTGCAATGACAAACCCCCCTTCCCCGTTCAAGTGGCGGGACCGAAGTCTGTTCATTTCCGCTCGGTGCGTGCGTTGACAATAGCGCAGCAGAGAGCCATCCTCAAGGCGGAGGGGATCAGTGTTGTTCATCATGAATAGAAAACCGCCGTCTCAACTAACTCAAATTGCAGGAACCCGTAACGCATGCGATCATAGCATGGCAGATGGTAATTCTGATTCATACTCTTCGTGTCTGTTTGAATGGAATGATTCTTTTATTTTTCTACTAACCAAGAAAGAAGTTTGTTCGAAACGAGGGCTCTGTCGATTTATCGTCCGAATTTGAATATAATTGAAGTAAATTGGCAATAAGACTCATCGCAACAAGATTTTTGCACAGCCTCTCATGAGTATTCTGGGAGTAGGAGCTCTCATTCCTCTCTATGCAGTGTACCGTATTCCGCCCCTTTGGCTCACGCTCACTGGGGTTGAAGTTCTCTTTCTCCTTTCTTGGATAGGGCACTGAGACTCCCACCCCTGATTTTCTTGGAGGAAAACAAAATGAACGATTTGAGATACCCTATCGGAAAGTTTGAGGCCCCCAAGACCATGACGAAGGAATCTCGCCTTGAACTGATCTCACAAATTGCCGAGGCTCCTTCACAATTGCGCGTCGCTGTCTCCGGCCTCAATTCAAAACAATTGAACACACCCTATCGCGACGGGGGGTGGACCGTCATCCAGGTCGTTCACCATCTTCCCGATAGCCATATGAATGCCTACACCCGCTGCAAGCTGGCCGTCACCGAAAACGCGCCCACCATCAAACCCTATAACGAAGCACGGTGGGCGGAACTTCCGGATGCCAGTGGATTGGATATAGAGATTTCTCTCGTGCTCCTGGATGCTTTGCATCGACGCTGGGTCGTCTTTCTACAGTCACTCACTGAAGAACAATTCCAATACATCTTCCATCATCCAGATGCTGGAGTCATGTCGCTGGACCGAACATTCGCGTTGTATGCCTGGCACGGTCGCCATCACATTGCTCACATCACTGCTTTACGGCAACGAATGGGATGGTGAGATGTCGTCCGGGACAAACAAGTCAGTGATCAACAAGGTTTGCTGTCTATTGTGCTTCCAGCCGCCAGTCAGACACCGCCTATTTCGAAGCGGCAACCGACTCGGCCAAACATTGGCACGGCACTCAATCACGATTATTTATGGTGGGGGATCCTTAGGGTCGATGGGACAACTCGCCGCTGGAGCATTGGCGGAAGGCGGCAAGGTCATCGGAGTTCTTCCGCGATTCATGAATGATCTTGAGTGGGGACATCGAGGGACTCACGGAGTTGCGGCTAGTCGAGAGTCTCCATCAGCGAAAGCGCTTGATGCTGGAGGAAACGGATGCCGTTGTCGCATTACCCGGCGGATCGGGCACATTAGAGGAATTGTTCGAGGCGATTACTTGGAAACGATTAGGACTTTTTGTGAAGCCAATCATTCTCGTCAACGTGAGAGGATTCTTTAATCCTTGTATTGAACTTTTAGAGACCTGCATTCGCGAAAGGTTCATGAATGACCGCCATCGAGCCATGTGGACGGTTGTCGAGAAGACCCGAGGATGTCATCGACTCGATTCGGAACGCCGTTGGTATGGGACGCGGATGCCCGAGGGTTTGCCCTCGTCTAGGGAGTAACCATCGACCGAGGCGCGCAGGGACCTCGTCTATATCCCAATATTATAATAAAGGTGATGAATAGATGATGCTCTACGACAATAAAGCCCGGCCGGCCGAAGATGAATATGGCCCTTTCTATGGCAACTACATCAAGGCGGTCCCCTCCAGGATCTCATCCAAGTGCTCATGGACCAAAAAGACACTACAGCCAGATTGTTGAGTACGATTTCTGAGGACCAGGCACGAAGCGTTACGCTCCGGACAAGTGGAGCATTAAAGAGGTTGTCGGTCATATCTGCGATACCGAACGAATTATGACTTACAGGGTTTGAGAATAGCTCGAGGTGACGAGACACCCCTGCCCGGTTTTGAACAAGACGACTTTGTTCGCCACGCAGGGTTTGATTTACGCCCGCTAGAGGAGCTGGTCTCAGAGTTCAAGACGGTTCGGGAGGCCACTCTTTCGTTGTTTCGAGGTCTCGACGACCAGTCCCTTCAAAGGTGAGGCACCGCCAACAATACGGGCGTCAGCGTTCTGGCACTTGCGTATATCATCGCGGGCCACGAACGTCACCATGTCGGCATTCTTCGCGAACGGTACCTTCCGCTGGTCTAAACTTTTCAATCCCAGACAGCGATTGGCAACGCCCTCTTTCTTGGACCGGAGAATAGCACTGGAATGGAGTCGGCGGGGACGGCGGATCCACTCATTTTCATTCGAGGGGTAGAAACGTAGTCCACTTGGAGGCCCCCGCCTATTCACATACGACCGAACCTCTCAGCCGGCAGTCTCCATCACTTCAAGGGTAGCTTTCGATGAGGTATGGGCGACTAGTTCACTGGCATCGACCATGTTGAGACCCGTGGTCGTCTTGAAACTGGGCAGAATTTCGCGCTCAAAAGGCTTTAATCCATTCCAATCGCGTTTGTAACCGGAAAGGTTCAGATAGAGATGCTTCTGGAAAAATTTTTCCGGAAATCCTGCAAAACGATAGAGAGGATACTTCACTCCAGGACCAAACAGTTTCTTGGCGAGGAGGTGATAATAAAATGGCGCACCCAGAGAGAACTTCAGCTGCTTAAAAGTTCCACCACGCCAAATATCGACATTATACTTCCAACAAGTAAACAAGAACTCCCACTGCAGGTCCGTCATTTCGATCAGTCGGGCCCCGGTTTTTTCTGCATCCGGGTATTTTCAAGTGGCACAAAAAATGTTGGAACAAACATTCCCTTGGCATCTTTAAGGTCATAGAGCATATCTAACGACAACTTCGTGTCTTCCTCGGTTTCGCCCGGCAAGCCGAGAATAAAAGTGTTGAAAGGGTACCAGTTATGCCGATTCAAGATTTCCATTCCCTTAAGCACGACATCCCGCCACTGATGCGCTTTATAGGGATAGGCTTTCCCTTTCATGTAGGTCTCAAACACGCGTGGGCTGCCTGTTTCCAATCCGATAATGGGATCCACGATGCATTTATTGGGATCGGTAGAAGACCAATGTTTCAAGTGCGAGTAGGGGACCGTCAACGGAGTCAGTCTCTCGATCACGGTGGGATCTTTGACGACTGGTGCAAGGGTAATGTGGGAAAGCTGAATCGTCTGGAGGCTCAGGGACGGAAATGACTTGTCGGAACAGATTCTCTAATGCAGGGATATTCGTTTCGAAATTGGGCAACTGCTCATAGAGAAACATATCCTCCGAAGTAATCATGACTTCCGTGGCGCCTTCACTGACATTGAGCCTCACACTTTCCAGGATATGCTCCAAAGGAAAGGAGCGACCCACTTTTGTCGCGGGGGAGCAGAATTGGCAACCCCGTCCACAGCCCCGCGTAATTTCCACAACTCCAAAGGTCGAGCGATGACGCACAACGGGAATTTCTTCTACGGACGGTTGCATCGTCTTGGGGATTTTGATAATCCGTGGCAGATTGGGGTCCCCCGCTATGATCCGCTTGAAGAGATCACTAAAAACATGTTCAATCTCACCATCGATCAAATAATCAACATTGAATTCATCCAACCGATTTGCTTTTTCGAGCTGCCAAGCCCCCGGTCCTCCGACAATGATCTTGGGTCTGTATTTCCGCAGGATCGGATGGTTCACGATCCGGAGGAATTCCTGCGCATTCAACGGCATCAGGTTTTCCCCGCCCATTTTCGAGTAAACATCCGTCGCATAGGAAATTCCCAACGGATTATGGGCATGAATCGCCAAGACCTTTGTGTCAGGCCCTACAAAACGATCCAGGATTCTCGACGTAACAGGTAACCACATCATCTTCGGAGTAGTCCCGCAGGAGTAGCGTCTCTACCATGCGCAAACCATTCGGCACATACTTTGCCCGACCATTCGGCCAGGACTCATTAATCATCGATTCCGGAGCAATGAAGGTTTTGCTAAATTTGGCAGGAATGGTTGCCGAGAGCATCTGCTGCCAAATACTGTGTCTCCATTCATTAGCTTCGGTCGAAGAAGCGGCAAGAACAATCTTGGGCGAATTCACAACTTTCCCTCCACATGAAAATAGAACCTAAAATCATCCTGAAATTTTGAATTTGCAGACGGTCGTTTTAAGCCAAACAAAAATCATATTATCTCCGACGCATCTTAGCTACAAAATAACGCTCTTTAATATCAAAGACTTAAAAGGGTCGTCAATATTTTTTCAACCAAATCTACGCCTCGAGGCCAAAGATCAGTCCTTATCCTTAACATTCCAAATAGTGAGTTTCCCGGCGATCAAGTTCTGAAGAAGTGAATAGGCCCGCTTTGCAGAGGATGTTTCCGACTGCAATCAGGTTCAAGGTGTTGAGAAAGACATCAGTAATAAATACTCGGCGACTTCAAGTGGATAAAACATGCCATTCGCTTATCTTAACGGCAGAATCGATAAATTCAATTCCCTCCATTGATTCTGAGAGTGGAAACTTATTGTAAACTTGGGTCGAAGAGATTAGGCTTGCCCAAACTTATGACTCTTGAAGCACTTTTCCTCGTTTTTGCTTGCCTCGTGATCCTAAAAGGCGTGGTCGGCGTCTTGGAAGGGAGGCGCTATCTTCATTATATTCGCGCACACTTTTCCCATTTACCCATCTCCTGGATGCCCTTTGCTTCGGTCATCATTCCTTGCAAAGGACTTGAATATCAACTAGAAGACAACATTGCGAGTGTGCTTAAACAGGTCTATCCCTTTTTCGAACTTGTGCTTGTAACAGCCACAGAGGATGATCCGGCCCGCCCAGTCTTGAATGACTTGGTCCGCAAATTCCCTGGGCACAGGATCAAGCTAGTGACCGCTGGGATCAGTGACGAGCGCGGTGAAAAAGTCAATAACCTGATGCAAGCCGTCACCCGAACGGATTCAGGTTCGGAAGTGTTCGTCTTCATGGATTCCGATGCCCAACCTCACCTGAACTGGCTACAGGCCTTAATTTCCCCGCTTCGGGATGACCGGATTGGCGTGTCTACAGGCTATCGCTGGTACTTCCCAGAGCGCGGAAATTTGGCTGGTGTGTTCCGGTCTGCCTGGAACGGTTCGGTTGCAACATTACTGGGAGATCACGGCCGAAATTTTGCATGGGGCGGCTCCATGGCGATTCGGCGTTCAACTTTTGTGCACGCAAAGGTATTGAGTTACTGGTCGCATTCGATTAGCGATGACTATTCGGTGACTCAAGCAATGCGGGACTCCAAGCTTAGGGTCCATTATGAGCCTCGTTGCTTAATAGGATCTGCTGGAAAATGCTCATGGCGAGAATTATTTGAGTGGTCAACACGCCAAATCATCATTACCCGAATCTATTCCCGAAAGCTGTGGAGAATTGCCTTCCTCTCCCAAGGGTCATTCCTCATCGTGTGGTGGACGGCATTCCTGTGTGTACTCGCTTTACTGCTTCAAACACTTCTAAGCGATGCCGCTCTCAATCCACAGAATTACTAACACCTGGTCAAATATGGCTTTATTTCGGGTTCGATCTTTATCTTAGGAGTTATTCGAGGCTGGTTCCGGCTGAGAGCAATCCACCATATTTTTCCAGACCAGCAGCCGAACATCACCCCTTTCTGGTGGGGATATACGTTGCTGTTTCCATTGGTCTCAACGTTGACTGGCCTTAACCTACTGGTTTCGGCCTTCAAGAATCAACTAAAATGGCGTGGAATTCGATACGAGTTTCAACCGAACGGCACACTCCGAGTCATCCGAGAAGCAGGTATGGCGAACGAGAAAACCCCCACTGCTTCTGCTTCGAAAGATACGCAGAAATTAGGAGCTTCGTAGGGGATGGACGCTCTTCTGTTCCTCGCTGAGATAGGGAACCATTTCACAGGGTCCGTTACTAGCTGGGACACTGCGGTGAGAATTCCCTAATGCGGGTTAGCCAAACTTCTTACCGTTCCATATTTCCTAACGAGGACTCCAAGAGATGCCTGAAAGGAATTCAAAATTTAGCGGACAAGGCTGGAAGGGTGTTAGCTGGCTCTGCCAATTTCTGAGAAATTGATCTCTTTAACCTCCAGCGTGCTGCGAAGCCCGAGACGAATACAACACCCATCGTAGATCTGCTTAACGGCTTTCTTGGCCTGCTGCAGCTCAAGGAGTTTTTCTTTGACTCTGGCAAGTTCACCTTCGATGTCTCTTTCGATCTGGTCCAATTCTGACTTTGCCATTTGGCGGGTATTTTCATACTTGAGTTTTTGATCTTCAGTTAACACGGTTTATCCTTCCTCAAGAGATTGTAAGTTTCCCAAAGACAAGAGAAAATTTTCCGTCGTCCAGACAATGCCGACTTTGCAAAAAAATTGAATCGGGTAATAGCGGAACCTGGACCCGTTTGCTTTCCAAATAGCTGTGAGTCAGGACCTTAAGGAAAGCAGGGTTCAATCTATTGATCGGCAAACAGGTCACAGACATTAGACTTTTCTAGACTTGAATTGCTTTTCAAGGGTTGTCTCCGTAGAATGCCACCCGTGATGATGAACTTGGAAAAAGAGTTAAATCCTGCGCAACTCGAGGCGGTTCAATACCATGAAGGGCCTCTTCTCATTTTGGCTGGTGCGGGGAGCGGAAAAACTCGAGTTATTACCTACCGGATTGCTTGTCTCATTGATCACTGCCAGGTCCAACCCGAGCGTATTCTTGCCGTCACCTTCACCAACAAAGCTGCCGAGCAGATGAAGAATCGAGTCGCTCATTTGCTGCGATCTCATCGAATCAGCCACCCCTTGATTTCAACTTTTCATTCTTTTTGCGTCCGGATGCTCCGTCGACATATCCAAGCCCTCGGTTACAAGAATGATTTCAGCATCTATGACGAAACTGACCAGTTAAACATCGTCAAGAGCTGTTTGAAGGAGCTGAGCCTGGATGACAAAGCCTATTCCCCCCGCTCTGTCCTCTCTCGCATTAGCTATGCCAAAAACCACGGAATCTCCCCTGAAGACTTTTATTCGCAATCCTATGATTCAAAATCGGAGCGGATGGCAGTCCTCTATAGCCACTATGAGAAACGTTTGAAGAGTTCCGCTGCATTGGACTTTGATGACTTGTTACTCAAAGCGGTCCTTTTGCTGAGTCAAGAACCAACCATTTGTGAACTGCTCAACCACCAGTATGAGTATATTCTGGTGGACGAGTATCAGGACACCAATCGGGTCCAATATCAGCTGATCCGACTACTGACACAGATTAGACAGAATCTTTGTGTCGTCGGAGACGAAGACCAGTCTATCTATGGATGGCGCGGAGCCGATATCCAGAACATCCTGAGTTTCGAGCAAGATTATCCAACCGCCCGAATTATCAAACTGGAGCAGAACTACCGCTCCACTCAGGCTATCCTGGACGCAGCCGGGGCAGTCGTGAGTCACAACGAGGAACGCAAAGGCAAGACTTTGTGGACCGATAAGAAAGAGGGCGAGCTGGTTTCCCTTTTTGAAGCCCCTGACAGCGAAGCGGAAGCCTTATTCGTAATTGATAACATTCTCGATTACCTGCGACGAAACCCATTGGATTCGGCCGCTGTTCTCTACCGAACCAATTTTCAATCACGCCTTTTTGAAGAGGCCTGTCGCCGCAGCAACCTCAAATATTTGGTCGTTGGGGGATTCAGCTTTTATGAAAGAGCTGAGATTAAGGACATTTTAAGCTATCTCAAGCTGTGTTCAAACCCCAGCGATTCTCTCAGTTTTGCTCGAGTGATTAATACCCCGCCGAGAGGACTAGGGAAATCCACTTTGGATGCCTTGAACCAGGAAGCATCTATTTATGGCCTCTCGCTGTGGGAATCGATGATTCGGTCTATTGAGAGCAAGATCCTAACCGGCAGAGCCACCAAGTCGTTGGAGGATTTCCGTAAGTTGTTGCAACCCTGCATGGAATCGTTGACCTCACTTCCACTTTCCAAATTCGTGAAGCAAGTGGTTGAAGCTACCGGCTACAGGCAATGGCTGGAGAGCGATGACACGGAAGAAGCCCGATCGCGAATCGAGAACATTGAAGAACTCATCAACGCCGCTCGTGACGCCGAGTCCCGTGGAGAGACGATTCGCGATTTTCTCGATCATGCCGCGCTTGTTTCGGACACGGATAGGCTGGATGAAAAAGCAAGAGTCGTCTTGTTGACGACACACAGCGCCAAGGGCCTCGAATTTCCTCTCGTGTGCCTTGTGGGGCTAGAGGAAGGACTTTTCCCCCACAGCCGCTCGTTATCCAGCCAGAAGGAACTCGAAGAGGAACGGCGTATTTGCTACGTCGGGATGACCCGAGCCCAAAAGAAACTCGTTTTGACTCGCGCCAAATTCCGACGTTTCCTGGGGACAGGAAGTATGGAACCTACCCAACCTTCTCGTTTCCTCCGGGAGATTCCAGCAGAACTTATTGAAAGCCATCTTCGTCACAAGACCGAAGAAAGACTTCCTCGTATGATGGGCCCGTCATTAACACAAAGGAAGGGATTCAGCAATTCTATCAACAGCGTGGCCGGCAGATTGATTTGGCTCCCGTGACTCGGGGATCGGCATCGAAGGGAACATTCTTAAGCAGGGGAAGTACGGTTCGTCATCCCAAGTTTGGAGTCGGCACCATCGTGCGCTGTGAAGGCGAAGGGGAAGATGCCAAAGTGACCGTCAGTTTCCCAGGCTACGGACTTAAAAAAATGGTCCAAAAATACGCAGGACTCGAAAGAGTTTAAAGAGCAATTCAGTTCCCTTTTTCCGTGGTCATTTGGGTTGAATGAGGCGTTTAGATGACACATCGACTGTTCATCACGCAGAGTCCCGATCAATTAATTGCAGAGTCCGAAGTACCAGAGCGCCGTCTCAAGCGGACTCTGACCTCCTTTGATCTCACCATGCTCGGAATCGGCGCTGTGATTGGCGCTGGAATTTTCGCACTTACCGGAACTGCGGCAGCCGGGCAAAGCTATCAGAGCCCCATCGATACACCGGTCGTCAATTTTATCGTGTCCTGGATATCGGGTGCGCCCTTGCACCTAGGACGATCCGGCGCAGGCCCGGCGATAGTCTTATCTTTCGTGTTGGCCGGCACGGCCTGTGCCTTTGCCGCCCTTTGCTACGCGGAGATGGCTTCTATGATCCCCGTATCGGGGAGCGCCTATACCTATTCCTATGCAACTTTGGGTGAATTCATTGCCTGGATCATTGGATGGGATCTCATCTTGGAATATGCCGTGGGGAACATAGCAGTCGCCGTAAGCTGGTCGGATTTCTTCGTCAAACTTGCTTTACAGTTTGACGCAGATCAAGTTGCCGCTCTGGCTGGTCAAAGACTACGGGACCGCACACCAGTGGGTTGAGAAGGCTCATCAACTGAGTTTGGCTCAGCAAGGTCAAATTTCACTCTCCCCGAGTGAACTGTCGGACTGCGCACAAGCGGCCGCTAACCTCGGAAACTATTCGAATGCCACTCTCCCGCAACTTTTCGGGCATAGTATCGCGCTAAACCTTCCGGCATTATCGATCGTGGGTTTACTGACGGTACTCTTGGTTATTGGCATTCGAGAAAGCGCCCGTTTTAACAGTGCGGCCGTTGTGTTGAAGACATCGATTGTCGTTTTCTTCATTGCTTTTGGCGCCTTTTACGTGAATCCCGCCGCCAACTGGCACCCTTTCATGCCCAATGGAATTACGGGGGTCATGGGAGGGGCTGCCATCGTTTTTTTTGCTTTTATTGGATTTGACGCCGTGTCCACCACAGCCGAAGAGACCCGCAATCCTCAACGAGATCTTCCGATCGGCATGATCACATCGTTGATCGTTTGCACTATCCTTTATGTGGGTGTCGCCGCCGTTCTTACGGGAATGAAAAAATACACCACATTCGTTGACGACGCGGCCGCCATCGCGACTGCCGTCGAGGTCACTCGAAAACCTTGGGTCCAAGCGTTGATCGGGGCCGGAGCGCTGGCTGGATTGACATCTGTGTTACTCGTCTTTCAACTCGGGCAACCACGAATCTTCATGTCAATGGCTCGCGACGGTCTTCTCCCTAAATACTTCTCAAAAATTCACCCGCGTTTTCGGACCCCTCACATCACGACCATCTGGACGGGCATTTTCGTCGGTTTTTCCGCGCTCATTATCGATATTGGATCGGCTGCAGAGCTCACCAACATCGGCACACTCTTTGCTTTCATTCTCGTTTCGGCTGGCGTCATTGTCCTGAGGCATACGGCCCCTGAGCGAAAGAGACCTTTCAAAATCCCCTGGGTACCCTTTCTACCCATATGCGGAATCTTTTTTTGTCTTCTTTTGATGATGAGCTTACCTGTCTTAACCTGGATTCGTTTTTTTGTCTGGTTGGGAATAGGTTTTGGAGTTTACTTTCTGTACGGATATCGCCACAGCTGCCTGGCAAGAAGCAACGAGAGGTTGACGTGATCGAGGAACACGGGATGAAATTAACCAACTACAAGAGGATATGCCCGCAGATGAACGGAGACGAACTCGGATTGGGGTTAATTTTCAACCATCGGGGACCAGAAAGAAAGCCGGGAGTTCTATCGGTAGAAAAAACTCTAGAGGTAATGATTGGCTAGCAGAATCCAGCCTTTAGTGTAGTCTGGCTAAGAATTATCGGTGAAACAGGCCCCCTCTTACTCTTTTTCGTGGACAAACTCATGGAGCATTGCAAGAAAAGCTCCATCTCCCGTTCGCTCCCCTGGTTGACTTCCGTCATTAATGACTCCATATACAATGAATGGATTGTTCCCTGATCTGAGCGTGATGTGGGCATATCCCTGGCTGGTCCCCGGTGCATATTGCGCCAGGATCGTTCCGATCTGTGTCCAGCTTCCCGGCGCTCAAAGGGGTCGCTATTTGTGATGCTTCCTACCTGCCCTCCAGTATTACCGTCAAATAGATCGATTTGAAAGGTGCTGCTACTCCCGTCTTGCTCGCCTGTGTTGACCAAGGCGAGATTAGACCGACTTTCTGAATCCTGTTGCAGATCGTAAATCCAGGCCGAGCTTGTTGAGGCAAAGCCGTTTGGCACACTGGAATAAAAGAGGCCATAGCGACCTCCTCCGCCCGGCGTGGAGGTTCGGGCTGCAAGTGAGACACCGCTCAAATTACCGCTCCCGATAGACACAAACAAAGAGCCGGCAAAAGCGGCTCCTTTGGCCCAATTCCAGCGACGTTTTGAGTTCTCAAATACTGGACAAACTCTGGAATGATCAACTGCTCTCCAGGGTTGAGGCTGATCTGAAAATGAGCAGTCGCATCGCGTTGTTTGAATGCCATTACCAACAAACCGGCAATCGAGAGTTTTTTGCTGGATGACCAATTTGTCGCCACGATCTCACTACTAAAAGCACTGTTCTCAACGAGTACCGGCAAGGTCAACTGGGTCTTCCCCGCCAAGGAGCTATCCAAAATGGGCAGGAATGAAAGAGCCGTCTGAGTTGGACTGATCATTGATTACTCCATACGCAAAATAGGGGGCCGGTCCAGTTATCCTTTCCACCCGGACATAGCCGTTGACTAGGGAAACACTTCCCAGAATTCCGGAAATTTGCTGAAAATCTCCCGGATGCAACACAATATCGGAAAGCTGACTGACTTTAGGATTTGCCACATCCCCAGAAAATACTGTCACCTGCAGAGTAATATCTCCGTCCGAGGAACTCCCAACATTTTGAACGGCGACATTGGAACGGTCCGTACTGTTTTGGCGGAGGCCAGAAATATAGGCCGGGGTTGTCAAGCCTTGGCTAATTGGAATACCGGCATAAGCGAGACCGGCTCTTCCGCCAGGCGCAATGGTCGTAGTTCTAACGGAGACCGCACCGTCAGATGCAGCCGAAAGACCAGTGAAATTCACCCTCAACGTTCCACCCTGGCTTCCGGAAGTGGGAATCGCCAGCCCTAGGGTTCTCAGGTAAGCAATGGTGTCTTTGACAATGCGCTGTTGTCCCGTACCGAGAGAATCCGTTACGGTGCCACTGCCCTGGCCAAAAGCCGCGGTGTACACAAATTCCACAGTCGCACTGAAGGTCCCCCTATTCGTCACAGACATCTCCGAACTAAAGAACGAACCATTGAGCCCTGCAACTGACAAAACGATGGGGACAAAAATGGATTCTGAAATGCTTCCGGAGACACCATAGATGGCCTGGACCCCATTGATATCATCCGTCTGTGGATCAATAATCGTCGATCCAGGGGTTACGGCCGTTCCCATGATAGCGGGCACATCATCTTCGTGGTCAAGGCCCAGGCAATGCCCCAATTCGTGCAGAGCGACCCGCTGAAAATCAGCTTTATCCGCAAAGCTATCGCTATTCCAAGGGTCATCATAAACGGCCCAAGTGTACTTGGTATTAAAAAGAACCCCGGCTTGCGTAAGAATCTTGTTACTCGTGAACCACCTCCTTGCGATGCCCAAGGTCGTGGCTCCCCACGCGTCCCCACAAACAGTGTCACTAAACTTAGTGCCATTCTTGGCTCCGCTACCTGGATTAGAGCAAGGGTCCCAAGCGGTGGTTCCAGCAACGCTGTACTTAAAAATAGTATTATTGGTCCATTTGGCCATGGCGTTGGTGAATGGCGTATCCCAATCCCCGCTGGGGCCGTCAGCGACATGTACATAGAAAGAGGCAGAAGGGCCAGGCCATTTTTTCCCACTAAGAACATAGCCATGGCTAGTCCCCACCATAAAACAAATCGAAAGGGCGGCGGTGAAGCCCCAAGTGAACTTTTTCATGGTTGCCCCTTGTTGATCTCAAGCAGTCTCAACTTAAATTCCTTCAGACTCATTCCCTTATCTCTGGAGTCTTCCGAGATTACGACTCCCTTGGCAACGCCTTCTCTTAAAGCCTGAATTCTCTTGGGCCCAGCGGAATCGATTCCGACAATTCGCAATTGATTTCGAGTTCTGACTCGCTGCACTCCGTCCCCATCGGCCGTGATGACAAAGTGCCCTTGGTCCCAACCATAAAAGGGATGCACTTGCCTGTGCTGCAAGGTCTCCACAAAATAGACCCCTTTCTCTCCGAAGACGGGCAGATGCATGTCTGAAATTTCCAAGGTAAGGCCGCCAGCAGTGCCTCCAAGAAAACTCAATTCGATCTTCGATTGGGGGTACTTCCCTTTGATTAGATCGAGAATCTGGAAGGTCACGAAAGTATGAATACCGCTGTTATCCGGATCGAGCTTTGAGATGACTTCGACTACCTGGCCTTCAAAGACCAGTTCGGACGCAGCCATCATTTCATTGATTGTCGTCTGTCGAACGCTTGCAGCGAAACTGCCCGTGCAGTAGAAAATTATGAAGAAGAGAATGGCCAGACAGGCTCGTTGAGATCCAGGCGAACAGGCGCTTTTCCCATGACGAGGAAATTGCGTTTTGATCCATGAGGGTGGGTTCATAGCTCCAATCTCCCTTTGAGGCCGATCGCGTCGGCTTTCAAAGAAACCGCATGAAATGATCACGCAGTCTGCTTCTCAATTGAAAATGGTAGGGTTCAATGGTTCTCTAGGAATGCTTCTACTCATTTCCCAGGAAAAATCAACAATTTCCAAAAATATTATTGAGAGGAACGAGGTGTTTCGTCTTTTTATGGAGGCCGTTTGCATTCTAGTCTATCTTATAAAAACTGGGTGGGAGAACCGCATGGGGGGAACGATTGGGATAACGGTCGAGCGATTCAGAGGATGCCATGCCTATCGTTGCGGTCTGAAGGGAATCCCAAACATGGCCTGGACTTCGACAGGGTTTTCTCCCTGCATAGCAGGTTTAAACTTCCACTGTTTCAAGGCTTCTAGGGCACGCTGATCGAGAACGGGGTTCAGACTACGAATCACGCGAATCTTATCAACCCCTCCATCCTTGCGAATCACCGCATAAAGAACGACCAATCCTCTTAGTTTCGAAAGTTCTTCGTCTTCCGATCGTCCCGGATCGACTTTTCGAAGCGGTCTGGGTTGAATCAGAGCGTCTCCAGCAGCGAGTAAGACTTGTGAGCCCATCGTCTTCGAATTGGCTGAGACCTTGGCAGTCGCTGAATTATTCTCAGCCATTTCCGAAAACTGCATGGTCCAGCGTCCCGCAGGCATGGGGATGAAAACGGTATAATTACGTTTCCCAGAAAGGACTCCATAGACTCCAAGGCCTGCCCCTCCCGTGCGCCCTTCGAGGACTGTGATGTTATAGGATTCTCCGGGATCTTCAATTGTTTCCATCTCGGTAAAACCACCTGGCGCGCGGGGCCGTTTGCCCGGGCCGGCTATCCCTGCCCCTCCCGTATTTGAGCCACCCTTGATCGAAAGTCCGGGAACCTGGATTGAGGCGATATTTCCTCCTCCGCCGTATCCACTGCCTGTTCCGCCCGTTCCCCCTCCACCCGGTACACCGCCCCCAAGAGTTCCGCCCTCCTCCCCATCCGGGGACCCCTCCCGATTGCCTTCAGGAGAAATGGAAAAACCACCCGTCTTGTTTCCTGGTGGGACTTTCAGCCCTCCCGGACCCGGAAGCCCGGGGTTCGCACTGAGCACGACTAAGTTGTGCAGTTGATCGGAATCTCCCCCGATCGGAGCATTTACCAGCGGGCCTGGATTTCCCGCATCTGAAGCAATGGCCCACTCCGCCGAAGATCCGACGGGAACAACAAGCTTCGCCTGCATATTGACAACTTCTGTCTTGGCAATACGCAGCTCTGAAAGATTCTGATCAATATTCTTAAGTTCCGCATCTGGAGGCCGTAGCTGTGGTACAGCAGCTTGCGGATTAGGAGTTAGAAGAGGGTTCAGCTTCTTGTGGGCAATTTCAATCGATTCCAGCTTGCTTTCCGGGACATTCCAAACCACCATATTCGGCACTTTGACTTCCTGTTTGATCTGAACTTTCGGTGTACTCGGCTGGACGATTGTCTGGGTTTTGTTGTCCGCTTCTCGAGGTGAAGATTGGATCGTTTGAGTCGGGTGGAAGGAAGTGCTTCCTTTTGGAGGCCTGAGTTTTGGCTTAGTGCCTGCCGGGTCCTTAGGACCGTCACTCGACGACTTCATGGCCGGGAGCATGTCCGACGGTTTGTAGTAGGTTATCTGGTAATGGCGTTCCAAATCGCTTTTGGTCAACCGCAGTGGTTGGCTGAAGGAGACTCCGGAAAGACCCCATATCAGGTAAACTACCATGACGTGGAGAAACACTGATGCCATCACGGGCCGAGTCGGATAACCACCTGGAGCCCAAACGTCAGCGAGGATCTCATCTGGGTCGAATCCTTCTTTAATTCTGATGGAAGTTAACAGGTTGTCAAGATCGTAATACTCACCATTGGGTGCATTTTGCTCCAAATTCACGTCTTCGGAGACGGCCATCCTTTCCTCGTCTTCGAAGAGGACCCTCTCATTCTCCCCTTCGGGAAGGGCCATCTTATTCTCCCCTTCAGAAAGGGCCAAAATGTTCTCGCCTTCAGAAAGGGCCAAAATATTCTCGCCTTCGGAAAGGGCCAAAACATTCTCGCCTTCGGAAAGGGCCAAAACATTCTCGCCTTCGGAAAGGGCCAAAATGTTCTCGCCTTCGGAAAGGGCCAAAATATTCTCGCCTTCGGAGAGGGCTAAAACATTCTCGCCTTCGGGAAGGGCCATCCGGTTCTCGTCCTCGGAGATGGCCAACTTATTCTCGTCTTCAGCGACGGCTATCGTATTGTCGTCCTCATCTTCGAAGGAGGCCGCTTTTTTTGAGGCCAGTACATTATTCCAATGTTTGGCACAATCTGGACAAATTTCTCGCCTAAATTGGTACCACTTCAGGTTACGGCTACAACTTTGACAGATGGCCATCGTTTAATAATCCCGTTCGTTTTAGAAGGGAAAGGTCTCCCCTCTTATTCTTTCATTCCATTAACTTGCAATTAAATTCAAAGAAAAAACACGTTGTATTCTTCGGCGCGTGAGTGGTTTTCCCTTATTGAAAAGTTTCTTTGGTAACATAGCGGCAAATTGACAATGCAAGTATTGTTCCTCAACAAGGCTTTCTATCGATTTTCATTAGCATTTTGTGGGGACAATCTGAATTTTAGGCCCAAATGAATCAATTTGTCAACGCTTTAGGGCTAGAACATGTCTTGAATTTTCAGTAAAATAGCTCCCAAACTCTAGAAAGTGGCTGGATTCTTCATGGATCTTAGATATTTTGTTATGGATGCCGCGACTCTCACCTTTGGCAGTTCAGCAATTGTGCCCGAACGTGCCTGGAACTCTATTTATTGCTTTGAGTTACGATTTTATCACTTGCAGGACAATTATAGAGCAGAATTCTCTCAAAAGGTTTATTGAAGAGTACCGGCCTCCTTCGGGTAAGAATTCATGGATCAATCCATGTGGATGTAACAATGTAAACAAGAAATGAAAAATTTACACACTTTTGCTGTTAACCACTTTCCTCCTTCTCGATGCAAAAGGGAAAAATATTGGGATATTTCTGGAAAAGATATACCATTTTGGGTAATCGTGTCTCTAATTTGATTTTTCTGCTCTCTTTATCAGTTTTGGAAACCAGAAAAGAAGCCTGACGGTATATTATCTGCCATACAGGCTGGATAAAACTCGGGGATAGGATTAAGATTGCGGGCAGTTGAATCGTTTCGTATATTTAGAATTGCTTCCTTCGAGCAAAAACCTAATTGGAAACATCCATTTAAAAAGAGGCTATCACAATGCAAACTCTAGACTTGTTCATGCGCTGGCTCCATATATTTTCGGTTATTACCGCCGTTGGATCGGCTATTTTCATGCTATTTGTCCTACTCCCTTCCCTGGCCAGTCTCCGCAACGAGGATAAAGCAACTATCTCAAAAAACATCACAGATCGGGCACGCATTTGGATTCACATCGCTATCACGGGAATCCTCATTTCTGGACTCTACAACCTGCACAAGGTTTGGTCCAAGACTGTTTTTCCCTACGGATTCATTTTCATGCTTAAGCTCGTCTTGGCCTTGGTTGTCTTTATGGTGGCCATTCTGCTCACCTCCTCTTCTCCGCAAAGAGCCGCTTTTCAGGCAAACCGGAAGACATGGCTGACCCTGAATGTCGGGCTGGCAGCGATCATCGTGGCATTATCTGCTTTCCTTCGCTTTTTACACTAAAGCGAATTGCCTCTAAAGTTTGGCAACCGCACGAACGAAACAAGGGAGTAGGACTAGAGGCCTGGGGCTAATATTTCATCGGACTATTCTCCATCCAACACTCAGGACGACAATGAGTTTCATCGATTTCGAAAAAGAAAAACATGTTGCCAGGATTACCTTGAACCGTCCTCCCCTCAATGCGATGAACATTGAGATGATGAAAGAGATCGGGGATGCTCTCGATTCCCTTTATAACGAGGACCACATCAAGATCATCATTATCGCTTCCGCTTGCAAGGTGTTCAGCGCTGGAGTCGACATGACCGATCATGCTCCTCAAAAAGTTTTTCAGTTATTAGAAGCGTTTCATCGCATTTTTCTGACACTGGGAGATATTGGAAAACCGACAATTGCCGCCGTCAATGGCCCGGCCCTCGGAGCGGGGTGCGAGCTAGCCACTTTCTGTGACCTCGTCGTGGCCTCTGAAACTGCAAAATTTGGGCAACCTGAACTGAAAGTGGGAGTTTTCCCCTCTGTTGCCACAGTTCTTTTTCCCTACCTAGTTGGGAAGAAGAAAGCCATGGAATTGATACTCACGTCAGACACCATAGGCGCCCAGGAGGCACTGTCTTTGGGACTTGTGAATAGCGTCGTCCCACCAGAAAAGCTCAATGCCACTGTCGAAGAACTGGCTTCAAAAATCACAACGAGTAGCGCGGCCGTGCTTCAAATCATGAAGAGAGCTATGCTGTCCGGGGAAGGGCTTAATTTCTCAAAAGCCCTAAAGATCTCAGAGGACTTCTACCTGAACCAACTTATGGCCCTGGAAGATACTAACGAAGGCCTTCAGGCTTTCATCGAACGTCGTACCCCTATCTGGAAAGACAAATAGTTAAAGACTCCAAGCCCGTGTTGTAGCCGGCCTCGCTGAGACCGGTACTTTTCCGGGGCCAGCGGCCCCGGCGACAATGATTAGGCTACTTCAGGCCATAACAATAAACCTGGATGCGCCTGTCGCCATCTAGTAGGCGTTGTCTGCCCTCCAGCCTTGTCCTATCCCATCGTTGGTAGCCACGATTGACCGACGTATTTTGCCGGTCAATCGTGGATCCTAAGTACTGCTTTTCATAAATACGGTAACGTTAACGCCGGGTCGGTGACCAGGCCTACAACTTTGTAGGCCGTTGAGGCTTTCTCAAAGCCTCAACCCCACGCGGCGCCTATCTTAAGATATGTCACCGCAATTACGAATAGCAGTACTAAGTTTTCCTTTGACAGAGTACCTGCACTGTTCTGAGGACCTACGCCTGGAGCCTAACGGCTCCGTCCCCTCCGGCGGAGGGGAATAAAGAAAAGTCCCCCTTGGAAGGGGCATGAAGGCTTGAGAAGCCTTCATGCCACAGGCTGTGGGGGGATGTCTTGGTCGCGGCAATCGAGGCTACCAGATTGAGAGGAGAATTCAGACATTCAGCGTTGTTTTGCCACCAGTTTCGAGAGGATTTTTTCTATTCTTTTGACTTAAGATTTCGGATTGAATAAGAATGCTGCTATTAACGAGCAAGGTGGAGATGAAATGATCGATTTCGAATTAACCGAAGATCATTGCAGTGTTGAGAGCCTGGTCAAGAATTTCGTCACAAACGAAATATCCCCCACCATCGCAGAAAATGATATCAACCATTATTTCGATCGTTCGATTCTCAAAAAAATGGCCGATCTTGGTTTACTTGGGATCTCCATCCCTTCCACCTATGGCGGGGCCGGATTTGACTACATCAGCCTTGGTCTGGCCTGTGAGGAGCTGGAATTCGGAGACACGTCCCTGAGAGTGATCCTGTCAGTCCATCTTGGCTTGAACGGTTTAACGCTGCTGAGCTGGGGAACCGAAGACCAGAAACGGCGTTTTCTTATCCCTCAGTCAAAAGGACTGGAAATCGCCTCTTTCGGAATGACCGAACCCGACGCAGGCAGTGATGTTGTCGGGCTACAATCCACTGCCCGACGTGACGGGCAAGAATACATTCTCAACGGAGAAAAGACCTGGATTTCTCTGGCCGACGTTGCTGATAACTTCCTGGTCATCGCCTGGACTGATCTGGATAAGAAGAAAGACCGGGACCATTCCGGCTTGAGCGCATTCATCGTGGAGAGAAGCAGGCCTGGCTTTGCCAGTGGAACGCTGAAACAGAAATGGGGAATTCGAGCCGGCAACACGGGTTTTTTCTCGATGAATGATGTCCGCATTCCGGCCTCTAACCGCGTCGGTGAAGAAGGGGAGGGATTCAAGATTGCCATGTTTGCCCTGGAGCAAGGCCGGTATACCGTGGCGGCGGGCGCTACCGGACTCATTAAGGCGTGCCTGGAAGCCAGTAAGAAATACGCACTGGAGAGAAAGGCTTTTGGCAAATCTATTTCCGAACATCAACTCGTTAAAGAGATGATTGCCCAGATGGTTTTGGACTATGAGGCCTCCCGGCTCCTCTGGCTTCGTAGCGGGTGGATGAAAAACCTTGGACGGCAGAACAATCGGGAAACCTCCCTCGCTAAGTGGTATGCGACCGTTGCCTCTGAGCGCGCAGCCTCCGATGCAGTGCAAATTCATGGAGCCTATGGTTACTCTGATGAGTACCCTGTGGGACGCTTTTATCGAAACTGCAAAGGCGCCGTGATTTACGAAGGAACACGGGAAATTCATAAACTATTACAGGCGGACTATGCCCTCGGCTACCGAAAGGACAAACCACGACGTTGCGGCTTGCCGCCATTTGTGGAATCCTAAAACGTTCCGCCCGGCTGAAGGGGGGATTGTACTGTAATCCTGAGGGAGTCCTGCTGCAACAAGAGAATCTGAATGGATTGAGGGTGCTCAATCGAAAGCCTCATCTTGTCAGCATTTGACGATCCTGGAATAACAACCATGCGTTGGGGACGGTATTTGATCTTACTGATAACTGCACTGACCTGGTGCTTTGCTATTATTTTCTTTCCCTGGCTCCTTCGCTCCGGATATCCAAAAGTTGCCGTGGCTATTTCGCTATTTTTTTCTAAGCTTTGCCACCAGTTCGCCGCTCGATCATTCGAAATCGGGGGTTTGACCTTTCCAGTTTGTTCCCGTTGCTTCGCCTTATATACAGGAGCTTTAGCCGGGATTTTGGTCTCCCCAATTTTCAGGCAGATTAGCAGGCCACAGGCAATCCGTTTGCTGCTCTTCACCGGAATCAGTTTCACAGCATTGGACATTGGCTTGGATGGGCTACACATCGTTTCAAACACGTTTTTCACCAGGGCCATTTCAGGGTCGATTCTCGGTTTGTCTATCGGGATTAGTCTTGGCATTGGCAATCCAAGGTTGTGAATTTGAGTGGAAAGCAGGAAAACCTCTCGATGCCCACTGACAAGAGAATGCTTCCCTCCACGTCTTTACTCCGACTCGGAACATCAGCCTGGAGCAATCCGAGCTGGGAGGGGGTGTTCTACCCTGTTGGTGCAAAGGCATCAGACTATCTTGGATTCTATGCTCAGAAATTCGATTGCGTTGAGATCGACAATAGCTTTTATCGTGTGCCCTCTGCTGCAATGGTCCAAAAATGGGCAGCCGATACGCCTCCTCATTTTTTGTTTACTGCCAAGGTGCCTCGAATCATCACCCACGATAAGGTGATGCAGGATTGTGGGGAGGATGTCCGTCAATTCCTCAAATCAATCTCCGGGCTCGGAAACAAATTGGGGCCCCTGTTGCTTCAATTTCCCTATTTCAATAAGCAGGCCTTTAGCAGCCGGCAAGGGTTCTTTAGGAAGCTGAAGGAGTTTCTTCCTCAACTCTCGGAAGAATTTCGCTGGGCCCTTGAGATCCGAAATAAGGCATGGATCTGCGCAGAATTTTTGGACCTTCTCAGGGAAAACAGGGTTTCTTTCACTTTAATCGACCAGTCCTGGATGCCTCCAATTCAGCAGCTCTTTGGAAAGCAACAGCTGGAGACAGCAGACTTCGTTTACATTCGCTGGTTAGGGGACCGGAAAGGGATCGAAGAAATCACGACTTCTTGGGATCGAGTGGTCGTGGACCGTAAAGTGGATCTAGAAATTGGGTAAGACCGGTACAAAGCTTCCTTGGAAAAGGGTTGCATGTCTACGGATTCTTCAATAACCACTATGCCGGACATGCTCCCGCCAGCCTGGAAATGTTTCGAAGTCTATTACAGGATAGCGATCAGAGCTGACGGTGCTGGGATCGGCTGGGATTTGCGGGTTCGCGGCGGTTTCTTTTGAACCTGGTTAGACTCTTGGGCTAACAATTCCAGAGTGGCTTGGCTGTTTATGGGCCTAGAAAAATAATATCCCTGACCGAATTCACAGCCCTGCAAACGAAGTTGATCCGCCTGCAGGGCTTCTTCAACCCCTTCTGCAACAACGTTGAGATTGAGGTGATGCGCCAGAGACACGATCGTGCGTACGAATTCCAGTTTTTTGGTTTCGGGGCCCATCTCGTGAATAAAACTCCGATCGATCTTGAGCGTCCCAACCGGGAAGCGGTGAAGATAGCTCAAAGAAGAATAGCCCGTTCCAAAGTCGTCAATGCTCAAATGAACTCCCATTTCTTTCAGGTGGGAAAGTTTTATGAGTCGAAGAATCGGTATTCTCCATGAGAATGCTCTCGGTAATTTCGAGGTTCAACAAGTCCGGCGGTAATCCGGAATCCAAAAGGGTACGTTTCACCATTTCCACCAAATCAGCCCTCTGTATCTGCCGTCCTGAAAGATTGACACTCATATTGAGCGGAAAGCATTCCGGAAATTGCTTGCGCCAGCTGCTCATTTGCAGGCAAGCCTCTCGCAATACCCATTCGCCTAAAGGAATGATCAATCCTGTTTCCTCGGCAAGCGAAATGAAATCTGCTGGAAAAACTAAGCCTTGGGTTGGATGATTCCAACGGACCAGTGCCTCGAACCCTTTGGTTCGACCGGTCTTGAGGCATACAACCGGCTGGTAAAAGTTCTCGAATTCCCCGCGTTCTACGGCATGGCGAAGATCCGCTTCCAGCCTCAGCCGCTCTAACGCTCGAGCCCGCATTTTCGTATCGAACATCTCATAACCTCCCCGACAAGCGGCCTTGGCCCGATTCATGGCCATTTCCGCATCCCGGAGTAGGTCTTCCGGCCGATCATAACCGGTCACACTCAGTGCAATTCCGATGCTCGCAGAGCCAAAAATCTCCTGTCCATTGATCTGAAAGGGACATTTTAGACTCTCTAAGATCCGATCTGCCACTAACGTGGCATCGCCAAAATACTTGATGTCTTCCAGATGGACCGTAAATTCGTCTCCCCCCATCCGAGCCACAGTGTCCCCAGGACGCAGGCACGACTGGATCCGCGCGGACAATTCGATCAGAAATTGATCTCCAATCGCGTGCCCCATTCCATCATTGACCGCTTTAAACCGATCGATATCGAGAAAGAGGATGGCAAACAGATAATCGCTGTGGCGCTTGGCTCGCACCAGTGAACGTCCCAGGCGGTCCATGAAAAGGAGCGATTGGGTAAGCCTGTCAGGGCATCGGCCATCTTGTTGTGCGTAAAGTCAGACAGAGAACCCGCCACACGTGTCGGATTCCCATCCTTTTCCCGGGCAGCCAGCCCCTGCGCATAGACCCATCGATAGAATCCATCGCTATGTAGCAGCCGATGCTCACTTTCCCAAAAAGGGGTTTGTCCTGATAGATGAGCGTCGAGTTCGCCTTTTACTCTGTCCTGATCCAGGGGATGAATTCGCCCGAACCAGGCCTCCGGATCGTTCCCAATGCCTTCCGGTTTGTATCCTAAAATGCCCGCCCATCGCGGAGAGAAATTGACTTTTCCTGTCTTCAAATTCCAGTCCCAGATGCCGTCTTTGGAACCGGCTACAGCCAGAGTGAAACGTTCCCGGGTTTCTTTCAGGGCTTCTACGGATTGCCTGCGTTTGATCTGAGCCTGAATTCTGAACAGGGCGAGCGGGACATCGACTGGTGTCTCTATGACCTCATTGGCTCCCCATTGGAAAATTTCTAGACGCTGCTTCCCTTGTTGATGGTAAAGAACAATGACAGGAAGGCTCATGGAGTCAAAATGTTGGCGGATCTCCTGTAACAAGGCATGCACACTTTCCTGGACTGCGCTGGAGAGACAAATAGGACAAGATCGAATCTTGTCCCGATCGATAATTCAAGGGCCCGGCCTATTTCGCTAGCAAACGTCAGCGTAAAACCTTCCAGTGCCAGGCGTCCGCCAATTCAGTTTTTTTCAGATCGTCGCCATTGATAACCAGGATCGAGTTTCCGCGGGTTTGCTTTAAACCTAAATTTATCGCTGAATGATCCATCTTTATTCGAATGTATACGGCTATTAAATTTTGGCTGGCTCGGGCTCTGAATTCGCTATCCGAGTGAAAGGCACAACACTTACAACTTCATCCGATCGACCGTTGTTCCGGCCTAACATTAAGTAATTGTGCAGGATGTAAGCCGGGATGACACATCATTCCTGGAGGGCGGAGTTCCACGACGCCGCAGCGCCCGCTCCACCTCTGCAGGAAGCTCCAAGTTGCCTCAATGAATTTAGCTTTTGGAATACTTAGGAGGAGAATCCGAAGTTGAACCCGATGGAGAGAGCCTGTATACTTCAGGATATTTCATGGGATCGCGTCTTAAGTCTGGAAATTCCCCAAACGCATCGACAATGATGACTTCTCCCAAATTCAAGTCACGAATCGACTTTTCGATCTGAGTCAAGTCACCTACAAGCACGGCGATCGCCTTGTCGCGATTGATGTATTTACTGGCCGCTTCGTTGACTTCATCCAGGGTAATAGCTTCAATGAACTCGGGGTATTTCTGGATCTCCTCTAACGGCAAGTCAAACGAAACCGGGTCAACAGCTTGATCCACAATTCGGCCTAACGTCTCAAATCGTTGAGAAAATCCGCGGATCAGGTTAGTTTTGGCCATGTCGAGCTCTTCAGAGGTGACGGGTCTGGAACTATTGATGTCACTGAATTCCTTTACCAATTCCCTCAGAGTCTCTCCCGTAAACCGAGTTTGCACCCCCGTAGCCGCTACCCAGAACCCGAGATCGCGCCCAAACGCAAAAGCTGAAGAAGCCCCATAGGTATACCCTTTGTCTTCACGTAGGTTCAGGTTCAGCCGGCTGGAAAAGGAACCGCCCATCACGGTATTCAATAACTCAATGGCATGATGATCAGTCGTCTTGCGTTTTGGGCCGACCGAGCCGAGGCGAATCTGAGATTGAGGCGCGTCCTGTCTGTCGACCAGATAGATACGCAGGTTTTTAGGAGGGCTCACGATGGGAATCTCAATCTTGGGCACCTCAATCGGAGACCATTTCCCGAGCCAGTCTTCGGACAGCCTGACCGCCTCTTCCAAACGAATATCGCCAGCAAAAATAAGCGCAGCATGATTCGGCTTCCAAAACCGCTGATAATATTTTAACAAATGCTCTCGCGAAATTGCCTGAATCGAAGCTTCATTCCCGGCGACTTCTTTTCCATACGGATGATGAGCTCCAAATAACAATGAACGAAAGAGCTTTCTGGCAATGGAGGCGGGGTTGTTTCGCTCTTGGAGAATATCGTCCAGACGCAATTTCTTCTGCCTTTCCAATTCAGAGTCGGGAAAAGAAGGGTTGAGCACAATGTCAGCCATCAGTTCCATGGCTGGCGCCAGATGCTTTTGAAGAGTGTCGAGACTGACTTCCGAGTTTTCCAATTCTCCGGAGGTCCCGAGAACCGCGCCCATTCGATCCAAAGCCGCCTGGATTTCCAACGCGGAGCGACTTTCGTGCCTTCGTCAAGCATCTCGGCCGTCATCCAGGCTTCTCCGGGAAACCCCGTCTCATCTCCTGTTCCTCCCGCCTTTACCAGGAGGCCTACCGCTACTTTCGGCAACTCATGCCTTTCGGAGACGATGACCCTAAGCCCATTCGGGTAGCTTATGGGTTTTGAAGGTCGGCGGATGAAACTGCTTTTTCTCCCCTATCGACGGGTGGCAAAGTCCTGTCAATTTCCGCGGCGGCTGGACGCTGTGAATATTCCGGGACAAAAGTCACGACCAACCGCTGGGCTGTATCAAGGTACTGACCCACGGCCTGCCGAATCGCATCAGCCGAAACACCCTGGTACCGGGCATAGTCCTCTTCAAAATAATTTGGCGCGCCCAGGAATGTATTGTACTGGTTCAGCAGATCTGACTTGCCTCCAAAACCTCCAATCCGTTCCAACCCGCTGATAAATTCATATTCCTGCTTGGCCTGCTCTCTTAAGAGTTCCTCTTCAGAAGGCCCTTCCACAGCAAACCGGCCAATTTCTTCCCTGATGCTTCTCTTTAGTTCTTCCGGGCTTTCCCCTGGCCTTGCCGTAGCAACTACTCCAAACAATCCGGCGATTTCCAGAGAATAATTGAAGGCGGAAACATCCGAAGCAATTTGCCGGTCATAGACTAACGATTTATAAAGTCGAGAGTTTTTTCCCTGAGAAAGAATTCTCGACGCCAGATCCAATTCCGCATCGCCAGCCTGAAAATACCCGGGTGTAGGCCAGACAATGTAGATCCGCTCTTGGGGGACTCGATCAAACACTTCGATTCTTTTTTCCCCATCCAACCGTGGCACCCAATTTCTGGGTCTCTCCAATGCAGGTCCAGGGGAAAGAGGACCAAAATAGCGATCCACCAAGCGCTTCACCTCATCGACCTCAAAATCTCCCGCCACCACCAGACTGCAGTTGTTAGGGGTATAGTACGTGTTGAAGAATTCCTTCACATCTTCCACCGATGCGGCATCCAGATCCTCCTGAGACCCGATCACGAGCCAGGAATACGGGTGCCCCTTGGGAAACAGATTCTCAAAAACCATTTGTAGCGCGCGCCCGTAAGGAACATTCTCATAACTTTGACGCCGTTCGTTCTTGACCACGTCTCTTTGGTTATTGAATTTCTCCTGAGTAAGGGCGTCGGTCAGAAATCCCATCCGATCCGATTCCAACCACAAAACATATTCCAACCCTTCACGGGGCACGGTTTCGAAATAATTCGTGCGATCGAAACTGGTTGTGCCGTTGACCCCGCCCTCTCGTAAGTTGGCGCCGGCCTCCTCAACATAAGTGATGTACGCGGCGTCGGCATTCTTTGACCCCTGAAACATCATGTGCTCAAACAGATGGGCAAACCCTGTCCGGCCAGGTTTTTCATTTTTCGATCCGACGTGATACCAGAGATTGACGTGAACCACCGGGAGCTTTCGATCCTGATGCAGAATGACTTGTAAGCCATTATCAAGGCGATATTTTTCAAACGGAATATGAAGTTTTAGTTGAGACAAAATGAAACCTCCGAATTATGGATATACCTTCCCCTTAAGCCCTTTCACAAACCCGCGCAGTATAGGTGAAATGTCTCCCTTCTCCAAACGAACATCGAGCAGAGTAAAGCCGGACTCCTCCCAGGCGGAAGCGAGGCTCACTTGTAATTCTTTCGGCGTTTTCACTTCAAAACCCCTTCCCTCCCCATAGTTCGGCCAATTTTCGCAAAGGGCCAAGCGACCGTTTCATTATATTGAGCATGGGGAAAGAAAGACTGAAGCATCTCCCAGCGACTGTTATTAAAAAGGATGATGATGGGGTTAAGGCCGTATTGGACAGAATGTGAGATTTCGCAGCCAGTCATCTGAAATGCCCCATCTCCCACGAGGACCAGCGGCCTCTGCCCGCTGGTAATCTGTAGCCCCATCGCCCCTGGAATCGCGAACCCCATCGTCGCATAAAATGCCGGCGCAATACATTGGTTCGAGCGGATGTCCACAGCGGCGAAAAGGCAGTCTCCTACGTCGGAGACAACCGGCATTTCTGGATGAAGGTCCAGAAAATCATTTAAGATGTGAATCAGGTGGTTCACCCGAATCGGCTCGTCCGGAAGGAAAGGCCCAAAAACTTCAGGCGAGAGACTCATTTTCCATTCCGGCAGAAAGCGCTTTTTGGTGGGAAGCACGGATGACTCGAGGAGTCGATCGACCAGCAAATCAAGGGGAACATCATGGTAGACATTTTCGTTGATGGTGACATTGCGAGAAACACAAAGGATCGTTTTTGCGGGGTTAATGGAGTCCGGCGGAATCCCGAGACTGACGTCGGTCATCAAGACACCGAGCATGAGGAGACAGTCTGAGTTTTCGACGATCTGTCGCATGGGCTCTGGACTGACCGTTCCCAAATAGGTTCCGATGAATTGCTCATGGCGAATCGGGAATGCCCCTCGTCCCAGAAAAGAAGAGGCGACAGGGATCTTGAGCTTTTCAGCCAGTCGAAGGATCTTATCTTGCAGCTTGAAGCGATGCGCTTCAACACCAACCAGCAGCACCGGCTGCTGACTTGCTTGAAATCGCAGGACAATCTCATGGCTTGCCTGCTCGAGAGCGCCCTCATTGACCTTCAGTTCCACGTCTCCGAAATCCCCGCCGCACTCAATCTCTGCAAATACCATATCGCGAGGGACTTCCAGATAAACAGGGCGTTTAAATTCAGGGCGCAGGCGATCGCCCGGCGGATATGAAGCGAAGCCGTCTGGGGATCGTCCAGGATGGCTCCATATTCGACAACCTCCCGGTAGACGTTCAACGGAGTTTCAAATGATTTCACTTGGTGATGAACTAAGATCCCGGAATGTTTCTCCTTCTTCCCTGGCCCGCCGGAAATGACAACTAAAGGAGACAATTCCGCGTAGGCGCAAGCGACGGCATTCAGCATATTCAAGCTCCCTGCCCCATAAGTCACGCAGCACACCCCTAATCCATTGGAAATCCGCGCGGAAGCATCGGCGGCAAAACCGACGGCAGGTTCATGGCTGAGAGTTACCAGCTGAAACCTTCCATAAAGACTCAGCGCTTCGTATAAGTAGAGCGCAAAATCGCCCGGAATGCCGAAAATCTGCCGGACGCCATTGCCATGAAGTTCATTGAAGAGGAATTCGTAGAGCTTCATTTGTTTTTTCCAGATCAGAATATAGAAGGGAATCCGAGGAATCTCAAGTGATTGAGATCGATCTTGTATCGAAAGAACAAGGGCAGTTTAACACACAGAGAGGCGGGCTTTTAGTGTCTGTAAATATCCCGTGATGAATGCTGCGGGTGGCACAGACATGCGCTTTTTGCATGTCTGTGTGAAATGAGATTAGCAATGTCAGAATCAAGGGGGCGAACATCCACTCGGTTCCTCAAGCCACTTTCCTGTCCAAATCGAAGACATCACACTATGATGTCTTCGACACCCGCGGTAACCTCTATCAATGAAAAGCGCGGCTGTCGAGTTTCAGAAAAACTGCATCAAGGTGGGATCGAGCTTCTTTCATTTCGGGTGCTAACCGTATGGCCTCTTGATAGGCTCTTGACGCTCCGGTGAAATCACGTTTATCTTCCAAGATACGTCCAATCCAGAAGCTAGCCGCGGCTGACGGCGCAATCTGCGCCGCGCGAGAGAAATCGCTCAACGCAGCATCGAGATTGCCTTGCTGGTACTCTACAGAACCTCTTCCTAAGAAACTGCTCTGCTTATTGGGATTGATTCGGATCGCGGCATCAAACTGAGAGATCGCCTCGGCTGCTTGATTAAGCTGCATGAGGAGTGCCCCGAGGTTGTTGTGGGCCTGGGCGAGTTCGGTAGGGTCGGAACCGTAGGATAAGGCTGTTTCATATTCATGTTTGGCTTCATCCAACCGGTTCTGGGAGTGGAGCAGAGTGGCAAGATTGTAGTGCGCGATCGACATCCGGGGTGCGATTTGGATGGCCGCTCTGAAATGCGGATCTGCTAGCTCGGGGTTCCCCATTTCCATAAGGGCAACCCCGAGATTATCTTCAGCGATAGCGCTCCTGCTCGTTATTTGCACAGCATGGGAGAAAAGGGTGTAGCTATTCCGCCAGTAGGTTATTTGACGATAGGAAACAGTTGCATAGCCAAAGAGAACGGCAAAGACGAAGCCTAGCGAAATGGCACGACCGAGCTTCATTCTCGCGGCCAGACTAGCAGCCGACCAAACTACCATGACAAATAACCCAAGGGAAGGAATATAGGCATAGCGATCTGCCATGGCCTGACGGCCCACTTGCACAATGCCGATCACCGGCACTAACGTACCAAGATACCAAAGCCATCCCACTAGGAGTTCACGTTCTCTGCGGTAATGCCACACTAAGGCAGTGACTCCTATCAGTATCGCTGTCGACAACGCGACTACCCACCAGGCGAGAGAATTTTCCGGATGGGGGTAGAACACAGCCAGGTTGGAAGGAAAGATTTCTTTAAGGATATAATCTAGATACGAATAGAGTGCATTCTCAATTCTCCAATTCAGGGGGAGTAAAACTGTGCTGCCAATAGCTCCATCTTTATGTTGGGCATATACTGTAATCCATGCACTGGCCACGGACATGGCAAACAACGGACTTTTTTCCAGGATCAGCCCGAAGAGCGGGATACCCGATTGAGATTCTGCCATGGAATCCGGATCACCCAAACCGAACCGCCTCAAGGGCCAATAGTCCAATAAGAGAAGCATGAAGGGGAAGGTCACAATCATGGGCTTGGACATAAGGCCCAATCCAAAAAACAAGATCACGCCGAGATAACTAGCGGCTCCCTTCCGCCGCGTATATGAACCATAAGCCCAAAATGCAAGAAGCATAAACAATGTGCAGAGCAGGGTCTTGCGGTCGGAGACCCACGCGACCGACTCCACGTTCAACGGATGAAGGGCGAAGAGTGCGGCGACCACAGCACTTTGAGGAAGGCAACCGGTTGCTTTGTGCAGTAGCAAGAATAAGAGAACCACGTTGCACAGATGCAATATCACATTTGTTAAATGATGGCCGGACGGATTCATCCCGAAAAATTCCACGTCAGCCATGTGAGAGATCCACGTGACAGGATGCCAGTTGGCTTCCATAGTGGTGCTGAAAGCCCAGGAAAGATTGGCCCAGGAAAGGCCCTGGCGAACGTGAAGGTTTGAAGTTACGTACGCGGGATCATCGTAATTGATAAAGCCGTTTCGTAGAGAGGATTGATAGAGGATCAGGACAGCCAATGCAAGCGCAACCCCGACCAGAAATTGTGTTGTGTGCGGGGATCGTATGATGAGCGCAAAAGTGCGTGAGTTAGAGCGCTCAGGCCGGGTTTGTAACATACTTAATCACCCATTTTAGAAATGAAGACGACCGAGGCCCCGTTCCGCAGGTGGCACCGATAGGTGTTTTCTGCATGTCTGTGTGAAATGGCATTCTGAATGACCAAATAGGTTCATCAACAATGTAATAGGGTCATCGAAGACATCACAAAGCGATGTCTCCACCACCCGCACTCCCCAAGGGTGGCACAGACATGTGCTTTCTGCATGTCTGTGGGAAATGGCATTCTGAATGACCAAATAGGTTCATCAATAATGTAATAGGGTCATCGAAGACATCACAAAGCGATGTCTTCACCACCCGCACTTGTCGTCGACAACTAATTCATAATTGGCATTTTCATTCAGCCAGAATTTGGACCCCTGTTCCATCGATGTTATACTTCTACCGCGTTAGAAACCAATCATGAAAGGGAATCTAGATGGACCTTACCGCTATTTCCAAACAGCTTACCGACGCGATTGGACTTTCGTCTGCACCGATCGCTCTTTCTTTTCTGGATGAGGTTCCTCGAGGAATCACTGGTATTCGACTCGAAGGTCCCATCCGCCTGTACCTTTTGGACTCGTGCCGAAAAGGGTTTATTCTTCGCCGGCGCTGAAGACCATGAGAATTGTCCAGTCGGAACTCTAACTATGGGTTTTCCGCTCCACGAAAAAGTGATGTCCTCCCTCCAAGAGTTCGTCGCAAAAATGTGTCATGCCTGCCTATATTGGAGCCAAGGAACCCGAATCAATTCCCAGATACAAGAACGAGAAGAAAGGCATTTTGTATGGCCCACTCGGCATTTTTCCCCAAATACCGGACCTTTGTCTAATATGGGTGAACGGCCGCCAAGCCATGCTCCTGGAAGAAGCCTTGGGGACGGTCTGCTGGGATGCCATTCAACGCTCTGAAGCGTTTGGCAGACCCGCCTGCGCAGCACTGGCAGTTACGCTGAACGAAAACAGAACAACACTCTCGTTTGGCTGTTCCGGAATGAGGACTTTCACCGACATCGGAGATGACATGTTACTTCTCTCAATTCCGGGAGCAATGCTCGAAACTCTTTCTGAACGGCTTCGGGCAACGATGAGCGCCAACGAGGAAATGCTCTCATTTTACCGGCAACATCGCCAACAATTCCCAGCCTCGATATGAATTTCGGGGTTATCGTAGACCGTGACGGTGAGACGAACTGCCAACCGTTGCTGCGGTCTACTTCGCTGCATCTGTTAAAGAATGGTAACTTTGACCACGGGAAAATTCGGTTGAAACCCGACGATCAGAATAGGCGCTTGTGATGGGAGTCATTACAAGGGCACAGGCGCATAATTTGATTTGAAATGATCAATAATACTTTCTAACAATGGAGAATGAAGATGGCTGAACGAATGGTTAAATGTGTCAAGCTGCAGCGTGAATTGCCCGGCCTGGAGAAGCCTCCCTTTAATGACGAACTGGGCCAGCGAATCTATGAGAATGTCTCAAAAGAAGCCTGGATCATGTTTCGTGAGCATTTGAAAATGGTCATCAATGAGTACCGGTTGGCCTTAGGGACTGAAGAAGCCAATCGGATCGTCGAAGAACAAACAGTGAATTATTTTTTTGGCCCAGGTTCTGCTCTCCCGCCCGGTTATGTTCCGCCAAAGACCAAGAGTTAGATGAAGATTGTCTTCCTTTCCACTTATGATCTAGGCCGTCAGCCTTTCGGTTTGGCTTCCCCAGCTGGCTGGCTCCGCAGATGCCGGCTTCGAGGTCGAATGCATTGACCTCTCACGGCAACAATTTCCGCAAGCAGCCTTGGATCGGTAGACGTCATCGGGTTTTACCTCCCCATGCATACGGCTACTCGCCTGGCGATTCCTCACCTGAAACAGGCCCGGAAAATCAGTCCGGAGGCAGTCATCTGCTGTTATGGCCTGTATGCTCCAATGAACGAAACGTTTCTTAGAAGCCTTGGTGTTGAGGTCATCTTGGGGGGCGAATTTGAGGAGGACTTGCTGAAACTGGCTCAGCAAGTCGGGCAGCACAGCAGACTTTCTCCAACGAGGCTTCTCCGTCGGGATCTCCAATTCGATCGCGCGACAGCGCTTTCAAGTCCCGGATCGAAGCGATCTCCCTGATTTGAGCCGATATGCTCAATTGATCTTACCTGGGGGTGAGCGCCGGGGCGTTGGGTCTACCGAAGCCAGCCGAGGCTGTAAGCACTTGTGCGGCATTGCCCTATCGTTCCAATCTACAATGGACAATTCCGGATCGTGCAGGCGGAGATTGTGCTGGCTGATATCGCCCAGCAGGTAGAGGCCGGGGCGACGCACATCTCTTTTGGAGATCCGGATTTTTTTAACGGCCCTGGGCATTCTTTAAAGATCATTCGAACCCTTCATGAGCATTATCCAGCAGTTAACCTACGATGTCACCATCAAGATCGAACATCTCTTGAAGCACTCGTCCCATCTTGAAGATCTCAAGGAAACCGGCTGTCTTTGGGTGACCAGCGCCGTTGAATCGATCGACGATCGCGTCCTCAAGTTGCTGGATAAAGGCCACACAAAAGAAGATTTTCTTAAGGTCCTCTAATGCTTTAGAGAGATTGGGACTCAATTTGTCCCCGACATTTGTGCCCTTCACTCCGTGGACAACCCGGGAAGGGTATCTCGAACTATTACAATTGCTGGCCGAGGAGAAACTTGATCGAGCAGGTTGCTCCGATTCAGTTGGCCATTCGCCTTCTGATTCCTTCTGGATCTAAGCTGCTCGAATTGCCGGAGATTCAACAAGTTATTCATAGGGTTCGACGAGGCCTCTCTCTGTCATCGGTGGGACCACGAAGATTCCAGCATGGATGAACTCCCGAATCAGATCCGCCATTTAATCAGGAGATCTGAATTCAGTCCATGGACCGCAGACAAATCTTCAGCGCAATTGGGCAGCTCAGCCAATCAATCGAAAGTCGAAAGCGAGCCATCTTTCCCGGATCTAAACTCGCCACTACCCCGTGCCGCTATTCCCTATCTCAGCGAAGCCTGGTATTGCTGTGCCGAACCCAATGAAGACCAGCTGGCTCATGTGTAGACATTTCGTGAAAGCGCGTCTCGGATGAAAACCAAACGGCTCTTGCTCCTTTTCACGACAACCGGGTATAACGCAGAGGATTTTGCCAGGGCTGCCCAAAAACTCGAGGTAGAGGTAGTTTTCGGAACGGACCGTTGCCGTGTTCTCAATGATCCATGGAGAGATGCTGCCATCGCACTGCGATTTCACCGCCCTGTTGAAGCGGTCCGTCTTATCCGAAAATATGCGAAAACCCGACCGATCGACGCAGTGATAGCTGTTGGCGATAAACCCACTGTCACTGCTTCGCTGATTTGCGAGGCTCTCGATCTTCCCGTCAATTCACCCCAAGCGGTTCAACAATGTCGCAACAAATTTGAATTCCGGAATGCGTTACGAAACTCTGGATTACTCGTACCCGGGTTTCACAGGTTTGCCCTTGATCGAGATCCGCAGACACTCTTGCGTCATGTTCAGTTTCCCTGCGTTTTGAAACCGCTGGCACTCTCGGCGAGTCAGGGGGTTATTCGTGCCGATAACGAGATTCAATTTCGGGAAGCTTTTCATCGCATTCGCTGCTTGCTCGAAACCCCTGCAATCCGGATCTTAAAAGATCCCAGCAATCAGTACCTCATGGTTGAAGACTATATCGAAGGAAAAGAAGTTGCTCTTGAGGGACTGCTCTCCAAAGGTCGTCTCCGCGTCTTGGCACTCTTTGATAAGCCGGATCCCCTGGAAGGTCCTTTCTTTGAAGAGACCATCTACGTGACCCCCTCCAGAAATAGCAAACGAATGCAACGCCGGATCGCCGATTGTGCCTCAGCAGCAGCTCAGGCTCTCGGACTTCGCGACGGCCCAGTGCATGCGGAATTCAGGATCAACAAACGCGGAGTCTGGATCTTGGAATTGGCCGCGCGCTCTATTGGCGGACTCTGCTCCAGAACACTCCGCTTCGGAACAGGCATGTCCTTGGAAGAGGTGATTATCCGTCACGCCCTCGGAATGAAGACTCATTCCACTCAACGAGAGTCAGAAGCTGCCGGAGTCCTAATGCTTCCCATCCCTGGAAAGGGCTATCTCCGATCGGTTGAAGGAATGGTAGAGCCAAGCAGGTGAAAGGAATACAGGAAGTCACCATCACTGCTAAGCTCGGCCAGAAGCTGGTTCCCTGGCCGGAAGGTTCCAGTTATCTGGGATTCATTTTTCCCGCAACACTTCGCCTGATCAGGTCGAGCAGGCTCTGCGAGCCGCTCATTCCAAAATTGTTTTTGAGCTATCACCTGAACTGCCTGTTCTTAATAGTCGGCTGAGGATGGAGTCTGCTGTTTGCCTTGGCGGTTCGCGTGCTTTCAAACCAGGAAAGTAATACGGATTTTCTCCTGGCCGAAAATATTTAAATAAATCACTGGAATGCTTTGTCGCCCTGAGCTAAAGTGTAGCCAGTTTGATATAACCACTATTTTTTTTGAGAGCGCTTGAATCAACAGGGAATCTAGATGATTCTTGGGGCCATCCGAAACCTTTATCTCGAGTTGGGTTTCGTCTCTTAATTGGCTCTACGGTTGCCGCAGCGGTTTATTTCTACAACGGGATCGTATTCGCTGCTGTCCAACTACTGAGGACCACGCCCGGCTATCTCCCATGACGCCTGGCGACAGCTCATCTTTCATGGCCGTGTCTCGGAGTACTCGAGGAGGTTCATTGGACAACGAAAACTCTATGCTCACAGAAGAAACAGAACTGACCGATGCAGAAATGCTGTATCAACTCATTGCCCTGCGCGCCTATTTGATTTACGAAGCCCGGGGCTGTGTAGATGGTTTTCACGAGCAGGACTGGCTGCAAGCAGAAAGCGAGATCATCGCTGAAATAGTTCAACCCGAGAGAACTGCCGCCGCCAGCGCTTGAATCGTTCGACCAACATCACAAATGCAGGATGGTGATCCACTTCAATATGGGACCAGTTTTTTTGCGTCTGGGATTCGTCAGAGTTTGAAAAGATCATTGTGGCAAGACTTTTCTCATCAAGGACCGAATAGAGCAAATCCTCTATAACTTAAAGAATTTCAGCCCGCTTGAAGCTAGGCAAAATCAAATATATATTCCTCAGGACTAGCCTTCTACATTGCCACTGCCTCCACTCTGGGTCTCTCTCTCGCGAAGACGGAAGCCCAATTCCCTTCCGCAATGGCAATACGTCTGCAGCCCTCATAGAAACAACCTTAAGCTCATTTCTCCCCAACGATAACTTTCCTTCTCCGTCGTAAAATCATTATTCATTCGTAGGACATTCATCAGCCTTGACCGCTAGTCCGGGATCAGGTAAGAGAAGCAGTAAAAGATTATTTGGCTCTGAAAGAAGTCTGTACATTCAGTTATCATCTATTGTAATCTAGGACAAGTTGCACAAATTCGCGGTAATTGTTGTAGCCGGGGTCGTTGCCCCCGGGCCTAAACAACGGGGCCAGCTACAAGAGAAATTTCTGCAAGTTAGTACTAGGACCTTATGTTGGCTTGATCACGCGATAAAAAACAAGGGAGGAATCATGAATCGCAGGCAATTTATTAAGCAAGGATCTGTTTTAAGTGCTGCGGCAGGAATTTCCAGCCTTACTTCCCAGACGAAAGTGGTGGCAGCCAACGACCGCATTGGCGTTGGGTTGATCGGGTGTGGCGGGATGGGCCGCATGAACTTGACCGACTTCATGAAAAATCCGGAAGTCGAGGCGGTCGCCGTATGCGATGTCTTTCAAGGAAATCTGGAAAAGGCTTTGGCCGTAACGCAAGGAAAGGCCAAAACTTATCATGACTTCCGAAAGGTACTCGAGAATAAAGATATCGACGCCGTCATCATCGCCACTCCAGATCACTGGCACCCGCTGATCATGATCAGCGCCTGCGAAGCCGGCAAAGACGTCTATGTTGAGAAACCGGTGTCCAATCGCATTCGGGAAGGGCGCTTAATGGTGGAAGCGGCTCGTCGTACAAATCGGGTGGTGCAGGTTGGACTGCAGCAGAGGTCTGGGACACACTTCCAGCGCGCCGTCAAGATGATCCAGGAAGGTCAGATCGGAAAGGTTTACTACGCTCAATGTTGGAATCATGAATTCTCCAAACAAGAAGGGATGGGGAATCCCCCGGACAGCGATCCGCCTCCGGGGCTGGATTGGGATTTCTGGTTGGGACCCGCCCCCAAAGTGCCGTTCAACAAAAACCGCTTTGGCGGGACGTTTCGGTGGTTCTTCGATTATGGAGGGGGAAAGCTCGCCGACTGGGGAACCCATTTGATCGATATCGTCCACTGGGCTATGAAAGTGGAAGCTCCCCTGAGCGCGACCTCATCTGGAGGGAAACTTTATTTGACGGACAACCGCGAGACTCCTGACACGCAGTGCGTGATTTATGAGTATCCCGGATTCTTGCTTCAATATTCTATCCTGAATCACAATACCTATGGCCATACTGGAAATTGGGGGGCCAAACCCTTTGGCAGCTATGGGATTCTCTTCCACGGAACCTTGGGAACCCTATTTATTGACCGGGCTGGCTACGAGGTGACCTCCCAGCCAGAGATGAATTCTGACCCCACGGGTACATCGGTTCGTGACATCGACGATCTGACCGGAACGAGCCTTTATTACACAACCAAGTTGACGCCCTCGCGAGGAACCACCTCAGTACAACACCTTCCGCACGTTCAAAATTTCCTGGCGTGCATGAAGACTCGCCAAAGACCCAACGCCGATATTGAAGTGGGACATCGGACAACAACTGCCTGTCACTTAGGGAACATCTCGCTCCGCGTAGGCCAAAAGATTCACTGGGATGCGAAAACAGAACAGATTATCGATAACGCCAAGGCAAATGAGATGGTCACCAAGCAGTACCGAGCTCCTTGGAACCTGCCCGGGATGTAGACCTGTTGAGGATTGCGTTACCCTCACAGCTAGAAGTTGGAAACGCAAAGATCGCTAAGTGAAGCCCAAATTTCTCACCGCCAGCCGGAGCATTAGGTCATGTGGCCTACAACCATTGTAGGCCGGCTGACTTCACCCAATGCACACGACAATTTTGAAATTCAGATTGTTCCTGTTCTACTTGGTGGCCAGAGATACGGGTTTGAAGCGCGAGTGATCGTCGACGAACTAGCTAACGACATGCTCACTCTGCGGCTAACTGTACCGTGTATTTTTTCTTGGCGTTCTTGGCGTTTCGTTCTTCAGGCAGCAGGCTGGCAAAAGATCTTATTTTTTCAGTTTTTCCAGAAACTGCTTGCGAAACTTGGCTACTTTGGGGGCGACTACAAAACGGCAGTAAGGCTGGTCAACATTGTTCAGGAAGTATTCCTGGTGATAGTCCTCAGCCCGATAGAACTCCTGGAGTGGGGTCACCTGGGTGACAATCGGAGTCATCCCATACTTTTTTTTATTGAAGTCATCGATTACCTGTTCTGCGACCACCGCTGCTCCGGGTTGTGACAAAAGATCACCGAACGATATTGGGTTCCGACGTCAGCTCCTTGCTGGTTCAATGTGGTCGGGTCATGAATGGAAAAAATACTTCCAGGATTTCCTTGAAGGAAATGACTTGGGGGTCAAACGTCAGTTGTACAACCTCGGCATGGCCAGTCGTGCCGTTACAGACCTGCCGGTAGGTCGGATTGGGGGTACTGCCTCCCGAGTAGCCTGATTCCACTTTGACCACACCCTTCAAATCAAGGAATACCGCTTCCAAACACCAGAAGCAGCCACCGCCAAGAGTAGCTAATTCCAATAAAGGGTTCGTGCTTTTTTTAAACTCTCAGAAGACTTCCATCGGGACTGAAATCCTTTCTTCAATTCGGAATACAGCTAAGTATATCCTGAGTGCCATTGTCCATCGAAAACAATTCATTAATGAATCATCGGCTCCCCTCGCACCGGACGATTGGATGGAGGGCGGAGTCCGCCTTATGGCGGGGAACGCATGTTTAGTGGAGCGGGCGCGTGGGAACGCCGTCCCCCGGCGCACGCGTGAACGCGCGCGGAGCTCGCGTTCCACCCTAGATTACATCGGCCTTTCGGGAGTTTAGCCTTGAGGCGATTGGATGGAGGGCGAAGTCCGCGCATGGCGGCCGACGCCTGTTTGGTAGCGACGAACACCCTAATTGTTGTTATGCTGAAGATTCGCGCCGTTGTAGCCGGGGCCGTTGGCCCCGGACAAGACCGGCCTCAGCGAGGCCGGTTACAATCTCATACAACAGGGGTGGACGCCTGTCACATCTTGTGGGGCCTCGCATATGACTGAAGAAGATATCCACCAACTCATCGAACAGGAGCTAGGCGAGTCGTCGAACTGGGCGGCCCCAACGAAACCAGAGATTCTTTCACGGCTAGTTCGTCCACGAAAAATGCCATTTCTGGTCGACATGGACTGGAACCAAGCACTCGACCTCTGGCTCGTTTATGAGAACACAGATGATGGTTTCGAGTTTAAGATCGTGTACGACGAAACAACAGGCAAGTTTGGTTTGGCCATCTCTCTGGGGGGGGTTAATCAGGAACTCGTACTTGGTTTCTATCCGAGTTTTCAGGACACTCTAAAGGAATTCGATCCATCAGAGATTGATCCTCTCTAGCTCCTTCACCAAACGGATTACGCGATGAAGCGAATAATTGAATGAATAAGATTACGCGGCACATTGGGACTTCTCAATCACAACTAGATCAGCAGTTTCTACGATAGATTTTCTTCCACGGAAGCGAATCATCGAATAATTGTCCATTTTGTAGATCATTTCAATCACTAACCCAAAATAGTTAGACAGGTTTTGTTTTTGTTGTTCGGGTTTCATCGGATTGCCTCCTCTTTTTGGTTAGGACAATTTATGGTTCCGTTCGATCCATTCGCATGAGAGGTTCGTAGAGCATCGACTGTAAAAGAGCAACCCGAGGTTTGGAACCCCGGGTTGCCAATTTCTGAAACGGCTGCGAACCAAGTGAGATGAAAGCAACCGTAATTCCGCGAAGGGGTTACTTCTTTCTTTGCAATCAGAATAGTCTTTTCAGTTCGTTCAGTTCCTGCAGCCACTTCTTTCTCGGCACTGGACTGGACAATTTGCGACCGATCTCTTCTCCAGGGGTCCAAACCTGAGACAAAAAGTAGAATTCGCCATAACGGTTAAAAACCAATTTCCCGTCAACCGAGATCCGGTTAGCCTGAACAGCATTTTCATGACTACGCAGACCGATGACCATCTGTGCTTCGGATGACGACCATCACCGGGCTCTTAGTTACAACGGAATATTCTCCCGCTGGAAGGGACTGACCTCCAACACGAAACTCAAAAGGAATATTTGTCTTTACCGCGTGGACGACTGGCCATAGACATTCGGTCCAGCCAGCACGGCAAACAATGAAACGGCTACTAACAACCAACTAATTTTCTTACTCATTTGACCTCTCCTTTTTTGTTGAGGCTACGACCGAAGCTAGCCGTTTACCGGTTAAATAGGAGTGGCGTTGGTTGCGCCTCCAACGGCTTCCCATCCTCTGATTCAGACCCAATCTGCTTAAGAGTTTCAACTGGATTGATTAACCAATTGGTTCATCTGCTCGTATATGGCAAGAAGCCTGAAAACATTTCAGAAGGGCGAGTCAATTTATTTGCAGCAATGGTTTTATTAGACTCCCAAGACGCAAATAATGCGTTGAAACCTCCACCGGGTCCCCTTTTTCATTCATTGGTTATTGTGCGAAGTGGGAGGATTTCTTTCATCGATGAGATTGCGAATTCTACCCGCTCCCGAAAAGAGTTTGAGTTATTCCCCTCCGGCGGAGGGGTGTAGGGGTGGGTCGCCTTTTCTGATCCGTGGACTTGCTCAGACTAAGACACCCCCCCGCAACCTGCGCCTGCTGCCCCCTTCAAAGCGGGCCTTTTTCAATTCCCCTCCGCCGGTGGAAAGCTGTGAAGTAATTCAATTTTGGTTCCCCTCCTTGGATAAGGAGGGGGCTAGGGGGTGGTCGTAAGTGTTGCTGGATTAGCCCCCTGTAGTCCCCCTTAACCAAGGGGGACACTTGCAGAGAAACATCGAACCAATTCATTCACACCTCAGGGATGCAATTAGAAATTCGTTTTTGTGCAAGGGAATGGACGCAGATCCGCCTTTTGGTGATTGGAGGGAAAGCTTCTTTTTACTGCAGGGGCTTTATCAAAGCCCCTGCCATATCCGGCTTGTCATACTTTTTTCACGCATTCCTTCGACAACGGGGCGCTTAGATCTCTTTGTGATATCTTTAAGAAAGATACTTTACTGGCTCACTTTTTGTGTGCTAATTTGCTCTCATTATTTTTCCAGAAAAATCATGCCTGCCTCATTTGTGATTCACTGAGTTCGCGACTCCAGGCCAGGTGACTCTTACTTTCGATTGACTGAACGTGGTCTTCCCTCGGGAAGCGGATTGTGCCCAATAAGAAGGAGATGGAACGTGCCGGATATTGTATTCACAAAGTCTGACATCCCATTTTGGGCGGCCGGGGACGGCGTACTGCGCCTTCACGCAACTATCCCTGATCTGACAAAGCAGCTTGTGCCGTCCAATAAAGATCTGTTTAGCCTGGATTTCAACTTTGGAGGAACCCAACTGTTTTCCATTGGTGCTTTCGATACCATGAAGCTGGGCATTAAGGCTGGCACGGATGTGAGCATCATCCCTTTGTGGCCATCAACATCTGCAGACCGCCTCAAGATAATTGATAACTACGGCCTCACAGGCTACTTCGCTCCCAACGTTCACGGTGATCGCCTGCTTCTCGTCTTAACAGTCGGTGCTAATGCTAATGTAAATCTAAGTACACGTTTTCAATACTCGATTTTAACTGCCAGTGCCTCGCTGGAGGCGGGGGCAGATGCAAGCTATGCATTGATCCGTTCCTATCCATCCACTACACCGGCAGTTAATCTGCTTACTGATTTTTTCAGGGCTTTTCGCCTGCCTGCAAATGTGACAGCGCCTCTCGACCAAGATGAGGTAATCGTCTTCGAATACGGTGGCTACCTCAACTTTAATGCGGGTCTTGCCATGGGCTATCGAATCAACGGCGCACCTTCATTTGAAATCGGCCAACTGCAGCTTGCCGAAAGATATGCCTTCAGTGTGATGGGCTCGCTTAGACTCGGAGCCAGCGTTGCCGGACGGTTCAGAATTGAAACACGAAACGGGTCGGGGGATGGCTGGGTACGGGTGATTGTTCGCAAGAGCCGTGCAGATGCAATCCGGGTGGCTGCACATGTATCGGCTTCAGTTAAATTCCAAAAGGAAGGGCTGCCAGAATCTGCCGACGATTTCCTCGGCGCGGTGATTGGGCTGAATGCAAAAAACTGGCTCAACATGTTCGCCCAGATTCGTAAACTCACGGACTTCAACAACCTTGAGGGCTATTTGGACAATCTGGCCAAGTCATTCATCGAGGAATATACGGGGAAAACATTTCAGGCATTGGAAGACAAGACCCAATTGGATGAAGTGATTAATAAAATCGGCAGAGTGGTAGACGAATACAACAACCTCGGCGACCATGCTGTGGCGCTTTTTGACCGGTACTTACAACGTGGTGACGAAAGCAGTCGACAGCAAGCTAGACCAAGCACTTCGTACCATCAAGAATGCCGCTTCTTGGGACAACCTGAAGGGACGAATTGACGATACCCTCTGGGATGTCGTCCAGCAATTGACAGATGGTGATCCACTCGGGTGGATGCTGGGCCATATCAATATCAACGGTCAAGAGATGAATTCGCTGGACGAGCTCAAGAGTCGTGCCGACAAGGCCCTCGACCTCGTAAGAAATCTGGCGCATAAGGAGATAAAGGATCTCATTGCGCTGGCAAAATCAAAGTTTCCCTTGGACCATTTCATCCAAAAACTGGGGCATATCGACTGGCTTCAGCTAAAGAATATGACCGATCTGCGACTCACCGGCTTCGTTGAACGCCTGATTGGACAATCCATTCAGAAACTCAGTAACTCAGAGTTAGGCGACGCGGTACGGAAATTTCATCAGGTGCTCGATTTAATCGACCAGTTCAAAAATACCTTCTACGACAAACTCAAAGACACGTTCAATCAATCGTTTCAATTCCAGTTACATGCGGAGTATAGCCGGGCTAGTGAAAGAGATGCTCTCATCGACTTCGAGCTCGATCTCACCACTGCGAAAGGCAAAGAACTGATGAAGCGTGCTGGTCACGGGGACTTTGCGGATGTGCTCGCGGGCTACGACACTGGCGTCGTCAAGCTCAAACAGGGTATTTTGACGCACAAAGTCACGAGACAGAGTCAATTCGCGGTCAATATTGTGGGCTGGCACATGAACTGGCATTATCAAGGTCTCGACCGCTTGATTATTGAAGCCGAGCAACGCATCCAAGCCGAGGCCGGCGGCCAGTTGACCATTAACACGAAGATGGACCTACAGAAGGAACGCGAACGGAAACGAAACGGAGAGCGTGTATATACCAACTTTCTCCTCCGATTCATGGGAGAATCGCGGGGCAAGCTCGAGTTTGACAAGGATAATCAGGCCTACCTGATCGATGTGATCACACGAATGGGAGCCCGTTATAACCTTGTCTTTCAGGACCCAAACACAACAGCTCAGGAGCTATACCAGTACCTCAGCTTCGCCGATGACTTCGGCCTAGCCACTTCAGACGAGGCGGTTGAGGCCGCTCTCAAGCCCCTTCTACCGACTGACGCACAGGGCAATTTCGGAGAAGTCTCTATCTTTTACGATGTCCGCTTCACCGAGGAGGGTCTGCGGTCGCTCTTCACTTCACCCTTCACTCAAGACGATGAGAGAAATCTTCGCCGCGTAATGCGTTTAATCGTGTTGGCTAACTACCTCAATGAAGGACCATTTATGGCTAGGCGCGGTTGGTGCTATTGGACACCAGGCATCCAGTCCATTTGGCAGACAGAGGGTGCAAACTTCACGAATCATTCCAATTTAGAATTCAAGCCAATTGCACCGTCTCCGCTCAGGAATCTAACGGCTCCGCTGAGCGTCACGCTCGATCGAGCTGGGCTCCAGCAGCTGGACACGCTTTACAGGATTGAGGAAAGCATGGTGAAAGGCGTGCGTAATCTCTCGAATCTCTTACAATCACCAGGTAAGTTGAACCCCCACGATCTGGAAAAAGCGCTCGGAGATTTCGGCAAGGCACTGACAATATATGATAATTTTGACGAAGGAGAGAATTCGATCTTCGGCATACTGGACAAGCTTATTCATCGAGATGCCGGTGACAAACCATACCGGAACTCCAGCCTCACTCTCACCTCAAGAGTGAACAATCAGAAGGTCACGAAGATGCTGATTGCTTAGACCTGACCTAGCCTGAGTGCTTAACTCCATCAGCTCGCAGCAATCACCGTAGCCGGGCACGTTCCCACTTGGTGGACTTAATCTCCCTCTCCCCAACGCGGGAGAGGGCGGTCCGTCTTTCGGCGGACCGGGTGAGGGAATTTCAATCTTCATAGCTCCCCTCCTGTGTTTAAGGAGGGGATACAGGGGTGGTAAGTTTTGCCTTTGGGAGGCAGGCATCCTACCGGCTTATTATTACTAACACCCCCTAAAACCGATTCACACAATTCAATCCCTGGTCTTATTCCATCCCTCAGCAACTCCATCCATCCCACCAGAAAAAATAGCGATGAAATGTTTCGGCAGGAAATGTCATACATCAATGTAATGGGTAAGCACCTAGGCAAATGACTATTGGATTTGACCCCGGTGTTCTATCCGTGCCATCCCATTAAACCGAGAGCCTTGAAAGCAATTCGGTTGCCGTAAACTGCACAAAATGAAGGAGGGAATATGCCCACTTGGCCAATAGTACTCATAATTTTCACTGCCGAAACCCTCTTCCAGGTCTTGTTTTTTCAATGGAATCTTCTTCATTCAGTAAGTCGGCCCGAGGTTGTACGTCTTAGCTATGTACACAATGTCAAGAAACCGGGCAGGATTGTCTCAAAAGCTGAGATCAAAAACTATTTGCGATGTCAATAAAAAAGTTCTTTACTGGCTCACTTTTCATGTGATAGCTTACACACATAATATTTCCAGAATAATCATATCTGCCTTTCCCTTATTTGCTGAGTTCGTGTTTTACGGCTAGGGTGCCCACACAACGATGAAATGAATTCGCCCGACCAGCGGCGATTCCGCATTGCTCTAAGTGCACAACCTCAGCCTGCTTACAGGACCACTCTCTCAAGTGGAGAGCGAGCAATGAGGCACCTTTTCGGCTGACGAGGCATTAGCAAGGCTTTCCTCGCAAAGTACTTGGATTCGGTCACCATCACCTGTTTGGCTTTACTTTCAAAAAGTGCTCATTCATCAGAATGGGCATTATCTAACATCTATTGACATGAAGGAGTTAAAAACATGAGTAACGGCAAGAAAGAAAAAAAAGACTGGTTGGTCATGGTTTACTTGGCGGGTGGAAGGGACGTCAGTGATGAAGCTCTTGAAAGCCTGCTGCGGATGAAGCACGTTGGATCGACAAAGAACGTCGACGTTATCGCGCAGTTCGATTCAGGAAGCGAAGGCACATTTACTAAGCGATATGAGCTCAAACCTATCGAGAATGCCCTGGATACCAAAACCGTCTTGCTACAGGCCTGCTCAGAACTTCACGATTCTACCGATCCCTCCGACTACACACTGGCTACATTTTACTTTGAACGCTTGATGAATATTTTACCTGACGGACTGAGGAAGAACTTTCAGAGCAAGCATCAAGCAAAAGAAATGATCGAATTACTGAAGCATTATCCTTACGGGTTTAAGAATTTAATCCTTGACTTCATCTTGGATGCGGATGTAGTCGGTAACATCGGAGACACAAATGCCGGCGACCCGAACATTTTCGGGGAATTTGTTCAATGGGCAAAGGAGAACTATCCTTCTCATTACACCCTGGTCATTATTTGGGGCCACGGCAGCGGCCTTTCTGTTGCATGGGATTTTCCCGCTCCGCAATCCTCTGCTTCCCCGGAAGCTCTAACTATTAGAGATCTTTCAACTGCCCTTAGCAGGATCAAAACCCACTACGACCCCCGTGAGAGACCCAAAATTGCAAAGGGCAAAAAGGAGAACGATACCAATGGGATGCCCATAGTTGATATTTTGGGATTCAATTCGTGCTCGTTAGGAATGATCGAGGTTTACCGTCAGCTACAGAAGTTCGTGACTTACGGTGTGGCATCCGAAGGATTTACTCCCAAAACCAGTTGGCCTTATGAAAAGATCCTGAAAGCACTTAACGATGAACCTGAAATGGTACCAGATGCTTTCGCCATGAAAATTGTCGACGAATACATCAACTTCTACGAAGAATCGGTGGAAGCGACTGAACGACGTCAATCAGCACTACGCAAAATTGGGATACGAGACTTGAATGCGGGTTTAGACTTGAATAAGAGGCCCGCTCTGTCCAAGGGACCTGGTTTGTCAAAGGGACCCGGCTTGTCCAAAGGACCTGGCTTGTCCAAGGGACCCGGCTTGTCCAAGGGACCTGGCTTGGGTCCAGAGGGGGAACCAGAACTGAGAGGCATTGATCTTTCCGTGTGCAAATTAGTGGAAAGCATAAAAGTTGAAGAAAAAATGACAAAACTGGTGGAATTGCTGCTCAAAAAGCTGCAACCGAAATTGGATCACGGCGTCTTTGGCGCCATTCTGGCCGCACATGCTATCAGCCAATCGTATTTCAACAAGGACTTTACAGATTTATATGATTTTTGCCGAGTTCTGAAAAGTTTCGGTGTTAATCAGGATATTGAGAAAGCTTGTGAAGACGTCATGGGAGCAATAACCAAAATGCGCATAAAAAATAAGAAAAATTATGTTGGCGATGATGTCCAGAATTCAAACGGGGTTTCAATCTATTTCCCCTGGGACGATTGGGAAAGAAAAGATGTGCTTAGCAAGTATAATGAGAATAATCTAGAATTTCTTAAGAATACAAATTGGCATACTTTCCTCGAAACTTACCGAGATTTGGTGCACAAGCTCGAGGAAAAAAAAGACCCCTTCTTGCTCTCTCTTGCGCAACATCCCTAAAAGGGTAGAAACCCTTAACTAGGTTAATGGTTGAACTCGAATTGTCAGTTGGCTAACTCTCGTTGACAGTCATTTTGCTAAGGGCCGGTTGGAGAAGTGTGTTGCATCTGTCTTCAGCTGTAAATCGATGCCTTACTTTAAACGAATTGCAGGCAAGACGCCTACAACATAAACTAAAAAAGGATGATTTCTTCAAACAGCCTCCTATCCCTATGGGACGCCCTCCATGGGTCAGTTGGAGCAAACAGTTGCCTAAACTTGAACAGAGGTACAGAAAAGCGCTGGGGTGGCTGGTCACATCTGCGGCCTATTTTTTTTTGTTGGTACCCGCCTCCGTCTTTTCATTCTCCCGAAGTGAAGCCTCATCACGCCCTGAACCGAACTTAGGACGTCATGTAGATTCTCCAATTGAAAAAGATCATCAAACTTCTCGGGCGTTATTCCTTGGAACAACGATAGAGAAGGTCCTGCTAGAAAACGATAGCCAAAGCTATCCTTTGGAACTTTTGCAGGGAGTATTCTGTCGCACGGATATGTATTCTACCAATCACAATTTAATTGTATCCGTCGCTTGGCCTAACCATCAAAAATCGATGGAATGGAACGTTCCGAGACGCGTTCTTACACCCGTTTCATGGATTGCCGATGATCCAGGAATCTACCTGTTGGAGGTTCGTCCCTCCGGGGTAGGACGAGCCTCCGGTGACTATCGCTTAGAAATAACGGGGTTCAGGAAAGCTTCCGAACAAGACCAAAAGCAAGTGATTGCGTCTCGAATGCTTTCTGAAGCGGAACAGCTCCGTCAACAGTGGAATAAAGAGTCTCTCCTAAACGCCATTCGCAAGTACGAAGCGGCATTTGGAGTCTGGCAAGCTATTGCAGACCAGCAGCTACAAGCTGCAACGCTTAGAAGCATCGGCGAAGTATGGGAAATCTTCTCCGAAGAAGAAAAGGCTCTCAATTGCTTTACCAGTGCCCAGAAATTGTACAAAGGCCTGAATGACAAAAAGGAGGAAATCGCTACTCTGAACACCATTGCTGGTTCATATATTTATAGAGGAGAAAATCAAAAGGCTCTCGATATTTCCAAGCTGACCTTGGATATGATGAGGACAGTCAGTGATAGCTTGGAAAATGCCCAGGCGTTTCACAACCTAGGTGCTGCTTACTATGGTATGAATGACATGCGAAAAGCGAAGGAGGCTCTAAATGAGGCCTTGCGACTCCGCCAGGAAATGTCAGATCCTTCCGGGCAAGCCGAAACTATTTTATACTTGGGTTACATTCAACATGCTCTTAAGAATACCGTTGAGGCCGAGGAATATTATCAACAATCTCTCAGTATCTGGCGTGAATTAAGGAACCCGAGAGGAGAAGCTCTCGTACTAGTCGCGCTTGGACACCTTTCCAACATACTTGGAGACAGCCAAAAGGCCCTCGGCTTTTACAATCAGTCTATTGGAATTTTCCAATGTATTGGGGAAAAAACGGGTCAGGGCACTGCCCTTGTGGGGGTCGCATGGCTTTATACTGCTTTGGGCGAAAAAGAAAGGGGTCTTGTTTTTTATTTGCAGGCTCTGGATCTGATACGGCACGTAAAAGATGTGGCATTGGAAGGACAAACTCTTGACTTCATCAGTAGCATCTATGCGGATATGGGAGATTATAAGACCGCGTTGACATATTCCCAGCAGTCTGTTCAAGTCAACCGGAAAATATCTTCAGCCTTGGGGGAATCCTATGCGCTGGCAGACATGGGCAAGATTTATGAATCTTTAGGGATGAAAACCGAAGCGATAAGAAATTATCGTCATGGCCTTGAGTTGTCCCAAAAGGGAGGAGATCGCCACTTGGAAGGACTTTTGCTCAACGCAATTGGTCACAACTTTCACGACTCGGGACAGATAACGAAGGCGCTGCCTTACTACCAGCAGGCTCTCAGATTACAGCAAGATTCTAAGGATGCGGTTCGCCAACCTTCCACACTTTACAACCTAGCTCGGGCGGAGCGTGATATTGGGAACCTTGAGCAGGCCATTCGCTATGCTGAACAGGCATTGGAAATCACCGAGTCTTTGCGAGGCAAAGTCGCAAGCCGCGATTTACGCTCCTCGTTTGTCGCCTCCGTACATCAACAATACGAATTAACCATTGATCTTCTCATGCAAATGCATCGGCTGCATCCGTCAGAGGGTTACGCAGCCAGGGCATTTGGTATCAGCGAACGAGCACGCGCCCGTTCGCTGCTGGAGAGCCTTGCTGAGACCGGCAGCGATATTCGAACTGCTGCCAGCCCCTGCCCTCCTGGAACGACGCGGGCAATTGCAAATTTATTGAACACCAAAGCGGAACAACAGATGCAATCCTCAGAAAAAAAGTCCAATGGGACCAAAGATGCAGCCCTTACTCTCGAGATTGACAAACTCACTACCCAATACCAACAAGTCCAAGGCCAGATCCGCTCTGAGAGTCCCCACTATTCCAGCTCTGGCTCAATTGCAGCCTTTAAGCTTAAAGAAGTCCAGGAGCTAATCCTCGATGACGGCAGTCTCTCTTGCTGGAATTCGCTCTGGGAGACGATCAGAGTTATCTATGGGCGGTAACAAAGACAGGGATGACTTGTCATCAATTGCCAAAGCGTACAGTAATCGATCAAACAGCTCGGCTTCTCTATGGCCTGCTCACTGCTCGCCATCCTACGCCAGATGAAACACCCAAACAGTATCAGGCCAGAGTCAAAGATTCTGATGTTCAATACTAGGACGCAGGCGGCTGCATTGAGCCAGCTGTTGTTGGGACCTGTGGCCGACCAATTAGGAAGCCGCAGATTACTCATCGTTGCTGAAGGTGCTTTGCAATATGTGCCGTTTGGAGCGTTGCCGTGTCCGAAGGAACAAGGAACAGGGAGCATGGAGCAAGGGGGAACGGGCCCAGAGGACCAAGGGACAAGCGGTAGAATAAAGGGTCAAGATTCAAGGGAGAAGGGTCAGGCCAAAGAACTGAAACTGCAGGGCGACAATTACCCCTCACCCCACCCCTCTCCTCCTGTTTGGGACGAGGGAGGAAGGCCTCTAGTTATTGACCACGAAATTGTCAATCTGCCGTCGGCTTCGGCACTAGCTATGTTGCGCAAGGAGACTGTCAACCGCCAGCCAGCCAGCAGGTCAGTGGCCGTATTGGCTGATCCAGTCTTCGAAGCAGATGACCCACGGGTCTCGGGCCGCGGAGTGCCTAGGCAAAGTCCAAAGCCGACCATAGTGTCTCATCGCAAGTCTACGGCAGCAACTCTCAGTGATCTTCAACTTTCTCTGCGGGACGTCGGGATGCTCCAGGGTGGCTTGGGCATCCCTCGGCTACTTTCCACTCGCCAGGAAGCTGAAGGTATTCTGTCTGTAAGTCTCTCAGGGACTTGCCTGAAGGCAGTCGATTTCAAAGCCAGCCGTGAGACCGCCGTAAGTCTTGAATTAAGCCAATTCCGAATCGTTCATTTCGCCACTCATGGCCTTTTGAACAACCAGCATCCGGAACTCTCCGGCCTGGTCTTATCGCTAGTAGACGAACAGGGGAAACCCCAAAACGGTTTCCTTCGACTGCATGATATTTACAATCTAAATCTACCAGCCGATCTGGTCGTGCTGAGCGCGTGCAACACGGGCCTGGGCAAGGATATTAAAGGGGAAGGGTTAGTCGGCATTGTCCGTGGCTTCATGTACGCCGGCGCAGCCCGGGTAGTCGCCAGTCTATGGAAGGTGGATGATGAAGCCACGGCGGAATTAATGAAAAGATTTTATCAGCAGATGTTTCAGGAACGCCTTTCGCCTGCCGCGGCTCTGCGAGTTGCTCAGGTCGAGTTATCGCAACAGAAAAAGTGGCGCTCGCCTTATTATTGGGCAGGTTTTGTGCTCCAAGGGGAATGGAAGTGATTGTAATGTGTCAGCTTGTTTCCTTTTTGAAAGTCACCACCCGCTCATCCCCCCAGTTCAACAACTTCTCGTACGCTTAAGAATTAGTCCAATCAATGAGAGTTAGCGCTGGTCGGTATTCCTGCTTGCTTCCCTTTACCCACCTCCTTTATCCAGTTTTCTTGAATACTTGTGAAATGTTTTGCTGCCGCGACTCATTACCAAATGAAGAAGGTAATACGCCGATAGCTGATCAGAAGCTATCGGATAAGATCAGAGGTAAGAGCCATGGAATACGAGAGAATCTCTCATTACGAAATTATCCGGCCACTGGGAGCTGGTGGCATGGGCGCCGTTTTCCTGGCAGAAGATACCCAGCTCAATCGCCGCGTAGCCATTAAATTGCTGTCAAAAGATTTCACAAAAGATGAGAGAGCAAAAGACCGGCTCTTCTCAGAGGCACGAGCTGCAGCGCAGCTGGAACACCCCAACATCTGTTGCATTCATGAAGCCATTGAAGAAGAGCCGTCGTGCATCGTGATGGAATATGTAGAAGGCGAGACCCTCTCAGACAAAATTAATGGGCATCCTTTGAAGATAAAAATGGCCTTAGATTTTGTTATTCAGCTGGCTGACGCGTTGGAAGAGGTGCACTCCTGCGGGATGATTCACCGGGACATAAAGCCCAGCAACGTTATCGTCACTCCTCGCGGACGGGTTAAACTGCTCGATTTCGGTTTAGCCAAGACGGTTCGTAACATTAACGCGGACAGAGAGAAAACGGTTACTCAAAACTCCGTGACAAAGTTTGGCTCGATCGTGGGTACTGTGGCTTATATGTCTCCCGAGCAAGCAACAGGCCATCCCGTGGATTCACGCAGCGACATCTTCTCCCTCGGCGCGCTACTTTATGAATGCCTTACGGGTAAACGCCCATTCTCCGGGACAACGACGATGGAAGAAGGGGCCAATGTGATCTATGCCAATCCGGTGCCACCGTCGCATTTCAATCGAGCAGTGCCTTCTGAATTGGACCGGATAACTCTTAAGCTGCTGGCAAAAAAGTCTGAGTCACGCTACCAGTCAGCTGGCAAACTCATCCAGGACCTTCGCAAAGTCCATGATAGTTTGCCTGAGGAAGAATTTTGCCACGGTCCCAGTATCTGCGAAGAATCAGCGGATAAGATTACAAGAATCTCGACCATTTTGGGAAAAGGGTTAGCGGGCGCATGCTATTCCCAGACTACTTTTTCTCTCGCGCATGTAGTCGCGTGGGACACGCTCTCAGTCTGCTTCTCTAGCAGAGCGTTCAAGGTGATATATGAGTGGTATCCTGCGGCTTCAGGAAGAACCGCGATGGCATTTCTCCATGGCCCGGATATGAGTTCCTATGCAGGAAATAGACTTCACAAGCTGAAGCTAATATGATCTAATTTGGTCATTATTTTTTCCGCTCAAATGTCTTCTTACTCTGGGATTATCCTGCAGACATTTACTCAAGCTGATTCAAACATTGCTCCTCTTGCCCTAAAAAAGAGTGGGATCCGCGGCTTGGAAATTGTGCCGGACGCCGAACGCAGCGCGAAACACATACTCTTTTTCCGATCCCAAGAGCCAGCAACTAGCACTTTAATTTTTCGCGGGAGACCGAGCTAAATTTCAAAATCAAATAAGGGGTATTAAACTTTGAGTAGCACTCCCTTTACGAAGAAAGAGTTCACTCAAGAAGCCTTCGATCAGTTGCTCGCCTGGCTCAATTCGGACCGGGAACAGGCCGGAAAAAAATACGAAGAAATTCGCAAGCGCTTAATCACGATTTTCACGTGTCGAGGCTGTTTGATCCCGGAAGACTTGACTGACGAAACGATTGACCGTGTCGTCATGAAGATACCGGATCTTGCAGGAAGCTATGTTGGAGATCCAGCCCTCTATTTTTATGGCGTGGCAAATATGTCTTTCATGAATACATCCGAAGAATTCCCACTCCGGTCCCACCGCCCGTCCTTCATCCCACAGTAGAAGTGGAGCAAGCAATACTCTTGTTTGGAACAGTGCGTGCAGCAGTTGAATTTTAAGACTCGCAGTCTGATTCTCGACTACTATTCGGATGAGGGTGGGAAAATCGATCACAGGAAACAACTCGCCGGCAAACTCGGCATGGAACTTAATGCCTTGAGAATTCAAGCCTGCCGAATTCGGGCTGTTTTATTTCAATGTGTTCAGGAGTGTTTGAAAAGCCACGAGATAGCATGAAATAGAATGTGTTTTTTTCGCATATACAAGTGAAGGGAGTATACGGGGGCTGCGAGTACAAGTCAGGTGAATTCGAATCGGTTTCTTCAAGAATGATAAAAACCTTAGACGATTCCTTAAAGGGAATAACTAATGGAAATCGATATGAACTTGGAAGAAGCAATAAGAGAATACTTGCTTGGGAAAACTTATCTCAAGGAGAACAGGAGAAACTTGAAGAGCAATTGATGACTCAGGATGACGCTTCACTCAGTGCTTATTCATGAGGACGAGCTGATTGACGAGTATTTCGGGGGAGCCTGCCGGCGTCAAGAGAGAGAAGCCTTTGAAAGGCATTTTTTGACAGCCCCGGAGCGGCGTCAAAAGCTTGGGTTTGCACGTTCACTCACGAAGTACGTTGAAGCTTCCCGCCAACAAAAGAGCCCCCTTACTCAGCCCTCGTTCGTGAAAGCCTTAATGGCTTTGTTGCGCGTACAACAACCAGCCGTTCAGTACTCTTTCGCGGCGATAGCGCTGGTGTTGACCGTTGGTATTTCCTGGCCAATTGTAGAAGTCCGAAGATTGCAGACTGAGGTTGGCGCAAATGCGGGACCACCAGACTACGTCTCTGATTGCGTTAATGGTCTAAGCCAACAAATAAGCGAAGCACAGAAGCGGAGCCAGGACCTGATGGAACAGTTAGGGCAACAACAGCAGAGCCGGTCCGCCTTGGAAGAGCAGCTGGCATCAATGCAGCGACCCGCCATTGTTTCGTTCCCTCTGACTCCCGGGCTGGTACGGGATTTCGGGTCAATGAAAAAGCTGATTATTCCTCCTGCAGCCAAGCTGGTGGAGCTAAGCCTCGCGGTTGACGGCGAGAATTACGATAATTATCGTGCGGCCCTACAGGGGGCCAGTGGCGAGGAGGTTCTCAGCCTGAACAGGTTGAGCATTCACGAGGAAAAATGGGATCGGCATTGATTGTGATGCCGATTCCCGTTGGACTTTTGGGTCCGGGAGATTACATTGTCAAATTAAGCGGCACTGAAATCTGGTAACTCTTTCGAGGATATTGGCAAATACTATTTTCGTGTTTCAAAAAAGTAAGAACTCTGTAGTAGGCATTTTCGGACTGCGCGCGGGAGCGTTGACCCCCTGCGCACGCTCAATGAACGCGCGGCGAAGCGCGCATTCCACCTTTAGACGGCCAAACCACCAAAAATACGTTGCCGGATTTATGAAGCGCAGGATTTAGCCTACAAGCTAATCCAATCAGAAATCCGCAATCCAATCACCAATCCAAAATCAGACTGCTATCTTTTTCCCCCTCGTTGTCCCGACGAATGAGATGGCGAAGCGACGAATTACTTCCCCCTCCTCTTTGAGGGGCAGGAGCTTGCCGCTGCTCAACTTGGCTTCCTCGATACCCGCCACTATCATAACTACGAGGCGCGCGCTCAGTCACGATTGGTTTGCTCATTTGGAGCGGAGGTCGTTGAGGCTGATAGGTCGGCAAGTACTGCCGTGCCGGGGTTGGTGTATATTGACGAACCGGGGGTTGAGACGTCTCCGGTCTGGAATACCGATTCATTTGATTAGAACCCTGGCTCTGAGAGGTTGTTCCCGAAGCGGAAGGGAATCGATTCCAATTTCGGTTCTCGACTGGCGATTGGTAAAGTGTCCCACGCCCATTTCCTTGAACCGATTGGGTCGAAGGGGAGTTTGAGGGAGAATACACTCTAGTCGAAGATGGAAAGTTTGAGGGAACTGAAGCGGATGGTATCCGTTGTCCCTCCACATTGGACGGTCCATTGAATCGCCTCCAATCCGTTCGTGATGGGGAAGCGTCGGGAACCCTTGTGGCTGCTGTGTTCCGGTCCGCCCAGAACCATACGTCCCTCGAGATGGGGTCGGGGGACCGGCGGCACCTGAACCGGGGCCACGCTGTTGCGAATTTTCGGTCGACGTGCTCCTTGAATTCATCTGCCCATTTCCAAAGCGATTCCAACTCCCGGTGGACGCCGATTGAGCCGAAGAACTGCCCATCGAGGAGTAGTTTCCAGACTACGGCTTGGAGCTTGTCGATTTTGGATTCCTTGCGTGACGGCCTCTCTCGTTGCGGTGCTACCAGCCGCAGACGATGCAGGAGCTATGACAGTGGAACGATTCGAATGCACTATATTCTGCCCGGTTGGAGATTGCGGGTTATACCGCTGCACCATTTGCCGGATCTCAGCCGCATGTTGATCAAAAGATTGAGGCGCCGCAGCCGGTTGGTTGCGAGAGAAAAACTTTTCCGAACTTGTCGACCGATTGGGCAACGAGGCTGGATTTACAGCCCGATTTACCGTCCTCAAGCTGTCGCGAGTTGGGACTGCTGGAACGGTTCCAGCCACCAGTTGTGCCTGCCGTAATGTTCTCGCATCCACGGCAGACCGATTGGGGTTCGCCATTCCTCCTTTTACAAATTCCTCCGTGTTCATTGAATTGACCGATCTCCGCACTTTCTCATTATCCAAAGCCGATTGAACATTTGAGTAGTACGGACGCGATGCCCGATCCGCCAGTGGAGGAACACCGGAAACGTTATTAATATTCGTGATGTTATGGATATTCGTCACGTTCGTAATGTTGACGGCATCATAACCATGGCCGTGACGCGTGCCGTACCAAGGGTAGTAATGATCACACGGGCCGGTGGGTAACCATCCAATCGAGTTGTAGCCGTACCCAAAGCCAAAGCTCCAGTTTTGCCCTCCAAAACCAAATCCCAGGAACGAGACATAGGCAGGAGCCCAAACGGGATGATAGGAGGGATACACAGGGCCAGGCCACCAACGCCAGTTCCCACCATGAACGAACCATCGTCCATAGTGGTAAGGAGCCCATCCCCAAGGCTCGCTGGAAACCCAGGTCCAACCCCAATAAGGCTGCCAGTTCCAACTTCCAAGAGTGTAGGGGGACCAGGAACTATCCACATAATTTGGCGCCCACGTCGAGCCGTATCCGGGGAATTCGTCCCAGCTTCCGTAACGATCGAGATCAGACGCACCCGTATAATAGCGATTCGCATATTGCCAGCTTTGAGCGTCACTGATGGCATGATCGCGCTCTTGGTTCCAGCGATCCCAGTCGTCATTTCCGGGCGCCTTGGCAATTCGATACTGCGCGTTTTCCGTTCCTCGGACAATGATTTGACCGTTCTTGCCAATACGCGTGCTTCCTTCAGGCGTCTGGATTTCGGCCTTGCCTTTGCGACAAATGATTTCGGTTTCAGAATCCGAGTTCACCTGTACTCGGTAGATACCCTCTTCCAATGGACGAAGCGCGGCGTTGGGAGTGTCGATCTCTACGTCGGCTTCATTGCCCTTAAACAGCGTGAAATTCAAACGTCCTTGGGCAACCTGGATTTGAATGCGATTGTTTGAGAGTGTGGCGATCCTGGCTTCAGTTCTTTGATCTAGGCGAATGATGTTCGAATGATCGAGTTGTATTTCAGCGCGAGAATTTGGGCCTGTAGAGATCTTGTCTCCCTGGACCAGCGGAGCATTTACCGTTGTGGCCATCCAGTCGCCGCTATCGCCCCGCATGGTGGAGACTTCCCCATTAATGAGACTCACACGTGCAACTCCGCTTTCCTGCTCGTCGCCTGCCAGCACCTTTGACACTGTGAAACAGCTGATCGATAAAACCAGCATTGCTATCCACAACATTCGCGTTTTCATGGTGCCCTCCCGCTGAAACGATTTCACGATGTCCTGCCACTACTCACTAATAGGCTGGCAAGTTTCATGCCAGACCGTGGGTTAAGGTGTCATCATGTATCCCTATATTTTTCTTTGGCTTAGAGATTACTTTAAATGGGACTCTCGTCACGAAATTAGCTGGATGGCTGTAGCCGGCCAAAACTGGTTGTTTTCGGCCAGGCAAACAACATTCTCGGCCGCGCCCGCCATGCGGCGGACTCGACCAAGAGGAAGGTTGGTTGGGGGCGGAGCTCTACGAGCCTCCTTATCAGCAATAAGTACCCACTGTTGTTTTGGCGGAAGGGACCAGTCGTTGTAGCCGGGGCCGTTGGCCCCGGACAAGGACCGGCCTCAGCGAGGCCGGCTACAACTTCAGAATCTAGGAATGCAGCCGGTTTCGGTTTCCTTGAGGAAAAGATTGGCGTAAAGTTGCTGAGACATTCGCAGCTCTTTGTCGAGATTGGAATTTACATGGGCAAAGCATTCTTTAGCGGGGTGAGACCGAGGGCTACACTCTTCATCGAATGCTTTGCCCCTACGCATGCTATTTCCGCGCTAATTCCCTCGATGAGAGCAGCTAAGAGGGTCCAGTCCCCGTGCTGAATCAAAAGCCAATGGAGTTAAGCTGGGTAGACCTGCTTTGGGTCGTGCTACTAGGAGTGTTGGCAGTACTGCCTCCTATCTTCGAGGTCCATAAAGATCTCATCCTACTGGCCATTGGCGCCACCCAGCTTCTTGAGCAGCGGATTTTTGGCCAGATCCGACCGGCCAGAGCTAGGGTCTACAGTATATTGATCAAGATACTGCTAGCAACTTTGTTACTCGGACATACTGGCAGTATTCCGATTAATAGCAGTTACTACTTGATTTTCTACTTGCCGGTTGTTTCGGCAGCCATGATTTATGATATCTGGAGAACGCTCTTTTGGACCTTTTTGTCCTCTGCAGCTTATTGTTCTTATCTCATCCCGGCTCTCGAAGATTATGAATTGACGGCCAGCGGTGCCACCGAGTTAGCAATCCGAATTCTCTTTTTCTTTCTAGCGGCCATCGTGGTCAATCGTTTTGTCGAAGAAACCCGCCGACAGTCCAAGCGTTACCAGCTTCTGGCGGAAGCTCAGGCTGAAACCAACCGGCGTCTGGAGCAAGCTCAGGTTGAAATGAGGCGTTCCGAGCGCCTGGCTGCGCTCGGACAGCTCTCCGCGGGACTTGCTCATGAAATTAGAAACCCTCTTGGCGTCATCAAAGGTTCAGCGGAGATGCTGAGCCAAAAAATTGCGAAGTCGGATCCGTTAGTCTCGGAATTGGCCGGCTATATCTCAAGCGAAGTGAATCGACTGAATGCTCTGGTCAATCGCTTTTTGGACTTCGCGCGCCCGTCTGCAACCTGATTTTTCTCTTGAGAAGGTCCCTTCCCTGCTCGATCAGAGTCTCAAGGTAGCGCAAGAGCGTTGGCCGGAGTCAAAAGTTGAGCTGGAGAAAACACTATGCCACCGATTTGCCGAGCCTATCCCTGGATGCCGGGCTTTGTGAGCAAGTGTTCACGAATCTTTTTTTCAATGCCTATGAAGTCAATGCCCAACGGAGGAAAACTCAAAGTCAGCCGCTTCACGTGCGAATTTAGATGGTCAGGAAGCCGTTGTGATTGAGATCGAAGATACTGGCCCTGGAATTCCCCGTGAGATCCAGGATCAAATCTTCAACCCCTTTTTCACTACCAAAAAGGGAGGCGTGGGGCTGGGGTTGTCGATTGTATCGAAGATCATCGATAATCATAATGGTGAGATCAAGGTCCAATCTGAACCCGGGAAAGGGACTTGCTTTCGAATCTTGTTTCCGGTGGATACGCCACTTACCCAAGGAGCAACACCAGAAGAGCGTTAGTGTTTTGTTTCATCAATGCAATCAAGAATCTCAACCACCCGTGAAGGCGTGAAAGAATTGGTTGTGGTGTCACTCTGCGCTGTTCACACCTGTGTTAAGGCGGGACTAGGGCGGTTGGAAAATCAGCTGACGACCGCCCCTTGGAGTCCTTTTAACCAAGGAGGGGCACGCCAAAATTCATTTTTTCCCACCCTTTCAGAGGCGGAGGGAAATGGTTAATTAGGTAAAAGGGGAGAATCACCTATGCCTGGCGTTTTGATAGTTGAAGATGAATCTAAGTTGTTACGCCTGCTTGAACTCAGTCTTACCGAAGACGGATTTACGGTGTGTTCCGCAGCCCTCGGCCGAAGATGGGCTTTCACGCCTAAGCCATAACTCCGTAGACTTGGTGATCACTGACTTGAAGCTGCCAGGAATGAACGGCTTGGAATTTCTGCAAGCCATCAAACGAGTGAACGCTACTCTCCCGGTCATTGTGATGACGGCATATGGAACGGTAGAGACCGCTGTAGAAGCCATGAAATCCGGCGCCAGCGATTATGTTTTAAAGCCCTTTTCTCTTGAAGAGATGAAACTCATTGTTCACAAGGAGTTGGACATTCATCGGCTTCGTGAAGAAAACCGCTCTCTGCGAGAGGCTCTTGGCCAACGCTATACTTTTCGTAACATCATCGCCATGAGCAGCCGGATGCAGGAAGTTTTAGCGACGGTAAGTCGGGTGGCGCCGTCCAACTCTACGGTTCTGCTCGGGGGAGAAAGCGGCGTCGGGAAAGACTTGATTGCTCGCGCTATCCACGAACATTCGCGTCGTGCTTCAGGACCTTTTGTTAAGATCAATTGTACGGCCATCCCTGAAAATCTGCTGGAAAGCGAGCTCTTTGGATATGAGAAAGGCGCATTCACGGGCGCCAACACCTCAAAACCAGGCAAATTTGAATTGGCGGACAAAGGAACGATTTTTCTAGATGAAATCGGAGATGTCCCGCCCGCAATCCAAGTGAAGCTGCTCGGCGTGCTTCAAGAACGGCAGTTTGATCGTTTGGGAGGAACAAAGACACTTAAGGTCGATGTCCGCCTGATCGCAGCCACCAACCGGGATCTGCGCGCTGCGCTGGAGCAAGGGACATTCCGCGAAGACCTTTACTATCGTCTGAACGTCGTCCCGATCAATATTCCGCCGCTCCGGGAGCGTAAAGAGGACATTCCTTATTTGGTGGATCATTTTATCAAACGCTTTGCCAAAGAATCCGGCAAGCCGATCAAAGGGATTACGCCTGCCGGGCTGAGTGTGCTCACTTCTTTCCATTGGCCGGGAAACGTTCGTGAACTGGAGAATATCATTGAGCGCACCATCGCTCTGTCGACTGGAGAAATCATCGACGCTGAGGATATCACCCTGGATATCTCACGCCCAAAAGCCACGACGGGAACAGTCCCATTCCTGCCCGAAGGAATCTCTCTCGAACAATGGGAAGACGAAATGATTAAGGAAGCTTTGCGCCGTACCAATGGCAACAAGAGCCAGGCGGCTCGATTACTCGGGCTCTCCAGAAATGCATTACGCTACCGTCTTTCCAAGATGGGGTTATCCGATGAGGACAACCGGAATAAGCCGCCAATTTTGAGTTTGAACTAATGACCCCCTCAAGTGAAAAACGATATTGGGACCTGAATTGTGAAATTGTTTATGGCCCAATTTCCTCACGCCGGTTTGGTCTGTCGCTGGGAATCAATTTGCTGCCAAGCGGTCTGAAGGTTTGTGATTTCGATTGTCTCTATTGCCAATGCGGTTGGACTTTCCGCCCTCTCGTGGAGAGTTCTTTTGCAGGAGTCCCCTTCCCCTCATTGATCGAGATCGAACGCGCGGTCACCGCGCGATTCGGAGAAATTTCCAGGTCCAGTTCCACTATCGACGTCATCATGTTTTCAGGAAACGGGGAACCCACCCTCCATCCGGAATTTCCAAAAGCCGTGGAGCTTGGGCGCAGGCGAGAAACCGTTGTCTGCCGAGTCACGACTCGGTCTGCTGACCAACGGTAGCCATTTGTTCAACCGAACCATCTTTGACGCGTTGTCTCCGATTGAACTCAAGTCGATCAAGTTCGATGCCGGGAGAGAATGGTTGGATCGACCCTTAGTGGCGCAAGTCTGGCGAATTTATTGCAAGTTTGGGGAACTCCCGGATCTGACCATTCAATCTTTTTTCTGCGAGGGACAGTTTGCGAATACGGGAGAAGAGCATATCCATCCCTGGCTAGGACATCTTGTCCAAGTCCGGCGAATCCGTCTCCAACTCTACACCTTGGATCGAGTGCCTCCTGTTTCAACCATGACAAAGGCCTCGTTGGAAACGCTGGAGAGCATGCCGAGCAAGCTCGTCAGGCTATGACGCAGTGCAAAGTAGAAGTGTTTGCTTGAACTGCAGCCAAATGGTTGAAGGGATCGAGAGTTTCTCGACAAAGCTCGGAAATAGGGTGATTTCGAGACAGCTTCTACTTTAAGAAACACCGCCACACGGCGGGATCACCAAATCACCATTGACTCCTCAAACAATTTCGTCAACTCTTCCTCTCCTGCAGAGCGAGGAGACAGTTTCGTCACCCGGTGCTGTGGAAGCGTTCCATTGACCAGCGCAGGAATGTCCTTACCTGTGTAACCGAGGGCTGCCAGACCGTTTGGGACTTTAGGCGCTGCATGAGCTGAATAATCTGATTGCCAGAACTCGCCCGTATCTTCGGATTTGGCGTGCGAAGCGTTGGCTCCAAGAATATCTGCGGCTAGCATGTGACGCTCCGGACATTCACTGGCCGTAAACCTGAAAACCGCCGGCGCATTGAGGATGACCGAAATTCCGTGTGGTACCATGGGATGATGAACCGGGTAGCCTTCCGGCTGGTACGTTCGAATCATCCCGGAAACAGGATAGGACATTCCGTGAGGGAGATGAACTCCTGCGTTTCCGAATCCGATCCCGGCATAGCATGCTGCCAGCAGCATTTTCGACTTCGACTCCATGATCCAACGGGTCCTCCACGGCCCGGATCAAATGTTGTGACACAATCCGGAGCGCTTCTAAAGACCACACATCACTGATTGGATTAGCTCCTTGATATGCAGGACGGAACGGGGTCTCTCAGGATATTGACGACTGACCGTAATGGAATAGCCGTATAAGATTCCAGGGCATGACTTAAGACATCCAATCCGGCTGAAGCACTGACCTGCGCAGGTAGGGTGAGAGTATTATCCGGATCAACAAGCGCAAGGTAGGCTTTAAGCGACGGTGCGCAATCCCCGTTTTCGCGTGCAATTTCACGAGATCAAAAATGGCGACTCCCGTTGTTTCACTCCCAGTCCCTGCAGTCGTGGGAATTGCGATGAGGGGCTTGAGCGGGCCTGGTACAGGTAAGCCTTTGCCAACGGTGGATTAACATAGTCTAGGAAATCAGCCGGATGGGTCGAGTAGAGATTGGCAGCTTTCGCCGTATCAATTGTGGATCCTCCACCAATCGCGACAAAAGCATCAAATCGTCCTTTCGTTGCAAACCGAATGGCTCTTGAAACGACTCATCCGTCGGCTCAATCCGAACCTGATCAAACAATTCGTAATTGATTTTTTGCTGGTCCAGAGAATTCAGGCGTTGGACACCGGTGAGAGAGAACTCAAGTTCGGATCCGTCAGTACCATGACTCGCTTCAGGTTGCTGTCTGCCAGATCCATGCCGACTTCGCACGTCACCCCGAACCGAAGCGAATCGTGGAACTCACCATTTCGAAGGCAATTTCAGAAGACATCCAGTGGTCTCCGAGTGATGCGCTCCAAAGACCATTTGATGAGAGTTCCCCTGAACTTGTACCCAATCGTTATGTGGACTCTGAAGGCGCGAAAAAATAGAGCGGCACACGCTAAGCCCGGCCCAGACGCTCAAAAAAGGTTTGGGCACAGCGGCTCGCAGAACCTCCCTGCAACCTAATTCCAATGCTCTTTTGAGAAACGAATGAAGTGGCTTGCATCGACAGTCGCGTGTTCCGGTGACTGAGGAACGGAACCAGTCAACAGAATATTATCCACCCAGGCTGATCATCTCAATCTTCTTCCGATTCGAGGCGTCATATCCTTGGGGAGAGTTCATTGCCTCAATCGTTCGTCCGAATAACGGTCGAAGCGATTTCCCCCACACGCCCGAATGGAGTCGAGAATCTCATTGTCGGTCGCGCCAATTCTCAGCAGCCTTTTCAGATCATGCCCCTTTTCGGAGAAGAGACAAGTGACTAATTTCCCGTCCGCAGTTATGCGAACTCGTGTGCAACTGGAGCAGAAAGGTTCGGTAACTGAGGCAATGACGCCGATATCGCCTTTCCCATCAAGATAGGCAGATAATCCACTGCGGGCGCCGTCCCTTGATCCCGGCCAATTTCCTTGAGGGGATACCGCCTGTGGATGATACTCAAGATTTCTTGCTTCGAAACCATCTTTTCTGATTTCCAATGATTGGAATTTCCCACATCCATGTACTCGATAAAGCGCAATGCAAATTCGTTTTCCCTGCAGAACTCCACAATGTCGAGAATGTCGACATCATTAACGCCGCGCTCGATCACCGCATTGACCTTAATAGGCTGGAATCCCAGCCGTTTGGCAGCAAACAAGCCATCCACAACTTTATTGAGGTCTCCACGCTTTGTGATCCTGTGATACCGCTCCGGATTCAATGTATCCAGACTCACATTGATTCTCTTTAGCCCGGCCTTTGCCAGTTTTTCAACCTGATCCGCCAGGTAGATCCCGTTGGTCGTAAGACTGAGATCCCTGAGGCCGCTAAGGACAGAAAGTTTGCGACCAGGACATCGAGATCCTGACGTACAAGGGGCTCTCCGCCGGTCAACCGAATGTCGTCAATCCAAGCTGGATAAAGAGGGAGGTCAATCGAGTGATTTCCTCAAAGGAGAGGATTTCCTTTCTTCTCGATCCAGACATATTTGTCGAGGGGCATACAGTACGTACATCGGAAATTGCACCGATCTGTCACTGAAATCCTGAGATCTTTTGCCTGCCGATGATAGAGATCTGTAATCATGTTTTCCGTTTCCAAATCAGCGTTTTAAAGAAATCGACTGTTGCCGGCCTCGCTTAGGCGGCACTTTGCCGGTGCCAACTGCCCCGGCTACAACTTCAAAGGAATGAAAAAAAAGGCCAATCCTCCAGCTGGAGAAATTGGCCTGAATCTGATTGCGTTGCTTTTCCGGGAAGAGAATCCCCTTAGGATTTTGGTTAATTACACATGAAACGACTCACCACAACCGCAGGTGCTTTTGACGTTGGGATTGTTAAACTTAAACCAGATCCCGTCAGATGCCTCAACAAAGTCGATTTCCGTGCCATCCAGGTAGATGGAACTCCCTTTATCCACAAAAACCTGAACGCCATTCATGTCAAGGACTTCGTCACCATTGTTCGCCTGTTTCTCAAAGCCCATCTGGTATTGAAATCCCGAGCATCCTCCCCCAACGATTTGAACCCGCAGCCCGGCATAATTTTCTGGCTGTGCATCAAGGATTTCTTTGACTTTGCCCAGGGCTTTTTCGGTCAGTGTTAGCATGAATTTTCTTCTCCTTTCAAATCCGAATCTTTTACACACTCAGCATACGTCTTCTCGAAGTCGCACAACTGAGTCATTTTAACCGGTTCCTCTAAAAATCAACTCTAGCTGTCTTTCTCGTCCGGCCGAATTTGCGCTTTAGCTTGAATCGACGGTGTTTGCAATCGCGATCTCCGGCTATTCAAGACTCCATTCCAAGGAGGAATGACAATTGTCACATCGCCATGGCATTTGGCCTGGCAGGAAAGGCGAATATGCGGATGAGATCCAACTTCGGCATCTTTTTCGAGATAACCAAAATGGGCCAGACGTTTCTTTTCAAACGCCGCGAGTTCAGAAAGTTGTCCTTCCCGTTGAGTGACTCCGATCCAACAATAGCCACAGGCCCCACTGCGACATTCAGCGGGAATGGGTCCGTAAACTCGGCGATGATCCTGATTTCGGAAGTCCCGTTTGTCTTTGGAGGAGGCCATAGAAAGGTCTTGCCCATGCATGGCAATGAACGACCCGTCGCGATTCTTTTCCTCATAAGTAACCTGATACTTCCCGTTTTCAATCCCGAAGAAACGCAATATTCCGCCCTTCTTCCCTTTTCATTCCTGGCACGCAAGACCTGTTCGACTGAGGGCGCTGGTTTCACGATTGGGCCCTGGTTCAGATTCTTTATCAAAGGCACTGACTCCGACTTGCTCAACATCATGAGACCTGCTGCCGTGATTCCCAAGACGACAGACTCGTCAATCTGACAAGAAGTCCGCAACTTGGGAGGCAATGGAACGAATCACGGTCAGAAGATTCATTTCCGCAGAAACGGTTTTGGATTCTGAAACCTCGAGGATAGCCTGCTTAACAATCCCCCAGTAACGGAAGGCATAAAAGAATGTCGACTGAAGAGTCCATTTGCAGTTCCAGCCGATACTTGCCATCCAGCTCCAGCGCTTTGACTGTTACGGCGGGATCCGCCGAATCTTGCAAGGATCGAGCCAATTTCAATGGCCAAAAAGAAAACCAGATCTGAGTGGCATCTTGATCGACCGGGTGAACCAGCGGCAGTAATTCTTTGAGGATATGATCCCACTGGTTTTCATCATGATTCGACAAGAAATGATGAAAGGTACTCTGATCGATCAAAAGCCTATTGAGCTCCATAAGATTTCAGCGACTTGCTAAGATTCGAGCCATAGGGAATTGTTCGAATCTTCGATGCTCCAAATCCTTACTGGTAATACACAAAAAAAAGGCCGCCCTCAAAGACGGCCCAATATGAAGCAAATCCATTCCAAACACTTTCGCGACACCGCCAATTACTTTACAGGTTCTCCGATTTGAACAAGCTGCTCCTCGGCAGGTTTCTTCAAAACCATTTCCTCGTAGATCTTGCGGACTTCTGCGGCTTCTTTCAAGGCTTTCCTGCGTTGTCGTTCTTCTTCAGCAGCCGTTTGAGGTCCGTCGCCCTTCGATCTCACTCTCGCTGCATCGACGGCGTCAATCTTTAGGCCATGTTCATACGTTTCAAGGCCCACTTTCTTTCCCTTGGCAAAGACTTCATGCTTGCCATTCTTCTTATACCAATCTGCCACGGTAGCGTTCTTGTGCATGTTCTCTATGATTTTTCTCCATCCGACGCCAGTGTTGTAGGCACAGAAGGAAATCTCACCTTCCTGGGTCGCATAAGGAATAATGCACATTTCCGTGCGCCGGAAATCGTAATTAAACAAATCCTGGAACCACATGCCGGCAATAAAGAGGAAGTTCCAAGGATCCTCACGACGTTTCTTGATATCGTCGAAAGTCCGATCAGGGGTCGACTTTCCATAGTCCTTGCCCGTTATCCCCCACGTCTTATCAAACTTCTTGAGGATGTCGAACAGGGAAAGGCTCTTGGGAGCCTCGAAAGGTTTGAAATTCTTAAGCAGCGCCAAAGCCATCATGAAACCAGAGAATTTCTTGTTTCTGGCGGCATCCGTAACTTTCTGGGTATCTCGAACAAGACCTGGGACATCGATAAATTGGGGAACCGCGGCCATCTCTTTCGTGTCTTTGTGAATCATGATTGCCGTCCCCACACCACAATTAGGATGACAACCGCAATTGAAGGAACCCCACTCGGAGGTGGGCCCATGAGCAAGATCAGCAAAATCGGCAAACACCGCCATCAGTGAAATCGGGAACCAGTCACGAGTAGGCTCAGTGATACCAGCCTGCTCCTTGACGTCACTTGCCATATGAGAGAGGGTGTAGCGCTGACGCAGCCGACGTTCAGGTGTGATATCTTCATCGCGTCCGGTGAAGGAAACTGGCTGGAATGCGATGAATGCGATCTTTTTGGGATTCTCACGAGCAAATTTCACGATGGGGCCAACTTGATCATTATTGACGCCATTAACGAGCGTCGTAACCAGGACAATCTCGATCCCAGCCTCATGCATATTATTAATGGCGCGCAACTTAACGTCAAACAAATTCCCCACCTGACGATGGCCATTCGCATCATTTCCAATTCCATCGAATTGTAAGTAGGCATAACGCATACCAGCCTCGAAGGCTTGTTTGCAGAATTCCTTACTCTTGGCAAATTCAATCCCATTCGTGGCGGCCTGAACACTGTTATATCCTAGTTCTCGGGACAGGCGGACTGCTTTCAGAAAATAAGGGGACATTGTCGGTTCGCCTCCGGAAAACTGGACCGACATCTGCCGCCTGGGCTTAATCTCCAAGGCATTGCGCATGATCTCTTCGATTTCTTCCCAGCTCAGTTCATGCACATAACCAACCTGGTTGGCATCCATGAAGCAGGGATCGCACATCATGTTACAGCGATTGGTTAAGTCAACCGTTAAGACGGATCCGCGGCCATATTTGACTGTGCTCGTTCCGTGGTTATGGAGGCGTTCATCATTGTGGGCACGGATGTCGCGGCCTGGGAAATTCTGTTCAATCCAATCCAGGAACTTCACATCCTTGGCCATTAGGTCCTCATACTTCCCATGTTTCGGGCACTCCTTCACCATCCACACCTGACCATTCTTTTCCAGAATGGTGGCCTTGATTTCTCCGACATTGTCATAAATCAACGTCCGGTAATCTTGCTCCCCGTTGATAATCTTTTCTCTTGCTTCCTTAATGCAATCCGGACAAAGAGAATCCGTGACACGAGGCCAGCCCAATGTCGGCTTGGATTTCTCCCATGATTTCAGCATGGGCTTGTCAGACCATTTTGGCGTGAAAGAAGGGTTCGGTCTATATTGATTAAAGAACTGAATGGAATTAAAGACAACTCCTGCCGTAGCGCAGAGTGCTCCATCGACATACTTAAAAACGCTCGTTGCTGTCGTTCTGGGCATAATTCAATCTCTCCTCTTTACTAAATATCGTCCGTTCGGTGGAATCCTACTAGTGGCTACCCGATTGGCTTAGGATCATGAGCAAGTCAAATGTTGTTCAAAATAAAAGACTTACATTATAATTGGCCCATCGTTCAGCAGAGCTTATCCTTGCCTCTTTTTTCAAATTAGTCACTTTATTAGGTCTTATCGGAAAAAAGAAGAATTATTCAGTGAATTGCCCCAAATGATAGTTGAACTGCCATAAGGGTTTACTTAAGAAAAACTGACTTGACTGAGCATAGAATTGAAGCCTACCATTCGCGCAATGGAAAAATACTTGCCGCTTTTCCCCTTAAACGTGGTGCTGTTCCCTAAAATGTTGCTCCCTCTTCACATCTTTGAAGAGAAATACAAACAGATGATTGGGGAATGCCTCGGACAATCTCTACCTTTCGGAATTCTCTATTCGAAAGATGATGTCATTGAACCCATAGGGTGCAGCGCCTCAATTCACCAGGTCTTAAAGAACTACCCTGATGGCCGTATGGATATTGTTGCCATCGGAACTAATCGTTTTCGAGTTCTCTATTTCAATTCTGAAAAAGCCTATTTGAGAGGAGTCATCGAGCCATTCAATGACGATGGCACGGCGCCTCGGCCGGGTAAAGAGGACCTCGATATCCTTGCGGACCTTTACCAGCGGGCCTTCCAAATGATTCGTCGCGAGTCCGCCGAAGAGCCGTCCACATTGCCTTCGGAAGCCGATGCTTTCCATATTGCGCAAAGACTTAACTTGGACAATGATCTCAAACAGCAATTGCTCAACTTGCAATCAGAAGCGGAAAGAGTGAAGCATCTTGTCCGCTACCTTTCTGAGGTCGTCATCTTCCTTTCAAAAACTGACAAAGCATCGAATAAAGCCGGTGGTAATGGAAATCTGCGGCTGTAGCCAGCCTCGCTGAGGCCGGTCCTGGTCCGGGGCAGCGGCCCCGGCTACAATTCCAAGCCACAAGCTCGACACTGCTTCCGCCTTCTTGCATTGAGAGTCCCACATTGCGCACACCGATTGTACATCCTGCCGCTGAACCACTGAGTAATCAGGGCACTTGCCCCCAGAATTCCAAGTAGTAACGCAACATTGATAAGGAACTCCATACTTAAGCCGACTCCGTTTGGGGGCGGAAGAAGAGAGCAAATAAGAAAAAAACTCCCAAGGCTCCCAGCGCGGGAATGAGCCAAATTTGATGCCAGTTGTGTCCCAAGATCTCTCCTGGCCCAGCCAGAGTGCCATTGTTCTGCACAATCTGCCCTGAGGCCCACGCTCCAATAAACATTCCAATTCCGAGTGTGACGAAGGCGATAAATCCTTGAGCGGCACCCCGGATTGCCACGGGTGCTTTCTGGTCCACGAAGATCTGGCCCGTCACAAAGAAGAAATCATAGCAAACCCCGTGCAGGAGAATCCCGAGATAGAACATCCAGATCAGAGAACCGTTGTTCCCAAAGGAAAACAATAGATAGCGTGCCACCCAACATCCCATCCCGATGAGAATCATTTTTTTGACACCCAGCCGCTTGAAGAGATACGGCATGACCAGCAAGAAGAAGATCTCGGAAACCTGTCCTAGAGTCATCTTGCTGGCGGGTTCCGCCACTCCGCTCTCGTTTAGAAATAGATTGGTAAAGGTGTAATAAAACTGAAGGGGAATGCAAACCAGGAAAGATCCCAGTACAAAGACCGTAAAGGACCAATCTTTCATCAGACGCAGGGCTTCAAGCCCAAGAACAGCGCCCACGGTAATTCTTGAACCGCGGTGCTTGGGCGGCGTGTGAGGGAGTGCCAGACAAAAAAGGCCCAGAAAAAGTGAAGAGCCTGCGGCAATTTTCAATGGGATGGCAGTAGATTCCAGCCCTAACCTCCCCACGATGAGACCGGCGACGATCCAACCGAGAGTCCCCAAGACCCGGACCCGGGGGAATTCCCGAGCTGGGTCGTTCATATGATGAAAGGAGAGTGAATTGGTCAACGCCAGCGTCGGCATATAGCACAACGTATAGCCCAGCAAAACGGGATAAAAACTGGAGAAGGCTTTAAGTTGCGAAGCAAAATACATCAACACGGCGCCTATCAGATGAAGGACGGCCAGTATCCTTTCGGTCGCAAAAAACCGATCTGCCACCATCCCAACAAAGAAGGGAGAGATCATTGCAGCCAAAGCGGCAGTACCGTATGCCATTCCGATCTGGCTTCCTTCGAATCGTAAAGTTTGCCCGAGATAGGTAGCCAAGGTGACATACCATGATCCCCAAACAAAATACTGGATAAACATCATGGCGGAGAGTTTCAATCGGGGGATTGTCATAAACACTCCTGCTATGCCTGACCTAATTGAGGCCGGCTCTGGCTCCTATGTCCAGGGCCGCCGGCCTTAGCTGCGACATGCCAGCGCCCGCTGTAGCCGGCCTCGCTGAGGCCGGTCCTTGTCCGGGGCCAACGGCCCCGGCTACAATTTCTATAGAGTTAGTTCTTCCACCTCGCCTTGCCAAGGCCAATCCTCCGGTTTGCTAACCAGACCAACTCGAACTGGATTGTGCCTTACATAAGCCCACTTTGCGCCATAGTTCTCATCCGAACGGAGAACGCGGTCAAAAAATTCCGCTTGCCAAACTGGATTATTAAAGTCGCATTCGCGAATGAGTCGTTTAGAGGTCCATTCCTTCCACAAGCGTAAGAAATCAGATAGAGGTTTGGCCTTGTCAGATGGACGAGCAAAGAAGTGAATATGATCCGGCATGATGACATAACGACCGACGGACCATCCATGACGCGTCAGTGCATTTGACCATTCAGCCCTGAGGATTTCAGCGGCTGAACTACAATCGAGTATAGGTCTCCGTTGGAAGGTGGCAAGTGTCAAGAAATAGATCGGGTGATCAATCCAGACCCTGTCGAGTCGTTTCAGGTGGTGTTTTCCGATCGCGTTTTTCATTTAAAGATTCAGCTTAAAGAAGTAGCCGGCCTCGCTGAGGCCGGTCCTTGTCCGGGGCCAACGGCCCCGGCTACAACTTCTCAGCACTCGCTGTAGCCGGCCTCGCTGAGGCCGGTCCTTGTCCGGGGCCAACGGCCCCGGCTACAACTTCTCAGCGCTTGCTATAGCTGGCCTAAATGAGGCCGGTCCTTGGCCGGGGCCAACGGCCCCGGCTACAGTATAGACTTGTGTAATCTATTCACTGTCCGCTCGCGTCCAAGAATCGTCATAACCTCGAAAATCCCTGGAGCTACGGCCTTCCCTGTGAGAAGGACTCGGGCAGCGTTGATCAGAAGTCCCGCTTTGACCTGTTTTTCATTAGCAAAACCTCTCAGGCAATCCTCGAGGCCCGGTAACTCAAAGGCACTCAGCTTATCCAATTGGGTTGCCAGTTCCGGCATGAGACGGACCAATGTTGGGTCTTTCAGGAACTTTTCTTTTGCCGAGGTTTCGATTTCATAATCATCGCTCAGAAAAGGTCGGCCGTTATGAACAAAATCAGTAAGCAGCCGGGCTCTGGTTTTGAGCAAATCGATGAGGAAGAGGAACCAGGTTTTCCGCTCCGAATCATATAGAGTATCCCAAAGGCTTGCCCTTTCGAGTTCCGTTTTGACAAAAGGGAAAAGTGCTTCTGCCGAACTGGCCCGGATATACTCTCCATTCAACCAAGACAGTTTTTCCAAATTGAAAACAGCATTGCTCTTGTTAATGCCGTCCAGCGAGAATCGCTCAATCAATTCGGAAGGACTCATCTGCTCTTGCTCAGTGCCCGGGGCCCATCCCAGAAGCGCCAGGAAGTTTCGAAAGGCTTCGGGCAGATAGCCTTGCTCCCGATAAGCGGTTACGGAAGTAGCCCCATGACGCTTGCTGAGTCGGCTCTTATCCGGTCCTAAAATTAAGGGGACGTGAGCAAATTGTGGAAGAGGGTTTCCCAGAGCCTGGTAGAGCAGAACTTGCTTAGGGGTATTGGAAATGTGATCCGCCCCCCGGATAACATGAGAGATCCGCATGTCAATATCGTCAACGACCACGCTCAAGTGATAAGTCGGCATCCCGTCGGAGCGCAGCAAGACGAAATCTTCGATGCTCCCGATCGGGTGCTCGATGCGGCCAAACACTTGGTCCAGAAAATCAATCTTTTCTGCGGAGGCTACTTTGAAGCGCACGACGCCGGAAATACCCGCAATCTCTTTGGCTCGGATTTCCTGTTCTGAGAGCTCCCGGCAGGTCCCCTCATATTTCCAGGCCTGTTTCGCCTGGGTGGCCGCTTCCCGCCTGGCTGCGAGAGACTCTACCGAACAAAAACAGCGATACGCCTTCTTCCTGTCCAAAAGCAACTGGGCGGCAGACCGGTATTGGTCAAGACGCTGCGATTGAAAGTAAGGCCCTTCATCCCAGCTGAGCCCGAGCCAGCGTAATCCCTCGAGAATTCCATCCACCATTTCCGAGGAAGATCGCTCCACATCCGTATCCTCGATGCGTAAGATGAATTTCCCGTGCTCATGTTTCGCAAAGAGCCAGTTAAATAGCGCTGTCCTGGCGCCCCCTACGTGGAGAAAACCCGTGGGCGAAGGTGCGAAACGAACCCGAACATCAGACAATTATGAAACCTCCTCAAGAACAGAGAAAAGCAGGGAAACGGCAGGCAACGGGAAACTTAGCAATAAAAGAACGTAAATCGACTGAATGGGAAAAGAGGCAGAGCCAGAATAGATGGGAAGTTTACCGACATTCACGCTCTTCTTGAGTCAGGCGCTTCACCTTCTGGATGAGAGTTTCTTCCCGTTCCTGATACTTTCCAATTCCCTTCTCTGAAGATGTGAAAGAATTGTAGCGGCGCTCTTTGAGCGCCGACGAATCCATTGAAATAAATAGAACACGGCGGTCACAGACCGCCGCTACAACCGATTTTTTCACACCTCCCGAGTCGGTCCGGGGGAATAAATTCATGCTCTGGCCGAGAGTACTCCCCTGGTTGCGCCTAGAGCGGCATCATAATTCGGGTGGGAAGAAATTTCTTTGACATATTCGACGTAGCGAATCGTGTCTCTGGCATCAATAACAAAGATAGCCCGGCTGAGGAGTCGCAGTTCTTTAATGAGCGTTCCATAGGCCAGACCGAACGATGCGTCGCGGTGATCCGATAGTGTCTGCACGCGGTCAACACCCGCTGCACCACACCAGCGCTTCTGGGCAAACGGGAGATCCATGCTCAGGGTTAAAATGACAACATTGTCCCCTAGACTCGCTGCCTCTTGATTAAAACGACGAGTCTGCATATCACAAACAGGGGTATCCAGCGAGGGAACCACGCTGAGCAAACGAACCTTGCCAGCCGAATCGGCGAGAGTTACGGGTTTCAAATCGTTTGAAAGTACTGAGAAACCCGGTGCCTTGTCAGCTACCTTCAATTCCGACCCTACTGCGGTCAAGGGATTTCCTAAAAAAGTCACTGCTCCAGGTCTTTCTTGCGGCATCGATATGTCCTCCGTAAAAAAATTGAATTTGAAGTGGATCGTTATCTTTTTACTTTCCTGCAGAAAATGGAACATTCCCGGGGCCAGCGGCCCCGGCTACAACTTCCTTGCTGTAGCTGGCCACATTGAGGCCGGTCCTTGTCCGGGGCCACCGACCTTGGCTACAATTCCTCAGCACTCGCTGTAGCCGGCCTCGCTGAGGCCGGTCCTTGTCCGGGGCCAGCGCCCCGGCTACAACTTCATTGGCACATGCTGCAACCGGCCTCGCTGAGGCCGGCCTTGTCCGGGGCCAGCGGCCCCGGCACAAACTACCCCTCTTCGTATTGCGCCTTCAACTTGGCTACCACCGAGGCATCCGCCAAGGTCGTGGTATCTCCGAGTGCTCTTCCTTCGGCGATATCTCGCAACAACCGTCGCATGATTTTGCCACTCCGTGTCTTGGGTAGCTCCGAAGTGAAAAAGATATTCTCAGGTCGGGCAATCGAACCTATTTTCTCCACAACGTGTTGTTTCAGATCCTTGATTTTTTCGGCAGTTCCAAGAACCCCTTCTTTTAGCGTCACAAAGGCCGCGATAGCCTCCCCCTTGATCTCGTCTCGTCTTCCGATGACGGCAGCCTCTGCCACTTCGTGGTGATCCACTAAAGCACTTTCCACTTCCATGGTACTGATCCGATGGCCCGCAATATTCATCACGTCATCAACGCGGCCCAGCAACCAATAATACCCGTGAGCATCACGCTTGCAGCCGTCTCCCGCGAAATACAGTCGGTTGTCAAATCGTTTCCAATAGGTTTCAACATATCGGGCGGGATCACCATAGATGGTTCGCGCCATAGCCGGCCAGGGATGCTTTAAAACCAGATATCCTCCTCCACCCAGAGGCACAGATTCCCCCGTTTCGTCCACAACGTCCGCCTGGATTCCGGGCAGAGGAAACGCTGCTGAGCCCGGTTTCGTCGTTGTCATTCCAGGCAACGGAGAAATCATGATCATTCCCGTTTCGGTTTGCCACCAGGTATCCACGATCGGGCAGCGCCCTTTTCCGATCACTTCGTGATACCACATCCAGGCTTCCGGGTTAATAGGCTCTCCGACCGTGCCTAGTAATCTCAGGGTCGAAAGATCGCGCGCATTCGGGTATTTTTCCCCCCATTTCATAAAAGCCCGGATGGCCGTTGGCGCGGTATACAAGATCGTCACCGCGTATTTTTCGATCAACGCCCACCAGCGATCCTTATCCGGCCAATCCGGAGAACCTTCGTAAATGAGACAGGTGGTTCCGTTGGCAAGGGGTCCGTACACAATATAACTATGGCCGGTAACCCAGCCAATATCTGCCGTGCACCAATAGACATCTTCTTCTTTGATATCGAAGACCCAGCGATGAGTGGCGGAGGTCCCGACCAGGTAACCCGCAGTAGTGTGAAGGATTCCTTTCGGCTTGGCTGTAGTCCCAGAGGTATAGAGGATGAAAAGGGGATCTTCCGCATCCATTGCTTCAGGCTCACAATAATTTGCCGAATCCGCCATCAGCCGGTGCCACCAATGATCCCGACCTTCCTGAACATGGATCGCCGCAGCATCTCCGATTCTCTTCAAAAGAATAACGTTTTCAACGCAGGGGCATTCGGCAATGGCGGCATCCACATTACGTTTTAGGGGAACAATCTGTCCACGGCGATAGCTTCCGTCCGCCGTTATAACGAGTTTGGATTGGGCATCGTTGATCCGATCGCGCAAGGATTCGGCGCTGAACCCACCAAAGACGACGCTGTGTGGCGCCCCAATCCGAGCACAAGCGAGCAACGCAATGGGAAGTTCCGGGACCATGGGCATGTAGACCGTCACCCGATCCCCTTTTTGAATGCCAAGCTTCTTCAAAACATTCGCAAACTTGTTCACTTCCCGGTACAGGTCACCGTAAGTCAAGACTCGTTCTTCACCGGTTTCGCCTTCCCAGATGATCGCGGCTTTATTCCGGCGCCAGGTCTTGGCATGCCGGTCCACACAGTTATCAGAGACATTGAGTTTTCCGCCGACAAACCACTTGGCAAAGGGCGCATTCCATTCCAAAACAGTTTCCCAAGGTTGAATCCAGTGCAAATCCTGGGCAACTTCCGCCCAAAAAGCCTGGAAATCCTGATTCGCTTTGGCATAAATGGAAGGGTCGACGAATTGGGCGGATTGCTTAAATTTTTCCGGAGCAGGAAAGATTCTCTCCTCGTCCAGCAATGCTTCAATCGGTTGATTCGGCGAAGTCATAAGAAAGAGTCTCAGGGGAATCAAATATACTCATTCAAAATATTTTCCAGCATTTCCACTCGACCCGAGCTATTGGGTGTCAGCGCCCCTTTTTGCATCACATATTGGCTCAATTGAGGAATGCCCATCTTCCCTGCCTCGATCTCTGCACCCATGCCGCTGTCCCAGCTGGAATAGCGTTCTCGTACAAATCTTTCCAGGATGCCATCCTTTCGAATTGCGGCAGCAATTTTCAGGCCGCGAGCAAAGGCATCCATTCCACCGATATGGGCATGAAAAAGATCAATGGGTTCAAAGCTCTCCCGCGCCACTTTGGCGTCAAAATTCAGGCCACCACTCTTAAACCCTCCAGCCTTCAATAGAGTCAGCATGGCAAATGTGGTGTCATAAAGATCGGTGGGGAACTGGTCTGTATCCCAGCCCAGGAACAAGTCCCCGCGATTGGCATCGATCGAGCCCAGCATCCCGAGGCTCGATGCAAATTCTAATTCATGCTGGAAAGTATGTCCCGCAAGAGTTGCGTGATTCGCCTCTATATTGAGCTTGAAATGGCTGACCAGGTTGTAATGTTGTAGAAAGGAATAACAGGCTGCGGCATCCGAGTCATATTGGTGCTTGGTGGGCTCCTTGGGCTTAGGCTCGATAAAAAACTGGCCAGTGAATCCGATTTGGCTCTTGTAATCGACAGCCATCTGAAGAAATCTGCCGAGGTGATCCAGTTCCCGTTTCATGTTGGTATTGAGCAGAGTTTTGTAGCCCTCGCGGCCACCCCAAAAAACATATCCCGACCCATTCAACTCTTGAGTAATTTCCATGGCCTTGGCAACCTGAGCGGCTGCAAACGCAAAGACATCGGCATTGCAGCTGGTTGCCGCTCCATGCATATAACGCGGATGGGAAAAAAGGTTTGCGGTTCCCCACAACAATTTCAGGCCGGTCTTCTGCTGCTGCTCTTTCATGACCGTAACAACCGCATCCAGATTCTTGTTGGTCTCTGCCAACGTTTCTCCTTCAGGAGACACATCCCGGTCATGGAAGCAATAGAAGGGAACGCCCAGCTTTTCCATAAACTCAAACGCGGCCCTGACCCGGTTCTGCGCATTCTCGACGGAATTGGAACCGTTGTCCCACGGCATGAGTCGTGTTGGCGCTCCAAAAGGATCCGCATTCCCATTGCGAAAAGTATGCCAGTAAGCCACCGAGAAACGGAGATGCTCGGCCATCGTCTTTCCTTCAATCGTTTCACTCTCGTTATAGTGCTTGAACGAGAGAGGATTCTTAGATTGAGGCCCCTCGTAGCTGATTTTCTTGACCTCAGCGAAGACTTCTTTCATGAGGACTTCTCCTTAGAAATTTGTGTTTCATACGAACATAATAAATAACATTGCAATTTCGGCACGCACCCCCCGTTAGTCTTCCCTTAGGCAAGCAGGAACCAAGTAAATCTCGTCCCCCCTTGCACAAGGAAGGTGTGAAGGATTGCGCCGGGTCGGTGACCCGGCCTACAAACCGGTGGCAAGCCCTTTGAAATCATTGTAGGCCGCGTGACCCCACGCGGCGTTTTCCAATCCTTTCACAGCTCCAGGGGGGCTTGAGGGGGGTGAAGAATTAGCGGCAAATCGCTTTTAATGCGTCTCCATTAGTACTGCGGCATTGTAGGATCGACTTTTTTCGCCCAGCGGTCAATCCCACCCACCATATTTTTCACACTCCGGAATCCTGCCTTGCGCATTTGTCCGGCAGCCTTAGCGCTTCGTCCCCCCATCTTGCAATAGACTACAATCTCGGCATTCTTGTCGAGTTCATCCATTCGAGTGGGAATTTGCCCCAACGGGATGAGAATCGAATTCGCAATTCGGCAGATCTCGTATTCGTGAGGCTCGCGAACATCCAACATTTGGGGAGTGTCTCCATGCTCCATTCGGGTCTTCAGCTCCTCTGGAGTAATTTCAAAAGAAGAATCTGCAGAGGTGGCGGCTACAACCGGCTGCGGGGTGATACCACAGAACTGGTCATAATCAATCAAAGCCTTGATCGTCGGATTCTCTCCGCAGAGCAGGCACTTCGGATTCTTGCGCAGCCTCAGTTCACGAAACTTCATCTCCAGGGCGTCATACAGAACCAACCGACCGATCAGGGTTCTCCCCCTACCCAATATCAACTTCACCGCTTCAGTCGCTTGGATTAGGCCAATCGTGCCTGGGAGGATCCCCAACACGCCCCCCTCGGCACAACTAGGCACCAGGCCGGGAGGCGGAGGTTCCGGATAAAGGCAACGGTAACAAGGGCCTTCTCTCGCATAAAATACCGATGCCTGTCCTTCGAAGCGAAAGATGCTCCCGTAGACGTTCGGCTTATCCAGCAGGACACAAGCGTCATTGACCAGATAACGCGTCGGGAAGTTGTCCGTTCCGTCGATGACGATATCGTATGGTCGAATAATATCGAGAGCATTGTCCGCCTTGAGCATGGTCTCGTAGGTGTCGACTTGAACAAAAGGATTGATTCCCAAGAATCTTTTCTTTGGCTGACTGGAGTTTCGGGCGACCCACATCGCGAGTGCTATGAATGACCTGCCGTTGCAGATTACTAAAATCGACGACATCAAAATCGACGAGTCCGATTCTCCCAATCCCTGCGGCGGCCAAATATAACCCCAGCGGCGCCCCGAGCCCTCCCGTGCCAATTAAAAGGACTTTCGCCGACTTCAATTTCTTCTGCCCGTCCACTCCGACTTCCGGCATAATCAGATGCCGGCTGTAGCGTTGAATTTCCTCGTTACTGAGTTCCGCCTGGGCAAAACTTTCTTCAATGGCCGGAAGTCCCCCTCCGGCAATGGAGGGGATAATACTAATCGTATCGCCTTCCTTGACTGGCGTGCTCTCTTCTTGCAGATAACGAATGTCTTCCTCATTCACATAAACGTTGACGAAATTTCTCAGTTTGCCGTCATCCTTGAAAAGATGTTTCTTCAGTTCCGGGAACTTCGAGACTAGATCCGACATCACTTCGGCAACCGTCTTCCCTGACAAGTTGCACTTCGTCCTGATTCCCCACCAGATGACGAAGGGCCACTGGTAACAATACTCTTAAACCCATGTGTATCTCCTTCTAAAATACATTCTCAATTTCCCAGATTCAGACTCAAAAGAATTCAACCTCAGAACCCTTGCGATAGTGGTTTCTAAATCGGTCTTATTCTATAACAAGCTCCTCCGGAACAAACTGGGAGCGATCATCGAGCATTGTCCAGCAAGTCAGATCTCCCGCCAGGCGGTCCTTTACGGAGACGATAATATAGGAATAAAAAGGCCAGGCATGTTCCAAATCAAAAGGGAGGGCGGGCCTCGGCATTGGGGTGGGAATGGTAGAAGCCCAAAATATCCAGCTTTTTGCCACGCGCATATTGTTCTGCCTTACGCACGGCGCTCGGAGGAATCAAAAAGCGATTGTACTGGGCTGCCTCCTCCCTGGCATTGCTGACCGGATAAGTTTCTGAAATCACTTTGTCCCATTGACTAATGTTCCGAGCAACAGCCCACAACATTCTTGCGGGTACGAGATCTCCCCTTCCCTCCGAATCTGATCGATCTGGGAGGGGTCAGCCTAGCGAGCATGCGATCCATCTCCCCAGAACCGTTCATTCAAGTATTTCATCCCGCCATCACAAAGAACCGTGACAACAACTCCAGATTTCAACGTCTTGGCAACCTGGAGAGCTGCTTCAACATTGCCTCCTGCCGAGATTCCCACAAGAAGGCCTTCTTCGCGCGCCAACCGGCGCACCATTTCTTGTGCAGACTCGGTTGAAACCTCAACAATTGAATCAGCCAGCTGGGGATCGTAAATTGCAGGAACAAGCGAACTGCGCATGTGCTTCATTCCCTCGAGCCCATGCATTGGGGAATCCGGTTGCATCGCGACCAGATGAACCGCCGAATTCAATTCTTTGAGACGTCTTCCGCATCCGGTAAAAGTCCCGCTGGTACCCAACCCAGAACAAGATGGGTGATCCGCCCGTCTGTCTGGCGATAGATTTCCATGCGCAGTCGATTTGTAATGAGCCTTCCAATTTGCCGGATTGGAATATTGATCTGGATAAAAATAAGTTCTCCGGGCTCTCTGCGTATTCAGTTTCCGGGCCATGCGGATGGCTCCATCCGCTCCCTCCCGACTACTCGTCAGGATCAATTCTGCGCCATAGGCTTCCAGGATTCGCCGTCGTTCGAGCGAAATGTTTTCTGGCATTGCCAGACGCACTCTGATCCCGCAATCGCGCCAATCATCGCATACGCAATTCCCGTATTACCCGGAAGTCGCATCCAAGAGAACTTTTCCAGGAGTGAGTTTTCCCGCGGCTTGCCCTCAAGAATCATATTCAGAGCCGGACGATCTTTGACCGATCCTCCTGGATTAAAGTATTCGGCCTTGGCATAAATCTGTACCCCCGGGCATTGTTGGCTGATTTTTGAGAGAAAAACCAGCGGGGTGTTGCCTATGCGAAGCAACAGATCGGTTTCATTAAAGGTCTGAGCCATCGCCTCTCGAATCAAAACACTCCATCCTATTCATGGGATCAATCTTGACGCAAAAACAACTTCAAGATTACCATGAATCTCCACTTGCTCAAAATCTTAACGCTAAGAAATATCCCATTCAAACCAGTGGGGACCATTCTGGAAAAGAGGTCGACAGAAGCCTCGATGAAAGGGATTGTGAAAGGACGTCATTCTTGAAGCTAGCTGATAGGTTCTTTATTCCTCAGAGACATTGAATGGCTCTGTGGTAAAATTCCTCCGCTTTTGGAAGCTTTTAAGACGTCTGCGAAACGTCCGGCAATTTATTTCAGCATTGATGGAGGATAGCGATTCATGAAATCGAATCAATTTGATCTTTCGGGGAAGGTAGCCCTCGTGACAGGGGGAAGCAAGGGGCTAGGCAAGGCTATGGCACGCGGCTTGGCAGAGTTTGGGGCCGACATCATCATCAGCAGCCGTCATGAAGAAGAGTTGCAGGGAGCATTACGGGAAATCCTAGAAGGTACCGGGCGTCGTGGTACCTACGTGGTGGCTGATTTGGCTCAGCGCGAAGACGTCGATCGGCTGACGAGTGCCGCACTCCAGTTCATGGGCCGTATCGACATCTTGGTGAACAACGCAGGTTCCAATATCCTTTCCCCCATTGACAAGGTTCGAGACGAAGACTGGGACCGGATTGTTCAGTTGAATCTCAGCAGTTGTATGGCATTGACGCGGGCTCTGGTTCCCGCTATGAAAGAGCGGCACTGGGGTCGAATTATTCACATTTCCTCGGTGCTTGGCCTGGGCGGGAAGGAGGCACGAAATGCCTATTGTGCAACCAAGGCAGGTATCATTGGATTAGCCCGGGCGAGCGCCTTAGATCTGGGCCCTTACGGCATAACCGTGAATTGTATCTCACCTGGAGCGTTCTTGACCGATCTGCCCTTGAGCCTGCTGTCGGATGCGGAAAAAAAGAAATTTACTGAGCGGACCGCCTTGGGACGCTGGGGTGAACCTCATGAACTCATGGGCCCGGTGCTCTTGTTGGCCAGCGATGCGGGCAGTTACATCACTGGAACTGCACTGGTCGTGGACGGAGGAGTCCTGGCCCATGCTCTCTGAAAGTCTGCAAGGGGATTAGAATTTCTTAGGTTCAGGAAATACGTAGCAGAGCACGAGGTGAGTGGGCCAGTAGAGGAGAAGGTTGAGACTGAGCCAGATCAACATCACGTGCCAAAAAGCATTCCCCCAGAATTTTTGTAGGAGTGGGTCTTGAAAAACAAAGTTGATATTCTTGGCTGAATCGGCGAAACGGGAAAGGAATAAGAGGACGAGAGTGAGCGCCCCCTGCAATTTCCAACCTCGCCGGTCATACCCTAAGGAGAGTAATCCCCAAAGCAGAAGCAAAGGCAGGACAAAATGATAGAGGGACATGCAACGCACCCAAAGCGGAATTCGCGCGTCCTTCATATATTCGGTTCCGCCGAAAAGAGCGTGCCCTAGCACTAAATTATTCAAGAATTCGATAACCCATAAGAAATTTCCGAGAATCGCCACCAATGCCTGACTGGATAGCAGCAGAGGGCTTTCAAACAAGAAACCAAGACACGACAAAAAAACCGCCACATTACAGAGATGAAGAAAATTGGCCCCTCCCCAGACGATCGAATAAGTCGGCAGCCAAACGACCAGCCAAAGCACCGACAGCCACTTCATGAATCGGAAAGGACGCTCGCTATTTAGGTACATGCAAATGAGTCTAGCTCCATTGCCTTTGAGGAATGTATGCAATTATCGCACCATGGCGAAGTTGATGATTAGCAGTAATGGCCGAAGACAGTCCAGAATCATTGATGTCGAGATTTCTGACCCACCCAGGAGAATGCAGTAGCAACCCGACTGTCGCTTGAATTAGAAAAGGTGGCATGATCTCTTCCCGGCTCTACCCTAAACTGGAAAACTGCCTACGAATTTTACGACATGGGTGGGTGTTCCCAATTCTCGTGGGGCTGACCGCCTGCCATTGGAGCCCTGAAAAGAGCTCCAAGCCATCAACTGTAACCCAATCTCATCATGACCCGCACACTTATGCAAACCCTGCTGAAGCCACAGTCAGTCACGTCAGCCTGGATTTGGAGGTCCTTTTTGAGAGAAAAATTCTCAAAGGAACAGCGGTCCTGAAGTTGCAAGATTTGGCGACGAAACCCTCTCAATTGATTTGCGATACCTCCGAATTACGGATCGAAGCGATCGATACATCAACAATGGAAGGCTCCTTCACCCCGGCTGTCTTCCAACTCGGTCCCCGTGACCCTATCCTCGGCTCTCCACTTACCATTTCATTACCGCCAAAGACTGGTAAGGTTCGCATCCGTTATGAGACAAGCCCTTCGGCTTCCGCCCTCCAATGGCTGGATCCCGTTCAGACTTCCGGCAAGAAAATGCCGTTTCTCTATAGTCAATCACAATCGATTTACGCCCGCAGCTGGATCCCGATTCAGGACTCCCCCAGCCTACGTATGACTTACAGCGCTCACATCCGCACTCCTCAGGGCCTCATGACGGTGATGAGCGCTGACAAGTCGTCCCGATCCAGAGAAAATGGAGAATTCTTTTTTGAAATGACTCAGCCGATCCCGGCCTATTTAATTGCGATTGCAGTGGGAAACATCGATTTCAGACCTCTCGGTAAGAGAACGGGAGTTTATGCAGAGCCGGAAATGCTGAACCAGGCTGCACAGGAGTTTTCGGATACCGAAAGAACACTGGAAGTGGCCGAAAGCTTAGTAGGAGTCTATCGTTGGGGGCGTTATGATCTCCTCGTTCTACCTCCCAGCGCCCCGTATGGAGGGATGGAAAACGCCACTCTCACCTTTGTATCCCCAACCACTTTTACGGGAGACCGGAGCCTGCTCACGATTGTTGCCCATGAGCTGTCCCATTCCTGGTCGGGTAACCTGGTCACCAATTCTACTTGGAATGACTTCTGGTTAAATGAGGGGATCACGAACTATATCGAGAATCGAATCATCGAGGCGCTCTACGGGAAAACTCGAGCGGATATGGAAATGATCATCCAAAAACAAGCCCTCGACCAAACCATGGCCAACCAGCCGGCTCAAGACAATGCCCTTCATTTGAACCTCGAAGGACAAGACCCTGAAAATGGAGCAACGAATGTCGCCTATGTGAAAGGGGCGTTATTTCTGAAAACTCTCGAAGAGACCTTTGGGCGCAATCGTTTTGACCCATTTCTTCGTAGTTACTTTAAACATTTTGCATTTCAGAGTGTTTCTTCGGAAGACTTCGTGGAATATCTGAAATCCAATCTGCTGACGCAATTGCCGGAGTCCTCCAAGGTTTCAAGCCAGGAAGTGCTTTCGTCTATTCATCAGTGGATCTATGGTTCGGATCTGCCTGCCAATGCCGCGAAGCTGGATTCCAGCGCGTTAAATGCAGTGAATCAGCAAGCCGATCGATGGGTAGAAAATCAGTTGTCAACTTCCAAGCTCCAAACCGCGTCCTGGTCTGCCGTGGAATGGGTTCAATTTCTGAAATATCTATCCGAAAAGGTGACCCCTCAAAAGATGCTTGAATTGGACAAGACCTTCCACTTAACTTCAAATAGCAATTCGGAAATCACCGTAGAATGGTTGTTGCTTGCGATTCAAAAAGACTATCCGAAAGCATTTCCCCGCTTGGACGAATTTCTATCGACCGTCGGCCGGAACAAGTATTTGAAGCCACTTTACACGGAATTGGCGAAAACCGAGCAAGGGAAGCAACACGCAATTTCAATCTATCGTCGAGTTCGGTCTACTTACCATCCCATCACGGCGATGGCCATAGACTCAATTCTAGGGTGGAAAGAAAAGCCGGCAGTTGAATGAAGAAAGTAGCCGTTGTGAATTCATCTTCTTTTTGATACATGAAGACGAGTAAGCTTCACCTGCCTTTAACGTTGATCCATTGGCTCGGGCCCGGATTCGCTTTTGAAGGAGATTTGGAGAACCCATGAAGATCGAACTAAGCAAGAAAGTGGCCCTGGTGACCGGCGGTGCGAATGGAATAGGCCGGGCCATTGTGGAAAAGTTAATCGATAATGGCGCAACGACGTTTCTAGTCGACGTCGATCGTGCAGCCGCAGCAGAGGCTGTTGAAGAATTAAAGAAAGAAGGAAAAACATGTGAGGCTTTGATTGGGGATGTGTCCCAAGCAAAGGACATGGAAGACGCAGTCCATACCATAGTGGGTCGCTGTGGACGTATCGATATTCTCGTGAATAATGCTGGTATTAATACCGTCCGCGACCGTGCGCCAATTCATGAGTACTCCAAAGAGGATTGGGATCGGATTCTTCTTGTCGACTTAACCGGAGTTTTTGTGACCAGCCGTGTGGTAATCCCCGTGATGCTGGAAAACAAAGGTGGAAGAATCGTCAATATCAGCTCCATTGCCGGTCTGGTGCCTCTTCGACTCCAAAGTGCCTTTGTCGCGGCAAAGGCCGGAGTTGTCAATCTGACTCGTTCTATGGCCCTAGAGCTGGGACCTCGAGGAATTCTTGTGAATGCCGTGGCGCCCGGCTCAACATTAACTCGAGGAACAGAGGCCCTTTTCTACGGGCCGGACGGAAATTATTCCGAAAAAGCAGCCAGCTTGCTTTCTCATATCCCGCTGGGTCGCCCGGCCCTCCCCGAAGAAATTGCCTATGCCGTTCTTTTTCTGGTCGCGCCGGAAGCCAGCTATATTAATGGAGCCGTGCTTACGGTGGATGGTGGGTGGACAGCAGGCTACGCAAGAGAGTGGTAGTCTCATTCGAATAAACTATTTAAATTCATTCCTGAGGAGCGAGATCCATGGCGAAGATTCAAATGTTCAAAGGATACCAGGGGAAATCACCTGTTCCTAAACCCAAGGCTTTGGTGAAACCCAATATTGTTACCGTCCAAGATGGAGTGCCTGTAAAGTATCCAGGTTGTGAAGGAATTGGAGTGCGAATTGTGCACCCGGTTAACGCGAAAGCACCTTCTAAGAATCTGGGACTTGTGATGTTTTACGTTCCTCCCCACGTTGTGCTCGAACCGGGTTGCCATTACACCGAGGAATGCTATGTCATTTTAAGAGGCAAGGGGACAATGACGCTGGCACGCAAGAAGGTCGAAGTTCGCGCCGGGATGTTTATTCACCTCCCCTCTTGGTGTGAACATGGAATTGAAAATACGGGTGAAGAGACTTTGGAGATTTTGATTTGTACAGCTCCTCCAAATCCATAAGAACTGATTGCCGCTTGAAGGTAACTTTTGTAGACTATCCGCGCTTTAGCGCCGACCACTAACGTCACACACCTTACAAGGGGGCTCTTATCAATGCCTGTCAGCAGAACTAGCCTTTCGGGATCATTTGCATTTGTCCTCTATTTAGTCCTGAACCTCCCATTTCTCTATGCTGCTGAGGTAACGTCACAAAGATTGCTGGAAGCGGATAAGGAACCGCACAATTGGTTGACATACGGAGGCACCTACAAAGCCTGGCGTTACAGCCCTCTCGACCAGATCAAGAGGAGCAACATCAAGAAGCTTGTACCGGTATGGACTTTTCAGACAGGAATCGTGGATGGCGGCTTCCAGACCACGCCTCTCATTGCTGACGGAATCATGTACATTACTTCACCATGGAATCGGATTTTCGCAATCGATGCGGCGACCGGAAAGGAGCTCTGGCACTATTATTATGCCTACCCTAAGAATTTGAGGCCACCCGATGGCCCTTGGAATCGAGGAGCCGCCTTGGGACACGGCTTGGTGTTCATGGGAACCAATGACAACAGCCTGGTAGCGGTGGACGCAACCACGGGAAAAGAAGTCTGGAAAATCAATATTGAAAGCCGGGAGCAATGTGGATGTGCAATCACCGGGGCTCCCTTGGTTGTAAAGGATAAGGTCGTGGTTGGAGTCACCGGCGGAGATGCGGCTCATCGCGGCTATATAAATGCCTTCGACGTCAAAACAGGCCGCAGGGCTTGGCGCTTTTGGACCATCCCCGGCCCGGGTGAGAAAGGGCATGAGACTTGGCCCGGTGACAGCTGGAAAATGGGGGGCGGTTCGTCCTGGATGACAGGATCTTACGATTCGGAACTCAATTTGATTTATTGGGGAGTGGGGAACCCGGCCGCAGATTTCTACGGTGATGCGCGACGCGGTGACAATCTTTACACGGATTCAGTCGTCGCCTTAGACGCAGATACAGGTCAACTGAAATGGTACTACCAGGAGATCCCTCACGATGTTTGGGATTGGGATTCAGCCTACGAGTCAGTTCTGCTCGATTTGCCGGTAAATGGCACCATGAGAAAAATTCTCGTTAATCCCAACAAGGGGGGTTATACGTGGGTGATTGACAGGACGAATGGTCAGTTCTTGAATGCCTGGCCATTGGCCGAAACCATTAACTGGATCAAGGGAATCGGCCCCAAGGGGGAATTAATCGGCCGGAATGAGCCGGTTATCGGCCAACCCACTTTGATCTGCCCCTGCATCGGCGGTGGGCGCAGCTGGAACCATGCGGCTTATAGCCCTAGAACAGGATTCTTCTATTCCACGGGTCTGGAATGGTGCCAGAACCTCACAGCGCAAAAGGAAGAGCCCAAACAAGGGATGCCTTTCTTTGGTGGTACTTTCGAATTGCGCAAGCCGCCGGACAAGGAGGCTGGCAGTCACTTCGATGCATACGATCCAGTAACCGGGAAGAAACACTGGACCTATCAGTCAAAATATCCGCTCTTGGCATCGGCTTTGGCAACGGGGGGAGACTTGGTCTTTACCGGCGATCCTGAAGGAAACTTTTTCGCACTGGACGCTAAGACCGGAGAGAAGGTTTGGAATTTCAAGACCGGATCAGGGCACCGGGGTTCACCCGTGACTTACTCTGTCAAAGGCAAACAATACATTGCGGTACCCACGGGTTGGGGGTCTGCTGTGGCCAGTCTGATGGCTCAAATTTGGCCAGAGGCAGAAGATTTCCCCGGAGGCTGCACATTGTTTGTCTTTGCCTTGACGGAGTGATTTTCTTCTGGCCTGACCAGTAGAGAATGGCGATTTCTCATGGGTGGGGGGGAACTTTAACGTCTTGAAACGACATTTAACATTAGCATGTCTGCTGCTTCTATCCGCTTTTTCCGTTCATGGCGCTCTTTTCCTGACTGCGCCACAATCGACTTCTCCACTGTCGGCCTATGATCTCTCCAACCCCGCTTTGGTGGCTCAGGGCGAAGGCCTCTTTGCGCAGAACTGCGCGGTGGGATATTGCCATGGTTCTGCAGGACGCGCCGGCCGAGGACCCAGGTTGCGAGGACGAGAATGGGACAAGAATTATCTTTTCCAGGTCACAATGGAAGGTGTGCCCAATTCTTCGATGCCCGGCTGGAAAGACAGATTTAACGAACAGGAAATCGCTTCGGTCATCGCCTATATTCTGACACTCTCCAAGCCAGGCCCTGAGGCGCCAGAATCTCCCTTGGTTTCGGCACCTTCTCCCACAACTCAACCGGCCCGAAACGTGGCAGCCACTTCCCCCTCTGCTCCAGTAGGTTCAGCCGCTGTCGCTACAGCAACGAGTGGCATCGTCGGTGACCCGCAGAAGGGGAAAGTTACTTTTCTTTGATGCGAGCAACGAGATCAATTGCGGATTATGCCATAGGATTCGAGGAGCAGGAAATGATGTCGGGCCGGACCTCAGCAAACAAAAATCGAGACCGGCCCGCGATATTTTCAAAGACATTTTACTACCGTCTGCTGCCATGACGACTGCACGCAAACCTATCAAACTCACAACACATAAGGGTGAGACGATCACTGGCGTTATGTTTGAAGAGAATGCAGCCGAAGTCAAGATTTTCGATCTGGCAAGCTTACCGGCCGTGCTGAGAACAATGGCTCGGGATCAAGTGCAATCTCTAAAGGATGATAGCCACTCTCCCATGCCTGATCGGTATGCCGAGATCTATACGGTCCGCCAACTCCTTGATCTCATCGCATTCCTCAAAGATGCCGACCCGAAAACATCTCCGGTTCACTTAACCGATCTTTTTTAGAAAAACCCACGATGAATGCAACAAGCACATTCATCGTGGCTACCCATGCGCCCTTCGCCCAAACGTCGGAAAAATTGGATATACTCGGCTCCCATCGCCCCAGTGCGGGAGAAGGGGCTGAGGGTGAGGGGGATCGCACGCCTGTAGATGTCGGACGCCGACGACGAAAAACAAGGCCTCGCAAAATCTCGGCACTCCAGCCGCTAACTTCGGAATTCGGCTTCAAAGCCCATCCACAGGTTTTTCTCTTTGCGTTTTGGGAATTCTTAGAATACATTCTCGTGGCTAATTCCGAGAGGACTCACATCCGGCTCTCATAACGCAAGAAGGAGACCAGGTTCAATCATGGTTCTACATCTGACTGAAGAAAATGTGCGTCAATTATTGACGATGCCAATAACCATCGAAGCCGTGGAAGAAGCATTTCGGTTACTGGGAATCGGGCAGGCCGAAAATCTGCCTCGCCGGCGTCTGCATTCTTCGAAGGGCATGTTCAACATCATGTCGGCCTCCATTTCTGGCGCCGGATACATGGGATACAAGTGCTACACGGTATTCCCCGGAAAAATGAAATTCCGAATCTTCCTCCACAGCTCGGTCAATGGGGAATTACTCGCGATCCTGGATGCAGACTTGCTCGGACAGATGCGCACTGGCGCCGCCTCCGCTGTGGCAACTCGCTGGATGGCGCGCGCCGATAGCCAGATCGTCGGCATCATTGGAACAGGCTGGCAGGCCCGCAGCCAACTTGAGGCGGTTTGTCAGGTGCGCTCCATCAACAAAGTATTGGCTTATGGCCGCAATGGGCAAAACTTACAGAAATTTTGCCAGGAGATGCAGGAGAAATTGAAAATAGTCTGTATCGCCGCGCGGTCTCCTGAAGAAGCCGTCGAGGCTGCTGATGTTCTCATTACCATCACCAGTTCCGACACGCCCGTGTTCCAAGGAATCAAGCTTCAACCCGGAACCCATGTCAATGCAGCCGGGTCAAATTTTATTGTCAGACGGGAGCTTGATGAGACGGCCGTGAGAAAGTGTCGATCGATCGTGGTCGATTCAAAGGAACAGGCGAAACTTGAATGCGGGGAGTTTCTCTACCCGTTGGAAAAGGGACGACTCACCTGGGATCAGATTCGGGAACTCAATGAAGTCGTCACATCAAGGGTATTACCAAGAACAAATCCTAAAGACATCACTCTTTTTAAATCCCACGGATTGGCCCTTGAAGATATTGCAGTAGCTGCCCGCGTGCACCAAATGGCGGTCGCGCAAAAGATCGGGGAAAGATTAACGCTAGAGGGTTAATCCGGTGCTCTTCTCTTTCGATGTGCGCCCGGGCTGCGCCGTCTCCGAGAACACGAATATTAAGTTGCAGAACTCCGCATTTTAGCTGGCGCTGGCCGGGGGGACTACCCCGGCTACAGCAATTAACTCGAATTTGCGGAACCTAGTACTAGGCAACAAGAATCCCCGTGTCCGCGGAGACATCGGTAGCGCCCTCGACAGCCTCTCTATTGGCCTCAACAACCTCTTCTTGCCTCAAGCTCTGCTCGTATTCTTTCAGCCGCGCTTCGATTTCCTGCTCCTTTTTTCGCCGTTTAATGATCTCTTCACGGTATCGTCGCAGGAAATAATCGATCGTTTCAACGCGAATCCGTATCGATCCCGACGGCTTATTCTCGTCGAGGTCTTTGAAACAGAAGTACGGAGTGCCCGATTTTTCGATAATCCCCTCAATGACCCCGTATGTGGGAGCATCGTGGCCGCACTTGAAGTTGGATACTTCCAGCGCGACCAGGTTGGGATGTCTGGCCGTAAACTTGGCAGCCCAGATCTTGTGATTAGTGCTCGCCGAGTATGAGTTCTTCCAGGCATCGTGGATGTCGAGCGGATGTTTGATGATCCCTGCCCGCACTTCTTCACCAAACAACCGTTCGAGCAGATCCTCGTCCAGCGGGAGTGTGCTTTGGGAGAAGATCGGATAGCCCAGCTTCTGGAATTCATCCATGATCTCGTGATTCAGTCCTGGGTCATGATGATAGGGCCTTCCCAGCATCACAATGCCGATGCGGTCTTCGCGTTCCAGTTGGTCCATCGCTTCACGGGCTTTCCGCCGAATGCCTTTTTCATACTCTTCCAACGCCTTGAAGCCGGCCTCGATCGCTCTATCGTTTTCCCCCTCGAAACACCCAGAATCGGCTCCCAGGCTTCGTACATCTGGTAAGCCAGCAATTTTCGATCGGTAAAGTTCAGGATCGGACTCACGTAGGCAATGCCAGCGGAGGCAAAGACGTTGTTCTCTTTCGTATACGCTGCCTTCACTGTCTCAGGGGTGGCTGTCACCGTGGGGCAGGCATTGATGCCAGTGAGGTTGACGAGCGACGAATGGAGCACATCAACCATGGGGAAAAAGATCACCTGGAGTGGCTTATTCTGCGACTTAACCGTTAACAGATTGTGGACGTGCGCGATCCCGATCTTAGCGGGGAAACAGGGATCGATCGCACCCCGACTCGAACCTGCGCGATACAATTCGCTGCTGGTGTAGTCGGAGTAAATGATGTTTTGGGAGCGGAGTCCCAGGCTCTCAAAATAGGCGTTAAACAGGGGCGCGTACACGTACTGGTTGAGCACGCGTGGAAGTCCCACGCGAAAGTCCGCGCGTTTCTTCATCAGCTCAACGCGCGCTCGAGTCGCTGCAGAAGTCAACCAATTCACTTGTGGCACGGAATCTGCGAGACTCGGCAGATTACGGAACCGGAAGGGCTCGCGGGATGCGATTTCGACGAAGTTCGGATAAGACGCTTTGATCGAATCAATGTTGGACTTAATTTCCTTCATCGACTCCAGGTCTTCAACCGTGCCCTTCTCACAGGTGGCAATGATGAGTCTTTGTTCGCCAACCTCCAGCGGGACTTTAGACACAGGGATGATCGGAACAAAATCCGAAGAGCCCACCGTCTTGACATCGATAAACGTGCGGAGGCAGTTGTTCTTGCAGAAGTTACAACGAGTGTCTTCGCTGCGCGTCGAGCGATAACTGATGCTGCGGACTGCATCAAGACCAATGAACGTCGTCTTCAGTCCGTTCATCCAGAGCCTGCGCACTTCAACTGCCGCTCCAATCGCACCCGACTCTCCGCAATGCTGATGAACGATGATTTCCGGTTCACGACCGGCAGCACGGAAACTGTTGCGGATGAAATCCACCTCCGCTTTGACCACGGCCATGTTATTTTGTGTTCCACCTTGCAAAATGAAGCGTGTGCCGAGAGCGGCCAGGTTCGGGACACTGGCCACGTAGAGAAAGATGTTCTTCGGCAACACCGCTGCCAGCCCAGCCAGAATCTCCTCTGCGCGCCAGCCTTGGCGCTGGAAGTTGACAATATCCGATTGCATGAATACGGCACAGCCGTACCCGAAAAGCGGCATGGCCTGGGCGGCAAAGGCTTTGTCGGCATACTCTTCCACCGGCAAGCTGAAACCCTCAGCCGTTGACTGCAGGAAGTAGCCGTTGCCAGCGGAGCACTGAGTATTCAACTTGAAGTCCTTGACCCGTCCATTTTTCAGGAGGATTAGTTTGATGTCCTGTCCACCCACATCGACGATGACGTGAGGGTCATCATAATACTTGAGCGCCGACTCGGTGTGCGCCACAGTCTCCACCAAGGCCACATCCGCCTTTAAGACGTCCTTCAGAATATCCTTGGCGTAACCAGTAGTGGCTACCCCGAGGACCTCCATGCTGGAACCCTGCGACTCAACCTGGCACTGCAAGTTGTCGAACATATCGATCGTGTCTTGAATTGGGTTGCCATTGGAAAGCTGGTAGGCTTTGCAGAGAACGTCGCCGTCTTCGGAGAGCAGCACCGCCTTGGTCGAAGTAGAGCCTCCGTCCACCCCCACGAAACCTCGAACCGTCTGCCCTCTGGAAAAATTCGCCGGGATAAATTTCGGGCGACGGTAGGCGGTTTTGAAATTCTCAAGCTCATCCTTGGTTTTTACTAGTCCCTGGGCGCCCGATTGAGCCTTTTCTCTAGCGCGACCATAATCGATGTAGTAGAGCAGCTTTTCGGTGCCAACGTAACGGCCGACTTCCTCCTCCTCGTCCCTTCCAAATTCAATGGCTCCGAGAGCGGCAAAATACTGCGCGTTCTCGGGTACTTTGATCAACGCTTCAGGAATGGCCCCATCGGGGATCCGCACCTTGCGATCTTCCCACATCGTGGGAATATTGGCCTGCCAGGCTTCACGCATGCCGCGAATGAACGTGTTCGGCCCGCCGAGCAAGAGCACATGGGGCAACAGCGTGTGACCTCGCGTCAAGACCGTCAAGTTCTGTAATACTATGGCTTCAAACAAGGAAGCCATCAGCTCGATGGATGGAGTCCCAACTTTCTGCAGGCTGTTGATATCCGTTTCGGCAAAGACCCCACACTTGCCCGCGACTTTGTGCAGCTTGACCCCGTGGTAACACTGCTCACATAGGTCGTTTGGAGGAATTTTCAGCTTGGCGTTGATCTTGTCGATCACCGCACCCGTTCCTCCGGCGCATTTGTCGTTCATCGAGGGAATCTTCTTCTTGCGGTTACTCTCCTCGTCATTCCGAAAAATGATAATTTTAGCGTCCTGGCCACCGAGCTCGATAACGGAAAACACTTCCGGATGGAGCTTTTCAACCGCCAGGGAAACTGCCGTGACCTCCTGAACGAATTTCGCCCCGATCATTTCGGCCAAAGTGGTGCCACCCGAACCGGTCATGAAGACGCGTGAATTGCCGGTTGTAATACCTACTTCAGTTTCAATCCGCTGCAGGAATTCCAGGGCCTTCTCCGGCTGCTGGGTCTCATGACGCTGGTAATCCTGCCACAGGATGCGGCCGTTTGCCCGGTTCCGTAACAACCGCCTTTACGGTCGTCGATCCCACATCGAGTCCCACCATGTATTGCGGATTGCGAGTCGTCATCGTGCTCTCCTCAAGAAGGGCTAGCGTCCTCTCGGGCCCCCACTTGAACCACTGCGCGTGAGCGGTGCCAGAACCGCGAATCTCGGTCCATACGATCGCTGACGTGCAAGACAAACTGGGCTGCGGTGCCCGCGAAACCTGGTCGATGCGGCACGGGATAGAAGGGCCGACGCAACTCCCGATGCTCGGCAACATACTCTTTGATACTCTCGATCCGCTTACCGGTGGATTGCTAGAGCCTTCTCGAATTCAGCTCTGGCTTTGGCTTTCGCTTCTCCGAGCGCCATCTGGACCCTGCTGTGAGCGTTGACCTCACCCTCACCGGAAGTCTCAATGGGCAAGAAAATCATATCTTTAAATTTGTTGATCACCGCCGACTGAACGCCGTCAGACTGGCTGGAAGGCATGCAACCAAACGGTTTCAGAGCGAGCACCATGTGCACGCGATTGTTTACAGTGTAATAGACATTTTTCCCGACCTCGAGGTGACCTTCTCCTCCCCGGGTAAACTTGTTGTAGAATGGAGCGGCCAACCTTGCCAATTCTTTCTGGGGCACCAACTCGTGGGTAAGTCCCCCCAGTTGGCGGATGATTCGATGATAGAAATGGCGCCAGAGGACTTCCCCGATGGTCATCCCCACGAACTTTCCGGCATACTTCAGTTCGAGCTTGGCTCGATCCTTCAGATTCCACCAGGCCAAGGGACGCTGATGCTCTTCCACCGCCTTCTTGCGGGCGTGATTATACTTGCCCTGGTACAGCAGATAGGCAACCCAGGTGGCGATCGGCTCCGGAAGGACCTGCGCACCTTCACGTTCCAGAAAAGTAAACATATTGAAATTGCCATCGCCTTCGGTCGTCTGCGCCCAAAATTCGCCTGTAATCTTGACGATAGGTTTGATCCGCGTGCGGTCCACTTCGATCGTGTCAATCAAATCCTTCACCCGACGAAGAGCATCCACGTAAATGTCTCCGTAGAGATGCTCCCGGATCTTGCCTAGTGTATTAAAAATATTCCTCACTGTCTTCTTTCGACCGAGATAACCCCGGCTCCACTGGGGAGCTGAGCTCATGATTTCAAACTGTGGCCGTTCACGCAGAATGGAGCACAAGATGTCCACGACTTCTCGAAAGACCCTGTTGGTCTCCCCTTTGTTCACTTCAAACGGGCGGATCTGATAATTCATGTCTTGAATCACATCGCCCAAATGCAAAGCGTTTAACATGCCTAAACCAAAGTCGACGCTAAACTTCAGCCCCGGCTCGCCCGAAGAGGCTTTCAACCCGTCACTATCGTGAAACAAAAGGATTCGGAACCCATCGAATCCTGCGTTCTTCAACGCATAGCGATATTCCGCCTCGTACATACCAAAGCGACACGGCCCGCAGGAGCCGGCGGTGAAGAAGACATAGTTGTCGAGGATCTCTTGCCGGGAAAGTCCTTTGGACTCCAACGATTGCAGATGCTGAACGAGGTTTCCTACGGTGAAGTATGTGGGGTTGCATTGTCCGTTGTTGCCGTATTCCTTACCAATCTGGAAGGCTGCCACATTCGGCGTGGGCACCTCTTCACAACGATAGCCACTGGCTTGGAAAACTGCCTTCATGAGACCTTCGTGCTTCCAGGTTAATCCTCCGAACAGAAGAGTTACTTTGCTCCGCTCCTCTGCGGTGAACGCCCGTTCCGCCGGCCGATGAAAGTGTTCGGAAGGGACCAGGCCGACTTCGTGTCGTAGTCTGGCCCTTTCAGCGTCGAGTCGCTGTTTCAATTCTTCCGGGGTTTGGATTGATACGAGTTGCATAGCTCCTTCAAATTTGTCATGGAAAAAGCACAGCAAGCAGACATTGAAGCAACTGGCGGGCGGTTTTCGTGCGGGGAAACTCTCGAAGGGTCGTCTAAGTCCTCGACTCCACTCGCCTTCCCGCGGGGTTGATACGGGTTGAACCGGACCTTAAATTCAGGATAAATATGTCTAAGCAACCGCGGGTTCCGAAGTTCTGTAGGATGCGCTATAGCCAGATTCGATTCACAACTGAATGGCCAACGCATATTCCGGAACCATTCTCATTCCAAGTTTAGACACTTGTTGAATTTTTTAACACGCCTTAATGGTTGGTGCAAGAAAAAAACATTCTTTTTGAGTAATGCGTTAGTTACGGGGGGAAATCTGTAAGGGCAAGGCCTTCGGTGACGATTTGAGATTGTCGCTTCTGTAGTGGCTGAGTGGGTAGGGACGGACCGCCGGGCCGTCCGCGGCGCGCTCGGCGAGCGCGCCCTACCAGAAATTCCCCCGATAACCAACGCATAACCTTTTTGACGGGACAACCGGACACAGACGGTGAGCCCGCCGCAGAGTTCTTAGATTAGTTTATGGCTTTCCGGGTCTGGTTATTTTCCTCATTCAATTCGTCCACCAGATTCCCCGGATCAACCCTGAAGATCAGGAGTCGGTTCCCTTTTCCTCGAACTCCGGAGAACTCCATCTGCGACCTCTTGGGCAAAAGATCTACCGGGGCATCCATCCCGGGGAAATCCTTTTTCAAGATGACAACTCGCTTTTCATTTTCGATGCCACGGTAAATGCCGGTGAATTTACCGACCCGATGTTGTGGATGGTTAAGACTCCTTTGTCTGTCACTGGAGTCATACTCTAAGTCACTGGGTCCAACGGCCAGGTCAGGGAGCGTCAAAATCGGGGCGGCTTTTTTGGTCTGTTTGAAGTCAATGACGGTTTTCTTGAGTGGACGGAGACTGAGAGGAATTTCTGAAAAACGCTTCAGAGAAAGTTGTCGGCGTGTCGTTTCCACATCAATTTGATCGTCCTGATCATCGCCGGAAACGTCCGTCCCCTCGACAACCTCATAAGTGCCATTTTCGAGCCCCCAGACTCGCATGTTGACGTCAAGCAGGCTCTTCCCCAAATTGAACGCAATCAACCGGAGATGATCAGGCGTGGATTTCAGCACGACGGCGGAGAGATTTCCCTGGGCTCCCTCCCAGCTGATTTCATGCCCGGGGAAGGTGATGTGATTGTAAAAAGCCACCCCCCCAAGTCGTGCCCTCTGCAAAGCACGCTGGGACAGGAGAATGCTTCCGGTTGCAGGCTCGCTTTCTGTATAGAGCACACGATTCTGGATCTGGTGTTTCAATAGTGCGGCCTGGTATTCCTCCAGGTATCGTTTCTTGCGGGTCCATTCAAATGCGACTTGCCGTGCCAGTAATCCGGTTTCGTCCTCTTGCAGATTATGATCCCAAATGTTGGACCGTTCCACTTCCCGCAGGATCGCGTCGCCAAGGATTTCTGGATCGACAAGGTCTAGCCAACGCCCGGCGATATTTTCCGCCAAGGCTATGTCGCCCGACTGAACCAGCTTGTTCAAGAGCCAAAGGTACCTGTTGTCGCCGGTCAACCGGTGAAGCCCCCAGAAAAGATTCACGACATCCGGACCGGGTAATCCTCGACTGACCACTTCATCCGTGATGAATCGAATGCCTTGGACCATCTTTGGGTAGCGATCTCTGGGATAGGCGTCTTTTTGCCAATGGGCATCGAGGGAATTTGCATATTCGCGAAGCCACTCCATGACCTTCGGATTGCCATTGTACCAAGCCAGGACTAAAGCCGGTTGAAGGAGGAGTGCACTGTTCCGATCTTGTCGTCCGAAAACGCCATCCTCAACCAAATCCGTGGCACTCAAGAGATAGGAGCGAAAATGCCGGTGGACGGCCTCATTTGTGCCCGTAATCCGCTCCAATTGTCTGACTGACTCCATGAGCCGTTCCACCCAAAGCGGGTTTCCGTAGTCCAAAATGGCTGCCGCGCAGAGCAGATTTAACCCCTGCCGGTACTGTTGCACTGGGTCCGAAAGCGTTGATCCCAAACCATCCTTCAAAAAGCCCATGCGATAACAAGCGTCGGCAGTCGCAAGCAAAGCCTTTTTGGCCGACCCGGCAGAACTGTCCATCAGAGCAATTCCAGCCCAGTTGGTCAGCAAATTCGTATCCTGGGTTAGTCCATCCCCCCATTCCCCCGTCGGCAACTGTCTTTTCTTCATCCACCAGTCCAGAACGTCTTTAGAATTCTGAACCAGTACTCGCTGCTGAAGAGCCCACTGCGGAATATCGGGGGAGGGCGACACGGGTTGCTTAAAATCCAGTGGAGGAACAGAAGGATTCAGCCATGTTAGATACGCCATTGCCGTGGGTTCTTTTGGATCTACCTGCAAAACAGATTCGATCACACGAAAGAGTTCATCGACCCCTTTTAACTGCCGCCGCAATTTGGAATAGTCAATCGCCGCCCATGAATTATAGGCACTAAAGGTCTGGAAACATTGGCGAATCCAGGCAAACCGATCCGTCAAATATTCATTTTTGCCCCGATCCGTCAAGGTCCCCTGCTCGGATTGGCTCGTCCATACCTCCACTCGCGCTCCAGTCAAGAATCCGGATCCGAAATCTTTTGAATCGCTGGCAAAAGTGAGCCATAAGGGCGCATTGATGGGTATGATCGTATCAGGAATATCGATGACCAAGTCCGTAGGGTTAGAGTTTGACAACCTGAATTGGACGTCAGCCAGATTTCGCTCTGGATAGACAGGGTCCTTAATCTGCAAATTTACCATGGATTCCTGCTGACCGCTCTGAAGGGTCGGTGTGAACTGGAAGCGAAGAGCATCAAAGGGGGTATGACCCAAGAAAGGAGGCAAGATGACATGGAAATAGTGGAATTGCTCTGAATGATCGACGACTGGCGGCGGACTTGTCGGAAAAATCTCGGGGGGGACGCCAACCCAAGCACTTCGATCTCCTGGGAGGTATCGTCGCATGAGTTTTGTTTTCTCACCAAACAGGTTCATCATCTGGGCGCGTGAGACACCTGTTAGCTTGCCTGCTTGCTCTGCCGGCAAGAGACGAAAAATCACTTTGCTTTCTGAAGTATTGCCCGACAGCTTTTCTTGATTCGACGGAATGGATGCCACGTTTTGCACGGAATAAAGGCCCAACTCCCGCAAGAATCCGTCTTTCCGCTGGATCAATAGTGAAGTGGGATTAATAGGCGCGTTCAGAAGTGTTTGAAAATATCTCGGTCAGAGAATCGGAAATCTTCCAGCAGCAAATGCTTTTGGCCCTGACTCGCCTGAAAAATTTGACCTCGTAAACTTCCTTGAATCTGAAGAAGATTCCATGCCTGCGAATTAGGGCCAAACTCCAACGAGCTTCCCCGCTTCAGAAGCCTCAAACTCTTTCAAAGGCCAACCGGTTTCACTCTTCCCGTCATTGGCATTTCCCAATGAGCTTTCCCGAGTCGCGACCTTCACCCAGCAGGAGCTTTCGAATAAAGGTAGGGGAGGTAATGATTAGGTAGAGAATTTGGGCTCTTGCCATCCAAATCGGGACCTCCAATGCTGATTCCACAATTCAGGGTTGAGGCTGGCGATCGAGGGCATACTTCCTGCCCGACCACTCCCCAACTCGATTAGATTCTGAATTTGAGTCGCATTGAGTGCGCTCGAATAGATCCTGAACTCGTCGATCCACACTCGGCGTTCGTTACCGATCGGTTTTTTGGGGGGACGATTGTTTGGCATGAATTCCGATCTGATCCAGTGGCGGCCTCTAGATGAAGTTCCTTTTCGGATTGTTCCGACCAAGTGACCATCGACGTAAAGTGCCAGACCGTCCAATTCATCCCAGGTAAATGCGAAATAGAAACCAGCGCCCTGCCACCAATACTGTTTTGTCTTCCGTGCTGATCTGGTAGAGGTGTCCATCCTGGTCTCTTACCTGAAATTCCAGACTCTCGCCATTCCAATAGATTTGGGCAAAAGCATAATCCCAATTCGCCTGCTGGGCAAAACTGACTCGGACAATGGAGAATGGCGTTCTGCCCATCGGCTCATCGAGTTTCCACCAGAAACCCATTGTCCCTCTCTCCGCATAAACATTTCCGGGTGCATCATAGGAGATCAGCGCGTCGTTCTCAAGATAGGCGCCCCGATCTCTCCGCCCATCTCGGACAATTCGGCCGAGCTGAGCAATCAGCGGGGTATCATCGCCAAGACGCAAATCGGCAACAAAGTTCTTGTCAAAGGAAGTATAGAAGAGAAGAGAGGATTCTTCGTCCGCCTGTAAAAGTAGGCTGCCAGAAGCGACTTAAGGAGGAAGGAACAAGACAGCGAAAAGGGCAAGAAAGACTGTGCAGGAAACCCAACTGGGGAAGGTAAACTTAAGCCTCATGAAATTTAGAAACAGCTCTGACTTATCTGATCCCGCTGAATTTTTCCTGGAGTAGGCGAATTTGCTCGTCAAACGGAAGGGTACTGACTGAAATTGGGGATTCGGCCTTCCGCGGCTGGGTTTTTTTATCGGGCTGGTGTGTTGGCTCTGTCTTCTGATGAGGCTTCGCAAACTGCTTGGCTGCCTGGAATTCGCTCGATTGCCAGGCGGAGGGGATATGCGTTTTTCCTTTTTAACAGAGGAAACGGTACCTTTGTCTTCTGGATCGCGATGTTTTTCCTGTCGCCTCGGCACTCGCTGCAGCCGCCCGGAGAGCGTGGGAGGGCTTTGCCCGATGGGTGTCTTCTCGTTCTGGATGACTTTTCTTTGGTCGCTCGGGAAAAAGAGCCTTGATCGACAATGAAATTCTTTTCATAGCCACATCCACGCCAATGACTTTGACCTTCACGATCTGCCCACATGAACCGCATCCCGGGGATCCTGGACAAAACGAGTCCGAGAGTTCCGAAACATGGACCAGACCATCCTGATGAACGCCGATATCGATAAACGCTCCGAAATTGGTCACATTAGTAACAGTGCCTTCGAGAACCATTCCTGACCCCAAATCGGCCACATCTTTGACGTCATCGCGAAATGCCGGAACAACAAACTTATCCCGCGGATCTCTGCCTGGCCTAAGCAGTTCCTGCCTGATGTCATTTAAGGTATAAAGTCCGACTTTTTCATCCACAAATGGTTGCAGGTCCAATGTCTCAACTTGATGGTTGTTCTCAATGAGATCGTTCACCGACAATTCCAAGAGCTCCGCGATCTTTTCAACCACTTCATACGATTCCGGATGCACGGCAGTCGCATCCAATGGGTTTTCGCCATCTTTAATTCGCAGGAAACCCGCTGCTTGCTCAAACGGATTTCTCCCCGAAACCCGGCACCTGCATCAGATGGGTTCGAGCGCCAAATCGTCCCTTACTGTTCCGATGATCAACGATTGCTTTAGCTGTTCGTTGATTAATCCCAGAGCAATAACGAAGCAATTCGGTCGACGCCCGATTCAAATCAACACCAACGCGATTCACGCAAGACTCGATCGCAACCTCCAAACCATCCTTGAAGCGCTTTTGATCGACGTCGTGCTGGTACTGCCCAACCCCAATCGACTTTGGATGGATCTTGACGAGTTCGGCGAGCGGATCCTGCAATCGACGGGCAATCGAAATGGCTCCACGCACTGTCAGATCTAATTTTGAAAATTCACGCCGCGCAGAATCGGAAACCGAATAAACGGAAGCACCCGACTCGTTCACCATGACAGAAAAAATCTCGTGCCGTTCTTCAGGGATCGTCTCGATCACAGGGGGCGTTACAGAATGGACCGGGAAACTCTTTTCCTCTAGGGCCGATTTGTCTACTGATGCACCCACCTCAGTCTGGCTCTCAGCCGGGTCGTTTTCCGCTGCCACGAGCGCCTCGACAGTTTCGCTATCACCCAGGCCTTCCGCCACGACATCAGGCCAACTCATGGGAAGGTGGTTGGAGGTTCCCGAGGGGACGAGTTCCGCTGCACTAGGTTCGGCAGGAGCCTCTGCTGGCGGCGTTTCAGGAGTCATCACGTCTGCTGCAGTACATTCGGAAACGTCCTCGCCCTTTATTTCCAAACCCGGAGCGACTCCCAACGCCTCTCCATTCTTATACTTTCGAAGAAATTCTTTGATAAAAGCGTCAGTTTCACGAGACCCCGTTCCATTCCCGATCGCAATGGCCTGCACCCCATGTTTCTGAACCAGTCGATAGAGAATCTTTTCAGACCCAACGAAATCGATCCTGGGCGCGGTCGGATAAATGGTGGCGTGTTCCAGGAATTTGCCGGTTGCATCGACTACCGCAACCTTGCAGCCGGTCCTAAAACCTGGGTCCACTCCCATGACGACAATCGGCCCGGCCGGCGGCGACAAGAGCAGATTGGCCAGGTTCTCTTCAAATACTTTGATGGCTTCGTGATCCGATCGTTCTTTCAGGAGTGAACGAATCTCGCCCTGGAGGTTTGGATTCAATAATCGGTCATAACTATCCTTGATCGCCGTATTCAGGAAGGGGGAAAAGATAGAATCATCCTGTTTGAGCAAACGGGCAGATATGGTCTGAATAGCCTTCTCCCGGTCGATCTCAATGCTATGGCTCAGCACCTGCTCTTTTACGCCCCGGCGAACTGCCAGCACGCGATGAGAGGGAATCTTTGACACCGCCTCACGGAAGTCGTAATACATCTCGAATTTTGTCTTCTGTCCGATTTTGTCTTTATTGACCTTCGAGACAACCATCCCTTCTTTCAAGAACATCTCACGGAGGTTCTTCCGTACTTCCAGTTCTTCGGAAACCCATTCTGCAACAATGTGCAAAGCCCCCTCAATGGCTTCCTCCCGTGTGTTCACATTCTTCTCGGGATTAATATAGGCTTCTGCAGCTTCTTCAATGGACTGGTCGCCTGCAACTTGATCGCGAATATAGCAAGCCAGTGGCTCCAATCCCTTGTCGATCGCTAAACTGGCCTTGGTTTTCTTTTTTGGCTTGTAGGGTAGGTATAGGTCTTCGAGAAGAGCCTTCTCAAAGCAGGCAAGGATCCCGCTCTTTAAGGCCTCGGTAAGCTTTCCCTGCGTCTCGATGGACTTGAGGATCGTCTCCCGACGATCAGACAGCGACTTGTAATATTCCCGGCGCTCGGAAATGGTGCGAATCTGGACTTCGTCCAAGTTCCCAGTGACTTCCTTCCGATAGCGTGCAATGAAAGGAATCGTGGCTTCGTTTTCCAGCAAACTGATGGTCGCCAAAACTTGCTTGGAAGAGACAGAAGCCTCATTTGAGATCCTGTCGATAATGACTTGCTCCAATCCCATGAATCGTTACCCCCTATGAAAACGAGCTATTATAGCAGAACGCGCCGAAATGCAAACGAGCTTATCGTGTGTGCGGGGAAAAGAATCGAAAACCCCAACTCTTTGCTGAACGATCGAAGTGATAGATGCATTCTGGAAAACCGCGGGGGACGGGGATTAAAGATCCACTACAAATCGCCCAGACAGAACTCAGTACAAATCTAAAAGCACTGACCACGGTTCCCCGCAAAGACCATGATGAAGTACGTCTAAACGCGCTTAATTATTGAAGTCAAGTCCTATTGGTTCAGGCAAGCTAGTTGATCGCGTTTAGGCGTGTGCCCCGAGTCGGCTTCACCGGAACCGCCAGACCTCACTCGAAAAGAGATCCGACTGGAACAACCTTGGATTTGCTCTTATTGATCGCGAGCGGAAGCGTTTCAATGGTTTTGTCTGCCTGCCGAATATTTTCAGACACAGGTGCTGCATACTTGATGGGTGAAGGGGCATTGGACTGCATTGCGCTCATCAGATCGTCTGCATGATCGGCAACCACAGCAATCACCAAGTTACGAGGGCTAATATATTGTTTGATCACCCGATTGACTTCGCTGACACTCGACTTATTCAGTTCCTTCTCGATGCGGTCCAGATAATATTCTGTCCCATAGAACTCGGAGTCCATCTGATAGCCGAGTCGCCGGTCTAAGGTCTGGGCCCACAGTTTTGAATAAGAAATGAGGAACATCCGCGTTTTCTCGAATTGCTCTTGAGTAAGGCCATCTTTGACATACTTGTTCAACTCATAGAGAGCCGCTCGAATCGCAAAATGGGCTTTTTCTGGCGGTACAGGCCGAAGCCAGATACTGAAGTACTGCTGCCTTAATGGAGTATTGAGATCAGGAAAGCGCGTGTTACTTCTTACTCCTCCGATAAATCTTTCGATATAGGAGTAATCCCCGTAGTTTAATCCTCGCTCTTCACGGAGTTGGTTCATGAGTACTCCATTCATAGAACGATGTTCTCCAAAATAAGAGTTGGCGAGAAGCAAAGGATAAAAGTCTTTGTCTTTGGGGGTGAGGAACAGGGAGTGTCCCATGGACACAGCAGTCGCCCGAGCCGGTTTTTGAACAAGGGTCACCTCGAAGTCGTCGATCTTTCTCGGTTGCGGCAATTTCACCACAGTCGAGTCTCCGCCTCCCCGCGCCGAAAAATCTTTCTTCATCCGATCGATCAGAGTCTTTGGATAACCACCGGCAACACCAATCCAGAAATTGTCTGCGACATAATGGCGGTGGTAATAAGCCTTAACGTCATCCATGGTGATGGATTTCAGCCCGCTAACGGTCGCTCCGGCGGTGCCATAAGGATGTCCGGCAAACAGGGAAAGAATCATCGTTTCCTTTCCCAAATCTTCATCGTCGCTCCCTCGGAGAGTCTTTTCCAAATAGCTGAGAGCTAAATCTCTGTTCCGGGTGAAATCATCCTGTGTCAAAACGGGGTTTAAGAATCAAACTCGAAAATAATTCATAGAATTGGTTGAGGAAATCCCGGTGGACTTTTCCCTCAAACGTGGTGAGTTCCTTGTCAGCCTGGACACTAATGGTGGCAGCCCATGGATAGAGCTTTTCCAGCACTTGAGGGTACTTGAGTTCTTGAGTCCCGCCTTCGGCCAGCATTGAAGCTGTTAGCTCATTCAGCCCTGCTTTTCCTTTGGGGTCATTAATGGAACCCACTCGCACGATGATCCGGAAACTGATTAACGGAGATTGCGGTGCGTCCACTTCAGTAAATTTGACCCCAGCCTGCGAAGAGTGCTGTAAGAAGAGGAGGACGATAGCGAAGACCGCAACGGACACCACGCCCACCCATATCGGTGGAAACTACTCAGCCTTCGAAGAACCTGATTCAGCCAGGATATCGATCTCATTGGGCCGCACCATCCTTTGTTAAGATGACCACTGTCCGATTCGTGGGTTTGAAATATTTATTGGCGACTTCCTGAATTTGACTCGCCGTAATCTGATCATAGATTGCATAGACTCGATTCACCGAATCCGGATCTCCAGTCATCGCGTAATAATTGGAAAGAACTCTGGCTACCGCATCAGGGTTATCCAGACCCATCGCAAAACTGTATTTCAGATGGGACTTTACGCCCGACGAGCCGCTCTGCACGAATCGGTTTCGATTTGAGCCTCTTCAATCGCGGCTTCAATCATCATCCGAACTTTTGCAATATTCTTGGGATCCTTAACCCGGGCCAGAATCAGGAACATACCCGGGATCTCGAGAGTCCTGCTGCTCCACCAAAGAGGAACTCGACAAGTTGATCTTCGATGACCAGTTGGCGATACAGATCTGAGTTTTGCGAGAAGAAAAGCTGCGAAAAGAGATCCATGGCAGACATCTCATAGGATGTGTCGCTGAAAGCGGGCCCATGGTAGCCCATGGCCAGGATTGGAAGGGTCTCCGACTTCCAGGACACATTGGTCAAGTTTCTCCTTGGTTTGGGCGGCTCGGGAGGGATCACACCTTGGTAATTGCCGCGTTTCCATCCGCCAAAATATTTCTTTGCAAGAGTCAGTACTTGCTCGTTTTTGAACATCGCCCACCACAATCAGTGCGCAATTCTCGGGACGATACCAGCGATCGAAGAATTGCAGACTGTAATCAAACTGGTTTGGCATATCCATGATGTCATTAAGAAATCCGATTGTCGTATGTTTGTACGGATGAACAACGTAAGCGGTATCCTGCATCTTTTCGAATAGGGTCTCCATCGGGCTAGAGAAATTCTTGTTGTACTCCCCCAGAATCGCGCCAGCCTCGGTCTTGAAGTCCTCTTCTGAGTATTTCAGGTTCATAAATCGGTCGGATTCAAGTTGCATCAATGTGTCCAGGGAGCGAGAACTTGCTAGGATGTGATAAACCGTCATATCGTTGTCAGTAAATGCGTTATGATCTGCACCAATCGATTTCAAATCGTTGTTGTAAGTTTCTTTGGGATATTTCTCGGTCCCCCGAAACATCATGTGTTCAAAGAAATGGGCAAATCCGGAGTGGCCAGGTTCTACTTCATTTCGTGATCCCACACGAACAATCGTGTAATAGGAAACAATACCCGGACTGTCAAAAGGGACTGTAATAACTTTCAGCCCATTTTCGAGAACTGACTGGTATGTCGGATAGTTAAAAACTTGATTGTCTTTTGCTAGTGACTGTCCCTCTGCAATGCCGAACATAAGGAGCAAATAAGAACCATCGAATGAAGAAATTGATCATTGTTCCTCCAGAACTTAAGAGCCAATTTGCCGCGAGACCAAAAAAAAAGCGCGGCCAGCACAATACCAGTCCTCGCGCTCACGGCGTTTATTCCAACCTTATTATAGTCGATCCCATGATATATTTTGGGTCTGGATTAGTTGACAAGATGCTGCATGACCGCTTCAGTAAATTGTGAAGTTGTCGTGGAGCCCGCCGATATCCGGAGTCAGGAAAACGCCCCTTGTGTAGACTCTTTCAATGGCGGATTGAATGCGATGAGCCTTATCACTTTCCCCTAAATGCTGGAACATGAGAACCGACGAAAGCAACATGGCGGTGGGGTTCGCGATCCCCTTCCCCGCAATCGTCGGAGCACTTCCGTGGACGGGCTCAAATAAGGCGCAATCTTCGCCCAAGTTGGCCCCAGGGACCAGTCCCAAGCCTCCCACGAGTCCGGCGCCCAAGTCACTGAGGATATCCCCATAGAGATTCTCGATAAGCATGACATCGAACTGTCTGTGGATTAAGAACCATCTGCATGCAGGCATTATCAACAATCAATTCTTCATAGAAGACCTCTGGATACAACTGCGCCACATCCCGTACACATTTCAGAAAGAGCCCATCACTCAATTTCATGATGTTCGCCTTATGAATTGCCGTAATTTTTTTCCGGTGGTTTTGCCGCGCATAATCAAAAGCAAATCGGGCAATTCGCGTAGAGGCTTCGGCGGTGATAATTTTCAAGCTTTCGACAACACCCGGAACCACGACATGTTCCAATCCAGAATACAAATCTTCGGTATTCTCACGGACCACAATGAGGTCTACATTTTCAAACGAAGTTTTTACGCCCGGCATGTTCCGGATGGGTCTGAAATTTGCGTAGAGGTTAAACGTTTTTCGAAGAGTCGACATTGATACTGGCAAATCCTTCCCCTACGGGGGTCGTCACGGGACCTTTGATGGCGACTCGATTTCGGCGGATAGATTCTAAGAGATCGTCGGGAAGGTGCTGCCCGCATTTCTGATAGGCCACTTCTCCCGCCTCGTAGATTTCCCATTGCACATCAATTCCGGCAGACTCCACAACCTCTTGCATCGCGGAAGCGACTTCCGGCCCGATCCCGTCCCCAGGAATCAGAGTAATGGTGTGTTTCATAAGCCCTCGCATGGTTCATTATATTTCCTTCCCGTTGAATATAAAGAGACATTTGAAAAAAGAAGGATCTGAGATGGGAGTTAAGAGGATCTCCAAAAGCGCACGCATATAAGGGCCCCACACTTGATTCGGGCTGGAAATCATTTAACCTTTAAAAGGTTTATGATCAATTGCTTCCCGCGAGCGGCTATTGCATAATGGACGATGGGTTAAAATGAATCCGTGCTAGATTTATCCTTTTGATTTTGATGCTTCTCTCTGCACAGTTCCGTGCATTGCTCAAAAGGATCCCTTGTCTTTGTATTCCCAGTACGACCCTCGCGTGTCGATGTTGATCTGGTCAAGTTGGCGTTTAACGTTTTTGACAAGAAACAGGCGGCAGGTGGAGAACTTACAAAAAGGGGACCTGATTCTTTACGAGGATGAGGTCAAACAAGAGATCTCCACTTTCGGGCAGGAGAGCACCTCACTGTCAATCATCCTGCTGCTGGATACCAGTGAAAGTTTAGCTCCCTTTATCAAGCAAGCAGAATCATTAAACCGTTCATGCCCAATGTTTTGGAACCCGGGGACGAGGTAGCGGTCATCGCATTTTCTGATTCGCCGAAAATGCTCTTAGACTTTACTGAGGACAAAACCAAGGTCCGTGCCGGCTTGAACGGCGGCTTTGTACTTCTCATTGTTTCTCAAACGCTAACAAAACGGCTTCTCAGAATGCTTCCGATTCAATTCATATCGGTGGTGCTACCAATATCAATGATTCGGTTTATGTTGCTTCCAAGAATTTGAGATGATCCGGTTCTGAAAAACGTAAAATGATTGTCTTATTATCCGATGGGATGGGGAATCGTGGAGACAGCACCAGAGCCTGCGATGAGTTGAAAGTCTCGGGTGCCACATTGATGAAATCGGACTAGGATGGACCTCAAAGTTTCACCGGAGCTCAATGCTCGTGAACCGTTGGATCAAAGAGACTGGAGGAGCCTTATTACACTACTCTCCAGAACTTGAAATGAGAGAGAACTTGCAGTCTGCTTTCCGAAAGCTCGTTCCCGATATGGAGTTGCATACTCGCCTTCAAACAAGAAAAAGGACGGCCAGTATCGACGAATTCGGATGGAAGTCTCAAGGAATTCACCCTATGCTTTCAGGAACTTGTCGATCCGCGGACCACGAGGGTTATTTTGCCCCTTTGGGTATTATTTCAGCATTAGCTAGGGACTGATCTGGTCCCGAAAAGTAGAGTCCTACGAGCACAGCCCTCGATAGAAGGGACAGGAATCGTGAGGTTTCGACACGGACAGTAGCCGGCTGAACAATGATCTGTTTACATTTTAAGCTTGGCATTTTAATAATCCAACTTGGTAGTCATCAATCGGTGATCTCATGCCATTCAACGAACCGCCTGGTTTTGCCAGGGCCCGGACCAAGGCCAGAAGTATGCCAATGATAAGGAACGGTCCACGAGTTACTTGGCAATGTGTTGCAGAAAGCGGTCAAGCATCAAGATCAACTGAAGGGCATATTGTGGGACTTGATGGTCCTTTACCGAATGCTCAAAGCATGGACAACGGGTGACTACAGGGAGATACCCTGGAAAACCATTGTCATGGCTCTGGCAGCGATTTATTTCTTGAATCCGTTGGATCTGGTTCCTGATTTCATCCTTGGGATTGGCTACCTTGATGACGCCGTTGTCTTGGGTTTCGTCATGAACTCCATTCGAAAGGACGTATTTCTAAATACCGGGAGTGGGAAGAAGAAAAGGGGATCCCGACTGATCCGAATGAATCTTTCGGGCATCATCGAGCCATCAAACTCCCTCTTGCGCGATTCTTAGCATTCCTTACTTAAGGGTCTTTTGCAAAAATACAAGCACCATTCACCCGTTTGGCTTTTCTGTTTGCAAAGAAAAAGAAGGCTATTGAGTTGAGCTTCACTGGCTTATTCTATAGAAGAATGACAACTCTCAGGAGGCATTGAATGAAACTCAGTCGATAAGATCGCGCTCGTAACGGGAAGTAGTACAGGGATCGGCCAAGCAATAGCGATTCGCTTTGCAAAAGAAGGTGCGGACGTGGTGATCAACTACAACCGGACTCCCAAGGGCGCCGAAGAAGCGCTTAAAGAAGTCGAGGCGGCCGGGACGTAAAGGATTGGTAGTTCAGGCTGACCTGTCAAAAACCTCTGATGTCAGGAACCTGGTCAGTAAGGCCATTGAGCATTTTGGCAGGCTCGACATTCTCGTCAACAATGCCGGAATCGAAATCAATGCTCCTTTCTGGGAGGTCACTGAAGAAGATTACGACAAAGTGGTCGACCTGAATCTTAAGGCTGTATTCTTCGGAACCCAGGCAATGGTTCAACATTTAATGAAAACCAAGCGGCGAGGGAAAATCATCAACATCAGTTCGGTTCATGAAGACCTAGCTTTCCCGAACTTTGCAGCCTATTGCTGCGCTAAAGGCGGAGTCCGGATGTTAACCCGCAATCTTGCCGTAGAGTTAGGCCCACTGGGCATCAATATCAATTCAATTGCACCCGGCGCTATTGAGACTCCCATCAATTCAGCGTTGTTGAATAACCCCAAGAAACTGAATTCTCTCTTGCATCGAATTCCTCTCGGGTACATTGCAAAACCCAAAGACGTAGCCGGAGTCGCTATTTTTCTGGCTTCAGAAGAAGCGAATTACGTAACGGGCTCTACATACTTTGTGGATGCAGGGGTCAGCTTGTTTTATGAGGAGCAATAGAGTTATCCGCAAGAACCCGCAGAGGTCTTCTCTGCGTCACCCCGGCCACTGCCCCACGCTTCACACTTAATTGCCAACAAATGGATCCATGACGTGGAAGGCGAAGCCTGCAACGCCGAAGAAAAACACGGCCTCGTGGATTCGGCCCTCCAGGCCAAATAATGAATTATCGGCTCCCCTCTGCGTGGGAGAGGGGATCGGGGGTGAGGGGAGAATGCGGCGCGAGTGGGAGGAAACCTGGGTGGCGCAACCCTACCGGGGATCATGCTTGAGAGAGCGCCGATCCTTGTGGGGTTTCGATGGTCTGTTTGGGGACGGGAGCCGAATTCGACAAAGTCAACATGAGAGGCAGTTGAAATGACCGAATGCTTTTTGAATTTAGCATCGTTCTTAAAGGGATGATCGGACCGATACTGCGCACCACGGCTTTCGTCTCTGGCCATCGCAGAAACGATAACTAACTCCGCCACCGTAATTAAATTGAGCAACTCACAAGCCGCCCGGTTGGCGGTTGTTTTCTTGAGGTGCGAGCCCAGATGCATCAGGTGGCGTAATGCTTCCTGCAGCTCACGCCCGTCCCGCAATATTCCAACTTTCTCCCACATCAGACGCTGGACAGAAGTCCTGATTTCCTTTAATCGTTGCAGCTCAGCCCCGCTGTCCTCCCAATTTAAAGACAGAGAAGGCAATGCAGGAGAAGCCTCCTGCATAGGGTCCGAAATAACTGCGCGACCTGCTCTGGCGCCATACACCAAGCCCTCCAATAAAGAGTTGCTGGCCAAACGGTTTGCGCCATGAACCCCCGTACAAGCGACTTCACCGGCCGCATAGAGATTTTTTAATGAAGTTCTCCCATGCAGATCCGTTTTAACTCCCCCCATCAAATAATGGGCCGCCGGATGAGTGGGAATCATATCCACGGTAATATCGATGTTGTAATTCATGCAAGTGGCATAGACCTTGGGAAATCGCTTCTTAATGAGGTTTGCATCCAAATGAGTCAAATCCAGGTAGACAAAGTTACTGTTGGTCTTTTTCATTTCCGCCGTGATCGCCCGTGAGACCACATCTCGAGGAGCCAATTCGCCCATTTCATGATACTGGCGCATGAACCGCTCACAATCAATATTGCGAAGGCATCCTCCTTCTCCGCGGATGGCCTCAGTGAGCAGAAATCGGGGGGCTCCGGAAAGAAACGAGGCCGTAGGATGAAATTGGAAAAATTCCATGTCCGCCATCGAGCCCCGGCGCGATGTGCCATGGCCAATCCATCCCCGGTGGCCAGATCCGGATTGGTCGTTTCGGAATAGACTTGCCCGGCTCCTCCTGAAGACAGAATCGTCCGTTTCGCCTAAATCCGTTTCACTTTCCGGTCTTCTTCATCCAGGTAGTAGGCGCCCAGAACGGTGCCATCATTGGCCAGGAGATCCAGCGTAAAACAATGTGATTTCAAGCTGATGTTTGGAATTGAGGCAGCCCTCTTGAGAAGCACTCGAATGATTTCGTGCCCAGTCGAGTCCCCTTGCGCATGCAGCACGCGCGAGCGGCTATGGGCCGCTTCCTTCGAAAAGGACAGATGAGTTCCCTCCCGATCAAACGCAGTCCCCCATTCAATGAGCTCGGTGATGAAGGTAATACCCTCTTCCACTAGGACCTTGACCGCATCCGGGAAACACAAACCGTCTCCGGCGCGAATCGTGTCTTCAAAATGAAGGCTCACTTCATCTTCATCACTCAACGCAACGGCGATACCACCCTGAGCATATTGAGTATTGGATTCATCCGGGAAATCTTTAGTTAACACAATGACTTTTCCGGCCTCACTGGCTTCGATAGCGGCTCGTAATCCGGCAATTCCACTCCCAATGATCAGAAAATCTGTTTCGAGGATCTCAGAGTTAGGACTCATGCAGCTCCATTTCCCGTGCACGGGTTATTTCGACGATGCTTCTGAATGTTACTTTACAGTTGTTTAGTGTCTTAAGGCAACTTTGTTAAAGGGCGAGCGGCATGGAAACGGAATTCCTCCTTTTTCTGAAACGGCCTTATTGGATTCCATGGTATAGTGGGCGCCTCTGAAACGCCCGTTGCACAGGGGCAGGTAGAGAGAATTGCAGAGACACGGAGGAACCAAGCAGGATTTGCCGGTGGCGTGAAAGCTAGGGAAAATATTCCTCTCGATCGGGGGAAATCCTGCGTGCCTAAAGAGATTTTGAGAGCTTTCAATTTAAAAATGGCTTGGACCTTTTCTGAGGGCTTAATCTTAAACCGGAACGCTGTGCGCCACGCGATTCTGTCATTCGAACACGAAGAGATCGCCCACAATGAAGTCCATCCCTGTCAACTGTGAAGGCCGCTCTTACAAAGTTCATGTTGGGCTTGGAATTTTTCCCCGCGCCGGGAGAATTCTCAAAGACTTGAACCTTTCGAAGCGGCTCGTCGTGATCTCCAACCGCCAGGTCCTTAAGCTCTATGGGACAACATTGGATCAGTCGTTCCGCGCAGCAGGGTTTGACGTTTCAATCATCAGCCTGCCGGATGGAGAACGCTACAAATCACTCGCGACAATCGAGAAAGATCTACCATCGAATGCTTCAATTGCGGCTGGACCGCAAAAGCACGCTCGTGGCTTTCGGCGGAGGCGTGGTCGGTGACATGGTCGGGTTTGCCGCCGCGACTTACCTGCGTGGAATTGCCTGCATTCAGATCCCCACAACACTGCTGGCTCAAATTGACAGCTGCGATTGGGGGAAAGACTGGTGTGAATCTCAAAGGCGGAAAAAATCTGGTCGGCGCTTTTTATCAGCCGATGGCCGTCATTGCCGATCCCTCACTGCTCGTCTCCTTGCCGGCACGCCAATTTCATTCAGGCCTTTATGAGGCCATTAAATATGGAATCATCCGAAGTCGCAATTTGTTTGATCTGATCACTCAAAAACATTCCCGTTTTCCCCGCAAGGAGAGAAATCGTCTCGAACAGATGGTCGCAGAATGTGCGGCGATCAAAGCTGACGTTGTCTCGGCGAGATGAAAGAGAGTCCGGCCTTCGCATGATTCTCAATTACGGGCACACCATTGGACACGCTCTCGAAGCCGCTACCCAATACCGGCGCTTCACTCACGGGGAGGCCATCGGCCACGGCATGATCATGGCGAGCCAGTTAGCCGAGGCCCTCGGAAAAATTGAGCCGGTCTGAATCCCAAGAAATGATTCGCGTCATTCAACAGCTCTCACCACTCCCTTCAGTTCGTTCTCTAAGACCCCAACAGATCTTCCGCTATCTGCTCTCGGATAAGAAGATCATTGAGCAGCGACTTAGATTTGTTCTCCCTGTAGGTATCGGCGCTGTTGAAATTGCTTCAGACGTGCCCCGTTCTGCTGGTCGAACAACGTTCTTCGTTCCTACCTCCATGCTCGGTCCTAAAGCCGCCGAAATCCGTCGGATGTTCACGGCGATTGCCTATCGTTACGATTTTCTGAATCATCTGCTTTCCCTGAATATCGACCGGATCTGGCGCCGAAAAGCTGTTCAGATGCTGAAAGAGCCACTGGGACAATCGAAGGCTCTTTGTCTCGATCTTTGCTGCGGAACAGGAGATCTTTCCTTTGCCATGCGGGCACGCGGAGTCGCCCGGGTTGTCGGGTCGGACTTCAGCCACACGATGCTGCAGCGGAATCAAGAAAAGATCCGGCAATGCGGGCTTGAGTCAAGCCATTTTCATCGTGGAAGCCGATGCCTTGTCGCTTCCATTCAAGTCAGATAGCTTTGATGGTTTGGCGATTGCATTTGGATTGAGAAATCTCGAGAATGTCAGTGCCGGGTTAATGGAAATGCACCGGGTCTTGAAACCCGGAGGCAAGCTGGTGGTGCTGGAATTCTCGCGCTTGACTCACCCATCTGCTGGACAGGGCATTTCAGTTTTATTTTCGCAATATCCTGCCGAGAATCGGAGCCTTATTCTCCAGACATCCTATCCGCTTACTCTTATCTGCCCGCTTCGGTGCTTCAATTTCCCAACCAGGAACAGCTCAAAGGAGTTTTTGTGGAATGCGGTTTCCGGAACGTGAGTTATCGGAATCTGAGCGCAGGCATTGCTGCGATCCATTATGGCGAGAAGTGATCCAGCCTTGCATGATGTAATTATTGACTGAAACGTCAACTCTGCGGAGCGGAAATTGCCATTTCCATTGAGAATACCGAGATTTGCCATTGTGATCCTGGCTATGGGATTTGTCACTGCCGTGGGAATTTGGATTACTTCCCCTTTGAGGTCCCCTGTCCCCACTCCAGATAGATTCTTGGAAGAATTTTTCATGCATAGTCCTTCAAAAGAAACACTCAAAGCTGAAGCCAAGGAGAGGCGTGCTCGGATAAGAAAATCCTGTGTGGAGGAATATAGAGGCAATGAAATCTGTCGAGTTCATCATGAACCCTGAGGCCGGACGCCGTAATGGTCTACGGAGGAGGGCTCCCTCCGAAGCTCTCTGAAGCCAGCAAATTATTCTTCCCGAATTCAAATAAAGTATTCTTTGGCGATGACAACTATCGAACGAGATTGGACTTTGATTGTGTGTTGTATTGTCCCATATGCAGAAAAGCGGAGAGCGAGTGGAGAGCACACCACCCTGAGAAACCGCGGCCCGAAGAAATACCCGAGGATGATGACTGATTTGCATAGTACCCAGGTACCCTTGGAGCAGCAGTACTCTTAACAGAAAGACCTGATTCTTCCCGCTACAATGCGCGACTCCATGAACACGAATCTATCCCCAATTCCGAAGTAAGAAACAAAATCTTGTGTCAGTTACGGGGATAAATCCATGGTTGTAGCTGGGGCCGTTGGCCTCGGACAGGGACCGGCCTCAGCGAGGCTGACTACCTCGAGATTGGATATTTGTTGGCACCCAGGATTCAGTAACGGTGCAGGCTTCCAAGCTTATATTGGTGGCACTATCGTTTCGTTTCGTCATTTGAAAATAGGTCTACGAAGCGGTCCATTCGCAGTCCTTCAGACATCCAGCGGCCTGAAGGGCCGCCACAATTTAGCCCAAGGGCAGAGCGCAGGGGCAATGCACGCAGCGCCGCCCTGGGTTGCGATCCCAATGAATCATCGGAGCCCTGTAAGGGCGCGACAATCGTGACAAGAGTTGTGTTGCACCCCTACAGGGTGCCCTTTCGTGGGTGGGGCCTGTGACCCAGGGGGCCGCTCCGGGCTTCGCCCTCCACTCTGGGCTATTTTATCTTGCCCTTCAGGGCAGCCGAAATGTCCAATCTCCAGAGTCCCCCTTCCGCCAAGTGGCGGATGGCCGGCTACAGCACAAGCCCACGTGACGAAGAAGTATTCATTTCCAGACCTTGGCGGATTTATCCCAACGATACACTTTTATGCGGCTGGCGATATTGAAACTGATTGCAGAAGCGTCTCCTTGATCGTTTTCCAGGTAAACCGTTCCAATGCCTCCGTTGATCTTGCCGAGCGGATTGTAAATAATCCTGTCACTGCCAAACGTAATCGGGTCCATCTTTATTCGGACCCTCAAAGACATACGCCCAGTATCCCCCTGAATAGTTCCGGCTTGTAGCATCTTCCACAGACTTTCTTGTCCTTTTCTATCCGGATTCGTGACATGATGATTTCCCCTGAACTCTACTGCATCGCCTAACCAGACTGGGGATCATACTCGCGCAACTGGTCACAGATTAAGAAAAACCAGAATATTTGCAACCAAGGCACCTCGCGAGAATACCTACCTAATTCATTGAAAACAAATACAATACTCCTCCTCAGGCCTGTCTGAAAGTTAACCTAAAGTTTACTGTCAAATAGCCGAATAAGACAATGCGGGAGGCTCTAATGACGCGCAGCCGGTCAAAAGCAGGTTTCACGATGTCTGAAGTGGTTGTTGTCCTCGCAATTGTGGCAACGATGTTGGGGGCAATCATCCCAAATCTCATGACAGCAATCCAAAACTATCGTCTCAGCTCCTCCGCCCGTGACGTAGCAAGCCAGATTCAAAACGCCCGCTATCGCTCCCTGAAGAATAACGCCGTGTGTTCCTTCATGCTGTTGCCAAGTGGCGGGCAGTTTGGTGTTGACTTGAGTGGAGACGGAAACATCTCGACGGGAACCACCGATGTCATTCTTCCTCTGAACTCCAATGTCTCCTTTACCGACTTGAATACTCCTCCTGCAAGTCTAACCAGTGTGACTACTCTGAGTACCGGATCTAAGAGCGGCATCGGATTCACACCACGCGGAACTCTCGCAAACATTAATACGACAACCGGATTGCCAGACTTTACGACAGCTCTCCCTGCTAACGGTTTTGTCATGTACCTTTCAAACACAAGAAACAAATACATGGCCATCACCGTAAGTCCGGCAGGGCGGGTACGAACCTGGAGTTCCAGCAACGGATCGACGTGGAGATGAACAACTCTTACCCTGTCGACGACCGGATAAGGATTATTCCAATGAAAATGAAACAAAGCAGGCGAGTGGTCAATCACAAGCAAAACGGCATGGCATCAGAAAGAGGTTTTACTCTGATCGAACTGATGATTGCCTCTCTTGTGTTGATTGTCGGATTGGCTGCGGTTGCGACAATGATCAGCTACGCTTTGACCTCGAATCTTATTACTAAGAATGAATCCCTCGCTCTGAGTTTGGCCGAAAGAGAATTGGAACGGATCAAGGGTCTGAGTATCAATGATACGTTGCTTGCGGCAGGAGGAAGCACGGTCGCAAGCAACGGGAAAATTAGCTACAGTGGAAGTGCCGTTGCAAATTATGGCCGTGCGGTGACAGTGCCGGATGCCTATCAGGTTGGCAAATCGGCAAACTTTGACGTCCGATGGAACGTCACCGACATTGCGACAAACATCAAGAAGATAACCATCGCGTCTGTGAGAACGGGTGAAAGCGGACGATTTAATGCGGTTCAACTGACTTACGTAAAAGCCCGATAGGTATGGAACATTTATGAACCTAATGAAGACAGACGGAACCAAACAAGGTTTTTCTTTGTTGGAAATGATGATCGTGCTAGCGGTCTTTTCTTTTATTACAGGGGGATTATTTAACGTACTCCAACGCAGCCAGGCTCGCTACCAGTTCGAAGAGGACGTGACAGAAGCACAGCAGACAGCCCGGACGACGGTAGACATGATGGAGAGGGAGATCCGGCTCGCCGGATTCCCCAAAGTCACCTACTACGATGCTGCTCTGGGGTATACAACCAACAGCAACACCATTTCTTCCGGATTCGTGACCGTCAGTTCGACGGACCTGGTATTTGAGGGCGACATCAATGAAGACGGGATCGTCGATGTTGTCGAATACCGCCTCAATGGAACGGTGCTCGAACGCAGCGCTGTCGCCAAACCCGGCGGTGTTACAGCGGCAACTCCAGCCTTCAAGACCCTGGCAGAAAATGTACGCAGTCTCGCTTTTACCTACTTCGACACAGGCGGGAATTCCACCGGTACAGCGGCTAACGTCAAGCGTGTTACTGTGAACTTGAACTTGAGCACAAACTTTGTGGATCCGGAAAACCGGAGGTTGCGTACGGTCTCTGCGACAACTTCTGCACTGGCAAGAAATCTCTAAAATGGGGAGTATGACATGGAAGCCAAATCTTTGAATTTCAAGTCGCGAGGTCGCAGCATTCACAACAACCGTGGGATCGCACTGGTCGTGGCGATGTTTGCGCTGATTATCCTGTCACTGATTGGCTTGGCGCTCTTGAGTGTTTCCTCAATCGAGGTCCTGGTGAACCAAAACTCCAAGAGCTCCCGAGCCGCCTACTTCGCGGCCGACGCAGGCACAGAAGAGGCACGTTTCCGACTTATGACGACTGGAGGGAATGCCATCCCACCTCCAGGAAATACTACTTCCGCCATCTATATCCGAGCGAATACATCCATTGATCCCACTTCAGGGAGCGCCTCATCGAATCCTTATTTCGACCCGGAATACTCCGTGATCTCCAAGAGGGACAGCAACGGGACACAGACCACGGCGGCTTCAGGGCTCAACTCTGCGACGTTCTATACGACGATGCAAGGAAGCTCTAACCAGGTTCCGTATGCCTGGGTAAAAATTACGCGAAAAACAGAAACTCTTGCGGGTCAAACCGTCGATAACGATAGCACTAACAACACAACAGCAGTTTATTATGGAGGAAGCACAGTCACCGGTGAGACTTCTCAGTATGTCCGTGATGCCACGAATTCCCCCACACACAATGGCAACCCCGTCTATTTGGTGACGGCAATGTCACTCGAAAGTGGCGGAGCTCAAAGGAAGATTCAAACTGAAGTCGTTGTTCCACCCCCTGTACCCGTCACGGCCGCAATCAATTCCTATAATGATGTGGATTTCAGCGGAAATTTGAATATCAGCGGATAATAATGAGTGCGATGGAGGCGCCACTAAAGTTTATGGTGTAAGCTCGCATGGAGACTATTGACACTCTCAATGGTCCTCAAACGGTGACCGGGCAGGCTCCGCCACCGCCCGCAGACCCTGCTGGACCTTCGCTCTGCCCGAATTGCCAATTCGGCTATGATGTCCCAACACTTATCAATATGTACAAAAATTCTCCCATTTTTCAAAGCATCGATACCGCAGGTACAAACGTATCTTGTTCGGGGAGTCCGGTTTCATGCTCAGGGGCAAACATAAGTCTGGGAACTCCGCCCGAATGTTCCGCCTCCGGGAACCCCAACAAATACCCCAGTTCCTCGATATTATTATTCTCCGGGTGATTTGCACCTCACTGGAATCAACTCACTTGGATATGGCGTATCTGATCGTCGATGGCGATGTCACAATGAATGGTGGTGTTTACTATGAAGGTATAATCATATGCCAGAGGAACTTTCAATTTCACGGGTGGAGGTGGCAATAACATCAATATCCGGGGTGCGGTAGTTGCTGGACAGAGTTTTACCGACACAACCAGCGATGTCGGAGGAAGCATAGAGGTTCAGTATAATTCTTGTTCGGTCATAAACGTGTACAATCAGATGCCAATGACCGTGTTGACGTTTAAAGATCGTGCGCTTTACTAGCCAGGGGGACTTATGAGAGTCAATCTTCAACGTCTGTTTGTTCTCCTCATATTTGCTTGTCTCAGTCGACCTGCCAGTGATATCTCCTTTGGACCAATCGTCAACCGGTTCGGAAGCCCCGAAAAAGCGAGTTTTCAAGAATGAGGACCTGGACAAGTACCAGGAGAAATACGGCAGTGAAACCTCACCTGCCTCAAAGCCAGGTTCAGTCATCGCTTCTTCCGTCGATAAGGCCTCTAGCCCTGAACAAGCCAGCAAGGGCAAGCCAAAACCGGATCTTACCGTCTGGCGCGCAAAGCTCAAAGAGATCGATGACACGATTGCCAGTAAGAAAACGAATGGAAGGCAAGCTGACCGGCAGTCTTGCAAAGTACAGCCAGAACCTGGCAGAAGCTGACACCGATTTTCAAAAGAAGACGGCCCAGGAACAATTTGCGGGTGTCCAAAAAAATTTGACCAGGACCCAAGCTGAACTGAAGAAGGCTGAAGAAGATAAAGCCAAACTGGTGTCAGATGCCAAGAAGGCAGGGATTCCGGAAGAGGACCTACTCAATTCTGAATCTCGCGGCGAGGCCAAGAAGTGATTACTTCCAGACTTTTGTTGATTTGTCCCATCGATAGATTTTTAGTCGGCTGGCGATATTGAAACTGATCGCGAAAGCTTCTCCTTGATCGTTTTCCAGGTACACAGTTCCAATTCCCCCGTTGATCTTGCCGAGCGCATTATAGTTGATCCTGTCATTGCTAAAGGTAATCGGATCGGTCACGGGACTACTGGGGTCTGAGGGAGGGCCGAACAATCCGTCCCCTTTGAATTGGATATGCTGAGGCAGTTGGTAGCTCCCCAAGTTCCTTTCCCCCGTATCTAAGTTTCCATTGTCATTCTTATCCTCAAAAATGTCATAGGATGCTCTGCCTGGACTGAACTGCACAACCACCGTATTCCTTCCAGAAATGGCAGCATAGCGTGCAATCTCCAGATTCGAGATCAGCCCTTGCGTCCCCGAATCGAGCTGATAGAATTCCAGATAACGTGTCATTGACGGCACAGCCATAGCAGTGAGAAGCAAGAGAACTGAGAGAAGCACGATCAGTTCAAGCAATGATAAACCTGCATCAATTGGCTGTGCTTTATACATCGCTTTTTATTGAAGAATTATCTTGACTTGTTTGCCTTTCAGTCTATCATACAGCCATTCAATCTTCATCCATTTATTTTTCGGACCCAAATCGCTAACCCCCATGAGACCGTCTCCAAAAGAGAGCATTGTCTGTGCGGCTCGCTACGCTGGAAGAGCCATTTACAGCACATATCTTCTCAGACTTCCACGACCCTTGAAGAGAGCCCGAGGTTTCACTCTTTTGGAAATGTTGATGGCATCGCTCCTCGTGATTGTTGGGTTAATGTCGCTGTTATCATTAGTCCTGTTCGCTTTGAAAATGCGCTACGATTCAAGACTCAGTTCCACAGCCCTGAAACTCTCTCAACAGATCATCGAAGAACTTAAATCAAGAAGCCCTGACGACCCGGTTTTTTCTCATCCAGGAAATGCCTTGACCAGCGACGGCGCCATTGATTTTGACGCCAGCCTTGATGCTCTTGCCTCATCCACCACGTCGATCCAACTAAACCAGACGCTCAATACCCAACTCGTCTTTGAGACACGCTGGAACATCACGTCGTTAGGAGGCAAGAAAATTCTGACAGTCGCTACCCGTAAACGAGACTGGGAGAAGCCTCAATTTTCCCCTGTGAATCTAAAGCTGGTTCTCACGACCAATTATTAAGGAGCTGGAATGTCCCTTCCCTTTCCTCCGGTACATGACGACTTAGTACAAACGGCGCTTCCAGAAATGGATCTTCTTAGACATTCCTATCGGTGTTCATTCTCGGGATTTTCTGTGGTCGAGCTCCTGGTGGTGTTAGCAGTTTTTGGGATCGTTTCCGGAATGGTTTTTTCTTCCATGGGCAGAGGGCAAGAAATCGCGGAAATTGCAAAGCAAGAGGGATTCATGACGGCTAACCTAGAGGATATTTTTGCTCTCTTTAACAGTGAAATTAGAACCATGGGGTTCCCACCCGAAAGTTATTTTGATTCCGAGTATCTGCAGAATCCGGCCACACCAAAAAATCTTGTGTCCCATGGCCTCATCTCGATGGGGCCACGCTCCATGGAATTCGAAGGAGACATCAATGGAAATGGGAAAATCGATTATGTCCGCTATTATCTAACGGGGTCCTCTCCGCCCTATGCGCTGTGTCGAATTGCCGGGGAACTCCATGCAGATGGGAGTTTGCCCGGTGGATCCGCGCAGAAATTATCGGAGCAGGTCGAAAATCTAAAGTTTGCATTCTTTAACAGATCGGGAATCCCAGCAGCATCCGTGACGGAAGTCACTTCTATCGAGATTCGGATGACGCTGCGGTCAAGGAACCGGGACCCTATTTCCAAGATCTATCGAACGATCCATGAAACAACTCGCATCCATCCTTCAAATCTTTGAGCCGCGCCATAAGTGCCTGGAATATGAATTCAGGATGTAAACAAATTCAGGCATCCAGGTCTCGAGGGATAGCCATACTCGCGGCGCTGCTGGCCTTGGCCATGCTGACCTTAATTGCCTTGAGTATGACCTTTGTCAGCTCCACCGAGGTTTTGATCAATGACAACAATAAAAAAAGGCTTCTCCAGCTTTACGCCGCCGAATCTGCGTGCGAAGAAGCACGGCTCAGAATTCGAAATCTAATTGACCTAAACCAGCTCTCCCTCACGGATCTCAACCGTACTGTCTATCTGGTATCGAGTTCTTCCATTAACCCCACATACGGCGACGAGGCCACAAACCCCTATTTTGATTCAAATTCTGAATCGACCCAAATCGCTTCCATCCTGCTTTCCGAACTGGAGTCCCTCAAGTTCTCCTGGGTTAGGGTTTGGCCAAAGACAGAGCTTCGTGCGGGGTACTCTCTGGATGACGCTGTGCTGACTGCGGATCCAGTCTATTTTGGGTACAGCAAGACCCAATCCCCCGCCAAGCCGACCCAATACGTAAATTCTGGGAATCACATCAATAGTCACTACGGTTCACCCGTCTTTCTCAGCACAGCCATAGCTAATGAACCTACTGGATACCGACAAATGGTCACGACCGAAATCGCCAGAATCCCCTGCCCTCCACTAAAGGCTGCATTCTTCTCCAAAGGCAGTGTCCAGATATTGGGCTCAGCCGTTTCTTTGGATGGAAATGATCCTAGTGCCTTATCGGCCTCAAGCTTGAACGGGCTGGAATCCGAGAGTGATGTCAGTGGCGACACATCGCAGATTCACGGCTCTCCAATGGCACTTAGAACCTTCTCTCCAAATTCTTACGAAATGGCTAGCTTAATCAAAATGTTTCAGCCGCCTGTTTCTCGGGAGGTTGAACAACTCAATCTAAATATTATCCAAAACGATTGGGGGCAACTATGCGGCGAATGGGGTTATGCTGGGTAGTTTGCCTGCAAACGGAAATCTCTCTCAGGCTGTTTATGTTGGGGGGTCTTTGACCCTCTCAAATTCAAGCGGACAAGGGATTCTGATTATTGATGGAGACCTCACGATCGAGGGGGAATTCATTTATCAAGGCTTGTTGATCGTTAACGGGAGGGTGAGTTTCAATGGATCTGGATCTGGTATCCAAATCGCAGGGGCAGTCTTGGTGAGTTCGTTGTCTGGAAATCCGTCCTCGCTCCTCGACGGAACAATCAATCTCGTCTACGATTCCTTCATCATCCGAAAGCAGTTTGACAGTCTTCCTTACACGCGGATCGCATTTAGAGACTATTGACGGTCAGAAAATGCCGCAGACCGCTAAAACAACTCTCAACAAGTCAAAATAGTGAAAACATTGAGGTATATTTCCCAATCATCTGCGCCCCCAGCAAAGCAGAAAGAATCGCTGCAACACCAAGAAACGAGCCGAAAGGAAGCTCGTAGTTTGCCTCTTTACCGGCTGCTTTGATGAAGATAAAACCAACCAATGCTCCCATCAGCGAACCCAGCATGATCGTGAGCAAAGCCAATCGCACCCCCAGGAAGGCGCCCACCATCCCCATCAGCTTGATGTCACCGAATCCCAGCCCTTCGATCTTTCTGAATCGGAAATAAGCTTCGGCAACAAACCATAGGAAACCGCCACAGACCAGCGCCCCAATGAGGGAATCCAGAAAAGAATACATCATGAGGGGAACCTCAGAGAAGCCGCATAATCCGAGGAGGAGCTTCGAAGTCCCATCTTCGACCGGGCTGATCAGACTAAAAACCAGGCCGACAACAATACCCGGCAGGGTAATGATATCGGGTAGAATGCGATGATTGAGGTCTATGAAAATTAAAACGATGATCGCCGAAAAAAATAGTAACAAAAGGAAAGTCTTGCTTTGTATGCCAACGATGTGGACTGTCGCCCAAAAGGCAAAAGCCGTTAACCCCTCGACAGTTGGGTATTGCCAAGAAATCGGCTCTTTGCAGCCACGGCAGCGCCCTCCGAGAAAAAGGAAGCTGAGGATTGGGATGTTATCGTACACCTTGATTGGCGAGTGGCACTGAGGGCATTGCGAATTGGGAAATACAACCGATTTTCCCTCGGGGATGCGGGAAATACAGACATTCAAGAAGCTCCCGATGACTAAACCAAAGAGAATGGTGAAAATTTCTAAAAGAAACATGGGCATCTCGATAGCCAGATAGAACTCAACTGGGCTGCATGGTGCTAGACCGAGCCACAGTCCCACGCCCTAAATCGTATTCATGCCCCCAAAACATTAGAATATATTCGAGCAATCTCTTCCGCCATTCTCGTTATTGAAAACTCCGATTGGATCCTTTGAACTGCATTTTCCTTACATCGACGAATAGGGTCAAAGTCACTGAGTGCCCGCAGAACGCAATCTGCCAAGGCGACCGGGTCGCCCGGTGAAAAAAGAAACCCGGTTTTCCCTTCGATGACGATTTCTGGGATGCCCCCCACGCGGCTGGCAAACACGGGGACGCGGTGAGCCATCGCCTGCAGAAGGACCGACCCAAGCCCTTCGGAAACTGAAGGGAAAACAAACAGGTCCATGGCCGCAAAGGAGTCATGCAGGTCTAGAATCAAACCAGGGAGAAACACTTTCCGAGACAAATCAAGCTGAGTTATCATCTGCCGGTACTGCTCCTTGAGCGGTCCGTCTCCAATGAGTATCAGTCGGGCTTCTGGGAACTGGGTCTGAATACGAAAAAACCCCTTGATGAGATCAGCGTGTCCCTTCTCCTCTGTGAATTGTCCAACACAGCCTAACAAGAGATTTTCCCTCCCCAATCCAAGGCGTTCCCGTGCCTGGTCTCGAACAGCCTCTGAAATCGCCTCGGGAAGTTCGGTGCTATCGTAAACCACGTTGATTCGCCCGGGCGCGATACCGTAGTTCAGGAGTAGATGACGGATATGCCAAGACACCGCAATCATACAGGCGGGAGCTTGTTGATATTTCCACTTCGAAAATGAATTGTTCTTGATCGGAAAGATTACCCTTCGGTGCCCAACAATTGGTTGAGCTGGCCCCCACTGCTTTTAGGATTGCCGCCAGTCCCAGAGCTTCGAGCATCATGGGCATGAATGAGATCAGGCTTCAGTCGACGTATCAGCAGACTGAGCCTCAGGAGGGAGATCGGGTCCGCTTCACCACCCAAGGAGAGCGGATAGCAAGTCAAATTCAAGTCTTCTATTTCTTTTTTCAGCCGGCTTGCGGGGGACAAAACAAAGTATTGCTCGACACCCGCATGGCGCATCAACCCCGAAGCGAGATAGGCAACCTGCTGCTGCCCCCCACGCCAATCGGTGCCGGAATCCAAATGGAGGACTTTCATCTTTTTGACTTGGGATTCTGCTTCATCTGAGAATTTTTCTTAAGTTCGCGCAGTTTGGCATATTTCATGAAGTTGTAGAAACTAGCAAGGCAAGCAATCAAGTATCCGTGTCTCCCATCTCGAAATCCTGATTTCACCAAATAAGTTCTTATAAATGTGAGCGGAGGAGAGAACAGCAATTGAAAGTACCCACCGGGATTCCCTTTCAAGTAAAGTTCTTCCGCAGCCAGGGATGTGTAGCGGTCCAGCCGGATAAGATGCTCTGACAAGGAATTGCACGTGTAGTGAAGCAAATGCCCCTTCAACTGAGCGACGGTCCCGTTAACCAACAAGGACTCATGGACAAAACTGCCTTGCCAAGCGGCTTTGTTCTTCAAATAAAGACGTATCTTGTAGTCCGGGTACCAACCCGAGTGTTTGATCCATCGCCCTAGATAAAACGCCATTCTCGAAAATTGATAAGCATCGGCAAGGGCCTCTGCAGATTTCAGCCTTGCAATTTCGCCCTTCAGTTCCGGACCCAGAGATTCATCGGCGTCGACACTCAGTATCCAGTCTGAGCTTGCTTGACTGGCCGCAAAATTTTTTTGTTCTGAGTAATGGGTCCATCCTCGTGTGAAGATCCTGGCGCCGTAATCGGCTGCGATCTCCAAGGTTCGATCCTGGCTGCCGGAATCAACCACAATCATTTCGTCTACGACATCCTTAAGCGAATTTAAGCAGCGATCGAGGTTTTCTTCCTCATTCAGAGTAATGATGGTGGCTGATATCTTCACGGGCATCGCCAAAAGCCTTCTCTATGAACGGAGACAGCCTTTAAGCTAACACATTGGAACAAACACTAAAAAAAGTGCCGGTGAGGAGACTGACGCGAGGGCCGATTTTCCCCAATAGGCACAGCCTAAGGATTCGCCGGTTTCGATGAGCTCTGGCGGGAAGGGTTCAAAACATCTTCAATCTTGATGTTTTGAACATCCAGAGTTTTTCCCACCGCTTTATCCAGGTCCGCTTTGGACTTGGTAAAATCCGTGTGTGCCCTGACCTCATTCGTCAGCGCAATCGCCAGGTTGCGTTGTTCTTCTAAGACAAACCGAATCGTTGAGGTTCCCAACTGAAATTTCTTTTGTTCCGCGTCCAGATTTCGTTCTGCCAGTTCACGTGCTTTCTGGGTCGCGTCGATCTGTGCCCGAAACATCTCCAATGTGGTATAGGCATTGCGAACTTCCAAAGCGATCTGCTGTTCGAGCACTCGCAGTCTTTTCTCAGACTGAGACTTCAATAACATGGCTTGGGCATAATCTGCCTGACCGCTCCGGTTCTTGATCGGGATTTCAATGTTTACAGCAGCCGTATACGTCGGGAATCGATTGTTAAACAGTTGATTCATTGCATCCCAGAAACCGGTATTGGGTCCATAAATGAAGGTCCCGTCAGGCAGGAACAAACGCGATTGACCGGCCAACGCATTGGTGCCGTAGTTCAGGCTCAAGTTTACGGTCGGCAGCAATTGATTCCGGTAGTAACGGCGGTTGATTTCCTGGTTGTCGATATCCTTTTTAGATTGTTTGATTTCAGGTCTCGCCTCAATGGCATAGCTGACGGCTTGAGCCACGTCAAAATCCTTAAAATCGTTCGGCGAGAGTGTTTTGTCGAGAGGATCAATCTTAGAAGAAATCTGCCCAGGATCTCGTTGAGAGCTGATGACCTTCTTCATCGTGTTGTCCAATTGCTCAAGTGTGTATTGGGCAACGATCAATTCCTCTTTACGATTCGCGATTTCCGCCTCCGACTTCACCAGTTCGATCGGAGCCAGGGTCCCAATCTCCACCTGGCGTTTGTTGTCTTCATGGATTTTTGCGGCCAAATCCAGTGATCGCTGTTTCACCTTGATGTCATCGCGTGCAAAAACAATATCCCAATAGAGTCTTTGGACCTGATTCACTACGGCAATCAACTGTTCCGTAAAGACATAGTCACTGATGTCCTTGTTATTGCGAGCGAGCAGGATGGGTCGCTTATTGACCACGGTTCCGAAGTTTTTCAAAAGCGGCTGCGAGACAGTGGCCAAAAGCCCCGAATTCAGGGACGGAATCACAACGTTATATAAGCTATTACTGGATTGGCGATAGTTCGTGAAGTCAAACTGATAGCGTGTGCCCGTCGGCAGAAGTTGGTAAAAACTGAAATTTGCTGTGTCCTGCAATTGATTAAAAGCTACGCGGCCGCTGGTCACCGCGTTATTTTGAGGGTAGATGCTTCGGCCCATTTGAAGGGATCCGATTAGCTTAGGGTCAAAGATCCCATAGCCATGGAGAATAGCATATTGGGCAATCTGCGGATCCACGAGGTCAACCACAATATCCAGGTTATTCTGCAATACAAGTCGGACGGCGTCCGACTCGGTGAGACGGAGTTGCCCGTCTTTCACGAGGCTATTCAAGAAATCGTTGACTTCTCTCGGTTGATCGAAAGTCTGGTTTCTTCCCACATTCTCTTTGAACCATGCGGGCATGGGAAAGAAGCTTTGGGCAAACAAAGGAAATGAGTATCCAAAATCAACCAGCAGCAATAGGAGGAGAGATCGAATTATCATTCTGTTTTTTAAAAGGATAGCGAAGCATCGAATCATTGTGACACTCCCTTTGTTATATTCGGGATCACCCGATATTGCTCTGTCCCACTCACGTACCTATCCACTATTTAGTTTCGCTTTTTCACTGGAATGCGATATCCATCGTGAAGGGTGATACAAGCAGAACACTAAGTGGGGATCCGAAACTGAATCGAGGTATTCCGTTGTAAAAAAAATCGAGGCCATCGAATCATTCTCATACTCTGCCAGAGAGCCTTCAAGGGTGTCAAATTGATTTGTATCTCTTTAAAATGTTACCATTCCAGTTGTTCTCTAAATGATGAGAATCAAAGGCAGTTCTTGAGGTGTGAATGCTGAATCCTTCAGAAACAGAGCGGATATTCATTGGCACAGGAGCTATCCTGTCAGGGCATTTTCTGCTGACTTCTGGACTTCATAGCGAAAAATATCTTCAATGTGCTCAAGTTCTACAATGGCCGAGACACGCAGAAGCTTGTGCCCAGGCTCTCGCCGCTCACTTCCTCCCTCACAAGCCCGAATTTGTCATTTCCCCTGCCCTCGGAGGGATTGTGATAGGGCACGAATTGGGCCGGGCGTTAGGATGTCGAGCTATCTTTGCCGAACGTGAGAATGGGATCCTTCGCCTTCGACGTGGTTTCTCAATCGACCCAGGGGAGAAGGGCGTCGTCATCGAGGACGTTATTACGACGGGGGGCTCTACACTAGAGACCATTCAGGTGGTTCAAGATTGCGGAGGGGTCGTTCTCGGCGCCTGTGCCATAGTGGATCGAAGTGGGGGGAGGCCTCAATTCGGCGTTCCCTATTTCAGCCTGTGGAATCTGACTATCCCCACATACGCGCCTGACGACTGCCCCCTGTGTCGCGCCGGCTCATCACCGACTAAGCCGGGCAGCCGAACCTCCCGCTGAGTACCGCTATTTGTGATTACGGTGACGTAGCTTAAGATAGACGCCGCGTGGGGTCACGCGGCGTTAACGTCACCGTATTTATGAAAAACATTACTAAATAACAGGTTGTCTGCATCACCCTCAGAGATCTTTGCTCCCCAATGCCTAGAAACCTTCGTCTCATTCTTGAATATGATGGCACCCACTTCCACGGCTGGCAGGTTCAGCCGGGGCTCGACACAATCCAAGGAAGATTGACCTCGGTTTCCTCCGAGGTGACACAGGAACCCATTCATGTTCATGGCTCAGGTAGGACTGATGCAGGCACTCACGCTCTGGCACAAGTGTGCAACTTCTTGACGGAGAGCAAAATTCCGGTTGAAAACTTAAAGAAAGCCATGAACTCTCTGCTTCCCCCTTCCATCAGAATCAACGCGATCGACGAGGTTCCCCTTTCTTTCCATGCGCGTCGAGATTCGGTTTTCAAGCATTATCGCTATCGGATTTCATTGTCAAAGTCCTGCTCTCCTTTCCAATACGCGTATGTCCATCATTGCCCTTATAAATTGGACCTCCAGAAAATGAGTGAGGCAGGTGAAAGAATTCTCGGCGTGCATGATTTTTCCGCATTTTGCGACTCTGATTCTGAGGTCGAGTCGAAGGTTCGCCACCTCTTGAGTTCCTCTTTTCTGTTTGACAGTCCCCGAAATCTCATAGAATATAACGTTTGCGCGAACGGCTTCTTGCACCATATGGTCAGGAACCTGGTCGGCACTTTTCTAGAGATCGGAAAAGGCCGAATTGCCAGTGAGGAAATCACGAATATTCTGGAATCAAAAGATCGCTCGCGGGCTGGTCGAACAGCACCCGCCAAAGGGCTTTTCCTGGTAAAGGTTGGTTATTAGTGAACTAAGTTAGCCCCGCAGCTCTGTTTATCCTCTTGACGGGTCTGCTCGCCGGGAGGATTTCCAATTCACGATCCTGCAAAGATTCGCTTGAGCAAGTTCTAAGGATGAAAGTTCAGGCGAGGGTCAACGGGCGAACCCACACGTCCAGTCCTTGGCTCAGAATGTCAACTCTCACCGAACAGATCACAGGAAATTTCAAGGGACATCTCAAAACCGGCTCCCTTGAGAAGCGCCTATTCGAGCAACTGGAATTAGATCGGATTCCCAGGCACGTGGCAATTATCATGGACGGAAATGGGCGTTGGGCTCAAAAACGCCGCTTGCCAAGAGTGGCCGGACACCGGGCCGGGATTGTCTCGGTCAGAGAGACCGTAGAGACCGCCGTACGCTTAAACGTTCAGGTGCTGACTCTTTATGCATTTTCAGTAGAGAACTGGAAAAGACCTGCCGGTGAAGTCTCGACGCTGATGAGTCTGTTGAAGGAGTTTCTGCGAAAAGAACTGAAAACTCTGATGAAAAACAACATTCGATTCGCTACGCTGGGACGTATCAGCGAGTTGGATCCTGAGATTCAGAAGGAGTTGGAGTCCGCCAAAGCCAAGACGGCCTTTAACGACGGGATGGTCTTTAACGTTGCGCTCAATTATGGCGGCCGCGCGGAGCTGGTGGACGCCTTTAAGCTTTTGGTCGAGAAAACGCCAAATGGGAAAGGACATCCCCCGGAAATTACAGAAGAGAGCATCGCGGCCTGCCTCTATACGGCAGGACTTCCAGACCCGGATCTGATGATCAGGACAAGTGGAGAATTAAGGGTCAGTAATTTCTTGTTGTGGCAAATTGCCTATTCCGAGATTTGGGTGACCGAGACCTTGTGGCCTGACTTTAGGAAGAAGGATTTTTTTGAAGGGATCATCGCTTATCAGAAAAGGGAACGCCGCTTCGGGGGACTAGCCACAAAATGAAGCGCGTCCTGACGGCTTTTATCCTGGTCCCAGTGCTGATAATCATTATTGGTTATAGCCCGCCCTATGTTTTCACAATTCTAGTAGCCACGGCCGCTATCCTGTCATTGGAAGAGTTCTTTGCGATCATGAGCCATTGTGGGTTCGAGATCTATCGAGTGTGGGGCCATCTGTTGGGCGTATGTCTGATTCTCAGTTTTCATTTTTCGCCACACAACCAGACGCTCTCGCTAACCGTCTTGACCCTTTCTGTATTTCTTTTGTTGGCTTGGAATATTCAGAAGGGAAAAGATTTCCAGCAGGCCTTACCGAGTTCGGCTGTGACGACATTGGGACTCATTTATGTCCCGGTGTCCTTAGGATTGCTCATTGCATTGCAATCCAGTCACACCATCTGGGGCGAAGGGAGCCGGTGGGTTTTTTTTCTGTTAATGGTTGTGTGGTTTGGGGACACGGTGGCCTACTATATTGGACGAAGCTGGGGAAAACATCTTTTAGCCCCCAACCTTAGCCCAAAGAAAACAATTGAGGGAGCTTGGGGCGGGCTTTTTGGCAGTGTATTGGGAGCTCTACTGAGCAAGAAAATCTTGTTGCCACAGGCCTCTTTACTGCATCTTCTGCTACTCTCTGGGGTCATCGGGTTAGTGAGCCAGGTTGGAGATCTTTCTGAGTCAGTTCTCAAACGGGCCGCGGGCATCAAAGATTCTTCAAAAATTCTTCCCGGACACGGTGGCATGCTGGACCGAATCGATGGAGTGCTGTTTGCGTGCCCGATCTTGTTTGTCTATGTTCGATACTTTCTAAAGTCCGCCTGAATGGGAATGAAACTGCTCAGTATTCTAGGTTCCACCGGGTCAATCGGGCGCAATTGCCTGAAAGTTATCGAGGAGTTCCCGGCCGATTTCCAGGTCATTGCCCTAGCCGCCGGAAGCAATAGTCGCCTGCTTTCCGAACAGATTGAGAAATTTCAACCCAGGGTCGTTTCTGTCTCGACAGCTGCAACCGCAGAAGCTCTTCGTCATGCGATCCAACACCTTCCGCCAGCCCGAAGGCCGAAGATCCTGGTGGGTTCAGACGGAGTAGTTGAAGTGGCAACCCATCCTGAAGCGAACATGCTGGTGAGCGCCATCGTCGGAATCGCAGGACTGGTCCCAACATATGAAGCGATTCGATGTGGCAAGACGGTCGCATTGGCAAACAAAGAAATTCTTGTTGTGGCTGGCGATCTTGTCCAAAAAGCAGCTCGGAAAGCTGGCGTTAAGATCATTCCCGTTGATAGTGAACATAATGCCATCCATCAATGCCTCCGTTCAGGTGGCAGGAAGGAAGTGCGAAGAATCATTCTGACTGCTTCGGGAGGACCGTTTCGCACCTTCTCCCGCAAGAAGATGGAGACCGTAACCCCGGAAATGGCCCTGAATCACCCCACTTGGAGAATGGGAAATCGGGTCACTATAGATTCCGCCACGATGATGAACAAGGGATTTGAGGTTCTCGAGGCTCACTGGTTGTTTGGTATGCCTGTCGAGAAAATTTCTGTGCTAATCCACCCTCAGTCAACCGTCCATTCAATGGTAGAATTTCAGGATGGTTCGGTTATCGCCCAATTGGGGATCACGGATATGAAGCATCCGATTCAATATGCATTAACCTACCCCAAGCGCAGATCGGGGCCGGGTGATTTTCTCGATTTTGAAAACCTGGGTAAACTGGAATTCATGCGACCAGACCTGAAGAAATATCCATGTCTTGAGCTCGCTTACAAGGCCGCGCGTGAACAGGGTGCTCTCCCTTGTGCCTTGAATGCGGCCGACGAGATAGCGGTAGACTTTTTCCTTTCAGGAAAGATCCCGTTCACGGCCATTTCCCAGGTTGTTGCGCAAATGTTAGAATTAGCCAAGGGAGAGAGTTCGTTTTCTTCGGTTCAAGAGCTTCTGCACTATGACCAGGCGATACGCAAAGAGTCCAGACGCCTCATCGAATCGAACCATTGATCTATGAGAAGGCAATGGCTAATTGATCCATGCGAGAGTACCGATAAGTCTGGGTAATTCTTCATTTCTTAGGAGATAGCTGGATGTTCGACCTTTTTTCCTTAAATGTATTGAGTGTTATTTTCGTCTTCGGCACGGTAGTCATCATTCACGAGCTGGGTCATTTCATGATGGCCAAGTTCTTCAAAATCCGGGTGGAAGCTTTTGCCGTCGGCTTTGGTCCCAGATTGTTTGGCTTTCGCAAAGGGGAAACGGACTATCGCGTCTGCGCGATCCCTTTGGGGGGGTATGTCAAGATGGCAGGGGAAAATCCGCATGACGATCTCACTGGAGGAATCGAGGAATTTCTCTCGAGACCAAAATGGCAGAGATTTTTGGTTGCCGTAATGGGTCCGGTCATGAACATCCTGTTAGCGGTGTTCCTTCTTACTGGAGTCTACTACTACAAGTTCGAAGAGCCTGCCTGGCTAACCGAGCCGGTCGTCGCGGGTATTGTGAATTACGATTCTGCTGCTGAAAAGGCCGGCATTTTGCCAGGCGATCGCATCATCTCGGTCTCCGGAAAGAAGGATATCAAGTGGGAGCAGTTTGTTCTCGAGGTAGCGACCGGTGCGGGGAGACCACTGGATCTCGAAATTGTCCGCGATGGGCAGACCATTCATAAGGAAGTGACGCCCGAATCTCACGGGCGGCAGCATGAAGGCGAGATCGGGATATTTCCGGTGACACCGTTTTTAGCCTCTCTGGTGGTCAAGAATGTGATGAAGGGAAAACCAGCGGCGGAAGCCGGGGTTTTGCAGGGCGATCGGATCATCAAAGTTGGTGATGTGGATCTGATCAAAGAGGGGAAAGACCTGGCAGATGTGCTCAAAAGGACAACCAGCGATGTTGTTTTGCTGACTGTCTTACGGAATGGACAAGAAATGACACTCTCGGTCAAGCCCTATAAGGAAGGCGAAAGACGGCTGATCGGGATAGAACGAGGTCAGACTCAGGCGATGGTGATTGAAAAGTTGAGTCTGGGCCAGGCCTTCCAAGCATCGATCCGAAAAAACATCCAGTTTGCTGGAATGATCTTTGATATTCTTCAGAAACTCATCCGGCGTGAAGTGTCATGGCGAATGATTGAGGGGCCAATTGGAATCGCGAAGCAGTCTAGTCTTGCGGCAAAAAGTGGCTTCTCCTACCTCCTCTTTCTGATCGTGGCCATTAGTTTGAACCTGGGCATCATGAACCTTCTGCCCATTCCCGTTCTGGATGGTGGCGTCATTGCAATCATTCTGCTGGAAACCTTGATTCGCCGGGACTTGAGCCTGGCCATTCGGGAAAGAATTACGCAGGTCGGCGTCGTCATGCTGATCGCTCTTGCCGTGATCGTCACCTATAATGACATCATCAAATCGCTGCCTATCTCCATTGAGAAGTATTTCCCGTAAGAGGTCTTTCGCGGAAAATCCGTCAGACTTGATCCATCCTCATCACCGAGTCATCATTCGGCAGGCTTATAATTCTGCCCCTAAAGACAAGCGTTAGTGGGGACACACCTCCCAGCCTACCCTCTGGAGTTTGGACACTTGTGCAGGCCAGAGGCCCGCACCACAACCTTGTGGTGCAGGCGTCCTCGCCTGCCTCCAAGTGGCCTGAAAGCAAGACCCGCGAAATCTGCATAACGAAATATTCCCCACGTGACCCGATCAGAATGCAGCTCCACCGAATTTGTGAGGCAGGAACGTGGTTAAGATAGGCAGGTAAGTAATGACCAACACACCCACTAATAGAACTAATAATATGGGGACAATGGAGCGATAGACTTCCGGCAAAGGTTTGCGAAACCGGTAGGAAGACAAGAAAAGGTTCATGCCGACAGGAGGGGTCAGATAACCAAGCTCCAAGTTGGCGAGAAAAATAATCCCCAGATGCACGGGATCTATCTGATAAGCAGCTCCGAGCGGGATGATCAGAGGGACCACGACAATAATGGCTGAAAAAATGTCCATTAAACAACCCACAATGAGCAGGAAGAGGTTTAGAAGTAATAAAAATACCCACCTCGAATGAACCGCCCCTGTGACCCAATCGGCAGCACGGGACGGAACCTGCGCATCAACCAGGTAGTTCGTAAATCCCAACGCAACGCCAAGAATCAGGAACACACCTCCCACCAGCAAACCACACTCGGTCATCACCCTTGGAATGTCCTTGAACAGGTTGAGATCTTTGTAGATAAAAACTTCTACAACGAAGGCGTAAAGTGCGGTCAAAGCGGCCGCTTCAACAGGCGTGGCAAATCCACTGAAGAGTCCCCAGAAAGCGACCACCGGTAACAACAGTTCCCATTTCGCATCCCATAGGGCCGCCCTGGCTTCATTCGGCTTGAACCCGTTCTGATTTGTTGCGAGAATCTTTGGCCCCTGGTGGATTCCCCACCAAGCCGTCATCAGGACCATCAAGACTCCCGGGAATATCCCACCTAAAAACATTTGTTCGATCGTGATTTTGGCAATGATCGCATAGAGAATCAGAGGGAGGCAGGGAGGGAAAAGAAGCCCTAATGACCCAGACCCTGTCAACAAACCAAGCGAAGATCTTTCGGAATACCCCGCTGCCAGCAAGACGGGCATCAGCAAACCACCCAATGCCAGGATGGTGACTCCGGAGGCTCCGGTGAAGGACGTAAAAAAAGCACAAACCAAAGCCGTCACGATGGCGGGTCCCCCACGGAATTGGCTGAAGAAAGCCTGAAAGACCCGAACAAGGCGCTTTGAAGCGCCTCCTTCGGCCAGGAAATACCCGGCCAGTGTAAACAGCGGGATGGTTGGCAAAGCAGGATTAATCACAAGGCGGTAATGATCCAATGGGATGGAGGCAATAGGCAGGTCAGCGCCCCAAAAAAGGATCAATGCCGCTCCGCCCAAGGTGATGAAGACCGGCGCACCCAAAAAAGTCGCGGCCAGTAATGCCGCCAGCGCCGGAACAACCAACTCTGAAGGGGCAGTCAGCGGTCGCATGGCCAAAAAGGAGAGGATGAGCTAATATGAGGGTGGCGGCAATTCGGCCCTTCCAGTTTCCTGCCGAATGGTAGAGCAGCCTGAGTCCGACCAATCCATATCCGACGGGAATGACAAGCTGAATAACCCAAACGGGCAGCCCGTATGCGAGAATATTGCCTCCCTCTCTCTCGGTCGCGATAAATTGAATACTGGCCACAAAAAGGAAAAAAGTAACGGTTGCCGCGAAAGCCCCACTAAATAGAAGCGCATACTGCTTGGGACGCCCCTTTAGAAACATGGAACCTGTCGCGAGAGATAAAAGGCGGTTTTCCCTGGCAGCGATGGCCCCGCCCAACATGCCGATGATCAGGGTTAAATGCTGCACAAGAGCACTGGAGGCAGAAATACCAACATGGAAGGTGGGGCGCAATATCGCTTCGAAGAGGGGGAGCAAAACCATGGCACTCAGGGCAAGAGTAACGACGAGATTTTCCAGGCGGCTCAGTCTCGTTCTTTCGAGCCTCGATTCTTTATCACCGGGTTCCCAATGACCTGAATTCGAAGGGGTTTGGTCCGTCACTTGGCTCGATACTCCTGCAAAAGCTTTTGTACCTCATCAAATAGATCCGCTGGGACAATGGTGCCCCGAATTTTTGGATAGACTTCTTCAGCGGCTTTGCGCCAAACAGCCTCAATCTCCGGAGTGACAGGATGGGTAATAAGTCCTCTTTTTTTCATCGCATCAACGGCCTGTTCACCTTCAGCCCGACTTTTGATTTGGATCTGTTCACCTGCTTCCTTGGCCGCTTTCAAAACAATTTCCTGGGCTGACGATAGGAATAGCTGTCCCAGGTTTTTTTGGTAATCACCGCCCCCCCTACCAAAGGAGCCCAATTCAACTCCAACATATGAGGTGCAGGTCCATAAAATTGACCGGCCAGTGCATAAAATGGTGTGGAAGGAACTGCGTTAATCAAGCCGGTCTGAAGGCTGGGCAAAATATCATTGGTTTCCAAGGGTACGGGTTGATATCCCCCGGTCTTCATGATATCGAGCTGATGGGCATCCCCAGCCCAGGTGAATAACTTCATTTTCTTCATGTCGGCCGGATAAAGAACGGGTTGCTTGGAAAAAAATCGTACCCATCCGGAATCTCCCCAGAACAAAACCACAAACCCCTTATCCAATAACTTTCTTTCAATTGTGGGGCTGAGTTTCTGACGAACATATTCAACTTCATCTAGCGAATGAAACATCATGGGCATGTCCTGAAGAGCAGCCACGGAAGGGTCAATAGCCGACAAGCCAACAACGGTCAAAAGTCCAGACTGGATCTGTCCGACTCGCATTCGCCGGACCATGTCCGCTTCGCCGCCCATGGAGCCGTCCGAAAAAATCGTCAGCGACACTCCGCCACCCGGTGCCTGATGCCACTTCTCGGCCATGCCCAGAAGGATCTGATGGTAGGAAGATCCCTTCGGCGCCAAGGTCCCCAGTCGCACACGAATGGCTGCCTGGGCGTACGATTTCATGGCCGAACCGACTAAGACCATGCCAGTAAAGTCAATAAGACGATTCCCCTCCCGCGCTTTCGCTTCATCGCAAATGGGTTCTCCCTTTTTATTCCACAAACAACTCATCTTCCCTTGATAATAACCAACGGGCTCGACGCTGCATAATTAAGTTCTGGAGCCGCCACTCTGGCCTCGCATCACGTCGATTCTCAATGCCTGATCGAGCAATGCTTGAAATTCCGCTTTGTTTTGTTTACTGATCGATATCACTTCCGCATAGGAAACGAGAGGTGAAGCCAATTGCCCAGAGGAAAGTTGCATGGCACGTTCAAAATGTGTTCGTGACCGAACAGCGGGGTCACCTTTTGCTCCCGGACGGCTTGATTCAAAGGTAATCAGAAATGTATGGATGGCGCCGTAGTCAAAATCTTCCCTAAGCTTCAAGGCGCGATCAATCAAGGCTTCAACATAAGGCAGATCCGCAATGAGTTCGGGATTGTCTTTGGAAAGCGCGATCGCCCCTGCCCATGATGCGGCAGTCCAGTAGAGCAGCGCCACATCTGAAACGGTCGTCCGAGCTACGGCCGATTGGGAGTCTTGACGCAAGTCCTTTTCAAAGTTGCTATGTTTAACATCCAACCCCCTCAAACCATAATTCCGCGCCCGCAAATAGAGGTTCTTGGCCTGTGAGCGCAAGGCATTGGATCCTGCGAGGTCTTTTGCTTCGATCTCATCAGCATCTTCCTGCAGAAACCCATAACTGTACTGGGTAAATCCCTGGCAGGCCGCCAAGAGTAACCCCTGATGCTTGGGACTCTCCGCCAGAAGGCTTTCAACCAGTTTTAGGCTGAAAGGTAACGCGCCCTCGGATCAGTTGAGGATCATTGTCGGAGGAAAAGGTTTTTCCACTCTTGGAGAGCGCATCAGCTAGCGTGTTGACCGCATATTTGCGAACTGAACAGGCTCCATTCAGAAAAGCAAGATAGGTCATCACCATCAAGACGAGAGCCTGGTTGGTTCGCCACCGCTTCAACTTAATTTGTTCACGCGGTCTGTTCATTTGGCCCGATCGCTTGCCGGTCATTTGCATGAATCGGCTTGAAGATACCAAAGGTGACCCTAAGGTTGAACCAGACTCAATACGTGGTACCATAACTCTCACTAAGCTGTAAAGCCGTACTGGGATTGGGTTTCATCCGAGGTAATTTCGTGGCATTCGAAGATCCGGACTCTCTGTCACCGACCCACATCTTGGCGGCTATTGATATCGGCACCAACTCGTTTCATTTGGTCGTGGTAAAGATCAACGATTCCAATCGCTTTGAAATCGTCACTCAGGACAAGGAGGTCGTCCGACTGGGTTCCGGATCCAGTGACATGAAATGTTAAAACCGGATGCCATGGACCGGGGTATTGACACCCTCAGACGATTTAGACAGATCGCAGAAATTTCTCAGGCGCCCATCCGAGCCGTGGCTACAAGTGCCGTTCGCGAGGCACTCAACAAAGAAGACTTCATTCGCCGGGCATAGTGAAGAGGCAGGTGTTGTCGATTCAGGTCATCTCCGGATTCGAGGAAGCCCGGTTAATTTACTTGGGAGTTCTTCAGGCCCTTCCGATCTTTGACAAGAAAATTCTTTTGATTGATATCGGAGGCGGCAGCACCGAATTTCTGATTGGGAAGGAGGGAGAAGTGATTGAGGCCAACAGTCTGAAAATTGGGGCAATGCGGATGACGAATCGATTTCTTGGCGAGGACCCCATCGACATGAAGAGCGTGAAACAATGTCGTCAATACGTTAAGGCCTACCTCAACCCAATGACCCGCGAAGTTCGAAAGCATGGATTTGAGTCTGGCGGTCGGGAGCTCCGGAACCATTATCAATATCGCGCAGATGATCCAGGTTATGCGCCAGGAAACTCCTGCACGACACTTAAGCAACTTCGTCTTTACCCGGTCTGAACTATCCGAAATCGTCAAAACACTCGTTAAAGCCGATACGCTCAAAAAAGGCAGAAGATCGAAGGGCTGGATGCCGGGAGGGTGGATATTATCCTAGGAGGGGCCATTATCCTGGAGCAGGCATTCGAAGAGATGAAAATTGAGGCGATGACTGTTTCGAGCTTCGCATTACGCGAAGGGTGTCATATTTGATTCCTTGCAAAAGGCTCGTGCAGGGGCCATCCATCATTTAAGCGACATTCGCTACAAAGGCGTCATCCATCTAGCTGAAAGTTGTTCTTATGAAAGAGAACATGCGGAACAAGTGACTCGGCTTTCCCAGATGCTGTACGACCAACTGACAGATCGTCTTCAGCTGGCAGATATCAATCGAGAGTACCTGGAAGCTGCAAGTCTTTTGCATAATGTGGGGTTCTTCATTTCTCATTCTCAACATCATCTCCATAGTTACTATCTGATTCGGAATTCCGAGTATCTCACCGGTTTTACTGATCGAGAAATTGAAATTATCGCACTGACCGCCCGATATCATCGGAAAAGTAACCCAAACAAAAGCACGAAGAATTTGCGCGGCTCAGTTCAGAAGATCAAAGAATTGTCAGAAAATTGGCCTCCATCCTTCGAATCAGCGGACCCACTTAATCGGACACGCTCCAATCTCGATCAGAAGAATTCAGTGTGAGAGCCTTGAAAACACCCTTCTGATCCACCTGGAAGTTATTCCAGGCTCGGATCCTTCTTTAGAAATCTACTCGGCTGAAAGCCGAAAGGATCTACTGGAAGAAGTCTTAGGCATGAAAGCAGAATTCATCGTTCATGGCGCAGCTGATCGAAACCCATTTAAATACACCACTTTCTGAGAATCAGACGGGAGCAGTAGGCGGTTAATCAGGCTAGCCTTTTTTCAAAAAACTTCTACTAGCCAAAGGGATGGCAAGCTGTGTATGATACTTCGTTTCGGGCATGACTTGCCCGTATTCTATACATCTTCAAGGAGTCGCGATGTTTATTAAGAGGAAATACCAACTGGTTCTGGTGGGAGTTTTATTAGCCTCTCCCATGAGCCTTTTTGCGCAGACAAAAATCGGGCTTTTAAATGTCATGAGGGTGATGGCGGAGTGCACTGAAGGAAAGCAGGTTTTGGGAGAATTTCAGAAAAAAGTGGAAGCCAAGAAGGTCGAACTCGAGAAGAAGAATAATGAGATCCAGGAACTCCAGAAACAGTTGCAGAGTCAGGCGCGGACATTAAATGATGAATCCCGTGCTGCCTTGGCCAAGAATATTGAAACCAAGACCACAGATCTGCAGCGTTCCCAGGATGATGCCCAGAAAGAGTTTGGCGCGATGCAAAATGAGATTTTGGGTCGTCTCGGAACCAAGATAGCGCCTGTTGTTCAGCAGTTCGCCAAGGACAACAGCTTTGCAATCGTCGTTGACGCCTCCAACCAGAATAGTCAGGTCATTTATTTCGATCCATCCATCGACGTGACCGACGAGATTATTAAGAAGGTGGATGCCAGTCAGGCTGCGGCCCCTACCCCTGTTCCTGCGGCGGTCCCCACGACCCCTGCGGCCAACAAGCCGAAATAAGATTCCGATCCTCCTCTGGGTATAGCTGCCTCCCCCGTGCAGCTCTCAAATGCAGCACGGGGAAGGTTCGGGTTTTCCAAAGCCTCTCTGATCTTATGCCTCCACTCCAACGAGTTCCCCCCTCCACTCATTCAACCGGACAGTGGGTCGACACAGAAGTACGTGTTCGCTATGCGGAAACAGATCAGATGGGCGTTGCATACTATGCCAATTATCTGGTCTGGTTCGAAGTCGGCCGCGGGGAACTCTGTCGCCAGCGCGGCTTCGTCTACCGGGATTTTGAGAAGGAAGAAGATGCTCATTTGGCCGTGGTTGAGGCCCAGTGCCGCTACCATAGCCCCGCTCGCTATGACGACCTGTTGATCATTCGCACCCGCATCCAGGAGTTCCGCACAAAAACCGTACGCTTTGAGTACGAAATTGTGAGGAAGGAAGATAACGCCCGGATTGCCACGGGAAGGACATTGCATGTCATCCTGGACAAGAAAGGGAAGATGAAGTCTTTCCCGCCCGATTACGCCCATTTTCTCAGACCTGAGATCAGCGAGAGGAGGTAAGCACCGAATTTGTGCCCCTCACTGGCACCCCCTTTGCTTCCCTGCCCCGATCTGTGATAATTGAAGGGCAAGTTTCCATGACATCTACACTCTCCATTACCGGCAATGACCTGACGATCCGAGATTTCTCTCGAGTTGCGTTCGAAGATCTACCCGTTGCCTTATCGCCAAACGCAAAGCGAAGAATGGAAATGGCTCTACGTTTAGTCCAGCAAGTTGCTCAGCAGGATCAACCCGTCTACGGCGTTAACACGGGCTTTGGAAAATTCAGCGACGTTCCGATCGGTGCCCGAAAAATTGCATCCTTGCAACTGAATCTGCTTCGGAGCCACGCTTGCGGAGTGGGTGCGCCGCTCTCAAAAGTGGAAACGCGTGGGATGATGCTCTGTCGCGCCAATGTGTTGGCAAAAGGCTACTCCGGATGCCGTCCTGAGGTGGCAATACAGTTGATTGAAATGCTCAATCGCCAAATCCATCCACTGATCCCCTCTCAGGGGTCTGTAGGCGCCAGTGGGGATCTGGCCCCCCTCGCCCATCTGGCATTGGTTCTTGTTGGGGAAGGCGAAGCAATGATCGGGTCACGTCGTATGACGGGCGGCACAGCCTTAAGAAAAGCCCAATTGAAACCGTTGAAACTTGGCCCTAAGGAAGGGATTTCTCTCCTCAACGGGACCCAGGCTATGCTGAGCCTCGGGATACTGTCTTTGCTTTCCGCCGAAAGACTCGCCAATACCGCAGACGTTGCAACCGCTCTCTCTTTGGATGCACTCAAGGGCACCCCCGTCGCTTTCGACAAAAAAATCCAGGAGTTGCGGCCCTTCCCCGGCCAGATCACCAGTGCTGCCAACTTGCGCCGACTCATGGAGGGAAGTCAGATTCGCCAATCCCATCTCAGCTGCGGAAAGGTGCAGGATGCCTACAGCTTGCGTTGCGCTCCGCAGGTGCACGGCGCGATTCGTGACACACTCGTCTTTGCGCGAAGGACTTTTGAGATTGAGCTAAACGCCGCCACCGACAATCCCTTGGTTTTCTCCCAAGAAAAGGCCATCCTCTCGGGTGGAAATTTTCATGGCCAACCGCTAGCGATGGCGCTGGATTTCATGTCCATTGCGCTAGCGGAATTGGGAAGCATCTCCGAACGGCGAATCGAGCGTCTCATCAATCCAGAATATGGCGATCTCCCTCCATTTCTGACTAACGATCCCGGAGTTAATTCCGGACTAATGATGCTCCAGGTCACCGCGGCTGCTTTGACGTCCGAATGCAAGGTCCTCGCCCACCCCGCTTCGGTCGACTCCATTCCAACCTCGGGTAATAAAGAAGACCATGTCAGTATGGGAATGGGTGCAGCGTTGAAACTCCGACAAGTCCTGCAAAATGTGAGACGCATCCTTGCCATTGAACTTCTTTGTGGTGCCCAGGGAATCGATCTCCTAGCGCCACTGAAACCGGGATGGGGAGCCCGGAAAGCCCATCAGTTAGTTCGCTCTGTATCGGTCCATGTAGGCAGAGATCGTTCATTGTCCTCAGACATCGAAAAACTAAGTAAAATGATCGAGGAAGGACATTTTGCTGACATCCTCTCAAGACTGAGATAAAACTCGGTCGGGGGCTGTTTCCCTATTTCGCCTTTCATTTTTCCACTCTTCCTCGGTTAGAGGCTATTCGTCATCGGGTTTAATTCACTGGAATTCGGAATTTGCAGTCAACGTTGAAGAGAAATCCATTTTAACAACGGTTTGAAAAGAGTGATGAGTTCTTATCAGCCCATCAAAGCACCGCGGGGATCTCAATGTAGTTGCAAGAGTTGGCACCAGGAAGCGGCCATGCGGATGCTCATGAATAACCTCGATGAGGAGGTGGCCGAGAATCCTTCCCAGCTCATTGTTTATGGAGGAACAGGAAAAGCTGCGCGCAATTGGGAGTGCTTTGAAGCGATCATCCAGACCCTCCAATCCTTGGATAATGACGAGACCCTTTGCGTTCAATCCGGAAAACCCGTGGGAGTCTTTAAGACCCATGAATATGCACCGAGAGTCCTCATCGCCAATTCCAATCTCGTAGGACACTGGGCCCATTGGGATGAATTTCGACGCCTGGAAGCCCTCGGCTTAATCATGTATGGCCAAATGACGGCGGGAAGCTGGATCTATATCGGTTCTCAGGGTATTGTTCAGGGAACTTACGAGACTTTCGCGGAAGCAGCCCGTCAGCATTTCGGAGAAAGTTTGCAGGGCCGGCTTGTGGTCTCTGGAGGCATGGGCGGGATGGGGGGTGCCCAGCCGTTAGCAGCCACTATGAATGGGGCCGTTTTCTTGGGCATTGACGTGGACCCGCAAAGAATCCAGAGGCGGGTTCGAACTGGTTATTGCGACTTGATGGCGGAAAGTTTCGACGACGCTGTGCGCCTGGCTGAAGATGCTCGTCGCGGCGGGACGAGCGCTTTCGATCGGTCTGGTTGGAAATTGCGCTGATGTCCTGCCGGAGCTCGTTCGCCGTGGGGTCGTTCCCGATCTTCTCACCGACCAGACTAGCGCCCATGATCCTTTAAACGGTTATGTGCCCCGCGGCTTTCTCGCTCGAGGATGCCCAGCGGCTCAGGCAGAAAAATCCTAAAGAGTATGTGAAGCAGTCGATGATCTCGATCGCGATCCACGTCCAGGCAATGCTCGAGTTGAAGAAGGAGGGAGCTGTAACCTTTGACTACGGGAATAATATTCGTACATTCGCATACGAAGCTGGAGTCAAGAATGCCTACGACTTTCCAGGTTTTATCCCGGCTTACATCCGCCCCCTTTTTTGTCAAGGTCGTGGACCGTTTCGGTGGGTCGCTCTTTCCGGAGACCCTCAAGATATTGCTATTACGGACAAATTGGTTCTGGAGCTTTTCCCACAAGATGAAGTCCTTGAGCGCTGGATTCATTTGGCGGAAAAGAGAATTGCTTTCCAGGGATTACCGGCCAGAATTTGTTGGCTGGGATACGGCCAGCGGTCGGAATTCGGAGAGCGAATAAACGCTTTGGTGGCATCCGGGACCCTTAAGGCGCCCATCGTGATCGGAAGAGATCATCTCGACTGCGGGTCGGTGGCCTCGCCTTTCCGTGAAACGGAAGCGATGCTGGACGGGAGTGATTCTATTGCCGACTGGCCAATCTTAAACGCGCTCTTAAATACCGCTTCGGGAGCCAGCTGGGTCTCCTTCCATCACGGAGGAGGTGTGGGCATCGGGTATTCGCTTCACGCCGGACAGGTCACAGTGGCCGACGGCTCCCCTGAAATGACGCAGCGGATCCGGTCGCGTTCTCAATAATGATCCTGGACTCGGCATTGCTCGACACGCCGATGCGGGTTACCCGGATGCTGTCGAGACGGCAAAACGACATCAATTGAAACTACCGATGATCCCCGTCCAGAAAAGATAAAGGATTTTGACCCTCAGCTTTTCTTGGAAGTCACAGCGAAAAACACAGCGTACTGCTGTTCAGTTTTTCTGCTCCCACACTTCGGACATTTGACTTTAGTCTTGTCGTGGTCAGAGACTGTCAAAGTCAAGGAAAATTTCTTGTGGCAATCGAGACATTTATATTCGTAGGCGGGCATGACACAGTCCTCCTTTTTGACAGTACTATACTTCTAATCTAAGCAAACCCTTATCCCTAGTCAATGGCCATGGACCTCCTGATTTCACCCTGCACTCAACTCCTTACACTGAAGCTGGTTCTTCTTCTCCACGCAAAGGCCCAAGCCAGGCAGAGCTGCCGATGATTCCCAACGGAGCCGTTCTGGTTGCGGATCAAAAAATCCAGCAGGTCGGGACAGCCAAGGAATTGGAAGCATCTTTGCGGGGAACTTCCGTGAAGATAATCTCTGCAGAAAGCCGGGTGGTGATGCCCGGTTTTGTAGATAGTCATGCCCATCCCATCTTCGTTCTGCCTCGAGAGCGGGATTATGAATTGAGAATCCGTGGAAAAACTTACCGGGAAATTGCCGAACAGGGAGGCGGGATTCTGAGCAGTGTTCGAGCCGTTCGAAATTCAAGCCTCCAGCTTCTCCTGGAAATCTCCAAGGCCCGTCTGGGCCGCTTTATCGAGCATGGGACAACGACCCTCGAATGCAAGAGCGGCTATGGTCTGGATCTGGAAAATGAAATCAAGATCCTCGAAGTGATTCGCGCGTTAAGGCATCAACCCCAATCAGACTGATTCCGACATTTCCTCGGAGCTCATGAAATTCCGGAGGAATATCAATCTCGAAAAGAAGACTACATCCAGTTGGTCAGCGAGGTGATGATTCCGGAAATTGCCTCCAGGCGTTTGGCCGTGTTCTGTGACTGCTTCGTTGAAGAACATATTTTCCCGGTCCAGTCGGCCAGAACGATCTTTGAATCTGCCCGGGCTCACGGATTAAAGATTAAGTTGCATGCCGATCAACTCAGGCGGAGTGGAGCGACTTTACTCGGTATTGAAATGAATGCGATTTCCATTGATCATTTGGAACAGATCGATGAGCAAGACATCCAGGCACTGGCAAATTCCAGTGCAATTGCCACTTTGCTGCCCGGATCGGTTTTTCACTTGGGGGCCCATCCCTATCCTCCCGCCCGGTCGCTCATCGACGCGGGCGTGCCAGTGGCTCTGGCGACGGATTTCAACCCAGGAACCTCACCGACCACCAATCTGCAGATGATCCTGTCGATCGCTTGCACACAAATGCGGATGACGCCGGCCGAAACCATTGTGGCAGCCACTTTGAACGGGGCTCATGCCCTCGGCATGGCCCATGAGATTGGTTCCATCGAGGTCGGGAAACAAGCCGACCTTTGCATTATGGACGTTGCGCATTATGCTCAAATCCCTTACTTTTTCGGCATGAATCACTGTCTGATGACGATCAAAAAAGGGGAGATCGTCTATCAGCGTGACCAGAATAAATTCCGAAAGCAAAGAGTTGAGAGGGAGAATGGCCATGAACAACATTGTGGAATGTGTGCCCAACTTCAGTGAGGGCAGGAATCGAGCTGTGGTGGATGAGATTGTCGCTGCGATTCAGTCGATTTCAGGAATCTCCATTCTGGATGTCGAAATGGATGGTGACCATAACCGTTCGGTCATCACCTTCGTTGGCGAGAAGGAAAATATCGCCGAAGCGGCTTTCAAGGGAATCCACAGGGCCTCCCAGTTGATTGACCTGACAAAGCATACGGGTGTTCATCCCCGAGTCGGCGCCACCGATGTGGTGCCCTTCATCCCCATCCGGAATGTGACCATGGAGGAATGCATCGCCATCGCCCATGAAGTTGGCAAGGCGGCCGCTGAGCGTCTCTCCATCCCCGTTTATCTCTATGAAGCAGCGGCAACCCAGCCGGAAAGAGTTCAGCTTGAAAATCTCCGGAAAGGGCAATTTGAAGGATTGCGGGAGGAGATTGAAAGAAATGAGGAACGCAAGCCAGACTATGGTCCTCGACAAATACACCCGACAGCAGGAGCGACGATCATCGGTGCCAGAAAATTCCTGATCGCTTTTAACATTAATCTCAATACTCCCGATGTCGCGATTGCTAAACGAATCGCCCGATCGATTCGTACCTCAAGTGGTGGAATGCCCTATGTCAAAGCCATGGGCGTTGAGCTTAAAACTCGAAACATGGCACAGGTCTCCATGAACTTAACGGATTTTGAGCAGACTCCAGTTCACCGAGTCTTTGAACAAGTCAAGATGGAGGCAGAACGCAGCGGAACGACTATTTCCGGAAGTGAAATCGTCGGTTTGATTCCCTCGAAAGCCATTGAGCTGGCTGCGGAATATTACCTTCAGTTTGAAAACTTCTCTCCTGAATTGATTCTCGAGAATCGTCTCAACACAGCCTTAGAGACCCGAAAAGATCTCGGCGCACTCACCGTGCCACAATTCATCGAATCCGTCGCAAAAACGGAGACCGTACCTGGAGGAGGCAGTGTTTCGGCACTCGCAGGAGCTCTGGCTGCGGCATTAGGCAAGATGACCATCGGGTTCACATTGAGCAAAAAAAAATACGAAGCCCACCGCGAGTTGCTCGAGAATGAGTTAAAATCGCTGGAAGTATTTGTGCCGGCATTGCAGCAGGCTGTTAAAGAAGATTCGAAGGCTTACAGTGAAGTCATGATCGCGCTGCAGATGCCCAAAGAGACTGCAGCCGAAAAAGACCTCCGGGATCAAAGACTCAATGAGACATTAACTCAGGCGACTTTGATACCTCTCCATGTTGCGGATCAAACCTGCGCGGTCCTGAAAATCCTGCGGAGTCTGAAAGACCATTCTAATCCACATTTGGACTCTGATCTGAAAGTGGGCATCTGGGTGGGAATTGCTGCGGTCAAAGGCGCCCTGGAAAATGTCTGGACCAATCTCGCCAGTCTACCAAAGACTGAGCAATATGAAAAAATCAAACTTCAGGCGGACGATCTGAACCGGTTTATCGATGAGTTATATGCTGCAAACAGGCAATCTTAAAGTATTCTACGCCACACAAGATACACTAAAGCAGGACGAGATCCACGCTCCTAAGTAGTGCATTTCATAAATACGGTCACGTTAACGCCGCTCGGTTACCCAGCCTGCAACTTTGTAGGCCGCCTGCAGTTTGGACATTTATGAAGCGGCAGGAGGTCGATTCCTCCTTCGAGAGCCCCTATCGGGGCGTTGGATTCTAGCCCAGGGCGCCGCCAGCGCCAGAAGCCGCTGCGGCCGCCCTGGGTCAGCGTTCCCACGAGTTCCTACCCTCTCCCCCAACACCTTTTCCGTGTTGGGGGAGAGGGCGAGGGTGAGGGGGCCAGAAGGTGTCGACGTCGAAGACTCACACTTCGTTCCGACAAACACTGCAACAACAACGAAACCCTTGATTCAGGATTTGGCAACGAATGCCCCCCACTCCCCAACCTCTCCCCCCGAATCGCCGAAAGGCTGGCAATTCGGGGGGAGAGGAGGTAATATTGGTTGAAATGCCGACCCAGGGCGGCGCGAGGAGCTCCTGCTCCTCGCTGGCCCTGGGCTAAAATTCTCTCGCCCTCAGGGCACTCACGGCAAGCAGCGGCATCCTACCGCTGCATTTTCTCGAAAAATGTCCAATCTCCGCGCGGCCAACAAAATTGTAGGCCGTGCCACCGACCAGGTGCTAACGTCACTATAATTCTGAATAGCAATACTAAGTTTCGAGGCAATGCTTCATCAACAAGTTATACTCGATTGCGGCAATTTGCTGGATCAGACCGAGATCCTTGAAGCGTCCTTGATCCCCTTCTTCGCACAGATCCACCAACCATTGCGGTTCCCATTCCGAAACCGAACGCAATCTCTTAAGAAGCTCCTGCTGACTCGTGCTGGTCGGTTTAAGAGACTTCACGGCATTCAATAGATCCGGAAATATGGCATGTCTTCCGACTCGTCGAAACCAATACATCGAATTGCTGAAATCCCCTTCGCTCCGATGCATCAGACCGTGCCAATAGGATCCCTCCCCCGTACGAATCCCTTGCGCGATGACATGGGATTCTTCGAGGAATCCATGAAGCCAGCATGCTCCTGATCGGATGAGATCCACGTTCCTACCTGCTAAAAATGAATTCCCATCCAATGACTGGATCTGTTGAAGAACATTGGCGCTGCCTCGTCCCGGTTTGACGGGAACCGGCAGGCCCTGTGGAGCGGGATAACAAAATTCAATTCTTCTCTAAATCAGGCCTGCTAGCTTGCTGGGGTTGGTCAGCCATCTAAACTCTCCTTTCTAATGACCTATGCTATGATTGCGCTCTTAATCCTGGGGGGTCTTGGGTATTGGTGGCATCCGCCTGAGGTATGGGTTGCCGCAAACAGCCTGCTCTCGGCGGTAATGGTGAATTTCTCCTCACCATGAATCGGTTGGGTACCTTGGAAGGAGAGCACCGGTTCTCGACGCAACGATCATAACTATTCGCCAGAACAATCCAAATCACAAAATATTTCGAAGTGGCGGGTCAGCGACCACCAGACCGAATTACATTGTAGATATCGATGGCAGCATTTATGAAATGGATCAAAGTGTTTCTGGTTCCGGAAAATTCACTCTATATCCTTCTTCTATTTCTCCCGATTGCCTTTTATCTTGAGGCTTCACACGCTTCCCCGGTCTCCATTTTCACGACCTCCTGCCTGGCAGTGATTCCTTTGGCTGGTCTCATGGGCAAGTCAACAGAACATCTGGCTGAGCGAGTGGGGGCAGGAATAGGAGGACTTCTCAATGCAACCTTTGGAAATGCCGCAGAATTGATTATCGCGGGGGTTGCACTGCACAAGGGATTGCATAGCGTCGTCAAAGCATCCATTACCGGGTCGATTATCGGAAATGTCCTACTGGTTCTGGGTCTCAGTATTCTGGCGGGAGGATTTAAGTATCCTCGTCAGAAGTTCAATCGTACCACCGCGGGTCTAAATTCAACTCTCTTGGCGCTGAGTGTTGTCGCCCTCATTGTTCCGGCCCTTTTTCACTGGATTGCCGATGAAAAAATTCGCAGCGGCACCCTAACAGGATTGCAAGAATTAAAACTCGAGAGAGACCTTAGCCTTGAAATTTCGATTATTTTGGTTTTTGTCTACCTGCTAAGCCTCTTGTTCTCGTTGCGAACTCACCGGGGGCTATATGCTGGGGAAACGATCCATCCCTCTCCTCCGTCCACATCAAAAATGGGGTGGAGTCTGACGATGTCATCTGTTGTCCTTTTGCTCTCAACCCTCGGGGTTGCGGTCGTCAGCGAGTTTCTGGTAGGTGCGGTTCAAGCGACTGCAATGGCCTGGGGAATGTCGGAAGTTTTTGTTGGAGTCATCGTTGTTGCCATCATCGGCAATGCCGCCGAACACAGCACCGCCGTTCTGATGGCCCTTAAGAATAAAATGGATCTCGCCATTAATATTTCCGTTGGATCAAGCATCCAAGTTGCTTTGTTTGTTGCACCTGTACTTGTTTTCTTAAGCTATATTTTTAAGAATCCAATGGACCTTCGATTCACTCCGTTTGAAGTCTTATCTGTAAGCATTTCTGCCGCGGTCGTCAATTTGGTCGCGCAAGATGGAAATTCGCATTGGATGGAAGGCGTCTTGCTTTTGGCGGTCTACCTGGTCATCGGCATAGCTTTTTTCCTCCTCCCTGCATAAGAAGAAGGGTATTGCTTCACCTTTCCGATTTCCTTTGATGTAATAGAAAGCCATTAACCCCTACCTTCCTCAACGGGATTCTCTCACTCTTTAGTATTACCCCTATTTTCGCATTAAAATTCAATACATTAGGCGATTGTTTACTTTTGAATTTGGCCGAAAATTATAGATGTCTAGGAGGGAACTATGGGACCAAAAGCCATCATGGATCACTCAGAAGTTCTCGTAGCCGGAAAGGATATGTTTGGCGTTCCTTTTCATGAAAGGGCCGAGCTTATCGAACTTTCCAAAGATGAACTTTCTTTCTCCATTTTCCGCCCAATCGCGGAGAACCTAGATTTGCGGATTAACTTTCATCCCAACCCGGGGCAAACCGAATTTTGGGTTGAGGGAATCGTTTCAAAAGTGAAGTTTCGCTTGGATGGAAAGCAAACGGTCGAAATGAAAGTCAAACGAGAAGAGAACCGCCTCGCCTCATAGATTCCTGAACCCCTGGCAAGTTACCCACATAAACAAAAAAAGGCCTCCGTGTTCGGACCACTGTCATCTCCATTTGGCATTGCCGAAGGTTTACTTCAGCTTCGTATATTCTTCCCTAGCCTGTTTGAGAATAGGTATTTCAGGGTCGGCTTCCTTCCATAGAGAAAAGAAATCCTGGTACGCCTTTTGACTTTTGGAATTGTTTCCTGTTGCGGCCAAAGAACGCGCCAAGCCTAGGTAGGATAAGGCATAAAGGGGGGAGGCGATTTCGATTCCCTGATGATCGAGGATTCTTTGATATTCGGCAACCGCCTTGTCCCCGTCGTGAGCCAGTAAAAAGGCTTGGGCACGGAGATAAAGGGGGAGATAGCCAAAACCGGTCAGGTCTCCGAATTCGTAAGGGGTGGTCTGTTGTAAAAGAGAAACGGCTTTAGCGGGGTTATTGCGAAAAATCTCGATCGCGGCAGAGGCGGTGGGAATCCATAACCCGTTGACTAGCGTGTCAAGCGGGAAACGCCGCTTGTCCTCATCAATCAGTTTCTGGGACTCCGCCATGGCCCCGATCCGCGCATAACAGACTGAGAGGCGATTGAGTTCGTCTCTTCCCCGGCTGACACTTAAAGCCAGATCAGCCGCCTCGCGGGCCTCCTTGGGGTTCCCGAACTCTGCCTCGACCATTGAACGGAAGGCCGCAAGCCAGGTTATCCCTCCCACAGATTGCTCCCGCCGCGCCACCTCAATGGCCTGTTCAATTTGTTTCCTGGCCTCATGCAGCCTTCCCTGAGAAACAAGATTCATGATCGGAAAGTACGTATACGGTGGCTCCAATGGAAATGTTTTCAACTTTTCTGCGTATTGTTGTGCCGCGGCTGAATCCCCCTGTACTAGAGCGAGACGATAGAGTCCTCCGTAGACCCCAACCCAATCCAGTTTCTGAGCAAGCGCCTGCTCGAGCACCCTTTTTGAATCACTAAATCGATTCAGGGATACATATCCGCCGGCGGAATTGACGTAGGAGTAGACCCGCGTCGGATCTATTCGCAGTGCCTCAGTAGACTCCTCGATGATCTTCTCATGTTGACCAGTGGCAGAATAGCCCACTGCCAGGTTGGCATGCGGTACAAAGTCCCGGGGATAAGTTTGTTTCCACAACTCGTAAGTCTTTATGTTCTCATCCGTCTGACCCGTTACGTAGCCATAAAAGTGAGCCGTGATGTAAAACCGCTCGCGCTCGCTGACCTTGTCACGAAGCTCGTAAGCTTTTCGAACATATTTCTCAGCCAACTCGCTCTGGCCTAGGTTGCCAGAGACAACCCCAAGAGAAGCATAGCCAAGAGCAAAGTTGGGGTCCAGCTCAATGGCGCGTTTAAGAAATGAGGTGGCACTGGGCAGGTCTCCTCTGTTGATGGCGGCCCTCCCCAGACTGTAGGCTTTGAGGGCTTCGAGTGAGGGGGTTGTAGCTTCTTCAATGGAAGCATCAAATTTTTGAATGGAGCTCAGTGATTCTCCCAGCTTCCCGCGCAATCCTGAAGCGGCTTTACCGAGCGCTTGAATCACCTTCTCTTTGCTCTCGGCTTCCACTTGCTCACTGGCAACCGTGTCACCACTTCTGGCATTGACGGCCTCAAGTGAAATGACGTAATGACTTCCGAGGCTGGCGATCGATCCCGTCAAGAAAACTTTTAGTCCTTCCCGCTGACATATCTCCCGGGCGAGCGCGGTCGTGATCTTTTCATCTGCGGATCGGCCCATGAATTGGAGGGTGCGACGGGCCCGTGTATCGGACATGATGTTCAAAAATGGAGACTGTTGCAGTTGGACTGACAATGCCTGCTTGAGCGTTCCATCAAAAACACCCTCTCCGGTCGAATTCACAAAATCAGCCAGCATCACGGTATCCCGCTCCGTCAAAGCAGGAGATTGCTTCTGGTAGAAGTAGATTCCCAGAGCGCCAAGAATCAAAAGAACGGAACCGACCGCACTGGCTAACTTCCAACGACTCGATTTCTGAACCTTAATTTCCGGAATTGGCGTGCTCCCGGAACTCTGCTTGCTGTAGGCGACTGGCGCAGTTCCTGTATCAGCCTGAGGCACTGTCCCTGAACTGACCGCAGAAACCTTCCCCGAATCCAAATCGCGCTTCAACCGTTTCAAGTCGGCGCGTAAATCAGAGGCGGTTTGGTAGCGGATTTCACGGTCTTTTTCGAGGGATTTGTTAATGACCCGTTCCAGCTCGATAGGAATTTCCGGGTTAAATCGTGCCGGAGGAATGGGTGGCCGGTTTAAGATCGCTTCGAATACCACGGCCGAAGTTTCGCCAGTGAAGGCAACCCGACCCGTAGCCATTTCGTAGAGGACGACTCCAAAAGAGAATAGATCGGTACGCGCATCCAAAGCCTTGCCACGCGCTTGCTCCGGGGACATATAGGCTACCGTTCCCAGCGCAGAGCCCGGGCTGGTCAAGGAATCCTCTCCCTGAGCTAAGGTAGGATGGTCATTCCCATGGGTCATGGTTCGACCCTCTGCCCCGGGGATTCCCTGTTTGGCTAATCCGAAATCCAGCAGCTTCGCTTGCCCCCGGCGGGTGACAAAAATGTTGGCCGGCTTAATGTCCCGGTGCACGATGCCTTTGGCATGGGCAATTTCTAGAGCATCCGCAATCTGGATGGACAATTCCAGCAACAAGCCCATTTCCACTGGCTTCCCGTCGATTAAATGTTTCAGGGTTTCCCCTTCCATATACTCCATGGCAATGAAAGGGTGACCTTCTGCCTCATCAATCTCATAAACCGTACAAATGTTTGGATGGTTCAAAGCCGAGGCAGCGCGAGCTTCGCGCTGGAAACGCTCTAAGGCTTGGCGATCCCGAGAAAGTTCTTCGGGTAGGAACTTCAAGGCGACGCTGCGTCCGAGCTTTGTGTCTTCGGCCTTGAAGACAACGCCCATTCCACCGCCGCCTATTTTCTCGATGATCCGGTAGTGTGAAACCGTTTTGCCAATGATCACGTTAAATCCTCGCAGGACTCTCCGGCGCCACTTGATGGTGAAATGTACAATCCTGTTTCTCGATGAAACCTCAGCACAAAGCCCACGAAATACTATGCGGAGCCAACCGTCAAGTCAATATGAGAGATGAGACTCGACTCGTCTGAGAACGAATCAAATTGAAGAACTGCATCGCTTGATCCTCTGCCCAAAAACGGGGGTTGCCCCGAGCAATAAAAGCGACATGTCCGCCAAAAGCTGTCCGCAACAATTTCAGATGCTCATTTCTCTTGAAGGCTGGATGATCAAAAACTGTCGATGGGATGAAAGGGTCGTCCTGAGACTGAATGACGAGCGTGGGAACCCGAATCTTCGCCAAAAAACCATTGGCGCTAGCATGAGCATAGTAATCAAAAGCATCTTTGTATCCAAAGGCTGGCGCCGTATAGGCATTGTCAAAATCGATCAGAGTGCGGATGGCTGCAAAGTGGCTCAGGCTATAGCTTACAGGCATACTTTCTTTCTTCCGAGTCAACGTCTCCTTGAGATGAGCCAGAAATCGTTTTTCGTAAATCCGGTTCCCGGGTTCTGCAATCTTAAGGGCACAGGCCCCAAGGTCAATGGGTGGAGAGACGGCACAGATTGCCCTGACATGAGCGGGTAACTCGTCTCCCCATTCGCCGGCCAGTTTCAAAGCCATGTTTCCTCCCATCGAAAACCCCACGATGTAGAGAGCTTTCGTGACCAACTGGTTCGCCACCGACTCGAGATCCTTTGTCAGGCCGGAATGATAGAGTGTTGAGGAGAGATGCTCCGTCCCCCCGCAATTCCGGATGTTGAGCCGAACGACGTTGTAGCCCGCTTCCAGGGCCTTCTCCCCCATCCTCAAAACATAAGGCGAATTGCTGTCTCCTTCCAGCCCGTGAACGATGAGAACCGTCTCCCTAGCCTCAAGGCGCGAGTGGAAGTGACAATGCGTGAGGACCTTGACACCTGGCTCCGTCTCAAAAATACGGCACTCAACGGGGTATTTTCTTAAATTAATCCTGGCAGGCCAGAAGCGGGCCGCAATGGTTTGAACATGACCATTGCGAAATAAGGGAATGAAGTCAGGGTTGATGTTTTGAGCAGAATCGGAAATCGTTGCGATCATAAGGCTAACGGTCTCACTGAGGGCGCAGAGATGCTCATAAATACAGCTCAATTTCCTGGTGCGGCGAGTAAACCGGTAAACAGATACGCGGGGAAGATGGACGAACCTTCACAAATTTGAAAACTCAAGATGCCGTGAAGGTTCGTCCACGATTTGAAGGGAGAATCAAAGGGTAAGGTTACTTATTTCTTGTACCAATCCGCATTGACCTGGGTGAATTTGGACCACTTCTCCGGCAGATCTTCAAGGGCAAAGATAGCGGAAACCGGGCAAGCCGGCACACAGGCTCCACAATCAATGCACTCATCGGGTTCGATATATAATTGCTCCCACTTCTCGAAATCGGCTTCGTCCTTCTTCGGATGAATGCAATCGACCGGGCACACATCGACACACGCGGTGTCTTTCGTGCCAATGCAGGGTTCGGCAATCACGTACACCATACAGGAATCCTCCTTGACAGGAACTGGAATGAATCACTGCAACCTAATGAAGAAACCTTCGACTCCTGCCCTCTTTAACTTCATTTAAATTCGATTTTAACAGCACGAGGTCAGAAGTAAAGCTTTTGCAACGCGTTTGGAAACCATGAATACTTTTCAGAAACGCCCCCACAGATCTCTCATGATTAAGTGAGGGATACTAGCATGACTTTTTGATGCAATCAATAACAGCACAAGAGTGAGTAGCAAGAATCCAGCAGGAACAATTTGCCAAACCTCGCATTCTCGTAGTTCAGATCCTGATTAATAAAGGTTTCACACAACTGCATGCTTGCTCATTCGAACGACACTCGTCACTGCATGCCATTTCGTACTACGCACTCTTCCTCGGGTACCTTGCTTCGATAATGCTTTTCATCCCCCCTCGAACGTTGAACTCTCCGCGAACAACCGCCCAAACCGGCTGACAAGCAGAAACAATATCGTCCAGGATCCGGTTCATCGCATTTTCATAGAAGATACCCAAGTTCCGATACCCCAAAATGTAGTACTTCAAGGCTTTCAGCTCGAGGCAAACTTCGGCAGGTAGGTATTGGATGGTGACCGTCCCAAAATCTGGCAAACGTGTTTTGGGGCAAATGGAGGTAAATTCTGGAATTTGAATTGTAATGTCATATCCACGAAACTGATTCGGCCAGACCTCAATAGCTGGCAACTCAGCTTCTAATCCGGATTTTGCATGATCATCCGTATAACCATTCATCGAAGGAAGACCTCACCGAGAAATCAAGAAATATCACTCCGCCCGCTTAATTTAAAACTCCAACCTCCCAGGTATTGTAGTCAATTGGCTACGACCTTGTAACTAATTAAGATTGTTTTCCAGCAGCGCCTTTGGCTATAGTGAATAGCCTGTTGTGAGACCCGTGAACACGGGAGCAGTGCCGCCCTGAAAGGGATGTCGACTCTGCACTTCGACGCTCCAGTAGAAGTATCTTAAAAGGAGAATGACGCTTTATGATTGACACTCGCCCTAAGGCTCTGGTCACAGGCGCTAGCAGTGGGATTGGGGCTGCCACGGCCATTGAACTGGCAAAACGGGGTTTTGCTGTGATTGTCCATTATTTCAATAACGTAAAGGGCGGACTGGAAACTGTCGAGGCAATTCAGCGTGGCGGTGGAGTGGCCCATGGAATCAAAGCTGACGTGCGTCATCTTGCGGAAGTGGAAAAACTCGTCAATGAGGCCGTGGCCGCTCATGGAGGGATTGACGTCTTGGTTAATAACGCAGGTTCGATGGTTGGCCGTGTTCACTTTCTGGAAATGACAGAAGAGTATTGGAACGAAGTGTTCCGTCTCAACGTCAATAGCGTTTTCTATTGTAGTCAGTTGGTTGCCAAGGAGATGGCCAAGCAGAAGAGAGGGATCATTATTAATGTCTCTTCCATTGCCGCACGTCAAGGCGGCGGGAATGGAGCCATTGCTTATGCAGCCTCGAAAGGGGCCGTTCAAACCCTGACTAAAGGGATGGCAAGGGAGCTTGCCCCGTACGGAATTCGCGTCAATGGGGTGAATCCCGGCGTGATTCGTACTCCTTTCCACGCCCGATTCAGCACTGACGATCAGATGCAGCGGATGGTTGAAACAATTGTCTTAAAGTACGCGGGATCTCCAGAAGAGGTCGCCACTGTGATTGCCTTCCTGGCCTCGCCCGATGCTCGTTATTTGACAGGAGAAACCATCGAAGTCAATGGTGGCCAGTGGATGGATTGAACCAAATGCCGATTTCCAATTGCCGACTGCCGATTGAATTCAATAGGGACATGTTCGATTGCTGCAAATCGAAACAACATGGCGCATTGGCAGCTGAATGAAACAAGTTGTGGTTTAAATGGCGAGCTGATTCATGAGGAAACTGAAGACCAATATGACAAATAAAATATCGGACCCGCATTCGGCATTTCCTACAGTGATTTCCCTGGGTGAGTTTCTGGTGGATCTGGTGCCCGCTCCAGCCGGTTCACCCCTAGCCCAAGCCGACTCCTTAAAGATGGCCCCGGGAGGGGCTCCGGCCAATGTGGCCGTGGCCCTCAAACGGTTGGGCATTCACACGGGTTTCGTCGGGAAAGTCGGGAATGACCCTTTCGGCCGCTACCTTTACAGTATCTTGGAAAAAGAGAAACTGGACTTAACCTTCCTCAGCTTAAGCCGGGAATCTCTGACCCGACTGGCCTTTGTCACTAACGACCCGGATGAAAAGCAGCGTTTCCTCTTTTATGGGAATCCCGGAGCGGATGTCCTGTTGACTCCCGCTGAAATTAATAAGAAATACTTTCGAAAAGCAAAGATCTTTCACTTCGGGTCTATCTCGTTAATTCAAGAGCCAGCCCGAAAAGCCACCTTAAAGGCCCTCAATCTCGCCAAAAAACTCGGGCTGGCCATTTCATTTGACCCCAATCTCCGTCCATCGCTCTGGCCCTCGCTGAAGCAAGCCAGAAAGGTCATCCTGGAAAACCTTCATTGGTGTGACATCCTCAAAATCAATGAAATGGAATGGGAGTTTTTGTTTCCGGGCAAGAAATTCGAAGTCCTTGCAAAAATTCTCAAGAAGTATGATATCCGGCTCGGAGCCATCACGCTGGGATCTGAAGGGGCCTATGTTGGAACCATCAGAAATTGTGCCCATGTAAACGGGATTCAGGTGGATTTTGTCGATTCGACTGGCGCCGGAGATGGGTTCGTGGCTGGGTTGATCTATAACTGGCTGAACGCCGGAGAACCTCGCGAGTGGGACAACGCTCGGCTTGCCGCCATCGCAGAGTTCTGCAATCGAATCGGGGCGGTCACCTGCACAAAAGCCGGCGCCATCCCTGCATTTCCGACTTTGGAAGAGTTAAGTCTGGTTACGAAGCGACCACAATAACAAGCAGGGTTCTGGACCCTTAGTAGTGCAGTTCATAAATACGGGGACGCATCTTAGGGTGGACGCCGCGTGAGGTTGGAGCTTTCAGAAAGCCCCAAGCCTACATACAAAGGTGTAGGCCGGGGCACCGACCCGGCGTTAGCGTTATGGAATTTCTGAAACGCATTACTTAGCTGGACATACATCACATTCTTTCGAATTTTTGCTTGGCCGTTCTTAATATCCATAAAATAAAGAAGCTCGATGCAGCCGAGTCATACGAAAATTATTCTGATCACCCTGGCGATGGTCGTAGCCACGGCTTGCGCTTATTTCTTGGTCGTCGTCATTCCTAAAAGGGCCCTCAGTGAGCAATATGAATTAGCCAAAAGTATCGGACGCGATATCGATCGGGCCATGCAGTTTACACCGCAGATTTCCGTAAGAAGCGAAATCGTTCTCAATAAACAATCTAATATTCTTGAATTGGCAACCAAAAGTCAGACTTTCCATCACGAATTCGAGTGGAGCCATACGTGGCTGGGAAGTGAGAAGCTTGTCCGGATCAAAGGAAACTTCGTTGCCAAGGCGGGTTATGATCTCAATCAGCTCATGTCCATTAACATCGAACCTCATCTGGTTACTGTAACTGTTCCTGAGCCCAAGATTCTGTCCGTCGAGGCCGTGGATTATAAGATTGAAGGTGAAGGTGGTTGGTGGAATAGCATTTCCGACGCCGATCGGTCCGCAGCCCTCAAAGAGTTCACGTCAAGCGCCCGAAAAGCAATGGAAGGGTCTGAGCTGATTGCTTCTGCCCGTAACAACTTTGAAGACTCATTGAACAAGATCTTCTCAAGCCGACTCGGGAACATTCAGGTGATTTATAAGCCTGAGATTAGACGGAAAGAGCAACACTGAGTGTTCCATTGAAGAAGCCCACGAACGCAAGCTCGAGCGGAGAACGGTGGACCGAGCGTTCCACCAAAGGCGCTCCGGCGTCGTGGAACTCCGCCCTCCAGGTATGATGTCGCATTGGAGGGTCGAGTTCCTGCGAGACCGTGCCCATACGTTAAGTCATAAACACACTAACGCAACATTGAGCTGCCAGCTGAGAGGGATGGATCGCGTGCAGGGGGACGGTGGGTCCAATAGCGCGTTCCACCTTGAACACCTTCAATAGCTGCCGCTTAATTTGTTGGCTTGAGAATTGCCTTGACGTACTCACCGGAAAGCATGTTCTCAAAGCAATCTTTCCACTCTCTCACCCCAGCGACACGGCTGATGATGAGATCCAGATTAATCTGGCCAGTTGAGATCATGTCGATCACACGCTCCCAGATGGGCCAGTTGTGTGAAAAACTTCCCTGCACTGTCACAGCCTTCTGGACCATAGGATCCAGGCTGAATCCCATGGGCTGGGGTCCCCAGCCAACTTTACAAATTTGTCCAGCTGGCCGAACGGCTTGCATTGCCATTTGAAAGGTTGGCGAGACTCCGGCGGCGTCGATCACGACATCGACCCCAAATCCGTCACCCAGATTCTTGATATATTCCAGCACCTTTCCATCGAGAGCCGCATCGGCACCCAATTTCTTTCCAACGCCTAGGCGCTTGGCATCAACGGGCAGCCCTGCCACAATCAAGTGTCCCGCACCGGAGAGTTTGGCCATTAAGGCACAGAGTAGTCCGATGGGACCTGGCCCGATGACCAGCACGTGATCTCCGGGTTTGATGTGAGCGTTGTTGCAAACGGCATTGTAAGCAACACAGCAAGGCTCGGTGAGAGCCGCTTTTTCAAAAGATAATCCCGCAGGGAGTCGGTGTAAGCATCTTTCCGGAACCTTGACGTAGTCCGTCATGGCGCCATTGACTCCATAACCGAAACCGAGTCGTGTCGGATCAAGGTTATAAAGGCCTCTTCGCGTAAAGGGGGAATATTCATCAATGACGGCCGCCGTTTCACTCACGACCCGGTCACCTTCTTTAAAATTTCGCACTCGGCTACCAATCTGAGCGATCGTGCCGCAAAATTCGTGCCCTAAGACAATAGGATAGTTGACCTTCCAGCTATGCGTCCCATGCCACTGATGCAGATCGCTCCCACAGACGCTGGCTGCACCGACCTTCAAGAGAACGTCCTGCTCTCCAATCTCGGGAACAGAGACTTCCCTGAGTTCCACACTTCCAGACGCAGCAGCATAATTGACTACCGCGGGCATTGTTTTAGACATCCTCATTTCTCCTTTCCAACTGGCACATCGCCGAAACTATGGACGGAATCGCAAATCTTTCGAAGCGCTGCTTCAACATCTCCCGACGCCACCCGAAAGGCTTTGGCATCGATCGCCAGAGGAGCACCGAGCACAACCAACGGGGCGCCATACTTGGGGGTCTCAATGGCCTGTTCTACGCTAAGACCTCCTACAGCCTGTACTGGCACCTGAACCGCTTTGACAATCTCGCGCAACTGATCCAAGGGACTCGGGAATGGCTTACCTTGCTCCTTCAAAAGGGTTCTTTGGTCATAAGCAATATGGTGGATCACAAAATCGCATCCCAGGTCTTCCAGAATTTTGGCTCCAGCAACCATATCTGGCATCCCCAGGTTGTCTCCCATGACTTTTACGCCGTAATCCTTGGCGGCGCGCACGACCAACTGAACGGTTTCTCGATGCGCCTGGCCCATCACGACGACAAAATTGGCTCCGGCCTTGGCCATGAGTTCAGCTTCCAAATAACCGCCATCCATTGTTTTCAAGTCGGCCACAATAGGTGTTTTCGGGAACTCTGCCCTCAGAGCTCGAACCCCATTCATTCCTTCGGCAATGATCAACGGCGTCCCGGCTTCCAACCAGTCCACTCCAGCCCGCATCGCCATTCGGGCTGTTTCGAGGGCTTCCGGAATCGTTATCAGGTCCAATGATATCTGTACGACGGGTTTCATATCAATCCATCCTTTAACAATGATCTGCGGTGTCACCGCAACCATTTTGAAGAGTAGCAGATCAAAATGACAAGACCAACCAGAAATTTTTCAGACGGGGCAAGCGTACCCGGGAGATTAATAGGGATATTCCGGCCTGTCTTAGGCAGAAGCAGAAAGATCGCCTCAAACGACGATATAATCTCTCTTCGAGGAGGAGGCAGTGCGGGAATTTGCGCAAGTCGCTGTTTCCGCTTTACAGAGTCGTGCATTCAGTAGTATTATTTCACAATGCTGATTTCATGAACAGCTTCCACCAAGGCCAATACATTTTCAACGGGTGTTTCGGGCAGGATCCCATGGCCCAGATTGAATATATGACCGGGCCGGTGCTCAGCTTTCTCGAGGAATTGTCGGGCGCGCTGTTTGATGGTCTTTGCATCCGATAACAAGACCAACGGGTCGAGGTTCCCCTGAATCCCAACATCATATCCTATCTTCGACCAAGCTTCCGCCAAATCCACTCGCCAGTCCACGCCAATCACATCCCCACCTGCCTGCCTGACCAATGGCAGATAGCCAGAGGTTCCCGTCGAGAAATTGATCACAGGGACCCCGGGCTTGATCCCATCAATCACCCGTTTGGTATGGGGGAGGACAAAATCCCGATAGTCTTCCGGACTTAAGCAACCCACCCAACTGTCAAACAATTGAACAGCCTGGGCGCCTGCGGCAATCTGGCCGTTCAAGTATTTCACTAAGCTCCTCGCAATCGAGGCCATCATGGCGTGCCAGGCGCCAGGATCCCGGTACATCAGGGACTTGGTATGACGGTAACTCTTAGAGGCTCCTCCTTCGATGATGTAGGACGCTAAAGTAAAAGGTGCGCCGGCGAAACCGATCAAAGGGATATCGGGCCTTAGGCCGGCGCGGGCCTTTCGAATCGCGTCAAAGACAAAGGATAGCGACTCTTCTGGTTCTACTTCACGCATCCGGTTCACATCACTGTGGCTGCGGATAATCCCGTCGATCACCGGCCCGTCTCCCTTCTCAAATCGCAGCCCCAAACCCATGGGTTCGACAATTAAAAGGATATCGGCAAAGATGATGGCGGCATCTACTCCGAGACGATGAGCGGCTGTGATCGTGACTTCCGCTGCCAGATCAGAATTCTTACAGAGTTCAAGAAAGGAATTTCTAGCCCTAATCTCTCGATACTCCGCCATGTAGCGCCCGGCTTGACGCATGAGCCAAACAGGCGTGTATTCGGTGGGAAGACGCCGGCAGGCCCGCATGAAAACACTTGATTCCAGTCTATCCGGCAAACCAGAGGATGTCTGTTGTTCAAACTGAACCGGAAGCCGAGATGGAGTTTCAATCCTGTGGGCCGGCCTAGCCATTTTGTCCTGAAGCCTCTCGCGCGCCGCTGTAGCAATCTCGGCCACAAGTTGTGCCATCCTGGATTCCCGGGGCTCGACATCGACGGCAACGCCTTGGTCTCGTAACGACTGACTACAAAGCGGGCCAATCGATCCCACGACAACTGCCGACAAGGCCCTTCTCAACTGTGGCGACAATGATTTCTGGTCCGCTACTTGGAAAAGATGAGAAACCTGCATGGAATTCGTAAATAAAGCCACCTCACACTGTCCATCGATCAGAGCCCGAATTGCCTCCTCCAGAGACTTGGTGTCTGGGGGAAGTGTCCAGCGGTAGACAGGGACCTGAAGGACTCTTGCTCCACGGTTTTTCAATTCATCCAGTAATTCAGAATTCGGTACTCCGGACTCCTGGACGGCTATGGTCAGCCCTTTGAGCGGCGGAAATCGATCGCTGTTGTCCACGATTTCCAAGATCTCCCGCCACGTTCCCGGATCCGGAACAGTGATGGTCACGGGAACTCCCAGTGCTCGTAAAGCCTCAACCGATTTGGGTCCCCGCGCAACGACCGTGATTCGTCCAGTTCCTGAAGGAACTGCTCCTTCGGGAATCGAGTTTCGAGCACTTCGAAAAGACTGCTCTGCCCCTACTCCGGTTAAAAACAGGACGACTGCGATATCGTGACGAAGTAGTCTCTCTCCGAATTCCAGTGCAGAAACGTTTTGCGACAGAGGAGCCTCCGCCATGGAGGGAGCAAGTAACGGAACGCCCCCTTGCTTGACGATGAGCTGTTCCATTTCCTTGGCGCGGCGTCCTTCAAAAACCGCCACACGCAATCCCGCCAATCCTTTTTCAATCTTGGCTGTGCTTGTCACTATCCGGCACCCCCCAGTTCCGACTCAAATCATCGACCGTCTACTAATCATGCCAGCTAGGCATTGATGAAGTTAATACGAAATTAGTCTCTTCGCTCCCAGAGTAAGCGCTGCTCCCCCACAGGGTCGCGAATCACCGATCCAATCAGTCACAATAACAAAAGGGTTTCGCGCGGTGCAACTGATGTTTGTAGTTTGTCACTCCGAGTCATAAATGCTCAGACTGTCTTGATTTAGCAAAAGAGCGCATGTTCAATCGAGGAGCTGGGCCAGAAGCGTGGGATGTCCTGATTCTATAATTGATTTCTGGTATTTGTCTCACCACAAATGCATATTTTTTCCTGCTGTCACCATGTTTAAAATATCATGGCGATCCTATTGTCCTTTGCTACAATGCCTCACGAAAGCCAAAGTCACCAAGCAAGGAGATCTACTATGAAAGGTGTCATGAAATCTGCAATTTTCCTCATGCTTCTTACCTTGATGTCTCGCCAAATATGTCTGCGCAGTCCAAACCGAACACACTGACCCAGCAGGAAATTTCCGAAGGGTGGATTCTGCTGTTCGATGGTGAGACCAATTTCGGCTGGGAAAGCCATGGCGGAGCAGATTGGAAAATCGCTGACGGGATTATTTCTGTCTCTTCCGGAGAGAATGGCTGGCTCGGCACCACATCTCAATTCGCCGACTATATCCTAAAAGCGGATTACCGGACTGGAGCCGATGGAAATAGCGGGATTTTTCTTCGTTCGGCGAGTGAAGGCGAACCTGCCAAGACGGGATACGAACTGCAGATTTGTGACACACACAAGGATTACATTACCGGGAGTCTCGTGAACTACCACAAAGCTCAAAAGAAAATAAGCTTTGCCCCAGACCAGTGGCACAGTTATGAGATTCGCACGGCAGGGAGATCAATTCTTGATCAAGTTGGACGGGAAAACGCTCTTGAAGACTCGTGATCAGACCCATGCAGTAGGTCAGATCGGATTGCAGTACAATAAGGGCAAGAAGAGTTGAATTTCGGAATATCAAATTGACGCCATTAGGGATCAAATCAATCTTTAATGGCAAAACTCTCAGTGGCTGGCAGAAGGTGAACAGCCCGGATAAGAAGACGGTTCCCGTGTGGTCCGTTCAGAAAAAAACAATTCATGTAGAAGGAGGTCCGGGCCAGCTTGAAATTGCGGGACCTTACGGAGACTTCGTATTGCAATTGGAGGTCCGCACGAATCCCAAAGACGCCAACCACCATCCGAATAGCGGTGTCTTTTTCAGGGGAGACCCGAATGCTTTTTGGACGGGATATGAGTCACAAATCCGCAACGAATTCAAAAACCAGGATCGGACACAGCCGGTCGATTTCGGGACGGGCGGGATTTATCATTTCCAACCCACCCGTCGAGTGATTCCCAATGACGGAGAGTACTTTTCTAAGACGATTATCGCTTCGGGACGGCACATGGCGGTCTGGGTCAATGGAATCCAGGTAAGCGATTACACGGACTCACGCCCGCCCGGACCGGATATCTATACCCAGTCTCGACCTGGAGCTGGGACAATTAGTCTCCAGGCTCACGATCCCACAACCAATCTTGATTTCAAGAATCTTAAGCTGGTTTCATTGCCGAAGCGGTGAGAGTTTGTCATGCGATGAAGACATGCAAACGACGCCTACCTTCGCCAGCCGCCATTGGATCATCAAACAAATGTTTAACGTTACGACCTGATTCCTTTTCTTTCGTATCGGAGTTGATTCTTATCTCTGCGGCTTTTTGAAAATGGTGAGGAGAAAGGCCGCGGACCCGGAATTCGGGTCCGCGCTACAGTCTCTCAAAGCCGCAGAGCGGCGATCTGTGTATAGAATCTGATGTTTGCCAAAGAACAGAGCTCCGTTCGGAGCGACCTGTGAACAAAGATTCCGATTGACACCTCCGGGCAAACTTGGGGGTCACATCTCAATATTCATTATTTGATATTGAGATGCGCTCCCTTAAGGAAATTTCACGTGCCCGCATCATTGAAAGAGGCTCTAAGCAACCGGTAGGGTCGATTCTACAAATAGCGGCTAAGGCACACGCTTACTTAACCTTAATTCTGAAATAAGGGTGTGCTGTTTTGAGCTGACTCAGTTAAAGCATCTAGTTGTTGAAATCCTATTTCGGTAAGTCTGAGGCATCTCAATTCCAATTACAAGCTGGGCAAATTGAGGGTCGCATCTCATTCGAGGATCAATTCAAACTCTTTTGTAGGTACTGCCCGGCTTAACCATTTCTGCGGTGGCTACCCCCAAAAAGGAGGTGGCTGCTCCATTGACCAATATGCCAAAGGATTGCGCATGGACAGGATTGGAGAGTAACTCCCAGAATTTGTCTACTGATTGCGGGATGCTCTCATCCGGCTTTCTCGGCGGGTTGGAATAATACCAGCTCAGCAGCATCACTACACCCGGACTTCCCAGTCTGTCGGGACCATCTCCCCAAATCCCTTTTTCCCCTTGCACGCGCATGAGTTGCCGCACCGTGTTTTCCAAATCGATTGGCAGTTGCTTGTTAAAGGCGGAATCCTCCGACAAATAGAAAGCCGCCAGTATGGCTTCCACACAGTATGCGATACTCACATAACTGACCTCCTCTAGTTCCTTGCCTTCGACTAGATCGGGGAATTCCCCATTCGCATGACGATGCTTCAGAAGCCAGCCCACCGAATTCATGGCGATTTCTCGATACTGTTTGTTTCGGGTCACTCCATAGAATTCAGCAAAGAAGAATGCGGCGGCAGCCGTTGATCGAGTCGAGGGAAGGAGCAAAGCCGTACCATCTATAATGCCACTTCCCCAAGCCCCTTTTTGTTCCCCAATTGTGACGCCCCAACCTGCGACAGCCGGCCTCTTCGAAGCAGGTTCGGCAGTGGTCCCCTCCAGGAGGAAACGTGCCAATCGCTCCATAGCCTGCAAATACTCCTTTTTCCCCCTCCCATCGGCAGCTTCAAAGGTTCTTGCTAAAGCCGCGGCCGCCAGGCAGTTTTCGCTGATCTCGATATTGCCGCTTCCATCAGTCCAATAACCGGATTCCCGTCCATGTGAAGTCAGTCTATGCTGCTGCCTTCCAACTAAAGCATCACTCCAATTCAAAGCTTCTTCTATGTATTTCGATCCGTCTTTCGTCATTTCTCCTGTTGCGATCAGGGTCCGCGCCAACCTTCCTTGGACTCCAAGACGATCCATCCCTCCGGAACCAGACTTAAATGCGGGCCAAGCGGAAAGCTTAGCATCCACTGCCCAGCGGCTTATATCTTGCAGATAGCCGGTCAGCTGCTTCTTGATGGCACCATCAAAGAGCTTTCCACTCTGAACTACTGATGGAGTCAGCAGCAAAACACCGATTAAAAGTGTGAGAGCCCAGATGTTTCTCATATGAAATCAAGCTATTCGAGTTTCTTGAAGTATCTCAAAAGCAGTGCGATCCGAAAGCCTGCTGAATCCTTCAGCCCACGGACGCGATGAAGGAAAGGGACAAAAAAAAAGCCTGGTGATTAAACCAGGCTCGAAAACCAAGCTAAAATTTGACTCAGGTATCTATGACTTCTTTGCCGCAAAACTCTTGATTCCGTCTGCTTCATTTTCATATACATCAAAAACTGTCAGGAGCTTTGTGACCAAAAGGATATCGCGCGTTCGCTGGCTTAAATTGGCCAATTTTAACTGCCCTCCCTGATTCCGTATAGTTGTGAAACTCCCAACCAAGGCGCCTACGCCAGTACTATCCATGTAGCTTACCTTCTCGAGGCTGATCAGAATATTTTTGCGGCCAGACTGCAATACCTCCTTGATTTTCTCCCTCATCGCTCCAACTTCGTCTCCGATAACGATTTTGCCTTCGGGAACAAGAACGCACACGTCATCCACTACCTTACTTTCAAATTGAAGTGGCATAGGCCTTCCTCCATTTTTCTAAAGTGTCAGAAAACTCGTTATTATGCCCTCATAACCAAACGCCGAGAATATAATCCATTCTTAGAGATAAGGCAAAAAGAATAGCAGGAATTCCCTACCCCTTGGACAAACTTGGATTCCCCCCAGAAGGGCTTAATCGCGAACAAACCCGCGGAACACGGGACCTCTCACATTCCTTTGAATGATTGCGGGCCTGAGTCTCTTGGATCGATACGACGGTTTCCATCCCAGGGCAGACTCCAAACCGTAAAGAGATTCATTCTCTAATTTGCAGCCCCATGATTGAGTTCGTTGGGAATTGTAGAAATGGGCCCTGTCGCCCATCCCGGACTGACGGAAGCCCTTACCCAGAAAGATCTTAATTCTGTAGGTTTTAAAAGTGCACTTTCTGTGAACCAAAAGCTATCTTACCGGACAACCTCAACGCGAAATGGATTTCTCCAGACTTCCATGTGCCTAGTTCTTGGGGGTCATCTTCTGGACTAGCATCTGGAATCGTTGTTTTTCTGGTGCTCCAATTGGGCAATCGCACATCGTGGCGACTGACTGGCCACCGGATTCAGTGATGAGTTCCTTTCGGTAAACATCTTTCGACTCAGTCTCGCCGGGCTTGACATATCCAAATTCCCCAAAACCGGATTTACATAATTTCTCGATGACATACCCATCCTTCATTTTGACATCAATTTGAATTTGCCGGTTCCAGAAATCCTCAGAATTCAAAGCCCAATTAAAATACTTCAGCTCGATCTCGACTTCCAGGTCTTCTTTATAATGCTTAAACTTGTCTTTGATCTTAAGCTTCTCGACTTTCTTTTCATCTAAGGCTTTATAAATGTTGACCATAAAATCACCAGGTGGGGGCTTGGGCACTTCTACTTCCTTCTGTTCGCCTTTCTCGTCAGTAGTGGCAGCCTCGCCTTTCCCTTTCTGTTTTTCTTTGGCTTGACCAGCGAGTTCCGAGCTGCAAGAAAACCATGCCACGGTGAAGAACAACAAAACATGCCAACACATTCTTAACCAGAAGCAGCGGGAAGAGTGATTCATCATGATGATTTCCTCCAAGCTAAGATGGGCTAAATTTTACCGTAATCCCTTCATGGCTCCGTAGTTAATCTCTGAGCTCATTATATTCCTACCACCCCTTGGAGCAATACCTTATTTGTTTCAGCTGAGATTTCTGCCATTTGCGCAGCAAATAATTTTGCTCGATCACACTGATTTTCCTTCAGTCAAGGGAATAAAAGGCACAGTTTGCGGGCCCTTCCGGTAGAACGGCCATCCTAAAGGGCTGATTTCTCTGATCTGGAGAATTTGCTCGATGTAATCTCTCGAACCAGCTGACCAATGTCCCTGCAGGGTTTGACATGTGCCGCTCGGACTTCTACCTCGGAGTAGCGTGGAAAAGAGATAAATATCCGCCTTCATTAAAATCCTCGCCAGGATCTGGACTTCCCATTGGTCCAGAATCGGTTCCTTGGCACGATGAATCAATTGAATCAATTCCTCAGGTGTTCTTCCCTTCGCGCAGCAGCTCTCTAAAATTCCCATGATCGGGAACTCCATCCGAACACTCTGAAGCCATGAGAATTGTTCCTCCCTGTCTGACAATTTGTTCAGCAGCCGACATCCCCTTAACAGCCTGATACAAATTCATATCCAATGGGAAACCGGAATTCGTGGTCACCACCAGATCATAAGGACTGTTAACGGGACGCATGACCGACTTGCGGGCAAACGCACAACCCGCCGAATGGGCCTTTTGCCAATGTCCCGCAAAGACACCGGTGAGTATCACGCTTTCGGTTCAGCGTCACATTCACAATGAAGTCTGGGTTGACCATGGCAGCAATCTCGGACATTTCTTCGTAGATAGGGTTACCCTCCGTGACTCCCCAAGTGGCACGAGGATTACCGATCATAGGAGCGGAATGATTCCTTAGAATACTTTCGAACGCACCTACCCCAAGCAAGACGGCTTTCGGCCCCCCCGAAAAGCCGGCAAAAAAGTGAGGTTCGATGAAACCGGTTAAGATTTTTACTTTAGCGTGCATGAAATCTTTGTTCACCCAGACTTCATTTCCGAAGCGACTGACTCCCAGGCGAACCATGCTCTCTCATGTCTCTGGGGCGATGCTGTACGATCCGGTAAGTCATTGATAATTTCTTCTTCCGAGCATGGACTCCAATTCCTCGGGAGTGTTCGTCCGGTGCGTTCCAACGGCATTGATCAAAGTAATGTTATCTTTGGGAACCTTGCCGAGCTCAGAGAGAATGATCGGAAGAACACGATCACTTGGCATTGGCCGCGTCCGGTCTGGGAAAATAATGGCAACGGAGTCGTCTGCTCGAACCAGGTCTTTGAGAGCCAATGCCCCGATCGGGTGTCGAAGTGCTTCTTGCAAGTGCGTACACTTCATCGGGCAATCCTTCTACAAATTCTGGTTCAATGACGTCAATCCCGGTGTCGGGGAAATCCACATCTAAGCCAGATTTCCCATAAGAAAGGTGAATTTTCATTGTCTCTCCAAGAAGTGGGTGTGATGACTCAGGATGAGCTGATCTTGCATAAACTCAAACTGGCGATCGTGAATCATGGCTCGCGTCTGAGAGTGAGCGTATCATAATCAAATTCTGAATGTCGCAACTCCATTAAGGGATGGGGGGGCAAGAAAAAGCCTCGGAATCGAGCAACGTCGAATGGCTAGCAGCTTTCGGCATGAGAAGGAGGTAAAACCCCTCTCTGGCAGTCTCTAGACTATTATACTTGGGCGAAAGTCAGAAAAACTGTATATTTCCAGTTATGGATGAAAGAGAGTTCTATACCGAAAAAGACGAGCTTAAACCGGCCAGCTTAAATTGCCCTTCCTGTCGCCAGGTTGCCCAATATGACGTGCGCTGGATACGCCGTACGAAGAAAGCTTCACTTCCTTCCCGTGCAGGTGATGAAGACCGTCTTCGCTTTGCGAAGGCTCGTTCTTATTTGGTTCGCGTCGACGATGCTGTTCAGTGTAAGAATCCGCGCTGCCGAAAGCGATTTGAAATTACGACGCTTCAGACTGTCGCCTTCCTGTAACTCCTTATTTGACTCTCGCAGGATGACCATTTCAGGCTGGCACAGAGTTGCGAGATGATCGCTCAGGGGAGGAAGACTCTCAGTGAACACTCTCACAGTGACTGCTAAGATTTGGACTGCTCCGGATGCAAATTCCGAAAGCCCTTACCATAGCCGGCTCCGATTCGAGTGGCGGGGCTGGGATCCAAGCCGATTTGAAAACCTTTGCGGCCCAAGGTGTCTATGGCTGTTCGGTCATCAGCGCAATCACAGCCCAAAATACAATGGGGGTTTTCGAAGTTTACCCGCTCCCTCCGGGAATTATTCAAGAAGCAATTGGAAGCCGTGCTTTCCGACATTCATCCCGATGGGATCAAAATTGGGATGTTGGCCAATTCCTCGATCATTCATTCCGTCGCCAACACTTTAAGACAATTCCCCAAAAGCCCCTTGTTCTCGATCCCGTCATGGCAGCAAAAAGCGGGGATTTACTCCTGGAAAGGGAGGCGGTCCGATCGTTGCAAGAAGAACTTTTCCCCCTTACGTGCATTTTGACGCCTAACATTCCTGAAGCAGAATATTTGATCGGGAATCCAATTCAGATGCAGGAAACATGCGGGAAGCTGCCGGAAAATTTTGGAAATGGGAGTTGCCTCTGTCCTCATTAAAGGAGGCCATGCGGTTCAACAATCCCGGCACCGGGAAAGGGTGGACGTTTCGTAGTCGATCTATTCTACGATGGGAAAGAAATGCGGAAGATCAAAGGACCGCGAATCGATACCCGCACACACATGGCACAGGATGCACGCTCTCTTCCGCAATCGCCGCAGGATTGGCAAAAGGGCTTACACCTCTGGAAGCCATCCTGAACGCTCGCGATTACTTGACGGCTGGGTTACAAAACGCCTATCCGGTTGGAAAAGGAAAAAGTCCGCTGCACCACTTTTACCGATGGTGGGGGGAAGAGGAAGCGAAATCATAGCGGACTTGGCCCCCCTTCTTGAGGGAATGCGGGCACGATGTCTTGATGTTCCTCGTCCTTTTACATGGAGGGAGAGAAGCCGAAATCTCATATGGCGCTGCTCCATGGAAATTGCTTTCTCGCCTCTATAGCGGCAATACCTTATAAATCAAATAAACCGGCTGGCGGTCACGTTGGTAAAAGGTCTCGATCAATTGAGTTCTGCGTTGGCATTTTTGCAGCGCGTGACTGAAAGTATCGAGCATCGGGAAATATTTCATACTTCCTCGCATGAAAAACAAAAAGTGTGTTTGACCGTTCCAGCAGATGGCACATCCTACGTATTTTTTCTTCTTCATTTGGGGAATCTTTGATGGATACAAAGGATTCCTCCTTCCTGACCCTTCCCTGCGTCAACACCAACAACTGGTTGCTGAATCCCCAGTCCATGAGCGCGTAATACTTGTCAGGATGATCGTGCGTATATTCAGCCAGACGGTAGATGGCATCAGACCATATGCCTACTCCACCGGTTCGCTTCAATGACTGCAAATATCGAACATCCGCGTAAAGCTGGGAAATGACGAATAGAAGCCCTAGTGCAAACCCCACCAGCCGATAACTAGGAAACCATCGCCGGAGCGGGACCTTATCCAGGCCTTCGCTCTGGCACAGCGCTGAGGCAATAACAAGATGCGAAAAAGGGTACACGCTCACAAAATGCTGAATGCCAGTGGCTCCAGGAGTCATGAAAATCATTCCTATCATTGAAGCCAAAAGGACAAGGTAAAACAGAACGCTGGATCTGAATTGAAGCCGGCCTTCTTCTAAAAGGACGGCAATCACAATTATGGAGAGGATAAGCCCCGCAAACTGAAACGTACCGTTGTGCGCAATGGTCCCTCCTATAGCGGCCAGGGTGCTGCCAAGGCCGGCTCCGTTTTCGCGCTTAAGAAGCGGAGCCAAATTCTGCAACAGTTCGTTGTTGAAAAAATTGTATACCGCTGTTCCGTTCAAGGTACCGATGAGGACATTCCAGCGCAGCATGAAATCTTGAAGCCACGAAAGGTGGAATAGGTTTGGATTCGTCAGCGAACCTCCCTGAGTTTTAATGGCGAATACAATGAATGGGAAACCGCCAGCCAGAAAACTAATGAGAACCAATCCGCCACTCTTTACCGTCAATCTCTCTTTGAAGGAGGACCAAAAGCAGAGGGGCAAGGCTGCAGCCAACGCGGCGACATACCAGACAAAAATGATTTTGTCGAAGACACCAATCCCCATCAGAAAGCAAGCTACCCCAAGCCAAAGCGCATCCCCTTGATTCATCCAGCGGAAGACGAAGTAAAGGGAAGAGACCTTCAAAGCCATCATCAGAGCAATGGGTCCCCAATCCGTTTTTTGCATGAAGATGAAAGTGGGATCGGAGGCCAAAAGCACGACGCCCACGAGTGCGGTGCACGGACCAAGCGTTTGACGAAACAGTGCATTAGTGAAGATCAACGTAACGAGACCGAGCAGGATGACGGGTAGTCGTACCGCGGCGACTCCAGACCCCCAGAATTTGAAAATGGGGTAATACAAGTAAGCCTTTACGGCCCCTATATACGGCATCAGCATCACTGGCAAACGGTAACCTGCCACTGTCGTTTCCCAAGCGACGAAGGACCCATCAAGGTTCCCCAACGCTGCATCGGCAAAGAGGACTTCATCATATTGGAGCCCCGGAAGATCTAGATCGAGAGTGAAAAAAACAGATAAACAGCAATGGGGATCAGTAGGAACGCGGGCGTAGCTCGAATTTGCAGTGTCATGACTTGATCCGGATCAAAAACCAGGCCCTTTGATCAGGCGATTATAAGCAATGGGTAGTTTCTATCCGGAATGGAGGTCTTTCGAATTGAGCTGGGATTACTTTCGAGGCTCGGAGACAAGCGTAGAGAATTCATCACAGAGCCGTATTTCCGTTTGTGGCTTTGCCCAGCTTGCTGATGAGTTGATCGAGAACCGTTCCGATCGTGCCGCCAGCATCAACGGATATGAGAAGACCCAGCTTTCGGTATCTCGCAGCAATCGGTTTGATATCCTTCATATACTCCCGGTAACGCTTGCGCACAATCGTGGGCTCGTCATCTTCCCGCTTGTGGACTGCCAGTCCCGCGGGAGGAGGATTGTTCGGAATATGGTAGGAATGCCCGAAGTCATCAATCACTCGCCCGGTCACTCTGACAACACATTCCTGTTCATCCACTTCGAAAAGGAGCACCGCGTTAAATAGGAGGATCCTTTCCAGCGCAACGGATTGCCCGAGAGTTCGGGGATATCCATCTAACACAAATCCCTTGCCTGGATTGTTGGCCACAAACGATTCAAAGATTTGTTCGACGAGATCGTCCGGCACCAATTTCCCTTCCCGGACGTAGGCAGAAGTTCTCTTCCCTAACTCGGTATCTCTGTCAACCTCCGAACGCAAGGTTTCGCCCAGTGAGAAATGCTTTAGCCCAAAAATCGCTGCGAGGAGTTTTGCTTGAGTACCTTTCCCACATCCCGGGGGTCCAAGAACGGCAAGATTCATCATGGTCAACCATCCTGCTATAAGAGAGTTAGAATTGCCTTCTTCAAAAAGATACTATTGAACTGACAAAAGCTGGCCGAGCCAAAGGGTTGGTTGCCATCTCCGAATGCACTCTTGGCGAGTGCTTTCTGGATTCCTCCTCCAACCAGAAGAGGGTCTGAATTGCTTCAAATCTTTGACACAACTCCCGCTCGTGCGGGAATAAAGCTACTTAAGGCTTATTGGAAAAAAACTGGGCAGGATAAGCTACAAGAAAGATTTGGAGGCGAGGAGGGGAGTCGAACCCCTGAATAAAGGTTTTGCAGACCTCTCCCTTAACCACTTGGGTACCTCGCCGCACCGGAAAACATTAATACCACGTTCCTAATACAGCCATTTCGAGTTATACACTGCGCATGGTAATTTCGTCAAGAAAGGGATTAGAGAACTATCAGCAACTGGAGGGCACCCTGGTCGACCGGGACGAACGCGGTCTGAATTCCGTTGCCCCCAACTCTCGCTTCATTGAGTAGAGCGGGTCTCTATTTTGCCTTTTCGTCACCTTGTGAGGCTCATTTTCTGAAGAGTGCCTCATATTTCAAAGGCATTCCCTTCTCCCAAGGATGATAACTATTGCAAAAATCAATGCGATCGCCGAGCGTGGGATGAGAGGAACGCCACAATATGTACAACCAGCCGGGCCGAGGAATAGCGAGATTCTCTTCCTGCAATTTCACAAACGCTGTAGCCGCCGCGTGATTGGTTTGGGTGATCTCCAGACCAAAGCGATCTGCCTCGTGCTCATGATAGCGGGTAAAAGTGAATACCATGGGGGTGATCACAAAAAAGCAAATATTCATGAGCAACAGGATAAGGGGCAAGGAGGCAATATCCGAAAGCTGGTCGAATCCAAACCGGTCTTTGAACCGATTAATGAGACCGCCGGCGATGCGATATGTGGCATACAGCGTGATCATGATCAGCAGTGAGAAGAAGAAAATGCTCTTCACTACGTGGCCGAGCACGTAATGCCCCATTTCGTGGCCCATCACGAAGAGAAGTTCTTTGTCGTTGAGCTTAGCGATGAGGGTATCCCATAGGACGATGCGTTTGGTTCCCAAGAAACCGGTCACATAAGCATTGACGGTTTTGGTATCCACACTTTTGTTGACCTCGAAAACGCGGCTTCCTTCAATGCCGGCGTGTTCCGCCAGTGTGAGAATCTTAGCTTCAAGTGCTTGGTCTTTCATCGGGCCATACTGGTTGAATAGCGGATCGATCCAAATCGGGCTGATCAACATGATGAAAAAAAGAAAAGGGGCCATGAGAATGCCGGTGTACAGCCACCAACGTCGCGGACTTTTCTTCAACAGCAGGTACGGAACCCACAAAAAGAAGAATCCGATAATGATACCGACCAATTCCGATTTCAATGAATCCCCGAACCATTTCCCGAAGGTTTGGTTGGAGAGATCGTAAGCATGTTGGCGAACAAAGCTTTCGTAGTATGACAATGGGAAGTCGACTACGAAATTGATGAGGGTGAAAAGAATAAAATAGAGCCCGAGGGTGAAGAACCATTTGCGGCCCAGTTTCTGCGCCCAGTTGCGAATCTTCGCAGAATAACCGGTGAATAAAAACAACGCTGGAATCAACAATCCCCAAATTCTATCGACCACCCATAGCACATTGCCACTGCGAAAATAGCGCAGAGCTTTATCGCTTGGATTCGGTACAGCCACTGGCCCGCTCTCTTCCTGCGCTATGAGAGCGCTTTCTGGTTGCATCGAAACCGTCCTGTTGGAATCGTGCGAGGCAGTGCGTTCTTGTGCAAAGAGACCTGTCAGAGAAAATGAGACAATGCCGATCATCAACAGAATGGAACGCATGGTTTTCCTCCTTCCTCAGATCTGCTTCTTGTAAAGGGCTATAGTGGTTCCCAATTGATCCCATGTAGCCAGCGGCTTCAAGCTCACCGGCTTTTTGCCGCGCCAGGGCCTTGCAAGTCTGCAAAAAAGCTGAGGCGGTAAAAAGTCCGGTGAAGCGCTCAGGTGAGGATCTTGCGACCCTAGGGCTTCAAAATAGAGAGGTACGTCCGCCAGACACCGACCTCCTCCGTGTACCGCTTTGCCATGGTGCGGCAGATTTGGGCAATGTGGTTGAGATCGTGTACGGCCCACGTTGCCAGGAGTTGCCCGAGATTGACTGCGCCAAGCTCAGGATGGCGGCCAGGCAATGCTAACTGAGCTTCGGTTAGGTGCCAACTTCGGACAACCTCAAGGTTGGCATGCCGAAGCTCGCCGAACCGGTCGATGAGCTGGTCGAGCGACCAGCCTGTAGAGCGGTTGATCTGAGCGAAGCGGTCAAACGGCTCGAATGGTTGCTTCTCACCGTATTCGAGGATGATGCGGGCACGAGGCACCCAATCCGTCTCCTCGCCGTGGATGAGGTGCCCCACCACGTCGAATGCGCTCCAGGTGCCGGACCCGTCCCTCCTGTTGTGCCATGAAACACTCGTTCCGCGAAGAAGCGTGCCAACGACCATTGGAGTGCGACTCAGAATGTCCAGGGTATCTGGCAGATCAAAGTTCATGCTCTTCCTCACGCTTCAGGGCCGTCTAACGATTCCGGTTCAGCGGCGGCGGGCAGCGCCATCGGCTGCGACGCGTTGTGATGCGGCATTGGATGGCTTCGACTTTGCAACAATTCAAAACCCTCACAAGTAAATCGATGTCTCCAAAATCACACGGAGTTCACCCTTAAAATTAATTTGGTACGCGGCCCTTTACTGCGTTAGCCCGGGCACTATAGGTGATACGGCCAGTGGCATCTGCCGGCAGGCGCGCGCGCATCCGCGCTTTGAGAAGCGCGATATCCTCGGACGGCATCGCTAGGAGCTTTGGACCGACGCTCGGCCCCATGAGGATGGTCGTCCAGTAGTCATCAAAATCGGCGAACGTCCGTTGCACAGTGATCTCCCGCGTTTCGACGGCATCCAGACCGGCACCAGTCCACAATTCCCGCATTGCGTCAATTCGAGACGCGCCAGGGCTCGGTGGTACCGGAACTTCAACGTCAAGCCCGCGCATTTCAACTTGCAACGCCTCGTAAGGAAAACCACCGCCAGACATATCCCACGCGTAGGCTGCGACGGTGCCACCCCGGCAGACCACTCGTGCCATTTCAGCAACACCTTTGGCCGGGTCGGGAACGAAGAAAATCACCAGCGGCATGACAGCTGCGTCGAACGTGTCGTCGAGGAAAGGCTGTGCCATTGCATCGCCCTGACGAAATTGGGCGACACGCGACGCGGGTCGTGTGCGCGCAAAGGCGAGCTGCCCCTCAGACGGGTCTATTCCCTGCACTGAGACTGGCGTACACCGCTCGACGAGCATTTCGGTAAAGGCGCCATTACCGCAGCCAACGTCGAGCCATCGCAAACCTGATTTTGGAGCAAGCCAGTCGAGGAAAGTTTCGCCTGCAAGCTGACTCCATTTCCCCATGTATCGTTCGTAGGCAGCCCCGTCGTCGAAGCGGATTTGGCTGGTCACCATTAGTGCTTTCCTCCGGTTGGACTAACTACGAAAAGTGGCGCTATATCGCGGTGGCTCGTGCCGCATAACTAGGTATCGCTGTAGGCTCCATTGCCTACAGCCTATAATGAATTCAACCATTTTCTTATATACCTGGATCCTCAAGTGGTTCAGATATTTGACTCCAATACTGCCCTGAGCGCAAGCGGGAATTATGGGTGTGTCGCAGCCTAACCCGCCGCGAAGCCGCGAAATAGGCTGCATAGACCCATCAATGTCCTTCTGGTGGGCTGTGAACACTACGACCGACCCCGGTCAAGAACGTGGGTGTAGATCGGTCGTTAGCACCTCTCGACGGCCCCCCCCCCCTCTGAAGTCCCCCCTCAAAAAAAGGGGGGACAAACTGGAGGAGACTTTTCAAAAAGGGGGACGGAAGTGAGGACACTTCTGACAAGGGGGGACGAGCTCGGGAATCCTAATAGATGGGGCATCGAGTGTCTTCACGCTTGAATCGGGAGATTACTGGGGGGCCTCTCGCAATCTATTTCTTCCAAATCTTCTCCCACCAAGTCTCATTAATCGGCGAAGTGACGGCCACAGGTCCAATTTGCATCTTCTTGCGAATCTCGTTGATGTCCCAGCCGGTTAACTGGGCAAGATTTTGTGCTTCCCCATCCCGGCGATGTAAAAGGGAGCGACCTTTTTCGAGGGTAACAGAAACTTCAATCGAGGAACTTCGGTACACCGATCGTTAACCTATAATGCGGGCAAGATGCCTGTACCACCAGAAAGGTCTTAATTTTAGAAGCCTTTCTTGCTCTGGAGGTTCTTGCGAAATGAAGGAGGGATGAGATAGGCCAGGAGCGAGAGGAAGGCTAGCGTCACATAGGTCAGCGTAAAAACCCATTCGGGGGCATCATAGAATAAGAGTTGATTCGCAAGCTGACCGGCAAATGAGCGGTCATATCCACCTTCTCCGGCCGCATGCAGCAATTGATTCTCCAGTACCGTGAGTGGACAGGTCACGCCCAATAATGCCTCTAAAGCCACGAAAACAATGCAAAGCAGGTGCCCAATTCTTAACCTTTTACTATAAGTCCATCCCCATCCGGAAATCGAACCGACCACGAACGAAAAAGATCCAATAAGAACAAACCCGGCGAAGATTAGATGAACGATAACCACGAGGTCAGCGGCCAATGAGTAACCCATGTTGTGCCTTTCTTTCTTATGCTCTCCTTAGTATAGTTTACGTTGAAGTAAGATAAATGTTATCCACTTCACTTGATTCCCCTCAACCCGGATGTGTGCCTGCGTCACACCCAATCAATGAACCTCATGATGGAGGAAATATGCGCAATAAGAATCTCTCTCCGTACCTCAGGCTCTTCCTCGTTTTGTTTACCGCCTGGCTTGCTTCCAGCCCAGCCTATGCTCAACTTTCCGAACCTGCAGCCTGGGCTGCTCAATCTACAATTCAGTATACGGTGCCTAATGGGATCACCTACTTGGTTGCAAACAATTACGAGGCCAAGTTGGACGTTTATCGGCCTCTGAATGCTTCCGGTCCAACGCCAACCCTGATTTATTTCCATGGGGGTGGTTGGGTGGAGGGTAACAAAAACGGGGCTGTGCCGCAATTCATCCCCTACCTCGAGATGGGATGGGCGGTTGTGAACGTGGAATACCGGTTAGCCAAAATTTCTCTGGCTCCGGCCGCTGTTGAAGACTGCCGCTGCGCTCTGCGCTGGGTGATCAGCAAAGCTAAAGAGTACAATTTCGATGTTGATAAACTGGTCGTCACCGGGCATTCCGCAGGAGGGCATCTTTCCTTGATCACTGGCATGCTACCGGAGTCTGCAGGGCTGGATCGTCAATGTCCCGGGAACAATGAAAATCTTAAGGTGGCAGCCATCATTAACTGGTACGGAATTACGGATGTTGCTGACCTGCTGGAAGGCCCAAACAGGCAGGCATACGCTGTGGCTTGGCTGGGAAGCCTGCCGAACCGGGTTGAAGTGGCCAATCGCGTGTCTCCGTTGACTTATGTGCGGCCCGGATTGCCGCCAATCCTGACCATCCACGGAGATGCGGACACCATTGTCCCTTACTCTCACGCAGTGCGCCTGCACGACGCCTTGACCAAAGCAGGGGTGACCAATCAGCTCGTCACCATTCCAGGCGGTAAACATGGAGGATTTTCGAAAGAAGACACTTCGAAAATCTTCACAACCATCCAGGAATTTCTCGTCAAGAACAAGCTCTTGAAACAGTGAAGAGGATACAGCCCAATTCAGGTAATTGATGAAACCGAAGACGGTCAGAAAGTAGCATTTCTCAACTCAGAAACTATAGAAGGGGGGCAGGTTGGGGTAAGCGTGCCTTTCCTTTCCAGACTGACAAAGGCGGACCAGAACTCAGAAAATCATTCGCGGCTATTGAGAGAGCTGGCTGGCTTTAGGATATTCTGCCAAAAACCGGCGCAGAATAGCCTGTTCCAGGCGTCCCTTTCGGCGAGAAGGAACAGGAATTCGAAGCAACAGGTTCACTTTCCCCGCTTCAGGAATTTGAAGGGTGACTCTAGGCTCAACCGTAGGGGAGTCCATGAGCTGACGCTTCTCCAGGTGTTTCATGTGGATGCGCGCTTCTTCCAGAAAGGGATCGCATTCAATGTGGGCGGCCGCGAGCAATAGTTTTTCAGCCAGCTGCCAATCCTCACCGACACTCAAAGGGATAAAGAAAACATGCATGACATAGTCATGCGTATAAGTTTCGTTGATGACGGGATTGGTGAGCAGCAGACTGTTGGGCAAAACAATTGCCCGTCCCGTATACTGATGGCTGGCGTTTCCAGGGCCAATTTCAAGAAGAGTCGTGGTGAACAGATCCTGATCCACAACATCCCCCCTCTTGCCCGCGATCTCGATTCGGTCTCCAATGGAGTAAGACTTGGAGGCCGCGCGAACAATGGCCCCGCTCAGACAGAGAATCAGCTCTTTGGTGGCAATGACCAAGGCCACCGCCAAGGCGATGAAAGAAACGACTAACGTTCGTAATTGTTCATTCCAAATCCAAAGCAGTGTAACAAAAAGAATGAAAATCGAGGCGTTCCGGATATTCACGATCCATCGTCGCCTAGCTTCCGGGAATTGATATTCCGCCTTGACCACCATTCGAACCAGTAAAGTTCGAACAACGATGACCGCGACGAGGATGATCAGCGAACTAATCAGTTTGTTGGGTGTTGATAAGTTTGAGGTAAACCATTCCCATCTCATGAATTATTGTGAATTCCTTCCGGTTTTTCTCTTAACTGAATGATTTCATCTGAATAATCAAAACTCATGCTGGACGTTCATAGGGTGATCGCCCTTTTCGATTCCCCAGCGAACTTTCCCCCGTCTATTAATAATTCTCTTTTACGTCGCGATCAACAACCGAAAAAACCCATAACAGGAAAAGCAAATGACTAAACCTAAACAGAGCCGATGGGTGACCCGACTCGATACGTTCAGGGGAAAGTCGTTAGGCCAGGATCCAGCCAAGCATCTCGTTCAGAAATGCAGCCAACAATAGGCACAAAACGATTGGGCTTAAGGGTGAAGACGCCAAGCCGATTCCCATTGTCCCTTGAGCAACAACGACAGGGCTCGCGTCATCCCGCACAGAGGACATGGCACACCCGTTAGCCAGCGGAATCCGCAGACAGAGAACGTCGCGTTCACGGGACAGGAGAAAATGCCAGCCCGCCCAGCAGCGTGCCTAAAAATATCAGTTTGATCCTGCTCTGCGAAGAAGATATCAGACGCATTCGATCGGTCAGAATTAAACGAACTCACAAGACGATGTTTCTTTCTTGAGTGACTCAATTCCCGGGGCAAAACATTCGCTGAAGGCTGGCAAGGGGAACAACCTCCCTCAGCAAATGCTGGTTAATCTCTGGCTTCACTCACTCGATTCAAACCCTACCAAATCTTTATAGGCCGCAGTAAGCGACGCGAAGTAGAGCGGGAACGTGATGAGAATCCCCACGAGACACAGTAAGGCTCCAGAGAACGCCAACAAGCCTAGAACGAATATGAAGAGAGTAAAGCCGAAGTAATCCTTCTTCACCAATTCGTGGCTGGCTTGCATGGCAGGCCAGAACTCCATCTTCTTATCGAAAATGAACAGATAGGTAAACTGGTACATCGCTGCTAGTACAAGGCCGGGAATGATACAAAACAGAGATCCCAGAAAAGTAAAAGCAGAGATGACGACCATGGCTAACAGGGCCGGCACGAAGAAGTTGAAACCTTTAAAGAGATCCGCTACATCTAATCGCCCTGAAGCTATTTTGCGCATGCAAGCAAAATGAAACCCGACCATGAGCGGCCCCTGCAGAATGAAGGGGACTGCCGAGTTGAGAATAAAGAAAACCAATGCCATCAGGACAAAGAGCCAAAAATCGCCTGTCACCATCTCCCAACCCGTGTTAATCCAGCGCCCAATTTCCGCCTTTCCGCTTCCCTTCGGAACGTTGGGAGGCGGGGGAACCTGCGAAGAAAATTGACTGGCACTAGAATCCGGGCTGCTCTCTGGCCCGGTTTGCACGGAACGTCCACAGTTAGAACAGAACTTAACCTCGGGGTGTAAGTCAACACCACAATAGGGACAATTCATGTTGCCTCCACTTGGGGGAAAATCAGCCGTTTTCCGCCCTCACTGAATTGCGGTACGGGCTGTGACATGGCCGGAATGCTTGGACCAAGAAGGATTATCAGCTTGCCTGCTGTTTGACGTCAAGCATACAGTTTCCCCAATCAGGATTCCCTGACATCGTGAAGACCCAAGCCTTTTGGGCTGCTCTGGTTTGCCTCTTGACTCCCGTTCAAAAGCTGTACCGGCGCTTCATCATGCAATCTCCCATTTTCTCCCTGCGTTCAAGGCACTATTGAATCTTTTGGTGCAGGAAACATTGGCTTTCCATATAATTGGGAAGATTGGAGCTAGTAACAATTTACACAAATTCGCGATAATTGTTGTAGCCGGGGACGTTGACCCGGCCGGCCCCAGCGGGGCCAGCTACAACATGGACTTCTGCAGATTACTACTAGGCCGATCACACAGATTGATTTCCCTTCTGATACCTAGTATTGAGCTATGAAATTTACGAAACTCATTCTCATTTTGTTTCTCTTTTCACCGGCTTTCTCTCTGAGGGCTGAGAAATCAGACTCTGAAGTTCAAGAACCCCCTGATCTTAAAATACTGGATTCTGGAATGATTTCTGTTGCCAAGGACCCATCAAGGCCAGGGGCTTCCCCTCCCTCACTTGAAGGCCCCATGCCCGAGCCGGGCCCGGGTGAGGATTGGGATAAGACAGGCAGCAACAGAAAGACCTCCGGACCGGACCACTATGAAATACACATGACGGTCAAGAATACCGGTACAAATACCGTCAAGTCCATTGATTGGCAGTATTCGTTCTTGGATTCCGAAGGAGAGAAGGAATTAAAGCGTTTCCGTATTCGGAGCAAAAAGAAAATCCCTCCAAACGGAATGGGCATCCTCACTAAAGCATTCATGCCTAACCTGACGTTTAGCGAGGATCCCAAGCCGGAATTTGCCAAAGGGAAGCAGAAGGTAGTCATTCTGCGAGTCATCTATGCGGATGACTCCACCTGGGAAACGGGAATAGGGACGAAGACTAAGCCGTTAAACTCGCCCAATCCATCCCGTTAGAAAACATCCAAGCCTATCTCCTCCTCCTGTTTCCTATTGTCGGCGTAGCATCAGGTATAGATGGAAACGGCTGGCTGGCTGGATCGAGTCTTTGAGATTCGTGAATTGAGTCGGGATGGATCCGATGAACGTGAATCAAACGAGCTTTGATGTGTGTGTCGTGGGCTCAGGAGCCTGCGGCGGCACTCTGTCTTCCAGACTGGCACGGGCCGGTCTTAATGTGATTGTGTTGGAAGGCGGACCTAAGATCGACACGAGCCGAGCCTTCAATACCCATGCCCTGCCGTACGAGTTCAAAAACCGTAAAATCCCCATCATGGCGCCCGGGGTGGAAGGTTTCAATGAAGACCGCACCTGTGGAGTAGGCGGTAAAACACTCTTTTGGAATGCCGTGGCCTGGCGTTTTAGTCAGCGGGATTTCAAAGGGCAGAGCTATGAAGGTGCTGGTTTTGACTGGCCGATCCAGTCTGCTGATCTTGCCCCCTATTACGATCAAATTGAAAGGAGATTGGGGTCTGCGGAAATGCGGATCACCTGGAGGATTTGCCCGACGGCAATTTTCTCCCTCCTTTACCTCTGCGCTGTTCGGATCGAATCATCGAACGCGGGGCCGCCCGTCTCGGAATTAAGGTAATTTCTGTGAGAAAAGCAATCCTCACTAGACCCCGGGACTTCCGGCCGGCTTGCCATTATTGCGGAAATTGCATGGCCGGATGTGATGTCGTCGCAAAATACGATTCGGCCAACGTGCAGATTTATCCAACAATCGCGACTGGAAAGTTGACCCTTTTATCGGACGCCGTAGTTCGCGAAATTACACTGGCAGACAAGAGACTTGTCAACGGGGTTCGTTACATTAATCGAATCTCCCGCCAAGAGGGGACTATCAAGGCCCATTGTGTCGTAGTTTCCTGTGCATGTGTCCAGAGCATCGGTCTTCTCCTCATGTCCCGGTCGCCCCATTATCCCAATGGGCTGGGGAATTCGAGCGGTCAGTTGGGCAAGAATTATATCCCTCACTTCACGGCGAGATTTGATGGTTTTTTTCGCGATCTGGTTGGAACTCCAAGCATCAATGAGGAAGGTGCTTTAGATCATGCCTATATCCCCTCGTATATGCATACCCGCAAACGAGATTATGCCCGAAGCTTCGGAATCCAATTCAATTATCAGAATCGGCGCTTCGTTCCCTGGGCCAGTCAAATGGATGGTTTTGGGAGTGAACTGAAGAAAAGCATCAAGAGTCACTATCCAGCCTATCTTCATTTTTCGGCATACGGCGAGATGCTCCCAAGTAGCGGGAGCTTCGTGGATCTTGATCCAGTTGAGAAAGATCACTTCGGTCTGCAAAAGGCCCGCGTGCACATCCAATATGGCGAAAATGAACAGAGAGCTTTTTGCGGCGATGCGCAGGGAAGGAAGAAGGATTTTGGAAGCCAGCAATGTCGAAATCTTGTACGACAGCCCGGAACCGTTAACCAATCACGAATTGGGAGGATGCAGGATGGGTCTTGATCCGAAAACCTCAGTCGTCAATGCCTTTTGCCAGTCCCATGACATCCCCAATCTATTTGTCGTGGACGGCAGTGTCTTCCCTTCTGCCTCGGAGAAAAATCCCACTCTGACGATGATGGCTCTGGCCGCGCGGACTTCCGATTACATCGCCGAACAGGTTCACAAAGGCTCATTCGGATGAGGGTTCTGTCTTTTGTTATTGACGATCAGGATATGACTGTCTCGATACCTGGTCAGAAATGGAAATTGAGCCCATGAATCGATGGTCTTTGTACTATTCCGAATTCAACATCACGGCTGCAATCCCGATGACTCAACTGCAGATGAATTGTGATCATCTGGCCAGATACTCATCTAACCTATTAAGTTTTTCATTTCATCCAGATATTAAATAAGGAGATCAAGCATGTCAGAACACGCTACTTATGATGACGTCAACCTTATTTTGCGACTTTACGATTTGCGTCGTGAAGAGAAGTTCAGGAAAGCCAGAGACTGGTTTAGCGTGGTCTTTCAAGGTCCGAACTGTGGACGAACTAAATGCTCTTTGTCCTCTAGGGTCTGACGAAGATGCCTACTACCGTATGGTGGTTTCGTATTGGGAAATGGTCGCCTCCTTTATTACCAGCGAGGTTTTAAGTCACGAATTTGTTCTTTCAGAGCGGAAAGGAAATGCTCTTCGTATGGGAAAGAATCGCGGTTTGGTGCCCCAAGTCCGGAAGACAGCCGAAGGACCCAGCGTTGTTCCGAAATCTGGAAAAGGTTGCCAGCTTGTATATTCAATGGATGAAGAACAATGCTCCCGATTCCTATTCTGCTTTTTCTGCGCGGGTCAAAGGGATATGAAAAGTTTTCGCAAGGAATTGTGGTTCCACCTTACCTACTCGCCGCGGGTTTGTCAATATCACACCTCAAGTTGTGGAGTGTGTCAAAGAGAGTAAGGTACTCGGGAAGGCCTGGTCCTCGTGAATGCGATGCACATTACAGCAGCCGTGTTCATTAACGACGACGAATCAGGATTGCATCAGGATTACGAAATGTGGTTGGAACAGCTCGCCCCACATGAGCCTGTTTCGAGATACCGCCATAATGAAACAGGCGAAGACAATGCCGATGCGCATCTCAAGCGACAAATCATGGGTCGGGAGGTCGTCGTCGCCATCACCGCCGGCCGCCTGGATTTTGGTCCTTGGGAGCAGATATTCTACGGGGAGTTTGATGGCCGGCGCAGAAAACGAGTCCTGGTCAAAATTATTGGCGAGTAGAAGCGCTGAGCTAGCTTTAGTTGTCGACGAACCAGATCTCCGGGATATCTCGATGCCTCAAGGACAAGACACGTTTCGTGGACGCACCTCGCTCTCTCCACTCTTTCTGCAAGACTTCCTTGCTTCGCCGCTAAATTGGGACACCGAACATCAATGGACGACTGGCAAGTCCCCCTCAAGGGGTAGCTAATCGCTGAAACCACTGCCTCTAATCGGCATTCGGCAATCGACAATTTCACTACAGCCCCATCAATTGCTTAACATACTTGGGCGCAGGGTGAACCAAAGGAGAGCATTTTGTCATGAAACGCTTTCAGGTCCTGAATGGGTCCGTTCTTGTTTTCATACGCTTTCCGGATTTCATTGATGCCCACATTTCCCACAAAATAAGTGGAGAGTTGTGTCGATGAAAGGCAAGCCCGGCGCCACTTTCCGGCTGCTTCACCTTCTTCCTGGAAACCCTCGTTCATCATGAGATCCATGGCTGCTTTTTCGGTCATTCCTGCGGTGTGAATCTTCTGATCAATGATGGCATTGATGATGAGCCGGAGTCTCATTTTCAGCTGCTCAGTCTTCATCTCGGGCCCGCCATAGCCTTTCTCAGCCATCAATTGCTCGGCATAAGTGGCCCAACCCTCGACAAAAGGCCCACTGCTAAAGACAGCTCGAATCAAAGTCGGCGCCCGAAATTTGTTCGAGTGAGCCAGCTGGAGATAATGACCGGGCATGGCTTCATGAACCGTAAGATTTTGAAGCATGTAGTCGTTGTATTCTCGGAAAAAAGATTGCACGCGTTCCTTCGACCAATCGGCTGGTGTGGGAGAAATGGAATAGAAGGTTTCGGCGTTCTTGTCCAAGGGGCCAGGAGGATCGCAATAGGCAACGGCAACGCCTCGTTGAAACTCCGGCATCACAATGATCTTTACCGGCTCATCCGGAACCGTGACGAGTTGGTTTTGGCGGACAAAATCCGTTGTGGTCTGTAGATCCTGCTTGGCCAGATCGACAATGGTTGAGTTATTGGGATGCGACTCGGCTAGTCTGTCGAGAACTGCCTTGATGACTTTCTTTCGATCCCCCTGAAGCTTCCCGGGTACTGCCTTTGGAAAATACTTGGTATACAGTGGCAGCGTTGTCTCGTAGAGAGCGTCTTGAGCCGTACCCAGTTCTTGCTGGGCTTGCTTCATCAGCTCTTCCAAGGTCTGATCGGATTCCAGCGTAAACCGGAGCTTCTTTCGAAATTTGTCTTCACCCAGCCGAAAATCTCCATTGGACCGTGGCAGTAAATCCTTCTCCAGCCAATTGCCATAGGCTTCCAGTGCGCTGAGGGTCTCCTTCTGAACCGGATCGAAACCGGGCTTCAATTCGGGCACCTGATCGAGAAGGCTGTTTAATTCATCTCGAATCAGACTGATATTCCCTTTGTTCTGCAGTATCGATGTTTCGGTATAGATACGAGGAGGATTCTTGAGATTGGTCTTTGCGGCTTCCAGCACAGCAGGAATTTGCTTTAAACGTGCGATCACGGACTGAAGACGCTCTTTGAGCGGTGCAAATTCTCGTGACGTCAGACTATAGATCGCATTGCCGATATTGTAATATTGAGTATTCCATTCATACTCTCGTAAAGTCTCGAGTTGAAAAATCATGGACTCGATATTGTTGTTCAGGATTTTGAAATCAATTTGGTTTGTCGAGCTCAAGCGGGCGGGCTCGATCTTCTGGATGGACTGTTGGGCCTCGCGTTGAGCCTTGAGTTCTTGTTGCATCCCGGCTTGTGTATAATTGTTCATCCGGTCGTCAAATCGATGGTCCCCCAGCTCGTGGCCGATTTCGGGATTTCTTTCCAACAATTGTTCAATATACCCTTTGGCAAAACTTTCGAATTTCTGGTCCTCTGATTCTGGCATGCCACATCGCATCGTCATAAGAATCGCAAAACAGATTAATGCATAAACGCCTGTGGCTTTCATAAGCCTCCTTTACAATGAATCGATCAATTGAAGGACCAACCTCAAGCTGACATTTCCCCCACTCGGCTTCTTCGATTTTCCGGCGCGGAAGCCACCTATGTAAAGCTCCCGTCGCATAAAGCAGCCGTCAAGAGGGTGATATTCAGGTGGGCTCTCAGTCCTATGGGTCAGTAGACATGTTGCCACAATATAGAGTTTCACCTGCTTTCGAACATATAGTGTGATACGAGCCACTCCTGGCCTTGGCGGCACTCCCACAATTCGGCACAGGCTATAAAAAAGACTTTCCAGTAAGCATACCATTTGACCGTCCCGTTAGAACCGTAGACATCTTGGAACAACGAAACAATTTGTATTTTATTCCGCTTCAAGTTGGCGAGCCAGGCTTCCGCCGTCCTGGCATAATGAAGCCCGTTGACTCTCCAATGTTCACGCAGTACGAAATCCTCTTGGAAATAGAGGAAAAGATCGTCGGAAGGCATCATTCCGCCTGTAAAGAAATTCCGGGACATCCAGTCACCAGGGCCTTTATTTTCGAAAAAATAGGCGTACTCTCGATGAGAGAAGATGTGCACAAACAAAAGACCCTTTGGCGACAACCAGCTGGCAATACGAGAAAGCAGCAGATCCCAGTTTCGCACATGCTCAAACATTTCCACAGACAAGACCCGATCGAAACGTCCCTCGGGTTGAAATCCATTGATGTCAGCAGTCATAATGCGCAAGTTTTTCAAACCCCGTTTGGCAATTTCTGAATCAATATGTTCCTTTTGGGTTCTTGAATTCGAGATGGCAAGAATTTGACAATCTGGGAAATGCTCACTGATCCACAAAGATAATGAGCCCCAACCGCAGCCGAGCTCGAGGATACGAAGTCCGTTTTCTACTTTTCCGCGCTGACAAGTGAGCCGAAGCATGGCTTCTTCTGCCTCGTCGAGACGATCGGTTCCTGGCATCCAAAGACCGCTGCTGTATTTCAGGTTCCGACCCAGAACAAGTTGAAAAAATCGCGTCGGCACTTCGTAATGCTGTTCGTTGGCTTCATGAGTACGGAGAGCGATAGGACTTTGTCTTAGTTTTCGGACAAAATCCATCTTGTGAACGTTCTGGGCTTCAATATTACCCTTGTTCTCCTGATTCAATCGCCGCGAGAGTAAGCGTCGAACCCCCATTCGAATCAGCCATTCCGGAAATCGATTGGTTTCGAGGAGTTGATCGATAAATGAAGGTGTGTCTTTGACCATAGCCTATTCCTGGGCACGAAAGCCGGGTTCTTCTTGCGGAGAACACCTGGGTAAATCCCAATCCTTTGTTGAGCGGATCCTTTCCCTTTCTCCTTTAATTCGAGGTAATAGCTCGAGATCCCCGAAGGCCACGAGGGAGGATCCAGCCGGTTTTTTACCTACAAGAAGACTTTACTCGCAAGACCCTCTTCGAAACCAGGGGAAAAAAGCATTGGTAGTGCGTTGGTATTCTCTGTAGGAGTTACCCTTCGTTCGAATGGCTTGCTCCTCGGTCATGGGAATGCCGGTTACGTTGAGTAAGAAGTAAAGCATGGCCAATGGACAATAAATTGTGAACGCACCAAAGGGGGAACTCAGTGCAAAAACAAAAAAACTGACCCAGACCAGCCACTCAAAGAAATAATTGGGATGGCGCGAATAGCGCCAAAGCCCCTCCTGGCAGACCTGGTCTTTATTTTGAGGTCTTCTCTTGAACTGATCAAGTTGCCGATCAGCGATCGCTTCACCGATCAGGGCTATCAGCCAGAGAGCTACGCCCACGAACTCAATGATGGAGATCTTGGGATCCAGATTTTGACAGGCCAATAAAAAGGGGAGAGAAAGGAATGTGTTCAACAGTCCTTGAGCCTGGAAGAACCAGAAAAAGTTACTTTTAAGTTTCAAAGCCCATTCTGCACGCAGTTTCGAATAACGCCCTTCTTCGATGGGGTGGAGCCTGGAGATACGGCGGTAAAGGTGAAACGCCAACCGCAGGCTCCAGAAAACGACCATCCCGGCCATGATGGCCCGGCGCATGAGGTAACCCTTACCGAAAAGCGCGTAAACGAGCGCCAGTACTGAAAATAGAGCTGACCATGCGATGTCAACAATGCTGTTGTTCCTCATTCTATATGCCAGAACCCAGACGAGGATCATTGCCGAGAGGTCTAATAACAACGCAATCCCAAACAAGGTTCCGGTTGACATGAGGCTCAGTATGAAGATTTAGGCCGATCCAATCATGGTGGGGAAATCAATTGCCTCCTGGAGAGGACGCTTAGTAGGGGGATCATCATTCTGTAAACCGGCCAGGCAACGAAGGGCGCTACGACGATCCAACCCATGATTCCATGAAAACCTGCAACCCCAAACTGCCTGAAGAACCCCCAGGGATCATGCTGAAATCGTTCCAGGAGCACTGGTACCGAAAAAGCAAGTGGCTCAGCGGCAAACATCCTTTCCCCCAAGCGCACAAAAAACAAGATCAGAGAGATCTGCAGAGGGTAAACCAAATAGTTTACGAGCTGAATGGCCGGCTGATTCAATCTGAGCAAGAACCCGGCAATCAAACAGAGCAGCGTGGTGGCACCCATGATGGGAAATATCCCCAGCACAAACCCGATGGCAATGCTCTGGGCTAGCTCTTTGACATTAATTCCTTGCCGCAGCTGCTGCGCGAGCGGGACTAAAACGCGGCGACTCCAGAAAGTTTGGGAAACGGTATTCATGAGAGCGGATGACTCCTCCGCATAAGCAAACTCTCAAAGGAGGAGTGGGGGGGAAGGCGGAAAAGTTCAACTAGCACATAGAAAGACATGGCAATATTCCCCAGAACCATAATCAGGAAAAACCAGAGGATCCGCGAGAACAAGCGATCCTCCTTGTAAGCCACCCAGATGTAAAAGGTCAAAAATCCAAAGTAGGCGTCCCAAAGCGTCGCAACAGTCCAGGGATGATTGAGCATTCCCGGAAGAACCGAAAACAAATTACTTTGCAGACTGGTACGAATCGTTAACACCAGCATAAAAATAAAAATCCCAGCGAAAAGTATTTTAAGGCGCATCATCCTGTGAAATTTTCTTGTCTTGTGTAAACAGCCTGCACGACGGTGTTGTACTTCATGGCAAAAGCCGCCTGACAATATAAGAGGTAGTAGTTCCATTTCCGGATGAACCGATCATCGAATCCGAGATCCCGAACCTTCTGGGTATTCCTGTTAAAGGCAGCATGCCATTCAAGCAGGGTCCTGGCGTAAAATTGTCCCATGTCTTCCAGATGACATAAGAAAAGATCACTCGTACTACTGACGGCACGATTAATCGCATGGTTCGAGAGACTCAAACTGCCTGGGAAAATGTGCTTTTGAATCCAGTCTACGTTTCTCGCCAATTTCCTGAAGCGACTATCCGCGCAGGTGATGGCTTGAATTCCCAACATCCCTTGCGGTTTAAGCAAGGAATGACATTTCCGGAAAAATAGTTCCAGATACTTTTCGCCCACGGCCTCCAGCATTTCGATGGAGATGATCTTGTCGTATCTCCCTGCCACTTCGCGATAGTCCTGAAGTCTTAGATCGATTTGATCGCCGAGCCCTTCACGCCGGATCATTTGATCCACGTACTGGAATTGTTGTTTAGAAATAGTGATGGCGGTGACATGGCAGCCATAGTTTCGAACGGCATGCCGGCTAAACCCGCCCCAACCGCATCCCATTTCCAGAACTTGGTCTGTCTTCTTCAGCTTGAGCTTTTGGCACAAGACGTCGTATTTTTCAGCCTGGGCCGATTCCAGTGATTGGCTTTCGGACCGGTAGTAAGCACAGGAGTAAGTGAGGGTGTTATCCAGGAATGTTTCGAATAATTCGTTACTCAAATCGTAGTGCGAATAGATATTCCTTTTGCTGCCTCGCAAGCTATTCGACCGGAATTGATGAACCATCCGATTGAGCAAACCCAATGAATTGATGAAGGTGTTTTTTCGCTTCGTATCGGAGAGCGCGGGGGAATTGCTGTGATTGAGGATGAACCAGGAAATGACTTCGGCGATATTCTCCGTCTCCCAGTCACCGTCCACATAGGATTCCCCAAAACCGATGTCTCCAAAAGCAGGCACTTTCGGAAGAAAGCGCGGTTCCTTACCTGGATCCGGGCATGGATCCGAGGAGAATTTGAACCTGGGTATTCGTGCACTCCAAAATCCCATTCTTGGCCGTCGGGCAAACTGACTTTCAAATTGCCAAAGCGCATAGGGACTAAGGCCTTGTAAACGAGGGTCTCGTAGAGACTCTGCAGCAGCCCCACAGAACCTGGCGCGTCTAGACCCATCACTACTTTTTCCATGACCTCTCACCCATTTTCTTGGAATTCAATTCCTACGACTTTCGGATCTGCACTTCTCTCTGTAATTCGGGGTTGTCGCCTTTCCTTCGATAAGGAATCTTCCTTAGGTAAAGCAAGAAGGCCTGCCAATGAATCCAGAAGACAACGAAGAACGTGAGCAGAGGATACTTCAACAGAAAGAAAAGTAATTTTCGATCGGTCAGTGGAACACGAGTCCCTTGTAATGTTGAGAAAAAGATCTTTTCACCTGTCATCACATCGTCCACTTGAATCGCTAACCGCTCGTCAGGAACAGGGAGTCGAAATTCAAACTCCACATCCAAATCGAAGAATGGAGATACATAAAAGTATTTAGGTTCTCGCTTTAGAAAATATCGGTTCCCCATCCAATGTTCCGTTCCGGCGAAAAACAGTTTCATCTCCCCAAAAGTATTGCGGACTTCGGGGACGGCGCATAAGGGTTTGCCCGTTTCATCAAAACAAAAATAAAACGAGACTGGATTAAACACATAGCCGAAAATGCGCAGATGGGTCAGCAGATAAGCCCGTCCGTTCCCTAGTTCGACCCCCTGGGTATGCAGGTACGAAGCTAGATCCTGCTTGACTTGGCTTGATTTGACTCGGATGTGGTCAGCATCTCTGAAGGAAAAGAAATTAAAACGATTTCGACTGAGGAGATGCAGGCGTTTGGAAAGAACATCAATTTCGTCCAGGTCCAAGTAAAACATAAAAAGAGGATATTCAAAGCGATGCAACTGCGGAGTCTTCCCTTCGTACCTGCTGAACGGGCTGCCTCAAACGGATCCGATCTCGGAAGGGTTCCGTGAGCCGCGCCACATAGGCTTGGGATCCGCCCACCACGGTTCGCCACGGGCGCTGCGTATACATCCCGAGAAAGCCGTGATTGTGAAAGAAACGAAGCAACGTTAGAGCCGGAAATTCAAGCATCTGACGAGGAGGAGAGGACCAAACCGCCGAACTCATGGGTATCAGATATGAGTTGAGAAAGTCATCTCCGTAGCCTCTCTGTTCCACGTAATCCTTGAGAGTCACGTCGGATAGAGGTCCCTGGTCGAGAGCCTGTCTTGCCTCCCGGTTAAAGCGATGAATTTGCCGGAGCAGGCGAAGGAAGCGAAGATTCGCCAGATTCTTTCTCTGCGCAAACAAGGAATTCATGCTCGATCCGCAGTACTCCAAACCAGTTGGAATATGCTGGACACTGAATGACATTGTGGAAAGCTGAGTACGAACTCCTAACTCCGAAAAAAGGCGGGTCAGATTTGGATACGTCACCTCGTTATAGACAATAAAGCCCGTATCAACAGGGACTCGCTCGGAAGCCTCTTGAACCTCTATGGTGTTGCTGTGGCCGCCTGCATATTTCTCCTGCTCAAACAAAGTAAGATTAAACGATGAGTTCAAAAAATGCGCACAGCCTAACCCGGCGATTCCCGTGCCAATGATTGCAAGAGTCTCTTTACGATTTTTCATCGTGCACATCTCATCTAGGGAACAGGACCCCTCTACGCACTGGGTCCTGTTCCCCCGTAATTTAGTCCGCTATTGGGATAGCGGAATGCTCTGGGTTAGGACAGTGAACGAACCATCTTGAATTGAGCCGACAGCATAGACAACTAACAAATTGCCGGCATCCGGCTTTAAACTTACAGGTCCAAAAACGGGCCGCTTTTTCCCTGGCAAGGCGAGCCAGGCTGCGTAACCGTGAGTTCGAATGTCGGCTCCGGCTTCCGTACCATTTGAGAGAGTGAAAAGCGACTTGCCGTTTGCAATTACAGATACAGTCGGGGCCAACGCGACATGCCGCACAAAAAGTCTCGAACTCAGGACCGCAGCAGGCGGTAGCCCACGCTCATTGGCAATTGTCGAATCGTCATTAAAAAAAGGGGTCAAAGCTGGGGCACCATTGCCATTAAGATGAGCGACCACAGAAACATTCTGGCCCTCGGAAAGTGCTGCCGCCAGCGTCAGAATAGGGAGGCTCGAGGTTGGATCCTGTCCGGCTAAGTATACCTTAATATCATAATTACCGGCTTGAAGGGAAACTTGTCCAGTCACAGTGCCAAAGGTGAAACCCGGCAAGAACAGACCATCATTGACGTACACATCAACCACTGCGCCAGGAATGCCATGGATCACTGAAGCCTTCACATCCGCCACAGCGGCACTGCTTGGAATGAATGTGATCGCGAGTACTAAGAGGGTTGCTATTCTATTCAGCATGACTTTCTCCTTTTTTTGATGGATTTGTATTTATATAATTGAGTTATTTCACGAGGGTAGCGACTGAAGTTTTGAATAGTCAATGAGGAACTTCAGCAGAGCGAATTTTTGAGAACTGGCATCGGTGTGCATCAAATCAAACCAGTGCCCCGTCTGGGGTGAAAAAGTTTTCGTGCTCCAATTTGTGGAGGTATCGATTTACGGCGATTTCTTCTTGAGCCTTCTTCTCATCGTATTCTCTGAAATTGGCAGTCAATGGTGCAGATAAATACATCCAGCTTTCAGACCCACAACTTGAACAGGTCAAAGTCCCTGATGAGTTAACCGCCAGTATTCGATTAGCCTCACAATTTGCGCAGAAAACAATCCGATTATCCAACGAGCGCTTGACAATATGCTGTGAAGCCTTACCGAGATTTCGCCAGGATTTTAGTGTCATTTTCGACTCCCCTTCTTAAATTTAGCCTTTCATGGCAAATCCGCTCAATCCCTGTCCCTACCCCCCTTCCCTCAATCTTTACTGCAAGACTTATATTAGATATTGTTTATATATTGTCAATATAATTTTCAGAAATCTAATTCAAGATATTGCTCTAAGCGACATTATTTTTAATAGAAAGCTATTATTATATTACAGTTAATTATTAATTGAGAAAATAGAATTAAAATATAAACAATATATTGACATTATCTGTTAATTCTTTATAATCAGTGTACTTTGGTCGGCTGACCAACAACCATTAATCGAAGAGGAAACCTATGATCAAACTTGCTTTTCTGTCGATATCAAAGTACTTCTCTGTATTCCTATTGTTAGTTGTCCTAGCACCGTTCGCGCGGGCACAGGCACAAGTGGAACCGTCGGTCGGGGCGGAAGATGCCGTAACAAGTCTCAAGAGCTTCGGATGGAGCCGTTGGCTAAGCCGGTACGAGTGGAACCGCGTCACCGAGAACGCAGAATGGCAAGGGCGCGCCGGACTGCAGGCAGTCCAACTGCGTAACGACCTCTATGTGATGGGCGGCCGAGGCGCCTTTAACCCGTTCGGCACCGCCATCTACTCCGACGTCTGGAAGAGTGAGAACCAGGGCGCTACCTGGGCGCCGGTAGCCGCTTCACCTTGGCCAGCTCGAGCATACTTCCAAGCAGTCCGCCACCGTGGCAAGATGTTCGTCCTCGGCGGGCAGAACTTCGACGTACTGCCGAATCCAGGCTCCCCGACCTGTCCCAACAATCCTCCCGGGGTCCCCTGCTTTCCGTTCATTCCGAACTCAACCTTCTTCAACGACGTGTGGAGCAGCCAGGACGGAGCGAACTGGGCACCGGTCACACCCGCCGCGGACTGGGCGGGCCGAGCCGGATTGAGCGCGGTCGTCTTCAAGGGCGACATCTACGTCCTCGGGGGCAGCCAAGGCGACGATGCGGCAACGGGCGGCCGGGGGCGGGTTTTCTTCAGGGACGTCTGGAAGTCGAGCGACGGACAGACGTGGACGCCGGTGACCGAGAACGCCCCTTGGGCGGCACGTGCGGGCGCGGCCGTGGTTGTCAAAAACGGCTACATCTACCTGCTCGGCGGCGAGCGGGGCTTCACGTGCGGCGCTGCGAAGGGCTGCGTCGCCGAACGCGACCTCTACTTTAACGACGTCTGGCGCTCCAAGAATGGCGCAGACTGGGAGTCTGTGACCTCCGCGGCGGGTTGGTCAGCTCGGCCCGGCCACCAGTGCGTCGTGCTGCTAAACCAGATCGTGTGCTTTGGCGGATATGGTGAGCCCCAGAACCCGAACGACATCTGGGCCAGCATTGACGGCAAGGATTGGGAGAAACTCGAGACGCCGGCTTCGCCGCCATGGAACGCGGCTACGCCAAACGACGTGAAGTACGACTTCGATGCCCTCGTAGTGAATGGCGGACCTGGCGGGCTAATCCCCTCCATTATGACGTTCGGCGGGGACCGCGAGCGTTTCGAGTTTCCACCGGAGGAGAATGCGACGCGGGTGGACAACGACGTCTGGCGTATGCACCCGCCACGCAGGTAGTCGTGAACCGAGCAGACATGAGACTCGAGCTTGTTAGATTGCTATTTATCTTTGGTATCGCTAAGTGCTCCTGCGCGGCGGCGGCCCCCGAGGGCGTTAACTTGCCAGTCCAAATAAATCATTGAAATGAAAACTGTTGGAGTCTACAAAATGGCATCGGTGATCCGGATGACCGGGTTCACCCCGTCTTTGTTGAGAGCTTGGGAGAAGCGTTACGACGTCCTGCACCCGGCACGGGCGTTGGGTGGCCATCGATTGTATACAGAAGATGACCTGAAAATTCTCTTCCGCATTAAGAGCTTGATCGCTCAGGGTCGCTCCATTGGAGAAATTGCCTTATTCGGACGGGAAAATCTTTTGGAAGCACTTCCTGCACGGGGCATGTCCGGAAAGGAATCACAATCGACTGGAAAACTTGCCGAACCTTGGCTGATTGAGAGAGAGGCGGAATCTCCGCCTCAGGGAAATAGCACAGTCCTTAACGAACAGCTCGAGAAGTGTTCCAATGATATTGTTGAGGCGGCTGTCGCGATTGATTCCGTGGCACTCGAAGCAGCCTTAAATCAAGCCTTCAGTATTGTGCCCCCGGATGTAGTGATCCGCGAAGTTTTGGAGCCCAGCGCTACGAACATTGGAGAGCTTTGGACGAAGGGAAGCTGCAGTGTCGCTGGAGAGCATTTGGCCAGTGGGATCTTTATCCATCATTTACAGAAGCTGATTGAGTCCTCAAGACCGCAGGGCCGCTCTGCCCCAACAGCCATTTGCGCCTGTTTCCCCGATGAGCAGCACCAAATCGGAACACTAGTGCTGGCCTATTATTTATGCCTTCACGGAATAAGTGTCTCCTACTTGGGGGCTTCATTGCCTTTCGAAGAACTGGAACATGCCTGCAAACTAGTTGCCCCTCGGGCAGTTTATTTATCGGTAACGAGGCCGGTTGTTTTTTTAACCCATCGGCCGCGTTTACTAGAGATGATGGCTCGACTCAATGGAAAGCTCGATATTTACATTGGAGGTGGCGGCATCAGGGCGGAAGATCCGGAACTTGAACAATTAGGAGCGAAGGTCTGGATTGGCAAATGTCCCCCTATCGGGCTCACTGACAATTTACTTCCAACAGGATTTGAATGACTCGATCAGAAGACAGGCAGAGCACCCTCCTCTGAGGTAAGGTCCCAGCCGTAGAACCCCTTCTGATCTCCCTTCCTTCTGAATGATCCTCAAACGAATGATCCATAATAACGATTCCCGGAAGCTTGTCGTAAGCAAGTTCGCTTGCGGAGACTGTGCTTGGCAAGAAAAGACAAAACCTGGTCCCCCGGACCGTTTTAACTCTTCTACCGCAGAATCTTCCTCTTTGTCCAACGTGATTTTTTAATCCGATGGCCTTCCATCCGGGTTTCCAAGGTTGCCTCGTCAATGTGTTGGAGGAGGAATGTCTGCATTTCTTTTCTTTCTTTAACAGCCTATAGACCGAGGATTCCAAATTACAGATTAAACCAATACAATGTGAGATAATGCGTTTGCTATTCTCTCTAGAAAGAATTCATGTCGTATTCCCTATTGTTCTGTGAGGTTCACCATGTCTAAAAAATCGTCCTGGATGATTGTGATCATCATTGCGGCTCTTTTCCTTTTCATCGGCGTTCTTCTTTTGGGAACCTACCGGCTCCTGTCCCCATCCAAGATCGATATTACCGAAAATAGTGTATTGGAGTTGAGTTTCTCAGGTGAAATTCCGGAGTTGCCTCCGCATTCTCCCTTGGCCCAATTCGTACAGCGTGATGGAGTTTCGCTATACGAGTTGGGCCGACTCTTGCAAGTTGCCTCTCGAGACCCCCATATCGTCGCGATCCATCTTTCGAGCCACTCGTTGGGGTTTAGCTGGGCCCAGGTGGAAGAAGTCCGGGGTTTCCTCAAAGAATTTCGCCAGTCGAACAAGAAAGTCGTCGCCAGTTTGTTTGGCGACATGCCTGAAGAAAAAGATTTTTACCTGGTTTCCCAGTCCGACGAGATTTATCTCAATCCAGACGCCGGCTTGCTCATCAACGGCCTCAATGTCGATGTCCCTTTCTTTAAGCGAACAATGGAGAAACTTCATATTGAGCCCCAGATGATCATGCTGAAAGAGTACAAGAATCCAGAGACCTATACGCGAGAGAAGTTTACGCCTGAGTTTCGGTCAATGTATGAGGGGATTCTGACCGATGTTCAAGATCGCTTCATCCAGACGGTTGCCGAAGATAGAAAGATTTCTCCCCTTCGGCTCCGGGCGTTCATGAATATCGGGATGACTCCGGCGGCGCTCGCTTTGAAAGAGGGCCTAGTGACTGCTCTCGGCTACGATGATGAAGTCCGAACCCGACTGGTTGCGGAACAACGAACCGGCAGCAAAAAATATCGAGGGGTCACGGCATCCCAATATCTCGAGGCGGTGCGTCACCGCATCGACAAGAAAGCCCGGCATCGAATTGCCTTGTTGGGTGGAATCGGCCAAATCATTTCCGGAAAGAGTGAAGACGTCTGGGGCGAGATGATGGGCGGAGAAACAATGGTGGCCCGCCTCCGCGAGATCGGTGAGGACAAGGAAATTGAAGGAGTCCTGTTCCGCGTGGATAGTCCCGGTGGATCGGCAGTCGGTTCCGACAAAATTTGGCGGGAGATTCGCCTGTTGGAAAAAAGCGGGAAAAAAGTCATTGTGAGTATGTCGGGAGTTGCTGGCTCAGGGGGTTATTATATCGCCATGGGGGCCAGTAAGATCGTCGCTGAACCTTCGACAATCACCGGTTCCATCGGGGTCCTGTTTGCCAAATTTAACGTTCGTGGTCTGTTGGAGCATTGGTTGGGAGTCAACACCGACCAGATCAAAATGGCTGATAATGCGGATATCTTCTCACTCTTTCATTCCCTGTCGGAAGAACAGAAAACCCAAGTCCAGTCGTGGATGGAGGACATCTACAAGAATTTCGTGCAAAAAGCCGCGGAAGGCCGGGGGATGACCTTCGATGAACTAGAACCCAAGGCCCATGGCCGTATTTACACCGGGGCTCAAGCCAAAGAAATCCACCTGATTGATGAAATCGGCGGTCTCAATACTGCTCTGCAGCTCCTCAAGAAAGAGCTCAAAATTCCTGAAAGCGAGGAAGTCCAGATCATTCTTTACCCTAAGCCCAAAAGCCTCTGGCAAAGCCTGTCAGAAGGAGAGCTCTTCAAGACTTACTTGTCGACTTCGACACCCTCGATCGAATCCCGACTCAAGGAAATTATTCATGGCCTGGAAACTCCCTCGCCCTGTCTCTTGCTTCCTGAAGCAGAAATCCGATAGGGGGTTTCCCTTCTCCGACAGAAGCCCGGAGTTTTTCAATCTTGTGAAGGTTTGCTGCCTGAGTGTTCCAGCTTGGTCATCGCTGATCTTCTGACACAGGATGGAAACCTGCGCCTCACGAAGGTGATCCGGTTGTCGTGAGCCTGGCAAGCAGTCAACCAGAAATAACGCCGCCCTTCGCTGTTGCTCACAATTTCGCCATCCCTTTTCATTGGGTGCCCCGAAACGAAGCGGCGTTTGCAGGGCCTTGTAGAGTTAATGAATCGCCTGATCTTCCCGAAGAATCTCCTAAAAAATTATTGACAGCTGGGCATTGAGAATTTAAGCTTCTCACTTATCAAATGAAAGTGATTTTCATTTTCATTTTCAATCGGACTCGGAACCTCCGAATTGGAGAGACGATTTGAGTTTTCATAAGTTCATCAGAATCTGGTTTGTATCGATGATTTTTATTCTTCAAAGGCTTTCTTTCACTACAGTGCCGAACGACCTTATTTCGTCACTTATGACCACCATCTCGAAGAGCCGGGAAGCTTGGAATTTGCCATTGCGCCAGTCTGGGGAATCCCAAAAACCGGGAATCAATTTGTTGGGGCCTGGACGGAATTTGAATATGGGGTCAAAGCCTGGTGGACCACCGAATTTTATTTTACCGGACAATCAACCCAAAATGACAGCACGATCTCCACTGGGTTTCGCTGGGAAAATCGCTTTAGGCTCCTCGCCCGGGAACACTGGATTAATCCGGTATTCTACATTGAGTACGAAAATTCCAGTGAAGCAGACAAGACCTTGAAGGAAATTGTCGGAGTTGGTCCGAACGAACGACTCTCCGAACCGAACAGTCATACTCGGGAAGAAAAAGAGCAGGAAATCGAGTTAAAGCTCATCTTGTCAAGCGATTTTAAAGGGTGGAACATCTCGGAAAACTTCATCGCGGCCAAGAGCATTACATCGAGCGAATCATGGAATTTTGGCTACGCATTTGGATTCAATCGGCCACTGGCTCTCAAGGCCCGTCCGGAATGAATGCACGTTTTGTGCAGAAAACTTTCGTCTTGGGGCGGAATTTTACGGCGGACTTGGAAACTATTACGAGTTCGGACCGTCCGGGACTTGCCATTTCGCTGCCTTGGTGGCCGCTTGGGATTTGCCGAATGGTACAACCTTCCGGATCTCCCCTGCTGCGGGATTGACGGAGAACAGCCCTCAGTTCCTTTTAAGATTTGGGATCTCGCACGAGATCCCCCGCTTCGGGAGCATGATGAAGCGAATGTTCCGTTAGGATTTAATGCCGTAAATTCCCCTGCATCATTTCAGCCGAGGAGCAACCTTATGCAAGGCCCCCAAAAAGCAATATCGATCGTTTTCACTTTTTTGATCTTCTTTCCCGTGCTCGCTATAAACTCGCGGGCCGATGGAAATGATAAAGGAATTGGAAAATCACTCCAGAAGGCTCCTCCCAAAATGGTGGAGCGTCAAGAATCCCTATGCCGGGGGCTCTGATGAAGAGGTGAAGGCGGGACTCAAACTCTTCAAAAGACATTGTGCCTCTTGTCATGAAAAAAGTTCTTCAACAATGAACAGTGCACCCTCTCTCAAAACTCTTTCCATTCGTACAGCACCTCCCGGATATCTATTCTGGTATCTAAAGAACGGGAATCTCCGCCGCGGGATGCCTGCCTGGTCCAGTTTGCCCGATGAGCGACTCTGGCAGTTGGTAACCTACCTCCAAGATGTAGAATCGGATCAGGGCGTAGCATCTGGAGAGCTTCGCTGAAAGATATTTTGGCGCATGAATGAGTCATGCTGGCGAACACGCCCTCATCGAGGTGAAGTTTGTTCCTAAACAAGGTCCTCAATCGGGCCTCAAGGACATCGATACCCGTCAACTCCCCTGCCTTTCCGCCTAGCTCTTGAGCACGTTCCCGGCTAAACGAGCCGAACCCGTTTTCTCCAAGGAAGAGTTAAATCCCTCGACCAACAAGCAAGATCGTCCAATCGAGAGCGCGTCCTACTGATTAACGCTGGCTTGAAGACCTGGGTCTCCTTGCAGCAAGGAATAAGCGCAATACAATTCAAAATTGATGCCTCAGAATAAGTGATGAAGTCAAAACTTCGATTGTTGAGTTACAGAATTGTTCATCTATCCCTGGGATCCATACTCTTTACCTTCACGCTGATCAAAAAAAATGTACGGAATCCTGCCTTCATTGAGCTGATTTCTGCAGGAAATCAGGATAAGTGAACTCATTAAGGCGCAAAATGCCTTGCCGGAGGATCGTTTCCTCTTAATGGGACTATTGTGTTTTCATTTTGTCAATTCAATAACCTTAATGGCCTCCAGGATGCATTCCTCATCTAGTTGAAATCGATGATATGGGCTAGTCTAAGGCTACTTTTATGCAAAAAAAAAATTTACACTATTCATCCATCCTTTGATTTGTCAGGCCCCTGGAAGTAATGAAGTTACAGCATTTCACTGATTGTTCCAGATGAATAGCGTGGAAATGAGATGATGAATATTAAAATAAAAACAAGCAGGTCATTCTATTGGATCATGTCATCTCTTCTTCTGATGTTCGCCTCTGACGCCTTGGAAGCCCAGAACTGCGTCGCGCCACCTTCCGGTATGGTCGCCTGGTGGCCTGGCGATGGAAACACAAATGATATCATCGGCACTAATCCCGCTTTTTTGCAAGGAGGAGTGGTCTTTGCGATCAGGCAAGATAGGCCAAGCTTTTAGCTTCAACGGGGTCGATGGTATGGCCAAAGCTCCTTTTTCTTCCGCACTGAATATCCAAAGTGCAATAACCATTGAGGCCTGGGTGAACCCATCCATACCAGCTAGTACGAATATTCAGGCGATTGCGGGGAGATATGCAACATATCAGCTCCAAATCAATTCTGATGGCAAAGTTCTATTTGGCCTTTCTTTCGATCATACGCTCGACCAACAGGTGACATCGAGTAAGCCGCTTCCGGCCAATACCTTTACTCATATTGTCGGAACCTATGATTCTAGTTCTCGCCTAGAAAGACCTCTATATCAATGGTGTCCTTGATGTTACTCGTCCTATTACTTCAGGGAACAAGACGATCACGCTTCAACCAACCGAGCAGCCTTTTACTATCGGTGGCTTTGCTGGCGTCGATGGACTCAGTGCATTTTCCTTTTTGCAGGGGCTTGTCGATGAAGTCCAGGTATTTAGCCGCGCACTTTCTGATTCAGAAATCCTTTCCATTTACAGCAGTGGGAGTGCGGGAATATGTAAGGGGGGCGGCGGTGACAATGGATCGGGGATATTTGTGCCAATCGTTCTTTCTTCCGCCGGATTGAACAGCTCTTTCTTCACTTCAGACATGGCTTTGACCAATCGGGGCAAGGTCGCAGCTACGGTCAGTTTTACCTATACAGCAGCCTTTGGGGGAGGAAGTGGAACAGCCTCTGACATTTTGCCAGCCGGCCAGCAGCGCACCGTTAGCGATGCCATCGGCTATTTGAGGTCCCTTGGAATCCCCATCCCGGCCTCGAGCAACCAAGGGGGAACCCTGCGGGTCAGTTTCAGCGGCATTTCTCCGTCAGAAGGATCTGTGACGGTTCGAACAGCCACGGCTGTGGCCAATGGACGAGCAGGCCTAGCCTATAATGGGATTCCCGTTTCGAGTACTTTGACAGAATCCGCTTACCTTTGTGGACTTCGCCAGACGGCTACGGATCGATCAAACGTGGCTATTCAGAATGTGGGTACGGAAGGGGATATCGTGCTCCGAGTGACTGTTTACTCAGGCGATCCGGCCAATCCTTTTTCGCAAGATGTTCTACTCACAACTCTCGGGCCAGGAGCGTTTACTCAAATCAGTGGGGTTCTTCAATCGAATGGCTTGTCGCTGACTAACGGCTTTGTCCGAGTTTCCAAAGTCAGCGGCTCGTCCCCTTATTTCGCTTATGCAGTGATCAACGATCAGTCTAACTCCGATGGATCGTTTGTTCCTCCGCTTCTCGAGAGCTCTTTACTGAATCACACAGGGCAGACGCTTCCCGTCATTGTAGAGACCAGCGCATTCAGTAGCGAACTGGTGGTGACCAATTTGTCTGCCTCTCTTACAAACACCTACCATTTTTCCTTTGTCTCCAGTGCTATTTCATCTGCCAACAACACAGCCAATTTCAATATCACGCTTAAACCCAGGGAACAAGCCATCATCCCCAATCTTGTTCAATACCTGAGAGACCATGCGGATTGGCGGGATTGCACCCCCGGGAAATTCCATCTCCGGGGCATTGTTCGTGACGGGAGACACAAGCAGTCTCTTCTTAGGTGCACGGACCTCGACCCCCGGTGGAGGAGGCCGATACGGACTGTTTTATGTCGCCGTTCCTTATGGATTGGCCAGCACGACGGATGCTTGGATCTACGGCCTGCGGCAAGATGGGCAGAATCGGTCAAATGTGGGTCTGGTCAATACGGGCGAGGCGAATGGGAACCCAGACACTTTCAACATTGAGCTTTATAACGGTGTGACCGGTGTGAAAGTCTCCACCCTGGGGGGGATCAACTTGAATTCCCGACAATGGACACAGATTGGAACGATCCTGGCCGGGACAGGGATCAGTCAAGGATATGTGCATGTTGTCCGTTCCACCGGCTCCAATCCGTTCATTTCCTATGGGGTCATTAATGATGGCAGCCAGCCCGGCGATCGAACCGGCGATGGAGCGTACATCCCAGCAGTCCATAGTCCTGATTCTGATTGCAATCTGCTCCCAATTTGCAAGTTGTGAGCTCGGCATTTGTGAGGTTGTTCCAGAAGCAACGGAATTCTTCTCAAGTGCCGACAGCGTTATTGCATTGTTGAGTTTCTAGGTCTTTCGCACTGATTGTCGCTACGATCCCACTGTTACCTGAAAATCCTCTACAATTTGGAAGTGGAAGGCTTCTGCATCTGCAGAATGTGACAGGGACCTGCCCGCTTGACAGCGCCTGAGGATATGATAATCTTTGGCGACTGAGTAGTTTTGCCTCTTGGCCTGGATTTTTTTGATTCCCTGCACAGCCGTCGATGCGCAAATACATTCCTTTCGCCTTTAAGAATTCCATACGCAACAAGAGGCGCACGATCCTAACCATCCTCAGCATTTCGGTTTCCCTCTTCCTATTGGGGATGCTGTTTGCGTTGTACCATGCTTTTTATTACCGCTCAGGACCGCCGGAGCAGGCGTTGCGCATGGTCACTCGGAATCGAGTCTCGCTGACTTTCTCCTTACCCGAATACTATGGAGAAAAGATCCGGCAGGTTTCGGGAGTGAAGAATTTGACGACACGGACCTGGTTCCAGGGTATGTATATCGACAACCGTCCCGAGCATTTTTTCCCCCGATTTGCCACGGATCCTGAAAAGATTTTCCAGGTTTATCCAGAAATGAAGATTTCCCCGGACGAACTGAAAGCATTTCAGTCCGAGCGCACGGCCGCCGCGGTGGGAAAGAGCCTGGCAGAAAAACATCATTTCAAAGTCGGTCAGAAAATCACCATCAAAGGGGATATTTATCCGGTCGATTTGGAACTCACCATTCGAGCCATTTTTGCGGGAACCGAGCAAGGCTCCGATGGGGTACTTTACTTTCATCGCAAGTATTTAGAGGAAGGGCTTCCGGAATCCCGCAAGGGAACGGTTGGAACCTTTGTCATGATCGCCGATTCTGCTGAGGCGGTCCCTGGGGTCTGCCGCGATGTGGACGAGATGTTCCGGAACTCCGATCGCCAGACCAAAACCGAGTCAGAACGGGCCTTCTACTTGAGTTTTGTGGCACAGTTGGGGAATGTCAAATTGTTCCTACTCAGCATCTGTGGAGCCGTTGTCTTCACGATATTGCTTGTGTCGTCAAATACAATGGCGATGTCCGTACGTGAAAGAATCCGAGAGATTGGAGTATTAAAGACCCTGGGCTTTACGACCGGCAAGGTATTAAGCATGATCATCGCGGAATCGATCATCATTGCGATGGTGGGAGGGGCAATAGGAAGTGTCCTGGCTTTTTCTTTATGTCAAATCTTAAACAAGATTCCCTCGGTTCGGCTGGTCTTATTTGCCGGCCTGATCATGCCTCCTTCTGTTCTGCTGATCAGTCTGAGCGTGGCTTTCGCGGTAGGTTTTTTGAGCTCCGTGTTTCCCGCTTGGAACGCCTCCCGGGTACCGATTACTGATGCCTTGCGACATGCGGGTTAAGGGATAGAATATTTCCCCGCTCGATCGAACAAGAATTCATTGCTGCCCATTGGACTGGATCCACAATGGCCATACCGCTTTATTACAATCTCAGGAATTTACGCTTTCGCAAAACAACGACCTTGATGACGGCTCTCGGGATCGCTCTGACGGTGGCAGTGTTGTTGGGAATCATGGCCATGGTCGTTGGCCTGAAATCGGCACTACGCTCATCCGGGCATCCTTTAAACCTTATTGTGATGCGCAAGAATTCTTCTTCCGAGCTGATTAGCCAGATTGCCCGGGAAGCCGTTATGAACATTCGGTTTAAAGAGGGAATCCAGAAACTCCCAGATGGAGAGCCTATGGTTTCCGGCGAGATCGTTACCGTCATCAACCTTCCCGGGAAGGACAAGCCGGAAGGGGCCAACGTGAACATCCGCGGGCTTTCAGAGACGGGCGTGAAGATGCGTCCTGAAGTCGAGCATCGCCGCGGGCAGATGGTATGAACCCGGTCAGCGGGAAATCGTCGTCGGAAAATCCGTGGCTTCCCGCTATGCCGGCACAGCGTTGGGTGACAGCCTCCGTTTTGGACGAGGAGATTGGAAGATCGTGGGCGTTTTCGTGGCGCAAGGGACAGCCTTTGAAAGTGAGATTTGGGGAGAGTTGAATCAAATTGCAGCGGATTTCAATCGAACTGAGGTCTTATCTTCTGCGCTGGTGCGGGCGACCGATCCCATTGCCCTAGCGGCCTTGATGAACAGCCTCTCGGAGGACCAACGCCTCTATCTGGAAGGAAGGCCCGAGACGGATTATTACGCACAGCAGACCAGTTCGGCTCGTCCCATCGAGTTCCTGGGTGTTTTCGTCGCCGTCATCATGGCAATCGGAAGTAGTTTTGCTGCCATGAACACGATGTATGCCGCTGTTTCCCGCAGGGCCCGTGAAATCGGGACATTACGGGTGCTCGGCTTTTCCAGAGCCAGTATTCTTGTGTCTTTTGTCATTGAATCTCTGTTGCTGTCTGTGCTCGGAGGCCTCATGGGTGTGCTGATGGTCTTGCCTCTCAATGGAGTGGAGAGCGGGATCGGCAACTCAGTGACCTTCAGTCAAACCAGCTTCGATTTCCGAGTCACTCCTGAAATTATCCTGACCGGGATTGCCTTTGCTACCCTGATGGGAATCTTGGGCGGTTATCTTCCTGCTCGCAGCGCCTCGAAGCAGGATATCTTGAACGCACTGCGTGAATTATGATGCCCACAGACAAGACGAATTTAGATCAGGGTCTGAGCAATCTGAAGATCGACCGAAGCCCGCAGCAGAAATCAAAAAGACCTTCGCCATGGGCAACCCGTTGGATTTTGGCCGGCGTAGGAATTTTTGTTCTGCTTGGTTTGGCAACCCTGGTCTCTCGATTGAGAGGCCAAGCAGCCGAAGTTGAGACGTTTCGTGTGAGTTCTCGATCGGCAGGGGCTGGGGATGAACAGGGAGTCGTCCTGAATGCTGCCGGTTACATCGTGGCCCATCACAAGATCCAGCTCGGCGCCAAAGTTATGGGCAAGGTTGCCTGGATCGGAGTGGAAAAGGGAAACTTCGTCCAGAAGGGTCAAGTTCTGGTTCGCCTGGAAGACGACGAATATCGCGCCCAGCTACAGCAGGCCAAAGGAAATTACGAGTCTCTTCAAAACCAACTCGGAGAACTGGAAAATGGCTCGCGACCTGAAGAGGTGGCTCGCGCCAAAGCCAATCTCGAGCAGGCGAAAGCCGACCTGGAAAACGCCCGGGTGAATCTGGAACGCGTGGGAGGTTTGCACAAAGAAGGAGTCGTCCCCCCGCAGGATTTGGATAATGCTCAGGCACGCTACGAAGGCCAGAAGGCTCGCGTCGATTCATTGAACAGGGACTATGAACTTTACCGCATTGGTCCGCGCCATGAGGTGATTGACGCCATGCGGGGCCGTGTCGCACAGGCCAGAGGCGAAATGGCTTTGAGAGAAACGTATTTGGATGCCACAGTCATTCGGGCTCCAATCTCAGGCACCATCCTGGAGCGCGTCGTCGAACAAGGCGAGTTTCTAACCACAGGCTTCGTTGGAGATCGAGGAGCCAAGGGGTTTGTAGTCTCAATGGCGGATTTGAATGACCTGCAGGTGGAATTAGATATCAGCCAGGACGATTTTGCCAAACTCTTCATGGGACAGAAAGCCATTGTGACCACAGACGCTTTTCCGGACCGTAAGTACGATGGGGTGATTGCGGAGATGTCTCCGGAAGCAAACCGGCAGAAAGCCACCGTACAAGTCAAAGTGCAAATCCTCAAGCCGGATTCCTTCCTGCGTCCCGAGATGAACGCTCGAGCAGCCTTTGTCGCCAAAGAGGCGGCGGAGAAAAAGGACGGCCCCCCGCCACCGCCTCGAATTGTCATTCCCAATACGGCCATCCGAGACGATAGCGGCAAGAAGTCAATTTTTATCGTATTGGAGGGAAAGGCTATCGAACGCACCATCAAAGTGGGCAACCCCACTTCTAAAGGGGTCGAAGTGGCCGATGGCTTGATCGGTGGAGAGGAAATCGTTCTGAATCCCCCGGCCAATCTCAAGGATGGAGATCGCATCCAAGTCAAACAAAAGCAGGGATGATCCAATTTCTTCAGAGGAACTTATGGAAGATACCGCAATCATTGAAACCACCGATTTGCATAAAGAATATAAACGAGACGAATTTAAGATCATTGCGTTACAGAATGCGAATATGCAAATCAAAAAAGGAGAATTTGTCGCCTTGATGGGGCCTTCCGGCTCTGGCAAATCCACGCTATTACATTTGATTGCCGCGATTGATCGACCGACCCACGGTCGTGTGCGTGTGCTAGGCCAAGACCTCCAGGATTTGAGCGACAAACAGATTGCCCATTGGAGAAACGAAAATGTTGGTTTTGTATTCCAATCATTCAACCTCATCCCGGTTTTGACGGCGCGGGAGAATGTTGAGCTCCCCCTTTTGCTGACTCACTTGAGTAAACGGGAAAGAATCGATCATGCCGAAAATGCCCTTCGACTCGTGGGTTTGGGGGATCGGCTCGGACATTACCCTCGTCAACTTTCCGGTGGCCAGGAGCAGCGCGTTGCCATCGCCCGGGCCATTGTCACTGACCCACAACTGATTCTGGCTGATGAACCGACCGGCGATCTGGATGCCCAATCGGCAACAGATGTTCTGACGATACTCTCCAAGCTCAACAAGGAATTCAACAAGACCGTCGTCATGGTCACTCACGACCCTCATGCGGCAAAATTTGCCAACAAGATCCGCTACCTCGAAAAAGGGGAGCTCCTTCCCGAAGGAACAGTGCCCCAGTAGCAGGTCGTGCGCAACCTGCTCTTTTCGCAGCAACGGGGTTACAGTGTCCTCTGGCGTGGTGTCAACGCCATTCTCATGACGAAGAAACGCCGCAGACTCAAAAAGAGAGTCTGCGCTACAGGAATTCATGCCCTCTCCGGTGGGAGACCCGGTCCCCTCTAATTTCAGCTTGAAGCTGGCTCATGCTTCCCCTCAAAAACATTTCGATTCTTCTCCTTGAACCTCAATCCCCAGCCAATATCGGGTCGGTCGCCCGAGTCATGAAGAACATGGGGCTCACGTCTCTTTATCTCATCAACCCACAAACGGAAATTAACGCAGAGTCATTCCAATTGGCCTGCGGAGCAGACGATATTCTCGCCGCAGCCCGACGCACGGAGACACTCGCGGAAACATTGCAGCCATTCAGCCTCTGCGTTGGAACCACCTCCCGTTCTGTGGATACATTCCCGCGGGTGTTAACCCCTCATCAACTGGCCACGCAGATTGCTGAGTTTTCTAGCGAGAGCCAGATTGCCCTCCTTTTTGGTCCGGAACGCACCGGACTCACGAACGAGCAGGTGCAATATTGTCAGTGGTTAGTGACTATCCCTTCGAACCCGGAATTTGAATCGATGAATCTGTCACACGCCGTCGCCATTCTGGCCTATGAACTTTATAGCCGCCAACCACAACCCGTGCTGGGCAGGGAAATCCAGAACGCACGGTTAAGTCAAATCGAGTCTTTCTACAAGACACTCGAAAGGAATCTCATCGAGATCGGTTTTTTGAAGTCCCCAAACCCGGAGCGGCTCATGATCACCATTCGAAACATTCTGTCACGAGCTTCGTTGGAAGCGCGTGATGTTCAGATCCTGCGTGGCCTTCTCCGACAGTGGAACTGGTATGCGGAAAAACTGAAAAGGAAAGGATAGCAATCCGCTCTCAAGATGTTTCATTGCGGATGGAGGGTCGAGCTCCTGCGAGACCGGAATCTGCAACCGCAATATCAAAACGGCGTCGTGCGCCAGACGGCGGACTCCGGCCCCCAGCGAAGTCGTTTGGCGCGGTACAATTGCCTTCTTCTATTTAAGCGAGATCAGTTCCAGACACCAGCAATCGTTTGCTGGCAGCGGGGGCAGTCGCCGTTTTTTAGCGTGTTCTGGAGGACGTGGAACCCGTAACGTTCGATAAGAAGCGCGTGGCAGGAAGGACAATAGGTGTTTTCCCATTCAGCCACATGTCCGGGCAGATTGCCCGCATAGACATAATGCAATCCTGCCTTCTTGCCAAGCTCGCAGGCTTTTAAGAGAGTGTTCACCGGAAGTGTTATCAGAGCTGGTCATCTTATAATCTTTGTGAAACGCGGTTACATGCCACGGAATGTCCAGCGAGACATTTGCCAGGAACTGGGCGACGTCAGAGAGTTCTTCATCACCATCATTAAATCCGGGAACGATTAGGGTTACGACTTCCACCCAGAATCCTTTCTCATGAAGCTGGCGGATCGTTTCCAGTACCCCATCCAGCCGGCCCCCCAGCTTTCGATAGTTCCTATCGCGGAAGCTCTTCAAATCCACTTTATAAAGATCCACCCACGGCCTTAAGTAATCCAATACTTCGGTCGTCCCGTTCCCATTGGAGATATAGGCCGTTTTGAAACCTTCCTGCTTAGCGCGCTGAAAAACCGCGACCGCCCATTCCGAGGTGATTAAGGGTTCATTATAAGTGCTGGCGAGGACTCTTGCATGATAACGATGGCTCAACTGATACGAGCTCATTCACGGAGGTATCTTGAGGAATAGCGATGGCGCTCGGATCTCGGAGAGCTTGAGAGGTAATCCAGTTTTGACAGTAGCCGCAATGATAGTCACAACCGAGCATGCCAAAGCTCAAAGCCTGCGCTCCGGGCAAGGCATGGAAGAATGGTTTCTTCTCAATGGGGTCGCATTGCAATGCCGCAACATATCCAAAGGGGACATAAAGAGTACCCCCTTTATTGAAGCGGACTTTGCAGATGCCTGGCAAGCCTTCCAGAATGACGCAGCGGTGTCCGCAAGCAAAACAGCGAAGGCGGTTGTCGGGTAGCTTTTCGTAAAGCGATCCCACAACCGTTCGGTTTTCCAAGGCCTCAGCTAACGTGCCAGGCTGTGTCACAGTCATCCTCTTCGCAATTGAAGTTGCGCCAACAAAGTGTCCAACTCCGCCTGGCTTCAAAGACACTCCGGAAGGAGTGCTCAATCTTAGGATTTCTTTCCAGGTCGCACGCTAGACTTCCCAGTTGCTGGCCCTCCCTTGCCTCCTCCTGCCCCGCCCTTCCCTTCCTCCAAGACAACAATCTGATTCGCTTTGATGTTCTCGAAAGTATCTTTCCGGCCGCTGGGCCAAGCGACCTCTACGCGATCCACCTTGGTCGCATCACCAAGCCCGAAATGGAGCCGCATATCACTGTGCGAGATATATCCGTTTCCGCTCCGCACATCGTCAATCATCTTGTGATTGGCTGCGTAAACCGTCACCCGCGCGCCGATACCGTCCCGGTTGGATTGTCTGCCGACGGTCTTGAACATGATCCAGTTCTTTTTCTCACCGTAATTCTTGAGGAGACTTGGCGTTTCATTCTTGTTCATGATAAATATTTCCAAACTACCGTCATTATCAATATCGCCCAGAGCGGATCCTCGTGAGGAATGTGGCTCCAAGATCCCATTCCCGGACTGACCCGAAATATCCAGGAACGTTCCATTGCGCAGGTTCCAGAAGACGAGCCGTTCCTGTTTATAGGGGCTATCGGGTGATATCTCGTTTACTTCCGGATAGACATGCCCATTGGCCATATAAATGTCTTTCCAGCCGTCATGGTCAACGTCAAAAAAACCATTGCCCCAACCGAGGAAGCGAGTGTTGACACCCATGCGGGCGGCAAACGTGACATCGGTGAACGTCCCATCTCCGTTGTTATGGTAGAGAGTCGGCGTATCATCCGCAAAATTGCATTTCACAATGTCCATGAAACCATCATTATCGTAGTCAGCTACCGATACGCCCATGCCCGCTTGCTCTTGACCATCTTCGTTAAAGGCCCCGCCAGAAATCAAACCAATGTCGGTGAAAGTTCCATTCCCATTGTTATGGTAGAAAATGTTAGGAGTTGAGTCGCAAGAAAGATAGATATCTGGCCAACCATCATTGTCATAATCGGACGCGATAGGTGAAAAACCATAATACCCGCTCGGTTTAGTGACACCGGCCTTTTCGGACACATCGCTAAAAGTTCCATCCCCGTTATTGTCGGTAAAGCATATTCGTCCCTCCGGGCAAGCCGCGTGGCCCGCACATAACGGGAATCCCTTTCCATTGGCAGTACTGGTTCGTGCCCTTGGCCGGGACCTTCTTGATGTCAAAAATCACATATTCCGCGACAAACAAATCTAATTTGCCATCCTTGTCGTAGTCAATAAATGTACAGCCCGTACTCCAGCGTGGATTCTTATGCAAGAGACCTGCTTTCTCTGTGATATCGGCGAATGAACCGTTCCCTTCGTTTCGGTAGAGAGACATTCTGTCCGAAGTAGGTAACCATGAGATCTTCATGCCCATCGTTATCGAAATCACCCACGCAAACCCCTTGGCCCCACCCTGACCGCACCAGGTTGGCCTTTTCGGTAACATCTTCAAACGTTCCATCATGTTTATTTCGATAGAGGTGATTGATGGGTTCCTGCCCCTTCGGGAAACCTTCAAGAGTCGTTCCATTCACCATGAAGAGATCGATCCATCCGTCATTGTCATAGTCGAACATGGCCGCACCACTTCCGGTTGTTTCGAGGATATATCTCTGGTCCATCCCTCCTGTTATATGGGGGGCTGATAAGCCGGCCTTCGAGGCGATGTCTTCAAACCGAACTTTCGGCAAGGGGAATTCAATTTTGATATTCGGCAAAGGACGGGCGACCCGATGCGGTACCGCAACTCCCTGACTCCAAACCCTAAAACTGATATGAAGAATTAATAACGTGACAGGAACAAAATAGCGGAAGTAAATTTCACCCGATTGGGAACAAATCTCATACCAAGGAAAAGTTTCCTCCGTTTTGCCAATTACCGTCAACCCACTCCGACAGCGCTAGTTCTTTTCCATACTCTCTTCAATCTTAAGCAACTCATTCAACTTCGGCTCAAGGACCTATTTGCTTGTGGCCTCCAGGCCAGGTAATCTCGATTTCTTTGATTTTATTCTCCGCCCCCAATCCAAAAAAGACCCTCTGGTCGCTGGCGGAAACATAACTCGAGGTCGTGCTTACCATATTGTACTGGACTTTTCCACTTTCACTGGTCAACTTCAGGCGGGCCCCGATTCCCGTTACGATTACTCTTAATGCCACGGACTTCGACTGCGATCCAATTGTTCCGGTTGCCTCCGTCATTCCGGATGTAATACGAAGATCCATTACAATTGGAAACCACGATATCAATGTCGCCGTCATTGTCGAGATCGCCGAAAGCAGCGCCGCGACCGGCCCAAGTTTGTTGAAATGTGCCTCCAGAAACATCGGATACGTCCACGAACTTGTTATTTACGTTCCGGAAGAGCGAAGGCTTTTGCATGGATCGGAGATGGGGCTGAGTATTCTCGATATTATCCATGACATGCCCGTTGGCAATGAATAAGTCCTTGAAGCCATCGTTGTCGTAGTCAAAGATACGCAAACCCCATCCCGAGAGAAGTCTGGTAATTTCTCCCAAGCCCGAGATCAGCGTTGCGTAGGTAAAGCTCTCGTCGCCATTATTGTGAAAGTAAGCATAACTTTCGTTAGACAAAGCGGTTGTAACGATATCCGGAAAGCCGTCGTTATCTAAATCCACAAAGTCCGTTCCCATGCCAGAAAAGGTCTTACCATCTTCCGTAAACCCCATACCCGCCAGGACCGCTATTTCTTCAAACGTCCCATTCCCGTTGTTTTTGAACAGAAACTGTTGGACCTGGTCGTTGGCGACCTCAACATCTATAAACCCATCATTATTGAAGTCGGCGAAAGCGACGCCCAGTCCTTTTCCAGGACTATCCGCAATATGGCTTGTCTTGGAGACATCCGTGAAAGTCCCATCTCCATTATTCCGAAATAAGTAGTTGGAGATCGACTTGAAATTATCTGGATGACAATAGGCTCTTCCCCCGGGGATCTTGGGGCCACAATTAATGTTTAGGGAGAAGTTCCACACCATGTACCGGGTCACAAAAAGATCCAGAAACCCATCGTTGTTGTAGTCAAAGAATCCGGCACTACAAGCCCACCCTTTCACATCCATTTTCGATTGAACGGTCACGTCGCTAAATGTCCCGTCTCCATTATTTCTGTAAAGGATTGACTGTCCGAAATTAGAGACAAACAGATCCATATGCCCATCATTATCATAATCGCCTACGGCAGCCCCCATTCCATAGCCCTTGCCGCGAAGGCCGGTTTTCTCAGTGACATCGGAAAAAGTTCCATCCTGGTTGTTGTGAAACATCCGATTCCAGAATTCTGGAGCGGATTTGTCGAGTATTTCATTATCGGGCTGAGGGTCATTAAGTTTTGCACCATTGACGAAGAAAACATCTTCCCACCCGTCTCCGTCGTAGTCGATGAGAGCCACTCCTCCGGTCATGGTTTCAATCAAATACTTTTCCGAAGTCTTTGAATTTCGATGCAAAAAGCGCAGCCCGGAACTCGCCGTAGCATCGACATAGGTGACAGAGGCCTTCTCTGCGCGGGATAGAGTTGGGGAAAATCCTACAATCAAGAGCGTCAGCACGAAGAAGGCTGGAATTTTAAGAAGTTTCATCATTCTTTGTTTTCTTACGAGAGCGTGCAATAAGATCCTGCCACAAGGCCGCATCATATTGCTGGGGTCCCGGATACAAGGGGTGCCCTCTTTTTCCGTACTGAGGGAAGACAAGCTTCTCGAGAACTACCTTCCCTAAATAAGTCTCCGGCTCAGCAACAATGATATGGGGATGAGGTCTGTCAACAATCTTCAGCCCGGCGCTTCTCACCATCGCGGCTAGGGCATTATAGTTGGGGAACCACCAATTTGTCGCATCTCCATTATAAAGGTCTTCGACAAATATCAATTTCGGATAGGCGGGGTTTTCCAGTAATGAGTCCTCCGTATAGCGCTGATAATCGGGCTTATAGATATAGTCCTGATCTTCTCCACCGATCACATTCGATTGGATATAGATGCGCTCCTTAGTCATCTCGGCCAAACGATCAAGCACCAAACCAGGATATTTTAAATGGTAAAGCAGTCCCAGAAATAAGACATAATCAAAACGTTCCTCGGTGGTCAGACAGTATACGTGCGCATCCTGGTTGACAAGCTCCAGCTCTACATTAAACTGCTCGGCTGCAAAATCTGCCTGCCGGAGAAACTCGACAAACGGATCGACGAGCACGCAGCGTTCAGCCCCCCGCAGTTTCATCTGAATGGAGAAGTACCCGCAATTTCCACCCAAATCCAGAACCGTCTTACCTTTAAGCTCTTCCGGGACAAAGGGTTTGATAAGATTCCAACGGGTTTCCGCATCATACCCTGGTTCCTGCCCAGTCCCCGTTCGAACCCCATTCGGAAACGAGAAATGGAGATACCACCATCCCAGGCTTTGCATCTGTTGTTCAACCTCTTCACGTGTTCTCATATTTATCCTCTCCGAGTTATATTCATCGCATGTGCTGGAACCCCTGTCAATAGAAGCTATTGAGTTAAGCCCTCCCATTTTCAAGAATTGACTTTCTCATGGAGTAAGAATAGCCCTTGCATTCCTCTCTAGAATCCCCTCCGCCAGAGACTCAAGTGTTCAGTAATGCGTTAGTTACGGGGGGAAATCTGTAAGGGCAAGGCCTTCGGTGACGATTTGAGATTGTCGCTTCTGTAGCGGCTGAGTGGGTAGGGACGGACCGCCGGGCCGTCCGTGGCGCGCTCGGCGAGCGCGCCCTACCAGAAATTCCCCCGATAACTAACGCATAACAGTGTTCATGAAATTTAACTGGAAGTGAGAGCCAAACTAAGCTATCTTTTCTTTTTCAAAGTTCAGTCGCCTGAGGCTCCTTTCCTCCTTCCGGAATATATCAGGCGGCTTCAAGAACCAGACACCTCTAGGAGAGAGTCTGTCGAGTGCCGAAACAGTTTTTTTCACGAGAGCGTTCACCGGCTGAGACTTTCTCATCTAAGATATTAATGCACTCACAATTAGCACGATTCCAAAGTTCGGTTATTTGCCAATTACTCGAATTCTTACACTGAAAGGAGCGTTCGAGCCTACATGGAACTCAGTTTGATCATCTCCATTAGCCTTCTCGGCTTGCTGTTTGCCCTCTATCTCATTCAGAACGTTATGAAACGAGACACGGGAACCCCGCAGATGCGGGAGATCTCAGATGCCATCAAAGCGGGAGCAGAAGCCTTTCTCCGCAGGCAAAATCGCACTATTGCCTACCTGGCCGTTGCCCTGGCGTGTTTGATCTATATCCTTTACGCTTTTGTGCGCGCTCACAACGTGCACGATCCTGCCAGTGCCCAGAATCTGGCACTCTGGACGACTCTCTCTTTCGTATTTGGAGCCGCCTGTTCGGTCGCTGCAGGCTATATGGGGATGTGGGTGGCGATTCGGGCAAACATTCGCACGGCATCCGCAGCCACCCGAAGTATGAATGACGCTCTGCAAACCGCCCTGCGAGGAGGCGCGGTTTCCGGTTTCTTTGTAGTGGCCATGAGTTTGTTGGGTGTTTCCGGACTATTTGCCCTTGTGAAATTCATGGGGGTTACCTCGGATATCACCAAGATCCCCTTATTGATCGTAGGCTATGGGTTTGGCGCCAGTTTTGTGGCGTTGTTTGCCCAACTTGGCGGGGGAATTTATACCAAGGCTGCCGACGTGGGCGCTGATCTGGTGGGAAAGGTGGAGGCGGGTATCCCGGAGGACGACCCTCGCAATCCTGCCGTGATCGCTGATTTGGTCGGCGATAACGTCGGGGATTGTGCCGGCCGTGGCGCTGACCTGTTCGAGTCAACAGCCGCCGAAAACATTGGGGCCATGATTCTGGCAGCGGCTTTGTATACCAGCAACAAAGCCACCTTTGAAGCTCAAGGCCTAAGCCTGATGGGGATTCTCTTGTTTCCGCTGGTGGCCCGTGCCTTCGGAATTATCGCTTCGATCATTGGGATCATGACGGTGAGGACCGACGAAAAAGAAGACCCGATGAAGGCACTTAACCGCGGGTACTTCATCACAGCGGTCCTGGCAATGATCGGGTTTTTTGTCGCTTCCCGCTGGCTGCTGGGACCTCAATACTATTTCAACTTCTTTCTTTGTGGCGTCATTGGAGTTCTGACTTCTATCGCTTTCGTCTATATCACCCAATACTATACAGAGTACGCCTACCGGCCGGTAAAGATGATTGCCGAGGCCTCGCAAACTGGCCCCGCAACCAATATCATTGCGGGCGTTGCCATAGGGATGGAATCGACCGGTTACCCCATACTCGTGATCAGCACGGCCATTATCAGCGCCTATTATCTGGGGAAACATTCGGGTTTAGCTGATGCCGGTCTCTTCGGGACTGCAGTCGCCACCATGGGAATGCTGGCTACGGCGGCTTATATTCTTGCCATGGACACGTTCGGGCCAATTACAGACAACGCAGGCGGAATCGTGGAGATGAGCCACCAGCCCCAGGAAATTCGAGAGAAAACCGATCGACTGGACTCTGTCGGTAACACGACCAAGGCTCTGACGAAAGGATATGCAGTCGGTTCGGCTGCACTGGCTGCCTTTCTGCTCTTTGGAGCCTATATCGATGAAGTTCGTAATTACATGCCTTCTTTCCAGCCCAGCATTAATCTGAATAAGCCGGAAGTATTTGTGGGGGCAATGCTAGGCGCGATGCTGGTCTTCCTCTTTTGCTCCCTGGCCATCAAGGCCGTGGGAAAGGCCGCTTATTCCATCATCAACAACGTTCGTGAGCAGTTCAAGAACAATCCAGGGATCATGAAAGGAACTTCGAAGCCGGATTATGGAGAATGCGTCGACATCGCCACGAAAGCCGCTCTTGGCAAAATGGTTCTGCCTGGCCTGCTGGTGGTAGGAATGACGGTAGGCACCGGGGTTATCTTCCGCTGGATCTATTACGCAGCGGGAGCCCCTCCGGCCGGAGAACTGGACTTCCGGGCAACCGGGGCCGAAGTTGTGGGTGGCTATTTGATGGTCGGTACGATTACCGGAATCCTGATGGCCCTGTTCCTGAATAACGGCGGGGGCGCTTGGGACAACGCCAAGAAGTTTATTGAAGCGGGCGCATACGGCGGCAAAAGATCCGATCCACACAAAGCATCGGTCGTTGGCGATACGGTCGGTGACCCATTCAAAGACACGGCGGGACCTTCCCTCCACGTCCTCATTAAGTTGCTCAGCACGATCACGCTCGTGCTGGCACCATTCTTTCTATAGCCTCTTCCGGCTTGCTGTGACGCTTACTTGCCAATCCCGGCCCTGAAGGTGTGAAGGAATTGTAGCGGCGCTCTATGAGCGCCGACCAAGTCGTTGAAATAAAAAGAATCCGGCGGTCACAGACCGCCGCTACAACCGATTTTTTCACACCTCCCGTTCCCGAGAGGGGGTTCCTTTCGAACCACTCCGTAGAAGTGCGTCGCGAAATAAACACGGTTTTCGCGGCCCAGACATTCACAATGGCTGCGTGCATGGCCAGGATAGTTATCCCACATGGATCCTGGGCCTTTCATACGGGTTGTCGATGGCTTTCCTGAGTACCTCTCGTGTCACTGGAGCTGTGTCTCCTTCCCCCAACACTAGATAGCGCAACAAATAGGCGATCGGATTCCCTTCGGTCCAACCGAAATAGGCATGTGGTAGCCTTCCCGTCATATCGTGGAGATGCATCAAAAGAGCCGCGATGGCGTTTGGGACCGCCGGGCTCTTACAACGAAGAATATTATGCCGACCCACTTTGACGCCTCGAACCATCAGTTCATCCGAAAACTCCGAAGCATCCCCTTGAAAAACTTCCAGAAAGATGACCGGTTCTTGATCATTTAGGCTATGGTCATCCCTCGCCTGCTGTTCTTTCTTATCGTATTCCTCTGAGGTACGCTTATCCGGGCGATGGGCAATGAGTCGTACCGGATTCTCTTGGGCGACATCAGCAATCATGAGCTGAGCGCTTTGACTTAGGGTGACTCCTTTGACCCTCAGCTCGGTCAATCGGATGGTTCGTGAAACCAAGGAAGAGAAGATGATGGCCGCGATGAAAAAAGATGCAATCTTGATGCCTTCAGGGCGCTCGAAGATATTGGCGATCGTGGTGTAAACGAGAACTAAAGTCATTCCGAGATAGACCCATTTGGTCTTCTTATACCAATTGGCAATTGTCACCGCAATGGCCGCCGAAGACATCAAGAACAACACTCCCGTTGCATAAGCTCCTCCCTGGGCATTCACATCGGCGTCAAATAACAACGTGACTCCAAACGTGATCACGAGAAATACCATAACCAGAGGTCTTCGGGCCCTTGCCCACTCCGGCGCCATTCCATAAGGAGGAAGATATCTTGGAACGAGATTGAGCAATCCAGCCATTGCCGACGCCCCGGCAAACCAGAGAATCAAAATCGTTGAAATGTCGTACATCGTCCCAAAGGCTTCACCTAGATATCGATGTGCCAGAAAAGCCAAGGCACGGCCATTGGCCTCCCCCCCCTCTCCGAATGCTTCTTTGGGAATGAGAACCGTCGTCACAAAACTGCTGCAAATCAGGAAAAAACTCATGATCAGAGCAGCCGTCACCAGCAGCTTCTTGGTGTTCTTGATTCGACCCGTGGGATGCTGTTCTGAATCTCCCAGCTCTCCACGAACCAGTGGCATAACGGCCACACCCGTTTCAAATCCAGACAGGCCTAATGCCAGCTTAGGAAAGAGGAGGAGTCCAACAGCCAACATCATCCAGGGGTTGGTGTACTGGATCTGGAGGAGCGACTTCCAATTATGGATAATCTCCGGATGCAGGAAGACCTGATAAAAAGTAACTCCCATCAATACAAAGTTGAAGCCCAAGTAAATCATGACGAAAAGAACTGCAATCCCAATAGCCTCCTTGAAGCCTTTCAGGAAAATTCCGCCCAGGATGGCCAACAACACTAAGGTCACTCCGACTCGGTGGTCAAAAAATTTAGGGACAAATGGGTTCTCGATGATGTGAGCGGTTGCATCCGCCGCAGATAGTGTGATCGTAATCACGAAGTCTGTCAGGGCAAAGCCGAGCAGACAAAGGACGAAGGTCTTTCCGCGCCACCGCGGCAGCAACTCCTCCAGCATGACAATACTACCCTGGCCATGAGGACTCCGTGATGCCACCTGCCGGTAAATCGGAAGTGCCACGAAAAGGGTCACGAGCACCAGAATCAGCGTCGCTACGGGTGACAAGTAGCCCGCCGCCAAAAACGCGATGCCGGGCTGGTACCCCAAGGTCGAAAAATAGTCGACCCCGGTGAGGCACATCACTCGCCACCAGACATCTTTATGATACACGGCACCGGTAGGCCCGCGATCAGAAGACATGTGGTCTTCGAAAAACCAATGGGCAAAATTGGACTGGGACTCAGGTTGGGGAGGGACGGAACTTCCTCCTCGTGGAATGGAGGATGAGGATTCTTGAGAAGGCTTAAGCGGCATGGGGTCCGCGATGTTGGATGAGTTCAATATTCAACATGGACCCCCTATCTTACCATCACTGGTCAAGCGGTAACGTGTAAAGGTGGGGTGGAGAGCCAATATAATGTTTCGCAACTGCTCCGGGCTTTCTTTTTTCCGGAGAATTCGCCTTCCGAATGGATTGGGGGGAGAATTCGACCTCAAAGTGGTCGCTTTTCGGCAATGGGGACAAACCATCAAGCCTCTCCTCGAATGGTGGAAGAGAGGCTTGATAGGAAGACATTAGTGATAGTCCGCAGGCCTGAGTCTTACTAGGGGATATTGGCCATAGCCCCGCGGGAAGAAGCATCACTCATGACATTATCAGGATAAGCAGGCACGCCCATCTCAGGCATGTCTAAGCCCTCCACTTCAAATTCTGGAGGAACTCGATTGCCCACTACGGCTCCGAGGATTTTCATGACGATATAAGTCACGCCAAAAACCCAGATAATATTCGTTAAAGTACCAATGCACTGGGCAACAAATTGACTCGTGTCACCATAGAGCAGTCCTCGCACAGTCCCTGAAACTCCATTGAAACCGTCGCCGTAAGTACCGTCAGCAAAGATCCCCAAACTAATCACCCCCCAAGCACCGTTAAGACCATGAACAGTGATCGCGCCAACGGGGTCGTCAATCTTCAAGGTGCGTTCAACGAATCCCACCCCCCAGACTAACAAGACACCTGCAACCGACCCGATGAAAACAGCCGAAACGCTATTGACGAAAGCGCAAGGTGCTGTAATAGCCACCATTCCTGCCAGCAGTCCGTTGGCGGCTAAGGATGGGTCCGGTTTTCCATACTTAATCCAGGCCACCAACATTGCAGCCATGGCACCTGCGGCTGAGGCGAGCATCGTGTTGACCGCAATGACTGAAATCCTTAAATCGGCTCCTGCCAGGGTACTGCCTGCATTGAACCCAAACCAGCCAAAGGCCAGGATGAAACATCCCAAGATCGCCATGGGAATATTATGCCCCGGAATCGCGACTGGTTCGCCCGTTTTGCTATATTTGCCTAACCGGGGCCCCAGGACTTTGGCTCCAGCCAGAGCGGCCACACCACCAACCATGTGGACGACCGAAGAACCGGCAAAGTCGACATGTCCATGGCCTAATCCAAAATTGGAACCAAGCGTTGCGAGCCAGCCCCCACCCCAAACCCAGTTTCCATAAATAGGGTACGTGAACATGGAGATGACAAAACTGAAAAGAACAAATGAAGCCCACTTCCAGCGCTCGGCCATAGCCCCAGTTGGAATTGTGGCTGCCGTATCCATGAAAACCATTTGAAACAGAAAGATGGCGAAGATAGCCGCATCATACGTGGTACCGCTGAGAAAGAAACCTTTGTAGCCGAACAAACCAAATGCCTTCCCAAACAGAGTAATTGTAAACTCCCCGTTTAGAGGAGCCGTCATATTCCCTACCACGGCCAAAGGGCCAACACCACCCATCTGCAACGCAAATCCACAAATCCAGTATCCGAGCATGCCAATTCCATAAACCATCATATTCATCGCCATCGTGTGGCAGGCATTCTTGGCTCGACAAAAACCAGCTTCTGCGAGTGCGAAGCCTGCCTGCATGAACATAACAAGAAAGCCTGCGATCAAGATCCACACAAAATTGATCGAGATCCGGTTATGTCCGACAGCATCCGCCACTTCCTGGAGGGTGGGATTGCCCACATCCTTGGCGGGAACGTCCTTGATCGTCCCAGTCATTGCCCCACCGGGATCTCCGGCCATGAGGGGTTGCGCAAAGGCGACGAGCAATAGCGCCATACAGCCGACAAGTCCAAGGCTCAATAAAATCTGTTTCCGTTTCATTGTTTCCACTCTCTCCTTATTCTGTATTTTGACTCAATACCCTGCTATCGAATGAAGCGTCTCCGCAATGCCTTTCCCTACACATGTTAGGGGGATAACAAAACCCTCTTAGTCCATCCTCAAACCGCCAACGCCCCTACTTCTCCTGTCCGTATCCGGACAACCTCTTCCACGGGGATAATAAAGATTTTGCCGTCGCCAAACTTCCCCGTCTTTGCTGATTTGCAGATCGCATCGATTGCCTGATTGAGGATTTCGCTGGCAATAATGACCTCAATCTTGACCTTGGGGAGAAAATCAACCGTATATTCGCTCCCACGATAGTGCTCGGTATGCCCTTTCTGACGCCCGACTCCCCGCACATCGCTCACGGTCATCCCACTGATCCCCAACGCCTCCAGAGCAGCCTTGACGTCTCCCAGTTTGTTTGGACGAATCACCACTTCTAATTTCTTCATAATGTGTTTCTCCTTTTGTTTTTTGTTGATATCTCCAACTGCTTCAAGAATTCCCAAAAGACTCTCTTCTTAACAAAAAAGAAGATTGGGGCGTCAGCTGTTAGACCATAAGCCCCGTGAAGTCCCCCTTGCCCCAGGAAGAAAACAAGTGCCCTGGAAGTTCGAACAATTTTCCGAATCCCCTTCAATGCGCCAGCCCCAGGACACAAGCGTGGAGTCGCTCGACAATCTCCGCTGTACGGTCCGCTTCGCTGACTTTTCGCCCGGCGGAATCCTGAACGTAAAACACGTCAAACACATGCGCTTTTTCTGTGGCCAACTTGGCAAACACAATATTCAACCCGCAGGCCGCCAGAGTCCTGGCAACCTCGTAGCCTAATCCGACGCGGTCATCAGCTTGCACTTCAATCACAGTGGCCAAGCTCGAAATCGCATTGTCGACGTTTACTTTGGAGGGAAATGATCCGGGAGTATTCCCAACTCCGGTTCTTGATTTAAAGTGGGACTTCAAGTACTGATCAATATCGATCTGCTTCGTAATGGCTTTGACCAGCAGCCGTTCCACTCTCGGGAAGTCCTCACTTTGCAGTCGATGAGTCCCTGACAGGCTTCCTACTTGAAACACGTCAAGAACAATCCCGTCATTTCGGGTATTAAGCTGGGCACTGAGAATATTCAGATTAAAGGCAGACAAAGCCCCTGCGATCTCAGCAAACAAGCCGGGATGATCTCCCGTGGCAATATATAACTCGGTGTAGCCCTGCTCCGGCCGCTCGACCCAGCGAACAGCAACTTTTTCAATTTCCAGAGGCGCAATCAGACGGAGTTGTTCCTGAATCTGCCGAATGGGAGTGTAGAGGACATATTTTTCGGGCAAGTTGCTGAAGTGCTCATCCATGAGTTTCGTCGGAATTTCCGGTCCCAAGCTCTTTTCACTTCTTCCCGAATCTGCTTGATTTCCTTCCGACTCCCGGAAGCGCCTTTCTTGTCGAACATGAGCCGTTCATAGCTCTTGTAGTAGAGTTCCCAGAGCAAGTAGTCCTTCCAGTCTGTCCATACTCCCGGGCCTACGGCACGCGCATCGGCGTATGTCATGATCAATAACATATTGAGCACATCCGCTCGCCCTACAGTTCGCGCGAATTCAGAGACTGTGTGCGGGTCTTCGAGATCGCGGCGCTGGGAGACGTGGGCCATTAAGAAGTGATGACGGACCAAATTTTCAATCTTCTCGGTTTCGTCCGGGTCAAAGCCTAAACGAGATGCCGCCTGGGCAGCCAGCTTCGCTCCTTTTTCAGCATGCCCTCCTCCAAGTCCTTTCCCGATATCGTGCGTGAGCAGAGCAAAGTAAAGGGAGCTGGCGTCGAAGACTTCGTTGAGAATTTTCTGATACGGGCCATGCCTGGACACTTTTTCCGAGGCCATTTGATCGAGAACTTCCAAAGCCAGCAGGGTATGTTCGTCGGTAGTATAGCGATGGTATAGGTCGTGCTGGACCTGGCAAGTCAATCGGCCAAATTCCGGCAACACCCGGCCCAGGAGCCCCGTCTCATGCATCTGCCGCAAGACGGAGGCAACCCTTCCTTTGGTCCTCAAGATCGCGCGAAAATCCGACCCCAGCGTCGAGTTTGAAAATTCAGAGGATTTAAAACGCCGGAGAGAACGACGGATGTGAGTTTTTAAAGCTTCCCCGACTAAACGAGGGTCGGGCTTGCGAGTGGCGAAATATCTTTATCCATTTTGCCGGAGTTGATGCATCCAGGTCCTTTAAATCCGCTTGCTGATCGCGCGAAAGTGAGGAAGAAGTCATCCGGCTGATTTTCTCGCCGACCCAGCTGTGCTTCGGTGACGATTCTTCACGCAATCCCGCCAATAGGGTATCCAATACGTGGGCTACCCGGCGAACTTGCTGGTAGTAAAACTTTAAAAAAGCTTCCGACTCCTTTTGATAGGGTGCTCGGCGAAATTCAAGTATGGGACAACAGCGGGCAAGTGTTGATGAGAGAGGGTGTCGGTGGCACGATTCGTGACGAAATGCAGATGGGCTCGAAGGGATTTCAGAAACTGGTACGCTTTCTGCAGCTTGCCTCCATTCCTCCAGACTGACCCCTTGCTTTCCAGGCTTGCTTCAACTGTGACTTCCGGGGAAAATGCTTTCGCAATCCATTGAATGGTGTGGAAATCTCTCAGTCCTCCACGACATTCTTTGATATTGGGCTCCTGGATAAAGGGTGTGCCGCCTTGACTTTCGTGCCGTTCCTGAATGGAGAGCAGGAGCCGCTCTCGAATTACGTTTTTCTCCTTAACAACCGCCCGTCGGAGTTTCTGCTGGAAGTCATCGAAGAGTTTGACGTTGCCGATCACCAATCGGGAATCCAGCATCGAGTTCAAAGAAACTAAGTCATCTTTTGCCATTTGCAAGGCATCCTGAACCGTACGGACACTGTGGCCAACTTGAAGGCCCATGTCCCACAACAAGCAGAGAATCCCTTGAATCTGTTGATGCTCCGCTTGCCCTGCGCGGGATTCACGAAGAAACATCAAATCGACATCCGAATAAGGCGCCATCTCGCGCCGCCCATAGCCTCCAATCGCCACCAGGGTTAGCGGTTCTTCACCTTTAGACTGCCTTTTTGATTTGGACTGGATTTGAGCCTCGTAAATCCTGTTCAATAAAAAATCAACCAGGAGGCTGCGAAGTAGGAACACGTCAACGTTTTCAATCCCTGCGCGATGTTTCAACTTCCAGCGCCGGAGTTCGTGTCGATGGAGGCGGCGCCCATATTCGAGAAGCGTTTCTTCTGGCTTCCTGGCTGCTAAGTCGAAAGGATAGGCATCCAGCGGCACGGTCTGGGCTCCTTCTCCAAGGGCTCTCCCCGTAGCCAAACTTTGCATTTCTTCAGAAGATTCGCTTTTCAGCCCGCTGGGTGTCATGGACGATGAAAATTCCGGCTTAAGTTACATTTCACGCTTAGATGGTCTCTAACTTCGGGCGCAGTCACGCAGAGCCTGAACTCTCAGTCCAATCAGGCCCCCGGAGAACTGCGCCTCGCAGCACGGTGAAGAGAGACTTTAGGTTCAGACCCAACCCTTCAATTCACTATTTTTTCCCAAACATATTGTTACCAAATATGAGACCAATTTCAGCGACGGCGCGGAGCTGGTTGGCGTTGTCGCCTGAGGGACCGAAAACGAAACCCGGCGTGTAGCTATTCGCTTGAACATAAGAAAGGTCTCCGCGAACGAAGAAGGCTCCCTTTTGAAAGGTGGGCGTGGCGGTGATTGACCAGGCCGAACTGCCCGGACCATACAATAAATTAACGGCTTGATCCGCAGCGTTCCCATTGCTCGAGAGATATTCCCAGCGACCCGAAAGTGAGAAGCCGTGTTCTAACTTGTAAGTCGCACATATCGCACCGCCTGTGGTCGACGCCCCCTTCAGGACGCCAATCTCTGGGTTTGTGGGCACACTCGTGTACTGAAAGTAGGGCTGGATGATCCAAGGCCCCTTCGTGTACGTATAGATGACGTTGTAAATACTGCCGTTGTTCTGCACAGGCGTCGCAAAAGTTTGAAATTTGGTCTGACTCAGATTTCCACCCGCCACGAACGCAATGCTATGGGGCCCACTGACATAGCTAATGGCGCCGGTCAACCAGGAGTAGCGATTGGAATAGAAGCCATCGCCATAGGAAAATGAAAGATTTACTTTCCCCATCGTCTGATTAATCTGGACTCCGCGAGTGACCGCATTTTCCTGGTTCCACAGCAAGCCTCGCTGAACGTGCATGTTTTCGAAACTGAATGTGTACTCGGCGCCGATCAAGGTGGGCAGAGCACCAATGAGGATGGAAGTATTCTTGCCGGGCACTAGTTTCAGAAAACCGACCGGCAACGGGCCAAAGAGGTTGGAGATGGCTTGGTCGGTTTCGAGGTACGATGTCCCCAGAGACAGAATATTATAGGCGCCCGCCTGCACATAGAATTGCCACCAGCCGTCGGTTTTTTGGATCCACACCTGCCCGTTACTGAGAGCTGCTTGCTGGGAGTTATTACTTGCAGGCACGATATCCCCCCTGGTACAAGCCTGTGCCACTGATGATCCCGTTCACGGCCAGCTTGCCCAACGGTCCAGCGTCGAAAGTGACTGGGGGGAGTCCCGATAGCGGACCAGTCATAGCAGGAGTTGAGAGGGGAGTAGGTTCCGGTTCGGCAGGTGTTGCCGGTTTAGTATCCGCTCCCGGCGCCGGAGCCTTCTGGTCCGTCGTCTGCGGAGCAGGTGTGGTCTGTGCGCTGCAAACAGAGGCTAACCCAAGGCAGAGGACAATCACTGCGACGTTTTTCAGATAGTCGAGTTTCATGCTTCTCGCTAAAGTCATGAGCCACGCAGATTCTGTCGTTTTGGATGTGATGTGTGTCGACAGATGCCAAATCGACTTGAAAGCCGCTTCCCCGAGCTCTGGGAGCTTTCTTTAGGCTCGCACTCGCATTTGCTTTGCTCGATCGCTTCAATGTTTTTCTCCTTGTTTTTCCCGATTCGATCGCCGTTCTCAAAATGCCGACCAGAAATTGGAACGACCGTGAATTGAACATTTGAAACCTCCGCATATGATTATGATTAAAGCAGCCTGTTCATTGCCGCTTCGGCCACGTGTTGTCATGGATAAAAGGTCTACCCGCAACTGCTGAGACAAAAAAAAATCCATTGGCGGGAGTTCTTCCTCAACCAATGGACGTCTCTGTCCCCGGTGCACTCACTTCTTGAGCACACCGTCATATTTTCGTGAAAGGCGTATTCAACACGACCTTGTGTCGAAAACAGGGTGAATTGTAAGCGGATTTTAAATTAGTTCAAGTTTATTTATTTTATGATATTCATAAACATAATTTATGCACTTGGAAATAGCAGTGGAGCGTCTCGCTCGCTTTCACCCTCTGACAGCCGATGAGACAAGAAGATGATTGAGACCACATTCGCAGCGTGATAGGGGGATGGAAGGCCTACCCCCCACTTTGCCGTGGAGGGACCTCTACAGTCACCGGTTTTTTTTCTTCAGCGGGGCGATCCGGTGGAAGCGGTTTGCGGGGCATCATTTCATCGCGCATCGCGGCCTGATAGACGAGACTGGCGATCACCACGGATGCCTGCATCAAGTCTTCGGGTTGAACATGATCCACGACATCAATATTGCTATGATGGGTCCTGCCGTATTCGAGGCCGTCTTGAACAAATTGAAATCCGGGCAATCCCACCGCATCAAAGGAGAGATGATCGGTTCCAAAGGTATCCCGAATGCTTACAGTAGTCACTCCCAGGTCAGCGAAAGGCTTTAGCCACTCTTCAAAGATGGGCCGAGCCGCCGTGTTTCCCTGCAAGAAGATTCCTCGAATCTTCCCGCTCCCGTTGTCGAAGTTAAAGTAGACCGATAATTTGGAGTGTTCCGGCTTCAGGCTCAAGGGACCCTCATAAGAGTGCAGATTTTCTGGCAGATCCCTTTCTTCCGGGTCAGAAGGCTCAGGACGGGAACCAAAGTGCTGGCTGACATAGGCGCGCGATCCTTTCAGACCTTGTTCTTCCCCGCTCCAGAGAGCAATACGAATGGTTCGTCGCGGATTGACCTTTAAAGCCATAAGGATCCGGGTGACTTCCATACAGACTGCAGATCCGACTCCATTGTCTGTAGCCCCCGTGCCGACATGCCAGGAATCCAGGTGCGCTCCCAACATGACCACTTCGTCTTTTCGGTCGGTACCGGGAATTTCCGCCAGGGTGTTGTAGGACATGAGACCCTGCTCATAAAATGTGTTCTTGACCTCTAGTTCCAATTCCACCTCAACGTTCAGGCCAATCAGCCTCATGATGCGGTTGTACTGTTCCGATGCCATGACCAGGGAAGGAACCCCCACCGGCTCATCCGGGCGATAATATTGCCTCCAGGATGCAAACAACATCCCTCCACTACCGCGGCCCGGCTCAATGACAGCGACCACTTTTTCTTCGGCAAGAAACTGGACAAGTGCTTTTTCAAAATTGCGCTTCTTGATGAACTCGGCTCGAGCCTCCTGTTTGTTGGAGGCTGGGGGTGGGGAGTAATGGAAAATCTGATCGAGTTCTTGATCAGACAATCGAGTCATATTCGTCTTATCCTGAGGTTTGATTTCCTCAATAGGGCTAAACAGAAGAATCATACCGGCCACTTTCCCTTTGTAGTTGGCGAAGTCGGCTTCGGACTCCAGCTTTACTTTCATCACTTTCGCCCGAACCGGCGCGCTAAGCCCAGGGGTCCAGGCCTTCGGAAAGGCCAGGAGTGGGGCATAATCCGGAGAGATCATGTGCACCGATACCCGGTCCATCGACCACCCTCGACGAAAGGGTCCCCAGGCTTCCAGGTGCGCATTGACGAGTCCCCAAGCTTCCAGTTGTTTCTCGGCCCACTCATTGGCTCTTCGCATGTTGGTCGAGCCGGTCAATCGAGGACCAATCTCATCACAAAGCCGGCTCAGAATTTCCATGACTTTTGAATTCCCGAATCCTTCCTGCCGGATTCGAGTGAGCATCTGGAGGTTAAAAGCTTCCTCTGAAAACAGGTGAATGATTGGGAGAAAGAGACAACTCGTCAGGATGAGTGCCGTTTTACTTCGCATCAGTTTTCCTTATTCGTCTTGACTGTTTTAAGTGCAGATCGCTTCTTAAGTGGATGAAGTGAAAAAGAAACCTAGATCAACTTCATTGGAGTTTAGCCCGATTCAGAGCCAATGGGAGCCCCAATCCAAATTCTCCCTGACCCGTAAGTCTTTTAAAAGGTTATTATCTGTGATGCATTGCGCTTGACACCAGCAAAAGATTCCTGGACGTATCTCAATTGCCCTTCACTCTAATCTAGGGTGGATTGCTTGCGAGGAATCATCTTCCCAGGCTGGAACGCTCTTGCACAGTGGGCTTGAATCCGCCCAACGTGAATTGTATAGTGCTTTTTCAGCTCAGAGACATCGAGAAAGGATCCAGATGATCAAAAGACCGACCAAAAGGAGAGCTACACTAATTCAGCTTTTAGTTTTCACAATTTTCACTCTGTTCTTGCTGTGCCCTGCCCTGTCAGCCGCAGAAAATTTGGACATTTACTTCATCGATGTTGAAGGCGGTGCCGCTACCTTAATCGTCACGCCCCAACACGAACCGATCCTGATTGACTGTGGATCGAAAAGCGCCGATTCGCGGGATCTGAACAGAATTCTGTATGTTGCCAAGCTGGCTGGGATCTCGAGGATTGACCATTTGGTCGTCAGCCATTTTCATGGAGATCATTTTGGGCCGATACTTCAGCTGAGTCAGACCATTCCCATTGGCCACTTTTACGATCACGCTTTGATGCAACCCGACCAGGAGTACGACAAAGATTTATACGCCGATTATCAGAAGGCCTCCCAAGGGAAGCGACAAGTCCTGCATGCCGGAGATACCATTCCGCTGAAGAAGAAGACTGTGCCGCTGAGACTCATCTGCGTGGTCGCAGACGGCAAGGTCATTCCGACGCCTGTAGGCGTCGGAGCCGGTCCCAACCCCTTTTGTGATGTGCCAGCGAAACCTGTGGACACGTCGGATAATGCCAGGAGCATCGGTCTTCTTCTGAGTTATGGTGACTTCGATTTTCTCGATTTGGGGGATTTGACGTGGAACATTGAGCATCAACTGGTCTGCCCCAATAATCCCTTGGGAAAGATAGATCTGCAGATGGTAACGCACCATGGTCTCGACCTTAGCAGTAATCCGGCCTTGGTCAAGGTGATTGAACCGACGGTCAGTATCATGTGCAATGGCCCCCACAAAGGAGCGAACGCGGAAGTTGTCTCCCTGTTCAAATCAATCCCAAGCCTGAAAGCGACTTACCAACTGCATCGCAATGTCGAAATGAGCGAAAAAGATAATCCCGATAAAAGCCAGATCGCCAATTGGGAAGAGAACTGCAAAGGTGAATTCATCAAGGTGTCCGTATTCCCGGATACGAAAAACTTCTCAGTGACAATAGGTGAGAAAGGTAAAAGCACAATTTATTATACGAAATGACCCGTCGCGAGCAAGACCGCCTATTGCGACTTCCACTTGAATATTCGGTGCGGATCAAAAACCTCTGATGATTGGCGCCTTTTGGAGGACTGAGTTCCACGAGGCCTGATGAAATCAAAGGTGGAACGCGCGCTCTCGCGCGCGTTCAAGCGTGTGCCGGGGGACAGCGGTCCCGCGCGCCCGCTCCACCTGAATGTGGCGTCGCAGAGCTCCGCCCTCCAAATGTTCGACGCAAAAAAAAAGCCTGGCTGCGCCACCCGCTGCCAGGCTTTATGGTTTCAAAACGTAAAACTCTATACTTTGATGAAAATGATCAGCAAGGTGTAAAGTGCTAGTGACTCGATCAGCACCAACCCCAACAACAAGGAGAAACGTATTGCGGGTGCTGCTCCCGGATTGCGGGCTAATCCCTCACAAGCTGCCGCAATCGCTTTCCCCTGCGCCAGTCCGCAAACGGACGACGCAATTGCCATTGCGAACCCAGCCGTAATGGTTGTCCACTGGTGCCCTCCGGCCGCAGCTGCATCCTGCGCGAAGACCGGGGATGCCATCAAGAGTACTCCCATGGTCAGTAATGCGAATGCAAAAACCTTTCTCATGGTTTTCGCTCCTTTCATTGAAAGATCACTCCATCGGATTCTATCAACGGAGTGTTATAAACTGCCCCACGGAGGTGGTCCCCGGAAAACCCTCGTGCATCCCGGGCTCACGCGTGAAGCAAACCTGGTCAGTGATCTTCTGCCACCGCACCGGAAACGTAAATCATGGTAAGAACCATGAAAATAAATGCTTGGAGAAAACTTGTAAAGATGGCAAGGCCCATGATCGGTAATGGAAGAAGAAACGGCAGCAAACCAAAGAAGACGACAATAATCAGCTCTTCTCCGTAGATATTGGCAAACAGACGTACAGTCAATGAAAACGGCCGTGCCAAATGACTGATAATCTCAATCGGGAACATCAACCACGACAGCCACCAGACCGGTCCGGCAAAATGCTTAAGGTACTTTAGGACACCGTTTTTCTTGATCCCCAGGTAATTATAATAAAGGAACACCGTGATAGCGCAACCGGCGGTCACGTTGATATTACTTGTCGGCGACATGAATCCGGGAATCAGTCCGAGCAAATTCATAAGCAAAATGAACGTGCCGATCGTTGCGATCATGGGCAGGAATTTCTTCCCGCCATGGCCAATATTCTCTTCCAACTGTTCATGGAGGAATTCTATGGCTACTTCCAGCAGATGCTGGATTTTCCCGGGCTTTTCCATGGAGAACGAGCGGCGAACCAGCGGGAAGAAAACGCAACAGAAAAGAAATACAAAGAGCGCGAAGAGAACATGATCCGGGATGACTTTTTCGGGGGGGATATATTTTTGGTGAAAAAAACCATAGAAGGTCGTGCAGATTGAGTTCTTGACCGGAGCAACCAACGGTCCCAGGAGGCGGTTAGCTTCCTCTGAAATCCAAAGACTATGCTCTTCCATCGTTTTCCTTCACCAAAGACCGGCCGACCAAAAAAATACACTCAAAGAGAACGGCTCCGACGAAAAGAAAAAGGCCAAGAATGGCGCCTCGGAGATCCAAAAATCGAAAGCGGAATATAACATACAGGGTACTTCCGATCAAGGCGTATCTCAGCAAATACTTCAAGATAATCTTGCGGTTAGACTGCGACAATGGTAACGAAGACCCACTCTGCAATACCACGAGGCGATCGATCCCATACTTCATCCACGAGAAATTGATCGCCGACAACAGGGCTCCGACGGCAAAGCTCAAGATAAAGTGCCAGGCCTGGCAAGCCAGGGCCAGAACAACCGTCACCCCGCTCAACCACAACGCATGCTGCTGCAAGCGCTTATCTAAATTGAAATAAACTGGATCTGCAAAAGACGGTTCAGGTCTTAGAGTTGTCATCGTCCCGATCCATCCATTGGATCACTCTGAACAGATTAATAAACGCTGCCGCGATGCCTAAGAACAGAAAAACTATTTTGAATATATTCTGCGTCCCACACCAACGGTCAAGCCAGTATCCTATCCCGTAACCGATTCCAGTACAGGCCGGGAACATGATGCCTACCGACAAAAGCTCTCCAGCTTGATACTTAGGATTCGGAACGTTTTGAGGTGAATTCATCTCGATATTTAGTTTAGGATATGGAGCGGGGATTTAGCTTGGATTCATGAAGACCTAAATCATCCCAGGTGCAAGCCTATCTCGACCGGGAAACCTACACATCCACACCCTTTCATATGACTTTCTCATTGAGGGGCCTTGTAATTCAAGAAAAAATTGGAGGACGCTATGAGTGGAAAATTTGTTCTGCGCCTGACCGGCTGCCTTTTGATGATCTTTTCTTTCGCCTGCTCTGCTCCCAAGGAATCTAAGGAGCCCTCCCTCCCTCCAGTGAATAGGGCGGCACCTGAACCCAAACCTGCCGAGATCAAGGTCTATGATATCAGCAAGGAAGACATCACAAAAATTCCCGATATAACAAGTCGAAATATTTCAGTCGAGGGGGTTAAGTTAGGCGACCGCACTCGGGATGTTGACAAAATCCTGGGAAATCCCATCAAGACGGAAACACTCCCCGAAGTTTATCGCAGCGCGTACAAGAATCACAGTCTCTACCTCGAATTCGATCGCCACACGGGAAAAGTAAAAACCATTTATGTGAATAGCCTTTACAAGAATGCCAAAGGAGATCTCGCGGAGTTGCTAGCAAAGGGGAAGCTAGAGCTGCTGAAAAAGATATTTGGCGACAACCCTGTTGAAACTCACCCGGAGCCCAAGATTACGATGTTTGAATATCCGGCCAAAGGAATCCAGTTCATTCATCAAGACCAACTGGAAGTAGGCAGCCACACGTTGAAGCTTGTAGAACCAAAAGGAAATTAGATTTCGGATTGTGGATTGCCAAAGTCCAAAATGCCGACTGACAAGTGCCAAATGAAGCTTCATACGGCCTGCATTTGGTTGAACAAGCAGATGAGTTTTGAAGATCTTAGAAAAAGAACCAAACAGTTAGGTCTTGGGATAATTAGAATGGCAGAAACTTTGCCAAGAACCTCTACAAGTTTTGTGATCGCGCGTCAACTCATCAGGAGCGGCACTTCCGTTGGTGCAAACTATCGAGCTGCATGCCGCGCCAGATCTCATGCTGAATTTATTGCAAAACTGGGAATCGTTGAAGAGGAGTGTGATGAATCCCTTTATTGGATGGAAATGCTTGTAGAGTCAGGACTAGTCAATCCCGAAAAAGTCAAAGAGGTAATGAAAGAAGGCACGGAGATTCTTGCAGTTATCGTTGCCTCTCGAAAGACCGCCAAGTCTCGGGGCCAGGCCCAGAAAAAAAACATTTTCGTAAGCCTGGTCTAGCCCCCTCAGGTTCGTTAAGACAAAGTCAAAAACGCAACACAAGACATTCGGCATTTGGCAATCAGCATTCTGACATTGGCCCTTGAGCATTATCAATGGCCATTTCGAACTTGGGAATCGGCGATCGGCAATGCCTTCACCTGGCTGGCCTGTTCTATCGGCCGCGAGAAAAATCCGGGCTGAACTTTGGCGACAATCTGGTTGACCGGCTTCTCAATGATCCGGAAAAAAGGCTTGGGATAGATCCCGATCCAAAACGCCATGATGACGAGGGGAAAGAGGGTTGCAAATTCCCGCAGGTTAATGTCTTTAAGCTTCGCGTTCTTGGGGTTCGTAATCTGCCCAAACATCATGCGCTGATAGAGCCAAAGCATATACGCGGCCCCGAGCACAATTCCCAAACATCCCCAGGCTCCCCAAAGCATCTTCTTTTGAAATGCTCCCGCTAAAATCGTGAATTCTCCGATAAAGCCATTCAAGAGCGGCAGTCCAATCGATGACATGGTGATGATCAGGAACAAGGTTGCAAAGACCGGCATCACGTGGGAAAGGCCGCCAAATTCGGAAATCTCCCGCGTATGCCGGCGTTCATAGATCATTCCGACAATCAAGAAGAGTGCTCCGGTTGAAATGCCGTGGTTGATTTGTTGAATGATGCTGCCATTGATGCCGTTGGGATTGAGCGCAAATAACCCCAGCATACAAAAGCCTAAATGGCTGACGGAGGAGTAAGCGACCAGTTTCTTGGCATCCTTCTGCATTAGGGCCACCAGGGCTCCATAGACGATCCCGACAATGGACAGGAAGACCATCAAATTCAAAATGCCAAATTGATGGTGAATCAACCCAAAAGTGAAATAGGAAAAATTGAGCGAAGAGGTGTCCTTGACGGCATCCGGAAACATCGGAAGGCTGAAGCGCACGAAACCATACGTTCCCATCTTCAGCAGAACCCCCGCCAGGATCACAGACCCTGCCGTCGGAGCCTCCACGTGGGCATCCGGCAACCAGGTATGAAAAGGAAACATGGGAACTTTGATGGCAAATCCCACGAAAAAAGCAAAAAACACCCAGAACTGATATTCCCAGGGTAAGTTCAGCTTTTGGATATCCGGAATGCTGAAGGAGTACGTGCCCGTCACCTTGTAGTTATAGAAATAAAGAGCCAGGATGCCCAGAAGCATCAGCAAAGAACCAAACAAGGTATAGAGAAAGAACTTGATGGCTGCATAGAGTTTCCTGGGGCCGCCCCAAACCCCGATGAGGAAGTACATCGGGACGAGCATCACTTCCCAGAAGAGGTAAAAGAGGAAAAAGTCGAGCGACATGAAGACCCCAAGCATCCCGGTCTGGAGGAGCAACATGAAGATGTAATACTCCTTCACTCGATCCTCGATGGCACTCCAGGAAGACAGGATCGAGAGGAAGCCTAGCCCCGTTGTCAACAGAATCATCAAAAGACTGATGCCATCGATTCCCAGGTGATAATCGACGCCGAGTCCGGGAATCCAGGAGTGTCTCTCGACAAATTGAAAGCCTTCCAGGTTTGGATCGAATCTGAGTGCCAAGGGAATCGACACCAGAAACCCGACGGCGCCCACAATATTGGCAAACCAACGGATGAAGTTTTTTTTCTCTTTATCAAAGAACAGGAGCAATAGCGCTCCAACCAATGGCGTGTAGGCAACAACGGATAGAAGGTGGTTTTGGAACATGAAGACAATTCCTCCCAGCTACCTCAAGAAAAAGTAACTCACGAGCAACACAATTCCCCCAATACTAAAGGCAAAATAATTTTGAATGATGCCTGTCTGTAAGCGTCGAATGGGATAACTCATGTAGAAAATCAAGTCGGATCGGCGCACGGCAAAATCCACCACCCAATAATCGAAGAACCCGGAAACCGAAGCTGTGAGACGGGTCAGCCAGGCAGAACCATTCACACCGCCATCAATCACGCGCAGATCAAATTTGGCCAGGAAGGTCCCCAGGTCTTTGGTGCGATTCACAATCAACGCATCATAGATTTCATCGACCCAATACTTGTTGAGCAGGGTAAGATAGAGTCCGCGATAGCGGGTCATGAGCCGTTCCGGCAACTCCGGATTCTCGACATAGAAGGCACGGGCCAAGAAGGAATCCCACGACGGCTATTCCCAACGCTACCCCCGTCATCCCCCACTCCATCGCCTCGCTCCCATGCAGCACCTCTTCCCCTAATGACGGTGCAAACACCGGCTCCATAAACCGCTCTAAAACATTCGGCACGTTTCCCAAATAATGCCCGATCAGCGGCGGAATCCCCAGCCAGCCGGCCACAATCGATCCGATCGCCAGAATCTGTAGCGGTCCCGTCATGCTCCCCGGCGATTCGTGCACATGATGCTCCACCTCAGGCGACATCCGCGGCTTCCCGTAGAACGTCAAAATCAGCATCCGAAACATGTAAAACGACGTCATCCCGGCCGCCACTACCGCCACCAGCCATAACAGCCGGTGTCCGCTCGAAAACGTCCGCCACAAGATCTCATCTTTACTGAAAAATCCCGCCAGTGGCGGAAATCCTGCTATCGCCACCGTCCCCACCAGCATCGTCCACCAGGTCGTCCGGATCTTGCTCTTCAACCCGCCCATCTTCCGAATGTCCTGTTCGCCTCCCATGGCATGAATCACACTGCCCGCTCCCAAAAATAGCAGTGCCTTGAAAAAGGCGTGGGTCATCAAGTGAAAAATGCCCGCCCCGAAGGCTCCCACCCCGCAACCCAGAAACATGTAGCCCAACTGACTCACCGTTGAATAGGCCAGCACCTTCTTGATGTCGTTTTGCACCAGCCCGATCGAGGCCGCAAAGATGGCCGTCAACGCTCCCACCACCGCGACCAGTTCCATGGCCGTCGGAGCCAGCCCAAACAAGGCGTTGCAACGGGCCACCATGTAGACTCCGGCCGTCACCATCGTCGCCGCATGAATCAGGGCACTGACCGGGGTCGGGCCTTCCATGGCATCCGGCAACCAGACGTAGAGCGGGACCTGGGCGGACTTGCCCATCGCTCCAATAAACAACAGGATGCAGATGGCGGTCAGGACTGGATCCCCAGTCGCCAATGCGCCGTGGCTTACTTTCGCTTTTGCTGCAGCGAAGACAGTTGTAAAGTCCAGAGATCCAAAGGTAGTGAAAACAAGAAACATCCCGAGCATGAAACCGTAATCGCCCACCCGGTTGACGATGAATGCCTTCTTCCCGGCATCGGCAGCACTCTTCTTGTGAAAATAGAAACCAATCAGCAAATACGAACACAACCCCACGCCTTCCCACCCGACAAACATCAGGACGAAGTTATTGGCGAGAACCAAGGTCAGCATGGAGAACATGAACAGGTTCAGATAAGCGAAGAAGCGGTAATACCCGCCTTCGTGCGCCATGTAACCGGTTGAGTAGATATGGATGAGAAAACCGATCCCCGTAACTACTAGGATCATGACACTTGAGAGAGGATCAAGCTGGAAACCCCAAGACAAGACGAAAGGAGCCAACCCTCCGGAGCGGAGTTCTCCGAGGCCGGCAGAGATCCAGGGAAACAAATTGATTTTGATCAGCCGCTCGTGAGCAGGCAATTCGAGGAGCTGACGGACGGCACCCAGTGAGAACAAGAAGGACAAGCCGACTAATCCGCAGGCTACATAATTAATAACCTGTTTTGGAAGTCTCTTTCCGAGGACTCCGTTGAGGAATGCACCAGCTGCAGGAAACAGAGGGATTAACCAAATGAGTTCTAAGAAATTCATGCCCATCCTACCCGATCAGTTAAAACAGGCCTCTGGCCTGGAAGCTGGAAAGATGCTGTAACTTTAATCTAAGAATTACGAAACGCAGGATAATTGCTTTCTGGGGGATGACAGTTGTCAAAAAGTGGGATCTTTGCCACTAACCCATTTTCATCCAAGATGTTATCATTTTGGACCCATACGACTGGGTTTCTAGCATAATCAACATTTCAAAGTCAACAAACGAATCGGGAATCCGCCCGATAGAAGATAGCTGAGAAGACGGCCTGCTGTTTCCCCGCCTGGGAGAGGAAGGCGTGAAAAGATCGTAGTAACGACTTCAGTCGTTCCAGAGTTGGGTTGAAAAGAAACGACTAAAGTCGTCACTACAAACACTCAAAAGGCCCTCCCATCAATTTTTGCATACCTTCATAGGGGAGGATTGAAAGTGTTCCGCCGGGTCGTGAGACTCGGCCAACAACGTGTTTGCGTCTGGACTAAAGCCCAGAAAAAACTGGACAAATGATTCGGGCGGTTGCATTTTATGTTTCTCTTCCAGAATTCAGAGATACTCGAGTGGATTGCGATGCTTACTGGCGCTTTTCTGAACTGAATTCAAATGCTTTACCATCTCGCAAAGCGATTGGGAGGCAGTCAATGAAAAGGAACCGAGCTGTAGAGATTAGTTACTGCTTGCTTCGAGTTGTCACGGGGTTGCTGTTCTTCCAGGTCGGCAGCATGAAACTCTTTGGATGGTTTGGCGGGATGCCAGGCGGGGGCACGGCACGATTGATGTCTCAGGTGGGCATCGGCGGGGTGCTTGAGGTCTTTGGCGGTATTCTGATCCTGCTCGGCCTCGTGACCAGGCCCGTGGCATTGATACTATCCGGCGAGATGGCTGTCGCGTATTGGCAGTTTCACGCTCCGCACGGAGCGTGGCCGATTCTGAACCAAGGGCAGCCTGCAGTCTTGTTTTGTTTCATCTTCCTTTACATGGCGACGCAGGGCGCCGGCGAATGGAGCCTCGACGCATTGATTCGGCGCAAACGTGTGGCGCTACGAGTCTGATTTGCTAAAATACTCTTCATTAACGATTATTGTCGCGACACAACCTATTAAATCCTGGGTCACCTATGTGATGAAAAGGAGGGAGGAATGAGTGGAGTCAGAGTGCTGGTGGGGACACGTAAAGGCGCGTTTATCTTGTCATCGGACGGGAAGCGCAAACAGTGGGAGGTTGCTGGCCCCCACTTTGGGGGCTGGGAGATGTATCACCTCAAGGGTTCGCCTGTTGATCCGAACCGGCTGTATGCATCGCAGACCAGCGGCTGGTTCGGGCAAATTATCCAGCGCTCGAATGACGGGGGCAAGACGTGGGAGCAACCCGGCTTGAAGCCCGGCGAGTCGGCGACAACCCCGGAGGGCATGCCGAAAGCCGAGAGTAATAAATTCGTTTACGACGTTTCCCCTGAAAGCGGCAAGCCCCTCACAACTCACCAATGGTATGACGGTACACAACACCCATGGGAATTTAAGCGGGTGTGGCACCTGGAACCCTCGCTGAACGATCCGAACACCGTTTACGCAGGGGTGGAAGATGCCGCCTTATTTCGTTCAACGGATGGTGGCCAGAACTGGCAGGAACTTTCCGGACTCCGTGGCCACGGTACAGGCCCCCAATGGCAGCCAGGGGCTGGGGGGTTGGGTCTGCATACGATTCTCCTGGATCCGAGCAACCCCAAGCGGATTTACATCGCTATCTCGTCGGCAGGCGCCTTTCGGACCGATGACGGTGGCAAAACCTGGCGCCCGATCAACCGTGGATTGAAATCGCAATACATCCCGGACCCGAATGCCGAGGTAGGCCACTGCGTGCACCGCATGGCGCTGCATCGAGAGCGTCCAAATGTCTTGTTCATGCAAAAACACTGGGACGTCATGCGCAGCGACGATGCCGGCGATTCGTGGCGGGAGGTCAGTGGAAACCTGCCGACCGACTTCGGGTTTGTGATCGACGTGCACGCTCACGAACCGGAAACCATCTACGTCGTTCCCATCAAGAGCGATTCGGAGCATTTTCCCTTGGAAGGAAAGCTCACCGTCTATCGCAGCAAGTCAGGTGGGAATGAGTGGGAACCCCTCACGAAAGGTCTCCCGCAACGTGATTGCTACGTTAACGTACTGCGCGACGCGATGGCTGTCGATTCGCTCGACAAGTGCGGCGTGTATTTCGGCACCACCGGCGGGCAAGTCTATGCTTCGGCTGATGCCGGCGACAGTTGGGCACCCATCGTCAGAGATCTTCCGGCTGTACTTTCAGTGGAGGTTCAAACCCTGCCATGATCCGGGTCGTACTCCCGTTTCATTTGCGGACACTGGCGCGCGTTGAGGGCGAGGTAGAGCTCGATGTTAAGGGACCGGTCACTCAGAGTTCGGTGCTCGACGCGCTCGAGGCCCGCTATCCGGTACTGCGCGGGACGATCCGGGATCACGTCACCCACAAGCGGCGAGCGTTTGTGCGGTTCTTCGCCTGCCAGGAGGACCTATCTCATGAACCACCGGACACTCCGCTGCCCGAGGCCGTCGCGACAGGAGCCGAGCCTTACTTGATCATCGGGGCCATTGCGGGTGGCTAAGTGCTAGCAGGTAGCCACGATTGAACGGCGCGTTTGGCCGGTCAATCGTGGATCGTGATGGAATGCAATAACCTGAGCAAACAATCTCATAACACAATCCCACGATAGCCGCAAAAAGCGCGTCAATCGTGGCTACCAGTGGCAAGATACATCCGTGTCCAAGATTCACAGGCTCAAGAACTCAGAGAAGATTTTTTTCATCACAACCAATTTGAACCTCGGTGAGCGGCCCTTTCACGAACCGGAATACCAAATCATTACAGAAACGATTATCAACACCCGACGTCGGCTCGATTTCTTACTTTTTGGCTACGTCCTAATGCCAGATCACTGGCACGCCTTGATTTGGCCCAGATCGCCAGTCACGATATCCGACGTTCTGCAAAATGTGAAACGGGTCTCATCGTTGAAGATCAACCGCCTGCGACAGGCGCACGGGTCTCGGTGGCAGCATCAGTTTTGGGATCGTTTTGTCCGCCATTCCAAGGAGTTCGGGGATCGGTTGGAGTATATGCACATGAACCCTCTCCGCAAGGGTCTGATCGAAAAGCCCGAACAGTGGCGGTGGTCCAGTTACAATAACTTCTCCCTCGACCATTCTGTTGTGGCCGCTTGCCCGATCCAGATTGACTATGTTCGCCTTCCCGACAATTACCGGGCATGAAATAAAGAAGGGTAGACACGATTGAACGGCGTGTTGAGCCGGTCAATCGTGGATCGCAAGTGACCGGCATTGGAGTGAAAGCAGCCTAAGCGCACAATCATACAACACAAGCCCACGATAGCCGCACAAAGCGCGTCAATCGTGGCTACCACTCCTTATTTTGGAAAATCCCCTTTTGATTCTTGCGTTTGCAGATTGGCTCTACAAATAACAGACATTTTATACGATAATAGGTTAGCAAAGCCTCTACTTGAACAGAGAGGGGACTTTGTTGACTTATTGACAATTGATACGAAAGAAACAAGAAAGGAGCGTATCCATGATGAACGCTACCCCAAACACCCCGCAGGACAAGATTACCCTTCCGAAGTTAATCGCTCGAAAAACTGAAAAAAGAAAGATCACCTGCCTTACGGCCGCGGATTATCCTTTCGCCCGACTGATTGACGAAGCAGGAATCGATTTGATCCTGGTGGGCGACTCCCTGGCCATGACCCGTCTAGGCTATTCCACCACCGTTCCAGTGAGCATGACGGAAATGATTATCCACCTTCAAGCCGTGCGGCGCGCCGTTCAGCGAGCTTTCCTCGTGGCCGATATGCCTTTTGGTTCTTACCATGTCGGTCAAAAGGCCGCCATGCAGAATGCTGTCCGGCTGGTCAAAGAAGGAGGAGCTGAAGCCATCAAGCTCGAAGGCGGGCGAAAACGGGCCCGGCTAGTTCAACGACTGGTTGAAGCGGAGATTCCCGTCATGGGTCACATTGGCCTGACTCCGCAATCCGTCCATGCCATGGGAGGATATAAGGTCCAGGGAAAGACCCCGGAACAAGCCCAAGAATTGATTGATGACGCCCTTACCTTGCAAGAGATTGGCGTGTTCTCCATCGTGTTAGAGGGTATTCCTCAGGAATTGGCTAAGGAGATTACCACCTTGCTGCGTATCCCCACTATCGGCATTGGCGCCGGTCTGCACTGTGACGGGCAGATCCTGGTCACCGAGGACTTGCTGGGCTTGACTTTCGCAAAGGCCCCTAAGTTCGTCCGGCGTTATGCCAACTTGCAGGAAATTATTCGAGAGGCCTTACACCACTTCTCCGAAGATTGTCGCGAAGAGAACTTCCCTTCAGCCGCGGAATCTTATTCTCTGGATTCGACAAAAGCCTCGGCCCGTTAAGAGACCTCCATGGAACTGATCAAGACCATCCATGAATCGCGAGGAATCCGAACTCAATGGCAGAATGAGCAGCGCCGTGTTTCGCTAGTGCCGACCATGGGGGCGTTGCATGCCGGCCACTTGAGCTTGGTCCGCAGAGCCCGAGAATTGTCAGATCGGGTCGTCGTTTCCATTTTCGTCAATCCCACCCAGTTTGGTCCCAACGAAGATTTTGAACGCTACCCGCGATCGTGGGACAAAGACCTGGATCTCATGAAGGAACATCTGGTCGATGCCGTCTATGCTCCCGAAGTGTCCGAGGTCTATCCCCCCGGTTTCCGCACCTTTGTCACAGTGGAAGAGTTGAGCCAGAAATTATGCGGTGTCACGCGTCCCGGTCATTTTCGGGGGGTGACGACGATCGTCTGCAAGCTCTTGACAGTCTGGCAGCCTCATCTGGCTCTTTTTGGTTGGAAAGATGCCCAACAATGTATCTTGATCCAGCGCCTGGTCGAAGACCTCTCCTTGCCCGTTGAGATCGTTCCCTGCCCGATCGTCCGTGAACCGGATGGCCTAGCGCTGAGTTCGAGAAATAGCTATCTCACTCGGGAGGAGAGATTGGCAGCGACGCGACTTCACCAATCTTTGCAATGGGCTAAGGAAAAAGTGAAACGAGGAGAAAAGTCTTCACGCCTATTGCTCGATGGCGTCAAGGCCCAACTCCGTGCCGAACCGCTCATCAGACTGGACTATGCAGAGATCGTGAATACCCGCGACCTCTCGCCTCTAGAAACCGTTGATTCTTCTGCGCTGTTAGCTCTCGCCGCCTTTTTAGGGAAGACACGGCTCATCGATAACACTCTGTTGATGAGGGATGCGCCATGATTGGCCGCTGTTGAGATGCCGTCATTTGTTTGACTCAGGGTATGACGCCCAGTTCCCTCCCAATTTTCTATTTCTTATTTGCGATTTGGTGTTTGCTGCGGAATGAGCTTTTTTCTTGGACATTTTATTTCGAAAAAGCGAACCTCATTGACTCGGTCTAGTGCCCCCTCACCGGCTCTCCTCTCCCGCGTTGGGGAGAGGAGAGCCGGTGATTCATTTTTGCATTCCTCTCCCAGGCATGAACCGATCGGATGCTTCACCTGGCCTGGAGAGCAAAGTTCCACGAGGCCGCAGTTGTCTGCGTCGCAGAGCACCGCCCTCTACAGGTGTGCAGTCCCCCCTCACCTCCAGCTCCTCTCCCGCGTTGGGGAGAGGAGAGCCGACGGCGAAAATTGCTTTCACGCGGCATTTCGTTTCATTCGCTTCAGGAGTTGAATTTGCCCGGCATGATAGATGTCGTGGAAAGCAATCCCCCGAATCAGAAATTCATTGCTGTTTTGACTGCCCTTCGGTGCCAGATCAAGATCCTTCTCCTTGAGCCCTGCCACAACCCCCCGCAACTCCTGGTGAAGCTTTTCAAGGATTCTCAGCTCCGCTTTCCAGGCTTTCTCCGAAAATTCAACCGGCCGGAGAAACCAGTTACTGCCTGCAATGTCAAAGGATCCACGCTTCTTTCCCAGAAGCCTTCTGAGGACAACATATTTCCAATAGGCTGCGTGTAGGGCAATTTCCCAAATGTTGTGCCGGTTTTTGCCGGGGCGCCAGGCTGCATCCTGCGAAGAAATGCCTCGCAAAGAGCCTTTCAAATTCGGTCCGTGCCATGCTCTCTTGTCATAAGCCTCGTCCATCATCTTCAAAAGGCTTTCTATTCGGATCGACACTGTTGATGATTTCATGGCCTCTCTCCTCCTTACGACGTTCTTCTCTCATTTCTCCGCAGGGCTTAATGTCCCGTTAACCCCATCGCCCTGTAAGAGCCTCGGACAGCGCTCGAGGACTCTCCTGGGCCTGAAATTGGCTTGCTTTTTTCGGTTGCGAATCGATAGACTGACGTTTTGAGGTTCCGGTCAGTACGAAGGATCATTTTCGCATGAAAGGGTTTATCCATGGCAAAGTTTAAGAGTCGGGAAGACGCGGGGCGCGAGCTCGCCGGCCAGCTCTCTCAATGGCAATCCTTTAACCCGATCATCTTGGGAATCCCTCGAGGAGGACTGCCGGTAGCCGCTTCGGTCGCTCAGGCGTTCAAACGCCCCTTTCTGCCACTGCCCATACGCCGGCTCGAAGTGCCCTGGGATGCCAAGATCGTTTTCGGATATGTCACCGATCAAGGAGAGTTACACTTGAATCAACCCTTAATCGGGCAAGTTCGGCTGACTCCCCCGGAGATTCAGAAGATCGCCAAGCAAGAACGCCTGAATCTCATGAAAGAACTCAGCAGTTGGGGAGCCACTCCTCTCCCTGCTTTGGAGAACCAATGCGCCTTGCTGATTGATGACGGGATGCACACCGGCTGGACTCTGTTCAGTGCCCTCGAAATGGTCAAGAACCTGGGCGCCCGGCAAACTCTTGTCGGCGTCCCCGTGAGCCACTTTCGTGCCAAACGCTTTATCAGCCACCATTGCGACGAAATGGTCTGTCTTCAGACCGAGGAGTTGGCGCTTTACGAGATTGGCAATTACTACGAAGATTTTGCTCGGGTCAGTGACGAGCAGATTCGAGCCCTTTTAAAAACGGCTCCTTCCAATCCCAAACAAACGGCCGCCTGAATCAGGCGCAGCGGCATTCCGGATCGTGAACCCTTAAAATCCTTTGTCAACTCTCTGTGCCGGGTGTCCCCCCACTTCTTTCTACTTGACAGACCGCAGAATGGATCTATAATTATTCTTTTGTGTGAATAATTATTCATTGGACCATGATCAAACACCGAAGACAATCGAAGATCCTTTCCCTGGTGCAGTCGCGGCCCGTCGCCAGCCAGGCCGCGCTCGCGCATCAGCTTTCCGTGGAGGGGATTCATGTCACGCAAGCCACCTTGTCACGGGATTTACACGAACTCAATCTCGTGAAGACCGTGGAGGGGTACAAGCTTCCGGGACAGCTCTTGCCCCATGCTGCCAACTCCCAGCAGCAACAGCACACGATTGCCCAATTCATGACCGAAGCCCAAACAGCCGGGAACATGGTGGTGGTCAAGACCAATCCGGGCAATGCCCCGCCGGTCGCACGCAGCCTTGACAATATCGGCTGGAATGAAATTATTGGAACCGTGGCGGGCGATGACACTATCATTGTCGTGACCAAAGGATCTCTGGCGGCGCGTACGGTGCGGAAACGATTGTTGGGAATGAGCCGGTAAAGGAAAGCTTTTGGAGGAACAAGACGCAGAGGGGGTTTGCCGTGAAAGGACGAACCGCGCTCCCTACAATCAAACTTGAGGGAACAGGTCACAGAAGATGAACACTCACAGGGATCCGGTGCCTTCTCATTTTCCAAAACTAACAACAGGTGGAGACGTCTGGCATTTCCGAGAGGAGCAACACCATTGAGTCAAGCCATCCAAAAGAGAGTTGCGATCATCGGCGCTAGCGGGTATTCCGGGGCGGAGATTGCCGCCTTGCTTCTCAAACACCCCTTTGTCGAATTGAATACGCTCATGACGGCCAACGCGGAACGGCATTCCGGCACCCCTCGCCATTTTAGCCAAGAGCTTCCCTCCTTTCTCGGGCGTTGTGACCTGGACATTGAACCGCTGAATATTGAATCACTGAACCAGCGTGAGATTGCGATCGTCTTCGTGGCAACGCCCAACGAGACTTCGCATGAACTTGTTCCGGATCTCTTAGCCCATTCATTAAAGGTCATCGACCTGAGCGGTTCGTTCCGGTTGAAAGAAAATACTCTCTATCCAAAGTGGTATGGGTTTGAGCATCGTTTTCCGGACTTGCTCGAGGCAGCGGTTTATGGTCTCACGGAAATTCACCGCGACGCCATCCGGACAGCTCAACTGGTTGCCAATCCCGGCTGCTATCCAACTTCCGCGCTTCTGCCGCTAATCCCTCTGCAACGAGCGGAGTTGATCGATTTGAGCATGGACATCATTTGTGATTCGAAATCCGGTGTCACGGGAGCCGGCAAGACCCCCACGGGGAATACGCATTTTTCCGAGGTGTCAGAAAGCTTCAAAGCCTATAACGTCAGGAAGCATCGTCATGCCCCGGAGATCTGGCAGGAATTGAATCATGACCATTTCATTTTCACCCCGCATCTATTGCCCATCAATCGTGGAATTCTATCCACCATTTATTTACGGTTGCGCAAAGGAGTGACCGAGCAAGATGTCTCTCATTGCTACCAGGACAACTATCAAGGCCGGCCCTTTATTCGGATCTTTCCGAAGGGGGTTTATCCGGAAATCAAACATGTGGCGCACACCAACTACTGTGATATTGGATGGAGCCTTGACGCGGCGCGATCCAGTTTGATCCTGATTTCAGCCATCGATAATCTACTCAAAGGGGCGGCGGGTCAGGCGGTTCAGAATATGAATGTCATGTTCGGGTTCGATGAAAAGACAGGTCTCAGTTAGCCAAGAAAGGAAAGCCGTGCGGATCGTTGTTAAGTTGGGGGGAAGTTTATTGACGGATGTGGAGCTTCTCCATAGAATGGTCAGCCAAATTGTGGATTTGCAGGATCGTGGCCACGAAATGGTGGTGGCTCACGGGGGCGGGAAGCAGATCAAACAGGTCCTTGAAAAACTATCCATCCCGAGTCATTTCCACCAGGGCCTTCGAGTCACCGATGCCGAAACGATGCAGGTGGTTCAAATGGTCCTTGCCGGCTGGGTGAATAAAGATATCGTCGCCCATTTTTTCCGCCAGGGAAAGCGTGCGGTGGGAATTTGTGGGGGTGATGGAGCCACCTTTCTGGCGCAGAAGTTTCAAGATCCGAAAGAATCCGAACCTTTCGATTACGGATTTGTGGGGGAAGTCATCGAAGGGGATCCCCGCTTGCTCGACCTACTACTTCAGCATCACTATTTCCCTATCATTGCCTGCACGGCTTTGGGGTCCGATGCTTCTTATTACAACGTCAATGCCGATGAAATGGCTGCGGCGGCGGCGATTTTTTGCAAAGCCGACCGGTTGCTATTCTTGACGGATGTTCCGGGTATCTATGATGAAAACCAGCAAGTCATCCCACATCTTTCCCGGACTGCACTGGAACAACTACGCCATTCAGGCGTCATCAGCGAAGGGATGCTCCCCAAGTCTCGGGCCTGCGAGCGCGCCAAGTCCGCTGGAATTGAAAAAGTTCATATTGTTGGCGGCCGGGAAGAGAACTGTCTGGCCAGGGTTCTAGTCCTAGAGGAAGCTCTTGGAACGGTCATTTCTTAAATAAGAGGGATTTCATGAATTTGAAACAAATCGTGGATCTGGAATCAAAAGTATTGCTGGCCAACTACAAGAAATATCCTCTCTTTGTGGACAAGGGACGGAAATGCATCGTTTATGATCATGCCGGCAAACGCTACGTCGATCTTTTAGCGGGCATCGCCGTGAATGCGCTGGGATATAACCATCCCCGAATCACCAATATTCTCCGCAAACAGATCAAGAAGAGCATTCACGTCAGCAATCTCTTTTATCATCCCTACCAAGCATTGCTGGCAAAAAAACTGGTCGAACTCAGCGGATTGCAAAAAGTCTTTTTCTGCAACAGCGGTACGGAAGCCGTTGAAGCGGCCTTCAAGCTTGCGCGTGGATACTCCTACAAGAACAGACTGGGCGAAGGGAAGTTCGAAATCTTGACGATGGATAACGCCTTCCATGGCAGAACCTATGGGGCCTTATCTGCGACGGCATCCGACAAATACCGAAAGCCATTTGAGCCCCTGGTCCCCGGATTCCATTTTGTCCGCTTTAACGATGTGGAGGATTTGAGAGCCAAGTTTAGTGAAAAAGTATGCGGCATTATCATCGAACCACTCCAGGGCGAAGGGGGCATTCACGCCTGCAGTGAAGAATTCTTGAAGGCAGCCCGACAACTCTGCGACCACTACAAAGCCCTGTTGATTCTCGACGAGATTCAATGCGGGATCGGCCGAACCGGACGCTACTTTTATTACGAAAAATTCGGCCTGCTCCCGGATGTCCTGACATTAGCCAAGCCTCTCGGATTGGGATTGCCACTTGGCGCGGTGGTGACGACGGATCGGATCGCACCCACTTTTGGTCCGGGCGATCATGGGACCACCTTTGGCGGAGGCCCTCTCTCCTGCCGGGTGGGGTTCGAGTTCCTCAAGGTCATGCAGGAAGAAGGGATGCTCGAGAAAATCCGTGAACTAGGGCGATTACTTTAAGAGTAAACTCCTCTCCCTGAAAGATAAATACCCCTTCGTCAAGGAAGTTCGGGGAGAGGGTTTGATTCTCGGGATGGAGTTGAGCTTCCCTTGCCGGGAGGTTGTGAATCGTTGCCTTGAAGCGGGTTACATTATCAATGTGACCAGCGACAACGTCCTCCGTTTTTTGCCTCCTTATGTCATCTCCAAGAAGGAAATCGCCAAGTTCATTCAAGCATTGGATCGGATCTTTAAAGAGTTGGACCCGGCACAGTTCAGCCCGAACCATCCGAGTGCCGGAGGAGTCCATTGACGATGTCATCCCGCAAGCCGAATTCCTCGGCCAGACCCCAGAGTGGAAAGCTCTCCGTTCAGGACTTGCTTTCACTGGCCTTAATGACTTCCAAAGATATCGAATTGGTTTTCACAACTGCCCAATCGATCAAGCAGTCTCCAAAGAATTACGCGCAAGCCTTGCAGTCAAAAACCTTGGCCCTGATATTTGAGAAGCCCTCCCTCCGCACCCGCGTGACGTTTGACGTCGGAATGACGAGCATGGGAGGTCATGCCGTATTTCTCGATCACTCCGACACAAAGTTGGGTGAGCGCGAGTCTATCAAAGACGTGGCAAAGAATTTGGAGCGCTGGGTGGATGGCATTGTTGCCCGAACGTACAAAAACAAATCGGTTTGGGAGTTGGCGGAACATGCTTCCATTCCCGTGATCAACGGGCTGACGGATCTGCTCCATCCGTGCCAGGCACTCAGCGACTATTTCACGGTTCTCGAAAAATTCGGGTCCCTGAAAGGGCTCAAGTTTGCCTATGTCGGAGATGGCAATAATACCTGCCACTCCTTAATCGATGGCGCCGCGAAGCTGGGAGTGGAACTCTGGATTGCAACGCCTGAAGGATTTGGAGCCCAACCCCCGCATCGTCAATGAGGCCGAAAAAGTGATCAAGAAGACCGGGGGAAAGCTTGAAATTCAATACAGCCCGGAAAAGGCCGTTCGAGGAGCGAGTGTCGTGTACACAGACGTCTGGGCCAGTATGGGACAGGAGGCAGAAACAGAAGATCGCGCAGCCATCTTTTCCGATTACCAAGTGAATCGCAAGTTGATGTCGTTTGCCGCGCGGAACGCGGTTTTCATGCACTGCCTGCCAGCCCATCGGGGTTACGAAGTAGCTCCGAATGTGATTGACTCCCCTCAGTCCATCGTCTATGACCAGGCTGAAAACCGGCTGCACGTGCAGAAAGCGATCCTCTATCTTCTGATCTCTTAGGCATTGAAATGTGAAAATTTCTCAGTAGAGGCAAAGCATTCGATGCGGTATACCGAGATGGGTCTCTCCCAGGCTGACGAATGCTTTGCCCCTACAATAAGTGCAGAAGACAAAATTAATAGTAGCTCATCTTCTTAATAAGGAAAGATCCCATGGTCAAGAAAGTCGTTCTGGCATATTCCGGCGGTTTGGACACATCAATCATCATCCCCTGGCTCAAGGAAAATTACCATTGTGAAGTCATCGCGATGGCAGGCGATGTCGGGCAGGAGGAAGAATTAGCGGGGCTTGAAGAGAAAGCCATTAAGACTGGGGCCTCGAAACTATATGTGGAGGATTTACGAGAGGAGTTTATTCGGGAGTACATCTGGCCGACACTCCGTGCAGGCGCCCTATACGAAAGGAAGTACCTACTGGGAACTTCCATGGCCCGGCCGATCCTGGCCAAGCGACAGGTCGAGGTTGCCTTGAAGGAAGGGGCGGATGCGGTCGCGCACGGGTGCACGGGGAAAGGCAATGACCAGGTCCGCTTTGAGCTGACGTACAAGGCCCTGGCCCCAATTTGAAAGTGATCGCTCCCTGGAGAGAATGGGATATCAAATCCCGGGAAGATGCCATCGACTATGCCCACAAACACCAGATTCCAATCACCGCCACCAAGGAAAAGATTTACAGCGAAGATCGAAATATCTGGCATATCAGCCATGAGGGTGGAGTCCTGGAAGATCCTTCCTGTGAACCGGAGGAATCGATGTGGAAGCTCACGGCTTCTCCGGAGAAGGCCCCCAATCAGCCCCGTTACGTGGAAATTCTGTTTGAAAAAGGAACTCCCGTGGGGATCGACGGAGCCCACCTGGCTCCGATTGACTTGGTAAAACGGGCAAATTCGATTGGCGGAGAACATGGCATCGGTCGCATGGATCTAGTCGAAAACCGGTCTGGTCGGCATGAAGTCCAGAGGCGCTTATGAGACGCCTGGGGGAACCCTACTGGTTCAAGCTCATCGCGAACTGGAGTCGATCTGCCTGGACAAGGAAATTTTGCGAATGAAAGACCAATTGGCGTTGAAATATGCCGATCTGGTTTACAACGGTCAATGGTTTACGCCCATCCGGGAGGCGTTGGACGCGTTTTTCACGGCAACTCAAAAGACCGTGACAGGCAGCGTTCGACTAAAGTTATACAAGGGCAATATCATCTCTGCCGGACTCAAATCGCCCTACTCCCTCTATCGGGAGGATTTGGCCACCTTTGGAGAAGAGGCGGTTTATAACCAAAAAGACGCCGAAGGGTTTATCAACCTCTTTGGTCTTCCGGTAAAGGTCCAGGCGCTCGTCCAGAGGGCAAAGAAATAGGTTGTTCGGGCAAGGCATTCCCCCAAAGCTGTCGAGGTGAGCTTGGGGGCAGCGGACGAATGCATTGATCCCGATATGTTGAGCCGTTGGCAATTCACGTCGGCGGAAAGGTGTGGCATATGAAAATCTGGGGGGGACGATTCAGCGAGGGGATGGACGAAGCCTTTGAACGATTCAATCGCTCGCTTCCTGTTGATCGGCGCTTGATTCAGGAAGACCTCGAAGGGTCTATCGCCTATGCCAAAGCACTGGAGAAAGCAGGGATCCTGAATTCCGAGGAACTCACTCAAATCGGTAAGGGTCTCGCTGAAATTAAGAAGAGAATGGATCGAGAGCCTGAATGGATCGAGAAGAGTACGGACGAAGACGTGCATAGTTTTGTGGAATCGCGATTGTTCGAACTCATAGGGGATGCTGCCTCGAAACTGCACACCGGGCGGAGCCGAAACGACCAGGTTGCCCTGGATACCCGCCTCTTCATGAAAAGGGCAACGATTCGGGTTCAGGTCGAGATCAAAAATCTCATGCAGAACTTACTCAAGCAGTCGCGTTCCCACCTCGACGTAGTCATCCCCGGATACACGCATCTACGCAAGGCTCAACCAATACTTTTCGCCCATTACCTGCTAGCTTATTTCGAAATGTTCCGGAGAGACTATGATCGTTTTCACGATTGTTTCCGGCGCACGGATGTCATGCCTCTTGGATCGGGTGCGCTCGCTGGAAATGGTTTTGCGATCGACCGGGACTCGCTACGAATCGACCTGGGCTTCTCTCAACTGACCCGAAATAGCCTGGACGGAGTCAGTGATCGGGATTATCAATTCGATTTCATCTCGGCTGGCGCCATCACTCTCATTCATTTGAGCCGGCTCGCAGAGGATCTCATTCTCTATTCCTCTCCGGAGTTTGGTTTTGTCGAACTGGCCGATGCCGTGACGACGGGAAGTAGCATCATGCCCCAAAAAAAGAATCCGGATTCGTTGGAGCTTATTCGGGGAAAAAGCGCACGGGTTGTGGGCCATCTGTGCAGTGCTTTGACTCTCGTCAAGGGCCTTCCTCTGACCTATAACAAGGATCTCCAGGAAGACAAGGAGTTGCTCTTCGATACGCTGGACACTTTAGTGGACTGTCTCTTGGTCAGTCAGGTTGTCTTGAAGACACTCAAATTGAACCGGACCGTGGCGAGCAAGTCAGTGCAGACTGGATTCTTGAATGCTACCGATCTGGCAGATTACCTGGTTCGAAAAGGGATGCCGTTCCGAAACGCCCACGAATGTGTCGGGAAACTTGTCTTGCATTGTGAAAGCAAGGGGATTGAACTGCAGGATCTGCCCTTGACCGAACTGCAGGCTTTTTCGAGTCTGATCCAGGAAGATGTGTTCCCCGCCCTGGCGCTTGAGAACGGGTTAGAAAATCATTCGGTAGTTGGAGGGACGGCGCCCAGTCGGGTCCGTGAAGCTTTGGATCAGGCAGATAGCGAACTGAATGCCTATTCATGAGGAGTGGCCCATTGAGCTGGACAATTGACACCCAGCAGATTCTATCCCCTCAAGGGTTTTTGGCGTCTGCGGCGGCTGCAGGGATCAAGAAGGTGGAGGACAGATTAGATGTCGGGCTCATTTTTTCCACCCGACCTTCCATCGGGGCAGCGCGGTTCACGACGAATGTGGTTCAGGCCGCCCCATTATTAATTTGCCGGAAGAATCTGGAGGATTCTGGCGGCGAGATTCGAGCCCTCATCGTCAATTCTGGAAATGCCAATGCCTGCACTGGCGCAGGAGGTCTTCAGGCCGCCACCCAAATGGCAGAATTGGCCGGAACAATCCTTGGTATTTCTCCTCAGCAAGTTTTTGTTTCTTCAACCGGTGTCATTGGCGTTCCTCTTCCCATCGATCGGATCCAGAAGCAAGCCGCGACACTAAAGTCGAAGCTTCGTGCAGACGGTCTGGACGACGTCGCGAAAGCAATCATGACAACAGATACGGTCAAGAAGGTCTGCTCTGCCGAATCGAATAGTGGAGGCGCCCAGGTTCGGATAAGCGGCATGACGAAAGGGGCCGGAATGATTCATCCTCGTATGGCAACTACCCTGGGATTTGTCCTGACCGATGTCATGATTACCCGGGCTTTGCTGGAAGACGCTTTGGGGCTTGCCTGCGAGAAAAGCTATAACCGCATCTCCGTCGATGGGGACACCTCGACCAACGATACACTGGCGATTATTGCCAACGGAGCTTCAGGCGCTCCTTTGATTGATGAAAAAGACGAGCGTTACACCCATTTCTTGGAAGGTTTGACTTCAGTCTGTCAGAATCTCGCTCAGCAAATCGTTCGAGATGGAGAAGGCGCCGGAAAATTTGTGGAGATTCTGGTGACGGGCGCAGGGAGCGAAGCCGAAGCGACGCAGATTGCACGGTCCATCGCCAACTCCGCTCTGGTGAAAACTGCCATTGCGGGTGAAGACGCCAACTGGGGAAGGATCTTGTGCGCAGCCGGCTATTCGGGAGTGAGGTTTGACCCGAACCGCGTGGATATTTGTATCGGCGAGTTGCCAGTATGCCGGAACGGCGCCGGAATCGCTTTTGACGAGCGCATAGCCAGGCGAATTCTCAGTCAGCGGGAGATTCGGATTCTCCTCAACCTGAACCAGGGCGAAGCAAAGTCAACCATGTGGACCTGCGATCTCACCAAGGAGTATATCCACATCAACGCGGACTACCGGACATAGTCAACTGATGACAACTTATTGGCAACGTGCCTGCCTTGCCTTGTTATCCCAGCATATCTAAAATTTGAAAATTAATGCGTATTCTCCCAACAGCCTTTAAAGTTTATTCGGCTCTCACACTGGTCAGTCTGATCTGGATCCGGTTTCAGAAACGTTTGACATTCGACCTTTTCTTCACCACGCAATGGGAGCCGTTTCTCAAAGTATTCATGATGGGGTTGGGAGCCGCTGGTTTCTTGATTGGATTGTTCCTCTATTCAATTCGAAATTTCCACTGGGCACGCCAACTGGAAGCAGAGTTGTCCAGAATTCTTGTCCCGCTCCGCCCCTGGGAGATCGGAACCTTAAGCTTGCTGAGCGGATTTGCCGAAGAGTTGTTCTTTCGGGGAGCCTTGCAACCCATCATCGGCCTGATTCCCGCCAGTTTACTCTTTGGGTTGGCCCATTTTGTGCCACGGAGCCCATTTTGGCCGTGGGCGCTTCAGGCGGTTTTTGCAGGCTTCTTGTTAGGGAGCCTTTACGAGTTGACTCATTTGCTTTACCCTGTCATGGTGGCTCATATGGTAACCAATTTTGTCTTAATTCTGATCATGAACCGGCGGTATTCCACCAGGTCCAGACTATATGAGAAAGGGAACTCTCCCTTGAAACTGAAGTTTCTACTCCCGATGGTCCTCACCACCCTTCTGCTGGCGGTGGGTTTACTCTACTGGCTTCCCAGCCAGTTCGACGCGCTGTTGTCAGAAGAACTTCTCTCGAGAGGAAAACTCATCACGGAAGCTCTCGATAAGGCATCGATTGGCGGCTTGACGGTTTATGACCGCCAGGCCTTGGATCAACTGGCCAAAGGGTTCTTTCGTTCCAGAGAAATCCTTTATATTGTGATTATTGATAAAGATGGGCAGATCATGTCTGACAGCGGGCTGGGGAAGCAGGATCTGGCTGGCCTTAAGAATTTTATCGCTTATATCCAGAAGGTTGAATCCGATTACCACTACCGAAACCTCTGGGGGGCAACAAAAGAAGATTGTCTTCATATGGCGCGTCCCGTCTTTTTTGAAAGGGTCCGCGTGGGAACATCTTGCTGGGATTGTCCACAAGAGAGATTGTGGCCAGCGTCAAGAAGTTTCAGACGCTTGCAGGACTGTTGCTGATAGGAGTGTCCCTGGTTGGATTGGTAGCTTCTTTTCTCGGTGCCAGCTCTCTCTCATCCCGGATTCTTGGGATCGCCTCGGGTCTTAGCCATTTGACGGACCCGGAGATGGAGGTTCTTGCCGGGAGAACCGGAGAACTGAATAAGCTCGTCGAAAGCATTTTGTATCAGAAAAACCTGTTCAAGAGCTCCTTAGTCGACCTGGAATCACAAACCGTACAGCTTGAAACGGATTTGTCGTTGTCCAAAGAGGAGTGCATTACCTTGTCGTCGCGTTTGAGTGTCATGTCCAAGCAAATCGAAGAACTGCAGGGAAAGCTCCAGACGATTCAGGAGCAATCCAAGGATTTAACGCAGTTTCTTCCCGTCCTTGAATTTGCGTCTGGCATAGCGCCTGAAATTGACAGCTCGATGCAGCAGGTCAGTCAAAGTGCCAGCCAACTCAGCGAGGACTTCGACCGGGTAAAGAATCTCATTGATCTTTACGAAAAAGCGCTTCCCCAGTCACCGGAAGACCTGGAAGTGATTCGGCAATACAAAGAATTCATCCGCTATGACACGATGAAAGAATCCCTGGATGAACTTGTTTCGACGATTCGGGGAGGTTCCAGTTGGGCCGAACAACTAGCGGACATCCTCAAACAGCTCTCTATCGGCCGCACGCAATAAGACAAGAAGTACAAACTCTTTCCTCAAAGAAATACCAACGTTTGTTTTAAGGATTTTCCTCCAGCGCACTCACCTCTTTTCATGGCCCAGTGGCGACTCAATCAATTGGCAGTCATCATCTCGGCCGGCGCCATTTTTGCCGGATACACTTTAATTCTCCCTTTTGTTCCGCTTTATATTCAAATGCTGGGAGTCCAGTCGCCGTCCCAAGCTGCGCTCTGGGCCGGAATCGTTTTGGGGATCAGTCCATTAATCGCCGCTTTGATTGGCCCGCTCTGGGGACGACTGGCCGACCGTGTCGGTTTGAAAATCATGGCGATTCGAATCACTTTTGCTCTCGCTCTCATCTGGTTTCTCATGGCCTTTGCCCAAAACGTTTGGCATCTGTTTCTGTTGAGATCTCTCATCGGTGTCTTTGGAGGGTTCAACGCCTTTTCCATCGCTTTGGCAACCCAGCTCACACCTCAGGAAAAGGTAGGCAAAACAATCGGAACACTCCATGCCGTCCAGATCATCAGCACGGCGGTCGGACCTTTCATGGGAGGGCTTTTGGCCGGAGTGATTGGGATTCGAAGGACGTTCATTGTAACGGGGATTCTCTGCCTGTTCAGTCTGATCCTTTTTATCGTGCTCTACAAAGACAAGGAACGATCGGCTCTTCCCCTTCGGAGTCTGAAGACTCAACGGCCGAAACCCCGGAGTTTCAAAGAACTCATGCAGTTGCAAAATTTCATGCCATTAGCCGCCGTCCTGTTCTTAATCACAGTCATCGATCGCAGTTTTTCCCCGGTGATCCCTTTGTTTGTAGTCGCACTCGTCAAATCACCCATGCAGGCCGCTCGAAGCGCAGGGTTGATCATTTCTATCGCTTCCGTGGCAGAATGTTTGGCGGCGTGGTACTCCGGACGGAGAATCGCCACAGTTCCACCCAAGAAATTCTTGATGACCCGGCTCATCTCCGGAGGAATTGTTTCCACGGGCTTGATTTTTGCAGCGAGCGTGAATCAACTGCTAGCCCTAAGGGTTTTGCTGGCCTTGCTGGCAGGAGGGACTCTGACCATCGCCTACACGCTCGCGAGCCAGGTGATTCCCGAGAGCGATCGAGCGAGCGCATTTGGACTACTCTCGAGTTATTCAATGTTTGGTGGCGCTATCGGGCCGCTGCTGGGTGGACTCTTGAGTTCACTGAATATCCGTGGGGTGTTTGTGGCCAATGCGTTAATCTATGCCGCGCTCATTGGCCTTGTGTGGAAGTTATTCCAGCCATTTAAAACCGGTCCGGAATCAGATCTACCACTGAGTTTTATGGAAGGGTCTTAGCAGAGACTCACGTCGAGACCTTGCGCACCTTCGGCTCCCCACGCCCCAACGCGGGAGATCCCCAAGGGCAGTTCCCAAAGGGACTGTGACGAAAAGAGGGCAGGACCAGCGATCGCGGGAGGAAATGCCACGCAAGCTTTCGGCTAATGTATCCAAATGCCGGAGCTCTCGAGCGCGGGAAGTCAACAAAAGAACGTTGGCTTCGTGTTGGCCTGATGACCATTGTCGTTGCACAGTGGAGTTCCCCCTCACCTCCAACTCCTCTCCCACGTTGGGGAGAGGAGAGCTGAAAAAGTGTTTTGGATAGTCACTCATGAATTCAAGATGCAGGAATTCCAGTGGGAAGTTCCCCCTCACCTCCAACTCCTCTCCCACGTTGGGGAGAGGAGAGCCGACAGCATGAAAAAGTGTACTGGATGGTCACTCATGAATTCAAGATGCAGATACTCCAGGTCCCCTCCGACCGAGGGGTTAGGGGTGGGTTCATGAGTGACAAAAAGTGGGCAGGATGCCCGGGTTCCAGGGAGGTTTCCGCTATCGCGGATAATCCCGGATTTAACCAGCCCAGTATTCGCCTTGACAGATTAGTCTGGCCGGCCCTTTGAGGTAAAGATGTTGGTCCTCACTCCATTGGATTTCAAGCATGCCACCCAACGTGCTTACGGAAACTTCACGTTCAGTCAATCCATTGAGGATGGAGGCGACGACGGCCGCACTGGCACCGGTCCCGGAAGATAACGTCTTGCCTACGCCCCTCTCCCAAAATCTCACCTCAATGTTCCTGCGGTCAATGACGCGTACAAATTCGACATTGGTTCGTCGTGGGAACAAATCATGGGTTTCGAGGTGCTTACCCGTATCGTCCCAATCCGTCCGGCCAAAATCGTCCACAAATAGGGTGCAGTGTGGATTTCCCATGGAAGTCAGGGTAGCTTGCACCGTCCTGGTTCCCGAGAGAAATCGCGCGGCCAATGAGACTCTCGGAGCCCTCAGAGCCCTTGAAATCAAGGCGTGAAGGCTTCAAGATCGGCTGCCCCATGTCGACTAGAAACCAATAAATCGGATGAGACGTGGCAATCCGTTTCAAGAAATGTTCTCCGGAGACGGTGTCTATTGAGAGTTTGTCGGCTTTCAACTCTGGACCGGCACAAAGATGCGCGGCGAGGCAACGAAGCCCATTGCCTGAAACTTCGGCTTCGCTCCCGTCTGCATTGAATATTCTCATCTGGTAGGAACCCGGCGGACGATGCGGCAAAGCCTGATAAATCAGCAGGCCATCGGCGCCAATGCCAGTGTGCCGCTCGCAAATTGTGCAGGCTAGCGCGCTCCAATCAGAGGGCTCCAACGATCTCTGGTCAATAATGATAAAATCGTTTCCAAGCCCTTCGGCTTTCGAGAATTGCATGAATAAGTGGGGATAATCAAAGACGTCTGATGGTATGGATTCTCACGTTCGCTGCTCTTCTGGACTCGTCAGGCAAAAGAATGATCGTTTTCAAAATGAGTCAATTCTTTGAACTGCCGATAGCGTTCCCGGATCTCTGACGGCCTTAGCTTCTTGAGCCGGTTCAGACTAAATTCCTCAACGTTAAAAGAGGCCATGACTGATCCATAGACTACCGCTCTACGTAAACAGTCTTCATCGAGGCGGCCTACTTTGGCCAAATAGCCCACAAATCCCCCGGCGAAGGTATCTCCAGCACCCGTAGGATCGAACACCTCCTCTAGAGGAAAGGCCGGGGCTCCAAAGATAGACTCGTCCGTAAACATGGCAACCCCGTATTCGCCCTTTTTGACGACCACAATCTTCGGTCCCCAGGAAGAAATCAATCGAGCCGCTTTGGTCAGATTGGACTGGTCTGCGAGCATCCGGGCTTCGCCATCGTTAATGATTAAAATATCAACCAGGGCAAGTGTCTTTTTGAATTCATCCGGCTTTGAAGAGATCCAAAAATTCATCGTGTCGCAAGCCACAAATTTCGGTTTATTGACCTGCTCGAGGACTTTGCGTTGCAGGACTCGGATCAATGTTTCCGAGAAACACATAATTGCAATCTCGATACTCCTTTGGGATTTCCGGGCTAAAGGCTTCGAAGACGTTTAACTGTGTCTCCAGAGTTTTGGCTTCATTCAGAGCTAAACCATACTCTCCTCTCCAGCGGAAGGTCTTCCCCGAGGCCTTCTGCAGACCCTTTGTATCGACCGAAAAATCACGGAATAATTTCAGGTGTTGGGGCGGGAAGTCCTCTCCGACTACAGCCACCAGCTTCACGGGAGCAAAAAAGCTGGCTGCGATAGAGAAATAGGACGCCGACCCGCCCAGCACTTCATCCACTTCTCCAAAGGGGGTTTTCACCGAATCAAAAGCCACTGAACCGACGACAAGGATCGACATAGGATGATCTTACACTCCGACAGATGGGATTGGGGATTGCTCTTGCTTCAATTTCGTCTAGTCCAAAACCACGCATGAACTCGATGCGCTAAAGTCTTGGACCACGTTGTCCATTCCAGCGCAGTTTCTGGAGAACTATTTTTACTGCATATATTTCCCGATGATCATGCTGAGCTTCTCTTTCGTTGCAGCCGGGACCACTGCCGGATCGGTTAAAATCGCCGATTTCAATGCAGAACCACACTTGCAGGGACGTTGGGAATCCAACCCTCGCACCGTCTCCCGAATGACTTTTTGGGCATTCACACTGTTTTGATTCAACACCGAGATAATTTGATCGACGGTCACCGCATCATGTCCAGGATGCCAGCAGTCATAATCGGTAACCAGGGCCAAAGTGACATAACAGATTTCCGCTTCTCTGGACAGTTTAGCTTCCTGCAAATTGGTCATCCCGATGACGTCCATGCCCCAACTACGATAGACTTTCGATTCTGCAACCGTGGAAAACGCAGGACCTTCCATACACAAATAGGTCCCTCCGAGTTTCACCAGAACACCTGTTTTCGTTCCGGCTTCAACAACCTTCTCAGAAAGATGAGGGCAGACCGGGTGGGCAAAACTGATATGAACCACCAAGCCTTCCCCAAAAAAAGTCGAAATTCTTCCCCGAGTCCAATCAAAAAATTGGTCTGGAAGGATGATTCCGAGCGGTTTATGTTTCTCTTTCAGGGATCCGACTGCACTCGCAGAGATAATCCGTTCCACTCCAATTTTCTTCATGGCATAAATATTGGCTCTGAAATTGAGCTCAGACGGTAAGATCCGGTGCCCTTTCCATGCCGTGCCAAAAAAGCAACTCGCTTCCCTTCCAATGTGCCAACGGTCAGCGGGTCGGAGGGATCCCCAAACGGGGTCTCCACTCGTAGTTCTTCAATATCGAGTTAAACCTGCCATCTGGTAAAGTCCACTGCCGCCAATCACTCCAATGGATATTTTTTCCAAGCTGCCTCTCCACGATCATTTGACAGAATTTCTCCCCAGTCCGCGTCTGGGTCTCTGGAAGAGAGGGATCCTGAGTTGAAATGCGTTTAGCCTGATTTAATGAATGACGTGATGAGCCGCGCTAACTCAAAAACACTACCGTGGACTATTCCATTTCCTCCACCAATTCAATCAGCACACCATGGGTTGATTGTGGATGCAAGAAGGCAATCTTTCGATCCTGGAGCCCAAGACATGGGAGTTTCGTTTAACAATTTGATGGAGCTTGATTTCAACTCGTCCAATTTTCGGTCGATCTCTTCCACTCTAAAGCAAAGATGATGAACCCCTTCGCCTCTTTTTTCCAAGAATCGCGAGATCGGCGAATCGCCTCGGATAGGTTCCAAGAGTTCAATGCAGCTCTCTCCACAAGGCAATACGGCAACTTTTACGCCTTGTTCTTCGATCGTTACAATTTCATGCAACTCAAATCCCAGATGATCCTTATAAGTTTCGAGCGCAAGTTTCAAAGAACGTACGGCGATTCCAACGTGATCCAGTTTCATTCAAAGCCCTTCGACAATGTTATCGATGGCGGAATAAGGATCTATTTTCCGCTCGCTTACTGCCACCGAAGCGGCTTGGAGTTTATCCCAAACTGCATTTTTCTGAATAGCTTTTTCTAGCAGGCGTTCTTTGAGCAATTCACGAAGATTGTCTTCGACAATTTGCCTTCGCCGGGCACCCCAATCAGGAGAATCTCGACGAAATGATTGAAGAGATCGACTTGTTGAACCAAGATCGCGGACGCCTTGGCCTTCGTGTCGCAATCGTCCTCACAATGGCCGGGGTCCAGCCATCGCCGACGTGTCGCCAGGGAAAGAGCAGATTCCAATTCTCTTTGAACTTTCTCGACCAAAGGTTGATCGGATTTATTGATCACGAAAATATCGGCGATTTCCATGATGCCGGCTTTAAACGCTTGCAGGTCATCTCCCATCCCCGGGAACCAATACCACCAGGCAGACATCGGCGACTCGGACGATCTCGACTTCGTCCTGTCCAACGCCCACGGTTTCCACCAAAATCAAGTCAAAGCCGCTACTATCCAGGACGGTGATCATTTTTTCTGTGGTTCGGGCTAATCCACCGAGATGCCCACGGGTGGCCATAGATCGGATAAAAACTCCTTCGTCGGCGTAGTGACGGCTCATTCGAACCCGATCCGCCATGATGGCCCCCCCACTGAATGGGCTGGTCGGGTCGACGGCAACAATGCCTACTTTTTTCCCTTGAGACCGATATTCCTGGATCATGACATCGACCAAGGTACTCTTTCCACTTCCAGGAGCTCCCGTGATCCCAACCACAAGCGCGTTTCCGGTTTTGTGAAATAAGGATTTCAGGAGCTCTCGCGCGGAAATGGATTCATTCTCAATGAGAGTCATGGCTCGGGCAATAGCTCGCGAATTCCCACTCAGGATTTCTTCAGTTAAAGACATAAGAAATTAGATTGTCAAATTCCGTTTGCCAAATGCCGAATGCCAGGGCGTTCTTCGAGTCATTTGAATCACTGCACCAAAAGCGGGATCTGTCCAAAGTAAATGGTCAATCGAAAACCAATAATAGCAGATTGGGCTGAAGTTTGGCCTGCTGACCTCATTCAAGTTTTCATCTCTACCCGGATGGGCAGAATTCTAATGCCAAATCATGTCTCCATCTATTGGGCATCTCTGGCGCAGCGGAAACCGGTTGCGAGAGTGGCTCGGTCGGGTTAACTTCCAGCCGTACGAGACAACGCGCCTTTCGACCATCGACTGCGTAAGTTCCTCCACGAAGAACGCGGGGGCCGTCCGCCTTCAGATCTTCTCGACCATCATCTTTCCGGTATGGATAGGCGGCATATAAGCTGCTCGTCCACTCATTGACATTCCCGGTCATATCATAAAGCCCAAACTCATTCGGACGATAGGAGCCCACGGCCATGGTCTTTCCTTGTTCCGTATTGGCCTTCTTCGGATCATAGGCATTCCCGTAGGCATACCGGGTGCTATTGGGTCCCTTGGCGGCCCTCTCCCATTCCACTTCAGTTGGCAGACGTTTTCCAGTCCACCGGGCATAAGCCAGTGCGTCCTGCCAGCTGACCTGTACAACGGGAAACTTCTCCAAACCAGGAGGAGAGTGATTCCCTTTCCAGTATAGCGGAGGGCGATGTCCCGGTAGCCGTGCAGAACATTTGATAGCCCTCATTGGTCACTTCGAATTTATCTATGTAAAAACTTTGGACCAATACTCGATGCACTGGTTTTTCAGGATCGCTGGTTTCGTCGGATCCCAGCGTGATATCGCCTTCTGGAATCAACAGCATGCCATCAACCTCTTTGGGGAGAAATTTTCTTTGGAACGAGAAGGGGCCGTAAGAGTCTCTGTTTCATAGCCTGCCTGCACAATCGTATCGGATGGGTTTCCGGTTTGGATGCTGGGTTCTCCGAATCTTTACGCCTGTAGATCACAACATCCTTTTCATTTTGCGGGTGGTCTATAGATGACGAATGGGATGAACCGCCGACGGACTGAGGACGAGAATTTTTTTCGGCCTCTCCAGGCAAGCGCCGTCTCAGAACAGGACGGTTTCCAGAAGAAAGATTCGTGTCCTTATCCTCGGCCGATTCATTGTCTGGCGCAGGTGGGCTTGATCGTGGAGGGGTCGAATGTGACGTCTGATGCGCCGGTTCTCTCGGAGCTGTAGCCGATTGAGGCACTAAGGAGGGTTGCATGACTATGATTGGTTATTTGCTGATCTTTTTTCTCCAATTGCTCCGTCCTGACTCACAAAATCGACGGCTCCCGGGGAATAGGTTTTCCCGGGCTGACTCTGCAAGGCTGGCGTAGATTAAAGTGATCTCCACGATCCCTTCACTGCCAACTTCCGCTTTGGAGCACACTCCCGTAAAGTACTTGACCCTTTCCAAGACTTCTGGGGATCCTCGATACTTACAAGATCGAACAAACGAACAAGATACTTTCCTTGCGCACCGAAAGTCAGAACCGCATTTTCCGGCTATTTCCGTCAATATGGAGAAATCGTCCCTTCCCAAAGACCAGCCGGTCATAAATTTCAAGTTTTCGGTTTGTTTCAGGGTTCGCCAATAAAGATTCAATGGAACGTATAAATTCTTCGGTTAATTCAAGCTCCCGCGGGCTGCTGATGGCTTGGCTCTGGAGCGCCAAAGTCAAGGGAACATCCCACGTGAATCATCACGAAAACAAAAGCATTGGTAGGATTTTGTAAAATAACCGAACCGTCAATGTCTATTGCCCCTCTAACCCAAAGTGTAAAGGCATCGGCATGGACCTGCAACTAATCGTCATTCATTCATGCTGTGTTTTTTCTGACGATCCGGAGGGTCGATCAACAGTATAATTTGGCAGGAGTGCGAAATGCCCTACCCAACTTTAATGTATATGCATTATGTGATGGAGGCCCAGGACTATTTTCGTGAGGCACTGCAACAATCATACTGCGACCATAAGCTCGACAGGCTCAAGGATGCACTTAAGCTCTGGACAATGCCAGTGATTGCGGGGCTCCGTCAGAAACCATCCATGAAATGAGGATGCGATATTACGAGGAATTCATCAAAATCGCCGAAAGCGAACAGCCGCCTCCCGCGCCGGGGAATCAATCGGAAGACATTTCTTAAAACCGAAATTCTCGTTCTCATGCCGGAAGAGGGCATACTTAAGGGGTAACCTAGTGCTAAGTTGCACAAATTCGCGTTAATTGTTGTAGCTGGGGTCGTTGACCCCGGGCCTAAACAGTGGGGTTAGTTACAACACGCGGGTGGCGAAGACATGCATTTTTTGCATGTCTTCGAAGCAGGTGTCCTTTCAAAGAACGATGATAAAAATGAGAATACAGCCGACGATGATCTCAAACGTCGTCAGGGTGCTACATCCATTGGAGGGAGAGACTCGATGCTCTACATGATCGTGGAACACTTCAGAGGTGACCCTGTTCCTGTGTATCGACGATTTCGAGAACACGGACGTCTGGCACCCGAAGGGCTGCGGTACATCTGCAGCTGGGTTTCCCAAGACCTGCAGCACTGCTTTCAGATTATGGAGTGTCATGATCCTCACCTTCTGCAAGAGTGGATTAACCGATGGAAGGATCTCGTTGACTTCGAGATCACGCCCGTCGTGACGTCAGAAGAAGCGGCAGCCATGATGACACCTCGCCTATGATGGCGATTCTGTGTAATAGGGAATGGTGTTAGGATGGGTCCTGAGAAAAAGTCCGTGAAAAGAATTTGTATCTATCCCGTCATTTCTTCATTAAGGAGGCAGACATGAAAATGATGAGTTGGATCATTCTTGTAATAGTTGGAGCCCTGACACTTCTTGTGAGTCTCGGCTCAGTAGGTCGCGCCTACAGTTCGGCCGGGGACCAGATAGGCCCTGCCAGCCTAGCCGAGCTATCGGGTGGGAGACCGGAGGTGGTGGCCGCGGTTAGGGCGCGTCGGGCGACGGCGGCCGCCTACGCTGCCGGGTTCGCAACGCTCTTCCTGGCCATCACCCTTGGCCCCTACCGCCGAGGCGACGTGTGGGCATGGTGGGCGCTCTTAGCTGGCACGCTCGTGGTTTCGCTGTTGATCCTGCTCCGGATCCCCTTCCTCGGCGTTCGGCTCGGGGCGCCAGCGGCTTTCATCCTGCTGGTAGTGGTTGGCCTCGGCCTGGCCCTCGGCGCTGGTCGCTTGCGAGGCAGCAACCCTCCTGCCTGAGCCGACTCAGTGACGTCAGCATCTACGCCGAATCCTATTCGTAGCCCCCCGGCCGCTTGCTGCAACTGATTGCTGAAACACGCGGCGGCTGCCTTCTAGGTTAGGAACGGGGTGAAAAAATTCCGCCGGGTCGGGTGACCCGGCCTACAACACGGTGGCAAGCCCTTCGAAATCATTGTAGGGGTGGGGCTTTCTCAAAGCGTAAACCTCACGCGGCGTACACCATTTTTTTCGCACCTTCAGGGGAACCGCCGGAAAGCGAGTTTTTGATGACAAGAGTCCCAGAATCAGTCGCACGGTTCCTTAGCGGAACCCGCATCGCTGTTGCGGGCGTCTCGCGGCACGCAGACGTCGCCGCCAACACTGTGTTCAAGAAACTGAGGGATTGCGGGTACGAGGTCTTCCCGGTAAACCCCAACGCCGAAGAAGTCGAAGGTGTGCCGTGTTACCCGAACGTCGCATCCATACCAGGTGAGCTCGATGGTGTTGTGATTGCCACCCACTCCAGTGTCTCACTCTCGATCGTTCGCCAGTGCAAGGAGCGCAGTGTGAAGCGGATCTGGTTTCATCGATCCTTTGGAGAGGGCAGCGTCTCGAAAGAGGCGGTCCGCGAGTGCGACCTTCTGGGAATGGAATGTATCGTTGGAGGCTGTCCTCTCATGTTTTGTGATCCTGTCGACCTCGGGCACAAGTGTATGAGGTGGTGGCTCCAACGGTCGGGGCAAGTTCCGAAGTGACGTCCGTATCATCCTGTTTAGGGCTCCGGTCGCCGAGAAAAGACACTCCACCGTAGGGCAGGAAAAGCAAGAAAACTGAACACTCTTCCAGAAATCGGGGGATGCCGACGTAGGAAAAATCATCAAGGGGCGTTCCTACAAGATGAAGACGGACCTGAAGGCCAAAAAGGTTATTCCTGATGCTAATACAAGCGCATGAAGTAAAGTTAAACTTTAGGTCATCCTCGAATCGTTCTCCCTCACCCGGTCCTGACGGACCACCCCAAGGGAGAGGGGCTGGAGGAGGGGGAAATTGTCACAATACATAATGCTTTTGTATTACTTACGAAAAGATTGCTGGGATGATCATCGCCAATCATAATTGGCGGCGCAAGTAAGGGTTGCCCTAGTTGGATTCACTGTTGCCATCATCGCCTGTCAGTGTCTCTGGGCTGAGGACTTCAACGGAGACACAATCAGCGTCCTCAATGATGGCAGAGCCGTTGACAATGGTTCCGAGCTGTTGCTAGCATTCCTACTTACTCTCGGGATCCCAGATCTTAGTTCGAGGTATGGATTTTCGAAATTCAAGTATTCAAGGAGATCTCAATGATGAAAAGGGGAACCAGAATCATTGTTGTTTGTTTCGTTCTTGTGGCCTTCGGGTTGACATTGGGCTGCGGTAAGAGCGTTGAACAGAAACAGGCGGAACAGACCGCCAAAAACCTGGCTGAGGCGGGGAAGAAGATGGAAGAAGCTATGAAGCAGGGTGGCGAAGGGGTGGGCGAGGCCATGAAGAAGATGGGGGAGGCCATGAGTGCCGGGAAGAAAGTGGACCCCGTCGACTTCCGTCTGCTCAAGTCTCTGCTACCGGAGTCCTTGCCCGGCATGAAGCGGACCAGTGCTAGCGGGGAGAAAAATGCCGCCATGGGAATCAACATTTCCAAGGCTGAAGCAAGATATGAGACCGAGGGAGAGAAAGGCCGAATTGACCTCGATATTACGGACATGGGCTCGATGTCGGGACTTACAGCCATGGCGGCTTTTGGATGGGCCATGACCGAGATCGATCGGGAAACCGAATCAGGGTATGAGAAAACTAGCACCTACGGGGGCTTTAAAGCACTCGAGAAGTACGACAAGAATAATCAGGACGGGGAGATCCAGGTCCTGGTTGGCAATCGCTTCTCAGTAGAAGTCAAGGGCAACGAGGTAACAATGGATCAGGTCAAAGCTGCCTTGGGAAAGATCGATTTAGCCAAACTGGACGGAATGAAGACGCAAGGGGTACAACCCTAGCTTCTCCCAGCAACGCAGGAGCACAATCCACGATAAAGGATCTATTCTTGCCGCCAATATCGCCAATCCTGATTGTGTCTACCCGAAGAAAAGTATAGGGTCAGGTCTTGGCATTAGATTCTGCTGCAAAACCCATACCCGAGCTGATTTCGCCAAACTATGGAAAAAATAAATCACTCTAGGATGCCCCACAATGCAATTCTAAGCGGTCTGGATACATCGATGATCACCTCAATATTTTGAAGGTTTTAAGAACAAGGGGTTTTGCAGCGGAATCTTCTAATGTTGAGATATGAGCTCTTTCCCTTTTTTTGTTCGAGACATGATCATTCTCTTGATCTAAGGGAATCCAGATGACTCGTGCCATTCTGATCTTTCTTTACAGGTCGCTCCTATGGAGCTTCCAAGAACAATAGCCCCCGATAACTATAAAACGGAGGCCCCTAACGGAGCCCGTGGGTGATTAAAGGTTTAAGAAAGGCGGAAATTTTATTGCCGGCTACGCTTGGTCAGCGAACCGGTCTTACAGCACAGTAGTAAGCCTATTGAAACCATTGTAGGATTGCGGCTTTCTCAAAGGAGATAGCGCAGAGTCGATTTCAGACTCTGCGGCTTTTTGAAACCGGTGACGAGAAAGGCCGCGGACCCGGAAATCGGGTCCGCTCTACAGTCTCGGAAAGCCGCGAAGTGGCGGCGCGGAGTTTCGCCCTCCATTGGAGTGCCATTCCCCCTTGTATATTCATTCTCGAGGGATGAGTGTGCAAGATTATGCAGTTCCCCCTCACCCCCAAACCCCTCTCCTGCGTTGGGGCGAGGGGGGCCGATAATTCATTATTGTTTTCGTCTCGCTAATATTAAACGATCCGTACTTCATCTGGTCTTAAGGACCAAATGCTACGTGGCCGTGTTTCATCATTCCCTTGATCTTGCAGCTCGAGACCCTGCACCAACCCACCCCTGGCGCCTGAAAGCGCCTACCCCTCCCAAGAGGGGAATCAACGGGAAGCGCTTTTCAAAGCGTAGCAAATCCAAAAGGAGACCAAAGCGGAATGAAATCAGTGCATGAATTCGGTAAAGACTTCATTGGAAAGCATCCATCCGTGAGGGGTCAGGCGAAGCGACTCCGGGCTCATTTCGATCAGTCCGGCATCCAGCAGATGATCAATATTGCTTCGAAATCGGGTCCGCAGGTCAAAGCCAAATCTTTCTTGAAACGAATTGAATTCAATTCCACTCATGAGCCGCAAGTCCCAGGAAGAGAGCTTCCTCCTGACTGTTCCGCCTCATTGAGGTCATGGCGAGAGACAATGGCAATGCCGATTCAGTTCCATAAGTTCGATATACCGGCCGACACTCCGTTCATTTCCCCAGCGTTTCCCGTCCAGATAAGAATAGGCCCCGCAGCCAAATCCCAAAAATGACTTATCCGTCCAATATTTCAAGTTATGACGCGATTCAAATCCGAGTCGCCCAAAGTTGGAAATTTCATATTGTCTCCAACCAGCCTTTTGCGAAGTCTATCCACCGCTTGGAAATAAAATGCCTCCACCAAATCGTCATCAGCAAATCGGGGAGAGTGGTCGCTTCACTCTTTTGACTTCCTAATATTGCTGCGGGCCGTAGACTTTCCCAAAATGAGTATTCTCGTGGACCTCTAGAATATACATGGAAATGTGTTCGGGATTCAGCCGATGGACCTGTTCTAAGTTGTCAGACCATTCCTTTTGGCTCTGAGACGGAAGACCGAGAATTAAATCAAGGCTGATATTCTCGATGCCAGATTCCCTGTAGAGATTGTAGGTTTCAATGGAATCAGCAACACTATGGCTTCTCCCAATTCTTCGTAGCAGGTGATCCTGAAAAGTCTGCATTCCAATGCTTACCCGATTCACGCCTATCGCGACGTGGGCTTTCGCTTTTTCCGGACTCACGGTTCCCGGATTCACTTCGAGAGTCATTTCCACATTCCCGGCCAAGTCAAAAACTTCTTTTAAGACTTGGATGATTCCAGCGATCCGCTCGGCAGAAAGCAAGGAAGGTGTCCCACCTCCAAAGTAAACCGTATCGACAACGCGTGAGTCGATCTCTCCCCGATCAATGCCCAACTCCCGACAAATTGAGCCAGCACCCTGGATCTCTGCTCGAAGAGCGTCCAGATAAGGAAGGATCATGGAATCCGGATAGACCCCGGAGGCAAAATTGCAGTAACTGCACTTTGATTCACAAAACGGGATGTGAATGTAAATGCCTAAGGGAGGCTTGCTCTTCATGATTGATCATTCCTGGCTCTCGGAGATTGCGGACATTCCGATGATGCGAATCGTCGTGGCGTATTTTCCGGTGCTTATCCCCATAAAATCCTAGGTTGATTTGTCGAAACCAGGCTACTGGCGGCATCTTGACAGGTCCTCGTAGGCCCTTGCAAGCAACAGATCCTTGGTTGTGCCCGAATGAGGGAACGTTGCGCCGCCGCACGCTGCCGCGAGTTTCGTTTTTGAGTTGTGGGCAGCCAACTGTTCATTGAGCCTGTCGACTCTATGTCGAATCCGAGTGGTCACTGCTTGAAGACCTAGTTCTCCGGATTCGGGAAGCAGAAATGCAAATTCGTCATAAGCATAGCGAGCAATGAAGTCAATTTGGCGGCATGAAGCACGGAGGAGATGCGCAATAAATTTCATCGCACGGTCTCCATTAAATGCGGGATGGCCCGTATTGGTGTCGGCATCTTTCAAACCTTGAATTCCGGCCAATAAGAGACCACAGGAATGTTCGTATCGCCGGCAGCGAGCAATTTCATGAGCCAGCAAAAACTGAAAATAACGATTGGAAAAAAGTCCGGTTTCATCGTCAAAACGAGGAATGTCCATTTGGTGTCGTTCAACCCGGAGTTTTCTTTCGAGCACCCTCTTTTCGACCAACCGATCGATTGACCTTCGAAGCAGATCAAGGTCAAAGGGTTTTGAAAAATACTCCGCTGCTCCTAAACGCATTGAAGCCACTGCAGTATCCACCGTGGGAGATCCCGTGATGATGATCACATCACAATTCGGAGTGATGACCTTGACCGCCTTGATTAAACCCATGCCATCAAAATCGCCCAACCGGATATCCGTCATCACCATCCCAAAATCTTCACGTTTGATGAGGTCTAGAGCCTCGGGCCCGGAAGCGCAAGCGGTCGTCGGGAACCCACTGGTATCGAGAAAACTCACCATTTGCTGGCGGGTGGCCTGATCCTCATCCACCACTAAGACTCTGGTGTTGCGCCTTTCAAAAGTGAAGATCGTATCTCGATCTTTTTCTCTCGTATTCGGGGATCTATCACCCAGATCGGATTGATTACTGGCTCTCTCTTCCATGAAGCTCCTCCAGTCAAGGGGAACTCAGAAGGGGTTTCACTTGACTACTAGCGGCAACAAATCCGGTGAAACGACGCTTCCTCAGATTTAGATAGTAGCTGGTTTCATCTAACGCTGGCAAGAATTGTCGCTGTATGTGGGAGTCTGGAGAATGACGGCCCGGCAACAATGAATACGTTTGGATTAGCTCAACTGGAGCAGTCGGTGGCCTGGGTCGTTGAGATCAATTTCCTCAAAGAGTTGCGCCAAAAGATCCATGCCGTAACGCGAGAGAAAGTAAAAAATATTCAGTCGCCTTTCCTGAAGAGTTTTGACCGGGTAGAGCAGGGAGGAAGCCTTTTCGATCTGCCGCTTCAAGACCTCGTGATGGCGGGTCTCCGCCAGAACAAACTTCGACCGCAGGTGGTTGAGTTGGTAGAGAACCTTTTGCTGGGTCGTCTTGAGCGCTTCGGCAAGAGTCTGATCCACTGATTTTAGCGGGCCTTCCAGTTCACTGAGCTTTTGCTGCATCTCCTGTTCGAGAAGTGAAAACTTCTGGGCCAGGGTTTGATCGAGATTCTGCTCGATGACTTTCATCATCAGTGCTTCGGGTCCCATGAGAATGGCTTCGAAATTCAGGGAATATTTTTCAAGGATCTTTCCAATTTTTCTTTCGATAATGGTAAAGCTAAAACGAGGAAAAACGATTGGCGGTTTTCTACCAAACTCCGCATACAATGGATCCACCTGGGCAAGATAAGCCATCTCCGAAGGCCCCGCTATCGAAGCCAGAGTGGGCAATAATAAATCTTGAAGCAAGGGTCGAAACAAGACATTCGGGCTCCACAACGCGGGCTCTTCCCGAATCCATTTCAAAATTTCAATCAGCGTCAGCCTTCGATCGGTGCCGCGCAGCTTCCATTGATCGCCGTCTCGCACCAAAGCCCTTCTCTTTCCTTCTTCCGTCACAAAAAGCCCCATGACGTCCGACTCCACCGTGACCTGGGCATGATAGCCCCCATCGATCAAGCGCTGGCTCTGCTGTCGAATTTTAGACATCAATTCTTCTGAACTGCCGGCCACTTGTTCTAACCATGGGGCCGTAATCTGTTTGAGGCGGACATCCAATGGATCGACGAGGATGAGGCCGTAGTTCTTGAAAAGCCAGGCGAACAATTCTCCAAAAGAAGATGCAAACGTGCGTCCTGGAAGATAACTGGCCCGCACTCTGGATTCGATCTCTTGCTTAAATTCCGATTCCGGCATCCCATTCAAAAGCAGCTGGGACGTCGCCTCAATGGACTGATTAAACGTCACCTTCCCCACGGGCTTCAGAGCATCTTCCAGCTGGGATTCATAATGGATCCGCACGAGTTGAGAATCCGTATCGGCAAGATAGCAGTGGTCGACTTCTGCGAGATCATGATCCTCCGTCGCCATCCAAAATATAGGGACGGTTTTGACCCCGCGGCAGTTGTAGTGTGCTGCCAGCTTGATGGCGGTCAAGGCCTTGTAGATTGTATAGGCAGGCCCTGTAAACAAACCCACTTGTTGTCCTGCGACAACGGCACAACAGTCACTTCCTTTGAGTTTTTCGATATTTTCCAGGGTTTTTTCCCCGGCGCCAAAGGAATGGTTTTGCGCATGCAAAACTTCGCAGAGCACGTCCCGATGAGGCAGAGAAGATTGTTGCGCAAGATTCTCCTCCCGGAAGTGGCTCAATTCATAATGGCAGGGAAGGAATCCCTGGACCTTTGAATAATCGTAGAGATAGTCCCTGTAGAGGGCAGAAGTCTTGGGAATCTCTCTAAAATCCAGGCTGCGAGTTTGAGTCATGAGTTAGGTGATTTGGCATTCATGCTGCGGATCAGAGTGTGCAGCCGCAGAGTCACAGCTTGTCTCGAAGGTCTTGGCGACTTATCGCCACTCCACGAGGAGTTAAGGGTAAAGGATATTCGTATCTGAGTGATTGAGACCATGTTTCTAGTACAGGCGCCGTAAGTAAAGTTACACTTTGGGTCACACTCAAATCGTTCCCCCTCACCCGGCCTTTTGGCCACCCTCTCCCCAAGGGAGAGGGGCTGGAGGTGAGGGGGAAATTGTCACAAGACTTACTCCGTTTGTATAAATCCAAACTGGCTTCCCTTGTGTGCGTAAGCGAGCGGCAGAATTCAGGAATTAGCCCGAACTCCCGGCCGTCTCTTTGATTATGGCATCGATCCGTTTCAATTCTTTGAGCAAACTTTCAAGTCGTTTCAACGGAAGCGAATTGGGTCCATCACTGAGAGCTTTTGCCGGATTATCGTGGATCTCCATAAAGAGGCCATCAATGCCCGCGGCAACACCGGCTCGGGCCAAAACGTCAATGTACTGGGATTGCCCCCCTGAAGTGACCCCCAAACCTCCGGGTAATTGCAAGCTATGTGTGACATCAAACAGGACCGGATAGCCAAATCCACGCATGACCGGGAAAGAACGAATATCAACCACCAGGTTGTTATAACCAAAGGAAGTCCCGCGTTCGGTCAAAAGAATTTGTTGGCAACCGTTTCGCTCCAGTTTTTCCACGACCTGCTCGATATCCCAGGGCGCCAAGAACTGTCCTTTCTTCACATTGATGGCCCGTCCGCTTTTGGCCGCCGCCACCAAAAGGTCCGTTTGTCTGCAAAGGAAGGCCGGAATTTGGATACAATCAATCTCCGCCGCAACAGGCTCGATTTGGTTGATTTCATGAATATCGGTGAGAATCGGCACAGCCAATTGCTTGCGAATCGATCTCAGGATCCTTAGCCCCTCTTGGAGCCCTGGCCCACGAAATGAATCTAAGGCGGTGCGATTGGCTTTGTCGAAAGAAGCTTTAAAAATGAAGGGGACCTGACAGCGCCGGGCAATTGCCTGAATCTCCTTGGCCATGAATTGGCAGTGTTCCTCCGATTCAATGACACAAGGACCAGCAATCAGAACGAGAGGGTGGTTCCCTCCAACGAGAACCTCCCCCACGCGAAATTCATGGGTCCGCAGCATGGAACTCATTCTCTAGATCGTCTTCTTCTCGGCCAGTCCTGTGACGGCTGATGAATTGCCCGTTGTTTCCTGGGAACGTTGCTTCCGGTGCGCATAGGCAGCACCAATGAACGCTCTAAACAACGGGTGTGAGGTTAAGGGCTTGGATTTGAACTCCGGGTGAAACTGGCAACCTACAAACCAGGGATGATTCTCGACTTCAACCACTTCAACAAAATTGTTGTCCGGAGAGACTCCTACAATTCTCAACCCATGCGCCACTAAAGTCTCTTCATATTCCCGATTGAATTCGTAACGGTGCCGATGCCGTTCCGAAATTTCCAGTTGGTCATAAGCCTCTTGGGTTTTGGAGCCCGGCGTCAACATACAGGGGTAGGCTCCCAACCGCATGGTTCCACCGAGATCATCAATTCCTCGGAGTTCTCGCAACTTATAAATCACGCGATGCGGGGTTGCCGGATTGAACTCCGAACTGTCAGCGTCTACCAGTTCACACACGTTTCGGGCAAATTCGATGACCGAACATTGCATTCCTAAACAAATTCCAAAAAATGGAACTCTTTCCTCTCTAGCATAACAGATGGCACGGACCATTCCTTCAATGCCACGCTTGCCAAATCCTCCGGGAACCAGGATGCCGTCATACCGACGCAACTGTTCTCTCCAACTCTCCCCTTCCACGCCTTCCGCCTCTATCCAGCGAAGCGAGGTTCGGAGATTATGAGCTAACCCGGCATGGACGAGCGCTTCTTTTAAACTTTTGTAAGACTCCTCGAACTCAACATATTTTCCAACAATCGCAATTTCTACCTCGTCCGCAGGGTTCTTGATCCGTTCCATGAGTTCGTGCCACTGGCTCATGTTCGATTCACGAACGGGGAGATTCAAATGTTTCAAGATGATCTCGTCGAGGCCTTCCGCCGCGAGTACCAGAGGAACTTCATAGATCGATTCCACATCTTTTGCCGTGATCACGGCGTCATCGTCCACCGAGCAAAACAGGGCGATTTTGGATTTCAGATCCTTGGGCAGAAACCGGTCCGTGCGGCACAACAAAATGTCGGGTTGAATACCAATCTCGCGCAATTGCTTCACACTGTGCTGGGTAGGCTTTGTTTTCAGTTCGCCGGCCGCGCCAATGAACGGAACCAATGTTAAATGGACAAACAGTGAGTTTTCTCTCCCCACATCTTGCCGCATCTGGCGGATGGCTTCCAAAAAGGGTAAGGATTCGATATCTCCAACCGTGCCGCCAATCTCAACAATGGCGACATCCACATCGACACTGATCTTCTTAATGGCCGATTTAATTTCATTAGTGACATGGGGAATGACCTGAACCGTCTTACCCAAATAATCGCCACGCCGTTCTTTGTGAATGATAGATTCATAAATCTTGCCGGTAGTCAGATTGTGATCCCGTGTCAATCGTGAATTAGTAAACCGCTCATAATGGCCCAAATCCAAATCCGTTTCCGCTCCATCGTCTGTCACAAACACTTCGCCGTGCTGGTAAGGACTCATGGTCCCCGGGTCCACATTCAAATAAGGGTCGAACTTTTGCAGAGTCACCCGGTAACCTCTGCTTTCTAACAACCTCCCGATGGAGGCAGCCGCCAAGCCCTTCCCCAATGAGGACACTACACCACCCGTCACGAAGATGAATTTTGTTGCCATGCTTGCTCCTTTAAGAATTCGTTGATCCGTTCGAGATCATCCGGCGTATCCACGGCCAAGGGTTGATAGGTTGTATTGATGACTTTGATCTGATAACCATTTTCCAAAAAACGGAGTTGTTCCAGAGATTCCGAGTCTTCCAAAGATGATCTCTCGAGCTTGGGGAGTTGCTCGAGAAAAGACTTCCGATACGTGTAGAGTCCCATATGCCTCTTGAAAACCGAAGCACTCTTTAGAACTAAATTCGAGTGGGGTGAATAGGGAATCGGGGATCTGGAAAAATAGAGCGCGAAGCCTTTTCGGTCCGTCACGACTTTGACGATATTCGGGTTGTAAAGGTCATCCTCCAAAGTAATGGGATGACACAACGTAGAAATCATTAACCCCGGCTCCGTATCAAAGGGTTCAATCATCGCGTCAATACAAGCCGGATCGATAAAAGGCTCATCCCCTTGCACATTCACAATGAGATCGGCTTCCTGCTGACAGGCAACTTCTGCAACCCGGTCGGTGCCGGAAGTGTGCCCGGTCGAAGTCATCCAGGCCTCCCCTCCAAATTCTTCGACAACTCTCAGGATCCGATCATCATCGGTCGCAACGATCACGCGCCCTATCCGAGAGGACTGGCAAACCTTTTCGTACACATGCTGAATCATGGGTTTCTGGTTAATGGCCACCAGGGGTTTTCCAGGGAAGCGGGTGGAATGGTACCGGGCAGGAATTATGGCGATCGCCTTCTGCGGATTCATGGGTTCGATGGGGTTGATTTCACTTTCGTCCTTCCTGAAACACGTGCGCGTGACACGAAATTGAAAACATGAGTTCTCCGGGCAGGCATTCACCCTCTCACAATTTTTTCATCTTTGTTCAAATTGGCATCAAGATCAAGAGATTTTTCCGGAGGGACGAATCATGATTGAGAGACATTTTTGAGATCCATGCAACGCTCCCTCCCATCCCATTTTGGGACGATTTTCTCAGCCATACGCGACTTCCTATTTGATTCAGGGGACACTCAGCGAGGACAAGTCATTCCCGGTTTTCCAAGATCCCATTATCCCAAATGCGGGCTACCTGACTGCGCGCATCCTAATTGGAAAACTCAATGACAAATCTGATAACATTATTGGAAATTCTCTCCATAGTCGGAGGTCGCTGAGACAGATGAAACCAATACCCAATGCCGGGATGGCACTACTCCAGGCCATGGCCACTTTGGTGGAGTTTCCGCTCCTGGCGACTTTTCCATTTCTAGTCTTAACCGGTCTGTACTGGTGGACCAAACGACGTTTTATTCTCATGGTCGCCCTGTGCTGGGTTTGCTATGTTCCCTACGAATATGGGATGAAATGGCGCTTGTTTTGTAGTGGGGAGTGTAACATTCGGGTCGATCTTTTGCTCATTTACCCGGCCTTGGCGCTGATGTCAGTGATTTCAATCGGGTTGGCAATTCGTGCCCTCTTTACAATCACTCTCACTGAGAATTAGGAGGTTGATCCGATGCCGCACCTTGACGGCGTTTTGGAAACATCTCTCTATGTCACCGATCTGGAATGTTCTGTCCAATTTTACAGCAAGATCTTTGGCTTTGAAATCATTGACGCTGGCGAGAGGCTGTATGCCCTGGGTGTTCCGGGCCGGCAAATCCTGCTCTTGTTTAAAAAGGAGGCCTCCGCGAACCTGGCATTGGGAGCCCACGATGGGGATGGCGAGTTGCATCTGGCATTTGCTATTCCGAAAGCTGAACTGGTGGCTTGGGAAGTCTGGCTCGAGCAGCAAGGAGTGGTCATTGAATATCGGCGAGTGTGGGAACGAGGAGGACACAGCTTATATTTCCGAGATCCAGACAGGCACCTGATCGAATTGGCGACACCTGGCGTCTGGTCCATCTATTAGGCCGAGTTCACAGGGAAAATGGGTGCCTGCCTGAATAGGTCGATTGGTCACTTCCGGATACGATTCAGCCGGCTCATTTCCCTCATGACCATTCCAATCGTGAGGATTCATCAAGGGTTAGAGGGCCTTAAAGCTGCCTATGCTCTGTCACCAGCGAGAGGAAGAATATTTCGATAAAGATTTCTCCTCCTCGCTGCTGTCATTGCCTTTAAAAAGCCACTTTCCTTAGACCCGTTCATGAGCCGTTATGGACTGCTCACCGCTTTCTTCTGCCTGCAGAACTTTCCCGTGGTAGCATAGAATTTGGGGTAGGAGTTTGAAGAATCTTGTCTAAGCGGCAACGAGGTTGCAGAAGTTGCCACTCCAACTATTTTTATCTATAATTCTTCCGGGTGCAGAGGATGCGTAAACGAAATTCTCCATCCTTCAGAGTGGCCTTGCAGAGAATCTTCTTCAAGGGTCCGTTGGAGATTGGAGTAAGCGATCGAAGCAGAAAAAGGGGACTAGGGTTTTGTCGCCTTGTGCTGCTGATTTTCGTTTTCTTTATGGGAGGACGGATCTATCGGCATTATGCCCAGGAAGCCACCCCACCGCACACCAGCGAATCCATTTCAGAACAGAAAACCCCAACCCCTTCCATCAAGGTCGATGTCGATCTCGTTTTGATCAACGCTACGGTCACGGATCCGAGCAACCGCTTTGTCACAGGACTTGAAAAGGAGCATTTTCAGCTCTTTGAAGACAAAGTCGAGCAAAAAATCACTGAATTCAGTAACGAAGATGTTCCGACCTCCATTGGCGTGTTATTTGATGTCAGTAGCAGCATGAGCGACAAGATAGGCCGAGCCAAAGATGCCGCTATCGCATTTTTGAAAACAGGGAATCCCGAAGACGAATTTTTCCTGATTACCTTTGCTGATCGCCCTCAAGTGGACGAAGAGTTTACCAGCGACCTCAGTTCTATTCAGAACCGTTTGGCCTACAAAGCCGCCAAAGGTTGCACCACGATATATGACGCGGTTTATCTTGCTTTGGAGAAGATGAAGAAAGGACACAATCCCAAGAAGGCAATCCTGGTCGTTACGGATGGCGAGGACACTTGTAGCCGGTACTCGCTCGTCAATGTCCGAAATGCCGTGAAAGAATCGGATGTTCAAATCTATGCCATTGGGATCGTGAGCTCTTTTTACTCTGATTTTGCGCAGGGCCGCTCCGGAAGGGCTGTGCTCGAGGAAATGACAGAAATTACTGGAGGAAGGGCCTATTTCCCAAACTCAGTTTACGAACTGGAAGATATCTGTACGAAGATCGCTATTGAGTTGAAAAACCAATATATTCTCGGCTACTCTTCCTCCAATACCTCCAAAGATGGGCGGTGGCGCAAGGTAAAGGTAAAATTAATTACCCCCAAAGGGTTGCCTTCCCTTTCTATCCGTGCCAAGACTGGCTATTTTGCACCCAGTGGTTGAGGAGTTGCCTTTACCAATTCTTGCATTTTCTGAAGGAACGAGCCCTCGATGACAAAACGTCACTATGCTCTTTTGCTCTTTATCCTTTCCATTTACTTACTGGGTGCTCCATTTGCTGCCCAAGAGAAGAAGAAAGGTAAGGACTCCGACTACACCCTGAGCGTGGAGGTCAATTTTGTTCTGCTCCACGTTTCTGTGTTCGACGACAAAGATCATCTTTTGAAGGGCCTCAAAAAGGAAGATTTTGAAGTCTTTGAAGACAAGATTCAGCAGGATGTGTCGCTTTTCAGAGAGGAAGATGCTCCCGTCTCGTTGGGTCTGGTGATTGACAATAGCGGCAGCATGCGAACAAAAAGGGAGCGGGTCAATAAGGCCGCGATGACTTTTGTCAAGACTTGCAATCCACAAGATGAGATTTTTCTGATTAATTTCAACGATCAAGTTTATATCGACCAGGATTTCACGAAGAACATCGATGACCTGGCTGAAGTCCTGGACAACATAGACACTCGAGGTGGAACGTCCTTGTACGACGCTCTCTACCTCTCCTTGGAACACATCCGGGAAGGCAAGGAGGATAAGAAAGCGCTGTTGGTCATCTCTGACGGCGAAGACCGTGATAGTCGTTATAAATTTGAGACAGTTCTTGAAATTGCACGGGAGTCGCAGGCCTGCATTTACGTGGTGGGCCTTTTCGACAAGGAAGGAGAGCGATCCAGGGCTCAGAAGAAGGCGGTTAGCAATTTCAAAGAATTGGCAGCAGACTCCGGCGGGAAATGCTTCTTCCCGGAGTCTGTCGACGAAGTTGAATCCATTTGCCGCCAGATCGCCCATGAAATCCGCAATCAATACACGATCGGATACAAACCAACCAATGCCAAACGCGACGGAACATGGCGAACCGTATCAGTCCGTCTGAACGCCGCCAAAAACTCCAAGAAGCTGGTCGCTCGAACAAAGCGTGGGTATTATGCTCCGACTGAGAGTTAATGCTCTCCAGAGGGAATAGGGTCAAAGAAGCTTTGGAAACTTGGCAAATGTGGGTAATACCTGAGTGCTTCCCGCCGCACCGAGCGACGTAAGTTTCCTGATCTCCCGGACGATGAAAGTAATCCGTCAAGGGCCGCATGACTTAGAGCTGCGTTTCATAAATAAACTCACACAACTTCGAACTGGCCGCAGAGAGTGTTGGGACGCGCGCGGGAGCGTGCGTCCCAACCATTAGACAGCCGAAATCCTATCAATCCGTGGCCGTATTTATGAACCGGAGCACTTAGGGATTACTCCGCCCAATGTTCCTTTTTCCACATGACGAAATCCTTAAATCCATTAATCGGGAAAGAAGAGTTGTGGCTTGACTCCCAGATGCCGAGGCGTTGCCAATCGCAACCTATTCGAGTTACTATGTAGCCGCGACTCAATCCCTTTCAACAGGAGGAAAATGCGATGGGCATGATGAAAGAATTCAAGGAATTTGCGGCGAAAGGCAACATGCTGGATATGGCCGTCGGCATCATTGTAGGCGCGGCTTTCGGAAAGATTATCACTTCTTTAGTGAGCGATGTTTTGATGCCTCCTGTCGGACTGATCATTGGAGGTGTCGACTTTAAGACTCTGAAGCTGACATTGAAGCAAGCAGTAGGAGACACCGCGGCAGTAACGCTGAATTATGGAGTCTTCATCCAGACAATCGTCGATTTCGTGATTGTCGCCTTTGCCATTTTCCTTCTCATCAAAGGTGTCAATGCTATGAGGAAAAAGCAGGAAGAAGCCCCTGCGGCGCCTGCACCTCCCACTCAGGAGATTTTGCTCGGTGAAATCCGTGACCTCCTGAAGATTCGTTCCCTGGGCACCGGTTCCTCGCGGTGAAAACCTGAGCCCATTCATTAGATCGGGCCAATGGAGAACTTGACTGTAAGCCGTGTAGGGATATCCTCGTGTTTCATTTTCGATTTCTTGAATTTATTTCTGGATCAGCTTCAGGAATTGATTCAGAGGAAGGGTATTGGCAACGTCCGACTTCTCCAGCCAGCCGCGGCGGGCTTGATCAACTCCATATCGCATATACTGAAGATCAGAACTTCGATGTGAATCGGTATTGATAACGATTTTCACCCCTGCCTGTTTGGCTAACTGCAGATGATAATCCTGTAGGTCCAATCGCTCCGGGTGAGCATTCGCTTCCAGCAAGACACCTTCTTCCTTCGCAATCCTAACGACTTCTTCTATATCCAAAAGATAAGGCTCTCGCTGATTGATCAGCCGGCCTGTTGGGTGGCCCAGGATATTGACCTTGGGATGACGCATTGCTCGGATAATGCGACGGGTCATTTCGGCCTTAGTCAGATTGAATTTAGAATGGACTGAAACTAAAACCACATCCATCTGTTCGAGAATCGTGTCTTCAAGGTCCAGTGAGCCGTCGGCAAGGATATCTATTTCAGCTGACTTAAGGATTCGAATTTCCGGGAAGCGTTTCTGCAGTCGGTCTATTTCTTTAAATTGCTTCTTGAACTCCTCAGGTTTCAAGCCGCCTGCTACCCGAACCGCCTGACTGTGGTCTGTCAAGGCCATGTATTGGTACCCGCAACGGCCACACGCTTCGATCATCTCGGACAAGGTGTTCTTACCGTCGCTGTATTTCGAATGCATCTGCAGGTCGCCCTTGATGTCCTTCAATTCAACCAGCTTGGGGAGACGCCCGCTGGCAGCCGCCTCGACTTCTCCACGGTTTTCCCTAAGTTCGGGAGGAATCCATGAAAGCCCGATGGAATGGAAGACTTCTTCTTCTGTTTTTCCCCCGACTTGATCGTCCCCACGAAAAACACCGTATTCGTTGATCTTCAATCCCTGATTGTGCCCGATCCCGCGAATGGCAATATTGTGCGCCTTGGAGCCTGTAAAGTAATGCATGGCGGCTCCATAACTTTCCTGGGAAAGTAATCGAAGGTCAACCTGAAGGCCGGAATGCAAGCGGACAGAGCTTTTGGTAGAGCCTTGTGCCAAAACCTCTTTGATTTCTGAAAATCTGATGAAGTGACTCATCATGTCAGAATTTCCAGAAGTGGTCGCAAGAATGTCGAGGTCTCCGACCGTTTCACAACGGCGTCGATAACTGCCAGCCGGTTCCAAAGCGACGATTCCTTGGGCGTTTCTGAGAAAATCCAATAGCAATTTGACATAATGATCCGCGTCAACAATTCGGAATCGACCGATTCTTGACTTAACCTCTTCAATGCCTTTGAGGATCGAGGTTTTCAAGGCTTCCCCGAATCCTCGAAGTCCATCCAGCTTCCCACTCCCAACCGCTTCACTCAACTGATCCATCGTTGTGATCCCGAGCGACTGCCAGAGCTGGTTGACCCGTTTCGCCCCCAAGCCAGGGATTCTCAGGATTTCCAGCAAGGACGGGGGGACTTGGGCACGCAGATCTTTGAGAAACTGCAGTTCGCCGGTCCGATGGATCTCGACAATCTTAGCGGCCAGATCTTTGCCAATACCAGGAATCTCGGTCAGTGACATTTCCCCTCGAAGCAAAAGAGGTTCCACGGATTGTGTCAATGTCTCCAAAGTCTTGGCAGCATTTCTGTAAGCGCGTATCCGGAAAGGATTGGCTTTTTCAATTTCCAGAAGGTTGGCGATTTCCTCGAAGATATAGGCATAGTCAATGTTTTCCATGGATTTATCGGCGACTGGATATTTCAATACCATTCAAAGGGGATCCATCCTGCCCGACTCCCGCTTCGAGAGACCAGTCCGAAACTATGCCTGCTACGATCCTGTCCTTCACTAGTTCAGTCTTACGGAAGGCTGCCCTGGGCCAACAGCCAGGGATGAATCTCAATCGCGAATCGGCCCGCCTTAACGGCCGGGTCGGTTTCGGACCAGGATTTTGCTTCCTGTAATGAATTCAATTTGAACACATAGATCCCTCGTAATTGCCCTCCATTTTCGAGAGGCCCAGCGATGACGAGTTTGCCTGTCTCCCCCATCCTCCTAATGTTCGCCATGTGCGCTTCCTGAAGTTTCTTGACCTCAGGTGTAATCTCAGGCGTCCATTCGGGGCCGCGAACCAGCAAACCGAAAAAGTAGGTCTCCTTAGGAGTGACCACTTTTGGCTTTTTCATGATCCCTGTCCCTGCATACCACGCATAGATTTCAGCCCTCAGCATCCCCACTTGAACCGCTGGATCGCTTTCGACGATGGATTGGGCCTGTTGCATGGTCGTCGCACTCGATACGATGATGGCCCGCAGATCACTTTCATCTGTTACGAACCCTGAAACCAAAACTTGGTCCGATTGGATCAAGCCATCGAAAAATTCTTGATGGGCTACCTCTATAGATTGGACTTCTGTTGACGACCTTGCCTTCCAATCTGGATTTCTTTTTATAAAGACCAGCTGAAAGGTCGTCATTTCCTCAACTGCCTCCCCTACTATTTTGGCAGTATTGATCCACGAGAAAACGGTGATTAAAGCAAGGGTGACCCAGTAGGATAGCCCTACTCTCATGGACTCCTCCAAAAAAATAGCTCTTACTTGTACGCGTTCCAGGATTCTCGAATTCGAATTGAAGGTGAATGAGTTTCGAACTGGCGCCGCAATTGTGTTCCTTCGACCAACTTGGTATCCTTTGGGTTTCTGTTCCTTCCCATGTAAGCAGCTATTCTGTTTCTATGGATTGAGGATAGCCAAAATCTTCAGTCTTTTGTAGTAAATGATTCAGCAATTAACCGTTTATTGAAAAGGGACCCGTCCCATGATTGTTCCGCTGACCCCGCTCTCATTTCTGCGACGGGCTGTAAAGCTTTACGGCCGGAAGATCGCTGTCATCTGTGGAGAGACCCGTTTTACGTATGCCGAATTTAACGGGAGGGTTCAGAGGCTCTCACACTGCCTAGACACGCTCAACATCCGTCGAGGGGAGGTTGTCGCCTTTCTTTCGCGGAACTGCCATCGATTGCTCGAAGCTTATTACGGGGTCACCCATACGGGGGCGATTCTCTTACCCCTCAATTGTCGTCTGGCAGGAGACGATTTTACTTATATCTTGAACCATTCTGAAGCCAAGTTATTGTTTCTGTCTTCGGAATTTATTCCAGTTGTCGCCTCGATTCGCCAATTCCTTCGACCAGACTTAAGGTGCATCCCACTTGACGATGGCGCCTCCTACGACTGGCTTGACGGCTACACATACGAAGAATATCTGGGCAAATCTTCCTCTCTTCCTTTCCCCGTAGCGAGATTTGACGAAAATGAAGCGAGTGAACTCTTCTATACGAGCGGGACCACGGATCGCCCCAAAGGGGTGTTGTTGACTCATCGGAATCTTTATCTTCACGCACTGAATGTCATTTGGGCACTTCAAAATAGCGAGAGCGATGTTCAATTGCACACCATCCCTCTTTTTCATGCAAACGGGTGGGGTGCCACTCAGACGATTACAGCGGTGGGGGGGACGCATATCATGATTCCTCATTTCTACCCCCGGACCGTGTTTCAAGTTATCGCCAAAGAGAAAGTGACCACCTTTAATTTGATCCCGACGATGGGGACGATGCTGCTCCAGGCACCGGCGGGCATTCAAGAGGATCTTTCAAGCTTGCGTTTGATCCATCTCGGCGGTTCATCGGTACCCAAGGAAATGGTGAAGCAACTTCAGCAACGTTTTCGATGTGAAGTGACTTGTGGTTATGGCCTGACGGAAGCTTCCCCCGTCATGACGGTTGCCCATCCCAAGTCTCATCTGGAAGAAGACGAAGAACGCTTTTATTACCGATCCGCCATGACGGGACTTGAGTTGCCCGGAAGTGAAGTCCGAGTCGTAGACGAAAACGGTGCCGATGTCTGCAATAATGGGAATTCCATTGGAGAGATTATCTTGCGAAGTAACACGGTAATGAAAGGCTATTGGAAACAACCGGAAGAAACCGCCGAAGCCATTCGGGATGGCTGGCTCTATACGGGAGATCTGGCTACCGTGGACCGGGAGAATTATCTTCTGATTGTCGATCGGAAAAAGGATATCATTATTCGCGGTGGAGAGAACATCGCCTCAATCGAAATTGAGAGAATCCTTTATTCTCATCCAGCGGTGCTGGAATGTGCTGTCATCGCCGTCCCCGACAGCCGGTGGGGGGAATGCCCCGTGGCTTTTGTCGTGCTTCGTGTGGGGCACCCATGCACTTCCGAGATTCTGATGCAATATTGCCGGTCCCATCTTGCCTCATTTAAAGTGCCTGACAGAATCGAGTTAGTCAGTTCGCTACCCAAAGGCGGCACGGGCAAAATTCAGAAACGAGTTCTTCGAGAGAGCTATTGGGCAAAGAAAGACAAACAGATTTCTTAGGCTTAGAGAGAAGGAAGGAACTCTCCCTGAACCGGGGAGTCCTCAGAGGGAATGACTAGGAGGAAATCTATGAGAAAAAACTGGTTTATTTGGATCCCCATTCTTTTCGTCGTCCTGTTAGCCTTCTCAAACGGAATCGCTTCGCTCTGGGTGGACTGGCTGTGGTTCCAGGAATTGGGCTATCCGGTTTTATTTACTCGCCAACTGATGGCCCAGTGGTCATTGGGAGCCACCTTTGGAGTGTTTTGTTTCATCACACTTTACGGAACGGTTTTAATCGCGAGGTATCTGGCCGGGCGTGATCCACAATTAAGCCACTCCACGGTCATCGAGTTCCCTCAATTTCCAATGCTGAAAACTGGCATTCGAGGAATCCTCCTTTTTGCTTGCTTGATCATTTCCTATTTGATCGGGTATTGGGCTGGGAGCCAATGGGATGACTATCTCCGCTTTCGACACGCGGTCCCGTTTGATGTTAAGGACCCGCTATTCGGCCAGGACATCGGGTTCTATTTCTTCCGATTGCCATTCTTGACGTTTCTCTATGCATACAGCCTGTTGCTGGTCATCTTTTCTCTAATTGCCAGCCTCTTGGTTTACGTTGTCGAGGGAGGCATTTGGATGACGCGGCGTGGCCCTCGGATCGGACGCTCCCCGCGAGTTCACTTGTTCTTAATGAGCTCTATCGTGTTCTTTCTGTGGAGCATCCATTACCGTTTGGAGATTCTTGATCTTCTCTTTTCAGACCGTAGCATCGTGTATGGCGCCAGCTATACAGATGTGCATGCCGAGTTGCCAATGCTACGCTTCCTGAGCTATTTCAGTTTGCTGGTCGGCGCGAGTTTCCTTTGGAGTGGGTTCAGGCGAAGTTACAAGCCGGTGATTATCGCTTCGGGTGCTCTGTTAGTCGTCTCCATTCTGGGCCGCAGCCTGTATCCTGAATTCATGCAGAAATTCCAAGTCGCACCGAATGAGATCAATATGGAGAGCCCCTACATCGGCTTAGAGATCAAGTTTACGAATATGGCTTACGGGATCGACCAGGTTAAAGAGCAAGAGTTCCCTGCCCTGGATAACTTAACTGCCGAAGACATTAAGCGCAATGACCTCACATTGCAGAACATTCGCCTGTGGGATCATCGCCCGCTGCTTCGCACCTACAGCCAGCTGCAAGTGATTCGATCGTATTACGATTTTGTGGATGTCGACAATGACCGCTACTGGATCAATGGCAATTACCGCCAGGTCAGCCTTTCCCCGCGAGAACTCTCTTCGGAAAAATTGCCCAGTCGCATTTGGATCAATGAACATCTAACCTATACCCATGGTTTCGGCTTGTGTATGGGACCCGTTAACCAGACCAGTAAGGAAGGCCTGCCGGAGTTCATGATCAAGGACATTCCGCCCGCCGCCAGCACCAATATTGGGGTCAAGCGTCCTCAAATATATTTCGGAGAAAAAACCCAGTCCTACTGCTTTGTGAACACACAGGCCAAGGAATTCGATTATCCTTCTGGAGACGAAAACGTTTATACCACCTACCAAGGAAGCGGGGGGATCCCTGTCTACGGCTTATGGCGCAAGCTGCTCCTTAGTTTTCATTTTAAAGAGCCCAAGATTTTTCTCTCGACAGACATCCGTCCGGAAAGCCGTTTGCTCTATGTTCGTTCGGTTGCCGAGCGCGTCGAGAAGGCACTCCCCTTTCTGAAATTCGACCGGGACCCTTACATGGTGATCTCCGATGATGGATTGCTGTTCTGGATTATTGATGGCTATACGACCGGTAACGCTTATCCCTATGCAAGGCCGACTCCCGGAATGGGCAACTATATCCGGAATTCTGTAAAAATCACGGTGGATGCTTACAACGGAACCACGCAGTTCTATGCGAGTGACCCTAAAGATCCAGTCCTCCAGGTCTACACCAGGATTTACCCGGGGGTTTTTCAGGGATTCAACGCCATGCCTAAAGATTTACGGCAGCATATTCGATATCCGGAAGATTTGTTCACGATCCAGGCCAACATGTATGCCACTTACCATATGCGTGACCCCCAGGTCTTTTATAATAAAGAAGACTTGTGGCACATCCCCAGCTTATCTTTTGACGGCCAAGACACGCCACTGGAACCCTATTACACCGTCATGAAACTGAATTCAGAGATGGGAAAAGAAGAGTTCATTCTCATGACTCCCTTCACTCCCACCAAAAGACAGAACATGATTGCCTGGCTGGCTGCCCGCTGTGATGATCCCCATTACGGGCAATTATTTGTTTATAATTTCCCGAAACAGAAGTTAGTATACGGCCCAACCCAGATCGTCAGCCGGATTAACCAAGATTCGGAGATTTCAAAGCTGCTGACGCTTTGGGATCAACGGGGGTCGGCCGTTATCCGGGGCAGCCTGTTGGTCATTCCTATTGAAAATTCCATCCTTTACATTCAGCCTCTGTACCTAGCGTCGTCACAAGAAGCTGGGATTCCGGAATTGAAACGTGTGATTGTCGCTTATGGAAACAACATCGCCATGGAGGAGTCGCTGGAGCTTTCACTCGAACGCATCTTCGTCGGCTCTAGCCATGGAAAACCGGTGGAAACCAAAATGGAACCTACGACCGCCACCGAAAGCGGTTCACTCAAAATTCTGATCCAGCAGGCAGGCAACTGTTATCGACAAGCTCAAGATGCCCTACGGAAAGGGGAATGGGCAAAATATGGCGAAGAGATGCAGAAACTGGAAAACACCCTAAAGGAAATGAACGCAAAAACTCCCTAACCTGCTGATTTCTTTGCACCGGGCCGTTGTGTCCTCTCACGGCATCTTCTTGCCTAGGCCAGCTCATGCTGCCAGCCATAAGGCGCATGAATTCGGTTCCTCTGCTAGAATAGAAGAGATATGTTAAATAGATTTTCACTGCCAGCAAAAGTTACTTTGCTTCTTTCATTGGTCGTGTTTGGTGTCGTAATCGCCCTAACCTACTTCATGGCTCAGAGCGCCAAAAGCGTTATCGAAAGTGATTATCGGAAACGTTCGAATTCAGTGGCAGACCTGCTCGCCGATAAGCTGGATGATCATCCACAACTTCCTCCCAAAGAAGATCTCGAAGACCTTGTTTTCGGAGCCAGTGAGAAAAACCTCAGCATTTCAGAGATATCGATATTCATGCATGACGGGAAGAATATTGTCCTGGCAGCAACCTCGATCAATGAGGAAAATTCTCCCGTTCCTAATGAAGCCAGTGAAGTGATCCTTGGGGAAAAGAGGATCGACCGGGTGGCCTTTGACGGCAAGGAGAGATTCTGCCAGATTGGGGTTCCGATTGTTTACCATAGCCCAAAGGGAAAGCTCGCCCAACGTAGAGTCCTCGGGTGTATTATTGTTTATACCTCGCTGGAACAGGCTGACCAGATTATCGCCAAGAACTTCAAAGTGGCTTTTCTGTTCGCTCCCCCTGCTATCCTTATCCTCATTCTGCTGCTTAATGTCCTCTTCCGGTTCATCATTCATAAGCCTGTCAAAACCATTCAGGAAGCGATGGCCAAAGCAGAAGCTGGCGACTTGATGGCTGATGTGAATCTGAATTCCTCCGACGAACTGGGGAGGATTGCCGCAAGTTACAACCGGATGCTGCACCAGATTCGCGAAGTCACGACAGAACGAATAAAGCTCATTGAGAAGGTCGGCAATTTCAATATTGAACTCAAGTCGGAAGTAGCCAGCGCCACGGCTGAATTGAAGAGACGTAACCAGGAACTCCGTGACCTCAATACCCGACTTCTGAAAATGCAGTTGGAATTGGTCCAACTGGAGCGGCTGGCCGTGGCAGGGCAACTGACAGCAACTTTTGCACATGAAGTCGGAACTCCATTGAACCTGATTTCCGGTCATGTCCAATTGCTGATCGAATCTTTCAGTGACAATGAATTGATTCGTAGAAAACTATCCTTGGTTCAATCCCAAATCCGACGCCTCAGCGAAATTGTCAGACGCCTGTTAGATGCGACCCGGAGGCCCAAACTTGAATTGGCGCCGGTCAACTTAAACGAACTCATCCAAACTGTCGGCGCTTTAATTAGACCGACTCTACAAACGCACAATATCCAATACGTGGAAGTCCTGCAGTCGGAATTGCCCTTGATTCAAGCAGACCAAAAGCAATTGGAACAAGTTCTTTTGAACTTCATCAATAACAGTCTCGACGCCATGCCCAATGGGGGGGAACTGAAGATTGAAACACAGTCGGGACTTGAAAATAAAGTTTATGTCCGGGTAACCGACACCGGAACTGGGATCCTGCCTGAACACCTTGAAAAACTATTCGAGCCCATGTTTACGACCAAAGAGATCGGGCAAGGGACTGGCCTTGGGTTGAGCATTTCCCGGGATATCATTAAAGAACATGGTGGAGAGATTGAAGTTAAAACGGTTTCGGGCGAAGGAGCTACCTTCACCATTCTCTTGTCGGCCGAGGTCCCTGTGTTACAGAGTTAAGACCGAGACATTTCTCTAACTAAGACACATGGGTCGGAACAAGCTGCGGTCTTCAGGGGACCATAAAGATAGCCCGGGGGCTCCGCCAACCTGGACGACTAAACCGTCTGGCCAATTTACCGCTATGAAAACAGGTCCATACTCCATACGGGATAGACACCTCACCTCATGCAAAAAGTCTTAATCGTTGATGACGACAAACTCACTTGCGACTTCATTGCGGAGTTGCTGGACGATTTCAAAGTGGACATATCATCGACGCAAAACCCTGCTGAGGCCATTGAGCTCGGCCAGAAGTCAAAGTTTGATCTAATCATCAGCGACATCAATCTGCAAAATCGTTTGACAGGACTCGATGTCCTCAAGAGCTTTAGAAAATATCTGCCCGAGTCTGAGGTGATTCTAATCAGCGGGTTTGGCACACTGGAAACTGCTATTGAAGCGGTTCGTGAGGGCGCCTTCGACTATATCAGCAAACCTTTTAACATTAACGAAGTCAAAGCCGTCGTCAAGCGTGCCCTCGAAAAGAAACAGCTGATTAAGGAGAATGAGCAGCTCCGGACCCAGCTCGACAATTTACCACCCTCTGCGACTCTGATTGGCAGTAGCCCCAAAATGTTAGCCGTCTATAAATCGATCGCCAGCGTCGCGCAGTCAAAGTCGACGGTACTGATTTATGGAGAAAGCGGGACGGGGAAAGAGCTGGTAGCCCGGCAGGTCCATAATAACAGTTCAAGGAAACAAAGAGGGTTCTTGGCTATCAATTGTGGTGCCCTTTCAGAATCGCTGTTGGAAAGCGAACTTTTTGGTTACCAGAAAGGAGCATTCACAGGAGCCAATACTGACCGAATTGGCTTATTTGAGGAAGCCGATGGCGGAACACTCTTCCTGGATGAAGTCGGCGATACCACCCCAGCCATGCAAGTAAAATTGTTACGGGCACTCCAGGAACAGGAAATTAAGCGAGTCGGTGGCGTCAAGACGATTAAGGTGGATGTTCGACTCATTGCCGCTACTAATCAGAATCTGGAGGACCTTGTCAAGGAAGGTAAATTCCGAGAAGACTTGCTCTATCGGTTGAGCGTGATCACAATCACTGTCCCCCCTCTGAGAGAGCGCCGAGATGATGTTCCAACTCTCATTTCCCATTTTCTGAGAAAACACAGCCTGGACAAAAGGGCCCAGCCCAGTATCTCGCAGGAAGCCATGAATGCATTATCTAGTTACTCGTGGCCAGGAAACGTGCGGGAGCTTGAAAACACGATCGAACGGGTCTGCCAGTTTTCAAAAGGAGGAATCATCACACTGGATGACCTCCCGGCAAAGATGAATACCCAGGTTAAATTTCACCAAAGTCATCTTTATGATAACTTGCCCAGCTTGGATGAACTGGAAAAACGCTACCTGCTCCATATCTTGGAACATACTAAACATAACAAAAGCCATGCTGCTGAAATCCTTGGAATCAACCGAAGGACGCTTTATCGGATGGCCGAACGCTTTGGGATTGATTTAAAAGAAGATTGAAGGACCAAACTGCCCCATAGGACAAATTGCCTCAGTTGTTAACTATAAGTAAATAAATGGCTTACTGATGTCGAAATTCAAAAGAACCGGGCTGCCTCACTTTCTGAAACGAACTTCCTCCCCTTTCCAGATTAGCCAACCGCTAACTTATTCAAATTAATAGACTTATTTGTGATGTGCCTGCGTGGGTGTCTTTGGCCGTTCCCTTGCTAATGGTATGTTCATGAAGGATTAAAGATTCCATTCCAAACCCGGCCAATAGGAAACCCCTCGCGGCCGAACAATTACAAGGAGAAAGTCCCATGAAGAAATTACTATCCTTAATCATCGTTGCCATGATTGCTCTTACCATGAGCTTTGGCACATTCGCATCGGAAGAGAAGTCCACCGATAAGTCAACAGCCAGCACCAAGAAGTCCAAGAAAGCAAAGAAAACTTCCACAAAGTCGACCGCCGAAAAAGCTCCCGCAGCGGCTCCCTCCAAGTAACTTTCTGCGGTTTCTGTTGATTCGAAAAGCCAGCCTTCCATTTCATCAATGGGAGGCTGGCTTTCTTATTTAAATATGACAGTACTGTTGTTTTCACTCAAATCATTTACCGCAGACCAAGCTTTAATGTGGTCAAGCAGCAAAGTCGATACAAATCCTAGCGCATAAAACCTGTTCGGCCATTCAACTTACACCTTTCTGACCCAAACTCCCTCTTGAAAAAATCGGGCACTAATTTTGCTTCGTAATTCCGCATAACCAATCCAGCGCCTCATACAATTTGGCACGAAACTCATTGCGCCCGCCGCTGAAGCGATGATTCCGCGCCGAGACAGAATAAAACTTCTTAAATGTTGTGTCTGCCCCGAACAAAGCATGGGCTTTTTCCGCAGGTAAGTATTCGTCATGGCTTGACTGGATCAAGGCCGTCGGAAGTAAAGCCATCGAAGAAAACAGATCGTAGGTGTCAAAAATGATGTACTGGTGCTTCGAGGAGCGCTCCAAGATAACAATCTCCCTGTCATGGCGGCGAATGTCCAACTCTTCTTTGTGAGGCAGGCCGATGGCAAGAACCCCAAGCAGCCCTTGCTCCGAAGACTTATCTGCCCCCACCAAGACACCAAAGGCCGCCCCGCGTGACCAGCCCGAAAGTACTGTCTTTGTGTCTCTCGCTAGATTGAGGTTTTTCTTGGCCTCTTCGATAATCAGTTGATAATCTTTGATGAGTTCTTCCAAAGTGACCGGCTCCTGGCTGCGGTTTAGAATCTTCATATAGGAGCGAGAGCTAAAACCAACTGTCGGATACCCGAACGCTGAAATTTCCTCGAACATCCCGACAGCCTCTCCATACCATCCTCCGTCCCCACTTGCGTACAAAACGAGAACGGGAGGCACGGCGTGTGTCCCTAAATCGCTCAAATAAAGCTCCAGCGGTTGCCCATGGAGAACGACCTTGCTCACGAAGGGTTTTATCTCTCGTTCATAAGCATTTACTTCCATTCGCAGCCAGAAAATAACTGCGAGGTTCAGACAGATGGTCAGCAGCGTCTTCCGAATGATGACTCGAACTAAAACATATGGCATCAATTCATCTTCTCTAAAGGCCAAGATGTATCATGGATTTGCGGAGAAAGTTTTTCTTCTGCAGGGGGTCCGAGGCATCCCGATTCGTGATCCGCATCCCCTTCTCATCGTTTCACGCTTTTGATCCATGACAATGCTTCCAAAATGGAATTATTCAGCCCCACATGATTGTCACTGAAGCGGTGATTGGCAGCCTCGACAACCCACATTCTTTTGGGCTCTTTGGCCAGGGCAAACAGCACCTTTGCCTTTTCCAAGGATAGGAATTCATCATGAGTGGAATGGATCTCGGCTAAAGGGACAGGGCTAATCTGCTGGATGATATCTTCAACCATAAAGCTGGGTTCATCAGGAGTCTTCTTGGTGATCCAGATTGTAAAGTCCTGCCATTTCCATCCCAGCTCATTCTGATCAGGCAAACCCAAGCCAAGGATTCCCGCAATGCCATCCCTGACCAAAGAGTCTGTAGCCGCTAGAACAGAGAGTCCTGCCCCCTCGGAAACTCCGCTCAAAATGGGTTTCACGGGGGAGAAGCGTTTCGCATAGTGGATCAGCTCTACATAATCCCTCGGCACGTCCTGAGGCGTCAAAGTACCAGTTCTCGTAGTAAAACTACTCAGGTAGGCCCGGCTATTGAACCCGATCACTTGATATCCGTTCCTCGAATAAAATTCGGCGACATGGGTCACGAGACCTGCCCAGCCAAGATCTCCACTGGAAAGAATGATGGCCGGGTTTCCTTGCTTCCCGTATATAGAGAGTTCCTGGGCTTTTCCTCGAAGCATAATATTGACTAGTGATTGCCCTTGAAGCGGTTCCGCTAATAAGATCAAGAAAAGCACTATGGGACTGAGCCCGATCAATCGGGATTTTCTGGGCCCACCGGAACGGAACCGGCATGGAAGTTGCATCTGTCTTCCTGGAATAACAATTCCTCGCCGGATAAATGACCCAAAGCTCTCCTCATTGGCGAGAGTCACTTGTATTGAGGATATGGTCAAGCAGGCCTCTCCTTTATCACTTCATTAACAGTTTTAACAATCCGCCGGAAACATGAATCGCCGTCATGGCGTATGCGACTCGAGGCAAGTCTGCTCCTTTAGGATAAACCAGATAGCGGCCTTCCCAACGAGGAGCGAATTTTTTCTTGAATTGGAAGAGGTTCTTATACCCGTAGAATGCATTCAAGTTTTCAAAAAGAAGCTCAACACCACGCTCCAAGGTATCTGTAGGCCCTATCACATTGGCAAGAGGGGCATTGGCTAAGCTTGCCTCCGTACGACCCGAAGCCTTGAGCAGGAGCAGCGAATGGGCCAGGAGAAAATCCATCGTCCCCGCAGCTGCGGTCTTACGCTTCCTCATAATATCCAATACTACCGCCTCTCCTCGACGGTAGGGCAACCAGGTACAGAAGGCATCAATTTTCTCATTTTGCCCACAGATAAAGACCTGAAGCTCATTCAGCGCCTCGAGCGAGAAGCGCCCCAAGGTGAAACTCATTTCACCCAATTTTTTTTCTCTCAGCCATTCCTGAGAAATATCTTCCAGCTGTTCGTCGAGCACAGCATCCGCATGGCACTTCCGCTCATACAGTCGAACCTCTGCTCCGGTTTTCGCTACTTTATTGACATGGGCTCGCAAATTTGCCCGCGCCCCGCCAGCCAAGCTAAATCCAGGAAGATCAATTAATGCCTCTTCGGCAATTTTCAATGATCGAAGTCCCACAGAATGATAGGCGGCGAGTCTGGATTCTGCAGCCTCATAAATGCAGGGGGTCCAGCCGTTCTTCCGGCAATATGTGAGAAATTCTTCAACGGCGCGGACAAATTCAACTTGCGGAGCCATTGGATCTCCACAAGCGATTGCAACTCCTTTTTGAGTCGCGTATGCCACCATCGCACTTCCACCGGCAATCAAAAGATGATTCTTGTCTGTCTGAATGGCAAAGGCAGAAAGAGATTGAACACCGTTCTGATCGAATATCTGTCGAATCTTATCCGGGGGGGCTTCCTGCCGATTACGCAGGATCACTGGCCGGAGCAGCATCACCAACAAATAAAAACGCGCAATCCAACCAGTGATTTCGAGAGAATTAAGGAATAGCAAGGCATGGGGAGTCTTGGGTATGAGCTTAAGTCCAGCGATGAGGATGCCGGCATCGAATGCTTGGTTCAGGGGGGTGGCGCCAGGAAGCCATTCAAACTTTTGATAAAGATGCTGCAATCCTATGAACCCATACAAAAGCACAACCAGAGTCAGTAGGGGAAGCAGCAGCAGTGCTCTTCTCGCTGACACGGGGTCACTTCGTGCATAGAAGCGCCGTCTAAAATAAATCAAATAGCTTAACAACAAACCTGCGACGAGGGAATTGTGCAGATTCAATCCGCGGGTAATATGGAGCAAAAAGGACACCGAAAGAGAGATGGTCGCCACATACCAGGCCAGCTCTTTCTCCTGGCCAGATTCCGTGTCACCTGCAGAAGAGCGACCCCTGCGAAAAGCATGAGCGGTCGGCTGTGCTGAGTGACTTCCAGGGGAAGCCAGCTCTCGACTGCTGCCATAGAATGCTGAGAGCGAGGCCAGATGGCTGAGACCAGATTGAGAAGTCCCATCACCCCCATTGCAAAAGGAGCCAGCAAGTGCAGATCGGCAGCTCGAAGATCCTCAACCCACTCCGCTCGCTTCAAGTGACGAATGAGCAGAACCGATAGGGCTCCGATCAGGAACGTGAAAACGATCCAGAGCTCGTAGCGGTATGCCTCTGCAAGCAAGAGCTCTGCAGCGTGTCCGAAATAGAAGCCCAAGAGGGCTGTGGGGACTGCCCAGATTATGCTGGCGAGCAAGTTAATCAGGCAGAACTGAACTGGCGCCATGCCCAAGGCGCCGCAAGCGGCAGGAATGATGATCCTGAACCCAAAGGCGAAACGACTGGCCAGGAGGAGCCAATACGCATACCGCGACATCAGGCTCAGACAACGGTGATAGTGCGGGTTCTGCTGGAAGCGACGATCCAGCCACTTTCGACCGCGAACTCGAGCAATCGCAAAATAAATCTGGTCCGCCGCGGAGTTGGAGAGGACTGCTGTCAGAATGACCAGCCCGAGGCGGAATACCCCCGATGCGCCAAGTAGGAACCGGCAAGCAGAAAGGCTTCTCCCTCGATGGCAACGCCGAAGAAGAGAATCAGGTAACCATACTTTAACAGGAGAAATTCCATAGGCTTGGACGAATCGAGATGATGCGCTCGCGCAGATCTGTAAGTTCTAATCAACCAAGAACGCTAGCACCGTTTGATCGTCCCTCCAATCATTCACGCCAATGGGTCCAACCCCTATTCACCAATTTTAATATGATTCACAAATCCCCTGTGGATTTTGATCCTGAGACTTTCTTAGGATTGCTCCTCGCAGGAATTCTGGCAAGGAATCGGCTTCTATCGGGAGAACTTCACCGATCCCGTCGGTAAAGAGGACACCCAGAGCCCCGCCTTCGAAAGACAATGTGCATTTTTGATAATCGCTGTTTGGGAACATACCGGGCAGGGGTGCCGCCGCGATCGAGAAGATGATCGCCGTCGTGGCTAAAGACAATTCCAGGGGGGTGACCGGCATTGACATAGGTCAATGATTTTTCTCGAGAATTAATGACCCCTAGGGTACAAGTCAGATAAACAACCCCCTGATGTTCGGCATAGAAGGCTGAGGAGATCTTGCCTAATAGATCTGAAGGATCGTGGGTCTCTCTCGAAACATTCGGAAAAGGGTTCGTATCGAAGTCAGCGTTAACGCTGCCGGTATGCCTTTGCCTGAGATGTCTGCGTCAGCACGAGATAGGTGTTCGGATCGAGCGATATGAAGTCATAGAAATCTCCCCCAATCTTTCCGGCGGGTTTGAGGACTGCTCCCCAGCGAATCTCGTTAGTGCGAGATGGTATCTCCGGCAGTAGATTCCTTTGAATATCGGCGGCTACAGATAGTTCTGTCTCGATAGCAATCTGTTTTCTTTCGGCTTCAATCAGACTCAGTCGGGTAGCCTTTAAGTTCATCCAGACGAATGTGATAACACCCAGGAGTAGTGATAACACGACATCACTTATCCAGGTTAGCTCGATCAAACTCGGATGAAAGGCCTGGATAAATGAACGTTCAATCGCGTTTGCCCCGACGTAGGCAACCAGAACCGTCGCGAGAGAGATCAGAAGTTCTGGGTACCGATTCTTCATAACGGAACGTACCCTGCATTGAGCAAGGATGAATCGGGGTGGCTTATTCCAACCGGCGGGTATTTTGCTCAAGCTTGCTGCGCCTGCGACTGGCCAACAAATAATAGAGGGACGGCAATGCCAGCAGAGTCAATAACAGGGTAGATAAAAGCCCCCCAACCACCACGGTCGCCAGAGGGCGCTGCACGTCTGAACCAATTCCCGTGGCTCTTGCCGCCGGGACCATGCCGAGCAAGGCAACCACAATCATCATCAATACGGGCCGCATCTGTGCACAAGCTCCTTGAATCACGGCTTGTTCGACGGAAATGTCGCCCGCTCGGCGCCTGAAGCGGTTAATTTCAGACACCATGAGCACACCACTCATCACGGCGACGCCAAACAAGGAAATAAATCCAACCGCAGCGGAAACACTCAGATTAATATTTCGCAAATACAAAAAGACAATACCGCCCACGAGTGAGAACGGAACATTCATCAACACCAGCCCGGCATGCCCTGCCGAACCAAACGTAAAAAAAAGGAGGGCGAATATGATCGCAATCGTTATGGGAAGAATAATGGCCAGACGGTTTCGGGCTCTTTGCAGGTTCTCAAATTGGCCGCCCCACTCCACACGATAACCTTGTGGAAGTTTAATCGTCGAACGGAATTTTTTCTGGGCCTCCGCAACGAAGCTGCCCTGGTCACGTCCCCGAATGTTCGTGCGCACGGAAATCATTCGCTTATTCTCTCGCCGGGCAATGATCGAAGCGCCAGCGGCCACCTTGATTTCGGCCAACTGGAAGAGCGGGACTCTTCCTCCTTCGCGGGTCGGAATCAAAATATTCCCGATAGCATTCGAATCGGCACGAGCCTCCGGCGGATAGCGGACGGTAATTTCAAATCGACGTTCTCCTTCAAAAAGCGTCGTCACGGCTCGCCCCCCGATGGCCAGCTCAATGACGTCTTGAACATCACGGACATTAATCCCGTAGCGAGCGACTTCCTGACGATTGATTTGGATCCTCAACTGGGCTTGGTCCGATTCTTGTTCTATCGCCGCGTCTGCAGATCCTGGAACTTTTTCTAATAGCATGAGACTATCTTGAGCAATCTGCCGCAACACCTTCAAGTCAGGCCCGGCGATAATGACAGCCAAATCGGCAGGTGAACCGGTGACCGCTTCCGTGACGTTATCAATGATTGGTTGGGTGAAGCTGAAGGAAGCTCCCGGCACTTCATCCCGCAACTTCGCGGCTAGCTCTTCCACCAGGGCAGCTTTATTCATTCCTGGTTTCCAGCTTTCATAGGGATTCAGAGGAACAAAGATCTCATTGCGATTGGGACCATAGGGGTCTGTTCCAGAGTCGTTTCGACCACTTTGGGAACTGACCATTTTCACCTCGGGGGATTGTCTAACGAGTCCTCGAACCCGATTGGCGACTTCGGCCGACTTGACGAGCGAAATGCCCGGTGTTAGATTGGCACGAATCCAGATGACTCCTTCATCTAATTGAGGAAGAAATTCCGTGCCCAGGAAAGATCCCAAAAGGAAGGCGAACAAAACGATGCCCATGGATGAAGCCACAACAAGTCTGGAGCGGGAGATGGTTCGATTCAAGACGACTTGATAGACCTTGTAGAGCCAGGTGACCACCGGATTTTCCCAGGTCTTTACCCCGTTACGAAAAAGATACGTCGCCAGGACCGGAATCAGCGTAAGTGCCATCAGCATTGACCCAAGAAGCGCAAAGCAGACAGTGAAGGCCATTGGTGTAAAGAGACGGCGCTCGACTCGTTCGAGTGTAAACAGGGGGATATAGGCGGCAATAATGATCAGTAACGAAAAAAAGATAGGACGCTCGACTTCCAGGGCAGCATCACGAATGGTGTCTATAATTCTTCCCCGCCGCTCCTGCGATTGATTTTCCGATAGCCTATGAACAATATGCTCTACCATCACCAGAGTTCCGTCGACGATGATTCCGAAATCCAACGCCCCCAAGCTGAGGAGGTTGGCAGGGATTCCGCTAAAGTGCATACAGACAAACGCAAAAAGCAGGGAGAGTGGGATGGTCAACGCAGTCAATAGGGCAGCCCGAACACTTCCCAGAAAGAGGAAGAGGATCGCAATCACAATGACCAACCCTTCCAACAAGGTATGGGAGACTGTGTGCAGGGTATTTGAGACCAGCTCTGTCCGATCGTAAATGGGCACAATTCGAATTCCTGCGGGGAGGCGCGTGGAATTCAGCTCTTCGGTAGCTTCATGAATACCATTTAACACCTCGGAAGGATTTTCCCCCCGCCGCATCAAGACAATACCTTCCACCCCATTCGATTTATTGTTGAGTCCAAAGATTCCCGTTGGAATTGCAGCCCCGATCTTCACCCTCCCCACATCTCGCACAAAAACCGGCACACCTTTGGACTCCGTGATGACAATGCTTTCAATATCACTGACCGACTGGAGCAAGCCGACACCCCGGATCACCATGGCCTGTTGGCGATTATCCAGCATTGCCCCCCCGGCATTTTGATTATTGGAATTGACTGCCTGGGCAATCTGGCTGATCGAAAGGTCGTATTTCGAGAGGGCGAGCGGGTCAATTTCGATTTGATACTGCTTAATCAGCCCTCCGAAGGGAGCAACATCTGCAACCCCGGAAACCTGAAGAAAACGCGGGGCAATGACCCAGTCCTGTAATTCCCGCAACTGCATGGCATCCGCATTGTCTCCTTCAAGTGAGTATCGATACAACTCTCCTATCGGAGTCGACAGTGGCCCGAGGGTTGGAGTCACTCCGTCCGGCAGGTCTGCATCACGCAAACGTTCCAGAGTCACTTGTCTGGCAAAGTAATCATCCGTCCCATAAGAAAAGGTCAATTCGACTACAGACAAACCGAAAATCGTTCTGGACCGGCGGGCGATCACATTGGGGGTATTGTTGAGCGCTCGCTCGATGGGTATCGTAATCTGCTGCTCAACCTCTTCGGCGGCATGCCCCGGATAGAGGGTGATCACAACGGCCTGAGTATCGGAAATGTCCGGGTAAGCCTCGATCTTAAGTTGAAGATAGGCCCATATTCCCAAGCCTATGAGCGCTAACCCCATCAATAGGGCCAAGAATCTTTGACGTAATGCAATCCGCAAGAGCTTAGCAATCATCTAATCGATCCTGATTCTGAATGGGATAGCCCCAGTTATGTTAAGTGAGGACTTCAACATCCAGCATTACCATGAGGCTGTCCCCCACCATGCCTCTGATCTCTCCAAGAAAGGGACGTAATTTGGCCTCTTCTTCGACGACACTGATGGTAACCGGGCGATCATCCGAAATCCCAAAGAGCCGCTTGTGGTGAACCCTTTGCTGGAACCCATAGCCCATAATCCCCCGATGTACAGTGGCACCTGAAATGCCGTGCTGGAGGAGGCGACGGACAATCGCCTCATAGACGGGTAAGTCCTCCCACACATCGGTTTCATCCAAATAAATGAGGAGGAGCTTGACGTTTTGAATCATATTTTAGAGACTCCTTTTCCCTGCTGGCCAGGAAATGCCTACTGACTCTTGAGGAGCATCACACCATCGACAACGATTCGAACTCCGGGCTTCAGTCCGCTGATTACCGGAAGCTTCTCCCCTTCCCTTTTTCCTAACGTCACCGTGGTTTGCCGGAAGCGGCCAGGACCTTCTTCCACATAAATGATCGATTGTCCGTCCCCCTGGACTACCGCCCCCATGGGAACCACAGGGACTTTTCGATAATCCTCACTATGACGTATCTGGGCAAACATCTCGGGGCGAAATCGACCGTGAAAGTTATCTAATTCCGCTCGTACCTTGACAGTTCGGGTTTGTGGGTCCACGGTATCGGCAATACGGGTTACTCTCCCGGGGAATTTTTCATCGGGAAAAGCAAGCAGTGTTATTTCTACTTTCTCGCCCACATCGATGAAGCGAATATAACTCTCCGGCACATCTGAAGAGACCCAAAGAGTGCCGAAATCGGCTACTGTCATGACTGGAGTGGTCGTGTCGTTTCGGTATTCCCCCGGAACAATGCTCGTTTCCAGAATTTTTCCACCAATCGGAGAACGAACAACAACCTTTTGCCCAAAACTTCCCGGCTTCAAGCCTAGAATTTCCAGCCTGCGCTGAGCCTGTTCTTTCACTGCATGAGCCTGCTCAACTGCCGCTTTGGCTTGTACCAAGGAATTTTCAGCACTTAAGACTTCCTTCTTGGCAATGGCATTGTGCTCATAAAGGTCGGTGGCTCGATCAAAATCAGCCTGAGATTTCACGAGGCTTGATTTGGATTGCGTTAAGCTTGCATCCGCCTGCAAATAAATTGCCTCGGCTGCATCCGCATCGGGACTTTCCACAGTTAATAAAGCTTGACCCGACGAAACACTGTCACCAATTTTTACCGAAACAGAAGTAATCCTCCCGGTAACGGGCAGTACAATTCGGGAGACTCGATTGGGATTGACCTCTAGTTTTCCGGGTGAAATCACTTCATTCGCAGGCAGGTCGGCGCTCTCCACTGTTTCGATCCGGATGCTGGCTAACTTAGGGGAGTCCGGGGAGATGACCACGAGCCCTGGGGTTGCCAAAGATGGAGGAGGAGAAGAGACGGTGCTCGGCTCTTTTCCTGCTGAACAGGCGCCCAGTAACAGCAGAGTGGTCCAAACTATGAGGTAATGGATTCTTTTCACGGGGTGACGGCCTTTCCTGAAATGGAGTCTGTCAGGTACAAGCTGCGAGCAAACTCAGCCCGCGCTTCGTTATAACTCTGCATCGTGTCATTAAATGCCCGCTGGGCGTCGAGGAACTCCACCAAGCTGGCCTCCCCCCGGCGGTAGGAATATTCCATGGTCTGGCGGACATCGCGGGCCTGTTGGAGCATGTTCGTTTCAATCCCTTTGAGTAAATCCCGGGCCGTCTCAAATCGCAGGTAGGCATTTTCCACCTCGATCTGGATGGCTGCCTTGAAGGTTTGAATGCGGGCCTCGATCTGGCGCTGCTCTTGACGCGCACGTTCAATTTCCCCTTGATTGCGGTTAAACACAGGAATGGGTGTACTGAAGAAAAACCCCATCGCATTGGCAGCGGGAACGGCATTCCCATATTGGCGGTGATATTCAGTGCCGACCGTATAGTCCACTTTCCCCTGAGCCATTTGTAATTTCACATCCGCTGCGGATCGAGACTCGTCCCGTGTCAAAGCTTGAAGGTCGGGGCGCAATTGGAAAGCTTCCTGGCGAATGGATTCCATATCCGCGGGGAGATCATCCCGTCGAAAATCTCCGGCAATTTCAAAATCAGGCTGAGGTACAGCCCGGCCCATCAGAGACTGAAGACGGTTTCGAGCCATGCGCAAGTTGGCTTCCTGTTGCCGAACCGCGTTTTGAAACTGCAGCGCGGCCAGCTTGGATCGAACCAGCTCAACTTCCGCGAGATCTCCAGCTTTGACTTTAGCGGTGTTGATCGCCACGATTTCGTCAAAAGCCTTCAGGTTTTCTGCAGCCAAAGCCAGATTTGCCTTTGTCAATAGGAGCTCCGCAATCGCGTTCTGCACATCGAGAATCAAAAGCCGGGTCGCGTTCAGCAATTGCAGTTCGGCCACCGCCTTGGCATTGTCGGCAACTTCCATCCGGTGTTGCCGCTTGCCGCCTCGTTCCAAAAGAAAATCGACCCGGAAATTCACCTCAGGAGGACCCGCATTCCAATTGAGGTTATTTGCAAACCCGCTTCCCAGGATGTCTTGATAATCAGCGTCAGCCGTGAAAACCGGATTTGGGCGAAGGCGCGCGGTAATTCGGCGTGCGTCAGCGATACTCAAGTTGTAGCGTTCGGCCATTAGACTTAGATTCTTTTCGACCGCCTCCCGTGTCACTTGTCCAATGGTCCAGGGCGCTTCTTGACGTCCCTGAGCGAAAAGAGTAGAGGAACAGAAGAGGATCAAAAGAATTCCGAAATACATGCGCATCCACTAGACCCCCAATAAACAATGCACTATTGTGACCAGTTATCGATTTAGCACTTGCTCAAGAATCGCCAACCTCGTTCCAAAAGATATGAAAAAACAGAAGGAAGATCGCACGGCATTTCACTCCACCACCTTGGCACCTAAAGGTCCAGGGTTACTGAAGCCGTCCATCATGATCCCCTTCCTTTTCAGTGAGTCCCCTCTTGAAAGAAGAAATCCCTTCACCCAGTGATTTCCCGATTGAAGGGAGCTTTTTCGGGCCGAGAATGATCAAAGCGATGACTAAAATGATGACGAGTTCAGGCACTCCAATTTGACCCAGCAATCTTTTTTCCTCCTCTCTAATTCGGTGCTCGACGAACCAGCCGAGTGAAAGGTTTCCCGAGAGCAACTCAGAGCAAAAGACTCTCCAATCCTCTCGGATATTTCTTAACCCCTTATTTGTCTTACCTTAAGCAATTGTTTATTGGTTTTCTGGTTGGTTCGGAAGGCTTTTATGATGGGGCAAGAATGCGTCGGGAATCAAAAGTGTCACAGTATTTATCAACTACCGTCGCAGACTTATTCAAGGGATAGCACAAGAACGCAATGCTCATAGTAGATAACTATTCACGATGAATCCCATGGCGCTCTAAAATGCGATAAAGAGTACGCCGATCGATATCCAAGACTTCCGCTGCCCTGGTCATGTTTTGACCTGTTGCCGCAAGGACCTCCATGACATATTCTTTTTCCTTCTCGGCGAGCGTCATTAAAGAGTTGGAAGACATCGAACTTTGATGCAAGGTATCCTGAGGCCAACGGATCTCTTCAGGGAAGTCTTCGGGAGTGAGGACGCCACTGGAATTGAGCGCGATGGCGCGCTCCACTGCATTTTCCAATTCACGCACATTCCCTGGCCACGAGTAATGACTCAGCATCGAATATACCGAGTCATGAATCGCGATGGTCCTGGACGAAGCTTCTGCGTGTCGCCTCACAAAATAGTCCAGTAATAGAGGAATGTCCCCACGTCTTTCACGCAGAGGCGGAAGATCAATAGTGACAACCTTAAGCCGGTAGTAGAGGTCTTCGCGGAACTCATGAGAACGCACCATATTCTCAATTGGTCGGTTCGTTGCGGCAATAATGCGAACGTCCACTTTTGTGGTATTGGTGGACCCTACTCTCATAACTTCTCGTTCTTCCAAGACCCGAAGTAACTTCATCTGCAACCCCGGGGTCGGGTCCGAGATCTCATCGAGAAAACATGTCCCCTCTTGAGCGGCTTCAAATAATCCGACCTTGGTGCTTGAGGCGCCGGTAAATGCGCCTTTTTCATGTCCAAATAATTCGCTTTCCAGCAGGGATTCGGTAAGCGCTCCACAATTGATCGCTTTAAAGGGGCCAGTTCGTCGAGGGCTTGTCTTGTGGATGAGTCGGGCTACTCGTTCCTTCCCAGTACCGCTTTCGCCCTGGATCAAAACAGTTGTTTGCAAAGGCGCAACGCGAGCAATGAGTTTATAGACTTCGACCATTTCAGGGCTATGGCCAATAATTTCAGATTCAGGAGCAGAGCTTTGTACAACGGATTGGAGTCGCTGAATCTCTCGGCAAAGCCTGACTTGTTCCAACGCCCGTTTTGCCAGCACGCGAAGGTGATCTAGCTTAAAAGGTTTACTCAAGTAATCATATGCCCCCTTATGAATGGCATCGATGGCCGTCTCCATTGAGGCGAACCCGGTCATGACAATCACCGGGATATCCTTCTGGGTTGAGCGGACAACCTCCAGCACCTTCATTCCGTCCAACTCGCGCATTCTCAAATCAGTCAAAATCAGGTCCAGTTCCTGCGAAGACAAGATTTCGAGGGCTTGTTTGCCGCTCATCGCGCGATGGACTTGATAGCCTTCGTGCTCCAACACTTCCGATAGGGAATCAAGGGCCGAACGATCGTCATCGACAACCAAAACTCTCGGGATAGCTTTCTCAGTCATTTCGGCCCCACCTCATGACGTTCAGATTCGACGCCTAATTTCCTGGGGACTTTAGCCGGAATCAAAGGGAGGATGATGGTAAAAGAGGCCCCCTGCCCCTCCTCACTTTGGATGGAAATGCTCCCTTGATGGTGTGCAACAATTTCTTTGCACAAAGCTAGTCCAAGTCCTGTTCCCCTCTCAAACTCCTTTGTTGTAAAGAATGGTTCAAAAATCTCTGCCTGGCGATCCTGCGGGATACCCACCCCGCTGTCGCTGACTTCCACCTGTACGAAGTCCGAAAGAGTCTGGAAATTTTCAATCCGTTTGAGCTGGACGCGGATCTTTCCCTGGTCCTGGACAGCTTCCACGGAGTTGTTCAAGAGATTAAGAAAGAGTTGCTGGAGTTGATCTACATTACCCGAAATCCAAAAGACATCCTCATGGCTGGTCAGAGTAAATTGGACACGCCTGGATTCAAACGTCGGCCCCAACAATTGGCTGATTTTGCATACAATCTCCACGAGTTCGACAGGTTCTAATTGAGTGGCGGGTCGTGTTGTATTCAAAAGGTTCTCTACAATGCCGCAAACCCGGTCAATTTGCTCGCCGGCAAGACATAATCTCTCACGAATCCTGGGATCCAACCCTCTATCTTCCAACATCATTTGCAAATGAGTTGAGATTGCGCTTAAGGGAGATCCGATCTCATGAGCAAAGGTTGCCGTGAGTTGCCCAGCAAGTGCCAATCGTTCGGCTTGGGTCAACTTCCTTTGAGTCTCCAGGAGTTGGAGGTTGAGCTTCTTCAGATCCTTGTTCCTGGTTCTCAGTTGGCTCGTTGCGGCATCGACTCGCAATTGTAGCTCTTCATGGTACTTTTGAACTTCTTCCAAGAGAAAATTAAAGCCCCGCCCTAATTCTCCCAGTTCTCCAGTCAATTTCTCTGAAGCTCGCGCCATCTTTTCGCCTTCCCTGAATCGATGCATGACATCGAGTAGATGCTTGACCGTTCGGTAAACCGTATTTCGAAAGAGCCACCCAACGGCAAAAACCATCAAACCAACGGTTACAACAAGCGAATAGATCCGGATTCGGCCCTGGGTAGACAGAATTTGATCCACCGTTTGGAGGGAACTGACTACGCTCACAATTCCTCGAGTCCCATCATAGAAGTAAATGGGGCTGACCGAAAATACTTGACGCGTTCCTCCTTCTTGAACGATGAACGTTTTCGCCTTTTGGGCATAAAAAGCTCTAGTCTCTTCTCCTTCGAGAACCCGGTCGCCACGGAAAGAACTGGAATCCAGGTTTTTCAATTCACCCTTAATCTCCGCGTAGAGGTCTACTCGGACAATGTTGGGTTCCAATTCCAGGATCTCTCGGACAAGGGTCTTATAGGGTTGTGGTACATCGGAGGCACTGGAATGCGATAGGCTGTGAGCTAGGCGCTGCGCGGCATTCGATGTTTGAACGCCAATCGTTCCTTCGACAGCATTCACTGCCGTTCGTGTCGTGACCCAATTGGCAATAACCAGGACCGAAGCGGACAAGAGTATGGTCGAAACATGAATGCGCCTTTGCAATGACCATTGACTGACTGGGGAAAACCATCGGCTCATAGGTTATTTCCTGACCGGTGTGAACTGGATGGGACGAACAAAATCTTGATCATTCTTGGATTAGCAATGCGCTATCACCGATGCCCCGGAACAAAAGCTGCCGCCTTGAAAGGATGGGTTGCAACTGTGATGACTGTCTTTCTTGACCGCCTCCTCCCGCCAGGAGGGATAAGTCACTCAAGTCCGTTAAGTGCAAGATAGATTCCATCCTGGCTCAACCGTCCTAAGTACTGATATTACAGGAGGACCTGCATGGTCGGCCTCAAAAATCGGGGTTTCGGTTGGACTGGAGTGGGGCAGAAATGCAAACTGCTGCAGAACTGCCACAGTGGGCCGGATCTAAAACAAATGACAATGGCGGGGGGAGCAATAGCCTCATGGTATACCGACGATGATGCTCGGATCGTCGGTTCCATTATCAATCCTGCTTACCCAGGAATGGATCGGTTGAGATGAATGGATCTGCAGGTAACCATGAAATCCTGTTGGATCCGCCTTCCCGAGTATCGTTCGCGCAATATCGTTAATCTGATTAAGCCCTTTGGGTAACACATCAACGGTTTGTGTTCCTCGAATACTTCCGGTCAAATCGGTCAGATCCATCCTGACATGGGCTGTTTCGCTGCCGGGATTGTTCAGGCCTAAATTGGTTCGATACGTTGCAGCAGCACCGCGATTCCCCGTATCCACAATCTCTGGAAGCACTTGCTGAACCAAGGCATTTACAGCGGTCCGACCGGGAAGAAACCACCCGTTCCGGATGGGCTTCTAACCTCGGAAACAACCGCAAGAGCCGCTGCATCGCTCTGGTCCGTTTCAACCGTCAGCGGACCAAAAAATCCGGAAGGAGCTTTAGCTTCGGCCACAATATCTTGTTGGTAGTAGGCCTGATTGGGGCCCAGTTGGATCGTTGACGAAGAAACAAGCTCCCCCGTCAGAGACCAAAATTTCAAACGCGCAACCACAGTGGCATCTGATCGAGTGTTGATGACAACCAATGACGACTTGAAGCGATCTGAACTGACGACAGAAGGAACCAGGAGTTGAGGCCCCCTATCCATAATGGTTGTTCCCAGTGCGGCTTCAATGCTGGGATCGTCGGTCGCATTATCGATCTTACTCGACCAGGCATGAATAGGTTGATCACTGCTGAGATTGGCATATCCTCGGAACCCCGTCGCCTCGAGAGTCGATAATATCGTCCGTACAATGCGATCGATTTGAGTCATCCCCATCGGAGGAACAGTCCAAGTTTGGCTGGCCCGCTGCGTGCCGCGATCGTCAATGAGGGAAACAAGAACCGTTGCCGGCACCCCTCCCATGTTATTCAGGCCGAGATTTGTGCGAAACGTCCCCGGTGTACCCCGCTCCCCATTATCCACGAGGTCAGGCATGATCAAGACCGTCGATTCTTCTGATCTGCGTCTCTCACGAAAAAAGCCGCCGGTGCCAAGAAAGCTTCTGACCTCGGAAACAGCGCTGAATTGGAGGCCACTCCTGGACTCAACGGTCAGCGGGCCAAAGGCTCCTGTAGATAGACCCAGCACACCCAAGATGTCTTCAGTCCGAAAACTCTCTCCGGGAGCGAGATGGACTGTCTGCTCGGCTATAATTTCACCATCCAACCCGTGCGCTACCAGGGTCAACGGATTCGTCTGAGGGTCTCGATTCATCAGGAAAAGAGAAGAGGTAAAGCGCTCCGTCTTCGCGGAAGAAGGGATTAGGGACAGAAAGTAGCTCGAGGGCTTTGGGTTATTCAATCGTATTCGGCCGACACTGCCGGCGTAATTCACGACATACAATTCGCCCGACTCATCTTCCCCGAATGAGCTGATGCTAAAGCCCGTTCCGAGCAACTCGGTTCGGCTCCAGCTGCCGAATTGCGTTTCTTGAAGCGCCCAAATTCTTCCACTGATGAAGTCTCCGAAAATATAAGTGCCATCCAATTCTGGAAATACCTTGCCGCGATAGACGTATCCGCCTGTTACAGACGCTCCCTCGGTTCGACCGTATTCCGCAATCGGAAACTGAAAGGAAGCCGCTGAAGTGTCACACCCGCTTGGAGGACTAAAACAAAGGCTGGCTTCATATCGGTTCCATCCATAGTTTTCTCCTCGCACAATCAGATCAATTTCTTCTCGAGTGTTTTGGCCGACATCGCCGGCAAACAAGCGGCCTGTAAGACGATCAAATGAAAACCGCCAGGGATTTCGTAACCCAACCGCGTAGATTTCATCCCGGCCAGGGCGGTTAAAATGGGGGTTTTGTGCCGGAATGGCATAGGGCTGGCCACTATTGATGTCAATCCTGAGAATTTTCCCGAGAAGAGAATTGAGGTTCTGCCCATTTCCTTGCGGGTCGCCTCCTGACCCTCCGTCCCCCATGCCGATATAGAGATATCCGTCCGGACCGAACTGGAGCTGGCCGCCGTTGTGATTATCAAAAGGCTGATCAACAGTGAGAATAACACTTTCAGAGGTTTGAGAAATATCCGGATCCGTGGAAACGTGATATTCGGCAATGATGGTCTTCAGGTTCGGGCGGCTGGCCGTGTAATTGACAAAGAATCGCCCATTATCCCGGTACTGGGGATGAAAGGCAACGCTGAGTAAGCCCCGCTCCCCTCCGGCTGTGACACGGTTCCGGATATCCAGAAAAGGGTTGGGGAGGAGAGCACCATTTCGTACAATCCGAATCGTCCCCGGTTGTTCGACAATAAAGAGTCGGTCAGACCTATCTCCGGCATGCGTTACATAAACAGGCTGGGTCAGGCCGGTTACAAAAGGATCCACTGAAATTGAAATCTGTGATTGGGCTTGAGACAGCCAACAATCTGGCAGTAGCAGCTGGAGCGCCAGTAGGATCACAACGCACAGGACTTTGATAATGAAGTGCCGCAACTTCTGGTCTCTCCTTGGGTTTTCGTTGCTGGCCATGGCGCGGATTTACGCTTTCAATTCGTGATCTCAGGGGAATTGAGGTACCGTTCCATGATGCAAGAGATCAGCCAAATCCGCTGCTTTTATCATTGGCATCACTCTTCTGGCAGTGGTTTCCCCTTGGTCTCGGGGGCAAAAAACACTGCCAGGATTCCCAGGAGATAAACGGAGGATAAGGAAATGGCCGCGATTCGAAAGGGGCTCGAATAGCCGGCATTGGCGAAGGCGGAACTCAAATAGACCAGCGTAAAAGGTCCCAAGGCTGCAATGATTCGCCCGACATTGTAACAAAACCCCACGCCGGTACTGCGGAGGCGAGTTGGGTAAAGTTCCGGAAAATAGATTGAGTAGCCTCCAAACACAGAGAGATTGCAAAACCCCAGGACGGGAATCATCCAATAGATATCCGATGGCTGATGCAGCCAGCCGAAAGTCAACACCGTTGCCCCCAGAGCCAACAAAAAGAAGAAGATAAAAGTCGGACGACGGCCAAATCGAGCCGTAATCAAAGTAAAGGAAACAATACCGAAGAACCCCCCCACATCTTGAAGCATTGTTCCGATGGCCGCGTATTGGTCTCGTGTCGCCTTGGATGCTCCCGAAAGCGCTTCCCGGATTAGTTCCGGCGACCAGAATCCAATACCCCAAATTCCAATCACACCGGCAATCGCCATCGCCAGTCCGATCACTGTATGCTTGCGCCAGCGAGTGTCTCGAAACAGATCGCCAATTACGCCCATCTGCCTTCTTTCACCCCGAACATAGGCAGCATGCGCCTGGATCCAGGCGTCCGGTTCTTTCATTCGTCCAAAGATGGCTGCAACCAAAAAGGCTGGGAAGACTCCTGCCAGAAACATGCCGCGCCATCCGTATCTTGGAAGGAGGAAGTAGCCGATCCCTCCCCCGATGATGTTTCCGACCGTAGAAAGGGCCATCAAAATACCTAAGGCGTGAGAGCGGGCTCTCACCGGCATCGTTTCAGCCACCAGGGTGACACCGGCGGCAAATTCACCTCCCACCCCGAGCCCCGTGAGAAAGCGGTAAGCCATGAAATCCCACTTCGACTGAGCCAAGGCCGAAAGCCCCGTAAAACCGGCATAGACAAGGATGGCTAGCATCATCGTCTTGGTACGTCCCCACCGGTCCGAAAGCATTCCGAAATAGAGGCCGCCAACAGCCCAGCCCAGCATGAATATTGTGGTCGCGATACCACTATAGTAATTGACTTCAGAACCAGGCGGCAAGAGTGCTTCCATCGCAGGTTGTCGCGCCAACACGAAGATGCGTTGATCCATCGTGTCAAACAACCATCCGAGGGAAGCAATGATTAGGACCCACCAGTGATAGCGGGTCATTTCTCCATACCAGGCAGTGGTGGGGTGCCCCGTGTATTTTGATTGGGGATCGGTGGGCATCTGTCCTTGTTCGATTCGAAATAATCCGTTCGGTAGGAAACCCGGAGGAGGTTTTCTGCTATTTCCTCAGTGCAGCACAAGAAAGGACTAACGGAGCGGGCTCAGGCGCCAAACGGAACGTTCGGGAGTCACCCTGATAATTGCCGGCCTCTTGCCCGAGGCGAGGAGTTTGAACCCAGAACTGTGTTCACTTCCCTCGCGCCATTTTGACAACCTCTAGGAACCTGCTGGCATTCTGCTTGACCTTTTCCAGATTGCCCGAGGCAACGGCTACTTTGTCGACTAATTCCGAACCCACCGCCAGCGCCGCAGACCCGGCTGAAATGAAATCGGCGGCTGTCGTCAAGTTGACGCCGCCCGTTGGAATCAGCTCGATTTGCGGAAAGGGCCCTTTCAAGGCTTTGATGTATTTCGGACCTCCCACACTGTCGCAGGGAAAAACCTTGATGAAATCGGCTCCCGCTTCCCAGGCTGTCAAAATCTCCGTGGGAGTGAGTGTGCCCGGGATGATTACCTTGCTGTAACGTTTACACAACTTGACCGTCTCCAAGTTTAAAGCCGGTGTGACAATAAACTCGGCGCCCGCTAAAATGGCGGTCCGGGCGGTTTCCGGATCAAGGACCGTGCCCGCACCCAGCAAGACTTCATTGCCATAACGATTCGCCACCGCTTCAATCACTTTGATGGCGCCAGGCACCGTCATGGTGATTTCCAGAATGGACAATCCACCCGCTTGGATCGCTTCCACAATGGTCAGAGCTTCGTCAGCGGAAGAGGCTCTAACCACCGGGATGATACCGACTTCAAGAATTTTCTGGCGCGCTTTGAGATTTGGCATACCCGACTCCATTCCAATCGAAATTCAAAAATAGAAAATGATTTTAAATACTGCTTCGCAAATTGTTCATGACTTCGTACAGCCGCAATTTTACTTTCGATCTTCTCATCGCGAGACCCGCAAGCCTCCGCCTTGCATGACCGCCTCCATTTCGGAACGGGTCGCCCAGTTGAAATCTCCAGGATTCGAATGCTTGATGGCGGAGTAAGCGACCCCCATTCGTAGCGCGGTGTCAATGTTTCGGCTTGTCAGGTAACCATAAATAAAACCACCGCTAAAGGAATCACCGGCCCCAACCCGATCCACGATCTCCACCTCGTAACTCTTCGCTTCGTAAATCTGTCTGTCGCTGTAAGCAATCGCTGTCCAATTATTTTTCCACACCGATGGGTTCTCGCGCAGTGTAATCGCTACGATCTTAAAGTTGAACTTCTCCTGCAGCTTTCGAGCAACCGTCTTGTAGGAGTCCGCAGAAACTTGCGCAAATTTGTCGTCTTGCGCCTCCCCTGCCGTGATTTTAAAGACTACTTTAGTGTCTTCCTCTGTTGTGATTAAGACATCAACATGTTCCATCAGGGGTTCTTGGCAGGCTTGAGCCTCCTTGTCAGTCCACAACTTACTCCGGTAGTTCAGATCATAGCTGGTTTGAAGACCGGCCTTTTTGGCAGCTTGAAGTGCCTCGGCCGTGAGGGTGGCGGCAGATGCGCTAAGCGCTGGGGTAATCCCGCTCACATGAAACCATTTTGCTCCTCCAAAAACCCTGCTCCAATCAATTTCCCCAGGCTTAATTAGACTGATCGCCGAATTGGCCCGATCGTAAAGGACTGAACTCGCACGCGGGGATGCCCCGAATTCGACAAAATAAAGTCCCGCCCGGCCTTCTTTGCTCCAAACGATGTGCGATGTATCTACACCCTGCTCCCGCGCCTTGTTTCGAATCAAGCGTCCCAGACCGTTGTCTGGCAGTTTGGAAACCCAAGCTGAAGAAAGCCCGAGGCGGCTAACGGCAACCGCAACATTTAGTTCACCGCCACCGACTTGTACATCCAGGGAACAGGCTTGCTCGAGCCGTTGAAATCCAGGTGGAGAAAGCCGGATCATGGCTTCTCCGAGAGTAATGACATCCGGCATAATTGCCTCCTTTATGATGAAGACCCAAGAATCGAGTCAAATCTAATAAGGTGTACGAAAAGGACTGCAACCTCGTTGGCCAACCCACAATCCTACAGGCTCTTCTTCACCGCTTGAAAGGGAAGATACCCGGGGTAGATGAAACGGACATGAGGACTGAAAGAGCACTCATGGCGTGTGAATTCGGTTCACTACCTACTTCAACACGATAAAACTTTTCTTCCGAAGTTCGCTGAACAACTTCCGAATCGCACGGTCTTTGACCCGGGATGCTTTCTTTTCGATGCCCCTTTTTCGCAGCACCTCGGGAAGAGTGAATAGGAAATCCCAAAATCCCAGGAAAAACGAGGCCCGAAAAATCACGATGGCCTGCAAAGTCAGTAAGAATGTAGAACTAAGATGCATCAGGAACATGCCCGGATCATGCAAATTCTTCCATAAAAATATGAACCGGTTTCGCGTATTCAATCTCTCAAACCGGACGCGATTCAAGGTACCCCGGATATCTTTCACGGAGTCCTGATAAACAATGCTATTCGGCTCATAGACAATCTTCCAGCCATGCTTCCATGCCCGGTAGGAAAGCTCTACATCTTCCCAATAAAAGGGTGACAAGAGCGGCTCGAATCCCCCCAATTCGCGCAGTTTCTCGCGACTCAAGGCGCAGGCACCGCTTGTGAGAGAAAAAGAATAAAGCGGGTCATCCGCGCTTCTTCCCTCCTCGCCATGGGCGACATCGTAATTCTGATGGGTTTTCCAGAGCCCCATTCGGAACTCTCCGAGTTTGCCCGCCGAGTTCAATATCAAACGATCTCGTGTGAGGGACTTCAAAGCGACGCCGAAGACACCTTCTTCGCGGAGGTGAGGGATAATCGGCAAGAGAAAATCCTTGTCTACGATCACGTCATTCCCGAGAAGGACAATCATATCAAAGCTGCAGGCTGAAAATCCCAGATTGCAGGCAATCGCAAAACCTGTGCTCCTTCGGCGAGTAATGAGCTTAACATTTTTCTCGGGGATACTTTCGATCCAGTCGATCGTGTCATCCACACTTCCGTCGTCAACGACAATGACCTCCCATTCTCCACCTGTCCGGTCCTGAAATTCTTTAGTAGCACACAGGAGCGAGGGATACATTTCTTCCAGCAACATTCGGCCATTCCAAGAGTGGATGACGATACTAACGGAGGGGGGCAGATGAGAAGTCATTCCAGATGGGCTTTAAAGACGTTGGCAAGTTTCAGGATTCCAGCACGGATATTATCTTCATTTTCTTTCGAGAATGCCAGTCGGAGCGTATTGTGTCCTTCCCCATTCACAAAAAAAGGTGCACCAGCCACAAAAGTTACCTTCTGCTCATCAAACGCGACTCGCAACAGCTTTTCGCTATCCAGGAAATCAGGTAACGTGAGCCACAAGAATAGGCCGCCTGCCGGAACCTTCCAATGAACGACTTGAGGCATCGAGGCTTCAAGGGAACTCAGCATAACTTGGCATCTTCTTCGGTAAAATTCGCGGATCTGCGGGAGGTGTCGCTCGATAACTCCGCTCCGCCAGCATTCTGCTACGATGCGCTGATCCAGCATGCTTCCACAAAGGTCTGCGGCCTGTTTGACGATATCGATTTGTTCAATGATCGACTCTGGCGCGATCATCCACCCCGTTCGCAAACCCGGGGACAGGATCTTAGAGAAGGTGGATAAATAGAGGACCACACCCTCCTGATCGAAAGCCTTCAGTGGCAGTAGCTGTCTGGCAACACTTTGATCAAAATAAAGTTCCCCATAGGGATCATCTTCAATAATCAATAGATTATGCCGAGATGCCAAATGAACCAGCGCCTTTCTTTTCTCAAGGGAGAGCGTGATCCCGGATGGGTTTTGGAAGTTGGGAATCACATAGATCAGTTTAAGTCGGCGACCGGACCGGGTAAGATCTCGAATCGTGGTCTGAAGGTGTTCGAGATCCATTCCATTACTGTCCTGTCGTACTCCAACCAGTTCTGCTTGGTGCTTCCGGAAGGCTGCCAGCGCCCCAATGTAAGTCGGGAGTTCGACCAAGACGACATCCCCAGGATCTACAAATAGTTGGCCCACCAAATCCAGAGCCTGTTGAGATCCACTGGTGATCGCCACCTCCCCTGTTGAAACAGACTGGATTTGCCGCCGTCGGGAAACCTCGACAACGACTTCGATCAATCCAGAATATCCAAGGGTTAAGCCGTACTGGAGTGCCGCCTGTGCGTCATTTTCAAAAATATGATCGGTGACTCGTCTAATGGCTTCGACCGGAAAGGTGTCGGCACTCGGTGCGCCAGCGGCAAAACTGATCACCCCGGGTTCTTGAGATATTTTCGCCATTTTCCGAATCGGCGAGTATTTCATACGGCTGGCGGCTTGAGAGAAGAGTGGCCGATAGTCCATAGCTGTCCTCGAGAGCACTTTACCCGACGAGCAAATCTAGTTTCATCACATCCTCCCCGGTTGTCTATTGCAGCGCCAAAAATCTTGTAGAGACCTCTTCCGCGAGGAAAGCGCTGCCCAGACGAAAAGGCCACTATTGGAGATTTCTGAAACGGTCACGCTTACCATTCTGACGCCTTGGTGCTTCGAGGAATCTTGTGATGGCATGAAAAATCGACGAGACGGGCCTATTTGGAATCTTCTGAGCTGGGAAAAGATTTCCCCGGAGGCAGAGCGGCATCGTTTCGATGCTTGATTAGTTGAACAATTTTGATGACAAAGCCTGAACCGGCGTACACGGTCGCAATCAATAACAAGACAACCTGCGAATAGAGGTAAATCAGGGCTATTAAAAGTGCCAGCAAATAGAAATTAAGGTGAGACTTTCTGCTCTTTAAATCGATGTGTTTAAAACTCGGGTAACGGATCGTGCTGATCATCAGAAAGGAGAGGAGGCCCACCAAAATATTCCATAGCGTGCCCACACTCCAGTGGGCTATCGGGACCGGGTCAAAATGGATGATTGCGGCGATCAGCCCGGCGCCGGCTGGAATCGGCATTCCGACGAAGTCTTTTTTCACAGTCGGCGGCACATTTTGAGGCTGGGGCCGCGTCGAATGGATGTTGAAGCGGGCCAGACGCATGGCTCCGCAAATAACAAAAGCGAAGCTGACAATCCAGCCGATCTGCTGAACATGCTTCGCAACTGGAGGGATCGTGGGGGCTATAGACTTCGAACCCCAAACATAGGCCAAGACCGCCGGAGCCAGCCCAAATGTGATCACATCCGCCAGCGAATCCATCTGAACACCAAATTCGCTGGTTGAATTCGTCAGGCGTGCGATCCGGCCGTCCATGCCATCACAAACGACTGCAAATCCCAATGCTAGCGCAGCGAGGTCAAATTCACCCTTCATCGCATTGATCACGGCATAAAAACCGCAAAAAATGGTTCCGATCGTAAACAACGTCGGGAGGATATAGATTCCTCGCCGCTGCCGTCTAGGACTGTCTTCAACCCTGGACATTTACGGCCCTCCCTATGACTGTTGAACCACCTTTTACTCTAACGCCTTTTTTGACCGAAGGAATTACATTTACTGGAAGGGTAAGGTCTACCCGAGAACCAAATTTGATCAACCCGAAACGTTCCCCCTTTTGCACAGCCTCCCCAGTCTTCTTCCAACAAACAATTCTTCGAGCAAGAATTCCCGCAATTTGGCTGACTTTAATTTTATATGACCCGTGGTCAATCACCAAGACATTCTGCTCATTCTCGGCCGATGCGTTGGGATCAAAAGCTGGCTTGAATTTCCCGGGTCTATATTGAGTGCTCTCAATGATCCCATCAATGGGTGCTCGATTAATGTGGACATTAAAGATCGAGAGAAAAATGGAGATTCGCGTTGTCCCATCGCTTAGTTGCAGGATCTCAACGACCTTGCCATCCGCAGGTGAGACAACCACGGAGGGATCCTCAGGGATTTTTCTCTCCGGGTCTCTAAAAAAAAAGGCGATAAATAAGGAAAGAATCAGAAAACCAATCGCCGGGGCTTTGCTCCCATACATCCAAAATAATGCGGTAAGAATGAGAAGAGGAATGAGATAAGGGATTGCATCTTTAGCCATGAAACGGCCTTTCAAAAAAAATAAGGGGAATCACATGATTCCCCTTGAGGTGCGCATGAAAATTTACGGCCGGGAGATAGATAAGCAATATTATGGAAAGAGAAGACGGAATCTATCCTTCGAGACCTAATCTTTATCTTTTTGCTGGCGGTACTTAAGAATCATTATCTCCATCTGATCCTTTACATGTAATTTCTTTTTTTTCAGAGTCACTTCCTTGACCTTCTCTTCTTCCGATAAGAAATTCTTGTGAGTCAGCTTCGATAATTCTTCGTCATAAGACGAATGCTCCAGTACCAGCCGTCTAAATACTTCACTTGACTGCAAGAGAAGTTCTTTGATCTCAAGGGTCCCTGATTCCATTCCCCTACCTCCTTTGTTAAAATGCAGAAGATTCTCCACCCTCCAGCAACCCACCTACCCTGAAACGTAGCATAACGAAAAAATCAAGACAAGAGCAAATGCCCGGTTGAATTCTGCGGGCGAACTACAAGTTCAAGTATTCTTTCAGCCTCTTGGAATGCGAGCGGCTCACGGGAATCTCCGTTTCTTTCCGATCGGCCATCTTTAGCTGAAGCGTTCGATTAAACCAAGGAACCACTTCTTTGATCTTATTGATGTTAACTAGGTAAGAACGATGAACCCTCCAGAAAATTTCAGGGTCCAAATTCGCTTGCAATTCCTCGAGCGTGCGGAAATTCGTCTCGCCCGTCAATTCTTGAGTAGCCACTTGAACGACACTCCCCGACACACTGGCGTAAATCAAATCTTCCGAGTCAACCAAGAGATTGCGGTTCTTATCTTTCACCAGGAGTTTAGACTTTTTCGATTTATGCTCGGGGGAAGCCATCAGGCTGATCAGATTCTGCAGTTGCCCGCTCATCTTGCTTTCTGACTCAAGCTGCTTCTTGACCCTCTGAACGGCTTTCTCAAGGCGGCTTCTCTCAATGGGCTTCAAGATGTAGTCCATTGCGTGAATATCAAAGGCCTTGACCGCATACTGGTCGTAAGCAGTCACGAAGATTACTTGGGGAAGAACATCTTTCTTGGAGAGCTGTTCGACTACCTTGAAGCCGTTCAAACCAGGCATTTCAATGTCCAAGAAGAGCAAATCCGGCTCAAGATCCTCCACCAGTTTGATCGCCTCGACTCCGTTGTGTCCCTGGCCAATGACTTTGATATCCGCCAAGGAGCTAAGAAGGAAATTCAGTTCTTCCAACGCCGGCTGCTCGTCATCCACAATAATGCATGAAATGGGCATCTTTCTTCTCTATTCTATCTCCTGGCCATGCCTTCCTGGACGGGAAACTCAATACACGTAAACGTCCCCTGCCCTGGAACGCTATTCACCTCGAATACGAAATCGGAATGGTAAACCACTTTCAGCCGTTCGATGATGTTACTGATTCCAATCCCTGAGTTGTAAATTTTGTGGATCTCCGCCTCAGGAATCCCCACTCCATTATCTTGCAATTCAATTTTGATCTTGTCTAGGTTTCGAGTCGTCCGAATCTTGATTCTCCCTCCTTGGATTTTTGGGCCAATTCCATGTTTTATGGAGTTTTCGATGATCGGTTGGAGAATCATGCTCGGGATCATCACGCCAAGGGTGTTGGATTCCACCTCTTTTTCGATGAGCAGTTTATCCCGGCCAAAGCGCATGACTTCAATATCCAGATAGTTATCAATAAACTCTAATTCTTCACGGAGAGACACAAAGTTTTCATGCCCGTGGAGTAATTTCCGCAAGATATGGGAGAGCTTGATGACCATCGTCCTGGCCGTGTTGGGGTTGGTCCGAATAAGCGAAGAAATCGAGTTCAGCGTGTTAAACAGGAAATGCGGGTTGATTTGATTCGCCAGGGCGTCCAGTCGAGACTTGACAACCAGCACTTCTTGCTCCGCCAACTTCATTTCCAGACGAGTGGTATTCCAAATTTTGAGAGTGAGGCCGACGCAACTGAGCATCCCAATAAATATCAAAAGCATGATCATGGGATTGGGCGAACGAATGGTAAAAAGCCATCTTTCTGGTAAGCTCTTATCCAGGAAATAAATGAATCCTCCGGTAAGAAGACAACTTGAAAAGAGGATCAATTGCCAGACAACTTTATTTAGACTCTTCCCGGAGCGGAGTGATTGCACAATGTTAAAGGGAACGAAGGGCGAAAAATTCCAGATTTCTTCCTTGCGAGGACAAATATTGCGCAGCAATCCGCTCGATAATCCAATGATAGCAGCTACCGGCAGAAGCATCCACTCATGGTAGAACATCGCCGTTAATCCAACCAGACTCCCGACAATTAATCCCACTACATAACCTCCAAGCAAGCCCGCTACCAATGTGCCTTCAATGCTCAAGTCAAATGCCTCATAACCGATACCGCAGCGGATGCCGACGCCTACGGCCAAAGGAACTCCCCAAAACAAAATTAGGTTCAGTTTTTCAGGGAACTCGCGCGGCTCTGCGTACAACGTTTTTTTGAATTTGAGCGAACGAGCCAAAAGGGCGGCCAAGGAGGCAATAATCCCCAGCTTAACCAGCAAGATGATGAGGATATCCCGATTAATAGAAAAGAAATGCATTGAGCGCAAATCAGAGGACTGCCGAAATCCGGTTCAAAACGATCGATTTGAATTCCTGCCGTAAATTGAAGCGATTCGCTGGGCAGCTGGCGGAAGGCAGCTCTAGAATAACTGAAATCAGTCCCATTTTCACTCAATCATTTAATTGGGGTAGATTCACCGACTCTTTTGCGTTTTGGCGGTGTCCAGCGCATTGAGGTGCTATTGAACCTATCCAACTGCTGCCTTATTTCAATAATTTACCACCCCACTTATTCACTAAGATCCTTTAATCCCATTAGTTACGCCGTGGCCATCCCATTGCTTTTGGTCTGGTTACGAGCACGGTCAGCAAACTAACACGATGGGACAGAAACCCAATAAGGAGGAAATATGAAAGGCAGATTCTCATCACAAGCAGCGGTCCTGGGGATTCTTCTCGTGCAAGGGCTTGGGTTGGCACAAGACACAAAGAGTGTGGAAAGAAAAGGCGCCGGCTATGTCTTCGCGGCACCGGGAGTACAGGTCGATGGAGGCTATGGGCTCTTCGGATTCGGGGGCGGAGGCGAGGGCCTCTTGAAGGCAGGGTTTGGTATTTCCGCAGATGTTGGGTATTTGTACTACACTCAGGGCGGATTTAACGATGGCTTTGGTCTCTTCTCGCCGGGAGTTCTCTATCAGTTTCAACGCAAAAGTAAAGTGGTTCCATTCGTCAATGGAGGGTATTCCCTGGCTTTTCGTGAATCCGTCCTCAATATGGTCTATTTTGGAGGAGGGGTTAACTATTGGCCCAAGAAGCGCTTGGGACTGCGATTTGAAGTCCGTGACCAGCTCTCACCCAGTGACGTACGTGACAATCTGTTACAGTTCAGGATTGGTCTCCTGTTTCGTTAAGTATCAAATGTGCAAGGGACAAGGAGCAAGCAACAAGAGAACCCGGGGAAAGGTTAAGAACTCCCCCCACATAACACGGTTGCAAAAGGTCTCTTCTTGATGGAAAGTAGGACCGACTTACTGTCAGCGTAGAAGAGATTTGTGGGATTACCGGTTCCGTCGTGTGACCTGGGCAAGTTTCACGAACTTTGGCCCTTCAATCTGCACTTCGCTTCAAGGCGAGATTCAAAAATTTCAGCACAGGGGATCCAATGAAAATATCACTCTGCAATGAAGTGATACGGGAAATGGGGTTTGAAGAGCAATGCCGCTTTTGCAAGAGTCTGGGCTACGATGGTTTAGAGCTGGCTCCCTTCACGATTGACGAAAATCCTCACTTGATCCCCTCGGCGAAACGGGTACAGCTCAGAACCACAGCGGAAAACGAAGGTGTACCGATTACAGGTCTGCACTGGTTGCTGGTATCGCCAAAAGGTCTGTCAATAACCGGTAAAGAGCGGAGTGTTCGTCAAAAGACGGTGGAAGTCATGCGCGGTTTGGTTGAACTCTGTGCCGATCTCGGGGGAAAAGTTCTTGTTCATGGATCTCCCTTACAAAGGAAGATTTCGCCTGACGACAACCCGGACGAGGCATGGAAAAGGGCATTGGACTGTTTTTCTGAAGTGGCAGAACTGACCGCCCAAGCCGGTTTGATCTACTGCATCGAGCCGCTCGCTCCACAAGACACTTCATTTGTAAACACGGTCGAACAGGCCGTGAAAATGGTTAAAGCGCTTGGAAATCCTGCTTTCCGCACCATGATCGATTGCTTTGCCGCAAGCCATTCCGAAACCCAATCCATTCCTGATTTGATTCGGCATTGGGCTCCTACAGAACTTCTTTCTCACATCCATTTTAATGATAAGAATCGAAGAGGGCCTGGCCAAGGAGAGACTCGTTTTACCCCGATACTTGCCGCTCTCCGCGAGGTGGAATATCGCGGCATGATTGGCGTAGAGCCATTCGATTACTACCCGGAAGGACCCACCTGTGCGGCCCAGGCCATTGGCCGGATCAGAGGCATTCTTGAGACGCTTGACGGCATCTGAAATTCATTCTCGAGGACTGTTATGCAAGGGTTGGAAATCCCCCTCGCCCCCAGCCCCTCTCCCACGGCGCTGGGGAGAGGGGAGCCGATATAAGACAGCATGGGAAGTTTGTAGCGGCGCTCTAAGAGCGCCGTCTAGGTAGTTCATTTACGGTGGATTCCTCAGCCCCTGGTTTGCCTTTCCTCCAACTCAAGATTGCAAACGAAAAATCTGACCCTTCATGACGCCCACAACTCGTCAATTGGACTTTTCGATGTGCAGGTTGTTGGCTACTGAAGAAACCTCAGAAACAGAATGGGCTTGGATGTTTGCGATAGTCTTGTCTGATTCATTTTCAAGCACCCCTTCAAGGAAGACTTTCCCATCTTTTACAATGATATGGATTGGAGGCACTGCTTGCAGGGCATATTTAGCCAAGGTGGGATGTTGATAGATGGCGCGATAGACATTCCGCCGAATACTCACGTCAATAGGGGAAACAGGAAGGACCTCCACGTGGTTCGTGACCTCTTCAACACCCTCAATTTTCTTGATGGCCCCTTCAGCATCACTCTTTAGAAGAGATCGGCTTACCTGCCCCAAGAGCTCTACCGTCCTGCCGTCTATTTGAAAGGCGAGATAGTCGAAAACGGTATAGTCAGGAAGTATTTCCAACGCTTCGCGAACGAGCTTCGCCAATTGTTGTTCCGCTTGTTTGGGCTCTCGTTTCGTCTTCAGTTCAGATTTCTTCTGGCTATCCTTGTCCTGGGCCAATGCCATGGCCAGCCCACTCAAGGTAAGATACAAAACTAAAGCATAAATTCGAATACGGAGGGATCTCGATTGATGCATGCGCACTCCTCCTCCCAGGGGGGATACAGCGGCCTGATCATAGTAAAGGAATTCTGGTTCCGTCAATTGAGTTTTTGATATGAAGGGCCGGAATGGAAGATCCCAGAATACCCGTGTGGGTGAGTCTGTTTCCCGCTAGATATAGGCCCGCTCGGCTTGCCGTATGGCCCGGTACCGGGCAAAGATTTCTTCTTCTTTTTCCAGGCCCAGAAAAGACCGCAGGGTCATTCCTCGATAGGTGTGAGACAGCATTTTGTGTCCGTTGCGAAGAACAAACCAGGGGTCATGCCTCAAGACAGCCGGGAAGTGATGCGACTTCATGGCACGTTCCGCTCTCCAACGGAGGAATTCAATGTCATGTGTCGAAAGGTGTTCGCTACGAACGACAGCGGTGGTTCCGTCGTACTCTTCCAGCTTATCGTTAATGATGAGGCCACGATCCTGAAAGTCCTTGGTCATCGGAGTACGAGGATAGGGTGTAGGATGCTGAATATAGGGCCAGTCCACGTATTTGCTGGCAAATTCTAAATTCGCCAAAACAGATTCCTGGGTATCATCCGGGTTCCCCACAATCAGGCCTCCAATAACAAACATCTTGTTCTTGTGAATATAGTCAATCGCCTTCAAAGTGGCGTTGCCAATCTCCCGCCCATTTTCCCGTTTGGCGTTTTTGGAACGGGCTTTGAGAAATTTCAAGTCATCTTCCAAAATGTTTTCGATGCCCAAAAATACATACCGCATGCCTGCCTGGCGCATTTTCGGAGCCAGGGTTTCGCCGTGATTAGCAATGGCGGAGGTCATGGCTTGAATGGAGTAATCAATTTTATGGAGCCCCGCTTTGACGATAGCCTCGCAGAGAGCTTCAAAGCGATGCACATCGAGAGTGATGTTATCGTCAACAATAAAAATGGCCCGCGCGCCATGCTCATGGGCATCCCGGATATCAGAGATCACTCGGTCAAAATTAAAGGTGTGGAAGTTGCGTCCCCGCATCTCAATGATGGAGCAGAAACTGCAATCAAAGGTGCAACCACGTGACGTCTCGATCACATCAATGGGCCGGCCGAGGAAAGTGTATCCCGTCAGCACGCGTGCCCCACGGTTTGGCAAACATAGACCATTTCCATTCAAATGGTCGATGGGCCGGTCCTCGTTGTGAATGAAGTGATCCCCTTGACGGAACGACAACCCAAGAATCCCATCAAAACTGCTGCCCGATTCCATCGCCCTCAATAGATCGCGGAAGGTAAACTCTCCTTCGCCCCGCACAATAAAATCAACGGCTCCTGGCGAGCGATCCGTGTAACCTTCCACAGCAAGACTCGGATCATACCCACCTACAACGATGCGAACATCGGGGTTCAAACTGCGGACAAGCTCAATGATTTTCTTGGCCGTTTTTCGCTGAAACGTCATGACCGAAAGGCCAACGACATCTGGCTTACACTTCTCAACCAATTGTTCAACGGTTTGGCGAACTCGGTCTTGAACGAGAATCAAATCTGCCACCGCAACTTTGTGATGAGAATCAATATTGCCGGCGAGCGAAATCAGAGCACCATTGGGCATACGAATCGCTACCGTGGGCATATGCTCAAAGGAGTCGGGCATGGACAAAAGGAGTATGTTCATGAATTGGCTCCTGATTTCTTCTTGATCTATCGGGGCTGCAGACAGTCTATCGGACGTTCAGAAGAAGTCAAGGGCAGGTTTCAGGGTGTGTCAGGTTTCAGGGGATGAGGTCAAGCGGAAAGTACAGGACAGGTTAATCATTCAAACAATGGAAGCTCCATGATGATCTCCCTTAAGCTCAGGGGGAATTCTGGGAAAGCCGCCCCTCCACCGGAGGGAAGAAGGGCGGCTAAGAAAATCCTCCAAGTTCAATGCCTAGAGTCTTGCTCATGGGGTTTGGCTTTTGGATTTTCGGGCCGCCTCCGGACGAATCGACATCTCTTCCTCTTCGATCATGTCTTGCCGCTTAAACCAACGGGAAACAAATAGAATTCCGCTCAAAAGGATTGCTCCAATAACAATGGCTATTCCGCGGGGAAGAAAGGCTCCAATGAGAAGAAACGGGCCCAGAGCGAGACCAGCAAGTCCTGAGATAACCAGCGTATGGCTTATCCAGTCTTCTTCTGGGATCTTCAAGCGTTCCCCGGCAAATGCACCGGCAATAGAAGCGACAATAGCCACTGCTCCTAAGGTGAGAGCGATTCCATAGCTCCGTTGCGACACGGCAAACGTGAACAGGAATAGTCCATTCAATATGCCCGTCTGTGAAGTGATTACATCAATTCCCAACGTGACAATCGTTGCCAGAGTTGGCTCAATGATCTCAATCCGCTCGGCCATCCAACCAATGACAAAGCCTCCTGCCAAAAACGCGATGAGCGTATAGACCACTGTTCCCAACAGGGTGGAGAATTCAGGCGGCGCAGTTGCAGGGATGAGGTGGTGAATCAGGAAGAGAATCAGCACCTGCATCAAATACATTACTCCGACACCAATCAAAAACCATCTCAGTCTCTCTTTCATGGCGACCTCCGAGCGATGTTGAGTTCCGGGTCCCTTTTGATCCTGTCAGGGCCCGGCCGGATAATCCAGTTAAAGAATCGTTGTCTGAATAGCATCCCTCCCTTCATCGGGTTCAACATCAGCGCGAATGTAACTCCTTCTCAGCCAGCTTGAAATCGGTTGGGTCCGGGTACTTACTTAGCCCAATGACGATAGACCGGAAAAAGCCCGATCGAGGATTCGAACGGCTTCATCGACATCGTTTCTCGAGCAGGTCAACGGAGGTCCGAGACGAATCACATGGCCCCATAGCCCGCCCTTGCCGATCAATAAACCCAATTCACGCGTCTTTTCAAAAATTTGATGTACGGCTTGTGGGTTGGGAGATTGGTCAGGAAAAATCAGCTCCAATGCCTGCATCAGGCCCATTCCCCGAACGTCTCCAATCACCGCATGTTTTTCCTTAAGCTCCTCGAGCTTGGTCCGAAGGTAGCTACCCGTTTCTCTTGCGTTCTGAATAAGCTGATGCTTTTCAATATATTCAATGACTGCTAAAGCGGCGGCGGCGGTAACAGGGTTCCCCCCAAAGGTAGAGAAAGAGAGGGAACGATAACTGTCGGCGACCTCAGGAGTCGCAATGGTTGCTCCAATGGGAACTCCATTGGCCATCCCCTTGGCTAAAGTCATAATGTCAGGCTCCACATCCCAATAGGAAATCCCGAACATGGACTCACCCGTTCTTCCCCAGGCAGTCTGAACTTCATCCACAATGAGGAGCCCGCCATATTTCTTGATAATGCTTTGAACTTCTTTGAAATACTCTTTGGGGGCTGGAATAAATCCGCCGACACCGAGGATGGGTTCTGCCAGGAAAGCCGCTATTCTTCCCGTAGTGGTCGTCTGAATCAGCTCTTCGATATCTTTGGCGCAACGCAATTCGCAAGAAGGGTAAGTCAACCCAAAGGGACATCGATAGCAATAAGGAGCGGCCGCATGGACGAAACCGGGCACTGCGGATGGGATGACTCGCCAAGTCGAATGTCCGCTCATGGCCATTCCTGTTTGAGACCGCCCGCTATAACCATGCCGGAGGACAACGATTTCCTGGGTGCCCGTATATTGCTTGGCCAGAATGACGGCAGTTTCGTCCGCTTCGGTCCCGCTGTTTGTAAAATAACTCTTCTGCAAGCGTCCTGGAGTAATGGCCGCCAGTTTCTCGGCCAACGCAATCACAGGTTGGTTAAGGTAGAGGGTCGATGTGTGCTGGACTCTTTTCATCTGGTCTTCAATGGCGGCATTGACCTCAGGATTACAGTGCCCGACACTGACCGTCAACACCCCTCCAAAGAAATCCAGATAAGCTTCCCCTTCCGCATCCCAAACCTGCAGCCCCTGGGCCCGGTCAACAACTAAAGGCTCTTCATAATAAGTATTGGCACACGGAAAAATGTACTCTTCCTTTTTGGATACAATATCTTCTTTGACCTTCAGATCCATAGCACTCCTTGACCGCAGTTCCTTTCTCTAAATTTTCCCTTTTTTCGCCACTGCCTCCAGATCAGCCTTCAATTGATCCGCGGCTGCTTGAGTTTCCTTAATGGGTTTGTCTTTCAGGATCTTCTGAGCCAAATCTAGACATTCTTGAGCCTTCTGAAAAAAGAGACGATAATACTGGACCTCATTAAGCATCTTCCTGCCAAACAGCTGTTGATCGTCCAGAAAGATCCGTCCTGCCCTCACAAAAAATTCCGCGGGGTCCAGCGGTTTACTTCCCTCTTCCAGGAGTTTCCTGGCCTGATTCCGATCGCCTTTCGCTCCGAGAAACGTGGACAATGAAACCAATACTCCCTCTCGCAGTTCCTGCTCTTCGGCAATCTTCAGTTGTTCACTGTCGAGGAGATTCCCTTTTTTGACTTCCTCAATCAGGCGGTTCATGGGTGCTTCTTTAGAGGGGAAGTCGCATTCCAGCACATAATCCGCTTTGTCCGAGTAGTTCTGAATCATGTAATCGCAGGATTCGCTAAAGCTGAGAACTGCGTTTTTCTTTTTCCGATAAAAATCAAAAGCGGTGGATCGAAGCTTACCCGCATTTTTGCCCCCATTTTCGAACCCCGCAACGTAGGCGTCGGCGAGATCTCCGTATCCGTGCGCCAGTCCCGTCAGCAAGACGACCCGAAGAATTCTCGCTCGCTGGGCTTGGACTGAGTTGGGATATTTGGTCATGACCTCATTCGTCAGAGAAATCGCCTTCTCGATTTTGATGGCGCTCATGGCCTCTTTCGCTTCGTTATAGGCGAACTCGGGGGTATTTCTCATGAGCTTGGGCTTGTTGCGGTCTGCCCCACCACCACAAGAAGCAAGAATCCAGAGGAGTCCAATAAAAAATGTTACGGGGAAGAGCCCGCAGGAAAGAGCGCCTTTCTTCATGACGAAACTCCTTTCAAGAAAATTGGGACGACTGCTTTCGGGTTCGCTGCTACTACTCAGGGTGCCGGAGGAGTGTGATTAGTGACGAATCTCGTGATTCAGCATGCAGGAAATGATACCTCACTATTTGTATTTTACTCGATGCACCCCCTTTTGGGAAATAAATATGTCACCAATACTACGACGAAGACCCTCGATGTAAGACACTCTAAAATTCGTGAATCGAGAGGGGGTCCGCATCCGGCAAACTGCCGATAAATCAGAAGTTTCAAGTTCAGTAGGTTGCCCGACCGCCACTAAGATCGACGCAAGCACCCGTCGTAAAGCTGCAGTCATCACTTGCCAGAAAATGAATCATGGCGGCTACTTCTTCCGGTTTACCGACACGTCCCATGGGAATGCGGCTTGTCATGTAATCGATTTGCTGTTGGGTCAATTGTTTCAAAATGGGTGTTTCGATAACAGCCGGGGTCAGAGAGTTCACATAAATTCCTTGTGTGCAGACTTCTTTCGCCAAGGCTTTTGTTAAGCAGATGACTCCTGCCTTAGTGGTTGAATACGGGGTCAAATTTGGATTCCCTTCTTTACCAGCAATGGAAGCAACATTGACGATTCTTCCAGAGCGATTCTTGATCATGGTTGGCAGGACGGCTTTGCAGCATAGAAAAACCCCCTTCAAATTGACCTCTGTCACTCGATCCCATTCTTCAACACTGACTTCCACCAGTGGCTTATTGGGGCCGGCAATTCCTGCATTATTAACAAGAATATCAATCGTCCCAAATCGCTCTACGGCCTGCCGGGCCATAGACAGGGTTTCAACTTCCTTACTGATGTCGACGGCAACGACCAGAGTTCTTTGACCTGCCGAATCAAGTCGGCGAGCGGTCTGTGCGGCTTCCTCCGCATCCATATCGACCAAGACCACGCGAGCTCCTGCCGCCAGAAACCGCTCGGTGATTGCCGCGCCAATTCCACGGGCGGCACCAGTAATCAGGGCTACTTTGTCCTTTAATGAAAAAAAATGGATTTCAGACATCGCTCAAGTCCTCCTCCGGGATGAAACACACCCTGCAATCAGCTCAGCAGACAAAATCTGATTCTGCCAACTGAGCGCCATTGTATGGGAATCCCAGTATCTGTCAAGGTGTCGTCGGTACCGCTGATCTGGAGGGCGGAGCTCCGCGACGCCGTTCGGAACTAGCGATGTCATGCATTATCCTCCCGCAATGTGGGTTCATTCAGCGTTGCATTGATACAAACAGGTCGCCGCTCCGCGGCTGAGCCCGGGTGTAGCGCGGACCCGATTTCTGGGTCCGCGGCCTTTCTCCTCACTGGTTCGAAAAAGCCGCAGAGTCAAATTGCGATTATGTACTACCTGCTTCTCATAGCTATTCACTCTCTTCCCATCCATCACGACATCGAAGCCAGGATTGGTTTCAAAACCTTCCAGACATTCTCTGCCACGATCTGATGACCCTCGGCTGTGGGATGAATCCCATCCGGGAAATTGAGTTGGGGCTTCCCGCCAACCCCTTCCAGCAGAAATGGAATCAATTGGGCCTTATGCTTTTTGGTGAGTTCCGGGAAGATCGCTTGAAATTTGTTGGGGTAGTCCGTCCCCCAGTTTGGCGGGATAAGCATTCCAGATAAAACAATCTTGACCCCAGGATATCGCGTCTGGGCTCGGGTCATGATTTCATCGAGGTTTTTCTCGGTGGAATCCAACGCAATCCCTCGGAGTGCATCATTCCCTCCGAGCGCAAGAATCAGGACATCGATCTTGCGCTTCAGAAACCAATCCAAGCGACGCAAACCACCGGCGGTCGTCTCTCCGCTCAAGCCAGCATTAATCACTTGAAATTTCCATCCGAGGTGATCAATTTTCTCTTGGAGTAAAGCCGGGTAGGCTTGAGACTTATCCAGTCCGTATCCTGCCGTCAAGCTGTCCCCCAGGCAAAGGATCACCTTAGTTTCTCCTCGAATTGGTTTAGAGGGAGCGCTTCGCTCAAGCCCTAGCGAATGATCAGCCCTCGGGCTCATGAAAGCGTTATTCGGGGAAACGGCCATGGTGTAAAGAACTGCGGCGAGGAGTGCGAAGCGTTGGGTGCTTTTCAATTTTTTGTTCATAGGAAAGATTTTATTTGAAATCAAGATCTATGCCACAATGTCGATGCTCTCGATAATAGCGTCACGGCGCATCAACCCCAATCTCTGGTTAACGGGAACATCATAGCATGGGCCAATCGAACCTCCTCAGCGTGCAAAATCTGACCAAGACATACCCGAGCGGCGAACGCACGCTCACAGTTCTTAAAGACATCTCTTTCCATATCCCGAGTGGCTCAACCTGTGCCGTTGTCGGCCCTTCGGGGAGCGGGAAAACGACACTCTTAGGTCTGTGCGCCGGCCTGGATCGGCCAACCGCCGGATCTATTTTTCTCAACAGTATTGAACTCAATCCCTTAAGTGAAGATCGGTTGGCAGATGTTCGCAATCAATTTGTGGGTTTTGTCTTTCAAACGTTTCAGCTTATCCCAACCTTGACCGCTTTAGAGAATGTGATGGTTCCGGTGGAACTGCGAGGGGAGAATAAAGTCCGACCTTTGGCGGTTGAGCTGTTGGATCAAGTCGGACTGGCAGACCGTCTCCACCACTACCCAACCCAGCTATCGGGAGGAGAACAACAGCGGGTCGCCCTCGCAAGGGCTTTTATCAACAAACCCAGGATACTCTTCGCCGATGAACCGACCGGGAATCTCGATGGTGAAACAAGTGAAAAAATTGTTCACCTGCTATTTGAGCTGAACCACGCCTTTGGTACGACCTTGATCGTGGTGACACACGATATTGAACTGGCTCAACGGACGGAACGAATCCTCCGCTTGAAGGGAGGCATGCTCGTCTCAGACGAGAGAAAGCAGACGGCAGAAGACAGTAAGCAGTAGGCAGAAGGTAGATTGCAGGTTGCAGGAAGGGGGAGATAGTAAGCAAAAGAGACAAAGGGTTGTACCGGAATGCTGCAGCCTGCGAACTGCTTATTGCTTTCAGCTTGCTGCCTTCTGCCTCCTGCTTTCTGTCATATTAAAGAAGAGGGTAATTCATGAAATTTCTGATCGAGCCCTGGCTCTGGAAGATGGCCTGGCGAGATAGCCGTTCGAGTCGCAAGCGTTTACTGATCTTCATGTCTTCAATCATTATGGGAATTGCGGCCCTGATGGCGATCAGCTCCTTTGGCGTCAATTTGCAGCTAGGGCTGGAGCGTCAAGCCAAAACCTTGCTTGGAGCCGATCTGGTCCTTCGTTCACGGCAGCCCTTATCGGACGAAGCGGAAAAGCTCATTCATACCATCGGGGGCGAGACTTCTCGGGAGATCAGTTTTTCTTCAATGGTGTTTTTCCCTAAGAATGATTCTACCCGTCTTGCTCAAATTCGCGCGACCGACGGGAAATTCCCATTCTATGGAGAACTCGAAACGTCACCCCGGCTAGCAGCCACTGGATTCATGGACGAACCGGTAGCCCTGGTCGAAGATGGTCTTATGTTGCAGTACGATGTCCAGAACGGGGATACCATTAAAATTGGCGCTTTCGAATACAAAATCGGAGGACGGCTTAAGAAAGTACCTGGTGAGACTGCAGCTGCTGGGCTGATCGGAGCCCGAGTGTATATCCCCATCGCGTACCTGAGCCAAACAAGGTTGTTTCAAAGGGGCAGCTCGGCTACCTACAAAGTCTATTTCAAGCTTCCGCCGCAGATCAGTGCTGAACAGATCGTCAAAAAATATGATTCGGAATTTCTCAAACTGCGCTTGGATCCCGAGACCGTTGAGGAACGAAAAGCCAATTTAGGCCGGTCACTAGAGAATTCCTATGACTTTCTGAACCTGGTCGGATTCATTTCCTTGCTGCTGGGAAGCATAGGAGTGGCGAGCGCCATTCATGTATACGTCAAACAAAAAATCGCTACGATTGCAGTAATGCGGTGTCTGGGAGCACGGGAGAGGCAAACTTTTGCCATCTACCTGATTCAAACCTTTTCCCTTGGACTGGTCGGCGCTTTTTGGGGAATCCTCCTCGGACTTGGCATCCAATATTTACTTCCCCACGTCCTGGGAGATTTTCTTCCCTTGAGCGTTCCTTTCCTCATCTCCTGGAAATCTCTGACCAAAGCAGTGGGAGTGGGACTGGGAGTTTCGATCCTCTTTTCCCTCCTTCCACTTCTGGCCATCCGAAAAGTGTCTCCTCTCCTCGCCATACGCGCCTCTTACGAGATTCAGCAGACTTTGAGAGATCCTTTCCGTTGGCTTCTCTATGGCTTGATCCTGGCCGGCATCGGAACATTCGCCGTAACACACACCCGCCGCTGGTTCCATGGGATCTGGTTCACCGTAGGCCTTTTGATCGCACTGGGATTGCTTGCCGGTGTGGCGCGCTTGTTGATGTGGCTGACCAAACGATTCTTGCGAGGATCATTTCCCTATGTCTGGAGGCAAGGGCTCGCCAATCTCTATCGCCCGAATAACCAGACCTTAGTGCTCATGCTTTCACTGGGGCTCGGAACCTTCTTGATGTCTACCCTCTATTTGGTTCATTCCGTCCTGATCCACCAAGCTGTCCTCATGGGGAGAGGTCATCAACCAAACTTAGTTCTGTTTGATATTCAACCGGACCAGAAAGAGTCCGTCGGCGACCTGGTTCGATCGAACCAGCTGCCCATTCTCCAAGAAATGCCGGTTGTGACCATGCGACTGGCCTCGATTCGGGGAAGAGCAGTCTCGGAGATCTTAAAAGATCCCAAGAATTCCATTCAAGAAACCTGGTTACAGCGCGAATACCGTTCCACTTATCGTGAGGGTCTCATGGAGACGGAGAAACTCGTGCTCGGGAAGTGGCAAGGACGCGTGAGTGCAGATACCGAACCGATTGTTGTCTCTTTGGAAGAAGGAATCGCTAAGCGATTAAAAGTGGGTATTGGGGATCAGTTGATATTTGATGTTCAGGGACTTCCATTGACAACCACTGTGGGAAGCCTGAGAAAAGTGGAATGGGAGAGGGTACAACCCAATTTCTTTGTTGTTTTCCCGGCCGGCGTTCTGGAAAGTGCTCCACAGTTCTTCGTTATGGTTCTGCGAGTGAATGACAATGCGGAATCGGCCCGCCTGCAACGAGCCGTAGTCCAGCAGTTTCCAAATGTCTCCGCGATTGATCTCTCTTTGATCGTCACGATGATTGATGGTATTTTGAACAGAGTTTCATTTGTGATCCGCTTTATGGCACTCTTTAGCACTTTTACGGGTCTGCTGGTTTTAGCCGGAGCGGTGATTGCCGGGAAGTACCAGCGCATGAAGGAGAGCGTGTTGCTCCGAACGCTCGGTGCCAGCCGGGGTCAGATTCGGGATATCCTCATGATTGAATACCTCTTTCTTGGAGGGTTCGCGGCTTTGACCGGAATGTTGCTGTCCTTGGTGGCCAGTTGGGCACTGGCTCATTTTGTCTTTGAAACGGGATTTGCTCCGTCCTGGACTTTTGTCCTTGCGGGCCTACTGGTCGTGCCGTTGCTGGCCATTGGGATCGGAATGCTGAATAGTCGTGGGATAACGAATCGTCCCCCCTTGGAGGTCCTGCGGGCTGAAGTATAGCAATCGTCGCGGCGCTTGGCCCGGAGACAGAACTTGGAGTGAATCTAGAGTGATCCATTTGAGGGGCTCTATGAAAATTCCCATCTACCAAATCGATGCATTCACAAGCACAGTATTCAAAGGCAATCCTGCGGCAGTTTGTCCCCTGGCAAGCTGGTTGGAAGATCGAGTACTGCAGGCTATCGCTTTGGAGAACAATCTTTCTGAGACCGCATTCCTCGTGGACCAAGGCGACCACTATCAGATCCGCTGGTTTACACCAGAAGTGGAAGTCGACCTCTGCGGCCATGCGACGCTGGCCGCAGCCTATGTCGTTTTCCACTTCATCAAACCGGAAACCACTTCGGTGCGATTTTTGTCGAAAAGTGGCCCCTTGAATGTCACCGAACGGGAACAACTGGTCTGCCTGGATTTTCCAGTCATGGAAGCCTCTCCCTGCCCTCCCTCGGATACATTGTTACGAGCCCTAGGAAAGAATCCACAAGAAGTCCTGGCCGCTCGCGATTACCTTGTTGTCTATGAAAATGAGGGCGCCATCCGAAATATTCAACCCGACTTTGCTCTGCTCAAACAACTCGACCGTATGGGTGTGATTATCACTTCGCCGGGAGTGACGGCTGACTTCGTTTCGCGCTTCTTTGCTCCGAAGGCCGGAATCCCTGAAGACCCTGTTACCGGTTCAGCCCATTGCACGCTGACTCCTTATTGGGCAAAGCGGCTCCACAAAAACTCTCTTGTGGCTCGCCAGGTCTCGGCTCGAGGAGGGGAACTCTTCTGTGAGTACCTGGGTCAAAGAGTGATCATCGCAGGACAGGCTGTTTGCTATCTGGAAGGCTGTATTCACATCGAGCATTAGTACTGCTTTTCATCGATATCGTGACGTTGACGCCGGGTCGGGGACCCGGTCTAGAGATTGGATATTTCTCCTGCCCTGAAAGGGCAAGATAAAATAGCCCAGGCAGAGTGGAGGGCGCAGCCCGGAGCGGCACCCTGGGTGACGGGCCACCCACGAAAGGGCACCCTGAAGAGGTGCAACAAACCTCTCGTCCGGATTGTCGCATCGTTTCAAGGCGCCAATGATTCATTGGGATCGCAACCCAGGGCGGCGCTGCGGGGCCTTGCCCCTGCGCTCTGCCCTGGGCTAGATTATGTCGGCCCTTCAGGCCGCTGGATGTTTGAAGGACTGCGGATGGACCGATTCATTGACCTATTTTCAAATGACGAAACGAAACGATAGTGCCGCTTGGCATCAGCATTCCTACGCAACAGGCTCGCTGGGCCAGGTTTTTTCAGGAAAGCTCTGCCAACAATGGGAGAGGCGCTCCAACTCCATGCAGGGGTAAGAATGGCGATATGCCGGAAGAACCCATAGGGGAGAAAGACCGGGCGGGATCAAGGGGAAAGAAACGGACCTACTCTTCAATCTTTGCCTCATCCACCAACATGACCGGGATATCGTCTTTGATGGGGTAGACACGCTTGCACTTAACACACTTGAGCCCCAGTTGACCTGGAGTCAACTCGAGGGTCTCCTTGCACAGAGGGCAAACTAAAATTTCCAACAAATCTTGACTGATCGGCATTTTTCACCTCCAAGAAATTGGTTCTATGAGGGCTTCAGACAAACCGTTGAGATTCAATTCCCGAGAATCTTACTCAAGACCATTGATTGGTCATCGGTAGGGGCGAAGCATCCGTCAGTTGACGGATGCTTCGCCCCTACGCCATCGCAAGGGTGACACGAAGCCTGGAGGGGAAAGACTTGAGAACCCGATGGCAGGTTGACACGAGACACAACCTATCTTAAAAAACGGATCATTTCATTTATTTTCCTGTTTCTCAATAATCTCATCGACCTTAAAGTTCAGACCTTCAAGAATTTTTTTCTCAATCTTATAAACGGTAGTCCCTCCCTTGACCATCCCATAGACGCGGTCATTGTCAATTTTCCCCAGGAGTACTTCGATGGATTTATTATTCTTATCGGTAATGATGATTTGCGCAGAGGGAGAATCAAAGCCATATTGGGCGTCTTTGAGATTAACGTTGTCGATGAGTTCCTTGCCTTCCAGGTCCTCAATCGGCCAGAAGATTTTAAAGTCCTGCAAATTCTTCTGCTGATTTCCTTCAGGTTTGATCAACCTCCACTTGTCATCGCTACCGCGAGCAAAGGAAAAGAACTTATCCCCGATTTTGATATCGATTTGATTGAGATTTGAACGATCGATTCGAACTAGTTTCTTATCTCTGACTTTCTGGGGGTCAACATCTAGCTTCTTAATGAGATCTTCCTTGAGCTTGAACACGACATCTCTGGAATCATCTTTGGCATAATAGCTGTTGTCGATTTTATCGCCAATGAGAAGGGTCTTTCGGGTTTTATTGTCTCCCAGAAAAAGATCGACTCGCGCTTGAGGTTTATCCAGCCCGTACTTTTTGAGTGCATCCAGTGGAGGATTGACGAAATCTTCAACTTTGGCAAATTCGAGGTCGCTGACAATCGAATTGATCTCGCTGTTATCGCCTCGTCCCTCGAACGGCTTCTTAATAAGCCAGTCATCGCCGTTCTTTTCAAAATCAAATACTTTATCTTTGTTCGCAATGTTCAGCGTTTTCAGCTGATCTCTCTGGAACTCCAAGACGCTCTTGTCCCTGAACTCAAGCGTTTTCTTGGTCGCGTCTGCTTGCAGCGATGTCGAGGAAAGTACCAGAACTTTGTTCTGCCCGGGGACTCTGGCAAAAACCAAACTGGAACTGAAGTCTTTTTCACCCAGTTCGAGTTCGTGCGTTTTCCCGCCGTTCAACTTCACCGTTAACTGGATCGCCGCCGGTTCCAGCCCGAAGTTTTTCCAATTAGTATTCGGGTCTTCAATCGTTCGGTCGACTTTCACATTGACAATATCCCCGGCAAGACTGTCACAAGTGGATTTGTCCGCCTTGGCCTCCACCGGTTTCAGCATTTTCCAGCCGTCCTTGTCTTTCTGCAAACTCAACACACCTTCTGGATTCTTCAAGTCGATTTGAGCAATGTCCTTTTCTTCAAACTGGAAAAGCTTTTTGGCCTTCTCTTCGGCCTCCTCTCGTTTCTTTTCCCCTTTGATCTCGTAAAAATAGACGTAAGCCGCCAATAAAGCGAAGACAACAGCGAGGACACCTAGATTTTTCCACTTCATCGCCTATCTTCTCCTTCTCCAGACCCAAATTCCGCTAAACAAGGCGCTTGCTGGAAGGAGAACAACGGCCAACCAGAAAAGGATCGTGCCACCCGCGCGGGTCAACACAATGGCACGATTTTCCTGGTTTTTCGGACGAATCGAAATTAGATCTTCGTCTTCAGCTAACCAGCTAATGGTATTTAAGAAGAGATCCCCATTCCGCTGGTGATTGAAATACTGGTTGCTGGCGAAATCAGAATCGCCGATGACCACCGTGCGTGCTTCTTTGCCGTACTTCTTGGTCTTCTCGTCTCCGCTGATCGTTTCGGTACTCACTGCCGCGAGCGCCACAGGGCCTTTAATGTCTTTCCCTTCGTTGAATTCAGCCGAGCCATTCTTCAGATTGGTTTCGCCCCAGCTACTCTCAGAGGTTTTCAGGAGAATGCTCGACTTAAATTGAGAGTTGGGATTATCGACAAGCCTGACCGAGCGCGCCAGTGGGAAGAACGTCATGGAGCGGGAGAGGTCTTTGGTGATGGGATGGGTTTCATATTTCGTGACCAGCGGAGCTGCGGGACCCATCCCGAAAAGTTGCCCGAGCCCGCTTGCGTCTACAACAATGTCATCCTCTAACCCGATTTTCCACTTCTTGAGCTCATCACCCATCCCCGGGTTGACATCAGGATCGACCATCAAGAGAATTTTGCCTCCAGCATCGACATATTGAGCAATGACCGCAGTCTCCGTGGGCAATAGCCCAACCTTAGGCCCGGCAATGATTAGAACCGAGCAATCATCAGGCAAGCTGGGTTTTTCTGCCAGATTCAAGGTCTTCACCTCGTAATTCTGAGCCTCGATGGCCTTCTTGGCTACGGCAAATCCCTTCGCATCCTGGCTGTCGTTGATGTCTCCTTCATTATGTCCGCTCAAAAAGTAGACGACTTTATTTTTCTCTCGCGTCACTTTCAAAATGGCATTGGTAATGGCCTCTTCCTGGATGTTCTCCACTTTTTCATTCTTCTGCCCGTACACCACGATCGTCTCTTTCGGTCGGCTGACGCCGTATTGCTTGGCTTGGCCAGGCTCTTTCCAAGGATCGATGGTCCTAAATTCGATTTTGCTGGGATCCGCACTTTTGTACTCTGCCATCAGATCATTCAGCTGTCCGTTAGGCTCTTTGTCAAAGTACAGGATCTTGACTTCCCCTTTAAGGCCTTTCACGACCTTGTTCGACTGATCCGAGAGGCTTAAGACCTGACCCGTGGTGAGGTCAAACCGCTTATGATGCTTCTTCCCCAGGTAATTCACGATTCCAAGGATGCCCAGCACCAGAAGAAGCACTACCACCGTATTGGATCCAAACTGAGTAGAACGCAGCTTGAAAGACTCCAGGATCCGATGAATGTTAAAAAATACCATGAGCAAGGTCAGGGCAAGGCCCGTATAGAAAATGATCTGAACCGGCAGATTCCAGATATTCTGGACAGAATAATAGAGATATCCACCAATGATGAGAGCCGGTCCGAATGAAGCGATGTTCTTAAGAAATTTCATGGAACTACTGCCTCCATCTCAGCGATTCGATTGAGCGGTGAGTCAGAAAAAGCCCTAGGAAAATAAAACTGCCATAAACAATCACACTGGAGGAATCAATGACCCCTTTGGAGAAGTCTTCGAAGTGGTTGAGTATCGAAAGATAGCTGATCACTTCCTGCAGGACAGGTCCACCCGATCGACTGACCAATTCAATAACCCAAAGCAGCAAGAATGTACCGAAGGTGATACTCGCTGCCACAATCTGATTTTCTGTCAGCGTGGAAATAAAAATGCCGAGCGAGATCAGAGCCCCCCCCAATAATAGAAGGCCCAAATAGCCTGAAAACATCGGTCCAAGGCTCATCCTCGGAGATGTATAGAAATAGACGAAGGCGTGGTACAAAAGAGTCGGGAGTAACATGACAATAAAGAAGGAGAGCGCGGCGAGAAATTTCCCGAGAACCACCTGCAGATTGGTTATGGGTGAAGTCAACAAGAGTTCGATCGTGCCGCGACGTTTCTCCTCGGCGAAGGTGGCCATGGTGATCATCGGAAGCATAAACAGGATCACGGTACTGAGAATTCCAAAGAAATGACGATCCACCATGGCGGGGACATCCATGGGGGGTGGAGGGGCGCCGAATTGCTGGGATTGCATCATCATCATCATGGATCGTTCAATTGAAAAGCTGACAATCCGTTCAAAGAAGAAACCCGAGATGATTAAGAACACCGTCAAGACGACATAGGCAACCGGAGAAACAAAATAAGTTCGCAATTCCTTTTGCATGATGGCCAGGATGTTTGTCATTTGCTGCGCACCCCCTCTTCGTTGGTCGTCAATTGGAGAAATACCTCTTCGAGACTCATGCTCGAAGTCTTCAATTCCAGCAAGTCGTAACCACTCTCTACGATCTTCCTGGCTATTTGACTGCGCAAGTCTCGTTTGAGTTCCGTATCAATCGAAAACTCACAATGCCCGTCCCCATCCTGCTTGACGGATTCGATTCGCAAGACTCCTTGGATTTCCTGAATCTTTCCCTTGATGGCAGCTTCCGGTCCTCTCGCGATCAGCAGAATGCGATCCGATCCTTGTAGCTGTCGGGTTAGGTTCTCCGGCGTATCCACGGCAGCAATCCGGCCCTTATTGATGATGACGACGCGCTGACAGGTGATTCCCACCTCCGGAAGGATATGCGTGGAGAGGATCACGGTATGGTTTCCAGCCAGGCTCTTGATCAGGTTGCGCACATCGGTAATTTGATTAGGATCCAAACCGACCGTGGGTTCGTCAAGGATGAGTACTTCCGGATCATGTACCAGCGCTTGGGCTAAACCGACGCGCTGCCGGTATCCCTTGGAGAGGTGTTTGATGACCGTTCCACTGTACTCCTGAATGCTGACACGATCTTTGACTTCTGCAATCCGTTTGCTTCGGATCGTCGAATCGACTCCCTTGATTTTGGCAACAAATTCCAAATAGGAGTCCACTGTCAATTCATCGTAAAGGGGAGGATTCTCGGGGAGGTAACCAATGCGTCGCTTCACTTCCATGGGTTGGGTGAAGACATCAAATCCGCCAACCCGGGCGGTCCCTTCAGTAGCCGGGAGAAAACAGGTCAGAATCCGCATGGTCGTGGTTTTCCCCGCCCCATTAGGGCCAAGGAAACCCAGGATCTCCCCCTTCTCCACCCGAAAAGATACATTATCAATTGCCTTGACACTTCCGTATCTCTTGGTTAACTGATCAACTTCTATCACACAACCTCCTTGTCTCCCGCGGAGAGTGATGCTGGGTTCGGTCCCAGATCACTTTGAATTTCTAATTAAATGTGAAGATCGGGAAAGACTAGATTCCCGAGGCATAATGACAAATTTGTTATTATACTCAGAATCATTAGCTTGTAAAGGTTTAGCGGACTTCTGGGGATAGACAAACTAGCGAGCTTTGGCTACAAGCAGGGGATGAAAGTCAATGGAGGGAAACAGAAAGCGGCCAATGACGGGAAGGGGAATTCCCACAGTCGATTCTTGATCCGTGATTTTGAAATGAATGAGAGGAAAGCCGACGCAGGCGATTACGCCGACATCAGGATTGATTTGCTGCTTTGAAAAAGGAGATCCTGCAATTTAGGTGTCAGGATCCTTTTCCTCCTGACTCGATCTCCCAATCAACCCTTAACGTCGATTGTTTCGTTGGCCGTGGGGAAGAAACTGAGCGAGAAAATGAGCTTACCGCTCGTTGGACGCCCGAATGAGGTGGCCGGGTCAACCCTCGCCTCAAAGAAAAGAAACTGATCCAGACTCCTCCTTGTCTCCGGATCTTTTGGGCCTTTAAGGATCCGGTAATCCAGCACTCGCCCTTCATTACTGATTCTGCTTTCGATAATGATCGGTTCCACCAACGACTGAAAATTTTCCAATTGGACAAACTGTGACATGTAAACCAGTCGAGGGCGCGGATCCGTCATGATTCCTAGAGGGACATCCTTGATACTGGCATCCAAATTGACTCCTGTAAAAAAGATGCTGAGGAGAAGAACGAAAGAAAAGACCGTCAATACAACTCCGCTGAGCGCGGGTATCGCAATGGGATAAAGAACGTCCCGAAGCCTTTGCATTGCCTTTTCCCAGCGCAATTCATGCCCTTGTTTGGAAGCGAGAATCTTAAGGCGCAACTCGAAATCCCTGGGGGGCCTTGACGGCTTGAGCGTGCGCAACAGGTTTCTGAGCGCTCTTAATTCCTGCATCTGACGGGAGCAGGCCTGACACGCTTGCAAATGTTCTTCAACGGCTTGCTCCTCCTTCCAGGCGAGGGAACCATCCATCCAATCATCAAACTGATGAATCACTTTCTTACACTGCATGAGGTCCTCCCATCCATGGCTGCCGAGTGCAGGTTCAAAGAACCTCTTTGTATCCAAACGATCTCTCTAAATCATGTTGAAAGGTTTTCTTGAGTTCCAATCGGCCTCGCCACAGCCTGGATTTCACCGTCCCAAGAGAAATTCTCAATGTCTCCGCAATCTCGTCATAAGAAAACCCCTCGATGTCCCGCAAGATCACGACAAGCCTATATTCCATCGGAATCCCCTTGAGGGCAAGCTGGACCGCGTTTTCGATTTCCTTTCGATGGAGAGCCAGTTCGGGCGACTGTGTCAAATCCTCTACCTCTCGGGGTCGATACGATTCATATTTTTCACCTTCCAACGGCTCGTCTAAAGAAACCGGCACCTGCCTCTTCCACCGTTTCCACCATCGGAGTCGATTCAGACTCTCCGAAATAGTGATCTTATAAACCCAGGTCTTCAGCCCGCATTCTCCTCGAAAGCTTCCGATCCCTTTGAATATTTTCAGGAAGGTCTCTTGGGCCGCATCGGCGGCTTCGGCGTGGTTACCCAAAATTCGATACGCAAGCCCATAGACCGGCTCCTGATAGAGGCTGATCAAGACTTCATAAGCCTCTTCAGAACCCACCTGTAACTGGCCTACGAGGGCCAGTTCGTTGTTCACGCATTCAAGCCCCAGCTCGAAGTTGCTCAAGGCAATGATCCTTCTGATTCAGAACTTAGTCTTATTCTACCTCATTTTCTTCAAGCCTAGGAACCCTAACTCATTGGACACTACTTTTTGTCAAAAAGTTCCCAAAGGCAAATCAAACACTCAAAAAAAGGAGTTTGAGTTAGAATCCTCTGAAGATCTCCTATGAATAAGACGACCTCTTTTGTCATTTTTGCAAAAACGCCAAACCTGGGAGCTGTAAAAACCAGGATGCAACCCCGGCTGACGAAAACCGAGTGCCTGCAACTTCACGTTTCCCTCCTTAGGCACACGATCTCCCAGTTAAAAACCTTCCGGTACCCTTTTTTGGAGAGAGCCGTTTTCCTTACATCGCCCAAGAAAAGTTTCATTGAAGAAGTGACAAAATGGGCTGGGGGAGCCCGCTTTTCGATCCATTGTCAGAATGGTCATGATTTAGGGGAAAGGCTTGCTGATGCCGTCGAACTGAAGTTCAGGCAAGGCTTCCGCAAGGTTATGATTATCGGGACTGACTCCCCTCTGATTGGCCCAAGAGAGTTTCATTTGGCACTCGAGGCCTTAGACAACCATGAAGTCGTTCTCGGGCCTGCTGAAGATGGAGGATACTACCTCATCGGGTTTTCGGTCCCTAAGACGTTCCTTTTCCGCGGGATCCAATGGGGAACCGTGAAAGTGTTTCAAGAAACCATTGCGCTCTTGAAAGCACATTGTGTTTCGTGGTGGGAATTACCCGCGAGCCTCGATCTAGACACATTTCAGGACTTAAGGAATTTCCATGCGCGAGTTGACAGCGATCAGGCAAAAAGAAGGGGCAGGAGCTTTCGGGAGTTGCATCACCTGATCGGGCAGTTGATCGGAAAATCAATAGATCCAGCCAGAGCGGATTTAGATCTCTAAAGTGCGAACCCGGTGAGGCATGGTATACTAAGTTGTAGAGCATAACCGCATTCCGCAGCCAGGGAGTCAAGGCTTTATGGCATTCGGAAAAAGAGGCTTCATCTTCCTCCTCTTTGTTGGAGGAGCGATCCCTGTTCAGCTTCGTGGTGCCGAGTTGGTGGGATCTGTAAGGGAAGCAGATACGGGCGAAACGGTCGTTGGCGCCAGCGTCCGTGCCATCCCTGTTTCCAAGAATGTTCCCGAAGTTCTCAGCAGAACAAATAGTAATGGACGATACCACTTGGAACTCCTCAAAGGGAAGTATCGTCTGTTTCTGAGTTTTCCGGGTTCCGACTACCTCCCCCAGTTTTATTCCACCCATGATCAGCCGCAGGGAGAAACAATCGATGTTCCAACTTTTGATTCCTTCCAGATCATTAACCTAACACTGAATTCTGGCGGCTCCATCGCGGGCAAAGTGGTCCGTTTCAGTGATAATACGGCGCTTCCCAACATTCGTATCACGGCCTCTTCTCAAGAGTTCCGGACCTCGGTCACCACTCGGAGTGATGGGTCTTATTTATTTAGAGCTTTACCTCCGGGAAACTACCGCGTCCAGGCATTGCCACTGAACGAGAATTTCATCCCCATCTATTATGGAGACGTTCGAGACGTCGAGAAATCCGCGATTGTGCCATTAGGGCGAAAACAGGCCCAGCTCCATATTGATTTCCGTCTGCGCAATGGTGGAATGGTTAGTGGAAGAGTCTATGCGAATAAGAATCACGAGCCAGTCGCAGGGGTCAAAGTCATCGCCGAGAATTTGTCGGTCGAAGAACGGCCTCCCTTTGCGGTCACTGATTCACAAGGGTTTTACAGCCTCCGCGGGCTATCTCCGGGGGAATATATCCTGGAGACGCAGGCTCCGAGTGAAACGGGGGATTCGGTAAAGCCAACCCGATCGTACTTAATGCAATACCATTCGGGTCATTATTATCGTGAGCTGGCAGACAAGTTAGAAATTGTGCCTGGCAGTGTTTTAACAGGGGTTAGTTTCGCACTTGTGGAAGGGGGAAGCTTCACCGGTAAAGTCCGTTCTCGCTATCACAATTCGCCCTTGGGTGGTGTGTCAGTCATCCCCCAGGAGATCTCCAAGGAACCCCAGCTCGCACCGACGACCAAAACCAATTCATCAGGTGAGTACAAGGTAGCTGACCTGCCCCCAGGACATTATGTGGTCGGTCTATCCCTGCCAATGTCGGCCCGACGACTAGTAAATCATTACTTCAAAGACAAGTTGAGCGTGCAAGTTGCCGACGAAGTTTCGCTTGAAGAGGGTGCCAATGTTCAACGGATTGATTTCAATCTTCCTCTTGGTGCCACCTTGCAAGGAAAGATGACGATCGCGGGGAATGATTACCCGATCAAGTCTGTCAATAAGGCACTCCGCTTTGACAGAACCAGTGCGGATTTAGAAGGATTCGGACGAAGGGAGTTTAAACTCGAACCGGACGGGAAATTCGTCATCGAAGGAGCGCCAGTCGGCCGTTACGCCGTTAGGCCTCTTACCGATGACCCGAACATTGTCCCTCAGCCCGATAGCGTTGAGAAAACTCTGGATGTCGCAGAGGGCGATCTCTTAGAGAACCTGGAATTCAATATGAAGATCGCCGGCTCAATCGGCGGTTCCATCACATTCGAAGGCAAAATGCCTGAGTTTGAAAAGTACGAGTTACTGGTCGTCAATATAAAAGATAATTCACGTAAGTACTTTGAACTCAGTTCTCAACAATTCCTTCTGACTGGATTGGATCAAGGGGCATACCTTTTGCTCCTTCTTTCCAAGTCCGAAAAGATGTCTTCCTCAGAGGAGCTCTCCATGCCGGTTTTATATGACACCCATCTAGTTGAAGTCCAGCGCGGCAAAACGAGTCCCCAATGTCAGTCTTCATCTCTACCAAGAGATGTCCCTGCCCACGAAAATGTATCAATAGGACCAACAGAATCATCCAATTCAGTCATGGACTGTCTGAATCGACCCTTTTTCTCAAAAAGAATATCGGTTTGATTTCGCCGCAAGAACTTTTTGTTTTTCTGGACTTATCGGACCGATCTTTTCGACGACCTGGGCATTCTTGATTTGACAGAGCTTGCAAACTTCATAGTCAGAGAAGCCCCAAGCGTCGCTTGGGCACCAGCAAAACCCTTTGCCCTTGAGATAAATCACGCATTTTTCGTCAATCACTGAAGAATTGTCCCTTATTATTATTCCTGAGTAGCGGGGAGGTTAAGGAGATGAAGCTCCAATCTATGTAGAAACATGGTTATGCAATTGGGTGACCTAACGTGAAAAACATTTTCCGCTTGCCTGTAATCCCCCACCCCATGCGGTTGGCAGGATTCCAAAGAGTGCACGAGACCGATGGACACCAAGGGGACAGCAAGTAATTTTTTCCCCTTCGACCTGGTAGCAATGTAAAAGTTTTACGCCGCCGAAAGGGCATTCTCGGAACGTGAATTCAAGGAAAATTGAAAGCAGGAGAAAATTTGGGAGGGCTAGTGCGAGTTGTAAATCTCCAGTACTTTAGAAACGTACTGGGAAGTGGTTGGATCTTCGGCACCAACGTAGGCAAAGAGAGCTGATTCCAAATCTTTGGAATGCCCGATGTAGTTTGCGAGAATAGTCGTTCCAATATCAATATTCACTTCCGGATCAAATGGGTTCTTTTCAGTAAAGTCTATTCGCGAAGACCATGTAGGCACATGAATCTGCATGAGTCCCACCGATTTAGAAGCAGAAATTGCGGTCGGATTACAACGAGATTCCACGACCATTACCGCGGCCACTAATCGCGGATCGAGTTTTTTACTCATCGCGTTTCTTACGATGCAGGTGGTCAGTTTGGGGAGTTCTTCGTCAGGGACATCGGCATGACGTTTCAGTAGGTTCTTGACCTTTCTCTCCTGCTGATACTGCTCTTCACTAATGTAATCCGCCAGGCCCACCTTCCGCGCAGACATGATGGAAATGGTAGAGGGATATATCGAGATCAATGCAAGTACAGCCAACAAGATGAGAAACTTGTTTACCGCGGTATGCCGGATTAAATGAAAGAGGAAAGAACTGTTTAATCCCACGAACATGCTGCGGTGGCATTTTCCGCAAAACACGATTCGGCGATAGATCAAATTATGCAGAGCACTCATGTGGAGCGAAGCCCCTCAATAGCTGCCATTTCTAGGATTCGGCGCAACCCGCTAAATACTTTAAAGAGTTAGCCTGACGGCTATGGAACCTAACATCAGGATGCAGGAACTACCTAAAGAACAACCCATACCCACGAAGAATGTGTGGCAGCGAAAGTGAACAAGGCATAGGATGCTTTGATTAACACCATTAAATCTATATTCATTTTTGCGAGAAATCAAGCGTAGAAATCATGAGCCGCAGGAATAAAATCTTCTTGGTCCCCGATTTCAGACTGGGCAGAAAAGTGCAGCCTGCCAGGACCACCTTCCCCTTTGTTTAGGTTAACCGCATTATAAATCAATCAGTTAGAATTAGTTGCCCTCACTCGGGACGTTTCTTGCGGCTCAACTTCAGGCAAATTGAATCAACAGATTCTCAAAGAGTTAGAAGTTAAAAACCCATTTGAGGGTGTCCTGGTAAATGATCCCTCGAGCCTGCATCCCCCATGAAACTCTAGATCCGTTGAGCTAGAAGAATCAGTCCTCCTGCGGAGACTGATTCTGCACGACGACGACAACTCCATTCGGAGTAACGACATAGCGCTTCCGATCCTCTTCCATTTCAAAACCAATCATCGAGTTTTCGGGTAATACGACGCCGCGATCAATAATCGCATTGCGGATCCGTGAATAACGCCCGATGTTGACATGAGAAAGCAGAATACTGTGGTCGATTTCACAATAGCTGTTCACCCGCACGTCTGGCGAGAGGACTGAATTGACTACCCGTCCCCCGCTAATGATACAGCCGTTGGAAACAATAGAATCTACAGCAATCCCCATCCGCCGACCTTCTTGAGCAAAGACGAATTTGGCAGGGGGATATTGACGCTGGTAGGTTCGGATGGGCCAATCCTTATCGTAAAGGTTGAACTGCGGGTCGATTGCAATTAAATCCATGTTTGCGTTGTAAAACGAGTCGATCGTGCCAACATCCATCCAATATTGGGACGCTTTCTTATTCTCATCAATGAAATGATACGCCATCACTTTGTACTCGCCAATCATGCGAGGGAGAATATCTTTCCCGAAATCATGACTGGACAAGGGGTTCCGGGCGTCTTCCTCGAGGATGGCAGCCAGCAAGCTCTTGTTGAAAAGGTAGATTCCCATCGAAACATTCACGAATTCAGAATTCTCTAGGCCGGGCTGCGGATGGGTTGGCTTCTCCTGGAAACCACAAATCCGCATGTTCTTGTCAATCTGCATGACCCCAAATCGATAGGCCTGATCGATCGGTATCTGGATCGTACTGACCGTTGCATCCGCCTTGGAGTCGATGTGGTGACGGAGCATTTTTGAATAGTTCATCTTGTAAATGTGATCTGCGGAGAGAATCAACGCATATTCGACTCCTGCGAGGGAATTGATTGAATATAAATTCTGTCTCACCGCATCCGCTGTCCCTAGATACCAGTCTTCTCCTACTCTTTTTTCCGGGGGGATAATTTCGATGAATTCGTCCAGTTCGTGGGCAAAGAAACTAAACCAGCCGTGACGAATGTGATGGCTCAAGGAACGGGCTTTGTACTGGGTAAAAATAAAAATTTTACGCAAACCCGAGTTAATACAATTACTTAAAGTGACATCGATGATTCGATAAATGCCACCAAAAGGCACTGCAGGTTTGGCACGCTCCCGGGTTAGAGGGTAAAGACGCTCTCCCGCTCCACCAGCAAGAAGTATTCCGATTGTGTTTCGCATTTCCATCTGGACCCACCCGCTGACATCTACTACTCACCAGCTCTTTGGTGATATTCTGTCAAAGTATTTCTTCCAGCTCAAGGTGGAAGAACCGACATTACCAGCTTAATCGGAAAGCGTTGAATTCGAGTCATTAACACTTGACAACGCTCATGAAATCCACTAACTTTTGCAGAATGTAATCATATAATAGTTTAATTATGGGGGAGGTGTAACTTGAGTGGCTGAAGTAAGACTTCAGGAGGGTGAAACCCTTGAGAACGCACTTCGTCGCTTTAAGAGGAAGGTTCAGACGGAAGACATTATCAAGGAAGTGAAGAAGCACTCTTTTTATTTGAAACCGGGAGAAAAGAAGAGAGTCAAGCAGGCGCTAGCCCGAAAAAGAAGCCGGAAGAAGATCCGGAAAGATTACGATTAAATCAGGGAAGTTGTGAGCGTTTACCAAACGGCATTCTGGAAGGTATAATCTGGACAAACAGACTTTACGCGCTGTGGTTCTAGGGATGGGAGCACCGAATGGAATATCAGGATAGAAATCTCGTTTGCGTCGATTGCGGGACAGGAGTTCGTCTTTTCGGCGGGGGAACAGCAGTTTTATGCAGTCAAGAATTTCAAGAACGAGCCGAAAAGATGCAAAGATTGCAAGTCAAAAAGAAACCTGGCTCTGAATTCTTCCAAATCGAAAATTGAAACAATCGCTGTGTGCGCAAGCTGTGGAAAGGAGACAACCGTCCCCTTCAAACCGACTCAAGGCCGGCCGGTTTATTGTCGGGAGTGTTTCCAGCAGCAACGCCAGATATCCGCTTCTGCCTAGTCGTGAACTCAAGATTTTACATAGAAAAAAGCCTCGCCTCAGGCGGGGCTTTTTTCTTTTCCGAAGGTTCTATCCCATTGTGGCCTGAATGGCTGTTATCACCGCGGTATTGACGATATCGTCGGCCTTGCAGCCTCGTGACAAGTCATTTGCGGGCCTTCGCAATCCCTGCAAAATAGGTCCAATCGCCTCGGCACCGGAAAGTCTCTCAACCAGTTTGTAAGCGATATTTCCTGATTGCAAATCCGGGAAAATGAGAACATTGGCTCGCCCTGCTACGGGACTTCCTGGAGATTTCGATTGGCCCACAGACTCCACCAGTGCAGCGTCCGCTTGAAGCTCTCCATCAATCGAAAGTCCAGGTTTCCGCTCCCGAGCCGTTCTTACTGCTTCAACCACTTTTTCAACCAAAGGATGCTTTGCGCTGCCTTTGGATGAAAAAGAGAGCAACGCAACCCTCGGGACAAGCCCAACCAGAAGCTCCGCATTCATCGCCGTTGAAATAGCGATATCGGCTAATTGTGAAGCATCCGGGTTCGGGACGACCGCGCAATCTGCGAAGAATAGGATGCCTTCATGTCCGTAGCGTGTGTCCTTTAGAACCATGACAAAAAAGCTTGAGACAATGGGGCAGTTTTCTCTCAAGCCAATGCAACGCAGGGCGGCACGGACTGTTTCGGCAGTCGTATTCGTAGCCCCTGCCACCGAGCCATCGGCATCGCCCGTATTCACCATCATCGCCCCATAATAAAGCGGGCTCTTGAGCTGGCGGACCGCTTCATCTTTGGTGATCCCCTTGGACTTCATGCGCTCGTAGTAGAGATTGGCATATGGAGAGAGTTTTTCTGACTGTGAAGGATCGATAATCGTCAACTTGCCTAGGTTCAGGCTGAGTTCATCGGCTCTAAGGCGGATCGCCTCTGGGCTGCCTAACAAAATCACGGAGGCCAACTCTTCCCGGTTCAATCGATCGGCTGCAACCAGCGTCCGGTCGTCCATCCCTTCTGGCAGAACAATTCTTTGCTTTGCCTGTTTGGCTTTTTGCTTAAAGGTGTCGAGAATATTCACGGGGAATGATTGAAACTAGCGGGATATCTTTCGCTTGATATCGACGCTAAGCCTTTTCACTTTTGAGTTTAAGGTGGAAAGAGGGACTCCAAACTTCTCGGCGGCTTCCGTCTGGCTCCAGTTCACGCTTTCTAGCATCTGGATGATCACCTTTCTTTCAAAGGTATCCACAATATCAAAAAGAGACTGTCCATTGTTGATCGGGATTTCGTCCATTTGCAAGCGCGAAACCGGAGCAATAATGTGACCCGGGACCATTTCAGGAATAATTTCACTGCCTGGCGCCAAAACGACGCCACGCTCAATAACATTCTCAAGCTCTCGAACGTTTCCGGGCCAATCATAGTCAATCAGAGCCTTGAGAACATACGGAAGCACGCGGCACGGGGGTCTGTCATTCTCTTCAGCGAATTTCTTAATGAAATGATCAACCAATAAGGGAATATCTTCCCGTCGATCCCTGAGCGGAGGCAACTCCACGGAGATGACGTTCAAGCGGTAGTAGAGATCGTCTCTGAACCTTCCTTGTTCCACGAGCTGCTTCAAGTCCACGTTGGTCGCGGCAATGATGCGGGCATCCACTTTGATCGTTTCGATTCCACCAAGACGCATGAATTCTTTTTCCTGCAACACCCGCAATAATTTGGCCTGCGTCTCCAGGCTGATGGTTCCGATCTCATCGAAGAAGATCGATCCTCGGTCCGCAACTTCAAACAAGCCTTTCTTTGAGGAAACCGCGCTGGTAAAAGCGCCACGAACATGTCCGAAAAGGGTACTCTCGAGAAGATCCGTCGGGAGGCTTCCACTGTTCACCGTAACGAAGGTATTTTCAGACCGAGGGCTATTGGTATGAATCGCCTTGGCGATCAATTCTTTGCCCGTTCCGCTTTCTCCCTGGATGAGCACAGTCGTCCGGCTTTGTGCGACATGAGAGACCAGGTCGAACACTTTGAGCATTTTCTCGCTCTTGCCGATGATATTCGAGAATCCATACCTCTGCTTCAGGGCCCTCTTGAGTTCACGGTTTTCGACTTGGAGCCGGCGCTGCTGAATTCCATTCTTAATATCCAGTAGCAACTTCTCATTGTCCCAGGGCTTGGTGACATAATCTGACGCACCCGCCTTTATAGCGCTCACGGCGTTCTCAATAGTGCCGAAGGCGGTAATCATGATAATGGCCGTCTCCGGAGAAATCTGGTGGATCTCCTTAAGGACTTCCAATCCATTTCTGTCTGGCATCATGACGTCGAGTAGAATCAAGTCAAAGAGTTCCGATTCCACCCGGCGGAGGCCTTCGGTGCCACTATCCGCCAGCGTCACCCTGTAATTGGCATCCGACAGCAGCAGGTCCAGGTTTTCCCGGATGGCAACTTCATCGTCCACGACCAAAATAGATCCACCTTGATTAGACATTGGCCACTTTCCTCGGAGCCGGGAGTTCTAGGACGAAGCGAGTCCCTTTCCCAGGAGTCGAGTCCACAATGATTTTTCCTGAATGTTCCTGAATGATTCCATAACTCACCGAGAGTCCAAGGCCGGTTCCCCGCCCCACTTCTTTCGTCGTATAAAACGGGTCGTATATTTTCTTCAGGTTCTCTTCGGAGATCCCCATGCCGGAGTCCATGATCTCAACTCGCAGCACAGAGTCAAAAAGAGATGTCTTTACCAAAAGCTCTCCTCCCTCAGGCATGGCGTCTTTAGCGTTAATAAACAAATTAAGGAAAACTTGTTGCAGCTTTCCGGCGTTACCAAACACCTGGAGAGTTGAACTCCCAAATTCTTTCTTAGCCTTCACCTTGGCCGTTTTGAACTGATGCTCAAGCAGAGAGAGGGTATCCGAAATCACCGCATTGAGCTCCACCATGCTGAAATCGCCCCCGCTGGTTCTCGAAAAATTGAGCAGACTATTCACGATCTCGGAAGCTCTGAAGGACTGTTTGACGATCTTGTCGAGGATCTTGGCTTTTGAGTCTTCGGGCTGATATTGCTTGTAAAGCATCTGGCTGTAGCTGGAGATGACAGCCAATGGCGTGTTGACTTCGTGGGCCACGCCGGCCGCCAGCAGGCCGATGGAGGTTAATTTCTCCGTCTGCACGAGCTGGTCCTCAAGCTTGACTCTTTCGGTCTTGTCATCCAGGATAAGCATCTGGCCGGTAACGCAGCCGTCTTTACCGAGCAACGGGGTTACGGTAATGTCCGCAACCATCAGGTGCCCATTGAGCCTTAATGGGTACTTATACAGGTTGATCCCCTCCGACTGAGGCGCGCGGTTTTCCCTCATCCGGCCACGGATGAGCTCAACTAGGGATGGCGTAAAATGATCGGTTAAGAGCGTGCCCAGAGCCTTGTGCCTCGGAAGATTAACCAACTGCCCCATTTTGGAATTCCAACTTTCGATCCGTTCGTCGAGGCCAAAGACCAGCACTCCAACGCTGATCGATTCGACAATGCTCTCACTGTAGTCCTTGAGCCTCTGCAACGCTTCAGCTTTTTCCCGGATGGATTCATAGAGTCGGCTATTTTCAATGGCGATGGCAACGTAACCCGCAATCGTTTGCAGTAGCTCGACGTCTTCGCTGGTGAGCAGTTGTCCCGAAGTGGTTCGGCCCAACCCAATAAATGCAATGGTATGTCCCTTGGTGACGCAAGGCAGATAGTAATTTAAATCCAAGTGGCGTAGAGTCTCGTGAAATTCGGAATTTTCAGATACAAGGTTTCGAAGATTCTCATAAAAGAGATATCCCTTCGCTAATGTGGGACGAGCAGGATCGAGGAATCCAAGATTCGCCAGGTCTGCACTCCGCAGGAACTGGCTCACTCCAAGGGACTTGACGAGTTGGAATTGTTCTGGGTCTGTTTCATTCGCCAGAAATATTCCGATTTTATCCACCGAAAGAGTCTGGCTGATTCTCTCGACGACAAGATCCAGCAATTGCTTGAGATGGACTTCCGCACCTAAGGTTTTTCCAAATTCAATCAGCGTCTGGCGATAGTCATAGTGGTCCCGGTAAAAGTACTTGTCGACTCTCGTTTGGATCCAATTCCGCAGTGGTGAAAAAATAAAGGCCGCTACAACCAGCGAAATGATCACCCAGATCCGGTTTGCACCCGAGGCCCGAAAAACTTCACTCACCACACCAATCAATACAAAATAGAATCCAACAACAGTCAGCGAAGCAAGGGTGGCGGCGACACCGCGCTTAAAGATAATATCAACGTCCATCAAACGGTACTTGATGATAGCATATCCGAAAGTCAGCGGAATCAGGACGAGAGGGAATACCGAAAGCTCCATCCAGAAGGACGGAATCACCCCATTGAAGTAGGGAAGCGCGTAAAGAAAGAAAAAGGGGAAGGTCCCAAACGTCGTGCCGATCACAATCCACTTCATCTGCTGTCGCAGCGTTTGAATCTGACTCGTCCGATAGGTGTGGTACAAAGCAAAGACGCCCAAGACGAAAAAGAGCGCAAAGTGAAGGGTATGAATCTTGTCCAGGAGAATGCGGATCTTGAGCGGAGCCTGGAAGAAATTCAGCCCCCCCGAAATGAACAGAACATGCGTGACCAGCAGAATAATTGCAGGAACATAAAGCAGCAATAAGACCAATGGCAGTCGCTGAATGCTTTTTTTTCGCTCCGGGAAGCTCAGGCAAAAATGCAAAAACAACGGGGGTAAAAGAAGTAGCGCTATCGCATCAAGCCAGTAAACCGTCCAATCAAACTCGTTGAGTTTGTTCGTATAGGAATACGTACACATGACAAAAGACGCAATACAAATGGTGTAAAAATGGAATGCACCTTTCGCCTGCCAGCGACGCTGAAAGATAAATATTCCAATGAACAGATAGAGGAATCCAACCACCTCCAGAAATCTCTTGAAGCGAAGTTGATTGTCCTGCGGTGAGACGATTAGAGTTGTGCTGATTTGGGTGCCATTACGCGAGATGGAGTAGGTGGCTTTCGACCAGACACCCAGATCATAAAGGATCTTTGTCACATCGGTAGCTGATGCGGTTCTCCTGTTGTTTATAGACAGGAGCAGGTCTCCGCCATGAATGCCCGCCCGGTCTCCGGGACCACCTTCCTCGACAATGAGAGCTTTGAGACCTCGATTCGTAGCCACCCACCCGCACCCATCGTCGGGAGTGACATATTTGGCCTTCTGAAAACTGTTGATGAGACCTAACACGGTCAACACCGTCGTGATCAGAACGATCGAACTCGTCTTGAAACTGAATCTAGTAAACATAGCTGCTTGCGCTCGGGCCAAACGAGGATTTCACGAATACCAAGTGCAGTTTTAATGCCAATACAACCATCGAGCGATATATAGTTAAGTTAAATATTATTAACAATTTAACAAGACTTCAAGAGATCATCTCAAAGCCAAATATTCTAGGTATACAAATTTTTGTATAATATTGATACGAAAAATTGTATCAAAAAGATAATTAAAAACTTATTGAAATTTTCTGGGCTGAAGGGTCATTTAGAACTTGAGCATTAAGCCGCCTCGAACCGAACGAGATGGCGAAATAAACTCAATTCGTCGGATGTAAGGAGAGTTGTAGACATCGAGGGAGTTCTTGGCGAGCAGGTTTCGCATCTCGAACTGAGCTTCGAGTTTTCCGGGAATAAATCTTCCCACGTAAGGAATCGCCTGGGCAATCGTGACACTGACACCTGGAGAGGCCGAATCAAAATTCTCCTGATAGGGGTCAATCAGAGTGATGGGGTCTCCGGAGATCCAACGATACATGGCGGAGAGGTACGTTCCTGTGCTCGGGATTTGGGACCGCAAGTTGGCAGTTAAAACGTGGAAGTTTTGACTGCTGGCGAAATCATTAACACCCGTGAGATTTACTCCACCCCCATAGGTATAGCCGAACAACCCTTCCAGTCGAGGGGAGAAGCGGCGCTGGTAGGCAACCCGAACCCCACGGCTCGTTGAATTGGGTTCAAAGGAAGAAGCAAAAAAAATACTTTGATTGTAGGGAGACAATCGATCGCTGTAGTATCCGGCCACCACCCGTGAGTGCGAGCTGAGTTCCTGTTCCGCACTGAACTCTGAATGAAGGATGCGGCTTGTCCCAAGACTCAAGGGATATCCATATTCATGCTGAAAGGGCATCGAGAGAGTGACCGTCTTCCCTTCCTCCACCTCAACCACCTTTTCCAGATGAGGCAAGGACGAAGTCCGGAGATAAGTGAAAGAAGTCTTGGACGTCGGTCTAAAATGAGCTCCCAGTTTCGGCCGGACTCGGGGAGAATTCGCAGCAGGATCCGACAATTGAATTTCAGTCCCGTAGAGTAGAGACAGGTGAAAAGGCAATCGAATCTCGTCCTGCAATTCCAAATTGTAGACACTCATCCGTCCCGCACTTCGGTTTACCACGGGGGTGTAGGTATCGGGCAAATACGGCAGCATACCCATGCTGATCCGAACTGTCGAATTGTGAAATCCATTTGAATCCGTGAACCGGACCAGTGAATCGACTTCTGCATATCCAGAGCCGGAAACAGCGCCTGCCAGCACAAGGCTGGTATTCGGGTTGAGTTGTTTGGCAATCGCAAACTCGGTGAAAGTGCCCCCCACACCAGCCAGATCAGGGTCTCCATCGTACGATGAAGCGTATACGCGGAAAGAGCCGCGAAATCCTTTTCCTGTGCGGGCCGGTTCATCCACACCGTCAGAAGTGGATTGACCCGTATCCTGCCTGGAGTCTGATTCAAATACGCGAAGAATGGGGCGTGTCGAAGAAGCCGCGCGAAGAACGGACTCGATATCTTCTGTTTCCGTCGCGGGCTGCGGCTCCCGAGAGACTCCAAGAATAGATTGAAGGTACAGACTTTCGAGAGTCAGGTTGAGGCTGGCGATCTTATCGGCCACCACCTTGATCCCGGAGCGGATCAAAGGAGGATAATTGGCGGCGCTCACTTTGAGAGCGTAAAGCCCCGGAAGCAAACCTTTGATTTCAAATCTTCCGGTACTGTCGGTTATTGCGGTCTTAACCACCTTCGAACTGAATTGCCCCTCCAGTAGAATCACGGCGATCCCGTCCAGTGGTGTTCCGCGGGAATCTTGAATCGTTCCGGCTAGACCGCCCGCCAGCGAAGCCGCTCTCAATTGGCCGCAGACTATGACGAGCAGGAAGGGGATGACAGCAAAAGTTACTTTCGGAACTCGCATGAATCCTCGACTCAATAATAAGGTCCACACCTTCATGAACGAAACTATCGAACCTGAAACTTCGCAACTGGGGAAATCGTGTGCTTGCTTAAATTGTCAGTCACGTTCACCACAAGACTGTAAGCCCCTGGCGCAAGGTCTTTCAGCGGAACGAATTTCTCAAAAGTCATCTGCTGAGCCGCTCCCGCCAATTTGTCCTGATCTTCTGTAAATCGTGCAATTTCCTTGTCCCCCTGCTTCAGCGAATATTCTATCGTTGCCGAAGGCTTCTTGGTTTTTTCATCAATCCCGAGATTATAGACCTGGAAATAAATCCCCATCGTCTGACTGCGGTTAAAAACATCATTGACGTTCGGAAAAATTTTGGAGCTCCCGATAATAAACTGCCCGGCGGCAGCCTGCTTCATGGAGAGCTTCTCGATATTATCTGCCAAAATAATACTGCTGGTCGCCAATTTATCCTCTTCAAACTTGGGAACCGTCAACCCTTTGTAAACCGTACCCACGTTGCCACTGTTCAGATCCTTCAGCACGAGTTCCAGCTTGTAGAGCCCCGAGCGCAGAGGAATAGATTTTTGGTAGAGCGACCTTTTTTCCAGGGATTGTTTGAATAAAGAATCCGGAACATCCTGTGCCACGACGTCTTCAAAGACCTGGACCACGCGGCCCGTAATAGTCGAGAGCCGGCCAAAAATATTGACCTGGGCACGTTGCACGCCTTCCTTGTTTTGGAACGTCATGTCCTTGTTGTAAATCTGCACCGTAATGGGCGTCAAGACGGTATCATCCGTGATCTTGATAAAATCCGTCCGATATTCAAACGGCATCAAGTTATAGGACAGCTTCGTGTTGACCACGGTCTCCAGATCCTTGAACTTCACCTGGGGCGGTCTTTGGAGCGCAACGTACTGTTGGAGACGGGTAAACGGATCATAGGCCTGCCCGGCAGACCCCGACATCGTCCTGCCGATAGTCATCCCATCACCTCGGGAAAACCGATCCCCTTTGCTTGCCATTCCCATCTGTTCCAATTGAGTCAAGCCCGCGTTGGGGACATTCGTTAAGGCGTCTTTCTCTCCGGGATCCAAGGCAATACGGTACTCGCCGGTACTCGTCCGATCGACAAATTCAATCATGACCTCATTGCCCAGGTTCGGTCCTTCAAGATAGCGATAACGCCAAACCTCAAATGGGAAAGTCGTCGTCTCTCCTCCGCCCTCTTCATACGGGCGCATATAGGGCCCACCGGTCGGATGAGAATCGATTTCATCGGGCGGACCCCAAGTAATATAAATTCTGCCGCGATCGGTCTTCCAACCAGGCCACCCAGACGGGAACCGTTCATTGGCATAAGCAATGCGGCGGTAGTGTTCGTCTCTGAATTCATTTTCCATCGTATCGGGCGACGGATCCCTTCGTAACCAGAACTGCTCAATAAATTGGTAACGCTCGTCATCGGTCGTTAACTTCTTGTAAGCGGACCGCTCTTCGGGGGTGATGATATAGGCCACATCTTCATTGAGCCACTTCTTGAGATATTGGTCGGAGGTTTCATTCCGAAGCGACTTTTCTTTATTCTTATCGCGCTTGTTATTGTCACCGGCGGGGACAGAAACAGTTAGGACAAACCCGATGAGAAAGCCGGAAATCACGAGTCGTCGGAAACTTGAATTCGTTTTCATACCTTAACGTTCAGAGTCTGGGTAGTTTAGGAAAACCAGGAATGAAAAAACCTGTCTATATCACTGCAATATTATAGAACAGTAAACCTTGGAGTCAATCGCAAAATTGGAGGGCGGAACTCCGTGATGCCGTCCAAAGTAGGGGCGAAGCATTCGAAGATAGAGGGTGAATCGGTTTATGCCTTGCGAGTGAATGCTTCGCCCCTACTTTCAAAAAAAAGGATGGACTCGTTGGCCCATCCTTAAAAGATTTCGTTCAGTTAGCAAGAACCACGTCCATCACTGCAACACTCGGTACCAGCGGGTGGAACCAGGAACTTCGCGCTACTTCAGGAACCGAACAAGCAAGCCTCCCTTCTACTGCAGATCTTTCACAGTCTCATGTGCCTTTATTGACCCGACCAGCAGAAAACCAGCCTGATCGCAGAACCACAACTCGGAAAGGAAACGACCATTGCCGACTTTATCGAACACGAGCCGGGATGGGGCGCTTGAGCTGTCGCACTCGCGTGTCTACTTGGCGGGCGTTACGACCTTACTGCTGTTTGAAAGTGCGTATAAAACTGATTACGGCGTCCACTGATTCGGGTGGCAGAAGATGCTGCACGGTCGGCTGACCGATCCTCACAGGCGGCATGTTACGCTTGCCGTGCATGATAATGTCCTTTAACTCCTGGTCCGACTTTGCCTGCACGACTACCGAGTTCAGCTTCGGGATATCAGTCTCGTAGAATTTGTCGGCGGCTGGGTTGCCCTCGCCCTTGGGTCCGTGACACTTCTGGCAGGTTTGCTCATAGATCCGGTTGCCGGGTAGCTTTGTGGATGGACCGCTAACGGTAACTATCACCGTCTCGTGGGTGTGATCTTTCGAGGTGCTCCCGACCAGCAAATAACCATCCTGATCGCGGAACCACACCTCTGAAAGGAAACGATTATTGGCAACTTTGTCGAACACAACCCGGGATGGGGTGCTTGAGCTGTCGCGGGCGAGCACGGTTTGGATTTCCAATTGGGTAACCGCGCCGCTCTTGCCGGTGATGACAACCCAATTTGATTTTTCCTCGTGAGTGACCGTGTATTGCCCTTTCGGGAAAGTCTTGCCCCCGGCGCTGAACTCGAACTCGGCATTTAAGACTAAAGGTTTGCTTTTCGACTCCCCAAACAGAGGCGTCACCACCAACATGGCAAAAACCATCATAGCTTTCAACGTTCTGGCTCTCCCTAAAGAGAACGAGTTCAGCAATATCTTCATGTGTATACTCCTCTCTATGATTTCAATTATTCTCTTTATCTGAGTTTTCAGAAGATGAACTTGACGCCAAACCGGGCCGAAAATCCAGGATTAAATTGGTCATACTGCCCGTATGTTGGGTCGACCGCCCAGTTCTTGGTTGGGTCCAGTGAATTCGGATCTGAACTCAGTGACGGATCTTGTGCGTACTCCGTCTGAGAAAGCAAAGTACGCCAGTTGTAGCCGTTAAGGAGGTTGACAGGGGTCAAATCAATAGCCGAACTGGAATCACGATATCGGGTAATGATGTTCTGCTGATAGCGCGCCGTCTTCTGGTTAAAAATGTTAATGATGTTCATTTCGAAATGCAGTCTCTTCGTTTCGCCCAGTTTGATATCCTGAGCGATTAACAGGTTCGTATAGTTCAGGAAAGGCGTCCGACCCGCATCGGCACGTCCGTTAACCATGATGGGAATTTGATTCAATTCCTCCACACGAGTCGTAATGGGAGTCCCGCTGCCTGCATAAAAGACAGGGCCAAGTTGCGTTCCCCACTTGAACTGATACGACCCGTACACTTTTAGAACATGGGGGCGGTCCGTTTCAAGAAGTCCGTAAAGGTACTGCCCATTGGAATCGAACATGATAAGGTCAGCATCATAATCCCGGTTGGCATTGCCGCCAGGACGAGCCACAAAAGAATAAGGAGTTTGAGATGCCGTCCAGGTTATATTGGGGAGCCCTCCATTCACGACTTCATCCGTGCTGCTTAGACCAGCATAGTTCCCCCAAAGTCGGCTGTATGTATAGTTGGCTGACAAGAACCAGTTGTTACTAAACCGGCGGGTGAGCGAGAGCTGCAATGCATCATACTCTCGTTTAGGTTGCGGCATGGGGAAATCCGGAGTGGCTCCATAATGGTTATCTTCAATGGTAAAGCGGCCCTCGCCGGGATTACCCTCAGTATAGACTTCATTCCCATTAACCAGCCGCCCGATGTCTTCGATGGTCCGACCCAGTCGGCTGCGAACATAGGCGGCCGAGAACACCAACTGAGGCTTGACTTCCCAATCAAATCCAACCGACGCATTGTCCACATACATCGGCTTGATGCCAGGATCGAGGGAATCGGGACCAAACTGAGGGACCCGGTGATCCTGATAGGACCCTGGCGTAGATGACCATAAATTCCTCCCTTGCAAATTGTTTAGGCCAAGGGAAAAAATATCCAGGGTATCGAGGGAGTACCACCACTCCTTCCAGGTGTCTCCACCAAACGCCCCCCGCACTAGCTCATACTTGGTCCAGTCGTAGAAACGTCCCCAACTGCCGTATAATTTCATTTTGCCGTTACCCAGCACATCCCAGCTCAGACCCAATCGGGGCGCGAGCTTGGCACCAAATCCAAACGAAAAGGCGTAATCCTTGACATCCCGATAGAAGGAAGGAACTTTCTCATTTTCCGTGCGCAGTCCCAGGCTCAAAGTCAATCGAGGACGAATCGTCCATTGGTCTTGAACGAAAAGGTTAAAAATGCCGCCGCCTGCGGAACCCGCTGTGCCGATTTGTCTGACGCGGTAGTATCCATAGGTCCCAGTGCCCGTTTCACCGGTGTAGGAACTCGTGTAGGAGCGATTCCAGTACATCGCCACGTTATAACCACCCTGATAATTAACATCCATCTTGTTGACTACTCGCTGGTATCCAAAGCCAGCTTTCAAGTTATGCACCCCACCCATATTGAACGTCTTGCTATAGTCAACTTGTCCGAAGGCGCGGCTTGTCGTGTCGTAGTTTGCCACCTCGGTCAGTGGTACATCGAAAGAGCCAGTGGGTTTTTGTAGTTCCACGGGAATCTCGAAAGGTAGTCCGATTGCCGAAATATTGTAACGGGTCTGGTGCTTGGAAGGGGCATTGAGGTCTTTGTAATTGTCCCAGAAATAGCCGCCTCGGAGGTTTAGCAAGCTGGTCGGAGATAAGGTGATATCCATTGTCCCCGTAAAATTGTTCTTGGGTAAAGACCAACCCTGTGCCCGATTAGACTCCAGGGCTGCTGCAGAGTTAACACTGCAATTGTCACAATAACCAGTGAAGGCAGGCAGCAATCCTGTTCTTTTCGTTGTGGTATAAAGCCAGGCGAAATTGGTAAGGATGCGGGGAGTGATGTTCCAGGAGAGTTTGTTGAAGAGGTTGTAATAATTTGTTTTACTGTAAAATATGCTTGGAGTCGCCCCACTATCAAGCAGAATATCTTGTGTCCGCCGGCCCCATTGGGGGCTAAAGCCAGTGTAAAAATAGAGTTTATTCTTGATGAGATACCCACCCAATTCCCCTCCAACTTCATTGAAGTGATCTTGGATCTTGTTATCTTGGAAGTATTTTGTTTCGAGTTCACCCGCAGGGTCGGTTAATATTCTAGGGGTTGGCAAGGCATTGAGTGGAGAACCGCTAAAGTACCAATACACATCCCCATGGAACGCATTGCCGCCTGACTTGGTGACTGCGCTGATCACTCCTCCCAAGGCGCCGCCATATTCGGCTTGTATCCCGGAAGTTTTCACCTGCACTTCCTGCAGAAACTCGTAGACCGCGTCTTGGCGAGAATCGCCATTAATAAGCCCAGTGGTGGAAATACCATCAATCGTGAAGTTGTTCTCCGCGGCACTGGCCCCATTAATCTGGATGCCGCCTTCAATGACCCCCGAATTGACACCGGGGGACAGCGAAGCCACATCTTGGAAGGAACGGCCTTTGGGCATGAGGCTGAATTCTTCGGAAGACACGTTGCTTCCCATAGCGATGCTCTGAGTGTCAATCACTGGGGCACCTTCTGTAATCAGGACAGTCTGTTCCAGAGTTCCTACTTGAAGGGTAATGTCAATCTTCAAAACCTTGCCGAGGAGCATGATGACATCGGGAAGCTGATATTTCGAAAATCCTTTCAATTCCCCAGTCACCGTGTAGCGGCCCGGCTCCAGGCTGCGCAGCACATAAAGGCCTTCGCTTGTAGATTCAGTCGTCGTGATACGATTCGTAACTTGGTTGGTCGCCGTAATCGATGCTCTCGGCAAGACAGCGCCAGAACTGTCTTTCACAACTCCTTCGATAGTGCCAGTTTTCTCCTGTCCAAACAGGTTCTGACTTGAAAACAGGACAAAACTTATGATCAATAGAAATGCTAGCGTTAGAATTACAAAATCTTTCCGAATCAAGCACTCGTTTCTTGCGGAAGCATTGATTCTCATGATTTTCATTCTCCTTTTATCCAAGATAATCGGATTGGAAACATACTTTCAGTGATGGCTAAGATTCCGGAAAACGAGTTCCAAGAAACAACCATACGGCGTTATTAGAATGAATAAAGAGTTAGGGTCGAGATCTTTTAAGGATGCCCGGGAAATTTCTACTCTCATTAGAGAGACCCTAAGAATCCAACAATTTCAACAGGTAAGGGGTAATTGTGATCCCGTTTAATCGGGTATTTCTTGGTGTTTCTTATTTTTAAGGTACTTTGAATTAGTATCCTGGAGAGATGAAGAAATCCGGGACTATGATGAACTATATAATTCCCAGCTTGTTATAAGACAGAGCAAAATATTCGCCAAACTAGGGTACTTTGTTAGGATTAAATGCAACCAGTTGAAAAGACTGATGAATTTCGCTACCTTCAAAACTTTGAGATTTTGTTATCTTGACTAGTTGACTCAATTTTATACAATTTTTCGTATGCTTATGTATGAATATACGAGAAATAGGTTCTGTCAGGCATACACTTGGCGTTACTCGAATGAGGTCTGGATTCAGTAGCCTGGAAAGATGAAGAGAGTTGGGACCTATGAGATGAGATACTCAAAACCCTAACCCATTGTTAACACTGCAAAACATCTACCAAACTGGTGCTATTGTTTCGGAATTAACTGCAACCAGTTGAAAAGACTGATGAATTTTGTTACGGTCTGGACTTCCTTCTTGGATCTATTTGATCTAATGGGGGAATTCCGCAAATGCCTGAAGGGTATATGGCTCAAGGTGCGCCTTCTGGCCCACCGTTTGACTCAATTTTCTATCTTTCCTATGCTTCCGTTAGAATATACAAAAGAAATAGATTCCCGCATCTTCACTGATTTCATTTCTCTCTGTCCAAGTTTCTTAGATGAATTCGAGACCTTGTGTGCGTTGCGTTTTGACTGTCAATGTGGTGGAGCGGGCGCGTGGGACCGCTGTCCCCCTGCGCACGCTCATTAACGCGCGACGGAGCCCTTGTTCCACCCTCCGTAACTAAGAAGGAGTGAAGACATTCTGATTCACGGTGAGACGCCGCCATTGTCACATTCCATATTCGGCCTCGTGAAACTCGGCCATCCCGAGATTTGCCAATTGGAGGGCGGAACTCTGCGATGCCGTCCAAAGTAGGGGCGAAGCATTCTGTGACAGGCGGTGAATCTATTTATACGTTGCGAGTGAATGCTTCGCCCCTACAAATTCGACGGTGTCAGGATATGATGTAATGCTCAATATCTATCAAAAGCTTGGCGCCCAGGGCAACTTTCAAAAAAAAGGATGGGCCAGGCGGCCCATCCTGTTGATTTCCTACATTGAGTTCCATCCCAGCTAGAAAGTGAACTTCACTCCGATTCGGCCTGTGAAGCCCGGGTTAAAGATCGCCGCCATCCCGTATCTTGGATCCAGCGCCCTTCCAGTTAACCCGTCAGTTGTCTTGGCAACCAAATCTTGGTAGTTGTAACCATTCGCCAAATTGGTGCTGTCCATGCTGGGCTGCGAAGATGCTCGATTTTGATAATTATAGTCCGGGAATGTGTATCGATTCGTTTTCTGGTTGAATACATTGATCGCATTGAATTCAAACCGCAGCGTTTTTTGTTCCCCTAACTTAAATTCCTGTGCGATCAGGAAATCTGTCTGGTTCAGGAAGGGAGTCCGTCCTAAGTCTCCCCGGCCATTCACAAAGAGTGGAATTGTGTTATTTTCCCACATATAGGTCGAAATGGGGGTACCACTCCCCCCGTAATAGAAACCGCCAAATTGAAGTCCAAACTTAAATTGGTAAGACCCATAAAGCTTAAAAACGTGGGGACGGTCCGTGGCAAGGCGTCCCTTTACGTCAAGAGTGCCATGCGAATCCCAGAACAAGTCGTACAAGTCATAGGCCCGGTGATTATTGGCACCCTCACGTGAAACATCACCGCCGAGTTGCTGAGCGACTGGCGAAGAGAAGCCCAGCGTCGGTGGCCGGATTTCGTCAGAATTGGCCAATCCTGAATAGTTCCCGTAGAGCCTGCTATAGACATAACTGGCACTGGCCAACCAGCCATTGCCGAAGCGTCTCGTCAGCGACAATTCCATCGCATCGTAAGTCCTTATGGGTAGTGGAGTCGGAAAAGGGGCGGTTGCGCTTCCGAAGGTTGGGGTAATAGCAGCTTGGCCTATTCCGGGATTCCCTTCGATATAAGTTTCATCGCCGTTCTTGATCGTCCCGATGTCCTCAATGGTCTGGTTGAGTTTACTGTGAATATAGTGGCCAGAGAAAACCAAGTTGGGTCTCAACTCCCACTCCAGCCCAGCATTAAACTGATCTTCACTCATGGGCTTGATGCCTGGGTCAACACCCTCGAAATCAATTACCCTGCGATCACGGTAAGAGCCGGGCACGGAATTCCAAAGGTTTCGACCAGGCAGATTGCCATTGCCCAGCGAGAAGACATCTGTCGTATCCAGCGAGCGATACTGTATGTGCCAGATGTCTCCACCATAACTAGCGCGGGCCAGTTGATACTTGGTCCAGTCGTAAAGGCGCCCCCAACTCCCAAAGACCTTCATTTTCCCGTTTCCGAACACATCGAAATTTATCCCGAGCCGCGGCGACATTTTGGAGCCGAAGCCAAATTTAAACGCATATTCCTTAATAGCACGATTGAACGACGGCAGTCCTTCATTTTCCGTCCGAATGCCCAGGCTCAGAACGACTCGAGGAGAGACTCTCCACTGGTCCTGGACGTACAGGCTGATGACACTGGCGCCGGTCGTGCCACGAGTCCCAAAATCGTCCGATTCGTAGTACCCGTATTTTCCTCGATCCGTGATCCCGGTGTTGCGGCTCGTGAAACTCCTATTCCAAAAAACATAAACGTAACCCCCACCGGGATAGGTCGTGTCCACATTGTTGACGGTCTTCTGATCACCGACTCCTGCTTTCAGATTGTGCGATCCCCATCCGGTGAATGCTTTGCTGTAATCCAAATTGACGTAGGTGCGTGTAACCAGATCGTGGTCCGCTCCCTGAACCCGGGGGGTATTGGTGTAACCAATACCTCCAACCTGCCCCGGAGGGATTTCACTTTCAAAAGGCGTTCCGATGTTTGAGGTTTGGTACTCCACTGCGCTGATGTTAGGTATTCCGGTGGCATGGTAATCGTCCCAGAAATACCCACCCCTGATGCTGAGCAACGAGGTGGGGTCAAGAGTAAAATTGAGGTTCCCCGTATAACTCGACTGGGGCGAATAAAATCCCTGCACCTTATTGGGTGCAAGGGCCTTACTGGTGCTGGTGATCCCATTCCCATAAGATCCATTATTGGCAGGGAGCCTGCCAGTAGAGTAGATAGGCGTGTAAAGCCAGGCGAAATTGGTTGAGATCCGACTCGTGGGATCATATGAGATCTTGGCAAACGACTGCATGTAGAACTGGTCTTGACTGAATGAGTCTGGAACAGTACCATTGCTGGTAAGATAGGGGATGGTTCGTCTTTGCCAACGAGGAGAGGACGCCAGGAAAAAGTACAACTTGTTTTTAATCAGGTAGCCACCCAGTGAACCGCCAACCTCGTAACCGTTATTATCGCCCTTGTTATCCTGGACATAGTATCCAGGGGGGGGGTTATTAGTATTAACCGGATCAAGAACCAGCCGGCTGACCGGTCCGGCACTGACTGGGGCCCCGCCGTAGTAAAAGTGCGCGTCCCCGTGAAACGCGTTGCCACCGGACTTAGTCACAGCGCTGATGACCCCTCCTAAGGCTCCTCCATATTCGGCCTCGATCCCGGCGGTTTTCACTTGGACTTCCTGCAAGATATCGAAAATCGCGTCCTGGCGAGATCTGCCATTGATACCGCTAGCCGTGGAAATCCCATCAATGGTGAAGCTGTTCTCCGCCCCGCTTGACCCGTTAACCTGGAATCCTCCCTCAATCTGTCCGGAATTCACGGAAGGCGAGGTGAGCACCAGACCCTGGAAACTGCGGCCCTTCGGCAGTCGATCAAACTCTTCGGAAGAAACGTTGTGGGCAACTGTTGTGCTCTGTGTGTCAATCATTGGGGGGTTATCCGAAATCTGGACAGCCTGTTCTAGCGTTCCTACTTGAAGGTTCATGTCAATCTTCAAAGTCTTGCCGAGCAGCATGATGACATCGGGGAGTTGATATTTCGAAAACCCTTTCAATTCACCAGCTACCGCGTAGCGGCCAGGCTCTAGGTTACGCAGTACGTAAAGGCCGCTGCCTGAGCTTTGAGTAGTGATAACGCGGTTCGTGGCTTTGTTGGTTGCCGTTATTGTAGCTCCCGGCAGGACAGCACCAGAACTATCTTTCACAATTCCTTCGATACTGCTGGTTTGCTCCTGTCCAAGCAGACCTTGACTTGAAAACAGGACAAGACACATGATCACTAGTAATGCCAGCGGCAGGATTCCAAAATCTTTCCGAATCAAGCACTCGTTTCTTGCGGAAGCATTGATTCTCATGATTTTCATTCTCCTTTTATCCAAATAAATGGATTGGAAACATACTTTCAGTAATGGCTAAGATTCCGAAAAGCGAGTTCCAAAAAGCAACCATACGTGGCTATTAGAATGAATAAAGAGGTAGAGTCGAGATCTCTTGAGGATGCCCTGTAAATTCTTACTCTCATTAGAGAGAGCCTAAGAATCCAACAATTTCAACAGGTAAGGGTAATTGTGATCCCGTTTAATCGGGTATTTCTTGGTGTTTCTTATTTTTAAGGTACTTAGAATTAGTATCCTGGGAAGATGATGAAATCCGGGACTAGAATGAACCATATAATTCCGGGATCGACATACGACGATGCAAAATATCTACCAAACTAGGGTACTTTGTTAGGATTAAATGCAACCAGTTGAAAAGACTGATGAATTTCGCTACGGTCAAAACTTTGAGACTTTGTTATCTTGACTAATTGACTCAATTTCATACAAATTTTCGTATGATTCGAATAAAAAATACGAAAAAAAATATATTTATTGGATTCTATCTTCTCTGAAAAATAAGGGTTCGTCGCTTAGTACTGCTATTCGGCGTAACGGTGACGTTTCTGAGGTTAGGCGCCGCGTGGGGTCACGCGGCCTACAAAGTTGTAGGCCGGGTCACCGACCCGGCGTTAACGTCACCGTATTTATGAATTGCAGTACTTAGGGTTGCTGCGCTCTATAAATACCGTGACGCATCTTAGGATAATTCACCTCATTTATGAAACGCAGTACTTAACCCTCGACCAGCTTACTCATTCAAACTGTTCAAAAAAAGCGCGATTTTGTTCAGTGATGTTGCTATGATTAAAAATTGGGTGATTTAGAGCATTTTTTGCAGTGAGTGACTGACACTTAGCACTAACTTGCAGAAGTTCATTCTGTAGCAACAGGCCTCCAGGCCTGTTGTGCGGGGCCAGCAGCCTCGGCTACTACTGAGCCTTGCAACATCGCACGACAGGCGTGAACGCCTGTCGCTACATAAGAAAGTGGAATCACATGAGCAAAGGCAGAAAGATCATTCTGGGAGCGGTTGGAGTCATCGTCGTTGCCACCGGAATCACCGTTGCCATACATTATCGGAACAAAGACGTTGTGACCGTTCAGACGGGCAAAGTAGTTCAAATGGACAACCTGGTTCAGACCGTTTCGGCCTCCGGTGAAATCAAGCCTCTGAAATACATCAACATCACAGCTAACTCGTTCGGCCGGATCGTGGAGATAGCCGTTAAAGAGGGAGACCATGTCAAGCAGGGTGATCCGTTGTTGAAGCAGGAATCGGTTCAGTCTTCAGCCGATTTGAGAAGCGCAGAGGCTTTGCTGCAACAAGTTAAGGATGACCAAGAAGGCTTGGAGGCGGCTTATCGCTCTTCTGAAGCGATATTGAGGACATCACAGGCTGAACTGGTTCGTACCCGGGCCGACTACGATAAGGCCAAGATTGACTATGATCGCATGCAGAATCTTCTTAAGGAAGGCCTGATCTCAAAATCGCAATTCGACCAGGCTAATTCCGCGTTTGAGGTTGCCAGGGCCCAGGTCGATTCAGCCATCGCCAGAGTCCAGCAATCTGAGGCTCAGCTCAAACAGTCTGACAAGGCCCGAATCTCGGCAAGCAGCCGGATCGTGCAGCAAAAAGGGGCTATCGCGCGAATTACGGATCAGGTCAGCAAAACGGTCTACCTCGCTCCCCTCACCGGGGTGGTGACCAATCTTCCGGTGCACGTCGGCGAGTCTGCGGTCCCGGGAATTCAAAATGCCATTGGCAGCAATCTCATGACGCTCGCCGATCTCTCCGTCATTACTGCTGAAGTAAAAGTTGACGAAACCGACATCGTGAATGTCCAACTGGGTCAGGAGGCGGAAGTCACGGTCGATGCCATTCCAAACAAGATTTTCAAAGGGAAAGTGACCGAAGTGGGGAGTAGCGCATTGACTCGAAGCGGACAGGCAGCCGGTTCCGGGATCACCTCTTCGACAAGCCAGGAGGCAAAGGATTTCAAAGTGGTCGTTACTTTGTTGAATCCCACCGAACAACTCAAACCAGGGCTATCGACTACTGCAAAAATCACTACGGCTGTTCGTAATAATGTGCTTACTATTCCAATTCAGGCCTTGACCATTCGTGAATTGGACAAAGAAGGGGAAGCAGGCAAAAGCTCCTTGGTGGACCCTGAGACGGCCAAAGCCGCAAACTCCACTGAGAACAATGGGAAGGAGTCCTCTCGTCCTCTGGCGGGGAAGAACCCCAAAAAGAAGGAACAACAAGGTGTCTTTGTGGTTAAAGAAGAAAAGGCCCTCTTCGTTCCGGTCACAACCGGGATTACCGGTCAAACTGAAATCGAAGTCTTGAGTGGTCTCAAAGCGGGTGATGAAATTGTCACCGGCAGTTACAAGACGTTACGCACTTTAGAGGCTGGCACTCGAATTAAGATCGACAACAAAACTGTAGTAAAAGGAGAGAAGAAGGAATAAAGGCTTGGACATGGGGTGGTTTTGAGTTGGAATTCCCCCTACCCGCAATCGATCTCAAAGCGGGAATGAATCGATAGTTCGTAGGAAACCGACGCGGTTCCGTTCCTGGTGAGAAATGGGGACGCTGCGGCGAGCGTTCCCTACGGTGCTAAAAAGCACAGCCGCTGTATCATGCTACGATTGCGGGTAGGGCGGTTTCGCCGAAACCGCCGACTGACGGCGCGCTGCGGCGAGCGCGCCCTACCTTAAACCCCAATTTTGCACCAGAAACCAGCCAAGGGTGATATTTAGATGTTTGAAACTTCAAGGTAAATTTCGAGGACAAAATGGCCATTCCCCAAGTATCGAATGAAGACGGTTCCAACGGCCACCTCATACGGACGAACAACCTCTGGAAGACGTATCAGATGGGGGCAGAAAAGATCCACGCCTTGGCGGGAGTTTCATTCGATGTTGGCAAGAACGAGTACTTGGCGATCATGGGCCCCTCAGGCTCGGGAAAGTCTACCCTGATGAATCTGATTGGCTGTCTGGACACGCCGACCGAAGGTGAGTATTACATCAATGGCCGGTTGGTCAGCTCAATGAATGATGACGAGTTGGCTTATATTCGAAACAAGGAAATTGGTTTTGTTTTTCAGACTTTCAACCTCTTACCCAGGGCCTCCGCTCTGCACAACGTTGAGCTACCGCTCATTTATAACGGAACTCCATCCCAAGCAAGGATTGAACGAGCCAAAAAAGCCCTGCAAATGGTTGAACTCGAGAACCGCATGCTGCATAAGCCCAACGAATTATCCGGAGGACAGCGCCAACGCGTGGCGATTGCCCGGGCTTTGGTCAACAATCCTTCAATCCTGCTGGCAGACGAACCCACGGGGAATCTGGATTCCCAGACGGGAATTGAAATCATGAAACTTTTCGACAAACTTCACAGCCAGGGAAACACCATCATCGTGGTCACTCACGAACATGATGTTGCTGAATGTGCCCACCGCGTCATCCATCTCCGGGACGGGAAAGTAGCATCTGACGAAAAGAGGCGTTAAGCATTCATGCCAGCCGCTTGTCCATTATGCGAAGTGCGAAAAGCCAAGCGGTTTTGCCCCGCCAAGTCCACCCAGATTTGTTCTGTCTGTTGTGGTGAAAAACGTGAAAGAGAAATTTCTTGTCCTGCCGATTGTGTCTATCTGCAGTCCGGCCGGGAATACGAAACGGAGCGTTTAGCGAAACACTCCCCAACCCTGGCTAGGACTCCCAGACTCTGGGAACCTGCATTCCTCGAGCGGTATTACAGCATCACGATGGGGATCTGGTCCATCGTGTCAGAACAAAGAGAGCGACTCGTCGAGATCGTCGATCAAGACGTAGGCGAAGCGCTGGAAGGCTTACTGAAGACTTACCGAACTCTCGAAAGCGGCATCTATTACGACCACGCACCCGCTTCTTATGGCGCGAAAAATATTTACGAGGCCGTCAAGGCGTACTTGGACAAAACCCATAATTCCATAGACGAGTCTGTCCCCCGGCTGAAGGTCAGTGAAATTCTGGATTGTTTGCAGTTCCAGAAGGAACTCTTCGAGGTTATTGCCCTGCCTCGCCCCAAGAGCCGAGCCTTTTTGGACCATATTCGGTCCAATGTCTCTCAAGCCCACCCTCCCCAAAGCCAGCAGTCCTCAATTATCATTCCTTAGGAGCTCGCGCGCTCTCGATCATTTCTATAATCTGCTGAACACTCCCTGAGGGGTCAGAACTGCCTGTAATCGGGCGGCCAATCACCAGGTAGTCGGCGCCCGCATGGACCGCCTCAGCCGGAGTAGCGATTCGTGTTTGATCATGAGAAGCGGATCCTGGTGGCCGGACCCCAGGGACAATGAGTTTCAAGGACTGGCCATACTGTTGGCGTAATCGCGGCAGTTCTTTGGGAGAGGCAACGACCCCATCTAATCCAGCCTTCAGCGCAAGACCCGCAAGGAGGGCAACTTGTGTCTCCGCTTCGGCATGGACTCCAACCTCCTCTAAATCGGTGTCACTCATGCTCGTTAGCACGGTTACCCCTAGCAGCAAAGGCCTCCGAGAGCTCATCCGAGATTCTCGAACCTGTTGGGCTGCGGACTCTAACATCGACAATCCCCCCAGGGTATGAAGCGTCAGCATAGAGACGCCCATGCTAGCCGCCACCGAGACAGCCCTGGCAACCGTATTCGGGATGTCGTGAAACTTAAGGTCCAAAAAGACCTTTTCTCCCAGTTCGATAATCTCTCGAACTATTGCCGGACCTTCGGCAGTAAAGAGCTGGCTCCCGATCTTAAATATGCCTACTTGAGCTCTGAGTTGACGCGCGAGGCTCAAAGCGATCGCCCGGCTGTCCGTATCTAGGGCAACAATGATCCGATCTTTCGTCGTCATGTTCCTTCACCCCTGCACCCAAAACGAGTGCACTTCTAATGCTGTAGCCGGCCTCGTTGAGGCCAGCCGGGTTCACCGACCCATGAGCGCTAACTTTATAAGGCTTTCCTCGCCTGCCGCCGGAATAACGAAACGCCAAGAGCGCCAAGAAAAGAGAATATACTTCGGTCAACCGCCTGATCTTATCCTACCCGCAGTTCTTCAGGATGGTTTCTGGCTACCCGCTGGATGCCGTCGCGCAACAAAATCACGTTCCAAATCCTTAGCTACTTTGTCGGCGGAAATGAAGGCTCCTAGTCTTGGCGACCTTTGCGTTCTTGGCGTTTCCAAATTCCGGGCGTTATCTGCTCAACCGAGGATCCCGCAATGAACCGAAGATCCAAGCTTAAGTGAGCGCTCATGGGTCAGCGCCCCCGGTTACAACGGGTTAGCTGAGTTTCAAACTGCCGATCAAAGTACTCAGACGCTCAATCCCTTGTCGCTTACAGTATCGGTGCAGTCCCTCGATGATCTTGATCGGAGCTTGCGGATCCAGGAAGTTTGCCGTCCCCACTTCAACGGCTTGCGCACCCGCCAAGAGGAACTCCAACGCGTCTTCCGCTGTAAAAATGCCTCCGATCCCGATCACGGGAATGCGGACCGCTCGAACAACCTGAAATACCATGCGTAAGGCGACCGGTTTAATGGCTGGGCCAGAGAGGCCCCCTGTAAGATTCCCGAGGCGGGGTTCTCGAGACTCAACGTCCACAGACATCCCCAGCAACGTGTTGATCAAAGACAACGCATCGGCTCCCGCCTCTTCAGCGGCCCGAGCAATTACTGTAATATCGGTGACGTTGGGAGATAACTTGACGATCACGGGCAACCGCGCAATTTGTTTAATTGCGCGAACCACTTCATGGGTCGCAATAGGATCCGTACCGTAGACGATCCCACCCTTTTTCACATTCGGGCAAGATATATTGATCTCGTATCCAGAGAGTCCTTCCGAATCATTCAGCCCATGAACCACCTCAACATATTCTTCCGGGCTGCTCCCAAAGACATTCGCGAAGATTCGCGTATTGTACTTTCGGAGTCGCGGCAGTTTCTCCGATACGAATCGTCGAACTCCAACGTTTTGCAGACCGATCGCATTCAACATGCCCGAGGCAGTCTCATGCAGTCGGGGCGGAGGAGCCCCCTTCATTGGCTGGGCCGAAAGGCCCTTCACGACAAATCCACCCAAGAGATCCAGGTTGATCAGTTCGCTGAACTCTTCCCCGTAGCCAAAAGTTCCGCTAGCGGTGATAACCGGGTTCTTAAGCTCAATTCCAGCTACTTTCGTCGAAAGGTCCACCATTGATTTCTGTCGGTCTTAACGTGGGACTTCCAAAATTCCAAGTGGGTATCTTATCAGACTGCCATTGTTGAACCTACTGATTGATCTTAGACCATTCTCTCGCCAAGACGCAAAGGACGCCAAGAATTAGATGGCATAGGAACCAGATTCATCGCATCACTCAGGATATTGCCCTCGCAACACATGGCCAGATTGGGCAATGTTTGCTGGAAACTTCATATTTTGAAAAACTTGCTCAAACATCCCATGGCATGGGTTGTGGACGGCCTCCCATGAATCTGTTGAGCCCTTAGAGACCTTTCCGCCCCACAATCCCTGGGACCCAACCGCATCTTAATTTAGCTTCCAACAACCCTGACGCAAGTTCATTAGGTGCTGAAAGGCTGTATTTAAAAAGATCCGACTTGAGAACGTCTCATCTATTCTCTGCGTCCTTTGCGCCTTGGCGAGAGGGCTTTCTTTTTCTCCTTAGAGTGCCCTCTCTAGAACAAACTAAAAATGATAATGGTATACTCACGACCGTTGAGCGCACAACAATATGCCGAATATCGAATCCATCATTTCTCACCTTTGTCTTGAACTGCTGAGGGAAACAATCCTCGAAGCCGGCGGGAATGAAGTCTTTTTCCTTGCCAAGCCTGATGCCGAACGTCAGATCGTTGAAATCACGCCCTTGGCCCGGGGAAATGACTCGGCAGTTCCGGCCCTGATGCAGGTAGCCACCCAGGGAGACGTGATCATTCATAATCATCCTTCCGGCCACTTAACGCCTTCCGCAGCGGATCTCTCCATCGCTTCAGAGTATGGAAACCAAGGGGTCGGGTTTTACATCGTGAACAACCCTGTTGACGAGGTTTATGTGGTTGTTGAGGCTTTCCAACGGCAAAAACTCCAGCAACTCCAATTGTCAGAAATGGTCGAACTTGTTTCGGAGAAAGGAGCGGTCGCCCGCAAACTTAAGAATTTTGAATCCCGGCCCGAGCAACAACGGATGATTGAGGCAGTCGCTCATTCGTTCAATCATTCCAAGATTGCCTTGATCGAAGCAGGAACAGGTACCGGCAAGAGCCTCTCTTACTTGATTCCTTCGATATTTTGGGCCGTGCAGAATAAACAGCGGGTTGTTGTTTCAACCAATACCATCAATCTTCAAGAACAGTTGATTAACAAAGACCTTCCTCTTCTTCGGGAGGCCTTAAAGCTCCCTTTCCGTTCAGAACTCGTGAAAGGACGCGGCAACTACGTCTGCTTGAGTAAAGTGGAAATGTTGGAGAAAGAAGGAGAACAGTTGATTGAGACTGAGGAACAAACGGAGCTGAAAGCAATCCTCAATTGGTCGCACAAGACAACCGACGGAAGTCGATCCGACTTAACCATCCTTCCCCGACCAGCCATTTGGGAAAAAGTGGCGTGCGAGAGCGACAATTGCGGACGAATCCGCTGTTCTCATTACAATCCCTGTTTCTTTTTTAACGCTCGACGCCAGGCGGCCTCGGCTGATTTACTGATCGTCAACCACCACTTACTTTTCTCGGATCTAGCGATTCGTGGGGAAACGGGCCGGTACAACGATGCCGCCATCATGCCTGCCTATTCCCACATCATTCTCGATGAGGCGCATAATGTTGAGGAGGTCGCCACCGAATATTTTGGCACGCAGATATCCCGACTCGGATTCCTCCGGATCCTCGGTCGCTTTTACAGCCTCAAAGACCGGGAAAAGATCCGGGAAAGGGGGCTTCTGCCCTTTCTTCTGGCCAAACTGAAATCGGTGGAAAAGAAAATTCCCCTGAAGGATTACTTGCGTTGTGTTGAGCTGATTCAACAGCGGGTGATCCCTCAGCGCGATAACCTATCCTTCGCCGTAGAAAATTCTTTCAGTGAAATCGCCCGCTTTTTCCGAGACTCTACAGCAATACCCTCACAGTCAAGAGCAGAAGCGAAAATACGGTTTACGGATGAACTCCGCAGACAGCCGCAGTGGCAGTCCTTAGTTCTCGTGACGGTCGCTCAATGGATCGGGGAGATTCAGAATTTTCATCGACTGTTGCTGCATCTCGAAAAAGAGTTGCAGACCTTAGAGGAAGACGTGACCGGGCCTCTCTTCCCCCTGCTCGTGGAGCTAAAGGCCCTTACCGACCGGATCGAAACGTCTGCCTCAGTTTTGGGAGAGATCTTTGGTGAACCGGACGACAAGAAAGTCCGTTGGGTGGAAATACGACCAGGCAAATCGGGTCCATTGATTACTTTGAAACAAGCCCCACTCAGTGTGGCTGGGCTCCTTCAAGAAAAGGTTTTTGACCGTTTTGCCACCATTGTTATGTCGAGTGCCACTTTGACCACGAACCAACATTTTGAATACATTAAAAGCAGGCTCGGGCTTCAACGTCTTTCTCCGGAAAAACTAATCGAAGTCCTGCTTCCCTCCTCTTTCAACTATTCTGAGCAGGTCATCCTCGGAATCCCTAAGGATGTTCCCTCTCCGGATCATCCCGATTTTGCGAAGGAACTCGAGAGAACTGGTGAAGCGGTCGATCGAAATTTCTGAAGGCAGAGCGCTCGTCCTGTTCACTTCCTACTCCCTTCTACACCGCCTTTTCAAGGAATGCCAGGCTCCCCTGGAAGCGGGAGGCTTTCAAGCGCTGATGCAGGGTCAAGCGCCCCGCCATCGCTTGCTGGAAATCTTTCGAGGGATGCGACCAGTGTTCTGTTTGCGACCGACAGCTTTTGGGAGGGAGTCGATGTGGTCGGAGAGTCTCTGGAAAATGTCATCTTGACCAAGCTGCCTTTAGCGTGCCTAAGGAACCGGTCATTGAAGCCAGAGTGGAAGCTCTTGAGCGCGATGGTAAAAACTCATTTCTTGAATACAGTGTGCCCCAGGCCGTCATCAAATTCAAACAGGGCTTTGGGCGTTTGATCCGAAGTCGCGAGGATTTTGGTTCGATTATGATTTTTGACCGGCGAATTCTCGAGAAGTCTTACGGCAGGGTCTTTTTGGCGTCGCTCCCGGACTGCCAGCTTGTTTCGGGTGAAAAGGAAGTGGTGTTTGGGAAAGTGGGCGAGTTTTTCTCAATCGAAGGAAATCCCGGAAGGCCGCCACAAAAAAATGGTGAGTAAGCAGATTTACCAAATTCTCGCTTGCGGGACCTTCGCCGAAAACAGTTTAACCGGGAGAGTGGCGAGTACTGGGTTTCATAAAGACACTAGCGTATCTACGTGCTGCCAGCAAACGGGGTGGAGCGGGCGCTCCGTCGCACGCTGAACGCGCGCGGGAGCGCGCGTTCCACCTTCAAGAATACGTGGCCATACTTATGAAACGCAGTACTAAAATGTGCTGCGGACGGTCAAGGCATTGAAATCCGGTGGATCATCACATTGGGTCGTGTTGCCAGGATGTCATTGACCACCTTTTGAATTTCATTGATCTGGAAGGGCTTGCCCACTACAACGTCGACACCCTTCTGTTGTGCTTGTTCGTTGTCTATCGTAATCCCCCAACCTGTCATTAAGATCACTTGGGTGGAAGAATTGATGGATTTTACGGTGGAAGCGACCTCCCAGCCACTGACTTCGGGCATCCCCAAATCGGTGATCACCAGGTCCGGCGCATAGTTGCGGCACATTTCGATGCCTTCTTTCCCACCGGAAGCCGTGAAGACTTCATGCCCTTGCTCCTGAAACAGCTCCGCCAGCAAATCTCGAATGGGATCCTCGTCATCAATAATGAGGAATCGAGCCCTCTTCTTTTGAGGGATGATTTTCTCTTCCACCAATGGGTGGACAGCTTGCTCATTGACAGGAAATAAATTACGAACGGTCGTCCCTTTGCCCAATTCACTATTAATCTCAATCTCCCCTTTGTGCCGGTTGATGATCCCGTAGGCCACACTCATTCCGAGCCCATTTCCCTTGACCCCTTTCGTGGTAAAGAAGGGATCAAATACCCGCCGCCTGGTCTCTTCGTCCATGCCGCGACCCCAGTCCGTTAAAACACAAAAACCTTGTTCCCAGAGGTCCCGGCTTGGATATGAATTTTCCCTCCTCCTGGCATGGCGTCCAACGCATTGAAAATGATATTGGTGAAGACCTCAATGAGTTCTGAGCGCTCGCCTGCAATGGGCCGGACCTGCTCGTATTGAATGGAGATGTCATACTGAACTCCATTGACATGGGCGGTGTCCTCCCACCGTGTCCGGGTCATTGAAAGGGTATCCTCGATGAATCTGGATGAGATCCACGTGTTTAAATGCCTGGTCCGACTGTTTGCGCGTAAATTCCTGCAACCTTTTTATGGTGAATGCTCCGTCGACAGCCGCCTTCTCGATGATGTCAAGACCTCTTAAAATGGTCAGGTCCTGAATCTGTCCTTTCATGAGCTGCGCCCTGCCAATGATGGCCCCCAGAATGTTGTTGAAATCGTGGGCCACCCCGGCAGACATTTCCCCCAAAGCGCGCAGTTTCTCTGACTTAATCAGCTGATCTTGGGTTGCCTGAAGGTCGGAGTAGGATTGTTCTAATTCGGTATAAAGCCGAGCATTCTTCAAGAGCATTGCCGAGCCCGCCTGCTACAGTACTGAGCAAATCGATTTGGTCACTCGAGAATCCCTCTTCTTTCGCGCTCCCTAGGTTTAAAGTCCCTAGACAAAGATCCTCCGAGATGATTGGGATGGATACCGCAGAGTGAATCCCTTGAGTGGTGAGATAAGGGGAGGCATGGGAAATGATATCATTCAAGTTCCTCGAATAGTAAGGTTTCTTCGTTTCTACCGCGGTCTTCATCACCGTTTCGGATCCGGGGATGAGCATCCCTTTACAAAAACCCGCCGTGATGTTTTCTCCATAGACATTGACCAACTCAAATGTATCGTTTTCTGCTTGAAAGATCGCGATGCTGCATTTTTCGAAGGAAACAACACGATTTAATTGGGTGGTAATTTTCCGGAATAGCTTATCGATATCGAGATTCAGACTAGCTTCACGCGTAATCTCATTAACCACTGCCAATCGGGTTGCCCGCTCCTCGGCTTCCCGGTAAAGTCGTGCATTCGAGATCGCGACAGCAGCCTGGTCAGCTAGGGTCGAAAGCAAATTAAGGTCGTCCTCGTCATACGCTTTTCGTTCCTGGAAGTCCTGAAGCACGATCACGCCGATCGATTTTTCATCCGGACATTAACGGAACCCCAACCCAGGATTGCGGGATGGCAATCGGCCGCTTCCCTGTTACCTCCGTGAAGATCCCTTCGTAGTGATCCAAAATGAGAAATGGGGTATGGGATTGGAGAACATGGCCGATCAGGCTTTCCGGAGACAAGGTCCGCACCGTGGACCTTTTTCTTCCCCGTGACACCTCGAATTTCACTTCAATTCGGTTCTGATCTTCTTCTAATAGGGCAATCAGGAAGTCTTCGCTTGGCAATACGCGCGTCACCTGTTGGTAGATGAGTTCGAACAAGACTGTTAATATGGAGTTCCGAGCTGATCGCTTTACCCACACTGTTCAGCGTTTGGAGTGCACCAGCCTTTCGTTTGATTTCTGAGTAGAGATCGGCGTTATTGATCCAGGTCGCAAGATACTCACTCAAGGCTTCCAGGACTTTGATATCCTGATCATCAAACGCCTGAAATTTTTCACTCTCTATGGTAATGACTCCAATCGGCCTGGAAGCAGACTGGAAGGGGATGCAGAGTTGGGATCGACTGCCTTCCAGCAGTGCTTTGTCGAGAAAGGCTTTCTCTTCGGATACCGTCCTGTAATAGAGTCTGTTTGCCTGTCATGGCGCGACCCAACAGACTGTTCTCAAGTTTGGCGCGTCTTCGGGAAGGTTATTCCCAACATGATTTCCCGCCTGAGCCCGAAGCCAAGGATGGCCGAAGTCGTCCAGTGTGAAAATACTGATGTGCCGGAATTGAAAATGGCGCTGCAAGAGCCTCGCATACTCTTGGAAAACACGGTTGATATCCAGGATGGACGAGAGAGACCGGCTAATTTCGTGGATGAGCAATAGCTGAAGAGTTCGTTTCCGTTCACTTTCGAAAACCCTGGCCTTCTCCAAAGCAGCGGAGATAGGCTGGGAGAGGCTGATCAGGAATGTAAAGCGTTCCTCGGACACTCCTTCCGTTTCGTTGCCATGACCGGCAAGAAGCACGAAGGCTGTCTTCCCGTTCTCACGCAATGGGATGAGGACAACAGTCGAGGACTGCAGATGGTTCAACAGAGACATTTCACCCAAGAGTTCGGAATGGGTTCTCTTCTTGAGCAAAACGGACTCCCCGTCATCGAGCATCCCCATGAATTGGGTCTCTCTAAGGTCAAGGGTTTCCAAGCACCTGCACCCTTGATTTGAAACCCTCGTCACCTTCGACGAGAATGGGCTTACCAAGCTGCTGCATTTCCGAATCGAATTTAAGACAAGCTACATAATGGAAACCCAAATTTTCCTTGATCAACCTGATGAGCGAAATAAGAGTCTTGTGCCACTCCAATCCTGATTGGATCAAGTTGCCCAGGTTCAGATACAAGAGGCTTCGCTCATTGTCGAGTGCTTTCAATTTTTGGTTACTGAGAGAAAGCTGATAGCGAGAGCCGTATTCTCGAAAGCGCAGCCTTTGAGCGTAATAGGAACCGGCCAGAGCGACCAGTAGAGTTCCAATCACCAGGAAATGGTTATCGATGAAGCCACTGAAAGAAGAGGCCCCATGTTGAAGCCACAAAGGGACGATGTAGGCTCCATACACTAAACAGAGAGTCGACGCCGACTCCAGGAAAGTAAACGGGATGATGAGGGTGACCCCAAGAATCAAAAGATTCAGTCCAGCATAGTATGGGGTGGCGCTCTCTCCTAAAAGACTAAATGAGATTGATAGGCAGCAGGCGATCAGCAGCGCACCGACCATGCCCCATAGCCGAACAAACTTTTTTCCCAGCGCTGGATGGATAAAGAAGACCACGGCAACCAGGATCAATGCGGTCGCTAAACGGATCGATAGGTAGGCAGGCAAGAGTTCCCGACTCACCACCCAAAGATCAAGAACCCCAACCAGCAGCAAGAGAGCCACTCCAAAGTAACAGAAGACGCGGAGCCGTTCTTCAAAAAGAACACGGGTGTGCTCTCGAAAGGATTGCTGGATCTTTTCTTTTGGAAATTCAGCCTCGTTCATGAAGATCCTGATGTTGCGCGCAAGTTAGCACAATCGAGACCGTGAGACAAATAACGCTCCTGGTTCAGACACCCAATCGAAGGATACTGCTGACTTAAATTTAGAAAAGGAATGCACCCTTCATTCACGAAGGCTTTTGTTCTTCTCGCTGATTCTGCATGAATTATCGGCACTTTAGGAATATGAAATTAGAAACCTGCCTTCGTCAGGAAAGTCGACTGCCTAGGACACGGGAACACGGCCACCAACCATTGAATGGTTTTCCTGGCAGCTGCTGCTTGATTTTCCTTCCACTCGAAGGAAGCGTGCTCCATCCCGGGTTGAAATGAAAGGGCTAAGAAATGGCACAGTGCCTGCATAGATGATTCTGGAAATTGATTCCAAGCACTTAAAGGAATCGAAAGGAGCTCTTCCATGATCTACGCATCGGTCGGAACTTTGAGGGGAATTGAGGAAGCAGAATCTTCTCCCCCACCTGCAAACAATTTTAACGAAGCCCCACGAGAACAAAATGGATTTTTGACCGCTCTCGAAAAGAAGACGTTACATTGGATGGTAGAGAGGATTCCGCCCTGGATCAACTCGGACCATCTAACGGCACTCAGCTTCCTGGCCATGATCTTTGCTGGGGTCAGTTATAGTCTTAGTGCAAGTCACTCGAAATATCTCTATGCGGCAAGCGTTTGCATTATCGTGAACTGGTTTGGAGACAGTCTCGACGGCACTCTGGCCCGTTATCGGAACAAGCTGCGGCCGCGCTACGGGTTCTATGTAGACCATATCCTTGACACATTCAGCACTTTCTTTCTTCTCGGAGGGCTTGCCATTTCCGGGTATATGAGTCCCCAAGTAGCCGGCCTTCTCCTCATTGCTTACTTAATGCTATGTATTCAGGTCTACCTGGCCACTTATGCGATTGGGAAGTTCAAGATGTCCTTTGCCTGGTTCGGCCCGACGGAATTGAGATTGCTTTTGATCATTGGAAACTTCGCGCTCCTTTCCAATCCCCAAATCACAATCCTGGGGTATCCAGTCCTATTGTTTGATCTGGGAAGCGCGGCAGGGATTGTGATTATTACAGTGATCCTCGTCCTTTCTTCGGTGACAAACATCGCTTTTCTTTACAAAAAGGAGAAGATCGCAAATTAGAAAATGAGGAGAGCCGTTCTGGGGGGAGTTTTCGCCGAGACCGAAGGGCCTTCGACAAAATGTCCGATATCCAAGGAACGGGGCCTCTGGCTGCGGAAAGGTGTAGTCCTTTGGAGGCGTGTCCCCTCCGGTTTGTGGAGCAACTCGAGTGGCCACACGAACGGTAGGGCGGTCTCGCCGAGACCGCCGCACATTCGGCGCGCTAGGCAAGCGCGCCCTACCCTGCAGACAATTACTCAATCTAAAAACTAAAAGGCCGCACATTGTCAAAGGGGACTCGAAGAGTTCGCCGGGTTTGCTGCATGGTTTGGTTCAGCTCGCTTCCGCTTTCCATCCGTAAGTTTCGTAGCTCCAGCGAATCCGGTCTTCATCGATCGTATAAACCGCAAATCCTTCCGGATGACCCATTCGCGGGCCTCTCCACCAGTTACCGCACACTGCGCCAGAGGTAATGATCTGCTCATTCTTGTAGCCATGCTCTTCGACAATATGAACATGCCCTTGCAAGACCAGTCTGACATTAAATCCAGAGCAAAACTCCAGAATCTCCTTGGCGTTTCGAATGACAATGGAAGCAGGCACCGCTTCTGTTGATCCGGATTGAAGAGTGGGCAAGATAGAGAAAAAAGGGATATGACTGACTAAAATAACCGGGCGTTCCCTCCCTACCGAATTGAGGTCCTTTTTGAGCCAGTCGAATTGCGCGTCATCAATCCCTCCTTCGTAACTCAAGGAGGCCGTGACTTGGATGGAGTCTAACAGCACAAAATGCCAATCCCGGAAGTCAAAAGACCGGTAGGTTTTCCCTCCCCCCAAACGGTTCGCGAACATTTTCTTTCCATATTCTGGGTGGGTGGGACTGACTGGAGGCTTGGAAGCCACTCCGAACAAGTCGTGATTCCCTAGAACGGAATAGACTGGGAAGTTGATGTCCTTCACAATTCCGCGGTACAACTCGTAGAGCTGATCGGCTCGGGAATACTCTTGTTCGAAGGCATCCATCACTAAATCCCCACCCGCAATAGCCAGCACCGGTTTAGGTTTCAGCCGGTTCATCGTGAGGACTGCTTGTCGGAAACCCTGGGCTGCCCTCAATTCCGGCTGAACGTGAATATCGGTGAAATGCACAAAACTCCAGCGATTCTTGTTTGCTGAAGATTCGGTCTCGGCCGGTTGGGGAATGAGGAGGTTTCCGAAATACGCGCCGGGAAGGATCAGGCTTTGCCGGAGGAAGTCTCGTCGTTGAATAGAGGGGTCCTTACGCTTCTGGTTCATTTCTTGCGGGGATTTTTTGCCCTCGTCGTTCTGACCTTAAGGGATCTTAGCAATCCTGTCGTTTTGTCGGCAATATCCACTTCGACAATTCCCCGAGAATCACATCTGTAGATCTCCTCCACCCGATGGGAGGCTCCCTCGGCCCAACGGTGGACATCCTGCTCGGTAAGGCCGGTTTTCTCAGCAAGCCGGGGATCAAAAGGAAACAGCGTTTCATCCCAATAAATAACAGTCCCCATGGGTTGGCTGTGCTCACCGAGTTGACCACATTCAATAAATCGGAAATGCCCGATATTATGCACGGGATGATAGGCGCGTGTAACGGTAAGTGGCTTCTCTCCTGGCAGGGGGAGACGAGTTTCTTTGCTAAAGATGGGATCAAATACCATCTCTTTGCCAAAATTGTTTTCACGCCAAACGCCAAAATGCCGGCTGAAACGATCCTGCAATTTATAGCCGCTCTGCTGATCGGCAGTAATGGCTAGTCCAATTGCAGTGGCGGCGCTCGGATAGGGGGATCTTCGGACTCTCTTCCCGAATTTTTCTTTCAAAGAACGCGATAGGAGAGGGAGTTCGCAAGATCCTCCGACCAAATAGACACAGGCGAGGGATGGCATTCCCTCTTCTTCCGCCAGGCATGAACGCATCACCCTTTCCGCCGATTCAATTGTCTGTTGCACCAGTGGCAGACATTTTTCGTAAAAATTCTGGACTCCAATCATCAACGCACCGCCCACGACGCTGATCTGCCCAAGATCGATCGTGATCTTACGGGTGTTTGGATTGATGTTCTCTTTCGCTTCCCGACAGAGGTTCAGAAGGCGAGACCGAGAAATCCAATCCATTGCGGAACCTGCTAATTCCGGGTGAGCCTGAGCGAGCTCCAAAAGAACCTCGTCCAGGTCATCACCTCCGAGACGCGAGATTCCTTCGCTGGCGATCACTTCGTGGTCCTGCTGGGTCATATGAATCACAGACACATCAAAGGTGCCCCCGCCAAAATCATAGACCACCACGAATTCCCGGCGGCGGGTCAAATCCGATTGTCGAAACCGGTGGGCATATTCAATGCCTGCGGCGGAGGGTTCATTTTGCAGGCCGAGGACCTCAAAGCCTGCGGTTCGGAAGGCTTCCAGTGTGAGGAAACGCTGGTTGCTGTTGGCATTGGCCGGCACTCCCACCATGGCCTCGAGCTTCTCTTTGGGAGGAAGTTCAAGATTACTTCTCGTCAAGAGATCTTCTCGCAAAGCAACCAGAAACCGCTGTAACCACTCAATCAGAGGCAGTTGGGTCGAACCGATGGATACGATCGAATTCGGCTCTCTCTCTCCAAAAAGGCGCTTCAGCGAGTGGCAAATTTCCCATCTCGCATCGTACTGCACGTTCCAGGCATCCAGCCCAAAAAGGATCCGTCCCTTCTGAACAGCAATGAGAGAAGGGTACCAATCAAACACCTCCCCTTCCTCAGTATGAAAGCTGATAATCGGGTAATTCCCTTTTACCGCTGCCGCAATTCGAGTTCTCGTCGTGCCGAGGTCAATTCCTAATCTCATAGCTCGAAATTAGAAGATCCGGACAGAAATTTCAAGTTCTTTCCCTAAGTGAAGCTTCATTAATTCCCAGTGAGGACTTCTGTAGGGGCTCCGCTATGCTAAGATGTCACTTTCGGGTTCAATCTACTATTCCTAATTTAGATTGAACGCAGGCCCAACACCTATGATCTCCCTCTATCGGAATACTCTAACGCTGCTTTGTTCGCTTTGCTTGGGCGGCATTCTCTGGCTCCTGGCAGGAGTTTCCCCTCATGTCTCCGATGATTTTCGGGTGTGGGCAGAAGACCCGCTGGTCAAGATTCAGCCCGACACTCCTGTGAACTCCAAACACTCCATTGCCATTGCAGCTGCCAGGAATGAAACCGAGCCGTTCCAGATTATCATTTCCTCCCCTCATCGGAAGCTGGAAGACGTTACGGTTTCGGTATCGGATTTGGAGAATGAGCCGAGGGAATAAGATCTCTTCTTCAAAGATCAAGCTTTATCGACAAGAGTATGTTTTTGTTAGAAATCCCAGCCCTTATTCTCCTTATCCTCCGGGCTGGTGGCCTGATGCCCTCGTTCCCTTCGTGAACCCTTATGACGGGAAAACGGTTCCGACCATGCAGCTGGTTCGCGAGGGGAATGGCGAATCCAAGAAGTACCGCCTGTCTGGCGCGCGCTTTCCGGGAAGCCCGTTTGCTGTATGGCCTTCACGCAATCAACCCGTCTGGGGGGATATCCTCGTTCCGAAGGATGCTGTAGCCGGCAACTATTCAGGCAAGTTGACGGTTACATGCTGGGCCTGCACACCCCAAACCCTCCCGCTACAGTTGACCGTCTGGGACTTCGAGTTACCGGCGGGTCCGTCCCTGGCCACTAACTTTGGCTCCTTAGAAGCAGTTGCGGCCGCACACCACTCTGCTCAAGGAACTCAAGAAGCCCTGACCCTGCAAGACCGCTACGCAACGGCCATGGAAGAACATCGGCTAACGGCGCCAATTCCTTCGGCGTATTTGCCCTCCGTCCGAACGGATGGAAGTATTGACTGGAAACAGACTCACTCGAATTTGAAACGATTCATGGACGCCCATATTACAGGGGCCTTTCATATTCCCAATTTCCCCGGCTCAATGTCTCAACCCAAATTCAAGAAACGGTTTTCACGCTACCTGCAAAGTTACTATGAGTACTTGAATGCTCAAGGTTGGAGCAAAGGGGCCTTTTACTACCCGGTGGACGAACCCAACACCCGAGAAGCCTATGAGCAAGTCAGGTTCTATGCCCAACTCATCCACGAATCGGAGCCCCGCATCAAGTTGCTCTGCACTGAACAGACTTATCCCCAGGACAGCTCATGGGGAGAATTACAGGGGTCTGTCGATATCTGGTGTCCGCTTTTTGCATTTTATGACAAATCCAGTGCCACAAAAGTCTTGAAACAGGGGAACCAACTTTGGACCTACACCGCACTCTGCCAGAAAGCTCCCACCTACCATCCTGAATTTCAGAAGGTGGGCGGCTTATCGACCTTCTTCTGGCAAATCGATTTCCCTTCTCTCAATTTCCGGCTGCCTTTTTGGGTGATTTGGGAAGACCAGATTCAGGGCATGCTCTATTGGTCTACGGTTCATTGGAGCGATCCAGTACGCGATGTATGGACAGATCCGGCGTTCCGAAATCGCTATAACGGCGAGGGATACTTCTTTTATCCGGGGACAGAAGCGGGAATCGCGGGCCCCGTTGCGTCCATCCGTCTGAAAGTGCTCCGGGAAGGTATGGAAGATTTGGCGTATTTAAAACTCCTGGCCCAACTCGGCGAGCAAGAGTTCGTCACGACCCAAGCGGCAAAGATTGCGGGCTCCTGGTGGAAATGGAATGACGATCCACAGCAGGTCTATCTAATCCGGGCAGCCCTGGCTCAGAAGATTATGGAAAAACAAGGCAAATCGAAAGCAAAGTGACGGGAAAATGCTCCCAGCTGCGGGAGACCTGAAGGGTCCGTCTTTTAATTGGATGGGGGCGCAAGCTCTCCCAGAATTCTTATTTCTGAGGTTTGGGGTCGAGGTTTTGTTTGAGTTCATCGTCGCTAACTTTCGAAGACACCCCGTCGGCTGGCACTTCTTTTCTTGCGGTCCAGAATAAAGCGTTCAAAATAATTTTGCGGTAATTGTCGTTGCCCCAATTGGCATGCGCGTGGCCTCCCGTAAAACCGACACCACGTCCGCCATCGGCCCTTTCAGTAGCCCACATCACGATTTCGTCACGACCGTTGGCAGCCACAATGTGCGCATAAGGACCGCGAGGGGCTGCCGTTGCCCCTTGACGCGTTTCGTCAGAAGGCTTCGCCACGAGAATGGGGACCACCCCCTTCATCTCAGGACGGAATCGCATATTGAAATACCATTCATCCTTAGCCTCAAATGGCTTGACGCCGCGAGTAATGGGATGAGTTGGAAGATTGGTAAAATTGGCTAGCCAATGAGGGTTCGTTGAAAACCCGTGCTCGTAGTATCCGCCGATCCAGTTGAGCAGTTCAGCGCCCGCCTTGTCCTTCGGGACTTCCACCGCATAATGAGCACAAATCAACCCCACTCCTTGCCGCATGAGATCGCCCATGACTCGGAGGTGGTCCTCTTTAAGTAACGGGTGATTGGCACCTCCATCCATATAGAGCATGATGCTGTCGGCTTCGTCAAATGCAGTAGGATCCAGCGGCCAGCCGTTGAGATAGGCTCCGATCTGAATGCCTGGCAGAACTGCGAGACAGTTCTTCAGGATCAAAACTCCGGCATTAAATTCATGGTCGCCGGGAGCGTGACTCGGCGTCCCTGCCACCAACACAATTCTCTTCACACCTTCCGGCTTGATCCGTTTCATCTGAATATCCTTGAACTGAACCAGCATCGGTGGCCCGGCATGTAATTGCAAAGCCAGAATTCCCGAAGCCACTCGTTTCTCCACCTGATCATCGGTCACATCTACTGTCACGTGGCCATTGATCTTATGGATCAAGTGATTCCCGATCGCGATCACGACATAATCATTCCACCCTTCATTCTTGATGGCTGCCTGTAATTGGTCGGAATCACCGACTGAGCCTGTGACCTGAACTTTTCCAGAAGTATCCACGGTGGTTTTTTCGCCGCGTTTGGCTAGAATCCCTCTTCCCTTCTCATCATAGAGAATCCCGGAATAGACTTTTCCCGCTTCAAAGTCCGCCTGATAGCCGCCGACGACCCAATTGCCCAGATCTCTACTTCGATACTGGATGCCCGAGTTTCCCCCTACGATCCGGTAAGACAGATGAAGTTCAAAATCTTCAACCGTGCCGAGCCGCCAGATTAAAAAAGTATTTCCTTGGGTTGGGTTTTCAGCGGTTGTCTGCCCGGCAATCGTTCCATCACGGACCGACCAGAACTTTGGATTCCCGTCCCAGCCTAAAAGATCTTTCCCGTTGAAAAGACTGCGGTAGCCTGCTCCATCGGAAGCGGCCCGCAACCCGACTGGGGACATGAACAACACGCACAACAGGATAGCGATCATCTCTAATTGCATTTTGACCTTCATAATCTTTAGGATCCTCATGTCAATGGACTGACAAAATTTTAAAATCACGACGGCAAGGTTCTTCTCAAGAATTTAAGCCCTTGGATGGCAATGTCATTCTTATGGGGTTCCATTTCTCGCCAGATGGCTGCTGCCTTAGCGATCACGAGCACATCCGGCGTAAAGGATTCGATCGAGACATCCCGCTTGTATCCAATTCGTTTCAGGGCAGCGGCGATCCCCTTCCAATCAATGTGGTCGCTCCCTGGAGTGCCTCGATCACTGCCACAAGCATGGAGATGTCCGAGCATTTTCCCGGCTCGACGAATGGCCGCAGCTTGGTTTTTTTCTTCGATGTTCATGTGGAACGTGTCCAAGTGAATCGTCAGCGCCGGACTTCCCACATCTTGAACCATTTGGATCGCCTGATCGCAGGTATTGATGAAGTCCGTTTCAAACCGGTTTAGAGGTTCGAGAGCGATGATCTTTTTTTTCTTTTCCGCGTACCGGCATAACGTCTTGAGATGTTTGACCACCTGTTTCCACTGGGCTTTTCTTTCCTTGTCGGGCACGTACTCGGCTCTGCCCACCGCTGAATAAATTGGCCCAACTAAAACAGAGGAGTCCAGCACGCTCATAATATCGATCAATTTGTGAACATAATCGAGACAAGCGCCCTGCTCCTCTTTAGTTCCGCGGAGGTCGCGGCCTGGTCCAAACGCCCCGCAAAGCGTGCTGCCGAGCAGCCCGTGACGGTTCAACTCTGCCTTCACGTAGGCGGGGTCGATGTGGGACTCATGCTCCACAGCTATTTCTACCGAATCGAAACCCCACTTCTTAAAAGATTTAAATAGATTGGTACTTTCGTTCGTGAACGGCGACGTAAATAAAAACGTGTTGATGCCAAATTTCATGCCCTTCCCCCTCATTCAATGAAAACGGAGATTGAAAAACGGTCCCTCAAACGGACACTCATTAAAACACCAAGCAAAATAGAGCGCAAAGATTTTTTTGAGACGGCAGCGCATCAGGTGAAACTATACTCAAGTCCATTGGGTAGTAGACTCTGTATGTTGTCCCGGCTTCAGCCGGGGATTGGACATTGGACATTTCCGCTGCCCTGAAAGGGCAAGAGAAAATAGCCCAGGGCAGAGTGAAGGGCAAAGCCCGGAGCGGCGCACTGGGTCACGGGCCACCCACGAAAGGGCACCCTGAAGTGCAACACAACTCTCGTCCAGATTGTCGCGCCCCTTCAGGGCGCCGATGATTCATTGGGATCCTAACCCAGGGCGGCGCTGCGGGGCCTTGCCCCTGCGCTCTGCCCTGGGCTAGATTGTGGCGGCCCTTCAGGCCGCTGGATTTCTGAAGGACTGCGAATGGACCGCTTCATTGAACTATTTTCAAATGACGAAACGAGACGATCGTGTCACCCACATAAGCTTGGAAGCCTGTGCCGTTAATGAATCCGGGGTGCCAACTAATGTCCAATCTCCAGGTCCTGGCTTCAGCCGGGTCATGTTCAGGGCTTTAAGAATAAAGCCGCCTGAAGGCGGTACTACGAGCCTCTAGTATTTCCTGAAAAAGTAGATGGTGAGAAGACTTCCAGTTAAGGTAACAAAGCGGCGCACCCAGATGGGATTGATCTTTTGCGCGTAATAAGCTCCCCCATATCCTCCCAAAATAGCGCCGCTGATCATGAATAAGGCTTTGGACCAGATCACGGCGCCAGCCGCTATAAAAACAATCACCGCCATTCCATTAATGCAAGTTGCCAGCACGGTCTTCAGGGCGTTCATCGCATGGATGTTTTCCATGCCCATCATAGCGAGCAGAGCGAGCATCAAGATACCAATCCCTCCCCCGAAGTACCCTCCATAAATGGCAATCAGCAGTTGCAGAAAAAGGATCCCGATCTTGGCTTGCGATGAAAGATTGTGGGTTATTTGAAATCGGGAAGTGATCCGGGCTGCGACCGTTCCCCCAAAGGTGAAGAGGAGAGTGGCTACGAGAAGAAGATAAGGAATCAACTTTTGAAAAGTAGATTGCTCCGTACGCAAGAGTAGCATCGCACCCAAGACACCACCCAACAGGCTGACGCCGCCGTAAACGAGCAGGCGATGCTTCTCTGTGGCAAGTTCTTTCCGATAAGCCCCAACGCTGGCCAGAGAACCCGGCCATAACACGACGGTATTCGTTGCATTGGCATTGACCGGTGGCATTCCTATCAAAACCAGCGCAGGGAAGGTAAAGAAGCTGCCGCCGCCGGCAACAGAATTCAGCGCCCCAGCAAGTACGGCAGCCAGGAAAAGAAGGATGTTTTCTATCATCTGTTGCCGATCGTCAATCCTATAGCCTTTTGAATGCCTTTAAGATCTCTTTCTTCTCATAACGCAAAATAATGGGGCGACCATGCGGGCAGCTCATTGGAATCTGAGTCTTTTGCAATTCCTCGATCAACCAGACCATCTTAGTTTGATCAAGATGCATATTGATTTTTATGGCGGCGTGGCAAGCGATCGAAGCCGCAATTTTTTCTCGGAGTTGCTTCAGACTGACGGACTGGGTTTCTTTCTCCAAGGATTCGAGTAGTTCCGCAAGCAGACGCTCCACATCACTGTGTTTTAGGTCCGCGGGAGCTGATTTGATGGCAATGGTTTTCCGTCCAAAGGGTTCTACCTCAAATCCACAAGCTTCCAACTCCGGCGTGATATCTTCCAGAATAACTTGCTGGCGGGGTGACAATTCGACGATGATCGGAAGTAAGAGACGCTGGCTGTCCACCTTGCCCTGGTTTCTCTGGCTCAGGACTTTTTCAAAAAGAATGCGTTCATGTGCGACATGCTGATCAATGATTAAGAGCGCGCCTTGATCCGAGGCGATGATGAAACTATTGTCGATTTGCCCCAACGGGATAATCCCCGACATGGGCTGAGGCCCGATGCTTGCGGGCATCTGAGAAGCTCGAATAGGCGACGCAACAGAACACCCCTCAAATGAAACAAAGTCCGACGAAGGTACCGGAATCTCACCGGCTGGTTTGAAAGGAAGAGGTGACGTTGTCGGCGTCGGCGACAAAGGCGTCAGCGCGAATGGCTCTCGTGTCATCACGGTCTGCGCGACACTCGCGGATTCACTAAAGGGAGGATGTGAAGAAGCCGGCCATTCATCGGCCTGCGTCGGGGAAAGCGGTAAAGCTTCAATAGGAGGCCCATCAAAAGGGTTGTCCATACTCGCTCGATCCACAAATTGCTTGGATGCCGGGAAAGTGGCCTGCGGGCGAGCTTCGACGAGTGCCTTCCGGACGGCATCTCTTAAGAAATCATGAACCAATGTCTGACGCCGAAACCGAACTTCAATTTTGGAGGGATGAACGTTGACATCCACCTCCCCATAAGGCATTTCGATGAAAAGAAGGACTACCGGATAAATGCCGGAAGGCAGGATATTGCGATAGGCCTCTGCGATTGCGTGCAGGATGATACGGTCTCTGACCATCCGCCGATTGACAAAGAAGTAAAGTGAATTTCGGTTGAGTTTCTGAACTTCAGGTTTCGAGACAAACCCGTGGACGCGAATCCATTCTCTCCGCTCCCTGGGTTCCTCTGATCCCTCTTCCTCCTGGTAAAAAATCGGCAGCTCGGCACGGACTTCAACCAGCTGATTTAACAAGTCTCCTCCGAAGACCTGGAAGACCCGTTCTCGGAATAGCCCTACCGGCTGTAAATTGAAGATCTCATGCTCCCCGCTTCGCAACATGAAACGGCCTTCAGGATGAGCCAGGGCATATTGAGTGACGAAATTAACAATATGTCCCAGTTCGGTACTTTCGGACTTCAGGAATTTCTTGCGCGCTGGAATATTAAAGAATAAATCACGAATGGTAATGGTTGTCCCTCGCGTTCGGGCGATTTTCCTGACTGCCGAGAGTTTGGCGCCATTAATTTCAACCGTCGTCCCCGTCTCTTCGGTCTCATGGCGGGTCTCGAGCAGGAGGCGGGAAACGCTGGCGATACTGGGTAGGGCCTCGCCCCGAAATCCTAAAGTAGCAATTTCACTGAGGTCGTCGGCTCGCTGCAGTTTACTGGTGGCATGCCTTTCGAAGGCCAGGAGGGCATCATCAGCAGTCATTCCTTCGCCATCGTCCATCACTCGGATGAGGCGGCGCCCGCCAGATTCTATTTCAATTTCGAGGGTCGCGGCACCCGCGTCTAGAGAATTCTCCAATAACTCTTTGACAACGGAAGCGGGCCTCTCGACAACTTCTCCTGCCGCAATCTTGTTGGCCAGCGCCTCGGGAAGAACACGGATTTTAGACATGGCTCCATAATGCGTCAAAACAAGACGCAATCTCTCAACCTAACCACCAATGTTTGCCGGCATGGCATAACTCACCGTCTTTTTGAGGCTCCTGATTTCTTTTGTTTTTCATCGCCGATGCCTGCGTTCCATAGAACACCCCCGTAAACAGGTCGCTCCTGACGGAGCTGCAATTCTTGAGAACATTCAGTTCTAGAGACAGGTCGCCGCAACGCGGCTTTACCGGGTTGTCATGCGGACCAAACTTCCTGTCCGTGGCCTTTCTCCTCATCGGCTTCAAAAAGCCGAGGAGTCAAAAATCAACTTTGCGTTACCGTCTCCCACCTTGAAACTTCACGTTGGCTCCGTCAGGAGCCTCCTGTTTGTAGTTTCCAGCCACAATCGAATCTCAAGCTCCAGAGGAGCGGCCTGTCCACGTTGGTATGGCTCTTCGCGGGTTTCTTAGGGGAAAAAATTCGATGAAGAATGGCGAAATCCACTTTTCTATCACCCTTGTCGGCCCGGCTTACCCAGGATTTGCAGTCCCAGTTCTTCCAGCTGCTTTGAATCCACCGGGGTTGGGCATTCAGCCATCATGTCGACAGCGCGCGCGGTCTTGGGAAATGCAATCACATCACGAATGGAGTTTTCTTTAGCCAGCAGCATGACAATCCTGTCCAGCCCCAGAGCAATCCCGCCATGAGGAGGTGTGCCATACTCTAGAGCCTCCAGAAAAAACCCAAACCGCAGCTTGGCTTCTTCATCGCTTAAGCCCAGAGCTTTAAAAACCGTCGCTTGAATGTCTGTCCGATGGATTCGGATTGATCCTCCGCCAATCTCCATTCCGTTCAAAATCAAATCGTAGGCTTTGGCTCGAACCACGGCCGGTTGATCGAAAATTCTATCCATGTCCTGATCAACCGGAGACGTGAACGGGTGATGACAAGCGACATAGCGCTTCTGGGTCTCGTCGTATTCGAACATGGGAAAATCGGTTACCCAGAGGAAGGCCTGCCGATCTAGGTCAATGAGTTTTTCTTGTTTCCCGAGCTGTAACCTCACCGCTCCTAGGGATTCAGCAACCGTCTTGGGGGGGCCGGCGATTATCAGTAAGAGGTCTCCTGGTTTGGCTTTGGCATGGGAGACTAATTCTCGTCCTTTCTGCTCCCCTAGATGCTTCAACAAGGGGGATTGCAATTCACCGTCGAGAACTTTCAGATAAGCCAGTGTGCCCGCTCCAAAGACTCGAGCGACGGCGGTCAGATCATCGATTTGTTTTCGCGAGTACCCGGCGCAACCAGGAACGCAAATCCCTTTTACTTGACCGTTTTCCGCCAAGGCGTTCTTGAACGGGATGAAGTCCGTTCCGGAAAGCAGTGCGCTGAAATCAACGAATTCAAGACCGAAGCGCATGTCAGGCTTGTCGGAACCAAAACGATCCATTGCCTCCTGATAAGGCAGTCGCCGGAAGGGAGTTTCAATCTTTTGGCCGGCAACTGCGAAAATCTCAGCGATCAACGGCTCCACTAATTGGAATATCTTTTCCGGTTGAACAAAAGACATCTCAATATCCACTTGCGTGAATTCGGGCTGACGATCAGCCCGCAGATCTTCATCCCGGAAGCAGCGGACGATCTGAAAGTACTTCTCGACGCCCGCAATCATGAGCAACTGTTTGAAGAGTTGAGGGGACTGAGGCAGGGCATAAAAGGATCCCGTATACAGTCTTGAAGGGACAAGATAATCCCGGGCCCCCTCTGGAGTTGACTTCGTGAGAAAGGGGGTCTCGATCTCATAAAACCCCTGGGAATCCATGAAACGGCGGATCGCCATCGTAATGTGATGCCTCAGTTTGAAGTTGCGAGCCATCGGAGTTCGTCGCAAGTCGAGGTAACGATACTTGAGGCGCAGGTCTTCGGAAGTGGCAATATCGTCTTCGATGGGAAACGGCGGGGTTTTTGCCTCATTCAAGATGAATAGTTCAGAAACCAGGACTTCGATCTCGCCCGTCACGATTGCCGGGTTGAGAGTACCGGGATCCCGCTGAATCACTTTCCCTCTAACGGCAATAACGAATTCCGAGCGAAGACTTTTGGCTTTCTGATGGGCTATTCCCGAATGGTCTGGGTTAAACAAGAGTTGCGTAATCCCTTCCCGATCCCTCAAGTCAATGAAGATCAAGTGACCCAGATCCCGGCGGCCCGACACCCAGCCCATCAAGACCACTTCACGGCCTGCTTCTAAGATTTTTAGAGATCCACAGGAATGGGTTCTCTCCAGACTACCAAGTAAATCTAAATCCAACGGGTCTTCTCCTTTCCTTTCGATGTCATCCCGATTTCACGAAGGTCGCGATTTCTTCCTCGGTCATCTCCTGCTGGAAACCGTCACTCATCCTTTTCAGAAGATACCGTCCTTTCTTCATTTCGTCCTCTCCCAGGATGAGAACAAACCGGGCGCCCAGTTTGTTGGCTAGCCGCATCAAACTCTTCAGGCTCCGCGCTTCAAAATCGAGCATACACCGGATGTTTCTGACACGGAAGTTACGGATCAGCCGCGTGGCGCTCTCAAAAGCCGCTTCGCCGAGGGGAGCCAGAAACAATTCGGGCCCGAACTCCTGCTGCTCCAACTTGGCTTGCTGCAAGACCAAGAGGATTCTTTCCAGCCCTAACGCAAATCCAAAGCCTTTGGTCGGAGCTCCCCCGAGAGCTTCGGCCAACCCATCGTAGCGGCCGCCGCCAATCAAAGTATTTTGAGCGCCCAGAGCTTGACTTGTGATTTCAAACGTGGTTCGCGTATAGTAATCCAACCCTCGAACCAAGCGTGGAACCACCTTAAACGGAATCCCCCGGCTCTCCAGATAAAACAGGAATTTCTGAAAATGCGCACGACACTCCTCATCCAAAAAATCCGAAATCGAAGGGAGCGAATCAATCATCGGCTGGCAGGCAGGGACTTTGCAATCGAGTACCCGCAGGGGATTGGTCTGCATTCGCCGCTGGCAGTCAACGCAAAAGCTCGCTGCCTTTTCCTGAATCGCTCGAGATAATACCTCCAGATAAGCCGGCCGGCATTTTGGACACCCAATCGAGTTCACCAGTAAGTCAAAGTCCTGAATGCCGATTTTCTTCAAGAACAGATCCAGCATTTCAAGAACTTCTGCTTCAATCGCAGGATTATCAGACCCGAGGACTTCGGCGCCGATCTGATGAAACTGTCGATAACGCCCTTTCTGAGGGCGTTCCCGACGAAACATGGGGCCCAAATAAAACAATTTCAGGATTTGCAACTCTTGATGCAAGTGATGCTCGAGGGTGGCACGCACGACGGGAGCTGTTCCTTCGGGACGTAAAGTCAGGGACTGATCGTCGCGATCTTCGAAGGTGTACATTTCTTTGGAGACGATATCTGTATCCTGTCCCACGCCGCGCGAGAAGAGCTCTGTAGATTCAAATATGGGTGTCCGGATTTCGGAAAAGCCATAGAGCTCGAAGACCTCCCGGGCTGTGGCTTCCACCTGACTCCACAATTTTGACTCCGGCGGCAAGATATCGCGGGTCCCCTTAATTGCTTGGATCACGATCCCTGTTCTTTTCCTTTCAAATAATTTTCCTTAACCATCAGGTAATTCTGGGCGTAGCGATCAATACCCTGCACTTCTGCGGGGGTCAATTCCCGGACAACCGTTGCGGGGGAGCCAAGTACCAGACTCCGAGGGGGAACTTGAAGCCCCATGGTCACGAGGGCGCCAGCACCTACAATGGAGCCTTCTCCGATCACGGCTTGGTCCATGACGATGGCGCCCATGCCGATCAGACAATGTGACCGAACGGTGCACCCATGCAGGATGACGCCATGGGCTACCGTCACATAATCTCCAACTACTGTGGCAAAACGGTCGCGGGTGACATGCAAAATACAACCATCTTGAATGTTAGAGCATTTCCCGATTCGTATAAAATAGACGTCTCCCCTGACGACCGAATTGAACCACACGCTGGAATGGTCACCAATCTCGACGTCCCCAATGACTTGAGCGCTTTCTTCGATCAGCACACCTTCGCCAATTTTGGGGAATTTATCGAGATAACCGCGGATCATTCCATTCCAGGTCGAGGAGAATCCAGAGTCACCGATTTCAGGGCGCACTCGGGACATCAATTTGCGGGAATTGGCGCCTGCCCAGTCACCGGTAAAACGAGGTCCGCAGGGCTCAGGCGCCAGAATATTAACGTCATTCACAAGAAGCCGGCACTCGCCGGGCATCCCATTCTTACTTCTTCACATACTTAAGAAAGCGCGCTTCGATTCGGCCCCAGTGCAGCTTAGCCAGAAAATTGTCAATGTATTTGGCACGCGCCGGCCCATCTTTATGATAATAAGCATGCTCAAAAACATCACAGGAAATCAAAGGGATGCCGCCCCAGATCGCGCCGTATTGGTGTTCATCGACCAGCACGTTCAACAACCGTTGGGAATACAACGCATCATAAACCAGCAATCCCCAGCCACTGAGCTTGGCTGAGACAGCAGCGGCCTTGAAATCAGCTTTCCAGTTGTCAATGGACCCGTATTCAGAGGCCAATGCCGCAGACAGCTTTGGAGCCTTGGACACATCTCCATCTCCGCCCATTACTTCCCAATAGACATCATGAAGCAATGCCCCGGCATGATTCCAGGTGAACCGGCGTTTCAATTCCCCTATCTGACTGTAATTCCCGTTGGCTTTGGAACGGTCTGCGGTCTCCATTTCCTTCTCAATATTGTTGAGAAAGGTCACGTATCCCTTGTGGTGAGTGTTGTAATGCCAATCTGTGGTTTCCACAGACACCACATCTTTTAATAATTCCTTGGCATCAGCATCCGAGTACGGTCGTGGATTAAACTTCCATTCATAGGCCATGTCATTGTCTCCTTAGACGTAAAAATGTCGAGAATGTTAAATTATGGGACGGAGCTCGTCACTGCCGAGGCTCGGAGTTCATCGGGTATATTAATGTCGGATCCCAGGGGTGTCAACTTGACGCCCCTGATCCCCAAGCAGTCTGAAGATACACTGTTTCTCTGTACCGCAAGGAAGCTGGGGTCGCGGACTCCGCCTGATCTCCTTGCGAGTCCCGAAATCTAAGTACTTCTATTCATAAATCCGTTGATGTTAACGCCGGGTCAGCGACCCGGCCTACAACTATGTAGGCTTGGGGGTTTCTCAAAGCCCCAACCTCACGCGGCGTCTATCCTAAGATACGTTACCGTAACTAAGAATAGCAGTCCTAAGCATTGGATGATCGAACATCTTCTTCCTCAAAATGCCCAGCGAAGGAGAGATGCCCCTACCGTGAATCCGGCTCCAACTGAGGCCAGCAGCACCAGATCTCCTTTCTTGAGTCGTTGTTCCGCGATGGCATCCTGCATGGCCAGAGGAATCGTCGCCGCCGTTGTATTCCCATATTTTTGAAGATTGATAACGACTTGATCATCCCGAAGCCCTAATCGCTCCGCCGTTCCCCGGATGATGCGAGCATTAGCTTGATGGGGAATCAGCAATCCGATATCCGCTGGCTTGAAAACATTCCTTTCAAGAATTAAACGGCTGATTTCTTCCATTTTCCGAGTGGCATATTTGAATACAGCCGGTCCATCCTGTTTGACGTAATGCAACCGGTTCTTTACGGTATCGCAACTAGGAGGTAGCAGGCTGCCACCGGCCGGCATATTTAAGGACTTGCCCCCAGAGCCATCCACTTCTTGATAGAAATCGATAATAGAATTTGTGCTTTCTTTAGCGGGCTCCAATAAGACGGCCCCGGCCCCATCCCCAAAAATCACGCAGGTGGCCCTATCTTCATAGTCAATGATGCTGGACATCTTGTCGGCCCCGACGACAACCACTTTGGAATAAATCCCCGCCGCGACGAAGGAATGCCCGACGGACAGCCCATAAACAAATCCGCAGCAAGCGGCCGAAAGGTCAAATCCCCAGGTCTTCGGGATGCCGAGCTTGTCCTGCACCAGGCAAGCGGTCGAAGGAAAAAACATGTCGGGGGTAACGGTCGCCACAATCAAGAGCTCAATCTCTTTGAGATCCAGCCCGGTATTCAAGCAAAGCTGCCTGACGGCCTCGACCGCCATATCCGATGTGCCCTTCCCTTTCTCAAGAAGGCGGCGCTCTGAAATTCCTGTGCGTTGTAGAATCCACTCATCGTCGGTGTCCACAATCTCTGCAAGATCATGATTCGTCAGAACCCGATCGGGAACATAACACCCGACACCACTAATCTGTACCGGATTAACCGATTTCATCGAGAAAGCTCTCCATTCTGAGCGTTGTCTGCATCGCTATAATCTATTGAATAACGATCCCAACCGAGCCGACCTATCTTATGGCAAGCAAGAGGAAATGTAAACGACTGGAATTGATTGGGATCAAACTCTCAGGGGAATGCCTTTGACTTAGTCAATCGGGGCTGTGATATCTGTTTTTTCAGCCGTTTTTGGTACAACCATCCGGGCCATCACTGGCCATAGCTCGGAGCAGACCCGATCCTCGCAGGGAAAAGTATCTCTAATTTGTAGGGCAGGAATGAATCATGAGCATGAGTTTTAATCGATTTTTTTCCATTAAACAAGCGAATGCCTTGATCCCCCAGCTCAGGGAGATGCTGACGCAAGTGAGAATCGAACGAGAGCGAATGTTGGCAATGCAACCGGAATTGGAAAAGGCCCAGAGCCACCATATTTACGATTGGGGGACTCCCAAAGGCCCCGAATACATCCGGATCCTCGAGGCTCACCAGAATGCCGTTAGGAATATTGAAGACTTAGGAGTTCTGGTGAAAGACTTTGATATTGGTTTATGCGATTTCCCGCACAAAAAGGGCGGACGGATTGTTTTCTTGTGTTGGAAACAAGACGAGGACGAAGTCTCGTGGTGGCATGATTTGGAATCCGGCTTTGCGGGCCGCCAACCGCTTTAACTTTTCAATCGTTGTCGGTCCAAGACCCTCAGCTTAGATGCTTTTCATAATTCCGGTGACGTATCTTAGGATAGGCGCCGCGTGGGGTTGAGGCTTTGAGAAAGCCTCAACGGCCTACAAAGTTGTAGGCCGGGTCACCGACCCGGCGTTAACGTCACCGTAATTGCAAATAGCAGTACTTAGACAGCAAATCCAATGAGTTCTTGCTCGAGTTCGAGATCAATTCCATACTGACGCCGTACTTCCTCCCGGACCAAACGGATGAGTGCCATCACATCCGCGGCTTGCGCATCTCCGAGATTGACAATGATCCCTGCATGCTTCGGCGAGATTTGAGCGCCTCCAACTCTTTTCCCCTTAAGCCCTAATTCTTCGATGAGCTTCCCCACATAATGTCCCGGGGGGCGCTTAAAGACACTCCCTGCGGAAGGATACTGCCAAGGCTGCTTCTCATGCCGTCTGGACAGGATATCTTGGCGCGTGAGGAAGAGACTTTCTTTCTCCCCGTTGAGAAAATTAAACGTGCAACTGAGAATATATTTGTCCTGAATCGCTGGGGCACTGCGATATGAGAACCCCACATCTGTTTTATCCAGCCTGAGGTGATTTCCCATCGGATCCATACACTCTACGCTAAGCATGAAGTCCGAGATCTCTGCTTCAAAAGCGCCCGCATTCATTCGAAGAGCTCCTCCCAGTGTTCCGGGTATCCCTGAGAGCTTTTCCAAACCGGATAAGCCGCGTTTTAAGCATTCCACAACGAGTTCATCCAGGACTAGTCCGGCTCCTGCCAAGACCCTCGATCCATTGAATTCCAACTGGTTAAAGTTCTTCAAGTGAACGGCCACCCCGTCAAATCCTGAGTCTGAAATCAGCACATTAGCCCCGCCACCAAGAACGAACATCGGAATGCGATGACTTCGAATCCAGTGGTTCAGAATATGCAACTCTTTCAAATTGGCCGGGCATACAAAGAGTTTCGCAGGACCGCCAATCCGATAGGTGGTTTTATGCTTGAGCGGTTCGTTTTCCAGAACCTCCCCGCCAAACTGTTCTGTTAATTCATCTTTGAGCTTTCGAACCCAGTCGTTCATCAATGGGATTATTTCACCAAGTAATCTTGTTGCACCATTCTTTTTATAAAATCAAGAGTTCAGGACCAACGATCATCTTCGTACGGATGGAGATCTGTGCCACATGGAGCATTCCGAAACGCCGAATCAATGCAACCACTTTGCCCCTGTGACGAACATTTCTTCCGCAGAGAGCTTTCTCATTTATTACATTACTGTGACAAATCACAGCCAAGCACCAATTATGCTCTGTTTCTTGCGCGAAAGGGTTTAGATTTGATTCTAATCACCAGGTGATAACTCAATGAAGCCGAGCAGGTTCTTATGGTTTGGGGTGCTGATCCTCATCCTCAATAGTGCCTATCTATGGCCCTTGGCAGAACCCACCCTTTTTTATCTCAGCAATTTGATACTTCATCTCCTCCTGGGTTCCCTCCTCACCATTTTTATCATTCATTATCTGTGGAGAAATTTCTCCAGTTTGTCCGGGTTGTCACGTGCGGGGTTGATTTTGTTCCTTGTCTCCTCGATTCCGGCTTTCGTTCTGATGAAGATTGGAGCGTTGACGCCTTATCGCTGGATTTTGAAGACTCACATCGCCATCGCCGTCCTTTCCGTGCTTTTGCTTGGGCTCGCATTGAAATCCCTGCTCAATCGAGGTCTTGCGAAAGGGGTACCCTCTCTCCGCCTTGCGTGGCTCGGCTATACCATCATCTTGCCAGTCCTCTTCTTATTCCCGGCAGGTGTCAAGACCTATCAACATTTTTTCCCAGACCCATCGGATCACATACAGAATCCCACAATGGCTCCAACTTCTATGGATGAAGAAGGGGGAGGAAGGCAAAGTCCTTTCTACCCTTCATCGGCTAACACAACTACCGGGAAGACGATCCCGTCGAACTTCTTCATGACTTCAGAGACCTGCAAGCGCTGTCACGCCGACATTTACGAACAGTGGGACTCATCCATGCATCATTTCTCCTCTTTCAATAACCAATGGTACCGAAAGTCGATCGAGTACATGCAGGACACAGTGGGCGTAAAATCCTCGAAATGGTGTGCCGGCTGTCATGACCACGCGGTATTTTTCAACGGGCGGTTTGATACTCCCATCAAGGAGCAAATCAACACTCCTGAAGCACAAGCGGGTTTGGCCTGCACTTCGTGTCATTCGATTGTGAAGGTGAACGACACCATGGGGAATGGAGGATTTGTCATTGAATACCCGCCACTCCACGACATGGCAGCCAGCAAGAACAAGTTTATCGAGTGGGTTCATGATTTCCTGGTCAAAGTCGATCCGGAGGCGCACAAAAAGGTCTTCATGAAACCTTTTCACCGCGAAAACACGGCCCAGATGTGTTCTTCCTGTCACAAGGTCCATTTGGATGTTCCTGTAAACGCCTATCGTTGGCAGCGCGGCTTTAATGATTATGATAACTGGCAGGCCAGCGGTGTCTCAGGGCAGGGAGCCCGATCCTTTTACTACCCGAAGCAATCGATGAAATGTGTGGATTGCCACATGCCGCTGGTTCCTTCCAATGATTTTGGGAACATCAACGGGAAAGTACACTCCCATCGATTCCCTGCGGCCAACACCGCGGTTCCACTGGCAAACGGGGATCAGAAGCAATTAGACACGGTCATCGAGTTCTTGAAGAACAAGCATGTCTCAGTTGACATTTTTGCCCTTGCCAGATCCCAAGGGTCTGGCGGCAACGAAGAACCCGCAGCCCAGAAGAAAGGCGCTGACGCCCTGCAGCTTTCAAGCACTTTCGCAATCGGCGAAGAATCTGAGTCGTTTGGCACCACCACTCCTGCGAGCGCTCCCGCTGTCGAATTCTTGGCTCCGATTGAGAAAGTTGCCCCCGTCGTTCGTCGAGGCGACTCCGTCCGTGTCGATGTCGTCGCCCGAACGCGCACCGTGGGCCATTTTTTTCCAGGCGGAACCGTTGATGCCTTTGATGTGTGGATGGAGCTTCAAGCAGTGGACGACAAAGGTCGGATCATCTTTTGGAGTGGCAAGGTGGACGATGGAGGGAATGGCCCTGTCGAATCCGGCGCTCATTTTTATCGCTCTTACCTCTTAGACGAGCGCGGCAATCACATCAACAAGCGCAACGCCTGGGCCGCCCGCTCTGTTCTCTACGTCCGGCTCATCCCTCCAGGAGCCGCGGACACAGCCCACTTCCGGCTGAACGTTCCAGAAACTGCCGGAGATCGGATCACCTTGAAAGCCAAGCTGAACTACCGGAAGTTTGCCTGGTGGAACACGCAATGGTCTTTTGCGGGGATTCGCGACCCCCTCGATACCGAGTTTGGCCTGGATAAGGCGTACGATGATGGGCACTGGGTCTTCAAAGGCGACCTTTCTCAAGTTTCGGCCAAGTTGAAATCGATTCCCAACCTCCCCATTGTCACGATGGCCGAAGACCAGAAGGAAATTCGTGTCATGGATAAGAAGTCCAGGTTGCCTGAAGTGAACTCCATTTATTCCAAAGAAGACCTTTTCCGTTGGAACGATTACGGAATCGGATTACTGTTACAAGGGGACTTGAAGGCAGCTGAGGCTGTGTTCTTAAGGGTCACAGAGATTGACCCGACTTATGCTGATGGGTGGGTGAACGTCGGCCGGGTGCGCGTCCAGGAAGGAAACACGGCCGGCGCCCAAGAAGTGTTGAAAAAAGCCCTGGAGATTGATGGAGAGCTTGCCAAATCGCATTACTTTTACGCCTTGACTCTCAAGACTCAAGGAAAGTATGACGAGGCGTTGACTCATCTGCGTAAGGCTCTCTCCAAATACCCTCGCGATCGGGTGGTCCGAAACCAAGCGGGAAGAATTACTCTTTCTGAAACGCCAGTACTCAGAGGCGATTCAGGAATTCCAAGAGACTCTGAGAGTGGATCCTGAAGATCTCCAAGCCCATTACAATTTGATGCTTTGCTACCAAGGTCTCGGGAATACTGAAATGGCTGATCGCGAAAGAAAGCTCTATCTTCGCTTTAAAGCCGATGAATCGGCTCAATTTATTACGGGCCCCGTCCGTTTACGGCATCCAGAAGCAAATAACGAGCGACTTCCTATCCATGAGCACCGCTCTGTTCCATTGGAGACGGTGAGAGCACCTGTGCGAAAAACTCATTCGGAAACTAAACAACTCGCACGCATTGCGGAATAGTTGGTTTTTGGTTTCGAAGCAGGAATCACAATGAAAAGTACCCAGGCTCTTCTTCGCTTTTGCAAGAAAGGAATAATTCAGTGACACCCTTTGCTGCTCGACCCATGAAAGGATTCATTCCATTGTCGGCGGCTTTGTTTTTTCTGCTGATCCTGATTCCTTCAGCCCAAATTGAAACGAAGCGCGCCCCATCAAAACCTCAACCCCCTGCCTTTCCGGTCCAACTCCGGGATATCACCAAACAGGCCGGAATTCTTTTCCAGCACAATACCGGAGGCTTTGGGAAGAAATACCTCCCGGAAACCATGGGATCGGGTTGTGCATTTATCGATTACAACAACGACGGGTGGCAGGATATCTTGTTAGTGAATGGGATGGATTGGCCCGGACACAAACGCCGCACGAGTTATCCCGCACTCTACCGGAATAATAAGAATGGGACCTTCATCGATGTGACCAAGGAATCAGGCCTCGCGGTTGAAATGTACGGGATGGGGGTTGCCATAGGAGATTTCGATAATGACGGTTTGGATGACATCTTCATTAGTGCTCTTGGCCCGGATCACTTGTTTAAGAACCTCGGCAATGGCAAATTTGTTGAAGTCACCCAGAAGGCCGGGTTGGCCAATGCGGATTACGGATCCAGCGCCGCTTGGCTCGATTACGACAAGGATGGCGATCTTGACCTTTTCGTCTGTAATTACGTTCAATGGACCGTTCAAACCGACATCTATTGTTCGTTGGATGGAGTGAGCAAGTCTTATTGTACGCCCGAAAGCTATAAAGGCGCATCCTGCCGCCTCTATCAGAATCAAGGGAATGGGACATTTCAGGATGTCACGCAGAAAGCCGGTCTGCTGGATCCTTCCAGCAAAGCCTTAGGAGTAGCCGTTTTCGATGCCAACAACGACGGCTGGATGGATCTGGTAGTCGCCAATGATACGCAACCCAATAAACTCTATATCAACAACAAGAATGGTACCTTCACGGAAAAGGGGGTTCCTGCGGGGATCGCTTTCAGTGAAGACGGCACCGTGCGGGGAGCCATGGGGATCGACGCAGTCGACTATGACGGATCCGGTTCAGCCAGTTTACTGATCGCCAATTTCTCCAACGAAATGCTCAATCTCTACCATAACGAAGGAGGAAAAGGACTTTTTGTCGACGAGGCTCCGACCTCTGCCGTTGGGCAGGCAAGTCTGCTGACTCTGGCCTTCGGGTGTTTCTTCTTCGATCTGGACCTGGATGGAAAGCAGGACATTTTCGTAGTCAACGGTCACGTTGAAAATGACATCAACAAAGTTCAGAAACGGGTGACTTATGCCCAACCTCCCCTTCTTTTTCAAAACCGGGGAAATAAACAGTTTGTGGAGATTACCCCGCTTGTTGGACCTGCCATGAAGATCGCTCGTGTCGCTCGCGGCGCTGCCTATGGGGACATCGATAACGACGGCGACCTGGACGTGCTCATCTCCGTAAACGGAGGCCCGGCCGTCTTATTGCGCAATGACGGAGGCAATGCCAATCATTATTTGAGAATCAAGACGATTGGAACCAAGAGTAATCGGGACGGAATCGGAGCCGTGGTTCGCTTGAAACTCCCTTCTGGAAATCCTTGGCTGATGGTCAAAAGCGGCAGTAGTTATTGCTCGCAAAACGAGCTGCCGCTGACATTCGGTCTGGGAAACCTCGACCGGGTTCCTTCGATCGAAGTGATCTGGCCAAGCGGCATCGTCGACCGAATCAGCAACGTAGCCGCGAACCAGTTTGTGACCATCAAAGAAGGAACTGGCCGCGCCGAGACATGGGCTGTGACAAAACCGACAAAATAGCTCTTCCCCAGGCATTCTCCCGTCTCTCACGGCGCAGGGCCAGCCAAAGGGAGAAAATCCAAGTCTAGAGACGATGGGCTGGCACAATTACCTAAGACTAATTACGGCTATTCTGTTCTGACCCCAGAATGGCCACACTCGCGCGACTCAGCTCAATTCTTTTGACTCCATGCTAAAATGAGAGCATTTCTTGCAGCAGGAAGATTGTGTGCCTTGGGAATTGTGAGAAATTCCAAACTGAAAATTTCATACGATTCTTGAATCTGATAATAGGTTGCAAACAAATGGATCCATAAGGTCGAGATAGCCTCTCCAGGAGAGGCGAATTGAGAAAAGTCCCCCTTGGAAGGGGGCAGCAGCCGCAGGCTGCGGGGGATGTATTGCTCTGGAGTAACGTTACCTCTCAGTCATCATACCTCACCCCTCCAGCGGAGGGGAATTATGACTGTCACCGATTAAATGCGACTAAGTAAGAGTAATTCGTTCAACAGTCATCCATCGGCATTTGAGGCGAAAGGAAAATAATCTTGGCACTGAAGAAATCTGCTTACTTCTCATTTTTGGCTGTTGTCGTCATCGCGCTGCTCTTCGGGGCAGCCCCATCTTGGTTTCTATCCCAAGGATCTCAGGCAAAGCCTGAAGCGAACCTCTCCGACCAGGAAAAACTGCTGTACCACACAAACGTAGGAATTGCTTACCTGGAACAGTTCAGTTTCCGTGACGCCATTGCGGAATTTGACCGTTGTCTCAAGATCAATCCTCAATTTGTCCCGGCCCTAGTGAATTCTGCTCTAGCGCATTTTTACCTGCAGGAATTCGGTCCCGCAGAGGAATTCCTCAAGAAGGCTTTAGCGCTTGAACCCAGCCAGTCCAATGCATTATTCGCCCTGGGGATGATTTATCGGAATCAAAACCAGATGGATTTGGCTATTCAATCCTTCTCGAAGATTCTCCAAAAGGATCCCCAAGATGGTCCGACACTATACCAGGCCGGACAGATTTATCTGAAAAAACAAGATTATGTCAAAGCAGCCGAAATTTTGAAAAGAGTGATTGAGATCTCTCCTTACGACACATCGGCACACTACAATTTGGCAACAGCCCTGATCCGGAAAGGAGACCAGGCTGAAGGCCAGAAAGTCATGGAAACGTTTACGCGCCTTCGCGAAAAGGGTGGCATCAGTAGCACGGGGACGCAATATGGCGAGCAAGGCCGGTACATGTTGGGGATCGGGGAATACCCTGACATCAAGAACCTGGCGGGACTGTCGCCACCGGCACCGCCCAAACCGATCCAATTTATTGACGTCACGAAAGCCGCTGGAATTACTTTTCAACATGGCGCCCAGGGTGCTGATGCCAGCTCACACAAAGCGATTGTTTCAATGTTTGGCTCAGGTGCAGCCTTTTGTGACTATGACGGAGACGGCTTCCTCGACGTCTATTTCGCCAACAGTTCAGCCGACGGATCGAAATCACGCGGCGTGCTGTATCACAATAACGGGAAGGACGGATTTGAAGACGTTACCCAGAAGGCCGGAATCAAAGCGAATGGCCAGGGCATGGGTGCCTATTGGGGAGACCTGAATAATGATGGACACCCGGATTTATTTTTGACCAATGATGGTCCGAATCTCCTTTATCAGAATAATGGCAATGGGACGTTTACCGATGTCACAGCCAAAACCGGCGTCGAGGGTGGAGAACATTGGCATCTTTCAGCCGCGATCGCGGACTTCGATCATGACGGAGACCTCGATATCTATGTCGGAAATTATGTTGACCTGGCGCGCGTCTCTTCCGAAAGCAAACTCTCTGACCTGATGGACAGGCTTTCCAACTTGCCCGGTAACGGCTGCCACCTCTTCCGGAACAATTCAGATGGGACTTTTACCGATGTGGCCGAAGAAGCAAAGATCCAGGATCCGTCGGCAAAGATTCCTTCAGTCGCCTTTACTGATTTCGACAACCGTCGCGACATCGATTTCTGGATGGTCAACCAGGGGTCTGCCATCCGCCTCTTTAGCAACCAGCGAGTCGGGACATTCCTGGATATCCACCCGGGGTTGGAAAACATCGATGTTAAGGACGTCTTCAGCGTTTCCGTCGGCGACTACAACAAGGATGGGTGGATGGATGTGGTGATGGGGATGCAGTCCGGCCCAGTCGATCTCGTCCGAAATCTTGGAAATGGAACTTTCAAACGAGATGCGGTGCTTAACTCGTCATCTCCCGCCGCAAAATCCAGCAGAAGCTGGACGACGCAATTCTTTGATTACGACAACGATGGGGATCTCGACCTGCTCGTTTTAAAGGGTGGTTTAACCGATGAACTCTCGAAGAACCAGGGGCCAGAACTTTGGGAAAACTCGGGAGATGGCCAATTCAAGAATGTGACAGAAAAGGTTGGACTCAGTCCAGTTTCAAGGTAAACCCTACCGCAGCGCCACTCTCGGCGACTTTGATAATGATGGAGATACCGATTTGTTGCTTACCGTGAACGGGGGCTCCCCCGTCCTGCTCAGAAATGAGGGGGGCAATCAAAACAATTGGTTAAAGGTCCGGGTTCGGGGAACCAACAGCAACAAGAGCGGAATTGGGACGAAAGTGGAGGTGAAGTCAGGAGATCTGTGGCAGAAGATCGAAATCAACGGCGGAAACGGCTACCTCTCTCAGAGTCCAACTGAATTCATATTCGGCCTTGGGCAACACACGGCCGTCGACGCCATGCGGCTGCTTTGGCCTGGCGGCGTCTTACAATCTGAAATCAATATCCCCATCAACCAGACAAAATTGGTGAATGAACTGGATCGCAAAGGAACGTCGTGTCCATTGCTGTATACATGGAACGGACAGAAGTACCAATTCGTGACAGATTTTCTGGGTGGCTGCGCGATCGGTTATCTTGAGCCGACGGGACAGTACAGCATCCCAGATACTGACGAATACATCAAAATCAAATCGGAACAATTGAAATCGAAAGACGGCCTTTACTCACTGAAGATGAACAACCAGTTGGAGGAAGTGCTTTACATCGATCAGGCCGAACTGGTCGTCCTGGATCACCCGTCCGGACTCGATCTCTATCCCAATGAGCGCCTCATGCCGGAGCCCCCATTCCCGGCTTTCCAGGTCATTGCAGCCCAGAATGCCCACCCGCCCAAGGCTGCCTGGGATCACCATCATCACGATGCCCTGCGCCAGCTCTCATCAGTAGACAGGCAAACGGTCGACGATTTCAAACTTCTGCCTTACAAAGGCTATGCCGAAGAACACGAGCTCGTGCTCGACCTGGGGGAGGTGTCCCGGAACGAGCAGGTTCAATTACTGATGACGGCTTGGATTGACTATGCCGACTCCACTGCAAATTTCAAGGCATCTCAATCGGGTGCCACTCTGGTCGCCCCTTACCTTCAAGTAAAGAATGTGAAGGGAAAATGGCAAACCGTTCTTCCTGCAATGGGTTTTCCGGCGGGGTTACCGAAAACGATGGTTGTGGACCTGACAGGCAAGTTCCTTTCTGACAATTACCAGGTGAGAATCGTCACCAGCATGCGAATTTATTGGGATCAGATTCTAGTGAATACCTACCAGGGAACCCCGGATTACCGACTCAACCGCCTTCCTGTCCAATCGGCAGAACTACAGTTTACAGGGTTTCCTCGGGAGTTTAGCCCGGATGGAAAGCGCCCCTTCATCTATGATTACGACTGGATCGAGCCGGTGGCTCCTTGGAAGAGTCATACGGGAAACTACACGCGCTACGGTGACGTCGCACCTCTCTTGAAGTCAAAAGAAGATCAGTACGTCATCATGCGGAACGGAGATGAGATTCAACTGAGCTTTTCAGCCTCGCGGCTTCCAGAGCTCCCCTCTGGCTGGACACGGTCTTTCTTCCTCTATGCCGATGGCTTCGGAAAAGACATGGACATCCACTCGGCAACACCGGAGACGGTCACACCTTTGCCGTTCCACCACATGAGCCGCTATCCGTACCCGGAAGACGAGAAACACCCCGATAGCCCCGCTTATCGCCGGTACCAGCAGGAATACAATACCCGCCACATCCCGGAGGTTTACAGCCAGATCAATCAGAAGTCGAATGACTGAAGAAATCTGAGTGAGCTGAGCGTAATAGACTCGCGGAGGATCGAGCTTCAGCGAAATCTATTGAAAGGAAGGGTGGAACGCGAGCTCCCGCGCGCGTTCAAGCGTGCGCCGGGGGACGGTGGTCCCACGCGCCCGCTCCACCACAAATGTCCCCCTTGTATTTAAGGGGGGACTTCAGGGGGTGGTGTCTTGGAACTCCGCCCTCCTGGCATATTGCATTTTTAGAGGCCTGAGGTTCTGCGAGACCGCATCGACAGGCTGTAGCATTCTTTCACCCAAAGAGGGAATATGACTCGATTCCCCTCCCCTGGAGGGAAGGTGCGAAAAGATTGTCGAACTGATTGTAGGGAACGCTCGCCCCAGCATTCCCAGTTGCCGAGGAGCACTGAATTCAAATGGTTTGCTACTCTACAAGGAACGGAACAGCGTCCGTTCCCTACGAAGCGCTCAATTCTTTCACACCTCCAGCGGCTAGGGGTGGGTCGTCGTATGGATATCGGCTGTACGTTGAGTTTGTGCAGCAGCACGGGAGAACGGCACCAAATGAATAGTCGGCTCCCTTCTCCCCAGCGCGGGAGAGGGGTTTAGGGGTGAGGGGCAGCGTCAAAGAAGACTCATTTGTCATTGTTGATTGTTCATTTCTCATTTTCGATTGAGAAGCTTAAATGCAAAATGACAAATGGTAAATGACCATTGGCAAAAGGGATTGCTGAGAAGAGGACATGCCCCGCAGCGTTGCTGCTGCCCCATTCCAAGCGGGCCTTTCCCATTTCCCACTCGCGAGAGAGCAACACAATATGACTTATCAGCTCCCCTCGCCCCAGCGCGGGAGAGGGGTTTAGAGGTGAGGGGCACCTCCACAATCTTGCAAACTTTGCATGCATGAATGGATTAATATGGGGTAAGTTTGCTCTTGAGCGTCGTGCTCCGAAAGATCATAAAAGTGTTTCGAAATCGCTGGGATCACGGCAGTTTTTTCACTCATAAGGCCAATGCCAATCCAAAAAATTGTTTCTGGTGGGCAAACCGGTGTCGATCGCGCAGCCTTAGACGTTGCCTTCGAGTTCGGGATTCCTGTGCGGGGGTTGGTGTCCAAGGAGCCGTATCGCGGAGGATGGCAGGATTGCGCAACAATATCCACTTAAGGAAACGACGACCTCGGACCCGAGTGTGCGAACAGAATTGAATGTCATCGATTCAGACGGGACACTGGTCCTCACCTGGGGGAAACCTTCCGGGGGAACGCTCTTGACGATCCTCTGCGCACGGCACCATCGAAAACCATTCTTGGAAGTAAACCTGGAGAGACAGCCCGATATTGAGTTTCTCCGCAAATGGATCCATTCGCAAGAAATCCGGGTTCTCAATATCGCCGGGCCACGCGAAAGTCATGATCCTGGCAGTATCTATGCACAAGCCAAGAAATTTCTCACCAGCCTGCTTCAAGCAGAATAGGCCCGCTCGAAGTGAGACATTGGATGTTTTCTAATTGATTTTTGAGTTGTATTTTAGGAATCAAACTCCGCCAGGAATGAAAGCGCACACTATGAAACAGGCCCGAATTAGGCTTTCTTGAAGAAAGACTTCCTGCGTTCGTTGGGGATTATCACCTGGCGTTTCTTGCGACGGTCATAGACCAGGCCGCTCTCTAAGATGACGTGAATGATTCGCACATAATCCTCATCCAGTATTCGCGCGATATCCCTCATCGGCATGCGATGGGCTGCAAACAGATTCAAGATAGTTGCTTTCCTTTTGCTGACAGGATCCATCATGGAAGTATCATGAGTAGGAACATAAACCTTTTGTGTCAGCAAAAAGCCATCTCTCGATTGTTCTTCATTATTTTCCATGGACACATCCACTTTGTTTCGAATTGAAATCCCGGTAGTTCATGACCTGTGACTTTCAGCCATGAAAATATAGTTTCATGTTAGCTAATCCGAATTTAACTGACAAGCGGTAACATAAATTTCGAAAAAAAAATTCCTGTCGGCGGCAGGTATCAGGCTCTTGGAGGAGAGCCCCAAGTTCGTCTGAAGGGCGGAGTCCCTCCAGACAGAACCACTGGGGTGAACCATTGACACAGAGCACGGGAGGAGGAGGAATATCGCTTGACAGTGCTGGGAGATGCCTCTACTATTTTGAGGTTTTTCCGGGCCGTTAGCTCAGACGGTAGAGCATCTCCCTTTTAAGGAGAGGGTCGCTGGTTCGAGTCCAGCACGGCTCACCAGTTTAGCAACGCGTATTCCCGCCTCGCCCTACTGGATACACTCCGCGCTGCGTACGACAGTTGCCTTCACCTTCCGTCCCGTTCGTCTAGCCCGGCCTAGGACACCGCCCTTTCACGGCGGTAACAGGGGTTCGAATCCCATACGGGACGCCAAAAATATAAATAAGTTAAATTCCAAAAACGGTTCATCGATAAATTCTTGGCTAAACATTGCATGCGGCAGACGAGATAAGTTTATGCTTAACTCGTGCATAACAAGTGAAGCGAAAGCTGGTGCAAGTGTGCCCGCAAGGGATCGCAGAGGGGTGGTCATTGTAATTCGATGTGGGGTAGCGTTCAGTAAAGAGAGATCGATGATTCTTAGCGCGCTATCAATTCTGACGTTCTTCTTGTGGTCCTTGGTGGCCTTCGCTCAGACTTTGAGCCTTACGTTCGATGACGGCCTCAATCCAGCAAGTGAGCCTGATACATTGCCAGCCGGCGAAAGCATCGTGTGGGCAAAAGCTAAAGAGCGAGGCATCCAGAATCTGCGATATCCCGGTGAGGATTCAGTCTATGAAGAGCCAAAGCCCGTTCGCTGGGTCTTCTGCCATAGCGGATGGTCCAACGACTCCAGTTCATGAGCGTTGACCGCCACTCACCACCCTGTATGGGTATGGCGAATGCACCATCCGGCGACGCTTCTTTATCTCAATCAAGTTGTCGTCAGCATTCCATCGAATCTAGCGAACGATTGTTGTTTTCTTCTTGACAGTATGTTCTCATTATGAGAACATCTCGCTTGTGCGAGTGATCAGTAAGAAGAAGATCGTCGAATTTATCAAAAGGTTCCCGAACTCTCGAATGAGCCTGGCAAGTTGGTATGCAGTGGTTAGAAGGGCTGCCTGGAAATCATGGGTTGACGTAAAGAGCGTTTATCCCAGTGCCGATCAGGTAAACCGAAGGACGGTCTTTAATATTTCAGGGAATAGTTACAGGTTGATCGCGCGAATCAACTATCGAACGCAGATTGTCTTCGTGCTCCACATTCTTACGCACAAAGAATATGACGAAGAAGGATGGAAATAATGATCCCTGTTGCTAAAATGGATGAAAAAAAATACCTACGCCTGCTGGCTCAGTCTGGTCCACGTGTGCCTGAAACAGAAAGAGAATACAAGGGCCTGCTCACTCAAATTGAGAATCTGATGGAACGGGATGAAGAGGATTTGTCTATCGAGGAAACCCGTTTGCTCACCTTGCTGTCAGTACTGGTCGAACAGTATGAAGAGAAAAACTCCCCGATCCCAGACGGGAAACCACTGGACGTTCTACGCCATCTCATGGAAGCACGGGGGCTCACCCATAAAGATGTATGGACTTTGTTTGGATCACGAGGAACCGCTTCAGACGTTATTAACGGGAAGAGGTCCATTAGTAAGACCAATGCAAAGCGCCTAGCTGAATTCTTTCACGTCTCTGCCGATTTATTCATCTAAGTAGTTCTAGTCTGCCTTGCTCAACAGGCCAGCGCTCTGATCATTCCCGCCAATTATGTCTTGAACAGAATCCTATCCGTGGCGAATTGCTAATTCGTGGTACAACCCCAGGCGATCCCAGGATTTGTTATGATAAAAAGATGCGCGATCTGGTTATCCTTTTCATCCATCTCATCGAGACGCTCGCAACCTTCAGAGAGCGGAGGGAACAGGCTAAATAATCAATGGTTTTCAAGCCGATCAAATTTTTGCGAGGGATAATTACGACCTGGCCGTCACCGTCCTGGCAGACCTGCGGAACTTGGCTGCTCAAACAGGGCAAAACAGTGGATTCAGATCCAAGCATTTCTGAGACGCGAGCACTTAATGCTTACGGCAAAGCAGGACCAAATCGGTTACCTCGCCGCGCGGACTGGTGGTAGGATTAGTTCTGAAGAAAAGGTCAACAAGAAAGACTTAAGGGTATAGCGAAGCGAAGGAGTGAAGATGTCAATCTTACGCCGGGAATTCTTGCAACAAGTGGTCGTTGGGGCAGCCTCTGTCGTGGGAGGCGTCCAGACGTCGGAGGCAGCAGCACCCACAAATCCCGCCATTCGAGAGTTTGTGAAACAAGATTCCCCATCGAATCCTCCGGTAAAAACCGGTGGTGGTGGGCCTGACCCGATTTTCGAGAAGCCTACGCCGATCACGATGGCGGAACTGGCAAAGATGAAGATTAAGGGAGTGCGGGCGGTGGAGGTCAACGATTATGTATTTGGCAACTATCAAGGGCCTCTGACGCCTGCCCCGCCCCATGCGGACCAGAATCCGAAGAAGGCGATCATCGTTGTGTGGGAAGGCAAGCCCAACAAGTTCGTTTTTTGGCATGAGGCCAGTTACAGCCCCTATTTCGAGCTGCCCTCGGGTGCCGGACCGAACTTCCAGTTCTTCGAGTCCAATTTCGGCGGCGAGCTGTTCAACCAGTACGGCCGAATGGAACAGCATAGCTTTGTAGATATCATCGAGAGTGGTCCCGAAAGAGTCTGGATCCGTTGGACGTATCTTGACGTGGATGAGAAGGCCAACCCGCCTGTTCTGCGAGGCACGGATGATTTCGTGAGTTACGCCAACGGGATCGTGTGGCGGCGGCAGACCTACCAAACGTTCTATCCCAACCGGGATGACGCGCAATGCGCCAGCCCGCTGGATTTCTTCACGGCCATTCCGGCGGGGGTGCATTACTCCGAGCTCATGCCGAAGGATGAGCAACACGGGGATTATCTGGTGGGGGCATTCCTGGATGTCTATTCGAACAAACAATACAACGTGTATTGGGACAAGTCGGATAAGCCTGGATGGGACGGGCCATTCTATGCGCGACGGACGGGCGCGGAATGGTTCTTGGATATCGAGCGCTCAAAGGGTAAGGCCGCGGTGCAGACGTTTCGGGACGGACTGGCATACTGCACGTTTGGGGATGCAAGCGGCTATTTGGCAGACCGTACCGAGCTCTGGGACAATTCGCATCCGGACACCTCGCCGTGCAACTGGGGCAACGCCAAAATGATTCACTGGCCGGTTGGTTGGGTCAACAGCGGAGGCGTCATCGGGAACGATCAGGACATTATGACGAAGCCCTATCATATCGACACACTGAGCATGTGTTTTGTGACGAAGCCACTCCCGATGAATGCCGAGGCTCGCAAGTGGGAGAACATTAAAAAGGAATGGCGCAACAAGGAACAGGAACGCTGGGTGGGAGGGCGGGTGTTCTATTGCCTGCACGGTGTAGAACAGAACTTCCAGACTGTTCGGCAGGTATCGCGGCGGTGGCTGGACAAAGGTGCGGACTGTGCCCGGCCTGAAAGCGTCAAAGACTTGATTTAGCTAAAGCTTCTCGACAATCTTTCGCCAGCCTAATTGTGCTCAATGTGATAGGGCTCGATGCCCTGAGATTGCTTCAAACGCGCACTGCAGTTGAAATCCAAGAAGATTATTCCTGATGCACCGTATGACAAGATTGCCGGCTTGATCATTGCCAAGCAGAAGTGAGAACTCGCAGCCAATTCGATACTTCGTGATGGAAAGAGGACTCCCGAGATTCGGTATCGCTGTTCAGTCTTGTTTTCTAAGGAGTTCGACGAGTCAGGTTCGGACTGACCACAGTGGTCCTATGTTCAATTCCTTCCAGCGGTCTCGTCTGTTGCACTCTGCGGTCTCCGATGATCCCCTTCTTGAGTAACGCAAGAACAACATTTCTACTGTTTTCATCGAGCACCCGAGCAACGTCCGAGATCCCGTAATGATGGTTAACGAATAGGTTGCAGATCGTTACAGCCCTCTTGGTCTGGGGATCGAGCTTCAAGGGATCTTCCGGCAAAGGGAATTCATCTTTCCGGACCTGAAAACCATCTCGTTCCTGAAATATCCACTGGCTCATCGGAAGTCCCTCCTCTCCCGTGAAGTAATGCGTTAGTTACGGGGGGAAATCTGTAAGGGCAAGGCCTTCGGTGACGATTTGAGATTGTCGCTTCTGTAGTGGCTGAGTGGGTAGGGACGGACCGCCGGGCCGTCCGCGGCGCGCTCGGCGAGCGCGCCCTACCAGAAATTCCCCCGACAACTAACGCATAACCCCGTGAAGAAGATTGCAATTGACTATTATTGTAGGCTCGTTTAGTGCACAGTCAATGAGTAGATTGGCAAGGACACGGAAAGAACCTCTACTACGTTTATTTGATGGCGATCTTGATTTCATCCGAAAGATAGAGAATGAGAGCATGGCACGATCCAATTCCTAGTTGGAGCCAGTTTGACTTAGACCTGAATAAGGGTGCTGAGCCGTGAAGAATCTGCAGAAGCTCCTGCTCCCCGTCCCGCCCATGATTGAAGAAGCCTTCGGATACACGGGCTCTTCACGATTCGTTGCCTTCTATTGGAAGCCGGTCCGACTCGGCTTTACTTGGCAAGATCCTGCAGAGACCAAAACCAGCCCTCACCGGGCAGTGTGGCTGGCCTTCGTTCAGCATCGACGCGTCCATCCATTCCTGGACTCCTATAATCTCGGCAGCGAAGACAGAGCCGCGAAACATTGGTTGATGCTCGACAGGGTCGAGCGGCACTTTTCCATTGGTCTCGTGGGCCATGTAAAGGCGTTTCTAGGCTCTGTCCCGAATGAAACTCTCTCATCAGATTGCGAAGAATTCGATAGGGGAGATTCGACGGTGATCCAGGCCGCCCTCTGTGCCTTGGTTGGGGATTGGCTGGACGAAGAAGGGATCTGATGCAGGGCGTCGATCCCCGCATAATGCTTAAGCTCTCCCTAGTACTAAATTGCAAGAGTCCGTGTTGTAGCTGGCCCCACTGGGGCCGGCCGGGGTCAACGTCCCCGGCTACAGCAATTACCGCGAATTTATGCAACTTAGCACTAGCTCACATCCTACCAACCAAGAGACCTCAAATCCTTCAAATCATTTGCACAAACCCGCGTGATCGTCAATTTCATGTCATACTGTATCAAGCGGAGGGGGCCTAATGGCTGGCAAAGGACATCGCGACTACCGAGAAGAAGAGGATGCCAACATTGTTGTGAGCGGCGACGACTTCAAGGGGCATACTTTTGAGGAACAAACACAAAGCATCAACATCAGCTCCAGCGGGATTTCATTCTATCTCAACACTTTCATTGGCCCTCGTTCCTTCATTACCATCGACTTGACCCAAAGCAAGCAGTTCGGCTACCTCGGAAAAGTTTCTGCCGTGGTGGTTCGGCTAGAGATATTATCCTCCGAAAAGCATCTGGTGGCCGCGGAATTCATTTGATCTCCTCTGTCTTCCTCTTTGAACCTCCTTCATTTCTCCAGAAGTGCTCCCGCCCTCATCCGGAAATCCCTTAAGCCATCGACTCCCCTGGCAAAACCCAAAGAAACCTGAAAGCTACAAACCAGACATTTTAGCTTGCTAACAATATTGAGAATCGTGTTGGGGTTCATTAATCAATTATGCCCCTAATTCCCATCTGCTCCACGTAATAGAACAACGCCCGGAGCAGATATAACTCTGGATTGAACTGAGGGAGGAGTTGTTCTTTTTGCCGGATGCTTTCTTTGTAAAACGTCAACTGACCGTGGAGAGCAACCGATCCACATCCCAAACATGCTTACCGGCGGAAGAAGGCTGGGACAGGGTGAAAGAAGGTTTGCAAGGGCTTCAGGCCCTAAAGATACTTGAAGCAAGCCGGGTGTGACAAATTTTGCAAGTTGTGAGCAGTAAATGGATATGAGGTTTTTCGGGTGGACAGGGCGCGGGAATCTATTTGCCATCCATCATAGAAGAAAGGAGTAGTTGGTTCCATAAGACTGAAAATTCTTTCCTTTTTGACTGGCGTTGGAAGAATCGGGCTCCAGTAGACGATGTTAACTAACCCTTTAATAAACAAACAATAGTATGGCTTGATTGCTAGTGCTTATTTCAAGGGGAAGCTTTGGAGGGGCAGTTGCAAACTCCTTACTACACCAGTGTTTGGGCTTATGGCTTATCTGTGTCACAAAATGGATCGGCAGTTTGAAAATCTTGACCATGTTATCGACAGCTAATCCCATCCGCGTTTTGCTCGTAGACACGGAGGAATTATTTCGGGTCGCCGTCCGTATGCTCATCGAAAGCTGGGCAACAATGAAGGTAGTGGGCGACACTGGTAATCAAGCGGAAGCGTTGTCTTTGGCTGAAAAGGAAGACCCGCACATTATTCTGGTGGAGATCGATTTCAAAGGAGATGTGAATGGAGGACTAGCACTTCTTCCCAAGTTGCTCTCATCAAGGAAATCTCGAGTCATTGTCATGACTCATTTGCAGGATGTGGAATTGCATCATCGAGCCATCCATTATGGAGCTCGAGGGTTGGTACTCAAAGACCATTCACCTGAACAACTTCGGAACGCCATTTTAAGGGTTAACGATGGTGAAGCGTGGCTGGACAATAAGCTGACAACAAGTATCATCACCAAAATGGCGCAAGTCAATCGGCTCACTCGGGATGGAGAGGGATCCGTGGGGATTGCCTCGCTGACTCCTAGAGAGAGTGAACTAGCCCGACTTGTCGGGAATGGGTGGTCTAATAAGGAAGTCGCAGGACGACTTTACATTAGCGAAACCACCGTACGCCATCACCTGACGTCCATTTTCAAGAAACTCCAACTCACCAATCGGCTCGAGCTTATTATCTATTTGCTCCGGACTGGGACGACCAAACATACTGTCGGTAGAATTTCTCAAAGAACTTCCCACTTAGGGGATGACATCCCCGGCAAAGCCAGTTCAGAACAGCAAGGTGATAAGTTGTTTCCTGATTTTGTAGGCAAACACAAACAACTGCCGAGCAAGAAGCCTGCTCTTCCAGGAAAGTAGATTTGTCCCGTGCAATTAATCGAGTATGACCGAAAGGATGCAAATCCATCCTCATTATGAACCTTTGGCCTGATTCTTCGGCCACCGCCAGTGATTACAGCCAACTGCAAGACAAATTGCTCGTGTGCGCCTTATCGAAGATTGGCTCTGCTTGAATAGCCACTCGCCAAGGAATAATCATCTATTTCCTCATTCCGACATTAAAGATGTAGAGGCCTCTCGGCCATCGATACGATTGACACACCGTTCGGGAGTTAGATTCAGCCATAGCTCTTTAAACCATTAGATGATCACAACAAACTCTGATACGGCCTGTTGTAAGGGAGGCCCCGGCCAAGAGAAACACGCGAATGACACGTGGAGGTGTCTTTGCCCTGTCTTTCGGCGGCCCAATAGAGTGCCTGATATGGCCAAATAGACAGCCCATGGCACAATACTCCCAGTGCCATAATGGGCGTATCTATCAAAGAGAAATGGGAGGCCGCTCCCATTGCGATAACCCTCTCCCCTTAGTAGAGTTAGAACGAGTCATTTTACTAGGCTCGCTTCTGTTTCCAGAAAAGAGTTCGCTTCCCCGTCCCACGCATGCCCGAAAAATATCATGTGAGTGAGAGTGCGGTAGCTTGCCCTTAGATTGACGACCACTTCTCTGAAGTAAATTCTTTCGATAGGCCTTGCAGATCGTCACTTCCGAAGAACGACGAAAAAAATCGAGAATCTGTAAGTCTTTTCCGATTGTTGTTAGAGGATTGGATTCGGCTGGCAGGCACTTTGAGGAAACATCTGTCCTGGTGAACTTCAGCAGTGGCGGCATGTATTTCTGCCTTTCACGGGCTATGAGCTCAGGTAGCGAGATTTACGCGGTCATTGAAATGTCCAAGGTTTCAAAAATTATGGGCCCCACGGTTCGAGTGGCAGCACAAGCCATTGTTCTAAGAGTTGAATCCTGGATGGATGGTACCTATGGGTATGCAGTTCGGTTTTCTAAACATCAGATATTCTGAACGCTCAACTCAACAGAGTGGGCGTTCTTCCCCTCAGTCGATTCATACTCCCTCTTCTTGACACCAATAGGATCAAAGGATAAACAATAACGATGCCCGAAACGTGCGGGAACTATCCCTGGTACGCTCTCTTTGTGCGTGTTAACCATGAAAAAATGGTGTCAGCGGCACTTCGAAGTAAAGGCTATGAAGAGTTCTTGCCATTATGTCGTTCGCGACGTCGCTGGTCCGATCGAACCAAAGAAGTTCAATCGCCCCTTTTCCCGGGATACGTGTTTTGCCAACTCGACTTGAACTGGCGGCTTCCAATCCTGACCACAACTGGCGTTCACTCTATTGTGGGAAACGGGAAAGTTCCCGTCCCTGTATCGGAACGAGAAATCGAAAACCTTAGACTATTAGCTGGGTCGCAACTTCAAGTCGATCCCTGGCCCTATCTAAAAGTGGGACAAAAGGTTCGCATTGAACAAGGGGCATTAGTCGGATTGGAAGGGATTCTTGTTTCTCTGAAAAAGCCGTACCGCCTGGTTGTTTCAGTCACCCTTCTGCTGCGGTCTGTGACAGTGGAAATAGATGAGGCATGGACCTCCCCCATTATTGAGAGAAATTCCGCCCGCTTGCAGGACTCCCAAACACTGCGTCGAGAACCTAAACTCGCCCTCAGGTTGGCACGAACTTCCACCTAGCAGGTAATTTCCTTGTTTTTGACAGCTCCGGAAAAGTGCGATTCCCGCATTAGATAGGCGGTAATGTTTTTTGGCCAATAATTTCATGCGTGGTCCTTTCATTCCATGACTAGCCCCGTCGGTCAAAACGACTCGATTCGAACAGCACCACTGAGCGAGGAATTCATTGCGCTCATTCCCGCTGCAGGCAAGGGGCTGCGCCTGAGTTTGCCATATCCGAAAGAGCTCTATCCGATTATCCGGGAAAATCGCTACAAGCCCGTTTCCCAATTTGTGCTAGACAGCTTGGTCGCTTCCGGCATTCAACATACCGTATTTGTCATCAATGAAACGAAACACCAATTGATGGGTTATTTCGGCGATGGACAGCGCTTCGGCTGCCATATTAGCTATGTCGTTCAGGAGCAGACGGTCCATCAAAACGGGTCTACTTCTCCCGGACTAGCCCACGCCCTCGATTCAGCCTATCACTTGGTAAAGAATAAGAACGTGTTCTTTGGCATGGCAGATACGATTATGGGGCCTGAGAACGTGTTTGCCCATGCCTTGAAGGCAGCTCAGCCCGAAGACGAGGTCATCCTTGCTCTCTTCGACACAGTTCGGCCCGAGAAATTTGGCATGGTCCGGCTCGATGCTCAAGGCAGGGTAGTAGAAATCAATGACAAGCCAAAAAGAACGGACCTCACTCAGATGTGGGGATGCATTATTTGGCGCCCTAGGTTTACCGAGTTCTTGCACGATTGCGTTCGCCAACAGGGAGTGACGGATTTCGCCAAAATATTGAACAGCGCAATTGTGTCTGGCATTCGGATGCGCGGTGTTCCGATACATAATGGCACTTATGTGGACCTCGGCACTTACGACGAAATCCTGGAACTGGACAATAGTTTTCGTCAGCGCTAACCGGCCGAATGGACAGGTCATGAAGAATTCATCTTCTCCAACCATTTCTGGACCTGCTATCAACAAGAGTTCAACTCCGGATCTATCCGTGGTCTTGGTGGGCTGGAATAATCGGAGTTACTTGGAGCCGTGCCTGCACTCGCTTTATCAGTGCGGGCTAAGTCGAACCTTCGAAGTAGTCGTGGTGGACAATGGTTCTTCTGACGGCAGTCAACGGATGCTAAAAGAACAATTTTCGGAAGTCCAGATCGTCCAAAACTACAGCAATGTCGGACTTAGTCGAGCAACTAACCAGGGGATTCAACATACTACCGGTCAATACGTGCTACTCCTCAACAACGATACTCTCGTAAATGGACCCTCGATCGAGGCGATGATCAAGTTCATGGAGCTAACGCCCAACGCAGGGGCTGTGGGCGGAAAGCTCCTTAATCCAGACGGTTCATTTCAGGGTGGCGGTGCCCGTTTTTCATCTCTATTTCAGGAATTTTTGATAGCGACCAGGCTGGGAGAGTTCCTCTGCAAGGGATACCCTTCACACAAAGACAACGACAGAGAGATAGTCGTCGATTGGTTGAGTTCCGCCTGTCTTTTGGTGCGAAGAGGCGTCTTTTCCCAAATCGGGTTTCTTGATGAACAATACTTTATTTATGGCGATGAAACAGACTTTCAATTCCGCCTCAAGCAAGCTAATTGGAAAGTCTACTATCTGCCGCTGGTAACCACGATCCATTATGGTGGTCGCAGTATGGACCGCTGGCGTCGCCGCAAAATGGTCTATCGCGGGAAAATGCTCTTCTACAAGAAGAACCGTGGAAGCCTTGCGGCATTTACACTGCGGCTGATGTTGGGTGGGCTCACGGTGCCAAAGACATTGCTTTGGAGCATAGCCTGGCTGTTTCCGTGGTGTCACACCGCGGCGAAGCGCGAGTTGCGCTCGAACCTCGACGTCCTGAATCTGTGCTGTCATTTACGTTAGTATTTTTGCTGAAAAAATGACCGTGCTACTGGAACCGCAAGGAATCGATTGAGAACATGTCTATGGACGAGAAGAAGATAGCAAGAATTGATTTGGTGGGTTCAAAAGCAGTAATGCGCACTCCTGGTCAAAAGCCAGGTTCATCCATTCCCCTACAGTTACGTTCTCGAAGCGTTTATCAAGAGGGAACGATCAATGTTCGGGAGATTGTTGAAAAACTTCTTAAGAGGAAGTTTCAAATTTTTGCGGTAGCCTTCTTAGTTCTAATTCCGACTGCTATAGCCACGTTTGTGGCCACCCCTCTTTACCGGTCTACGGCCATCCTTCAGTTCAACCTGGATGATGCTCAAGCCCTTCCGTATCGAGATATCGCGGCGTCTGGGGCTAGCGCAGGAAGCTATGAAAGCGCATTGATGACGCAAGAACAAGTTCTCAAAAGCCCAGTTCTGGTTAACCGTGTCGTGCAGCGGTTGAGTTCGGAACTAAAAAGTAGCCCAAACAATGTGGAGCATGAACTGCTGAAACAGAAATTTGAGATCAAGCGAATCGCAGCCAGCCAGCTTCTTCAAATTACCTGGCTAGGACCTACTCCTGCACTCGCGGCGAAAGTCGTAAACCTCTACACGGAGGAGTACATCAGGCAACATTTGGAGTCTCGTCAGGCAGGTCGGGAAAAGGCTCGCCAGGGACTTGCTCGGGAATTGGAAAGTCTCGAAAAAAAGGTCCAACTTTCCGAGAAAGAACTCGTCCACTATGCGCGAGACAACAATATCATGGCCGTTGAACCCGGGAGAGACCTGGTTGAGAAGAAACTAGTCGTAGTGGACCAGCAGGTTGCGGAAATTGAGGCGGAACTTGCTGTTACCAGGTCTCGCATGGAAGCTGTTCAGAAGGCATCAGTCAAAGAATTTCCAGAGAAATATGTAACTCCCATCGTGCAGAGCCTTACGTCCACACTTCTTCAGTTAGAGCATGACCTCAATGCTTTGCGAGCCAGTTTCGGCGAGAACTGGCCCGCGGTAATTCAAAAACGCAGTGAGCTCGCTCTGGTTCGTAATCAGTTGGAAAGGGAGAAGTCCTTGGTTCTGGCTCAAGCTCGGGAGCAGGCGCGGCTGGACCTGGAAACCGTTGAAGGCAGATACCGAAGGATGGCAGCGTCACTTTCTGAACAAAAGGGCCATGTGGGTCGTTTCCAGAATGCGTCTATTCAATACAATATATTGCAACGCGAAGTTGAGACCAACAAGAAGCTTTACGAAGGACTTCTCGAACGATTAAAGCAGACCGGTGTGATGGCGGGACTTGAGTTTGGGAATATTCAGGTCATTGAGCCTGCACTTGCGGCTCCGATCGCAGATAGCCCCAAGATCTTGTGGAACCTTGGATTAGCCTCTTTCCTGGGCCTGGCTTTAGGTTTCTGCGTTGCCTTCTTCGTGGACTTCTGGGACAACTCGATTTCAACTTTGGAAGAAATTGAAGAACTCGCTGCCCTCCCAGTGCTCGGCTCCGTACCGCTCATATCATTTGCAGGGTCTGACCGATTGTCCCTCGTAGCAGGCTGGAAAAGGGCTCTCTTGCCCAAGACGGAAACCCATCTGGTTCATCCAGCCTCTAATCATTCAGTTCAGCCGGGGAGCGTGCCACCAGGCATTACTGAGGCTATCAGAAACGTTTGTGCCTCCATCCTCCTTTCCAGCTCAAAGGGAGAGCCTCGCGTCATTGTGGTGACTTCAGCCGAACCAGCAGAAGGGAAAACTACAATTGCCAGCCAGCTCGGCCTGGCCTTGGCTGATTATGGCAAGAGTACCCTTCTCATAGAAGGGGACTTGCGTAGGCAAAGTCTGTCAAAGTTGTTCGGTGTGGGCAATGAAGAGGGTCTTAGTTTGTTTCTGTCCGGGCACGTGAACCCCCTTCCGAAAATCCACCCCACCGGCAACCCGAATCTCTTCATAGTAGCTGCCGGTCCAAAACCTCCCAATCCTCAAGCGCTCCTCGGCTCCGAGAAGATGGGTTCCTTTCTGAATGAGATGGCATCGCTTTTCAAGTTCGTCATAATCGATTCTCCCCCCCTCCTGGCCGTCTCAGACGCGCGAGCTTTAGCTGCCAAATCCGACGGTGTGGTTCTAGTAGTCAGGGCTGGGCATACCCCCAAGAGTCTAATTCTACAAGCCTCGGCTCTTCTCGAGAATTTCGGTGCCAATACTATCGGTGTCGTGTTGAATGGAGCAAGCTTCAATAACAGATCCGCTTACTATAACGCCTATTACCAAGCGACGACAGACGCATGACATCAGGCTCTCCTTATCCATGAGATCCCATCATGATAGCGCTCGCAATAATGAAATTTGCGTGAGAATTATACACTCGACTTATTAGCTATCTTCAATTTGAGCCGGCGTGCTTTTCATGCAGACAGACAGTAGAAAATGACTGATAGCAAATAATGTCAACCCTCACTTCGAATTGTGATTGAAGTAGCCGTCGTTCTGTCTCGCCAACTCCTTCCTTAGATCACTTGGCAAGCGCTCCTTGTGTCCCACAACGCTTTCTCAATTGCAGCTTTACCTCAGACGTCAAGCCTCCAGTCCGGCCCGGTATTTTCTCGAGCAAATATTGCTTGAATCATTTGGGTGGATACCGACCTTGGCTGGGGTCGGCCTTAGATCTTTGGCCTATCGTCTAATCCTTACGATGAACGGCCTAGCAGCAATCGAAAAAGGCGTCAAAATCCGCTTTGCCAAGAACATCACTTTGGATCAAGGAGCCTACATCGATCAGGGGGTTTACCTGCATGCTTGTCCAAATGGCATTCGAATTGGCAAGAACTCGCTGGTGATGCATGGCTCCGTCTTGCACGTGTACAACTTTCGGGGCATTCCCCACTCAGGAATCCGGATCGGGGATAATAGCCTCATCGGCGAGTATAACGTCATCCGGGGGCAGGGTGGCGTCAGGATAGGGGATAGGGTTTATACATCTCCCATGGTTCAGATTGTTGCCGTGAACCACGTCTTCGACGATCCTGGGCGACCTTTTGTGAAGCAGGGTATCACCGCCCAAGGGATCACCATCGAAGACGATGTCTGGATTGGATCGGGCGCCATTGTGACTGATGGAGTAACAATTGGGCAAGGATCCGTTGTAGCCGCCGGTTCCGTTGTGACTCGCAATGTAGCCCCTCACACCGTCGTCGCTGGGGCGCCGGCCAGACTCATCCGGAGAATTGGAGACTCGCCTCAAAGAGCAGGGCAACTTGAAATTTACTCCGAGGAGAAAGCCCATGGATAAATATCCTCACGGCCTGTCTGGCAATACAATCGGCGCTGAGAAGGCCGGAAATCTGACACTTTCCGTAATCATCCCGGCCTTGAACGAGGAAGACGGGATAAGTGACATTGTAGAAAGCGTTTTGGCCCTAAGAAAGGATTTAAAGTCTATCGGGATCACAGGTCTTGAGGTGATTGTTGTCGATGACGGATCAGTTGATGCAACGGCCCAGATCGTTGAAGAAATCAAAGGCGCGCAACTTGTGAGGCACTCGGTTAACCGGGGATATGGAGCAGCAATCAAAACTGGCTTTGGCCGGGCCAGCGGCAAACTCCTCGCTTTCTTGGATGCCGACAGTACCTATCCCGCGGAGTGCATCGTCAAATTATGCGAAGTAGCTTTCCTTGAGCAGGCAGATGTTGTCATCGGTTCGCGCCGGTCGGGGTCTGAGAGCCGCATGCCACCTATCCGGCGTTTTGGGAATCTGATTTGGTCCGCGCTGCTTAGCTTGATTGGAAATTCCAGGGTTGAAGACCCCGCCAGCGGCATGCGTGTCCTCCGGCGTGATTGCCTGCGGCAGTTATATCCTTTGCCGGACGGCCTGAACTTCACCCCGGTCATGAGCACGCGAGCTTTGCATGAAGGGCTCAAGGTAGTGGAGATTCCCATACCTTATGGTGAACGGTCGGGTCGGTCTAAGTTAAGTGTGATCAAGGACGGCACCCGATTTCTGAAGACTATTCTTTGGACAGCGCTTCAGTATAACCCGGCACGAATTATGGAATTGGCCGGATTTGGAGCGCTCACCCTTGCCGGATTAATCGGGTTGCTCTTGATCATTGCCCGGGTTCAAGGGATTACAACTTTAGGACCATGGGGCGTGTTTGCAGTATTCACCAGCCTGGTAATGTCGGTGGGCGGCGTCAGCGTTTTTTCGCTGGGGATCTCCTTCAACTATCTTGTTGCTTTGTTCCACGAACGACCAATCCGGCAAGCGAGCCTAGTGGCCAGAATCATGGGTCCCTCGCCAGAACAGCACTTCGGCTGGATCGGTCTGGGCTTATGTATTATGGGAACTATCTTTGCAAGTGCCAGCTTGCTGCTAGGATTTCATGGCTGGGAGATCACTCGGCTGTGGCTATGGCTCTTGGGTAGCGCTCTCTTCCTCCTGGTGGGTATCCAATTGACACTTTTCTGGATGTTGATTCGGGTGCTGGGCACCTTAATCGAGCGGGAGGAAAAAATTGGGGAAGATTTAATGGTCGAAGAAATTCCAGTGTCTCCAATCAATGCCACTCAGCGTCCTCTGATGACTGGGTCCGGCCTGCACTAAACTGGCTTAACGTGAAAGGAGTCTGCTTTGAAACTATCCAGTGCTGACCAAACCGGAACCCTCAACGACTTGAGGCATAATTTGGGAACTCGTCCTGTGAGGTCTTTGAAATCCGCTCAGTTTCCCGATGCTGGTGCAGCCGTCAGGAATCTTACTCCCGGTCGATCCAAACAGGCAGTGGATGTTTTGCTTGTCAACCCACCTTCGCCCGACGGCGGAATTTGGATTCGCACACAGCACCGTGTTGGGCGGCGAAGCCGGGAAGAAATGGTCTGGCCTCAGTGCTCGCTGGCCCAACTGGCCGCGATGCTCCAGCCCACCTATTCGGTAGCCATAGTCGACGCGATCGCTGAAAGGATGAGCTGGAGTGAATTTGAGGCCCTGTTGCGACAAACGTCCCCCAGGTATTACCTGACCCAGGCAACCGCCCCAACTCTGACAAACGACATGTATGGCGTGATGCTTGCCAAAAGTCTTGGCGCAAGAACTATTGCGTTTGGTACCCACGTTACGCCCATGCCCTTTGAGACCATGCGGGATTACCCAGCCCTGGATTTGATCCTCAGGGGTGAACCTGAACTCACATTTCGGGAATTGATCGATGGACTCGATGGAAAGTACTCGGGTCAGCCTGACTGGCTTGTCCGGCTCTTAAAGAAGACTGACTCCCAATGGCAACCTCCCGTTTCTCGGATTCAGTCACAAGACCGATTGGATCTTTCCGGAATCAAGGGACTTGTGTGGAGAAATCAAGGAGAAATACAACAGAATGTCGACAGAGGCTTCATTCCAAACCTGGACGACCTGCCGTTGCCGATGTACGATCGCCTTCCTCTCGAAGCCTATCGTATGCCGCTCATGAAGGGACCGTTTTGTTTCGTGTTGACCAGCCGGGGTTGCCCCGCAGGATGTAAATACTGCATCAAACACGTTTCTTACCAGTGGTCCGTGAGGCTACTGTCTCCAGAACGTATTCTGCAGGAAATTCGCATTCTGTATGACATGGGGATTCGAAATATTCACATGTATGCCGACCTGTTCACGGTGAACCGTGAACAAGTCATGGGCCTTTGCAACTTAATATTAGAGGAGAACCTGAAGATTAGATGGACCTGCAACAGCCGCGTCGATTACGTCGATGAGGAGATGTTGACACTGATGGGACGAGCGGGTTGCTGGATGATTGCCTGGGGCATAGAAAGTGGGAATGAAATCATCCTGAGAAGGGCGGCTAAAGGGGCTAATCCGAAAAAGGCCCACCAGGCTCTTACTTGGGCGCGAAAAGCGGGAATCAAAAACTGGGGCTACTTCATTATTGGATTGCCAGGAGAAACCGTAGAGACGATTCGCGAGACCATTGATCTCTCGAAGAGCCTCCCATTGGAGATTGCTCTCTTTCATGTGGCCGCTCCTTATCCGGGAACACCCTTTTTCTTTGAAGTGGTTGAGAACGGTTGGTTTAAAGAGGGGACCCAATGGGAACAGGTGGACATGGATAAGGGGACGGTCCTGCAATACGAGAATCTTTCGGCTGAAGATCTGCTGTATTGGCAGCGCCGCGCCTTTCGAGAATGGGCATTTCGCCCAGGGCCCGCCTTCACTTACTTGAAGATGCTACTAAGCGATCCCCGAACATTTAAGCGTGCGGTTCAGGTTGGCATAGATCACCTTCGTTGGGCGTTTGGCGGTTCTAAACCGTCGGCAAGTCATGAGTCAGTCGGGGGCGGCACGACCGTCGAAAAGCAATATTCCTAGGAGTTTTCTCATTTCTCAGCCTGTAGAATTGTTGCGTACGAAGAATTGCAAGGCGTGGACGGCACTGGTGTGCATACTTTTAGCGGCTGTTTCGGCTGGCCTGTCCCTTCCCATTCAAATCTACCTGATGATCATCGGTGGGCTCGCTACTCTTGGTACTGTTCTGGTTGCCCTTCTCGTTCAGACCAGGAATCCCACGCTGGGATTTGCGGGCCTCATTTTGACAGCGGCGGCGTTTCCATTCGAATTTCATGGCCCATCCAAATCCATTCTGAGTTTCCCCTTTTTGATTGCAACCTATCTCTGTATAGGGTGGATTGTGGCACTTCTCGCCCGCAGTCACCATCAAGGGCTCGACTCCTCCCGCGTGGTGTATGCGGTGCTGGCTTTCATGATCGCGTCCATTATTTCTTTTGTGGCTGGACAGTATCCGTGGTTTCCAGTGGAGGGTGCGCCGTTGGGGGCTCAATTGGCGGGTTTGGGACTCTTTCTTTTATCCGGCGGGCTCTTTCTGGCTGTCGGACATCAAGTCAGGAATCTTGCCCAGCTGAGGTGGCTTACCTGGTTGTTCCTGGGTGCAGGAGCGGTGAGCTGTTTTGCAGATGTTTTCTGGCTGGACTTCGTGAGCCGATGGACAAAGCCCGGATCCCTTGGCAGCCTGTTTTGGACATGGCTTGTGGCTTTGAGTTTTAGCCAGGCCGCCTTCAATCTGCAATTGTCCCGGGCCACGAGAATATCCCTATACTGTTTGACTGGGCTGAGCCTTTATCGCGGTTTTTTTCAATCCTTCGACTGGGCCTCTGGCTGGCTGCCACCACTGATTTCATTCGGAGTTGTCCTTTTCTTCCGGTTACCTAGAATTGCTCTAGGTCTGGCCTTGCTAGCAGCTCCATTGGGTTTGTTTCTTTCCACGGTATTACGGGAAGCCGTTGATGCCCATGAGCGATATAGCCTTTTGACCCGACTTGAAGCCTTGAGTGTATTAGGGGATGTTTTAGAAAAGAGTCCATTGATTGGTCTGGGCCCGGCCAACTACTTCCATTACGCAGCATTATTCCCAATCCTTGGATGGTATACGAATTTCAGTTCTCATAACAACTACGTGGACTTGCTTGCACAAGTAGGCTTACTTGGTTTTCTTGCTTTTTGTTGGTTTATTTTTGAAATGGTTCAGTTGAGCTTGCGTGTGTACTCTTCCGTGCCTGGTGGCTTTGCACAGGCCTATCTTATTGGTTCCATAGGTGGTTTGGCCGGATCATTAGCTTCCGGGATGCTTGCCGACTGGATCATCCCTTTCTTCTACAATATTGGCATCCGGGGGTTCCGTTCGAGCTTATTGTTCTGGGTCTTCCTGGGAGGAATCCTCGCACTGAAGCGAATTGTCTCCAATCCATTGGATGAACTAGAGCATTCGATGTCTTGTGAACCGCTTTAGGTACGGATGCGCATCCTCTTCCTTTCTCAGCTTCTCCCGCTGCCCCTGGATGCCGGTCCGAAGATACGAGCATTCTACGTATTACGCTACTTGGCCGAAGCAGGTCATGAGCTGACACTCTTGTGTTTCACTCGGCCCGGAGACGATGAGCGGAACCTCCAACGGCTCCGTGGAATTTGCCATTCTGTTGAGACTGTTCCCCTGATTCGGTCGCGATCCAAAGATTTCTCCAATGGACTTCATAGCCTCTTTTCAGCAACTCCGTTTCTTATTCTTCGGGATCAATTGCCATCGATGCGGCAAAAACTTGAACAGATCATGAACCGCCGCTCATTTGACGCGCTGCATGCCGATCAACTCTGGATGTCTCCTTACATCATGGAAACCAGTGGCCCCTCTCTCAAGGTATTGGATCAGCACAATGCGGTCTTCATGATCCCACGCCGGTTGGCGGACTGCACGGGCAACCCCCTTGCAAAAGCTCTCTTGCGCGAAGAAGCATCAAAGCTCGAGACCTTCGAGCGCCGTGTTTGCAAAATATTCGACCGAGTTGTCTGGGTCAGCAAAGAAGACCAGAAAGCTGTAGGCTCCCCGGGTGAAGACCAGCACTCTCGGGAATGTATTATCCCAATTGCCACCGAGCCTTTCACAAAGCTGCCCTTGCGACGCCAACAACCTTTTCGAGTGACTTTCGTGGGTGGTATGCATTGGCCACCCAACGCGGAAGGAATAGCCTGGTTTGTTAATAAAGTCTGGCCCAAGGTGACTCTTGCTGCGCCATCGGCAGTACTGACGCTGATCGGAAAAGGAACACCCAAAAAGCTTAGCCGCCTAGGACGGGGGTCGAATGTGGAGGTAGCGGGCTATGTGCCCAATCTCGAGCAGTATCTCTCCGAGACCGCAGCCTTTATCGTCCCTCTCCGCTCTGGTGCTGGCATGAGAGTCAAGATTCTGGATGCGTGGTCGTGGGGATTGCCAGTCGTCTCGACTTCATTGGGGGCCGAAGGGATAAAAATCGCCGCTGGTGAAAATCTGCTTGTCGCTGATGACGAGGAGTCCTTTGCGAATAGTCTTATCCAGGTGATGAGGGACCGTAACCTGGCCCGAAGACTTACCGAAAACGGGCGCACGACGGTTGAGACACTTTACAACTGGAAAACTGTTTATAAGGCATGGGATCAAATCTACCACTGAAGATACTCTACGTTGTGCCCTATGTGCCCAGCCGTATCCGAACGCGTCCGTTTCATCTGATCAAAGCCCTCGCTTCGGAAGGACACCGAATTACACTGGCCGCATCCTGGACCAAACGGGAAGAATTTGCTGCGTTTCAGGAATTGGTCGGCCTTGAAAGTATTTTGGCCGAAAGAATTGCATTCAGCCGATCCCTGTGGAATTGCTTATGGGCTCTTCCCACGGCTCGTCCATTTCAGGCATCCTATAGCTGGTGCCCACAACTCGCCAAACGCATAACCGGCCTATTCAAAACAGAGGTTTTTGATGTTGTTCATGTCGAACACTTGCGCGGAGTTCGATATGCATTGCTTCTCAATGAAATCATCAAAGCCAGCAGCCACAAGCGGCCTCAACTGGTTTGGGACAGTGTTGATTGTATTAGTGGGCTGTTTCGTCATGCAGCTCAAGAGAGCTCCACACTCCGGTCTCGGATCGCTGCCAGGCTCGAACTTGGTCGAACGGAGCAGCTTGAGGGATGGCTCACCACGCAGTTTGACCGAATCCTCATGACCTCAGACTCGGACCGGCGCGAACTCCTGAAGTTGGCTGCCTATTGGCATCAGCAGAATGGAAATGGCAAAGCAGGCTTATTGGCTTCCCGCATCACGGTTGTCCCTAACGGCGTCGATCTGGAGTACTTTTCCCCAAGCGGAGAAGCCAGGGAGCCACTCACCTTGGTGATATCCGGCAAGATGAGCTACCACGCAAACATCACGGCAGTGCTGCGTTTTGTCAAAGAAGTAATGCCGAAAATCTGGGCCGCACTTCCTGAAACTCGGCTTTGGATTGTCGGGAAGAACCCTTCCCGGGCAATTCAGAAGCTAGGCATTCCCTGGGAGGAGAGCCAGAATATGAGTATCTCGCGAAATGGCAACAGCGAAACACGAATTCAGATCACGGGTACTGTGACGGATATTCGGCCTTTTCTTCGCAGAGCGACTGTTGCTGTGGCCCCCATTCAATATGGTGTCGGCATTCAAAACAAAGTTCTCGAGGCAATGGCCTGTGGGACGCCGGTTGTAGCAACTCCCCAGGCGGTATCTGCTCTTCACGTGCAGTCGGACCGGGACCTCATCATAGCCGAAAACCCACAAGACCTCGCAGACTCCATTATTTCCATGTTGAAGAATCCAAAACGTCGACTGAGATTGGGTCTGTCGGGTAGAAAGTATGTCGAACAGCAACACGAGTGGCGCTCCATTGCGCGCGATTTAACCGCGATTTATCAAGATGCCAGCTGTCATGTATCTTAAACATTCTCAGGCCACTAAGGACTCAGCTGCACAAGCAGTCCCCCCTGCCCCGCCGCTTCCCAGAAGAAAACTACAGGAGGGGCGGAGACGACTGCTTCTACCCAGAAACCGCACCTTGTGGGCCATCATCCTTTTGGGAGTGTCATTAAGAGTCGCTTCAGCCCTCTACCAAGGAAATACCGTAGCGGCGATGCCCGGCGTTTTTGACCAAATCTCTTACCATAAATTGGCGCTACGTGTTTTGGGAGGAAACGGCTTTAGTTTTGATACCGGCTGGTGGCCGGCCACGCCCGCAAATCAGCCAACGGCGCATTGGAGTTTCTTATATGTCCTTTTCCTTGCTGCCATTTATTTGGTTACGGGACCAATCCCACTTGCAGCCCGGTTGATTCAGGCAGTTTTGACGGGTATTCTCATGCCTCTGATCACCTGGCGGATTGGCCGAAGGTTATTTGGTCCCAAAGTTGGCCTGGTATCCGCTGCACTGACCGCGTTCTATGCATATTTCGTTTATTATGCCGGGGCGTTGGTAACGGAATCGTTCTTTATCCTTGCCATATTATGGGCCTTGGATGTCTCGACGGCTTTGGCCGATTCTTCAAACCCCCTTTATTGTAAACGGGAGGTGAAGCCTTGGGTCTATTTAGGGCTCGCCTTTGCATCAGCAGCTCTTCTCCGCCAAACCATCCTCCTCCTCGTTCCGTTCGTTCTTGCGTGGATTGCCTGGCAGGTACACCACCGAACCTCCTCTAAAAGTCCCCTCTTAGGAGGAGAAAGATGGCTTCAGCCTTCAGGGGTGGGTCGGTCCACGAAGACGCCTGTAGTCCCGCTTTTGAGCCGCATGACATTGACCGTTTTGATAGTTTTCGCCTTCATTCTGCCCTGGACGGTCCGAAATTATAGGGTTTTTGGTCAATTCGTCCTGCTCAACACCAATGCCGGATTTGCCTTTTTTTGGGGGAATCACCCTATTCATGGAAGTGAGTTTATTCCCCTATTGCCCGGGAACAGAACGACCTACGGGGCTTTGATCCCTGAGGAACTGCGCGGGTTCAACGAGGCCCGATTGGATAGGGCACTCCTTTTGCGCGGATTAACATTTGCACGAGAGGATCCGGCTCGCTACATACGACTTTCCATCAGCAGGGCCAAGGAATTTTTCAAATTTTTGCCGTCCCAAAACTCTGGAGTGGCAAGCAATTATGCCAGAGTCCTGTCGTTCGGACTTTGTTTCCCTTTCATCTTATTTGGTTTGATTTTGGTTGTTCCCTGTTGGAAAGGATGGGGAAGCCCACAATACTATCCAGGTGCGGTGCTCCTCTTCTTTGTTTCGGCAGGCTACACCCTTATTCATCTAATGACCTGGAGCCTTATCCGGTATCGTCTCCCGGTTGATGCCATCACCATGCCCTTTGCAGCATTTTCCATGGTATACGCGTACGACCGCGTTTTCGGTGCCACCCAATTCGCTCGCGTTCTCCTGCCGCGACCAGTCGACTGATCTGTCCAAGAATGAATCCCCCATTCCGCAAGGAAGCTATAGGCAGATCAGTTCTGTCGCTCGAATTGCTTCAATGCTACAGGGGCGATCATTGGAGAGTCGCGGTGTAGACTGCCGACACCTTATTTTTTGACTGTACTTTAACTAAATTTTGCGAATCGGGCTAGGGCTCTACTAGGAATCTAAAAACACATGGAAGTTCAGATCCGCAGCATACCGTTTGTCCAAACAGTGGCTTCCTGCCCTGAGGCGCCGATTCTCTCTCTGAGATACCAGCGTCTTATCCTGAAGGCAGGGTTGATACTGAGTGATGTTCTTGCGTTGGGCCTTGCCTTTCGAATCGCTTACTGGATGCGATTTGACCTGCAGGTGACTGCTGCGCCGGGTGTTTTACCTAACCCTGAGTTCTACCCAAGTCTGGCAGCATTGTTGATCCCAATCTCGCTTCTGGTGTTTGTCCCGTTCAAGCTTTATGAGCCCCACGTACTCCTCGGTGGAGTTACGGAGTATTCCCGGGCATTCAATGCGTGCACTGCAGCAACGATGATAGTTGTTCTGGCAACCTTCTTCTTCCCGCAGTTCGTAGTGTCTCGGATGTGGGTGATTTCGGCTTGGTTTTTTTCATTTGTTTTCGTGTTGTTCAACCGCTTCTTATGTCGCCGGTTGGCCTATGCGGCGCGTCAAAGAGGGTATCTCCTCACTCCCGCTGTTATTATTGGGACGAACGAAGAGGCTGTGATCCTGGCTGCCGATCTGAGCCGCTGGCAAGCTTCCGGACTCCGCTTAATCGGCTTCGTGTCAAGCAACAGCCCGGAAGACAGAGACGAGAGCCTCGTTCTTCCCGTCCTTGGCTCCACAGGCGAGATCCATAGGATCATCAAGGAACACGCAATTGAAGATCTCGTCGTTGCCATAACAGCCTTGAAACGAGAGAATCTGTTGCAGTTGTGTGAAGAAGTAAACTCTTTTCCCGATGTCAACTTGAGACTCTCTTCAGGTCTCTACGAACTTCTCACAACACGGGTTAGCGTGAGAACGATGGGACCTGTCCCATTGTTGAGCCTGAGCAAAATCCGACTAGAACCGGCAGAAGTTTATGTCAAAACCATATTGGAGTACGCGCTCGCCGTTGTGGCCTTGCTGTTAATGTTTCCTCTCTTTCTTTTCATTACGCTATTGATCAAGATAGATTCTCCCGGCCCGATAGTCTATCGCAGGAGGGTCCTCGGCGTGTCAGGGAAGCAGTTTGATGCTTTTAAGTTTCGGACGATGCATACAAATGGGGATGATTTATTGAACCACCACCCTAGTCTATTACAGCTGTTAAGAGTTAATCATAAACTAAAGGAAGACCCGCGCATCACTAAGGTGGGCCGCTGGCTAAGAAAGTACAGCCTGGATGAATTACCACAACTGTTCAATGTCCTGCTAGGTCAAATGAGCCTCGTGGGTCCGCGCATGATCACATCGGCTGAGGCCGCGAAATATGGTCGCCACAAGCTCAATCTCTTGACGGTCAAGCCGGGTATTACTGGACTCTGGCAGGTATCGGGCAGGTCCGAGCTTTCCTATGAGGAGAGGGTCCGGCTCGACATGTATTATGTCCGCCATTACAGCGTGTGGCTCGATCTGCAAATTCTCTTTGTTCAAACCATTCCAGCAATTGTCAGAGGTCACGGAGCCTACTAAACGGTAGGGACGGGCACCCTGCCTGTCCATTCGTGTGATTCGTGGGCTTTGTCTTCTTGGCGTTCTTGGCGGTTAGACTTGTTTTCGCCGCTCTTAAACCAGGACTTCAAATCACAATCAACTCACCATTTTGAGACTACTCATCAAAACCACCAAGGAGCTCTTCAATAAATGAAAATACTGGTCACAGGAGGAGCCGGCTTCATCGGTTCCCACATTGTAGACGCTTACTTGTCCGCCGGCCACGAGGTCTCGGTGGTAGACGACCTGTCATCAGGTTTTCGGCACAACCTACCAGAAGGCGTTCTTCTCTATGAAGTCGATATTCGCGGCAGCCAGCTAGCGGAAGTCTTTGATGCCGTGAGGCCGGAAATTGTTAATCATCAAGCGGCCCGGGCTAACGTTCGAGAGTCATTTGAGAAACCGTTACTGTATGCGGATGTCAACGTCCTCGGTTCCGTTAACGTCCTTGAGTGTTGTCGGATGTATAGGGTAAGAAAGGTGATCTATGCTTCCACCGGCGGAGCTGTCTATGGAGAACCTCAAGAGTTGCCGGTTTCGGAGGACCACCCCATCAATCCCCTGGATCCTTACGGTGCCAGCAAGCATCACGTTGAACACTACTTGCAACTCTATAACGTTAACTTCGGCATTCGCTTTACGGCTCTTCGCTATCCAAATGTTTACGGTCCGCGACAGGACCCCTTTGGAGAGGCGGGAGTGGTAGCCATCTTCACGGGCCAAATGTTGGATGGTCGTCAGCCCGTCATTAACGGGGCCGGAGAACAGCAGCGGGACTTCGTTCATGTTTCCGACGTAGCCAAGGCTAGCGTTTTGGCTCTAGATAAGGGTGACAACGAGATTCTCAATATCGGCAGTGGCGCCGGGACATCGGTGAATACGATCTTCAAAACTCTCGCCGAATTGACCCACTTTCGAATGCCAGCGGTTCACAGTCCGGCCAAGAAGGGAGAAGTCTACAAGATCTTCCTCCATTCAAATCGAGCTCAAAAAACGCTGGGCTGGCAACCCGAAATGTCGTTGAGACAGGGCCTTGCCGAAACGGTTGAGTTTTTCCGCAACGCCTTGCTGCCCGAAAGCATGGGAAACCTCCCTTAGCCGAGACTTGTTACCGAGAAGTGGGGACATCGCCTTTGTCTCCCTTGACAAGGGGGACTGACAGGGGGGTCCTTCCTGGGATTCGCTTCTTTATTATCAGCGAATTCCTTATGCCGTCAGTGGCGGCGCGTAAAGTGCTTGGAATGAGAATTCGAAATGCCTGAAAAACGACAACGCGTTATCTTGCTTGTGCTCGACAGTGTTGGTTGCGGCGATGCACCAGATGCCGCGGCATATGGCGACGAGTCCTGCAACACTCTTGGCAATATTGCGCGAACTGTTGGAGGCTTGAAATTACTGAACCTGGCAAACATGGGCTTGGGCCACACAACCGACATCGTGGGGGTTCCACCCTCAGATAAGCCCATTGGCGCCTACGGGCGTTTGACGGAGGTCAGCGCTGGGAAGGACACCACGACAGGGCATTGGGAGCTGGGTGGAGTCATCCTGGAAAAACCATTCCCTGTGTATCCCGCAGGCTTTCCGGTTGATTTCATCGAAGAGTACGAGGAACGTATCGGAAGGGAAACTCTCGGCAACTATCCAGCTTCGGGCACAGAGATCATCAAAGAGCTTGGCCCAGAGCATCTGCGCAGTGGCAGGCCCATTGTCTACACCTCAGCTGATAGCGTATTTCAGGTGGCTGCACACGAGGGCATTATTCCTGTTGATGAGTTATATCGTATCTGTCGGATTGCCCGTTCGTTGCTCACTGGTAAACATGCCGTTGGTCGGGTCATTGCCCGTCCATTCCTGGGTCAACCGGGGAATTTTCAACGAACGGAAAGACGACGGGACTTTAGCCTTGAGCCCCCGGACCCCACGATCTTGGACGTCGTCAAATCGTCAGGGCTCGACGTCATGGGTGTAGGGAAAATCGAAGACATCTTCGCCCACCGCGGGTTAACGATGAGCAACCATGCCGGTAACAATATGGCGGGATTTGATGCCATCCTTGGATATATGGAAATGGATAAACCAGGTCTCGTTTTCGCGAACTTGGTTGACTTCGACGCTCTGTATGGTCATCGCAACAACCCGAGCGGATACGCAGCCGCGCTGGAAATTTTCGATCGGCGTTTGCCGGAAATAATGCTCAGAATGAAGCGTGACGATGTGCTCATCATTACTGCCGATCACGGTAACGATCCCACAACCAAAGGCACCGATCACTCCCGCGAGCGTGTGCCACTTCTGGTCATGGGGGAGCTGATTAGGCCGAACGTCAACCTGGGCACGCGCGAAACTTTCGCCGATGTTGCTTCCACGATCGCAGACATTCTAGGCCTCCCCTGGATGGGTCACGGGAATTCCTTTGCTCGAGACATTCTGTCACGAGAAACCCAAGCACTAGCATCTGCCCAATTTGTCTAGCACCCATATTCCCTTCCTCAGTTGAGGAGAAGTTCAGGGGTGGTTGTCCTCACAGATGATTCTAGCAACATCTAAAGAGCCTATGAATATTTTGTTCCTCTCACGCTGGTACCCTGATCCGCCAGACAACGGCTCTAAGATGCGCATCTTCAACATACTGCGCGCTCTTTGCGAACGGCACAGCGTTACTCTACTCAGCTTCTTCAATCCTGGAGAGAACCTTCCGGCAGTCAACTATCCGAGCCCAGCACCAAAGGAGATTCATGTCTGCTCATACCAGGAATTTAACCCACTTAGCCGTCGCGCGCTGCAAGGTTATTTGAGTTGTACGCCTCGCTACCTGGTGGACACCTATCGCCCGGAGATGGAAGCTCTCATCCGCTGGGCAATTCAAAAGAACCGGTTCGATCTCATTATTGCTTCGCAGCTATCGATGGCGTCCTACTTTAAGTACTTTCAAGGAATTCCCGCAATTTTCGAGGAAGCGGAACTTGGCATTTATTATCCAGATGAGGTTCAAGGGGGCCTTCTCTGGAATCGAATGAAGCGAAAACTTACCTGGGCAAAACATCGCAGGTTCATGGAACAAGTGCTCCAGAATTTCAAGCTGTGCACCGTGGCGTCAGAGGTTGAATGCAAGTTGCTTTCTGAGGCTGCCCCTTTCTACAGACCGGTGCATGTGGTTCCGAACAGCATCGATGTGGATGGGAGCTGCAGCAGATCGACCGTCAAGATTCCCGGCGCGTTAATATTTACCGGATCACTTCGTTTTGCACCCAACTTCCAAGCGATGACGTGGTTCCTGCGAGATATTTATCCGAAGATTAGGTCCGAATTACCCTCTGTTCGACTAACGATTACTGGAAGCCCAGGTTCCCGTCCGTTGCCACCTGCCGTAGACGTCGTGCAGACCGGTCGGATACCCGACGTACGCCCCGTGGTGGCAGCAGCGTCCGTCAGTGTAGCACCCATTCTTACTGGCGGTGGAACTCGTCTCAAGATCGTTGAGGCGATGGCGGTCCGCACACCAGTAGTCGCCACCACCAAGGCTGCTGAAGGGCTGGAAGTGAGAGACGGCGAGCATCTTTTAATTGCTGACACAAATGAAGACTTCGCCCGATTGGTGCTTAAACTTCTTCACGAACCATTGTACGCACAAGCCGTTGCTGAAAATGCGTTCAGGTTGGTCCAAGCTCGTTACAACTGGAAAGTCGTTCTCCCACATTTCATGCAACTCATCGATCAAACAGCTTATTCATGAAGAGAGAGCCGACAAATCAAGACTTGAGAAATCCAATGAGTACAATTCCATTCAATCGGCCGACCATTGTTGGCAAGGAACTCTATTATATTTCCAAAGCCATTCACGAAGGCCACTCGGCAGGGGATGGAAATTTCACCAAGAAGTGCCATGACTTTCTGGAACGAGCGCTCGGTGTTCCCAATGTGCTGCTAACAACTTCCTGTACCGATGCCCTGGAAATGTCCGCTCTTTTGTTGGAGATCGGGCCAGGTGACGAGGTAATCGTCCCATCCTTCACCTTTGTCAGCACGGCCAATGCTTTTGTTCTCCGCGGGGCCAAACCCGTTTTCGCAGACATCCGTCCCGACACGCTGAACATGGATGAAACACAACTGGGACACTTGATCTCGCCGAACACCAAGGCCATCGTACCTGTACATTATGCCGGCGTGGGCTGTGAAATGGACAAGATCTGTGGCATTGCTTCCCGACATAACATAGCTGTAGTTGAGGACAATGCCCACGGCTTGTTCGGCAAATATAAGGGTAAATACTTGGGAACCTTTGGCGCTTTCGCCACGCAAAGCTTTCACGAAACAAAGAATTTCATTTGCGGGGAGGGCGGTGCGCTTGTCATCAACGATCGAAAGTACATTGAACGTGCCGAGATCATTCGCGAAAAGGGCACCAATCGGGGGCGTTTCTTCCGCGGCGAAGTGGATAAGTATACCTGGGTGGACGTGGGCTCCAGCCATCTTCCCTCCGATCTGCTCGCCGCTTTTCTTTACGCTCAACTGGAAGCCCGGGAGGAGATTCAAGCCAAACGCCGCAAAATCTGGGAATACTATTATGAAAACCTTAATGAGTGGGCAGAGATTCATGATATCCGCCTACCGGTCGTTCCCAGCTATTGCGAGCAACCGTATCACATGTTCTACCTGCTCCTGCCTTCCTTGGATGCTCGGCAGGCGCTCATTGAGCACTTGAAAGCAAGCAACATTTACAGTGTTTTTCACTACCTACCTTTACATCTTTCTGATATGGGACGCCGGTTTGGCGGAAGACCAGGTGACTGCCCAGTGACAGAAAGCGTGAGCGATCGCCTGTTACGCTTGCCGTTCTATAACAACATGACAGAGTCTGACCAGGAAAGAGTGGTTAGTGCCATTAAAGCGATGCCTGTCCGTGTCCTCCGTAGCACTCTTCGTTTGGCCTCCCGAGCCTGACACAGTCGGCACTCTGTCCGCACTGATACCAGGCAATTCGAGAATGTCTCTCTCTTTTCCGTAATTTGAAAATCGAAGGAAGCCAGAAGTCTTGATTATCACCCAAACTCCATTGCGAATTAGTTTCTTTGGCGGCGGAACCGATTTTCCCCAGTTCTTCCTCCAGGAAGAGGGCCATGTCCTGAGTTCGGCGATCAACAAGTATATCTTTGTCATCATCAAGAAGAGGTTCGACGCCAAACTGCGAATCGGCTATACGAAGACCGAAATCGTAGACAACATTGATGACATTCAACATGAGCTGGTTCGCGAGTGTCTTCGCAAGACCGGAATTCGAAAAGGGGTAGAAATCACGACAATGGGAGACATTCCCTCCTCTGGCTCAGGTATGGGGTCTTCCAGTACCGTGACGGTGGGTTTGCTCAACGCGATGTATCATTACCTCAACGAGCCAAGGGAACCTGAGACTCTAGCCCGAGAGGCATGCGAGATTGAGCTGAATATTTTGGGAAAACCCATAGGCATGCAAGATCAATACATCGCTGCATACGGGGGCCAGCGTTTCATCTCTTTTGCCCGGGATGGGCGGGTCGTTGTCGAATCGCTCGGCCTGGAGGACGAGTCTTGGCGGCGTCTAAGTCAAAACTTGCTGCTTTTCTTCACCAATGGCACTCGCAAAGCGGAAACCATACTGTCAGAGCAAGTGAGCAACATCAATCTGAAGCTCGACATCCTGAGAGAAATGAAGAAATTGGCCTTCATCGCCAAAGAGAGCCTGAGATCTGGCTCCTTTGAAGATTTCGGAAGACTGTTGCATGAAGGGTGGCAACTCAAGAAACAAATGGCCAGCAAGATATCCAACGGTATGATTGATGAAATCTATCAAAGCGCGTTGAAAGCCGGTGCTGTGGGCGGCAAGATTACTGGGGCGGGAGGAGGCGGATTTCTGTTGCTCTACTGTCCTCCGGACCGCCAGCAGGCTGTCCGCACTGTTCTTCGAACTCTGCCCGAACTCATATTCAATGTTGAACGGGCTGGCACCAAGGTGATTTTTGACTATTCCCGTTAGATCGCTCGAACAATTGCATTGGGTAGCGTGCGAGGCGCGCAGTGCCGGGGAAAAAGGTGCAAGGCTGGATTATTAGAATACCAAGGAAAACGAAGTTAGGAATACGTTAGTGGACAGTCGCCTGCTCTTTACCGTGCAGAGTCCACAGATGCTCCAAACAACGAACGGTTTTAAAGGAGGACTAGAGCCATGTGGCTTGCCGCTGTGATCATCGTCAGCATATGCATGATATTGGCCCCAGAAGTTTTGGGGCAGAAGAAGAGTGAAAATGCCAAACAGTTGCGTGCCTGGTCCCTGAAATCGGGTCCCGGGGCCCCCCATAACATCCTTCCTTCCGGTGAGATAAGCCAAACGACCGAAACGGCTCCGTTTCTTCGCATACCCAAACTCTCCTCGGATTATTTACTTGGTGAAGGAGACCGGTTAGACATCAAGATCGTTGGAGGCGGCGGGCTCAACGACTCACTCCAATCATTTACCATCAGCAATTCCGGCGAAATCTCAATTCCCTATCTCGGACCTGTTCAGGCCGCCGGTTTGACCTCTGGACAACTAGAAGAAAAGGTTTCCTCGCTCTTTACCGAAAAGCAGCTTCTCAAACAAGCAGATGTGCTCGTGTACATTACTGACTATAAGGCTAAGCCATTCTTCATCACTGGCGAGGTCGATAATCCCGGTGAGTACATCATGTCGCAGGATCTGACGCTCATGGAGGGGATTTTGATGGCTGGGGGAATCGACCCGGGAGCCGATAGTTTTGGTTATCTTCACCGGCGGAAATCCCGGGGAGAACCTAATCTGGAGCCCGCTCGTGCAGCACGGAACCCTTCCGTTGGAGAACCCGGTGTGGAAGTGATCAAGATCGATCTAAGACCGCTGAAGAAAGGGGGTGTCCCAAACCCCGACATCCTGCTTCGAAAAGGAGATGTCCTGGTGATTCCAAAGAGCCGGGACATGCGCTTTTACGTGGTTGGGGACGTCAGGTCACCGGGGGCAGTGGAAATTCCTCCACCTCCGGAGAGAGCAATCATGGTGTCTCAAGCGATCGCCCAAGTGGGAGGGCCCAGCAAGACGGCAAAGATGAGCCAGGGGATGCTCATACGTTATAACGAGAAAGATGGCAGCCGGGAGGAGAAGAAAGTTGATTTTGCTGCCATACTGAAGGGCAAACAACCCGATTTTGAGATTCGTCCTAACGACATCATATTCATCCCAGGCAGCAACGTGAAAACGCTCGGATACGGCCTCTTGGGGGCAGTTCCAGGGGCTGTCCAATCAGCTTCCACACAAAATATGTCAGTCCGGCATTAAGCCATTCTAACTACCAATAGAATCCCGACTCATATGGCTGCAAGCGCTCAATTGATATAGCCGAAACGGTTCAAGGAGGAATAATGCATTGTCTCATACTTTTGTTTTTGATGGTTTGTCCGGCTTTTCCGCAAGAGTTGAATAAACAGTCAGAAACGGAGTCGGCTCTGCAAGACCAGAAGGATTATCACCTGGGCCCTGCCGATGTTTTGACGATTAGTGTGGTTGGATTGAAGGAGTTTACTCAACCACTGCAACCTTGGTTAGAGATCGTCGTCAGCAACTCCGGAAAGATTCACGTTCCATTTGTTGGCATTCTTAACGTCAATGACATGACACCTTCTGAGCTCGAATCCGAAATTACCCGCAGGCTGCGAGAACGAGACCTGGTGAAACAGCCTCAGGTCACCGTCCGAGTAAAAGATTATCGTGGCCACACCATCTACATCATCGGGGAAGTCATGCAGCCGGGGCAGTACTACATGAGAGACGACATGTACATGCTGGATCTGATCGGTTTGAGTTTAGGTATCCCCACAGACGGCGTCATGTATTTGTATCGGCGCAGCCCCACTCAGACAAAGACGAAGGAAAGTGAATCCGATACCCAACCAGCAACGGGGGAAACCGCCGTAGCCGAAGCCATTAAAATAGACATTAAAGCGCTGGCGGAAGGAAATCGGCCGGACTTAAACTTTCGCCTCCAAGGCGGCGATGTTCTCTACGTTCCATTTAATCGGCCCAAGTACTTTTATGCCACTGGAGACGTGCAAAATCCGGGCTCTTTTGAAATTCCTCCCAGCCGTCAACTCCTGATCTCCCAAGCCATTTCTTTTGCAGGTGGACCCACCAAAACAGCCAAAATGAGCAAGGGGTTCCTCGTGCGATACGATCAAGCGGGTACTCGACAAGAGATGGCGGTCGATTTTGCAGCGATCCTCAAAGGCAAAGAACCGGATTTCCCGGTGATGCCGAATGACATTCTTTTCATTCCCGGAAGTAACGCGAAGGAATTGGGCTATGGCCTTTTGAACATAATACCCACTATCGCAACCATGTCTCTCGTTTATTAGTGCTTGTTAGCAAACGAAATTATCTGCAGCGAATTTCCGACAGTGCTGTTCTGAATGTCCTTCTACCTGAAGAGCAAATCGACCATTAGAAAAATGCGCGTAGGACTCTTCTCCCGCCGAGGAGATGCATATTCCCGAACAGAGTAAGGAAATGATAGACAATTGAAAAAGGAGATCTATGGATTTCATTGATGGATATCTTCGAGAGACTCAAAGAGTTCTGGCCGAGATGCCCAATGTAGCAATCATTCAGGTAGTTGGTCACCTGTTTGAAGCCTGGAAACACGGCAGGCAGGTCTTCATCTTCGGGAATGGTGGAAGTGCCTCCACGGCCTCTCATATGGCGAATGATCTTTCCAAAGCAACGATCGTTTCGGGGAAGCAGCGAATGAGGGTCATCTCTCTGACCGACAACATTTCGATAATCACAGCCTGGGCTAATGACAGTTCTTATGAGTGGATCTTCAAGGAGCAATTGGAGAACCTCTTAGAAGGCGGGGATTTGGTCATTGGCATCAGCGCCAGCGGAAATTCTCCCAACGTGCTTCGAGCCATGGAATTCGCCATGGATCAGGGTGCCGTTACCATTGGGTGGACAGGTCGCTCCGGTGGCCGCCTTAAAAACATGGTCGATCTTTGCGTCCATTCTCCCACCGATGACATGGGAATGATTGAGAGTACGCATTTGGTCCTCGACCATCTGGTTACAGGGGCGCTTCGAACATCTATTGAGACTGGGAAGATGATCCGGGGCCTCCCTGAAGCAGTCAGCAAGCGGGGTAACGGCAACGGTCATCGCCATATAGCCCTTTCGCTGGCTGCTCGTCGAGGAGGCTAAAAGCTGTGTTGTTCTGCCGCTTTTGCTCTGTCTTAACTCCTTTCTAAACGGAAAAGGATCATGAAGGCTTTCTTGTTGGCTGCTGGTTTGGGATCGCGGCTGCGTCCCATCACAGACCGGATCCCGAAGTGCCTCGTTCCCATTGGCGGTCAACCACTCCTCCAAGTTTGGCTGGGGCTTCTGGCAAAGCACGGTGTCCGGGAAGTTTTAATCAATACCCACCATCTTGCTGAACAAGTGCATGTGTTCGCATCAGGCTGGTTTGGTAATCCCAAGGTGCGCCTCTCTCACGAGGAGGTGCTTCTCGGGAGTGCGGGAACCCTGGCGAGAAACTGGGATTTCATTGCCGAAGAGGAGAGTTTCCTGGTGTGCTATGCCGACAACCTTACGAACATGAATCTCACTGAACTGGTCCAATTTCATCAAAAACATCGAGGATTAATTTCGTTGGCCTTGTTTCCCTCGACTAGGCCCCAGGAATGTGGAGTGGCAGAGATGGACAGAAGTGCTCTGATCACCAGTTTCGAGGAAAAACCAACTGCTCCGAAATCATCGCTTGCCAACGCGGGCGTCTATGTGATGCGAGCGGGAGTCCGCTCTCATTTGCCACTCTCGAAACCTGCAGACATTGGTTTTGACTTACTGCCGCGGTGTTTGGGTCAGATGTACGGTTGGCTGTGGCCGGGCTTGCTTATCGACATTGGGAATCCCCGAGCCTATGCGCGCGCTCAGGAATTGTGGCCTGGGAAACAAATCACTTCAGGGCTGCCAAATGGCTGCTCAACGGGGTTGTGCTTCTTTGATTGACTTGGGCTCCAGTAAGAAAAGAGCCCAGGGCTCTAGAGTCTGCTTCTCAACCAGGGACCACAACAAAAGCTTGAATTCAGGTACTGGGAACAATACTGGGTGCCACAAACACGAATACGAGTTTGATCAATGAAAACTGTCATCCAGTTCGAATGCGTATCCAAACGATATATGCTTGGCCTAACTCGCACCAGCCTGCCTGCATTCATATCCGGGAGGCTTCGGGAGTCGTTTAAGCGGGCTCCGCAGACGTCTTCTGATCAGCAGGATCTCTGGGCGCTGAGAGATGTAAGTTTCGATTTGGAACCCGGTCAATCTCTAGCACTCGTTGGAGCCAATGGAGCTGGCAAGACAACCGTCCTCAAACTGCTGGCAAACATCACCAAACCGACTTCAGGGTGTTTGACGGCCCATGGAAAACTTTCAGCGCTTATTGAACTGGGTGCTGGTTTCCACCCGGACCTAACAGGTCGGGAGAACATTTTCCTGAATGGTGTGATCCTGGGACTCAGCCGAAAGGAAATTGAGAATCACTTTGACGACATTGTGGCTTTCTCTGAACTTGAGCGCTTCATTGATACGCCGGTGAAGCGATACTCATCGGGCATGATCGTCAGGTTAGGTTTTGCGGTCGCTACGTGTATTGAACCTGAAATCTTGCTCATCGATGAGGTCCTGGCGGTTGGGGATGCGTCGTTTCAACAGAAATGCCTGGGGCGGATTCGCTCATTGGTCAACAACGGTACCAGCATCATTTTCGTGTCACATAATTTTTACCTGGTCCAAGCCGTTTGTAGTAACGCTCTATATTTGCAAAAAGGAGAGGTGAAGCATTTCGGGACCACCAAAGATGTGATTGATGCCTATGAGCGGGACCTTCATCTTGAGCGAGCCCGAAGGTTCAAGCCGAGACCTTCGGAAATGACTGAGGAAGACGTTGGCATCGAACCCACTCAGGTTGAGGTGCTGAACGGGGATGGATCAACAGCAGAGATTCTTGCCAGTGACCAGCCAGCTCAAATTCGAATCCATTACAATGCCTACAGATCACTTGGTAAAGCTCAAGCCTCAGCCTTTATCATACGCTCAGACGGTTTAACTTGTTGCATGATGCGGACCAAACTCGATGATTTCGATCTGGTTATCGAGCATGGACACGGTGTGATCACCTTGCATTTGGAACCGCTGCAGCTTGTCAGTGGGAGTTACTTTGCTGAGGTCTGGTTCCTGAATGAAAGCGATTCCATGGGTCTCATGTCAAAGGCAGGCAGATCAGACTGGTTTTCCGTGAAAGGGTCTGCCTTGAGCTATGAGGATAGCGTTGGCATCTTTGAGCCCAAGACTCGGTGGAGTCATGATGGCAATGGGCAAATAGGCAACACGGGTGACTTTGTCAAAGTAACCATGGATTCTTTGACTCGGATTGGCTGAACCGAAGAGTAGAGTAATCCGATGAAGTCTGAGACCGAGATTCTGCGAGAAGATTTGAAGATCAGATTGAAGAAATAATTCTACTGACACCAGATCAAATGCTCCTCGAGATATTCGCATTCCGGAAGATCTTTCAATCCCGAGACCTGCTCTGGGAATGGACTTCCCGAAACATTCGGGCCCGCTACCAGCAATCAGCCCTGGGCTGGCTCTGGGCGGTCATTCAGCCGGTTGCCCAGGTAGCCATCTTCACCATTATCTTTACGCGGCTCGTGCCAATCAACACGGGTCATATTCCTTATCTGCTCTTTTCTTATGTGGCCATTGTTCCGTGGACACTCCTGGCTATGGCTCTGCCGGATATGGCTAATGCTCTGGTTGATAACATGACCCTGATCACGAAGATTTACTTTCCTCGTGAAGCCCTCCCGATTGCAGCCTTACTGGCTCGATTAATGGATTTTGGGGTTGCGGCCATCCTGATTGTTATTCTGCTGCTGGTTTATAGAGTCCCGGCTTTTCCTCTCGGCTGGCTGTATCTTCCACTAATCCTGGCCATTGAACTCGTTCTGATCCTGGGATTGGGATTGGCCTGCGCCGCTCTCAACGTCTTTTTCCGCGATGTTCGATCCTTACTGGTCCTCGGCTTACAGGTGGGGTTCTACGCTTCACCGATTATCTACCCGGTTTCGCTGGTGCCAGCATGGCTTCGCCCGATCTATTTCCTGAATCCGATGGCTGGGGTAACTGCGGCCTTCCGCGATGTCTTGCTGGAGGGCCAGTTGCCTGGACCTTACCTTGCGCAGGCTGCCCTGGTTGCCCTGCTTGTCTTCCTGGCCGGGTACTGGTTCTTCAAACGGGTCGAATTCCAAATTGCGGATATCGTGTGAAGAACGAGGGGCCGATGAACTCTCCGAAAGTCAGCGTCGTCATTCCAGCCTACAACGGTGCCGAATTTCTGGGGGAAGCTATCCGAAGTGTTCTCGGGCAGACTTACCCAAACTTCGAGATTATTGTCGTTGATGATGCTTCACCTGACAATTCTGCCGAGATCGTCCGGGGGTTCGATGATCAGCGACTCATATACTTAGCCCACAAAGTAAACCGGGGTGCAGTCGCAGCCAGAGAGACAGGTGTCCGGATCTCTACCGGTGAAATCATAGCATTCCTCGACCAGGATGACTTGTTTCACCGGGCAAAGCTTGAAACTCATGTCGCATTCTTGGCTAAGCACCCCGAGGTCGGCCTAACGTACAACTCTCGGTTCGAGGTGCGGGATTCATCGAATACGATTTGTGGACTGTGGAGACCCGCACCGACCCTGTCTCTGGCGGATCTGGTTGTTGGCTTCCCCATTTCCCCAAGCGACACAGTCATCAGGCGTAGTTGGGCCTCAGGTGACCACATTTGGGATGACAGCTTCGCCTTTGAGGGCGAAGAGGTCATTTTCAACGGCCACGAGATTGTTTTTGGGGGGCGCTTGGCGCTTGCCGGCTGTCAGTTCGCTCATGTTGGGCGGGCACTTAACTATCGACGTTTTCACACAGACCGGAAGCTCACAAAAATCAAAGGTCGCTGCAGAGCTGAACTCGCCTGCCAGCAACTAATCTTCTCTGACCCTCGCTGTCCTGCTGAGGTTCTGGCGCTTCGTAACATCGCGTTCGCAAATCTCCATTTGATATGGGCATTCGAAGCGTTCTTTCAAGGTGAAACTCCTTTAGGGCAAGAATTGCTCCGGAATGCTGTTCAATTGAAACCATCCCTTCTGGAGAGTAAGCCTTGTGAGCTAGTCAACGCATTAACTGTGACATGTTCCTCGTTCCAGAGAGACGGTTTCGAAGGTCTACTGCAAAAGGTCCTCGCAAACCTCCCCCCTGAACTGGCTCAACTCGCGGAGCAGCATGATTGGGCCATCGCCCGCGGGTACCTGCTGAAAGCAACTCAGGCGACGATGTGGGACCGCGCGGAGGACGCCAGGACCTGTTTCGATCGTGCATCCGACTTGGGAGCCCAAATCGATGAGTCCTTCGTACAATCGCTGACCGCGCAGTTGATGGACCATGAGGCAGAGTTCGGCATTCAACGCTCCAGGGCTGTGATTCAAGCACTGATTCCAAATCTGAAGAGGTTTGGAGCGCGACGCGCCCTACGCAAGTTCAACGCATGTTATTGGATCAACCAGGCATTTCAGAATAGCCGCATGGGCAATCACCACGCAGTCACAAGGAACGTTCTTCGGGGACTTTCTAACGACCTCAGCTACCTGGCCAATCGGGGGGTTCTCGCCATCTTGTTTCGCTCGCTTTATCGGAGGTGCAAATGACGACGGCTGCACAACGAAGTTTGGCTGGTTATGCTGACCAACAGGTTAGCTATCAAGATCTGGAAATTTCCCCAGATGATGCCCGTTGCCAGTATCTCGATTGGGATTCCAGTTTCTTTGGATATCGGATCGCGCGCGTGGCTGCAAGCCGGCTCGACGTGAGATCCGCCAAGGAGATTCTCGAGTGGTGCGCTGGCTGCAAGATTGACTGCCTTTATTTTCTGGCAGATGCCGATGATGACGCCACAGTTCGATTGGCGGAGGAGCACAAGTTTCACCTGGTCGATATCCGCGCCACTTTCGAAAAGCGGCTGGATGGCAGTCTGTGCGAGCGCGATCAGTGCTGCTCTGCCCTCGTTCGAGCGCACACCACTTCGGACATTCCCGCGCTGAAACACATTGCACGTGTCAGTTACCACCACACTCGCTTCCATTACGACGTTCATTTCCCTCCCGAGCGGGCCGACGCGATGTATGAAACGTGGATCGAAAAAAGTTGCAACGAATATGCCGAAACCGTGCTGGTAGCCGATGTTGAGGGGAAACCTGCCGGTTATGTTTCGTGCCATCTCCTGGAGAAATCCATGGGACAGATTGGGTTGATTGGAGTCAGTCCGGACTGCAAGGGAGCAGGTCTGGGCCAAACACTGGTCAATGAATCGCTGCGCTGGTTCGCCGGCAGAGGCGTGAACCGCGTCCGTGTTATCACTCAGGGCAGGAACCCCCAAGCTCAGCGCCTCTATGAGAGAAGTGGCTTCGTGACGGAGGCCCTTCATCTCTGGTATCACCGCTGGTTTCTGTAGCAGGCCAACGACTTCAAGACCCATTCCCGATGCCCGATTTCAACCCCTGCAGGAAGAGCGAGGTCCGACGATGAGAATTTGCATGGTCTTCTATGACATGCAGGATTTTGGTGGGTTAGAGGAGTACGCAGTTTCCCTGGCAATTGGTCTGCAGAAACAGGGGCACCAGGTTAGCGCGCTCTCTGCTGCCTGGGTGCCAACAGACAATCAGTATTTGCGCCGATTCCGCGAACATCGGGTGCCGCTGGCGCAACCTCCACCTTGGCTTTCCCATCCTGCCTCGCACTGGCCCACCAAAGAAAAGACACTGGCGTCGGTCATGTGGCTATTGGGCCCGATGGTCTTCTTGCTGGGTACGGGTCTTTACTTGCGGAGGACCAATTCCTGGAGAAAGTGCTTGAGCAGCGCTCAGGGTTGGCTGCGGAGGCAGATGATGACCCGGGTCATCGGGCCGGATCGGCGCAGGCTTCTGGCTCGCTTCCTTTTGAGCTGGTGGCGGATGCGCTGGCGTCCGAATCTTTTGCATATCCACGGTTATACCACCAACCTCTTGTTTGCCATCGATTGGGCACATGCCAGAGGAGTTCCCGTTGTCTACGAAGAGCACCAAACTCCGGATGCGCAGTTTAATTGGTGGAAAGACTTTCAAAAGAGCATTAACAAGGCAAGCATGGTCGTGGCGGTCTCAGAAGAGAGCGCGAAGGCCCTAAGAGCTGTGTGTGGTGTCACCCAGCCGATCGCTATAATTGGCCCGATCGTCTCGGATCCAATCCAGCCAGGCGGATACAATAATGGCAGAAGCAGAAACCATTCTGGACCTTTGCACGTTACCACGCTGGCTCGCCTCTACGTGACCAAAGGGCTCACCTTTTTGCTCGAGGCGATGGCACAGGTTCTGGTGACCCATCCGGCCACCCAGTTCCGGGTCTACGGAGAAGGGTCGCTGCGCGAGGAGCTACTAGCGTATTCCCACAAGCTTGGACTGGATGGAGACGCCATCTTTGTGGGCGCCTTCACGGAAAGAGCAGCATTGTCGAAGATCATGGCGCAGACCGACCTCTTCGTGATGTCTTCCGTACTCGAAGGACAGCCTCTTGCTTTGGTGGAGGCCATGGCTTATGGATGTCCGATCGTGGCCACCCGCGTGGGTGGAATTGCTGAGCTGATAAGCGACGGCATCAACGGGCTATTGTGTGAACCATGCAACTCTGCCTGTTTGGCTCAACAGATCAAAACCCTGATTGAGGATCCCGTTCAACGGCAGCAGTTGGGCAGGGCTGCGCGTCGCTCTTACGAGCAGGGGCCCTATCAGCCGGTATCCGTTTGCGATCGTTTCATATCACTCTACAATGAAGTACTCCTGTCGCATCAGCTCAAGCCTGTAAGCCCGATAGCTGACAACTAGAACGTACATCCTCCCCCTTTTCGGCGGGCTTACTTCCTGCTTCCCAGAGAACGAGAATGTTTTGCGATTGGATTGTTCGGACGGCTCAAATGAGTCGGAACGATAAGGTTACACATGAGCGCCATCGTCGAGAAAGATCGTTGCTGCACACAAGCGAGATCCGACATTAATAGATTGTCTTGCGGCCCTTGGCGCATTGCTATCGGGGTGCCCGATTGGCAGCCGCTATTCGATGTAATGAATGGCAAGCCCGCGAACGCGACCTATGTCCTTCAAAGGTATGTAGCCGACGGACTGAAGGCAAGAGGCCACAGCCTGACACTTATGGCCCCGCGTGACCTTGAACAGATGGTATGTACAACAGACCCGCAGACACCCAGCGCCGCCGCTCAAACCTGGTCGCGAAGTCGTTGGTTTGACTTTGTCAGCAGAGGCACCTGGCACTTGCAGCAATGGCTGGGCGTTCCCTATCTCAACGTGTTTTCAAACTACCGTCGTTTGGACGCATGTCTGCAGTCCCTGCCTGGACACGACGTGGTTTATGAACGTCATGGCCTCTACAGGTCAGGTGTGGCGATGGCATGTAGGCGGCTCAAGCTTCCTTACATGATATTTTTTGAGGCTGACGAGATCCTAGAATTTGACTTCATGGGTAAACCGATCACCGGATTACTGCGCAAGCGGGCGATTCAGGTGATGCATTACAACCTGAGAACAGCAACACGAATCATCTGCGTTTCTGAGGCCTTGAAGCATCATTTAGTCGTCAGGTGGAGAGTGGCCGCCGAAAAGATTCTCGTGTTTCCGAATGGTGTTGATGTTCAGCGGTTCCGGCCCGACAAATCAGCCAACTTCAAAGTTCGAAGCACGCTGAGGTTGGAGACTAACCCGCTAATTATCTTCGTGGGTAATTTTTACGCCTGGCACGATGTCTCGACGCTGCTAGAAGCGTTTTCCCGGTTGATAAACGTGAAACCTGAAGTGCGCTTGCTCCTCGTGGGAGATGGAGACCTGCGCCAGGCAATGGTGCAGCGTACGATCGACCTCGGCATACAGTCGTCAGTGCGATTCACTGGCTTGCTGGCTCATGCCGAGGTGCCCGAACTGATGGCCGCTGCCGATGTGGCCGTCGTGCCATACCCGGTCATGAAGCACGATCTATGGCTGTCTCCGCTAAAGCTCTTCGAGTATATGGCTTCGGGTACGGCCGTCGTCGCGTCGCGAGTGGGGCAGCTCAAAGATGTCATTCAAGACAATCACAACGGCCTGCTAGTCCCGCCGGGAAATGCTTCGGCGATGGCAGCGGCCCTGAAAAGACTGATTGATGATCCGACTCTGCGTTTACGGTTGGGGCAACAAGCCAGAAAAGATGCGGTGCGAAAACATTCGTGGGACGAGTACCTTTCCCGCTTGGAAAAGGTCTTCGGCGCGGTCATCGCTGGTGAGGCGGTCATCCAGATCTGAATTCTCACGTTTGCCCGCGACATTACCTCATCTTTCCCATCATCGAACAGAAATGACCGGGCGTTGACCGTCTTATCTCAAGCATGCCGCAAGCGGGCCTCTCCTAATCCTCACGAGGCTTGAGTCACCAGGTATTCAGTTTCCAAGTCGACAGGCTACGTATTCAAGGAAGACAATTGCCGATGGTTGATTCAAAAGTTCCAAACCGTCCAACCGGAACGGCAAACCACTTGAAAAGAGACTATTGTGAAAATTCTCTTTCTTTCCAATTTTTATCCACCGTATAGCATCGGCGGATACGAAATGTTGTGCCTCGAAGTCGTTGAGGATCTGGCCAGACGAGGGCACGAAGTCGCGGTCCTCACGAGTACCTATGGAGTTGCTCACGAGTTCATAGATGGGTACGTCCACCGCCTACTGACACTTGAAAGCGATCTCCATTTTTATGGAAGGCGCGAGGCTTGGGGTTACCCCCTCAGGAAGAAGCGCAATCTGCAGCACCTTCGACGACTGATCGACACAGAGCAACCAGACTTGGTGTTTGTCTGGGGCATGTGGAATCTCTCTAAGAGTCTGGCCCTAGAGGCCGAAGCATTGATGGGAACTCGCGTGGTCTACTACCTTGCCAACCCCTGGCCCATCGAACCCAACATGCATCAACGCTATTGGGATATGCCGGCCCGGACAGCGTTTGGCCGGCTTGTAAAACCTATTTTGCGTCTTCCAGCGCGTCTTTTACTGAGGGCAGAATGGGAGCGAATCCCTCTGCGATTCGAGCATGCGCCTTGCTGCAGCCAGGCGCAAAGAGATCAATTGATTCACTCTGGAGTGCCGCTGCAAGATGCGCCAGTAATCTATGAAGGTATTGACTTGAGACCATATCTGGCCCAGGCAGAGCAACGAAGCAATCGGACTGGGAACGGGACACTGTCGCTGGTCTTTGTTGGCATCCTGGCAAAACATAAGGGAGTCCACACAACGATCGAGGCGCTCACTCATCTGTCCTGCGCTGACCGAAAGCGGGTCCATCTCACGATTCTGGGTTCGGGACATCCGCAGTATGAGAGCTTTCTGCGGGGCTTGGTGACAAAACGCCAGTTGTCTGACTTCGTCTCTTTCCACGATCCCATCCCGCGTTCTGATCTGCCGGCTTTCTTGGGAAGGTTCGACGTGTTGTTGCTTCCATCGATCTGGGCAGAACCGCTGGCGCGCATCATGCAGGAGGGGCTCGCCAGTGGCATGGTTGTGATTGGTTCGGCCACAGGCGGGACGGCAGAAACGATTTGTCATGGTGAAAATGGGCTGCTCTTCCCTGCAGAAGATGCCGCTGAACTGGCGCGGCAGATCGGGTGTGTACTGGGCAATCCGGCATTACGTCATGCGCTCACCGAAGCCGGGCGCCGCACAGCCGTCGACAAATTTGAATTACAGAGAATGGTAGATGAACTTGAAGGCTACTTGGAACACATCAATGCTACTGCCTTCGGTGATTCAAGAGAGAGAGACAACCCTCTGGTCAGCATCATCATCCCTAATTTCAATCATGGCCCATTCATTGCGGACGCAATCCGCTGCGTTCTGAACCAGGACTACCGTAGTTTCGAAATTATTGTGGTTGATGATGGTTCAACCGACAACAGTCGCGAAGTTGTGGCGGAGTTTGGTGAACAAGTTCATTATATTTGGCAAGAAAACCAGGGCCTGTCGGCTGCCCGCAATACCGGCATTCAAGCCGCCAAAGGAGCCTACATCGCCTTACTGGACGCTGATGACATGTACGAGCCAAATTTTCTGAGCACCCTAATGAAAGCTCTTCAAGAAGATCCCAGGCCGATGGTATCCATTGTGGCTATCAGTTTGTTGATCACTTGAATCGTCCTTTACCTCAGATAGAGGCTCGCTCAATTCCAGAAAGTGAACTATTTCAGGCGCTAGCCGATGGAGATTTCCTGGTTCCTGAAGCGATGCTGGTTCGCCGGAGTTGTTATGACAGCGTGGGGGCATTTGATGAAACTCTGCGCGGCTTGTGAAGATTGGGATATGTGGCTCAGAATCTCGAAGCAGTATTAAGATTATTGGGACCACCCGAATTCTCACGCGCCATCGGATTCTACCTGGCAGCATGTCGACCGACCCGGTTCGAATGTTAACCAGTCGTCTGGCTGTCCTGAAGAAACACTTTGGGAAGGAGCCAGGAGACGAGGAGAAAACAGTCAGCGCAAGACGACGAGCCTATGGACGGGCTTATCTTGGATCAAGTGTTGAGTATCTGCAGCACGGGGATAGAGAACGCGCCTACGAATGTTTTCAGAAGATGGCTAAAGTGTGTCCAAACCTGTTGACCCAGCTGGACACGTTTTACCAGTTAGGTTGCGGAGACCAGCCCAAGGGACATATGGGGGATTTCGCATCTCTTGACTTGCAGAGCAACAGTCTAGCGCTTTTGCAGATGCTTGTCAGATTGTTTGCAAATCCGGATACCAGAATCAGACTAGCCAAGTGCCAGCGCCCGGCTTATGCCCAGGCTTATTTCGCTCTCGGCCTGCTTTATTACGGATCTCGGAAGCTCCCTGAAGCCAGGCATTTTCTCTGGTCCGCCGTGATCACTAACCCAAGATTTGGACTCAAACGTCAACTTGTGTTGACCTGGGCAAAATCATTGTTGAGCCCTAAATTGCTTAACCGATTTAAAGTTAGTGGTAAGCGCGAGAAGAGATTCGCTTGCTAGTTATTATTCACTTTTTCTAACTCGCCAAGGAAGTTGCAGTTGATCGCCTGACCTTTGCAACCACAATTAACGCCTTCTCGGCGCTTGGATCCCGGTCCGCCTGCTCTTTATTTCCAACTTCTATCCCTCCTATGGATTGGGCAGAGATGAACAGTGGTGCCAGGATTTAGCAGAGAGGCTCAGTGCGACCGGAAGAGAACTTCTGGGCATATGATTCAACGGATGCACAAAGGAATTCGTAAATTAGGGACTGGTTGGCTTCTTGTGGCCGTATTGGGGTTCTTGTTTTCTGAATCCCTCTATGCACTTCAAGGAAACGTGTATGTGCTCAATGGGAGCAGTCGCGACGCCTTCACAGCGGAAATTAACGGCATAACTGTCAAGACTGCCACGGTGCAGGCCATTGACGATTCCATCGCGTCCATGATACCGGGCGCGACCGAAATCCTGAGTCAGTCACCGGCTGGTTCTTACGCCGTTGACGTCACGGTGAATGCGACTCAAACACGCCCCATTCACCCGCTCTTTTTTGGATTTAACCTGAGTGACATGGCCTTCGGCTATACGGAAACGGAGTTTGTAAAAAGACTCAGGGACCCTCGTTATGCCGCTTTGCTTAGCAAGCTTCGTCCTGGTCTAATCCGGTATCCCGGAGGGTCATTTGGGGAAATCTTATGGGACCGAAGCAACACGCAATCTCCCATTTCTCCCAATCAAGTCCTGCGCGCCCAGGATTTAGACGACCTGGTCGTACTGTGCCGGAAAACGGGGGCCACGCTCTATATCCAGATCCCCCTAACGCCGGGAGGCGAGAACAACTGGGCGGATTTTGCGGCTTACTGTAATGAGAAAAGCTACAGCGACGTGGTCTATATCTCTTCCGGCAATGAAAACCATATCTGGTTAGGTGGTGATTGGAGTGCCGACACCTATGTGGCCAATTTTAAAAAGTATTACGACGCCATGACCGCCCTTCGTCCCGGGCTCATTTTCGGGCTGCCGGAAGCCTGTAACGTTGGAGGCCCATCGGTTTTTGACAAGGCGTGGGTAGATCCTATTCTACAAAAGCTCGCGGCCGCAAATTATAAGGCCGGCCTAGTCACTAGCCATCTGTACCATTTTTATGGTGGGTTCGACAACACGCTGGATAATTTACTACAAAACATGGGCGTCTATTCATCTGCCACAGCAGATCTAGTAGCCTCGCGTAATCAATACAATCCCAACGCACTCGCCATGTGGACGGAGTTCGGGCCCACCGTCGGTGTCCCGGATCGCAGAATCTTCAACAGTGTGGGGACCGCGCTTTGGGGAGCAGATGCAATCGGTCGAGTCGCACGGGCTGGCGCGGATGGCGTTTTGTTCTATCGGCTGAGTTGTCCGAAAGATTTCGCATGGCCTTCCGCTGCATTTGCCAGTGATTTGTCAGAGGTTTACCCACTGACCCTGACTTACTTGATGTTTGGACAATGGTGGGGCAAGGATTGGGTGTTGAATGTCAACTCAACCGATGACTCGCGCTTGAGCGTCAATGCATCTACGGACAACGATCACGTGTATGTGATGCTGATTAACAAAACTGCCAGCCAAGATCTGTTGACTCGCGTCACTGTCACAGCTAGCAACCGGTCATATTACCTCTCTCGCAGCTGCCCCGCGCATTCGATTACTCTCGTGTCGTTTACCAAACAGGAACACGCGCCATCTAAGCTCGTCGTCACTGCCAGTCCCAAGATCTTACTGTCAGACGGGAAGAGCACAAGCCTTGTCACGGCTAAAGTGATGGATGATCTGAACAATGTCATAACAACATCGAGCGCCACAGTGGTCTTTTCCCTGAGCGGTTCTGCCGGCGGAAGTCTTAGTGCAACGAATGTTCCTGCTAGTAACGGAGTTGCTACGGTGACTTTTTCTGGAGGCACTAGCCCCGGGAAAACTAGCGTAACCGCTACATCCCCTGGCCTGACGTCAGGCGTCACTGAGCTCACGCTGGTCATGAACAACGCCCCGACCTCGCCTTCTAATCTGTTGTGTAATGGGCTCGTAAATCCGACAGGGGTAAAGACTTACCACCCGGATTTTTCCTGGGCTTTTAATGACCCCGGGGACACGGAATCGGCCTTTAGAATTCTGGTGGCGGACAGCCAAGCCAGTATCGACAACAACGCAGGGAATGTATGGGACAGTGGGAAGAAGAGTTTAGGCGGCACAACAGTGAAGTATGAGGGTTCGAGGCTGAAACCAGGGATTACCTACTACTGGAAAGTCATAACCTGGGACAGCTATGACGTACAAGGCGCCGTGTCTAATGCAGCGCTTTTTAGCACAAGTAACGCACTGGAGAATCATGCTCTCCGGTTCAATGAAACAGATACTGATTGGCTTCATTCAGTATTTGTGCGGTACAACAGCAGTCTGGACATCAATGCCGGGAACTCTACTGGTCTTACCGTGGAGATGTGGGTGAACCGAACCGACATGTTAACGAATGCAGCCGCATATTTTTCTCGATTCGCCGATGGCAATACAGGCTATTGGATGGGAATCGATAACGCCCAGAAGGTGACAATGGTCATCGGAAATTCTAGACAAGTATACACCCAGACTTCCTCCGTTGATTTGAGTTCCGGAGCCTGGCATCACTTAGCGTGGGTAATCCAGAAAAGTAATAACCAAGGGAGAATTTTCATCGACGGGGTTGACCGAACCGCTAATCCTGGTGCGACGGTCCCGATGCCAACCTCCGTCCCTTATTACAACGCCTATATCGGATATAACATTATCGATTCACGTACCCATGCCATGATCGATGAAATAAGGGTATCCAATGCAGCCCGGTATACCAGCAATTTCAAACCACCTGCAGGACCTTTCATCCCGGATGCCAACACGAAGGGCTTATGGCATCTTGACGAAGGGAGCGGTGAAGTGACATACGATGCCTCCGGGAACGGGAACACAGGAACATTTATCGGGAATCCGGTGCCAGTCTGGGTAACCGGCTATCCAACTGAATCTACGGGCCCTTCAATTAGCGTGACTTCTCCGGATGGCGGCGAAATATGGGGAGTGAATTCTACCCAGACAATAACGTGGACTAGCAGCGGCAGCCTGGAAAATGTCAATGTGGAATTCAGCACAGATGGAGGTCAGGGGTGGACCAAGGTGGCCTCAAACATTTCCAATTCGGGCAGCTACGGATGGACGGTTTCGAATACCCCCTCGACTACCTGCAGAATCCGCATTACTGATGTTGGCGGAACAGTATCTGATTCCAGTGACGGAAATTTTACCATTACGAACGGTTGCACTTATTCCCTCAGTTCCGCAACCGTCCACTTTGATGGCTCCGGAGGGACCGGCGATTTGAAAGTGACGTCAGGAAGCAGCTGTAGTTGGACAGCGGTTAGCAACTCTGCTTGGATTTCCCTCACATCGTCTGGAAGCGGCAGCGGCAACGGGATTGTAAGCTATTCTGTGGATACAAACGGATCCACATCTTTACGCACGGGTACTCTGACTGTCGCAGGTCAAACGTTCACGATAATCCAAGCTGGTATTGGGGGCAACACCGCAACCACTCTCTTTGTTCCAGTATTGCTTTCCCTAAGTGGCGCGGGTGGTTCTTTCTATTCTACGGAACTGACATTCACCAACCGGGGGACCACAACCGCACAAATGGAATTCGAGTATGTCGCAGCCTTCAGCACGGGCAGCGGTACGGCAAGCACAATTCTGCCTCCAGGCCAGATGATAGTTTCAGACTCCATCTCTTACCTGAAGAGTCTTGGAATTCAAATTCCGGAATCCGGAAATAGGGGTGGCACCTTGCGGGTTAGCTTCTCGGACCTCAGCTCGCCTTCAGCAGCGAGTATTAATGCGCGGACGACAACACTGGTCAAGAGCAGTGATGGCAATCTGTTGGGACGCGCCGGTCTAGCTTATCCGGCAATTCCAGTCAGCACCGCTCTAAATGCTCCTGTTTATATTTGCGGATTGCGCCAGAATGCTACCGACCGGTCCAATGTGGCCTTCCAAAATATGGGGACTACGGGCGACGGGAATATTACGTTGAGGGCGACCGTCTTCGATGGAAGCAGTTCCTTCTCCAAGGTTTTGCCTTCCATAGTGCTAGAACCAGGCGCCTTTAATCAGATCGGTGGCGTGTTGGCATCTAATGGTCTATCTTTGACCAACGGCTACGTAAAAGTGGAGCGGACGAACGGTACGGCTTCTTATTATGCTTATGGAGTCATCAATGACCAGGCCAATTCCGACGGTTCACTAGTGATCCCCAAATCGGCCAATACGGCACCAGTTGCCGGATTGACCTTGCCAGTCATCGTCCAGACCAGCACCTTTCTGAGTGAGCTTGTTTTGACCAATTTTTCCAATCAAGCCCGCAACGTTAACTTCACGTTTGTGGCCGACGCCGTTACTACAGCGGACAAGACGGCACATTTTACGATTAACCTCCCGGCCGGGCAGCAACAGATTATTCCGGATATTTTCGCCTATATGAGAGATAAATCGGTGGAGGGCATTGGGCCTGCAGGAACTACTGCGGCCGGAGCTTTGTTTGCCACGGCTGCCGGTGGGGATCTCAGTGGTGTGGTTTTGGGTGCCAGGACCTCAGCTTCAGGCGACAGTGCGGGGGGACGCTTCGGGCTCTTTTACACCGCCGTTCCTTATGGTCAGGCTTCTATTGACAGCGCATGGGTATTTAGCCTGCAACAGAATTCGGAAAACCGAACTAACCTGGCCATTGTGAACACGGGTGAGATTGATACGAGCGATGATATTTTTGCTATCGACCTCTATGATGGCGAGACCAGCACAATTGTGAAGACCTTGAATTCCGTAGTCGTGCGGGCTCATGGCTGGATTCAGATCGGGACAATTCTTAATAATGCCTCTGGAGTCCAACACGGTTATGCTGAAATCCGGCGTACGTCGGGAAACAATCCGTTTATTACCTACGCCGTGATAAACGATGGTGCCAGTCCCGGTCTCCGAACGGGTGATGGCGCCTACATAAGCAGCACTAGAGAGTAGAAGGGATTCTGCTCAACTGAAATTCCAAAGTCCCGACCATTCTGAGCAGAAAAGGGTGAAGGATAAATTTGACAAGCAATCAAATCTTAGCTGGCGCTATAGGGAGGATGTAATGTTGCTAAATCGAATCCGGCACATTCTGGTCAAGCCTTCAACTATATTGACCACCGTCCTGCTCCTGGCCACTAATTTGCTTACGCTAGTTCCTCAGTCAACTGATCCAATTCCTGGCTATCTGAGCCAGATCAATCAGAGCAACCTGAGCACTGTGGCGACTAATCTGGTTAACTTGTATGGCCCTCGCCGGTGGGACTTCTTCAGCCCGTATGTGGGTGGCAATTGTACATTGGGCACAACCGTCTACCCGAAAAACACCATTGAAATGTCCTCGGACTATGTCAAGGGGCTGTTCCAAGCAATGGGCTACTCAGCGGCATCGATTACCATGGAGGAGGTGCCGAATGGCGATGGGCATAACGTCTATGTCACTAAGGTCGGTAGCACCTATCCCAACATATACATCGAGTTCGGCGGGCATCTGGACTCGGTATCTGTATCACCTGGCGGCGCCGATAATGCCTCTGGATCTACTGCGGTGATTGAACTGGCCCGTGTGCTCAAAGATTACCCCAACCGCTATTCGATGCGCTTCATCTTGTTTGTTGCCGAGGAGGCTGATCCTCGATTTGGGACGGTATTTTTTGGGTCGTATATTCATATTCAGCAGGCTCTGGCACGAGGCGAACAAATCAAAGCTGGGCTCGTGATGGACCATATCGGCTGGCCGGACCCGGGAGATCCAACCGGGTATATGAATGAAGTCTCATATAATGGCACGGAGTCAGAACGTATCGCTGACCTGTTCAACCAAGTCAGGACAGACTATGGGATTGTAATTGGTTACGGTAAAGACAATGCCATTCAGAACTCTGACGAGCATTCCTATTGGGACTTAGGACAAACGGCCGTCAGCAGTGGCGGGGGCTAGTTGTACTACCGTCCCAACTATCACGGATGCGGAGACACAGTTTCGAATATCAATTTCACCAATGTCTTGCGCTCAGCCCAGCTGAATTTGGCGGTAGGTCTCAAACTTGATGCCGAAGGAGCGGGGCCTTCGATCAGTTCGATCAGTCCGAATAGTGGGCCAACGACGGGAGGTCAGACGGTGACTATTACGGGGACCAATCTGAGCGGGACGACAGGGGTAAGCTTTGGGGGGACTGCGGCAACGATCATTGGGACACCATCGGGGACACAAGTGGTGGTGGTGACACCGGCCCATGCAGCTGGGTCTGTAAATGTAGTGGCAACGACTCCCGCTGGCAACGCGACTTCGACAGGCGGTTACGCCTACATTGCCAATAACCCGGTTCCTTCGACAAGTAGCATCATTCCTTCGTCAACATCGGCTGGTGCTGCTCCTTTTGCCCTTGTGGTCAATGGGAGCAACTTTGTCAGTGGTTCTGTTGTGCAATGGGGCGGGTCGGCTCGCACGACCACGTTTGTTTCGTCGACCCAGCTGTTGGCAGGTATTTTGGCCACAGACATAGGTAGTGCTGGAACTGTACCAGTAGTCGTATTCAACCCGTCCCCAGGCGGTGGAACTTCAAATACGCAGACCTTCACGATTACATCTGCCGGTAGCAATCCGGTTCCGACCACGACAAGTTTGAGTCCCAGTTCTGCCGTAGCGGGGGGGCTGGGTTCACGCTGACGGTGAATGGGACCAATTTTGTGGCGGCTTCTGTGGTGCAATGGAACGGATCCGCTCGCACTACATCTTCTGTTTCGGCCACTCAGCTGACGGCCGCCATTGGGCCGACGGATATAGCCACGGTTGGGACAGTGCCGGTCACCGTGTTCAATCCAACGCCGGGCGGGGGTACTTCCAATGCCCAGACGTTTACCATTTCCAGTGCTCCGAGCAATTTGGTGGCGGCTTATGGGTTTGAGGAAGGGAGTGGGACCAGCACGGCCGACGCGTCCGGCAACGGGAATCTCGGAACCATCGCCAACGTCACCTGGAGTTCAGCAGGGCGTTTTGGCAATGCCCTTTCCTTTAATGGGACCAATGCCTGGGTCACGGTCAATGATGCCAACTCACTGGATTTGACCAATGGAATGACTCTTCAATCCTGGGTGAATCCTACGGCCTTAAGTGGCGGTTCCAATGCTGGCTGGCGGACAGTGATTCTCAAGCAGCAGACCAGTGATTTGGTGTATGGATTGTATGCCAATACCGACCAAAACCGGCCGAGTGGGTATATCTACATCGGCGGTGAATTGGATACCGTGGGGACCACCCAATTGCCGCTCAACAGTTGGACCCATTTGGCGACGACGTATGATGGCTCGACATTGAGGCTTTTTGTCAATGGAGTCCAAGTCAGCAGTAGGGCGGTAACAGGCAATATCGCTCAATCAACCAACCCATTGCGTATTGGTGGGAATGCGCTATGGGGCGAATATTTCAGCGGGCTGATTGATGAAGTGCGCGTTTACAGTCGGGCTCTCAGCCAGACGGAAATTCAAAACGATAGGGATGCCCCAGTTGGCGGGAGTTCCGGTAATCCGACTCCGACGATCACGACCATCAGTCCCAATAGCGGGACGACGGCTGGCGGGCAGAGCTTGACCATTACGGGAACGAATCTCCTCGGGACGTCGGCGGTCACCTTCGGCGGGACGGCCGCGACAATCAACGGGACGCCGACGTCAACCCAGGTCATGGTGACGACGCCGGCCCACGCTGCTGGAGCCGTGAATGTGGTGGTGACAGCACCGACCGGCAGCGCGACTGCGACGAATGGCTACACCTATGTGGCCGGGCCCACGATCACGACCATCAGTCCCAATAGCGGGACAACGGCTGGCGGACAGAGCGTGACCATTACGGGAACGAATCTCCTCGGGACGTCGGCGGTCACCTTCGGCGGGACGGCCGCGACGATCAACGGGACGCCGACGTCAACCCAGGTCTCGGTGACGACGCCGGCCCACGCTGCTGGAGCCGTGAATGTGGTGGTGACAGCACCGGGCGGCAGTACGACTGCGACGAATGGCTATACCTATGTGGCCGGGCCGACGATCACGACCATCAGTCCCAATAGTGGGACAACGGCTGGCGGACAGAGCGTGACCATTACGGGAACGAATCTCCTCGGGACGACGGCGGTCACCTTCGGCGGGACGGCCGCGACGATCAACGGGACGCCGACGTCAACCCAGGTCGTGGTGACGACGCCAGCCCACGCTGCTGGAGCCGTGAATGTGGTGGTGACAGCACCGGGCGGCAGTACGACTGCGACGAATGGCTACACCTATGTGGCCGGACCGACGATCACGACCATCAGTCGTCCCAATAGCGGGACGACGGCTGGCGGGCAGAGCGTGACCATTACGGGAACGAATCTCCTCGGGACGTCGGCGGTCACCTTCGGCGGGACGGCGGCAACGATCAACGGGACGCCGACGTCAACCCAGGTCATGGTGACGACGCCGGCCCACGCTGCTGGAGCCGTGAATGTGGTGGTGACAGCACCGGGCGGCAGCACGACTGCGACCAATGGCTACACTTACTTGATCTCCACTGGTTCCCCACCAGTGATCAGCTCATTCACTCCGACCAGCGGGACCGTTGGAACGCTGGTAACGCTGACCGGAAGTGGCTTTACAGGGACCACCAGCGTGATTTTCAACGCCACATCAGCTCCTAGCTTCACAGTCGGCTCGGACACCCAGATCACAGCCACCGTACCCGCTGGTGCAACTAGCGGCAAGATTTCCGTAACTAATGCTGCCGGAACTGGCCAAAGCAGCACGGATTTCAAGATCAACCTGCTCCTGAATGCCAGTTTTGAAATCGATGCTAACGCTGATAGCAGACCAGATAGCTGGACAAGTAGTAACCGATTTACCCGGAGTAATGCCGTGCCTGCCGTTAATGACAGCTATGTGGGAAGACACTTCGCCACCAACAACGCCAATTACAACATTACTCAAACTATCAGCAACCTGACGGCGGGAACCATGTACAACTTCACTGGCTCGGTCAACATTCCTGCCACCAGCGATTCCTTCTCATTTACATTGGACGTACGCTGGCGCAATGCGAGCAACAATGTCATTAGCACGACCACAATCAAGAGTTACACGGCCTCTACCAACGGCGGATGGGACCAGGCTTTGGCGAACCTGATCGCGCCGGCAGGGACGACCAATGCCCTCGTTCGCATGGTCGTGACGAGTCTTAATGCAACCATCTATGTCGACGATTTCCTCTTTGGCCCATAAGAGTTAACGAGAATCTTGAATACTCACCCTTGCTTGTTTTCATTGTTGAAAAATGAAGCGAGAAGGTCCATAAAATGGCAAACTTGGTCAGCGTAATTATTCCGAATTACAACCATGCTGCTTACGTTGGGGATGCCATACGTAGTGTTATCGGTCAAACATACCGGAACTTGGAAATCATTGTTGTAGATGATGGCTCGATAGACAACAGCCGGGAACTGATCTCTAAGTTCGGCAGCCGGGTGCGTGCAATCTGGCAGGGAAACCGAGGACTTTCTGCGGCACGCAATGTTGGAATCAGGGTCGCCAAGGGTACATATGTCGGGGTGCTGGATGCCGATGATATGTATGAGCCAAATTACCTGAGCACGCTCGTACCTATTCTTGATGCAAACCCAGAATCTCAAGCAGTCTATTGCGGTTATCAATTTGTGGATCACCTGAACCGGCCTTTACCCCAGCGGGAAGCCCGCTTGGACCAAAATGGCCAGCTTTATCAGGCACTCGTTGAAGGAAATTTTCTGGTTCCGGAATCAATGTTAGTACGCAGGCATTGCTACGAAATGGTTGGGCCCTTTGATGAGACTCTTCGAGCACTTGAGGATTTGGACATGTGGCTCAAAATTTCGAGCCGATTCAATGTATTGAGTTCTACTGAAATCCTCACCCGTCACCGCGTCCTGCCGGACAGCATGTCTGCCGACACAAACCGGCAGTTTGAAAATCGACTGGCTGTCATGCGGAAGCATTTTGGATTAGAGCCTCCCCGATACTCTGAGTGGACTGAGACTCAAAGGTGGGCTTACGGTCATGCGTATCTAACTTCAACAGTTGAATTTCTTCAGAGTCGCAACCAAGCCCGCGCTTATGATTGCTTGCGTGAGATGGCAAAGATTTACCCGGAGCTGCTGGTTCGATTCAACACCTATTTTCAGCTAGGCCTCTGTGATCAACCAAAAGGCTATATGGGGGACCTGAAGAACGTCAACACCCAGCGAAATGGTCAAATCCTTTTCGCTCTGCTTGACGATCTATTCGGTGAACCCGACTTGAAACCGAAGCTGAAAGGTTATCGGAGAACAGCTTATGCGAATGCGTGTTTTGCTTTGGGCACAATAAGCTATGGGGGAAGACGTTTCAGGGATACTAGACGCTTCTTGTTAAGGGCGGTGAGAGAAACTCCGAAGCTATTGTTAAATCATACCCTTGTTTTGATGTTCCTGAAGTCGCTTGTAGGTGTGAGGTTCGTTAACTGGCTGAAGCTAAAAAGGCAGCAGGTGATGTCCGGCCATCTTTTCGCACTTTTCTGCCGGACCGAGTGATGCGAATCCTATTCCTTACCAATCTCTATCCGCCTCACGATATTGGTGGTTACGAACAATCGTGCCAGGAGGTGGCAATACGGTTGGAAGAACGTGGTCACGACGTTCGGATTTTGACAAGCCGTTACGGCGTGAAATCGGAAATTGACGGGGTTGAAAATGTCCACACTAGGAGGTCTCTCTATCTCGAAAACGATTTGGACTACTACCGTCCACTGGATTTCTTTTTGAGGCGGTCTGCCAGAGAACACACTAACCTTCAGGAACTAAAGCAAACGCTTGAAGAATTTCGTCCTGCCGTGGTCATGGTGTGGGGAATGTGGCAGCTTTCTCACTACCTCCCTTATTGGGCCGAGCACTGGATGCCAAACCGTGTGGCATATTACATAGGTTCTTACTGGCCGGTGGACGCCGACCCTCATTCTACTTACTGGCATTTACCAGCCAGACAATTTGCGACAGAGCTGCTCAAGAAGCCGCTACGGTCCGTCGCATTCAACCGATTGCGAAGGGAGGGTTACCCACCTCGACTGCAGTTTGAACACGCTTTGTGTTGCAGCAAGTATGTGCGGGATATACTCGTGAAGGCTGGCAAACTCCCGAGCAGTTCGGGTGTTTTGTACGGCGGCATCGACCCCAACCCCTTTATGGTCCCTCCAATCAATGGAAATGAGCTTAAGAAGAGACCATTGCGTTTGCTCTACTTTGGTCGTTTGATTCATGACAAGGGGGTCCACACTGCTATACAGGCGATTGGCCTGTTGAAACAGCATAAACTTGCCGATCAGATCGAACTGACAATCTTAGGGAGCGGGCATCCAGAATACGTTGCCCAACTGCGAAATATGGTCGCTGACCTTGACCTTGCCGATCGGGTTCACTTTATCGATAAGGTATCCCGGAGTGAAGTTCCTGATTGGCTAAGGCGCTTCGATGTATTTCTCTTTACATCCATTTGGCCCGAGCCATTTGGCAGAACTATCGTCGAGGCTATGGCTGCCGGCCTGATTGTCATCGGCTCAGATGTTGGGGGTAGCCAGGAAATTTTTCAGGAGGGTTATGACAGCAAGCTTTTGTTTCAACCTGAAGATTATGAGGCTCTAGCGGATCGCATCACGCAGTTAATCAACGATGCTGAGCGGCGAAATCGTCTGGCGCAGCTTGGGAGGCAGTTGGTGCTACAGCGGTTTACATTAAGGCACATGGTCGACCAAATTGAATCTCATCTCTTCGAAATTGCCAGTCAGGACTAAATCCTCATGCGCGTACTCTTTATTTCCAACTTTTATCCTCCCTATGGATTGGGCGGATATGAACAGTGGTGCCAGGAAGTAGCAGAGAGGCTCAGTGCGAGGGGCCATGAGATCCTTGTTCTTACGAGCCGGCATGGTGAACCTCATGTCCCGGAAAGGCCAGGCCTTGCCGTCGCTCGTCAGTTATATTTGGAAATGGAACTGGCCTCCAGCCAAAACCCGCTTGTATTCTTTGCTCAACGGAAGAAAAGAGAACGTGAGAACCTGGCATGCCTGAGGCGCCAAGTGGCCGAATTTGCACCCGATTCCATCGTGATTTGGGGAATGTGGAATTTACCGCGGTCGCTAGCGGCCCTGGCTGAAGAATTTTACCCGAATCGGACCGTTTACTACTTTGGCGATTACTGGCCGAAGCTGCCTAATCAGTGGTGGAATTATTGGCAGACTCCTGCCCGGAGTAGACTCACCTATTTCCCAAAGCGATTGCTTAGGTTGTATGCCGAGAGACTTCTCAAAACAGAAACCGTCTCAACGCTTTCTTTTCCACATGCGCTCTTCCCAAGTGAATTTCTATATCGTGCCTATCAACAAGCGAAGATCAAGGTGGGCCAGGCTCATGTCATTCAAGGAGGTGTGGACACCGAACCCTTCCGTCGAACCGCGCTAGATAGACTTCTATCAAAGTCGAGAGATCCCATCCGGTTACTCGTTGCGGGTCGTCTGGTTGCCGACAAAGGCATTCATACTGCAATTGAAGCGCTTTCTATCCTGACTCGGGAAAACAAAGGACGTCAATTCCATCTCACCATTGCTGGCACTGGCGACGAATCACATATTACAAGTCTGCATAATCTCGTAAGTAAACTGGAATTGGGCAAGCAGGTCTCTTTCTTAGGTGCAGTCGCGCCTCAGGAAATGCCCGCCTTATACTGCCGGCACGATCTATTTGTCTTCCCTTCAATCTGGCAAGAGCCCTTTGGTCGTGTTCTTGTTGAAGCGATGTCTGCAAGGCTGCCTGTCATCGGGACGGCCGTTGGAGGCGCTGGCGAAATCTTGCGGGACGGAGAGACTGGGCTCGCTTTTTCACCGGGCGACTCTCAAGGGCTAGCTGCTCAAATTACTAGACTAGCTGAGGATAGTAACCTTCGCGATCGATTGGCTAGTCAAGGACAAGCATTTGCTCGGGCCCAGTTCGATATTTCACGGATGGCAGAGGCAATTGAGCAATATCTCGGACAAGTGGTTTACGAATGTCGAATCCGGGAGAGAACCAACCAACCCCAAGTCGCTTTCTAGTAATGGCTCGATAACAGAGCCACCGCCTTGTCGATTAGCCCAACCTCTTTCCTAGTGGAAAATTTGTACAGCAGGGCAGTGTGAAAGTTTGCCACGATTATCAGCATCCCTACAATAGGTGCCCTTGTTTTCGCAAATTGGTTGCTTTGGGTCCACCGATCAGTCAGATATCACTGTTATGACTGCTAGATATGTTGGCTCTAGGTTAAAGCAGCAGGAATCAGAGAACACACCCTCGTGTCAAGGTCTTCGGAGACAAACTGTTCTCATGTGGGGGCTGCTGCTATCGGTTCCATGGTCGGGGAGCTGCCTTATCCAAGGGTCGCCTATTATTTCCAATGTGTCCTCCCATCGCGAGGTCGGCAAATATGAGAAATTCGAGATCGCCTTCAACATTACCGGAACCGTAGCCAAGAACTTGCAGTTACCTTATGATCCGGCTCCACCCAGTGGGATTGATCCATCCTACGACGGTCATAAAGGCATCAGTGTCGATGCAGAATTCTCACCAGATAATTGGCAGACGGTGTATCGTCAGCCTGCCTTCTTCTATCACTACTACCAAGATGGTGGGGTCAAGCCGAGTTGGGATGGGCATTCCCATGAATGGTACTATCCGACAGGAAGAATCGGCTGGAAGGTGCGTTTTTCTCCCAACCAGGTGGGGACCTGGCAGTACAGGGTTAAAGCGGTCGATGCTCGTGGCTCAACAACCTCTGGAGCATATCTATTTACGGTGAATTCTTCCGCGAAGAAAGGCTTTGTCCGGGTTAGCAAGAGAGACCCCCGTTATTTTGAGTTTGAGGATGGTACACCTTTCCTGAGCCCAGCTCTGGAAGTGCCGTTCGGGTCATTATTAATAGACCCAGTCAACTCTAACCAACCTCGACTTGCTGATCAACAACGAGACCATATTAATCTAAACCGGGATTGGGTGAGCCAACTTTACGGGTCAGCCTGGTCCCAGTGGCTCGGTGGTCGAAACCTTTATGACGGATATCTTCCTAGAGCCGGATTAGTGCCATTTCATGATTCGATCCGCAACCGTGACCTGATGACCATGTACATCCAGTATCCACAGGATTGGTTTGACGCCTGCCAGTGGGAAGGTTGGCATGGTGCCGAAGCTGTCAAAACAAATACGACCTACAAGCTGATGATCAAATACTGGGGGTATGATATTACGGGCCCGCGCGTTGCGGGAAAAACCCAGTTTGGCTTGATCGGAAAGATCACCCCAGGCTCGGCGGGCAACTGTTATGAACCAGGGACCGGAATTGTAGTCACCAATCATGGAGGGAATACGTCCGATTGGGGAACTATTGAGGGGACTTGGTACTCCGGCAGCAACAACTTCCTTCCGAAGGTTTCTCTTGGACTTGAGAACGTGACTCAGGGTAAGGCATTCGTTCTCTCCATCTCCCTGAAAGAGGTGCTTGGAGCCGGACAGTATGGACCGGAGATCTTGCACGAATCATCTATGGAATACGAGTTGAATTTCCCCGATCTTGGGCTCTATGCCATGGACAAGTACGTAGAGTTGGCAGAGGCACATGACATTTACCTCAAGCTTGTCATCATGGAAAAAAATGACCTCATCTATAAAAAGTTGGCTGATGACGGCACGTTCGCCAAGGAAGACAATTCGGGTGGGTTTTATGGCTTGGGCCGTGGCATGAACAAGACGCGCTGGCTGCAGCAGGCCTGGTGGCGATATGCACAGGCGCGCTGGGGGTATTCGCTAAGTATCCATTCGTGGGAGCTCACCAACGAGGGCGACCCGTTCCTGACCAAGCACTGGGAGATGACAGATGAATTCGGCAAATTCATGCATTGTGGGGCATTCGGTGTAATGGTAGGTGCTGGGGATTCCAAACCTTGTACCTTGGAACATCCTAACCGGCATATGGTGACGACCTCCTTTTGGCACAGCTTCCCAGGTTACGACTCACAATTGGGGAAAGGCTTTTGGGGGAACCCGAAGTACCCAAATGTCGACTATGCTGATGGTCACGCTTATATTGCCACAAGCCCCGCCCCTGATGCCGACAAGATCCTCATGCAAGAGGACGCGGCTTACTATCATCTTTGGCACAGCAAAGAATGGGGGGGGTGGAAACTGAAGTTCCCTGTAGTGCGGGGCGAAGCAGGAATGGTTCCCTATAATGGGAGTACGGATGACTGGGCGGGACTCGGGCTTCAAAAAGATACTCAAGGGGTGTGGTACCACGACTTTTTGTGGTCGAGTTTGGATAGTGGGGGATTGTATGAGACTTATTGGTATGGTGTTCCTCACGTCTACGACGCGGGTGTCTATGATCATCGGCCTGCGGCCCTGACGTTAAACAATTTTATGAGAGGCGTCCCTTTGAATAATGGACTTTATCGGGACCTGGCCGCGGCGGTGTCGGCACCGAACTTGCGCGTGGTAGGCCAGAAAGACCTAAAGAACGGGAATGCTCATATGTGGATCCAGAACAAGAACCATACATGGAGGAATGTTGCCCAAGGGGCGAGCATTCCGCCAGAGTCAGGGATGATCCGAATCGGGGGGTTTGTCCCAGGCAAAAATTACGCACTTGAATGGTGGGACACTTACAAGACGACGGGACAGGTAACATCCACGCAATTGATCACTTCAGCGTCCGACGGAACATTAACAATTTCGGTCCCGCCGCTTAAATCCGATATAGCCTTGAAGATTTTTGCTAACTCCATCTCACTCCCCCCTGCGAATGGGGTAGACCTTTCATCTGAAATGAGCCTGAAAAAACCATGAGCCTACGTGTGCTTCTAGTTGGTCCGCCCGACCCACATTTCGAAGATCTCAAAGCTGCTCTAGAGCAAGCCGGATTCTTGACTAAGACTGCAGCCAATGGAATCGACGGGCTCAAAGCCGGCTGCGATTTTAGGCCCCATCTCGTTATCTCGGAAGTCGTCTTGAGCGGAATGGATGGACTCGAGTTTTGCTCCCGAATCAGCAAAGCGGAAGGATTTCACACCCAAGTCATCTTTTATTCACGGTCCTATCGCGACGCAAAATCGCGTGGCGAAATCATCCACAACCACGGCGCCCTTCACTACTTTGTGAATCCATTTCAAAAGGGCGACCTTTGGGAAGCAGTCACAAATTCGCTCAATGAAATGGATCCTCAAAATGAAAAAGTTAAGGTTAAAGGAGAGCAAGCTCTTTCCCAGCATGAGAATTCCAGAAATTTGAGGACGGGCGCGCAATGGCCTGTGGAAACAGCATCAGGAGCTGAATATGGGACCCCCGAACCTAGCCTAATTAAAACGACAACTGCTTTAGCGGATCATTCCCCTCCTCCCCCACCAAAACTAAGAAAACTAGAGGTCCCATCTCCCATATCGGAAAGCCCACCGCAAGTTAAGACCATCGGATCCGGATTGCGTCAAACTGAAACCCCAGCCATAGCTCTAGAGTCGTCTTTCTTGGTCGCCTTCGAGAACAAGGCACGCTCAATCCCAAAACTCAGAAAGATGATGACCCAGCCAGGGATGCTCCCCAAGACTAAGATTCGACCATAATCTCCGGCCTGCGATGAATCTCCTAGAATTCCTGTAATTCCAATTGCCGGTGAACCAGTAGTTGCCCTTCCTCGAGAACTTCCTTTTTCTCGAAGAACACCTGTCCTCATCGGTGGAATGGTAGTGATTGTGGTATTGGCATTTTCTGTGACCACTCGGTTCTGGACATCTCGACTGGATCGGCCTGCAGTTTCAATCCCAAATTCAGATTTTCCCCAATCATCGGAAAATCAGACTTCGCCTCTGAACGAAGACAAATTGGAGATTTCAGCGGCTCCGACCGCCTTAATGCAGCCGACAAGATCAGACGCCGAAGCCAGCGGGGCCGTGATTCAGTGCTTGAAGAATTCGAAATCGGATCAGCCTAACCCTCACTCGACCTCTGCAGTCAAGCATCCGGATCAGCGGCAACTTAGAGAACTCGGGAGGTCGAAACACGAGGGACCTTCTTCTTCGAGCTCCGTGGGGTTGGTGATCAACGACGTTAGCCTCGCGAAAAGGCAGCTCTTTAGAGCCACATTGTAACAATAAGATGCCTTGGGCCGCCACTCCCCGAATCGCGCAAGCTAAAATGTAACTCTGCAGCTCTGCCTCCGGCGACTGCTGTCATTCGCTGAACCTCACCGACATCCACACCACCTGGGTCGAGACGCGTGCCGTGCTAGGCAAAGGGCAAGAAGGAGTTCGTTGCGCCATGGAAACCATCCGTCAAGCGTTACCGTTTAAACTGCTGGGCATTGACTCCGACAACGGCTCGGAATTTATCAATGCTCATCTCTATCGCTATTGTCAGGCCCTCGAGATCCAATTCACTCGTGGCCGTCCTTACAAGAAAGATGACAATGCTCACATCGAGCAAAAGAACTGGACTCACGTGCGTCGCCTGTTAGGCTACGAGCGTTATGATTCTCCCACCGCCTTGGAGGCCCTCAACGATCTCTACTCCCACCCCCTGCGGTTGTTTCAAAACTTGTTCCTCCCCTCGGTGAAATTGCGACGCAAGATTCGAGTCGGCTCGAAACTAAAACGGATCTATGATTCGCCTCAGACTCCCTTCCAACGTGTGTGTGCCTCCAAACAGGCCATCCCCGCTAAAGTCGCTCAGCTCCAACATTGGCGGGATACGCTGGATCCTTTCGAGCTCTCTCAGCAGATTGAACAAAAACTGGAGCAGATCTTTCAACTCAGCCGCTCTCAAACAGTTTCTAAAGACGTCGGTGATCCACAATTTTCACAGTTTTCCACAATCATTCACAGAAAGAAAAAAGAACCAAAAAAGAAAGAATGAAGGACTGCTACTACGATCTCGGGTTACATTTTATTTTGCTCTATGACTATTCTCAAAGTTACATTCTTAAATTGCGTGACAGGCTCCCCGTTTAGCCAAAGAATCCGCACTACTGCAGCCATCCTCTGTCACTCCCGCCTTCCTCTCCTCTCCCAAACATTGCTCTAATCTTCTGGCTCCCTTTCAGCTTCAATATTCCTCTTAGTAAGCTAGGTCAGAGCTGCTATCAACTCGATCAAACCTGTGGGGGAGCCTGTTTGTCTCTCCAGGCAGATCAATCATCAGTGACTCCAGGTCTGACCGTGTTCCGAGTCTTTCACCAAGAGTCTTTCCACTGGACGTTGTGCAGTGCCCTTTCCAGGTGCTACAAAGCAGTCTAGCCATCTAATTTTCACAGGCTAGCGGCTTCGCTTCAATGCCTGGGGGTTCTCGAACCATGCCGCACTTCCCCTTAACCTACGAACCTATGTATGCACAGGGAGAATCCGCTTTGGGATGATGGATCTTCTTTGGAAGTGAAGGATTCTTGCAAATGCTTTTTGTACGGCATTGACTGCCGGGCGGATGTCTATTAGACTCACCTTCACGCAATTCAAAAGAGAAGGAGAAACGTACCCATGCGACGACGAAAAAGCTTCTTGGTTGGCAGTCTGGTCATCTTTTACGGATTGATGAATTCGATCACGCCCATCCAGGCGCATCGAGCACTGAATTTATTAGTTGAGAACCCACCGCAGGCGCCTACCTACCCTGCAGTATCCTCTTCGGCCCCCGGGATCAGCGGCCAGGGGAAGTTGCGATTCAAGTTGCTCTATACCTCCGACCTTCTCCCCGAAGCGGCCAAGAAGGTGTTGATTTCCGCTCATGGCGGCTTTGCCGTGGATCATCGTGGCGGAAAGGAAGAAACTTATTTTTCTTTGCCTGGAGCCGGGATTCTCCAGATCAGCGCCGACATGAAGAACGTGCAACTGCTGGAGACTGCAGCCGACATGAAGACTCTCAATCTGCATAACACCAAGATCTGGTATAGCAAAGAGGGGACTGCGTATTTGGCTTTTCCCGCTAACGATGCAGGAAAGGTCTTCACAACGAGTGTTGATGGAAAATTGCTTCACACGCTCAACACTCCAACCGCAGCGGACAACTTTGCAATTCCGGCAGTCACCGATTATTTTGCCGGGAAGGGCAATTTTGTTCCAACAGACGTGGAGTATCTGGATGGGCTTTATTACATCGCTACAGGGTATTCCGCCCTCGACTACATCTTGACGGCACGGATTACGAATCTGAATCCCTTTATGGCCATTTGGAATGATCTGGCTTTTGGCGGGAAAGGAACCGGACCCGGCCAGTTCGGAACTGCCCACGGCATTACGATCCCACCAGGTACGCAACGCATCGATATAGCCGATCGCCCCAATTCAGAAATTGATCGGTTTACCCGCTACGGACAATATCTCTCCACTCTCAAAATGCCCATGGGCTCATTGCCTTGCGACATTGATTTCTTAGATCAATACGCGGTCGTTGCCGCTCTCGATGGGCCAGACAAAAGCAAAGGCGCGCCTGTCTACCTCCTCCAGAATGACCAGCTTGTTTCCACGATCATGCCTAAGGAAGATCTTGGGCTGATTAACTTCAAACACAACCATAATGCTGTCCTTCGCAAGGCGGGGAACAAACTCTATATCATCGTCCAGGCCTGGAATCCGGGAGACTTTGCGATTCTGGAACAAGTGACGGAATAGATTGCTAAAGAAACCATTCTCCCAGCCGGATCAAAAGTGGAGCAGCGAAGTCCGCCGTTTGGCGGGCTTCGCTCTCCCCTGATGTGCAGGCCCCCTTGTATATTCTTTCTCGAGTAGGGAATGTGAAAGAATTGGGTTCGGTGTCGCTCTTCGAGTGGTCCCCTTGGTTAAGGGGGACTCCAGGGAGTAAGGTAGGGCGGTCTCGCTGAGACCGCCGACTCCACTTTGGGTATGGCGGCGCGCACGGCGTGCGCGCCCTACCAGAGCGACCACCCCCTTGCCCCCTCCTTAGCTAAGGAGGGGAACCAAAATTGAATTCCTTCACACCTCCCCTCTCCCGCGCTGGGGAGAGGGGAGCCAAAATTCTTTATCTTGCCTGGAGGGTGGAGCTCTGCGACGCTTGCTTGGTAGCGATAGGCCTCCTGGCCTGTCGAGCCCTAGGTCTCGCGGGAACTCGACCAAGGCCGTTCTCCTGCTCAAAGACCAGCAGATTAGAACACTGGTAATTTCTCCAAACTCCCAGTAGCATATTTTTATCTCACTGGACGAATAGTGGATCCTCTCTTTCCAGTGTTTCTACCCCATTCTTAGAAGAACCCCAATCTCTGCGAGGGATGCATTCATGGTCACGATCAAACTCGAAAGTAAATCCAGATTCGTTTTCTTTTCTGCACTCACCTTGGCATTATTGTCTAGCGCAAACCTGCCGCAAACAATTCATTCTCAGGAAACTGCTCCAGGAGAACATAAGAAAGAACAACTCCAGACATTTGCTCTGGAAACCTATGCCCGGCGCAGCTTCAATTATTGCAACCGCATGGTGGGCAAAGACGGCCTGCCCTACTTTAACATCTTCTGGACGGAGCCCGCCGAAGCCGCCCACGATTGGCCGGATTTCGGAGATGGGATGCCTCGTCAGTTTCAGGCTGTCGTGATGGCCCGGCATATGACCGGTGAGACTTTGCCCATTGAAGCGGTCTGGCGGCAGAAGATCCTCAATCTGATCGATCCGGAGACTGGACTACTCACGCGGCCTCAGACAAGCTACTCGAAAAAGGTTACAGACGAAGGCGATCAGGCGCTCGCTCTTTACGCGCTCGTGACAGCTTATGCCGACAAACCCGATGAAGAGCTAAAAAGAATAATTTTTAAGATGACGGATGCCTTGCTTGACCGCGCCCTGAAGGGAAACATCGACAAAAAGAATTTCACCCGAGGATTCATTCTCAAAAGTCTCATGGCATGCGTTCGGGTGCTCGGCTACGAGCCGGCCTTGCGGCTTGCCGAGATCAATATCCGATTGGTCTTTGACGATAATCCATTGTTTACGCCTGACAACACTTTCAAGCACGGTGGCCACATGCACGGGAATCTGCGCACGTTGGTCGGGGCCGCAGATTATGCGCTATACGTCAAAGACCCCGTGCTCTACAGCCGCGTGCATGCGCTCTATCGTTATGTCCGGTCAGAAGCCACCCGATTTGGGTTTCTTCCCGAAGTCATCGGACGCAAAGGGGACATCGTGGGGACCGAGACCTGCGCCCTCATGGATTACGTTGGCCTGGCGGTTACCTTGGCCAACCATGGTCATCCTGAATATTGGGGTGATGTCGAGCGGTTCGTTCGCAACCAACTGGTAGAGAGCCAGGCCCATAACTTGGTCTGGCTAAAATCGGACCCGGCCCGACCAGATACTGGGCAATTCACTTGGAACGACATCGCCGGGCGGATGGAAGGCGGATGGGCCGGTTGGAGTTCGCCGACTCACTTGCTCGCCGCTCGCGAAAGTCTCGACCACCATTGGGGAGGCCCTGAATTGCACGGCAAGACGCGAGCCTTCCAGAACTGCTGCGGTGGATCAGGCATTCACGCCCTGTTTATTGCGTGGAAGAACGCGGCCCGCTTCCGCGACGGCACTCTATCGGTTGACCTCCATATGGATAAACAGTTGCCGCAAGCCGAGATCCGGAGTTATCAGCCGTTCAAAGGATTGCTGACCATTCATATGAAAGAAACTTGCGCCGTGCGTGTGCGTATCCCCGATTTTGTCGAAGCCAGTACCGTGGTCGTGGAAGCGAATGGAGCCAAAGTGCAGGCAAAGGCTTTCGGAAATTATCTCGATCTGGGGCAACGGTCACCAGGTGAATTGATAAGAATAAGTTACCCGCTCCCTGTCACGTCTGAAGAGGTTGAAATCGGAAATCCAGGCTTCCGGCATTATCGCTATCGGGTCACTTGGAAAGGGGATACGGTCATCCGGATGGAGCCGCTGGGGAAGGAATATACGACAGGCTATTCCGAATTCGACAATAAGCAGGTACCCATCTTTTACGGGAATGAGGGGCCAAGTCCGCTTTATCAACGCAAACAGTTCGAACTTGATACGGAGCCGTCGCCCTCAGCACTTTACAACGACAATGGAACTCTGGATTTCTGGGCGAACTTAGGAAAATGAATAGGTGTGGCGAAGCATTCGTGAACGAATGGAGTAGGGGCGAAGCATTCGTCAGCCGACAGATGCTTCGCCCCTACTATCTCACTTGGCCCGGTAAAACCAATCCCCTGCCCTTAAGATACTTCTGCATTTTGCGTTATAATATTATAGAAATACCGAAGCTCAAACTACCCTTTCGGCCTCAATTCAAGTGGAGGTTTCGAGCTCGTTTGCGGCTTCAAGAAGAACTTCATTCGATTGCTAGCATGCACGATCAAGCGAGCCACCCTGAGGAGGAGTAAAATGAAATCACGCGAAACGTTGGGAAAAATGTTAGATCAATTTCAGATTTCTCGAAAAGTCTATATTGTATTGGGAATCCTTTGTCTCTCCATATCACCCGTACGAGCCCAAAACGAGAGAAGAGCTGACCTGTCAAATCTGGTCGTGATTGGCGATTCGCTGGCGGCCGGATTTCAAAACGGTTCCCTTTTGGATGTGCAACAAGTTCATGGGTTCGCATCACTTGTAGCCGCTCAAGCCCAAGTGCAGTTACCACTGCCTCTCATCGCCTTCCCAGGAATTCCAAACGTAATTACCAGCGTTACTCTCGGCCCTCCCCCGGTCATCCAAACGGCACCAGGTGTTTCGACGGGCAGGACCAATCCGCTGGTCCAGCCTAAAAACCTGGCAGTCCCTGGGGCAACCGTCCAGGATGCCCTGACTACGAGGCCCACCTGTATACCTGGGAGCCCTACCATAACAGACTTAGTGCTAGGGCTGCCCGCACCATGTCTGGGTCTCGGATTCCCTCTAAGCCAGATTGAATGGGCAGAGGCGTTGCATCCAACAACTGTCATCGTGTGGTTGGGTAGTGAAGATGCATTGAAAGCCGTTTTCAGCGGAACCAGTGCAGCTCTTACCCCACCCTCCGCTTTCGCGACTGCGTACGCCGAAGTGATGGTCAGGCTGGCAGGCACTGGCGCAAAATTGGTAGCAGCCAATGTCCCTGATGTTACGGATATTCCATATCTCACCTCGGCTCCTGTTGCCGCAAACTTGTTCGAAGTCCCGCCCCAGCTGTTCCAGCTGTTCTTGATCAAGCTTGGAATTGGCCCAGCCGATTTGCTCACTCCGGATGCTTTTGCATTGATTGGACCTATTTTGCTCAATCAGATTCCTGGACCGCTACCCTCTAACGTTGTTCTGGATGCAACAGAAATCCTGGCAATCCGTTCGACCACGCAGGCTTACAACGAAATTATTGCGAATCAGGCGGGTGCACGCGGTGCTGCTCTTGTCGACGTCGCAGCACTCTACAATTCCATCAAGGCCAAAGGTGTCGTGGTAGGAGGGCAGCGGCTTACGGCGGATTTGTTTGGCGGCATTTTTTCGTTGGATGGTATTCATCCAACCAATACCGGATTCGCCATCATCGCCAATGAATTCATCAAAGCATTGAATACCTCTTTTACCGCTGGAATCCCGCCTCTTCCCGTGCGTCAGATACAAAAAGACGACCCTCTCGTCTTTCCCGGAGTCGGTCATCCTGCTTCAGCTCTGGGGGTTATCAGCCCCACAATAGTTCAATCGCTACGCTCAGTCTTACGGTAGGGCGGTCTCGCTGAGACCGCCGAGCTTGCGGCGCGCACGGCGTGCGCGCCCTACCCACTGCAGCCTTCATGCTAGGCTCAGGTAAAGGGCCATATAACGATCCACCGAAGGAATGAAGATCCGTGTGCGACCTCCACGACTCTGTATTTCCAGGGTCTGTTTTTGAGGCCAGACAGTCTCTGCACCGGTTAACTTCAGCCGGTCAGAATCGAGCCAGAGCTCAACCCCGGAAGAGCCGCTATATTTGCCCTTGGTAGCCAATTCGACGGCGTTGAGGATTTGCACCAGGATGAAGCGTTTGCTCTTCGCATAGAAAAAAGTTCCATGCACATACTCCGTGAAAGGAACGGGGATCAACTCAGCGATGGGATTCGGATCGAGCTGCTGCATCAAGCTTGGAATCCATTCCCGAATCCAGAACGGGCGATCCGTAATTCCCCACCCTGTAGCGGAATGGATGGCACGGAAAACGGGAGCCCCGATGTACAACGCCCGGCCTTGGCCAAATTTGTTATAAACCGCACCGGGTCCGGCGGTTTCAGTCCCCGGGGGCGGCGCCCCCCAGTTGAACCACTTGTCCTTGGGCAGATCTTCAACCATGACTGGGAGCCGGAAACGCATTACTTCCTCGGCGGTTGTCCGCCGCAGTTTAAGGAAAGATCCAGGCAGCCCTACGGTCCCATCGGATATCGGTTTTGCCAAAGGGTGTCCGGCTGATTCCAAATAGACCGCGACCATCCCTTCCTTAAATTTCCCATCCTGATCATAAGCATACTTGCGTTCTTCCGAAACCAGATCGACACCCAAAACATCAGCCAAAGGAAAATTGGAGCGTGGCTGAAAATGTTCATCCAATAGCCCGCACTTGTAGCTGGCCACAAGCGTCCCTCCCTTCCTGACCCACTCTCGAATGAGCGCCACGTGGGAGTCTGAGAGAACATCCACCTCCGGCAACACCAGCGAATCAAATTGTTCGAGCAATGGACCGGAAAGACGGATCTCGGGAATGCTTTCGACCGGACGTCCAGCATAGACCAGCGTTTCCAGAGCCCCGGTCGCCGACTGCCGAAAATCCAAAGGGCGTTTCTGCCGATCCAGTTCTTCCCGGGTGGTTTCGCTGTAAAGCATCGCCGTGCTGTAGACCGGCTCCAGCCCTTCCAAAAGACCATCCACTTGACGGACATCTTCCCAAGCTTCCTTCGCCACCTTAAACCAACGAGTGGAATACCCCTGCCCATCAATGTCGCTTAACACCGGCGCATTGCCGACGAAAAAAGTTCTGGCATTCTGAACAATCAAAGCATCCGCCTGCACTCGAGGGACAACTCCAGGATACTTGTCCACGTAGCCAAATTGGGTAAAAACGCCGGCCTGATAGTCGGGACGACCCCAGCCGCGGGCGAGGATCGATCCCAGCGAGATTCCTGTATTGGTCGTAACCGGTTCATTATAGATATAGCTCACTTTTTGCATGATGGAGTTAGGGAACTGCTCAGGGCCGCCGTTTAGCGACAGGGGGATCCCAGGCCGGTGTTTGCGAGCAATCGCTAAAATCGCATCTAGCATTTCATTCGTGGTTCGGCGTTGATGCCACTGGTAACGGCGTTCCCATCCTTCGCGCGTCTTGAACCCTTCACGATAAGGGTCGCCCGGATGGTCTTGGTTCCAAGCCTCTTCGGTATACCGGCAGAAGCAAAAAGGATCTAACCCTTGACTGTGGTACATCCAGAACTGGATGCCAAAAGAATCCAAGAAAAGCATGTCGCTGGGATAATGGGAGAAGATCTCCTCCATCATGCCCAACACAATCTGGCGGTAAGGGCTGTCGAGACAGACAATAGGCCAGCGGAGTTTTTGTTGTTTGCCTTCCTGGTTCACCCAGCCCCAATCCGGGTGGCTGTGTACGATCTGGTGGTTGAACTGCAAGCTGTAATAGGTGACAGCAGAGATGCCCTTTGCATGGGCCAGCTCAACTTCCTTCCCGTAAAGATCGAAGGTCAAGTTGGGGTGGCGTACGGATACCTGGGTAGGATAAAAAGCATATCCCCAACAATCCTGCGAATAGAACATGATAGATTCGGCCCCGGCCTCCTGAGAGGCCTGTAATGCGGCCTCCAAGTTGATATTGAACTTTGCCTCCGGCGGAACCTGAAATTCCCACTCCATCATGCGATACGTCTTTTGGGGGGAAATCATCCCCACTTTCTTGTGATTCGCCAGCAACTTGGTGAGTTCGGGGTAGACAGATTGGCTGCTCCCGGCCAAAACTCTCGGAGACACCAGGGCTGCTGCTGCCCCAGTGCTGAGGAATTGGAGAAAACTGCGGCGGCTCGGCCCAAATGGAATGCCATGAGGCATGATGGTCCTCCTCTAAAAGTCTCCTGAAATCATATGAAATATGACCCAAAAATCATCGCATTGCGCGTCTGCGTCTTCCCGTGGAATACTCCTCTTTATCAGAAGAGCCCGTCGGTGGGCAGATTTAGTACTGCTTTTCATAAATACGGTGACAATAACGCCGGGTCGGTGACCCGGCCTACAACTTTGTAGGCCGCGTGCCCCCACGCGGCGCCTATTCCAAAGAAACGTCACCGGATTTATGAAAAGCAGTACTTAGGCCGGAGCAGTGAGGAACCGGATGAGCCCTCGGGAATCGCCACTCGACACGTTGGGGGAGTTGAGAATAATGACGGCATATCACTAGACCCGGTGCGTATCAGCCCGCCAGTTCTGGATTGCCTTTTTGATGGCATCTTCAGAGAGACTTTCAGCCGCTGCTTTTTGCGCCAAGGCAACAAACTCCCTGTCAGAAGCAAAACGCAGGGCGATGATCTGGCGAATGGTCAACTTGGGGTCCAGCAATTTTCCCGTATGCACATAATGACGAAAGTTCTCTTCGGCTCGAATCGCACGATCCTGGGCCTTCAACGCGAATATGCGGCAGAAGAAGAACAACAGCAGCAGACAAATCATAATGACAACGATCAAGGAGGCACTATAGATTCGCTGATGATCTCCCAGAGAATGGTAAAGATTGACGATGGAACCTATAAACGTGAGAACAATGAGTCCGAAAAGGACGAAGTGGAACAGCGGGACAAAACGTCGATGATTCGCGTAGTTTTGCGTTTCCATAGATAGGCTCCTGTCTTACTGTGAATTTATGTTACAGCCCGGAGTATATCATGTCCCAAATTTCTGTGCGGCGTCGCAGAGCTCCGCCCTCCAAAGGTGAGACATTCAGGGCCGTGATTCTTATTTTTAGTTTCCAAGGAAGACATTCAACGTCAATCCGGCAACGTTTAAATGATTCGGAGTGGAATGGGAAGTATTTTGGTGCAAGTAATAGCCATCCAAAGCCCAATGGCGCTTGAATTGAAATTGCACGCCAAAGGAATATTGGTTTTGAACCCAACTGTCATATCGAGTGTCATAGAAGAGTTCACCCCAGGCATAGGGATCAAACCGAATATGATGTACCAGGAACGCCCGCTCAAGAGTCAAACGGTTTCGGTAACGGGTGGAATACTCCCCATTGATGAACCGCAATTCGACAAGGTTCCGATCTGACAACAACAGTCCATAGCGAGGATAAAAGCGTGGCGTGCCTTCGATGAGAACCCTGTTTTCATCGCTGGGACTCTTTTGCTCCTGTGTCGTTTGCCAGTAATTGATAGCCAACGCCAAAGACAAAATAGTTTTCCTTGTCACTGTCATAATGGGGCCGATGTTCTCGATTCACCGGCTTCAACTGAAAGTTAACTTGTGCGCCTTCAAACCATTGTAAATAAGAGGATTCACTCGCTGGTCCGAGTTCCACCCTATCAGGTTTAATCTCATGCCTGGTTCGAGCCGGACGTAGGCATCCGCCTCTGACCAAAGTTCTGCCCATGTTTCTGGCTGCTGGGCACGGGCGTTCGACGAAAAAGTCAGGAGAAGCAGAAAGCAGCCACTCAGTTGTAAAAGGATTCTTCTCCCAGCCATAGAATTTTTTTTAGCCACAAAAAGGCACAAAAGTCGCAAAGAGGTTACGGGGTCTTTTTGGCATCATGTGGCCGTCATTTCTAGTTGAGTCTCTTTCGATCCCTAAGCTTCAAAGATAATTACTGTTTCGCCTTCAATCCTACCTTACAAGAACGATACGCCAACATATGGAGCCCTTTTACTTTTATCTTGTTTTGCGTTTTTTGCGCTTCTTTGCGGCTCAAAAGTTTTAGCCGCAAAAAGGCACAAAAGTCGCATAGCGACGACGCAAATTTCTAGCATCACTTCGTCATGAATACTTAACAAGCCCAACTGGATCCATGGGCTTAAAAGATAGATATTGTTTAGACTTCGATCCCGCCTTACAGGAACAATACGCCAACATATGGGGCCCTTTTACTTATTTCTCTTTTTGCGTTTTTTGCGCTTCTTTGCGGCTAAAAGAATCTTGGGCGTAAAAAGGGCGTTAAGAACAGCTACCCTTTCGTCAAAACGTATTTGTGAATCTCTAATTTGGGTGCACCAAAATTGATGAGTAATCCGTGCTCAATTCGGCAAGCACGCAAATAACCCAAGATTTGAGCAATATGCTCCTCGGCTATCGCCTTACAGGCTTTCAATTCAATAATCAAACAAGCCTCAACAAATAAGTCCGCACAATAGTCTCCCAATACTGTTCCATCTTCATCAATGACCTTCAAAGGGAATTGCTGATCGACCTTCAACCCTTGGTTGCGCAGGCGATGAGCCAGACCATTCTCATAAACCTTTTCTAGATGCCCATGCCGTAAATATTCATGGAGGGCAAAGCTGGTTTCCCTTATCTGGTCACAAAGTTGGAAGATGGGATCCTTCATTCATTCTGCCCGCTCAGCTTTTTATTGCTCAAAGGAATTATTGGCCGCAAAAAGGCACAAAAGTCGCAAAGGGACGACACAAAATTTCGAACAACACATGCTAGTAAGTCCTAATCAAATCCATCAAGATTTAACTCAAACAATGACTAGGGATCGTTTCCTCTTGGATCTTGCCTCAGATAAAAGATAGAGCAATAAAATGGGATCCTTGTTTCATTTCACTTCTTGCGCTTTTTTGCGACTCTTTGCGGCAAATGAATTTTGGGCCACAAAAAGGCACAAGAAACGCAAAAATGGTAAAGGTCTTTTCCGGCAGCTTCGTAGCCTTCCCTCTGTGCCTCTTGCGCTTTTTTGCGACTCTTTGCGGCTGAAGAAGCAGTCGCAGCGCCAGTTGTAGCCGGGGACGTTGACCCCGGCCGGCCCCAGCGGGGCCAGCTAATACACGGACTTTTGCAACTTAGTACTTGTCTGAATGGTTTTACTTCAATGCCTCGGTGATGCAGCACAACGAAGTGGGACAGCGACAGCCTGCCGAGTTGTTACTCCTGCGCAAGCTGCTTCAGGGTGTGGGGACTACTCGATAGTAGACGCCGTTTGCGCCATAGGACGGCTGGAACCAGGTGTTGCCCAGTATGTAATAGGTTGTGCCGTTGACGGTAGCAGGGGCAGAGCCAACCGGCAGCGTCGCATAAATCCCGCCCATCACGTAAGCGGTGCTTGCCGCAGCCGCCCCGGCTGCGACACCGGCGCTATAAGCGGTGGCGGTATTGGCACTGCCGGCAGCAACTCCGGCACTGTAGGCACTGCTCGTGGCTGCAGATGTTTTGGATGAGGCAACGGCCGCTCCGACCACGGCACCCGTAACGGCAGCGCCTGCCACCGCCCAGCCGCTGACGCAGTTGTAACACCCTGTTCCGTAATGAACCACTGTGGTCGGTGGATGGTATCCATAGTAGGCAGTAGGCGGATGGTATCCATAATAAGGCGTGGGAGGATGATACGCGGTGGCGCCATAGGGGGTGGTATGGGTCGCGCCATATCCGGCTTCGCCCGATGTGGTTCCTCCGTAGGTGTTCGTGTGGGTTGTGCCCCCGCCGTAGGCGTGCGACGTGCTGCCGCCGTACTCGTTAGTGTGAGAGCTACCCTCTCCATAGGTGTGCGACGTGCTGGTGCCATAGGCGCTGCTGTGACTCGTGGAACCATAACTGTGCGAGGTGCTGCCGCCGTAACGGTTCGCATGCGAGTAGGCTAAAGCTGACTCGCACGGTACGAGCACAATCATGAAACTTAAAATACAAATGACGATAGCTTTCATATTTTATTCTACCTCCTCTTTACTTTTTCTCCGCTTTGGATGGGGTTGGCTTGGCCTTCTTCGGAGGCTTCGCGCCTGGCGACGGTGCCGGGTTTGGGTGGGCAAACGGGATCCGCTTTGCATTGGCAGCGCTCGATGATCCAAAGGCATCCGCCGGGACAGTCAAATCAAGTTTCCAATCCGAAAGCAGCAAGTTGTGGCGCAGTCGCTCCGGATCGTCGAGGTACACTGCATGAATCAACCGGGGCAGCTTGTCTTCAGTTCCAATGAAGACCTGTGCGAACACCCCGTCGCCGGCGTAGGCCACGATATCCGTCGTCGTGTCCCCAACAATATGGGATTGGCCGACGTAGTATGCCAACTGCAGCCCCGGGGCCAGATCCTTGTAGGGGTCTGTCACAATCAAGTCGGTAAAGGGAAAATAAATCGCCGCAGAACGGTAGGCGGCTTCCAGCGTCGCGTCGATCGTGGGCGGCGCATCAGCCACGGCCAGCAGATTCTCGACCGGCGCAAAGGCCATCATGACCTTGCCGTCGTAGTAAAACTCAGAAGCCGGACCATCCCCAGAGAGGATCACCCGCAATTTGTCAGGCCGCTGCAGAGTGACTAGGAACTTGTTGGCGAAAGCAAGAGGATGACCCTGGCGGCTCGGGCTCTCAAAAGTTTCCACTGCCGTAAACGCCATCGTCCGGGCCGCGGCCAGGCGGCTGCTCGTGGCCTTCAGAATCTCGACCGCTTTGGGCTCGAGATCCGGCTTGGGCTGGGTTGCAACCGGCTTCTTGGCTGGGACAGCCTTTTTCTGGGTTGCTGCTGGTTTCGAAGATTGCGGTGGGGCCTGGGCGTTTGCTGTGGCAAGGAAAAGGCTCAATACCATCGGCATCATCCAACTTAGGAATTTATTTCGAATCATCATGGTTCTCCACGAGTAAGAGAATCGAGGTCTGTACTGGAATTCAATCACGGAATCATCCCACATTCAAACATTTTGTTGGCGATGGGAGGTGCAACTTTATTGATGAATACGGTGCGCATCTGCGGATCGTTCTTAAGTAATCCGATGACTTTTTGTTCTTCAGTGCTCGGCGGGGCCTTTTGGCTTTTCTTCACCCACAACTGCTCGCAAGTCGACTGCTGGTACTTTTGAATAACCTGTTAGCAACCATATCCAAGATCGGATATTGGGGAAGGGCCGGGCCAACCAAAAGCAAAGTGGGAATTAAGGGGATCAGGAGAATAAGTCTCTTGCTCGTGGCTAATTCCGTGGGCCGGTCCAAGCGGCGAAAATTTTAAAGTAAAGAGAATCTTGCGGTGACAAAGTGAGGAGCCGGACTGGCTATTGCGTGTTACGTTTCCCCAATGGAATTGTGCTGAAGGCACCTACAGAGTTTGTGAGGAAGATTCAGGAGTGCATCGCAAAGTTGGAGGAGGCTCGTTTGGAAAAGTTTCGCAAGAAGTGATTGGTGAAGGGAAGATGGGAATTCCCCCTTGTATATTCATTCCGGAGTTAGGAATGTGCAAGAATTGGCCAGCCCCTCTCCCACGCGCTGGGGCGAGGGGAGCCGATAACGCAATTTGGGGTTCTATTCAGCGCACGGGAGCTAAATATTTTTATATTTTGCCGAGCTAGAGCTCAGAGGGTTGGAGACCTTTCAGGATTTGTGGAATTGGTGAATGTGGGTTTGCCGAGACCGTCACTGGAGTATCTCCATCTTGAATTGAAGAGTGATTATCCGCGACACTTTTTCAGGTTTTCGGCTCTCCTCTCCCCAACGCGGGAGAGGAGTTGGAGGTGAGGGGGGCACTACGAGGGGAAATTGTCACAAAATCTACTGCATTTCTATTAGCAGGCTTTTGACCCCCGCGTGGGTCTAGCCCGTGACCGCATGGACATGGCGCTTTTCATCCCAATGTCACCGTTTCACGCATCGGCAAAGTTCCGACACCTGATCTCATTCTTCAACAATCTGGTCGTCCTTGCTCTGCGACCAGACTATTAAGACACAAGTCATGGAAAGGGTTACTGCAGACAGAATTATACTCAGTGTCGTCGCAACCGCTAAATTAAGACTAAACCGGCCGCGGAGCAGACCTGTCATCCACATGAATGTGAAAGGAACGGCAGGAGAAACCAAGGTTCAAAAAGATTACGAGTCTGCCTGAACCATGGGCAGACCCCGACACTTCTCCACGAACCTTTGAACCTATTTCTAGGCCAACCCACCAGTGGCAAGTGTTCCCCTCGTAACGTCCCCTCTTTGGCTTGCTGGCCCAGGAACCGGAGATATCCTCGAACCTGGTAGCTTTGGTAAAGCATCACGAATGCGGAGAGCGCGACAAGCGTCCCGGCAAGTTCAAGCCATAAATCCGTGGATGCTCCGCTCCTTGTCCCCGAGACGTGTGCGTTGGCGATAAACCCTTCACCGACCAGCAACCACATGATGCGGTGATTGGTTACGTTGTCTTCATGGCAGATCATTTCACGGATGACCGTCGGACACTGCTCCTGTCGGATGTCGTACAGGGTATCGCTCATAAGGCACACACCTCGAACACGTGGCATTTCCAAGGTCCCAATTCGACATACAAACCCGCATCCCGCATCTCACTCCCGCCTCGGTCGTAGGTTTCACCGGACAGAATATCGGTGAGACGCCATTCCTTTCCGCGCAGCTCGTCCCACGGCACATGGACGCGCGCCTGGGCGGCTTCTTGCCGGAAGTTGATGACGATCAGGTAGCGCTCATCGTTCTTAACCCAGCACCAGGTAAGAATATTCTGGCAGCTCTGGTTGTCGGGCCAGCCGCTCCTCTCGCAGAGACGCCATTCACCATTCCGAAAAACATCTCGATCGGTCCCTTTCAGGAGGCGCTCGTAGAAAGCCCTGAGGTCCTGATCGACTGGCTCTGTCGGGCGACGCCCCAGAAACACAGGCAACCTAACCTTTCTTCCCTCGAATTGCCCCTCGTGAAGCAGCTTTGCCCCCATGAGCGTGAGTGTCGCGACTGCTGCAGCGCGTCCTTTTCCGGATAGAAAAGTGGCCGCGGCCCGGGGCTCGTCATGGTTCTCAATGAACCGGACCATCTTCTCCTGGTACGAAAAATCCGCCAGCAGGTGTTGACGCACGGTCTCGGGGTCAGCATGCTCCATCCGGTCATAGAGCTTCTTATCGTAGCAGTAATCAAAACCCTGTTGTTGCAGTTCCCACTCGAGGTCCCAGTAGGCTTCGGCAATGAACTTAAACTCCCTATGCTTTCCTTGGATCGCCGGTATCACTGTCCTCCAGTAGTCGTTGACTGGTTTTTCTCCGGCACGAGCCCCCCAGGTACGTTCGAAAATATAGTTGAGCAGGAGCATCGCCATGTCGCACCGGATGCCGTCACACTGATCCGCGATTTCCGAGACCGTCTCAATCACCGCCTTTCGGAGCCCCGGCTGGAAGGCGTTGAGTTGGAGCACATCAGGCCATGCCGGGAAATAGGGATCCCGGCCGCAGGCAAACACCTTTCCTCCCGCCTCGATAAAGGAAGCCGGATCGTTCCTCGCATCGTCGGCGTTCCCCTGCACGAAGTATTCCGGATGAGTGCTAACCCAGGGGTGGTCCGGCGCCACGTGGTTGGGAACAAAATCAAGGATAAGCCGCAAGCCGCGTTCAGCGAGCCTACTTCGTGCGACTGCCAACCCCTTCGGGCCGCCGAGTTGCTCATCAACGACGTAGCGGCGCACACAATAGGGCGAGCCCACATTGTCCTCAGCTGAAAAATCGGCGAGGGCTCGCCGGAAATCCTCAAGAAGCCCCTTGTTGCGCATGGAGATCTCGATCCCGGCAGGGCTCCGCTCCCACACTCCCATGAACCAAACGGCGTCAAAACCATTGGAGGCTATGGCATCCCACTCCTCGTCAGGAACCGTGGCGAGAGTCACAGTCTTTTTATATCTCCGGCTCAACTCACACAACCACACCCACGTATTGATCTCGTAAATGACTGGATGCTTGGACCATGTTTTCATCTCATCTCCCTCTCGACGCCGTGGGCGAGCAATTTGAAGAAAGGTGGCTCCATCGAGCCGACAGTCTGGATGAAGATGCGTTGACCGTGCCTGATTTCTCCGCTACGGCCGATCTCTATAATGTAGTGGATAATATCAACGATATTCGCATCATTCCGGTTAGTGCTGTTGACCTCTATGCGCTTTTTGGTGTTGCTCTAATTCCGGGGATCCCGGTCGTAATCGCTTCGCTCCCTTTCGATACCATAATCCAAGACGCGATGAAACTTCTGCTCTGAGCGGGGTGGAGCATGAAACACGAAGGCACACTTGATCGACAGCCGAGACGGCCGTGCCTGAACATCCTGATCATCACGCCAATGCGGGTCTATAATATGTCCGAAGGTTGGTTTGCAGTCCCCAGTGACTACAATTTTTTTGTTGAATGGAAAAATGGGATGGGCAAAGCGTTGCGCGACAAGTGCCCGCGACTCACATGCCGAATGGAAGCCGCCGCACGATCGGCCGGCTCCAGTGAGCTTGATCGAACGGTCCGACCATGGTCGCATCCCTGAGTTGGTGCCGATCCGTCACCGGTTCTCTTCGAAGACCGCCTGCACCTTGCCCTGCCGGACCGCACGGTCGAGAGCCGCATGGTCGCTCTCGTTCTGATCGGCGTAAGCCATCGAAAAAGAAGCGATGGCCCGGTCGAAGGCGTCGCTCTTGCCCATGTACCCGCTGAGCATGGCGGAGTGCCCGGATCGGGCGTGGGAGAGGGCGAGGGCCCTTCCGCACCAGGTGGCGTAGAGATCCATCTCGGCGCGGCCGAACGTTTCCACGCGGATGCTGATCTTGATGTCCCTCAGCTGACGGATGAAGAAGTGGCGCCCCGTGGCGCCCTCGGTCCACCCGAGGAACATGTCGCTGGCGGGCTGCATGAGCCGGTAGCCGTTGACGACACGTTGGCCGTGGTTCGGAAAGACGCTCGCGCCCGCGTATGGCTCCAGGACCGAGGCACGCGCCTCCTTGACCTGGAGGAAGAGGGGGTCACCCTCGCCGGCCATGAAGAGGAACACCCAGCACGCGGTCCCGACGCTGCCGATCCCCACCACTTTGATGGCGGCGTCCCGGATCTCATATCGATCAAGCAAGGATTGGTACGCAGGCTGGAGAGTGGCACGGTACCCAGCGAGCGTGTCCATTATCCCCTTGTGGATCTCACCTGGGGGAGAGTACTCGGCGTGGAAAATTGCGGGGAGCTGGTCCTTGATGACAGGCATCTCCCCCTTCTGTTCCACGAGCTTCGGAAAGATGTCTTCAGCGACGCTCTTCGCCCGTTCCTTCTGTAAGCGCTTGATGCCCCGCGTGCGAATTTTTGGATCCTTGATACCCGCCACCAGCTCGTCTGCATCTATCGATTGGTACCACAGCTCGAGCGTCTTCATCTGGCTGAACTCGGCCATGGCCTCGCGGTAGGTGCGGACGCAGGTCATGACCACATCCTTGGCTGCGGCATCTTTCACTCCATTGTCCCGGCAGGCCACGACGAAGCTCGCGGCCAGGCGCTTGATGTCCCACTCCCAGGGCGCCGGGAGAGTCTCGTCGAGATCGTTGATGGAGAAGATGATCTTCCGCTCCGGAGTAGCGAATCCGCCGAAATTGCACAGGTGGGCGTCTCCGCAGCACTGGACGCGGACACCCGTGACCGGGGTGGACCCCAGGTCGGCCGCCATCGTGAGAGCTGACCCGCGATAGAACGTGAACGCAGAGCGGACCATGCGCCCATGACGGAGGGGGAGCAGGTCGGGTAGGCGTCCCTTCTCCGCCTCCAAGACCAGCTCGACCGCGTCCCGCCGGTCGGATGGAGCTTTCCAAACGGCGTGTGCATTCCGGGGGCAGATTGTCCGCAAGGCCTTGCCCGAGGCATATTGCTCCGCCCGCAACCCAGACTGGACAGAAACCAAGCCCGGCGCAGCACCTTCTCTAACTCCCTTTTGTGAAGATTTCATTGGATTCTCCTTTATCGATTCACCATCAGGGCGGCACCGCCCCGACCCATTCTTGACTTCTCACTATGACGGCGGGTGACGCCAAATTCGTGCTTTGACTCTCTGCCGACGCGCGAATTCGCCCCTAAGTTTCAACGGCGATCCTGCGGAAAATGGCTGAGACAAAGTCGCAGGCCGTGCCCTAAAAGACACGGCCTGCACGTTTTCACCAGCGAAACGACTGTTACTTCACCGGTTCAATCTCACCGGGCCGCCACGTCTTATCGAACCACGGTTCAAGTGGACTGTAGAGCCGGAGGATCGTGTTCCAGCCTTTGCCGGGAATGGTCTGCACCCAGTTCTTCTCCTTGCCGGCCGGTGCCTTCGGGCCGAAATAAACATCCACCGAGCCGTCGGTATTCACCAGTAATCCCTTGGTCTGGCTGCTAACGCTCGGGAACCTCTGGTCGGTCTGGATCATCGAGCGAGTCTGGTCGCTGTAGAGGATGACGGACCAGAATTCTTTGACCGGGATGTTGGGAGGCAGATGCAGCTGGTAGTTCTTGCCGCCATCGAGCGGATTGGCGACGGCGTCGCGGGCCGTCCACGCGTATTGTGAACCACGGCCAATCATCTTGGCTTCCATCGCGGGCGTGACGCCAGTGGCCATGAAGTAGTAGAAGATGTAACCGGACAAGTTTAGCACGCCAGGCTCGGTCTGGAACTTGTAGCCACCAATGAAGGGAACCTGCCAATTGCTGTTCTCATAATAGAATGCCTCCTTATCACGCGTATGGAAGGCGATGGCGCGGGCGGTTGCATCACCCACCGTAGCCGCTTCGGTCAGGATCTTCTTCATCCGCGCATCCGGCGCAAACGGCTTGCCCTTCTGGATGCCAATGGAGGCGTAGTAGCCCAGCCGAATTTGGTCGAGCGATTCAGTTGGTTCCTCTTGCACGACCTGGTTGAGCAGTTCCCAAAACGAGTAATCAGCCGGATTAACGATGTTGAAGGGCTTGCCTGACATATCAACATAAGCCAGCGGCGGCGCTAACTTACCCGCGTCGGCCAGCGGATAGATCTTGGTGAACTTCTTGACGAGATCGATGCCGGGCTTCGGGTCACCGTTCACCAGGAAACTGCGCCACGGAAGCCAGAGGTTGAAGGTCGGAGAATGCACAACGTGGTACCCTTCGGGCACGTCACCCTTGTAACCGGGCGGCAGCAACAGATACTTGCCACCTTCGCCGTGGTCCGGCCCGGTGATGCCAAGGTCGACGACCCATCGGAACCAGATGTCGTTGATCGCCCCGAGAACCTTTGGCGGCACTTCGAGCACCAGCGGCCCATCCTTTAGATTAACCCACGCCCAGCTATAGACCGTATTGTCATTGAATGTGAGTCCGATGGTTCGCGAATCCACGAGCTGCTCCCAAATCGGCACGACCGTGTTCACCGGCCCGTATTTGAGGAAGCCGTTTCGGTCGGCAACCTGGCTCACCGCCGGAATGGCCATGAGATAAGCCTGCACTGCGCGCTGGAAATCAAGATTGTCTAAAAGTTTTTCCGCCGTCGCTTTTTCCGGGAAGCCGTCGAAGAAATGCAACGTGCCCAGACGGGTCTCAACCTTGGCGGGCGAGTCCACACCGGGCGGCATCTGCGTGGAGTACTTGTACTTCGGATCGGACGGCGGGCCAGTCAGTTCTTGAGCGTAGCCGGTGAACCTGCAGGCGACGATGCCGGCGACGAGCGCTACTCTAAACACTTTAAGTTTCATTTTATTCCAACTCCTTTTTGTATTTGTATCACCTCGATAGTAAAGCGGATGCCACCCAGGTCCTTGATTTGGCCGGGCCGGGAAATCGCCATGCCTTGCCGCGTGCCGCCGAAATGCGAAGAGCTCTACTTGGTCCACTTGAAGGACGTGTCAAGCGCCCACGACCATGGAACCGCAAGGTGCGGGAACGTATCCCCGCGACGATAAATAGTTGAGGCTCACCTGCAGGTGTCAAATTGAACTTAATCTCGGTCTACTCACAATGGATCGACTCAGTGTTCATCCCATTACCGTCTTATCTCATGACTGTCTTATCGCTGCTCGCCAAGTTATTGTAGGTTTCACTAATGGCATAGAGCTGACAGAGTATAGGTTTGTTTTTGAAAAAATTTGCAGATGCCCCAGCAGGTGAGGCATTGTTATTAGGAGTTAGTTGTCTTAACCCAAAAGGTATCGCCTGGTTAAATTCAGCTTCGAATTCTCTTTCCAAGGCCTAGGTTGATCCGCCATTAGAACTTGTATTTAGAGCACCTTGATTACCACTTTCGAATGGCCATATCTTATAGAGGCGCTGAGGCTTCTGGATACTCGCTTTCTGGGTTGCAACGCCTATCGGTGAGTGCATTCCCCCACAATTGTTGATATTGCGCAACAATCTCTACAGCAACGAGCTCGGCTTATGGTTGGGAAATGTAATGGACCAATCAACACTCATGCCCAGACTCGTTCAATTGGCTGTGTAGTTAAAATTAACCGGCCAAATCTGTTTGAATCCTAATTTAAGCGTAGGCGCTCTACGAGGTTGCAGTAATTTTCACGGCCCTTTCGGGTCTGTGTCTCGGGCAGACAAGTGCCCCTGCATCGCTTGACCATAAGTACCCCACCCCCATACCACCTGGCGTCACTTCACCACACAACATCGGAGGCAAGGTTGAGGGCGACCGCGGCCCCATCGCCAAGGCCACCGTCACTCTTTGGGCGGCATAAGACACTCATCTGGAACACGTGGCATTTCCAAGGTCCCAAATCGACACACAGTTCAGTATCTCTTATCTCTCCAACGACCTCCGCGCCAGGCGTGTCGTCAGTGCTCTGGACATTGCGTAGGGGAAGCAAATGAGAATCGGGCCTACAACCAAGGCGGCGCCTGGATGCACCGAGTGGTATATGACCCGCTGAAAAACGATGTCCATGATGATCCCCAGGGCGACTAGGTTGCGGACGGTCGCCACTCCGCTTCGCAGCAATTCTCTTCGACGTCCAGCACCGAAGAGCAGCCCGAAAAGGTAGGGTAGATTTCCAGCCTTGGCATCGGCGAGACCTCCGCGAATCCCCAAGACAATGGCAACCATCGGCTGCAGGATGAAGCGTAATCGTCCGGGTCCAGTGAACCGCTGCGGTAATTCCTCGAGGAATTGCCTCGAGAACAGGTACACCCGACCCGTTTCGATGGTGTCCAAAATCGCAAAGGGGATCGTGGCAGCAATCACAAGAAGCGCCAGTACTGTCACGATCGTGTCGCGTCGCAGCGTCATGTTCTTGGCCTCAGCGAATGCGCTGCCCTAAGCCCGTGCGGCTCATGCCCCCCACCCTCGAAACCCAGTGGTGTGGGCTTTCACAGTGAACACAGCCTGCCTGCCCACTTCCAGGGTCCGCTTGGGATCTAGGAAGCCGTAAAACTGGATGATCTTGGCCACGAGCCCGGTCCAGCCGATCAGGGCGTACGCAAGGATTCAACAAGACTATACAGATTTTGCGGGTTTACGTGAATGACGCCGTGGCGTGGGGCATCAATGTCTGCAATAAGAAAAAACGCGATAGACACCACAAACGGTAGGACCAGAAGCAGGATGCTTCCCGCTTTGAAGGTTCGCGCACCATAACCGACCAACACGTTGCTGCAGATGGCAATTGCTGCCATCAGAAACCATGCCCCAACAGGAATTCGGTTCCACCAGGCAGCCTGGGTGTATCCCTGCGAGTTCAATACATCGTTCATGCCCGAGACGGCCAAGGCGAGTATGGGCGTCGGCTGCGCTGCAGCCGGAGCCAGGACCGCGGACCACAAATCGTTCTGCAATTGCGCGGTGCGGGCATTGATCTGCGAAATTTGTTGCTCGTCGCGGGTTACATAAAATAATACGCGCTGGTCTAGGTAGTTCCTGAGCAGCGCACGCACCTTCGCCGCATCTGCGGAAGGCAGCAGGCTGGCACGAACGTATTCGGTGCCGATCGCATTGGCCTCTGCCTCCTCGTAGTTTTTGCGCAGATCGTACCGGCTTACGGCCATCGAAAAACTAAATCCGATGATGAGTCCGAGCAGTGTCAGCGTCGCGGCCAGGATAATGCCGAAGTCTTCCAGCATGTCCTCTTTCAGCTTCCACCGCCCCCTGAGAAAGGACGCCCCGACCCGCGCCGAGAGCCACATCAAGATGAAAGAGACCACGAATACAAGTAGTGGCCTGTTCATTAGCTATTTCTCCTCGGGTGAAGTGATCAATCCACCGCATTTTTCAATTCGACGAGCCGAATCCGACCAGGCCGCGCGGGTCTGATCGCGAGACCCCCTAAGCCCGCGCTAGGATATAGCGGGCCGTCACGATCGTCTCGCTTCGCAGCGTCAAGTTCTTGAGCTCAGGTAACGCGTTGCCCTGCCCCAGTTTGGCTACTGCCTTCCGTCCTTTTTACCCAGCACTGCGGGCTTTATCCGTGAACGCAGCCTGCCTGCCCACTTCCAGGGTCCGCTTGGGATCTAGGAAGCCGTAAAGCTGGATGATCTTGGCCACGAGTCCGGTCCAGCCGGTTTGGTGACTGGCGCCCAATCCGGCGCCATTGTCGCCATGGAAGTATTCAAAGAAGTAGATATTGTCGCGCCAGTGCGGATCACTCTGGAACTTTTGCGTGCCGCCATAGACGGGCCGCTGACCATGCTCATCGCGCAAGAAAATCCGGGTGAGCCGGTCCCCGATCTCTTTGCTCACCTCGAAGAGGTTCATGAGCTTGCCGGACCCCGTGGGGCATTCGATTTTGAAGTTGTCACCATAGTACAAAAAGAAGTTCAGCAGCGCCCGGATAATGAGCGCGTTCACTGGCATCCAGACCGGTCCCCGCCAGTTGGAATTCCCGCCGAACATGCCTGTGTTCGACTCGGCCGGCAAGTAGTCGACGCGGTATTCCTGCCCTTGGACTTGGAAGACGTATGGGTGCTGCTCGTGGAACTTGGAAAGCGAGCGGATGCCATAGGGGCTCAAGAACTCGTTTTCATCGAGCATCTTCGTGAGGATCCGGCGGAGCCGCTCCGGAGTGAGTAGAGCCATAATCCCCCGCTCTGCCACGCCAAATTGTCCCGGGCCTGTGGGGTGGATGGTCTCCTTGAGTTCGGGAATGCGGCGCAGGCGTTCATTCACCGCAGCCATCGTCTGTGGGATGTGCTCCCGCATCGACTTTTCGATAACCGTCGTGGCGCACAGAGGCAGGAGCCCCACCATGGAGCGCACCTTGAGCCGCGTGGCACTGCCGTCGGGGAGCCGCAGCAGGTCGTAATAGAAACCGTCTTCCTCGTCCCACATGCCGTCCGATCCTGGCTTGTTCATGGCCGAGCCGATGTAGAAGAAGTGCTCGGCGAACTTCATAATCATGGGTTCGTAGCTGGGGTCGTGGGCGGTGATCTCGAACGCGAGTTCCAACATGTTCTGTGTGAACAGGGCCATCCAGGCCGTGCCGTCCGCTTGCTCCAGGTGGCCGCCGGTGGGGAGCGGCGCGCTGCGGTCGAAGACGCCAATGTTGTCGAGGCCGAGAAAGCCTCCTTCGAACACGTTCTTGCCGAAGCGGTCCTTCCGGTTCACCCACCAGGTGAAGTTCAGCAAGAGCTTGTTGAACGTTTTTTTGAGGAAATCCACGTCCGTCTCGCCGCGCAGGGCTTGCTCGGTTCTGTGCAGAAAGAGTGTCGCAAATGCGTGGACCGGGGGGTTCACGTCGCTGAAGTTCCACTCGTAGGCTGGCATCTGACCGCTGGGATGCAGGTAGGCGGCATGGAGCATCAGTTCCATCTGCTGCTTGGCAAAGTCGGGATCAACGATCGAGAGCGGGAGTGTGTGGAAAGCCAGGTCCCAGGCCGCATACCAGGGGTATTCCCACTTGTCGGGCATGGAGATGATGTCCTGGTTCAGCATGTGGTACCACTCCGAGTTGCGGGAATTTTGATATCCGGTATGCAGAGGGTTGGAGTGGTGCTCGTCCAGCCAGTTGTCACCGTCGAAGAAGAAGAACTGCTTGCTCCAAAGCATGCCGGCGATGGCCTGGCGCATCACTTTGGCTGCGTCCGGGGAGACCGAAGGCGGGGTCACAGAGTGGTAGAAGTCGTCCGCCTCTTGGATCCGGGCGGTCAGGATCTTGTCAAACTCCGTGCTGAAGTAAGATGCGGTGGCTTTGCTTTTTCCGCTCTTGGCGGTCTCGGCCAGGCCAGTCAGACGTAACCGCACTGTGGTTGACTGACGGGGACCCACCATCAGTCGATAGTGCGCAGCAACTTTGGTCCCTTGCTTTCCAGGGTTCACCGCTCCCTGGTTGCCCCGCACGACGCAGTTGTTGATGCCGTCCTTGACGTGGGGGCTCTCGTTCTTTTGCCCTGGGAAAAGCCGCTCGTGGTTTGTTTCGTTCTCGGTGAACAGCAGCGGCACCTCGCCTTCGCAGGAAAGAATGAATTCACCCAACAGCGGATGCGTCACCGCAACCGCACTCGTGCCCGCCGCTGCCTCGATCTGCTTGAGGTTTGGTTTCTTAGAGGCCCTATTGGATTCGGCAATCCAGGACGACCAGTCGTTCCGGAACCATAGCGTCGGCAAAAGATGTAGTTCTGCCGCTTCCGGTCCGCGATTGGCTACGGCGATTCGGACCAAAATGTCTTCCGGGCCGTCCTTGGCGTATTCGACGAAAACGTCGAAATACCGGTCCTCGTTGAAGACACCGGTGTCGAGCAGTTCATACTCCATCTCATTCTTGGAACGACGCCGGTTCGTCTCTACCAGATCGGCATAGGGATAAGCCGCCTGCGGGTACTTGTAGAGATACTTCATGTACGAATGCGTCGGTGTGCTGTCGAGGTAGAAGTAGTACTCCTTCACATCCTCGCCGTGGTTGCCCTCACTGTTGGTCAATCCAAAGAGCCGCTCCTTGAGAATCGGATCCTTGCCGTTCCACAAGGCCAGCGCAAAGCAGAGGCGCTGTTTGTCATCGGAGATGCCGGCGATGCCGTCCTCGCCCCAGCGGTAGGCACGCGAACGCGCCTGGTCATGGGTAAAGAAATTCCAGGCGTCACCCCCTTCGCTATAGTCCTCACGGACCGTGCCCCACTGTCGTTCACTGAGGTAGGGCCCCCATTTCTTCCACGGGACCTTCACTTCCCGCGCCTCGTCAAGTCTCGTCTGTTCAGTGGTTTTCATTATTGCCTCCTGGTTTCGTCAACTTCCGCTTGCTTGGCTTTTTTCCATGCGGACGAAATAACGATAAGCTCCGACGCTTAAGAAATGATGAACACCGCAACCACGTTCCAAATAATAACCGGTCGCGAAGCAATCAATAAGCCGTAGTAGACCCAGAGAATCTGAAATACGCCCATGATTGCCGCCATCCTTGGGTTCAAGCCCTTGCTTGACCGGCGCTTGAACATCGCGATCAAGTCCGGCAGAGCGGAAAAATTGTTCCAAAGCCCGCTAAGATTCCAATGACCTCTGACCGTTCAATCTTTGGATCGAGTAGGCTCGGCACGTCTTGTGGAACCAAGTCCTTACAGGCACTGAGCGTGACCAAACCTAGGAAGAAAAAAAGCGAGCGCAACTTCCTTTCGGATGAACATAACACTCCTATCATAATCCTTCATATCTAGAGAGGGGAAGGCACCCCCATCTACATCAAATTGTTACCCAAGTATTTCCCCCGAAACCGTTGGCGTCAAGAATTATGTGGCCGGGAAAACCAATGGGCTTGTCTCCAGCCTATCGAGGGCCTCATGCCTACTGCTTTCTGCTTTCCGTACAATTACTCTGGTCGTGAAGTCGCAGGCCAAATCTCAAAAGGCTTTTACAGGAGGGAACAGAAAAAACAGAGACTGCTTTTTCGTCTCCGTTATCTCCGTTTGCTCCTGTTGAAAATCCGGATTCATTGATTCGCTCTGGGAAGAATCAGGCGGCGAACGCCATCCGTCAGTTTCATTTCGTGAAAATTGAGGAGCAGCCCAATCGGGACGTTCAGCAACTTCATGTAGCTTAAAAGTTGGGCCTGGTGGATCGGCAGGATCTCCTGCACAGCCTTGACTTCGACCAGCACACAGCCGGCCACTAGTATATCAAAGCGGAGCGGTTCTTCGCGCGAGAAGCCCTTGTATTCGACCACTACGGCTTTCTGGCTGACCGTGGCCAGCCCGCGCAACTCAAGTTCCTTGGTCAGACACCATTCGTAGATCGATTCAATCAGCCCCGGCCCTTTGTCCCGATGAACCTCGATGGCCGCCCCAATGATGGCTTCGGTCAGTCCGGCCGCTTTTTCAAACAAAGGATGCACGGTTCAACATCAAAGAGGAGGAAACAGAGACTGCTTTTTCGTCTCCGTTATCTCCGTTTGCTCCTGTTAAAATTCCGCTTTCATTTCTGTTTCGTTATCGAAATTGACGACTCACTAGCCTTGTTGTTCCGCTGTGCGGCTTGCAGTTTCTGGATATCAGCGGGCGACAACTGCGGGCGATCAATCGCCAGGGTTATCTTGTTGAGCTTGCCCGTGAACTTGAACGGTACCTAGTAGTCCTGGTCGTCTACCGGTGTGTCGGTATCCGAGCCGACATCGAGGTTCTCAACCCACGCAAGGATGAATGGAATGGTGCGCTCCATCTTCTGCGTTGCGACCGCCTTACCGTCGACCTTCAACACGCCGATACCGCCTTGTCCGATGCCGCTCATGTTATTGAACACCAGCGTGCCCATCCCGAGGCCATCATACTTGAAGTCGAACTCGATGATGTGCTTGCCGGGTGCGAGTACCTCCGGACCCTCCCATTTAATGCGTTTCAGGTCTATCAGGTTCCAGAGGAATACCGGTTTGCCTTTGAGCAGGTAGAAGCTGACGCCGCCGAAATTAGAATCGGGCGCGGACATTTGTCTGCCGCTGATGGAGGTGGTTGCGCCGAGTCGAACCGGCCGGTCAAATCTTTCACCCAGCCACTTCAATAGCGACTTTGCGAGCTTTTAGTGCTTCCAAAATTGCAACTTCCGCCTCCAGCAGCGCGTAAGCAGCGACCACCATCGCGTCCACCGCCTGTTGCTCTTTCTTGTCGGCGTGTTTCTCGAGTTTTTCGATCTCGCGATCGGTTTTCCAGTCCTCGTATTTGGAAATCAACTCGTCCTGCTTCTCCTCCAAGAACTGGCGGAGCCTTTGTCCCGCCTGACCTGCCTGTTCGCGTTTGGCGTCACATTTAGCCAGGGCGTTCTTCCAGCCTGCCTCCAGCCCCTCAACTTTCTGCTCCACAGCCGTAGTTAAATGATTGCTGGTGTCGGCGAGACTGTTCTCGATGGTTTTGATCTCGTCCTGCACACGGCTGATGCATTGTTCCAATTTGTTGTTCATAGATACATTGAGATTCAGGGCATATTATTTGGGGACGTCGGGTTGGGCAACGCCCGGTGTCGTCCTCTTGCTTCCGGCGAGTAACCGCTCTTTTAGCGCATCCAAAATCGGCCTGTCGCCGAATAGTGTCGGCACCAGCATGGCTGCGAAACAGGTCACAATCATGGGCAGCAACATCGTCACGTTGGCCGTCATCTCGGTTACCAACACAATCGCGGTGAGCGGCGCTCGCACAATCGCGGTGAAAATCGCGGCCATCCCGACCAAAGCGAAACCTTCCGGCTCCAACGCCAGGCCAGGGAACGCGAACGCACAGAGTAACCCGAACCAAAGGCCGAGTTCAGCCCCGAGCGCCACGAATGGCACGAGCAAGCCGCCCGGCGTTCCTGCGGCGACCGAAACCGCGATTAGCCCAAGCCGGAACAGGAAAAGAACCGGGAGCATGGCCAGCGTCCCCACGCCGTTTAACGCCTGTTGCGCCATTCCATCGCCACCGCCCGCCAGCGAGGGGGCAAACCATGCGATCGCGCCGACGCCCGCTCCGATGATGGCGGCGCGCAACTCGACGGGCAGATTTGGAAGCCGGGCCGTTGTCCTGAGCGTGGCGAGCAATGTCCGGTTGTAAAGCATGCCGGCGAGCCCCGCCAGGATGCCAAGCAAGACGAAGAACGGCACCTTGAGCAAACCGGGTTCGGTCAGGGGTCCCACGGCGTATTCGGGGGCACTGCCGAAGATCGCGCGCCCGACCCAAATTGCCGCGGCAGAAGCGGCGAGCGCGGCAATCGCGATCCGCGCCTCAAACCGTTTGAGCAGCGCCTCAAAGACAAAAACCGCGCCCGCGATCGGTGCATTGAACGCGACAGCAAACCCGGCACCGGCTCCCGCGGCCAGCGGCGCGATCACGCCAAGCATGATGAGGTCACCCTGCGGCCTCCCATTAGCATCATCCTTGGCATGGTAATCCGCGTTCGGATTCACAATGGCTGGCTTGGTATTGCCTCGTTTAGTCTGTGAATTCGCGGGCCGCTTCTTGCGAAGCGGCCCGCGTGGTTCAACAGCGAATCAAATCACTCCACTGCTTTGACCTCGGGAATTTGCCATGAGCCGTCGAGGATGGACGGAGGCGTGGTCTTCGGCCAATAAAGGCGCATCATTAAAATAAACTTGTCCTTCGGCGCGGGCAGCCAGTTGGACTCCTTGTCCGCGCCGGGGCTTTCATTTTGGATGTAGAGATCCACCGAACCGTCGGCGTTCGGTTTCAAATTCTGCCGGGCGCTGATGCTGTAACGGTTGAGCGGATTGCCCACGAAGAAGTAGTCCTTGTCGTACATGGTCAGCGACCAGAACCCATCGGCGGGCGGGAGGTGGCCCTTGGGGAAGTGCATCACGTATTTCTTCGCGCCGGTGTAGGATCCGAGGACGCTTGGGCCTTCGGAAGTGGGATAAATCGCGTCCTGCGGACGATTGGCCCCGAGGCCGATGGCCGTGATGAGGGCCCGCTGGAGGTAGTTCACGCCGTACTCGCCGGTCTTCGTGGTGAACAGCCAGCCATGTTCCAGCTTGCTGTCGCCGGCGATGATTCCTTCCTTCAGCCAGAGCATGATTTTCTCATTGGCGATCTTCGGCACCTCGGGAAGGGCCTTCTTCGCCACCGGGCCGAGCTTGCTGCTGTCGAACGGTTGCCCGGGAACAATGCCGAGCTTCGCGAGCTTGGCGAGCATCGGTTTGTCCGCGGCGTTCGGCGGATTGTCCTTCATCAATTTGGCCAGCAGATTGAAATAGTTGTCCGCGCTGAGCGCATTGACCTGCTCGCGCACCGCGGTTTTCATGTCAATGGACGGGTCCACCTTGCCCGGAGGCGGCGTGTAGGGCTTGCCGTAGGAACTGAGCGGCACGACGGAAACCTGGTCCTGCAGCTTGTGGACGGTGGCGTAATCCTCGGGCGTGCCGGTGCAATAGATGCGGCCGAGCAGCCAGACGAGGGCGGTCGGTGATTTGTATTCCTTCACGCCCGCCGGCAGTTTGCCCTTCCAGCCGGGACCGGTGATGGCGTAGGTCTGCGCGCCGGTGCCGGTGGTGCGTTTGCCGGGGACTTGGAACACGTCGGTCCAGCCATCGAGCATCGGGAACAGATAATAGCGGTCGTGCGCGTCCGGCAGGCTCAACACCCACGGCTCTTTTCCCACGTCAATCCAGGCCGAGGTGTAAAGCGTGTCGGCGTTGGGAGCGGTGACGTCGCGAAACGCGGCGGACGGATACTGGCGCATCCGCACGAACTGCCCCATCGGCGCGCGCGTGCCTTCGGGCTCGCGGACGTTGGTCATCACGCGCCGGGTCATTTCCATCGTCACGAGTGGATAGCCATAAACGTAGGCGTCAATGGCCTCGGGCACGGCTTCGAAGACGTTCTCCGCGGCCTGAATTGGATTGCTGGCGATACCAAGCGCGACACACGCGAGGCCCGCTGCCAGCACACGTTGGATGCTTGTTCGATTCTTCATGGGATTTCTACCTTTCGATTGATGCTGATGTGTTTGTTGACTGCGAATTCGCGGGCCGCTTCTGGCGAAGCGGCCCGCGTGGTTCTTAAGCGAAACGACGTTACTTCACAAGCTCGATTTCACTGGGCCGCCAGATCTTGTCGAACCAAGGCTCCAGCGGACCGTAGAGGCGCAGGATCATGAACCAACCCTTGCCGGGAATCGTTTGGATCCAGTTGTTCTCCATTCCCGCCGGGGCTTTCGGGCCAAAATAGACATCCACGGAGCCGTCCGCATTGATCTTGATTCCTTTGTTTTGGCTGCTGACGCTCGGGGACTGTTGATCCGTCTGGACCATGGAGCGGGTCTGGTTGTCATAGACAATGACGGACCAGAAATCCTTCACCGGCACGTTGGGCGGAAGATGCATTTTGTAGGACTTTTCGCCAGAGAAGGGGTTGCCGTTGGAGTCCTGAACGGACCAGGGATATTGCGAACCTTTGCCGACCATCTTCATCTCCATCGCGGGCGTCACGCCGGTGGCGAAGTAATAATAGAAGATGTAGCCGTCCATGTTTGTCACGCCGGGCGAACTCTCGAACTTGTAGCCGCCGAAGAAGGGCAGGCGCCACGTACTGTTCGGGAAGTAATAGGCATCCTTGCCGCGGATCTTGAAGGCGATGGTTCGGGCGGTGACGGCGCCGATGTTCGCCGCGTCGGTGAGGATCTTCTTCATCCGCTCGTCGGGGGCGAAGGGTTTGCCCTTAACGATGCCGACAGAGGCGAAGAGGCCGAGCGTCGTCGGGTCACTGCCGCCAGGGGGCTCCTCCTGGATGACCTTGTTGAGCATTTCCCAGAACGCATAGTCGCCGGGCGCGACGTAGTTGGCCGGCACGCCGGAGCCGTTGACGAATTTCATCGCGGGTGGTTTGGCGGCATCGGCGAGTTGATAGACCTTGAAATGCGCTTTCACCGAATCCACGCCAGGCTTCGTCGAGCCATCCACCACAAAGGCGCGGAACACAAGCCAGTTGCCGTAGGTGCTCGGCCGCACGACGAAATAGCCGGTCGGGACCTCGCCTTTGTAATCGGGCGGCAGGATGAGATATTTGCCGCCTTTGCCTTGATCTTCGCCGGTGATGCCGACGTCAGCCACCCAGCGATACCAGAAATCATTGAACAATCCCAAGACCATCGGCGGCACTTCCACGACGAGCGGGCCCTTGTGCGTGTCAACCCAGACGAAGTTGTAGATGGTGTTGTCGTTCGCCGTCAGTTCCACCGTGCGGGCATCCACCAGATTTTCCCAGATGACATCCGTCTGGTTGTCGGGTCCATTCTTGCGGATTGAATCGCGCATCCCGGCCTGGTTCACGATGGGGATGGCCATGAGATAAGCCTGCAACGCGCGGGAGCGGTCGAGGTTGTCGTAGATTTTCTCCACCGTCGCCGCATTGGGGTAACCGTAGTCCAAGTGCAGCGTGCCGATTGAAGATTCGACCTTGTCCGGCACGGCGACGCCCGGCGCAATCGGCGTGGTGTATTTGTACTGCTTGGCTGACTCGGCTGTCGCACAGACGGTCAGCAGTGTGATGGCACCGGCCAAAGCCAGTGTCGTGCAGAACTGTATCCTCTTCATCGTTTTTGATCCCCTGTTGGTCGTTTGTCACCTCGATGGTGAAGTCGCGGGCCGCATCCCGTGAAAGATACGGCCTGCGCGTTTCACAACCGAAATTAAGGATTACTTCGCGTCTGCGGCCTGCTTCATGCCCTCCTCGAGTTTCTTGATGTCGTCCGGTGACAACTGTGGCCGGTCTACTTTGATCGTCAGCTTGTTCAGCTTGCCAGAAAAGGTGAATGGGGGCTTGTAGTCGGCGTCGTTCACGCCGGTGAGCGTGTCGGAACCGACGTCGAAGCTTTCGTCCCATTGCAGGATCATGGGCAGGGTGTGCGGCATTGTAATGGTTTGGACAGCTTTGCCGTCCACCTTGAGCGTGCCCGTGCCGCCCTTGCCCAGGCCACTCATGTTGTTGAACATGAGCGTGCCCAGGCCCAAGCCGTCATACTTGAAGTCAAACACCAGCGTGTGCTTGCCGGGCGTGAGCGCGTCCGGGCCTTCCCAACGAATGCGCTTCAGGTCAACGAGGTTCCAGAGGAACACCGGCTTGCCTTTGAGCAGGTAAAAGCCGTAGCCGCCGAACCGTCCACCGGAGGTTACAATCATGCCCTCGGCGCCACTCGCTGGCACCTCGATGTCCGCCGTGAAGGTGTAGGAGGCGTCGAGGATCATCGGCGAATCGCCCTGCGGCAATCCCACCATGGGCCGGGTGTAAACGAACTCCGTGCGCCCGGCGGTGATGTTCGGACGAGGAGCCACAATTCGGGCGGCGACTGAGGCGTCGAGCGGGAAGACCTGATACTTCTTCGCTTCCTGAATGAACATTGCCTTCATCGCTTTGACTTTGTCGGGGAATTTACTGGCAATATTCTGGGACTGACTGAAGTCCTTATTCAGGTCGTAAAGTTCGAGCACCTGGTTGTTGAGCGGGTCGGGATTGGCGGGACCGAAGGCTTCCCACGGCGCGCGATTCACCTTGGTGCTGAGCAGCAAGCCTTCGTGATACAGTGCCCACTGGCCAAACATCTCGAAATACTGGGTCTTGTGCTGCGACGGCACCTTGGCGTTCTTCGCGTCAAACGTATAGGCCAGGCTTGTGCCCTCGATCGGGCTTTGCTTGATGCCATCCACATACTCGGGCTGGGCGATGCCGCTGACCTCGAGGATGGTGGGCACGATATCAATGACGTGGCAGAACTGCTCGCGGAGAGCGCCTTTGTCCTTGATGTGCCCGGGCCAAGAGATGGTCATGCACTGACGAATGCCGCCGAGCTTCGAGGCATTCTGCTTGAACCAGGTGAAGGGCGTGTCAAAGGCCCAGGACCAACCGGCCGACATGTGGTTGTAGGTCTGCTCCGTTCCCCAGACGTCGTACCACTTCATCTGGTCGGCGACCGGCATCATGTTGATGCCGTTGAAGAATGCAACTTCGTTGGGCGTGCCGAGCGGGCCGCCTTCTGCGCTAGTGCCGTTGTCGCCGTTTATGTAGATGATGAGTGTGTCGTCCAGCTTGCCCATGTCTTCGATGGTTTGGATGACGCGGCCAATTTCGTAGTCGCTGTAGGCCTCATAGGCCGCGAAGATTTCCACCTGTTTGATGAAGAGCTTTTTCTCTTCAGCGGTGAGTTGGTCCCACGGCTTCAGCACTTTGCTGGGCCACGGTTCGATTTGCGTGTCTGCCGGGATGACGCCGAGCTTCTTTTGATTCTCGAAGATGCGCTCGCGCAGCTTCTCGTAGCCGTCGTCGAAGAGGTGCATGTTGTGGATTTTATCCACCCATTCCTTGGTCGGATGATGCGGAGCGTGCGTGGCGCCGGGAACGTAGTAGCAGAAGAACGGTTTGCTCGGGCTGGATTTGGTTGATGCGATTGAGATAATCAATGGCGTCGTCGGCCATCCCGGTGATCAGATTCCAACCCGGCTTACCTTGGAAGGGATAGATCTGGGTGGTGTTGCGGAAGAGGTTTGGCTCCCACTGATTTGCGTCGCCTCCGACGAACCCGTAGAAGTATTCGAATCCCTGCCCGATGGGCCAATTCTCAAACGGTCCGACCTGACTGGCCGCGAAGGCCGGCACGTTGTGATCCTTGCCGAACCAGGAGGTGGCAAAGCCGTTTTCTTTGAGGATGCGACCGATGGTGGCCTTGTCCTTGGCGATGATGCTGTTATAACCAGGGAAGCCGGTGGATTGCTCCGAGATCACGCCGAACCCGGCCGAGTGGTGGTTGCGTCCAGTGATCAACGCGGCGCGAGTCGGCGAACACAGTGCGGTGGAATGAATGTTGTTGTAGCGCAGACCGGTCTTCGCGAGGCGATCCATTGTCGGTGTCGGGATGACGCCACCAAAGGTGCTCGGCACGCCGAAACCGGAATCGTCCGTCATGATCAGCAGCACGTTGGGCGCGCCTTTCGGGGGCACGATGCGCGGCGCCCACCAGGCTTTGGACTGGAGGGCGCCGTCCTTGATCACGCCGCCGAACGGCGGATCGGGCGCCGGAAGCTGTTTCCCGTCAATCGTGGTGGTGGCGCCGGGCGAACCCGGCTCGCCGGTGGTCTTTTGAGCGGAAGCAGATAATGCAGTCGTCAAGATAAAGGCAGCCACCGCCGCCCAATAAAAGAATTGTTTGATTACTTTCATGGATTTCTCCTTTTCGTTATTCCTGTAGGTCTTTCGAAAATTGAGTCGATGCAAACGAACAACCCGCAACGACGATGCCCAGCCGTCTTCGACCCACTTGACCATATCAATAGGAAATTTCCTATTGAAAACATCCGTAGCGGCCTGAGATTTTCTCAGAGACTCTATCTCACCCGGCTATTTCTATGACTTCACTTAGTGATCGAACAACTCAAAAAAGCATCAAATATTTTGCACATTTTCTATTCGAATGCAATCACAGTAAGCATGGAAAGTTTCATTCTGGCAGCATCTTGTCCTTCCCTCTTTACCACTGGCACTTTTTTTGCGACTCTTTGCGGCTAAAAAAGTCGGGACCACAAGAAGGCACAAAACGCACAAAGTGGTTCAAAGCTTTTTCTTCTAGAAATGTCACTACTCCTTTAGCTATTCTTTGATCCCTCGAGAGCCGCATAGCGGCAACCTGTTTATAGAACGGCGTGTCTTCTAATAACTTCGATCTCCGGAGGAGCGGCCTATGAACGGCGAGCGCGCCCTACCGGAAACCATAGATCGCTCCTGCCTTAGTGCTGCTTTTCATAAATACGGTAACGTTAACGCCGGGTGGGTGACCCGGCCTACAACTTTGTAGGCCGCGTGACCCCACGCGGCGCCTATCTCAAGATATGTCACCGCAATTACGAATAGCAGCACTAAGCTAGGCGAGCACGCAGCCCACGTAATTTGAAAGAGAATGCGATCAGGATGATCCCAAAAAGGAGAGCATAGGTCGCAATCAGCCAAAGCAGGCTCAAGGCTCCGGCGCCCGGCGCCCACATCAATAGCAACGCGAAAAAGATGGAGACAATCCCCCCAAATGCCAGCCAAGCCTCCCCCTGAATGATTTTGCGCAAGCGGACTGCCGCAATGATCAGCAGGACTCCGCTGACCAGGCTCCAGATGGCGATGAAGAACAAAAGTATGACGGCTGTCATGGCCGGATTTCGAAAGGTAATCATCCCCACCCAAACCCCCAAAAGACCATCAATCAGAGGCAGCCACCTGTCTTCCTCGTGCTTCCATCCTCTGAGGGCATGGATGAGCATGAAGATCCCATTCACAAAAACGTAGGCGCCGAAGAAAATGACCAAAGTCGCCAGAGTAATTCCCGGATTTGCCAGAGTGAACACCCCAAAGGTGATAGCAAAAAGCCCTCTCAGCAGCATGACCCACCAATGTCGCGCTAGTAATTCGAGCATATGTGATCTCCTTGTTCTTTCTTTGTCTAATCTGACCCTTTGATTCGCACTCGCCCATGCGAAGCAACAACTTTGACTCTTGTCCATTCCCCCGCAGATTTTGGCGCTCCCCGATTTACCTTGTCAAATGTGAAATCTTAGCGGGATTTGCATCCCATCGGGCTCCCCAGAACCTAACGGTCGATTAACAAAAAAGCTATGGGTAGGATTTCACAGAAGCGAGACGCCGAGGACAATGAACTTTCCATACTTCTACCATACATTCTGGAACCGAACTGTCTTTTCCAAGAGACCCTTGGCGATCACTTCGGCCTCTCGATACTCGGGGAGGGCTTACGCTGCAGGCTCACAAGGCACCAGGCGGTCATGGCTGTATGAAGAACAACTGCCGGCCACAGGGCGATACCAACCAATCTCAAGCTGATTCCGGCAATGGCAAGGATCGCTGCAACGGCAAGGTTATACAGCACCATTGCGCGAACTAACGCCTTCACGGCTAGGCTTCCGTCGTCTCGCGCGAACCAGCAGGCTGCTCCCAGGGCAAGCAGCGCGGCCCCGGCCACGCGTCCAAGCGTCACCGCTACAGACGCTTCAAGCCCTGAACCGAGCAGCAGCACCACCGTTACCGACGGGCAACACAGCAATGCCGCACCGGCGCCCAACTCAATCACTGCCGACACGGTCAGTAAGTTCTTCATTGGCGTCTTCCATCAGTTGTGACGAGCGCGTACTTTTCAGCCATTGTGCTTGTGCCGGCGTGACAAATCCAACAGCCCCCGATTATCGCGCAGGCCGCGATAATCGTGGCTACCAGGACAGAAGCAATTTAGGGACTATGGCCTTTCAAGTAGCAAACATCGATTCATGCGTCTGCATTAAATTGAGCCCGCTTTCGTGACACGCTTAAGGAATCATGCCGCAATCGAACATTTTGTTGGCGATGGGTGCTGCAATTTTGTTGATGAATGCCATGCGCATCTGGGGATCGTTCTTCAGAAATCCGATCACTTTCTGTTCTTGAGCCGACGGCGGTGCCTTTTCGCTCTTCTTGATCCACAATTGCTCGCAGGTCGACGTCTGGTACTTTTGGATGATCTTATTGGCGACCTGGTCCATGATCGGGAACTGCTGCGGCGGCTCAGCTTTGGCGTTGCCGGGGCGAAGCAGCGTGAATCCCAGCAATAAGAGAGGGAACAGCGCCAGCACGATAATCCAGTGGGTGTAACGTTTCATCATAACTTTCTCCTTTGTCTCAATTTAAACTTCCAGCCATTCTACTTCTGCCTCGGACCCAACAAGACTTTGACATCTTGTCGGGAGCCGAGTCAATCCATTCCCCGCCCGACAGCCCACGGAGAGAAATGCACCCTCCGTGGCTACCAGACCGCTCTCATCGAAGACATGCAAACGGCGCAGTTTTTCGCCTCCCACCCCCCTGTAATCCCCCCTTGTGCAAGGGGGGAGCATGTTCGCATTGTCCTACCTTGTGCAAAGAGGGACCAAGTTCTTATTGTCCCCCCTTAAACAAGAGGGGACTTGAAGGGGGGGCCTTCAAACCCGTGGCCACTGAAAATGTCGATCTGAACAAAAAAAATGCGGGCGACCCTTGCGAGCCGCCCGCCGTGAAAGACATTGCGGTTAGTTGCCGGCACCTTTTGCCGCCGCTTCTGCCTGGGCCATCCTGGTCGCCATCTCCGCTTTGATGGCGTCCAGATTAAAGCTCGCGCCCCGTTGCATCGGCGGGTAATCGAGGAAGGTCTGGATTGCCTTCCCCATCACCTGCTGGACGAAAACAAAACGCCAGAATTGGAACTTGAACCAATCAAAGTACTGCTGCGCCCCGTCTTTCGTCCCGTTTCCGGGCCAGCCCTGGCGCTCGAACGGATCGAGACGGAGGTTGATCAAATAGGGTACGTCCACATGCGTCTTTTCACCCAACCAGCCTTGGGGCTGGTCGATGAAGCGATACTTGTAGTCGTCAATGCGCACCGCCCCGACTGTGCTCTCGCCAAGGTAGAAGATTTCGTGTCGTGCCGACGGGCCTTTGCCGGTGATGGCATCCATCTGGTTGTAGCCATCCAGATGGTTCTTATAAGTCCGGTCGCCGAGCTTGACGCCTTTGAGCAACTGGTCGGTGATGTTTGGGTTGCCGGCTGCGGCGAGGAAGGTCGGGAACCAGTCCAGGCCAGAGAAAATGCCGTTCTGTACGGAGTCCGCCGGGATGTGGCCGGGCCAACGGGCAATGCAAGGCACGCGGAAGCCGCCTTCCATAACCGTCCCCTTGGACTGCGCGAACGGGGTCGTTCCGCCATCGGGCCAGGTGAAGAGTTCGGTGCCGTTGTCGGTGGTGAAGACCACGATGGTGTTGTCGTCCTCGCCCATGTCTTTGAGCTTCTGCAGCACCAAAGCGATGTCGTTATCGAGCTGGGCCATGCCGGCTTCTTCTTCCGACCAGCCATTCTCCGAGTTACGCGTCGCTTCCCACTTGGGGGAGAGGTGAGTGACGATGTGCATGCGCGTGGGGTTGAGCCAGCAGAAGAACGGCTTGCCGTCTTTTTTGGCCTTGTCGATGAAGCTCAAGGCAAGGTCGCGGATCTCGTCGTCCACTGTCTCCATCCGTTTCGGATACAGGGTGCCGGCGTCCACGATCTTCTGCTTTCCGATCTTGCCCCAGCGCGGCATCTCGGTTGGGTCGTCTGTGGCCGTGGCCCAGCTATGGACCATGTTGCGGGGGCCGACGACGTTCAAGAGGTTCTGCGGATAGTTGGGATGTGCCGGGTCTTCCATCGCGTCCAAGTGATACAGGTAGCCGAAGAATTCGTCGAAGCCGTGGACGGTGGGCAGGAACTCATTCAAGTCGCCAAGATGGTTCTTGCCGAACTGGCCGGTGGCATAGCCCTGCGCTTTGAGCGCGGTGGCAATTGTGCAAGCCTCAGCTGGGAGGCCGGTCTTTGCACCCGCCTGGCCAACCGTGGTCATGCCCGTGCGGATGGGCAATTCGCCGGTGATGAAGTTGGCACGACCCGCCGTGCAACTGGCCTCGGCGTAATAGTCGGTGAAGAGCATGCCTTCCTTGGCTAACTTGTCGAGGGCGGGTGTCCGACCGGCCATCAAACCGCGATGGTAAGCGCCGATGTTCCACATGCCGATGTCGTCGCCCATAATAAAGAGGATGTTGGGTTTCTTCTGCTGGGCCTCAGTCGGACTCGTGACCCAGGCCAAAGCAACCAGGATTACAAGTATCCCAGTGATAAATCTCGTCTTATTCACCTTCATTTTTTCTTGCCTCCGTCTAGTTTTGTGAATTTGTTTTTTTACGATCTAACCCCATTTGCCAAGGCTTAATACCCCCCAAAGCAATTTGTTAAGTCTCGCGCGTGACACCACAGTTTTTCGTAGCCGCGACGAATTCGCTTGCTGTAGCCGGCCTCGCTGAGGCCGGTCCCATCCGGGGTCAGCGACCCCGGCTACAACCCATTTGTTTGAAAATACGCACAATCCAATCCTCTTATGCTATACAAGTCTCCCCAATCGTGCAATTGGGAAATTGACTCGTTTTCCAAGAAATTGACGTGGGTGCCTATGTTTCCAAAAACCATGCGAATAATCAAAACGCCAGGAGCGCCAAGAATAGAGGGTGATGCTTCGCCAGCCCAGTGTCCATAGACGTCTCGTCAGCAGTCCAGAAAGATTTTGCCCTTGGCGATCTTTGCGTTCTTGGCGGTTCGAATATTCTGAGAGCAATGATGCGCCAGCAAAAACACGTCTTAACTGGAGGATCTTGGAGCGACTGCGATTTCCGCCACTTCGCAGGAGAAGTGCTTTGTTTTAAAAGACCACAATCCACCCTGCTTTACACCTAACCAAAGGGAGAATGAATGCGCAGGATTTCCGTTGTGTTGCGGGAATGTTAATTTTTCATGAATTGAGTAATCTTAGGCAGGGCTTCTAATTACCTGGACCTTATTGCTGTAGGGTTCTCAGCGTGGCTAACAGGCAACTCTCATCGAAGACATGCAAACGGCACATGTCTTCGCCACCCACCCCCCTGTAATCCCCCCTTGTGCAAGGGGGGAACAGATTTGCATTGTCCTACCTTGTGCAAAGAGGGACCAAGTTCTTATTGTCCCCCCTTAAACAAGGGGGGACTTGAGGGGGGTCCATCAAACCTGTACCCGCGATCTACCGGGGTCGACGACCCCGGCTACAACTGTTCAAAGGCGGAGACTGCGCGATCTATCTATATGAGAAATGGCAACTCTGAGGGCAGTTCCTTACTTCTCGCCCCAATCGATAATGTTGGCAAGCCGCCAAGGATTCTTGAAGGCCTCGATTTCAATTTCGTTGGTCTTCTTGTTGAGCTGGAGCTCGGCGGCCGGGAGCAAAGTGCCTGTGCCCTTTTTGCCTTTCCCGGTGGGGATGTTCAGCTCAAGGATAGACAAGTTGTAGTCCATCGAACGGCTATCACTCCAGACCTCGCCAAATGTGATGGGACGATTCGTGACCAGTCTGATTAAACGGTTGGTCGCGGAAGGAAACTCCCGGATATAATTGACGTCGTAACCCACCGTGCCGGTGATCGCGATGTGTCCCTTGGAGTGCATCTTGGTCACGGCGTTGTAAAGACCTTGACTGCCACCCTTAGTAAACGCGTCGAGCAGGATCTGTCTATCACTCGGTTCTGAGTACTCCTGAATGATGAGGTTAACACTGAAAGTCTTCCCGAGCTGCGTCCCTTGACCAAAGGCTGTGCAGGTGATAGTTTCATACTTATTCTTATCCTTCGCCTCGACAGAAACGCAGGCCGCCGACAGTAACACGAGCGCGACGATAACAATGCTGATCCTCCTGAAACTTGTCTTCTTTACTTTCTCCATTTTCTTCTCCTTGACCGAAATTCTTAGATCAATGTTCCCTTCCTGAGATTCTAAAACCACCCTGTTTGGAGCTTCGCTCAAGGGACCCAGCACGAGCACGAGAACCGAACAATGGTAGGGCCCGGTTTCGCCTCTGCCTCGTTTTTCGAACCGCCGATAATGAAGATTATTCGGGACGCGCAGCCGCGGGTGCGACCCCTCATTAATCCCATCAAAAGCATGATAACCTGTTCGAGAAATTCAAAGTCGGACTAGAACGACGATCAACAAATAAATGCCTAACCGGTTCGCACACGAATTCTAACTCAAAGACTCTGCTTTTACTTCTCGCCCCAATCAATCACGTCGGCAAGCCGCCAGGGATTCTTGTAGGCTTCTATTTCGATTTCATTGGTTTTCTTGTTGAGCTGGAGTTCCGCAGCCGGAAGCAAAGTGCCTGTACCCTTGGTGTCTTTCTGGAGGGGACGGATGTTCAGCTCAAGCAGAGACAAGTTATAACTCATCGAACGGCTGTCACTCCAAACCTCCCCGAAAGTAATGGGGCGATTCGTGACCAATCTGATTTTGCGGTTGGTCGCGGAAGGAAACTCCCGGATATAGTTCACGTCGTAACCCACCGTGCCGGTGATCGCCAGATGCCCCTTGGATTTCATTTTGGTCACCGCGTTGTAAAGACCTTGGCTGCCACCCTTGTTAAACGCGTCGAGCAGGATTTGTTTATCACTTGGTTCTGAGTACTCCTGAATGATGAGGTTGACGCTGAAAGTCTGTCCAAGCTGCGTCCCTTCACCAAAGGCGGTACAACTGATGGTTTCATACTTCGGCTTGGTCTTCGCCTCGACAGAACTGCCAATGCCTGCCAGCAGCACTAACACAACGACTATAAAGCTGATTGTTGTGATACGACTTCTTTCTATTTCTTCATCACTTCCTCCTCGACGAAATTTTAGTGAATGTTCCCAAAGGTGAATCCGGAATCTCAAGTGCCAAGAGCATACGAACGGTTCTATTCTACAGCCGACGTAGCAACTTCTCGACATGTTTCTACTCAAAAGGTAGCAGTTATATACTTTAGAATTAACAAATAGGGAAGTAAAAAATCAGATTGCCTCGCAGGTAACGCTCACTGTAGCGTTCTTAGTTTCTCAAACACTAGCATTTGACGATATACTTTAGACTGAGTCAATATGGAAGTAATAAAAATATTAATGTGAATTCAGGGGTCCCTGCTCGCTCATGAGGCGTTCCATCCGTTCCTGAATGAATCGGTAAGGCTTGACTCAACCGGCCAAGATCCGCGGAATGGCCTCTCGAGATCATAAATCGTATAAGCCGTCAGCATGAGCAATACAACCATGCACGTTTTCGCCACGATGAGATAACCGAAATGCTCCACATGAAGAAAAAGAGTGGGAACGATGACGGTGATACCGCCGAGGATGATCATTGCCCACATGAAATACCCGAGCCCGTTTTCGGCATCCAATAGGCGCATTCTCCGGGCCACATAGACCTCCTCGCAAGCTTCGAGAGCCTGCTGGTACAGAACCTGATCTGCCGGCGCTACCGGCCGGAAACTCGCACTTTTTTCCCAGATTTGATCGAGCTTGGAACTGCGTTGCTGTAGTTCTCTCAATTCCAGCTTCACCATCAGTGGCCACTCAGACTCAATGATTTCCTTGTCGTAAGCCAGAATTTGCTCGATGATTTGCGAGCCTAATGAGGCTGGAAATTCACGTGCCAAACGAAATAAAACATAAAGCTGAGCCGACTCGGTCTCCACATGCTCTTCAGCTCTCGATCTCTGCTCCCAGAGTGCGAAAATTACAAACGCCAGGTAGACTCCGTAGATTACCCCAAGGATCGCCACATAGACGGCTGCCGCCTCATTATTGGTCTGAAGCACATGCTTGGGCACAGAGCGCCTGATCCGGAACGCGGCTAAGAGGGTAATTCCCACCACCGCAACTAATATCACGAACATGTAAACCACGCTCATCGACTGCTCCTCCAAACAGTTCATTTACGGGCTATTCCAGACAATATTTTTTCTCTTCCGGAGGGTGGAGCGGGCGCTCCGGCGCACGCTTGAATGCGCGCGGGAGCGCGCATTCCACCTCTAAACGTCCACGCGGGTGAGTCGAACATCTCTTCCCCTAATAGCCAGTCACACTCATACCAAGTCGGATTCAAACGGTTATGAAAGGCCGTAAAACGCAAATCCACTCCTCACGCGGCCTTTGGCCACTCTCCCCAAGGCTGTTTTCTTTGGGGACATAGGCAGAGGGTGGCTGTGAAAGAATTGGCTGTAGCGGCGCTCTATGAGCGCCGTTTCTTCTCATTTCAATGGCTTGGCCGGCGCTCTATGAGCGCCGCTACAATTTCTCCACACCCAGGGACCGAGGGTGAGGGACTTGCTCGATCTAATATATCTATTTGATTGCAACTTAGCATCAGTTCTCCACAAAGGTCACCTTGCCAGTCGCGACGTCATACAGGGCGCCGACCAGTTCCACTTTCCCTTCGTCCAAATACTTCTTGAGATAAGGGCTTCCCTCGCGGATCTCCTTCATCGACTGGAGCACGTTCTTTACCGCCACTTTCGTGACGCAGGTGTCGTCATTGGAATTGCTGCAACTCGCAGCCGCAACGGCGGGGCGTATTTTTGCGAGAAGTCCGGTCAAGTTTCCCAGCTTGGCATCATCGATTGCCCCCTTGACCGCACCGCAACCGGTGTGTCCAAGCACAACAACGAGCTTCGAACCCACTTTGGCAGCATATTCGAGACTCCCCAGTTCGTCGTTGTTCACTATGTTGCCGGCGATGCGCACAACGAAGACGTCCCCGACGCCCTGGTCAAAGACAATTTCGATAGGCGCGCGGGAATCCATGCAGGCCAGGATGGCTGCGAAAGGAAACTGCCCCGAGGCTGTGGCCATCACTTTTGCAGACCAGTCCCGCTTCTTCATCGTATTCGATACGAAGCGGGCGTTGCCTGCCTTGAGCCGATTAAGGGCTTTATCTGGCGTCATTGCAGCCTGTGATTCTTGCGTCTGCACCTTCACCTTTTTGGGGGCTGCTGCCTGAGGCTCCTCGGCTGTGAGGGGAACCATGGAGAAACAAAGGCAGAGCAAAACTACCAGGACGCGAATTCTCATTACTCCTCCGAATATCATATCTATTGTTCCTCAATATATGTTCAAGGGCACCCGTTAAGCAATTCAAACCTGTGTGCTGAAGGTGAAAAGAAATTGGAAAACGTCGCGTGGAGTTGGGTCTTTGATAAAGCCAAGCTTACAATAATTTCAAAACCTCAGCTCAAAAATTCACCCCGGCTGCTAAAACAATTGTTGGATCCGTCCAGCCAAAATTGAAAATGTACGTCGTAAAATCGACTTTCTTATAGGAGAAACCTGCCAATAATCCTCTCTGTATGTCGAATTCTGTCTGATAGGCCTTGGTCCGCTGTACGACCAAACCTATTCGGAACCAGTCTACGGGCGAATAGCTGAATTCCGACCAGGTGTAGAAAAAGTTCCCGCTGCGATCACGCGTATCGAAAACATACTCGCCTTGGCTCGAAAGCTCAAATTTCCCAAAACTGAGCGACAGATTGTAACCCGGGGCGACTCCGGTGAGGTTTCCGAAAACACCCCCCAACATCGGCGTGACTACCAACACCAGCTTTTTCCCCATGCTAAAATTATGTCCTATCCAAACTGACCCAGTTTCAAGCGCTTCATAGTTATAGCGGGCTTCCAAATGGAGCCCGCCGTGATCCGCCGTGAAATTCGGATTCACATAGTTCTGTTCATGAGGCAGAAGATAGGTGTAGGCAGAGAATGAGAATGCCCACGGGTCAGGGGCAGCGTCGGGTGAAGGACCGGGAGGACTAGTTGTGGCTGTTTGACCTAATGCTGTTCCAGTCAAAACAATAAGGACCGCCGCCACTACTGCAAGGGTGCGCAATATTTTCAGCCCCCCAGAAGAATGGCCACGCCGACAAGCGCGAGCCCAATAGTGACCATTGCCAGACCGGCAACCAGGCGCTTCGTGTGAGCATACTGCGCCCACTTCTGCCCGACCAGGAAAAGCATCCCAATCAGGAGGAAGTTAGATACACGCAGTGCGACATTCGGTTTTGAGAAGATCAAGAACGGGACCGCTGCCGGCAGGCATGAGATAAAGACCAGCCAAAAACAAGCTAACGCTCCATAGAGGTCATCTTTCGTCAACCCCCCGGTCCTGACACTTTCCCCTTGAGCGGCGTGTTTGAGGATCGAACGATAAAGAGCTTCCCGGTCCTCGGGCGAGACTAGAGATTGGAATTCCGGATCGACCGCCTGTCGAACGAGATCCAGGGCCGTCTCGGAGTCTGGCGCACTTCGAATTTCCTGGAGGAGGCGTGCTCGCAGGCCACGCTCCGTGATGCAGTTCATGATATACATGATGGCGTCAATAATCCCCCAGGCGATATTGCATCCCAGCGCCGAGAGCAGCAACTGACGCACACCCGCCTTACCCTCAGCTACCGTCAGCCCGGCGGTAAGAGTCGCCGTCAACACCATGATCAGCCCGAATAGAATTTCACCGAGCCGGCTGGCAGGGTCAAGGTACTTGCGAACAAAGCTTTCTTTATCTGGTTTATCGGTCACGGCCCGATCGCAGGACTCACCTGGCAAACTAAATAGAGAGGGGCTGGTCGTCACGCTGGTAGGGCGCGCACGCCGTGCGCGCCGCCATGCCCAAACTGGGGTCGGCGGTCTCAGCGAGACCGCCCTACCTTACCCCCTGGAGTTCCCCATAACCAAGGGGGACATTCGCAGAGCGACACCAAAGCCAATTCTTTCACACTTTCCCCTTGAACAAGGGGGAACACAAGGGGGGTTACCCTCAATTCTCCACTTCAGTCAATCAATGTCACGACTTGCCCTTCAAAGCCTTGATGGCTCCCTTGACATCACTTAAACCGAGGACGACGAGTTGCCTTTTCGAGCCTTCTTCAGCTCCACTGTAACTGTAGTTAATGTTGATGTCGGCGCTGGCCAGTTTTCTGGCAGCGCTCGCCAACGTCCCGGACTTGTTTTTCAGTACGATCCCTACGACTTCTGACTCCGACACTTGCAAATTCAGACCCGCTAGGACCTCTTTGGCTTTGGCGGATTTGTCTGTTGCCAACCTTACCCTATTCTGCCCCTGCCCTTCCTCAGTAGTAAAGGCCAGGATATTCACTTTAGCTTTGGCTAGAGCTTCGCCCAAGCTGGCGAGTGTTCCCGGCTTGTTTTCAATCTGAACCGTCAACTCAGTCATTTTCCCCATGCTTTGCCCCCTCGAAAGTTAATATTGGACAAGACTCATCACTTGCAACAGACAACGTTATCTGACCCAAAAATGCGCGCGTGGCGCAGATTTATTTTTTAGCTTAACTTTCGCACAATGGAAATATCTGGTTAATCTAAGACCACATATCTTCGTGTTGGAACTACCAGAAAGAAACCCAGGGCAACTTTACATTAGTATCTCATGAACAACGAAGCCAGAGCTGTAAGAATTGGCAGGTTATTGATTGAGGAGTTTCGGAATGTCGGCAGATTCTGCTGATCGCGTTGTGCTAGTCACACTTATTGGGCTCATGGGACTACCCCTTTCAGGTTTGTAGTCCCGGCTTCAGCCGGTCCCGATTATGGCCGCCGGAAGGCGGCACCTCGGGATTGGACATTTGTTGGCACCCCGGATTCAGAAGCTGCGCAGGCTTCCAAGCTTTTATTGGTGGCACTATCGTTTCGTCATTTGAAAATAGGTTTACGAAGCGGTCATTTGCAGTCATTCAGACATCCAGCGGCCTGAAGGGCCGCTACAATCTAGCCCAGGGCAGAGCGCAGGGGCAAGGCCCCGCAACGCCGCCCTGGGTCACGATCCCAATGAATCATCGGCGCCCTGAAGGGCGACAATCGGGACGAGAGGTGTGTTGCACCCCTTCAGGGTGCCCTTTCGTGGGTGACCTGTGACCCAGGGCGCTGCTCCGGGCTTCGCCCTCCACTCTGCCTGGGCTATTTTCTCTTGCCCTTTCAGGGCAGCGGAAATGTCCAATCTCCACGGCCGCCTGAAGGCAGTACTACAAGCCTGGATCAAAACGGCCACGTCCATTGATCGGCTTCCGGCTTATCGATGCCGTGCTCGTAGGCATAGCTCTGACACGCGATCTGCATGTTTCGCAGTTGATCCTTGGCATGAGCGCCGCATGCCTGCAGGCTAGGTACACGATCGATGACGTCGATCGCCAGGCTGAAACGATCGATCTGGTTCTGAATGGCCAGATCGAGCGGCGTGTTGATGTTGCCTTTCTCCTTGTAGCCGCGCACGTGCATGTTCTTGTGATTGGTTCTCCGGTAGGTCAGTCGATGGATCAACCAGGGATAACCGTGGAAGTTGAAAATAATCGGCTTGTCCACAGTGAACAGGCTATCGAAGTCGCGGTCCGAGAGCCCATGAGGGTGTTCCGTGGAGGGCGTCAATCTAAAGAGGTCCACCACGTTGACGAAACGGATCTTTAAATTGGGGAAGTGCTCCCGCAACAGCACCACCGCCGCGAGCGCCTCCTTGGTGGGGATGTCACCGGCACAGGCCATCACCACGTCTGGCTCGGTCCCCTCGTCATTACTCGCCTTCCGCCAAATGCCAATGCCCTTCGTACAGTGCGCGATGGCATCGTCCATGCTCAAGTACTGCAAATGTTTCTGCTTGTCGCAGACGATTACGTTGATGTAAATGGTGCTCCTCAAGCAGTGATTAGCCACGCTGAGGAGAGTATTTGCATCTGGCGGCAAATAGATGCGGCATACGTCCGGGCTCTTGTTCACCACCACGTCGAGGAAACCGGGATCCTGGTGGGTGAACCCATTGTGATCCTGGCGCCACACGGTGGAAGTAATGAGCAGGTTGAGCGACGAGACCGGCGGTCGCCACGGCAGCTGGCGGCAGATGGCAAGCCACTTGGCGTGCTGGTTAAACATGGAATCGATGACGTGAACAAAAGCCTCATAAGTGGAGAAGAAGCCATGCCGTCCACTGAGCAGATAGCCTTCCAGCCAACCCTCCAGGGTATGTTCGGAAAGCATCTCCAGCACCCGCCCATCGCGCGACAGCTCGCCGCCATCGGCGTCCTCCGGCAAATAGTCAGCCAGCCACAGTTTCTTGCTCACCTCATAGATCGCATCGAGTTTATTCGACGTGTTTTCATCGGGACCGAAGACGCGGAAGTTTTCCATATTCTGGCGCATGATGTCCCGCAGGAAGCAACCGAGGGGACGCGTGTTTTCCGCTGAGGCCTGCCCTGGTTTCTCGACTTTGATGGCATAGTCGCGGAAGTCCGGTAGGCGCAGTGGCTTCCGCAGCAAGCCCCCATTGGCGTGGGGATTGGCCCCCATGCGCCGCGGTCCCTTAGGAGCCAGCGCCTTCAGTTCCGGGACCAGCCGCCCCTCTTGGTCGAACAGCTCCTCGGGTTTATAACTGCGCATCCAGTTCTCCAACTGTTTCAGATGGGCCGGATTGTCGCGTACTCCCGACAGGGGTACCTGGTGAGCGCGCCAGAAGCCTTCCACTTTGTGGCCGTCAACTTCCTTGGGCCCAGTCCAGCCTTTGGGACTGCGCAACACGATCATCGGCCAACGCGCCCGATTCGCTTTGCCACTCTTGCGCGCTTCCTGTTGGATGCGACGAATCTCTAGCACGCAGCTCTCCAGTGTTGCGGCCATCGTCTGGTGCATCAACTCCGGATCGTTCCCTTCCACGAAATGAGGTGTCCATCCATAACCCTTGAACAGGTTCTCCAGCTCTTCATGAGAGATTCGCGACAGCAAAGTGGGGTTATTGATCTTGTAACCATTGAGGTGCAGGACCGGGAGCACTGCACCGTCTCGAATGGGATTCAGGAACTTATTGGAATGCCAGGAGGTGGCCAGCGGCCCAGTCTCCGATTCCCCGTCACCGACCACTACCGCCACCAGCAGCTCGGGGTTGTCGAAGGCAGCACCAAAAGCATGTGAGACGCTGTAGCCGAGTTCGCCCCCTTCATGGATGGAGCCCGGTGTCTCGGGCGTGCAGTGGCTGCCGATGCCCCCTGGAAAAGAGAATTCCTTGAAGAACTCAAGCATCCCCTGCTCGTCCTCACCCTTGTTTGGGTAGATCTCGGAATACGCACCCTCCAGATAGACCGGCGCCAGCACACCTGGTGCTCCGTGGCCAGGGCCGGCCAGAAAGATGGCGTCGAGATCGTACTTATTGATCAGACGATTCAGGTGAATGTAAGTAAAGCTCAAGCCGGGGCTTGCGCCCCAGTGACCCAACAGGCGCTGCTTGATGTGCTCCGGTTTCAAGGGCTCGCGGAGCAGAGGATTGGCGCGCAGATAGATCATGCCGGCCGCCAGGAAATTGCAAGCCCGCCAGTAAGCATCAATCTTGCGGAGCTCTTCAGAGGACAGCCGGCCTTCGGGGCTTCTGCTAATACCTTTGGCCGTCTTCGCCTTCACATCGGCAGGTACACGTGTCATGAGTCATCCTCCATTTCCAAGTAATTCTTAATTGTTGAGCATTCAGTCAGCGGCAGGTCAGTCCTATCTGTTGACTTCATCGGCTTCAGGGGGCGTGGTTCGTCTCTTCCACGAAGAGAGAGTCAAAATGCATGATTATGCTAGAGATTGTGATTTTTCTTCTCGTCCTGCGCTACATCAATTTTCTCACACCAAGATTAACCAGATATTTCAGTGAAGTGAAAATTCAGTAAACTTTCCGTTAACATACCCACCGGATCTCAATGGACTCAAATTGCGGCCGACACTCCAGCCGAGACTACATGTCCTTCGCACCCTGTAGGAGCTCGAAATGTAAACATTCCAGTCTGGAGATTGAGGTTCAAATGTGGGAGCCGAACAGCGACCGGCACTTCCGTCCAGTCACGGTCACGGTCTGGGGGTTACCTATTCCGCCAGTGTCACGTTAAAACACAGGGCTGGGAGCGATTCCTTCATCGCCTACATCTAAACCTTCTTCCACAGAACATTGCTCTTGGAGGTGATCACCGCCATGAGTTTATTCCAGGACTTCAGGAATAATTTCATTCCTTCGTCCTGGAGTTGAGCACCCAAAACATCAACGTTGATGCCGCGTTTAGCGAACTGGGCAAAAACCTCTTCGCAATCGCCGCCGTCCGCCGGCATGATTTCGACCGGTTCATTGGAATCAGCAAGAGCCTTTAAAGTGGTCTCTGTCACTGTGTTCACCGTGACGGGTGCGGCAAGAGCCTTGATGTAGAAGAGATTGGATGCTTGCGAATCCCTGGTTCCCGAGTTGTCCCACAAGAGGCGCTGGGGACGGCCGCCGACGTTGTAAATGCGCTGCCAGCGCGGTGAAGTCAGCAAGGCACGGCAGGCCTTGTAGGTACGCCGGGCCATGGCAATGCCGAGTTGATTTCCAAGTGCGCTGGGTACCCTGTCTGCGACCGTGGCGTCCCAGCGGCTGACGAACACCGAAGCCACAGACCCAACATCGGGTTTCAGCCCGGCAGCGATGCGCCGCTCGATGCCGCGCAAGTAGGCGTCGGCAGCCGCCAGATAGTGCTCGCGTGAGAACAAGAGGGTCACGTTCACAGGGACTCCGGCAAAAATCGCCTCCTCAACAGCCGGCAAGCCTTCTGAGGTTCCTGGGATTTGAATTAAGATGTTGGGACGTTTTCCCCGGGCATACAAATTCTTGGCCGCGGCCAGGATGCCTGCTGTGTTTTGGGCGAGCAGAGGCGACAGCTTCAACGACACCCAACCATCCACACCATTCGTTCGGTCGTAAATGGGCCTGAACAGGTCCGCGGCCTGGATCAGGTACTCTAGTGCCAGCTCAAAGAACAATTCCTCTGCCACTCTTCCTTTTTTGAGCTTCTTTACGATGGCCTCATCGTAGGTGCCATCATTCTTGATGACAGGAATGAAGTTCGTCGGGTCTGAAGTGAGGCCCGTTAAGAACAATTTACTAATGTAACTCTTTAGCGCACCACTCTTCATCAAGTCTGGCGTGGCGTTGTGAAGCCACAGACTCTGCCCTAAATTGTGGAGCGTTTCAGTTGTTTTCATAGAGTCATCTCAGTTCAAAGGTGCTTTTTCCAGCGGGACGAGGGCATCCCGGCTCCAGTTGGAGACGCCGCGCCCTCGCGGCGTATTCTTGCGGGAAGAGGTTTCCCCTTCTCCAGGCGATAGCTTAGTTCTTGTTAGACGAGACATCTGAAGACCATTGGTCGTCGGTGCGAATCCAGGTCTTGTCCGGGTTGTAAAGCTCCATGCTCTTGACGATGTTGAGCGAGTCAGGTCCCAAGTCTTTCTGATAAACGATGCCGTCATTGCTCACCAAAAAGGTCTTGACCCCTGTCACACGGTATTCAGCCGGAACGGCAACCAGAGCAAATCCGCCGATCATGATTCCTTTGATCACATAATCGAGCTGGCCGAGTGGCGCCGCCGGACCTTGCCCTTTCAATACCTTAAAATAGTAACCGTGGTAGCCAGACCGTACGCTTGTGGAATAGCCCTCCTCGATTGCCTTCGCAACCAGCTCGCTGATGGGCCCACCGGCTGTGCCGTCTGCGTTTTGCCAGTACAAACCGTCCCGTTTTCCGGGAGTGCTGATGACCTTTTGGGCGTATTGGTGGACCCCCGAATTGTCATGTATTTCCGAGGCATAATCTTGTTGTGCCTCCACGAAGCCATGACAGATTTGGATTGCATCCAGCTCGTTAGTTCCGATTCGCCTGAAGAGGATTTCGTCGCGGCCTTCCTTTGAATTGAAATACCACTTGCCCCCTTTTTTAACGATTGGAACCGGAAAAGGCCAATCCTCCTTGCCTATCACAAGGATAGCTCGGGCTGGGTTCTTCGGGTCTACGCTGACCGTATTCTTTTCGTGCGCCTTGGCAGCAAATGCTTCGGCATAGTTTTTATCCTGGACCGGGTCGGCAGAGGACACAAAATCTTCTCCCTCTGGACCGAATATTGCCAATAAGACCGGTTTATTATAAGGATCTGCTGCCTGAATCAACGCCTCCACCGCTTGTTGCGGCGTATCGAAAGCTTTTTGTGCGGGTTGTGATGGCACAGGGGCATTCTCTTTCGACTGCGCCCATGCGTGAGAAACGCTGGCCAAAGCGCAGGAAAGGACCGCAATTCCAATGGAGGGGAGAGCACGCTGCGCAATAATCTTCCATGTCTTTAATCTCATGTCATTATCCTCAGTCATGGTTTGGTTTACCTCCTTCTCCCGCCGCCGCCACCTCTCCCGCCGCCACCCCCGCCGCCTCGGGAGCCTCCCATACTGGAAGAACCTCGCTGGCTGCTGCTGCGAGCGGCACTTCCGCTCACACCACTCGAAGCGCCACTGAAGGCGCTACGATTTGTGGAGCTTGGTGATCTTGGAACATCTCGATTGCCGACGCGGTCTCCGCCTCCGCCAGAAGCAGTTCTGCCGCCACCGCGGTCCATCGAACCAGCCTGCTGCCTGCCGCCTCCACCGCCGCGATCCATGGTACCAGCCTGAGCCCCACCACCCGCTCTTGCCTGTTGCTGGCGCGCACTGGCCTGTCGGTTGGCCATGGAGTCTCCTCGCGTCGTTCCCCCAAATTTATTGGCCGTCGCTCTGTCTCCGTACGGAGCGCCACCGCGGTGCTGCGGGTTATGTTGCCATTGGTTACCACCGCCGCGGTTGCCCTGGGGATTGACTCGGTTGCCGCCATTGATGTTGGTGTTACGGTTGAAATTGTTGTTCCTGTTGACGGTGATGTCATTGTGCCCCCAACCGCAGCCCCAGCCGCCGCCCCAGGCGGCCCCTATCGCCAATCCAACTCCGAAAGAGATCGCCATGCCTGCGGCGTAATACCCGTAAGGCGGATAATAAATTGGAGGATAAGGATAGATGGCCGCGCCATAGACTACTGTGGGGTTGTAACTGGGAACATAAATGACTTCCGGATTGGCCTGCTCGATGACGATCACCTGCTTATTTTCGACGACCTTGGTCTCCACCTTTTGTTGCTCGGTGGATTTCAGGTTCCCCGTGCCCTCGGCCTTCTTGCGCATGCGTTGCACAGCCTCCATCACATCACTCTGTTGCGCCAGAACTGCATTTCCCAGGTCGGCGGTCCATTGAATGTCATCCGCAAGTCGTTTCACCACGTCTGGCAGCGCCGCCATGGCTTGGACGCTCGGGTCCCAATTCTGCTTCTGCACTGCATCCACCAGCGCCTTGTCTTTCAGGTTCTTGTTCTTTGCCAGCCACTGTTGAAGCTGGACGATTTCCAGAGGATAAGTGGACGCCGCAAGTACCTGGGCCAACAGCGGATCTGGATAGAGCGCGATGGGCGCAACCAGGGAATCCAATTGATCGTTGGAGAGCTTCGCGGCTCCTTCGGTTGCAGCCGGTTGTTGTTGGACCTGCTGTGCCAAAATGATCAACTCGCCAGGCACTAGCAGCACAGCACAGAGCAAGGCAACCAGGACACGAAAAGTCCCAGTCGGAATTCGAAATGGGGACCCTTCAGCATACCTGGCTTTTGCCCCCGTTCGTCCGCCAGTTGGGCATTTCAGAATGAACATCTCGCACCGGCCTCTCGATGAGCGGTTCATTGGCATGGAATAGACGGCAGGCTCTACGCTTGTTGCCACGTCTTTGCTCCTTTCATTTCCTCAACTTCGTAGTCAGTCCATCCAATTTGAAAGGCCTCATAGAGAACAAGTAACCTAATAAGGCAGTTTCAAGTGGTGGCCGAGTGGAAAACCATCATCACAGAATCATTGAGGAAGATTCTTAAGTCAGCCATTGTCAATGAATCCGCGAGGCCCTCTCTTCCAATAGGAAAAAACCACGCCAGGTTCAAAGGACATTGTGCTTATCAGTGGCGATGGCGGCGTTTGACCTTCAACTGTGCCAGCGAACGAGTTAAACTGGCATTGATGGAAGCCACTTCTTCGGCAGAAATCTTTTCGCGCAGTCGGGCTTCGGCACGTCGACGCGCTTCTTCGACCTTTGCTTCGTCGATCCTTTCGGCGCAATCGCCATATCCGTAAGGATAGCTACCCGGTCTCCTGTGATTTCGACAAGCTCCTCGCCCACAGCGAAAAAATCATCGTGACCGTTTTTGCGAATAATGATCTCGCCTGGCACCATCGGTGTCATCAACCGGATGTACTCTGGCAGAATCCCCCATCTGGCCCTCCAGGGCACGGCAGATGAAATGATACTTCAGTTCCAATTGAACTGAGAACCAAAATATCAGTCGAGCTTGCTCGCTTGACAAAAGCCCCCGAGATTGCTTGCGGGTCAGAAATCTCAATCCCCGAACAAAACACTAAGGGGGGAGAGGGAGCTATCCACTCCCCTGTGGCCCCCCCTTGTGCAAGGGGAGCAAATCCTACCTTGTCCCCCATTGCACACAGGGGGGGGACTTTAGGGGGGTCCACCTTCGGGAGGAGGGTCCCAGCAGGCGCTGGTTGTGGTGAACGCCACCGCCGCGAGGAGCGCGGTGACAAAGAGGTTTTGGCAGCGGTTGTTCTTCGTTGTCTTCTCCTATCAGTGAGTGTTGGGAAAAAATGATTCTCTTGACGACGCTTTATTTATTCATTGGCGCCGCAGAGCGCGGTTCTAACCCGGTTTTTCTTTGTATTTCTTTGCTGATCCATCGGCTGACGAACGCGAAGAAAAGACCGGTCGAGAGCCCGCACATGAGAATACCGGTCAGTGCCTCAATCGGCGCGAACATCCGCCACGGCTTGGGCAACACGAGATCGCCGTAGCCAACGGTCGTGTAGGTGACTCCGGAAAAATAGAATGCGGTCTCGGCATCGGGCAGACAGCCCTGCCAGAAATAAAATAGCCCCCAGATAGAAATCTCGACCAAGTGGATCAGAATCAGCCAGCTCGTCAAGCCGATCACCCACCGGGTGACGGGGCGGAAGCCCGACGTGGCCAGGGTGTGCGACCGCATCATAGCCCGGAGCAGCCTGGCAAATCCGACGGCATGTATGACCACCGTGATAGCCACCAGCAAACAGGCGCTGAGAATTTTTATGAGCATTGTCGGTGATCTTGCATTCGTTATTTGCTCCGCCCCGGACCGGCGGAATTTCCTTCAGGCTCTCCAGGTATCCGGGAACGAACGCCGGAGATCTCGGTTTAACCCAACACCCCCGGGATGCCGAAGGCGACCAGCGTGATAACAGCAGTGATTTCAGCTGGGATCTAAGCGGCCGTGATCGGCAGCACCCCCTGCCGGATGGGCAAGCGAAAGGGCGCGGGGCAATCGTGTGTTCATTTCAAAGTTGTACCATTCTTAAGTTGATAGGTTTGTTCACTCCATGACGGCTTCCACGCGTCCTGAACGCACCGCCTCCTTGAAAATTGCATGGTCGCGTTCGGTTTGATCGGCGTAGGCCTTGGCGAACGCCGCGATGGCGGTGTCGAAGGCGTCGCTTTTGCCAAGGTATCCGCTAATGGGTGCTGCCCCGCCGGAGCGCGCATGCGCCCGCGCCAGCGTCCATCCGCAAAAATCGGCATACCTGATCATCTCGCCTGAACTAAACTGCTCGACCGGAGCCCCCATCTTCATGTCCCGGAGCTGGCGAACGTAGAAATGCCGGTCGAGCCTGGTCTTCCCCCAGCCAAGTAAGATGTCACTCGCCGATTGCATCAGGCGGCATCCGTTCACGACCCGCTGCCCATGATTCGGGTAGATGCTCCTACCGGCATACGCCTCCAGCACCGACGGACGCGCCTCTTTAATCTGGAGAAACAGGTGATCCTTTTTGCCAGCCATCATGAGCGCCACCGAGCACCAGGTGCCGACGCTACCGACCCCGACCACCTTGCACGCGATATCCGTGAGCTCAAACCGATCGATGAGCGCACGCCGGTCTTCCGGCAGTGATTTCCGATAGCCGGCGAAAGCCTCGCGGCTGACCTCGAGCGAGTCTTCACCTTCTTCCTGCACGTGGTAGATCAGCGGCGGGTTGTCCTTGATGGTTGGCGATTGACCGGAGCGGGCCACGATTTCGGGAAAATGGTGTTCCGACATGCTCTTGGCACGGTCAGTGGCAAACCGTTTCAGTTTCCGCCGGCGAGTCTCCGCATCATTGATCCCTAAGAGCAACCTTTCGACGTCGATGCTGGCATACCAGATTTCCAGCACCGTCATTTGGCTGTATTCCTCCAGGTGTTCCCGATAGGCCCGCATACAGGACAGCACAGCATCCTGGGCATCACTGCGGCGGAGACCGTTCTCGCGACACGCCAGAACAAAGCTGGCCGCGAGCCGCTTGACATCCCATTCCCAAGGGGCGGGAAGCGTTTCATCCAGATCATTGATGTCGAAAACGATTCTTCGTTCCGGTGTGGCATAGGCCCCGAAGTTGTGCAGATGGCAGTCGCCGCACGCCTGCACACGCAGGCCCGTTGCCGGCGACCCCGCCAGGTCCACCGCCATGTGGAGTGCCGCTCCCCGGTAGAAGGTGAACGGCGTCCGGACCATGCGTCCACTGCGAATGGGAATCAGTCTAGCGATGCGTCCCTGGTTTGATCCCTCCAGCAACTGCAACGGATCCGGGCGGTTGTCAGCCGCTTTCCAGAACGCATGGGAACTGCGCGGGCACTTTTCTCGGAGACTCCTGCCCATGGCACGGAGTTCAGCCAACGAAGGCCGCGACTCGGAGCCAAGATGTTGTCTGCGGAAGGTCTTCATGGTTTTATCCTTTCGGCGGCTGTGGCTATTCCTTTTTTAGCAGCTCCTGCTTGGCCGCGGCGAGTTCCTTGAGCTTGTCCGGGCCAACTTCTGGATAGGCGAGATTCAACGAGGCCAGAGTGTCGATCACCGCGGCAGCAACGACAACGCGCGTGAACCACTTGTTGTCCGCAGGCACGACGTACCACGGCGCGTTCTTGGTGGCAGTCTGGCGGATCATGTCCTCGTAGGCCTCCTGGTATTCGTCCCAGAACCCGCGCTCCTTCATGTCGGCGGAGGAGAACTTCCAGTTCTTCTCCGGGGTCTCCAGCCGTTCGAGGAACCGCCGCTTTTGCTCCTTCTTCGAGACGTGCAGGAAGAACTTGCAGATGACGACACCGTTGTTGGTGAGGTAACGCTCGAAGCTGCGGATGTCATGGAAGCGCTCTTGCCAGATGTTCTTGCCGACCAGTTCGGGCGGGAGCTTCTGTTTCGCCAGATACTCCGGATGCACGCGGACCACCAGCGTCTCCTCGTAGTAGCTGCGGTTGAAGATGCCGATGTGGCCGCGGTTGGGCAGGCACCTTCATGCAGCGCCAGAGATAATCGTGGTCGAGATCCTCGGCCGAGGGCGATTTGAAGGAGGTGACCTGGCAGCCCTGCGGGTTGACGCCGGACATGACATGCTTGATGGCGCCATCCTTGCCCGCGGCGTCCATCGCCTGGAAAATCAGGAGCACCGCCCATTTGTCCTGCGCGTAGAGCTTGTCCTGCAGTTCGCAGAGCACTTCGACTGCCCATGGCCAGCGCTTCCTTGGCGCGCGGCTTGTCCTCGGCCTTGAGGTCGAGCGTCTCCCCGGGATCAATGTCTTTGAGCCGAAATTTGTCGCCATTGGTAATGCGGAACGGTTCGACGAGTTCGCTGGCCTTCTTGATGAGTTCTTTGGTTTTCATGGTTTGCCTTTCTATGTTGAATTCCTGTTTTAGTTTTTTCCTTATTGCTTGGTATGGTCTTCCGCTAACCGCCTTGAGTTATGGACATGGAGCGGTTTAATTCAGTCACCTAAGGGCATTTGTTTTTAATGACCCTGCAGATTCGCGGTTCAGTTGCTTGCTCTAGCGTTTCAGATCCCATTCCTTGAGTTTCTTCGCCGCCGTGCCAACGGACCGAGCTGATAGACAGCTGCGGCAGCGGGCGAAAAGGTGAACGACGCAAATGGCTCGGCGAGCATCTGGTCGGGGTACTCTTTCGGGGCGGTGCCCGTTTTGACGTGCCGAGATTGTCCGGAGTGTTTGGCATAGTTTTTTTGTCGCTTTTATTCAATTGACTCCGTTGACGGTCCCGCCCAGTGGCACGACGGTCATGCGTCGTGATCAACTCACCCCGGCGTCGGATCTGACCACTTAGACGGAGCTGCGATTTTGAACTGCTGACGATACTGCTTCACGACATCTTCCAAATGGTCGTAGAAGGCATCCTCGCCGAGCAGCTCCCGGAACCGATAATGTGCCTTGCCCTTGAGGTCCTCCATGACCTCCGCAACGACCAGCCGTATGCCTTTCGCCTTCAACTTCGCGTGAACCGACCGGAGGGTTTCCGCCGCCGAGTAGTCCACATCGTCCACTGCGGACGCCTCAAAGCAGAGCCAGCGCACCGGGGGCTCCGCGGTGTTCGCAAGAAACGAGATCTCATCTGAGAGTTGCTGGCAATTTGCGTAGTACAAGCTGTGCGTGAACCGGTAGATGACCAGGCCGGGCACGGCTTGCGCGGCCGTGGCCACCGGCTCTGGTTGTCGGCCGCCGGACTTGTTCGGCACGAGCACTGCATTCCTCGGACGATACCCGTAGCGGGTGTGTTCGATGAGCGACAACGCGATGGCGAGCAAGATTCCCTGTTCGACGCCAACGATCACAACCATCAACGCGGTGATGAATGCCACCCAGAATTCCGATCGCCGTTGCGCGAAGACCTTCCGCATCCCAGCAATATCGATCAGGCCGACGCCGATGAGAAACACGATGGCCGACAAGGCCGCTTCGGGCATGAACGCCAGCGGTGCGGTCAGGAAGAGCAAGACCAACAAAACGATCGCCGCCATCGCCAGCAGCGACAGTTGGCTCCGGCCGCCCGCGCTGTCGACGATTTGCGTCTTGGTTGGGCTGCCGTTGACGACGAAGGTGCCGGACAGGCCGGCGCCAATATTGGCCAGGGCCAGACCGACCAGGTCGCTGTTCTCGCTGAAACTCTCGTCGTAGCGCGTGGCATAGGCGCGGGAGGTCGCCGCACTCTGAGCAAGGATGACTACGAACATCGCAAAGGCTGTCGGAATCAATGTCGTGATGACTTGCCAGTTCCAGTCCACCGCGGGCAGACCCAGGTGTGGCAAGCCACTCGGAACGGTCCCAAGCACGTGCACCTTTGTGTTAAGTCCGAACGCCCCGCTTGCCACCAGAGCTCCGATCACCGCAATCAATTCCGCCGGGATTTTCTTCGAGAGCTTCTTGAGGCCGAGGATGACCACCAACACGCCGAGCGTGGTCATCAATTCGTAGCGGTTGACCTGTCCGAGTTGCTGCAAGTTGTTCCAAAGCTTCCCCAGCGTGCCGTGGCCGCTCCCCTTCAGGCCGAGCATGCCGGCGATCTGCCCCAGCGCGACCTGAACGCCGACCCCGGTCAGGAACCCGATCAACACGGTGCGCGAGAGAAAGTCGGCCAGGAATCCCAGGCGCATGACCCGCGCCAGAATCAGGAAAACCGCGGCCATCAGCGCCAGCACGCCGGCCAACCCCAGATATTGCTCCGACCCGATGGATGCGATCCCCACGAGACCGGCGGCGAGTATGGCCGCCGTCGCCGAATCGGCGCCCACCACCAGGTGCCGAGAGGAGCCAAACAAGGCGAACAGAGCTGTGGGGATGAGCATGGTGTAGAGACCTGTAATCACCGGCGTGCCGGAGATCTTGGTGTAGCCCATCACCTCCGGGATGGCGATGGCGGCCAGCGTGATACCGGCCAGGATTTCAGCCGGAATCCGGTCGGCCGTGATCGGCAGCACCCCCTGCAGGATGGGCAGATGCCGGGAAATTGTTGGCTTTTCTGACATAATCTCTCCTAGAAAACCATTCAGTTCTGCTGCAATAAGTCGTCCGGGTTCTTCCACTGCGCTTCATAGCAAAACCCGTCAAGCTCGCCCCAGTAAATCGTTGACAGTGAGGCGGAGGTCTGCGAGCACAGCTGCGACGCTATGCGGACTGCTCTCAGACGGTATCTGTGCGGCGGAGTAATCTTGTGCTGACGCCTTTCGCGGCCTACTTCGCATACTCCCACGCGACCCGGGTTTGAGGATTGTTACTCTCTCCCAATATCGATAGGCTGAGGAAACAAATACACGCCAGAGCTGCAGGGAGCGGGGGGCAACTGCCCAAGTTGAGTTTCCGGCAGTGGAGCTTTTGTCTGTGCTAAGCAGCAAGCGCAAATTAAACCGATCACGATGAGAGCCCCCATCGCCCGCCGCGCGCTGCCACGGGTTGGACTCATGAACGCTGTCCTGTTCATGGCACTTTCCTCTTGTTCTATCGACGCGGCGCGTCCCGCCGCTGAACCGTGCACATCGAATGACGGGAGAAAGATCTTTGTCAGCTGCCGCAGCGCGCCAAGCGCGCCGGGCAGATCAGACTGGGCGCGTTGAGATCTGTTTGGGCACTTCATTTGCGTTGCCGGCGCTTGACGCGCAACTGGGCCAGGGAGCGAGCCAGCGAGGCGTTGATGGTGGCGACTTCTTCGTCGGAGAGTTTTTCCTTCAGCCGAGCCTCGGCGCGCTGCCGGGCTTCTTCGGCCTTGGCTTCGTCAATCTTGTCGGCTTGCACTGCCAGATCGGTGAGGATCGAGACGCGGGTGGCCGTGACTTCGATCAGCCCGCCGCCACACGCGAAGAACGTGTCGCGGCCGTCTTTGCGCACGATGATTTCGCCCGGCTCCATCTGCGTCATCAGCGGGACGTGCTGTGGGTACACGCCGAACTGGCCGGCCACGCCCGGCAACGTGACCATCTCCACATCTTCGGAGTACGACCGGGCCTTCCGCGGTGACGATTTCAAGTTTGAGCGTGTTGGCCATGGTTAGCTCCTTACAGCTGGCGACCTCTTATTCCCCTGACCCTCTCCCCGTCGGGGCGAGGGGAAAGCTCACCCTTGTTTGACTTCGTCAATGCCGCCCTTCATGTAGAAGTCGCCTTCGGCTACGGCGTCGTGTTTGCCGTCGAGAATCTCCTTGAAGCCGCGCACCGTTTCGGCCACCGGGACTTGTTTGCCCTCGTGGCCGGTAAACACGGCCGCCACGCTGAAGGGCTGGCTCAGGAAGCGTTGAATCTTGCGGGCGCGCAACACCGCGGTCTTGTCCTCGGGTGAAAGTTCGTCCATGCCGAGAATCGCGATGATGTCCTGCAGATCCTTGTAGCGCTGGAGCACGCGCTGCACGCCGCGCGCGACGTCGTAGTGTTCCTGGCCGACAATTTCCGGCGCGAGCGCCCGGGAGGTCGAGGCGAGCGGATCCACCGCCGGGTAGATTCCCAACTCGGCAATCGACCGCTCCAAAACGATGGTCGCGTCCAGGTGCGCGAACGTGGTGGCCGGCGCCGGATCGGTCAGGTCGTCGGCCGGCACGTACACCGCCTGGAACGAGGTGATCGAGCCCTTCTTGGTCGAGGTGATCCGTTCCTGCAGCGCGCCCATTTCCGCCGCCAGAGTCGGCTGGTAACCGACGGCGCTCGCGGTGCGGCCGAGCAAGGCCGACACTTCGGAGCCGGCCTGCGAAAACCGGAAGATGTTGTCGATGAACAGCAGCACATCCTGATTCTTCTCGTCGCGGAAATATTCGGTCATGGCGAGGCCGGACAGGGCGACGCGCAGGCGCGCGCCGGGCGGCTCGTTCATCTGGCCGTACACGAGAGCGATTTTCGACGCGCCGAGGTTGTCCTGCTTGATGACGCCGGCCTCGGACATTTCACTTGTAGAGATCGTTGCCTTCCCGGGTGCGCTCGCCGACGCCGGCAAACACCGACACGCCGCCGTGGAGCTTGGCGATGTTGTTGATCAGCTCCATGATGACGACCGTCTTGCCCACGCCGGCGCCGCCGAACGCGCCGACCTTGCCGCCTTTCAGGAAGGGGCAGATCAAGTCGATGACCTTGATGCCGGTGGGGAGCACTTGCGGTGAGGTCGATTGGTCCACGAGCTTGGGCGCCGGGCGGTGGATCGGATAATATTTCTCCGCCTTGACCGGCCCGCGTTCGTCGACCGGGTTGCCGCACACATCGAATATCCGCCCCATCACCCCTTCCCCGACGGGCACGGAAATGGGCGCGCCGGTGTCGATGACTTCGTAGCCGCGCTTGAGACCTTCGGTGCGGACATGGAGACGGTCCGGACCCAGTTGATCGCCGAGGTGCTGCTGCACTTCGAGCGTCAGTTTGACTGGTCTTGTCCTCGACCTTGAACTCGACGGTCAACGCGTTGTAGATGGCCGGCAGGTTTTCCGTGAATTCGACATCCACGACCGGACCGACGACTTGAACAATTTTGCCTTTATTCATGGTGCACTCTTTCGTTAATCGTTGCCGAGCTGGCCGCCGGCAATTTCGAGCAGTTCCTTCGTGATATTGCCCTGCCGCAGCTTGTTGTATTCGAGCGTCAGGTCATTGATCAGGCCGCTGGCGTTGTCCGTGGCGTTCTTCATGGCCACCATGCGGGCGCTTTGTTCGCTGGCTTTGGCTTCCAGCAAGACCCGGTAGATGAAAATGTTGAGGTAATGCCCCAGGAGATACGAGAGCACCGCCTCCGGACTGGGCTCAAAGAGGATACTCGGTTGTGTCGGCGGCCAGGTCCGCTTCGGACTCCGCGCCAGGAATCTTCAGTCCCTTGATTTCGCCAATCGGCAGAAACTCAACGACACCGGCCTTCTGGGTCAGCGTGTTGATGAACCGCGTCGCGACGACCTTCACTTCATCCACTTCGCCCTTCAAAAACAGGTCGCGGGCAAAGTTGGCAATCGGCCGGGCTTCGGCGAATCGCGGCGAGTCCGTGAAGGTGAACTCCGCCGCCAACTGCCGGCGGGTGCGCGCGACGAACTGCGACGCCCGCTTGCCGGCCGTGATGAACACGGTCGTCGCCGGATCAAACTGCGCAGCCACGCGGAACAGGTTGGTGTTGAGCGCGCCCGCACAGCCCTTTGTCCGTGCCGACGAGGATCACTGCGCGCTTGCGAACTTCGCGCACCTCCAGCAGCGGATGGGTGAAATCGCGGACGCGAGTCGTGGCGCGCCGCTGGATGCGATACAGCAGTTGCGCGAACGGCCGCGTCATCAGCGTGGCCTGTTGCGCCTTGCGCATCTTCGACGCCGCCACCATCTGCATCGCGCGAGTGATCTGCGCGGTGCTGGTGATCGACTTGATGCGCCGGCGAAGTTCACGAGGGCTGGGCATAACTCACCGTCAGCGCATTCCAGCTTTCACTTGGCTTTCGGCGAGGCTCTCGACTTCCAGGTCTGCTTGAATTCGTCGGCGGCCGCCTTCAACTCGGCCTTCAACGCGTCGCTGAGCGCCTTTTCCTTCCCGATCTTGGCGAGCAACTCGGCCTTTGCGCGTGGTGAAATATTCCGTCAGCTTGTTCTGGAACTCCTTGACCCGCTCGACAGGCACTTGATCCACGTAACCGTTTTGCGCGGCCCAGATCACGACCACCTGGATCTCCACCGGAATCGGGTTGTACTGCGCCTGCTTGAAAATCTCCATGATGCGCTTGCCGCGGTCGATCTGCGCCTGCGTCTTGGCGTCGAGGTCCGAGCCGAACTGCGCGAACGCCGCCAGTTCCCGGAACTGGGCCAGCTCGCCCTTGAGCTGTCCGGCCACTTGCTTCATGGCCTTGAGCTTGCGCCGCCGAGCCGACGCGCGAGACCGAAATGCCGACGTTGATCGCCGGCCGCACGCCTTGATAGAACAAATCGGTTTCCAGAAAGATCTGTCCGTCGGTGATCGAGATGACGTTGGTCGGGATGTAGGCCGAAACGTCGCCGGCCTGCGTTTCGATGATGGGCAGCGCCGTGAGCGAGCCGTTGCCATACTTCTCGCCGACCCGCGCCGCGCGTTCGAGCAGCCGGCTGTGCAGGTAAAACACATCGCCGGGAAACGCCTCGCGACCCGAAGGCCGCTTCAACAGGAGCGACACCTGCCGGTAGGCCACCGCCTGCTTGGACAGGTCGTCGTAAACAATCAACGCGTCCATGCCGTTATCCATGAACCACTCGCCCATCGCCGCGCCGGCAAACGGCACGAGATACTGGTTGGCGGCGGAATCCGAGGCCGGGGAGGCCACGACGATCGTGTACGGCATCGCGCCGGCTTCTTCGAGAACCGCAGATGACCCGCGCGATGGTGGACTGCTTCTGGCCGATCGCGACGTAGATGCAGTAGAGCGGCCGGTAGTCCTTGTCGCCGGCCGCTTCGGCGGCTTTGTTGAGCCGGGCCTGGCTGATGATCGTGTCGATGCAGATCGTTGTCTTGCCGGTCGCGCGGTCGCCGATGATCAATTCGCGTTGGCCGCGGCCAATCGGAATCATCGCATCAATCGGCATGATGCCGGTCTGCACCGGCTGGCTGACCGAGCGGCGGCGGATGATGCCGGGCGCGATTTTTTCCACCGGATAGCGTCGTGTCGCTCTTGATCGGCCCTTTGCCATCGATCGGGTTCGCCCAGCACGTTCACGACGCGGCCCAGCAGGCCCTTGCCCACGGGCACTTGCAAAAGTTTGCCGGTGGTGCGGGCTTCGCCGCCTTCTTTGAGTTGCGTGTAATCGCCGAGGACGACGACGCCGACTTCGGTCTCGTCGAGATTCAATGCCAGGCCGGTGATGCCGTTGCCGAGGTCGATCATCTCGTTGAGCATGGCGTCGGTCAGGCCTTCGATCTTGGCGACGCCGTCGCCAATCTCGCGGATGACGCCCACGTTTTGCTTCGCGGCCGTCGTCTTCGCGCCCGCGATTTGCGCTTCAATTTCTTGCAGTAGGTCAGCCATCTCTCGTTACCCTCAATTGTTCGCGTTATCCACCCCCTGTGATCCCCTCTTTTCCAAGTGGGACTTGAGGTGGTATTCCTTCCCTTTGCGCTCTGATTCAAAAGCCTTTCTCCAGCGCCGCCAGCCTGGCCTGCACGCTGCCGTCATACACATCGCATCCCACCTGAATCCGCATCCCGCCAATCAACTCCGGGCGCTGGGTGAACGCGGTGGTCAACCCCGGCCCGTACCGGTGCGTCAACCCGGCTTGGACGCATCGCCTGCAAATCGGCTGGCAACGGGGTGGCGCTCTCGATGGTGGCCGTGTGCTGGGCGCGGTCGAGTTTCACCAGCCGCAGAAAATGCGCGAGGATGGCCGGGCCGTGCCGATCACCGGTCGCGAGGACGCGTTGCACGACTCGCCGGACACGGTTCTCGTCGAGCAGGCCGTTCACCAGACAAAGGCGGAACAGTTGCTTGGCTTCGCGTTTCGCTTGTTTGGTGATCTTCATCGTTACGCCGTGATCTGTTTGGCGGTTTCCTCGGCCAGGCGCCGCTGGTCTTCCGCGGTCAGAATCTTGCCGGTGACCGTGGTGGTGGCCTGCACCACCAGCTTGCCGACCTCGCGTTTGAGTTCGGCGAGCATGCGGTCGTGGTCCTGCGCGGCGGCTTCGCGCGCCTTGGCCATGATCTGTTCGGCGGCGGCGATGGCCTTCTTGGTTTCCTGCTGCTGCACGCGGGCCGCCGCAGCCCGGGCTTCCTCGATGAATTTGGTCGCCTGAGCGTGGGCCTGCGCCATCACTTCCTGGCGCTGGGCTTCGGTTTTGTCCAACTCCGCTTTGATTTTCTCGGCGTTGGCGATGCCTTGCGCGATTTGTTCGCGCCGCTGTTCCAGCATCGCGAGGATGGGCCGGTAGGCGAACTTGTAGAGGACGGCGCACACGATGCAGAAGCTGATGATCTGGGCAACCAGATGCGGCCAGTCCACGCCGAAGGTCCGGGCGATCTGCTCGACCTGCCCGCCACTGTCTGCTTCAGCCAGCAAGACCAGAGCATTCATAATTGCACACTCGTAGAGTTGGGGCGACCGCCAGCGTTGGCTCTGCGCCCCACGGTTTATCCTATTTCACCAGGAACAGGGCGTAGAACACGATCGCTTCAGCGAAGGCAATGGCCAGAATCGACTGGACCATAATCTTCGTGGACGCGCCGGGATTCCGTCCCACCGCGGTCTGAAGCTCCCATGCCGATCAAGCCCACGCCGATGGCCGCGCCCAGCGCCGCCAGACCAACGTGGATGTTTCCGCTCAACTCCATCCAAGGGTCATCTCTACCTTTCTTTGCTTTCTCGCCGGCTCCCGCGATTGAACACGGTCAAGCCGCCGAAAGTTCATCATTCAATTGTGTTCCGCCGCCGGTGCTGCTTCCTCGTGCTGACACATCAGCAGCGTGAAGACAGCGCACAACAACATGAACACCAGCGCCTGCACCAAGCCCACCAGCAGCTCCATGAAATAAAACGGAATCGGCAACAACCAGCCGAGGCCCGGGCACCATCCGGGACATGGTTTCCAGCATGGTCTCCCCGGCAAAGATGTTGCCGTAGAGTCGAAAACTCAGGGAGACCGGCCGAAACAGAATCGAGACGATTTCCAGGCAGCCGGCCGCGAAGAACACGACGATCATCAGCACTTTCATAACCCCGGCCGTCTCGCCCTTGGGCGCGAACAGCTCTTTGAGAAATCCGACCGGGCCGACTTCCCGCAAGCGCCCAGACGATCCAGCAGGCGAAGAAAGACGAGGCCATGGCGAACGTCAGGTTCAGATCGGCATTCGCCCCGCGAAACAGCGGTTGATCGATCACGAAACCGTGCGAGGTCTGATGTCCCCACCCGATCGTGCCGACCCCGGGAATCAGGCCGAACCAATTTGCCGCTCAGAATGAAAATGAAAATGGTGGCAAAGAACCAGAACGTCCGCTTGACCAGATGCGGGCCGATGATGCTTTCCAGAAAGCCGTAAAGACCCTCGACGAGCCATTCCAGGAGGTTCTGCGCCCCGCCGGGAACATGCTTCATGTCCCGCGTCGCAACTCTGGCGAAGAGGATCAAGCCGATCGCCACAATCCAACTGACCACCATCGAATTGGTGATCGGTAGATTGAAGACGTGAGCGACTTCCTCAGCTTTTTGCGAAAGGTGGTGTTCCTCCTCTTCAGCTGTTGCCAAAGGCGCGCCGCCCTGTTCAGTGATGAGCTTGCCGGCCGCAGCATTGGCGGTCTTCGCTGAGGCGACCTGCGATTCGGCCGCGTACATCAAGCCGGCGCTCAGACACATGAAGATGGCGGCAAAAATAAGCAGGGCTAATTTAGTTTTGGGGGCGAGCATAATCTCTGCACATTGTGCCACCGGTGCCTCGCATTGAAAAGGTCAACAAGCCAAATGGTTCTGTATATACCATCGCTTGTCAACAATAATTCCCCTTGGGTAAACCCACCGCTCAACCGAGGGACTCCGGAAGTTTGGCAACTCCGGGGGGAAGAAAGCAAGTCTCTCAACCGTGAACCGCACAAAGTTACACGGATCGGCAGAGAATTGCAGCTTGTCATGGCCGCTACGGAAAAGAAACGGCAAATATAGGTAGGTTCCCCATGCGGAAAGCGCGCTAACGGAACGCTTGAAAACTTTCTCTATTCCAAAAGCCTGACGCGTCCAGTCGCGATTTCGTAGATGGCGCCCACAAGTTTCACTTGCCCGCTTGGCAGGCGTTCACGGGCCTCAGGGGTCTCCCGGAGTTGCCGAAGTGTCCAGCGAACATTGGCTTCAACGGCCTGGGCCAGGCATACTTCCGGCGAAAGGTGCGGCTCAAAGTTCGGCATGCCCGGCATAATACTGTCCACCAGGATTTGAATGCGGGAGCGATGTTGGACACCTCGGAATTTCGTTTCCAAAGCCGCACTGACCGCGCCACATCTCTCATGCCCCAAAACCACGAAAAGCGGCGTGCACAGGTGGGCTCCTGCATATTGAAGGCTTCCCATAACTTCCGCGGAGGCAGTGTTGCCGGCGACGCGCACAACAAAAAGTCCGCCGAAGCCAGCGTCGAATATCAACTCCGGAGGAACTCGTGAGTCACTGCAGCCAAGAATCGTTGCATACGGCTTCTGTCCCTTGGCAAGGTGAATAAGAATATCCTTCTGAAACCTAGGAAAGCGCGTCTCTCCTCTCAGGAATCGTTCGTTCCCGTCGATGAGGCGCTGCAACGCCTCATCCGCAGAAATACCAGGACCATGGGGTTCAGTGTCAACCATGAGTGTTGAGTCTCCTCCTTCTCTCTTAGTACTTATATTCGTAATTTCTGTGACGTATCTGATGTTAGGCGCCGCGTGGGGTTGAGGCTTTGAGAAAGCCTCAACGGCCTACAAAGTTGTAGGCCGGGGTGGAGCGGGCGCGTTCCCTGAAGTTTGGACATTTGTGCAGGCTAGAGGCCCGCACCACAACCTTGTGGTGCAGGCGTCCTCGCCTGCCCCCAAGCGGCCTGTAAGGCCGCCACTGCGGGCGGGACGCCCGCGTTCCCAAGCCAATCCCTTCTACTCTTCCAAGTCTGATTCAACCTTATAAAACGCAGTACTTAGTAGACCACATGCCATGTCCTACAGCCCGGTACTATGCGGACTACGAAGGTCTATGGCGATCCCACGAGCAGCAGTCCTATCGGGAAACCTCTCTGTGGGAATAGCCAATCCGCTTGCATCTCGATGGGCAAGCACGCTCGGAGTCATGATCTCAACACCAGCGGCATTGAAGGCATCCAGCACATTTCGCCTGAGCTCTGAGCTGGTTCTTATCAGCCGATCCGGCCGGTCCAACAGCTTTGTCCATGCAAAGAGTTCGTAGTTCACGGCATAGTTCCCGAGATCGGTTTTAAGTACGAAAGGTACTGGATTCTCCAGAATGTTCTCAGTCCGCTTCGCGGCATCGACCATCAGGGCCTCAACCACGCGCCAATCCACGTCATAACCGATGCCAGCTGTCACAGTCAGCGCCAGACCTTCAGAAGCCGCCAAGGCAGTGAAATTGACCACAGTGCTCGACAGAACATTGCCATTGGGGATGGTGACTTCTTCATTCTTCACGGTGCGGAGTTTGGTGGTGAGTGTCGCCTTTTCAAGTATCATTCCAACGTTATCCCCAATTTTGACCATATCCCCTACGTGAAAGGCGCGGGTGTAGGTCAAGACCAACCCTGAAACGATATTGCCGATTGCGCCTGACGAGCCGAAAGTTACGAGTGCGCCCACAAATACTGAGAATCCCCTGAAGAACTCCGAGTTGGCACCCGGAAGGTAGGGGAGGCTCACCATCAACACGAAGAGGAACAGAATGGTGCGGCACAGTCTGTATGTGGGTTCTGCCCACTCTGGGAGGAATCCGCCAATGGTTAGAGAGCCGTCCGCCAGGGAGTGAAAGAAGTACTTAAGGAGTTTGTGCAGCAGCCACCCCAACCCTGCGATCACGGCTAAGTAACCGAGGTTGGGGAGATAGTTGAAAATTGCCTGACCAATGTCCCTGGCAGGTTTCCCCAGGTAGCCCTCCATAGCCTCAACGACCTCGTTGGTGCGCGGAAAGTGTCGCATGACCAACGGAATAAACACCAAAACTAGGAATATGAGCGAAGCCACCCGAAAGGCGTGGTTCAACGAGGAAAAACCCTTCCGCATGTGCCTGCGAAGGCTCGTCGGTGGAGATTCGGCTTGTCGATGAGCCCATCTATCCAATCTTCCCTCGATGGTCCAAAACACAACTCCGATCACCTGAATCATTAGGATCAGAATCAAAGTGGATAGAAGCGTGTAGTACAAACCGGCCAAAACAGCTTCAGGATAGCCTGGCTCGAGAATTGGCACCACGGCTTCCAGTGACTTGCCTACAGCATGCAATGTGGCTTCCACCGGGGAACGAATCAGGAACAAGATCAGGATGGCCAGCAGATTGATGCTAACCAACCAGTACCTCTTGCGGCCAAGCTGAAGGCTTTTCACACCGGTGAACAAACCGATGGCCCGGCGAATGATGAAGAACAGCACGGTGAGCAATACTATGGCCACCAGGGTACGTATCAGCAAAGACGCCGAGGTGGAGACGCTGCTCGAAATGCTAATAGACTGAGTCATGGATTCATTTCCTCCTGTTGCAGGCCTTTACACTAAGAATGATCTCTGGATGACCGGATGAAATATTATTTGTTTGAACGGATGAGGCCGCCGTTTGTGTTAGGACTAAATTGATCAGGAGGCATGGAAAGTAAGCCCCCACTGGCGTTCTACCCAAAAAGATTTCCTGCCGTCAAATGTCGAAGGACTTTTTGGAGAGTAACCAACGGACTCTGTCTACCAAATAATCACAGGAGTCTACCCAATTGTTTTCGATTTATTTTCGAGCAGGCAGAAAACATACACGAGGCTAATACTAAGTTGCATAAGTTCGTGCTGTAGCCGGCCTCGGCGAGGCCAGCCGCCGGGGTCACCGTCCCCGGCTACAACAATTACCGCGAATTTGTGCAACTTAGCACTAGCTTTTTAAGTCCAATTCTGCGGTCGGGATCATCTACCGTCAGGCGGCGCCTTTATCGCCCGGAAACGCTCGACAGCGATCTCCAGATTAAAAAGCATCCGTTCACGGCCCAGCGTATTGGCCAGAGTCGAGCGTTGAACCATCTGTAAGACCTCCGGGTTAAGTCCTGCCAGCCAGAGGAGGATGCCGCGTTGGCGCACTCTCTCTTCTCCCTCGATCAACATCTTGAGGGCCGAGTATTCAAGATCAAAGACACGACTGAAGTCGAGCACGACGACCTGCGGCTTGGCTTGGTCGAGCAACAGTAACAGCTTTTCTCCGATGTGCTGCGCATTCACGAAGAAGATCCGGCCTTCCATCCGGATCATCAGCAGGCCGGGAAAGGTCTCGTCTTCAGGGTGTACCTTGGTTAAGGCACGAAAAACATTGGTGCCCGGTTTCCGTCCCAGGGCATAAACCAGCGGGTTTGCGGCCTGATAAAAGAGAGCGAATAGAGACACGATGATGGCAATCACGATGCCCTGCAAGGTTCCCAGGAGCACCACCCCGGCACAGGCGATCACCGCCCAGACGAACTCCATGCGACGAATTTGCAGGATGGCGCGGAACTCGGCAGGTTTGATCAGACCCATCGAGTAAATAATGACGACTGCAGCCAACGTGGCCTCCGGCATCAATCCCATCAGCGGCGCCAGGACGAGCATGGTCGCCACAGAGATCCCGCAGGTAACCAAAGCCGCCAGTTGAGTGCGGGCACCGGCATTACAATTCACTGCTGTCTGGGAAGTCCCTCCCCCCGCAGGCATCCCGCCGAATAAACCGCCGCCAACATTCGCCAATCCCGTCGCCAATAACTCTTGATTCGGTTTGGGACGCGGATCGGTGCTCCGGGCAAAGGCACGTCCGGCTGCGATGGTTTCCGTGAAACTCATCAGTGCGATACCCAGGGCGCCGGGCCAGAGTTGTTCTACCAACCCGAGATTGGGCATCGTAAAGGCCGGCAATCCTCGAGGAATATGGCCGACGATGGCCACGCCGTGGGCGGCAAGGCCGAAGCCTCCGGACGCGGCTATCCCAACTGCGACGGCAACCAGCGGCGCTGGAGCCTTGGGCAGAAATCGTTCCACTCCAAGCAGAATTGCCAACATGACAACCCCGACGAGAAGTGTCAGCAGAGATGTTTGTGGAAGGTGGCCGATGATCGCGAAAAGGTTATGGACGAAGCGGCCCTTGTCGAAATGGATACCCAACAACTTGGGCACTTGGTCCAGGATGATGACAAGACCTACCCCCGCTTTGAAGCCGGTCAGCACCGGTTCTGAGATGAAATTGGCCACAAAGCCCAGCCTGAGGAGGGAGGCCAACAACAGTATGACCCCCACCAATACAGCCAGTGTCGCGGTGGCGCTCAACAGCTCAGCCGGATTGCCATTGGGCACCACCAGGCCGAGTTCGGCTCCGGTCAGGATGCCAAGGGTCGTGGTAGTACTCACACTAAGAGATCGCGAACTACCCAAGATCGCGTATACCAAAACGGGCACAAAGGCTGTGTACAGCCCTACCTCAACGGGCAACCCGGCGACAGTGGCGTATGCCATGGCCTTGGGAATGATCACAGCAGCAGTGACCAACCCGGCGATGAGGTCGAACTGGAGCCAATCGGCCTGGTAGCCAGCAAGCCACTCGCTTATCGGTATCAGTGACGACAGTTTTCCCATCCTCATAACCCTGTCTCCTTATGTCATAGCACACGGTATCGCAAAGGACGATCTGCGCGTTCCTTAGAACTGCTATTCGTAATTACGGCGACGTTTCTGAGGTTAGGCGCCGCGTGGGGTCACGCGGCCTACAAAGTTGTAGGCCGGGTCACCGACCCGGCGTTAACGTGACCGCATTTATGAACCATGATTCTTAGGCCTCAGTATTTTTCCTGGATCCAGCGACGGTTCTTCATTGGCGTTTCGTCATCGTAGCTATGCTCCTTGGAACGCTTGGGCAGCTTGACCTTTGGCTGAGGAACCGGCTCATAGGGGAAGAGGCTTAGGAAATGGGACAGGCAATTGAGACGCGCGCGCTCCTTATCGTCGGAGCGGATGATGTTCCAGGGTGCCCATTCCGTGTCCGTGGCTTCCAGCATCATGTCCCGGGCCTTGGAATACTCATACCATCGCTCCCGAGATGGTAAATCCATAGCCGAGAGCTTCCATTGGCGGAGCGGATCCTCCATTCTCGCCTCAAAACGCTGTTTCTGCTCATCGTTATTGACTTCCAGCCAGTATTTGACCAGCTTGATGCCACCCGCAACAATGTAACTTTCAAATGTGGGACAGTTTTTCAGGAAAATACTGTGCTGTTCCTTTGAGCAGAAACCCATGACGTATTCCACCCCGGCCCGGTTATACCAGCTGCGATCGAAAATGACGACCTCGCCGGCCGCTGGAAAATGGGCTAGATACCGCTGCATGTAAATCTGTGTTTTCTCCCGATCCGTAGGCGCCGGAAGGGCCACCAGCCGGAATACCCGAGGGCTCACCCTCTCGGTGAGGGCCCGAATCGTTCCCCCCTTTCCAGCCGCATCGCGCCCCTCAAACACCACAATGACCCTCTGTCCGGTATGTTTCACCCAGTCCTGTAAGACACAAAGCTCCCTTTGAAGTTTGCGTAGTTCACGCATGTACTCCTTCCCTTTTAGCTTTGGCGTTTGCTCCCCAGTTTTTTCGTCGACAGCACTTTCTTCCTGCTCATTATTCGTGTCATGCTTGGACATGGACTCCTCCTGAAAGATTCGTAATTGTAAACTAAAGGCTCATGATCACTTTTTCCTGCCGGGTAATTATCAGATTCCGTTTAAGCAGAAGGCCTTTAGCATGCAACCCGCCCCCAAGTAGATCAGGCCCGGTTCATAGTCCAGATGATACTACCGGCTTTCCATGTCGATCAGCAATGAGCAATGAATGATCCTGGTACTAACAAGGAACAGACCACACACCCTTAAGGCTTCCTTCCAGCAGTTGCTATACCTGAATGTCGCATACAATGGAGGAAATCTGCAACGATCAATCTTAGTGGATAATCTACCGGCGCTGGGCAGCGGAATGGCCAGACCCTCCGCCTAGATCAAGACGGTTAGAAGGGCGTTCTCAAAATCCCGGCCACCTGAACGACCGTTGCGGGATGGCCCTGATACTGTTCCTTCTGCCTTCCCCTTCCCTTCTTTGGCGAAATCTGTCCTAGCTGACAGTTGCGGAGACATCATTATTTCTGGTACATTCCGGCCAACGCAAATCGCACACCGAAGGTGCCGGAACCGACCTCCGTGTCGGGCTTGGGCCAATGAGATGAGAGCGGGGCGTAGTGATCGCAGCATGCAGTTTGGCGTATTTTGGGGATTTCGGAAGTGATACTTGCTGGAAGTACCGTTCATCTCCTGGGGATTGTTGCGATCCTCGACCACACCTGGAACGACAATCAATTGGGTACACGATTTAACTTTCCACAAACGATCGGAGGATGAAGATGAACAGATCAAAGAGTGTTTCCCGGCGTGGGACATGGCTCGTCTGCCTGTCACTTGTTACCCTGATGGTAGCTGTACCCTTTGTGCAGGCACAGACGCCGGCACAAATCGAGTCTGCTCTGAACGCAGCATACGCGAAGTACAAGGAACTTCAGGAAGGGAAGAATGCCGACTATATCCCCGCGCTTGCCAAGGTGGATCCTAAGCTGTTTGGGATTGCTATCGTGACGGCTGACGGGAAAGTGTATACCGTCGGGGATATCACGACGGAGGTCTCGATACAGTCCATTTCGAAGGTGTTTACGATGGCCCAGGTTATCCAGGAACAGGGCCCTGAGGCCATTGCGCAGAACATCGGAGTGGATGCCACCGGACTCCGGTTCAATTCGATCGTTAGCGTCGAGATCGCGAAGAAGCTCGGGGGAGGACCGGAGATGAATCCTCTGGTCAATCCGGGGGCAATTACGGCGACAAGTATGGTCAAGGGTGCCAATGCGGAGGAAGTCTGGGCGAAGGTCATCGGGATCGAGAATGACTGCGCCGGCAGGTCCTTGAGCGTGCTACAGGATATCTACAAGTCTGAATCCGCAACGAACCAGCGAAATCAGGCTATTGGGATGTTGATGTATGCCTACGAGTACATCAAAGCGAATCCCGCGCAGGCGGTGGACCTCTATACCCGCCAGTGCTCGATCGGCGTCAACGCGAAGGACCTCGCGATGATGGCGGGAACGCTCGCCTTTGGTGGGAAGAACCCGGTGACGAGGAAACAGGTCATCGATACCCAAAAGGTTCCGTATATCCTCGCTGTCATGGCGACGGCGGGGCTGTACGATGATAGCGGCAAGTGGCTATATCGGACCGGCCTCCCCGCGAAGAGCGGCGTCGGAGGCGGTATCATTGCCGTCTCACCGGGCAAGTTCGGGATTGCTGTGGTTTCTCCGCCCCTCGACGAAGCAGGGAACAGTGTCAGGGCGCAGAAGGCGATCACTGACATCTCGAACGCCCTCGGCGGCAATCCATACGCATCGACAAGGAAGTAACTGACAAAGCTAGGCTCATTGCGCAAAGAGGCGGTGTCTGGATCGCTGATCAGCCAGCGGTAATTTCTATCCATTGTGTTGTTCCTGACCGACTCGAAACGAGCTACCGAGCGCTAAAATAGCTTGCGTTAAATCCACCAGCTATTGGGTAATGCACGCGGCAAATCCCCACCTGCTCGAACAGACATCTGGTCAGATCGTAAGTTAGGTCTTGAAGTTTCACCCCACTGAGGGGAAAAGGGTCAGCTGCTTCAGGATTGGCATGAAGTTTGCTATTGAGTGGAGTGAGGTATTGTCTCCAGCCGCTCACTTCATGGACGGGATCGCACCAGACGGAATGCGAGCAACGAGATGAAGAAAGCAGGGGTGGAAGTGCCTACATCGGAGACGAGAGTCATTGAGAAGAAAACTTAGTTGTTTCAATGGCCTTGACTTTCGGGTGGGCCGATCATTGCTCTGTGCTTTTTTTGGCGGACAGAGGGGCTCAAACGATCGCCATCAATCCAGACCGACTCATGACTTCCAGGTCAAGATGCTGCCTAGTCCACTCATTCGCTTGGATCTGAATTTGTTGCTTTATGTTACTCACCGTGAGGAACCATTGCACCTCGGTTCCTCACTCCCAAGGGATCTAGAGTCCCCGTAAGGTCTATCTGCTAAAAGAGCATTTCAAAATACGGTTGCTATCATGAGCGCCAAGGCAAGGTCGGTTTAGTAAGGAGAAAGGAGGATTTATGCAGTTGCATGCTCCAACAAAAGAGAACCTAGGTAGAGGGGCAGTTCTTTTGTTAATTGCATTTCTGGCGATTGCGGCTCATCCACTCCGAGCGCAATCACAGGAGGCCCAAAAGGAAATACCAGATTTGCAGCAGCTGAAGATTAAGCTCCTGCAACTGGAACAGGCTATGCAAGACCTGAAAAATCAGATTGGCATCGTGGAGCAGGCACAGAAAGCTGCTGGAACCTCTGTCCCCGCACCCCCTCCACCTGTCGAGAGTGCCCAGAAAACACCCGCACCCGCTCCTCCTGTCGAAAGCGCCCAGAAAAAATCTGAAAAACCCCCAGTGGCTGTTGCCCAAAAACCGGGCTCAGACAACACTATCCAATTGTATGGCTTCGTGATGATGGACTCAGGATACGATTTCAAGACAAATAATCCGGACTGGTTCGACGTAGTCCGTCCAACGAAGTTGCCAGCGTTCAACGGAGAATTTGCCCCGGATGGGAAATTCTATTATGGAGTTCGGCAGACCCGGTTTGGAGTGAAGTCAACCAGGGAAACAAAATTTGGCGATCTTAAGACCATTTTTGAATTTGAGTTGTTTGGAACAGGCGTCGACGCCGGTCAGACGACCTTTCGTCTTCGGCATGCTTATGGCGAGCTAGGACATTTCGGTGCAGGCCAAACCTGGAGCCCCTTCATGGACATCGATGTCTTTCCCAATTCACTCGAGTACTGGGGACCCAACGGGATGGTCTTTTTCCGTAACGTGCAGTTTCGCTGGATTCCGATCAAAAGTGAGCGCGGTGAAGTCAACATTGCCATTGAACGCCCCGGGGCAAGCGCTGATCAGGGAGTTTATCAAGACCGGATTGAGCTCGAAGGGGTCAGGAGCCAATTCAATATGCCTGACATATCGGGGAATGCCAGGTTGATCAGAAATTGGGGGTACGTGCAGGCGGCAGGGATTGTCAGGAAGATATCGTGGGTTGACACCAACAATGATGCCTTTAATCTCAGCGGGACCGCTTGGGGGTATGGTTTGAATCTGACCTCAAATCTCAAATTCGGAAAGAAAGACGTTGGAAAATTTGCTTTCGTCTATGGCCAAGGTATCGAGAACTACATGAATGACGCCCCAGTCGATATTGGCATTCAAAACAACTTCAGTGATCCGGTCAAGCCGGTCAAGGGCGTGGCATTGCCGGTACTTGGCATCGTGTCATTCGTGGACCACACTTGGAACAAAAAGTTCAGCACGGCGCTCGGCTATTCCATGCTGAACATCCAGAACTCCGACGCGCAGCTTCCCTCAGCATTTCATCAGGGCCATTATGCGCTGGGGAACTTACTTTACTATCCAGTTGATAGTGTCATGCTGGGTGGTGAATTCCAGTTTGGAAGGCGGTTGAACTTTATGGACGGCTTTAATGCGAATGACTATCGCATCCAGTTCTCATTCAGGTACAACTGGTCGAAAACTTTCGGATATTGAGGGAATGAGAATGGCAATCCAAAGAGCAGTTCAGCCCTTGAGGTCTGCATTTCAAGGTCTAAAACCTGCTATCTATTACAGTGCACTCTCATTCAATCTCTCTTCATACTTAAGAGGGTATCGGTTCAGGGGAATTGTGTGCGGCGCCAGATGTCCCTTGACAAAGGGAAGCTGGGAAAAATTCCCCTCCTATTTTAGGAGGGGCTGAAGCCCGCCAGGGCTTCGGGGTGGTAAGGGTCGCCTGCAAGCCGCGATGGGAGCGAATCGGCACGATCCACCACCCCCTGAAGGACTGAGGCCCTTCAGTTCCCCTCCTGACCCAGGAGGGGAGTTCTTTCACAGCTTCAGACTCGGGCTCGTCGGCGTTTGGCAGCTGGCGCGTGGCGTGAAGCGAGTAAGAATTATCTGGCGGGCAATAGTCTAGCCAGCAGAATTCTTGTCGACTTCAAGCAAAGACCAGTGGTGACACAATGCTTCTATGGGTAGAGCTTGCGGTGCTCTTGGCCTCGATTGTCGTGGGGGCTCGGCTGGGCGGGATAGGGCTTGGGCCGATGGGTGGCCTAGGGCTCTTGGTGTTTGTCTTTTTGTTCCGTCTTCCTCCGGGGAGCCCTCCAGGCACCGTCCTGGGTATGATCCTGGCGGTAATCACGGCGCTCTCGCTCATGCAGGCCGCAGGGGGTCTTGACTTTGTCATCCAGCTCGCAGAGAAAGTCCTGCGCCGAAACCCTGGCCGCGTGACCATCCTCGCCCCACTCGTCACCTACGTTCTGATCCTGGCCTCCGGCACGCAGCACGTCATCTATGCCTTGCTGCCGGTGATCGCCGAGGTTGCGCGCAAGGCCGGGATTCGGCCTGAGCGGCCGCTCTCGATCAGCGTGATCGCTTCGCAGCACGGGCTCGTGGCGTCACCAGTTTCCGCAGCGACAGTCGCCCTCATCGGGGGTCTAGCCGCTACGGGAATAGGGCTGCCCCAAATCTTAATGATCACGATTCCGGCAACATTCCTCGGCGTTGTGGCCGGCACGTTCTCAGTGGCTTTCCGGGGCAAGGAATTAGCCGATGATCCCGAGTATCAAAGGCGGCTCGCAGAAGGGAAAGTAACCCCTCCAGCGGCGCGGAGCGAACTGACCGGCCCCGATCGGAGGAAAGCCATCGGGTCTTGTATGGTCTTCCTGGCCGCGATTATTGCCGTTGTCTTGATTGGGTTGTTTCCGGGCCTCCGGCCGATCTATGAGAAGGTCGCGGAGGGTGTGACGGAAACCGGCCAAGTCGAGATGGGCCGAGCAGTCATGATCATCATGATGGCAGCGGCCGGTCTGTTACTGGTGGTCTTCCGCGCCGACCCTGAAAAGGCAGTGAAGGGTAGCATCATGAAAGGTGGCCTTACCGCTATCATCTGCATCCTAGGGGTCTCTTGGATGGGGTCGTCCTTCTTTGAAGGCAACCAGACACAAATCGTGAACGTCATCTCCTCAGTTGTGAAGGCCCAACCGTGGGTCTACGCTGCGGGCCTCTTCGCTCTTTCAATTTTGCTTTTTAGCCAAGCCGCGACGATTGTCACCCTGGTCCCTGTGGCGCTGGCTCTTGGTTTACCGGTACCGCTCATCGTAGGCGCATACCCGGCTGTGAACGGTAATTTCTTCCTTCCCACCTACGGCACGGTGCTGGCCGCCGTCTCCTTTGACCAGACCGGGACAACCCGGATCGGGAGAGTACTTGCTCAATCATAGTTTTATGCTCCCGGGGCTGGTAACAACTGTGACTGCCACAGTCGTGGCTTCTGTCATGGCCCAATGGCTCTTAAAGTAATCTGGAGGTTCATGACGCGTCATCTTTTTTCCTTGCTGGCCGGCGTTATCGGCCTGCTCATGATCCCAAGCGTTATTGCCCAACAAACATTCCGGGTGGAAAAGGACCTGCTGGGAGAGAAGCAGATTCCAGCGGATGCCTACTACGGCGTCCAGACCGCGCGGGCCCTCGAGAATTTTGAAATCTCCGGCGTTCTGATCAATCACTATCCCGGGTTCGTCGAAGCTTGGGCCATCGTCAAATTAGCGGCAGCAAGGGCCAACACAGACGTCGGCGCCATGAAACCGGAAACATTAGCTGCCATTGAAAAAGCCTGCCAGGCCGTGCTTGACGGCAAATACCATGATCAGTTCCGGGTAGATTGGTACCAGGGCGGAGCCGGAACTTCGACCAACATGAATGCCAACGAGGTGCTCGCGAATATCGCACTAGAGCTCAGCGGGCACAAGAAGGGCGAGTATCAGTTGGTTGATCCGCACGATCATCTCAATATGTCACAGTCAACCAACGACTCCTACCCCACGGCGATCAAGGTTGCATTTCTTTTGCGGAACAACAAGCTGATCGAGGAACTGCAGAAGCTGGCGGCTTCTTTTCGGAGGAAAGGGGACGCTTACCTCAAGATCGTGAAGATGGGAAGGACCGAGATGCAGGACGCCGTGCCCATGACCGTCGGTCAAGAATTTCATGCATTTGCGTCCGCTCTGGAAGGTGAAATCCAGTTGCTGCGGGATGCTGAGAAGTATTTATACTCGGTGAACATGGGCGCCACCGCCATTGGAACCGGAATCAACGTCCCCAAAGGATACCCGGAAAAATGCGCGGCCCACCTGGCTAAGTTGACCGGCAAACCCATCGTGCCGGCCTCTGACATGATTGCTGCCACCTGGGATCAGCAGGGGTTTGTAGTCTATTCCGCGGCGCTCAAGAGCTTGGCCATAAAGCTCTCGAAGATTGCGAGTGATTTGATCCTGCTCACTTCTGGACCCCGAGCGGGACTGTTCGAGATCAACTTGCCCGCGTTGCAGCCGGGTTCCTCCATCATGCCGGGCAAAGTCAATCCGGTCCTTCCTGAGCTGATGAATATTGTTGCTTTTCGCGTCATGGGCAATGACTACAGCGTCGGGCTGGCCGCCGACCACGGACAACTCCAGCTCAATGCCTATGAGCCGCTCGAAGGGCTGGCAGTGATCGAATCACAGAGTCTGCTCTATCGCACTTCCATCGCTTTTCGGACCAAGTGCATCGATGGCATTACCGTGAACGAAAAAACATTGCAGCACTATATGGAGACCACTGTCGGCATCGTCACGGCGCTCAATCCTATCGTGGGCTATGAAAAAGCAACGGAGCTGGCCGGCGAAGCTTACAAGAGCGGAAAAGGAATTCTCGAAATCATCCGGGAAAAGAAGGTTCTGTCCGAACAACAAATCCAGGAGTTGCTCGATCCGGTTAAGCTGACCGGGCTCGACCCTTCGATGTACGAAAAGAAACCGTCCCAGTAATACAGGAGGTATTATCATGAAACGCAGGTTCCAACCGTTATGGGGAGTTCTCCTCACTACTCTTCTCACCGTCTCCGCGCTCGCTGCGGACAAGCTTCCAACTGTCGTCGTTCTCGCGACTGGGGGCACCATCGCCGGAGCGGCAGCGAGCGATGTTCAGGCGTCCTACACCTCCGGCCAAGTGGGTGTCGAGCAGCTTCTCGCCGCCGTGCCTCAGACGAAGAAGCTCGCTATGCTGCGGGGAGAGCAGATCTCGAACATCGGCTCGCAGGACATGAATGACGAAGTCTGGCTGAAGCTGGCCCGCCGCGTTAACGAGCTTACCGCCATGCCGGATGTGGATGGTGTCGTCATCACCCACGGCACTGACACCATCGAAGAGACCGCTTATTTCTTAAATCTCGTCGTCAAGTCGAAAAAACCTGTCGTCCTGACCGCGGCCATGCGCCCATCGACAGCCCTTTCGGCTGACGGCCCGCTCAACTTCTTCAATGCTGTGGCCGTGGCAGCTAACAAGGATGCAGCAGGCCGTGGCGTGCTGGTGGTGGTCAACGACTGGATCCACGGCGCCGCCTCTCTCACCAAGACCAGCACCACAGCCGTGCAGACGTTTCTCTCCCCGGTGCGGGGCCTCATCGGCACAGTTGCTTACGGCGAGATCGAGTTCTATCGTGGTCCCGTGGGCCGAAGCACCACGGACTCAGAGTTCTCGCTGGACGGGGTAACGGCCCTGCCCCGCGTGGACATCATCATGGCCTACGAGAATATGGATGGAAAACTCATCGAGGCCGCAGTTGCGATTGGGGCGAAGGGAATCGTGATCGCTGGTGTAGGCAACGGCAATATGACGGAGGCAGCCCTCAACGCACTCGCCGCACAGTCGAAGAAAGGCATCGTCTGCGTGCGTTCTTCGCGTGTGACCACAGGCCGGGTGGGACGTAAGGTTGAAGTAGACGACGACAAATTGGGTCTGGTTGCCTCCGAAGGCTTGAATCCCCAGAAGGCGCGGGTGCTACTCCGACTCGCTCTTCTGAAGCCGCGCAGCTTGGACGACATTCAGCGGATCTTTCAGGAGTACTAAGATGACTCAGCCAAGGGAAATTGGCCAGTTGGAGCCACGCCTCGCTTCGTTCAGCGTGGCTCCCAGGCGTGTAAGAAGCAGTGAGTCGATAGTCCTGAATATCGTGTAATCTTTGGTAACCACGGTGAGTGCTTTTGCGAGCCGTGGGCTTTTCACCAGTGAGTTGAACTCGCTCGTTTTTGAAACGGCAGCAATGCAATGGAATAGATTTGGTTCGAAAGGAGAAGGCAAAATGGAAAAAGGATTGAAGGTCATCAGTAGCGTTGAAAGTAGCTGTGGGAGTTGTAACACGTCGGGCTGTGCGACATGTGCGCCCGCGCCGGTCAAAACTGCGAGCAAGACTTTGTTGAGCCGGAGGGATCTTGGACTTGCCGCCTTCGCTTCGGCTGCTGCCACGGTTTTTGCCAGCTGCTCCGGTGCACAACCGCCTCAGCAAACGGCCGAAAAAAGCACCCCCCCTGCTACTCCCGCTCCAAGCGCGTCTAGCCTGTCTCCGGAACTTGACGTGGTCCAAAGGTCGAAGGGAAACATCATGACAGTGCTCGATGAATTTTACAAAATGGGGCCAGGGCCGTCGAGTTCGCATACCATGGGTCCGATGCGAATCACTTATGATTTCTTTCAGCGAGTATCCAAGCTCCCGGAAGATCAGCTCAAGCGGGCCACCGCGCTTAAGGTCCACCTCTATGGCAGCCTCAGCGCTACGGGGAAAGGCCATGGCACCGACCGGGCTTCGCTCGCCGGACTATTGGGCAAGGCGCCGGCCACGTGCCCTCCCGAGTTCCTGGACGGATTGGCCGCCAATCCCGATCAAACGTACAAGGTCATCATAGGTCCGGCGACCCTTAACCTGTCACTGAAAGACATCATCTTCGATGCTCCCAAAGGTGAATTTCACCATCCGAACACGATGACCGCGAAGCTGCTCGCCGGCAAACGAGACACTTTACGAGCTGGAATACTACTCGGTTGGCGGAGGCTTCATCGAGTGGAAGGGCTACAAGCCGCCGGACAAAGGGCAGCCCAAGTACTCATTCTCACACGCCAAGGATTTGAAAAAGTATCTCTTCGACGACAAGATCCTCCTTCCGACATTGCTGCTGGAAAATGAAATGGCTATCTCCGGCAAGAGCGAGAAACAGATCTGGGAATTTCTCGACCAAGTTGCCGAAGTCATGGTCCGCGGTGTGGACACCGGGCTCAAAGTCGAAAGTGTTCTCCCCGGCCCCATCCAGTTACACAGCAAGGCCGCTTCAATTTATCGTAACTTGAAGAACTCCAACAAAGGAGAAGCTGGCCGTGCCATCACCAAGGTAGCCGCATACGGATTTGCCATGGGCGAGGAAAACGCTCGCGGCCATATCATCGTGACCGCACCCACCGCCGGGTCCGCGGGAATTCTGCCGGCAGTCCTCAGGTCCCTTCGGGACCTCAATGTGCCGACTCAGAAGATCCGGGAAGGTTTCCTGGCGGCAGCGGCAATCGGTTACCTTTGCAAACACAACGCCACTCTGTCCGGCGCTGAAGGCGGCTGCCAGGCGGAGGTTGGAGTCGGCTCCTCGATGGCTGCCGCGATGATCGCCCAGGCTTTGGGCGCCAGTCCCAAGGTGGTTTCGAATGCTGCCGAATCGGCCCTTGAACACCACCTCGGCATGACATGTGATCCGGTAGCCGGCTACGTTCAGGTGCCTTGCATCGAGCGCTGCGCCTATGGGGCGGTTAAGGCATGGACCGCCTATTGCATCGCCAGCGAAGAGATTCCCGAACAACGGCGCGTGGATCTCGACACCACGATTGCGGCCATGGCCATGACTGCCAAGGACATGAATGCCAAGTACAAAGAGACGTCCGAAGCAGGCTTGGCCGCGTTAGTCCTTTGTTAGAATAGGATATGAGACGAACCTAAGTAGATAACACAAACTAATGCGCCAGATTCTTTAACTTCAATCTCATTACCCCCGTGCTTCAGCACGGGGGTAAAAGAGCCCCTCGCTCCCGCCCCCTGTCGAGCCAGCGGCGCAATGCACAGCACCGCTGGCTCGACAGGGGGAAGAAAAAAGCCAATCGATGTCCCCGAGCTAAAGCGCTGGGCTAATGAATTCTGAGGATTGCTTTTTGAAGGTTACTTTAGCCTGATAGTGAACAAAATGAGTAACCGCACGAAAACGGCCGTTGTCGCCTGGCTTTTGGCAGCCGTGTATTACTTCTATCAATACACGCTCCGCTCTGCACCTGCCGTCATGATGCCGCAGTTGTCCGAGGCATTTGGGCTCAGTGCACTCGGTGTAGCCTCCATGGTGGGCTTGTTCTACTACGGGTATTCACCGTTTAGCTTGATCGCTGGTGCCGCTATGGATCGTCTCGGGCCGCGGAAGGTGATCCCGATTGGTGCCGCGGCGGTTGGCATCGGCGCACTCTTGTTCGGTATGGGCAACCAGGCTGCAGCGAGCACAGGAAGGTTTCTGCAAGGCGCGGGCGGTGTTTTCGCGCTGGTGGGGGCCGTTTCCATTGCCAGTAAGAATTTTCCGGCCTCCCGTGCCGCAACTTTGATTGGGGCAACGCAAATGTTCGGTATGGCCGGGGGATCGGCCGGCCAGTCAGTGGTCGGGCCAATGATCGCCGGTGGACTCGCCTGGAATCACTTTTGGGTTGGGATGGGCATCACCGGCTTGCTGATCAGTGTTCTTCTTTTTATGTTTCTTCCGCGGCAGGAGCAAACAGTCCGAAGTGGCTGGCTGAAGAGCGCAGCTGGAGCTTTAGGCTCCGTTTTCAAAAACCCGCAGTCGATCCTTTGCGGCCTGATCGCAGGGCTGCTCTTTATTCCGACGACGATCTTCGACATGATCTGGGGCGTCCGTTTCCTTCAGGAAGCACACGGTTTTGACTATGCATCGGCGGTGATGCGTTCGTCAATGGTACCTCTCGGGTGGATCATCGGTTGTCCGCTGCTGGGTCTGCTCTCAGATCGGATCGGGCGTAGGAAACCGGTGATTATCGGAGGGGCGATCGTTCTTTTAGCGTGTCTCGCCTGGGCGCTCTATGGCAGCCCCAACATCTTCCCTCCTTACGTCATCGGCTTGGCAGCGGGACTCGGGTCAGGCGCGGCGATGCTGCCGTACACGGTGATTAAGGAAGCGAACCCTCCGGAGTTCAGCGGCACAGCCACCGGGGTGGTCAATTTTCTGAATTTCACCTTCAGCGCACTGCTGGGGCCGGTGTTTGGACGGATTCTCCAGAAGGTATCGGGCGGGGCCTCGCAAATGACGCTGGAGCATTACCAGGCTGGATTTGAGCCGCTTCTGTATGGTGTGGCCATTGCTATTGTGCTCACTTTTCTTTTGAAAGAGACAGGGCCGGCATGTCAAAAAAACGTCTCATGACGCTGTGCGGCGCCACGTTCCATGAAAATGAGTCCCCTCCTCTAGAGGGGTGCAGGGGTGGGTTGCCGCGAGCCGGAAAGACCCACCCCTGAAGGCTAAAGCCTTCTTTCCCCTCCCAAGAGGGGATTCCAAGGAGAAAAGGATATGAATCGCAAGCCAGGATACCGGTCATTCTCACCAGCCGGGCGAACAGCGTCCAGGCCGGCACGGCTGGCTGCGCCGTGGGGATGCTTGCGGTTCATCCGAAACGTCAAGGAATAGTGAGGGAGAGCTGAAGCATGTCTGACAAACGTCCTATGACAATCGACGGTAACGAGGCCGCGGCCTCAGTGGCCTACTTCAGAACGATTCAATAGTTTCGCAATTGAAAGGAGAAGTTATGAACGGGAACAGGCTTATCCTTGCTTGTGGGCTTCTGCTTTGCCTCGTGGGAATTTCTTGTGAGAAGAATCAGATGCCAGTGCGTCCTGAACTAAAGTTGAGTTTTGAGGCAATCAAAACCCAAAATTCTATCCCTGCGGAGTATGGAGAACTGGAAGGGGTTGTCGCAGATTCGCCAAACTTCGCAAGGATGTTTTTTGAAAAGGAAGACAAGAGTATTATTGTCGTCACCGTCAATGTGGTCGACGGATTCCTTCAAGATCGTGTCCTCGTTATTCCACGCAAGTAGTAGACCAATGGGGCCGCTTCCAGACAGCTTTCACCGCGTCCGGAATGATGGATGTGTGGATAGGATCTGCCAAGAGTCCACGGGTGGGTTGCCGCGAGCCGGAAAGACCCACCCCTGAAGGCTAAAGCCTTCTTTCCCCTCCCAAGAGGGGATTCCAAGGAGAAAAGGATATGAATCGCAAGCCCGGAACTGCAAAAAACGAAAGGCTGTGACTCAATGGATGATTATGCTCTGGTACTCAATGCCGGATCATCGAGCTTGAAATTCTGTGTCTATCGGCGATCAGAGGGTGAAAGTTGGCGTCTGGAAGCTCGAGGACAAATCGAAGGCATCGGAACATCGCCCCGGTTATCTGCCAAAGATGCTGCGGGCGCAAGCCTCGCTGATCAGACCTTGGATGCGACCGTACGTGATGGGCGTCGGGCGCTGGATGCTCTGGCCGGCTGGCTTCGCTCCAGGTATGGCGGCAGCCGAGTCCTGGGTGTCGGGCATCGCGTGGTTCATGGCGGAGCGCTGCACGCCCGACCCACCGTTGTAAGCCGAGAAGTTCTGGCGGAGTTGCACCAACTGATTCCTCTGGCTCCATTACACCAGCCTCATAATCTGGCAGCCATTGAAGCGGTTTTCGAGCGACTGCCCGACGTACCGCAAGTCGCTTGTTTCGACACGAGCTTTCATCGCGGTCATTCGGCCGTTGCGGATCTGGTACCGCTACCACGCGACCTTTGTCAATCAGGACTGCAGCGCTACGGTTTCCATGGACTATCCTACGAATACATCGCTTCAGTTTTGCCACAGGTTGCGCCGGAGATCGCCCAGGGACGAGTGATCGTCGCCCATCTGGGAAGCGGCGCCAGTTTGTGCGCCCTCAAGGACGGGAAAAGCATTGATAGCACTCTTAGCTTCACAGCTCTCGATGGGCTCTGCATGGGAACCAGGCCGGGCACAGTCGATCCTGGCGTCATTCTGTATCTTTTTCAAAACCTGGGACTCTCTGCCAAGCAAGTGGAGGATATCCTCTACAAGAAATCGGGATTGCTGGGCATTTCCGGCATCAGTAACGACATGCGTGATCTGCTTTCCAGCAGTGAACCTGGAGCCCGCCTGGCCGTGGACTACTTCGTATACCGTGCTGCTAAAGAGATCGGCGCCCTCGCCGCTGTGTTGGGCGGCATCGATGGACTGGTGTTCACCGCGGGCATTGGAGAGAACTCAGCTGAACTCCGCCGGCGCATCTGTGAATCGTCTGCTTGGCTGGGTGTGGAGTTCGACGCAGAAGCCAACGCCCGCAAAGGTCCGCGAATCTCGCACCCGGGCAGCAAGGTCTCGGCTTGGGTGATCCCGACCAACGAAGAGTTGATGATCGCCCGGCATACCGGGCGGCTGCTGGGATTGATATAAGGAGCCATGCACGCCCCGGTGCGGCACCACCAAGGATGAAAGTACGGATTCCCCCTTTGAAGGGGGTGGATCGGCGGGCGATTGTGACCGCCTGTTCTGTTTGGCGACCTCATGGACACCCTACCGCGGGCAGCCCCGAAGGATGAAAATGAGTCCCCTCCATGGAGGGGTGTAGGGGTGGGTTTCGAACGGGAACCCACCCCTCAAGGGATTTTCAGGAGGAGCTACCATGAGCACTACTACAAAGATGACCTCAGAAGGAGTGATGCTGGCCTGGCGGTGCTTTCAGCCAGGCCTATGGCAGAAAGAAATCAACGTTCGCGATTTCATCCAGCAGAACTACACGCCCTACGAGGGAGACGACTCCTTCCTTGCGCCCCCGACGGAGCGCACCACGAAGATCTGGAATCATTTGAAGGAACTGTTTGTGGAGGAGCGCAGAAAAGGGGTCCTCGACGTCTCCGTAATTCCAAGTTCCATTACCGCGCACGGACCGGGCTACATTGATCGCGAGAATGAAGTCATCGTCGGTCTTCAGACCGAGGCGCCGCTCAAACGCGCCATTATGCCCAATGGTGGATTTCGCATGGTTGTCAACGCCCTCAAAGCGTACGGCTACAAGCCCGATCCGCACGTTGTTGAGACATTCACCAAATATCGCAAGACGCACAACGAGGCCGTGTTCGATGCCTACACGGCAGACGTCAGGCGGTGTCGCAGCTCGCACATCCTCACTGGCCTGCCCGACGCTTACGGGCGCGGCCGCATCATTGGCGACTACCGCCGCGTGGCCCTTTACGGGGTCTCCCGGCTCATTGAACGGAAACAGCAGGAAAAACTCAGCCTCGATGCAGCCATGTCAACGGAAGAGATTATCCGCGACCGGGAAGAACTCAGCGAGCAGACCCGGGCGCTCAAAGAACTGCAGCAGATGGCCGCCAGTTACGGATTCGATATCTCGTTGCCGGCCAGCAATGCCCGAGAAGCCGTCCAGTGGCTTTACTTTGGCTATCTGGCGGCCGTGAAAGAACAGAACGGCGCCGCCATGTCTTTAGGCCGGACGTCGAGTTTCCTCGACATCTACTTTGAACGGGACCTTGCGGCTGGCACGATCACCGAGGCCGAGGCCCAGGAGATCGTCGATGATTTCGTGATTAAACTGCGCATCGTTCGCTTTTTGCGCACACCGGAATACGATGACCTTTTCGCCGGCGATCCTACTTGGGTCACCGAGTCGATTGGCGGCATGGGAGACGACGGCCGGACGCTGGTAACGAAAACGAGCTTTCGCTTTCTCCAGACCCTCTACAACCTCGGCCCTGCCCCGGAGCCGAATCTGACCATCTGGTATTCCCCGCGTCTTCCCGATGGCTTTCGGCATTTCTCCGCCAAAGTCGCGATCGACACGAGTTCCCTTCAATTCGAAAACGACGAAATCATGCGCCGCGCTTGGGGCGACGACGGAGCGATCGCCTGCTGTGTGTCTCCGATGCTGGTCGGCAAGCAGATGCAGTTTTTCGGCGCCAGGGCCAATCTCGCCAAGTGTCTGCTTTACGCCATCAATGGCGGGCGGGACGAAATCAGTGGAAAACAGGTGGCCCCCAACTTTGGAGGAGTCCAAGGCGAAATCCTCGAATTCGATGACGTGAGGGAGAAGTTCGAGAAGATGATGGATTGGCTTGCCAAATGTGTACGTCAATGCCATGAACATCATTCACTTCATGCATGACAAGTACGCCTATGAACGCATCGAAATGGCATTGCACGACTACGCCCCGCTGCGGACGATGGCGTTCGGCATCGCAGGCCTGTCCGTCGTGGCCGACAGCCTGTCGGCGATCCGAGACGCAAGAGTGCGTGTGCTGCGGGACGAGACCGGGCTCGTGACCGGCTATCAGACCGAAGGTGATTTCCCCAAGTTCGGCAACAACGACAATCGCGTTGACCACCTCGCTACCTGGGCAGTGAGCACCTTCATGAGCAAGTTGAGGAAGTACCCCACTTATCGAAATGCGCTGCACACCCAATCGGTCCTGACAATCACTTCGAACGTCGTGTACGGAAAAAACACTGGCGATACTCCAGACGGGCGGCATCGCGGGGAACCCTTTGCTCCAGGTGCGAATCCAATGCATGGTCGGGATCAACATGGCATCCACGCATCGGCGGCATCGGTTGCGAAGATCCCGTATCGTGATGCTGCTGACGGAATCTCGTATACCGTGTCGATGGTGCCGCAAGGCCTTGGAAGAGTCGCGGAGGACCGGATAACCAATCTGACAAGCATGCTCGATGCATTCTTTGGCAGCACCGGCTATCACATGAACGTGAACGTGTTTAATCGCGAGACACTTCTGGACGCGATGGATCATCCCGAAAAGTACCCGCACCTGACGATTCGCGTGTCCGGCTATGCAGTCAATTTCGTGCGATTGACTCGAGAACAACAATTGGATGTGATCAATCGCACCTTCCACGGATCCGTGTAACATGAGTGATAGCCCGCAGGTACAGCCAGTTTCTTTGGAGGCGAAGAGTCCCTTCGAACTTCGCGTCAACCTGGGCCAGCATGTTCCGGAGACCGACGTCCGAACGGCACTCGCCACTGGAGATATGGGCTTCGTTCACTCGTTTACCACAGGGTCGACTTGGATGGACCCGGAGTGCGTGTGGTGGCCTGGCTCACCGGCTGCCAGTTTCGCTGCCTCTACTGCCACAATCCCGATACCTGGAGAATGACGAACGGAGTTCCAGTCACCCTGGAAAGGGCGAAAGCCCAACTCGGCGAAGTACCGCCACGGGCTTAAGGTCATGAAGGGTGGGCTCACCGTGAGCGGTGGCGAACCCTTGATGCAAGACCGGTTTGTCGTCAAGCTATTCACTGCTGCGCAAGCCATGGGAATTCATACGGCTCTCGACAGCAACGGATACTTGGGCAGTCGCCTTACCGATGAGGATCTGGAGAAGATTGACCTGGTACTGCTGGACATTAAGGCCTGGGACCCAGAGCGGCATCACCGGCTGACCGGCATGGACCCGGGTCCAGTGTTTGAGTTTGCGCGCCGTCTGGCAATCCGCCAAAAACCTGTCTGGCTGCGCTACGTGCTGGTGGCTGGGTTGACGGACGACCCGGAAGAAATCGCCCATATTGCCGACTTCACTGCCAACCTGGGTAACGTGGAACGGGTCGATGTATTACCCTTTCATCAGATGGGCGCATTCAAGTGGAAGCAGCTCGGCATCGAATATAAACTTCAGGATGCGGAACCACCATCAAAGGAAACCCTCGATAATGTATGCGCTCAGTTCCGGTCGGCAGGGCTCAAGGTCTACTGAATTTATGGCTGCGATTCGATCAACGTCCGAACTTAACCTCCAGAAAGCGCTCACAATGTTGTCGTCTTAACAAACTCAAACGCCGGGTCGGTGACCCGGCCTACAACTTTGTAGGCCGCTTAGAGTTTGGACATTGGAGCAGGCCAGATGCCTGCAGCTGGAGATTGGACATTTGTGCAAGTTTGTAGTGCCGGCTTTAGCCGGTCCTGAACATCACCGCCTGAAGGCGGTACTACAAACTTGTGGTGCGGGCGTCCTCGCCTGCCGCCGACAGAACGAAACGCCAGGAGCGCCAAGCACGCCAAGAAAAGAGGATACACGTCAGTCAACCGCCCGATCTTATCCTACCCGTAGTTCTTCCGGATGCTTTCTGGCTACCCGCTGGATGCCGTCGCGCAACAATATCACGTTCCAAATCCTTAGCGACTTCGTCGGCGGTCTAGAAGGTTCGTACTCTTGGCGACCTTTGCGTTCTTGGCGTTTCCCAATTCTGGGAGTCATCTGCTCAACGGAGGATCCCGAAATGAACCGATCATCCAAGCTTAGGTTAGCGCTTATGGGTCAACGTCCCCGGCTACAGCCATTACCGCAATTTTATGCAACTGAGCACTAAGGCTTTGGAGTTGAGGGAGTAGCAGGCACATTCAGTGCGGGCGGGTTGCCCATCCATTCCGCATCCTTGAGTTTCCATCCTCCTCCTAGCGACTTGTAGAGTTGGACGATGACCACGCGACGATTGAGTTCAGTGATAGCCAGTGAGTTCTGAGCGGGGAAGAGCAGTTGTTGAGCGTCAAGTACTTCGAAGTAGCTGGCCTTGCCCGCATTGTAGCGCTGGAAGGCAACTTTGACCGATTCTTCATAGGCTTGCACTTCGCGGATCTGCTCGATGCGGATGGCGTCATATTTCTGGCGCGAGATCAGAGCGTTAGAAACATCTTGAAAAGCATTCAAGGCCGTCAGTTCATACTGTAGTTTAGCTTGTTCCCAAGCAGCAACGGCCTGCCGCTTTTGGGCCTTGAGGGCACCCCCCTGGTAAATGGGGCCGGCGAGATTTCCCGCAACGCTCCAGGCATTGCCGGCACCCGAGGAGAACTCAGACAGTGGACCACTCACGTGTCCTAAGAACGTCGTGAGACCAATCTGCGGGAAAAATGCCGCGGTCGCAACCCCAATCTGAGCGTTGGCAGACCGCACTTGTTCTTCAACAGAAAGCACATCCGGCCTGCGCTCCAGCAAGGAGGAAGGCAAGCCGGCGGGAATTTCGGGTGGGATGATCTCTTCGAGCAATTTTGACTTCAACGCGATCGGGCCTGGGTTCTGCCCGAGAAGGACACTGATTTGGTTCTCTTTTAAAGCAATCTGCCGTTCAAACTCGGGAATCGTTGCAGCAGCCGAAGCCTGTGCAGCTGCGGCGCGAGAGGTCTGTAGTTTTGAGGCTACGCCTCCTTCAAGTCGTTGGGTGAAAAGTTTGAGGGTCTGATTGAACGATTCCGTGTTCTCTTTGGCGATTTCGAGCTGCAGATTCAATCCGAGCAGTTCGAAGTAAGCTTGGGCTACATCACTGACGAGCGAAAGCATGACGGCACGCTTGGCATCCTCGGTCGAAAGATATTGTGCTTTAGCCGATTCGTTCAGTCGGCGAATTCGCCCCCATACGTCCGCCTCCCAGGCAGCACTGATCAGCCCCACGAAGCCCCCCTGGGTCTCCCCCCCATTAGTAATGACATTCCCCCCCAGTTCGTTCCTGCCGCCGCTGACGGACGATGCGTAATTCACAAAAGGGAGAAATTGCGAATGGGCCTGGGCAGCAAGCTGGCGAGATTGCTCAACGCGCGTCACTGCAATGCGCAGGTCGTAATTATTGGTGAGAGCGGTCTGGATGAGCCCTTTCAGCGTTTCATCCTTGAACACCTCCCACCAGGGTAAATCGGCAAAAGAAGCCTGTTGTGCTGCTCCTTCCTGGCCGCGAAAGTCGGTTGGAACATTGACTACCGGTCGTTTGTAGTTGGGACCGACTGCGCAACCGGAAAGGAGGACGATCAGGGGGGAAATAGTAAGAAGAAGCAAGATGCAGGAAAGCCGGGGTGAGCCACCAGTTCGCCACAATCGCGCGCTGAAGAAACGAGCAGCCTGTAAGCCATGTATCCTAGCGCACCCAATGGTCCGGACTGTGTTTATTCTGGTCATGGTGCAATTTGAGTTCCCTGTCTTTACCTTGTAAGAATCTAATGACTGACTTCGGGACCCCCGGGAGTTAGACCCTCTGCGCCTGTACCTTCTGTGGATATTCCGCCCTCAGGCTTCGCGCCTTCGTGCTTTGCCCCGCCGAGTTTTTCAATGACGTAGAATAGAGCAGGGATGATGAAGATAGCGATGGCACTGGCGGCTGTCATACCGCCAATCACAGCACTGCCCATTACCTGACGGGAGATTGCCCCCGCCCCGGTAGCCCTCCAGAGCGGTACACAGCCCAAGATAAACGCGAACGAGGTCATCAGTATGGGACGGAGACGGAGTTTGGCCCCTTCCAATGCAGCATCCGCTAGTGGTCTACCCTTCTCGAATTCCGCTTTGGCAAACTCCACAATCAAGATGGCGTTTTTGGCGGCAAGTCCAATCAGCATGATGAGGCCGATTTGTGCATAGACGTTATTCTCGAAGGACAAACTTTCGAACCGGCGCCAATACAGCGTCCCCAACGCGCCAAAAACGGCAACGGGCGTGCTCAACAGCACGCTGAAGGGCAGCGTCCAGCTTTCGTACAACGCCGCCAGGATGAGAAAAACAAACAAGACGGATAATCCGAAAATGACGGAAGGCGGCACGCCTTGTTGCGCCTTCTGTTCCTGATAGGACATGCCCATATAGTCGAAACCCATTTCTCGCGGCATGGTCTGGGCAAATACTTCCTCAAGGACCTTCATGGCTTGAGCGGAACTATAGCCGGTGGCGGCGCTGCCATTGATCTGCGCGGCTTGATACATGTTGTAATGCATCGTGTACTCAGGACCTAGCCGCGGTTCTAGCGACACGACCGTAGAGAGCGGGACCATTTGACCGGAGGTGTTGCGCACATAAAAGCGGCCCACATTTTCGGCCTGCGTTCGGAAATCCCCTTCGGCCTGAACGTAAACCTGCCAGGTGCGTCCGAAACGGTTGAAGAAGTTAATAAATGCCCCGCCCATGAAGGCCTGCACCGTTTTGTAAACATCGCCGATGTCCAGGCCTTGTTTGAGCACTTTGTCACGATCCACGTTGACATAGAGCTGCGGGACAGCCGGCAAGGCCACGGTGAAAACGCCGGAGAGCTCAGGTCGCTTGCGCAACTCAGCCAAGAACTTGGTCAGGTTTTGGGCGAGGAATTGAACACCCTGTCCGGACCGGTCCTCAAGGACGAAAGTAAAGCCTCCCGAGGTCCCCACACCGGGGATCGCGGGTGGCGGAAAGGCGACCGCATTGCCGCCTGCAATTTGCTTCAGCCCAGTGCTCATGTGGGCTTTGATGGCTGAATACTGCTCTTCGGGGGCCTTGCGTTCGCTCCACTCCTTCAGGGTAACCCAGAAAAAGGAACTGTACGTATTCTGCACACTGCTCAGCATGTTGTAACCGATCACGCTCGTCACGTGGGCGACACCGGGGGTGTTCCTGAGTGACTTCTTCGACTTGGCTCGCCAAGGCATCGGTGCGCTGCAAGTGAAGAGGCATCTGGAAGTTGCAAGGCAACGTAGACGTAGCCCTGGTCTTCATCGGGCAGGAAGCTAGTGGGCAGCTTCATACCAAACCAGCCAGCCAGAGCGGTGAAGCCGAGCAGCAAAATGATCATGATGCCCATTTTGTGAATCAGCGCGCCGCACCAACTCACATAGCCGTCTGTCGCCTTACCAAAGACGCGGTTAAACCAGCGGAAGAAAGCTCCTAGCGGGCCGCGGGACTCCTTTTTGGGACGAAGCAGCAAGGCGCCAAGTGCTGGGCTGAGAGTGAGTGCATTGAAGGCCGAAATGACGACGGACACTGCAATGGTTACCGCGAACTGTTGATAGAGGCGCCCTGTGATGCCCGGGAATAAACGCGGTAGGAATGAATACTGCAGACAAGGACGATGGCGATGCCCACCACTGGCGCGGAGACCTCCTCCATGGCTTTAAAGGCCGCATCTTTCGGTGAAAGTCCGTGCTCGATGTGGTGTTCTATCGCCTCGACCACCACAATAGCATCATCGACGACTAGCCCAATGGCCAACACCAGGCCAAACAGCGAAAGTGTGTTGATCGAGAACCCAAGGAGCGGAAAAATCATGAATGTGCCGACCAGCGACACAGGCACAGCTAACAGCGGGATCAAGGTTGCTCGCCAGCCTTGCAGGAAGATAAAGACGACGAGGATCACGAGGACCAAGCGCTTCAATAGCGTATGCTCAATTTCAACAATGCCCTCTGTGACCGGGAGGGTCGTGTCCAGAGCAATGGCGTACTCAAGGCCCGGCGGGAAGCGTTCTTTCAACTTCTCCATCAATTTCTTAGCCCCATCGGCCGCCGCGACGGCGTTGGATCCGGGAAGTTGGTAAATCGCTACGATCGCCGCTGGCTTGCTGTCCAGGCGGCCACGCAGGTTATACACTTGGGAACCGAGATTGACCCGAGCCACATCCTTGAGCCGCACCAGCGAACCATCGGGATTGGCGCGGACGACGATGGCGCCAAACTGCTCTTCTGTAGAAAGGCGGCCCTGGGCAATGACAGCGTAAGTGTACTGCTGCCCGTCTGGCACCGGTTCACCACCGATAGTTCCCGCTGGATTCACGGTGTTCTGCATTTTAACGGCGTTGATGATCTCAGGCACAGTAATCTGCAGCTTGGCTAGCTGGTCCGGATCGACCCAAAAACGCATCGCGTATTGGCCGGCGCCGAAAACCGATACGCTCGCAATCCCATAGGAGCGGGTAAAGTTATCGACGAGATTGATGTAAGCATAATTGGCCAGGAATTGGGCGTCGTACCGACCATCTGGAGCATAGAGGTCGAACAACATCAGAGGGGCAGCTGTGGACTTCTGGACAACGACGCCTTGGGCATTCACTTCAGGCGGAAGTTGCGAGGCTGCCTGTGACTGGCGCATCTGGGCAAGAATCAGGTCGGTGTTGGGGTCGGTCTTCACATCGAAATCCACCGTCAAGTTCCCCAAGCCGCTGTTCTGATTGAGGGAATACATGTAGTTCATGTTGTCCACGCCGCTCATCTTCTGTTCAATCGGCGTGGCCACAGACTGGTCCACCGTTAGGGCATCGGCACCAGGGTAGGTGGCATTGATCTGGATCTGAGGGTCAGCGATGTTGGGGAATTGGGCAGTGGGTAAGCTGACGATTGCAAGGCCGCCAACGATGACCATGACGATGGAAATCACCATGGCAACGATGGGGCGGTTGATGAAGAATTTAGACATAATCGGTATTAATACAGTCCTACACTAGAATTCCGATTCTCGATTACTAATTGACAGCTAGTGAAACGCATTAAATATTGTGGCAGTTTCCCCTCACCCCCAGCCCCTCTCCCGCAAGGGGAGAGGGGTGCCGAAGGTGAGGTGAGGGGCTAAGTATAAAACAAAGCGACCTTTGAAGTTGTCACTATAAGTAGACATCGATAATACATTCTTGCACTAGATTGGCGATTGCCGATTTTCGATTGAGGATTAGGCGCTAATTTTCAATCGGCATTCGACACTCGGCAATCGAAAATATGTATTTACTGGTTCTTCCCTGCCGGGTTCTCCTGGAAAGGCTTCGGATTCACCTGCACACCTTCTCTCACCTTTTGCATCCCTTCAGCAACGATACGCTCGCCTGGCTTAAGGCCTTCCTCGATGACCCACAATGTTCCATATCGCGAGCCTACTTTGACAGGCCGGAGGCTGACTTTGTTGTCATTGCCCAAGACGGCCACCAGGTAACGGCCTTGTAATTCACTGACCGCTCTTTGGGGTATTAGCAACGCCCCCTTCTGAATCCTTGCAATGGTACTGATCTTGCCAAAACCACCTGGACGAAGAACATTATTAGGATTAGGGAATACCGTTTGAAACAGGATGGCGCCCGTCCTCAAGTCAACTTCGCGGTTGACGGCAAAAAAGTGGCCTGTTTGTGGGAACACAGAACCGTTGGCAAGCTGCAATTGAAACTCCAGTTTGCGTAAGGCTTCATCTTGACTGGTGTGGGCAATTTCTTGGGCGTATTTGAAAGCGTTGAGGTATTCCTGCTCACTAGCCATGAAGTTCACCTTGATGGGATCCACCGTGGAAACCGTCGTTAGGGCGCCACTTTGCGGGCCGACGAGGTCACCCACCTGGGCTGTCGAGATCGCGGCCACACCATCGACCGGCGAGAGAATAGAGGTGAAGCCGAGATTCAACTGAGCGGTATCGACCGCGGCGTTCGCTGCCATAATGTTGGCTTTGGCGGCTTCGATGGCTGCCTTGTCCGCCTCAACCTGCGCTTTGGCAGCGAGGTCGGCTTGGATGGCATCATCCAATTCTTGCTGGCTAATCGCGCTCTCCTTGGCCAACGGTGTATAGCGGGCGACATCTAATTCAGTCTTGCCTAGTCTTGCCAGTCCGACTTGGAGATTGCCATTAGCTTGATCCAGATTTCCCTTGGCCTGATTGACATTTGCCTTAGCTTGATCGAGGGCGGCCTGAAACGGTCTGGGATCGATCTGAAAAAGCGGGGCGCCTTTCCGGACAAAAGCACCATTGGTATAAATCTGTTTGAGTAGATAGCCGGAGACTTGGGCCCGAATCTGAGCGTTGACGAAACCATCCAGGGTTGCCACCCACTCTTTCGTGATCGGCACATCCTTCTGCACGACCTCGATGACTTCGACATCCGGAGGAGGAGGGGCTACGACCTCTTTCTTCTCGCACCCTGTCGAAAGCAAGACCGTGAATGCCACGACGCCACATACAAAAAACTGCCGCTTCTCCCCACGGAGCGGGACTGGAGCAGAGGACGAGTTCGTTTTTGATCCAAAAAGCTGCTGTGCTCGAAACATAGGCGACTCAACCTCTCTTTCGTTCAAGTCGATAGAACTGCGGCCCGACGCCTCAATCTAGTTGTTTGGGAAATCCCTATTCAGTTTCCCCAACGGGAGAAAATGTTTCCACGGGGAGAAACGTATGCTTCCACTGATAGTGATTTACGGGCCTGAGGGCTCTTTTCGGCATGCTCACCCGCGCATTTCGGTGACAGTGCCTAAGCGAGACAGCCCATCACCACCAAGAGGATAATTATTTATCCTGGGGCTGGCAAGGTAAAGTTTCCTCATTTTCTGACTTGCATCTCGTAAAGCCCCTGGGTGGCGATTCGGGCGAAGCAGACCGCTAGTTGCGAGCAGCGAGCGAAATCTGCGAGGAGGATCAGTCGGTGAATTATTCTTGAAGCAATGTCTCGCGAACTGCCTTGAGTTCCTTCAACTTCTCTTTGCTAACCTCGGGGTATTTCAGTTCCAGTGAAGCCAGCGTGTCAATGATTGCCCCGGCCACCACCACGCGCGTGAACCACACATCACGTGTCGGACGGCGCCGTCCTTGCCGGCTGCATCCATGGCTTGAAAGATGAGCAACGGCCCAGCTGTCTTGCGCATAGAGTCGTCCTTGCAGTTCTGAGAGCGCTTCCACGCCCATCGCCAGGGCTTCTTTGGCGCGAGGTTTATCCTCGGCTGTGAAATCACTGGTGTCAGCAGGATCGACATCTTTAAGACGAAACCCTTTGCCTTCATTTACCCGGTAGGGTCGTGAGAATTTACGGGCCTTTTCGAACTGTTCTTCCATTTTCATAAGTATTTCTACCTCTTTTTATTTTCCGATCGCTTCCTAGTTCGAAGGCGGTGCTTAAGGATACCCCGGAGGGGTAATGGAGGATAGCCTGGGGCAAAGTGTAGTGAAGCGACGCCCCAGGCCTGCTTTCCTATCCCAAAATTCTCAATCGCCCCGGCAGGGGCGGAGGGCATTACCATAAATAACGCGCATCATACTCAATCCCGCTTCTGTTCAAAAACTCCACGTATTCCTCCTGAAAGGTTTTCTTACGGTGATGCGCTTTCTGTTCTCGAATATATTTCCGAACTGCCTCGATCAGGGACGGACTAACGGTAAACCCACCGTACCCAGTCTGCCATGCAAACTTGCTGGAGCCGATCTCGTCATGAACCCATTTAGACGATGCGCCTTTAATATCCTCTAACACATTGGCCAAGCAATGCGTGGGCCGAAGACCGATTAGAAGGTGCACATGGTCAGCCGTGCCATTGATCTCAACTGGCACCCCTCCAGCACGACGGACCAATCCGCCCAGGTATGCGTGCAAGCGGTGTTGCCACTCTTTGGCGATCAATGGATAACGATTCTTGGTGCTAAAAATCAAATGGAAATGCAAACTGGAATGTGTCGAGGGCATGGATCGCTCCTTCACCCCTGCCGGGGCGGCACGTAAAAATACGCAACGAATAACCAACCTGGGGCGTCACTTCGCTTTGCCCCAGGCTACCATCCAATGCCCCCTCCGGGGTAATTCACAAAAATAACGAACAAAAGGGGCGCCGCTTCGCTTTGCCCAGGCTACCATCCAATGCCCCCTCCGGGGTAATTCACAAAAATAACGAACAAAAGGGGCGCCGCTTCGCTTTGCCCCAGGCTACCATCCAATGCCCCCTCCGGGGTAATTCACAAAAATAACGAACAAAAGGGGCGCCGCTTCGCTTTGCCCCAGGCTACCATCCAATGCCCCCTCCGGGGTAATTCACAAAAATAACGAACAAAAGGGGCGCCGCTTCGCTTTGCCCCAGGCTACCATCCAATGCCCCCTCCGGGGTAATTCACAAAAATAACGAACAAAAGGGGCGCCGCTTCGCTTTGCCCCAGGCTACCATCCAATGCCCCCTCCGGGGTAATTCACAAAAATAACGAACAAAAGGGGCGTCGCTTCGCTTTGCCCCAGGCTAATCTCCGACGCCCCTTCAGGGCAGATAGTGGCCACAAAACTACAGCCCATTAATTGCCAACAGACTCGGATGTTTCCCAATTGACGGAAGATCACGGTGCATAGAACAGTGCAGAGTGTAGGAATAACGAGGAGAGCCAATATTAGAAAGAAACTGACCACAGATAGTCGGGAGCCGAGGCCGATCCTGAGCTGCAATGCTTGCTCCCACGATGCCACCGGGCTGATCATGTCGGCCGCATTCGCGCCCCCCCACCTAAAATCAGAATGCGCTTCTTTGCGGCTAAGGCCCAGCCTTTCCAGAAACCTCTTTCTCCCAGAGGAGAATCCCTCCCAATAACGCATTGGCGTTTTCGCCTGCCCGGCAGCCAGGGGGCAGCTTTTTCAGTTTTTTAACGTTCCCCCCTCCCAGCACAACCTCATCAGGTTCAAGTGCAGCCGTCAATCGGGCCACTACATCTTCCACGTCTTTCCGCCATTTTTTCTTTCCCCTTTTCTCTAATCCGCGCAGCCCCACATAGTCCTCATAAGTCCCCTTCTTGTAAGGAAAATGTCCTAATTCCATGGGCTCCAGAATGCCATCGACAATCAGAGCGGATCCGAGGCCGGTTCCCAGCCCCAGGAAACGCATTACTCCGCTCTTATAACTCCCCAGTGCTTGCATGGAGGCATCATTGACAAGCTTGACTGGACAACCAAATGCCTTTCCAAAATCAAAACCGACCCACCCATTTCCAAGATTGTAGGGGTCCAAAAATGGCCGCCCCCGCAGAACCGGCCCCGGGTAGCCAATCGACACGACGTCATATTTCCACTCCTTGGCAAGCTCTTTGACTCCGGAGACCATTCCTTCGGCCGTCATCTCTGGCCCGGAGGGAAACTTTCGAATTTCGGTTTGGCCCGTGGCAAGAATCTTGACGTTGGTCCCACCCACATCTACAACCAGAATCTTCATGATAAACCCCTATTGTAAGGATTGTGGTTTGCCAATTGCTATGTCTTAAGGTCTATTCGCCTCTTGAGGCGTTTTCGCCTGTGTTGATCAAGATCTCGGCGATCAGACCCGTCCAGCCGGTTTGATGGCTGGCGCCGCAACCACGGCCGGTATCGCCGTGAAAATACTCGTGGAAGGGGATTAAATCGCGCCAATGCGGATCCTTATTAAAAAGCTGGCAAGAACCAAAGACTGGACGATTGCCTTCCTTGTCACGCAGAAAAATGCTTGCCAGCCGCTGTGCCAGTTCGTTGGCTACCCCGTCCAGAGTTTTCATCTTACCCGAACCCGTCGGGCATTCGACCTGGAACTGTTCGCCATAATAGAGATAATCTTGTCGTAATGAGGAAAGGATAAGGTAATTGACCGGGATCCAGATTGGCCCGCGCCAATTGGAATTTCCGCCGAAGAGACTGTTCGTCGATTCACCCGGCTCATAGTCCAGTCGATACTCTTGGCCTCCCAAGTTGAAGACCAACGGATGATCCTGGTGATAACGAGAGACGGATCGGATACCATAGGGAGATAAGAACTCATTCTCATCCAGCATATATCCCAACATACGCCGCAACTGAACCGGTCGCACAAGGCCCAACAACAAGTTGTTGTTGGGCCCGGGAACAACCATCGGCCCGACGCTCTCAACCAGATCCGGACGATGTTGGATGAACCACTGCCGACGGCGCTGGAAATCGGGGTAATGATCAAAAGTATCCGCAGGCACGGTTGATGCCCCGAAGATGGGAACAAAGCCCACCATGGTGCGAGCCCGGACGGGGAATCGCTCATTTCCCTCCGAAAAAACAAAGTCGTAAAAGAAGCCGTCTTCTTCGTCCCAGAGGGACTTCCGCGAATCGTGCTGGCTGTTAACAGCGTTGGAAATGTAGATGTAATGCTCCCAGAATTTGCTGGCAAGATCCTCGTAAGCAGGATTCTGCCGGGCTAGGAGTAAGGCCGTCGACAACATGCTCTTGGCGAAGGCCGCCATCCAGCTTGTCCCATCGGCCTGCCCCAGCAAATAACCGGGCGGGAGTTTATCGCGATCGAAGGCGCCGATGTTGTCCATCCCCAGGAAGCCTCCCTGGAAGATGTTCTTTCCGAGAGGGTCTTTGCGGTTGACCCACCAGGTGAAGTTCAGGAGCATCTTCTGAAACACTCGCTCGACAAAAGCATGATCGGCCACGCCAGTCCGCAGGCGCTCCGTTTCAAACACAGACATTGCCGCCAATGAAAGAATGGGTGGATTGACCGCATTGAAGTCCCACTCGTAAGCTGGAATCTGCCCGTTGGGATGCATCGTCCATTCGCGGAGCATTAAGATGATCTGTTCTTTGGCAAATTGCGGATCGACATGCGCCAGGGCAATACAATGGAAGCCCAGGTCCCAAGACGCGAACCACGGAAATTCCCATTTGTCCGGCATCGAGATCACATCGCGAGTAAAGAGGTGTGTCCAATCGTGATTGCGCCCTTCCCAGCGTTGGGGAGGAGGGATGGGTTCAGAAGGGTCACCCTCCAACCAGTCGGTCACGACATAGTGGTAATATTGTTTAGACCATAACAGCCCGGCGAAGGCTTGGCGCGCCACCAGTTTGGCATCCGCCGAAAGGCGTTCCGGTAATACAACATTATAGAATTCGTCTGCCTCCTCGAGGCGCACCTGCAAAATCGCGTCGAAATCGGCAAAGGGGGTCTCGCGTGGAGGCCGATCCATCAAGGAAAACAGTCGTAAGTCGTAAGTGACCGTTTCTCCGGCATTGACGGTGCGGAAGTAATGTGCGGCAGCTTTTGTGCCAATGGCAGACGGGTTGACCACATCGCGCCTTCTCTTGACAATATAGTCATGAAACGCGTCTTTGACATAGGGCGTTGGCGGGGGGACTCGATACAAACGCTCTGTATTGGTCTCGTTCTCGGTGAATAGCAATTCATCGGCGCCGTCACAATACAGAACATATTCGCCCAACCGCCAATGCTTGGCTATCAGGGCGTTTGGCCTTTTGCGTCCGATTGCCAGCGCGGTAATCGAGGGACGGCGGGGATCACGACCCCAGCTCCAAGTATTGCGAAACCAAAGGGTCGGCAGCAGATGAATCGGCGCTGCCTTCGGCCCGCGATTGATGATATGAACGCGAATCAATAGGTCTTCAGGCTCAGCCTTGGCGTATTCCACCACGACATCGAAGTAGCGACTCTGCTCGAAAACTCCCGTGTCGACCAGCTCGTACTCCATTTGAGACTTGTTGCGGAGCTGGTTCTCTTCGAGCAGTTGAGCGTAAGGAAACTCGGCCTGAGGATATTTGTAGAGATACTCCATGTAAGAGTGCGTTGGCGTGTTATCGAGGTAAAAGTAGTACTCCTTGACGTCCTCACCGTGGTTGCCTTCATTACCCGTCAAACCAAACAATCGCTCTTTAAGAATCGGATCGCTTCCATTCCAGAGGGCCAAAGCGAAACAAAGATACTGGTGCCGGTCACAGATGCCGCCGAGACCATCCTCATTCCAACGATAAGCTCGCGAGCGGGCATGATCATGCGGGAGATAATTCCAGGCATCCCCGTCGGCACTGTAATCCTCGCGCACCGTACCCCACGCGCGCTCCGAAAGAAATGGCCCCCACCGATTCCAGTGACCTTTCTGCTGCCGGTTCAGCAGCAGACGAATCCCTTCACGTGTATCGTAGATGTTCATTTACAGGTATCGAATGCAAACGCGAAAAATAATGTGACAAATCCCGAACGGCCCCCCCAAAAAATTGAGAGCTCCGTAGGGATCGGACGCTGTTCCGTTCCTTGTAGAGCGGCAAACCAATTGAATTTCGCACTCCTTGGCAACGGGGAACGCTACGGCGAGCGTTCCCTACAAACAGATCGACGATTCTTTCACGCCTTCCCTTGTGAAGGGGGGACCTCAGGGGGAGAAGAATTACCGGCCTACAACATATATTTAATGCGTCTACACTTAATAAATTCTAATCAACTTTCAGCAACGAGAAAACTGACGCTTGCCAGGGAGTGGCGTCCAGATAGAGTCCGCCTGATTGTAAATCGCTCCCCTCCCGATCGTAAATTGCCTGGCCCATTTGATCCTGGAGCCGCCACTGACTACCCGCAAGGTCTGTAAATGGCAGCTGAACGTAGCATTGGCTCTGGTTTGGAGCATAGTTCACAGTCACCAGCAACCGCATTCCATGGGGGTCTTGCCATGCAAACACCAGGAAACAATCCCAAGTCGGATTCCCCTCCCAGGCAGGCCTGCACTCTAGTAATTGCCATTGGCCCTCGCGCACAATCCGTTGGCGTAGCACGTTAAGCACCCGATCATAAAACTGTTCTAACTTCTGATCAGGAGATTCATCCGGCCCACGACCGAGATGAGGAGAGATTCTTTTCTTTCGCCCCTGGAATTGTCCCTGATGAAAGAAACGCAGCCCCGGAGCCAGAAAGGTGATGACGGCGGCAGCCTCATGCATCCCAGGAGGAAAGGTCGCGGCAGTTCTGGGTTCGTCGTGGTTTTCCAGAAATCGGGCCAATTTGTTCTGGTATTCGAGCTCGGCCGAAAGGTGCTCGCGCACGGGACGCGCGTGTCCCTCGCGCAATCGATCGTAGAGCCGCTTATCGTAAGCGTAGTCAAAACCTTGTTGTTGCATGGTCCATTCCATATCCCAATAGACTTCGGCCATGAAGCAGAAATCCGGGAACTGCTCCCGAACGGATTGCGTCGCATTCGGCCAGAAGGGCTGAGCCCATGTGTTCCAGGTCCGTTTGAAAACGTCCGGCAACACGAGCATGGCCATGTCGCAGCGCACGCCGTCACATTGACCGGCAATCTTCATCAGTTCTCCCATCATGGCCTCTTGCGTTTTGGGGTTACCATAGTTGAGCTGAAGCGTATCGGGCCAACCGGAAAAGTAAGGATCCCGACCATAAGCCAGAATGAGGCTGCCCCGCTTTTGCTGGATCCGGATGTAGTTTTGGGGCGATCTTACCAAATCACCTTCGCTCCCGGGGATGTAGTACTCCGGGTGATCTTCCACCCAAGGGTGATCCAGGCCAGTATGGTTGGGGACAAAGTCAAGCATCAGCCGCAATCCATATTTACGAAGGCGGCCGCGGAGCCGGACCAGGGCAGGATCTCCGCCCAGGTCGGGGTGGACCGTGTAACCGGTGATCGCAAACCCGGAACCCGAGATGTCTTCTTCGCGCAAATCCGGCAGTGTCTCTTTAAATTCCTGGCGCCAATCCGCATGGGTCCGGGAAATTCGCTGCCCTGCCAAGCCGGTCTGCCAGACGCTCAGAAACCAGACCCAGTCAAACCCCAGCTCGGCCAGGCGCTCCAGTTCAGCATCCGGAATATCATCCAGCGTTACCGGCCGGCGCAAGTTATGAGACAGCTCCGTCAGCCAGACACGCGTGTTTATTTGGTAGAGCGAAGGATAGAGTGGTTCACGCATGTCAGTTTTTGCGGCCCGCAGCCGCCCCCCTTTTCTGGCCGCCCCGTTCAGGCTCTACTTCTGCAATCGAAGCAAACTTGCCAAGCTCCAGGAATTGCGCGGCAGTGCTGGTGGCAAACAAATGCATGGCCCGGGCAACGGTTCCGGTCCAACCGGTCTGGTGGCTTGCCCCGAGACCGGCCCCGTTGTCGCCATGAAAGTACTCGAAGAACAGGAGGTAATCGCGCCAGTGTGGATCTTCCTGAAACTTCCCGGTTCCTCCATAGACCGGTCGTCGACCTTCACTGTTGCGCAGAAAGATGCTTGCCAGCCGGCGTGTGATCTCTTCGGCCACCTGATAAAGATTCATCTGCCGCCCGGAGCCCGTCGGACAATCGACGGTGAGAGCATTGCCATAGTAGGTGTGATACTGCAGCAGAGCGCGGATGATCAACAAGTTGACGGGCATCCAGATGGGCCCGCGCCAATTAGAGTTCCCGCCAAACAGGCCGGTGTCGGACTCTGCCGGCAGATAGGGCACCCGAAATTCCTGATCCTGTACTTGGAAAACGTAGGGATGCTCCGCGTGGCAGCGCGAGACGGAACGGATGCCGTAGGCGCTCAGGAACTCGTTTTCGTCAAGCAGCTTCGCCAGCACGCGGCGAAGATTTGTTTCATTCAAGATCGCGGCCAGCCGCCGGTCAGCCTGACCTGGCTTTCCCGGGTCGTGGATGAAGGCCGTCAGCTCCGGGCGAGTTTTGAGGAACCTGCGAAAGCGTTGGCGCAACTCCGGATATGCTGTCAGGCATGCCCCTTCGAAGACGGTCACTGCGCACAAGGGGAGCAGACCCACCAAGGAGCGCACTTTCAGACGCTGGGCCCCGCCGTCGGGCAACCGAAGCACATCGTAGAAGAAACCGTCCTCTTCGTCCCACATCCCGGTTTCCTCGCCGGTGTGTATCATTGACGATGCGATCCACAGGAAGTGCTCGAAGAACTTGACGCACATGTCCATATAGGCGGGTCGTTCGAGCGCCAACTCCATGGAGATCTCGAGCATGTTCTGGCAGTAGAGCGCCATCCAGGCGGTGCCGTCGGCCTGCTCCAGGTATCCGCCGGTCGGCAGCGGTGCGCTGCGGTCGAACACCCCGATATTATCCAACCCCAGGAATCCGCCCTCAAAAACGTTTTTGCCAGAGCGGTCCTTGCGGTTCACCCACCAAGTGAAGTTCAGCATCAGCTTGTGGAAGGCGCGCTCCAGCCATTCGATGTCGCTTTGGCCGCGCTGAGCCTTCTCCAGGCGGTACGTGAAGATGGTCGCCCAGGCGTGCACCGGTGGGTTCACATCCCCAAAGTTCCACTCATAGGCGGGAAATTGCCCACTTGGGTGCAGGTAACGCTCCCGAAGCAACAGGTCCAGTTGCTCTTTGCCGAAGTCCCCGTCCACGAGCGACAGTGCAAGGACATGGAAAGCCAGATCCCAGGCCGCGTACCAGGGGTATTCCCACTTGTCCGGCATCGACAGGATATCGGCATTGTACATATGGTGCCAACCACCGTTCCGGGGGGCGGCACGCCGCGCCGGATCTAATGGATCGGCACCGCGCTCTACGAGCCACTGATCAACATCATAGTAATAATACTGTTTCGACCAGAGCATGCCGGCCAGTGCCTGGCGCATGACGTTGGCTGCATCCGCGTGAAGCGTGGATGGAATGACCGAGGCGTAAAACTCGTCGGCTTCCTGCCGGCGCGCCTGCATTATCGCATCAAAGCCGCTTCCGAACGGGCCACTCTGCTGATCCTCAACAGGAATCAGCGCAAGAGGCGACACGTCGCTCAGTCGAAGACGAAGGGTCCGGGATTCCCCAGCTCCCACCGTCAGTGGGTAATGGACTGACGCTTTCGTCCCCATCTTCTTGGGATTCACCGCATCCTGGCGGCCGTGGACGATGTAGTTATTGATACCATCCTTCACAAAGGGAGTACGGTTGGGAGAACCGAAGAGGCGTTCTGAATTGGTTTCATTTTCGGTAAAAAGCAGCGCTGTCGCGCCTTCAGAGTAGAAAAATCGCTCTCCGAGATCAGGAACCATGGCCATGATCACCCCGACATGATCACCGTGGTAGACCTGCCGGAGCCCCGGCCGAGGCACATTTCCGCCCCACGACCATAGGTTGCGGAACCAGACCGTCGGTAGCACGTCGAGCCTCGCCGACTCCAGACCACGGTTGCACACGGTGATCTGGATGAGGATGTCTTCGGAAGAGGCTTTCGCGTATTCGACGAACACGTCGAAGTAGCGATCTTGATCGAATACTCCTGTATCCAGCAACTCGTACTCCCACTCGTGGCGACCTCTGCGGCTGTTGGTCTCGACCAGATTGGCGTACGGGTAGGCTGCTTGAGGATATTTGTAAAGGTACTTCATGTATGAATGCGTCGGAGTCGAGTCGAGGTAGAAGTAATACTCCTTAACGTCCTCGCCGTGGTTGGCCTCAGAGTTGGTCAAGCCAAAAAGGCGTTCTTTGAGGATCGGGTCCTTGCCATTCCACAGGGCCAGAGCGAAGCAGAGGAGCTGTTGGTCATCAGAAATACCCGCCAGACCATCTTCTCCCCAGCGGTAGGCGCGCGAACGAGCCTGGTCGTGACTGAAATAGCCCCAGGCATTGCCATCTTTGCTATAGTCTTCACGCACGGTTCCCCACTGCCGCTCACTGAGGTACGGGCCCCACTTCTTCCAGGAAACCTTCAGCTCTCGATCCTCATTAAGTCGGAATTGTTCTGCGTTCATAAATGTAACTTCCTCTGGTCTTGATGGATAGCCAGGCAAGATCTAAATAAGTGACTTTATGTTGCTGGTTATCATCTTCCCAACAGATTCCTCTCCAGTCAAGGCCACACGCCATAATATGAATGGATGCTTTATTCACCTACCCACTCTGGAGCATGCGCTTTCTTTACTCCCCTGAAGTCCCCCCTTGTGCAAGGGAAGGTGTGAAAGAATTGCGCCGGGGCGGGGGACCCGGCCTACAAACCGGCGGCAAGCTCTTTGAAATCATTGTAGGCCGCGTGACCCCACGCGGCGTTTTCCAATTCTTTCGCAGCTTCAGGGGGACTTCAGAGGGGGGCATCAATTCGGCCGGTTTCCTAAGCAGTCTTCACTGCTACGCGGTTCTGTTTCCTTGATGCTCCGGCGCATGGGCGTCTAAAACCGCGATCTTCGCTTCGTACAGCTTGATGCCCGGAATGGCGCTCAACCCATGGGCAAAGATGCTAAGCAAAACTGTCACCGTCACTGTGAGCTTGATGGTGGCCTCCCCGGGCAGATGTGCTTCGCTTTCCAGGTAAACCATCGTAAGAACAATCGAAGCCAGACCGCGCGGTCCGAACCATCCCATAAAGATCACACTGGCCTTGCTCAGACGGGTACCGATCAGCGCAAGCGCTACCGGCAGCATCCGCGCCACCGTTAGGCTGAAAACGGCATACACTAGCATGGCGGCGGAGAAGAGTTGCGCTGATCGTACAACTAGCAGGCCAAATAGAAAAAAAACGAACAGGTTGAGTAGTTGACCCCATTCTTCTGTGAACTCGAGGCTGTGTTTCCCAGCTTCCTTAAACCGCACCTGCACCGCCAAGCCAGCCACGAATGCCGCAATGAACATGCTTGCGCTGGCGGCCTCAGAAGCCAGCGCACAGAGCAGCGGCAACGTTACGACCCCGATTTGAAGGAAGGAGTCCGCCATGGATTTCTTGCGGTTTGCAAAGCCCAAGAGCCACCCTCCCATCAGGCCAATTCCCAATCCGATGACTGCTCCGAAACCAAGCTGCTCCAGGATGTACGGCGCCAAATGCGCGTCGCGGCCTGGTACGCTGGTTGCGGCCAGGGCGATGAAGAACATCATAAAAGGGACTGATAGCCCGTCATTGAGCCCTGCTTCTACGTTGAGAGCCTGGCGAATCCGCATCGGCACACGCGGACTGGACACAATGATCTGTCCAAGCCCGGCATCGGTCGGGGCAAGAATGGCGGCCAGAATACCGGCTTCCCAAAGTGAAAGTTGGCGAAAGCAGACCAGCGCCCCGAGGGCCCCAAACAGGATCGTGAGCAACATCCCGATGCTCAGCAGGCGGGCGGGGAGGTTGCGAATGCTCTTTAGCACCCGGAGATCGGTGCGGCTGGCGTCGGTGAAGAGCAGCAACACCAAGCCTGCCTCAGCGATCCGGAGAAAGACTTGGAGACTGCCTTTTTGCTCCCGGAGTTCAGGCAGCAGGAACACAACACACATCCCCGCGGCCGTGAACACGATCGGGGCCGTCAAAACTGTTCGATCCAGTCGTCCGGAAACCAGGCTGTAGATGAAGATCAGTCCGATGAAAATGGCAATGAAGGACATCGATAACACCTCCCGCCCAGGTCAAGGCCGCTCAGAACCTATGATTTGGCTGCTCCTTCTAATTTCCCGGCATGCGACATCGGCCAGATCCTGGCCATGAGTATGCTCACCAGTAGTCCCATCACACAGCCCAGGATGACTTCTGCCACTTTATGCAAGCCATGTTCGATACCAGTCAATTTCGATTGATGAACCAAGCCGGAGGCGATGACGATCGCAGCGGTGATTGGCGCTTGCCGCCACATCGCCTGAACACGGACCACATAGGATGACAGAAGCACACTTACCGACAAAGCGAGAGGGAGAGTCCATTCGCGCGGACCGCCGACAATGATGAAAAGTAGTCCAACAGCGCAACCGACAAGGGCATTGACGATCCGTCCGCGGAACATGACGTACGCTTGTTCGACTTTCGGATCGCTGGCAGCGATCATCGAAGCAATAGCCCAGATCGGGTTACTGTCTGAAAATGACCGCAACAGATGCCAGAGGATCGTGCTCGCAATGAACACATTCAAGGCAAAACGAACGCCAAGTAGATCACCGCGAAAACGCTCCAGAATCTTCATAGGCCATCCCATCAACTTGGTCTTCCTTCTCTCTGAGAAAGTCCTATTCGTGGCCTTGAGGGGGATTGCCTCTGAGACGGTAGACGATACCCGTCTTGGTTGCTCCGAGTGAGATCCAGTCCTGAACTGCGCGTTGCAGCGTAATGTAAAATTGTTCGCATCGATCCTTAGTCTTCTGGTGGATTTCTTCTCTTTTATCGAACTGGCACTGGTAGGCAAATTCTCCTACCAGGGGCGTGTGTTCGCCGCGGGTACGCCACAGCGCAACATTGCACTTCCCCACAATCCCTTTGCCAAAATCCAGTTCCCCGAGCTCTAGGAGAACCTCCTCAACGATAGCTTCGTTTACCAGGCTGACTTTTTCATCATCGGATTTCTTCAAATAGGCCAGCGCGGGAAAAACGTGGCCCAGCGTGGACATCGAGTCTTTATCCGCATCGTGCATCTGGCTTAAGCCAAACACGCAGTTATGCGAGTACAAGATTCGATAACCTCCGATTTCATCTTTTAGCGGCAAGGCCTCGGCTTTATATTTGATCCGATACTTCCCGGAGATGTTCGGCCGTACGTCCAGCTCCGCAGCCTTTTTCTCATCCGGATGGCGAAACTTAAAGACAATTTCCGGGATCGCCCACGGGAAACCCATCCACATACATAATGCGCCGACGCAGGATGAAAGCATTGTTATAGAGGCGGAAGTCCGGGGTGTCCAAAAAAACGATTTCCCGGATGTCCGGCCGCAGGCCAACCCCGGGATCCGCAATAAATCCGACCTTATTGTCTTCAGCCGTGTGGCGCACGATTTTGCCGAAGTCTCGAAAGCTCTCGACCGAAGTGAAACGATCGGGTTTCAAAATGAGCTTGGCCTCAAGATAATGAATTTGATCCAGTGGATGACCGTCGCTGTAATGTGCCTGGGTGAGATCAGGAGCAGAGCTGGGTCGCGGAGCTTCATCTAACATTATGGTTTCTCCTTATTACTTCGCAGAAATAATGGCTGGGGATTCTTGAAATCGATTACGGACAACTGCAACTCAGTACTTACCCGTCTTCATTTTCCAATAAGATGCACAGCCTTTTCGAGCGGGGCACTGGAAATCTTGATGAAACCTTTAACCGGTTGGTTCAATTCCTGGATCAAAAAGATTGAGCCAGCTATCGATATCGCGCAAATGAACAAAGCCGTGATAGCCGTTCCATTGCGAGGAGCAAAGAGGCCAAAGCTGACATAGAGGACAGTGAGCCAGAAAATCAGGATTGCGATCAAAGCGGTTGGGAGCGTACCCTGCGTCTCCTCAATCAGTAGCCAACGTGTTTGCTGCAAATCACTACTGATCTCTAGGGCTTGTGACTGAATCGACCTCTGCAACTCGTTCTGCGGAGCGAGTTCACGGATCCTCGTATGAACAGACTCAATTTCGGTACTGCCTACTGCGGAGCCGAAGTCATCCGTCCTTTTCTTTTCCTCGGGCCAGACGCGCTCAATTAAGTCGGAGACGTTATGACGCAGCAGATTGCGAACCTCTTTCGTCTCGGTTCCATAGCGGGCCAAGATGCGGTCAAGCATGATGATTTTCGCTCCGACCTGGGTTATCCCAGAATTCATTGTATCAAATGAACTCTTTGCCGAGCTAATCAGCAGGCCGAGGACAAGAGCAGCCAGCGTAGCAATCATTGCTGCTGCTGTCTTAACGACATCTTTCGAATCATCGCGCAGATGATGTTCGGGAAGAAAGGCACGAAGGATCGCGCCCAAAAGGATGCCCCCCGAGAGACACGCCAGAGAAATTAAAGTAATGGTCAACGAACTATGCATTCACACCTCCAAAGACAATTAGGCTGCTGGCACAATTTAAACAACAGGGGATGCCGCTCGGTCCGCAATTATGATAGCTTGGTCCTGAAGCACTCGCCCAGCTGGAATCGACTCATCGCCATCACGCAGGCGCACCAGCATTCCAGCCTTTTCACTTCCGGTCACGAGCCAAAGGATGTGCCGGGAACGATTCAATACGGGATAGGTCAAGGTCATGCGACGCCTCCCCTGGTAGAGCGCGGTCTGCGCGACATCGACGTCAGTGATTTTAAGGACCGGATCTCCCGGTACCAGCGAAGCGGTATGGCCGTCAGGGCCAAGACCGAGGTGGCAAAGATCGAGCACCGGCGGCGAGCCCGCAACCTCCCGAAGAGTTTGAGCATAGCGCGTGGCCGCGGCCTCAAGGTCGGGCATTTCTACCGGCATGGCATAGATTTGTTCTGGACGCAAAGGGGCGTGGCCTAGCAAGCTTTCCCGCAAATGAGTCAGATTTCGGTCCGGGTCTCCGGCTGGGGCGACTCGCTCGTCTACTTGCACGACATGCACGGCTTTCCATGGGACCTCTTCGCCTGCCAAGGCACGCAGCATCTGCCAAGGCGTTTGTCCGCCGCTGACGGCCATCACGAATCGGCCGCGCGCAGCTACAGCCGCTCGCGCCTCCTCAGCGATCAGCGAAGCAGCCCTAAGTGCAACCGAATTGGCATCAGCCAGAACTTCAATTTTCATGAATTTGTTTCCAACGATTTAAATCGCCCCAAGAGGGAACTAGGCACAATTCTCTTCCGGAGGAGGGGTGGGTTCATTGCCGACAAAAAGCGGGCAGGATGCCCGCGCTCCCAGCAGGAATCTTCCCTACACTTGAGGGGATTAATTTCCATTCCCCTCCTTGATAAGGAGGGGGCAGGGGGTGGTCGTTCTGGTAGGTCACGCACGCCGTGCGCGCCGCCATGCCCAAACTGGAGTCGGCGGTCTCAGCGAGACCGCCCTACCTTTCCCCCTGGAGTCCCCCCTAACCAAGGGGGACACTCGCGGAGAGACACTAAAACAAATTCTTTCACACCTTGAGGGGTGCAGGGGGGGATTTTAGGCTCACAGAGTATGCTCGCGACACGCCACCTCATGAGCTCACTTGACATTAAAAGTGATACCAATTACCAATCCGGTCTGGGCGACGTCTGCCACCGCAGTCTTGCCGGGCCGATAATCGAGATCCAGATAACGCCAGCCCGCCTGCAACATACATTTTTTCAACTTATAGCCGAGCAAACCGGCGACCTGATAATCCAACTTCGCGCCTCCGGTACCGGCATCCCCCAAGATCGTTACCACAGCCTTCGATGAGAGCGGAAATTGTATTTGCGCTCCGGCGACACCATCGACCCAGTTCGCTGAATCGGATAGATCCCTTCCAAACGTGGAAGGAGTTAGACTCAAATTCGTTCCTATATGCCAATAGCGGATGCCGACCAACGCGTCGACCTTAAGCTTTTCTTCATCCACGACTCGAAAGCCAAGTTTTTGGGTCAAAAATGTTTCAGTCAACTTGGCTTCCGCAGAAACTGCAGGGTCGAAAGGAATGGCTTTATCGTCCTTAAGCCTGGCCCAAAAAATATCAAGCGGCATCACGATGCGGTCATGGCGAATATCAAAGTACCCCATCAGTCCAAAATTGAAATGAGAGAGGACATCGGCGGCACTGGCATGCACACTGGCATAGTGACCGAGCGCACCAACAGTACCATGCATACCGGGAAACCATAGATATGGAGTAATTGCGAGATGCCAGCCCTCTTCGGCATTCGCGGTGCTTCCGGTTGCGGGACTAGAAGCCTGTTTCTTTTGGGCCTTTTCGCCTGCTTTTGTGGAATCCTCCTCCGCAAGCGCTGAAAAGCAGAACACTGAATTCAACAGCAGAAATAAAGCAATTACGAAAAAACCTCTCTGACACAACCTCATCACTGCCTCCTTAAGATTTTATGTGGAATTTTTTCCATCATTGCGGATACCAACGGTGCTAATTCTTTAATGTAACATATCAACTTCCCTCTTCTCTATCACCTACATCTCGATCACCTGAGCCAAATTCAACTTGCCCCTAGCGGACACGAATCACGCTGGCACCGCCGGATCCTGCCGGCCTCCAGGGGGAGAAACATTTTGTCCCCCTTCAGCCGCGCGCCCCAATTGGGATCATCCGCAAAGAGCTGCCTCAGATGCAATTCCCGCACTTGCGAGTAGTGCTCTTCGAGGGCCTTCCAGGCCGGGCGTTTCTGGATGGTTGCGATGCCTGCTGAAATGTATGTCCTACTGATTCTTGCGGCTGTAATAAAAGCAGAATTTCATGGCCCCAAAAACGCACAAGAAACGCCAAAATGAGCGCTATGCCTAATCTGCAAGAACCACCTTCAAAGTAAAACTTGTTCCTTGTGATCACGCCACAAACCTGCAAAATCGGTTCCATGATTAGGTTTCTATTCTCTTGCGGTTGTATCCCTGTACAAGCAAGTCCCTTAGAGGAAGGCTTTGGCATCGCCCTGCTGTGCGCCTGTCTAGCCGGCCTTTCCTAGTACCGCACTCTTGGAGGCGATCACCGACATCAGTTCGTTCCAGGAATTGACGAAAGATTTCGCTCCTTCCTCTTGTAATTGGGCTGCTAAAGCATCCACATCAATGCCCGATTTAGCAAACTGACTCAATGTCTCTTCACCATTGCCACCGTCCGCAGCCATGATGTCGCTGAGTTCGCCATGATCGTCAAGAGCTTTCAAGGTTCCTTCGGGCATCGTGTTCACCGTAAACGGAGCAGCGAGAGCCTTCACGTACAAGAGCAGGGGATGCTTGGGGGTCCTTGGTCCCTGTGCTCGCCCACAGGAGGCGTTGCGGACGGGCGCCGGCGTTGTAAGCACGCTGCCAGCGTGGCGAGCCGAGCAATTCACGGCAGGCCTTATAGGTGCGCTGCGCGATGGCGATGCCGAGCCGATTTTTCAACGTTGCAGGCACTTTAGCCGCGACGGCGGCGTCCCATCGGCTGATAAAAACCGAGGCTACCGAGCCGACATTAGGATTGAGCCCAGCCGCAATGCGCCGTTCGATGCCGCGTAGGAAGGCTTCGGCAGCAGCCAGGTAATGCTCTCTCGAGAACAAGAGGGTCACGTTGATAGGGACGCCTGAAAAAATGGCTTCTTCGATGGCGGGCAGCCCCTCTTTCGTTCCCGGAATTTTGATGAAGAGGTTGGGCCGCCCGGCTCTGGCGTGCAGGTCTTTGGCCGCAGCAAGCGTACTGGCTGTGTCGTAGGCAAGCAAAGGCGAGACTTCCAGAGAAGTCCATCCATCAACCGTATTTGTCTTATCATGGATGGGACGGAACAAGTCGGCGGCACGGGTAATGTCCTCCAGTGCCAGGTCAAAAAAAAGCGCTTCACCCGATTTACCTTTATCCAGATCCTGGCGGATCGCAGCGTCATAAGCGGTGCTATTTTTGATCGCCTGATCAAATATCGTCGGGTTCGACGTGAGCCCTGTAACGGACAGCTCGTCGATATAACGCTTGAGCGTGCCACTATTCAACAAGTCGCGTGTAATGTTATCGAGCCAGATACTCTGGCCTAGATCGTGAAGCAGTTGGGTTGCTTTCATCTCTTGAACTCCTTATCAATGAAATTGGAACAGCCCACTCCAGTCGGGAAGTCGTACTAATAGAACCTAATAGGTTCGACGGTTACATCCGCCGCGAATACGAGGCAAAACTTTGGATCATGGCAATCTTCGCATAATATGGTATAAAACGCGGCCCAAGCGATTTGCCCGCAGCCAGGATGCGCACTTATCCGATCAGCCGAAACGATTGGGCTGGGTCATGTCATGTTACAAACTATGGAGTCCTTAAAACCCTTAAAATGCTTCATTTTAAAACCTAATAATCGCATACTTAGGCAGAAGCTTCCCTAAAGAGATTTGCAATGCTATCTTGCGAACTGCTGCTCCATTTTTTACAAAAGAAGAATTTCTGGGGCCGCAAAAAGACACAAGAAACGCAAAATGAGAGTAATAACCAATCCGGCAAAACAACTCTTAAAGCAAAAATGCTATCTTTCTAATCGCGCTACAAACATGCAAAAGCAGATCCTTGATTTGGCCCTTATTCTTTTGCGACTTTTGCGCTTTTTTGCGGCTTACTTGCTCCTTACGATCCGGCTCAAAGCTTTATTCACCATCATCCTGAGCCTCTCTTACGATGGCATCGAGATGAGCCTCGTTTTTGAAGCTCTCGGCGTAAATCTTGTAAATGTTTTCTGTCCCAGAGGGACGGGCCGCAAACCAGCCGTTTGCAGCAATGACTTTCAGACCGCCAATGGGGGCATTGTTCCCCGGAGCGCGGGTGAGCTTGGCTGTAATCGGCTCGCCGGCCAGATCCAAGTCCTTAACCGCTTCGGGTGATAATCGTTCGAGCTTCGCTTTCTGTTCAGGTGTGGCAGCCGCATCAATGCGTGTGTAGGATGGTATGCCAAACTCTGCTGTCAGTTCCTGATAATGCTCGCCCGGGTCCTTGCCCGTGCGAGCCGCAATCTCGGCAGCCAGCAAACTCATGATCGGCCCATCCTTGTCTGTCGTCCAAACCGTACCGTCTCGCCTCAAGAAACTGGCTCCGGCGCTTTCTTCGCCCCCAAAGCAAAGAGAGCTATCATACAACCCCGGTGCCAACCACTTGAACCCGACCGGGACTTCGCAGAGCCGGCGGTCGAGCTTCTTGACCACCCGGTCAATCATGCTGCTGCTGACCAGCGTCTTGCCAACGGCGGCATGGCGCGACCACTGCGGCCTGTGGGCGAGGAGGTAGCGAATGGCAACCGCGAGGAAATGATTGGGGTTCATCAGCCCTGCGGATGGAGTAACGATCCCATGGCGATCCGCGTCGGGGTCATTGGCGAAAGCCACGCGATACCGATCTTTGAGGCCGACCAACCGGGCCATGGCATAGGGACTGGAACAATCCATGCGGATCTTGCCATCATGATCCACCGTCATAAATGAAAACGTCGGGTCCAGTTCCGGATTGACCACGGTGATATCCAGCTTGTAAACGGAGTTGATCGGCTCCCAGTAAGGCAAGGCCGCTCCGCCGAGCGGGTCGACCCCCAGCTTAAGGCCGGCCGTACCGATGGCGTCCATGTCGACAACATGAAAAAGATCTTTGACATAAGGGAGGATGAAGTCTTCCTGATGCGTCGTTTCGGCCTTCACGGCTTTGTCGTAGGGAACGCGCTTGACAGCGGCATTGTTTGTTCGCAACAGCCCATTAGCCCGGTCTTCAACCCACCGCGTGACATCCGTATCGGCAGGACCGCCATGGGTCGGGTTGTACTTAAAACCGCCATCCTCCGGAGGATTGTGTGAGGGCGTAATGACGATGCCATCCGCGAGATGCCTCTGACGACCACGATTGTAAACGAGTATGGCTCGTGAGATGACCGGTGTTGGCGTTACGCCGTCGTCGCGCTGAATAATGGTTTCCACCTGGTTGGCAGCCAACACCTCGACTGCCGTTCGCTGGGCCGGCGCGGAAAGCGCGTGGGTGTCCTTGCCCAGGTAGAGCGGGCCGTCCGTGCCTTGGGCGTGCCGGTATTCACAAATGGCCTGGGTGATAGCCAGGATATGCGCCTCGGTGAAGGTCCCGCGCAATGATGAGCCCCGGTGCCCGCTGGTCCCAAAACTTACCAACTGGTTGTCATCCGTCACATCAGGCCGGCACTCATAATATTCCCGTTCCAGCCGGGTCAGATCAACCAACATCTCTTTTGGGGCCGGCTTGCCTGCGAGTGGGGAAATAGCCATGGGTTTTATCCTTTGATACAACGTCTTTTACCCCCCTCAAGTCCCCCCTTGAAAAAGGGGGGACCATACGGCCGAGGCCCGCACTCCCAGGGGGAAAAACCTCGGGTTAAGCTGCATGGATTACTGACCGCTTCGAACGGAGTCACTCAGCTACATGATGATCGTCATTCCACAATCGGATCACCGGCTGAGACCGATCATGTTCATAGCCTAGGCCACTCAAACTCGCTGTGCTCAATAAGAAGTATTTGCCGGCGGCCGGTTCGAGCCCGAGCCAGCGGGCAGCCAGGACTCGCAGAAAATGTCCACTCGAAAAAAGCAACGTATTCCCTTCGACCGCGCGTACCCGGTTCACAACCCGATCGGCCCGCAGGCCAACCTGTTCAGGCGTTTCTCCACCGGGGCAGCCATCGAGGAAGAGCCGCCATTCGGGACGCTCCGCATGGATTTCAGCGCTGCGGCGTCCCTCGTATTGACCGTAGTTCCATTCCAAGAGATCGTGATCGATTTCAACAGCGGCGGCAAAACCGGCCAGTTCGCATGTCTGGGTTGCACGCCGTAATGAACTGGAATAGACCTTGAGAAAATTCATTCCCTTCAATCGTTCCCCCAATCGGCGCGCGTTGCGTTCGCCGCGCTCGGTGAGCGGCAGATCGGTCAGTCCCGTATGCTGGCCGCTGAGGCTCCAGGCGGTCTCGCCGTGCCTGGCCAGATAAATCACGGGAAGAACTTCACTCATGCGGCTGCTCCTTTCGCTATTACGTGCAGGCGATTCCAGAGTTCTCTCTCGGTAAAAAGTCACCAGAAGTAAAAAGAATTGGCCACCTCTTGTTCAAAAAACATGCCTCCCCCATTCTATCGATAACGTTTCATAAGGATGAGACCCTTCAATCTTTCTTTTATCTTTCGCGACTTTTGCGCTTTCTTGCGGCCCTATCGGAAAAAGCTTTTAACCGCAAAAAGGCACAAGAAGCACAAAGAATAGGCCCAGCTCATGGCTCAGAGAGCCACGACTTGGCCGACTCAATCTCAGAACTGCGGAAATACTTGATCTTAGCCATCGTAAATGGTTTGCACACCTTGGCCATCCACTCCTCCCACTTCTTGTCACCAACCAGGGCGATGCGCTCGATGTCAAGGCAATGTTTTGTTGAGAACTTGATGTCGTCCCAAAGCGCACGCATGTCCCAGCCGTGGAAGTCGTGAAATTGGGCCAACAGCCGGATCTTCCCTTCTTTGGCGACAGCGGCATCGATCACAGGAACGAACTTCTGATAGTCTTCGTCATGAAGTCTGCCGGACATCTTGAAACCCAGAACCTTATCCGAACCTTGTGGAAGCTGCTCAATCATATTGGGTTCCTCCTCAGTGCCAATCTTCTTTTTCCAGAGAAACTCTGCACATCCTTCATAATTACTTAGTCAAGTTTAACGCCAAGCTGGAAAAGCTGACACAACTAAACTTTGACCTTCCTCGCAGTATACCTGACCAATCATTCTGCCTGGCACGCCTTTACGCTATATTGAATCCCCGGGAGTACATTTTCATTAGCATATTCGATTGCTATTACAACGGTGTTAAATTCCTGCGACTCTTCCACCAATCGGTATAATGATGGATAAGCGATTTTCCTGCACAAGAAGACATCCTAATAAGTGTATCCGCTTAACCGCCGTTCCTTGGGGGCATCCACACAGAAGAGCGCATCCTCTCCCATTCACCTAAAGGAGTGAAAACTTTGCGGCATTGATGGAAAGGCAATTTGATCAGGGAATTGTGTTGGGTTAAACCTATTGAGAAATGAGGCCCCTAATGGTGATAGTTAATTCGGCAGGGCTCCTATCGGAAATAGGGCTGGGTGAGCTTGGGTTCAGCGCTATCCGTAATACCCCTCTCGAGTCTGAACGACGAGCCCTTTCTGCTTGGTCACGAGGTGAATCCTGTGATAACCCGAGCCTGCATCAGCTCGGTCAGGAGTGTAGCCAAGGCTATACTGATTGCGGAGTTCCTCTTCAATACGATCATAAATTTCTTCGATAGGCTGGTTCTTGGAAACTTCAAAAAAGCCTCCTCCTGTTTCCTGGGAAAGCCTTTCGAGAATTTTCTTGCCGTCGGGTAGCGATGGTCGAGGAAACTGCGGCCCCCCTCCACCGCCATGCCGACCCATTCCGCCATACCCGCCGTTGTGGGGTCCCCCGTAGCCTCCTCCCGCCCCATAGACATGCGCATCCGCGAATAAGATGGAATAAACCAAAGTGTCGGCGCGTTGGGCAGACTCGACAGCACTCTCCAGACTCACTTTGCTGCCAGTATCGACGCCGTCGGAGAGGATAACAAGTGCTTTGCGTCCGCTCTGCTTTTTCATCATGTCGTTCGATGCCAGAAAAACCGCGTCATAAAGCAAAGTGCCTCCGCCTCTCCTCTGCGGGCCGGGCCAAGAACCCGGCGAATGGGTTCCACCCCGCTGAAGAGGGTTCGGTGTCTCCAGTGACACTAACGCTGTCTCCAGGAGTTTTCGCGAGGGAGTCAGGTCCTGCAAGAGTTCCACTTCCCAGTCGAAGTGAATCAGGAACGCCTGGTCCTTCTTCTCTCGCAATACTTGATTGAGAAAGCGAGTACTGGCGCTGCGTTCCTGACCGAGAACATTTCTCTGGCTCAGGCTGGTGTCGACGAGCAAGCCCAGCGTTAAGGCTAGATCGGTTTCATGCCCAAAATAGCGAATGGTTTGAGAGCGGCCATCCTCTTCCAAGAGAAAATCTTCCTGGCTGAGGTTGCGAACAATCTGTCCTTGCTTATTGCGTACAGTCGCGAGCAAGTTGACCACCTTGACGTTCACAGACAAGGTGGCCTCTTGATCGCCCCGCAGCGTCCTGCCCGCCAGAAGAAGGGAGACGGCCGAAATGAGAAAGCCGCGTCTCGATAGACCACTCCCTGATTCAGCAAAGCTTAGATTTTGTTGCCCCATCGATTGATAAGCCCTCCATCTTCATGGCTGGCCGATCGGACCCCGGTGCATCCCATGCCGCATCCCGCCAAAGCCTGGCCCACCGAAATGTTCTCCTTGCGGGGCATCGATCAAGCCTAATGCAGCAGCCTGATGAGCGGCTTGTTGCAACGATAAAGCCTGTTGCAGATTGGCCAACGAACTCTTCTGCGCGTCAGAAAGGAGCGCCAGGAATTGCGGTCGTTGTTCATCGCGCTTGGTTTTGATCTGGCTGCGGAGACTCTTCACATCCACCATCAATTGGGCTACGACGGCAGAATCCGGAGAGGCCTTGTCCAATTCTTGCCTCAGTTCCTCTTGCTTAGTCATGATCTGTTCGTGAATCGGCTTGACGGCGTCGCGAAAAGAGGTCTGAAGGGCCGTGATGGATTGCACCTGCTGGTCGGAAAGCTGCAGAAAAGTTTTCAACGCGTCCAATTTTTGCGCCCCCCAAGCAGGCCCCCCAGGCGGTGGCCCCCAGCCAGGCCCCATGGGCGGTGGACCTTGCTGGGCCAGCACTGTTCCAATACTCAACACAAATGCGAGCAATACAGTTGTTTTTTTCATCGTGATTCTCCTTTGTCCTTACTCATAGAATTGATTGATTTTCCCAAGCATACCGAACTATCCGAGAGACGCTTTCGTGGAACAAAAGGCCCATTCTTCGTGAGCCTAACCCTCGAATTCTGCCCAATTGACTTACTTGGACGGCAATGCCACAGAAAAGGTTTCCAGCCATTCTGTAAAGTCGTTGTAAAACCTTTTTCATGGAATCGCCCGGAAACAGGATGTCATTGCTTGCTTTCTCCTTTTCGCCCATGCACTTCAGATGACTTCGGACTCTCATTCCATTTTAAACAGAAATCGCCGAGGGCACTGTAAAGTCGAGGTAAATTCTCGGAACCCTCTCCTTTCAGCGTCTAACAGGATGAGAGTTTTTCGAGAAAGCTACCGCACAAACATTTTAGACTGACAGTTTTGGCGGATCAGTGCCTGCCTGTGGGAGTGGATTTAAAGCGGGGAATGAGACCAGGAAGCTGATAGGGAGCCATACTGCGCTCCAATCTCAGCATCAAACGTTGGCTCATGGCAGACGTTTAAATTTTTGCTGAATATCCGGCCAGAACTCCTAATACTAATTGTACGTCATACATAGAGGTTTAATCCAATCGAAACAAGTCATCGATTGAACCAGTTGAGGTTGTTGGTTCAAGGCTTTCAGCCCGCGACAGAGAGTTTTCTCGACCTGATCCAGGGAATCAAAAGTTGAATTGCCAAAGGCATGATCCCGCAAGTAGTTCCAAATGTGCTCTACCGGATTGAGTTCCGGACTGTAGGGTGGCAGAGGAATCAGCCGAATCGTCTCAGGAATCAAGAGCGCGTGAGCCCGGTGCCAGCCGGCACTGTCGAGCAACATCACACAACAATCCCCCCGAAAACGCCGGGCCGTGTGCCGGAGAAACACCGACATCGTTTCGGCATCGACCCAGGGCATCACTAAAGAAGTCACCTGGCCATCCGCCGGACTGACCGCTGTTAAGGCATACACATACTCGCGGATCACCTGATGACCGACTGTCGCCCGCGAGGGCAAAGGCACCCAACAACGCCGTCGATCACTGATCCGCCCAAAACGGCCTTCATCCTGAAACAACAGCCGGATTCGCTTCCCCCCAGCCATTTTCCCTATCGCGTCCTGGATGAGAAGGGGAAGTTTTTTTTAAAGCTCTCCTGGGTTTCCCGACTGGCTTTGACATGACGGGGGCGAGGCCCCAGTTTGCGCCACCCGTGCCGCTTCAGGAGCTTGTAGATATAGGCCAAAGAAACCTTTTGTCTGACGGTCTTCTGAACTTCCGGCAGCAGTTGTCGGGCCGTGATGACTTCTCCCTGCTGCGCCCGCTTGGCCCAGCGCTCCAGCACGCGCTGTTCTTCCTTTAACTCCAGCAGGCTCCACCGCCTTCCGCCCCGCCCCTGACGCTGCAAACCCTCGGGGCCCTCCTTATTGTACTGGCCAATCCACAACCAGATGGCTTGCTTGGAGACCCCCAGCATTTGAGCTACTTCCTCGGCGTGGAGGGCTCTAGTCCAGGTCAGCCAAATGGCTAAACGCCGTTGGTAACTGGTGCGATCCGGAGCATCCCGCAACCAGGCTAACAATTCTTCTTCCGACAGCCAGGGTTTGATCTGAGCAGGACGGCGCATCGTTCACCTCCTGCTCTCCAGTATATATGTACTCTATATTTGACGTCAAATCAGTATGAATCATATTGACGAGGATCGTCAGGCCGGCCTGCTTGCTTCCATCGCTTAAAGTGTATAGGCCAACGCTTTGTTTCTGGGGTAGCCTTAATGTGGAAACCGCAATGGAGGCATCTCCGATCAAGGTTAACGACTATACGGCCAAGTACCCAGTTGGCTTAAAGGATGTGGGGAACCGCCTCGCGACTGACGCCGTGGGATAACTGTGGCACCGGGCAGCTTCAGGCGGTTGACCAGTTTCAGGTTGGAAAAAGAGAATTAGGGCAACAAGATGAGGGCTGTAAGCTATGGTGTCTCAGTCACTTCAAGTTTTTTGGCCATACGGGTTTTCACGATTGTGTCATTTGTTTCGTTGATTCGTTCAGAAAGCGGCTATGCGTTGAATGACCCAGAACATCGCCACGCTGCCGATGGCGTAGGGCGGCAGAACCTCCAGGATGGCTGATCGTTGTTGGTTGATGGACGTGAGTCTTGAGGCGGCCCGGAGCATGAGTGCAATTAGCGACAGGACAAAGCCGATGAAAAGGAAATGTCCCGCTTCAACCCCGATGCTGAAGAACAATAGCGCCGTGGGGATATGTCCGTCCGGCAGACCGGCGTCTTTGAGCCCGCTGGCAAAACCCAGGCCGTGCAATAGTCCGAACATGAGGGCCACGATCCACGGCGCACGGGCGGTGATGCCAACATAGCCTTGCCGGCCACGCAGAATCTCCGCTGCAACAAAAACGATGCTCAGCGCGATAGCTGCCTCGACCGGGGCGTTGCGGGATGTGGACGTAGCCGAGCGTCGCCAGAGTAAGCGTGATGCTGTGCGAGACAGTGAAAGCAGTGACGGTCTTGACCAGCTTCCAGCCGCCGCGGGTGATGATAATCAACGCGAGCACGAACAGGAGATGGTCAATGCCCGACAGGATGTGCTCGACGCCGAGCACGGTATACGTGCGGGCGACGCCAACCGCAGTCTGCCGGGGCCGCAACCACAAACGACGGAGAGGACGGCGTGAGCCGCGTCACTTGCGTGCTGCCGTCGAGCCGTTCCAAACGCACGAGCACGTCGATCGCCGTCGCGCTGAGGCCGGCGATATGAATCGTGCCGCCGCTGAGTCCTCCCGCGCACTTCACGCGTCCAGCGTTCGGTGTAGGCATTGTTGGCCATCGAGCGGCGCGGTTCGGTGACGTTGGTGCAGCCGGCGGGAAGTTCCACGTAGAGTCCGAGGCGCAAGTCTCCCTGGCCCGGCACTTTCCACAGCGCGTCGTAAGTTTCCGGCCCGGTCTGGCGCAGTTCGAGATAAGCGGGACGCACTTCATGGGCGAACGCCGACGAGCAACTCAGCAAGAAGCAAACATCGAACAGGAGCAAACAGGGATAACGGAGTGGGAAAAGAATTTCTCTGTTTCCTCTGTTCCCTCCTGTTCACAAACTCTTCGCTTCAGCTTCATCCCGCGCCTCCGCTAGTCTCTCTTGGCCACCACCGGCTCCGGTTTTTCGATCGTCACCGTGTAATGCTTGAGCAGCTCCTGGTAAAACTTATCTTTCGCTTCCAGCCGACGGGCTTCGTCCCACTCACGGCGCACGGCGTCGCGCACGTCCGCCAGCGCGGGCACCTCTCCTTCCGTGCGTTCGCTCGATGAACACCAGATGCACGCCGAAAGCGGATTCGACCGGCCCTTGCCACTGGCCGGGCGAAAGTCCGCCCAAAGTTTTCGCGAACTCATCGCCGAACTGTTTCGCCGACCTCCGCGGCCGGCACTGCGTCGAACTGGTGGTCCAGCATGAACGAATCGCCCAGCGCCGAGACATCGGCCTTGCTGCCCGTCCTGGTTCAACTGCGCCAGCAGTTGCGCGGCGTCGCGCGCAAGGTTTTTGCCGTGCTTCTCCGGGTTGAGATACACCTGGCGGAACGTGAACTGTTGCTCGACGCGAAACGGATCGGGGTGCGCCTGCAGATACGCACTCAACTCGGCGTCGGTCGGCTGAGCCTGGGCGGCGACGTCATCGGAGACGAATTCCATCTTCTGCTGCAAGCGGCGGCGGATGATGATGTCGTCCTTGTCCAAGCCCAGCGCCAGCGCTTCGCGGTAATAAACTTCCTCCCGCACCCGGTCCCGGATCAGGCCCTCCCACTCCTCGCGGGTGGGCTCCCGTTGCCGGGTGCGGGTGAAGCCCTCCCACATGGACGCGAGTTGGCCTTGCGTGATGACAATCTTTCCCGGCTCGCCGCTAGAGTGCTTGGACACCAGGCTGAAGCCGGCGAAGATCAGAGCCCCCAGCAGGAGGAAGTGCAGCAGTGGTTCTTTGAGGATTCGTTTCATGGATGTGACAGTCCAACGGAACGGAGAGCAGCAATTCCGAGTCTCTACTGTTCGCCGGCGATTTACGGCGTGTACCAGATGGGCGAGGTGTAGGCGCGGTCGGTGACCGTCATCGGAACATAGTCGGGCATCTTGATGCCGAAACGCTTCTGGTCATAGGCCGTCCAGCGTGGCGACGGGATTTGAATCACGCGCACGTAGTAGAACGCGCGCTGCTTCGCATCGAACGCCGGGTCCTTCCAATACGCCGACAGCGTCGCGGCGCCGATGGTGTTGGTGTAGGTCGCGTTGGCGACGTCCACCGTGTTGCCCACCGAGGTCTTGCAGCGGCCGTCCGGGCCGATCTTGCGTCCGCCGGAGACCGCCACGTCGAAGATGCGTTCCTGCGCCTTGCCGTCCTTGCCGAGCCAGCCCTTGATGATCTGGATGCGGTCGAGGTTGGGGCCGTCCGGATCGCGCATCGCGTGAACCATGAAGACGGGCGGCTTGCCGGCCGGTGCGCCTTGCGAGATCGCCGCCCATCGGGCACGCCGTGGGCGTAGCCATTTTCCGCGAAATCCGGCCGATCGAGGTCCGCCCGCGTCGAAGTCCCAGCCCGCGAACACGCGTACGGTCGGCCGGTCGCCCGTGGTGGCGTAGACTTCCTTGCGCTTGAGCGCGTCCCAGATTCCCTCGCGGGTGTTCTCGCGCGCCCACACGCCGCCCAGGCCCGCGGCCTGTTCATCCCAGACCGAGACCAACGGGCCTTTCTTCGGATCATTGTTGACCATGGCGAGCGGGGTTTTCCAACGATCCGGCGACGGCAATCCGTTGGCAAACTCACCGAAGAAGTTGTCTTCCCGCGTGGTGACCACGCCGACATGGGCATCGTTGCCGCCGATCAGGCCGGACTTGTAGGGGTTGGCTCCAAGCTTGGCATCCAGCTCCAGTCCCAGCTTGAGCGCCGAGCGGACGTAGTTGCCGTGGAGGACGCTATTCTGCGCTGTCTCCATCTTGCTAAAATTGATGTCCCATCGCTCAAAATTGGCGAATTCGTCGTTCGGCGAGAGGTAGGGATGGGTCTCGCTGTCACCCTTGATCTGCGTCGCCTCCAGGAGTGGCTCGTGGCTGGCGCGCGCCTCGGCGTAGGCCCGGTCCATGGGTTTTCCGTCGAAGGTCTCCGCCGAATACATCATGCCATTGCTCAGGTTGCCGTTGTGCGGGATGGCGAGCACCTGGCCGCCCGTCTTCTTCGCGTACGCGTCCATGTACTTCCAGAGGTCCGCCGGATCCTGGCTGTCGAAGGTGGAGAAGGGAACGACCTGGTTCACGCGGTCCGCGTTGTCCCGAAAGATGACGGTGCGATGAAGATTGTTGCCGCCAGGCGCGCAAGTCCACTCGAAGCCGTGCAGCGTCGTAAAAACGCCCGGCTGGTTCCACTTCTCGGCTGCGGCGGTGGCGTGCGCCCAGGCCGCGGCCGTGAGCTTGGATCGCGTCGAAGACAGGCTTGCCGGTCTGCATGGAGACGACGGCTTCGATGGCGGCTTTGACACCCTCCTGAGGGCTCGTCTTGGACATCTCGTACCACCGTTTGCCCTGTGGATTGGCGAGGAGTTCGGGGCTGCCGGCGCGAATTTGATCGGCAATGCCCATATACTCGGCATGGTCGGTGATGGAGACCCAGTCCAGCGGCCGGTCCTGTTTGAAGCGCTGGCCGTTGTCGAGGACGACTTCTCCGCCCGTGGCAACCCTGAAGAGGTCGTCGGGGGTCGTCGTTACCCCAAACATTCCCGAGTCAAAGGAGAAGCCGGTGTGGACGTGGGCAACGCCCCAGAAGACCCGACTGGGAAACTTCTGGCCCGGGTAGGGCGAATAGTCGGGCTTCTTTGGTTCGATTTTGCGTGCAGCCTCGCTCGGAGGGACATTTTGGGCTGCGGCAAAATGACTGAAGCCGCCGGTCAACAATGTGAGGGCGATGGCCGCCAGACCCGCGCGTATTCCGTCATGCAGTCGTGTGTTTCGTTTCATGGTTGTTTCCTTTCTTTGCTTGGTCTGTCAGTTTATTTTGTTTGGAGTGTCGTCGTTGAGGCAGCGGCCAGTCCACAAGGTATTTCCCCGGCCAGGAGATTCAGTTGGCCTATGGTTATCATGGTTGTGATTTTCAGGCGTTGAACAGGAGATCGCAGAGGACCCAGAGAATACCTCTCCGCTACCTCTGCTTGCTCCTGTTCGATTCGGTTCATGTTTTCCTCATTTCACCAACTCGTTGTTGTTGATTTTCCACGTGCCGTCAAAGGCCTGTGCCTGCAGGCCGCAGATGCGGAAAGGGCCTGGGGGCACCTCGACCACTATGGTCACCGCAGCCTTGAGGTCCACTATACACGATTTATTCACCTGTCTTTCTCCTGTGTGATGTTCGTATGGCCAGCTAACTCTTGTGCCTTCTCAGAACTCGCTAGCGACCGAAATCCGGCCATGACGCGCCGCGGTGGCGAACACTTTGTGGTCTCGCTCCGTCTGGTCGGCGTAAGATACAGCGAAGCGGGCAATAGCCTCGTCTATTACGCCGCTCTTACCCAAGTACCCTGCAATCATGGCGGGGTCTCCAGACTTGGCGTGAGCCAACGCAAGCGCCCAGCCGCAGAGCCCACCATATTCAGGCAGGGATTCCATTGGGGTTATTTTGGGGTCTAACTCCGCTCCCCCCTTCATGTCTCGAAGCTGGCGCACGTAGAAATGGCGACCATCCGCTTCACCCCAACCCAAAAAGATGTCGGGCGCGCCCTGGATAATCCTCTGCCCTACCACTACCCTTTGTCCGTTATTCGCGTAAGCCGTTGCGCCTGCATAGGGCGCAAGCACCGAGGGCTGGGCTTCCTTAAGTTGCAGGAACAGCGGGTCGTCAATCTCCTTCCCTTGCATCAGGGTGACCCAGCAGCGGGTGCCGACACTGCCGACTCCAACCACCTTGCGGGCTACATCCAGGATCCGGTAACGGGACAGAAGGACCTTCCGATCATCCGGCAGGGAGCACAAATATTTTTCCATGAACAGTCCAATCTGCTCCGCGATGGGGCGGCCGGACTCGGCGTGGGTCTCACGCACGATGAAGGGTCGTGACCTCGATAATACGCTGCTGGTCGTCCACCAGTTCGGCCATCTTGTCGAGCACTTGCAGGTGACCGCGCTGTTTCGCCTTGGCCATGATCTGCTTCGCCCGTTTCCGAAATGTCGGCGAAATCACCCTAAGCACGTCACGCTCATCGATGCGTGCGTACCAAACGTCCAGATAATTCATCTCGGCGTACTCGCGCATCCGCCTCCGGTAGCTCTTGACCACCGCCCGCGCACTTTCCTCGCACAGGGCCCGGTCCGCGCCTAAGAAGCGGCAGCACACCACCGCGCTGGCCGCCAGCCGCTTGAGGTCCCACTCCCAGGGAGCGGGCAGGGTTTCGTCGAAATCATTGATGCCGAACACCAGCGTGCGCTCGGCCGAGGCAAACACCCCAAAGTTGGCTACGTGCATGTCACCGCACGCTTGTACGGTCATCCCCGTCGTCGCGGTATAAGCCAGGTCGGCTGCCATCACTGCCGCCGAACCGCGCAAGAAGGCGAACGGCGAGGTGAGCATCCGCGAGTGGCGGATCGGGACCAGGGACGGAAGTCGGGTCTTGGCTTGTTCCTCGATGATGGAGACCGGGTCCGAGCGCTTCGGGTGGAGGCGGAATTCCCCCTGCTTTTCGCGAGGCAACTTATCGCGGAGCGCTTTACCGGCGGCCATGCGCTCGCCCACGGAGGGCCGTGGCGTGGTGAATTTCTCGATCAAGGCCGAGGCAATCGGGTCACTGGCGAGGCTGCCCGATTCTGCTTGCCTCTCGGCATCGGGCCTCTTCAACGGGTTCCTGTCTTCTTGGGTCATGATTTGCTCCGGTAATCCTTAGTGTAGGTTCATTTCATTTAGCTTAGCACTGCTTTTCATAAATATGGTGATGTTAACGTCGGGTCAGTGACCCGGCCTACAACTTTGCAGGCCTGGGGCTATCTCAAAGCCTCAACCTCACGCGGCGCCCGTCCTAAAAAACGTTACATTAATTACACCTATCAGTACTTAGCTCGCGCTGCTCCCGCCGTGGGTGAGCAGGATGTCGTGGTCGATCTTTGGCTCCACTCACCTGTCAGAAAAGAATCTTGATCACCCGTGTGACCAACTCCTCAAGCGAAAAAACCGTCAGAGCCAAAGGCAGAAGAGGCGCAGCGGTCACGGCGGCGAGTCTTGCGATGTCCTTAAGTCCGAAGGGTACGAGGCGCATCTCTTCAACAATCGAATAACTGTTTCCGAGATCGGCCAGCGACTGAATGTCGCCAGTGCCCAGAAGTTCATCGCCTTGTGCCGCGTTCCCCCGAACCCACTTATCCTCAAATCCCTGGACGTAGCGGTTAGCGAGCAGTCCGTATGCGTCCAATCCCCTCTGTTTCGCCCGCGCGAGCTGCGGCGTAAACATAACGAGTGGGCCGAGCAGGAACAAAACGAAGAAACCCACCAAGCTCACGGCTTCAATCTTGAAGGACAACAAGCTCTCACCCTCGTACAGGATCCGACTGGCGATCATACCCGCCAGCAACAGGCCTTGGGCGAAAAGGATCGGTCCGAAGGCGTAGGTGCTCTTACCCAGGAAGGCTAGTCCGCCGGCTCGGTCCGGGTGGGTGGAGATGAGGCACAAGTTCAGCCTCGAGACCTGCCACAGGAACCGAAACCAGATAAGGAGCCGCAGGTACCAGCGGAGCAAGGTGAACTGAAAGATTGGAATACTGACGAAGGCGTACCAGTACCCGGCAGGCGTGAGATGCAAATGGGCGCCTTGCGGCATCGCATACCAGGTTGCTGCACCGATGGCAACCTGGCTCCGCCAGACCCAGTGACCGACCGTCCAGACCAAAATCGCCAGCAACACTTCCATGGGGGCCGAGTTGCGCGCACGCACGGCCGAGTGAATGGCGGCGTGGAATTTCGGCAGATCTTCGGAGACGACAATGTCCCGCTCCACGAACCGTGACACCACGGGGCGGACGCGCAAATGGACGATCAGCTCGGCGGCAATCAGCACCGGTAACGCGACCAGGAATCGAACCTGCGCGTCGATGTCATGTAAAAATGGGACCTTGATGGCTCCGCCCAGCGCATGCCCGCCAATCAGCGACAATACCAATAGCGGGAGCCACGCGAAGAGCGAGATAAACAGAATTCGGCGGTGGAGCAACTCCAGTGCGTCTCCGGACACATGTGTCCGCCGGAACAGTTGATACAGAGGGCCGCCCAAGCATAGCGAAAAGTCAGGCGATTCTTGGAGAGGCGTGATTTTGTTCATGGCGCAGGATCCTTAGAGCTCAAGCCCCGGCCGCAGCAGGGTGCCTTGCGCGGTGGTCTTCCCAGATAAAAATCATGTCATTCTTTGCTTGCTGAGCGGCACTGGTGTCCCAACACCCCACTGGCGGTCGCCCAATTTCAGCGCCGGAGCGAACTCCAGGACGATCAAGTCGAAATGCTGGCCGGAGTACTTCTGCCGATAGAAATCATTCAGCGTTTGGGCGTAACCTTCACCCGCGAAGCGCCACAGTTCTGTACGAGGCCTAATCGGAGAAAGGGTTCAAGAGGCGAACGGGATCGTAAAGAGAAAAGATCGGGCGCTGAGAGCATACAGGGATAAGTAATAGGGTCAGACAAATCTCACTTTAAGGCGAACAATTTTTACAGTCTATCGCGAAATCGCGCACGCCGCTAGTCTCTGAACAGTTGCCACCCTGTCTTCCGTTCTCAAAACGCAATGCCGGTTTGAATGTGCTGAGGTTTACCCCCCTTTTTCGATGAAATGGGTAAGTTGACGCTCGAGATGCAGGGAAAGAGTTGGAGAACGATCTCTAGGATTTTCACCCGATCGACCACCAATCGTTAGTTCACGGCCGACGCTTTAATTTTTGCTGAATATCCGGCCAAAACTCCTGAATCATATTAATGAGGATAGTCAGGCCTGCCTGTTTGCTTCCATCGGCTAAGGTGTACAGGCCGACGCTTTCTTTCTGGGGTAGCCATAGTGTGGATACCGCACTGGAGGCGTAGAATCCCCCTATATTGGCAATATTCAGAGTCTTATGGCCTTGAGTGTTGTAAGTGATGAAACTGAATAAGAGTACGTGTTTTGCCCTTTTCTTGAAGCCTTCTTGACCGCTACTGATATAGCGAGTGTCTTCTCCTAGCAAGGCCGCAACTGGAGCTTGAAAAGTACCCTGGACAATTGCTGTTCCCAGTCGCGAGCCAAGTCTGCGGCCATATCCCCCGATTCCGCCCCCCCATTCCGGCGGCTCGCCGGTGGTCTGGTCAACCAGTAAGGCCGAGACGCATGGACCGAAGTAGGCCCCCATGGACCAGTAATTCTGTTTGAAATAGAGCCTCCAGCGTTCATGAGAAGTCAACGGGGTGTAATTCGTAGACGATACCGAGGCGATCCCGGTCACGGGGTTTATTTTGAGAGAAACTTTGTCAATATTGGCTGAAGGCTGGCTGGCACTGTCCGCATCTTTTTCCTGGGAGAAGACGGGCCGCAGAAAAAGCAATAGCATACTAGCCGCAACGGCCCAATAACGAGTATAAGAGCGAGATTGAAAATTCGTTCTCATTTGAATGAAAGGCTTTGAAATTTGTCCAGGCTGATCTCGTCTTTGGTTCATGGCTCCGAATTCCAGGCCGGCAGTAGTCTGTATAGGACCGCATCTCCACCCGACAAACTCATTGGCAGGCTGATTTTCGAGAAGCGATACGGGTTCAGAACTATTCTGACGCTTAACGGGGGGAGAAGGGTAAAGTCGAAATAAATTCCAAAGGTCTGTCTTATCAGCACCAGTTAATCTGTACCCCTCTTAGAATGTTCACTAGACATACCTTTTGCAGGATTTATCTCAACCCCATGAGATGAAAGCCGTTGAATACTTGATTGTAAAATCCAGGTAAAGTTGCAAGGCGGTCTCAGCAAGGTGACCGAGTGGGGAGTATAATACAAGTCGTGTGGCAAAAGTATGATAAGTCAGGACTGCTCATCATTTTTTCCGGCCTTCTCGGCCTAGTCGTGCTGGTTGCTGCGGTCCTGTTATATCGCTGGATCGATCGGGTCAGCGACGCCGATCGCCTGCAGCAGAAAGAACTTCTTGAAGTGGCGTTCCGAGGCTTCCAATCCGAGTTCTCGGGCACCGTCCAGGAAACCTTTTCAACCTTCCGCCCCCGGGCTGATTTCCAAAATGAGGCTGAACTTGAAGCGCATCTTGTCGAGATGTTTTCTCAGTGGCAAAACAATTCCCGCCAGCCACAACTCATCAGAAGCCTGAGCATTGGCACGATCGACGCAAAGGGGACTCTCACATTTGAAAGCTTCTTGGCCCAAGAAAAGAAATTCCAGAAGCAGGACTGGCCCAATGGGCTGCAGAATTACCGGGACATTTTAACTCAACGCTGGGCAGAGAGGACACTGCCAGCCGCATTACCTGGTGGATTCACTTTTTCAATCTCTGCCGACCGGCCCGTGATCGTAATCCCGACTACCTTCTTTCGTCCACCAATGCCCCATCGGCGGCCCGATTGGAGACAGAATCCATCTGCAGCTCGGCGCGGCTCTGGCCCGCCAGACGACTGGCCCCCATTGACAGATCGATCCCCGTCTAATCCCTATCTGCCATCTCGTCCTGCAAAGCAGGCTTCCGAAGAGAAATCCGCGGAGGTGATGGGTTGGTACTTCATCGAGCTGGACGCTCAGTTTCTCAAGCAACAGTTCCTGCCCAATCTAGCGGAAAGACACTTTGGCGGGCCGACCCTGTCGCGGTATCGGCTCGGCGTTGTGGCCGGTAAGCCTGGACAGTTGATCTATGCTTCGGATCCCAGCCTCACTTTGGAATCCTTCAACCCCGCTGATATGACTGCTCCTTTGTTTAGGCCCCTAGGCCGTTTTGGGTTTGGATTCCGTCCCCGCGGGGGAGGCATGCCTCCTCCAGATCTCATGCCGGGAGACTCGCAGCCAGAATTCCGGAATCCACTCGCCCCTGCAAGCCGCGACGGGGGCGCAAATCCCGCCGCTAATTCTTGGCAGCTCCTCGCCAGGCATCGGTTGGGATCCATTGAAGTCGAGGTGAACAAGACCCGTCATCGCAATCAGGCGATCGGTTTTGGAATCCTTCTATTGATGACCGGGAGCATCCTGTCTCTCATGCGGAGCACTCAGAGAGCTAGAGCACTGGCACAGCAGCAAATGGAATTTGTGGCCGGGATCTCTCATGAACTACGAACTCCGCTATCGGTAATCCAGTCGGCTGGATTTAACCTCTCGCATGGAGTCGCCGTGCAGTCTGAAAAGATCCAACAGTATGGAACGGTTATTCAGACCGAGAGTAAACGTCTTTCCGATATGTTAGAACAAATCTTGAACTATGCCGGAATTCAATCGGGTCGAGAGCACTACCAGTTTCAGCTCACAGAAATCAGTCCTCTCTTGCACAAATTGCTTTCGGAATTTCAGAAGACCTTCGAAGACCGGGGTTGGACAGTCGAGCAGCACATCGATGAGGGGCTCCCCCCGGTATTGGCAGACACACGGACCTTGGAAAGTGCTATTAGAAACCTTATCGAGAATGCTCTCAAATACGCCCCCGCTGGGAAATGGCTGCAGCTGACAGCAGCCACCGCTCATAGCCGGAAAGAAGTCGTTGTTACGGTGGCGGATCACGGCCCTGGCATAGACCCGGCAGATCTTCCCCGTATCTTTGAACCCTTCTACCGAGGCAAGAAAGTATTAGCCTCTTCGGTTCCTGGAGCAGGCCTGGGGTTAAGTCTGTTGCAGCGCTATCTCAAGGCGCACGGAGGGTCTGTCAAATTAACAAATCCCCCGGGGGGTGGCGCTTCCTTTACTCTCTATCTCCCGGTATGTACTGAATGGGACTGAGAATGCACCGATTCGCCGCTATGAGGTTTGTACTAGATTCCCTGGGAATTAGGGCTGTGAACGAATGTGATTCCTTACATGCTGACAAGATAATTGCGCAGACTTGAATACCTGGAAGCAAACAAAAGGAGTTTTGGTTGAATTCTAACAATCCGGGGGGAGGCAATTTGGGAAAGCGATTGCTGCTCGTGGAAGATGAACCCGGTCTGGTGATGACTCTTTCCGATCTACTGACGGCTGAGGGATACCAGGTGGAAACGGCGGGAGACGGCCAGACCGCTTTAAATTTAGCGGGTCAACAGACGTTCTCGCTGATTGTATTGGATGTGATGTTACCGGTTAAGAACGGTTTTGACGTTTGCCGCGAGCTTCGTCAGCAGAGCATCAAGACTCCAATTCTAATGCTCACTGCCCGAGGGCAGCTCGTTGATAAAGTCTTAGGGTTGAAACTGGGAGCTGATGACTATCTCACCAAGCCTTTTGAGCCTCTCGAATTGCTGGCCCGCGTGGAAGCCCTGTTACGGCGAACTTCGACAGGTCAAACAAGTTCCGACACGGTTTTCAAATTTGGCTCAGTCGTTGTCGATTTTCGAACAACTCAAGTCAGATTCCATGCCAGGTTGGTTGAGCTCTCGGCCCGAGAATATCAGTTGCTCTGTTATTTTATCCGGAATGTCGGGACCACCTTGTCTCGGGAACAATTGCTCCGCGAAGTCTGGGACTATGAAGCAGAAATTCAAACCCGCACCGTGGATGTGCACGTCGCTCTTCTGCGACAGAAATTGGAAATCGATCCCAAGAACCCCGCTCACTTCCTTACGGTAAGAGGGTTGGGTTACCGTTTCGTCAATCATGCCAAGGAAAACGAGTGAAGCCCATTGTCTTAATGGACGTGGACTCCCTGGCGAATCGATACTTTCTCTACCTTTTCACTAAGAAATTCACTGAGTAACTGCATGATACAGGAATTTGAACAAACTGTCTTATGCCCATTATTCAGAACATGACGCCCCCAGGGGAATACCACAAAGCTTTCGTTGTCGGTAGAGGACACGATCCACCAGGTTTCGTCACTACCTTGCAGCTTCCCGCAATTGTCACATTGGTATGTTCTAATTTCCATTCGCGCAACTCTCCGGAAAAGCTGGGATAAGACCATTCAAATTCAGACTACTTTCTGGATGCAATCTACTTAAACCTGTTTTCTTACAGCACGCTTTAATTAAGGTTTCACCCTGACTCGCATCCAGGACAGCAAGATAGGAGCCCTCGGCAGGACCAATCAGGATGGGCTCCGCCTTTTCAATTCATCCTTGGGAAACTTGCAGTAATGGATCGAAGCGTTCTTTCGTAATCTCTTCTAGCTCTCTTTCATTTTGAATTCATAACGATTTGGCCTGATGACGATGCGCCCTAGCTCTAAGGTCTTAATCTCCTTCGGCGCTTCAACGTCAAACCTGGGGCTCATGTAATGGACAGCAGGAGAAAGAGGCTGATCGTCAGGTGCAACCGCCGCGATCGTTGGAAGGTAGGCGATGAAATCCTCAATCAATCTCTGGTCCTCTTCGAGCTGAGCATTGATCCGCTCGACCTTCTGATCCCCAATCTTCTTTCGCCTTTCGTACTCTCTCTGGCGATGCTCGGCAAAAGCAATTAACGCTTTCGCTTTGAGGGAACTGCGCTGACGTTCATACACTTCCACCTTGGTCTTTGCAAGCTCTAAGGCATAACTTTTCTTCTTTGTCTCCTCAAACACCTTGTCAGTCAAGGAGGGGTCGTCCAGTTGGCTGAGCACCTGCTTAATGCTTTTTTCTTCGGCAGAGAGTTTTACGGTCTGCTCCTTTAATTTCTGGATTTCCTCATTCGTCTTTTGAATTTCTCCGACAAACCTCTGAAATTCGGGGTCCTGGAAGTCTGGACCAAAGGCCAACAAGGATTTTGTGGACCCGTTCAATTCGCCCAGATCCACCACATCTTTTCGAATTAACTCACTGGCTTGTTTTTGGTCGATGGGGTTGGTAGCATCCGCCTCCCAGTAATACCGATCTTCTTTGGCCCGGCATTTTTCTTTCCAGGAATCGTCAACCCAGCAGTCAATTTCCTCCGGATGACGATTCAATGGAAACTCGACCTTTACGATCTTGTTCTCCTCTAGACTAGCCTTCTGGCTATTAGCTGGTGTAGCCGTCGCTGTATTCGAACTGTGTTTAAAAAGCATGTTTTTCTCCTTAAAGGATTCTGGAAATATGGGTCCCTACTTACGACTTACTCATACAATCCATAGGTTGCACAATCAATATGCACGTTCGTCGCCAACGGAAACCAATCACAGAAAATAATCCCCGGTATGGTGCTTAAACATCACTTACACCCGATTCGATGGGTCTGTTTGAGTCAAAGAATTTCACAGAGAAAAAGAAAAAAGTTTCTTCTTTTGAGCAAGGGTCAGCAACCCGAAGACCTCCTTAAGCCCCTCGCTCACTGGGGGATTCGAGAGAAGATCCTGACCGTCGAGGGATGGGTCACAAAAGGAGTTTATTTTCCGTAAGGGCGAAAGGAGGTCGGTTCAGGTAGGCAGTCTGCGACCTGATTCTCAGGGGGTGGAGTGCCCGTTTTACTCCACTTCGCTGGAAGTTCGAAACTGCATCACATTACTTTTATAATGGTAGGGGGATGAATTCTAAGGAGAATGCGTAGGGTAAATTTGATGCAGGTAGACGTCGAATCATTGATCTTTCGACCAAAGCCGGTTGTGGCATTTAGAGACCCCATCTGAGCAGCACCGCGTGATCGCCTGTTCGGGACACAACCGGAGAAATGGACGTCGGGACGAGGTGAGATTTAAGGCTGGGCTTGGCTGCTCCGGAACCCTGGTGATGATGCGCGTGGTAGACATAATGACCGATCAGCCCCCCCAGGACACTTCCGACGAGCGCATCGGAAGGGAAATGATTATAGCTGGTATAGCGGGCCACGCTGACCAGCGTGGCAATGCTATAGGCTCCGAATCCAACCATTTTGTGGTCTGAATACTCTTCGGCGATGACCACCGCCAGAGACCAGATCGTTATCGCATGGCCCGAAGGGAAAGAAGCTCCACCTTGCCAGAATAAACCTTGCCCATCTCCTTGATACGGACGTTCGCGGCCAAACGTAAACTTGAGAGCGAACCCCACAAGAGAGCTGTCTATAAGAGCCTCCGTAGCCAGAATACCGGTCTCCCGAGCCCGTTGATTATGGAGCAACGAACCCGTCAGAAAGAAAACTCCCGCAGCGCCAAAGGTTGAATAACCAGCACCGATTCGAGAAATATCGTTACTGACGGCAATGAGGTTTTCAGAATTTGCAATGGCTCCCGAAGTCGAACGATCGGTGGCAATCAAAGCACCCGTCGCAGCTGCAAAAGGGATCAGCCACACGGCATCACGCTTGGAAATGTGCCAAGGGCTGGTCCAAATAACCTTCTGATCCAGCAGGAGATTGCGAAGAAAGTTGGGATTCGGAGTTTGCCCGGTCTTATTAGCGGATGTCTTTCCAGGTTCAACCCCCAGATCGGACGGCTCCGGGATCGAAGGACATAGCAAAAGCGGATTTAGAGAATCACTTAAAAGGAGGGCTTTTTCACGCAGAATAGCATCAGAGTCCTCCTGCACGAGGTTTTGGGTTTGAGCGGAGGAAATTCGAGCGCTCAGGCTAAACAGAAGCAGGCATGAAGCATAAACGATTCGGGTTCGGCCAAGCACGTCTCTTCGCATCATGATGCTACTAAGGCTAATCGAAATCCCTATCCATTGAAAGGACGACGAGCATCAGCCACAATTGATGCCCCCGATTTTCCGCGCCTTCAGGTTTGTGGGGGCGGATTCGTTTAAGAGGTCAGACTGGTATTGGCAACCCCCGAAGCCCCGCGCCTGTTGAAGACCCCGCTCTTCGGGCACGTCATGGTATCATTTCAGCCAGAGAAGGATTCGAACTACGAAGAACTTGACAAGAACAGTAGGAGGCAGCCTAAAATGTCAATTGCGTTCACCTCAGGATCACAGACTATTGAAGGAGATTGACCATGTCTTTACGTATTAATGACGATGCCCCCAATTTTTCCGCCGAGACGACCCAAGGCCCAATCAGCTTTCACGAATGGATCGGCGATGGCTGGGCGATCTTGTTTTCCCATCCAAAAGATTTTACTCCCGTGTGCACCACAGAACTCGGCTATATGGCAGGACTCCATCCCGAGTTTGAAAAGCGAAACTGCAAGATTATCGGACTAAGCGTGGACCCCGTTTCCAATCACAGCAAGTGGGCAGCGGATATCGAAGAGACTCAAGGCCACAAGGTGAAGTACCCGATGATCGGCGACCCGGAACTGAAGGTTGCTAAACTTTATGACATGCTGCCGGCTGCCAGCGGAACGACTTCCGAGGGGAGGACCGCGGCGGACAATGCCACCGTGCGTACGGTATTCGTAGTCGGCCCGGACAAGAAGATCAAGTTGATGCTGAGTTACCCGATGAGCACGGGCCGTAATTTCGACGAAGTCCTGCGCGTCCTCGATTCGATACAGCTTACCGCAAAGCATAAGGTGGCCACGCCGGTGAACTGGAAGAGGGGCGAAGACGTCATCATCCTGCCGTCTGTGTCGGATGAGGAGGCGAAAAAGAAATTCGTCGAAGGATGGAAAGCACCCAAACCTTACCTTCGCATTGTTCCTCAGCCGAAGTAACTCTGCATTAGAATTTACCGAAACAACCTGCGTTACCCCCTGAAGTCCCCCCTTGTTCAAGGGGACTATTGAGGAATTGGGTCTACTCACATACGACTGGCGACGCTTAAAGGACGCATGCCTTCTCTTGACCAGGAGGAGCAATGAGGTCTATTCCCGCCTTATTCAAGCTAGGAATCCTTTTGTCTTGTCCCCTGTTGGTTTAGGGCGAACCCCGATCTCTTGTCCCACTAAATTCAGGTGAGGATGTCCCCGTTTTTGTCCTCCCTTATTCAGGCGAAGACACCTCCTCCCTAAGTCCCCCCTTGAACAAGGGGGGACTTCAGGGGGGTTGAGAAAAACAGACTGCGTCGTCGCTCCATCAAGGAGGGACGAATAAGAAGTTTGAAATCTCAAGGAAAGTCCGTTTCCACCGCAATTTCTCGCTTACTGACTCAAGCGGAGAATTTGATTTCGGACGGCTTCAAAGGCTGCCCTGAGCTGAACCGGGTCACTTGCAAAATAATATTTGCCTTCCAATTGATTGGGGTTAAAACTAGCTGAGGCCTTATCATTGGCAACTCGTTGTAGGATCGAGCTACCTGTCTCGTTAGCAGTTCCCATAGGCTCAAGTAGTAAGTTCCAAGCCCTAAGGTATAAATTCGAATCTTAAAATCGCCACTCGTGTCGCCCCGGGCGGCATTAGCCAGAGTATCAAGCAGATTGCGGGCAGAGAGCGTGTTCTAATGAAGAGGCTGCTGGCTGCTGGTCTTAAGCGAGGTTAGCCGCTGCTCGATCTCGCCGATCCGCGCCCGGTTTTCTGGGACGTTCTTCGAAGCGTTGGCCTGAAATCGATAAGTCTTGCCTTTGAACTGAATTTTGAGTTTATCACCTGTTTCCACTTGCACAATTTCCGATAGCTTCAAGGCAAACCCATCGTTCGAATCGGTCGATGGAATATAGGCGATCTGATATCCATTAAATCTAAGACGCCCTGTGCAGCTTCCAATCGTATGGTCGTGAATCACTGCATAGGCATTGAATGTGAGTCGGTCTATTTCCCTTTTCAAGTCTTGACTACTGAGAGGAACTCCATTTTCGTTTTGGGAGAGATAAAGCAGAGCTGAATAGACAAGCTTGGCGTCATCATATTTGCCATCCTGGGCCAATGCTTTGGCTTGGGAAACGGCCTTCATCAGACTATCCTTCTTGAGTTCGAGGGCTTTTGGAGCCTGAGGTTGGCTCGCCAGGAGCAGGTTGCAATAGGCAATCACGTTATCCGTTGCGGGCGTGACATAGTGCCCGGCGCTCATTGCGGCCTCTGCCTTCTGCATCCAGGAATTTCTTGATTCTATGAGGCGGGATTCTTCGGCCTTAAGACTCTCAACCAGGGTTTTCAATTCGGGAGTCTCAGGAAAGTAGTTCTGCATTTGTTTAACGAGCGTGCTCGCACTCGCATAGTCTCTGGCTTGGAGGCTTCGATTCGCTTGAGCGACCAGGTTGTGAAGGATTTGGTCGAGTTTTTCCTTACTGAAAGAACTGTCGGGAGAAATGACATCCAGTTTTTGGATGAGTTCGATGGCATTCCCTGGATTCGGGGGTAGGTATCGCCCGGCACTGAGGGCAATAGTTATTTGTTGTTGCAGGTCTTGAATTTTCTTCTCCTGGGCCTGTTTATTGGCCAGATCCATCTGCGATTGTTTTTTAAGGTTGGTTTTTGCGGTGTTCAGCTGCTGGGCTGCTTCCCGGTCGTTGGGATTGATTTTTAACACGTCAATCCATAGAGCGATTGCTTTCCCCCAATTACTGCTGGCCATCTCCCGGTTGCCGAGATCTCTGAGGCGCTCGTGAATTTGTTGTTTCAAATTCAATGCAAACGAGTTCTTGGGCTCAGCTTGCAAAATAGAATCACACAAACGATTGGCTTCCATGAACCTTCCTTGCTTGAAGGCTTTTTCGGCCTGGGCGTGTTCATCCCCTTCAGCGGACTTGGATAGATCTATTGGGGGCCGCAGTCGATCTGCTGGGACGGCGAGATTGCTATTTGATTGAGGCTGAACTTCCGTACTCTTCATCTGCCTTGGTGGGCCTAGAACAAGCCAGGCACCCAGGATCAAACCAAACAACAATCCTGCGCCGAGCAGGTAAACAAATCTTAGATTCTTAGTTTCTGGCTTTAAGCCGCTTTCGGAAGTGCCCGTCATTTTTCCCAATTCGCGTTCCTGATCCACGGCCGTCCATTCTGAGCTGAGATCTCTGGGACTCCCCTCAAGGGACTTTCTGGTCACATCATTTCTTATTTTCTCGGGGAGAGACTCGGAAGGGAGTTCTGACTTTGCCTTGAGAAGTGAGTTTACGGGATTCGAACTCAGACTCGAGTTGGGCGACAAAGACTCACTCGCGTCATCCGGTTCTTGGTGCACGGCCCGAGAAGGCACCGGAGAGAGTTCCGCTTGAACCTGCACATCGGGCGCTGGAAGTTTCGATAGCGTCGTGCCCCGATTTTCCTGGGGAGGGGTGACCGTCACATTCGGAGAGAGCTCCGATTGAACCAGCACATCAGGCGCCGGAAGTTTCGATAGCGTTTTGCTCCGATTCTCGGGGGGTGCGGCGATCGTCACATTCGAAAGAGACCGCTTTTGTTTCTCGGCCTCCTCTATGCTAATTTGCAAATAATCGCGAAGATCATGATTCTCCGGGTCCAGTTCCGTGAGCAGTTTGAACCTCTGAACACACTCGCTGTAGCGCCCATGTTCAAAAAATTTCAGGGATTCTGCTTTGAACTGCGCGATGCGATTGCCAAGATCTGAATCTGCTGGTTGGAGTTGCGATTCCTGTTCGGCTCTTTCAATCAATGCGAGGACTTCCGGATTTCCCGGCGCCATTTTGTGAGCCTCATGCAGGATATCCAGGCAAGCTTTGAAGTCTTGTTTTTCGTAAAGTGCGTGGGCCCGCCCCAGAAAGCGATTAAGGTAGGGCAGATCTGGTTGTAAACTTTTTTCAGGCGGCGGTTGACTGGCCTGGCGGATTTTTTCTACATCCTGGAGAAGCTTTCTGAGATTCTGTTCTAGAGTTAAGGTAGGGCTTTCATCCTTTGATACTAGAGGGCTTGTCAGGTCCACCATACTAGAGGCGCCTTCGAAAAAACGTCCCGGGGTTGCCAGATCTTTGTCCTCTACAAGGCCATCTTCGAGACCTCGCCAGCCATTTTCAAGCGGAGAAGACTTTTCTTCCGCGCTCCCCTTACTGCTTTCTGCAGAATCTCTGAGTTCCGACATGTCCTCCTCACTTTGACAGGAAAATGTTAGGTATCTTTCGACCCATTTGTTTCAGAGCATGTGAAAAATCCGGCTCAAAGTTTTTTATCGAGCAAAAAACCATAAAACTTAAGACTTTTTCAATGCTTGCCTTCTTCGTGCTCGCTTACCAATGCTCGTGCAGTCGTTGGGGACGAATAGGGATTGTTACCGAGTTTAAGCGGCGCTTGAGAATTGAGTTAAGACACTTCTCAATAGGAGGAAGTTTTCTTGCGGGAGGGAATTTAGGTTTCCTTGGTTCTTGTGACCGGACTCATGAGGTCGTTCGTTCAACCAGCTGCATATAACATCTTGAAGCAATTTTACATTTTCGTGACAATCTAAAACTGTTTGCCAGATATCCTTCGCATCTATAAGTGCGCAAACTCTGGCCAATTCAACTGGCGTCAAAGTTCCAACAGGTCTAAGGCTAAGGTGATTGCTGCCTGGATTGTCAATGCAACGATATGCCCGTGAAATCGAACATCCATCGGCGGCAGAACCCAGCCGATCTGGATTGATCTAAGATGCATTTAACTGACACAAACAAACCAGACGAAGATGATTTTGGCTACCTGGGGTGGCGGGTCGCCTTGGCTTCAGCCTTGGCCCTTTTTGTAGGTTTCGGCTCACTGTTTGTGAGCACTTTCGGAATTTTCCTGAAGCCTTTGACAGAGGAGTTTTCCTGGTCCCGACAGGCCTATTCATTGGCCTTTGGAATCGCCGCGATGACGGTAGCCCTCAGTTCGCCTGGGTTGGGCTATCTGCTCGACCGGTTTGGGCCGAAGCGTATCATTCTCCCCTGCTTGACCATCTATGGAAGTGCCTTCGCCTCTTTGTTTCTCCTGACTCCCCATCTCATCCACCTCTACGCCGTATTTGTTATCTTGGGCCTTGTTGGAAACGGGACCGCTCAGTTGGCTTATTCCCAGGCAGTCTCCACTTGGTTCGATCGGCGGCGAGGCTCTGCCCTGGCGCTCTTGATGGCCGGAAGCGCAATCGGGGCCATGATCCTGCCTCCAGTCGCGCAATCCCTAATTCTTCATCTAGGTTGGCGGGCAGCATTTCTGGCCCTTGGATCGATGATTCTCTTGCTAGGATTGCCCGTGGTCACACGATTTGTGAGGGAAAAACCGGGTTTTCGCGGCAGTGTAAAGCGTGAGGCCCGCGGCGCCTCGCTTTCTCAAGCCTTGCAGTCACGTCCGTTCTGGATACTGATCACGGCTCTTTTTCTAGCTTCGGTTAGCCAGAACGGATCTTTGACTCACCTCTCCGCATTACTCACGGATCGAGGGGTATCAGCTGGTGAGGGTGCCATGGCTCTTTCTGCGATGGGAGGAGCCAGTCTTCTGGGGCGGCTCGTCACAGGCTGGTTGCTAGACCGATTCTTTGCACCTTGGGTTGCATTTAGCCTCCTAACGATATCTGCTTTCGGTGTCTACTTGCTATCGACTGCCCATTCACTGCCGGTTGGCTCTTTAGCGGCTGCTCTGATCGGATTGGGCATGGGTGGAGAAGCCGACATTACCCCATACCTTCTGTCAAGATACTTCGGGTTTCGATCCTTCTCGATGCTTTACGGTTTCACTTGGACATCCTACGCAATCGCTGCGGCCATTGGACCCGTCTTGATGGGAAAAGCCTTCGACATATCCGCTTCGTACCAAGCTTTTCTGGTGAAACTCTCTGCCGTGACACTGGCCTCTGCCTGCCTGATGCTGTTGCTGCCGAGATACGGTGCGGGAAGTCGCCACGAATTCATGTCTTCCCCAAGCGAACCAGAAACGGCAGCCCCGAGGCAATGAGTCGAACCGAATGGTTATTCACTTCCCGGAAATAAGGGCTCTTGGACGGAACAGTCCGGTTCATGGATCGGTATCTGAGCATCAGCTTTGAAAGATTTCCGTTCCCAACAGTTTCCAGCAGTCCATCAAAATCGTGATAGGGTGTTCTGCATGCAAAAAGATCGGTATTCCAAATTTTGGAGTGGACTCTGGAAAGGCTTCATCCTCTTGATTTGCGGGATGGGAATCCTAACGACGAGAAGCTTGGGGCAGAGAGCAGAGCCTCTTGTACTCGTCCAAAAAATCCCTTTACCGGAGATCACGGGACGGATCGATCACATGGCGCTTGATTTAAAGCGCGACAGGCTCCTGGTTGCAGCATTGGCCAGCCACCGCCTTGAGATCGTGAGTCTAAAGGCAAATCAGGTTGTTCATTCCATCCTCGGCCTGAATGAACCGCAGGGCGTGGTTTACGTGCCGGAACTCGATCGCATTTTTGTAGCGAACGGGGGAGATGGAAGCGTGAATGCCTACGATGGGGAGTCATTTGCAAAGGTAGGCTCCGTTGCTTTTGGCGACGACGCCGATAACCTGCGCTATGACGCATCCGCGAAGAAAGTTTATGTCGGCTATGGTTCAGGAGCCATCGGGGCTATTGATGTAACCTCCCTGCAAAGAAAGAGTCCTGTCAAATTGAAGGGGCATCCTGAATCCTTTCAATTGGAAAAGATCGGAACCAATATTTATGTCAACGTGCCGGCAGCCAAAGAGATTGCCATCATTGATCGATCAACGATGTCGCTCCTTTCGAGTTGGTCCCTCGACCGGCTCAGCGCGAACTTTCCGATGTCCCTTGACGAGAAAGGTCGCCGGCTTTTTATCGGAACACGCCAGCCCCCTCGGGTTCTCGTTCAAGACATCGTTTCCGGAAAACCGATCATCGAGCTCCTTATTGCTGGGGATACTGATGACCTATTCTATGATGCTCCCCGCAAACAACTTTACGTTTCCTGTGGAGAAGGTGTGCTCACGGTATTTAGGGAAGAAGAGCAAAACCAATTCAAAGAGCTGTCTCAAATAACTACCGTGCGGGGGGCTCGAACTTGTCTGATGGATTCTCAAGGAGGACGGCTTTTTCTGGCTGTCCCTCACGGCAGCTCAAATGATGCCGCCATTTGGGTCTACCAGATCAATTCCGTAAAATGAAAAGACCTTGTCGTCATCCTCCCTTATCAAACTAGAGTATCGAGTAGTTTGAAATTCCCTGCACTTCTCCTCCTCCAAGTGTTCCTCTTGGTTAAGGAAAACTCCTCGGGGTAAGGTAGGGCGGTCTCGCTGAGACCGCCCTACCCAGTTTGGGCATAGCGGCGCGCACGGCGTGCGCGCCCTACCAGAGCGACCACCTCCTCGCCCCCTCCGTAGAAAGAAAGGAGGGGAGCCAGAATTGAATTTCTTCACACCCTCCCTCTCGCGCAGGGGAATTCAGACTGTCATCGTTTGAATGCAACTTGGTATCGAGCGTGCGCGAGGGAACGGCCGTCCCACACGCCTGATCCCCCTTTCTTCACTGGCAGCTCGAAGTAGAGCGCAGCTTGACCCTGTGGGCAGACGGCACGACACTCGTCATTCAATCCTTGTTGGATAGGTTGATCCAGGGATACAATTTGACTGCCATATCGGAGGAATCAGGGCGGACCTCAGAGACTTAATCCGGTCCCACATGACACAGGAAGATGAGGTTGAGGAATATCCAAAGTGCACTCAAGAAGAAAACCCTCATAGATACCCACCGGAACATACGGTCTGACTCAGAGGATTGATCGTGAAGGCTATGAGAGGTTACGGGCAAGCTGCCCAACACCCGATGGAAAACTTCCACGAAAAGAAGGAGAAAGGGAGACGAAAATGATTTCGAAAGTGCCATCGAGGCGAAGTTTCTTGCAAGCTGCCACAAGCTCGCTGGGACTAACTTGGGCCCAGCTAAAAGGGTTTAGTTTCACCAACAACTCTTCTTCGGCTCGACCAATCCAAGAACCCAAGGGATCTCAGCGGCTTTTTCCGTCGGAGCTGTCTTCGGCAGCGTGGCATCAATTCAGTGCTGCAGGCTATGCAAAACCTGTTACGGGCATCATTTATCGCACTCACGCCGTTTCATACTTTTCTGCCTATATGGAGCGGCCAATGCCCGTATCGGGAATGCCGCTCGGGGCTATCGATACAGGAGGATTGTATCTGGATCCTTGTGGAGTATTGGGTTACAGCTCCATCTTCAACCATATCACGCCGGCGGGCGGGCCACTGAATACGCCTTATCTGGGCGTTGGGGTCGGCGGCAAAACCTGGGTGCTCGCAACGGGTCAGACAAAAAACTATGCCGGGAACAACCGGCCGAGTTTCGGACCTAATCTAAAGCTCTTGAATGCCGAGATGGCGGAGTTGAGCGATTATTGGGGCCATTATCCGATCGCTGATGTCGAATACAAAAACGGTGCGCCTGTGCAGGTAGGGCTGCGCGCCTGGACTCCCTTCATACCCGGCGATTTGAAGGTTTCCAATACACCCGGAGCGGTTTTTGAAGTTCACCTCAAGAACGTCACTTCATCTCCTCAGAAAGGGACGCTGGCCTTCAGCTTTCCGGGCTTTAGCGATCATCACACGCGAGACGAGGTCGTCGGCTGGCCTGACCTGTCGGCCAAACCGGTCCTTCCCAAACCACATATCGATCGTCGGCCAGCACCCGCCGGTCTTTCTGGCACCTGGGTGGAGGACAAGAGTTGGGGAATGAGCTACATCGTCGCAGCTCTCGACGAAAAAAATGTGCGCATCGGCGGCGCACTCGGGTCCGACGGAATGAAGTGGGCCGACATCGAAAAGAAACTGCCGGAACCCGGCGAGCACGATAACGGCAGCTCGTCTTTGGCGGTGGGATTCAGCGTTGAACCAGGTCAGGAAAAAGTCATCCGCATCATCCTCGCATGGTACGCGCCGGAGTGGGAGGGCAACGGCATTCCGGGGACCGGGGGTAGCCGCATCATTACGCAAGCGCCCGGCAACCCATTGGTCCCTTCCACGACGGGCAAGCGATTCACGCACATGTACGCCAAACGCTTTGCGAACGCGGGAGACGCGGCAAAGTATCTCGCGCAAAATCACCAGCAACTGCTACAACGAATCATCGCCTGGCAGTCCGTGATTTACGAGGAGAAGACCCTGCCTGGCTGGCTGGCCGACGCGCTGATCAATGCATTCTATTACTTTGCGCCCTGCAGCATGTGGGCCCAAGCCAGAGATCCCATCGGGAGCTGGTGCCGGCCTGAGGATGGACTCTTCGCACTCGAGGAAGCGCCGAGGTCCTGTCCTCATGTCACGACTCTCTCCAACTTTGCCATGGCCGGCCCCCTGCTCTCTTTCTTCTTCCCGGAATTAGCCGTCTCGGGCATGCGGGCTTACCGTGCTACCCAAAAAGAAAATGGGGATATCGCACAACTCCTGGGCCGTTGGGCGGATGTGGCGAATGCCATGGCCTACGATTATCAGGAGGTCATCGTCGGAAGCTGCTACGCCATGCCCGCATATTTGCATTGGAAGATTACAGGCGATAACGAGTTCTTAAAGGAATTTTATCCGTCGGTGAAGAAGGCACTCGAGTACTCGTTCACCCAGCGGCCGGACCTCGGCCCATCGCAGATTATTGCCATGCCGCCTTTCCGGCCGGCAACCTGGAACGATTCGGAATGGTTTGAAGACCGCTCCATGATTGGTTACGTCTCTCACCCCGGCGGTCTGCGCATGGCGGCGGCCGAGATGCTGAAGGAGTGGGCCCGAGAGGTTGGCGATACCCAAACAGCGAAGTGGTTGGAAAGCTTGCTGGCCGCCGGCAAGCAAGCCATGCAATCGTATCTATGGAAGGGTGATCACTACTTGATCTACAACGACACGGTGACCGGCAAGCAGTTGGACGCCTTCTTCACGCCACAGCTCAATGGTCAGTATTTTGCCCACTTCAACGGGGTTCCTCCCGTATTTCCTAAGGAGAACGTAGACAAAATCCTGCAAGTGCTTCGGGAGCGCGTCTGCAGATTGAGCAAGGTTGGCATGCCACCCACTTATTCAAAGACGGACGGCGGTCTGTGGGATGCCGATGCGACCGGCTATCTGACCGGGAAGTACATCTATAACAACTTCCAGGTAATTTGGAATGCCTTCACTTTCATGTACGAGGGTCAAAAAGAATTCGGTCTCGAATTGTTGCGAAAGAACCTCGAGATTTCCTATTGCAAGTGGGGCTATCTGTGGGATGGCACCTGCTGTTTAAGTGGCGCTGGTGATACCGGTGAAGTGAACTATGGCTGGGATTACTGGTTCAATTGGTCTATTTGGATTGCTCCAGCAGCTCTCCTCAATAAGGACGTTTCGGCGCTTTCCAAACCCGGCGGGTTGGTCCACCGGGTCATCGAGGCAGGAAAACAGGGAACCATGACTTAGTACGGAGACACTCAATGTTGTTTGCCAGTAATGCCTCACCCCCCCGTAGTCCCCCCTTGAAAAGCTGAGCGTGTCCCATATCTTTTTCGCTGGCACAAAAAAGATGAATCTTGACGACAGACAGCACAGGCTTATCCTGCTACGAATGAATTCAGGAGTTATCCTAAATCA
>CAWBAT010000007.1:0-233345 GCA_963786955.1 uncultured Acidimicrobiia bacterium
TCGGCCATATGAATACAGATCAGAAACCTTTACTCTTTGTAGCTAATGCCTAGTTTCGATCAAATATACTGCTTGACAGTGTCGGGGGTGGTCAGTAAGTTTAGCGCGAAAACAAAATTGACGGGAGCAATCTAATCATGGCTAAAGGTTCACACCTGGTTGAAGCCGATCCATTGCGGCGGTTTACAGCCAGGATATTCGAAGCCCACAATTCACCCCCAGACGAGGCCATGATTGTGGCCGACCATCTCGTGACCGCGAACCTGATGGGATATGACTCCCATGGAATCATACGTATCCCCCAGTATCTCGGAGATATTCAGGGAAAAGTAATTCGCCCGGGTGCTCCCATCCGAGTGGCCAATGAAACCGAGACGACAGGGATAGTCGACTGTGGTTGGAACTTTGGGCAGGTGGGTGGCTTGAGAGCCATGGAGATTGCTCTCTCAAAGGCAAAAAAAGGCCAAACGGCCGCTGTTGTTGCCCGTTGTTGTAACCATGCCGGTCGGCTTGGAGCCTATACGCAGATGGCGGCCGAGCAAGGCTTTTTTGCATTGGGTGTCTGTAACTCTCCGATCCATGGCCATTTTGTTCTTCCCTGGGGTGGTCGAAAAGCACGGCTGGCCACTAATCCGATGTCTTATGCTGTTCCGTGTGGCAGCGGCCATCCGATCGTGGCTGATTTCTCGACCGCTGAAGCCACTGAAGGAAAAATTCGACTTCACCGCAATCTGGGAGAACCATTGCCAGGCGATTGGATTGTCGACGCAGAAGGTAACCCCAGCCGAGATCCCGCCGACTTTTATGGACCTCCAATGGGAGCGATCTTGCCCTTCGGAGGGGACAAAGGTTATCGGGGATTTGCTCTTTCGTTGCTCGTCGAGATATTAGGGGGATTGTTTGGAGGCTCGCGCACGACGGCGGATCAACCCGGCAACGGACTCGGATTCCTAGTGGTCAATATCTCGGCCTTCCAATCACCGGGCGCTTTTGCCGATCTCAGCAGCGAATTACGCGACTACATCAAGTCTTCACCCCCCTCAGAAGGAGTGGAGGAAGTGCTCCTCCCCGGAGAATTGGATTTCAAAACCCAGGAGAAGCGCCTGCGAGAAGGCATTCCCGTCGACGAAACAACGTGGGAACAGATTAACACGGCGGCTCATTCTGTGGGAGTCCATTGGAGTTGAGTGTCGAAGAACGCTGAGAGGAGCCCCCATTGGTCAATCCGCTGGTCCTAGGGTTTTTCTGGATCCTGATTGCAGCCTTAGCGGGTGGTGCCTTTGGCCTTCAGTATCGGATCATGCGCCAGTACCAGGTAGAGAACGCTTCCTTCCTGTCTGTTTTTGTGGCTACGGTTCCTATCCCCCTCATCGCGTGTTCAATACTCCTTCCGGGATGGACTGAAGCGATTTCAAAGGCTGGCTTTGCCTCGAACGCGACGATATTCTTCTTTGGATTTTGCTGGGGGATGGGCGCCATTACATACGCCTATGGTTTCAATCTTCTCGGGATGGCCTTGGCGGCCTCTTTGCTCAAAGGGATATCGATCGCGATCGGTGCGGGTGTGCCGCTGGTGCGCCATTGGGAACAGGTTTCGGTTCCCGCCAGAGCAACAACCATTGCTGGTTTGGCGATTCTAATGGTCGGGACTGCCGTGGCCGGCAAGGCAGGAATAATGCGGGAGAAGGAAGCTAAGAAAGATTCCGACACCCCACTTCTCCATCCTAAGACGAACCCAAAACCATCCGGCCGGCTGTTTTGGATCGGCTTTGTTTTGTGCTTGATCTCTGGATTTGCCAGCTCCGGAGCCAATCTGGGATACGACCGGGCCGATGTCATCGAAAATGCCATGGTCGAAATTTCCCATGGCGCCGACTTAACCTGGAAGGCGACTCTAGTTCGATGGATGCCCATGTATTGGGGGGGAATCACAGCGCTGCTGATTTTTATGGGCGGGGCGATGCTCATTCGAGGAACCTGGAGATGCTACTTTGCCAAAGGGTCACGACGCGATTTCCTGGTCTCTTCGTCCATGGGCGTCGTTCATTTCATGGCACAGATCCCGTATGGCATTGGCGCATTTTACTTGGGTAGGCTTGGGACAACGATTGGATGGGGAGCCAACATTGGTATGGCATTGATTGTCGCGAGTGGCCTCGGGTTTCTGACCGGTGAATGGAAAGGGGCTTCCAAAACGACCACACAAATGCTTTACTATGCCATCGCCATCCTGATCGGAGCTATTGTTGTGCTAGCGTCCGCAAATACTCTCGCTTGAACCTGGCCCCAAATGGAGGAATTTCATGATCTGGTTTATTTTGCTGTTTCTATTATTTACAGGAGTTGAATCCGTGAGTTTATCGAATAAGCCTGTCCTCACCAAGAAAGACGTTGAAGCCATGATGACCTCACTTTCCAACTGGGGGCGCTGGGGAAAGAGCGATGAATTAGGTGCCCTGAACCTGATTACCCCGACTAAACGAAAACAGGCGGCTGCCCTCGTAAAAGAAGGGGTCACCGTTTCCATCGCACACAACGTCATCAAGATCAAAGAAGAAAGTTCCCAACCATTTGAACTCAAAATGGTCCAAACCGGACAGAGTCCAAGCGCGGAATATGCCGGTGATATTTACTCAGTTCAGTACCACGGGTACACCCAGACTCACATCGATGCCCTCTGCCATTTGTTCTACGAGGGCAAGATATATAACGGGTTTCTACAACAAACTGTCACGGACCAGGGCGCTGCCAAGTTATCGATTATTCAGGTGAAGAACGGAATTTTCACGAGAGGGATTTTGATGGATATCCCCAGCCTTTTGGGCAAGCCATACCTTGAGGGAGGAAGAGCGATTTATCCTGAAGACCTGGATGCGTGGGAAAAGAAGGCAGGGTTGAAGGTTTCGAGTGGCGATGCCATCCTGATTCGAACAGGCCGATGGGCAAGACGAAAAGCCGAAGGAACCTGGGAAATCGAAAAGAATTCTTCCGGGCTGCATGCCTCCTGTTTGCCATGGCTCAAGAAACGAGACATTGCGGTGCTTGGCAGTGACTTGGCCTCAGACGTGATGCCCTCCCAAGTGGAAGGAGTGACGATGCCGGTGCACCAGGTCATCCTTAATGCGATGGGGGTTCCCATTTTAGACAACTGCGATTTTGAGGACCTCAGTAAGTTTGCTCAGAATTCCAAGCGATGGGAATTTTTGCTCACCGTTGCTCCCCTTGCCGTAGACGGGGGAACTGGCTCTCCGATTAATCCATTGGCAACGTATTAGATTAGTTTGCGGAACGCTACGGCGAGCGTTTCCTACCATCCAATCTGCGAACTCTTCCTCCCGCATTGGAGGAATGCGTGCGAGAGACCACGCTCCCCGCCGCGCGTTCATCGAGCGTGCGCAGGAGCGCCCGCTCCACCTAAGAACATTAAAGAAAGTTCGGGATTCAGGATTAGTAGAGGATAGAATCCGGAGCGCGTCGACCATCAATCTCCCCCTCGTGCTATCGAGGGTCTATACCTACCATCAGAAAACCTTTGGCTCTCTCAGGTTCTGGCTGAAGGCGAATCATCCATTCGGGGAATTGGGTTTCTGCGGTTGATAGGTGCAGCAATTCGGTGCGCATTCATCGTGGCTTGGGCCTTGGCTGCCTAGAGCCCGACGCTTTTCTTTTTGGGCGACTCGCTCCAAAATTAACTCGCGAATCATGGCAATAAACATGGGATGAGTTCCCACGGTCGCTGCGCGGACCATGTTCAGGCCGATTTCTTGGCAGTGCTCTCGAGCTTGAGTATCCAGGTCGTAAATCACCTCCATGTGGTCAGAGATGAATCCGATCGGGGCGATGACAACGTCCGTAACCCCCCTTTCTTTGAGTTCCGAAAGATAAACGAGAATGTCGGGCTCAAGCCAGGGTTGAGATGGTGGTCCACTTCGACTCTGATAAACCAGACGCCAATGATTGTGGTGGGCGCCGCTGGCCACGAGTTGAGAAGTCTCCTGTAACTGGCTTACATACTTGCTGTTTTCAGCCATGGCAATAGGGATGCTGTGGGCCGTGAAGGCAATCTGAGCGGTAGCTCGTCTTTCGGGCGGTATTTGTTCTAAGGCCAAGCGTACATTCTCAATGTTTGGTTCTACAAATCCAGGGTGATTATAGAATGCTCTAATCTTGTCGATTTTCGGAGCTTCTTTGCCTACGGCTTCCTGGGCACGGTGGATGTCTTCCCGGTACTGCCTGCAGCTTGAATAAGATCCGTAAGCCGAAGTGACAAATGCGAGAGCGTGCTTGATCCCATCATCGGCCATCTTCTGCAAGGTGTCCGCGAGAAAGGGGTGCCAATTCCGATTTCCCCAATAGATGGGAAGAGGAGGCCCCTGTTCCGCCAACTCCTTCTTCAGCGCCGCGACAAGCTGCCGGTTCTGAGTATTGATTGGGCTGATTCCCCCAAACAGCTCGTAGTGATGGGCCACCTCCAGGAGGCGACTCTCCGGCACATTTTTCCCCCGCAGCACATTGCGGAGGAAAGGCATGACCTCGTCCATCCCTTCAGGTCCACCGAAAGATACGATTAGGATTGCGTCATAAGGCACGTTCATGAGTTCTCACTGATGATACTGCGGGGCAAAGGAAGTAACACAATCCACCACTGGTGGCAAAAGGAGAGTCATTATAGCCGGATATCAGATGAATTGCTAGAAACGCGGCAATCGTCCCAAGCCGCGTGACAGGATCTCATGCTGGCATCTATTCTAATTCCATGCAAGCTTGCATAGGCCGTAGCAAGCCAGAATCGGCAGAGCGAGCAAGATCAACGGGATCAACACGATAGCCAGCGGAATCAGCAGAGTGACCAGCAGAATCGAAAGGAAAAAGAAGAGAATCTTAAGGGGCAGGAGAATCACAAATCCAAGGATGCGGAAGGGGAGAAAAAACAGAAAACCGATGATTTTAAAAGGAAGAAATAATAGGTCGGCCATAAATACCTCCCAAGCTCAAGCCGAATAAATCATCCAATGACAAACAGAAGAGGGCAAACCAATTTCTTGCCTTGCCTCTGCTATCCACTCAATACGATGATCTCACTTCAGGTGTTCCAAAAAAAAGCATTGTGCGAGGTCAAAAGCAAAATTTCAGATTTCGACTATTTGTTTCATTCGCCTTACGCTCAGCAAATGGAAGAGGTTAGCTCGCTGGCCTTTTATGAATTCAGTAGACCGTTTTCGTTTGCTTCCTCAATTGCCTCGAACAGTAATCCAAGGGATGTATTCAGCCTGTAAGGGCTGAAACAGCGTAGACGGGGGCAACGCCCCCGGTTCAAAGCCCAAGATACCCCTTGCCCTGTAAGGGCAACACATTCTGGACAGGTGATCGAAATTGTGAATGTGGTCAACGTGACTTCCAGAAGTAACGAAACAACATACCAAGTTATTTAGAAACCCTGCAACGCCTGCCCGAGACGTGTTCACCATTCCGTGTCCAGATCGAGGGGAACGACTTTTGGTGGTGAAGATGACATGCGCGCTCAAAAAATGCAGGGACTGAGTACTGCTATTCGTAATTACGGTGAAGTTTCTGAAGTTAGGCGCCGCGTGGGGTCACGCGGCCTACAAAGTTGTAGGCCGGGTCACCGACCCGGCGTTAACGTCACCGTATTTATGAAATGCAGGGACTGAGGCAGGAATCTTCTCTTAGTTTGTGTTGCCCTGACAGGGCAAGGGTCATTTGGGAAAGTAGCCGAGGGCGCTGCCCTCGGCTACGATGTTGCGGGCCTTTCAGGCCGTTGCTTGGCCGCGCACACTAAATATTAGACCCTTGATAGAGATGTCGTAGATACTCCGTGCCTCGCTTGGAGACGGACCGAGCAAAGGGGATTCTCGCCTTAGCGAGTTCTTTCCTTACTTATCACCCGATCCGACTTCCTTCGATCCTTTCACTTCAACGAATCCTAACTTCCCTCCTGGCCCTTTCCGTACCAAGTGACTTCGCCCGACAGAGACTTGAGAAATTCGACCAGATCCTGTTTTTCTTGCTTGGTCAGATGCAGAGGCTTTATCTTGGTAGAAAGCCACTTATTCTTGTGCCCCCCCTTGTCATAAAACTCGACTACTTCTTCAAGAGTCTTCTCGGAACCATCATGCATGTAAGGAGCCGTGGTGGCGATTTCACGGAGTGTGGGAGTCTTGAAAGCACCTTTGTGTCCTTCGAGTTTGGTAACTTTGTAATATCCCAGATCCGGATCTTTGGCCCCCATCCCGACTCCAATATTGTTGTAGTTTTCATCCGTAAAATTGTGGCCAACATGGCAGGTCTCACAGTTTGCCTTCTTTTCGTTCTTGAAGAGTTCATAACCACGTTGTGCCGATTCGCTCATGGCAGTCTTATCGCCGGCCTTGAATCGATCAAACGGGCTATTCCCAGACACAACCGTCCGCTCGAAACTGGCAATCGCCTGAGCGACGTGTATATCTGTGATTGCTCCATCGGGAGGGAATGCCGCTTTGAATGCTTCGACGTATACTGGGTCAGCCTTCAGCCGTTGAATCACGACATCCATGTTAGGCATGCCCATTTCTACTGGGTTTTGGACTGGACCGACGGCTTGCTCTTCAAGAGAGGCGGCTCTCCCGTCCCAGAACTGTCGCGTACTAAAGACTCGATTGATCACAGTGGGAGACTGCCGACCGCCTTTTTTCCCACCGACTCCACTGGAGAACTGGCTGGGGTCAGCAAATCCTTTCTCGGGGATGTGACAAGAGGCGCAGGCAATCGTTTCATCCACGGAAAGCTTCTTATCAAAGTATAGTTTCTTTCCCAGCTTGATCTTTTCTTCCGTCAAGGGGTTATCCTTTGGGATGTTTGCACTTTCAGGATCCAGCCCTGTAGGGAAACTGATCTTGTAAAGAGTGGGCCCTTTCGGCGCCGCTTGTTTTGGGGGCTCTTGGGGCGGGGTACTACATTGGGTTAGAAAGCCTGCCAGCAAGAAAAGACTGCCGATGCGCGACATCGAAAGGATTGGGCGCATCGAACTCTTCCGCAAAGAATGGATTGATGGGAGTGTTGACATCATGGGAGCCTCGCTATATTTGTCTATAAGTTTTGAAAAGAAGATGACACCATCAGGAGCCGATCGAAGATGAGCCGGCTCAGGGAGATCGAAAATAAGATTATCCATCTCGGCGCTAGTTGTCAATTTTTCCCAACGGTTCCGCAGGCTTTACGACCAAGGCATCTGCATTCCGGCCGACACGTTCAAAGCCGGAATTCCCGCCGGTGATGTTATCCCTCTATTGACAAGGATTTACCCCCGACCTAATATTCATCTTCAGTAAAGGAGACAGATTGAAGTGTCATTTGGCGCAAATCTAAAGCGGGAGCGTGAGCTTCGGGGGATCTCGCTCGAAGAGATTTCAAAAACAACCAAGATCAGCCGACGACTCCTCGAGGCCCTTGAAGGAGACCGTTTCGATAGTTTACCTGGAGGAATTTTTCGCAAAGCCTTTTTGAAGAGCTATGCAAAATACCTGGGGATGAACGAGGAACAAGTGCTGCACGAATATACTCTTGCGTTCGAATCCCCTCCGCCGAATCCTGACGAAAAGCAACAAATCGCAAAAGCCTCAAGCAAACCGAAGCGCACGGGGGCGCTCGTGATTGCCGGAATTCTTGCACTGCTCATTTTCGCCGTGGTTTACTTTTTTCTGAAACCTTCGAATTTTACTGTTCATGAATCCATTTCTCCTACAGCTCAGTCGCCTCAGCCGCCGAAGAGTGAGTTGAACACCGCTCATGCGACCCCAGAACCACAGAGCGTAGCGGCAACTCCGCAGAGTCCCCCGGTCAGCTCAACGGTTCAGCCTGGTAATCCTGCAAATGGGCTTGCGCCTTATTCTCCGAATCCTGTCGAACCTTCAGCAACTGCTGGGATTCCCCAACTCAAAGTCCTTGGAGAGCTTGCCAAGAAGCCAGAACCCTCTCCTCTTTTGCCTGGTAATTCCGATGCGCGGATAACCGATAGTCCGATTGAACTCACGCTCGAAGCTACGGAACAAACTTGGATTTCGGTGGTTTCCGGGGAGAATAAGCTCTTTAAGGGGATGATGATGCCCAATGAATCCAAGAAATTTTCTCTCCAAGCCCCTCTGAGTTTGGTTCTGGGCAATGCGGGTGGCGTGAAAGTGGTTGTCAACGGCCAGTTGCTGGCTCCCTTGGGGCGAATTAGAGAGAAAAAAGAAATTTTAATTTCAGCCGAGAATTACAAACAGTTTTTGCCGCCTATCCATTAGTTTGTGAACGCATTGCATCGGCGAATCCTCTTGCCAGTTGCTCATCAATTCTTTTTCCCGCTGTCCTGGGTGAAATGGTATGACTGAGACAGTTCTCTCAAGACTCAAGAAAGGTGGGGTGCCTCTACAAGTCCGTCAATCCGCAGCTCGTGGCGTTCTCCCGGTGGGACATGAAGAATTATTGGCCATTCTGATTTATTTGCAGAACGACGTTGAGCCCGAGGTATGCAAAGATGCCAGGGATACGCTGGAGAATGAATTTAGCGAGAATCTTCTGAAAACAATCCTGGAAAGTTCGACGGCTCCTGCCGAAATCCTCGAATACTACGGGAGTTTTCCATTTCGCTCAGAGGCTCTCCTCGAGGTTGTCATCGAGAACAAATCCACGCCCGATTCCACCGTTGCTGCGATCGCAGAACAAGTCGATGCAAGGCTCATTGATCTCGTCCTGGTCAATCTGATGCGCCTCTTGCGTTCCCCCTTCATCCTCGAAGCTCTCGAACGCAACTCCCACGCCACGCCGGACATTACGCGCCGTTTAAGAGAAATTCGCGAGGAGTTCTTTGAAAAAAGAAACAATTTCATTCCGATCCATAGGACCCGAGCCGAGGAAAAAGCCATGGAGGCGCAAATGGATCAGGAAGAAGCTTTGGAGAAGAAGGACGATTCTTTCACCTATAGTGGGGAAATCAAAGAAGGAGAAGATGTGGCCAGCTTGACTCTCGAAAGCTTGGCCGATGACGGTTACCTAACCTTTGAAGAGATGCCCGAGGATGAAAAGCTTTCGACGATTCAAAAGATTGCCCGAATGACCGTGGCCGAACGAGTCCAGACCGCTCTGAAAGGGAGCAGGGAAGAACGGATTATTCTCATTCGGGATTCGAACCGAATCGTCGCATCCGCTGTTCTGGAAAGTCCAAAGCTGACGGATAGCGAAGTGGAAGCCGTCGCACTGATGAGAAACGTATCTGAAGATATCCTGAGGCTTGTGGGTACCCGGAGGGAGTTTGCCAAGAGCTATACGGTGATTCACAACTTGGTCCGGAATCCACGAACTCCGGTCGCAACCTCGCTGGGGATGCTCAATCGTATGTTAACGAACGATCTTAGGACCCTGTCTCGAAACAAGAATGTTCCGGAAGTGATCCGCAAGACCGCTCAACGACACGTTACCACTCGCACTGCACCCAAAGAATCGAAATATTAAAAAGGCCCGCTTCCGCTCGATTAATCTTCCCCTTTGGAAATTCTCTCCCGATACTGCGTATAGATCTTTCTGGTCATGGGACCCACCTCGCCTTGTCCAATGGCTTTCCCGGAAAGTTCAGTAATTCCCATGATCTCGTCGCCGGTTCCTGCAATGAACGCCTCATCTACTTGGTAGAACTCATCCAGTGTGATGTCCTTTTCTACCAAAGGGATTTTAAGTTCGAGGGCAATTTCCGAGATGATCTCCCGGGTGATACTGGGCAGAATGGCAGGAGAGTTGGGGGGAACGATGAGCGCGTTATTCATGACGGAAAAAAGAGATGACGAGGTGCCTTCCAAAACCTGGTTTCGGGCATCCACAAAGATTGCCTCATACGCTCCCTGACTCCGCGCTTTTTGTTTTGCCATGACATTGGGAAGCAAGTTGATCGATTTAATGTCACACCGGCCCCATCGCTGGTCCCGCAGCCAAATGGCCCGAATCCCTTTTTCATTGCCGCTTCCGCGTGTTTGAAAATGCCTGACGGTCATGAAGAATGTGGGTTCGAGACCCGTGGCAATCCAGGTATGGGACCTGGGGCCTGCACCTCGGGTAATCTGGATATAGACCGTCGCATCTTGAATCTGGCTCTGCGCATGGGTGTTGCGGATCTGATGGAAGATATCGTCAAGATTGAGTCCGACAATTTCGATCTCCCGAAGACTTCTTTCCAAACGCTTCATATGCCGCTCAAAGCCCCATAACCGGCCTGCGTAGCTGCGCAGCACTTCATAGACTCCGTCTCCAAATAAGAATCCGCGGTCTTCAGCAGGGATCATGGCCTCGTGAACAGGAGTTATCTTTCCATTGACATTGGCGATTTCTGGCATGGTTCGTTCCCCTTTAATCAATTCTCCGCCTGACATATTAGGGAAAATCCGGTGCGGGGGGAATCTTTATAGTCTCAAGAAATGTTGACGTGATGCGATAGCCTTTTTCAGGTCTTCCAGTCGATGGGCAAAGAAGTGGTCTGCTCCTTCAAACCAAACCACTTCTTTCGGGTCCGCGAAAGAAGGAAAAAGGTTTTGCAATTCTTCTCCTGGGCAGATCGTATCCGCCTTTCCCTGCAAAAAGAGCTTCGGAATCCTGAGGTGATCGAGGAAAGGGGGATCAAAATACTTAAATGGCGGAGCCACGACACAAACAGAGATCAACGTGGAGTCGCGTTTGGCTGCTTCCAAGGCAATCCAGGACCCGAACGAGAAGCCCGCCACATGACAGTCCAGCCCGGGAAAACGCTCTCTGAGATATCCGATAGCTGCCATTAAGTCATCAACCTCTCCTTTTCCGTGGTCATGAATCCCGGCGCTCTGCCCCGCTCCACGAAAATTGAAGCGGAGAACGATACAGCCGAGTTTGAAGTAAGCGTCTGCCACGGCAAAGGTGACCTTATTGTGCATCGTGCCATGATAAAGGGGATGGGGATGGCAGACGACCACCAGTCCTCGTGGTTCTTGACCTTCTGTAAGTTTTAAGAGACCTTCCAGTTGGCCGACCGGCCCAGCAAAGAACACAGTCTGGACTTTATGCATGAGAGGATCGCTCCGCTATTTCGAAGAACGGGTTCACGGAGTTTGCTCGTCTGCTGGATAAACCAGTCTGGAAAACTGGGCCCTGTGAGGGTTCGAGTGAATGAGATCGCAAGATCCGGTTAACGGGTACCTTTTGGTGAGATCAGTTTCTTCCTGTCCAGATAGATAAAGCCAAAAATGCCCATCCTCCCAAAAAACAGAGGCCTCCGATCGGCGTGACGGCACCCAGGGCCCGAATACCGCTGAGACAGAGGGCATATAGGCTTCCAGAAAATAGTACGATTCCAGCCAAGAATAGCCACCCGGCGATCTGAAGGGTGTTGTTTGGCCATCGATCCATTGCCAAAGCAACAAGGATCAGGCCGAACGCATGATACATTTGGTAACGAACGCCGGTCTCAAATACCTGGAGCAACTCCGTCGAAAGCCTTTGCTTGAGGGCGTGAGCTCCAAAAGCGCCGGCTGCAACGCCAAGTCCTGCGATCAGACACCCTGTGATGAACCAGTAACGAGCCATATGTTATTTCTCCGATTGTATAGCTTCCACGCTTCCACGGTTCTGCGGTGGCACGGCGATCCTTAGTCGATGGCCCTACTTTACCAAGCCGACCAGCCAGTCAGAGATAACAAGCCAACCGTCAGTCTTCGCCAGCATCAGGCGCAGGGGGCCCGAAACGACCAGCAGTAGCCCGCCCCAGAGCGTCACCGGGTGGAGGCGTCGGCGCGTCTTCAAGTCCCAGCCGATGAGCGGCAGGAGGAGAAGAGTGGCGACGGCGAACACGACCGGCGGGCCGAGGCCGAGGAGGATCACCCAGCGCGCGATCGCCGGTGGCAGGAGCGCGATCGTCGCGAGCAGCATCCAACGCTTGTGGCTCTGCGCGTCGCGCCGCGCCCAGACGCCGGCAACGACGAAGACCGCAAACAGGAAAATGGCGAAGAGCGGCACGATCAGAAAACGGCGCGGGTCCATCCCGAAGGGCGCCACACCGCGCACGACGCCGTAGATCGCCGTCAGCGTCCCGACTACCACCATCAGCGCCGCCATCGCAGCGCCCGCCACGCCGAGCCGGCGGTGGAGGCCAATCTGTTTCGCGGCCACGAGCCTCGCCTGGACCAAGAGCAGGAGCACCCACCCGGTGAACAGGAGGCCGTGCAGGTGGATGAGCGGCGTCAGTTCCCGTGGTGGCGGCGCTGGCGCAGGGAGGAGAGGCCGCAGGAAGTAAGTACGTGCGAAGCCGGCGAGGGCCACGAGGACGATCGCCACCGCCATGGCGCTGAAGAACCTATGCTCCCTGCGTTGGTTTTCCGGTGCCGAACTGTTTATACCCAAAGCTAATCCTCCTCTACCGCCCGACAGGGCCGGGGTGGCGCAGCCATGCCGTCGTCTGGCATGTCTGCGATGACTCACGTTCCATATCTCAATCTATGCCGACAGGAAGAGGTCACTCCATCCTCAAACAGACGCAGACATCAAATAGCGATGTCTGCGCCAGCCACGGATTTGCATGAGGCCTAACCATGATTATTAGGCAATCTTGTCCTGATAATTCGGTAATAGCGCGGTTTCCGGGCATTTTCGCCCAAAACCTCTTATCAACCAATCTGAGTGCCAATAACCGAGTAGAATGTTATGCCCGCCCCCCGTCTAAGTCAACAACCCAAACTCTTGGTTATGCTGAATAGAAAGTATCTGGAATTCTTGACGAAAAAATCACTTGAGCAACTGGAATAACGGGGGTGCAATGAGGTCTAATAGGTCGTGTCAGTTCGGCCTTCCGAAATGCCCAATTGGCAGAGCCTGCTGATCAGCGTTACTATCCTTGAATATCAGGGAAGGTCAAAAGTCGAAGATTAAAAGTCCAAGGTCCAAAGTCGAAGGTCGAAAGCCAGAATGAAGTGGAAGTTGCAGTGCAGAATCGTAGATTGACTCTGCGGCTTTGCGAGTGATTAGAATCTGGAATCCTAATTAATGATAGAGAAGAGCTTTGGGTTGTAATTTCCAAGTGAAAATCCGATATGGTTAGCACGTCAAATCACATTTCTCTTTCTTCAAAAATCAAGGGGCAGATTGTCTCTGTCTTGCATTCCGGTAGCGGTCAGATGGAGCGCCCCTATCTGAGGAAGCACAACGAAAGTAATATCGCCGGTCTTTTTGTCGTTGGAGATTTGGCGGGCGCACCGGTCATCAAATATGCCATGGCTCAGGGTTATGAGGTTATTGAGCATATCGCTAGTCTTGCGGGCGCCATCGGAAACACTGAGCCGGATGTTTATGATGTGATCATTTTAGGAGCAGGAGCGGCAGGTTTAAATGCCGCTCTGCAGGCCAAAGAGCGAGGAATGAAGTACCTTCTACTGGAAAAGGAACAGATTGCCAATACCATCGAGAACTTTCCAGAAGGGAAATGGGTTTATGCCGAACCCGATAGCCAACCCGCCAAAGGCAAGCTCTGGCTCGATGGAGCGACCAAAGAAGAGCTTACCCGACGGTGGCATCAGATTATTCGGGAGAACCAGCTCAACATCCACACGATGGAAGAAGTGACCGGGTGTGAGAAAAGGAATCAAACTTTTCAGATCAAGACTCCCAAGGCCCTTTACAAGGCGAAGTATGTGGTGTTGGCAACCGGTCAACGGGGTAATCCACGAAAGCTAGAGGTTAAGGGAGAAGATCGAGAAGAGGTTTACCACCGCTTGTATTCGCCTCGCAAATATAAGAATGAACAGATTCTGGTTGTGGGGGGTGGAAACAGTGCCATAGAGGCTGCCATTACGTTAAGCGAGCAGAACAAGGTCTTCTTATCTTATCGGGGAAACGAATTTTCAAAGATATTCAAAGAAAATAAACGTCAGCTCGATGAGGCTATCGCTGCTGGAAAAATCCAGCCTTTACTGAGTTCCGAGGTCAATGAGTTCGGAGAACATCGGGCTACCCTCACCATGACCCAGCAGGGAAGGGAGGAAACCCGGGAGATTACTTGGGACCACGCATTTGTCCTAATCGGTGCCGACGTTCCTCGACAATTTTTGAAGTTACTGGCGATGAGGATGGAGAATGAATGGGAAGGGAATTGGGGGCGTGCTTCGCTCCTCACTTTCCTGGGGTTCCTGGGGTTATGGTTTTTTGGAGGGCAAGCCGCGCTTTCAGGCAAGAGCCTTTCTTTCGTCCCCCCATGGGCGGGCTTGTTCCTATGGGCCGTTGCAGTTGCCAAACTGATCATCCTTGGGCGGAAAGGAGATCGTTTTGCCTGGCTTGGGCTTTCTTTTTTTGTCTGGTATTCGGTCTATGGGGTGAAATACGGGAAGGGCGAAGAGTTCTGGCCTTATCGTGATTGGGGTTACAAGTTCCTGTCATTCTTGAACCGTCCATGGTCATTCTGGTATACGGTCCTCTACACAAGTCTCATGACGATTTTTGGACTGCAGGCCTTGAAGCGCTGGGGTCTGGAACGCAAAGACAAGTTTCAGATCTGGCGCTATGTCAGTCTCATCAGCTTTCAGTGGATATTCTTCTTCTTGATCCCGGAATTCCTCTTTCAATATGCCGTGAAGTATCAGTGGGTCGGCGCCAGGCTTGCCAATGATCCGACTTTTGCGGATCAGGCTTGGCGAAGTTATGGAATCATTTACGCCTGGCCGCTCTTCTTTTACACCTTCTTCTACAACCCTCACCAGGTTTGGATTGCGTGGGGGCTCCTGCTGACCTTTGTCGTCATCCCGTTGTTGGTTCTGTTCCAGGGGAAGCGTTACTGCTCCTGGATCTGCGGTTGTGGCGGGTTGGCGGAGACTTTCGGGGATCGTTGGAGGCACCTCGCTCCCAAAGGGAAGGCTTCTATTCATTGGGAATGGATGAACCTGGCTGTCCTCATTTTCGCATTGGGCGTCACGGTTTTGATGTTGGCCAAAGACGTCTTTGCCGCGCTCTCTGGCAGCGCTGAGTTCGGGATCCATCTCTACAGGCTTGGCGCGGATGTTTGGCTGGTGGGGATTCTACCGGTTACGCTTTACCCTTTCCTCGGTGGAAAGGTCTGGTGCCGTTATTGGTGCCCTCTGGCAAAACTCATGCAGCTGCAATCCCAATTTTTCACCCGACTGCGATGGAGCCGATTCCAGATTGTTTCGAACGACAAGTGTATTGGCTGTTACGAGTGCTCACGCAACTGTCAGATCGGAATCGACGTCATGAATTTTGCCTTAAAACAAGAAACCATTAATAATTCCAATTCCTCCTGCATCGGTTGTGGGATTTGCGTTACCGTCTGCCCCATGAGCACACTGGGGTTCGGCGAGGACGTGATGGCTTCTCCGGCTTCCACGCTTGTGCAAATTTCGCTGCCCGAGACGAGTTCGATTGATTCACGGCCGAATTAACGTAAAACAATGGTCTACGGTCAAAGGTCTATGGTCCAATCGAATCCTGTAACGAGCGGTAGCTCGACGGAGAATATGAAGAAATTGAGTACCCCGCATGGAACGGACGCCGTTCCGCTCCTTGTCGAGTGGCATAACGATTTGAATTCTTGGACAAGCACATCCGCTCGGGGTGACAGATTGACAAGTGTTACCGTGTGCGGTAACGTATCACATGCCAAAGATTCGTCGAGGCGGATACATCTTTTTTATTTGGAAAGGTGACCATCCTCCTCGGCACGTGCATATTTACCGCGATGGAAAGCTTGTCCTGAAATGGGATCTCGATAACAAGAAACCAATGAACGGAAGAACCTCCCGGCGGGTTCTCAATTTGATCGAGGAACTTGAATCTGAGGGTTTGCTATGAAGATTCGATCAGTCAAATACAACAATCGAAAGAAGGCATTTGAGATTAAGACCTCCGGCAGAAGCCTGCCGTTTCCTTACTCCAAGGCGGAGCCTGAACCGAGTGTCAAGGATCCGATCCGCCATTTGTTCGTGGATAAAGAATTGGGGAGCGAAGGGTTCACCTACGTGCTGAAGTCCGGCAAACAGGGGACAGTCCACATTGAGCAGGTGATGGAGTACAACCGAGATCCATGGTTCTTACGCGATGCTCTTCTTTACAAGTTGACGATCGAGGCCCAGAATCGTTTAGATAGGAGTTCCTTATCTAGGCGGGAGATTATTCGACGGCTCGGGACTTCCGCGACGCAGTTCTATCGTCTTTTGGATCAAAAGAACTACCAGAAATCGGTTGATCAGCTTCTGTCCTTGCTGCATATCCTGGATTGCGATGTCGATCTAGTATTCCGAGCAAAGAGACCTTCACGAGGCCGAGCTGCCTAACGGCGCTCCAGCGAAACGGGGGTGGCGAAGACATGCGCGGTTGTATGTCTTCAAATCAACTGGTCGACATTGGAGATGTTGGTGGGCAAAGCTACTGCACGGAGAACATTGCGGTTGGATGCCCAGAGTATGTCGAACCCCTCCTGATACAGCGCGGAATCAAAGCCAAAGGGCAGTTGATCATGCTGGTTGAAATAGAACGCCAGTTGAAAGAAACTGAAACCGCTTATCCTTATCAGGGGCTTTTTGAAGATGAAAAAGGCGGTTTAAGCCTTGAAAACGCTTTCTTTCGGAACTGATCTCTCCATCCAACAATGTCTTAGCTTGGCCCGACCCCATTATCGCCATTATCGGCCGCAAGGCGCTGCCGGGAAGCAGGCACCGCTGAGTGGATGCATCAGGAATATCGATCAATAGGACTGCGCGTGCGACACATTTTCGCGATCCTTCTCGCCCTCGGGATCACTGGTCTGCCTTCTGCGGTTGGCCAGAGCCTGGGGCAAGACGGTGTCAATCAGGATTTCAACCATGCGTGGGAGAGTATCACCTCCACGTACGGGTACTTTGACGCAAAAGCGACTTCCTGGAGTGATGTGCCCCGCCTGTACGAAAGCGATCTCCGTCGGGTTACGACGCGGGAAGAATTCATAGGTCTCCTCGAGCGTGTGCTTGACGAGCTGTACGACTCACACACCCAGCTAACCGTGAATACGTTGACGTCGCCTCGTCTGGTACCGTCAGGCACAGACCTGTGGGCAGAGTGGCGCGGCGGGCAAGCGGTGATCACCGAGGTTCGCGCGGATTCCGATGCGCAACGAGCTGGGCTCAAGCCAAACACTGTCATCGTTGCCATCAACGGCACGGGCATTGCTGATGCCGTGGAATTGAGACTGGGCCGGGCGTATCCGCACTCCGTTGGGGCTGCGCGCGACTGGGCTCTCCGCGCCGTACTCGCCGGACATCACAACGAACACCGGCTTCTCCAGGTGCGGGAAGGTGTCACGACTCGGACCGTAGAACTTCCGGCTCGCGATCAGGTCGGCACGCCTGCACCGACACTTGTCAGCCACTCGGAGTTGCGTCCCGGCATCGGCTATATTCGATTCAATGATTCACTCGGGAATAACGCCACGGTTGAAGCGTTCGATCGTGCGCTTGCCGAATTGCGATCGGCGCGTGCTTTGATCATTGATCTTCGGAATACGCCAAGTGGTGGCAATAGCAGCGTCGCCAGAGGCATCCTGGGTAGATTTGTCAGTCGGGAGTTGCCATACCAGAAACACGTTTTAGTTTCGGAAGAGCGCGAGACCGGAGTCCGGCGCAGCTGGCTTGAACTCGTGTCGCCACGCGGAGAATTCGTCTGCCGGCAGCCGGTGGCGGTACTCGTCGATCACTGGACGGGGAGCATGGGTGAAGGCCTCGCGATCGGATTCGATGCCACGCAGTCTGGAAAGGTAATCGGTACGCCCATGGCGGGTCTCGCTGGCGCCACTTATCAGGTTACTCTCCCGCACACCGGCATTGGTATGAATTTGCCAGCGGAGCGCCTGTACCATGTTGACGGCACACCACGCGAAGCGTTTCAGCCGAGGATCCTGGTTGATGTTGCACGCTCCGATGAGGGTGAAGATCCCTTCGTCATTGCAGCATTGCGCGCATTAGGTGAAAAATGAAAGGAAACCGCTAAGTCAGGGCAAAAGAAATCGTCATAAGGGAGATGATCTTATGGGCTTCGTCACAAAGCTGGACCATATTGCGGTGACCGTCAGTAGCCTGGAGCGGTCGTTGCCTTTTTATACTGGGGTGCTCGGTCTGAGAGAAGTCGAACGACACCTCTTGCAGGGAGAGACGATCTCGACCATGGCAGGAAAACCCGGGGTAATCATGCAGGTCGTGCGTCTGGCTTCCCCCGACACCCCTGACATTCTGGTTGATCTGCAAGAGTATGTGCAGCCGAAAGGCAGCGTTTCAAACGCCAAACTGGGAATGGCCAACCATTCCCACTTTTGTTTCGGCGTCAGCAATCTTCAAACTGCCTACCGAGAGCTCAAAGAAAAAGGAGTAGAGTTCGTGTCGGCTCCCGTAACTTTTGATCTGGGTGCTGATTGGGATTACGGAGCAGTCAAAGTAGTCTTTCTAAAGGACCCCGACGGATTCATTTTGGAATTAGTGGAGATGCCCGTAAAGGTCTGAATGAGGCAAAGTGTAGTGCTGGACTTGCTTTCGCATAAGGGCAGTGTCCCCACTTACCATGTCAATTTTATTTTTGTTCCTTTCACGAGGCTTTGATCACTGATCGGAGTTACGAACCATGGCTAAATACGAAGAACTTAAAGGGAAAGTGGGGATTGTTACAGGTGCTGGGCGGGGGATTGGACGCGCCATTGCTCAGCGGTTGGCACGAGAAGGGGTATCTGTAGTGGTGACGGACATCGATCAGCAGAGTGCGGAAACCACTGCCGATGAGATTCGATCAGCCGAGAGCAAGGCAATCGGGTTCAAAGTAGATGTGACCCATGAGGACGAAGTGGAAAGGATGGTTTCCCGGACCGTTTCGGAGTTTGGGGCACTTCACATCCTGGTCAATAACGCGGGGGTAGGAGCGGTGGCGCCGATTCTGGAAACCGATGAGGAAACCTGGGATCGGGTGATGAACGTCAACGCTAAAGGGGTCTTTCTTTGCAGCAAAGCCGCCGCGAAACAGATGATCCTACAAGGGAAGGGTGGTCGGATCATCACCAACGCTTCGGGCGCAGGTAAGATGGCTCCGGGGAAGGGTACTCCTCTTGGAGTCTATGCTGCGAGCAAACATGCCGTTGTCGGCTTGATGAAGCAGTTGGGGCTCGAGCTGTCTTCCCACCAAATCCTGGTCACGAGTATCTGCGGCGGGATTATCGACACCTCCATGTGGGACCAGATCGATCGTGAGATTGCCAAGTTGGAAGGGGTGCCAATCGGGAGCGTCAAAGCCAGGGCAGTGGCCAGTATTCCCCTGGGTCGTATCCAGAAGCCCGAGGATCTGGCCAATGTCGTGGCCTTCCTGGCTTCTGACGACGCCAGCTATATCACGGCAGACACGATTAACGCAGCCGGCGGGTTGTTGCCTTATTAAAATGCACACTCTTTGGTTAAAGGAGTCCTCGAGGACATACTTCCCGAGAACCCCGAGAACAACATAGCCATTTGATACGAAAGACTTGACAGTGTGCGGCAGCCATTTTTATGGTCAATTAGAATCGTACTGTTCAGCTTTTATATGACCCATGGCAAGCACCCGATGTAGACTCTTTTTGGCCTCTAATAGACCATATACTTGCAATCCAGCTTATGAAAATGAGATAGTGTGGCTCGCGATGCATGAGGTCAATGGGCACTGCACCGGCAGCTAACGAAGGAGATGATTGCGATGGCAAAAATGGAACGCAAGACATTTGACACTCCGGAGGAAACGCGGATAGTTGACAAAGGCAAGATCGACGTCGTCAAGCTCGGCGACGTGACGGCGATGCGGGTGCGCTTCGAACCGGGCTGGCGGTGGTCTGAATGTGTCAAGCCAGTTGCAGGAACCGACAGCTGCAAGGTTGCGCATTTGATGCACGTGGTTGCAGGGCGTATGGGCGTTCGAATGGATGACGGCACCGAAGTCGAGTTCAGACCTGGAGACGTTGGAATAATCCCCCCGGGGCATGACGCCTGGATCATCGGGCAAGAGCCTTTCGTGGGGATTGATTTCCAGGGTGGGGCTGTCTATGCCAAGCCCCAGAAGTGAGCAGGAGCCGAACCTGAAAAGCTGCAAAAAACCTGGACCCGAAATGCAAGGCACCGGTCCCGTGGTTGGTTTAGGCAAGAAAGTGGCTTAACAACGGGATGCCCCGGATGCCGTTGCGCGCCGCCGCGGCACACGTTATTATTGTGGCGCAACGCTGAGTTACGTTACGAAACGGCAGGGAAACTGTTCTATTTGGAGGACGTTAGGATGGCGAAAGAGAAAGATAGACCCACGGTTGGAACTGACGGACGTGCGCTGCCCGTCCTGCCACCGGAACGCGATGCTCGAGTATGGGCTCGATTGGTCCGGGTGTTGTTTTATACCCCTGGTTTCATGGCAATCCTGTTGCTCAAGACCGGCGAACCCGCGGGCTTCGGCATCACTGTTGAGTTGCTGATGCTGTCCAGTGCGGCGGCCATCGTCGCCGGCCTTTTCATCGGTACTGAGTCTGCTGGCGAAGGGGCCGATCATTCGTCCAGGGTCGGCACCTGGTGCGGGTCGCTGGTGATGGAGTTGCTTTCTGTAGTGCCCTTCTTGTGCGCCGTGCCGTCGTTATTCCATGAACTGGCGCACAGCACGTTGCTGCACACCAAGGCGCCCGCCGCTGTCGATGTGACGCTGGGTGCCTCCGAACTGTTGCCGGCGGTGGCGATTCTCCCGTTTATGCTCTACCAACTTGCCGGGTTCGGCACCCTGCACTTCGTCGTGCGGAAGCCGGTGAACTGGGTCATCAACATCGCCATACTCGGCTTGATCATCGCCAGCTACATTGCCAATCGCCAGGGCGACTTCGGCACCGAAAAGAGGTGCGTCGGACTACTGATTTCAATCATGGCCATTACCGTGTTCTATGGCGTCCTCAGGCTCAAGCAGATGCAGGAGAATTACGATTTGCGTCGCCCTCAAAAAGAAAAAGAGCCGAAGTGAAGCGACCACGGAGGGAGGGAGCCATGCCCTCGCGAAGAGTCGAGTGGCCACCCATGACCCCTTCACTCGAAGAGTTCATGGATGGCGCAGATGATATTGAGCTTTCCCAGATTTCCGATTTTTGAGACCGCAGGAGTGGTGCGGCTCGCGTGATCGGTGCAATCCGATAACACTCTAAAAGGGGAGGAAACGCGACGTGTGGTGGATCAGCTATCGAGGTGAAGGCAAGACCGGAGTCGACAACATCGGGGTCTTTGAGGATGATGGCACTCCGCGCAAGGAGCATCCCTTACTGCTCGACCCGTCGTCCGATGCGCACCCATTGCACATCGCCCGCGGCTTTGCGCTCGTGGGCAACGACCTCTACATCGCCAGCGCCTGGCGCAAGGACAGCCATGTCGCCCACTACCGCCGCCACGGGGACACCTTTCACTTCACCAATATGTTGGTGACTACCAAGCACGTTGCGGCGATGGTCCACCCCTTCGACGTGGAGCTCGGCGACGATGGCCGGCTCTATGTGTCGTGCCAGGACACGAACACTGTAGTCGCCATCCTGCCTGAAACACGCCAGCCCGCGCCTGTAGCGGCACACCTCCTCAAGAAGTTTCCTGACGGGAACTTCCTTCCCGGGACGCTCGTCGCTTCTAGTCAGGGCCAGCTTCCTGAAGTTGGCGACAGCGCGCCGCCGAACGTGCCATCGCCACAGGGCCTCGAGGTAGTGCTCGACAAGCACGGCAAACCCCGGCACTCCGTGCGTGGGATCATTGTGTGCCGCAAGCATCTCTACGTGGCAGATGAGGCAGGGGACGCGGTCAAGATCTTCGAGGTGGAGTCAGGGCGGCTCGTGGCGCGCATTAAGGGGCGCAAGCTCACGAAACCCGTGCACCTCATCCTGCACGGTGAGACACTCTACATCGGCGCCGCCGGCACCGGCAGCATCCTCGCCTTTGACATCCCCACAAAAGCTCCGAGCGGCAAGCTCAAAGCGCGCACGGTCATTGACGGTAAGCTCAAGGCCCCGTCAGGCTTCGCGATCGGGCCAGAAGACGATATTTACGTGGCTGAACGGTTCAAGCAGCGGGTGCGGCGCTTCTCTGCGAAGGGGAAGAAGAAGGGAACGTTTATCGATGGGCTTCCCGACATGCCGGAGTTCTTGGTGCATGTGCCGAATAATCTTTAGAGGTCGCGCCCGGGACTTACGGCCGGTGGCGCAGACCCGATTCTTAGGGTCTGCGGCTTTTTGTGGTTTTCCGCGACGAACCGCCGCCGAGTCATAAAGCGACTCCGCACTACAAATGCTTTTCGTGGGTTGAAAGCGTCAGCAATTTTATTGGGTATGGCAATCATTAGATACTCTCTCTTCTCTGTCTATCACACACAACCTGCTTGTTGTCCCGTGGCTGGCGCAGACATCGCTACTTGATGTCTGCGTTTGTTTGAAGATGACGTGATGGCTTCCGGTTGGTGCCGGACTTGATATGGAACGTGACCCATCGCAGACATGCCAAACCACGGCATGTCTCGCCACCCTGCGGAACCCCGATCACACTTAGTATTGACGATATGTGGCAGCAAACTGCCGCTTCGATGGGTCGACCGTGATCCAGAAAGCGGTAGCAAGCTACCGCAGTCCAAAATGTCCAAACTCAAGAGAGCGCAACTTCGCAAGGTAAGAGCCTTGTCGCCTAAAGAGTAGGTCATGAGGCCATTGCAGAGTTCGGCGTTGCAGGATATCCTTGCCGATAGACTGCAACTTACTGAAACATAGTCCTTGTTTTTCTTTGACCTCTGATTTAGTTTGGACCTTATTTCTTATTAGGGAGGGCAAGAACCATGAAACGGCGAACCTTCGTAGGAAGCATCGTTGGCGGTATGGTTGCAGGGGCGGATTTATTGGCGGCACGGGCCGATGTCTCCCAGTTAAAGGCTGGCGACATCCCGATGCGCGTCTTCGGAAAGACAGGCGAAAAATTGACGATCATCGGTCAGGCGGGAGGCCGATTCCCATTGATCTCGAAAGAAGAGGCCGAAGCAATTGTCCTGCGAGCGTACGATCTCGGCATTAACTATTTTGACAATGCTCACTTGTACTGGGAGGGACGCTCTGAAGAAGTGTACGGAGCAGTGCTCCCCCCTTTCCGGAAAAAGGTGTTTATTACAACCAAGTCCATGAAACGAACTCGCAAAGGAGCAGAAGAAGAGCTGAACCTGTCCCTCAAGCGGTTGAAGACAGATTATGTGGACCTTTGGCAGATTCATGCTGTCAGCGAAAAGTCCGAGGTTCAGGAAATCTTCGCTCCCGGCGGAGCCATTGAGGCATTTGAAGCCGCTAAAAGATCTGGTAAGTGCCGTTTCATTGGATTTACCGGCCACCATGATCCGGCGGTCCATTTGGAGATGCTGAAGGCTTACGACAAGTACGATACGATTTTGATGCCGCTGCATATTGCCGATCCGGCCTACCTCAGCTTTGAAAAACAAGTATTGCCTATCGCAGTTGAGCGGGGCATGGGGATCCAAGGAATGAAGAATTTCGCCAATGCGAAACTCTTGCAGAACTTTAGTGCCGCCGAATGTTTACGCTATGTGCTCAGCCTTCCCGTTCACTGTACGGCGATCGGTTGCACGACCATTGGCCAATTAGAGGACGACGTACGGATCGCTCAACATTTTAAACCTTATTCCGCTGAACAGATGGTGGCCCTCCGGGAGCGGGCGAAATCGATTAAGGGACCTTCGCTGGAGGACTGGAAACGGAACGTTGAGGGTCAGGTTGCGATGACCAGCCGTCAGCCCTACCACGGTGGATAACGGAGACTTCCGGATTCCTTTCGCCAATTGACAACCCTGATGCCTCTTCTGTCAAAATTCCTGACCCAGGCGCGGCTTGCTCAAGTCAGTGGGCATATGGGCCGCAAGATTCTTGATATAGGCTGTGGATACGGCGAACTGCTAGAGCACCTTGGTCCTGATGTGGATTCAGTCGTACTGGTTGACCGAAGTCTCGAGCGCCAGCCGAGAGTAGAAGAGAAGCTTGCAAAGCAAACCGTACCTGGCCGATTCGTCCAGGGGGATATTGAGCAGGGGAATTTCGCCTTGACTCATGCATCATTTGACACCGTTGTCATGGCGGCACTGCTGGAACACTTGAAATTGCCGGGGGATGCGCTACGTGAAATCCAGCGCTTATTGGAGCCGGGGGGGAGACTTCTTCTGACAACCCCTACGCCCCTGGGAGGTTGGATTCACAAGATTACTAGCTATCTGGGTTTAACCTATCGAGAGGCTGCAAAAGAACACGAAAGGTTTTATGGGAAGAGAAGTTTGACCTCGTTATTGGAGCTTCATGGTTTCGAGGTTCAAGTTTTCAAACCTTTCCTTTTTGGCCTCAATCAATTTGTGGTGGCTCGAAAGAAGGAATAGATCACCTTTGGTAAGCCACCGGTAGAGTCTTCTTGGCCCAATCCGACATTTTCCTTTCGGTTTGCTTACTGCCTACTACCTACTACATTCTGCCCACTGCTTTCTGCCGTCTGCCTACTGCCTACTTGACTGTCACCCACTCCCCCGACTTGGCACTTCGCAGCACCGCATCACAGACCTGCTGAGTTTCCAGGGCATCTCGAAAGGTTGGGCTTGCTGGAATTTTCTGTGCCAGGCCCTCCAGAAAATCGGCAACCTGATGAACGAAGCTGTGTTCGTAGCCGATCTGGAGACCTGGAACCCACCAGTGGCTCATGTAGGGATGTTCACCATCGGTCACGTGAATGGATCGCCAGCCACGTAGTCCACTTTCGTCGCGATGATCAAAGTAGGAGAGGCGATGCAGATCGAGCAAGTCCCATTGGATGGACGCCTTCTCACCATTGATCTCAAAAGTATAAAGGGCCTTATGCCCGCGGGCATAGCGAGTCGATTCGAAAGTAGCCAGGGATCCGTTTTTGAATCGGGCGAGAAAGGCGCAAGCGTCATCAATCCCCACTGGTTCAACCTTCCCGGTTAAATTATGTTTGCGTTCTTTTACGAACGTTTCGGTCATGGCGGTCACGCGTTCAATGCCTCCGTTGATCCAGAGAGCCGTGTCAATGCAATGAGCCAGCAAGTCACCCGTCACACCACTCCCGGCAGCAGCGGCGTCCAGCCGCCAGAGGGCCGTCCCGCCCTGAGGGAGGTCGGCCGAAATAGTCCAATCCTGCAAGAACACGGCACGGTAATGGAAAATACGGCCTAGCCGGCCTTGTTCAACAAGCTTTTTGGCTAGGGCGACGGCTGGAAGCCGGCGGTAGTTGTACCAGACCATGTTGGCGACTCCCGCTTTCTCCACGGCTTCCACCATCTCAGCCCCTTCTTGACTATTCATGGCTAAAGGCTTTTCGCAAAGGATCATCTTGCCAGCCCGGGCTGCAGCCAACGCAATTTCGCGATGTAAGTTATTGGGAGTACAAATATCGATGACGTCAATGTCAGGACGCTCGACCAACTTTCTCCAGTCGGTTTCAACCGATTCATAACCCCAGTTTTTTGCAAACGCCTCAGCTTTGCTTGCGTCTCGCGCACAAATCGCCTTCAGCACCGGGCGATATTCCAGATCGAAGAAGTGATTCACTTTGCGGTAAGCGTTGGAATGCGCCCTCCCCATAAAGCCATAGCCGATCATGCCAAGGTTCAGTGATTTTGCCATCGTGGTCCTCTCCTTCGGAATGGTGAAGCAGAGATTCTAACCCGAAACGCGGCCGGGATGTCTAAACATCATTCCCAAATCTCTTATAGGAATAGATTTCCCGGAGCGCAAGCGGCTATAATACACGCTTAGTACTGCTATTCGTAATTACGGTGACGTATCTTAGGATAGGCGCCGCGTGGGGGCACGCGGCCTACAAAGTTGTAGGCCGGGTCACCGACCCGGCGTTAACGTCACCGTATTTATGAAACGCAGTACTTAGTTACAAAGGATTAGATGTTGATCGTAACTTCCACTGAGGTGCTGAGATGCGTCCAACCATTCTTGCCTGGATAATCAACCCAAGCCGCTACATTTTGATTTTTGCCTTATTATCCAGTCTCTCCTTAAGCCGTGCGAGCGCAGAAACAAATGGGAAGGCAGACCTCGAACCCGCCCAGATTATGGAAGAATTTCGCAAAGTAAGTACGGGAAACCTTTCTGATGCGGTAGAGGAGGCTACCGGGCAAAGAGGCGCCATGTTTCATGATATGAAGCCCATTTTCAAAACCAAGATTGTGGGTCGCGCGTCTACGGCGGCCCTCCGTCGGGTTTTTAAAAATGATCCGCGGACCTACCCAAACTACGCCTTACAAGTTTTAGATGAAGCTCCCGCCGGGAGCATTCTCGTTTATGTTTTGGAAGATGGACTGGAAATTGCCGGGATCGGCAACTTGATGGCGACGACGGCCAAGGTTCGGAATTTGGCTGGCGCGGTGATTGACGGGGGAGCGCGCGACATCGAGGAGATCACCGAAATCGGTTTTCCGGTCTTCAGCCGCAGCGTGATTCCCGTGACGTCAGTTGGTAAACTCGTGAGTGTCTCAAAGAACGAACCCGTTCTCTGCGGAGGCATTCGTGTTCGGCCAGGGGACTATCTGATGGGGGATTGGGACGGAGTCGTGGTTGTCCCGGTGGAAGTGGCCCCCAGGGTGGTGGAGCTCCTTCACCAATATGATGAAAAAGAGAGTAGGATGATCCCCCTGATCAAAGAAAAAAAATCCATGCTCAAGGCTTTGGAATTGTACAATCGGTATTAAGGGTGGTTGAATTCTGAATACAACTAATACAAACGCATTAAATGGCGTGGCAATCCCGCTTTGGTAGCCACGCTGAGCTAAGCGAGGCGTGAGTGATTCGTAACAATACATAATGCGTTTGTATTAGGGTAAAGTTGGATGAAAAACGAATGGAGGGATAGATCACACTTTCATTGATCGAATGGATTCGATTGCGACTTCATATTCAAGCAAGCGTATGCGGATGCTTGATGAAGTGTCAAACTGTGCGAGCTTTGAAAAACTAAAAATTCAAAATTGGAGGATTTTATGGGAGTAACCATCGCTAAGCAAGTATTCCCGGGCTGTAGAGCAATTCCTGGGGAAGCGGTACAATACAGCTTTTCATTGGAGGGAAATGGCGTCCGTCCAGGAAAGAAGAAACATTTGAGACTGTTGACCCGGGATCTGGAGAGGTTCTGGCGAAAGTCTCTCATGCCAAGAGCGTCGATGTGGATGAGGCTGTGCAGGCGGGTAAACAGGCATTTCGTCAGACCGGCTGGGCTACAATGAAGCCCAACGAACGGGGCGTCTATCTGCATCGGTTAGCAGACTTGGTCGAAGCGAACAAAAGTATCCTGGCGGAATTGGAGTCCCTTGATGTGGGTAAACCACTGGGCCAGGCGACCTGGGATGTGGAAAACTTCTCCGCTACCATGCGTTATTATACGGATCTCTCATTGCATGTCTCTTGGAAGGACCCCATCCCTGTTCCTCATCACGAAGCTCGTACTGTGCGGCAGCCGTATGGTGTTTGCGGTTTCATCTTTCCATGGAATTTCCCATTCTTGCTGTTGGGATGGGGACTCTCGCCTGCACTGGCTGCAGGCAATACGGTTGTGGTTAAACCAGCCGAGGATACCCCGTTATCGACACTTTATTTTTCTAAGCTCGTCAAAGAAGCGGGGATCCCTGATGGAGTCATTAATATCGTTTCGGGGCACGGTGAAACAGCAGGAGCGGCGCTGGCCAATCACCCCGGTTTGAGCCGCATGTCTTTCACGGGTTCTCCTGAGGTTGGCCGGCTCGTGGCTGAAGCTTGTGGACGTAATTTGGTTCCGGTCAAACTGGAACTGGGAGGAAAAGGAGCGGCTGTAGTCTTCGAGGATGTGGACATCGAACGCACGGCAGAGCAGCTCGCCCGGGCAGTCACTTTGAATACGGGACAAGTGTGCTGTACGGCTACCCGCTGGATGATTCATGAGAAGATCTATGACAAATTCTGTGCTGCGGCAGTGGCAGCGATGCAAAAGGTTAAGGTCGGGTATTGGAACGATCCACAAACAGAGATGGGCCCGGTCGTGAGTCAAAAACAACGAGAGAGGGTGTTGGGTTATCTCGAAAAAGGGGCTCAAGGAGGTGCTGAGATATTGCTCAAGGGTGGGGCAGCGGAAGTCCAAGGCAGGGAAAAGGGCTTCTTTGTGAAACCTGCGCTCCTGGCAGGATCCCCCAAAATGTAGCTGCCCGCGAAGAGATTTTTGGACCGGTTTCCTTTATCATCCGTTTCCGAGAAGAGGGTGAAGCCGTCGATAAGGTGAACATGTCACGGTACGGATTGGCGAACAGTGTTTGGACCGAGGACCTCAATCGAGCCAACCGGGTTGCGGAAGCGCTCGTGGCAGGAAACAGCTGGATCAACGCGCATAACGTTTTTGCGCACGGCGTCCCCTACGCGGGTGTCAACCTGAGTGGCATGGGAGGAGGCGTGCTGGGGCCGGATACTCTGTTTGACTACATGCGTGAGCAGTCGATTGTACGGCCGCTGTAAAAGGAATTGTCCGTAGCGCAGACCTGATTTTTAGGTCTGCGGCTTGTTGGTGGAGGTCACGAGGAATTGCCTGTAGCGCAGACCTGATTTCCAAGGTCTGCGGCTTGTTTTTAGGTGTGGGTTACGACGAATCGGTTGTAGCGCAGACCTGATTTTTAGGTCTGCGGCTTGTTGGTGGCGGTCTGCGACGAACTGCCGCAGAGTCAAAAAGCGACTCTGCGCTACGCTGTTTCGTCGTCCTCCATAGTCCTCACACCACAAGGTCTGCACTTCCAGTTAGATGATTAGACACGAAAGGCTCCCAGCATGTTCGGGAGCCTTTCGTGAATTATGTACACCTGCGATGTCTATGCTACCACGTGAACCGCAAGGAAAGTTGGATCTGCCGCGCCGTGTTGGACTGCGAAGTAATTTGGCCAAATGACCCGCTTCCAAATGTTGCGTTTGGACCGTTGAACATAGGAGTATTAAATGCATTGAGCATTTCGGCTCGGAACTGAAGATTCATACTTTCTTTGATGGGTACGTTTTTGAAGAGCGACAGATCCCAATTCGCCATCCCAGGACCTCGCATGGGGATATACCGGCCAACGTTTCCGAAAGTAAACTGGGGAGCCGCTACGAATGCGGCCGGGTCGAAGTAGTTATACATCCTCTCTTCAAGGCTGCCACTTGTTTTAGGGTCAACTCCAGTCGCATTCGGCCGTTGACCGGCATATCCATAAGCGGCATTGCGATTTACGCTCTGACTAATGGCGACTGGGAATCCACTCCGAAAGGCAGCTATTGCGTTGACCTGCCACCCGCCAAAGGCATAATCCAAAGCGGTGTTGTTGATCTGGAAATGCTTGTTTTTTCCGACCGGCAGTTCGTACGAGGACATGAGGGACCAAGTTACCGGTGCTTGCCAGTTTGACGCCGCATATTCAGCGGCTACATTAAACGGGTTCTGGACTCCAGTCGGACCAGGCATTTGGACATTTCCCGCACTGGCAAGATCGAAGCTTCTGGCCCAAGTCAGCATGGTATTGAACATGAATCCTTTGCTATAACGTTTCTGGGCTCTGATCACCATCGAATCGTATTTGGAATGGTTCAGATCGGTGCTCTGAAAGTTCACTTGACCATAGGTCACGAAAGGAAGAAGAAGTTGGTACGCCGGAACCGTGGGGGTCCCAATGATGCCCGTGCCGCCTTGGCCGTAAAAGGGATTGGGGACAGGTTGGTTCAGTGCGGTACCCTTGGAGAAGTAAGCAGGGTCCAGAACATTTTGGTTCAGGTCTAGGCCTGCGGTGCTGCCGGTAAGATGTGTTGCGCGAGTCCCCAGGTATCCGGCTGAGACGACGATACCATAAGGAAACTCATGTTGGAGGTCGAGCGAGTATTGTTGAATCTTGGGCGACACGGACCACGGGCACCAGAGCCCGACATTCTGGCCGACTCCAGTGAGAGATCCTTGGGATTTGCCAACCGGCTGAAGGAGCCCATTAGGGTATGGATTGCTAAGCGAATTCGCCGGGGTTGCACCCCCGTCGACTGTGGCAATGTACGGCGAGACTGCGGTATAGCCGGCTGGGGCAAGGGGTGACCCCGGCGAGGACTGTGGCGCCCGGATAACGCCGTAGCCCCCACGAAGAACGGTCTGACTATTGATCTGATAGGCAAAGCCGATGCGCGGAGACACTTTGTTTAGATTGGGGTCGCCAACGTAGGTATTATTCCTGCCCTGTCCGGCAAACTGAATTACCCCTTTCGGATTGAGTGCGGGGGCGGCCGGAGCCAGAGGGTTCGTGGCATTTTCATCGAAGTTCACATAGAGCCGGTTTTCAATTTCCTGTAGGCCGGTCTCTCGCTCCCAGCGAAGGCCCAAGTTAAGAGTCAGCTTACTGCTGACACGAAAATCGTCTTGAACATAGGCTGCATAATAATAGGAATAATCAGTGAGCTTTTGGGCGATGGATGTGGTCCCAGAGGATGGATATCCGAGCAGCAAGTCTGCCATATCAGCACCCGTGCCTGAAATGGGAGCCACAGGACTTGAGGCAGAAAAGGTGCCGTTGAAGTTGAATGAGCCGGACATGTCTCCATAACCGTAACCCTGCACGAGCATCTTTCGAAAGTCGAATCCTGCCTTGATGTTATGGCGTCCGTGACTGTGCGAAATAATGGCCGCAACGGTATTGTTCGTGTAAGTGTTCCACGAGCCATTTCCGTTTGACAGCTGGTCTCCGGCCATCACCGTCGTCTGGGTGATGAGGGGGAATTTGCGACCCATCATTCCTTGTACATAGTTTTCCGGAAACCCCAAGGTAGCAGGATTGAAACCAGCGACCTCGCTCGTCGTGTAGAAGACGTTGGGAAAACGATTGAAACCGTAGGATACAGCCACCACGGTGGTCGGGTTAATCATAAATTGATTGTTGATTGCAGTCGCATTTGAGGTACGGTCCAGCCGCCATTGCTGGTTGGATGCCATCGTGCCAAAAAAGTTTGGCCCTGGTGCCACCGTTTGTTGCCGCATCAAACTGAGGGTGACATTCCACCAGGGAAACAACACCTGGTCCAGTTTTCCAATGTATTGGCGCGCGCGCGACACTTGTGAGACGGAGAAGGTCACATCGGGAGTCGCCGTAGAAAGCGGGCAGTCGCCCCAGGCATTGGGTAGTAGGCGGCGATGTTTTTCCCAACGTTATTGATCCTGTTGGCTGGGATTATAGCCCCCGCAAAGGGTTGACGGGTGTAAGTCCCATCAGCATTCTTGACAGTGGTTAAAGGGTCATAAATCACAGCCGGTTTGAAAGTATTCCCTACCTTGATCTTGGTTTGCGAGAAGTCGCCTGCCCGCTCGAGGGCAGTGGGAACGTAATAGGTGGCTGTGGCGGCTACCGAATTGTTGTAACCTTCAGCGGCAACAAAGAAAAAAGTCTTGTTCCTCCCGTTGTAGAGCTTCGGGATAATAATCGGGCCTCCCGCGCTGCCCGCCAAAGTATCGTTTGGTATCGGACTGAGTGGCCGGCCAGCTTTGTTGTTGAAGAAGAGATTCGCATCCATACCCGTCCGGCGAATGCTACCATAAAGGCTCCCATGAAAATCATTGGTGCCGGACTTTAGCGTGGTATTGAATACGCCACCCCCCGTGCGCCCCATCTCCCCATCATAAGTGTTGAGCTGGATCTTCATTTCAGACACTGCCTCCAGGGATGGGATCATGATCGGGAACCCAAACCAGGCGGTGGTATTCACTCCGTCAATCATATAGCTGTTCTGCCACAGCATTCCGCCGGCTACGGTTGTTAGCGCGACGGCGCTCTGGGTCTGCATTCCGGAACTTGATGGGTTGCCCACGGGGATCACATTTTGCGACAACTTGTTAGAAAAGGTGTACAAGTTGCGGTCAAAGTCCGGAAGCTCAGTCAACTGCTGATTGGTCATGACCTGACCATTATTCCCATTGGAGGTCACCAGCAAGGGAAGAACATCTCCCGCCGTGACTTCGACTGTTTCGGTCACGTTGCCGATCACCAAGTCCAGGTCCAGGTTTACTTGCCCCGCAGGTGTGATAACCACACCCGTCTTCTCGAACTTCTTAAAACCAGTGACCTCCGCCACAACAGAATAGACCGAGGAGGGAACGAGGAGACTGAAGACATATTCTCCATCGGAGTTTGTCGTGGTGTTACGCGTGAGGTTTGTTGCCTTATCGATGAGCGACACCTTCACGTTCGGGATAATTGCGCCATTCGGGTCCCGAACAATACCGCGTAGACTCCCATAGTAGGACTGGCCGAGCAATGTTGCAGGTGTAAACACCATGAACAATAAGACCATCGCTTCAAGAGCCAGAAAACCAAGACCTGCAGAAATTCGGGGGGTAACTCTGACAAAAGGCTTACTGTAGTCATCTGCGAAACCATTCAACGGGAGAAAGGAAATACACTGTTGCATCTTGGGGATCACGGTAATCCTCCTTATCGGATGTTCAATTTAACCGCAGAATTCAAAACTAAGGTTGCTAATCGAGGTGTGTTAGATTGTGCTAGCTAGCCAGCAATGCCACTTTTAGGCCTGTAGTGATTCTAGGACACGCAGAAATGTTCTTGAGTTTTTTCGCAAAACCTTCAGAATTCCCTTGATGTAATGTAACTTGCAAGAATTGTAGAGAATATATGCAATCTCTCTGCCAGAACTGTCACAGTCTTATGATTCCTTCATAAACGTCTATTTTAATAATGAGTTACCTAATTATTGCGTAATTATCGGCGTAGACTCAGCACCACGAAAGACACACAAATTATACGAAATGGTGGATTCATATCTGAAATTCTGTATTCTTACTTTTCGAACTCGAACATTCTAACTAATGAAATAAATTGGGCCACAAACGCAAGAGGCGAAACAGAATGCGGCAAACACTTTAATCCTCATCCGCCGAATTCCCCGTAGCGCAGACCCGATTTTAAGGGTCTGCGGTTTTATGGTAGAACCGCCGCAGATTCAAAAGGCAAATCTGCGTTACAAATGCATTTGGTGGAGGCGACGAACAGTGCAAATGCTTTTGGTGGGTCGAAGGGTCCGAGTGGTTTTAGTAGAAACGGGCTTTAGGGTCGAGGGGTAGCTGCGCACGATCGATGGCGAGCTTTACCGGTCCGGGTCCCCCGTAAGAATGGATGCTCGACCATGCCCATTCCTCAGGAGTCTTGACCAGAGATCGTTTCACTGGGTTGTGATGAATGTAATCGAGGCAGGTGTGGTATTTCTCTACCGTTCTCAGAGCGTGATCAAAAAATCGACCTTGCCAGAGCTGACCTGACTGCTTTCGCTGCAAGTTGATTTGAAGAGTAGACCGAACCTTAACGACTTTCATGACCTTGGAAATGGTGAGTGGATGGTGCGGAAAGATTATGGCATGCCAGTGGTCAGGCAGAAAGACCCACGCCGTCAGCAGAAAATGGTGAGAGGCACGGGCTGACTGAATAGCCTTGGCTAAACAACCGAAATCTTCTTCACTGAGAAGACGACGACGTCGGCTCAAAGTACAGGTCACAAAGAAAAACCGGTCAGAAATATACAACCGGCGCAGGCGGGACATTAGCGGCCACCTCCTTTTCGGTATGTTGAGAGAATAATTGTAGCGCAGACCTGATGTCTAGGTCTGCGGCTTGTTGGTGGCGGTCACGACGAATTACCTGTAGCGCAGACCTGATTTCCAGGTCTGCGGCTTTTTTTAGGTGGGGGTCACGACGAACTGCCGCAGAGTCAGAAGGCGACTCTGCCCTACAACTGCTTTTGGTGATCCTACGTCCGTGAATTCCTAAAATGGTCGAAGCCGGCGGCGGGAAGTCTGCGGATTCGGCCCGCTTCCTCGATCGAACAGATCCTCTTTTGACCTGTGATCTTGCCAATCTCGTGCACGGGGATGCCGTCGATATGAGAGGGAACAAGATGGGTCTTTGGGGAGGGGACAGCGAATAATAACTCATAGTCTTCGCCGCCATTCAAGGCATAGTTTATTGGTGATTGTCCCAATTCTTTTTTCATTGTCGCGGATAACTTTGGGAGTGGAATTTTGGACTCTTCGATTGCGGCGCCGACCTGGCTTTGTTCGCACAAATGGTGCAGATCCGTTGAAAGCCCGTCGCTGACGTCGATCAAGGCTGAGGCAATTCGATGAGCAGAAAGATATCTTCCAATGACAAGACGAGGATTCGGTCTGAGGTGCCGCTCGATGAAATGGTTGCGTGGGCGCGAGGCCTTGGATCCAGTCTTCAGAAGTTCCAAGCCGATCGCCGATTCGCCCAGCGTCCCCGTCACAAATAGAATATCGCCCGGTCTTGCCCCTGAACGCGTCAACAGTTGGTGGGACTTGACCTCTCCAAGAATTGTCACGTCGATAAACAGGTCTTTGGGGGAAGAGCAAGTATCGCCTCCCACGAGCGCAACTCCGTGTCTCGATGCGAGCTGACTGAGTCCACGGTAGAAGTCGACGATGAAGCCGGAAGGGATCTTGGGGGGAATTCCCAAGGTTGTCAGAGCATAAAGCGGGCTCCCACCCATCGCCGCGATATCGGAGAGATTGACGGCTAGAGCTTTCCATCCGAGATTTCTTGGGGAAGTCCACTCCCTATCGAAATGGATGCCTTCGATTAAAGCGTCGGAAGATGCCAACAGCAAATAGCCTGGCCTGGCGCGGAAAGCGGCAGCATCATCGCCAATGGAGAGAAGGAGTCGCCCCCGAACGGGTTTTCTTTTCTGAGTGATCTGCAGGATTCGAGAGAGGATCCGAGATTCAGCCGGTAACCGGCGCCGTGCGGTCATCTCTTTTTAGCGGGCACAGCCTTTCCAGAACTCAGGCTTTTGATCGCCAGTTTGAGAACCTGGGTCACGTCCTCTACGGGGATGATTTGCAGCGAGGAGCGGACATCACTCGTCAATTCATCCAGATCTTTGAGATTTAAGTGGGGGATAATCACCTTCTTGATTTTTGCCCGGCGGGCCGCCAGGATTTTCTCCTTCAGGCCGCCGATTGGAAGGACATTTCCACGCAGAGTAATCTCTCCGGTCATCGCCACATCCCGGTGAACCGGGCGTCCGGTAAATAGAGAAATCATCGAGGTGGCGAGGGCGATTCCGGCTGACGGCCCGTCCTTGGGAATGGCTCCTTCCGGGACATGAATATGAATATCCCGGTCCTGGAAATAATCCTCCTGGATTCCGAGGTCTTTGGCATTGCTCTTGGCGTAACTAAGAGCTGCTTGAGCGGACTCTTTCATGACGTCTCCCAACTTGCCCGTCAACATGAGATTACCCCGTCCTCGCATCGCCGTCGTTTCGATGAACATGATTTCTCCACCCGTCGGAGTCCAGGCCAATCCCGTGGCAACGCCAATCTGATCTTTCTTTGAAAGCGCGTCCAACAATATCTTGGGAGAGCCGAGGAATTCATGGACGTTTTCTTTGTTGATCCGGTACAGCTTATCTTTACCTTCAGCCAGACGCATGGCCACTTTCCTACAAACCGAGCCGATTTCTCTCTCGAGATTTCTCAAGCCGGCTTCCCGCGTATATTGAGAGATGATCGTCTGAATGGCGTTGTCTTTAAAGACAACCTTTTTCAGGGTCAATCCATTTTCATTGAGTTGTTTGGGAATGAGATGTTTCTTGGCGATCGCCAGTTTCTCTTCTTCGGTGTAGCCAGAGAGTTCAATGACCTCCATCCGATCGCGAAATGCAGGCTGGATCGTGTCCAACAGATTGGCCGTGAGGATGAACAGCACTTTAGAGAGGTCGAAAGGCACCCCTAGATAATTATCCCGGAAAGTAGAATTCTGTTCCGGATCTAAAACCTCGAGCAGCGCCGAAGAAGGGTCGCCGCGATAGTCCATCCCGATCTTGTCGACTTCGTCCATCATGAAGACTGGATTTCGTGATCCCGCCTGATGAATTCCCTGGACGATTCGGCCTGGCATGGCTCCAACGTAGGTTCGGCGATGCCCTCGAATTTCAGCTTCATCATGAACACCCCCGAGGCTTAGCCGCACAAATTTCCGTTCGAGGGTTCGAGCGACCGATTTTCCAAGCGAGGTTTTCCCAACGCCCGGCGGGCCCACAAAACACAGGATAGGGCCTTTAATGTCTCCCTTAATCTTGCGCACTGCCAGATATTCCAGAATTCTTTCTTTGACCTTCTGCAGCCCGGTATGATCTTCGTCGAGAATTTGCCTGGCGCGCTTGAGATCTAAATTGTCATTCGTTAAGGCGGACCATGGCAGGGTAACCATCCAGTCGAGATAATTGCGCACCGTTGCGGTTTCGGCCGAATCGGGATGCATCCGCTCGAGTTTTTTGATCTGCCGCTCACATTCTTCAGTGACCTCCTTGCTCATGTTCGCCTTGGTTATTTTTTCTCTCAGTTGCTGGATCTCTTCAGAGAATTCGCTACTTTCGCCCAATTCCTGCTGGATCGCTTTCAGCTGTTGTCGCAAGAAGAATTCGCGCTGCGACTTGTCGATCTCGCCTTTAGCCTGGGTATTGATTTCCTGCTGAACCGTGAGGAGTTCAATCTCCTTGGTGAGGAACTCATAAATTTTCCGCAATCGGGCCAATGAATCCACCAAGTCCAGGGCCATCTGTGCATCCGGAGCCTTCAGCTCCAGATTGGAGGCCACTAAGTCAGCCAATCGGCCGGGATCTTCCAGATTGGCAACCAGCACCATGACTTCGGGCGAGATGTTCTTCCCCAAATTGACCGCTTTTTCCAATGAGCTCCTAACCGTCCGAACCAGCGCGGTGACTTCAAGCGGCGGGTTCTCCAGCGTCGTTTCGGTAATGACATTAATCTTGGCGAGGACGTACGGTTTGGTTTCCTCGTCAAACGTCTCGACCTTGGCACGGGAAAGGCCTTGGGCCAAAATGCGGACTCGTCCGTCGGGAAGCTTGAGCATCCGCATGATAATGGCGACTGTTCCCATCTGATACAGGTCCTTGGCCAGAGGCTCTTCCAAGTCCATTTCCTTTTGGGTGACTAAGAGGATCAATCGATTCTCTGAGAGGGACTGGTCGACAGCCTTGATCGATCGATCACGGCTCACAAACAGCGGGACAATCATAAATGGAAACACGACGATGTCCCGCAACGCCAGCACTGGCAAGACGTCAGGAATTTTTACTTGAGTTTCCTCGGTTTTTTCTTCTTCTGCCATAATGTCGTTGGTTAGCTTTCAAGAGAAATAGTGCGTTCGAGTTGTCTTCGGTTTGGAAGTTTCGGCAGCCAAATCGTGACGAGCCCATCGTGGAGTTTGGCTCGGACCGCATTGATATCAATGGCTGCATTAATGTACAGGTTTCGGCAGAACTTTCCATAAGAACGTTCTAGGCAGATATAGCGCACTTTGTTCCGGTGGACCGGCTGCCTTTTTTCTCCACTGATTTCCATAAAACCTTCCTTAATCACAATATGCAAATCCTTAGCATGTACACCGGGTACCTCTGCTTTGATCACAATTTCATTCGCATCTTCGCTGAGATCAATGCAGGGGGCCCACTGGCTATTGGAACTCAAGAGCCCTTCAGAGATCCGTTCAGAAAGATAGCTGACCAGTTGACTGACGTCCTCTTGCAGCTTAATCAGTTCTAAGAATGAAGGGGTAGACCTGAACATTAGAGTATTGTCCGCACCCAGTTCCTGTCACGCCAAGCCAACGGCAGCAATTTTACAAATCAATTCGGCACATTCAGAAGATCTATGAAAGGGTGTTCTGATTTGCGCAACTTGCCTCGTCCAACGCCAAGTGAACCCTGAATGATCCTGCATGGCGGAAATTATTATTTTACTTTAAGAAGCTCTCTCAATTCAGACATGAATTCCTTAATGTCCTTAAAATCGAGGTAGACGGAGGCAAATCGTACGTAGGCGACTTTATCGAGTTTACGAAGTCTTTCCATTAACATTTCGCCAATCTCACTGGTGGCGCGTTCGCGCTCGTTCGATTCTTGAACGTAAGACTCAATCTCATTGACGATTGACTCCAACTGCCCGATGCTCACAGGGCGTTTTTCACACGCTTTAAGCAAACCGCCGAGTACTTTCTGGCGTTCGAATTTTTCCCGGCTTCCATCCTTCTTGACAACCATATAAGGAATTTCGTCGATTCGTTCATAACTTGTAAACCGTCGGGTGCAGTCGAGGCACTCACGACGGCGCCGGATCACATCTCCTTCCCGGCTTTCACGTGAATCAACAACCTTGTCCTCAAGGTGTCCGCAAAATGGGCATTTCATGGTTGAACTCTAAACTTTCAGTTATCCTTATCCCGCCCGGGAGTCCATCACTTAAAGCAGCTCGGGTCTCCCTGGAGCGGGCCCGAAACGCCAAATCGCCCTAAAAGTAACTAAACTGTAAGTTTAAGTCAAGTTCGAATAAGGCTTAAGCTTTTATTTATCAATGGATAACAGGCTGTTCGAATCATGTCATGGCAAAAATCGAATTCTTTCTCACCTTGAAAATCCCAGCTGTTTATAATCTGATTAGGATTGGGCTTCTCGAGAGAACAGATTTATTGAACCTTCTTTCTTCCTTCTGCGTTAAATCATTTGAGGTTAAGCCGGGAGCCAACCGTTGAAGGATGTGGACGCGGACATTATTGAGCTGGCCCGAAGGGGTGACCCGGCTGCTTGGGAGCAGATCGTTACCTGCTATACAAGACGAGTCTATAACCTTTGTTATCGATTTCTGGGGCGTCTTGATCAAGCAGAGGATTTAACGCAGGAGATTTTTCTCAAAGTGTTTCGTAATCTGGAGAGCTATAAAGCGGAATCCGGCCAGTTTCACGCATGGATAATTAGCGTTGGGCGGAATTTGCTGATCGATCACTACCGTCAGACTAAAGATGATCGGATCACTGTTTCAACCGAGGAAGACAGTGAATTCAGTGTGCTCGACATAATCCCGGCGCCTCAGGATAGCCCCCAGAACGAATTAGAACGGGAAGAGAGGGCCCTCTTGTTAAGGAAAGCTCTAAATCTTCTGCCGCCTCAGCTAAGGGAAGCGGCCATTCTTAGAGATCTCGAAGAATTGAGCTACGAGGAAATCGGCACTATCTTGAAGGTGCCCGAAGGAACAGTGAAATCACGCATTAACCGCGCCCGGATTGAACTGGCGAAACACGTTCAGAGGCTGAGAACCCGGTCACGCAGGTTTTCATCAGGAGTTGGGTAGTCCAAATAGGGATGCCGTGCTATTTGATGATAGGGTCGTGCAAATAATTGCCCCGGTTGGTGGGGCGTTCAACGAACGCTCCCTGTCAGGAGAGGAATAATCAAGAGAACCACAATGATGGCCGACTGCTTCGAAATTCAGAATCATTTGCCCGATTACATGGATGACCGGCTCAGTGAAGCGATCCTGCTAGCCGTGCGAGCTCATTTGAATCGCTGTGAATCGTGTTCGCTTCTGCTCCTGGAGATGCAATATACGCTCAGGCTTTGCAAAGATTACCCGGAGCTGGAGCCTCCACCCGCCTTGTTGGAAAAGATTCTGGTCCAAACTACCGGCCAGTACGAATTTCTTTCTTGGAGGGACTATTTGCGAGAATTGTTCCGTCCTCTTTTCGTCTCGCCACGGTTTGCCACTGGGGCGTTATTGGCCGCCATATCTTTATCCGTTGTGTTTAATGGGCTGGGAGTCAACTTAACAAGCCTGAGTCTCAGCGATCTGACTCCCCGTAACCTTGTGGAAAAAGTCGATCGAGTCATCAATATTGCTTATGACAATGGATTACGCCGACTGAATGACCTCAAGATCCTCTATCAAATCCAGTCTCGACTGGAGGAACTGAAAATTCAAGGTGAGGAAGAGAAGGGCGTCCCTCTCGAAAAGGACAAGAGAAAAGAGGGAAGCGGGGTCTTAGAGAATTCGTCAGTGCATCCGGTCATTGCTGGAAATGCGGATCACGCAGGTTCAGTAAATCTATTATAGGAAGTCATGATATGAATTGCGCGACTCACCCGGAATTGATCGCAGTGACAAACTGCGAAGCGTGCTTGAACCCATTTTGCCAGCAATGCCTGATGAAAATTGGGGAGCATACCTATTGCCATTCCTGCTCCAAGCAGAAAGCCGATGAAGGATCCCCCATGAAAGCGGAAGAAAATTTTTCTCCGAGCGCCGCTTTTTGGCTTGGTTTAATCCCTGGTGTGGGTGCCATCTATAACGGGGAATACTTTAAAGCGTTTGTCAACGTGATGATCTTTGGGTTCCTTATTTCGCTCGGAAAGAATGAAGGGATCGAAGGATTTAATACCCTGCTTCATCTAATGACAGCAGCCTTCTTTTTCTATATGCCTCTCGAGGCCTACCATACCGCCAGGCGAAGATTGCTGGAAGCGAGAGGGATTCCTGTTGAACCGGTGAGAAACGAAGCCAGCCAAGGATTCTGGGCGGGAATCGCGCTGACCGTGATGGGTCTGTTGCTATTTGTGGACCGCTTCGATCCCGGTTTCCTCGGAGCTGCGTTGAAATTTTGGCCACTGGTCCTGATTGCATTCGGGAGCTATAAGATTTGGGAGCATTTTCAGAGACACGAAACTTCGGAGGAAGGCCAATGAGCGCAAGAAAGGGACCGATCGTTGGATCTGTGATTCTCATCGCGCTGGGGATAATTCTACTGTTGCGCAATTTTATTCCAGATTTTAGACCTCTCGCGGTAATCCTCAGGTATTGGCCGAATTTGTGGCCATTCTTCGCTAAATATTGGCCAATCATTCTTATTCTTTGGGGAATACAGAAATTATATTGTTATTTTGCCGCATCGGATGATCTGTCGCGGCGTCGCAAAAGCCTGTTCTCCTCCGGGGATATTGTCTTTTTAATCTTTCTGTTGCTTTTTGGGGCCGCGGTGACCAGCTTCACAAAAGTGCTTAAGAACGGAGCCTGGCCTTCGTTGGGAGAGGAGTTAAACGTTCATGTCGAAGAAGGCGACTTGGACCTTTTTGGAGCAGGGACAAGGTTTGAATTTGAGGAAGAAGTTTCGCAACCCTCTGAGGTCGTCAAAGATACCCGTACGACGTTGAGCATCACGAACAAGTATGGTGGAGTCGAAGTGTCTTCTCATGATCGGCCTGAAATAAGAGTTAAGCTCAAGAAAAAGATTGCGGCAGAGGATGAGGCTGCGGCGAAAGAGGTTGCATCAGCCCTGAAAATCGTGCTGGTGAAGACCCCCACAGGGTACGCGTTGTCTTCATCCCGGGACAAGCTGGATAGCGACTCACGCCGGGGATTAAAAACCGACTTCTCTGTTTGGATTCCCAAGTCCGCGTCTGTGGAGGTAAACAACAGCTATGGCCCTGTCAATCTCCAAGGAATTTCAGGAGACCAAGAGGTCCGTAATTCCTACGGTCCGGTAGTGATCAAAGACATTGAAGGAGGAATCCAGGTCGTCAGTAAATATGGGCCCGTAACGGCAGTTAACATTTCCGGGAGTTGCCAGATTGTCAACAAGTACGGGCCAATCGAATTGAACAAGATTGGTGGTAAGACCGACGTGGAAAATGCTTATGGACCTGTCGCGCTGACCAAAATCAAGGGACCGGTTTCGGTCTCTAACCGTTATAGTGATGTCTCGTGTGGAGAATTGGAAAGTTCTCTCTCCGTAGATGCCCGTTATGCAAGCGTTCAAGCAACCAATATTAGTGGCGATGTTCAGGTGCAAACTTCTTTCAAGAATGTAAAGCTAGAAAATGTTCTCGGTGCCATTCGGGTTCAGGAAAAACACGGAGATATTGAAATCAGGAACCAGCAGCCTCCTGTGAAACCGATTTCAATCGAAGCAGAATATAGCGAGATTGTGATGACTATCCCAAAAGAGAGTCATTTCGAAATCGACGCCAGTACGAAATATGGAAAGTTTGTCTCCGACTTTGGATCCACGGAAGTTAAAGAATCGACTTCCGGGACAGTCTCCCGTTTCAGAGGATCTTTCGGAGCAGGCGGACCTACCTTTAACTTGGTGACCTCCTACCACGATATCCATTTGAGTCCATCTTGAATTCGAGCTAGTTCTGCCGCTTCTCGCAGCGACGACCCAAATCGAGAGAAAAGCAACCTACCTTCTTCTCCCCCCTTAACTCCAATCCAGGGTCAGAATCAGTTTCCACACTCAGTGTGATCGGTTGAGCACCTGCTTCTCATGTTGACAGCTAGGTTGGCATGAGCTAACTTTCCCCATTGCGTCTGGCTTACTCTTTTCTCTGTATCCTGCTCATGCTTCAGAGCCTTATGGGATTTCCGAGCGGCAAAAACATTGAACGTAGAGGAAGAAACAAATCGCATCCTCCATCATGACCGAATCAGAAGCTATCTCAGGTTGTATCAATGGAGATCCTAAGGCCTTTGAAACCCTTTACAGCCTCCATAAACGCCGGATCTATTCCCTTTGCCTGCGAATGGTGAATAAGCCTGCCGAGGCGGAGGACCTGGCGCAGGAGGCTTTTATGCAGCTTTTTCGAAAGATCTCCACTTTCCGGGGAGAGGCGGCTTTCTCAACCTGGTTTCATCGTCTCACGGTAAACATCGTATTGATGCATCTGAGGAAGAAAGGGCTTGATGAGATCTCTTTAGATCAGGAGCCTGGGGAAGACGAGCAAGAGCACCCAAAGAAAGAATACGGTGGAGAGGACTTGCACCTTAAGGGATCGGTTGACCGCATTGCGCTTGGCAATGCCATCGCCGATTTGCCCAAAGGCTACCGTACGATTCTGGTCTTGCATGACGTTGAAGGATATGAGCATAATGAAATTGCAGAAATGATTGGCTGCTCGATCGGGAATTCTAAGTCCCAATTGTTCAAGGCACGATTGAAGTTGCGATCGTTGCTTGCCAAGAAGACCAGCAAATCTGAAAAAAAAATCACATAAGGCAGCTTTTTCACTGCTTTTGGAATCTAACTGTCCGAATCTAAATTGGATGCTGTTGGTTTCAGGTCTAATGAGAAGGGCGTAACACAACATGGAATGCAGGGATATTCAATTTAGGATTTCTGAATGGGTGGACGGGGAACTGAAAGAGGCCGAGATCACTGAAGTTGAAAGACATGTGAGACTTTGTCAGTCCTGCAGTCAGATCTACGACGACTTCAGAATCATCAGAGAATCATCCCTTAATTTGCCTGCTTTTGAGCCTTCTGATGTAGTCTGGTCTAACATCCGTGCTCAGTTGGCATTTGAGGGAATTTCAGAAGCAAAGCCGGAAAGCAGCCTCTGGGGAAAATTGTTCTCTCGACAATTCATCCCGAGACTAGCCCCTGCCTATGGGACTGCCATTTTCTTGCTGACAATAATCCTATTCGGGTCTACGATTTACATTTATAAGACTAGAGAATTGGGCACGGTTGCAGAGACGCACGAAGTTGAGGCGATCCGTCGGCTCCAGGATGCGGAACAGCATTATCGAAAAGCAATTCAGGCACTTGATGAGGCATCTAGGCAGAAAATTCAGACCGTAGAACCTCGAATGGCCGAGATCCTCAATGATAACCTGGCAACCATCGATTATTATGTGCAAGAATGCCGGGATGCTGCGCAAAAAAGTCCGGGTAATCCGCTCATTCAAAAATATTTGTTGGCTGCTTATCAAAAGAAGGCAGAACTGCTTCAGTCCATTGTGAATTCAGATGTCCTTTGATCTCATTAGAGACCCGATTCTATCGCACCGGGCGAATGCCATGGGTATTCAGTCGCTCATCATGAATTTGCTTAGGAGCTCGCTCTTACTTGCGCTATCGGCTCCATTCTTGGTGGCCGGTGAACGCTTTGAGAAGGTTTTCCCGGTCACAAAGAATCCTTGTGTGATGATCACGAACTATACGGGGGTCGTGACCGTAAAAGGGTGGCAGCGTCAGGAAGTCAAAGTCATTGCAACCAACTTTACCAAGAATGTAGAAATCGACACTGAGTTGATCGGGGGTAAGGTCAAAATCGCGACCCATGTCCTCGACAAGCTGGCAACAACCGAAAAAGCAAAGGTGGATTATCAAATCCTTGTCCCTGAAGATTCCAATTTAGATATTCAGACTAACATGGGGACCCTCGAGGTCGAGAATATTCGGGGGAAAATTGAGATTGATGCCGTTGAAGCAGCGGTTATAGTCCATGGAGTCTCCGGGTATCTCCAAGCCCGTTCGCTGGGCAGTAAACTCACCATTTCCAATGCCAGCGGGATCATCCAGACGAATACCGTCAGCGGAGATATTTTGTTTGTTCACCTTCAGAGTAATAGCGTGAATGCGAATTCGACCCTGGGCAATATTTCTTATGATGGGGACTTTGTCAGTCGCGGGAAATATGCGTTTACGACGAATGAAGGTGCGATCTTGATCCAGTGTGCAGAACAGGCCTCGGTAGAATGGGACGCGAAGACCGTTAAGGGTGTGATCGAAAGTGATCTCCCGATCACTTCCAAGAAACACTCCTCTGTTTCGCGAGATAACGGACGGCAGAGTCTCCTGGGCACTTTAAACCGGGGGGAAGCCACCGTTCAACTTTCGACGTTTAGCGGTAAGATCAAGATCATTCGCAAGTAAGAATTGAAATGGCTTGAAGAGAGAATGAACGACCCGATTTTCTGGAGCCCAAGGATTCTTGGGCTTTTTTTTTGTCGTCGAGAAATCATTCCATGATAGAAAAGAATTTGATCTTTCTCGTAGGGTTTATGGGTGCAGGGAAATCGACCATAGGCCTTCGGCTAGCCCGCGATTTGAAGTGGAATTTTATCGATTTAGACCAGGAAATTGAAAAAGGGGAGGGGCGGCCAATCAGGCAGATTTTCTCAGAAAAGGGAGAGAGTTACTTCCGTCAGCTTGAGACCAAAGTACTCCAAGGCTTGAGAACGAGAGGACCGTCTGTGATTGCCTTGGGAGGGGGGGCCTTCATTCAAGATACCAACCGTCTCTTCATTCATGAACTTGGCTATTCGGTATTCTTGGATTGTGCACTGGAGGTCATCGTCAAACGCTGCCCCCAAGACGGGACCCGGCCCCTATTGCATTCGTCGGGCGGGCTTGAAGCTCTTTACACGTCGCGTTTACCCTACTATCAGAAAAGTGACTTTCGAGTGGATGTCTCAAACCAGAGTCCTGAGCAAATTACAAAAACTATTCTGGATCATTTGAGCGCAGGGAGAATTGACGATGCTCACAATAGTAATCGCCCGGTCGACATTTAGCGCTAAGTTGTACAAATTTGCGGTAATTGCTGTAGCCGGGGACGTTGACCCCGGCCAGCCCCAGCGGGGCCAGCTACAACACGGACTTCTGCAACTTAGTATCAGTTCAAGGACTATGTCCTGGTTGCGGGCTGGGGCGGTCCGATTCAGCCTAGTGCTGTTGATGCTCCACGGTTCCATCAGCTATTCCCAAACAAACAAAGCGAATACTAATTTGGGTGTTTCCAGTTTCGGGAACGAAAACGGCTCCTTCCGAATCGTGTTTGGAGGGGAACAAATCGGGGAGGAGAAATTCCAAATAACGGAAAGCCCCACAGGCTTCAAGGCGACGGCTGAAGTCCGACTGACCATTGACCGGGAAAAGGAAAAAGCGGTGTTCGTCTTGAAACCGATCCTGACTTTGAGCAAGTCCTTTGAACCTTCCGCCTATCAGGTGACTCAGGAAGACGGAGTCATCAAACGGACCGTGCGCGTGATTTTCAAGCCCGACAAAAGCGAGCGAATCTATGAGGCGGGGAATGAACACGACAGCCGAGAAATCGCGTTAAAGAAAGACGTCCTCATTCTTGATGATCATGCGTTCCACCACTATATCCTTTTGGCAAGACGCTTTGATTATGTGAAAGGGGGAGTCCAGGAATTCTCCGCCTTTGTCCCTCAGCAGTTTTTGGCAGGAGGGATCAGTATTTCAGACAAAGGAAAAGCGGTCGTCAAAATCGGCGAGAAGGATGTCGTTCTGCAGCATCTCCTAGTCGACACCGGCGAGCTGCAGATCAGTTTGTGGCTTGATGAGAGACATGAGCTCAAGAAGCTTTCCGTTCCCAAATCAAATGTAGAGGTCTTCAGGGAATAAGGCCCTGTTGCCATTTCTCTTGCCTGGTGAGGTTTTCTCCAATTCCTTTTGTGTCATTACCGCTGCATGAATCGGTTATCCGGAATGGTTGCTACGTTGCGCTGAAAAGGCTTTATGTTAAGAGTAAGACACAATTTGACGTTTCGAGGAACGGTCTTGCTTTCCGTCTTCCTCGGGGTATGCCTGTTAGCCGTGCCGTTGAGAGCGCAAGTGTCAGGAGCGGGGAACGAAGTGGATGGAGTTCTGGCTTTTCGCCATGTCGAAAAGTTAGTCGGTTTTGGGCCACGCCCTCCGGGCTCAGCGGGGAGCCAGAAAACTCAAGATTACATCATTGCTTACTTGCGAAAACTCAATTTAAAAGTGGAAACCCAGCCGTTCCTCGCCAACACCCCTAACGGGGCTATTGGGATGAAGAACATTGTGGCGAGTCTTCCGGGGGAAAGAGAGACAGTGATCTTATTGGGTTCACACTATGACACCAAGCCGATGGTGAACGGGATATTTGTCGGAGCAAACGATGGGGGCTCCAGTACCGGACTTTTGTTGGAGCTTGCAAGAGTTCTGTCGCGTCGGAAGCCACGATATACGTTGCAATTTGTTTTCTTCGATGGGGAGGAGGCACAGAGACAATGGACAGAGACCGACTCGCTTTACGGCAGCCGCTACTTTGTGGCTCAGCTTTCTCGCGAGGCCAAACAAGGCACCATCAAAGCGATGATCCTTCTGGACATGATCGGAGACAAGGACCTCGTCCTCGAGAACGAGCTGTCTTCTACATCCAGCCTGATGGAGATGGTTCGAAAATCGGGGCGGGAGCTCGGTTATTCTAAGCACCTGGCAAAGGCTCCCAATGAGATCGTCGATGACCATATTCCGTTTCTTCAGGTGGGCATCCCGGCTGTCGATTTGATCGATTACGATTATGGCTTCAACAATATCTACTGGCACACCCCGAATGATACTTTGGACAAGATCAGCCCTCAGAGTCTGGGAATCGTAGGGGCCATTGTGTTGAAAACCGTTGAAAAGCTAAATAAGGAATGAGCCGATATAGCCTGGGCCAATGGCCCCGGAGACCTGCTGTGGATGGGGCCACGGTCCTATAAGCGCTAACCTAAGCTTGGATGGTCGCTTCATTCCGGGATCGTCGGTTGAGCAGATGACTCCCAGAATTGGGAAACGCCAAGAACGCCAAGGTTGCCAAGAGTAGGAGCCTTCATGTCCGCCGACGAAGTAGCTAAGGATATGGTTGACGCTGCACTCAAGGTGCATCGCGCCTTGGGGCCCGGGCTGCTGGAATCGGCCAATCAGGCTGTTCTGGCACACGAGCTCCAAAGACGTGGCCACCGGGTCGAATTCCAAGTCGCTGTTCGTAGAACTGCGGTTAGGATAGAATCAGACGGCTGACCGAGGCGTATCCGCTTTTCTTGGCGTGCTTGGTGCTCTTGGCGTTTCGTTCTTCCGGCGGCAGGCGAGGAAAGCCTTATAAAGTTAGCGCTCAAGGGCCGCTGGCCCCGGAAGTAGACATGCAGAACTCACCAAGCAACCATGCCCCTGCTTATTTAATGAAATCGAGAAACTCATTTCTCGTTTTGCTATCCGTCTTGAAACGGCCTAGCATGCAGCTGGTAATGGTTCGGCTATTCTGTTTCTGAACTCCCCGCATCATCATACATAAATGGAAGGCTTCGATGACGACCCCGACCCCCTTGGGCTCCAAATGCCTCTCTATGGCATAGGCAATCTGGGTGGTGAGCCTCTCCTGCACTTGTAATCGTCGACTGAAAACATCCACAATTCTGGGCATTTTGCTCAGCCCAATAATCTTGTTTTGTGGTAAGTAGGCGATGTGACATTTTCCATAAAAAGGCAGAATATGATGTTCGCAAAGGCTATAGACTTCAATGTCTTTGACAATCACCATTTCATCATACTCAGCCTCGTACACGGCTCCATTGATAATCTTGTCGATGTCTAATTTGTAGCCGCGCGTCAAAAATCTTAAACTGGCTTCAACCCGCTCGGGAGTTCGTTTCAACCCTTCACGAAAGGGGTCCTCACCAAGATCTACCAGAAGCTTTTCAATCCAGCTTGCCACGGATCCACTAGTCTGAAGGGTCTTATCGCTCATGGTCTTGTGTGTTTCTCCTCTAGGGTGTTCTTTTCAAATTAATGGTTCGTCCCAATTTTCCAAGCTTAACTTAAGTGCTGCCATGAATTGGTCGGCCACGGCTCCATCAATGAGACGATGATCAAAGGTGAGCGTGAGATACACCATCGATCGAATAGCGACCGCGTCGTGAATGACAACGGGCCTCTTGGCGATGGCTCCAATGCAGAGAATTGCGACTTGGGGTTGATTGATGATGGGTGTGCCCAGCAAACTCCCAAAAACGCCAGGGTTGGTAATCGTGAAGGTTCCATTTTGGACATCCTCGGGAGACAACTTCTTCTGCCGGGCCCTTTCCGCTAAGATTACGGCAGCTCGAGCGATACCTAAGAAGCTGCGTTCATCAGCGTTCTTAATGACAGGAACAATCAATCCCCAATCCAGAGCCACAGCGACGCCGATATTGATGGCTTTCTTGTAATGAATTGAGGTCTCGACAAGGGACGCGTTCAAAGAAGGAAATCCCTTCAAAGCGTGCGCGATCGCTTTGATAAAAAAGGGCATGTAAGAAAGCTTGATCCCTTCGCGGTCAAGAAATTCCTTGGCAAATTGATTCTTGATTTGCACAATCCGGGTCAAGTCGACCTCAAAGACCGTCGTCACGTGAGCCGAAATTCGTCGACTGGCAACCATGTGCTCTGCGATGCTTTTCCGCATCGCCGTCATGGGAACAATTTCAACAGGTACTGCAGTTGCCCGGGGGGATCCCTCAACCGGGGGCCTAAAAGCTTCGCCCTGCCTCCTTGAGAAGTCTTCAGGGAGCGGCTTTTGTGAGAGATGCGACAGAATGTCTTTTTTAGTGATCCGTCCTCCCAATCCAGTTCCTTCAATCCGCGACAAGTCTACACTCTCCTCTTTGGCAATACGTCTTACCAAAGGTGAGGAGCGGACCATCCGTTCAAGGGTCTCCTTGGCGGCTTCACCATCCTTCTGGGTTGAAGAAGTCTGGCTTGCTTCCGGCTGAGGAGTCATTACCGGCTCTGTGACCTCGGTCGTGATTGCTGCTTCGCTGATGACAGCCACTACCGTATTAATCTGCACCGTTTCACCTTCTTGATGCCGAATCTGTGACACGACTCCAGTTGCTGGAGACGGGATTTCGGAGTCTACTTTATCCGTTGAAATTTCAAAGAGGGGCTCATCCCTTAGGATAGGGTCGCCAACCTTCTTAAGCCACTTTGTAATTGTTCCTTCGACAATACTTTCACCCATCTGGGGCATGATGACGTTTGTAGACATTCGGCTTTCCTTGACTGACCGAGATCGTTTGTTGAAACAGCTAGGGGATGAGCCTCTCGCGAGATATCAATTCTGAGCCCTAGAACTCAGGCGCTGCCTTATCTGCGCCGCAAGCCACTATAACACACCAAATCGAGCTGTTCACCCCTCATGGAAGTCCAGTGATGAGCGGGTAGTTCTTGGAACAGCGGGACAAGCGACAGAAATTCGGATGCAGTAATACTCTAAGGATCCAACTCCATGATAGATCCGACCAGCTCGGGTTTATATCTTCGGGCTAATAGGCTGCCAACTGTCTGGCGACGCGCACAATATCGCTTGTTTTCGGTAAGAAAAATTCCTCGAGCGGGGGACTATACGGGACTGGAGTGTCGGGAGCAGTGATCCGCATGATCGGGCCATCAAGGTATTCAAATGCTTCCTCTGTGATAATCGCGGCGATTTCTCCGCTAATCCCTCCGGTTCGGGTGTCTTCATGAAGAAGGATCACCTTATTCGTCTTCTTAACAGACTCGAGAATGCATTCTTTGTCCAGTGGCCGCAGTGTCCTCAGGTCAACGATCTCCAATTCAAGGCCTTCCTTTTCCAATGTCGAAGCGGCCTCCATAGCGAGATGGACCATCGCTCCGTAAGTAAAGATCGAGATGTCTTTGCCGGTTCTCTTGACCTCAGCTTTCCCGATTGGGACCAGGATCTCTCCTTCCGGGAGGTCCTCTTTAATGCGGCGGTAAAGGAATTTATGTTCGAAATAAATCACCGGGTCTTCGTCTCGGATGGCCGATTTGATGAGACCTTTGGCGTCATAGGCAGTAGACGGTGCAACCACTTTCAGCCCTGGAGTGTGGACGTAATACATTTCAGGGTTTTGGGAATGGAATGGTCCTCCGTGAATGCCACCCCCCGAAGGCCCACGGATCACCATGGGAACTCCAGCCCCCCAGCGATAACGACACTTTGCCGCAAAATTGGTGATTTGGTCGAAAGCACATGAAATGAAATCTGCGAACTGCATTTCGACGATCGGCCTCATTCCGACTAGAGCGGCGCCGATGGCTGCGCCCACAATTCCTGATTCCGAGATGGGTGTGTCTACGACTCGATCTGCACCAAAACGCTCAAGCATCCCTTCGGTAACTTTGAAGGCTCCGCCATAGACCCCCACATCCTCGCCGAGCACGAAAACATTGGAGTCTCTCTCCATCTCTTCCCAGATGCCTTGTTTGATTGCTTCCAAGTAAGTGGTCTGCGCCATGAGGACGCCTCCTACCTTTCTCGTGAGAAAAAAGCGTCTGCAAAAGCCAAGGGAGATTCGACAACTTGATCGGCGTAGACACCCTCGAGTGTTTCTCCTGGCAAAGGGAATGGATCATTTTCGGCCAGTTGGACCGCTTCATCGATTTCCTGAGTAATGCGAATCGCCATTTTCCTGACATCCTCTTCGGTGACAACATGATTGCTGATTAAGGAGGTCTCCAGAAGCAGAATAGGATCTCTCTTTTCCCATTCCTCTAATAGTTCCTTGGCCACGTATTTCATGTCGTCATGAGCGGAATGGCCAGTCATTCGGAAGGTGCGGCACTCAATGAGACTTGGACCTCCTCCTTCCCGGGCAAACTCAACGGCCTTTTGAGTGGCCTTATAGACTTCAATGACATCATTCCCATCGATGGTGACACCAGGCATGCCATAGGACGCCGCGCGAATCGAAATATCCTTAATGGCCATCTGTTTGTCGAGAGGCGTCGAGTAGGCATAAAGATTATTGTTACACAGATAAACAACCGGGGCCTTTTGAACCGAAGCTAAGTTCATCCCTTCGTGCCAATCACCACGGCTGGTTGCCCCATCACCGAAGTAACAAAGAACAACATTCTTCTGTTTCCTCATTTTATATGCCATTCCGATGCCCGCTGCAACCGGAACCGTGTCCGCCAGCATGCTCACAAAGGCGACGACATTGCGTCGCATATCCCCCATGTGCAAATTGGCATCCTTGCCTTTTGAGATACCCGTCCTGCGTCCCATATACTGGGCAAAAATCTCTCTCGGCGTAATGCCTCGAATGAGGAAAGCACCCATGTCCCGGTGTGAAGGGCAGATACAATCATCCTTCTCAAGCAGAATGCTCGAGCCCACGGCAATGGCTTCTTGTCCCCTGCCAACATAGACCCCCCCCACAATTTTCCCTTGCCGATAGAGCTTCCGCTCGATTCGGCTTTCGATATCACGAGTTAATTTCATGAAATACAACATGTCGAGAAGGGTTTTCTTATTCAGATCCATAAGATTGAATCTCCTTCCTCAGAATCACTGCGGAGACACCTCTCAAACAATACTTCAAAGTGGCTGCAAAAACTCACTTTAATTGGACCAGGATTCAAGTAGGCTTTATTCAGTACCTTGGCCACGGATGTCACACCTTTCCCTTTGATTCCGCAGGGGATGATGGTGTTGAAATAGTTTAGGTCAGTATTGATATTCAGAGCGATTCCGTGCGAAGTGACCCATTGGCTCGTCCGGACCCCAATGGCAGCGATCTTCTCCTCACCTACCCACACACCCGTGGCGCCGGAAATCGTTCTTGAACCGATCCCGTAATCTTCTAGAGTGGCCATAATACAGGCCTCAAGAGTTCTCAAATACCAATCAATATCGCGGCGGAGGGACTTTAAATCCAAAATGGGATAAGCGATCAGTTGCCCGGGACCATGATACGTAACATCGCCGCCTCGGTCTGTGTGACACAACTCTATCTTTTTCTCTTCCAGGTCCTGATTGGAAGCGAGAAGATGATTCTTATTACCGGACCGACCTACCGTGATCGTGTGGCCATATTCGACAAACAGGAGGCAATCTGGAACTTTATCTTGCTTTCTTTTTTCAACGATCCTTGCCTGAATCCTCAAACTTTCCTGATAATTTTGACTTCCCAGATCAACGAGGAGACATTCCCCCCTCTTCTGGCTCAACAAACGGTCGTCGATTGGTTGGCCCAGGATAACGTCATTTGGCACAATCATGTGCTCTTCGAATTAATCTGAAGCTTCAAAAACGGGGCTGATCTTGACCAGAGGCCGTCGCAGATTTACCGAGTTTCAAGTCTCGAATCACCCGACACAAATAACCGAGAACATCCCGAACAGAAATAATGCCCACCGGGTTGTGGTTGTTGACCACGGGGATATGCCGAAAGCCGCCCACGGACATTTCGTGAATCGCGAAGCGAATGGAATCCTCAGGGCTGAAGATGACCGGCTTGGGGGTCATGACCTCTTTAACGAGTACTTCTTCAAGATCTTCAGCCTTTGTCGCCAGTTTATTGAGCACGTCACGCTCTGAGAATATTCCAGTCAGCCTCCCTCCCTCCATCACCAAGAGGCAACCGACCTTGTGTCTCTTCATAAGACGAATGGCGTCGAAGACGCTGGCATCTGCAAGGACGAAAATTGCTGGAGCCGGTTCAAGGTCGGAAATCGGATCCTCCATCAGCCTTCGCTGCATCCCGCTGCGTGCATGTGGAATATCCAACTTCATGAGGGGTTCCAAGCAGGCTTCACATCGGTCTGTTCCTGCAATATAATCGTGGCCGCATGCAGGACATAGCATAGGAATTCCCCTTAGCTAAGAGGCAGGAATCTTCTTTGAATTCTGCCCCGATGGGTTAGGAATGATTTCAGAAGATAAATGACCGCGCGTGATACAGCCGTGGGACGGCTCCTGACCGTTGCAGTCGATAAAATGCAACGGTGCTATTGAATGGTCCAGGTATCACCACTGTTTAAAAGCTTTTCCAAATCCCCTGGCCCCAAGCGGCTGACCGCATCTTGTACCTGGGCTTCCAGCAATTCATCGTAACTTGGTTTTGCCACGGAGCGAAAGACCCCGATGGGCACAGGGAAGTCCGGGTAATCCATGCGGGCCAGCATGTATGCAATACTGGGTTCCGGATCGTGCGCATCGTGTACGAGCAAATCACTTTCTGTAATACCGTTTCCGAGCTCGACAACTTCCAATCTCATCCCGGCTATCCGGATCCCTTTATTGCGGTCTTTTCCAAAGATCAACGGTTTTCCATGCTCCAGATTGATCGTCCGATCCTCCCGATGCTCTCTTTCTGTGAAATGCTTGAAAGCGCCATCGTTGAAAATGTTACAGTTCTGGAAAACCTCCACAAACGAAACGCCTTTGTGTTGAGCGGCTTGAATCAGGATCGGCGCTAGGTGCTTCGGATCGACATCGACGGAGCGAGCCACAAACGTTGCCTCGTTGGCCAGGGCGACGCAGACCGGATTAATGGGATAATCAATCGAACCAAACGGCGTCGATTTGGTCTTCTTCCCGAATTCAGAGGTCGGCGAATACTGTCCTTTGGTCAATCCGTAGATTCTGTTATTGAACATCACGATGTTGATATCGATGTTTCGGCGAATGGCATGCATCAGGTGATTTCCACCAATACTCAGCCCGTCTCCGTCGCCGGTCATGACCCAAACCGAGAGTTCCGGGTTGACAGCTTTGATTCCTGTAGCGATTGCCGGCGCACGGCCATGAATACTATGGAAACCATAGGTATTGACATAATAAGGGAATCGGCTGGAGCAGCCAATCCCGGACACAAAGACATAGTTCTCCCGGGGTATATTCAGTTCCGGAAGGATCTTTTGAGTCTGTGCCAGGATAGAGTAGTCGCCGCATCCCGGGCACCAGCGTACTTCCTGATCCGATACAAAGTCCTGGCGTTTCAAATCCAAAACGACAGTTCCGGTATTCGTTTGATTTCCGTTATCACTCATTATTCCTTATTCCTCATTTCAAAATAAAAACTAATCGGGAGGTCTTAGACAAATTCTTCCATTCTGGTGACCAGTTCCTTAATCGTAAACGGAAGCCCTTTCACTTTGTTGAACCCGATGGCATCAACCAGATAGCGTGCGCGCAAGAGGAATAGCAGCTGCCCAAGATTCAATTCTGGAACTAGGATGTGTTCAAACCGCGAAAGAACACTCTGCAGGTTCTTCGGAAAAGGGTTCAGATGTCGCAAGTGGACACTGGATAAAGATTTTCCGCGGGTTTGGAGCATTTCGACGGCTGAAGTAATTGCGCCATAGGTGGACCCCCAACCAACCACCAGTAATTTCCCTTCCTGTTTCCCGAAAACCTGAGCCTCCGGGATGAAATTTGCGATCCGGGCAACTTTTTCAGCCCTTAGCCGCACCATGAAGTCATGGTTGTCAGGGTTATAACTGACATTTCCACTAATATGTTCCTTTTCCAAGCCTCCAATTCGATGTTCGAGATTCGGTGTCCCGGGAATCGCCCAAGGGCGTCCGAGTGTCTTTTCATCCCGCGAGTAAGGATGAAACCCCTCTGGATCTGTCCGGAACTTGACGTCTATGGCAGGGAGCTCATTCACCTTGGGTAATTTCCACGGCTCCGAGCCGTTGCCAAGGTAGCCATCAGAAAGATAAAAGACGGGAGTCATGAACATCGTTGCAAGCCGGAAAGCTTCAAAGGCCATGGCGAAGCAGTCCGCCGGAGTTGCCGGCGCAACAATGGGGACGGGGCACTCTCCGTTGCGCCCATACATGGCTTGGAACAGATCTGCCTGTTCTGTTTTTGTAGGCAAGCCCGTGCTCGGTCCTCCCCGTTGAATGTTCGCAATCACTACCGGGAGTTCGGTCATGACGGCCAAGCCAATAGCTTCTGATTTCAAGGCGACACCGGGGCCGCTGGTCCCAGTCAATGCCAGATGGCCGGCAAAAGCCCCTCCGATGGCGGCGCCAATGGCAGCGATCTCGTCTTCGGCTTGAAACGTTTTGACGCCGAAGTTCTTATGTCGAGAGAGCTCATGTAGAATGTCACTTGCCGGCGTGATCGGATAACTCGCGTAGAACAAAGGTCGCTTGGCTACCTGCGAAGCAGCAATAAAGCCGAGCGCCGTAGCTTCGTTCCCAGTAATGTTCCGATACCTGCCAGGAGCCAGATTGGCTTTTCGGACACGGTAATGAGTGGTAAAGAGCTCGGTGGTATCCGCGTAGTAATATCCCGCTCGCAAAGATTGCTTGTTGGCTTCTTGAATGACTGGATTCTTCTTGAATTTATCTTGGATCCATTTCAGTGTGGATTCCAATGGCCGATCATAGAGCCAGTACATGATTCCCAACGCGAAAAAATTCTTGCAGCGGTCGGCCTCTTTCTTGGAAAGGCTAAGTTCCTTGAGAGCGTTGAGGTTTAATTCACTTAGAGGGATTGAAATCAGACGATACCCGGAAAGCGATCCATCTTCGAGCGGGTTCCTTTCGTAGCCTGCCTTTTTCAAGTTCAACTCGGCAAAGGCATCACTATTGACAATGAGGATACCGCCCTTCTCAAGGTCCGCGAGATTAACCTTCAGGGCAGCCGGGTTCATGGCGACTAGGACGTTTGGCTGATCACCAGGCGTCCGTATTTCACGGCTGCTGAAGTTGATCTGAAATCCGCTGACCCCGGGAAGTGAACCTGCGGGGGCCCGGATCTCAGCCGGGAAATCAGGCAGGGTGCTGATGTCATTTCCAAGAACCGCTGAAGTGTTTGTAAATTGCATCCCTGTCAACTGCATCCCATCGCCTGAATCTCCAGCGAAGCGAATCGTGACATTATCGATTTCAACCACTTCTTTTTCTACTTTGTGCTCGATTTCCGTTACGGACATTTTTTTGAATTTTCCTTAATTCTATATCAATGATGAATAGTCGAAATACCTGATTTAAAAGCCGATAAAACTGCGGTCCCTTCCTTAAGCTCCATCGACAGACGAGAAATTTTGATTGGCTTTTGGAGGCAGAGATAAGACTTCTTGCGGAAAACTCTCTGCCAGAAAATCGATGATGTTCGAGGCCGAGAGGTTGCCGACTAAGTTCCCTTCCGCATTGACCAAGGGGACATTCCGATACCCGTGTTCGTCCATGAGCTGAATGGCTTCAAGAACCGAAGAGTCAGGATTCAAAGTCAGCGGAGATGGTGTCATGAATTCTTTGAGCAGGCGGGATTCATCGACCCCTTCTCCCACCACTTTCCCAAGTACATCACGCTCCGTAAAAATGCCCACCAGTTGCTGATTTTCAGTGACCAGGACATAGCCAACCTGATTTTGGCGCATTGCTGAAATTGCGTTTTTCAGACTTGTCTCAGATTCGATGGTAACAAGCGGGCTCAGTACGAGCTGTCTGATCTTTCTTTCACGCAGGGTCTTTTCGATGTCCATAAACCAGCTCGTTTCAAAACAATCTTGGCATGCAACTAGAAATTAACATTTTTGTCGAAGAAAGACAAATACTAAAGATTCAAAAGGAGTTAATGTCAAAATGTTCCAAACGAGGTGTTCTCCTGAAGGTATTTCTTAAGGACGAACGGCACAAGGAATTTCGCCGGATTATCCCCTACTCAGTGAAGCTACTTGTTCTATCGTCGTGTTAATCTTTAAAGATTAGACCCCGATTGGGAGGTGGCGGAGCGTGGATATATGCGGAATTTCACTGCTGGGTTGCTTAATTCGTCGGCTCGTATGTGAAGAAGAAGTCATTGAACTTGGCCAGGGTCGTGGATAAATGATTAGTCCAATCCGCCTCTTAGGGGACAGTTCAATATCCCTATCAAGGGGGGAATTAGTTTCGTTCGCAAGCAATTTATTCCCCCTTTGAAGGGGGCGCAGGGGGATGTCCTATTCGGGCACTTTTCTCTACGGCAACTTTCTTCTCGTGCTTCTCGATCCAGTTTTGAATGCAATTCAAAACATTTCGCATGTCGTTTTTCACATCGCGATCCTGAAACCTCAAGACATGCAGCCCTAGCTGAACTAAGTCTTTTTCTCTGGTACGATCTTTTTGGAACTGCTCACGGTGGCTTTCTCCATCAATCTCAAGTATTAGCTGCAGTTTCGGGCAATAGAAATCCACAATGTATTTGTAAATAGGCTTCTGTCTTTGGAACGAGTATCCCAGCATCTCGCTGCTTTTGATCTGGTTCCAGAGTAAGACCTCCGCGAGAGTGCTCTTGTTTCTCAATTCACGAGAGAGAGACTTTAGTTTCGGATCGTAGTATTGCATGTAGTTCTTAAACCGTTTCTTTGGTCAGATGATGTAGGTTTCTCCCTGAGGACATCCCCCTAACCCCCCTCAAGGGGGGAATCGGTAATTCCAACGTAGAAAGGACCCCGATCTACACCAAAACCTTTGTGACCACCTCACCGGAGATATCTGTCAATCGGAAGCTTCGCCCCTGGTATTTGAAGGTCAGACGGGTATGATCGATACCTAGGCAGCGGAGGATAGTGGCCTGTAGATCGTGGACGTGGACGGGGTCTGTAGTGATGTTGTAAGAGAATTCATCTGTTTCGCCGTAAGACATTCCTGGCTTGATTCCGCCGCCGGCCATCCAAAGGGAAAAGCAGCGGGGATGGTGGTCGCGGCCATAATCGTCTTCAGTCATACGGCCCTGGCAGTACACGGTTCTGCCAAATTCTCCTCCCCAGATCACCAGCGTCTCATCCAGCATCCCTCTGGCCTTGAGATCCATCACCAGCGCTGCCGAAGCTTGATCGGTCGCTTTACACCTCCTCGGCAATTCCAATGGAAGCTTTCCATGATGGTCCCAGCCGCGAATGAATATCTGGGTGAAACGGACGCCGCGTTCAGCCAGGCGACGGGCCAGTAGGCAACTGGCAGCATAGGTTCCTGGCTTTCGGGCATCCTCGCCATACAACTCAAAGACGGAATCGGGTTCCTTGGAGATATCCGTCAATTCAGGCACAGAACTCTGCATGCGAAACGCCATCTCATATTGAGCAATGCGGGTCGAAATCTCAGGATCTCCAAAATCCTTCAATCGCATCTGATTCAGTTCGCCGAGGGAATCCAGGTATTGACGTCGCATTTCGCGGTCGAACCCTGGGGGGTCGGTCAAGTAAAGGACGGGATCCCCCAATGACCGGAACTTGACGCCTTGATATTTTGTGGGTAAAAAACCGCTACCCCACAGCCGGTCATAAAGAGGCTGGTCTCCGCCCCCTTGAGTGATCATCACCACAAACGCAGGAAGATCTTTGCTCTCTGTACCCAGTCCGTAAGAGAGCCAGGCACCCATACTAGGGCGGCCGGCAATCTGGGCACCAGTCTGAAAAAAAGTGATAGCCGGATCATGATTAATGGCTTCGGTATGCATCGATTTAATGATGCAGATTTCATCGACAATCTTAGCTGTCTGAGGCAGCAGTTCACTGATCAACGTACCGGACTTTCCATGCTGCCCAAACTTAAACGTTGAAGGAACCATCGGAAAATGGTCTTGGGTGGAGGTCATGCCGGTCAGGCGCTGTCCTTTGCGGATGGACTCGGGCAGGTCGGTTCCACGAACTTTCTCCAGTGCCGGCTTGTAATCAAACAATTCAATCTGCGAAGGACCGCCCGATTGGAATAACCAAATTACTCGCTTGGCTTTGGGTGCAAAGTGTGGGAGCCCGAGAGAATCCCCAGTTCCTAATTGTCCAGCCGCCATTGGTTTACCTGTGTTGTCAGCCAGGAGATCTTTGCCGAGCAACTGGGCCAGGGCAGCCGTTCCAATTCCCGTGGCATTGAGGCCAAAGAAATGGCGTCGGGTCATTAACATTCTTGTCTCTTGCAATGGATCCATGCGCTGCTCCTCGTTCCACTTTTCAACTACTATTGTTGTGCAGGCGTCTGGCCTGCCTTCTTCCTATCAGGGAATCATCCTTCACTCTTTTGTGATGGTTTCGTCCAGATTCAGAATTAAACTGGCAATGGTGGTATAAGATGCCAGCTCTCTCGGATCCAGTTTCTCGTCGAGCTCCGATTCTCCTTGTTTCAAATACTTCAAGGCAGACTTGGGGTCATCGCGGTATTTGTCAAAAAAGCGATTGAACGTGTCGAGCAGTACTTTCTGCTCCTGAGGCTGTGGCAGGCGAGCCGTAGCCAACCGGAAAGCAAACGCAATTTTCTCTTCGGGAGTCGGGCCGCCACTTTTCAACATGCGTTCCGCCAGCTTTCTGGAAGCTTCCAGGTAGGTCACGTCATTCAATAGATTAAGAGCTTGTAGAGGGGTGTTGGTTCGCGGCAGTCGGACGGTGCACGTTTCCCGATCCGTTGCATCGAAGGTGGTCATCGACGGAGGGGCTATGGTTCGTTTCCAATACGTGTAAAGGCTGCGTCGATACAAACCATCTCCGGTATCTGGCTTGTAACTGTCGCCAAATGAAACCTCTTCCCACAATCCAGGGGGCTGATAAGGTTTAACAGAAGGTCCCCCGATCTTTTCGACCAGGAGACCTGAAATGGATAACGCTTGATCGCGGACAACTTCGGCGGGCAAGCGCACTCGCGGGCCCCGAGCCAGCAAACGATTGTCAGGATCCTTCTCCTCCAAAGCAGTCGTTGTCATAGAAGTCTGGCGATAGGTAGCGCTCATGACGATCGTTTTCAGGATCCCCTTCAGATCCCAATTCTTTTGCATGAATTCGACGGATAGCCAGTCCAACAGCTCTTGGTTTATTGGCCTCTCGCCCTGTGTCCCGAAGTCCTCCACTGTTTTGATTAGGCCAATGCCAAACAACTGCGCCCAGAAACGATTGACTGTAACGCGCGCTGTGAGCGGATTACTGGAATCCACCAGCCAGCGGGCAAAGCCCAGTCGATTGTTTTCCCATTCTTTGTGCAGGGGATGGAGAATTCCTGGGACTCCAGGTGAAACCTTTTCACCCGGATTGTCATAGGCTCCTCGCTTCAAGACGAACGCGTCCCGTGGTTTTTCACCCTCCTTCATCACCATGACCGTCTGAATACTTTGATAAAGCCGTTCCCTTTTTCGTTTCAGATCCAGCAACTCTTGCCAGGCCATCCAGATCGAATCGGGCGAAAAATCATTCAGAAAACACGTGGCCAGTTTATAAGTCTGCGCGGGAGTCCGCTGATCTGGGGGAATTGCTGCGATTTTACTCACACTCTCCAAGACGGGAAGGGAAGCCGCTTCCTCGGGGGAAAGAGCCCGATTGTATACCTTCACTTCATCGATGTTTCCATGAAAGCGGTTTTCGGGACCTTCACCGGCTCCTACTCGGAAAGGAGCGCGGTAGCGAAGCGGCCAAATTTCGTCAAACAAAACGTTGATCTTTTGAGGCACCCCGTTGACGTATATTTTGACCCCGGCAGCCTTCCGCCTGCCATCAAAGGTTAATAGCACATGCTGCCACTGGTTGAGTTCAATTTTTTCAGCCGTTTCCAGGCGCAGACTGAGGTCGGTCCAGCGCATGGTAAAGTGGAAGCGGATTTTGCCGTCCAACAAATATAACCCGTAGCCTTCGCCCTGGGGGAGATCTTCGATATGAGAGACAATTGCGCCGGTGGGTGCGGTCGGGTAAATCCAAGCTGCGAGGCTGAACGGCTCATCGTATGCAAATTTTGCGACATCCCCTCCGTCAATGAACCGCTTACCATCAAAAGTTGCGGCCAGCCCTTTCTGCCCCGGAGCAAGCGGCATTTGGCAGTCTGGAGTTCCCACAACTGCAGGCGTGCCTTCATAGCAACCGCTGGTCAGAAACCCTTCGAAGGGGAGGTCCACGATCAGCCCTTCTTTGATAGACCAGTCGAGCTTCTCCGGATTCTGGCGAAGTGATTCTTCCCACTTGTTCTGCGCTTTTTGAAGATCGGGTTTCAGAACGGCAAACTTTTTTTCAGCTTCAGCAATCCTGTGATCGAGATCTGAAAGTCTCGCATCTTGTTTTGGTGTGGGAGCCTTCACATAAGGTTCCTCATTCCCGAAGTTGAACACAAACCCTTTTTCCGGGACGTTGTTGAAATAAGCAAACATCTGGTAAAACTCTTTCTGTTTTAGGGGATCAAATTTGTGGTCATGGCAGCGGGTACAACCCATCGTGAGCCCCAACCAAACTGTGGAGGTGGTCTGAACGCGGTCTGCAACGTACTCGGTCCGAAACTCTTCCGGGATGATGCCTCCTTCCGCACTGGTCCGGTGATTTCGATTGAATCCAGTGGCTATCAATTGTTCGCGTGAGGCATTCGGTAGCATATCACCGGCAATCTGCCAGATCGTAAATTGATCAAATGGCAAATTCTGGTTGAATGCTTCAATGACCCAATCCCGCCATCGCCACATACTGCGAGGTCCATCGCTCTGGTATCCATTGGTGTCGGCATAACGGGCCGCATCGAGCCAGCGTACCGCCATCCGTTCACCGTAACGGGGAGACTGAAGCAGCCGATATACCAGCTTTTCGTAGGCATTCGGGGACTTGTCAGCGAGGTAGGCATCCATTTCTGGAAGTGTCGGCGGGAGGCCAGTAAGATCCAAGGATAGGCGCCGAATCAAAGTGGCACGGTCCGCTTCTGGGGAGGGGGACAAACCCTCTTTTTCAAGCCGGTGAAGAACGAAAAAATCAATCGGATTCCGCGTCCAAGCCTTATTCTTGACCACTGGAAGAGGAGGACGTTGGGGTGGAATGAATGCCCAGTGTTTCTGCCAAGGAGCACCTTCTGTGATCCATTGACGAATTAGAGTGATCTCCTGCTCCGAGAGCTTGGCATGACCTGCATAAGCGGGAGGCATGCGAATCGACTCATCATCGGAACTAATCCGGCGAATCAGTTCACTCTTGTCGGGCTGGCCCCGAACTATCGCAAACTTGTCTTCCCCTAGATTAATGAATGCGCCTTCTTCAGTGTCAAAGCGTAAGGCGGTCTTGCGGCTGTTCTTGTCAGGTCCGTGGCAGGCAAAACACTTGTCCGAAAGAATTGGCAAAATAACACGATTAAACTCTATCGTACTGGGCGTAGATTCAGGCTTGGGAGCGCCCGATTTCGCTGTGACCACCAAACTTCCATGGCTGATGAGAAGAAGTGCTGCCAATGAGATGACACGCAATTTAGTCTTCGTGAATTTGGACAACACTTCAAATCCTCCCAGAATACAGAAACATGAATAGCATTTTCATGAACATGGCAGTATGAGCCACCAATCCATTACATGGCTGAATAATCTATTTTTTCAACCAGATTCTCTTTTGTCAATGTTTCAGTAACAATGTGGATATTGGTTAACGGATTCCTGCTTAATCAAAGCACAGGAGGGGAGCAAGGGGATCAACGCGGCTGGATTCATTATAAGGGGTTTATGGAAGGAGGTTTCTACTTAGCGAAAGGGACTTTATCTGTTTCTGAAGAATCTTCAAAAATGCTCACAGCGACGTTGACTGTCAGATGGTGATTTCCGCCGCCTAGAATGACTCCGCGAATGGGGCTAACATCGCTATAATCTCGACCCCAGGCAAGCGTTGCATGGAGATCAGAGGCCATTTGATTGTTGGTAGGGTCAACGTCAACCCAGGCAGCCAGTTCAGGGATGTACACCGAAACCCAGGCATGGGAAGCTTCGGTGCTCGTTGGGTCACGGTCTTCTGATAGGGAATTGGAATAAAGATAACCACTCACGTACCGTGCTGCCAAGCCAAGGGAGCGCAAGCAGGCGATCTGGAGATGCGCAAAATCCTGGCAAACGCCGCGCCGCAATTCGAAGACCTCAGACACGGGTGTCCGCACTTCAGTTGCCTTGGGATCAAATCTGAAGTCCTGATGAATTCTTTGAGTCAGGTCAAGCACCGCTTCAAGCAAGAGTCTACGGGGAGGGAAAGAAGCCAAGGCATAGGAGGCTATTTTTCGATTCCACTTTACTTGTGGGGATTCGAAGACGAACTCGCGGGCCTGCAGGTCTTCTTGGCTCAGGCTCTCCTGGAGCCTTTCGGCTGTTCTTTCCCAGTTCAGTGTTTGATTAAATAATGATCCGACTGGGGGCGTGACCAAAACATCACTCTGAGCTTCAATCGTCAAACTCTGATGCGCCATCTGCATGGAAAAGTAGGTCGCCGTATTCCCGAAATAATCTTGCCGTTCCCCTGAAAACTGCGGGAGCGGGTCTGTTGTTAAATGGTGACGAAAACAAACCTGGTTGGACATGGATCGAGGAGTGAGGTGAACCAGATGCTGAGATATCGAAACAGGTTCCTCATACAGATAGCTGGTTACGTGTCTGATACGGAGTGTCATGTTATGTGCCCCTTGGAGAAGGAACTCAATTGCTGGGTGACTTTCGCGTGACTGAAGTAACGTTGAATGATGAGATTTGAAATCGAGTAGAGGCTATTCCCGAGTGACAACAGGAGATTTTCGAGCGGTACTCGTCGTCTCCCATCCTCACGGAGTGACAGGACTTCAATGGAGTTGGAATGCAGAAGGCCTTGCGCATCTTCGATGATTTTCTCTTCTGGGCCTGCCTCGCCCGACAAACTTTCGCCGCCCAACTGTCTAAAATGCTCTGCGAGCGAATTAAGCTGGTATGACAGCGAACGCGGATTACTCTCATCGAGTAGGAGTAGGTCGAGCACAGGCGCAAGTTCGAGAGTGGCAAAATATCGGGACCGATATGTCATCGAACTATCGACCACGTCGAGAACCATTTCCAAAATTGGTCTTCCATCAGGATCCAGATCGACGAGCAAGCCCCGTAATAACCTGATTAAATAAAGCGCGCGCTCCAAACGTCGCCCGATGTGAAGAAAATGCCAGCCCTGACCGCGAGTCATATTTTCTCGTTCCATCCCGCGAAACGCTGCTAAAGCGTAGATCCAACGATTGAGAACTGGCAGGGTCTCCGTAATTTGAAGACTGGATCTCGATTTTGGCCGGGAAACCAGCTGGTTGAGGATTCGCACCGTATCGAACGACAATCGGTCGCGTACGCTCCCCGCCACCCGGTGAAGTTCATTGAGGGTTGCTTGCAGACTGTAGGGTTTTTTCTCATCGAAAATAAAACAGATCAATTCTCCCTCAAGAGCCTTTAACGCATCCGCATCGGGCCGAGAGTATAATCCCCAATTGATAGGCCAAAGACTGGCAACCATCCTCAATAAGAGATCCAATTGATTTCGGGTCAGGAGGCGAGATTCTTCAATTAGCCGATCTAAAACCGTTCGTAACAGGCGGGCTTCTCCTTCAGAACGCTCCGCATAGCGGCCAAGCCAGAACAGATTGTCTGCTACCCTGCTGGGGAGGTCTCTGGTGCTTCGCTTAAGTTGGACAGGCTGATTCGACAGGTTCAGAAGACTGAAGGGCTCCACCGGTTCTTCCGAGAGAACCCAGGTATTTTTACTGCCCCCGCCTTTTTGCATCGAAACAACCAGAGTATCAGGAGAACTGGAGATTCTGGTTAGACCGCCCGGGAGTACCTGGTAGGTGTCTCCCGCCCGAGTTAAGTTTGCCCTGAGCACCATGGGCCTGGGTTCAAGCCCGGAGGAACTCCATACAGGCGCTGTCGAAAGTGCCAGTTTTTCCTGTGAAACAAATTGGGTTGGCCGGGCTCGCAAACGCGCCATCAAACGCGATTTTTCCATCCTGGGCAACGACGCGCAAAAAATGGGCTCCATCCCATTGCCTGGATAGGCTGGCTTGATCACGAATTCGTCCAAATGATCCAAGACACGATTCAAGTCAGGGCTAGAGCCACACCACCCCGTAGCAATCGATGGTATTTTGAGTTCCTCATCCAGGAAGTACCGGCAAAGGCTGGGCAAGAAGGGGATCAAGGCCGGAGTTTCAATGACCCCACTGCCCAAAGTATTCGCAACGGCGACGGTTCCTGCCCGAACAGCTTCCAGCAGGCCCGCCACTCCAAGAAACGATTCGCCCAAAAATTCAAGCGGGTCACAAAAATTGTCATCCACGCGCCGCAATATGACATCGATGGGCTGGAGACCGTCGAGCGTCTTCAAATAAACATGTCTGTCCCGGACCATGAGATCTCCGCCCTCAACGAGCGTGAGACCCAGATAACGAGCCAAATAAACGTGCTCGAAGTAAGTTTCGTTGTAAGGTCCAGGCGTGAGGAGAACAATTCGCGGGTTCTCTTTGTTCAGAGTTGCCAACCCCAATAACATTTCGCGTTCGGTCCGGAAAAAAGTGGCTAGCCTACGGACTTGTGAATCACGAAAAAGATCCGGGAAAACACGGGAAAGAACAATTCGATTCTCCAGTGCGTAACCCGCTCCGGAAGGGGCTTGGGTCCGATCGGCCAGGACGCACCATTGGCCATTGGGTGAGCGGGCAAGATCCGCTGCATACAGATGGAGGTAAACGTTGTAAGGAACCGGAACACCATGGCAGGGCCGCAAAAATCCGGGATTGTCGAACACTAGCTCGGGGGGAAGCAAGCCATTTTTCAGAATCCTTTGTTCGCCATAAAGGTCCGCTAAGATGAGATTGAACAGAAAGGCTCGTTGGGTCAGACCCTTTTCCAATTTTCTCCATTCTGTATCAGCCAAAGGAAGGGGAATGATGTCCAACTCCAATGGCCTTTCGGTCCCTTGAGGATCACCATAGATGTTATAGGTGACACCATTCTCCCGAATCAACCTCTTGGCGTTCTGTTGTCGGCGTTCCAGTTCCTCCAATCCCAGCGCTTCCAGTGTGCGAATCACGCGGCCCCAATGAGCGCGCAAGACCTCTGGCTCCTCACACATTTCGTCGAAGATGCCGGAAGGCCGGGGATATTTTTTGAGGAGACCTGGATGAGTGGGGATCTCCAAGGCCTCTGGATTCACATTTTTCCCAGTCATGCGGCAAGTACGCTCTCTCGCAATGGATCCAGAATGAAATTTCGAAGCATGTCGGAATCGCCTCGAGAATGAGCTCGGCCATTAGAAAACATGCAGGCCTTAAACAACTTCGCTGTCGGTTGGGTTTCCATTCTCGTCAAAGCGGAACATTTATTTCTGGAGCGCCAATTTGGAGACTGGTCGTGCAGCAAAGAATGTCTCATGGATGCCCTCTCCCACGAAATTCAGCTTGTTTTGTAATCCGTCAAGGAATTCGTGTAATCCCTGATGAATAATTTCACCGACTTTGGCATAGGCTAATTCTGCACGGAGCTGTCCCAAGCGCTGTTCGGCCAAATTCTTGAAGGATCCGAGTGGCGACCCCGCGATGGCATGCAAAGATTCATCAGCCGTATTGAGACAGTAATGGACGGCACGTGGGAATTGGGGGTCGAGGAGGAGAAATTCAACAATGCTTCCTGGAAAAAGACGCCCGTAAGATTTGCGGTACATTTCAAGTGCACTGGCGGAACGTAGGACCGAAGTCCATTGGATATCGTCATACGGGCTGCCCACCTCAACCACCTCGGGAAGGAGGATAAAGTATTTGACATCGAGAATGCGAGTGGTCTTATCCGCTCGTTCCAGCATGCGGCCCAGCCAACAGAAATTCCAAGCCTCGTTGTGTGAGAGTGTGGAATCCGTGATGCCTGCAAACAGGTGACTGGCGAGTTTGATTTCTCCGAAGAAGTCGTGCAATTCCTCAATGCTCCACCCTGCGGCCGCTTCTGCATTGACCATCAAATAAAACCGGTTGACTTGCTCCCACATCTCGGACGAGATGACTTCCCGGATGGAGCGTGCATTTTCACGAGCAGAGCGAACACAGGAAAGAATGGAATTTGGATTCGAGGCGTCCAGGGTGAGGAATTGGATTACGTTCTCTCGAGTGGCTTCTCCATAATTTCTAGAAAAGAGTTCCTGATCTCCCGTTGTATTGACTAGAGGGTCCCATTGATCCTCATAACCGAGAGGGCGGTCGAGCATGAGATTCAAATTCACATCGATGACACGCGCTACGTTTTCCGCACGCTCGATATAACGACTCATCCAGTAAATGGACTCAGCTACTCGACTGAGCATGGGTCGACACCTCTATTGTTGCCCGTGATTTTCCGAAAAAGTTGGAGTCTTGTTGTTATCCGAAGGGGGTGTTGAAATGACCCAGGTATCCTTGCTGCCCCCTCCCTGGGAAGAATTGACCACCAGCGAGCCTTTTTTCAAAGCAACTCGGGTCAGGCCACCCGGAAGGACGTAGATCTCTTTCCCATACAAGACATATGGACGCAGGTCGACATGACGTCCTTCAATCGCATCGCCGGTAATCACGGGAACGCGAGAAAGGGAGAGAGTGGGTTGTGCAATGTAATTTCTCGGATTCTCTCGAATACGGTCGGCAAATTTTTCCTGTTCGTCCTTGGTCGAATGAGGACCGACCAACATGCCGTACCCTCCAGATTCATTGGCGGCTTTGACGACCAACTGATCCAGGTGATCCAGGACATATTTCAAATCATCTTCTTCCCAGCATACATAGGTAGGAACGTTCGGAATCAAAAGATCTTCTCCTAAGTAATATTTGATGATTTCGGGGACATAGGCATACACCACTTTGTCGTCTGCCACGCCTGTGCCTGGGGCATTAACCAAAGCGACACGCCCACTGCGATACACGTCGAACAGACCCGGAACCCCCAGAACAGAGTCCGGCCGAAGCACTTTTGGATCCAGGAAATCGTCGTCAATTCGGCGATAAATGACATCCACCCTTTCCAGACCTGTCGTCGTCCGCATCTGGACATATCCATCGATGACGACAAGATCCCGGCCTTCAACAAGCTGGACGCCCATCTGTTTGGCCAAGAATGAATGTTCAAAATAGGCCGAGTTGTAGATCCCGGGAGTTAAAACCACAACGCGAGGTGTGTTGGGCCCTTGTGGCGCCACATGTTGCAACATGTCGAGGAGTCGACTGGGATAGTAATCCACGGGCTGAACGCGGGACGATGTTTCAAAGATTTGAGGGAAGGTCCTCTTCATGACCTGGCGATTCTCCAGCACGTAAGAGACTCCCGAGGGACAGCGCAAATTGTCTTCGAGAACAAAAAATTGGCCTCCTGCATCCCGGACTAGATCGGTTCCGGTAATGTGACACCAAATCCCTTGTGGAGGATTGCAACCGATACACGCGCTCCGGAATGCCTTCGCCGTAAAGATAATTTCCCGAGGAATAATCCCATCCTTGAGAATCTTCTGATCATGGTAAAGGTCATCAATGAAAAGATTAAGACCGTAGACTCGCTGTCTGAGGCCTTTCTCGAGGAGTTCCCATTCCGAAGATTCAACGACCCGCGGTATAATATCGAACGGAAAAATCCTTTCAGTCCCCTCACGTCCGCCATAGACGTTAAAGGTGATTCCCATTTGCAGAAGGGCTCGCTCGGCGGCATCCTGGTAGCGGTGTAATTCTCCATTGGAGAGCGATTCGATCAACTGAACTAGCATTCTAGCCCCGCCCCGCGGCTGCCCTGGAGCGGTAAACATTTCGTCAAAGAAATCAGCCGGATCATAGTTCCCGAAATGGAAGTAATGGTGGTTGGGGTCCAGGGTGTTGGCCGGATTGCCGGTTATTTCTGAGATCCTCCTCTCAGACCGACGAATACTCTTGCTACTGATCATATATTTTCCCTCCTGCAGAGCTTCTTACCGGTGGAAGATGAGTTCTTCGTAGTACCCATTCCATATCCTTTTAGCTGTTCCCAACCGCCGTAATCCGCGGCGAGCTGAACAGACATTGAATCCCCAAAAAAAGAAAAGGCGTCTGGAAAGGGGAACCACATTCCGTTCCAGGACGCCTTTGTCCTTCAACGACAGATCAGAGCCGGGACTCTCAGCCGAACAATGATTGCCTGCACCGTACTCATCTACGACGGTCTGATTGTTAATTTAGGGAAGAGGGAGGATAAACGCAAATTTATAAATTTGATCTCATGCATAAGATAATCTTATAGAGAAAATTCTGCACCGGGGCCACCTGACTCAAGTTGTCGGAGTGGTTCTGAGTCGGTCGCTTGATTGGTTAATAGAACTAGCGAACGAATCTGGAAGAAATTGGGTTTCGTTGTTGACCGGCCTGCAAATATCGAAAGTTGGGTGTTCTTGGTGGGTGAGTCATTGACGCAGGTGATCATCATTTTGAGCATCCTGCGGAAGAGAGATTCCGTCGCACGATATGGGGGCAGGAAGGTAGAGAACATGAAAGTTCTGGTGAATCCGTTGGAATGCATCAAACACATCCAGCTGATGACACGCATGCTTGCCGCAATGGGGTGATGTAACTTTGTTTGTGTAAAAAGGAAGAGGGTGTAAGTTTGGTTTTCTAGGCGGAAGACCAAAATCCCTTCAATAAGAAAGGAGCTTACACCCTATGCAGAAGTTAGCACCAGTGACCGAGCAGATTCAACACTTTGTGGAAGAAGTCAAAGAGAGCTTTTGGGGAGACGTGTACGACAAGGGCAAGCAGGCAGTAAAAGAGTTATTAGAAGCGGATTCAGAACGGCAACGGTATTTGATGACAGAGTCGTATGAGCGGACGGGAAGGCCGGGACGGGATTATCGCAATGGCTGTTATGAACGGGACTTGGTGACGCGGTTTGGTCTTTGAATTGCAAAAACTTACTCCAAAACGAGGACTCAAAATGAGGTTGATAATCATTGCGAAACGGCGGCTTGATGGGCTAATTTCCTTTAGGTAAACCCCCAGCTTTGCTGGGGGACTCCAGGAGTTTGACAACTCCGGGGTGAAACAAGAAAGTCTCCCAACCGTGAACCGCTCAAAGTTACACGGAAAGGAGACTTTTAGTGAACAATGTTGAAAGCCTAAGCCATACCAAGTGGGAATGCAAATACCACATTGTGTTTATCCCGAAGTATCGCAAGAAAGCGTTGTACGGTGCACTTCGCCAACAATTGGGGGATTTACTAAGGCAGTTGGCGATGCAACGAGAGAGCCGGATCGAAGAAGGCCATTTGATGCGGGACCATGTGCATATGCTCGTGTCCATTCCGCCAAAGTACTCCGTATCCCAGGTGGTTGGATACCTGAAAGGGAAAAGTGCCATCCACATTGCTCGGACATTCTTGGGAAAGCCGAGAAACTTCACGGGTGAGAGTTTCTGGGCGAGAGGATACTTCGTTTCGACAGTAGGAAGAGATGAGCAGCAAATCCGCGAGTACATAAAAAAGCAAGACCAGGAAGACCAGCGAATAGATCAACAAACGATGTTCAGCAAGTAGCCACTTTGAGTGGCTCCAAACATAAACCGCTTTGAGCGGTTCACAAAATCAAGCCTCCGGCTTTGCCGGAGGTCTTTACTGACTGACTCTACGTGGGTAGAAGGCTTTGAGGCGTTTAGGTCGTATTGTTCTCGGGATGTTTGTCCATATCCGACTGATACCGAAGAGTTTAAGAGTTGGATTGAGGGCTGGATAGACGCAGAGGATGCTGCCGCGTTCTAAGACCAAGAAAAGCTTTTCGATGAGTTTATGCATGGACTCCTGGAATTCCTCCTCATTAGGGAGAGGTAGGCCCGATTGACTAAACCAACAGTGGGAAACTATACCCTGAGAAATCAATATTCTGCTCCAAGTAATGAAGATCAGTTTTCCGGTGCTTCAAATTCGGGGTTTGACTCTCTGCAGAATGGTGAATTCACACCTAAACTTGACATTGGAACAATCGCTCTCTGATTACTCTTATCCTTAGGCTAAACCTCTACGATTTACCACAAATACTATCGGAGGTTCGGTTGGTCTGATTTTGACCTTGGCTTCCGCTTTGAGGGTGATTTCCTCGGTGGGTTGATCCATGGGAAGCCCAAATAAATTGTGCCATTCCGCAAAACCTTAATCGGGTAATGGAATATCTCTAAGAGGAAATTTTTTGCCTTCCTTTAGGATCTGATGAAAGGGAAGTTTCGTCTCAAACTTGAATTCTTTCAGTCTGGTTCTTTAAAATCATGGGTATTCTTAAAGTCTTAGTGAGCCAATGGCGGTGACCAAAAGATTGGAGTAAAACGTGCAGCATTTGTAGTGTTTTAGCCAATGGCCCTTCTTTGCCTTTAGAGTGAATTCCTTAAATAATTGATACTAGTGCGGCTATGAATGGGGAGTTTCAGCGCGTTGAACCTGCAATCTGGTAATGCAGTTTGTAGTGAGCGATTGAAGCCCGAGGCTCTCCACTTGAGTAAGGGTGAGGGAATGAAGAAGAAATGCGAGGGCTCAAATCTAAAACTAGGTGCACATCGCGCACACAAGAGGGGAGGAACCATGGATCGATTCATACCTTCAGGTCGAATTGGATTAAAGCTTTTGACAGCAGCGTTGGTAATCGGGTTCCAGGTTTTCTTCGCCGTAGCCGCGCAAGCCCACTCCTTGTCAATCAGCGCGACAGCTAGGTGTGGCGATAATGGTTCTGCGGTGATTGACTTCACGGTGGTATCTTGGTCCAGCGCTTCCCCTGATGGCTCGCATCCAAAAATCGACGTCAGCGTTAATAATTTGTTCATTCAGTCTGGCGTGTTCTCGGGGCAGACAATCCCGCCGAATACCTTCTCGGGGACAATTCCGGCGCCAAGTGGAACTTCGGCAACCGTGACGGCGACTGCGGTGGGGAACTGGGATGACGGTATCGGTGGTGGACAGTCTGCTTCCGTTACCATTGACATTCCCCAGGATTGTCCTCCGCCTAGCGCGCCTCACTCCTTGTCAATCAGCGCGACAGCTAGGTGTGGCGATAATGGTTCTGCGGTGATTGACTTCACGGTGGTATCTTGGTCCAGCGCTTCCCCTGATGGCTCGCATCCAAAAATCGACGTCAGGGTTAATAATGCGTTCATTCAGTCCGGCGTGTTCTCGGGGCAGACAATCCCGCCGAATACGTTCTCGGGGACAATTCCTGCGCCAAGTGGAACTTCAGCAACCGTGACAGCGACTGCGGTGGGGAACTGGGATGACGGTTTCAGTGGTGGACAGTCTGCTTCCGTTACCATTGGCATTCCCCAGGATTGTGCTCCGCCTAGGCAGGCCCACTCCTTGTCAATCAGCGCGACAGCTAGGTGTGGCGATAATGGTTCTGCGGTGATCGACTTCACGGTGGTATCTTGGTCCAGCGCTTCCCCTGATGGCTCGCATCCAAAAATCGACGTCAGGGTTAATAATTTGTTCATTCAGTCTGGCGTGTTCTCGGGGCAGACAATCCCGTCGAATACCTTCTCGGGGACAATTCCGGCGCCAAGTGGAACTTCAGCAACCGTGACGGCGACTGCGGTGGGGAACTGGGATGACGGTTACGGTGGTGGACAGTCTGCTTCCGTTACCATTTACATTCCCCAGGATTGTGCTCGGCGTAGGCAGGCCCACTCCTTGTCAATCAGCGCGACAGCTACGTGTGGCGATAATGGTTCTGCGATGATTGACTTCACGGTGGTATCTTGGTCCAGCGCTTCCCCTGATGGCTCGCATCCAAAAATCGACGTCAGGGTTAATAATGCGTTCATTCAGTCTGGCGTGTTCTCGGGGCAGACAATCCCGCCGAATACCTTCTCGGGGACAATTCCGGCGCCAAGTGGAACTTCAGCAACCGTGACGGCGACTGCGGTAGGGAACTGGGATGACGGTTACGGTGGTGGACAGTCTGCTTCCGTTACCATTGACATTCCCCAGGATTGTGCTCGGCCTAGTGCGCTTGGTCGTTTCACAGGTGGAGGATTTCAGATTGTTCTGACTACCGGAACTGCAAGAAGGGGCAAGGGCGCTTTGAAGCGAGTAGAAGGTGGAATTAAAATTACTCGAGGCTTCACAATCCATTGTGACAGGCTGCTCTCCAACAATCTCGAAGTCAACTGGAAAGGCAACCACTTCCACATGTTGGAACACACCCTCACCACCGAATGCTTCGACGACCCGCACATTACGCAAAAGCCGCCAAAAGCTCCCGTTGACACCATCGTCGGCACAGGCAGAGGGCGGTACAACAATGCTGACGGCTACACCATCGAGTTCACCCTGGTAGATGCCGGCGAACCCGGAAAAGCGGACAAAGCGGCCTTAAAGATATACGAAACCGCTAATCCGGCAAACGTGGTGCTTAACGTGCCACTGCAAACCATAGGCGGAGGAAATGTGCAAGCTCATTTCGATCAACCTCACAAATGACGCGGGAAGCGAGTTGCAGGTAAATGTATTCATGGAAGGCACCCTTCAGCGAGGGCCACGATAATCCCCAACAAGTGTTGAGAGACTCGGAGGCCCTCGTTCACCAAGCTTTGGTGAATGACCGATTTCTTTGGGGATTGTTTCTTCTGTGGCTGGGACTTGACCTCGGTTTCTGCTTTGGGTGTACTTTTGGTAGGCTTCGACGAGGCAGTTCCTCGCAGCTCACTTATAGTCAATGACGAGCCTTTGGCCGAGACGCGACCGTCTTCTTGATATAGGGGACTGAAGGAAACCTGAGCAAGTGCCTCCTCTCCCAGGTATTCGGCGGAAACGTTCAGTCGATACGGTTAGAACCAACCCGTGCGGCTTTTTCATTCTCACCCACTACCTTTGCATCCGCCCGATGCAGGGAATCTTGCGACCCATTGTAACTGAAACCTTGAAATGTATCCCCAGGATGATCGATAATCCGTTTGTGTTTTACGGCCACATACGAGGAAACCGGTTGAAGTATGTTCCGAAGGAACTGGAGTCTTGGTTGGCAATGGCTGGGATCTGGGATTTCATATGGCATGGTCTCAGTACATACCTTCGCCAGTCGGTTAGTCAGTTGTGGGGTGTCCCTCTATGCAGTCCAGGCGTTCTTGGGGCATTCGAGTATCAAGGTTGCCGATATGTATTCACACTTGGCTCAGGAGGATCTGCAGCGGGCGATCAATATCTCGGAAATTCCAGCTCAACTTCCAGCAGAACTGCCACTAGGAAAATCAAGTGTGGCTTGACGATCTATAAGTTGTTCATTCCAAACCACGCGCCCGTAGCTCAGTTGGATAGAGCGTCGGACTTCGAATCCGCAGGTCGCCCGTTCGAGTCGGGCCGGGCGCACCATCTTTTCAAGCACTTACAAGCATCTCCACTTCATCAATTCCTGCGGTCGTATTCGCCGCCAACGAGGGGTGTGAGAAATTCTGCATAGAACCCGGTGGGTTCGTTTCCCAATCGGTGCAGTCTCCTTTCCTCGGTGGGGTTGATTTCGTTCGTGTTCTTCATAAAGACGGCGCCTGCGAAAGTGAGCATTACTTGCGCGATCGCATTTTGCGGTATCGCAAGATGAGGTTGTTGGTGGAGCTGTCGTGTTTGAGCCGGGGAGTGGTCTTGGGCTCAAGCTCCGGTATGATGCGCTGTGCCAGAGCTTTCCCGAGTTCAACGCCCCATTGGTCAAAGGGGTTGATGTTCCAGATGACGCCTTGGGTGAAGACGCTGTGTTCGTAAAGAGCGACCAACTTGCCCAGCATTTCCGGCGTGAGCCGGTCGGCCAGAATCGTGTTCGACGGCCGGTTGCCATCGAACACCCGGTGTGGCACGAGCCAGTCGGGTGTGCCTTCGGCTTTCACCTCTGCGGGCGTCTTGCCAAAGGCGAGCGCCTCGCTCTGGGCAAGGACATTCGCCAGCAGAATGTCATGATGCCGACCGAGCGGCGTAAGTGCGCGCGCAAAGGCGATGAAGTCGCATGGAATCAGCCGCGTGCCCTGGTGGATCAACTGGTAGAATGAGTGCTGGCCGTTGGTGCCGGGTTCGCCCCAGTAGATCATGCCGGTATCGTAAGCCACCGCCTTGCCGTCCAGCGTGACGCGCTTGCCGTTGCTCTCCATCGTCAACTGCTGGAGATAGGCCGGGAAGCGTTTCAAATAGTTCTCGTAGGGCAGCACCGCCACTGTCTGCGCGCCGAAGAAATTGGCGTACCAGACTGACAGCAACCCCATCAACACCGGCAGGTTCCTCTCGAATGGCGCCGTGCGGAAGTGTTCATCCATCTGACGGAAGCCATCGAGCATCGCGCGGAAGTTGTCCGGCCCAATCGCCAGCATTGTGGCAAGGCCGATCGCCGAGTCCATCGAGTAGCGTCCGCCGACCCAATCCCAGAACCCGAACATGTTGGCCGTATCAATGCCGAACGCGGACACTTTCTCAGCGTTGGTCGAGACCGCGACGAAGTGTTTCGCCACCGCTTTGGGATTGCCACCGAGGCCCTTCAGCAACCAGTCGCGGGCACTCTCCGCGTTGGTCAGCGTCTCCAGCGTCGTAAAGGTCTTTGAAGATACGATGAAGAGCGTCTCCGCCGGATTAAGGTCACGCGTCGCTTCGACCAAATCAATGCCGTCCACGTTGGAGACAAAGCGGAAGGTCATCGAGCGCTCGCTATAATGCCGGAGCGCCTCGTAAGCCATCACGGGCCCAAGGTCTGAACCGCCGATGCCGATGTTGACGACATTCTTGATGCGCTTGCCCGTGTGCCCCTTCCACGCGCCACTCCGAACGCGCTTGGAAAACGCCGCCATCTTGTCGAGCACGGCGTGGACTTCCGGCACGACGTTCTTGCCATCCACCAGAATGGTTGCATCACGAGGCGCACGCAGTGCCACATGCAGAACGGCGCGGTTTTCGGTGAGATTGATTTTATCGCCCCGGAACATGGCGTCGATCCGCGCGCGCAGGCCGGTTTCCTCGGCCAATTGCAGGAGGAGCCGGAGAGTCTCATCGGTGATGCAATTCTTGGAATAATCCAGAAAAAGACCTGCCGCTTCAGCCGTCATGCGCTCGCCGCGCTGGGGATCCTGGGCGAACAACGTCCTGAGGTGAACCTTTTTGAGTTTTTGATAATGGGTCGCCAGCGCCCGCCACGTGCGACCTTGCGTTATCGACCGGGCCGATCCCGCCGGGGCTTTCGTTGAAGATTTCCGGGTGGATTTCTTTACGGTTTTCGTTTCTGCCATGATGATTGTCTCCTCTCTCACTTGCACGCCTGCGCCTTCTTGGCAACCAGATCCATCATTTCTTCCCACGACTTGACGAACGATTCGGCGCCTTCCTTTGGCAGTTGCGCCGCCAGCTTGTCCATGTCGATGACAGGTACTTTGAGGTTTCCCCGCTTCAACATGGCTTGCAGCGACGGGAAGATCTTCTTGTAGGCCAGGTCGCCCGTGGCGCCAAAGAAGACCAGTGCGTCAGACTGGGATGCGTTCATAGTGATCTCCTCACTTCCCGGGCTTCTCATGGTGGCCGCCGAATTGGAAGCGCATCGCCGAGAGCAGCTTGTCCTGGTAATCCGACTCGCCGCGCGAACTGAAGCGTTGATAGAGCGCGGCTGAGAGCACCGGCACCGGCACGGCCTCATCGATGGCCGCCTTGATCGTCCAGCGCCCTTCGCCCGAATCGGAGACGCGACCAGCGAATTGCTGCAGATCAGCATCTTCGACCAGTGCCGCTGCCGTCAGGTCGAGCAGCCAGGAGGCAACGACACTGCCGCGCCGCCACACTTCGGCGATTTCGCCCAGGTCCAGGTCGTAGAGATAATGTTGCGGGTTGCGCAGTGGCGTCGTCTCCGCATCCACTTCGTGTTGATGCTTGCCGATGTTCGCGTCGCGCAGGATACCGAGCCCTTCGGCGTAGGCGGCCATGAGGCCATACTCAATGCCGTTGTGGACCATCTTCACAAAGTGGCCGGCACCATTTGGGCCGCAGTGCAAATAGCCGTTCTCGGCCGTGCCCTTGTTCTTCGGGCGATTTGGCGTGAGCGGAATATCACCGATACCGGGGGCCAGCGTGACGAAAATCGGGTCGAGATGCTTCACGACCTCCGGCTCGCCGCCGATCATCATGCAATAGCCGCGCTCCAAGCCCCAAACGCCGCCGCTGGTGCCCACGTCCACGTAATGAATTTTCTTCGGGGCGAGTTCTTTGGCGCGACGAATATCGTCCACGTAATAGGAGTTGCCGCCGTCGATGAGAATATCGCCGGCTTCGAGCAGCGGAAGAATGTCGGCAATGGACTGATCCACGACCGCCGCCGGCACCATCAGCCACACCGCGCGTGGCTTCTGCATTTTCTTCACCAGATCGGCGAGCGACGTCGCGCCCACCGCCTTTTCCTTGACCAAGTCATTCACCGCCTGCTGTGACCGGTCATAGACCACGCATTGGTGGCCGTTCTCTGATTAAACGCCGCACCATGTTGGCGCCCATCCGTCCGAGTCCGATCATTCCGAGCTGCATATGCTGTCTCCTTTCTTGCCTCTAACTATGAGTGTTGCATTGTGCTCTTTGCCCTGCGCGGACTTCGCCGCTATTTGTTCCGCAGTGCCTTTTTGCTGACCTCACTCGTGCCATGCTTTCAATGGGTTCTTCACCGTCTTCGCTTTCTCCTCTTGAGAGGCCCGTTAATGGGTTGCCTTGTGCGTGTAGCGTTCTTCAATGGCGTGCACTTTTGCTAGTCGCCGCAGGTGGCGCTCCTCCTGGGTTTTCTGGGCATTCACGAAAGCCTGCACCAGCTCGTGAGCCATCGCCGGCCCGATCACGCGGCCGCCCAGCACGAGGACATTCATGTGGTCGTGCTCCACGCCCTGGTGGGCTGAGTAAGTGTCATGGCATAAACCTGCCCGGATGCCCGGAATCTTGTTCGCCGCGACAGAGGCGCCCACCCCGCTGCCGCAAATCACGATGCCGCGCTCGGCCTTTCCGTCGAGAACCGTCTGGCCAACCGCTTCGGTGAAATCTGGATAGTCCACGGGAGTCGTGTCGCCCGTGCCTACATCGATGACCTCGTGGCCCCATTCACGCAACAAGGCGCGAACACCTTCCTTCAGTTCAAATCCCGCATGGTCAGAGCCGACAGCAATTCGCATGTTTGTTTCACCCTCCGTATCCGATCCATCGCCCGTCCCTCAAGGTCTCCCGTGAGAAACCTCAATGCCCCACTTAGCCTTTCCCTCGACTATTTCGCCCGTTTCAATTGTTCTTTCGCGGCCGCCACAACGTTTTCTTTCGTGAAGCCGAACTCCTTCTGCAACACCTTCAAGGGTGCGGAGGCCCCGAAGGTTTTCATACCGAGAATCGCGCCGTCCAGCCCGACATAGTGCGCCCAGCCCCAGGTGGACGCCTGCTCCACGGCGACGCGGGCCCTGACCGAAGGGGGCAGGACGCTGTCGCGGTATTCCTGGCTCTGGCGTTCGAAGATTTCCCAGGACGGCATGCTCACCACACGGGCCCGGATGCCCTCGGCCTTGAGCTGCTCGTAGGCCGCCACGCAGAGCGACACCTCACTGCCCGTAGCCAGGAGTAGCACGTCCGGTTTGCCGCCCGCAGCGTCAGCTAGCACGTAAGCGCCCTTGCTCAGGCCGGAGGCCGGGGCATACTTCGTGCGATCGAGGGTGGGTAAGGCCTGCCGTGACAGAATAAGCGCTGCTGGGTGGTGGCGCATCTGGAGGATGAACTTCCAGGCTTCGATCACCTCGTTCGCGTCCGCCGGACGAATCACGGCGAGGTTCGGAATGGCCCGCAACGAAATCAAGTGCTCGATGGGTTGATGCGTCGGCCCGTCCTCGCCGACCCCGATGGAGTCGTGCGTGAAGATATGGATCGCCGGGATCTCCATCAGCGCACTCAGGCGAATGGCACAGCGGGCGTAGTCGCTGAAGATGAGAAACCCGGAACCGTACGGCCGCAACTTTGAAACCGACAGGCCGTTGAGAATGGCTCCCATCGCGTGCTCACGGATCCCGAAATGGAGATTCCGGCCTCCGTAGCTGCCGGCTTGAAAATCGCCGGCGCCCTCGAAATTGAGCCTGGTCTTGGTGGACGGGGTCAGATCCGCCGAACCACCGATGAGCCAGGGGACGTTCTTGGCGACCGCGTTCAGCACCTTGGCTGAAGACTCGCGCCCGCCCATGCCCTTCGGGTCCGGGGGAAAAACGGGCAGGTTCTTATCCCAGCCATCGGGCAGTTCCCGGCGCTGCATCTTTTCGATCTCCTCCGCCAGCTGCGGAAATTGGCGCCGGTACTCCCCGAACTTGGATTCCCAGGCTGTCCGCAGTTCGCGGCCTCGCCGGCCGATCCCTTGCTGGAAGTGTTCCCGCACCCCCTCGGGCACCAGGAACTGCGCCTCTTCCGGCCAGCCGTAGCTGCGCTTGGTCAACTTCACCTCTTCTTCACCGAGCGGTTCGCCGTGGACCGATGAAGTGCCCGCTTTGTGGGGAGAACCGTATCCAATGTGACTGTCCACAATGATCAACGTGGGCCGGTCCGTCGTTTTCCTGAAACTGTTCAACGCCCGATCCAGCCGATCGAGGTCATTGGCGTCGCCCACGCGCTCGACGTTCCAGCCATAAGACAAGAACCGCGACGCGACGTCGTCACGGAAGGCAATGTTCGTGTGGCCCTCGATCGTGATGCGGTTGCTGTCGTAGAGCCAGCAGAGGTTGCTGAGCTCAAGGTGACCGGCAAGGGAAGCGGCCTCGTTCGAGATCCCTTCCATCATGCAGCCGTCGCCGCACAGGGCATAGACATCGTAATCGAACAGGTCAAAGCCAGGCCGGTTGTATCGCGCGGCAAGCCATTTGGATGCCATTGCCATTCCCACGCTCATGGCAACGCCCTGGCCGAGAGGCCCCGTCGTACATTCCACACCCGAGGTCCAGCGATATTCCGGATGGCCGGCGCACCGGCTGCCGAACTGGCGGAAGGTCTTAATGTCGTCGAGGGAAACGGACGGTTTGCCGACGACCTCGTAATCCGGGTCCACGGCCTTCACACCGGTGAGATGCAGGATCGAATAGAGCAGCATCGAGGCATGTCCGGCAGAAAGCACGAAGCGGTCGCGATTTGGCCAGATGGGTTCTTCCGGGTCGAAGCGCAGAAAGCGTTGCCACAGACAATACACCACCGGGGCCATCCCCATCGGGGTGCCGGGATGGCCGGAATTGGCCTTTTGGATGGCATCAATGGAGAGCGTGCGAATCGTATTGATCGATAATTGACTGACTTCCATATCCGTCATGGTTCTTTCCTTTCAGCTGAAAAATCAGCCTGGCGCAGAAGTTATGGAGCAGAACTCCCTGGAGATTGGACGTTTTTGGTAGCCACGATTAAACGCTTATTTTGCGTTTAATCGTGGGCCGTTCGGGGATCTCGCGCACAAACCCACGATTGCCGCGAAATAACGCGGCAATCGTGGCTACCAGTCTCCCCTGATTAGCGGCCCGAAGAAGACCTCCAGCCTGTTCGAGCCGCCAGTGCGGGAACGGCCTCGGGCCTGCGTGCCGGGCCTCTGTCGTCATTTCTTCCGCGCCGCGCGCGGCAAAATGAAGCGTTCTACCGCATTGGCAAACCCCTCTTCCTCACAGGAGGTCGTCACGCACGTCGCTTGCCGCTGCACTTCTTCGCTTGCATTGTGACCCCTTTTTCTTCTTGCGCCTAGCAAAGCAGCCGCTCATTTACTTGAGGATCTATGAAAAAAAGTCGGTTCTTCCTCATGGCACAATCGGGACTACCAGGGCGGAGGAGTGTTCGCGGTCGTGATAAATGATATTGGTGGCTTTCAGTTCTGCTGCAGCGCTCTGCGGGTTCTCGCCAGTGTTAAGGTTTCGGCTGAAGCGCGGGAAGTTACTACTCGCAACTTCCAGCCGGAGTTTGTGACCGGCCAGGAATACGTTGGAAGTGGACCATAGATCGATGACAAGTTTATACACTTTTCCTGGAGTCATGAACTCGGCCTTGTCCATCGTATTCCGATAGCGGGCCCGCAGAATCCCATCCGTTAGGTTGCGTGCAATCCCATCGGGCGACACATCCACAAGCTTCCCCACGAAGTCCGTGTCGACAGTCGAAGAGCTGACAAAGAGCTCCAGCGTGATCTGACCGGTCACATCTGTATCCTGTTCAAAGGCAGAGGTCGTGTAGACGAGTACGTCTGTACGGGCTTCCACCTTCCTCTGGTCGAGTGGACCGGGAGGGACTCGTACAGGATCTCCGAGTACCGCCCCGCCTTGGGTTGGCACGGGATCTGCGGGATCGTAGACGTAACGGTCGGCGGGTTCGGAGGTGGGAAGTATCGTGCTTAAAGTGCCATTGCCACTGAGCGAGTTGGCCTTTCCATTGGAGTGGAGATAGTAGCGCGTCACCTTGGCACGCGCCGGCGGCCAGTCGTCTTCGTCCTGCCAGACATTCTTGCCCATGACGAAGACCTTGACAGGTTTCTCGCGGACCATACCGTTGTCCACGCCCTTCAGAACGTAGTCGTACCAGCGGAGACCAAGCGCCCAGGTATCTAGTACCGAGTCTTTTCCGAAATCGACATCGCCGATTGTTGGCCCAGCGCCAGCATGTCCGCCTACACTGATCACCAGTCGTTGACCATTTCTGGCGGCCTCGCTGCCCCCATGCGCCTTGATGCCGGCGTAGTTTCGTATGGAGCCGTCCTGGAAGATGTCATACCAAGCGGCGACGTGCAGCGCCGGAACCAGTATTTGGTTAAAGTGCTCCTCGATTGACCATTGTTTCCAGTACTCGTCATAGGCAGGGTGAGCAATCCAATCAAAGTAGTAGACCGCCAAGTCACCCACGGCACCCAACTCCAGCAACGGATAATCGGCAGGCGTCCGTTTTGGATCCCAATATAAAGGTTGAGCGCTTTTAGCGACACGCCGTTGGAGCGTGTCGAGTGCCAGCGCAGAGCACCAAGCTTGGGCGAGTAATTGTGAAAAAGCGCCGCCCTGGTAGGCCCAGTGCGAATGATAGTTGGATGCCGTGACTACCGGCATGATGCAAGAGAGATGCGGCGGAGCGGCCACAGCCGCGAGCAGTTGTGTCGCGCCAACATAGGAGCCACCATACATGCCCACCTTGCCATTGGAATAGGGCAAGCCGGCCGCCCACTCCACGGTATCGTATCCGTCCGCAGATTCGTACTTAAAGGGGTACCAATCGCCTTCGGAAGCGTTGCGACCCCGCACGTCTTGCACGATGTAAATATATCCCTGGGCAGCTGCCTTCAACCCCAAGCCGACGCCGCTACGTTTGTCATAAGGGGTGCGTTCGAGGATAACAGGGAATTTCCCATCCCCCACGGGACGGTACACGTCGCCTCGGAGGGTGACTCCATCACGGGTCTTCATGGTCACGTTGTTTTCAATCTTGACTTCGTACGAGTCGCGAGCTGAGACTTCGACAGCAAAACCGAGTATGACGGCGGCCCAGATGAGAGTGGGTCGATTCATGCGCATAAAGTGAACTCCCTATAGATGCTTCGACAAATTCGTTTGGTGAGAAAAGACGGCCTCTTCCATTGCCTGAACTCCTGGTAGTGGCGGATGGTCAGATCCTGTCCAGCAGCGACTTGTAAACTTCAAGAACGCTAAGCTCCGATTGACCCACCAACGCCGAGGCATCGCGTGCCGCGTTTTTCACAAGGGAGTTATTCAAGTTAGACAGCGGGGATCCCGCAACCTCTGATGTGTTTTCATGACAGCCCACCTCAATCTTGACGCGGGCAAGAATTCTCCCACAAGTGGAACACGGAAGAAAATATAAAACCTAACAGCCATGGTCTTCTATTGACTCATGGGAGCAACGATTGTTCCGACAGGGCTCATTCAATAATGATCGGGTCTGATAGCGGTATTTTGAGAATCGGATAGACCTCTGAAAACCGACGAGACAAACTCATTTTTTGACGTCTCCCTTGCAGTCCTATTCAAAGCGAATTAGGAGACCGCCCTTGCTCTGGATTCAGCATCATGCTCACCCTGGACTAGGATGTGTCGAAGTAGCAGGAGTCCGAGATCATTTTCGAAGAGAGATCTGATGGCCGCGCGGCTCGCGTGACTTCGATCTGGGGATATGAATGCCGGATAGCCCTACTGGTGCTTCTGCTTGCGTCTTCAGTTATCAGTCTGTTAACCATTCAAGAACGGGCGATTGCATTTGCAGGTTGCCCGTTCGAGGCGGGCCGGGCGCACCATCTTTTCAATCATTTATAACCCAAGCCACCTCGTCTGCTTAAGAAGAAATCCGGGTTTTGAATAAGAGTTTCCTTTACTTTTGATCGAATTCAATTCAACCAGATTCGTGCATGAACCCTCTGGGATCAGTAACTCGAAGGAGGGGATAGGCATGGTTAGACCTTTGGAGGCAGGGCAAGGCTTAGTGCTCCCTGTGAGACTTCTCTAAATCTATTGGCATCAACAGCTGAGAGATTACTAAAGCAGACAAAATGTTGAGCCGATGATGATTTTGTCAGAAAGTGTGTCGAAAGGTTGAATTCTACTGACCAAACGGTTCAAGTTGGGAACTACAAACTCAATTTTGTCTACATCTTCAGATCTCATGATGCCAATGAGTCGCAACTTTGTTACCCAGAAGCGGAATCATCCCTAGTCTTTCATGGAACACAGGATCCATCCAAATTGAGATTGCAATCAATGAGATTTTGGAGACGATCGTGCAACGGTGTACAGGCACTTATAAAGTCTAGGGCTCGCTAGAGGTATCTAACCCAACCTCAGGAAATGAAGGAAATGAAACGCGAGATTGAGAGGAATCGAGAACTAATCTAATGGGAAACTCTAATAAACCCCAGGGAAATTTTGGCAGAACTTCAAACAAGCCGGCGAGAACGTCCGGGACTCTGACGGACTCCCCGGCTGGATCGCCCCGTGCCAAGAAGGCGTTGCCTCTACTCATGGGTCCGAGCGGAGAGGGCTTGTCTCCGACTCAGGGCGACCTGGGACAAAACCAAGGGCCGACTCCTTCACATATTTTTGCACAGTTGACCGATCCGAATTTCCAAGAGAGTCTCCCGATTCTGGATGAAGTGATTGATGGATTGGATGATGCATTTGACAACGTCTGGTCGATTGATCCAGAAATTGACTCCAACCATGGGATTCACCTGACAGAATGCGAAGCTTCGATCCAGGAGCTTTTTTGCCAGATTGCGGCAACCTATTCAGTTCCTCTTAAGAATTTTATTTTCACGCTTCAAAGCCATACCGCTACCAAAAACACCATTGAATTTTGTCGTCCGATTTTACACAGCATTCGTAGTGCGGCAGAATCCATTAACTTGAATAAAGCGGTCCATCGAATGGATCAATTCGATGCTGCTCTCGCGGAGGGACAATCCGGCGCTAACCTTTTCATAAAGGACGAAGTTCGAAAGAAGATTCTTGATGCGTATGGGGCCTTAGCAGAAGTCTTGCCAGGAACATTTCAGTTTGGAGAAGAAAGCCGAAAGCGCGAAGACATCATCATCCATTCCTTGTTTCAGCAGATACCAGGTGTGGGGGAAAGGGCTTTCGAGAAGCTTTCCTGCTGCGGCTTAGGATCACTGCACATGCTGTTTTCGGCCAATCCGGAAGATTTAGCTGCCGCTACGGGAATTCAGCGAAACCTTTGTGTGAAGATCTGCAATAAGATTCAACAGTACTCTAAAGAAGCCGAGCAACGGGCGTGTGAAAGCAGCCAGTCTGGTTATCATTCTCGCTTGGTCGAACTCGCCAATAAATTGCAGAAGTTGGGCCAGGGCGAAAAAGCGGGAGTGACGTCCCGTTCCGCCTCAAACAAGTCTCGCCAAGGTCAGGCCCGACGCCAGCGTCGCAGCCAGATCCTTCTGGAAGTGAATATCATTCTGGCGGAATTAGGCGAACTGGAACTCATTCTTCGCATACAAAAGGCCTCTCCCAAAGAAAAGATCCAAATCCTCAATCAGTCTCTGCCCGGCTAAAACGGTTCAGCCAGACGCTTCCTACCGAAACCCAATTTTGAGTCATCAGTGGAATCTGCTGTACGGCAGATGTCACCCTGCTCATGACTATCGCAATCATGGCCTCGTAAAGCTTGACCTTCCAATGCCAAACTAGCCAACGGGACGGCGGACTCCGCCGTTGGCGCTTAACAGCAGGTAGAAGAGCCCGAGGAGGCTAGCACTAAATTGCAAGAGTCCGTGTTGTAGCTGGCCCCGCTGGGGCCGGTCGGGGTCAACGTCCCCGGCTACAGCAATTACCGCGAATCTATGCAACTTAGCACTAGGCTATAGCCAGAATAATATATAGACACAGTGAGTAAGACGAATAGAATAGGCGATGAATTTGAGGTAAATGTGGACCAACTCAATGGAGCTCATTGGCCTTTCAGACTTCAGCACCGCATTGCTTTGTAACAATACAATACATGAGATTCCGAAAACTTCTCGGGACTGGATATCAAGAGAGCGTCCACGATCATTAACTATTCATTGGGAGAAATCGGCATGAACCCTATTTCATTCATTGTCATCTTTGCCAGTTGCATGTTGGCCGGAATGTTCCTTTTTCTTGAATTAGGCCGGCATATCGGCCTCCGGCAGAAGGCGAAGGATCCAGAAGGTGTGCGCCAAGGACTTGGCGCCGTTGAAGGCGCGATATTCGGCTTATTGGGCTTGCTGATTGCATTTACCTTTTCTGGCGCCGCCGCACGATTCGACATGCGCAGGCAGCTCATTGTGGAGGAAGCGAATGCGATTGGGACTGCCTACTTGCGGATCGACTTGCTTCCACCCGGAGCGCAGCCAGGATTGAGGGAGAGCTTCCGGCAGTATGTGGATGCTCGCCTTGCAGTCTATCGAGCGCTACCGGACATCGCAGTGGCAAAGGCGGAACTCGTGAAAGCCACAGCACTCCAGGGGGAAATATGGAAACAAGCGGTTACCGCTTGTCAGCAGGTGAGTTCGCCAGCCACGATGACACTTGTTTTGACTGCGCTAAACGAGATGATCGACATTACGACCACGCGAACCGTTGCGCTTAAAACGCATCCGCCACCGATTATCTTTGGGATGCTTGTCGGGCTGGCCCTGGCCAGTTCAATGTTGGCCGGCTATGGGATGTCTAGTGGGAAGTTGCGCAGCTGGCTTCACATTCTCGGGTTTACAGCGATGATGGCGATAACGCTGTATGTCATCTTCGACCTGGAATATCCAAGGTTTGGGTTTATCCGGATTGACGCTTTCGATCAAGTCCTCATAGAAGTTAGGAATAGCATGAAATGAACTTAGTTGCTTTCTCGAGCTCAATGATTGAAGCGGTGAGCACAACATCGTATTAGGGTGTAATTCAAGATAGTGGGAAACATTTCGGTATCAGACAGCCCTGATTTCTTGTGCAGGAGCAATCCCTTTGAATCTGAACTTTGTTAAGCCCTACCGGTTCCGGATCTTACTTGGGATTTTGCTGATTTATTTTGCCGTTGTGCCATTTTTTGAGAAAAGGCTATTCACGGATCTCATGGCGACGGCCCTTTTGATTTTTGCCTTATCGGCGATCAGTGATTCGAGAAGGCAATTGATCGCCGGTAGCTTGGTGGCGCTCTTCGCCATCGCCGCGATTTGGATGGTACGGTGGCTCCCAGGCATACAATTGACCATCGCGGAAAATGCGCTGGATATCCTGTTCTTGGTCTGCGTCATCTTCGCCATCCTTGCCAATGTGTTTCGATCTCGTGAGATCACAACGGAGAGTCTTGCCGGCGCCATTTGTGCCTACTTGCTGATCGGGCTCTTATGGGCAGATGTCTTTTCCGTCCTCGAAACCATCCAGCCAGGTTCGTTTTCGAGTGTTGCCGTCGCCTCGGATGCAGCAACTACCGTTCAATCGGTCCGTCTTCAAGTTGACCAATTCTCTTACTTCAGCTTTGTGACCCTGAGCACACTCGGATATGGGGATATCACTCCGCTAACCCGGCCGGCCAGAAACTTGGCGGCTTTGGAAGCCATCTTCGGTCAACTGTATTTGGCGGTTTTGATTGCGCGGTTGGTCAGTCAACAAGGAGTTGCGAATTTAAGGAGCAGAGGCTGAAACCGTCTCTATGGATTGTCGGCAAGGTCTTTGCTTAGTACTGCGTTTCAGAAATTCGATGACGTGAACGCCGGGTCCGTGACCCAGCCTACCATTTTAGGTTTGGGGTTTTCTTGAAGCCTAAATCTGTACGCCACGGTCTTGTTCCAAGCCGGCGGGCAGCTTCGGGAAATAAGCGCAAAAAGGTTCCTCAGCCAGATAATTTCCCGTCATGGCGTAAGCCCGTGCACGCGAGCCACTGCAGATTGTACGGTATTCGCAGTAGCCACATTTGCCTTCAAGTTTGTCCGGGTTTCGTAAATCTTGGAATAAGGGAGAGTTTCGATAAACGTCAAGGAGCGAATCCTTACGGACATTTCCAGCCGAAACGGGTAGGAAGCCACTCGGAAAGATTTCACCCGTGTGAGAAACAAAAACAAAGCCCCTTCCTTCATTCACCCCGGCTGCTCGTCCAATGGGGCCGGCCTGAGCGAGTTTTCGAGGGCGCTCGTGCGAAGGCATCTTTTTGAGCCGCTGCAGTAGGACCCGGCGATAATGGGGAGCAGCAGTGGTTTTGATATCAAAAGGGGCTTTCAAATAGCGATCTGCCAGGAACTGAAACACGGCTTCGTAATCGACTGCCGTGACTTCATCTTCGACTTTCCCACGTCCCATGGGGACGAGAAAAAAGACGCTCCACAAACTGATTTGTTTCTGCTCCAACAAGTCTGCCAGGCGCTCGAGATCGGTGAGATTATGTCGGGAAACGGTCGTGTTGATCTGAACTTCGAGACCCACCTCACGCGCATATTCGATGCAGTTCATGGTCCACTGATAAGACCCCGGAACTTGACGGAAATGGTCGTGGACTTCGGCGGAGGAGCCGTCAAGACTCACAGCCAGGCGCGCAAGGCCGGCACCCTTAAGCTGCTCGACGACACTCCGGGTCATCAAGGGAGTTCCGCTAGGGGTCATCGCCACTCGCAGCTTCTTGCTGACGGCATAAGGAATGATCTCGAATAGATCCTGACGTTTCATGGGGTCCCCGCCAGTCAGGACAAAGAGGGGATTTCCGCAGGCACACACCTGATCGATCAGCCGAAGACTTTCTTCAGTATTCAGTTCAAGAGGATGACGCCAATTGATGGCTTCTGCCCGGCAATGCAGACAAGCCAAGTCACAGGCCCGAGTGGTTTCCCAAATCGCGATGAACGGGTTTTGGTCGAAATCTGGTCGCATCACGTTAATCAATGTATTGGGAAATTCAACAGGTGGCTATGACAAAAGTCACACTACTCCACCTCGGCTTCAGCTTTCAGCCGGTCCATGTCGAGTACGGTGACCGTCCGACTCTTGACCGTTAACAGACCCTGCTCCTGGAAGCGGCTGAAGGATCGGGAAACCAGTTCTCTCACCGTTCCGATCCGGGAGGCGATGTCCTGATGGCTCATATCCACCTGGACTTCGATTCCGTTGGCTGCGGACTTTCCTTCCAGAGTGATCCTTTCAACGAGAAATCTCGCCAGCCTCTGCCCGACTTCCAGGAAGGCCAGGATCTCCACCAGGCCAACGAGTTTTCGGAACCGCCCCGCAAGCGATCGAATGATCCGGAAAGCGATGTCGGGATGATGGCGACAAAGGCGATGAAACTCGGCCTTGGGAATCATGAAGAGAACCGTGTCTTCAACGGCTGCTGCGGAAGCAGGGTAGGGCCCTTCGTCCAGCACCGCCAGTTCAGCCACCGGACGCCCCGGCGCCTCGATCCCCAGAATTTGCTCACGGCCGGCAGGGGACATCTTGAAGATCTTTACGGCACCGGAGTGAACGATAAACAAACCTGGGCAAGGGCCGCCTTCCAAGAAAATCAGCTCCCCTTTGTTGAAAGGGAGCGTCAGGGAACTTTCTGCCAGGGCTTGGAGAGCCTCTTCCTCAAGATCAGAAAAAAAGGGGACTTTTTTGAGGCTGGCAACACGGGTGGGTTTATCAATGTGATTATGCATAAGCTGGATTCTAACCCAACCCTAATCGTTCGTGACAACTGATATCTTTCTTGCCCTTGTGACTAAAGTCATAGCGACCCAGTCCACCTACCATTAATCTTCAATTGAATAAAGGAGGTTCGATCATGGCCATAAGCGCGACCAGGAAAGTTGGCGAACTCGCCATCGAGATCCCTCGAGCGATTCCACTTTTTGAAGGCTTGGGAATTGACTATTGCTGCGGTGGAAATCGGTCTCTGGAAGAGGCCTGCTTGTCAGCCGGTGTGAAGACGGAGCAGGTCATCAATACCCTGGAGGATGCTATTGCTGCAACCGCCCTCGGGAAATCTCCCCAAGACTGGAATGTGGAACCCCTATCAGCACTCACATCTCATATTGTGAATCGACATCACAGCTATGTCCGAACAGAGCTTGCCCGCCTCGGGCCGCTACTTGAGAAAGTTTGTTCTGCTCACGGCCAGAATCATTCTGAGTTATTTACAGTTCAGGGGTTCTTTAATGGTCTCAGCCAGGAAATGGTCATGCATATGTATAAGGAAGAAAATATTCTCTTCCCTTATATTGAACAAATGGAGGCTGCCGTTAACGGCCGGAGGCCCCAGCCTTACCCTCCCTTTGGAACAGTTCGAAATCCTATCCAGATGATGGAAACGGAGCATGAAAGTGCTGCCGTGGCACTCCGGGGCATGAGAAAAGCCAGTGACAATTTTTCAGTGCCAGCGGATGGATGCACCAGCTTCCGGGCCTTGTATCAAGGGCTGATCGATTTTGAAAAGGATCTGCACCTGCATATTCACCTCGAAAACAATATCCTTTTTCCGCGCGCCAGTGTGATGGAAGCCGGAGTATCAAACTAGGGGGATAATCCGTTCCATGAGTCTCCAAGCGAATCTTTCTATACGTGAACTGCTGGCCAAGCATCCTCAAACCCGTTCGGTCTTTGATCGTTACGGATTGAAAGGGTGTGGCGGGGCAGAAGGGCCGGCTGAATCCTTGGGGTTCTTCGCGCGTGCCCATGGCATTGAGCTTGATGTTCTGTTAATGGAACTCGTACAAGCAATGGAGAATCCCGAATCTATCCCGCCCGATGAAAATGCCGACCCGGCCGATTCGATTTATCGGCGCTTTTTTAAGGCAGGGATCATCATGACCCTCACAGCTGGGGCGGCATGGGGAGCCTTGTTGTTGATTAAGATTGGGTTTAAGTCCAGCTTCACGGCCATCTCGATCTTTGACGTCAACGCACATGGCCACGCGCAAATCTTTGGATGGGTTGGTTTGTTTGTGATGGGGTTTGCCTACCAGGCCTTTCCACGGTTCAGACATACGGCGTTGTGGAATCCACCTCTCGCCGTATTCAGTTTTTACCTCATGATCTTCGGGTTGGTGGTGCGGGTTTTTTCGGAGCCTCTCCACCAGACCACGCTATTCTTCTGGCTGGGCTTGTTGGGAGGGGCACTGGAGATAGCGGCAATTCTCCTCTTCGCGGTCATTATTCTCAGGACGGTTCAACAAAGCCAAAAGCCCCTCGTGTCTTACGATTATTATATCGGGGCCGCCCTATTCTGGTATGTGGCTCAAGCCGCCTTGGACCTATTTCATCTCTACCAAACCACCTTGGCGCCCAATCGGGAAGCTTTGTTGAGCCAGGTTGCTACGTGGCAAGCGCCTTTGCGAGATATTCAAATCCATGGATTTGCCATGACCATGATTTTGGGTGTTAGCCAAAGATTTTTGCCTGGGATGTTAGGATTCCCGGAAATACCCAAACGTCGTTCGCTCGCTAGCTTGGCTGCGATTTCCCTTGGAGTAGCTGGAGAAACTGTCTTTTTCATCATCTTTCGGAAAACGGGGCAGCATCTCTATGCGGGAGTGATGTATGGGTTCATGTTGTTAATGGTGGCAGGGGTGGTTGGACTGACTTCCGCCTGGTGGACATCTCTCTGGGGAAAGCTTGACTCGATTCCTGCGGAGATCCGAGAAGACCGCCGAGATCGCAGTTTCAAATTCATTCGAACCGCTTATGGCTGGCTCTATGTTTCCCTTGCCTTGCTGCTTTTTGTCCCCTTCTACAATATTCTTACCCGTCAGGTGTTTTCACATGCTTACTACGGAGCAACGCGGCATGCGATCACCGTAGGATTCATCAGTCTGATGATCATGGGGGTCACTGCCAAGGTCGTCCCCGTATTGAATGGGGTTGATTCCAAAAATCTTTCCAAACTCTGGCTCCCGTTTATTTTGGTCAATACCGGATGTAGTTTGCGAGTAGGCGTTCAGATTTTGACCGACCACGTTTCAGGAGCCTTCGCCGTGATTGGTCTCAGTGGCGTCCTGGAAGTTGCGGGAATTGCCATTTGGGCTGGCGGAATATGGAGAGTTATGCGATCCAGTATCGAGGCCTTCGAGCTGCGTCAGGAAAACTTGCTGAAGTCAGGATCTGTGACGCCACTCGATAAGGTGGGGGATGTCGTCATCGCGGCCCCGGAGCTTATAGAGGTCTTCGTTCGCTTTGGCTTCAAGGCAATCCGGAATCCAGTGCTTCGACGAACCATCGCTCGCCAAACCTCCATCCGGCAGGCTTGCAAACTGCAAGGAATCAACGAAGCGGAGTTGCTCCAGGCCCTCAATTCAACTTTAAAGCCTAATCCAGCTTCATAGTACTCGGCCCAGGATCTGGTTGTTTGCCGACATGGCGAAACTCATTGTTATTAAGCCTCCCGATTCTATTTGTTTTCGCTTGCCGTTTTCTGTGCTCCGTAGAACATCCCTGTAAACCGGTTGCTCCTATGACGGAGTCAGGATTCCTGTTGAATCTTTGGTTCTAGAAACAGGCTGCTGCGATGCGGCTTTGCCAGAGTGTAGCGCGGACCCGGAGTCCCCCTTCGAAGGGGGGTGCCGCTTTGCGGCAGGGGATGTAAAGGGTCCGCGGCTTGTCCTCTCATTTTAGGAAAAGCCGCAGAGTCAGAGTGCGACTCTACGCTACCTCCCGCCCATTCAATTCCCTTATGCCTCCGTCAGGAGCCTCCTGTTGGAGTCTCCAAGCACCCGGCATTCCAGCGCCAGGAAAATTGATTGCGTAAAAACCAGAAACCTTTTGACTTTGGACCTTGAACGTTAGACTTTAGGCCTTAAGTCTTAGACCTTTAATTTTTGACCTCAGAATTATTCGGTTTTCGCTCTCAAATCTTCTTTAATCATGAGGAATTTGCTATGGCAACGCCGATATCGAGAAGGGAATTTCTAGCCGCATCCGCCTCAAGTGTCATCGCGTCTGCTTCGGCTGTCCATGCGAATAGCTGGGCGGCGACTCCGGGAGAGCCTTCACAGGAAAAAGTAGTGGACCCGGGCGGGATATTTTGGATCTTAACGGTTCCCAATCCTAGTTTCCATGAGCAGTTAGCCGCGAAAGAACTTGAGCGCGGAATCCGGAAGCTCCGCTTTTCTCAACAACAACGAAGAGGATTTGTGTCAGGACCCGTTACGGATAAGAAAGATTTCCTTTTCGAGATCCGCACTGAACCGGGAAGATTCAAGCATCCGGAGGCCTTTGAGGTGGCTTTGCACAACGCTGGCCAGAATCAACCCAGTACACTGGTGAAATTGACAGGTGCTACACCGCTGGCGGCGCTCTATGCAGTCTTTGATTTCCTCGAACGGCAGGGAGCTTTCTTTGGCCTTGATGGAGAAGTCTACCCTTTGGAACCCAGGCTCAGTTTGAACCTTCCGCCTAGCGGTCAACCTTGGCTAGGAATGCCTCGCTTTAGCTCTCGAGGTCTCGTTCCTTGGCCGGACTTTTTGAACTGTATTTCGGTGTTCAATGCAGAAGATCATCGCGCTTATCTCGAGGCGATGCTCCGAATGCGCTTCAACACCTTGGGCATCCACGTCTATGGTCAATCAAATTACTGGGTGGAATCATTCTTGTCATTTGAGTATGGTCCCACCGGCCATATCGCCTTCACCGATACCACGGCGACGAATCGATGGGGATACGTGCCCCAGAGGACGTCGCGTTTTGGGATGGGTGCCAGTCAATTTTATGACGGTGAAGTATTTGGCTCAGATGCCACTCGGCTCGCACGCGATACTTGGGAGGCAGAAGAATTGGCCCAACAATTGTGGAGAGATGCCTTCCAATATGCGGGGAAGCTCGGTATCCGCACTGGGGTGGGATTTGAGCCTTATCAGATCCCTGGCGAAATACTGCAATCCGCACCTCCGGAGGCTCGCCTCGATCCAGAATCCGAGACTCATGCCCGTCCGCGACTGGATCCGGAATCGGTTGCAGCGCGCGATATCCTGGAAATTCGGCTTGGTCGTTTGCTGGAGACCTATCCCTCCGTCGATTACGTTTGGCTGTTTGAAGATGAAGGGATGAGCTGGCGGAGCCACAAGAACAAGACTCCCCTTTCCGTGACTCCTTTTAAAACGGCGCACGATTTCTTGCGGCGGCATGCACCCAAGAAACGGATGGTTATTTCTGGCTGGGGAGGAGTCGCTCGTCATTTCGAAGACTTTAATCGAAGACTTCCAGAAGACATCATTTTCACAGGTCTCAGCGATATGCTTGGTTGGGATCCGGTGAATGAAGCTTATGGAAAATTGGGAGGGCGGGAGCGATGGCCCATTCTTTGGGTTGAGGATGACCCCTCGATGTGGTTCCCACAATTTCATGTCAACCGGTTTCAAAGGGATATGAAACTAGCCGAGGAGTATGGATGCCAGGGAGTGCTTGGAATTCATTGGAGGCATAAGATTACCGACCCGACGGCAGGCTATCAATCAGAGGCTTCGTGGGATAAGTCCCTTTCACCCGCCACTTTTTATGCGCGGTATGGAAAGGCACTAGCCAGAAGTCCGCGCGGGGAAAAGCTCGGCCAGATTCTTGAGTCGACCGACCGGGAGCGAAAGATCCTCTCTACATTTTCCGGGGAGTACCAGAATGGCCACGCTGTCACGAATGAATTTGCCGGCGATTACGAAGAAGGGTTTGTATTCTGGAAAGGATCTGAAATCCCTCCTTCTCTCATGCAGACACAGAAAGAGGTCGCCAATGCCTTACTTGAATTGACTCTTCAATCGTCCAGCCCCGAAGAGCGAGAACGAATGGAATATATTTCGAAACACGTTGAGATGCTGGTCCCTTATGCGACAGCTTGGGTTGCCTCCGCCCAGCTCAACAAGCTCTTGATGAAGGCAGTAGAACTAAAAAAAGCCGACAAAGCGGATGAAGCCCGAAACTTGATCAAGACCGAAGGTGTGGAACTCTGGTATCCGTTGGGGAGTGCTGCGCGTGAGGTGCTCTTGAATTTTCAACATATCGTCAGTACACGCAATGATCTGGGAAGCCTGGCCTCAATGCATAATAAATTGGAACGACTGACACTGTTTCGTCTTCCCGCATCGATGAAAGAGTTCCTGGGTGAATTGCCGGAGCAGCTCCGGAAGGCGCAAACCGACCTTGCCAAACCCGATCCAAATGCGTCCACACGTATTTTTCTTCCTACCCGACCCACCATTCTACTGAAAGGCGAGACAGTTCGACTATCTGCGGTAGCCCCAGGCGCTGATGCGGTTACGGGCATCGTGTTGTTTACAAGAGCCTGGGGAGAGACAAGGTGGTTTCAGAAGAAAATGCAGCTTGCCGGTCGAAGAACTTATACAGCCCAGCTCGGACCCTTTGATCCGAAAGCAGGATTGGTGGATTATTACGTTGAGGCGGAGATATCCAGAGAATCCAAGGCGGCATCTCTGACGGCTCCATCTGAGGCTCCGAAAGATACGTACACGCTGACGCTTGTGTAGGGACTAAGGGCAAAGCATTCGTCAACAGCAATGAGACTTGTCTGGATATACTGCTGCGAATGCTTTGCCCCTACAATGCATTGGCACTCGACAATCGGCAATCCCTACCCCCACCACTCCTCGCCCGGGAAGAGATGTTCGCGGACATAGTCCCAATTGACTTCGACGCCAATTCCCGGCTTGTCTGGAATTTGGATGTATCCATCCTTGATGATCGGGCCATCCATGATGATGTATTTCTCCCATTCGTCTGCTTTGGTTCCCACGCTATGCTCATGAGCCTTGAAATTCGGCATCGCGGCGCAACACTGAGCCGATGCCATGAAGGCAAGAGGGCCTGAAGCAATATGAGCACAAACGGGCATGTAAAAGGCATCCGCCATGGCGGCAATCTTTTTTGATTCCATCAGGCCGCCCGCCTTGGGAATGTCGATCTGAACGATATGGCATCCCTGATGTATGATGAAAGGCATGTATCCTTGCAATCGATAGAGGTTTTCTCCTGTCAGAATAGGTACGGGTGACTGCTCGGTCAGTTTTACCCAGGTTTCCGCAAACTCGGGGGGCATGGGGTCTTCGAGCCAGACAGGGCGAATGAAAGCAATCGCACGAGCGAGGCTTAATGCGGAGATCCAATCCAGTTCCCAATGGCAATGAACGGCTATGTCGATGCCGTCGCCCAACGCTTCCCGCAAATTTCCGTAGCCCTTCACATTTCGGGCAATTTCGAGATTACTCAATTGTCGATTTTGAGGTTCATGCGGGTCCCGGTCTCGCAGAATATCCGTTTTGACAATCTTGAATCCATGACGGCCATTCTTGACCCGCTCGGCAAATTCACGGCAGGAGTCCATATCTAGGAGATTGCTCGGGGAACTGGTCGAATAGACCTTGACCTTGTTGCGGTACTGACCACCCAGTAATTTACACACGGGAACCCCTAAGATCTTTCCCGCCAAGTCCCAAAGAGCAATCTCGATCCCGCTGATGGCCGTAATCGTGACGCCCCCGATAGCGCCGGAGCCTCCCGTGTAAACTACCATCTTGGTATACAAGCGGTCGATATCAAGCGGGTCCTCCCCGATAATCATGGGCTTGAGATAACCGAGCATGACTTCTTTGATTCCCCGGCCCCAGTATGATTCCCCATAACCGGTAATTCCGGCGTCGGTTTCAATTTTTACAAACGGGCACTCACTGGTCGCCCCCTTAACAATCATCACCTTCATGTCGGTAATCTTCACTTTATTGCGCAGTGGCGCCGCCAATAGGGAATAGGTTTCAAGAAACGAAGGGATTGCAAGCGACGACGCGAGTGTTTTTAAAAAGTGGCGCCTGTTCATTGGGATAGCTCCTTTGCGTAGAAGAAACGCGAGTTGAATACTTCCTGGGGCGCGGGCGTCCCGCCCGCCCAGTGGCAGCCAGGATGGCCGGGTTCCCAGACGGACTCATTGAATTCGTACCGTCACGACTTCATTTGGCCTCAAAGTAACTTCAAACTTATTCTCGCTGATTGAGAGAGGTTTCTTCAAGTCTTCCTCAACTCCGCTGGTAAGTTCGGCCGACTTCAGCTTCCAATGTGGCAAGCGGAGAGTTACGGTTGTTTCTTTGCCTGCCGTTTCCAAAAAACGCAGGATATGACCGCGCTTATCTTCGGCTCCCTTCCAGGTGACGAGAATAACATTGGGAGTATCCGATTCCAGAAAAGCCGTCCCTTCAGGTGGCAGAGATCGGTCCGGGTTCCCCACTTTCTCCTGCGGCATCACCGCGTTGATCTCAGCGGGCCGCAGATGGCTCATCCCGACCCGGCTCAACTCCTCTGGCACAAACGTACGTGAACTGGTCACCACGTAACGAAATTCGAAATGACCCCCTTGCGAAGCCCTGTAGTTAGTGTCCCAATAATTATTCATCACGTATGAAAAAATTGTGGAACTTTTGGGTTGGAATGCCGACGGCCAGGAGCCACGGTTGATATCCCCGAACGAGGCCAGGGGAGCATCCAAAGGAACAATGCCTACCGTCACTTGGTTGTTTCGAATGGCCATCCACTGCTGCACACTAAACCATTCGAGGCTTGCCCCTTTCAATAGGTCTCTTGAAGGATCGACCCAGCCATTCTGGATTGCGTAGAGAAATTCCGGATTTGGAATAGCGGTAGGGAAAGCAAAGTAAACCGCTTCTTTCGTGACGACTTCCTTCTTTTCAATCTGGTTAATGAATTCAATTTTCTTTTCCCGGTCGAAGAGAAGGATCTCGGTGCGAATCTCCGGTGTATTCATTGCGCTGCTCTGCGTCTTGATTGAATGGCCGAAAGGAGTGTTGGAGACGCTTAGAACCTCTCCCTTCTCGGCTCCCTGAATCGTCAATTGTGGCGCCGGCCACGTCTTGATAGGACGCATGACCTGCGTGTTGCCGTCTCCTCCGCTCACATACAAATATTGATTGAATTTATATGGACTGGACGCGTCGACCAATTCACGCTTGAGTTCTTTATCGTAAATGCTGGATACAGCTCCAGTGGCATGATCCAAAACAATTCGGTAGAAATTGTTTTCGACTGTAAATGTCTTGGGGTCATATTTGTTTTCTTTGAAGAAAACTCTTTTTGTCGGGGACAAGACGACCGAATAGCACTTGTAGCCGACGGAAGGCACATCTTCTGCCAAAAAGCGAATGCGGGAAAATCCTTGTTTCGACCAAAGCGTCTCAAAGGGGACCTCTTGGCCTGTATTCAGATCCTTGACGACCGCTCCTTCCGTGACTAAATCTATTTCAACAAGACAGTCCCGCCGCCAATTGACTGGATTGAAAACAATTAAAGTTAAACTGGGAACATGCAGTTGGTCTGTGAACTGGCTCATGGAGCGCTGGAGCCATTCATCGATTTCGAATTTAGCTTGCACAGCACGATTGTCCTTGACCTCCAGCTGTTTTCTGGATTGTTCGTGGTCGGGCATGGCTAGAGAGATCCAGGCCGTCCAGGTATGTTCCCCGAAAAGCATAATATTCTTCCAGATGTCTTCAACCAGCGCCTTGGGCGGTGCGACCGCGGGATTAAGCATGCGATTGATGCTAGACAGTATTTCCGCCGACAATGCGCGCTGCTGGTTATGACGATCTTCAGCAACATAATAAGCATCGCTACCGGCGCCGTCTTCCCAGTAAGGGCCCCCATCGCCTCGGTAGGTTGGCAGCTGTGTTCCGAACTTCTCATCCACGTACTTCATGAAATCCCTCAGAGTCGCGTAATCGAGCCGTGGGTAAGCATATTCCCGATTCCAGGCCTCTAGAAAATTGGATGTTTCGGGATAGAGATCGGTATTCTCTACCTGGGTTCCAAAAATCAACACCCCATCCGGCTTGTATTGATCTGTCGAATAGGACTGCAGGAAGACGGGTAATGAATCACGAATGGCTGCCTGCTGCGGCGGCAAACCAAATAGACTTTGGACTTGCATGTAATGACGCGAGTACCAGAAAAGAACTTTCTTGCCGTCCGGCCCTTCCCACCAGAAAGGTGACTTCTCATTCCACAACCCGTTGAGGAGAAACGGCGCCCGCCAGTTATTTCCGCCGACCGCAAAATACCGGATTCCCGAGCTTGCCAAAACGGAGGGATACGATCCAGTGTGTGAAGGGACATCCGTGATGTTGGCATAATCCATAGGGAATTGATGCAGCCGGGCAAGACTCTTGGAATAATAAAGAGAACGGAAGAGGGTTTCTAAGGAAGCTATTCCGGTGAGCAGGTTGAAATACTGTGCCGGCAGGGCCATTTTGCCCTCCTGCAGCAGCCGGATCGTCTCTCTTTGTTTCTCCTCTGGCCGGGTCGTCAGCAGTTGTTCGAGGACCCAGGATCCATCAATGGAAAAGCGAAATGCCGGGTTTTGTTTGAATAAGTCGGTCGCCTGAGAGAGCACGCGAGCCTGCAGTTCGGCGACTTTTCCTTGGTGGTCCGTGTAGCCCACATCCAGGTGTGTATGCGGCGCGACAAACAGCTTCCACTTACGCTGTGGCTCTAGAGTTAAATCAAATTTCCGGGTCGACCCGGCCACGACTTTCAAGCTGGCGGTCTGTTTTCCTGACCATTCCGGGATCTCAAAGACAATTCGTTGTTCGCCAATCTCCGAGGCGGGGGGCAGCTTCGCCGTGTAACGATTCCCGTTCAACTCGAGAGAAACCAGGCCTTTGGCGATTTTTTGATTGAGGCGAATGATCACCTCAACCAGCTCAGCCAGCTCCTCCCCCTTTTGTTTGTAGAAAACCGTGGGCAATACGGTTGCTTGAATCCCCTTTGGGGCAAAGGCTTTGTCCTTTTCTTCCGTGAGTTTTAAAGCATCATAATGAAACCCCGATATTCCCGTAGCCGCGGTTCCGATGGCCTGGCTGGTTTCTGCATTATCATCGATTGCCGTCAAAACAACCCGGTTCTCGCCTTTTTGGAACGAGGTTGCCGGGAAATCGACCTCCAGCTGTTGAAACCCAAAGTGAGGTATGAAAGCAACAGGGAATTCACTGGGGTTGTAACTGATGCGAGGCCGGAAATAATAGAGGCTTCGATGACCGTTGATCTCGATTTCAATGTTGGGGCGCTGCGGCATGTAATGCAGCGTGGAGAGGGTCAAGGAGTAAGTGCCCACCGGCGGATGATCAAGGTTAAAGACGATCGTAAACGGATGTTTTCTTCCTCCGGCCAGTCCGTTGCTCGATCCCGGGTGAAACCCTGCCCAGTCTTTTTTCCAGTCATTCTGGGTGACATCAAAAATTGGATCAGGCGGCAACCCGACAGGTATTATCGAAAAGCTCACTCCAAACTCCTCGGAAGACTGGTCGAATAGGCCGATCTGCCAAAGTGTCTGTGGAGCGGCGCAGAGGAGGGAAGGGGTTGCCAATCCCAACGTAAATAGGAGAACCGCCAATTGAGTAAAGGGACATGGTTTGCTCATGACTCGACTCTCACTTTCGCGGACAGGCCAGGGGGCTTGTCCCACCTGATTTTGTCATTTCCTCATGAAGCTCGGGCGGGTGTTCCATTCCAAGAGATACCGGATGTGGTCCTCGTCAGAGGGGTAACTCTCCCTCCGGTAAGGATATGATTTCATCCCATGAAAAGGTAGGGATTCGACGCTCTCGGCCAGGGCGGAATGCAATTCATAGCCTTTTTCGTATCCGTCGTTGTAAAAAAAATAGGTTCGTTTCCAGCCTTCACGGACTAATGGCATTCGGCTGGAATCGAAGCTCAAACTCACTTCTTCCCCATGCTCCATGACGACATACTGGTCATCCGATCTCTGAAGCAACGGAAGGACGTCTCCGAAACGTGTCAGCAGACCCGTATGTGTCCCCCACTCCGCGCTTGATTCTATTTGAGAATAGTCAAGTCGCTCGGGCATTTGCCCCCCGGGAAGAATCCGTTTAGGGTACCCCAGCCAGTGTAGATCCGCCGAAGCCAAGGGAACTATGACAGATTGCATCATGCCGGTATTGATCGATTTAGAACTCAAAGGCACTCTTTCGGCAGATTCTGCAACACGGATTTGATCATAGTAGATGGTACGGTTGGTGCGGATTCGAACCAACCGTTCGCCAGGATAGAGATATCCTGATAAGTCTATTGCGATAGTCCTAGGAAGACCGGCGGCAACGCCCAGATCCCCGTTCGCCAGTCTCCATCGCCCGTGGTTGTCCATTACTTCGAGAATTGGACCCCATAAAGTCTGCTTGGCTTGAGCGGCCGCGACGATGGAGGCGGAAGAGTTCCAGTAGCTCCAGCCATCCAATAGCAACACCGGATTCCGGGCTGTCTCTAAGTCTCCAAGATCCAAAGTCAGTGACCATTCTCCGGCGAACCCTTTAAAAGGAAGCGCCGAGAAATGCTCAAAATAGTGACGATCTTCTTTGAGAAGCAGACTGGTGACATCATGTCCATGCTGGTCAACGACTCTTCGAACCGGGCGCACTCCGCGGAGAGCCCAAAAACTGATTGGTTCTCGATTCTTTGGTTCGTTGACCATTTTTTCGTTGGAATAGACTTCCAATTCCTCGGGATGATCGATAGCCAGAAGGGCAACGTGGTCGAGATAAGTAACCTCCTCCAATGGGTTCGTAAACCGGATCTGCAGAGAGTGATCCAGTTTCGGCTTAAGCTGTTGTCCAGTAATACGCACCCATTCATCCGGGTCGGGCTGCCAGAACTGATCGGGCGCCACCAATTCTCCGAGGATTCCGGCTCCAAGCGTATCGGTAATAAATTCAAAATATTTTCCATTCCAGGTAAATAAAGTGGGGCAGGAGTTCACATCCAACAATGGCTCTTGGACTGTGACGACTCGGTTTGCAGGAGTGTCCTTTATTGTCCAGCGGACTCCGGAAGGGAACACGGCCCGCACAAAATCGACCCGATCTTGATTACCCAGATTGAAAGTAATCTCCGGGGCATCACATCCTCCACTGGGATTTCCGGCGTGTAATTCCTTTCGTTCCCATTGGCCAACCGAGCGGACTTCGACTTTTGTGCCAATGCCCAGCCGATTGCTTTTTACTTTGCCGGGGACTGCATAACCCTCAAGCCGGACTTTGAGCCAGTGGGCCGGCTTTGTTTCGTTCTGGTTTAAGACAACGGCATTGTTGGATCGGACAATCAGTTCGTCCACGGCGCCATCCCCATTGAAATCGCCATAGGCACGAGATTCTCCCAAAGGCAAAGCCCCCGGGAGTCCTTCAGGGGCCGAATGCGACTCGATGAATTTGCCGTCTTTGTTATTCAGAAAAAGCTGGGGCTTCCCGGATAGGTCGTAAAGAACAAGGTCGATGGCCCTATCTTCGTTTACATCAGAGAACCAGACACTTCTCGCACGGAGGTTGCTGGCGGCAACATCCGCTTGGGCCGCTATTTCTTTGAATGTGCCATCACTATTGTTTTGAAAGAGAAGGTTTGCCTGGGCCGGGAAGTCATCAGGGAATTGGATTTCTGTTTTGACAGGCAATGCAGTCAAATCCACTAAGCAAGTCACGTCAATATCCACATCGCCATCATGATCAATGTCAGCAAAAGCAGCTCCAGTCGCCCAAGTCTGGGGGCGCAGTGAACGTGAAATCCCCACGGATTGCGTGACGTCCTTGAACTTGCCCTGGTTATTCCGAAATAGGTGAATCTCTCCATAGCCGGCCACCAACAGATCTGCCCAACCGTCGTTATCATAGTCTCCCCAGGCACAAGTGGTTCCCTGGAGAGGCATTTCAGCCAGGCCGGTCTTCCGCGTAACGTCCTGGAAATGCCCGTCGGATTTCTGCTCGAACAATCCCGTGGCGCCATTCCCAGTGACAAAAAAAAGATCCAATCGTCCGTCGTTATTGTAATCGCAGAACGAGGCGCCCGCTCCGCTGGCAGCAACTAGTTTCTTGAGGTGGGATGAGTCTGCAAACCAGCGGCGTGGAGTGGATTGACCTTGCAATATTTTGGAAATTTCTTCATCAATCGATTTGACTGGAGTATTGAATACGACTCCGAGTGCGGAAGTGACGTCAGTGTAGCGAGGAACTGCTGTTTCGGCAGGGGCTGCCGTCGGCTGAGACTCCGCGATGGCTTCCGCATATTTCCCTTGTTTCAAATATTCCATCGAACTCTTGGGGGCCTCAACAACGCGCACACTGGAAGACTCCAGTTTTCTAAAATTCTCTAGTTCCGCCTGGGCCTCTTCCGCCTTGCCTCCCCGGCTGAGTGCCATGTAAAGGTTGTAGCGCATCCGGCGTTGATAAGGTAGCAGTCTGGCAGCGTGCCGAAAAGGTTCGATGGCTTCTGCGTATTGACGGTTCTTGCTGTAGCAATATCCCAAGTGAAACCAGCTGTTCGGGTCTTCGGGGTCTGCCCGGGTCACTCTCTCGAAGTGGACTCGCGCTTCAGCGAAAGCGCCACTCATCTCGCGGAGAAGACCTAAAATATAGTTGGCATAAAGGTTGTCAGGAGCATCCTTCAGGACTTGTGTCATGGTACTGAGGGCTTTTTCCACCTGCCCCGCATAATAATAAGCCATTCCAAGATTGATTCGGGCGGTCAGATAGTTTGGAGAACTCTCTAAGGCAGCTTCGAACTCTTTGATGGCTTCCGGGAAGTACTTGGGGTCTTTGGGTCCGGCATCCATTAAGGCAACGCCAAGGTTATTATGCCGGATCGCTTCGTCTGGCGGTCGAAATGGAGCAGTTGACCGGCAAGAAACATTGACAAAAAAGAGGGAAGTGCATAGCGCAAGGGGGAGAAGAGAAACAAAGCTTTTCGGCCCGAACCATTTGTGTGATTGAAAATCTATTTTCAAAGGATTGGTCCTTGGCGTCTGCCCGCGGTGTCTGGAGCTAGATATTTGTATGAGCTTGAAGCCTGTCTTACGACGTTGTGGTACAGGCGTCCCCCCTGCATTCTGCAATAGGAAAACCTCTTTCCATAATATTTACTGCGACGGTGGGCGCTGCGCGGCAATAATATTTGCCAATCGCTTATACTCATCGTCCATTACAGTAATCGAGAAGTTCGGATCTTTAAGATACTTTCGGATGGGCAACCAATACTCTCCGAAGATACTTTGACGGGCAAGGGCACGCCAACGCAATGCCGGATCGGCTTTGACGTCTCCTTCTTCTGTCCATTTCAGCGCAGGTTTCTTCAGCTCGCCACGCTGGACAGCTAGCTTGAACCACTCCCAAGCCTCTTCGCGATTTCCTTCCCGATACTTGAGATAACCGAGCAGGTAAGGAGCGGCCATACTCATGGGATTGTCTGCATTAGCACTCTCAAGCTTTTGGCGGGCTTTTTCCCAATTGCCTTGTAACAAAGCAACTTCACCCAACGCCAATTGAGCGCCGCTGTCGGGATCAATGGCGAGGGTCTTTTCAAATATTTGTTCAGCTGCCTTTAGATCCTTGGTTGGTCCCGGTTCCAAGCTGCCATAGATCAGGCCCATTTGCATGTAGCCCCGAGAGGATCCTTGTGGATTGATTTCGATCAATCGAGCATAATTGTCAAGAGCTTTCCTGTATTCACCCAGCTCCAAATAACAATTACCTTGATAATAAATACTATCCTCATGGGTGGGTCGCATCTCAAGGACTCGCTGATAGAGTCCTACGGCTTTATTGAGTTCTCCGGCAGCTCGTTTCTGGCTGGCTTGTTTGTAAGTATCCCAAAAAAGTCGGTTTCCTTCTGCCTGACTGGCCGACTTCCTCTCTATCTGAGACTCTTTGTGTGCCAGGAGCATTTTGAAGACAGCGATACTAACAAATGCAAGCAGGATAAACCCAGCGCCGATCCAAAAAGACGACAAAAGCGAAGATTTCATTTTCACGATCGAGTCCCCAGAGAAGCGGCCCAATTGGGACATCTATCTCACATCGAATGTATGGATTCTCCAGGGCTGTGCCTTGAATTTCAGTTGTGATTGAGTCAGCTGCACAGAGCCCAAAGTCCGCCCCATAAGATTGGTTTCAACAGCACTCTTGATATCAATTCCCAAATCGATTTCGGCTATTGTTTCCTTTCCGCCGATTTCAACGACTCGGAGTTCGTATCCTGTAGGTTTCGTATAGAAGGCGGAGAGCATGACATTTTCCGGGCTTAGAGATAAGAAACTGCGGCGCCTGGGCAGCGTGCCAGACTGTTGCTTAGCTTGGACCGGGATGAGCCTCTGCGCAAACTCCTCGGCTTTCCTCACACAGTGGGATTCGCCGAACTCTTTTCCATGCGGGCAGAGGGCGTGCCGGTATTCTGCATAGCGAGGCCATCCGAACTCCCCTGTAAAATAGGACTCCCACTCGCGAACGGCCAAATTGGAAATGATTCCATCTTCTCCATACTTGAAGTATTGATTCCCTGAGTGAAGGAGGAGCAGGCCGCCACTTTCGCCCAACAGATCGAGGAATGTCAGGGCATGAAAGAACCGATGGGAGGTTGGTTCTACTCCAAACGGAAAATCGCGCAGGATGGTGGTTGGAGAAAAGGAGGGAGCCAGATTGAGCCAATAGCCCTCCTTGATTTCTACGGGGAAGCGACCCTCTTTATCCAGGGCATCGACGGCCGGAGGAATCTCCGCCAGGACGCGGCTGACGACTTCCACCCAGGGCGTGCGAGAGGCTAAGGTGACATAGGTTTCAAACTTCAAAAGAGGCCAGTAATGGCTCGCCTTGACCGTTGCCCGAACAGGACCTTTTTCAATCCACCGAATGCTGGACGGCATAGAGGCTTTCCAGTAATCGATCGCACTGGGCTCTGGCTGCCCTTGATTCAGGACCAGTTTCGCCTCCGATTGGGAAGAGTCGAAGACCGCCGGGATCTTCATGGCGTCTGCAGGATACTTGCTGTGAACGAAAACGCTCCTCAGGGGGTAGTCCTGATTGGGTCTTCCCCGGAAGATTGGGAAGGGACACTTTTGACCATCTAACATCTCCCGGCCGGTTGTTTTATCTACCAGGCTGGCAATAGCGCCATGAGACGTACCCAGTCGAATCTTTAGGTATTCATTCTCCAGTTCAAGAGTCTCTTGATTAATCTTGAGATCAGTGGGAAGTTCTTCAGGCGTTTCGTTTGTGAATTCGAGGGAATAGCTGGCATAACCGACGCTGGGCGTCTTTTCTGCCAGAAATGCCAAACTGGCGACCTGCAGGTTTCCGTTGGTGTCCCGCTCGCCTTTGACTAATTGATGTGGAACGAGCCGGCCGGTCTCATCCTTGATGACCACGTTCTTAGCCTTTTGCTTTTTGGGATAGATCCTTCCCGTCACAACGACTCCGGATCGATCCCAGGCGCTTGGGTTGAATACCGTAACAAACTGGGTTGTTGGTTTACTGCTTTGAGTGTTGATCCGTTTTGCAATCTCGCCGACGGAAGAGTCGAGGATCGATTGGGACTGGTTTTGAGCAGCACTCAAATGGTTGAAACCAATAGCACCCCAAGTGAAATTGTGAAAATCCTCGCTTCGGTCGAGAGGAGCCATGCGGTCGCTTTGCCAGCGGGAGAACTCGCAAAGGGAGACATCATGACTCTGAGCGGTGAGTAGGTCTTTCCAGGCTGCTTCCAATTGCTGGGTCTTAGGTTTTACCCCAAGGCTTGAGGCGATCGCATCAAAACGTTCTGCCGCTAGCAAAATGGCTTCAACCTTTCGATCCATAACACGCAATTGATCACCGCCAATGCCCCATGGAAGAAGCTTTTGCCAGGAGTCCATATTGAGATAAATGGTCTTCTCCGGATTCCGACCATACTTTTCCATATACTCTTGCAGCGTGACGTACTCAATGGGATACGTTTGCGAGAGCTTTTCGTACTTTTTCGCTTCGCTAAGGTAGGCGGGTTGTTCGTGCGGTTCCCATCCGAATTCCGCCCAGTTGATCATCAAAGGTTTCCCTAGTTTCTGTAATTCTTTGAGAATCGGAATGGAGGCGAGCTCCTGGGGGCCAAAAGAAAACAGCGAGTTCTTTGGCATGGAAGGAATTGTCGTTCCATCTTTGCCTTTCCAGTTGAGCACATTCAGCTCAAGCAATGGTATTCCCGCTCTCCCCCAAGTATCCACTTGGGCAAGACTGGCAAAACGAAACTCCGCTCCCACCAACATTTGAGGGAGTTGTGGATGGGTAAATTCTTCTTCCTCAAGAAAGGTGGCGATTTCATAGTTCAGAGCCTTCTTGATTGTCCGGCGGCCGATAACAATCTGGCGTAAGTTTGATTCGCCGCTGATATAGGACCCCATGGGCTGTGCGTAGGTCCCACCGATTAATTCCACCTTGCCTTCGTTGAGATACTTCTTTAGCTTTTCACTGAGTTCAGGGTATTTTTCAGCCATCAATTCATAAGCCCGAGCATCCAGATTGATGCAGGTCTTAACGCCAGGAGGGAGATCGGCCATTCCGAAAGCGTCAATCGCCGACAAGGCGCAGGATTCCAATCCCAGCTGCCAGCCTATTCCGATGTAACTCCAATGATTTCCTAACGCGAGGCAAATTCCTTGAGTCGTGCCTCCTGCTTGGGCAAGCAAATCGGGCATTCTTGGGAAGAGAAAAGCACTGGAACCGCCCAGTAGTCCCAAGCGCAGAAATTCCCGGCGCCTTAGATTAGACAAGTGATGCATCCCGTGCGATGGACCCGCTGTTCGCATAAAAACACTCCTCTACGGCTCTTCCACCAATAAGACCTGGTTACAGTGCACGTCTCGATTGACTACTTTCTTGCCATCCGGAAAAACAACCTCGACCCGGTTAGCCGTATCGCCCTGCCCGAGGCCAAAGTGTGCCGTCAAACTGTTTTGGGAAAGGTAAGATGGCTGGGAGCCAATCTGCTGCATTTGAGTTCTGTCTCCCTGAGTTACTTTCACTATAGTTCCCAATCCGAAAATGTTTTTCTTGCCCTTAACCTTGATTTGCAGCCAATGTTTCTGGTTGCCTCCATCATTACGAAGCAGCCAGGCCTGCCCGCTGTGATTCACGACCACGACATCGATATCCCCGTCGTGGTCAAAATCTGAAAAGGCAGCCCCGCGCCCTACAGTTCGTTGCTGGAAAATCTCTCCCGCAATAGCGCTGACTTCAAAGAATCCTTCTGTTTCCCCTCTATTCCAGAAAAGCATGTGGCGCATGGGGATCAGTTTATGTTTGTCTTTCTCATCCTGAAACGTGCTTCCGTCGATCACGAGAAGATCAGGTCGTCCGTCATTATCGTAGTCGAAGAAAGACGTTCCCCATTTGACGTAATCGAGGGAAACTTGGCCCAGCCCCTCTTGATCTGCGATATCCATGAACACCATCTTTCCGGGCGGGGCCCCGCGCGAACCAATGAGCATGTTATTAAACAGCGCGCATTCCTGAGCCAACCAATGGGTGACAAAGATATCGAAGTCGCCATCCAAGTCCCAGTCTCCGATGGCCAATCCCATGGCCCCGCGGTAATCCGCGACCCAGGCTGAATGAGAAACGTCATCAAATCGGCCGTTTCCGAAATTATGGTACATGGCATTATCGGATACATCGTTCGCCACGTAGAGATCGAGCCAGCCGTCCAAATCAAAGTCGCACCAGGCTGCGGAAAGACTGCGGCCCGTCGGGTTATCCACGCCGGCCTGCTTTGCGATTTCCGTGAATTTCCCCTTCCCATCGTTACGGAATAAGAGGTTCCGTTGGGGAGTATAAGAAGAGGGGTTGAGGGTGTAGGGAACTTCCGCCTCAAATTGCATGGAGACCTTTGCCGCATCTTCAGTTCGAAATTGATATTGCACATAACCGCAAATGTAAAGGTCGACGTTCCCATCTCTGTCGTAATCTCCCCAGGATGCTCCTGCCCAGAAGCCTTTGAACTTACTGAAGCCTGAAGTCACACTCACATCAGTAAAAGAACCCTCATGATTATTGCGGAAAAGGTAAAGGTCCGGATAAGAGGTGACCACCAAATCCAGCCAGCCGTCGCCGTCGAAATCCCCCCAGGCCGCCCCCATGCCCATGATCCGAAGGCCCAGGCCCGACGTGTCGGTGATATCCGTGAACGTGCCGTCACCGTTATTCCGATAGAGCCTGCAACGGGCTAGAGATTGATCTCGCTCTGATGCTGTGAGCGTCAACGGGCCGCTCATATTCACGATAAACAGGTCATCATCCCCGTCATTATCGAAATCCCCCCAAGCGGCACCGGAGCCCATGTCTTCGGGAATTTGTGTGGACCGTTCTTTGAAGAAATGCTGGAAGTTAATGCCCGCTTGCTGGCTCGCCTCGACAAAAGTGACTTTCGGGGAATCACTGGGAAGCTTTCGTTCCAAATCTGCAGTGATGCCTTCTACTCGGATTTCAGGCCTGTAGCGGGCAACCGGACTACGGTGCAGGATGAAGACGACCAGGGTCCCGATAACGATCAAACTGAGCAGAGAAGTGCGAAGAAGAAGACGCTGTCGTGGAGTCATTGTGTGTCGTGTTCTAAGCCAGTCGATCCTGATGAGCCAGAAATTTGCAAGGCAACGCATTCGCCAGTCCGTAAGTCACTCAACCGGCATGGCTCACCGAATGCAGTACCCTATGCCCATTCCTTAAGAAACAACTTGAATGACCGCATTTTGTTCATGCATGTCCGTCACAGGGGATGTGAGGAACTGACCTTCAAACTCGTTGAAGAAGCCGACACTACGGATAAAATTGAGCAGGAACTGGTCGACTTTACGATAGCGTAACTTTGCCGTGATAGTCAGCAGGCCATGTTTAGGCGCCTTAAAAGCAAATTCACTTTCCGAAGGAGTTCTCTTGTGCTTTGTGAGAAACAGTTCAGGGCAAAGGAACGAAAATTCTGCCGTATCCGAGAAACCCGGAAAGAGTGACCGCCTATTGCGAACGCCCACCATTTCCCAAAGATTGTGGCGGTCAATCAGATTCCCATACTGATCGACGGGTTCAGCCTTGAAGAGAAACGTACCCGGCTTGATGAATCCTTTTTCATCCACGGTTCCTGTCTCATATACGACTTTTCCGTTTTCGTCTTTCGCGATCAGTTCAATCCACGCCTGGATAATGTCAAGAGGGCCCGTGGGGAAATCATGACCGACTTTGTTCGAGGTAATGACACACTTCATCTTAATTTCTTCTCCTGGCTGGACTTGCTGGGGAGTAATGAGTTGGATCGAAACGGCCGGGATGTCTGTTTTGTGCCATTTATCTTCAATTTCCGGAATGCGGAAATGTCCTTGGAGCCAATCCTTGGTCAACTGAATTTGTTTGTCCGAACCAGGAAGTTTCAGCAGTAGCGGCATGAGCTGATTGGCACCAATAAACCGGTGAGAGCGGTGCATGCCGTCACTGAGAGTGCGATTATAGTCGGCAGAATCACCGGCAGCCGGGTCTGTCGACTTCACCAGAGGCATATGGCATTCGCGGCATTCAATGGTTCGCTGGGCTTGTTTGAGGTCTCTGGCCCATTTGCTCATGCGCCAATTGTCATACTGGTTTTGCAATTGGACCCAGCCGATTTTATTGATCTCTTCATCGACAAATTGCTTATGACAGGCGGCGCAATATTCGGGTTTCTTATACATCATTTTGGAGAGTCCCATGACGTGCTCTCGCGGGTAGGAGCGGATGAGGAAATCCCGCACATACCGCCAGCTGGCTTTATGGGTTTCGTCATATTCGAGTTCACCGATGTAGCGCGGTGGAGCTTGAACGGTGTAATAGGCATTCCCCTTGACGTCGGTTTCCCTCACCGAATGACAGGACAGACAAGAGATTCCCTCGCGATAGCCATGGAGCGCAGTGAGTTGTGTCTCGTCAGCGGAGATATTCTTCGTCCCGGAGAAAAGCGAAATAGGGTCGTGGCAACCGCCACAATAGCGGGTTGAAGTGGGACCGTTTTGTTTGGCCATCGTCAACTGGATCGCCTGAAACCCTTTGTCCATGGCAGAATACCGGTGAGCCGAAGGGATCCACTCCTGGAGAATCTGTTCGTGACAGCCACTTGTTCCGCAACCCTCCGAGCCCGACAACAGTTTGACGTCAAGCGGTTGGTTATCTTTGGTTCTCGCCAGGCTGGGCGCAAAGGGTCGATTTTTCCCATAGATGGGGTTATGCGGCTCCCATAAATCGTAATCGGCAGGAAACTCCGTCATCAGTTTGGGTGGCATATAGGCAAACGAGGCAAGACCGATGATCGCAAAAAACAAGACCGTCAAGCCGACTGCGGATAAACCCAATCTTTTTGCTGCGCTCCAAATGGGAGCGACGGCTTCGGTAGCTCTGGCTCTGGCGTCGCGGACCAGGATGAAGGCGAGGTGAGAAATCAAGAAGGCCAACAGGGCAATCGTGGTCCAGTCATGGACGGAGCGCCAGAAATAACCGATCTTGGTTCCAAACAAGGACTCGTAGGTCAGTACCAATCCTGAGGCCAACGAGGGGATAAGGATAAAGACAGTTAAATAGCCCAGTAGTTTCGTTTGCGTAAGAACGTGCTCTCGATAGAGCAACCAGTGTCGAATGGCGTACCAGGCAACCGGGACCAATAAAATCAGCCCTAAAACGGTGTGGATCAGAACATTGAGTTGATTGAATCGGCTGAAAGGCAAGAGCCAAATCATTAAGCCGCTAAGAGAGAGGAAGATTAAAGCCCCTAAACTCCAGGCGGTAAGCCTGGACTTCCACTCCGCCAACCGGTCCACGTGCTTGACAACTGGACTTGTTCCATCATTGATATTGATATTCATTGCACAATACCTCCCCAATGCTTCGTATGATAATTTTTTCTACTGATCATCAATTGGGCGGGAACTCCGGACTCCCCTTCCGCCCGGAGGAATGAACGATGGCCTATAATCCTGGAACTGCGTTCAGGTTAAGCGGTTCATTCGGACGTTGTGTCATTGTTTTGTAAATAATTCACTTTGCTCCTGAAATTGAGATTGTGTTTAGTTGAGTGACTTCCGGCTTTGTCTCGCAGACAATGGTTTCATCGAAGTAAGGAATGATTGAAACTGGCCCTTCCAGTCCATCAAGGTCGATTTTGGCAAGGTTTTTGTGAGAGGGACCAACCGCCCGGCGGTTTGCCTCCGTGTTGGTCACAAGGATTTTCAGCTGGTTAGGTCCCGGTTTTAAACTCTGGCTAATGTCAAAACGATAGGGACGCCAGACTGCTGTCCCTATTTTGACATCATTGAGGTAAACCTCCGCCACCGAACTGACGCGACCCAAATCCAGCATCAACCGCTGCCCTTGATAAGAACTCGGAAGTGAAACTTGCGTTTCGTATATTCCCGTCCCGGAAAAGTTGGCCAGACCCACAGCCGTCCATGGCTTCAATGAAAAAGGTGTAAATCCAGTTTGAAATTCGAGAGGTGCAGTGAGCCGGTCTCGTCTTTGTGCGCAGATGGCCAGAATGTTTCTCCCCAAATCCAAATGCTTGCGAAGATCGATTATTTGACCCATGGAGCGAGGAAGTTCAACACCATTGATGTAAAGACGATAAGTTCTGGCGAGGGGCAGGGGATTAAGGGAAACGCAGCCCGGTGGAACCTCAAGACGATACCAACGGTATCCCGAACTAGCGGGCGTAGGACCCTTAATTTCTATCGGGGTTAGGCTGCTGACGATGTCATGGAGTGTGTTCCCGGATGAATCGGCGACACGCAAGGTAAAACCGTAAAGGCTGCTACCGGTAGCTTTCCCAAGACCTACCTTCACCAGCACCTGATTCCAACCCGCTTGAAGCTCGACTGGAATGGGGTTGGCCCAATTTTCGTTAAATTCATACCAGAAAGGATGTCGCAGGTTTTGGAAAACGAGCGTTTGGTTAAGCCACAGGCTCGCATTGTTATCCGCACCCAAGATCAATTGGGCGTTTTGGGTCTTCGGAGAGTATAGGTAAGTATGAGCATAGCTCGCGATCCACGTCTTCCCTTGCGTCGATAGGATGCGATCGAATTGAACGATATGCGCATTGTCATCGAAAGCTCCGTTCTTGACTTCGACCCACCCAAAGCCCAGTTTGAGATTTGGCTCATCACCCGAATACTGCTTCCAATGAAGCACCTCCCCATCCACGCCAGTAAATTCCTGACCGGCATCGAAGCTTTGTTCAGGCGGCAACGTATTCAAAGATGCGCTATCGTCTTTGTTGGGAAAAGGCCCAACGAGATTCCAATTCCGGATGGTGTCCTGTGACTTTGAAAGCCAAAGAGAGGGCCAGTCTGTATCGTCAAAATCTTTTTGAGCCCAGCCACTCGCCAAGCCACTCTCTTTCGTGGAGTCCATGATTTTTGCATACGGGATAGAGACCTCTTCTGGTTGTGGGCGGAATTGCCAATCATTCTCCAAGGCCACCGGACTCAAGGGAGATGGACTTGTCTTTCCTTGGTAAATTTGCCCAGCCTGGCGGAGCACGACTTCAGTTCCAATCCGATTGGCGGGGGCAACGACGTGGACATGGATCGAATGGTCGTCTCGTGAAACAACTTCAAGGCTATCGGCGTTGGTCCTGACCAATTCAACTTCCTGGCGGGCCTTTGTCAAGGGACGAAAAACGACGTAATACGCGTCCCAGGGAGCAAATGTCAGTCGTACTTCTGTGCCGTTTGGCCGGTTAATATAGAAAAGCGGGGTGCGTTCCCCTGTCAAAGCGTCCCATTTCTCGGGTACACCCAGCTGAGAAAACAGGACCCGATTGACTCGCGATCGCTCCGTGTCATTGACGATCCAATAGTAGTGTTGCCCAAATTTGTGTCGATGTTGATAAGGCAAATGGGTCTCAGGGCCTTCCATGACCCGAACATCCTTGGCGAGATGGACATCCAACCGCTCAATTAACGTGTCTACTTGATAATTAACAAAGCAGGTCTTCCCGCCACCCGTGCTCTGTCTTTCGACAAAAGCCCCAACATGACGACCCTGTTCAGGTCCAAAGAGCTGGGCAATACCTTCTTTGATTATCACGTCATTTCCTCCGGCTTCGCGCGAAGAGTCCGGGAGGATGTGGATGGCAAAGACCGTCCCACCCGCTTGGTAGAACTCAATCAACTTCTTCAACGTGGAGCGCCGTAGCGTTGTGAGAGGAGGCAGCACTACAGCCTTGAACCGTTGAGGGCCAATAACCAGTTCACTGCCTTCGACCTTTGCCTTCTCCAAATAATCATCGTCGGCAATCGCATGATCCCATTGATGATCTACCAACTCTAAGATGAGCCGGGCGTAATAGTCATCGATCGAAGTCGTCACGTTCCTCCAGGCTTTGGGATCGTAAACTTGTTGGTATGCTACTTCTCCCGAGAACACGGGGTCCATATGGGCCCAAATTGAGGTCATGGGATAGTAGAGTAGGATGGGTGCCACGTGGCGGCTCTCGCCATTCATGAAGCTGAGACGCCGCACATAATCTGCGTAGTAATGGAAATAGGGCCAGTAGGGCTGATTGATCCAATCTGGTGGAAGGTTGGCCTGCGCGGCATCATAGTTAAAAGCGTGAGGAACGAATAGATCGACTCCCCAAGTCGCAATGGCGTTGGTGACTTGGCGAATGCCTTCCAGGTCCAGATACGAATCGGTACCATGGAGACCCTCATGCTCGCAGAGAAAACGACGTCCCTCAAAATCTGCTACCGACTGGGCTACCTTGAAGCACAATGCCTGCCTACCAGAGTCTTTCAAGGAATCCACACCGACGGGATTGAGTCCTCGCTCGACGGCGAATTGGCTGCCTTCGAGCGCCGCGCCAAACTGCAAGGTTTCTTCCCAGCCGTGACCCGTTCGTCCGATGCCCAGCTCCTGAGCGGCGTTCGTGATTCCATTCCAAAAGGCTTCAGAATAAAGCTGCGTGACGGTGTCCAAATAATCACAGCGCGCCTTGATTGAGAAGTCCCCTCCATCAAAAATGAGCAATGGCAAGACTTTTCGCAAATCATATTGTTTGCGCGTTTGGAACTCTTGAAAAAGTCGTGGAGTCCATGCAATGCGAAAACCATAGTCTCCTTCGTGGTCCGCAAAACCAAAGTGAACGGTGTTTCCAAAATAAGACCCAAAGCGGCGGTGGAATTCGCCATACGTCAAATCAAAAAATAGTTTCATGGCATCCGGATTCAGCAGATCGACCTGACCCCCATCAAATCCCATGGAGGGTTCGAGGAAGAAGGAAACTACAATCCAGTCTCCCTCAGGCACGGTCCAATTCAAGGATTGAGCGGATCCCTCCGTCGCTAGAACCCGGAGACTTTGTCCGTCAATTTGCTTACTCCCTTTCCAACGAGCAGCAACAACCGCTTGCATGGCTGGAGAAGAAGGGATCGTTACGGCACGGGGGCCTTTGAAAAGTTCTGTCTTGAAGGCAAGGCTCTTCATTCGATACTCGGGCTTCCTGGAGAGGACTTCGCTGTGTTGATTTCCAGGCATCCAGATGTTGCGAGCTTCTCCAGAGGGCCAGGCATATTCATCCACAAAATTAAAACTAAAACCTGAACGCTTGGATTCTTCGAGTCCAGCCCCAATCGCTTGCCACCATTCCTCAGAGAGATAGGGGGTTTCGAGTCTATTGAACCCATAGAGGAATGCCCCGTAGACATGCTCGCCCACCATTTTCCGGATCTGCGCTTGAATCTTGGGTCCTTCCATTTTGCCGTTCCAGAACCAGAATGGCATGGGGGAATAGGCGTGCGGGGGATCTTGAAAACCTTGATAAAGCTCGCCGGAGCGGGCCTCGGCGTCTTTTGAAAGCAGCTGGGCATAGAAAACAGTCAGAAAGAAAAATATGCCCAGGATAGGAGGGAGAAAGCATCGGCAGAAATCGGGTTGTTTCTTCATTTCCTCTGCGCTCCGTCGGCTCTAAGCCGCAACGTCACGTAGGCGTTTGCCTTGTAAGGAAACCGGACCGTATTCGCTGTTGAGAGCAATTGTTCTTTGTTCACTTCGACGCCGTTGCAGAGATAGGCCTCGTTCACACGGATCGTGGGCAATGAAAGTTCAGCCTGGCCGGATTTTCCCGCTGTTTCCCGGAAACGGAAAATATAGCCATCTCCATCTTCAGCCGCTTTTATGACCACCAGCTGCAGATTTTCCGATTCTTGTCGCATGAATGATCCAGAAGTCGCGGAGACTGGCCGGTCCGTGTTTTCCACGTTTGCAGAGAAGGTTGAGAGGAGAGGATAGGCGAGTACCGGAGTGCGGGTGTCGGCGTCAAATCGGGATAACTGCTCTCGTGCAATGGACGACCCGCTGGTGAGGGAATACCGAAACTGAAAATCCCCGCCCTGAGCGGCTTTATAATTCGTGAACCAATAGTTATTCATCACGTAAGAAAAGACGTGACCATTATTGATCTCAAGTTGCTTCGGCCACTTTCCACGGTTGATGTCTGTGAGAGTGATGAGCGGCGCATCCGGCGTGGACCAGGCAATAGAATAGTCACCATCTTTAACATGAACCAGGTTTTGAGTGGTGAACCACTCCCGGCAGGCCCCGGGAAGTTGATCCTCATTGGGTCTGACCCAACCATTTTGGATTTGGTATTCGAAGAATGGTTTTCCAGATGAGAATGGATACGCAAAGTAAATAGCTTCCTTTGCCCTTGTTTCAGTCCGTGTGACCACATTACTAATATCTACTCGCTTGATGGCATCGTAAACGATGTACTCGGTTCGAAGGTGGGGCGTATTCTTGGCACTTGTTTCCACGACCAAGCGCTGCCCGAACGGAGTCTTTGTAATCTCGAGAACTTCGGCAGAAGTAGGAGAATCAATCGCCAGATTAGCAATTGCCCTGCCATAAACGTTGTCGATGAGACGAGTATCCTGCCCTCCGCTAACATAAAGGTACTGGTTTAATCCATAAGCCGCTGAGGAATCCACCATCTCCCTGTTTGCTGCTTTATCGAAAAGACTCTTGATGCTGCCATTGCGGTTATCGACAGTGAGTCGATAGTAGGGGCTCTCGATCGTATTTCCCGTGAGTTTCAGGTTCTCCGCACTTGTCGGGGGCACTTTCTCGAGACTGCGTAGTGCATAACCTTTGTAACCGAAGGCTGGAACATCAACTGCCATGAAACGGACCTTGCGCCATCCGTCTTTCTCAAATACGACATCCAAGGGGATTGGTTGCTGGGTGGCAAGGTCGACCACATAGCGTGCTTTATCCAGCTCGACTTCGACGGGGGCAGAGCGTTTCTCATTGTGCAAATTAAACGCAAAGATTGTGTCGCCCTCCACGGCCATTTGCTGGCACAAGCGGTTCAGCGATCGAGCCAGAAGATTTCTGGCGTCCAGGTTGGCCCGCGTGGCATAGGTTTCTTTGATCTCCCATTGGCGAGTAACAAACTCCCGATCCGGTTGCAGGATACTCGAGTAGGCACCCCAGGTGTGCTCATCATAAAACATCACATTCTTCCAGGCTGCGCGGAAATCTTCAGCCGGATAACGGAACCGGGGTTCAAAAAGCGTAGCCAGCCCCGATAATGTTTCAGCAAGAGGCAGAATCTGCTGGGAATGGCGGTTTAATGTAGTCGCCTTAGCGGTTGAGGCTGCTCCATCTTCCCAGTAGGCACCGGCATCTCCCCGATAGACCTTTAAGCGGTCGGGATAGTGCTTTTGAATGTATTGGAAGTAGTCGGCGTCGGTGGCTACTACCAGCTTTGGGTATTGGAATTCACGGTTCCACTGCTCGATGAGGGGCGCTTCGGCTGTTTTTGGAATGGCCGCGTTATCGACATAGGCCCCATAGACCATAACGGCGTCCAAAGGGTAATCCTCTCGCAAATACCTCAGAAGGAACTGAGGAACACTGGTCTTCAAGTATTCATAACTGGCAACGGCCTCCAGATAACCAGGCCCCGTGAGCCTTTTCCACTGCGAATAACTGCGCGCATACCACATCATGATTCGCTCCCCATTCATGCCTTCCCAGTAAAAGGGGGAGTCCTCATTCAGGCTGCTGAGCTGCAGTATGGGCGCCCGAGTCTGATTGCTTCCGTTCGAAAACGCCTTGATGCCAACATCGTTCAGCAACGTAGGCAAGAACCAGCTATGCGAGGGCGCATCGGTCAAACACGCGAAATCGAAATTACTGCCATGTTCCCGATGGAGAGACTGCGTGAAATACATGGCCCGGTACAACTCTTCACCGGAACAAATCCCTGTCATGAGATTCAGATAGAAGGCATTGATGGCGGCGCGACCTTTCGCCGCCCAGTTCAAGAACAACTTCCGGTACTGCGGGGGGCGCGTGTCAAGGTAGTTGTCGACCAGCCAGGCTGTCTCAAAATTGAATTTGAAGAAGGGGAATTTCTCCAGAATATCTAACACCGTATCGGTGTTCCGGGTGTCCAGTTCGTTGACGTGAGGTTGGACATCGGTGTACCCGACGTCATTATGAACCTTCGGGCAAATATAAACTTTCCATTGTTTGGCCGGGGTAAATGAATGAGAGGCCTGCTGAGATTTGCCATCGAGCTCAATTTTGATTTCTGCGCTGGCGGGCTGATACAAGGCCGGAACTTCCAGGTTCTCAATAACGACACCAAAATCATCGCCAGGCGGAGTCAATTGTTGCTGAAGCCGGACCTCTCCCAATTGGACCGTGGCAGTCCCCTTTTTGAAAGGCCTGTCAAAGGGAATCCGTAACTTGCATACCTCAAAGAGATTCCCACCCTTTTCACGATAAAACACGGTGGGTTCCAGGCTGATCCCACTGACTTTTTCAATCCCATCGGACGTGGCTTTTCGAAGCGCCAAAGCGTCGTAATCCAATGACCCAATCCCAACAGGAATCAGAGTAATCTGATTCGACTTGGGATTCAGCCAGCTTGGTTTGATTGGAACAATCAGTCGCTGACGGGCAAGCAGAATCGAGCTGGCATCATTCGAATCCACCGCGGCACTGGTATGCGGCTCGATAGGGAATACTCCCTTGCGGTCATTAATGAGGACCTTCATGCGACGAGGTGCGCCCGAAAGAAAAATGAAGTCAGCCACAAATTGATAAGAGTCTTGAAGATTCCCATCGAGGTCGAACGCGATCGTATAAGGTTTTTCGATGGAAGGGGCATTCGGCTCGAATCCAATCGAGCCACCTTGATGAGCTGGGAAATCCTTTTCCGGGACACTTTTCCCTACTGTAAATGTAAGACTCTCGCGTGAGCCGGGAGCAAATTCAATAGACGACCCGTCTGATTTCCCAATACTCCATACAGTGCCCACTGGTTCAGCAGACCCGAAAAGATTTGATCCACTTGGCTGCGAGCCTCGAAAAATTATGACCAGCAGGAAAAACAGGATGGTGCCCATAGCCCCCCAATAAGCAGACCTTTGAAGGACAAGGACCTTTCTGCGTTCGATGATGAAAATGCCCGCCCCTAGCGCAATGATCACCCATAAAAGGGTGCTTGATGAATCGGATGGGGACAGTCGTCCCCATGAGAAGTAAGTAGAGGCGGATCTGCGATCCGCTGCCTCGAAAGTAGTGTTGTGAGATTGACCATCGAGAATGACGGATCTCCTATGATCCTGGTCACCAAAGGAGACCTGTGTCAAATGGCCGCCCCTGGTAATTTCCGGTAATCGCGAGTCAATTAAGACCTTTGACCACCGGGCATCTCCACGGTAGTGAGCGCGCAGAATCAGGTGGTGGTCAATTAAAGAGAGGATGGCCCCTGAGATTTCAGGGAGCAGGACCTTCCTATTGCTCCGGAGTTCAATACTTTCGAGTATTCTCTGCAGAATGACTGTCCGATGTTGATCCAGTTCGGCGGATTCCAGCGCGCCATTGTGATTTGCGTCGATTTCGGGAAAAAAACTCAAATCAAAAGGGTTGAGAAGCAACTCCAAGTGCACATAGTTCGCATCTGGCACGAGAGTCAGATAGCTAACCGGAAGAGTATGGCCACTCACCCAAGAGGAAAAGCCGAGTACCCATAAAAGGGTTATTTTGATTTTCTTCACGTAAGTGTCTCAACAAGGAAATAGCTATTATTGGTGATAAAATGTGACGTAAATTTCGAAATCATCGTTCCATGCAGCAATCTATAATGATTTCTCCTTCCAGGGACTTTGACTTCTAGCCTAAATTTCAGAAATTGTTTTGCTCTTTAACAGTGTGACCCAAATTTCTCGAACCTTTTGCCAATCGTCATGGAAAGGACAGAGAGCCTCAGAAGGGCATGATCCTCGGCCGAGGACGCAGGTATCGAAATCGGGATCGGTCTCCAGGGAGTGGACAATGTCCCACAGAGTGATTGTGTCGGGCGAGCGGTTTAGCTCATATCCTCCATGAATCCCTTTCACAGACCGGAGCAGACGATGACGACGCAACTCACCCAGAACCTTCCGAAGAAACACTGGCGGAATTTGTTCGTGCGAAGCAATCTCTTCTAGACCGCAACGACGATTCTTAGGCTGATTGGCCAAGTAAGCCAACGCCAATATGCCGTATCCAGTTGCTTTAGAGAGGATCATGAGGAAACCATACTTGTGTACCCTTTTGTCCTTAATGAATGATTGATTTAAAGTCTTCTGAAGAACAATAATTAGAGAGCATTAATTTTCTGATGAAGAGGCATCAATGCGATTCGGCGAGATCAAACAGATGGTGGAGAGTACATCCGATGCAGCTTTTGTGGTGGATGCTTCCGGACTGATCGTTGCGTGGAATCATGCAGCTGAAGGGATGTTCGAAAAACCGGCTGCCGATGTGATGGGTAAACCTTGCGGGCAGATTCTTCAAGGGGCCAATGAACGTGGACCGGTCTGCTCTCGCGACTGCACGATTCAGCAGGCGGTGCGGAAGCATCACCCGGTCCACAATTTTGACCTACAAGTCAAAACTTCGAAGGGTGTCGAGTGGTGCAACGTTTCGGTACTGGTGGCAGAAGAGATGTATCCTTCGGGGCCGTATTCAATTCACATTGTTCGTTCGATTGATACGGGCAAACGGCTGGAGATTCTTCTCCGTGATTTCGCGCAAGTCCAGTCTCATTCGGAAGGTGGAATGGAGAATCTTGGACTGAACTTGAACCGGTCACCGGTTGTGGAGACGAATCTGACAAAACGGGAATTGGAAATCCTTCGGGTCCTTGCTAAAGGGGGGACGACATCCAGTATCGCGACCGAACTTCACATCAGTCGCACAACCGTCAACAATCACGTGCAGAACATTCTGCGCAAATTGGATGTGCATACTCGCCTGGAAGCCATCCGACGTGCCGAGTACGCTGGGCTTATCTAGCTTTTGGAGCGCAGGCATCCTGCCCGCTCAGGGAGCGTAAGCATTGTCGAAAAGACCTTACAAACAGAAGCTGTGCGCCGCGGCTTCGGTATTACTGGCTTCCGCGTTGGGTTGCCGCTTTGCAGGCTTGAAGAAAAGTGGCCGGAGAGACGTAGGTTGGAATATCCCGGGGGGGCTGATCCTTGGTGAGCAGGAGCACGGTTGGAAAGCCTCTCCCGTTGAATCGGTCGAAAAGGGCCATATCGGGTTTCCCATGTTCCGGGTTGACGCTGACATAAAGAATACTATTGAGGTATTGCTTTACTTCCGCCTGACTTAAGACATCGCGCTCCAATCGGGCGCAATAACCACACCAGTCCGCATAAAAGTACAGCACAATGGGTTTGCCATTTTCTTGCTGCAGGCGCAACGCCTCCTTGTAACCGACTGAGTCTTTATATCGCGAGGAGCGAGCATTCTCCCGGATGCTGGCTTGGGAAGCTGCGGAAGCATTTTTTGCCTTCGTAGGGGCTGCAGCCGGCACCGGCGCGCCACGAATGACTTCGACCCGAACGGGCTGGTCGCGGGAAGGATCGGCCGGAGTCGGTTTCTGTTTTTGAATGCGTTTCACGTCGGCACGCGGGATCTTTTGGATGCCGGAGGCATCCTGATACTTCAGATCCTCTCCCTCTTCCCAGGATTTGTCGACCACGAGAACGGTTCCATTCTTCAGGTAGATGACATCTCCAAAGAGCGCCAATGTACCGGAGAGAACAAGAGACAGACTCAATCCGATCAAAGTTTTCATCACTTCACCTCCATGATTTATCAGGCATTATGGTAATCGAGTTGACGATAATCCAGAGCATGTATTAAGGGCAAAGGCTTCCCAGCTCCGTCTTACTCTGATCCGATGGTTTCACGCCACGTTCGCGGAGCTTGGAGACAAACTCTGCGAACGAGGCCAGTTCCGCGCGAGTATTCTCTGCGGAGTGCGATACTTCCACCTTAAGGTTCCCTCCTGGGAGTGTCCACTCTTCGATCTTAAATCCCTTAAACTGATAACGCATCATCCGCGATGCACACTTCTTCGGGACGGCATGGAGAGACGGCGGCGGCTGTTGCGCTGTGAGCGTGCAGCTATAAGAATAGACACGGTTGGGCAGCCCGGTTCCTACAAAGGAGAAGTCCACTTCCTCACCTTTCTCGTAGGGGCTATCATTTGGGCACTCCCACTCCTCACCCAGCGGCTGAGTTCGACGATACTTCAATCGGATCTCCGTTTTGCCTCCCGCCTTACGGCGTTGTCTGAGAATCGTGGTTGAATCCGGGGGAGCATTCGAAGGTGGTTTGAGATCATAGTATCGAACCTCGAAAGCCTCTCCAGTCTTTTGGGGTGCGTTGAAGAATGCCAGAACCTCCTGGGCGTTTGCGAACCCTCCTTCAGAAGGGTTCCAGCGCACCGCATATTCTGCCCGGGCAGGCTCCCGCGCACCTGACTCCGAGCTAACGGGATCACTGGGTGGGGAATCGCTTTTGGCTGAGGCCGAAAATTCCGAAGAGGAAGCGGCTGCCGGTCCCTTCTCAATGCTGGCTGGCTGGTTGCACCCAATCATTAAAAAGATGGCCGCGAGATTCCATATCCGGATCACTAGAATCATGTTGCGACCTCGGAAACACCATCGAAGAAATCCACAACGCCGGTCTCGAGCGAGTATTCTGCCCCGACCACGAGAAGGCCCTGCTTTTCAATCAACTGCTCGAGGACCTGCGATCCGCTGCGCAAATGGTTCGTCGAAGCCCGCACGTTTGCTTGCACGGCTTGCTTCATGAGCGCATCCAAATCATTAGCAAGATCGGTTGCGAGCAAGGCTTCCACGGATGGTCGGATGCGATTGACGATCGACAGCAAGTTACGGGACTGTTTGTCTGTTGGCCGCTGAAGTTCTTCCAGCGTAGCCTGGATGGCGCCACATTGGGAATGCCCCAGCACGACGACCAGTCGAGTACCAAACCGTTCTGCGGCAAACTCGACACTGCCGACTTGTGAGGGAGCGACGACGTTGCCGGCAACGCGGATGACGAATAGGTCGCCGAGACCTTGATCAAATACGATCTCTGCAGGCACTCGCGAGTCAGAGCATCCCAGGATAATCGCAAACGGATACTGCCCGGTTGTGAGCTCTCTCCTTCGGGAATCGCTCAATTGGTCGTTGCGGCTCCGAACGTTCATCACGAATCGTCGATTCCCTTCTCGGAGTCGTTCGAGTGCCTCGTGCCCTGGTAACATTGAATAGTCTTCTCCGGCTTCTGTTCCCACTCGTCTGCCGAGCTGTGAAAAAAATCTGTATTCTGGAAACTCAGGCTTCCCGGCCCAGGGAACGGCAATCGAGGGCAGGGAGACATTTCATCTAATTCTCATGTTTTTAATCTTCAGCCAATCAAAGATTATTTTACTTCATGATAATTCCTTGCCCAGTGGGCATCGATAATACGTCGGCGCCTACCCTTTCGGCCACAGTATCAATTGCATTGGTTTGTTGTTCATATCCGAAATAGGCATAGTCGTCTAACAGCACGATTGCCCCGGGCGAGAGGCGGTCCCAAAAGAACTGGAGCGCAGCCTGCTCGGGATAGGCGCAATTCATATCAATATGCAGGAACGCCACCTGACTAGTCGAGATTACGGGAAGAATCTCAGGCACAATGCCTTGGATGAGGATAGCGCGCGGCCACTCGGCGAAATTCTGACGTACCCTTGCAAGGTCCGTAACATAGGCGCCCGCAGCCAATGCATCTTCGGCCACCCGTCGCCGGCCTCGCTCGACTTCGACCGGGTCATATTGATCCAGGGGAGGGCCATTAAAGGTGTCGACGAGATAAAACCGCCTTCCAACCATGTTCCAATCAAGATGCTGCATGATGGCGGAACTGATAAATCCTGAGTTGACTCCACATTCAACGAAATCTCCTGGAACTCGCAGGCACATTTTGGCTGCCCACAATGCGACGTGCACGCGCCACTCGAATGCCGAGTCCACGCCATTCGAAGCCGCTATGCCACGTTGATATGCGGCGCGGAAGCTGGGAGCACGCCGGAAGTGATCATTGTGGATAGTGATCAAACCATCTTGGTCGTAGCGTGCTGGTTCAGAGTGTTCTTGTTCAGCGGGTGGGGGAATCCTCGACACATGAATTCCTGCAGTAGCAAACCCTTTTTTCAATAGATCTTTGAGCCACCTAGTCATTTTGCTGTCGTCCTCCGACTCCTTCTGTTAATAGCAAGCTGCCTTAGTACTGCTATTCGTAATTACAGTGACGTATCTTAGGATAGGCGCCGCGTGAGGTTGGGGCTTTGAGAAAGCCCCAAGCCTACAAAGTTGTAGGCCGGGTCACTGACCCGGCGTTAATGTCACCGTATTTATGAAAAGCAGTACTTAGCGAACACTTTGGATAGCATTTCCTAACGCATGGGGAGCACCCGCATAATGATGTCTAATTTCTCGCGGCCGATACCCGACAGATCATTCTCCGTGAGCCAACCTTCATTAACAAGACGAGCGAAAACCAGCAAGAGCATGGAGTAACGATAGTCATATTTCCTGTCAATTTCACGCTGTTTCTCTGACAAGTAGTCCTGCAGGTCCCAAATGGCGAAATCGTCTTGCATGTTCTTTACCATGACAATGGCCTTTTCTTTTATCGCCTTCATTTCCCGAGCTAGCGCCAGATCAAATGCAGCCCGGGCAGCTTTTTTCTCGGTGGGTGACCATGAATACCCCTGCATCTAAATACCCTCCTTTTTTCGCTGCTGATTTTAGAGATCCTTCGTAAAAGAGTTCAGCCTGCTAAGCACAATTCTTCTCAAGCGCCATGATCAACTCAACGGTATCGAGTGAGTCCATGATCTAGCCCCCTGACCCCCAAAGCAATGTTGAAGATGTGAGAACCTGTTTGTGGTTTCAACGCGGTGTCGCCACCCCTGCAACTATTGGCTGAATCCATGGTGCGCCCAGAGCGAGGCGGTCGCTTTCCTGGAAATAGAAGCCACCCCGGCTGATGGTACCTAGAGTCTCTCGATTGGGATGGCAGTTGGCGGCAATTCGGCGCCACACCGGTGTGATCAGATCCTGGACCCAGGCTCGCCGTGGCTGTTCCGCGCGCAAGTGTTCAATGAGAAGTACTGTCCCCAGCGGCTTGAGTACCCGGCGCCACTCTCTTATGGCTGCGTCGGGATCGTCGACTGAACATAAGACCAGCGTTGATACGATCGTATCGATCGACTGGTTCGAAACAGGCAATGATTCGGCTGTGCCTGCGGTTAAGGCGATTGTGGTGCCAACTGCCGCAACCCGAGCCTCTGCCCGCCTCCGCATGTATGGGTCCGGTTCCACCGCGATGATTTCGGTAATTGCGGATGATGAGTAGTGAGGAAAATTCCTCCCCGTTCCAGCCCCGACCTCCAGGACCTTGCCCTGTGCGGTCCCCAGTAATCTGGCCCGCAGAGCTGCGAGGAATGCGCGTTCAGTCGATTCCACTAAACGATCGTAAATGGCTGCGGTGATCGGGTGTGAATGTCTCATAGGTCAGCGTCTTCCAAAAACGAAAAACGAATTGAAAAACAATTCGCCTTAGCTAATCGCTTGTGATTCAGGCGTTCTTACCCCCCCCTCAAGTCCCCCCTTGGAAAAGGGGGGACGATCTAAAGGATCATCCGCGGTAAATTTTCTACTTCGGCGCTGCGTACTCCCTTTAAGATAAGTAGGGGACGATTTCGGGCTTGTTCAGGCTTGTATCAGATTTGCCGGGAGCAACTTCTTGGCCACAGCTGGCGATTTTCTGATTCGATCCTTAATGTCCACTGCCGTCACGTGCCCAGCAAACAAATATTCCGTGTGAGCCGGAGAACAAGGAAAGCCTATCGGGCGCCCCGAATGATGTCAAGTCATGCAACCTATCCATTCACGCTGATACAGATTCAATCTACCTTTCATAGACATCGAGGGACTCTCTCGCTCCCTTTTCAAAAACCGGGCAACGCTTCCATTTCCTCAATCTTCGAGACATGGTACATTTGCCATATGGATCCCATCCCTCTCAACCCCAATCTTTTTCAATGAGCCCTCTCATCCAGGTTGACCCCCTTCACCCTCAGGCCGAGCTTATTTCCCAGGCAGCTCGAATCTTGCACGCCGGAGGTCTCGTTGCCTTTCCCACAGAAACTGTCTATGGGCTGGGCGCCAATGCCCTTGAAGCGAATGCCGTCGAAAAAATCTTCAAGGTGAAGAGACGGCCCAGTTATAACCCTTTGATCGTCCATGTCAATGACGTTGCGGCCGCACTGCCATTGGTACGAAGATGGCCAGCCGATGCTGAAAAACTTGGAGATGCCTTCTGGCCGGGACCTTTGACGATGGTATTACCGAAGCGAAAGGAAGTCCCGAATATTGTGACTGCCGGACTGGACTCAGTGGCATTGCGAGTGCCGGCTCACCCGGTGGCACTCGCATTACTGGAACTTTCAAAGCTACCCGTGGCTGCTCCCAGCGCCAACCGTTCGACGCAACTTTCACCTACAACCGCACAGCATGTTGAGAAATCTCTGGGTGATGAAGTCGACATCATTCTGGATGGTGGAGCAACTATTTTGGGAATCGAGTCCACGGTTGTTGACTTGACCGGAAATCGACCGGTGCTTTTGCGTCCGGGAATCATTTCTTGCGAAGAACTGCAGTCGATCCTTGGCGACATCGATGTTCCGGAAAAAACCATTCAAGAGAGTGCTCCGAGGCTCTCGCCAGGCATGCTGGACCGCCACTATGCGCCTCACGCGTCGATGGCTTTGTTCGACCCAGAGAAGCTCGGTGGAGTCCGAGATATTATCGAAAAAGAACTGGCCAAGGGAGGAATTGTGGGCGCTCTTCTGTTGACTTCATTTGATCTTCCTCTCCAGCACCCCATTCCGATGCCACTTAACCCCCTCAGTTATGCCCGGCTGCTTTATGCTTCGTTACATTCACTCGACGATTTGGGGTGCACGCAGATTCTGGTTGAGAAGATTCCGAATGGGCCAGCCTGGGCAGCCATCAGCGACCGGCTGAAGAGAGCTTCGCGACAGGGGTGAGAAATAAATTCTTGAGTGAGCAGACGTAGTTCCATACCTGGACGAAGGGGGAGCGCTGCAGCGAGTGTTCCCTACGATAGGTAGGGAGCGCAATTGTAGGGAACGGACGCTGTTCCGTTCCTTGTTGAGAGCAGAGATCAATCTCGTATAGTGCTTCAAGTGAAGGAATTTTACGGAGAGCCTTTCCTGTAGAGATACAGACTGTTAAGGAGATTATGTTAAAGCGAAACATTAGGTTTGTTCCTATGATCTTTTTCTTGTTCTTGACGACCTCAAGGATAGGCATGACTGGCAAAGTGGCTCTTCCTAGCGTCCAGCAAAGTGCCTGGCAGGATCTCCATATTGGAATGTTCGTACAACTTCGCTCCCAACACCTGGCAAGACAAAGAGAATGACGATCTCTCCACGCCGCTTTCTGAAATCAATCCTCAAAACCTTGATACTGAGCAATGGGCCGACACTGCGGTCAAAATGAGAGCAAAGTACATTGTGTTTGTGGCCAAGCACACGGGCGGGTTTTGCATGTGGCAAACGGAAACAACGGAGTACAGCATCAAGAACATATCCTGGCGAGGGGGGAAAGGCGATGTCGTTGCGGATCTGGCTGCTTCTTGCAAGAAACGTGGGCTGGGCCTTGGAGTCTATTTGTCAGCTGAAGATCGAAAGCTGGGGGCCGGTTTGTCAGGAATGTGCAAAACTGCCGAGGAGCAGAATGTCTACAACAATGTTTACAGAAAACAGCTCGCCGAGCTACTCACCAAATACGGCCCAATGGTTGAGATCTGGTTTGGCGGCGATTTGGTTGTGCCAGTAAAAGACATCCTTGAAACCTATGCTCCACCAGGCTATGATTTATCAAGGTCCCCTTGCCACCATTCGTTGGGTCGGAAACCATGCCGGCTGGGCCCCCTATCCGGCCTGGAATGCCGTCGATAATCGGGACGCCCAGACGGGGGGAGCCACCTCGATTCACGGAGATCCCGACGGAGATACCTGGCTTCCCAATGAGGTGGATGTTTCGCTGCGCAGCCCTTCTTGGTTTTGGAATTCCACCAACCAGAACAAGGTCTTGTCGCTCGATGATTTGATCGAAATCTTTTATCGCTCGGTGGGGAGAGGAACGCAGTTGTTGATGAACGTCGCCCCGGATCGAACAGGTTTGATTCCTGTGGCAGATGTTGAACGCGCCCAGGAATTTGGAGATGAAATACGGAAGCGCTTTGGCAAAGCCTTGGCTGAGACCCGGGGGACAGGCTACCGCATCGAACTTAAATTTTCGAAACCGATGCAGTTGGACCACGCCATTCTCATGGAAGAGATCAGCCAGGGAGAACGAGTCAGAGAATATGAGCTTGAAGGGTTGCGGCGAGGAAGGTGGATTCCGCTCGCTCGAGGAACCGCAATAGGCCAAATCCGTATTCAACCATTTTCGTCCATCGAAGTGGAGGCGATCCGCGTGCGCACCACAAGTTCATCTAATCTCCCGATACTTCGAAGGCTGGCCGTGTTTGCAACGAATGTCCCGCCTCCAAAAAGTTGGGAGGCTCAGCCGAAAATCTGGTCAGATAACCAGATTGGAAGCTGGACGCGGGACCACTTCGAAGTGAATTTTTCGGACAAGATTAAAGCTTCAGGCGAATATCTAATGCGCTTTGTTCCGGAAGGGGGGACACCGATCCTGGTCTTTAATCTGGAGATCCTGGTCGGGGGAGTTCCTCAGCCGCAGATCCTGAAAGAAGTGGCGGGTAAGAAAAATTTATATGATTTGACTTTGCCTGCCAATGGGCCAATCGTCACGATCCGCGGGCAGATACGTGGAGCGGAAGCCGGGACAGTCTTATTACGGAAAAAATTCTAATTAAAGCCTCTGGCTTTGGTCTATTTTCAAGGGCCATTGGCCATGAAGTGAGGTCTCAATGCACATCGAAGACCTGGACACACCTGCGATCCTTGTTGATCTGGACATCCTAGAGAGAAATCTAGATTCTCTTGCCCATTACTGCCGGCAAAACCAAATTGCCTTGCGTCCGCACACCAAGACACACAAGACCCCACAGATTGCCAAAATGCAAATCGCGTCCGGATGTCATGGGATTACCGTTGCAAAGGTTGGCGAAGCTGAAGTGATGGCGAAATCGGGAATAGAAGACATTTTGATTGCTTATCCCATTGTCGGGCAGTCGAAAATAGAACGACTGACCAAGCTGGCGCAGTTAAGCAAAATCGCCGTGAGTCTGGATTCCCTCGAAGTGGCTCAGTCCATCTCAGAGGCTGCTCGTCAGGCGGGATGCCATATTCAGATTCTGGTTGAGTTTGACGTAGGAATGCATCGCTGCGGCCTTCAGTCGATTTCGGAGTGGTTGAGAGTGGCACAGGGAGTCGATCAATTACAAAATCTTCAATTCAAGGGATTGATGTTTTACCCCGGCCACATCTGGGATCCCCCGGATCAGCAGACCGCAGCTCTCAATCAATTGAGCGCTACGATTGAAGAGATCCGGCTTGAGTCCGAAAAGGCGGGCCTGGCTATGGAAACGGTCAGTGGGGGGAGTACTCCGACAGCTTACAACAGTCACCGGGTTAGAGGTCTCACTGAAATTCGAGCGGGTACTTATGTTTTTTACGACATGAATGAATTGAAAGCCGGCTTTTGTCAGCTCTCTCAATGTGCCTTAAGAGTACTGGTGACTGTCGTCAGCCACGCTGTAGAAGGGCGTGCCATGATTGACGGGGGTTCAAAAACTTTTTCAGGAGATCGTCTCGTATCCGGAGATCGGCTGGGATTTGGACTGGTTACCGAGGATCCAGGCATTCAATTTGTAAGCATGTCAGAAGAGCATGGGCATCTCGATATTAGCCGCGCAAACCACAGGCCTCGGGCGGGGGACAAGCTGACGGTGATCCCAAATCACGTTTGTAGTTGCGTCAATATGCACGACCAGATTTATTACCATCGCAACGGTATTGTTGAAGAGGTGTGGACCGTTGAAGGGCGCGGGAAGATCCGGTAAGAGGCTTTGTCCGTGGGAGCGCAGGCATCTTGCCCGCATTTTGTCATTAACGAACCCGTCTCTACACCCTGGAGTGTGAAAGAATTGATGAGCGGGCTTATTGAGGGTTTGTAGTGACGACTTTAGTCGTTTCTTTTCAACCTGACTCTGGCACGACTGAAGTCGTTACTACGATCTTTTCACACCTTCCCTTCTGTGAATTGAACTTCCCGGGGATTATTTAGACTCTGCTCCAGATTCTCAGTAACTCCCTCGATTAGCTGAATTGACTAAGACTTGCCAGCCACTGAGAAAAGGGGAAATGTGTTTCAGTGAAGTCTTGACTTAGGCGGAACGCGCGCTCCGCCGCGCGTTCGTGGAGCGTGCGCGGGGGACAGCAGCGCCCGCTCCACCTAGTGATGCTAAAGCAACTTCGGAATCCGGGTTAAGTACCTCCATCTCGTTCCCGGACAACCCATCCGTAGTTCTCAAGAAATCTCAACAGGACAGGATCTTTCACCGAAAGCGGAGGCAGCCAGTTTCCCAGCTGGCTGCGGATCCACCAGGCGCCGCTCTTGTCCTGAGGTGGGGCAAACTGATAGTTGTAGAGTTTGGCTCGAATATAGTGAGGGGGCGAGCTTGGAAATGGATTGGTGGCCAAGAGTCCGAGCGCTCCTGGATCATTGTGCAGCAACTTCCAGATAAAATGTACAGTCCATGGGTACTGGTCGGGGCTGGACATGGCGGCGAACCATATTTGCCAATCAAGCCGGTATTGATAGGGGGCGACGATACAGGGACGGCGATAGGGGTCGCCAGGTTTGCACTTGAATTCATATTCCTTCCATTGAGTGCTGCTAGTGATTGTAGCATCTTCTGTCCCTTCGAAGATGATTTCATTGCGCATCTGGCCGACGCTTCCGAATGCGCCGTAGGTGTTGACCAGATGGAGTGGGTCAAAAGAGGTGTTCATTGCCTGTTCAGGCGAGAGCAAATTAGTGATGGGGGAAATGCTCAATACGGCGACGAGGACGGCCAGCACAGGAACCAGAATTGTCTGGCTTCGCGATGTCCGGGCGGTGTCTCGGGCTTGGGCAACTCGGGCAACTAAACTTCTAGGGAAAATATGACATAAGAGGGTGTCGTCAAAACAGGCCAGGGCCGGGACAATCGTCAACCAATTCAGGAAAGAAAGATTTCCGCTGAAAATCAGAATCACCTGAAAGGAGAAGAGCAAGAGGCCAGCTATATGACGGGCGCGGCGCGGCCCAAAGACAAACCAGGGGCAAACCAGTTCGTTGAAATGGTTCCAGAGCGCACCCAAATTGTGAAACCAGTGAGGCATGAAGTGCAGGGTGCGGCTGAGCGGGTTGGGAATGGGTTGCGTTTCGTAGTGATAGTAAAGGCAAGTGAGATCGCGCCAGCAAGCATCTCCCCGAATCTTGATGAGGCCTGCACCTAACATAATCCTGAAAATCAGCCAGCGAAACATCCAGATGACCAGGACTGGCGGCGGTCGGCGGGGGAATGGCCGCCCATCCATCAACGGGCAAAGGAAGATTGCCAGAAACCCTGTTTCGAGCAACTGAATCTCCCATCCGTAAGAATACCAGTCCTGGCCGATATGGACGAAGGAGAGGTACAGCCCCCACAGTGCGGCCATGAGAATGGCATTGGCATATCCGAAAAGCACCAGCAGTGAAAGGCCCGCGCCCAGCCAGCTTAAGGAAAGGAGCCACGGATCAGAGACACCGACCCAGAATAGGCTGGGCAGCTGCCAGAAGGCAGACCCACGCGAACCGAGGAAACGCTCAGCCTGGCGGAGGTACAAATCGGCAGGCAACAAGCCGTCCTTCCCAATGAGTGGCAGGACCTGGTTGGCCAGCGATAAAAAGGCGACGAAATAGACTAGTCCTAGCCAGCGTAAAATTAGAAAGCGTGTCAGCCAATAGGGCTGCGGTTGCTGCAAAGACGCGCTCAGCCTCTTCCGGAGGGAGGTGAGCCCACCTTGGCCGAGGTCGATGTACGCCGAAATGGACGAAGACTGGTTCACTGCCACATCGGTCGGATTAGCATGCACGTCGATTCAACCTGTAGGGGCAAAGCTTTCGTCACTAGAAAAGAAATTCTTCCCAATATCCCCAGCGAATGCTTTGCCCTTTCAATTACGATGGCTTCAGCGCTGAACCATCTTTTTCCAATAGGCGATGGCGAGGACTAAGAAAACCAAGGAGGTTAGTATGGTTAACACAATCAACAGGTTATTGTGGAGCAGGTCTAGCACCACATGCCAGTTCTCTCCGAAAAAGTACCCAAGCAAAAGAAACGAAGAAACCCAGACAAAAGCGCCGGAATAAGCAAAGGCCATGAAAGTAGGAGCTTCCAATTCTGAGAGGCCAGCCGCTATTGCGGTCAGGTGCCTGACCCCCGGCACGAAGTAACCTACCGCCAAAGTCCAGTACCCGATTCTTCTGAACCAATCATGGGTCTTATCCAGTCGTTCTGGAGTGATTCCAAAGTATCTTCCGTAATGGGAGACCACCCTCCGGCCGAGCAGCCGTCCCAGCAAATAGCTTATCGAAATACCGCAACTACTGCCCAGGCAACCCGCAATGAGCGTCGCAACCGGGTGCAGAATACCCCGAAATATCAAATACCCGGAGAAAACAAGTAATGTCTCGTCCGGCACGGGTAATCCGACAATGCCGAGGAGCAACAACGAAAAAATTCCGAAATAACCGTAAGACGATATCCAATGTTCAATGTGTTCCATTTGTGTCCAGGAAGTTAAACGATGATGCAGAGGTGTTTCGCGCGAACTGACTACCAAACCGGAGAAATGTCGACTCGCAGTGTTACTGATGCATTCTCCATCCACCGCCAACATAAAGGAGCTGTCCTGTTAGCCAATGGGCTTGTTCAGAGGCCAGAAAGACAATCACCTCGGCTACGTCCCTCGGAGATCCGATCCGGCCGAGCGGAGTATTCGAAGCGATGTTCTCGACCTCTTGAGGTGTCAGGTAACCAGTCTGAATCGGGCCTGGAGCTACAACATTTACCGTAATCCCATATTTGCCTAGTTCAACGGCCGCTGAACGGCTGTAGGACTCAATGGCATGTTTGCTGGCGGCGTAACTGATGTTGGCGGCATGCGCATGCGCCGCATCGGTGCTCACATTGATGACCCGACCGCCGCGGGCCTTTCTTTTGAGATAGCGCTGCACATATTCAGTCATCATGAGAGCATAGGCTCGTGCATTGACCACAAAGTGTGCGTCAATAACAGATGGGGTGGGAAGGTGAATTCCAAAGCCTTCATCGGTGACTAGCCCGGGGTCAAAGGTTTCCAGAACGCAATAAGTGTGATTGTTGATCAGAATATCCACTGGACCCAGCGACCGTTCACATCGGTCAAACAAGCGGGGAATGACGGCAGGATCGGACAGATCGACTTCATGGGCGGCACAAATACCCCCCTCGGCTTGAATCGCTTGGACTAAAGGCTCTGGAGGCGTTTGCTGCATCGCCCGGAAAAAAGTTTCTCCGCCCAGGCCTGCCTGGCGTGATTCCTCTAACTCCTTTTCGGAAAAGCGGCAGGGCTCACGATAGAAAGTAATAAAAACCTTCGCTTGCTGCTCTGCAAATGCCTTGGCGGTGGCTGCGCCAATGCCGTGATTGGCGCCGGTAACGAGAACTACTTTATTTTTGAGTTGAGTGTCAATCATGGGAATGACTCCTTGAACAAACCTACTTCCATTTGACTACGCCCGCTTTGACCAGATCTTCGAGATATCTCGCGATGGCTTCGGTCTTGAACGGAGTAAACTCTGCACTGAGAGCATTGCGGATTTCTGATACCGTGCGTTTGCCATCAATGAAATTGACCAGCTCGAAGCGGGCATCACCATGCAGAGGGAAGTCGGGTGAACGATACCAAGCTCGCTCCTGCTCCGGCAGGCTGCTTTCAGGAAGACTGAAACTCAGGGGGCCTCGTGTCAAACGCAAGGGAATACGTCCATCCATTTTCGGCTCAATAGGGGAAACAGCGGAAGCATCCAGGCCGCAGGACTGAGCGAGGGTTCGTAATCCCGTTGCGAGAGACAGGTGTTGCGTCCCGAGTATTTCCTGCATGGCTTTGACTGCAGTTTGGACATCACTTGCATCGTTAAAATAAAGAATGGAGGCCATCACTTGTTTTTCACGATTTAGCGCCAGATTCAAGATGTTTTGTGCCTCTGCCCAAGTGAGAGCACACGGTTCCTTCGTCCCCGCAGTCATCAGGCGATGACTGCGCAACGCTGCCAACCCCAGACGTTCGGCGGCCTTTGCCCCTGTCCAAGAAACCCACTCAAGAGCTTGCACTGGATCAAGATTTGCCAAGTACCACAAGGCTCCTGTAGCGATGATCTCGCTGCGTTCCAGTTCTATGGGATCGACTTTGTCTGGTGTATCTTCGGAGGTATGATGGGTATAATCGGGGCTGTGGGACAGCATGATCCCGGGTATCTTTCGGTCGATGAACATCATGTGGTCACTGCCTCCAGTATAAGGAGTCACCTGATAATTGGGGAGGGAGAGGCTTCCCCTGAGTGTCCGGATGTTCATCCGCGCAACCATGGCAGCGAGGTCAGCCACCAAGTCGTTCACTGCAGACGGCAAGGAATCGGGTGTCTGTGTAACAATCAGCTGCGAATGCAGCAATTCGAGTTGCTCCCCAACCATGTCCAAGTTCAGATTCGCGAGAAATCTTCCTCCGAGAGCTGGGCCGGCCAGCTCCGGGTGGGCGTCTACGTAAGCCATTGTGCCGTTCCACTCTGGAACCCAGAGGAATCGCAGGGTCCGTTTTGGCTGAGGCAATTTCCCGGAATCGATCAAGTTTTTGAGCGACCGCGCGATGTCGAGTATCGCCGCTGAACCGCTGGCGTTGTCGTTTGCAGATTCCTTTGGATGATCGAGGTGGGCGCTGAAAACCAATTCCTCGTCTGGGTGTTCCGAGCCAAGGATTTTTGCGACAACCACATCGATGAAGTAGGGCTCCAGCCCTGTGCCAGAGACCGTGCCTTTCAAAACAACCTTCTTTCCCTCTAAGAGTAGGTCGCGGAGCTTTTTCCCTTGCCGATGAGTGAGATTGAATCCGAAGGTCACCCTGTCCAGTTCCTCGGCGCGCGGCCACATGCCGGTATACTGCAGCATATCAGGATGATCTTGAGCGCGCGCATCATCGAGATAGCAGACTACGGCACGAGCTCCGTACTTCAGGACAGCCAAGCGGTGAACGTCGCCGCCATACCCGGTAGCCAGCACCATCTTCCCGGCTATGTCTTTGCCGGCATAGTCGGCATCGGTCACGCCTGCCCCCACCCATACCAACTCTGTCGTGACGTTTCCCGGGTTTGAGTTGGTGATGACGCTCATCGCGATTTCGGGATAACCGACAATCCGCTCTTCAAACGGTTCGAGCATCCGTAGCTCCGCGGACTGGATGTCCCAACCCGAAGGCGATTGCCAGGTCTGATAGGTTACTTTTCCATTCGACGGGAAGGATTCGATGAAGGCCTCTTTTTCGTCGAAGCCGAACTGGCGTAGTTGAGCGAGGACGTATTGGGCTGCGGCCCTGTACCCGCGAGACGATTGAATCCGATGGTGTCGGGTGATTTCAATAACATGTTCTTTGGCGAGTTCGCCACTGAGTTCTTCATGCAAGAGGTCACGCAGTTTTGCATCCAGCAGACCGGAGTGCGCCTGAGCATTCAAAGAGACCGCTAACGCCAAGGTTAATCCACTAAAGAGGAGCACACGGATTCCGATTTCACGTCGAATGAGCCTTGAAGTCACGATCTTACAACCTCGAGCCGGTTTGAATTACCCGGAAATGAACTTGAGAATTGCCCCCATTGCCTCACGCAGCGCGCCTTGTTCCATTCCATAGCGCAAGCGCTGCTTCAAAGGGTTCCGATAGGAATAAGGGATGGCCCGCATGACTTTCCCCGCCAGGCGGAGGGATTGTCGTTCGATGCGACTACTCCGAGAGAAACGGTGCAATTTGGCTTTAGCCTGCTTCCGAAATTGTCGCGGTGCATCCAAGAGTGCATCCAGAATGACCGAACTGGAAACCTGTTGGATTTCAGGAAGAGGGCAACGCGCACAAATGATTTCAGCAGGATACTCCCCTTCAACCTCGGTGAGGCAGCGTCGAGCTTCCTGCAGACAAGAACTATTCCACAGTCGATGAAAGGCCCCTTGACCCAGTTCCCCCCAGTTGGGATCGCCAGGATATCTCCCGCAACAAGAAGATAAGGACCCGTCTGCATTGATGCAGGCCTTCAAATAGAGCCAGTCGCAGGGATAACGTTCAAGGGAGGGTGTGGCGGATTCCGAACGCGTTACTCCGTCATGACGGATGTCTCCGAGAGCAGCGGTCCCGTGCAGACTATCTTCGTCGATGGCCCGGGCTAGATTATTCTTTTCTCCGGACAGTTGGGTGAGTTTTGCGTACTGGGCCGGCTGTCTGTCCCGTATGGCTTTCTCGGATTGATAAGGTTCACGGACGAATCGATCTTGGGAGGGTAACCAATCGGGGTGCCTGTTCAAGTCAACATAGGGAGCTGAGGGCCGGAAATCAACTCCAATTTCTTGGGCATGTTGAGATGCTTTCGGTAATTCATGCTCATTAAATGAAAACACCAGATACTGCCAAACCAATCGTGGCTTCTCTAATTTCAGTTGGTGCCGCAGTCGCGCCAGTGTTTCGAGGTTCGACATGGCCAGACGGAAATCCCCCTGGACGCGGTAGGTCTCGTAAGTTTCCTGGCTAAAGCCATCTATGGAAATGATGACATAGTCGGGTTGACAGCGAATAAACTGTTCCAAAAACTCTTCGGTAAGTGGTAAGGAAATATTCGTGCTTAGACGGACCCTGATGGCGTGCCTTTTCAAATACGCAATCATGTCCAGGAGCCTTTTATTCAGAAAAGGCTCTCCCCAGTTATCGAGATCAACATGAAAAAGGTATGGCGCCAGCTCGTCAATGAGGGACTTGAATAAATTCCAATCCAATGCGGTGTAGGGCTGTAGTGGCGAAGTCATCCCGTGAATACAAAAGGGACATTTGAGCTGACAGACCGAGGCTGCATCCAGAGTCAAACTGATAGGATAACTTTCCACTCTCTGTTTGTGAGCCTGCTGTTCTTCCAAAGCACGGAACAAATTCTCATATCTTCTCTGGATGCCCTGCTCGTACACTCGTTCACTCCCGTTTCAGTTTTTCAGTCCAACATTAAAGTTCACCAGTAGAAATCGCGAAAAAGGAAATTCCCGTCCGGTGGAGTTTCGCATTATCTTTTCTCTTTGTATTCTCTGACGCCATCTACCCATCGCGGGGATGAGGTGAGTTTGTATTTGTCAAAGCTCTCTTCATCCGCCAGAAACCAGCGGAGAGTCGGGTTGAGAGAGGCGTAGGGCGATTCGGCAAAGAAGGGATGGAGTGCCAATATTCTTCCCCTCAATTTACCGCGAATACACGCGAATTAACGCTAATCATGTTTTTTGTTTCGCGTTCATTGGCGTTCATGAGTGGTTTTTTTTGTATTGGCATAGCGCTTCCATTCGAGTTGAGGCGTGCCAAAATTGACGATCAAACCAAGCGGCAGCTTCGTGGCGTTAAGATAGTTCAACAGTTGCGCCTCTTCCAGTTCGGTTATTTCTTTGATCGCCTTAATCTCCACGATAATGCGGTCGAAACAAAGAAAATCAGCTACATATTCTTTTTGAAGTATCCGATCCCTGTATTGAATCTGAATCTTTTTCTGCGCCTCAAAAGGAACACGGCTTTCTTTTAACTCGATCTCCATCGCCTCCTGATACACCGCCTCAAGAAAGCCACAGCCCAGCGTATTAGAAACCGTCATTGCCGACCCGACAATACGGTACGTCTCTTCTTTATAGATTAATTCGCGTTGATTGGCGTTCATTAGCGGTTCCTACCGCGTACACCTACTTTAACAATCGTTATGGTGTCATTGCCGAAGATTTCCACCACTTTGACCGCCAGCTTACGCCGACCCGGAGCGCAATTGTGAAAAACACTGCTCAGTTCCAGCGAGCGGTCTTTCTTGGTGCGGAAGGATTCCCACTCGTTCTCAAAATAGCTTGCCCTAATGGCCAGGGTTATCACCCCTCTACCGGATATCGATGTCCATGTCTTTGAAGTACAATTGTTGGGCTTCTTTCGTGATCCCGTGGGTGAGCTTCAGACCGCAATGTTTGACAAGGTACTCTTCGATGGGAATCCACTTGTCATCAATCCTAATTTGTTTGGTCCAAGCGCAAATCGTGAGGAGTTTTCCCATTTCCCGGATCTTCTTCTTAGCTTTAGCTGTTTCGGTTCCCAGCATGGCCGTTATCCAAATGACCAAAATAACGGCAGACCGATCCATGATGACGACCCATCGTGGGACGCCAATTTTGGGAGAGAATAGATAGCCAACTATGGCTAAGAGGCTGCACAAGAATGCCAACCCCAAAGTGTATTCACGGCGATCACTCATCAGGCTGATCATTATGGGGATTACATAGAAAACTGTGATGGTAACGCCCAATGGAAGTTGCAGGTCGACATATAGAATGACCGCAGTCACTGCCAGAGCTGTTACGAGAGAGACTTGTGCCAACGCTTTAAATATTCTGTTCATCTGATACTCCATTTGGAAAATCCCAACATCCAAATCTTGTTGGAAAACTCATTTTAACAGTAGTTCGGTTCTTTTGCCTAAGGCTGTTCAAAATCATACACGGAGGGGGGAACTCCATATCGCTGTGGCAAATCGAAGCTTCCCGACTGTGAAGTGCAAAGGGGTGACCCGATCACTCGCTTTGCCATCCGACAAAAAATCCCGTTCGATAGGGAATTGACAATGAATACCGACTCTTTGGCATGTCGCATCCGATCACCCTTCGATTGACATTCTTCCTTGCAGTCGGCTGAGTACTTGTCCAAGTTCCCCGATTTCCACGGGGGCACCATTCTCATAGGCGATGGCGAGATTGGCAAATGGAGAAACTTTGTCACCTGGAGTCAAAATTCCTACAAGGTTCAAGGGATCGGCCGACGAAACCATTGTTATTGTATTCTTTTCGCTGAACTGTCTCCGCAAAGAGCGCAGGGCGTCGATGGCTTCTGGCAATGCAAACTGCTCTCCGGGAAAATTCGAGACGAATCGTCCGCCACGAATTTCCCCCCGAGCTTCCATCCTCCAAAATATCTTTAGCAGAAAGCGCCATCCCGGATAGAGGGTTTCTCGAGACAGAACTTCACGCGTCACTATTCCGTAGCGACGAAGATATTGTCGGGCAAGGGCTTCGGTTGAAAGTGGTGCCTCACTGGTCTCTCTACGTCTTATCTCTTTTCCGGCTCGCTCTGGGGAAATTGGAGTTTGTTGTAAGGGGCGGGACTCCATTGGCCACAAGAGGGACCAGCGACCCACGGGCATCAAGCGTCCAGGGGAATGTCCGCCTTTAATCACCCGAAGCCGCTGCTGTGGGGAACGTCTTTTTTCAGGTGGGAGCAAAAGCGTTCGAAGTCCTGCCACTCCATCTCCGGTCACTAAGCCCCGACTGACCAATTCCCAGAGAGCATCTTCCACTTCGGCTGCCAGTCGGCCGGAGCTACGAGCGATCTCCTGGATGAATGAAGCTCCATAACGATCCAAAACTCGCAGAACGTCTCTTGCACTTTCGGTCAGACCCGGCAGGGTGGGGAATTGAAAGGGAGGTGAGTCCAAGAAGTGATGGAACTCTTCGCGAAGAAAGAAAGCGAGCGGAGCCGAGCGTGAGGGCTTTTGATGCCGGCGATTCCTTTGCCGGAGGTCTTCCTCATCGGGGATGTTCTCGTTTTGATCGGGCGGTTCTTTCTGAAGTTTCAACCTCCCCCATCCCACCAGGCCTGAAAGACAAAGGTTTTCCAAATCCGCTGGATCGTAATGAGCGATCCGACGGCGCAAAATTTCTTGCTCCCAGGAAAGGGCCGGTAATTCAATGCCTTGAAGTTGACGAATCACTTCCAGAATTCCTTGCTTGCCATGGAGCTGTGTGCCTGGTTCTACGTGCTGCCAGTTGAGCAGAAAGCGGATATAGTCCGTTGAGCTAACCGGCGCGATTTCCCTTCGCAGTGCCCCGATAACCTGACGATGGATCCGTGCCAAAATGCGGCGCTCACACCATTCTTCACAACATGAGACGGTAAAGCCGCCGCGCAAGACCTGGCCTTGCGATTCCAGCCTTAACAAAGCTCCCTGAATCAGGCTCACGGATAATCCCAGTCGATGGGAGAGTTCTGCTGCATTGATGGGGCCCAGGATATCCATCCAACCTTGAACCAACAGAGCTTGGTGTTCTTCCGGGCTGTTCATCGCTGCTTCCTTCCTGCCCCATTCGGGTTCTACAAGATGCGGCTGAAAGAGCACATCATTCAGTAAGCTTCCAATCCAGGAAACTCTTTCTAAGGAAACCCAAGCCTTATGAGATTCACCCGCTGAGTCCACCCAGCGAGCCAGGGTGGCTCTTTCTTGCCGAACGAGCTCTTGAGCAAACTCTTGCCAGGCGGCCGATTCCCCGACCGGCAATAAAATAAGGCTCAACAAAACGTCATGCAATTCATCCGCATTCCGGACGTCGGGCCAAAGTTGGGAGACGACTTCTTCGACGGCAGCAGGGTCAAGCGAACCGTTAAACTCGAGCAGGTCCGGATCCATTCTCCTGAGCGAGACCGCTCGTGCCCGGCGCTCTTCCAGGGGGGCGTCATCCAAAAATGCATACGGATTTGCATTGAGTATTTCATGACACATCGGAGAAGGTGCGGGAGTGTCACGAGTAATCATTTTAATCTCCCCACGTTCCAGGTCCTTCAAGACGGCAATGAACCCATCGATGTCCATGGGTTCATGAAGACAATCCTTGATGGTTTCGTTCACAAGGGGGTGATCAGGCAATTCAATCGGGCCAGCATGGTTGTCTTGGCAAGCCACCTGGGATGGGAAAACCGCGGCCAATAGATCTTCAGCACGCATCCGTTGAATGGGCATGGGGACTTTTTTGCCTCCGCTAAAGCGGGGCAGGGCCAAGGCTCGGCTTGCATTCCATCGCCAGCGATTGCCAAACATGGGCGAGGCCAGGACGGCTTGGATCACATCCGCTTTGACGGCATGAGGGCGAGTCATGGATGCCACACTGGCTAATGGAAAACTGTGTTGTTCTCCCAGGGAAAGCACCAGACCGTCATCCGTTGCGGCGGCCTGCAGCTCAAAATCAAAGGTAAGACAAAACCGCTTTCTCAATGCCAATCCCCAGGCCCGGTTGATCCGTCCGCCAAAAGGCGCATGCAGGACAAGCTGCATGCCACCTGCTTCATCAAAAAACCGCTCGACGACTAGAGTCTTTTGAGTTGGAACGGCGCCAAGGGCTTTAGCGGTCTCCCGGATATAAGCGATGAGTTGTTCGGCACCCGAAGATTCGAGACCACAGTGTTCATGAAGCCAAGAAGAAGCGGCAGGGAAAGTTAAAGATTCGTCACAACCCCATTCGGCAAGCTTTTCACGCAAGTCTGAAACGGCCTTTGAGAGTTCGGCCGTTCGCGCAGGGGCTTCTCCTAGCCAGAACGGGATGGTCGGGGCGGCTCCATGGGCATCTTCAACTCGAATCTTTCCCGATCCAACCCGTCGGATCCGCCAGGATTGATTCCCCAGCAGGAACACATCTCCTGCCATACTCTCAACAGCAAAATCTTCGTTTACCTTCCCGACAAAGATTTCTGCGGGCTCTTGAATGACGTCATAATCGGCTACGTCGGGGATGGCGCCCTCCGCTGGTGATGGCGGCGAGGCGGGCTCCACGGCGGCCTTTCAATACGCCATGAACGCGATCTCGATGGATGAGGGCCGTGCTGCGTCCCCGCCTGCTTGAAATCCCTTCGGAGAGCATCTGGAGGATCGCTTCGTATTCCTTGGGATCGAGATGACGAAATGGGTAAGCCTGATGGCAGAGCTGCCATAGGTCTTGTTCAGTCAACGGACCACTCGCCAGCGTGGCCACGATCTGTTGAGCCAAAATGTCCAAAGGTTTCTCCGGAATGATGATTCGGTCCAGCTTCCCACTTTGGATGGCCCAGACTGCCGCGGCACACTGCATGAGTTCGTCCCGGGTTTGAGGGAATAGCATGCCTTTTGCAGTCCCCCTCAGCTGGTGCCCCGACCGGCCGATGCGTTGGAGCAAAGTAGCCAGCGAGCGAGGAGCTCCCACCTGGCAAACAATGTCCACATGGCCAATATCGATGCCCAACTCCAGTGAGGCCGTGGCGACGACCACTGGAATGACGCCTGCCTTAAGACCTTCCTCTGCTTTGAGTCGAGTGGCCCGGGAAAGGCTGCCATGGTGAGCGGCCACTTTGCCTTGCCCAAGCCGCTCTTCAAGCTGATAGGACACACGTTCGACCAAACGCCGCGTGTTAACAAAGACCAGAGTCGATCGATGTTCTTTCGACTCGGCAGCGATTCGGTCATAGGTCTCGGACCAGATTTCATTGGTTGTAATGGGGCCGAGCATTCGGTCGGGTACAACCACCGAAACAGACATCTTCCGGCGGTGCCCCTCATCAACAATGGCACAGCGAACGGAACCATCCGCGAGGATGTTTCTGGTTCCAACCAGAAGCCGTCGCGATTTCTTCAATGGGATTCTGTGTGGCGCTCAGACCGACCCGTTGAACAGCGCGTCCCGCCAAGGCATCCAATCGCTCTAAGGACAGGGATAAATGAGAGCCCCGCTTATCCCCGGCGATGGCGTGAATTTCATCGACGATCAAGGTGCGCGTTGTGCTAAGGAATCGCCGGCTGCCTTCAGCAGTCAGCAAAATGTAGAGCGACTCGGGAGTCGTAATGAGAATATGCGGAGGCCGGCGCAGCATTTGTTGCCGCTCTTTTGCAGGGGTGTCCCCGCTTCTTACAGAAACTCTAATCTCCGGGAAACCCTTGCGGACGGAAGAGGCAATCTCCAGGATCTCGGAAAGAGGCTTTTGCAGATTCTTCTGAACGTCATTTCCGAGTGCCTTTAAGGGCGAAACGTAAACCACTTGCGTTTCATCCTTCAACGTTCCCTGGTCTGCTTCTTCAACCAGCAGATTGATTGCCCAAAGGAATGCCGCCAGTGTTTTGCCGGATCCGGTTGGAGCTGCAATTAATGTGTGGCTGCCCGCGCTGATATGCGGCCAACCTGCCTTTTGGGGAGGAGTTGGGGCGGAGAAATGTTTACTGAACCATTCACTGACAAATGGATGAAAAGAGGTCTCATTCATGAAATGAAGTTAGGAAAAGTTTCAAACGGTGATGGTATCTAGAAACTCGAACGTCAATTTTCTACGCACATCTTTATCGTCAATCTTGAATTCTAATTATTATTGGAGATGTCCAGCTCTTTCTGTTTCGCCAATTGCCCTACTTTCTTCGTAAGCTCTTTGATTTTCACATCACTTTTATTAGAAAAAGCTGGGAGTAATAAACACAAAACTGCCCGGACCATAAGTATATTTTTTTTGTATTTTCTCCAACGACTCCAGCCTCGCCCGGCGCCTGCTTGAGCGGCACATGCGCATCGAGGATACTTATGGTAGTCTCCAACGACGTTAATTACTGTTACCTATGTCTCCAGACTTTTTTGTTACCGATGTCCCCGGCTGCTCATTTTTCTGCTTCTCAAGTTGCTCAACAAGCGCTCTTAAAGACTCTGGCTTCTTAAACAACGTCCAGGTCTCACTGGGCTTCGCGTCTTTAGATGCAAGCGGGATGAACGATACTTGTACGTTATAACCACGACCACCCTGCTCAATAGCCACAAGCACGGCATCTGAGCTGAGGCCAGCCAGGGCAAAACGCCGTCTTGGTAATGCAGAATCTACAACATCGGTTGCATTGAACTGGCCATTCTGATCAGCGATACCGTCCAGTCCTGGCTGGCCAACCCCCAGGGCGTTTTGAATGTGAGTTGGCAAAGACTGAATGGAGCGGGCCTCGCGGAAATGTAGCCCGCGCCACTGCACCGCGCCAGTTTCGCGGCCGGTGCAAGCGGCCAGAACCGCTAACAACCTCGTGAGGAACAGCCAGTTATAGTTTCGCATAATGGCTAACGACCTAGCTCACCGGCGCGCCGCTTTTTCGCGTCCGGTGGAGTGTTTTGTTAGGGACTTTTTTCTTTCTGCGTTGAAACGCATGGTAGATGGAAATCTCAAGATCGATTCGCAATCGACCAAGCTGCAATAGAAACTCATGAGGAACACTTTCAAATTGGGCAGCTACGTTTAATTCAAGAACACCAAAGTCCAAGCATGCATTTTGGACCCCTGGAAATTTTCGAAGACGCTGAATTTCACGGTGGTGTTTATTGATTGCCGAATGAGCACGGCTAACGAGCGTGTGTAGTTTACCTTCTAAGCCATCGGGGCCTTCGAGACGCATGTTTACCCCAGATGTAAGATAACGTTTCTTTAGCACCATGGATGAGGGATAAATTAACTGCCCACGCTTGTAAACCTTTACGACTGGGAGTGTTGTAGATCGAGCACACGCTTCGGCATCAAAATTCTTTCCAGAAATTCGAAAAATCACCGACATATTTTTGTGGTCCCTAACATGGTATCGCTGTAGGCTCTTTAGCCTGCAGCCTATACTGAATTCACCCGTTTTCTTAAATACCTGGATCCTCTTGTGCTTCAGGTATTTGACTCCAATTTTGCCCTGAGCACCAGCGGGGGTAGGCGGCGCGCTGCAGCCTAACCTTCTGCAAGATAGGCTGCACGATATATCAAAGGGCGTCTTCGGGGCTGCGAACGCCTCGACCACCCCGGTTGATCAAAAATTGCGTATTGGTCAAAGTTGAGATCCTCCGCGGCCCACTGAGCTATGAAAAAACTGGAAAACGTCTCGTGAGGCTTAGGCTTTGAGAAAGCCTGAAGCCTACAATAATTTCAAAGGGCTTAACATCATGTTGTAGGCCGGGTCACCCGACCCGGCGCTGGAGATTGGACATTTTTCGAGAAGTGCAGCGGCAGGATGCCGCTGCTTCACCTGAGTGCCCTGTAAATTAGGCAATATTGCGTATCAAGTTGTTTTTTAGAGATTAGAGGCATTGATTATCTCCACGTATTGTTTGACCAGGAAAGGTGACAAGGCAGTGACTTGAGCGATGAACTCAAGGCTTTGATTGTGTTGGAAACAGGTTTTGACCCGATGGAAATCCTTCAGATAGCGGTCCACGGCCTTTTGTGAATGTTTGGTTTCGAGAGCGATCCGTTTCGGGTCTTTTTTGTCAAGGATGGCCTTTTTGACGATGGTTTTTTTGTGAGAGATACAAGAGCCAAAGTCCTGCAAACTGCCGCTGTGTGGGAGAGTGGTGTCATGTTCTTTTTCCCAGGCAGCCCGCAAGGAGGAAAGCCTCGAGTTTTGCCGCCAGCAAAAAAGGCCGATATCCCGCATGGTCAACAAGGCGCCTTGTTGATGGGCCTCGCAGCAAATACGGGCGATGGCCTTTTTAGCGATGGTTGTCATCGAGGAGCCCTTTGCCAGTTGCTCGACATCGGAAGGATCGACCAACGTCAACAGGACTGGGAGCAATTGCAGGTTCGGGCTGTTAGGTCTGGATTGTTGAGAGACCGCATTCCAGACCATCTGGCCCGGCTGCAGATGATCTTTATGGGGCAACTGTTTTTCAACTAGCTCGACAATTTTTTCCGCCAAACGTTCGGCAAGCAAGGGGCCAAAAAGCTTGGGGCACTGGCTTTGCAAAAACCGCTGGATGGAAGGGCGGAGAAAGCGGTTTTGAGCAGAGCGGTAATGTTTTATGGATTGGGCCGGAGGATTCACTGGGACCTCCGGGTTGGGCGGCTCGGCAGATCGGCTGAGCTTTTTTTTAAGAAGCCCAAGAGTTCCTGCTGCCGGTGGACCGCCGGTTTGGCCGTCTGATGCAACTGGCGGAATTGCTCCACCAAAGGGGCGGACAAGCGAATCAGGAAAGCGGTGGTCGTCAGATCAAAGCCATGTTGGAGCAAGGCGGCACAGCGTTTGAATTTTTCCACGTAGTTGGCCACTGAAGAAACGCTGTGATGAGAATGCAAGGCGATGTCGGAATACTCTTTGCCTTCCAGCCACAGTGAGACAATCAGGCGGCGATGGGTTACAGCTCGACCGATGTCTTTGACGGTGGAACGAAGAGGCGGCACCAGATTCTGCTGGCGCAATGCGGCCAAGTCGCCAACCAAAGTGCGCAGGCCGCAATTAAACAACAGGGCCAGATCCTCCAAAGTCAGCAGACCCCCTTGCTGGAAGGCTTCTTCGGCAACTCGCATCAGACGATGTTGCCGCAGGGCCGGGATGGTTTGCCGCTGCTGGATCTGGTTGTCTTCCTCTTTATCCAGCAGGGTGAGGGTGGCCAGCTTCTGAGCAGCTTGGGACAGCGGAACACCGGGAGGCACAGAGGCATCCACTACCATGAGTTGAATCTGTCCGGGCTGCACAGTGGTTGAGTTGTCGAACAAGGGTCCATAAAGTTCATGGACTTTTTCGACCATGATCTGGGCTTCGAAAGGGGAACAATTCAGCCCCCGCTGCATGGCGGTCTTAAATTGAGTGTCAATGGATTTAGCACTGATGCGGTCCCAACGTTGCAAACTGGTGTTGTTGATCAAGAGGGGCTCCTGCTGTCGAAATGAGTTCTCTTGCCCCTGGCATTCCAGTCGCCCTTCGGGCTCCTTCCCTGCCAGGGGCAAGAGAATAAGCAATATTGCACAACTATAAGGGCGATAGAATTTTAGCCCAGGGCCAGCGAGGAGCAGGAACTCCTCGCGCCGCCCTGGGTCAGCATTTCAACCAATATTATCTCCTCTCCCCCCGAATTGCTCGCCTTTCGGCGATTCGGGGGAGAGGATGGGAGTGGGGGGCTTTCGTTGCCAAATCCTGAATCATGCGTTTCGTTGTGGTTGCAGTGTTTGTCGGAACGAAGCATGAGTCTTCGACCTCGACACCTTCTGACCCCCTCACCCTCGCCCTCTCCCCCAACACGAAAAAGGTGTTGGGGGAGAGGGTAGGAATTCGTGAGAACGCTGACCCAGGGCGGCCGCAGCGGCTCCTCCGCTGCGGCGCCCTGGGCTAGAATCCAACGCCCCGATAGTTGTGCAATATTGCTTGTAGGTTTCTCTGGGGCGTGGAAGGAGCCCGAAGGGCGACTGGAATGCCCCAGAGAAACTGCGCAATTTCAGGTCGAGGAGGCTCTCGTGATCAATAACACTAGCATCCAACGATGGGACCGAATCACAGCCAAGTCCATCGATGCCCAATTCAGCCAGGCCATGCAACAGGGGCTGAACTGTTCGCCCTTCGAAGCCCAGATCATGGTGGAAAAGGTCCATGAGCTCTACGGTCCTCTGTTTGACTCCTCCACCTCCGTTCAGCCCGGTCAGATTCAAACCGTGGTGGTCGATGCCTCAGTGCCTCCTGGAATCCCTCTGGCTCAGGCAGTTCAGAAACGAGTGACCGTCACCTTGTTCGATCCCACCCAGGATGTGGAAACTCAAAAAACCGGAGGGATACCGGCTCTGCGTCAAAAACGCCTCTGTCGAATCTGCGAAGAGGCCTTCCAACAGGGAGGCTTGTTTACCTTAGAAGATCTCTCCGTCCTATTCAATTGTGGGGTCCGAACCTTGGTGGGAGATCTGGCTGCATTGCGTCAGAAAAAAATCATTCCCCCCTTGCGCTCTACCGTCCAAGACATCGGCCGGGCCATTACTCACCGCCGCCTCATCGTTTCCCTCTGGTTGGAAGGTCGAGAGTATACGACATTGCGGCCCGAACTCATCATGCGGTAGGGTCGGTCAGCAACTACGTCGAGAAATTCAAACGCTGTGTGGCCCTGCTGGCTAATGGGTTTGATGTCCCCACCACGGCTTTCCTGGTGCGGCTCTCTGCGCCCTTGACCGAGGAATTCCGCCAGCTCTATGCGTCGTCAAAACCAGCCCTCCACTGACAAGTGAGCTGGACAATTTCCTGAAAAAAAGCCCGCTCGTTCAGCCGCCCGCCGCGGCCGAAGGTTGCGATGATGCCCCAACCTCAATCCGTCAAACACTACCGCTCGGCAGGCCGCCGCTTTCTGGAAGCCTCCATCCAGCAGTTTCGAACTCAATGCCCCAAGCTCTTCGGCTCCCTACTGGCTCAACGATTAGCCGAGAAACTGGTCGAACTGGTTGAAAAATAGCTGCCCGCTAAAAATCATTTGCGCCCCGGGCAGATCGTCTGGAATGCCGTCTCCATTCACTCCCGGCCCGACAGCCCCCGCCTCCAGTTGGTCCCCGTGATCCTGACGCTGATCTCCCCGTCTGATATCGAACAACTGGCCCAGGGCACCCGCATGTCCGCCATCGCTCAAAAGGCCGTCGCCCGTATCTGCCGCGAGGCCCAGCAACAGGGAGCCTTGCTGACCATGCGAGACATCGGCCTGTTCACTTGGCGGCAAAACTCCGCTCTCTCCAGTCTGCGCCTCGCTTGGGAAACACACAACGCCACCACCTTGCCTCACAGCGGCAGCTCCAAGACTTTGGCTCTTGCATCTCCCACAAGACCACCATCGTGCACAAAGCCATCTTGGAGAAGAAGGATCCCAAAATCGTGGCCTTAGAAACCAAACATTCTCAAAAAGCCGTCGATCGTTATTTAAAGGATTTTCATCGCGTTCAAACCTGTTATCAGCACAATCCCAATCTGGATTTCATCTGCCAGGTCACCGCTATGTCTCCGCACCTGGTCAAACAATACCTACACCTCATTAATGAAATCGAAGCCTAACGAATGCTTAAAAAATTACTTGACACGCAAAATTGCCTAACGATGGGGCTCTCGAAGGAGGAAGCGGCCTCCTGCCGCTTCATAAATGCCCAAACCCCTAGGCGCCAGCTAGCTGGCGCCGGCCAAGGCGGCAGCACGCTGCCGCACTCCAAGGGACTCACCTAAAATATTCCCCCATTAAAACACTTTCCAGTAAGATCCGAAGTTTGCTTTTGATTTAGCCTGAATGACTTCAAATAGTTCACTGGGCCTCCAGGAACGCGGCGGGCTGCCATGTCCTGTCAGTTCGTCCAGAGTCTTGAGCACGCTGGTCTGCAGCCCTTTGAGATGGTAACCACCCTCCAATAAGAAAACCACTTTCCCGTCACAGACGTCCTGGGCAAGCGAAAGAATGGTTTGCGTGATCCCCGCAAATCCCGCGGGGGTCACTTCCATTCCAGCAAGAGGATCTTCAACGTAAGCGTCATAGCCCGCAGAGACAAGGATAAGATCGGGACGGTAGGATTTCCCAATCGGCGCGATGATCTTGTCGAATACTAGATTATACGTGTCATCACTGGAATGGGCTGGAAGAGGAAAATTTATAGTAAACCCGACGCCTTCTTTTTCGCCGATTTCAGGGAAATTCCCTGTCCCCGGATAAAACGGAAATTGGTGTGTCGAGACATATAGGACATCGGAGCGGTTATAGAAGGCATTCTGCGTCCCATTGCCATGGTGTACGTCAAAATCAATGACCAAGATTCTTGAAAGCCGGTATTTTTCCAAGGCATACGCCGCTCCTATGGCTACATTGCTAAAGAGGCAAAAACCCATACTCCGGTCAGGTTCCGCGTGATGTCCCGGTGGACGTACGAACCCAAAACCATTTTGGATTTCCCCGGCTTCGACCGCATCGATCAGAACCAACAGACTCCCTACCGCATGCAGAGCCACTTCATAACTTTCAGCGCTGGCAATGGTATCTGCATCCAGCTGGGTACGAGGTTTCCCGGATGTCTGTTGAATGGTGCGGATATAAGATGTCGGGTGAATGAGCCGGAGTTCTTCTTCTGTAGCGCGCCGTGGCTTGAAATGAACCAAATGATCGTGGTGCCCATAGGTCCGAAGACCCTCTCCGACAGCAATCAGTCTCTCTTTTCTCTCAGGATGGTAGAGTCCGGTGTCATGGAGCAGAAACATATCATCGTGGACAATTCCTGTTGTCATGGGCAGCTATTCTTAATCCAACCGCCTCCGATGACATTTTCCGCTTCATAAAACACAACAGCCTGGCCAGGAGTAATGGCACGTTGTGGTTCATCGAATTCAACATAGACCGATCCCTCTTCAGCAAGGCTGACCGTGGCTGGCGCCGCCAGATGACGGCTGCGAATTTGAGCCTCGACACGGATCGGTGAGGTGAGCTTTTCGATGGAGATCCAATTCAGTTGATGAGCGATCAGTGCCTGCTTCAGCAAACCTTCAGGCTCTCCCACAACCACACGGCTGTTTTCTACGTCGGTCTGGATCACATAGAGTGGCTTGCCGACGGCCACTCCCAATCCTCTTCGCTGCCCCACGGTGTACTGATGGATCCCGGTATGATGACCCAATACCGTGCCCTCCTCGTTTACAATTTCCCCGGGCCGCACGATTCCTGCCGGAGAGGATGTCTGCCTGGAAGCACGGGCTGAGGCGGAAACGGTCACGGGAGCGGGTTCAATGCCCTCTTCTGCTCCCGCCAGCGTTTCTGCCAGATAATTTTCCACGAATTCTCCGTAGTCCTTGCTTGGAATGAAACAAATCTCCTGGCTGTCTGGCTTCTCAAAAACGGGCAAATGATATTTCTCAGCCATTGCCCGAACCGTCGTCTTAGGAAATTCTCCTAAGGGAAAGATCACTCGACCGAGCTGAGCCTGGGTCATTTCAAAAAGGAAATAAGACTGATCCCGATTGCGATCAACCCCCCGCAACAATTCGAAGCGCCCAGTGCCCTGGTTCTGCCGGATTCTGGCGTAGTGCCCCGTCGCCATCGTGCTGGCTCCAATTTGCCCCGCTCGCGTCAATAATTGATCAAACTTCATGAACGTATTACAACGAACACACGGAATGGGAGTTTCGCCAGCCAAGTAGGATTGCACGAATGGAAGGACCACTTCCTTTTCGAAAGCTTTCTCGAAATTGACCACATAGAATGGAATATTCAAGTAAGTGGCGACGCGTCGGGCGTCATAGATGTCGTCGATCGAGCAACAGGTTCCGGATTTCTTCAGCTCCTCTTCGGTTCTTCCGGAGGTGGACTCCGGGCGGGTGTAGTCCCACAGCTGCATGGACAGGCCAATCACGTCGTATCCCTGCTCTCTAAGCAAGGCTGCCGTCGTCGAGCTGTCGACTCCTCCACTCATGGCCACAACAATTTTTTCTTGCGTCAAAATAGCCTTCCTTCTCTAAACCTAGGCGTACGATTAAGATCCAAAAACGGTTTAATATTTTGCAATCCCTTGTGGTGTCATGAGTCGCAGTCGGCGGACCATAGCCGGAAGCAAACGGATCACCTCATTCACTTCTTCCTCTGTACTGTAACGGGAAAAGCTGAAGCGGACTGACTGAAAAGCTTCCTCCGGGGAAAATCCCAGCGCCAGCAAGACATGGGAGGGCTCGATCGAGCCGGATGAACAGGCTGACCCGGTTGAGCAGGCGACACCTGACAAATCGAGATTGATCACCATTGCTTCCGATTCCACGTCTTCAAATCGAAGATTGGAAGTATTGGGAATACGCAGATCAGGATCGCCATTTACAGAAACCCCAGGCATGTTCTCGATCACCTTGCTTTCGAAGTCATTTCTAAGTGCAGCCATATTCAGTGATACTTCTGCAAGCTGAGTCTCCGCCATTTCAGCCGCCATCCCCAAGCCTACAATCTGGGGGACGTTTTCGGTTCCTGCTCGCCGGCTTCTTTCGTGTCCACCTCCATAAATGAGAGGATGCAGACGTGTGCCTTTGCGAACGTATAATGCGCCGATCCCTTTGGGGGCATGAAATTTATGCCCGGCCAAGGAAAGCAGATCGACACCCAATGTGTTAACGTCGAGCGGCACTTTCCCGGCTGCCTGTACGGCATCCGTATGAAAATAAATGTTATGTTCGCTGGCAATCTCGCCAATGTCTCGAAGGGGCTGAATGGTTCCGATTTCGTTGTTCGAATGCATGATACTGACTAACAAGGTATCCGGACCGATCGACTTCCTGACTTCCAACGGGTCAACATGACCCTTCCCGTCGACCCTTAAGTACGTCACTTCGACGCCAATTTTTTGCAGCTCCCGGCAGGTGTAGAGGACGGCAGGGTGCTCAATTTCGGTGGTGATCATGTGCTTTTTCGCTCTGACCGAGGATTCAATGATGCCGCGGATGGCCAAATTGTCGCTTTCGGTGCCTCCACTGGTGAAAACGATCTCGTTCGGCTCTGCGCCAATCAGTTGAGCTACTTGCTGACGGGCTCGATCCAATGCAGCTTTGGCCTCTTGACCAAAACCGTGAACACTAGAGGGGTTTCCATAGCTGTCACGATAGTAGGGCAGCATGGCCTCTAATACTTCGGGGGCAACTTGGGTGGTGGCATTATTGTCGAAATAGATTCTCTTCATAATTTCCTACGGTCAACGATTCCTCGACTTCTCAAGCCTTTAAGTATAACTGAAAGAGTACGGAAACTGACGAAAAAGAGTCTGTTTGCGGATGGGAAAGCGGTGGTGGTGCGGCGTCGGCTCTGATGGCAAATGAATTCAATAAAAGGATGGAAAGGATTTCCAGAAACTAGATTATCCTTGTTTCATCCACTTCGTTGAATTGGTCAATCCTCGATCTATTAGCAAGTTTCACCTTCTTCCCCTAGAACAGACTAGCCAAATTGCCTGAAACCTGTTGACCACAAAAGAGGTATCTGTTAAGTTACAGCATTTGTTTGAAGGGCTGTGTGGCGATCATCCCTTGGCAGCCTGGATGGATGATTTCTATAATTATGAAGGAAATTACGATCACCCTGCCCGACGGCGGGCACAAAAAATTTGGAGAAGGCGTCAAAGCAGTTGAAATTGCTCAATCCATTAGCAGGGGACTGGCGGACGCAGCAGTCGTAGCGAGGGTTAACGGGAAACTCATCGATTTGTCGAGGCCCATTGAAGAGGATTCAACCGTAGCGATACTTACCGCGAAGAATCCGGAATCCTTAGCCGTCTATCGTCATAGTTCCGCTCACCTACTGGCTTTGGCTGTGACCACGCTCTTCCCTGAAGTTCAGCTCGGGATTGGACCTCCTGTTGAGAATGGTTTCTTCTACGATTTCTATCGCGAACACCCATTTACCGCCGAGGACCTGGAAAAGATCGAAAAGAAGATGGGGGAGTTCATTCAGCAGGACCTGCCCTATGAACGGATCATGATGGATAAGGCAGAGGGGATGGAATGGTTTCGCCAGCACGGAGCCACACTGAAGGTTGAACTCATCACAGAGAAAGCGGAAGATCGTTTCTCTTGTTATACCGTTGGGACGCTAGTCGATTTCTGTTTAGGCCCTCACGTCCCTTCAACGGGTAAGATCAAGGCCATTAAGCTGCTTTCTGTGGCAGGCGCTTATTGGAAAGGCGATGAGCGAAATCTCCAATTACAGCGGATATACGGAACCTCGTTTTTTTCGAAGCAGGAACTGGACGACTTCCTGAAACAGCTGGAGGAGGCCAAGAAAAGGGATCATCGGAAGATCGGAAAAGATTTGGACCTATTTAGCCTTCAGGAACAAGCGGGTCCAGGTTTGGTCTTCTGGCATCCTAAAGGGGCATTGATTCGCTCCGAAATTGAAAATTTCTGGAAGGCCGAACATTTGCGCGCGGGCTACGATTTCGTTTACACGCCGCACATTGCCAAGCTTGATTTGTGGCGGACGAGCGGGCACGTCGATTTTTATAAGGACAGTATGTATTCTGTCATGAAAATTGACGAAACGGATTACCAGCTCAAGCCCATGAATTGTCCCTTTCACATCCTGATCTATAAGAACGATCTCAAGAGTTACCGCGATCTTCCGTTGCGCTACGCCGAAGCGGGGACAGTCTATCGTTACGAACGCTCCGGGGTTTTGGCGGGGCTTTTCCGCGTTCGGGGCTTTACTCAGGATGATGCCCATATCTTCTGCCAGCCTGAAAAGATCGAAGAGGAGATTCAAGGAGTTATTGATTTCACCCTGCATATCCTCAAGAGTTTCGGGTTTGTCGATTTTGAAATTTGCGTGTCAACGCGCCCAGAGAAATTTGTTGGGAGCCTGGAAGACTGGCAGCGAGCGGAAGAGGCGTTGAAGCGATCCGTCGAGGCAAAGAAATTGTCCTATAGCGTGGAAGAGGGCGGGGGAGCCTTTTACGGGCCTAAAATCGACGTGAAGATCAAAGACGCCATCGGGCGCTCCTGGCAATGTTCGACAATCCAGTTCGATTTTAATTTGCCAGAGCGGTTCGATATTTCCTACATCGGAGAGGATGGAAAGCCCCACCGTCCTTACATGGTTCATCGGGCGTTGTTAGGGTCAATGGAGCGGTTTTTTGGGGTGCTGATTGAGCACTATGCTGGGGCGTTTCCTTTATGGCTTGCTCCGGTGCAGGTGATCTTGTTACCCATCAGCGAACGGCATATCAGTAGGGTTCAAGAACTGGAGACCAACTTGAATGCCGCTCAGTTTAGGACGAAATCTGATCTGAAAAATGAGAAGATGGGTCTGAAGATTCGCCGTGCCCAACTGGAAAAAATTCCTTACATGGTTGTCATCGGGGACAAGGAAGCTGAAAATGGGACGCTCTCAGTGCGGAACCGGTTTGAAGGAGATATGGGTTCCATGTCCTACGAACAATTTCTTAGTTTGATTCAAGGTTTGAAAACGACTCGAGCCGTAAAACCCTAAATCGCCATTGGCGTCAGACGAAAAACGGAGGTACAGGTATCAACAAACAGAGCATTCGAATTAATGATCGGATCAGGGCCCGCGAGCTTCGTGTGATCGATGAGGAAGGGAACCAACTGGGAATTATGACTCCTGTGGATGCCCTAAATTTGGCGAAGTCAAAGGATTTGGATCTTGTGGAAGTATCTCCGACTGCCCAGCCGCCGGTTTGTCGGATCATGAATTATGGGAAGTTCCTTTACCAGCTTAGTAAAAGGGCGCACGAGGCCAAAAAACATCAAAAAGTAATTCAGGTCAAGGAAATAAAGTTTCGTCCCATGACCGATGAACATGATTATGAGTTCAAGAGAAATAACATCCTCCGATTCTTGGAAGAAGGGGATAAGGTAAAAGCGGGAGTGATGTTTCGAGGACGGGAAGTCACTCACAAGGAGATTGGACGTCAGCTCATCGCAAGACTCATCGCAGACGTTTCCCCCAAGGGGAATGTCGAAGGAAACCCGAGAATGGAAGGCAACAACATGTTTGTGATATTTGCTCCAAAGAAATAGCTCGGGATGAATGGACTTAAAGATTGATATATTGAAGAGGAGAATAGAAGTGCCAAAACTGAAAACACATAAAGGGGCCAAGAAACGTTTTAGCTTCACGGCTACCGGTAAGGTCAAGAGGGGACATTCGCATGCGCGTCACATTTTGACCAAAAAGACGACCAAGCGGAAAAGAAAGCTAGATCATACAGCGCTGGTGTGTGCTTCGGAAACGGCCAAGATTCGGCTTATGCTCCCGTATGCCTGATCGCCTATTGGGAAAAGGGGACACTGAATCTCGAGACGATTCAGCGCTTCCCGCGTAGTCTGAAATCGCCCTACGGGATCGTATTTGTCTGACGCATTTTTATTGAGGAGAAGATCGAGTGCCAAGAGTAAAAAGAGGAACCACCCGGCGGGACCGGAGGAAAAAAACTTTAAAGCTGGCTTCAGGCTTCCGAGGAACGAAGAGTAAGCTTTATCGCTCTGCCAAGGAAGCTGTAATCAAGTCGTTGAAGTACTCGATGCGTGACCGTAGGGTCCGCAAGCGAGATTTTCGTAGGCTGTGGATTGTCAGAATTGGAGCCGCCGCAAAATTGAATGGATTGTCTTATAATCGGTTTATTTCGGGATTAAAACGGTCTGGGATCGACTTGGACCGAAAAATTCTGGCGGATATGGCAGTCAAAGAACCGGAAGCCTTCGCACAGTTAGTCACTACGGCCAAACAGGCGCTGGCTGCTTAGCGCAATTGCAATTAATCAATGATACAAGTCCGGCTCGCATCACTCAATCCCCCCTTGCCAAGGGAATGGGTGAAAGAATTTTGCTGGGTCGGAAATGAATTGTTGAGAAGGCGTCATGCCTACAACACGGTGGCAGGCCCTTTGAAATTATTGTAGGCTTGGGGCTTTGTCAAAGCCCCAACCTCACGCGGCGTGACCCAATTTTTTCACACCTTCTTGGGGACTATTTGGGGAGGGTGAAGAATTTCCGGTGATCCGCTCTTTCCTGGAATCGAAATCATTCAAGACAGTTTGAGGACAAGGAATGGGGCCGATGGCCCCATTTTTCATCTGTGGTATAGCCTAACGTTGAATTGAATAATCTCATGATTGAAAAGATTGAAACGATTCGAAGCGGGCTCGCTAAGGAGCTCTCTGAAGTGAGTTCGGTTCAGGCGCTGGCTTCACTGCGAGACAAATTTCTTGGACGCAAGAAAGGAGTGCTGACTTTGATGATGAAGGACCTCCAGTCGCTGGCATCGGAACAGCGAAGAGAGGCCGGCAGGCAGTTGAATCTACTAAAGGATTGGGTAGAGAAGACCCTGCAGGACGAAGAACAGCGTCTGGCTGCTCATGCTCTGAAGGCGGAACTTGCTGCCGAGATGATTGATATTACCATGCCGGGGAAGCGACGTCCCATCGGGCATATTCACCTTTTGACCCAGGTCCGAACGGAAATCGAAGACATTTTCAGCTCCATGGGATATTCGATAGAGGATGGCCCCGAGATCGAGACCACCTTTCATAACTTTGAAGCGCTCAATATCCCCAAACAGCATCCGGCCCGAGACGCTCAAGATACTTTCTATATTACCGAAAACTTGGTCCTTCGGACTCATACGTCGCCTGTGCAGGTACGGGTCATGAAAAGCCAGAAACCCCCGCTTAGGATCATCTGCCCCGGCAAGGTCTATCGCCGTGACAATCCGGATGCCACTCATTCTCCAGCATTCCAACAGGTTGAGGGTCTAGCTGTCGATGAAGGAATCACCTTTCGCGATCTTAAAGGAACCCTGGAGTATTTTTTGAAAGCATTTTTCAGCGCAAAGACGATCGTACGCTTCCGTCCCAGCTATTTTGCGTTTACCGAACCCAGTGCGGAAGTCGACATCTCATGCATCTTCTGCAAGGGAGCCGGCTGTCGGATCTGTAAGATGTCTGGCTGGATAGAAGTGCTTGGAGCCGGGATGGTTGACCCAGCGGTCTTCGATGGCGTGGGTTACGATTCGGAGAAGTATACCGGGTTTGCCTTTGGAGTGGGGATCGAGCGTTTTGCCATGCTGAAGTATTCCATCAATAACATTCAATACTTCTATGAAAGTGACATGCGGTTCTTGGAGCAGTTTTGAAAAGGCAGAAGGCAGTAGGCAAACGGCAGAAAGCAGAAAGCAGAAAGCAGAAAGCAGAAAGCAGAAAGCAGAAAGCAGAAAGCAGAAAGCTAATCTCCAATCTATTCTATGAAAATCAGCACTCGATGGCTCAAGGATTTTGTTGACCTTCAAGTTGCTCCGGCTCAACTGGCGGACGATTTGACGAATTTGGGGGTTGTGGTGGAGACCATCGAGCCCGTTGGAGAGGATCAGGTTTTGAACCTGGATCTAACAACCAATCGCCCGGATTGTCTCAGTCATTTTGGAGTGGCTCGGGAAATTGCCGCTCACTATCAACTTTCCTTAAAGCCGGTTCGTTGTGAATTGGAAGAATCCTCTGAGCCTGCCAGCCTTGCGATCGGCCTTCTGATCGATGCACCTCGGCTTTGTTCCCGCTACAGCGCCCGGATCATTCGCGGTGTGCGGGTGGGACCTTCACCCTCTTGGCTAAGCCAGCGTTTGGAGAGCTTGGGAGTACGGTCGATTAATAATGTCGTGGATGTGACGAACTACGTTCTTTTAGAACTCGGACATCCGCTGCATGCTTTTGATCTCGCGAAAGTCGAAGGGAATCAGATCATTGTGCGAGAGGCAAGGGCGGGCGAGATGCTGATAACGATTGACGGCATCCAGAGAGAGCTTAAGGAAGGGATGCTCCTGATCGCAGACCGGCAACGGGGGCTCGCGCTGGCCGGGATCATGGGGGGGCAGGATAGTGAAATCGGCCTTTCATCGGTCGATGTGCTTTTGGAAAGTGCCTGGTTTGATCCAATTTCGATCCGTCAAACGTCCAAAGCATTCAACATGCATACCGAGGCTTCCCATCGATTCGAGAGAGGTGCGGATGTCGAGGCAACAATCCCGGCTTTGGATCGGGCCGCCGCACTCATCCAAGAAACTGCCGGCGGAGCGATATTACGAGGCATTGTCGATACCTATCCGGGGCGCCAACCCAGACCACTGATCCATTTACGGAAATCCCGAATCTCTCAAGTGATGGGGGCGGTCGTCGAGCCTGGATATATTGAACAGTTATTGAAGGCTTTGAATTTTCACTTCGTGAGTACGGATGCGAATGGTTGGAAAATTCGCCCTCCGACGTCTCGACTGGACGTGACTCGCGAAATTGATCTGATCGAAGAGATTGCGCGGCATTACGGATATGGGCGGTTCCCTTCCACGCTCCCAAATTGGCGTGGAGGCGCCAGCCGGAGGCCGGAAGTGTCCAGGCAAAGGAAGATCAAGCGGAGCCTGATGAGTCTGGGGTATACGGAGGTCCTGACGTACCCCTTTATCAACGCCACTGAAAACAGCTCATTCAGTGACCGAGAACCCGTCCGCCTCTTAAATCCGCTTTCTCAAGAAACAGCCGTCATGCGGACCTCGCTACTTCCGGGGTTACTTTCTTCTTTTCTGAGAAATTACAATCGGGGGACTAAAACGGTCCAATTCTATGAGATGGGTCGGCTTTTTTGGGGGATTGAAGATGAGTTTTCCGAAGAAGTGGAATCTCTCGGAATGATCATCAGTGGCAATGCCCAAGAAAAATCTGCTCATGCAGGAACCGCAGCTTTCAGTTTCTTTGATTTGAAGGGGGATGTCGAAATCCTCATAGACGCCTTAGGATTGCCCTCGGAAAGAGTCCGATTTGTCCGCAGTCCCGAGCCCGTTCATGAACCGGAGTACTATCATCCAGCGGTTTCCTGTGAGCTGCGGCTTGACGAAACGAAGATTGGGGCTCTCGGGAGATTGCATCCAGTCATCTGCGAAGCCTATAAGATTCGACAAGCTGTGTTTGTAGCTGAGCTCTGGCTCGGTTCGTGCTATGGTTTTGAGATTGAAGAACGGGTATTTGGTGAATTTCCGAAATATCCTGCGGTATTGAGAGATCTCTCCATCGTGGTCGACAAGAAAGTAGATTACAGTTCGATTGAATCGGCCATACAGTCGGCGGGAATTCCTGAAATTCAGAAGGTGTTTCCTTTTGACCTCTATCTGGGAGATCCGATGCCCCCCCACAAGAAGGGAATTTCGATCAGTATTGTGTTTCAAGGCAAGGACAGGACTTTATTAGAGGAGGAAATCAATCGGTATCAAGAACGCATCCTGAATTTGCTGCGAGAGAATCTTGGTGCCGAGTTGAGGTCATCGCGTGAATAATGGGATAGAAAAATTCACTGACCTGGAGAATAAGGTCTATCGCGCCATCGAACTGTTCAAGGCTGGCAGAGTCCAGAAGGAGGCCCTTGAAAAAGAGCTTCTAAAGGTTAAAGCGCAGCTTGAAGAAACGCGGAAAGAAAATGACCATCTCAAAAAACTATTGGTCGAGCACAGAGGCGAGCGAGACCAAGTCAAAGAAAAGGTCGAAGCACTCTTGCAGAATCTGGAGACGCTGGCCCTCTAAAGAAGAATAAGGTGACGGAAATCAAGTGTCCCCCCTTGGCTAAGTTGAGCATGTCTCACATCCTTTGTGTTGGACACAGGGGGTGTCTGAAAGCCTCACGCCGAACCAGTTTTCGGCCCTATAGGGGCCACCGATCGTAGCCCAGGGCAAGCGCGTTAGTGCGCCGCCCTGGGTAGAAGTAACAGCCGAGTTGACCCTTCTCCCCCGCGCCCAGGTCTTTAGGTCCAGTGAAACGGTCTCCCAGCAGGGGGAGAGGGGATTGGGCAGTGGGGGGGACGGCATAACTTGGTGCTCTCCACCAAGCCCCCGTGTCCAGCCACCTGACTTATGGGTCAAGATTACTGAACCCGGAGGGGAGTATCTTGGAAGAGATCGCTGCAAAGAATAACTGCAAAGGAGAAACGTCATGGTAAACGTGGAGGGCTCCACTAGAGTAGAGGTTTTTGATCAAAGTTATCAAATCCGGGGCGTTGAGAACGATGAATATATTAAGAGTCTAGCGGCCTACGTAGACAAAAAGATGCGTGTGATTGCGGATGTCTGTAAGACTGTTGATGGTCAAAAGGTTGCTGTCCTGGCGGCTTTGAATATTGCGGACGAACTCTTCCAGGAGAAAGAGAACTCCCGTAAACTCGACACTCTCATTTACGACAAGAGCGCGCAATGTTCTCGCATGCTCGACCAGGTCCTGCGCCGTTAGAAAGCGAATGCGAGAACGGATGAAAACCCAGCAGACCTCTCCACGGGGCTCATTGGGTTTGGAGGGCAGAACTCTGTGAGGCCGCGATGGTAGGGCGAAGCATTCGCTGCATAGCAGAGACTGATTCATCAGCCGACAACGAATGCTTCGCCCTTACGGATGGCCTCTATTGGCGAGACCGACGCTATCATTGCGGCATCAGTTGGCGTCGCAGAGCTCCGCCCCCCAAGGCGTTCATTCAGCGTGCGTGGGGGCCCTCCCTGTCACCGAACTGGTTTTACATCCCGACGAGTGGCCTGAGAATTTCAACCTCTTTCATTGTAGTAACCATGATATTCAGGAATAGTCCGCGCGCTTCGAGCGAATCCATCAGCAGACTGAGCTCTGCAGGGGTGAAGGAACCCCGGATGAGTAGGGGACGCCTCGCCTTTTGAACCCTCTGAAAATAAGGAACCATCTTCTCGAGTGGCGGACCACAGACGTCGTTGTTGATTTCATAGCACTGAATTTCCTGGATTTCCAGGAAGGCATCTAAAAGGAACATTGAAGTGGAGTGCAGATGAATGAAACTGTTCGCAAATTGACCGGCAAGCATGCGGTCTACAGGTTGGACGAGTTTTCGATAGAGTTGCGGAGAGTAGACTGCCGTGGCATCTTCTTGTACTCGTATGATGGGTCCGGGCGACCAGAGCGAATATTGGGCATCAAAATATCCGCCATGGAATAATGGGACGCGTTTCCAAAGCTCTTGCGTGATTTCCACGAAAATGTTTCCCATCTGCCAGAGAATCTCAGCCGATTTTTCGGGTTCTTCCTTGAGATCCAGGATGCTTTGGTTATGCCCCCGAAGCATGGCATGGAGGTCCGTGGGTCCGATCTCTGGGCTGTGACTTACCGGAAATCGCCCGTTGGATTCTGCGACCAGGAACTGGGCAAATTCGAGGTACTTCGCAAACCAAGGGTTTCCATGGTCCAAACGCACTCTTAAGGCTTTATCCCAGGAAAGCAGTTGTTCTTCACCCATGACATTTTCGGGCAGGACGCGTAATGGGCAGCCGAGCATGGCGGGAAGAAATGGCACAGCTACTTGCATTGGGCATGCCCCTCGAATCAGATCGTCACTCACGCGCTCTCCCTCCTGCATCAAGCGCGTATAATCCTCCATGAAAGCTCGAGGATCAATCATATCGGGGGTCAGGTATTTGACAGAGTCCCAGGACCGGCAAGCCTCAAACTCATTCAAAGGAAACCATCCGATGAAAGTAAAACCGACCAGTGGCCGGCGCACATCGTCGCGATTCCAAAACTGACGATATTTTTGAATTTTTTCTTGATCATTCCCGAAGGCAGTTTTAGACATGGAGTCTCCGTTGAGCAAGAGTTATTTCGTTCAGACGCGGAGGATGATCCTGCAGCTGGGGCGCCTAAACAAGGAAAAGATCTAAGGGCTCCTTTGATCCGTTCAAGAGTGACTTGCGAAAGGGCATGAATCAGTCCGCAGCTTTGCGAAGCAGACAGAGGACTTCGTCTCCTCCGAAACTGGTTTTCCCGACCGTCATCCCTAGAAATTCAAACCCTTGCTCACCGGCTTGATTCAGCTCCTTTTGCATGGTGGAAGTCTTGGTGGTGGCTAATAGTTTGAACCGGACAGGCTTGGCAGGCTGGTCTAAAGCCCGCTCCAGGATGATGGCCACTTCCCGGCCACCGAAAGCCGATTGGAAAACGGTCTGTCCCAGGTACTCGAAACCTTCTTCGCCCGCTTGTTGCAATTCCTTCTGCATAGTGCCAGTACGTTGAGCGGCCAGCAACTGATACTTCTTATGGACGCTATCTTTGGCACCGATTCTTTTTCCCATCACGACAACGACTTCTTTCCCGCCTGTTCCGGTCTCACCTCCCATGACCCCCATGAAGCCATAGCCGGCACTGCCAGCTTCGTTCATCTCCTTCTCCATGGTGGAAGTGCGACTCGTTGCCAAAACACGATAACCGTAATTCATCGGGTCGGCTGCGAAACCTGTTGCTGATGTGAATACCAGAACCAGGAAAATTTGAGCGGCTATGAAGAACTGATGTGAGAATACCCTGGCAACCTTCACGCCAGTGTGTGAATGGAGTGTTAAGGACATAGGGACTAACCGGCCACCAACATCTGCTCGGCTTGCTCTCATTTTTGCTTCCATTCGCATTGTCGCACCTCTTCCTTTCATCCTCGGGCCCGCAGGGTGTGTAACATTCTTGCCCATAGGTGGTATGAACCGCCGAGGGTTGCTGCAACGAGAGCAATGCCAAAGGACGTCTCGGATCCATTCACGAAATACCAGGAGCCGAAAATGGCAAGGGGTACGTAGAGCAAAACGCCGGTAACGAGACCGGGTGAATACCGTCCAGTCTGAATCGTGCCTACAAAATGAAAGATGGCGTTCGAGAATAGCAATGCCGCCAGTGCAATCCAACTAGCACCTGCGTAGTTGGAGGAAATGCCACTTCGGAGATGCTCGCCACCAATCACTGTGCCGGCTTTACCCAATCCAGTCAGTCCCACATTCATGCAGAAAGCGATGAGCAGGAGATTCACGATGACATGAAGTCGCGGAGTGATGCTCTGACGAATCTGAGGACGGTACGCTCGGTCCCAATCTGCAAATCCACCGGGCCAAAAGAACTCTTCAGTAATGTGCAAAGTAACTGCAAACAGCGGAGCCCACCAAAGCCATTTCATCTCCCTACCTCTTTATTGTTCCGATCAGTATGCAAAGAAAGCGTACCCAACTGCCGCATGCGAGTCAAGCCGGCAGAATACACTGTGGATATGTCAATCAGCAGGAAACTCGGCGAAAACATCAAGAAAATACAAAGCCGAAAAGGAATGTCGCAAGGCAACATCTACCGAGGGCTTGATATGGATAGGGGTTAGGTTAGCGCCATCTAGAAAGGCAAGAAAAATATAACTATTCCGCAGTTTGAACGCTTGCCCCAAGTACTCGGCGTTTGGGTTGATGAAGTTGCTAAAATAAAAAATACCATTAAGGCAATCGGACGCTAAATGTTGTTCCTTCCGCCGCCTTAGCACCTCTTCCTGATATTCGCGCGCTGATTTAGCTTGTAACAACGGTTTATTACAACTCAACTTTTATCAGCGCCGGATATTTTGTGACCAAGGATTCTAATGAATTTCCAGTTTCGCCCTTTAGGTGTTGGTCAAAAAACGCCAACGATACGGCTTCTGTGATTTCAAGACATTTTGCTGGATCAGTTTTTCCGCTTATGCCAATTAGCTCGCGTAGCTTACGGACACCTATAAAAAGGCCGGCGTCTATGAATTTCATATGATCGCTGCCTTCAATCGTAAACAAATTTCCGGATGCCTTAAGAACCTCGGCAAGTCCTATGATGTTTTGTTGTGCTCTATTGTAAGTCTCATGATACGTCTGATCAGCAGGCATATCTTCGGGATTTCCCATAAGGTTCTTTCGGTTCTGGATCGCTTGGACATGGGATTTATCGTTTGCCAGCATTAGAAAAGGCGCCATATCGTTCGAGCCCTCTTTAGGAGTGATGAAAACGATGCCGTCCAAATCAATAGCGGCCTTAACTCTGTCGTCATTGATTGCCAAGTTATATGCTACTGCGCCGCCGACGGAATGGCCTATGACACCTATTTTATCAAGATTCAACCTTCCTCTAAAAATGGTGTCCATTTTGCCTTCATTCAGTTCGCCTAACTTTTCAATGACAAATTTAGAATCGTCGGCCATGATTTGAGTAATGATCTCTGCAGGCTCGGGCGTGTTGAAGTCTGTAGTAGCTTCTTTTGCCGAAACAATTCTGTCAGGAAAAACGGTTGCTACTGAGGCATAGGTATGGTCAATGGCCACGACAATATAGCCGTGGCTTGCCAAATCTTCACTTTGGGATGTTAGAATTTCCATCGTCATCCCTGCGCCGTGAGAAAACAGAATCACCGGGTAGCTTTGTTGACCGTCGGTCAGCTCTAGATCATCTTTTGAATTCGTCTTTACGAGCTTGAGATGATCAAACATAAAGCTGGGCATACGATAGCCTTCCGAAAACAACCTTAGAAGGTTGGAAGAATTGTGAAAGTAGAGGGAAAGTGGTTTTGAGTCATCTTTCTTTGCGGGATAATAGACTTTAACCATCAGCTCTCGCTTTTGAGTTGATTTAGCTAAGAAAGGGTCGGTGCGGTTTTTATTCACAAGATCAAAGTATTTAATGCCGACCGCATAGGGGCCGGTCGGTTTAGGAAAGGTAAATACGGGGAGGACATAAGCTAAAAAGAAGGTAAGTGCAAGAAGTACAACGGATAGGCTTATTGCGATGACCTTAAGCGCTTTTGGAATTCTGACTTCGGGGAACTTGCCGCTTGCTTTTGCTAACGCATAAACCATAAGCAGAATGACAAAAACATAGGAGAAAGCCATCTGATAACGAAAGCCCTCGAAGATACCATGGATCACGAAAACGGATAGATTTGCGCCTGCAACCCCCAACCACACCGCCTTCGACTGCTTTTTAAAGCTCAAAATCAGAGCCAGCAAGTTCTCGAAAATTAATATAATTTCGAATGTCCTCATGAGATTCTAAATATTACATACTTTGCGCTTTGGAAAGACGCTCACTAATGCGCTCGCAAACACCCAACTAGTCATCCCGCCTAGCAGGCCGGGAAGTAAGAGTAAAATCGCAGTCAGAGCGATAAGGGCACCAATTCCGCTCACGTGGGGGTGCGGTAAAGCTAGAGAAATTTTAACAAGTAACGCACAGAATACAGCGTACAGCGGGACGAGGAGTATTGCCGAAACAACCAATTTAGAGACGGTAACCTTTAAGAAATTATTTCCTTCCGTCAACGAAGTTGCATGTTGTCTTAATATGTTTTGAATTTCATCGGTTATCGCCGAGATCCCAAAACGTATGCTCACGCTACCATCTGACTCTTCAACGTCCTTATAATTATCCATGAAGGTTTGCATCATTTGCGCGCCGAAGAATTCTCGGTAGCTGTGCGGATAAAACATTAATATCACGTTGTAAAGACGTATGGCATTTTTCATATATGTAAGTTTGCAGTTAGCAAGTTCGCAACTATCTTGTGATTTTTAATAACTTTTACTGTATCCATATATCTTTTCATTTCCGCTTGCAGCGCTTGTCGTCCTAGGTTTGTAAGTTTGTAATACTTACGCCTCGCATCATCATCCCCGGCTCTATCCCCAGCATACTCGACAAACCCATCCGAAAGCATACGTTTTAGAGAACCGTACAAAGTTCCATTTCCCATTTTTACTTTGCCTTGCGAATCCTGTCTTACCTCTTTCATGATTTCGTATCCATGCTTCTCGCATTTTGCTAAGGCAAGAAGGATGTGGAATACGGCCGGGGTAAGCGGCAGTGCATACTTTATGTCTGTCATGGACCTATGATATGTCTGTAGCGGACATATGTCAAGCACAAAAATGGCCATGTCAAGCTTCTTGCGCACGAACGATTGAAATAGTCCATTTAGCAACTCGCAAATTCAATGCCTTCCGCCTAATCCCTTCTGAATCCGACACAGATCTCCGCCTCAAAAGATCGCGCTGTTAGGAGGTTCTCAAAATCCGCTTGACCCCCTCACGGGAATGCTCTTACTATTTGCATGCCCTGCGATGTTTGTGTTGGCACACCAATATTTGAACCAACACCTATTTGAATGGGAGCCCTTGTCTTCTTACGGTGTGCAAACTTCACCATGTGAAGTTTCCTAAAGTAGAAGTTGGGTGCCCACCTGGTAACAGGTCCAAATAGAGTGCCTCACGGCAAAGCGGGGCTTTTTTTCGGTAGCTGGTTTCCGCTTGCCTTGATTGAAGGCTTTCTTGCGACTTGTTTGGATGGTTGAGAAATGCAGCTGGCGCATTCAGTTTTCACACCTTACCCCCAAAGATATTCTCACCTGAATTAGGAGGGCTTATTTCCTTATGATGGAACCCGGGTATCGCAGCCTCAATCACCCTCTCGAAATGAGTAACCTCCCGTTCTCTTCTCAACGGAAAAAACGAAAGCACTTTCCGCCGGGAAGGCTCCAAAAGAAGACTTTGAAGATTTTGATTTTCATGGTGACCGCTCTCCTCACACTGCAAACTGTCGGCCCGGTCTATTCCGCGGGGAAATGGGTCGTGCTCTTCGACGGGAAATCCACCGATGCATGGCGCGGTTTTAAGATCAGTAGCTTTCCTTCGACAGGCTGGGTGGTCGAAGACAATGCATTGAAAACCGTTGTGGGAGTGGACCACGTGGACCTCATCACTAAAGAAGAATATCAGGATTTTGAATTGGAATTAGAGTGGCGAGTTACGCCCCGAGGTAATGGAGGAGTGTTCTACCGCGGGATTGAAGAGGGAGCTGCAATTTGGGAAACTGCTCCGGAGTACCAGGTCGTCGATGACGATCGGCACCCTGATGGAAAGAATCCTAAGACATCGGCCGCTTCCCTTTACGCATTGATTGCGCCTGCCGGCAAGAAGCTTCAACCCGTCGGTGAGTACAACAAGGTAAGGATCATCGCGAATGGCACTCACGTCGAGCATTGGCTCAATAATGTAAAAGTTCTTGAGTATGTGTGGGGAAGCCAGGACTTGAAGGATTTGATCGCTCAAAGCAAGTTTAGCAAGATGCCTGGATTTGCCCAATACAAGAAGGGCCATATAGCCTTGCAGCACCATGGGCAAGAAGTGTGGTACCGAAACATTCGGATTCGAACCCTGCCGTAACCGCCTCGTCCCGCGGGGTGATTCTAATTCAGTAAGAATTGGCAATTTCCAAAACCAGAAGGATTGATTCCTCTTTTCTCACCCTGCTCCCAACCCTGACAGTTCCCGATCCTCTTTCTTAACTCGAATTCTTAATTGCCTACCGCCGCAGGAGGTCATTCGAATTGAAAGCGCTCATTGCGAGAAGAACCCGTCCCGGCGGTTTGTCATCGACCTGTCTATAAGAACCTGTCGGGGCTCAACTTGTTTCCCAACCTTTTATCTGAGGACAAGAATTCAACTCGCCTCAATACGAAATATTGTACTTCCAGTGAATCATGGAATATAATCTCAGTTGGAAGTTTGTAAGTAGCTGATTCTTAAGACATAGCGACTTTTGTATTCACCGGGATCCTATGCTGAGAATGTTTCTTTTCTTAATGTTGTTCAACTCAATGCTTTTAATTTGGACATGTGCCCGAAGGGGTAGCTCCTTTGGGTTTTTGAGATTTAGGAGAAACCATGCACTCGGTTATTTATATTGCACTAACCGTGGCGGTTGCTCTGGTGGTGGTACTGTCGGTCATGTTGGTGAGAAACAAACAGGCCGCACTGACCTTAAAAACAGCAGAACTATCCGCACAGAAGATTGTTGGAGATTCGAAGCGCGAAGCAGAGAACATCAAGAAAGAAGCCTCACTAGAGGCCAAAGACAAGATCCTCAGTCTTAGAAGCGAGGTTGAAAGACAAAATAAGGACCGGAAGATAGAGCTTCAAAGTATTGAAAGGCGCCTGAATCAGAAGGAGGAATCTCTAGAGAAGAAAGAACAGGCCTCAACTCAAAGGGAAAGAGAACTCACCCAGCGGGAAAAACGCTCTTCTGAAAAGGAATATGCCCTGGCCCTTGACGAAAAAAAGGCCAAGGATCTGATTCAGGAACAGAAACGACAACTGGAAGCAATTTCAAACCTCACCACCGAAGAAGCTCGCAAACAACTCTTCAAACAAATTGAAGTAGACTGCCGGAAGGATTGCATCGCTGTCATCAAGCGGGTAGAAGAAGATGCCCGTTTAACGGCTCTGGAAACCGCCAAAGAGATTATCACGATGAGTATCCAACGATGTGCCGGGGAGCATGTCGTTGAATCTGCAGTTTCGGTTGTCGATCTCCCAAATGATGAGATGAAGGGCCGCATTATCGGGCGTGAAGGAAGAAACATCAGGGCTTTGGAAGTTGCGACGGGGGTTGATCTAATCATCGATGATACGCCCGAAGCCATCATTGTCTCTGCTTTTGATCCTATCCGTCGTGAAATCGCCAAAACGGCGATTGAAAGGCTCATTGCCGATGGCCGAATTCATCCCGCTCGAATCGAAGAGGTCGTTGAAAAAGTTAAAGCCGAGTTGGATGGCAGGATCCAGAAAGAAGGTGAAGAGGCCGCTCTCGAGTTAGGAATCCATGATTTTCACGCTGAAATCATTCGGCTGCTGGGAAGACTGAAATACCGCACCAGTTACGGGCAAAACGTATTGAGTCATTCCAAGGAAGTGGCCTATTTGGCAGGGATGATGGCGGCTGAGATCAAGGGGAAGGCTGGTGTGTGCAAAAGGGCAGGCCTTTTGCACGACATTGGAAAGGCTTTTGACCGGGAAGTTGAAGGCACTCATATCCAGTTGGGGGTGGAAGTCGCCCGGCGATGTGGCGAATCAGAAGAAGTAATCCACTGCATGGAAGCTCACCACTTTGACGTTGATTTCAAAACAGTCGAGGCTCAGCTTGTACAGGCTGCGGACGCTCTGTCGGCCGCGCGCCCTGGCGCCCGGCGCGAGATACTTGAAACCTATGTCAAGCGACTCGAAAAATTAGAGAATCTTGCCGATTCTTTTGAGGGGGTTTCGAAGTGTTATGCCCTTCAAGCGGGACGGGAGATCCGGATCCTGGTGGAAAGTGACAAGGTCAGCGATGAGCAAGCTTTCTTCCTGACCCGTGACATTGCACGAAAGATTGAGAACGAGCTCCAGTACCCCGGACAAATCAAGGTTACGGTGATACGCGAGACGCGCGTTGTGGATTACGCGCGATGAGAATTTTCTTTGTTGGCGACATTGTTGGAAAGCCAGGGCGAGAGGCTCTGGAACACAATCTTCCTCACATTCTCCAAAGTCGTGGCATCGATCTCTGTATTGCGAATGCTGAAAATGCGGCTGCTGGAAACGGAATTACGCCGCGGCTCGGGGAGGAGTTCTTAAGCCTGGGGATCGATGTTCTGACTTCCGGCAATCATGTTTGGGACAAAAAGGAAGTCCTGCCTTATTTTGATCAACAGCCCCGCCTCCTGCGTCCTGCCAATTATCCCCCTACGGCCCCGGGGAAAGGACTCTATAAGGGAACTGCGCGAAACGGGCAGCCCTTTGCTGTCTTGAATCTCCAGGGAAGAGTTTTCATGCCTTCCATTGACTGCCCCTTTCGAATCGGCGATGAACTCCTTGCGCAACTCAGTGATTCCGTTAAGGTCATCTTCATTGATTTCCATGCGGAGGCAACCGCGGAAAAACAAGCCGTGGGATGGTATTTTGACGGCAGAGTATCTGCCCTTGTCGGCACGCATACCCATGTGGCGACAGCCGATGAGCAGGTACTCCCTAAAGGGACGGCATATATTTCCGATGCGGGCATGACGGGTCCCCACAATTCCGTCATTGGAGTGAAGAAAGAAATCATTATACCCAAGTTTATCAATCAACTTCCGGCGCGGTTCGAAATAGCAACTGAAGATGTCCAAATCAATGGTGTCGAGATTGAAGTCGATGACACGACTGGCCGCGCTTTGAGCATTCAACGTTTCGCCCGAAAAGTCCAATTGTGAGGCCTCTTCATGTTTGATCAATTGTCGCAGAAACTCCAGAAGGTCTTTAAGAATCTCCGTGGTGAAGGGAAACTTTCTGCCCAGCATATTGATGAAGCGCTCAAAGAAATCCGAATGGCGCTGCTCGAGGCCGACGTCCATTTCAAAGTCGTCAAACAGTTTGTCGAGTCCATCAAGGAAAAGTCCCATGGTCAGGAGGTTATGGACAGCCTGACACCGGGACAGCAGGTCGTCAAAATTGTTCATGATGAATTGGTCGAAATGTTAGGGGGCGCCTCTTCAAAACTGAATTTTGGCGCACGTCCTCCCAGCGTCTTTATGATGGTGGGTCTCCAGGGATCCGGCAAAACCACGACGGCTGGAAAACTCGCCCTTTGGTTGAACCGTCACGGGCACCGGACCCTGCTTCTGTCCATCGACGTCTATCGTCCGGCAGCACGTGAGCAGTTGTCGGTCATTGCCAAGGATATCGGTGCTCATTGTTTCGCGGGGACTGGGGTGGACGATCCGAGCCAGCTCTGTCGTGATGCTCTCCGGGAGGCGGGGAATTCCGGCTGCGATATCCTGCTTATCGATACGGCCGGGCGATTACATATCGACCAGCAGTTGATGGAAGAACTGCAAGTGGTCAAGCAGTTAGTCAATCCAGCGGAAATTCTGTTTGTTGCGGATGCGATGACCGGGCAAGATGCTGTCAAGAGTGCCAAGGAGTTTCATGATCAGCTTGCCTTGACGGGAGTCATCCTCACGAAAATGGATGGCGACGCCCGTGGTGGCGCCGCGCTCTCCATTAAATCGGTGACGGGTCAGCCCATCAAATTCGTCGGCGTCGGAGAGAAATCAGATGCCTTAGAGCAATTCCATCCCGATCGGATGGCATCCCGGATTCTGGGGATGGGCGATGTCCTCTCTTTAATTGAGAAGGCTCAGCAATCGATTGATCAGGAAAAAGCCGAAGAACTGGGTGAAAAGCTGCTGAAGGATTCGTTTACGCTCGCAGATTTTGGCGACCAATTGCGGCAAATGAGAAAATTAGGTCCCCTGGACCAACTGATCGGGATGCTGCCGCAGATCGGACCGTTTAAAGATATGAATAAGGTCAAAGTCGATGAACGGGAATTAATCCATATCGAAGCGATCATCAATTCGATGACCCCTTATGAGAGAGCCCATCATCAAGCCATCAATGGCAGCCGACGAAAACGGATTGCGCGCGGGAGCGGGACTTCTGTTCAGAAAGTGAATCAGCTGTTGAAGCAGTATGTCCAAACCCGAAAAATGATGAAGCAGATGAGCGGAGGAATGATGGCTAAGTTATCAAGAATGAAAATGCCATTTTGACCTTATGATGTTTGTGGAGACAGTCGCCACTTTTATTATAGCTTCCGCTCCGGGCGCTTTCTTGAATCTAATGCTGTCCAAACCTGGCTATCCCCTCATTCTCTTCCGCCGAATTTACCGCGAAGAGGGTGTGCTTGGCCAATCTGGATCAGGTTTCAAGAACGAGTTCTCTTACCTTCAGCAACGGTCCATCCGCAATGTCATTGGGGACCGAGCACCCGGGCGCCAGGATAAGGCGGCGCTTCTGCATCGCCTCTACCGCTTCCTGAATTTCGCCCTTGAGTTCGACGTCGGTTAGCTTCGCCATATTGGTTTCGTCCAGGCCACCCATCAAAGTTCCAGAAAACTTCTTCTTCATTTCATTAAGACTCATTCCCGTCCCATAAACAGAGTAGTTGATCGCCTGAATCGGGTAACTCAGGAGGGTGTCGAAATGAGGACTGTTCCCGTGAATATGCAGAATATTAAGGTAGCCTTTATCCTTGACCGCATCCAGAATCATCAAATCGGATTCTCGGACGAATTTCAAATACTCCTGCGTATCCATAACCGAGTGATCCGCAGCCGCCACTGCCAAAAAAATTCCGGCGGCTCCAGCATCAAGGGCAAGTCTTGCATGGTTGCCTTGAGACTCGGAAATGGCGCGCAAGACTTTTTTGAGCGTAGAAGGATCCTCCCGTTTCAGCTGTTCCACTGCTTTTTTTGACGACAGCTTTTCCAGGACTGTCCATGATTGGAAAATTGTTTCCACGAATGGGGCTTTCCCTTTGAGTTCCTTGTCGATTATTTTGAGAGCTTTGATTTGCTCCGGGAAGGGATTCTTAATAGGCTCAATTTTTTTCCAATCAGAAAACTCGGTGATGGCGCCCATATTCTCTGGAAGGGGAAAAGAATAGTCACTCATCACCTTCAATAGATCGACGTCGAATTTTCGATAAAAATCAAGGGTCGCTTCTGCTTGCTTTTCCCCTGGCAACTTTTCTAAACCAAAATGATGCCAAAAAGTAAAAGGCGGGCGATCTACACGCTCGGCCCGCAACACAGCTTTGATGCGCTCTATTTTGGTCATCTGTGACTTAGAGTTGCCCAAAATTGTCCCCCTGTTCATCACTACTGAAGCGAATAGGCCACCCGCAGCCATGAAATGTCGCCGTGAGATTTTGCTTGAAGGCATCGAAAACTCATCCTTTCATTAAGCCAGATTACTTCTTGTGTCGTCGCAATGAAGAACTGCCGTCGCAATCTACGAGCGCCTACCGCGGTTATAGCATCCTGCCAGGACCGAAGACAGACTTCCCCGCTTTTGCAACAGTTTCGAAATGTTACCATTTCTGGGTCTAAGGAGAAAGCTTGGGATCGAATATAATCCTGATTGATGTGGGGAACTAGAATATGGAGGGGGCGCCCTGCACTGAATTTTCAGGACTTTCCATGACGCTTTCTGAATGATGATCGTTGGGGAGCCAGCTTCTTGAAAGTTGAGGTTCTTAAAGATTATCCGCCTCTAGGATAAATTCTTCCTCAATGTCGCTTGCCCAATCCGCTCCAAGACTTGCTTCCGTGACGCCTAAAGCCATGATTGCGTCAGGCTTTTGGACTCCTTTGTCGAAATGGCCATTCTCAAACGATTTGATTACTCGTTCTTTCAACCCATTTAGGTCTGAGTCCGGATTCGTGGAGGCCTCATTCATGAGATTTAACAGGTCCAGGTAATAATCCGCATGTCCGTAAACCACGAGTTTGTTAAGGCTCTCTCTTGCTTCCCGCACATTCCCATCCTGAAGCTGCAGAGTGACGAGCCTTTTCAAGTGCTCTTCGAGATTCCGCTTATCGTTCATTCGGATCATGATAGTTGTGAGGGTTTTCCAGATTCTAATATTTTCTCTATCCAACCTCGCCAGATTGTCGAGAATTTCTCGCATGTTGTCTTCATCCTGCATCTGAATCGAGATATCAATGATGCTTTCCATCAAGTCCAGTGCAGAATCAAGTTTCCCTTCACTAATCAACAGCTTGAGTAATTTTACTGCAGGTACATAAAGCGCAGTGTTCTCCCGGACGCTTTCTTTAAGGATCTTCAGGGCCGACTCAAGATCCCCTGCCGTGATGAGCAATTCACACATCGTCAATTTGAAGTCCGAATCCTCAACCATTGTCAAGGATTGCAGGTATTCAATGGCCCGAGTCGTCATCCCGACTTTCTCCAATAATCGGAATAAGGCCTTTATGATCTCTTTGTTTTTGGGGCGAATGCGAAGGATATTCTCGGTAACGGTAATCGCCTCGGCGGTTTTGTTTTGATCTGCGAGGAGATTGGCACTCTGGAGGTAACATCGTATAGCCTCTTCAGCTTTTCCCTGTAATTCCAGATGTTGTGCCAATTTTAGAAAACCTTGGGAACACTCGGGTTCCAGATTACAAGCCTTTTGAAATAAGGATGAAGCTTCGTTATGTTCCCCAAGGTCCATCTTTTGTTGTGCCAGGATTTGGTAGAAATTCTTTGCATTAGTCTTTTGTCCTTGCCGTTCGAAAATAAGAGCTAACTGCATAATCGCCTCTTGATTCTTGGGGGCAAGCTTTAAGATCTTCTTGTAAGTGGCCACCGCATTTGAGAACAGTTCACGAGCGAAAAAGGATTCTGCAAGCTGGGCGTACCAGAACATTGCATTCTCTTTGTCATCCAAACGGACATAGAGGTCGCCAATGTTGTTTAGAATCGTTGTATCTTCCGGCTCCAATTCATGGATTTTTAGATATTGCTCAAGGGCAAGCGTCAGCTTTCCCAGCCTGACATATTTCCCGGCCTGTTGCAGATATTTACTCGTTTTCGCATCCATATGCCCTCTCCCTTTCCTCATGAACTGCTCAATTTCTAAGTTCCTTTATACGCCACTACACCAATATACAATACACGTACCGTTCCAAAGGTCGGATCTGAATCAAGCCATTTATAATCAATAGGATAGAAGTAATGTGAAAACGAGAGGACCCGGCTCCACCGGAATAACTGCCTTATTTTCGGTCATTTTTCCCGACCCCGCCGAGTTTCGAATCCGAATTGCGTTTCCGAAACCAATGACTTAGGATTTGCTGAGTTTACAATTGGGCAGGATGTCGAACAGGTTTCTTATGAACACCAGATTGGCCATCGTCGGCTTTGAACATATGCATGCCTCTCATTATCTTAGCTGCCTCCAATCCATGCCTGATTTGAGTGTCGTGGCCATTGTAGAGGCCGACGCGAGGAAGGTAGCGGAATATTCAGAACAGATCGGCATGGTACCCTGCATGGCGGATTACAGAGAACTTATTCGATCCAGTTCTGTAGACGGGGTCATTCTCTGTTCGGCCAACAGCAGACATAAGCAGATGGTGATTGATATTGCCCGCGCCGGAACCCCTATACTTTGTGAGAAACCCTTGGCGACGAAGAAGGCTGAAGCCAGAGAGATGCTAGCCATCGTCGAAGCTCATGGGGCTAACTTGGGTATTTGTTTCCCTTGTCGGTTCAGTGAATCGCTCCAGCAGGCAAAGCATTGGATTGAGAATGGGGTGCTGGGTGAAATTATCGCAGTCAATGCCACCAACCACGGCACGATGCCAGGAGGCTGGTTTGCGGACCCGGCGTTATCCGGAGGCGGAGCCATCATGGACCATACGGTCCATGTTGTGGATGCACTGCGCTGGTTGTTTGACCGAGAATTCGTCCGAGTGTATGCACAAGCATCAACACGTCTGCACTCTTTGTCCGTGGAGGATGTGGCGGTTCTAAGTCTAGAAATGAGTAATGGATTATTTGTGACATTGGATTCCAGTTGGTCTCGGCCCAGTCTCTCATTCCCGATCTGGGGAGACGTTAAGCTGGCTGTGGTTGGCACAAGCGGAATCTTGAACCTGGATCTGTTCCCATGGACCCTGAGCCATTATTCAGAGCAGGCAGCCAAACAGGTGGCCATTTCCCATGATGGAGATCTCATTCGGCGGATGCTCGAAAACTTCGTCCATTGTATTCAAAATGGGCAGCCGATCTCGCCGAACGGTGTTGATGGATTAAGGGCCTTGGAAGTCGTCGAGGCAGCCTACGGTTCGGTTGCTACAGGAAAGGTTGTCATGCTTTAGTCCTGACTCGGAATGGCATGGCTTGGTGGGAAGAGTAAGCTCTTAGATTTGATTTCAGGAGATCACGGAGTGAGATGAGAAACAACAATGAGTGAGTTCATGGACCGATCCGCTGCGCTTGCGGTTGTGCACAAACCTTTGGATGTGGCCATTCTTGGAGCCGGAAATATGGGCTTAAAGATGGTGCGAGCTTTGCAGAGAATTCCCGGTGTCAGGATCCGGTTCGTCTATAGCCGTACATTTTCCAACGCCGAGAAGTTAGCGCTCGCCTGCGATGCGGTTCCATTGGATCAACCGGATCCGGTATATGACGAATCTTCAGTCTCCGTTGTTTTTGACTGTCTCCCTACCTTTACTCGGTTGAGTACGTTGCAAAAATGCGTGGCCGCACAAAAGCACGTTTTTTGCGAGAAGCCTCTCGCGCTGAACAAGCAGATGGCCGATGGGATCCGCCACTGTCTCTCTGGGTACAAACAGGTCGTCACCGTTGGGCTGGTCCTCCGGTTCTTTTGGGAGTACGCAAAACTGAGACAAATGGTGATGGCTGGAGACGTCGGCCAGGTGGGGACCATTCGCCTTTCACGTTGTGTGGGATTCCCGGGGCCTGGATCTTGGTTTGCAGTACCAGAAAAAAGTGGAGGCGTCATTTTGGATCTACTCATTCATGACCTGGACTTCCTGCGTTGGACGTTTGGAGAGGCGAAAACCGTCTACGCGAAATCGGCTTCAGAAAAACATCTTAATGGACTGGACTATGCCCTCTTGAGCATTCAGTTAGAGTCTCATGCGATTGCACATCTTGAAGGGAGTTGGGCGCATCCGGTCGGAAGTTTTCATCAGAGCGTGGAGATTTGCGGTAGCCGGGGCATGCTTGTTTACGACAACCTTGCTTCCAGCCGCTTTCATTGGATGTCCACAACAAATAGTCGAGACGAAATGGGTTCTCGGATTTCTCTTCTGCAAGTTGACCCTGACAACGATCCCTACTTAGCGGAAACTCAGGACTTTATTCACTGCGTCAGGCACGGAAAAAAACCTGCAGTTTCCTGGGAGGATGCGCTGCGTTCCTGCGAGCTGGCTTTTTGCGCGGTTGAATCGGCACGGTCAGGGCAACCGGTCACTATGACCAAGTGATAATCGAATGTAATACGTAAGATATCGGGGAATGCCTGGTAGGGCGCGCTCGCTGAGCGCGCCGCGGACGGCCCGGCGGTCCGTCCCTTCCAAGTCAGCCGAGGCTCGAGCTGTGGTCGCCATTGCCCCCAAATAACTAACCCGTTACGATCGAATCTCAAATTGACTTCAGTCAGTGTCTTGCATAGCATGACGCTATCTCTTAAAACCAAAAGGAAACTCTATGGACAGAAGGCAAGCACTACGTTGGATCTCATCCAGTGCATTGGCAGGAGGCACGAGTTTGCTTCCCCTGGACAATTCGCTGCAGCCACTGTGGGCGCAAAGTAAGCCAGGCGTCACTCGAGGTTTACCCCCCGTCAAGATCCGAGATATCGAAACGATCCTGACTTATCCCAATGGTGTCCGCCTTGTCATTGTGAAAGTGTTGACTACCGAGCCTGGCTTGCACGGATATGGATGCGCAACCTTCACCCAGAGACCCCTCGTCGTGCAAACGGCGGTGGAGAAGTACCTCAAACCCTTCCTGTTGGGAAGAAACGTCGATGAGATCGAAGATATCTGGCAGTCCTCCTATGTCAGTTCCTATTGGCGCAATGGCCCGGTCCTCTTTAACGCAATGAGCGGGGTGGATATGGCGCTATGGGATATCAAAGGGAAGAGAGCCAATATGCCAGTCTATCAGCTGCTCGGCGGCAAATGCCGCTTTGCGGCAGAATGTTATTTCCATGCCTCGGGGCGAGACTTTCAAGAAGTTGAGACGAGCGCACGGCAAGCCATGGAGTCAGGATTCCGACATATTCGGATCCAAGTGGATGTTCCTGGTCAGAGGACCTATGGAATCGGCGGCACGGACATGGATGATAAAGATATTGGACCCACCAATCCGCGAGCGGTTTGGGAGAACACTTCCTATCTTCTTCTGGTCCCTAAGCTTTTTGAGTATATGCGCGCGAAATTGGGGGACCAGGTTGAGTTGATTCACGATATTCATGAGCGTCTATCACCCAGCGAGGCTGTAAACCTATGCAAAGAATTGGAAAAATATCGCCCTTTTTTTATCGAAGACCCGGTGCCCCCTGAAGAGAGCGATCATTTTCGCTTGATTCGTCAACAATGCAGTACGCCCCTTGCGATGGGAGAGCTCTTCAATAACTTGCATGAATATCTGCCGCTGATTTCGAATCGTTACATTGATTTTATTCGCATTCATATCTCGCAGATCGGCGGCCTCAGCATGGCTCGCAAAGTTGCGGCACTGAGTGAATTGTTCGGTGTCAAAACGGCGTGGCATGGCCCAGGAGACGCCTCTCCGGTGGCGCACGCAGCTCAGTTGGCTCTTGAATTGGCCAGTTACAATTTCGGGATTCATGAAGGCTATCTCTTTCCGGCGGAGACGCGAGAAGTGTTCAAAGGCTGTCCGGAAATCAAGAATGGATATATGTATGCAAACGAGGCCCCCGGTTTGGGAATTGAAGTGGACGAAAAACTGGCCGCAAAGTTTCCCTATCCTACCGATCGTACTTTTGACCCTATATGGGGCACCATCAGAAAGAAGGATGGCACCGTCATACGCCCATAGGACTCCATCCCAATCAGAAGGCTTGAAATGAACCCTTTCTGGAATCTGCGAGTCAAGAAGTTCAGTCGAAACGGAGATAGAGCATGATACGAAAGCAATGGATAATGATCGGCAGCCTGGTGTTTGTCTTGACAGCACTCTGGTTTGGAATTGTACGTTGGGAAATGGAGGCGACTTCTAATGGCGTTACCAAAATTGCTCCAGGGGTCTGGTTCCGGGAAGGTGACCTCAAGGAGAAAGGGTACTGCAATAACATTTGGATTGAAATGAAAGACTATATCATTGTCGTTGATGCTAATTTCCCCAGCGGCGCTGAAGCTTGTCTGGTGGACATCAAGAAGACCAGCAGCAAGCCGGTCAAGTATGTCTTTGACACACATCATCATGGCGACCACGCCTACGGCAATCCGGTGTGGACAAAACTGGGGGCGACCACCCTGGCTTATATTGGTGTCGCGGAGGAAATGAAGCGCTACGAACCCAAGCGCTGGCTGGAAGCAGCGAAGACACGCGAAGATGTGGCAGCCTTGAATTTGCCAACAGCCGAGCCTCCCAAGCAGACGTTTGCGAGCAAAAAATATGTGTTGGAAGACTCAACGCGGAAGGTGGAATTCCATTTCTTTGGATGGGCCCATACCAGGGGTGACGGATTCGTCTACTTGCCAAAGGAAAAAATCCTCTGCACGGGAGATGCCGTCGTGAATGGACCCTACAACTATATGGGAGACGGGAATGTGGGTAACTGGCCTGATGTGATCAATCACGCCCTTAAACTCGACGTGGTTACTGTTCTTCCAGGGCATGGAGTTCCTGGAAGTCGGGAGATGCTTCTCGGGGAACGGCAGTTTATCAATGAGCTCGAAAAAGCTGTTCGAGACGCGGTGAAATCAGGGAAGACACTGGAAGATCTGGTCGTCAGGGAAGGTGACAAGTTGACAGGTGCCAAGATCCAGTTGCCTGAGTCGGTAAAGAACTGGGTGGGTGATTTCTTCCCCGGACAAATTGAAGTCGTCTATAAGGAAATCACGCTGGGAAAGCCACACGGGGAAATCAGCGGGGGAAAATAGAAAGTGATTTTCGATCGAGCTTGAGGATTAGCGGCTAGGAGTGGGATGCAGACCAGAAGAGATTTTTTCCAAATCGTGATGGGGCTGGGAACCGCGGCGTTGGTGGCGTTCAAGCAAAATGGCCTGGAGCGAGTTCTTGCTGCCTCCAAGGATGCGAATTCCCGCTCTTATTAGATTGGTCTCTGGTCTTTCCTAGCTTTTGACCCTCACTCTTTTCTCAGAGAATTATCGGCTCCCTTCGCCCCAACGCGGGAGAGGGTTGGGGGTGAGGGGGATCTGCATAATCTTACGTACTACCTCTCAAAGCTCTTTGCTCCAGGCCAGGGACCTGGGGGTAAGTCGGGAAGAGTCTTCCAGGCTCTTTCTTCCTTGAACAGCCGAAATCCTCTGGACTGATAATTTTTAAGAGCGAATGGGCCATCCAGCGTGCAAGTATGGACCCAGACACGTGACGCGCCCATCTGCCAAGCGCGTCTCACCGCGGACGTGAGTAAGGCTCCACCTAGTTTCTTCCCGATGAAAGGTGCCAGCAGACCGAAATAGGCGATTTCGATATTCCGATCTTCCTGCTTCTCCAATTCAAAATATCCAGCCACCGAGCCTGAAAGGTAACCTACCCAGGTTTCCAGTTCGGGTCGATTCAGATATTCGAGCCATTGCGAATAGCTCCAGACCAAACGATCTATCCAATACCAGTCGCCTCCAACACTCGTATATAAGAAACGGTTCAACTCAGGGCAGGGGATTGCGGCACGCTTAACTTCAAACCCGGCCAAGGGAGGATCGACCCCACGAAGTTCTGAAGCGCTGAGCATCTCGAGATAGTAGGTAATGACCTCAGTTTTCATGAATTTGATAACACCTGTGGCGGCGGTCTATGACCGCCGACCGAAGCAACTGTAGCGGCGCTCTACGTGCGCCGACGAAGCATGGCGGTCATAGACCGCTGCTACAGCCGACTAGCTCATTACTGGGTAAATCCCTGACAGAGAAATGGCAACGACTCAGACAAGTGGAGGCTCACCAATTCCCAGCCATGAGGCTCATTCGGATGTTCCACAAATGTGTGGGGAACATGCCGTTCGCTTAACACAGCGTCGAGAGCTTTTATGCTTTGGCCCAAACCCATGATCGCGTTATACCGATCGGCGGTTCCGTAATCAAAATAAATTCTCAATCCTGCTAGATCCGTGGTCTTGGCCAAATCTAACGGGTTGTTGTTTCGCCATTTATGGAGATCCACCGGATTGCCAAAAATAGGCGTAATCATTTGTGTGAACCAATTAAACCGGCCGCTATTCTTGGTTTCTTCGGACATGTGCTCGGGTTCGTTCAAGAACACGATAGGAGAATGGGCAGCCGTGGCGGAATATAGATCTTTGTGCTTAAAAGCGATTTTAAGGGCGCCAAAACCACCCATCGAAGTTCCTCCGATAGCACGCCACTTTGAACCTGTCTTGGCTCGGTAGTTTCTTTCAACGTATTGGATCAAGTCTTGATCAATGTAATCTTCATAGCGTTTGCTGCCATCGAGGTAGTTCGTGTAAAAACTGTTGTCTCCTTTTGGGTGGACCATCAAGATTTCAGGAATTTTCTTTTCCAGGATCAGTTGATCTACGGTTTGGTGCAGATGGCCGTAATGATCCACGATCCAACTGGTATGATCATTATTGAGTCCATGGAGGAAATAAACCACGGGATAGCTTCTCTGGCTCCTGTGGTAGGAAGGGGGAAGGAAAATCGAGTACTCGCGATTTTCTTTCAAGGACGCGCTAGGAAAGCTGCCAAATACGACTTGAGAACCGCTCGGCAACTGAATAGGGCTTTTGTCTTCGAGTTGTCGTTCGTCTTTAGGACCATCAAGTGATTTCGCGCTGGACTCAATCGAGCTGATTTCCCATGTGAATCCAATTGAAAGGCTGATGAATCCGGCGAGGAGTATGCAAGTGCGGAATGATTTCATATTTCTTCCCTTCTGGCGTTGCTATAGGGGCGAAGCATTCTTCATCCAGCAATAGGTTTTTCCTGACCTGCCGATCAGCGAACGCTTCACCCTTACAATGATGCTATCCTTTCACTCTTCGTCACAATACTTAGCATTACCGTGCTGGAGTTTCCATATTAATTTGAGGTTCATGGAGAACTTTTCGTTATAATAGAAATTTTGGGAGACGAGTCAATCAGCTCAGCTTCCTTACCGCATTTATGATCACGACGAGTTTCCGTTAGAGGGGTTGAATTATTTGCAAGTATCATGGAGTCGATCCAGCGTGATGAATCCAAAGACACTTTTTGAAAAGATCTGGGAGGCCCATGTTGTTATGGAGGAGTCGGGGAAGCCTTCCTTGATCTATATCGATCGACACTTGGTCCACGAAGTCACCTCACCCCAGGCATTTGAGGGTTTGAGGCTGGCCGGAAGGAAGATCCGCAGACCGGATCTGACTTTTGCCACCATGGATCACAATGTGCCGACGACACGGCGCGGGTCTCCGATCGAAGATCCCATTTCGGCCCAGCAGATCGAGACGCTGGCAGTCAACTGCAGGGAATTTGGCGTCACGTTGTACGATTTGAATAGCCCCGAGCAGGGGATTGTGCATGTCATCGGTCCTGAACTCGGGCTCACTTTACCTGGGCTCACCCTGGTTTGTGGAGACAGCCACACGTCTACGCATGGGGCTTTTGGAGTTCTGGCGTTTGGAATTGGAACCAGTGAAGTGGAACATGTTCTCGCGACCCAATGCCTGCTTCAGGAAAGGCCCAAGACTTTTCTCATTCAGGTGGAGGGGCAAAGACCTTACGGTGTCGAGGCAAAGGATATCATTCTTTCCGTTATCGGGCGGATTGGGACAGGCGGGGGAATGGGGTACGTGATCGAATACGCCGGAGAGGCCATCCGCAACCTCAGCATGGAAGAGCGAATGACTGTCTGCAACATGTCGATTGAGGGAGGTGCAAGGGCCGGCATGGTTGCCCCCGACCAGAAGACCTTTGATTATCTGCGAGGGCGGCGATTTGCTCCGAAGGACTTTGACGCGGCCGTTCAGCGATGGCAGCAGCTGAACAGTGACCCGGGGGCTATCTTTGATCGGACTTTGGAAATGAAAGCTTCCGAACTTACTCCTCAGGTTACCTGGGGAACTAATCCGGGACAGGTGATTTCAGTGGATGCCCGAGTGCCTAGACCTTCAGACTTCTCTGACCCGAATTCCCGTAGGTCCGCCGAGCATGCCCTGGAATACATGGGTTTGAAACCAGGAACCCCGATCACGGAGATCCCCATTGATCGTGTGTTCATTGGTTCCTGTACGAATTCCCGCTTGGAGGATCTACGCGCGGTTGCTCGTTTTATTGCGGGGAAAAAGGTTTCTGGCAAGGTCTATGCCATGGTTGTTCCTGGCTCGCAGGAAGTCAAACGATTGGCAGAGAAAGAAGGGCTGGACCGAATCTTCAAGGAGGCAGGTTTTGATTGGCGTGAGTCCGGCTGCAGCATGTGCTTGGGAATGAATCCCGATATTCTCAAACCAGGTGAGCGCTGCGCCTCAACCTCGAACCGGAACTTCGAAGGGCGTCAGGGAAAAGGTGGAAGAACCCATCTCGTTAGCCCGATTATGGCTGCGGCCGCGGCTATCCAGGGACATTTCGTTGATGTCCGGCAATATTAGTTGTGCGCAGGAAGGAGAAAGAATGGAACCATTTACCAAGCTCAAAGGGGTTGTCGCTTTGCTGGATCTGCCCAATGTCGACACCGATCAGATCATTCCTAAGCAATTCTTGAAGCGAATCGAACGGACCGGGTTTGGGCAATTTCTCTTTTATGACTGGCGTTTTGTGGATGGAAAGGAATTGAATCGCGAATTTGAAATGAATCAGGAACGTTATCGCGGGGCTCAGATTCTGGTGACCCGAGCCAATTTCGGTTGTGGTTCCTCACGCGAACACGCTCCCTGGGCATTGCAGGATTACGGCTTTCGCTGCGTGATTGCCCCTTCTTTCGCCGATATCTTCTATAGCAACTGCTTCAAGAACGGGATGTTACCCATTCGTTTGGGAGAAGTTCAGATTGAGGAACTCTTTCAGCGGGTACGCAAAACTCCAGGATACACTTTGAATGTCGATCTGCAGGGGAATCGAGTCCATTCCGATGATGGATTGGTTTTCCGCTTTGAAGTGGAAGAGTTTCGGCGTCATTGCCTGCTCAACGGCTTTGATGATATCGGCCTCACCATGCAGAACCAGGATAGCATTCGACAATACGAAGAAACCCACCCCGTAGTGATTCCCCGCTGAGGGCAGCATTTCATCTATTCACTGATCTGTCTTAGGATTGACGCCGTTGGAAAATAAAAAAAGGGCCGAAGAGGGGAATTCTTTTCGGCCCTTTCTTTCCTCTCCGCTTTTGTGGAGCGCAGAGGCTTTTTGAAGGTGGGTTACGATGGTGCCCAGGGACGGAGTTGAACCGCCGACGCCAGCCTTTTCAGGGCTGCGCTCTACCGCCTGAGCTACCTGGGCACAATCAGGGCTTCCCTTACGGAAAGCGCACGAAGTATAGAGAAACTATCCAGGGAGTTCAAGGGATTTTTGGTTGCAGCTAGGGATCGCTGCAACTCCAAGCGCAGAGGGGGGCGGTGTCGACGGCAGACCTAATCGTTTTCGAAGCCCGAAACTATGGTCCAACCGGAGGACCTCAGTTTCATGATGAAGTGTTCTCTAACTCTCAGCGAGCGCTACAGTTTCTGCTCAATCCTTGCTGTCGCTTCGAAACCAAGCCGACTGATGCGAGAGGGCTAACAAAGTAGATAGAACGGGTTTGTTTCAACGGAACATTTCTGAGTCCCCTCTCAGGTGGGGCGGAGAATATGGCCGCCAGGAAGTTTTGACCCAACAATTTTCGCTATGCGGGAGGATCACTAATGACCGCTAGAATGACTCGCCGTCATTTTCTGGAGACTGGGACGGCCGGCATGCTCGCCGGCGTGATCGGAGCCTCAAAAGACCGCATTCAAGCATCAGAAGGTTCAACCAAACCAGCTTCCACGGCTCCCAGTTTCGAAGACTACGCTACGATTGAGGCCTCTTGTAATGGGTTTCCGGTCTATTCCCTTGGCAACATCGCCTATATTTATGCGGTGAGCCCAGACCTGTACCCGGGGACCATCATGCAAGAGGGCAACACCAACCCCCAGGTCAAGATCAAGCCGAAAAAGTCTTGGGAGATTAAGCGCAATCCTTTTGGTGTGACGATAGCCGAACCGGGCCCGCGGACGATGTGGAACGACAATCAGTCTATGCTGCCCATCCACCTAATCGACGGCGACCCGGATACGGCTTGGAGCAGTTACGGCAGCCAAGTGCCCGACGAACGCCCGGAATGGATCCGAATCGATCTGCCAATGGAATCGATCGTAAAAGCGGTCAGTCTGGTTTGTAGCCAGGATTTCGCAGGAGCGAAGTTGTGGGAAGAAGGTAAGCTTATTGACATCCAGGACTACCACAAGTGGGCGGGCAGAGCTTTGCCGAACGAACTGACTATCGAGACAAGCCGCGATGCCTGGCACTGGGAAGTGGCTTACGAGACCAAGAACTTCTCCGGAAACGAATCGGGGCCGGCGGTAATCGAGTTCGAACCCACCGATAAGAACGCCAACAAGCCCAGAATTATTCAGTCCCAAAAAGGCGCGACGGTGATCGAGTTCAAGCCCCGCGCAGCCAAGCAAGTCCGCATTACCGGCCGTAATTTCAAACGCAGACTCGACAAGTATGTCGGGTACGCATTCTCGATTGGCGAAGTGGAGGTGTGGGACTCAGGCGGACAGAACGTGGCGTTGCTGTCCCGCGGAGCTGGCGTGACCGTGTCCTCGACGTCTTACTTGATGAACCACGATCGCCTTACTCAGAACTTCCTCTTTGGCCCAGTGGAGTACGACCTCGGGCTCAAATACATCCGGATTGGCGCAGATAACGGGCTGCTCACGTGGAACTCCGTCGAACGCGAGAAAGGGAAGATGGAGGTTGACCCTGTAGCTGAGCAGACGGTGACGGAGTTGCATCGCAATGGTATTACCGTGATTCTGAATCTCGATGTCAAAGCCAATTTCGTTTACAAGGGGCGGAAATTGGACTGGAGTCAGGTGCGCACGCGGGAGATCAACAACATTTACTATGACCATCCTGGCTGGTGCTGGGAGACGCCGAAGATGTTCGAAGGCTACCTGCATTATGTGGATTTCATGGTGCGCCACTTCAAGGACCGGGTCGGCTACTGGGAGATCGGCAATGAGTGGGCTGGCCCCAGAGATGTTTACGAGCGGGCGGTTCGCGGGATCAAGAAAATCGACCCCAATGCACGGATCATGGTCGGTGTCGGCAGGATGTCCCAGTTCCGGGAAACGCTGGAGAAATGGGTCAAAGAAATTCCCCAAGAGGACTTACCTCTGCTGATGCCGGATGCCGTCGGGTCCCATCCGGGTACGCGGGTGGATGCCGGGCTCACCTTGGACGACCTCCACTCCTTTTATTGGCAGGAAAACAGGACGGCCATAAAGGAATGCAATGCGCTTGGCTTCAAGGGCCGGTATATTGCCAGCGAGGTTTATAGCTGGTGTTTATATCCGCCTGGCCCACGTGAACTCAATAGAGATGAGCCGCGGTATGCCAACTACTACGGAGAATCTGAGATCGTCCGGGCCAAGTATCTGGCTCAAAACCTAGTCGGCCATGCAGGTCTGAACATGCTGGCGTTCCAGTGCAATACTTATTTCGTTTCAGCCTCAGTTGGCCAATCCCTGTTTCGTGTTCCTGTTCCTTCGCAGACGATTAACGCCGTGCAACCCGATGCCGGCTACTACACGTTACGAACCCTCAGCACTGTGCTGGATGATTGGACCGGCGTCTCCTTCCCTGTAAAGTTCAGCAGCGGCGACAAGTTTGAGACGTTTACATTGAAACGTGGTGACGGGGAGTTGATGGTGGCGGCGTGGCTTCCCGGGAACACGACTGACGGGGTTGTAGAAGCAACTACGGACGTGACGCTGCCTGGAGTAAGCGCAAAGGAGGCTTGGGTGATCGACGTTCTGAACGGCACGGAGCAGAAACTGATTTTCACTACCGACCAGGGCGACACTGTAATCAGGAGACTCAGGATTAAGGATTACCCAACGCTGCTTCGGTTAACCCCGTGTGGCCAAAAAACTTAAAGCGACCGTTCCACCGGTCCTCAATCTATGGTTACTCCATACTCCGGTCCCAACTAATCAGCGAGCCTTCCTATTTGGCGACAGGTGGTCTATCATTCCAAAAGAGGCGGTACGAATACGCCTCCAAGTTCGATGATTAGACCCTATCGATGGCTGGCCCAGTATTACGACGAGCTCTTTTCGTCTCTTCGACTCCCGATCAATTCGGCGCGGGAGAGAGTACTGGGCCGGATCTTGCCCCACGTTGAAACCGCCTGCGATCTGGCGTGCGGCACGGGAACGACTGCTCTGATCCTGGCCCGCAGGGGGATCAAAACCTACGCTGTGGATCTATCCCCGCTGATGTGCCGACTTGCCCGCGAGAAGGCTCGTCGCGCCCGCCTGTCTGTACAGGTACTTCGAGGTGACATGAGGAGTTTTCAGCTTCCGGAATCAGTGGATCTCATTACTTGCGAATTCGATGCGCTCAATCATGTGCCGCGCCGAGCCGACTTGCGGAAAGTGGCGAAAGCCGTGGGTCGAGCACTGCGGCCCGGCGGGCACTTTTTCTTCGATGTCAACAACTCCCTTGGATTTCAGCGCTACTGGTCGGGTACCGTCTGGTTCGAGAATCCGGGCGTGGCGGTCGTGATGCGCAATGGCCATAATGGGCAAGCTGACAGGGCTTGGATCGATATTGAATGGTTCATCCGGGACGGAAGCTGCTGGCGCCGGCATTACGAACGCGTGGAAGAGGTCTGCTGGGATTCTGACGAGATCCGTCGTATTTTCTTAGCGACAGGCTTTGACCAGCTGCGTGGCTGGGATGCAGCTCCCTTCTTTAAGAACAATCCTCTGATCGGTCGTGGTTGCCGCACAATTTATCTGGCCCATAAATCCCGAGCCTGAAGGCTCCCTGGAATATGACCCTGCCGTAAGGTGGCCGGCGAGGCGTTTCGGTCGCGTTGCATTTTGGCCCACATTGCGGCCGTATAGTCGGGAAACCGGAGATTGGGAATGGATCGCAAAGAACCGCCAATTGTGGATCGTAGGTGACCAGCAAGGGAATCACCTCAGCCCGGGTCGCACAATCCACGAGATGGGTCCACGAAAGCCGCGGAAAGCACGTCAATTTTGGCTACCAGGGGACTACCTTGAAGAATGATGAAACACGAACGGGTGTGACGCTTAGAGAGGATTGTCCCAAGAACTGATGGCTATTGTACGGAACTAATGCGAATTGAGACGAGGTTATTTCTGTTTTGAGGTTTTCCCAATCCAATAGAAAAAGACGATGATCAGGCAAGCTGGCAAAACGGGACCCCACCAGCCTTTGAAACCTAGTAGGTTGATGACTGAAGGGCCGCCCCAGGCGACTAAAGCGAGGATGAGGCCGGCCCAAGCCATCCCGCTAATCAAGCTGAATAGGCTGAAATGCAAGGCCGGAACTCCTGAGTACGCACAGGCGGCGGGGATGGCGATTCGCAACCCTGGTAGAAATCGGGAAGCCAGTATCATGCTCGTGGCATGTCGCCGAACTTTTTCTACGATCTGCTTGCCTTTGGCCGCGATAGCAGGGAAGCGGTCCAGCAGATGCCAAAAGCGCCCTCGGCAGACGTAATAGTAAAACTGATCTCCAGCGGAGCCACCGAGAGCCCCTGCGGCAAAAACCCCCAAAGGATTGAGCTTTCCCAGACCTACCAGGACACTGGCCGCGACAAAGACCACCTCTCCCTCGACGGCGGCAGCAAGAAATATCGCGAAATAGGCAAATATTCCGGGCCAAGTTTCCAAGCTCATTTCATCCCTTCTTTGGCAGGAGACATGTTTTGTCCTGAATGTGAAGTGACCGCGGCCCGAACTCTCTCAGCCACAAGAGTAACCTGTGATTCGGAAAGGCTCTCATAGATCGGGAGCTGCACTGCGTTGGCTGCACGTTCCGCCCCTGTGGCACGGGAATTCGTGCCAAACAAGGGAAGCTGTGTGCAGAGGTCGACGTGCAGCGTCTCGACGTCAACACCTCGCCGGATGCAGCGTCTCACGAGGTCGTCCCGATCCGGTACGTAGACGCAGTATTGATAGTAAACGTGCTGTCTCTCGGGCGGTACCTTGGGAGGCACCACTCCAGGAAGGTCTTTCAGTATCTGGTCCATCATTCGAGCATGCGATTGGGTTCTGCTGGTCCATTCCTCCAGATGCTCCAGCCCCGCCAGACCCAGGGTTGCCTGAACGTTTGAATACTTCCGAGTGTAGGAACTGGGCAGCGGCGAGAGGGGCTGTATCTTTTCCCACAAGTAGACGTCGGGCCGTGCGTTCAACCAGGATGCGCCGTAAAGGATAGGGAAGGCGGAGAAAGTAAACGCGGCGGGTCGAGTCAAGATCCTTTGAATTCTCCCCTGGAGAAACCTTTTCAAAATCTCTTTGGGAAGAGGATCGGGCTCAGCAGTCGCCAAATCAGCTACGCGCTTGGCAAGAGACGACTCTCTTACAACCGCCATCCCTCCACCGTAAGTGTTTAATGGCTTCAAGGTTTGAAAGCTAAAGAAACTGGCATCACTTAAAGTCCCAACTTTTTGCCCTTTGTAAGTTGCCCCTAGCGAATGAGCGCAATCCTCAATAACCGCTAATTGTCTTCTTCTCGCAATTGAAAGGATCGAGTCCATGTCACAAGGCAAGCCGTAGAGATGCGTGGGTACAACCGCCACGGTATCCGCCGTGACAGCACGTTCGAAAGCTTCTGGATCCAAGTTAAACGTCTCCGCATCAATATCGACGAAGACTGGCTTGAAGCCAGCCACTCGCGCCAGTTCCGGGATAACCCAAAAGGTTAGTGCGGGGAAAATAATCTCGGAACCTGGAGGGAATTGAAACGCCTTGAGGATGTAAAGGAAGGCCATTCGGCCATAAGAGGTGGCAATGGCATGGCTTCCGCCCAAACGCTTTGCAAAGGCCTTTTCAAATAACGCAATGGAAGGACCTCGGATCAGCTCATCTCGTTTCTTGCACTCCGCAATGATTTGCTCTGTGTTGGGAATGACTCTCGGGCCATACCGGGAAATTGCCTTCAACATTCCACTTGCCTTGACATGACTTCCAACTCCTTTCGAGTATGGATCTCTTGCGCCTTCACGTCTAATTTTCTGGCGAAATTTTGAACGAACGCATTATTCAGGCGCCAGATATTGGCCACGAAAGAGGGTCTCATGAAAAAACGCGCAAAAGCGGCGCCAAGTAAAAAGGAGAGTTCCTCCGGTTTCAGATTGGGGTGTTTGAATGTTGGCGTATATCCATTGAATTTTTCCCAATCCTTCTCATAGACTAAAGGCTCTATCTGTTTCCATAAAGGAGTACCGGGATATGGGGTCAGTAATTTGAATAGGGCATAGGTGGAATCCAAGCTTATCGAATACTCGATGGTGGCGGAAATAGAGCTCCACGTGTCGGTCAAGAACCCGAGAACGTAAAAGGCGACCGTCCCAATCCCCATGCGCTTACAGGTTGCAATAATGGCTTTGGCGTGCGCGGGGGCGATGGGGGTTCGTGCGACTTTTCGCAGAATCTCGGGTGACACCGACTCGACTCCGAAATTGATGCGTCTGAGTCCGGACGCATACAGTTTCTTCAAGAGGTCTTCATCCAGGCGGTCCAGCCGGGTCTCACATTCATAATGTAACTTGAGCTTTCGAAACTGGATCTCATCAGCCAAGTGGACGCAACGCTCCCTTTGGAAAGTAAACAGAGGATCACGAAAAACGACATAGGGATTGGGATGCCGCTCACACAATGCCTCCAGTTCATCTACGATGTTCTTGACGCTGCGTGCCCGATAGCTTGCAAGGATGCGGTGTGGACAATAGGTGCAGAACTCCGGGCAACTCCGGCTGGACATCAAGGAAAAAGAGCCCCCGCCGAGTTGGTCTCTTAGACCGATTTTTTGCCAGACGTCCGGAATCTTCTCAATCAGATCCCAGCGGGCATAAGGGATTGAATCCAGATCTGCGATGGCGGGGCTTGGCGTTAACCCGCCTAAGGTCTCACCAGCAGCCAAACGCATGATGGCGGCTTCGGGTTCGCCTTGAATCACGAAGTCTGAATGATCCAGGAAGAGTTGAGAAAGCTTGGAAGCTGCCAAGCCGACGAAACCGACGCGAACCCCTTTTTGCCGTGCCTCGTCGGCCCACCTGGTCTCGTGCTTGTAATCCACCAGAGACGATAAAACAATGGCCACATCTGCTTCGACCAGCTTGTCGGATGTGGCGACGACCTCATGACCCGCTTCCGCCAAAATTCCTGCAATGGTCGCCATTTGAACGCTGGGCACCTGATGAAAATTGCGTTTAAAGTGGCAATATAGCCTGGTTGTTTTTGAAAAAGGGCTCATCCTTGAGCCATAACCACCAACCACAGTATCTTTGACGACATATCCATGTTTTGACATCAAGTCAGCCAAAAGAATCCGCATTATTCCCTCTCATTTCGAATGGCATTAGATTGTGTATCGAGGAAGAACATTTGCAAATCTGCTCTTCGTGAATGCTTAATTTTCAGTAGGAAGTCATAAAGCCACTTCCCATGACATCGGAAAGGAGACCCATTAGATCCGCCAAGAAACACAGATTCAACGTCTAGAACGGTGAACCCTGTTATTCAGGCGAATCTCGCCTGTTCTTATTAGGCTGTCGGAGTTTCGGGAGTCAAAGAAGGGGGTGGCCGATCAAAAAGGAAGAGAACAATTCCGTGCTGCACATGTTCAACCCTGGTTTCGGGGATTAGGATTTCGCAAAGGTCGCTTGGGACCAGAAGATCACAAATCTCCAAACACGCCGAAGGGATAGCTTCATCGTCACCATCGAAATCCTCGTCAATCGTCGAGTAAAACTCAAGAATTCGAAAGGAAAATTGAAAGTTGGAGCGAACCGGTCGAACGGCGTCAAAAACACTGATTTCCTCGAATGATCTCAGGGTTGGAACTCTGTCTTCGGCCAAACGAATGGGCGTGCATTGAGCTGCCAAAAGGAAGAACAAAAGTAAAGAAAAGGCCCAGAATGCTGAGGGCAGGTGTTCTTGGAAGAATCGCTTCGGGATAAAGAACTGTGTCATGATGAGTTTCTCACGCTCAACACAGGCTCAAGTGTCATTCGCTGGAGCCTGTCCAAATTCTTCTGCCCAAAGGCTATGCTATTGAAATGCTTGGAACTTAGCACACACTCAACACTAGTCCAATCCATTGGGAGTGTCAACCTGGAAACGACCTGAAAAGGACGCAGTGGCAGAACTTGCATCTCATATAATTCTGCTTTGAGGTTCTCCCAACCCAATAGAAAAAAGCCACCATCAGGCAGGGTCGCAAAACGGCATCCTCGAGCCGTCAAAACCGGGATGATTGATGACTGAATCGATATCTACGAAGACGGGCGTGAAATTCACTCTGCCGGGATCTCAACTCCAGCGGTTGCAGGGCGGCGCCGAAATATCGTCCCGACCTTCTTCTGGAAGGAATCCAAATAGATGTAATAAACGGGAGTGATATACAGGGTAATCAGCTGAGAAACCACCAAGCCGCCTACCACGGCAAGACCCAGGGGGCGCCGCGCTTCTGAGCCCGCGCCAAAGCCAAGCGCAATGGGCAGAGTGCCCATCAGGGCAGCCACAGTGGTCATCATGATGGGACGGAAGCGAACGAGGCAGCCTTCGTAGATCGCATCCACAGTATTCTTTCCTTCGATTCTTTCTGCCTCCAAGGCGAAGTCAATCATCATGATGGCGTTTTTCTTAACAATACCGATCAGCATGATGATTCCGACAAACCCGTAAAGGTCGAGCGGATATTTGAAGTACATCAGCGTGAGGATGGCTCCCAGCCCGGCCGAGGGCAGACCTGAAAGAATGGTCAGAGGGTGAATTAAGCTCTCATAAAGGACACCGAGCAAGACGTAAATCACCATTATAGTTAGCGTCAGTAAGAGGCCCAGGCCGACGAGCGATGCTTGATAAGCCTGGGCCTCTCCCTGAAAGCTAGCGCTGATTGCACCTGACAAAGTGTTACGCGCGAGGTTCTCTACGTCCTTCACGGCGTCACCCAAGGCGACGCCGGGCTTGAGTCCGAAACTAAGCGTGACAGAGGGGAGCTGTCCTGTATGGTTGATCACGAGAGGCCCTAAGCTTTGAGTTAACCTGGCCACAGCACTCAGGGCCACTAGTTGACCGGTCGAAGACCGGATATAAAGCGAGGAAAGAGTGGTCGGGTCTCTTTGGTACTGGGGCTCAAGCTCCATGATGACTTTGTACTCATTGTCAGGTCTAAAGATAGTTGAAACCTGCCGGTCGCCAAAAGCGGAGGCAAGAGCGTCTTCCACCTGAAAAGCCGTAACGCCCAGGGCTGAGGCCTTGTCGCGGTCGATTTCGACATTCACTTGAGGGTTTGCGATCTGGAGGTCGGTGTTGACATCTTGAAGAGATTGAATCTGGCTCATTGCAGACAAGAGTTTTCCGGACTCCCTGTAGAGTTGCTGGGAGTCTGTGCCTTGCAGGGTAAACTGATAAGGGCTCTTGGTAAGCCGGCCCCCGATTTCAATGGCCGGTGGGTTTTGCATGAAAGCCATTATTCCCGGGACCGTCATGAGCTTTGGACGCAAATAGTTGATAACCTCGTCCGTACTCATACGGCGCACAGGATGAGGCTTAAGATGGCAGAAAAAGATACCTGAGTTTCCGGCGGATCCGGCAAAACCTGCGCCAGCCAAAGAAAACGTGGTTTCAACATTGGGGTCCTGAGTCACGATGGAGGTTATGGCCAATTGGTGCTCCCTCATCGAGTCAACGGAAATGCCCTGCGCCGCCTGCGTGAAACCAATAATTAGACCGGAATCTTCACTCGATAGAAACCCCTTGGGAATACGGAAAAAGACGTAAACCGTGGCGATTAAAAGCAACATTGACATTATGAAGGTTAAAAAGCGATGCCTGAGGACCCCTCTAAGACTCCAGTCATAGGCTCTAAGCCAAACCTGAAAAAACCGTTCTGAGGCGGCATACACGCGACCATGCTTCTCCGTGCCGGGTGGACGGACGAATCGGCTGCAAAGCATAGGTGTGAGAGTAAGGGAAACAAAGCCCGAAACCAGAACCGCCGTGGCGATGGTTACAGCAAATTCGTGGAGAAGGCGGCCCAGGATTCCTCCTAAGAAGAGGACTGGGATAAAGACGGCAGCCAAGGAAAGCGTCATGGAGAGAATTGTAAAGCTGATCTCTTTTGAGCCGTTGAGCGCAGCTTCAAGAACTCCTTCCCCTCGTTCCATATGCCGGACAATGTTCTCCAGCATGACGATGGCATCGTCCACCACGAATCCTACAGAAAGGGTCAATGCCATGAGCGATAAATTGTCTACCGTGTACCCGAGGAGATACATGACCGCAAAGGTGCCAATGATGGATACCGGGAGCGCCAGGCTGGGTATGACCGTAGCCGACAGGTTCCGGAGGAAGAGAAAGATGACCATGACCACGAGGGCGACGGTGAGATAAAGTGTAAACTTGACGTCCTCGATCGAGTCGCGAATGGTTTTGGATCGGTCATAGAGAATGTCCATGTGCACTGAAGCGGGGATTTGTGACCGGAAGCTGGGGAGCAACTTCTTGATGTTATCCACTACCTCGACCGTGTTTGTGCCGGGCTGGCGGCGGATTGCAAGGACTTCCGCCCGGGTGGTATTAAACCAGTTGGCGACCTTGTTATTCTGGACACTGTCGATAACCCGGCCAAGTTGTTCGAGCCGCACGGGGGAACCGTTGCGATAAGCGACAATCAAAGGACGGTAGGCTGCCGCGTCGGTAAGCTGGCCAGTGGCTTGTAAGCTAAAGGCTTTGTGGGCACCGGTCAGCAGTCCGGTCGGAAGGTTCACATTGCCGCGTTGAATTGACGCTGTCACTTCATCAATACCGATGCCGCGGGCATTGAGCGCTTTGGGATCAAGCTGAACGCGCACGGCGTACTTTTGTTCACCATAAACCTGAACCTGGGCCACTCCCTTCACCATCGAAATACGTTGTGCCATGAGGGTGTCTGCGTATTTGTGCACCGTGGAGAGAGGAAGTGTGGGGGAGCTGACTGACATGTAAATGATCGGCTGGTCGGCGGGATTGACCTTAAAATAGGAGGGCGGGGCAGGCATATCCCTTGGTAGTTCACCTGCTGCCCCGGAGATCGCGGCCTGCACGTCTTGCGCGGCGGCGTCGATATTCCGACTCAGATCGAATTGCAACGTGACTGAAGTAAAACCCTGTGTGTTAACCGAACTCATTGAGTCCAGCCCCGCGATTGTGGAAAACTGCCGTTCCAGGGGGATGGCGACAGCAGATGCCATCGTCTCAGCGTTTGCCCCAGGGAGGCTGGCACCCACCTGGATGGTCGGGTAGTCCACGTTCGGAAGGTCGTTGACAGGAAGAAGCCGGTAGGCCAGGATGCCGAAAAGTAGAATCGAAGCTGTCACCAGCCCGGTCATGATGGGGCGGCGGATAAAGAGTTCAGCAAGGTTCATGCGGCTGCCTTATTCCGACTTCGAGTTGCCAACTTCGCCAGAATTCAAACTCCCTTTCAGTTCCACTTTCGCGCCGGGAAAGAGCAAAAGATGACCGTCCGTCACTACCTTTTCCCCCGGCTGCAGACCCTTATCAATTACTGTTTCAGCGCCGATCGTTGCTCCTGCGACGACTGGCCTGGAGTCCACGGTGAGGTTCTGGCCAACGACAAAAACATAGTGGCCAGCCTGCCCGGTCTGCACTGCCTGGGTTGGGGCGACAACAGAGTTGGGCCGAGAAGTGAGTCTCAGAATCACATTAACGAATTGCCCCGGCCATAGGCGCTTTTCAATATTTTGAAACGTCCCTCGCAAAAGAATGCTTCCCGTCGTGCTATCGACCGTGTTGTTGAAGAAAGTAAGCAGGCCCTGCTCGGGTCGAGACTCATCCTGGGGCGGGATCGCTTCGATCTTAAGCTTGCCCCGCGCCTGGTATTGCTTGATCTGCTGCAAGTACTGTTCTGGAACGGAAAAGTTGACATAAAGGGGGCTGACCTGGTTGATCTCGATCAGTGCTGTGTCGTTGGCTTTAACAATGTTTCCCTGGTGAACCAGCAGCTTGCCAGTTCGACCGGTCAGCGGAGAATGAATGGAGCAATATGCAAGCTGTATCTTCACATACTCCACCGCCGCTTGATCAGCGCGGACGGCTCCTGCCAGCGCACCGGCGTTGCTACGGAATTGGTCGTGTTGTTCTCTGGATATCAGTCCGTCTTCATACAGCTTTTGGGCACGATCTGCCTGAGCCTGCGCATTCTTTTCCTGGGCCAGGTCTCGAGCCAAATTGGCTTCTGCCTGCTTTAGGGCAGAGTCAAAGGGGCGAGGATCGATTGCAAAGAGGAGATCTCCTTCTCGCACATCCTGACCTTCCTGGAAGTAGACGCCGTGCAATTGCCCGTCCACTTGGGACTTAACGACGACTGTGGAATATGCCTCGCCGTTTCCAATGACGCGTACTTCGATCGGAACAGTCTTTTGAGTCACCGTTGCAACTGTCACCGGGACCGCAAAATTCATGTCGGCCTGAGCAGCCTCTCCGGGGACACCGTTGCGGGAACAGGCTGGCCCGAACAATACTGCAACGAGCATGAGAAAGAGCCAAGCCGCTGGTCTGCGTCGGCGAAAATACGTGTTCAAATAATTGAATAACATTCCGAACCGAGTCCTCCCTTTCTGCGCGGAGTGTATCTCAGCTCCGGCTCGGTGTCTATCAGGACGACCGGGTATGAACCAATCCCGAACTGGCGCTGGGGCGGAGCTTGCATCCATCTAATTCGGAGGCTAAAATCAAAAACAGGCCGCCGCTGGGGGGGAATCAAGATAAAACCCACTTTGGCAGGGAAATCATAGGAGGGGTTACTCGGGGGCGACCCGAAGGCTCCGGGTTGTAGCCGGTCTTGCGCAAGCCAGGTGAGGTCAAGGTAAACCGATGCCACAGTCATTGCAAATTAGGTCCCGCTCTAGCGATATAGGAGGATAATGTGTTGAATGCTCAAGAAATAGGAACTGCCTTCCTCAGTCAGGCACGATCGCATCTCAAGCATGACTTCATGCCGAAGATCGAGAAATGTTTTGAGCTGATCAATGAGAGTGATGTCTGGTGGCGTTCTCATGAAACTAACAACAGCATTGGGAATCTCGCGTTACACCTAGCCGGGAATGTCCGCCAATGGATTATCTCCGGGGTAGGAGGCCAGCCAGACGTCCGTGAGCGACAAAAGGAATTTGCCCAACGGGAGGCTCTGCCCAAGGAGAAACTTTGGTCCGCCCTAGAGCGTACTGTGGAAGAATCAGATCAAGTATTGGCAAATTTCCCCGTTGAGAGACTGATGGAAAAAAGAGTCATGCAGGGTTTTGACCAGACGGCATTGCAGGCTATTTTTCATGTCGTGGAACACTTCTCCTTCCACACCGGGCAGATCATCTACATCACGAAACTTCGCAAAGGTATTGATCTGAAGTTTTACAATCTTTGAAGAGACACCGGAAAGCAGAAGGCGGGAAGCGGAATGCAGACGGCATAAGGCAGCAAGCAGAAGGTGGAGAGCAGAGGGCAGAAAGCAGAATGCAGAAATCAAAAGGCAACAGGGTGAAAGCAGTGGGGCGAAGGCGCTTCCTTCGACTAATGGCTGAAGAATCGCTTGATAGTGCGAGGGAAAGAGGGACTGGTTCGAAGCTGCACTCGAATCTCTGTGCTCTGACTCGAAACCACTTGGACTTCGCGAGTCTGGTCACCTAATTGAGGATGACTCACATGGACTCGAAAGCGTCCTGAATCTAGCGTGCTGCTCACCGCGCCGGACGAGTTCGGTGTCAATGTGGCAACGAGGGTTCCTTGCAGGGTTAAGATTTCAACCGTTGCATCAGGTAAGGCTTTTCCTGTTTTGGCATCTTGTACAATGGTTACGAGTTCTCCTTTGCCATGCACCGATTTCAAAAGATTCGGAATCGCAATGAGAGCACCGGTGATCGAAATGATGCCAGCGGCAAGACTGACCAAAGTCTGAACCCTTGAAAGAGACAACTTCAGCCCCTTCCGAGCGCTCCCTGGCGGAATAGGACCCGGTCCTGGACCCTTGCCCTGGTCTTTCCCTAACCCTAAGATATTGAACCGCTTACTCATATCCCTCTTCCCGCAGCCTACATATTTTGTATCGACAATAACGGGTCTCTTCCGTAATTGAATTTTCTCATTTTCTCGCCGTATTGAGGGGGAGGCCCTGCTAGCATTAAAGTTTTCGAGCCGTGGAAGTTTCATAATCGGCTTGCCGATAGAAGTGATAGAAGTCTCTCGCATTGCTGACCTTGGCAGTGAGCGGGTGGAAAGATTTTCGTGGGGATTGCAAGGAGACAGTTAAGAGAAATGGAGAAGATCTTGGGCTGGAGATGCTCTGTTGCACTTCGTGTGCTCATTCTCGGAATAGCCTCCATTTCCTATGCCCAGCAAATCCGACCATCGACCGCACCAACAGCGGATTTGTCCTCTCTATTGCAGACTCTGAAGGAAAACGTGGGGCTCTCAGGGAATATCGTGCTCTCACTTGAAACCCAGAAGAAGATTTCTGAACTCGGCAAGAGAGAACCTCAAGCGGTAGTACCCATTATCATTGGAGAATTGAAAGCCTCACGCGTCTCCAGTCAGAAGACGCTGAATTATCGCATGGCCCTAATCTCAGTGCTTGAGGAGATCGGCCCCGCCGCAGAGGCGGCAGTCCCGGTTCTCACCGAAATTGTTCAAAACGAAAAGGAACGGAATGACTTTATTTTGCTCAAAGCTCGAATGGCTTTGAGAGCAATCGGAACTCCTCCGGCCCGGCAAACCAGCCAAGCGGCCGAACAGAAGAACGTAGAGCAGTGGCTACGAAAGTCATCCCCGGAAGCAGTTGCGGAAGCTGTTGCCCAACACGCCTATCTCATTCGCCGAGAACTCCGCAGCCCTCAAATGAGCGAAGAAATGATTGAGGCCTCCGTCACAGCCCTCCTCCCCATGGGGTCACAGGCCGGGCAGGCGACGCCTACTCTTCTCCGCGCCTGGCAAGACCCGCGAGTCGGCGATAAACTGCGCTCACAGATTACCCGCTCTCTCACCACCGCTGGTGTCAAAGACATACAAGCCGCATCCAAACGGGAACGGAGTCAAAGAGCAGCTGAAGGGGATCACGTCGATGAGATAATCATCGATGTCCGAAGTAACACCCCATTGGTAAGCACGATGGCCATGCAGGAACTGGGTGCCCTGGGGCCGACGGAAAAAGTAATTGACGTCTTGATTCAGTCACTGAAGGAGAAGAAGAACCCCGGGCAGGCCGCCCTCATTCTAGGAGGGCTTGGTTCGGCGGCCGGGAGAGCTGTCCCTGCGCTGTTGCCTTACCTTTCGGACCAGACCGCTGGGCCTAACGTCATCCAGGCACTGGGTCGAATCGGAGTCGGAGACGACGCGGCAATTGCTGGTTTAAGAAAAATAGTCGCCGACGAGAAGAGTCCCTATCGTGGGCTGGCGGCCTCTTCTCTTGGGGTTCTAAAGTCTTCTAGTGCTGTACCTGAATTACGGTTGGCTTTGTCGGCACCTGAAAAGTACACACGGATTCTGGCGGCAAACGCCTTGGCTGCACTTGGCTCAGAGGCAACGCCAGCGATTCCGGATTTGATCGGCCTCCTCAAAGACCCCGATCCCGATATCAGGGTGAGTGCCGTGGAAGCACTGGGAATGATTGGACCGACTGCAGCGGCAGCCGTTCCCCAAATTGAAAGGCAATTGCAATTTCCTGACCGTCGCTTGAAAGAGAGCTCAGTGGCAGCCCTGGAGAGGATTGGGGGAACGGAGGCTCAAGCGGCACTGGAACGTGATGCACTCCGCTATGCTGCCGTCGATCGGATTGAATTCAAGCGCTTGAAACAGGCGGGAAAATACGAAGACCTACAACGCTTTGCCACGGCGCTTCCTCGGACTCGCCGCATTCAGCTTGCGCGCGTCCTGTTGAAAGACCCGGATGCAGCCGTCAGTTACACCGGTGCAGAAGTATTGATCACAGAAGGCCTGGAAATGGAAACTGTTCCAACCCTGGCGACCCTTCTTCTCAAAGCCACGAGCGGCTCGACCGGCCGGCCTGACCACGACTGGCTGGCTCTTGACAGTGGACAACTTTTTAGCCGGATGAAGCGCGAGATTTGTAATTACTTTGAAGTCAACCTCGGCCGCTATTCGACCGAGGAGCAAGAACGCATCAGGAAGCAGCTCTGTCCTCCTTCCAAGTAGTCGAAGGTTGTCCATCCAAAAGCTAGTTGCTTGGACCGAGCACAGAAACAGCCCCTATTCCGGAGGACTCGCGCTGAAGCAAACCCTGCAGCCTAGCCTTGACGCAGGCCGCTTTGGGGTTTGCGCTCAAATCCACCCTTTGGAGCAATACTAGTGAATCGCATCCTTCCGGCCATCAGTATGCTGCTTCTTCTGACCTCCTGTCACATCGGATACGGCCCACTCCAGGACCACAGCGAATTCGTCAGCACACGGCTTGCAGACGACAATCATATCGTGCTGTTTTCATTTCACCGTTTTGCCTATCGAGCAGCGGCCGGCTGGCGGGCCTTTCCGGACGGCGGTATTCCGGACTATGTCACAGATATCAATCTGCTGGGGACCTATGACTTGCAGACTCGGGAAACGAAGATTCTGAGACGAGAGAAGAATTCGCAATGGCAGCCAGGCAGCGGTCTATTCTTCGTCCACTCCACAAAAGGGTCCAAGTTATTGATTTCCCAGGGAGGACAACGGCGTGGATCATTTGAGCTGGGTGTGAAGTATGTGTTGCTCGATTTCAAACAAGGCAATGCCACAGATCTTGACCTGAAATCAGACCTGGCCAGGTTCGGCAGGGACTCAGGCCAGATCTATCTCGTGGATGGAGGCGGCACGCTGTTGTTTGTTACGTTATCTCTGGAGGAGTCTAAAGATTCGAGCGCGCACAGGAATGGCGGACTGGTTCCGGAGATCTGGGTTCGTACTCCGAGTGGAGATTACGTGAAGGCCGCCGTTTCGGCGCATTATCAGTGTACACGGAATGGCGAAGTGATCTACTGGGAGCCGTCAACCCGAGACTTCATGGCTTTTTCTATTGCCGGCCGCACAACGCGGAAAGCCCAGGAATTCAAAGTGGCCGGCTATGAGGACGTGGCCAAGGGTGTCATCCTTTCTTCTAATCGAAAGGGTCTGGAATTCGGCGTCAAAGTCAATGGGCAATGGAAATACGAACTACTCGACCTGAAGCTCGAAGAGTTGAATTAGGCAAATGCCACGCGCTATCCCCAGTTAATTTGCCAAAGTAAACGACGAGCCGGGTGAAATCTAAGAATGACAATCGGCTCCAGTATCGCGCGCCTTCGGAATAAACTTCTCATGCTTGAACACTTTCCTTCCTTTAGAACGAGGTGTCTTAAACCCGAATTCCGAAGTTGCCTGAGCGTCGCTAGGTGGAGCGTGCGCGTGGGACCGCTGTCCTCCCGCGCACGCTCCATGAACGCGCCGCGGAGCGCACGTTCCACCTGGATCCGCAAGTCATCGGTATACTCTCCTCCTTGCCAAGCGGCTTGCATGCCTCAGACAAATCAGCAACTAGATAGGAATCCCGCCCACCCACTTCGGAATTCGGGTTAAGTCGCCTTTAACTCATCGAGGTTCAGTTTTCGGAGACGTGGTGAAAGTAAAGAGACAACAAAGACGGTAGCTAGGCAGACAATTCCTCCCAAGACGGCCGCCGGTACGGCTCCCAGAAGGCGTGCAACAACCCCCGATTCAAATTCGCCTAGTTCGTTAGAAGAACCAATGAAGATGGAGTTGACGGCAGAGATCTTACCGCGCATCGAGTCGGGCGAAGAGAGTTGAACTGCCGACATCCGCACGACCATACTGACGCTGTCAAAAGCACCGCTCAACCCCAGGGCGAGAAGGGACAAAACGAAGTCGCGACTTAAGGCGAACACTAGAATACAGACTCCAAAACCGGTTACCGCTGAAAACAGCCAGGTGCCTGCCCGCTTTCGAATATCAAATGTTGTCAACCATAGGCTGATGATGGCTGCGCCAATCGCGGGCGCCGCGCGCAAGGCCCCCAAACCCTTGGGGCCGATCATCAAGATTTCACCCGCATAGATGGGGAGTAAAGCGGTCACTCCTCCAAAAAGCACAGAAATCATGTCGAGGCTGAGCGCCGGAAAGAGAATGGGGTGGTGAATGACAAACTTTGCGCCCGAAAGAAGTTCCGTCCTTCTGGACTGGAGCTTGCCGGAAGGCGGAAGAGGACTGGGAGAAGAGTGGATGAGCAATATGGTCCCTACAGCTAGAACTAAGACAAAGCAGACGATCCCCGCCGAAGCCGACACACCCATCCAGCCGAAAAAGAGTCCCCCTAAGGCCGGCCCGGAAATACGAGCAACTTGCAACGACGATGCCATCCAGGCTGAAGCTCGAGGCAGAGTTTCTCGGTCGATAATTCGCGGAACAAGTGCAAAAATCGAGGGCTGGGAGAAGGCTCGAGCGGTACCTGTGAGAAAGGAAGAAAGAAAGAGACCCATGATCCGAATCTGGTGGCTTGCGCCAATCGAAGGAAGTTGTGAGATCAGAAGGATGAATCCAGAAAACAGGCTGATCGCGACAACTCTCCGAAAAACCAGCAGCGGGCGGCTCCGGTCGACGATGTAGCCTGCATATAAGGCCAGTCCTAAAGCAGGTATGGCCTCCACCAGACCGATGAGCCCCAGAAATAGGGGATCTCTGGTCAGGATATACATTTGCCAACCCAGGACGATTGCTTGAATTTGCACGGCAAGAGTAAATAGAAAGCGAGCCGCCATTAGCATTTTAAAATCATTCGGCATTGTTATTCCCGTAAACTTCCAGTTCTAGTCACTGAATTCAAAGGTCCCCACTTCTGCTGGCGGGGAAAGTAGTCTAGTTGAGCGAACATCTGGATGGCTAGTAGATCCTCGCAGCGTTTCAGGAGTGATCAGATTGCCAATGCCTCATGCCGCATTGGCGTAAAGACTGCAATATCACCTCTGGGTGCGAGAGAGTATTATTTTTTATTAAAATATTTATTCGCCTCATTCGTCTACACAGTTAGATGAAAAGATTAGCGAGCATGCAATGGGTAAACACCTTGGAAGACCAACGAATTGTTAAAGTCGTCGAGCGGGAGCAATCTCGGTTAAGAAACTTCATCTGGAAACGGGTGGCCGACAGGTCCGATGCGGAAGATATTCTTCAGGAAGTCTTCTTTGAACTAGTGGAGGCATACCGGCTGGCCAAACCAATCGAGCAAGTCGGTGCCTGGCTGTTCCGGGTGGCTCGCAATCGGATCACAGACCTGTTCCGAAAGACAAAGTCAGATGTTTTGAAAGATATTGGGGAGGGGTCGGAAGAAGATGAACAGGAGCTGCAGTTGGTCGATCTTTTGCCGGCGCCAGAAGCTGGACCGGAGGCAGCTTTTGCACGGAATGTGCTCTTGGAAGAGCTGGAAGACGCTCTCAACGAGCTTCCCGAAGAGCAGCGCGAAGTATTCATCGCTCATGAACTCGAGGGGCGCAGCTTTAAAGAATTGGCTCTGGAGACCGGGCTCAGTGTGAATACGCTACTCTCCCGCAAACATTATGCGGTGCTACACCTACGTCAAAGGCTTCAGGCCATTTATGACGAATTTACGAAAGGAAGAGGACGAGAAAAATGAACAGGCATTGGATTGTAAAGGGTTTTGGAGTAGTACTCTTTGTGACGATTGTCATCGCAGGATTTGGACAAGCGGTTCTTCAATTATGGAACTGGCTCATGCCAAACATTTTTGGGCTGAACCGGATCAGTTTCTGGCAAGCAGTCGGATTGCTGGGTCTGAGCTGGATCCTCTTCGGCGGATTCCGTGGTGGTCGTTTCTTTGGTCATCGCGGACAGCACAGTATGAGGGAGCGCTGGGGACAAATGACTCCCGAACAGCGCGACAGATTTCGTAAGGGCCTTCAGCACCGGTGCGGAAAAATGGGACCACGAGCGGCAGAGCCTGAGGGCAAATTCTGAATAAATTCAATCTAAGGGGACGTTCTGGAGGCGGTGTTACTTGAAACCGCCAAACACATAGGGAAGCGCCGCTTAATTGCAGGCCATGGACCATGCGCCATGGAAACTCTCGCTCTGAAGCAAAATCTGGCGTGCAGCATCCCTCAGTTGTGGGTCGTTAGGTTTATCTTCACCAGACTTTGCCTGGCGCAAGACGATAATCACCTTTGCCCGATTTGTCTATGAAGGTGACGGACAGGTTATCACCGATGCCCTCAATATGGCGGTATCCCCAAAACTCGTATGGCGGCATATTAGTGCTACCCGAAGGATGGGAATCGATCTCATCCGGAGGGCCGTAAACAATGAACATGTGGCCGCGATCGGTCTGCCAGCCCGGCCTGCCGGACGCCATCCGAAAATGATGGTTGGCATAAGTGATCCGGCGGGAATGGTCCTCTTTGAACTCGTTTTCAACCGTGTTTGGTGTCGGATCGCGCCGTTCCCAAAACTGCTCGATAAACTTCTCCCGTTCTTCCTCGGTAGTCAGTTTCAGGAACGCAGCCCGCTCTTCATCGGTGATGATGTAAAGCACGTCCTGATTCAACCATTTATCATAAGGAGAAGTCTCAGCGTGGTCCGTTTGCGGCTGGGCAGCGGCAAACGTTTGCTGAAGCGGCTCTAATTGCCACGCGGCCAGAGCCACGGCGGCGATTGTAATGAGGATTATGGCGGCCAACATCGGCGTCCAAGCGCCATTCCGCCCTTTCGGATACAGCAGACCATGGATGCGTTTCACGTGAATAGCTTTTGAAGCGGAACCAGCCAGTTCACATAAAAGTGGCAAACCCGGAAACTGACCTGCCACCCCTTCTAGTTGGGAGTTCAAATCTTAGCCTTTTTGGAACGTCGTGGACAGGTTCAAGGTCCCCCACTCCAGTATGAATTTTCCCAATTGGCCGTCTTTTCCACCGCTAAGGGTTAGCTTTTGGGAATTCTTAGGATTTTTTTCCATCTCCATGGGAGTCTCTACTCTTTCAAGTTTAATGGTTACCAATTCGATGGGCTGAGAGTTTTTCCCGAGTGTCAAAGGAACTTCTGCAATGAGTTCTTTTTCTTTGTAAATCATTAGATGCCATTTACCCGCTTCAATCAGCTTCGCTTTCAAAACATACTTTCCTTTGGAAACCGTCTTTTCTCCAAATTTAAGATCGATATCAGAACTCAACGTGGTGGGAGCATTTGACCCCATGCGCCATTCCATCCCCGGCTCAATCATCTTGGCGATATCACGACCCGCAACAGCAGGCCGGCCGTAATCTACCGACACTTTTCCGTCTCCGATTTTCAAACTGGCTTCACCCCTGTCTTTTGGCGCCTCCGCTGGAGTCTGGGCGAAAATGGGCAAGGTGAGTAGGCAAACGGCGATCAGCGCAAGTACATTCTTCTTCATGTCTGAAATCTCCTTTTTGAGTGAGGGTAATCATTCCTTTAAAGATCGAGATTATATTTTGATTAGTTTCGGTTCACAACCCTAACTTGAACGAGGTTTATCCAAATCCCCAGTAATGAGTCGGGCCCCCCGCTGATAGGTGAAATACGCCCACGCCCACTCAAAGATCACGATGTGTGGTTTTGCTCCAGCATCCATACTTGGAATCTTAACACCATGGGAAAGGATGGCAAACAAAGCGTCTGAAACATTTCGCTTTCCGCTCCTGATGGCTTCGCACATAATCCAATGGAGTGCACTATTTGGTTGAACTGGGTGAAAACTCAATACCCTATAATGGATGAACCATCCGCTGGCTATGTATTGCTGGATCACCCTGCCGACGTGGGAATTGAGGCTTTCGGCAAAGACTTAGCGGGTGCCTTCGTGCAGGCTGCCCTGGCTTTGATGTCGGTAATTTTGGACCCGGGGAAAATCGATGGTACCCAGTCGAGAGCGATCGACCTTGAAGGGGTGGACAGAGAGCACTTACTGATGAAGTGGCTCACCGAAGTCCTTTATCTTTACGACGGCCAGGGCTTTGCCGCAGGACATTTTGTGATTTCTGAACTTTCTTCGACGCGACTTAAGGCGACACTCAGCGGTGAGCCCTTCGATGCGATTAAACATGCGCCGCGATTGGATGTCAAAGCAGTCACCTATCATCAACTCTTGGTGGAGGAAGCTGCCGAGGGTGCCAGAGTAAGAGTCTTTCTAGATATTTGAAGATGAATGATCCGCTCTATTCCGCCTCGGTTGCGGCAAATTGTTAAGGGCGGAAAATAGTCCTACCCAATCGGAATATGCTCAGAAAGATCGACGATTATCGCTACCTTGTTCCAACTTCTCACAAAGAGGGAATGCGGATTGAAGGCCTCATCTACGCCAACGAGGAGTTGATCCGTCAGATTGAGAAGGATCAAACCCTCGATCAAGTGGCCAATGTGGCGACACTTCCGGGGCTTGTGGGACGGTCGTTGGCCATGCCGGATGCCCATCAAGGCTACGGATTTTGCATTGGCGGAGTTGCTGCCGCCGATCTCAAACAGGGAGTCGTCTCCGCTGGCGGAGTAGGTTTCGATATTAACTGTGGTGTTCGGCTCTTGGTTTCTCCCTGGAGCGCGGAAGAGGTTCGTCCGAAACTGGAACCTTTGCTGAATCAACTTTTTCGGGATATCCCTTGCGGGACGGGAAGGCACGGGTTGCTGGCGATGTCTGGATCTGCCCTGGATGAGACATTGAAAGACGGTGCCCAATGGGCTGTCAAAAAAGGCTTTGGGGAAGAAGCAGACCTTTCCCGCATCGAAGACTACGGACGCATCCAAGGTGCGGACCCGTCGAAAGTCAGTTCCCGAGCAAAACAGAGGGGGCACGACCAGCTGGGAACACTTGGGTCGGGCAACCATTTTCTGGAAATTCAGGTGGTCCATGAAATTTTTGATGAAATTCTCGCCCAGAAGCTGGGATTGCAGCTCAATCAAATCGTGGTTTTAATGCACAGCGGATCGCGCGGGCTGGGGCATCAGGTATGCACGGACTACTTGGACCTCATGCAAGAAGGCATGAAGCGCTATGGAATCAATGTGATTGATCGTCAGCTCGCCTGCGTCCCAATCCGTTCCCCGGAGGGACAAGACTATCTGGCTGCGATGGCGGCGGCAGCTAACTTCGCGTTTGCAAACCGACAAATGATTACTCATTGGACGCGTCAGGCATTTGAACGAATCCTCGGAAAGGGGACTCTCCATGTGGTGTACGATGTTTGTCACAACATTGCCAAACGCGAAGAGCATCAGGTAGGTACTGTTCGGAAGGAGGTCTTGGTCCACCGTAAAGGGGCGACGCGTGCTTTTCCGCCAGGACATTCCGCCTTACCTTCGGAACTGCGTCCCTTGGGGCAGCCGGTGCTGATCCCGGGCAGCATGGGAACCTGCTCCTACGTGTTGGTTGGAACCGAGCAAGCCATGGCAGAAACTTTCGGGTCTTGCTGCCATGGTGCCGGGCGTGCTAAGAGTCGGACACAAGCGAAGAGAGAGACTTCGGCTGACGAACTTCTGAAAGAAATGAAACGGAAAGGTATTCTCGTTAAAGGACAATCGCGGTCCGGATTAACTGAAGAAAAACCGGATGCCTACAAAGATGTCACTCAAGTGGTCAATGTCGTTCACGACGCCGGGCTTGCTCGTAAAGTGGCGAAATTGCTTCCGATAGCGGTCATGAAAGGGTGAGGGAACCATGAGGGATGCCGCTGCGATCGTTTCCCCGGTTGGGCCTGCGAAGCTTAAAGGAAATAAACGCTTCTTCTTTATTAAGCATCACCTTTTGTAGATTTCTCATGCAGATCAGTTTTCTCTGCCAACATTGCTATCGTGAATGCCAGAATGCCCCTGGTAGGGACAAGCCCGTGTTCGTTTGTCCATCCTGTAGGCGCCAGCAAGTCTTGCGCTACACGGAAGCGGTCACCTCTCGAAATCAAGTGGATAATTGTGCAGTCTGCGGGCGATCCGATCTTTACGTCCGAGATGATGCGCGTAGAATTTGGGGGTTCGTTTCCATGTTTGCTGGATTGGCAGCAGCATATTTCACTTATGGGCTGAGCATCGTATTGGGAGCCTTTGGATTCTACTGGTACTCAATTCGTTATCCCAAATTAACAATTTGCTATCATTGCTTTGCAAAGTATCGGCAGAGCCGGTTGAATCCACGACATCAGGAATTCGACCTGAATAAGATGGAACAATTTGAGAGCGAACTCCGCAACGACCGCAGTTCACGAGACTTCAAACTACAGTAAGGATGGCTGCGAATGAACGCAAGTAAACATTTTTTTATGAGGGTATTGATGATGCTCCTCGGATTCCATTTTGCGTGCATTCGCGTTCATTTGTGGCCATCTAACTATTAATTCTATGTTTACCGATCTCATAGAACTTCTCAGGATCTGTTGGGTTTTTAGACGACGTCATTGGTACTGTCATCTCCCGTTCTTGCCATTACCCCCCAAAAAATACATGGAGTGGCGAATTGAGACGGCCTATGGAGATAAATCACTCAAAAATATACGTTGGCGAGACGTCCGAGCCTATGCACACTGGCATCGGGCCATGCGCTTGAAGACTCCAACGCCAGTGGTGAAGACGGATATCTGGGAGTAGTATGTTAGAATCTCTTTAGTGGATGATTGATTCTACAAGGGACCTAAGGATCGGCTCATAAGACTCGATGGAGTTTAACTCAATGCCAACACTCGCAGAAGTTCAGGAAACCTATCTGGAGATGCAGAAGAAGCTCAAGGACGTGGTTCCCGATTTCGAACTTCGCTATAAGGCGGAACTAGTTTGTGAAATTAATCGTTTGAAAACAGAACGCGGAGCGGTCATTCTTGGTCACAATTACATGGAACCTGCACTTTACCATACCGTTCCTGATTTCACGGGGGATTCACTCGAATTAAGCCGGAAGGCGGCCGAAACCCGGAAAGACCCGATTGTTTTTTGTGGCGTTCGATTCATGGCAGAAACAGCCAAGATTCTTAATCCTGAAAAGACCGTCTTGTTGCCTTCCATGAAGGCTGGGTGTTCCTTGGCAGAGAGCATCACGGCAGAAGACGTTCGTCAACTGAAGAATCGTTTCCCGGGGGTTCCCGTGGTGACCTACATCAATACCTATGCCGATGTGAAGGCGGAAAGTGATGTCTGCTGTACTTCTGGGAATGCAGCGGCTGTCGTTGAATCTCTCCATCAGGATACAGTGATTTTCCTGCCCGATGAATACCTTGCCAAGAACGTTGCTAAAGAGACCGGCAAACATATTATTTTCCCGACAAACCAACCCATTTCCAAGGAACGGCAGGACGAGGCGCTCGATTATACGATGATTGGTTGGCACGGAAAGTGCGAAGTCCATGACAAGTTTACCGTGCAGGATATTGAGCACGTCCGGGAGCAATTTCCTGATGTCGTCATCCTGGCTCATCCGGAATGTTCTCCGGAAGTCGTGGCAGCTTCGGATTTTTCAGGTAGCACCTCTGCGATGACCCGATATGTGGAGAACACCCAGGCCCCACGTTACCTCCTCCTGACGGAATGCAGTATGGGGGACAACATCGCGGCGGATAATCCGGGCAAAGAGATGCTTCGCCTTTGCAGCGTTCGTTGCCCCCACATGAACCAAATTACTTTAGAAGATACCTTGAATTCCCTCCGGTATACTCAGTACGTCATCGATGTCCCGCCGGAAATCATTGCCCGCGCCAGGAAGGCAGTTGAGCGAATGTTGACAATCGGATAATCGGAATAAGGTTTCTCAGATATGGCGAAAATCCTATTGACGGGGGGCGCCGGTTTCATTGGTTCCCACTTGGCGGAGCGGCTCTTAACGTCGGGGCATCGGCTTCTTGTCGTCGATGATTTCAATGACTTTTACTCCCCGGAAATCAAGCGAAGGAATTTCTCATCGATCCGCGCTCTTGGAACCGTTGATCTCATCGAAGCGGATATCTGTAATAGCGACCGGATGACAAGCGCCTTTGAACAGTTTGCCCCGGAAGTCGTCGTCCATCTGGCAGCGCGAGCCGGTGTTCGCCCTTCGCTCGAACAGCCTCTACTTTATGAGCAGACAAATGTTCGAGGAACACTACTTTTGCTTGAGCTGGCTAGAAAATTCGGCGCTCAAAAGTTCGTCTTTGCGTCTTCAAGTTCTGTTTATGGATCGACGAGTCGAGTCCCATTCTCAGAAGAGGCTTCGGATCCTTATCCGATTTCCCCGTATGGGGTTACGAAATTGGCCGGCGAGAAACTCTGCTACTGCTACTCAAGAATCTACAAACTGCCCACCGTGTGCCTTCGTTTCTTTACGGTTTATGGCCCTCGTCAGCGGCCTGATCTCGCGATTTATAAGTTTGTCCGGCTCATAGAGGAAAACCGGGAGATTCCCTTTTTCGGAGATGGAAGCTCTCTACGAGATTACACATTCATCGATGATATCGTGGATGGCATCGTTAGAGCGATGGCGCTCGACTCACAGTTTGAGGTCATCAACCTGGGGAATTCTCATCCGATTTCGCTTTCCCAGTTAATTCATCTTCTCGAGCAGAAACTGGACAAAGCTGCGAGAATCAAGACCCTTCCCTTACAACCGGGTGATATGCTCTCAACCCATGCCGACCTGAACAAAGCTTTTAAACTCCTGGGCTTTGAACCGAGAGTTTCATTTGAAGAGGGAATTGGGCGATTTATTAATTGGTTCCGAAACGACATTCATTGAAGCAACCAATCAGTGAAAACTACAGACCGACTGGTCGCTTAACATTCGTGTCGCATCTTTAAGAATATAGACCCCCCGGGAATCCTTAATTATTCGTTCCTTCCGGTACGAAGGTGTTTGTTTTATTGGAGGACTTTATGAGAGTAAGAAAGACGTTCCTCGTGGCTTTCATTCTTACGTTGTTCGTAACAGTGTGTCTGGCGTTCAGTCGAGTCATTGAAGCGGCCTCTGAACCAGTATGGCAGATTGGGACCTTTAACGAGTCTTCAGGCGAATTCAAGGAGGGTCTTGGAGCAGATCCGGTTTTTGTTGTAGGAAAAAGCAACCCGGCCCAAGATTGGTTGGCCTATCAGCCGGGCACTTCCAATGGTCTGGCGGGATTTCGACCGCATCCTTTTAAGATTCAGTTTGAGTTGCCTCAGGCTCCTAGTGGCCTATATACGCTAAAATTGGAGCTGCTCGCCTATACTGCCCGGCTGCCTTGGCTGGAGATCATTCTGAATGGACATCGTTCGGTGTTCTACCAGCATCCCAAATTGACCCTCACAGCCGGAGATAATCCTGTTGTGTTCCTGCCTCACTACTCGACTGCCAATATTACGTTCGACCTTCCGACGCAGTATCTGAAACCAGGCGCCAACGAACTGATATTCACGGCCGTTGACAGTTCGGTTGAGCGTGACGACTCGAGCGGTGCGGCCGTCGAGGGTACTTCCGGGATTTTTTATGACGCCATTGAACTGACCCGTGACGCTAAACGTCGTTACTCTCCGTCTGAGGTAATGGCTTCCGCAAACCCAACCATCTTTTACAAGTTAAAAGAGGGACGTTTGATGGAACAGATCGATGTGTTTGTGCGTTTGGGTGATCGTCCCAGGAAGGGACAGGTGATTCTGACAATAGGTGAGAATCGCTTGAGTCAAGCGCTTCAAACTGGCCTGGATTTCGGGGAACAGAAAATGCAATTTGAAGTCCCGGAATTCACTTCAGCCAAGAAGGGGGAAGTCTTGGTTTCGGTGAATGGACGGTCACGGCGTTTCGCTCAAGAGTTGATCCCGGGAAAGAAATGGAATCTGTTTGTGGTTCCCAACGAGCATCTAGATGTCGGGTACTCTGACTATCAGCCTAAGGTTGCAGAGATCCAGAGCCGCGCGGTGGACGAGGTCATCGATATGATCCACAAAAACCCCGATTTTCGGTTTACATTGGACGGTTCCTGGATTGTAGAGCAATTCCTGGCCGGTCGCAGTCCAGATCAGGCGCAGCATTTCTGGAAGCTCATTCAAGAGAAGAAAATCCTTTTGCCGGCTCAATACGCGAGTATTCTGACGGGATTCCCGACTGTCGAAAACCTGATCCGATCGCTGTATTCCAGTCACCGATATTTTCTGGAGCATGGGGGTAGTTTTGATCATGCCATTATCACGGATGTTCCATCTTACTCATGGTCCTATGCGTCAGTCCTAGCGGCTGCAGGTCTAAAGTATTTTATTGCGGCGAGCGACAACTATCGCGCGCCGATCCTGCTCCACGGTCGTTTGCACGAAAGATCTCCCTTCTGGTGGGAGGGACCGGATGGCGGAAAAATTCTGATGTGGTATTCTCGGCACTATCACCATATGGCCAGTTTCTTTGGGCTGCCCCCTCAGTTGACGGCGGGGCAAGACAGTCTGCCGAGATTCCTGCAAATTTATTCACATCCTGAATACAAGTCCGACGGAGTTCTTATTTTCGGCACCCAGGTGGAAAATACCGATCTTTTCCCTCAACAAGCAGACGTCGTTCAGCAATGGAACAAGCTTTACGCTTTTCCGAAGCTCCAATACTCAGGATTTTCGGACGCCATGGCATATATTGCTGGACAGTTCGGCGATGCAATTCCAACGGTAAAGGGAGACGGAGGCCCTCACTGGGAAGATGGTATCCTCTCGGATGCGTCCGTTACTGCCCGGGCCCGCGAAAACGAGCAGCGCGCGTTGGCTGCGGAAAAGTTTGCAACCCTCAGCTCTTTTATTAATCCGCGTGTCCGGCCCAATCGTGAGGTTTTAGACAAGGTTTGGGAGAACACCCTCTTGTTTGACGAGCATACCTGGACGGCTGACCGCGCCACCCGAGATCCGGAGAGTCAGCAGAGTATTCGACAGCACGAGGTCAAGCAGATACGCACTACCGAGGGGAAGCGTCTTCTGGAAGAAATCATGTTGCGCGCCATGGCAGCAATTGCGGATTTCATTCCCAATCCCAGTGGCACTCTGGTGTTATTCAATTCACTCAGTTGGGAACGAAGAAGTTTGGTAGAAGTGGATCTCGACAAAGGACGAGAGTTAGTAGATCAGGTGACAAATCAAACGGTCCCGTATGAAGTCCTGTTTACGGGAAAGGGTTTTCGAAGAGTCCGCTTTCTGGCCTCGGATGTTCCGGCTTTAGGTTATAAGTGCTACACGATGCGTCCCACAACGGAGGAACTAGTAACAACTGCGGCTAGTTCTACAACCACTATAGAGAGTCCGTATTATCGAGTCGTGCTGCACCCGGAAAGCGGGGCCGTACAAAGCATCTTTGACAAAGAAGCCGGCCGTGAACTGGTGGATAATTCCAGCCCCTACCGATTCAATCAGTACATTTATGTCACGGGGGGAGACGAACTGCCCAACCGGCTGATCCAATACAGTACGGTTACCCCAATCCCCAAGTTGGAGCCTCATCCAGCAGGAGGGGGACGTCTGGTCTCGGTTACAAAACTTCCGTTTGGCACCGTGGCACGCCTGGAAAGCTCAGGTCTAAACACGCCGCGTATCGAGACGGAAATCGTGGTGTTTGAAGGAGAAAAGAAGATCCAATTCACAAATCGCGTTCACAAGACAAAGGTTTACACGAAGGAAGGTGTTTACTTTGCTTTTCCATTGGCAATGCAGAGCCCGGAGTTTCGCTACGAGATTCAGAATGGCTTTGTGAATCCGGCAAGAGACTTAATGCCTGGCGCCGGACAGGAATGGTTTACGGTACAGCATTGGGTCTCCGCAACGCAGGATGGATTAACAGCTGCATTGGTTCCTGTAGACGCCCCAGTCGTCAGCCTGGGAGATATTGTACGTGGAACCTGGCCAAAGGAATTCGGCCAAAGAAAGGGCACGATTTTTTCTTATATCATGAACAATTATTGGGATACGAATTGGCCTGCCGGGCAGGGAGGCGAGATACGGTTTCGCTACGTCTTTAGTAGCGGAAAGGGCCTTAACCCGGCAGCGCTAGGCCGGTTGGGCTGGGACGCCATGTCCCCGCTTGAAGTCAATGAGATCAAGACACAAGATAAGGCCATCAATCCGGCCCGTCCGCTCGAGGCGGCCCGAAGCAGCTTTCTGACTGTAGATCAGCCCAATGTGGTGCTCGTGACCTGGAAATTTGCCGAAGACGGCCAGGGCTCGGTGCTTCGTTTCCTGGAAGTGGCGGGCCAGCCCGGTGCCGTGAACGTCAAATTACCGTTACTCAACGTGCAATCGGCCTGGCGATGTAATGCTGTGGAGGAAAACCAGGAATCCTTGCGGGTTTCGCCACACACATTACAATTTTCGGTCACTCCCCACCAGATCGTGACGGTTCGAGTGCTAGGAACATCGGCGCTCAAGTAGCAAGTGAGGGGGCTGGTTTGAGGCCAGTCTTCAAGCTTGAAAGATTGCGAGATTTCCCAACAAAGTTTCAAAACGGCATCCCTGTAGCCATGGTTGTCCCGCCCTGCCAGTTCGGGTAAAATATCACGTCAAAAATTTGAATAGCAAGTCTTCCTGGAGGAACAACATGGGAGTGGATGTCGACATCAAAGCAATTCATGAACGAGTCAAACTAGAGAGCGCTTTCGTAGAACGCCTGAGACATGAGGTTCAAAAGGTCATTGTGGGGCAGGAGTACATGATTGATCGACTGCTCATTGGAATCCTCTCTCAGGGGCATTTGCTTCTGGAAGGCGTGCCGGGCCTAGCGAAGACTTTGACGGTCAAAACCCTGGCCGCGGCAATTCAGACCGGGTTCCAGCGGATTCAGTTCACTCCGGACTTGCTTCCGGCGGACTTGATTGGAACCATGATCTTTGATCAAAGGCGTGGAGAATTTACGGCTCACAAAGGACCTATCTTTTCGAACATCATCCTGGCTGATGAAATCAACCGTGCTCCCGCCAAAGTTCAAAGTGCTTTGCTGGAAGCCATGCAGGAACGCCAGGTGAGTATTGGCAGTACCACCTTTAAGCTCGACGATCTCTTTCTGGTCATGGCGACTGAGAATCCCATCGAGCAGGAAGGCACTTATCCGTTGCCGGAAGCGCAAGTCGATCGTTTCATGTTGAAATTAATTGTCACCTACCCCAATAGAAAAGAGGAGAAACAGATTCTCGAGCGGATGACAGACTCGGCTGAGATCACAGTGACGCCTGTCGTCTCCCCCCAGGATATCTTCAATGCCAGAGAAGTCGTGAATCTCGTCTACATGGACGAGAAGGTGAAGGATTACATCGTGGACCTGGTATTTGCCACGCGCAAGCCCGAAGAGTATCAACTGGACACCAAAGACTTGGTTCAATATGGGGCTTCTCCCCGCGCGACAATTTTTCTCGCCAAAGCTGCTAAAGCCCATGCGTTTATCTGCGGACATGGGTATGTGACGCCAGACGATGTCAAGTCCATTGGACTCGATGTCTTACGTCATCGCATCATTCTCACTTATGAAGCGGAAGCAGAGAATGTCACGACTGAGGAAGTAATCCGACGCGTATTTGACAAAGTGGTCGTGCCGTAAAGAAAGGAACCAGAGTCAAGGTGCAAGGAGCAGGGACCGATTTTGGGAGTGACGGCATAAAAAGAGGAGCAAGGGTCAAGGAACAAGTGACAAGGGTCAAGTTGAAAGAAACTCATCTAGGAAGATAGGGTGGAGTGAGCATAGACCTTAAATGTAGACGCGGTGACATGTTCCCACAAAAATCTCCCTTGTCATGCTTTCCCCTTAGCCCTTAACCCTTTAGTCTTTAAGTTTTTGTCATGATATCCAAAGAAATTCTTCAAAAGGTCAAACACATTGAAATTCGGACCAGCCGGCTTGTCAATGAAGCGCTGGGCGGAGAGTACCATTCCGTCTTCAAAGGGCGCGGAATGGAGTTTGACGAAGTCCGTGAATACCAGTACGGAGATGACATTCGAAGTATCGATTGGAATGTCTCTGCCCGGCAGGGACGTTTTTACGTGAAACGTTATGTGGAAGAACGCGAGCTGACGGTCATGCTCATGGTGGACCTTAGTGCCTCAAAGGATTTTGGAAGTGTTGCGCGGATGAAGAATGAACTCGCGGCTGAACTGGCGTCCTTGTTAGCATTTTCGGCGATCAAGAATAACGATCGTGTCGGAGCTCTGATCTTTACGGAGGTAGTGGAAAAATATATTCCGCCGAAAAAAGGTCGCAAACATGTGTTGCGAGTCGTGCGTGAAGTTCTGGCTTACGAACCAGTAGGCCACAAGACTTCGATTTCTACGGCCGTCAGATACCTCGATAACGTCTTAAGCAAGAAGTCCGTTGTTTTCTTGATTTCTGATTTTTTTGATGAGGGATATGAGAAGTCGCTGCGCGTGGCGAATCAGCGCCACGATCTGATTGCCTTCCCGATTAGTGATCCTCGCGAAAGCGCCTTGCCGGATGCGGGCATTCTTCGATTATTAGACCCAGAGACCGGAGAGATGATTCTCGTCGATACAACTTTACGCGCAGTAAGAGAGAAGTACGAGAAGTTGTGGAAAGAGCAAGTTGAGATGCGGAACCGGATTTTTAGAAGAAACCGAATTGAATTTGTTGAGATCACGACTCACAAACCCTATGACATTCCGCTGATTAAATTTTTCCGCCAGCGAGCGAAACGAATGCGATAGTCGGGGAGCACAATGGTTGGCGGCGATTCATCCTTTTACGTGAACTTCTTGCGATTGGTAGGCCCATGGAGGAGAGCGTTCTGATCCGCCCAATGACTCCAGTAGAACGGGTTTGTTCGAGCCCCCTAAAAAGGCGGCTCTTCCGTTGTCTACCACTCATGACGATGTTGATGTCGTTGTTGGGGAGTTCCATCCCTCTGGCGCAGGAATCAACCGGACACCTGAAAGCCTCTTTAGATGCGACCGAAATCACTATTGGCGACATCGTCACTCTCTCCCTGGTTGCTCAATATCCATCCTCCGTAAAGGTGGTCTTCCCTCCTGTTGGGAAAATGCTGGGAGAATGGAGCGTCCGGAACGTGAATAATCTCCCTGCGAAGAGTTTAAGTAATGGCAATCAAGAAGTGGGATTACAGATTCAGCTAGCCATGTACAAAACGGGAGAATTTAGCATTCCGGCAATGGAAGTAGAATTGATCCAAAAAAGTGGGAAGAGAGAAGTTCTGGGCTCAGAGGCGATCAAAATCAAAGTCGAGTCGGTACTGACCGGGCAGAAGCAAGAGCTCAAGGAGTTAAAAGCGCAGGCAGAAATCACTCCGGACTACCGCCCTTTTCTCCTTCTCTTGGCGGCACTGGCATCGGCTGCTTTTCTCATTTATTGGTTGCTTAAAGTTTTCAGGAAACGGCAGAAGGGCGTGGTGACGGAGGTTCGTGATACCCGGACTCCCGAACAGGTTGCTCGCGACGCCATCCAAGACTTATTAAGCCGGAAGCTTATTGAGCAGGGTTTATTGAAACAGTTCTATCTGGAACTATCAGAAATTGTGAAACGATTTCTCGGTCAGAAGCTGAATATTCTTTCCCTGGAACGGACCACCGAAGAATTTACCCTTGACTTGAGAAAAACTTCTTTGCCGATACCGGATTTCGAGATGATTCGAGAATTCCTAGTCGAATGCGATCTAGTCAAGTTCGCTAAATACCATCCCGGCCCGGAAGAGATTCAAAGCGTTCTTGAGCAGGCGATTCAACTGATCGACTCGATGGAGGCTTCACCAAAAGGCGGCGGTCAGGAAATGGAGGTGACCGCATGAGCGGTTTTGGATGGCCGTCCCAACTGCGTTTTGCAGACCCATGGTATCTGCTCTTGTTATTGGCTTTGCCCTTGGCTTTAGTGAAAGACCGATGGGGTGGAAAGCGGTATCGAAGCGGGATTGTGTTTCCACAAGTCTTTCTAGCGGGGAAGCTGGGCAATAGCTGGACGCTCTTGGTGCAGAAACAATTGTTCATTGTGAAGCTTCTGGGAATTGGTCTTCTGATACTCGCTTTTGCCCGTCCGCAGCTGGGTTCGGCCGAAGAGGATATTCTCACCGAAGGCGTGGATATCATGGTTGCACTCGACATCTCGGGCAGCATGGCGGCCGAAGATTTCAGACCGAACAACCGAATTTCTGTTGCCAAAAGGGTTGTTGCCGATTTTATCCAAGGCCGGCGTTCCGATCGAATCGGGCTGGTTATTTTTGCGGCGAAGAGTTTTACGAAATGCCCTTTGACGATTGACTACGATGTATTGCTCAAGCAAGTCGATGACGTTCAGTTGGGTGCCATTGAAGATGGGACGGCGATTGGAAGCGGGTTGGCCAATGCCGTGAATCGTTTGCGGGCATCGAAAGCAAAGAGTCGTGTCATCATATTGTTGACAGACGGAGTCAATAACAGTGGGGAAATCGATCCATTAACTGCCGCTGAACTGGCTCGTAGCCTAGGGATGAAAGTCTATACCGTCGGAGTGGGACGGGAAGGCATAGCCCCATTTCCGGTGAAGGACCCTATTTTCGGAAAACAATACGTGGATGTTGAAGTCCAGATTGATGAGGCGTTACTCAAGAAAATCGCAGCTTCTACAGGCGGCCAATATTATCGAGCATTGGACAGTGATTCACTGGAGCGAATCTTCAAAACAATCGACAGCCTGGAAAAATCGAGTGTGAGCGTAAAATCCTATACCCATTACAACGAAGTTTATAACTATTTTCTTTGGCCGGCGTTGGGATTGATCTTCTTGGAAACCTTGCTGGCTTATTCTCGTTTTAAAACGTTGCCGTAATGCACTTTGCGAATCCTCAATTCCTGATTCTCTTTTGGCTGACGCCCATCCTGGCGGTGTGCTTTTGGTGGAGTTTTCGCCAGAGGCGGAAGGCCTTGTATCGGTTTGCCGAAAAGAAGCTTGCCGAACAGCTGATCCGGGGGGTAAGTCCGACAAAGAAGGGGATCAAGGCAATCTGCCTCCTCTTTTTCTTCTCACTAGTGGTCCTTTCCTTGTGTCGCCCACAGTGGGGGACTAAGCTGGAGTCCGTCAAGCGAAAGGGAATTGATCTGGTGTTCGTATTGGACACATCATTGAGCATGGAAGCTCAAGATGTCGTCCCAGGGAGGTTAGAAAAGGCAAAGCATGAGATACGAGCCTTGATTGAGATTCTGGAAGGGGATCGCGTCGGGCTTGTCGTGTTTGCCGGAACGGCAATGGTGAATTGCCCGCTCACAATCGACCAAAACGCAGTGAAGTTATTCCTTGAAATTGTGAATACTCAAGTGATTCCACGTCCAGGGACCAATATCGGCGAGGCGATTCAAAAAGCCATCCAAGCTTTCGATCCGAAGGAGCGGCGACATAAAGTCATGGTCCTTCTCACCGATGGAGAGAGTCTGGAAGGCAATCCCATCAAAGCTGCCGAGGAAGCACGGGCTGAAGGGATTGTGATTTACGCAATCGGCATAGGGACTCCAGCCGGCGAGCCGATTCCACTGAGAGATGAGCGAGGGAACGTAACGGGGTACAAGAAAGAGGAGGGCGGGGGCGTGGTGGTCAGCCGTTTGGATGAAGAGTCACTGCAACAGATTGCGAGCGTCTCGGGGGGACAGTACTTTCGCGCAACGCCGGGGGAAAATGAAGTGGAGAAAATCGTTCGGGCCGTTGCACAAATGGACAAGAAGGAGTTTCAGTCGAAAATCTATTTGACCTATGTCGATCGCTTTCAGATTCCTCTGGGAATCGCGATAACCATAATTCTGTTGGAGACATTCCTTTCCGTCTTCCAGCGCTCGGGTGGACCTTGGGGAAGATTTTCCGAGCTGTTGGATCTAAACCGATTAAGAAGAGATCGAGTCTCATGAGGCATATTTTATTGGAAAACATTGATGTAGGGGCAAAGCATTTGAAAAGGTATCGAGAGGTGACCCCTTTCCTTGTTGTCGAATGATTTGCCCAATAAACCTGTAAACCCTTAGAAAGACTAAAAGCCGCATCATGAAACTGAAAAAGTTTAAGAATGTCAGACACCCGTTTCTAATCGTTGCCCGCCAGCACTCTTGCCGGTTCATAGCTTTTTGGGCTGTCTTGATGCTATGCAGCGGACAAATTTGGAGAGACCCTCTATCTCGCAAGAATTCCGAAGGGAATGAACTCTATCAGCAAAAGAACTTTCCGAAGGCCTTGGATAAGTATGTTGAAGCCCAAGATGGAAAGCACTACCAATCGGAATTGTCTTACAACCTCGCCAACACTTTATACCAACAGAAGAAATACGCTGAAGCCATACAAGAATACGAGAAGGCAGCTTCCGTTGGAGAATCACGACTCAAAGAAAACATCTACTACAACAAAGGAAACGCATTTTTCCAGACCAGAAAATATAAGGAGGCCGTCGTATCGTATACGAAGGCTCTCGAACTAAATCCCAAAGACCTGGACGCCAAGCATAATTTGGAATTGGCCCTTCGGAAAATGCAAGAGAACCCGCAATCGAAAGAAAGTCAGAATAAGCAGAATCAGTCGTCGCAAAAGGAAAAGCCCAGCTCCGGGCAAGATCGTCAAAGCGAATCCCAAGAAGGAAAAAACAAGCCAGAGCAGCAACGGCAGGATGAACATCAACAAAAAGACAGCAAGGACCCATCGCAGAATAAACAGCCAGAAGGGCAAGCGCAATCGAAGCCTGACCGGGAACCTCGCATGGACCCTAAGCAAGCCCTGCAAATCCTGGATGCGCTCAATCAACAGGAGAAGCAAGAACAAAGAAAACAGGCCCTTAAGGTCCAGCGGGCAGGCACAAAAGGCAAGGATTGGTAGAAGGTCTCATGCAACATCTTGGCATCCATTTCCAATCGGGGGCGTCCAAAAAACAGCGTGGGGGCATCAAACGGGCGTTATTTGCTGTCATCCTGACTCTCTGGGCCATGTCAGCCACATACGTCAGTGCCGAGGACGCGTCTGTTACCGCCCAGGTGGAACCAAACCCCATTGAAATCGATGAGCAACTGACCTTGGTCATTACCGTGACGGGACCGGGCAGTGCAAGCCCGCCCCAGCTCCCGAAGATTGACGGGGTAAAGCTGACGGGCGGACCGGCAGTGGCCAGTCAGTTTCAATGGGTGAATGGCCAGTCTTCCTCCTCCCAGAGTTTCACGTATTATTTCCAACCGGAGCGGGAAGGCAATGTCAAGATCCCATCGATCTCCGTGAAAGTGGGCGGCAAGGTTTACCAGACTCAAGAGATCAATGTCAAAGTAGTGAAAGATGCGGGCGGTGGCCAAAAGAATGCGCCGAAGCGGAGAAGCCCCTTATCAATCTTTGACGACATGGGGCTTGATGAGGATAGCCCCTATCGAGATCGAACACCGCGGCGAGCTGATGTATTGGTTGTTGCCGAAGTCGATAAGAAAAATGTCTCCGTGGGCGAACAAGTGACCCTCACCTACAAGATCCTGACTCAACTTCCCATTACACAAGTGGAACTTAAAGAAAGCCCCGCCTTGAATGGATTTTGGGTAGAAGAAATCCCTACCTCGAAGAATCCCGAGGCTCAAAATCGCGTGGTTAACGGTAAGCAGTTCGCAGAATACATCGTCAAGAAGCAGGCGCTTTTCCCGACCGGCGCCGGTACCCAGCAAATTCCATCGTCCACATTCGGGCTGGTTGTAAGGACGGGTACGGGAGGCTTGTTTTCTCTAGGCAGTCAAGAAGCAGTCGTGCGAAAGACTGATCCAATCGCGATCAAGGTGGCTGCAATTCCTGAAAAAGGAAGGTTACCCAATTTCGTCGGCGCCGTGGGTAATTTCAAACTCGAATCAAGTGTTGATAAATCCTCGGCTGAGACCGGAGAGGCCGTCAATCTTAAAGTCACATTGACTGGAATTGGAAATTTGAAAACGATCACGGATTTTCCGCTTCCCAGCTTGCCGGGTTTTAAGATTTACTCTTCCAAAAGCAATGACAATATGAATTTCAAGAATGACGTTCTGCAAGGGACGAAGACCTGGGAATACGTCATTATTCCTCAAGCTCCTGGCCAGGAAATAATCCCGGAGCTAAAGTTCGATTACTTTTCCCCTGAGTCGCGACAGTTTCAGGAGGCTCGTACCCCTCCGCTGCAGGTGACGGTTCGGAAAGGTAAAGAAACGGCCGGAACAGAATCTGGCCCATCGGCCGTCTTGCAACAGGGAATCATAAAACGCGGTAGCGATATTAACTACATTAAGGTTTATTCCGCACCACTGAGAGACCGGTCTCGTCACTTCTACCAGTCTATCTGGCTTTACCTGGTGATGATGATCCCCGCACTCTTCAATGGATTCTTACTGGCGTATATCAATCGCCAGGCGCGTCTGAGCCAAGACCTCATCGGTTTTCGGAGACGGAGGGCGGGCAAGGTCGCAGAGAAGCGCCTCGCCGATGCCAAAAAATGCCTTGAAAAGGAAGAATTCAGTCAATTTCATAGCATTTTGGAGTCGTCCATTGCCGGCTATCTGAGTGATAAATTCAACCTGCTGCAAATTGAAATTACTTCTCAGCAAGTGAAGCGATTTATGGAAGAAAAAAAGCTGAATCCGGACCTTACGATGCAAATCAGCTCTTTGCTTGAAGAGTGTAATTATGCGCGCTATGCGCCAGTCTCCCTTGACCGGAAGAACCTGGAAGCGCTTTTTGAGAAGGCCCGCAATGCCATGATCCGCATCGAAAAAGAGACAGGTTCAGTAAAGAGGTGAGGCCATGAAGAAGAGCGGGCAGGGAACTAAGTTCATGAGGATTGTGTTCATTATCCTTTCTCTGAATGGTTTATTTTCCTCCCTAATCCCGGTTGTTCATGCGGAGGTTCGTGGGGCCGAAGTCTCACAGCTTCTGAGTAGCGGGAATCAGTTTTACAGTCAGGGGAATTATAGAGCGGCCATCGAGCAATATGAGAGATTGGTTCGATTGCCGTTTTCGAATGAGATTGTCTATTACAATCTAGGGAATGCTTACTTCAAAAACAGCCAGCTGGGGAATGCCATTTTGAATTTCGAGAAAGCTTCTAAGCTTGCTCCTCACGATCCGGATGTCATTGCAAACCTGGAATTGGTCAAGGGGCGAATTGCTGACAAGATTGAAGGCCGGCAAGAAAACTTTCTACTGAGAGAGTTGAGAAAAATGACCTCTTTTATTCCCCTGGATGTCGAAACTGTCTTGGTTGTGCTCCTCTTTATTTCTGCCAATCTAAGCTTTACGCTGTTCCTCTTGAGCCGCTCTCCTTTATTTTCGCGGTTGGCCATGGTGGGCGCCGGAGTTCTGTTGTTTTTCTCCTGCCTATTGGGCGTCTCTAATGCCATGCGGATTTATCAGGCAGAGACTTTGCGTGAAGGGGTTGTACTAGCCGACAAGGTAGATGTCGTTAGCGGTCCTGCTGCTGATAATTCGATCCTATTCTCAATTCACGAAGGGCTAAAAATTCGAATTGAAAATGAATTGGAAGGCTGGCTTCACATCAGTCTCGAAAATGGCTGGAATGGCTGGATAAAGAAAGACGGAGTTGGGATGATCTGAGCCAATCGACCGAGAGTCAACACCGATACGCAGGGTTCAGGAAGCTTTTGGATCTAGATTCAGTCGTTCCATCTCATACAAGAGCGTCTCGCGAAGCCCTTCTTCAAATGGGCGGGGCTGAAATCCGAGTTCACGTCTAGCCTTGCTATTGTCGCCAATATAGGTAGTCCCCGCGATCACCCGCAAACTTTCCGACGTATACTCCGGAGGAAGAGAGAAGAAATGACCCACGATTCCCATCAAATTAGCCATCATGCTCATCATCCCGGGCGAAGGGCGAAGTCTGGGGGCTTTGATTCCGGTGATTTTTTCTGCGAATGCAAAAGCCTCTTCAAAGGTATGAATGGGTCCGGCAATGATATAACTTTCTCCCGGCTTTCCCTTTTCCATGGCTAAGACATGCCCTCGGGCCGTGTCCTCGACATGCGCCCAGCAAAAAGCAGTTTGTTTCGGGATGAGAGGTAGTTTGCTTTGCAGATATTTCCTGAAAGTCTCCCCCATGATACTGGCATCTCCTGGTCCGTATACGACGCCCGGTTGGACGATGACTAAGGGTAATCCTTGTTCGATGAGGGGAAGAGCAACTTGGTAATGAGCCAGCCACTTCGTTCGGTCATACTCACTGAGCCAGGGCCCATCGTGACGGTAGGTTTCATCCACCGCTTTCCCTCTGGTGTCTGAGAATACCGCTAGGGTACTTGTATATACTCCTTTCGGGATTGCCAACTCTCGCATCAATTCGAGTACATTCCGGGTTCCATCAACATTAATCCTTTCCGCTAAAAGAGAGTTCGGCACGCCGACCTTATACCAAGCAGCAATATGGAAAACGCCTTCAGCCTGAGACATCGGCAGGCGCATGCATTCTTTGTCGATGATGTCTCCTTCAGAAAGCTCGACGCCAAGAGCTTTTAATTCTCCTCCTTTGGATTTGTCGCGCACCAAAGCATTGACGCGATGTCCGGCCTCGATCAGTTGACGAGCTACCCGACCGCCGATAAAACCTGTTGCTCCAGTCAGAAAATAATTCATGGATAGACCTCGTCGGATGACTGGAAGAGGTTATCAACCATGTGCGCTGCAAAGCAAGTGAGAGAAACGAATGGTCGATCAAGGCTGGTATCTGCATTTGCAATATTCAAACAAATATACTTCCTCTAGATGGGTATACGAAGACGGGCGACGCAACCCTTGGCGTCTGTTCGATCTTCAAGAGTCAACTGGCCTGCATGGGCCTCAGCAATTTGGCGACTTAGCACCAGTCCAATGCCTGACCCGCCGGGCTTTGTTGTAAAGAAAGGAACGAATAGGTTGGTAGTCTTCGGAAGGCCAGGCCCTTCATCGGCTACCCAGACCTCGAGTTGCCCAATCAGTTTCTTCCAACCCAGTTCGACGGTTCCTCCAGTTTCTAGCGATGCATCCACAGCATTTCGAACCAAATTGATCAGTAGCTGCTCCAACTGGTCCTTGTCCCCCTGGATCTCCAATTCCGGCCCGGGTTGGAGTTTCACGGTTAGTCGTGTTTCCAATGGGATGACGGTTCGAATCCAGGTCCCAACATCGACTTGTCGAAATTGCGGCTGCGGCAAACGCGCCAACCTGGCATAAGCTTGCATGAACCGACTTAATGCTTCAGCCCGTGTCGCAATCACTTCAAGGCCTCGCCGCATGTCATCTTCCCAATCACCAGGGGGTGGTTTCTGCCGGATCAATTGTTCGAGGCTTCCAGCAATTGATTTGATCGGGGTGAGAGAATTATTCAGTTCATGGCCAAGGACCCGTACCAGCCGTTGCCAAGCCAGACGCTCTTCTTCTCGCAGGGCACGGCTGAGATCTGTCAACAACAACAGCTGGTGGGGAATGCCACCTTCACGAAAAGTGCTGCGGCGGATGGCCCACCGGCCGCTTCCCCCTGGGAAGGTTTTCGATAGAGTGGCAGCCTCTTCTCCTTGCAGGCAGTCTTCCAGTCCAAGAGAATCTGCCGGCATTCCAGTCAGTTGCTCTGCCGTGGCCGCGAGCAACCGCTCTCCGGCTCGGTTTATTAATCGAAGGTTTTGACCCACATCGAAAGTGAACACCGCCACGTCAATCTCGGCCATGACGGACCTAAGCAGAGCAGTGGCGTCCACGGCTCCCATTCGTTGCTGGCGAAGAGACTCCCCCAAGGCGTTGACCTCATGCATCACTTCGGCCAAGGCATCATTGAAACCGGCGCCACGGGCGCGGATTGAGTAATCTTCTTCTCGCAGTGCGGCTAAGAGATTTGAGAGTGTCTGAAGCGGGAAAACTACCTTTTTCCCGCAGACGGAAAGCGATTGCCAGCCAAGCGAGGACAATGAGAAGCAATACGGTCCATCGAAATCTCGTGGTGTAATCTCCCGTCCAAAGCAGAACGCCTGTAGCAACCACTCCCGGAAGCCCCGCCAGAATGGCTAGTAGGAAGATCCTTCTCTCAAAATTCAGCCTCGGTGATTTCGATTTGGGATTTGGATACGACATTGGGATTCGATTTGAGAGTATTGGTCGCGAATAGGACCTGTGTCGCCAGCCAAGAAGAATGGATCTCGCTTACTTCTTTACTGCGAATAAACCGAGGGAACCTGGACAAGCTTGGATCTCTTTCACAATCGTAATCGTGCTAATTCACAACCCATATCGTTGTAATCGTCGGTAGAGGGCGCTTCGGCTAACGCCAAGAGTTTCGGCGGCGCGGCTAACGTTTCCCTCAAATCGGGCTAGTGCCTTCTGGATAAGAACGCGTTCAACTTCTTCCAAGCTCATATCCTCCAAACGGGTTCCTGATTCTTGCCCCGGGGACAACCAAAGGTCTTCAGCCCTTACAATCTCTCCTGGACACATGAGAACAGCTCGTTCGATGGCGTGATCTAATTCCCGGATATTTCCAGGCCATGGGTGCGCCGCAAGACGCTGCTTTGCACGCTCCTCCATGCCCTTAACGACCTTGCGATAGTGCAAGGCATGCTGGCTGAGAAAAAGTGATGCAAGTAGAGGGATATCTTCCCTCCTCTCTCTTAATGGCGGAAGATGAATTTCAATGGTGTTCAACCGGAACAGTAAGTCCTGGCGAAAACGTCCGCCGGCAATCTCCTGGCTCAAATTGGAATTGGTGGCCGATAGGATGCGTACATCGATTTGAATCGTCCTCGATGATCCAACTCTTTCAAATTCTCCTGTTTCAAGCACGCGTAAGAGCTTAGCCTGGAGGATTGGAGGAATATTGGCGATTTCATCCAGGAACAAAGTGCCTCGATCAGCTAGTTCGAATCGCCCGACACGATCACTTTTCGCATCTGTAAAAGCGCCCTTAACATGGCCAAACAGCTCGCTCTCAAAGACTCCTTCCGATAGACCACCGGCATTGACCGTGATCAAGGGCTTTGCTGATCGAGACGATTTGGAATGGAGGATTTTCGCGACTAAACTCTTCCCAGTTCCGTTCTCCCCGGTGATGAGTACATTGGCGTCGGAAGAGCCTATCCGATCGATGAGCGTTTGCACCGGATGCATGGCAGGCGACTCGGCAATTATTTTTGGAAAAGTATCTTCTCTAAGAAGACGGTTCTCTTCTTCCAGCCGTTGCCCTTGACGCAAGGCCTGTCGAAGCTCAATCTGGTTTCTGAGGATGGAAAGCATCCGCGAGTTTTCCCAAGGCTTTTGGACAAAATCTCGTGCCCCTCGCTTAATGGATTCGACAGCCAATTCAACACTTCCCCATGCTGTCATCACAACAACGGGCAAAGTAAAGTCAAGAGACTGAATACGTTTGAGAAGATCTAAGCCTTCCTGTCCCGAAGTGGTATCCCTCGTATAATTAAGGTCGATGAGCAAAAGGTCAAAATCCTGTTTAGTCAAAGCCTCGACGACGCTACTCGGTGAGGAGACAGACTTGATTTGATAGCCCTCTCCCTTTAGGAGCAGTCGAAGGGCTTCCAAGACATCGGGATGATCATCGGCAATCAGAATGGATGGATTCGGCATTTGGCTAGATCTCATGGTTCTTATTTGACTTCTTCGTATTTCGTTATAGATTCGCAGTTCTCAGTGGCCAACGCAACTTCCATCCCGAACCCAGGGTTTTTAGGTAGCATTCGAATGGCGTAGCGAAGGTCGTTTAGCATAGTGATAAGTGGTTGGTTGTCAGCCATCAGCTAAGAGCTTTTAGTCCTGGGTGTCAGTAGTCAAGAAGTCAAAAATAAGACGTCTGGTAAAAAGTGACTGGTCAATAGATTGGTCATCTGTTATCATGCTTATTATGAAGACAGTGGAAAAGACTATTGCGGCGAGTGAATTCAAGGCAAAGTGCCTCAAGATTCTGGAACGCCTCGATCCCCCGGGGTTGATCATCACCAAGAGAGGGCGGCCCATCGCGAAAGTGACTCCGATCCCGATTGAAGACAACCTGAAGTTGGTTGGGTCAATGAAAGGCAAAATCAAGATCAAAGGCGACCTCTTCTCAACAGGCATTAAGTGGAATGCTCAATCTTGATACGCACATCCTTGTCTCCATGCTAGCGGGAGACATTTCCGACCGAGAGCTCCGGCTCATTCAGGGTGAACGACTAGTCATTTCTGACATCGTGCTCTGGGAACTGGCAAAAATGACGCAGCTCGGGCGTTTGGCGATGGATTTGGAAAGCTCTGAGTTTCGTCTCTGCCTACAAAGCTTGATCGTTATTCCCCTCTCACTTGAAATCGCACAGCAAAGCACGCAATTGGATTTCTCCTCTGATCCAGCCGATGAAATCATTGCTGCAACGAGTATTGTTGAGGACATTCCGTTGTTAACGCGCGATCGCCGGATTCTGAAATCGCGGATGGTTCCATTCCCAAAGAAATAGTTGGACGTTTTTGTTCTAATCACACGGGCCTTGTTTTCCCAAATTTCTCCTGCTCTCGAACCCACGTTTGCCTGTTCCTTAAACGAACCACCAACCCCGTACGACTTTACTCAAGTCACAAGCCAACTTCCGGATCTACGTCTTCCTGGGAGCGCGGCCGTCCCGGCCGCCACCGGAACGGGCAGGATGCCTGCGGTCCTGGAATTCATTCGTATCGCAACGCTTCCATTGGATCGACTTTGGTCGCCCGACGGGCGGGGAAGTAGCTGGCTAGAAGCGTCACTCCGGCCAGAAGCACTGAAACGCCCGCGAAGATCGTAGGGTCCCTTGCACTCACGCCAAAAAGCAAGCTGGAAAGCGCGCGAGACAATGCCAGGGACGCTGCCAAGCCGATAGCCACACCAACCAGAGCAAGCAACATCCCTTGACGGACCACCAGCCGTATCACCCCACCCTTCTGAGCCCCTAATGCGATGCGGATTCCGATTTCGTGCGTCCGTTGTTGCACGGAATAGGACATCACACCGTAAATTCCCACCGAAGCCAGCAGCAGCGCTATGGCGGCGAAGACGCTCATCAGAAGCATGTTGAAATTTTGCGGCGCGATTGATGTGGAGACAACCTGCTCCATGGACCGGATGTTGAAGACTGGCTGTTGGCGATCGACTTTCTGGATCTCACGCTTTACCGCCTCACGCAGGCTGAGAGGTTCCAGGGCAGTACGCACAACCCAGTTCGGTGGCTGCATCTGGTTCATGAAGACCATCATTTTCGAGGGAACCTGCGGAGAGGGGACAAACAGTTCTGGCGACACCTCGGGTTTATCCAGTGTTAACATGACGTCCCCAACTATTCCGACGATTTGACGCGGCGCATCGACCCGTTCCAGCCCCATCGAGATCGTCAAATGTTGACCGATGGGGTCTTCGCTGGGCCAGTACTTGCGAGCCAAAGTCTCATTGATGATGACCACTGGTGACGTGTTCTCCGCGTCACCCTCCGTAAAGTACCGGCCCTGCATTAGGGGAATGCGCATTACTTTGAAATAGCTTGGCGTAATCGCGCGCCATTGGCCCCCTGCCGTAAAATTGGACCGGCCCTCAATATTGAAGTTCCAGCTGAGAGACTGGTCCAGCGGGAGACCGCTGACAGCAGCAGCGGTCTCAACCCCAGCCAAAGCTTCGATGCGCTCTAGGGCCTGGCGGTAGAAATTGGCTACTTGTGGAGTGGTGGCGTATTTCGACTCAGTCAACGACATTTGCAGGGTCAAGACGTGGCTCGGGTCAAAACCCGGTTTAACAGAACGCAAACGCCTGAAGCTTTCCATCAACAGGGTAGCCCCAATCAAAAGCACCAGCGCCAGAGAAACCTCGCTCACAACCAGCAGATTCCGAGCTCTTCGGCGGCGCGTTCCGACTGTGGTTCGGCTAGTCCCCTCCTTGAGGGTTTCGTTCAAATCAGATTTGGACGCTTCAAATGCAGGAGCCAAACCAAAAATTATCCCGGTCAGCAGTGAAATAGCCAAGGTGAAACCAAGAACTCGACCATTGATTCCAATCTCGCCAAGACGAGGGATGTTTCCCGGGTCCAGGGCAAGGAGAACCTCAAGAGCCCAAGCCCCCGTGAGAAGACCCAATGCGCCCCCAATGAGCGACAACAGCGCACTTTCCGTCAGCAACTGCCGAATCAGGCGGAGCCGACTGGCTCCAAGTGCCATCCGGACACCCATCTCTTTTTTCCTCGCCGTGGCTCGAGCCAGGAGTAGGTTGGCCACGTTGGTGCAAGCAATCAGCAACACCAAACCCACCGAACCCAGCAACAGCAGCAATGGCGGTTGAACATCCCCAACGAGTTGCTCTCGAAGCGGGATCAAGCCAACGGTCTCATTCTTCCCAATCCGGTTTGGGTATTCCTGGCGAAACTGCCGTGCAACACGGTCCATCTCTAACCGTGCCAATTCAATCGAAATGTCCGGCTTGAGGCGACCGACCACATGTAATCGGTTTGCCGGATCTTGGCTATTGGGGACACCGCGGAACAACGTCCAGAGATCCGCCTGTGCAGAGAACTGAAAGAAGGTTGGCATAATGCCGATGACGGTGTAGGTCTCACCACTCAGGGTCAGCGGCTTTCCAAGTATATCGGGGTTGGCGCCAAACCGTTGTTTCCAGAGTTTCTGACTCAGGATCACGACCCGTTCAGCGCCAGGGTGGTCTTCTTCCGGCAGAAAGTTGCGGCCAAGGACGGGATTCACACCCACCAGCCGAAAGAAGTCGGCCGTAACGCGGATGCCGCGAAGGCGATCTGGCTCGCTGCCGCTGGCCAAATTGAAGCCGGTCTCGACAGGGTCGTAGCCAGCCATGTGCTCGAAGACCCCGTTCTGATTGATCCAGAATGCAAATTTGGGAACAGAAATCAATGTGTTCCCTCCAACTGGATATCGCGCGTATAGTTGTATCAAGCGGTCTGGGTCCTTCAAGGGCAAAGGGCGCAACAAGACGGTGTTGACAACGCTGAAGATGGCGGTATTGGCTCCGATCCCAAGGGCGAGCGTCACCACGGCGACTGCGGTAAAGCCGGGTTTCTTGAGAAGCATGCGAAAGGCGAAACGAAAGTCGTTGAGCATAATGGTCAGTGTTTAGTCGTGGGTGGTTAGTGGTTCAAGGGTCCAGAGTCCAAAGTCCTACCTCTAAGGTCCAAAAGACAGCGGTCTTATCGAACACAAACTCGAAAACCGGCTTCAATCCGCAATCCACAATCCGAAATCCGCAGGGCCTGTCCGTTGTTGACGGTACGTTCATTTCGTCGTACTCTGTTTCTGGAAATTCCTATTTCTGGAAATTCCACTTCCTGGAAAACCCTCTCAGAAAGGATCAGCTAGGATGGTAAACCCAAAACGAAAAAGACTTACACGGCTTGTGAAACCCTTGTCCAAAGGGCAGGTCACGATTCCGATCGACTTTCGCAGAGAGCTTGGAATCTCTGAGGATACGATTTTGAATATCACCTTGAAGAACGGCAAAATCGAAATCTTCCCTCTGCATTCCCCTCGCGGTGAGCAGACGTCGCGGGAATTCAGTGAGGCTGAGATCCGCCAATTCTTAAGGGAGGACCGCATCGATACCAAGACGGCCGCCCGCGTTCGTCGTTTGCTTGGGAAAAGACTGGCCTCGTGAAAGCGCCGGACCTCTTCCTGGACGCCTGCGTATTCATCGCTGCGGCCGCTTCCTCTCAAGGCGCCTCCGCTCTCGTACTGGAGATCTGTACGCGGGGGATGGCTCAGCCAGTGGCTACGCAGTTGATTCTCCAGGAGGCTGAACGCAACATTCGCTTGAAGTTCGATCAGGAAGTGCTTTGTCGCTTTTACCAGGATATTGCAGATTCCGAGCTTCGGCTGATTGAGCCCGCCAGACCTGACGAAATCGCGGCATGCAGCAGAATTATCGCTCCGAAGGATGCCCACGTCTTGGCCGCGGCAATCCGAAGTGAGGCAGGCATCCTCTTGACCCTGGATCGAAAGCACTTTATGACTCCTTCCGTTCGTCATGCCAAGTCTGGTCTCGCCATCCAAACTCCGGGAGATTTTATCCGCCAGTGGGTTGATAGAAAGTAGTCAATCCAATCGCACAACCTGGGCAGTGGCTTAGATCAGCCTAGCCCCTCACCGGATTGGAGAGCTGTTTCACTCCTTACTTGTCGCCTCCACTTGTTACTGCCCCAACCTCACACCTGACACCTAATACCTGACACCTATTCATATCTCAACGCTACCATCGAATCGACCTTCGTCGCGCGGCGCGCGGGATACAGCGGATCAGCTACAGACCACCTGCTCGGACAACGAGGTGGTGACCCAAGCCTTAGCCACCTCCAGGTGGTATAGTTCGAATCATGAGCACCGTAGAGGAAATCGAGGCGGCAATTCGCTTGCTTTCGTCCGACGATCGAAGAAAGTTGTTGGAAGATCTGCCAGCACTGCTCCCGGAATTAAACGGTGACGCAATTTGGGAAAACATCATTCAAGACCCTCGTCCTCGGCCGTCATTTACTGCATTTTTAAACCAAATCGAATCTGAGCACCGTCGTAATCCCGAGGTTTTTCCTGAAATCCAAGAAACCGATTTCGAGCGGCGTTCGTGATATCGAGAGCGACACCGTATTTCTGGAGCTGTATGGTCGATTGCCTGCTCCCATAAAAAAGCGGCCCGTCAGGCCTATCAAAAGTTTCGACGAGACCCAAGAAACCCCAGCTTGCATCTGGAACGATTGCACTTTGAACGGCGGGCCTGGTCGGTGCGTGTGACACTGAACTATCGCGCCGTTGCCCTCCTAGAGGACGAGTTATGGGTTTGGGTCTGGATTGGCAACCATCAGGAATTTGACCGATGTTTTCCACGTTAAATTCGTCCTTACAAACCAACGAACGCTGCACGCCTCCCTCATTACTCATCACAATTCACCTTTTCTCGTATTGCAACGCCGCCATCGGCTCGACCCTGGTTGCCTGCAGTCCTACCGTTTGTTGCCATGGCTTCTTCCGAGCATGCCAGTCTCCCTTGAGAGCAATCTTGGTTTTCCTTGCCAACTTCACACCAGCTTTGTATTCTACCCAGGAGAGTGTCGCTGGCCTCAACACCTAGAGAGATTCCTGATCTGATCGAACATGCACATTCAAGAAGTCCTTGACGAAATAGTCTCGCGTATCGTAAAGCGATTTCATCCTGAGAGAATTATCCTTTTTGGATCCCATGCTCGGGGGACTGCCCAAACAGACAGTGATGTAGACTTGCTCATTGTCATGCCTGTTCCAGATACTCGGCGAAAGTTGGCCACAGAGATCGATCTTTCTCTGGTTGGAATCGATATCCCAACGGATGTGATTGTGGTCACTCCCGAGGAGGTTCAACGCAACAAAGATCGAATCGGAACGATCATCCGACCGGCGATGCACGAGGGTAGAGTGCTTTATGAAAGAGCCGCCTGAGAATTCATCCATTATTCGTCAGTGGGTAGAGAAAGCCGAACATGATCTCAAAAATGCTGAACATACCCTAACCTTACAAGAGGATTGCCCTCTCGATACCGTGTGCTTCCATGCCCAACAATGCGCCGAGAAGTACGTGAAAGCCCTGCTCCTGTCGCATTCATTCGATTTCCCCAAGACTGATGATCTCCGTGTTTTGGTCCAGCTTGTTTTGTCTGGAATGTCACTCGACCTTGATATGGCTGATCTGGTGAAGCTGAACCGGTATAGCATTGAATCGAGGTATCCCGGTGACTGGGACCCGATTACCCGGTGCGATGCCGAAGAGGCAGTCGCCATCGCTCAGAGATAGTTTGCCAGATAATTAGAAAGTGCTTGCATCTTTAGGAATTTAAATTCCGTTACCAGTGATGCCAGGGAAACCATGTAGTGCCTTTGTTTTGATTTCGGACCCAATCGCTTTCCCCGGCTCGCCACTCGCCACTAACCACGAGTCACTCATAACGCAATGCTTCCATCGGATCGACCTT
>CAWBAT010000008.1:0-634782 GCA_963786955.1 uncultured Acidimicrobiia bacterium
GTGCCGCCAAGACCATCCTCTGGAATGGACCTTTGGGGATTTTTGAAGTTGAGCCATTTGCCCAAGGGACGATGGCCATCGCCCAGGCCGTGGCTGAAAGTCATGCGACAACAATTGTTGGCGGCGGGGATTCGATTGCGGCCATTCACAAGGCCGGTGTGGAAGGGAAAATCAGCCATATCTCCACGGGAGGGGGTGTCTTCACTCGAGTTTCTTGGCGGATTGAAACTGCCGGGTGTCGAAGCCCTCTCCGACAAGTCATGACAGGACTGCATAAGGGTCTATCCACGCGCTGTCGGCATGAAACGCTCTCATTGCTTCATCCCCGAGCCGGTAGAATTTTTTTCACACCTTCCCTTGGGAGAGGAAAGCAGTGAAGAAATCGGCTGTAGCAGCGGTCTGCGACTTTTTGTTTCAACGGCTTGGTCGGCGCTCATAGAGCGCCGCTACAGATTCTTTCACACCTTCAGGCGAGCAGAGATGAAAATCTGTTGGATAAGGAAAGGATTGAGAATGCTCCATAGTACCGCTAATCGTAATTAAGGTGACGTATCTTAGGATAGATGCCGCGTGGGGTCACGCGGCCTACAAAGTTGTAGGCCGGGTCACCGACCCGGCGTTAACGTCACCGTATTTATGAAAAGCAGTACTTAGTAACAGGCAGGTAAGAAGGGGAAAAACCAATTATGCGACGTCCGATTATTGCTGGTAACTGGAAGATGTATAAGACTACAGGCGAAACAGTGAGGTTCATGACTCACCTGAAATCGTTGGTAGCGAATTCAATTCATTGTGATGTAGTCGTTGCTCCTCCGTTCACTGTTTTGGAGGAAGCCATCAAGGCCTCAAAAGGCAGCAATATTTCCATATCCGCGCAGAACCTTTACTGGGAGAAAGAAGGAGCCTACACGGGCAAGATCTCAGCCCCCATGTTGGCCGATCTTGGATGTCGGTATTGCATTATTGGGCATTCCGAAAGGCGGCAGTACTTTGGGGAGACCAATCAAACTGTCAATCGAAAGATTCGTGCAGCGCTGGAGGCCGATTTGACCCCCATTGTTTGCCTCGGTGAAATCCTGGCTGAAAGGGAATCCAATGAGACCTTATTTGTCATCCAAACCCAATTTCAAGAAGGGTTTGCCGACTTGACACCCCAAGATTTTTCCCGTATAGTCATTGCCTACGAACCGGTCTGGGCAATCGGGACAGGTCGGACGGCAACCCCTGAGATGGCGGTCGAAGTCCATCAATTGATACGCCGTTTTGCCCATGAGCTTTTTGGTCAGGATAGTGCCCGACAGTTGCGTATTCTATATGGTGGGAGTGTAAACCCGAAAATATCCGGGGCCTGATGGAAAAGGAAGATATCGATGGAGCTCTGGTTGGGGGGCAAGTTTGAAGCCCGATTCCTTTGCAGCAATCGTCAATTATCTTCCGAGTCAGTGAACATGTGATGCAACAATTAATGCAGACGCATTAATTGTTGTTTTCCCGCAAGAATACACCTCGCGTGAGTCCCCCCTTGACAAGGGGGACTTGAGGGGGGTCCGAGCAGGATTTGTAACAATATTTATTGCGTTTGTATTAGCTAATTTTCCCGAAGAGGCTACATGTCGATATTAATTTCAATTGTTCATATTATCGTTTGCCTGATCCTGATCCTGGTTGTGCTGCTTCAGTCCGGAAAAGGTGCCGATTTGGCCGGTGCCTTTGGTGGAGGAGGATCACAGACTGCATTTGGAGCTCGTGGCACCGCCACGTTTCTTACGAAGCTAACAACGGGCGCTGCGATTGTGTTTATGATAACTTCCTTATCTCTTTCCTTGATTAACTCAAAAGGCAAGGGCAGTTCACTCATGCAAAGTGCGACTCCTCCGGCAAAGCAATCTTCGCCAGTTTCGGAAGGAAAAGCTCCAGTGCCTCCAGTGCAGAACCCAGCGGTAACTGTTGAACAGCCCAAGCAGACTGAACCTAAGCCTAAGCCATAGACGGAATACAGACCTCGAAACATCTTCAGAATTTGCGGAAGTGGTGGAATTGGCAGACACACCATCTTGAGGGGGTGGCGGCGCAAGCCATGCGGGTTCAAGTCCCGCCTTCCGCACCAACCTTGACCATGGCTTCCTTTTTGCTGAAGCCGGATTATGTCGGTCTGGCTTTGGTATCTAGAAAGGCTTATCTTTCATGCAGGGAATCGGTACAAGAAACCCAGAAGACACGCAAATTTGCTCGTGCTTCAGTTTCCCGTGCCTCTGACTCTGTGACTTTTGGGAGGCACTTCCCGGACCACCACGCAAAGTAAGCCTGCACAATCTCACGATTCAGGTTTCTTCAATCTGGCAAGATCACATCGGCCACTGTCCGCCCTTATCGGTCCTGGTCTTTGGGTTTGACTGTAACATATTGGCCAAATGCCATTGCTGAGACACATTGTTATGAGCTTCTGATAATGGCAAACGCTCAGATCGTGCTACTGGCGTTGTGTCAAATCGCCCCAATTGAGCGCTATTTTACGCATGCTTATTGTTGCCATGGTTTGATGTGTCAACAATAACTGAAAGAGAAAAACTTAAAAATGGCTGGGACGAATGCAGTGCGGGATGAAGCTGAAAGAATTGGCCGATACCGTGGAGGTGAGTCATTACGTCAGCGTCGGGGCTGCTATCAAGCTGCTGGAGAAACGCAGTGCCAGTGACTCTAGCCTAGCCCGACTAATGACTAAGGCTACGAAATTATTGAATAATGAGATGTGACCCCACTTCTACTTACCCAGTTCTACTTAGTCTCATATGGCCTCTTGCCTGGAGTGAAGGTTTTGAAAATGACCACTCCTTTTTCGTTCTGAAATATTTTCCTCATCTTGTTAGTCGATAAGTTCCAATGTCCGGCCAGCTCCTCAACCGTGTAGTGGTGTTCTTCGATAACATCTAGGTTTTCCACGTGTAATCAGTTCTCTTCCTTTCATAGCTCGGCTTCTCGCTCGGAGAATGATGAAACATTTCAATTCAACTGGCTCAACTTCAGCCAGTCATTCTTAGCTACCTGGCTGAGAGGGTTCTAAGCCTTGCCAGTTGCGACGGAGTGGACATCTTACAATCAACATGCCGCCACTCCCGGCACTTACAAAATCATTATTCAGGCCCGTCTTTACCTTGGCTGCTTCGTAAACCTAGAACCAATCGGCAAGAAATAGTTTTGACAACCAGGTTTAGGTCGATAGCCTCTTCGTTTGTAGAAACATATCAACTTCTTCAGATCCCCCTTGGGATTTATTGGGTACACATACACTAGTATTTCTTCAAACTTATGATCCTCTTTTCTTATGTGCTGTTCGAGTCGAGACAAAACGTAATGTCCAGACCCAGACCACCTATCCTCAGGAAGTCTGACAAGGATTTGAATAACATTCTCACTGCGTGAACCATAGGCAATAATTCTCTGGTCTTCCGCATTGAGTGCCACAACAAAGTCTCCAGAGCCATCCTTCAATGCCGAAAACTGGCCTAGGTCAGCACCCCTCTTAGCTTCACTTTTAAATACAGCAGTAATGCCCAGAAGATCAAAGACTTTGGCTTGGCGGATAATAATCCGAACGCCAGACTTGAGATATGCTCTGCCAAAGATTGACTTGCCAATAAGAATTCGCACTAAAAATCTTTGAAAACGGTTTAGCATTCCTACCTCTAGTTTTATTCCATCCCCTGCCTGTCCTGCCATTCAGAGTAAAACTCTCCCTCTTCACTTTTCCTCGATTTATTCATAATATTACCTGTAGGAGACAACCACACTACACGGTCAAGCCTGGCTCATTGTGAACTAGACCGGGACAGTTCCTTCAAAACACATGAGAAAGACACTTTTCATTTTTATTGTCGCATCCATGGCCTGCACGAGGGTCTTATACCTACCATTCGGGCCATCTGTGTAAACCTCCGCTGTTACTAGAAACTCGTTGCCGAAGGAAAACCTGGGGTCACATCTCATTATTCAAGAAATGAATGAACAGTAAGATGGGAGAGAAACCAAGCGGGGTCGGTATTCATCGGTCGCTCCTGACGGAACTGCGATCCTTAACAATCATCAGGTTCTATACACAGATCGCCGCTCTGCGGCTTTATCCTCGATGAAATCTTCACGGCCTTCCGCACCAACCTTCCCCTTGCATTGTTGAAGTCGGATTTCTTCTGGCTGGCCTTGGAGTCTAGAGAGACTCAAATTCCAAAGCGGAAGTCGGATAACGAAAACCAGAAGGCTGCAGGCGTGGAATACCGACCGCTTGCAAATCTGTTCCAAGAAGCGGAACCCCTCACGCGATCGCTGCAGTAAGGACTTCTGGCCTTCCGGAATCTTAATTCCCAGGTATTTGGGGGGAAGGTCTCGAGGGAGTAGCTTCTTCCATATTTTTGACCAACCTTCACGGCGAGTTAAGGCAAAGTGCAGCTGGAGAAATAATCCACTCTTACTCTGGCGATAAGAAGAGAGGGCTTCCTTCCGCCCGTATTTCTGAATCCAAAAATGGCCGGCCGGGGGAAGGTGGCGAGCGACAAATTCAAGGACAAGCGGTGACACTTCCGGCTCAAAACAATGTCGGGCTAACTGAAACATTGTTGCGGTCACTTTGAGACTGGTGGGGCAATGCCGCAGTTTTTCGCCAAATACATTCCAGAAAGCGGTGTCATGGACGCTTCGATTGAGAAAAAACGCGAGCTCATAGAGGTGGGAAAGGCGCAGGTCGTTTCTCAACAGGTGCCGGAAAGCGTGCATGACCGCGTAAGTCAGAGCATCTTGTCGTGACAGCACAGGAATGCGAATGCCACTGATCTCTCGAACAATTGAATTTTGCCAGACCTCCTCCAATGAGTGGATGGATATCCCTTCAAATTCGGCATCCCACAGACGAAAATGAAGTTCAATGGCCCGCGGAATTTCAGGGTCGTAGAAATTCCCTTTCCACCGCCATCCGCTACACTTAACCAGTGTCGGGAGATGGTCCACGTTGCGCCCGGAATGGGAGTCCACTGGCTCAAAACCCAGCCCTAGAAAGACCTCATTGGCACACTCTAGATCTTCCGGGTAGATCAGAAAATCATGATCGGACTGGATATGGTGGATGGGATCATCCACGAAGTCGGGGAACGCCGTCAACCCTTTGAGACAGACGTACCGGATCCTCTTTTCTTGAAGTGATCGATTAAACTCCAAAAATTCCCTAGAAATCAACAGGTGTCGGTCAGTCTGATCCTGCAGGTTCTTCTTCAGTCGGACTTGGATTCGGGGAGGGGTTGCCTCGAAATCCCCGTGCAGCCGAAGTCTGGACAAGAAATGAAAGACCATACCGGCGCGGTCCAGTTTCTTGAGATATGTTTCCCATTGGTGTTCTGAGAGTGAAGTAACGAACGAATCGTGCAGGCGGCTCGTCCGCGACAAGTGGAGGTAACCCAAGAACGATAAATCAAGCGGAATCATTTTAGACGACCAACGGAGCCGGCACGGTATTTAAAGCAAAGTTTTGTTGGTGTTCGTGGTATTTTTCAGAAATAACTTCCACGATTCGCTCCCTGAAACGACTTTCATCAAATAGCAGCGACGTGGATCGGATTTCTGCAGGCCGAAACTGAGATTCACTCTTCTCAAACTGGGCGACGGCTTCACATAAGGATTCCACGGTGCTGTCTCTAAAGCACAGTCCGTTTACTTGAGGGAGAACGGTTTCTAAAGCACCGCCTCTGCCCAAGGCAATGACCGGCCGGCCACAGGCATGGGCCTCCGGAACAATCATTCCGAAATCTTCTTCCCCTGGATGGACCAGGGCGCGACATTGACTGAGAACCGCACGGAACTGCTCGTCTGGGAGCCACCCGAGAAAACGGATGCTATTCCCCGCCAACTTCCGGAGTTTTCGGGCGTCTACGCCGTCACCAACAATCCAGAGAGGAAGGCCCATTCGGTTGAACGCCCGAACGGCCAAGTCCAACCTCTTGTAGGGGGTCAACTCGCCAGCGGCCAGGAAATATTCTTGGGAGGATGGTGCGACTTGGAAATCGCCAACTCTTATAGGCGGATAGAGGATCGTCGACTCCCGACGATAGTATTTGTGAATTCTCCGGGCCACATTCCCGGAGTTCGCAATGAAATAATCAACTCGGGAAGAAGCACTGTGGTCCCAGATCCTAAGGTAGCTGGCTACGAAGGGAAAAAGTTTCCTTTTCCAAACACTTTGGGACAAATTCAAATACGTGTGATAAGCGCTCCAAGCATAACGTATCGGAGTATGGCAGTAACAAATGTGACAAGTCTCGGGTTGTGTCAACACCCCTTTGCACACACTAGCATCAGAACTGATCACCAGGTCATATGCGGAAAGATCGAATTGCTCTATCGCTAACGGAAATAAAGGAAGATAGTGGCGATAATGACGAACGGCTCCAGGCAATTTCTGAATCCAGGAGGTCTGAATCCGATGATTTTTGATCGTGTCTGTGATCGCGTCAGGATCGCAGACGATTGTGAAAATATCGGCTTTTGGAAATATCTTGCAAAGTGCCTCCAGCACTTTTTCCCCACCCCTCATTTTGACCAGCCAATGGTGGACTAATGCGACCCGCAGACTTTCGAGGTTAGATCCTGCTGCGTTTATTTTTGGGAGGCTTATCATGGTTTGATGGTCTCCGTGAGGATCTGTTCCAGTCGCTGGCCGAACATTTTTGGTGTGATCCATGATTCCATCCGGCTCCGCGCATTTTCACTGAATTGTCGCCGTTTTGGCGATGAGTCCAGCATTTCCAACATTTTCCTAGCAAGCTGTTCCGGGCTGGCCTCGTCGACGAGAAGAGCATTGAATTCATTTTCTAATAGATCACTTAACCCACCATTCCCGCGTGTAATCACCGGCTTCCCGAGTGAGAGCGCCTCTATCGTACATAACGGTAATCCTTCTTCTCCTTGAGAACTCAAGACCAGAATGTCGAAGAGAGAATAACAAGTCTCAATATCATCCCTCCAAGGAACAAAGAGAACCGAAGCTTCTAGACCATAGTCCGCTCTAAAGCGGATGAGCTGCTCGAAATAGTGGAAATCATTAATATCTCCGCGAGCCGGGCTTCCAAATATCCAAAAATAAGCATCCTTTCGATGTTTTGCCACAAGAGCGGCGGCTTTCAGAAACTGGAGTTGTCCCTTGAACGGAGTGATTCTGCCCATCATGCCAAATCCCACTCTATTGGGTTCCAGTTGGGTCAAACCCAGAATCTGCAGAGCCTCTTCTCTTTTCATGGTTTCTCCAACGAATAGACAGGGGTTAGGCACAATCATTAATTTTGCAGTCAAAGAAGGATTGCCCTTGAGAAGGGGAAGTGCTGTAGCCTCCGAGCAAGCTATAATACGAGTGGTCCACCGCGAGAAGAACCTTGCCAAGTGACGAGGAATGCCGTTGGGAAGGATACTGTGAAGATGCCAAAGGACTGGCAGACGTGTCACGAGTCCTGCCAGTGTCGTGCAAAAAAAAGCTCTAGGGCCGTTGGCGTAAAGCACGTCAATCTTTTTTTTCTTAATGTAATAAACCAGGTGAATGACACAAAGAAGGGTTTTTAGGAAGAATTTGGCCTGATCCCCTATAGATTTTTTTTGCGAGGGATAATCACCGAGGGGAAGGGCTGTGACTTCAAATCCAGACTGCGCCAACTGAGTGCGGAATTCACCTTGCCCATTGAGTGCTGCGACGCAATTGAACCGCTTGCTGTCCAAAGACCGTATTAACATTGAGAGAACTTTCTGTCCCCCTCCCAGGCCTCCAAATTGGTCAACAAACAGGACTTGAATTGGCATGGTTGTCATTTTTCAATGAGTGGAATCGCCGCGGCTAGCGCAAAGAACAGTATCAAGTTTCTCCAATAGGTGAAAATATCTCCGGTCGAAAGTTGGACCAATTCACCGCACCAAAAGGCCAGCATAAACGTTCCTAGAAAACTCCTGAATGGGTTTTGCGCACGTCGAACCTGTTGGAACGATCTCAGTAATGAGAGGTTCATCCAGAGAAACGTGATTAGCCCTATTACTCCACATTCAAATAAGATACTCAGGTAACCGTTGTCGGCGATGATCTTTTTTCCAAATAATGGAGTGTAGGGTAAAGTCTTATATCCAATCCCAAACAATAGAAGCCAGGGATGAGTCCAGAAATACTGGATCAATGCGGACCAATTTCCCCAGCGGCCGCTGGTTGCAAAGTTGGGATTTCGGGAGAGTTCGCCAATCGCCCCTACTCTGTAACTGACGAAATTTGAGACAATTTCGGGGGATCCCTTATAAAGAATCAGAATGGGGAGAGAACTCACTAGAGCTGTGAGGATCACATCCTTCATACGGATGCCGGGGTACAGAACCAAGAATATCGCAAGAGTCACGAAGACTGCCATCCAGGAACCACGAGAGTACGAAAGAAAGAGAGCAGTGACGAAAACGCCACTCAGAAGAAATAGTGTCATTTGCTGTCGCCTCGTCAGAAGGCGTCTCATGGAGAACGTCAAGCATGAAGTCAGCGAAAGAAAGAAAGCGCATATATTTCCAAAACTACTGGATTCATAAAATACGCCTTGAGCTCTGCGCAGAGCCTGTCCCTTCAAGTAAATGAACTGCACAGCAAAATGATGGGAGAGGGGAATAGGCCAATAGAAATCGATAGTCCCGTAAACGGCAACAACCGCTCCAATCCAGACTAGAAGCTTTACAAATGATTCGAGGCGAGCGTCATCCGAAAAGATCGATGAGCTTCGGATTAGCCAATAAACCAGGAAAGGCTGGCAGACAAGACCAAACCTGAGAAGAGAACGAGAGGTTAACCCAGGGCCTGAAAACCACCAAGCAAAGGGAAGAGAAAGAGCAAGAGCGCCAAGGAAATAGAATCCATTGCGCACGACTCGATCGGAAGTGATGGCGATCAAATTGGACTTCCGTAGAAAGACAAGGCCTCCGGCAATAAAAACAAAATTGCCGGCAAAAAGAGGGATTCCTCCCAAGGAGGGTGGATAAAATGGGGGAATGAGGAGGCAAGTCGCGATAAGGAAACAGAGCCAGCAATAGAAGATTGGCGAAGATACTGGGAGATCAATCAATCCTGGTCGCATAGGACGAACCACACGTACGATTAAACAAGAGTCTTGATCAGTTCGGTCACCGAACTTGGGTGGCCAGAGTATTCCAGACGATAGGCAGGGAATTGAGCCAGTTGGCTGAGCAAGGCATCGTGCCGTTCAACGACCTTCTGAGTGTCTAATACAATATCCTGCCGGAGTCGCCTCAAAGCAGTACTGGACGGGAGACGCGAAAGCTCACAGGTGACGTTGGGATTTCTTTCAAGAAACAGGAGGAGCGCAGGCTGGCTGCTGACACAAGTTCCGCCTGGGCAGTATTTTAGAACGTCGACGTCCAGATATAATTCCCCTCCGTTCCGGCAATGGGGGACAATTGAATTCAGTTCTGGAAAGAGGGCACATGCCTCGGGCAGAAGACGCAATTGCCATGGGTTGCCCCAAAGGATGAGTCCGTTTCCTTCGTCATTTTGGGACAGGTGAACGACGTCGTCCGAGACAATCTGCATCCGTGCTTTTCCGCAGGCATAAGCCAGCGTGCTTTTTCCAGTCCCGCCAACCCCACAAATCAGAATTGCAGAACCTTTCCAAGAGACGCATGAACAATGCACCGGCGTAAATTTCTGATGGACTGCAAAAACATAGAAAAGGCACTCTAGAAAGGTTCGACGGAAAAAGGCGCTGTCTTGAGACATCTCCTCCGTCACAAACCCGAATGCTGTGCCGGATCTAAGGTCGGCGATTGCAAAATTGCTCTCTCCACAGCTCAGGTGGAAAAAGTGGTGAATTGCGCGATAAGAGGGGGCGGGCCAAGGATGGTCGCCTCGGTGGACGGGATCAGGGTCTACACAAATCCTGATGATGATCGAAGGTTTGGCCTGGGTGGAGGGTTCTCCATAGCGGGAAAAGCTGCCATCCGCCGCCGCAATGACTCGCTCGCTGTTACTTTGAACCTCCACGGGAATTCCGAGAGGGAGATAAGTTCTGCAATGGTTTAGCGCGAGACCGCGAAACAAAGGGTCGGGACACTCCCGAAGTCGGGGAGTCAGCACGATCTTATAAGTTTCGTCCATAAGAGTTCAAATCATGCTTTCCTTTAGCGCGTGGGAAATCCGAATTCACTTCAAATATCTGCGGACACTCCAGATGGAATTCTTTGAATGCCCTATCAAGGCGGATCGATTGAACAGGCCTTTACCCGTTTACATTCTAAATGAAGCCACAACTCACGCGGGATTCCGCGAGTTGAATGGTCGAATCGAAATGGTGAACGGTAACCCTTTCGAGTCATCTCGTAATCAGGGGTTGCTGTGCTTGTTATGCGGCTTCCCATAGGCCTTTCTCCTTGACACTCTAAAGGTGGGCATTGTATATTCCTTCGCGAATCAATCAGGAAGGTGCTCCTCCTAGGGCGGTTAGCTCAGCTGGGAGAGCACATCCCTTACAAGGATGGGGTCACTGGTTCGATCCCAGTACCGCCCACCATTGCTAACCGAATATTGCGGGGTCGTAGTTCAGCTGGTTAGAACGCTGGCCTGTCACGTCAGAGGTCGCGGGTTCGAGTCCCGTCGGCCCCGCCAAAAAGTTTCCCACCGCCAATGAGCCTGCAGAAAGAATTCATTCTTTACATTTCTAAGAAAATCGTTGATCAACTGATCAAGAGAGAAATGATTGAGTTCAAAACACCGGCTTCGTTGCAGGAACGGGTCTTGGCTGTTCTAGAGGAAGAGATGTCTCAGGAAGATAAGGTTAATGAAGAAGTCCGGAGCATCTTGAAGGATTATGCTGACGAAATGAAAAGGACGGGAATTTCTTATCAGGAAATGTTTAAGGCCGTTAAGAACAAGTTAATCAGAGAAAAGAAAGTAATTCTATAGACTCGGATGCGTCTTTCTCGCGAAAAAATCAATCGACTTTCACACCTCGTCACGGACGAACTCGTCAAGCTAGATGACGTTGAGTTTGTCGAAGATCGGAACACGATCCGACTGGAAATCGTGAAGATTATTAACGAAGAGCTCAAGAAAGAAGAGGCGATTGACAAGGAAGCCAAAAGAAAGATCGAGTCGATGAAGAAAAGTGTTCCGGAGGGTAGCTTGGAGTGGGAAATTCTCTATAGAAAGTACTACACCGAAGAGGTGAAGAAGCTGTAGTCCACTCGTAATTGGACACGGAATGAAAAAAAGGCAGCCAAAGTGGCTGCCTTTTTCTGTTTAACGCGGACTTGTATTTCTCAATCGGTTCGTCGTTTCAGTGTCGGACGATCATCCCCACTATCGTTCGTAGGCACTGGCTCATCGGAGGTATCTTCGGTTTGCCCGGTCGTTCTGCGTTTTAAGGTAGGTTTGTTAGACTTTTCGCCGTCGGCCGGTTTTTTCCGGTTCTCCATAGCAATGAGCTTGCCTTTGATCGAGTCAAATTCCGAGGTGTTGATAATATACTGATCCCGGCTGGGAAGGACACTTGCGATATTTGCTTGAGTCTTTTCGATCCGATCTTGCGTAGGAGGATGTGTCGAAAACGCTACAGCCAGCTTTCCTGGCTTCTTCTTCTCCTGAGCTTGGATCTTTTCGAAAAAGGAAATAAATGCCGTAGGATCATAGCCGGTCTTGTACATGTATTCCAGCCCAAGGTAATCCGCTTCTGTTTCGGCAGAGCGGCTGAACTGGAGGAACTTCAAGGGAATCAGAAATCCGGCAGCCTGGTAAAGTCCGTAACCTAATCCTCCCCCCATCATGATTAAAGGGATTGTGGCATACTGGGCGATTGTTGCCTTTGTATACTGCTCTGTACCGTGGCGGGCGGCCACATGAGCAATTTCATGAGCCATGACTCCGGCAAGTTCCGATTCTTCATCCGCAGCGGTAACCAATCCCGAGTTGACATAAAAAAACCCCCCGGGAAGTGCAAAGGCATTGATCTCATCTGAGTCCACCACTTTTATGGTGAAAGGAACCTTTGAGTCGGAATTACGAACGAGGTTCTGACCCACCCGGTTAACGTATTCGTTGATCTCGGGATCATTCAGGAGTTTGACAGACTTTTCCACTTCCTGGGCCAAAGACTTACCCAAGGCGATCTCTTTTTCAATTGAGATCATGTTCAAGTTTCCCTTGTTTATGTTGCGATTCCCGATCTCATCCACATCCGAGTTCTTCTTCTGGCTGTCCGCAAAAAGCCAGAAATTGCTCGGAGAGAGGCAGAGAACGTACACGAGAACAAGCGCGACTAATGATTTCCAGGTATTCATGAAGTCTACTCCTTCATCCACTCCTCAAACTCAAACCGGATTGATCTACTTCTGATACTAGCACCGCATCTTATTCTAGACTAGTGATTCTTGATCTGTTCATTCTGATGCGGCAAAGGGCAAACCGAGATGTCTCATTTACAATATGAATGCTTATATCCGCTAAATTAGAGATGCAGAGCCGGGGCAAGGTTGTATCAATATTCGCAAGCTCCTACAGGAACTTCAAAAAAACCTAATCAAAGTGCATCCTAATCCGATTCTATTGAATGACAGCAGAATTATCTTCCGCCAACTCTAACCCAAGGCTAACTGAAATAACTCAACCGCCATTTTCTGATGAATATTAAGAAAGTTACAGTAGGCCAGATGTGGAAGAATGAAGACTCAGGAGATGTTTTCGTCGTTACGTCTCTTTACAAAGACGTTCTGGCCTCGGTTGCGGTCCTTAGACCTGTTAACCAGGCATCGAATCCTTCCAACAAAAGGGCAAAAGTTATTAAGACACAGAATGGAGAAGAGTTACAGGGATTTACGACGGCGGAACACGTCTAGCGAGGATTCTTTATTGGCCTAAAGGGTATCAGGCCTGGAACCTAAAGTCATTAACGCGAGCCTTTTGGCGGCCTTCCTCTTTTCCGAACGGCGTGAGTGACCTTTTGGAGGGAAACTTTCGCTTTGGAGACCTTTGGGCTGGTGGTTTTAGGCAAGGCGGTTTCTTTCTTTGGCTTTTCAGATTTTGCGGAAAACGTTCTCCCTTTCAAAACCCCCTTCTTTTCAGCCACAATGATCAAGTCCTGGCCATTCGGGTCGTAATCCTCAAAATTGAAATTCCGATAACAAGATATCTTGCTGAATCCCAATGACTTGAGTGGTTTCTCGAGCTCTTTTTTAAGGTGAGGATAAATGGCTGTGGTCTGAACTGTAGTCTCCCATCGATTCTCACGCCAATGATATCTTACAAGATTCAAGTTGACTGATTTTGGCCCATAGTCAAGCAAGCGAAAGAACAGAGTCTCTTCAGAGCCATTGCGAGAGAAAGTGGGAGGAATAAACCGTAGGCGGTTCTTGAGGATGTGGTCGTAATTCCTCGCTTGCAATACAAATAAGCCACCTGGATTCAAGCACTTATAAATTTCCTGAAAGGCCTTCTTAATCTCTATGTTCGATTTCAACACCGAGGATGTATCCCCTAAGAATGTAATAACGTCGAAACCTTCAGAGAATCGCTTCGACATGGCCAGAAAATCACCCAAGATGAATTCGACAGTAACACCGCAAGTGACTGAATTTGCTCGAGCTTTTTCAATCATCCTGGGACTTGAATCGATTCCCACCGCATCGAGGCCCAGCCGGCGAAACATAATCACTTGGAAACCTGTACTACAACCGACATCAAGAGAACTCTTTAATTTATAATCGTTTACAAGTTTCTTAAAGAAAACGCCTTCCGTGGCAATACGACTGGGCCACGAAATCATTTGATCATAGGAATCGCTCTGCAAATCATAGTATTCGAGCGAAGAAAGGGGTTTTTGATCCATGTTGTCCGGAAGGGTAGATTTGATTCAGACAAACGCTTTGAATTTGCGAAATCTACACCAATCAAAGCGACACTGCAAGGAAAAAAGCCATATCCTGGACTTCGCCGGATCTTTGAGGGATGCCCCTGGTTTAGGGTAGCAGAATCTTGGATTCTGGGGGAAGGAAGCGCTAGCGGAAAGACGCTGTTCCGGCAAACTGTTTCGATTTAACATCTTTGCCGCTTGTGTCTTGCTCGACCCTAGACGCCTCTTTCCAAGTAAAAAAGATGCGGTGGATGACCGTCAAATTTGAAAAGAAAGCGATAATCCAAAGAACTGGAGCCATCCGATTAGCGAGCATACCGATGATAAGAAGGACAAGTCGTTCCGGGCGTTCCATGAATCCAACTTTGCATAAAGGGATGAGTGACTCGGCCCGAGCCCGAGTGTAGCTCGTCATCAGAGAACCCATCATGGCAACGCCAGAGAGAATGACGTACGAAATCCTCTGGCCTTTACAGTAATAAACCGTGAGACCGAGGTAAATCGCGATATCCGAGTAACGGTCTAAGACAGAATCAAAAAACGCCCCAAAGCGTGTGACGTTGTTTGTGACTCTGGCCACGCGTCCGTCAAGCATATCGAAGATCCCGGCCCCAATAATTACTAAGCCGGCATAAAGAAACTTCCCCTTAGCCAATTGGAAGGCCGCAAAAATAGTGGTGAGAAATCCAATCAAGGTCAGGTAATTCGGGTGGATCTTAAAGGCCGCGGCTGTATTGACAATGATATCAAGAATTGTCCTACAGATCTTTCCAATGAATTGGCTAAACATATCGGCTATTCGGAGATTACTTCGTCTTCTTCATGGATTGTTTTAAGCCTTAAGATTTCAAACTCCTTCATGCCGCCGGGAGTTGAAACTTTGACGATATCTCCTTCCCGTCGATTCAACAAACTTTTCCCAATCGGTGAGGTTGTTGAGATCAATCCCTTTTGAATATCTGACTCTTCAACTGAGACAAGCTTGTAGGTTATTTCGGCAGCTTTTTGAGTGTCAAAAAGAACCAGGGTAGACCCGTAGGAAGCCCGGTCCGTGGGGATCTTGTCAAAGTTCATCAGAGCCACCTCCGAAAGCCGCTTGCGAAGATGAGCCAGGTTGGCGTTGACGATCTCTTGACGTTGTTTTGCAGACTGATATTCGGCATTTTCGCTCAAGTCACCGAGAGCTGCTGCTTTCTTGAGTTCTTTGGGCAGCTCATTTTTCAGCTCGAATTCAAGAATGCGAATTTTTTCTTCCAGTTTCTTCTTGATTTGTATGGTCATAGCATTTCCCCGGCTCGATAAGCTAAATGGATGCTGATCAATGAACTGAAATAATAAATTCAAACTGGCAAATTGTCAAAGCAGGTCCTATTTCGAAGTCCCCTATTTGACAGCCCCGGATCTCATATTCTTGTTGATCTACCGGTTGGCATAGGCTAAATTATAATATATCAGCAGTTTGCACTAGAATGGCCCAATGGATCCCAAGCCTGAACCCCAGCCCAAATCAGTCCTCGTTATTGATGATGAAGAATCCATGTTGGAAATGTCTCGCCTCATGCTCGAGCAGGCAGGCTATCAGGTAGTTGGGGCTCTCCACGGCAAAGAAGGACTTCGCAAGGCGATCGAAGTGAAGCCCGGATTAATTCTCATTGATCATTGGATGCCCGGACTTGATGGAGTCGAGACATTTCGGCTCATGGTACACGAGCCACGCTATCAACAAATCCGTGAGACACCTGTCATTCTCCTAACGGGAAGGACCTTGAGTGATGACGAAAAGCGGGAGTTCATGGCCTTGGGGCTGGCAGCCTATCTGATCAAACCGTTTGGCCATCGAGAGCTGATCAATGTCATCGATAACGTTTTCATTACTTACGAATTCAAATTAGAGAACCGGCGTCTGCAGCAGGAGTTGCATGATTCTTTCCTCGAGACGGTGAAGCTTCTCATCAACCTTCTGGCCATTCGCGATCCTGCAACTCAGAGCCATTCGCTGACGGTTCTGTCCCTGGCTGAAGATGTTTGCCACAAGCTCAACCTCTCAGGAGAGGATCTGTACAATATCAAACTGGCGGCGTTGCTCCATGACATTGGAAAGATCATTATTCCTGAGGACTTGCTGATGAAACCCGAGGGTCTGAGTCCAGACGAGTACGTTCGCATGCACCAGCATGTGCATTATGGTTATCACGCCTTAAATGGAATTTCGAGCCTGGCGCCAGCGCGCGAATTAATGTTCTACCATCATGAGAACTTCGATGGAAGCGGTTATCCCCGTGGCCTGAAAGGAGATGAGATCCCGATCGGAGCCCGAATTGTTGCTGTTGTCGATGCCTACGACGCAATGACTTCCGATCGGCCTTATCGGAAAGGCCTTGCTTCAGTGGAGGCTCAACGGCGATTGCTCGAAGCTAAGAGCAAGCAGTTTGATCCCACGGTCGTGGATGCCCTCATGAGATGTCTTAATGACCACCATCGGGCTGCGTTCAAAACAGCCCAATCTTGATCCGCAAAAACTTCTTCGGATCTTGTCGAAAATCATAGAGTAACTTCACAAGCTCACTTGCCGCATTGTTCAAATTAACGTAGAGCGAACTGTCTACAAACAACTTTCCTAAAGTTCCTTCCCCCTGATTCATTTTGTCGGCCAAAGCGGCATATTTGCTCGTGGCGTCTCGAAACTGAATATAAAGCGAGTCATCCTTTGATATCTTACCGAGGAAACCTTCTCCTTTTTCAATTCGGCCCGCTACCGTGTCGAATCGGGTGAGCAAAGATTCCGCTCGATTGTAAACTGCAGGATCCCGTAAGAGCTTGCCCAAGGTTCCTTCCCCCTTTTCCACCATGGCAACGGTGTTTTCCATGCGACTGAGAGTTCCGTTCAAGCGATCATACAACTTGGGGTCAGAGATGAGCCTACCCACTGTTCCATCTCCCGATTTGATCTCTTGAAGGAGATGTTGAGCTTCAGAGACCGTTGTATTGACATTGTTGTACAACGCGGGATCATTGATAAATTTTCCAATTGTCCCCTGCCCCTGATCGATCTTTTGGGTGATCTGGTTGATTTTAGTGACCAAGTCACCTAGGTTGGCGACCAGATCATTGCTGTTTTGAATGATGCGCTTGATGTCAGCGGTTGACGAGCCTTTCACCTCGCCGTTGGGCAAAAGGGGTTTGCAATTTGCTGTACCTCGTGAGATGTCGATATATTTGTCGCCGAGAAGCCCAATGGAACCAAGCACTGCCACCGAATCATCGCAAATCATAGGTTCAAATCGTTTCTGAATCTGCATAATGACTTCGACAGCACGATTCGGGTCGGAAGAGGAGCTGAGGTTCACCGTTGTTACATTTCCCCCCTCGATCCCTGCGATCCAAACTAACGAGCCTTTACGCACGCCGTCGGCGCTCGAGAAGAAGGTCCTGAGCTGGTACCGGGGGGTAAAGAAACCGGCGCCTCCGCTGATGGCCAACAAGGCAATGATGAGGATTGTGAAAGTCGCAATGACGAGAACGCCAACCCTCAACTCAGCCCAAGCCAACTTCTTTCTTGCCATGGTTCCTCCTTATGCTAGAAACTTCTGAATGTACTCATTCGGGCTTTTGCGAATTTCCTCATCAAATCCGTCAAATATGATTTCACCTTCTCGCAGCATCATGAGTCGGGTATTCAGAAGACACAAGAAGTTCTCATCCTCTTTGATGTAGCGCAGCTTCCCGTCACGGTGGCCCAAAAATTCATTGGCCATCGTAAACGCATCCTTGAGCCGATGGGTGACGAAGACGGAACTCACTCCCTCGAGATCGCGCAATTTGATGACCAGCTCATTAATCGTGCGCGCGGTCAGAGGATCGAGCCCGGCAGTCGGCTCGTCGTACAACATGATCTTGGGGTTCCCGACTAAAGATCGTGCGATCGCGGCCCGGCGGCGCATCCCCCCTGAAAGCTGGGAAGGCATCTTCTCAAAGGCGTCTTCCAATTCTACAAATCCCAGGGTCTTTCGTACCACGGAATCGATTTCGTCTTCGTCCAGATCGGTTTGCTCATACAATCGATAGGCAACATTTTCCGCGACCGAAAGCGAGTCAAAAAGTGCTCCTTCCTGGAAGACCATTCCGATTTTTCGGCGAACATGCATCAGCCGAGCTTCTGAAAGATTAGAGACTTCCTCCCCGTCAACCCAAATCTCTCCTTCATCCGGTTTCTCCAGGCCAATAATTAATTTGAGGATAGTCGATTTGCCGGAACCACTCCCGCCTAAGATAATTCGGGTCTCACCGCGACGAACCTTGAAGGAGATATTTTTCAGGACAATCGCATCCCCAAAAGACTTGTAGACATTCTTGAGTTCGATAGCGGGAAGTGTATCCTGAAAATACTTTTGGTTCATGATATCAAAGCAGTGCCAGCAAAAGTCGAGTGATGAAAAAATCTGTGACAAATATGAGAATCATTGATGAAACAACCGAGTTTGTTGTGGATCGTCCAACGCCTTGAGTTCCCCCGTATGTGGATAATCCACAATAGCACCCTACCAGCGAAATAATGAATCCGAAGATCGGTGGTTTCACTAAACCTTGAATGAGGTCGTTATAACTGAGTTGTTCGTAGGTGGAAGAGAGGTATAAGCCCGGATTGATTCCGAGAAGAAAATAGGCCACAAAGAACCCTCCCATGATCCCCACAATGTCACAAACAATCGTGACGACGGGCACCATGGTAATCGCAGCAAACACCCGGGGAGTGACCAACTTCCGGGTCGGATCGGTTCCCAGAGCTCTCATCGCATGGATTTGCTCGCTCACTACCATGGATCCTAATTCCGATGCAATCCCCGAACCAATCCTCCCAGCGACAACCACTGCGGTCAACACAGGTCCCAATTCCCTGACGAGTGAAACGGAAACCAATTGCCCGGTGTAGGCAATGGCTCCAAAGGATGAAAGTGTCTTAGAGGTTTGTAGAGCGAGGACCGCACCCGTAAAAAAACCAGTCAGCGCCGTAATTACCACAGACCCCACCCCGATAATATCCATCTGTTCAAAGGACTCACGGAGATAGATCGGCATGCTGAATAAGTTGAGAATCGAACGCACACCCATCATCGTGAACGATTGAACGACAAGGACCGTTTCTTGCAATGAGGTAGCCGTCTTATTAGTTAATGGTTCCATGGGCACTTAAAGAATCGGGAATACGGCTGTCAAAATAAACTCACTTGTTAGGATAGCCGTTTTGATTGAGAATTTCACCTGGTCATGAGAAGAGAGATCTTATCGCTGTTTGCTAATTAGAGCGACAATTTTGGAGATTGTTTCATTTGACACTTCGGCCCTCACTGCGTCCGCCGTTCGGCGGGCCACCCCTCTCTCCAATGGGAGAGAAGATGTGAAAGGATCGGCTGTAGCGGCGGTCTGTGACCGCCGGATTCTTTTTATTTCAACGACTTGGTCGGCGCTCATAGAGCGCCGCTACAATTTCTTCATAGCTTCAGAGACTGGGGGTGAGAGGTCGGTCACTCAATACTGCAATCCTCAATAAATCCTTTCGCCAACCAGTATTGTCCTGCCTTCATCAAGGTGACGACGGAATGGGGTCAGGGGAAGGAATGGTAATCGAATCCGAAAAAATTAGTCAAGGAAGCTTCCTGAGCCAAAAAAAATTGGGAAATGGAGAACCCGGATGCTATATTTTAAAATTAAGTTCCATCTTATTGTGAGGCTTCTGAGGGCCTCAGAGTGTAGCAAGGGCAATGATTCTACCTATCCTTAAATACGGGGATCCCATTTTGCACAAAGTTTGCGAACCGGTGACGGTTTTTGATAGAGATCTTGAAAGGCTCGCCAAGGATATGGTTGAAACGATGTATGGGGCCCCTGGAGTCGGCTTGGCTGCCCCCCAGGTCGGGGTCCTCAAACGGTTGATTGTTTTGGATGTCACGGTCGGGCAGAAGGAAGGAAATTTAATCACTTTGGTCAATCCCGAGATCATTGTTGCCGAAGGAGAGCAGCACGAAGATGAGGGCTGTTTGAGCATCCCTGAGTTCACAGCCAAGGTGCATCGCCCCTACCGCGTTGTTGTGTCCGGAAAAGATACACACGGCAAAGAAACGGTGATCGAAGGCGAGGGATTGTTATCCCGGGTTCTTGCTCATGAAATCGATCATCTGAATGGGATTCTCTTCATCGATTTACTCAGCTCTATCAAACGCGACATCATTAAAAGGAAGATCCGAAAGAAAGTGCGCGCCGGGGAATGGTGATGCGGCTCGTTTTCATGGGAACCCCCCAGTTTGCCATTCCTTCTTTGAAGAAGCTCCTTGGAAGCTCCCACCAGCTTATTGCCGTATTTACCCAGCCCGATCGACCCGCTGGCCGGGGTGAAAGAATCGCTGCCCCCTTGGTGAAAGTGCTTGCCGAGCAGCATGGAATCCCGGTCCACCAGCCGGAGAAGCTCAAAGAAGAAATTTGGAAAGAGACATTCCGCGAGATTCATCCAGATGCCTTGGTGGTGGTCGCTTTTGGGAAGATACTACCTCAATGGTTGCTTGAGATTCCACCCTTGGGCGCTTTCAATCTTCATGCTTCGTTGCTCCCAAAATATCGGGGTGCAGCCCCTGTTCAATGGGCGGTCGCGAACGGGGAAAGCGAAACGGGCGTGACGATCATGAAGCTTGATCAAGGATTGGATACGGGCGATATCCTGCTTCAAGAGAGCGTTCTCATCGCTCCACAAGAGGCAGCGGTTGATCTGCAAGAGCGTCTGGCTGGAATCGGGGCCGATTTGCTCCTCCATGCAATCAACCTGCTTGAATCCGATAAATTGCATCCGGTGAAACAAGATTCCACTTTAGCGACCTATGCGCCTTCTCTTAAGAAGGAAGATGGGCTGATTCGCTGGGACCAGTGGACTGCTCATGAAACTTACAACCGGATCAGAGCCTTTAATCCATGGCCCGGTACCTACACCCTGATCAATGGCCAAGTCCTGCGCATTTGGAATGCGATTCCGCATGTGAGCGTTCCTGGCGTCCATTCTCCGGGAACGTTGGTCCAGGGTTCGCCGGAAGGTCCCATTGTCGCTTGTACTCGGGGCTTCTTGAGACTTATCGAGGTTCAGCTGGAGAATCGAAAAAGAATGGCTGCTACGGAGATGTTCCATGGATTGCGGATCACTAAGAATCAATCCGTTTCGCTGGGAAAATAAACGTGGCCATTTCACCAGCTCGACACACCGCCTTTCGAATCCTCAAGAAAATTCTGCTTGAGGAGGGATATGCTTCGGAACTGTTGCACTCGGGATCGACCCAAGGACTGAAAGAGGAAGACAAAAGATTAGCGACTGAATTGGTTTTTGGCGTTGTCCGCCATTGCCAGTTGCTGGACTGGTTGCTGAGCGCCCATAGCCAAAGGGGTTTAAGTAAGTTAGACCCGGAAGTTCTCTTGGCGCTCCGCCTGGGGATCTACCAGATCCTCTTCCTGACACGGGTCCCACCTCGCGCCATTGTTCATGAGTCTGTTGAACTGGTGAAGCACGCTAAACTGGCGTCTGCAGCCGGTTATGTCAATGCCGTCTTAAGAAAAATCGACAAACAGGAGGCTCTCACACGAATCCATGAACTCCCTTTGGATTCAGCAGGAGGACTCAGCATCCGGTTCTCCCATCCGGAATGGCTTGTCGAGAAATGGATTCATCAATTTGGACTGGAACTTGCAAAACGGTTGCTGGAACACAACAACACCCCTCCACGCACCTTCTTTCGGATCAATTCTCCTCACTTAACTCAAACGGCTTTGATGGACAAGTTAACGGAGGCAGGAGTCAAAGTCCGACCCCATGGGCTTTCGAACGACATCCTTGAAGTTATTGAGGGAGATCTGAACAAGACAGAACTGTTTCGAGAGCATGCCATTCACATCCAAGACTCCGGTTCTCAACTCATTCCTACCCTATTGGCTCCCGAGCCTGGGGATTGCTGTTTGGACCTCTGCGCTGGGCTAGGTGGAAAATCCGCCCAGATCGCCCGTTTGCAAGGAGGACGCTCAAGTATTTATGCCGCAGACCTACACTGGAAACGGCTTCGGCTGGGTAAGGAAATGCATGCCAAACACTGGCCGTGCCTTCGCTGGGTGGCTGCTGACGCAACCCGGCCGCTTCCGTTCCGCATCCTTTTTGACAAGATTTTGGTCGATGTCCCTTGTTCGGGAACCGGGACGTTGCAGCGCCGCCCTGAGATTCGCTGGCGTCTCCGGCAGACTCAACTGGCAGAGTTTCAGGAACTGCAAGTCGCTTTGCTATCCAACGCCGCGGCCCATTTGAAGACTGGGGGAACTCTCGTCTATTCAACTTGTTCATTGGAACCCGAGGAGAATGAGCAGGTGATTGAGAGGCTGATCCAGAGTCAGCCGGCATGCTTTGTGGAACTAGCTCGAGAAGGGCCGCTGAAGCCGCTGTTCACTAGCAGCATGTATCTAACCCTCTTCCCTCCGAATACAAGCACCGATGGATTCTTCGCCGTCATCATTCGGAAAAAGAACTAGCCGCGAATGAACGCAAATAAACGCGAATTATCTCCAATTTGAAAAACTTGGAAGAAAATAGGAAATAGCAAATAACCAATAAACGATAACAAATGGCCACCTGAATCTTCGTCAAATGGGATATGAACGATGAACAATGATAAATGAGAATATTCCCCGTGTTCCCCGTGGTTTAAAGTCTTTTCTGATCTTAGATTTTGAAATTCATTTGCGTTTATTTGCGGCTAGTTCTTGTTACTGAGCAGTCCCCGTGGTTGAATTTTTGTGCGTCCTAACACGGAAGGCTCACCGGAGGAAGAATCCGATGACAATCAAGACGCAGGCCAGTGAGAGGCTCAGGCGAAATGTTTTCAAATGATTCATCTTCATCCAGCTCCAAAATTTTGCGAGTAGGATCATCAGAACGACCATCCCCAAGGTCAAGGCGATACATTGATTGACTGACATCGATTGCCCCAACACGTCATAAACAGTGTCACCCCGATATGGGAGTCGATAAATAAGAAATAGATGTGCCACATAGACCATTAAGGATTCGCGACTCACTACCTGCAACCAGCTCTCGCCGACAAATCCAGCCTGTTGCAGTATACGGCAAAACACAACCAGAGCGAGTACGTATCCCAGTCGCATTCCCCAGAAATGAGGCTGCGCGCGAATATTGCTGGAGACGTAGTACATTTGGAAATGAAACAATTGGGGCCAATGGCCGGCCACGATTAAAAGGATGGCGGCAATGCTTAAGTACAGAAAAAATTGGCGTTCCTTTTTTGCTTCAAGGAATCGAGAGTGCCGCATGGCACAAGCTGCGCCAATGCCGAAGAAACCCAGCCAGGGGAACAGAGGAAAGTAAGCATAGTTGCCTTCTTGAAAATAACTGGTCAGAGGAACAGGAACTCCATGAGGGAATCGAAGCTCCCAGATCCACGGTGTCGCGAAAACAATGGCGAGGCTGGCTGCCCACAAGAAAAACTCAAAGGATCCGTCCCGCCGGAAGAAGATTCTGCCAAAAAGGAGAATGAGTAAGCCAATGGCAATGCAGTGGAGGATGTCTACGGTGTAAAACCTTTGCCAGTCTGCCCGGCTGGTCCAGTAACGGACAATGGAGTAGGAATACTTCGGGAAGTGCAGGCAATATCCAAGGATCCAGATCTGCGCGATCCTCCACAACTGCTTTCGGAAGGCGGGTCCGAAGTGTCGAAAATCTTCCACCTTGCGACGGCTCGCGGCAATGAACACCCAGCCTGAAACAAAGAGGAACGAAGGAGCAACCAGGCCATTATAGTAGTTGAGCTCGGTGAACCAGGCCTTGCCCCTGATTGCGGTGTCCAGGAAGGCGTTGAACACATGGGTTTCAATCATTGCCAGAATGGCAAACCCACGCAGTAGATCAATAAAAACCAGACGAGAAGAGCGGTTAGAGTCCACGTTTGAATTCTATTCAGCGCCGCTGAACAATTGAGGGTAGCCTCATTTGCAGAATAGAGAGAACGGAACTGCATTGTATCACGAGATGGAGAACACTAGCGGCAGACCTTGGAAAGGACAAGGACTGTGACTGGGGATTGATCCTCTTCGAACGTGTTGCGGACAATCAGTAGGGACAGGCATCCTTGCCTGTCCATTTTTTGAAAGGATGCTTTCCTCTTAAAAGCCTGGAAAATTCTCTTGTTAGGAACTCGGAGGAAAATGGGAACGAAATGCTTGTTTAGAATGGAGCTGAGTCAGCGCCGGGTTGGCCTGGCGGCCAACGACAGACAGAGATGCCTGTCGCTACCACAACGCCGCCAGCGTCCTGCCTGCGTCACAAGGCTATGTTACGGGTGGTAGCCACGATTGACGCGTTTTTTGCGGCTATCGTGGGCTGTTGAATTTGCGGGCGAAAAACTTGTAGGCGATGTCCTCGAACTGCCCACGATTAAACGCAAACCGCTCGTTTAATCGTGGCTACCCATAATGTTCAACTTCCATTAACCCCTCGATTCATCGAGGGGTTAATAAGAACGTTCTAGCTCTCTCCTCAAAAAAGGTAGGGCAGGTTTAAACCTGCCCTACTTCTCAGGCGGGTGATGGGCTCAGTCATCATGACCATCACCATGATGATGATCGCAATCGTCGACTTACTGCGAACCATCGTTCTGCGCCCACGAAATGAAAACCTGGGCAATCGATCTCCCAAGCTGCACACCAGCAACGTTGTCCATCTGGTAGTGAATGCCAGCCCAAATTCTCGAGTCGCCGGCTTCCTTGCCAACGGCTCGAATGAAATCTGCATGTGCCGGGAACAAGTACGCCAGGATCTCGGACCGAGCGGCCGAGAATGTCGAGTGGTTCGAAGGGTAACTTGGGAAAGTAGGAACAGGGAACAGCGGTATGATAGCCGGATCGAGCTGAGGCGGCCTGATGTACCAGTAGGTGAACTTGCCGTCTTGACTTGCGATAAAGGCATCGAAGAGCACAGCTGCGATCAGCGCGTATGCCCGCGCGGCGCGAGGCGGATTCTGATCCAGCCTGTCTTCAAAGATCCATTTGTCCGCATAGCCGGTAGGGCCAGGTTTGTAGACCTTCCGGGCTTTGCCAGTAGAATGCTTTGTAGTTGGTCACGAATGTTCGCGGAAAGTTGCGAACCGCTGCTGTCTCGGCCAGCACTTCGGGCGAATCGCACGCCGGCGGAGCCGGCGGGTCTGAATTGGCTCGGCGAGGTCAGCAGCAAAGGTTTCCAGTTCGCGGCGGTGACGTTGCCGGGATTGGTACCGATCCATTTACACGGGCCAGTCGGAACGCTGCCTGTCCAGACTGGCATCCGAGCCATCCGCCTTGGCTTTCGCGATGACTTGCTCGGCCACTTTCCGCCCAAGTGCGAGTCCGGCATAGTAGTCGCTCGGGTATTGCAGGCCGGCCTGCACGCGAGACCAACCTGCCTGTTCAGCCATGGTCTGAAACGACTGTGCTTCCGCCGGCAGAAAATAGGCGAGAACAGCTGCTGCAGCCTGCGCCGCCGCGGCGTGCTCAGACGGATACGACGGGCTGTTGGGGACAGGCAATGCGGTGGGTAGTTTGTGATTTAGTTCGCTCGGGCGAGGCCGATTGTAGAAATACTTCGATTCCCACGTCGCAATCGTCGCGTCATACATCGCGAGTGCTACGTACGTGTACACTCGGTGTGGATAGGGTGTCGTGGCTATGCCGGCCAGCACTCGAGCGTTGATCAAATCAATCCAGCGATAGGCTGGGGCGCCAGCGTCCCAGAATGCGATCTGTTGCATGGTTTGTACGTCGTTTCGGCTGATCAGGTCAGCTAGCGACCTCAATTCAGCTCTTGTCTCCGACGGTCCCGGAGGTGGCGGAACGCGTAAATCTTTGCCCGATGAAATGACCCAGGTTTGCCAGTTTCCTGCATTCGGCTCAATTTGATTGTTTGGTTCCGCCCTCAGCGGCAATGTGACAGCCAAGGACACAAGGATCGCCAGTGTCAATGGCATTAAGATCAAGTGGAGCACAGTGAATCTGTCTATTGTTCCTTTAAAGAGACGGTGGCTGAAACTCTTGTTTCTATCTGTTACTGCAAATGCTATGCCTGACATAGAACATTCTCCTTATTATTTGTTGGGGTTGCTGTCATTCGTTCATAGACTCTATTGCCGCAACCATTTACAACAAAGCCTCAAAGGGGGGATATGTTGATTGGAGATTTTTTGCCATGACCCGGTCCTAACGACATAACCAAGAGCATTACTAAGTTGCAGAAATCTTCGTTATAGATAGCTCCGCTGGGGCTGGCCGGGGTCAGACAGGGCTCAACGAACCCGCTACAACAGTTACTGGCGCAACTCAGCACTAGGCTCAATTAAGTGAATTTTGATTGGGGACTCGATTTTTCCCTGTTCAACCTATATAGGCGGGAATTGGGGCGAAAAAGGGTAATAGGGGTGCAGATTTTTTTTAGGAGTGCTATAATCTGGCTGCCTCAAAAATCTCTGAAACAAATTGTCAATGTCATGGATGCACCTCCCTCTCCGGAAGTGACCCAACTATTATTGGCCTGGAGTCAGGGGGAACAGGGATCTCTGGACAAACTCATTCCTTTTGTCCACGAAGAGCTCAGTCGCCTGGCGCATTATTATATGAGTGGCGAGCGAGACGGCCATACTCTGCAAACCACGGCCCTCGTCAATGAGGCCTATCTCCGTTTGGTGGATGTGGGCCAGGTGCGTTGGCAAAATCGAGCGCATTTCTTTGCCGTCTCTGCCCAGCTCATGCGACGTATCCTGGTGGATTTTGCCCGCTCGCGAAATTATCTTAAACGGGGAGGCGCCATTCAGCAGGTGTCATTGTCGGAAGAGATGGTGATCTCCGAAGACCCGGAAGAAGATCTGATTGCGCTCGATGAAGCCTTGAACGCTTTAGCAGCCATCGATGAAAGGAAAAGCAAAGTTGTGGAATTGCGTTTCTTTGGCGGTCTGACCGAGGATGAAACGGCCGAAGTGCTCAAGGTTTCTTCTGAGACAGTAACGCGCGACTGGCGGCTGGCGAAGGTCTGGCTGCTCAGGGCATTGGAAGGGAAATCGAAGGAGTGACGATTATTCCTGGGAGTGCGCGAGTGGCAACTAGTCCCCTCTCGGGAGGGGTGGAAGCCGATAGGCTTCCGGGGTGGGTCGTCGCTAAAGTCATGAACCCACCCCTGGCGCTTCGCACCTTCCTCTCCGTCGGAGGGGACTTCGGACGACAGGCGTGGACGCCTGTCGCTACTGCTGTGCTGGATTAACTCATGCCTTCTAACTGGGAAAAAATCGAACAGATTTATCAAGAGGCCCTGAGCCTGGCGCCGGACGAGCGGGATGCTTTCATTCAGGCCGCTGCGGGGGGAGACAAGGATCTGCGCCGGGAGATTGAGTCCCTCTTATCTTTCGAACCCAAAGCCGAAAGGTTCCTGGCAGGGAATGCCTTGCGTTCGACCGCCAAGGGACTGGTCAAAGAGCAGGTTCGTTCTTTGCTTGGGCAGCAGATCGGCGCGTACAGGATTGACTCCTTGCTCGGGGCAGGCGGGATGGGGGAAGTTTACCGGGCTGTGGATACCCGTCTCAATCGAACCGTCGCCATCAAATTTCTGCTCTCACATTTGTCAGCACGCCCGGATTTGCGAAAGCGTTTTGAGCGCGAGGCTCGATCGATCTCCAATCTCAACCATCCCCATATTTGTACTCTCTATGATATTGGCCAGCATGATGGTCGAGATTTTCTGGTGATGGAATACCTGGAAGGGAAGACCTTGGCCCAGCAGCTGAAGGAGGGTTCATTGCCTGTGGATCAAGTGTTGCGATACGCGCTCCAGATTGGCGACGCGCTGACCCAGGCTCACGCGCAAGGGGTGATTCATCGGGACTTAAAGCCGGGCAACATCATGCTGACTACCCGAGGTGCGAAGTTGCTGGACTTTGGGTTGGCTAAGCTGGAGGCCGAGCCACAACCGTCAGGATTAACAACCGTCGGCTTGGCCGCGGAAGGGAAGAGTCTGACAGCCGAAGGGATCATTATGGGAACTTTGGAATATATGGCTCCGGAACAACTCGAAGGCAAGGAGGCCGACGCGCGGACCGACGTTTTCTCGTTTGGGACGGTCATCTATGAGATGGCGACCGGGCGGAAAGCGTTTACCGGGGAAAGCAAGGCAAGTGTGATTGTTAAGATTCTGACGGGAGAACCTCCGCCAGTCACGAGCCTACAGCCCTTGACACCACCTGAACTGGAGGAGGTCGTCGAGAGATGCTTAAGGAAAGAGCCAGTCGAACGCTGGCAAAATGCCGCAGAAGTCACTCACCGACTCAGGCAGATTGCCGGGAACGCAGCGTCTCTATCAACACTACAGCCAATCCCTAAAACGGTGAAGGAGGGTTCCGAAGATAAGGTTGCTGCCCGGTCTTCAACCTTAACTGATACGCAACCATCGATAAAACAGGCATCGAACCTCTTGTCACAGCTGATTCTTTCCCGAAGCTGGCAGCTCAGTTTCGTCGGAATCCTGTTAGTTCTCATTTTAGGAGCCCTATTCTTCAGGAGAGTGTGGCAACCCCAAGTGGAAAAACCCAAGGAGATATCTTTCAAACCGCTCACCTCGTATTCATGGGGTCACTCAGTGGAGTCTGCTGCCATCTCACCCGATGGCAAATACCTCGCCTTTTGTTCGAAAGGGAAACTGTTTGTACAGGTGATCAGTACCGGGGAGAAGCGTTCCCTTGCCATGCCTGAAGGGTTTACAGCGGGCAGCGTCTCCTGGTTCCCTGACGGAACCAAGCTCTTACTCAGCCGAGCCGAGGAACGATGGATTCAAGTGAAGGGTCAGACGACTCAGCAGTCAGACACATCCCTCTGGTCCGTCTCGCTCCTGGGAGGCACTCCACAGAAGATCGTGGACCATGCAATATTCCCCTCTGTTTCCCCGGACGGATTGCTCGTTGCCTTTAATCGTTTTGACCTTGAGCGGCAGACCGCCGATATCTGGGTGGTGAGCGTCAATGGAGAGATGCCGCGCCGGATTCGGGCTTCCTCCCAGCCCAACCAGGGCTACTATGCCCCGGTGTGGTCCTCAACCGGGCAACGTTTTTTCTACTTCCGCGACTACAATAAAGCCCAATGGCTCGAAAGCTGTGATTTACGTGGGGAGCAGGTCACGAACATTTTTCCCTCAAAAACGGGCCTGGAGTATGATTACGGTTGGGAAGGCTTTCAAAGTTTTTGCTGGGCTCCAGATGGAAGAATCATCTTTTCCATGAAGGAGAAGGGGCTAACTGCGGCTAATCTTTGGGAGATCAAGGTCAATGCGGCGACCGGCCGACCCTTGAGCCAGGCTCGACGTTTCACGGAGTGGACCAGCTTTAGCACAGTATATATCGGCAGTCTCAGTATTACTTCTGACGGGAAGCAGCTGGCAGTGCTCAGAGAAAATCTTCAGACTGATGTATATGTAGCGGGCCTTGGGCTCGGCGGTAAAGCCATGAAGAATCCCAGGCGTTTGACGCTGGTGGAGACCGATGACGCTGTTTGGGATTGGACGACTGACAGCCGTGCGGTTCTCTTCGAATCGAACCGGAATGGAAACCGGGACCTTTTCAAACAAGACATTGGCCAGACGGAGGCCGAAACCATTGTTGTCAGTCCGGAGAACGAGTCACACCCAAATCTCAGCCCGGATGGGGCCTTCATCCTATACTTGGTTTCAGAGAAGGCTGGCCCCGATGCGACGCGCTTGATGCGGATTCCGGTTGGTGGCGGCCCTCCAGAATTGGTGTTGAGCGGGGAGAAGATTAGGAACTTTTCCTGTGCCCGCGAGGCGAAGCTGTGTGTTGTCGACGAGGAGGAGGATGGGAAGCAGGTCCTAACCACCTTCGATCCAGTAAAGGGCAGAGGCGACAAGCTTCCATCGTCAGACTATCCGAACTTTGAGAGGGGTATCCTCTCGCCTCAGGGCCGATTAATCGACAAATTGAAGTCGGGTCCGGAAGGCCTCCAGATTTGTGTCCGCTCAGTGACAGGAGGGTCTGCTCAAGAAATCACCTTTAAAAACCTGACTGGAGACTACACATTCTCTGGCTGGTCCCCCGACGGAAAGGGAATCTACCTTGCGGAGCATCCCTCTTCAGATTCAAAAGATTTGATTCTCTATGCGGGCTTGGATGGCCACAGCCAGGTACTTTGGAAGCGCGGAGCGAATCGAGGACAGGGGATTGACTATCCCATCCCTTCTCCCGACGGACGGTATCTTGCCTTCACACTCGGCACTTCTGAATCGAATGCATGGCTGCTGGAGAATTTCTGAGGTAGGGACAGCCATCCTGGCTGTCTGCTTTTTGATTAGGAGGATAACAGGCAGGGATGCCCGTTGCTACCATGTTTCAGGGAGTAGGAGTGGTAGCTACGATTAGCGCAACTTACGCGCTAATCGTGGGCTGTTGACCGGCGCGGGCGGGAGCGAAGAAACCGTTAAAACGGTTACCGACTCTTTATCTGCCGCGCAGACCCCTCGATGAATCGAGGGGTTAAAAAGAGAGATCCTGGCACGACAGCTTTGAAAGGAAGCCCAACCGATAAAGGTGGACCGAGCGCATGGGACCGCTATCCCCCTGCGCACGCTCACGAACATGTATGGGGACTGCCGTCATGCGTTGATTTAATCAAGGCGGCACCTTTATGCATCGAAGGCACGCTCAAAAACGTCCGGAGAAGCACGCCCATTCTTCGATTAACCCCTCGATGAATCGATGGGTTAATAAGAATACTCAGAATATCAGGCAAGCAGGCTCATCAGCTGTTGGCCTCGCCGACGATAAACTTGTTGGTGATGTCCTCGAATTGCCCACGATTAAACGCGAACTGCTCGTTTAATCATGGCTACCAAGAATATCCAAACCTCATTAACCCCTCGATTTATCGAGGGGTAACAGAAACCCTTTGTTGGCGGCTAACCGTTTTAACGGTTTTTCCCCGAAGGAGGTATTTTCAGTGTCTGTTCATTCATACTCCCGTTGTTGGCTTCATCTGATCTGGTCAACCTTGAATCGAGAACGGATGCTGTTTGGAGACACAGCAATGAAGGTGTCGGCCTTCCTCTCTGAGTATGCCGAGTCGAAAGGCATTTATATGAAGATTAATCATGTTAATCCCGAGCATGTGCATGCACTGATTGACCAGCCCACCCAATATTCTATCGAAGAGGTACTCAAGCTTCTTAAAGGAAGCTCGTCCCACTGGATCAATCAAAACCGTCTGCTTCGAGGAAGATTCTTCTGGGGACGGGGATACGGAGTTTTTTCGGTTTCGGAATCCAATCTAGCTCAGGTGGCCCGATACATTGCAGCTCAGGAAGAGCACCATCGGAAGAGAACGTTCTTAGAAGAATACCAACACATGATCAAACGATACGGGCTCCAATGGCATGGGGAAGAAACCGTTAAAACGGTTACCGCCTCTTTCTCTGGCACCAACCCCTCGATGAATCGAGGGGTTAATAAGAGGGCTCATTGCACTGGAGAGCACTCAGGAAGCTGAAATGAACGTGGTGGAGCGGGCGCTCCTGCGCACGCAATGTTTTTGTAAGCACATACTCACCAACGTGAGCGTGCGGCCGCTCTTGATTTACCCATCGATGAATCGAGGGGGTTAAAAAGGACATTGTGATGAACCCCCCTGAAGTCTCCCCTTGTTCATGTTCAAGGGGGGACGCATTGAAGTGAGCAAGGGAGGGCTTTAGGGGGGCTGTGCAGGGATCTCCACTCACTGAAAGACGGGATCTGCCAGCTTTGCCAGCAGGATTGCAGATGCCTTTTCAACATCCGTATGGAGCGAATTGCCGTTAGCATCCATGGTCACAATGGCTGGGAAGTCCTTTACCCGAATATGCCACATTGCCTCAGGGATTCCGAATTCGAGAAGATAAACGTTCAGTACCTCTTCGATGCAGCGAGAATAATACTGCGCGGCCCCGCCGATGGCGTTGAGATAAACGGCGCCAGATTCTTTCATGCCAGCTAGAGTCTTAGCTCCCATCCCACCTTTGCCCATAACGGCGCGAACGCCAAATCGCTTGATGATGTCGGCTTGATAAGGTTCCTCCCGAGAACTGGTGGTAGGCCCGGCAGCAGTGATTCGGTAATTCCCATTGTTCTTCAACACGACTGGACCGCAATGATAGAGGATCATTCCCTCTAAGCTGACCGGAGGATCATGTTTCATGAGATAGGAGTGGACAGCATCTCGACCCGTATACATTTCTCCATTCACGAGCACAACGTCTCCCACCTTCAACCGTCGTACCTGCTCCACACTTAAGGGGGCTTGGAGCCGGATTTCTTTGCCCGTGAGATGGAATCCTTCTCCAGTGCTCATTGCACGCGGTGGCTTTTCATCGCGATAGAGCCAGCGCTTGATCGCTCCAGTCGAAGCATCCAAAACGACTCCGAGGCGGCGAAAGGCCCAGCAGTCGTAAGCAACAGAGACGAAGAAACTCGCAGGCAAGCGGTTCAACACGCCGACCTTGCACCCGATCAGTGTGATATTTCCTCCAAACCCCATCGTTCCTATCCCAAGGGTGTTCGCAGCACGCATCACGTAATCTTCGAGTGTGGCGAGTTCAGGATTCGGATTGGTGTCGTCCAGAGTTCGAAACAGCTGTTCTTTTGCATAGGTGTAGCCTGATGTTCTATCCCCACCGATGCAAACCCCAATCGCCCCAGCGCTGCATCCTTGACCTTGGGCTTGCCAGACCGCGTGCAACATGCACTTTCGCACTCCGTCAAGTGTCCGGTCAGCCCGTCCCAAATGAGGCAATTCACAGGGAAGAGAGTATTGAATGTTCTTGTTTTCGCATCCGCCACCCTTCAAAATAAGTTTAACTTCAATTTCATCTTCACTTTCCCACTGCTCGAAGTGCATGATCGGAGTGCCGGGGCCCGAGTTGTCGCCAGAGTTCTTACCCGTTAGGGAATCAACCGAATTAGGCCGCAACTTTCCTTGCCGGGTCGCTTCGGCGATTGCTTCCCGAATCCATTGCTTCATTTGTATTTGATTGGCGCCTATCGGCGTTTTGATCTTGAAAGTGGGCATCCCGGTATCTTGGCAGATGGGACCCTGATCCTCATACGCCTCATCGATATTGGTTGCGATGACGGCCAGGGCCTGAGAAGACTGTGAAGGCGTCTGTTCATTTTCTACAGCTGCCGCCATGGCAACCCGGACATCTGGTGGCAAATTTGTGGATGTCTGGATGATCAGCTCGACCATGCTATCCCTGAAACGCAACATAGAACCTCCTTAGTACCTGGGACAAGCCCACGACAGTTAATCTTAACACCCCGAATAATCTGTTAAAAGGGTCGAATTCTTGTTATAAGCTACGCAAGTCTTGAGTAAAAGGCGTCTTGATTGATTCTCCACGACCGCCAGCCTTTCAATACTAGAGCACAATCTTTGACCCATGCATAAACATTGTCCTTCTTGTCATCAGTTATTGGATGAATCAGTTCAGCTCTGCCCAAGTTGTGGGACCTCGGTCGGTGATGTCCAACCCCTGGATGCGCCCGTCCGAATTGCAGAAGGCCAATTGCCACCCCCGTTGATTCCTGACGGCCCAGGACAGGCGGCTCCCCCACCCGCAACTTTTCATTATTCGACTCCTGGTTCAATCGACCCGAATCTATTGAAACCCGCTTTCTTGGGTGCCATCATCTTAGGTGTTCTTTGTGCGGTCCCCCTCGTCAATTGTTGTTGTTTCTTGTGGATTAGTGGTGCAGGGATTGCTGCCGTTTACCTGTTACGCCAGGAATATGGGGGAGAGATCTCGCCTGGGCTAGGCGCTAAGCTTGGGTTTCTGACAGGGATTCTAGGTGCCTTATTCTGGCAGGTTCTCGAGCTTCCAATTTCCTATATTAAGAGCCCGGAAGCAGCGAGGCAATTGCAGGAGTTGCTCAAAAACCAAAATATTCCTTCAGAAGCCTTGCCGTTTGTTGAGAAGTTCATGGAGATTATGAAAGATCCGTTTAATCCTTTGCTTCTGCTCATCGGAATCAGTTTCAAGTTGTTTGCCTGCGGGATCTTGACCACGCTAGGGGGGATTCTCGGATCCGCTTTCTGGAGTAAGCCGAAACCCCCTAACCCTTGATTATAATTGGTTTATAGATTCTTCGGGTTTCTCAGTCTTCCTCTCATGCTCCCCCTGAAGGTGTTAAGAAATTGGGGCGGCCCTCTATGAGCGCCGACCAAGCCGTTGAAATGAAAAGAACACGGCGGGCACAGACCGCCGCTACAACTGATTTTTTCACACCTCCCCTGTCGATTGGTTCGCTGCAAACCATCAAAATCACTGGCATAACTTTCGTTCCCTCAGACTCGTGCGGATTAGGTATTTCCTGAATCCCATGCTGGCTTCGTCTCTCCATTTAAGCCTAGTGCCACAAATCGGCCTACAGTTAAGCCATTCAAGCATTTTTGACCTTGACTTTTAAACCCTTTGGATTTTAGATATAACCAATTTCATTCTAGGTTGATCCTGTGCGGTCCCGTACGATTTGCTGTTCCAGAGAGATTGTGTTGTAGAGCTCCATACCTTAAGTGACCTTATTGATAAGGAGGATTGAGCGTGACCATGGATGAGAACGATAAGCCAGTAGACTTCGCCGATTTGTTCGGAGACACTCTTGATGAAGAGACCGAAAAGCAAATTATACCGGCTACTGTTGAGCCCCCAGCCCCTCCTGCAGTAATTGTTCCGCCCGCAGCTGTCCCGGCGCCGCCCACTAAACCAAGACCGAAGCCGAAGGCAAAAGCGGCAAAGAAAGCTAAGGCGCCTGTGAAGAAAGTTGCCAAAAAGAAAGTAAAGGCTGCTACGAAGAAATCTGCCAAGAAGAAAGTGAAGTCCAAAACGAAAAAAGCCAAGGCTCCCGCGAAGAAAGCAAGAGTTGCTTCGAGAGCGAAGACTGCAAAAAAGACGGTAAAGAAGGCTAAGAAACGAGCCACAAAGACTGCTAAGAAAAAGTCGAAGAAGTCCAAGAAATAGACGTTGATTTCAGGGCTTAAGATGGAAGCCTGCCCTCTCTTTGGGCGGGCTTTTTTTTTGCAGCGACATTCCTGCTTGTTTTCAGGCGATGATGCCAAGGTTATTGAGAAACAAATGCTGATCGGAATGATTGTCCAATCCAAAACCCACTGCGTTTCTTCTCTTGCTCGCATCACGAAGTGAAGGAAATCCTAAACGGCAGCGCCAAGGAGGTGTTTGATGAAGAAAGTCGTGACTGTAGCTCAAGGCCCCAAGCCGCAGGCTCCATACTCCCAGGCAATCATTGCAAATGGATTCGTATTTGTTTCGGGGCAGGGACCGATCTCATCAAAGACCGGCAAGATCGTACTTGGAGACATCAAGGATCAAACCCGTCTGGTGTTGGAAAACATCCAAACAATATTAGAAGCGGCAGGATCCTCGTTAGATAAGGCAGTCAAATGTAGTGTATTCTTGAAAGATATTCATGATTTTGCAGCAATGAACGAAGTGTACAAAACCTTTTTTAGGGAAAACCCCCCAGCGCGGACGACTGTCCAGGCAGGCGATATTTTTGGGGGCATCGGAGTAGAAATTGATTGTATCGCGACACTCGAATAAAGCAGCCGTTTTCCCGGGCTGAGGCTGGGAATGGTTCCCATCCCCTGATCAAGAATTTGAATTGGATGCAGTGAAAACCGGTATCACGGGCGCCATTGTGCTAGGTGGAGCATCTCCGGCATAGAGTACTCTTTCCAGGAAAAGCCCCGAGGCTGGAGCCGTCCACTGACCCGTGGATCCGTTGGTTTTTCCAAGGAATTGATGGACAATTTCGGGTTCCAATTCACCTAAACCGATTCGAACAACCACTCCAACAATGCGGCGAACCATTCTCCAAAGATAGTGCGAGGCTCCTAGCCGAATGAGAAGGAGGTCCTGAGCCACTACGATCCGGGCTTCTGTTAATTCGACGATTGTCGAGCCTTGCTCGTTGGCCCGCTCCGTAAACGAGCGAAAATCATGTCTTCCGCAAAACAGGCTTAGGGCGTTTTCGATCTTCTTGACGTCGATTTGGCCTTTGACCCACCAGACGTAATCTTTGGCAAAAGCGGTTCGACGGGTTGAAATTTGATACAGGTAGTACCTTGCAATTGCTGAGTGGCGTGCATGAAATCGCTCGGAAGAAGGTTCGACCTTCAAGACGTGGATGTCCGGCGGCAATTTTAGATTTAAGCCGTCGCAGATCTGATCCGGAGGGAACTTCTTAAGAGTGCGCAAATGCGCTATTTGAGCTAAGGCATGGACCCCCGCATCCGTTCTACCAGAACCGCCGATGTCCACCTCTTCATGAAAGTACTCCTCTGCGGCTTTCCTTAATTCTCCCTGAATGGTTCTTCCTTGTGCCTGTTCCTGCCAGCCCAGATAACGAGTTCCTTTGTACTCAACAGTTAGTTTCAAGGTTGGCATAGGCGCATAGTCTATCACAGGTGCCCCGTGAACGAGATCTAAGGAGTCACTCAAACGATAGGCAAAGGAAGGTTTATTTTTATCTCCCTTCCTTTTCTTCGAAATCATCTATAATTCATTCTATGAAGTCGGAGCCATCCCTCGAAGATCGTTTTCAAGGCTGTTTCTTGGGTCTTGCCATCGGTGACGCGTTGGGTTACCCCACCGAGTTCCTCTCACTTTCTGAAATCCAGAAGCGTTACGGGATAAATGGGATCGAAGACCTGCCCGGAAATCCTGCCTTACATTCGGATGATACCCAAATGTCGATGTCCGTTGCCACTGCCCTCATTCAAGCCGGGCACGCCGGCGTTGAACATTGGATGGATGTTTTGGTGAGGGAATTTGTGAAATGGTTGCGGAGTCCCGAGAACGACCGGGCTCCAGGGAACACATCGATTAAGGGATCCATGCATCTGGAGGCGGGAATTCCCTGGACAGAATCCGGAATTGTACAGTCCAAGGGATGTGGCGCCATCATGAGAGTTGCTCCCATTGGCCTCTATTTTCATGGGGACCCGACTGAATTGCGCACGGCTGCCCGGGCTTCTGCACTTTCCACGCATGCCCATCCTACTGCCTTGGTTGCGGCCGAAGTCACGGCATTTTGCGTAGCTTGGGCCGTCGGCGGGGTTCCCCCCTCGGAATTTTGTGAGCGGACCAGGAGCCTCCAATCTCCATCAGTCACTTCCTGGGATCCCGTCTTAGGGGAGAGCTGGAAGCGTGCGGGATACTCGAGTCCGAGAGAGTATTTGGCTGCAGGATGGTCTCAATTGTTGTCGGAACTCGACAAGATTTCTCAGTCCCTGGCGCAAGATCCTTCGGATGTTTGTGAAATTCTTGGAGGAGGATGGGGTTCGGATGAAGCCTTGGCTTGTGCGCTGGCCTGCGTGATCGAATTCCCCGAAGACTATAGCGCAGCCATTAAACGGGGAGCCAACACAAGTGGAGATTCTGATTCCATTGCCTCGATCGCCGGAGCCATTAGCGGTGCTTTTCTGGGAACCGAGGCCATTCAAAAAGACTGGCGTAAGCGCATCGAGAATCGCCGGGCTCTCGTCACTCTTTCCAAAAAGCTGTATCTTGCTCATCAGAAATGAGCCTTAAGACCACAAAAACTGGAAATCCAAGGGGGAGTCCCCGAAGGGGACCAACATGAGTAGCCCCGGGTGGCACGGGCCGCGCCACCCGGGGGGGACGTCATGTCAAGGAGCCCCGACCCTGAAAGGGTCGAACAGAGAGGGTATGCAGATCGTTCGAGGTGGTTCAACCCTTTCAGGGTTGGATTCAGAACTTTCTGACCACCGTGGGTTTCGCTCCGCGTTGCTACGCTCGACCCACGGCTATTGATGTTGGTCCCCTTCGGGGACTGCAGTTAGCTCCCTTTCTGTGTCCAGCAGAAGACTCGTGGGCGCCATCAGCCCTTGGGGCGAGGGGATTGATGAGTGGGTGCGCTCCTCAACCCTTTCGAGATCTCAATGCTACCCCCGGTGTCCAGCCGAAGATATGTGTAACGATCTGCTTGTACAAGGGGGGGGACGCCGTTGTTGTTCCTGTTCTGATTCCTCTCGCCGGGTTTGTAGGCCCTCCAAAATTTGCACCTCACCCGATGCTTGATCTTCTCGATTCCCGCTTGCTTATTTCCATCCGTCCCCCCCTTGCACGGTTTTCTTTAGGGACATAGCTACAAAGGGAGACTTGAGGTGGTAAAGACTAAACGGCAAATACCCATGAATGTGCTTCCATTCGTTACCCGGAATTTTTCCCTCTACCCATCTTTTGACATTCTTCCATAGTGATAGGCTTCATCATACATGGCGATGATATTTTCCATCGGCGTGTTGACTTGCAGATTGTGGCAGGGAGCGAGAATGTAGCCTGTATCATCGCTTGCTAACGAGTCTATGCAATGACGAACTTCAAGACGGACCTCTTCGGGAGTACCAAAAGGCAAAATTCTCTGATTCTCGACGGCGCCGTGGAAGCAAATCCGTTGGCCGAAATCACGCTTTAGATCCTCCATATCCATCCCCGGACAAGTCCATTGAACCGGATTTAGAATATCGATACCCATCTCAACAAGAGTTGGCAAAAAAATTCGGTTGCTTCCATCATCATGGTGGAAAACTTTGATTCCGAACTCGTGGCAGAGGTCAATGAATCGCTGGTGGTGGGGCGCATAGAACTTTTTGTAAAGATCCAGGCTGATCATGGGCCCCTTTTGGGTTCCTAAGTCATCCGTCACCTGGGCCACATCGACTAGACCGTCACAAGCCTCAAACATCCGACGATGGTACTCGTAAAAAAAATCAGAGATTCTTCCTAATAAGACATGGGTAAATGTCAGGATCTTCCAGGGGGTCAATGAGTGACTGTTCCAGTCCGCGGAGCAGATTATGGAAAAAGAAAGGAGCCATGTACCCACACAATACGACTTGAGATTCATGCAGCACTTTTGCGTGTTCCTTCATCAGGGAGTAATTAAACCAGTCTTCCTGCGGCCATGCGTAGGCACTCAGATCATCGATCGATCTGGCAAATGCCAGCGGGTAGAAAAACTGCTCGTCGTAAAACCCGCCCTCGTGAGCCATCCGTTTCGTCCGCATCCCCCAATAATTAACCGTTTCGTTTCCAGGTATTTTGGGAAGGGCCGGGCCAGCATACTCCGGGCTGACTGACCCCATCCCATCGATGTGTAACTCGGCCATGGCTGTTGCTTGGTCCCCGAATCGGGCTCGAAGTTTTTCCCACACTTCTGGTGTGGCCCAAATGTCGGTGGGTATGCGATCGATCGGACGGCGATTGATCGCCGCCAACATCCGTTCTCGCGAGTTCATTGTTTAAGAGTTCCTCTGGGATTGAATAGATGAGAGCCCATGACTAGAGTAGATGTCTTAATTGTTGTCTGCCAGTAATTCTTCACCCCCCTGAAGTCCCCCCTTGTGCAAGGGGGGACCATGATGAACGTGCTTCCCCTTTGTGAACGTTTCCTTTTGGGACAATTCAAGGGAGGGCGTTGTTGTTCTTGTTGCGTCTCTAATTACTTTTGACAGATCGGTAGAAAATCTAAAACCATGCACTTCGCCCCATGCTTGACTTATTAAATCCACGTCCGCCTCTTTTTACTTGTCCCCCCTTAACAGGGGGGACTTGAGGGGGGCTGTAACGTATTTGCAACATTATTTAGTTCTTTGTCTTTGTATCGATCAGTACATGAACCTGCTTCACACAACGTCCTGCAGATTTTCGCCTAGTCCAGGGTTTGGATCAATATTCGAAAGACGGAAATAATTCTTAAGAAGGTGACGACTGCAAACTTTTTGTCCACCATGAGCATCAATCAAAATGCTCTCCGTTCAGTTTCAATGTCGATTGAGAACGGTTTGGAGCTTGATTACGACGATTAAAAGTGAAGAGTATTTCATTTCGCAAGAAACGATGCTAGTTTCAGCTTGCAAGTTGATGATCTTCGAAAAGCCCTTCCTGGAGCCAGATTCGGGGCTACAAGCTAAAATGAAAGAGCCGGAGCAAGTGGCTTATTGAAATCCAACTTCAACCAAAAACTGTTGTTATATTCAACACCCCATTATTAAAACTATTTAGAAAAGAGGGAATCACTATGAAAGAGAAACCTATTCGATCCACATCCCCCCTCATCATAAGTACTGTTTTATTTTTGAACCTGTTTGTCATGCTCGCTTGGATTGAAGCGGCCGGGAACCAACCCACCGGACCCGCTGCCCAAGGAGACAGCCTTAGCATCACCGGGATCTCCCCAAACTCCGGTCCAGTCACAGGTGGGACCCCTATTCGAGTTTCGGGGACCGACATCTCGAACGATGCGACTCTAACGATCAAAGGAGTTGCAGCGGTTAACGTGGTTCGGGTTGAGGACAATTTGATCACGGCGGTTACTCCTGCCGTTGCAACTTCCGGACCGGCGGATGTTACCGTTTCTGTTTCGAACGGGAAATCCGTGACCCTGACGGGAGGTTTCACCTACACGACCAATCAGACACCGGCGCCGCCAACAACCGCTCAATTCATTCCTTACGTCGTTGACGACGATAGTTTCAGAACCAATTTGATCCTTACCAATATGACCGCTAATCAAGCTACGGTAACGGTCACATTTGTCGATGCCAGTGGCACGGTGATTGGTTCCAAGACCTATACCATTGTGGGCAATGGCCGAATTCAGCTTGGAAACGTTCTACGGGATATTTTGGAAAGTACCATCCCAACGCATAAGACCGGCTATTTGCAGGTTGAGTCATCGCAGTCCCTGTCCATGGCGACCACTCCGATTGATAACTCCACAAACTCCTCTTCAGTGGTTCAGGGTACAAGGGGGCGGGGAACTCATCTCCTATTGCCTACCTCCACATCGATTGGAGCCTTTAAGACCACTCTCACCCTGGTGAATGATGACAAGTCACAAAATGAAATCGAGATCAAACTACGCGACGACAGTGGAACGGTCCGGGTCATTAAGAAGGTTGCATTAGCTCCCTACGGGTTCTTCCATGTAGAGGACATCCACGGCTTCCTGGGCGTCAATGGTGCCGTGGGGGCCATCGAGCTCAGGTCTAGTGGCTCGAATCCGGCCCACTTTGTGGCCGTATCTAAAGTGTATGCCCCGCTGACCACCCAGAGTGGCAGTGTCGGGACGACTAGTTCATTCTTCTTTGCCGAACCGATCGAATAGCGAGGAATCAGAGCAGACAGACATTGGCAAATTTCCTAGCGTACCCATCTGCCGACCAGTCTGAATTTGGTTTCAAAATGTCTAAACTTGAGCAGCAGGCCTTGCCTCTTGAGGTCTCTCTTAAGTTTGGACATTTGCACTAGAAGAGACCTGACCAGAGACTTGGATTTAAGTCGTCCTTTCCGCATAAAAAATCCGCTGCTCTTCCCCGAAAACTGAGGGCTCCCGCATCGCCCACCGTCGAAGTTCTTTCTTCCCTTGAAAATGAGAATTCTTTACTTGCCTGCATCCCCCCGCTTAAGCATGATCAACAAAGCTAAAAGGATCGCCCGGATCTTCCGATAAGCTAATGGAAGAGCACAAGGGGGGGGATGTTTGGACTCAGAACAGTTTGATTTTCCACGCCTTAGTCTGAGTGTCCGGGCGCGTCAGTTTGTCGACTACTTTTTTTGTGTGGGCTACGGGATCATCGGGCTGCAGATCATACTTGACCTGGCTGGAGCTCACAACGAAAGCGGGTTCAAGAGGTTTCTAAATAAGGTTACTTATCCCATACTCGGACCGTTTGAGGGGATTTTCCCGGATCCCGTCTTCAATGACCGCTTTCACATCCGTATTTCCTATCTTGTCGCTCTCCTCGTGTATTTGCTGATTCATCTTGCCGTGTATTACTTCTTCAAGTTATTGCAGCCGAAGAGGCAACTGATATAGCCGGAAGAGTTTGTTCATCCTTGCTGACTGCTGGGATCAATGCTAAATTCCGCCTATATTGAAGAGACGCTGGTTGAAATCTTAAATGATCTGATTTCTGCCAGGCTGGTCCAGAGACAGTTTCGGATGAATAGGGCGTATCCCTTGGTTACCTTGAACCCCAGTGGATTGACGGATAACAGGATACATAGTGCCAGTATCCTGATTCGTAGATAATGGGTCCGTCTCTAATCATTATGCGGTATCTGTCCGATTTTCTTATATAGACCAGGGGGGTGTAAACATTGCATGTTAGAAAAGGAATTTGCGATAGTTAAGAGTAAGATCCAAACTTTGCGGAGGCAGGGAATTGACGGTCGCTTTGTGGAACACTTGAATCGTTGAGACCGCGGATCATGTATAGCACGATTTCTATGAACAACACCCCCTTGCCGCTCCTAATGGCCACAGTGGGCTCGGAGGCATGATTATTCTAAGTTGCGTTTCAGAGGTGCGCGTCGCCATGAATAAACCAGATCCTGAGGCAAATAATACCACCCGTCGTGAATTTCTTTATTCAATGTCGGCCATGGCTCTTTCTCAGTTTACGAAGACAGCTCAACCAGTCGCATTGAAGTCATTTGGGATTGCCCAAGCTTCTTTTCGAATTCGGTTCACGCAGGCGGCCCAAGCCAGTGAGAGTAAAGAGCCGGCAATTCCTGCCGAGAAATATATTGATCTGTGTAAGTCGTTTGGCGGAGATGGCTGTCAGTTTGACTTCAGCCTTCTGAGTTCGACCGATGAGGATTATTTAAAGCGTCTCCGGCGTTCCCTCGAAGACAAGGGCATGTTTCTAGAGCTTTCCATGCCAGCCCAGTGGCTTGCGGACCCGAACACCTTGACCAATGCGGCGGCTGTGGCTAAGGAACTGGGCGCCACTCGCATTCGCGTCGCAATCAACGGGAGGCGCTATGAGGACTTTTCTTCACTCAAACAGTGGAAAGACTTTTATTCCCACTGGTTTGAAGTGATGCGCCAAGCTGAACCTCTGCTCAGGGGAAAAGGCTTGACCGTAGGGATTGAAAATCATGGGGACTGGATGGCAGACGAACTAGTGGAGATCCTTCACCAGATTAACAGCCCACATCTGGGGGCCTGTGTCGACTTCGGAAACAGCTTGGCATTGCTTGAAGACCCTCTGGAAGTGGCCCGGAAATTAAGCCCCTATGCCGTGACCGCGCTACTAAAAGATATGACTATCAGTTCCACTGAAGACGGATTCCTATTGACAGATGTACCTTTAGGCCAGGGGATAATCCCGCTCGCAAAAATCATGGAAATCCTACGAAGAGGCCGCTCGGATATCCATTTTTGCCTGAACATGGATACGCGTGATCCATGGAAAGTTCCGTTCAAGAAGGACAGATACTGGGTCGCTTACGAAGAAAGGAACGAGGAGCGAATCGAAAAATTTAAAACTTCCATTCTCAGCAAATCTTCTTCGGCGTCACTTCCTAAGGTGAGCGGGATGAGTAGTCCCAGAATGTTGGCCGTCGAAGATGACAACATCCGGAAATCCGTCTCTTATGCGAAGAGAACCTTGGGCTTTTAAGAACTTGTTTCGGGAGTCCGGTAGTTCTTGCAGTGAGGCAAGAGTTGGGCATCTTCTTGCAACCCTGGCGAACGAGGCGGGGAGGCGTTTATGAAGTACTTAATGGCTGTGTTGGCCTCACTCTTATCGGTTTGGCTCTTTTATTTTCTTGTGGCAGCATTTTTTGTTCAGTTTGAGGGGTTCCCGGTGATTTTGATTTGGCTGGGGAATATTATCCTCTTCTTGCTGAGCCACAGCGTCAGGCAGGTCCTCAGCCGATTTTTTTTCCTCTCGGCCATCGAGACGCTGGTCCCTCCTTTGGCCGCATTCATTCATGGCTTCGGAAATGAGCAAGAGCTGCTCAAGTCTCTAATGAACAGTAGCCAGGATCCTGCACTGATCCGCTATCTAATCTCCAGTGGCTACGACACCGAACGGGTAGTGATAACAAGCCTTGGATTCATGCTCATTTTTTCACTTTTTGCGTTCTTTCTTTCCCCTGAGACCGACCAGTTTAAGTATTGATTCCGTTCGACGAACGCCAATAGGTGGAACGCGCGCTCCCGCGCGCGTTCAAGCGTGCGCCGGGGGACAGCGGTCCCACGCCCACGCTCCACCCCGCCTGCAGACAGCTCGAAGCTGTGTTACTGTTTCCATGAAATGGAGCATTTGGGGGAACAGCCTCAGACTCAACTCCACCTGAAGAGGCGAAAGGCCAGGAGAATGGAAATCGCCCCCCAGGCCGAGACAATAGAGAGCCGCACCCATTGATCCAGTAGACCGGATCCTTCCAGGATAACGGAGCGCAAGGCGTCATTGAGTGCCGTCAAAGGCAATGCACGTATAAAGGGTTGCAAAGCTGCAGGAAAACGATCGGCTGAAAAGAAAACCCCGGATAAGACATACATTGGCAGCATGACCAGGTTGATCAGCCCAGAGATCGTCTCAATTTTCCGGGCCCGGCTTCCGCAAAGCAATCCTATCCCTGAAAAACAGAGTGATCCGATGAATGCCACGAGCACGATACTGAGCCAGGATCCTTGAATCATCATTCCAAAAGCATAAACGCCAAAAAGCAGAAGCAGAACCACTTCAGCAATCATAAAAACCAGTCGGCTGAAGACCAGGGAAAGCAGCAGATCCAGTCGCCGCATCGGGGTGGCGACCAAACGCTTTAAGAGTTTTTTCATGCGCATTTCCACCAGCCCGAATCCGATTCCCCACATTCCGCCGCCCATGAGGTTCATCCCTAACAGGCCAGGGATCAGAAAGTCGATATAGCGTGAACCCGGCTGAGAAATCAAAGTATCTTGAGTGTCGACCCTATTCTGTCGGCCCGCAGCGTTCTGTAAAGCATTATCCACCAAGGTGCGCGCCAGCAGGCTGTCCGGGCGAGTGGGATCATACCGATATTCATAGCTTTTCCCAGGGATCACAACAACGGCCACTTTTCCTAGGCGAAGAGCTGAAGCGGCATGTTCTACCGGGAGGATCTGCACTTCCACCCCAGGTGCGTCTTTCAATTTCGCGACAACGGTACTGGCCTCTCCACCTTCCGTTATCGCTACCCAGATTTTTTCAGGGGGGCGATTGCGAAAGGCAATCCCCAGTCCGATGGCCAGAAGAATAGGAAAGCCGAATACCCAGAAAATGACCTCGGGTTCACGATAAAACTCGCGAAAATTCCAAAGGATGAGCTCGACGAGCGGGCTGCGATTTTTCATCAATGATCCCTTTCCGTCGGAAGGAATTTACAAAAGCTTAAAGTTGCTGTCTCAGTGTCGTTTTCTCGGAATGTAAAATGGATCCCTTTCAACAGCGTGCTTTACCCAAGATGTCTCAATCGTCGCGCAAATGCCTTCCGGTAAGCTTTACAAACACATCTTCCAGGCTGGCGTGCCGGGTGGTCAGGCGGGCTAAGGGAATTCCCTTGTTGTTCAGTAAAGAAATAAGTTTGGGGATGGCAAGGTGTGGCTCTTGAACCTGCAAAGAGAATCCATCGGGCAGCGAACGGGCCGAATTGACGGAATCGAGCCCCACTAAAAGTTCAGAGGAAATAGCCGCATTCGGGACATCTTCCACGGCAAACTCCACCACATGTTCTCCGCCGAGCGATGCAATGAGTTCGCGCGGCGAGCCCAACGCGATGAGTTTTCCATGATCCACAATCCCCACCCGACCGCAAAGGCGCTCAGCCTCATCCATATAGTGAGTGGTGAGCAAGATCGTACCGCCATTCCCCTGAAACCGATGAATAATATCCCACAGTTGACGACGTGATTGCGGATCAAGACCGGTGGTCGGCTCATCCAGAAAAAGGACTTGTGGGTCACCCACCAGTGCACAAGCCACTGCCAATCGTTGCCGTTGCCCGCCGGATAGCTTATTGACCCAAGTATTCCCTTTTTCGGTTAATTCAACCTCGTCCATCACAGCCTTGGGGGCGCGCCCTTCCCGATAAAAACTTCGGAACAGAGCCAAGACCTCGTGAACTGTCAGTTTGTCGGGCAATTTTGTTTCTTGTAATGAGATTCCCAGCCCTTCACGAAGTTCTTGATCTGCTTCTCCCCAACGTTTTCCGAGGATCTCGACTAGCCCGGCCGTAGGCTCGATGAGACCTTCCAAGATCTCAATCGTTGTGGTCTTCCCAGCCCCATTAGGGCCCAACAAGCCAAAACACTCCCCTTTATAAATTTCCAGGTCAAGTCCCCTTACGGCTTCCACCTGATTGTCATAGTTCTTATACAGATTCCTGCAACGAATGGCTTCTTGAACCATAATTTTCATATTAACACAAGCCCTCACCAGGCCTCGGGAATTGGATTTCGTGGTTCGGGTAAAGTCTTCCTAATTCGTCCCACAGATGCTAACATGAGCTGCTTAAATTGCAGGCCTTGCTCTTCTTTCAAGGGAGAGACCGAGACACATGCATGATGTGGAATTCAATACAGGCTTTTGGAAAACAATGAAGAAGATAGGATTTGTCAGTCTCGGATGTGAGAAAAACCTCGTGGATACCGAGGTGATGATGGGGCTGTTGAACCAACGGGGTTACCAGATCACTCCAGAACCTCAAACGGCCGACATTATCGTTGTCAATACCTGCGGATTTATAGACAAGGCCAAGCAAGAGAGTATTGATACTATTCTGGAGATGGCTGAGTACAAAAACTCCGGGAATTGTTCCCGCCTCGTCGTGACAGGCTGCCTCGTTGAAAGATATCGGTCCGAAATTCAAAAAGAAATTCCCGAAGTGGATGCCGTTTTGGGGACAACTCAAATCGAGTCCATCATCCAGCTTTGCGAGAACACTGAGCCGCCGAAAATTGACAATCCTTACTACCTCTACGATGAACATTCTCCACGCCTACTCACGACACCCCGCTTTACGGCCTACATTAAGATCGCGGAAGGATGCGACCGCCCGTGTACATTCTGTATTATCCCCAAGATACGAGGCCACTATCGCAGCCGCCCCTTATCCTCTATTCTGAATGAAGCTCGTTTTCTGGCCGAAAACGGAGTCAAAGAAATCGTCTTGATTTCCCAAGAAACAACAAAATACGGCGACGATATCGGCCTCAAACATGGGATTTCTGATCTCCTCCGTCAACTCTCCGCCATTGAGGGGTTGCGGTGGATTCGATTCCTTTACTGCTTTCCTTCTCAAGTCGATGAGTCCCTATTAGACACACTGAGAGAAGAGGACAAGGTCTGCAGTTATATCGATATACCGTTGCAGCACGCCAATGGAAGACTCTTGAAATCCATGCAACGCGGCGGTAATGCCGACAGCTTACGAAGGTTTGTGGAGCATATCCGCCAAAAGGTTCCGGGTGTGACGATGCGAACCTCGATGATTGTGGGCTATCCCAGTGAAACCGAGGAAGAGTTTGCCGAACTCTGTCATTTTGTCGAGGAGATGGAATTCGACCGGTTGGGGACGTTTACCTATTCTGATGAAGAGGGAACCGGCAGTTATTTGTTAGATGGCAAGTTGCCTTCCCGTACCATCAACCAGCGAAAGAATCACCTCATGCGATTACAGGCTAAGATTTCGAAGAAAAAAAATCGACAGCTTATCGGAAAGCGATTTCCGTTGTTAGTAGAAGGCCATTCCGAAGAAACAGATCTCCTTTGGCAAGGACGCATGGAGTCCCAGGCTCCCCGCATCGATGGGGTAGTCTTAATTAACGATGTGGAAGGTGAAATGCCACAAGCCGGTGAATTTCGCACGGTTGAGATTGCTCAAAGCATGGAATATGACTTAATGGGCAAACTGGTCTGTTGAGGATTCCAGAATAAAGTGACGACTCCTCACTCCCCGGCCCTTCTCCCATTGGTGAGAGGGCGTCCCTTCAGCTGAAGGGCAGGTTGAGGGGCAAAGTGTCCATTGAAACGACCTCCAAGATTGTCACGATGAATTGCAAACAGCGATCAGTGCCGCCCATTGTTTTAAAGCTGAATTACGTTGTACCGTTTGATTTCAATCTTCTCGCCCACGATTGGTACATCTTTAGTAACACGGAGAGGACGTGGGCTGTTGTCACCCGATGACGGAGAATGCGCTCCTTACAAATGAGAGCGGGGCCCGCCTACATGAAATGTCCTATCTGCAAAAAGGAAGCAAGGTGGGAAGGAAATACATTTCGCCCCTTTTGTAGCGAAAGATGCAAACTCATTGACTTGGGGAACTGGGCCAGCGAAAGGTATCGCGTTGCTCGCCAAGACGAAGAGCCGGAAGAAGAACCTAGCATGGAAGAGAATCCAGCGAACGAGCCGTGAAGTTAATGCACAGTGTCCTTGCATCCAGATGACCACCGTTAGACCCAAAATAAAGCTGGCACTGACAGACCGAGTGGCTCTCTTGATCGCGACGGGGTTGGGGATAGGTTACGCCCCTGTGGCGCCTGGAACATTCGGCTCATTCTTGGGGATTCTTCTTATCCTTTTGCTCTCCCGATTAGGATGGGAAGACGGACATCGGGTCGCTTTCTATTTAGTCATGGTGGGGATCATCAGCGCCATTGGAATATGGGCTGCTTCAAGAGCGGAGTCCATTTTCCAGCGGAAGGATCCCCCTCAAGTGGTGATCGATGAAATCGTAGGGCAGTTATTAACCTTTGGCTTGATTTTCAGGAATCCCCGGTTTCTCCTGCTCTTGATTGGATTCCTCTTCTTTCGACTCTTTGACATTGTAAAACCTTTTCCAATCCGTAAGCTTGAAAAGGCGCCGCTTGGATTTGGGATTATGTTAGATGATCTTGTCGCGGGTTTTTACGCCTCGCTGGTTGTCAAAATTTTGCACCTTTTTTGGCCTGACCTGGCTTAATGCCATTGTGTTCGTAATTGGGAAGATGACCAGGACCTATTCTTGAGCCACTTTCGGGGGGGGGACTTGTTGATCCTTTGTTCCGGTGAAGGTGGAAGAAGAGGGTTCCTGAGATTTAGGTAAGGAACGAACCTTCGCACCATGATTAAGATTATCGAAATTTCTCCATCGGTAGCTCTTCCGGGTGGTAATATTCTGATCCGCTGGATGGGGAGACCTCGAGAAGCCTTTTCCCGCCCGACAGTCTTTTTCAACGATCTCCCGGCACATTTGATTTCTGCCTCCTCGGAATTGATTGTGGCGCAGGTGCCTGCCGACGCTCGAAGCGGGAAGATGTGGTTTACCCTTGAGGACGAGGAGAGCAATAGTCTTCCCATTGAGATTGCGCGTCTTTTGGCATCGGATCTCCACCCGGTCGCGAACCCGGCGCTGGACTCTTCGGGGAGCATCTATACTACTCTCAGTGGACGTCGCGGGGAAAAGGTCAGCAACTCGGTTTTCAGAGTCGATGCCTCGGGCAAAGTCCAGGCATTTGTGAGTGATTTGATGAACCCCACAAGCCTGGCGTTTAACAACCAAGGCGAACTGTTCATCTCAAGTCGACACGAGGAAAATGTCTACAAAGTTTCCCCCTTTGGGGAGAAGAGCATTTATACCAAGGGAATGGGCGTAGCAACTGGGATTGCCTTTGATCGGGAAGACAACTTGTATGTCGGAGATCGGAGCGGAAACGTATTCAAAATTGATCGCAAACGCGAGATTTTTGTGTTGGCAACCCTGGAGCCCAGTGTCTCAGCGTATCACTTAGCGTTTGATGCCGATCAAAATCTCTATGTCACGGGCCCAACGACTTCAAGTGTGGACCATATCTATCAGATTACTTCAAACGGAACGGTTTCCATCTTCTATTCAGGTTTGGGAAGGCCCCAGGGGCTGGCATTCGACAGTCGCGGCACTCTTTATGTGGCGGCCTCCCTCGAAGGACGTCGCGGAATTGTGGCAGTAACCCCTGAACGTGAGGCCAGGATTGTTGTCTCTGGAAATAACCTCGTGGGCTTAGCCTTCGGCTTCCATCATGACCTGTATCTGTGCAGTACCGATTCCATCTACCACGTGAATTTTAGCGTTATGGGCAAGCCTCTCCCCTAGTAACAAGATGCGCTCATGCAGGCGCGTCCTTCCATTGGAGAGTATTGGCTCCCACTGGCTAGCGGAGAATAGCTGGGAAAAGGCCGGACGATCGTAGGCCGAATGTCGGATCTAAACCTTGGGCCGTTCAAGCAAGGACCCCTCCTCAAATGATTAAGAGCGCAGAGATAATCGCAATTGGTTCTGAGTTATTGACTCCCAATTGCATCGATACCAACTCGCTGTTCTTGACCGAGCGATTAAACTCGATTGGGATCGAAGTCGAAATGAAAACCATTGTCGGCGACAACGAGGCTTATCTGGAGCAATTGGTTCGAGAATCGATTAAGCGTTCTTCGCTTGTTATTTCGACTGGCGGCCTTGGGCCGACTGAGGACGACGTTACCAAGAAAGTCTTTGCAAGAGTTCTGAAGAGACAAATGGTACTGGATGATCAAATTCTCGATCGTATCCAGGCGCGATTTCACGCTCGAGGAATGACGATGCCCGCCATTAATGCCAGACAGGCCCTCGTGCCAGTGGGGGCAACCGTTCTGGAGAATGTGGCAGGAACCGCACCGGGCTTGTGGATGGAAGAGGGGGAATGCCGAATCATCCTTCTGCCCGGTCCGCCCAGCGAACTCAAGTCCATGTTTGATAGCTCTTGCTTGCCCAGGTTAGCCGAACTTTCAGGCGGAGCAAGGCTTTTCACCCAAGTTTTTAAGGTCACCGGTCTGAGCGAATCTGCGCTGGACGAGCGGATCTCACCAATTTACGTCAAATATAAGAATCCGGTCACGACAGTTCTGGCAACCTACCCGAGTGAAGTTCAAATTCACTTGACGGGCCGTGGCAAGTCTGAAGAAGATGCCAGAAAAATTGTGATGGAGCTGGCCGATCAAATTGAAATTGAGTTGGGCGATGATATCTTTTCTCGAGGTGAAGAGAATTTAGAACAGATCGTTGGCTATTACCTCCTGATGCGCCGTCACACCCTTGCAGTTGCCGAAAGTTGCACGGGGGGGCTAATTTCTCAGAGAATAACGTCGGTTCCAGGAAGCTCCGCGTATTTCCTTTGTGGAATCACCTGCTACAGCAATCAATCTAAGATTGAATTGGCAGGGATTCCGCCGCTTCACATTGAAATGAATGGGGCCGTCAGCCCGGAGATAGCCAAGGGCCTGGCTGAAGGGATTCGCGAACGGACAGGAGCAACCGTGGGTGTCGGAGTGACAGGAATCGCGGGACCTTCCGGGGCCACAGTCGAAAAACCGGTTGGGCTGGTTTACATTGCCCTATCCATGGCAGATTGCTTGGAGCATCGCGAATGTCGCTTCGGGGGGGATCGCGAGCGAATTCGGCAGTGGTCTTCGCAGGTTGCACTGGATATGGTGCGGCGAAAGTTGATGTACGGATGACCTTATATTGGCGGGAGCTTCTTCTCATCATCATCGCCTATGGCATCGGTTCAATCCCCTTTGGCTACCTGATCGTTCAAGTCAAAAAGGGATTTGACGTCCGTTCGGTCGGCAGTGGAAATATCGGAGCGACCAACGTTTTGAGAACCGTCGGCCGATCAGGCGCCTTTTTGACGCTGTTTCTGGATGGAGCGAAAGGATTTCTGGTGGTGTGGATTGCAGATTCCTGGACAGGTCATAATCCGGTTGCGATCGGTCTTTCAGCCGTGGCCGTTCTCCTGGGGCACATTTTTCCGGTCTTTTTGCGTTTTCGAGGCGGGAAAGGGGTTGCGACCGCGCTCGGTATTTTCCTTTACATTGGGCTGACTCCGATACTCTGGACCCTTGGAATATTCTCTGCGGTAGTGTTGATTTCACGATACATCTCTCTGGGGTCGATTATCGCTGCGGCAATTTTTCCAATCTTATATTTTTTCATGCAATTTAAGCATCAGCCCTCCGTCTGGCTACTCATCTCTGTATGTTTCTGCTGTTTTCTGGTCATTGTAAAACATCATGACAATTTACGCAGGTTACTTGCCGGCAGAGAAAATAAGTTCTCAGCCGCCACGAAGTGAAGCTTTTGTTTGGAGGGGCCCGATTATCTCGTTTCAAGTTCAAATTATAGCGAGGGGCACGGCCTCTTGCTTTGTTCGTGAAAAGTGCTTTCTATGAAAAAGGTTGCGATCATCGGAGGTGGCAGTTGGGGGACCGCTCTGGCTTTAGTCTTGTCCCAGAAATGCCAACAGGTCAGAATCTGGGTCTATGAAGCAGAGTTAGTCGATGCCATCAATCAGAATCATCGAAATAATCTCTACATGCCGGAGTGTGAGTTACCTTCGGCGATCCAGGCCACGCATTCTCTAGCGGATGCTTTGGCAGAATCTGAGATGGCCATAATGGTGGTACCTTCCCGCCACTTTCGGAAGGTTTCAGAAGAGCTGAAGCCTTGTATACGGCCTGAAACAATTCTAGTGAGTGCCACCAAGGGGATCGAAAATCAAACTCTCTGTCGAATGTCTCAAATTCTCGAAGAAGTTCTCTGCGAACAATCCGGATGCCACATTGCGGCGATTTCCGGTCCATCCTTTGCAAAAGAGGTCGCCCGAGGCAATCCAACAGCGATTGTGGTTGCCAGTCATGACAAGAAGACGGCTGAATTCGTTCAGTCCGAGCTCTCGAGCGCTAACCTGCGCCTATATACCAGTAACGATATGGTCGGAGTGGAACTAGGCGGGGCTGTAAAGAATGTCATTGCGATTGCAGCGGGAGTCTGTGCCGGCCTGGGATACGGATCCAATTCGCTGGCAGCATTAATCACTCGAGGATTGGCGGAGATGACCCGGCTGGTCGTTGCTTGTGGAGGAAAACCGCTGACCCTTGCCGGCTTATCCGGGATTGGAGATCTTGTTTTGACATGTACAGGAGACCTCAGCCGAAACCGCTCCATCGGAATACAACTGGGACAAGGAAGAAAGCTTGATGAAATTATCACGGGGATGAGGACGGTGGCAGAAGGGATCCCCACAACCCAGGCAACTCTTTCTCTCGCTAAGAAACATCATGTCGAAATGCCCATCATCGAACAGATGGATGCCGTACTGAATCGAGGAAAGGTGGCTCGTCAGGCGATTCGCGAACTGATGGAACGACCGCTAAAAGAAGAATAAGGAACAATCAAAGGTGTCACTTAGCTGGCAGCTCTGGGTCAAGAGGTCTTGCCAAAGTGGGAAAGAGCCAACCCGTCATGCTTTGTGGTTAAATCGTCTTTCAATGAAACATCCCGCGGGAAGTATCCCAGGCGTTGACCCCCTACCTTATGTTTGCCGATCTAGCTCTCTGGAACCTTCCAATGGTTCGACAAGCTTTAAAAAATCGCGAATGATTTGAGCCGTCAATCCCCAGACCTCTTTCGATTCAAATTGATAAAAATAAATCTTTTTTTCCTGTTCAAAACGCTTTTTCATTTCGACGCGCAATAGGCGGTTATCTCGAAAAATGCTCCAAGGGACTCGAAGAACCTCCTCCACCTCGTCCGGGTTTGGTCTTAAGTCCTTTGGAGGCGCGATCCAACCCACAAAGGGTGTTACAATCAGCCCTGTTATCGAGTAATACTCGTCAAATTCACCCAGGATGCTTATATCTCCCGGTACCAATCCGATTTCTTCCCACGTCTCGCGGAGCGCCGTGTGAACGAGATCCCGGTCATCGGAGGCCTGGACTCCCCCAGGAAAAGAGATCTGATTTTTATGGGTCTCCACTTTGTCGGTTCGGAGTGTCAACAGAAAGAAGTTGCGGGAATCATCCTGGAAGATAGGCATCAAAACGGCCGCCCGCCCCAAATGGTCTTGAAATAGTTTGCGCGGGCCGCGCGAGTTCAGTAAAGAGGATATCTGCAGTGCGAGAGAGGGTAGCGGTTCCATCACAACGAAGTATCATTTCATGTTTATATCGGCATGAAGCTGCTTAGTGAGAAAGCCCCGAGCCGTTGCTCGTCCGGTTAGTGTACATTCAGATCCGGAGTTCTATTTTAGCGAGGCAACATGGCCTGACCAACAAAAAACGCAGAACTGTTTTGAATTATTAAAAAAAGGAGGGGTTGAAATTGACACCACCGAGCCCGGAAATGGAGCGAATGAAGTCAGGGATTGAGTTTTTGCTCTCGGAGAACCGGCAGGGCTCATGAATTCAATGGCCCAGCCACACAGGGAACCGGTTCAGCTTATGTTTTCTTCAGATCGGAGCCAGCTTAGAATAATCTTCTTGAGATATTGAAACCAATTCCCAATCCACTCCAGGAGTCACTGTATCCCGGGTAAAGGGCACTGCGGGTGGCCGATCGTTGGGAGATCGACGTCCCGGGAGAATTCGTGAAACCGAACGTGAAGCTGTGACGGAAGATTTTCTTCTGAACTCCCAGCATGAATGAAGCGCGTTGAGTCCCCAGAAGTCCTAAAACACGTGGGCTTGCTTCGGCTACAAAAGCCACAGTGGGACGAATGTCGATGGAAACGCCGGCCCCAAGCGCGACAGTTGTTTCCCCCTTCCCTTTAAACTGAAGGTTAATAACATCTTGTAACGAACGATTGTTGAAAGAAATACTGGGCACAAAATAGACCTGAGAGCGCTTCTTGATCGTCTTTGCCAGGGCGAATTCCATACTGGTAATGTACTCATTCCGGAAATCGTTTGTCCCCTCGACGGAGACCCGTACGATGCTCGAAAAAGGCTGTCCAAGTTCTTCCTGTGAAAGCTGAGCGCCAACACCAAATTGGAGCTCTCTGCCTAGTGCTGTAGGAACCCGGTACGCCCCTACAAAAAATCGGTCGGTCAATCCATACGTCAGGCCGAAAGAGGAAACCGAGAAGCCGTCCATCCCAAACAGGTAAGACAATCGAGCTTGTCCGACAAAGGTTGTGTCGTACGAAAAGCGGTGGGCGAAATCCACATAGAGCGCGTGTTTGTCAATATGGCGAGCCGTGGGAAGAGTCCAGAGGATGATATCCTCGGTATGATAAACATCCTCATCTTTCTTGATGACTTTCTTGGAAGTTGAAGCGGTATCGGAGTTCTTTGCCTCGGAAGGGGCCGGCCCTGCCTGTCCCGAAGCCACTTCGGTTGCTCCGGGATCCCGTGGAGGAATCTCAAGGATTTGATGGGTCGCGGTATCAATCAAATAGCGTTTCCCGTCTTTTTCGAGCAAAATCTGAGAACTGGACTCTTTGACAAACTCCACGCCCTTTAGTGCTGGAACCGGAGTTAGATGTTGCAGGTCCACACCTTTGTTGGTATCGGCTGTAGCTGAAGCGACATCCGTCAAAGAGGTGTCTTCAATTGTCTGGGCAGGGAGAAAGACCGGGAAAAGGGCTACCAGAAGTACACTCAAGAAGCGAACGAATCTCAAAACCATGGATTAACTCTCCTCATTTGTATTTGCCATGTAGTGGAAAGTCTGTTTGAACGCGCGGCCAATCCGCCCCTTGGTCATCCCGGACTTAAGATTTGCAAGCAAATAGCGCTTTCCTCAATATATCTCTTTTGGGGTGACTCTGACGGGGTGCACTCGTTAGTTGTGTAGGGGAGGGGTTGAGTGGAAGAATCTGGTGGTTGAGCCGTTTAGCAGAGAAAGGACAGCCTTGGCAATTCCCGGGGGACTCAATGGAAAGCGGGTATTGACCTTGCTATATTAAACCGCGTTCAAACGGTGACCGTCTGAATTCCCCTCCGCTGGAGGGAAGGTGTGAAAAGATTGTAGTAACGACTTCAGTTGTTCCGGAGCCAGGTTAAAAAGAAACGACTAAAGTCGTCACTACAAACCCTCAATAAGCCCGCTCATCAATTCTTTCAAACCTTCAGGGGTTTGGGGCGCCGAAGGCGAGGTGAGGGGCCAAGTGTCAAACGAATCAACCTCCAAAATTGTCACTATAATTTGCAAACAGCGATAGATTACCATTTAAAGAGGGTGCTCCCTCGGGGATTGGTTGGACAGGCAAAGAATTTGGATGTTGCAAAGAGTTGGCGCACGCCTGATCCAGCAGAATCACTTGCCGTTCCGGGCTGGCTTGCTATGATGTCGGTGGCGGAGCACCTTCAGATTGAAACTTCGAAGGAAATTCGAAAGAGTCTCCTTAATATTTTTTCGAGCCTCAGGTGAAGAATATGGCACGAACCGCAATGGTTACCTGTTTAGTTGTGGCTCTATTTGTAGCCACTGCAGCGGCACAGTCATCCCCTCTCTCGGTGGAGGATTGCATTCGACTGGCTCAAACGGCTCAGTCCACGATCACTATGGCCCAACAGCAAAGTGAGATTGCCCGTTACGGTCGAACCATGGCTCGATCTGGATTTCTTCCGCAGTTTCGTTTTGATAATTCCTTCATTTACAATAGTCCCTTACTTAATAACCCAGCTGTCTTCAGCTTCGTCAACTTAAACGGGATACGCGAATATATCTCCCTGCTGAATACCACCCTGGAGCTGGATACTTCTGGAAGATTGCGGGCGGTGATGGCGCGAGCTCGGGCGGACCAAGACATTGCAACCGCGAGCCTGGGAATTGCCCAACGCGATTTGCGACGGCTGGTTACTGCTGCTTTTTTTCAACTCCAGCTTTCGCGCCATCTGGTTGAGGCAGCCCGCAATACTTTGGCAGAAGCCCAACAATTCGAAGCACGCACAGAGCTTCTTTTCAAGAAGGGAGAAGCAGCCGAAGGGGACTTGTTTAAAGCCTCTGCCCAGGCAGCCTTTCTGGAGCAAGCCCTGAGTGCTGCGGAACTTCAGGAGCAGTTGTCCAATCATGCTCTCGCCTCGTTTTGGACCCGCGACGTCAACACGCCTTTGGTCTTGAAAGATGTGCTGGATCAGCCTGTGCCTCCTCCTCTTGAAGGGATTGGAGAGCACGGTTCTCCGGATCCCTTCATGCGCCGGCTTGAATTGGTTATTCTGGACGCACAGCGGCGTGGCATTCTCGCAGATTCTCACCGGGCTCGAGCCGAACTTTTGCCGCAGGCCAATATCACTTTTGAATACGGAGTCGATTCAACCCAAGCCCTGATTCGCGATCGAGGCTATGCCGCCTTCTTCAACCTCAGTATTCCTATTTTTGATTGGTTCAAGGCTCACAGTGCGACCCGACAATTTCAGTTACAGGCGAAGCAAGTGGAATTTACGCGCGATATCGCCGTGCGAACCTTTTCCAAGGAGTACTGGGACGCAATGGATCGCGTTAAGACGCTTCACTCTCAAATCTTGATGACACAAAAACAAGTGAAGTTTTCTGAAGAGGACCTTCGGATAAGTCGCCTGCGACAGGAGGGAGGAGAAGGGTCGGCTCTCCACGTCGTTGTTGCCCAGACTCAACTGGCTCAGGCGCGCACCAATTATTACACGGTCCTGGCAAATTATTGGATTGCCAGAACAGATCTGGATATTGCCAGTGGACATTGATCTGAATTCAAGGCAGCGTGCGGGCACGCGGCCTTCAAAGTTGTAGGCCGGGTCACCGACCCGGCGTTAACGTCACCGTATTTATGAAAAGCAGTACTTACTACTAGCCTGTCATTTTTAACCCGGATGATGCCAAGAAAGCCAGCGAGAGCAGTGATTGGATGCAATATTGCTCATGAAGCGGGAACCATTCCATTGAAAGTAACCTGTGTGATCCGAGCACTTCCCCGTGTTCCCCGTGGTCTAACAACCATGTCAAACGTTGCCCAGTGCGGACTTAGAATTTGCATCTCCTACTTTGCGCTCTCATGGATTCTCCTACTTCTGGGCTGCAGCCAGTCCGAAGACACTGTCCCCAAACATGTGGTTGCCGTCAAGGTTGCCAGAACAGAGCGATTCGATGTGAGCCTTACGATTCGAGCCCCAGCGACTCTCTTTCCCCGTGAACAGGTTAACCTGGCTCCCCGAACGGCTTCTCCCATCCGCGAGCTACGAGCGCGCAAAGGGGACAACGTATCAGCAGGTCAGGTTCTGGCTGTTCTAGAAAATCATGATCTACAAGCCCAACGGCAGGAGTCCGAAGCAGCTGTCATGGAGTCCCAGGCCAATTTAGAGAAGATTTCAAGTGGCACCCTGGTGACGGAGGTGGAGCGAGCCCGAGGGCAAGTGGCTATTGCTGAAGCAGGGTTGAATCAGGCCCAGAAGAATTACGACCGCCGTGAGGAGCTTTTTGCACAAGGTGCTATCCCGCAGCGAGACCTGCTTTTTAGCCAGACTGAATTAGCCCAGGCTAAAACCGCGTTTGACGTAGCTACAAAGACACTGGAGTTGCTCGAACATCAATCGGGTGGAAGAGATATTCGGCAGGCAGAGAGCCGTCTAGCGCAAGCCAAAGCCCGCTTGCAACTGATTGAAGCTCAGCTTCACTTTACAGAATTACAGAGCCCGTTTGGCGGAAGTATTACCGAACAATTCTTGTATCCAGGTGACATGGCCAAACCTGAAACCCCGATTTTTACGGTCATGGATTTGTCAACAGTCGTTGCCCGAGCTCAGGTCCCAGAAGAGCAGACGGGAGCGATACAGTTAGGTCAGCATGCATTCTTTACCCCTTTGAGGCAAGATCAGAGTCCGTTCGAAGGGCGTATCAGCCTGGTCAATAAGGCCGTCGATTCTGTCCGCCGTACGGTCGAGGTTTGGTGTGAAATCTCCAACCACTCGCGCCAATTGCGGGCAGGTGAATTTGGAACTCTGTCGATTATTACAGGCGTTGCCCCGCAAAGCGTGGTTGTTCCGTTAACGGGAATCCAGTTTGTGGGAGGATCCCACGAAGGGTGGGTAATGGTCGTTGATGAAAAACACAGCGCACACAAGGTGCAGATCAGGGCTGGTGAGGTCTTTGACGGTAAGACTCAAATTACGCAAGGACTCAAAGGCGAGGAGCTCATCATTGTGGAGGGTGGCTACGGGCTCCCTGAAGGGACCGAAGTGACATTCACGGAGAAGCCATGACGCCACGCCTGGCTCATTTTGTCGAAGACCACGGGCGCGCTCTACTGCTTATCGTCTTGAGCTTTGCCCTGGCCGGTCTCATTTTAGCTTTCCGCCTGCCAATCGCTATCTTCCCCCAGACAGATTTCCCCCGAATTATCATTTTAGTCGACAACGGGATTGCACCGGTGGACGTGCAGATGCTGACGGTCACTCGTCCGATTGAGCAGGCCATCCGAATTGTTCCGGGGATCACCGATGTTCGATCGGTGACCAGTCGCGGGTCGAGTGAGATCAGTGTATTCTTTCGTTGGGATGTGGATATCCTGAACGCCTTGCATTTGGTTCAGGGAAGAATCTCTCAAATCACCCCTACGTTACCGCCAACCGCGCGCTTTTACATCAATCGATTGACTTTCTCCGTATTTCCCATGATCGGCTTTAGCATGACTTCGCCGACCCGGAGTATCTCAGACCTCTGGGAACTGGCTTACTACAACTTGGCTCCGCGTCTCTACCGGCTCCCAGGGGTGGCGGAAGCCCGCATCGTTGGAGGTCGTCCACAGGAATACCACGTGGTTGTAAATCCGGAAAAACTCAACAGCTATGGGATGCCTTTGACAAAAGTTGTCGATGCCATTCGCTCCAGTAACCTGATTGCTGCTGCAGGAATGGTGCAGGAAAATTACCACCTCTATCTGACTACGGTTACTGGACTGATGCGGCACAAGGAAGAAATTGAAGAGACCGTGGTGGCAGTCGTTCAAGGGACACCGGTGTTCGTTAAAGATTTGGCACAAGTGGTTCCCGGCGAAAGACCTACTTACAACATTGTCACGGCTAATGGCCGTCCAGCCGTCCTGATTAATGTTTTGCAGCAACCGGACGGCAATGCGGTCCAGATTGCGGATGCCGTCAATCAGGAACTCCGCGAGATTCGTAAGAGTCTTCCTGCAGACATTGAACTAGCTACTTTCTACGATCAGTCGGTCCTGGTCCGGGACTCCATCGGCAGCGTGACCGAAAGTATTGTGGTCGGATTGGTCCTTTCTGCTGCGGTTTTGATGGGTTTTCTCAAGAGCTGGAGAACTACATTGGTCGCAGCCCTTGTCATACCCCTCGCCATCCTCATCGCCGTGGTTTTTATGAAGCTGTTTCATATGAGCTTCAACCTCATGACCCTGGGAGGACTGGCCGCTTCGATTGGTGTCGTCATTGATGACGCCATCGTCATGGTAGAGAATATTATCGTGCATTTATCGCTCGGTCAGGCCCCGAAAATTGCCGCACGGAGTGCCATTCAGGAATTAACCCCCGCTCTGATTGGATCCACACTGACACCGATCATGGTTTTTGTCCCTTTGGTTTTCCTGGGAGGGATCACCGCTGTCTTCTTCCGTGCCTTGGCCATGACCATGGTTACAGCGTTGCTGGCTTCTCTCTTTTTGGCCATTTTTTTTACACCCGTGTTAGCGAGGTTGTTTTTAAAACGACGGGAAATTCCCCAAGCGCCCCCTCTGGGTTCGGAAGAACTAAATCTATTGGAAGCAGAACAAACAGGGGAGGGAAAAATTCTCCGAGGGTTGACTAAGCGTTATGAATTCGCCCTTCACTGGGCACTGATGCATAGCCGAAAAATATTATTCGTTTCCGCATTGATCTTGTTGTCCTCTCTCGTTATCTATTGGCAACTGGGGAGCAGTTTTTTGCCGGAATTGGACGAGGGAGCCTTCGTTTTGGACTACATCATGCCTTCCGGCACGTCGCTGGAGGAAAGTAACCGCGTGCTGCTTCACATTGAACAGTTGTTGCAAGGCACTCCTGAAATTGAAAGCTACTCTCGCCGCACCGGAGCGCGTCTGGCTCTGGCGATTGCTGAACCCAATACCGGGGATTTCCTCATCATGCTGAAACGGAAACGCCAGCGCTCCCTCAACGAAATAACGGATGAATTGCGCCACAAGATCGTGAAATCAGAACCGGCTATTGAGGTCGAATTCCCGCATATCTTGGAGGATCTCATCGGTGATCTGGCTTGGTCTCCGAAGCCCATTGAGATCAAGATCTATCACGACAACGAAGCCACCTACGAGGCCATTGCTCGCGAGATTGAAAATTGGCTTCCTAAAATAAAGGGTGTGGTTGATGTGGTGAACTGGACCGTGGGGGTGGGACCTTCTGTCAATTTCCGGGTAGACTCGGAGAAAGCCCGGCGGGCTGGATTTAATGTTCAGGATGTAGCCGCCTTGGAGTCCGCCATACTAGATGGTGAACTGGCTTCAAATATGATCCAAGGGGACAGGCTCATCGGGATCCGGGTTCGCTACCCCGCCGATTTCCGCTCGTCAACGGACAAGCTGAATTCACTCTTGCTGACCTCCCCGACCGGCTCTACCGTTCCTCTTTCCAGTATCTCCAAGATTGAAGTTGAAGAAGGCCAGAGCGAGGTTCGCCGAGAAAACTTGCGAAACATGACCATGGTGACAGCTTATGTTTCCAATCGGGACCTGGGTTCGGTGATGAAGGAAATTCACCGCCGCCTATTCAAGGAGATCCAGATTCCACCTGGCACAGAAATCGAGTTTGGCGGCCTCTATCAAATCCAACGCGAATCATTCCTCGGGTTGACCCAAGTTCTACTGATGTCAATCCTCTTGATATTCATTATTTTGGTTTTCGAGTTTCGTTCTTTTTCCCACCCTATCGCCATATTGGTAGCAACCCTATTGTGCAGCTTTGGGGCTTTGTTGGCCTTGTTCGTGACAAGATCGACTTTGAACATTGCTTCCTTCATGGGCGTCATTATGGTTGTGGGCATTGTTCACAAAAACGGGATTCTGATGCTGGATGCGGAAAAATACTTTTCAGCCCATGGCTATCCGCTGCGCGAAGCGGTCTTTCAGGCCGGGCGTCGTCGATTACGACCCATCCTCATGACCGCTCTCGCGACGATTTTCGGGATGCTGCCGCTGGCGCTGGGTGTGGGGTCAGGAGCTCAACTGCTAAAACCCCTGGCCATTGCCGTCATTGGCGGTGTGGGGGTTTCCATGATTCTTTCGCTGCTCATTACACCGGTGCTCTTTTGCTGGCTACGTGAGCGGGGATTATAAGAATCTCAGAAAAGGGAAAAAGTATACCGAAGACCTGCGGATTTAGGTGGAACGCGCGCTCCGCCGCGCGTTCATTGAGCGTGCGCGGGGAGACAGCGGTCCCACGCGCACGCTCCACCTGGCAACGCTCACACAATTTCGGGATCCGGGGTTACTTGACTACCAGTTTTCCCTTCATTTTCCCGTGTCCAAAACCGCAGAACTTGCAACAAACAAACTCAAATTCTCCTGCCTTTTCTGCATAAAATTCAATCGTTACCGGTTCACTGGGACTGAATTTTACACAACTGTCTTTGACACCCTTGATTTCGAACCCGTGCTCTTTATCAATAGCCTTAAGGTGGATTTTCAAAAGGGTCTTGGCAGGTACCTCGATTAATGCCGGAACGAATTCGTATTTTTTGGCGCTGACATCAAACTCTTTAACCGCTGCGTCGGCAGGGGCTGTGTTACCTACCTTCACTACCTTTGCACCAGAAGGGCCTGAAGATGGTTTATCGTCTGCAATGGCCCGGCTAATCTCAAAGACAGAGAAGCAGAAGAGAATTGCCAAGGGTAAGGTAAGAGTACTTTTCATGAATCCTCCTTTTCAATGCGACTGCCAGTCAGAATTTCTCAAATAATAGATCTGGAGAGTTTCATTCTCCGTCGTCACTATATTCAGCAATCCTCAATATAATGGAGATGTTACCTTTTCAAAGTCGAGAGATTTTTTTCGTGATGCGCTCGCACTTGATGACAGACCTGGGTAGCAGCCCTCAGAAGCAAGGTGAAATCACAGCCCATCAGAACCCATTGCATGCCTTTGTCCAGCCATTCGATCAACACGTCCGGATCATCCCCAACAGCGATACCAACGAAAACGCCAGATTGGCGGGCTTTGGCAATTACTGTATCGATCGCCTGAAGCACGGCGGGATGCCTTGGTTCGCCCATGTGTCCCATCGATCCGGAGAGATCATTGGGTCCGACCACAATCCCTGTCAATCCTGGAACAGCAAGAATCTCGTCAAGATTATGGACTGCATCGATATGTTCGATTTGAACGATGACGATCATGTTTTCGTTGGCTGACTGACAAAAATCCCGACCTCCCTGCCGCGCATAATGGCTGGGGCGGCGTGGGCCATATCCCCGGATGCCTTCTGGGGGGTAGCGGCAGGCAGCCACGGCTCGCCGGGCATCCTCAGCCGTGCGGATCAAGGGAATAATAACCCCGGCCGCCCCGATGTCGAGCACGGGCTTAATGATTACAGGGTCGTTCCAGGAGACTCGGACGAGCGGAGTCGTCCCGCTTCCTTTGGTCGCCATCACATGCGCTTGAACGGTTTCTATTGAGAGCGGGGCATGTTCCATGTCGATCCAAACAAAATCCAAGAGCCCACACAACGCTTCCGTGATGGTCGGGTCGCTGAAGCTGATCCCGGTACCAATACAAACCTGTCCTTGGCTGAGTTTGGATTGAAATGAACTGGCTTTTTCCATATGGATCGTCTCCTATTACATCATGGCATGAACTTATTTCTTAAGAGAAAGAGAAGGCACAAATTCAAAGCGGCTTCCGTGCATCAAGTCGTTTCTGTTCTGTTGAAGGCCCTTAACCTTTAACAATCACTTCTTGGATTCCTGGATGAGTCTTGACATGTATTCGTAGGTCTCCCAAACCCAGGCGTCCGGATCTATGGGAACACCGCAATTCAGCTGGGCAGTCAGGTATCCGTCATAACCCACCTCTTTGAGAACACGGATGAACATCCGCCAGTTAATAGTTCCTTTGCCCGGCACGTTATGAACTAGTCCTTCACCGCTGCCACTGTTGTCGCTGATGTGGACGTAGACTAAATGCTTCGCAACTTTGCGGACTGAATCAGAAAGGTGGGGGTCTGTGATGTTTTGATCTGCGGTATCGATCATCAGCCGGCAGCTCTTTGAATTAATCTCTTTCATCATTTTCAAACTATCGTCAAGAGTTACGATCACACGGGACTCCGAGGGCGCAAGAGTATGAAGGGCGAGAGTGACTCGGCATTTTTCCGCATGCTTTGCGACTTCGCTCATCCCTTCCCGATTCCATTGCCAGGCTTGTTCAAAGTTGGTGCCGGCCATCATGTGGCCGCTGATCATGTTGATGGTGGGGCATCCGATGTCCGCAGCCAAGTCCACACATTTTTTATAATAGTCGACAGTTTCCTTTCGCACCCAATCTTTACAGTAGGAGAAGTTGTAGCGCCGTGCGAGAGCTCCCCCGTTCACGGAGAGCGCAACGATTTCCAACCCCCGATCCCGGCACTGCTTCTTGATTTCCTTCCGATAGGCTTTGTCCCGGCTCAGGGGATCCAGGTGAGGACTGTCCGCCCAGATGTCAATGCCTTGATAACCAAACTTTGCGGTGCGCTCGATGGCATCTTCGAGCGTGGCATAATCGAGATAGATCATTGTACAAAGACCCAGTTTTAATGGCATGGCTTCTTCTCCTTTAAATGAATGAAATCTCTAGACAGGGTCATAGCGGACACTTGTGACACAGCTCATATGTTACTAATACTTGAACGATGTTTTATATATTAATATTGTCAGACTACATTCCGGACACGAGGAAGGGTGAAATGGAACGAATGTGGAAGCGAGGGCACTGCATGAAATCGAAACACTCCTCACGAGAGTCGTCAATAGATTTTCATTCGCCGATCGAAGGTTAGATATGGAAGACTCACCAATCCTTCTCCCAACCCTTGTGACCATCCCAGCAGGAGAGTTCCAAATGGGTTGTGAGCAGGGGCGAGATGATGAGAAGCCTGTCCATACAGTGTGGGTTGACTGTTTCGTGATCGGGGTCTATACCGTAACCAATGAGGAATACCTGCAATTTGTTCACGATACCAAGAGAGAAATTCCGTCAGTGTTTGCTGAAGAGCGATTTTCCCATCCTCGACAACCGGTTGTCGCTGTGAGTTGGTTTGAAGCGATGGATTACTGTCAATGGCTGTCCTCAAAGACTGGTGCAGCAGTTCGTCTCCCCACAGAGGCAGAATGGGAGCGGGCAGTGCGTTGCGGACAGGACCGAATGCTCTACTCCTGGGGAAATGAGGATCCGGACCGCTTTGAGATTTATCGGACTGGCTGGCAAGACGAAAGGCCCCAGCCGGTGGGTTTATTCAGTCCTAATGCGTTAGGTATTCATAACCTTGGGGACAATGTGCATGAATGGTGTTTAGACTGGTACGATCCAAAGTATTATGAGCGATCACCCCGTCTCAATCCCCTAAATGTGGAGCCGAGTGCGCGTCGTGCCTCCCGCGGCGGCTCCTGGCGACATCGGATCAAAGTTAGCCGCTGCGCTGCGCGGAGTAGTCTGGATCCCAGTTTCAAATATACCGATTATGGATTTCGAATTGTAACGACGTCTCTGTCGCCATCCACAATTCCTTGAGGTAAATCCAAGTTCATCCCGTGATTTTTACTTTGAATTTTCTTCCCGACTCTTACAGCGACAAAGCTGCCTGCAGCAGCGCCCGAGTATAGCCTACATTGTAAGCATACCCAGCGTACCCGCCTCCCCCTGGATAGTAGGACCTGAAGTTGGGTTGCTCGCGGTCATAGTCAATCGCGCGTGGATGCTCAGGATAGACGAGCCGTGGGTACTTCTGGCGCACCAGTTCCTGCATTACGGCAAACATATTGACTTCACCATTGTCCAAAAAAACCTCCGTATACTTCTCGTTTGCCACTCGCACGCGCACGTTCCGGAAATGCACGTGGTTAATGCGATCTCGACTGCCGAAGTAGCGGCAGACCTCGACCGGGTCCGCGCCCAACTCCTTTGTCACTCCACAATCAAATGTGATCCCATTGGATTTACTCGGGACGATGGCGATGAGCTTCTTCCAACCTTCGAGGCTTCCCATAATTTGTTGCGATCCGCGGCTGAGAGGCGCAGGGGGATCATTGGGGTGTAAGGCCATGCGCACCCCCGATTTCTCGGCCACAGGAATGATCGCTTCAAGAAAATAAGTGATATTTTTCCACATTTCGTCCAGGTTGTGGGTGCCTTCTTCGGGGAGAGGAGGCAGATCCTTCATCCGGTCATAGTCGAATGCCGTATAACCGGCCCCTGCCCTTCCAGTTTCCTCGTAGTATCCCTCCATGGCGCGGTGTGCATAGAAGTTGTACTCGATAACCGGCAGGCCAGCCCGGCCGGCTGCTTGGATGGATTGAATCACCTTTTCGATCTCTTCGTCACGGCCGGTCTTTCCATAAATCGTATTTGGAAAACCAGAAATCATCAGGTTGCCCAGGCTGAGACCGCCGGCTTTGAAGCTATCCATGGTGGATCGAATCTCGCTCTCCTGCCAGGGAATGCCCGGTCCCCACTTGAGCACGTGGTCTACCCCGAGTTGTTTTACCCTGCGCATTCCAGCCTCATTGAGATTGCCAGTCGCAAGGAGAGCCGACCCCGTTTCCAGACAGATTTTAGGAGTGTCACTTCTTTCGGAATATTTTTCCGAATCGTTGTCTCCGGATGCTGATGCCGTCAATGGAAATAACGCCAGCGACCCCATTGCCTTTATCATCTCTCTTCGCTGAAACCAGGACTTCATAGGTTATTCCTCCTGTAAAGATCCTCAACTTGGATTTTGCTCTCATGGAACTAATTCGGCAGGCGCCGGAAAAGTGTTTTTATGTGGGTGTAGGAAGCCAAGCTGAGAGAGAATAATCCAGTTATCAGACAACTTAAAGAGCTGATAGCATGACCGAGTTAGGAATTAATGGTCAAGAGTTTAGTCCCATCGGTGAATAACAGGGAGCTGCAGGGTCTGCCGTTGTTTCCGTCATGAATTCTCTAATTCGTCATGAACGTGTGTCTTAATGGGTTGGATTGAAATGAAGAAAGATCATAGTTGGGGAGGGGGAATAATTTGGAACCCTACCCCTCAATATGTTGAGCGAAGCCACCTGAAACGATTCATGAGCCTTCATCATATCGAATCATTTGCGAAACTCCACGCACGATCCATTGAGGACATTGCTTGGTTTACCGATTCAGTCATCCGATATCTTGATATCCAGTTTCAATCTCCCTATCGTCAAGTCCTGAGCCTGAATCGGGGGATCGAATTTCCAGACTGGTGCGTCGGAGGAAAGCTGAATATTGTCGAGAACTGCGTTGACAAATGGATTGCAAAACCTGATTCACGAAACCGCCCAGCCATTATTTGGGAGGGTGAAGAGGGTCAAATAAGCCAGCTTACTTATGGCGAATTATTCAAAGTTGTCAATCAGTGTGCCAACGCGCTGCGTGAACTGGAACTGAGGAAAGGGGATTTTATCGGCCTCTACATGCCGATGACCCTTGAAGCCTGCATTGCATTATTGGCCTGCGCAAAGATTGGGGCCGTTTGCCTGCCTCTCTTTTCCGGCTATGGTGCCGGAGCATTGGTCTCGCGCCTGGGGCACGCAAAGATAAAAGCATTATTCACGGCGGATGGTTTTTACCGCCGCGGCCGAGTGACTCCGATGAAATCCGTTGCCGATCAGGCAGCTGAAGAACTTCCTACGTTGAAGCATCTTATCGTCTTGAAACGCACCGGAATCGACGTGGATTGGAGGCAGGGAAGGGATCACTGGTGGCACGAGCTTATACCCTCTCAGCGCGAGAACACATTGCCGGCTCAAACGGATGCCGAAGATATGCTGATGCTCCTTTATACTTCGGGAACTACGGGAAGGCCCAAGGGAGCGGTGCATACGCACTGTAGCTTTCCAATAAAAGCCGCGCAGGATATGGCTTTTGGCACAGATGTTCAGCCGGGGGACGTCATTCATTGGTACTCCGATATGGGTTGGATGATGGGACCATGGTTAGTTTTTGGTGCGACGATTCTTGGAGCGACCTGTTTCATCTATGATGGCGCATTGGATTATCCGGGGCCCGACCGCTTGTGGTCATTGGTGGAGCGACACAAGATCAGCGTTTTGGGAATATCTCCTACTCTCATACGGTCCTTGATTCCTCATGGCGTCGAACCGGTCAGAGCGCACAACCTCTCTTCTATTCATTTGTTTGCCTCTACGGGAGAACCTTGGAATCACGATCCCTGGTTGTGGCTGTTCGAGACAGTGGGTAAAGGGCAACGTCCGATTATCAATTACTCGGGTGGAACAGAGGTCGGTGGAGGAATTCTAATGGGGAATCCGCTTCTTCCCTTGAAGCCCACGGCCTTCTCAGCTCCGTGCCCGGGGATAGCCGCCGATGTGGTCGATTCTCAAGGAATGCCTGTTCGCGGCGAGGTTGGGGAATTGGTCGTTCGAACGCCCTGGATCGGAATGACGCGAGGGTTCTGGCAGGACGAACAACGTTACCTTGAAACCTACTGGTCACAGATCAAAGATGTCTGGGTCCATGGTGATTTGGCGGCAGTAGACTCCGACGGAATGTGGTACATCCTGGGCCGCTCGGATGACACGCTTAAGATTGCCGGCCGAAGGGTAGGACCCGCTGAAGTGGAGTCAGTTCTGGTGGACCACTCAGCAGTCAGTGAAGCGGCCGCAATTGGGGTTCCTCATCTTGTTAAGGGGAGCGAAATTGTTTGCTTCTGCGTGCTGGCGCCTGGGTTTAGGGCTTCCGATAACTTGAGTCTCGAACTCCGAGAGAAGGTGGCTCGGGAGCTTGGCAAGCCAATGCAGCCCAGCCGGGTTCATTTCGTGCCGGATCTCCCGAAAACGCGCAACTCCAAAGTGATGCGCCGCATGATTCGCAGTGCCTACGTCGGTGAAGAGGAGGGAGATACTTCCAGTCTCGTCAACCCCGAGGCCATTGAGCCGATCCGTCAACTCAAGCAAAAGGATGGGAACTTCTTACAAGATTGAAAACCGTGAATCCTTCAGGAATTTCCGCAAAAGCAGCTACTGCGGCGGACCGGAATTGGATAACCAATGAACTCTTGATTTCGTCAGGCCGTTCAGACGGGCTTCGTTCCGTGCCAGGCTTTCTGCCCCAGCGCACAGATATGGAGGAATCATGACTTTCATACCCGCCACGATTACACTGACCGGCCAAATAAGGCTTACTGCGCCGATTGCTCGGGTCTTCCCGCTTTTCTCGCCACTTGGCGAAAAGTTGTGGGTTCCAGATTGGAATCCGGAACTCCTCTACCCTCCAAACATTGATTGGGCAGAGGGCCAGCTATTTCGAACGCGAGAGGGATTGGGCAGTACTATCTGGGTTGTCTCGGAGCTTGATCTCAAGGCATCTCATGTCGTCTATCATCGTGTTGAGGCTGAACGCTACGTTGCCCAAATTGGGGTTCGGTGCTACCAAGTAAGCGCCGATGTTACAGAGGTTAATATCATTTACCGCTTTGTCGGTTTAACTGAAAGAGGCAATCAAGGGATTAACGCCATGTCTCAGCGAACTTTTGAAGAGAAAATGGAGCGTTGGACCGGATGGCTAAACGAGTATCTGCAGCACTCTCGGTAAAATGAACACCTATTCGAAGATCTACCGTTTATTACCTTTATGACGCAGAAAATGAAAATGGCAACGAGACCAACGACACCCTTCTTGGACGAAGACAGAATGAAAGAATCTCCCTCCATGGACAAGGACAAATAAAGAAATGTGCCTTTGGGGAAAAGGGGATAATGAAAAAATGTCCCCCCTTGCACAAGGGGGGACTTCAGGGGGGGCGGAATTACTCGCCAACAACGTTTAATGCGTCTGCATTTGTAGCCATAATCTTATAAATTGCGCTTGAACATGAGGACCCTGGAATGGATTTATTTAAAAGGTTAACACGGCGTGAGGCCGTCAAGAAAGTCGGGACGATTCCCCTCATCGCACTCTTGACCCCTCCCGTTGCAAGCGGCCAATTGCCCGGAATCACCGTCACAGAAAAGATACCCCAAACGCGTTCAAGAATTTCATTGAATCCCACCACCATTGTCGTTGCCCCGGATGAACCCTCTTTCGTTCTCCATGCTGTGAAGGACCTAGCGGAGTACCTGGGTGAATATTCTCCCTCTCCCATTCCGGTCAAATCGAAATTAGCTCGCGAAGCAAATGTGACCATTGCAGTAGGGCGAACGGTGATGCACGAGATACTTCCTGGTATCTCCGGGATGGAAGAATTGGGTGACGAAGGATTCCGAATCATGTCCGTTTTGGCCGGCGGGAAAGTCTATGTGATCGTGAGCGGATTGACTTCCAGAGGCACAAACTGCGGGCTTGCAACATTGATGCAACGGATCCGATTCGAGGAGAATTCTCCTTACCTAGAAGGACCGTTAGAGATTAGCAGCAAGCCCAAGTTTGACTTGCGGGGAATCCACTTAAATGGATGGCCCCTCAAAAATCCCTACTCATTTCGCACTTGGCAAGAAAAGGACTGGCAACGTTTTATCGACTTAACCTGGCTTCAGAAAGGGAACCTCTTTTTTCTATGGCCTTTCATGGAGATTATGCCAGTTCCCCTTTCTCCAGTGGATGAATCGTATCTCCAAGAGGTCCGCCGGGTGGTCGAATATGCCCAGAAGCAACGCGGAATGGAAGTCTGGATCATGCATAGCGCGAATCGAATTGCCACATCGGATTGCGGTGTTCATGACCCCAAAACTCGACCCTACTGGGTCGACGAATGCCAAAAGGATATGAATCCGGCCGATCCCATACAGGTAGAAAAGATCATGGGGTCGTTGGAAGTGTTCTATCGGACCGTGAACAACGCGGATGGCTACTGCATGATCGATTCCGACCCGGGAGGCTGGCCACAAAGCCCGATTAGTGAGCAGGTCAAGATCTTCCAGCGAGCCAGAGCTCTCCTGGATCGGTATCACGTCAACGGAAATAAGGCCACGCTCATCGATTGGATGTGGGTGGGGTGGGGGAGACATAAATTCTTCAGCCCATCAAAGACCGTGGTCTCCCAATATGATTGGACCAGCCAAAACCCGGACGCGAGCGACCTGGCCTTCATGGGAGGACACGATCCGCAACTTCAAACAAAACCTGGCGGAACCATGGAGCCTCATTGCCGGATTTTCACCTTACCTGGATACCTGCCGAAAGGAAGGCGTATTGGAGAAAACTGTTTTCCTCCCTTACGGCGTCATCGAAGTTGAGCCGGCGTTCCCCTCAACCAGAGTTAGTTTGAATTCCATTCGGAGTGTGTTTGATTTCGTTCAAGACCTCTCAGAGCTCCGCGGTGTCATGGGGAATAATCAAACCCCAATTTTGCAGCTTCCGCGCACGTTCTTTTTCTTGGCTGCTGCCTGGGAACTGGACTATAAGAATCGGAGCGAGCGCGAGGTGCTTCATGATCTCTCCGAGCAGCTCTACCCTCAAAATTCAAATTTCATTGCGGAGTGTTTCCTTGCGCTGGAAGACAACAATTCGAACAAGATTGATGACCTCCTCGGTCGTCTTCAAACTCTCCTCACTCAGGGCAAAATAGGACGGCCCGGAGCCTTGGGGCGAAAGCTCTTCCCCGATCCCAACGTCGTGGCAAAGAGCCTTGTCTTTCAGTTAAAGATTCGTGCCGCCCGGGAACTATTCCTCCAGGCTCTGACCGGGGAACCCACTCGAAGTATGTGTGAGGTTTTGATAGTGGAATACTTGGGCGCACTCCTGTCGTGGAGCCAAGAGACGGGGTGGGAAGGGATCGTGATCATTGGAACCTGGCGCGGCACGATGTATCAGTCCGACAAGAGGTTCACAGAAGCTTTGTCGATTTTGAAACGAATCCTGGGTGAAGGTTCAAGCACAACTCATTACGCCGCGATTGCTTCATTCTTTGACTCCATTAGCAGGAGGCTGCGCGAAAAGTATGGTGAAGACGAGGTGATGATGAGTTGTGTGGAACCCTTAAAATTGGCGGTGATTCAGGCCCCTTAGTCAGGTAGCAGACAGGTGGAGCGGGCGCTCCGGCGCACGCTCACTAACACGGGTGGAGTGGACGCTAGCACTAATTTGTCAGCTTCTTGCTTTCCTGTTTAGCCCCATTGGCATAGACAGGTTTGCCGGATCTCAGGCGCATACTGTGGTCGTGCGAAGCATCGAATGCTTTGTACGAGCAGAGAACCCCGGCACACGATCCTTTAGCAAACTTTTCAACGAGTTCATTGACGGCTCATGATCTCTTTGCTCTTATTTTTCGTAACATTGGCGCCCCAGTTTAGGACTCTAGAAGGGTATGTGTTTGGGGAAAGAGACGGGGGGCCGCCGCTGAGGCGTTTGACGGTGGAGTTGATCGATCAGGAGCGGGCTAAGTACCGCGAGACAACGGAAGCGGACGGTTCTTTCGTGTTCAACAAGGTGCAGGAAGGGCACTACACGTTCCGGGTTCGATTCAGCGACTTCATTATTGTGGAGGAGGTCGTCACCGTGACTAGCACAGGGAAGAACTTCGCTGCGGTGATGTTGCCCAAGCGGTGGGCTGGAACCCGGACTTTTAGGTCTGTGACCGCGGATCAACTTGCGGTGCAGTCAAACCGCGATTTACAAGAAAAACTGACAAAAGCTGTTAAGTTGACGAATCAACGAGATTTCGCTGGAGCGATCCGGTTGTACGAACAAGCCGCAGAGACCGCTGGGCAGGCCGACCTCTGGGATGGGCTAGGACTGCTCTATCTTCGTGTGGGGAGAAAGGACGATGCGTTCCACGCCTTCGAAAAAGCCATCGAGCGGGATCCCGACTACCTGCTCTCTTACGCGCATGTAGGCGCCATCTACCTGAAGGAGCAACGGTACAAGGAACTGCTGGCGGTCGCCAAGCGCGCCTTGTTAATCGACCCAAAGTGGTTGACGGGACATGCCTTCTTGGGAGAGGCACTGCTAAGAACAGGGGATCTGGAAGGAGCCCTGCAGGCTGCCGAAACAGCCTCTCAACTGGCACGAGGAAGGGCGCCAGCACCCTATTTGCTCTTGGCGAAGGTTCGATGGGCTCGGCGGGATTGCGCTGGCGCGCGACAAGACATGAAACGCTATCTCGAACTGAATACGTCGGTGCGGGAACTTCCTGAGACCGTGAAGTCTCTTGAGATGCTGCGGGCATGCGGGCCTGTGCAATAAATGAAGGGACCCACGACCCGTTTGAGAGTCGTGGGTCCAAGTGGTTTACTTGGCTGCAATGTAGGTCAGTTTAGGCACTCCATAATTTCTTGCAACTTGAGTTTCTTTACTAGACTTTGGCACCTCAAGCACCATCGTTCCTCCCGTCCAGACCTCCGCCAGGAAATAAAGATCCCCATAACGACGAAAAACGAACTTTGGCGTCACCTCTTTAGACTTTTCATTTGCTACGGCCAAAAGAGGGGCGGATTCAAGGTTCTCGATGCCGCGAATGATGAGTACCATTGGAAGGTTAGGGTTGCGTGCAACCCCGTAGGATCCCGCTGGGAGCGTTTTGCCGACCACAGTGAATTCAAATGGGATGTCACCTCGGAGTATTGTTGTGGTTTGGGCATAGGCAACCCCTGCAGCCAGCATGCCCAGCACGAGAGCTGGGAATAGTAAGACGGTTAGTTTTTTCATGGTAGCCTCCTTTCCTTTTTGTGAACGGATAGTATAAATTTACCGGCCTTCCGGCTTCATCTAGCAGAGTGAAGTCTCCCTAACCCGCCCCGTCTGGCCTCCTTTTCCTTCGCAGGGAGCGGATTTAACTTCTATATAAGAATGCGTAGAAGAATCTAAAAAACTGGCAAGTCGTGAAAATATTTTTGACGGGGAATATGACATCTGCCCGCTTTGACATGGAAAGATAGGGCAGTCATTGAGTTAGGCCAGTCTTCTCGAAACGTCTGTTTTTGTCGTGTATCCGGTGAACGCATGTTGCTGCCCAATGGACCTGCCATTAACTGAGGAGATTGCGTAGAGGGGGGTAACTTTTTTATTTTTGGTTGATTTTTGTGGTTGCATGTGTTTGCTAGCGGGAATAGACTAAATTAAATATGGGTAGCACCTGAAGCAGGTCTCCCAGGTTTCATTTCATTCCGCAAGCATTCCACTCACTTCAGGTTTTTGAAGATCTACACCTATACCCCAGGGCTTCTTCCTTCTAAGGGAGGCTCCATGGCGAAAGCGTCACCTCAAGAAGTCACACAACTACTCGAAGCCTGGGGTCATGGAGATCAAAAGGCTCTCGGGCAACTCATCCCCGTAGTTTATAAAGAGCTGCACCGGCTGGCTCACCGTTTTATGAGTCTGGAGCACTCGGGCCCACCGCTGCAGACCACCGAACTGGTCGACGAAGCTTACCTCCGACTCGTTCGGGCCCAGCAAGTCCCCTGGCAGAACCGGACACACTTTTTGGCAATCGCGGCCCGTCTCATGCGGCAGGTGCTGGTCGACCAAGCCCGGACACGTTACTCCCTTAAGGGCGGAGGTGCGGTCCAACACATTCCCCTGGACGAGAAGTTTGAGCTTCCTGAGGAGAAGAGCGCGGATCTGTCAGCATTGGATGAGGTTCTGAAAGCTCTGGCCGTCTTTGATGAGCGCAAAAGTCAGGTCGTAGAGCTCCGTTTCTTTGGGGGGCTCACGATTGAGGAGACAGCGGAGGTCTTAAAGGTTTCCCCCGATACGGTCATGCGAGACTGGAACGTGGCCAGGTTATGGCTCTACCGGGAGCTTTCACAAACAAGAGACCAGATGGCGATGCGCAATTTGCTTCCCTTCAAGGATGGGGAAGCGAAGAGCATCAAGGAATAAATGGGAGGAGATGGTATGGCGGACCTTATGGTATAAGGCCTGCGGCGTTTCCTATACACTCACATCTCAATCGTGCTGAAAAAACGGAAAGCCTGACGTCAGAGTGGGAGGAAAACGGTGGAGCAAAACCGTTGGCAGCATATCAGCCAGGTTTTGGAAGCTAGCCTGGAGCATGAAACGGGCAGTCGAGCCCAGTTTCTCGCTGAAGCCTGTGGTGGGGATGAGGAATTGCGCCGAGAAATAGACTCGCTGCTCGCTTTCGAGCCGGAGCTCAAACATTTTCTCGAAACACCGGTACTGGAGCAGATATCTCAGTCTCAGACTGCCAAACCAGAACCTTCGCTGGTAGGTCAACAAATCGGTATCTACAAAATAGTTTCACAACTCGGAGTCGGCGGCATGGGAGAGGTGTATCGTGCGCTCGACACCCGGTTAGGCCGGACGGTAGCGCTCAAGATTTTGCCCGCAGAAGTGGCACAAGATCAAAACCGAATGCGGCAGTTCATTCGGGAGGCAAGGGCAGCCTCCGCATTGAATCACTCTAACATTTGCACCATTCATCACGTCGGAGAGTCGATTGGAATCCACTTTATTGTCATGGAATATGTCGAGGGAGAGACGCTGGCGCAACAAATGGAGGAGAGACGTAGTCCAATCGTCTCAAGAAAGTCGCCATCACATCCTCAAGAAATAAAGTCTGCTGAGGGAAAGCCACTGGAAAAACGCCAGCTAAGGTTAGTGGAAACTTCCGAAATTCTCGACTTGGGCATTCAGGTCGCGGATGCCCTCGAAGAAGCCCACAGCAAAGGAATCACCCATCGAGATATCAAGCCTGGCAATATCATGCTCACGCCGCGAAGGCTGGTGAAAGTCCTGGATTTTGGACTCGCCAAGATGACTCGAAAGGAAGGGGAGACGACGAGGATTGACTTGAAAACGCCAACGCGGGTAGAACCCGGGCTCATCCGGGGTACGGTCTCGTACATGAGCCCGGAGCAGGTGTTAGGCAGGGAGGTAGACTATCGCTCGGACCTCTTCAGTTTAGGGGCCGTGTTGTACGAGATGGCAACGGGACGGTTACCGTTTGCAGGAACGACGAGCACTGAAACGATGGACATGATCCTGCATGCGCAACCAGAACCCATCGCGAAATTCCGTCATGATCTGCCAGCTGAATTGGTCCGGATCATCAAGAAATTGCTTGAAAAGAACAGGGAGCGACGCTACCAGTCGGCACGGGAGATTGGAGTCGATCTAAGAAACCTGAAGCGGGACAGCAATTCGGGGCTCAAGGCGTTTTCACTTCTATCTGGAAGATATGTTCCTGTATCCCTCAGAACCCGCAATTCCGCACTGCGCGTCGGAATACCAGTAATCTTTCTACTTCTTATCGGTGCAATGTTGTGGTCCTACTATTCTTCCAATCTGCGAGAAAAATCCGCGCCTCGACTAAGAGCGTTCGAATTTACAGGCTACCCGGGAGTTGAAGGTAGTCCAGCTTTTTCTCCCGATGGCAAACAGGTCGCGTTTTCATGGGATAGCGCAAAGCGGGACAACTTTGATATTTATGTTCGGTATCTTGATGAAGTGGTCCCCCAACGACTAACGAATCACCCGGATATTGAGTATTTCCCTGCCTGGTCTCCCGACGGCCAGTGGATCGCCTTTCGCCGCTTGACCTCTGGAGGCTCAGACATTGTCGTGATGTCGGCACGCGGTGGCAAAGAGCGTTTGATTGCCTCGACTACTGTGAGATTGGATCATTTGTGGTACTTGCCCCTCAGCTGGACGAAGGATGGCAAGTTCATTATCGCGACGGACAAGACTAATCCTCAGGCACTCAATCACTGCATTTATCGCTTTCCCCTGGAAATGGGACGAAAAGAACAATTGACCTTCCCATTGCCCAATCAGGACGATATCTCTTCTGCTCTTTCGCCTGACGGGAAAATGCTGGCCTTCGCCAGAGGTCAGAACATCGGCGAAGCAGATATCTATCTGCTCTTCTTGGATCCATTAAAGTCTGGCAGAGAGCCGCAACGCCTCACTTCGGAGATGCAAGAAATTGAGGGCCTGGCTTGGGCACCAAATGGACAAACCATTATTTATTCTTCCAATCGAGGGGGTGCACTACGGACTCTTTGGAAGATATCGGCAAGAGGAGGGAATCCTGAGCCTTTGATTGGAATTGGCGATGATGCTTACTTTCCGAGTGTAGCTGCAAGCGGCGATCGGCTCATCTATCAAAGATTGATCTTTAGCTCCAGCATTTGGCGCATCAAGGAGCTAGGTTCAAGGGCGAAACCCCAGCGGCATGAACACTCTGTAGAGCGTATGGTCAGCCCCAGCCAAAAGAATTTTGACCCCCAGTTTTCTCCAGACGGAAAGAAGATTGCATTTACGTCGGCCGTCAATTCGGGAATCTTTGATCTCTGGCTGAGTGACACCGATGGTTCGAGCCTGATGCAACTAACCCATTTGCGGTCAGTGACGACCTTCAGGCCTCGCTGGTCTCCAGACGGTACTCAAATCGCGTTTGCATCCTCCAAAGAAGGCAACCTGGATATCTGGGTCGTGAGCGCAGCAGGAGGAGCACCCCGCCTCCTGACCAAGGAAAAGTCTATAGACACTCGACCGAGTTGGTCTAGGGATGGGCGATGGATTTACTTTGCCTCCGATCGAGGCGGAGGATTTCAAGCCTGGAAAATCCCTTCTGAAGGTGGAACTGCTGTGCGGGTGACACGGAAGGGAGGATTCATGGCCTTGGAGTCTCCCGACGCACGTTGGGTTTATTACGACAAATCCGGGCAGGATGGGATCTGGAAAATCCCTGTCAACGGTGGAGAAGAGACTGAAGTGGTGAATGAAGCGAGGTCCGGCTTCTGGGCCATGGCAGATGAAGGTCTGTTCTTGCTCCATCCAGATACGAAAGAAGGTCCCAAAATAGAATTATTTCAATTTGCTACCCACAAGCTCGAGACTATCATGACTCTCCGCGACCACTTTGGACCCAGTACCCTATTCGACAACGGGTTAGACGTCACCGCGGATGGAAGCTGGATCATATTTTCAATGATCGAGTTTCCCGAATCCAGTCTCGTGATGGTGGAAAACTTCCGCTGATCCCATCGCGCACCAGATTGTGACGCAGTCGATCCTGTGACCTAACTCGCTCCTTTGCATGACAATCACTGAAAAAAAACTTAAACAGCTCGTCTCTGCTGACGAGCAAAAGCTCCTCGCCCCCGGTCAAACTGTGCCGGATTACGGTCTCGCAGGAGCTCGACCATCGGAATTTACTCGCCTGGAGGGCGGAGCTCTGCGAAGCCGCGATAACCCCATGAGTGATCCGGCCTCTATGAGAACTCAAATTAGGTCATTAATGTGCGGACTATGAGTTAAGATGTCCTTGTTGATTCTTATTTCACACCCAGCCAAATCGCGAGAGGATTATCGTAGTCGGATGAGCTGGAGCGGGTGCTTTGCAGTTGAAGCGGTTTCTAACGCCATACTTCGATTTGATAGCGGGGAGGAATGATATGGATTATCCTAAAATGTCGCGAAGAAATTTCAACAAATCCGTAGCCATGGGAGCAGCCAGTCTGGCGATGTCGGCTGGACCGGCAGTCCGGAACGTGCTGGGAGCCAACGACCGCATAGGCGTGGGCCTGATTGGGTCAGGTGGTCAAGGGTCATACAATTTGCGGTCTTTTGTAAAAACCGGTCAGGTGGACGTCGTGGCTCTTGCCGATGTGAATGACCTTCCCCTCAATAATGCCCTGGCAAGCTTGAATCTGCCGGCAGGGAAGGTGAAAAGCTATAAGGACTTTCGAAAGCTTTTAGAGATCAAAGAAATTGATGCGGTGATTGTGGCGACTCCCGAGCATTGGCATGCCATCCCCATGATCATGGCCTGCCAAGCGGGAAAAGATGTGTACGTGGAGAAGCCGACTTCGCACACGATCGTCGAAGGGCGGAGGATGGTGGAGGCGGCCAACAAATATAATCGTGTAGTGCAATGCGGGACACAACAACGGTCTGGAGAGCACTTTCAGAAGGTCACAGAAATGATCCGTAACGGTAGAATCGGCAGGATAACGGCGGCGGAGACTTGGGTATTGAGCAAGACGTCGAATCAGCCCCAAGCACAAACAGCCGTAGAAGATAGTGATCCTCCGCCGGGCTTGGACTGGGACATGTGGCTGGGGCCAGCACCCTATCATCATTACAACCGGAACCGCCACAAGAGCTGGAGTCGTTATTGGGAGACCGGGGGCGGCGAGATTACCAACTGGGCGCCTCACTTGCTTGATATTATCCAATGGGGAATCGCAGTCGACGCTCCTCGAACGATTGCGGTTTCTGGAGGCCAGTATCTGACTTCGGGAATCGTTGATACTCCCGACACGGTAGAAGCGATCTACGAATATCCAGGGACCCCAGTCAACGCGAACGGACTTCTGGTGAAGTTCTATAACCGGGCTGGCCGCGGGCCAGACGGGCATGCTTACGGCATGGAGTTCTACGGCACCGAGGGGACCCTCTTCGTGGACCGGGAAGGCTATACGATCTGGCCCATGGATTTGATTCACGACGGCTGGGAAACTTTCGGCCCCACCGCTGTCGTGACTGGAGATGGAACGGCACAACACCAGCCGCACGTCGAAAACTTCCTGGAGTGTATGCGGTCAAGGAAGAAGCCGAATTCGGACATCGAAACAACACACCGAGCGACCAGCGCATGCATTATTGGGAACATTTCCTACCAACTGGGCAGGAAACTTCAATGGGACCGCGAAAAAGAGCAGTTTGTGAACGACCCGGAGGCCAACAAGAAGCTGACGAAGGAATATCGAAAACCGTGGACTATCAATTAAATTAATGAAAGACCACGGACGTGATTTAGCGTTTCTCGTTGTGAGCCGGCCGTAAAACCACAGGGCATCCTGATTCTGCTAGAGCTGCACTCGGACGACAGAATCAGATCCTCTTGAGATGCGACAACATTGGAGGGCGGAGCTTGGCGCCGCCGCGTTCAGGTGGAGCGGGCGCGTGGGACCGCCGTCCCCGCGCGCACGCTTAATGAACACGCGACGGAGCGTGCGTCCCATCATTGATTTCCAGCCTCGTAAGATTCGGCCCTCCAGGACAGACAATGAGTTGACGGTGCCCCCTTGCCCAACGCGGGAGAAAGTAAATGTATTCGGCGCCCCTCTCACCAGCGCGGGAGAGCGGTTGGGGGGGACCCCTAAAGAAGACTCATTTGTCATTGTTCACGGTTCATTTCTCATTTTCCATTGAGACGCTTAAATAAAAGATGGCCAATGAGAATTGACCAATGACAAATAAGATTGTTGCAAACAGGAAAGACTCACTCCTAAAGGTTGACTCCTTTATTCCCCTCCGCTGGAGGGGTGAAGGGGTGGGTTAGCTGAAGATGTCGTTCTACCAGATTTCGTCAAAGCTTTGATGAAGCGCAATACTCGCGAGGCTTTTGCAATTTCGGCTACAGGACAATTGCTCTGATAGCACGGGCACTTGCCAGAGAGGAAGATGAGCGATGCATAACCCCCCACCCCCCCGAAATTTGACTGGAGAGTCCGGCGTGGGATCCGGGCCTACAGATGCGCAGTGGCGGATCATTGCATTGCTTGTGATTTCGGTAGCCATGAATTACGTAGACCGTGGGAGCCTTTCGATTGCTGCGCCCGACCTCAACCGAGAATTTCATTTCCACCCTGCCCAAATGGGGGTGCTGTTTTCCGCGTTTTTTTGGTCCTATGCGGGCTTCATGGTAGTGGCTGGTTGGCTGGCTGACCGCCACCCAATCTCCCTGGTCTTAGGCGTGGGTTACCTGATCTGGTCCCTGGCCACTTTCGGAACCGGATTCGTCTCCAGTTTTCAGGCTCTCCTGATATTGCGAGTATTTCTTGGGCTAGGGGAGTCTGTGGCTTACCCAGTGTACTCAAAAATTATTGCTGAACAATTTCCCATCTCCCAGCGAGGTTTGCCGAACGCGCTCATCGATGCCGGAGCCAAAGTTGGCCCAGCGGTCGGTACAATGGTTGGAGGATTGATCGCGGCACGCTTCGGCTGGAGAATGATGTTTATTGTCCTCGGAATCTGCAGCCTGTTATGGCTCATCCCTTGGTGCCTGTGGGCTCCACGCGGCAGGACAAGGACAGATGGAAATCACACACTAACGCCCAGTTCTCAACAATCTCCGGGAATTCTGCAGATTTGCCGACGTCGCGATGCCTGGGGCACATTTATTGGAAATTTCTGTGCGAACTATGCCTACTACTTTCTACTGACCTGGCTCCCCAGCTATCTCGTGACAGAGAGGAAGCTCTCCACGGGAATGATGGCAATATTAGCTTCGTTGCCATTTTGGGCGAGCGCCAGTTCCTCATTGTTCGGAGGGTGGGCGTCTGACCACTGGATCGCTCGAGGAGCGTCAGCCACACGTGTACGAAAGACTTTTGTTGTGACCGGGCTCGTGTTGGGCACTCTCATTTTCCCGGCAGCGTTGGCTGCCGACTTGCGGGTTTCGATGGCGCTTTTAGTGGGGGCCTATGTTGCCTTCGGACTCTTCTCTTCAAACCACTGGGCCATTACCCAGACGCTAGCGGGTCCGCTGGCGGCGGGCAGATGGACAGGTCTCCAAAATGGCATCGCCAATTTATCCGGGGTAATTGCTCCCTACGTCACCGGCCTAATCATTGTGCAGACAGGAAATTATTATTGGGCTTTCGCGTCGGCATCAATCATCTTGCTTATCGGCGCGTTCTGTTACCTTTTCGTAGTCCAGGAAGTCGCATCGGTAAAATGGCCAGTCCAGAAGGGACTGGCCGAAGACCTGATTCCCAAGCCCACGGGGGAAACGGCTGGTGGAGGTTTGACTTGATGAGGTTTTAGCGGCAGTGGAACAGAGAGTCAACGTGTCCTGAGATTCGGATCACGCTCGAATCAAAGACAAGAATCGGCCCGGTTCATGTCGGCTCGTCAATGGAATATCTTGGCAAATTAGACTTTGGCATCGACAGTTATTGCTCGCACCTCTTGCCAGCTCCCACTCTGCCAGGAACGTTGAAGAGCGGCTTGTACCTTAGCAACCTCGAGAGAATCAGCAAATCCAGGCTCCCCTTGCTTGCCCTCCGCGATCGACGTCAGAAATTGGAATGCTTCGATGGTCTTTAGATCCTCGTAACTCAGCCCAATGCCGGGGCCCGGGTTGAAGCGGAGATGGAAAGGATGCTCGGGACTGCTGAGGACCCGCACATAACCTCCTGAGGCATTGTCCCCACCTGCGAACGAGACTTGCAATTCATTCATTCGTTCGAAATCCCAACTCAGGGCTCCATTCGTTCCGTGAACTTCAAATGCCATCTGACACTGCGGGCCTTTGATAATTCGGCAGGCCTCCAGCGTGCCATGCGCACCGTTTGTGAAGCGGACCAGGGCTCCGGCATAATCTTCATTGGTTACGTTCCCCTTGGGACCGTCGCCCCCCAGGCTGAAATGAGTGCCTACCCCGGGTATGGGGAGAGGTCGCTCCGTAATGAAAGTCTCGGCATTCCCCACGACGCGTTGAATTGGCCCGGCGATCATGTGAGCCATATCGATGACGTGTGACAATAAGTCTCCACTGGCGCCTAAGCCGCCCAATTCCTGTTGAAAACGCCACGACAGGACTCCTTGCGGGTTGGTTGCGTATCCAGCAAAGAAACGTCCGCGGTAATGAGTGAGCTTTCCGAGCCGCCCGTCCTGTATAAGATTCCGGGCATATTGCACCAGGGGCGCCCAACGATAGTTGTAACCGACAAAGGTGAGGACTCCGGCTTAGCGGGCCGCCTGTTCGATGGCGGCGGTCTCCTCGGGGCTCCTGCCCACCGGCTTCTCGCAAAAAATATGTTTGCCGGCTTTTGCGCTCGCCTTGCCATTTCCAAATGGAAAAAATTGGGAGAAGCAATATTAATCACTTCGATTTCCGGGTCGTTAACCACGGACAGCCATTCGGTCGTACAGCGCTCAAAGCCCAGTCGATCCCGGGCGTCCTGGGTCCTTGACTTTACATCGTCGGCGCAGGCAATGAGACGCGGTTGGAGAGCGCAGTCTGGAAAACGTTCCGCGATTTGACGGTAGGAACGACTATGCTGGACACCCATCCAACCCATTCCGATGACACCGATTCCGATACTGCGTGGCATCCCTGAAGCTCCCCCTTTCTCAGAAAACCAGCTCGATCAATAAGAATCTTTAATCTGCAATTCGAAGCGTATTTACGACCCAGACGGCCAGATGCATTGCGCGCGATATCGTACATCGTAACAGGCGCCGTCTGTCAACACATGTGTATCCCTACCCACCCAGTTGGGATTGAAACTATAAAGAATCGAACAATCAGATGATTCTGTTCATGAGGGCATTTAGGGCAGTTCAATTGAACGTAGTGAGATGAGCCAATGGTCTAGAACCTTTGCTCACTGGTATACGCCCGATGCAGGTCTGCGAGGTTAGAGAGGAAGCCGGTGAGGTCAGCTAAGTTTTGTGATGTCTGGTCTCGGAATGGCCTTCGACAGTCATTGGCAAACGGAGCTACTCAATCACTAGGGTTTGTCCTTTGATTGCAACAATAGGGTCCGGGTCTTACGAGAAAGTCAGCGGTTGAACTAAAGCAAGGGCTTCCCGTCGAAGCTGATCGATTTTGACCCGGAGTAAGTTGCATTCTCGCTCTTCGACTAAACCGCGCCGGTCAGTTTATCTATCAACAACCCTGTCAGGTGGGCAACAGTCCGCCCCTTTAAGAGTTGTGCCATCGGAATACTCACCTTTAAGTCGGTCTCAATCCGATTTAACAACTCAAGGGCCATCAACGAATCAAACCCAAAGTTGTTCAGAGGCTTTAGCGTGTCTATGCTGCCGGCCGGGAGTTGCAGCACTCTAGCGAGTTGGTCGCACAAATAGTTCTCCAACATTTGTTGGCGTTCTCGTGGCGTAACAGCCAAAAGGCTCTGCAGCGTCAAACTGTGGTCTTTCCTTTCACCAACCGGACTTTCAAACTCATGCGTGAAGTGAGCAATCAGCCGCAGTTCCTTAGCTGCCGGGAAAAATTGGCAGAATCGTGTCCAATCAATTGGCAGCACCACCATCTGGGGCGGGGCTTGGTACAGTAGTTTCGCTAAGATCTGGACGCCTTGCTCCGGTGAGATGAAGTCCATCCCTTGGTCACTCAAACGGCGCTGGTCTTGATCGTGAGCGGCCGCAACCATCCCCACTTCTGACCATGGGCCCCAATTAATGCTCAAGGCTGGAAGCCCTTGCGCTTGTCGAAGGTGTGCCAAAGCATCCAAAAAGGCATTGGCGGCGGCATAATTCCCCTGACCGGGCGCGCCCAAAATTGGAGCCGTGGAGGAGAACAGCACAAAGAAGTCCAATTCCTTATTTTTCGTGAGCAAATGCAAATTCCAAGCTCCGTCCACCTTGGGAGCCATCACGCGAGCAAAACGCTCCCACTTTTGTTGCAGCAACACGCCATCATCAAGAGCGCCAGCCGCATGAATGATGCCTCGCAATGGCGGCATCGCATCATCGATTTCGGCGATAACCTTGGTGATTTGGTCATGCTGAGAGACATCCGCCCGGGCAACCACCACCCGTGCTCTCGTCTTTTCCAGCTTACGTACAATATCTCCGGCATCTCCGGTGGCACCACTGCGCCCGACAAGCACCAAATTCCGTGCTCCTTGGGCTACCAACCACTCGGCTGCCTTAAGCCCCAAGCCCCCCAAGCCGCCGGTAATGAGATACGTCGCATCGGCATTGAAAGTCCCGTCGGCCGACCGCAACGTCTTCTCTTCCTGGGTAAGTACAATTTTTCCAACATGCTTAGCTTGCGCCATGTACCGAAACGCACCGATTGCTTCTTGGATGGGAAAGACGCGATACGGCAGTGGTTCGAGGGCTCCTGATTGGACACTCGCCATCAGCTTGCGCAGCATCTCTTGGATTAACCCGGGCTCTGCGTCCACGATGTCGCCCAAGTAAAATACAAAATAAGCGATATCGGGTTTCAATCGAACGACCTGGCTTTCGTCCCAAATGCCCGTCTTGCCGATTTCCAGAAAACAGCCCTTCGGGGCCAGCACCGACAAACTCTTGGGAATAAAATCGCCGGCCAAAGAGTTGAGCACAATATCGACGCCACGCCCCTCCGTCAGGGCCATCACCTCATCGGCAAAATCGAGCGTGCGCGAATCCAAAACGTGCTGTACGCCCAATGAGCGTAGAAGTGCGCGCTTCCTAGGACTGCCGGCTGTAGCAAAAATTTCCGCACCGACTCGCTGCGCCAGTTGCACGGCAGCCATTCCTACGCCGCCAGCGGCCGCATGAATTAAGACCCGCTTCCCGGCTGAGATCTTGGCCAGATGATGCAACGTGTAGTATGCGGTCAGGAAAGCAATGGGCATCGTAACCGCTTGCGCAAAGCTCAAGTTGTGTGGTTTGGGCACCACCAGATCGGCCCGGGTCACTACAGATGAGCTAAAACTGCCATAGGCCACTCCCACTACCTCGTCCCCAACCTGCACCCCTTTGACACCTTCGCCCACAGCTGTAATCGTTCCGGAACACTCATCTCCAAGTAAATTGTCCGCACCCGGATACTTTCCCAATGCTTTTAAGACGTCTTTAAAGTTGAGGCCCGTTGCCTGAACGCGAATCTCCACTTCACCTGGGCCTGGCTCGTGGAGTGTCTTGGGGCGGAACACCAACGTGTCCAAAAGGCCACGTGAGTTAACATCGAGCTGGAACGCCCGATCTTCCGGCACGACGAGGCGATGTTTGGCCTCATCCTCGCTTCGGTGGTGACGCACTATTCTCGCCACCCAGCGGTTAGCTCCCCGAAACGCAACCTGTGTTTCCCTTGCACCTGACCAGGCTTCCCTGAACAGGAGCTCACTTTGATCGGTTTCCGGCCATGGGTCCAAATCTACTCGTACACAGTGCAGCCCCGGGTGTTCCATGGCGATCGTGCCGCCCAGCCCCCAGAGCGTTGCCTGAGCGACGGTCAGAAGTGTGGGTTCGGGCCCTGCCGGCTGTGCGCCGCGCGTAACCAGCCATAGGCCCTGCAAACCTTCTCCTAATGTTGCCAGTGCCTGAACCAAGTGGAGAGCGCCACCGCAAATCTGTGCCTGTGTCGTTTCTTTTCCCGGTTCACTATCCAATGCCCACAAGTAAATCACCCCACGAAGTAGCCGGACTGTTTCCACGGCTTCTTGGAGTAATCGTTGAAAATCGGCGGGGCGGCTTGGATTGACTTGCCAAAGCCCACCCTTGGCGGCCGCATAAGTCTCGCCGGGAATGACGAGAACACATGTTTCACCTTGCGCCTTCAGGCGTTCGGCCAGAGCTTCCCCGACTCCACCCTGGTCCGCTAAAATCAACCATCCTCCCGCCTTTTCCCTTGAGTTTTCGATTTCAAGTTTGGCATCGAATTCCTGAATCTCCCAGGCCACCTCATACAGCCAAGAATCAACGTCTGTTAGGATGGCTCGCTGCAAGGCTTCGCGCGATGCGTGCCTGAGGTACAAGTCTTCCACCTCTGCCACGATCTGCCCAGTCTCATCAAACAAACGGACATCCACGGCGAAGCTATCTTGGCCTTCTGCATCGTTTGGTTTGCGAATAATCTGACCCCATAACGGGGTGGAAGAGCGTTGGTAAATACCAATTCGCTTCATGCCGACTGGCAAATAAACGCCAGTGCCCATCTTCCCGGTCTCAAACGATGACGCCAGCAAAAGTTGGAAGGCAGCATCGAGCAGCGCTGGATGAATTCGATAGGCGTCTAGATCATTTACCAGGGCTTCGGGCAAGCATATTTGTCCCAGCACTTCCCCTTCATGCCGCCAAATTTGGGTAATTCCCTGAAAGCGCGGCCCATATTGAAGTCCCAGCTCGCGGACGCGTGCATAAAATGCACTTGCGTCAATCTCTTCTTGGCAACGTGCTTGTGCCGCGGAAAGTGAGGCGCCATCCAATATAGGTTCTCGATCGGCTTGTCGCAGGCGAATATTACCCGTCACATGTACTTTCCAATTGCCTTTCTCGGTTAGACTGACTACCTGAAAAGCTGCCGTTTCAGTATCCTCCGGCGTTAGAATGAGCTGAACAACCGTTGCCTCGGGGGAAGCATCTGGCAGAATCAGGGCTTGGTGAATCGTAACTTCTTCTAGCAGATGATTGCCCGGGCCGAAGGCCGCACTCGCGGCTGCGAGTGCCATCTCAACATAAGCAGTCCCCGGCACCACTACCGTCCCATAGACTCGATGATCCGTTAGGAAGGATGGCGAATCGGCATGCAAATGAACTTCAAACTGAATCTCTTTCAGTGCCGAGCGCAGCCTTTGACCGAGCAAGGGATGAAGCGCCGTTTTTCCCGCACCTTCCTTCGATAGCCCGATACTCCGGCTTTGAGCATGCTTTTCCCCTCCTTCAAGCCAGTAACGCTCGCGCTGAAACGGATAGGTAGGCAGCACCACGCGGCAACGTCCGCGTGCATAGTCGTGTTCAAATCCTGCATGGTCCACATCCGCCCCGTGAACATACAACGTTCCCAGACTCTCCAGCATCTGCTGCCAGTCTGCAATATTTTTCCGGAGCGAAGGGAGCCAAACCTGGGCCTGCTGCGCCTCCGGGATACACAACTTTCCCATTCCCAAAAGTATTGGGCTTGGGCCAATTTCAAGGAAGAACGTATATCCCTCGCGTTGAAGGGTCTGCATTGTCGCGGAGAATCTTACCCCTTGTCGGATGTGACGCTGCCAGTAAGCTGTGTCTGGTATTTCATCGAAATTCAGCATTTGCCCTGTCAAGTTGGAGACTAAAGGAAGACGCGGGGCATTGTAATCCACTTGGCGGGCGGTTTGCGCGAAGGCATCCAGCATCGGTTCCATCAAAGGCGAGTGAAAAGCATGCGAAACGTTCAGAGGCTGAGTCTTCACTTTCTCATTCCGAAGTTTTTCAATCACAGTCTGCACGGCGGTTCGCTCGCCGGATATCACGATATTCTTTGGGCCATTATAGGCAGCGATGGAAACGGATTGGAAATAAGGAGCAATGGCTGCCTCTACGCGCTCTTCTCCTGCGAACACCACGGCCATCATCCCGTCCCTTGGAAGGGCCTGCATGAGGCGACCACGCTCGGCAATGAGCTTCAGTCCATCATCTAGGGTGAATACGCCAGCCACGCAGGCCGCCACATATTCACCAACACTATGACCCAGCACAATCGCCGGCTCTATCCCCCAGGATCGCCACAGCGCTGCCAACGCATATTCAATGGCAAATAACGCCGGTTGGGTGTAAGCGGTCTCGTCCAGCAATGAAGACGAACCGGATTCCGGGTAAAGCACTGACAAGAGCGGCTGTTCCAAGTGGGGACGGAGTAACTCGTTGCACTTGTCTAATGCCGCGCGGAAGGTGGGCTGGGTCTCATAAAGTTGGCGTCCCATGCCAACATATTGCGAGCCTTGACCTGTAAACAGGAAAGCCACCTTGGGCTTTTCCGTGCCTTCGATTTGTCCGCTCATCACGCCGGGTTGTTTTTGCCCGTTTGCAAAAGAGTTCAGTTTCTCCCGCATTTGGAGGGATGACTCGGCCACAACCGCTAGGCGATGATTAAAATGGCCTCGCCCGGTATTGGCGGTGAAACAGATATCCGCTAGTGAAGCTAAAGGTTCGGCCGTCAGGTGTCTCTCAAATCGACCGGCAAGCTCCTTTAATGCCACTTCGCTTTTCGCCGAGACATTGAGAAGATGGAGTGGTCTGTCAGCTTCAAGCTTCACTGGTTGGGCTGCAGGGGCTTCCTCCACTACTACGTGAGAATTAGTTCCGCTCAGTCCAAACGAGCTGACGCCGGCAATTCTTTTTTCATTCCCGGCAGGCCAGCGGGTTCGTCTTGTCGGAATGGTGACCGGCACCTCATTCAATGAAATATGTGGATTGATCTGTTTAAAGTGCAACAAAGGTGGTATTTCCTCATTCTGCAATGAAAGCACCAATTTGATGAGACCGGCAATGCCGGCTGCGGAGTCGAGGTGGCCGATATTGCTCTTGGCCGAGCCAATCATCAAACGTCTATTCTCTGCTCGTCCCTCGCCGAGCACTGCTCCCAAAGCCCGCACCTCAATGGGGTCTCCAAGGGAAGTCCCGGTACCGTGAGCCTCAACATAACTTATCTGAGCCGGTTGGACTCGGGCATCCGTTAGAGCTTGGCGAATCATCGCCTGCTGAGCCAGTCCGTTCGGAACGGTCAGGCCTCCACTGGGGCCATCATGGTTGACTGCTGAGCCTCTGATCAATGCGAGGATGTTGTCACCATTTGCAACCGCATCGGAGAGACGCTTGAGAACAACAACTCCGCAACCCTCTCCTCGTCCAAAGCCGTCGGCGGCAGCATCAAAGGTTTTGCAGCGACCATCAGCAGACAATGCTCTGAATCTGGAGAGGGTGATGTACAATTCCGGTGAAAGAATCAGGCTCACGCCGCCCGCCAGGGCAAGGTCGCACTCGCCGGAGCGCAGGCTGCGGCAAGCGAGGTGGACTGCTACCAACGATGAGGAGCACGCAGTATCAACAGAGAGACTGGGGCCGTGAAGGCCCAAGACGTAGGACAACCGACCGGCCGCAAAGCTAAAATTGACGCCGGTAACAAAATAGGCGTCTATGTTTGTGGGATCACCCGCTTTCACATGCAGTTTTGAGTAATCGTCTGTCATGATCCCCATGAACACGCCTGTCTGGCTGCCAGCTAGTTTGTCCGGTGCCTGTCCGGCGTTCTCCAACGCCTCCCAGCTTACCTCTAGGAGTAATCTTTGCTGAGGGTCCAGGCTCATTGCTTCGCGGGGGGAAATATTGAAGAATCCGGCATCGAATTTGTCGATGTCATCCAAAAAGCTGCCATATCGTGTATAAATCTTGCCAGGCGCATCCGGGTCCGGGTCATGATAAGCCTTGACATCCCACCGGTCCTGCGGCATCTCGGCGACAGCATCCACACCGTTGCGTAAGAGCTGCCAAAACCCCTCCGGATTATTGCCTCCACCAGGGAAACGGCACCCCATGCCGATAACCGCAAGAGGTTCCGTTTTCGAACGCTCGACGGCGTCGAGCTTAGACTGCATTTTCTCCAGCGAGAAAAGTGCCTGCTTCAGTGGAGACAAAAAGCCGGGATGTTCTGAGTTCTGACTCATGACAGTTTCTTCTTTATACTCTCTAATCTTTTGATGAGTAATGCTTCTGCTTCGTCCTCAGAGAGTTGTTCGAGCTCATGCAAATCCATCACTGCCTGAGGATGGTTGGCTGTCGGTGGTTCCACCTGAGAGGCCCCGGACGGATTCAGCGGCAATACGGTCGAGGCAAGATACCCGGAAAGGGATTCAATGGTCGGATAGTCGAAAACCAGAGTAGAAGAAAGCGGCTGTCCAAGGCTGGTCTGGAGATGGTTCATGAGCTCAACGGCTGCAAGGGAGTTTAGGCCTACGTCAAACAACCCTTGCTGTGGCCTTATTGGAAAAGAGGGATCAAGTCCCAGTACATTGACGACCTGATCTCGAACATGTGTCCGCAAGATATCTTGACGTTTCGTTGGAGACGCTTCCTCTAATCGCCGCAAAAATTCTGGCCGTTCTTTCGCCGGCTGCATGCTTAATTGCAATTCGCCTGCCAGCTTGGATGAATGATCTTCATTAGGAGCCTGATCTCGCGTAATATCTCCCCCTTCAACACTTAAGCCCCCTCCCTCTTTGTGCAGCCACTCTAACCAGAGGCGCTCGCGTTGCCAAGGATAAGTGGGTAGTTGGGTACATTGGTTCTCATCCGGATAGAGCCCGTTCCAATTCACCTTATTCCCTTGGGCATAGATAGAACCCAATGCCTCAAGCATAATTTTCCGATCCGCGTTTTTATCTATCGCAGAAGAAACTACAGTACTTGCTTGATTGCACTCATGTAGCAATCGAGAAATTGCCTCGGAAAGGGCGGGATAAGAGCCAGATTCTGGGAGGTCGGGCTGATCCTCCCTAACCTTTGGGCTGAAGAACACACCGGGTGTCACCTTCCTCTGTAGGAATGATTGCAGGGACTGGGCCAATGCTTGCAAGGAATGACCTATGAGGGCGAGGCGGTATTCATGATGGCTTCGCCGCACGCTAGCGGTGTAACAAATGTCTCGCAGCGAGACACCAGCTCCGATCCCTTTTTCGGTCAGGAAATTTTTGTAAGCCAGCGCAAGGTCCAATAGCGCCTTCGGAGTGCGTGCAGATAACGTTAGAATTTGCGACTCTCCGTCAACGGGCTGTTCCGCACCATTCCTTGCGATGCTGGCGGAGCGAGATTGCTGTCCAGCACCCCGTGGAGGGGCCTCCAACACGGCATGTGCATTGCCCCCAGCCATGGAAATTGCAGTCACTCCCGCCAGTGAGGGTCCAGATTTGGCGGGCCACGGACCCAGTGTCCGTTGTGCCAACAGGCCGAGCGATTCCATGGGAATCTTCGGATTGAGATGCTGAAGGTGTAAAGTCGGTGGGATCTCTCCGTGATAGAGGGAAAGCGCCACTTTAATGAGGCCAGCAATACCGGATGCCGAATCCAAGTGACCAATGTTGGTTTTGACAGAGCCCACAATACAGGGACGAAGACGCTGGGTTCCAGAGTTGAGGACGGCCCCTAGTGCGTTTGCCTCGATGGGGTCGCCTTTGGGAAGTCCTGTGCCATGCAACTCTACATAGTCGATTTCAGTCGGCTCAACACCCGCGACATGAAGGGCCTCACGAATAACGGTCTCTTGGGCTGATGAGTCACTGGCCATGATCCATTCGTTATGGCCATTGTGGTTGAGCGCAGTCCCGCGAATGAATGCGTAAACGCGGTCTCCGGGCATTAACTGAGAGCGTAACTTGAGCACAATGACCCCGGCGCCCTCCCCGCGAACAAAGCCATCTGCCCGGGCGTCTAAGGTTTTACAGCATCCATCAGGAGAGAGAACTCCGGCCTTGGACAGCATGATGTTGACATCGGGCGACAGAATGAGATTCACTCCACCCGCCAATGCCAGGGTAGTCTCTTCCATCCAAAGACTCTGACAGGCAGTGTGGACCGAGGCCAACGACGCGGCACAAGCACCATCAATGGCCATGCTTGGCCCCCTCAAATCAAAGAAGTAGGAGATTCGGCTCGGAGCAAAAGCAAAGGCATTGCCGGTAGCCGCGTAACCATTGAGCTGCAAAGGTTCCCTCGACTGCAGCCTGAGATAGTCGTTCCACATGATCCCCATGAACACGCCAGTCGGGCTGCCACGGACGCTTTCCAAGGGCAGCCCAGCATCTTCAAGAGCCTCCCACGCGACCTCGAGGAGCAGGCGGTGCTGTGGGTCCATATATTTCGCTTCTCGTGGAGGAATTCGAAATGCACGCCAATCGAATTGATCGGCATTGTCGAGGAATCCACCGCGCCGGCTGATCATCTTGCCGGGGCTGTTGGGGTCCGGATCATGGAGTGAGTTTACGTCCCAGCGATCGGCCGGAACCTCGCGAATTGCATCGCTTCCTTCTCGCAGCAGCTTCCAGAACGCTTGTGGACTGGGAGCCCCTGGGAGACGGCACCCCATCCCCACAATGGCGATGGGCTCACGCGGAATTTTTGAATTCACCGCAGTAGTTCCCCCAGATGTTTACAATTGGCGAGGTTCTGCCCGCTGTGCTCCTGCGAGTTCCACAACCAAGTTAGTTATAGAGGTCAGATCCTTGAAATTGTCTGGAAGAATCTTATCCGCGGGCACTTTCACACTGAATCGGTCTTGGATAAAGCTAACAATTCTGGCCATCTCAATCGAGTTAATAATCCCCCATTCAAGCAACGGAGTCGATTCATTCAGACCGATATCTTTTCCGTCAAGCACCTCTCGGGAAATATAACTTTTTACGCCATCGAGAACTTCTGATTGGTTCATGTTAATCTCTCTTTAAATACTCTATTCTGCAATCAATCTATTTGACAATGCCAGGTCACTTACCGTTGCATAATAAGCGCTTCTGCTGCTAGCAGTAAGCCTGAATTTTCAATAGGTTTTCCACCTTAATGGATAACTGGCTCTCTCCGCTGGTGATGCAAAACTCAAGAATGAGCCACATCACTCATCAGACTGAGTCGATCAACTTTTCCATTCCTGGTACGAGGAAGGGAATTCAGGAAATTCACTTTATCGACAATCATGTAGCGGGGAAGACGCTCGGCACAGTGTCGTTTGATGTCGAGCAACGTAGGCGGTTCGTCGGCTGTGCTCACAATAAAGGCAATGAGCCGTGCCTCTACCCCACTACCGGATACGACAACCGTTGCCTCCTTGACCTTGGGGTATTGTCCAAGAGCCGCCTCGATGTCTCCCAGCTCAACACGGTGGCCGCGCACCTTCACCATGTGATCTTTGCGCCCAATGTACATGTAGTTGCCATCCTCCTCGAGCCGAACAATGTCGCCGGTAGCATACGGCTTGTCGCCGTGAAGTGGCTGCCCCCAATAGCCCAGAAGCACGGTTGGGCCGGAGACCATCAGTTCGCCTTGCTCTCCTGGGTTGACCTCGGTACCATCGTCTTTGACCCCCCATACACGGTCGCCGGAGCATGCCCGGCCGATAGGAACCGGCTTCGTGCGATCCTTCGCGATCTCAGTCACCTCATAGAAGGTACAGACATTGGTCTCGGTCGGGCCATAGAGGTTGAGATATCGCATTGAAGGCCAACGTTCATATAACCGCCGCAAGTGCCCAATAGGAAATGGCTCGCCAGCAAATAGGATGGCGCGAAGTGGATTATGCTGCAGCTCCAGCAGTCCACCCTGCTCCATCATGAGGATCAATGCGGATGGGACGGAATACCAAATTGTTATGTTTTCTTGGATGATAAAGTCGACCAGTCTTTGGGGAACATAGGACATTCCATCGGGAATTAGGGAAACTACTCCGCCCGCGCGAAACGCCACGTAGAGATCGAGTACCGATAGGTCAAAATGGAACGGGGCGTGGTTAGAAAAATGATCGGCCGAATTTACCCGAAGTTCATCGGCAGCCCAATTGATAAATGCGAGGGCATTGCGATGGCTGATACAAACCCCCTTGGGCTTGCCGGTTGAGCCAGACGTATAGAGTATGTAAGCCAAGTCATCGTCAGCAGGGGCCGGTAGTTCTACCGACCGGTCTGAGAATGCCGATAGGTCATTCCAGCTAATTCCTTGCCCGGTATCATCCACGCACAAACGCGTCACCTGTTTGAGATCATCTGTGAGAATGGATTCGGCGCGGTTTGCCGTGCTCACGAGCGCTCGCATGGCGCAGTCCTGCACGATCGTGCGGGTTCGAGCCGCAGGAGCCAGCGGGTCGAGCGGAACGTATGCCGCCCCGATTCGCAGCACGCCTTGCATCGCCGCTACTGCGCGCGCTGACTTGTCAAGCCAGATTCCGACTCGGTCGCCGCTGCAGACACCCTGCTCGGCCAGCGCTCGGGCGATACGGTTCGCCAGGCGATCCAGTTCGCCATATGTGAAGTTGCCATCTGGGCCCTTGACAGCCAATGCGTCCGCTGTGCGCTGCGCGCTCAGGATAAGAATGTCTTTCAGACTCATGCGTCCAATTCCTTAAATTTTACGAAACTGCTTTTGATTAGTTAATGACGAAGCGAGCCGACCACGGGTGTCCTCTATAAACCCAACCAACGAGCAATGACCACCCGCTGGATGTCGGACGTGCCGGAATAAAGTATCCCGCCGACGGCGTCACGTAGATCGCGCTCCACCTCAAACTCGGTTGTGTAACCATACCCACCATGGATTCTTACGGCGTCGAGGCTCGATTGGACAAAACACTCACTCAGGTGGAGTTTGGCCATCGCGGCTTCCATCACGGCGGGTTTGTCCATCTTCTTGAGCCAGGCAACTTTATACAAAAGCAGCCGGGAGGTTTCCAAACGTACCTGCATGTCAGCGATGCGATTAGCCACTGATTGAAATTTGCCGATCGGTTGGCCAAATTGGCGGCGCTCACGCGCGTATCGAATGCATATTTCCAATTGATGCTCCATCGCGCCGATGTGGCTGGCCAGAATGCAACTCCGTTCCCATTCCATCGAACTGCTGAAGATGGTGACCCCGGCTCCCTCCGGCCCCAGCCGACTCTCAGCGGGCACGTAACAATCGTCCAAAATTAATTCTCCCATCGGTGAAGTACGCAAGCCCATCTTCTCCGTGTGACCACCCACACGAAAACCCGGCGTGCCTTTCTCCACCAAGAAAGCGCCGATGCCGCCGATGCCTTTGGCAGGATCTAAGGTCGCAAAAACCACGGCTAGATCGGCCATGGGGGCGCTAGTAACGAAAACTTTGGTGCCGTTTAGCACGTAACCGTTATCACGCTTCTCAGCACGTGTGCGCAGACTGTAGGCATCGGACCCCGAATCCGGTTCAGTCATCCCATGAGCACCAATCAGGTCTCCGCCGCACAATCCAGGCAGATATTTTTCCTTCTGCGCTTCCGTACCAAAAGTTAAAATAGGGAGTTGCACACTCCACATCTGAGCATTCAAAGCAAAAATTAACCCGTTGTCACGACATCCATATCCTAGCCCTTCCATCGTCAGCATCGTCGTCAGAATGTCTGCGTCGGTGCCGCCGTATTTTCCCGGAATGGGCAATCCTTGAATGCCTAACTGGGCGCACTTTCGCCAATTTTCAGTTGAAAATTCTCCGTCTTTATCACGCTGCACTAGGTTGTTGTTCAGCTCTTGTTGGGCAAATTTGATCACTTCGTGTTTGAACGAGAGCTGTTCTTCTGTCCAGGAAAAATCCATCGTTTCTCTCACTCTCTCTAGGCAACGGCGAATTTTAACTTCCTGCGCCGAACCAGAAGTTCCCAATCATGAGTTACCTTTGTGGTGACTCTGCGATGCGCTCATAAAGTACCCTAGTGATTCCGCTGAGAAAGTGTTCGAGGCTCTCAGCAACCACCAGTAGAAAAGAATTCCAAGTCCTGTCGATGAAGCTGTGACAATGGGGGGACAGTGTGCACTTGAAAGCGCTATTGCTCTGATCTTGCCATGTGAACAGCGTTTGGGGCGTGTTACTGAGGTCATCCAAGTCCCTGAAAATCGTTATGGCACAGTCCGGCACGCGCGTGCTCATTGTAATATCGGCCCGAAGTGCGGGCAAGATTAATCCCGCATGCCCTTGCGAGCGTCGGATCATCGAGGACGCCGTACCAGGCTTGGTGTAGCTTTGCGATGAAGTCGATGTTGGCGGAGGACTCGGGGAGTGGTGACTTCATAACGAATTAGGGCCTGACACGATCCTGAGGATTGAATTCACGAACATAGCGGGGCAGGTATTTGATTTCGATGTCGGGGTGAGCGCTAAGCACTTCTCGAATCGGTCGGCCTTGCTTATCCAGTCCACATAGAATGCAAGACTTTCTTCATTCCGAAGAAACTCAGTGGGTCCAATCGAAACAGGTAAGATTCCACTCCGGGCCCTCGACCGCGACCGCTCCCACGTAGCCCGGTTCGACCGGAATATCCCGTAAATGCCAGAGCGAAGCGTCTGCGAATCCTGGTAACGATCTCAACAGAGCCGCGGGTTCTCCGGGACTCAAGGAAACCTCAAACTGATCCAGGTCAATCCCCAGCCCTTTACCCAATCCTTTGATGTAGGCTTCCTTGCGTGTCCAGCAGCGAAAAAAGGCGCTGCACCGTTCAGAGGGAAGAAGCCTCATGAGTTTGGCTGTCTCCTCCTGACAGAAGAAACGCACGGCTAGCACTTCCATGTCAGAAATCTGCCTGATCTGTTCCACATCGATGCCGATCTCACGTTCTATCGAAAAGCCGAAGACCGCCACGTCTTGCGAGTGTGCAAGGTTGAATCGAAGCCCCTCTTTGTTTTCAATGAAAGGTTTGCCATATGGACTGTAGTGGAGACTTAATTGGTTCGGTTGGCTGCTGAGATAATTTCCCAATAGTGTGCGTAAGATCCCACGGGAGACCACAAACTGCTTGCGGTCTTTTTCGAAATGGAATCGGTTCGCGCGCGAAATTTCATCGTCTGAGAGCAAATCTTCGAGATCCCGCTGAGCGATATCTTTGGAATCTAAAACGGCTTGCCAAACATGAACTTCGTTAGTTTTGAGCCTCAATGGCTGAATGGAAGAGTGATTTCGAGTCGTGACTCCCTCCCCGACTCTATGGATAAGGTCTGACTGAAGGGCGTTGCGAGACTTGAAGAAAAGAGTACAAACTGATTGGTGCGGAAGGGGGGACTTGAACCCCCACGCCCTTGCGAGCGCTAGAACCTGAATCTAGTGCGTCTGCCAATTCCGCCACTTCCGCAACATGCTTGTTTCTACCATAGCCACTTTTCTCAAGCAAGGAAAACATAGGCCACGTGCCATCTTCAGCGGTATCTAGATTGTACGAAACCGCGATAACCCTCCTAGTCGTCCGGCCTCGTAGAACTCGTCCCTCCAGAAAGAGCTTGGATTTGGAATCCATTTCGGGAAAGCGCTTCCCTGATATGCCTCAAGATAGTTAATGCCGAAGGATTGTCTCCATGAATGCAAATCGTGTCGGCATGAAGGGATATTTCTGCCCCGCTTGCTGTTTTGAGTTTACCCTTGAGAACGATGTCCAAGCATTGCCGGGACGCCTGGACAGGATCTGTAATGAGGGATCCCGGTTGGGATCTTGGGGTGAGGCTTCCGTCAGTTTCATAAGTTCGGTCGGCGAAAGCTTCCTCCGCAAATGGGATCCTGGCAGCCTTGGCCGCAGCAATCAACTGTGAGCCGGCGGCCCCAAACAGAATCCATTCAGGATTCAAAATTCTTACAGTACTTGCTATTACTTGGGCGAATTTCCAATTTTTGGCGGCCTCATTGTAAAGCCAGCCATGGGGTTTGATGTGGCGAATCTGGCTGCCGGCAGCTCGAGCAAAAGCATCCAGCGCACCAATCTGGTACAGCAAGAGATTTTCGATATCCTCTGTTGTAAGATTCATTGCGCGTCGGCCAAAACCTTCCGCGTCTTGCGTTCCCGGATGAGCTCCAATCGAAACACCATGACGCAGCGCCAACGAGACGCTCTCTCGCATTACCTGCGGATCGCCGGCATGAAAACCGCAAGCAATGTTTGCCGAAGAGATGAGGGGGAAAATAGCGGCGTCTCCACCAGACTTGGCAATCCCAGTCCCCTCACCCAAGTCGCAATTAAGATCGATCGCTTTCATAAACGCCTAAAGTCGGACGTCCAAGGTCGAAGGTCAAAAGTCGAAAGTCAAAGGTCAGGAGTTTAAGCTCAGAATTCAAATGTAAAATCGTTTCATTCGGGAATGGGCATTCGACCTTAGACTTTATTTTATTATGACTGCAACGGCAGCTCGGGTTCAACAACGGTTTCCTGATAAACGCCTACCCAGTTGGCAATCAGCCAGACCGCGCCGGTTAGGAACGTCAAAATGCCAGCAATTAACGCAATGGCTCGAATGCCCACATAGTGTTCCCCCACGCCCGCCAGAAGCATGGATACGACCATCGTAAAGATCACCAAGCTGTCTTTGGTCGAAAACGTTCGACCCCGAAACTCGCTGGGAACGATATTCATCAACAAGGTGGTGGCAATGATATGGGTAATTCCCATCGTTACACGACTCACAGCGATCCAAAAAAAACCGGTTGAAAGAAAATGTGTGAAGCTGAAAATACTGTAAAAGACTCCGGTCAATGCCATGCAAATGCCGATGACCCATTTGGTGACAACGAAGGTTAGGTGACGAAAGTAAAAATTGGCAATTGTGGCGCCAATCATGATTCCGAGGCCGCCCGCCGAGTACAGGAGTCCAATGCCGGCATCTCCCGCGTGGTAGATGTCCACGGCGAAAACAGTGAACAAAATTTGAGCGGCTCCGCCGCCAGTCGCCCATCCAACGCCAATCAACACCAGCCCGAGGACGACCGCATTCCTCCAAATATAGAGAATTCCGTCATGAAATTCTTTGAAGAACGAGGTTTCGGGGTGAGTGTCTGTGGGAGACCGGCGAGAAGCCTTTTCCTGGAATTTCACGTTCAGGATAAAAGCGGCAGATCCCAAAAACGAAAATGCATTAATGAGGAAGGCGATATTATAGCCGAACCATAGTGTTGCAAATCCACCGATGGCGCCACCAGCCATTTGCAAGACCGCCGTGGTTGAGCCGGTCAAGGCATTTGCGGGAGTGAGCTGGTGAGCTTCACAAAGTTCCGGAATGGCTGCCGTTTTGGCAGTAGAGAAGAAAATGGACACGGCGGTGAGGAGAGCACTGAAAAGGTATGCCATCCAAACTCGTTCATGGGAATTCACAACGAGGAACCCCAGTGCCAGCAAAGCACGAGCGTAATCAGAACCGAGAAGAAGCGTCCGGCGACTCAGTCGGTCTGTAAAGACACCTGCGAAGGGGCCAAAGACAACGGAAGGAACCGTTCGGCAAAGCAAAATGGCCGTGACGACGAGGCCGGAGCCGGTCAAATGCAAAGCCAATCCTAGAACAGCAACATTATTGAACCAGTCCCCCAGTTCACTAATAATTTGCCCAAACCACAACGAGCGGAAATTCTTGTTTGTTTTAACAAGCTGAACGTACCCCAAAGAGCTCATGGCCGGATTATAGCCTATCCGTTCGAGTTCTCTTTTGACCAATTTGAAATTGTCGATGAAGCCTGCCTCTCTTCACTTCCTTTACTGAGCGTCCATTCGTTTGGCTGCGAAGCTCCTCTTTGCCCCGCCTTTCCTGATGATGGAAGATTAAGGACGAATGGTGAAGGGCGGCATTTTCAACGTGATCGCTTTTCTTTCCAATTTCACGGAGACATGATAGAAGCATCAGAAAAGATCATGAGCTCAGAAGGAAAAATCAATGGAGTCAACCGAAGAAAGGATCCTGGCAGAACTTAAGTCGGTGCCGTCACGTCTGCTTAGTTCTAAGCAACTCATTCGAATGCTCGGCCTCGAATCTGACCAACGGCATGAACTGCGGATGACGCTACACGACATGGTCAAATCAGGAACCCTCATCAAACTAAAAGGCAATCGCTATACTTTGCCTGCAGAGAGCCAATTGGTCAGCGGGAGACTCTCGACCCATCGGGATGGTTATGGATTTGTAATTCCCGAAAAGAAGATACCCCAACTGGAAGGGGATGTGTTCATCCCGGCGCGTTACATGTCGGATGCCATGGACGGAGACCGGGTGATGGCGACCATGGAAGAATCCAGGCGCGGGAATCGGTCTGAAGGCCGGATCATCAAGATTATCGAAAGAAAAAATTTAACCATCGTCGGACAATTCAAGCGGACGGCGCAGGAAAACTTCGTGGTCCCTTATGATCCCAAAATTCAACAGGAAATCCTGATCCGCGATGAAGACGACATGAATGCCCCGCCGGATTCAATCGTCAACGTCGAAGTCACCCATTTCCCTCACGGCTATCGCCGGATGCGGGGCAAGATCGTCGAGATTCTTGGATTTAAAGGGGATTTCGGCATCGACGTCGAAATTATTATTCGAAAACACCAGATCCCGGTGCAGTTTCCAGTGGCTGTCTTGAGGCAAGCCGACGACATTCGGGATGAAGTGGACGCGTCGGAAGTTGAAAAGCGAACGGATTTCCGAAAGCTTCCGATTGTGACCATCGATGGCGAGACGGCCAAAGACTTCGACGACGCCGTTCATGTCGAAGAACTCGAAAACGGGAATTTCTTGCTCGGCGTTCACATTGCGGATGTAGCCCATTACATCCGGAAAGATTCTCCCCTGGACCGCGAAGCGAAACAGCGGGGGACCTCGGTTTATTTCCCGGATCGTGCCGTCCCGATGCTTCCCGAAAAACTTTCGAACGGAATTTGCAGTTTGAAACCGAAACTGGATCGGTTGACTTTGTCTGTTCTGATGGAGATTGATCGCGCCGGAAACACCATAGAGTATTCGTTGCATGATGGAATCATCTGCAGTCAGGAACGCATGACATACACCTCGGTCGGCAAGATTTTGGTCGACCGGGATCCGGAAGAATCTGCCCGGTACTCAAGCCTGATCTCCCACTTCGAGCAGATGGAGAAGCTGGCGCTCATCCTGAATGGGAAGAGAAGAAACCGCGGATCGATTGATTTTGATTTGCCTGAGCCAGTTATATCTTTCGATGCAACGGGCACCATGGTGGGGATCCTCAAGTCCGAACGAAACATGGCGCACCGTATTATTGAAGAATTCATGTTAACTGCCAATGAGACGGTCGCCCACCATTTGTTCGCGCGAAAAGTTGCCTCCCTCTATCGAATTCATGAAACTCCAGACCCGGTCAAGGTTTATGAGTTTAATGAAATTGCGCAAAGTTTTGGGTACAGCCTGGGAAGAGTGATCGGGGAGAAGAGTCTGGCGCCTCTTCCAAGACTGAAAGATCGGGTGCGGCGAGGCCGGGGAGGCAGAGAAGTCCATGCTTCGAGAAATCAGGAACTGCAGGGGCTTAACATCAGGGTTTCCCCCAAAGATTATCAGAAACTGGTCGATCAGATCTCCGGGAAGCCGGAAGAACGGATCTTGTCATACCTCATGCTGCGTTCATTGAAACAAGCCTGCTACTCGCCGCTGAACAAAGGCCATTTTGGGCTCGCGTCTTCCTGTTATACCCACTTCACTTCGCCCATTCGGCGCTATCCGGACTTGATGGTCCATCGCATACTCAGGAACACCCTTCAACTCGGGACAACCAGCACCGACCCATCCTCAACAAGGGTTTTTTCCTTTCGGAGGGAGACCTTGCAAGAGCCCACTGTAGCGCACCCTGGCCATGAAAAACTACCCAGGCGGGCTCCAAAAAAAATGCCCAAAGGGGAAGGGGATTCTGTAAGCGAGCCTTCTCTTTATAGCTCTGAAGAACTGGAATTGATCGCCTCTCACTCCAGTCAGATGGAAAGGCGTTCGGATGATGCGGAGCGGGAGTTGGTTAATCTCAAGAAATTAGAATTCATGGCTGACAAGCTCGGTGAAGAATTTGAAGGGATTGTCATTCACATTACGAAAGACGGGATGTTTGTTGAATTAATGGAGCTATTCATCGAGGGGTTTGTTCGGCTCACGACATTGGAAGGAGATTTTCAATACAAAGAGCGTCCGATCAGCTTGGTGGCGCCACAAAGCAAAATTGTCTATCGACTGGGAGACCGGCTCATGTTCGGAGTGGATCGCATCGATCGTTTCCGACAGCGGGTGGATCTGTCCGTGGTCAGACGCCCTTCGTCAACCGGTGATTCCAAAGGAACGAAGGCATGAAGAACCTAATCTGCGTGTCATTTTTACTCACGGGATTTTTGTGCTCGGCCGTCTCGGTCCTATCTCCTCAAGCCTCGGACACGAGAGGCAAGGAGATTCGAAATGTGTTGTTCATCATGGGCGATGACCACTCGGCCGAGGTGTTGGGGTGCTACGGCAATAAGATCATTCGGACGCCGAATCTTGATCAACTTGCTTTGCAGGGCACACGATTCGACCGGGCATTCGTCAACGCTCCGTTGTGCACACCTTCGCGGCAGTCTCTCATTACTGGCAAATTGCCGCACGCCGCTGGAGTCACTTTGCTCCAAACTCCACTCAGTAGCGAACAGGTCACAATCGCAGACCATCTCACGAAATTGGGTTTTGCCACCGGAGCAATCGGCAAAATGCATTTCAACAGCCAACTCAATCATGGATTCGGCTATCGCATCGATACACCGGATTACCAGAAACACCTCGACCAGTATCCCCCGAAGATACTGCCAGAAGGCACTCGAATTAAACCCGTTTGGAAGCCATTTCAAGATCCAGCACGGATTTGGCTGAACGCCGATGGACTTCCTGTGGGCTATATGGATGCGGACAGCGAAGGCCCTTACTTTTCCGCACGTACCGTCGATTTCCTCCGAAAAAATAAGACAAATCGATTCTGCCTCTGGCTGAGTTATCACCAGCCTCATTCCCCTTTTGATTTTCCGGTCGAGTATGCCGGCAAATATGATCCGGGGAAAATGCCGCTTCCCCAGCCCGGGCCTGAGGACCTGCGCTGGATACCGGCAATCTTCAGAGATCTGACGGAGGCTGATAAGCGGGGAATCGTTGCCTCGTATTACGAGTCAGTCGAATACCATGACAAAAACATTGGGTTGGTCCTTGACGAGCTCAAGAGATTGGGACTGGAACAATCAACCCTGGTGATCTATGTGGGTGATAACGGCTATCTCCTTGGTCACCACGGGCGATTCGAGAAGCACACGATGTGGGAGCAGGCGGTTCGGGTACCTTTGATCATTCGCCGAGGGTCCGGTCAAGGGCAAGTGAGGACTTCAAACGCCCTAGTCGAGTTCATTGACCTCGTGCCAACGATTTTGGAAGTGCTAAAGGTTCCCGCGATGAAGGATCTTCAGGGGAAGAGCCTCGTGCCGCTTATAGATGGCAAGACAAAGGTGCACCGGGATTCGATTTTCAGCGAATACCTGGAAGATAACCTTGTGATGCTGCGTACCGAAGAATGGAAATATGTCTTTACATCGGGGAAAGCGGATTTGGCGATAGGCTATGCAACAGGGTACCCCCCACCGGGAATCACACACTGGCTTTACAATTTGAAGCAGGATCCAGGAGAAACTCATAACCTGGCCGGCAACCCGCAATATCAAGCAAAACTCGTAGAACTTCAGAATGCCTTGCTCAGCCGCTTTCAAGAAACGCACCCTTACGCCAAAGACTTTCCTCCGGCAGGGGCATCCATTAATGAGGCGCTCACCTGGTTCTGTGACCCTCCAGAAAGCACCATGCCGGCAACAAGTAAGAAATAAGCTTTTGGAGATGTCTGAGCGTGTTAGCCAACATTAGAATGCACAAGTGTTGTACAGTTTATTCACACGGGCTGAGCTTTGCGAAGCCTCATTTTGGTAATGCGGGCGCGTGGGACCGCTGTCTCCCGCCACGCGCTTCTGGGCAGTTCAGGCCGCTTGGAAGCAGGCGGGGACGCCTGCACCACAAGTTTGTGGTGCGGGCCTCTGGCCTGCACAAATATCCAATTTGCGGGGATATACGCGCGGCCTCCTGGAATGGGGCTCTCAGCCAGCCTTCCTCCGGCTCGCGATTTGACAATTTTGGCCCGCTCTTCTAATATTTGGCTCGCCGCAGTTCTCTTCTCTTGTGGCGGGGTAGCTCAGGTGGTTAGAGCGAAGGATTCATAACCCTTAGGTCGGGAGTTCAAGTCTCCCCCCCGCTACCACTTATTCAATAATTTAGTGATTTTGTCCGTCCTAATATCCTCGAACAAATTCCACGTGTCGTTGTCATCAATTAACTAATTAACTGTTGGAGGGCCGAGTTCTACGAGGCCGGGTTGAGCAGAGGACATTCCGGCTTCGCAGAGCTCAGCCCTCCAGTAATTAAGTTCGGGATTCGGATCTATTGACTGCGTTGGTTGGAACGATTTTTCTTTCCCTTTGGCGGTGGTGGAGAGCTGTGGGAGGAATCATCTCTAGCTGGGAGATCTGCAATCGAGGGGTTTGCCTGCACGTCTGAGTAAGAGGATGAAATGGAAAGTGTCGAGTGACCCGCAATGAATAGATCGCTCGTCGAATCAATCTTCTTGGTCAGCCAATACTTGCCGACACGTTCATATTGACGGTCGATTTCTGTTTTCAATGTCCAAAAGTTTACGCGTTTAGAAGGTGAACCCTGGATGCGCGCAACGGCAAAATCCTCAGCGTCGATCCAAACTGATCCATTCAGCAGATTTCTGCTTTTTCGCTTGGGGCTTATGGTCAGACGATAGCAATTCCGGCCCTCATACTGATCAAAGCCAACAAATCCAAAGTTGTAGTTCACAGGCAGGATTCCGTTCTCAATCTGATCCTTTTTATGGCTGCTCTCTTTCTCAGCTTCGAGAATCTTGTCGAAAACGCGCTCGCGGATGATCGTTGGACCTTCCTGTTTGAGCACCCGTGACTCCAACGACTCCGGTTGCCGGAAAACCGTCATGACATCCATAGTGGATGCGACACCAAAGCGAAGATTTGCGGCCTGAAAGCGGCGTAGGGCCTTGTACCCGAGCATGGACTGTTCCTGCCATTGGCCATGAGCAACCATCCTGGCCACAATTTGTTCCGCAGGAAGAATCTCAGCCGGCTGTTTTATGTTTGTGTCTGATTCACCAGCTCGAATCGAAGTTCCACAAGCCAAGAAAGTCGTCAGGAGAAATAAGGAGTGAGAAGCTTTGAGGACTGAGTTCATCGGCAGAGCAAATTATTGATGATTCATGACGAGATAGTTGACTTCCTTGACTTCGCAGGATCGTTCACCAGTCGGCAACGGATCCATCTTTGTGAAACATTGCCATGGTGATTTCCGGTTGAATGGGGTGTTTAGCGGCCTCTTTCTCGTTGACCTCAATCCCCAAGCCGGGAACTGTGGGTGGGTACGCAACCCCGCGCTCGATGTGGACGGGATGATCGACAATATCATTCCTCCAGGGGACATCATTTCGGACTGCTTCCTGAATTAGATAATTGGGTGTGGCGAAGCCTAGATGCACGGAAGCTGCGGTGAGGATTGGTCCAGCCGGGTTGTGGCAGGCCACTGAAATTTGATAGGTCTCTGCCAACGCTGCAATTCGACGGGCCTCACTGATCCCGCCACAATGTCCTACGTCGGGCTGGATAATGGCGCAGGCTCGTTTTTCGCAGACTTCTCGAAATCCCCACCGGCCGATCAATCTCTCTCCTGTTGCAATAGGGAAGGGAAGTGCTCGAGCTACCTCCACAAGCCCGTCGACATGCTCATGCCAGCAAGGTTCCTCGTACCAGTAAAGGTCGTAATCCACAAGCAGTCGTCCAAACTGGATCGCCACGGCGGGGGTGGACCGGGCGTGCAGATCGATCATGATATCGACGTCATCTCCGACAGCTCGTCGCATCGCCTCCACGCAGCGGGCGGCTTTCTTAAGCGCCGGGGGGCTCTCGATCATTTCAAAAACCGGGATGGGCATCGACTTCACGGCGGTGAAGCCGTTGTCGAGGCTCTCCTGGATGAGGTCCGCAAATTGCTCGGGTTCAGTGGTCTGGTAAATCCCTTCGAATTTTCCACCGGCGAGATGATCATAAAAGCGCAGGGTATCGCGAACCGGCCCACCTAACAGCTCACAAACCGGTTTTCCTGCTTCTTTCCCCTTAATATCCCACAAAGCCTGATCGATACCACTCATCGCCGTGGAATTAACGATTCCGCCTCGCCAGAAATATTGTCGGTGCATGACCTGCCAGAGATGTTCAATCCGCAGAGGATCCTGTCCAATCAGCAGCACGGCCAGATCTTCCAGAGCCCCCAGAACACCCTTGGTCTTCCACTCCAATGTGGCTTCACCCCAACCATAAAGTCCGGGCTGATTGGTCTCTACTTTCACGAATACCCAATTCCGCATTCGTGCATTGACACCCACTGTTTTAATAGCGGTAATCTTTAATGTCATCTTGAAGTCCCGTCAGGAATGATCCATTTAGAGAACCTGTTTCCCCCATTTACCCCTAGCCCCATCCGGGCGGCATATCAATTTCCGTAAAAGGTGGATTCTTTGCCGTAATAGACTCTTTTTTGTCATGAGGTCTTGGGGCGAGGAGGCCGCCGGCGGGGAGGTGGGCGCCGGGGAGTGCTGGGACCAGCCTTTGGCGTGATCTTTTCAGAATCACGATCTGGAGAAGAAGATTGAGATGAAGACGGCCGTGGAGCCACGCTTTTCTCGTTTGAGGAAATTGGTGGCATATCCGGTTCTTTAGGCTTTAAGGATTCGGTGTCCCCGATATTCGTTGGAGCTGCGTCACTCTTCGGCCCTCCAGCCTTCAATGGCGATGGCCTGATTGATCTGTTGACGGGGCTATTTCTGCGGTAACGAGGGCGCGGGGCTCGTCGAGCCGGCACTTTAGGCCCAGTGACCACTTCTGCGGGTGCAGTACCCTCAGATTCCGTGAGGGGCAGGGTCGCAGGATCTCTTAATTCAACAGGAATTGGGGCTGGCTGCTCACGGCTGGCTGCTTCCATTTCGGGAGCTGTTTCGCTCGGATTCTCCGAGACAACAGATGCTCCAGGTAGAACAGCCGCCTCATCATTAGCGACGACGCCCTGGTCGTCTGTCGGAACGCCTGAGAGCGGTGATGCGGAGAGTGGAACAGACCGAAGAGCTCCGGCTGGCCGAAATGGAGTCCGACGTCCCCGCTCCCAGCGAGAGTGTCGTAAACGATCTCGATGCTCCTGCTGGGGGGTTGCCTGGGCTGAAGCAGCGATTGCAGCCGTTTCAGAGGCTTGGGCGTTTTCTGCTGCCGCAGAAGTCATGGCGGCTTCCCGATTAGCTACCTCGATTGGAAGCGTCACAATATAGCCTCCGCTTCTCTGGTCTTTCAGAAGTTTTAATAATTGGTTTTCGGCAGCGTCTTCCAATAAACGGGAAAATGTTGGGTATCCAAAGTAAGTTTCATTGAAAGACGGAAGCTTCCGGATCAAAGTCTGCTTGATCATGGATCCGTAGATGACTTCTTTCCCCTCACGCTGCAAGGCTTGGAAACTTTCCAGAACGAGTCGAATCGCTTCCGTCTTCTTAGGTGAAAGTTGGTGCAGTTGGGGATCCACCACCGGAATTGCCGCCGTCGGTCGAACCAGATCTTCATAAAAAATAAATTCATCACAATTATTGATCAAAAGATCCGATGAAGATTGCTTGACCCCGATACCGATGACATAGCGTCCGTTTTCTCGCAACTTGGAAACGAGCGGGGAAAAGTCGCTGTCGCCGGAAACGATCACGAACGTATCGATGTGCTCTTTCTGGTAGGCCATATCCATGGCGTCGACAACCATCCGGATATCGGCACTATTCTTGCCGCTATAGCGTGTTTGTGGAACATCGATCAATTCAATGGCCGCTTGATGAAAGGCTCTTTTGAAATCTGAATAGCGATGCCAGTCAGAATAGGCTCGTTTGACCAGGAGCTTTCCTTTTTCGACAAGTCGTTTCAGGACCAGATCAATGTCAAAATTTCCGTACTTGCTTTCCCGCACGCCCATAGCAACGTTTTCAAAGTCTATAAATACGGCGATGCTTTTTTCGTCATTTTGCATACAGACTCCTCGTATCCCCCTACTTAATCTTAGTCTAACTTCCTCGTGTGACGAATAAAATACCGTCATCTGCAGAATTAAACTCTATGAAACCAATTGTGCATTGTGTCATAGAGCTCCATCTATACAAAATGACTTTTCGAGGGTTGAGCAGGGAACGCATGGGAATAGCGGGGGAAGGAATTGGTGAATGGATCGCACAGTTGGAGTAAAGACGGCTTCTAAGACAATGAAGCATTCAGTAAATTCCCTGGCTTCCCCACGACCCATGGAGAAGATGGGCCGGAGGCTTTTTTGGGCAAATCTGGTGCTGTATGTTAGCATTTACTTGCGTCGCTATTTAGATACACCGAAAGCGAGGGAATGACTTTCATTCTACATATATTGAGACTGCAATCTGAAATGCCATATCGAACAATCCCTATCAAGGGGTCTTTACCTGGGATCTCGCAACAACTGGGGGGGAACTTGGTAAACAGTAGCGTGCCTCTATTAAGATTTACCATCCTGCTGATGGCTATTGGGGTACTCACTGCTTGTTCCGGCAATAAGACCAATGCAATATCGGAAGCGAATCCAGTTCCGGTCAGAATGGCCAGTGTGGTTCAGAAGGATGTGCCCGTCGAGGTCAGTGCCATCGGCAATGTGGAGGCCTATTCGACCGTTTCAGTGAAGTCCTTGGTCAGCGGCGAACTCATGAACGTGTTTTTCAAGGAAGGTCAGGAGTTAAAGAAAGGAGAAGTTATTTTCAAGATCGATTCCCGCCCTTTTGAAGCAGCGCTGAGACGCGCTGAGGGGAATCTGGCCAGAGATCAGGCTCAGGCAAAACAAGCTGAAGCCAACCTGGCCAAGGACACGGCTCAAGCTAAGAATGCTGAAACGCAGTCGAGTCGTTATGAGAATCTGTTCAAAGAGGGAGTGGTCGCCAAAGAAGTGTATGATCAATTTCGCACGAGCGCCGAATCCAATGATGCCATGCTTCAGGCGGATCGGGCCGCTATCGAGTATGCGGCAGCCACCATTCGTTCGGACCGGGCGGCTATTGAGAATGCCAAACTGGATCTCGAAAACTGCACCATTCGCTCCCCTCTCGATGGACGAACAGGCAATTTGATCGTACATCAAGGAAATATTATTAAGGCCAACGAGGTTCCACCTCTGGTCGTCATCAATCAGATTCAACCCATCTACGTCACGTTTTCGGTTCCCGAACAACATCTCACCGAGATTAAAAGGCGAAAGGCTGAAGGTAGTCTTACCGTGGCGGTGGCCGTTCCCAAATCGGAAGGGCATACCGTCGATGGAGTGCTGACTTTTATCGATAACACGGTAGACATGACAACGGGAACGATCCAGCTCAAAGGGACCTTTGCGAATCAGGAGAAACTCCTCTGGCCGGGGCAATTTGTCAATGTGATCTTAACGCTCACTATCCGGCCAAACGCCCTTCTCGTCCCGACACAGGCGGTTCAGTCGGGACAGGGAGGGCAATATGTCTATGTCGTGAAACCGGATCTCAAAGTGGAATATCGGCCCGTCAATGTTGGCTCGACAGTTCGAAACGAGATCATCGTTGAACAAGGTCTCACGGCTGGCGAAAATGTGGTGACAGACGGCCAGCTCCGCCTGACTTCAGGGGCTCGAGTCGAGGTGAAGAAAGAGGTCGAGGCCAGCCAGGAGAAAAGTCGATGAGCATAGCGGAGATTTTTATCCGCAGGCCGGTGATGACGACCCTGGTGATGCTGGCCATACTGCTCTTCGGCGTGATGGGTTACCGTCTGCTCCCAGTCAGTGACTTACCGAATGTCGATTTTCCCACCCTGCAGGTGACTGCCAGCCTTCCCGGCGCCAGTCCGGAAACCATGGCGTCGTCGGTAGCGACTCCGCTCGAACGCCAGTTCTCGACCATAGCGGGCATAGACTCGATGACCTCAACCAGTGCCCGGGGACTCACGAACATTACGATTCAATTTACCTTGAGCCGGAGCATCGATGCGGCTGCCCAGGACGTGCAGGCTGCCATCACTGCCGCTCAGCGGCAACTCCCTCCAGGGATGCCCAGCCCGCCCACCTATCAAAAAGTCAATCCGGCCGACCAACCTGTGATCTATTTGTCGTTGAATTCACAGACGCTCCCCTCTCAACCGTTGACGAGTATGCGGAAACCATGATGGCTCAGCGCATATCGACCGTAAGCGGCGTGGCGCAGGTGGCCGTGTTAGGCGCGCAGAAGTTTGCGGTTCGCGCTCAAATGGATCCCCAACTCTTAGCCTCGCGGGGCATTGGGATTGACGAGGTGGAAAAGGCACTCCAACAAGGCAACGTGAATCTTCCGACCGGAACTCTCTATGGAAACCATCAAGCCTTCACGGTCGAAGCCAATGGACAACTGCTGGACGCGGATGCCTACCGCCCACTCATTGTGGCTTATCGGAATGGCTCCCCGGTTCGCTTGGGGGAACTCGGGCGAGTGATTAACAGCGTTCAGAACGACAAAGTGGCGAGCTGGTTCAACCAAGCCCGCTCGATCATCATGGCGGTCCAGCGCCAGCCGGGGACAAATACAGTCGAAGTGGTGGATTCTATCCGGAAGCTTTTGCCCGTATTCCGTCAGCAGATCCCGGCTAGCGTCAACCTGGATGTGCTTTATGATCGCTCTGAAACTATTCGGGCTTCTGTTAAGGATGTCAAATTTACCTTATTCCTGACTGTTTGCCTGGTGGTGATGGTGATTTTTCTTTTCTTGCGAAATCTCTCTGCCACAATCATCCCCAGTCTCGCGCTCCCGATGTCTATTGTCGGCACCTTTGCGGCCATGTATTTGCTGGGTTACAGCCTGGACAATCTTTCCTTGATGGCATTGACTCTCTCCGTAGGATTTGTGGTGGACGACGCCATTGTTATGCTGGAGAACATTGTTCGGCACATGGAATTGGGGGAAGGCGCGTACGAAGCTGCCTTGAAAGGGTCGAGAGAAATTGGGTTTACCATCTTATCCATGACCGTATCCTTGGCTGCCGTATTCATTCCCGTGTTGTTTATGGGCGGGCTGATTGGACGGTTGTTTCGGGAATTCGCGGTGACGATCGGGATTGCGATTCTCATCTCTGGTTTTGTCTCGCTCAGCCTCACCCCGCTTCTTTGTAGTCGCTTTCTCCGACCACCCCGTGAGGAGCGGCATGGCCGCTTCTTTGCCGTGACCGAGCGGTTCTTTCAAGGGATGCTGGGAGTTTACGAATGGACCTTGCGACGGGTCGTCCACTATCGGCGGACGATGATGTTCGTTTCCTTCGTCCTTTTGGTGGCCACGGCTTATCTTTTTTTAGTTATCCCCAAGGGATTTATCCCCAGTGAAGATACCGGACAGATGTTCGGTTTTACGGAAGCGGGCCAGGATATTTCTTTTGAAGAGATGAAGCGACACCAGCAGGCCGTTGCCGACGTTATTCGGGAAGATCCGAATGTCGATTCGTTTTCCTCCAGCATTGGGGCAAGTGGGCCCAATGCAACGGGAAATACCGGCCGAATCTTTGCCCGACTGAAACCACGCTCCGAAAGAAAACTCAGCCCGGATGAAGTGATTGAGGGGTTACGTCCCAAATTGGAGAAGATTCCAGGCATCCGCGTCTACTTGCAGAACCCCCCTCCGATTCGGATTGGAGGACAGCTCACCAAGAGTCTCTACCAGTTTACCCTCCAGGGGTCGGATACCACTGAACTGTACCGCTATGCGCCTCTCATCGAGTCAAAGTTTCGCGCGCTGCCAGGCCTCCAGGATGTCACCAGTGATCTTCAGATCGCCAGCCCACAGGTGTTTGTAGAAATTGACCGGGACAAGGCTTCAGCGCTTGGGGTGAACGCCACCCAAATCGAAAATGCTCTTTACGATGCTTATGGTTCCCGGCAGGTCTCAACGATTTACACGGCCACGAATGAGTACTGGGTCATCCTGGAGTTGGAGCCTCAATATCAGAGGGATCCCTTCGCCCTTTCGCTGCTCTACATTCGCTCAGCCACAGGGCAGCTCGTCCCATTGAGCGCTGTGGCCAAGCTGACACGCAGCGTAGGGCCCCTGACCGTGACTCATCTGGGCCAGCTGCCTTCGGTTACCATTTCTTTTAACCTCAAGCCCGGTGTCGCTTTGGGAGATGCGGTGAATCAGATTGAAGAGTTTGTGAAAATGGATCTGCCCGCCTCCATCAGTACGAGCTTTCAAGGATTCGCTCAAGCTTTTCAGTCTTCGATGCAGGGTCTCGGGCTCTTGTTGCTCATGGCCATCCTGGTCATTTACATGGTGCTCGGCATCCTTTACGAGAGCTTTATCCATCCGATCACCATTCTCTCAGGCCTCCCTTCGGCTGGATTCGGAGCTCTTGTGACGTTGATGATCTTTCACACCGACCTGAACATCTATGCCTTTGTGGGGATCATCATGCTGGTCGGTATCGTCAAGAAAAACGCCATCATGATGATTGACTTTGCCCTGGACGCGCAAAGAACCGAGGGGAAGAGCCCGGCCGATGCCATTTTTGAAGCTTGCCTGGTGCGGTTTCGTCCGATCATGATGACTACGATGGCTGCGTTGACGGGCACCTTGCCGATTGCTCTCGGATATGGTGCAGGGGCGGAAGCGCGCCGTCCCCTGGGCCTGGCTGTCGTCGGAGGTTTGGTGGTTTCTCAACTGCTGACACTCTACATCACGCCGGTCTTTTATTTGTATATGGAATCGTTCCGAGAAAAGGTTAGCCGTTTCAGAGCACGACACCGGAAAGTAGATCCAGTTCAAGTCGTGGAGGGTTGAACTCTTGGAGACGCAGAGCTCTCGACACCACGTTGAGGTGGAGCGTGCGCGTGGGACCGCCGTCCCCCCGCGCACGCTTAATGAACGCGCGACGGAGCGCGCGTCCCACCATTGATTGCCGGCCTCGTGAAACTCGGCCCTCCTGACCCAATGAAGTGCCGCCGATGTCCTCATGGCGACAGTCGCTCAATTCGCCATGAACCATCAGGCTGGAGGGTATATCGTAGACGGTCATGCAGCCGATTCGGACGGCCTTGCCAGAATTCAATTGTCTCCGGCGAAAGCAATAGCCCACCCCAAAAGGCTGGCATCGGGATGGATTTCCCTTCGAACTGAAATTCGAGCTCTTTGATGCGGCTCTCCAAGAATTCTGGTGTACCGATCACGTCGCTCTGATGAGACGCCCAGGCTCCCAGTTGGCTGCCTGTGGGGCGACTGTGAAAATACTCTTCGGACCCCTCTCGGGGAATCCGGCTCACTCTTCCAGTGATGCGCACCTGCCGTTCCAGTTCCGCCCAGAAGAAAACCATTGCGGCGTAAGGATTCTCGTCGAGTTCCCGGCCTTTTCTGCTCTCATAGTTCGTGAAAAAGACAAATCCCTTCTCATCGAAATCTTTTAAAAGCATGATTCTTGCCGATGGTTTACCCTCACGACTTGATGTGGCCAGCGTCATTGCAGTCGCATCCAAGAGCTCAGCCGAGAGAGCTTGCTCGAACCATCTCCCAAACTGCTTGAATGGACTTGGATCCAGGTCTCGCTCATGGAGACCGGTCAGGGTATATTCTCGGCGAAGATCAGAAATAGACATTGTTTTTCCACTCCAGACAGAGAGATTTGATCCTCATTGTAGGGGCAAAGCATTTTTCGGTAGCGAATAATTCTCTTTCGCTCTACTTTGGCAAATGCTTTGCCCTGTGGCATAAAAGAAAGAGCTGCCTAATCGCTTGTAGGGAACGCTCGCTGCAGCATTCCGTTTTCATTTAACAAGGAACGGAACGGCGTCCGTTCCCTACAATGTTCCTTGTCGCTTCAACCCTATGCCTGACCAATAGGCAATCGGCAATTAACCAAACTCATTCCCAGGCGGCTGTCACCTGCCCGTCCTTTTGCTGCCAGTAGGGGGCCCACGCCAGCGCCACTAGGCTGACGGAGATATTGGTCTTTTTTGGTTTTACGATGACTGTCTCCAAAGTCTCTGTCATTGAATCAACCTTGGATTCCAGGGCCGCGGTTTCCTGCTGGAGCTGAGATTCCAGGTCTGCCAACTGTTGCTGCAATGCTTCTGCCGTCTCACCGGCACGTGCCACGTCCTGGGATTCCTTCATCGAGCGACTCACTCCGCGCGCAGCCGTGGTAGCCCTACCTAGTGTCGAAGCACTGATGGCCTTTCTTCCCAAGAAAGCCCCAAGCAAGGTTGTTCCGAAGGAGATGGCGGTCTGGATTTTTTGCGCTTGAGCTTGCTGTGCTTCTCGCTCGACGGCTTGCTGGGCGCGTCGAATCCGGTCTTGCAGCGCGGCCAGCTTCGGTGCGTATTGTTGCCGCAGTTGTTCAACCCGGCTATCCCGTTCCTCCCGGGCTGTCTGTTGAAGTCGAATTCGAAAATCACGCTCAGATTCTCCGGGTTTCGAGATTTGGCTGAGATTCGAACTACGAAACATTTCCAGTTTCTGAGTGCGATAAAGCGCATCAGCTAAGGAACGTTTCCAAGAATCCAAACCCTTCACTTTTGTGACGGCAGTGGAAAGGGATGCAAAGGTGGCGGCGGCATTAGGTTCCTTTTCCAAATCTGAATCCGCCAAATCGACCGCGGGGGCTTCTCCCCAATCGACGGCGACAGCCTGGTCCGTGATGGGCGCCAGAACGGCAACAGTCTGCTCTTCGTCGATTTTTGCCTTGGCATCGACAAAGTAGACTTTCGCGCTCCCAAACGCCATGGGTTGGTACAAAAGACGGCTTCCCGTTGGTTGAGCTGCCCGAAGTGGGATAAAGAGTTGAATAATCTCCGGAGGGAGCACCGGTCGCTGAGCGGATAATCCCGAAGGAGGGTCAGAAATTGGCGCTGCGGGTGCAGCCGCATCAGTTGCCGCTGAAGCCAAAGGAGCCGCCGTCGCCGATCCGGTTTGCGATTGGGTTCCCTTCTTCTTGGTTTCCATGAGAGATTTTATTTGGTCGCGAGTGAGCGGTCCTCTTAAATAAGAAAGCGCCCAACGGGACTCAAATACCTCGGGAGCATCTTCATGAACGTTGTTCATCAGAAAAATTCGGTTGCCCAAACCGGCCAGGGTTTCCTCCATCTGCTTTCGGTTAAACCTCGTGCCAGTGATGGCGGCGGCGCCTTCAAGTCCTTCCATCAAGCGGCCCTTGTCCCGTTCAGTCTGCAGCCGGCCGATAAACCAGGTTCCGGCATTGGCGAGCCCTTTGTAGTCGAGATCGACAGGATTCTGGGTTGCCAGCACAACTCCGAGTCCATAGGCACGTGCTTGCTTCAAGAGTGTTAAGAAGGGGGCTTTTGAGGGTGGGTTCGCGACCGGTGGGAAATAGCCCATAATTTCATCCATATAGAGCAAAGCCCGCAAGCTGGTTGTGCCGGATTGGGTGCGCATCCAGGTCACGACTTGATTTAGCAGGATGGAAACAAAAAACATTCGCTCGCTGTCGCTCAGATGGGAAATGGAAAAAATGGAGACCCGGGGTTTTCCGGTGGCGGTGTAGAGGAAAGATTGAACATCCAGAGGCTCTCCTTCCATCCAGGTCTCAAATCCTGGTGCCGCCAAGAGGTTATTCAGTTGCATGGCCAACTCAAAACGATCTTTTGAAGAATAGAAAGATTCGAGTTCCAGAACGCCCACTTTGTTTATTGGCGGGGTCTGGATCTGTTGAATCAAGGCAGCCAAGTCTAGTTTCTGAGCCTGTTTCCAGGCATGGTTGAGGATTGTAGAGATGAGAATATGTTCACGACTCTGGAGAGGGTCGGCCTGGATGCCCAGCAATCCCAAAAAACCAGTCACCGTCGTACTGATCCGCTCTCGCAATAGCTCTTTATCCTCGAGAATACTGTTAGGTGGTGCTTCTAATGAGTTCAAAACGGAGACAGGGAATCCGGCTGTGCTTCCCGGAGTGAAAATGGTGAAATCGGCTGCCTCCTTTAACCTCTGAATCCGCTCTTGTGATTGTCCCCACTCCGCCAGCCCTTTTTTCCACATATCAGCTTGCTGCTGGGCAAAATCCAGCGTCGACAACCCTTTCCTTTGGGCGTCTTCAGCGTTAATCCAGGGTTCCAGATCTTCGCCTCTGAGTTGCGGAAAAGTGAGCAATAAATTGCTGAGGTCTCCCTTGGGATCGATCACGATAGCGGGAATGTTGTCGATAGCGGCCTCTTCGAGTAGCGCGAGACACAATCCGGTTTTCCCGCTCCCTGTCATGCCCACGCATACTGCGTGAGTAACGAGGTCTTTGGAATCATAGAGTAGGAGACCTTCCAGGCGTTTCTTACTTCTCAAGTCGTAAGGGTTTCCCAAGTAGAAAGCGCCTAGTTTTTCAAAATCTTGCATAAGTCCGAATCTCCTTTTCCGCCGCTCACGAGTGCATCTACTTACAGGCCAACAATTAATTTTATTCACAAGTCTAATGGTTGGGAATGAATAAAATTTGCAGGAGCAGGAATTGTTACTTACGATGTTATCCTGAGTATGTGAGGCAGAGCATTCGCTAAATAAAGATGGAATGGGTTTTGTGACCAAAAAACCCATCGGCTCCCCTCTCCCCGAAGGTTTTCACCTATGTCTCCGAACGAAACAAAGCAGGAGAAGGGTTGGGGGGGACCTCTAAAGAAGACTCATTTGTCATTGTTGACTGTTCATTTCTCATTTTCCATTGAGAAGCTTCAATGAAAAATGGCAAATGGTAATTGACCAATGGTAAATAGGGTAGCTGCGAAGATGACATCAACCGGAGCTTTGCTGCGGCCCCCCTTCAAAGGCGGACTTGTTTATGATCCCCTCCGTTGGAGGCGTGTAGGGGTGGGCCTTCGGTTCCCCTCGCTCCAACCACTCGTGAGCTCCTTATGACTTTCATTCGCCCTTCCTTCCCCCGACCTCCCGGACCGAGAAATATCCTCCCGGGTCTCTGGTATGTTGGATTTCGCAGAGACCCCATCCGTTTTTTCATGCGATTGGCACACCAATATGGCGACATTGTTTATTTCCACCTGGGCCCCCAGCGAGTCTTCTTGTTGAATCATCCGGATCTGATTCGAGATATTCTGGTGACTCATGATTCCAATTTTGTCAAGGGTCGGGGGCTGGAGCGTGCCAAATTGCTATTGGGTGAAGGTCTCCTCACGAGTGAAGGGGAATTGCATCGCCGTCAACGAAGGTTGATGCAACCTGCCTTCCATCGTCTACGGCTTAAAGCCTATAGCGAGATCATGGTGCAGGCTGCCGACCAATTGCAGGATACCTGGGAAGAAGGGATGGTTCTTGATCTGGATCATGTGATGAAAGGGCTTACCCTCTCAATCGTCGGCCGAACCCTTTTCGGGGCTGATGTCGGGAAAGAGGCAAGCGAGTTGGAAGAGGCCTTAACCGCCGCTATGAAATTGTGGCGGAAAATGATGCTCCCTTTTGCCGAGACTCTCGAAAAATTTCCGCTTCCCAGTGTGCGCAAATTTCGGAACGCTCGGCGCCGCCTCGACGAGACGATTTATCGAATCATTGAGGAGCGGCGCTGGAAACCGGATCTCCACGATGATCTGCTCTCCATGCTTTTGGCGGCCCAGGATACGGAGGGAGACGGTGGACAAATGACTGACCTTCAGCTCCGGGATGAGGTGATGACATTGTTCTTAGCGGGGCATGAAACGACGGCTAACGCGCTGACCTGGACTTGGTATTTGCTTTCTCAAAATCCAGAAATTGAAACACGGTTTCATGCCGAAGTGGATCGACTCCCGAAGGGAAAAGTGTCTTCTGCGGAGGACCTGCCTCTGCTCACTTACACTGAAAAAGTATTCGCGGAGTCGATGCGTTTGTTCCCGCCGGCCTGGTTGATTGGCAGACGAGCCCTTCGCGACTACGAAATTCCGCCGTACCGAATCCCCGCTCGATCTCTGGTCTTGATGAGCCAGTATGTCATGCATCGGGATGAACGGTATTACCCGGATGCATCTCAATTTGATCCGGAACGCTGGACCCCGGAAGCCAAAGCATCTCGTCCTAAATTTGCTTACTTTCCTTTTGGCGGCGGGCCGAGGCAGTGTATTGGAGACGGGTTTGCTTGGATGGAAGGAGTCCTGCTCTTGGCTGCGATAGGAAGGACATGGAAGTTCAGGCTCGTTCCCGGCCACCCCGTAGAGATGCAGCCCCTTGTCACGTTGAGACCGAAGTATGGAATGAACATGATTCTGGAAAAGAGATTGAACCGAGTGATCTAGCAGAAACAGAGTTGATTGGAGTTTATGAAATGAAGTTTGCTGATGGGCTTTAAACGGTGAAACATTAAGTCCCCACTGAAAGGACCCAAAATTACAGGCTAACTTTTGAAGGAGTGCGATGGCAAAAGAAAACAGTGAGCGAGGAGTCTCCCGAAGAGCGTTTCTCAAGGTATCTGGCCCAGTGACTGCCGGAGCGTTGAGTTTGAGCACAGGTTCCATAAGAAATGTCGTTGCCGGGCAGAAACAACCTGAAGGGTCCCCGAAATATGGCATGCAGAACAAGCAGTTCAGCTTGGGGGTTTCCTCTGATGAGGGTTTGCAGGTTCTCTTGAAACATTTACCCTCGGGTATTGAACTTGCCAGTGGCGCCTATAACTTTTCCTTCGGGACCCCCAAGTTGGGGGCGCCCGTGAAGATGGAGGAATCCAACGTGGAAGTCCTCACTGTCAAGGGTTCCATCAGAGAGGCAATCTCGTTTAAGCATGAATTTCGGCTGCCTTCCTCTCAGCCCTGGTTTGAGGAGAACTTCACCATAACCAACCGTAGTTCCTACCCGTTGGACTTGAGTCAGGTGCGCGGGGGATTTGTTCTTCCCGTACCATTTGAGGCGGATAAAGCCTCCGGTCCGCTTAAAGACTTTAAGTTCACGGCCATACCTTACCGACGTGAGCCCACTGGAGATCGGAAGCAATATGCCGACTATACATTGACCCAGGTCTTGACAGAGCCCCGGTCTTCACGCTTGCGCTCCGATTTTCCGATCCGGCGGGATGGAACGGTTGTCATGACGACGGCCTATGAAACGGGTATTCCGAAAATTGAATTTATGGTGTACGCCTCTGAGGGTTGGGTGTTGACCGATGGGAAGCGGGGTTTCTTGATCACCAAATATAACCAGCGCGGAATGGAATGGTCACTCTTGAATCGGCTTCCAGTATCTGTAGATCAAACTGGTCTCTGCTGGGGTGGATTTGGCATTTTCGAGGGAGACCCGCAACCGGCAACGATCTTGGCTCCGGGGCAAACCTATACGTTCGGGGTTTCGAGGCTCACCCCTTTTGAAGGAGGGTTAGAGGAGGGTTTCTATGTGTTTCGTGCTGAGATGGAATCAAGGGGACACGGTTGCCCAAAAGGCTTCGATCCACCTCTCCAATGGAATGAGCTTTACGATAATAAACTCTGGCATCTCGGCATGATCGAGATGGACAAGCCGGAGAATCGCCGAAAGTATTACCAGCTTGCCGACATGTTGGAAGAGGCGAAGAAGGCGCGGGAATACCGTTGTGAAGCGCTCTATTGCGATCCCGGATGGGATACCAGCTTTGCTTCCAAAATTTGGGATCAATCGCGTTTGGGAAACCTCAAAAACTTTAGCGAGCGGTTGCGGACAGATTATGGATTGAAGCTTTCCCTCCATACACCCATGTCAGGTTGGTGTAATCCCGTTTCCTACTCGCTGGATGCCACGCGAATGGACCGTCAGGGGAACCGGGTGCCATTTTCTCTTTGCGCCGCTTCCCAACAATTTCAGGATGAAACCCTTTCCCGGCTGGAGACTCTGGCGCGAGATGGAGCGACCTTCTTCATGTTTGATGGAACAATGTATCATGGTGAATGCTGGGATCCGGCACACGACCACCCGATTCCGGCGCGCCGGGAGGACCACGTTCAGGGGAATCTACGCTTGGCGCGAGGGGTCCACGCCAAGTATCCCCAGGTCTTGATTGAGATGCATGACCCCGTTCTGGGTGGGGCTCGATTGCGCTACGCCCCGACATACTATGGACACGGCCCGGACCCTTATGGCGTAAGCATTCCAAGTCCTGCCGGGTTCGATTCGGTTTGGGCATTCGAGCTGATGTGGGATCCCATGGCTGACCTGGTTGGCGGGCACAGCATCGCGCTGTATTATTACAATCTGGCCTACTCTCTGCCGCTTTATATTCACATTGACCTTCGCACGGATAACGCCCAAGCCCTCATGTTTTGGTGGAATGCCTCGACCTGCAGGCATCTGGGCATTGGAGGGACCCATCCTGACCCGAGTGTCCAAAAGGCACACCAGGCTGCTGCCGCCACTTTTCGCCGCCTGAAGTCTTTTTTTGCTTCCGGAATTTTTTATGGGATTGATGAATTGACTCACTTCCACCGCCATCCCACCGAGTGCTCCGCTGTGATCAATTGCTTCAATCTGGAAGACCAGCCGGTTACGCGGAGATTTTTATTTGAACCCGCCCGGTTTGGGCTTGATGCTGGCGCGACTTATCAGGTCAGTGGAGGAAACGCTCATAGAAAAAACGGGCGTTACGAAATTGAGGTCACTATTGTCAGCTACGGGCATACGCTCATCGAGCTAAAGAGCTAGTACCGTTTCATCTTATACAGACGCAATGGGGATAACGAAAAACCCGGCCTCCTGGAATTCGATCCTCCAAGCCGGTTGAAGACGCGACATGGTACCTTGCAATTGTCCCCACTTGCACAAGGGGGGACTTCAGGGGGGTCGTCAAAACTGGGCAGGCACTCTGCCGGAGAAAAGCCCACGATGAATAGTGAAAGCACATTCATCGTGGCTTCCAATACAAATGCGAGACCGATGACATTCGCGGCCACGCGGACCTCGGATCGAGACCAGATAAGGTATCATCGGCTCCGCATCTGCGAACTCAATCTAATGACAATAACGAATCGATTCTTCCGACCCATTGCAAGTTACTCCTTGGCCTCCTTATTTCTCTTGGGAGGATTTGTATGGGAAGGGTGTCATGTTCGAGAAGATCACTGGCCAAAACAAGTTCGAAGCACGGGTGCCGGAGGAGTCGCCTTTGTCGACAATCAGGTTTGCGCGGAGTGTCATCAACTGGAATTCAAAGAATGGTCCGGTTCCAACCATGATCTGGGTATGCAACCAGCCAATGAGAAGACAGTCCTAGGTAATTTCAATGATACCCGCTTCACCTATTTTGGCGTGACATCCCACTTCTTTAAAAAGGGCCCCAAATTTTTTGTGAATACGGATGGTCCCGATGGGAAGATGACCGATTTCGAAATTCGATACACCATCGGGGTCGAACCCCTGCAGCAGTATCTGATTGAGTTTCCGGGCGGCCGGTTGCAATGCTTATCGATTTCTTGGGACACCACGAAGAAAGAATGGTTTCATCTCTACCCTGACGAAAAAATTGAATATACCGACCCTTTACACTGGACCCAACGTTCTCAGAACTGGAACATGATGTGCGCCGAATGCCACACAACGCATCTCCGGAAAAATTACGACTTGGCGAGTGATTCCTACAAAACGGAATGGGATGTCATCAATGTGAGCTGCCAGGCCTGCCATGGTCCGGGCGAAGCCCACGTGAACTGGGCTCGGGCTAGGGCAGGGAGCAAGTTTCCCCAGGTCCGGGACGACTACGATGGAAAAAACTCCACGCACTATGCTCTTCAAGTGCAATTCACGGGCAAGACTCCGCTGCCTGAGATTGAAGCCTGTGCGCGTTGTCATTCTCGACGTCACCGGCTTTCTCCCGATGACGGGCAAGGGGAGCCTTACTTGGATTATTTGCAGGTCGAGACTCTCCGCCAAGGTCTCTACCATCCCGACGGCCAGATCCAAGGCGAAGTCTATGCCTATGGATCATTCATCCAGAGTAAGATGTATCACGAGGGAGTTCGTTGCTCGAATTGCCACAATCCTCATAGTCTGCGCACGTGGGGTGTGGCCAATAAGTTGTGTATTCGTTGTCATCAAACATCGCCCCCTTCGGACTTTCCCACGCTCAAATCGAAACAATACGACACTCCTGCCCATCACTTTCACCGCGAAGACTCTGCTGGCGCTCAATGCGTGAATTGCCACATGCCGACTCAAACGTATATGGTTGTCGATCCCCGCCGCGATCATAGCCTCCGAGTGCCTCGGCCTGACCTGTCTTTGAAATTGGGAACCCCTAATGCCTGCAACCAATGCCATCGTGACCGCTCACTGGAATGGGCAGCCCAGGCTGTTGCTCGCTGGTACGGACCTCACCGGCAACAGGATTCACATTTTGGTGAAATCCTGAGCGCCGGCAGAGCAGGAAGCGAAGATGCTGAATCCAGGCTGTTGCAACTGGCCAATGATTCGAAGCAGCCGGCAATTGCACGGGCAACCGCTCTGGAGTTGTTTCGTCCATCCAGCCCGGGAAGTTTGGAAGCCATGCTGAAGTTAGTGACAGACGTTGATCCGCTCGTTCGGGTTTATGCATTGAAAGGTCTGGACCAAGCAGCGCCCGAATTCAGACTCGAGAGAGCTGCTCCTTTGTTGAACGACCCGGTTCGCGCCGTTCGTATTGAAGCCGCCCGGGTTCTGGCATCCGTGCAAGCCGAACAGTTCAGTCCGGCCCAACGCAAGGCATTTGAATCTGCCCGGCAGGAGTTTATTGATGCACAAATGTCGCAGTCAGACATGCCTTCCGCCCACTTAAATTTGGGAGTGATGTATGCAAACTCAGGACAAACTGAGCGGGCCGAACAGTCTTATTTGAAGGCTCTCCGCTTGGATCCGACATTCCTTCCCGTCCATGTGAACCTGGCCAATCTTTATAACCAGTTGGGCCGTAATCCCGAGGCCGAGCAGGTCCTTCGAAATGCCATTGAAAAAGCGCCGAAGGAAGGTGAGTTGTATTATTCGCTTGGGCTGCTCCTGGCTGAAGAAAACCGCCTGTCTGAGGCGGAAGCCAGCCTGGGGAAAGCTGCAGAACTGCTTCCGCGCCGTGCCACTGTACGTTACAACAGAGGCCTGGCCTTACAACAAATGGGCCAGCGACCCGAGGCAGAAGAACAGTTATTGGCAGCAAACCGATTGGAACCGGAGAATCCAAAGATTCTGAATGCGCTAGCCATTTTCTATTTGCAAGACCAGCACCCAAAGCAGGCCTTGCCTTTTGCTGAGCAACTGGCGAAAATGTTTCCTGCTGCACCGGGCCCAAGCCAGTTGCTCCTGAAGATTCAGCAGGAACTTTCCAGCAAAGAAAATAAAACTCGGTAGAGCTTAAGACAGGGACAACCTCTAAGTTGCACGATTTTGCGGTGTTTGTTGCAGCCGGGGATGCCTTGTAGGGAGCGGACGCTGTTCCGTTCCTTGCTGAAGGGCCTAACGATCTAAATTCAGCCATCCGTGTCAGTCAGGAACGTGGCGGCGAGCGTTCCCTTCTGAGGTTTGTAGGCCGCCTTCCCCCACTCGGCGATTTCTCAGACGCCGGGTCAGGGGACCCGTCCCACAGTAGGGCGTAGGATTCTGGCTTTCTCGAAACCCCAATCCTACGCGGCGTGGTCGGTTTGCCAGAATCGAAAGTAATCATTGAGGGGAGAATCCATGAATCACAACTCCGGAATCCAATCAATAGCTTTTAGGCGCGCGACGCTGCAAAGCGAACGATCCCGAATCATTGGACTCCTCATCCTACTGAGTGCATCGGCCCTGCTTGTTTTGGTTCGCGCCTCAATCAGCACGAATCAGGCAGAGAAACGGGTTGTTCCCGAGGCCATCTTTCTTGTAGTTGTTGTGATTGTTTATGAAAGTCTGATGCTGAAACGAATCAACCGCAAGATCCAGGAGTCGCAAGATTTTCCAGGTTGGTTCTGGGGAGTGAATTTTTTTATCGAAACGCTCTTGCCGACGGGATTGCTCTTCCTCTTGACCGAGAGCCCTTACTTTGGCCCTTATCGAGCGTTGGTTGCCCCAGCCGTTCTGACCTACTTTTTAGGCATGATTTTATCGACCTTGAGACTCAGCCCGCTGCTTTCGCGCCTGACCGGCTTATATTCTGCAGGCGGTTATCTGGCAGTTGCCGCCTATACTTTCCGGTATTATCCCAGACCCAACATCTACCCGAGTGGCTTTGGTCTTGAAGTTATTCTAACTTATGCGGCAATGCTCTTAATTGGTGGTTTTGTCGCCGGAGCCGTCGCGGGAGAGATTCGGAAACATGTCTTAGCCGCGCTTCGTGAAGCGGAGACGCGAAGGCTCATGGAAAAAATGGAGCACGACCTGAATGTGGCCCGCTCCATCCAGCAAGGGCTGATGCCCACGCAGTCGCCGCCTGCTGAACATTTTGACATTGCCGGCTGGAATCTTTCCGCGGATCAAACGGGAGGTGATTATTTCGATTGGCAGACTTTACCCGACGGACGTATCGTTGTGACGCTCGGGGACTCAACCGGGCACGGCATCGGACCAGCGTTGGTCGCCACCGCCTGCCGTGCCTACTCTCGGGCTTGTTTTCTCTCTGGCCATGAAATCACGAAGGTATTGGACCGGATCAACGACTTATTGGTGGCTGACCTGCCTCAAGAACGGTTTGTCACTTTCGTGGCGGCTTTGTTAGACCCGATTCGTTTTCGGATCCAGTTGTTATCTGCAGGCCATGGCCCGTTGTTGCTATATACGGCAGCTGACCAGCGAATCCAGAACATCAATCCACAAGGCATTCCCCTAGGGTTACTGGAGGGAGCGCCGATGGATTCGCCTCTGCAAATTGACGTAGCGCCAGGAGATATTCTTCTTCTAGTGACTGATGGATTCTTTGAGTGGGTCAATGCCCAGGATGAGCAATTCGGAGTCGAACGGATGGAAGAGGTAATCCGCGTCAATTGCCATCGACCTGCCAAGGAGTTAATTTCCACGCTTTATGAAGCGGTTCTCAAATTCGCTGCGGGAACCCAACAGCTCGATGATTTGACGGCCGTGGTCGTGAAACGTAAGACCCCCAATGGTGGCCTTGCGAGATCCTTCTGACTTTACAGAAGAGAGTCGACTCTAAACTTTGCATCGCGAGAAGCTGGCTTTGCCAAGGCATGAAGTGGTAGGCTGTGCCTCTACAACTCATTCCCTGTGAAGGATGTTTGTCAAAATAAGAATTCCCATTTAGACGGTCACCGTCAGAAAGGACGCGAAAGCCAGCGAACAATGCTTTTTGTTCCTGGTCTTACTCATCATGAAATTCAACCGATACTTACTCGGCAGTACCATGGTCGCCGCGCTAGGTGGTTTCTTATTCGGATTCGACACCGCCGTGATTTCCGGAACCACCGATGCCTTGCGTCATGTCTTCCATCTCACCAGCGGCCAACTTGGATTTACTGTGGCCAGTGCTTTGATTGGGACGATCCTGGGTTCTCTCGCCGCGGGTAAGCCTGCAGAAATTCTGGGTCGCCGAAAGACCCTAACCATTTTGGCGGTGCTTTATTTTATTTCCGCCCTGGGCTGCGGGTTTGCCTGGAGCCACACGGCGTTGCTCCTTTTCCGCTTTATCGGGGGGTTGGCTATCGGTGGCGCTTCGGTTGTCTCGCCCATGTACATTGCCGAAATCTCGCCACCTCAGGCCCGCGGACGGCTGGTGGCAGTCAGCCAATTGAATATCGTCATTGGCGTGCTTACTGCCTATGCCTCTAATTATTTCATTTCCGCACAATTTCCCACTTCGGTGGCCTCGGGCACGTCAGACGCCTGGCGTTGGATGCTGGGGGTGGTTGCCATCCCGGCAATCCTGTTCTTCTTCTTTTTGATCCCGATTCCAGAAAGCCCGCGTTGGCTGGTAAAGCGGCATCGGCGAGATGAAGCGCTGAGCGTCCTTCAGAAGCTGGGAAATGAAGATGCTGAAGGCGTACTTAAGGAAATAGTAGATTCGCTCCATGAAGAACGCGTCAGCATCAATGAGCCGTTCTTTACCCGTAAGTACCGCATCCCCATCCTGCTGGCTTTCATGGTGGCTACTTTCAACCAGATGTCTGGCATCAATGCCATCATCTATTACACGGCAGATATTTTTAGAATGGCAGGCGCTGGACAGGCCAGTGCCCTATTCCAGTCTGTGATCATCGGATTTACGAACCTGATTTCTACTTTGATCGCGATGACCATGATTGATCGGTTTGGGCGGAAGAAACTCCTTCTGATCGGGTCGGTGGGGTTGACCGTCTGTCTCGGCATCACGGCCTACGCCTTCTACAACGGCATTGGAGGCGGATTGGTGCTCGGCAGCTTGATGGGATACATCGCCTTTTTCGGGTTTTCTCAAGGCTCGGTGATCTGGGTTTTCTTGAGTGAGATCTTTCCCAATCGTGTGCGTGCCAGAGGCCAGGCTTTGGGAAGCTTCGTCCACTGGTTCTGGTGTGCCATAGTCAGCTGGACATTCCCCATTATCGCCGAGCACTCCGGTGGACATGCTTTCTCTTTCTTTGGATGCATGATGGTTCTGCAATTCATCATGGTGTGGAAGTTCTTGCCGGAAACCAAGGGAGTATCCCTGGAGCAAATCCAGCGGACACTTGGAATCGAGTAATTGGACTTTCCAACATTTTTGATCAAGGCCACCTTCAAGCAAACATATATATGGAGGAATCATGACCAAGCCGATCCAATCGCGGGCCCTACCGTTGATGGCCTGGATATTGATCCTCGTTATCGCGCTCCCCTTGATGGCCGGCGAAACAAAGGAAATTTACACAGGCACGGCCGTGTCGGTCGGCGGCACGGTTTCCGGTCAGCTTGCCTCAACGACCTTTAATCTGACCATCGAAGGCTATACATCCGATGAAGAGGCCCAGCGGTATCTGACTACTTTGGCGGAAGAAAAACAAGATGGCCTGTTAAAAGCGATCTCGAAACAGAAATTGGGTTTTTTCTCTCTCTCCGGGCAGGTGGGAAGGACGATCAATGTGGTCCGGGTGCATAATCTCGAAGAAGGCAAGCGTAAGGTCGTGGTGGTCTTTGAGCGTTGGCTCAAGATGGCCGAAGTGCGAAATGGCTATCGCTCCAGAGACTATCCCTTTGGGGTGATTGAAATCGTAATGGACCCTGATGGTAAGGGGGAAGGAACCTATATTGGTGCAGCCAAAATCCGTTGGGTGACCGACGAGAAGACGGGGAAAAAGTCTGTGGAGATTGAGAATTTTGCGACCTACCCGACACGCCTCATGGGGGTTGCGAAGCGGAGCAAGTGATAGACAGCAGATCTCAGCCCTCCATAGGTTCGACAGCGGAATTGAAAAGTCCCCCTTGGAAGGGGGCAGCAGCAAGGCTACGGGGGATGTCTTCTAGGTAGCTGTCCATAGGCACGCAGGTCCCCCCCCAACCCCTCTCCCGCGCTGGGGAGAGGGGAGCCGATGATTTTTTCTTTCCTGCTGGGAATTTGAAATTGGTTAACGGTATTTATGAAATCAGGCAAGAAGTCAAAGAAGAGACCTGTGGCGACGGGTTCTGCCGCGAGTGCGAAAAAGTCCTCTCGATGGCTCATCTATCTGCTCATTACGGTGGGCCTTGTCGTTCTCGGATACTTTGTCATTCGAGAATGGCCCTCAAGCCAGAATGAGTCACAGCTTTTGAAGGGACGTTGGCTTCGGCCGGATGGTGGCTATGTCCTGGAAATCCTGAATATTAAGCCAGATGGGGAGATGGAAGCCGCCTATTTCAATCCCCGCCCTATTCACGTGGCGATCGCTAAAGTGTCTCAATCTGGCTCAACAACCAAGGTCTTCGTCGAACTGCGGGATACGGGGTATCCTGGAAGCGCTTACAATTTAGTTTATGATCCAGGGAGCGATCAGCTCAAGGGAATCTATTCTCAAGCTGCCCTCCATCAAGACTTCGACGTCTATTTCGTTCGAATGAAATAGGGGATTCATGGATCCCGCCAATTCGTGACGCGATCTGTCACAAATTCCGCCACGCCTTCTACCCCCCCCCGAGTATTTTCCTGCAAGAACAGCCGCACCAGTCCTGCAACATGCCTTTTTCCGTTCGCTAAGGAGGCGTTGCGTATGGTAATCTTTTTAAGGTTCCCGCCACTCATGATTTTGCGTGCGTGTCTATAAGTTTGAATTGTTCAGGATGGAAAGAAACTCTATGAAGAGATGTTGGCGAACACGGTTTGTCCTCGTGCCATTACTTCTTGGTACGATGCAGGGTCTGCTGCGGGCTGAAGAAGCGAATCTGAAAAGTCTTCCTCCCGCGGCAAACACCCAGGTGGATTTCTATCGAGACATTGAGCCCCTTTTCAAAGAGAAATGTCTGTCCTGTCATGGGTTTGTCCAACAGTTGGGGGGGCTTCGCCTGGATGGCCGGGAAGCCAGCCTGGCTGGAGGGAACAGCGGCGTCGCGATAAAGCCCGGCAATAGTGCTGACAGCCGGCTAATTCAACTCGTGGCAGGTCTCAACAAAGACTTGAGAATGCCGCTGACGGGGGATCCTCTGAGTTCTGAACAAGTCGGCTTACTGCGCGCCTGGATCGACCAAGGAGCCGTCTGGCCCGATCCGGCAGGGTCTGCCAAATCGGCCTCTCCAGTTGGAGCCCAGCGGCCGAAGATCAAACATTGGGCATTTATCCCGCCCCAACGTCCGAAGCTGCCCAGAGTCAAGAACGCCAGCTGGATCCGAAACCCAATCGACCCATTTGTATTGGCCAGGCTGGAGAAAGAAAGCATCCAGCCTTCGGTTGAAGCGGACCGGGAAACCTTGATCCGTCGCCTGAGTCTGGATTTGATCGGGCTGCCTCCTACCCCCGAGGAAGTTGCTGAATTCCTGGCCGACAAGCAGCCCGACGCCTATGAACGGCTGGTCGATCGCCTGCTGGCCTCTGAACATTATGGCGAAAAGTGGGCGCGCCATTGGCTCGACCTAGCTCGCTACGCAGACAGTGACGGCTATGAAGAGGACATGATCCGGCCGAATGCCTGGCGCTGGCGTCATTGGGTCATTGAGGCCATCAATCGAAACATGCCCTTCGACGAGTTCACGATCGAGCAGCTGGCCGGGGATCTTTTGCCCAATGCCACTCTGGAACAGAAGGTTGCAACCGGCTTCAATCGGAATACCCTGACTAACCGTGAGGGTGGAGTCAACAGGGAAGAATTTCGGACTGAGCAAGTTGTCGATAGGACCGCAACGATCGGGACGGTCTGGCTGGGCCTGACCCTGGGTTGTGCGCGTTGCCATGATCATAAATACGATCCCATTAGTCAGAAGGAGTTTTATCAGCTCTATGCCTTTTTCAATACGGCAACCGAGGTCAATTTTGATGCGCCGCTTCCGGTAGAACGCGGACCTTTTCTGCTGAAGCAACCGGAATATGAAAAAAAACGCGCGACCCTTCTGGAAGAATTCAAGGTTGCGGAATTACAAGTCGAATGGGAGAAGAAAGTGCGTGATGCGGCCGCACACCCGGGCGTTGATTTCGCTTCGGACTTTCAGTTGGAATTACTGAGGGTCAAGATGGATGGGGGTGAGGAGATTCTCATGCTGGCGCCAGAGAAACGGACCCCCAAGCAAAAGAGAATCCTGACAGACCAATTTGTCAAGTTCTCTCGTTTTAACGAATTAAACACCCGTCTGAATGCGTTGGCGGAAGAATATCCGGCGTTGACTGAGGCCCTAGGGATTGCGGAAAACCCTCACCCTCCCAAGACGCATGTTTTGATCCGGGGAAACTTCCTCCAGCCCGGGATTGAAGTCCAGCCAGGGACTCCAGCGATTTTGCCTCCTCTTGCAACAGACTCAAAGCTTTCCCGACTCAGGCTGGCTCGTTGGCTGGTCTCCAGTGACAATCCGTTGACGGCACGAGTGACCATGAATCGCACCTGGCAGGAATTTTTCGGGCGGGGTTTGGTAGATCCCCCGCAGGACTTTGGTCTCAGGTCGAGTCCTCCCACGCATCCTGAATTGCTGGATTGGTTGGCGACCGAATTCGTCTCCAGCGGATGGAATGTCAAGAAGATGCATAAACTGCTGGTGATGTCCGCCACATACCGGCAGTCTTCCAATACGAGAAAAGATCTGGAAGCCCGGGACCCGGACAACAAATTGCTGGCGCGACAAACGCGTCTTCGTTTGCCTGCAGAACAGGTCCGGGACGTTGTACTCGCGGCAAGCGGGCTGTTGAATCCAAGCATTGGGGGGCGAAGCGTCCGGCCTCCCCAGCCAGCCGGTGGAGCGGGGATGAACTCCTTAACCAAATGGAAAGAGAGCGAAGGGGCGGACCGGTATCGCCGCGGACTCTATATTTTATTTCAGAGGCGTTACCCCTATCCGCAGCTCGTCACCTTTGATGCTCCGAATTCCTTAAATTCCTGTCCCCGTCGGGAGCGATCGACGACGCCTCTGCAAGCGCTGACATTACTGAACGATCCTGTTTTTTTTGAGGCTGCCCAAGCTTTGGCCGTGCGCCTGCTACAGGAGAGGAAGGGAGATGCGGGAGAGCGGATTGATTATGCGTACCAATTGTGTCTGGCTCGCTCTCCTCGCCCTGACGAAAGAGAGCGGCTGATGGAGTATCTCCACGAACGGAAGAAAATGTTGGAACAGAAGCCTGAGTCCATCGAAAAAATCTTTCCGGCTAAAAGTTTAGAAGGAATCAATCCGGCCGAAGGGGCTCTCTGGATCGGGATCAGCCGGGTCTTGCTGAATCTGGAAGAATTCATCACAAGAGGGTAACTATGAACTTTTTAGAGTTCCAGCGCCTTCAAGCACGGCGCGGTTTCCTGCAGCAATGTGCCGGTGGGCTGGGAACCATTGCGCTCTGGCATCTGATGGCCGGTGAAGGGAGAACGGCCATTCCAGAAGGTTCTCTCCCAGACGTCAACCCGCTAAGGCCCAAGGCGGCTCATTTTGCAGGGAAGGCCAAGAACGTCATTTTTTTGTTCATGGAAGGTGGACCTAGCCAGCTCGATTTGTTTGATCCGAAGCCCGGGCTGAGCAAGTGGGATGGCCAGTCCTTGCCGCCATCCATGACCAAGGATCTGAAGCTGGCCTTTATCAAGCCCGATGCCAAGGTTTGGTCGAGCCCGCGCACGTTCACCCGATCCGGCCAATGCGGCATGGAATTTTCTGATTACCTGCCGTATACGGCGGCCTGCGCAGATGATATTTGCATGATTCGTTCCATGGTGACGGATCAGTTCAACCATCATCCAGGCCAACTCATGATCACTTCCGGCACAGGATTGCTCGGGCGTCCCACAATGGGAGCCTGGGTGACCTATGGGTTAGGAAGCGAATCGCAAGACCTTCCGGGATTTGTTGCCTTGACTTCAGGGGGCGCTTCTCCGGGCGCCGGCAGCGGCAATTGGGGTAATGGCTTTCTACCTTCCGTCTATCAGGGAGTTCCGTTTCGAGGCACAGGGGATCCGGTTCTTAACTTGTCCAATATTCCGGGAGTCGACACGGAAGATCAGCGGATGACACTCGATGCCATTCGCGACTTGAACCAACAGAGTTTTCTGCGTGCGGGGGATATGGAGATTGCATCTCGCATTGCTTCCTATGAATTGGCATTCCGGATGCAGTCGGTCGGACCGGAACTGCTGGATTTTTCGAAGGAGACCCCCGCCACGTTGGAGATGTATGGCGTCAACAAAGAGCCGACCCGCCCTTTCGCCACCAATTGCCTATTGGCCAGGCGCATGATTGAGCGCGGAGTGAGATTCGTCCAAATAATGCATTCGACCTGGGATGATCATTCCGACTTGAATAAGAAATTGAAGAAGAACTGCGAAATCACCGACCAGCCCACCGCCGCTTTACTCAAAGACTTGAGACAGCGCGGGCTGTTGGACAATACGCTGGTCATCTGGGGAAGTGAATTCGGCCGCACCCCTATGGTTCAGAGTCTTGGGCTCGCCGGGGAGAGTTGGGGCCGGGATCATCATCCTTTGGCCTTCACCGTGTGGATGGCGGGTGGGGGTGTCAAACCCGGCCAGGTCATTGGCAAGACAGACGACCTCTGCTTCAACGTGGTCGAAGATAAGATCCACGTCCACGACCTGCATGCCACCATTCTTTATTGCTTGGGTTTGGAACACAAACGGCTCACCTATCGCCACGAAGGAAGAGATTTTCGACTTACCGACGTATCCGGCGAGGTTGTGCAAAAGCTGCTCGCCTGATCGGTATGCCAGCGCTTGAGTTCACGGCTCCATGGGTCGGACTCTTCGAGATTGTTTGCGGCATTTTGATGATCGCCGACCTGCTGACCCGGTTGGCAGCTATTCCTTTGATCGTCATCATGCTCTCCGCCATCTGCACCACCAAGTCCCCCCTGTTAGTTCACAAAGGTTTCTGGGCCATGGCCCAAGACCCTCGCCCGGATTGGTCCATGCTTCTCGGTTCCATTGTTTTGCTCTTGATGGGTGCGGGACGATGGCTAATTGACGACTACTGGGAATCAAATCTGGCAGGTTGACATGACTGAGCCTGAAGATGTCGGGTCCGAAACTCCGCTTCCATCCGCGCGAAACACATCCCTGAGAGAGATTGCTTTCCTCTTTCTCAAGTTGGGGAGCATCGCCTTTGGCGGCCCGGCGGCACACATCGCCATGATGGAGGCAGAGGTTGTTCGCCGCCGTCGCTGGTTGTCCCGGGAAGAGTTTCTGGATCTCTTGGGTGCCACGAACCTGATTCCCGGTCCCAACTCGACGGAGTTGGCGATCCATATTGGGCATCGCCAGGCTGGGTGGGCAGGATTGCTCGTAGCCGGAAGTTGTTTCATTCTCCCGGCAGTTTTCATCGTCTCTGCTTTTGCCTGGGCCTACGTCCGATACGGCTCACTACCGGAGATCGCCGGAATTTTGTACGGTGTGAAGCCGGTGATAATCGCGATAGTTCTGCAAGCCCTTTGGGGACTTGGGCGCTCCGCCCTTAAAACCAGGTTTCTGGGAATTGTGGCTGCAACGGGCGTGGCCCTTGGCTTTATTGGGATCCACGAGCTGGTCATCCTTCTGGGATGTGGAGTGGGAGTCGCCCTTCAAGTGGGGATCATCAGCCGGAAGCGCGGCCAAGGACTCGCTTCGTTTTTTGCTAGCGTGCCAGTCGCGCTGGCTTCAACAGGAGGAGTCTCCGGGAGCCTTATGACTGCTGCTTCTTTCTCACTGTGGTCGCTGTTTCTGTTTTTTCTGAAGGTCGGCTCGGTGCTGTTTGGAAGCGGTTATGTGCTCCTGGCGTTTCTGCACGCGGATCTGGTAGAGCGCTGGCACTGGCTGAGCGAATCACAATTGTTGGACGCCATCGCCATCGGCCAGGCGACGCCGGGCCCGGTCTTTACGACCGCCACGTTCATCGGGTACGTTCTGGGAGGGGCTAAGGGGGCCGCTGTCGCAACCCTGGGAATCTTTCTTCCTGCGTTTATTTTTGTGGCCGTGAGTGGCCCAGTGGTTCCCCGAATGCGGCGATCTGTGACCGCGGGAGCATTCCTCGACGGCGTCAACGCCGCCTGTCTCGCCTTGATGACGGTGGTGACTTGGCAGCTCGCCAAAGCTAGTTTGGTTGATTCGATGAGTGTTCTTTTGTTAGCGATGAGTCTGATTCTACTGGCGAGATTCCACTTCAATTCAATGTGGCTTGTTCTAGGAGGAGCCTTGGTGAGACTGCTGACTCACTGGTTTCGACTTCTCTAGGCACTCGCTGGGACAGATCGATTTTCTTAGACATCAGAAGGGCGGGACACCTAAAGAAGACTCATTTGTCATTGTTGATTGTTCATTTCTCATTTTCCATTGAGAAGCTTAAATGAGAAATGGTAAATGGTAATTGACCAATGGCAAATAAGATAGCTGGAAGAGGTCATCAACCGCAGCTTTGCCGAACGGGATTTTTTCAATTCCCCAGCGTGGAAGAAACTAGATATCATCGGCTCTCCTCTCCCCAACGCGGAAGAGGGGCTGGGGGTGAGGGAGAACTTCACACGGGCTGAGGGCAAGATCCACCGCATGGCAGGCGACGCCGACGGAAAACGCGGCCTCGTGGCATTCGGCCCTCCAGTCCAGGTGAACATCCGAGCAGAACTAAAAGCGAGAAAATCTAAATCTTAAATCATCGTTCCTTCAGGAATGTTCCATTATGGAGCTCGGCGTAGGCCTGCCGCAATTCTTCCTCCGTATTCATCACGATGGGGCCGCGCCAGGCAACCGGCTCCTCGAGCGGCTTTCCAGAGACCAGCAAGAATCGGATCCCGGCGTCTCCCGCTTGCACGGTCACTTCATCCCCCGTGTCGAAAAGGACGAGGGAACGATTCCCAGTCTCATCGATCGTTGTCTTGTCTGCTGATCCCACCTTTTCCGTCTTGACGGCAACCGGTTCGGAGGCGTCGCGAAATGTACCCGCCCCTTCAAACACATAAGCAAACGCATGCCGGTTCGTCTCGACGGGCAGTATCTTTCGCCTACCGGGTGGCACCCACACGTCTAGATAGCGCGGATCGGCGGCGACCCCTTCTACTGGCCCCTTTTTCCCCCAGAAACTCCCGCAGACGATGCGGACAGTCGTTTCGTCATCGTCAACAACCACCGGGATATCACCGGACAAGACGTCCTGGTAGCGCGGAGCCGTCATCTTCAGCGAGGCGGGCAGATTTGCCCAGAGTTGGAAGCCGTGCATTCGACCCTTCCCATCGCCCTTAGGCATTTCTTGATGGAGAATCCCGCTGCCGGCGGTCATCCACTGCACATCGCCGGCTCCTAACGTCCCCTGATTTCCCAAACTATCACCGTGGCTCACGTTTCCCGCGAGGACGTAGGTGATGGTCTCGATGCCTCGATGCGGGTGCCACGGAAACCCGGCGAGATAGTCCTCGGGATTCTCGTTGCGAAAGTCGTCCAGCAACAGGAACGGATCAAAGTCGCTCGTTTTTCCAAAACCAAACGCGCGCCGCAATCGTACCCCCGCGCCTTCGACTGTGGGCTGGGATTGAGTGATTCGCTTAATCGGTCGTATCGACATGGCTCCTCCAGATATTGTTACTGCCTGACGTTGCCTCGTGAGTTGTGCCGTCGGCCAGCATGGCTAAGTGCTTCTTCTCATCGATTCTTCCACGCTAACATGAGTATAACATCGAGAAGACCAGTTGCTAAGCTCAGGCCCTACTCATGTGCTCAAAACACACGAAGAGATAAAAATTTGTCAGCCGGGCAGACCCTGCTCACTCATTCAGGAATTTGGCTCAATCTTGATGACACGGAGACCGCCTCCCGGGGTTTTATCGCGTTGAACCGTTATTGCAAACTCGCCCAAGTCCTTTTCCATATAGATTTTGCTTTTAGCTCCAGGCCAGAGTTCGGTGATGGTGTAGTTGGTGTGTCCCGTCATCCCGATTTCCTTAAGGGGGATTTGTAACCGGATGTGGGCATCTTGCGTCGTATTTCGATTCGCGACCAGCAGGATCGCCGCACGCTCGTTCCATCGAATATAAGGAACCGGAACGGCAATTTCTGGCTCGCAAGGCACCGCGATCAGATGAGGTTCTTTATCAGCCGAGGAGAGGGCCAAGACACGGGCTTCCTGCCTGCGGATGGCGATCATCGTTTTCACATCTTCAAACATGGAAGCGTGCTCTGGGCTTCTCAACTCGTTCCAGTCGAGCATGGTTCCGCAGAGCCAGCGACCCTTCCCAAGATCTTGGCCGCCAAATAAGTGAGCGGATAACCAGGGGATCGGCCGGTACGTCGCATCAAATTCTTCTCCAGCGAAGAAAATCGGGATCATGGGTGTGAAAAGGCAAGAGTAGCCGAACAACGCCCGGCTACCTTGAGCCACGTAAGGATTTTTGTCTGCCGGGAATCCTTCCCAACCCTCGTCGTGGGAACTGAGTTGGATGCAAGGCCAGCCGTAGGCAAGCGTGGCTAAGTAGAGCTGGACGGAAGGCGGTTTCCCTTCGACGGCCAGAAGACGTGCGTTTCTTTCCCAGCGGGTCTGCCATTGCCCGCCCATATCATCCTGGACGACGATTTCCTCGATGGGCTTCGAGGCCACATTCTCAACCGTAAGCTGGATATCCGGGATTCCATCGGCATGATCATCATTGATGCGCCGGCAAATCTTGTCAGCAATCAAGCCGTCCAGCCGGATGTGCAGCGCGCCTTGGCCGTTGGTGTCGCCGCTCGCCCTTGTTCCATCATCTGCATATTGGATCTCCACCCGGTAATATCCTTTTCTGCCGAAGATTCGAGCGTAAAATCCGGGGATGTCATGGACCAGGTGAGGATTCAGATTGCCCGGTGGAGGGATCCGCAGCATCCGGTCATGTTGGGTGAAATCGGTGACTCCCGGGATCACGGCATCATCTTCTTCGAAGAGAACAATCTCATGCCCAGCACGAGCCGCGTTTTGTCGAATTCTCTCCCAAAGGTCCGGCCGGTAAATCCGGTGGTCCAAGCGGAACCCATCCGCTCCATACTGGGTCACATACTTGGTCCACACATTTACCCACCAGTCATCAAGATCCGTGTGTCCGCCCCGCCAGTCGTAGTCGGTCATCCGCCAACTGCCACCGCGAAACCAGTGGGGGTGTTCTTTGATCAAAGGGCTGAAACTCAAAATGCCGTGTACATGGACGTCCAGAAACACCCGAATCCCGCGCTCGTGCGCGTTGGCGATAAGTGCCTTGAATTCCTCGGGAGTGCCCAGGGAAGGGTCAATAGTCTGCGGTTCGATGTTCGCGTATTGGGTCCAGATGTTATAGAAATGGTGAGCGTCGGCGAGCGAATGACCGCTGAGCCAGATGCCCGTGATCCCCAGTTCCTGAAGATAGGGTAACCTGGTTTGAAGACTTTTGAATGTGCCCGATTCGGGTCCGTTTGGCGAAGTAAATCCCTTGGTTGCGATCTCATAGATGATCAAGTCTCGGGCCCAATCGGGTGAGGGTGGCTGCATGGACGCTGTTCCTACGCCGGGTGTCGCCTCCGGATTGGCCGTAATCAACCCGGTGGAGCTTGCCAACAAGCCCGCCCCGACAGTGGAACTGGTCTTTAGGAAATTGCGTCGCGACGAGTTCATCGAATTACTGCGATTATTTTCCACGGTTGAGCTCCTTAATGACGATTTCCACTGAATACGTTCGCTTCGGCTCAGGGGTTAACGCGAGCCGATAATAGCCATCCCGGCTCAGGGCAAGGGTCTTGCCATTCAAGCGCGCGCGCGGATTCCCTATTTTCCAAAGAACCTCGAAATCAGCGCCGCGATAATGAATACGAGCTCTGGCGGGGGTGATTCGTTCGGGAATGGCCGCTCGAAACCGAAGTTCATCGCCCTCGACTTCGATTCCCAAGACAGCTTCAAAAAATCCCCAGATGAAACCTCCGTTGTTCATCAGGAGGCCGCGGCAATTATTGGGCTCGCCTGTTTTTCCGTCATAAGCCTCAAAAAATCCTACATCGGTTACCTTGGGGCGGGTCGCCAAAAGATCGGCCACACGCAGGGCGCCTGAGACGTCTTTCAGAAGGGCTCGAGCCCGCATATCCGGCGCAGCGACCAGCGTCCAGATTCCACCATTCCAATAATATTCCGCCCGGTTGCTGCACAACCCTTCTTTAAATAGACCAATCCGGACGCGGCAGGGGACAATTTCCTCGATTTCCGCTCGATGCACCTCGAGCTTTTTGAGAATTCGCACGCTTTGTTCGGGGTCGGCCAATCCGCAGGCAACGGCGTGCAGGTTATTTCCGGTGATCCAGTCGTCATGGGGGGTGCCGTTCCTTTCCACCCAGGCCAGAAACCCATCCGTTTTGGGGTTCCACAAAATTTTTTGGATGGCCTGGCGCACACGCCTGGCTTTTTCCAGGCGCCGTGTCGCCTCGGGATTCTTTCCCAGAATATTTTCAAGCAACCCGAGCCGTCGAAGTGCTTCGTAGTAAAACAGGGCGGCACCAAAATCTTTCCAAGCGTTGGCGGACGTGTCTCCAATATAAGTCACGCTGGAACATGCGCAACCACCTGGGCCGATCGGCCCGGGAAATTCTTGCGTCCGTCCCTCCGGGAGAAGATCCCCATCCAAATCCCGCGCCGAAAGATAATCGACTACTTCCAAGCACTTCGGGTAGAGATCCGAGGCGAACTGCCGGTCTCCCGTGATTTCATAAGTCCTGACAACTTCCAGGATGAACTCTGCCGAGCGGTCCAAGTCGTAGCCGGGATCCGGATTAAACTTTGGAGTGCGGCCGTCGGCCGAAACCGCCCAGGGAACCGGAGGATGTCCCGGATCAGCCTTAACGTGTTGGGCAATTTTTTTCAACTCCCTGCGGAATATTTGGTGTTGATCCTCGCCACCGATGAAGAGCCCACCGTATAACCCAAAGTACAAATCATTCAAGACCGTGTCGGTTCCCCAACTTCGTCCCGCATCGGCGCAGTGGGTTTGATTATTGACCGTACAGTTCAGGATTCCTGCGCGAGACTTGGCGAGTGCAGCTAAAAATTTCGAATCGACACATTCCAACAAACCATATTCTCTGGCGGCCGCCGGTTTTGGTTGCAGGTTGTCATTGCCCATTGACACGAGAAAGGACTCGTATGGTGGGAAAGCCGCTCCGGCAGCAATTCCTGCTACTTTCAGGAAATCTCGTCGCCGCAATTCCTTCATCGGTGCCTCCAAACGATCTACACGGCTTGATGCTTTTGTCTTCAAGCCACAGATGAATGATCGGCTCCCCTCCCCCTATCGCGGGAGAGATGCCGGGGGTGAAGGGGACCGAACTCAGCCCCTTCGGAATACCGAAGCAAAGTGAATGCAAATTGGTAGGATCCGCTGTCTGCAAATCGTAGCAATGCATATCTACTTTATTCTGCCAATCACCTGATTAGTCGGTCCCTTTACCTCTCTCGAAATAATCTTATTTGAGTGTCAATTCTAATGTTGTCGCAGAATGGGCAGGTAATTGTTGAGTGAATCTATCGCTCAAACCAGTAAGCCGTTGGTGCTGAACTTTAACTGGAGCGACCCCGAAATTGTTCAAAGACAAAAAGCTTTCCGAGGCGATTTGCCACAGATCACCACTGGGCTCTACGGAACGGCCAAGGAGGCGGATTTGAACGCTCAAGGGCTCGGCTTCTTTCAGGTTCAGAAGATGCAAGAAAAGTTTACGTCCATCCTCCGAAAGAGTTGCGGTAGCGTCAAGGTATGGAATATTTTTCCAGCCGGCCTCTGGAACATCGTACATGGGAGATTGCTGCTCCACCTTGAGAAGCTTGGAGCCTGAGTGCGGCCCATAGATCTGCAGGGCTGTTCCCGAAGCCGTAATATAGGCTTCCGTACTGCTGGTACGAATGGTGCCCGTACTGTTGACCAGGTGAGTCCTACAGGCCAGGGGCAGTCGATCTCCGAGGCGCATGAAAACATGAAACATTCGGGCTGCAAATAAAGCCTGTTCCTGAGGCTGGTTAAAATCCCCACCGTATTTGATGATCATATCCACGAGTCGAGCAAAGGAGGAATCCTTAGGCAGGCCCGGCGGCTCAGGACCGAAATCCGCCTCATTCCATTCGTCCAAAGCAATCTGAATTTTCTTGGATCCCGTATTCGCCGCGTCAATCTTCGCGATTCTCTCGCGCAGAGTTTGCTCGACAAAAATGGGAGCCGCCACCACCGACCGGTAGAATTCCACAGGATGATTGAGATAAAACGGCGACTGGAAACCGAGCGCATAATAATAATGGATGGAGAGTAGATCGGCATGCTGTCCGCTGATCCGGGCGACCGTCTCATTCCAATTACTCGTGGAGTCCAGGGTGTCGCCGACGGCAACAATTTGTAGTCCGGAATCGGCTTTGCGCATCGCATCTGCAAACTGGTTGAAATACATGGCGTAACCTTCCGGAGTGGAGTGTCCTGGCTGGATGCTCAACCAGCTTTCATTGCCGACCCCCCAACTCTTTACGTGATAGGGCTCCGGGTGGCCGTTAGAAGCGCGGCGTGCCCCCCATTCTGAATTTCCGGGTCCATTGCAATATTCCACCCACTGGCGAGCCAGTTCCGGGCTGCCCGAGCCGAAATTCACCGTGATGTAGGGCTGGGCCCCGACTAATCTGCAAAAGTGAATGAACTCGTCGGTCCCAAAATCGCTGGGATCGACCCGGGAGTCATAGCTATCCTGATTGGCATAGACCCCGACGGTGTGGGGTGCTCGTCGGTCTCGTGGGCCGATCGCTACTCGCCAATCATAAGTATCCGCAAAACCGCCCCCCGGCCAACGCAGGAGCGGGGGAGACATGGTCTTGGCCAACTCCACAACTTCTCTCCTGAATCCATCGACATGATCGCCGGGCATCAAGGAAGCGCCGCCGATCCAGACGATTCCGGGATGATTGAAGCGTATGCTGAAAACTGCGGGGTGAAGCCCATTGACCGGTTCTAATTTGAAATCGTAGCGATGCCAATCGCCTTGCTGTAAGGAGGTTTCAGAGCGGGCCAGGATTGTTCCATCCCGCTTCTCCAGTACGAAAGAAACCGTCTGAACGGCCGGTTCAGCTTTAATCCAAGCGTACCCTACGTATTCCTTTCCTCCAATCACTTCAAACCCGCTTTGCCATACTCCTCGCCATTCATTGGATAAGCCGGACAGGACGATTCGCTGTGAGGAGACTCCATCGATCGAGAGGTTACGATCAATCGCATAGCTGACATTCCTCTCCTCCGGATCTCCTGCCCAAGGGGCAGCGATGTTCATCTGTCCGACAGCGTCGAAGGGGTAGAATTTTCTATTCTGCAGCAGTTCAGCCCAGATGCCATGCTCGACCACACGGCCGTAGTGCTCAATAAACTGCCCGTATATTCCCGGGTTGATGGTATGCAATGGAGCGTTTATGTTGACTTCAAGTTCGGCCTGAACTTGGGCCATTCCTTGGATCGGAAAGGTCACCAGGATCATTCCTAAGAAGAGCTTCGTTATATTGGGCCCGCGCATTTTCAGCCTTCCTTTCCCTTATGATAGAAAAATAGATGAGTAGATGATTTTTCACAGATTCTGCCAATCCCTGTTCCCTTGTAGTAAACTCATCTCGAATTGTAGGAGGGTTGCTGCCCCCAAGCAAGCTGTGCCTGAACGGGAGGCAAGGTACGGTGAAGACGGAGAAGTTTGTTGCTTTTGACGATACCTCTGCGCAGGTTTTCGCCCCCCCCTCACCCCCAACCCCTCTCCCGCGTTGGGGCGAGGGGAGCCGAAAATCTTCAGCGTTCTCGATACCTTGCTCACGCTTGGAGGAGAGGGCAACCGAAGATCTCTTGATTTGAATTCGAGAGGGAGGAAAACAATCATGGATAGGCGAAAGTTCCTCAAAAACTCTCTGTTCGCATTGGGCGGCTCCGCTTTGACAGCAGGTTTGGAGTCCTGCAAACCCTCCAGTGTGGCAAAGTTGAACAAGAACACGAAACTCGTGATTGATTACCCACAAAAGAACATCCCGGTACTCGAACTCCCGCCTTGCCGCGGTGAGTGGTATGAAGACATCATCCCCGACACGCTCGACATTGCGAGCCGCTCCGAGTTGGCGATCAACGCACTAACCGGGATTACCGATCCCGATGCAGACTACGAGGTCTATTGGCAGGCCGAGCTTTTCCGTAATCCTCCGATCATGATGCATGACCATAATGACTGGGTGGCCAGCGTTGAGGGATTCATGGAAGCACTGCCGCTACTGCGGGCGGCCACGGGAAGCGATCTGAACACGCAGGTGGATTTGGCTTGGATGCAAGTGAACCTAAAGACCGTTGGGTCGGACGGCCTGGTCTACGAAATACTCAGCGGAACTCCGTGGAGCCGGCTCAATCCCTGGAGCTTCGCAACGGTTTGGAAAGCTGATGGAAGGAGCACCAGCGCCGCAGATGAGTCGGTGAAACTGGCCACCACTCCGGCGAAATGTGGGCGAGTCATCGGGGCCATGACGGTTTATTACCTTCGCGATAGAAACCCCGTCTGGATGCAAACGAGTGAGCGGATGATTCAGCGTTTGCTGGAATTGACGGTTGACCGGGGTGACTTTGCGTATGTTCCTTGGGGCGCCTACGAGCCTCACGCAAAATACGGTCCCCAAGCCAAGATGCCAACTGGGTTTGACTCCGTCGACTACGGAAACATCCGAATGATTCAGGGCCTGGCGCAATACTACCGGGTAACCGGGTACGAGCCTGCTCGTCAATTAGCCGCGAAACTAGTGGCCTACGGGATGGGGCCTGCGGAGTACTATGACGAACAAGGGCGCTTCCTTTTTTCACCACTGGAACGAGAAGCGCTGATGACCTCAACGCGGATGAAGAGGAATTACCCGGAGGCAAAGGATGCCAAGTTGGGCGGGCATTTCCACGCCCATACCATCGGAATGATCAGCATCCTGGAGTATGCCGCGGCGGTGAAGGATCAAAAGGCGCTGCACTATATCAACTCGGGATTCCAGTGGGCCATGACCCAGGGCTCAACGCTCGTGGGATTCTTTCCCGAACTGGCCATCAATAATCGCTACCTTACCTGCGAGAGTTGCGAGGTGGCGGATATGATCGGGATGGGTGTGAAACTGTCCGACGCGGGTGTGGGAGATTATTGGGACGACATCGACCGCTGGGTGCGGAACCAATTCACGGAACAGCAGCTTACCGATGCGAAATGGTTTTACGAGCTGGCCCAGACTCAGCCTGTGAAGCCGGTGGCATTCAACGAAACAGCCGAGCGGTTGGCGGAGCGGAATATCGGCGCTTTTGCCGGCTGGGCGAGCGCCAATGAGTGGGCGACGTTGATCGGCATTCAACAATGCTGCCTGGGAAATTCCGCACGGGCACTCTATTATGTGATGGAAAGCATCGTGCAGACGCAAGGGAAGCAGTTGCGCGTGAATCTGCTGCTCAACCGGGCGACCCGGTGGGTTGACGTGTACAGCTACATCCCATACGAGGGCCGAGTGGAACTGAAATTCAAGAAACCCTCTGAGAAAGTGTTGGTCCGTGCTCCTGAGTGGATCAAGAGCGGCAGCCATGAGATTGTGTGTCAAGTAAACGGCGCAAGGCGAAACTGTCATTGGCAAGGCCGCTATCTGGATGGGGGCCACGCCGTACCGGGCGATAAATTCGTCGTCACATTCCCGATCGCAGAACGGACGGTAAAGGAGACGATTGGAGATGTCCCCTATACGTTGACTATCAAGGGCAGTACCGTTACTTCGATCGATCCACCCGGTACCATCGGTCCACTTTACAATCGCGCTTACTACCGCCAGGAGGAAGCACCCCTTCGGAAAGTAAAACGCTTCCTGCCTGAACAGACCATTGTTTGGTAATTTGTCTGTCAAGTGTTGGTCTTCTGGGGAGGGGAACAACCTTATCGAAGTAAACATTCATCATCGGAGGCTTAATGAAAGTGTACAAAAACCGTTTTCAGATTCTTAGGCGTCATACAGGTTATCTTTTGCTTACAGCCTGCTTTTGTCTGGGGGCATCCGAGTCCGGATGGGCGCAAATTCGCGCAGAGTTGCGAGTCACTCCGAGTATTCCACTTCACAAAGTTGATCCTCACATTTACGGACAGTTCCTCGAACATTTCGGTCGGGTCATTAACGGTGGGTTGTGGGCCGAGTTATTACGCAATCGAAAGTTTTATCCGGTTGATCCCGACCGCATTCATGTCGCGGATCCCTGGAAACCCGAATCAGACCTCAGCGCCGTCAGCTACGTCATTGATCGGTCGATTACGCTGGATGGAATCTCTTCCCAGCGGATCTCCACTTTCGGAAAAGAGTCCAGCTGGAGGGGAATCCGCCAAACTGGATTCGATCTGCTGGGTGGGAAAGAATATGTGGCCTATGCCTGGATCCGGACCGGATCGGGGAAGGGAAATGTTTCCTTCCGTTTGGAATCGGCTGAAGGTGTCGCCGCCGCCCATGCTGAGGTGCGGTTGGAACCGGGCGACTGGAAGAAATACGAAGTGCGCCTGACGCCAGATCGCGATTTGCGACCAGCCGTTTTCCGTCTGGCCTTCGATGCTACGGGTCAGAACTGGGTGGGTGAGGCCTCGCTCATGCCGGCCGACAACATCGGTGGCATGAGGCGTGACGTCATTGAGCTCACAAAGAATCTGGGACCAACCATTATGCGCTGGCCGGGGGGCGGCTACAGTGATTCCTACGATTGGCGCAAGGCGATCGGCCCACGCGAACGGCGTCCGCCTCAAGACATCCTGCCTTACGGGCAGCCTTACGGTTATGACAACGGCATCGACTCCGATGATTTTGGGACCGACGAATACATGAACTTCTGTCGGTTAGTCGGCGCAGATCCTTACATCAGTGCGAATTTTGGTTCGGGAACTCCGGAAATGGCAGCCCAATGGGTGGAGTACTGTAACGGATCGGTTCAAACGACTATGGGTGCTCGCCGGGCGGCCAATGGTCATCCTGAACCCTACGGAATCAAATACTGGACGATCGGGAATGAGATTTGGGGATCGTTCGAACTCGGTTGGATGAATGCAGAAGGATACTCGACTTACTATGCCCCGTTTGCCAAAGCCATGCGGGCTGTGGACCCGACGATCCAGATCGTTGCCGTGGGCATGTTCCACGACCCGAACGTCCGGACGTGGAATGAGACCGTCCTCCAGCAGGAGTGGCCGCAGATTGATTTACTTTCTCTCCATCATTATTTTACAGGGCTTTTTGCACTGCCGGAATGGCGGAATAATCCTCTCCAGGCTTACAACGCGATCGTCGCCGAGCCAACCATTGCGGAACAGCGTGCCCGTGAAATGATCTCTCTGATGGATCAGATCACGGCAGGCCGGAAGAAGATTCTCATTGCTTTCGACGAGTGGAATCAATTGACCTTGGATTTCCCTCCGCCCGTCAACACTCCGGAGCGCTCTGAACAGAACCAATTCATTGACCTGTTGAACAAGACGGGTCTGGACATCAACTTGACCCATCGGGACGGGATCTTTGGCGCTCGTATGTTGCAGCTCTTCATGCGGCTGGGTGACCGCATCCCGATCGCCATCCGGACTCACCTGATCAACAGCCTCGGCTCAATCCGCAGTGATAGCACGCGTTCGTACATCACCGCTTCGGGCAAGGTCATGCAGCTCTACCGCTGGCACTCTGGCAGTGAACTCGTCAAGGTTGAACAGCAGTCTCCCGAGTTTGATGTCCCCGAGCAAGGATGGAAGGGCATCTCTTACCTCGATGCGGCCGCTACACGCTCAGCGGATGGGGCGAAGCTCTATCTGCATTTGATCAATCTTCACCCGAGTGAATCGATGGGGCTAAAGGTGGCCATCGCCCAAAGCGAGGTGGACCCCAAGGGAGACCTCTGGCAGATTGCGCCGCAGGACTTTATCACCAGAAACGACTTCGGTGTGACAAACGTAGAAATCACCCATGAACAAAAGACAGGGTTACGCCCGGAGTTTACTTTACTCCTCCCACCTCATTCAATTTCAGTACTTGAGCTTCAGCTTCGAAGATAGAGAAAGTCCGCATTGGGAGGGGAAAGAAGCCGCAGACCGCAGGAAATTCCCCCAACGTGGGAGAGGGTGTCCGCTAGGTTTTTCAACTCCCCTCCTTGTTTAAGGAGGGGATAAAGGGGTGGTGGTTTTCACCCTACTGCTCATCCTAAGAAGTCATCGAAATTTTTTTTGTTTCATCACTACTCATACTTCGCTCGGCCAAACAGGGTGAGGCCTACGACGTAAATCATACACAAAGCCGGAACCAGCATTGCGACGCGCATCCCGATGTGGTCTCCAATCCAACCTTGTAAGGGCGGGACGACCGCAGCGGCGATGTAGGCTGTGCATAAGAGCCCCGAAATAGTGCCGTGATAGCCTTCGAAGCTGTTGATCGTGCCACTGAAGAGGAGAGGATAGAGGACTGAGGTGAAAAGCCCACAGCCTGCAAAGCCGATGGCTGTGACCAGCGTTGATCCGAACATAGCCACGAACACACTGACCAGCGCCATCACCGAGCAGAAGCGCATGACTTGGACAGTTCCAAACCGTTTCATGACGGCGCCGCCGAGGAGGCGTCCCATGCCCTGCATCCCCAAAAACAGCGCGAAGACGAACGCCGGCAGGCTGGGAAACACTTTCCCCAGAAATGTGGCGGCATTTGGGTTTGAAACAGCTGCGGGCACGCCGTGAACATCTTCGAAGAATTTCGGAATCCAGAAATACATTCCTATTTCCGCCGCAGTATAAAGATACACCCCCAGACCGTAGGTCAGCAGAATCGGGTTGCGCAGCAATTTCCCTATCGCATGGAGATGGATTCCTTCGGTGTCCTTGGCACGGGGTGGGAAAGTGGAAAAGGCCAGAAAGGCCAGCAACACCAGGCAGACGATGGCGAATAAAAGGTAGTAGGCCTGCCAAGGCCTGCCGGTTCCACGAATGTATGCCAGGAGAAAGATGGCGAGGAACCCTCCAAACGTGGCACACGCGATCGTGAACGTCAAGTTGCGATGATAGTTCTGCGGCGTATCGAGTTGCTGGATCATGGGGCTGCCACTGGTTTGGAGCATTGTGATCCCAACACCGATCGCAAAGATCAAGGAAAGCAGCAACAAGTAGCTGTGCGACTGGGAGATCCAATAGCAGCCCAATGCCATCAGCGATACGCCTGCCAGGATCACTCGTCGCGCGCCGAGGCGATCTGCCAGCAAGCCACTGGGTATCGCGAACAATGACATGGCCACGGAAGCTGCTGACGCCAGCAGGCCTGCTGCAAAACGACTGAGTTGAAAATCCCGGATGATGTCCGGAGTGAGAGCGCCTAAAACACCCATTAATCCAAAAGTGAAATAGGCAAAAAGCATGACCCAAAGTAGGGAGGCAGGACGTTGCTGAGGCACGAAAACCTTTCCTTGGTTGAGAGGTGTTTGGAATCTTTGAGGATTGAGGATTAGATCTTATCGACCCTTGAAATCCTTGATACTTCTCACTTCAAATTGAATGTGCCTCCTGGAGGGTTGGACTCCACGAAACCGTCTTTTGGACGGGCGCCTGTCAAGCCAACAGCATAAGAATACGATCATGCCGGCGCGGAGCCGTTCGGATTCAGTAAAGGCACTCCTTGTTCACGAAGCCAGTGGATCCAACCTTCGAGCTGATTAAGACGAAGCGGTTGATCGCTCACATGGACAGCGGGTTTCAATCCAAAACGTTCGAGTTTGCTCTTCCCTAGTGGATGATAGGGAAGCAGCTGAACCCCTGTGAGATTCGGCAACGAACGGGACAATGCGGCAATCGCCGCGAAGTGATCTTCCCGGTCGTTAAAGCCGGGAACGATGGGACACTGCAGTTGGATCCTGGCTCCTGCGTCGTGCAGGAAACGAAGATTTTGCAGGATGAGTTGGTTGGAGTGGCCTGTAAACTCAGCGTGGCGACCCGGATCGGTTTCCTTAAAGTCGTAAAGGAACAAATCGACCAAAGGTAAGACACGGAGGAATCGTTCCCGATTCGCAAAGCCAGCGGTTTCGAGACAACGATGAATCCCTTGTTCCTTAGTTGCGGACAGTAAGGCAACAGCGAAATCGATCTGCGCCATGGGTTCTCCGCCGGACAGAGTTAAACCGCCGCCTGAGGTGACGTAGAAAGCTTTGTCCTGAACCACTTCCTTCATGACCTCCTTCACGCTCATTGGGCGGCCCACGATTTCCACCGTACGCGTATCGCAAACCTCGGTGCAGTGGCCACAAGTAATGCAGTGCTCGCGGTCATACACATGGGTTATCGTCGAGTCGTCGGATTCTGAAGCGACAAGATGATGGGCGCCTTGGGGACACACTCGGACACACTCCCCGCAGCCCATACATTTCTCAGGAAGGAATGAAATGATCGGTGAAGGGCTCATCCCTTCGGGATTGTGGCACCACAGGCAGCGAAGGGGACAACCTTTGAGGAACACCGTTGTGCGGATTCCGGGTCCATCATGGATCGAGAAACGCTGGATATCAAAGACGCGTCCAAAAGGTTCGCCATTGATCCTTGCATTCTCAAACACAGTTTCAGCTTGCGGATTTTCTAGCATGCATTTCCAACCAGCGACGTCCTGAACGGTCGTCGCAAGTATCAATGTTCACAGAGGATTCGATCCACAACGAACTGACGCATCTCGGGTGAAAGACTGGCAAAATAAGCACTGAATCCCGTTACGCGAACGATTAGATCCGGAAACTTCGAGGGGTCTTTATGCGCCTCGAGGATCTGTTGGTTGTTCAAGATGTTGATATTCACCTGAGTGCCGCCTAACTCACAATGCCCGCGAATCAAGGCCGCGACTTTGTCAACATCGTCGGGAGTGTTCGTGAGGCTAGGATCGAGGTCGATCTGGAGTGGAGAGGCGTTTCCGTATCCGGACTGAACCGAAGCCACGGCCACGGCCAGTGCGGTCGGAGCGCCATCCTTGCGGAAGCCCGGGTCGGGATTGGCGCCATGAGAGATGGGGTCACCGGCATGGCGGCCATTGGGTGTGGCCCCGATTTTCCTTCCCATCGAAAGGTTAAGCACCCAGGAGAAAAGTCCGGGAATCATCATGAATCCCCGAGGCGTGGTTTTCTCTTTCACCGTTTCGGAGAAGGCCTGGGAGATGCGAACTGCCCACTCATCGCCTAAGGAGCCGCCGCTTCCGAAGCGTGGAGAGTTCTTCATCATGATGCGAGCCCGCTCACCCTCGGGGCCGGTCCAGTTTGATTCAAGGTGCGTGCGCAACTCCTCCCACGTGAGGCGGGGCTGTTTCTCGAGACGTTGTTCCAATGCGGCAAAGGAATCGGCCGCGGTGGCCAGTGCCGCGCCATCCACTCCGAAGGTATAGTACTCAACGCCGCCGTTGCTGGCGTCGAGGCCCTTTTCGATGGTTCCATGGCAAAGGAGATCGAGGACTAGTTCCGGGAATACCTTGTGAAAGTGTTCGTACTGGAAGTCGAACCCTTTGGCAACCGTGTCGACGGCAGCGTGAAGGTGCTGCCGGAATCGCTTCCAGAGGACAGCGACGCTGGGTTCGACCGCCGGGTGCGCCAGCACGTCTCGCCACGCGACTTCGAAGATGGCCGCAAAATTAACCTTGGCGATATCCATGAGCGCATACTCGCGCCCCGGAATGGCCAACCAATGGCAACCGGCATAGGCCCGCTCGCGGGCCAGCTCAAGGGGGAATCCATTGGCGGCGAAGCCCGCGACGGTGTTATCTACCCCCAGAAATTTGGGCACTCCGCAACGGTCTTCAAACAGGATTTCGACGCCGCGCCGGATCAACCGGGGGTCCACGTTCTTTCCGACGCAGACTCCAATGTTTGCCGGAATCCGCAACCGGTGAGCCGCTTCGAGGATTAGAAAAGATACGGGATTGGTGGCTTCCTGGCCGCGGGCATCCGGACCACCGAGTTGGATGTAAGCGGGATCGCGCACCAGATGGCACCCGATATGGAAGATGGCTTCTTCATCAGTCAGCCGACCGGCTTTGGTGTCGGCTAGATAGTAAGGCAGCAGGAGCACATCCAGGCGGCCGAGGGATCCGCTGGTGTTGTACATGCGGGCGATACTCTGGTACCAAAGAATCCACTGACAGGCTTCACGGAAGGTTCGCGGAGGGTTCGAAACCAAATACTCGTTCATCTCGGCAATCTCGAGCAGGTTTTGTCTCATCTCCTCGTTCTGGGCAGCCAGGCGGCGCGCAGCCTCGGCGTGACGCTGAATCCAGTCTTGTGCCCCCAGAACAACGTGCTCCAGCCCTGCATAGAAATCTTCACTCGCAGGATTGTTGACACGGTAACGATTAATTTTCTCAAGCAGCCCGCCCCAGCCGAGATTGAGCCCTATCTCCATGTCCTGGCACATGTGATTCACACCACCGATGGCCGGGATGGTTTGATACTTGGCATGTTCAGCAAGCAATTCGGAACAATCAATATCAGGATTCCAAACGACTGTCCGGTAGGCCATGAAATTCACCATATAGGCCCCGGCAAGCGAGGACAGGGGATCGATGTAGACGGGATGAACTTCGAGAAGTCTGCGAAAGTTTTCCCCGGTGGAGCGAGGCCCGAAGAAACCACCACTGCGGATGATTCGGCGTGGGCCTGAACGTGTTCATGATGACATCAGTGAAATAGACTCCTGAACCGCCGAGAGTCTCGACGGTTTCGCGGATTTCCTTGGGCGGCAGGATGATCGCAAAATCATCGAAGTCCATGGCGCCGCGGACCTGCTGCTTTTCAAGCGTCTGCTGCTGTTTGCTCTCGCGAAGTGCCGCCAGGCGGTCATTAATGGAAAGTTGTTCGATGGTTCCTGTTGCTTTCATAAGGAAGGTCTCCTGTACCGATTCTCAAGAATACGAAGGCCGCCGCAAGTATCAATGTTCACAGAGGATTCGATCCACAACGAACTGACGCATCTCGGGTGAAAGACTGGCAAAATAAGCACTGAATCCCGTTACGCGAACGATCAGATCCGGAAACTTCGAGGGGTCTTTATGCGCCTCGAGGACCTGCTGGTTGTTCAAGACATTGATATTCACTTGAGTGCCGCCTAACTCGCAATGCCCGCGAATCAAGGCCAAGACCTTGTCAACATCCTCGGATGTGTTCGTGAGGCTGGGATCGAGGTCAATCTGGAGCGGAGAGGCGTTCCCGTATCCCGGCTGAACCGAAGCCACGGCCACGGCCAGTGCGGTCGGAGCGCCATCCTTGCGGAAGCCCGGGTCGGGATTGGCGCCATGAGAGATGGGGTCGCCCGCATGCCGGCCATTGGGTGTAGCCCCGATTTTTCTTCCCATCGAAAGGTTGAGCACCCAGGAGAACAGGCCCGGAATCATCATGAAACCCCGGGGGGTGGGTTTTTCCTTCACGGTCTCGGTAAAAGCCTGGGAAATGCGAACTGCCCACTCGTCGCCTAAAGAACCGCCGCTTCCGAAGCGCGGGGAGTTCTTCATCATGATGCGAGCGCGCTCACCTTCGGGGCCCGCCCAGTCTGATTCCAGGTGCGCGCGCAACTCTTCCCACGTCAGGCGGGGCCTTTTCTCGAGACGTTGTTCCAATGCGGCAAAGGAATCGGCCGCGGTGGCCAGTGCCGCGCCATCCACTCCGAAGGTATAGTACTCAACGCCGCCGTTGCTGGCGTCGAGGCCCTTTTCGATGGTTCCATGGCAGAGGAGATCGAGGACAAGTTCCGGGAAAATCTTGTGAAAATGTTCGTACTGGAAATCGATACCCTTGGCCACTGTGTCCATTGCAGAACGCAAGTGTTGCCGGAATCGCTCCCACAGCACGGCGACGCTGGGCTCGATCGTCTTGTCTGCCAACATCTCTCGGAGCGCCACTTCGAAAATAGCGGCCAGATTCACTTTGACGATATCCATGAGCGCATACTCGCGCCCCGGAATGGCCAGCCAGTGGCAACCCGCGTAGACGCGATCGCGAGCTAGCTCCAGGGGAAATCCATTCGCGGCAAAGCCCGCGACGGTATTATCTACCCCCAGAAATTTGGGCACTCCGCAACGGTCTTCAATCAGAATTTCGACGCCACGCCGGATCAACCGGGGATCCACGTTCTTGCCGACGCACACTCCAATGTTTGCCGGAATCCGCAGCCGGTGAGCCGCTTCCAGGATCAGGAAAGAAACGGGATTAGTGGCGTCCTGACCGCTGGCATCCGGACCGCCGAGTTGGATGTAAGCGGTGTCGCGCACCAAGTGACATGCGATATGGAAGATGGCTTCTTCATCGGTCAGCCTTCCGGCCCGGGTGTCGGCTTCGTAGTAAGGGAGGAGGATTACATCGAGCCTACCGAGGGATCCGCTGCTGTTGTACATGCGGGCGATACTCTGGTACCACAGAATCCACTGGCAGGCTTCGCGGAAAGTTCGCGGCGGATTCGAAACCAAATATTCGTTCATCTCGGCAATCTCGAGCAGATTCTGTTTCATCTCCACGTCCTCGGCAGCCATGCGGCGCGCAGCCTCGGCGTGACGCTGAATCCAGTCTTGTGTCCCCAGAACAACGTGCTCCAGTCCTGCATAGAAATCTTCACTCGCGGGGTTGTTGGCCCGGAAACGATTGATTTTTTCGAGGATACCTCCCCAGCCCAGTTTCAGCCCCATCTCCATATCCTGGCACATGTGCTGCACGCCGCCGATGGCCGGAATAGTTTGATACTTGGCATGTTCAGCAAGCAGTTCGGAAGAATCAATATCCGGATTCCAGACGACCGTCCGGTAGGCCATGAAATTCACCATATAGGCTCCGGCAAGAGAGGATATGGGATCGATGTAGACTGGATGGGTTTCGAGAAGTCTGCGAAAATTTTCGCCATTGGAGCGAGGCCCGAAGAAACCACCACTGGGATGATTGGGCGTTGGACTGAACGTGTTCATGATCACGTCAGTGAAATAAACTCCCGAGCCACCAAGAGTCTGTATGGTTTGGCGAATTTCCTTGGGCGGCAGGATGATTGCGTGATCATCAAAGTCCATGGCGCCGCGGATCTGCTGCTTTTCAAGCGTCTGGTGCTGTTTGCTCTCGCGCAGCGCCGCCAGGCGGTCAATAGTGGAAAGTCGTTCCATGGTTCCGGTTGGTTTCATAAGGAAGGTCTCCTGTATCGTTTCTCAAGAATACGAAGGAAGCAAAATTCTACTAAGAAGACTCGAGGGGTGAATCAAACAAGATTCAAACTGACACTGCCGTGCGTGCGTTGGGAATGTTGCCCCCGGCACAGAGCAAACCCACGATTATTATAGCGTCGTACTTGTTCAAATGAATACAAGATTACTTTCATTATTTACCAAAATATGCTTTGGTATGTTGAAAAAATCATCAACCAAGCGACCGGTCAGCCGTACCGATAACATTAAATGTATAGCCGAAGTCTTATTGACAAAATAAAATTGCTTCGGCTTAATGTCAGGCGCACGGGCACAGATAGCATTTCTGCATACTCAGGAGCTACTTACATATTCGCTAGGAGGGAATAGTGAATCGATCAAAGTACGGAATTATCGGGAAAGTTCTTCTCGGAAGTTTATGGGTCCTGATGGTAGCGAGCCTGCTCCTGCAACCCGCGTATTCTCAAGAGGCAGGGGAGTCTGCGGGGCAAGCATTTCGCAATCCATCGTTACCTCTGGGGCAGCGCGTCGATGACTTGATTTCAAAAATGACCCTCGAGGAGAAAGTGCTTCAGATGCAGAATGCGGCTCCAGCGATTCCCAGGCTGAGGGTTCCAGCCTATGACTGGTGGAGTGAAGGACTGCATGGGGTAGCTCGTTCAGGGCATGCCACGGTATTTCCGCAAGCAATTGGAATGGCGGCCTCCTGGAATCCCGACCTCATTTTTCGCGAAGGCCGCGTCATCTCCACCGAAGCCCGAGCCAAATACAACCAGGCCCAGCGGGAAAATATCCACGGCACTTATTTTGGACTCACGTTTTGGTCACCCAACATCAATATCTTTCGTGACCCTCGCTGGGGACGCGGTCAGGAGACCTACGGAGAAGATCCCTATCTGACCGGAAAGCTGGGAGTTGCCTTCGTCAAGGGAATGCAAGGGGATGATCCAAAATATCTGCAAACCGTAGCGACACCCAAGCATTATGCCGTTCATAGCGGTCCAGAGTCGAAGCGGCACGGGTTCAACGTGAATATATCCACACATGATCTGGAGGATACGTACCTACCGGCTTTTCGTGCAACCGTCGTAGAAGGGAGCGCAGACTCGGTGATGTGCGCTTATAATTCCGTGGACGGTGAGCCGGCTTGTGCCAATCCATTCCTGCTTCAAAAGACGTTGCGGGATGCCTGGGGTTTTCAGGGTTATGTCACTTCCGACTGCTTCGCCATCACGGATTTCACCGCCGGGCACCACTTCACACCGGATGCCATGCACGCCTCGATCGCGGCGGTGCGCGCCGGGACAGATCTTACTTGCGGGGAAGAGTATGTGACACTGGCAAAAGCCGTCCAAGGGGGGTTGATCAAGGAAAGCGAGCTCGACACTTCACTGCGACGCTTATTTACGGCGCGGTTCCGGCTTGGCATGTTCGATCCACCGGGTGCGGTTCCTTTTGATCAAATCCCCTTTACGAAGAATGACTCCCCCGAACATCGAAACCTTGCCTTGCAAGCTGCCCGTGAATCGATGGTGCTGCTTAAGAACAAAGATGGAGTGCTCCCCCTCAAGCCCAGCGTGAAGAAGATCGCGGTGGTGGGCCCGAATGCCGAAGCGTTGATTTCGCTGGAAGGGAACTACAATGGGGCCCCATCGAAACCCGTATTACCGCTGGAGGGCATGCGCAGACAGTTTGCAGGCAAGGCCGAAGTGCTCTACGCGCAGGGCTCTTCCTTTGTGGCGGAATTGCCCGTGCCAGTCCCTAGTACGGTGTTGCAATCCCGTGCACAATTGACGAACTCAGGACTCAAAGCCGAGTATTTCGCGAATCTTGACTTCACAGGGAAGCCGGAGCTCGTGCGCCTCGATCCGCAGATTCAGTTTGACTGGAGTGGCGCGTCCCCCGCACCGGGAATTCCCATGCACGCCTTTGCCGTGCGCTGGAGCGGAACTCTGACTCCGCCAGCCCCCGGAGATTACACATTTGGGATTGAACAACCATTCTGCTGGCCTTGTGAAGACAAAGAGACTTTCAGCCTCTATTTAGATGAAAAGCTCGTGTTGAGCAGCATCCAGGAAAATCGTAACCCGGCGGTACCGCAGTTTCAGACGCATTTCGCGGATGCGAAGCCACATAATTTTCGCCTGGAATATACCCACCGGGCGGAATTGTACGCTGCGGGCCTCACGCTTGTCTGGAAGGCACCAGCCGAAGTGTTGCGCGAAGAAGCCGTAAAGACAGCCCGACGCGCTGATGTGGTCGTTGCATTCATCGGGCTCTCACCGGGATTGGAAGGCGAGGAGATGGGTGTCCGCGTTGAAGGCTTCAATGGGGGGGACCGCACAGACATCGGTTTGCCGCGTGCTCAGCAGGATCTAGTGGAGGCGTTGAAAGCCACCGGGAAACCTCTGATCGTGGTGCTCATGAATGGCAGTGCGCTTGCCGTTAATTGGGCCGAGGAACATGCCGCGGCAATTCTGGAAGCTTGGTATCCGGGCGGGGAAGGCGGCACGGCGATTGCTGAAACGCTCGCCGGCCTGAACAATCCTGGCGGGAGGCTGCCCATCACCTTCTACGCCTCGCTCGACCAGTTTCCTTCGTTTGACGAATACTCCATGCAAAATCGAACCTACCGGTATTTTCGGGGCAAACCGCTCTATGGATTTGGCTACGGCTTGAGTTATGCAAAGTTTGCTTATAGCAAACTCAAGCTCTCTTCGTCCCAGGTCAAGGCCGGCGATCCGCTTAAGCTCGAGGTCAATGTGCGCAACACCGCGAAGGTCGCGGGCGATGAAGTTGTGCAGCTCTATCTTTCGAAACATGAAAACGCCCCAGCGCAGCTGGTCCGTGCGCTGCGGGGATTTGAGCGGATTCATCTGGCCCCGGGTGAAACGAAGCAAGTCACATTTGCGCTGAGTCCGCGTGAATTGAGCCTGGTTACAGAACAAGGAGAACACGCGATTCTACCCGGCAAATATCAGTTATTTGTAGGAGGCAGCCAGCCCGGGCAGGGCTCATCGGGTGCCGAGGCAAGTTTTGAGACGATCGGCGAAGTGAAATTACCCAGGTAGGTGTAAAAACCGAATCAATCGCATGTATCAGTGATGGAATGGTTCCGTGTCCAACATTCACCGACTCAAGACCACGGATAAGTTATTCTTCATTACAACCAATTTGAACATAGGTGATCGGCCGTTTAACGAACCGGAATACCAGATCGTTGCCGAAACGATCAACAGCGAAAGGCGGCGGCTCGGTTTCTTACTCTTTGGCTATGTACTGATGCCCGATCACTGGCACGCGCTCATTTGGCCCCCGTTGCCGATCAGCATATCGGGCATTTTGCGGAATGTGAAACGGGTGTCGTCGTCCAAGATCAACCGTCTGCGGCAAACGAGCGGGTCACGGTGGCAGCATCAGTTCTGGGATCGGTTTGTCCGCGATACCCAGGAATTTGGAGAACGGTTGAAGTACATGCACATGAACCCGGTCCGCAAGGGTTTGATCGAGAAGCCAGAACAGTGGCGTTGGTCCAATTACAATAATTTCTCCCTCGACAAATCCATCGTGGCCATCTGTCCAGTCCAAATCGACTATGTTCACCTACCAGACAATTACCGTGCGAAACAATCGGTAGCCACAATTGAACGCTGTTCGTTCAATCGTGGATGGGGGCGTGTGAATTACGTGGTATTTAGCTTCGCACATCCAGCCGTTCATGCTGGCGGAGAGGAGAGACGAGGGCCCAGAGGATGAGCACGCAAATCATCGGCATGAGACCAAATCCGATGAACACAGGCACATAAGAATGGTGGTCAACCACCCAACCGGTTAGCAGGGCGAATACCATCCCTCCAAATCCCGATCCCATGCTGGCGAGTCCCCAAATCGAACCCACGACGTTTTTTGGAAACAAGTCTGCCGGAAAAGCCAGCATATTGGCCACGCAACCGGTGTATCCGAGCATCGCCAGAGAAACGAGCGAAATCGAGATGGACGCGCTCTCCACCAACACGGCTGGAATCGTGGAGGCCATCAGACAGGCGAAGACCGTCACCGAAACTTTCCGGGCTACATTCAGCGAGACATTGCGCCGGATGAGAAATGCCGCTAACCAGCCTCCCATAACATTACCGAGACAGGCGAAGGCAAATGGGATCCAGGCATACCGGCCAATTGCGTTCAAGTCAAAGTGACGGGCGCGCTTCAAATATTCCGGAAACCAGAAAATATAAAAGTACCAAACGGGATCCAGAAAAACTTTGGCTAGCGTGAAGCTCCAAACGAACCGCGTGCAGAAGAGCCGCCAGGTGGAAATCTTCAGGGGCTTTTCTTCCTGCTCGCTCTGGGGCGGGGTGTAGTACACGAGCAACCAAATGGCTACCCAGATCAGCCCCGTCGCTCCCAGGAAAACGAACGCCGCACGCCATCCGAATTGCAGCACGATCCAGACCACTACAGGAGGTGCCAGGATCGCTCCTACCGATGAACCACTATTGAAAATTCCCGAGGCAAGTGCCCGTTCGGAAACAGGGAACCATTCGGCTACTACCTTGACGCCTCCTGGCCAGTTGCCGGCCTCACCCATTCCGAGCAAAAAACGATAAACACCAAGCGACCCTGAGCCATTGGCTAATCCGTGCAACATGGCAGCCAGCGACCACCAGGCTGCGGTGAGTGCGTAGCCCATCCGCGTTCCAAGGCGATCAATCAGCGCACCGGAAACCCCGTTCATGATGGTGTAAGCGAGCATGAAGGCAAAGATGACTCTGGAGTACGTCACGTTGGTCATCTTGAATTGGTCAATCAAGAGAGGGGCGACAACGGAAAGTGTCTGGCGGTCCAGGTAATTGATGGCCGTGGCCCAAAACACCAGGGAAATCATCAACCACCGCGTTCGTGGGTTTTGTTTTTGCACAGAGGAATGTTTTCTCGAAGTGGACCAGAAAGCCGAATGAATCAGAGGAACCGAACAAGCAAAGATTGTCGCGGATCAATCGTGATTGTACAATGCCAAATGTGTTATTACCGGTTGGAAACGGACAGGGAATCGCCAGTGGTCGAGGGATCCACACCAGACAAACGAAAACGGTGGGAGCAGACTTATGTCTGAATTCATCGTCTGGCAACTCGACGCGCTCTGCTGCCCACGTTTGACAGATGTCGTTATTCGAATAGAAAGTAGGACTCATATGAAGGAGGGACATAAGAATGAAGAATTACGAAAATGGATCAGAAATCGCAGGGGAGCCTTCAGCGGGGTCGAGCTACAATTATGAACCGTATCCTCTCGAGGTCTCAGCCGCGCGCACGGCTCAGACTCAAATAAGAACCGGCGCGGGAGATCAAAGCGAAAATTCGACGACCCGGCGTGATTTTCTTCAAAAAGTGTCGCTCAACTCCGTGGGGTTTGCTCTGGCTTCCAAGTCCACGAACGCCTTCGGTGCGCAAGAGGCCAAGCCTGTCAGTTTGCCGGAAGGCAAGCCGCTTAAGGTGTTTTGTTATGACTTAAACTGGGTTCTATTGAAGAAGCCCATCGAGGAATTTGCGCCAGCGTCGGCAGAGGACTGGGCTTTCATTAGCCCTCAAGAGTACTTCGATTGGCATAAAGATCTGGGGGTCAACATTATGTTTTGTCAGGCCTTCAATTTTGGCGGCTATGCCTACTACCCAACGAAATTTGGATCCATAGCCCCTGGGCCGGGACGGAACCTGTTGCCGGAACTGTTCAAGTTGTCGCGCAAAGCTCACATGCCTTTCCATTCGTATTTCTGTGTAGGAGCCGATTTGACGGTGAGTAATATGCGGGATTCTTGGGTCGTCCCGACCAGCAAAAATGAATACGGCCATTGGGGATACCTTGGACCTGAAAGTCCCTGGACGGATCTGCTTTGTGCAAGGGTAGACGAATTTCTCCGCCAGTATCCCGTCGAATGGATTATGTTCGATTGGTTCTCGTATGGAAACATCGAGGCCCACGGTCTTCCGGTGCAGCCCGCCTGGTTTGTGAAAGCACCCTTCAAGGAGATCATCGGCCGCGACATGCCGGATGAGGCCGCCAAGATAACGCCCGAAGAAAGCCTTAAATACAAGCGAGAAATTCTGGCCCGCCAGTTCTACCGTATCCGCGAGACAGTGCATAAGGCAAGCCGCGAGACAAAAATCTATTTCAATGTCCCATTCCGCATACCGGCTGCAGATGTTTGGGTGGATCACCCCATGCTCAACGAGAGCGACTTACTTTTTGCTGAACTCGAATCCTGCGAAAAGGTGGAAGTTGTCGAATGGCTGCTGAAGATCCGCAAACCGGATCAGCGTGTGATGACTTCACTGAATTGTGATCCGGCTTCTTGGAAGAAGTGGCATGAGCGCGGTTGCGACTTTTTTGGAACGGTTGTGGGGACGCCACCCCAGTTCAAGCCCGATGCTTCCTATGCGGAGCGCCTGAAGATTGTCCGAGAGGCATTCAAGGAAATGTCATAGCACGAACTGCGGAGAGGGAAGATCGTCGGCCTCATCAACAACTCACGCGTTGTGATTACGCGTGATTGGATTGTCAGGAAACCCCCGACAAAGCCTGGAGAATTATCGCCCGGATCCCCACGTCTGCTCAGGATTTCTTGGCTGCCTGGAGGATGCGATCGACGAACCCTCCCGGAGCGCAGAATGCGGCAAGGTCCTTTCCCTCCGCGGCGGCCGGCACAATCCATAACAACATGTTCTGGACCAGAAATGTTCCGAGCGTCTTCTGCCCTGAATCGCCGCGAATGACATTGGGCTGATCCCAGGTATATCCCCACTCGACGTTCAAAGCATATTGGCAGCGCCGAATCAGTTCCAATCCGAATTCCCTTTGCCCCTCGTACATGTAAGTGGCGCCCAGGATATCGATCTCGGGCACGAAAAACGTATTGATGCCATAGCCGATCCCTTCCGCGAGATTTCCCTGTGGGGTGACGACGTCGGATGCACCATACTTTGTAATCGACGCATTGAGCCGTTTGATGGTTTCGAGCGCGGCCTTGACGCGGTCGGCACGGAAAATCCCCGGCAGTCCGTGGAATTTGACCATCCACTGCCCGTCGAGTTGATAGCCAAAGACGAGGTCAGATTTCTTTCCGGTCTTGGGCTCGTTATAGAGCAGGTAGTAACTGCCGGCCCACATTTTCTCTTCCATGGAGCGACTGCCTGCCTCGAGCCAGACCCGGCATTGGCGCTCAAACTCTGTGTCACCAATTTTTTTCGCCATGCGTTCGGCGATTGCAAGCTGAGCCAAATGGATCCCGCCCACATGAGTCACCATGCCGTACAACTGTACGGCCTCAAACCACTCCAGGAGCACTCCGGGTTCCCGCTTCGGATTATAGGGATCGACGTTGCCGGTAGGGACACTGATGATTCCGTCATCTCCATCTTCGGGTCTGAGGCCCATGGTGAAAATCGTGTTCTTCTTAATCGAAGGATAGAACTCTTTGAGTAGCGGATCATCGCCGACTCGCGTCAGAATGCGATCCACCATATCCACGTAACAGGCGCCATTGGTGGTAGTTTGAAAACCGGGCGAGGGAGTCACCATCTCGGTTCCGGCGGTTTCCAGGTACCCTCCCTTGGCCACCGCGGACACTCCTCCCCATAGCCAGGGCGCCGCCCCGTTCGGGAATTGATAAGCCTTGTAGCCCCGCATTTCCGAAACCGCCAATTCCGGGAAGAAGTAGACCAGTGGCAGATGGGCGTAGAAAATATCCGGGATGACTTCCATGTCCGGCCAGTCGATGATGCCAGACATCAATCCGAACAGGCCGTCCTCTTTGCGGCACCAGTCTCCAATGGGAGGCTGGGCCACCGCCCAGAAACTGCAAATCGGGAATAAGTGCAGGATATTGACCAGCGCTTCCCTTAACCACACGGGGTATTGGGTTTCGCCATAGATCACTTGTTGCCAGGCGAGGACGCGGCCAAGCAGCGAAGTGTGCTCCCGGCTGACAAATTGGGCCACCTCCAAAGCGTTCTTGAATCGTGTCGTGTACATGTGGGCAAAGTTATGATCGCCTTCTCCGATCCAGAGTGGAGCGTACCAGGCCAGCACAAACCGGATGACCTTCTTTTCGCCGGGCTGCAGTTGGTAATCCACCGCCATCGAACGGCTGAGATCCATCTCCTTTGCCCGAGGAAGTACAGAACCAATTTTGGACCAGGCGTCCCCGGAGTGGATGGCCGTCCCATCCCCTCCAAGCCCCGCGCCGTACCGCGCTTTCGCACTGCCAATCACCCCCAGGGCATAGCCCACGTTGTTTTCCAATTCCGAGCTTACCCACAAACCGGTGAAATCCCCTTCCGATTCGACGACGCGAGCGCGTACTTCCCGTTCTGCCACGGGAAGCCAAGTGTGGGGATTCTTTCCGGGCATGCTTGTGCCGTGGAGCATTTTGCGAGGGCTGCCCGGTGCGATCTGGACTTCCTCTTGAGTGGGTCCCGGAAAACTGAAAGCAAGTACCCCCTGCTGCGGCAAATTCGTCTGATTGCGGAGATGCACTTCAAATACGGCGGCGGGCGTGTTACTTGCGGCGGAATCTCCAGGAATGAATGGACTCCATGCGCGCAACCCCACGCGAACCGGGGAGCCAGCAGTTTCATATTCAAGATCGGCCACCGGGAAGTGGCCCCAGTAATGAATTTCACTGGGGCTTCCGCCGTCTGTGGAGTACCAGCTTTCATTGGAACTGAGCGATGCCGTGGTGAGCAGCCACATCTGCTTGCCAACGGTAAAGCCCAGGAATGGGAGTTTCAGCGGTCCCCGCATCGGCACGAAGGAATTGAAGATGGAAGTCAAACCGAGCCTTCCATCCGTCTCGAGCATAAGACAACCGGTGTCGAGACTTCCCAAAGGCATGCCAAACGTTGCCGGATTCTTTCGCCCGCGGATGATTCCGCAAACCGGTTTGGAAAACCCCGCGGCAGGGAACTCGGACCATTCATTTGCCTTGAGGTTCGTGGGAAAGAGCGAATCGCCCAGTGCCGATTCTTCGATTCGCGCTGAGGAAGGGTCGGCAGCCCCAGGAAGTGGAGCGGCAGCGCTTTGATCACCGCCGCCAAACAACTGATAGGCACCTGCTAGGGACGCCAGCGAACCTCGCAAAAAGTTTCGTCTGTCCAATGAATTCCTCCATGAGGGAATCTCCGCGGACGGATGCTTCGCACTTAGGGTCTGTCCGGGGATATCCATTGTGGTTTCCGACTCGCGGCGACTATACACTTTGACAACTTTGTTCGCAATCCTCCCTCAAAAATGCCAACAGTTACTACTCTGTTTCGTGAAGGGTCTCTCCTGTAATGGTGCTCATAGAGTGTCGTAGAAACTCTCCCCTCCTTTTTTAAGGAGGGGATATAGGGGTGGTAGGTATTACCTTGTCCACTTCTTTCCAGAAGGAAGGCGTGAGGAGGAATGCAACTCAGTCGGGCTTCAAAATTGGAAATAATTCTCATTCCCCCTTTCACGGGTTTCAGAAATGTTGTGCTAAACTGGGGCAGTCGGTTTTATACTTTGTTCGAAACGCTGCCGCCAGGCCTAACCAGCATCGCCGTTGATGCGCCAGCATTCAGATCCACCCAGGAAACCTCACGTGAAATCCTTTCGCCGCCATTTTCTTGGCTCTTTGTCTGTCCTACTGAGTTCCAAACTACTCGATGCGGTCACGACTCCCCTCTGGAAATGGAGTAGTATACCAACCCTTTCCGCTGCGCCGCTTCTTGTTCCTGACGAAACCTCACCAGTTACATTTGTAGATGTGGCTGAAGAAGCGGGGCTGGTCACCCCGAACGTCTGGGGAGGAGTGGAACGCAAGAAGTACATTATCGAAGCCAAAGGGAGTGGACTGGCGTTCTTCGATTACGACAATGACGGTTGGCTGGATATCTACCTGACGAACGGACTCCGATTGGGAGAGACCTACGAGCCTGGAAAAGCTCCGATCCAACATCTCTTTAAGAACAACCGCGACGGGACATTTACTGATGTGACCGAAAAAGCTGGTTTGGCGCGGAGTGGCTGGGGCACGGGAATCTGCGTCGGTGATTACAACAATGATGGTTGGGACGACCTGTTCTGTTGCTATTGGGGTCACAACGTCCTTTGGCACAACAATGGAGACGGCACTTTCACGGATGTGACAAGGAAAGCGGGACTCTGGGAAGAACGCGTGAGATGGGGTTCAGGTTGTTCGTGGGTTGATTATGATCGCGACGGCCTTCTTGACCTATTCGTTTGCAATTACCTTGAATTCGACATGAAGAATATCCCCTCCCCGGGTGAATCTCGCTATTGCCAGTGGAAAGGCCTGCCCGTGATGTGCGGGCCTCGTGGACTTCCCGGCGGGATGAATATTCTTTACCATAACCGCGGGGATGGAACGTTTGCCGATGTTTCGGAAAAGGCAGGCATTCTGAAACCTGGGCCGAGGTATTCCATTACTGCCGTTGCCTATGACTTTGACAATGACGGCTGGCCTGATATTTATGTGGCTGTAGACTCGGCTCCGAGTATGTTGTTTCATAATAACCGTGACGGATCATTTACAGAAACGGCTATGGTAGCGGGCTGCGCGTTTAGCGAGGATGGGCAGGAGCAGGCCGGCATGGGTGTGGGTGTGGGAGACTATGACTGTGACGGATGGTTTGACATCTTCAAAACCAATTTCGCCGATGATACCGCTGACCTATACCATAACTTTGGGGACGGGACTTTTGAAGTCGTCACATTCCCGGCAGGTGTTGGGGTTAACACCCAATACGTCTGCTGGGGAGCCGGGTTTATGGATTATGACAACGACGGCTGGGTGGATATTTTTCAGGTCAACGGTCACGTATACCCTGAAATTGAAAAGATGCTGACCGGCGTAAGCTTCAAGAACCCGCGTATTGTTTACAGGAATCTCGGCAACGGAAAGTTCAAGGATGTCTCAGCCCAAATGGGTCCTGGGGTGAATGAGAGATTTTCCAGCCGCGGCTGTGCTTTTGGGGATTACGACAACGATGGGGATATCGATGTCGTGGTCATGAACATGAATGACAGGCCCTCTCTCCTGCGCAATGACGGGGGAAATAAGAACAATTGGATCAAACTTAAATTGATTGGCACACAGTGTAATCGCAGCGCAATTGGCGCGCGTGCTCGGGTGACAATAGGGAAACACTCTCAAATGGACGAGGTCCACACGGGCACTAGCGTCATGTCGCAAAGCGACTTGCGCCTTCACTTCGGCGTTGGCGATGCAAAGGTCATTGACCTCATCGAAATAAAGTGGCCCACAACGTGGAAAACGGAAGTGTTTAAATCGGTCAAAGTGAATCAGATTCTCACCATTAAGGAGGGGCGCGGAATAATCAAGGCCGAAGTGCTTCAAGCGCCAGGGAAACTCGTTGTCGTGAAGTAATTTCCTGGCCACCTTTCGCCCATGCGGAAAGGCGCTTCGGTTTTGACAGTTGATCCACTGTGAACATCGCGGCCGGGAACCCGGGCCGCGCAGCAGCCGGAAGGGAATAGCCTTATCGTGCGCCAACATGCTGTGCTGTTAATGAAGGGCTTATTTATTGCGATATTAACCCTGCTGGCCCATGGGGCCGGTGGGAGAGCCCAGTCCCCGCAACCAGCCAAAACCATCAACCCGCATTCCGTCCAACAATCTTCATCCCAAGAAAAGGTCTCATTTCCTCTTAGCGGAACCGCTCCGATCACGCCTCCACTTTCCGGCGATATTCGTGAGGAACAACGCCAGCAGATTATCCGTTATTACCTGCAGCAAATCGCCGCCACCCCAGACAAACGGGATCGTCTCTGGCACCCTAACTTTTCCTCAACTGCTTTCTACCAGACATCTCTTCAAGAGCATCAGAACCGCCTGCGCGAGATGTTAGGGCTCATCCAGCCGGAGCTGGGACCGCCACAGGTTAAGCTCCTCGCGGAAAAGAAAAATCTGCGGATCGAGGAACTGACCCTTCCAATCGACCAGGAGTTGAGCGTGCGTGCCTTTATTTTCTTGCCGCACTCCAGTGCGCCTACGGCCGCCGTCATTGTGATTCCCCCGGATAATCAAAGCCGCGAAGAATTCACCGGGGCTGCAACAGGGATGAAGCCTGCCAAATGGTTACGCGCGCTCCTTGAGCGAAACATCGCGGTTGCGGTTCCACTCATGGCGGAACGCCGCGATGATCATCCGATCTGCCGGCAGGCGGGCGGGAAGGATCGCCGGCGAGTGTTATGGCGGGCGGGCTTTATCGTCGGCCGTACCCTGGTCGGGTTGGAAGTGCAGCAAGTGCTGGCTCTCCGGGAATTCCTGGCTTCCCAGAAAGAGATCAATGGCAAACAAATTGCCGTGATGGGTGAAGGTCAGGGGGGGATGACCGCGTTGTATGCGGGGGCTGTGGAGGGGCGCTTCGCGGCAGTTGCAAGCCTTGACTACTTCCAGCAAAGGGAAAATTGCTGGGAAGAACCCGTAGACCGCGTCCTCTATGGACAACTGAACGAATTCGCCGATGCGGAGGTGGCTGCGCTGATCGCTCCTCGACCTTTGTGGATTGTCACGAAGCCAGGAGTTGTGATTCCTCTGGCCAGTGTAACGGCCGAATTCAGCCGCGCACAGCGCTTTTACAAGGGGCTGAGGATACCGGGAAACCTGAAGATCATTGCTGCCTCTAATGCTGGACTCGAAGACGCGGCAATAAAGATCGCTTCGTTGTTTGGTGGTTTGCAGAAAGGCAAGACGGCTGAATTTACCCTGCGCATTTTGCCGGAGCAAATCGAGGGTGCTCGAAATCAGAATTTTGAAGCTCTCTTTGCATACCTCCGGCGCCTAGACACCGTGAGTGAACAAGTCCGGGCAGACTATTGGCAACTCAACTCGATACCGCCCCAGGAACGCCCGCTGAAGGCGCAGAAGCTCCGAACGGAATTAGCCGGCTTGATGGGTGAATTCACGTTTGAAGCGGTTCCACTGCGTCCTCGCACGGGTTTGATTGGAGAAACGGAGAAGTTTTTGGCTTATGAAGTTGTGCTGGACGTTGCGCCGGGCATCGAAGTGTATGGGCACCTTCTGGTTCCTCGAACTGTGGCGGGCCAGGTCAAGAAACGCCTTCCGGCAGTTGTCTGTCAGCACGGCTTCGACGGCGCTCCGAAGTATATCACCGGCATTGGGACCGAACTCGAGAACAACGATCATTTTTATCACCGGTTCGGAGAACGTCTGGTTGAGCGTGGCTACGTCGTCTTTGCCCCCTATATGACGGTTCCGGAAGACCACCGCCCCCCCAACATCGTGTACCGGGCAGATCTCATCAATCCGTTAGTGCGTCTGACCGCTTCACTGGGCTTGATGCGCACGAGCATTGAACTGACGAAGCTCCATCGGGTGGTTGATTTTCTGCAGTCATTGTCTTTTGTCGACCCGGACCGGATCGGTTATTACGGCTTGTCCTATGGCGGTTATTCGGCCATTTGGATGGCCCCTTTGGAACCACGTCTGAAGCTGGCTGTCATTTCGGCCCACTTTAACGACTGGCAAACAATGCTCACTGATACAGAGCGTTACGGCGACTCCTATTGGACGCTTCCGGACGAGGACTTTTACAACTGGAACGTCCTCAACCGATTCGTGCATACCCAACTGATCGCCGCAATGTGGCCGCGCCCGGTATGCATCGAATATGGTTCAGGGGATCCCGTGACGACTCCCGAGTGGCATGAGCGGGCCTGGAAAGAGGTGAAAGCGTTTGGCGACTCATGGGACATGCAAGACAAGCTGGTGGATGACCGTTTCAACGGAGGCCACACCATCCACGGGATTGGGACATTTTTCTTTCTGGACCGATGGCTTCGACCGGAACGGTCGGCGGGACGTGACTATGGCTGCTGCGATGACGAATTCTGCGACAAGACCATGGCGCCCGACTATCATGGATACATTCCGGCATCCAAAAACTCTGTGCCCTATGCCGCGCAACTTCTGAGCTCAGGTCCTAATTCAACGATGCGCGGCAGATTTTACGTTTCTGACGGCAAGACTGTGTTGACGGGCGTGGCCTTTAAATTTGCAAGCAACGGCAATCCCGGAGACCTTCTCGTGCGGTTCGGGTCTTCGGAAGGGTCGGATGATCTAGGAGAAGCAAGGATCTCCGGGAAGGACGTGTATCCTCAGGTAGATCTGTGGTACGAAGCCGCTCTCAGCAAGCCAATTCGGCTGGACCCCAAGAAATTGTACTTCTTTGAAATCACAGTGGCATCGGGACAGGTTCCCGGAGATGGCTACACCGTCTTCGGACCGAAACCTTTGGGCGGTGAGGATGATGCTTCCCATTTTGGATTGTCCTTTCGAACGCTGACGAGAAAGAATGAATAGGCCCCTCTTACGAGAGGGGATCTTTTATTATTCCCCTCCTATGCTGGAGGCGCTAGAGCTGGGTCTCTTTTTGGTAGCGATGGCTGGCAAATTTCATTTTTCACCGGAGGACTCTACCTGTGGATCGGAGAACATTTTTGCAAAGCGCCATGGGAGGACTGACTGTGCTGGCGGGATGGAGGGCATTCCTAGCGGAATCCCAAGCTGGAACTCTGCCAGCTATTGGAGCAGGGCAGACTGACTTCCCGGAAGACAATTACCAGATGCCGGAATGGTTGCATTATGCACAGCCGGTCTATTTCGATGGCTACTCACCCCCGGTCTATCCGCATGTGGCCGACTTTGACGCCAAACGCTTGGTGGACGTGGTTCTTGAGTTGGGTGGAAATCTCTTGAGATTTCAGCCGATCGGCTATTTTGCCTATTACCCGAGCAAAGCGTTCCGGGTTGATCCCGAACTGGGTGGCAGAGACTTGATCAACGAAGTCTCGCGGGAGTGCCGGCACCAGGGCGTCCACTGCTATTGTTACACGGGATATGGCCATCCCCACATGGAAGTCGGCTGGGCTGACCAACATCCGGAATATGCCGACTGGGTGATGCGCGATCCGGAAGGAAAGCCTTACGGAACTTATAATCACATCGGCTGGCCCATGCGGCAGAGGGTCTGTACGACGGGCGATGCTTACCGCGCCGGAATCCGCCAGGTGGTCAAAGAACTCTGTGAACATGACATTGACGGTGTGTACTTTGATGCTCCGAGCGGTTTCGGATATACGGGGGTTTGCTTTTGCGATTCCTGCAGGCAAAATGTCAAGAAATTCAGCGGTCTGGATCTGGATCGCCTTCGCGGAATTGTAAAGTATCAAGGTCTTCCCTTTGAATGGGGTGATCTGCCAGCCGACACGGATATAGAGGCGCTCACGGCCTGGTATGTGTGGGCCAACCAACTGACCAAAGAAGATCTACTGGACTTTCGCAAGATCATCCACGGCAGCGGGAAGTTCATGATGTGTCATAACGGACAGGCGTGGATCGGGACTTCGCTTTTCTTGCAATACCGGATTCCCGAGGGCTTCATGGTGGAAGCGAGTCGAGATGTGCATGAGCGGCTGATGCGGGGGATGAAGGGCGCATCGATGGCGCGGCCGCACAATAAGGTGGCGCAAATGTACCTGGGCGGTTACATGACGTCGTGGTGGGAGGAACCACCTCACGAGCGGCCCTGGGTCGTGCACAACACCAACGTGGAAGATGGAGATGAAATCCGCATGGAGGGATTCACGAACCTGGCCTGTGGAAATACTCCGCTTTATGCGACGGCAAACCGGTTTTATTTCAAGGTTGGAAGCGGGAGCGCCAAACCCGCTCAGGAAGTCTATGCGTTCATGCGGCGTGTGGAAGGGATCCATAAAGGCAGTGTTCCGGTACCCTACGTTTCAATTGTTCCCACTTGGGAATCGCTACAGCTCTTTCGGACGAACCGGAAGAGCTGGAATTGGCCGATTATGACGAGCGCGTTGGGATTGACATTGCTCGACGAACGTATCAGCGTGGATGTCCATGTGAGCACGGAGATGAGCGACGCCTGGTTCGAGCAGCAGCGCGTGATTGCGTTGTGCGGCGCCTCTGGAATATCGACTCGGCAGGCGGAGAAGTTTGCCAAGTGGGTGGAAGACGGCGGTGGTCTGCTGGCCACCTACGATACGGGGCTGTACGACGAGCACGGCGACATGCGAAAGGATGGGGGAGCCCTGCGCGAGGTCTTGGGAGTGCGAATGATCGGCGAGCCGTCGAGAAGCCAGCCGGAATGTTTCTACCGGGTGAAGGAGGCTCATCCGGCGCTGGGAGAACTGGAGTTGGGAGCCGTGGTGCAGGGGGATGGGCGATTAGTGCCGACCGAGACATTGGCTGGAGCCAAATTGTTGGCGGAATGCTGGAATCTGGGAACTGGCGAAGTCCGCGGCCCGGCGGTGGTTGTGAACAACTATGGGAAGGGGCGGGCGATTTACAGCAGTGGGAGCCTAGAGGCCAATTACCTCTATGACCGGGTGAAATCAACCAGGCAGATGTTGGCGGCAATGGTGCGATACCTTGGAGGAGGAGCCCCGCAGCCTTACACCTTGAAGGCGCCCACGGGCGTGTACGCGGTCTTGCGGCGTGCGCCGAATGGAGATTTGGCACTGTGGGTATTGGCCAATGTGGGCTTCAAAGACGCCGTGGTGGGAAGGATGCGGCAGGAATATTTGCCGTTATCGCTAATCGAAGTGGGGATCCGCATCCCGGAGGGGAAACAAGCGAAGTCGATGCGCTTGATGCGAGGTGAACAGTCTGTCCCGTACAAAGTTGAGGGAGGGTATGCGATGGCAACCATCCCGACACTTCACATTGCTGAAGTGGTGCATCTGGCGCTGGTATGACGCAGCCCAACTCCCCTCCTTATTTAGAGGAGGTGGAGCGGGCGCTCCCGCGCACGCTCAATGCTCGGAGGGAAAGCGGTCAATGACCGCTGTTCGTTCCCCCTTGTCCCCTCTCTCTCGTTGGGGCGAGGGGAGCCGTTAATTCATTATTGTGTTCATTTCCAACCTTGAAGATTCCTATGAATGATGAAAACCAGACCCGCCGAAAGTTTCTGAAGAAATCATCGTGGCTCGCTGTTGGCACGGCTGCAGCACTAAACTCTGTTTCGGGCGAATCTGCCGTGACCCCAACCAACAAAGAAACACCCGTACATCTACTGCCAAATGCCAAAGACTTGCCTAATGGCGGAAAACCGATCAAATTGTTTTGTTGCGACTTGAATTTTATCGCTCCCAAGGGAGAGCGAGTGGTGATGGCGCCAGCCCTGCCCCAGGACTGGGCCTTCATTAACCCCGAGGAATACTTTGCCTGGCATCGGGATTTCGGCGTGAACATCTTCTTCTTGCAGGGTTATTCCCAATGGGGATACGCCTATTATCCGACGAAGCTCGGGCCCGTAGGACCTGGACCCGGCAGAGATTTGTTTCCCAGGCTTTTTAAAATGGCCCAGAAAGCGGGACTTCCTTTTTGCGGCTATTTTTGCATTGCTATGGACCCTTACATCAGCAATAGCCGCCCGAACTGGCTCGTTCCCACCACTCGAAACCATAACGAGGTAGGACTTTTGGCGCCCGAGAGTCCTTGGACAGATTTGCTCTGCGCCCGCATCACCGAGTTCTTGCGCCTCTATCCTGTCGACTGGATCAATTTTGACTGCTTTAATTATGGGAAATACGATTGCAATGATTTCCCGGTGCAGCCATCAGCTTTCGTCAAAAATCCGTTCCGGGAAATTATCGGGCGGGACATGCCGGAGAAAGCATCCGAGATCAGCCCGGAGGAAAGCCTGAAGTACAAGCGGGAAGTTATGGCCCGGCAATTCCATCGCATCCAGGAAGCCATGCACAAAGGCAACCCGGAAACCAAAGCGAACTTCAATGTGCCATTTTACAGACCGGCGGAACCGATGTGGGTGGACCATCCGATGGTCAACGAATGTGACCAACTCATCGCGGAATCATCGGATGCTGTAGTGGATTGGCTTCTGAAGATCCGCAAACCGAATCAACGGGTCATGACTACCATCATCGGTCGTCCCGATGTCAAGGGGTTGTGCGATCCCAACACTTGGAAAAAATGGTACGAATCCGGATGCGACTTTTTCGGATATGCGCATGGAACTTCGCCTGATTTTCGTCCCCACCCCGCTCTTCGTGAACAAGTCGAAATTGTTCGACAAGCTTATCGGCAAATGCCGTAGTTGCGGCCACCCGGGCTGTCGATGCCAGCCGCAATTCATATTCCCACCTACCCCGCATCTTTTCCGGAGGAGAAAATGCCATCTTCAACTTCAACCAGCCGTCTTGCATCTGCTTTTATGGTTATCCTCTGCTTGTCGCTAATCCCGTCGCTGCAATCGTCTCCCCCCGTAACTGGTCAAGCCTGGATCGCCAACAAGGGCCACGCTGAGGCGTTCATCGTCGTTGGCGAAAGCGCCAGTCCTTCGGATCGTTTTGTGGCTGGCGAACTCGTGAAGTACCTCGAAATCCTTTCGGGGGCCAAGCTCGAAATCGTCTCTCCGCGCCAATTAATCAGCCAGGAAAAGGGCAGAAGCCTGCTGCTGGTCGGAGGCCCTGGGACGAACGAACTAGTCGGTCAGGCTGCCAGTAGCCGGCAGGTAAATTTTGGAGGACTGAAGCCGGAAGGCTACATCCTGCGCCGCGTTAAGCTGGAGGGACGGTCCGCGCTGATCGTGGGCGGGAATGACGAAGCGGGCACACTGTATGCGGCCTATGACCTGCTGGAGCGGCTGGGTTTCGTCTTCCTTTTGACCAAGGATATTCTGCCGGAGAAGCGAGATGAAGTTGCCCTCCCCTCGCTTGACGATCGCGTGGAGCCGGCCTTTCGCCGCCGTGGCGTGCATATCGATAACGTCTATCCCAGCCAGACGCTGTGGTCACTGGACGACTATCGAAAGATCATCGACCAGATGGCCAAGATGCGGTTGAACTACTTGCAAGTGTTCTGGTTTCCGGATACCCCTTTCCTGACCTACGAGTACCGAGGCGAGAAGAACGGCTTGGGCGACGTCACGGCAAAGGAAAGCGGCTATCTCTTGTGGCGTCGCCAGCAGGGATCGTTTCTAGTAAAGGACATGACCGTTGGCCGGGAACTTTACAAGCACCCGCGAATTGCTCCGGCGGAATTGCAGGATGTGGAAACACCGGAGCAGGCATTCCAGAAGGCTCAGGACTTGCTGCGGGCCGTTATCGCCTATGCCAGCCAGCGCCAGATTAAGACCTGGCTGGCCATTGATCCCGTGAGCGTACCGGTGAACCTGTCGCGATTCGCTTCCACCCGAACAGGCGATCTGCCGTTTCATGATGTCTTGGGAGGGGTTTATATGTGTCCGGGGGATCCTGTGGCACAAGAGATCAACGCGAATCGGATGAAGAGCCTGTTATCGACTTATCCGCAAGCGGAAGGCTATTTCCTCTGGTTTCCGGAATTGTACCCCGTTTGCGAAGACAGCCAGAGTCAGGCTTTCTACTGGCAGGAGCGTCCCAAATATTTGGCCGATGAACTAAGACGTTGGGCGGCTTATGGCAGTTACGAAAGGGATAAAGACCGGGTAGTCAACTCGAACAATGGCGCGGTGGAATTGATGCGCGGGGCGCTGGCAGCGCGCGACCGCGTGAATCCTCAGGCACAGGTTGGCATCGGGGCATTCGGGCGCGGCTTTTTCTATCCATCGCTTGACAAGATTTTTCCCAGGACGATGCCGTTCACCGACATGGTCTCCCGTGCGATCTGGACGCCTTTGGGTGTGCCCATGCAGGATTACGGAGGAATGGGCGAACGTGAGCGGACGCTGATTACGCGCTCCGACGACGATAGTGCCATGTTTGGGATGCAGTTCAACGTGAACATGTTTTATAAAGACCGAATCTTTGAAGGCGCGTTGGAAAACGGTGTGACCGGACACGCTATGCAGCTGAATCGTGCGCGTGGCATGGAACAGAATGAGAAATTCTTGGCCGAGGGCGCCTGGAAACCGAGTCTGGATCCCCAGGAATTTTATCGGAGCTATGTGCGGCGCATTTTCGGGGAAGCCGCGGCGCCAGAAGCGCTGAAGGCCTATCAAACGCTCGAAGCGAATGAAGAATTCCTGGGCTGGACGGGAAACTATAATTTCCCTTGTTGCAGTGTGCCAGCGGAAATCAGCATCCTTGAAACTTACTCAGAGCAGGTCAATCCCTATGACGGACCAACCTTCGAGAAGTGGGCCGCTTTTCTAGATCATGCGCGAGATGAATCCATGTACTACACCCAGTCGGCGGGTCTGCTGCGCCAGGCGCTGGCGCATTTCGAACAGGCAGATAAGCAGGTTGCAGCCGGCGGCAAGAGCGAACTAGCCTATCTGCGGAATAAAACAGAAGCCTATGCCAAGCATCTGGACACACTCGTGGAATTGGAAAATGCCTATCTGGAATTCGACGCGGCATTTCGTGCCAAGTCTGCGGGCAATCTTGAAGAATTCATGCGGCGGCTGGATCATAGCATGGAGAGGTTCCGCACGGCCCATCGCATGTCGATTGCGACGGCAACTAAGTTTGCGGAGATCATTGACGACCCTTCGGACCTGGGCGTACTTTATAAGTACAACGTCTACATGATTGACGGAACAGAAATCGTCGAGCAATTCATGCAGAATATGGTCAATTTCTATCACGGGAAGCCCTATTTGGATCCCGTTCCTCTGGACAAAGTCTTTAACCGCTGGCCGCGCTTCAAGCGCCCGCGAATCTAAACAGATGTCTTGCTCCCCTCCTCAAAAAGGAAGGGAGTTGTGAATTGAATTTTTCAGTAGCAAGACAAACCACTAGACGATGTCACCGCTGCCGCCCCTGAATCCGCGGCGATGGGAAAGGCCAGACATCCGATCCCCAGTATTCTTCTCTTCCGACCTGAAAAAAGCCAGATGGATTACCTGGTCTTCAAAAAGCAGAGCAGATCCTAAGCTCTTCTTGTCTTCGAAGCGGTAATCCTCTCCGAGCCCGATCGAGGCAAACCGGCTTTCGCGACAACCCGTGATCTCTTTAAAGAAAGTCCTGGTTTCGGCCTCTTTGCCGCTAGAGCCGGACTTCTTATCGTCCAGGATCGCATCCATGGCATAACTCTTGATCAGCTTAAGATGAATCTTTTCAAACGCTGCCTTTTGAGACAGGACGTCCATACCCACAACTTTTCCGTCAATAAAAACGACGATCCCTTGCTGGTTCGGGACATAGGAGAAAGTTTGCGCGTACTGGTTGAGTTCATTTTCCCTGGAGGTGTATACGTCTTTCATGGCGCCGGTTGAAGACGTGACGTTTGCCTTGGAGTGCATCTCGTGTATGTCCTGCCACACAGTCCCCTGATCCGATCTGTAGCTTTGGTCTTGATGCAGCGAAGCGCTGACTGAGCGGACTTTATTTAACCGGACTTTACTTGCCAACATAGCGTCTGAGTCTGAAAAGGCCGCCGAGCGGTAAGACCATCGTCCTTGCTCCGTGCAACTGACTGGAATGATGGTCTCCGAATTCCCCTTGAGAAGCACCGAGGTGTTCAGAACCCGGTTTTGCTTGGCGCCTATCAATTCCTCGCCGTCCAGCAGCAAGACCAACTGGGTCGATTTGTTGATGACTTTGAGTTCAGGGACAGATCCGGATTGGCTTAGTTCGGTGATCGCGATGAAGTTCTTGTCCAGCGCTTCTTTTAAGGTGATGTACTCCGGACCGCCATTGTGGGTCGCAAAGATTGGAATGACATCCATATTCTGAAACGATTGCATTGATCCAAGATGAAGTTCTGACAAATAGGTTGTTATGGTTGGGTTCATGGCGAACCTCCTTGATTAAGAGAACGGGGGTAAGGGCCGAATTCATGGGAACCATTTCTTTACTGGGCCCTTACTTTAGAGCTTATTCCTCTTGCATTCCAGAAGATGGAATAGTGGACAGATTTTTTATCAATGATAGGTTATTCTCCGTCCGATGAGCAAGTTAGCCTTTGAAGCAAAGGAAATCGAATTATGCCCGAAAAAAAAGACGCCTACTCCACGCCGGCGATGAAGGTATTGCGGCTTTATATCTTGTTGCTCTTTAGCGGCAGAGTGTTCTCTCTTTCGGAACTGGCTCGCAAACTCAAATGTTCCAAACAAACCGTGATGCGGATGATGGAGCAGATCAGCCGGAGCCGTCTCGAACACATCGAGAGTTGGATGGATGAAAGTGGTCGCCGGTTCTACCGCGCCAGGACTCCCGCGACCAAACCGCGGGTGGCCCTCGACGTGGAAGCCATCCAGCATCTGCTCCTTTGCCGTGACATTGTGTGGCATCTCTTGCCCCTGGCCTTCCGGGAGGAAATCAGTCAAACCATCGCTCAAACCACAGTCCTTCTGCCGGAGTTCGAAAAGAGATCAGAAGCCAATACTCACTTTGCCAGAGCTCACTCGAAGGGAAGTATTGATTACTCCCCATTTCAGCAAGTGCTGGAAACGGCTCTGGAAGCAATTGCAGGAAGGCGAATCTGCCAAATCAGTTATCGAGGGCAGCCAAAGCAAAAGGCCAAGGATCTTCTCGTGGCTCCGCTCAAACTCATTGCATACCGCGATGGACTCTATCTCCAATGCCGCCTGGAAAAGGCATTGGCGAATCCGGAGGAGTTTTACGATCCGGTACTGGCCATTCATCGGATGGCAAGTCTGAGCCTGACGGACCGAGTCTTCGAAACGCCGAGAGAAAAAAAGAAGAATTTGCCCGCAATGTTTGGTTTCATTCCGGGTCAGCCGTTTCAGGCCGAAGTGGCCTTTCTTCCGCAAGCAGCCCGATATGTAGCCGAGCGCACTTGGAGTGATGACCAGAAGATCCTTCATCATCGCGCTGGAGGACTTACCTTGAAGTTCACCGCCAGCAGCCGTCAGGAAGTGATTTCCTGGGTTCTCGGTTTCGGGAAACAAGCTGAGTTGCTGGCTCCGGAGGATTTGCGCGTGGAGTTGTTGAGATCGCTTCAAGAAACGGCTGATATTTACGGGAGAGGAGGTTCTGGAAAAAAGGCCGAGTGAGTTAAACGGATGTGATCTTCGAATATCTTAGCTTCCCCCGATGGGACTAAGAATGTGGAATGGGGGACGGCCGGCGGTCTTAGGGCGCCGATATGGGGGGTTGGGGAAGAACCGATCAAAGTAATCGTCCCCCCTTAGACAAGGGGGGACTTCAGGGGGGTGGGTCCCGAGTAGGGAATGTGCAAAGGTTATGTCCGTGTTCTTGGGTGATTGTTCCCAGTCCCGTTAGGGACGACATCTTTATAGAACTCGTATCCCCAATTAAGCGCCAACCCCTTAGGGGCGGTGCTCGGGTGAGGAATGCGAGAAATTGATCAACTACCACAGCCGGGCCGGTTCAAGCAAAAACCCAAGGCCTAATATTAAGATATAATGATGTTCATGATTCTTTGCCACGTCACCCATCCCGACCACTGGAACAAACCACCTCAACCGAGCTAGGAGAGAGATGTCTAAACATCACGTCTGTCCTTGGTGGCTCGGATACTTGCTCGCGAGTCCGATACGCCGCCTCTGGTATGATCCCCGCGAAGTCCTGAGTCCGCACGTTCGTGAAGGCATGACGGTCCTCGAGCCGGGGCCGGGTATGGGCTTCTTCACCCTGGAACTGCTTCGATTAACAAGTCCCTCGGGTCGGGTGGTGGTCGTCGACATGCAGCCCAGGATGCTCGCAGCACTGAAACGCCGGGCGGCAAAGGCCGGACTTCTCGACCGGCTCGATGCCCGACTCGTTCAGCCGGATTCCATGGGACTTGTCGGTCTCGATGGCGGGGTGGATTTTGCCCTCGCCTTCGCGGTGGTCCACGAGCTTCCTGCCGCCGGTCCCTTCTTCGCCGAGGTTTCGCGAGCCCTGAAACCTCGCGCCCACTTGCTTCTGGCCGAACCCGTCGGACACGTTAAGCCGGCCGAGTTCGAGGCGCAGTTACAACATGCAGCCAGCGCCGGCCTGATTCCGGTGGACCGCCCGGCAATCCGGCGCAGCAAGACTGCGTTGCTCGAAAAGACCTCTTGACGAGGTTCACCGCCATGAGGAATGGACTGATGAGAACATCCTTAAGAATAACCAGTTCATTGTGCGCATTCGCCGTCCTTTTGCTCGGGGGGGCTGCACCCGGATGTCCCAATCTTTGTATCTGAGCGGCTACGACCGCGACATCAAGAACTCTACGCGGGCCATCGAGGCCGCCCGCGACGATGTCCAGCGCGCGGCGGGATACGCTCAGCGCGGCAGCGCCTATTCCGAGAAAGCCCGCTATTGCCGGGCCTTCAAGCTGATTCCTGCCGATGAATACGGCCGCTTGTTCAGTCTGGCCCTCAAGGACCATGACCAGGCCGTGGCGCTCGACCCCTAGCAGCGCGGAGGCGTATTTCAAGCCGGGGGCAGACCTATTACGACCGGGCCGCCTTAGAGGACCCCAAGGATGCCAAGCCGTGGTTCGACTCCGCGGCCGCGGATTTCACGAGCGCCGTCGAGAGAGACGGTCGGCATTACATGGCGTGGGACATGCTCGGCCTGGTCCATTCAAGTATCGGGGAATGGGACAATGCCATCAGTGATTTCACGCAAGAGATGGCGCTCAATGCGTTGGGCAAGACGAGGCTAGCCGACGCCTACTGCGAGCGGGGACTTTCCCGCGAGAGAGAGAAGAGTTACGGTTCCGCCGTCGCAGATTTTGAGAAGGCGGTCGAGATTGGCACCACTGCCGATGGCTGCTCGTGCGATCCTTACAACCCGCTGGTCGCGAACTATGTCGGCGAAAGCCGGCAGTACGACAAGGCCTGGGAAGTCGTCCATAAGGCGAAGAAGTCCAAGAGATGGATCGCGCCCGAATTGCTGGAGAGCTTGAAAAAAGGTTCCGGACGCAACGACTAGCGGCGCTCTATGAGCGCCGACCAGCCCTCCCAGCCCCATCGGGGCAACATATTTATAGCTTTGCGTCCGCCAATAAGAATTCTCCCTCCCCCTGGTTGAAGGCCGGGTCCCCAGAACCGGCGTTGCAGTGGTTCTGTGATGGAGGTAATCTCCCTCTCCCCAACGCGGTGGTCCGTCGGGACCGGGTGATGGGGACCTCCACTCCAGAGCCTTGACACAGTATCTCAACTCCCCTCCTTTTTTAAGGAGGGGCCAGGGGGTGGTGGGTATCTCTTCAATCCCCTCCTTTTTAAGGAGGGGATACAGGGGTGGTGATTTAACCTTGTCCCCCTCCTCTCATAAGGAGGGAAAATGTGAAAAGATTCCGCCGGGTCGGGGGACCCAGCCTACAATATAATGGTAAGCCCGTTGAAATCATTGTAGGCCGCGTGACCTCACGCGGCGTTTTCCAATTCTTTCACACTTTCAGGGGGTTCGGGGGAGGTGGTTGCTGTCTATTCCCTCTCCCTGGTGGGGAGAGGGAAACGAAGAAATCGGAACACCGGCATGCTCGTCCATGGCGCAGTTCTGCCGTGCTCAAGTATTTAGCCCCTTGCGATTCTAGCTAGTTGGGCTTTCATGTATGCCCTCAGAAGGGCATTAATGCGTGTCTGGTACCCACGCCCCTGTGCCTTAAACCATTTGAGGACATCACTATCTACACGCAAAGTCAGTTGTTTTTTATTGGGAACGACCCTTAGACCGTACCGGACAACTGCCTGGGCAAATTTGCTGGGAGAAATTTCTGGGATATCGGAAAAATCAATGTCCCCGTCTTCCATTGCAGTCAGGCGCTTAAAGTTAGTGCGCGATTTGTTCAAAGTAGGCTTTTCTTTCATTTCGTGTAGCCTTTCGAATTGAGATCAGTCTGATTCTATTTTGGCGTTCTGTGTGTAAGACGGCCACCACTCTACCTTTCAACATCCCGAATGTGATGAAACGGTTCTCGTCATATTGAAAACGATCATCTTGCAGGGTGACTGTGAACCCCGCAAAGATCTTGACAGCGTCCACAAAATCGACGCCGTGCTTTTGCAGATTCGTGCGGCGTTTGTTTTCATCCCACTCGAATTGCATGATTCAATTGTAGTGCCATAATGTAACTGCGTCAAGATTGTCATGCAGAATGAAGATAGAAGAACGAGGAAGGGCGTGATAGTTCGTAGGACCCCCTTGTTTATTCATTCTCGAGAAGGGAATGTACTAGGGCTATGTCCGTGTTCTTGGGCGATTGTTCCAGTCCCGTTACGGACGACATCTTTATAGAACTCGTATCCCCAATTAAGCACCAGCCCCATAGGGGCGACCTATTTATAGGTCTGCGTCCGCCAATAAGAATTCCCGCTCCCCCTGGTTGAAGGCCGGGTCCCCAGAACCGGCGTTGCAGTGTTCTGTGATGGAGGTAATCTCCCTCTCCCCAACGCGGGAGAGGGAGGCCCGCTAGGACCGGGCGAGAGGGACCTCCACTCCAGAGCCTTGACACAGTATCTCAACTCCCCTCCTTTCTTAAGGAGGGGGTCAGGGGGTGGTGGGTATCTCTTCAATCCCCTCCTTTCTAAAGAAGGGGATTCAGGGGAGGTGCATCGTAGTATGCGGAGTCAAAGGGGCAAGGAAGGGGAAGTTGCCGGATGAGTTGGAACCCTCTCGATTACGATTTCCATTTCCGGTCTTCTGCGACACATTCCCGAACACGAAACGCAGTAATCTTGCGAATGAGAGACAACGGCAGGGGTTTTTCCAGCGGAAACTGAATTGAGCCCTTGGCAGTTTTGAATTTTGAAAGATCTTCTGCAAAGGCCTTCACTGCTGACGGCGTGGGATAGAACCCAATATGGTGCTTGAACGCGGCGAAGGTGACCAATATTCTTTGATAAGAGAATGCGGGCATTCCCCACTTCAAGCTTTCCTTTGCTCCGGGCGCCGCCGCGCGAATGCAGGCGCGCATTTCACGCAGTTTCCCCCGAGCTTCCTTGGGAGCCGCTTGAATATATTCGGCAATATTTTTAGGTTTTTCCTTTTTTGAAAGCATAGCTTTAACCTGGATATTCTATCAAAGTTCACTCCTGAAAACGATGCTGACATGCATTATTTTTTTTCACGGATTGGCAGAGAGTTTTCTTGAAGATGTCTAGTGAGTGGGAGTCTGAAGCTACATCCAGTTTATCATTCTGCAGCGGGCAAGAAAAAAGGTCGCAGGATGGGTTTTTGGGCGGCAGAATTCGAGTCATTTGATCGGGAGAATTCGGGTCCTGGGGACTCGAATTTTGCGTGAGGGTTGAGACGCGGATTTTGGCGGTGGGGGCTTGGTTTGTGCGGGTTTTGTTGGGGATTTGCTTCGATGTCACCAAGCGGGTTATTGAATGGTGTTGCGTTTTGATTTGGTTGCGGTGCGGTGAGCCAGGAGGCCGATTAGGGCAATCGTAGAAAAGACGGCTCCTGCCAGAAATGCAGCTGCGGGGCCGTACGCTGTCCAGAGGAAGCCGGCGAGCACACTTGCCAGCAAGAGGACTCCACCTGTAACAAGATTGAAGACGCCAAAAGCCGTGCCGCGAAGATCGGAGGGCGCCGCTGCGGCAACGAGCGTGGTTAAGAGGCCTTGGGTCGCGCCCATGTGCAGCCCCCAAAGCATGGAGCCCGCCAGCACCTTCCACACCGTATCGGCGCCTGCGAGGACCAGATCGGCGGCAACCAAAAACCCGATCCCGAACACAAGGAGGCTTCCTCGGTTTACGTGATCAGACAAGTGGCCGAACGGGTAGGCACTTGCAGCATAGACCACGTTCATGGCAATGAGTACAAGTGGAACAAGAGCGACTGCAAGGCCGACGTTTTGGGCACGCAACAAGAGGAAGGCCTCACTAAAGCGAGCTAGCGTAAGGATTCCCCCGAATACGACGATCAGCCAGAATGCGATACCGAGGCGGCCAATTTCCCGACGTTTGAGAGGGAAGCGTCGATGCTCACCATTACTTTTGGTTTCCGGCTCTTGGACTCCGAAGATGACAAACGCCACGGCGACTGCCGCCGGCAAAACGGCGATCCATAATACAAAACGAAAATTGTCGGCAGAGTGCCACATCAAGGCCAACGCCAGCGCAGGTCCAACAAAGGCGCCGATGGTATCCATGGACTGGCGCAAGCCGTAGGCGGCACCGCGCATCGGTTCCGGGGTCAAATCCGCAACCAGCGCATCGCGGGGCGCGCCGCGTATCCCTTTACCAATGCGGTCGAGAAAGCGAGCGGTGAAGACCGGCACGGCACTGGAAGCGAGGGGAAACAAGGGCTTGGTTAGTGCTGCCAAGCCATAGCCCAGGAGCACTAAGGGCTTGCGCCTGCCAATCCAGTCGCTGATGACGCCCGCAAAGATTTTCACAACTGCAGCCGTGGATTCGGCGATGCCCTCGATAATGCCCACCGTCAAGATGTTCAATCCCAGCACGCTGACCATGAAGGCGGGCAGCAAGCTATGGATCATCTCCGAGGAGGTGTCCATGAATAAACTGACGAACCCGAGCACGATAACGCCGCGGGGCAAGGTGAGCGTTACGGTGTTGCGCATGGGGTAACTGTGAATCAATAGCGTTCCAGAAACAAGGGACAGTTCTTTCTGGAAGAAATGAAAGACCGTCCCGGCGGTCTTTAGTGGATGGGCTTCGTTGTTGCGGGGCACGGGTTTTTGGGTGAAGTGGGCGTGAGGAGTGGGGAGGGATCAGGATTCAGTCATGCTTTCCGAAGCGTGGCGATCTGTTATATCAGCATGGTACGGATGGTGTTTTCGTATTCCGGGAAGTAGCGCTGGATCACCGGCAATTCGAAGGCGCGGAGGATGCTCGTGTTCTCTTCGCGTTCAAGCTGGAATTCGAACGACTTCTTAACTAGTTTCTCTTCCGAAAAAGTGCTGCCGGTCATCCTCTGCTAGTTTTCGGGAGCCACGGTCACGACGTGCGTGGTTGTAGTCCGGTAGGAGAGTGTGACCTTGAATATTGTCTCGTCCATCTTTTTTGATGGTGATGAGCATTGGCATCTAACCGGTTTGGGGCGCCAAGGCAGTGAGGAGCGGATACACGTATGAACGACTCGGACTTGCTTGAATCGCCGAGCGTCATTCACAGTAGTCGGCATGCGAGTATTGGTGGATAACTCGTACTTTGTAAGTCTCAGCTAAATTCTGATGCTCTCCTGACTCCAGCTACGCCATTTTGGCGAGGATTTTGCTGACCTCTTCGGCCGAGAAAGCTCGAAGTGTTTGCGTTTGAACATAACCCAACGAGGTTAGGCTTAATGCGAGCGCAGTTGCGGTCGCTTCGTCCGGAGCTTCAATGATCAATACCCCATCGTATTGGCCCAGAGTCCAATAAACCTCCTTTACCTTGCCACCGGCCTTGTTGGCTACGCTCTTGAAAGCCTCAGCCCTCTTGGTGGTGTCCTTTGCATTGCGGACTCCTTGATCCGTAAAGGTCAAAAGCAGGACATAAGTTGCCATGATCCATCTCCTTTCCCAACCGATTGACTCCAATTCCAAAATCATAGCGCCGTCAGGCACATGAGTCGAATTTTTGTTGGCGGCAGCTTTGAAGTCGCGGTGGATTATTTGTTGTCTTGGTCGCGGAGCGACGTTTGAAAAGGCCGCTGGCGAGCGGCCTGGGGATGAATGCGCTACGGCGTTGCCGAGCGCGAGGATTTTGGGCAAATGGGGAGAAAAAGATTTTCTAAAACCACTGAATCTCTGCTTTGCAGAGGTTGCTGGCGGAGAGAGTGGGATTCGAACCCACGTTAGAGTTTCCCCTAAACACGCTTTCCAAGCGTGCGCCTTCAGCCACTCGGCCATCTCTCCTGCGGTTCTGCAGAAAGCCCGTTGATTGTATTGAAAACCGGGGTTGGAGTCCAGTTCCTTCGGGAAGGATGGCGCACGGAGGCTAAGCTACAGGGAAGACGAAGAGGCCCCCACCTCCCCCTGGCCCCCTCCTTGTGCAAGGAGGGGGGAAAAGATGAAAGCTCCAAGCTAGGTCGTGGCATGGCTACCACGACCTTTCCCCTCCTCAAAATAAGGAAGGGGAAAAATGAAGTGGTGGGATGGGACTGTGGTGGAGGTTCCCCCCCAGCCCCTCTCCCGCGATGGGAGAGGGGGGGCCGATAATTCTGAGTTCCGAAGTTAGGCTGGCGTGATTGCTATCTAATTACTGATTTGTCAGAGACACGAAAAGAGCTCAGCAAAGGGGAAAAGTATACCCTTAACCTGCGAATTCAGGTGGAACGAGCGCTCCGCCGCGAGTTCATCCAGCGTGCGCAGGGGGACGGCGGTCCCACGCGCGCGCTTTACCTGGCGACACTCATACAACCTTGGGAATTGGGTTAGTGTTGTACTTGGTTGTCGTGCTTCTGGCGATAGATGTCACGACTGGAGTGATTTAACTCCCGTTGAATTTTTGCGCGCTCATGTGACGTGAAATTCCCGTCCGATTTGGCTGCCGCTTCATTCCGAGCAATCCGCTGTTGCTCCTTTTCCAGTCTCACGGTTTCATGCGGGGTGAGCTGGCCGCTCTGAACTCCCTGACCGATTCTCTGTTGCTGGTTCTTCTGGCACTGATTGATGTTCGGCTGGGCTAACACCACACTCCCGAAGACCAACACGGCTGAAAGGCTTCCTGCCAGGGTTTTCTTGAGTTGTCCGGTCATCGTGTACTCTCCTCTGAAGTCATTTTCAATTAATCACTCGGCTTCTTAAACACGATTGGCTGGGGAAAGTTGCGTGCAGGTAGAAATTCTTTGTGGGGGATTTTGAACTCGGTATCTGACAGGAGCCATGAAACGACCCGCTTCACAGGTGGGAAGTCAACTGGCTTGAGGAAAGAAGCAGCTACTCATAGGCCAACGCCTCGAGCGGATCTTTCCTGGCGGCACGTATGGCAGGGTAGATCGACCCGGAAATTCCGCTGAAGAGGACCAGCGCAGAAGCGATGAGGATCCAGCGGAAAGTGATGAGGACCATCTGCGTAGGAATAAACTTTTCGATGATTATCTTTCCTGCAAACATCAGGACAACCCCTAGCACCATGCCGAAGATACTCAGTGCGACCGATTCTCTCAGGATGAGGCTGACAATATAGATCTTTGATGCCCCTAATGATTTTAGAATCCCTATTTCCCGGGTTCGTTCACTGATGGTGGTGTACATGGAAAGGAAAATCGCAAATGATCCGATGATCACAGCAATGCCGACCACCACTTTGATGAATGCGTTCAGTCCAGTGGGAGAATTGTTGGTCAATAGCGAAATGAATTCCTGGCTGGAATTGACCAGGTATTCCGGAAGAGTGGCTTGGACCTGAGCGATAGCAGAATCGATTTGACCCGGGTTGTTACATTTGATCAAAGCCATTGACGCTTGTCCGGTCCAGCCAGTTAAGGTCTGGAGGGTCTCGATGGGGATGAAGATTCGAGCCCCTTTGCCGTGCCGGACGATGCCGCAAACTTTAAAGTTCTTCCCCCTGAGTTCCTGCCCATCTCCCACTTTGAGCCGCTTCGACTGCGCATAAAGATCGTCAATGATGATTTCATCGGTTAGAGGGCCACTGAACGCCCCCCCCGACAGGTACGTGAGGCCTTCGGACACCACAGCATAGCTTGGGTAATCGATTCCGTAGATGTTCACCCATCCTGCCGATGTGTCTAATTGCATGAGAACTGGAGTGACCGCTTTGATCTGTTCGATGGACTTGAGTTTTTCAAGGACCGCGACGGGCATGCGAACGCTTCCGGCAGAAAGAATCAGAGAAGAATTGGGCGGGCGCAAGAAGATATCGGCGCCAATCCCTTTTTGGCGTTCGGCAGTCTCTACAATCATACCCTCGCAGATTCCGACGACCATCAGAATGAGCACCACTTCCAGGCTGATCGCCAAAACGCTTACCAGCGTCCGGACAGGCCGATGAAGTACATTGGCCAAAACGTATCGATTCCTCATGAATCCCTTTTTCCCTTTAGTCTATGGCTCGGGCAGAGAGGTCTCAGGCATCCAAGCCATCTCCCGCTTCACTCGCGACGGTGATATTACCATGCCAGGCAGCATTTATCTTGTAAGAGATTGAAGTGCCGCTCAAGACGCTTGCGGAGTCGTTTCTTTCGTGGCTTAATTCGATCGAGCGGAGGGAGGTTGTAGCCGCTGGGAGCGAGTGCATCTTGCCCGCTTTTCGTCACAAACGAATCCACCGCGTCACTTCCTCATTGTGTAGGGAGGAGAGATTAGGCAAAAGCACCACCCCTGGTCGTGGCCATTCGGCCGCGACCTTTCCCCTCCTTAACGTAAGGAGGGAGGCTACAAGTCCCTTCCCCCCGGCCCCTCGTTGGGGGAGGGGAGAGTAAACCCTATTTTAACCCTCATCTCTTTAAGAGGGATCTTCCTCCAGAAACCTGAAGCCAAATGATTAAGAGAGAATACATCATGACGATGACCCGCAGCACTCATTCACTTGCCAAAACTATTGACCATTCCTTGCTTCATCCGACTTTGACTGATCAGGGGATACGCGAAGGTTGCGAGTTAGCCAAGCAATACGACGTCGCAACCGTTTGTGTGAAGCCGTATTCGATCGCGCAAGCAAAGTCGTTTCTCGCCGGCACTCGAGTCGGGGTCTGTGCCGTTATTGCTTTTCCACACGGGAACGGCACGACTTCCAACAAAGTCAAAGAAGCCGAAGAGGCGGTTCAGTTGGGGGCAACTGAAATCGATATGGTGGTGAACGTGGGGAAAGTGCTGGGCGGGGATTGGGACTATGTTTCTACAGAAATCAAAGTCATTAATGATTGTGTCGTCGGCAAAAACGCGCTCCTCAAGGTGATATTCGAAAACGACTTCCTTGAAGACGCACAGATCATTAAACTGTGCGAAATCTGTAGCAGCCACCGGGCTGCCTTTGTGAAAACTTCAACGGGCTACGGGTTCGTCCGGCGAGACGACGGAACTTATTCCTACAATGGGGCAACCGACCACCATCTCAAATTGATGCGCACGCATTGTCAGGAGTCGGTGCAAATTAAAGCAGCCGGAGGGATCCGAACTCTGGATGACCTGCTGCGAGTTCTGAAATTGGGAGCGACTCGGATTGGGGCAAGCGCAACCCAAAGTATTCTCGAAGAAGCCAAACGGCGTGGGATACAGTGAGTGAGCCGATGGACAGGGTAAGAAAAGCTGCGGCAGAGTCGGATATTGTTGTAGAGGTCCCAACCACTTTGCACGCCACGACCTTGATTGTGGAGGACACTTTCAGCGGTTGGTAGTTGGGTGGTATCATGACGCTGATCGCAATGTTCAGGAGGTGCGAGAATGACGGGACGAGAACGCGTGATTGCGATGTTAGAGGGCAAGGCAGTGGATCATCTCCCCTTAATGCCGATTACCATGATGTTTGCGGCGGATCAACTAGGGGTGAAGTATGGGAACTACGCCCGGGACCATCGGGTGATGGTTGATGCCCAGCTCAAAACGGCCGCAGAATTTGGTTTTGATTATGTTTCTACAATTTCCGATCCGGCTCGGGAGGCCGCCGATTATGGTGCAAACGTAGAATGGTACGAGGATCAACCGCCTGCCCTGATCGAAAGTGAAGCGCTTCTTTCTGAGAAAAGCCAATTAAGGCGTCTCCAACCACTCAATCCGCGGGGAGGCGGGCGAATGCATGATCGGATCCAAGGAATTGAGCTATTCCGGAAACGGATCGGGCTCGAAAAATTTGTGGAAGGCTGGGTGGAAGGTCCGTGTGCTGAGGCTTCCGATTTGCGGGGAATCAATCGCTTGATGGTCGATTTCTACGACGATCCTTCTTTTGTTCGCGACCTCTTTGAATTCCTGGTGGAAAACGCAATCTCCTGCGCAAAAGAGCAGATTGAGGCAGGCGCTGACATCATTGGTGTTGGTGACGCTGCCGCCTCTTTAGTGGGACCCAAAATCTATGAAAAGTTCGTATGGACCTTTGAAAAAAAACTAGTGGACGGTATCCATGCGGCTGGCGGGCGGGTCCGCCTGCACATCTGCGGAAATACTCGCAAAATTCTCGACGGGATTGGCAATCTGGGTTGCGACATCGTGGATCTGGATTTCCTTGTGCCTGTCCGGGAGGCCCGTGAACAGATGGGTCCACGACAAGTCTTGTTAGGGAACATCGATCCCGTCAGGGTGCTGCGAAACTGCGATCCCGAGAGTGTCACGTCAGCGATTGCGGAATGCCATCAGCAAGCGGGTAGCCGTTATATCGTGAGTGCGGGATGTGAGGTTGTAAGAGACACACCTCATGAGAATGTTCGGGCGCTGGCGAATTATGCTGTTTCCCATTGAATTTCCGCGGGTGTCCGGGACTGCTGCACGAATTCCGCTAGTTATCCTTTTTGACGGGTGCGTAAATTGGAGTCGGCATTGCAGTGATTTTCCCTCCCGTTTCCGGCATCGGGAGAATCTTGCTGGTTCCCCGTTTTTCTACCTCATCCACTCGGACCACGGCATGCATCGGAATGAAAGTCCGCTCCACGCCTGAAAACTCTCTCTGGAGGGCCTCTTCCGAAGGGTCCACCACGACGGACAGCTTTTCTCCAAAAAGAAGCCCTTCGACTTCAATGAAGCCGAATAATCCCCCCTGGGATACACTTCTGGCGTAGACCTCGTAGACCTTGCCCTGGTTATAGAAAATAACTTTGTAGATTTGTTTTTTTGGAGGCATTGATTCTATTCACTAAATTAAATGAAACCATTGAGAAAAAGTGCCACCGAAATCACCCGAGCGTGAATGTGGCCTGCTGGCGTGGGCAAAGCTAGAGCAAAGATATCCCGGAATCAGTCTTCCCTTGTTCATATGTTCATACATGAATTGCTCGACCGATTCGTGTCCCAGCAGGTTGGGTGGGTGGGATTCGATCGGGCGGACCAGCCAACGATGAGATGACACAAATTGCAACCGTATATTAAACTGTTAGAATCAATCTGTCTTTTGAAATGTTTTTTCCAGGAAGGGTGAGCCATGGCAGAAAATGTGTTTGAACGGCTTGAGAGTCTTTTGTCGAGGCGGAATCCTGAATCCGTCTTTGAATTCCTGGAAGGACAGTTTCGCGAGGAGAAGAGATATCCCCATTTATTCGAGACTTTGCTGATGCGAAAACGGTGCGAAATGGGATTGCCACTGATTCAAACGGGACCGCTGGATCTCCAGGATCCACAGCGCAAGGACTATGAAGAGAGCTTCATCCGTGCCGCTCGAGAAGTTGGGGCACTGTATCTGGCTGACGGGAATGTACCCCGGGCCTGGCCGTATTTTCGGGCGATCGGGGAGACGGCTCCAGTGGCTGCCGCCATCGAGCGAATCGAGGAGATCGAAGATATTGGGCCGATCGTCGAAATTGCTTTTTACGAGAAGGTCCATCCCGTGAAGGGTTTCGAGCTTATTTTGAACCAGTACGGGAGTTGCCGGGCGATCAGTAGCCTGATGCAATACCCGGGCGTGGAGGGTCGTGAAGAGTGCCTGGTCATTCTGGTCCGCCGGTTGGAGTCCGAGTTGTTTGAAAATTTGAAACGCACCATCGAACAGGTGGAGGGGAAGACACCTGAAGCGCAGAGCGTGTCTCAACTCGTTGGCGGGCGTGAATGGCTGTTTGAGAATCATGCGTATTATATCGACACCTCCCATATCCAATCCGTTCTGCAAATGAGTATTGACTCCAAGAACGATGTCACTCACCGGCGGGCGCTTGAGCTGGCCGAATACGCAACGCATTTGTCGTCTATGTATCAATACGCGGGGCAGCCGCCATTTGAGGGTTTTGGGGATTATGCCGTCTATTTTCGCACTTTGCTGGGAATCTCGGCGGAAGAAGGCGTTCGGTACTTCAATAATAAATTGGAGGCGACCGATTTCGAACAGGTGGGGAGTGGTCCGGCTCAACTCGTGGTGAATCTGCTGGTCAGGCTCGGGCGTCAGCAGGAGGCCCTGGATGTATTTCTAAAATATCTGCGGAAGACCGATCCTACTCAGCTGAACTGTCCTAATGCCGTTCAATTGTGTCAGATGGCTAGCGCCTATGATCGGTTAAAGGAAGTCTCCTTGCAAGACAACGATTTGCTGAGCTTTGCGGCCGCTTCGTTGCAAGCCTGAACGGGCCGGCATCACCCTGATTCTTCTAATAAGCGGTAGAATAAGGTTGACAGACTTTGTACCGCCTCCCTATAATTTCGGTTTCTTTGTGTTGGGAGGGAAAGTTCTTATGCATGCAGTGATTAAGTCCGGCGGAAAACAATACAAGGTTTCACCTGGCGATGTAGTTCGTCTCGAACGGCTGGAAAAAGAGCTCGGAGCTGTTGTCGAATTTGATCAGGTTCTCTTGATCAGTGACGGGAGCAAAGCCACGGTAGGCAATCCTTTGATTGCAAATGCTCAGGTCTTGGGCACCGTTGTGGAAGAAGCCAAGGCAAAGAAGGTCATTATCTTCAAATTCAAGCGCAAGAAACAGTATAAGGTGACACGAGGTCATCGCCAACCGTACACCGCCGTACAAATTAATGATATCAAACTAAGTTAATTTTGCTGGGAGATCGAGATGGCACACAAGAAGGGTGTCGGTAGTTCCAGAAATGGTCGCGATTCTAACGCGCAGCGTCTTGGCGTGAAACGGTTCGGCGGCCAGTGGGTGTCTGGAGGGTCCATTTTGGTAAGGCAGCGCGGGACCCGCTTTAAGCCGGGTCTCAATGTAGGAATCGGCAAAGATGATACGCTCTTTGCCAAGGTTTCTGGTGTCGTTCAGTTTCAGGATAAGGGCCTGAATGGGAGGTTTGTGAGCATCACGCCTTCCGTTAATTAATCTGTATTCCGATCCAACTCAATTGAGTCTTTGCTTCCAAGATCCCCTGTTCTATTGGATAAGATTCCTTAGGCAGGGGATTTGTTTTTTTGTCACATGTTTTTAGATCAAACAAAAATTAGCATCAAAGCCGGTGATGGTGGTTCCGGATGCATGGCCTTTCGCCGGGAAAAATATGTTCCCCGGGGAGGTCCCAGCGGTGGCGATGGGGGGAGAGGTGGACACGTGTACCTCGAATCGACCCTCCGGCATAATACACTCATCCAATTTCGATATAAGCACATTTTTGAGGCAGAGCGGGGCGAACATGGCATGGGGAGCAATTGCCACGGCCGCGACGGGGAGGATTTGATCCTCCAGGTTCCTGTCGGGACCATGGTCTTTGACCAGGATCGACAGGAAATGGTCCACGATTTTTCTCAACCCGATGAGCGTATCTTGTTCTGCGTGGGCGGTCGCGGAGGGAGAGGGAATGCCCAGTTTGCGACGTCCACGAATCGAGCGCCTCGACGCTGGGAAACGGGCTTCCCCGGAGAATCACTAAATCTCCGCCTCGAGTTGAAACTTCTGGCGGATGTCGGCCTGGTCGGTTTCCCTAACGTCGGCAAATCAACCCTGATATCCCGAATCTCAGCGGCCCGGCCCAAAATTGGAGATTATCCCTTTACAACCTTACAGCCGAACCTGGGAGTTGTGGAGCTGGAAGATTTTAAGAGCTTTGTCGTTGCCGATATGCCCGGGTTAATTGAAGGCGCTCATCTGGGCCATGGCCTGGGGCTACAGTTTCTGAAACATATCGAAAGAACCAAGCTGCTGGTCCATCTGGTGGACCTCTCGGACCAGCACGGGCGGGATCCGGTGGATGATTTTGAGACGGTAAACCGGGAGTTAAATGAATTTAATGACATGATGTTAAAGAAACCCATGCTGCTGGTTGGGTCCAAACTGGATGCCATGGATGATCCAAAGCGCCTGGAAAAGTTGAAACTGCTTGCAAAAAGCAAGGGGCTTGAATTTCAATCCATCTCAGCAGCTACTGGAGTGGGTATTCAGGATCTGAAAAACAAAGTGGCGCAGTTATTGGAACGAATTGAGCATTAAGGAACCAACATGAAAAGTTAGAATGATACCTCTCTCCCCAACGCGGGAGAGGGTTGGGGGAGGACGGCGGTCATAGACCGCCGCTACAGGAACACTTCAGGATGGTGGAGCAGAACTTGCGGCTGGGAATTTTTGGAGGGACCTTCGATCCCGTTCATCGTGGGCATTTGCAAATTGCTAAGATTGCCCTGCAGTTGGCGACTCTGGACCAGGTGCATTTTGTCACCTCTGTTTATCCGCCGCACAAGTCTGAAAAAAACCACGCTAACTTCCTCGATCGCCATGCCATGGTGGCCTTGGCAGTGCAAGGACAGAAACACTTTGTCCCGTCCAGTATCGAAGCCAGTCGGCCCGGGAAATCATACTCTATTGATACAATCCGCTATTTCAGGCGTTATGCGGGAGAAAAGGGGAAATTATTTTTCATCATCGGGTCGGATGCCTTCCTTGAAATCACGAGTTGGAAGGATTACGAGCAGTTCCCATCACTGTGCAACTTCCTGGTTTTTGCGCGTCCAGGCTTCACAACAAATGACCTGGGTCACCCGTTTTACAAAAACTTTTCGTGGAGGCCATTGACGAGAGGTCACGTCTCAGGCAAGAAGGGACCACTCGATCACGGCATGTACTTGGTTCGCTCCTATTCCAGTCCCATTTCGTCAACAGGAATTCGGCAGAAGGTCCAGCGGGGACGTTCAATCATCCGCTTTGTCCCCAAGGGAGTCCAAGAGTATATTGAAAAGGTGGGACTCTACCGGAGTGCATGATTCTGAGAAGGTCGAGGAAAAAAACTTGCAAATAAACGATCCATTCATACAACGAGCGATTGCAGCCGCGCAGGATAAAAAGGCGCTAGATCTTGTGCTTCTAGATCTCAATAAAGTTGGGTCATTTACAGATTGCTTTATCATCTGTTCAGGAACATCCGCTCCGCAAAACCAGGCAATTGCAAACGAGATCGAGCTAAGCCTCAAGAAGATGCAACGACGCCCGAATCATATTGAAGGGTATGGTCAGGCGGAATGGATTCTGTTAGATTATTCCGATTTCATCGTCCATATCCTATTGCCGAAGGCCAGGAGTTTTTACAATCTGGAACGGTTGTGGCGAGATGTCCCGAGAATGGATATTCCAGAGGCTGTGTAAGCGAGCTTTTTTTTCTTCAGGTAGGATGTTCCCCGCAGGCTCTGGCATGAAGGCTATGGCCGTCATCCCGTTTCGAAGGGGGATTCTTTTCGAATCTGCTTTTGGAAATGGCGTTCTACCAATCCGGCGGAGGAGTGGGCCCTACAGTGAAGATCACCTTGCTTTGGATTGGCAAGACCAAGAATAATTCTCTTCATAGCCTGATTGAAGACTACTGGAAAAGGCTCAGCCACTTCTGTGAATTGTCTTTGATTGAAATTCGAGCGATTCAAGAAGATGCCCCTAATCGTCTGGTCACCCGGGAAGGGGAAAAAATTCTCGCTAAAATCCAGCCGGAGGATTTTCTAGTTCTCCTGGATTCTCAAGGGAAGTCCTACACTTCAGAGGAATTCTCCCACCTCGTCTCAACTTACAGAGATCGTTCGCTGGCGAAGATAGTGTTTGTCATCGGAGGGCCCAGCGGGGTTTCACCCGCAGTTCGGAAGCGAGCCAACCTTTCGTTCTCCCTGTCTCGTATGACCTTCAACCACGACATGGTCAGGCTCTTTTTGCTGGAGCAAGTCTATCGGGCCTTTACCATGATTCACCATATTCCCTACCACAAGTAATAGAAGTTTGCCCTACGCGGTTATCGGTGAATTGAAATGGGTTTGGGAGTTCGCGTCTGGAGAAGTGATCGGTTGAACACTCCCCCATGGATATTTATTCTCAATGAGGCGGTTTGCAAGATTCCGGAGTGCCCCTCACCTTCCAGCCCCTCTCCCGCAAGGGGCGAGGGGGGCCGAGAATTCATTTCTCTTGTTCTATCCCGCGTTGGCGTGAGGGGTGCTGAAAAATGTGAGTGTTATGGGGAGCGGGGGCCGTTCACTCTTTGGACATTCCCTACTTGGGAAAGGCGATACACAGTGGAGCTCTTGCGAATCCATGAGTCAAGGTCTACGCCGATGTCTACGCCCGACCCCCTGCATGCACCGGATAAACACATTCCTGGCCCTCCTGGAAAAGAGCCAGGACATTTTCCGGGGGGACATCCGGCTGGATATTGTGGACGGAGGTCAACACATAGCCTCCGTTTTTGCCCATGAGTTCAAACATCCGCTGGACTTCTTGGCTGACCTGTTCAGGGGAACCCTGAGGGAGAAGGTGGTGGCTGTCTATCCCTCCCCAAAACGTGATCCGATCTCCGAATTCCCGCTTGAGTCGCCCGGGTTCCATGTTTCTTGCTGTCACTTGGACGGGGTTCAGGGCATCGATTCCCATATCAATGAAATCGTTGAGATACAGATAAACAGAACCGCAGCTGTGGTAGAGCGTTTTGGCTTTGGTCCTGCTGTGAATGATGTCTAACGCGCGCTCGTGAAAGGGCCGGATGAGCTTGCGATAATTGGCCAACGAACAGATAGGGCGATCCTGCTGGCCGACGTCATCTCCGAAGGCGACAATGTCGATGAACTCGCCTACTTCTGAAAGTGCCCTAAGGTTGAGCTCGAACAGATTTTCGGCGACAGCTTCCATCAAACAATGAAAGAGGTTTTGGTCTTGGGCTAAATCCATGAACCAATTTTCAAAGCCGCGCAGATATTGTGTCATGTGGACGACGTGGAAGCGCGCGTTGTAAATCACGGCATATTCGGTCTGTTCGTGAAGCTGCTTGGCCTTTTCTCTCAGACCGCGAAAACGGCCTGGATCGGTCGGATCGGGGAAAGGGTAGCGAGCAATGTGCTCAGGGGTAATATTGCCGGACAGCGGACTGGTTTCCATCTCGTAAAAATAACAACCTGGCGGCTTGCGTCGAATCACACCCCACTCGTCCAACCAGCGTTCCGCATCCAGATCCAAGTCCCCGCCCTCGTCAGGCGGATTCTGTCCGAAAGCTCTGGCATCCACATCCAGATACTGAAGCACCCGCTCATCCATTTCCACGAGTTGCTGCATCCGGTCAACCATCGGGCCGGTTTCGCCGAACCCCAGATGGCGGCATAGCCTTTCGTAGGCGGGTTTCACCATTCCGGTGAAACGTGCGCTGCCCAAGTCCATGGGTACTCGATCCGGTTCCTGATGATTGAGCGCTGCCAGTACCCGTTCTCGATGTGTCATGAGTTTCCTCCGAAGTAGGCCTTAGCTCCCTACAGGCTGCAATCTAAAATCATTAGATCATAACTGGAAACGCCATTCAGCTTGAAAATCTTAAGCTTTCGTTCGTTAATAGAGTTAGAGGGGTCAGCCCGGAATGGCTAAAAAACAAGGTTCTTGTATTTTCCAATTTAATGACTATAATACTGCGTTTTATTTCAGTGCCGCCATTCCTTGTGGAATGGCAGCGTCATCGCACCCAATCAATAGGCTGGGAGTTGCTTAGAATGGATTCAAGAAAATACGATCATTTCAAAAAGAAACTTCAGGAAAAGAAAACCGAACTTTTCAAAACAGTTTCGAAAACAGAGCAATATGGGCGTGAGGCCGATGAGGATGCGACTCAGGATATTGCCGACAAGGCTGCCAACTCCTATACCAAGGAGTTTCTGTTCAGTCAAAGCAGTAATGAGCGAAGTACTCTTCAATTAATAGACGAAGCAATCCAACGGCTTGAGGACGGGAAGTTCGGCTCTTGCGTTGCCTGCGAAAATGAAATTCAGCAGAAGCGACTTGAAGCAGTTCCTTGGACCAGACACTGCATTGCTTGCCAGGAACTTCAAGAACAAGGTCTTCTTCAAGAAGAATGAGGCTCCGGGATTCTCCCCGGCCCGTGCGGAACGATGCTTGAAGACTGTATCCCGAACGATTGCGCCACTTGTTGATTCCCTCCTGAGTATTATCTTTCCTTGTACTTGCCGATTGTGCCACAAGATTGTTGGCGATTCCGCCTTCGGTGTGGTCTGCGAAGACTGCTGGAACAAGATCAAAGCCATCGAGGACCCCTTCTGCTCAGTTTGTGGTTACCCCTTTGTTTCCAAATGTGTTGAACCGGGTGCACTCTGCGGCAGTTGTCGACATCAACTCTTTGCCTTCGATTTTGCTCGCTCCTATTCTTCTTTCAGCGATCCGCTAAAAGAAATCATTCACCAATTTAAATACTGCGGCCATCTCAGCCTCGCGCGCCCATTGGGACGACATCTTCAGGCTGTTTATCATTCTTTTCCAGCGGCTCTCCGTTCCGACGTCATTATACCCGTCCCGCTGCACAAGGCCCGTGAGCGAGAGCGAGGGTTTAACCAGGCTGCTGAACTGGCAAAGCAGTTGAGTGGCCTCACGCGCATTCCTTTTCAGCCCGGCTGGTTTGTCCGCACGAGACCGACCGAGGTTCAGGCCGGTCTTTCACGCCGGCAACGTAGAATGAATCTAAAAGGAGCTTTTCAGGTCTCTCGCCGTGCCGTTCTTGCCAACCGCGACATTTTGCTCTTGGACGATGTGTTTACTACCGGAGCAACCCTCAATGAATGTGCTACGATTCTAAAGAGGAGCGGGTGTCGTCGAGTCAATGTTTTGACCATTGCTCGTGTTTCCAGAGACTAAAAGTTTTCTGAATTCCAATTTTGAAACTATGAATATTTCAGCCTGCTCGCACCTGAAACGAGCACATCTAAAATCAGATTGTGAAAATTGGATATTATGGTTTTTCGGATCTTTTATTCTGAATCCATCCCCGCGGGGAAGGTATGAAGAAATTCAATTTTGGTTCCCCTCCTTGGTAAGGAGGGGGCGAGGGGGTGGTCGTAAGCCCTGCTGGACGAACCCCCTGGAGTCCCCCTTAACCAAGAGGGACACTCGCAGAGCCGCACCGAAACCAATTCTTTCGCACCTTCGGGGAACAGGCAAGTTTTGGACATTATTTTTTTTCACTTTGGGGTTAGGCCCTGGCCTGTTTGCGCTTCCGCAACAGAAGGGAGAAAGCTCAGAGACTTCTGCGGTACCGGTCGTGGATCATCTCCCCCCCGACTATTTCCCGATGCATCTTGGCGACCGTTGGATTTATTTGAGAACGGATAGTCGTTTTAAGAAATCGGAACAGATTGTTGTCCAAATCATCAACACTTCAATCATCAAATGGAAGACTTACTATGTCTTCAATCGACTCCCTTTCGTCCCTCGTCTGGAGAATGCCAACAATGTGCTGGTGCGATATGATCCGGATAACAAGCGCTTCTTGTATCTGTTAGAGGGAAAAGAACTTCCGTTGCTCCCGGTCGGTCTCGGCGTCGCCGCCAAATTCGATGCATCTGTTGACGAAAACGGGAAACGAGTCTTCAACCGATTGAGTTACCTGACCTGTGTCGACTGTGAAGACCAAGGTATGGAAATGGTGTTTGACCAGGGGATCGGGGTCACCGCTGTCCTCATCACCTACGCGTGGGGGACGGAAAGCTTTGATATGAGATCAGCCGACGTGAATTTACGGCACTATGGGGAAACCATTCGCGAGGATCCCAAGAAATCGCCCAAGGGAGCCAATCGTGGAGGGCCGGTGGTCAGCCGTGCCGACCCCGAGATCAGGGTCGAAGTCGAGAAAAGCAACTCAAAGGCGCACTTGGTGATGCGTGTAAAAAACCCGACCGAAAGTTATTTAAGCCTCCACTTCACCACCAGTCAGACTTACGATTTCATTATTAGGGACAAAGAGACCGGAAAAGAAGTGTGGCGTTGGTCAAAGGGAAATTTCTATTCCCGGGTAAGGCGAAATGTCGCCATACTACCCGAAGCGGAATGGCGGTTTGAATTCTTTTGGGACTTTAAGAACAGCGACAGAGATGAACTCACTCACGGTGTTTACGAGGTCAGCGCCGTATTGACGACACGGGAGCCTCGCGAATCGGAGCCAATCACGATCACCGTCCCATGAGGAATCAATGGGAGTAGGTGACGGGCGTAATTTTTGACCCCACAAGACGGTAGCAACAGGCCTGTTTGCCGGGCGCAACGCCCCATAAGTTCTAACCAAAGCTTGGATGATGGGTTCATTCCGGAATTCCCGGTTGAGCAGATGACACCCAGAATTGGGAAACGCCAAGATCGCAAAGGTTGGTAAGAGTAGGAGCCTTCATGTCCGCCGACGAAGTAGCTCAGTACATGAATTCATGAATACGGTGACGTTAACGCCGGGTCGGTGACCCGGCCTACAACTTTGTAGGCCGCGTGACCCCACGCGGCTCCTAACCTCAGAAACGTCGCCACAGGGTTGAATGCGAATTTGCTGTTCCGCTAGAGTTTGAAGAGGTGCTTATTGAGGTCAGTTAGCGCATCGACATGCGAATCGACCAATTGGTGTTGGTGGAAAACCAGACGGTCGAAAAAGTTCTCCCCATCCACCTCGCTCAGTTGCTGACATACTTGAAATGGAGCGGCTTGTCTTTGGGGTTGATCATCAATTGGAACATGATTTTGTTACACGACGGCATCCAGCGGGTAGCCAGAAACTATGCGAAAGAACTGCGGGTAGGATAGGATCAGGCGGCTGACCGAAGTGGATCCTCTTTTCTTGGCGTGCTTGGCGTTTCGTTCTGCCGACGACAGGCGTGGGCGCCTGTCGCCACTGAAGACAGTAGCAATGAGCGTCTTCGCCTGTTGTCCGAAGCCAGCGGCTCAGGCTACAGCCGCGGAGAGTCTTGACTTCTAAACCCGCCTAGAGTGCAATTTTCCCGCGAAACCCCACATCATCACCCCATAAAAAGGCAAGAATTGCAGGGCCAGTAGTACCTGATTCTGATGCCATACTCCGAGCGTCCACCAATCGATCAGTACATAGTAAGAGAGGGCAATCGTAGTACTCAGTAGGAGCCAGGCGGGATTGGGAAAGAAACAGAGGAATGGCACAATCCAAACGACATACCAGGGAAACAAATTGGGACTGCAAAGCAGCGTGATGCCGACCATCCAGTAGCATTGTTCTAAGAGACTCGTTTTGCGCGAGAGGGTAAAAGCGAGCACGGTCAGGACTAAGATCAGAAGAATCAGTTCGGCCAATGCTTCAGAATGGAGCTGCGAAGAAAGGCCTTGATAGAGGAACCCATTGAACCTCCATTTCTTGCGGTAATGCCAGAGCGCACTGAACATATGGGGGCCTGCCAGCGCGTACGGAAGGCTACCCGTGAAGAGAATGAGTGGAAGAATCCAAAACCTCCCCAATGGGATCTTACGCAAGAAGAGCGGGACTGTAACGAGGGGATACCATTTGCAGAGGATCGAAGCGCCCAGACTGAATAGCGACCTGTAGGTCAAGCTTCTTTGATAGAACCAGAGGGACTGGAGAACCAGTGCGACCACCAACACGTCGTGGTGCCCACTCCCCGCAATCTCAACGACAACCAAGGGATTCCACGCATACACAATGACCTGCAGTGGGTCTTTTTGATTGGCTCGAAGGAGCAAAAACAAAATCCGAAGGACCCAGAGATCTAGCGCGATGAAAACCAGCTTGAAACCCCAGACCGATCGAAAGAGAAAAAAAGTCAGCGCGTTGAAGAGTTGCATGAATGGAGGATAAATGGCAGGAACATCTTTATTGTTGACCCTCTCCCAGGTCGCACTGCGGTAATTTCTGAGGAGCTCGGACTGAGGTGCCACTTGATAAGGATTGAATCCCTCAATCTGAATAGAGCCTTCCCACGCATAACGATAAACATCATCCGAGAGAGAAGGGGGAGAAAAGAACATAATCAGTCGAAACACGATGGCGAAAAAAATGATCATCTTAATCATTTTTGCATTTTCTGTCTTCGCTGCCCTCGACGGGTCTTTCTTCGGAGGAGTGATTGTACCTTCCGAAAGGTTAACAGTGCTAAGTGTCTTCCCCAGAGGAGGCGGATTTGAATCAGACGGATGGGTCAGGTTGGGGGATTTCGAACCAGTCCCCTGAACATTCGCTATCTTAAGGGAAACAAGGTAGATAATTCCCAAAAGGAGATCGCAAAATAAGAATTCAGGGACCTTTTGCCTCAAATCTCCCAAACTGTATAGGAAAAGGTACCCCAGGCAGGAGGCCAACCCCCAGCCTATTAAACTGATAAACTGAAGTTGGGAAAGAATTTGAGATTGATCTTTCGGGGCAGCAAAGGTATATTTTCTGTTGCTTTGGACAGACTGTATGGGCGAATTTACCGGGGTGAATTCCATATTCAGCGAGTCCTTGGAGAGGATTTGATTTGCCAGATCAATTTACTGAAGGTGAATGAACAATGTTTGGGTTATTAGGACAAGGTCTCTTTTTTCAATTGAAAAAATTCTTCGTTCCTTCCGGACCGTATAAATATTTTGTCGACCATACCAGGTCCTACTACGCCCTCGACACTTTTGACATCCTGATTTTGGTACCCTACTTTACCATATTGATCATTTTGGCCCTCTATGGCTTGCATCGTTATCAATTGGTTTATCTCTATCTGAAAAACAAGAAGCCCATTTCCGAGCCTGAAAAATTCTCGCAACTCCCCACTGTCACCATCCAATTGCCCGTGTATAACGAGATGTATGTAGTGGAACGCCTGGTGGACTCCGTGGCAGCAATCCAGTATCCGAAAGAGTTGCTGGAAATTCAGCTGCTTGACGATTCAACCGATGAAACAAAATTTATCGCTGAAAAGACCGTCGAGTCCTGGAGGAAACAGGGAGTCGATATTCACTTCATCCACCGCGACAATCGGTGGGGTTTCAAAGCCGGAGCGCTTGAAAATGGACTAAGAACAGCCAAGGGACAATTTATCGCAATCTTTGATGCTGACTTCATCCCGGACCCCGAATTCCTCTATAAGACCATTCACTCCTTTACCAATCCGAAAATTGGCATGGTGCAGACCCGCTGGGGTCACATCAACCGTGATTATAGCCATCTCACCCAGGTGGAAGCGATGATTCTGGATGGACATTTTGTTATGGAACATGGAGGGAGATCGAGCTCCGGTAGATTTTTTAACTTCAATGGTACGGCAGGCATTTGGAGACGGGAAGCCATCGAAGATTCCGGGGGATGGCAGCACGATACTTTGACGGAAGATACCGACCTTAGTTACAGGGCTCAAATGAAAGGCTGGGAATTTCTCTATCTGTCCAATGTTGTGTGTCCGGCCGAATTGCCGGTCGAAATGACGGACTTCAAGAACCAGCAATTTCGCTGGGCGAAGGGTTTGGTCCAGACTGCAATTAAGTTACTGCCTCAGATCCTGCGCAGCAACCTCCCGCTTAAAATCAAGTCCGAAGCGGTTTTCCACCTGACCGCAAACTGTTCTTACCCGCTTATGGTGATTTTTGCCTTCATCTTTCTGCCCGCTATGATCGTCCGTTTTTATCAGGGCTGGTTTCAGATGTTGCTGATCGACCTGCCCTTGTTCATGGCAGCGACGATGTCCGTCTCGTCGTTTTATATGATTTCCCAGCGTGAGCTTTATCCCGATTCCTGGAAAAAGAGGCTTAAATATCTACCTTTCATGATGTCGGTCGGGATTGGACTTTCGGTGAGCAATTCCAGAGCTGTGATGGAAGCAATTTTGGGTATCAAGACTTCGTTTAATCGAACCCCGAAATATTGCATCGATTCGGCCCAACAAAATCCCCTTCCATCCAGGAAGTATCGTAGAAAAGGGGGTTACACGCCGTATCTCGAGTTGTTTTTGGGAGTCTATTTCGCCATTACCGTGATGTATGCGTTCTCGAATGAAAACTACGCCACACTCCCCTTCTTGATGTTGTTTGTCGTCGGTTTCATCTACACAGGGATCATGTCTCTCTTTCAGAACAATCTGCCGCGCTTCCTGAGTTCGAAGATTCCGCACTGACAACTCCATTTGACAATCTGGCATTGGCTCCGGCGAGGAATGCCGGCGCCCAGTTGAGTTCTAACTTGCGGGACCCTTTTGCTCATGGCCAAAAAGTATCTAATGATGGTTTGTTTCGGTGGACTGCTGTGGATTTGGCCTAGTCCGGCGCTCCCCGGCACCATTTCGCCTTCAAAGGAAGAATATAAGGCTCGAAGGCAGCATTATATGGATCGAGTCCATGACGGGGTTACTGTGGTCTTTAATGCCCCAGAAACAGAAGATGAATTCGTCGTAAGTAGGGATTTCTACTATCTGACCGGGTTTTCCGAGCCGGACGCCATCCTCGTTCTTTCTCCCAAACAGAAAGAGGAGAAGGTGACGTTGTTCATCCCGGAAAAAAATCCGGACAAGGAGCGCTGGACGGGGCCTAGATTGGAAGCCGGGCGCGAGGCAGAGGAGATGTTGGGAATCGAACGAATCCTGACAACCAATCATTTTCAATTTGAATTGTCTCAATTGTGTGCGTCGGAAAAAGTGATCTATACCGTTTTCCCAGTGCATTCTCATGGAGACACTCCAACTTTCGAGGACATGCAGGTGGAACGGTTGAAGAAGTTATTTCCGTTTTCGCAGATCAGAAACGCAGCGCCCGAAATCGCTTCGCTTCGGATGAAGAAATCCAGTGCAGAGATTAATTTGTTAAAAAAGGCGATTGAAATTACTTTGGCCGGTCAGAGGGCGGCTGCCTTGGCGATTGCTGACAACCGCTACGAATATGAAGTTGAAGCGGCGCTGGAATACGAATTTCACCGCCTCGGATCAGCTAGGCCGGGGTATCCTTCTATCGTAGGCTCTGGACCGAATTCTTGCATTTTACACTATGATCAAAACAACAGGATGATGAGGAACGGGGAGCTGGTAGTCGTCGATGTCGGAGCGGTATTCGAAGAGTACACGGCGGATATCACTCGGACTTATCCCGTCGGAGGAAAGTTCAATCCTCGACAACTCGAGATTTACGACATTGTCCTGGCAGCTCAAGAGGCAGCCTTGAAGCAAGTTAAGCCAGGCGTTCAGATTGGGAGGAACGGTCCCATCTATAGGACTGCCTATGATTACATAAATACCCATGGACAAGATCGCCAGGGGAATTCCCTCGGCAGCTACTTTATCCACGGGGTCAGTCATCACTTGGGACTTGACGTTCATGATGTCGTTGGGGATCTAAATAGGACACTCGAACCAGGAATGGTGATTACGGTGGAACCCGGCATCTATATTCCCGAAGAAAACCTGGGAGTCCGGATTGAAGACGATGTACTTGTCACGGAAACCGGTTATGAATTGCTCTCCAAGGATTTGCCTCGAAAAGCAGCGGATATAGAGGCGCTCATGGCCCAGATTAAAGAACGGCCATCCCCTGCGGTGGAGACTCGGAAGCAGGCTCCGGAACCTGTGAAATAATTGCGGGCTTTTGTAGAGAACGCGCGCTGTGTCTTTCCTTGTTGACCGACCGGGAAACCTTGCAGCCGGAGTTCCCTAGCGCTTCGAGAAAATGCTGTGAGAAGTCATGTGTCCTGCAGGGAGATTGGAATGCTAAAAAGAATCGACCATTTAATTTAAATGACAAGTTTCAGGAGGAATGCGGCATGATTCAGGCAACTGCCCTGCGAAGGGGAATGCTTATCAAGAAGGATGGTGAACTTTTTTCCGTTTTTTCCGCGATTCATAAGACGCCCGGAAATCTGCGCGGATTTGTTCAGGCCCGACTTCGCAATTTACGCAATGGTGCCATGGGCGAATTCCGGTTCAGGTCTGTCGACATGGTGGAAAAAGTCTCACTTGACGAGCATGAGATGGAGTACTTGTACAAAGATGGGAATGATTACTATTTCATGAATACCGAGACCTATGAGCAGACTCATTTGAATGAAGAAGTGCTGGGAGACAGCGTCTTGTATCTGATTCCCAATATCAAGATCAAGGTTGAGTTCTATGAAGGGAATCCGATCGGGATCGACTTGCCTGCGTCTGTGGAAATGGTTGTCGTGGAAACCGAACCCGGGTTAAAGAGTGCCACGGCCTCCAATGTCAACAAGCCTGCCAAGATGGAGACCGGCCTGATCGTGCAAGTGCCGCCGTTCATTGACATAGGAGAGAAGATTCGGGTTGACACCAATGAGGGAAAGTACCTCGAGCGGGTACGATAGGGCTGCGCGGCTCCGTTTTGGTCGGAGAGTTAACCTCGTTCCCCTCCCACAGTCGATTTCGATAGTCTCATCAGTTTATTGAGCGCCCGGACGAGCTCATCCTCCTCATCCAGGAAAACCGTGCGCAAATCGAGAAGGAGTTGGTCGTCTTCGACGCGAGTAATCACCGGAGGCTCTGCCTGTCGAAGTTCTGATTCCAGTTGATTCGTCGAGTGACAGGAACTGCGGATTGCGATCAATCTCGTCGGAAGTCCTGCTTCAGGGGCCGAGCCCCCTCCGATTAGGGAGACTCCGTCGATGATTCGGATATCCCAATCCGAACTTCTTGAGTTGAGTCGCTCCAGAATGGCGGTTGCCCGATTTTCGAGTTCCTCGGGACTCATTCCCATCATCCGACATACTGGGATTTCTTCGCGCTCCCGGCCCTTCAAGTAAGAAATCAGGTTGGATTCAAGAATCGTCAAGGTGAGTTTGTCCACCCTCAGGGCACGAAACAGTGGATTACGGCGCAGTAGCGACACCCAGGGTGTCTTCCCGGCAATGATGCCGGCCTGGGGGCCTCCAAGCAGCTTATCGCCACTGAAGCAGACCATGGGAACTCCAAGATCAAGACTTGCTCTTGGAGTCGGTTCGTTTTCTATCCCCACTGATTTCATGTCGATCAGACATCCGCTCCCTTGATCTTCCAACAGAGGAATCGCTTTCTCGATCGAGAGATTCAAAAGTTCTTCTAGAGAGGGTTTTGCTGTGAACCCAATCATCTTGAAATTACTCTGATGGACTCTCAGGATGAGCCGGGTTCGATCCGTCAACGCGTTTACGTAATCGGAAATTCCCGTCCTGTTCGTTGTCCCAATTTCTTTGAGAATTGCGCCACTCTTTCTCAAAATATCCGGAATCCGGAAGCCATCTCCAATTTCGACTAATTCTCCGCGCGAGATCAGCACTTCTCCGCCTTCCGCCAAGGTATTGAGAGCCAGGAATACTGCTGATGCACAATTGTTGACGACAATGGCTTGCTCACATCCGAGAATGTCCCGGAGCAGTTGGTCCGCAAAAATGTCCCGCTTGCCTCGTTTCCCGCTTTCGAGGTTGTATTCAAGATTTGAATAATGCGCCCCTGTCTCCAGCAACTGCTCGATCCCTTTCGGGCTTAAGGGAGCCCGCCCCAGGTTGGTATGGAGAATGACTCCTGTAGCGTTGATCACTCGCCTCAGTCGGGGAGTCGTTCGGCTTATGACAGATTCTTTTAGAATCAGCAAGATAGAGTCCAGGATTTCGGATTGAGTCCAAACTTGTTCTATCCTCTCAGCAGGTTTTTGCCGAAACCTATGGAGAATATGGCGGAGCTGATTGACGATAAAGGGACGGCCTGTCTGCTCGATCAACGGAGAAATTTCCGGGTGCTCGAGAAGACTCTCAACAGAAGGGATAGCACGGAGAGGGTTTATGGGGGGTTCTTTCATAGTCCGAATTTCATCATAGAGCCCGCGAGTCGTCAACTTTCACGTTGACCCTTTCAGGTCGCGAAGATAAGATCCAATCTCAGACACGGCTCGATTCGACACCACTTCTGCCCATACTCAAATAACTCGTGACCCTTAGAGGATCCCTGTTGGCAAAGGGACTGCCAAGGAGTCATGAGCAAATGTAAGTTTACCAAATGCGATGGCAACCGCGCCGACGAATGCAGATTTTGACCAGGCACTAGACAACCTCGAAGACGGGATTCGAAGGCTGAAGATCGAGTACGAGATCTTCTTCAGCGGGGGCTCGAAAAAGATCCCCTATGACCTTCGCTGGCGTGTCGAATCCATGATCAAACGGTATGGTGATTTAGGCAAGATGAGTTTTGCCCATCGCTTCCGCTACAACACCCTGGTTGCCAAATTTCACTCTTACAGCGAATTGTGGCGACGCAACTTAAAAAATAAGGAGGAGGGGAAACTGAGTTATGCTGCGTCAGTGTTCCCCGATCCTGAAACTTCGGGTGATGGAAAAGCCAATGGGGACCGCTTGATCTGTCAACTCATTTGCAAGGACCCCGAATCCGAAGACGAGAAGGTTCAAAATTTGTTCAAAAGCCTGGTTGAGGCTAAACGCGAGTGCGGCGAAAATCCAGAAAACCTGCAATTTGACTCTTTTAAGAGATTCCTCTTGGATAAGACAGCCAAGCTGAAAAGCCAGTTCAAATGTGATTCTGTCTGTTATGTTATTTCCGTAGAATCTGGCAAAGTAAGGCTAGTTGCCAAAGGGAATAATTGACGCTTTTGCCATAGGAATCAAAGTCGGGCAGAAACGCCGCGCTTCGCTGAAGAATCCTACCCACCTGTGAGGCCCAAAACCTACTTCCCCTCCAAACGGGGATTTTCAAAGGCGGCTCATTGGTCATTGTTCACTTTTCATTTCTCATTTTATGGAAGAGCTTAAATGAAAGGTAACTAATGAAAATGGCCCAATGAGAAATAGGGTTTTTGCGGACGGGAAAGATTCACCCATCAAGATTGACGTCTGCCTTTCCCCCCTGACGGAAGGGTTGGGTTGACAGAGACGAGTTAGAAGATTCAAATTGAAACCATCGCCGTACCTGTGAAACAAGCTCAATAGTGCGCCATTTCCTTGATATTGAATTCTCCAACCTTCAAAAGATGCTAGCCTACTGGTTTCTTCTTTTGCTCCTCGGCAGTGGATCGGTCTCATCGGCAGCATCGGGACGGCCAGACCCGGCTCCTCAGATTGTCCAAGATGCGGCACAGCTCATGCCTCGTTCTTTCCGTGGCCTCCTTCCGAAATACTCTTCGAATCTTGTCCTAGGCACAAATCGGTTTTCTTCCCAACCCTATCTGGACCGTCAAGGGCGTGAGTTGCTCGAGCAAAAAATATTGGCTCAACTCGAAGGGACCGTAAACATTCTTCTTGGGGCTAGACCCAAGTTTTCTTTGGTGATGGAGGAACTCGGTTTGCTGGCAGAGATGATGCTCCTGTTAAATCTTCCTGACCTGGAAGAACCCGCTCGGGAAGACTTTCTTTCACTGAAGTCCGGGATTGAAATCAACAGTCCTTCTTTTCGACGGGTAGTATATGATTCTACCGAGTTGGGTTCCGGTTCGGATTCGGTAAAGGAATTCTTGCGGGAAATTCGCGGTCGGAGAGTTCTCGTTACCCGTTGGTACAAAGACTTTTTTTTCGATAAATCACCGCTTGACCTGACGATTCCTCTAGATCCAAAATCTCCACCTTTCGGGGTTCTGTCGCTGGTCTATTCGCACACTGTTAATGATCTGGCCAGGTTGTGGCTTTGGATCTGGCGAGAGGCGAACGGCGACATGGCAGGAAGCCCGCTGCTAAACGGTTCAAGCCAGAAATAGGGCATTTCTGCAAGAGCGCTGACCCGGGACGGAACTAGTGCTGTCTAGAGTCAAAGCAGATTGGGTTGAAATTCTGCCCCGCGGCGCGAATCTCGGAATCGTCCTGATTCGCAGCGGTTGGGTTTGGTTCGCTTCTATTTCCGCAGGGTTGCTTAAGAGCAGATAGGTCTTTACTAAAGGAGTCATCCCATGAATACAGTCCGTAGGGCTTTAATCAGCGTTTCCAATAAAAACGGGATATTGGAATTAGCCAAGGGACTTGCAGTCCTGAAAATTGAGATTGTTTCAACTGGCGGGACAGCCAAAGCCCTTAAGGAGGCCAATGTTCCTGTCAGAGAGATCTCGGAACTCACGAGTTTCCCGGAGATCCTGGATGGGCGCGTCAAAACCCTTCACCCCAAAGTGCATGGGGGAATTCTGGGAATCCGGGAGAATCCGGTTCACCAGCAACAAATGGCGAGCAACGATATTGCTCCGATTGACATGGTGGTGGTGAATCTCTATCCGTTTGAGGAAACGACAGCCAAACCCGGAGCCTCCTTCGAAGAGATCATTGAGAATATTGATATTGGGGGCCCGGCGATGATCCGATCCGCGGCCAAGAACTTCCACGATGTCCTAGTGGTGGTCCAACCGGATGACTATGGATGGGTCCTGGAAGAGCTCAGAAGAACCCAATTGTCGCTCCCATTGGAGTCGAAGTTTCGTCTGGCTCAGAAAGCGATTGCCCTGACGGCCCGCTATGATTCGGCGATTTCTTCTTATTTGTCCAGGCTCGCGCACAAGGATGGCGAGTTTAAGCTCGCGCAGGAATTTCCCGAGAGGATGTACGTTTCTTTAGAGAAAGTGAGTGATCTCCGGTACGGAGAAAATCCTCATCAGAAGGCTGCATTTTACCGCGAGTTGACCCCTTTTGATTCAATACTGCCAGATGCCAAACAACTTCAAGGCAAGGAACTCTCATTTAACAATATTCTGGATCTCAATGCCGCTTTTCAGATTGCGAGAGAATTTTCAATTCCTTGTGCTTCCATCATCAAGCACACCAATCCTTGCGGGGTAGGCATTTCTGTGAACTCGCAGTCAGAAGCCTATATTCGTGCCAGGGAATGCGATCCGTTGTCTGCGTTTGGTTCGGTACTTGGCTTTAATCAGGTGGTTGCCAAAGATACTGCCAAGGAAGTGGTTCTGACCTTTGTTGAAGCGATCATTGCGCCGGGATATACGGATGAGGCCCTGGAGTTATTAGCAACCAAGAAAAATTTACGATTGATCCAGTATCGCAAAGATCACATTAAGCTTCATCCTTTTGACTATAAGAGAGTGGAAGGAGGCTTGCTTGTTCAGGAGGCAGATCGGGTAGATACCGGAGAGGGAGAATGGAAGGTGGTTACACGGCGTGAGCCAAGTCTAGAAGAGTTCCAAGCCCTCTCATTTGCATGGAGAATCGTCAAACACGTGAAATCGAACGCCATTGTTTACGCGAATGAAATCCAAACTGTAGGAATTGGCGCCGGACAGATGAGCCGGGTAGATTCCGCCCAGCTCGGCATCAGCAAGTCGCGGCTGCCCATCAAAGGGTGTGTTATGGCCTCCGATGCCTTTTTCCCGTTCCGCGATGGAGTGGATGTAGCCGCCTTAGCAGGAATTCGAGCCATCATCCAACCCGGGGGATCACTTAAAGATGGAGAAGTTACTGCCGCTGCCGATGAACATCAAATGGCTATGATTATGACTGGAATGAGACATTTCAAACATTGACTTAGCCAAAAACTGCATGGGATAATTCTTATGCGGACTGAGGATCCTATCGAATGAAAATACAATCCCGAATTGCCTGGAGAACCAGCGGCCATCTACGTGTGTTGATGCTCTGTTATTTAATGATTTACCCAACCCTCTCACTACTGGGGGGAGAGAAAAAGTCAAACGAGGATAAAGCCCAATCCAGTTCACGAGCAGCAGCCTATTATCATTTCAGTCAAGCCCGGCTACTGGACGAAAACGGCGACTTTCTAAAGGCTTTGGAGGAGTATAAGAAGGCAGTTCAACAGGATCCGAAATCTTCTAACTTGTATATCGAGTTGGCTAACGCTTACCTGCGCCATCGGCGCGTGAGAGATGCGATCCAGGAGGCTGAGAATGCAATCAAGATTGACGAGAATAACCTGGAAGCCCATCGCCTTTTAGGAAGTATCTACTACCAAATCATCAGGAATGAAGAGACGGGCCGGCAGACGGGTTCGAGTGAATACCTCAAGAAGGCGATCCAGGAGTATGAGAAAATTTGCCAATTAGAGCCTACAGATACGAATTCGTTATTGATATTGAGCCTTCTCTACCGTTATGACGGTTCCTCCGATAAAGCGATCGAAACCGCCAAACGGCTCCTGGAAGTCGCCCCCTCATCTGAATCTGGCTTGACCACGTTGGCCCAGATCTATACCGATCAGGGGAATATCAATGAGGCCATCAATGTCTTTAAGAAGGCTCTCGAAGTCAATCCGAACTCTCCTCGCGTCCTCGAGCAGATGGCCTTTGCTTACTTGCAGTTGAAGGATTATAAGAACTCCATCGAAACCTACCGCAAAGCCATTGCTGCAGACGATGACAATCTGGACTTGCGAAAGGGTTTCGCCTACACCCTGCTTGAAGACAATCAAGATGCGCAGGCTGAAACGGAGTTTCTTAAGATCTTGGAAGCCGATCCCGATGACGGAAATTCTCACTTTCGGCTGGGCCAGATCTACCGGAAAAAGAAAGATTACGACAAAGCCCTCAGCGAGTTGACTAAGGCGAGTTCCATTCTGGTCGGGAATCTGGAGGTTTCTTTCTATCTGGCCACCCTTTATGAAGAACTCGGAAAATTTGAAAAGGCGGAAGAGCGATTCCAGCAGCTACTCAAACTGATTGAAAAGCCCGCCGGTACTTATGCGCCGGGAGAAATCCAAAACCGAACCATTTTCCTGACCCATGCGGGGTACGTCTGTGAGCAGTTAGAAAAGTATCCCCAGGCGATCACTTATTTCTCAGAAATAAAAACTTTGTCTGCAGAAAATGCCGCAAAGTCTGACAGCTATTTGATTGACACTTACCGGGCTGCCAAACAGCTTGACAAGGCTCTAGCCCTCGCCGAAAAAGGGCTGAAAGAATATCCTAACGATCAGGATTTCAAAATGCTTTATGCCGATGTCCTGGCAGAAAGCGGAAAGTCTGCCGAGTCCATCAAGCTGCTACAAGATATGTTGACCGGCAAAGAAGATGACCAGAAAGTGTATGCCGCCATGGTACAAATTTATCAACGCGACAAGAAGTTTAAGGATGCCGAGAAAGTGCTTCTGAGTTCTGAGAAGTATTTCAAGAATAGTGAATCCTTCAATTTTATGCTGGGATCGATTTACGAGCGGGAGAAGGAATTTGAAAAGGCGGAAACGGTTTTTAAGAAAATCCTGGAAAGCAATCCCGAGCACACGGCATCTTTAAACTATCTCGGCTATATGCTTGCGGACCAGGGCATTCGGCTGGAAGAAGCACTCCGAATGATCAAGAAGGCGGTTGATCAGGAACCTAGTAATGGCGCTTATCTGGATAGTTTGGGATGGGTCTACTACAAGTTGAACCGGAACGACGAAGCGGAGACTTATCTCAAGAAAGCCGCTGACCGCGTTCGAAAAGATCCCACGGTTCACGATCATTTGGGTGACTTGTACTATCGAAAAGGACAGTATGAGCAGGCCCGCGTCGCATGGGAGCAGTCCTTGGCGTTCGGCCAGGATGAAGAAGAGAGCCGAAAGATCCAAAAGAAGGTTGAAGAGCTAAAGATCAAGCTGGCCCAGCTCGAAAAAAAATAATCAGTCTGCCTCAAGCCTTGAGAGCCGTGCCTCTGCATGACTCGACAGGCAGAGAAGTTTGTCTCTTCCTTTGGCTCAGTCTGCGGATTGAGCTTTTTTTTTGTGATTCAATGGGTGTTGGCGAGGGGAGCAGTGAAGCGTCAGCAAGTCGTTCTGCACAGTTACGCTAAAGTGAACTTTGGGTTGCAGGTCCTGGGGAAAAGGGAAGACGGCTTCCATGAAATCCGGACCATCCTTCAATCGATTGACTTGCATGACCGAATTGTTTTAGCCCAGCGCCGTGAGCCGGGCATAGAATTTGCTTCGAATTCCCCGGATTTACACCCTACACGCAATTTAGTCTGTGACGCCATTCGCTTGTTCTTCCGCAAATTGAAGATCCGCGGGGGAGCCAGGGTCTATTTGGATAAGAGAATCCCGGTCGGCGCCGGGTTGGGAGGCGGGAGCAGCAATGCTGCAGCAACTCTTAGCGGCTTGTCCTTTCTCTACGATCGTTCCTTGCCTGTCAGTCAACTGCTCGAGTGGGGAGGGGAACTGGGGTCGGATGTCCCTTTCTTCTTCCTGGGCGGAAGATGTCTAGGTGTCGGGACAGGGGCCGAAGTTTACCCTCTTGAAGATTCCCCCAAACAGTACATTTTACTGGTAGTTCCTTCTTTTCCGGTTGCAACAGCCGGGGCCTATTCACGTTTGAGTTTGAAGTTGACAAAGAAGAGTAGCCTCGGTAAAATTCCAAGCTTCTGCTCAGGTTACCTGAACAGCTTGAGTGGTGTGCTGTCTCTGAAAAATGATTTTGAATCGGTAGTTTTTTCGGATTTTCCTCAACTCAAGAAAATCAAGCAGTTACTGGTAAAGTCAGGAGCAAGGGGCGCAGGATTGTCGGGGAGCGGTTCTGCCCTGTTCGGGGTTTTTGGTTCCAGAAAGAGCTCTTCCAGGCGCGTTCTATGATGGAGGCCGGGGAGATTCGACTGATCGAAAGCTGCACATTAAATCGGGTCGAATTTCTGAAACACTTTTTTGAGGCTTCTCCTCGAAATTGGGGCGTCGTCAAGCGGTAAGACACAGGTCTTTGGCACCTGCATTCGGAGGTTCGAATCCTCCCGCCCCAGCCAAAATGGTCCCTCCCGGACCCCCCTTCTTGTAATTCCTCGCTGGCTGTTTTCCTCGGAAAACCCCAAGAGGCATCGAGTATTGTTGAGGGTCGCAGCATCAGGCGACAAACGGCCACAGCGGTGGGAATTCTGCTTGACGTTTTTGATTCGGGACCGGAGAGAGTAGTCGGGAAGGCGAAGTGGAAGGGCAGCTTCAAGCGAAACAGATTAATCCGTTGTCGCCCGAGCTTGGAAGGTTCCATAGGAGAGCATTGAATCTTTGAAACACGACGACCTGAAGATATTCACGGGAACTGCGCATCGGGACCTGGCTGAGAAGATCTGTGAGTCCCTGAACATTCCATTGGGGAAGCTCGGCGGTCACTCGATTCAGTGACGGTGAAGTCTATTTTCAAATTCTTGAAAATGTCCGTGGAGAGGATGTCTTCATCATCCAACCGACATGCCGTCCTGTGGATACCACACTTGTCGAATTACTGGTGATGATTGACGCCTTTAAGCGGTCATCAGCCCGGAGAATCACCGCTGTCCTTCCTTACTACGGCTATGCCCGTCAGGATCGAAAGACAAACCAAGGGTCCCGATTTCTTCAAAGTTGGTTGCAGACTTAATCTCTACGGCTGGAGCCAATCGTGTTTTGACCATGGATCTCCATGTGCCGCAGATTCAGGGTTTCTTCGATATTCCTGTGGACCATTTGTTTGCTGCCCCGGTGATGGTGGATTATTTTAACAGGTTGAATTTGTCGGATCTGATTGTGGTTTCCCCCGATGCCGGAGGGACCGAACGTGCCCGAGCCTACGCGAAAAAGTTGAACACGAGTATCGCAATAATTGATAAGCGTCGTTTAGAAGCCAATATCGCGGAAATCATGAATATCATCGGTGAAGTAGAGGGCAGGACAGCAATCATCGTGGATGATATTATTGACACGGCAGGGACGTTGGTGAAATCCGCGGAAGCTCTCCTCCACCAGGGGGCAAAGGCTGTTTACGCCTGTTGTACCCATCCGGTGTTATCCGGTCCGGCGGCTGAACGGATCCGGCGGTCGGGAATCACGGAAGTGGTTGTGACGGATACGATCCCGCTTTCTACCAAGGCGTCACACGTGGAAAAGATTCGAGTATTAAGTGTGGCCGACTTGCTGGGCAAAGCCATCAAATCGATTCATGACGAATCGTCCGTCAGCTCTTTGTTTATTTAGGCGAGTACAAATTAGGAATTTAAAACTTCATGATAGGTGCTGCAAGGCTGATAGCTAAGTACTGCTTTTTTTTAATACGGTGACGTTAACGCCAGGTCGGTGACCCGGCCTACAACTTTGTAGGCCGCGTGGCCCCCGCGGCGCCAATCCTAAGATACGTCACAGTAATTACGAATAGCAGTACTGAGCTAACCATCAGAGTCTGGTACTGAAAGTAAAGGGGAAAAAGGAAATGGCATTATCGAATGTAACCGCTGAAATACGAACGACACGGGGCAAGAATGCGGCCCGACTGCTGAGGAGAATGGGGCTGGTTCCCGCTGTGCTGTATGGACAGCAAAAGGCTTCCATCGTCCTCTCGGTCAATCCCAAACAGATCTCTTCGGTTATCCACTCATCCCGAGGATACAACACCATTTTCACCGTCGATATTAAAGACGGGGAGTCAGCCAGCGTGATGCTGAAAGACTGGCAGTTCGATCCCGTGAGCGGGAATCTGTTGCACGCCGACATGGTTCGCATTGCGATGGACAAACTGCTTCAACTCCGAATTCCCGTAATCGCCACCGGTGAAGCCAAAGGGGTGAAGGTTCAAGGCGGTATCTTTGAGTTTGTGCTTCGCGAAGTCGAAGTCGAGTGTTTACCGGCAGACATTCCGGAATCCATCACGATTGATATTTCGAATCTCGAACTTGGCGCCAATGTGCGTGTTTCTGATTTGCCAGTGGATCCCAAATTCAAGATCTTATCGGATCCGGAATTAGTGGTTGCCCATGTGGTCTCGCCGAAGGAAGAGAAAGTTGAGGAAGTAGCAGTCGCTGAACGCCTGCTGAGCCTGAAGTCATCAAGAAGGGCAAGGTGGCGACTGAGGAGGAAGGCGAAGAGGGAAAGGAAAAGTCGGAGGAAAAAAAGAAGCCGGAGGAGAAGAAGAAGTAGTCGATGAACCCGGCACGAGGATACCGTTTGCCATAGATGAATCGCAAGAAACTCGTCGTCGGGATTGGGGAATCCCGGCCCACGATATGCAAAGACGCCGCATAATCTGGGATTCGAAGTGGTGGATTTGCTGGCTGCGGAATTAGGCGCAACACGGAAGTGGCAGGAGGCAGAACGAAGCCGGATTACCTTTTGTCCTCTCGAGGATTGGGAACTGCTTCTGGCGAAGCCGCAAACCTACATGAATCTGAGCGGTGAAGCCGTCGAGTCATTGTGCCGGGTATTTTCATTTGCGGTGTCTGACTTGATTGTCGTTTGTGATGATCTGGCATTGCCCGTGGGAAAGACTCCGGATTCGGAGTCAAGGCAGTGCCGGAGGTCATAACGGGTTGAAGTCAATCATTGAAGTTCTGGCTCGAGACGATTTTGCTCGAGTGCGGCTCGGCATTGCGCCGGATGTTGAAGTTTCCGAGGCCGCGGAGTACGTGTTAACTCCCATTCCCGATCGTTTCCGAGAAGATATGGATCTGCTCATCGTTCGGGGGAAGGAAGCAGTAAAAGCGATCTGCCTCGAGGGTATGATCGCCGCAATGAACCAGTATAATTAAACCCGCTCGGTGCGCTGCCCCAAACGGCAGATGCAAGAGCTCGATAAGGAAAAGAGTGATGAGACATTACGAAATCATGTTTATAGTCAATCCCGCCTCCACTGATGAGGAAGTCGACAAACTGATCTCCCAAATGGAAGGCGTCGTGACATCTTCTCAAGGGGAGATTGTTGGAGTGGAAAAGATGGGTAGGCGAAAGTTGGCTTACCGGATAGGCAAATTGGAAGAAGGGAATTATATTCTCTTCAAAATCAATGCCAGTGGCGAGTGTGTCAAAGAGTTTGAACGCCGTCTTCGTGTGTTCGATTTTGTGATACGCTACATTTCCGTCAGAGTTGACGAGGGGTTGAAACGGATGGAAAAAATCAAGGCTGTCCGTCTCAAGAAGATTCGGAAAAAGACTGCAGGGGCGAGCCCTGAAGCCTGTAGCCCCAGCGATCTAAGAGTAAGAGAAACGCGGGTGGTGAAGTAATGTTACACTGTAAGCCATCGTCGAGCCTTTTCCCCTTGCCTGTCTGCCGGCTAGCGGCTCCCCCTCTCCCGCGAGAGGGTCTGAGTGGGGAAATTGTCGCAACACTTTTTGCGTCTCAGTAAAACAGCACACATTGAGTTAAGACACATCCCGTAAAAACATTGAGGAGTCTTTTCTATGGCATTTGTCAGACGGACGACGAGCACGCCAGGCACTCACCCGAAACGCCAATTTATCAGACGGAAAAAGGTCTGTAAGTTTTGCGTGGAAAAGATTGATTATATTGATTACAAAGACACGAGACTTCTGACTCAATTCATCCCGGAGCGTGGGAAAATCTTGCCCCGGAGAATTTCAGGAGTTTGTTCACCTCATCAGCGGAAATTGATGGAAGCACTTAAGCGGGCGAGAAACATTGCCTTGATCCCGTTCGTGTCGGAGTGATGATCTCCCCCGATCCTCTGATTTTGGCCATTTGAATTCACCAGGAGCATATTCAGAAATGGAAATCATTCTTAGAGAAAAAGTCGAAAAACTCGGAGGTAAAGGCGACATTATCAAGGTGAGCGACGGTTATGCCCGAAACTATCTCCTCCCCAAAAGTTTGGCGGTGGTAGCAAATCCTGCCAACATCCGCTTAATTGAGCAGGAAAAGGCTATAGCCGTCCGACGGGAAGCCAAAGAAAAGCAGGAAGCTGAGTTGCTCGCTCAACAACTGGCTAAGCTTGTCCTCCAGGTGAGCCGCAAAGTCGGCGAGCATGATGTCCTGTATGGTTCGGTGACATCGATGGACATTGCCGAGCTTCTCGTCTGCGAAAGGTTTTAACATCGATCGAAAGAAAATGGATCTCCATGAACCGCTCAAATCCATTGGCCAATTCGATGTCCCCATCAAACTCCACCGTGAAGTAACAGCATTCATTAAAGTGGAGGTTCTTAAAGAAGACTAGCCCTTGAGGGCTGTTCTTCGAAGTTTGCAGATGCTTGCAGTGTGGCTCTGCTGAAGTTTAGTTTCATTCCGCTAACGATCCCATCAACTGGTCTCTTCACGACAACGAAGCGTATGCCCGCCGACCTCACGTTAGACCGAGGTTTACCACAAAGTATCGAAGCTGAGCGCAGTATTCTGGGCGCCATGCTTCTTGAGAATTCTCTCTTGAATCAGGCGGTAGAATTACTGAAATCTGACGACTTTTACCTGGCCAACCATCGGTTGATTTTCGAACAGATGTTAGGCCTTTCAGAAAAATCCAGAGCCATCGATCTCCTCACTTTAACCGAAGAACTCGAGAATGCCGGGCACTTGGAGACCGTCGGTGGCCGCTCTTTTGTCTCGTCCTTAATTGATGGGGTACCGAAGCTTTCGAACCTCGAATATTACGCTCGAATTGTCCGTGAAAAAGCTACTCTGCGGCGACTGATCAAGCGGGGTCATGAAATTATTAACTCCTGCTACGACCAGCAGGACGATGTCGACCAGATCCTGGATACGGCTGAAAAGGCAATCTTTGATTTAGCTGAAGAGAAGATTCGTACCGGGTTCCAGCCCATCAGCGAGATTGCCAAACAAGCTCTGCAGAAAATTGAAATTGCCTCAAAACGCAAGTCAATGGTGACCGGAGTCCCCACCGGTTATACGAAGTTCGACGAGTTGACTTCGGGTTTGCAGCAGGCGGATCTCGTGATTATTGCGGCCAGACCCTCTATGGGGAAGACAGCATTCAGTTTGAATATCGCCACTTATGCCGCAATCGTGGATAAGCTGAAGGTCGGGGTCTTCAGTCTGGAGATGTCCAGTGAGCAATTGCTGCTGCGTATCCTCTGTTCAGAAGCCCATATTGATTCCCAAAAACTCAGAACCGGAAAATACCTGAGCAAAGAAGAATGGACTAAGATTACCCGGACCTTGGGAGAACTTTCCAAAGCCAAGTTATTTATTGATGATACGGCGGGAATCAGCCTCCTCGAGACGAGGGCCAAAGCGAGACGTTTGAAAGCCGAGCATGGATCTGGATCTCCTGATTGTGGATTACATGCAGTTGATGTCGGGGGGAAGAGAGCGTTACGAAAACCGGCAGCAAGAAATTTCTACTATTTCCCGGGGGTTGAAGGGTCTGGCGAAAGAAATGAATATTCCCGTGGTGGCACTCTCCCAACTCAGCCGTGCTCCGGAACAAAGAACCGGAGATCATCGTCCCCAACTCTCTGATTTGCGCGAATCCGGCTCAATTGAGCAGGACGCCGATGTGGTCCTCTTTATTTTTCGCGAGGAAAAATACAAGCCTACCGAAGAAAATCGGGGAATTGCGGAAATTATTATCGGAAACAGCGGAACGGCCCAACCGGCATGATCAAGCTTGCCTTTATAGACAGCTTCACTCGATTTGAAAATCTATACCGCGAAACGGAATAAATGATTTCCCATGAATCTTTGAGAGGTCTCCGTCCAACCTGGGTTGAAGTCGACTTAAAGATCCTGGAATCGAACTATCGAGTCATTCGCGGTTTCCTGCCTCGTGAAGTTAGAATCATCGCCGTCATCAAGGCCCACGGATATGGCCATGGTGTGATCCCTGTTGCACAAGTCCTGGAGAAAGCCGGGGTGGATGCTTTTGCGGTCGCTATTCTGGAGGAAGCACTCGTCCTGAGGAATGTAGGGATTCACTCTCCTATCATTCTCCTGAACGGCTTTTGGGAAGGTCAGGAGGAGGAGATCATTCAGCACCAACTCATTCCCACTATCTACAGCCAAGAGATGCTCTTAAGGCTGGAAAGAATCGCTTCTGATCTGGGAAAAATCTGCCCGTTTCACTTGAAAGTCGATACAGGCATGTCGCGGCTCGGAATCGACAGGGAAGAGGGAGTTCGGTTTCTCGAACAGTGTTCCCAATGTCGTTGGGTTCACTGTGACGGGATCTACACGCATTTCAGTTGTGCTGAAGATATCCAGAGCCCCTCAACTCTGAGGCAATTGAGTCACTTCAAGAATCTCTTGGAACAGTTGGGAGAGACGCCATGGGTCTTGGTGTCACGCCGCCAACAGCGCTGCCATGATCAATTTCCGCGAGAGCTGGTTCAATGCAGTGCGGCCGGGACTGATTCTTTACGGGATCAATCCCATAGGAAGTCAGAATCGTCAAGGCGTTCCGAATTCACGGGAAGAGAGCTGGGAAGGCGTGCTGGCAAGCCTGAGGCCGGTACTGAGCTTTAAAACCCGCGTAGCGCAACTCAAAACCTTAAGAAAAGGGAAAGCCATTGGTTATGGCGACAGTCATATCGCGCCTAAGGATAGCCTAATTGCCACATTGCCTGTGGGTTATGCCGACGGATTCATGCGCAGCCTCTCCAACCAAGGCGCGGTATTGGTTCGAGGGCAGCGAGCACCTATCGTCGGCAGGATCAGTATGGATCTTTCGACCATCGATGTGACCGACGTGACGGGGGTTGAAATTGGCGATGAAGTCGTTCTGATCGGTCAGCAGTGTGGGGAAGAGATGGGGGTCAGTGAGATGGCGGCTTTGGCGGGGACAATTCCCTATGAGATCCTTTGCCGAATTGGCGGACGCGTGACACGCGTCTATCGGAGTTAGGAATTCCGCACCGCCTGGTTTTGCCAAATTAGCCCGAATTCTGAAGTTGGATTTGCCTTGTCTGGTAGAACGCGCGCGGGGGGGACAGCGGTCCCACGCGCCTGCTCCACCTAGTGATGGTCACGCAACTTCGGAATTCGGGATTAGTAGAATTGCCCTGAACAAGTGTTCTCCCTTGACAATGGGGGGACTTAGGGGGGCCGTGCCGGATTTGCACCATTATTGATTGAGTTTGTGTCATTGCTGGCACCCGGGATCTATCTCGAGTTGGCCAGAACAAATGAAGTCTAATGTCTAAACCAAAATCTTCCTTCGTTTGCCAGAACTGCGGATATGTTGTTAGCAAGTGGATGGGTAGGTGTCCGGACTGTGGCGAATGGAATTCGATTATCGAGGATTTCTATTCAGGCTCGGTCAAAAGCGGACAGCCCGGTTAGGCCTCTCGGAAATCTCGCGCCCCGTCCGCTTCCTCGAAGTATCTGCCGAGGAGCATCAGCGATTCTCGACCGGGATTCTCGAATTTGACCGCGTGCTTGGTGGCGGGGTTGTCCCAGGCTCACTCATTCTCATCGGCGGCGACCCGGGTATTGGCAAATCGACGCTTCTCTTACAGGCTGCGAGTACCATGCGAGCTCGGAGGAAAAAGTCTCCTTTACGTATCCGGGGAAGAATCGGAAACCCAAATCAAAATGCGCGGAGAACGGCTGGGGTTGCATCCGGAGCACTTGTTCCTGATGACGGAGACTTGCCTCGAGCGGATCATGGAGGGTGTAGAGTCCGTTTCTCCCGGTGTGATCATTCTGGATTCCATTCAAACGGCTTATTCCGAAAAACTAAGTTCTTCTCCCGGGTCAATCAGTCAAGTTCGAGAAGTAGCGACTCAGTTCCTCTTTCTGAGCAAAAAGCGATCGATTCCCACCTTCTTGATCGGCCATATCACAAAGGACGGTTCATTGGCTGGCCCGAAGTCGCTTGAACACATTGTTGACACAGTGTTATACTTCGAAGGCGAAAAGTATCATAGCCATCGCATCATACGATCCATAAAAAATCGTTTCGGGGCAGCCAACGAATTGGGTGTGTTTGAAATGACGAGCGATGGACTTTTACCCGTCGATAATCCTTCAAAACATTTCCTTGCCGAGCGTCCACTAGGGGCGTCCGGGTCGGTTGTGATCGGTTGCATCGAAGGGACGAGGCCTATTCTCGTTGAATTACAAGCGCTGGTGAGTGATACCAGTTATCCGAGCGCACGGCGTATGGCAGCCGGGGTGGACCCCAACCGGATTTCACTCTTATTGGCCATGCTTGAGAAGCGGCTGGGCTTCCACCTCGCCACAAGCGATGTTTACGTCAATGTTGCTGGCGGATTGAATGTCAACGAACCCGCTGCAGACCTCGGGATTGTGGCAGCTATTGTGTCCAGTTATCGGAACCTTGTCGTCGATCCGGAAACCGTTATCTTTGGTGAAGTCGGTTTGACTGGGGAAGTGCGGTCAACAGGTCAGGCGAATCTGAGAATTCGAGAGGCCGCTTCACTGGGATTCAAACGTTGTCTCATCCCTCATAACAGGGCAAGCAAGAGTGAATTTAAGGAAGACGTCGAGCTGGTTCCAGTGCGATCCGTTCAAGAAGCGCTGGAAGTTCTATTTCGCTGAGGAAGAGTCAATGGCGAAACTAATTAATTTACTGCAGAAATTCCTCGGTCTAATTTTAGGACCCTATTTATTCAATAATACCTTCATAAGACTCACTTTCAGAAAGGAGGGAATCATCTTGCTGGATATCATTATTGTTCGGACTATTTTTGCAGTGATCATGGTGGTAACGGCCTATTATTTCCGCCCCTTTGGGTTAGACCCTCTCTTGTCAGCAATTTACGGGAGTTTGGCCGCGCTCGCAGTTATCCTGTTTGAGGCCCGTCTGCGGAAGGCCTCCCTGAAGCGTTTGATTGGCGCAGCCGTTGGATCCACTCTTGGAATCATGGGAGCTACCATGACTGCTGGAATGCTGGCTAAGACTTCAATCGAACCTCATACTCTTTCGTTTCTTGTGATCGGACTTTTTCTATTCATGGGCTATGTGGGATTGGTCTCAGGGGCGAATAAGGGCGATTTGCTCAATCTCTCGGCTTTAGGGGGATTGTTCGGGGGAGATCGCCCAGGGCAAAAAGGCCAATAAAATTTTAGACACCAGCGTCATCATCGACGGCCGAATTGCCGATGTTTGCGAAACCGGATTTGTCGATGGCATCTTAATCGTATCCCTCAATTTGTCTTAAGAGAATTACAGCAGGTGGCAGATTCCGCGGACTCCATGAAACGCGCCCGTGGGACGGCGCGGATTGGACATCCTGCAGCGAATTCAAAAAATGTCCGGGATCAGCGTTCAGATTGTTGAGAGCGGATTTTCCCAATATTCGCGAAGTGGATCTGAAATTGATCGAACTGGCCAAGCAGATGGATGCCAAGATTATTACGAATGATTTCAATCTCAATAAAGTGGCACAGCTTCAGGGCGTCGAAGTATTGAATATCAATGAGCTGGCTAATTCGCTGAAGCCGGTCGTGCTGCCGGGCGAAATCATGAAGGTGTTCATTCTCAAGGAGGGGAAAGAATACAATCAAGGCGTGGCTTATCTGGATGACGGGACGATGGTGGTTGTCGACAACGCTCGGAAAATGATCGGTAAAACGATTGATACCGCTGTGACGAGCGTTCTTCAAACTACAGCCGGGAAGATGATCTTCGGTCGCTATGAGGAAAAGCCCCATAATAAAGCGGAAGCCGTAAATCAATGAAAGTTGTCGCAATTATTCCCGCCGCTGGGACCGGCACACGCATGCGGGCTAGCAGCCCCAAGCAGTTCCTCTCTTTGGCGGGCCATCCGATCATCGTTCACACGCTCAAGAAGTTTGCGTCCTGCAGTTTGATTCAGCAGGTGATTGTTCCGATCCGAAAACCCGATTTACCGCAATTCCAAGAGGTTGTGGAGAAAGGAGGGGTTGTCACGATGGGTGAAGCTTGTTCCAGGAGGCATTCACCGTCAGGATTCGGTTTACGCAGGGCTTAAGGCAGTCGAAGAGGATACAGACATTGTGGTCGTTCACGATGCCGTCCGTCCCTTTGTCGAAATTTCGCTCATCGAGGCGGTCATTAAGGAAGCCGAGACCAATGGCAGCGCGATTTTAGCCTTCCCTTGCTCCGATACTGTCAAGCAAATTGAGAAGAACCTTGTTGAGACGACACTGCCGCGGGATAAAATAGTTCTCGTGCAAACTCCCCAGGCTTTCCGTTACAACATTTTGAAAGAGGGATTTGAAAAGGCAACAGCAGAAAACTTTTATGCCACAGACGAGTCCTGCCTGATCGAGCGATTGGGATATCCCGTCTCTGTCATTCGTGGCAGTGACATGAATATCAAGATTACGAAACCTTCCGACCTGCCCTTGGCTGAACTGTACATCAAGATCCAGGGAACAGCACCAGAACAGCTTGATTCCGATAAGCGGAGTATGGCCATCCATCCATGCCTGTTCGTTGTCCGTCAGGTGAAGCGGGCGCTCCGCGCACGCTCGGGATGAGGTCCCACAAGTGTTGATGAGTGAACGCGCGACGGAGCGCTCGTCCCACCCCAGATCGGCTTAAGCCCGCGGGAGTGGGTAAGACTATCGCTGGGAGGGGAGCCTCTTCCCGCTTTCCAGTATGCAGATCCGCCCCTGACTCCTCCGACGGAGGGGAATAACTTAGTCCTTTCTCGGGAGGGGAAGGAAGGCCACTTTGAAATTCCCCTCACGCAAGGGATAATTAAGAAAAATCTCCTTTTGAAGGAGAGAACCGCAGACTGCGGGGGATGTCCAGGTCGCAGCAATCCAAACTCCAAATACCCATTGAGTTGCCCCTTCCTTTAGGTTTAAATACACCGTTTGTTTATTCCCATGAGAGGAGAAGGGGATGAGACTTCTTGCATTTGCGGAGAATGGCCGCCGGTCAATTGGCGCGGAACTGGATTCGGAGCGCTTAGTGGATTTCCATCGGGCTCAGGGTGCCATGCCTACGGGATGCGAGCGTTTCTAGAGCTGGGCGATGAGGGGTTGGAAGAAGCCAGGGCAATCATGAAGGCGCCACCTCGAGAAGCGGTGATATTGAAATGCGACATTCGAGTTTTTTCTCCTTTGTGCTCAGCGGAACGCCCGAAGATTTTTTGTATTGGGGTGAATTATGCCGACCACGCAGCCGAAACAGGGTCCAAGCTTCCTGAAGAACCCATCGTGTTTGCTAAATTTCCAACCAGTCTCATCAGCCCTTTAGACAATATTGTCATTCCTCCAAATTCGACCATGCTTGACTATGAGGCAGAACTGGTGGTTGTGATCGGCAAGCGTGCCCGGCGTGTTCGGCAAGCGGAGGCTTACGATCATGTTTTTGGTTATACTTGCGGTAACGACGTCAGTGAGCGCCAGTTTCAGCGGTCCGACCGGCAGTGGCTGAGAGCGAAGTCCAGCGATACATTTGCACCGACAGGTCCCGTCATCGTGACAAAAGATGAAATACCAGATCCGCACGAATTGACACTGGGGAGTAAGGTCAATGGCGAGGTCCGTCAAAATTCCTCTGCTGGCCTGATGATCTTTAAAATTCCCAAGCTAGTGGAATTTATTTCGCACTATCTGACATTGGAACCCGGTGACATGATCTTTACCGGCACGCCTCCCGGAGTGGGATTAGGATTTAAGCCTCCACGTTTATTGAGTGCCGGTGACCAAGTGGAGATATGGATCGAAAAAATTGGAAGTATTGTTAATACGGTAGTGCCTGTGGACTAAAGAGGGGGGCCCGACGAGCGACCGGGGGCGGACAGAATCATTTTGATTCTAATAGCCGCTTCGTTTCACGGGCTACGACCAGTTCTTCATTGGCGAGCACCACCAGGACCTTGACTGGAGAGTCATCCCGGGAAATGATACCGTCCTGACCACGAAGCTTATTTTGTGAGAGGTCCAGCTGCACTCCCAGACATTCTAGTCCGCTACAAATTCCTTCTCGGACATTGCAGCTGTTTTCACCGATCCCCCCGGTAAAGGCCAAGACATCCAACCCTCCCAATACGGCCGTATAGGCGCCGATGTATTTCTTGGATCTCGTACGCGAGGACTTTGAGCGCCAAATCAGCCCGGGCATTCCCCGCGGCTGCGGCTTCTTCAAGGTCGCGAACGTCTCCGCTCAAGCCTGAGATCCCTTTTAGCCGCCATTCTTGGAGAGAGCCGCGCGGATCTCGCTCGACTGATAGCCCTTCCTTCTCCATCATATAAAGCAAGATGAAGGGATCCAGGTCACCATTTCGGGTCGCATTGGAAAGTCCGGATTGTGGCGAAAATCCCATACTCGTGTCGATGGAGATGCCGCCTTTGATAGCACAAATACTCGAACTTCCGCCAAGATGGCAAGAGATGATTCTGAGGTCTTCCGCAGGGCGAGCTACCATCTCCGGAACCCGCCACGAGATATATCGATGCGAAGCCCCATGAAATCCATAGCGGCGAATCGCATGCTTTTCCGACCACTCATGCGGGATGCCGTAGGTCCGTCGCATAATCCGGAATGGTTCGATGAAATGCCGGCTCGAATACACCGACGAGTATTTTATTCGGGAAGAAGTTCCTGAAAAATTCGGAAAGCTTCAATATAAGGAGGGTTGTGTGCCGGAGCCAGCGGAATGTACTCTTCCATGGCCCGAATGACTTCATCGGTCACAATCACCGATTCAGCGATATTCTTGGCATGAACCGGCTTGAAACCGACTGCGTCCAGTTGATCTAGAGCGGACAAGACTCCATCGGAAGGATGGGTGAGAATTTTCAACACATGCTGGATGGCGACCCGTTGGCTCGGGCATTCGATTTCTTCTTTTCTTCGGGGCCGGCTTCCCAATTGATAGGACATCGGTGATTTAGCGCTGCCAACACGTTCCACCTTACCTGCCGCCATGACGGATTCGTCCTTCATGTCGAATAAGCGAAATTTCAAGGAGGTTGAGCCGACATTAACCACTAAGATCTTCATATGGTTTTTTCTCCACCTCGCTTCGGCGTCTCATTTTCAACCGTCTCCCATGAAAGAAAGAAGAGCTCTTCGGGACGAGTACAAAGTGGCCGGGGTCAACGACCCCTGGCTACAACCAAGACGGGGGTCACGTCCCCGGCTACGGCAATGATCGCGAATTTGTGCAGCTTTGGGCCTGGATTACGCCTCATCGGGGAATAAGCCGGCCCACAGTCATCCCGCACTCTGAACCAGTAAGATGCCGATGGCGATGGAACGGAGCTTGGTTTCCGGGGTTTCGGCGCGTGAGAGCAGGATGAGTGGAACCTTCGCACCGACAACCACTCCTCCGGATTCCCCCTTGGCAAAATAGAGAATGGAGCGGTAAAGAATATTGGCAGCTTCAATGTCTGGGGCCAAAAAGATGTCAGTGCTTTCAACCAGCGGGACTATCAATGGACTTTCCTGTCGGCAGCGAAGCGGCTCAAAGGTACATCCAGAGCGATGGGGCCTTCGACGTACCCCCCAGTCAACTGCCCACGCCGGTTCATCAGGGTGAGGCCAGCAGCGTCCAGGGTTGCCGGCATTTCCGAGTTGACGAATTCTAACGCACAGAGTGCTGCTACATTCGGTTTCACAATCCCAATGGCATGCGCGACTTCGATAGCGTTTCGACAGAGATCTGCTTTCTGTTCCAGGTTAGGGGCAATATTAATCGCCGCGTCCGTCAGAATCATCAGTCGGTCATAAGCCAGGGACTTGGAACACGATGACCTGACTGAGCAGCCGGCCGGCCCTTAGGCCGAACTCCTTGTCCAAAACTGCTCGAATTAGAGCCGCCGTGCTGATTTTCCCTTTCATCAAGAGATGGGCCTTCCCTTCACGAATGAGGGCAATGGCTTTTCGCGCGGCGGCGGATTCATCCAATTCATGGATGATCTGCTCCTCCGGGAGGGGGAATCCCAGCTTCCCGGCAAAAGCGCGGATCTTCTCGGAGTTTCCGATAAAGATCCCTTCGGCAAGCTTCATTTCCTTTGCTTGCTTCATGGCTTCAATGACGTCAGGATCGTGGCCGGCAGCTACCGCGACCTTTATCGGGCCTAGCGAAGAGGCAGCCCGAACTAGTTCATCCAGCTGTCTGTACATATTCTTATTTTCCTGTTGCCACGGGTTGGTTCTTGAGAACGGCGCTGGCGATTTTCTCAAACTCGACGCTGCTTAATAGAGCTTTGTTCTCAATAGAGGCTCTGCTTGACGCGGGCTCAGGATCTCATTGATCTGGTCCGCAGTGGCTGTCAATCCACGCCGTTCCAGGTGTTCTTCGATATTGGCCACTCCACTCCCTTTGCCTAAGGCAACGTCGACTCCCGGCCGTCCGACGACTTCAGGTAGGAAAGGAATATATTCCAATGGCTCAATATTTTTGCAGCGACGATGGAACATGGCGACGATCCCGGACTCGATGTTGTAAAGGGAATCTCCAACGATGGGCCGATTCGGAGGAAGGCGGAAACCGGCAAGCTCTTGGACGAGTTTGGAAAGCTCGTAGAACTTTTCCGTCTTAATCCCGGTCTCTATCCCGTAAAGAACCCGAAGAGCCATGACGGTATCTTCCAAGGGAACGTTGCCTGCCCGCTCTCCCGTTGCCGACACCGTCACATGAGCCACCGATGCTCCGTTGGCCAGAGCCGCGATGGTGTTAGCAACCCCCAGGCCGAAATCTTCATGGCAGTGAATCTCAATGGGCTGTTTGAATCGAGCCCGAAGCTTCTTGACCACCATCGCAATTCCCTGGGGCGTGCAAACTCCAAAGGAATCGGCTAATGTCATGGCATCCATGTGCCCTTCCGTAGCCACTTTCTCGACGAGATCGAGATAACGTTCTAAATCGGAGCGCGTGCTGTCGATGGTGAAAAAAACTGTGTAAAGCCCTGCCTCCTTTGCGGCCAAGGTGGTTTCGATCGAAGATTTGATGGCCCAGTCCATGGTCTTTCCCGTAGGCATTCTTAATGATGTGATCGCTGGAAGGGATCTCGGTGATGATGCCTTTCACTCCGCATTCTTTGGCCAATTTCACGTCGGCCGGCATACAACGCGCGAAAGAGAAGATCTCAGAGGGGAGCCCCAGGGCGACAATATCCTTGATCGCTGCTTCATCTTCGGCTGAAACAGCCGGCATCCCTGCTTCGATCCGATGAACTCCGGCTTCCGCCAATTTCTTGGCAATCGCCACTTTCTCTCTGCGACGAAACACAATGCCAGTTTGCTGCTCGCCGTCACGCAAAGTTACATCATGGATTCTAATCTTGGCCGGAAAGTTCAGATCTTTTTGCGCTTCGGCGGAAAAATTCCAAGGGCTTGCAAACCAACGCTCCGTTTTCCATGGCAATTCATAAATATCCTCCTTAGTTTGATGGCAGAAAGATTGGGAATAATTCACTCGACAACAATCTCTGAATCTAGTCATAAGGGAGAGTCGTGTCAAGTTCAAATCATGCCGCGAGATCGGGTTTAAAATCACTTCGCGGCGGACATAAAGTTGAAGGCGAGGTTGTGTCCTACAGCCAAGATGGGGCCTCTATCCGTCATTCTGAGGGTCACAGTTTTTTTTGACTTCGTCGACTTCCTTCCGGAGCGTTTTATGGAGTCAAGGCGGCAGAGCATCTCGTCCCAACTATGACTAAGAGGAAGATGATCTATCGAGGGAAGTTACGGGTGAACGAAACCTTTCAGAGCCAGCTAAAAAAAATCAACACTGGAATGAACCAGAAACTTAGAAGTCGGCAGCGGTGGTTCAGCGTCGTGACAATTACAGCGTTTATCTATGGGCTGCTCGGCATCGGATTTTTCCTCGCATTTCATCCTCTCCAATCTGCAATCCCCAGTTTTACTCTCCCCGCTCCATCGAAATAAAGGCGCCGTCGTCGCTCCGCACGCCAGGTGATCCCCCATCATTGATGACACCGTAGGCGATAAATGGATTGGATCCGCTGACCCGTGTAATTCGCGCATATCCTTGAGTTGTACCAGGAGCCTTAGAGAGTATCGACGAAATCTGCATCCACTGCTTGGCGGCCAGCGTGATATCTTTTAAGGTTTGAACTTTTTCTCCTTTTTCACCGTCAAAAAGCTCGACACGAAATACATCCGCAGAATCATCGATCTCACCGGTATTGATAAGAGCAAGATTTGTCCGATTTTCTGAATTCTGTTGCAGCCCATAGATCCAAGCCGTGGAGTTGGCAGTTAGACCTTCAGGCACAGCAAAATAAAAAAGACCATAGTATCCGTCTCCCCCAGGCGCCGCTGTGCGTGCGCTCAAAAACATGCCTGTCGCGTCCGCTACCAGGCCAGCCTCGACCATTGCAAACAAGGATCCTGCGTAAGTTGGTCCAGCCGCCCCAATCCCCGGGGTCTCTTTCGAACGCAGAAACTGGACAAAATTGGGAATGATCTGTTGCTCCAGTGGCTGAAGTTCAACCTGATATTTTGCAGTAGAATTTGGGGCCTGAATCGCGTCCGCCACATAGGAGAGATTCAATTTCCTGCTAATGGTCGTAAGGTTGGTTACCACAACTTCCGTCTTGAACACCGGAGTTTCGACGACAACAGGGAGTGTCAGCCGGTTAACCGCATATTGAAAGATTGCTGTCATCGGCGGAATAAAGGAACCGTCAGAGGTTGTCTGGTCATTGATCACAGCATAGGCAAAGTAGGGTGCAGTGGCCGATTGTTCCGTGGGTTGAACTTTCACCATGCCTTGACTCAAGGAAAGCCCATTTGAAATGAGAATATTGCTGATCTGTTTGAATTCTCCCGGCGCCAGGGTTACGTCCGGGAGTACCTGTGTTAATGGATTCTTGGGGTCTCCCGAAATAACCGTGAGACGTAGAGTAATGCTGGGATCTGCAGATGTCCCTGCATGCAAGACCGCCACATTGCTCCGATCCTGATTGTTCTGCCTGAGGCCACACAGATAAATCGACTCTCGGAGAAAAGGCAGGGAAGCATGAATATCCGGGTAGGCAAGTCCGGCACGTCCCTCCTGCGTTTTTGTCGTTGTCCTCACGGTGACGGCGACGTCCGAGGGGGAGGAAAGCTGTTTGAATTGGGCGGCCAAGGTTCCGCCTCGATCACCCGAGTCAGGAACTGGAATGCCGATGGTTTTTAGCCATGAAATGACGTCCGGGATAATCAGTTGTTTGCCTGCATCCACCATTCTGCCGCCTGTGCCGCCGCCACCGCCGAAGGAGGGGGTATAGGTGAGCCGCATATCGGTGGCCGTGGTTCCCCGATTGGTGATCGTCATTTCTGAAGTATAAAAAGAATTGTTCTGTCCTGAGACAGAGAGAACGATTGGGACCACGGTGTTGACTACGCTCGTGGTGTTCAACAATAAATTGACTTTGTTGAAATTGCTAAGGGCCACAGCCAGGTCCGGTTTTCCGTCGGCGTTTAGATCCCCGACGGCAATCCCCTGCGGTTTTGAAGCACTCAGGAGGGGAACTCTACCTCTACGTCCTGAGAACCCCCCACGTCCGTCACCCGTCAGTAGAGACAAAGTAGACGAACTCGAATTGGTCAACACCAGGTCGAGGTTGCCGTCAAGGTCAAGATCCACGGCAGCGAAGTTGCCCAGAGTCTCACCGGAACTTGCCGGTTGATCTCGCTTGGGGAAGAAGCTCCCATCGCCTTTCCCGAGGAAAATGGACACAGTTGTTTCTCCCATAGTGGCAAGGTCGGTCTTCTGATCTCCATTGAAGTCGGCAGACAGAATCCAAAGAGGGTCGGTCGAAGTTGCCAAATCATTCCTCTTTCCGAACTTGCCGGTTCCGTCACCTAGGAGTATTGTGATCTTATCGTTTTCAACGCAGGCTGCAGCCAAATCCAGCTTATTATCCCCGTTCAAGTCGGCGGCAACGAGCCCAACCGGGTTCACTTCAACGGCAAAATCTGCCTTGGGGCCGAAGGTCCCATTTCCAGTTCCCAGGAAAACTGATACGGAATTTGCCCCATAATTGCTGACCGCCAGGTCGAGCTTCTGATCGCCATTGAAGTCTCCAGTAACCAGGACCGCTGGATTGGCGGCGGTCTCAATTTCCGTGGTGTTCTGAAAGAAAAAATCTCCTTTGCCAATTAGAACCGATATTGTATTGGAACCCAAATTTGAAGCTGCCAAATCCAGCTTGCCATCTCCATTAAAATCTCCAACTACAAGTCCTGCGGTGACTAAGCCTGTTGTGGTCTCGCCAAAGACACCTCCAAAACCTCCGTAACTTCCGGGCAGGATTGCGACAGTCCCCTGTGCAGTCGTACTGGTCCCCGGCTCAGCACCCGGGTTAGCCACCGCTAAGTCTAAATAGCCATCCCCATTGAAATCGCCCGTTACCACTGAATAAGTGAAATTGCCCGTATTGACGGCGGATACTGTGGATACTTGGGAGTTGTCAAAAGTGACCCATTGTGCTGCAAGGATTGAAGAAAACACAAGAAGGAATAAAAGTAGAATCAGCCCGATGATTGAGATGCGGGCTAACTTTCGCACATGCGAAACTTTAGGGTTCATTGTCTTGCCCTCCTTTTCCAAAAGGCCCTCAGCGCCTTGGTGCAAAGCAGAACTCGGTGAGGCTGAGAAAATCGCACTGGGGTATGACAAAATCCACAGGGGTACAAAGAGTGGCTGGAGGTCGTGTGACAAGACCAATCCAGTCTTTGGGTCTGAATCGAGAAGGCAGGCGGAGAGCGCCAAAAATCAACGATAAATTCTTTCTGGAAATTTTCTTGTTGAGAGAAACTTTCGGAGGGACTTGAACGCAGGCAACTGCCGAGCTGGTTAAGATCGAGAAAGGGACGGGAAACGGGATACATGAGCACCCCCCGAGCCTTCATCGGGTCCCGATAGGCCCTGAAAGCCCCCTCCCCTTATAAAGGTTATGCTATACCTCTCCTTCTAATCCTTCAAGATCTGGCAAAAGTTTTTTTATTCAGCGATGGCTAGAACAAGAAGTCTTTGATCATCATAGGGATAGTGAGCGGTCCCAATTATGAATGGGTTGTGAACGACCACTCGGACCCGAAACTTAGAGGCCATCATTCGAATTTCTCCGGATGGGGTGCACACTCTGCAGAAGGAATACGGATGCCTTAGGTCCCAGCGCTGAGGGCCTTTTTCGAGGCGTGGATGTGTTCATTGCAAATTTCGGAATGCGGATTGCGAATTGGAAAAGAGATCGTCGGGCTCATACTCGTTTCGACCCGCTGGTTTTCTGGCCGGGACAACGAGCTTCGCTGGGCTCTCAAGTCTTGAGGGGTAAGTCAAATCCGAAATCGACGATCCGAAATCCGAAATTCAACTTCCCACTGCGGGCAAAAATCGATCACCGTGGCTTCGAGAACGGAATTTGCGCAGGGGGGAGATTTAATCTCAACTACATTGACGGGCCCCTGTCCTCTGATGACAGAGAGGTTTGCAAATTTGCAAAATTATGATGTAACATGACCCGAACTCAAGCTGGACAAGCGATACGGGAAACCAAGAGAGGAACGCACATGATGAAGAAGAGCGAGCAACGAGGTTTCGTGGTGGGTTTGATGGCTTTTCTGCTCCTTCTGACAATAGCCTGCTCGAAGGATTCGTCAAAACCGCCTGCCAAACCACAAACGGCAGAAAATCCGCCCGCCTCATCTTCAGTCGCTCCACCTGCATCTTCAGTCGGGGAAGGCACTCCTTCAAATCTGGAAGAGTCTGTCGAAGGCAAGCTTATCGCCCGGAAATGGACAGGTGATCTGGACGGGATGATCGAACGACGGCAGATTCGCATCCTGACGACTTATTCAAAAACCGGCTATTTTGTTGATAAGGGAACCCAGCGAGGATTGGTTTATGACATCTTCCAACAATTTGAAGATTCCTTAAACAAGAAACTAAACAACAAGAATGTTCGTGTGCATGTAGTATTCAAGCCGGTGGCACATGACGACCTGATTCCGGCATTGTTGGACGGGCGGGGAGACATTGTCGCTGCATCAACGCTGGTTACGGAGTGGCGGCGGGAGCAGGTCGACTTTACGAATCCAACGCGATCCAATGTCTCCCTCATTGTGGTTACAGGACCCGGAGCGCCTCCAATGAAGGGGATCAAGGATCTTGCAGGGAAAGAAGTGTATCTTCGCCTTTCGGGGGTGTCTCCTAAAGCAGTGGAACAATTCAATGCCAATGCTGGCCACGGACGGGCTTCCGCCTGTCAAGATTATCGCCGCACCCGAGGTTCTGGCAGACGAGGACATTTTGGAGATGGTCAATGCCGGTATAGTCCAGATCACCATCGCCAATGATTTTGTTGCCGAGTTCTGGAAGCAGATTTTTCCGAATCTTGTGCTTCATAAAGATGTGGCGGTCAAGTCAGATGGACAGACGGCGTGGATGATTCGCAAGAACAGCCCGCAGTTAATGGCTGAACTCAACGCTTTTATTGCGCTTTTCCCTGAAGGGTCCCTGAGACGGAACCTGCTCTTCAAAAAATATCTCAAAGACACTAATTATGCCAAGCAAGCAACCTCGAAGCAGGAGATCGCCAAATTCCAGCGCGTCGTCGAGTATATGCGTAAATATAGCGACAAATACGGACTCGATTATTTACTGATGGGAGCCCAGGGTTACCAGGAGTCCGGGCTCGATCAAAACAAGAAGAGTCGCCGTTGGGGCTGTCGGCGTCATGCAAGTAATGCCTGCGACAGGCAAGGAATTGAAAGTGGGAGATATTACGCAGCTTGAGCCCAACGTTCATGCCGGAGTGAAATATATCCGTTTCATGATGGACCAGTATTATGCCAAAGAGCCGATGGACGAGCTCAACAAAGGCCTATTTACTTTCGCCTCTTACAACGCGGGACCAGGCCGAATTAAGCAACTGCGGGAGAAGGCAGCCCAGCGGGGGCTGGATCCAAACAAATGGTTTAACAACGTGGAAATTATTGCCTCAGAATCCATAGGCCGCGAAACAGTGCAATATGTCTCCAATATCTACAAGTATTATTTGGCGTACAAGATGGTCACAGAGCAAAGAGAACAGCGAGAAAAGGCCAAGAAGGAGGCCATCTCAAAGAAATAGGAAGGATTTAGGACAAATATGGGAGGCTACTTCCGGGAGAAAATAGAAATATCTTCAAAAACCGGGGTTGTCGGTGTGGGCACCAGCTCCCATATGGGGACACAGCCTCCCCACTTCTAATCAAGCAGGGCTCTCGCCAAGCGCGCCAAGACGTTATAGCTCTTTCCGCCTTACGATCCCTCCAACTAGGGTTTAACCCATTCTCTGTGTCCTTTGCGCCTTTGCGAGAAGATATTCTTTCTGATTCTGAAGGATATTGTTTATGCGGTATATAAGCGAGCCTACCTCAATGTGGGAGCCTACATCCGGCAGGCGACCAACTGGTACTCAAACGGTAAGGTGGCCGGTGAGGACACCGGCTCCCAAGTTCGAATTACGCCGAAGTTCTCGCTGAATTTCAATTTTTTCCCAGCTCACAGGGACTGGTCTGTCCGAACTTCGAAGATGTCGACTTTGTATTGGGATGTTAGAGGAAGTATCACTCCTTTCTGGAATTGCTCGCCCAAGAAGTTCCCCAACGCATCTCCACTCATGATCGAGCGGACTCTAAATCTTCCGGCAGGATAAGTAGGCAGTTTGATCTCAACCTGGGGAGTCTCGGTTTCGTTCTTGAAGATCGCGATGAAGCCTTCGCCTCGCCGGCTTAACCGGGCATAGCCGTCCCACGCCATGACGTTTGGTTGATACCAGTTCCCCAGCGGAAAAAAGCTCTCTTGAAGGGGCACTTCCCGACGAAGTTGTTTGAACCAGCGCACTTTCTCTCCAAACCATTTTACCTGTTCGGGAGTCAAATTCCTGATGTCGCCCATGAATACGGGAGTGGATCCAATGGCGGTGCCGAAGCGCTCTTCCGGATCCGGCATGTCGGCGCGGACGAGCCCGATGATCATGCCTTCTGCCGGAATTGCCAGAGAACGGTGGTAGAGCAGCATTCTCGCGTTGCGCGGGCCGGCCATTTGCGGTGTACTGTCGTTAACATTCGCCATCCAATCGAAATCTACATAACCGAGCAAACCGTAATCAATGATGTGGGATTGTCCCCAGGTTTCGTAGGTGACGTCCAACAGGATATCGGGATGTTTCTGGTAGATCTTTTCGCTCATGATCCGTAGCCCGTCGTAGATGCCTTGCAAGGACTGATCCCGATTTTCATGATGATGTCCCTTGGCCCAGCAGCCTGCTCTCCAGCGGCCATAGGGGTCGAACGCCGTCATCAGGTCCATCTTAATATACTGTGGGCGGAATTTATCGATAAGCTCAATAATGCGCTGTGCCACCCAGTCACAGTAAGGCGAGTCGAGGCACATGAAACGGTCCCCGTCTTTGGGGAAATCAGATACTCGTTCATTTCCATCTTCGTCTCGCATGACCCATTCGGGGTGTTCCTTGAAAACCTGACTCTCCGGGCTGACGACGACGATGGGGAACCAGAGTCCTAATTTCATTCCGTGGGTCTTCAGGAGTTTCTGCATGCCGTCGAGCCCTTCCGGGAACTTAGTCTTATCAACCTGGCAATCGTTATAGTTGTCACACCATCCGGTATCCAGGGTGAAATTGTCAAAGCCCATTGCAGCAGCGATGGGGACCAATTCATTGATCGTTGACTCTGTGTAATGCCAGTAAAAGGGGTCCCAGGTATTGAAGAACCAAGGAGGCGAATACGCATTTCCTTTCTTCAGGATAATTTGAGAGGTGTACCAGGGCATCACCCAGCGAGAGTCTGCCTTGCCTCGATCTTTGATGAAAAATGCAATTCCACTTTTGGCGCTGGTAAAAGTTTCTCCGGGCTTGAGGCTTCGCTTGAAGGGGAAGAGATCCGTGTCATACATGACACTGACCCCTTCACCAAAATTAATCATCTGGGTACGCTTCATCCAGCCCGGGGCCTCATTCATAATGACAAACCCCTCTTGGGTACGGGGATTCATCTCGATGATTGCCGGTTCTTCAACACGGCCGGTGTAAAAGACCTCGCGCGGATGGACGCCATAGTACCCCAAAATCAGTTGTTCACTGGGAGGGGCGGCGATGAGGTCCAACTTTTCGAAAGACAAGCGATTGAGAAGAAGGGATTCATTGCCGTTATTTGTGACCGATATCCATTTCCGAACGACGGGATGGCTCGCATAAACGGCATAAAAAACGGAAACTTCGATTGGTTTATTTTTTGCCCTGAGCCTAATTTCAAGTTGTTTCCCGGATGAGGTGATTTCAGAAATGTCGGACCCGACGAGATCGAAATGGGCGGCAGGACCCGGGGCTGCCCCCATGAGTTGCTCATTGCCAGAGTAAAATTCAAACTCGACTCGCCACTGCTGTTCTTTTCGCCATTCTTCGTCGTTGGGCATCGGAACCAGAAAGTTCGTTCCCGTCAGTTTGTGCTCCCAGCGTTCAGTGTAGAGACCGTGCATCGGTGCGTAGAGTAAACTCCGTTCCACAAGTCCGTTGCCGATTTTCCAGGTCGTGCCGTCGTCGCCTTTTCGAACATATGCAGGCTCGCCTTGGGCAGCCGCCAGCAGAGTAGAAAATGAATTTGAATCCTTCATGAATCCAACCTCCTATTTAGGATGAAAAAGAGTGCCCTCCTATTTTAGGAGGGGTAGGGGGGTGGTAATTGAGTTGAGAGAATTCACCACCCCTGCCGTAGCTGACGCCTCGGCTTCCCCTCCTCGACTGAGGAGGAGAGGCGATTTACACCGCCGCAATCTCGATCCATTCGATCAGGGCACCGCCGGTGGCCTTTTCCCGGACAGGCAGCCGTAGTCTTCCATTTTGCACAATCTGCGGTCTGTTTTCCTTTCCGCCGCCAAAGTAATGCTCAGTAACCACAACGGATAGTACTTCTCCAGTTCGCTTTAATATGAGTTCTCCTTCGCCGAAGGGAACTACAGCCAGGTGGGAGGCTCTCTCAATCCCTTGATTAGTCTTTGAAGCGACCACTACAGACGTGTTGCTTTCGATGAGATCGCGAAACTTTCCGGCTCCCTTACGTCCATCGAGGCGGCGCTCCCGTAGGGCTACCAGCATCACTTCACCGTTCTCAAGGCGGGCCCAGGAGGAGGTATGGGCCCCACGGGCTGGCCCCTGACATTCGCCGTCAATCAGGACCGGGGAAAACACATTGGAATAGCGGATCGCATGGGTAAGACCATTGAATTTGGCTACCCGCTCAGGTGTGGCAAGCGCTCTGGGCTCCGGTCCAGAAAAACTGGTGAGATTCCCGAGCGTTCCAATTGCCGCCGAGTCAAACCAGATTTCAGGGGCGGTGAGCCATTCATAACCGCTTGAGCCCCAGGTGGGCATCCCAATCTCGCCCAACAAACTGCTAAAGAAAAATCGACGGTTGGCTTCCAGATCGAAATCCCCCGCACAAAAGCCCAGGTCATCCGGGCTATGTAAGTCGAAATAATCAATGAAAAGAGGGGAGAGAGAATAGTACATTACTACAATGTCAGGATTTTCTTCCCGCATGGCGCCCACCACCACTTCCATTGCCTTAAGTAAGATCCGCTCGCCGGCCCAGTACATGTCCTTTGGTGCAGCCGCTGCCAGGGAAGGGAGTTCATATCCAAAATCAAATTTGATGAATTCCGGCTGATAACGACGGACAAACTCTCTTGCCAGCTTCCGCAAGACCTGCTGGACCTCGGCTTGCGTGCAATCCATGATGTAGAAAGGTTTGTCGGTAATGACGTCTTTTCCAATCATGAACGGCTGGCCATCTTCCAAACGCAACATATTGGCGGTGGTCAGCCCCAATGCTTCAGGGTTGCTGCAGCGCATGAAAGCAGCCCAAAGCCCAATCAGATGTCCTTCCGAACGAATGCGGGCGAGAGTCTCTTTAAAATGGGGGAATCGTTCTGTCGAATGGAGCAAGTCTCCATAATTTCCCTCCCAGTACCCATCGATCACAAACATCTTTACGTTCATCCTCGACCGTTTCATCCCTTCGTAAATCGATAACAACATAGGTTCGTCGAATCGGTCAGGTGGCATTTGGCCCCGTCCAAATTGTTCTCCCCAGGTATCGAAGGAAGGTGCCAAGGCCGCCGCGTTCTTCCTCTCGGAATTGGTTTTCTTCTGGATAATACCTGCCTTAACGAGTGCTAGATAATACTGGCGAATGGCTTCGTAAAAATTAGGACCCACGGTCCAACACAACTTTGCCCCCAAAGACAATCGCCCCGGACCACGCAGGTGTCCCCATAGGTCGCTGCGATAGCTCAGAATTGGACCGTAATGGTTGTGGGCAGTCTCAAACAGATGGTCTGCATTAGGAACCTCAGCCAGACCGCAACAGAAGGCGTTGAGCAGTTCTTGGGGAGGAACATTCTCGATTCTAATGGGCGGACTTTTCTGGAAATCAAACGGAGAGCGATGATATCCGCAAAAATAGTGAGCAGGGAGTCCCCAGGCCTGAATCTGTAACACCTTGGGATCACCGGTCCATCCACGCCCCAGCCAACAAATTTGGTTAACGTTTAAACCGATCTCCCCGGTTGGGATAATTGGACTCATGACCGAGGCTGAACTGACGCCGGGCAGAACCACATAGTCACTTTCCATTGATGGTCGCGCCTGCTCTCCAGCTCCTTCAGCAAAGTAATGCAGCGCGACCACATCCTCGGCGGCGGTACTTTCATAAACCAGCGGGTCAAGCCAGAAAACGTCATGATCAAAACGCCAGGTAACTGACAATTTGGCTGTGCCGTTCAGTCCCTCGTATCCAATGGTCAAAGTATTGCCTTGCAGGTTGTATCCGGACGACTTCCCTGAACTGCAGCGGCGAACTCCCTTTTGCCCCACAGGCTGGACGACCACTGCAGGTTGCAAGGTCCCTTTTGCGATCAGAAGGCCGCGTTGATCGAGCAGACGAAACTGATCGGATTCTTGTGACCACTCCCAGGTGTACTGATCCCCCTTCACCTCGATGCCCTTTCCCGTATCTATGATTCTGGGTTGAGAAGCTGCAGCCTGTTGCAGAGTCACTGTCGAGAGCAAACAGGTTGCCGTTGAAGTTTTAATGAATTCACGTCGGGATAAAGACCACATGGCAGCTGAATCCTCCTTCATCCCCGCGGAACGCAGGCGTTTCGCCTGCCTTGGTGGAGGTGAATCAATCGGTTTAATGCGATGGGAGGCACGATTTACTCAGCGATGTCGTAGCGACAGGCCTCCCGGCCTGTCAAACCGCGCCGTGGCGTCGCTGATATTGGCTTTCCGCAATGGACAGGCAAGGATGCCTGTCCCTAAAGTTTGGACATTTGTGCAGGCCAGAGGCCCGCATCACAAGCTTGTGGTGCAGGCGTCCTCGCCTGCCTCCAAGCGGCCTGAAAGGCCGCCACTGCGGGCGGGACGCCCGCGCTCCCAGGGCAATCCTTTCTACTCTTCCAGGTCTGATTCAACCTGCCGAGATTAACTGTCGCTTCGTCGTCATGTTTTACCATTTCAAACCGAAACGCTTATTTATATTTCGCTGCGCTTTACTACCGTATCTTCGGCATTCTGCCTTTGACATAATGTCCAATCTCCAGGGACAGGCAAGGATGCCTGTCCCTACTTCATTGCTGTAAGCGTCGATTCACAAACTCCTTCGATACTTCACTGGCTTGCCCTCGTAGGATGGTTTGCATAGGTTCTCTTCAATCCAACCGATCTGCATTCTTGTTTCTTTGCGCTTTTCAAACAGGTCCATGATCCCTTTCAATTGCTGCGGATTCATTTCTGAAATCCCGATGTCATCTCCAAAAGCGCCGTTTGAGATGGCGACGGGCACATCAAAAGTCTCCACGGCATACTGCGTGAACCGAAAATTGCTCACGGGAGCCCAGTTGCAGGACCAGAGAACATTCCGGAAATTGGGAAAAAGCCCATAAGGCCAAGCCTCCGGCCGGCATCCGCTGTCCTGATATGTTCCGTGAGCGACCAGTCCGTAGGGGGCTTTCTGGTTCCAACCGCGCACGCCAATGACATCGGAGGCCAGAAAAGCGAGTTGTGAGTTGGAATTGCCGGTTACTGTCGAGAGTTCTTTAACAAGAGTCATCATGGCCCGATCGGCATAGCCGGGATAAGCGTTAGTGCCCAGCTCTCCGGGATTGATGTAAAAGGTTTCGTCCCAAATCAATCCATCCAGTTCTGTCCCATATTCCGAAATCAATGCTTGCAGATAACTCCTGTAGAAATCTCTCACAGCCGGATGTAACGGGGACTGCTGGTAAGTTTTTCCTTTCGTGTCAGGACCTTTCCATCCTCCCTGGGTCAAGATCGTGCTCGGGTCGTAAATGTCCTTGGCCCCGGTGCAGGCACACAGGCCATCGGCGAAATACAATCCAACGCGAAATCCTTTCGCCTTCGCGAATTGGATGCGCCGATGCATTTCGGAAAGAGACATCTCCACCGGCCGCATCTTACTCACCGAACGCTTGTGCCAATAATGTTCGGTCCACTCTTCCGGGGCCTCACCGTAAGCCTGGACATCGGGGTCCAATGCGCTCGGAAATGCCACCCAGCGTTTGTCGAGGGTTTTCTTGCGATGATCAAAACTGTATCTTCCGACCACATCGTACCAGCCGTGCAGTGCAAGAAAGACCTTCGCTCTGTCCTTACGCGGGATCAATTCCTCGAGTTGGTTAATATCAGCGAACCACCCCTCGCCATTCTTGCTCAGGTAGTCATAATCGACCATGGCCACGTCATGCAACCAGTCGGGTCCTTGTTTTACGTCCTCGAGGGAGCATTCGTAAAAGACACTCATAGCCTTTTGGGTGTCACCGAAATGCAGTCCCGTCGACAGAACTCGCTTTTCAATGCCTTGAATCCCGACAGAGCTGGGATAAATGCAGTGGAATTGGCCGATCCTGTCTCCGAAAGGCAGGGAAAAATAAGAAGAGAAGTATGGATCGGCACTTAAGGTTAAATGAAGATCCGTTTGGTCTGCGTATTCATCGACCATCGGAATGGCTAGCGCCTGGGGTTTCCCCCCTTCGAACTCACCGGCTAATTGGAAAAGGTATTCATCCTCGTTATCAAAATTCCCAATTTGTTGCCGATGGCCAATTCCGTTTTTTAAAGGGAGAAAGACTTTTCTATCAGGGAAGGGAAGCTGAAGATTGCGCGGAAATATAAGCTTTACCCTCTCGCTAATTTTGGTGGGTGCGTTGATTTTGACTGTCTGCCTTAGATTGGCTGAACCCTCCTTCAAGGGGAGGAGCTCGATTTCATAGTCCACGGAAAACGTGAAACGATCGGAAAAGGAATATTGGAAAATCAGCTTCGAGCCTTCACGATGCGACGCATTAGGTTGATTGCAAATGTAATATTTCTTGCCAATAAACAAGATGCGCGGATGGTTATCTCCCAGCTTGCGGTTGATGAGCTCGATCTTGCCATCCTGCAGGGAAACGACGTCCCCGGTTGGACCCACCTTCAACTGCCATCCATTTCTTTCAAGTGTCTCCGTCGCGTACAGTGAGGAGATTCCAGAAACAAAAGGAGCGGTGACCGTTAATGCCGCTGAGGTTCCAAGAATTTCCACGAATTCTCTTCTTCCGAGTTTCATATGGCTCTCCGACCCTATTTATTTCAACTGGACCAGCTCTGCTTTGCACCATCCCAGCTGCAGTTGAGTTCTCTTGTTGAGGATCCTCTGGCTGCCGCTATCTCAGGGGTCCATTCAGCCACTCGAACATTTTGTCCGTCCGATTGAGCGGCGATTAGCTCCAGCCGCTGAGGTACAAACCACAGGCCTTCGTCGGGAGTGATTAGGCTCACACGGGGAGGAGTTGGAGGGAAGTTTGCCCTGGAGATAACCGAGATCAAAGGTGCCAAAGGCACTAGAGACCTGACCGACCTTTTTCCCGTCGGCATGAACAGACACGACTCCCCATTCACCCACCTGTGTTCCTTCGACCCTGAGGAAGAATGCTTTGGCCGCGCTGATTGAGGGCCGTTCTCCCCGCCTGCTTTTTGTTAGCTCGGCTTGGGGAAAAAGACGTTCACGCAGACGGTCAATTCGTTGGGCGTCTGCATCCTCCAACGCTGGCTCGAGTCCCTTCCCAACGACGAGTACTGAGGCGCTTCCGTGGTGAGTGATTTCTACCCGGGCTTCAGACATATCTTGTTTCAACGAAGCCCGATAAACAGGGCCATCTGCAGAATACACATGCGCCCAGTTCAGTGCGGCTCCGTCCTGGACTCGAAGCGAGACAGCAACGGTTTCGGTTGTCGGAATTCGCCGACTGAGAAATTGAACTCGCGAAGTGACCGGGACAACGTAATTCCCGTCACCGTTGACATACAAATTGACATCATTTGCGCCAGTGGCAGTCACGCAATGAGGTAAGAGGACTTGTTCTTTCCCGAGCAATGTTGAGAACAGTGGCGCGTAGATCTCCAGCAAATCGGCGGCACGCTTATCTGGGGGCTGCTGGCAGATCGGATATTCGTGGGCAATCATGTGCGGAAAGATAGCGAATTGAAGCCGCCGCTTGAGCTGAGCTTCAAACTGAAACAAGTCTCCATGATAATTCTTGCGAAAGTTCCAGGCGGAAACGGGACGATACGGCGCCAGATACGATAAGGCGGGAAGAAATTCGATTTCGTAGCAATACCCATCGACATCGCGAAGGACCTCGATTCGATAGGAGTGGTTGATGAATACCCTTTTCCCAGCCTCATGATTGATGCGGCAGAATTCCTGTACAATCTCAGCCATGGGTACGGCCATGCTGGCAATCGGCTTCTCCCCGATCATCGTCAATCCGTCATCGTGGCCGTAATCATAGATGCTGCACCAATCCAGCCGGTCGATCACGAATCCCTGCAGCTCCGGCAGACGTTTCATATGCCCGCGCACTTGCTCCAGCAGATACGCGAAGAAGCCGTAGCGACGATCCGGATTCATGACCTTGACCCCTTCCCATGAGATAATATCCTGGCCGTGCTTGTCCTTTGCCTTGGCGTTGGGGAACAGGCTATTCCGAATTTGTTCAATTCTGGGTGAGTCGCCACGCTCCTCTATGCCGTCGTAGGTGCCCGGGCCTCCGAATTCGTTCAGGGCCATGTGCGCAAAGACTCCCACACCCTGGGTATCCATTTTCTGGATAAACGTGCGGATCTTATCGTCGTTCATCATCTCGCCGAAGCGCCACCAGTGGTTGTAGCTATAGGGCTTCCATTCTTTTTCCTCCGGCAAGTACTCCCCACAGTGCGTGAACCAAGGGAAGGTCCAGATGTAGCGGATATGCTGCCGCGTCATCTCTTCCAAGGGGGGATGGTCTTGGACGTGATGATAGTAGAAGGCCCCTTCGTAGGGGCTGCGTGGCAACGTCGGGCGGAAGTATCTGGGAAAATCATCACTGTAGGCTTTGAGGACGCTGCGATAATCCGCCGCATGGGTGTAGAATAAGAGTTTCAGTGGAGAGACCCGGCCACCTCCCATTCCCCGGTGGGCCAGCGTCAGGCGCAAGGTCTTGCTATCTCTCCAGCTCACTTGAAGATGAGGAATCTGAACGTCAGCTGGGAGGGCGATCGTTAGGGCGCTGTCTCGTTTTGCGTCAAAGATGCTCACCAGAGGCAGAACGTAGTAAGCGTGAATGACTTCCCAGGATAAACCGTAGGTAGCATAGGGAGCATGCTTGAATGTGGGATAATCGCTGACCTGCATGACTCCCCGATTACTGGGGGTAAAAACCTGAGCTGTTGGGGAGAGCACTGGAAGTTCCAGGATGACTTCATGGGCTGCACGTTGTCCATCTCCCACGAAGTTCAGTTCCCAAGCGAGTCCGCCGGAAGTGGCTGTCCAGAGTTGCGAGACCTCAAGAGAAAGGGGTTCCAGCCTCGCACCGACAATCACTCCTTGAGGGGTTTCCTTGACGTGAACCTGTGTGAACGATGCAGTATGGTTGGTCGCTTCATTGCGAACCGTAAGACTCATGGGGCTGCTTAGCCATGACCTTTCAGTCCGGCCCGACCGAGTCTCAATGTGACTGAGCAAACTAGTCAACGGGTCAATACCTACTTTGATATCTTTCCCCTCATGCCAGACGAGATCTCTTGAATGGCTGTCTTTTTTTTCGGGCATCGTCTTTTCCTGGGCCCAAGTCTTGGTAGACGGGAACGGGAAGATCATGAAAACGACTAAGAAAAAGGTTCGCAAGCTCATGCTAAGACTGACTCGAATACAGGCATAGAGCTTTTCTGGAGGCTGGCTTGACGACTCATCCTGAATTCCGGAGTTCCGATCGTTGACTCTGCCGTTCGGTAACGCTTCAATGGCGTATACAAAGAGGAGGTTAGGAAGTCATCCCCCATCCCCACCATATTGCCCATCAGTGAGTGTGAAGTATCCCTTCATCCGCGGGCTCCATGTGAGATCTTTTTCAGGGGCTGACAGTTGCGAGAAACGAATTCTTTGCTCCCTGTTCAAGAAATAGATGATAAAGCCGCCTGAAAATTCTTCGTGGACAGCCAATTTCTTCTCCGCGGTTTCCTTGTCGGCTTTGCCCAAGAAGTTACCAGCCGAAAGGAAATCGCTGATGACAACTTCGTCCAGCGAATCTCCAATCCGGATATTCGTCAATGGACCAAAAGGGATCAACAGCAACATGTGGTTCTCACCTTCCAGGCTGAGCCAATGAAGCCTTCGCTTGCTAATGACAGCTTGCAAGACCTTCAAAGAGACATGTTGCTCGAGCGTGTTATCAGCCCATTCCTTCGGTGTCGCAAGATTTAAAGCATCTCGGTTCCATGAGAGTTGTGTGAGCAAGCTGGACAACTTCAACCTTAATCCAGCTTCAGGAAAGACACACTCCCGGTCAGAGCTGAATGAATAGGTAAACCGGATCCAGGATTGCCCAAATTCCACATGGATGGCTCCCGAGATTAACCATTCCTTGCTCTTGTCAATCAAGTTGCCTTTGACTGTGAATGGTATGGATAGAGAATGGGTTTTGCCTTGGGCTGGCAGATACTGAATGGGCTCTACCTGCATCGTCGTCCAGCTTGATTTCTCCGGCTGCATGGCAAAGCCATTGAGCGTGAATAGTTCTTTCCCGCCATGATCATTTATGCAAAGTTGGTGATTTTCAACGCAAATTGCCTGATATTCATCCATGATTAGCTTGCCAGACGCTGGCGAAAGAGAAATGGGCCCAGTGGTCTGCAGCCCAACCTTTTTCAGGATTTCGTCTGTAGATGAAGAAGTCAGTTCAGAAGGGAGTGGAAACTCCTGTTCCACGATACAATAGCCTTCCGGATCGAGTATCGAAAAAGCCAGGTGATCTGCCCCCTGAGGGACACTGAATGCGAGCGGGAAGTAGAAGGTGGAGCGGGGCGATACGCGATATCTCTCACGGCCAGAAGAGACGACCTTAGATTCCTTGGAAATCTCCCATTGGAATACAAATCCATCGAGATTGACGAAGTTGTACCGATTAACGACTTTGAGCGTGGCGTTCAATCGCCCTGCTGAGAAACTGGGGGTTCGCAAAGCCAGCCCTACCGGCGCGTAGGCTTTGCGGATGTAGTAATATATTGGTTTTTTCTGGCGTTTACTGTCCGCTGCAGCCCCCTGGATCAGGCCCAGATTTTCATTCACTGAACCGTCATCCCAGCCGCAAATCAATCCGCCCGCCACATACCAGGACCTCTCCATAAATCTTGTCCATTCCAGCTGCAAACTTCGCCCCCAGGTTTCTACAAACCCTTTGTCGCTCAATCGGTCAATCTCGTCGGGCACCGCGTGGAATTCGCCGAAGAGCACGGGTGTGGGATAGATTTCTTTGAACTCGACGTGTGTCAGCGGATCATAGTGCAAATCCGTGACGGTGTTTCCATACTTAGCCGGGTCGGCCACGTTACTACAGACGGCAACGGGGCGGGTTGGATCGTGTTCTCTTAGCCAGAGCGCCACCCTTCCTCCTCCCAGATTTATGGCGGTCGGGGGATTCTTGCTGACCGCATGCCACAGTATGACACTTGGGTGATTCGTGTACTGATCGACGATTACTTTGGTCTGCTGAGTCAGATCATCGGGCAGATAACGGGGGTCTTCCTCTTTGGTCCGCCCATACGGCACATCCGGAATGACATAGATGCCGTGCTGGTCACACAAGCTCAAGAAATTTTCCTGGAGAGGCAACCAGCGACTGCGGATCGCATTGATGTTTGCCTCCTTGAGGAGACGGATTTCCTGAACCCAATGGTTTTCCCTGCTTTCGCCTGCAGCAGTCGAAATGGTTTGCGCCGTGACCACACCTCGAATCTCGATTGGAACCCCGTTGATCCGAAGACTCATTCCGGCGATCTCTACCTGGCGAAACCCAATCGCTGTCTTAAACTCTTGGACACTCTTTTCCGCTTGTTGCAATCGGATCACGAGTGAGTAGAGGTAAGGGGTTTCGGCAGTCCATTTTCTCGGGTCTTTGACGGGAGAAGTCAAAATCACCAGAACGGGTTGCTCTCCGGCGAGGCTGGGCTCAGCATGAAAGCCTTTGAGCGGGATTTCCTTCCCTTCGGCATCAAAAAGAAATCCTTCAATTTTCACGCTCGACGGGATGGCCGTTTCAAATGTGCGCAGCTTTAGTTCAGCCCGCAAAACGGCGTCCACATATACCGGATCTAATTCCGTCCGGATCTGGAAGTCCTCGATTCGAGTGAGCGGCAAAGAATTGAGATAGGCGTCACGCCAGGTTCCATTCAGGGAAATCTTGTCAGCATGATATGGTTTTCCCGGTTGTCCCATCGCTACACCTACCCATAACAATAGGTATGGAATCAATAAGGCGATAAATGAACGCATCCGCATCATTATCTTTGAACAGATAAAAAACCGCCGAGTCAGACAAAGACTTTGCGCTACAGGCTAAAGGTCCCTGTGTCCCCGTTGTCTAAAGCCTCCTTATCCTCATGGCATCTCGATCTCAATCCACTCGACCAGAGTTCCGCTCTCCGTCTTTTCGCGCAATGGCACTCGGAGTTGCCCTTTTTGAACGTCAAGGAGGGTTGTCTTTGTTCCCTGTCGGAAATAGTGTTCCGTCATCTTTGCAGAGGATGCCTTACCTTCCCGCTTCAATGTCAATGTGCCCTCCCCAAAGGGCACGACGGCCAAGTGGGAAGCTTGACTGATCCCATCATTAGTTTTTGAGGCCACGACCACCGAAGTAGTCGTTTCCAACTGATCGCGGAATTTCTTGGACCCTTTTCCTCCCGTCAACCGGTACTCTCGCAGCGCCGCCATGACGACCTGATCGTTTTCGAACCGGATCCAGGAAGAACTATGGGCTCCGCGCACCGGTCCGTAATAGTCGGCATCGATGGGAAGAATTGAGAAAGTTTCGGACAGTCGGAGAGTTTCCCTCAAGCCATTGAACTTGGCCACACGCTCCGGCGTGGCCAAGCCATGCGGATCCGGCCCGGAGAAACTTCCTAAGGATCCAAGGGTCCCAATGGGAGCTGAATCAAACCAGATCTCGGGCGAAGTGAGCCAGTCATAGCCGCCCGAACCCCAGGTTGGCATGCCGATCTCACCCAGGAGACTGCTGAAGAAGAAACGGCGATTGGACTCCAGATCGTATTCTCCCAGGCTGATCATTAGGTCGTCCGGACTATGCACGTCGATGTAATCGATAAGCAGCGGCGAAAGGGAGTAGTACATGACCACGATATCGGGATTCTCCTCGCGCATGGCCTTAACCACGATTTCGAGACCCTTGAGCAGAATCCGTTCACCAGCCCAGGTCATATCCTTCGGTGCCGCTTCATCCAACACCGGGAGTTCGTAGCCGAAATCAAACTTGATGAAATCGGGGTTGTAACGTTTGACAAATTCCTTCGCCAATCGCCTGATCACTTCTTGAACCGCCGGCTGGGTGAAATCCATGATATGAAATGGATGAGACTCTATCGGAGAGGTCTGCCGAATCTCAAATGCCGTACCATCTGCTTTTCGCAACATGTGGGCTTTAGTCAGCCCCAATTCGGCGGGATCCTCTAAACGCATAAAGGCTGACCATAAACCGACGTAGCGACCATCCTCACGGATTCGCTTCAAGGTGTCATCAAAATGAGGAAATCGTTTTGGATCATGGCGGAGATCGCCGTATTTTTCTTCCCAGAAGCCATCCACCACGAAATTGTCGACTTTGATGCCGGAAGCAATCATTCCTTCATAAATATCGTTCAAAGTGTTTTCGTTAAAATTATCTGGGTGTTCCTCTCTTGCGCACTGAGCCCCCCAGGTATCGAACGAAGTCGCCAATGCGATCTTGTTCTTACGTGCTGAATTGACTTTTTTCCGGATCACGCCGGCTTTCAGCAAACCACGGTAATACCGCCGAATCGCTTCAAAATAGTTGGGACCCACGGTCCACAAAAGCTTACAGCCCAGAATCAAATGCCCCGGGCCGCGCAGATGCCCCCAGAGATCCCCGCGGTAATTGACATGAAGGCTGTAATGGTTGCGTGCTGTATCGAAAAAGAGATCCCCGTTGGGCAAATCGGCCAGCCCGCAGCAAAAGCTGTCCAGAAACTCCCCTTCGGCGTTGGTAGGCTCGAGCGGAACGCTGGGCGTTCGCTGAAAATCGTAAGGAGACCGGTGAAAACCGCAAAAGTAGTGTACCGGTAACCCCCACTGTTGGAGGAATCGCGGAGATTCCAGGTAGCCTCTTCCCAACCAGTAAGTCTCGGCCAGTCTCATATTCATCATTTTGTCGACGGGGAAAACGGGATTCATGGTGGAGCACTGCATGATTCCGGGAAGAACGAAATAGTCACTCGTCAGGCAGGGAGCGGTGCCCTCTCCATTCCCCATAGAAAAGTAATGGAGTCTGACGACATCCTCCGCGGCTGTAGAGTCATATTCAATCGGGTCTAGCCAGAACCCGTCTTGTTGAAATCGCCAAGTCATCGATAACCTAGCGCGACCATTGACCTCTGTATAATGGATCGTCAATCCATTCCCGTTGATCTCATGTCCTGAATGTTTCCCCGAGTGACAACGTGGAGATCCCCTCTGGCCGACCGTTTGGACGACAACCGCAGGCTGTAGTTTGCCGGTCACAATGGGCAATCCATGCTTGTCCAGTAATCGCCACTCATCATTTTCAATTCTCCACTCCCAGATGTAATCGTTGCCTTCTGCCCTTACGGTTCCCTGAAATTCTTTCGCTTGGACTGAATCCTTCATTGCCCCTCCAGCTCTATTAAGTTGTGAAGAAATTGTAGCGGCGCTTTATGAGCGCCGGCCAAGCCGTTGAAATGGAAAGGGGCACGGCCGTCACAGACCGCCGCTACAACCAATCGTTTCACCCCTTCCACGCCCTGGGGACGGATGGGAAGGATCGAGGTTTGAGTTGAGTCAATGTGGTTGGATCGTATCATGGGTTCAGAATCTCAAAGTGTTTGGGGTTTTATTGCTTAGGCGTTTTCAGATCGCGGTCCCACGAAAGCCAGACATAACTGGTCTAACTTCAGCAATAATCGCTCCAAATGAAAGAACGCTCAAAGCGTATTCCTGTCTGAACCAGGTCTGACCGTAAAAATCACAATGCACGCGATTTAACCCAAGATTATGGGTGAAATCGTCCAAAACAAGGTGAGGAGAAATCTGCCGAGGTTGCAAATTGGGGCGGAGGGCAGGGAGGGAATACACGAATCAGGCTAACCTGCGTCTGTAAGGACAGAAGCAGCTATGGACATCCCGTGACAGGAGTCTGTCCAGGATCACCGGATCTAAAACTCACCATGGACTACCGCTCAGGGCATAGTGGAGGTGCTTAGGCCGTAAAGTCCGCGGTATATTACAATGCCCCCGATGACGAGGAGCAGTCCTGCCGATGCAAACCCGAACCCCTTGGCGTAAGTCGTAATCCGTTTGACCTTGTCGATGACTTCCCGCTGTTCCTTTTCGAAGCCTGCCTCGGCATCGTCGAGGAAGATCTGGTCATCTTCTTGCATTCCCACCAGCGATTTCCAGATCATGAGGCCAACGAAAACGGTTGTAATCACTCCCCAGATAATCAAGAGCAAAGTTACCGGAGTGAAACCACTCATGGGCTTACCTCCTGTTGTTCTTTAATTGTTTAACATCCTGAAGCAGGTGAAAGCGAATGTCAAGTGAGGCGTATCATTTTCATAAGCCTGCAATAGTATTGCCATGTGGCAATAACTTTGCTCGACAGTCCATGAACCTCCGGGTTCGGTCCTAAAAACAGCCCAAGTCGAAATGTGAATCGGATTCGACTTGGCCAGCGGTGAATTTATCTTCTGATGTAATCTAAATTCCAGCAATTGTGAGTCAGCGGGAAAGCGGCAAAGACTTCGGCTTCAAAGGCCAACATGGAGGAGGACGATGAAAAGAAACGTAACACGGAGGGACTTTCTGCAAGCTAGCCTGCTCGGTGGCGCTGGGGTATTGATTGGGTTGCCTCGGACCGGGTTCGGAGCCGGGAACTCTGATTCCGCAAACGGGATCTGCGTCACGTTAGCAAACCATTGGAGCTACATCGGGATTGGATGGCAGTTGGGAATTGAGTCTAACGTCCTTTCCGTGACGGACGCAATGGAGATGGCAGACCGCCCGCCGCATGTGAAGACCTGCATCAATCTGGATGCACGGGCGTACGAGTTTATGGCCGAGAAGTTCCCAGAGGTCACGGAAAGGCTGAAGAAGTACCTGGCGGCGGGTAAGGTGGAATTAATCGGGGGAACATACGGACAGCCATTGGGGACCATGTTCAGCGGCGAATCCAATATCCGGCAAATCGTGGTTGGGCGGGAGACAATCCAAAAGGCATTAGGGTATGAGATGGTCACGTTCCTGGAGGAAGAGGAGTTCACGCATCCGCAGATTCCGCAGATTGCAATGGGAGCGGGTTTCAGGTATGCAAGCCTCGCCCAGGTGGACACCTGGGGCAAAGCCGGGATTCCCATCGTGGAGCTTGTCTCCTTCAATTGGAAAGGCACTGATGGAACGACCATCCCGACGACCCCCAAGAACTCGCTTTATTCGGGCTGGTCCGCCGATCCGAAAGCTTTTGCTGCCACCCTGGCTTCTCCAGTATTTCAAGAAACTCCAAGCGCTCGGTAAACCTCTTGTGTTTGCTTGGGAAGAGTTCGGCTGGGAACCTCACGATGAGCCGGCCTACTTGACCGGCCCGCAGAAGTATCAGAAATTCGTGGAGCAGTTTCCGGTCGAGTTCGTGACGCTAGCGGAATATATGGATAAGTATGGTAAGAATCCGCGGGAGACCGTTTATCTGAACATGGATTCTTGGAAGAAGCTGCTGACCTGGGGGCTGGGCGGGGATCAATTGCGGATTCTCGATCGGAAAGTCGAAGGAATCCTGCTGGCCGCCGAGCGATTTGATGTGGTGGCAAGCGATTTAGGAGCAAGAAGCCAGGCGGGGGATTTAACCAGAGGGTGGAAGAACCTGCTGGCATCGCAAAGCCATGATGTGTCGTTATGTGAGTACTCACGGTGGCAGGGAGATCGCATGGCGCCACTCGACCGGTTAGAGGATTACCACAATTTTACCTGGGGGGGCATTGGCTACAATCATCTCGACGCCGCACTGAAAGATGGGAAGGCAGTGCTGGATGCCTCACTGGATATGGTCGTGAAGAGGATTGGTTCACAATCAGGGAAACAGGGTCAGAAAGTCGCCACCGTCTTTAATCCGAGTGGCTGGGAAAGGACTGAAACCGTGACCACCGGACGGATTTACCCGCTGCCGGATAAGATGAAGGGAGTGGTCGTCAAGGATTCAGCGGGACGGGTGATGCCATCGCAAGTAATCAAACGCGAGGTGAATGGCGAGCAGAACCTGGTGACTGGGGAAGTGGCATTTCGAGCTGAGAAGGTGCCGAGCCTCGGTTATGACACCTACTATCTCGAATTCATGTCTGAAGAGGTGGCTGGCGCGAGCACGGAACTCCGGGTAGATACAGTCAATCTGACGATGGAAAACTCACTGGTGAAAGTGAAGCTGAATCCCAAGACAGGGGCGGTCAGTAGCTTGGTCGATAAACGCACGGGTCAAGAGATGCTGAACGCGCAAAAAAGTGCATTCCCGGTTTTTAAAGGAAGGGCTAATCCTGAATATCGCCTGCGTATCCGGGAAAAAGACAATGTCGAATTTGACAGTTCAATTTCCCAGGCTGAAATTCGTTGGATTGAAAAAGGGCCCCTCCGCGCCACGGTCAAAGCCCGTCACAACTGGCCACTCTTGAAGTTCGAAACCTACGTGACCCTGTATGAGAGCGTCCCCTATGTCGAGGTCACAAGCCGGGTGCTGGCCGACGTCCCTCCAGCGGCCGACGCAATCGATGAGAACAATCGGTTTCCCGCAGAAATCAGGGAAGGTTACTGGTTCTCCTTTGCGCCCGGATTCCCGATTTCTTCGGTTGTTCGAGATTTCCCTCTAGCGATCGAGGCTACTGAAAAGAATTATTTTCACGCCTTGACCTTTGTGGACTTGATTGGAAAGGATTCCGGGCTTCTCGTCCTGCACCCTGGGACCCAGTATTTCAAACGGGACTCGAGCGGAGTGATTTCAAATTTGGTGATGAGAGAATGGGAATCCTATTTTTCCAAGGAATTTGGCTGGCCCCGTTATTCAGAATACCGTCATGTCTTGCTGCCTCATAGCCTGAATTTCACAAATGCAGAACGGTTGCGGGCGGCCGAGCAGTTCAGTCAGAAGATGATCACGGTGGTTGGGGACCCTCAAGCTGGAAACCTTCCGAAGCGGAATGGTTTTTTAAGCATGAGCCCGGAGAGCGTGCAATTGTTGGCTTTGCGAAAAAAAGAAAGTGGAGGGACAGAACTCCGCGTCGTCGAGGTGGAGGGTCGAGAGATGCCGGCGAATATTAAGTCTTGGCTGGGACCCTGAGCAGTGCAGTGGAAACAAACTTATTGGGGAAAAAAGTGGCGGAAGCCTCCTGAAGCGGCAACAAACTGAGCTTCCAAATTCAACCCTGGCGAGTCCGGACCTTCGAGCTGACATAGGACCATCCAGAACACATATCTGTTGAGAAGCTTGCTCCCAATAGCAATATGAAGAGAGTTATCTCGCCCCCCAGACCATGTTTTGGAGGATGAACCACAGTCAAGCAATGCGCTGAGGTGTGTCTTCATGGTGAACTGTTGTTGCTTAAGAACCGGTGCTCATGAAGGGGTCCGCTTCCCACCTGATATTGGAAGGTTGCGCGCTAATGTTTCTCTTTTCCAGTTTGCTACTGCTCCCACGGGCCGCGCATTTCACCCGACGATCCAAGGTGAGGGTGGAAAAAATCGAACCCACATCGCTGTTTCCAAAAGTTCGGGAAGGGGAACCATTGCGGCAGAGAGCGATCCTTTACCTGAACAACTCGGCGGCCCCCCTGGCGCTCGTAGCCAAAATCACCTTTGGGTCTTCTGCTGTGTACACTGAGGAGCTCGGCGAAGTGCCAACCGGCAAGTCCACCAGGCCTATTTATCTTGCGGACATCTCATTACCCACTTTATTAAAAGTGCAAGTACTGCAAAAAAGCAGTGGGCAAATTCTTGCCGGGCAGGAGGTGATCTGGCAGCCGCAAAAGAAATGGACCGTCTATTGTGTCTCGTACTCCCACCACGACTTGGGCTTCGGAGATTACCCCCATCGGTTAAGGACTACCATCCGTCACGCCAATATCCGGTTGCCACTGCAATTCTGTCGTGAAACTGATGACTGGCCTAAAGACGACCAATATCGCTACATGATCGAAACAGGAGAACCCATTACGAGTTTCATTAACTTCTTTGGAAAGGAAGAGGCCAAAGAATTGGGGCGCCGGATCCGCGAGGGACGCATCCAGATTGGGGGACTCCATAATACGGCAAGCACCGAACAACTCAGCCATGAACTTTTAGCGCGACTTTTCTACATTTCGGGACGGCATGCTCCTGACCTGCTTGGATCTCCAAAGGGGAAAACAGTGCAGCAGGATGACGTGATCGGGTTGACCTTGCCCTTGGCCACTTTTGCCAAAGAGGCAGGCTTTGATTACCTTTTCCATGGGTATAACCGGTTGGCAATGCCAAATGTGGATGGAGTGAAACTCCTTAGCGAGTTTCGGGATCTTGATAGCGAGGTTGGGCAACCCATTTACGCTCCCGGGCGTGAACCCGCATTCTATTGGCAAGGACCGGACGGGCAATCTTTGCTCGTTCGAGCAACCACCTACGAAAGACATAGCTTGCTTTGGGATCCCTACGATAAGCATCCGTCTGATGATCAGGATCCGGCACGCATTGAGCTGCTTGTTAGAAGTCACGAAAAAATGAATTGGCCCTTCAGTTGTTTCCTTTCCCAGGATGGCGGCGACTTTTTGCCGGTGAAGCGTACCATCGCCAATCGGATTCATAAATGGAACAGCCAGTACAGTTATCCAAAGTTGATCAGTGCCACAATGGATATGTATTTTGATGCCCTCTCCGTGGAACTAAAGCAAGTGAGCATCAAAACCTTCTCGCTGGACGGAAATAACCAGTGGTCCGATCAGGATGCCACGGATGCACGGCTGTTAGGACGTGCCCGGCGGTTGAATGAGACCCTTCCCACTACCGAGAAATTGGCAACCTTTGCCCAAGTACTGACCCCGGGCGGTTATCCTTGGATGGACCTGTATCAGGCCTATCATCGTCTTCTTCAATACCATGAGCACACTAATGGGCGTCTTGGTGTAGGAGAGTCATCAGAAGAGTTACGATGGTATGAGACCGAATTGGAAGAAAACCGGGAAATGATTGCGGAAGCAGAGGAGTTGCAGAATCGAGTCCGCGAGAATGTCCTGGAACGCTTGTCCCGCTTGATTGCACTGCCCTCGAAGCAGAACGTGTTGGTTTTCAACCCGCTACCGCACACTCGCACCGATGTGGTGACGTCCAAGCGGCTGAAGCTGCCGGAGGGAGCGCTGCTATTCGACGTCGCGTCTGGTAAACAGGTTCATTGGCAGCGCCTGCCAGATGGGTCGATTATCTTTCGTGCAAGCGACGTTCCTGCCACCGGCTACAGTGTTTACCGTGTCGAGGAAGGCCATAAAGAGGACTTGTCGCCTGTCCAATCTGCTCTCGCGAACACTATGGAAGGCCGGTTCTACCGGATGCAAATCGACCGCCAAACCGGCGATGTGAAGAGTCTGTACGATAAGGAGCTAAACTTAGAATTAGTAGAACCGAACGCGCCTCACGGTTTCAACCAATATCTTTATGAATGGGTGAGACTCGTCGACAAAGAAAAGAGTAAAAGAGACTGGTATCGGATGACTCAAGCCAATGTGTCCATCGAGCGAGGGCCGGTGGCGGACGTTCTAACCATCAAGGGGAAAGCAACCGGAGCTGAAAACATCGAACAGACTGTAATCTTGTATCATGAAACCAAGCAAATCGACTTCGCCATTCATATAGACAAGTCTCCCTACCTGAACAAAGAGGCAATCTATGTGGCATTGCCTTTGTCGGTCCCAAATTTTTCTATTCATCACGAACTTCCCGGGGCCGTCATCGAGCCTTACCGAAAACAGTTCGAAGGATCCTGCACTGCGCACTATGCTATCCGCAGCTTTACAGACCTATCAAACAAGGACTATGGAGTAACCATCTGCCCGATAGAAGGGTCACTGGTTAGCTACGGCCAGCCAACTTCATCCCCGATGCTTTGGGTTGGCAAAGAGTTCATATTCAATCGTTCCCAGGAATATCCGAAGAACAGCCGCGTGTATTTATACCTGCTCAACAACATGTTTGATGTGAATATACCCGTGGATCAACGTGGGCCGGTGGATTTCCGCTGGTCGCTGCGTAGTCATCCCGGAGACTGGAAATCCGGCAAGGCCGATCAGTTTGGGCGGCAGGTGAGTCAGCCGCTGCTTGCCTGGCAAGCCGATGGGCCACATGAGGGCACTTGGCCCGCACGGGGGGGCTTCATGAGTGTTGACGCCCCCAATATCTCCTGCAGCACGATCAAGCCCGCGGAAGCCAATGGCCGCGGGATCATCTTGCGGTTTCATGAAACGGCAGGGATGGAAACCGCTACCCAGGTTTCTCTGCCGGTCATGAGCCGAATATCCACTGTTATCGAAACCAGTCTCCTGGAAGACGACCGGCCGTTCAAGTTTTCGGTCGGTCCCGGAAGTACCTTCACGCTGAAGTTGCGGCCTTTCGGGATTAAGACCATCCGTGTGTTGAGTGAACCGACCTCAGCACTGGGGATTGTCCACACACCACAAGCTTTAGCCACGGCAGATATGCGAGTGGAATTGACATGGAAAAGTGACCTGGATAAAGACCGACTCAGCCACTTCAACATCTATCGCGATTCCGATGCCCAATGTGAGCCGACCCTGTTGAACTTAGTCGGACAGACCTCCTCCACTGAGTTCACAGACATGCCTCGGCTGAACTCAGGTGGTTGGATCCGCAATACCCTTGAGCCGGAAACAACTTACTACTATCGCGTCGTAGTCGTGGATCGCTGGAACAACCTGGGTCCCCCGAGTGCCGCTGTAAGAGTGACGACCCTCTCGCCGAAACAGAAGAACCTGCCGCCTCTGAAAGTCGAAGGCCTGCGGGCAATCCTGGTGAGCCCGATCTCGGCACACAATTTTGTCAACCTGCTGTTTCGAACTGCTTGCGAATCGGATGTAGCCAGCTACGAGGTCCATCGTTCTATTAACACGGGATTTGTTCCGGACGCCACGACCCTGATAGGAGGAGTCAAGAGCACCGATGTTATTAAGGGATCAGAAGAGTATGGCCACACGGCCATTGATTACCCTGTCAAGGCTTTTGATCACGCCATGTTTGCGGATCACACCGTCTTGCCTGGAAAGATGTACTTCTACAAGATCTGCGCTGTGGACAAAGCCGGCCAAAAAGGGCCGTTCTCATTGGAAGCTTTTGTGAAGACGAAGGTATCGGCATCGTCTCAAAAAAAATGAGGGTTGCACGGTGGGTGAGGGCCAATCACTTGCGCATTCATCGGGCCTTCTGAGTGAATCTCTACTTTAGCCCAGCAATCAAAACTGAAGGACTAGCAAAAAAAGGTTGACTTAAAAACGGAGTTTGCCGTATAAGTCTACTGAGTTGATAGATTGAATGAGGTAAATACTCGATGCTCTCCATGAAGGCAAAATATGGTCTCCGGGCATTGCTTTATCTGGCGAAGCACGAGGGGGAAGGACTGGTCTTGATTTCAGATCTTGCTGAGAAAGAGAACATACCCAAGAAGTTTTTGGAATTAATCCTTCTGGACCTTAAGAATCACGGGATTCTTCAAAGCAAGAAGGGAAAAGGCGGTGGGTATTCGCTGGGTCGAAAACCTGCGGCTATCAAGCTTGGGCGGGTGATTCGCTTACTGGATGGCCCGTTAGCTCCATTGCCTTGCGTCAGTCAAACGGCCTATGCCCCCTGTGATGAATGCGAAGATGAAAAGACTTGTGGCATTCGGCTCGTTATGAGAGATGTCCGGGATGCAATTGCCAATATCCTGGATAATACGACCCTAGCGGACGTGTTGCAACGCGTCGAAGCGGCTTCAAATAATCCTTATGAAGCCCTGATGTATCATATTTAGTTTTTTTTGGTCTATTACACTACTAAAAAAATAGAGTAAATAGTGTATTGGCAATAGACCTCTCTTGAGCAAGCTTTAAATGAAGTGACCTTGGAGTAAAGTGACGAGATAGCACGGGAGTCATTTTGAAAATTATTTCGGCGCTCAAAAGCACTCGCTACCGGTCGTAGAATTTGTCATTTACACCTCCAAATTGGAGAGGAGTTCTTATGAGAATTCACGGGTTGTCCATTCTTTTCATCTTGGCTGCCTATAATTTCTTCGCTTTTCAGGCTTCCGTTCTGGCCGAGTCATCCAACACTGTCAAGAGTCAGTCCACTGAAGAAAGGCTGGCCGCGATTGAAGGGAAGTTACAACAACTGGAAGACCGGTTGGATCAAGCGCTCGGAACTGGCGGCCAGAAACTTGACGTCACTGGAGGTTTGGCGAAAGCCGCTTTGGTAACTCCCATCCCTGAACAACTGGCTGCCCTGGATCAAAAGCTGCGCATCGTCGAAAGGAACAAAGAGCTTGATGCTGAGGCCGCGGCAACCAAGTTAAAAGAAACGCCGATCGTGTCCGCAGGAAAGGAAGGATTTTGGATCAGATCCGCGGATAACAATTTTCAGTTGAGGGTGGGAGGCCATTTACAAGCGGACAGTCGATTTTACACGGAGAGCGACCCCGCAATCATTTTGGGAAGCAGCACTTTTTCCCTCCGTAAGGCGAGACCGATCCTAGAAGGAACGGTTTACAAGTTTTTCGATTTTAAAATTATGGCCGATTTTGGAAATGGCCAGTCGCTTGTACAGGATGCTTATGTGGGTTTCAACTATTTGCCACGAACCCAATTCCGGCTCGGCAAATTCAAGCCTCCGGTTGGCCTGGAAGCGTTTACAGGCGGATGTTGACACGATCTTTGTCGAGCGAGCGCTTCCAACAGATTTGGTTCCCAATCGGGACCTTGGGGTTCAAGTGTTTGGGGAGCATCTTGGAGGTGTTTTCAACTACGCCTTAGGTGTATTCAATGGGGTCGTGGACGGCGGCAATGGCGATCTGGACACGAACAACACCAAAGACTTCGCCGGGCGAGTCTTCCTTAACCCCTTTCAGTCAAGCAGCATTGCATCACTCAAAGGACTGGGTATTGGCCTTGCAGGCACTTCAGGCAGTCAACAAGGGCCTCTTCCTGTCTTGAGGACACCTGCTCAGGCAATCTTCTTCAACTATTACCCGAGTACTTTAGCTGACGGGAATCGTAACCTTATTACACCCCAGGCTTATTACTATATGGGTCCTTTCGGATTGTTGGGCGAGTATGTTCAAACCGCCCAAGATGTGAAGAATGGAAACACCTTTGGAGAAATCAGCATGAGTTCCTGGCAGGTGGCTGCCTCCTATGTGATCACGGGTGAGAAGGCTTCCTTCAAGAGTGTGACACCTAAAAAGCAGTTCAATCCTGGGGTTAGAAGTTTTGGCGCTGTTGAGCTGGTAGGCCGTTATACCCAATTGAATATTGACAACGAGGCGTTCATCTAGAAATTTGCCAACCCGAATGTTTCTGCCAGCCGTGCCAGCACCTGGACCGCCGGTGTAAACTGGTATTTCAACGAAACCTCAGGCTTCAGTTGAACTACGAGCAATCGGCCTTCAAAGGTGGCAATACTACGGGGGATCGGCAAACGGAGAAAGTAATTCTCAGCCGTTTCCAGGTGGCCTGTTTAGATTACTTATATAGGAATATTCTTAGGAAGCTTATGCCACTACAGGACAGGAGAAAAGAATGGTGAGAAAGTTTCTGACCGCGCTATTGATGGCCTTTATCTTTATTTTGGGGGTGGCCTGGCCGGTCCCTGCCGGCAGTACCGTAACGCTGCTCAATGTGTCCTACGACCCAACCCGGGAACTTTATCAGGAATTCAACGCGGCCTTCGCCAAGTTCTGGAAACAAAAGAACAATCAGGATGTTTCGATTAAGCAATCTCACGGAGGTTCAGGAAAGCAAGCGAGGTCAGTGATGGATGGACTGGGAGCGGATGTGGTCAGCCTCGCTCTCGCTTATGACATTGACGCCATAGCCGAGAAAGCCAGATTGCTCCCCAAAAACTGGCAATCCCGGCTTCCCAATAACAGTGCTCCTTACACCTCGACCATTGTCTTTCTCGTGCGCAAAGGCAATCCCAAGAAAATCAAGGATTGGGATGATCTCGCGAGACCCAACGTCTCCGTAATTACCCCAAACCCCAAGACCTCGGGGGGCGCCCGCTGGAATTATCTAGCCGCTTGGGGGTATGCCCTAAAGCACCAGGGAGGTGACGAGGCCAAAGCCAAGGATTTTGTGAGCCGCTTATACAAGAATGTTCCGGTGCTTGATTCCGGTGCGCGCGGATCCACAACCACCTTCGTGGCACGGGGCATTGGGGATGTGCTCATCAATTGGGAGAACGAAGTTCTGAATGTGATCAAGGAAATAGGCAAAGACAAGTATGAGGTGATTGTCCCATCCACCAGCATTCTTGCGGAACCTCCGGTCAGTCTTGTGGATAAAGTCGCCGATAAACATGGCACTCGCGTTGTGGCTCAAGCCTATCTCGAGTATCTGTACTCTGAGGAAGGGCAGGAGATTGCTGCGAGGAATTTTTATCGACCTCGACAAAGTCAAGTAGCGGCAAAATACTCGTCTCAATTCGCGAAGGTGAACCTCTTTACCATCGATGAACTTTTTGGAGGCTGGCAAAAAGCCCAGCAGACCCACTTTGCCGATGGCGGGAGCTTTGACCAGATTTATCAGCCATCCCGCTAGCTTTATAATGTTCGATCACCTTTCGGTTGGCGAAGTTTTCGGAGGCGGGAAACAAGTGCAAGAAAATCACTTTGACGATAGCGGAATTTTCGATCACATTTACCAGCCAAGCAGGACAATCGTCTAGATCGAATTGGAGATGTAGATGGCTATCGGTTTTAAGCAGCGGAGTATTTTGCCCGGTTTTGGATTGGCGATGGGGATCACTCTGTCTTATCTAAGCCTGATCGTTCTCATCCCTCTCTCCGCAGCTTTCCTCAAGACGGCCACCCTTAGCTGGGACCAGTTCTGGAGCAAGATTGCCGATCCCCGGGCATTAGCCTCATATCGACTCACCTTTGGGGCATCTCTGATTGCGGCAGGGGTCAATCTACTGTTTGGTTTCTTAGTGGCCTGGGTTCTGGTGCGATATGAATTTCCCGGGAGAAAGGTCATCGATTCTCTGGTCGACCTGCCTTTCGCTTTGCCAACTGCGGTGGCCGGGATCGCATTAACGGCCATCTATTCCAGCAAGGGTTGGATAGGACAATATCTCGAGCCCTTTGGCATCAAAACAGCTTATTCACCGCTCGGCGTCGTCATTGCACTCACGTTTATTGGATTGCCGTTTGTCGTGCGGACCGTTCAACCGGTTCTCGAGGATCTGGACAGAGAGATCGAAGAGGCTGCGGCCAGCCTTGGTGCGAATCGCTGGCAGACATTCCGAAGAATCATCTTGCCACCGGTCCTTCCAGCGGCAGTGACAGGTTTCACGATGGCCTTTTCCCGGGCCATTGGCGAGTACGGCTCCGTAGTGTTCATTTCAGGCAACCTGCCGATGCGCACTGAAATCACTCCCTTGCTGATCGTCACCAAGCTTGAAGAGTACGACTACGCGGGCGCTACGGCCATTGCGGTCGTCATGCTCGTGGTCTCATTTTCATTGTTGCTTCTTATTAATTTGCTGCAGCGATGGAGCAGCCAGCGCCTCGGGGACGTCAGCAGTTGAAAATTTGTGAACAGCTTTAAAGGATTTCTTTCACGGTCCGCTCAACATAGCTCACTGCTCGTCCCAGAAAGTCAGAGAGATGGGTGGACCTTCTGACGGCCGTTCGGGGAATAGGAACCTGTTCCAAAAGTCGCCTCATTTAGGAGAGTAGCCGGGTGGCAGGAAACGTTTCATTGAATATCCATCGATCGTCACGATCTGTACAGCAGGCAACCCATGAACCCGCCTGGGTGCGCCGTTTGATGATTGGAACAGCCGTGGCGTTCCTGATTCTCTTTATATTCTTGCCTCTGGCGATGGTGTTTCATTTCGGCGCTTGAAAAAGGAGTGGGAGTGTATCTGCAGGCGATCAGTGAACCGGACGCCCTGTCTGCTATTTACCTGACTCTCTTGACGGCTGCGATTGCCGTGACCCTTAATTTGATGTTCGGGATTGCTGCCTCGTGGGCGATTGCCAAATTTCATTTTGTGGGCAAGAGTCTCTTGATCACTTTGATTGACCTTCCCTTTTCCGTCTCTCCCGTGGTTTCAGGGCTAATCTATGTGCTGATTTTCGGCTTGCAGGGTTTTCTGGGTCCCTGGCTGGACGAACATGACATCAAGATTATCTTTGCGGTGCCTGGTATTGTCCTGGCAACTATTTTTGTTACGTTTCCCTTTGTTGCCCGCGAATTAATTCCCTTGATGCAAGCTCAAGGCAGCGAGGAAGAAGAAGCCGCCTTGACGCTAGGGGCCAGCGGTTGGCAGACTTTCTACCGGGTCACTTTGCCGAATATCAAATGGGGTTTGTTGTATGGGGTTATCTTATGTAATGCTCGTGCCATGGGGGAGTTTGGCGCAGTATCCGTCGTTTCCGGACATATCCGCGGCTTGACCAATACGATGCCTCTTTATATTGAAATTCTTTACAATGAATACCAATTCGTGGCGGCATTTGCAGTCGCTTCCTTATTAGCTTTGTTGGCTCTAGTCACTTTGGGGATTAAGAGTTTTGTCGAGTGGAGAGTACGCCAGCAATTGGCACAATTAGAGGCAGACTCGTCAAGTGGCGGAAAAGCATGAGTATTGAAGCAGTCAAGATCACGAAGAAATTCGGCAATTTCACGGCTCTACAAGGATGTTGACTTGGAAGTGCCTTCCGGGGAATTGGTGGCTTTGCTGGGACCGTCGGGTTCAGGCAAGACAACACTTCTGCGAATCATCGCAGGCTTGGAGATTCCCGATTCAGGGTGGGTCCGGTTTGAGGGAAATGACATCACCGATCGAAACACGCGAGAGCGCCAGGTCGGTTTTGTTTTTCAGCATTATGCCTTGTTCCGGCATATGACAGTCTTTGAGAATATTGCCTTTGGACTTCGCGTCCGGCCACGGCAATTTCGTCCCTTCGGAGGAAGAGATTCGTGCCAAAGTGCATGAGCTGTTGCGCCTCGTTCAGCTGGAACAACGGGCGGGACGCTTTCCGAATCAGCTTTCGGGGGGACAACGTCAGCGGATCGCTTTGGCAAGGGCATTAGCGGTGGAACCGAAGGTGCTGCTTCTGGATGAACCTTTCGGTGCATTGGATGCTAAAGTTCGGCAGGAATTGCGGCGCTGGTTAAGGCGATTGCATGACGAAATTCATATCACCAGCTTGTTTGTGACGCATGATCAGGAGGAGGCCCTGGAGGTGGCGGATCGGGTTGTCGTGATGAATGAAGGCAGGTGGAGCAGGCAGGTACTCCGAATGAAGTCTATCACCAGTCCATCAACCCCGTTTGTCTATAATTTCCTGGGGAATGTAAACTTGTTTCATGGCCGTATTGAAGACAACAAAGCTTACATCAGCGGTGCGCCAGGCGAAGATGCTGACAACCCTCTTCTCTTCCGCAAGAAACTGTTTTTTATGTTCGTCCCCATCTCATGGATATCGACCATAATCCCAATGGCAAGAATCACGTTCGGGCTACCGTTCGACACATCAACTCCGCGGGTCCGTTAGTAAAGGTTGAAGTGTTGACCAAGGCAGGAGACTCCGTTCACGTGGAATTAACCCAAGAAAGATTGAAGGAATTGCGGCTTAAGAAGAATGATGAGGTCTTCGTCTTCCCTAAGGATATGAAGCTTTTCATCGACTATCAGATTTAAAAGCTAGCTTTCCTTACATCATCAAGACGAGATCTCCCATCCATCCACCACGTCCATTCTGCATACCTCCCCCAACCTGGGAGAGGAATGCAATAATAAATCCTCGGCTCCCCTCCCCAACACAGATGAGGAGGAACACTGGAAGCGATCCCGATTGGAACCAAAGGCCGACAGCAGTCGAGGTCCGAAAACGGGACCCGACCCTGGGAAACTGTGAAACAGGGTGTAATCATCGTGCTGCTGAAAGCGTTCCTTAAGCTGTTGATCAAACTGATGGATCGACTCGATCAGGGGTCGCAGCTGGCCCACCAGCGCCTGAATCATCAAGGCCGAAGCCGTCAACAGAGCGGGATCTGTGGTCAGGGGCTGGGCTTGGCGGATCTGCTCCAGACGTAACCCGATCCGGTCGGCATCCTCACGACTGTGCTTGTGATAGAATTGCCGCACCCGGGCTCGGGAGGCCTTCTGCAGAGACTGGAGGCTGGGCCATTGCTGGAGGAAAGCGCAGGCTCGCAGATGGTCCAGCGGCCCCGCCCATTCCAGAGCCTGAGGAAAGGTCTCCTTCAGCAGGCTGGTGAGTTGGTTGGTCAAAGCCGTGCGGCGATTCACCAGTTTGCGGCGATGCTCGGCCAACAGTCGCAAACAGCGAGTGCTGGCCTCATCGGGCACCCAGACCCGCAACCGGTCTCGGTGCTTTTCCAGCATCTCCAGCAGCAAGAGGGCATCTTGCGGATCATCCTTAGCACCGCTGGGGTAGAAGGCTTTGCGGTACTTAGCCAGGCTCTGAGGATTGACCGGATACAAGAGGAGGAAGTCCACATTCATTAACGCATAGAGTAAACTCCCTCGGGACTGTTCCAGGGCAATGGCGACGCGCCGGCCTTGAAAACGTTGGCGCAGTTCCTGAATCCAGGCCCGTAAACTTTCTGGTTTCTGATCCAAAACATGGGTTTCGATTGGAGGCGAACCAGCCACTCGCAGGCGGATCACATGTTGCTGGTCGGCCCAATCTAAGCCGATGAAGGCGGCAATCTCAAGGTCGGAACTCATAGATTCCTCCGGGTCATAGAATATGGACAACTCGCAGGCTGGGGCGGGCATAACCCTTATAGTGAGTCCTCGAGGGACAACCTCTGAGTATAGGGGTTGGGGGTGAGGGGGGGTGCTAGGCTGCGGGGGGTATTCTAACTGCTCTCTTCCTCCATTGAAGTCAAACGGCGGTGGGTTCATTGGTAACAAAGACCGTGCAAGATGCTCGCACCCAGTGGCTTTTTCCATGCATCCTTGCCTACTTGGGTATTACTTCAACCCGGGCAATGTACCCTTCTACGTCGACTTTCCGTTTAAGGCTTTCCCCGGACATTGAGCGGATTGTGCCGTAGACAGGGCGCGAACCCCAAGGGCGGTCGTGAAGTCCGAAGCACCATAGGATTCCTGTCCAGGAATTGGGATTCCTTCCATCCAAGCCGTATTGATTGTTCAAGAAAATCATGGTCTCCAAAGCTTCAGCATAGGTTCGGCTCCACTCGATAATCTTTTTTCCCCAATACATACGCATGTAGCCATGGATCTTTCCCACCGAGAGTAATTCCTGTTGGCAGGCGTTCCAGATGGGATCATGGGTTCGAGCCGCTTCGAATGCTTCCAGAGAGTAAAGATTAGGGTCGGCGGTCGCGAGCATGGCGGCTTAGGTTTTCCTGCACCCAGCGCGGCAAGGCCTGCAAGGATTCATAGTCACCCGAGAATCGTGTAAAGTTATAAGACAATTCGCGCCGAACGATGAGTTCTTCCAGGAAGGCCTCGGTGGACAGCTCATTTCTGCCTGCCGCTTTGGCTTTTAAGGCAACCTCCAGAGGAGAAATCATTCCAAAGTGCAAATAGGGGCTCAAGTTTGAAGTCCCGTGAACGGAAGGGTCATTTCGAATCTGGGCGTAGTTTTCCAGTTTGTGGTCTAGAAATTCTTTGAGGTGGCGGTGCGCCTCAGAACCGCCTCCCTTAAAGAAAATGGAAGGCTTGATGGCGTGATTGATGGCACATTCTGCCACCCATTTTTCGATGGGTTGCCGGAGCAGGGGAGTGTCTTGCCAGTCGACTTTGAGTTTCGAAGAATCTTTATCAATTGAGAGTCTCTCCATGGGCTTGAGATGATCAGACAGGAGCCTCCGGATCTTGGGTCGGATTGTTCGGGCGGCATATTCTTGCTTGGTGAATTCACCAAGCGGAACGATGCCATTGGAATCGACCGCGAAGAAAGGGATGTCGATTTGTTCAGCGACTCGAGCATTATGCCGGGGAATGATAAAGGCCGGAAAATCGTCTGTAACCAAAATTGCAGCTTCTTCAGCCAGATGCAGGACAACAGGATAGCGCTCCTTGGCTTGGCGCTCGAGATGAAAAAGGTAACGAATCCCTCTCTCTTCGAAGCGCTCTTTCAAGTCCAGGGAATTCTCAAGGATGAATTGGTGAATGCGGTCACAGGCATAGGGATAGGAATACTTCAACCCTTCGTAGACCAGAAGCGGCAGTTTCAATTCATTGGCCTGCCCAATGGCAAAGTTAAGCGCATGGTTATTTTCCACCCGTTTGAACATCTGCATCCAGTAAATCACGTAACGGGCTTTCCGCCGAACTGGAGCTGATTTCAGACTAACGATCCGTTTGTTATCCATAGGCGCTGGGTCCTGAAAGAATTCTTATCGGTCAATTGTGCTGGAGCCCGCGACGCAACCCTTGCGCCGTATCCCTCACCTGGAACTTCGGTTCCACTATTCTGACGCTAATTGGGTTGTTCCAATGAGTCAATTGTAAATGATCTAGCTGTAAGAGAATTCACCTCTTTTGAAACATACCACTCATCCGTCGTTGGCCCGGAGCTGCTATGAAATAAGTAAGCGACTCTACCAGGGAGGGACTCCATTGAGATGTCCCCAATAGGACCGAATCTCCTCGGTTTTTGTTTGACGGGGAACAGTGAATATGCCAGACTCGGCACACTGAGGCTCGCTATAAATAAGTAACTGCAGAGAATGCACATTCCGTTCGGTTGGAAAGAAAATCAGCCCCAGTGACTATTGGGGCCCACTCCTGGCCAAGAGAGAACGATTTGATTTTGGGTAAATGGATCCGCGTCAACGGAATGTGCCTGGTACAAACAAAAAAAGGAGACATCATTCCATGTCCAGTAAGAAAACACGAAAGCGAGGTTTTGGTTGGGTGCCCGATCTTCCAGATCATCGGGACTTTCTGTACGGCGCCGTGCGCAAGATACCGAAGAGACTCCCTCCAAGAGCGGATTTGCGCCGGCAGTGTTCGCCGGTTGAGGATCAGGGTCAACTGGGCAGTTGCACGGGGAATGCGTTGGCTGGAGCCGTGGAGTTCCTGGAAAAAAAAGACAAAGTACCGTTCGTGGACGTGAGCCGGCTGTTTATCTACTACAATGAGCGGGCTATTGAAGGGACCATCAAATCCGACTCCGGGGCCATGATCCGCGACGGCATCAAAACACTGGCGAAGCAAGGGGTCTGCTCGGAGAAATCATGGCCCTATGTCATCTCCAAGTTTAGCGTCAAGCCGGCTCCGACCTGCTACAAAGAGGCAGCCAACCACCAGATCACCTCATATCTCCGCATCACAACACTCAATGAAATGAGAACCTGTCTGGCCGATGGTTATCCGTTCGTCTTTGGCTTTACGGTTTACGAAAGTTTTGAGACGCAACAAGTCGCCAGAACCGGCATCGTGCCGATGCCGAAGTCGAAGGAAAGGGTCTTGGGTGGGCACGCGGTGCTGGCGGTGGGTTATGACGACGGAAAGAAGCAGTTTGTCGTGCGCAATTCATGGGGGACGGACTGGGGGCTGAAAGGCTACTTCATGATGCCGTACCCCTACCTTGCCGACCGCAATCTTTCTGATGACCTTTGGACGATTCGTTGCGGAGAGGCAATCTAGTGACTGATTTGCCTACGGATTTAGGTGAAACGCGCGCTCCGCCGCGCGGTCCTGTCGGTACCGTCTGTGGTAGCGGGCGGGTCAACCCCTGTCAGTGCCCCCGGGCTGTCGGTACCGTCTGCGTTAGCGGGCGGGTCAACTCCTGTCAGTGCCCCCCGTGCTGTCGGTACCGCCTGCGTTAGCGGGCGGGTCAATCGTCATCAGCGCTACCTCGGGCTGTCGGTACCGCCTGCGGTAGCGGGCGGGTCAATCGTCATCAGCGCTACCTCGGGCTGTCGGTACCGTCTGTGGTAGCGGGCGGGTCAACTCCTGTCAGTGCCCCCCGTGCTGTCGGTACCGCCTGCGGTAGCGGGCGGGTCAATCGTCATCAGCGCTACCTCGGGCTGTCGGTACCGTCTGTGGTAGCGGGCGGGTCAACTCCTGTCAGTGCCCCCCGTGCTGTCGGTACCGCCTGCGTTAGCGGGCGGGTCAATCGTCATCAGCGCTACCTATCTCCTCAGTCAAACTCCGGCAGGTTATCGCCTTGCCCGTTGATGACATAATCAATGGCGCGCTCGATGCTTCTCTCATTCCATAAATATCGCTTGCTGCCCTTGTCCGCCCAAGGAGTCTGTTGTGAAAGCCAATGGCCGTCCTGGCGCAATTGCCTCGTAGCGTTTGCCTTGAAAGCATTCAGGGCGTGCTCAGGTCGTGCTTTTCCGATAGCGACAACTACGTGCACGTGGTTTGTGCGTACGTTAATCGCATGCATGACCCAGTTGCGTAAAGTACAGGTTTCGCGCACAGCTGTCTCGACCGATTCGCGTTGGGCCGCATTCAAGGACACAGTTTCGCATTTGAGGGCCTGTGCATTATGTCGACGCCAGCGTTCGTTGGGTGGAATGGTCGGGGCCTGATATTGGTTGTGGAAACGGTCCACCGACCCCCGCCCGTCGCCATGCAACCAGGTGCCGTAACAACGGAACGTGATGAGAAAGGCTAAGGGGAGGTTGGTGTTGTTCCACATCTCTACAGTTCGGCAACACGGACCCGCCCGCTACCGCAAGCGGTACTGACATAGCGACAGATCGGCGACGCGACCCGCCCGCTACCGCAAGCGGTACTGACATAGCGACAGATCGGCGACCGCGACCCGCCCGCTACCGCAGGCGGTACTGACTCGCGGGCTGCCCGGCAACAGCATTCGCATGGTCGCTGCGGCCTCACGGTGCTTATTGAGACTTTTTGATTTCATCGAGCAGATCCTGTGCGACCTTCTTGTCGATCGTCGCCAGCTTTCTGTACACCTGCATTGCCTGCTCCTTCTGGCCCAATCCGAGAAACGTGTGGCCGAGACCGTACTGAAGGTACGCCTCCTGGGGCTTAGCTTGGAGTAAGCGCTGATACATCATCAGCGCTTGTTGATACGCAGCGGTAGCCTTAGCACCCTTCTTTAGCTCTTTAAAAACGTCACCCATCATGCGGTAAACCGCCGCTGCCGTACTCGGTTCCGGCTTGAGCAGAAGGACGCGTCGATAAACGGGCAAAGCAGCCTCCGGATAACCCATGTCGCTGGTAATATTGGCGTACCCGAGGAGGTACTCTGGATCGTCCTTGTCGCTGGGGAAAGTTGCGTCGATTTGTTCGGCGAGCCCCTTGGCTCTGGCGCTATCGATTTTCTGTAACGTCTGCTGAACGGCGATGGCTTGCTCTTTCATCCCCATCTCAACGTAGGCTAAGCCGAGATTCGAATGGTAGACACCTACACTGGGCTTGAGTCGAATCGCCTCCTTATACGCATCCACGGCCTCCGAAAATTGATCAAGTTCGTAATAGGCAAGTCCTGTTTCATTGAGAGTGCGAGCATCGTCGGGTCTGAGCCTGAGTGACTCACGATAGGCTTTTAGACCGTTTTCGGGCTGTTTCAGTCCAAAGAAATAGACTTCGCCGATCCAATACTGCGTTTCGGCATCCTTGGGATTCAGACGAACTGCCTCTTGCAGCGTCGCCAGCGCGTTCTGATACTGGTCCGCAAGGTGGTAGGTCCAGCCGAGGCCAAACGTGGTATTCGCATCGTTTGGCCTCAGTCGCAGCGACTCTTTCAAGGCGGCGATTGCGTTCGGATACTGCTTCAATTCTCGATAACTGGAACCGAGCCACGCATGGGTACTCGCCAGCGTCGGTACATCAGGCTTCAGCGTTATGGCCTTCTGGAACGACTCGACCGCTTTAGCGTACTCCTTCGCGTCGTAATACTTCTGCCCCTCATTGGAGAAATAAGCCGCAGTGCCCGGTGCGGTGCTCGCCACAGGCGAATTGACCGCGACCGGCTTATTGATTTCCGTTAGCAGCTTCTGAGCGTAGTCTTTATCAAGAGCGGCCAGCTTCCGGTAAACCCCCATCGCCTCGTCCTTCTTGCCAAGTTTTGCGTAGCTAAGGCTCAGCAAGTAAAGACTGGCCTGATCGTCCGGTTTTAGTCGAATTGCTTGCTGGAAGGCTGTCAACGCTTCTGGATATCTCCTCTGCACAAAAGTTGCATTCCCAAGCATAAAGTAGGCGTCGTAGTCGCCCGGCTTGAGCCGGAGCGCCTCTCGAGCTTCGGCTTCGGCGTTCTCGAAGGGCTTCAAATCTTTAGAATGCGAAGGTCCTAAAGCAAGTTCACTCCCTTGGCCCTGATAAGCAGTTGCGAGTCGCAGATGGACTTCGGCGTTGTTCGGCACCATCCGAATCACTTGCTTGTACGCCTCGATGGCTTCCGGATACTGCTTGAGCCGAGAATAAGCAATACCCAAGTCCATATACGCCGCACCCGAAGGAACGATCGAGTTAGATTTCTTTAGGTGTTCGATGGCTCGGGCATAGTCCTTGGCTTCAAGAAGAGCTCTGCCTTTCTTATATTCCGCGGTCGATGCCTGCACGTCCGCGGCGCTCCCTTGCGCACGAGGCAGCTGAGACGGTGGCTGCGTCACGGGTTGATTGATCAAATCGGAGAGCGCCTGAACCAGCCCATCGACTCCTGACTGCGCCGCTGGCTGTCCATTGTTGGCTGCTGGCGGCTTTACCCGGATTGGATCAGCCTCCTGGCGCGCCTGGCGACGCGCGTTGTCGCCTCCAACAATCTTGTCAAATTCGGCATTAAGCGTTGGCGAGAGAAAGGTTTTGAACGTCTGAATTCCCTCCACGCCAAAGTTGGTGTCCCAGCGACCGTAGCGATACGGCGTCTGGTCACTAAACTTTGCCGATGTTCCGGCTGGGCCCGGGAAAGACTTGTCCGCCGCCTGGGCAACATTGTAATGGGCAACGTCGTACGCCCCGATAATGCGGCTCTCGTCTGGAGTGAAGCCTCTGAACTCGCGACGGCCCGACAAAGTCTTGATGATTTCAATGAGCTGATAAAATGTACCGATCTGGCGCAGTGCTGTCTCCCGCGGATCTGGCGTTTCCATCGCTCGCATCACACGCTCCACGGAAGGCATCTCACTGAGATACGGCGGATTCAGCGCCTGCCCCGGTTGGTTGGCGCGGCAGCCGGTTTCCCGCTTGGCGCGCTCTGGACCTTGCAGACTTTCAACCAGCCATCCATCTGGCTGCGGATATTGTAGCGCTCGACGATGAGTTGACCGTTCTTCTCTTCTCGCCAGAAGCAGACCTCACCGCGAGCGTTAGACTGGCATCGCGTCACGATGTTGTCGGTCCCATCCGGACAGTGATAGGGCACGTTGAACTGCAGAGCTTCCTGCGCGGCCACAATCGAGGTACAGATCACGACTCCCAGTAAGACGGCAAGGATCTTTCGCCAGGATAAAATACGATTCGAAGTCAACATTGGACACACTCCCTCGTCGGAAAACTTAAGTGATCGTGGCTGGCACAGACATGCTGGGGTTTGGCATGTGTGTGATGAGTCATACCACCTGTCTTGTCGGTACCGCCTGCGGTAGCAGGCTGGTCAGCCGATGTCTGCACCACAATTCTTCGACAAGATCTTAAGACCTGGACTTTTTCATGGCTCCGATGAAACCCGGTCCGTTCAAGGAACCATCCTCATTGATCATAAACTCAAGTTTGTCTCCCTGTAAGTCGAGCGTAAGCCTATTCCCGTCGACCTTGTAGGTACCTGTTTTTGTTTCGCCCATCATCGTCATGGACACCTTTCCGCCCGAGCTAAGATTGAGTGTGACTAGACCCGTCGTATTCGTGTACGTGCCCTCGAACTTAGACCCGCCACAGGCAACAACCGCGAGGATGAATGAGGTTAGCACCATAAAGGTAATGATTTGACGCATTGTCAAGAAATTCATTGTTATCTCCTTAAATGTGCGCAGGGAAGGTCCCACGCATTGTCCGCTCAAAATAGTCTGACTCCGGAAGCCCGATTACGAATCATTGGGTATTGAACTCCATAGAGCATCGCGCGGGCAGGTAGGAAGACCATCATGCCACTCCAGAAGAAGAATCGTCGGGCGGCGTAGACATGCTGTGATCTGGCATGTCTGCGATGAATAACCCTCCAGGGCTGGACCCAATACTAATCAAAGGATTGAATTGCACCCTATGACACTCGCAGACATCAAGAAAACGATGTCTGAGCCACCCGCGATTTCTTTTACGCGAAGATCTCCTGATAGGCTTCCTGATACTCCTGGTAATCTGAATTCGAAAAGGTCACGAAGATCACACGCTCTAGGGTAGTCCCCGCCTCCAACTCTTTCTTCACCGTCTGCAGGGCCGTGCGGCAGGCCTTTTCGATGGGATAACCGTAGGCGCCAGTTGAGATTGAGGGGAAAGCGATGGATTGAAGCCCATGCTCATTGGCAATCCGGATACAGTTTCGATAACAATTCTTGAGTAATTCCGCTTCTTCCGTGGGGTTTTTCCCACTGTAAACCGGTCCAACCGTGTGAATGACAAATTTTGCGGACAAGTTGTAGCCTTTGGTGATTTTGGCTTCTCCGGTTTTACAGCCATGAAGCGTGCGGCACTCCTCGAGAAGTTTCGGCCCCGCGGCGCGATGAATTGCACCGTCCACTCCACCTCCTCCGAGCAGACTCGAGTTTGCCGCATTCACAATGGCGTCTACCGCCTGCCTTGTAATATCGCCCATGAGGATTTCAATGTGTGTCATGAACGATGACCAACCTTTTCGTCGCTTAGTACTGGGTTCATAAATAAGGCCACGTATTTTTGATGGTGGAACGCGCCCTACCGCGCGTTCAAGCTTGCGGCGGGGACAGCGGTCCCACGCGCCCCCTCCACCCCGTCTGTTGGCAGCTCGTAAATACGCCAGTACATTTATGAAACCCAGTACTAAGGCTAAAGAGTCAATTAACGCGGCCTTTGTTTTTGTGCTTGGGAGATCATAAAGCCGCCTCCTGGTTAAGGAAGGCGGCTTTATGCGTTACGGTTGGTTTGAGGGCTATTGACTGCTGCCGATAAAAGCCCCATCGCCCGTCCGTTGCCCTGGACCGGCGCCATCATTGATCACCGCATAAGTGACGAACGGGTTGTTGCCCGCTGTACGGCGCACGCGGGCGTAGCCTTGTTGTACCCCTCCCGGGGCGCTATTCAGAATCGTCCCGATCTGAGTCCAGCCATGAGCCTTGAGGACAATGGGCTCCATGGTTTTCTTTAACGTTCCTGTCGCCCCATCATAAAGATCGATGACAAAGGTGTCATCGTTGGCATCGGTTTCGCCGGTGTTTACAATCGCCAGATTGGTCCGGTTTTCAGAATTCTGCTGCAATCCGAACACCCAGGCGCTCGTGGTCGAAGCCTGGCCATACGGCACCGCAGTATAAAAGAGTCCAAAACGGCCGCCCACGGTTCCTCCTGCCGCGGAAGTCCGTGCCCCTAAGACCACTCCGCTGATATCTCCGCCCGTGGCCGTGGCGAACAAGAGCTCCGGCAATCGTGGTGCCCGCCGCTCCAATGCCAGCTACCGCATTGCTTCTCATGTAGGCAAAAATGTCCGGAATGATCTGCTGCCGCCCGGCTGGGATGTTAATACTAAAGTGAGCCGTCTTATCCGCAGTCGTAATGGCATCGGCCACAAAGCTGAAGTTAACAGTGCGAGCCTGGCTGGAAAAGTTGGCCAAAACCACCTCACTGATGAAGGTGGTGGTCTGAACTATGACCGGCAAAGTCAATCCAGTCACGGCTGACGTGCTGGCGGGTTGAGGAGTCAGAAATGAACCATCCGAATTGACCTGATCATTGACGACACCGTAGGCGTAGTAAGGGGCGGTGCCGCTGGTCCGCTCCACTTTCACATATCCGTTCGTCAAGGAGAGGCCATTCGATGCGAGCACGCCGCTGATCTGATTAAAGGCTCCTGGCTCCAGGACAATCAGAGGCAAGACTTGGGAGAAGGAACTGTTGCCATCGAAGACAGTGACTCGCAAGGTAATGCTCCCGGCCCCTGCAGCTCCCGCGTTTTGGAAAGCCACATTGGAACGGTCGGTGGTATTCTGCCGCAATCCACAGATATATGAAGTAGTGGTTAGAGCCGCGCTGTATGGTGTTCGCGGATTCAGCCAGCCCGGCGCGGTTTAGTTGAATTCCCACCACTGTCTTTCCCTTGGCTGATAGCCGCCGCGCCGCCGTTGGAGACGGTTATGCCTGGATAGGCCAGCCCGGAGCGGCCTATTAGGTTCCCACCGGTATCCTTGACCAGTGTCGTGGTTCGGGCGGTGATGCTGGCATCTGAAGCCAAACTGAGATTAGAAAAATGAGCTCGCAAGGTCCCAACCCTGCTTCCCGTGTCCGGTATCGAGAGCCCTTTGGTCTTCAGATAGTCAATGGCATTCGAAAACACAGACTGGCCTGGAGGAAGGGTTGTCGATGCGGTTCCAGTGCCTCCGCCAGCGGTCGCTGTGTAACTCAGATCAACGTTAGCCGTGGAGGTTCCCAGGATGGTGAAGGTCAGCTCCGTGGTAAAGAACGAGCCACCGACTCCACTGCTGGAAAGCACGACGGGCACGAACAGGTCAGTTGAAACGCCACCGCCGCCGCCACCCCCGCCTCCACCGCCTGAGGTTGAGATCGTGAAGTTGCCGTTGCTGGTATCGGAAACCGTTCCAGCGGCGTCGCTAACGCGTATTTTAACGGTGGTGGAAGCTGAATTGGGGACCGTCCAACTGTAGCTGCCCGTGTTCGACGTGGAAGCGACGATAGTCGAGTAACTGGTTCCGCCGTCGGTGGAAATTTCGATTTTGACGTTGCTAACCGTTCCGGTAGTCGTCCAGGTAATGTTATGGCTGGACCCGACCACCCAATTTTCACCGCCATTGGGAGAACTCACTGTAACGGTTGCAGAGCCTCCACCGCCCCCTCCTCCACCACCTCCACCACCGCCGGTGCCTGTGTAGATAAAGATGCCCTGGTTTGCTGCATACACAGTCGCGTGATCGGCATGGCTCACGTCGATTTCAGTAGCAGAGAATGGCAATCCGGACTGAGCGATGGTCCATGTCCCCGCAGCATCAGAAGTCCGCAAGACGAATCCGTCTACGATCGCAAAGAGAACAGAGGGTGTCGTGGGATCAATTGCTATGTTGTTGGCGCTGATCAAAAACGGAAAGGGACAATTGAGTGGGCTGCCCGCATAGTGGATGTTTCCGAAGCCTGGGTCTGAATAATTCTTGATCAGCTGCTCGATTCCGGAAGTGGTGTTTTGCCAGAAGCCGCTATCGTCGAGTTTGTATATACCTCCGTTGGCTGTGGAAGAAGCGACCAAAGAAGCATAGACATTGGAAGAATCGATAGGGTCGACGGCAAGGTCGAAAACACCTAGCGTATTGGGCAATCCGGCTCCCAAAGGACTCCAACTCAATCCACTGTTGGTGCTCTTGTAGATCAAGGCCGGGACCGAGACTCCCGAGTATAAGCCTGCATAGAGAACTGCCGGGACCTTAGGGTCGACAGCTAGCGTATTAACGACCGCACCACCACCCAAAGGCAACCCTGTAACGGAAGAATTCCAGGTCGAGCCAGCATCGGTGCTGTGGTAGATCTGGGTATAGGCTACAGCATAGATCCCATTGGGATCCACCGGGTCAGGCACGAGCACCGTGGGAGCAATAAATCCAAAATTGTCCGCGGGGGTTGTAGTGAGCGTCCAACTGCTGCCCCCATTGGTGGATTTGTAAATCCCAGGCAATGAAAACGTAAAGCCTCCACCTAAATCCTGCACCGTGGCATTCTGAATCGACACGTAAAGGATCCGATTACCCACCTGGCTCATCGCCAATCCTCTTACCATCAGGCCCTGCAAGCCTGCATTTTTTGCGGTCCAGTTGTTTCCACCGTCGGTACTCTGAAAAACTCCCTCTCCAAACAAACCGGCGAAAATCGTGTTCTTGTTGGATGCATCTAGTGCCATGTATTGGACCAGGGCTTTGATTCCTGTGTTTTTGAGGGCCCAGCTCGTCCCAGAATTTGTGCTCTTCAGCACACCGTTTGCCAGGGTTCCGGTATATAACGTGGCAGAGTTGGTAGGATCGACCTCGATGACGAGAGCACCGAAATCTGAATTACCCAGGTCGACAGCGTTCCATTGACCTCCGCCATTCGTGCTCTTGTAGAGAACACCAAGAGCGTTCGTGCTTGACGTTGCGATCACATACACATTGCTTGGTGTCAGGGGGTCGACAACCGGATCCGTCAAATTCACTCCGCTAATGCCAGTATTCGAAAGTTGCCACTGCCCGCCGCTGTTTGTGCTCTTGTAGACGGCATCCGCCACAGTGATGTAGAGCGTAGCGGTCGTCTTCGGGTCAATCACCGGAGTTCCCAGAGCCTGCCCACCGGGCAAACCCGTACCGGCGGAGCTCCAAGTGCCGCCACCGTCCGTGCTTTTCTGGAGCCCGGTTGTCGTACTGGCGTACAGAATGCTACTGTTGGTGGGATCAACTGCCAAAGCGTAAGCTTTCCAAGTTAGTTTCGTCCAAGTCGTTCCTCCGTTGGTACTCTTGATGACGTAATAGTCCAGTGTCGTGCCGACCTTTGTAATTACGGGGGCATAGAGCGTGCTGCTGTTCTTGGGATCGATCACCAACGACTTGGTTCCATCGCCGCAAGGGAGCTTCGTGTCCAGAATGGTCCAGTTCGCTCCTGCATCGGTACTCTTGATGACATTGCCGTTGCCAATGTAGAGCGTATTGTGGTTGGCGGGATCGATCAGGATTTTGGAAGCGCCTAAATACACGTTCAGGTTAATCCAGTTATTTCCGCCATTGGTGGTTCTATAGATTCCCGCATAATTTGACAGGTAAATAATGTTGTGGTCCGTGCGGTCAACGGTGATCTGAGCAACATATCCACCCTCCGGACCATTTCGGGCGGTCCAGTCAAGGGCAACCGCTGTCTGGGAGAAACCAGCTGTAAAAATCCCCCAAAGAATCACTGCACAAGAGAGCCAAGAAATTAAGAATTCGTTGTCGCTTTTCTGATTCCAAGTGTTGTCTTCGTCACGGTGATTTCTCCTGTTCATCTTTACATGGGGTACGGAATGCGACATGCTTCCACATTCCGGTGTAATCGTCTCATTGCTCATTTGTTGTAGCCGGGGCCGTTGGCCCCGGACAACAGGCCTGGAGGCCTGCTACTACTGTCTTGTGTGGCGACAGGGGTCCACGCCTGTCGTGCGCTGTTACCAATGTCACTTGTAGCCGGGGCCGTTGCACCCGGACGACCGGCCAGAGGTCTGCTACTACAGCCTTGTGTGGCGACAGGCGTCCACGTCTGTCGTACGTTGTTACCAATGTCACTTGTAGCCGGGGCCGTTGGCCCCGGGATAACAGGCCAGAGGCCTGCTACTACAGTGTTGTGTGGCGACAGAGGTCCACGCCTGTCGCGCGTTGTTGCCAATGTCAGCCGCAGGCCGGGGCCGTTGGCCCCGGGATAACAGGCCAGAGGCCTGCTACTACAGTCTTGTGTGGCGACAGAGGTCCACGCCTGTCGTGAATTGTTTCAAAGGGGTACTAATACAACGCATCAAAAAGGCGTCGCAATCCCGCTTTGTTAGCCACGCTGAGCTAAGCGAGGCGTGGGTGATTCGTAAAAATCCATGATGCGGTTGTATTAGTTTCCCACCGCTCGGCAGCAACCGTCTATATCATCTGCTATCAGAACATGGCTTGCCTAGTCAGTGCTCCGCCCTCTCTCAAAGCCCAGTCCTCAAGATATGGACTGTGGGGGACGATACGACCGTGATGAGGCTTCACTATGAAGTTGCGCAAAAAGAGCTCAAAAACCGTCAGCAAATACGAGCAAGATTCATTCTCCCTTGAAAGGAAGACGGCTTCATCCGCAATACGGCTGACAGGAGGATCATTGACTGCTGCCAATATAGGCGCCATCTCCCGTCCGTTGTCCTGGACCGGCGCCATCATTGATCACCGCATAAGTGATGAACGGGTTGTTCCCCGCTGTACGCCGGACCTGGGCGTATCCTTGTTGCACTCCCGGGGCGCTATTCAGAATCGCGCCGATCTGAATCCAGCCGTGAGCCTTGAGGGTGACGGGATCCATGGTTTTGACGAGGTTTCCGGTAGCCCCATCATAAAGATCGATGACAAAGGTATCGCTATTGGCATCGGTTTCGCCGGTATTCACAATCGCCAGATTGGTGCGGTTTTCCGCATTTTGCTGCAGTCCAAACACCCAGGCGCTCGTGGTAGATGCCTGGACATTCGGCACGGCCGTGTAAAAGAGCCCGAAACGTCCGCCCGCACTACCGCCTGATGCAGAGGTTCGAGCGGCCAAGACCACGCCGCTCAAGTCACCACCCGTAACCGTGGCGAACAAGGCTCCGGCAATCGTGGTTCCCGCCGAGCCTATCCCGGCCACTGAATTACTTCTCAAGTAGGCAAAGATGTCCGGAATGATCTGCTGCCGCCCGGCCGGGATGTTAATGCTAAATTGGGCCGTCTTGTCCGCTGTCGTGATGGCATCGGCGACAAAGGTAAAGTTGACGGTTCGTGCCTGACTGGAGAAGTTGGTCAAGTCCAATTCACTGATGAAGGCACTTGTCTGGACAATAACTGGCAAGGTTAATCCAGCCACGGGGGTAGTTTCGCCTGGCTGAGGGCTCACGAAAGAACCGTCGGAATTGACCTGATCATTGATGACTCCATAAGCATAGTAAGGAGCTGTGCCGGCAATTTGCTCCACTTTCACATATCCGTTCGTCAAGGATAGACCATTCGATGCGAGCACGCCGCTGATCTGATTAAAGCCGCCTGGCTCCAGGACGATTGAAGGCAAGACCTGGGAAGAGGAACTGTTTCCATCGAAAACTGTGACTTTCAAGGTAATGCTCCCCGCTCCTGCAGCCCCCGCGTTTTGGAAAGCCACGTTGGAACGATCGGTGGCATTCTGGCGCAAACCACAGATATATGAAGTAGTGGTTAGAGCCGTGCCGTATGGAGTTCCTGTTTCAGCCAGCCCGGCGCGGTTTAGTTGATTCCCACCAATGTCCTTCCCTTGGCTGATGGCCGCGGCACCGCCATTGGAGATGGATATGGCTGGATAAGCCAGCCCGGAGCGACCGATAAGGGTTCCTCCACTGTCTTTGACTTCCGTGGTGAGGCGGGCCGTGATGCTGGCGTCGCTGGCCGAGCTGAGATTAGAAAAATGAGCTCGCAAGGTCCCAACCCTGCTTCCCGTGTCGGGTATCGAGAGTCCTATGGTCTTCAGATAGTCAATGGCATTCGAAAACACAGACTGGCCACGTGGAAGGGTTGTCGATGCGGTTCCACTTCCACCACCAGCGGTCGCCGTGTAACTTAGGTCAACATTAGCGGTTAAGGTGCCACGGTTCGTAAAAGTCAACTCCGTCGTAAAGAATGAGCCACCGATTCCGCTGCTGGAAAGCACGACTGGTACAAACAGATCGGTTGAAACGCCACCGCCCCCACCGCCTGAGGTTGAGATCGTAAAATTGCCATTGCTGGTGTCGAAAATTGATCCATCATCGTTGCTGATGCGAATCTTAACGGTGGCAGAAGCCGAGCTGGGGACCGCCCAACTGTAGCTGCCTGTATTCGACGTGGAAGCGACGATGGTCGAGTAACTGGTTCCGCCATCGGTGGAGATCTCGATTTTGACATTGTCAATTGTTCCGGTATTCGTCCAGGTAATGTTATGGCTGGACCCGACCACCCAGTTTTCGCCGCCATTAGGAGAAGTCACAGTGACGGTTGCAGTGCTGCCGCCCCCCTCCTCCGCCTCCGCTCCCACCGGTGCCGGTATAGACCCAGATCCCTTGGTTAGCTACGTAAGCTGCCGTGCGATCGGCTAGGCTGATCCCAATTTGAAAGGGGGAAAACGGCAAACCGGAGTGAGCAACTGCCCAGGTGCCGGCTCCATCCGTGGTGCGGAGAACAAATCCATCCACGACCGCAAAAAGAGTAGCCGGAGTATTAGAGTCGATAGCTAAATTGGATGCGGTGGTTAAGAATGGGGTCGGGCAATTCGGTATAGCGCCAGCATAATGAATATTGTCATATTGCGTAAGAGCGTAGTCGGTAATCAGCGGTTTGATTTCGGAGGTAGTGTCTTGCCAGCTTCCGCCGCTATCGATGCTTTTGAAAACTCCGCCATTCACGGTAATCGAAGAAAGGACCGCTGCATAAATGGTCGAAGAAGTTTTGGGATCGATGGCTAGGTCATAGATACCTAGCAAGTTGGGCAGTCCCGTAGACGAAGGATACCACATGATGCCGCCATCGGTGCTCTTATAGAGAGAGTTACCGGATGTAGAGTCATATAAACCCAAGTACAAAACCATCGGATTCTTGGGATCAATGGCGAGACTGTTCAAGAAAGCGTTGTCGGGCACGCCATTTCTAGAAGTAAACCAAGTAGTACCTCCATCGGTGGTACGGTACACGCCGGCAATACCCAGCGCATAGATCCCATTCGGGTTGACCGGGTCTGCAACGATTTTTGTCGGAGCAGATGAAAGAAAGTTATCCGGGGGGATGATGGTGGCTGTCCAGGTTGCCCCGCCATCGTTGGATTTAAAGATGCCCGGTAGCGAACCACCCGTACTTGGAGTAACGGCGTTATTGACGGAGGCCCAGAGAGTATGGCTTCCGACCGGACTGATGGCCAGAGCCGCGACCTGTTGACTTCCCAATCCCGCATTGCGCGAAACCCAATTGTTGCCACCGTCAGTACTTCGAAAAACACCGAAATCGGGGATGCCTATATAGATTATGTTCTTGTCGGTGGGATCCAATGCCATATATTGGATCAGCGCCTTGAGGCCGCTGTTCTTGGCATCCCAGCTAGTTCCGCTATTGACGCTCTTAAACACGCCATGACGGAGGGTGCCTGCATAAAGATTAACAGGGTTGGAAGGGGCTAGAGCGACAACCTGCACATCCTCACTCGGAGAGCTAACATAGATAGGATTCCACTGCCCCCCGCCATCGATCGTTTTGTAGATGATTTCGGGGGCGTTGCTGAGAGTGACTCCTCCCCTTACAATGACATACAAATTATTGGGACTGAGCGGATCAATAATCAGATTTTCGGCCTTCAGACCGCTAAAGGTTTCCCACCCATTGCTGGAAATTTTCCATTGCCCACCGCTATTGGCACTTTTATAGACTGCACCGTCAGCGACTATATAAAGATTGCTGGGGGTCTTGGGATCGATCACCACGGCTCCGAAATTGGTAGTGTCCAGCCCGGTTCCGGAAGGATTCCACGTTACCCCACCGTCGGTACTCTTCATCAGACCTGCTGTCGTGCTGGCATACAGATTGTTGCTGTTTGTCGGATCGATCGCCAGAGCGTGCGCTTTCCAGCTTAGCTGATTCCAACTTACCTGATTCCAACTGGTGCCCCCATTGGTGCTCTTGATCACGTAGTAATCCACCGTCGTGCCCACCTTGGTGACGATGTTGGCATAGAGGGTACTTGAATTCTTAGGATCTATGACCAAAGTTTTGGCACCATCCCCGCAAGGGAGCTTAAGATCGAGAATCGTCCAATTGGCGCCTGCATCCATGCTTTTGAAAATATTGCCACCCACTTCATAAATGGTCGTATGGTTGGTTGGATCGAGGAGGATTTTCGAAGTCCCAAAGTTGGCATGGAGATCAGTCCAGCTTGTACCGCCATCGGTGGTCTTAAAGATTCCTCCAGCGTAATTGGCCAAATACGCAGTATTGGGATCAGTATAGTCCACTGCGATCTGAGCAACATATCCGCCCTCCGGGCCGTTTCGGGCAGTCCAGTCAAGGGCAACCGCTGCCTGCGGGGAAACAGCTGTAATAATCCCCCACAGGAGCACTGGAATAGAGAGCCAAGAAATCGAATGACTCGGTGTAGGTTTCAAGGTTCCGCCTGTGGTATTTATCAAGCTAATTTCTCCCGTCTATCTTGCATGGATTGCGGAGTGCGATTCCTGCCACATTCCGGTGTAATCGTCTACTTGCGCTCAGATGTTATAGCCGGGGGCGCTGCCTCGGACAACAGGCCTGGAGGCCTGTTGCTATTGTCTTGTGTTCTGCAGCATCGCCCCGTCCTAGGACGAAATGGGCGACGACTATCCCGACAACTCAATATCGCAATAGGGCAAAACTCCCGGCGCTTTTTCTGGACCATGGAAGGGTCTTCAGTCACGATCTTTGATGGGTATAGCGCGCCGATAAAAGGATAGCAAAATAAGGAATTTTGGGCAACCCGATCGCGACAAGTTGCGCTGAACCCTTTCGCGGTTACCCGGCACCTTGATCAGGCTCCTCGAGCTTCCGGCTTCTCCGGCCAGAACCAGCCAACCATCGAGCCCAGCAAGGGGACAAAGGCGACGCACATCACGGACGGGGCAAAGGTGCCGCTCTGGTCCGCGAGACCTCCGATAATTGGGTTGAGGAAGGCCAGCACGAGCCAGGGGAGGGAACCAGCCAGTCCCACTAGTTTGGCCGTATGACGGAGTGAGGTTTCCTGTGAAAGGGCAAACATGTTGGGAAATCCTCCCATGGCTCCTGCGGCTACAATCAAGACCAATGGTATTGCTAACCAGGGTGCCGGTTTGAATGCCACTGGAATGGCCAAAAGGCAGAGCAGCGACGTCCCGGTACTGACGAGCTTACGAGAGCGAGCGACTGTGAAGCCCGCCTGCGTCAGCTTGCGCGTGCAATAACCGGCCAGCAGGGATCCCAAGTCAGCCGCTACGAAGAATGCCGCGAGCATCCACAGCATTTCTCCCTCGCTATAATGCAAGTCTTTCCTCAGAATGCGCGGCAGCCAAGCACGAAAGAAATGCCAGCAAACATTGACGGTCAGGCTGACCATCATCATGATCCAGAACAGCCGGCTCACCAGGACCCGGCGAAAAGGGAGTTCGGGTTCGGGAAACGCAGAGACATCAGAAGAGACCTTCGGGTGCTCGATCTCCAGGGCCCGGTCTCCCCGGATGAAGATAACCCAGAGCAGGGCCCACAGGCCGCCACTCGCGCCGACCACAACGAAGAGCTTCTGCCAATTCTCCCCGCTCGGGCTGATCATCGCCCAAGCCAGGATGGGGGTAATGGCTGCGCCGAGGGAGGCCCCACTGTGGAAAATGCCGTTTGCCAGGCTTCGTGCCTCCAGCGGGATGACCCTGCGAACTACGCTCACGGCACACGGCCAGTTGAACGCTTCGGCGACTCCCAGGGTCACACGACACAAGATCATGGCCTCGATGGTGTTGACTAGACCTGTCAAGAGACCGGCCGCCGACCAGACCAGCAGTGCGCCTAAATAGAACCAACGGACGTTAAAGCGGTCTACTAGGAAGCCTGCAGGGATCAGTGCTAGCGCGAAAGCATACTGGAACGCCGACTCCACCTCCCCATAGCCTCTCTCTTTGCCGTCAAAGAACTGGCGGATCAGGTGGCTAGATGTGGCCTGCATGGTCTGCCGATCCATGTAGTTAATCATCGTAGCCAGGAAAAGTAACCAGACGATTCCCCATTTCCAGGATGGGATGCGGTTAGTTTTCAAGCTAGTGGTCGTCTGAGTAGAGGAAAGAGTCATTGGGATCGTATCGGTACAGAACGAAACACGAACGGTTCGAGTGAGTGGACTCGTGATACCAAGTTGCAATCAATTGGATACATATAGTTGAGCTAGCATCTCCAGTAGAGGCAGCTAAAACACGGAAATCTGCCACTTAGTATGCCATTCGTAATTACGGTGATGTATCTTAGGATAGGCGCCGCGTGAGGTTGAGGTTTTGAGAAAGCCTCAAGCCTACAAAGTTGTAGGCCGGGTCACCGACCCGGCGTTAACGTCACCTTAATTACGAATAGCAGTACTTAGTAATAGTGAATTGAGCATAAACGAACTTCAGTAATGCCTAGAAAGGTTGCCGAGGCTTCCCAATTCTTTGCCGCTTGATCAGCGGGAACGAATCGCATGACTCGCAGGATCAGCCAGCAGCGCGCCACCGTCGCAGATCAGTGTGTGTCCCGTCACCATATCGGAGCCCGTGATCAGACTCACGATCGCATCGGCTACATCTTCGGGTTGGCAGGCTCGCCCGAGCGCACTGGCCGCGGCAAAGCTCTCCCGGGATTCCAGGTACCGCTCCCCTAATCCTTCCCGCATCCAGCGGCCTTCGATGAATCCAGGCGCCACGGCGTTGACGCGGATCTTGGGAGCGAGGACACGAGCCAGCGCCTTGGTGAGATTAATGACCCCAGCCTTCGATACCGCATAAGGGATTGAGCTGCCTGCTCCATTGAGGCCCGCGATGCTGGCGACGTTAATGATCACTCCACCGTTAGTCTCCAGGGCACTCCGGCAGGCCCGGGCACAATGGAATGTTCCCTTCAAATTAACGCCCAGGATGAAATCCCAGTCTTCGTCCTTCACTTCGTCCAGGTGGTCGTGCGGGATGAAACGGGTAACGCCGGCGCAGTTCACCAAAATATCGAGACGGCCCAGCTCCCCGACGACGGCTGTAACCATCGCCCGGCAGGCATCACTGTTCCTAACGTCTGCTTCTACCGGGAACAGCGCGAACGCCAATCGCGGCCAGCTCGGCGGCCGTCTGGGCCGCTTCTGGCTTTGTGTCTGCAATGTGATTGACGGCGATGGAGCAGCCAAGCCGTGCCAACGCTAAGCTGGTGGCTCTTCCCAGCCCGGTTGCAGCCCCAGTGATCAGCGCCACTTTTCCAGCCACGTTCATGGAGAACCTCCTTGCGAAGCCGGATGGAGGAGTTTGCCGAGAGCCAGGAAGAGAGCGTCTCGCCGTGCCCGGCGCTCAACCAGGCGTCCTGGAGGGTACTCATGAAACCCTTTGCCGGTCTTGGCCCCCAAATGGCCTTGATCGACCAGCCCCTGAACCAGGGCAGGAATCTGGCTATCGCTCTTAATCTGTGGAGCCAGGTTTCGGAACACCGTCGTTTGGATATCCAAGCCTCCAAAGTCGTGAACTTCCAGAGGCCCGACTGCAGCCAGGCGGAAGCCCACGCTATTGCGGAGAGCGTCATCAATCTCAGTTGCGCTGGCCACGCCTTGATCGAGCAGATCCCACACTTCCCGCTGGATCGCCACCTGAATGCGGTTGACGAGAAAGCCCGGCAGCTCTTTGCGCAGCCAGAGAGGCTGCTTGCCAATGTGTTTCATCAGGGCCATGGTCGTTCGTGTGGTTTGCTCATGGGTGCCTGGTGCTGGAACGACCTCCACGAGCGGTACCAGGTGCGGGGGATTAAACCAGTGCGTCACTAACGCTCGCTCCGGATGCTGCATCCGAACGCCTGATTGTGAGATGGGGAAGGTGGATGAATTGGAGGCCAGGATTGTGTCGCGGGTGACCAGCGATTCCAGGCGCTCGAACAATTCTTGCTTTACCTTGAGGTCTTCTTTGACTGCCTCGGTAACGAAACCGACGTTAGCCACGGCCTCTGCTTCGCTTCCCACAAATCACCAGACGAGACAGGATTCTTCAACGCGACTTTGCGGAATCAGTCCGGCTTCCACAAAGGCCTGGAGATTTGTCCGCACCCGCTCATGCAGGGACGCGCTCGCACCCGGCTGTTCATCAAAGCAGTTTACCGGATATCCCGCCACGGCAAAGGTCTGGGCGATTCCGTGCCCCATCGTCCCCAGTCCGAGAACAGCCACTCTGTGAATCGTATCATTGGGCATGGTCGCTTCTTATCCCCACGGATCCGGTGCCAGAGCCCGAATGTCACTCACCACATCGAGCACCGCCGGCCGCCCGCTTGCAAGGGCTCTGCTCGAGCGCTGGCCGGATCTGCGCGGGCTGTTCCACCCGCTCGGCATAACAGCCGAACGCCTCTGCAATCCGAGCCAGATTCAGATCCTCGAACTGCCACATCTTGAGGCCGGAGCGCTGCTCTCCGCCATAGGCCTGGGCGAAGAGCAACGTCTCCTGGCTGAGCGAGTGATTGTTGTTGACGATCGTGACGGTGTTAATCCCATAGCGCACGGCGGTCTCCAGTTCACTGATGTGGTAATAGAATCCTCCATCTCCGCTGAAGCAAATCACAGGCCGGTTCGGGCAAGCACACTTGGCCCCCATGGCTGCGGGCAGCCCCCAGCCCAGCGATCCCGCCGCCCGCAGATACATTTGGCCGGGATGATGAAGCTCCAAGTGCGTCCCGGTCCAAATTCCCAGCATGCCCCGTTTCGGAAACAAGCACAGCGTCAGCCGGAAGAGCCTCCTGCAACTCCTTGCAGATGCGCTCGGGACGCATCGGGGTGGCCTCTGACTGACGCAGCGGTTCGACACTGGCCCGCCAATTCCACGATGAGCTGTTCCACCCGCTTCAGCCAGGTTTCGCGCGATCGGGGTTTGGACATCGCCTGCAGAATCTGCCGCAGAACTGTTTTGGCGTCCCCGCACAATGACACGGCATTGGGATAATGGCGACCCAATTCCTCTGCTTCGATATCGAGTTGGATCACCCGAGTGCCCGGGCGAGGGATGCGCCAGAAATTCGTGACCTGGCTGCCGGTCCGGCTGCCGATGAAGAAAACAAGATCCGCTTCTGCCACGGCCCGATTGGCACAGTCACGCGAATAGGTACCCGCGACGCCCACGGAAAGCCGATGGTTTTCCCGGATCGTTCCCTTCGCATTTAGGGAGGTGGCCACGGGTATCCCGAGACGTCTCGGCCAATTCGACCACTTCTTCGCAGGCGCCGGAGGATGCCACTCCACCCCCTGCCACCAGGATGGGCCTTTCTGCCGTTTGAAGTAAGTAGTGCCGCCTGATCGACGTAGCGTGACTCGGCAGCGGGACGAAGCGGAGGAACAGCAGGCGAACGATGGGACGAAGGGTTCCGTCAACTCTCCCAGGACGTCCACAGCCTGGCCGAAGTGTCCCGCGATTTCCAGATGGACAGGGCCCGGGACAGCCGGAGGTGGCAGAGCGAAAAGCCTGCCCCAGCAGGTCGGGAAGTCTTTCAACCGTATCGATGCGGGCATTGAAGCGGGTCAGCGGTTCGAAGAGTGGGAAGTCGTCAATCTCCTGGTAGACGTGGCGGTGCCGGTACTGGGGCATCGGGCCGCCGGTGATTGCAATCACCGGCGAGCAGGCAAGAAAGGGGTCACGCAATCCGGCCGCGAGATTGGCCGCGCCAATGACCTGTGACATGCAGATGCCGGGACGGTGAGAGGCCCGGGCGTAGCCGTCTGCCATGTACACAGCCGACTTCTCGCCATGCGTCATCACGCCAATGATGCCGCGGCGGTCCATCTCGGCAAGAGCCGGGAGTCAGCACGACTGGGACAAAAAAAACATGTGTAATGCCAGAGGCTTCGAGAGCCTCCGCCAGATATTGTGAGCCAGTCATGCTTGGCATTCAGACAGCTCCCAATGGTCGAGCAGCAAATAGGTTGTCCATGATGTTCCTGTACAGGCGGAGCTCGCAAGATTTGTCCAAGTCGAAGAATCAGGGCCGATGAATCGCAGCCATACAAAAGATAGGCATCAACCGGTTCTGAATTGCGCAGAATTCTGGTGTGAACAATGAGGTGTAGTCAAGGAGAAAACAGAAGAGAGCCATACGGACCGGGCTATTGATAAGTCGCCCTACTAAGGCTGGTGTCAAGACGGGATGTGGTTTCTATAAATCGGGCGCTCCTGACGGAGGCGGGGGTCGGGTTTTCCACCGAGCTTTATCGGGCGATGAAATGGAGTCCCGATGATGAGACGAGCACTATTAATAGAAACTCTTGTCGTGCAAGCATCCCCAGCTCCGTTAGTGGCGGCATATTCAAAGTCGGTGATGAGATTGGAGGCCCGGCAGCCGATATCAAAAATTTAGATTTTGTAACGTGAACTAATGGCGATAGTGGCCACCGTGGTAGCCGTGATGTAGCATAATGTGGGCGCGAATAATAGACGAAGCTCGGACCATAATAATAGGGTGAGTAGAAGCCACCATAGTAGAAGGGTCGAGCATATCCCCCGTAAACTGGCGGGGAATAGTATCCACCATAACTCGCGCGAGGGGGTGGCCCTTGCGGCGGACCCTGCTGGACGAGTCTCGGTGGCTGGTCGTAATCTTCTTGTCGAACAGGTTGAAACACATCTACAGAGGACCCTGTTTGGATAGTGACCGGGTTCTCGGTCCGGAAAGCGAGTATGTCTTCAGGATATACCACAGTAGGGAGGCCGCGTGTAACGAGAACGCCAATGGTGGAAGCAGCAGCTCCGGCTATTGCCCCAATGCCCGCACCATAACCATAACCGCAACTGGCGGCAAGACCGATCATCGTGCCAACGCCTGTGGCCGTCCCGATGGCCGCAGCATCCCGACCGACTGAGGTATTCCCTCGGCGCTCCATGAGTGTTGTTTTCACCTGAACTTGCCGGCCATCGACAAGGCTTAATTCGGTGAGCTCGAGGCGAAGACTCGAAGTTCCCTTCACCCGGCCGGCTTTTGCAGCAGAGGCGACTACCCCGGCAACAGTCTGTCCTCGACGGGCAATCACGAGTCCATTGGCAACGAGCGGCTGAGAGAGCGTTGCGGTGAACGCATCGCCTGGTTGATTGCGGTCAGTCGAGAGCAATTGATCCACTCGAACTGTGATCCATGTGCCTGGAGGTAGAGTGAGTTCCATAGGGGGTGGTGGCGGACCTTGCTGGGCAGATATCTCCGAATCGATGCCACCCGGTCGGTGGAGTTTCGTCTCCTGGGGCTGGCGTCCTTGCCCAACAGTTCTCCTCCCACCAAAAATGCCAAGACGTATGGCAGGAATCCATTTCAGTTGAGCTTACATGTTCCACCTCCTCAATTCTTCTCCCCTAAGAGTGCATGTGGAATACCAATACTAAATACTTTAGATTCAAGGGATAGAAGGGAGGGGCCTGGCTGATAATGGCCACAGTGGCTATTTTCGGCCAGCACTTCGAATTGGAACTCGGGGTTTAAATGAGTCTAAGCTCTCGAAGAAGGCTTTGATTCAGGCGAAGCTTGTGGAAAAAAGGAAGGCATTTCCGCCACATCTCTTGACTTATGTCTTTTAGAAATTTCCATGAAACCTTTTTGAAAGATTTTGCGTCTCAAATCATTAGTCAAGTCTGGTCCAAAGGCTGGGCAAAAGAGTGGGACCCGAGTGGAGAAGGGACATCTTCCGGCACCCAGTTAAGTCTTCAACGGCGATTGGAACATGCCGCGTGAGGTTTAGACTTTGATGAAAACCTGAGCCCTCAATGATTTCAAAGAGTTTGCCACCGTGTTGTAGGCTGGGTCCCCTGACCCGGCGGAACTCTTTCACACCTTTTCCTTCAAAGAACGTGATTATTGAGCATCAAGAAAATTAAGGCTAAACAAGATTCGTGTCGTATTTATAAAGCAAAGTCCTCAGGAGGATGACACGATGTTTCTCGAGAGGTTGTTGAATAAGTTCTTGCGTTGGCAAATCTGCTTTGCAGCCGCCATACTGATTTGTTATGTCCTGCGCATCGGTTGGCAATGAAGTCAAAAATCAAATAAATAATGTAGTTTTCGTGTAATTCTTCACGCCGGACTAGTTCCTCTTTGACAATCGGATCATGTCCCTAATCTTTTAGCTGGACACAGGGGGCGGAGGCAGTGCTCGGGAGTCCCTGGGGACTAACGTGAGCCCGGGGTGGCGTGGCCGCGCCACTCGGGGGATGTAACGTAAAGGAGACCCGACCCGAAAGAGTCGAATAAGATAGCGTCTGCTGACCGTTCGAGGCGATTCAACCCTTTCAGGATTGAATGCGAAATATTCTGAGCACCGTGGGTTTCGCTTCACGTTGCTGCGCTCAACCCACGGTTGTTGATGTCGGTCCCCTTCGGGACTGCAGCCAGTTCCCCATTTGTGTCTGGCCATCGGACTTCAGGGTAATGATCACCTTGACAAAAGAGGACTTGAGGGGGTCGTGATATATTTACAAAATTATTTTTTGCGTTTGTGTTAGTTTCACTCATGTGAAACCGCCCCCTGAATCGACAGTTGGGGAAGTCTCGGTTCGAAACCCGCCGGTTCCTGTCACTTGGACAATGAAGGATCCTAATGACCGTACGCAAGTTGAATTCCTGGCGTAGGCTCGCAGGGTTTATATTATTCGGTGTCGTTGGAATATGTGTCGGCGCTCCGCGGAGAGGATACGCCTACTCAGAAATTGGTGACGGCCCCGAACTTCTACCATGACGTGCTCCCCATTCTTAACGAGCACTGTCAGCGATGTCACCGCCCCGGCGAAGTGGCTCCGATGCCCTTCGTAACCTATGAACAGACGCGACCCTGGGCTCGTGCGATCCAAAAAGCAGTCCTTTCGAAGCACATGCCACCCTGGTTTGCGGACCCACGCTTTGGTCGTTTTGCAAATGATCCGTCGCTCTCCCCGGAGGAAATTGCGAAGTTATCTCTCTGGGCAGATACAAACGCCCCACGCGGCGACCCTCACGACGCTCCGCCCACGCAACACTGGGTTAAAGGCTGGACTATCCCCAAACAGCCGGACCTGGTAATCCAAATGCCCAAGCCAATAATGATTCCGGCGCACGGCGAGATTGAATATACCTATGAAATTGTGCCCACCGGTTTAACTGAAGACAAGTGGGTGCAAATATCGGAACTCCGACCCTCGAGTCGCCAGCATGTGCATCATGCCGTGGTTTACATTCGTCCTCCGGGATCCCGCTGGTTGCGACGTGTTCCCGTCGGCCTCCCTTTCACGGCCTCGAGTTTGGCTGATGAGCAGGATCGACGCGACGCCCACGGAACGGACAGCGACATGCTCCTGGTGTATGCGCCCGGCAGCTTGCCGGATCACCTGCCCAATGGCATGGCGAAATTTATTCCTCGCGGCTCAGATCTCGTGTTTCAGATGCATTACACCACGAATGGTCGACGAGATTCGGACCAGACGAGCCTCGGCATCATCTTTGCAAAGGAGCCGCCGAAACAAAGAGTATTGATGTTGCAATTGACGAATTCTCATTTCACAATTCCTCCCGGCGTCGACGATTATCGTGTGGAATCGCGTGGGACGTTACCCAATGATGCCACTCTGCTTAGCTTTCTACCCCACATGCATTTGCGTGGCAAACGATTCGAATACAACATCATTCATCCGGACGGAAATGTTGAAACGCTGTTGCGAGTCAACTACCACTTTCACTGGCAATTGAGCTACCGGCTCGCCGAACCAAGGTTTCTCAAGGCCGGCACAATACTTCAAGCCGTCGCCTGGTATGACAATTCAAAGAAGAATCCTCATAATCCGGATCCAAAGAGTGCGGTCACCTGGGGCGATCAGACTTACGATGAGATGATGGTTGGGTTTTTCGATGTCGCTGTGCCGGCAGCTCTTGGACAAGTGGCAATACTTTATTCGACCCTCAGTCGGGCACTAGAAAACTGACAGTGCGCCTATAAAGTGAACTTAAGACCAAGTGCCAAATAGGAGGTTGGGAACCCTCGCGGTAGCTGGTTACGCATTGTCGAACTTGAACTCGACGGAAATGCCATCCGATTCCCACACTTGCTCCAACCCCGCAAGCTGATAGTTTGCCCCATTGTTTTCTCACGGAGACACGGAGGCACGGAGAACGCTTTGTAGGTCTCCATTGATGATTCGAGTAATTCCTTCCTTCATCAAGGCCTCTCCAAAATTCAAAAGGTATCCCAACTTCAAACCGGTCAAACGGAGGTAGGTTAGCAGTTGCTTTTTATGGGCTGGATTGACCCTCTCCACCGATTTCAGTTCCACGATCACTTTCCCCTCCACCACCAGATCGGCTCGAAATCCTTCTTCGAACTGATCATCCTCAAATTCGATCGGCACTGCAACTTGGCGTTGGACGGAGAGCCCTCGCTTTTCCAGTTGCCGGGCTAACGTCACTTCGTACACCGTTTCCAGCAATCCAGGCCCGAGGGCTTGATGCAGATGGATTGCACAATCAACAATTACAGTCCCGATTTCGTTTTCATTCATCTCCGTGTCTCAGTGTCTCCGTGAGAGATATGGCTTTGGCTGAACCAATGATTAACAGGCAATATTGCCTTGATAATACGACAATAATTGGATTTTCGGGCAGTTTTGCCCTTTACCCATTATCAACCAAATTGTGTGCCTATTCTGGTACAACATGCTATGGCTGTCCTCTACAATTGTCAACGGAACAAACTCCTGGAGTTATAGAACTGGTGGTTCTTCGAACCAATCGGTTCGGTCCAACGAAACTATAGGCTCGTCGTCCTTACCATCCAGCGTATCCCGCCAATGTTGGAGCTGAGCGACTTTAGCGGGGATGGCCTGTTTGGAGGCACACACACGTTGGAAGGGAGTCTGAGGCGAATCATAGATCCGTTTTAGTTTCGAGCCGACTCGAATCTTGCGTCGCAATTTCACCGAGGGGAGGAACAAGTTTTGAAACAACCGCAGGGGGTGGGAGTAGAGATCGTTGAGAGCCTCCAAGGCGGTGGGAGAATCATAACGCTGGTAGCCTAACAGGCGACGCACGTGAGTCCAGTTCTTTTGCTCGATGTGAGCATTGTCATCTTTCTTGTAAGGACGGCCACGAGTGAATTGGATCTCGAGGGCCTGACAATAGCGATAGAGATGAGCATTGATAAATTCCGAGCCGTTGTCGGAGTCAATGCCCAGCAGTTTAAACGGTAACGCTTGACGGATGGTTTCCATGGCGCAACGAACTCCTTCTTGCCCTTTGCCTAGCACGGCACGCGTCTCGACCCAGGTGGTGTGGATGTCGGTGAGGTTCAGCGAATGACAGCAGTCGCCGGAGGCAGCGCTGCCGGCATGCGAGACCAGATCGACTTCGGTGAAGCCGGGTTGGTGAACGTCCCAGTTGTCGGTCTTGATGGGAATGTGATGCTTTAACAACGTGCCCGGTTTGGTCCGGCCGTAGATCCTTTTTTTGAGTTGGCGCTTTTTGGGGCGGAGCCGATAATCGATGGTGCGGGGACTGAGGCAGAGCAGTTGCTGTTCCAGCCGGGGCGTCAAGTGAAAACGCTTCCGAGCCCAGGGCATCCACACCGGCAGCAGCGCCTTTAGACGGACCGACCAGGGATAGCCGGCCGCTTCCCAGATGGCACTGAGCACCGAGATTACCTGAGGCCCATAGCTCGCACGCCGTTTGCGGCGCCGCGGTGGCGACGGCCTGGGCGGAGGACCGTTGAGCAAGCGAATGGCGTATTTGCGATGGTACCCACAATTGAGGCAGAACTCGTCGAGGATTGATTGCTTCGATCTCGACGACGCGGTGGAATATCTGTGATGAATCTTTCTCAAGTATTCCCATCTTGACTGTCGACTCATGATGTAACCCCTTTCAATTAGGGTTTTATTGATAACAATCATGTAGAACTGACATCATATTGAACCCCCCGTTATATTGTTGGCCTTCTGGCATTGTGTTAAGCTTTCGTGATGTCGGTTAACGGAAAGAAGTTAGCCATCGTGTACTCAATCCAAAAAATTCCGGGATCCAATTTTGCCGCGGACTAAGCCCATTGCTGAAACCTGCTCTCGGGTTCAGCAGAACCAGCCTAATTAATAGGCAGTCCCTAAACTCCAAGGAGGTGAATGATGGGCGCACCCTTATCACGTCGCAACTTCTTGTGTTCCACTGCAGGGGGTATGGGCTTCGCTTGGGGCGGTGTGAATGTTCTGGGCGGCCCAAGCCTTGTTTCTGTTGGCGCTCAGAACTTGCGAGAAACTCCAGCCGGAAAAGAATTCATATACGGTGCCGCATTTTTCCGCCCACCGAATCCACCTCGAGCCCTACGCCGGGAGATGCTGAAAACGATTGCCCAGGAGCACAAATTCAACATCATCCGCATTTATTTAGCCTGGGTCTATTGCAACCCTCAACCCGACAAGTTCAACTTTGAAGAATTGAATGAAGTCATGAGTTATTGTGACGAATTCGGATTGAAAGTGCTCATGGGCGTCATTACCGAAGAAGCTCCCTATTGGCTGGAGCAAGCGCATCCGGAAGCCCGCTATGTGGATGCTAAAGGGAATGCTCAGCGGCTCGGGGACAGCAGTAATAATGTGAGCGGAGGATGGCCAGGAATGTGTCTGGATTGGGAACCGGTACGCCAGGCGGCTGGCCGCTTCATCCGCGAAATGGCCAAAGTGGTGAGTCAACACCCCTCCATGTATGCCTACGATTGCTGGAACGAACCGCACATTGAACCGGCCTGGGCACGGAATATTTGGGCTACTCCGCAAGAGAGGCTCTATTGTTACTGTGATCGAACCATTGCGGAGTTTCAACATTGGCTCGAACAGCACTACGGCACCCTCGATCAGTTGAACGAAGCCTGGGTGCGCCAATACCCGAATTGGAAGGCGATTGATCCGCCACGATTCATGTCCACTTATTTAGACTGGCTGGATTGGCGGCGTTTCATCATTGAGCGCAGCACCGATGAAATGCGATTCCGTGCAGGTAATGTGAGAGCGGTGGATTCCAAGCATATAGTTGAAGGCCACGCCGGCAGGAAGCATCCGCTCGACCCGGTCACCGAAGATGGCGTAAACGACTGGCGATTGGCGGAGTTGGTCGATGTCTGGGGCTTTTCTCATTTTCCTCGATGGGAAAGCTTGCCCGTCTTCTATGGGGCGGCCGTCATGGATCTGGCGCGATCCTGTTCCGGAAAAAAAGAATTCTGGATGACCGAATTACAGGGCGGTCATGGAAGCAACGGACTGTGGCGTAGTCCGCAGATGAGGGCTCAAGACATACGGCTCTGGAACTGGTTGGCGGTAGCGGCAGGCGCTAAAGGGATCATCTATTGGGCTTATCACGCTGAAGCTACGGGATCGGAAGCCACCGGATTTGGCCTGGTGGCTCGAGATGGTTCGGCAACCGAGCGGGTGCTTGAAGCGGCTGAAAATCACCGGCTCATTCAGATGTATTGGGATGTGATCCAAAGCCACCGACCCAAACCGGAGGTTGCCATTCTTGCGGATGAAGACAACTTCATTTTGACGTATGCAATGAGTGGAACCGAAGTTCCCGCAACGGAGTCAATCCGCGGCTACTACAAGGCAATGTGGAGTAGTGATTTGTGGGTTGATTTTATTGAGCCGAGAAGCCTGGGCAAAGCCAATTACAAAGTTCTCATTGTCCCTTGGCATCTGGTCGGAAAGAAGGAGACCTGTGAGGCTCTGGTTCGTTTTGTCGAAGCGGGCGGAACGCTCATTCTCGAGACAGCTTTTGGTATGTTTGATGAGCGCTGTTTTTACAACCCCGTCATCCCTCCATACGGGCTGGCGGAGTCTTTTGGCTACCGCGAAAAGGAAAGCTACTACGTGAATAATGGCGCCGTGACAAACCCTCTCTCTGTCCCTAAAAACCTTCCGCCATCGGACAAGGTATACTATGAACCAGAAATCCAATTCTTGCATCCCATCACGACGAAAGTTAAGGCCCACACCTTCTTGACTCCCATTGTATTGAAGACAGCAACGCCAATGGGCAATTATGATGGGAAGACGGTGGCTGCCACAAAAAAAATAGGGAAGGGGGAGGTCTATTATTTCGGGACAAACCTGGGAGCCAGCATCGCAGGCGGTGACAATAGAGGTATTGATTTATTGCAAGCCATCCTCGCACGGGTCGTTTCTCCGCCGGTTCGCGGCAACACGCTTCGACCCAGGCTCATTGAGGGCACTGGGCGCAGTCTGCTCGTCGTTGTCAACGACGCGGTAGAGGATCAAACCGGGACAATCCAACTTCCTTCGCAGTACCATCGGGCCAAAGACATTCATACCCAACGTCCCGTTCAGATCGACCAACATGCCATCCGGCTCACTTTGCCCTATCAAAGCATTTCGATCTTACTGCTCGAGTAATGGGGAATGAGATACGACTGAGTCTGACTTGTGGTGCAGGCGTCCCGCCTGCATCTTTTTTGAATAAGCAGGTATTGATTGGGAGGATTTCATGTCTCGACGTGCCCTTTGGTTGGTGTTATTTCTACTCTGCTTCGTCCACTTGGCTGCATTCGCCGGGGATTCTAAGCCCAGTCCGAAGCTCAAGGCTCTGCTCGTTACGGGCGGTGGATATCATGATTACAAGAGCCTTGTGCCTCTGGTCACTGAAAAAATCAGTGAATTCGCGAATGTCGGGTGGGAAATTCAATGGGGGCCGGATGTCCTTGCCGACCCCAAGTTTGGACAGAATGCCGATGTAGTCGTCTATGACATGTGCTTTGACGAGACCATTCATCCTTCCATAGATAATGTTCTGAAGTTAACCTACGAAGGGAAGCCCACCGTCGTCATTCATTGCGCCGTGCACAGCTTCAAGGAATCCGATGAGTGGCGCAGACTGGTCGGTGAAGTCTCTCGTGTTCACGACAAGTATCAAGCCTTTGCGGCGCAGAAGGTAGATCCCAATCATCCCGTACTGAAAAGTTTTCCTGACAATTGGCAAACGGCGGGAGATGAGCTATACCAGACCATTCAAATGGGCCCCGATTCACATAGTTTGCTCAAGGTAATCAGTCCCGCAACCGGAGCGGAGCACATCGTGTGCTGGACGAACCAATACGGGAAAGGAGTCGTTTTTGGGACCACGCTAGGTCATAACATGACAACCGCGCAGCAGGCGGATTATCAGCGGCTTGTAGCCTATGGACTCCTTTGGGCATGTGGCAAGCTTAACGATCAGGGGAAACCATTACCAGGGTATGAGGGCGGTACAAATCACTGAGAAGATGACGATGGTAGGGTTTGAGATGAATCGGAAAAAGAAGGTCCAACGCAACTGAGTTGGGGTAAACTACCGCTTCCTTCTGTGCCCATTCCGGGCCAAACAGAGCTCGTCTAAATTTTACTATGTGACTGGAGAATGCTTCATGCGTTTTGGCATCAACACATTTCTTTTTACTTCGCCGTTTACCAATGAAAGCACGAAGTACTTTAAAAATTTCAAAGCTTGGGGTTTTGAGTCGGTCGAGATTCCTCTCGAACATGAATCACACATCATTCCTTCGTATATTAAATCAGAGCTCAATCGACACGGTTTGGCATGCGGGGCTATGGGATGCGCCGTTGGCCCTGGGCGAGATCTTCGGGGCACGGTGGAGGAGCAACAAGCCTGTCTGGAATACATTCACAACATGATCGACATCGCCGTTAAACTCGACTGCCCAACCTTGGTCGGCCCGATCTATTCTTCAGTGGGCAGGGCGGAATTTGTCCCTGAGAAAGAGCGAAAGGCTCAGTGGAAGCTGGTGGTGGGGCATCTGAAGAAGATTTGCCGTTATGCGGAAAAAAAAGGAAAGAAAATGGCGCTGGAGCCTCTCAATCGCTTTGAAACTGACTTCATCAACACCTGCGATCAGGGACTTCAGATGGTAAAAGATGTGGGAAGCCCGGCTCTAGGCCTGCTTTTGGATACCTTCCATATGAATATCGAGGAGAAGAATACGGCGCGGGCCCTTCTTCGGGCAGGCAAGTCGCTCGTGCATTTTCATGCCTGCGGCTGTGATCGGGGAACACCCGGCAGCGACCATATTGACTGGAAAAGCATCTGCAGCGGCCCTCAAGAAAATTGGCTATCAACGGGACGTCGTCATCGAGTCCTTCACCCCCGATGTCAAAATCATCGCCAGAGCGGCTGCAATCTGGCGAACCATTGAGCCCAAAAAGAACGACATTGCCATCAAAGGGGTTCGGTTTCTCAAGAACGCCTTGAAATAAAGCTTTTCCAAAGTGCAGACGAGTGCTCAGTTGCATCATTCAATGGAATTGTTGTAGCCGGGGTCGCTGACCCCGGTCCATCTAGCCGGGACCAACGGTCCTGGCTACAGTTGGTTGTAGCCGGGCCCAATGGGGTCAGCGACAACACCGACTTCTGCGACTTAGCGTGAGGAGGTTTTCTTGAGCGGTCAGAGAGAAATTCAAATGTCTGAGCCCCCGCCTCAAATCAATCGGAATCGTCTGTATGTTGCAAGCTGTGTTTCCATGGTGACTCTGGCTTTGACGTTCACTGTTCGTGGGGACATTTTGGAAGATCTCAGCCGTCAGTTCCAGCTCAATAAAGAACAGTTAGGCTTGATTTCAGGAGCCGCGTTTTGGGGATTTGTGCTGGCGATTTTTACAGGTGGTCAGCTCTGTGATGTGTTGGGGATGGGGAGACTGATGTCATTAGCGTTTGTGGGCCATATGATTGGAACTCTCACGATCATCCTGGCGGGAGGGTTCTGGCCACTCTGGGTAGGAACGCTGATTCTAGGTCTTGCCAACGGGTTCGTGGAAGGTGCCATCAATCCTCTGATTTCAAGTGCGTATCCGGAGCACAAAACTGAGAAGCTCAACGCTTTGCATGCCTGGTTCCCGGGCGGCATTCTGCTCGGGGGCGTCGTGGTCTACGGACTAACGGCAATGGACGTTAGCTGGCAGGCGAAAATGGTGCTGATCCTCATCCCAACCTTAATCTACGGGCTTATGTTACGGGGCCAGCGTTTCCCGCTCACAGAGAGAGTTCAACATGGGATCCCAGTCCGGGAAATGTATAAACAGGCCCTTCGCCCTCAGTTTCTGGTTTGGGTATTTTGTATGTTCTTGACGGCTTCCACTGAGTTGGGGCCGAACCAATGGATACCCAATATTTTGACAACTACTGCTCATCTGCCCGGAATACTGGTATTAGCTTGGATCAATGGAATCATGACTGCAGGTCGCCTGTTTGCTGGCTCAGTTGTGAAACGGTTGTCACCCATCGCACTCTTGATTGCAGCAGCCTGCTTATCCGCCATAGGTCTGCTTGGGCTAAGCGTCTCCAGATCGCCTGCGCCTACCTTTATCACGGCGACTGTCTTTGCCATTGGTATCTGTTATTTCTGGCCGACGATGCTTGGAGTGACCTCGGAACGATTCCCGGCAGGCGGTGCTCTATTACTGGCAATTATTGGAGGCGCTGGAAATCTTTCGGTAGCGGTTGTCCTGCCAATCATGGGCCGGATTTATGATGCGCAGGGACCGGAGGTTGTGCTCAGAGACGTCGTACTACTGCCCCTCATTCTGATTGCTGTTTTCAGCGCAATTTGGTTGCACGACCGGTCTCTAGGCGGTTACCGGATCATGAAACTTTCACCAAAAATTTCCGAAGAGTAAATCCACCTCGTCATCTGCTAGCCTTGTGCTAAGTTGCACAAATTCACGATAACTGTTGTAACCGGGGTCGTGGACCCCGGCCCAGGGCCGGCCTCACCGAGGCCGGCTACAGCAGCAACGCCGACGGCGCGAGACAAACGATTTCCATGGATAGAGCTTTCACGAATTGCAAAGCAAGAACCGGAGTGCATCTGAGAATCAGACGGTTTAGAGTGGCGGCTGATTTGAGATTCTTGGATTGCATTTTTTGGAGTTAGACTGTGGGAGGATTGGTTATGAGAACTGGATGGATTGGTCACCGTGACACCGCGTTGGACCTTATGGATTCTTTATTCACAACCGACGAGGCGAGATGGGAGGCGGTTCGCCGACACGACCCGTCAGCCGACGGACATTTTTTTTATGCCGTGAGTACCACGGGCGTCTATTGCCGCCCATCGTGTGCATCCCGTCCGGCCCGGCGGGAGAACGTGAGCTTTCACCAGACTGCCGCTGCGGCAGAACGCGCCGGATTTCGGCCCTGCAAACGGTGTCAGCCTACCCAGCCATCTCGCGCCGAGCGTGAGGCGGTGCTGGTTACGGCTGCCTGCCGGACAATTGAATCGGCGGAAGAAATGCCCAACGCTTTCCGAATTGGCTGACCCAGGCCGGTGTCAGCCTCTATCATTTTCATCGCTTGTTTAAGCGGATCGTGGGGGTCACACCGAGGGCCTATGCCGCTGCTCACCGCCATAGCCGGGTGCAAGATCAGCTCCGTTCCGGCTTAGGAGTTACGGAGTCAATCTATGCAGCGGGCTTTAATGCGTCCTCTCGCTTTTACGAAGTGGCGCCAGAAATACTTGGCATGAAGCCGTCCGCTTATCGAAAGGGCGGCCAAGGTGAGGAGTTATGGCATGCAATTGATCACTGCTCACTGGGTTGTGTCCTGGTTGCAGCCACAGAGCGCGGGGTGTGTGCCATTCTGCTGGGAGACGATCCGGCCACTCTTCTTACTGATCTCAAGACTCGTTTCCCAAAGGGGAGACTTATCAAACCCAAAGCCGGGTTCTCCGACTGGGTAGAAGAAGTGGTCCGGTTTGTCGATAATCCTGCCCGGGTAGAGGGGCTTCGGTTGCCTCTCGATATTCAAGGCACGGCCTTCCAGCACCGGGTGTGGGAAGTATTACGCGAGATTCCTGCCGGCAAGACGGTGAGCTATGCAGCAATCGCCAATCGTTTGGGTAAGCCCGAGCGCCGTGCGCGCTGTGGCCGGCGCCTGCGCCGCCAATACTCTGGCGGTCGCCATCCCCTGCCATCGGGTCGTGGCCTCGAACGGAAAGTTGTCCGGTTACCGCTGGGGCGTCGAACGTAAGCAGCGTCTCTTGGAACGCGAGCGAGAATGAAGCGGGAAAATCGAGACCCAAGCCAACAGATGGAGCGGGTGCGTAGGACCTCTAAAAAAGACTCATTTGTCATTGTTGACTGTTCATTTCCTTTCCATTGAGAAGCTTAAATGAAAAATGGTAATTGACCACTGGCAAATAGGATCGGTACGAAGAAAACATCCCCCGGCGCCATACTGTATCCCCCCTTCCAAGGGGGACTTTTTCAATTGGAGGAGTGCAGGAGTGGGTCGTCAAAACTGGGTTGGCACTCTATCTAACAAAAGCCCACGATGAATGGAGCAAGCACATTCATCGTGGCTACCAATACGCCTGCGACGCCGCGTCAGGAGGAGCGTGCGCGTGAGACCGCTGTCCCCCCGTGCACGCTTATTGAACGGGGGAGGAGCGATGCGTTTCACCATTGATTTCCGGCCTCGTCGAACTCGGCCCTTATAGGTACTCCAACTCAATGGTGTGGTGTTCTTGAACCGGATCGATTATCCTATTCGAAAACTAAACAAAAAGGGGAGAGGTCATGACAGAAACGTTGGCACGAATTTCCAGGACTTGGGAACTCATCCGGATCCCCGCCATGATCACGCTCGTGGTTACTGTTCTGCGGCTATTAGGCGAATTGCTGCATTGGTCGCCTTTTTGGTTCAACTCGCAGCCAGGTGGCGGAGCCGCATTGATCGGCATTGTCTGGCTTGCACCGATCTTCGGCATCTATTTTGCATTGAAACTGAAAGGTATGGGAGAGACTCCCAAAGATGGCCGTGCAATCGGGTTCGCTTTCATTGGACTGCTGGTCATCGTGGGTGGAATGATTCTTGCTAATGCGATCTTCCACGCGGGACCTGCTTTTTATTATCACCGCCAATCTCATTGCTGCAGTGGGAGGTCTTATCCAGCTTTATGGCTGGCCAAGCCTCTCAAGAATACTTTTGGCCTATGGTTTCGCTGCACGTATACCGGTCGTCATCGTCATGTTCTTTGCAATAAAAGGAAACTGGGGTACCCATTACGATGGCCCACCTCCGGGATTTCCGGAGATGGGGTGGTTCCCCAAATTTCTGATCATCGGGGTCCTCCCCCAGCTTCTCTTCTGGGTCACCTTTACAATGATTACCGGCGCGCTGGCTGGGGCGATCGCTGTTGCGATCGCGAGGAAACGAAATCCCGCCCTTCAGCCTGCTTCTTGACTCTTAGGCCAAGACGTTGCGGTGACGCGGGCGAGAAGGCATCTTTTTGCTGTTGCCCCAACGGATGCCATGGCGCCGAACCTTAAGACTTCACGACACCTCAATTTTCGCATAGGCATTGGCGTTTCACCGAATACTTGCAATCCTCAAGTGAGCAAACATATCCTACGTCTCCACAAAAAATTCAGCATTCTGAATCAACTCAATCCAACTAACAAGGAGAACCCCATGAAAGGAAAAACCTTTCTCTCGATTCTGCTAGCACATGTCGTGGCTGGCCATTTCTTTAGATTTACGCGCGGCGAGGACACCATTGTGGCGCCTGGAAATTAAACGTCGCAAAATCAAAGTTTGATCCGGGTCCGCCGCCGAAGAGCGGGACAGTGAAATACGAGGCAACTGACGGAGGATATAAGCGGAGCAGGAGAAACCATTGAGGCCGACGGAAAGAAGACTTCGTTTCAATACACGGCCAAGTACGACGGAAAGGATTACCCGGTGACTGGATCGGAACTCTTTGATAGTATTGCGGTTAAGAAGCATTAATGACCATACCGCCGAAGCCACCCTAAAGAAAGGGGGAAAAGCGGTCCGGAGTGCGAAGCGGGAGATCTCTCATGATGGCAAGGTCATGACCATCATCATGACCGGCACGAATGAAAAAGGAGAGAAGGTCCACAACAAAGCGGTATATGACAAGCAGTAGCACCTTAGTGGACACCTCAAGTTTTGCGGGGAAAGCCTGGATTACCAATGGTCGTCGGTACGATGCCAAGTCTTGTCCGGGTTGTACAGTTCCATGTTCTTGGCGATATTCAAGGAGTCCGGCCCAAGATCCTTCTGGTAGACGATTCCCTCGTAACTGACGATAAAAGTTTGCACTCCTGTGACGCGATAGTCTGCCGGCACAGCGACAAGTGCAAACCCTCCAATCATGACACCCTCTACCATGAAGTTCATTTCTCCCAGCGGCGCTGCGGGGCCTTGCCCTTTCAATATCTTAAAGTAGTAGCCGTGATAGGGTTCAGACTTGCTCGTGTAACCCTCTTCCAAAGCTTTGGCGATACTTTCGCCGATCGGGCCGACCTGGACTGCCGTCCGCATTTTCCAGCATAGGCCATCCGCTTTCCGGGCTGGCTGATGATTCGCTGCGCGTACTGGTTTATTCCACTGTTGTCGTGTACTTCCAACGCATATTCCTGCTGAGCCTCCACATAACCACGGCAGATTGCGATTGCGTCCAATTCGTTGGCTCCGATGCGCCGGTCAAGAATCTCCTGACGGCCCGCCTTGGCGTCGAAATACCACTTTCCGCTTCTCTTCACGATAGGGATCGGAAGCGGCCAGTCGTCTTTGCCTACCGAAAGGACGGCGCGATTGGGGTTTTTCGGGTCCTTCGTGATCGATGTTTGATCGTGAGCCTTAGTGGCAAACCAAGTCGCCTTCTCTTTGTCCTGTACGTGGTCCTTGGTAACTATAAAGTCTACGTTATCCGGCCCGAAAATCTCCTCGAGCCTGGGCACATCAAATTGGGCCAATGCCTGAATCAGCGCATCGGCAGCCTGTTTTGGTGTGTCGAACGCTTCTTGCTTCTTCGGCTGTGAGGTCTCGGTAGCCTTTGGTTTTTCTTGCGGCGCCGCGTGCAGGGCAAACGCCAGAACACAGGAAAGGCCGATCCCGCAAACGGACAGGAAGATCTTCATCGGGAATAAGTTGTTTGATTTTGATTTCATTTGTTTTCCCTTAAACATCGCTTATTTACCTCCGGCGACCGCCGCCGCCCCCCCGTGACCCGCCTCCTCCACCACTTCGACCTCCAGAGGACCCCATGCTCGAAGCGCCTCGTGAGCTGCTGGCGCGGGCACTGGCTCCATTTGAAGAGCCTCCAAAGGCGCTGGTATTGCGGGAACCGGAACTTTTCGGAATCTGCTGACTACCGATGCGGTCTGCGCCTCCTCCACTGCTCCCACGGTTTGCACTCATGTTGCTCGGACTCCCGCTGCCGCGATTTGCTGCGCCCACGTTGCTCGCTCCCCCACTGCCACGGTTTGCAGCCATGTTGCTCGAACTTCCGCTACCGCGGTTTTGACCAGAATTTTGCCCTGCCGCGTGGACATCGAATCCCCGCGAGCCGAGCCACCGTATTTATTTGCGGTTGCCTTGTTCGAATAGGGAGCGCCTCCGCGATGTTGCGGATTGTGCTGCCAGTTGTTGCTCCCGCCCCGATTGACATTGTTTACGTTGTTGCGATTGACATTAGTATTTCGGTTAAAGTTATTATTGACGTTGACGTTGACGTCGTTGTGCCCCCATCCACAGCCATAGCCCCAACCCCCACCCCCCCAGGCTGCTCCGATCGCAATGCCAACGCCGAAAGAGATCGCGCTCGCGGCCACTACGGCTCCCGCCGAGTACGGTGGGTAATAGATCGGCGGATAAGGATAGATGGGCGGGCCGTAAACCACCGTCGGGTTGTACGAGGGCACGTAAACTACCTGCGGGTTGGCCTGCTGAATCACCACGACGGTTTTACTCTCCACCGTCTTACTCTCCACCTTATCTGTTCATTGGACTTCAACTTCCCGCGTTTTTCGCCTTCACTCGCATGCGTTGCACCGCGTCCATCACATCCGCCTGCTGCGCGAGGAAGGCATTGCCAAGGTCGGTGGTCCACTTAATGTTATCTGCCATTTGTTTGACGACATCCGGGAGCGCCGCCATCGACTGAATGCTTGGGTCCCAATCCTGCTTCATCACCGCATCCGTCAGAGCTTTGTCTTTCAGATTCTTGTTTTTCGCCAACCACTGCTGAAGCTGGACGATCTCCAGCGGATAAGTGGAAGCCACCAATACCTGGCTCAAGAGTGGATCTGGATAAAGCGCGATCGGCGCAACCAGCGAATCCAATTGATCATTCGGAATCTTTGGCGCCTCTTGTTCAGGCGATCCGCCCGCCTGCTGCTGCGAAAACACCACTAGCTCGCCAGGCATCAGCAGGACACAAAGGAAAAGGGTCAGCCCACTTCTGATTGCTCTGCCCCAGGAGCTTGTTCCATTTAGTTCAGGGATCATAATTTTTTCCACCTTCCTGTAGCATGTGACGAAAGAAGCTTCAACCCGTTACTCACATCGAAAAGATTAGAATCCTTTCACGATCGCAGCGGAAAAGCTATCACACCCCCAAAAATCTGGCAATCCAGATTCTTTACTTTGGGCCTTGGCAAAGCATGGCCAGCGCGAAGAAAATGGTGTGGGATGCGTGAAGCGAACGCCGGGAAAAGGAGCCGAATATTTACCAGTCCCCCTCGGGGCGACCAATCCACAATTTCCCTAATTTCCTACTCACAACCGGGGAGAGGGATCAAGGGCAAGGGGCCCACAATCCGACAAAACTCACACTTGAAAATTGGGATCGGCGGGCATAGGGAAAACGGGGTCTATAAATCATGGCATCCCTAGCGGGGTTTCAATCCGTACTGAGCGGCAAATCGTGAATGTGCAACGGATTCCCCTTTTGTTGCAGGAATTTCTAAGGTAATTTAAGCGTTGTTTTAACCCCAGGCCAATGCTGAAAGCCAAACCGGCTCACTGCCGTCGAGATCGAGAAAAACAGGAGGCAGTGGGCTCAATCGTTTTGCAACAAACGGCGAGTCGAACAGTGGCCGTAACTATCTTCAAACTGACGGAGGATCCTACCCTTGAAGTCTTTCATCTCTGCTTGTCTCGTCATCTTATTGGCCACTTATAGCATTTCGGCTGCCGAGTATCCACAGGCCGAAATTTCGAATTCAGTCATTCAGGCTAAAGTCTATCTGCCGGATGCGCGTGAGGGATTTTACCGGGGAACTCGCTTCGATTGGTCCGGCGTCGTCTCGACCCTCATTTGGAACGGCCACAATTATTTCGGGAATTGGTTTGAGAAGCATGATCCGACGCTGCACGATTCCATCAGCGGACCGGTGGAGGAATTCCTTACGGATAAGGCTGCGTTGGGCTATATGGAAGCAAAGCCGGGGGAACCGTTCGTTAAAATCGGCGTGGGGGCTCTCCGCAAACCGAACGAGGCAAGCTACAGCTCGTTTACGACTTACGAGATATTAAATCCGGGGAAGTGGAGCACCAAGAAGGGGTCCACTTGGGTTGAATTTATTCAGGAATTCCCGGATACATCAGGCTACGCCTACATCTATCGCAAGAAGATATGGCTCAAAAAGGGTAAACCCCTGCTCGTCTTGGAACACACGCTCAAGAACACCGGACGGAAGGTCATCGACACAAGTGTCTATGACCATAATTTCTTCATGCTGGACGCACAACCTTCCGGTCCGGATTTCGTCTTGAAGTTTCCATTTGATCTGCATGCAACCGAAGACTTGAAAGGCCTGGCTGAAATCCGCGGCAAGGAACTGGTCTATCTTCAGGAGTTGCAGAAAAATCAATATGTCTATACTCACCTGGAGGGATTTGGGTCGAGCCCCGCGGATAACGATATCCGGGTCGAGAACCGCAAGACGAAAGCCGGCGTGCACGTGAACGGAAACCGCCCGCTCTCGAAATTGGCGTTCTGGTCCAACCCGAAGCTCGTATGCCCGGAGCCTTTCATCAACATGCGCATCGAACCCGGGAAGCAGTCGACCTGGCGAATCACCTATGAGTTTTACTCCGTTCCGACAGCAGGTCAGAGTCAATAAGGTTTACATTGTTATGGAGCCCCCTCTTGGAAAAGGGGGGACTTGAGGGGGGTCGTCCCGGATTTGTAATTTTATTAATTGACTTTGTATTAATCGGAACCGTCGTCAATTCATGCTCAATGGATGAGTTTGCAAAAATGAGTAGTCCCCCCTCACCTCTGTCCCCTCTCCCGCGTTGGGGCGAAGGGAGCCGATAATACTTTTGTTCTGTTTGTGGCCCGAAGGATCGTGAACATGACCCAGAACGCGATAGGCGAATTTCAGACAGCCAATCATCTATTGAACGATCTTGAAAAGCTGAATGCGACATTCGAGGAAGAAGGCTACCTTTTCTTTAGGAATGTTTTGGATTCGGCTGCAATCCTTAAAGTGAAGCAAGACTTTGTCCACGTGCTGCAGCAACAAGGAGTCGTCAAAGCCGGTGTGTCAGAACCGATCTGGACGGGTGCGGGGCTAGACCAGATTGATGATGACGCCCTCTATGCCCTGGATTCCTATCAGGAGCTACTCGATCGGAAATCAAGCCGGCTCTTGTTCGAACAGATCTTCGGCGAGCCGGTATTCATGTATCGCAACACCGACATCCGTTTCGCACTACCTAAAGATGAGAAACATCTGACGCCATCCCATCAGGATCATTTTTTCATCCGACAAACCAACCATTTTCGAACGGCCTGGATACCCCTGATGAATATTGAATCGAACGTAGGTGGTTTGACCCTGGCGGCACGTAGCCATCAGTCGGGGCTGCTGGAGCACGTGGAGCACGAGACGGCATACTCCTATATCTTTCGGGGAAGAAAACAGCGCGGAGTTCCTTTGGAGCGTATTCAGCAAAACTGGTTGACGGCGGACTATCGCCCCGGAGATCTCCTGATCTTTCATAGCCTGATGATTCATCGAGCACTCCCGAACACTTCCGACAAGATACGGCTTTCGCTGGATGCCCGGTATCAGCCGATTTCTGAGCCAAGAACTTGGCAAGCAGGGAAGACCATACTGGAGCTGCGCCAATACCGGCGGCAGGTTCGAGAGATTGCGCTTGCAGAAGGAGCCAGTGAGGAGCTTGTTTGAAACACTCTTGATCGAGATGATGAAACAAGGCCTTGAGGCGCGGAAGGAGAATATCAGATCCCTCATGGAACAATTGAAGGTCAATGCCTAAACCCGCTGGAGAGGAGTTGCTGCAACAGAAAACAAATAGATCCCTGGCTGCTACCGAGGACCGTTTCTCTATCATTTTTTCCCCGTGTTCTCCTCACTAACTGATTTCCCGGTGATATTGCGAATGGCGGCATTGGCGGACCAGCGGATGCGGGGATGCGCTTGAAGTTTTTGCAATACCGGCAATGCGGGAGACGCTTCTGGCCCGATGGCGCCCAATGCCACTGCAAGGCTTCTTAAGACATGCACCTGCTCACCCTCCACCTGGCAGGCCGTTATCAATGCCGGGAGCGCTACAATCGCTGCCTTTCCCTGCCGCTCAATTGCTTGGGCGGCCATCATTCGCACGTTGGGGTTTTCATCTTTTAATTTCACAATCAACTTACTCAGTGCCGACTCTGAACTCGTACCTGCGTTTCGCAGTGCAATGGCCGCCAATCCCCGGACAACGTGATCCGGATCATCTAAGGCAAGAACGAGTTGCGAGATTGCCTTCGAGGCTTGGTCTCCCAGCTGCGTCAATCCCCAAGCCGCTGCCTCGCGCACAGAGTCATCTCTGTCTGCCAAAGCCGTCGAGAATTGATCGATACTGGAAATGGCATCCAAACCTTGTTCTCCAATTCGGCGCAGTTCGTCAGCCCGCGGGTTATCTTCGCGTGGAAAAGAAGCTACTTTGGAAAGAATTAAGGTGTCGATCCCCAGGTAGTAATTAGAAGACCGGCTGTCTTTCCCAGTGCATACAAATGTGATGATATGAGGGCCTTTGCTGAGTTGTTCCCAGCCCAGGAGATGATTCTCGGCCACATAAAGTTCGGTATGGTAAAGATTCAACCGGCTTTCTTCAACCATGTTGGCTCCCGGTTCGTGCTCCAAATTCAACGCCCCTAGAGGCTTTCCATCCAGAAGCGTTGTAAACTCTCCGTAGTCAGATGAATGAGCCACCTGGGCAAGAATCTCATAAAGTCCATCTTCCTCAATATCAATAGGAATAAGAATCTTTGATCCAATTCCCTTGGCCCGAAAGAGAAGCAGGTCTCGGGACCAGAAAGCTTCCTTAAGGACTTCTGCCGATCCTCCTTCCATTTTCGTTCTGTCAAGGGACCGTTCGACTTCAACCTGACGGGCATTCCCATGGGGCACCCTTGCCGCTCCATAGGGAAGCTGCGGCAGGCCCTGAGCGATTCCTTGCTGATACCAGAAGGCAACACTGCTAAAGAGATCACTCCTCCCCTCAAAGCCAGAACGTACGGTTCCATCAGCGTTATATGTCCAACCGGCAGTTTCAATTTCAAAGCGGAGAGAATGCTCAAAAGGAATAGGGTCGAGCAGATGCCAGCGATAAGCAGTCAACCGTGCCCCGGTCCTGGTTCCATCTTCGGCAACAGGCACACCAGTATAAGGACCTTCGGAAATACGCAATCCCCAGGCATCATTGAAATAATCTTCCGTTCCAGTGCCCTCAATGCTTGGTTTTTGATTGCCATCCACATAGAAGAACTCATCCCCTTCTCCAAACCAACCCGGCTCGGTCTGAACGACACTGAGTACTGTCCCCACGTAATGACCTTTTCCCTGGACAGACAAAAATTCATAAGGTCTCCCCTTCGGTTCTGGCCGCTTCTGCCGATAACGGGCATGAAAATAGCCGATATTGGGAGGTAATGACTTTCGTTTCTGCCAATCGATGTGATAGTAGAAGTTGGAAACCCTCTCACGGCCTTCGTTGGTGAGAGTGATCTTGCAGGATTTGAGAAAGGGCATGGGCCAGTAGCCGTTTCTCGATCGGCCGTCCGAACTGTTACGGACCATCAATGAATTGAGAGGGCGCTCCATGCCATGGCCAACAGCGAAAAAATCTCCCAAAGGACTATCGACGCTTGGCGTCGAGCTGCCATCATAGTAGACACGGAGACGCAAGAGGCGAGGCCAGCCATACTCAAAGGCCGCAACTGTGATCCAGATGTGGGTAATCATTCCGGGGCCCGTCAGGTCTGCCAACACGATGGTTTCCCCGGGGATGGGTCTCTTGCTATCGTCATTGCTCTCAGGATCTGGGTTGTTGCTCGAAACCCGCAATGCCTGGAAATCTTTGCTTTCAGCCAATTGTGAGAAATCGGAAAAGACTTGTCCTTCGGCCGCTATGGATGAAAAAAGCAGAGTCAACAGGACTTTACCAGCCAGGCTAATCTTCATAGAGCCCTCGCAAAATGAGAAAAAGTACTGACAACCCTATCCGATGGGGCATGGTTCGACCAGAGGTACCGCATCGGGTCTCGGGACTTTGTCAGAGTCGAATCACACACCCACTCAGATGGTGTACAACCGATATCGTGAGAACCCAATTCTATGCTGTTCTACATGAGTATGCCTATGAAAACCCAACTGCAATGAAGCAAATCTCGACCACACGTTGTTGAGGATTTTGGTCAAACTGTTGAGAGAAGGGAAGCTCGGATTCGGTTGTCCTGAATTTGATTAAATGGACACAAGTTCGGAAAATATCTAGCCTGCATGTGGGAGAGGGAGCGTGGATTAGGATGCCGCTTTTCTTGGCATTCTTAGCAGCCACATTTGATGGCGGATCCACCGCCGGGTGGCGAAGCCATGCCTTGTTGGCATGTCCTCATGTCATGGAATTCGACTATGTCGGTTAGTTTAGCTGCGAGGTGAAGGATTCTGTCTGCGCTTGCTGAGTTCTAGGCTTTCGATGAGCGGACCTTTTCTTTTATGCGTTGAATGTGCCCACGGCCGAGGGCCTTTACTTCGCATCCAAGCTCGAAGTAACGGCTAATATCCGTATCTTCGAGGATTCCGAAGCAATCGACCACGGCGATGGGGCCCCCGGCCCATTTGACCACGTCGTCCGGTTTCAACTGCAAGTAGGGCGCATGGCGCACTGCCAGAATCAAGGCCTCTACCCCTTTGAGAGCCGCCGGCAGATCTTTCTGCACCCGCATGTTGACCAGGTCTTGCTGATTGCGGAAGAACCGGGACCAGGAATGGCCTGGTGCGGGGTAGGTGTCTTGGCTCTCCAGTTCGTACCAATGACTGACATACGGATCGTGGACAGACATCTCTGCACCCATTTCGGCGAGCTTGCGCAAAACCAGTTCGCTGCCGCTGTAACGCGTATCCCCGACATCCTCGCGGTAACTTGCTCCGGCGAGGAGGACCCGCGCGCCGGCAATATACCTGCCCATGTTGCGTAGCGAGTCCCGTGTGAGCTCAGCAACATGCAATCCACGGGTATCATTGATATCGATTGCAGCGGTGCTCATCTTGAAGACGCTATCACCGTCTTCAAAGCCCAGGATGTGCCGGTAGGCCCAATAACCCAGTCCGCCGTCTTTGGGGAGACAATACCCGCCAATCCCGGGGCCGGGAAAGATGATGTTGCTGTGCGTCGGCCTCGTTTTGACAGCCCGGATGACTTTCATGAGATCCACGCCATTCCGTTCAGAGAATATTGACCACTCGTTCAGGAATGCCAGAATGGTTGCGCGGTAGGAGTTCTCAACGATCTTGGTGGTCTCGGACTCAATCGGGCGATCCATCACCGTCAGCGGGAACTTTTCGACATTAAGCACTTCGTTTAGAAACTTAACGACCCGCTTTCTTGCCTCACTGTTGCAGCCCGAACAGACTCGCCAGAAATCGCGGATGCTGCTGACGTAATCCTTGCCCGGCATGACGCGCTCGAAGCTGTGGGCCAGCAGCGGCACTGCCTTGATCCCGCGGGCATGGAACGCCTTTTTGAGAATTGGCCAAGCCACGAACTCCGTGGTGCCGGGAGCGACGGTTGTCTCGATAAGGACCAGGCATTTGGGTTGGATCTTTTCACCAATGGTCTTTAGGGTGGCCTCAAGCGCTGCCATCTCGGCCTCCCCGGTTTTCATGGAGCCCAGGTGATGCTTGGTGTAATCACACTGAACGTCCACCACGACGCAATCTGCCAAGGCCAGGCAGTCAGGATTATACGTAGCAACGAGTGTCTTCTTCTCCTGGACGCAGCGGGAGATCATCGGGTCAACCTCAGGATCTTCGGACTTTACCGGTGACTCCCCGCGGTTGAGCAGCGGCGTCTTCCAGTAACTACGCGTACTGGGCCGCTGGCAGCCGATAACGAATTTCGTCGGATGGCCCTTCTTCTTGTGGACCGTGTCGGCCACAATCGCCGCCATCACTGCCCCGACAAAACCCAAACCCATCACGACCACAACTTCTTTGCCTTCCTTATGGGCGGCGGCGGCAAGCTTCTGGAGTCGCCTATACTCGACCGCGTAATCTTCCTTGGTTGGCAAGGCAAACTTTTCACCGCTCGGACTGATGGAATATTCTGGCATGATGGTCCTTTCTTAAGAAGATGCGTGAACGCTGCCCCCGGATGTAGTTGCGTTCCGAAACCGATACTTGAACACCCACGATGGGTGACCATCGCTAGATCTAAAGTCTAGTGTGTTTGCCAATTCCGCGGGTGGAGCAGACATGCGCCGTTTGCATGTCTTTGTGTCCTTGCACTGTTGTACAGTCTTCCCATTCACGAGCCATTCGGTTGGGTGTCTCGCCGAAGCCACCGCACATTCGGCGTGCTCGGCGAGACACCCAACATTGACGAAATATTTGACGATCTCATTGGGGGCAAAGGGGGTAGGAACTTGGCTCTATGCAGTTCTTCGACCCGGCCGGGAATCTGCATTTGCCTTGCTCTCATTAGAAGCGGAGTTAGAAACCCTATTTGTTTCGTGATGAAAATTTGATTCTGCCTCGACGCCAGTTCTGCCGGAACCTTTCGACTCTTGCGATGGATCCGGATCGGTTGACTCACTCGTGTTCTCATCCGGAGTGATTGACAAAGGCCCTTTTTTCTTGGCCCTATTTTTCCTTCTTCTTTCCTTAATCAAATCATTCTCAATCAGAACATCAATCACCTGGTGCAAATTGGTGTCCAGAACGACGCAAATATCTTTGATAGAGAGACCCTGATTTGCAAAGAGGTTACAGATGGTGCACTCGCGCTTCACCTGTGGATCCAACTCCCTGAGGTTCTCAGGCAAATTAAACTTGGTCTTCGTCTTCTCAAAGCCTTCTTTGGTGTAATCATCGGCGAAGGCAATGAGCATGTGCATCCAAAATTTCCTGAAGATCTTGACGAACATCTTATCCATCTCCCCCAACAATCTACAGGCTATCAGTTTAACCCGGTCAATCAAGTCATTGAACGATAAAGCTGAGTGATTAAATCCGGTCCAGACACGGGTCCCGTATAATATATCAGCATGCCGGTCACCAAATTTTCGGAGCTACTTCGTATTTGTCTCAATTTCGAAATTGTTACATTGTTTCGATCTTTTTGCAAGCTCCATTCATCTTAAATACGCTTTTACTTCAATGACTTACAGAAAATCAGTCCCGACATTTTGGGAAAATAAAAGCAATAGGGAAAGACTTTTCCATTTTTGTCAGCGAGTATGCATAAACCTAAATATATCTTAATTTCTGCAAATTAATGGGAAAACGCGGAAATAAATTTCCATAATGTAATCGGCCGGGAAATGCCCTGACCATAGGGTTTTGGAGTCCTCGACGGGGTGGACATATCCTTCCTGAAGTTGCCGAGAGACAAAAACGCACAAGAGACAGTGCGCCCACGCCCCCGCTCCACCTGAAAACCCTAAATGCTCCTGTTCATCAATACCCAAACGCATGATGCACGGTAGGTACAGGCATCCTTGCCTGTCGAGCGATAGTTAGATTGAGGATTTGGCCTGCATTTGCGACCAGGTACAGGCAAGAATGCCTGTACCTACCTCTAACCTCGATTTGTTAGTGGATGGTCGGCCGGAGTACGAACTGGTGCAAGTTGGTGTTATGGAGGTTAGGGCACAGGCACGCCCAACCCTTCTACGGGCAGGGTAGTTGTGAAAGGCGGAAGAGTCATGCTCCCGCCAGAGAGGGGAACGATAAAATCGAAGGTATAACCGGATATGCCAACCGGAACCATATCCGAGTTGTAACGGTTTGCGGACATGTCAGTCCCGTCATTCTTCTTGAAGGTAACGTTTACATGGGTCGTGGATAGCAAATTGATAAGGTAATCACACGGGACGCTCCCTTGGAAAACAAAGTAGTGAACATGTGGCATAGCCCGGTTCTTTCGGTGTAGGGATAATTCGGCACGAGTGACCGTGAAAAGCGAGTATAAAAATGTTCTGCTTGGGGGAGTAGCAGAAAACTAATTAGGAAGCCTATGAAACTGTTGTTGAGGATAGCAACGTCGTGGGGGTCAGCAAAATTTCAGGACCCGGGCGGACATGACCGCCTAACTCGGAATGACACCCATGCTTTCTGTATAAAGAGTAGTCTCGTAGGCTGGAACTGAAATGTTAGGGACAATAGGCACAATAAACTGGAATTGGTATCCATTAACGCTGACAGAAACTTTTTGGTTTATGGCAACGCCGCTGCTGTCTGAATCGACAGTTACGATAGATACGTTCACCATTGACTTATCCAAACCTGGGACCGTTGGAATCCCAGTGCTGATAAGAGGTGAACCATAGACAACCATATTCTTGGTTCGATCGATATTTGTTGCGTCACCATTGCTGCCTACATTAACGACTGCCCATCGAGCCCCGGCTCGGGTGGACTGTACGATGGAATTATAGGTCCATAAAGCCCGCCCAAATTCAATGATAGAGAATAGCAGGGTGAAGAAAAGCACAACCGCAAAGGCCATTTCGACCAGAGACTGTCCACGCTCACTTCGCAACCCCGAATTTTTGATTCCCCAGTTCATAACATACCTCATTCCAAAACCTTAAGAAGTTGGAAATACAATTCGCCCCACAAACTGCATTCGAACACTCGGTCTCATGGTGATTGTGGCAGGCAATATCAGAGAAAACAAAGGCTGATATGGATAGGCCACAATCACGTTTGTATACTGCTCAAATGCACTGACGAAAGTCTGCGTCACAGTCACCTGACTAGTTTGAAGATCTAGAATTTTCTTGGTTCCTGTGCCAGTGGAGTTTCCAAATACCACAACATTCTTGCTTTTGGTTAGTGCGGTTGCGTCCAACGTACCCGTAGAGCTAACCTCTGTCGTGGCAGCATACCGGGCGCCATCTCTAACAGCTTTGGCCAAAATGTTGTAGGTGAAATAAGCCCTTCCAAATTCGATCGCTCCGAGCACTAGAAGGAGAAGCAACGGCAAGACTAAGGCGAATTCGAGGAGTTCCGCTCCTCGTTCATTCTTGGAATTAACTTTTAGAGACACGTTCCACCCTCCATCTGTCAGCCTTCTGATGAAGCTATCTGAACAGAACTAATTTTGTAATACTACTTGATGTGCTAGTACTGCCCGGACCAGGAGGAGGAGTTGGAACTCCATTTACATCGCATGAACCCACAAATTGCATACAAATCGCTGCTGACGGCCCACTTGAACCACCAGGGTCCATTACAGGCCTATTTACCATGTAAAAGCACCCCGTACCTTTTACAACATAGTCGGATGAGGAGCCTGTGGGTATCGTCCCATCATTGATAGGCACGCGAAGAATTCTCCTATAGTTTGCGGTCCTAGGATTCTGTGACATGTATGTATCGTAATCCAAAGGGTTGGTTGTGACGTAGTCCTGGTCAAATCTGGTTTGGAGAGCTCTTGGAATGTTAGCCCCCCGATCACCTGTAATTGCTGGAAGAGTGGGGCCAGGTCCAACGCAATTATTGCTAGAGCCATTAATAATAGTGTCTTTCAGGCATGGAGTGCCATTGCCACAACCACCCGTGTCAGCGAAATTAAAATTGCCCGTCGTACTGTTCGTGTGACCAATGTCAGCACAGACACTTCCGCTCGAGCTATCTCCTGGGTCTGTTCTCATTGCGTAGAAGGCTTTATAGATGTAACCGTAATTGCCGGTTGGGTCGGGATCTGGTAGAAGCCTTGGCGGACTGAAAGGGTCGAGCCCGTTGCAAACCGGTTTTTCCAGGCCGGATGCAAGAATCTGAGGAGACTGGCCGGCAACAGCCTCCGCTCCAAAGTTTAAGAAGGCAGGAATTCCCGGAACCAACTTTGCAAAGACAATATCGGTTTGTTGTGGTGGAATCACTACTCTTACAAATCTTATGTTTGCTGCATTGCCTTGCGCAGTGGCCTTATCCACGTAGGTGCCGTTGAGTTGATCCGCAAATGTAATATTGGATTCCGCCAAGGTAATGTTTTGAGTATTAAACTCGGTCTTGTTATTGAGGCGGCTATTCAAATCTCTAGCTCGATCCACCGCAAGCTGGATACCACCAGATGTGCCATTCAACGCCGTTGCTCCGGACAGGGCACCGGCGTCCGCCATATTTTGAAGCTGGCCCTTGTTGTTGTACATGTGTCCTAAATCGATAGCGAGACCTAGAAATCCAACCAGTACAAATAGGCTTGCTGCAACCAAATAAAGAATTGCACCGCGCTCTTTCTGACGGTCACTTCCAGACGAATTTCCGCTCATCTCCCCCCCCAATAATTCTCCAGTAGTACATATTCCATTAAAATAATTTGCCAGCTTGTAACTATATTCCATCAGGAAAATTATTCCCTTAATTCTACAACTAAAAATGCAAGTCGAAAATAAGTTCAATGATGAAAACGAAGAATCCTGACGCCGAGACGCTCTAAGGCAATGTAATACCGGACTCCAATTTCGGAATTCCTCGTAACATGTGCAATCGCCCGGCCATTGATTCCCAACTAAGCCGCTCCGTCAGGACCCTTTATAAGAGACTGCTTGGATGTCACTATACCTCAACTAGATAGAATCAATTGCAAGCCCACCGCATGAAGCCGAATCTCAGAGGAAACCGAAAATGACCTTATGCGCAAAGGAAAGAAGTTGCCCAAGCTGAGCAGATGAATTCCATTCGCACCCTCACTAAGAAGGCAAGCAGACAAACTATCTTTAAACTTTCAAGTGAGCGTGCTGGGTTCTTAGTTTCAATTCTAGGAGGAATTTTCGGAAAGTGTAAGCAATATTTCACTTGTCAAGCTGACCGATTTGGGATCAAGCCTCAAAAGATGCATATCTTATTTATATAGAATTACTTACGAGGCTGGCAAAGATCTTTTCTTCTCCTACCTTCGCCGGAAGTAGGGATCGAAATTAGAAGTATGCTCCCGTAAGATTCCCATTAACCCTGGCTGGGAGAGACGCTGAAATGTCTTGATCGAGACCCTTGCCGGCAATCGTTTGGGGATGAGTTCTGGCGCGAAAGAGGCTTTCTCTTCTACTCCTGTAGGTCCGGTGAATTCGGGAACGATCAGACAGCCAGAAGAGGCTGACAGGAATCCTCGATCAGTTTGGCTGGGAAGCCGCCCACAAGGGCAAGGTTGAAGCAACCCGTGCCATCGAGCCCTTTTGAATGCTCTGGTATATCCCGGATTTTCTCCGAAACGATCGGAGTCATGTGTTCGAGTTACTGAAGAACTGAAACCGGAAAACCTAGTTCAGAACCTGAACAAGAAAGGAAACGCCGGAGAGAGCATGCCAGACAAGACGGGAATGGTGGTCGCGTATTTTTGAGCGGGTATGGAAGTCGGCAAGTTCACGGCCGCCATTGCTATAGATAAACAAATTGAAGCGAGGGTTTATTTCGAAACGATTCGGACCTTAAGCCCAATGCAAGCTATTTCAATACCAAGAAGTTATTGGATAGTTCATTGGAGGGAGAATCAGTATTCCCTGAAGCGCGACCAAGAACTCGAGTTGCAAAGTGAGAGGTGGCCGCCGTCGGGGGTAAAGAAACACGAGCGAGCGGCTGGGTGGTCAGGGCACAGGGACGCCCAACCCTTCTACGGGCAGGGTGGTTGTGAAAGGCGGTAGGGTCATGCTCCCACCAAAGAGGGGAACGATAAAATTGAAGGTATAACCGGTTACGCCAACCTGAACCACATCGGATTTGTATCGGGTTGCTGACATGTCGGTCCCGGTATTCGTTTTGAATATAACCGCTACATTACTAGTCGTCAGATCGCTGAGGACAGGAGATCCAGTGCCCGCCGCATTATGGTAAACCACCCAATTCTTAATGGCAGTATCGTTGGTAGGATCTGCGGTAACCGCATACCGCGCCCCAGCGCGCGTAGCCTGCACAATAGTGTTCCAGGTCCAAAGCCCTCGACCGAATTCAATAATCCCAAAGAGAAGGGTTAAAAACAAAATTGCAGCCAGGGCAAATTCAACCAAGGTCTGCCCTTTCTGAGAATTTTTTCCCAAGGAATCAAAACGATTATGGGTTCGCAGAAGTCGCATTGAGGTCAACATAGCGCATCTCTACCCCCGGAGTGAAATTCAAATTCAAAGTAATCAGTCCCGCGATCACTGAAGTGTAAGGATAAGACGCGGAAACCTTTACCCATTCAGGGGGGGTCGTCCGGCTTGTTCCCCCACCACGCGGGGTAATCGTAACCATGGCCGTTGTCAATCCCGGTAGAATTGGGCTGCCACTTCCTCCGGTGTTCCCGTATACCACCATGTTCTGGACATTAGGAAACTCAAGAGCGGAGTCATAAGCATGTCCGCTCATGTAACGGGCGCCTTCGCGAACGGCCTTACTGAGCGTATTGTAGTGATAATAGGCTCTGCCAATCTCGATGGTTCCTACGACCACGAGAAGCAAAAAAGGGACAACCAGTGCGAATTCGACGAGACTCTGACCCTTCTGCTTCCGGTTCTGGTTGTACGTCGATGGTGGATGCTGAGCCCCGCCAATTTGGCAGGTGCCTCCGGGTTGTTTGAATTCATCAGCTCTTAACATGGCTAGACCTTGACTACTTTCCAAAAATTTCTTATCGCTTCAACGCTGAATCACCAACTTAGTGATGCTTGGAAGTCCTATATCTGGAGGAGGGGGCGCGCTGGGATCGAAATAACCGCTCGCGGTGCACCTCCCGATAAATTCCCCATTGATATCCCCTCCATTGCCTCCAGGAACTTGCTCTCGCAAGAAGAAGCAGCCGTAAGTAAAAATGTAAGCGGGACAATTCTTTCCAGAGGTAAATGGCGCCCAAACATATGGCTGAGTCGAAACAAATGGAAGAATGAATCGTCTCTTGTCATTGCCTCCCGCATCCTTATAAAGGGAGTACTGGTTAGTACAGCCTATGCCACACGTGTATTCGGTTTGAACGGTATCCTGCGTGAAGCGTGCATTCAATCCCTGCTGGACGGGACCCGCAGAAACTCCTGGTTTAGTGCAGATGGGAGTATTGAGCGTAATGCACCCTTCGGTGGACCCAGAAAGCAAGTCCCGGACGGTAGAGCCGCCGTGATTGCAATCAACCGGCGGGTCATTTGCCGCCAAAGCATCGCAGAAATCCAGGATCAAGTAATTTCCTGACCCTACGTTTGTAATATCGTTGTTCGGAGCCATACGAATAGTGTAATACTGTCCAGGTATGTACCGTTCGATGGTTCCATCAGCCTTTTGTGGGATAGGGGAGAGGGGGACAATCGCATCACAGATAGTGTTCAACGGAGGGCTTTGACCTGCCACCGCACTAGCAGCCACATTCTGGGTGGATCCTATGCCAGGGATAATCTTGATTAAAGCAAGATCCATGGTACGTGTCTTGGTGACTTTAATGAACTTGATCGTAGGCGCTACAGCCGGATCACTAGCAGCTGCTGAACTCATGTATCCCGAATCCATTTGTGTGCTAAAGGTCACGTCAGCATCAACCACTCCAACGGGGTTGTTGTTAAAGTAATATTTGTTAGCCGCGTTTATGGCGCTAGTCACCGCCCTATTAATCCCTGTTGGGGTCCCGCTCAACTGCCAGGCACCAGCCAAAGCTGCCGCATCCGTTGCATTTTGCAGGTCAGTTTTCACGTTGTATAACATTCCCATGTCGATGGCGAGACCTGCGAATCCGAGCAAAACAACCAGACTCGCCGCCACTACGTAAAGAATAGCACCACGCTCTTCTTTTCGATCAGTTCCAGACGAATCTTGACTCATCTTCCCCCCCAGAATTCTCATAGTGCACCCATCTCCATTAAAATAAATCGTCAGCCTCTAACAAAATCTATAGGAAAATCTTTTCCTCGTTCTACTGCTTTGAATCCAAGTCGAGAAGAAGGTCAATCCTGAAGTTCGTAATCTTCAAATTGGTACACATCGACGCTTCTCCGTCACTGGGCCATGCATTTCCGACTTTATCTAGGCAATTGCCCAGCCAGTGAAAGGCACTAATCAGCTTAATTGATCCCGGCTAAAAAGGTTATTTGGATGTCAAAGTATATCAACCCGATGGGTTCATCTTACACAGCTTGAAAGCCAGGGTAACCATGGATAAGGTTGAGGAATTTCAGAAAGTTGCTCTAGTTTTGTTTCAATCCTGTTTGCCATTGACGGAAAGTGTAATCAGGCTTAGGCGGAGAAATGAGAGCTTTTCCTGCCGGCTCACTGAACAAATATCTGATTGATAAGAATAATCTTATTTGATTAGAGATAGTGCCTTCCAAAGGGGTTGTTCGAGGGTACAGATAAACGCAGGAATGACATAGATGCGAATCTGATTCGGTTGTTATCGCTAGAGATGGGTGAGCGTCTTCCCGGGTGGAGGGAACCAGGACTTTCTATAGCGATGTTAGCTCGGATTGTTGGCTTAGAAGGGGTGATCAGCTTTGTCATTTCGGGAGTGGATTATCAAGTACGCTTCATGGTCATAACAGCCTCCTAGAACCTGACCCTCAAAGAAGACAGCCTGCCTGGAGGGCGTAGTTCCACGACACCTTGCTTTCCAGCGAGCGCGGAGGGGACAAGGTCTCGCAGGATTTCAACCCTCCAACTGCCATGCCAGGAGGTGAGTTTTTTCATGAAAGTGAGGCCCTGTAATCGACGCAAAGGAATTGGTTAACGGTTACCGTTTTTGGCATTCAAAGTCGAGCCTGGATTGCGCGAACTTGCTGGTATTGCAGCGAAATCTTGCGTGATGTAAAGGTTGCCATCGGGTCCTTGCGCAATCCCGATTCCTACGTCTGTGAATTTCTCGTATAAGATGGTGGCCCGGTGATTCTGTTGGAAACGGGCCTCCGCCATAAATCCGGCTTCCGCGTCCCGGACGCTTGGGTTGAGGGCAATGTTCTCTCCCGTTACCTGCCAAGGTATACCGGCTGCGGTTATTCGTGCCGAAGGGGTCCTTCCTTTCGGGTCGACATGGGCAATGAACTGTTGCTCAATCATGTGGCGAGAATGAGCTCGTGCAACCGCAGCTAGTTTTTCGTTCCAGCGGAGGGGTTTAGCACGGCCGCCAGTCTCAGCGAAATTTTTGCGATCCACGCGGTCGCGGTTGACGAGTGCCCACATTTGTTTTTCCAAGTCGGCTATGCGATTCGCGCTGCTGCTTTGCCGGGGAGCTGTTCTACTGGGACCAGCCATCGGGGGAGTACTAAGGCTCGGACCGAAGTGAGGCGGCGCACCCGGTTTGCCGGGCTTCTTCTCTGTTGTGTTTCGGGGTGTCTGAACTTTCTGATCAGAGGGTCTGGCGATGTCTGACTTGGCAGGCGTTTGAGTTTGGTCTGAACTAACACAGGATATGGAGGCAGACCACATGAACCCAGCTACAAAAACCTCTAGCCAACAAAGAGGAATAGCTTTCATTCTCAACATCATTTTGAATCAGAGAAAGTCTTTAAAGGAGCGACGAAGGCGGGCCGCCGGTCGTGCGCTTAGTGGTCGTGGTCCTTGTCATGGTCCTTTTTATGGCCCTTGTAATAGTCCCGGTCGTGGTCCTTGTCCCAATGGTGGTCATGTTCAACCTGGCCCCGATTGCTCTTCCAGTACCCCGCAAAGTATCGTTCTCCGTCGTAATGAGGCGACATCCATCTAGCCCCTGCGTACGGTGGCCGAGTCCAATAACCTTCATGCCACTTGTAATGCTTTTTCCCCGGATACCAATAACCGGCTACCCATACGAACTCGGGGCTTGGGCATGGAGGTAGAACGTGGACCACATAGGGAGGCGGTGGCGGGCCAATCATGATTCCAATGGAGATGTCAGCGCCGAATGCCGATCCGCTGACCAGTAGCATCGCAGCAATCAATGTTGTCCTCATGAAGCACCTCATGTTGTTTTAACCTCCTTTTATATGGCTGATGAAGCATAGCCCACCCAGAAGGTTTGCCGCTTTGCAAAACAAGACAGTTCTCAGCCAGCCGTATAACTTCAGATCATCTTTTCGGTTCATTTCTTCTAATACTTTACTTTCTCTCGCAAGGACTCGGAAGGTTATGATTTCTGCTTTCTTTTGAACTCACCAACTGTTCCCGCCTTCACGGCACTTGGAGCAAAATCGTAATTCCCCTGGGTATCGTTTCCCACTTTTGTGAATGAAAGTTCATACCTTGATTAACTTCGTCCTCGTAAGTTGTTGTTTTTTCGTGACTGCCGTTTTGGGTGGTACCGTGCAGTCCAAGCGGGAAGAGGTGCTATGAAAATCCTCTTGAGGATACTGTTCTTCGCTGTGGCCTTTGGCTTCGACTCTAACCTATTTCCCGAATGCCAGCGCGGGGTCGATAGCAGAGAATATTGCTAGCTAATCAACCCGACAATTGCAGACAATTCCAACGTTCTTCAAGGGAGAGGAAAGCTTCCGATGAGCCAATCGATATCTCAGGATCGAGATGGTTTTCATGTCCTGGAAGGGGAATTCACCTTCCAGGAAGAAACCTGGAAACTTGCTCCCCAGAGTAAAAGAGCTGTGACGATCTGTAACCTATTCGTTAACCATCATTACAGTATCCCGGATGTCGCTCGCGTGCTCGATGAAAGCCGTACAGATGTTATCCAAGTCTTACTCAGAAGGGGGATAATCAGAGACCGCAGAGTGCGACAGACGATGCCGCCGCAAGGAGTCGAACGCAGGAATACTGTTGTCAGTACGAACGTGCCTTAGAAATCACGCAAAAACCAAAAATACTGAACAGCGATAACGTATCACTGGAGTAATCTTTCCATCTCGAATGATCACCTCAGCAATTGTCCGCCCGTAACGGTCTTGACCTTTGGCTTCGACCTTAACCTCTTCCCCGAATACCAGTGAGGAGACAAATTGCTTGGCTCTGTTGCCTAAGGCCTGCCCCTTTTCAGGCGCGTCAATGCAGCAAAGCCTCTGATTTTATGCGGCAGCGAGCAGGTTGCTTCATTGACAAGGGTGAATCATTCAGTCAATTTCCTGAGAAGTCTTGAGGGTGCAGATTGTCTCCCTCTAATTGTTTGACAACTCCGGGGTGAAACAAGAAAGTCTCCCAACCGTGAACCGCTCAAAGTTACACGGAAAGGAGACTTTTAGTGAACAATGTTGAAAGCCTAAGCCATACCAAGTGGGAATGCAAATACCACATTGTGTTTATCCCGAAGTATCGCAAGAAAGCGTTGTACGGTGCACTTCGCCAACAATTGGGGGATTTACTAAGGCAGTTGGCGATGCAACGAGAGAGCCGGATCGAAGAAGGCCATTTGATGCGGGACCATGTGCATATGCTCGTGTCCATTCCGCCAAAGTACTCCGTATCCCAGGTGGTTGGATACCTGAAGGGAAAAGTGCCATCCACATTGCTCGGACATTCTTGGGAAAGCCGAGAAACTTCACGGGTGAGAGTTTCTGGGCGAGAGGATACTTCGTTTCGACAGTAGGAAGAGATGAGCAGCAAATCCGCGAGTACATAAAAAAGCAAGACCAGGAAGACCAGCGAATAGATCAACAAACGATGTTCAGCAAGTAGCCACTTTGAGTGGCTCCAAACATAAACCGCTTTGAGCGGTTCACAAAATCAAGCCTCCGGCTTTGCCGGAGGTCTTTTGTTTTTTTGCTCTTTCTTATGCGTGCCCTAACGAAAATCCCCACCAGTGTTTAGAAGAGATACGAAGCGGGATTGGTATTCACCGGTCGCTCCTGACGGAGCTCTGTTCTTTAACTAACAGCAGATTCTAGATACAGGTCGCCGCTCTGCGGCTTTGTCCTTGATGGAATTTTCGCCACTCTCAATCTTTCAACAAGCCGTTGGGTTCGACAAAGCTTGTCAAGCAGCCAAGTGATATTTTCGGTCAAGAAAAAAGATGAAAGGAAGTTTGGAAAGTTGGTGCCGGAGGGGGGACTTGAACCCCCACGATGGGTGACCATCGCTAGATTTTGAGTCTAGTGCGTCTGCCAATTCCGCCACTCCGGCCTGGGAAAAATGCGGATCTACTGCGGTTTACAGCTGCCATCCAAGAAGGCCAACTGTAGAGCAGCCACTATAGTCGAATCACCGGAACGCGTCAAGCCACTGAGGAGGAAGCCAGGAGGGGGCCTGAAGAGGAATGCGAAACACCCAGGGGAAAAGGGTCAAGGCAGAAGAAATAGGGAACAGGGAACAAGGGAACAAGTGACTCGGAGAGCATCCGTCTGAACTGCAGATTTTCCCGGCGGGGCCTGCGACAACCCCCTTGCCCCCAGAAACTGTGAAGAAATTGGAAAACGCCGCGTGGGGTCACGCGGCCTACAATGATTTCAAAGGGCTTGCCACCGGTTTGTAGGCCGGGTCCCCTGACCCGGCGCAATCTCCCTCCTAATCAACGTGGGGATGTGGCAATCAGATCTTACCAGCGAAAGATGGCGGCGCCCCAAGTCAACCCGGAGCCGAAAGCGGCCAGGACAACCACATCTCCCGAGTGAAGTCGACCCGCTTGGATGGCTTCATCCAGCGCAATGGGGATCGAGGCTGCCGTTGTATTGCCATATTTTTCGATGTTATTGAAAGTTTTCTCAATTGGGAGATTAAGAGCCTGACTAACGGCTTCAACAATTCGCAGATTGGCCTGATGCAGAATGAGTAAACTGAGGTCTTTCAACTCGAGATGATTGGCGGAAAGGGCTTCATGGATGACTTCCTGAAAGCGTTCGACGGCCTGTTTAAACACAAACCGGCCATCCATTTTCGGGTAATGGCGTCCCTCTCGAAGCATCTCCTGGGAAATTCTTGGATGGCAAATGGAGGCAGGCGCCTCGAGCCAGAGCTTCTTGGCGTATCGCCCTTCAGCATGAAGATGGGTGGAAAGTAGATGTCCCTGGCCTTCGCCGGCGGGACCTAACACGACGGCCCCTGCTCCGTCTCCGAAGAGAACTCCCATATCCCTTCCGTGAGTATTTAATTCGAGTCCGGTAGATTGGACCTCGGCTCCGACCAGCAGGATGCGACTGTACGTGCCTGTCCGGATGTACTGGTCTGCCACGGAAAGGCCGTAAATAAAGCCCGAACACTGGTTACGCACATCTAGAGCGCCAATTGGCTTGATCCCCAGCTTTTCCTGCAGCAGACATCCGGAACCTGGAAACGTATAGTCCGGGGTGAGAGTCGCGAAGATAATAAAATCGATTTCATCAGGCTGGACCTGTGCTGCCTCGAGAGCTCGTAACGATGCCTGAAAGCCAAGATCCGCAGTGCCCTCTCCCTCTTCGACGAAGCGGCGTTCGCGGATACCCGTCCGCTGCTGAATCCACTCTGTAGAAGTATCCATCAGCTTTTCGAGATCCGCATTGGTCACAACCCGCTTGGGAAGAAAAGATCCTGTTCCAAGAATTTTTGAACGCAACACGGTAATCTCCTGAAATATTCCAAAGTCCAGGGTCTTAGGTCGGAAGTCAAAGGTCAAAGGACTAAGGTCGAATGTCGAAGACCCCAAGGTCATCAACTTCACATTCAAACGTGAAGACTCAGTCCCCCGTCGACGACCAGGGCTTGCCCGGTAATGTAGTTATTGGGCTCGAGTAGAAAGCGGACGGCGCCCAGGCTAAATCTTCCGGGCGGCCAAACCGCTGGACAGCCTTGTTTTCGACGAAGCGGTCATATTTTCCGGAACTGACCGAACTCTCGGCCATCCCGGCGATGGTCGCGCCTGGCGCCACGACATTGACCCGAATATAGTGACGGCCACCACTCCTGTCCAATATCCGCAGGCATGGACCAGGCAACTTGGGGGCAGCATAATTGAGTTTTTTCAAAACCACGGTCCCTTGCATTAGGAGATCAGCACGGCTCCCGGCGACCGATTGATGAATCAAGTGTTCTCCAATTTCCCTGGCCAGCAACGGGCCTGCGAAATTGGATTCAAGGACTTCAGAAGGTCGGCAGCATCAGATCCTAAAGCAAGCGAGCAGGCTCTCCGATCAGGCCAGCCGGATGGCCGTTCCTCAATCGTGTCGGTTGCGCCTGTAATGTTCCGGCAAAAGTTGAGTGCCGCCATTTCCCCGGGATTTTACCAAGCGCTCTCTAAACGATATCAACAATGGGGACGGCTTTCAAGCATCAAGGCAAAGAGCCGCGGATTGAGCCGTGGCTGCCTCCAAGCTTTCGCGAAAATTGCTCTGCGGTAATATGATTGATGGAATCGACAACAGCCGATTACCCAGGCATTGTAGGCAACAATTCCTTAATTCAGAGTGTGTCATTTTCTGTACCTTGTCCAACCTTGAATCATCACGGAGAAAGCATTTGGAGGCCGTCCCCGAAATGCCTTGCCCCTGCGCCAAGGAATCAGAGTAGGGTCTTACTCGTTTTTACCACTAATTTACAGGCGTCGCCAAATTTTTAATGAATGAGACAAGCAGAATTTCCGAAAAGGTTAGCAGGAGGATTCCCATGGTAAATGGGTCTCCCTCTGGAGTGTGATAGAGGGGGAATAACGACTGATCTGGGAGTTTCTCAATGAACGCGCTCAAGACGATCTTCTTCCTTTTTATAGTCACCATGCTTTCCTTTGACACAGCTTTGTTTCTGAACTGGGCTTTCTTATCCATTCTGCTCAAAGCGATGGAGAAGGTCTCGAGTTCTCCAAAGGTAAGAGTTCCTTCCCGACTGATTTCCTGTCTCAAACTCCTGTGCCCTCAGTTTGACAGGTCCATGACTAATTGATAACATGCCTTTTTGACTTTGGTGGGATGACAAGCTTTTATAGGGCTGACGGTCATTTTCTCCTTCCTGAGGAACTCTCTTCCCAGACCCATTTTGGAGGCATTCATTTGGCGCGGCTGACACGACATGAAATCCTGAAAGAAGACCATTTTCTGCTTGCGGTAGAAAAAATCCGTGATTTCTTTCTGACACGACGAAAAGCAGTTTTATTGGGCGCGGGGGTTTTTGGAGTTGTCCTCGTGCTTGTCCTCGGGCTTCGCTATGCGCTGGCAACGCAAGACGAAAAATCGAAAGATGCCTTGAGCAATGCGCTCAAGCACTTCCATGGTCCATTGACCGGTTCTCCAGAGGCACCCAATGTCGATGTGAGTTTTCTTACCGAGAACCAGAAATTCGAAAAGGCCCTAGCGGAGTTTCAGACTGTCGGTTCGCGCTATGCCTCACGCCCGGCAGGCAAGATCGCAAAGTACTATTCGGGTCTTTGTCTTAGGAATCTCAATAGGACCGACGAAGCGATCAAGGAATTGGAACCCTTGAGTAGAGAGAAATCCGATTACGGGGCCTTGGCTCTGGAAGTGCTTGGATCGATTTATGAGAACTCAGGGAATACGGCAAAGGCCATTGAGGTTTATCAAAAACTCGTTGCGAATGATGCCCCTGCTGCTCCGAACAGTTTGGATTTACTACACTTGGCTAAGCTGTATGAGCAGCAGAACAACTCTGCAGAGTCAGTCAAGATCTACCAGCGAGTGATCAAAGAATTTCCTGGGAGCTCTTATGCCAGTGACGCGGAACAGAAGTTGAAACAACTTTCTCGATAGCCTCTCATCCAGGCAGCGGCCCTTCCCACTATACGGCGTAAGTTGGCGGAAAAGTGGGGCTAAGCTCACAGTTCCCCGGGACAGCTCTCAAGGTAAGAACAGTCCATCCTCTCTTAATTCCCCTCATGAGTACTCCTATCCGGCAATTGATTGAGTCTCGCGAAGAAAAAATTCTTGCACCTCAGGCTGCGTTGAGCTCACGAACACGAGGCCGCGCAAAGAAAGAGGAAGAATGTCCCATTCGGACCGCTTTTCAGCGCGACCGGGATCGCATTCTTCATTCCAAAGCGTTCCGCCGTTTGAAACACAAGACTCAAGTCTTTCTCTCTCCTGAAGGGGACCATTACCGGACGCGTCTCACCCATACGCTTGAGGTTACACAGATAGCTCGGACGATCAGCCGCGCCCTTCGATTGAATGAAGATCTGACGGAGGCCATTGGCCTGGGCCATGACTTGGGCCATACACCCTTTGGACATGCAGGGGAAGCGATTCTGAGCGAAATTGTCCCCGGGGGATTTCGACATTATGAACAAAGTCTTCGCGTCGTTGAGAAATTAGAAGCGAATGGTGAGGGTCTCAATCTCACTTGGGAAGTTCGTGACGGGATAGTGAAACACTCTAAAGGTGCAGGCGCGGTCTTTACCAAACAAGACAAAGGCCGCCCCGCTACTCTTGAAGGTCAGGTGGTTACGAGTCTCCGATATCATTGCCTATGTGAATCACGACTTGGACGATGCAGTCCGCTCAGGGTTAATTAAGACCAAAGACATACCCAAGCACATCATTGAAATACTCGGCAATAGCCATTCGAAACGAATCAATACACTCGTGAGCAATGTTATTTATTCTAGCCTGAATCAGGATCTCCAAGCGGTGACCATGGATGAAGATGTATTGAAGGCGATGCTGGATCTCCGCCAGTTTCTCTATCAAACGGTATACGAACTGAGCATTCCCCAAGCTGAATTCCTCAAGGCCAAGAAAATCCTGAATGACGTCTTTGTTCATGTTCTTCAACATCCCGAAGACCTTCCTTCCCAGGCTCCAGTCAAAGGGTGATTCCATCGAACAGATGACTACCGATTTCGTGGCGGGCATGACGGACCGGTATGCGATCCGTCTCTACGAAAAACTGTTCCTCCCTAAGGTCTGGAATTTATTGTGAAGCTGAAGGCCCGGTGCCCTCACTACAAAGGCAAGGGGTTATTGTTGGTAGGGCGGTTTCGCCGAAACCGCCGATTGGCGGCGCGTACGGCGTGCACGCCCTACCAAAAGCGGGTGCAGGCGTCCAGCGTGCGCCACAACCTTGTGCTGCGGGCCCCTAGCCTGCTCTCTGAGTTACCCGTCCAAACCATTTGAGCGGACCACCCTTTCCAAACGGTTTCTAAACTGTTAGGATCTACGCTTGATATTTGCATTCCTCCTTTTTCTGAATACTCATCGTCTGATCATTCCGATCGATATTGTGCAAGAAGAAACAAGGCGCTTGGATCGGCAAAGGCTTGTCCCTTGACCCTTGCACCTTGCTCCTTATCGACAGGAGGCACTTACGAGCAAAGCCGCTGAAGTCGAACTGGTCAAAGGATTGGGACTGATCGATGCCACGATGTTGATTGTGGGATCAATGATCGGTTCTGGGATCTTTATCGTGACAGCCGATATTGCAAGAGCGGTCGAGTCTCCCGGCCTTCTCCTTTTAGTCTGGATCCTGGGCGGTGCAATGACGGTCATGAGTGCTCTCAGTTACGGGGAACTGTCTGCAGCCATGCCCAAAGCCGGAGGGCAGTATGTGTTCCTGAAGGAAGCCTATGGCCGGCTTTGGGGATTTCTCTACGGGTGGACCCTTTTCCTTGTGATTCAAACCGGAACCATCGCGGCCGTGGCCGTGGGATTCTCGAGATATCTCGGGGTGTTCGTCCCTCTTACTCATGTTTTCTATCAAACAAACATTTTTGGGCGAGCCATTGTGGTTGACCTGAAACAAATTGTCGCTGTGACCGTGATCTTGTTTCTCTCCTTTATTAATTGCTTCGGGATCCGTCTCGGTGCCCATGTTCAAAATGTTTTTACTTTTCTCAAAATATTCGCGTTACTGGCTCTGATCGTGCTCGGACTAGGTTTTTCGGCGGGAGCTTGGGCTCACTTCTTGCCCTTCTTTCCTCATCTGGATTCGATCCATCAGATTGTCATGCAATTTAGAAGCTCTGCCTCTCCATTACTCAATTCCGACTCGACTTTTCTAAACCTGGTTCTCTTGATTGGCGTGGCAATGATTGGTGCGTTGTTCTCGGCGGATGCTTGGAATAATCTGACTTTTACAGCCGGCGAAGTCAAAAATCCTTCGCGGACTTTGCCTCTAGCCCTTTTTAGCGGGACATTTCTGGTCTCTTTACTTTATGTGTTGGTCAACATCGGATACCTTCACGTCTTGCCTGTCGCAGAAATCGCCAAAACCGACAAGATCGCTGCGACCGTTGCGAATGTTGTGCTGGGGCCAATTGGCAATCGCCTGGTTTCTTTTGCTATTTTAGTTTCCACCTTTGGATGCTTAAACGGGATTATCCTATCGGGTCCGAGAGTTTATTATGCCATGGCTCGAGATCAGCTTTTTTTTGCGAGAGTGGCCGAGATCCATCCGCGCTTCCGAACCCCCATCAAGTCTTTGGCACTGCAAGCAGTTTGGGCCTCTTTATTGACTCTGAGCGGAACCTACAGCCAACTGCTCAGCTACGTCATTTCCGCGGCCTTGTTGTTCTATATCTCTGACGGTTTACGGAGTGATCGTGCTTCGCCGATCAAGACCCGACTTGAATCGTCCTTACCGAACCGTAGGATATCCTTATCTCCCCATAGTCTATGTTGGGTTGGCCGCCATTGTATTGGCTTGTAATTTAGTGGGTGATCCGAAGAACTCCTGGCCTGGTCTCGCGATCATCTTCTTAGGCCTGCCGGCATATTTTTATTGGAACCGGAAACAAGACCGCTCGGTACTTTAAGAGTTTGAGTTACGGGAACGCAAAAGTGTTTGAATGAGTGCACTGTTACACAAATTCATGGCAATTGCTGTAGCCGGGGTCGTTGACCCCGGCCACAGGCCGGCCTCAGCGAGGCCAGCTACAACAAGGGCTTCGGCAACTGGGTACTAACCTGGAATTTGACGGATCCAAATTCTCCAGCCGAGTACAGGGTACTTAGTTCCACCGTTATTATTGATTATTTCGATTTGCTGTCCCACGTGTGGAGAAAATGAGGACCGGAGGAGTACATGTCCATTTTTGCGACCAAGTCTATTGAACAGATCAGAATAGAGGCTGCCGCCAGCGGAGAGCACAGTCTAAAGCGGGTTCTCGGACCAGTCAATCTGGTCACTCTGGGAATCGGGGCGATCATCGGTACGGGCATCTTTGTACTGACGGGACAAGCCGCAGCCGCCCACGCCGGGCCGGCCATCGTATTCTCGATGATTTTGGCTGGATTTGTCAGCGCTTTGGCCGGGTTATGTTACTCCGAGTTTGCCTCCACCGTTCCGATCGCCGGTTCGGCCTATACTTATGGTTATGCCACCCTGGGGGAATTTGTGGCCTGGATCATCGGTTGGGACTTAATCCTGGAATATGCGTTGGGGGCTGCCACCGTGGCTGTCGGCTGGTCTGGATACTTAATTAGTATCCTTCACGATTTTGGAATTCAATTCCCAGCGGCTTTAAGCGCCGCCCCCGGAACCCTGGTTCACCTTGCAGATGGCGGAACGGTAACGGCTGTATTCAATCTCCCAGCGGTTCTTGTCACCATTGCAGTGACCATCTTACTGGTCATTGGGATTCAGGAATCCGCCAATGTCAATAGCGTGATCGTGATCATTAAAGTCTTCGTGGTATTGGCGGTGATTGCGGCCGGGGCACGTTTCATCAATCCGGCCAATTGGCATCCTTTTATCCCCGAGAACCAGGGATAGTTTCGGCGATTACGGATGGAGCGGCATTTTTCGCGGAGCGGCGGTCATCTTTTTTGCTTATATTGGATTTGACGCCGTCTCGACGGCGGCCCAGGAAGCCAAAAATCCCCAGCGGGATATGCCCATCGGCATTCTCGGGTCTTTGATCATCTGCACGGTGCTCTACGTGCTGGTCTCTGGAGTTATGGTCGGATTGGTTCCTTATAAGCAATTGGGTGTGGCGGCTCCTATGGCGGTGGCTATTGATGCCGCCAGTGTCGCAGCCGCTGGAACCTCTTGGGAAGGATTTTTAAAGCTCATGCCCATCGTTGTTAAATTGGGCGCTTTGGCTGGATTGAGTTCTGTGATGGTAGTGATGATGCTGGGGCAGCCACGGATTTTCTTTTCCATGGCCAACGATGGGCTGCTTCCTGCCTGGGCGAAGAAGGTTCATCCGAAGTTTCGGACCCCTTACGTAACCACGATCGTGACCGGACTTGGCGTCGCTATTGCATCCGGATTTACTCCCATTAAGATCCTTGGAGAACTTGTTAGTATTGGGACCTTGATGGCGTTCGTGATCGTGTCCATTGGAGTCATCTTCCTAAGGTATAACCGGCCGGAGTTGGAGCGGCCCTTCAGGACGCCGCTGGTCCCGCTGATCCCCATTGTTTCCGCCCTCATCAGCCTGGTTCTCATGGCTAGTTTGCCCAAGGAAACCTGGGAACGCCTGATTATCTGGATGGTGATTGGAGTGGTGCTTTATTTTTCCTACGGATTCAGCCATAGCGAGTTGCGGAAGAGAGAAGATCGCGTAATAAAACCTTAGCGCTCTGGTTCATCAATATACTGACGTATTATTTAGATGGGCGCCGCGTGTGGTCACGCGGCCTACAACATTGTAGGCCGGCTGACCTCAGCCGGCGTCGCTTCTTAAGAGACGAATGTGAACGCGACTCCTCGTTACCCTCACCGTCTACGCCGATTGGGTGAAGTTTGGATTGACGGAGGTCTTCCTCGTTACTTCATAACCATTTGTGTTGCGGAACGGAACAATGTTCTTGCCAATGACGTCGTCTATTCTCTCTTGGTCGTTTTTTTGCTAGGCAGCCCAAAACGATATCGTTGGTGGCCAAAACGCTTTGTGGTCATGCCTGATCATTTACATCTGATTGTTCAGCAAGGAAACAATTGTGTTTCACTGGGTCAGTGGATAAAAGCGATGAAAAGTTTTATTCGATCAAGTAGGGGGCATTGTAGGCCCGGTGACCGCACCGGGCGCCAAGAACTTTGGAGATGGCAGACCGGATTCTTCGACCACGTATTACGGAATGATGAAAGTGAATCTGAAAAATGGAACTACGTTCTCATGAATCCGGTGCGTGCGGGTCTTGCAGAACGCCCCGAAGATTGGCCATACGGAAGTCAGATAGTTTACGATGAAAATGGTCCTCGGCTGATCTCCTCAACATAGCCGAAGTCAGTAGGAAATATTTCAGGATCGCTGGGTCATGACCCGGCCTTCAACGCCACCGATTTTAGGTAATGCAACGGAAGATTGTTTAGAAAGGAACGATAGAAGATGCACAAAAAAAATGCTCCAACCAACACACTAAAGTGGGTCTTTCCATTTGCTTTTCTGGTCCTGAGTTCAGTCTTTTTAGTTTGGGCTGGAATAGGGGAATGTTTCTTGGGCTAAGGCCAGCGGATCCCAGTACTTAGTCTATGTGGGCACATATACGGGTTCGACAAAGCGAGAGTAAAGGAATCTATGCTTTTCGAATGGATACCGCAACGGGGAGCTTGACCCCACTCGGACTGGCGGCTGAGACATCAGCCCAGGATTTCTGGCAGTCCACCCCAACGGCCGTTTCCTCTACGCCGTCAATGAAGTTTGCGAGATCGACGGAAAGAAAGGGGGCGCCGTACGCGGATTCACTCTCGATTCCAGCACGGGCAAGCTTACCTTGATGAACTGGCAGCCCTCCAAAGGGATCAATCCCTGTTATCTGACGGCAGATAAAACGGGGAAAACCATTCTGGTGGCTAATTATGGCGGGACCGCCGCCGCCTTCCCGATTCAACCGGATGGTCATCTGAATGAGGCGTCATCCGTGATGGAACATAAAGGATCCAGCACCGATCCGGCACGCCAAGAAGGTCCCCATCCGCATGGGATTTACCTAGACCCGGCCAATCATTTTGCGGTTGTGCCCGACCTGGGGCAAGACAAAGTACTGGTTTACCGTTTTGATTCCGCCCGGGGAACCCTTGTCGCAAACAATCCTCCTTTTGTTTCCCTGAAGCCTGGAGCCGGGCCGCGCCATTTTGCCTTCCACCCAAAGGCGCGTTATGCCTACGTCATCAACGAGCTCAACTCGACCATCACCGCTTTTTCATACGATTCTTCGAAGGGGATTCTGACAGAGATTCAGACCCTCTCGACTCTTCCTGCAGAGTTCAAAGGGAAGAATACGACGGCTGAAATTGCGGTCCATCCCTCGGGCAAATTCCTTTATGGCTCGAACCGAGGACATGACAGTATTGCCGTTTTTCAAATTGATCCAAGAAAGGGACCCTCACCCCTGCTCAGATCCAGTCTACGCTCGGCAAAACACCTCGCAATTTTGGCATCGATCCGACAGGCAAATTTCTCTTAGCTGCCAATCAGGATTCCAATACTCTGGTGGTCTTTAAGATCGACCCGAATACCGGACATCTGACTCCGACCGGTGCACCAGTAAATGTGCCCAAGCCTGCCTGCGTGGTTTTTGTGCCGGTGAAATAACAGTGGGACGAATCCGGCCGAGGGTCTTGAAGCGCCAAGGGCGCGAGCGGCCCGTTAGGAACAGCCACACTTCGGAATCCAACGAGAAAGGCTATTGGCCGAGATGCGCAATGGCACTTCGCAGCGGAGCACTCGAAATCTGGATCAATCCTGCTAAGGGATCATACATTTCCAGGATCAAGAAAATCACACCCGAGACGGATAAGGCGCATAGAAACAAGGTAGCGATGACAGTTGCGTTCGGAGGGGTGTGCAGACCGAAGCTGATGAAGGTAATGGACAGGCGAGAAAACGATCACGACCAGGAGAGGCAAGGACATCGAGCTACCTGTTGTGCGAACATCAACATGCGTCTTTGTCCGAGTCAAACGCCATATTTAACGCGCGGGCCTGAAGGGAGCGTTGAGTATCGGTCGTGGGTGAGAGTTCCTGAATCATGTCATAGAGGTATTCGGACTTGGACTTCGCCGGGTCCAATTGGGAATGTTTTGAACGGTCTTCCGGCCATATCCGTTCGAGCGTACTGGACAACGCTGCCGCGCAAGAGATCACGGACTTCCTTCGCTTCAGGCCCATAATGCGCCAGAACGCGATCCAGAGATGATCTCGGCAGACATCTCCGTCATTTCGCGGCTTTGCGTGTCATAAGAGCCTTTTGCCGAAGCAACCAGCAGACCCAGAACAAGGCCAGTCATCGCCGCGATCGTTCCCATCCCCAGCTTTACAAGATCTCTAGAAGAGGTATTCAGATGATCCTCGGGCAGAACAGTGCGAAGAAAAACACCAAACAAAGACCCTCCAAAAACGCAAACGAATACAATCAAGCTAATTGCAATGGGATTCATAATCCAACTCTCCCGAAGACCGTTTGGTCCCTTTCTGCTTTTAAGGCGCCAACCCAATGATTATCGCTACGAGTGCGCAGGTGCTGCGCAGCAGATCCCCCCTTTTAGCACTAATGGATTTGATTCTCAATCCAATTACAAAGTTTCAGAAGCCCTTGTTGTAAATTGCCCCACTAGGGTCGGCGGAAGGTCAGCGGCCTCTCTAGCGCCGGCCGGAGTCGGCGACCCATGAGCGCTAACTTTATAAGGCTTTCCTCACCTGCCGCCGGAAGAACGAAACGCCAAGAGCGCCAAGCACGCCAAGAAAAGAGGATACATTTTGGTTAGCCGTCTGATCTTATCCTACCCGTAGTTCTTCCGGATGGTTTCTGGCTACCCGCTGGATGTTGTCGCGCAACCATATCACGTTCCAACAGACACCAATTAGTCGATTCGCATGTCGATGCGGTCAACCGGCCTCAATAAGCACCCCTTCAAATTCTAGTCTGGTGGAACAGCGAGTTTGCATTCGACCCGGTGGCGGCGTCTTTGGAGCTCGTGTGCCAGACAAGCCTGATAGGCCGATTCCAGCAGCCCGGGCCCCAAGGCACGAGGCACTCTTGAGTGCAGCGTCAACAATATCCTGAGCTACTTCGTCGGCGGACTTGAAGGCGCCTACTCTTGGCGAACTTTGCGTTCTTGGCGTTTCCCAATTCTAGGAGTCATTTGCTCAACTGAAGGATCCCGCAATGCATCAATCATCCAAGCTTAGGGTAGCGCTTATGGGCCAGCGACCCCCGCTACAGCACGACTCGCTAACATTGCGTTGGCTTTTAATGGGACTTTAAGTAGAGACTCTCGCCCTTATTTCAACTCAAAATCAGAAGGTCTCATGCCCCGTTTGAACTTACCGAACCCGAAGTAGGTTGGGATGTACTCACCCACGTAATTCACGTCACTCTTTGCAGGAATTTGGGTTTCCAGGCCCAGCCGCCCAATAACAGGCATTCACCAGCAGGCGGCGTAATCCTTCGCTCTCCAAATCAACGGCAGCCCCAATGGTAGAGCAGATCACCCGTGAGGTTTTTCCGGTCTCACCGGTGTAATTTCGGACCCAGATGAGAGGCATCATCGGATCATTTTTCGTTCCGGTTACAGGCTTGTCCAACGGATGCATTCCTTCCAGAACCTGGCCATAGACCAGCACGACCGCATCGGCAGTAAGGTGACTGACACGGTAAACATCGGTGGGTCCCCAAATGTCGTCGACTCCTCTTAGAATCGGGTTATTTTTCTGGGCCTCGTTAACAATGCCTCGAGTGCTTTCTTTACCATGAATCCCATGATGGGCGATCCAGGTTTCTCCGAGAACCTGCTGGCCGAATCCTCCCGGCCATTCTTTATTCGCCAGTCATAACGCGCATAAGCACTTTGTTTGTTTTTTTCAAACGCAAACGCATGGGTGGCTGTACGAATTCCCAGGATGGGTTTGCCCGAGTTCACGAAGTCAGCGATGTATTTCATCTCCCGATCGGCGGGCTCCCGAAAGCGGGCAAAAATGACCATCATGTCAGCACTTTGCAAGGATTCTAATCCCGGCAGGTTTGTCGGGTTGTTAGGGATCGATGGTCCCGTCCGTGGGATCAAGCGCGAAGAGCACCGTACATTTGAATCCGTGTCGAATCGCAAGAATTTGGGCCAACATGGGCATCGCTTCTTCTGACCGGTACTCTTCATCTCCCGTCACGAACACGATGTGCTTTCCCTTCCCGGGGCCCTGGTTTCCTTCATATACGACCCGATCCGCAGCACCGATCTCGCGCTGAAAGATGAAAAAGAGAATGATCAGTGCTGGGAGAAGTTTCATCATTGCCTCATCAATTCGAGCCAACGCCTCTATTCCTACCTTAGCGTGGAAGAAAACGCATACTCTGGAAGACGGGACGAACCAGGCGTACAGCGACGCGAGTTGCAGTTGGTAGGGCGATTTCGCCGAAACCGCCGAATGACGGCGCGCACGGCGTGCGCGCCCTACCAAAAGCGGAAGGCGGGCGTGTACAACATGGGTTTCTGGCGTCGCAGGCTCGGTGACCCAATTCACCTCCGCCGGAGGGGCGTTAGGGGTGGGTTCTGGTTTAAATATCGGCTCCAAGATTGGGGTTTTATCAAAGCCTCAAGCTCAGCCAGTGCGGGTCAATAGCCTTCCTGGCAGATTCTCGACGGGAAGAATTTTCTATCCGTTCACAAGCACATTGGCTATCCTAGACCGAGGCGTCTATCACCCGTTTCTGACTTGCGTGCCTTCAATGAAATGAACAGGTATTTGAGCCCCCATGAACTTCTATCTCATCCAACTTCGAAAGAATTCGGTCGTTTTATACGCCGAAGACGAAAGAAGTTCGCTGGAGAGCCCGGATTCAACCAAGAGCCTGGTGGACACGTGGGTCAATTGGCTTGCCCGCCGGGGTACATGGGCCGCTCGAATATTTCAAGAACCTGACGATTGTTGTCCGCGACTATTACAATCGATTAGAATACAAAATAGACCCGATGGAACGTGTGTTCAAGCGCATGCGCCACGCTACCGAAATCAACCTCCATTTTGCATCGACCCTAACTGAAACACGGGCAGCCGAAATGCTGGAGCAACTGTCGGGGCAGAGAGCGCAATAAACATCTTTTCTGGTTTGGAGTGGATTTTGTCGTGGCCATCGTTGCGATCTTGCTATCGCCCATTCTGATTCCAATTCCGGGACCGAACATTTTTGTTTACTATCCAGGCCTCCGTACCATTAGCCATTTTCGTGCGTGGCGCGGCGCCCTGCGTGGTCGGAGACTGAAACCCAGGTTGTACTTCCCTCGACTAGAGATCGCGGATATCGAGGCGACCCTAAAGCAGGGCCGCGAGCAGGTAGATTTTGAACAGGTCCGGCAGTTGGCTAAAACGATGGGATTAGAACAATTGCCCCATTTCCTCCAAAGATTCACTTAGAGGAAATGCCGAATGCCGAATGACGAATGCCGAGTGAAAGATGAAACCACGGGGAACACGGAGGACGCAGAGAACTATTTACTATTTGTTATCGTTTATTGGTTATTTACGATATGCAAAAACGCGGACGCATTGCATTAGGCCGTGGAATATATCGAAATAATAAATAGACAATCGCAAATCGAAAATAGCCAATAACAAATTCTTCTCTCGTCCCTGTGTTCCCGGTAGTCTAATTCTGAATGACTATGATTTCTGAATCTGCCAAGAGAGTTTTACGCATTGAAGCGGAGGCTATCACCGATCTCATTGATCGAATTGATGTGCGATTTGAAAGTGCTGTCGATGCATTATTTCATTGCCATGGCCGTGTCGTTGTTACGGGTATTGGGAAATCTGGCATCATCTGCAAGAAAATAGCCGCCACATTGGCGAGTACCGGGACTCCTGCCTTTTTCCTGCACCCCACCGAAGCGCATCACGGCGATCTTGGCATGATTGTCAAGGGCGATATCGTGTTGCTGATATCCAATAGTGGTGAAACCGAGGAACTGATCCGGCTCCTGAAGACTCTGAAGCGGCTTGGAATCTTCTTAATCGCGATGGTCGGTAATCCTCAATCTTCTTTGGCCCGGCACAGCGACATTGTGCTCGATGTCAGCATCCGTCAAGAGGCTTGTCCTCTCGGGTTGGCGCCGACTGCCAGTACGACCGCAGCGTTAGCCCTCGGTGACGCTTTGGCCATTGCGTTGTATGAAAAACGGGGCTTTAAAGAAGAGAATTTCGCCAGTCTTCATCCCGGTGGAATAGACAAGAGACTCATGACCGTAGAGAAACTCATGCACGTGGAGATGCGATACCCGCTGTGGATGTGGACACTTCGATGCAAGCTGTGATCCTATGAAATTTCCGAAAAAGGGATGGGGGTCACAGCCGTCATGCAGGATGGGTCGCGGGTTGCAGGAATTATTACAGACGGCGACTTGCGGCGACTCTTACAGAAAGACGTGAATTTTCTAAAGAAGAAAGCCGGGGAGTGTATGCACTTGAAGCCGCTGACCATCGAACCACAGTCATTGGCAACTGCGGCTCTACAAATCATGGAAGAGCGAAAAATTACTTCGCTGCTGGTAACGACGAAAGAGGGGAAACTCGAAGGAATCATCCACATTCATGACTTGTGGAAAACGCAGATGTTCTGAAGATTGCGGAATGTGGAATTCAGATTGCGGATAGATTCAGGCGGGTCTCATTAAAAGAAAACCGCGGGGATACACGGAGGATGTGAGAGCTATTTACGATTTGTTATCGTTTATTTGTTATTTACGATCTGTTAAAAGGCGGACTCACGGCAATAGCCCGTTGGTTATATCCAAATAATAAATAGACGATCGCAAATCGAAAATAGCAAATATCTAATACTGCTGTCTCTCCCCGTGTTCCCCGTGGTTAGAATATTTTTAATCGCCATTCGGCATTCGTCAAACGGCATTCTTCTATTCCCCCTCAACCAGTGCCTTGGCATAATCGCGGTTCATACGCGCAATAAACTCGACCGAAATTTCTTTCGGGCAAACGGCTTCACAGGAGCTGATATTGGTACAATTGCCAAAACCGGCTTCATCCATGGCCTTCACCATCTTGAGCACCCGGCTATTTCGTTCTGACTTGTCCCTGCGGGAGCTGACCCAGATGGGAAACCTTGGCTGCCACGAACAGCATGGCAGAGGCGTTCTTGCAAGCGGCAACGCAGGCTCCACATCCAATACAGGCGGCCGCGTCCATGGATTTTTCAGCGGCAGGTCTGGGCACTGGAATCGTGTTCGCTTCGGGCGCCTGACCGGTTGAGACGGAGACAAACCCTCCCGCTTCCATAATATGATCAAAAGCGCTCCGATCCACGACGAGGTCTTTGACTACAGGGAATGCCCCGGCGCGCCAGGGTTCAATGGTGAGGCGATCGCCATCCTTGAAATGTCTCATATGGAGCTGGCATACCGTTGTTCTCCGATGTCCTCCATGCGGAATCCCGTTGATGACCATTGAGCAGGAACCGCAAATTCCTTCTCGACAATCCGAATCGAAAGCAATCGGCTCTACGCCCTTGCCTGTCAAGTCTTCGTTGACAACATCTAGCATCTCCAAGAACGACATCTCCGGGATCACATTGGGAGCCTGATACTCCACAAACTTTCCCGGTGTCTTCGAATTCTTCTGGCGCCAGACTCTTAGCGTAAGTTTCATACGAGAATCATCCTTGAAGCGATAACATCTGCGACACTAAGTACTCATTTCATCAATTACAGTGACATCAGCTTGGAGCTGCCTGTGCGCGCGGGTGGACGGGCGCTCCGACGCACGCTTGAACGCGCGCGGAGCGCGCGTTCCATCTTCCATGGAGGGCGAATCATCGTTACTTATAGCTCCGCTGACTCATCTTCAATTCTTCATAAAGCAATGGCTCTTTGTGCATCAAGGGTGAATGGCCTTCACCCTGGTATTCCCACGCCGAGACATGCGCATAGGCATCATCATTTCGGAGGGCTTCTCCATCACTCGTCTGAAATTCCTCGCGGAAGTGCCCCCCGCACGACTCGGCACGCGTCAGAGCGTCGAGGCAGAGCAACTCAGCGAACTCTAAGAAATCAGCCACCCGCCCGGCTTTTTCAATGGACTGGTTCAGATTGGCATCCTCTCCCAACACCGTCACGTTTTCCCAAAACTCTTGTCGCAGCGCCGGAATCTTCTGCAAGACTTCTTTCAAGCCTTTCTCGTTCCGTGCCATCCCGCAATGTTCCCACATCAATTTTCCCAGCTCTCGATGAAATGAGCCCACCGTTCGTTTCCCTTTGATGGACAAGAATCGCTGAATCTTGGCGCTGACCTCACTTTCAATCCGTTTAAATTCAGCATGAGTTTCTGGAATTCTATTCTGTGGGATAGAGCCAAAAAAATTCCCAAGGGTGTAAGGAAGGATGAAATAACCATCCGCCAAGCCCTGCATCAGCGCGCTGGCTCCCAACCGGTTGGCGCCATGATCAGAAAAATTGGCTTCTCCAAGGACGAAGAGTCCAGGGATATTACTCATCAGATCATAATCAACCCACAGGCCGCCCATGGTGTAATGCACGGCCGGGTAAATCCGCATGGGTGTCTTGTAAGCATCCTCACCGGTGATCCGTTCATACATCTCAAAGAGATTGCCATAGCGCTCCCGGATCGTATGTTCGCCAAGGCGCTGAATGGCCTCGGCAAAGTCCAGATACACGCCCTTCCCGCCGGGACCTACACCACGCCCTTCGTCACAGACCTCTTTCGCAGCTCTCGAGGAAATGTCACGCGGGGCAAGATTGCCATAACTGGGGTATTTCCGCTCCAGATAATAATCCCGTTCGCTCTCTGGAATCTGTTGGGCAGGGCGGGTATCCCCTGACTTCTTGGGTACCCAGACCCGCCCGTCATTTCTCAAGGACTCGGACATGAGAGTCAGTTTTGATTGGTACTCTCCGCTGGCCGGGATGCAGGTGGGATGAATCTGCGTATAGCATGGGTTCGCAAAGGCGGCGCCCCGCTTGTAAGCACGAAACGTGGCCGTGACATTACACCCTCCCGCATTGGTCGAAAGATAGAACACATTGCCATAGCCGCCCGTCGCCAGCACGACGGCGTCCGCTGAATGCGAACGAATCTCCCCGGTGACGAGGTTTCGGACCACAATCCCTTTGGCCACACCATCCACCACCACCAGATCTAACATCTCGGTCATCGGAAAAAGCTGGCAATTCCCCAACCCCAGCTGGCGGGCGAGAGCTTGATAGGCTCCCAGCAAGAGCTGTTGTCCGGTCTGACCGCGAGCGTAGAAGGTTCGGGAAACCTGCGCACCACCAAATGAACGATTCGACAGCAAGCCTCCGTATTCCCGGGCAAAGGGTACTCCCTGGGCAACGCATTGGTCGATGATGGCATTGCTGGTCTGAGCCAGCCGATAGACATTACCTTCGCGAGCCCGGAAGTCTCCGCCTTTGATCGTGTCGTAAAACAGGCGATAAATACTGTCCCCGTCGTTGGGATAGTTTTTAGCAGCATTGATGCCTCCTTGAGCTGCAATGCTGTGAGCCCGCCGAGGCGAGTCATGAAACGTAAACACCTGGACCTTGTAGCCCAATTCTGCCAGAGAAGCGGCGGCTGAAGATCCAGCCAGGCCAGTTCCAACAACGATCACATCAAACTTGCGTTTATTGGATGGATTCACCAGCTTCATTCCCAGGCGATAGCGATCCCATTTGCTGGCAAGGGGACCGGAGGGAGTTTTAGAGTCCAGTTTCATGATTGTTGCATCGCTATTGAGAGCTCATTTTTCGTCCTGCTATTTGACGTATCCAAGCAAAACTGCCAGTGGCATTGAAGAATTCCCCACGAAGATGACAAGGGCGGAGACCTGCGAGAGGCGGCAGATCAAGTCTTCCGTTCTTTTGCTCTTCAATCCCAATGATTGAAAGGCGCTGCTGACCCCATGACTCAAGTGCAGGCAGAGCAACCCCATCGCCAAGATGTAAAAAAAGGTGACGCCGGGAGAAGAGAACCCCTCGACTGCCATTCGATACACGTCATGTCTCCCCTTCGAGTCCTCCAAGTGGAGATACTCGGGATTGGTGACTCCAAGCGTAAATTGCATCAAATGATAGGCCACAAATGAAAATATGACCAATCCGCTGATGAGCACAGTCCTGGAGGCAAGATTGGCATAAGGAGGTTTGCTGTTTGCGTAACGAACGGGACGCGCCCGGCGATTCTGCAAAGCTAACTGAATCCCGGTCACGATATGAAAGACCACAATGACGAGCAAGATGAGGCGGACCGTCCAAAGCAATCCCGGTTTGGATTTTAAAAACGCCCCATAAGCGTTCAATGACTCCGGTCCGAGAAAAACTTGCAGATTCCCCAGCATATGGCCAATGACAAAGAGGAATAAGAACACCCCTGAAATGGCCATGAGATATTTTCTGGTGAGGGAAGAACTCGCAATTAGACCAATGCTCATCTGGATAAATCAGTAGAAATCATTGCAGGGCGAAAAGATTTCTCATCGTTCATTTTTCAGTTGTCATTTCCCATTTCGAGTTTAGTCGTACTTCATTCTAGACTTCAGTGTCTTAACCGATGATGTGACAATTTTAGACAGCTGAGTTGTTTCATCAATGATGTTTGCCATCAATGCCGAGCTAACAAGTCCACCCTTATTTACGATTTTTAACCAAACGCTGGTTTCGTTCAATTCTTTTAAGACAATCCCCAATTTGTGTATGAAATCCGCGTTACTTTCAGCGGCTCTCGCTTCACTGTAATTTGCCGCAGGAGAGGTCCCGGAACGTAATATCTGATTTGCCACATGTCTACCTGCTGGAGTCTTAGGAAGGCTATTGGAAAGCTTTATGATCCTGACAGCAAATTCAACAAGCCGCGCTTCCAGCTCGTCCGCTTTCTGTTGACTCTGATTCATTGAACCGATACTGGTCCATCATCTGTCCAAAATCAAAAATGACAAATGATCAATGAACAATGAAGCTTGATAATCAGTCGTAGTATTCCAACCCCAAATGCGTGATGAGGTCTTCTCCGCGCAGGTAGCGGAGCGTATTCTTGAGCTTCATCAATTGAATAAAAAGGTCATGCTCGGGATAGAGCTCTGGCGCACATTGCGGACTCTTGAAAGTAAAAGGAAAGCCATTCTTGGATCCCGTGCATTTTGGCGCGCTGGGCGAGGTCGAGAAAGAGCACCAAGTCGAGGCATAAGGGTGCCGCCAGGATGCTATCCCGGCAAAGGAAGTTGACCTTGATCTGCATCGGATAACCGAGCCATCCGAAAATATCGATATTATCCCAGCCCTCTTTATTGTCTCCACTCGGCGGGTAATAGTTGATGCGGACCTGATGATGGAAGCCCTTATACAACTCTGGATAAAGTTCCGGCTGGAGGATGTGGTCCAGCACCGAAAGCTTTGATTCTTCTTTGGTTTTGAAGGACATCGGCTCGTCCAGAACTTCGCCATCGCGGTTCCCCAGGATATTCGTGGAGAACCAACCTCTCAGGCCGATCATGCGCGACTTCAAACCTGGAGCAATGATCGTTTTCATGAGAGTTTGGCCGGTTTTGAAGTCTTTCCCGCAAATGGACGCGTCGTTCTTCTGAGCCAGTTCAATCATGGCCGGGATATCCACGGTCAAATTGGGAGCTCCGTTGGCAAAGGTATCCCCATCTTCAATGCGGCGTAGGCATAGATCATGCTTGGAGAGATTTTGGGGTCATTGGATTTAAGTCCCTTTTCAAACTTTGCCACCGTCGAGTGGACATCGCTCATCTTAAAAAAGACTTCTGTGCTGCCACACCAGATCATGACCAGGCGGTCGATGTCATTGTTCTTCTGAAATTCCCGAATATCCGCCATGATCTGGCCGGCCAGCTCAAATTTAGTCTTTCCCTTTCTTGACGTGAGTGCCATTCAGTCTCTTCACGTACTTTTTGCTGAAGACAGCATCCCAGGGGCGAAGGCGCTGCAGGTCATTCTTCAGGGTGCCGAGGAGGGGCTTCTCTAACACGTTGGAACGCAAGGCGGTTTCGTAACAATTTTCCCCATGGATGTCCCATCCACCGAAGACGAGATCGTCCAGGTGAGCCAAGGGGACGAAGTCTTTAATGAGAGGGGTACGCTTCTCGGTCCTTTTGCCGAGGCGGATCGTACCCATTTGGGTCAGGGAACCGAAGGGTTTGGCTCCATGTTTCCGGATAGCCTCAACGCCGGCAATAAAGGTCGTTGCCACAGCGCCCATCCCGGGAATTAACATGCCTAATTTACCTTTTGCGGGTGATATTTTCGTGCCTTTTTTGATCACAGGTTTGTTCTCCAAGATTGGGGTTATGAATACAGCGGGGGAAAAATAACTCAAAACAAACATAGATATTGCTATGAACGGGGGGGATTTGCAACGGATTATTGGTGGAATACTCGACAGGATTTCATCGAAGAGGGAAATTAATGGGAGCCGATCCAACCTCGACGGGTCAACCAGCTACGGATCCGAATGCTTTCTAATAACCCAAGATGAATTGAAGATCAAGATTGGCAATCGTGGTTACTTCTTACAGAAGGAATTCCGTAGGGGCGAAGCATTCGAATCTGAAGAGGTCATACCAGGGATGAGCCTCTTCCTTTCCGACCAATGCTTCGCCCTACACCACATTCATTGGCCTAATCCGGTTTGATGCTTAGTATCGTCGCTGTCCTCGGGGGGATCATCCAACTCACCGGGCTGCCTCGAGACAACCCGGTTTTGAATTTTGAATCAGGGTATTCAGCCTGAATGCTAAAGTGCGTTCCCTGGGTAAGGCCAATGGATTCATCGAGACTGAAATTAGCGGGTTGAGCCTCGGGATTGGGATTAAACAGGAACAAATAGCCATGATCCTGCAGAAGGTGTGCGGAGCCATCGATTTTGCCGGCCTGGGGCCAGTCTGGAAGATCCTGGCGTACCATGAGATAGACGGCATGGGCGCGTCCCCAATCCAGCCACTTCTTGATCTCTCGCTTGTCTGCCTCCGGCAAGCCGCTTTTGGCGGGGAGGTAATAGAGTTGGTTGGGAGAACTTGAAATAGCGCTTAGCATGATGTAGTCGATGGCTTCACTGGTCCAGGGACGGCCGTGGGGCGGGCCCATCAGGGGTGGACCGACAAAGACTTGTGGCCAATCGATGTAGTGTGGGAAGAAATGATGATGCACCCGGATGCGTGACCAGCGACGAATCTTGTCCCCCAGCACCATATTCACGGGCTGTCCACTCAATCCCGGAAGAGCTTCGGGTTCACTGAGCTCATCAATCGTAAAAACAGCATCCACGTTATGCTGTGAGAATACGCCTTGATCCATGGGTGGACGGCAAACCGTAATATAAGTGTCCGGCTTCAATTTTCGGACATTCTCAATGAGCTCTCGGAGAGCTCGATCACAGGCATAAGTAGCGTCACCATAGAGGTGGTCATGGTCTTTCTTCGGGCAATCCACTCGGGTGATCACGCCGCCGCCTCCAAAGAAATCCCCATCCATTACCCAGGAAGGGAAATAACCGGTCTTCATTCCATCCAGGCTCAGTTGGTTAATCCAGTCCCGGAAGGGTTTGTTGGCGATGCAATTCCCTTGGATATTTTGAAAGAAAATTTTCCCGGAAAGAAATGTTCCCTTCAGCCGTCGCCTATCCGGGAACATGGTCCATTCTGGAATATCCGGAAGAAAGGGCCGCCCCTTTTTCTCCCACCAAGGATTGGAGTTGTTCATCGTAGGCCAAAAGGCCATTTTCAGACCGATGCGCTGGGCGTATTCATATTTCTTGGAAGCGATCGGGCCGGGTTGGTACCGGTCATTGAGGCGGAGACTATTCATCAGACTCGATCTCGCCCCCCCAGGGAATATTGTCTGTAACCCAGTCAATCCCTACTTCTTTAATCAAATCAAGCGCGCGCAGATCCGACTCCAGGGCGGCTTCGTCTTTGTACTCGAAATGCTCCATTTCACACCAGTAACCACAGGCCGCTGGCGCGAAAGCTGTGACGCGGAGGGCCAAGCAGCTTGCTGGTCATAGCTACCATGGCAGCGGATTCCGACTGTAGTGGCAAGCCGAGTTCCTCTCGATCTAGCGCTCGCCGTTTGTATACACCGAGATAGACAGGTTCTGATTCCAGCCATTCATTGGCCTTAACTTTTAGGCTGGGCGCGTAGCCTAAACTGAGCGTTCTGCCCCACAGCTCCGAGTCATCGAATGGCATTTCCATTCCAGTGAAAATGCCTCCTTTCGTGGTTCGACCGAACCAGGTAACCGTCTTCTGATGGGGATATCGAATTAGAACGAAATCTTGTTCCGGAAACTTCATTCGGCTTACAACGACATTTTTCCAACCAAACGGGGCAGAGGACCGTAAAGATAATTTCTTAGTGAGGAAATGATCAGATTGTTTCAGGACATAGGTTGATTTCACTTCATACCCACTGGAGACATAGATCGCTTCAAGGCTTTCAGGGCTGAGTCTTTGGAGTGACTGCAGCTTCATTTTCTTCGGCTCGAGCGTGAATCCTTCGGTTTCAACCCAGAAACCTTCTTCGCTAATGCCCAGTGTTTCACCAGTGAGTTTGTTGACCACTGAGGAGATCAGGCCGGTGGCAGGATCGAATGTCATTCCGATAAGATTGTTCTCGAGGGAGAGTCTCTCATTCGCGGTACATAGCGGAGCGACCAGCAGTATTGCGGGGAGGACAAGAAAGAACGAAATCGCAGCTCTCATTCTTGAAACAGAAGGACTCAGTCTAGAAGAATGACTCATCATCGATAAGGGACTCTCTCCTTAGATTAGTGAATTAGAAAATCGAATGTCGAACCTGTGTGAATCCGTAATCTACATTTTCGGGTTAATTATCCTTCCGCTTTCATGACCCTTAAGGCCTAAATCTCGGCTAATCAATTTTCGCTAGAATTGCTTGGTGTGTCTTGGTCCAAGGTTTGGAGTGAATGCAAGAAGAGCATACTCCATCGGCGCCGGGATACTTAGTGCTGCTATTCGTAAATACGGTGACGTTTTTGAGGTTAGGCGCCGCGTGGGGTCACGCGGCCTACAAAGTTTTAGGCCAGGTCACCGACCTGGCGTTAACGTCACCGTATTTATGAAATGCAGTACCTAGTCCTCACCGTATAGGCTGCACGGAAATCATGTTGGAATCATATGAATGGCGTCAAAACCTTGTCAACTCAAAAGTCAGGAATAAGGTAATGCGTTAGTTATCGGGGGAATTTCTGGTAGGGCGCGCTCGCCGAGCGCGCCGCGGACGGCCCGGCGGTCCGTCCCTACCCACTCAGCCGCTACAGAAGCGACAATCTCAAATCGTCACCGAAGGCCTTGCCCTTACAGATTTCCCCCCGTAACTAACGCATTACGGAAGAAGAACCTTTAGGAAACGACTACTTCGTTGGATGGCACCTTTACCGAGGCGAGGCGCCGGGATCATGTCTACATCTCGGTGGTAGCGTAGGATCAAAGGGGAGATGAGAACTCAATTCATGAGGTCAAATCGAATCGAATTCGCGCAACATGTACTGATAGAAAGGATCGCTAATGTAGTTTCGGACCCAATTTAGGGTGTGCACGCAACTTTCAAACTGCTCCGAAAGCTTGCGAAAAATGACGAAGGGAGGTTGGAGGTTGTTCATTTCCGAAAGAATCATGTAGGAGCGTCTGCCCTGATCTGCGTAATAGTTCAGACTAATGCAACGTTTGCCATGGTTGAGGCTTTCGGGAAATAATCCCAGGATAAAAAGGCTGAAGTCTCCCACGTGCTTGTAAATGTCCTTCTTATCCACCTCATTGGACTCATCCGTCTTTTGCAGTAAATCGACGAGATACTCCAACCGACGACCATGCTCGTCCCGAATTTTGTAAAGATTGTCTACATGAATGAACTCAACGAGCAGATTGGACAAATACTTATGGATTTCCCGATCCGAAAGGCGTGTCTGTTGAGAGCCTCGTTCGGTCAATGCATGGAATGTCTGCCGAACCGGGTGGTCGGACGGCACTTCTCTTTCGGAGACCATAAAACCTCCTCATTGATTCCATCGTGGAGCCCTTTGTCTTCATTTATCGTTCGCGGCGCGTCGTAATTATTAAAGTTAAATGCAATGGTCATAGTTTTTAAATGCGATTTTATCTGGACAGTCGGCCAGCCTGAAACGCTCGTTTTCCTGATCGGTTGGGATCGAAGCTAAATAAAGGTAGGGCGGTCTCGCCGAGACCGCCGATTTGGCTGCGCACCCGGCGGTCGCGCCCTACCTGGAAACGATCTCATAAAGTCTGCAATGCGCAGGCCAGAGGCCCGCACCACAAGGCTGAGGTTGTGGCGACAGGCGTCCACGCCTGCACTTGATGCTCTGAAATTATTCGCCCGGCGGTCGTGCCCTACCTGGAAACGATCTCATAAAGTCTGCAATGCGCAGGCCAGAGGCCCGCACCACAAGGCTGAGGTTGTGGCGACAGGCGTCCACGCCTGCACTTGATGCTCTGAAATTATTCGCCCGGCGGTCGCGCCCTACCTGGAAACGATCTCATAAAGTCTGCAATGTGCAGGCCAGAGGCCCGCACCACAAGGCTGAGGTTGTGGCGACAGGCGTCCACGCCTGCACTTGATGCTCTGAAAATGACCGCCCGGTAGGGTCACCGGGCCTCCAATGGCTTCAATCAAAGATCCGCTGCGTTCCTGGGGTGCTCGTTCGCTTACAGAAGACCTGAAGATCCGGTAATCCAGTTCGCCAAAGAGATTATCTTTCTCTTCCAATTCGCCCAGGTAGGCAGCGTTTAGTTGATTGCACAATAACCCTTCTCGCAACTTTTGGAAATGCGTGATGTGATCGGTAAAACGGCGTTCGGCATAGCCAGCGGAGTTGCGCTCAGTCATATGGAAAGCCCAGTCGCTGCTTTGCGCCAACAGGAGTTCTCTGGCCGCCTGGTTCAGCCCACGCTCAATAACGCCTTTCGGCTCTCGGAACTGGTCTGCCAATTCAACCATGGCGTTCTCTGCCCAATGCTGGTGCTTATACAGCCACTGATTATTCTCATTAAGCCAAACGCGGTAATATCCTTCATTCCCCCAGCTTGAGCCGGTGGGCTCCATCCTGAATGGGTTTGGAAATTCTGTCAGAACGTCGGACAAGCTGACCAGGCGGATGTCCGAAGATTGGAGGGATGTCTGCTGCATGACCTGCTCGAGAAAGATGGGCCCTTCGTGCCACCAGTGACCAAATAACTCCGCGTCGAAAGGAGAAACGACTACGGGGTTGATCTTGAGGGCTTGTGAGAGGTGGTCAATTTGCGAGCGACGTTGCGCGATAAAGTGGCTGGCATGATGATGAGCACGCACCAGCGCTTTCTGAGGATCATAAGGGGCCCGCTGGCTCAAATCGTTACCCCCGGAAATGCGGTGATATTTGATCCCAATATTTCGTCGGATACCATCGGGGTGAAGAAACGGCCGGATATACTGGTAAGGAGCATCGAACCCTAGATCCCGATAAAATTCGCGATAGTTCACATCGCCAGGATACCCTACTTTGGAATTCCACACCTGAAGACTGGATTCCATATCCCTTCCAAATGAAATGATGTCTGGCCGGTGTTCTTACAGGAGCGAAAACGCCCTGGGGAGGTCGAGGCTTGCCAAAGAGGAGCCCATGAGCATCCAGAATGAGGTAATCGAATCCAGCCTTTTTAATGAGAGAGTCCATGCCGGGTTCATACCCACATTCCGCCAGCCAGAGCCCACGCAAAGGTTCATGAAAATGGCGCTTATAAGTGATCCGCGCCATTTCGAGCTGTGCGTTCCGAACCTGTTCCATCGAGATGAATGGCATGAAGGGATGAGTGCCCGGACAAGTAATGATTTCGAGAATTCCTTGTTCCTGAAGTTCGGCGAAGGCATTCAACAATCGGCAATGGAAACGGGATTCAAAAAGAGCATGGGCCTCCCGGAAGTTGTGGCGATACAAGATGGCCAGCGCATGAAATTCTGGCGAATGGCGTGTGCGGGCAACCTCTTGTTCGGATAATTCCATTCGGTTGGTGAGGTAGCGCAAGGTGCGGAATTGGAGAAGAGGATCGGCCAGCATCTCGGTAAGGGTAGGAGAAATTGAGAGCGTCAGGCGAGACTGCACACCGTCGCGGACGAGTCTTTGGAGGGACAGAATCAAAGGGATATAGGCTTCTGTGACGGCTTCAAACAGCCAGTCTTCTTCCAGAAAGGGGTCATGCTCAGGATGTCGAACGAATGGCAGATGAGCGTGGAGGACAAGGGCAAGGTAGCCTCGGCTCATAGTTCAGGAGGGTCTCAATCTCATCACCAGCATCGCCAAGGGTGGAAGCGTCAGATTCAGGCGGCACGGCCAATTTCTCCAGGAAGTTTCCTCGGCCTCTAATCGCGCCCAGGTTGCCGATATTGCGCCCGCCGTAATAGGCGGAATCACTATTCATGATTTCTTCGTAGTAACCGGGCTGAGGAACGCCGATTCGGTAATTATCCCGGACTAAGTGGAGTGAAATTGTAGATGAAGATTAGATTATCCTCGGGGTTCTTGGCTTTCCTCATGAAACTGACCACACTGTTCTCGTTATCGTGAAAATCAATCCACTCGAAACCGCTGTAATGAAAATCCACTTCATACATGGAGGGCTGAGAAAGGTAAAGGTGGTTCAGATCGTGGACAAATTTTTGAAGTTTCTGGTGAGGTTCCCAACGCAACAGTTCCCAATTCAGGCCGGCATTGTGATTCCATTCATCCCATTGCCCAAACTCGCCTCCCATGAAAAGCAGCTTTTTTCCCGGGATGGCCATACATGTAGCTGTAAAGGAGGCGAAGATTGCTGAATTTGTCTTCCATGAAAAAGCCCGGCATCTTGCCGAGCAACGACCCTTTCATATGCACGACTTCGTCATGGGAGAGCGGGAGGATAAAATTCTCCGTGAAGGCATACATCAACGCAAATGTTAGATCGTTCTGGTGAAATTTACGATAGATCGGATCGTTGGAGAAATACGACAAGAGGTCATTCATCCACCCCATGTTCCATTTCATGCTGAATCCCAGCCCTCCCAGGTAAACAGGCCGCGAGACCATGGGCCAGGCCGTCGATTCTTCTGCAATGGTTAAGACTCCGGGATGGTATTGGTGGGCAAGCTCGTTAAACCGCTTGATAAAATCAACGGCTTCGAGGTTTTCATTTCCGCCATAGATATTGGGAATCCATTCACCAGGCTGTCGCGAATAATCCAGATAAAGCATCGACGCAACCGCATCCACGCGCAATCCGTCAATATGATATTGGTCGAGCCAGAAAAGGGCATTCGACAGAAGATAGTTTCGGACCTCATTACGTCCGTAGTTAAAAATGAGTGTCCCCCAGTCTTGATGTTCGCCCATTCTCTTATCCGCATGCTCGTAGAGATAGGTTCCATCAAAATAGCTGAGGCCGTGGCCATCTTTGGGGAAGTGCGCTGGAACCCAGTCCAACAGAACCCCGAGCCCGGATTGATGGCAACGGTCTACGAAAGACTTAAATTGTTCAGGGGTCCCAAAACGGCTGGTCGGTGCAAAATATCCGATGGTCTGATACCCCCAGGAGCCATCAAAGGGATGTTCCATGACGGGTAACAGCTGGATATGCGTGTACCCTAAATCGCACACATAGGAGATGAGACGATCTCCCAACTCATCATAGTTGAGATAACGATTCTTTTCTTCGGTGACTCGCATCCACGAGCCCAAATGGACTTCATAGATCGCCAAAGGGGACTCAAACCAATTCTTTTTTTGCCGCAGCTCCATCCAATCCCCGTCCTGCCAGACGTACTTGTTGATGTCATGGACGATGGAGGCAGTTTTCGGAGGGACGTTCGAAGTAGGTCCCATAGGGATCCGACTTAATGGCCAGATAGTTGTTATACCGGGATTTGATTTCAAACTTATAGACACAACCCTCCCCTAAACCAGGAATGAAGATTTCCCAAATCCCGGTGCTTCCACGAACACGCATCGGATGGCGTCGTCCATCCCAACGGTTGAAATCTCCAATGACACTGACACGGGCAGCATTTGGCGCCCATGCGGCAAAATGAACGCCGCTGACTCCTTGAATGGTCCGAAGGTGACCGCCTAGTTTTTCGTATTTTTTGAAATGGGTTCCTTCTCCCATCAAGTGCAGATCAAAATCGGTGAGTATGGGAGGAAAGATATAGGGGTCGACAAATTGGGATATGATTTCCCTCATGATCCAGAACTCGAATCTCGTACGGAAAGACTTGATCGTGATCGTTAAAGACAGCTTCAAAAAGTCCTTCCCCGCGGATTTTTCGCATCGCAACGGGGAATCTGACCCGTCCTTCCGGGACAATCCAGGCTTGGCTGGCTTCAGGGAGAAAAGCTCGGACAACGACAACGGAATGAGGAGTGGAGCCTTCGTCAGGCGAAATCTCCACAACATGCGCACCCAAGACATGAAAAGGATCAGAGTGATCAGAGTGGATCGACTAAGTCAAATTCTTTTCCATCGAATCCAGTAGCATTTAGCCTTTCTATCTCACCAGAAGAAACTCGTTGGCCTGGGCGTACTCCTCCTTAATTCTTTCCGCGTCCATTCTATTCTTTTTCCAGAATTAACGTGACCTCCAAAGTGGATTCCACCCTCGATGGTTTGTCAGGAGGATCGGGTTGTTTTAATTCTCGTTTCAAGCCCGTCAATTCGACCAGGCTGGAAAGTAGTTTTGTCGTTTCAGGGCAATCCTCGATTTCTAAGGTCAGCCTGGGCAATGGAGTCACTGGAGTTTCAACTTCGTTGGACGCAAACACCGAGACCGCCCCAAAATCTTCCGAATGGAGACAAAGTTCGGCCTGGTACCGGCTGCCAGGCAGGCTGCAAACCACCATTCCGAAGCAGCCCCGGAATCAAAGGCCTGGTAAGAACCCTCGCTAATTTCAATCCACTTCAGGATCATGCGAAAAGCGGATGTTCTTCCTTGGGAAAGGGTGCTAACGCTTTCTGAAGACGCTCTCGCGTGATCTCCCAATAGGCAAACACTCGAAACGGACTTTGAACCATAAGCTGGAGACGATCTACATTGTATCGTTCGGGGAGTGGGGGTAACCCTTCAAAAGGAAAATGAACGGACGGATTCAGTCTCAAAGCAGAGGCGTCATTTTGAAAATCCGTGACGCCGATTTCCCAATTGCAAAGAGAAGTGGGTTGGTTCTTCCAACGGACTTTAACCTCTTCATTTAGATGAACCGAGCTGAAATTCCGACTATGAAGTTATCAAAGGGGGAGGAGAAAGGCAAGCAAGCTTGACTCCCGAAAGCTCTCCTTCTAACCTATTTACGAATTGCCGAGCAATTGGCATTGAGGTCCGCCTCCGTGGCCGGGGCTAAGAAAATCTAGTTTGGTCGAACATTGGATGCCTCATTCGGAGCCGCAAGGCTATCTTCAAGCCAAAACCGCAGCCAAATTTCTCCATACGCTTTTCCGTGAACATGGATTGAGAGAACCCCCAAGTCTCGCGGTCATTTTGGGGTCAGGGCTGGGTGACTTTACGGATTCTTTGACCGCGGAAGTCAAGGTTCCTTATGATTCTATTCCCCATTTTCCTGCCCCATCGGTAGTGGGGCATTCGGGGAGTCTCGTGCTGGTTCGGCATCGCCGGCGTTGGTTGGTTGGACTCCAAGGGCGGTCCCATTTCTATGAAGGCTACTCCATGAGGACGGTGACTTTTCGCAGTTCGTGTCCTTGGGATGCTGGGGATCAAGCAACTCGTGGTGACCAACGCCGCGGGCGGAGTGAATCCTCGATTTAAGCCTGGGGATTTCATGCTTATCTCTGATCATATCAGTTCATTTATCCCCAACCCATTGGTTGGACCTAATTGGAAAGATGCTGGCACTCGCTTCCCGGATATGAGCCAGTGCTATTCGCCCCGATTCCGCCAAATTGCCCATCAGTGTGCCAAGCAACTCAAATTGCGGTTAAGAGAAGGGGTCTACGTAGCGGTTTCAGGCCCAAGCTATGAGACACCGGCTGAAATCCGGATGTTTCAGCGATTGGGCGGGGACGCCATTGGAATGTCAACGGTGCCCGGAGATTATCGTGGCTCGCCAGATGGGTCTAGAGTGTTTGGGAATTTCTGTCATTACAAATATGGCCGCAGGATTGTCGAAAAGGCCTCTCAGCCATGCTGAGGTTCTGGCAACAACAGAGCAACGGAAATCAGAATTTTTCACGTTACTGAAGAATGTCTGTAGTGAAATTCTCAGCTTGGAATGAGCCATGATTATTGGTATCTGCGGCGGATCAGGTTCCGGAAAGACCACGGTTGCCAAGAAATTGGTTGAAGTTTTCGGAGAGACACAAACCGTTCTGCTGGCTCAGGATTCTTATTACAAGGACCACTCTGACCTGCCTCTGGAAGAGCGGGCCAAGGTCAATTTTGACCACCCCGAATCGGTTGATTTCGATCTCTTGATCGGGCATTTGCAAGCACTCAAGGGAAATCAGCCGGTTGATCGTCCGCATTATGATTTTACACAGCATCTTCGTACCACCAGTGTTCAGCGCCTTGAGCCCAAGCCCATCATCATCGTTGAAGGGATCTTGATCCTTCATGAACCTCGATTGAGGGAAATGTTTGATCTAAAGGTCTTTGTGGATACCGATGCGGATATTCGCTTTATTCGCCGGCTAAGGCGGGATGTTCGCGACCGGGGCCGAACCATGGAGGCCGTCGTAGAGCAATACCTGAGTACCGTCCGTCCCATGCATCTGAAGTTCGTAGAACCTGGAAAGGAGTTTGCCGAGATCGTGATTCCTGAAGGCGGAAAAAATCCGACGCAGCGATTGATCGGGTGGTTCAAAGGGTCAAGACGCAGCTAGTACCAAGTTGCACAAATTCGCGGTAATTGTTGTAGCCGGGGTCGTTGACCCCGGGCCTGAAGATTTGGATATTTCCTCTGCCCTGAAAGGGCAAGAGAAAATAGCCCAGGGCAGAGTGGAGGGCGAAGCCCGGAGCGGCGCCCTGGGTCACGGGACACCCACGAAGGGGCACCCTGAAGGGGTGCAACACAAATCTCGTCCGGATTGTCGTGCCATTTCAGGGCGCTGACGATTCATTGGGATCGCAACCCAGGGCGGCGCTGCGGGGCTTTGCCCCTGCGCTCTGCCCTGGGCTAAATTGTGGTGGCCCTTCAGGCCGCTTGATATCTGAAGGTCTGCGAATGGACCGCTTCATAGACATATTTCCAAATGACGAAACGAAACGATAGCGCCACCAATATAAGCTTGGAAGCCTGCGCCGTTACTGAATCTGGGGTGCCAACAAATGTCCAATCTCCAACGCCGGGTCGGTGATGAAGTATTGAGAATACTTCATGCCTACACCTTTGTAGGCTTGGGGCTTTCTCAAAGCCCCAACCCCACGCGGCGCCCATCCTAAGATACGTCACCGTATTTCTGAAACGCAGTACTTAGTTGCAGAATATATTATTGGAAATTAAGCGAGGTCACCTGAACGTGGAACGCTACGGCGAGCGTTCCCTACCAAAAATTCGGCATTTTTTCACACTTTCTCAGGGGCGAGGGGATGGTCGCTCTGGTAGGGCGCGCACGCCGTGCGCGCCGAATGTCCGCCCGGCGGTCCGTCCCTACCAACTCAGCCGCGCGCGGTCACAAGAGTTCCTGAGACCTTGCGCCGCCAAGTCCTTGACTGCGTCACTAACGAATGTTTCGGCCGCCACGAGGACGTGTCAATCTGAATTCAGTAAAGCTGCTCATGATGACTACTTACCGGACGGCCGCGGAAGAGAGCCCAGACTTTTTGGACCCCCGTGCTGCATAGAATCTAAACCGAACTGCGGCACTGTTGTTTGAGTAGTTCGACTTTGGAACTAGCCGCTCTGGATTAACTTCATCTTCAAGCACGTAATAACCGTCTGGCAGCCCATCCATCTCGACCCACTGGCAATCGAGATTTTGAGGTTAAACGTCGGTCCAGCCAACCTGAAGGCCCTGCTTGCCGGTGGAAGTCGGCGCGGCCCCATTGATGAATATAATCTAACCCGGAGAAAACCCTCAATTCAAGATCGTCAGATTTGCTGGAGTCTTCGCCTTTTTAGGAGTGAATTGAAACCGGACAGTTGCGAAGTTATTATTATATTTGCCAGTCTCTTCCGGCAAGAACCACTCAGGGTTCACTTGAACCTCTAAGACATAGATCCCTTCAGCTAATCCGTCAATCTGAATATATTGACAATCCAATTGCTGCCCGTAAATGTCTGTCCACCCGGATGTTATACCCTGGTAAGCACAAGTGACAAATTGTCGGGTTTTGCTCCCACTGTACCTTGCACTGTCAATCATGCAGAAACCTTGCTTGCGACCGACTAAAAGGTCTCCACTCCGCAAAGCATCTGCGAGTAGGCTGGCATTCACAGGAGTATTAGTCGGGGAGTTGACGTCCCGGCTTCCTGTCCAGGCAGTGTAGCCCACATCTGTCCAAAGGCGATAATCTGCGAACTCTCTATAATGCAAGTGCCCGTGACACTCGCTTAGGTGGAAAAGATTGGGGCATGCGTTCGGGTCTCCAATTACCAGATCACCCGAGCCCATGTTGGGAGTGCTAACTGCAAATCTTAGCAACTGGTGTTGTCCCCGCGAGCTGACACAGCCCTCCACCACAGCGCACTGGGTCTGGGAAAACTTCTCGGTTGTGACGACGAGGGCATTCCTCAATGCAACGGGATCCACAATCAAGTCAGGCAAAGCTTGGCCTGAGATGACGGTTGCACAAGTTCCCGTCTGGGCAAAAGCGGCGGTCGGAACAAAAATGATACCCAAAAGCATAGACAAGAGAACGCTGATCATTGAAACGTGTATGCGCATCGTACTTAACTCCTTGGGCGAGAATGTAAGAATGACAATCAATATGGTAAACCTGATCCTCGCAACTGCTCCATTGACAGTCGCGGGACGGTTGTTTACGGGAAACTCACCGTTTCTCCGCAACCGGCCCCAGGGATGTACCTCGGATCGCCGTCCGGGAGGCCGGCTCCCACCTTCGATAAAGCGAAAGGGCTGCTAGCTTTTGCATAGCAGCCCAATACTCTCTACAAACTGCCTATGGGCACTTCTCCGTCTTCGGATCGCATGTAGGGGGGCAAACCTTTGGATCGCATGGTTTGATGTCGCCTACATTCTTAAGCGGGATGGTTTGGGCGCCAGAACCGATTGCCCCGGACCCCCCCTCTATGACTTTTGCACTAGCCAAACTGGCTTGCAAGTTGCCGGTTGGACTATCACCGTTGCACACTATCTTGAGATCGAACCGCAATACGACCTTCTCGCCCGCCTGGAGACCGGAGACTGTGACGGTCCCGGTACCTTTGGCACCCTTGCTGAACGTAACACCAGGATTGTTCACGATGATAGAAACATTGCTATCCGCTGGGTTTTCGACGTTACCCGCGTCGCTGCCCGTAGGATTTGTTCCCTCGCCGACGAGAACGTCTCCTCTGTTGATTATCACGTTGTACATTTTTTCGTAGGCCACGCCGGACTGGCCAGTCGAGTCCGCGGTCCATTCAAATACCATCTGGATGGTTTGGGTGCCAACCGCCGCGGGGTCTACACTAATCTGCACGAAGTGGGTGACGAGATCAAGGCAGGCGAAGTCGCCACCTTCAAGCGATTCGACAACGTCTTTGTCCTTCCCGATCGTGCGGTCGTCGTAGGCCCCACCCCCCGTGCTGTGGTCATAGGTAAATGGCGCTGCGGCGACGAGGTTAAGCGAGAAATTGCCACCTGTAGTAGGATTTGGTGGTACAGCCAACAGATTCTGGCCTGCTGTAAGCTGGGCTGCCACAGCCAGTGCTATGGCTAGTATGAATCGATACATTGTTTTTCTCCTTTTCTGTGCACTCTGTGCACATAATTTTAGATTCGATCCCTGCCATTTCTTCTTCATTCCTTCCCCCTTTTTTCCTTGTATAGGTTATGTTTCAGACAAAGAAAACTTTAATGCCTTAGAGTCAGACAAGCTTCCCACCCTCAAGCTGAGAGCCTCGGCCTCTACTTGCTCACAGCAAACTGCCAAACTGATCCCGCGATTCGACGCGCTGGAACTCCGAATCCATGGCCGCACTAGTCTCAATTTTTAAGGGATGCGCTCTAAACGCAAAGAAAGTCCTTTGTCTAAAACTACGAAGGTAGTGCACGTATTGATCCAAACTTTCGGTTTCGCCGTTCGCCCCCATAGACTTTAAGGAGGTCAATGATTTAGGATGGGCTAGAGCGTATTTGAGTTTGAGAAGCAACTACCGTGATCATCAGTCAAAGAGAGAAAGGGAAAAGAATTTCCTCTCGGAGGCATGATGTTTCCTAATCAGGATCTTGATGGGAATTAACAAGTGCCTAATACAAACGCAATAAATAATGTTCTAAGTCCCGCTCGGACACTCGTCAAGTCCCCCTTGTCAAAGGGAAGGCGTGAAAGAATTCAATTTTTGGTTCCCGTCCTTGGTAAGGAGGGGGCGAGGGGGTGGTCGCTCTGGTAGGGCGCGCTCGCCGTGCGCGCCGCGGACGGCCCGGCGGTCCGTCCCTACCCACTCTGCCGCTACAGAAGCGACAATCTCAAATCGTCACCGAATGCCTTGCCCTTACAGATTCCCCCCCGTAACTAACGCATTACCCAGAATTTCGTGTTGTAGCCGGCCTCGTCGAGGCCGGAATGAGAAATGATGCCAGCGTCGTCCGAGAGATTGTGCGAGTTACCACAATACCGATACTGGCGTGGCCTTTCCAGGATTGTTCGAACCACCCCGCCGCCTGTGGCTGCGGCTGCCCCTCCTTATCCAAGGAGGGGAGCCTTATTGCCAAGTTCTACAAGGCTGCATCCTGTTAGTGACGAGAACGGCGTCGAATGAATAAATTGAGTGGTGATGAATTTGTAGGGGCGAAGCATTCGCCTGGAAGATAGAAACAGATTCACCATCCGTCGTCGAATGCTTCGCCCCTCACGGATGGCATCTCTCGACGAGACTGCTGGTGACCTCGCGAGACCAGTCGGCAATGCACTCTAATCATTGATCACGTCAAATAGCCGGTCCCTTTTCTCGTACGTCGGTTCAATCAGAACCAAAGCTGTTTTCGAGCGGAAAGACGGCTTCCTCCAATCACAGCGATCTAATTGACTCCATCTTTGCTTTAAATAAACACAGCGGTTAGGATTTCAATGGTAGTATTCAATGGCAAACCCTAACTAAGGCCGAATTGGAAGATAGCTTTTAGTACAAGAAGGAAGCCACTCCATGAAAATTCTTCTGACGATACTATTCTTCGTTATGGTTGGTTTCGCATTAGTCGGGCTAATTCACGGTAACTTGTTCATCGTGCTGACGAATTTCACGGCGGTCAAGCATGATGCACAGGTAAGCTTGGTTATTTCCGTTTGTGCCGGTGTTGTCGTTTCTTTTCTTTATAACTGAGTTTAGAGACCCCTACTCTGCACAAAACAAATGGTCCAGAGGATACCGGGTCAATCTGCCTCTCTTCTGAGTAAATGACCCTTCTCACTCTAGATCCTCAAGATGCACCTGACTTGAAAATGCAGAAATGATCGTTAGGAGTTCCTTCCAGCAGTTTCCAGATTTTATTTGTAGGGGAACGCACGCTGTTCCGTTTCCCGGACGTCGGAGTCTAAATCAAAACAATGAAAGTTCTGATTAGTCATAAACAATTTGAGTACGAAGGTTATGTCAAGATCGAGAAGGCAAAACTACAATTTGAACGCTTTAACGGCACCATGAGTCCGGAAATTACCCGCTTTCGCCATTTTCGGGGGGATGCAGTAGCCGTCTTGATTTTTGACCCGGTCCATCTGCAGGTTCTTTTGATCAATCAGTTTCGTTACCCGGTTTACGCGAAGACAGGCAAAGGATGGTTTTTGGAATGCGTTGCGGGAATGACCGAGGAAAACGAGAGTCCTATTGAAGTCGCAAGAAGAGAAGTTGGCGAAGAAACCGGACTACAATTAAAGAGCCTCGAATTGCTGACCGAATACTTCTTTGCGCCAGGTGGATCTTCCGACAAAGTCTTCTTGTTTTTGGGCGAAGTAGAGGATCCTCAAGCTCCACTGGGAATTCATGGGCTGCTTCATGAAGGGGAGGAGATCGAAGCCCGGTGGGTGCCTTTGAAACAAGCGTTAGCCTGGGTCGATTCTGGGGAACTCTCCGATGCCAAGGCGATTATTGGATTGACGCTATTAGATCGGCGGCTAAGGATGAAAGGGCTAACCACGGGAGGATGAGGACCTTCCCGTACTCTTAAGTTTGAACACTGGTGCAGGCCAGAGGTCCACATTACAGTTTTGTGGCGCAGGCGTCCCTCCTGAATCTGGAGTTTGGACATTGTTGCCCCGGCAGGGGCAACCGACGGTAGCCTGGGGCAGAGCTAAGCGACGCCCCAGGTTGGCGTCCCCAAATTCCATTTGCGCCCCGGTAGGGGCTCTGGAATGCCCGCCGGACAAAGATCCTGCGCCCCTGCCAGGGCGCCGATGATTCTGCCGGGCCTCTTGTTCCTGGGGCACAGCTCCGCTCTGCCCCAGGCTACCATGCAGCACCCTTCCAGGGTGCTCACGCAGATCTGTGTTTTGTCGTAGGTCTCTGTGTAACCTCTTTATTTCCCGACTCCAATCTTCGGGCAGACTTCTTCGAGAACACAGCGTTCACAGGCTGGCTTGCGAGCCACGCAAACCTTTCTTCCGTGATGGATCAAGCGGTGAGAAAAATTAATCCACTCGTCAGGAGGGATGGATTTCATGAGATCCAGTTCAACTTTTTCGGGAGTCTTACCCCTAGTTAATCCTAATCGATGGGTGATCCGAAAAACGTGCGTATCGACAACCACTCCGGATGCTGTCCCAAACGCTGTTCCCAAAACAACATTGGCGGTTTTTCGAGCCACTCCCGGCAAAGTCAACAAGCTTTCCATGTCCCTCGGAACCTGGCCTCCATACTGATTCATAATTCTCTGGCTAGCCCCAATAATGTTTTTGGATTTATTCCGGAAGAAGCCAGTCGTTCGGATCATCTCCTCCAGTTCTGCCTGCGGGGCATTTGCAAAGGACTGAACAGAGGGATATCTCTTGAATAGGGCAGGGGTTACCTTATTGACTCTGACGTCGGTGCATTGGGCTGAAAGAATTGTCGCAATCATCAGTTGAAAAGGGTTTTCATGCCCGAGGGCGCATTGGGCGTCTGGGTACTCGTTTTTCAAGGCCGCAACGATCTCGTTGACCCGCACCTGGCGAGGCTTAGATGTACGCTGCTTTTGAGGTTTAATGATCGGCATGAGCTTCATTCAAAGATCCCCGGAAGGTGTGAAAGAATTGGTTTCGGGGTTGCTCGGCGAGTGTCCCTCTTGGTTAAGGGGGACTCCAGGGGGGTAAGGTAGGGCGGTCTCGCTGAGACCGCCGTGCGGACATTCGGCGCGCACGGCGTGCGCGCCCTACCAGAGCGCCACCCCCTCGCCCCCGGAAGCTGTGAAATAAGCAGTTTAACATAAGACCCACTGTTGCCTATCGCTTCGCCCCACAATCCTCATTATGGTTGTTCTTTGCTCCTGAAAATCCAGGCATAAACAGTTGGAAGAACTAAAAGCGTCAACGTCGTTGAGGTCAGTAACCCGCCGATGACCACCGTGGCCAAAGGTCTCTGCACTTCTGCTCCCATGCCGTGGGAAAGAGCCATGGGAATGAATCCAAGGCTCGCGACCAGGGCCGTCAACATCACTGGGCGATACCTGACTTGTGCCCCTTCATAGGCCGCGTCACTGGCTGACTTGCCGGAACCCTGAATGGTACTGACATGACTTAGTAATACCAGGCCATTCAATACGGCCACACCAAAAAGAGCGATGAAGCCCACGGCAGCAGAAATGCTGAAAGGCATGCCTCGTAGAGCCAGAGCGAAAACTCCGCCGGTGACCGCAAAGGGGACGTTGAGGAAAATGACCAGAGCCATCCGGATAGACCTGAAGGCGAAATAGAGCAAGCTTAAGATTAGGGCGAGAGTTAAGGGAACCACCAGCAATAAGCGAGAAGAGGCTCTCTCCAGGTTTTCAAATTGACCGCCCCACTCAATGTAGTAGCCCGGATCGAACTTCACTTCACGAGCCACTCTGGCCCGTGCCTCCCGCACAAAGCCGCCGAGATCTCTTCCCCGGACATTTGCTTCCACCACGACACGTCGCTGGATCTGCTCACGGCTAATCTGGGCTGGTCCTGTCGAGTATTCCAGCTTGGCCAACTGTCCGAGCGGCACGATCTGACGGCCATTGTCCCCACCTGCTGGGATTTGAGCCAGCGATTCAAGATCTTTGGCCACAGAATCTGGGAAACGGGCTACCAGATCGAAGCGTCTTCGTCCCTCATAGACGGTCCCAACATTGCGCCCAGTTCGAATGGCCTCCACGGTTTCCAACACTTCCGATGCATTAATTCCATAGCGTGCAATTTCGTTGCGATTGACAATGATCCGCACCATTGGCAGGCCAGCCACCTGCTCCGCCTTAACGTCGGCAGCGCCTGGGATGGAACTCAGGACTCGGGTAACCTGATCCGCCTTGGCTTTCAAGACATCCAGATCATCGCCAAAAACCTTAACCCCGACATCCGACCTGATCCCTGCAACTAATTCATTGAAGCGCATTTCAATAGGCTGGGTGAAACTGAGTCCTACCCCTGGGATCTCGTGTGCCAGCCGGTCCGCCATCTTCTCGATCAGCGCTTCCTTTGTTTTGGCAGTGGTCCATTGGTCGCGAGGCCGCAAAATGACAAAGATGTCCGATAATTCAATTCCCATCAAATCTGTGGCGATCTCCGGACTGCCGGTGCGCGATACCACCAGCGCCACCTCCGGAAACTGTTTCAGGACGCGCTCAATCATCAGGGTGGATGCAATGGATTCCGACATCGAGACACTCGGCAGCCGGAGTGCATTGATCACGATGTCGCCTTCGTCCAACTCGGGCACAAACTCTGTGCCGAGTGTGCTTGCAAGGATCCCTGTGATGGCCAGTACCACAAGAGCCAGGACGAAGGTGGCGCCTCCGTGCGCCATGGTCCACCGTAGGGTTCGGACGTAGAGCTTACGAGTGAGACTCACCACCCAGGCCTCATGTTCCATTTCCGGCCCTTTGGGTTTCTTTCTGAAAAGGAAAGAGGCAAGCACAGGAATCACAGTCATGGCAACGATCAGCGAGCCCAGCAGGGCAAAGATGACCGTGATGGCCATCGGATGAAACATCTTTCCTTCTGTTCCTGTGAGCGCGAGAATCGGAAGGTAGACCAGTGTAATGATCAAGACAGCAAAAAATACCGGACGAGCCACTTCGCGCCCACTCTGACGAGCCAGCTCCAGGACAGGTGTATCCGGGCTCTCAGAACGCTTTCTCAGTATGTTTTCCATCATCACGACCGAACCATCGACGATCAGCCCGAAGTCAATGGCCCCCAGACTCATCAAGTTGCCTGAGATGCCAAGGTAGTACATGCCTATGAACGCAAACAACATGGAGAGCGGAATGGCCAACGCGACCAGCAGACCTCCTTGAAGGCTTCCCAACAAAACAAAAAGAACCGCGATGACCAGTAATCCTCCTTCCATGAGGTTCACCGTCACAGTGCGCAACACGCGATCGACAAACTGAGCCCGGTCGTAGAAAGGTCGAATGGCAACGCCAGGAGGAAGAGAGGCCTGGATTTCGGCTACCTTAGTTTTGACTTTTTCGACCACATCCCTCGCGTTAGCACCCGCCAGCATCTGAACCAGTCCGATTACCGTTTCATGACGGCCGTCCTCCGTGGCCGCTCCGATCCGCAGCATGGACCCCTTTTCTACGGCGCCAAGATTTTTAATAAAGATCGGGACACCTTGACGGTTGTGTCCGACGACAATGTTTTCAATGTCTTGGATGCCGGAAATCAGCGCTTCGCCCCGGATGATGTATTGCTCCTGGTTTCTTTCAATGTATCCGCTTCCTACGTTAGCGTTATTCTTTTCCAGGGCATCAAATACAGATGCCAGAGAGAGTCGAAAGGCAATCAAGCTCTGGGGATTAATGACCACATGATATTGCTGTGCTTTCCCACCCCAGGTGTTCACTTCCACTACGCCAGAAACGGAGCGCAGGCGGTAAGCGATCTCCCAATCGAGAATCGTGCGAAGCTCCATTGGAGTGTAGCCTTCTCCTTCGACTGTGAACTGATAAACCTCACCCAGTCCAGTTGTAAGAGGTCCCAATTCGGGGCGGCCGAGATTTTGTGGAATCGACTCCAAAGCCGAGTTCAACCGCTCCGATACCAGTTGGCGAGCGAAGTAAATATTCACACTTTCCTCAAAGATGACAGTGACTGAGGAGAGCCCATACCGGGAAACCGAGCGGATTTCCGATAGCCGGGGAAGGCCATTCATAGCTGCTTCCACAGGATAGGTGATGAATCGTTCAATTTCTACCGGTCCAAGGCTGGGGGATTTGGTTAAAATTTGCACTTGAACATTGGTGATATCGGGAACTGCATCGATGGTGAGATGCTTCAGGGCAAAAGAACCAGCGATGACGAAGAGACAGGTCACTACAATGACCAAGATGCGATTTTTGAGTGCCAGTTCAACAATCCTGTGCATTAGTGATTGCCCTCCGTCAGGGTCTCTTTCAAAAGGGTCGATTTCAAGTAGAAGCTTCCCTGGGTTACAACCCGTTCGCCCGATTTCAGTCCCTTCACAACCTCCACCCACCCATCCGCTTTATGGCCGAGTTCAACGTCCCTCTTTTGAAACTCGTTCGGTTTTAGTTGAATGAAGACGGAATCCTTACCATCCACCTGCAGCAAGGCTGTGTCAGGGATAGCTGGAACCACCCGAGAGTCCTGCACTGGAAGGAGAACCGTTCCAAACATTTCCAGTTTCAGTTTCTGGCCGGGATTATCCAGTTCAACGCGAACCTTGGCTGTCCGTGTCTCGGCATCTAAGCGCTGACCCACCAGAGTGATTTTTCCTGAGAACTTTTGTCCTGGGAAACCGACGAAGGAGATCTCGGCTATCTGGCCTGTCATTACTCGACCTAGATCTCGTTCATAAACGCTGGCGATGGTCCAGACACGTCCCAGATCCGCAATCGTCATGACCTCCTGATCCGCACTGAGCACTTCGCCCGGGGCGATCTGAAAATCCAGGATGGCCCCTGATTGCGGCGCCTTGACGCTGGTCAAGGTGGGGGTCTGAGAAGATAGGATAAACAATTGATCCTCTCTCACTCCAAATCGCCTGAGCTTGCTGGCTAGTGCGTTCATGCGAGCAACATGAGACTCCAGTTCGGCTTGAGCCTCAAGCTGCTCGGTAATTCGCAGCTCCAGTTCTTTCTCAGCCAATGCTTCGGCTGCCACCAGGCTCCGGGCCCGTTCGGCAGCTTGCTCGGTTAGCTTAAGACGAGCTTCCAGCTTCCCTTTCTGCGAGATAAATGTGCGGTATTCTCCCACCAATTCACCCATTTCAACATTGTCGTATTCAAACAAGACCTGTCCGGCTTGAACTTGCTCTTCAGGCTGAACCAACACCCGCCGCACAATCCCACGCGCCAAGGTGCGAACACGGGCAACATGGTTCAAGTCGGGCTCCACCACCCCTGTAGTTTCGACCCATTCCTTCAAAGGACGAGGCTGGACTTCGAGGGTCTTGATTTCAGCGTTGCGCAATGCTTCTGGTGTGAGGGTAATCGTTTCACCAGGTCCGATATCACTTTCCCGATGGACATGTTCTGGCTCAACGATGCGGCTTTGGTAGTACCAAATGAAAACCGCTCCTCCCAGCAACAAAATGAACAGAACCGTGTTTCGTAGAGTGAATTCTGGAACTCGGATTGTTACTTCTCGCATAACTTATTCAACCTCCAGTCCGATGGCACTCCCCAATTCGTAGCGGCTGACCCGATATTCATACAGCGCTTGGTTGTGAGTCTTGAGCGTTTCGCGGTAGCTCCGTTCCGCGTCCAGCAAGTTGATCAGATCCGTACCTCCCAACCTGTAGGCGGCCATGACAATTTGTCGTGATTCATCGGCCTTCTTGAGTGATTCCTTTTCAATGTAAGCGACTCGTTCGCGATTGATCTCCACTGCATTATGGGCTTTGCGAATATCGAGCAGGACCTGCTGCCGGGTGTAAGCGGCCAGGTTTTCTGATCGTGCTTTCTCGGCTGCTGCCCTGGTGATGCCGCCTTCATTTCTGTTATAAACCTTAAGTGGAAACGCAATTCCAAAGGCCACTGTGTTCTCTATGAGGTTTCTCTTGTAGCCACCGGTCAGCGTGATGTTCGGTGATCGCAGAGCGCGCTGATGCAAAGTCTCGGTGTCAGCTCGCTGTTGTTCGAACATGGAAGCCTTCAGATCAGGCCGCTTGTCAAAGGCCTGGCGTTCCAGTTCGGCCAAGGGCAGGAGGGGAGGGAATCCCATCGGAAGAGTCGGCAGTCTGGGAGTCCATCGCGAGAACTCCGGAGAATCTAAAAGGAGCATTTGTTTGAGGAAGACCCAATAAGGCCAGCAGCGTTGCCTTGGCGTTGACCAAAGCGAGTCTGGCGGCAAAAACGTCGTCAATGAATTTCAACCGCTCGACCTCGACTCGCTTGAGCTCAACACCGGAGATATCACCTTTTTCGAGACGCGTGCGATTCAGATCAATCACCCGATCAATTTCTTGAAGGAAGGATTCGGCCACTTCCAGGTTGGTCTGCGCCAGAACTCCCTTGAAGTAAGCACGGCGGACCTCGAGGACTAACGCTCGGCGAGTATTGTCATAATCGGCCTTTTCCGCTTGAGTCCTCAGTTCTGCAGCCCTAGTCCGGAGTCTTCTCCTTCCAGCCGTTTCAATTTCCTGATCCAATCGGACTGTAATCTCCTGAGTTTCAAAAAATGCTCCCATCTCGGAAGAGAAGAGCCGGTAATCTTCAAAATAAGTTGAGAAGGCAGGATTGAGCCGCTTCGAGGCATCAATCCTTTCGGCATCCGCAATCTCAATCTCATTTCTGGCAGCCTTGAACTGCGGATTGTTGGCAACGGAAATCTCCAACGCCTTCTTCAGTTCCAACCGCTCTGGAACTTCTGAAGTGCCTTGCCCCAGGCAATAGACAGCCGGCGTTATTAGTGCTAAGAGTAGTGGCAGAAGCCATTTCATGATGAAACCTCCTGAAAACCTGGAAACCATGTACTTTTGAAAAGAATAGAGTCTGAGAAGGGCTGAATTGCCACTTTGTTCTGTGGCAGAGAGAATCCCTGTCAGAGATTCAATTCGCTTGGGATATTAGGAAAACCACTGATCAGGCAAGCAGAGTAATTACGCCCGCGGAGGGAGACAGAGAGGAAGAAGATCGACTGATGGGACTTTTGAGGTCGAACGAGATTCGATGAAGGTGATGCCACAGATTAAAGTCAAGCGGAAAGATCTTCCCACAACAATGTGATGACAACAGCAGAGGCAATCATGATCATTATCACCAGGTTCTGAACGCGAAGAGTGATTGGAATTCGGCGACTGGCCAAGAGCCAATGCTTCTGCTGCACACGATGCGTAACCGCCATCCTCGCCGCAAGGAGAAAGGGCGAACAAGTCCTCAGCACCTATACTGAAACAGGTTAGGAGAACTAACAACCATGAGACCTTGCGCCTTAGTCTTCGATTTCGAGAGGTGTTCATACACCTTTACAATAACATCTTGCTAACAGTTTGCCAAATTCCAGTTTGACAATACTCTGATACCAATTCAAGGTGTTTGAGTTCCCAAAGGCATCACAAGGATCCCAAGAAGGCTAACAGGGCCTTCTTTTCCTGCTCCAAGAGTTTCTCAAACGAAGCCCGACTCTTGAGAGCTTCGCCATGATGCATTTCAATGGCCTCTAGAGTAGTCGAGGCTCTACCGTCGTGTAGGAATGGCGCGCGAAGTCGAACTCCCCAAAGAGGGGGTGTTCGGATCTCTGCAGGTTTAGCATCTCCCTGAGCGATACCATCGCCGGTCCCGATGTCGTGCAAGAGGAAGTCTCCATACGGAAAGAATCGCTTATAGCTAAGTGCTTTGACCGAGCTGGGCCCGGTTTTTATTGAAGGTGTGTGACAGGAGCTGCAACCTGATGCCTGAAATAACCGCTCCCCTTGTTGAGTTTCTGTACTGATTGTTCCTCGTGGTGGCGGTCCCAGCAACTTCATAAAATTCTCGAAGTTATCGATTCCTCTCAACCCGGTGCTCAAATCACGCACATCCTGCAGCCCTGGAAATGGATTAAAGAACTTGATCTTTTCACAGTCCCCGCCCGGACAGACTTCGTGGGGAAAGAGATCATTCGTGATCCCCATTTCATCTCGATAGGCTTCGGCGCCAAATGCCAGAAGCGTTGCCTGTTGTGCTTTCCAGCCAAATCGGCCGATCCGGATCTTGTCACTGGCTTTATCAGAGACCCGATGAGCACGACCACTAATTCCATTACTGTCGCGATCGTCAGGATCTTCCATGGCGATCAAAGTGGCGTCCGGAATCGCTTCAACCAAACCGTTCCCAAATAAAGGGAGAGATTTCCGGCGGGCGATCACATTGGCTTCAGGAGGAATGATCGTTTGCGTCTCGTGGGCGGGAATTGAAAACATCTGGAAAAGGGACCCCCCTGGCAATTCGACGAAGGAGCCGTCTTCGTTCCTAATCCCGGCGCGTACTTCTGTGATCGTGCTGGATCCACCGATTCGTGGAATACTATGGCATTCTGCACAGGAGCGGCCATTGAACACGGGCCCCAACCCTTCGTCGGGAGATTCGACCCCAGTGAAGTCTTCGAGACCGACTCGAAAGAGTTCGAATTCTCTGCTGGTGAGGCCTGGCAAGGGCTCTCCAAATTCCGTTCCAACAACGATCTGTTCTTGCTGTGCAACAAGCTGGTTGGATTTGAAGAATAGACAGAGTGTTATTCCTGAGATTAAGGTCCAAAGGAGAATGAAGATTTTTTTCAACATGGCTTGAATCCTTTACGGCCAGTGATCTCTTTATATAAGTGTTACTCCACAATGATGATGCCTCGCATCATCGTATGACCGGCTCCACAAGGCCGTGAGCACTCGAATGGGTAATTTCCTTTCTTCTTGGCATCAAAAACAACTTTGACGCTGCCTCGACCACGGGCCGGGATGGTCTGGTTAATACCGGCTGAAGGCATGCGGAATCCATGAAATGTGTCTTCACTAGTCAGGTTGATTTCCAGAAGAGTCCCTTCCTTCACTTTGATTTGTGAGGGAGTGAAACTGAACCGCTCGGCCACTATATTTACTTTCTGAACCTTGCGGCCAATCTCGCCCTTTCCATCAGCTCTGGCAGGCGCTTCCCACGTGGTGGTCAAGATCGCAATAACGAAAAACAAGGGAAAAGTGGCCGCCAGACTTCTTTTGTACGCAAAGAGTTGATGCCTCATACTGGGTCTCCTTCCTAATCTTTTAAAACCACCATCCAATTCCGAAATCCCAACGATTGGGAATCTGAACCACCTCGCTCGTGTTGCGCATGAAATTATAGTTAAACTTCAACGCGACATCGGGGTAGGGATAGTAGGTAATTCCTACAACGTGTGCCGATCGATCAAACTGGTTAAGCGGCAGAAACCCCCTAGGCATTCGATATTGGGTGTTGAAGTATTCATAACGATAGAACGACACTAAGTCGTGTTTGGAGCCTTCGGGAAGTAAGTGGGCGCCGCCCTCTAGATAAAATCCGCGCATGGATTCGGCGATATTTGGATTGATGCCCGTTTGTCGTTGTAAGGCCCGATTAATTTCGGCCGCATTGTCCAGGTGGGTGTTAGCAAACTCACCTCTGCCTTCAAATCGACCCTTATGATACCGCCCATCGAACTCAAAGAGTCGAGCCTGCCCTTTGATATTCCGAAGATTGAATCCTGTCTCGCCAGTCCAAAAACTCGTTCCCAGATTCAGCCCCGGAATCCCGCGATATTCGAGCCGTCCAACAGGAGCCATGTGTTGGGCGTTTTCAAGGAAGCCGTTCTGCAGCCCCCCGCGAAATCCTTCCGCAGCCGAAAAACCCGTGGCATCCAGGGAGGTCATCAGATAGGCCTTGTAGGAAAATCCTTTCCCCAAGTCGCCCAGGATGCCGCCTCCAGACCCAAACCAGGTCGTCGGGATAATGAAGGTGTCGACAAATGGGCGCTCCACTCCATTGAAGCTGGGAGGCTCATGGCGCTCATTAATGATACCTATAGGTGCCAGGACCATACCGGCGCGGAAATTGAGCTTCGGCTTGACCAGAAAGTCAAGATAGGCCTGCTCCAGCGCAATCTCGCCGCTTCGCTCTTGGCCCTCAACGAAAGCATGCTCCAGTTCCAGTTCTGACCAAAAACGAATGTGGTCCCCAAATCCATGGCCGAAGAGAAGAACAAATCGATGAAAGTCAAAGATCGTTGGATTGGCATTGTCATGATTCAGATGAGACTCCATATAACCCGCGAAAGGAACATTTTGGATTTCATCAGAAATATTTGACGCCGGAGTGGTGACGGGGGGGGACACAATATCCTGGAGAGGAATTGTCGTGAGAGCGGCCTGAACATTAGCAGAATCGGCTTTGGTACTTTGTACTTCCTGAGCGAGATGCTGGGCCTCAGTTTTGGCCTGTTCGAGGCCATCTGTGGGCCCGTTCTTGGAGATTGTCTGCAGTAGTTTCTCGAGGTTCGCCTCTAGTCGAGCCAAGCGCTGCTCCAACGCAGTCAAGCGGTCTTCGGTGTTTGCAGCCATCAGGCTGTCTCCCCGAAGCATTACGAAGGCGACCAGCAGAACAATGAATTTTTTCGCATCGGCATACACTTTAGTGGGCATAGCGCCTCCTGACCGGATTGCTCTCGGAAATAGCCTTTTTCGTTCCCAAGCTTATCCTTTGATCTTTTTGATTGTCAAAATAAATATTTTTGATATGTCTAAATAATGTTCTAATGCTCATTAGGTATCCAGTTGTTGCCAACCAAACAAAGATATTTGAAGATTGCTGGAGAGATGATTTCGAATTAGGCTAAGTACTGCTTTTCATAAATACGGTGACATTTACGCCGGGTCGGTGACCCGGCCTACAATTTTGTAGGCTTGGGGCTTTCTCAAAGCCCCAACCTCACGCGGCGCCTATCCTAAGATACGTCACCGTAATTACGAATAGCAGTACTAAGTGGGGTGAACGGATCTTGGGCTCGGATCGTTAGGAGTGTGCTTATGCGACAGCAGACCGTTTCCAGTACAGCAGAAGATTATCTGAAAGCGGTTTTGAGGTTTGAGGACAGGAACGAAAAGGCAAGTACTTCTAAAGTGGCGCGCCATCTGGACGTTACCGATGCCACGGTCACGGATATGTTGCGAAAACTGCAGGCCGCCGGGTTGTTGGAGTACACCCCGTACTACGGGGTGTCATTAACGGCCAGAGGTCGGGGGATCGCGCTGAAAATTCTTCGTCGCCACCGCCTTATCGAGCTATTTTTGAATCAGATCATGGGATACGGCTGGCAGGAGGTCCACGAGGAAGCGGAAAAGCTGGAACACGCGGTTTCGGATTATTTTGTTGAAAGAATCGATGAGTTGCTGAATCATCCCGCTAAGGACCCCCATGGCGAGGTCATTCCAGATATACAGGGTTTTCGAGAAACAGAAAATGACATTTGTCTTGCGTTGGCTGACATCGGCCACTACACCATCAAGAAAGTGATCGACAGCAGCCCTGAACTCTTGACTTACCTGGATAAGGCGTTGCTAGTGCCAACGCAGACCATCACTCTTTTGGAAAAAGCACCTTTTCAAGGACCTTTGAAACTTCTCTGTTCCGGAAGCATGAGCCCCGTCTACATTGGCCTTGAGGTGGCTCAACGCATCTTTGTCCTCCCTTGCGAAAAGCCTCGCAGGTTCGCAAGCCCTTCGAGTGCTGCTTCGAAAGTGTACCCCGCAGAAAAAAGGACAAAGGACAGCAGTCCGCTCAAAACGGAGCCGCGCCGCAGGAAGTCAGGGAAATAAAGGAAGAGGGATCACCGGTTAAGAGCCCGTTATTGCCTATTATTTAGGATCGGTGAGCGATGGAGTCATTACCCGGTTTCCGCTCAAGTATTTGATGGGTCTCAAGGGCGAGAAGAACTATGATGGTTCCTTAACTGAACGCTGAAAGCTCACGGGAGCACTGGTCCAAAAGCCTATGATTTTCAAACAATATTACTTGGGATGTCTGGCGCACGCTTCTTACTTGATTGCTGATCGGGAAAGCAAGACAGCAGCCGTGGTAGACCCCCAGCGGGACATCGACCAATACCTTGCCGATGCTAAGGCGGAGGGAGTACAGATCCGGCATGTCTTCCTCACTCATTTTCATGCCGATTTTGTAGCCGGCCATTTGGAGCTTAGAGACCAAGCCGGGGCCCGAATTTGGCTCGGTTCCAAGGCCATTGCCGATTACGATTTTACACCGTTGAAGAATGATGATGTCCTCGAGTTTGGCAAGATTCGTTTGCGCATTCTCGAAACTCCCGGTCACTCGGTCGAATCCATCTGCATTCTCGTCTATGACAAGGAACACGGGATTGACCGACCGACAGTTGTTTTGACCGGGGATACGCTCTTTGTTGGTGACGTCGGCCGCCCGGACCTCCGAGCATCTATGGGATTCTCAGCAGCCCAACTCGGCGGCATGCTCTATGAATCCTTGCACAGCAAACTCCTCACTCTCCCGGACGAGACTCTGGTGTATCCCGCCCATGGCGCCGGTTCGTTGTGCGGGAAGAATCTGAGTACGGAAACTTTTTCAACAATCGGATTGCAACGGCAATACAATTATGCGGTTCAGCCCATGACCCAAGAGGAGTTTATCCAAATCGTCACAGCCGACCAGCCTGAGGCTCCTCCGTACTTCACCTTCGATGCCATTCTGAACACCAAGGAGCATCAGACCCTGGAGAAAACTCTGGAGAAGGAATTGAACCCGCTCAGCCTCGAACGAGTTCTCCAGTTGGCATCAGCGGGTGCCCAAATTGTGGATGTGAGAGACTCTTCCGAGTTTGCTGCTTCGCATCTGAAGGGAAGTATCAACATCGGATTGGGTGGGCAGTTTGCCAGTTGGGCAGGAACGATCCTCAAGCGTGACGCCCAGATTGTGCTAGTCGCTTCTCCAGGCAGGGAAAAGGAAGCCGCCACCCGTTTGGGTCGGATTGGTTATGACTTCGTAGCGGGATATCTGGAAGGAGGAATGGAAGCGGTAAGCAACCAACCTGAAGCTCTCCAACTTCTATTACGGATTTCCGCGACAACGCTCGCTGAAGAGCTGGCTTCACCCCATCCCCCTGTCATCATTGACGTCCGGACGGAGCAGGAGCGCCGGGAAAAGCGGATTGAGCCAAGTCTTCACTTCCCATTGACCCACCTGTGGGAAAGAGTCGGCGAAATCCCGTTGAATCGAAGCCTTGTGGTCCATTGCGCCGGCGGATACCGCTCGGCTCTTGCCGCAAGTTTATTGATGCGTTCCGGAATTGGCGACGTCAGAGATCTCCTGGGTGGCATTGCTGCCTGGGAAAAGTCGGGGTTTTCGGTCTTGGGCACAAAAGGCAAAATGAATGCAACCACGGAACCGACGGACTATTCCGAAAGGACTGTCGATGTGGCAGGAGGGAAGGTCCTCCTCACCAGTTATGGACTGGGCGATAAATACCATTGCAAAGCGGACGATGTCGGGCCGGGGACCTGCCTAGCCCGAGCAGAAGGGGCCACGAAGGAAGACGCTGAGCAAAATGCAATCGGCAAAGCGCAGGAACACCTTGCCCGAAAGCGGCAATTATCCATATAAGACAGACCGTCCTTAGAAAAATATTCTGCCTTTTTTCCGTGGGCCTCGGGAGATGAGTAGACTGTGGAAACCATTCCTTGCCCAACGATCTCGGGTGTGTCGAGCTGCAGTGAAGTTCGGATCACCTTCCTCTTCTGAAGACACTCTGCATATCCACTGCGCACAAATTTCACCGGAACATTACACTCTGGCAGCCCCCCCGGTTGTCGTCGATTTGACAAGTTTTCGCTATCAAGTGAAAATGAAAGGTGCGGTTGTATTCTTCAGCCCCGCCTGTTTAGTTTAGGAGAGATGTTTTTCAATGGACAAACTAAGAAACCCGATTCTAAAGATCCGTTTACGCTTGAGCACGGGCTGGCTTATTTTTTTCCTTTTACTCGTTTCCGCCCTCAGTTCTCAATTTGCCTCCGAATTCCCACACTGGAGCCGGGTAAGCCACTGGGTTGTTGGAATCTCAGCCAGTTTGCTATTCCTAGGTTCTATTCTTTTGCATGAATTGTCTCACGTGGGAGTAGCCCGAATCTTGGGGCTGCCCACGCCCAAGCTCTCATTTCTATCTTTCCGCGTGACTTCCCAGTTAATGGTGGATGTCCGCAAGCCTGATCAACGAGCTGCTGATCGCTGGAGCCGGTCCGGCCAGCAGTTTTGCTTTAACCGTTTTATTTTATCTGGCCTGGGTCCTGGTAAAAGGCCAGTCTGAAATGATTGGTGCCTTGACCGAATGGTTCGCTCAAATGAATTTGATTTTGGCATTCTTCAACTTGGTGCCAGGGTTTCCTCTTGACGGGGGCAGGATATTGCGAGCTGTCTTATGGATGCTCACCGACAACTTCTCTAAAGCGACTCGGATGACTGCGGCAACCGGAAAGGGGGCGGCCGGGTTATTTTTTGCAGGGACAATGGCACTGGTGTTATTGGAGCAGTTCGTTTTCGCTATTTGGATTGGACTGGTAGGATGGTTTCTGTGGGTTTCGAGTAAGCAGGTGGCTCAGCTAGGCCGGATTCGCGATTCGCTTGAAGGCTTGACAGCCGGAGATCTGATGGTGCGAGACTGTCCCCGTGTGTCCCCACGGCTTCCTCTGAAGTCCTTTAGTGAACACATCCTGGCGAATTGGAACAGGATAGCGTGCTCGTCCTCGAAGGGGACCTCCTCCAGGGCATCGTGACCCCTTATGAGATGGGCAAACTTCCGCAGGAGCGATGGGAAAATTCCTTTGTGGAAGATATTATGATCCCATTGGCTCAATTGCGCTGGGTAGGCCCCGAACACAACATTCTCCGGATCCTTGAAAACATGGATCGCGAAGAGATTCATCATGTGCCGGTCGTGCGACAGGGAAACCTCCTCGGCGTCTTGGGCAGGCACGAAATTTACGCCCGATTGCGACCCAAGTCCAAGGGACACCCAATTGAAAATTTGAATCGTCTCCTCTTGAAACGCCTTTCCTCAATTCTCCTCCTGTTCGTTGTTTCCTTCGCCTTGTCGCCCTTATGGGCCGATGGATATGTGGATTATCAGCATCGCCTGAATCCCCACTTCCAAAAGGTAGCCCGCAAAGAAACTCGCTATATTATTGTCCATTCTACCGAGAGTCGATTACCTAGTGCATTACGGACGCTATCCCGAGGGAAAATCAGACATGGACGCTACATTACCCATGGAGGCCACGCCCATTTTCTGGTGGCAAGAAGCGGAACGGTCTACCGTATATCTAGATTCCAAGTATTGGGCGAATCATGCCGGCGTGAGCATGTGGGAAGGGTTTGAAGATCTGAGCGACTATTCCGTAGGGATTGAATTGGAGGGTTATTACAATGTTCCTTTCAGCGAAGAACAATATAAGTCATTGCGTCGGCTGATCAGGCAACTCGAGGAAAAATATCAGATTGATGATCAGCGAGTTCTTGAGCACTATCGAGTCGCTTATTCCGGACCCAATCGTTACCACAAATCAAATCAACGTGGCCGTAAATTGGACCCTGGCCCCGGGAAATTTCGATCGGCGAAGAGCCGGATTGAAGGAAATGCCGCAGAAAGATCCAGATGTCATTGCAGGGCGCATTCGAGAAAGCCCAATGTTAATGAAAGCTTCTGGAACGACATATCCCGTGTGCGAGATGATATTGAGGAGGATGAGGGCTCTGCCGAAGTTTCAGAAGAATTCAAGGTCAGGAAATTGCCCGCGGACAGACAGCCTGGCAAATTGCCAGATCGCAATACAATGCTCCTACCACGCTTTACAAACTACCCAATGGCACAACTTTGCGCGGAGATCAGGTTGATCACTGGTCCAAATTGGTTCCCGGAACAGAGGTTCAACTCGGAGTGGCGATGACCCCAGCGGTGACTCAGGGAGAAGAGTCCGCCTCGACCGTTCAGGAGGAAGCAAGGTTTCCGGTCACAAGTGGGACCAACACGCCATGGAAAATCGCGAATGCCCTCTACCGGTCGTCCTTTACATACTATCTATTTCCCGACGGGCGCATTCGTTCAGGCAATTCGATGACCGAGAAATTTCAGGTTCCGAACGGAACTAAAGTGCTTGTAGCTTATCGTGAAATTGGCAGGCCCCGAACCAAGAATCAAAATGGGGAGGACTTGCGGGAAATCTATTTAGATTCCCACACTCTCTACGTCTCTCCGGACAGGAACATCCAATCGGGGGACCAGGTCGAAGATTTTAGCAAACTTCCCGCGGGCTCGAGGGTGTTTGCAAAACTGGACTGATGCAGGGGCCTCATCTTCACGATTAGAAAGCGTATCCGCTGCGGATCATTTCTGTACCCAGCTTGGCAAAGCTCAAGCGGTTGGCCGAGTTCCTCTCATCCTTCTAAGATCGACCTTTATTAGATCCGCCGGAAAAGCAAGGACGGATGTCCTTCGCCATCCGTTCATCTAATCTGGCATCAATGAAGAATCTGCAAGGAATGTTAGAACTCGAGGCCTGTTGCAGCTAACCCTGCTCCGTTCCTTCTTCCCCGACTCCCTGGAAATTATGTTATAGTTCAAATTTTCACAAGGCGGTTGAGAGGTGCATAGGCCCCCTTCGAATCGACTGAGTTCCATCTTAAATGAAAGGCATACTTTATGTATAAAGAACGACTGTTCACGCCCGGTCCTACCCAGTTGCTGCCGGCGGTTCAAACAGCAATGGCACAGCCGATCGTGCACCACCGCACCGAAGAATTCAGAAATATATTCAAAGAAGTTCTAGATGGTCTGAAGTATATCTATAACACGCAAAATGATGTGATCTGTTTTGCGGCATCCGGGACTGGAGCAATGGAAGGGGCTGTCGTTAACCTGTTGAATCCCGGGGACAAGGCCATAGTGGTGAGCGCGGGGAAATTTGGTGAACGGTGGACCGCTTTGTGCAGAGCATTTGATATTGATGCCCGCGTCATATCGATACCCTATGGGGAGGCTGTTGACCCCGAGCAAGTGGGTGCGATGTTAAAGCAACATCCGGACTGCCGGGCAGTTTTTGTCCAATATTCTGAAAGCTCCACCGGAGCCCGCCACGATGTGAAGGCATTGGGCAAGATCGTGCATGACTCCCCCAATGCGGTGCTGGTTGTGGATGCGATCACCGGTTTGGGAGTCATGGAAATGCCCGTGGACGAATGGCATCTAGACGTGGTAGTCGGGGGATCGCAGAAAGCCCTGATGCTTCCGCCGGGATTAGCTTTCGCCAGCGTGAGCGAAAAAGCGTGGGCGCGGATTGAGAGCACGAAGTCAAAGAAGTATTACTTTGACTATGCCAAGGAGCGGAAAAACAATCTCAAGGGAGAGTCTTCCTATACGCCAGCCATAACTCTCATCATGGCGGCGAGAGAAGCCATCAAACATGTCCGCTGTGTTGGACGCGATAATCTGATTCGAAATGCGGGGCTCCTGGCCTCGGCCACCCGTTCAGCCGCAAAGGCCCTCGGATTGAAGCTGTTTGCCGAAAGGTCACCAAGTGATGCGCTGACAGCAATCTGCTCCCCCGAAGGGATGGATTCAGGAACCATTATTAAGGAATTTAAGAAGAATTTTGGCGCAACAGTTGCGAATGGCCAAGGTGAGATGAAGGGCCAGCTCTTTCGAATTGCCCACCTGGGGTACTACGATTTTATCGACACTGTGGCGGTCATTGCCTGTCTGGAGATCATTCTGAAAAAAATCGGTTTCCCCGTTGCCTTGGGAACGGGGGTCAAAGCTGCACAGGAAGTCTACCTAAGAGATCAGTCCTAAATTAAGAAATATATTGTGGTGACATGAAAATACTCATTAGCGACAAGCTTTCAGCGCGGGGCATTGATTTGCTCAAACAGCAGGCTCAATGGCAGGTAGATGTCAAGACAGGTCTCACACCAGACCAACTTTTACAGGAGATTGGCCAGTACGATGCGCTTTTGGTGCGCAGCAATACAAAGGTCACGGCGAAATTAATCCAAGCCGCCGACAAGATGAAAGTGATCGGACGTGCAGGAACAGGGGTGGATAACATTAATTTGGAGTCTGCCACGAATCGGGGAATTGTCGTTATGAATACCCCGGGAGGGAATAGCATCAGTGTGGCGGAGCTTGCAGTTGGGCTCATGCTCGCCATAGCGCGTCACGTCGGTCCGGCCAGCACCTCGACGAAGCTCGGGAAATGGGACAAGAAGAGTTATGCCGGGTTCGAGTTAAAAGACAAAACACTTGGGATCGTCGGATTCGGAAAAATTGGGATGGAGGTGGCTAAACGCGCCAAATCCTTTCAGATGAATCTGCTGGTCTACGACCCTTACGTGTCAGACCGGCTCGCTCAGGATTTGAACGTCCAGTTGGTGCCGTTAGAACAACTCCTTAGTCATTCCGATATCATCACCCTTCATGTGCCATCCCTGGATTCTACTCGAAATATGATTAATGGGCAGTCTATTGAGCGCATGAAGAAAGGGGTTTACCTGATTAATACCGCCCGAGGTGATCTCATCAGCGAAACCGATCTGCTGGCTGGCCTGGAAAGCGGCAAAATTGCGGGGGCGGCGCTTGACGTGTTCTCCGTGGAACCCCCCAATCCCGATCACCCGCTAGTGCGGCATCCACGGGTCATTGCGACTCCCCATATTGCTGCCTCGACCGCGGAAGCTCAAGAGGTAGTGGGCGTTGAAATTGCCCAACAAGTGCGTGATTTTCTGAAGGATGGCATCATCCGGAATGCAGTCAATTTTCCTTCGGTTTCTTTCGATGAGTACAAGAAGATCGGACCTTTCTTGCAGCTGGGGGAAAAATTGGGTTCATTCCTCTCTCAGATTTGTGAAGGACGCATGAATGAGGTGGGGATTCGGTATTATGGGGAGGCGAGTGACATCAGCAATCAATTGATTGCCAATTCCATCGTCCTGGGCATCTTGCAACCGATCTTGGGTGAAAGCGTCAACCTTGTCAATGCTCGCAAGATTCTCGACGATCGAGGGATTGTATTGATCGAATCTCGTAGTCCCCGCGTACGCAGTTACTCCAACTTGATCTCCTTGAGACTCAAAACAGATGTGCGCGAGGAATGGATTGAAGGAACCGTTCTTTCGCAGGGCAACATTCGTTTGGTTTCCCTTGATGGCATTGACATTGAGGCACCATTGCATGGAACGATGCTTCATATCCGAAACAATGATACGCCCGGAGTGATCGGCCAAGTCGGAACCTTGTTGGGAAATAATCAAATTAATATTGCCAACTTTGCGTTAGGGCGAGGGGAAAACCACCACGCGGTCGGTGTGGTGAATGTCGATAGCCCGATTACCGAAGCTCTCCTGACTCAGATCCGTGCCTGCTCTAGTATTCAGTATGCGCGAGTCGTTCAGCTGAAATGAAAGCTGCAGAATTGAGTAAACATTGACGCACGGATTACACAAATAGCGGTCTCCACAAGCCAATCACCCATAACCCGTCCGCAATAAGTGCACGAGGCTTCACCTGACGGATGCCTGGCGCCTCTCTTTGTTACATCGTTCCTGTCTTCCAGCGTTCCCCGCGTTGCCAAGGAGCTCTGAATTCAAATGGTTCCGCTACTCTACTGTTTCTGTCTTCCCCCGGTGGTGAGAAATCCGGGCTAACTCCTCCAGCTAACTCCAATTGAGACAAGTCCCTCTAAGGAAGGGAATTCAAACCATCCGCGTTTGAAGCGGGTGGCATGAATCTCCCGGGAGGAAATTTCCCGTAAACCTCTTGAAATAGGGGAGGGGGGTATATATACTGTATGGGAGAAGGGGTCGGTGTGGATTGCAACGGAATTGTTGGATAAAATGAAAAAGTACAATTCCCAAGTTGATGGATAAGACGACAAAAGTTCCGGAAAAACTCAGTATTGCCGTGAGTGGAATGACTTGCTCGGCCTGCCAGGCTCACGTTCAGCACGCGCTTGAGCAACAGCCAGGGGTGATCGATGCTTCTGTGAATTTGATGATGCAACAGGCAGCCGTCACGTTTGATCCGGAAGTGACCTCGCCGGAGTTGCTGGTTGGGGCCATTCAAGCTTCCGGCTATGGTGCGGAGCTCCCTGTGCTTGGCCGGAGCGCGATTGAAGAGCAAGAGGCTCTCGAAAAAAAACAGGAAGATGAGTTTGTCGAGCTGCGCCGAAAATCGGTGACTAGTGTCATCGCCGGAGTCATCGCCATGTTGGTTTCAACGCCTCTGATGACTCGAACGGAGCAAGCGCAACATCTCAGGGACCCTGCTCATGGCATGGGTTTCCACCATTTTTTCTCCTTGGCTCCAAAGAGGCTTTCCCTGGCTCTACGTCATTGACCTCACCATTCTTTCGTATTTTCTACTGGCTTTAACTACAGGCGTCCTGCTCTGGGCGGGTCGTCGATTTTACACCAGAGCCTGGGCAGCCGTTCGAGCCCGGAATGCTGACATGAACGTTCTGGTGGCACTGGGGACGGGAGCTGCCTTTCTTTTCTCCGCGGCCGCCACTCTTGTTCCGCAGTTCTTTCTCTCTCACGGCATAGCGCCGGATCTTTATTATGAAGCGGTGATTCTAATCATTGCTCTGGTCCTTGTTGGAAATACCTTGGAGGCGCGAGCGAAGCGGCAAACCTCGGCGGCCCTTCGAAAATTGGCGGCCCTCCGCCCGGATACGGCCAGAGTTCTTCGGAACGGCGAGACAGAGGAGGTTCCGGTAGAACAAGTTCTGGCAGGGGATATCGTGTTGGTTCATCCGGGCGAGAGGATTCCCGTGGACGGATGCGTCGTTTCCGGGGGAAGCAGCGTGAATGAGTCCATGCTGACCGGAGAATCCCTGCCGGTGGAGAAAAGAACCGGAGACCCGGTGATTGGCGGTACCGTGAACCTGCAGGGTGCTTTCCGCTATCAGGTCACCCGGCTGGGTGAAGCGAGCGTTTTGGCACAAATTGTCCGATTGACGAGAGAGGCTCAAGGATCCCGGGCACCCGTCCAGCGTCTAGCTGACCGTGTCAGTCGCGTGTTCGTGCCGGTGGTCCTTTTCATGGCTGTTCTAGTTTTTGTCCTATGGTCTCTTGCCGGCGGGAGTGGATGCCCTGGCCAAAGCATTGACAGCGGCCGTTTCGGTTCTCATTATTGCTTGCCCGTGCGCCATGGGATTGGCCGTGCCCACAGCACTGATGGTGGCTGCCGGTAAGGCGGCTGAAGTTGGGATTCTCTTTAAAGGCGGGGAGGCGCTCCAACGCGCCCAGAATGTTGACACCATTGTTCTGGATAAGACTGGGACAGTGACAGAAGGAAAGGTTCAGATTACGGACGTCATCCTTGCTCCACGAAGTCAGGAAGCCGGGCCCGCTCTGACGGAGTCTGGTTTGTTGGTTCTCGCCGGGTCGATCGAGAACCACTCCGAACATCCCTTGGCGAGCGCGATTGTCGATTATGCCAGGAATCGAGGGTTATCGAACTTACCGAACCGGAACAGTTCAGAGCGATTCCAGGGATGGGAGCCGAAGGGAAAGTGTCAGGAGATTGGGTAGCCATTGGAAATCTCAGTTTGATGAGGTCCTTGGGGATCAACCTGGATTCCCTAAGAAAAGAAGTCAGGAGCCTTTCGGGGGCAGGGAAAACCACTGTCCTTATCGCTGTGAATGGGCGACTGGTGGGTGCAATTGCAGCTGCAGACCGCCTCAAAACGAGTGCCCAGGAAGCTGTCGCCCAACTCCGGCACCTGGGACTGAAAGTGGTTTTGCTCACAGGCGACAACTTAGCGACTGCCACGGCGATTGCCGGCCAGTTGGGGATCCCAGATTTTGTGGCTGAGGTATTGCCGGATGGCAAAGTGGATGAGATCAAGCGGTTACAGCGATCGGGGAAAGTGGTTGCGATGGTAGGGGATGGAATTAACGATGCTCCAGCTCTCGCCCAGTCTGATGTGGGCATCGCCATTGGAACGGGAACGGATATTGCTCTTGAGGCCAGTGATATCACCTTGCTCCGGGACAATCTCAATGGGGTCGCCACTTCCATCCGGCTTTCACGGCAAACCATGCGCGTCATGAAACAAAATCTCTTCTGGGCCTTTTTCTATAATGTGGTTGCCATTCCCGTCGCCGCTGGCGCGCTTTATCCGCCCTTTGGAATTTTTCTGAGTCCCGTCTGGGCCAGCGCGGCGATGGCTTTTAGCTCCTTTAGCGTGGTGATGAACAGTTTGCGTCTGAGAAGATTTCGCTCGGATTAGTCTCAAGGTAATTGGATTTCTGGAAAAGCAGCCGTTTCGCCTGCTTCCAGTGAAGACGAGAAATGGAAAATGAATGATCGGAAGAATTCGCTGAGGATGGCGGCTTGCGGCTGCGATGCCCAATCCAAGGAAAAAACTCAACGCAAAGCCTCGGCTGTTGATCCCGAGCTAAAGGCCACTAACATCAAAAGGCTGCGGCGGGTTGAAGGACAGATTCGCGGGCTTCAAAAAATGGTTCAGCAGGACCGCTATTGTACGGATATCTTAATTCAGATCTCTTCTGTCCAGGAGGCGCTGCGCGGCGTCTCAAGAAATCTCATGCGCAATCATCTGCGTCATTGCGCCTCGCATGCCATACGTTCAGGCGGTCCCACAGATGGTGAAAAAGTCTACGAGGAGATCCTTGACTTGATGGACAAGCATACCCGATTGTAAGGGATGGGCGCCAATGCAGAGGGCGGATCTTCAGTCAAATCATCGCCGGCATGTGGATCGGCTGCAGCGGTGAGGACAGAACCCCAATCGGGATTCGGTGTTCGCGAATCAAAATATGGGATTCACACGGACTTGGTCCGAATACGCTCTATTCTCCTTTTGGGGAATCCTCTTCCTGACTTCAGGATGGCTGACGGTCACGCTTTTCATTGGAAGTTTAGGAAAGCGTCTAGTGTGCTGATCGGCTCGTCAAGAATACCCCGCCGAGTAAAGAGAGAAGAGTCGGCTTTTTCAATCGATCACGGCGAGTTCACCTTCTTTGAGTGGGTTCTGCTGTGTGTGCTCGTTGGGCTCACGGTGACATCTTTCATCTTAATGCTGACCGCCGAATTGGGAATCTTCCGGATTCGGTTCTGGATTCTTTCTTTAATCGTTTATGACCTGAGCCTGCTGGTCCTGCTCCTCGGTTCCAAAAAGCCTTTTCGATTTTCCACATTATTATCAGGTTTTAAGATTCCATGGGTCAGACATACTGGCTTTCGTTTGCGCTATTCTGACTTTTTTTATTTTGAATCGGCCTGCTGAATATGTCCTGACGAATCGTGATCCCGGAGAGTATGTCAGTGTTGCCCTCCAGACTTGCGGACAGTGGATCTTTAAGAATCAAAGATGCTGATTTTATTCACTTCAATACTCCCGAGAAGGAAGCCTCTTCCTCAAGACTCCTCTCCAGGATGCTCCCCATCCTGAAGTATTGCCTGGTTTCTATCTGGTCGATCCCCTAAACGGATTTCTTCTACCTCAATATTTTCACCTGTTTCCACTGTGGCTGGCACTGGCCTTCAAACTTTGGAGATTCGAGGGACTGTTTCCTATTTAATGTCATTTGCGGCGCCCTGGGAGTTTTACTCATGATCCCGCTAGGGCGCTGGCTGCTGAATTCGCGAACGACTGGATTTGCTGCAAGCCTGTTGTTGATGGTGAACGCAGGACAGATCTGGATGAGTCGCAGTCCTTTCAGCGAGATCCTGGCACAAGTCCTGCTCCTGGGCGGGCTCTGGTTATCTGGCGGTCGGGATGAAGAGATATTTCAGAGGCGCATTCTTTTTGGCAGCGCTCATGTTCGGACTGTGTTTTTTTGTGAGGATTGATTCGCTGCTTCTTCTTGTGGCCATCGCCATTCTTGGAGGGAGATGGGTTCTGACAAGTCGTGGGCTGCAGACAAGGAAGGAAATGACAGGGACTGGACGCTGCACCCTTTTTTATTGTGGTCGCGGGTTGCGCATTCTATTCCTTCTTGCACACTTCTCTCTTTGCCTATCCTTATTTCAGCAATGTTCTTTCAACTTTCCGCAAATCTCCCCTCGTCTTAATCATCACGGGAATTTTCATCGGGGCAGCGAGTTGTACTCGGCGGAGCGGGATGGAGATTTCTCAGGGCGAATCCAGAGGACGGATTGGATTCGGACAAACCGGACATTCTATTAAACGGATTAGGGTGGTTCTCCTGCTCGGAGTTTTTGCTTATGGTTTGTTTATTCGTCCTTTCTTGCCTTCCTCCCGAGAGATGTTGACCTGCCTCCGCCTTATGAAGGCAAGATTTCGCTTTACAACGAAATCAATTTGGTTCGACTCAGTTGGTATCTCACCCCACTAGGGTTGGGGTTGGCCCTTCTCGGTGCCCTGGTCGTTGTGAACGATCTCTTCGAAAAGAAGAACGCAATTCTCATCCCGTTTATCCTTGTATTTGCCGTTTTCTCCGGTTTCTATTTGTACAAATCCCGCGCGTTCCCTGACAATTACTGGGTCATTCGCCGATATATTGAAATTGTCATTCCTGGATGTTTGTTGCTGACAGTGGTTTTTTTGTCCTGGCTATACTCAATTCTGAAGAAGAAATATTCAACGTGCGGGGACTTCGGCCGTTTGTCTCCTGCTTTTCCTTTTGGTTTGGGTGGGCGAATTTAGAGCGGTGCCAAACCTCTGGCGTCAAACTGAGCTCGGGTGGGACAATTCGAGAATTTGGGGAAATTGGCTGGGATGCTTAAGGAAGCGGATATTGTTATTCTGGAATACAGCCGCTCTCAAGATACCTTTTCCGGACCTTTGAAATCTGTTTTCCATAAGTCGGTGTACGCCTTGGCCACCTTTGTGCCGGATCCGAGACGCTTTTGATGAATTGATGGATCAATGGCTCCGAGCAAGGGAAGAGAGTTTTCATCCTGGCCACTGAGGAGCAGACCCAGCTTCAGAGCTTCCAGATATCCATTTCAAATTGAAAGACCGTTTTTCTTCTTCGAACTTCACGGATTGAACAGACCTACGAGCGACTCCCGCGTTCCCTGGAAACGGTTTCATTATTTGCTACGATTTACGAGGTGGAGTGGAGCCCGCACAAAGATAGCTTGAGAAGGTCACATTTGATATGGACTTTCACTTCGGGGCCAGAAATACGGTTTTAATAGTGCTGAGTCTGCTGGAGAAGGAGAGTCCATTCGCTGGAGTTCAGCCCATTCGACGATCGAATTGCCCGCGATTGATCCAGAGGGCGAAACAATCTTTCTCATGACGCGCGCCAGGAATTTCGAGACGGACGATCGGCTCAGCCGGTCGAAATCCATCTGAATGAAATGCTTCTCGGGAAATTGCGAAATTGTCATCGGAACCGAAGGTTTATCGTTTTAATATTCCGCAGGGACTTGTAACCAAAGGAAAAGGGAAACCAGGTGAGATTCCGTTCCATTCGTTTTCTCCTGCTGCCTGGGGAATCAGCTCGGACCGACATCATTTTGGATTTATCCTTGACTATTTCAAATTGGGTTCTTTGGCGCCAACTGAGCCGGACAGCCTCTTTTCCGTTGATCTCGGAACAGCGTCAGATGTTCAACAATGCATCTTGCAGGGATTTTACGGGAGGGTTCAAGGGTCTTACCGATGGACGGCGCCAGAGGCAACGTTCACGATCTCTGCTCCGCTTGGCCATTGTCGGCAGAGGAATCCGTACGGATCCGTGCTGTCAAGTCCTGCCCCGACGGGGAATTCAAGCAGTATCTGAATGTGACTCTGAATGGAAGCTACACTGGGTGAAGCGGGAACTAGTGGGGACGGGAGACCAGTTCTCCATCAATGATTTTCCGATTGCCCGAGTGCCCAGGCTCCCGGGGCAACGAGTCATTCGGATCCGTAGTTGTGCCTCCATGGAATCCAAACCAGGCGGGGGCCTCAGTGGATCGGCGCACGCTAGGTTGCGCAATTGATTGGATAAGAATTGAATGAGAGATCGAAGTTATTGAGTCCGGCGTTCGGAGTTCAGAGTTCAGAGTTCGGAGTTATTGAGTTCGGAGTAAGAGAAAAGGAATAAGTTGATTCCATGTGGCTAAGAAATTGAGCCCTGAAACTTGACTCTTATATTCATAACTCCGAACTCTGAACTCCGAACTCTAGACATCGGACTTTTGACTTTTGACCTTCGAACTTAGTCGACAAAAACGAGCACACCTTGTCCATTCCCAGGTCACGTCCTGAAGGGGTAATAATGGTCTTTGAGTTGACGTAGATCTTCTGATTATTCTTGATCGCTGTCCGAACATCATCTTCGCAGACAAATGGGTAGACATCAGGTTTTGGAATTTGCTTTGGAGGGGGAGCAGGGCAGGGGGGAGAGGAATTCGGTTCACGGGGAGGCTCAATCCAGGAACCTGAGGGCTGCGCGGGCAACGGCAATGTTTTTTTGGCTCAGAACTTTTTCGACAACGGCGGATATTTCCTGACGAGTGATTTCGATCTTGGGCTCACGGCTTGTTTCCACCTTTGCCCGCGATGGGGCGGGGAAGCCGTGGGGCCTCCACCCACCGGTCTCGTAGGCAACTCGTCGGATATTAATGAGGTGGAGAGGAGAAAGATTGTCCGAAGTGATATTCCCTCCAAGTGATCCGCAACCTAAAGTCATCGATGGGAAGAGACCCGTTGTATATCCGACTGCTCCAAGGGCCGACTGCGTATTGACAATGATCCGAAAGACCGGTTTTTGGAGCCCAAACTGGCGAATGACGTCATTGTTTTTTGAATGAATCGCCAAGGTGTGACCTAACCCCCCATAATTCACTAATTCGATACACCGCTCACAGGCCGCACGCCAGTCACTTTCCACATAGAAGGCCAAGATAGGAGAGAGCTTTTCAATAGAAAGCGGGAAATCTCTTCCGACTCCTTTCAGCCTTGCGATGAGCACTTGGGTTCCTTCTGGAACTCGGAGCCCGGCCATACTGGCGATTACAGTAGCTGCGCGACCAACAATCTTCGGATTAATCGTCCGGTTTGGAGTCACGACCAGTCGGCCGAGAGTTTCAATCTCCTCCTCATTCAGGAAATATCCGCCGTTGAGAGTGACTTCCTCGATTACTTTATCTTGGATGGCTTCATCGGTCACGATAGCCTGTTCAGAAGAGCACAGCGTGCCGTAATCGAAGCACTTCCCCGTAAAGATATCTTTGACCGCTTTGCGAATGTCAGCGGAAGTCTCAATATAGGCGGGGACATTTCCCGGACCGACGCCATAGGCTGGTTTGCCAGCGCTGTAGGCTGCGCGCACCAAGCCATGCCCGCCCGTAGCCAGGATCAGCGCGGTCCTTCGATGCTTCATGAGTTCTTGTGTTCCCTCATTGGTCGAGACGTTCATGCACTGGATGAGTCCTTCAGGCGCCCCCGCGGAACGGGCTGCCTCCGTGAGAATCCGGGCTGTTTCTTGAATGCACTGGCTTGCGGAAGGGTGGGGACTCAAGACGATTCCATTGCGGGATTTTAGAGAGATCAATACCTTATTGATCGTGGTTGAAGTGGGATTCGTCGAAGGGATGATAGCTGCGATGACTCCTACAGGAGTGGCAATCTCAATGATCCCTTTTTCAAGGTCTTCGCGCAGGATTCCGACGGTTCTGAGGTCCTTAATTGCGTTATAGACAACCATCGATCCGAATTTGTTCTTCAGGATCTTGTCTTCATATTTTCCGAATCCTGTTTCATCAACAGCCATGCGGGCGAGAGGCTCAGCCGCTGCCAACCCGGCTTCCGCGACGGTCTTGACGATGGCATCCACCTTTTCCTGCGAGGCGTCCGCATACTGCTTCCAAGATTCGTAGGCTCTCTCTACACAAGTCCTGGCTTGATGGATAGATTGAAGATCTTTATCCATAGATTCGATGAGGGGAAAGTCTTTATTAATGGCTTTACCGACCTAACTTTGTTGGATGACCTCAGCTACCCCAATCCTCCCTTAGGTTTCTTATTGGGCCCCGGGATGACCTTTTCTGCCTCTTCGTGCGGGCTGGGGATGACATGAACACTGATCAATTCTCCAACCCGTCGTGCCGCTGCGGCTCCGGCGTCAGTGGCAGCCTTCACGGCGCCAACATCTCCGCGAACGCAAACAGTTACATAGCCGGCTCCAATATATTCTTTGCCCACCAAAATGACATTGGCTGCCTTTACCATGGCATCGGCAGCCTCAACCGCTCCCACGAATCCCTTCGTTTCAATCATTCCTAGCGCATCGCCTGGCATGCTGAGTTCCTCATTCTTCTTTAGAATAGACTTGGCAGGGAAAGTACCATTTAAGCTACTCGGCGTCAAGGATCTGTCACGCCGGTCAGTTCGACTTTTTCAAGCGTGATGCCCAGAACATGCCTTTGGTTTTTGAAGTAAGAAAAGGGACTCAGAGCTGTCGATAAGGTCAAGAAGTCCGGACTAGCCGTAAGTCCAGTGATTACAAAAGTATTACAATGCCATGACGGTGCTTTTTATTATGATTGGAAGTTGCAAGATCGCACAAAAATTCTTAGAACGAGGGCTAAGGCACAAATGAACTCCAGTCCCGTCGCTGTGACTGAATCAATGAATACCCAATCGGAAAATCACATTGAATTTGTCAAAAGTATCCCCTTCTTTGCCGTCCACTTGGCGTGCCTTGGTGCTTTTTGGACCGGGGTTTCCTGGAAGGCTCTGGCTTTGTGTATTGCTTTATTCTACATCCGGATGTTCGGCATAACGGCCGGATACCATCGATACTTTTCGCATCGATCCTATCGGACCGGGCGATTTTTTCAGTTTGTTCTGGCTTGGATTGGTTGTTCGTCCGTGCAAAAAGGGCCGCTGTGGTGGGCTGCCTACCATCGTCATCATCATCAGCATTCCGATCAGGAAGACGACGTCCATTCTCCGGAACGGAAGGGTTTCTGGTGGTCTCACGTCGGCTGGATTCTGTGTAGGAAATATGAATCAACAGATTATGATGCAATCAAGGATTTTGCGAAATACCCGGAATTGCGTTTCCTCAACAACTATCACGTGTTACCGGGAGTCGATCCTCGCGATGGGTTGTTATTTATGGATGGGGTGGCAAGGACTGGTATGGGGGTTCTTTGTAAGCACCGTCCTGCTATACCATGCGACGTTCATGATTAATTCGCTTTGTCACATGTTTGGAAGAATCCGCTACAAGATTCCGACACTAGCCGCAATAGTCTTATTCTCGCCTTACTGACCATGGGAGAAGGATGGCACAATAATCATCACTATTATGCAACCTCTGCGAACATGGGATTTTTCTGGTGGGAAATTGATCTTTCTTATTACGTCTTACGCTTTTTTTCACTCCTCGGAGTAGTCTGGGATCTCAAGAAGCCCCCAGAAAGAGTATTGCGCGCCGCCTAACTCCAATTTATCATGAGGGGTGCCGGTCAGTTTTCGCTGGCCGGAATAAGCAACAACCCCTGGCTTTATGCAAACGAAGCTACTGACTTTTTTCAGGTGGCTGTTCTTCGGTAGCTTACTCTTCGTGTCAGGTTTTGTCAGTTGCCTGACCGCAATGAAACTTGCCATCCGCGGCAATGAAGTTGTGGTCCCTGCTCTTACTGGAAAAACCTTCGAAGAGGGGACCCGTCAACTGGCCGCTTCGTCACTTCGCCTTAAAGTAGAGAGTCGCCGATTCGATGACAAGATCCCAAAGGGTCGAATCGTCTCTCAAGTGCCTCTTCCCAATTCGCAATTGAAGCGAGAACAAAGTGTTCGCGTCATTCTGAGCTTAGGTGAAAAAAGACTTCCAGTGCCCGATCTCGCGGGAGAGACGATCCGTGTTGGGCAGATCCTCCTTCTCAAGCGAGGGTTCACTCTGGCGATGCTTTCAACGACCAATTCTCCCTTCCACGAGAAGGACATGATTATTGCCCAAAACCCCCCGCCCGAAGCCCAGTTTGCGAAATCTCTACTGATGAGCATTCTCGTTTCTGGCGGATCAAAACCGAAGGATTTTCTGATGCCCGAGCTGCTGGGAATGGATTATGAGATCCGTTTCGAAGAAAATTGCGGAAGCAGGACTACAAAATAGGGGATGTGACGTATCAAAATCTGCCGGGAATTTCAAAAGGCACAATCCTGCGGCAATCCCCGCCAGTCGGGAGCAAGCTCTTGGAGGGAGTGACCATTAGCATGGAAATCAACCGCTGACTGATTGCAGGTTAAAAGAATCTTTTTTTTTGCCCATTCTCAGTTAGAATAGAGTGAGTTCGAAAGAAAGGTTCATGCAGGGTCGGGTGAACAGTGATATCTTGCAGAATTGGTAGGCAGGTTTCTCCCAGAGTCGGAATATTCGCCGACAGCCTCGATGACAATTCAATCGATTGTTTAGGGTGACGTGGCCTATAACATAAGAAGAAGGATTTTGGAGGGTTTATTGATGAAACGGGCGGTCGTCATTCTAATCGCTAATGCTATTGTTCTTGAGTACAACCGCATGGGGGCCCTTCGGAAAGAAGAAGCCCGAAGTGCCAACCGCTACAGGTGAAGCAGAGCCGGATAAAATTCTTTACGAGCAAGGGATCAAAGATATTGCAAAAGGACGCTACGAAGTGGCGCGGCTGACGCTTCAGACCTTGTTGAATACTTACCCAGACAGTGACTATAAGGAAAAAGCCAAGCTGGCCATCGCGGATTCCTATTACAAGCAGGGTGGAACATCCGGCCTCGTCCAGGCCGAATCCGAGTACAAGGACTTTCGTACTTTTTTCCCGACCAGTGACGACGCAGACGATGCTCAGATGAAAATTGCCTTAACCCATTATATCAGATGGAGAAGCCCGATCGTGATAACACCCAGGCAAGGGCTGCCGAAAGAGAATTAAAGACATTCCTTCAGGATTACCCCGATAGCCCTCTAAAGGATGAAGCTGCCCAGAAACTTAGGGATGTCCAGGAAGTCCTGGCAGCCGCCAACTTGCGCGTTGCTAATCAATACATGCTATCGCGGCGCTACGCCGCTGCTATTCGCCGGGTTAAATGGACAATTCAAGATTACCCGGATTATAGCCACATGGATGATGCCCTTTGGGTACTGGGTCAGTCTCTGGAAAGAATGAAGCAGATCCCCGCTGCAGGCTACTACTATGGGAAGATTGCCAGTGAATACCCATCAAGCCCCTTGGCCGAGAGTGCCAAGAAGAGACTTGAGGAATTGAACCTCCCCATTCCTGAACCCAGTCCCGGAAGCCATCGCTCGCTCAAAATCAGACCAGGAAAACGAGAAAAGACAATCCTTCTTAGGGAAGGTCGCTGGATTGATGAGCAAGAAACCGGATGTTTCCAGTGCTCGAAAGGCTAGCCGTCCGGCCATTGAATTAGGTCCTGAAAACAGGATCAACCTGGATGCTGCTAACTCTCCGGCTTCTTCTGCACCAGCTCCAGCCCCAACGGCTGCCGCCGACGTGAGCGGAGGGGTGTCGGTGGAGATCGTAAAGCGTCCGGCTGCTACCCAGAGCGACGGGACAGCAAAAACTACTCCATCTAATCCAACTTCCTCGGAGCAGGGGGCAACAGAAGAGAAAAAATAAGCGCATGCCCTATTCAGTCTGTTATGACATTGTTTGGGGTTGCCCCGGTTGACAGGTCTTCCTTGCCCAACCGCCTTTCTCTGCATGGAAGATGGTGAAGGAGCTGTTGGTCTGCTTGAGACCGGCTCGGATGGTGATGGCGGGGAAAGAGATTAGCTTTCGGGACCCGGTGCTTTTCTTCAGAATAATGAATTCCCTAGACAAACTGAGATTCCCCAATTGTCTCACTGATTTAGCTAAAGTTTATGCCCCACAAAACGATTCTTGTTAAGAGAACTGGTCTCGGATTGATCCAGTCAGGAGAATGGCATGCCCAGAATGATACTTTTGGCGGATGACAGCATCACCATTCAGAAGATCGTGAACCTGACTTTTACAGGTGAAGGAATTGATGTCGTCACCGTTGGAAATGGGGATGCCGCCCTCAAAAAAATACGTGAACATCGCCCCAGTCTGGTTTTGGCCGATATATTCATGCCGGGCAAAAACGGCTATGAGGTCTGTGAGACAATAAAAAGCGATCCAGAACTGCAGTCCATTCCGGTGATTCTCCTGGTTGGGGCGTTTGAGCCTTTTGATGGCCATGAATCCACTCGTGTCAGAGCCGACAGTCATTTGACCAAGCCTTTCGAAATTAAAGCCTTGATATCGGCTGTCCGCAAATTTGATCGAAACCGCCGAACAGCAAGCTGCCGCGAAGTGCTGAGCCCGAAGCTGATTCCCGTGACGAGTTCGTCGAGGAGGAAGAAGTAGCCGAGCCGGTCTCTGCTCCCGCTCTGAGTGTTAAGACAATTGAAGAACCGATAGTTGATGCCCCTCCCCCGGTCTTCTCTGCAGGAGGAAGAAGTTCATGTTGAAGACATCCCGGTGCCTGGTGCATTTGACTCTGAAGCTTCGGAGGCGGTGTCGGCGGCTTACGTTGAGACTTCGGAAGCGGTGCCAGTTGGCGTTGAGTTTTCAGAGAGGGTCCCAGAAGAAATCCCAGAAATCTCAAACCAGCAGAATCGAGCGATATGCCGGAACAACTTATGGCGCGGACTGAAACGACTTTTACTGAATCAAGGGAGAAGCCGATCCCTGTGATCGAAGAGACCGATCCGCTGGGCCTGGAATCTGCAGAGGACGGATTGGGGTTGGCGGGACTCCCCGAGTGGAAGCATCACGGACACCAAGTCGATGGTCGTCGAAATCTGGGAAGCGCGGATATTCCCGCGTTAGCGTGCCGGTTACTTTAAACGAGCTGAGGTCTGCGGCCCGAGCCTTCCGACGAAGTCGAGCCTGAAAAATCGAAAATGCCTCTCTATTTGAACCTTGTGGAGGAAACAGTCTTCCCAACTTCTGGCACTGGCGGATCAGGAGGTTTTCCAGACGGTTGCTGAGTCTCCCTGCCGAGCCGGAAGAGAGTGTCCAGGAAGTTCAGTATTGCAACCCGCGCCAGCTTCGGTCGCTCCTCTCAAAGTGTCATGGGGAGAGATCGAGACTGCGGAATTGGTAGAGTGGATTGCCAACAAGGTCGTGGAAAAGCTGAGTCGGGAGGTCATCGAGAAAATAGCCTGGGAAGTGATCCCTGATATGGCCGTCCTGATGATTAAGGATCAGGTGGAATCTCATTTTAAGACAATCAACGACCGATAGTGGATGATTCACTCCTGTTTACGGGTCCTCATACCCCCATTGATTCTTACCATCTCATTCTCGACGATAAGCCGTCTCCGGCTCCTGTTGCCTGATTTTCTCTTCACTTTTAAGTTCGTCAGGCTACAATAGCGATGCTCATGCTGCACGAGCAGATTCGCCTTCCCAATGAGACAGCGATGTTATTCCGGGCGGCCTGCCACGCGCCGAAGGGGGGCGCGTCTAGTCAATGAAGTCATCTCAATCATGATCCAGATTCATAGAGTTCCAAAGAAAATCGCGTAATGAACAAACTCCTGAAAATCTCAAAGACATTCCTAAAAGTTACGACCCCAAAATTGTAGAAGAGAAGTGGTATCCCTTTTGGGAAAAAAAATCCTTGTTTGTTGCGGATGTTCGATCGGACAAACCGACGTTTGCCATTGTCATTCCCCCACCCAACGTTACGGGTTCTCTCCATATGGGGCATATGCTCGTCTACACGTTACACGACATCATCGTGCGCTGGAAACGAATGCTGGGATTTAACACGCTGTGGTTGCCGGGTACAGATCACGCCGGCATTGCGACACAGAATGTGGTCGAGCGCCAGTTGGAGCGGAGGGGAAGACCCGTCACGATCTGGGCCGTGAAGTCTTTGAACAGCGTGTTTGGAAGTGGAAGGAAGAGAGTGGTAATACGATTCTTCGTCAGTTGAGACTGTTAGGTGGGTCTTGCGATTGGACCCGCGAACGATTTACTTTGGACGAAGGGCTTGTCTCGGGCGGTACGCGAAGTATTCGTGCGCCTTTATGAAGAGGGATTGATTTATCGGGGGAAGTGGCTCATCAATTGGTGTGTTCGTTGCCGAACCGCCCTTTCGGATCTCGAAGTGAAAGCAGAGTTGGTTCCAGGGGAAACTGTTTTATATTCGTTATCCATATAAAAGACAGCTCGGAAACGATCACGGTTGCGACGACCCGTCCCGAAACCATGCTGGGCGATACGGCGGTGGCGGTAAATCCAAAGGATGAACGCTATCGCCATTTAATCGGGAAAACCATCCTTCTCCCAATCCTGAATCGCGAAATCCCTTTAATCGCTGATGAATTCGTGGATCCGGAATTTGGAACCGGTTTGGTGAAGGTAACACCCGCTCATGACCTGAATGATTTCGAGATGGGATCTCCGGCATCAATTGGAAATGATCTCGGTCATCGATGAGGATGGGCGGATGACGGAGGCGGCCGGGTAAGTACAAGGGATTGGACCGATTCGCCTGTCGTCGAGAAATTGTGAAGGAGCTTGAGAACCCTGGGATTGCTGGAGAAAGTAGTGGATTATTCCCACAATGTCGGGCATTGCCAGCGTTGCAGGACAGTCATTGAACCGGCACTCTCAACACAGTGGTTCGTAAAAACCAAACCTCTGGCAGAACCCGCCATTCGGGCCGTCGAAGAGGGAGCGATTCGCTTCGTTCCCGAAAACTGGTCGAAGACGTATTTTGAATGGATGCGCAATATTAAGGACTGGTGCATCTCACGGCAATTGTGGTGGGGACATCGCATTCCCGCCTGGTATTGTCAGGATTGTGGGGAGTTGATCGTTGCTCGCGAGACTCCTGAACGTTGCCAGAAATGCGGGCATGCGTCACTGGTTCAGGATACGGATGTCCTCGATACATGGTTTAGCTCTGGCCTGTGGCCATTCTCCACTTTAGGCTGGCCAGACCAGACGGAAGATCTGAAAAAATTTTACCCGACAACGCTTCTTATAACCGGTTTTGACATCATCTTCTTCTGGGTTGCCCGCATGATTATGCTGGGACTGAAATTCGGAGGTGAGGTGCCGTTTCGTACGGTCTATATCAACAGTCTGGTGCGTGACGCCGAAGGCCAGAAGATGAGCAAATCCAAGGGGAATGTGATCGATCCGCTCGATGTCATGGATCAGTACGGGACAGATGCCGTGCGCTTCACGTTGGCCATCATGGCGGCACCCGGCACCGATATTAGCCTTTCCCATGAAAAGATGATGAGCTACCGGGCTTTTGCGAATAAGATCTGGAACGCGACTCGTTTTGTGCTCCTGAATCTGGAAAGCATTCAGAACCGAATCGAAAAGTCGCGTGAGGTCCCTCTAAACCTGCGGCAGTCATCCAACTCAAGACGAGCCTCTCTCTCGTCGATCGCTGGATTTTGACCCGCTTGAATCATACCGTTCAAGAGATCAATCAAGCGTTTGAGGAATACCGTTTCCATGAGGCCTCCCACTGCATCTACCATTTTTTCTGGCATGAGCTATGTGACTGGTATATCGAATTAATCAAGCCCAAGAATATTTCCAATGAGGTCAGTGACGGAGATGCGTCGTCTCTAGAAGTGCTGATCTATGTCTTCGACCAAGCCCTCCGTTTGTTGCATCCGTTCATGCCCTTTATTACCGAAGAATTGTGGCAACGATTGCCGCATCAAGGATTGTCCTTGGCCATCGAGAAGTTTCCCGTCGAACACCCTGGGCTTAACGATGCACTGGCGGAACAACAGATCAATGCCATGATCGACGTCATCGTGAAAATCCGAAACCTCAGGGCGGAAATGAATGTGGAGCCGGGCAAGCGAATTCAAGTCAACTTGGCCAGTTCGGAACCTGCGGTCATAGCGGTCCTACAAGCACAATCCCATATATTCAAAACCTCGCCCGCTGTGAGAAGGTGAATATTCTTGCTTCATTGGGAGAGGGAAATCATTCATCTCGTTCGGTGGCTTCAGGAGTTGAAATCGAGCTTCCCTTGGCGGGAATGATTGACCTGGAAGCTGAGAAAGCCAGGGTTCAAAAAGAAATCGCGAAAATGGATAAAGAGATGGCCCCCTTGATCTCAAAGCTAGAAGAATGAGAATTTTCTTAAAAACGCTCCTCAGGAAGTGGTCACTCTCAATCGCAACCGAATTGCCGAATTCCAGGAAAAGTTGGAAAAGCTGAATGAAAACCTGAGAAGACTTGGGGAAAGCCCCTCAGAATAAGTTGCGATAACCTCTCGCCACGATCAAGGAACGGACCTGTTGCCTATGTATGAAATCGAACCGACATTTTTCGATGAGCTCATCGCGACTGCTCTTCAGGAAGACCTCGGGGCGGGCGACATCACGACGCGGGCAATTGTTTCTTCAAAACTCATGGGCAGCGGTGAATTTGTAGCCAAAGAGGAGCTGATATCTGGCAGGGTGGCCGATTGCGATGCGAACGTTTCAAAAGCTGTCAGCCTCTATCTCCACGCAATGTTTCTTCACAGAGGGAGACGCTGTTTCCTCCGGCAGCATCTTGGGGACGGTGAGGGCCCCGCCGCCGCCCTGCTTTCCGGAGAGCGCGTTGCCTTGAACTTCTTGCAACGCTTGTCTGGAGTGGCCACGCTGACACGAAAGTTCGTTTCGGCTCTTTCTGGGCTCAAGGCTGTTATCCTGGATACGCGGAAAACGACCCCAGGCCTCAGGTTACTTGAAAAATATGCCGTGCGGGTGGGGGGAGGAATGAATCATCGACTGGGGCTGGCGGACGGGGTACTCATCAAGGAAAATCATATTACGGCTGCCGGTAGCTTGCCTGAAGCGGTCCGCAGAGCCAAGCTTGGGGCGGATCATTTGAAGAAAATTGAAGTTGAGGTAACCACCCTGGACGAACTGGGGCAGGCACTTAAAGCCGGAGCCGATGTGATCCTGCTCGATAACATGAACGTCAATGAAATCAAGAGGGCAGTAGCTGTAGTCGACGGCAAAGTTCCATTGGAGATTTCAGGCGGAGTGACTCTGGTAACGTTCGCGAACTGGCGTCGACTGGCGTGGATTATATCTCCGTGGGGGCCCTGACCCATTCCCCCAAGGCCATAGATATCAGCTTTGAATTGAAACTGTGAGTGAGGAGATCTGGGAGGTTGGATTGAGTTCATTCTTATGTATGAAGCATTTCAGGTTGGTTGCGTCCAGGCTAAAATGAGTTCAGATCTTCTTCTCCCCGAAAGAATTCTTCCTCACTTACGCACTCAGTCCTTTGGGAGGACGATCCATCATCACGATCGGGCTGATCTCCACGAATGATCTTGCCCATCAGTTTGCCTTGGCAGGAGCGTCTGAAGGCACGCTGGTCCTAGCTGAGGAGCAATCCAGCGGGCGGGGAAGGTTAGGACGAACCTGGGCCTCAGAACGGTTTTCAGGCATTTATGCATCCCTGATCCTTCGTCCTGAAATCGAGCCGAGAGAAGCTCCTATCCTGAACCTGGCTGCCGCTGTGGCTGTCAGCAAGGGAATACGGGATGTGGTTCGGCTGGAGACGGATATCAAGTGGCCCAATGACGTTCTGGTGAACGGGCACAAATGTTGCGGAATCCTGACTGAAATGAGTACAGAGCTCGATAAAATCCAGTTTGTGATCGCCGGAATTGGTATCAACGTCAATCAGATGAAATTTCCCCCAGAACTCGAGAACAAAGCTTCCTCCCTGTTCCTTGAGACCAAAAGAGTGATATCAAGGATTGAGGTTCTTGTATCGGTCTTGAAGCGGTTTGAGGATCTCTATGGTGAATTCTTGAGAAAAGGGCGGTCCGTTGTTCTAGAGCAATGGATTCAGCGCTCCTCCTACGCGAGCGGGAAAAAAGTGATCGTCGAATCAGGCAGTCGACAGGATTTCAGGGATTACGGTGGGATTAGGAGATGACGGAACACTTCAAGTGAAAACGGAAAATGGCCAAATCGAGACAGTCATGAGTGGAGATCTTGTGGCCTGGGAGTCAATCGTCCATGTTACTCGTCATTGATGTTGGAAACACGAATACGGTCTTGGGAGTTTTTGAAGGAGCTAATCTGGTCGTCGATTGGAGGCTCGTCACCAAGCAAAGCCAGACGGCTGACGAATACGGAATCCTTGCCCGAAACCTCTTCAACCTGGCCAACATTGAAGTTTCCAAAATTGGTCATATCATTATTGCCTCGGTCGTCCCTCCTCTGAACTCAGTTCTGGCAGAAATGGCAGAGAAGTATTTCAAGGTTAAACCCCTTTTTGTAGAGCCTGGGATCAAAACTGGGATGCCGGTCCTCTACGACGTGCCTGCGGATGTGGGGGCCGATCGGATAGTCAATGCCGTGGCTGCGTACGAAAAATATGGGGGACCGGCGATCGTCGTTGATTTTGGAACGGCCACGACATTTGATGCGATTTCTGCTTCCGGACAATACCTGGGAGGTGTCATCGCCCCGGGGCCGGGGATTTCTGCAGAGGCGCTTTTCTCCAGGACAGCTCGTTTGCCAAGGGTCGAGATCAAAGCGCCTCCCCGAGTGATTGGAACATCGACCATTGGAAGTATTCAGTCTGGAATTTATTATGGTTACCTGGGACTGATCGATGGCATCTTGGGTCGCATGATCCTAGATCTGGGCGAGAAAACGGTGGTCATTGCAACGGGCGGCTTTGCCGCTCTTTTTGCCCGAGAGTCCCAGGGTATCCAGCATATTGATGAGAGCCTTACGCTGGAAGGTCTTCGATTGATTTTCGAGCGCAACGTGAAATGAGTAGAGCGTTTTTTTGATCTGCACGGGTACACCAAGAAGATGGAAACGCCAAGAACGCAAAGATCTCGAAGCATAAGAGCTTTCAGACTGCCGACAAAGTGGCGTATCTTTGGGGCTGATCATCAACTGGAACGTGATTTTGTTGCGGCACGGCATCCAGCGCGTAGTCCGAAATCATCCGAAACAGCTGAGGTGGAGCAGGATTAAACCGCCGGGCTGGCCAAATTAACGCCTCTTTTCTTGGCGTTCTTCGCGTTTCTCTTTTCCGCTGCAGGCTTACATCCACAGAAGGCGCTAACCCTTTGTGCTTTAGGTTTATTTTGAATGTGAATGGAAAACTACATTAACTACTATACGGAAATCGAAGAACATTTCCAGAAACGCCGCGGGATGCCCTCGCTGCTTTCCCCCCTCGATTGGGCCCTCATCGAGTCTTTCCAGGAAGCCGGGATTCTCTTGGAAACGGTTTTACGCGGCATCGATCTTGCTTTTGAAAAACATCAACGACAAAAAAGCCCATTCCGCAAAGTCAATTCCCTTTCTTATTGCACGCAGGCCATCCTCACCGAGCATCAGAGGCTACAGGAGAGCTCCGTGGGGAAGTCAAACATTGGAGATGTTCCTGTATGGCCGACAAAACAGAGCGAGATAACCTTCTGAAAATGATCCTCCACGCCAGGGATTTGTTGGGTAAAGCTGCGGTCGAGAGCCGAGCTGCGAGCCGAGTTGGATTGGCCGGTGGTTTTGAAAATGCGGTGGGATCGCTCATTTCTATTGAACAGGAATTCCTCCATTCTCCAGTCACTGATTTTGAGAATTTGGAGATGCGGCTCAATGTGCTCGAAGAAAGGATCTTATCTTCTCTGATCGGAACCATGGAAGAGGAGGAACTCCTGGCGGATTCGTCGAGAAGTGAACTCAGAACTGAAACGCCATCGACGTGGACTGAAAGCCGAACAATTGGCAATGTTGGAGAAGAAGCTGATTAACCGGAGGATCTTGGAAAAATTCAAAGTTCCCCGGTTGAGCCTATTCTATTTGCCGCTTAATTGAAGAAATGGTTCTTAATCCCTCTGACGTATTTTAAGGATGATCAGGTTTGGGCGCCAAGTTGAGTTCTTGGAGTTCTGTCATTCCTAATTTAGGGAATTGCCCCTCTAGTGGGCCAGGGTCTAATACCGCCCACTGAATAAGCCTTGATGAGGTCATCCGAAAAATTGGAGCTTCCGTTTACAGTTCACGTTGAAAGAATCATTCCTGGAGGAAAAGGGCTCGCTTTCTTTCAAGGTCGAGCCGTTTTTGTCCCTCAAGCCACTCCCGGAGACCTCCTATTGGTCCGGGGAATTCGGGATCGTGGCAGCTACCTGCAGGTGCTCTCTTTTGAGATCCTCGAACCGTCCCTGAAAGGGTTCGCCCGCCCTGTCCTTTTTTTGGAGATTGTGGTGGATGCGATTTCCAACAGATGACCTACTCTCGCCAGCTCATGTCCAAGCAAGAGATTCTACTGGATGCACTCAAGCGAATTGGTAAGATTGATCTTTCACCTGACAAGGTCACCGTTTTCCCTTCGCTCGCCACTGAATTACAGGAACCGGATACAACTGAAAGTGAGTGCCCAATTCGTTGCCTCTAAAGTGGGGCTTTTATGCGCCTGAGTCTCATCGGGTTTGTGAAATCGACGACTGTTTGCTGGTCAAAGAATCACTTTGGGAAGCCGCCCAATGGATGAAGGAGTTACTGGATAGGATTCCGATGAATGGAGTCGAACTTGATGAGGTGGAAATTCTGGAAGGTGATCATCATCAGTATCTTGGGAATCTGGTTCTTAAGGCAAAAACCAACATTCATTCGATCCAGTAGTCGAAGCCATTGAAACAACAACTGCGAAAGATCGCCAACAGGACCGGGCTGGACGATCAATCTATCGAGCCCCTCAGGGGAAAGCGAATCGTGTCTGGGGAAATGGCCACATTTGGAAATCAGTTGGAGAATTCCGGTATCGAGTCAGCCACGGAGCCTTTTTCCAAATCAACGAACCATGCTGGAAAAGCTTCAGGAACGTGCCTTGGACGGATGTACTGGAAGAAGAGCCCTCGACCTGTTCTGCGGGGTAGGATTTTTTACATTGCCGTTATCCAGGCGTTTTGATTCCGTAGATGCGGTTGAGGTAAACTCTGGAGCGACACTCGACTTAAGAACAAACCTGGAAGAAAACCAGGTACTAAACTGTAAAGTCCTCAACTTGAACTTGACAGACTTCCTGGGTGGGGAACAAGCCCGTCAATCTCTTGAGTTGGATTTGTTGCTCATGGATCCACCCCGCACGGGGCTTCCTCCGAGAACCGTCCAGGGCATTGCGGAACTTAAGCCCAAGAAGCTGATCTATGTGTCGTGCGATCCTTCCACGCTAGCGCGAGACTTGGCTTTGCTCGTCAAGCGAACTATGAGATTATCTCTCTTGATCTGCTGGATCTTTTCCCCCAAACACATCATCTGGAAGGAATTGTACGCTTGGAGAGGCAGACGGAAAAGGGTTGACGGAATTCCTTGTCGTGGGTATCATTTGTTTGATTCTTAATGACTTGGAGGTTTAGCTCCCGCGGTATATCGTAAGCTCCTCAGACCCGCGTTCCCAAGCTGGGGTCAAAAACATAAGGGCTTGAATCTCACCCTAGAAATCGAATGGTTTGCCTAAGGAAGAGCATCGATTTTGCCGTTGCTTTAGGGTAAAGGTCTATTCTGTGTTGCTGGTAGCAATCGAGTTATTGGGGAGACTACGGATGGTAAAAGACAAAAAGCAATCTTTGCTTTTTGTGCTGACTTTCGCGTTAGCGACGCTTTTCTTTTTATCCTGTAAAACGACGAATACCAATACCTCCGTGGCAAAGCCCCCGGTTGAGCAAGCCCCCCAGCCCCCAGCCCAAACGGCCTTGCCTAAACTTCCGGATCCCCCAGCTCAACGTACGCTTCCGATCATCCAGCAGAAACCCCTTGTCGACCCGGTTGAAAATCTCATTCAAAGGTCTCAGGCTTATTTTTTGCAAGGTGAAAAAGAATCTGAATGCCGGGTTTCTTGAGAGGGCGAAGAAGGATTTTGACGAGTCGATTGAAATCATTTTGCGCTCCGGAATTCCTCTCGATCAGGAAGAACGTCTGGAGCGTCACTATGAAGGATTGCTCGATAAGATTTTCAGCTATGAATTGGCGGCGTTGAAAGCCGGCGATGGTTTTTCCGAGGAACGTGTTGAGACGGCGCCTCTGGATGAAATTGCGACCGGTGAACTTCCCATGACATTTGATCCGCGGTCCAAGAGCTTAGCGGAGCAGACTGTCCGGGAATACAAGCACGACCTTCCCTTACCCATTAACGATTATGTTCTCCGCTACATGGACTATTTCCAAAACCGCGGTCATAAGACTATGGAATACGGTCTTCAGCGTTCAGGGCGTTATCGGGCGATGATCTCTCAAATTCTGGCGGAAGAAGGGGTCCCACAAGATTTGATCTATTTATGCCAGGCAGAAAGCGGATTCCGTCCTTTGGCATTTTCACGCGCCAAATGCAAAGGAATGTGGCAATTTGCTGCCTCTCGGGGAGCCGAGTATGGTTTGAGGCAAAACTGGTGGATTGATGAGAGATCCGATCCGGAAAAATCCACCCGAGCCGCAGCCCGCCACTTGCATGATCTCTATATGCAATTTGGAGACTGGCTTCTGGCTATAGCAGCTTACAACACGGGGCCAGGAAATATTCAACGTGCCGATTGAAAGAACCGGTTATGCCAATTATTGGGAACTGTTGAAACGGGGAACTTTGCACCCTGAGACTGCCAATTATGTGCCCATCATCATTGCCATGGCGATCCTCTCGAAAGATCCGGCGCGTTACGGGTTTGACTTATCCCGAACCACCGATCCATCAAGAAAAGCTCAAATTGGGAGCGCGATCGATCTTCGTCTGGTGTCAGAAACTCTGGATATTTCTCTGAGCGACGTTCAGGAACTCAACCCGCATATCAAACGACTTACCACTCCTCGCAACGATCCTGAGTTCAATCTTTACATCCCGGAAGGAACAAAGGAGAAGTTTCTGTCGGAAATTGAAGCAATCCCGGAGGACATGCGCGTGACCTGGCGCAAACACCGGGTGGAAGAAGGGGAAACCCTTACCCAGTTGGCACGACGCTACCATACTTCGCCATCTGCCATCGCGCAGGCGAATAACCTGGCATCGGACAAGAGGATCCAACCTGGAGAAAAGTTAATTATTCCGGTCACTCCTGGGCGGGAAGGACGTGAGCGGGTGGTTGCGCGGGCTCTAGAATCCGATATACCGTGAAACGCGGGTGATACCCTGATCAGCATTGCCCGGGACTTTGATGTCAGTGTATCTCAGTTACGTCACTGGAATCGACTGAGCGCCAAATCCAACGTTCGACCCGGGCGGGTCTTAATCATTCAAGCCACCGAATCGGCTGCTCTCGCATCCACGCCCCATCCGAAGTCTAAGAATCTTCCCAGGCATCTTCGACATCATCCAATGGCCGCTCTCGTGTGATTCATCGCGTGAAAAAAGGCGAAACCCTCTTTGCCATCGCCTCAAATTACAAGACCTCTATCGAATCCATCCGGGACTGGAATAATCTCTCTCAAAGCGATGGGATTAAGGTCGGCGAACGCTTAACGATTTACGTGAATCACTAATTCCAGAAGCGGTAAATGAGGCTTTGAAATCCTCCCATCATGAATGGTTTGAGGCCGCATGTCTTCATAAGAGCCTCTAGTGGTCGGATGTCCCAATACGAGCTACTTAAGGTTGGTTATTCGTTAATCCGAAGGGCCACCGACATCGCCCGGTTATTCTGATTAGCTTGCTCCATGAAATGATTGAGTTGGTCGGAGACTTGCTTTAACTTTTGCCGGCTTTCTTCCTTGTTCGTGGATGCATTCATCTGAAATCGGTAGGTTTTGTTTTTGAGTTGGATCTTAAGTTTGTCACTGGATTCAATCTCAAAATTTCGGATATCTTCTGCGAGAATCCATCTTTAGAATCTCCTGACGGTAGATAAGCGATCACGAAGGCATTCATACGCAGGCGTCCACTACAACTGCCGATGGTGTGGTCGTGGATGACCGCGATTGCGGTGAATTCGATCCTGCTCAGCAGACTCTTGAGTTCTTGGGCCACGGCTGTTTTCCCGTCGTTATGGGCAACAGCATAGAGAGCATTCAGAACTTCTCTCGCCTCATCAAACCGTTCCTTCTGAACAAACTCTTTGGCTTGTTCTGCTGCCTTTTGGAGACTATCCCGGCGAAGCGCCTGTGCACGGGGATTTTGCCGGTCTATGGCAAGCAATCGATTGCAATACGACAATGCGCTCTCGCTGGCAGGAGTCACATAATTTCCCGCGAGTCAGGGCCGCTTCGGCTTTCTGGATCAATTCATTTCTAACTGAGATTGGCGGGATTCGTCTTCCTTCAGAGTCTCCTGAACCCGGTTTAGCTCTGCATTACCCGGAAAATGGCTTTGAAGTTGCCGGGCAAGAGAGCGGGCAGCATCCAAGTCTTTGTTCTGAATATTTCTCTGAATCTGATTCAAAATTTCGCGCTGCACGGTTTCCGTTCCAGATTTTGCCATCTCATCATTCGGAGAAAGCGCGGTCAATTGCTGGATGAGCTCGGCCGCATTTCCCGAGGCTGGAGTAAAGTAATTGCCGGTAGTCAAGGCGGCTGCGAGCTTTCGGTGCAATTCATCGACTTTCACTTTCTTCAGGTCAGGCAGGATCGGCGGGACAAGGGCTTTCTTCTTCTTGGGCTTCCACTCGAAATTCTTCAGCTCCTTGAGTCGCGTCAGCGTCTTGAGGGGAGACTTTCAAAGATTCAGCAATGCCAGCCTTGCATTTTCCCAGTACTTAATTTGCTGTGCCGACTTAAATTCCTGCCAGTAATGGTCAATGATCTTCTTCTTGAGCGAGAGGACGGATTCGTTTTGAGGCTCTTTCCGCAGGATCAGATCACATTGATTGCTGGCTTCTAGGAATTGTTCCCGATCAAACAGCTCCTGGGCGGTATTCTGGAGGTCAGCAGCCGACATGGACTTCATTTCACTGACGTGCAGAACTACAGACCATTTGGCAGGCACGCCCCCTTGGATCTGGAAGGTCTGGGCTTCGGGTAAGTAACCATCTCTCTCTAATCGGATGGTATAATTTCCGGCTTGCAGTGAGTCCGCGTGGAAAGGAGTCAATCCCTTAAATTGTCCTTCAATAAAGATTTTCGCGCCTTCCGGATCGGATTGGACTTCTAAGGTGCTCATCGAACCCCGGGTGAAATGAAAAATAATGGCACCCATTAATGCCCCAAATAGGACGCAGGCAACCGATGCGAGCACCAGCCAACGTCGCTGGGACTTCGGGTCATCAAGAACCGGCTCCGACTCCAATTTTCCGGGTACCAGAACCATTGAATTTTCTGTTTCCGGGGAATAGGGCTCCACTTGCTGCTCTAACAAAGGTTCAACGCGAATCAATTCAGCTTGGGGAGGAGATGCTTCGGGTATCCCGGACATGGCCATTTTGTCAGACGTGTCGTCCTGCGGCGGATGATGGAGACCTGGAGAGGGGCCTGTCTCTTCCGACCTTTCTATTGAGGCTACATCCCGGAGATCATTCCCTGGCTCCGCGGGGGGATTTTGGATCGTATTGGCAAAAGCCGACGCCTTATTTTCTACCGCCCGCTCTTGCAACTGGGAAGCTTTCTCTTCCGTTTCTTCTAATTTTAGTCTGCTTAATTGCAGGTAATCTTGCAAACTGAGGTTCGTGGGATCTAATTCACAGAGGAATTTAAAGATTCCTACACTTTCTTGGAATTTTTCTTGATCGAAAAGTTCCATGGCCTCTTTCTTGAGATTCTCAATGTGAATCGCCAACTCTTCTTCCAAGCGGCGATCTTCCCACCTTCTTTGTGCTTCCTTGAGATACAAAATAGCCTCTTGGTGATTTGGCGAAAGAGTAAGGATCGCCTCCATCAGTTTCATACAGGATTCGTGATCGCCCTTCTTCAGATATTCTCGTCCTTGACTCATGAGGAGTGGCAACGTATCGACGGAATGACTCGCGGTATCCTCCAATGATTTCGCCTGTTCCCTGGACTCCAAAGTCTCGATAAATTCGGTTAACTGCTTAACATTGCGTTCGCACATGGATTCCAACTGGTCAATGGAATATTCAACCTTATTTCTGGCTTCTTCCATGTCTCGATGAAGCCTCGTGATTTCCGTTTTCCACTGGAGGCTGTCTTCCAGTTTCAGATTTTCTGGAATCTTTTCGACGATTCGCAAAATTTCATCGAAGTAGCTCTGGAATTCTTCACGGGTAAGAAGAGGATCCGCGATCTTGTTAGGGTCGAGTGCCCTGGCTCTCTGGAGCAAATTTTCCAGGTCATGCAAATTTGTTTTGGCCTCGGCGAGTAGCGTCATGAGTTTCGACATTTTAGTTACACCTTTGTATTCTCAGGCTGGATATTGTGACGTTCATGTTCTTTCCATACGGATCCCGTTGTTGTAAGCGGCTGCGGTTCAACAATTTAAACCTCAAGCGGATCTTGATTAGATTCTATCGATTACCCCCAACTACAAATTTGCAATTTCCACGCCAACCAAGGTTTATTTGCAAATCTAAACCTGCTATGCTTGGCGCACTGATTGAGTCATCACCCAAGTGTCGTATATTGCCAAATCCCTCTTTTGGGGGAGGACTATGCTATTTAAGGCACTCAGTGCAGCGGTTTTTGGTATCGATGCCTACGTGGTTGAGGTGGAGGTCGACGTCTCGGCCGGAAATGGGATTTTTCTAACAGTCGGATTGCCGGATACTGCCGTAAAGGAGAGCAAAGAACGCATCAAATCGGCGATCAAGAACTGCGGATTGGATTACCCTTTTCAGAATATCACCGTCAATCTGGCTCCTGCAGACATTCGCAAAGAAGGATCCGCTTTCGATCTTCCCATGGCCATCGGCATTCTGGGGACAAACGGAATTTTTCTGCGCAAGGACCTCGGCGACTATATCTTTTTGGGGGAGCTTTCTCTCGATGGCGGCTTACGACCGATCAAAGGGGCGCTTTCCATTGCGGTGGCAACTAGTCAAAAAGGAATTCGGAATCTAGTCTTGCCTCTCGAGAATGCTCGTGAGGCAGCCGTCGTCAGCGGCATCACAGTCTATGGAATGAAGAATCTGGTTCAGGTGATTGATTTAATCAATCAGACCTCAGACTTCGAGCCCGTTCGGGTGGATCCTGAAGCTTTGCTCAATGAAACGCTGGGATATGCGGTGGACTTTAAGGATGCCAAAGGTCAAGTTTCGGCAAAACGAGCATTGGAGGTGGCCACGGCCGGAGGACACAATATTCTCCTCATCGGGCCTCCCGGGTCCGGAAAAACCATGCTGGCCAAACGCATCCCGACCATCCTTCCGCCATTGACATTCGAAGAGGCCATTGAGACCACCAAGATCCATTCAGTGAGCGGAGTCCTGGCGGCCAATTCAGGCTTAGTTCACGGCCGCCCCTTTCGATCGCCTCATCACACCATTTCGGATGCCGGATTGATTGGCGGCGGCGCCATCCCAAAACCGGGTGAAGTCAGTTTGGCTCATCACGGTGTTTTGTTCTTGGATGAGCTTCCAGAATTTGCCCGAAACGTTTTGGAAGTAATGCGGCAGCCTTTGGAAGACGGTCAGGTAACGATCGCGCGGGCCACGACGTCATTGACCTTTCCGGCGCGATTCATGCTTGCCGCTGCGATGAATCCCTGTCCCTGCGGCTATTTCAATGACTCCACGCGGGAGTGCAGCTGCAGTCCCGCCCAGATTCAACGCTATGTTTCCAAAATTTCCGGGCCGCTGCTCGACCGCATTGATATTCATATCGATGTCCCCGCGGTGAAGTATGCGGACTTGGCCGGCAAGACGCCAGCAGAGGGCTCAACGGAGATCCGGCAACGCGTTCTGGAAGCCAGGAAGCTGCAGCAAGAACGTTTTCGCGGGCAGAACATTTATTGCAACGCCCAGATGTCACCGCGGCAAATCCGCCGCCATTGTGAGATTGGGGAGGACTCCCGGCGGCACCTGGAACATGCGATGACCAAAATGGGCTTGAGTGCCCGAGCCTACGATCGCATTCTAAAAGTTTCCCGAACGCTGGCTGATCTCGATCATTCCCCCAATATCGAGGCCCGCCATATTTCTGAGGCTATCCAATACCGCTCGCTCGACAGGAATTACTGGGCGTGAATAACAAAAAAGGTCGAAAGTCTAAGGTCAAAGGTCGGTCCGAAAACTGAGCTGAGTCGTGGGTCTTGGGTGATCGAGACACTAGGGAAAGGGTCAAGGTAAAAGGATAAAGGAGCAGGAAACAAGGAACAAGGAACAAGTTTGGAGGGGCGCGCTCCGCGAGCCCTGGGGGTAGCGACAGGCGTCCTGCCTCCGGTTTGGTAGGGCGGTCTCGCTGAGACCGCCGCGGACGGCCCGGCGGTCCGTCCCTACCAACTCAGGCGCTGCCACAGGCGACAATCGCAAATCATCAATCGGCAGGGTGGCGAAGACATGCGCTATTGGCATGTCTTCGGATAGTTGAAATCGATAGCCAAACCCGAATTTCAGCTTTCTCTCGGAATGATAAAGAGGTCAATCTTGTCAGTACCACGGATTGCCGTGATCGATGATCTCTTTCCTACTCGTTCTTCGGTCAATAGCTTGTGAAGATCGTCGATCCCGCCAATGCTCTGATTATCCAGTCCAACAATCAGATCTCCCTCTTGTAATCCAGCCCGATTGGCCGGGCCATCCGGTTCCAAGGAGATGACGAGGACAGCGGAATCTGACGCCAGGTTGTAGAAACGGACCAGACGGCGGGGAATCGGTACATTCTGCCCAGCCAATCCAATAAAGCTGCGGCTGACTCGACCGTCTCGAATCAAATGGCTCGCCACATGTTTGGCCGTGTCGATTGAAGTGGCAAAACAGATACCTTGCGCCGGCAGAATAACTGCCGTATTCACTCCGATAACCTCTCCTCGTGAAGTGACCAGCGGTCCTCCAGAGTTGCCTGGATTCAAAGCGGCGTCCGTCTGAATAATGTTGTCCAGCAGCCTTCCGGACTGGGTTCTCAAAGAGCGGCCGAGCGCACTGACCACACCTGCGGTCACGGTGCATTGGAAGCCATAAGGGTTGCCAATGGCTACGACCAGTTGGCCAACTCGTATCGACTTCGATTCTCCCAGCGACACTGGAACGAGGCTTGGGGCAGTAATTCGGAGAACGGCCAGGTCCGTATCTGGATCATCTCCAATCAATTCTGCTTGGTGGCGGTTTCCTTCGGGCAAAGTCACATCGATCCGGGATGCCTCATGAACCACGTGACTATTGGTCATAATGAATCCGTCAGGGGTGAAGATAAAGCCGGAGCCACTCCCTCGGCCTTCTCCGGGGAGTGGCGAGCCTCTCTTTTTTCCTTTGAGATTTTGTCGAACCTCGATGCTCACCACCGAGGGGCTCACTTTCTCGGCCACGCTGATGACGGCTTGAGAATAGGCATCGAGAAGGTGATCGTCTGCTTCTGAACGTTCGTACGACCGATCAAATTTCTGTTTTGTAATCGTTTCGCCTGCGATGAGATCCAGATCGAGTGGCATGATTAGGCTTCTCCTTCAATAGCCTGAAGGGTTCCAGTGGAATATTGACCAGCAGTTCTTATTCGCGCGCAAACTGCACCGAGCGAAGGCAAGTTATGATTCGCTATCGCCTGCTCCGTGACATATGTTTGTATGTAGTACCGGCTTCAGCCGGGCCGCCTAAAGGCGGTACTACCAACAGTCGGATCGCTGGCCCGGTGACTCTCACTCATAATATGCTGAACTCGAACTGTCAAATGCCTAACCTGGGAATGGATCTGAACAGCTGTAGCCGGTGTGATTAGCCTGGGTCCAATGATTATTCAATTCGCAGACATCATACAGCGATGTCTGCGATTCTACTTACTGAGCGTGCGCGGGAGCACCCGCTCCACCTTGTGATACTGGAGCAACTAAGAAATTCGGGATTACTTCAATCCTTCCACCATATGGAGTTCGCCCAGCATTTGGGAGATCGAGTAGGCGTAGGCCTTGCCGTCGGGAGCCATCTTGATATTGAACGCCACATTAACGCCCGCGCGGTCGGCAGGGCTGATCTGTTGGATCAACTCGCGGCGGCCAGCCCGTCCGCGATCTGCCGGGCGTAATCAATCGACTTCGGCACGCCCAGTTTTCCGCGCTTCAGCCGTTCTCGCAAGGACTCGCCTTCAAGCAACTCGGTGACGAGGTAGGGCAAACCCTCATGGGTGCCGAGGTCGTAGATGGCGAGAATATGGGGGTGATTGAGAGCTCCGGTAGATTGGGCTTCCAGGGTGAAGCGACGCAGCCGTTCCTGGTCCGGGGCAAACGAGGAAGGAAGCACTTTGATGGCGACGTCGCGGTTCAGTCGCGTGTCCCGGGCTCGATACACGACGCCCATACCCCCCGCGCCGACTTGAGCGATCAGTTCATAGGGTCCCAGACGAGTCCCCGCTGGCAAGTTCATTTCAGCCCCTCAACCAAATGCAACTGAGAAAGCGTCTGCCGATAAGAATAGGCGTAGGAAAGTCCGTCTGGAGTGATGACCGGAGCACTGATATCAGGCACTCCAGCGGCATCCGGTGGAGCGACTTCTTTCCACAACTCCCTTTGGCCAGTCTTCCAGTTCACACGGTGTACTTTCGCCGGCAATGATCCTCTGCTCATCACATAGAGAAAAGTCCCGTCAGTATTCCAGGCGTAAGGCCGTTCTCCAATTTCAATCCCTTTGCAAATCACGAGGTCCCCGCCAGCTACCGGACATAGCATGACTTCCCCGGAAGCGTTAACCGCCACTGCGTATTTACCATCCGGACTGACCACGGGAATAGATGCAACAACGCCCTCCGGAGTGATAGCCCGCGGGGCACCGCCGCTGAGGTCTAGTGCATAGAGGCGCAAGCCATGCCCCGCCTCGTTGGCGAGAAACACTACTCCTTGAGTGTTCGGCAACCATTCCACGAAAACCACGGTATAACCCTGCAGGCGAAGTCGCCGCGGCTCTCCAGGGCCTACGGGAAGGATCGCCAGTTCGTCCCTTGATTCATCAATGGCCACCACCGATTTTCCATCCGGCGAAAGTCTGGGCCGGCTTACATTTCCCAATTTCACGGCGGGAGAACCGTCAGTTTTTCGGTAATAGCCTACGGTGTGTTCGCCTGCACCCTCACCACTCTCAAAAAAAACAACCGCGCTGCCATCCTTGGAAATGCCAGAGGCCAATGACCAGTCCATCCAGGAGAGGTCCCGCTGCCCTTTCTCGCCAGCTGCAACGAAACGCATTTTCATCTGCTGGCTGAGAGAGTTGAGTAGCACCCGACCGCTGTGGGATATATCTTCCAGCGTGAGGTTGCCGGTCTGAGGGAAAATCGTCCTCTGAGTTCCTGACATCGTCACCGCCAATAGTTCCCTCTTACTTCCCCCGGGCGCGGCGGTAAACCAAATTTCGTTGGTGGCCCTCATCCAGGCTAGACCCCAGGCTGAGCCCCATTTCCGTGTGAGAGTCTTGATTTGCCCATTCAGATCCACCGTAGCCACTTCACCGGAGTCGTCGTTAGCCCGAGCATGGTGAATAAATCCGATGCGGTCCCCGGTCGGGGAAAAACGCGGGTTCGAGATGAAACCGGCTGTTTGGTAGAGTACTTTACCAATCGGGAATTCCAATTGGTTGCCCTTTTCTCCGTCACGCACAATCGCAAGATTCCCGTCTGGGGACCAATCGGCCCATTGCACTTTCTCGAGGACTTCACGCGGAGCGCCGCCCGAAAACGGGACTCGGGCCAAGGTGCCAGTGGTTTGAAACGCAACGGTGCGCGGATTGAGTAGGACGGCCATCTCTCCCGACAGTGATACCGACAACAAACTGGCATTGGGGACTACCGGGGGATGATATTCGGGACTATCAAACCGGATGGAAAAGATCTCGGTTGGATCGCCTTCCCATGAAGCGGAGTATACAAGGGTGTTGCCGTCAGGGGCAAAGCGGGCCGACGATACCTCGCCATGACGAAAGGTGAGGCGCTGAAAGATCGGCGGCGGCCGCGTTTCGCTGCGCGCTCCGATGAAATAAGAGATCACGCCTGTGGCTGCCCACAAGAATATTCCGAGAGCAAGCGCCCATCCACTTAAAAAATTCTGCCGGCTCCCTTTAGCTTGGACCCCCGACTTTAACCCACTTCCCGAGAAAGTTTGCGAGATCTGCGAGAGTGAATCAAGCGCAAATGTTAAGTCTCGGGCGGATTGAAACCGTTCCTCCGGATTCTTCTCCAGGCAATGGCGTACCATCCGGTCCAGTGCCGGAGGCAGCGCACTCTCGAAGCTGGCCAGCTCCGGAGGTTCCTCATTCAAGATCGCACTCATCGTGTCAGCCGGCGTCGGTCCTCCAAATGCCCGCTGCCCGCTCAGCATCTCGTACAACACACAGCCGAAACTGAATATGTCGGAACGATGATCCACGGCCAAGCCCCGTACCTGTTCCGGGGACATATAGGCCACGGTGCCCAGCACCGCACCGGGCGAGGTTTCCAGCGAGAGCGTTCCATCCTTGGCGGCCGGCAACACCGAAGTGACCTTAGCCAACCCGAAGTCCAGAATCTTTAACCGCCCTTCTTTGGTGATGAAAAGGTTTTCCGGTTTAATGTCTCGATGCGTGATGCCCTTGGCGTGTGCGGCGCTCAGGCCGTCGGCGATCTGCCGGGCGTAATCAATCGACTTCGGCACGCCCAGTTTTCCGCGCTTCAGCCGTTCGCGCAAGGACTCACCTTCGAGCAGTTCCGTAACAAGGTAAGGCAGACCTTCATGGGTGCCGAGGTCGTAGATGGCTAGAATGTGGGGGTGATTAAGAGCGCCGGTAGATTGGGCTTCCAAGGTGAAGCGACGCAACCGTTCCTGGTCCGGGGCAAACGAGGAAGGAAGCACTTTGATGGCGACGTCTCGGTTCAGACGCGTATCTCGGGCTCGATACACTTCGCCCATGCCTCCCGCACCTAGGGGCGAGAGGATCTCATAAGGTCCAAGCTGAGTTCGCGGGGGGATAGCCATTGTAAAGTATAGTTTCGAGGAATTCGGATGGCCCTACGATTATACAAAGTCATCAAAATTATTGCCAAAGAGTCGTCTTCTGATGCAGACGTAAGTGAACGGAAGCAAGAGGATAAATTGATTCTTGTGAGTAATCAAGTATTTCGAGTAAAGCGAAAATTAACGCCCAACAGGCGGCAACCCTTTGGCCTGACTCCCATGCAATTCAAAACTGGCCTTCAAACCAGCTTGTCTTCAAGGAGAATCCCCGCCACTAAGAATCTAATTTTACTTTTTCTTGTAACTTCTCAAAATTAGCTTTCTTTCTATCCTTTCCTAATGTCAAATATGATTTTTCCCGATTCCTAAGTGAAAGTTATCCCAACTCAAGGGGAGCCCATTGCGCCAAGAGAGACGAATTAATTCCAGAGCCCTGGATTCCTCTCAGATCCTGGTAGCTGGAAACGATATGTTCGGCGTCGCTTTCAAAGAGCGGACGTGTCTGATCGATCGAAGTGAGGGAGGCCTGTCATTAAGGCTTCTCCGACCTGTGGCAATTGGCGGAATGCTGGAGATTAGTTTCAGCCCGAATAGTCCAGAATCGAGTTTCTGGATTGATGTTAGAGTGTCTTGGGTCAATCACAGGTTGGATGGCTATCAATCGGTCGGAGTAAAAGCCAGGAGCCTCTCGCTGCTTAATGACTGGCTGAAATGGAAGGCCACGAAGCAGCCCTGAGGCGAAATGAGTTAACCTATTCAAGAGTAAATCCCTCTTCGCCGCGTTGAGAGCATCAAAGAGGCACCGCCCCATATCCCTCTCGAATTCAAGCGCCCCGCCCTTCCTGGAATTCTTCATTGCGAGTCGTCCTTATTTCCTGCAAGCCATTGGTGTTTTTCTCTGTGTCTCTTTCCTGCTGTGATTTACACTATAATGAAGCTGTTAAGACGCCAGCTCCAAGGACCTGAAACAATGCCTCGAGACATTAAAATTGACCTCTTCAGCGACACTCTCACCAAGCCGACGTTGGGGATGCGACAGTTTATGTGCAATGCCGAAGTCGGAGATGAACAGAAAGGGGAAGACCCGACAGTCAATGATCTACAGGAAATGGTGGCCGATCTCTTGGGGAAAGAAGCGGCACTCTTCCTTCCATCCGGCACGATGTGCAACCTGATCTCCATCCGATTGCATTGCCGTCCCGGTGACGAAATTCTGCTCGACCGCACAGCTCATCCCTTGAACTCGGAAGGTGCCGGGGCGGCAGTACTTTCCGGGTCTCTCATTCAGGGGCTCTCCGGGGAGAGAGGAGTCTTTTTCGCCAGCGCAGCTGAAAGCGGCAATCCGTCCATTCAGCCGCTATCAACCGAAGACTCGCCTGGTCTCGGTGGAGCAGACGTCCAACATGGGGGGAGGGACCATTTGGCCGCTGGAGATAATTCGGGAGGTTTGCGTGGTGGGGCGAGAGCATCACTTACGCACCCACATGGATGGAGCGCGATTGATGAATGCCGTTGTCGCGACAAAGATTCCGGCGAAAGAATATGCCAGCACTTTTGATTCGGTCTGGATTGATTTGAGCAAAGGATTGGGTGCCCCTGTCGGAGCCGTCCTGGCTGGCAGCAAAGAATTCATTACCGATGCCTGGCAATGGAAGCAACGACTTGGTGGAGCCATGCGACAGGCCGGAATTATCGCGGCGGCTGGCATCTATGCTTTGCGGCATCATGTTGAAAGACTTGCGGAAGATCACGCCAATGCCAAGATGCTGGCGAATGGGCTAGCAGAGATTCCCAATCTAAAGTTAAATCCCCCTGAGGTTGAAACCAATATTGTCATCCTCGACGTCTCGAAAACAGGGCGTTCGTCACAGGAAGTCTCTGACCGCTTCCTGGAACACGGGCTGCGAATGAGTATCACTTCTCCCACCTGCCTGCGTGCCGTCACCCACCTGGATATCAGCCGCCAGCAGATTGAGGAGGCATTGCAAGTTGTCCGCAATGTTTTGCAGAGTCTCCGCTAAACCCGCATTCCGAAATTGGGTGGGCGCAAAACCCACCCGATTTTAAAATCGACATTCAGCAATCGTCATTTTTCCCCTTTCTCAGCGGTTTCCTTTCGTCCTTTTTTCCGATATCCTTACGGCCTTATGGTGACTCGGCAACTCATATTGATTGGGTGTCTCTTTTTCCTCGGTGCGCAGGGATTCCTCAGTCAAGGAAAAGACTCCGATCCGGAAGCCCGGAACCCGCTCGGCTTAGATAAAGCCGCCGTGGTTGCCGGGGGCGAGTCGTTTCAGTCAGGATGCGGATCTTGCCACGGTTCAAAAGGGCAAGGCGGGCGCGGCCCCAAATTGGCAGACAACTCTCGAGTACGGGAAAAGAGTGACAAGAAAATCTTCGATATCATTAAGTTTGGTGTGCCCGGAAGCGTAATGCCGCCTTCATCGCTTGATGAAACTCAAGTCTGGCAATTAGTTTCATTTGTTCGCAGCTTGAATGCGAATGCTGCGGAACAAAATGTTCCGGGGGACGTGCTGGCTGGCGAAAGTTTGTTTTATGGCGTAAAGAAATGTTCTCAATGCCATATGATCCGCGGGCGGGGAGGTCTGATCGGTCCGGATCTCTCCACGATTGGCGGGAAATCGGCCTGTTGAAAAGATGACCGAATCGATCAAAGATCCTAATTTGGTCATCGAACCGGGGTTCTCGGCAGTTACAGTGGTGACACGCGATGGCCGGCGGATATCCGGAGTCGCAAAAAATAACAGCAATTTCAGTATCCAGATCCTCGACGGCACGGGAACATACCATCTCCTTTTGAAAAAAGACCTCGCGGAGGTCATTCATCATCAGGACTCTTTGATGCCGCGGATTGATTTGACTGATTCGGAATTGCAGAATCTGTTGGCGTTTCTTAGTCGGCCAATCCCTCGGCATGCCGGTTGATAAGATTAAAACGTTCGAACACGGCAAAGAAAAGGAACCATGAAAAAATTCTTCTGGCTGCTCGTTTTGCTGGTCTTGCCTGTCAATGCCGATGTGACCTATCAAGATTTGCTGAAACCGGCGGCAGCCAATTGGCTTACTTATTCAGGAGACTTTACTTCCCGTCGTTATAGCCTATTGAATCAGGTTCAAACGGGAAATGTGAATAGTCTTGTCTCCAAATGGGTTTACAGCATCAAGGATGCCCAATATATCGAGACCACTCCTTTAGTTGTGGATGGAGTGATGTACCTGACGAATTCCAACGAAGTTTTTGCCTTGGACGCGCAAACGGGCCGCAGTCTCTGGTACTTCAAGTATACGAAGGCCAAAGCCGAGGGCGCCAATCGAGGGGTGGCAGTCTTGGGTGAGCGGGTTTACTTTGTTAGTAGCAATGTCCATCTGATTGCGCTGCATGCCAAGACTGGAGCGCTTTTGTGGGACACGTCGTATGGGGATTTGGAAAAGTATCCCCAAATGTCCGCAAGTCTGGCCCCCATGGCCATCGACGGTAAGGTGATTACGGGAGTCAGTGGCGGGGAGTGGGGCATTCGAGGATTTGTGGCAGCCTTTGATGCCGTCTCCGGAAAAGAACTCTGGCGCTTTAATACGATCCCCGGGCCGGGCGATCCGGGATTTGGAACTTGGGGAGATCATCCCATTGACATTTCAGGGGGCCCTACCTGGATGCCGGGCTCCTTCGATGTGGAGCAGAATCTGGTCATTTGGACGGTAGGGAATCCAGGGCCTGATTTTTTCGGAGAGATGCGTCCCGGAGATAACCTGTACACCGACTGTGTGGTTGCCCTCGATGCGGAGACCGGCAAGCTTAAATGGTATTTTCAATTCACTCCCCACGATACGCATGATTGGGATGCACAGGAATTCCCAGTCTTGATCGATACGAACTTTCAAGGGAAACCAAGGAAATTGTTGGTACAGGCAAACCGCAACGGATTTTTTTATGTGTTGGACCGCACGAACGGGAAAATGCTGCTGGCGAAGCCGTTCGTGAAGAAGCTCACCTGGGCCAAAGGGATCCGTCCCGATGGCCGTCCGGAGGTGGTTCCTGACATGGATCCGACACCGGATGGGAAAAAGGTTTGCCCTGGAGTCAAAGGGGCGACTAACTGGTTTTCACCCTCTTACAATCCGGATACAGGATTGCTCTACGTCATGTCGATAGAGCAATGCGATATCTATTACAGCTCGGCGAGGGTTTACGTTAAAGGCGAAGCCTATGATGGAACGGCTGCAGATTCCATCCCCTCAGAACCCGGCCAGTTCTTCCTTCGTGCCATTGATGTTCAGACTGGAGAGATTCGCTGGGAAGTTCCCATGACCATAAAAGACACTATGGAGTCCTGGCCTGGCACTCTTGCGACAGCTGGTGGATTGGTGTTTTATGCTGATAACGAAGGATATTTTTGCGCCGTCGATGCCCGCACTGGCAGGCAGCTCTGGCACTTCAACATGGGCCAGCGGGTTGTCGCCTCTCCCATGACGTATAGTGTCGATGGAAAACAGTACATTGCCATTGCGACAGCCACACAAATCTTTTCCTTTGGGTTGTTCGAACCAGTCCCGCCACTCCCCCAAAGTCTGAACGAGCGTTATGAAGGGCACAAGGGGAGGTAGTTTCTCATCCTAACCGTTAAACCCTATTAGGAAGCAAGTCTCTGGGGATCTATAATTACTTAGACTGTCGTTTTGATCCGCCTTGAAGAGTCATTCCGTCCCCCATAATGGCAAACCCTGTTCCTCTATCCACGGTCGAGGTGCAAACGCGAGTCCTGACGATACTTCGTCAACTCCTCGTTGAGCTGGGCGCTCAACACGCACTGCGACACCTTTCTGTAAACTCTGAATTAGACCGGGAATTGGGTTTGGGAAGCCTGGAACGTCTGGAATTACTTGAACGGCTGGGAAATGAGTTCTCGACTCGTTTACCAGACGAAGCTTATAAGGATGCCAGGACCCCTGCCGATTTGGCAGCATTTTTAGTCAAGACCGTAGTTAGAATGAGGGAATGATTCCCTCAGCCCTTGATTTAAAACAGCAGGGAACTCTTGCAATGCTTACTGGACAAAGCGAGCCTTTGTCTTCAGACCTAAAACCGATTGACCGGCAATTTGATCCAGCACAATTTCACACACTGGGTGAGGTGTTAGCCGGATATGCTGCAGTCGATCCCCACCGGGTCCACGTTCAACTCTATCTTGAGGACGACTCCATCAGACCGGTGACGTATGGGCAGCTTCTATCCGGGGCGATGACGGTTGCCGGGAAACTAATGGATCGTGGTCTAAAGCCCGGGCAGACCGTAGCTATCATGCTTCCTACCGGTTCGGATTTTTTCTTTTCCTTTTTCGGGACGCTGCTTGCCGGCTGCATTCCAGTTCCCATTTATCCGCCCTTCCGGGTTGACCGTTTGGAAGAATACGCCGGGCGTCAATCCCGGAGCCTCGTAAACGCCGGGGTTCGTCTCTTGATCACCTTCCGCCGGGCAGAAAAGCTGGCGAGGTTGCTGCAGCCTACGGTCCCCTCTCTTTCTGCTGTAGTGAATGTGGATGAATTTGGATTGGATGGAGCGGGGAAACTGCCGCTGCCCCCTGGTCCTCTTGAAGTCGACGGTTGGCGTCCTGCGCGGGCCGAAGACATCGCCTTAATCCAATACACTTCCGGGAGTACTGGAGACCCTAAAGGGGTTGTTCTAACGCAGGGCAATGTGATGGCCAACATTCGGGCGATCGGCGCCGGGCTCGAGATTCAATCAACAGACAAAGCGGTCAGCTGGCTGCCGCTTTACCACGATATGGGGCTCATTGGCTCCTGGCTGGCTGCGTTGTACTTTGGCGTTCCCATTGCCATCCTGTCTCCTCTCGCTTTCTTGAGCCGCCCGGAACGCTGGCTGTGGGCTATTCATCACCATCGGGCTACCATTTCAGCGGCGCCGAATTTTGCTTATGAACTTTGCACGCGCCGGATTGACGAGAGTGCCCTCGAAGGATTAGATCTAAGCTGTTGGCGTGCGGCATTAAATGGCGCTGAACCCGTGAGTCCCGACACCCTCGGGCGATTTACAGAACGATTTAAGCGTTATCGGGTTTTCACCGAATGCTTTTTTGCCTGTTTATGGGCTTGCGGAATCATCCGTTGCATTGAGCTTCCCAGCACCGGGCAGCACGCCTCGGGTCACCCGCATCGAGAGAAAACGATTTCAGCAAGAAGGGATTGCTCAATCCTGCTGAACCTTCTGATCAATCCGCACTCCGTTTTGTCTCCGTAGGGAGAGCCCTGCCTGGACACGAGATCCGAATCGTGGATGGAGAGGGTCGACAATTGGACGAGAGGATTCAAGGACAGATTCAGTTCCGTGGCCCCTCGACCATGCAGGGCTATTTTATGAACCGGGAAGCGACCCAGGCTGTGTTCCAGGGAGATTGGGTCAGAACCGGCGATTTGGGCTATATCGCTGATGGAGAACTTTATGTGACAGGGCGCAGTAAGGATCTGATCATCAAAGGCGGCCGAAACCTCTACCCTCAGGAAATCGAGGAGCTGTCAGCTGCCGTTCCCGGAGTGCGGCGTGGATGTGTTGCTGCCTTTGGCACAAAAGATGAGGTTCTGGGGACGGAACGATTGGTCATCGTGGCAGAGACCCGGGAGCAAGATTCTCTCCGAAAAGATGATCTTGCCTCCGCAATCGTCGCCAAGATCGACATTGAATTAGGTGTTCCTCCGGATCTGGTTGTTCTTGTCCCGCCACAGACCGTTCCCAAGACGTCTAGCGGAAAAATCCGGCGGGACGCCTGCAAATTGATGTTCTTCAATAGCCAGCTGACGAACAAGTCATCTCCCGTTTGGTGGCAGCTTGTCCGAATGACACTCCAGAACTGGACTCGGCGGGCTGGCCTGGGATTTCGGCGTCTCGCAAATGTCGATATTTGGCATCTATGCATGATCTGGTTTTGATCACATTCCTACTGTCGTGCTGGGTCATGCTAGTGCCGATCCGGACATACCCCAGGTCGAGGTTTCCTCGAAAAGCGCTGCGTTGGACGTGCCGCCTTGTTCTGCGGCTCGCGGGACTCTCCCCCAAGGTAGAAGAGGCGGAACACTTGGCTTCGGCAATCCGCCAATGTCGAGAACAACAATGTACTTTCCTCGTGGCTTCAAACCATGCCAGCTTCCTCGACGCGTTGATCGTGAGTTCCGTATGTCCGGCTGAAATTGGTTACGTGGCAAAACTGGAGGCGGCTTCCTGGCCCCTGGTCGGAAGAGTCATTCGAAAATGTGGTTTTGTGCTGATTGACAGGAATGAAGTCTCCAAGGCCGTTTCGGACGGAGAACAAATCTCTCTTCAACTCAAGGAAGGGATGCCAATCCATGTGTTTCCTGAAGGAACCTTTACTCGGGAATCCGGCTTGCGGCCATTTCAGATGGGGGTATTTAAATCAGCGGTTGAAACCGGGTCCCCCATACTTCCTCTTTCGCTTAGGGGAACGCGTGCTGTGTTTCGGGATGGGACCTTGTTCCCCGACCCGGTTCCGTTGAAGCCGTTTTTGGCCCTCTGATCTGGCCACAGGGAAAAGGTTGGCCGGAAATGGTCCGACTGCGAGATGAGGTCAGAAAAGAGATCCTCAAGCATTGCGGAGAACAGTCGCTCGAAATCATCCTCGCGGGACCTCCACGTGAATAAAGCTCGATGAAAGAAGCCGTCGTGGGAGGGTGGTCCCCTCCGCGCAATCCCCTCGAATCCGACTTGGCCGACTGGCTCCAAGCCAAAGGTCTCCCGGGCGAACTAGCCTCCGGACTTGTAGATGCCCAGGTTACTGCCGAGAAGATCCAACCCCTTACTTCACTTATCTCCACTGAAGTCCTCACGCTGGGACTCCGCCTCCTGGTTGCCGACTTCGAGATTCTCTGCCTCACACGCGAGTTGGAAGAGGCCTCGCGCCGCATGTCCGATCTGGTGCAAGCCGTTAAATCTTACTCCTATATGGACCAGAGCTCCGTCGCCGAAGTGGATATCGAACAGGGTATCGATGTGACGTTGCGCATGTTTCAACACCAGCTCAAGCATGGCATAAAGGTATCGCGTCAATTTGCTCAAAACCTGCCACGTGTCCGTGCCAATGGCAGTGCCCTGAACCAGATTTGGACCAATATCATCGACAATGCGATCCATGCGATGGGAAGTCTACCACCGGGCCAGCCTAAACTGCTCCGCATCAGAACCTGCGTTGAGCCTGACGGAATTTTGGTCGAAATCGTGGATAATGGAACGGGTATTGCGGCCGACGTGCAGAGCCGTATTTTCGATCCGTTCTTCACTACCAAGCCCGTGGGCGAAGGCACCGGACTTGGACTCGATATCGTGCAACGCATCATCCGGAACCATAAAGGATCGATCCGCGTTGAGTCAGCCCCTGGCCGTACCGTATTTCAAGTGCGCCTGCCTCTCTAGAAGCGACAACCTGGGACAACGGTTTCGACCATTCCTCAATTTCTGGAAAGCTCCGACATACGGAATCCAAACCGCGTCCGGGTTATGACAGTGACCTTCAACTCGATTGACAAACCAAGCAATCCGACCCCACGCAGTTCTTGGATACAGCACACCAGAAACACATTCGATTTCGTGGTCCGGTGTGGCCACTCAAGTAGTGTCTGCACTCAACGGCGACGAGAGATTCATTGGTTAAGAATAGCTCCGCGTCAACGGTTCCAGTGATATCGGCCAGCAGGCGAGTCCAGCCTATTCCAATCCATCCACTCTCAAATGAGTAATCGAGTTGAAATCGCAGGCGATGTTGGAGGATGAGAAAAGGTCATTTGAGGAAGTATAGGGAGGGTGTAAGCTATGGAATGTCAATTTGTTCGAGTTTTTTGACCACAGGGGTTTCTCTAGAAAAGCAGTGACGAGTGCAGGAGATACCTTCGTAAAGATTGTAAGAGCCCTTGGTTGTGATCCAGACCCCAAAGCTTTCTCTGCATTAAAGAATCTTCTTTCACATTAGCTTTTTGATAATATTCATACGCTAGTCCTTCTTGCCCTTAGTACAGTCGGTATCAACATGGCAACTCCCGCCCTTAAGGCCTACCACTTCTTCAGTCTCCTAACCACGGCGCAGAATCAACTTCCCAAATTCGTTTGAATTCGAGGAGGTACCACACCTTTGAAACTGAGTTTATTTTTTGGCAGTTATTTGCTTCTAAGCTTACTGACAGCCCCTCTCACCCTCGCATCCGATTTTCCATCTGAGATTAGCTTGTCGCAGGCAATTGAACGTGCCTTGGCCGACCACCCTGCATTAAAGGGTTCTCAAGCCAGAATTTCTGGTGCCGCGGGACTCCAGCGGCAGGCGGAGTTGCGCCCCAATCCTCTTTTTACCTTGCAATCTGAGAATTGGCGTTTCACCGGAGAGCCCCCCTTTAATGCGGGCAACGATCTTGACGTCTTCGCGTTTCTCTCTCAACCGATTGAAACTGCTGGAAAGCGAAATCGTCGCATGGCCCTCACGGCTTTGGAACGGGAAGGAGCAGAACTGGAGGGAGATGTTTTGCGATGGGCTATCCGAAATCGTGTCAAGCTGGCATTCCTTAGAGCCCTCTCCTCGCAAAAGCAACTCGAGTTAATCTCCGAAAATAGCCGCAATTTTCAGCAGATCATTGATTATCATCGCATTCGTGTCGAACAGGGCGCCATGGCTGAAGCCGATCTCATCAAAGTCTGGCTGGAAGGGGAACGGTTGACGCTCGCAGAGAATTCTACGGCCATCGAAGCCGAACGAACGCGGCTGGACCTGGTCAGGGCGATGGGGGCAGCGGCTCCTTCGACCCCTTTTAGGCTCATCGAAAGCCCTCCGGGTCCTGTTTCAGTCAACTTTACAACGGGACAACAAATCGTCGAGCAGGCTTTATCCAAGCGGCCGGAGGTTTTACTTGGCCAAGCAGCCATTCGACGCAGCCAAGCGAATGTGGGACTGCAACAGTCTTTGGCGCGGCCGGACTGGGCTGCCATCATGGGGTACAAGCGAAATTCGGGTTTCAATACTCTGATGGCTGGGGTGGCGGTTCCGCTCCCATTCTTCAATCGCAACCAAGGGAACGTGGCAACCAGCAGGAGTGAAGTGGAACAGTCCGAGGCTGCGTTGCAGGAAATTATTGTCCAGGTAAAATCCGACATAGCCGCCGCCCTTTCAGGAGTGCGCCGACGCCATGGCATGCTCGCTCAAATGGAAAAAGGAATGTTAGAACGGGCTGAGCAATCTCTTCGGATCGCTCTTGCGGCCTACCAAGAGGGTGGCACCGACCTTTTGAGGCTCTTAGACGCACAACGTTCCCGCAATGAAGTGCGCCTTCTTTACACTCGAACTCAAATGGATTACCGCATCAGCTTGGCTGATTTGGAATATGCTGCTGGAGAAGAGAATTTGGCTCTTGGAGCGGAGGTCTTGGGTGCGAATCCGTAAATTGACGCGGGAGAATATCATTCGGTTGGCCCTACTGCTGACTTTGGCGCATTGCTCTTGCTCCACTCGTGAGCCCGAAGTCAACGCACCCGCAACACCGGGCAAGACGGAGAACAATATCGTCACACTTCATCCGTCCGCGCTCCAGGAGAGTCACCTCGTCATTGATGAAGCAAGAATCGGACGACTCCCCGAAATCCTTGTCGTCACTGGCAAGATCGGAGTCGATGAGAACCGGACTGCCCGTGTCGGAGCCATCGCCAATGGCCGTGTTGCCAATGTTTTGGCCAACGTGGGAGAACACGTAAAAGAAGGCCAGCGTCTCGCAGAGCTCAACAGCCATGAGATCCATGACACTCGAAGTGAGTACGCGAAAGCTGGTGCAGAGCTAGACAGGCGCCAAGGTGAGCTTCAATATGCGCGCACTGTCAGAGACCGGGCTGCCCGGCTCTATGAATTGAAAGCAGGATCTCTGGAACAACTTCAGCGGGCGGACGCAGATCTCCGAAACGCCGAAATGGCCATCACTTCTGCCAAGGCAGAGATTGGACGGATTATCGAACACTTGGATCACCTCGGATTGTCCGCTGAAGGAGCTATGGAGGAATACGCTAATTTCGGGGAGAAACCAGGAAAGAGGTTTGAGCAGAATGAATTGATTCCTGTTGAATCCCCGATCTCCGGAACAATTCTTAAACGGCTGGTCAGCACGGGGACAGTAGTGACTCCTGCCAGCGACCTTTTCGTGATCAGTGACCTCAGTTCACTTTGGGTCAATGCGGAAGTTCCCGAGAAGTATCTTGGATTCCTGAAAGTGGGACAAACTGTTCAAATTAAAGTTCAGGCCTACGCAGAGGAAATCTTTTTCGCGCGGATTACCCAAATTGGTGATGTGCTTGACCCAGACACTCGAATGGTGCAGGTGCGCTGCCAAACCAATAGCTCCGGGCAACGACTGAAACCGGAGATGTATGCCAGTATCCGATTCGAATTCGAGCCGGGGGTTGAAGGGATCGTGGTGCCTTCCGCGGCCATTCACGAAGTGAGAGGCTCGCCGGTGGTATTTACTCCTACGAGTGAAACTCAGTTCCGCCTGCGCCAGGTCCGCCTCGGACGCCAGACAGGGAACCTGGTGGAAATCATCGAGGGGCTGAAGCCGGGAGAGAAAGTCGTTACGACCGGGAGCTTTCGGCTGAAGTCGGAAGTACTGAAACGCGAGATGGCTGGAGAATAATCATCGATGGTGATCATTGCCTTGGGATTAATCGGAAACTCAAGGATTGGATTTTTCACCTGAGAGGACAAGCAGGGCAAGAACAAAACCGAACTGATTGGAGGACAATGTTCATTATTTATCATTCACTCTTTTTGGGAAAAACCCCACCAATGCCAGCGAACTTTAAAGGATAAAATATGAAATTTACTGCCTGACCATCCCACATGTTCCTTCATAAGCTGATTGACTTTCATCTTCATCATCGATTCTTCGTGTTGACCGGCCTGGGAGGGCTGATTATCGCAGGGACCTACGCCTTGACGCAGATCCCCATCGACGCTTTCCCCGACTTAACGAACAATCAGGTGGTCGTTATTACGGAAGCTCCGGGAATGGCCCCCGACGAAGTTGAGCAGCTTGTCACTTTTCCGATTGAGACCGCCATGATGGGACTACCTCATACGGAAACAGTCCGTTCGATTTCCAAACTCGGACTTTCGATCGTTTCCATCGTGTTTGAGGATCGGGTTAATCTCTACCTAGCCCGGCAACTGGTCGGAGAAAGGCTATCGGAGGCGAAAGTCAGGATCCCTTCAGGTCTGGAACCGGCACTGGGCCCTGTAGCGACTGCCTTTGGAGAAATCTACCAATACACTCTCGAGGGCGGAGGCCTGTCGCTCATGGATCTGAAGACGCTCCATGAATGGCAGCTCAAATACCAACTGCGTGCGGTCCGCGGTGTGAATGAAATTAATACCTGGGGCGGACTCACTCGCCAGATTCATGTCATTGCCGATCCGGCGCGGCTGCAAAGTTACGGACTGACGCTGCGCGAGGTATATGAGCGAATTCGTGAGAATAATGACAACTTTGGGGGTGGGTTCATCGAACATGCCTCCGAACAGTTTACCGTCAGAGGACTGGGGAGGGTTCGGAATCCTCAGGAACTGGAACAGATCGTCATTTCCAGTCATGCTGGCACACCTGTTTACCTGCGGGATATCGCCGAAGTTCGAACCGGCGCTATGGCGCGCCAGGGTGCAGTCACCCGTGACGCCGAAGGCGAGACGGTTTCCGGAATGGTGATCATGTTGAAAGGGGAAAACGGGAAACAGGTCAGTCAGCGCGTTAAAACAGCTTTCAACCAGATCGAAAAAACGCTGCCGCCTGGAGTTAAGATTATTCCCTTTTATGATCAGTCCGAGGTCATTGACCGGACGATTCGCACAGTGCGCAATAATCTCCTGGAGGGAGGCGCACTGGTCATTGCCGTGCTTTTTCTATTCCTGGGCAATATTCGCGGCGCCGTCATTGTGGCTGCCGTCATTCCCCTTTCCATGTTGGTCAGTTTTATTGGCATGCAGTTATTCGGGATCTCCGCCAACCTGATGAGCTTGGGCGCCATTGATTTTGGGTTGATCGTCGATGGGGCCGTCGTCATGATGGAAAATTTCGTGCGCCGTTTACACCTGATGAATCCCCAATCCCCGCTGTCCGCCCGCGAGGAGATCCGGATGGCAGCTCATGAGGTCGCCCGTCCCATTGTTTTTGGAATCGCGATCATTATCGCTGTTTACCTACCGATCTTCACGCTGGAAGGCTTAGAAGGCAGGATGTTCCGGCCCATGGCGGTTACTGTGTGTTCCGCCTTACTAGGATCTCTGATCCTTGCTCTGACTGTAGTGCCCGCAGCCGCCTCCACAGTCTTTCGCAAACCGCTTCCAGCCCACCGGGAACGGTTGTTTCATTTCATACGGGAGAATTATATTCGCTTGCTCACCGTTGTGTTAAACCACCGTGGCTGGGTTTTGATTTCCGCAGCCGCAGCTGTTTCACTGTCATTAGGCTCACTAGCTTTCATTGGGACAGAATTCATGCCCCGATTGGACGAAGGTTCCTTGTTGATTGAAACCCGCAAGTTGCCCAGTATCTCCCTCACCGAATCCATTGCGTTGAGCTCAGAAATCGAGCGCGTCTTGAGGAAGTTTCCGGAAGTCGAACGCGTCGTAACCAAGATCGGTCGTCCGGACTTAGCCACGGAGGCCATGGGAATTTATCAAGGGGACGTTTATGTCCGGTTGAAGCCCTACTCCGAGTGGACAACTGTTCGACATAAAGATGAACTGATTAAAGTGCTTTCTAAGGAACTGGAGAATATTCCGGGAGTCGTCTACAACTTCACACAGCCCATGGCTATGCGCCTCGATGAGGTCGTTTCGGGCGTTAAAGCAGATCTGGCCGTCAAGATCTTTGGTGAAGACGAGCGAGTCCTGGACCAAAAGGCCGATCAAGTGTTGCAGATTCTCTCGCGGCTTCGAGGTTCGGCAGACGTGCAGAAAGAACTCTTCACGGGAGCTGCGGAGTGGCGAATTGACATTAATCGCCCTGAGTTGGCCCGCTATGGTCTAAACGTTTCCAACGTCAGAGAGTTGACCGAAACGGCGGTAGGCGGACATTGGGTGACTGAGCTGATCGAAGGGCAGAGGCGATTTGCGATCATCTTGCGGTTGCCTGAGGGTTTTCGCCGCGATCGCGAATCACTTGCCAGTTTGCAGCTGAAGGCTCCAGGAGGAGAAATGGTTCCCTTGGGTCAAGTGGCCAGCATAAAGCAAACGCAGGCTCCAGAGATCATTAATCGCGAGGATAGTCAGCGCCGCATTGTGGTTCAATCCAACGTCAGGGGACGTGACCTTGGAAGTTTTGTGGCCGAGGCAAAACAGTTGATTGAGACCCAGGTTCCACTTCCCCCAGGATATTTTTATCGCTGGGGTGGGCAATTCGAGAATCAGGAACGCGCCATGATGCGGCTGGCAATCGTTGTCCCGGTGGCGATCCTCATCATTTTCGCCTTGCTGTTCTCTACCTTTGACTCAGTGAAACAGGCGCTGCTGATTCTATTGAACGTCCCATTTGCGGCAGTCGGAGGGATTGCAGCGCTTTGGCTGAGGGGAATGAATCTCAATCTTTCGGCTGCGGTTGGGTTCATTGCCTTATTCGGAGTCGCTGTCTTGAACGGGGTTGTCATGGTGGCTTATTTTAATCGCCTGCTCGAGGAAGGAAGAGGGATGAGGGCTGCCATCCTCGAGGGAGCCGCTGTTCGTCTGCGTCCGGTGTTGATGACGGCATTGGTCGCGAGTTTAGGATTCGTTCCGATGGCTGTCGCGACATCGGCTGGAGCTGAAGTTCAGCGGCCGCTCGCTACTGTGGTCATCGGCGGGTTACTGACCTCCACTTTGCTGACTCTTTTAGTGCTGCCAGCGTTGTTTTCTCTCTGGGGTGATAAACGGGAATAAAGGAATAGTCTCCGTGCAGGCTGCCGTGTCCTTGCGGATCGGTCATATGGATGGGCAGCGGCAGTCCGGTGCCTTTGGCGGCCAACACCCGTACCAGCCCTTGGAATCAGTCTCACCAATCGTTGGGATCCGCTCATTTTCTGAGGGATGCCATAAGGATCATACTTAAATCCCCAATTGATTTCATACTTACCTGGTCGAGAGAGGTAATCATGTCCGAAAAACCTAGCAAGGACGGTTTTCCGAGATCTTCTTCCAATCAGCCAAACACTGATCACCATTGTTCCGGCGCCGATTGTTCCTGCGATATGGATCGCCGGGATTTTGTTAAAGTAGCCGGAATCAGTGCGGCCAGCCTATTCCAACTGACTTCTTCCTCCAATTTAGCGTCGGCCACGTTACGACCATCTCCTCACCAAACCATTCCCTCCAGACTTCTGCTAGATGCTTCATGGCCTGTTCTGCGTTATTACACAGGGGGCTATCTGGCTCGAATCGCGATGCCGCTGGGGGGAATTGGCACTGGGACAGTTTCACTGGGCGGTCGCGGTGACTTCCGTGATTGGGAAATCATGAATCGCCCCGCCAAAGGCTTCGTCCCTTCAGGTGGTGGGACCAGCCCCTTTTTTGCGCTGTATGCCAAATTCTCTGGTAAAGAGGCCATCTGCCGCATCCTCGAGGGTCCGCTGGAGCCTTTCGAATTCGAAGGAGGGTTCGGTTCTCCAGTCCCCAACCAAAATTTTCCTCGCTTTCGAGAATCTGCCTTTGCCACGGCCTACCCCTTTGGCCGTGTCATTCTGACAGACGCCGATTTACCTCTGGAAGTTCATATCAAGGCCTTTAATCCACTGATTCCGACCGATCCGGAGGAGAGCGGTCTGCCAATGGCAGCTCTCTGTTTTGAACTGCACAATAAAGGCCAAGAGAATTTGGAAGCCACGATTTGCGGTACCCTCCCTAATTTCATTGGCATGGACGGCTGGGATACCCGCCGGGACTGGAAAGGAGACCCAGTCATCCAGGGTGCTGCTCGAAACCGCAATGAATTCCGGCGCGGTTCGCAGGTTCAGGGAATTTTCTTTCAATCGGAGGGGGTTGACCATTCCTCTCCCGCCTGGGGAAGCATGGCACTGGTGACTGCACTGGAAAGTCGAGTCAGCTATCGCACTTCCTGGGCACGGGAGGAATGGGGGTTCCCTTTGCTCGATTTTTGGGATGATTTCAGCCAGGACGGTCGGCTGGAAGAACGCGAGAAAGGAGAGAAGACCCAGGCGCCCGCGGGCTCGTTGGCCGTGGAGGTGGCAGTCCCGCCGCAGGCTTCCAAACAGGTTTGGTTTCTGCTCACCTGGCATTTCCCCAACCGATACAGCTGGACCCCGAAGCACTCAACTTCCCACGAAGAGGATTGGATTGGGAATTATTACTGCTCGAAATCCCGCAATGCTTGGGAATGCGCAGAAAACAACCTGCCGCGGCTGGGAACGCTTCACGCCAAAACAGCAGACTTCGTTCGGACTTTCTGCGTGAGCGACCTGCCTGAAGTGGTTAAGGAGGCGGCGCTTTTCAACGTGAGTACGCTGCGGACACAAACCTGTTTTCGGACTCCGGATGGACGATTCTTTGGCTGGGAAGGGTGCAGCACTCACGCCGGTTGTTGTCACGGTTCCTGTACGCACGTCTGGAACTATGAACAGGCCACACCCTTCCTCTTTGGAAGTCTGGCAGACACTATGCGCGAGGTGGAATTTGCCCAGGCTACCGATTCAGACGGGTTGATGAGTTTTCGCGTGCATCTGCCGCTGAGCCGTGCCCACGATTTTGGCAAAGCAGCGGCAGACGGGCAAATGGGCTGCATCATGAAAATGTGCCGGGATTGGCAGCTTTCCGGAAATGACGTTTTGCTCAAACAACTCTGGCCTCAAGTTCGCAAAGCCATGGAATTCTGTTGGATCCCTGGTGGCTGGGATGCGAACCGGGATGGAGTCATGGAAGGGTGCCAGCACAATACGATGGATGTGGAGTATTATGGTCCCAATCCCCAAATGGGAATCTGGTACCTGGGAGCACTGCGCGCCGCGGAAGAGATGGCCCGTCACTTGAAGGAGGAATCGTTTGCCGAGACCTGTCGCGAGCTTTATGAAAAAGGGCGGAACTGGCTCGACCGGGAACTGTTTAATGGAGAATACTACGAACATAAAGTCATGGCCCCCCGGAGTGTGGAAGAAATTGCTCCCAGTTTGCTCGTCGGCATGGGGGCCGCGGATGTTTCCCATCCCGATTACCAACTGGCACAAGGCTGCCTCGTAGACCAGTTAGTAGGTCAACTCCTGGCACATGTCTGCAACTTGGGATACCTGGTGGACCCCGCCCACGTCCGAAAGACCCTGGAGAGCATTCTCAAATACAACCGCAAAGCGGATCTCCATGAGCATTTCAATTCCATGAGGGGCTTCGCGCTCGATTCAGAAGAGGCCCTTTTGATGGCTAGCTATCCCAAAGGACGCCCTCGCAATCCTTTCCCTTATTTCACGGAAGTGATGACTGGATTTGAATACACGGCAGCGGTGGGGATGATTTACGAGGGGATGGTGGAGGAGGGTCTGAACTGCATCCAGGCCCTTCGTGACCGCTATGACGGCCTCAAACGCAATCCCTTTGACGAGGCGGAATGCGGTCATCATTATGCCAGAGCTATGGCGAGTTGGGCCGCAGTGCTGGCCTTAACTGGGTTTCACTATTCTGCGGTCAGCGGGACCATGACTCTTAGCCCGCGGCCGGGCAGACACTTCTGGTCGACTGGTTTCGCCTGGGGCAGTTGCCGCCTATCTCTGTCCGGCAACGAATGTCGATTGAATCTGAAAGTTCACCAGGGAACAGTTGCTCTGTCCCGATTGAACCTGACCTCGTTTGGAAAACACGAGCTAGCTGCCTCACGCCGCCTCCAGGCCGGTGAAGAATTCACTCAAGTCATCCAGAAAGGATCGAGGGCGTGAAGGCATGGAATTAGGCAGCCAATACGAGCCCAGGACCTCAGATAGAGGCCCGGGCTCTCGGCGTGCTTAAGGCAATAAGCTGGTAACAGTACACGACGGAAGCACCTACCCAACTCCCGACTATAGAAACGAATACCTTCAAACGGTTAACCGTGTCGCCGTGATGTGGGGATAGGAAAAGAATTTCATTTGGATGCGCCTAATAGACGGACTGAAGAATCTCGAAAGTGAATTCAAGCCGATGCTCCGCTTATCAGTTCCGGTAGTATTGGCCGAGTTGGGCTGGGTGACGATGGGGATTATCGACACCATGATGGTAGGTCGTGTCGGGCCGGAAGCCATCGGAGGGGTCAGTCTGGGGAGTATTATGTTTTTCAGCGTTGCGATTTTTGGAATGGGATTATTGTTGGGACTCGACACTTTAGTCTCACAAGCATTTCGGGGCCGGCGATCTGGAAGCCTGTCACAGTAACCTTTTCCAGGGAGCTTATCTCAGTTTGTTTTCTGACGATTCCACTCTCGCTCTTGGTTCTTAGTTTTATCCCGTTCTTGAATTCATGGGGATTAAATCCCGGCGTCTTAAAGCAAACTTTCCCTTATTTGAAGGCCATCGTCTGGAGTTTGTTGCCGCTATTGCTCTACGCCACATTTCGACGTTATTTGCAAGCGATGAACCAGGTGAAGCCGATCATGTTTGCCCTGATCAGTGCGAACCTGGTCAATGCCGTCGGGAACTGGATCCTCATCTTCGGTCACCTGGGGGCGCCCGCCATGGGGGCCGAAGGGGCTGGATGGGCGACCTGTTTTTCACGAATCTATATGGCGTTGGCGCTACTCGCAGCTATCTGGGCTTATGATCGCCGTACCCGATCCGGCTTATGGACGGGCACAAAGAGTCTCGACGTGAGACAACAGTTAGACTGATCCAGCTGGGACTGCCTGCTTCGCTGCAAATTACTCATGGAAGTGGGTGTGTTTGGAGCGGCGACAGCACTGGCCGGGAAATTGACTCCCATTGCCTTGGCATCCCATCACATTGCCTTGAATGCGGCCAGCTTTACCTTCATGGTCCCATTGGGTATTGCCTCTGCAGGAGCTGTCCGGGTCGGGCAAGCCATTGGGCGGGCTGATCCCAGCTGGGGCAAGCCGATCGGGATGGACTGCCTTGTGTCTTGGCACTGGCTTCATGGCTGTGTCCGGGTTGGCTTTTTTGACAATTCCACATCAGATTCTCCGAATATTTACCACCAATTCGGTTGTTATTGATTCCGGGGTCACTTTGCTCTATGTTGCAGCCGTGTTTCAATTATTTGACGGCCTTCAAGTCGTGGCTACGGGTATCCTGCGTGGAGCCGGGGACACACGAACGCCAATGATCTGTAACTTGATTGGTCATTGGTTTTTGGGTCTGCCCACAGGATACATCCTGTGCTTCGTAGTAGATTGGGGGGTCCTTGGACTGTGGATGGGACTCTCGGTGGGATTGATTCTTGTAGGCGTATTTCTCTTGTTGGTGTGGTCAAGAAAAGTCATGCAATTGAACCGAGAACTCAGTCGGATCAAGAACGCACCAATGAATGAGAAGGAGTCTGCATTTTTCCCGGGGGCTATCCCAATTCCCTGAGAAGCTGCATCTCCATTAGAGCTTCCCGATCTCCTGGACAATTCGGTCGCCCAAGTCTCGAGTAGAAAGATTTCCCCCTAAGTCGCGCGTCCGATTGGTGGGCTTTCTCAGAACGGACTCAACCGCGGATCGAATGAATGAGGCACCACGAATCGTCTTCGGATGATCCAGCCACTCTAACAGCATCGCAACGGAAAGAATCATGGCCACGGGATTAGCAATGCCTTGACCCGCAATGTCTGGGGCGGAGCCGTGGCAAGGTTGAAAGACTCCAAAGTGGTCTCCCAAGTCTGCTGAAGGAGCCATCCCCATGCCGCCGATCAAGCCAGCGGCAAGATCGGAAAGGATGTCTCCGAACATATTCTCGGTGACCAGCACATCGAAGGTTTCAGGACGCTGCAGCAGATAAAGGCTGGCGGCATCCACGTAAATCTTTTCTGTTTCCACTCCCGGAAACTCGCCCGGATACTTCATCGAAGATCTGGCGGAAATAAGCCATGGAGGGCAGGACATTTGCTTTGTCAACTAACGTGAGACGCCGATGCCGCCGGGCGGCGTGTTGAAAAGCAGCCCGAAACAGTCGCTCCGATCGGAATCGCGTCACGCGCAGCGTGTCACACACTTCATCGGACCCCGGCGCCTGTTTTTTGTGGCGCTCAGAAAAAAGCCCCTCCGTGCTCTCCCGAACAATCAGCAAGTCGATCTCTCCGCCCCGCAAGTTCTTTAGAGGGCTGTGGTCTTTGTGATAGAGATGAACGGGTCTTAAGCCGCAATACAAATCCAGTTGCTCGCGGATGTCAATTTGGGGGGTCATTTCTACTCCATCGGGCCAGCGAATCTCAGGCAGCCCCATAGCGCCCAATAAGATTGCATCATGCTGCTTCAGCGCCTCCAGTGTGCTTGCCGGTAAGGGATCCCCATGGCGAAGATATTCGCCAGCCCCAACCGAGTAATCCGTGTAAACGAAGTGGATGTCAGAAAGCTTGGATTCGACCGTGCGCAGAGCGGCCAGCCCTTCCTCCATGACTTCCAGCCCGATGCCGTCGCCGGGAAGCACTGCAATGCTGTAACTAACTGGGTCCATGGAGTTCAATCCCGCATTCACACCAATAGAATCGCCATGCTTATACGAAGTTACTTAAGAGAAAACAAATTAAGTCGAGTGCCAATTCTCCTCTCCCGACTTCTGTCCACTCCGCTCAAGGCCCACAGCCTGTCGGGTTGTCGCGGAGCGATAACAGGCTTCCACTGCCTCAACCGTTTTTAAATATTCTGTCCCTTCAGTTTCACACAGGTTGCCGGTCTTCAGGCAATCAAGATAATGCTCCTGGGCGGCTCTGACGCTGTCCCCTTTGTACCCGAGCTCGGAAGAAGGGAAGTGGTGAGCCGCTTCTTCCTGGCCAATTTCCGAAACAAAAAGACGCCCGCTAGAAGTGAGCCGGATCATGCCGCGATCTCCTTCAAGGCGGAAAGACCCCATCGCGATTTTGGAAGGTTCCCGGCCATTGATTCGATTGGCGTCAATCAATCCGTGGATCCCGTTAGCCATGATCAATTGGATCTGTGCATAATCCTCTCCTTGAATGACAGGGTTGATTCGTTGGGTCTGACAATGAAGGGATTGGATTTCTCCTGCCAGGTAACGAGCGGTGTCGAGCTGGTGAACGAGCATTTCGTAAATGAGTAAACGAGGCATCTCGCGGAAATAGGGCTGAGCCTTGTAAGGATCGGGCCCAAGTCCGTCACCGGAGCGCATGCGAAAGGCAAGCTGGTAGGGTTTACCCACTCCTCCTGTCTCCATCAGTCGCTTCACTTCCCGGTACCAGGGCTGCCAGCGCCAATTCTCATGCATTAAGAGCCTTACCCCCGCCTTGGCGCAGGTCTCAACCATAGCTTCAGCGTCCTTCTGGCCGGCGGCCATCGGCTTCTGGCAGATGATATGAACACCTTGGCGAGCGGCCAGAGAAACGAGAGTCGGGTGGGAATCGGGTCGGGTGACAATATCCACAAAGTCGGGGTTTTCACTTTGGATCATTGTTTCGGCATCTGTGTAGGCCCTGCTAATTCCCCATTGATCGGCAAATTGCTGGGCGCGACCCGGAATGAGATCAGCAATGGCCGCGATTCGGGCACCACCCATGCGGCTCCAGGCCTCCGCATGAAAATGGGCGAAGAACCCGGCTCCAATCATGACTCCCTTCATCTCTCCCCTCTGCATGTTGTCAAAACTCCTAAGATCTTATTTCCGCAGGCGGATGCACCCAGAGTCAACGGCCTCGAGTCTGGAGTTTGACTCTTTGTCCTTTGGCCTTGATTCTTCAGCTACAAAGCTGTGGAATAATGATTCAAGAGTGAAAGAGAAGTCAAATTTAGGGTGCCCCGAGGATTTTTTTGTGAATTGTTGTTCAGCTACCAAACTCTCGCAATAAACACTTCCTAAACTTATGAATGGAGAAATCGTGATGAAAAGGATGTTTGGAATCGGTGCTCTTCTGGCCCTTTGTGTTCTACTGATGACCTGTTCTCAGGCGCCTTCCCCTGGTCAAGGTCCTCACACATCCATTCCGGTGCCCGCAGGCGCTGGGACCATAGTCGAAATAGATCCCGCGATGAGGGCGATTTTTCCGGCGGAAGTAAAGATCGAAAAATTGGCGGACGGATTTGCCTTTATCGAAGGACCGATTTGGATTCACGAAGAAGGTGGGGTCCTTCTCTTCAGCGATATTCCCAGAAATCAAATCATGAAATGGACCCCCAGCGGGAACGTCACTGAATTTCGCAAGCCGAGCGGATATACGGGTCCTCCCGAGCGTGCCAGTGCCTACAGTGGGTCCAATGGACTGACCCTCGATAAGCAGGGGAGATTAATCATTTGCGAACACGGCGACCGGCGCGTAACGCGCTTGGAAAAGGACGGGAAGGTTACCGTGCTCGCGAGTCAATACGAAGGGAAAAAGCTCAATAGTCCGAACGATGCCGTTTACCGGTCCGACGGCAGTCTCTACTTCACGGATCCTCCCTATGGACTGGCCAGTGAGAAAGACCAAGAGCTGGATTTTTCCGGGATCTACCGGATAAAACCCGATGGGCAGTTGGAGCTCCTAAGTAAGAAACTCAGCCGGCCCAACGGACTGGCATTTTCGCCCGATGAAAAAACTCTTTATGTTTCCAACTCAGACCCTCAGCAAAGACTGTGGATGGCCTATGATGTGGCAGAAGAAGGGACTCTCTCCAACGGCCGGGTTCTTCTTGATGTCACAGCTGAGAAAGACGAAGGGCTTCCAGACGGGCTCAAGGTTGATACGCAGGGGATTATTTATGCCACTGGCCCCGGAGGTATCTGGATCATCAGTCCCCAAGGAAAGCACCTGGGAACGATTAAACCGAATGAGAACCCGGCCAATTGTCATTGGGGGGACACAGACGGCAAGACCCTTTACATGACGGCGAAGACGGGTTTGTACCGGATTCGCTTAATCAATCCAGGCATCCGACCGCAATAAGTTGGGTCGGGTGGTTCTGGATGGCACCCTAGAAACTATCAGGGGTCGCGAGTTCGGAATCCGAAGCCCTGCCGGCCACTATCGGAGTTCTCAATCGGCACTCGGCAATTGGAATTCGTGACTCTTCTTGCGCGTCTTTAGATCCTCCTGCGATAATCTGAATAATTTTGGAATGATAGGATTCGTATGGACAGCGTGATCGTTGCATCAAGTCTTGCTTTGGGGATTTTCCTGGGAGCCGTGGTGGGCTGGCTTTTGACTAAAGCCACTATGGGGCAGCAGTCTGCCGAAGAGCTGGCCGAAGCCAAAGTGCAAGGCGCCGCCCTGTTGGAACGAATTACGAGCCGGGATCAGGAAATTGCCCAACTCTCGCAAAGGCTCAATGAGTTTGAGGAAGCGTGTGAGAAGCTAAGGGCAGACTTGGTGCAAGAATCAAACGCCCGAGCCACCGCCGAAGAAAGAGCTCGATCCATCCCGGAGTTGAAAGATGCTGAAGAGCAGCTGCGGAATATGTTCCAAGCGCTTTCCGCCCAGGCTCTAAATGAGAACAACCAGACCTTTCTGACACTGGCGAAATCAACTCTGGAACGATATCAGTCTGAAGCGCAAGGCGACCTGGACCAGCGGCAGAAAGCCGTAGAAACTTTGGTTTCGCCCATCAGAGAAACCTTGGAAAAATATGATCAGCAGATTCAAGCCATTGAAAAATCCCGCAGCGAAGCCTACGGCAGTTTATCCCAACAAGTACAGTCGCTGTTGACGTCACAACATAAATTGGAAGCGGAGACGGGCAACCTCGTCAAAGCCTTGCGCATGCCGCAGGTTCGAGGGCGTTGGGGAGAACTGACGCTGCGGCGAGTCGTCGAGTTGGCATTAATGATTCCTTATTGCGACTTTGACGAGCAGCAAAGCCTCTCGACCGAGAACGGAAAGCTGCGACCGGATATGACGGTGCATTTACCCGGAGGGAAGAACATTGTGGTGGATGCGAAGGCCCCTATCCAGGCCTACCTGGATGCTTTGGATGCTCCCGATGAAGAATCGCGCCGCCTCTGTCTGCAGGCCCATGCCAGGCAAATTCGCGCCCGCTTGCAGGACCTGAGCAGCAAAGCTTACTGGGATCGGTTGGACTCAAGCCCTGAGTTCGTGATTATGTTTATCCCGGGTGAATCCTTTTATGGAGCGGCGTTGGAACAGGATCCGCAGCTTATCGAAGATGGAGTGGCCCAACGCGTCATCTTGGCAACTCCTCTGACCTTAATTGCTCTCTTGCGGGCCGTGGCCTTCGGTTGGCGCCAAGAGAGGATTGCTGAAAATGCACGCCAGATTAGCGACCTCGGCAAAGAACTTTATGAGCGCGTGGCCATTTTAACCGAACATTTGCGGGGCCTCGGAAGAAACCTGGGCAGCAGCGTTGACGCATACAACAAATTCATCGGCTCACTGGAGAGCCGGGTTCTGGTTTCAGCCAGGAAGTTCAAGGAGCTTGGAGCAACCGCACAGGAGGACATTCTTGAATTAGCCCCCATTGAGCCATCCATCCGCGACGTGCAAGCTCAAGAATTGTTGCTCGTCGATGGGGAGAAGACGAGAGGAGGCGAAAACTAACGATTACGGATTGCAGAACATAGTGGCTCGCCCCTGCCCCCTGATCCCTCTTCAATGCTCCAGTTTTGAATATATCTATTCTCTTATATTCCCATATTCATTTCTTTGCGCCGGCTGCGGTGACAAAAAAAGCACGTCATTTGTTGTCACTTGTCGTTTTTTGTCGTTGGTCCTCCAACAACATCTCCCCCCCACCAGTTTCATATCTGAAATTCGCCTTGTGAATCTCCTTGAAAACATTCATCGAGTAATTTCCAGAGATCAGAGGGTCTCCGGAAAATTTTCATAAGGTGTCTAGGTAGCCAAATTGCAAGCTCCAGGCTGGAACGCACATATCTTGTACGCATTCTCCGTGTTTCAGCACCTGGCAGAGTTTAAACATCTAAGAAAAGCACTTTTGTATTTTTGTTCTGCTCAAAATCTACTGAGGTGAAACTCCTATGCCTTTCAACTTATCTGTGAACACAAGTCGGGGATTGATCGCTGTTTTTATTCTCATGGCGGCACTATTCGCTCCTCTACAAGCTCTTGAAGCTCAATCGGGGTTTTCGGTTCCTGCTGCAGTTTGGGGTGTTTCGCCAGCCTTTGAAAGGTCGTCGTTTCAAGTTGCAAACACCGGGTCTAACGTCTATGTGGTTTGGTCAGAGAAGGCCGCTATCAACCCAACTCCGGGCCCCGGGATTTATTTCGCTCGATCAATAGACGGAGGGCGGAACTTTCAACCGCCCGTGAACTTGACCAGTTCTGAAGATACTCCGCAGATTGCCGCAAGTGGTAACGATGTTTATGTGATGTACTCAGGGGTCAGTGGAGATATCCTTTTAATCTCGACGGATGGGGGACAGAATTTTGGGAGTCCGCAAAATCTCACGATTGCCAGCGGGATTCAAACTCTTGGATCGGGTTCGATTGCAGTTTCTGGTTCGAATATGTTTATCAGTTGGCAGAAAACGGATTCGACTTTGACGGGTGGATTTGCCGACACGTTTGTGTCGCACTCCTTTGACAAAGGATCGACTTTTTCGACTCCGATCAATGTTTCAACCTCGCCGGCGACAGGCTCTAGTCGCTCTCGTATCGCAGCAAGTGGATCTAATGTCTATGTTGCCTGGGTTGAAGGAACATCAACCGGGAGCGACATCCACTTCACGCGCTCCACCGACAGCGGCGTCAGTTTCGAGACAATGAAGAACCTGTCCAATAACGACGGCACATCGGCTAATGTGGCGCTGGATGCAGATGGAACAAATGTTTGGGTTGCATGGAATGACCGATTGTCCCCGGCCGCAGATGAAATTTTATTTACGCGTTCTACCGATAGCGGCACAAACTTCGGGGGGGTTCGGGATCTCTCAAATAATACATCCCCCTCGAGCGCTCCGGCCGTGAAAGGAAAGGGCACCCGGTTCTACTTGGCTTGGGGTGATGGAGCTTCGGACTATCCAACGAACACCGCCGAAGAAGTCTATCTACTGAGCTCAAATAACTCGGGAACTGATTTTGATACCGCCCAAAATATTTCTCTAAGCACGAGTGTTCGGTCTCGGACTCCAAAACTGGGCCTCAGCGATACAGCGGTCTCCGTTTTCTGGCTGGAAGGCTCTTTCCGCGATGTTTACTATTCCTACTTGGAGGTAGCGGCGCCCATTCCTCCACCGACGCTCTTGAGTATTGCTCCTGGGTCTGCCCAACAGGACCAGACGATTGATATGATCCTCACAGGGAGTGACTTCAAGGAGGGTGCCACGCTTCAGTTCGGCGGCGATGGAATCACGGTGAATGCTGTCGACTTTCACGCAGCGAACGAGCTCGCCGCGAACGTTTCTGTAGCCCTGAGCGCCAAAACGGGCCCTCGCGATGTGTCGGTGATTAACCCTGATAAGAAGTCTTCAACCTTGCCCGGCGGATTCTTGGTTGTCTCGGCTTCTGCGCTAAACTTGATTGAGATCGCTCGAGTGGATACGGAATACGGGGCCAAGAGAGGCGGGCTCCTTGGAGGGAACAGCAGTTATAATAGCTTGCTCGTTCATTTAAGAAATGCTGAAACGGCCCTCCTGCGCCAGCCCCCCGATACTTTGCAGGCCATCGATCAGATGGAAGCTTTTTACATCAAGATAAGAAACATGCGGAAGGCCAAGAAACCAGAGATTATGGATTCTTTATATATGACTCTCTACAATGACTATCTGCTCATTATGAATAGTCTTGGAGGAAACCCCAAGCCGGCTGCGTTCTGAACCATCGTCGATTTTGACCTCCACAGTAACTGAGAGGAAGGTTAGTGTTAGAGAATATTTGTTATTTGCGATTTTCGATCTGCTATTGATTGTTTCTACTTCGTGGGCTGGACTTTGGTTTGTAGTCAATAAGAAATGAGAAATAGCCAATCAGCAATGACAAATACCTTCCTCTTAATATTTCGTCCCTCAGTTGTTTAACCTGCCCGACAACAGAATGTCGCTGGCTGCCTTTGACCCTCCGGTTTCCTGGTGCTATAGTCATGCCCGTCTATGCACAATGGAAATGCCTCCATCATCCTCCATTCGATTTACAAATCCTTCGGGTCCTTAGCCGCTGTCCACGACGTTTCTTTTTCGGTTGAACCGGGGGAAATCTTCGGGCTGCTGGGTCCAAACGGAGCAGGGAAGACAACCCTTCTTCGCCTCATGATGGATATTATCCGTCCTGACGAAGGCTTTATCGAGATCTTCGGAGGGAAACTCGGAGAAGATGACAAGAACCGAATAGGATACCTTCCCGAGGAAAGGGGTTTGTATACCCGGCAAAAAGTTCTGGGGGTTCTCAAGTACCTCGTCCAATTGAAGGGGTTGACGGAACGTCAGGCCAAAGCCAACGTCTTGCATTGGTTGGCGCGGATGGAAATGAGTGATGTGCGGGATCGTAAAATCCAGGAACTTTCCAAAGGCAATCAACAGAAAATTCAATTCATCGCGACGGTAGCTTCTGATCCCGCTGTTCTGGTCCTGGACGAACCCTTCTCAGGGCTTGATCCTGTCAATGCCAGGGTGATGCTGGAAACCATTCGAGAACTCGCGGTAGCCGGCAAGACCATCGTCCTTTCCACCCACCAGATGGGTCTCGTTGAATCTCTGTGCCGGAGAATCTTCATGATCCATTCTGGTCGCCAGGTACTCTATGGCAACCTGGAGGAAGTGCAGCAGCGTCATTCCGACAACTCCTTTTTAGTCCGGTCGGACGCAGACTACAGCCGTTGTTCGTGTATCTTGAAAGCTTCGCCGGATGGTCGTGGGACACGAATTATTTTAAACTCAGGGGCTACCGGAAGGGACCTTCTTTCCTGGTTGGTGGAGTCAGGGGCTCAGGTGGACACCTTTGAAAAGGCCGTTACTCCGCTGGAAGATATTTTTGTGAGGCTAGCAAAAAAATAATAGGGTCGCTCGCTCGGGTGGAGTGATAGGGGCAAGCCTTTGAGATCGATTTCCGGTTGAGACGATTCCTATCCGGCAACTCCGAGAATCCTCTTCCTCAAGGTTTCGATGAGTAAAACCTGGATTATTGCCAAACACGAGTTCATTGTGACTGTCAGCCGCAAAGGTTACCTTTTGGTGCTGTTCGGTATGCCTTTGCTCTTTGGCGGAATTATTGGCGTGAGCCTGGTGAGTCAGGAATCGTTGGAGAACGCCGTCTCCAATTCCGCCCCTACAGGAGTGATCGATCAGTCGGGTCTCATCGATTTCAGCCTCGGGAGTGGCTTAGATACAGAGGCGGCCAAGAATGCTCCAGACCCCAATCTGCTGGCAAAGCCACTTCGGGGGAAAAATTCCAGAATCATCTCCTATGCCGAACCAGATGAAGCATTGCGTGATCTCAAGAATGGACGCCTATCAGTCGTTTATCTGATGGAAAAGGACTATCTCGAGACAGGAAAGATTGCTTGTTATGTAGCGGAAAAAGGGATTTTCTCAGACCTGACCCCCATAGATCGCGGGCGCCTCTACACCCTCATCCGAGCCAGCTTAATCAAGAACCAAATGGACTCTCAGATTGCCAGGAGAGTCCTAGCCCCGGGAATGATTCGGCAAGTGAAGGTGTCCAAGAATGGGCTTGAAAAAGCTTCCAATGAGTCATTCAAGGAAATGGCTGAATTCTTTGGACCCTTCAGCATGTTTCTTCTCTTAACCATGTCTATTTTTTTCTCCTCCGGATACCTGTTACAAGGTATCGCGGAAGAGAAGCAGAATCGTGTGATCGAGGTAATCTTATCTTCCGTTCGCCCCACCGAGTTGCTGGTTGGCAAGATTATGGGTCTGGGTGCGGCAGGCCTACTGCAGGTCTTTTTCTATGTGGGCTTGTTGTTTCTTCCAGCCATTACAGTCTTTGCCCTCTTTCACGTGAGCGTGACCAACCTACTTCTCTCGGTGGTTTACTTTCTTTTGGGTTACCTGCTATTTGCCGGTCTAATGGCTGGGACAGGTATCCTGGGAAATTCTCCGCAAGAAAGTGCTCAGCTCTCTGCCATCTGGACATTGGCCAGCGTGATTCCGATGTTCCTGCTCGCACCAATCAGTGAATCTCCGAATTCATGGCTGGCACGAGGACTGTCTTTTTTCCCCCTTACGGCTCCTGTCACCATGCTGTTACGTGTCAGTGCCGCTGAGGTGCCCACGTTGGATATTGTCATTTCGATCGGGGTCTTAATCCTCGGAATTGCTGCAGCCATCCGGGGATCGGCAAAGATTTTCCGGGCGGCAGCACTCATGTACGGAAAACGTCCGTCGCTCGGAGAAATCATACGGTGGCTCAGAGAAGCCTGATGGGAACGCAGGGATTTACTGGCTATTGGTTATTTCCTATTTGCGATTTGTTATCGAGAGAAAGGCGGTGTCCAATAGCAAATAAGAAATAAACGATAGCCAATATCAAATTGCTTTCGACGCAAGATCCCAATCGGAGGGGGTTAGATGAATTCTGCGGAAAGAGTATTTCGAGGATTCTCGATGGAGGCGCTGGATTTCCTTCGCAGGCTGAAGCGAAACAATCGCCGGCCGTGGTTTCAAAAAAATAAACCAATCTATGACGAAAAAGTCAGGCAACCCATGGTTGAACTGGTCCAGGCCCTGAACCATGAGTTGCTAGGCATTGCCCCGGAAATGGTGACCGAACCGCGGAGAGCCATTTATCGAATTTATCGTGACGTTCGGTTCAGTCCCGATAAGTCTCCTTACAAAACACACATTGCTGCCTTATTCACCCCGCGAAACCTTCCCAAGCATGCTGGCGGCGGGTTTTACATCCATCTCTCTCCGGATGAACTTTTAGTGGCGGGGGGAGTCTACATGCCGGGCCCCAAAGAACTCTGGGAAATTCGGAACCACATTGCGCAGAATGCCGCGACTTTAAGGAGGATTGTAGCCGAACGCCGGTTTAAAGAATATTTTGGCTCTCTGGAAGGCGACCAGTTAACCAGGGTTCCAAAAGGATTTCCCTGCGACTCATCCAGCCGCGGATCTTCTCCGACATAAACAATTCTTAGTGAGCGTCACCCATTCACCAGAACAGGGTTTGGATCCAGGACTGTTAGGGTTCTTAATCCGATATTTCCGGGCGATGACCCCCTTGATCCGATTTTTAAATAAACCCCTGATGGGTGCTCTGAAGCGAGATCCGTTCGAGTTTTGAAAAGCAATTTTTTTGAGGTGAAAGTTTTGCCCGCGAAGCAAGTCAGCCCCGTCGGGGCGACCTATCTATAGATTGGCATCCGCATCTACCGACGAAAAATCTCCCTCTCCCCAACGCGGGAGAGGGATGTCCGTTAGGACCGGGTGAGGGGGACCTCCCCCGTTGTTTTGTTTCAAATTCTAAACGCTTCCTTGTATAGAGAGAGGAATTGGAAAAAATACCGAGGAATTGCTCAGACTAGTACATTCCCCGCAGCCCACGCCGGCTATCCGCTTCCAATCAGGACGTCAAGGCGTGTTCAAACCAGGAGTTGGAGAGGATGATCGTGTCATCACGATCGGGACCCGTGGAAACGAAAGAGAATTCCGTTTCAGTGATTTCAGAAAGGATTTTCAGATAGTCTTTTGCTTTTTCAGGAAGAGCCTCGAAGTCGCGAATTCCGGCGGTCTGACACTGCCAACCTGGAACAGTTTTGTATACGGGCCTGATGGATTCCAATCGCTTAATGTCCGCCGGGAATTCCTTCAGCTTCGAACCTTTGTACTCGTAATCAGTGCACACTGGAATCTCGTTAAACTCGTCCAATACATCGAGCTTGGTGAGGGCAATGGCCTGCAGATTATTAATCACGGCTGAATAGTGTGTGGCAGGTCCGTCAAACCAGCCACAACGCCGCGGGCGGCCAGTAGAGGCTCCAAACTCGCCGCCGCGCTGCCGAATTGTTTCTCCCAATGGACCCTCAATCTCCGTCGGGAAGGGGCCTCCGCCTACGCGAGTCGTATACGCTTTGGCGATACCCATCGCGGCGTGAATCAAGGAAGGAGCTACCCCCGTTCCAACACAGGCCCCGCCTGCACAGGCGCTGGAAGAAGTCACATAAGGATAGGTGCCATGGTCGACATCCAGCAGCGTCCCTTGAGCCCCTTCGAAGAGGATGCTGCGGCCGGCACGAATTTGGCTATTTAGGTAAAATGCTACGTCAACCACAAATTCCTGTAACTGGGATCCATATTCCAGGTATTGCTCGTAAATCTCCTGGGGATCGAGGGCCTGGCCACCATAGAGCTTTTGGATGAGACAGTTTTTTTCGCGCGCCACCGAGAAGATGATCTCTTTGAGGGCCTCGGGATTAAACAAGTCGGTGACTCGAACGCCACGACGTCCGGCCTTGTCTTCGTAGGCAGGGCCAATTCCTCGCGAAGTGGTCCCAATTTTCTTCTCGCCGCGTGCCGTTTCTGCGGCCTGTTCGATTGCCATATGATAAGGAAGGATCAGATGGGCTCGGTCGCTGATGAACAGGTTGCCGCGGACTTGCACCCCGGCTTCCTCGAGGGTCCGGATCTCCTCCAGCAGGGCTTTAGGATAAAGGACCATCCCTGCTCCCATGACGCAGGTTTTTTTCCGATGCAATATTCCCGATGGAATAAGATGAAGAACATACTTCTTTCCCTGAGTGATTACCGTGTGGCCGGCATTGTGGCCGCCCTGAAACCGGGCCACGATGTCAAAGCGCTCAGTCAATAAATCGACAATCTTCCCTTTTCCTTCATCGCCCCATTGGGCGCCAAGTACCACCAGATTCATGAGAAGTCCATTCGATTGAGGATGAAAACGACCACTGAAATAAATGAGAAAATCATTCAGACGGGGTCCGCAGCGACAAATTACAAATGTTTATCGATGACTTTGGCGATATTCTCGCGTGTATTAGTGCCCACAATCTGATCTTTTACTGCCCCGTCCCTAAAGAGGAGCAGAGTGGGGATTCCTTTTATGTTGTAGCGCGACGGGACGGCAATATTTTGATCGACGTTGATCTTGACGACCTTTGCGCGTCCAAGATAATCCTTGGCCACAGCTTCCAGCGTGGGGGCTATCGCCTTGCAGGGGCCGCACCATTCGGCCCAGAAGTCGACGAGCACGGGAATTCTTGATTTGAGGACCTCTACTTCAAAACTCACGTCTGTGACGTCACCAATATTAATAGACATGGATATACTCCTGGGAGGGTAAAATCAATGAATGGGGATGAATATTGCCTAGAATTATGTTTCCAATCCCATCGATATTGCTTCTCCGCTAACGCTTAGTTGTAAAAATTCACGGTAATTGCTGTAGCCGGGGTCGTTGACCCCGGCTTGTGATACCGGGACCAGCGGTCCCGGCTACAACAAGACTACTGCAATTTCGTACTAGCGCGGCAAGAGCGATTTGTACAGTTCCACATACTTACGGGCCGACTGATGCCAAGAGTAGTCTTTGCTCATGCCATTCTTCATCAATTGGAGCCATCTTTGCGGCGTCGAATAAACCGCGAAGGCCCGCCGCACCGTGCGCAACAATTCCGCGGGGGTCGTACTGGAAAACTTAAATCCGGTCGGCTCGGGCGACTGATCAAAATCGCCGATGGTGTCGTCGAGTCCACCCGTGGCTCTGACCAATGGCACTGTCCCGTACCGTAGGGAATAGATCTGATTCAATCCGCATGGCTCATAACGGGAAGGCATCAGGAACGTGTCTGCCCCTGCTTCGATCTTATGAGCAAGCGCCTCATCATACATGATCTTGACCCCGACGTAATCAGGATATCTCTCCTGCAACTTCAGAAAATAATTGGCATACTTTTCTTCACCCGTTCCAATGGCAACCAATGACCATCCATCCTCGATAATGCTCTCTCCCACGTTGAGAAGCAGGTCAAAACCTTTTTGATAGGCCAGCCTGGAAACGATTCCGATGACCGGGCGACGAATGGACTCGGGGATCCCGAATACGCTCAGTAGGTCCTTTTTGCAGATTTCTTTGCCGGCCAGGTTTTCTATCGAATAATTGGCAGCCAGATAGGGATCCGTTTCAGGATTCCATTGTGAATAGTCCACTCCGTTCAAGATGCCGGTAAGAGCCGATGCTCTCTTCCGCAGAACGCCTTCGAGACCATGCCCAAAATGGGGGGTCAAAATCTCTTCGCTATAACGACGGCTGACTGTCGAGAGTTTGTCGGCAAACAGGATGCCTCCTTTGAGGAGACAAATGTTGCCAAAAAACTCAAGTCCTTCAGGATTATACAGAGTTTGAGGTAGCGAAATTCTGCTCATGGCAGTCCGCGGGAAAACCCCTTGATACGCCATATTGTGAATTGTCAGTAAAGTTCTGGTCTTTTGGAAAAAAAGGTCATCTTCGTAAAGGGTCTTTAAATAAACAGGGACCAGGGCCGTTTGCCAATCATTACAATGGATCACGTCAGGTGCCAGGGAAGCGCGTTTCGCAAACTCTAATGAAGCCAGTGACAAGAAGGCAAAACGTTCGGCGTTGTCCGGATAATCCTGATGATTGGTGAGGTAGAGATCTTCTCGATTATAGTATTCACCGTAATCGACAAAAAAATAGCGCACCCCTTCGATAGGATCCGATTCCTGGATGGAACAAAACCGATGCACTCCTCCAAGGGAAACAGTAAGGCTAGGTACTAAAATCTTCTTGGTCTGAATGCCGCGGTAACGAGGCATGATCACGGCGGTTTCATGGCCCAACTGCCGGACGTATTTTGGAAGTGCTCCCATGACGTCAGCCAGTCCTCCGGTTTTAGCAAACGGGACTGCCTCTGACGCGATATACAGAATTCTCAAGTTGCTTGCCTCATACGACTCAGATCTAACAAAGCCAGCCGGTTAAGTTAACGAAATTGATTTAGGGATGCAACAAAAAGAGAGATACTTTACAAGTGATTGCAAAAAAAAAGCTTGGCCAGAACTTTCTCCGCGACCGGGAAATCATTCGAAAGATTGTCGCAAGTCTGAAACTGACCCAAGAGGACGTGCTCTTAGAAATCGGGTGCGGCAGAGGCGCGCTCACCCAACATCTGGTTGGAGCCACGCGCCATTTTATCGGAATCGAACTGGATTCTAAACTTTGCTCAGAATTAGATGCCAGGTATCGCAGTCCTTCGGCTCAATTTCTGAACCAGGATATTCTAACTGTTCATCTCCCAGCCCTCCTCCCGACCTTATCCATCGAGCGAGCGCCTATCAAGGTTGTCGGTAACATCCCCTACTACATTTCATCCTTCCTGGTTCAATGGCTCACCACGCAAGTCGAGTCTTTGGATTCGGCTACGATCATGTTCCAAAAGGAGGTGGCGGAACGGCTTTCGGCCGAACCGCGGACAAAAGAATACGGCCTTTTGACACTTCTCGGTCAGTATTATTTTCAGGTGTCTCCGTTGTTCTTGGTGGGGCGAAAAGCATTTTGGCCCGAACCAAAGGTAGACTCCCAAGTCATCCGATTTGATCCATTGTCAAAAAGAATTCTAACAAAAGAAAAGGAGGCGGTCTTTTTCTCTTTTCTCAAGAGCTGTTTTTCTCAGCGGCGGAAGATTTTGGTCAATTGCTTGAAATCTTCTCCGTTTTCTGCCAGTGCACTGGAGGTCGCAATGAAGAACTTGGGATTCATGCGGGAAACCAGAGCGGAAGAGCTATCCCTCAAAGAATTATGCAGCCTCTTTCTAGAATTAGAATGCAAAAATCCTAATTAGACATTCGGTTTCATACTGTTACCCCATAGGGGTTGCCGTGAGAGTTGTAGCCCGGATTTCTCACGACCGGGGGAAAACAGACACAGTAGAGTAGCGAAACTATTTGAATTCAAATCTCCTTGGCAACGGGGGGAACGCTGCGGCGAGCGCTCCCTACAAACAGTTCGACAATTTCTTTTCACCTTCCCTCTCCCTTGGAAAGAGGAACCCAATCATGAATTATCGGCTCCCCTCGCCCCAATGCGGGAGAGGGGAGGTGTGAAAAGATTCCGCCGGGTCGGGTGACCCGGCCTACAACATAATGGTAAGCCCTTTGAAATCATTGTAGGCTTCAGGCTTTCTCAAAGCCTGAACCTCACGCGGCGTTTTCCAATTCTTTCACATCTTCAGGGGACCGGGGGTGCGGAAAAATAGGGCGCTGGTGGTGAAAAATCCCGACTAGTGTTATGCACTCCGGCTTGATAGTGAAGTGCGAAAGATAGCCAAAGCCATCCTGAGGAACGATCGCGGCTGCTTTCCGGATGTTTCGGTGCCTTTCGAACGGCCATGAAGTCCGTCCGATTCGGCCATAGACATTCCTTCAAATGGCCGAATGTGTTAGACTTCGGGGGATTTGAAATTGAAAAGGCAAAGGTCTGCAATTGAAACCATCTGAATTTATTGAAGCGACTCCCCTGGGCGGATTAGGCGAGTTCGGGATGAACATGATGGTCCTTCGCTACGGGGACCACATGATTGTCATCGATGCCGGACTCATGTTCCCCGATGAGGAACTGCTGGGCATAGATATTATTGTCCCGGATATCAGTTATCTGATTGAGAATGCGACTCACGTCAAAGCCATCTTCTTAACTCACGGGCATGAGGATCACATCGGGGCGTTGCCCTTTATTCTTCCGGCTCTGATCCACGTCCCGGTTTACGGAACACGTTTTACGCTCGAGCTGGTCAAAGCCAAACTGGCCGAGCATGGTCTGGAAAAAGACGCCAAGTTAGTAACAGTCCGCCCCCGCCAGGTAGAGGTCGTGGGTCCCTTCAGCGTGGAATTTATTCACGTGACCCATAGCATCGTCGATGCCGTCATGCTGGCGATTACCACCCCCATTGGGGTGATTCTTCACAGTGGGGATTATAAGATCGACTCGTCTCCCCTGGACGGCCAGGTGATGGACTTGCCGACCATCTCTGAATACGGCAGAAGAGGCGTTCTGGCTCTCTTTTCAGACAGCACAAACAGCAACCGTGCGGGTTATACCCCGTCCGAAACGACCGTCATTGAGCGTCTCGATGAGATCTTTCATCACGCCGAAGGTAAGGTGATTGTCTCGTGTTTTTCTTCCTCGGTTCATCGAATTCAGATTGTCTTAAACTTGGCCCAGAAGTATCACCGGAAAGTCGTGTTGGCGGGCAGGAGCCTGAACACGGTGGCCCGGGTCGCCGATGAATTGGGTTTTCTAAAGATCCCTGACGGAATCCTGCTGAAGCCACAGGATGCCAAGAAATTGCCTTCCAATCGGATCGCCGTCCTTGCCACCGGGACTCAGGGAGAGCCGATGGCAGCGCTGCCCCGCCTCTGCGTAGATAGCTTTAAAGGGATTAAAATTGAGGCAGGGGATTCCGTCATCATTTCGGCAAGAATCATTCCAGGGAACGAAAAAGCGATCATGCGGATGATCAACCACATCTGCAAAAGTCAAGCCCATGCCTATTACGATGATGGATCACTCCCGCCGGTGCACGTTTCCGGTCACGGAAGCGCCGAAGAGCTCAAACTGATCCTGAATCTTGTCCGGCCGCAATACTTCATCCCCATTCATGGCGAGTATCGTCAACTCTTCCGCCACGCCGAAATCGCGCAATCGATCAATGCCGTGAGCAAGAAAGTGATCATCGCTGAAACGGGCGACCGGATCCAAATCAGCTCGCATGGAGCCCGACTCGCCGGGAAAGTTCCTGTTGGAAGAATCTTTATCGACGAAGGCAGTTTGGATGAAGTGGAAGATGTGGTCGTGCGGGACCGCCGCCACCTGGCTGAAGATGGCATCGTTCTGCCGATTTTGGCGATTCATCGATCGACTGGAAAGCTTGAAGGCCAGCCTGAAATCATCACCCGAGGTTTCGTCGTGATGGATGATGCCGATCCGTTATTAGAAGAGTCTCGCCAACGCGTGTTAAAAACTTTGGAAGAATCCACTTTTGAAGAGCGAACCGATTGGGCCGTGATCAAAGAGAAGATCCGGACCGACCTGCGGCGTTTCCTTTTCAAACAAACCTCCAAACGCCCCTTGGTTCTCCCGGTAATATTGGAGATTTAGCGTGTGTAGCGACAGGCGTCCACGCCTGTCGGCGCCGTGTGGCAAAGCGCTGGTGCCGGAGCCGTTGCCCCCGAGCGGACAGGGAATTTGTGAAGTAATTCAATTTTGGTTCCCCTCCTTGCTAAGTACTGCTATTCGTAATTACGGTGACGTTTCTGAGGTATGGCGCCGCGTGGGGTCACGCGGCCTACAAAGTTGTAGGCCGGGTCACCGACCCGGCGTTAACGTCACCGTATTTATGAAATGCAGTACTAAGGAGGGGGGCGAGGGGGTGGCCGTTCTGGTGGGGCGCGCACGCCCTGCCCGCCGAACTAACGGCCTGAAAGGCCTCTTCATACCGTAGCCGAGGGCAACGCCCTCGGTTACGATTCCAAAATGTCCGTTGCCCTGTAAGGGCAACACAAACTGGTGCACCGAATCTCTAGGGCTGTCTCAGCGAGACAGCCGTACCAATTGACTCTTTGATCATGTGTGACAACTTCAGGCCTAAACGCATAGGTCCGCCCCTGACGACCTCTTAACCAACTTCTCATGAATGCCATTCAAGCCATTATCCTCGGCGCGGTGCAAGGGTTTACGGAATTTCTCCCTATTAGTAGTTCGGCTCATTTGATTTTGGTTCCCTGGATTATGGGTTGGGAGGACCAGGGCCTGACGTTTGATGTGGTTCTTCATGCCGGAACACTCCTGGCCATTCTTACCTACTTCTGGAAAGACTGGTACGGCATGCTTCGAGGGATTCTGAACTGGAAAAGCAATACCGAGGTTGAAGGAAACGCTGTTGAATCAAGACTTTTTTTATATGTGGTTTGTGCCACCATCCCGGCAGCCCTAGCGGGGTTCTTGGCCGAAAAGACAGTGGAGACAACCCTCAGGAGTCCCTTTGTCCTTTCCTTTACGATGATTGGAGTGGCGGTTCTTTTGTGGGTAGCTGAAAAGACTGCCAAACTCAAGAAAGGGCTTTCTGAACTGACGCTGCCAGATGCACTCAGCATTGGTACGGCCCAGGCTCTTGCCCTGATCCCGGGAACATCCCGATCCGGAATCACGATTACCACCGGGCTTTTTCTCGGCTTCACCCGGGAAACAGCGGCCCGCTTTTCCTTTCTGTTATCCGCCCCAATCATCGCCGGAGCCGGCCTGAAGAAAGCGCTGGAACTCCGGCACGAAGGCATCCCCCACACGCATTTGTTCCCCATACTGCTGGGTTTTCTCTCCTCTCTGGTTGTGGGATACTTGACCATCCGGTTCCTGATGAGTTATCTTCAAAAAAATTCATTGTTCATCTTTATCTGCTACCGTATTCTGCTAGGGATGGTGATTTTGTTTTTGATCCATTTCGCAGGGTTCCGCCCATGAGCCTTCTGGTGCCCTCAAAACATCCACGCATCAATGAAGCCGTCGGTATTGTGTTTTTCACGTTGACGTTTCTGATCTTTCTGAGCCTGATCTCCTATCACCCGTCTGACCCTTCGCTCAACAGTTCGCGAAACCTGTTAACCGATCATAATGTGGGGAATCTCATTGGACGGTTCGGTTCGACGCTCTCCGATTTGTTGCTCCAGTTGCTGGGTTACCCTTCTTTCCTGCTGCCGGTGATGTTTTCGATTCTCGGCTGGAGATGGCTGAAATCGCAGCCCATCGAAATCCCGTGGATCAAGGCCTTAGGCTTGGTCGGGCTGCTGGCTTCCACTTGTGCTCTGGCCGGACTTCTTTTCCCCAATTATCTCAGCATCGGCTGGTCTCTCAAGGCCGGAGGGCTATGGGGCGACCTGCTCGGGGATTGGTTGAAGTCCCGGTTTAATTTGGCCGGTTCGTTGATTCTGACCGTGTCCGTCCTTCTGATTTCGCTCTTTGTTTCGACGCGATTCTCGTTCTCTGCCCTAGTTGCCTGGTTCAAGAATCATAGTGGATTTATCATGGAGTGGCGTGACCGTTGGGTTCTTAATCGTAAGGTCAGGGCCAAGGAAAAAGAACGAGTCCGGCTTGAAAAGGCAATGTTAGCGGAGGCGAAGGCCCGGGAAACTGCCAAGACAGTGATCAAACAATCCGTGACAGAGCTCAAAGAGCAGGGGGAAGCCTCCGCCAGGCGGATTCCCAAAGAGCCCTCTCCACGAAACATGGATTTTGCCGATGCCGAGCCGGTAATTCATTCGAAACGGGCTCCCATCGAGAAGGCCCATTTTATCCCGACCGGGACCAAGGATTTTGTTTTTCCCCGCATCACTTCGTTACATCCCTCGGAAGGTCAACAGATCGTCAATGAAAAAGAACTGCGGCAGCGGGCGATCCAGTTGACGGAAAAATGCAAAGAGTTCGATGTCCACGGTCAGGTGATGCAGATTCACCCAGGCCCCGTCGTCACGACTTATGAATTCAAGCCCGAGCCAGGCGTGAAATACAGCCGGATCACGAATTTGGTAGATGACCTTTGTCTCGCGTTGAAAGCCGAATCGGTTCGCATCGACCGGCTGCCCGGGAAATCTACGGTAGGCGTCGAAGTACCGAATTCTTTTCGCGAGACAATTTATCTTCGCGAGATCATCGAATCGGTCGAATTTCAGAACTCCCCATCCAAGTTGACCATTGCCTTAGGGAAAGACATTGCAGGCAAAATCACGGTTGCCGACCTGACCAAGATGCCGCACTTGCTGATTGCAGGGCAAACTGGATCCGGCAAGAGCGTTGCCGTCAATGCCATGATTCTTTCCATTCTGTATAAGGCAACACCGGACGAAGTAAAATTTATCCTGGTGGACCCGAAACGTCTCGAATTGGGCCTGTATGAAGACATTCCCCATTTGCTCACCCCGGTGGTCACGGAGCCCAAGCGCGCCTCGAACGCGCTGAAATGGGCAACCAATGAAATGGAGAATCGCTATAAGCTTCTAGCGACGGTGGGTGTCAGAAACATCGAACAATACAATGCACTGGTCAGTAAGCCCAAAACCCTGGAGCTCTTTCCGGTAGAGGAGATCGAAAGAAAGCCACTCCCGTTCATTGTCATTGTCATCGACGAATTGGCTGACCTGATGATGGTGGCCTCAAAAGACGTCGAAGACTCGGTGATGCGCTTGGCGCAGATGGCCAGGGCTGTGGGGATCCATTTGATTGTCGCGACTCAACGGCCTTCGGTGGATATCCTGACGGGTGTCATCAAGGCGAATTTTCCGTGCCGCATCTCGTTCCGTGTGGCCCAGAAGGTGGACTCTCGTACAATCTTGGATCAAATGGGGGCCCAGCAGTTATTGGGGAAAGGCGACATGCTTTTCATTCCACCGGGTTCGTCCAAAATGGTGCGAGTGCATGCTCCCTTTGTGAGTGAAGATGAAACCAGCGAGATTGTGAAGCATCTTAAGGCTCAGTGCCAACCCGTCTACAACCAGAAGGTGCTGGAAGACACCGGAGAGAAGGACAAGCAGCTCGCCGAGGTTGACGCTGAGGTGGACGAGATGTATGAAGAGGCCGTGCGTATTGTGGTCGAGATGGGGAAAGGCTCAACCTCCATCCTCCAGCGGCGGTTGCGACTCGGTTATGGTCGCGCTGCTCGCCTCATCGATATGATGGAACGCGACGGCATCGTCGGCCCCGCAGATGGCAGCAAACCGCGCGAAATTCTCAAACGGCGTGATTTCTTTAAGGAAATTGACGAAGAGCGGGGAGCGTAGAAAAAATTGTCCACGGTCTAAGGTCAAAAGCAAATCTCTTATGTCCAAAGTCGAAGGTCTAGGGTCCAACGTCCAGGGTCGAATAAAAGGTCAAAAGTCGAAGGTCAGAATTAGAAGTCTAAGGTCTAAGGTCGAAGGTCGGAACTAAAAAATCCAAGGTCGAAGGTCGAGAGCCTAGAGTCCAGGAAATAGAGGTTCCAGATTGAGGACTGAAGCATGGCCGGGATTGAGAAATTTGAAGATATCGAGGCTTGGCAAGAGGCAAGAAACCTGACTCAAACGATTTACGCATTATCTTCAAATGGCAATTTCTCTAAAGATTTTGCGCTCAAGGATCAGGTCCGGAGAGCTGCAGTTTCCATCATGTCCAATATTGCTGAGGGATTTGAGCGAAGGGGAGACAGAGAGTTTCATCACTTCTTGTCCATAGCCAAGGCATCAAGCGGGGAATTACGCTCCCAACTTTATGTTGCCTTGGATCAACATTACATGGACCTGCAGCAGTTCACTACACTTTCAAACCAGGTAACTCACATTAGCTGCCTCATTGCAGGATTCATGAAGTACCTTGAACAATCAATCGAGAATAGGAACAAGAAGAGCCCTGGTCTATGAATCTACATTGGGCTTTAGACCTTTGACGTTTGACCTTAGACTTTTGACCTTCGACCCGGGACCTTATTTGTCTTCAGTCTTGACGTTTTCCTCAATCCAATTCAAATAATTAGCAGAACCAGCGACGATCGGAAGCGCAATGATTTCCGGCACGGCATAAGAATGCAAGCGCTCCACCTCCTTCTGAAGTTCCGGGAACTTCTCGCGTGAAGTTTTCATGATAAGCAAGACTTCTTGATCTTCAGTCACTTTCCCTTCCCACCAATACCAGGAAGTAATGGAGGGTACAAGATTCACGCAAGCCGCAAATTTCTTCTCTACGAGGTCCTTGGCTAATTTTGCTGCCTCTGCGGAGTCCCCAACTGTCACCATCACGACGATCTTGTCAGTCATTCAGCCCTCCAGCACAGCACCGTATTTAAAGAGGTCCGTGTGAATAATTGTTTCTCATTATAACGATTTTGAGCTAGACTACCGCTACATTTCGGAATGGAGAAGCCAACCCCTGAAAACTCCTATGCAGTTGGGGTTTCCGGCGGGTTGATCATAGACAAAGACAGGCAAATTGGATGGCGTCCTTAGACATTTCGAGATGAATATCCAGGTTCCCCGAAACCAAGAAGTTTTAAGAAGCTCTCCTGACACGGGAGACAACGCATAGAATAGCAGGGCACTGCACATTTCATATTTTATAGGCGGCCAGCCCCTTGCGGCGTTGCGAGAAAACGAAAGTTATGTTTACCGGTTGCCCCTGAAAGGGGCGGAACAAGAATAGCCCAGGGCAGAGCGAGTGGCGCCAGCCACAAGCGGCGCCCTGGGTAAGAATGCGTTACATCAAAACCCCTCTCCCCCGCGTGGGGTGAAGGAGAGGGATTGGGTGAGGGGGTAGTTGATGTGATTCGCGTCGGGTTTCATGAAACCACCGAAAAAAACCCTAGCTGATATGAAAAATTTCTCGCTCAGGCAGATTTTAATTCTTTTTATTGCTATTCTCCTATTGCTGGCGGGTTATTCAGCGCTGTTTGGAGAATACGGTTTTGTCGCCATAAGAAAAGCGGAACGACACTCGCAGGAATACATCCAGCGAGTAGAGCAGTTGAAGAAAGAGAACCTGGAAATCAGAAACGAAATTCGCGCATTGAAAAAAGATCCGACAGCAATTGAAAAAATTGCTCGTGAAGAGCTGGGCCTCGTCAAAGAAGGAGAGATCAAAATGTCTCCTGCGAAACAGCATGAAGATCCTCCTAAAAGCCCTCCCACACAAGATTCCCACCCTTAACAGAATCCACGACTCCTCCTCAATCTTGACTTCTAACCCTTGACTTTTTACCTTTGAACTTAGACCTCCAACATTCGGCCTTCGACTTTAGACTTTCGACCTCCGACTTTTGATTCCGACCTTCGACCTTAGACTTTTGAATTGCCTTGACTCGAATCTCATCCAATCCATATAATGCTCTTAGATCAGACGCGGGGTGGAGCAGCCTGGTAGCTCGTTGGGCTCATAACCCAAAGGTCGCGGGTTCAAATCCCGCCCCCGCAACCAAATTTCCTCAGCTCTTCAATCCTTCCAACCCTTTATTGCTCCGTACCTTATAGGCTAGTTCAGTCTTTCCGGCAAGTCCTCCTCTTGATCGTCATTTTCCTCATTTGCTAACAAACTGCTAACAATTGGTTTTTTCGCGGCCCTTTAACATCCGTTTTTCTAGCTTCGCGCAAGCTTCAGCTTTAGCCTGTGGGAATAAGTGTCCGTAAGTGTCGAATGTGATCTGAATGCTCGAATGTCCCAGTTGGTCAGAAACATATTTTGCACTTTCTCCCTGGGAAATCAACATCGATGCAAAGAAATGGCGGAGATCGTGGAATCGAGCAGTGCCCAATCCGGCGGCGCGCTTGATCGGCTTGAAAATGTGGTCGTCGAAGAAGTCTGGATCAATAAGATTTCCCTGACTACCACGGAAAATGAAACTGTCTGAGCTCTCCGCTGCCTGCTTCAACCGAGAGAGTAGCTGGATTACGTGATCGCTGAGCCCGACCCGTCGCGAAGATCTTTTTGATTTCGGAGGACCAATTTTCCAAAGCCATTTATGAACCCCATCGGTCGCCGCGCACTTCGACAGCGCCTTATTGACGCGAAGCTCTTTTTGAAACCAGTCAATGTCCTCAAACCGTAAAGCCAGAATCTCCCCTCGACGCAGCCCAGTGAACGCATCCAGATAGATAATCCCATGGCCAATGTTCTTAAGCTCAGCGGCAGTGTCGATCAGTTTCCACACTTGGTCTACTGTGGGTGGAACAATTTGTTCATGGTTGATCAACGGAAGTTCTACACCCTCGACCGGATTGAAGTGAATGTAACCCTGTTTTCGCGCGCTGCTGCCTTTTGGGCTGAAACAGCATGACTCTCAGGAGGGTCACGGTATTTCGCAGCGTCTTGGTGGAAACATCCTTGGCGAGCTGAGCAACAAAACTTTGGACATTCTCCAGTCGAATTTGCTGCAACTTCATGGGACCAAAGAGTGGAATCAGATGCTTTCGAATAATCGACTCATAAGCCGATGAGGTCGAGCCACGGATGCTCAACCGGCTGGAGATGTAGCTCTCGGCAAACTCAGCAAATGTGACCGTCCTGGGCTCGACATAATCGCCCTTATTGATCTGAGTGAGTATCTCATTGAGCTGTGCGCGGGCGGATGCCTTGTTTGGAAAGCCCCCCAGCCACTTCTGCTTTCCCCCAGGAATTCGGTAGACAATGGTGTAAGAGCCACCTCGACAAATGATTGAACCACTTTGCCTTCGCATTGCTCAGTCCTTATGGGAGAGGGAGGCGACCACATGACCTGTTGCTCCCCGTGTTTCAGCGAGTTCAGCGCCTTGGTTGACCAAGCTCGGTATCGTAAGCGGATCGTTGTCGGAGGGATTTGTACCTTCCTGCTGATGACAATTGGGTTGGCAACGTGGCTTGGCCTCAGTCACTGGCGCTCGATCGTCGGGTGAGTCGATAACCCGTAAGCCCCCTTCAGCAGGGCAACCAGAGCAGAGAGGAAACCGCAACAAAAAATCCGTATGAGCCCAATCGTGAGGAGCAGCCGACCGAGATGGCTAGTCAGCAGCCTAAACCGAAAATCTATCAGGATGTGATTCTGGACGTAAGAGATCAAGCTGTGACGCGGGGTCAGAAAACATCCCCGCCTAAAGGGAAATATCCCGAGATCCCAAGGGGACACCTCAACCTGTCAATCTATTTGCCATTCGCAAGCGAACCTGGGGAATACCAGGTCAGAATCTATAAAGATCCAAATAAACCCTTACTGGACACAACCGGTATGGCCACGATCCAAAAATCCATCACGATTCTCGAAATCAAAGTAAACGCCAGCTACTTCACACCGGGTGAGTATGTACTAGAAACTCGCCGCAGCGGATGGACTTTGAGTTACAAATACACTTTCCTGGTCGCGGAGTAGGTAGCTAGACCTATTGTGAGAGGACCTCTACCTCCGGCTGACCGACCGAGGATTCTAGCAGCAGGCCTTGCCATCTTCGAAAGTTTCTTGCAAAGAAGTGCATGACTATATAGTATAATTGCTATATTAAGCTGGAGGTCTAGTTGCCGACAATAAAGCCGCTGCGCTGGGTGGCAAGTAGCAAGAAAGATCTGCTCGCTTTCCCAGAGGATGTACGTCAAGAAATCGGATATGCCCTGTACTTCGCCCAGGCGGGAGACAAGCACCCAGCAGCCAAACCTCTGAAAGGCTTTCATGGAGCTGGGGTTTTGGAAATCGTGGAGGACCAAAAGGGAGCCACGTATCGGGCCGTTTACACGGTGAAATTCGCGGCGGTGGTCTATGTTCTTCACGCCTTTCAAAAGAAATCGACGAAGGGAATTGCAACTCCGCAGCATGAAATCGAACTGATTAAGGATCGGCTGAAACTAGCTGAAGCTAATTACAAAAGGGGGCAAGAGTCATGAAACTAGTAACCGAAAGCAGTGGGAATGTATTTGAGGATTTGGGATTTGCCAACTCGAAAGAATTGTTGGCAAAAACCGAGCTGGCTCGCCAGGTCTACCTCATCATTAAGAAACGTGGTCTGACTCAAACGGCTGCAGCCGATCTGCTCGGATTGAAGCAGCCCGATGTCTCCTTGTTGATGCGTGGCCGTTTATCGAGGTTCTCTACCGACCGTTTGATCCAAATGCTAAATGTGCTGGATCGAGATGTGGAAATCGTGGTCAAACGCAAGTCCAGTTCCAAGCGGAAGGGGTCCGTGAGAGTTATCGCCGCATGATGTTGGAAGACTCTCTGTGCACCCGCTTTGACTTCTCGGCTTTGTCAGGTGGGCTACCGTTTTTCAATGAAATCTTCTTTCCATCGACATAGTGGAGGGCCGCACCTTGGCAAAGAGTCACACATAAGACCCTATCTGCGTATAATTTTGCAACCTTACGATTCCTAAGAAACAGATCCTCACGGTCAAGATGGGCGATATCCATAAACCTGCTGAGGTCTGAAATACTAATCGGTACGATGGATCGTTCAGGGGCTAGCATTGAAATTAGCTCTGCATATCCAATCTTGCTTCAATGTTATCCTTAAAATCCGCTGGCGTCGCCGAGTTATGATTAAGGTCATTGGTTCGGTAACTGCAAAATTAGGTTTGGAGTGCCACTCTTTTTGAGTCGTTCAAATCCCTCACGCATATTTCATCCCAATGACACGATGGACGCTTCCCCAACATTGCTGTACCGATCAGGAACACAGGTGAAGATAACGACCTGGCATTCCTTGGCAGCTTTGGCCAGAACGGCACCCATGAGACGCAACCTCTCAGGGTCCGTATAGCCCAACGCATCATCCAGAATGAGCGGGGTCCCGCCGTCCTTGGCCACAATCATCGAGCAAGCGGATCGGAAAATCAGTGAGAGCTGTTCCTTTGTGCCACCACTCAACGAGTCAAATGGCACTGTGACTCCCTTGACCGTCCGGCTGGCGATTTGCAGTTCATCGCTGATGTCCACCTGGAAAGAGTCATCGAAAACCAGCCGCCCAAGTTGTTCGATCTTCTCCTTGAGCGGGGCCACATAAGCCCGCCGCGCCTTGTCGCGCTCTTCTCGCATGGTTTCAAAAAGGTATCTTGCCGAGGATGCCCGACGAAACAGAGACTTGTTGTCTGCCCCTAGACGCTCAAGAACGATTTGGGCCGCGTGCAGTTTCTCGTGAAGCCCTTCCTCCCCGTGGATTTTGAGCCGCGTCTGTACCTCCGTCAGTTCCGTTTGAGCTGCATTCCGGCGATTCTGCGTCGTTACCAGGGACCCCTTCGCCGTCTCGGCCAATGCCTTCACCCGCTCGGGGTTCTTTGCCTTCAGCGATGTCTCGGCGGTACGAACGCTGACATCTTCGGAAGCCACGGCCTGGACCGCGTTCGCCAGAGCCATGTCCAAATCATCATCGGGAACGCTCTTTCTCGCCCGGTCGAGGTTATCGCGTGCCTGATTGAGATCTTTGGACAACAGGTCGAGTTGGACTCGCGATTCCTGATGCTTGATGTTCAAGCCATCCCGCACGCTTCGGGCTGTATCAAGAGACCCGCGAGCCGATTCCCACTGACCGACCGTTTCCTGTAGTAACGCCTCAGCACTTGCCCGCTCCTTTTTCGCCGAGTCCAGATCACGACAAATAGAGGGTTCGGCCACGCGCATGGCAAGATAGTCGGGCACTACTTGCTGAAGGCCAAGCAGTTTCTTGTCCAGTTCCTCGTAGGTCAAATCACGGAGATTATCCTTCTCCACCTGCACTTTGGATTCCATATGCCGGGTTGCTTCGCGGCGCTCTTCATATGCCTTCCGTGCCTCATCAGGACTGGAAACGCCCGCTTTCGCGCAGGCATTATCCAGAATTTGACGCGCCTCTTCGACCTTCCTGGACAGCCCCTCCGCGCTGGAACCGGCCGTGATCTCTACATCCAACGCACCGGGTATGGTCAACCGTGATCTGTCCGCAACCGAGATCGTTCGTACTTCCCCCTTGCCGAGTTTGACCTCGGCATCGTCAACGGACAGTTGGCAATCGGCCAGTCCGCGAAGGAGCACGCTCGGCGCACCGGTCTGCAACTGCGCGTTGGCGGTCAGCAACCCACGTTCGGCGTCCTGGATTGACTTCAATGCGCGGGAGTCTACCTTATTTCGGGCCAGCAGCGCCTCTGCCTGGGCCGCATTCTGTCGGGCTTGGTCAATGCGTTCCTTGCGTTCCCGGAGTTGATCAAGATGCAGTTTATTGTTGTAGTAGTCGAAATCGGCTCGCCGGAGAATGGCAAGGGCATCTGCCGCTTTTTTCTCTTGGTCACTTTCATCGAAAGCCTTCTGCTCTGCCTTGAGTTCGGCCTCGGCCTGGTTCAACGCCGAGAGGGACATTACGCTGGATTCTCTAATATCGTCATGCGCCTTGGCGGCTTTGGCAACCGTATCAACGAGACCTTGGCGCGCGTCCTTGTCTCGGCGTGCGACCTGCTCGGATTTCTGCGCCGAGTCCAGCTTCAAACGAGCCGCCGAAAGGGCATTTTCCAGAGTGCCTATTTCCTCAAGTGAAGTTGCGTGGGCAGCCACCGCCTTCGTCAGTTCGTCTTCCTGCTTCTTCAGTTGACTCAGTTCCCGCTGAAGAGAGCCCGCGCGGTCGATGTCCTGGTCAAGGTCGCGGATTGTCTGCTCAATACGGGCAACTTCCGATTCGGCATCTGTCTGGGCCTTGCGGGATTCCGCGAGTTCCTTCCGTTCACCACCCCGCTCCGTAAAGTAATGGAGGTACTCCTCACGCACCTTTTGGAAAAGTCCTTCTTCCCGTGGATCGGCGGGACGCCCACCGGCAGCCTTATCGAGCGCGACCGAGAGCGATGTCTGTTTCGTCAGGACAGGCTGGTGGATGGCGTCGCCCTGTTGAATAGTCAATGCCTTCCAGAGGTCAATGTCGAGGGTTTCTCGGAGGATGGCCTCGGCGCGTTCGTGCGCTTCGCGTCCCGTGTGGTTCTCGGGCTTGGGTTTGGTGATAGTGAGTTTGGTCTCCGGTTTCTTGAGGAACCGCTTGAGGTAAGTGAAGGAGTAAGGCCCGCTCTCTGCCTGCAACTCGATCTCCGGCCCTTCGTCGCGATGGACCGGCTTGATGGCTTCGATACTGCGGTGCTTGCTTGAATCTAAATACTCAAAGAGAAGCCCTATGGCCTCGCCTAGGCTGGTTTTCCCGGCTTCATTCGGCCCCTGCACGAGAGTAATGCCAGCGGGTCCGAACTTCACTTCGGCAGCAGCAATGCCCCGGTAATTGGCGACTCGAAGACGGATGAATTTCATGCCGCCCCCCTTGCCAGCCGAAGCATAAGCATCAAAGCTTCGCGGGCCACCGTGCTTTCATCTCCACCTTCCGAGATCTTGCTTCGAAGCCGCTGCACGGTTCGGTCGGCAAAGCCCGAGAATCCAAGGTTGGCAAAATCCGTATCGTCCGGTAGCACGAGCAGCTCGTCTTCCCGAACATCGAAGGCCCCCAACACATCCTTCGCGACAACAAGATAGGTCTGAAGTACGCCCTGCAAAGACAGGGATAGGGAACCGACGAGATTCAGCCGAACAACGGTGCGCTCTTTGTTCTCAATATCCTCCAACGACTTCCGTAATGACTCCACGTCTTCAGCGGTGTTCAAATCAACGCGACTCGCGCTCGATAAATCGCCACTGGCCGACTTGGACGGCCTTGGTGGTTACTCGACCCTCGTCGACCTCAACGACTTGAGCATAGCCAGACTGTGTCTCGGAGAAGTCCGTAGCCTCAGGCGTCCCTGAGTACCAGATACGGTCGCCGGTGCCCACCTTGGTCAGGGAGTGACGGTCACCTAGCGCCACGAAGTGAATCTTTCCTTCGTCAATGGCGCATTCGAGCGATGGCAACAGCAATAACTCCAGGCGGCTTCCCGATCCGGCGTAAGCGTATCGACCGCGCCATGCCCCATACAAATGCGAACTATCCCGCTCGCAGGGGTGAGATCGTTGAGCGCATCGTCAATGGGGTTGGTGACAGGCCGCTTGGACATCCAGGGAGCGCCCACAAGCTCCACGCCCTCGTTCACCTTGATCGGGATGGCGTTTTCAACGACCTGAACATGCGCGGGTTTTCGTTCGATGAAGGTGCTCGAACGGTAAACAGAAGCCACATTCAAGTGGGTCGTGGTTCCCCGGAAGGATAAAGACCGGAACAGGTACTTCCTTAAGGGCCTCGAGTGCCCGTGCAACTGTCTTCCGATCCACTTGGTTAGACTCGAAGGCGTCGCCGCACACCAGCATGAACTGGCAAGCTTCCTCTTTTGCGATTCGCCCCATGGTTCGAATGGCATCAAACCGTGCTTGGGTGAACCTCTCCTGAGCTCCTTCCGAGAGGAAGTGGCGAGTCATGCCCAACTGCCAGTCGCTCGTATGCAGGAAACGGATCACTGACACTCCTTTTCAATCAAAGCGAATTAGCTTTTGGCCATGCTCCGGACATCCCATTCAATCGATCACCATCCCAGTCTTGTTAATAGATCTCCCTATTACCCAGCAGCCTAAATGTGCTGACAGGAGGGGCGTATTCATTCCACCAACATAGTCGGTACTGTTGGCATCTTACTCTTCTGGCAATTCGTGGAGCTGTGGGAATTCTTCTAATTTTGGCAAGGTTGGCAACTTCGGCCAATCTGAAAGTTTAGGCTGATCTGGAATGTTGAATGAATCACTCTTACCACGGATCTGAAGTCCAGTACCATAGGGATTCCAAGGGCTATCGTTCTTGTACGGACTCCCAGCCCCGAACTGGTTCATGATGCTCTCGCTCGAAAAAGGTGATCCATATTTTCCATACGGATTCGAGATGCTGTCGGCATCATAAGGATTAGAACTAAGTTTCCCGCGATATTTTCCCTGGCTGTCATAAAGCTTGGGCGTGTCGGTTGCATATGGGTTGGTTGTAGATTTGCTCGAAAAGGGCGATCCATATGTACTAAATTCATTTTTTATCGAGTTTGCTGAATAAGGATTGCCGTGGGGTCCATAATGATTCCCCGTCGAGTTTGGTCCGTACGGATTTACACTGAAGTCTCCAAGGTATATCGATCTGGGAGCCTTTTTATTTAGTTCCATCAGGTTCTTGAAAGCCTTCTCATAATATTCGTCCGATTTCCCCTGCCCAAAAAACATTCCGCAAAAGAACAGCGACAATGTAATTGTCAATAGGCACTTCATTGTTCACCTCCGGTATTCAAGAATGGACAACTTCACCCCCCTCTGTTTTTCACCTTCGCTTTTTGGACCCTCTCCAATTGTATGTTGTTTAAAGCTTATGCGCCGCCTCTTTTCAGGAGAGTGGCATGATCACCGACGAAGCCCGCCGGCGTCTTCCGTTGCGTCCGATCTACTTTCTAGCGCCCGAATCATAAGACCAAAAGGGTCCAATAAGACCACGCACAGGAACCGTGCAAGCGGCGTTTTCGACCCAGCCTGTACAAGGGACCGATGCATCAAGGCCCTCTAAAATAGCCTGTCTACACTACTTTTTGCCTTTCCCAAGCACCCGCCTGCCTGGCCGCTTGATGCTGTAGAGATTGAGAATACAACCCTTGCCGGAAGAAAGCACTTCTGTTGCTGCTCCGCCGACTAATCTTGCAGCCGTTGGAAAAAAGCCAATGACCTCAGGTAGACGCTTGCCCTTCTTTCCGAGTGGGAGAAGAAGAACGCTCCAAGCTTCGATCACCACGACATTAGGCAGGCCCTCGCCGTATGGTTGGCGTTGATGTTGGTGTTTTTATCGTTCGCCGCAATTCCCATTGAGGGGCCGCGATTTCAAATCAACTTTTTGTGGTTAATTAACGATAACCATTTGAATATGGCGGATCAAATAAGTGTCACGAGATTGCAAGCATACATCAGGAAAGGTCCAAGACCGCGTTCATTGTTCGACTTAGCAGAAACCCTAATTTACTCGGAGAATCACACAACTCTAATGTCGCCCTTGAATCATTATCAACAACTGTCTTGGTAAATTGGACGCTACGCAAGTAAGATTAAGGCATTAAACATAGGGATGAGAGGTGCAAAGGAGCCTGATGAAAGATTATAACGGAATCTTTCGAGGCATTGAAGCCACAGTAATCAAGATGGCGTCGAATCATTTGTCACAAGCGCAAATTGAAGAGAAACTGCAAGCGTTCAAGGATGTGGAATCACAGAAATTCTCAGATGCAGATTACTATAGAAAACTCGTTGCTGTTATTTTCTATTCTGGGTATAGAGCCTCTACAGTCAAGAAGATGCTTCCTGCAATTTGTCGGTGTTTCCATGACCATATTACTGTGGCCGACTACAAAGAAAAAGATATTGAAGCAATTCTTCTGAATTCAGAAATCATACGAAACAGGAGAAAAGTTGAAGCTTGCGTCAAAAACGCTCATACCTTTAAGAGCATTGTCAGCAAGTTCGGGTCATTCTCAGCGTACAGTTTCAGGCCAAAGGAATCATTCGAGAATCTCTTGGTCTTAAAAGAGGACATTCAAGGAAAATTAGAAGGGTTTGGCAAAGTAACGACTTTTCATTTTCTCACTGAGATTGGTTTGCCGGTGATTAAACCGGATCGAGTAGTGTGCCGTATTTTTAAGAGATTGGGCCTAATTGAAAGCCAGGAAGAATTACTAGAGGCCGTCAAACAAGGGCGGCAGATTTCTGTAATAACGGGCGAGGCAATCCGATATGTCGACTACATCTTCGTGGTCTACGGCCAGGTAGAATCAGCCACTCTGGGATTCAAAGGAATATGTCTGGAGAAAAATCCACATTGTGAAATCTGTGGCGTGACACAGTATTGCGATTACTTTAGAAATCGTTCTTAAAAGTGAAATTCACCGATTAGATTGGTTACCACCCAGTAATTCGTTCGGAAACTCGCCAAATACTGCAATACTCGTTAGGTTCTACGGCTTGTCGTCCGCTGTTTCATTGAAGTGAGGCAGATCTTTTCAAAGTTATGCAAATCGATAAGCCGACTATTCAATATTACAGCTCGAATGCAGACGACCTGGCATCAGTCTATGAGCAGGCCATGGGAGGTGTAGTCGATCTTTTTCAACTTGCTTACCCTGCCGGCTCACGCGTACTTGATATCGGCTGCGGAAGTGGTAGAAACATGGCCGAGCTCCTCAGGCATGGGTACGACGCATACGGTGTGGAACCATGTGAAGCCTTCAGGAGCATTGCAATCAGGAAACATCCCGAACTTCAAGGCAGACTTGCTGAAGCATCTCTCCCCGAACTCGTTAATCCGTTTGATGGGGAGTTCGACGGCATCCTGTGTTCCGCAGTTTTGATGCACGTCTCCAAAGAATCGCTCTTCGATTGCGCATATTCCTTCAAGAGGGTCCTAAAACAGGGAGGGCGATTACTGCTCTCTGTTCCGAAAGAAAGACCCGATATAAATAGTTCAGGTCGCGATCCCCATGGAAGACTATTTGAGGAACTCCCCGCCAATTATCTCCAGTTACTATTCGAACGCCTTGGTTTCAGGGAGATCGGAAGATGGGATACTGCTGACAGTATTGGTCGCCAAGGATACAGCTGGTTAACGCTGCTCTATACCTTGGAGAGCTTGACGGCCAACCGCCACATCGATCAGATTGAAGGTATCATCACAAAGGACAGGAAGACTGCCACATATAAGCTGGCCCTCTTCAGGGCATTGAGCGAGATCGCAGTCAATGAGTCCCGCGCTGCAGTCTGGTTACGCGGTGATGAAGTGGGGATCCCATTGAATAGTATAACGGAGAAATGGATTCAGTACTACTGGCCTCTATTTGCATCGCCCCGCTTCATCCCGCAGATCAGGGGTGAGAGCCAGGTAAGCAACAAACCTATTAAGTTCCGGAGAAATCTCTCAAAGTTGGTTGAACATTATTCTGACAGCGGTGGTCTTACCAAGTTCGTCCTTGACTATCGGAAAAGTTCACTGTCACACATTGCTGAGAAATTGTTGCAGAAGACCGCCCACAGTATCTCTCAGGCAATCATCGAGGGTCCAGTCCAACATGCCGGAGGAGCATTGCAAATTGGGCGAGTATTTCGTTATGACGCATCAAGGAAGATCGTATTGATGGATTCCGGTATATGGAAAGAACTCTCATTAATGGCTCACTGGATACTGGGAGCACTGAAACTGAGATGGGCAGAAATTACTGCAGATATGTCCAAAGGAGAAGTTCCAGCTGGAGAAGTTCTCGACTTGTTATTGACGGATCCAATACCTGAGCGAGAGGTGGGCGACGCAAGAAATGTTTTCAACAGCATTGTGGGTAAGGAGTGTGTTTGGAGCGGTGATCCTATCAAAAGCAAATTTGAAGTGGACCACGTCATCCCATTCAGCCTTTGGGGAAACAATGACCTTTGGAATCTACTTCCTGTTTTACCGGCCGTTAATCGGGACAAGAAAGACGGACTGCCATCCAGATCACTACTTTTTCGACGCCGGGATCTGATCATCTACTATTGGAGAGAACTGCGCAAAGCTCACAAGGCAAGATTCGATAAGGAAGCAAGGCCTCAAGTGGAGCCCAGAGCCAGAACCAAATTTGACATGAGCACAAACTGGGAGGTCCCTCTCTTCCTGAGTATGTCACAATCGATCCAAATGACTTCCACGCAATTCGGTATGAAACCCTGGGAACCTTGATGACTGTTCAGATGATACCAATCAAGTGCTGATCTCAAAGTTGGCCTCCTTTTTCAGGTTTATCATTTTCAACTTAGGATCTCTTCTGAATTTGATCAAGGCAACTCCAATAAATTGACACTATCAAAACCGATACGTTCCCGAGCCAGGCCGACTTGTTCGCCGTCGGCGATTAGCATTCCTTCGTAAGTCATTTCAGGAATCAAGGCCGGGAGTACACTTTTGATCGAAAACGACCCCTTAAAATTTGGGTGGTAAGCATTGTCTCTAATAAATGGTGGTAGATCCCAAAAGCGGGCCTGGATGTTTTCGATTTGAGACCTGAACTTATGCAGCAAAGCGGGGGACCACCACCCCTGTGTCCCCTTCTTAACTAAGGAGGGGAGCGAAGAACTTGACGACCTCCCCCTGGCCCCTTCATTGTGCAAGGAGCGGGATAACATAAAAGCACCACCCCTGGTCGTGGCATGATTGCCACGACCTTTCCCCTCCTTAAAAAAGGATGGGAGCAAAAGCCTTTTTCCAAATTGTTTAAACGCCCCGACTCGAAGCTTCTGCTATAGACAATAATATTCCCTTTTTCTTTCAATAACTTAATCAAATCATCCAAGAATTCTTGGCGAGGGATGTCCAATATCTTTACATGTCCATGAATCGTGGACAATTAGATATTATGGACACGAATCTACCAGAACCCAAGAACGAACTCCTTAAAGCCGCTTTTGCGGCGGGTGAGCGGGTTGGCCTGCACTGGACTTTGGCCGAGCTAGAACCTCGGCAAGAGGGGGGGCAGCCTGATGCCATCATCAAGCTGCGTTTTGGCGCTCAGGATCTGATGTATGAAGCCGAAATCAAACGCGCCCTGCGCCCGGCTACTCTCGGCGTGATGTTGCACCAACTGGCCGCGCATGGCAAGCGTGTGCTGTTGGTGGCTGATCATGTAACTCCTCCAATGGCAGATGAATTACGCGCGCGCGACGTCCAGTTCATCGATGCTGCTGGAAATGCCTATCTGAACCATCCACCGCTACTGGTGTGGGTAAAAGGGCAATGGCCAGTGGGACTTACAGTGGCTCGCGAGGGGGTAATGGGCAGGGCATTCCAAGCTAGCGGGCTGCAAGTGTTATTTGCTTTGCTATGCAACCCTGAACTAGCCGATCGGCCTTACCGTGAGATAGCCCATTTGACGGGTGTGGCGCACGGTACGGTCGGTTGGGTGATGCCTGAGCTGCCGCGCTTGGGCTACATTGCAAAGGTAAAAGGGAAGCGAAGGCTACTGAATCCCGAGAGACTCTTGCAGCAATGGGTAGAGGCTTACGTGCGCACATTGCGCCCAAAATTGGTTATAGGTCGCTACATTGCCGAAACGCTGGACTGGACTATAGGGTTCGATGGCGGCAAGTATGACCTACTGTTGGGCGGCGAACCCGCCGCACGGCTGTTAACGGACCATTTACGCCCAGCCACAGTGACTTTATACGGTGCTAAAGCCGATCCACGGCTGCTCTTGGACAAGCGACTGCGCCCGGAGAGAAATGGCAACGTGGAAATCCTGCGGCGATTCTGGCACTTCGATGGTGAGCGACCAGGGTTGGTACCGACTGTGCTGGTATACGCAGACCTTCTTGCTATCGGCGATGCCAGGTGCAGCGAAACGGCGAAATTAATCTATGAGCACATCATTAAACGATTTGTCTAAATGTGGTGATCTTGACCAATTGGCCGAAGTAATCGCAGTCCTTCGGCGTTATGCACCAAATTATAAACCATTGCTAGTAGGCGCGATGGCGCGCGACGTGTTGCTGTCTTACGCACATGAGATACCAATCGCATGTGCCACGATGGACATCGATCTCGCTTTTGCCGAACAGTTTCGAGTGTTTTGATGACCTATGATAGCCAGAGGTGGCAGGCTTCACAATGTTTCTAAATCGTTACAGATCAACAAATACGAGGTTTTTCGGGTAGACAAGGTCAAATTGGAGTGGATGAAGTCTTGGCAAAGGACAGTATATCCTTCTTTGACTCTTGATCAGGGAGTTTTCATACAGTCTCGCGCCGTGTTAGACGCCTCGTCGATCATTCCTACCCGCCTTGTGATTGAAGCAGGAATATCCCGGCCGCGATCAACACGATCGCCAAGACTCGCACCCCGGTCAGGGGTTCCCGCAGTGCAAGAAACCCCGCGAAGAGGACAAGTGCGTTGGAAGTTCCCCAGATGATAAGCGATGAGGTGACCCGCAATCCGCGCTCGTAGGCGAGCAGCGCGAAAATGTCCACGCCCGCTGCGGCGATACCCGCGCCAGCCAGTATCCAGAATGCTTCCTGCGTGAGAACGATCTCGTGCCCACGAGCCCTCATCGTGAGCATAGCGACAGAATTGACCAAGAAGGCGACGGCAGTGATCACCATCGCTCCAAGGGCCGCGTTGATCTTAGTGGACCCGAGCTTCAAGCAGATGGTCCACGCGGCGGCTGACACGCCCGAGAGCAGCGCAAAGACGATTGCGGATGTAGGCACTTTCACCTCCCCGATAGGGCTTGGCGTTGACGTCCCCTGCTCTTAGCTGGCTGCTGACAAAGCCGAGTTGTCAACATTAGCACTCTACCTCAATAATGGCGAACCATTGATTAATCGACAATTTTGCCCTGATAATTGCCTAATAGCGAGGTTTTAGGGCATTTTCGCCCAAAGCTTATTACCAACCAAACTGCGCCACTTCCCGAGCAGAACCTTATGCCCGCCCCCGGCAAAAGTCAATAACCCAGACTCTTGGATGAGGTTCGACAAGTCCTTCGTTTCCATTACTATTCCATCCATGCCGAGCGCGCGGATAAGAAAGTGAATGTTCCTGTAGGTCTTGGCGAACGACATGCAATTTGTTCTTGACAGAGAAGAATTGTCCTAGCTAAAGTTCGCGTTGGGATCCAGGATCCAATTATGCTGCTCGGATTCTTCGACACTCCAACCAAGAGCAGCCAGCCGAGAAACCCTATAACGAGGATAAGCCGGAAACTGAGTCTACTGAAAACAGCCTGTCTCCTCCAATCTCTTTCAAAAAACGAGGCAAGCACTCTAAGTAAATTGTCAAAGTGAAACTGTTCAATGAACCATAAGATTAGAATCCTTATTGCGAAGATCGGCCTGGATGGTCACGATCGCGGGGCCAAGGTTGTAGCTCGTGGTCTCCGTGATGCGGGAATGGACATTATTTACACTGGACTCCATCGAACTCCTGAAGAAGTTGTGTCCGCCGCCGTCCAGGAGGATGTTGATGTCCTCGGAGTGAGCTTGCTCTCCGGTGCCCATATGACGATTCTTCCCCGTATTTTTAAGTTACTTAAAGAAGCTAATGCCGAAGACATCCTCGTGGTAGTTGGCGGCGTCATTCCAGATGAAGATATTTCGATGTTGCACGAAATTGGCGTTGCGCATGTGTTTTTGCAGGACACACCTCTCGACGTGCTGGTCAGCCGCATCAAGGAATTGGTCGAGGTTCGTCTGTCTCGTAGATAATCAGGCGTATGAGTTCAATTGACCTCCAACAGCTCAAACGGGAACGTGGGGTTGACCTGACCGTCTGGCCACCATGTTACGAATCGGGCTATCGGCCGCATGCGGGGCAGGAACATTGGCTACCAGAAATCGAATGTGCTGATCCGGCAGAACGCGACGAAATCATTTTTGCTAAACTAAGGCATCAGATTTCTTACGCTTGGGAGCACAGTCCCTTCTATCGGAGTAAGTGGCAGCAAGCCGGCGTCTCCCCAGAAAGCTTGAAAAGCCTCAGTGACTTGAGTCGGTTCCCCGTAGTCCAGAAATCAGATCTTCGTGAGGCCCAGTCCAAAAATCCGCCCTTTGGGGACTACCTCTGTATCGAGTCGGCTGATGTATCGCGTATCCACGGTACAAGCGGAACCACTGGACTGCCGACAATCTTTGGCATAGGAGTTGATGACTTGGAACGAATTGGTGAAGCCCATGCTCGCATCATGTGGGGAGCAGGTCTTCGATCAGAAGACCGCATCATGATCTGCTCATTCTTCAGCCTATATGTTGGTTCTTGGGGAGCTCTTAAGGGTGGCGAGCGACTAGGTGCTACGATGCTTCCATTTGGTGCCGGTGTTACTGGTCAGACAAGAATGGCGGTCAGCTGGGCTCGCAGATTACAGCTGACTGCCTTCTACAGTACGCCCTCGTATATCTTGCATTTTGCCGAAACCGCAAGGCGTGAAGGGATTGATCCACGAACCTTGGGATTTCGCACGTTATTTTTCTCAGGGGAACCAGGAGCTGGGATTCCGGCAACAAAAAAACTGATTGAGGATACATTTGGAGGTATCTGCATCGACATGGGGAGTATGGCAGAGATGCTGCCGTGGATGACAAATAGTGAATGCCGTTACCGAACGGGCATGCATCTGTGGCAGGACTTAGTCTATACAGAAGTGTGTGATCCAGTGACGTTCAAGAGGGTTGATTTCGGTTGCGAAGGAACCCCGGTCTATACCCACTTGGAGCGTACTTCGCAGCCGATGATCCGCCTCGTCTCAAATGATCGAACCCGTTGGGTCAATGACTCCTGTCCTTGTGGGAGAACATATCCTCGCCTCCCTTCCGGACTATATGGACGTTACGATGATATGTTCATTGTGCGTGGGGAAAACATCTATCCCAGCGCAATCGAAGACACCCTCCGAACCATTGACGGATTTGGTGGGGAGTTTAGCGTCATCATATCCAGGCAGGAGAACATGGACGACTTGCTCATTCGGGCTGAATACATTCCCGAATACGGTACACCCTGTCAATTGGATGGATTGCGGATCGAGATGAGAGATCGTCTCCGTTCCCGGATCGGAGTCCGTCCAGTAATTGAGTTATTACCGCAAGGGACCTTGCCTCGAACGGAATTTAAGGCCCGCAGAGTCATCGACGATCGAGATCTTTACCATAAGGGTCTTGCCAAGGAATATCTATGACCGTGAATATCGACCATCTTGAGAAAGAAATTCTCGGAGGGTCGATTCGCGCACTGGCCCGCGGCCTAACTTTGGTTGAGGATGGAGGAAAACAGGCCGAGGCACTTTGTGAGAAGCTTTACGTGCACACTGGCGGGGCCCACGTAGTAGGGATCACCGGAAGTCCGGGAACCGGTAAAAGTACATTAGCGCGTGCCCTCGCTCGATCAGCCCGAGCGCGTGGACTCAGTGTCGGGATCATTGCGGTGGACCCTTCGTCTCCTTTTTCCGGTGGATCTATTCTTGGTGATCGTATCCGCATGAATGATCTGGCACTAGACCCGGGAGTCTTTATTCGCAGCATGGCAACGCACGGGGCCTTAGGTGGACTGTGTCCAGCGGTTGCCGAGGGCGTCGATTTGATGGATGCGGCGGGCAGGGAACTGGTCATTGTTGAAACCGTCGGAGTGGGACAGGACGAAGTGGACATCATGGAAATTGCCCACACTGTCGGTGTGGTTAGCGTGCCGGGACTCGGCGATGATATTCAGACTCTCAAAGCGGGCATTCTGGAGATTGCAGATCTTCATATCGTCAACAAAGCTGACCGAGACGGAGCCAGTCGCCTTATTGCGGATCTCCGCTCCATCTCGATGTTTTCTCCAACAAGAGAGAGTGCTTGGGTCCCTCCGATCTTGAGTTGCGTGGCTACACGGGAAGAGGGAATCGAGGTTCTTCTGGAAAACATTTTCAAGCATGCAACCACACTTAGGAACTGCGGCGAACTGAATCTCCGACGACGTCGTATTGTAAGGGCCCGGGTACTAAGGATTGCCCAGCAGCTCTTCAAGGATGCAATCGCATACACCGGGGATAATTTGGAAACGATGCTGGAGCGAGTTGAACGGCGTGAGCTCGGGCCACATGCCTGTGCCAGGGCGATCTTGGCAGAGGTGGCCAGCTCAGAAGTAGCCCGTCGCTGTACTACGGAACACCTTCGCCTCCAAAAAACGAGTCCCATACAATAGCTTGCGACTGCTATCGCTGCAGGGTTCTCCTCGGGCCTTTGCCTTAAATTTGTTGGAACCCTGACAGAAGACTTGGACTTTCACGACACTCAACAACGGAATTCTTAAGGAGCCTAAAAGATGTTCAGCAAGGAACCCTCGGAGCGGGCAAAATTAATGAGGGAGGACTGGGAAAGAAGAGAACTCCAAGAATTTCTCGATCGCCAGCCGGAGTCCAAATCCGAGTATCACAGTGCCTCGGGGCTCCCTCTAAAGCGCGTCTATACGCCAGTGGATGTTGCCGAGACATCCTTCGAAGATATTGGTTTGCCGGGAAAGTATCCCTTTCTTCGTGGACCTTATCCGACGATGTATCGAGGACGTCCGTGGACGATGCGGCAGATCGCGGGATATGGCACCGGAGCGGATACCAATGACCGCTTACGTTACTTGATTGCACAGGGGCAAACCGGAATCTCAGTCGACTTCGATATGCCGACGCTTATGGGCTATGACTCGGATGATCCTCGATCCCTTGGCGAAGTTGGCCGTGAAGGGGTTGCGGTCGATACCATTGAGGACATGGAAGCCCTATTTCAGGGAATCAATTTGGAAGAGATTTCGGTTTCAATGACGATTAATCCCACGGCTTGGATTCTCTTGGGGATGTATGTGGCGCTGGCAGAGTCCCGTGGAAATGATTTGAATAAACTCTCGGGCACTGTGCAGACAGACATTTTGAAAGAATACATTGCTCAAAAGGAATGGATTTTCCCAATTCGTCCTTCAATGAGGCTGGTCCGGGATATGATCGTTTACAGCACGCAGCACTTAAAGCGCTATAATCCTATCAATATCAGCGGCTATCATATTTCCGAAGCAGGCGCCACTTCAGTACAGGAACTCGCCTTCACTATTGCCAATGGGATCGCCTACGTTGAAGAAGTTGTGCGTGCTGGACTTCCTGTCGATTCTTTCGCACCCCGGCTTGCATTCTACTTTGTTGCTCAAGCTGACTTTTTTGAGGAAATTGCCAAGTTCCGAGCAGCGCGTCGGATTTGGGCCAAAATCATGAGAGACCGTTTTGGAGCCCAGAAACCGGAATCGATGCGATTGCGCTTCCATTGTCAGACAGCAGCCATAACGCTCACCAAGTCGCAACCTCTAAACAATATTGTGCGCACTGCGCTCCAGGCGCTTTCCGCAGTTTTGGGCGGGGCACAATCACTGCATACAAATGGTCTGGATGAAGCTTACGCTATTCCCAGCGAAGAAGCTATGAAGGTGGCCCTCCGGACTCAGCAGATCATCGCCGAAGAATCCGGAGTGACTAGCGTCATCGATCCGTTAGGCGGCTCATATTATGTTGAAGCATTGACCAACCAGATCGAAGCCGCCGTGTTCGAAATGTTAACAAAAGTGGACGGCATGGGAGGCACGGTCAAAGCTATTGAGGAAGGGTACTTCCAACACGAAATCGCCAATTCTGCGTACGAGTTTTCACGCCGGAAGTCTTCAGGAGAGCGGACTGTGATTGGAGTGAACAAGTTTGTCGATCCCGACAAACCAACGCCTTTGCAGATTCACCGTGTCGATCCTCAGACTGAAGATCGACAAGTCGGGCGGCTACGAAGGATACGACAGGAACGTGACAATAGTGAGGTCACGGGGCTTCTGGACCGCCTGGAACGGGAGGCACATGACCCTTCCTCAAACCTCATGCCTGTCACAATCGAACTTGTTAAGGCTCGTGCAACAATGGGGGAAATTGTGAAGCGACTCCGTGGAGTATTTGGTTCCTACGAGGAACTTGCGGTCTTCTGAAAATTCTGAATTCTTCTGTATCACACGTTCGACAGAAAGAGTTCATGAGATTCCTACGAGGTAGGATTTTAAGAGATAGGGCTTCTCCCAGCGCGCTACTTCAAGTAAGTAACTGGCGGCTTTTGTACAAAGAATCTTGGAAGAATCACGAGAACCGCCGAATATTTTGAGGTGAACGATTGCTTTAGAAAATCAAATTGGCAAATCAGAGCGATGCGATGGACGATTTCATGCCTTAGGAAACGGAGCGCGCGCCGGAAACTATCATAGGCGGCTACTGTCAGAACTACTGGTTTCTTTATGCTCGGAGGTGGGCCTCAGCAGCAATCGCATTGCACTGAGGATGTGGTTTTTCATCAGCTTGGCGGCCATTGTCTTATTATGAGCCTTTAAGGCATTCAAAATTTCGATGTGTTGGTGCCAGATTTCGACCGGGTACTCGGGAATAAGCAAAACTGCGTGCATCACACGTCCAAGTTGACTCCAATAACGGTCTAAACCCTCCTGAAGAACACGGTTGCCACTGGCTTTATAGATGAGCTGGTGGAAACGTTGGTCCAACCGAATCAACTTCATCAAATCTTTTCGCTTTAAGGATTGCTTAGCTTCTTGAGCGAGTCTTTCAAGTTGGGCCAGCTCTACACTAGTGATCGAAGCAGTGGACCGCTCAATGGCAAGGATCTCGAGCTGAGCCCTTACCTCGTAAAGATCCCGGACGAAATCTAGTTCTAATGGCGCTACCATAGCGCCACCATTTGCAAGCCTGACAATCAGACCTTCAGTGGCTAGAACTTCTAAGGCTTGTCTCACTGGCTGACGGCTAACCCTGTACCCTTTGGCTAATTCTTCTTGAGTAAGGGTTTGACCGGGCGCAAGCCGGCCTTCGATAATCGCCTGGCGCAATTGGCAGAGCAGTTGATGCCGAACATTAGCTCGTTCAACCTTGCCCAGAAGCAGTGACTTGGAAGTTTTCTGAGACGGTCTCATTAAATCCACTAATTTGCTGAAACCTACACCCTAGATGTCTAGCCGCGCTTAACGTGCCAGTCCAGCAGAAATGGAACCTGTGACAGTCTGGCCTAAGGTGCGAACAATACTAACAGAACCATGCCGTCCCAACAACCAACACACGTTCTCGGCGGAGATTTCGGATTCATTTTGGCGATTGCAGGGAATTAACTGAAAAGCATCGAATTAAGTGAGAGTACGTGGTGAAGGAAGAAATTCCATTGGGATTTCTTCCTGAATGAGAAATTGCATTTCCGGTAAAAATTGGCTTGCGGGGTGTCCGCATAAACACGAGTGCCGAGGCCTGAAGGTCTGCTGCGACAGACTGCCGAGACATGAGACAAGCACAACCAGGCGGATAAATTAACGCCAAACCGTGGCAGCATTGTGCAAAAGTCAGTGGCGATCAAATGGGCCCAAGAGATCTCGTAATAGCCGCGAAGAGGCTGTGGTCGAGATTGAGACGCAGAAAAGAGTGAAATAGGTTATAAGGAATTTGACAATAGACTATCAGCACTCGATGATGAAAGAATCTTCAATATACCTGTTTGAGCACCGATTCGTCTCGCCACTGCTTGAAGTTCTTCCTCAACTCGAAGGCCTTTTCAGACAGACAGCTACAGTTCTGTGCAAGTACTTCAAAAATGCGGTTCGCAATGACTCGATGCCCGAGATTGTTGGCGTGCACGCCATCAGGATCGATCATCCAGGTCGCCATGCCCTCCGCCGCAAACACGTCGGCGTACAACGCGTCGCATTCCTCCGCGAGGCGCTTCAGACTGCAGTTATAACCCATGAACGTGGCAATGTTGCCTTTGTTAAAGGGCAAGTACCGGTCAAACCCCGTCATAAAGTACGCATTTACAATCACGATGAGAGCCCCTGTCTGATTCTGGATGTCCGAAACGATATGCCGCAGATCCTCGAGGAAAATCGCCAGTGGCGTTCCTGCTCGCGCATCGTTCAGGCCGTAGGAAACCAGAACTAAGTCGGGTCGATGCGCAATGACGTGCTTCGAGTACCGTTCCATCGCGCTGGGCTTACCAGAATGCTCATACTCCTCACTTCTTTGAGAGACAACATTGGCGCCTATCCCGCTATTGATCATTTTGAGGGGTTCGAGCTGAGATTCATTAATCAAGTCTGCCAATCGGCTTACCCATGTCAAAGAAGGGCTGGTCGCTGTCCCTCCTGCTGTGGTGCTTTCCCCGAGGGCCACGGCGACCCGGAACGGCTTTTCGCAACGGTCCCGTTTCTGAAGTTGTGGGGATATCCCGGCCAATTTGGTTCCTGATGCGGGCTTGGGCATTTCGCCTTGCGCTCCCACTCCTACCGTGAGTGTCGTGGCTGTAATGCCAATCGCCGAGTTCATAAATTCTCGCCTTGAGTTCATAGAGATGCCTCTCCCAATAGTGTCTTTTATTTCCGACGTTATGAGTTGACGAGCTGCTGAACTTCGCCGAGGCTCATCCCGGCGACATGGCTACCTCCGTGGGTCACTGCAACAACCGTTCCATTTCCTTCCACCCACATTACTTTCCAAACTTTCCAACCATCCGAAAGAAAATCGAAAGTCAAAAGCAACTCTGGCACTTATATTATATTTTTTACATATGAACTAATAGAAGCAAAAAAGTCCTCGTAATTGGTGAATTTTAATATATTAATTAATTATCTCAGAAAAGAATGGACATTTTAACATCGATTTCCGATAATTCCACCGAAATACATCAGCAACCTTTTCCCTAACAGTTTCGCAGAACTATCTCGCAGCCGTAGCTTTTGTTCTTCACCCTCAGATGCTCCTCAAGTTCTGCTTGGGAATATTTTTGTCGACGATGGGGAGCTGTTAATCGCCTCTAGGAGCAATAAATTGACCCGCAGTCCTGAAAAGAAAGGGTTTTTGAAGCCATGACTTCAGGTGCTAAACAGATCGTGTCGAACAAGTCTACAGCGGGAGCAAGGGAATGGACATTTAAACGGGCGAAAAGCCTTTGGCGGCCGATGACAAGAGCTGTGCAGCATGTTGGTGTTCCCGGCTACCAGTGGCAGGCTTCGGTCCTCTGGGACGGCTCACTTTTTTTCGGACCTCTTTTGTGGCGGGACAATCCGGCAGTAAGAGAGGAAGCGGCATCGCTGGGTGATAACTTGCTGGATGTTTCCGTGGGTTACGGTAATCCGATGCGCTTTCTAGACCGCGCTGGCCTAGGTAGTCCCAGCATTATTCAAAGCCTCGATGAGGGTCGTCTTCTCATTCCCCATGTTGAGACAAGAGAAGGCAAGTTAGTTTGGGATGAAACTGTTTTTGGTCATCTTCTGGGTCGCAAGACTGAGGAAGGCATGAACCCTTGCCCAGACGACGTACTCATTGTACATGCGCTATTTAAGGTCCGGAATACCAGCAAGAAGTCTAAGCGAGGCCATTTGTGGCTTCATTTTGGAAATTCAAGCCAGCTCAGGTTGGGTTACAAGGTGGGCCGAGGCGACAAACTCAGCCGGGCGATCCCACACCGATTCGAACCACCGTTTGGAGTACTTGGAACGAAGGTTCGCTATGTGATTCCGAATCCGGCGAAAGGAACTTTGGTCTGGCACGGTCAAATCGCGCGGCCGAAGGGGGTTGAAAATCTGGCCACAAGAGTTGTTGAATGGAATGTGCCGCTATCCGCTGGTGAGGAAGCCGAACTACGACTGATTGTGCCCTTTGGAGTGATTGACAGAAAGACCGCCAACCGGATCGCAGATCTGAATGGCGATTCCTTGTTAAGTGAAGTGCGACACTTTTGGAAAAGGCTCGCTGGCGATTCGGCGGCAGTCATCACTACCGCAGACAGTTTTATAAATGACTATGCCGCCGCCGCGGCCGCACAAACCATAGGACAGATCGGCTATCGCCATCAGGCACGGGTGTGGATGTGCAAGACGACTCCGGCCTGGTACGAACTCTATTGGCCGCCATGTTCGGCATGTGCTCTTCCCACATTGGATCTCCGAGGCCTGACAAAGTATTCACGTCCGGTGCTTCAAAGCTTTCTTGATTCCCAGACTGATCGAGCCTATAACCTGACAAAGGATCGACGGCCAAAGAAAGGGGAAAGTGTCCGGAGTGAAGGGTTTGCGAAGGCGCCAGGTTTCTTGGGAAATTTTGGAGTATGGACTATGAACACTCTGCTCCTGAGTCACGGGCTGGAACTCTGGGCTCTGGCTTCTCATTACCGGATCACGCGCGACCGCACGTGGCTGGGTGAGGGCCCGGGATCGCGACTGGAATCCATCGTTGCAGCCTGCGACTGGCTTGCGGTCCAGCGACGGCGAACGATGCGAAAAGAAAACGGAAGAAAGGTTCCACAGTGGGGGCTATTGCCAGCGGCCGCAGCACACGACTGGATGTCTGGCTATACGATCTTCAACGATGCCTATTGCCTTTATGGGATGATCGAGGCTGTTCGGCTACTCCGCGAAATCGGCCATCCGAGGATAGAAGAACTAGCTAGAGAATTGAATGATTATCGCACCTGCACTCGGGACCGGTACCGAGATGCACGTGACCAGGCTCGCCGGGTTCCTGCAGCGGACGGCTCAGAATTGCCTTATGTGCCTCGCGAAATAAATGAGCTGGATTGGAGAGATACCGACTGGACATATACAGGTTACGGGCCACTTCGCGCTGGTGCGTGGGGAGCGTGGGATCCGCATGATGAATTGGTAGACCAGGCGTTAGCATTTCTTGAATCGGGGATGCCGAAAGGAAAGGGATTTTACTTTCATCGGTCCCGCTTCTCTGGGAAAGACAAGTTCGGGCACAGAACAGCCGACGATAATTTTAATGACATTGATGATTCCAGAGCCGCCCGGCATTTTCTCTGGAGGCATTACGTCGAATACGAAACCGCGTTCCCTGTCGGTCTTGATCTTTTCCTTCAGCGAGACGACCTACCGCGGTTCTTTGATTGCTTTTTCAACAACATGTCCGCTGCTGTCCATCACGGTTTCCGAGTCGGAGTTGAATCGTTGGATGGTGTTCCCTCGGAGACTCCAGGAGAGGCAGCGCGCTGGCGAGCCATACGCGGCATGTTTATAAATGAACGTGACGGCTATGATGGTACACAACAATCCTTATGGCTTCTTCAGGCGGTCCCGCGGTCCTGGCTCAAGCCCGGCGGGCATCTTGCAGTCAAAAAGATGGGAACGCATTTTGGCGGCCACGTCGATCTCGACATCAGCCTGGCTCAGGACCGGAATTCAATTATGGTTTCAGCCTCACTTGACTTGTCGGTAGCGCCTACAGAGGTGCGCATGAGGCTGCGTTCCGATGACGGCCGGCCACTTGTTGCGGCACGGATCGATGGAGCTGACACGCCGGTCCTGGAAGGGGACACGATCAGGCTGCCGGATCAGATCAAGGGGACATATAGAGTTGATGGGTGCTTTGCGTAGAATAAGCAGTCGGACAGCAATACTCAGTTTATTCCAATGATGGTCGAAGGAGGAAAGAGCAATGGCAAAAGGTTCTCGGAAGACAGGCGGCTCCAAGCCGCCGGTATTGCCGCCGTACATAGCGAATGAGAAGCAGCAGTTTTCGTTTCTGATGAGTGAGGATTTCTTGGAGAGGCACAACGTTGCCTGGCGTGTTGAGCCGGGAGAACAAGACCCGGCCAATCCTCTGGTTGAGCCCAAGTATCCGTGGGACTCCGGCTGCACTTTCCTCCACGGAAGCATCATGGTAGACCCGATGGATCAGTTATGGAAGGCCTGGTATCTCAGCAAGCCGCTAGGGAAGGGGCCTTCCGAGAACCCGGCCGCGGGCCGGATTCTGACCTATGCCGAGTCCGAGGATGGCGTGCATTGGACAAGGCCCGAGCTGGACATCGCCCTGTATGAGGGACGTACACGGAGCAACATTCTTTTTGACCTCGACTCGGGTGGGCTGTCGCAGCATCCTTCGGTGATTGTTCATCCCGATGCCGATCCCGATTGGCGTTATGAGATGTTCGTGTTGCGCTATCCGGGGCACGGAGGTTCGGCCGAAGTCGTCCGGGGCTTTCCGTTACCGCCAGGCGAGACAAAGCATAGCGGCGGTGTGTATCGTTACCACTCGTCCGATGGTAAGCACTGGCAGCCTTGGGAGATCTTGGGCCTCAGTACACGCGACAGCATTCTGGTTCACCAGTTACAGGATGGAACGTATCGCACTTTCTACAAAGGCATAACCGCAGTTCCTCCCGGCGGCCTGGTTCCGTATGACGTTGCCGTTGGCGAATGCCGCATTATCGTCGTTCGCACCAGCGAGGACGGGACCAACTGGTCGGGATACGAACCGGTCATCACGCCGGACTGGATGGACCCGCAAGATACGCAGTTCATGGAGCTGGATACAGTGCCTGAGAAGGGCGGCTATATCGGAACACTGGCTGTGTACCACCTTCTTACCCAAAGCATTGACATTCAGTTTGCGGCCTCGCGCGACGGCAAGCGCTGGTGGCGGCCGGACCGTCGTCCTTGCGTTCCCTTGAACACCCTTGGCGATTACGGCGGCGGCATGATCTGGCCTTTGCAATCGCCCCTTCACCATAACGGCAGGCTGTATTTCTACTATTCCGGTTGCGACGGATTGCACGCCGATTACATGACTACGGAGTTGGTGCAGGAATTTCGCCGGAGTTTCCGCTGGCCTCATTATCCGACCGGATTGCGGTCGGGTACGGAAATGGATGCCTACTCACCCAATGCGGGGATGACTTGGTTTCACAGCGCAGGATGCCGGGCCTCCTGGAGGTTGGGCCGCCTGTGGGCTGCGGTAACTGCCAGCGGCGGGCCTTTGGAAGGGATACTTGGCACCAAACCGCTTTCTGTCGGTGGAAAACGCTTGAGCGTAAACGCGCAGACGATTCGGGACGGTTCGTTGCAAGTTGAGCTTCTGCAAGGGAAGTCGATCCAGGGACGAGAAGGACCTTTGGGTGACGACGTGGTGATTGATGAAAAGCCGATTCCCGGTTTCAGCCGCGCCGATTGCACACCCTTCAAGGGAGACAGCGAAGCGGCATTCATCCAATGGAAGGGCGGCGACCGCGTTCCGGCCGACGAGATTCGTGCCCGCTTTTATTTCAACCAGACGCGGTTGTATTCGTTTGACTGGGTGACTGAAGGCTGAGAAGCGTCGGGGGAGACCAGGGCGCCAAACACGCTGGGGCCGGTCCGCCGCGCCAGGTTCATCTTTGGTTGGGTGTTTTATAGAGGATAGGTAGTAAGTCATGATCATGTCGGTTATCTCAATTACTTACCAAGGAGGAAAGAGTAATGGCAAAAGGTTCTCGGAAGACAGGCGACTCCAAGCCGCCGGTATTGCCGCCGTACATAGCGAATGAGAAGCAGCAGTTTTCGTTTCTGATGAGTGAGGATTTCTTGGAGAGGCACAACGTTGCCTGGCGTGTTGAGCCGGGAGAACAAGACCCGGCCAATCCTCTGGTTGAGCCCAAGTATCCGTGGGACTCCGGCTGCACTTTCCTCCACGGGAGCATCATGGTAGACCCGATGGATCAGTTATGGAAGGCCTGGTATCTCAGCAAGCCGCTAGGGAAGGGGCCTTCCGAGAACCCGGCCGCAGGCCGGATTCTGACCTATGCCGAGTCCGAGGATGGCGTGCATTGGACAAGGCCCGAGCTGGACATCGCCCTGTATGAGGGACGTACACGGAGCAACATTCTTTTTGACCTCGACTCGGGTGGGCTGTCGCAGCATCCTTCGGTGATTGTTCATCCCGATGCCGATCCCGATTGGCGTTATGAGATGTTCGTGTTGCGCTATCCGGGGCACGGAGGTTCGGCCGAAGTCGTCCGGGGCTTTCCGTTACCGCCAGGCGAGACAAAGCATAGCGGCGGTGTGTATCGTTACCACTCGTCCGATGGTAAGCACTGGCAGCCTTGGGAGATCTTGGGCCTCAGTACACGCGACAGCATTCTGGTTCACCAGTTACAGGATGGAACGTATCGCACTTTCTACAAAGGCGTAACAGCAGTTCCTCCCGGCGGCCTGGTTCCGTATGACGTTTCTGTTGGCGAATGCCGCATTATCGTCGTTCGCACCAGCGAGGACGGGACCAACTGGTCGGGATACGAACCGGTCATCACGCCGGACTGGATGGACCCGCAAGATACGCAGTTCATGGAGCTGGATACAGTGCCTGAGAAGGGCGGCTATATCGGAACACTGGCTGTGTACCACCTTCTTACCCAAAGCATTGACATTCAGTTTGCGGCCTCGCGCGACGGCAAGCGCTGGTGGCGGCCGGACCGTCGTCCTTGCGTTCCCTTGAACACCCTTGGCGATTACGGCGGCGGCATGATCTGGCCTTTGCAATCGCCCCTTCACCATAACGGCAGGCTGTATTTCTACTATTCCGGTTGCGACGGATTGCACGCCGATTACATGACTACGGAGTTGGTGCAGGAATTTCGCCGGAGTTTCCGCTGGCCTCATTATCCGACCGGATTGCGGTCGGGTACGGAAATGGATGCCTACTCACCCAATGCGGGGATGACTTGGTTTCACAGCGCAGGATGCCGGGCCTCCTGGAGGTTGGGCCGCCTGTGGGCTGCGGTAACTGCCAGCGGCGGGCCTTTGGAAGGGATACTTGGCACCAAACCGCTTTCTGTCGGTGGAAAACGCTTGAGCGTAAACGCGCAGACGATTCGGGACGGTTCGTTGCAAGTTGAGCTTCTGCAAGGGAAGTCGATCCAGGGACGAGAAGGACCTTTGGGTGACGACGTGGTGATTGATGAAAAGCCGATTCCCGGTTTCAGCCGCGCCGATTGCACACCCTTCAAGGGAGACAGCGAAGCGGCATTCATCCAATGGAAGGGCGGCGACCGCGTTCCGGCCGACGAGGTTCGTGCCCGCTTCTATTTCAACCAGACGCGGTTGTACTCGTTTGACTGGGTGACTGAAGGCTGAGAAGCGTCGGGGGCAAATCCAGCCGAAATCCTTCCAGAGCTTCTGCAGTCACACCATTTCGGGCAGGGGAGAACCGATAGATGGAGAAACGGCAGCTTGGCGCGACGGATATGCGCGTCGGTGTCCTCGGTTTTGGCGCCGCCGAGATCGGATTTGAAAACGTCAGCAGCCAAACGGTAGCAAGAATACTGCTGGAAGCACTGGATCAAGGGCTTGATGTCATCGACACTGCGGAATGTTACCCGGGAAGTGAAGAGAAGATCGGGAAAGCAGTGGCGCATCGGCGAAAAGACTTTTACCTGTTTACCAAGTGTGGCCACCCCAAAGTTTGGTCGGATGAAGACTGGCGCCCAGAATCGTTGCTCGCTTCTATTCAACGCAGCATCAAACGCCTGCGCACCGATATGATCGATCTTGTCCAATTGCACTCGTGCTCTCTTGAAGAACTTCAGAAGGGCAACGTCATTGCAACCATGGAGCGAGCTCGAGAAAAAGGTTACACGCGTTACATCGGCTACAGCGGAGACGGCCAGGCGGCCCGCTTTGCCATAGAGTCCGGTCGATTTGATACCTTGCAGACCTCGGTTAGTATTGCCGACCAGGAAGCTTTCGTGCTCACCCTTCCGCTTGCAATGAAAAGGAAGGTCGGTGTCATCGCTAAACGACCTATCGCCAATGCCGTCTGGCGCTACGGCGGCCGCCCGACGAATGCTTATCATCACGTTTATTGGGAGCGCTTGGAAAAGCTTCAGTATCCATTCCTGAAGACGCCAGACGTATCTTCCGTCGCATTGCGCTTTACGCTTGCGGCGCCCGCTGTGGCCACTGCCATTGTCGGTACCTCCAAGCCCGGCCGCTGGAAGCAAAACGCCAAATCGCTAGAACAAGGGAATCTTTCCAAGGATCAGATCGTTGAAATTCGTAAGCGATGGGATGAAGTCGCGCCTCCCCATTGGATAGGTCAAGGCTAGAAGCCCAGCTCTTTCTTGGTTCAGTTTGTTGTCTTGCGCAGATTTGCAGGATATTTAAGTTTGAGCTTTGCTGATTTGGTCACATGTATGACCTTTGCATTTGTGTAAATTAGCAATCTGAGGAGGCAGCTTTGTGGCTTGCAGCAGGTCTTTGTCATAGTTACGTGTTGCCTGGTGGAATCCGAATTCGTGAATGGGTGCCGAAAAGGGAAAGGTTTCTAGACGCTGAGGAGGTGCTGAATTGATTTACGACGCCACGATGCTGGACATCGGCCGGGACAAACAAGTCTTTGTCGACGACCTGATTATCGAATCAGTCGAGAACATTTGCCGGACCTGGCATCAGCCAATCCGAGCAACGGATGGGCCGGTCATCGTTAGCGACAGACCGTGGGAGCCTATCACTTACTTTACCTTTAACAGCTCACAGGTGATTCGAGATCCGAAGGATGGTCTGTTCAAATGTGTCTATCAGACTTTGGAACTCTCGCCTCGGGCTGGCGAATCCCCCCTGGGCACCATTGTCTCTCACCTCCTTTACGCCGAGTCCGAAGATGGCGTTCATTGGCGCAAGCCCTCTTTTAATATTCACAAGGTGAATGGGGAAAGCACCAACATCATTATTCCGAATGCCATGGTCGTTTCTTATGTGCTCAATCCGCACGAGCATGACGAGTCTCGGCGCTTCAAGGCGCTTTATCTCAGTTACAAGGCGCGGGAAGGTGAAGAAGCCGACAGGGTGGTAGCCGCGACCTCCGGCGATCTAATCCATTGGGCCAACCTGCCCGAATCACCGGTCTTTGGGCGGGCGGGTTCCCGCAAGGGGGACGCCAATGCGCTTCATTACGATACGGCAGGCAGAATCTACCTCCTCAACATGCGTCACTATGACATCCAGGCAGTGGCGACCAACCTCAACAATCCGGTCGTGGAGGAGTGGTGCATCTGTCCGCCCTACTACCCTCTGGACTGGTGCCGGGCCAATAAGCGGCGCGTCTGGCAGTCCGAGAGTGCCGACCTGATCCATTGGTCAGAGCCGTACTCGATCCTCACACCTGAGGACGGGGAAGATGACCTCGATGAGACATTCTACGGGTTCTGCCAGTTTTCTCTGGGCAGCGTGATGATGGGGTTTCTTCCCATCCTGGATTACGTCTCCAACACCATGCGATCCAGACTGGTGTACAGCCGTGATGGCAAGAACTGGCATCACTTGAACAAGCGCCAACCGTTCCTGACCCCGCGGGGTGAAGGCCATTGGGATAGCTATATGGTCACGCTTTCCCACGGCCCCATCGAGGTGGGTGACGAGCTCTACCTTTATTTTGGTGGGGCGAGCAACCACCATGACTGGTGGATGACTGGCGCTCGCGAGGGCTTGCAGGTGCCGGAGGCCACCGACAAAAGCAAAGTCAACTTCGCCTTAGGCCTGGCGAAGCTGCGGCTGGATGGATTCGTGTCGCTTGAGGCGAGAGCGCCCAGACGCGGCATCCTGATCACGCGGCCCCTGATCTCGGAAGGCATGCAGCTAGTGGTCAATGCACGGTGCCGCGAGGGCGGATCGATGGCCGCCGAAGTGGTCAACCTGCGCGATGAGGTTTTTCCCGGCTACTCGCGTCAAGAGTGCGACGTCTTCAAGGGCGACGCGGTCCGGCATGTGTTTTCCTGGAAAGGAAAGACGGAGTTGCCGCCGGTCAGTACGCACAAGGCTTATTACCCGAATCCGGAATTCGAACGCTACCGCAAATTCCGTTTCTACATGGATAACGTGGAACTTTATTCCTTGACGATTGCCTGATTTTCTAAGAAAAAGACATCTGAAGATAATCCTTCGCGCCCAGCCCCTTCAAGCTATCCTCACGTCAAAAAATATTCGATTTACTTCATATGTGAATTATATTACTACAATATTGGACTTTAAAGATTGATTTTAACTCAAAAAGAAAGAAACTATTTGACACAAAAACATATTCTAGTGTAGTTTTACTGGTCTAAAGAAATTTTTCCGCTACTTAGAGGCGAAAGTAGGGTACTGGTTGTGAGCGCCTTCATAGCATTCCAAGGCTATACTCCCGGAACCTCCTGGATCGGCACACCATAGTAGTCGCGATCCGCTAGGTGCCGGAAAGATTCACCACATACTTCTCAATGCTCGCCTTCGGTGAGCATTGCTCTTAGGGAGCTATTTGGAGAGGAAAAAGAGTGTGACAATCTCTTCGCCTGGTCTTTTAAATCCGCCTGTCTTGCCGGCATACGTTGCCAACGAAGGACATCAGTTTTCGTTTCTAACGGGTCTCGATTTTCCGGAAAAACACAACGTGGCCTGGCGTATTGAGATTGCGCAAGATGATGCTGCCAATCCACTTCTCGTGCCTAAGTATCCCTGGGATGCCGGATCAATAGCCAGCTACGGAACAGTCGCCATCGATCCCATCGATCGGCTTTGGAAGATGTGGTACATCAGCCGCTCTCCAAGGCCTTCTCCTTCCTCCGGTCCCGCTACAGGATGGATCCTCACCTACGCTGAATCCGAGGATGGCTCGCGATGGAATCGTCCTGAGTTGGACATTTCTCTTTACCAGGGGCAGACAAAAACCAACATACTGTTCGATCTCGATTCGGGCGGTTTATCCCAGCAGGCGTCAGTGCTAATCCATCCAGATGCCCCGCCGGATTGGCGGTATGAAATGTTTCTCTTTCGCTGGCCGAACTATGAAGGGTCTTCTCGGGTTGTGAGCGGGTTTCCTCTATCTCCAGGTGAAATAAAGCACACGGACGGGATTTATCGTTACCGCTCAGCAGATGGAAAACACTGGCAGGCTTGGGAAAAGATTCCGATGGAGACACGCGATAGTCTATGGATTAGTCAGTCTAGGGACGGGTCTTACCGTGCGTTCTCTAAGATATGTATGCCTGCGCCACCAGGGGGTCTAGTTCCTTATGATTGTGCGGTGGGAGAGTGTCGCATTATTGTACAACGGACCAGCGCCGATGGGACGGTGTGGTCTCCATACCAGCTTGCGATCACTCCTGATTGGCTAGATTCTCCTGACACGCAGTTCATGGAGTTAACCGCGATCCCGGAACGAAACGGTTATGTGGGGCTACTGACCGTTTATCATGCATTGAGCCAGTCCATCGACATTCAATTCGCCGCTTCTCGTGATGGGAAAACGTGGTGGCGTCCGGATCGGCGCGCCTGCGTGCCACTGAAGCCGCTCGGAGAGTATGGCGGGGGAATGATCTGGCCTATGCAGCCGGCGGTTCATTACGGCGGTAGAGTCTATCTTTTCTACTCGGGCCAGGATGGATTGCATCACGACTACATGAACACCGAAATCGTCGAACGGGCCCGTCAGGGGGGACTTCCCGGCTGGCCTCATTATTGGACAGGCTTGCGGATGGGAGATGATTATTACACGCCCATCGCCGGGCTCCAATGGTCGCATGGCGTCATGTGCCGAGCTTCCTGGCCGGAGGGGAGACTGTGGGCAGCGGTAACTGCGAGCGGGGGACCTCTGGAGGGGCAACTGGGGACGAAGGTGCAGACGCTGGGCGGGAAGCAACTGCAGGTAAATGCAGTAACGGTCGGAGATGGGACTCTCGAAGCGGAACTGCTGAAGGATGATCAACCGATTCCAGGGTTCACACGAGCGGACTGCGTGCCGTTTCAAGGCGATGAGAAGTCGGCGATGATGCGGTGGCGGGGAGGGGAGCGATGTCCTGTGGAACAGGTGCGCACCCGCTTCTATCTGAAGCGCGCACGGTTCTATGGCTTTGATTGGGTCTCTTGAGATCAACGGGCGCTCGATGATTCTTATTCTGCTCGGGAAAGGTTAACACTATGGTAAAGCAGAAGAAGACCTTGAAACTTCGGCAAAAATCGGGTGTGGTCGGCAATCAATCGCCACCGGGGGTCTTGCCGCCGTACATCGACAAGAAGCCAGGGGTCTCGTTTCTCACTGGCCTTGAGTTTCCAGAGAAGCACAACGTTGCGTGGAGGATTGAGCTTGCGCAAGAGGACTCTGCCAATCCTCTCCTCGAGCCGAAGTATCCGTGGGATGCCGCTTCGATATTTAGCCACGGGTCGGTGATGATTGATCCCATCGACGGCCTATGGAAGATGTGGTACATCACAACGCCCAAAAAATCACCACTTCCGATTAGTCCGGCGGCGGGGCGGGTTCTGAACTATGCTGAATCGGAAGACGGAGTCCATTGGAATCGCCCGGAATTGGATATTTCGCTTTATCAAGGAAGGACGAAAACGAACGTTCTGCTGGACTTAGATTCCGGTGGAGTGTCCCAACACGCTTCCATTCTCGTTCATCCGGACGCGCCTCCGGATTGGCGCTATGAAATGTTCGTTTTGCGCTACCCAGGCCATGAGGGTTCTTCGCCAATTGTGAAAGGGTTTCCTCTTGATCCCGGTGAAACCAAGCACAGCGAGGGGATGTATCGGTACCACTCCAAGGATGGGAAGCACTGGTCGGCGTGGGAGAAGTTGGTCATCGATACGCGAGACAGCCTCTGGATCAGCCAATTGCCCGACGGGACGTATCAGACCTATCATAAGACTTGTATGCCCGCGCTGCCGGGCGGTTTGATTCCTTACGACTGCGCAGTGGGGGAGTGCCGCATTATGGTACGGCGGACGAGCGCGACAGGGACCGAGTGGTCGCCTTACCAGCTGTCGATCACGCCCGACTGGCTCGATTCACCCGACACGCAATTCATGGAGTTGATCGCGGATCCAGAGCGTGACGGTTATGTTGGGCTGCTGACCGTCTATCATGCCCTGAGCCAAACGATTGACGTCCAATTTGCAGCCTCCCGAGATGGCAAGACATGGTGGCGGCCCGACCGGCGGGCGTGTATACCCCTAAAGCCGCTGGGGGAATATGGCGGCGGGATGATCTGGCCCATGCAACCGGCAATTCATCATGGCGGGAGGGTCTACTTGTATTACTCGGCCTGTGACGGATTGCATAACGATCATCTGAACACGGAAATCGTGGAGCGAGCGCGGCAAGGGGGACTCCCAGGCTGGCCGCACTATTGGACGGGCATCCATATGGGAGAGGATGCACACACACCGATCGCCGGATACACTTGGTTCCACGGTGTCATGTGCCGAGCCTCCTGGTCCGAGGGAAGACTGTGGGCGGCGGTAACAGCGAGCGGAGGACCACTCGAAGGACAGTTGGCGACGAAGGTACAGAGGGTGGGCGGGAAACGGCTAGAGGTAAATGCAGTGACATTGGGAGATGGGACGCTCGAAGTGGAACTCTTGAAGGATGACCAACCCATTCCAGGGTTCACGCGAGCAGACTGTACACCGTTCCGAGGAGATGAGAAGTCGGCACAGATCAGATGGCGGGGCGGGGAGCGCTGTCCGGCGGAGCAAGTACGCACCCGGTTCTATCTGAAGCGCGCCCGATTTTACGGTTTTGAGTGGATCTCATGAAGCGGATAGCAAGCTAATAAGGGCTCACCATATCATGGCAAAAAGAAGTTCAGGAGTTCGACCCCATGTAAGATGCGGGATTGATACCGGTGGCACCTTTACGGACCTGGTCGGTTTGGACGAGACGACTGGAGATCTCATCATCGCCAAATTTCCGTCCTCTCGGAATGTCCCGGTCCGCTCCATTGTGGGTGTCATCAAGGAATCGGGAATCGAGACCCGAAACATATCGTCGCTCGTCCTTGGGACCACGCTTGGCCTCAATGCGCTTCTCCAGCGGAATGGCGCCACGTTGATATACGTAACAACGAAGGGTTTTGAGGATGTGCTTTTCATCCAGAGGATGAACAGGCGCTACCACTATTCCTACGAATGGGTCAAGCCGACGCCATTAGTTGAGAGGCGCAACTGCCTTGGCGTTGAAGAGCGAACCGACGCGCGAGGAAAGGTCCTGGTGCCTCTTGGCGCTAAGGAAATGAAAAGACTCGCCGGAATGATTGCCGAGCGCCTGAGGCAATATCGCGGTCAAGAAGTGGCGATCGCCATCTGTCTGCTCTTCTCGTACCTAAACCCACAGCATGAGATCTCTCTGAAAAAGTATTTGGAATCCAGATTCCCTGATGTTCCCCTTTCAGTCTCTCACGAAGTCGCCCCTATTTGGCGGGAGTACGAGCGTGGTTCAACGACGGTGGCGGATGCCTACGTCAAGCCGATTCTTCGCCGTTACGTCACGAGCGTACGCGAAAGCCTCAGGAGTCTCGGGCCTCAACGGCCCTGGACGGTCATGAAATCCAACGGTGGGCAGGCAACTGCGAAAGCTGTTGAGGGCCAGCCCGTTAACATCCTATTGTCCGGACTGAGCGGGGGCATCATCGGCGCAAAGTATTTTGCCAATCTTGTCGGGGAAGCAAATCTAATCACACTCGACATGGGCGGGACCAGTTGCGACGTGGGCTTGGTTCAGAATGGTGCTCTTTCTTACGTCACGAACTATGAAGTGGAATGGGGCGTGCCGATCAGCGCTCCGTTCGTTGATGTGATCTCCATCGGGGCCGGCGGCGGAAGCATCGCCTGGGTTGATAAAGGGGGATTCCTGCGCGTGGGACCGCAAAGTGCAGGGGCTGAGCCCGGGCCAGCGTGCTACGACCAGGGTGGTATGGAAGCAACCGTTACCGATGCAAACCTCGTACTGGGCAGGTTGAACCCGGAATACTTTCTGGGCGGGAAGATGAAGTTGAACAGCACCAAAGCCAAAAGCGCCGTCACTCAGCTTGGGCGGAGGCTAGGCATGGACTGCGCGGAAACGGGCCAGGCGATCCTCGATGTTGCCGACGAAAACATGGCCAACGCGATTCGCCTGATGTCAGTGGAACGGGGTCTCGACCCACGTGATTTTGCGTTGGTGTCGTTCGGCGGGGCAGGACCGCTTCACACGGAGGGGATTGCCGAGAAGATTGGAATGGGCCGGATCATCGTTCCTCTCTACCCGGGCCTCTGCTCCGCGTTTGGTGCTCTAATTGCCGATTTTAAAGTCGACAAGATTTTGAGCCAGCACTTCAGGTCAACAGAAATAAAGGCTGAGACCGTCGAAAGGTTTTTCAAGAAAATGCTGACCGCGGCTCTGACGGAACTACGCCAGGACGGATTCAAAGGCAGGCCTATCGTGCAGCGGTCCATCAGCATGCGTTACGCCGGGCAAAACTATGAGCATGATGTCAGAGTAAAGAGCGGACCCATCACTCCGTGGACACTCCAAACCATTTTTGAGGCTTTCCACAAACTGCATGAACAATTCTACGGATACTCCATCAGCCGGGAGGTTATCGAACTTATCCGGTTCAATGTGAGTGTGATTGGGCCGTCGAAAATGCCCACACTGAAGAAGATTCCGAGCGGCAGGATCCCACCGCCCACTCAGACACGCGCGGTCTATTTTAGAGGCAAAGGCTTTATCCCGTGTCCGGTTTATAGCCGGGCGCTTCTCCTCAGTAAGTGTGAGCTGAAAGGGCCTGCGGTTGTTGAGGAACCGGACTCGACAATTCTACTCCATCCCGGTAACAGGCTTCGTGTGGACAGCCAGGGGGTCATCACGGTCACGCTATGAGAAAGAAAACTAAGGCTACGCACATGGACATGGTCACGCTGACCGTCATCAACAATGCTTTGGTGAATATTTGCCGCGAAATGGGGACGGCGATGATGCGGACTAGCTACTCCCCCATTTTTAACGAAGCTTTGGACTTCTCTTGCGTCATCTTCAACCCCCGCGGCGAGATGATCGGCCAAGCCGAGTTTTGTCCCACAATGCTCGGCTCAGCCCAGTATGCCGTGAAGTGGACGATTGAAGAACTGGGCCTCGATTCTTTCCAGCGGGGCGATGTGGTCATTCACAACGATCCCTATCGCGGTCAATGTCATATGCCGGAGCACATGGTGCTGAAGCCCGTGTTCTTTGACAATCAACTGCGGTTTTTCGTTGCCAACATTGCCCACGTCGGTGAAATCGGCGGAATGGCTCCGGGTTCATTCGCGGCTGACGCCACGGAAGTTTATCAGGAAGGACTGCGACTTCCACCCATCAAGATCATGAAACGCGGTGAATATGTTCAGGACGTGTGGAAGATCATCCTCAGCAATCACCGGACACCGAAATCGAGTTGGGGCGACCTGCATGCGATGATTGGCTCGCTCAGTATCGCCGAAAACCGGTTGATAAAGCTTTTGGAGCGATATGGAACAAAGTTCCTGGCAGCCGCGTCCGACCGGCTGCTTGACTACTCCGAGCGTTGGATGCGAGCCGAAATCCGTGAAATTCCAAACGGCGTCTATCGAGCCAGCGACTGTTTAGAAGACGACGGCATCACGAACCAGCCGGTTTGGATGCGCCTGAAGCTCATCGTGAGAGATGACGAGATCATTGCCGATTGGACGGATTCCGATCCTCAAGCGCGAGGTCCCATCAATGCAACCTATGTTGTGACGGCGGCTGCGACCTACAGTGGCGTGCTGCATGTGACCAACAAGGAAATTCCTCGCAACTCCGGATGCTACCGTCCGATCCGCGTCTTGACCAAGCCCGGGACGTTGGTCAACGTCCGCCATCCCGGTCCCTCCGTGGGAGGGAACACAGAGACTCACCCTCATATCCAGAATGTTGTGGTTTCGGCGCTCAGCCAAGCCATCCCGGAACGCACTGCGGCTGCCGAAGGCGCTAGCGCTTGCAACTTTCTTTTTGGCGGGATTCATCCTGAAACGGGCGAGTACTACACGAACTACCACTTTGAAGGATGTGGTTGGGGAGCGACGGTCACGCACGATGGAAACTCCGTAATGTGTCCAGTCAACGGCAACTGCCGCAATACCCCCGTGGAGGTATTTGAAACCAAATATCCGTTTCTCACTCTCGAGTACTCCATGCGGAAAGATTCCGGCGGCGCAGGAATGCACCGTGGAGGTTTGGGGAGTAAGCGAAGGTTGCGGGTGATGGCTCCAGAAATTACCGTTAGTGCTCTGCTCGACAGGACGAGAACTCACGCGTGGGGATTGTTCAGCGGTGGCGACGGCGCGAGCGCTAAATTGCTAGTTAAGAAGAGAGGTGACAGGCAGTTTCGAACCTTCTCAGAGGCTTTCGGAACCATCTCCGACACCAAGTTTACGCGTATTCTGTTGAAAGAGGGGGATGAAGTCATCATCGAGTCACCGGGCGGCGGCGGCTATGGTGATTCAGCGAAACGTCCAACCAAAAACATTAAAGAGGACATCCAGCAACGCTATACCTCAGAAAAGGCTGCGCGAAAGCACTATGCATACAAAGGTTAAGTCCATCGGGCCGCTGCAGGGACATTGGGAAGAGAACAAGACCAACTGGCACGAACAGAAGATGGTCTATTGCGAAGCTTGCGGCGTGCTCATTCCGAAGAGACTATGGGTCGTCGAGGTGAACGGCAAGAGGCACGATTTCTGCGGCAGAGATTGCGCGAGGCTTTACCGAGAGTTATCACGGCCGGGCATCAAGCACAGCAAATAGGAAACGACGAATCTTGTTTGTGGGATCCGGTGAGGATATCAAAGTGGACGCGACCACTCGAAAGAAGATTGCGATTGAATGGAAGGGCGGGAAGCCCAGGGGACGCATCCGCGTCACCGACGGGAATCTCGTCAGTGCCCAGGTGTCTCAAGGGCAGGGGTCTATCGAGGGCAGAAATCAATTCGCGAGCTTCGAGGACTCCCCATTTCGGATCGAGGCGACCATCGAGGGGATCTTACGCCAGTATGGTCCCGGTTCGACCATCGTCACGATATCGGCCGAGACTCAAGGCTTCAGCTTCTTCCTGCGGGATGTCAATTCCGAATCGCCCATCTTGATTCCAGATTACGGCGTTCTAGTCACGACTGGAGATGACAAGAGATCGTTTTTGGAAGTTTGGAGTGCAGTGAACGCCCGTGGATTACGAACCCGACTACAGCAGATGGAGGCTGAACCTGAAGAGTCTTTTGAAGCAGCTCAAGAGAAAGTTCGGCGGATGCGCTGCCCAACCTGGCTAGGCCTGAGCCGGGATATGCGGATTTTTGCGATGAGTGAGAGGCTGGAGTGGGTTCAGCCACAGTTCCATGGGTTTGAGGTTCCTTTGCCGGAAAACCATGATAAGCCGTGCCGCTATGACTTTCAGATGGGACGCGGTTGGGGAGTTGTCGATGAGATTGAGCGCTCTCTGGAAGACGGCGTTCTGCCAATTCTGCAGGGGACTTTGGTGGACGATGATATCCGATACGACTTGACTGCCTTCGTTTCGATGGAGAAGGGGACGCAGCCCTTGCGTGGCACACATTTCCTGGTCGCTGATGGACATAGCAGAGGCCATATGTTCACTGAGGAACAGGGCCGCCAGTTTGAGTCGCTCCTCTCGGAAGAGATGAATCGGGATGAAGAGACCGTCTTCTTCATGCGCATCATAGCCACCAACACGGCTCCCTCCCTTCGTTACGCTTTCTTCAGAAATGTCGCTCCAACAACCATGGTCACGGTGCCGGTCATGGGCATTATTGAAGCTCCATCGCCCGAGTGGAATTTTGATGGAAATAAAGGATTCGGAGTCTATGAGAGTGGCAGGGTGTTCTCTATTTCGAAACTCAATGGAAACCCCCTAGCGCATGAAGAAGTCACAATCCTGTTGAAGCCAGGCGAAATGGCTAGTTTCGAGGTCTTTCTCCCACATCGTCCCATCTCCCACGATCGTGCCGTTACGCTGGCCGGCAGCAACTTTGTCAATCGCCATCAGGAATGCCGAGCATTTTGGACGGGAAAGCTAAACTCAGCCGCGAAACTTGACCTGCCCGAACGGCGTATGAAAGAGATGATCCAGGCAGGGTTATTGCATTTGGATCTGGTGACTTACGGCCACGAACCGGATGGGACTCTTGCGGCCACTATTGGCGTTTACCCTCCAATTGGTTCTGAAAGTGCTCCGATCATCCAATTCATGGACTCTATGGGATGGCATGATACAGCTCGCAGGGCTTTGATGTACTTTCTCGATAAGCAGCATGACGACGGACTCATACAAAACTTTGGCGGTTTTATGCTAGAGACCGGGGCTGCGTTATGGAGCATTGGCGAACACTATCGCTACACCCATGATGACCGGTGGGTGAAGGAGATTGCTTCCAAGCTGACTCGGTCATGTGAGTTTATCCTTAGATGGCGCCAAAGGAACCAGCGTGAGGACTTACTAGGGAAGGGCTTCGGCATGATGGAGGGGAAAGTCGCGGACCCAGAGGATCCCTTTCGCGCGTTCATGCTGAATGGGTATGCCTACCTGGGCTTAAGTCGGATGGCTGAAGTATTGGCGCAAACGGATCCTGATGCTGCGCTTAAATGGAGGACCGAGGCGGAGGGACTTAAAAAGGACATTCGAAGGGCTTTTTTCGAATCCATGGAGGATTCTCCCGTAGTTCCTCTGGGCGATGGTACCTGGTGTCCTACAGCTCCACCTTGGGTCGAGTACCGTGGACCCTTGATGCTTTATGCTGAGGGCGGCCGATGGTTCACCCACGGGGCGATGGTGACTCGTGATTCAATGCTTGGCCCCCTGTATCTGGCATTCCAGGAGGTTCTCGAACCCACGGAGATAGCTGCGAGCTTCTTGCTGAACTTTCAATGTGAATTCATGATCAAGCGCAACGTGGCTTTCAGCCAACCGTATTACAGCCGGCATCCCGTGATTCATCTCAGGCGTGGCGAGGTAAAGTCCTTCTTAAAGGCATACTACAATACGCTGGCAAGTTTGGCTGACCGGGAGACCTACACCTTTTGGGAACATTACTTCGGAGCGAGCCCGCACAAAACGCATGAGGAATCTTGGTTCCTCATGGAAACTCGATGGATGCTCTACATGGAACGAGGGAAGACTCTCGAGTTGCTCCAGGGAATTCCTCGATCTTATCTCGAGAATGGAAAGCGCATTGAGCTTGAGCGAGTTATTAGCTACTTTGGTCCAATCTCTTTGCGTGTGGAATCAAAACCGGACCGCATTGAGGCGATCGTGGAGTGTGCGTCGGATCGGCGACCACAACGGGTAAAGCTGCGGTTACCTCATCCCGAAGGACATATACCGGCATCAGTGGAAGGTGGTACCTACGATCAGAACACAGAAAATGTTTTGATTGAACCGTTCAATGGCTGGATCAAGGTTGTCTTAACATTTAAAAGGTCAAACTGAACGGGGAGACTGTGACTGGTACTGAATTCGAATATGGGAGCCGGTGTCCTCACCGGCGACCTTGGCTTCTGGAGATATCTATGTCGCCTGCCGGAGACAGGCTCCCACATTCTCAATAATAGTAACTACGACCAAATCTATCGGGAGAAAGGAATATCGTGGAAATACGCAAGACAACCTCAGTTTCTGTTCTTTCAGAAAATCTGAGAAAGAAGATTGTTGATTTTAGATTGAGGCTGGCCATGGTTCACGCAGGTTATCCGGACCCATCTACCGGCTATCCACCCATGTCCAGTGAGTGGGGAGTGTTTCCGCAAGCTCCTGTCGTGCGCTCAACAGCTTTCTACGGCAGCGAGGCTTTTTCCTACAACCATCACCAGTCGCTTACCAAGTTTAAGGGAAGGTACGTGGTTTCCTGGAGTAGCGGATTGAAACATGAAGACCACCCGGGCCAGGAAATTCACTACTCAACATCCTCCAACGGTCTAGACTGGGAAAAGGAAAAGGTGCTGGTACACTCGGATCCAGACTCAAGAATCGTCAGACACAACCACGGAATCTATGCGACGGAGACACATCTATATATGTTGGTTGGTGTCTGTAATACACGCGGGAATACCCAGCTGGGGATGTGTTCCATGGATGCTGAGAGGCTGTGGATCGATGTGTATGAAACTGAAGACTTGCAGATTTGGAAACATCATGAACGGATCACAGACAGGGTTTATTCCTTTGAGGAGCCGCGTCTGACTCGGTCTGGTAAATTGTTGTGCTTCGGGGCAGCTATCGATGATTGGGGACAAGGTTTAGTTCTTCTTTGGGATAAGGGAGCAAAGCCGACCGACATTCCGCGAACGATAAAGATCCCCAAAACCGACGGTCTCGAGCCTTTGCAGGGAAGCTGGTACCAGACTGAGGATGGCAAAATCTGGCTGTTTTTGAGAGATGGCAGCTTTTCGTGCCGTCTAGCCTTAACTTGGAGTGAGGATGAGGGGGAAACTTGGTCAAAACCACTGCTGACGGATTTTCCCAATTCGAGCTCCCGTGTTTACGCGGGCAGGCTTGATGACGGCCGGTACTATCTCGCGGGCAATAATTTTGACCGGCTGCTGGAGCGTCGGTTCCTGCTGCTGGCCGTGAGTGAAAATGGGCAAACGTTTGACAACATGTACACGATTGTGTCTGGCGAGACTACCAGAAGGATAGAGGGAAAACATAAAGAGGATGGATATCACTATCCGAATTGCTATGTCGATAAGGGCAAACTATTTGTAACTTACTCGGTGAACAAGGAAAATATTGAGGTCGCCGAGATTGACACAAAGAGAATGTGAGCTGCGGTTGTTCTGCTTTGGGCATGAATGAGATGAATCAGCATCTAACAAAACCATTGGTATCAAACTCAAGCGCCCAGCCAATCTGGAAGGACCCAGTGATCTGGTTCATTCTGGGTTTGTACTTTGTCAGTACCTGTATCGTAAGTTTTCTCCCTGTCACCTTCCCGATTTTCAAAAAGGTTTTCGGCTCGACTTTGGAACAATTGGGCCGCATTCAGGTGTGCTATTACGGAAGTGCGGTCGTCTTTACTCTCGGGGGTGGGTGGTTCGTTAACCGCATGGGGTATAGACGCGCCACCGCCATTGCGTTAGCAGATATTGCGGCCTCGTTGGTCCTCATTGGCAGTGCTCAATCCTATGCGACGGTTCTCGTGGGTGCGTTTTGCTTCGGGTTGGGTGTTTTGTCGATTGCTGTCGCGACGGCCTCAATAATTGGAGAGCACTTTAGTGCCCTACGACAGAGACTTTTTTTTCTGCAAGGGATTTGCGGTTCCGCCGGAAACATACTCGGTCCCGCTGCGTTGGGATGGTGGCTGGGGAACGTGGAGCGCCTCGGAAAAAGCTGGAGGGCCGGTTACTTCGGCACTGCACTCATTATTAGCCTATTGATTCTTTGGCCTTTGCTGCTTCGATCCAAGACCCTAGTCGAAGAAAGTAAGGATATCAAGGTCGCCCCGAGTGGGCACAAGTTTAGCGGTTAAGTCTATCCTTTACCATCCTGCCATGTACATGATTGTTTTACTGACATTTTCCACGGGATAACCGAAGGAGGAATGATTTCGTTTGTTGGACAGTTGTACCAGAAAAAGCTTGGTGTGGGACCAGCCGAGGCAGCCTATTTTTTGAGTTCCCATGCTGCAGGATTCTTGGCTGGCCGTTCCCTGCTGAGTTGGATTGCTGCCCACTGGAAAATTCAAGAACTGGCGCTCCTATCGGCTTGTGCGGCAGGCGGAACCATTTTCTTTGCCGCAACCATTCTTTCCTCAGATTATTTCTGGGGTGTCGTCTTTATGGGTCTTGCAGGCGTTTGCGTGTCAGGCAACGGTCCTTCCCTCAACTCCTATCTAGCATTGCGCTTTACAAACCAAGCCAAGAGCGCGTTTTCCTTGATGAGTGGAATTAGCTATATCGGTGGGGCTGTGGGCCCATATCTGATCGGATACTTCGGCACCGATTTGGTCTAGAAAATAGTATCTGGATCAACCCGCTGTTCAGCTTCGCCTTGGCTGTATCAGCCCTCCTATGGTTTCTTAGGACAAGGTCAGCAGGAGTTGGGTTTCCGCTCGGGCGTTGAGTTGATTGGACATCACCGTACTGGAGACGATCACCATGGCAGGAAAGTCTGGGATAGACGTCGATTGCCACTCCAACCGAATCACAAAAGCGACAACATTAATAATGTCAGACGTACTTTTGGGGTTGGGGGCCTTACTGTTAGTCTGTGTACCTCCAGCATGGACAGTCGCCTCAGGCGCGGCAGCCGGTAAGTGTTGTTGTGGGAAGCGGCGCGCCGGAAATGGAGCAATTTGCAGCCTCCGAACTCTGCCACTACCTGGAGAAGCTCTTCGGCATCAGAATCCAGCCAACCACTACCCCGCCGAATTCCTCAGGGGTGCTCCTCCTTGTGGGCGGGCCCGAAAGCAACCTAGCGGTAAAGCAGGCAACGGCGAGGGAGCCATTTCCCAAAGTTACGGACCAAGGCATCGTGCTGCTGCACACGAAACTGGGAAAGCAACCGGCACTCATTGTAGGCGGCGGAAGCCCACGCGCGACACTGTGGGCGGTGTATGAATTAGTGGAGCGATGGGGAGTCCGTTACCTCGTGGACCGCGACGTATTCCCTGAACGTGTAGGCCAGTTCAAATTACCGGAATTGGATGTAGTGATGGAGCCTTTACTGCGAGTAAGGGCCCACCCAACGCTTCAAGACTTTGCTTCCAGCGGTGAGTCGTGGGGCATCGCACATTTTAGTCCCTTGATTGACCAACTGGCCAAACTCAAGTTCACCCGAATGAACATCTATCCCTTTGGATGGCAACCGTTCCTCGACTATGAACTCCACGGAATCAAACGACACTCAGCCTGGCTGTGGTACGACTATCATTACCCTATCACGACAGATATGCCTGGGCGAGAGCTCTTTGGGAATGCCGCAGAGTTTTGGAATCCTGATCTGCCGCTGAATGGGAGCTACGAGGAATTAGTGAAGGCAGGCCAGCGGCTCGTGCAAGCTTTGATCGACCACGCCAATCGGCGGGGAATGAATGTGGCCATCGGTGCGCCCACGACAGACTTTACGCCTGAGTTTGCGTCCATTCTAAAGGGAGCGGAGAAGAGCGGTTTGCGGACCGGGCGAACCATCGTGCCTGGCGCCAAGACTCCAGTGGACGATCCTCAATTGGAGGAGTTAGCGCTTACGACGTTGCGCGCCACGATCAACACCTACCCTGGAGCCGAATACGTAACGGTATGGATGCCCGAGGTTCGTCAGTGGACCGGTGAGTATGAGCGAGCGTGGCAAGCACTGGACTCAAAATACGGGATTAACAAGATTCGGTCCCTGGAGGAGGTAATTGCTGCCGCCGAAAGGCGCAAGGGATCTGAAGTTCCGGTGCAGCGAGTCCTGAACGAGGTTAAAGGAGATATTACGAGTCTTTACTTTTACGACCGTCTGCTGGGAGGATCCAAAGCAATCGAGTACTTCCGTCGACCGAATCTCAAATTCATGTATTGGGGAGTATCAGAAGAATTGTTCCCCATTCTAGACCGCATCCTACCGCAAGGTTGGGAAATTGGGGTCATGCCGTCGAACCAACCAAGCCACCTTCTGGAGCGAATTGAGATATTGAAGGATCTGCCCTCTCAGAATCCAGGTGTGCTTGATCTGACCCTTGACGATGACAACATCGGTATTGTGCCTCAATTGACGACCAATTCACTTTACCAAATCGTCCAGGTGTTAAAGCGGAATGGCTGGGCTGGATTTGTAGCGCGCGAGCGTTTTCCGGGTGATCATGATTGGCCTTTGGCCTACCTGGCGAAAGCGGCTTGGGATCCGAATGCGAATCCCGACGCAGTAGGCCTTGACCTCTTTAGCGTTGTGTGCGGGACGCAGTGTGCAGAAAATATCATGACTGCGTTTCATGAAATCGAGTGTGTCACGACCTATTTGGGTGACAGCAATATGAATTTTTCGAAGGAAAGACGAGGAACTCTGATGAAGTACTGGAGACCTGGGCCGGTTCCCGCTTATTTAGCGGCAGTCAAGAATGGCTACCAACGGGCATTAGTTGCGGCAGAAAGGGCTCGGGAGAAAGCGATACCGGGGGGGCGTGCTTACGTGGATTTCTGGGTAGGACGTTTGGAGTTTGCAGCGAGATACGCAGAGACAGTGCAGGAAGTCCACTATGGCGGAGCAGCAGAAATGGCTAATGACTATCGTGGAGCGTTGCATTATGCGGAACGAGCGAACGGTTCTCTGCGTCAAGGGCTGGAGGCCTATGCCAGGGTTGCTCGGACCCAAACAGACCGAGGCGCAATTGCCATGATCGATGAATTCGGTTACCGTCGATTGAACGCCAAGATTGCTGAATTGACCGAATTGGTCCAAGACTCGCAGTAGGAAAACGACTCGGAGTTGTTGACAACCATTGCCACCAGCGCCGAAATAGAGAGGTGCCGGCTTGAATCGGAGACAGTGCCTTGGTCTTGTTACGGGCGCAATGCTTGCTGCAAGGAAAGGATCTGACATGGCAGAGGCTGCAGTGCCACCCGGCAAGCTGCAAATGCGGACAGTGGGGCGCCAGACGCTGGGTTTCGAGCTGCCGCAACTTCCCGGTCAGGAATTTAGAATCGCTATCCCGGAATTGATTTCTGACAAGACGCAAGCAATCCTACCGTGGGGTTTCGCTTCGCCTGATTTTAGGATCATGAAGAATTTGGCTCAGCTGGACATCGAGGTTTCAAATAAGCTCCGAATGGAAGCGAAGATCAGTTTTTTGGGCGACCGGATTGAAGCGCGTGTCCGGGCCACGAATCTTTCAGCTCGAGCTTGGGATGAACTCAATGCCTTCACTTGCTTTGCGTGTTACAAAGCCCCCTCCTTTCATGATCCTCAGTTGGTTCGGACCTACTTTCCCGTGGAAGGGAGGTGGAAGGCTGTTGCAGAGCTTTTTGCCGAGCAAAATCCGGGAAGCGATCCTTACACATTTTTTTCTGTTACCGGCGGTCCTCAGCTGGAAGAGCTTTGGGCATGCCGGGAAATCCGGCAACGCCATCCCCAGTCCGCTTCAGGAGGCTGCGCATGCCTTGTCTCGACGGATGGGAAGTGGATCGCTGGTATAACCACACAGAAACCTGCATTTCTTTTTAACAATCGGCAACTGAGCTGCATTCATGCAGACCCTTTGATGGGAAGGGTTTCTCCTGGTGAGACCAGTGAGGGACTCAGTACGATCTTCATTTTCCCGGGGACGAAAGAAGACTTCACGAAACGCTGTCACACAGCCTAGCCGTCACGGCGAGTTCTTAGTTTCGCGGCTATTCGGGAGCCCGAGTCACAGAGAGAGGTGCAAGCAGCTCTGACAGAAATTTTTCGTGGCTTGAAAACTGACGTTCGGATCGCGCCGATCTCTCCCAATGTGGGTGCTATACCAGCAACCAACGAGTATCGCCGAGTTGATAAAGGAGAAATTCATTGAGTCACTACAAAAGGGTCCAGTACTTTATTCTTATGACCATCTGGATGGTTTGTATATCCGCACAAGCGGCGCCGCGGACCGAGGTCATCATAGGTGCATCGGCGCCGGACCTGGAGCGGTTTGCAGCCAGTGAACTGTGTGACTACTTGGTGAAACTGTACGGACTTCAGACCCACCCGAGGCAGAGCATGTCACCGTCTGCTGAGGCGGTTTTTCTGATTGGCAGTCCTGAGACGAATGCGGCAGTGAAGCGGGCGACCGCGGAGCAGGGTTTCCCGAGGGTGACAGATCAAGGCATCGTGCTGCGGCGGACGAAGTTGGAAGGCCGTCCCGCGTTGATCGTCGGTGGAGGAAGTCCGCGAGCGACGCTTTGGGCAATGTACGAACTGGTGGAGCGTTGGGGGGTGCGCTACCTGACCGACCGTGATGTCCTGCCGGAGAAGGTGGGAGAGTGCAGAGTCCCGGATCTGGATGTGGTAATGGAGCCGATCTTCCGTATTCGAGCTCACCCATCAATCCAGGATTTCGCGCCCAGCGGGGAAGCCTGGGGCATGGCGGACTTTCGCGTTTTGATCGACCAACTCGCCAAACTCAAGTTCACCCGCATGAATATATACACTTTCATGTACCAGCCCTACCTGCAATGGGAGTACAAGGGCATCAAGCGACGTTCCGCGTGGCTCTGGTACGATTATCACTATCCGATCACGCCGGACATGGTGGGGAGAGAACTGTTTGAGAATGCGGCGGAGTTCTGGAATCCCGACCTGCCGCTCAAGAGTAGTTACGAGCAGTTAATGGCAGCGGGCGAGCGGCAGGTGCACAACCTCATCGAGTATGCCCACCGGCGGGGGATGGAGTGTGACGTCAGTGCTTCCACTAACGATTTTCCTCCGGAATTTGCGCCGCTGCTGAAAGGAGCAGAGAAATCACAGCTCGCCGCCCGACCAGGCAAGAACACCCCGGTGGACGACCCGGAGGTCTTTGAATTATCTGCCGCAATCCTTCGCGCAACGGTCAACACGTACCCGGAGGCAGACCGCGTGGCTGTGGCGATGCCGGAAGCAAAACAGTGGCTGGGTGAGTATGAACGCGCTTGGCGGGCGCTTGACGCCAAGTACGGGATCAGCAAGGTACGCTCTCTTCCGGAGGTCACGGCGGCGGCGGGGCATCGCAAGGGATCGGGGCGCTGGCCGGGGGATCTCGGAGTGGAGCAGGTAAAAGCCGATCTCACTTCTCTCTATTTCTACGATCGCTTGCTGAATGATCCGAAAATTCTGCAGGACACCCTGCGCCCGGACATTAAGTTTATATACGGTGAACCTGCCGAGGAACTGTTCCCCATCCTAGACCGGATTCTTCCGAGTGGATCAGAAGTCGGAATCCACCCTGAGAATCAACCCGAGCACTTCCTACCGCGCGCGGAGATCCTCTCTACTCTAAATACAAAGAAGGTCCCCGGTTTCATGCATGTGACGCTTGACGACGACGTGGTCGGCCTGGTCCCGCAACTTCGGCCGACCGTGCTGCACAAGGTCATTCAAGTGTTGCATCGCTATGGTTGGACCGGATTTGTGGCCCGGGAGCGTTTTCCGGGTGATCATGACGCCGTTTTGGCGTACTTGTCCCGGGCGGCGTGGGACCAGAATGCAACGCCGGATGCTGTGACGCGCGACCTGATCCGAGCGGTTTGCGGGGAGGGATCTGTGGAGGACATGGTTGCTGCGCTCAATCTTGTGGAATCGGCAACCCTGACTTTGGCGACCGGCAGGGCCGAAGGCCCCGTAGCTGAGGGTGCCGTCTGGTCGCGGCGTCTCGATGTTCCTTTTGCATTCTATGTGCCGGGGATGATGATGAAGTTCTGGAAGTCGCGGCCGATTCCGGCTTATCTGTCGAGCGTGCAGCGTGACTACGGGCAGGCGCTGGAGGCGGCCCGTCGGGCCGCGGCAAAGGCAAAACCGGAAGGACAATGGTATCCCGACTTCTGGGTGGGGCGGATCGAGTTTGCCCTCGGTTATGCGAACGCGGTTGAAGCCTTGTACCGGGGTGCAACGGCGGAGGCCGCCAAGAAACCGGGCGAGGCCCGGAGTGAGGTGGAGCAAGCCCTGTCGTCGCTGCGTGGCGGACTGGAAGCGTATGCCCGCGTGGCTCGCAACCGGACGGACTTGGGAGCCATAGCGGTAGTGAACGAATATGGGATTCGGGCATTTAAAGCTAAGATTGCCGAATTGGGCAAGTGAGGAAGAGGGAAACACTTACGGCAAGTTGATTTCGTATCGGGCTTCAAAATTCGGGAGGGAACAATACTATGAAGATCACAAAGGTTAGCGCGCACGCGGTAGGAGTCGTCATCCCTAGACCTGGAGGTCCCGCCCCGCGAAGGAACTGGATCTTTGTGCGAGTGGAGACCGACGAAGGCCTCGTAGGGCTGGGGGAGGCGACCACTGAAAACTACGAACACGCGGTCCTCGGCATGGTGAATGACCAGTTTGGCCCTTACCTGGTTGGAAAGGACCCGACAAAGATCACGCGCGCTTGGCAGGAGATGCAGCGGCTCTTCTGGTGGCGTGGTGGCGTGGTCGGTTCCAGCGCAGCCAGCGGCATCGAACAGGCGCTCTGGGACATCACCGGGAAAGCTTACGGTCAGCCGGTTTACAAACTGTTGGGGGGGGCTGTCCGCGATCGAGTGAGGGTCTATGTCCGCAACGACCTGGGATTGCCGGATGAGGTCGCCGAGATCAAGGCGGCGGCTCAGGAAGGCTTTACTGGATTCAAGACTGGCCTCGGAAAATATTACGATCCGTACGATGAGAACAAACAAGTCGACCGGGCGATAGAGTTGTATCATAAGCTCAGAGAGGCCGCGGGACCCGACTTCGACTTAATGGTCGATTGCTTGGGCAATTTCTCTCTGCAGGCTGCGTCGCGACTTATCCAGGGTATCCGCGACTTGCGCCTGTTGTTCGTGGAGGAACCGGTGAATGTGGACAATCCCCGCAACTTTGTGGCGCTGCGGCGGACCTTCCCTGACGTCCGAATCGCGGCGGGCGAACGCCTGTATACCCGCTGGGGAGTTCGCGAGTGGCTGGAAACGGGAGCAGTCGACGTCCTTCAGGTTGACATCACCCACTGCGGCGGTATCGGTGAATTGATGCGAATCGCAGCCTTCGCTGAGGTGTACAACGTAATGGTCGCTCCGCACAACCCTTATGGCCCTGTCGCGCTGGCCGCAAACCTTCATGCCTGTGCGGCCATGCCGAACTTTCTGATCCTGGAGCACTGGCGCTATCACTCCTTGTTCAATGAAGTTCAACAATTTGGTCCTCAGGTGGAGGGCGGCTGCGTGCATCTGAGCGATCGACCCGGACTCGGGGTTGAACTCAACTGGGACTATGTTGCCAAGCATCCATTTAAGACGCTTCCTCTTTACGACTTTAAAGAACGCGATGGGGGTATGGCGCTTGTTTAAGCATCTTCGAACAGTATCCCGCCGGAAGTTTGCCAAGGCAATGGCTAGCTTCGTCGTTGGCATGGGTTCAATTTCAAAACCTTTCCAGGCTAATTCGAAGAGTCTTCTCGCCAGCCAGGCAAGCTTGCTTGGTTCCGGCGACAGCAGCGCTGCGTCGGAGACTAATAAACCGGACAAAGGAGGGGGAATGAAAGCGCTTATGAATAGGGACACGATGGAGCCCTATGACCTCAGGCAGGTCGTCTACATCCATGATGTCGATCACAATGAATCGCTTTCAGTAGGCCCAAAGGGAGAGGCTTACACCTGCGGTTTCAACACGGGCCGGGTGTTTAGGCTGGATCTCGCGACCAACACGGGTCAGGCATTCGCATCTACCGGGGGGCGCCGGGTGCTGGGACAGGTGGTGGACGCAGATGGGAACCTTTACTGCGCCGAGCCGGAGAGCCCAGGCAGCAAGATCATTCGCATAGCGCCAGATGGGGGAAAGAGCGTGTACTGCACAGGTCCTCACGGCGGGAGTTTCATGTCGGCAAACACGCCCGCGTTCGATCGCCACGGCAACATGTATCTCTCCGATACGGGCAGCTGGTCGCGAGAGATCGACGGTCATATTTACAAAATTCCACCCGGAGGCGGAGATGCCCATTTATGGTTTCCGGAGCCGGTCGACACACCGAACGGAATCGCCATTGATGGTGGGGAGGAATACATCTACTTCGTGGAGACCTGGGGCCATAGCATCGCTCGAATTGCCATCAAAAAGGACGGCTCGGCGGGACACTTCGAACGAATGGTCCACATGCCGCGACACGTGCCTGACGGGATCGCCTTTGATGAGCAGGGACGCTTGTGGATTGCCTGCGACCGTCCGGATGCCATTTACGTTTTCGACATCAGTAGCCGGAGACTTGAAGTGTTTGCCGAAGATTGGCAAGGCGGAGCGCTAAGAGGAGCCGATCATGTCGCATTTGCTGGGTCTCAACGTGACATTTTATTGGCTTCGTCGGTCGACCGGCCGAGAGTCCACCGCTTCGATCATCCTGGTGTTCGGGGTTTGAGACTCAACAATCCTAAACTCTGATTGTCTGCTGGGAGGGAAATACTTCAAATGAGCGACAAGAAACTTCGCTTTGCCATGTTTGGAACGGGCAACTTCGGCCCGTTCTTTGCCAAATATATCAACGAGGTTGCCGAGCTAGTCGCGATTTGCGATCCTAGCCCGGAAGCAAGGGCTCGTTTTATCGAATCCACACAACTGAAGGTTCAGGAATTCGAGAAGTACGAGGAGTTGCTCGATACCGTTGAAGTCGACGCAGTCGCATTGACGGGACCGAATCACACTCACAAGGCCATCGCCATCAAAGCCGCTCAGGCTGGCCGGCATGTATTTTGTGAAAAGGCGATGGCATTGACGGTGCCGGATTGCTGGGAAATGGTGCGTGCCTGCGAAGCCGCAAACGTCCGCCTCATGGTGGGTCAGAAGCGACGCCTGCGGCCGCCCTGGGCCAGAATGATCCACCTGCGCGACGTGTTGGGTCCCGTCCTGGCAATCTCAACGGTTGGCTATTTTGCAGGGGACTTTCACGGTTGGTGGACTCGAAAAGCCGAGAGCGGTGGTGTCCTGGATTGCTCTGGGGTTCATGAGCTCGAATGGATGCGCGCTATGGGTGGAGATGTCGCTGCGGTTAGCGCCATATCAGCTCCTCAAATCGACTCCCGGTATGATTTCGCGGATTCGATTCACGTCTCGCTTCAGTACCGCTCAGGCGCGATCGGGTTCCTGGGAGTCTCTCTTTCCTACCCGCTAAAGAAGTACCGTGAGGTCTACGGTGCAGACGTGGTTTGCCGAAATGGCGGGATGCGGCTCGTCTCGTCAATCCAACATGCCGACCTGCATTGGCGGCTTTCCAGTGAGGCAGTGGATCACCAGGAGAGGTTCGAAGAGACGGGGGGCAATCCTATCGGCGCTGAAGAAGCTCTGCGCAGGGAGATGATCGAGTTCGTACGCTGGGTGACTGACGGAACTCCACCGACCTTGACCTGGGAGCAAGGGCTTCGATGTGTGGAGATCATTGAATCTGCGCATCGCTCGGCCAAGCAGGGAGGGTCATGGATACAGCTCCCTCTCTATCGAGATCTGGAACCAGCGTGATTCCTATTTGCTGGGAGCGCGGGCGTCCCGTCCGCAGTGGCGGCTTTTCAGGCCGCTGGGGGGCAGGCGAGGACGCCTGCACCACAAGGTTGTGGTGCGGGCCTCTGGCCTGCACAAATGTCAGGAAGAGAAAAGGAGACTTAATGACTGTTGCTGAGATGATCATGACGGCGGCTCGAGACCGGGGCCTACGCCACTTCTTTGGAATTCCAGGAGGTGGGGCGCCGCTGGATCTGATTGAGGCCGGGCGCAAGCTAGGTGTGAATTTCGTTAACATGAGTCACGAATCCTCTGCAGCCATCACTGCGGCTTACTATGGCTCAATGAAAAACACTGCAGGCTTGGCAATGAGCATTCGCGGCGTAGGAGCGGCTAATTTGGCGGGGGGCATTACTAATGTCTATTTTGAACGTTTGCCAGTGGTCGCTGTCTGCGAATCTGTCCCGAGTTCGATGGCGCAGGGCGAAAGCGTGCAGCATTGCGATCAGGAGAAGCTGTTTGAGCGAATTGCGAAATATCAATCGGTTCTCACCCCTGAGGGAGCAGATGGAGTGGTTCAGAAGGCTTTCTTTCAGGCAACTGAGGGTAGACCGGGTCCTTCGATTCTCCACTTGCCCTCGGACCTGGGTGAAGGGAGCGCCATCATGGCAACTCAGGAGACTGACTTCAGAAGAACCGTTTTTCCAGATGAGAAGGAATTTGACAGCCTGAGAGACATTCTTAAGAACAGCCATCATCCCGTCATCATCGCGGGCGCTGACCTGCTGCGGGCTGGGGCCGGCAAGGAGCTGTTGGAACTTTCCCAAACAATCGAGGCTGCTGTTCTGGTGACCATGGATGCACGCGGAGTATTTCCGGAATCCCATCCACGGTGGGCAGGAGTCTATATGGGATTTTCTAACCCCAACGTGATCGAGACCAGAGTATTAAACCAAGGTGATGTCGTTTTGCTTGCCGGCGTGGATGCCATGATGACCCACTCTCTCTGGAAGAACAAACTGCCTACTTGCGAGTTGGCCGCTCGGCCAGACTATTCAACGCTATCGAGTTCTCCGGTAGCCCGACTTAATGGCGACCTCAAGACAATTCTTCAGCGCCTGTCACTTCATCGGAAGCCTGGTTTCTCGGAATCTGAAATTGAAGCACTACGGAAAGGAATTCTGCAGTATTTCAAGCGGCCGGTCCACGCCCGCTTCGCTACGCAAGACATTATTGAAATCACCCGAGAGATCCTTCCTGCTGATGGGATTCTCTTCTCTGAAACGGGAGCCTTTGTTTGCATGCTGGAACATCTTTGGCGAGTTGCAAAGCCAAGGACGTACTTCGGCACGTCCGGCGGAAGGACGATGGGGCTTATGGTCCCGGCAGTTCTTGGTGCTCGTCTCTCTAATTCTGAGCAGCCAATGGTTGGACTTGGGGCGGATGGAAGCTTGCTAATGCGGCTCGGAGAGCTGGAGGTGTTTGCCAGAACGGGGATTTCGATGCCATTGATCATCATCAACGACCAGGCTTTGGGAACAATGAAGTCAAGGCAGAAGTCGAGAAAATTGCCCGATTTTGGTCTCGACCTTCATCCGGTGGACTTCAGCGCGATCGCCAAAGCATTTGGGCTGCGAGGGGTGACCGTTGACTCTCCAGAAGCATTCCGCCAAGAATTACGTTTGGCCATGCAGGCTGATCGCACGACACTGATTGATGCCAGAATTGATCCCGCTGCGTATCACGATAGTTTTGGTCCGACCATTGGCGTACTGAATTAATTGAGCCCACGAGACTTGAGTGACTGTTGTAGGATCTGGATTGCAGTATCACTGCGCAAAGCAGAAGGAGGAATAGTGTATGCCTAAAGCTGAACCTTGGCGTTATGAAAAGCTCACCTGGCCGGAAATCAACCAGGCCATCCTGGCCAAAAAAGTTGTGCTCGTACCCATCGGCTCCACAGAGCAACATGGATATCACCTGCCCTTGGATGTAGACGTGGTCTGTCCTACCGGCATTGCCCATGCCGCAGCCCGACTCATCCCTGACGAGATTTTGGTGATGCCGCCCCTTGTGCATGGCTATACGGCTCACGTGATGGATTTTCCGGGAACGATCAACATCCACTGGGAGCATTTCATCAACTTTGTCTTGGATGTGGGCAAGAGTCTTGCGTACCACGGATTCAAGAAAATCGTCCTGCTCAACGGCCACGGCTCAAATATTCCCAATCTTGACCTGGCGGCCCGTCGGATTAATCTGGAAACCGACGCCGAATGTATTGCCAGTTCTTGGTGGATGATGCTTACGGTGGATAAGAACTTCATGCCATCCTGGCGAGAAAGTAAGTTCCCGGGAGGTTGTGCACATGCTTGCGAGCTGGAAACCTCGGTTTATCTCTATTTGGACGAGGACAATGTGCGTAAAGATCAGATCGAAGACGGGGAGATTGCCTTTCACGTAAAGAATCGCTCGGACTTTCAATGGGTTGACCTTTTCAGCGCAGGCCCTGGTACCGCTGTTTCCTGGACAGCCTCCTACACCGACAGTGGGGTTTTGGGGCAAGCCACCCTTGCAACAAAACAGAAAGGTGAACAAGTGGTGAAAGAGGCGGCAGGGCAGCTGGCCAGGATGATTACTGAGTTTCGGGGCAGACCGAAGCCAGACCGAGGTGATCACCATGCAGCAAAACCGACAATGCCGATGCCCTGGCAGCAAGATGAATTACCAACGAGACCTGGCAATGTGCATTTTAAGTCAACTAAATGAAGATTTGCTCTTGGGACGTCTGCCGCTGAGAAGGGAAGACCGCAGCGGGCTCTAATCAGGCCTGTCGCGGTGCAAGCGAAATGTTGCTGGAACCTTTCCATCGTCGGTTAAAGACACCCAAAAAGGTAACCAACAGATGCGTAAATATCCAAAATCCGCAATGATTCTGAAGCACAACAGCCGTTTCATTCCTGGAGGAGTGTCATCCATCACGCGTATGGTCAAGCCTGAAATCGCCTTCGTCAAGGGCCAAGGCGCTTACCTGTGGGATGCCGAGGGAAACCGCTACATCGATTACCACGCAGCATTTGCTCCGCACGTCCTCGGGCACAATGATCCCGAGGTTACCGAAGCGGTAGTTCATGTTCTGCGTAGCTCTGCCAGTCTCTACGGTTCCGGCGCCACCGAATTGGAGGGAGAGTTGGCTGAGCTGATTTGTTCGAACGTTCCCGCGGCAGAATCGGTCGAACTATTGAATACCGGCAGCGAGGCCACCGCGCAAGCGATTCGTTTGGCGCGGGCGGCTACTGGCCGCGACCATGTGATCGTGATGCAGGGGGATTACAATGGTTGGCATAACGACGTCTCCTGCAATCTGATGACTCCCTTGAGTGAGCTTGGGCCGCGAGTCTCGCCGGGAGAGTATCCCTATATCTCGATCAGCGCCGGTGTACCGGAAGCCCACAAGCGACTGGTTCATCCCATCAATTTCAACGACCTTGCCTCGGTGGAATACGTCTGTGAGCAGCGAGAAGTGGCTGCCTTAATTACGGAACCTGTTCTGCAGAACATCGGTATCGTCAAGCCCGACCCGGGATACCTGGAAGGACTTCGAAGATTAGCTGACCGCTATGGGTTCGTCTTGATCTTTGATGAGGTCAAGACGGGCTTTCGGCATTCAGTGGGGGGCTACAGCTCTTTGTGCGGTGTGATTCCGGATTTGATCGCGTTTGGAAAGGCCGTGGCCAATGGCTACCCAATGGGAGTGCTGGCTGGAAAACGAGCGCTGCTGGACGGGTTTGTCCATCCTGACCCGGCCAAACGGGTATTGCTGGCTGGTACTTACAACGGTCACCCGGTGCCCGTTGCTGCCGCGATTGCGACCATCAAGATTCTTTTGAAGAATGATGGTTACGTGTATCGCCATCTCGAAGCTTTGAGTTCTCGAATGGAAGAGGGACTCCGAGAGATCATACGCACTCTGGGCCTAACTGCGGTTGTTTCGCGGCAAGGTTCGGCCTTTTGCCTATACTTCATGAACCATCTCCCGCGAGACTGGCATGACCTGGCAGAAAACCATAACTTTGGGCTGGATGAAAACCTGCGCCAGGCTTTGATCGAAAACGGAGTGTATTTCTATCCGCTGGCGATCAAGCAATGCTCGATTTCGTTTGCTCACACTGAGTCCGACATTGATGCCACGCTAAGCCAAATGGAAATCGCGTTGCGGCCCCTTGCTCAAGAATCGGCGCACTGAAGTCTGGCCCGGGAGCCCGATGCGTGGTTCTTGCCTGACTCTGATATTTTTTGACAGCAGCGAGTCGTCCTTTGCTAAAACCTTGGCGGCGAAACGATTAACCCATGGCTCTCTGGAATCGTCGGGAATTTGTTGCGTTGGGAGTGGGCACGATCACAACGGCCATCACCCAAGACTCCCCAACCGCAACAACCAGCGACAGCAAAAATCGTGCGGCAGTGCTGGGAATCGGACACGCTCATGCGGCAGCTAAAACCAAAGTGCTTCGTGACTCACTTGATTTCGAGCTGGTAGGAGTCTGCGAACCAAATGAAAAGCTTCGACGGCAATACGGTGGAGAGCCTGCCTACCAGGGAGTTCGGTGGCTTTCCATCAATGAACTGTTGGACGACCCTTCAGTGCAGCTGGTTGCGGTGGAATCTCTCGTCCAAGAAAACTTGGCCTATGCCAAACAGGCCATCGAAGCAGGTAAACACATCCACCTCGATAAGCCCCCGGGGAATGACTTGGAGAGACTGCGTTCTCTTCTGAGTGAGGCTGACCGCCGACAACTCGCGGTTCAAATGGGATACATGTGGCGCTACCACCCAGGAGTTCAAGCGGCCATTGAAGCGGCACGAAAAGGTTGGCTGGGGGAAGTTTATTTATTTCGCGGCATCATTTGCTCTGAAATCGCTCCTGCAGCCAGGGCGGCTCTGGCCCTATTTCCCGGGGGGATGATGTTTGAACTCGGATGTCATCTAATCGACAGGATGGTAGACCTCCTGGGGCGTCCTTCCAAGGTCTCCCCGTTCCTTCGTCATGACAGCTCCTACAAAGACAAGCTTGAAGACAGCACACTGGCTGTTTACGAATATGATCGTGCCCTGGCAGAAATTTACAGCACGGCACAGCAACCCTCAGGGGGGAATCACAGGCTCCTTCAGATTCAGGGAACGAACGGAACTGTAACACTTCAGCCTATTGAACCTCCGTCCCTTGAATTTGATTTGAAATCTGCTGCAGGACCCTACCGGACAGGTTGGCAGAAGGTTGAAATACCCAGTGGAGCCAGATACGTTGCCGATTTTCGAGAAATGGCCCAGATAGTCCGCAAGCAACGATCTCCGTCATTTTCTTCCAAGCACGACTTGATCGTACAGGAGACTTTGTTGCGATCCTGTGGCGTTCTTTGAAGAAAACAAGAACAAAGGGCAGGGGAGTGTCCGGCAGATACAGTGGATTCTCTTATGTCCTACCGAACCAATCGACAAAGATAACATTAAGTGAACCTGGTCTGGTTGGGAGGCTGAAACGCCATTTCGCACCGGAGTAGAATTGCAGCTCAGAGGTGCTGTGAGTCGAGAGGCGCTTGAGGGAAGTCCCTGGCAGGGATCTGGTGGTGAAGAGACCTACGATTTTGTGTCTGGCGCCACCTTAAACAGGCCCAAAGGAACCGGAGCTTGGATTCACTACAAAGCGACGTTAATCAGCCCGGATACTATAAACACACCAGGACTACAAGTTGTTTCACTGGATTACCGATAGAGTCCAGTCCAGCGGGATTCCATTCGTTAACCATTCTACCGAAGATCATGAGTCTGGCCTGCACGGAAGCACCATCAACACTGAGCACAGTCGGGGAATCATTTCGGCTTTCTGCTTATCTGCAAATCAGCGCGTTGGTCAGTCTTTCCATATGGATGCTCTTGCTGCTACCTGGCTTCCTTTTCCAAAAAGGCTGGACGTCACAAAGAATCGGTTGGGCCATGGGATCTTACTTTAGCGTCTATCTCCTGGTGCAGATTCTGGCTGGACAGTTTGCCGACCGCTACGGAAATATTACGACTGCCTTGATTGGTGCCTCCCTGGGTATTATGGGAGGCCTGACCTACCTGCTGGCGGTAAAGTGGGCCAATTTCATTTTTGTGGCGCGAACGCTCCATGGTTCTGGCGCTGCAATGGTTACTGCAGGTGCACTCTTTCACTTGGTCGATTCAGTTCCTTCCCACCTGAAGGGCCGCATGATCGGGTACTTTGGTCTCCCCGGATTTGTCATGTTGGCAGGAGGACCGTTACTAGCCGAGCTCCTTGAGAAGTATGGCGGGTTTCGTGGACCATTTGTGGCAATTACGGTCATTTTCGGGAGTATACTCTGGCTTGTTCGCCGACTGCCCGAATCCCTCCAGAGGCAGGATCTTCCTGCCGAGTCTTTTGCGCACGGCTTCAGGCAGAATTTCTTCAAGTTGAAAGGGATTCTGGCGTTCTCTTTGGTCTTCGGATTTTGCTTCTCAGCATGGCAAAGCTTTCTCGCACCTGCCGCTAACTCTCTAGGAGTCGGCGCTGTATCTTCTTTCGGTTTTGGATACGGTGCCGGCGCAGTGGTCACGCGCTTAGGAATCAGCCAGCGACTCGAAACCCAACGCAGGCGAATAGTGGCCATCGCAGGCCTGATTGTTTACGGAGCGTGTCTGGCTCTTATCCCTCATGCACTCACTGTGTGGCAGCTAGGGATCCTGGGGTTTTTGAGCGGGATGGGGCACGGTGTCTATTACCCTGCTCTGACTTCGATTGCCGCAGAGCGCTTCCATTCTTCGGGGACAGGGAGTGCAATGAGCCTTTACATTTCGGCTTCGAGTCTGGGCCTGTTTGTTGGACCTCCTTTCTGGGGTTTCCTGGCCGACCGAACAGGATACGGTTGTGTTTTCGCTAGCGCCGGCGCAACCCTCGCGGGGGCGACGCTGCTCTTCATCATTCTTGAAACTAGGGGCCAATGAGATTGGAAAAGCGGCCCAACCCGGCGTGAGCTCGTTGGGATTCTGACGGCATTCCTGGAAAATCAACACACCAGAAGAAATGTTCTCATTGCGCCTCTCATTAAGGGACGTCTCCGCGCGAGTCATCTTCAGAGCTTTTTGGGAAGGAGTGCAGGCGTTTATTGCGGACAGCTTGACTTGGTCGATGAGAGCAGTCATCCGAATCTCAAACGCACCCGAAAGGAGAGAAATTGGCGAATGACTCAGAGAAGTTCCTGGATTTTGATTTCATCACGCTCTTCCTGAGCCAGAAAGCCATCGAGGAGGATTCAATATGGAAAATTCATTGACGAACAACGCCAGTCGCGTCCGGGTCATTAAGGCGCTGAATTTCGAAAAGCCCGATCGGATTCCCCATCACGACGACTTTTGGCGACAGTTTGTAGACCGGTGGAGGATGGAAAAAAGTCTGGGAGCGGAGGCGGACATTGAGGACTACTACGACGTGGACATCCGAATCTCGACTCCCGCGGAAGAAGGATGGCCCAGCCAGGCTGGGGTTGTGAAAGAGGAGGAAGGTTACGTCATTTACCGCAATGGTTGGGGTATGTTGCAACGCCAGTTGGCTCACTCCTTCGGAGAAATGCGCCACGGCTTTTTCGGACAGGAGTTGCAGGTGGTCTGTCAGGAAAAAATCGATCCAGACAAGCTGGAATTTGAATCTCCCCACGACGATGGTCGTTATGAGTGGACAAGCCGGTTCGTCCGCAGAAACGCCGATCGGTTTGCGATTTTCGGGAAGGTGGGCGGACCCTACATGCGGACCGGTCAGCTTCGAGGAACTGAACAATGGTTAATGGATCTGGCCGAAGATCCCGAATATGCTCGCGACCTGGCCTCCAAAGTCGCGGATCATCTGATTCAGATCGGTTTGGAACAACTTCGGCGCGACAATCTGAGCACGACTGGACTGTGGATCTTCGATGATATTGCGGGCAATCAGGGAATGGTTATGAGTCCCCGCAGCTACGAGAAAATCTTTTACCCATCTCTGGTCAAAATGGTCAAGACCTGGAAGGCGGCGGGTGCGGCAAAAGTTCTGATGCACTCCGACGGCAACATCGAAGCTGTGTTGGATCTGTTCGTCGCAGCCGGAATCGACGCAGTCAATCCTGTCGAGCCGAAGGCGGGCATGAATCTCGAGCGGCTGCGGAAGAAATACGACGGGAAGCTGGCCTTTATTGGGGGAATGTGTAATGCACGAGTTTTGCCTCAAGGTTCTCGGGAGGAGATTGTCAGACACGTCCAAAGTATTCTCGAATTAGGAAAAGAGGGAGGCGTTGTCTTAGCAGCTCATTCTATTGGCTCCGACATCTCAATCGAACATTTCGATTGGGCCATGGAGGCCTATTACAAGTACCGCTGAGGCCCTGGAGATACGTTGCCAATTTTCGAGAAATGGCGCAGATAATCCGCAAGCAACGATCTTCGTCATTTTCTTCCAAGCACGACTTGATCGTGCAGGAGACTTTGTTGCGATCCAGTGGCGTTCTTTGAAGGAGACAAAACCAAAAAGGTAACTGAAGAATATGTCCAATCAGAATCGACTACGACAGGGGCTCGGCTGCAGCTTGTTAGGCCTCGTTTTCTCCTCTAGCTTGCTGGGGGCGGAGACTGGAACCGTTCCTGGCATTCAGGTTTTCAAAGTGACTGACGGGGTGCCCTTCAGGATGGGTAAAGTGGACTCACGGCGGATTCTTCATCCGGATATGGGCGCCAGGAAACTCACATTGAATTATGCCGTTTCGCAACCCGGGCATGAATTTCCGCAGCACGTCCACGATTACTCTGATGACACATTTCTCGTTTTACAGGGACAAGTGGACGTGCGCCAGGGAGATTCCCGGCTGCCGTTATACACTGGACAGGCAGCCTTTGTCCCCTCGGGTCAGATTCACGGCACCATTACCACGGGGACGGGAACAGCCATTCTGATCAGCTTCCAGTGTCCGCCCGATAGGGCGCTTTACTCAGGAGATCGGGACTCTTCCCGGCCGGGAGCCACTCCGCCCAAAGGCACGATTACACCAGGTGCAGTAAAGCTATTGGATTTTTCCAACCAGAACGGCTTCTTCGTATATCCAGCAATGGGCTCAAAGCGAGTTGCCGTGGCGCATCGAAAGCTGAAACCTGGCGAGAAGTTCTCGACAGACGTAGCGGAGGACGAGGAACAGATGCTGTTCGTATGGAAAGGTGGTCTCACAGTAAGATCACAGCAAGGGATCTATGAGGTTGGGGAGAGAGAAACGGTATTCATCTCGGGCAGAAACAGCTTGGAGGTCCAAAACAACTCCTCTGTTCAAGCTATCGTCATTCAGGTCCAGGCCCCACCACATTCTGGTTGGAAGTAGGCATCAGTGGCATGTTCTGATTCAAAAGGAAGACGAGTCGGTCGTGGCTGAAGTGCCGTTGACTAAACAAAAAGCCAACAATGACGTCGAAAAGTTGACGATCAAGCTTGAGAAGCAAGGCAAACGCACTACCAAATGGTGCTTTTGGAAAGGAACGCATCCTACTTCTTGAAATAGGCTGCGGCGGCTTCGCGAACGAACCGGGCACATCGATGAGCCTTAAAGTCTTGTTCCAATATGTCAGCCAGCTTTTCCAACTCGACCTGACTGGCTCGCCCAGGCCGGAGCGCATTGTAAATCAGCAGGATTCGTTCTTCTGGCAGCTCGGCGAGTTCTGCGGCACGTCTGAAATTCTCGGCCAGTTGCGGTCTGCCAGCGGTTGCGGCCAGTTGAGCTTGAAGCTCCAGCGCCTCTGCCGTAACCCGCAAGTCTGACATGGCCACCTTTCCTTCAAGAACTGCCTCTAACGTGACATCCTGAAACGCCTGACCTGAAGGCGTTCTCAATCGCTCGGGCTGTTTCTCAGATAGCGGATAATTCGGGACAATCGGTTTCTCTTTCATGTGCGGACACGAAGCTCTTGAGGCGGTTTGTTTGGATCCACTTGCTCGGTCTCAAATAAGTGGAGCAGCGTTGTTTTCACGATATATTTCAGCCGGGCCATATTGTCGATTTCGATGGGCACGGGAAGCACCGGCTCTCCCTTGGCGTATTTAGAGGCATTGCGGCCAATCACTCGATAAGACTGCAACGTGAGGTTGGGAGCCTGGGGAAATAGTTCCAAATTGTTCAGCGGCTCAAGGTCTTTACGGTGAATTACGGTGGTCCCTTTCGATTGAATTCCAATGCTGACCCCGGAGCCGCTTAACTGAGCGCCGGCGTGGCCGATGAAGCCGCAATCGGAGGTGGAGTAAATTTTGACGACTCGCGCCGTCATCCCCTCCTCCTCGATTCCTCGGATGATGGCTTTCAAAACCTCCTCATGAGGCAGACCCAGGAGCGTGGCGTCCAAAGCGGATCCAAAAGCCGGCCCCACCGCCACGACGATTTCTTCAATTTGGCGGCTGGCGGCGGCCTGACCAATCTCTTCCAAGAGACCCTGGAGTTGGTCGCGGCTCGCCCTGCCGATCTGTCTCGGATCCTTGGCCTGCGGGATGCCAGCCAATTCCTGCCAACGTTCTCCGCTCAGCCGGTATCCGGTTCCGGGCCCCTGATAGTCATTCGCATCATTGAGCGCGCTAAGGACTCGTAAGTGAATCGAGGAGTTATTCTGTTGGCTGATGGAATCTTCGAAACCATTGACCGAGCCGGCCCCCTCGGCTTCCGCCAAGAGCACAGCAGAAGTTTGAAGGTAATCCCCCGAGATTCGAAGTTTTTGAATCTGTAATATCTTTTCGGCAATATCGCGAAATCCACGCCTCGCCAGGGCTCGAATCACATCCAGACCGTTCCGGCCCTGCAGCAGGAAATTCTCCGCGGCCGCGAGATCGGCCACGACCTCTCGATCGGGCATGTCGGCACTGCTGCGGGCAACCACTGCGGCCTGAACCTCCGCAGCGGTGATCGCCGGCAGTCCCAGGTCTGCAAAGACCGCTTGAATGGCCTGCGCCGCACGTCTTCGGACGTCCATCACTTCTGTTTCGCGAACCGGGCGAACTCCACCGTCCACCTGCATGTCGCGCTGCAAGATGTTATAGTCATCCAGGTCATCTGAGTCGAAATTGCCGCCACCGAAAAGATTGTCTTCTCTCGGCATGGAACTGTATCCCGAAAAGATGAAATCGGTCCCCGGCAAGAACTGCAACATCAGCTTCGAAGCCTTTCGAATCTGAGAATGAGATGCCATGGCATCATTGCCTGAGGCGATTTCCAGGTCAAGAAGGGCAGCGATGAGGTTTTCAGCCAAGACGCCGCGAACTCCTCCGGGCAGCGACTCAGGAAGAGCAATGCAACTGATTGAACCGTTCTGCACTCCCTGAGAGCCAGCGCCTTTGATGGCGACCAGACATCGTGTCTCCAGGTACAGCATCGATTTGCCTTCGGCATGACCCATCAGTGCTTCAGAGCCCGAACCTGAAGTAAATCGCACTTTGATACCCCGAGAGGCATAGGCAGATGCCAGGAAGGCTTTGGACCAGGGTGTGTCGTCCCCATCGCGAAAGGCCGGTTCTGTTCCATACACCGAGAGCGTCTCTGCATAGGTCGTGAGTCCCAGCCAGGCCAGTTTCAAGCTGAGAGCTTCTTCAACGGCGCATTGAGTGAGAGCCGTTCCCCTCCCGGTCTGGGAGCCGATTAAGACAGCCATGGCATTGAATGGCGCATAGCGGGACACACCTACGGTGGTTTCCAACTCCGAAAACCCCCTCTCTACAGCCTCAGCCGCATCCGCCGCGAGTAACGCGGGATTTTCCTTTCGGTTGGTGACGTGGGCCTGATTCGAAGGAGTTCTCCGTGCCCGCATTTTCTGCAAAGCCATCATCATCTCGACCACATTGAGATGGTTCACCACTTCCATGATTTTTGCCGGAGTCAGCCCGCTGAAGACTTTCACCACTTCCTCGCGAGGGCTCTGGAAGTCCACAAGTTTGCGGGCGATGGCGAGGGGATTCATGGCCATGCTCTTTCTGGCTCTCGAGGGGTCAATGGCATAACGGGCGATGAATCGATCGATCACATCGAATTCTGCTTCGGTCTTGCCATCCAACTCGGTGATTCTTCCATCGACAACACGGATCTGAGGCTTGGGATCACCCGGGCTGTTGAACACAATGAGCCCGGTCTCGGGCCATTCGTGGATAAAGCTGTCTTTGTTAATGTCTCGCTGAGATCGAGATTGGAAGCGCTTGGAGCGATTCATAATCAGGTAGCTCCGGCAAAGCTGGAGGCTTAGTCTTGCAAAACTAAAAGTGGCCGACTTCGAGATTCCCCCTTTGCAGGGGCGCACCGTCGGCTGCGGGGGATGTCTTGCTCGAATAGAACTTAGCTATAGGCTGCGCGGGCATCCCTTTGCACCCCGAAGACTCTTTCAAAGATCTCGATCTTCGCAGTCATAATACATTCGAACTGGCCGATGGGAGAAGCCAGTGGGATGCTCCCTTCGCTCGCGACTTGGAACCTTTACAGATTAGCGGGTTTCTCATACCAAAGGATTATCACTCAGCATTACCGGGGGAAGATCGGTGCAATGCCCGAAGCATGGACCATCAGCGTTTTCTCTTCATCCAGCTGAATTGGCTCAAATGTCTGCGCCACGTCCATAGCCAGGCGGAAGTACTTCTCGTCTCCTGGCGGGAGCGCTGCTGTAATGGGTTGTGAAAGCGTCCAGCGCAGCCCAAGGGTGGCTTCGTCTGGGAAAGCTGCAGGTTGATACCAGCACTGGGGATTGGGGCGCTCACTTTCCTTCATGGCTTTGGGCCATTTGGTCTTTGCCATCGCTTTAAGTGCCAGGATACCCACTCGTTTCTGGCGCGCCCTTTCCACGACCTGCGGTCCGAAGTTTCCTTGTGAATAGAGGACGAAATTAATTGGGAAAAGTATCGTATCGAACTCATAACGGTCAAGGCACGCATATGCAGCCTCGACAGAGTGAGCCGAAAACCCGATCAAACGCACTTTCCCTGCCTTCCTGGCAGCCTGATAGGCTTCCATCGCCCCGTCAGGACCAAACACCGCATTCACTTCATCTATCGTCGTTAGAGCATGAAACTGGTAAAGGTCGATATGATCCGTGCGCAGCTGTCGAAGAGATTCTTCAAGCTCTTTTGCAGCCCCACTTTTGGTCCGATTCCCACTCTTGCATGCGAGAAATGAACGATTGCGATAAGGCGCAAGCGCAGGCCCTAGACGCTCCTGAGCGTTGCCGTATGTTGGAGCGACGTCGAAATAATTGATGCCCCGATCGTACGCCTCGGCGACTATGTTATTGGCAAAGGACTGTTCAGTACCCCTGACGGCGACCCCCCCGAAGCCGACAATGGAAAGTTCTATACCCGTCTTACCCAGGGGCCGCCTGGGAACCGGCGGTAGTCTACCCGCCGAGTCATTGGCTTTAGCCAGCGGTTCGACGACCTTGTTCGAAACCATACAGCCAGCAACCGCAGCCGTACCCTTTTTTAAAAAGATTCGTCGGTCCATAACTACCTATTCTAATTGAAATCTTTCATTCCAAATGTATCTTTTGTGAAAAACTTTATCTCATTCATTCTCACGCTCGTAGCCAAATCATCGACACGAACACCCGACTCATGTGTGGAGCAAAACTTCAGAAAACAGTAATTGGGGGCGCGAATGAAAATACCCGTCTCAAACCGTGTGATTAAAATAAAGCGTGTCCTAAAAGGAATCTCCATATTGAACACCAAGCCGAAAGAATTTGGTAGGCAATCGTCGAGAAGGACCGCTAAGTCACTGGGCGGTTGCTTTGCGAGTCACAATGAGTCTGACAAAGTCTCAAAGAAGGATCCTGAGCCTTTCCATACTCTATGATCGCCAGGAGCAAAAAGGCTCCACATTATTTCGAGGATGCTAGAATTCAATACCCATCAGTTCTTTCGGGTAGAAGTATTCCTTTACAACAGGATTAATTGCCAAGAGTAAGACGGCTGTCCTTAAAGGCAGCGTGACAAGATCTATTTCGACTTGTCGGATTCCCACACATGAAGTTGTGCCAGAATGCTCTTGCTGATTTTCGCCACGACGTGCTGCTGCGGGTCAACAATTTCCGCAATGTCGTAGCGGATTCCCGTACCCAACACAATTGCGAGTTCAGCGGAGTTCAACTGGTAATCGCTTTCGAGCCATTTCATAAGTTCGGATGTAGCCAACTGCATTGCGTCGGTCAACGAGCCGCCTATTCCCATCGCCATCAGAAAATCATCGTTTTCCGCGCGAGGGGATTTGCTCGACTTGTCCGGCACGAGTTCCACAGTGAACTCCACATCGAAAGAGGTTTCCAGCGCTGCCAGCTCACCGTCTCCCTCGGCAGCGTGTCCATCCCCAAAGAAGAGCAGAGCACCAGGATGGAACACAGGGAGGTATACCGTCGTACCCTCACGAAGCTGGTTGTAGTCTAAGTTTCCACCGAAGTCCCCCAATAAATGGGCAGACCACGATTGCTGGTCTCTAGGCGCCACACCAATGCATCCAAGAGTCGGATGCAAAGGGACGACGTAGTCCTTAAGGGCTGGCGTCGGGTTGGCTAATTTAGCCACATTATGTTCCCGGTCGAGATTCCAATGGCTATCAAAATTCTCAATCGATCTGATCTGTGAGATGTAATCGGGAGCAACCACTGCGGGATTAATCTTGTGGCCGCTTATGGCCGAATCACGGTTGAGCCGAATACGGGAGAAATGAACAACTAGAGTGTCACCCGGCAATGCGCCTTCCACATAAAACGGTCCAGTCAGCGGATTGCCCTCATTTCCTCGCCGCACCAGGTTCTCGTCGAGCCCCAGTGCATCGATGGTTTTCGTTCGGACAGTATCCCCCGGAAAAATTCGCAACGCTGGGGGAAAAGCATAAGAAAAGGCGAGGTAATAGTTGTGAGGTTGGAAGTCATGAGTGTGCGACGCCCCAGGGGGGCGGGCACTTGGACGCCGTGCGGTCCATTTACTTTCCCCGCCAGCAACTCTTCCTTCGCCAGCCATTTCTCCGTGTTGCAGTCTCCCTGCGAACTCTCCATAAACTTCTCCATTCGGGCGCCGAACCTGGAACTCCACTGTCTTGTCGTTGAAACTTCCCTTAACACTCATGCCGCCGGTATGGCCGACGATACGGTCCCCCGTAAGGTCAAGCCTTAAGCGGCAAACATTCTCTACTCCAAAAGTCACAACCGTCATTTCCCACACACCAGCAATTTCATTGGTCTGTGGCGTTTGGGTGGACTGGCCAGCGTTAACGACTGGATTTCCGCTTGAACACAAGGCAGCCAATGCGATGGTGCTAGTAAAACGCTTCATGTTTATTTCACCTCATAGAAGATTGCGGTTGTTTCCAGACCTATTTCTGTTTAAGACAAAGGGAACTAAATTGTCAAGTTTGAACGCTCCTTTTACAATGCCATTGGTCTCATCTGTTCGTCCTCGCAAGTTCCCTAGGCTGAAATAATAGAACCTATTGGGTGGGGGAATAATCTCGCGAACGATTTAGACAGCTGGATTCATTTTTGAAGTATATATAGAGTCTATTGGTCGTCAATGGCATTCTTACTTCTAAGATGAAACAAATACTTGACACAAATCCTCTAGGAAGATATATATAATTTCAACTTTATCTCTTTGCTTTTGTTTGATTGAAAATGGCTGATATCGATCCTCTTGATAAGGAATTGACCTTTAGAGGTGGCGCCAAGATTGTGTCATAAGGATTTAATCAGAACAGTGTCGGCTGTAAGGCATTCCAAGGGGGGGGCATGACAAAGGTCTTGCGTAGTTCTCGCTGGTTCGCTCGGAACGATGAAAATGCCCTCAAGAGCCGGGCGGCGTTGCGGTGTGAAGGATTTACTTCGCGAGCCTTTGAGGGCAGGCCTGTAGTGGGTATCTGCAATTCGTGGAGTGAATTCAATAATTGTAATGCTCACCTGCGTGCGGTTGCAGAGGCCGTAAAGCGGGGAGTGTGGGCGGCAGGCGGGTTCCCACTGGAGTTTATGACGATATCGCTGGGCGAAGAGCTCATGATGCCCACGGCCATGCTCTATCGAAACCTAATGGCTATGGATATAGAGGAAATGATTCGTTCGAACCCAATGGACGGCGTCGTTCTGCTTTGCGGCTGCGACAAAACCACTCCTGCCCAACTCATGGGGGCGGCAAGCATGGATATTCCCGCGATCATGATTCCAGGGGGGCCTATGCTTAGTGGCATGTGGAGGAATCAACCTCTGGGATCTGGGACTGACCTTTGGAAGTACTGGGATGAACGGCGTGCCGGCCGTATGAGTGATACGGAGTGGCAAGAATTTGAGGGCGCCATGGCGCGTGGTCCCGGGCACTGTAATACGATGGGCACCGCAAGTACGATGACGAGCTTGGCCGAGGCTTTGGGGATGACCCTTCCAGGTTGCGCCAACATTCCCGCCGTCGATTCGCAACGCTATGCTATTGCTGAGACAAGTGGGCGCCGAATTGTGGAGCTGATAAAAGAGGACATTCGACCATCGCGCGTCATGACCTCCGCAGCAATTGAGAATGCCATTTGCGTCGCTGCGGCGATAGGAGGATCCACAAACGCGGTGATCCATCTTATCGCGATCGCAGGACGATTAGGCATAACTTTGTCGCTCGAGAAATTCGACGCAATTTCTCGCACAACACCTGTCATTGCCAGCGTTCAACCGTCGGGGAAATACCTGATGGACCAATTCTACCATGCAGGGGGCCTCCCCGCTTTGATGCGGGAGATCCTGCCGCTTTTGCACGGGGACCAGCTCACCGTCAATGGCCGAACGATCGCTGAAAATGTGGAATGCGCGCAGTGCTATGACCGTGACGTGATTCGTCAGCTTGATAACCCCGTGCACCCGAAAGGTTCGCTTGCTGTGCTTTATGGCAACCTCGCCCCGAACGGTGCGGTCATCAAGACGTCAGCGGCTTCCAAGCACCTCCTTCAGCACACCGGCCCTGCCCTGGTCTTTGAAAACTACGAGGAAATGACCGAGCGAATCGATGATCCTTGCCTGAATGTCAATGAGAAGAATGTGCTTTTGCTGAAAAATGCGGGTCCTGTCGGCGGACCGGGGATGCCCGAGTGGGGCCAAATTCCAATACCTGCCCAGCTTCTAAAGCGCGGGGTCGTGGACATGGTCCGGATCAGCGACTCACGAATGAGTGGGACTAGCTATGGTACGGTTATTCTTCACGTCGCGCCTGAGTCCGCCGTGGGTGGCCCCCTCGCGATCGTGCAAAACGGGGATCTGATTCAATTAGATGTTGAAAATCGGCGCTTGGACCTGTTGATTCCGAAAGAGGAATTTCAGCGCAGAATGAGTGCCTGGCTTCCTTCTCCGCGGAAATACAGGCGGGGCTATTACACCCTGTTCTTAGATCACGTTCTTCAAGCGGATAAGGGATGCGACTTTGATTTTCTTCCTGCTGAGCCGGGCGAAGAACCCTACGAACCCATGATTGGCCGCACGTGATGCCATCTACCAAGTTGCAAGCAAATGGATACATAAGGGCGAGCTAGCTTCTCTAGCGGGGGCGAACCGGAACAAGTACCCTTGGCGGAAGGGAAGGAAGGCGTCAACCTTCAGGAGTAAGTCCTTCCCGTTTGCAGCAGTGCTATTTGTCATTGGTCAATTTCCGTTTACCATCTTTCATTTAATCTTCTCAATGGAAAATGAGAAATGAACAGTGAACAATGACAAATAAGTCTCCTTTGGAAGACCTCGTGCTCTCGGAGGAGCGCTGACCATGGGTGAAATCGAGATTGCAGCTGACTTCGGCGACCTCGTCGGCGAAGGACCGGTTTGGGATGCCGACACCGGGGTTCTGTATTGGACGGACCTGGTCGGCCACAAGTTCTGCCAGCTGACCTGGCTCTCGAAGAAGGCCCAGGTCTTGCGGAATGGAGTTGAAGTGACCGGATTTGCCTTAAACCGTACCGGTGGGTTTGTGGTTGCAAATACTCATGGCATTTGGCTGTGGGATGGCGAAGGGAAGATGAGCCTGGTTGTGGCCGAGGTCGATGGCATGATTTGCCGGATGAATGATGCCACCGCCGATCCTATGGGACGTTTTCTGGCTGGCTCCTGCTTTTACGAGTCGAGCGGGGACTATACGCTTGGGTGCCTGATTTCGCTGAATACAGACGGCCTCGCCACGGTCATTGACGAAGGCATTCACCTTTCGAACGGGCTAGGGTTTTCGCCCGATACGGCACAGCTTTATTATACGGATTCGGCGGCGCGGTGCATTTACCGATACGATTACAACGCTCGGACAGGTCAGGTCCGTAATCGCTCTGTTCTCGTGCGTGTGCCTGATGATGAAGGCATACCTGATGGGCTTGCCGTGGATGCCGAGGGGTTTCTCTGGTCTGCCCAGTGGTACGGCAGTTGTGTGGTTCGATACGACCCTGATGGAAAAATCGAACGCCGAATTCCCACTCCGGCCAAACAAACTTCGTCGGTGGCATTTGGAGGACCGGATCTCACAGACCTGTTCATCACGTCCGCTGCTAGGACATATCCCTCGCCACTCATGCCTCCCGGATATGACCCTCACGCAGGTTTCATCGGAGGTCCGCTCTATCACCTGAACCTTGGCATTCAGGGGAAGTTGGCCTTCAAGGCAAACGTAAAGCTAACGAAGTGAGGGATTGGAACTCACGAGGTGGAGTCGCCATTACAAATTTGGCGGTGGCTGCGAAGGCCATATTTCAATGCGGTTGACGAGTGCCCTGGCAGGAAGCTTGTAGAGATCGATCACGACCTTGGCGATATCCTCGACGGCCAATTTCCAGGGCTCATACCCTCTGCTTTCCACCGAGACGCTCCCCGTAACAATCTCGCTGACGCGGATGCCATCGTGGCGAAGATCTTTCATCATCGTCTCGCTGAATCCACTCAGTCCAGTCTTGGAAGCATTGTAAGCGCTCCCACCAGGGAATAGGACAACCACAGCCACACTCGATATATTGAAAATGTATCCACCGCCTTGTTTGCGCATGAGCGGGATGGCTTCGTGGCTGCAGTAAAACACCCCAGAGAGGTTGGTCCCAATCGTGGTGTCCCACACTTCTGGAGTAATCTGATCAACGGGCTTATAGATGTGACCCACACCAGCGTTATTCACCAAAATGTCAAGACGACCAAATCTTTCTGCGGCTGCTCGGATTAGGTTGCGGCACACCTCATAGCCCCGGACATCTGCGACCATGCCGTCTATGCACTGCTTGCCGTCCTGCCCAAGCCGGTTGAGAGCCGTCTTTAATTGCCCTTGGTCGCGGCCACAGATGAAAACTTTTGCCCCTTCAGTCAGAAGTGCTTGGGCGATACCGTAGCCAATTCCTCTTGTACCTCCCGTGACGATGGCAACCTTGTCCTTCAGCTCCAAACTCATCTGGATTCCTCCTATGGCGCATCTGATTGCGCTCAAGAAACCCTTCCAGCTCCGAAAAACGACCTTAATTTCTTAATTTATAATCTGTCGTTGATTTGTCCGCTCTCGTAAGTACCATTCGAGAGCGATGATGGACATTCCCAAGCTAAATAGCGGCATCAACCAAATACTCGTTTCTATACCGAGACGCTTTCCCAAAAAGCCGACAACGTATGAACCTGTACCCCCGCCAATGTACCCGATTGCGGTCATCATGGAGAAGGCAGTTACAGCTTGGGCAGAGAAGCGCACGCCTGCGTAGGAACTGAGCGAAGGTGCATCTCCTGAACCGAAGATCCCAGCGACACCAAATGCGATCAGTCCCCATGAATAGCTTGGGGAAACAATGGCCACGACATAGCCCACCGTTTCCACGGCGGCGCAAGTGGCCAGGACCACGAGCTCAGGGATCCGCCAATGCGACGTAATCCAACTCAGTAATAACCGCCCTGATAAGAATCCTCCGGTAAGGGCGCTGAGAAAGTAAGCCGCGTGAGCGGCGTCAATTCCCAGCTTCTTCTGATACAACTGTCCCACAAAGAAGACCATACCTCCGTTGCTGATTCCATGGAGAACATTAAGTGCGCCTAGGCAATACATCGCAGGGTTTCGTAAGAGATGTTGGATCTCTGAAAGGCCTCTGGGCGTGGGGAGTGCCTTCGCACCTTTTCCGGAGTGAGCCCCGACTCGAAGCCCTAACGGCAAGGGAATCATGAATATGATGACGATAGCAGTCAGGTAATAAGCTGAGCGCCAGCTCCCCCCGAGGCGTTCCGAATGAATCAACCACCAGCCAATGGCAGCAGGGACGACAACGCCGCCAGCAGAACCGATCAACCACTGAAGCGAAAAGAGGCTCTGGCGTATCCGGCTATAATCCTCGGTAACGATGGTGCTGATGATCACCACGATGGATAGATTACCCAGCCCTAAGCAAAATGCTCCTACGAGTATGACTGAAAAGCCCTGGGCGCTGCCAATCACGATGAGCGCTCCTGCAATCAGCGCTAGTGTTGATGCAAGAGCGCGCCTTTGTCCCAAACGTCCGACGATTTCTCCGCCCACCATGCTAAATAGAAGCGCGCTCATATAATAAAGAAGCGCGATGCGGCCTAACTGTTCCAAGTTTGAGCTGAAGACGTGCTTGAAAATGGGGAAGGTTGCAGGGATAAATGTGAGAAGTCCTCCTGATGCGAAAGAAAGAGCCAGCACCAGCCCGATCACAGGATCTTTCCAGAGAGGGCCAGCTTTTAAAGGCAAGGTTGTCTTTCCGGGAATCATCGATTCACATCCGCGCTGTGTGCGACACTGTGGGCATTAGGCATTACTTGAATGAGATCGGTTCAGTCCCGGCCGCCCGTGCAAATAAATGCTGTTTCTCCTCTTCGCTTAAGGGTCCGAATCGCTGTGCCACGTCCATGGCGAGACGGAAATAGCGCTCCTCGCCAGGAGGCACCGCGGCCGTGATCGGTTGTGACAAGGTCCAACGCAACGCCAGGGAAGCTTCTTCCGGAAAAACGCACGGCTCATACCAACAATTGGGATAGGGGCGCGCTTCCAGTTTCAGGGATTCAGGCCACTTGGTCATGGCCATTGCTTTTAGCGCGAGAATTCCCACCCCTTTTTCCTGTGCTCGGGCGAGCACCTGAGGCCCGAAGTTGGCCTGCGAGAAAAGAACAAAGTTGATAGGAAATAGAATACTGTCAAAGTCGAACCGGTCTAACGCAGCAAGCGCTGTTTCAACTGAATGCGCGGAAAAACCGATGAACCGGATTTTCCCCGCACGACGCGCTGCACTGAAGGTCTCCATCGCTCCACTCGGACCCAAAACCTTTTCGAGTTCATCTAGTTTGGTCAGTGCGTGAAATTGATAAAGATCCAGATGGTCGGTGCGGAGGAGGCGGAGAGACTCCTCAAGATGCGCAGCCGAGCCTTCTTTGTCCCGTTTATCCGTTTTACACGCAAGAAAGACGCGCTGCCTATAGGGCTCGAGTGCGGGTCCCAGACGTTCCTGAGCGTTGCCGTAGGTGGGAGCGACGTCGAAGTAGTTGATGCCTCGATCGTATGCTTCGGCGACGAGATCGTTGGCAAAAGACTGTTCGACACCCCTCACGGCGACTCCTGCGAAGCCGATGATGGAAAGCTCCTCTCCGGTCTTGCCGAGCGGACGCCTGGAAAGCGGAGCCAGTCCAATAGTCGCGCCCAGGGTATTGGGTTGCGGCTCGACAGCCTTGTTCGAACCCAAAGGGGCAGTGACCGCTGCTTTTTTCATGAATGGATCTCGATGCTTCATCTTTCTCCTCCGGTTAAGGTTCTTTTCATGTCAATAACTTTTAGGCTTGAGGCAGCTCTAGCGTTCTTTCTCTCTGCACTTTGCAAAAAATCACCTTGGAGAAGGGGACATCAGCCGGGACAGCATTTCTTGCTAGCAATGGACGCCGACAGAAATGAGCGCGGCCGACTTCATTCAGTAAACCTGTTTGAGCACCGATTCGTCCCGCCACTGTTTGAAGTGCTTCCTCAACTCGAAAGCTTTTTGAGATAGACAGCTACAATTTTGCGCGAGCACTTCGAAGATGCGATTCGCAATGACTCGATGGCCGAGATTGTTGGCGTGCACCCCATCAGAATCGATCATCCAGGTCGCCATGCCCTCCGCTGCAAATACGTCGGCATACAATGCGTCGCATTCTTCCGCGAGCTGCTTCAAGCCACAGTTATAGCCCATAAATGTGGCGATGTTGGCATTGTTGAGGTTGTACGCCTCATATAAATCAAAGCCTGTCATGAAGTAGGCGTTTACGATCACGATCAGGGCTCCAGTTTGATCTTTGATGTCCAAGATGATATGTCGAAGGTCTTCAAGGAACTGCGCCAGCGGAGTTCCTCCCCGCGCATCGTTGAGACCGAAGGAAACCAGGACCAAGTCAGGGTGGTGATCGATAACGTGTCTCTTGTACCGTTCCATCGCGCTGGGCTTGCCTGATTGATCGTACTGCGGACTTCGTGGGGAGACGCAATTTGCTCCGATCCCGCTATTGATCATCGTGACCGGCTCCAATTGTGACTCGTCAATCAAATTCGCCAGGCGGCTTACCCATGTCAATTCCCGGCTGGTCGCCGTGCCTCCAGCCGTGGTGCTTTCCCCCAACGCGACCGAGACGCAAAACGGCTTGCTATAGTAGTCTCGCTTCCGAGGTTGCGCCGATGGATCATTCGATTTGGCGGTCGGAGGGGAACTGAGCTCTGCGCCTCGGCGCGGATGCTTTGTCGGTGTAGTCTTTTTCATAGGGTTGTTGCGGTATTCCTCAATGGGGTGAACATCCTGATGTATTGGAGACGAGCGAGTTGAAATATCTTTGAGTCGATTGCAATTGTCCGGCAAGAAGAAGTATTAAGCAGCCGCCGCGCGAAAGACCACCTCCGTAATCGGGTGGCGCACATAACGCTTTTGGGGATGTCTGCGTTCTGGTTCGCACACATGGAAGACAGCGCCACGTGTGCGCCACCCAGGAGGTCTCATAAGACTTAACACTGTAATACTAGTAGCGCTCGGCGTCGTTCTTCGGTGCCCTGGGATTTACAGGGAAGCTCTCGGAGTTGATCCTTGTCCCGCCGTAGCCGAACACCCCGATGTTGGCGAGGGCCTCGGCCGGCCAATTGAGTGTTGGCCGCGAAGCCTCGTCAAGCGCCGCGAGGTGTTCCGGCCGCAGTTGCAGGTCGAGTGCCCCTATGTTTTCCTCGAGCTGTGACACCGTGGTTGCTCCCATGATCACTGAACGGACGCCGGGTCGCGAGCGCACCCAGGCATGCGCAACTTGGGGTACCGTGGCGCCGAGTTGGCCCGCCACATCAATGAGGATGTCAATCACGCCCAAGGCCTGCTCGTTGAGAGCTTTCCCGAGCGATGCGCCGCGACGAGGCTGGGCCTGGGCAGCGTTTGCGCGCGTGAACTTGCCGCTCAAGAGTCCAGCTTTCAGTGGCGCGAATGGGGTGACGCCCAAACCGAGTTCACGCGCCATCGGAATCAACTCGCCCTCGACGGTGCGCTCCAGCAGCGAGTACTCGATCTGCAGCGCAATGAGCGGCGTCCATCCTCGAAGACAAGCCGTTACATGCGCCTCGGCGACCTTCCATGCAGGTGTGTCGGAAAAACCAAGGTAACGAACCTTGCCTGCAGTGACGAGGTCGTCGAGCGTGCGCATCGTCTCTTCGACGGGCGTAAACTTGTCCCAGCAGTGCAGCCAGTACAGATCGATATAGTCAGTCTGGAGACGCCGGAGCGAGTGCTCACAGGCGGCCATAATGGCCTTGCGACTGGCGCCGCCGTCGTTGGGATCACCTTGATACAGGTTGGCAAAGAACTTCGTGGCGATGACGACGCGGTCGCGGCGGGCCGGGTGACGGCCAATGTGATCGCCGATGATATTCTCCGAGTGGCCGCGTGTGTACACGTTTGAGGTGTCGATGAAGTTGCCACCGTGCTCGAGGAATCGATCGAGGATCTGCTGCGAGGTCTCTACGTTCGAGCCAACCCCCCACTCTTCACCAAAAGTCATGCCGCCAAGGCAGAAAGGACTCACACGGAGCCCGGAACGACCGAGTGTGACAAAATCATTGAGGGGCATCTTGATCTCCTTTGCAATTTCTCAGCAGGGATTTCCTTTTTGTCGTTCCGGGGTGCTGGCAGTGTACGCTTTATCAAAAGGCGCGTCACCTGAGGGGAGGTAGTCTTAGTTCGTCAGAGTCAGCTTTTTGTGAAATTCTTTCTGCAATTCCGTTTCACGCTGCCGCCAAGGCTTCATCGTCTTCCGCAGCTCGAAGGCCCTCTGTGAGAGACAACTGCAATTTTGTGCCAGGACACCGAAAATCCGATCCGCGATAACGCGATGACCAAGGTTGTTCGGGTGCACGCCATTTTCAGGATCGATCATCCAATGTGCCATGCCCTGACTGGCAAACACATCGGCGTACAACACGTCACATTCTTCGGCCATTCTCCTGAGGGCACAGTTGAACCCCATGAAAGTAGCCAGGTTCGCGCGGTCATAAGGGGGCCATCGATCGTAAGCGGTCATAAAGTATGCGTCTACTACGACTATAAGCGCACCGGTCTGTTCCTTAATATCCAGAACAATTTGCTGTTCGTCGGCTAGAAACTGGGCCAATGGCATCCCGCCTCGGGCATCATTGAGGCCATAGGAAATCAAAGCCAGGTCCGGGCGATAGGCGATGACATGTTCATAGTAACGTTCTATCGCGCTAGGTCCTCGGGAAGGGTTATATGCCGGGCTTCTCTGCGAAATGACATTGGCACCCATCCCGTTGTTGACCATCTTTACCGGTTCCGATTGTGACTCGTTAATCGCGTCAGCCAGGCGACTGACCCAACACAGATCCGGGCTCGTTGCATCCCCTCCAGCCGTGATGGCGTCTCCCACCGCTACCGCTACACGGAACGGCTGACTGCGATAGTCTTGTTTTTGAGGATGCACGAATGGTTTTGTGGGTCTGGGTATCGACGAAGAACCGCTCTGTGTCCTTTTGGGTTTCTCTCTCACCAATGCTCCATAGGCGATGGCACCGCTTTCTATTTTGCTGTTATGGTGCGGAACTCACGAACGACACTCTGGGCCCCTTGACTGATCAGATCCAATTCGCTGACCGTTTCAAAAAAGGTGACACCCTTACTAAACCAGGCTCTCGCCGCGTCTGAGTTCGGAACATACATGCCGACAACCTTCTTGTACTTGCGGGCGGAAGTGATGACACGCTCCACGCCAGCGACTAGGTTCGGATTCTGAAAATTGCCCGCTTGCCCGAAACTAACCGACAAGTCATACATCCCCAGGAAAACGATGTCCACATGCGGGTTCGAGAGAATCGTATCGGCATTTTCCACTCCACGACGAGTCTCGATGTGGGCCAAAATTATCGTCTCACGATTAGCCTCTTCGATAAACTCTGGCCCGTCCACATGGGGGTCGTAATCGCAATTGCCGAAGCATGGAGCTGCAGCCCGAATTCCAATCGGCGGGAACTTCACGTAGGAGACAAGCCGCTCAATTTGCTCCTGGGTTTCCGTCCAGGGTAACTGGATTCCGGTTACACCACAATCCAGTAGTTTCGCGACGTGAGTCCGGGTGCACTCCGGAACCTTCGCAACAACTGGAAGTCCTTCGGACCGACACGACAGAACAAAGCTGGCGAGTTCCGCTTCGTTGAAGAAGCCATGTTCGTATTCTATATATACAAAGTCGCAGCCGCTGTACTTCCAAAGTTTTGCCAGCCATGGATGTGTCACGTGCTGGGTGGTCAGACCAACAATGAGTTGTGACTGATGAAGCATGCTTTTCAGGGATTTCATGATCGGGAGAGCCTCCTAACTATAATCAATCCACAAGTACGTAAATCTGTTTGATTCCCTATCAAGCTGCTAGTCGGGCTCCCAAATCCCCCCGTTTGGTTATCACGACGCGCAATCTTCAGCTCTTTTTGATCGTCAGCAGCCTTTTCGGATTTTCGACCATCATCTTTTTGATCGAGATTTCTGGAACTCCAGCCTGGCGGAGCATTGGCAGGAATGTCCCAAGCACAAAAGAAAATCCATTCCCACCCAGATAATGGAGATGCTGAGTTTTGCAAACATCCTGTGAAAGTAATATTTGGTCAGCGTAGCCGCGATTCAGGAGTTCAAGAAGAATTCGGAGCGCGCGGTCATCAAGCTGAGGGGTCTTGTTCCCGAGAGTATCGAACTGGACATTTGCGCCACGTTTGAGGATTTCGAGATGATAGTCGAGAAAAAGGTTAAAAGGGTGGTCACAATGACCAATGATAACGCGCCGGGGGTCGACTCCTTCGTCTTCGAAAATAGCCAATTCTGTTAAACCCACCGGCTTTCCGATCGAGTGGGTCGTCAGTGCCAGGCCCGTTACTAGATGGGCTCTCGCAGCCGCGCGGTGCACCCGCTCTTCCTGTGCTGAAACCCAAGACTTGTCTGTCCCGATCTCGCCGATGATTCCTGGTCTGATGCCGGTACTCCCCACCCCCTCGTTGATTTCCAGAATGATTTCATTGGCCAAGTTGTCAACGGTACGACGGTCGATGAGATCTTCGGCCGGATAGTAGGGCTCGCGGTACCAACCGCATCCCATCACAATATTGATGCCGGTCTGCTGGGACATCCGCCGGAGCCTTTCAGGGCTGCGACCAATCCCTCGAACGGTACAATCAACGATGCTCTGGCCGCCCAGTTTCTTAAACGCGAGTATCTCTTCCCGTAAGACCTCCTCGTCTTCCAATTGCCCGGCGTAATCGTTACGCCCGGAGATCTCCCATATTTGGATGTAAATATGTTCATGGGCTAGCGTGATTCCAAGCTGGTCAGGCTGGATAGGGCCTTCTACCGTTTGGATGACATTCTCGTGAGTAGGAGTAGATGACATTGGATACCTGTTGGCCTCTCCAGCTATACAGATTGCGCTTGTTCCACCGCTGAGGGACTAATCTTCAGCACGATTCACCGCTAACCCACCAGCTTTGGGGTTTCACCTCAGCTCAATTGAATTAAATGCTTTTGTCGATCGATCCGATTAAATCCGATTTGGAGTGAAACATTGTGCCGATGTTCTTTTGCCTGTTCAATGAGTCCATTTAGTTTATACATGAAGTATCTTAAGAGTAAAAGCCTAAATATTGTCGATTTTATTGCTTGTTTTAAAAAAAAAGCTTGACAGGGTAAATAATCCTATCCTAGAGTCACTTTAGTTAACTTTTAAAACTATATAACTGACCTAGTGACGCCCAGTGGGTGCATTGCAACATAACTAGGAAAAATGGCGCTGGAAGCAAGGTTGGTTCACTCACGCAAAACAAACTAAGCGGGAAGAGGAGGAACATTCAATGAAACCTAAGACTCTATGCTTAAGAGCGTTCATCGGGTACTTGCTTTGCTATATGTCGCTGGCCGGGAATCTGCATTCGCAAGGATTAACTGCAACCCTCACGGGTCGAATTCTCGACCAGTCGGGCGGTTCAATCGCAGGAACTCGTATTGTGGCTACCCATGCGGATACTGGCTACACAAAAGAAGTCACGACAAGCGAAAGCGGCTCCTACAGTCTGACTGCCTTACCCGTTGGAGTTTACTCAATTGAGGCAAGTATGAAGGGCTTCAAGACATTGAAGAAGACTCCTGTCACTCTGAACGCCAATCAACAGCTTGCTCTGGATTTTACGCTTTCTCCGGGCAGTGTTGAACAATCTATCGAGGTCAATTCCGATGTGCAGTATATCCAGACTCAAGATGCGACAGTCAACGCGAAGGTCTACATTGATCAGGCTCAAAACCTGCCTTTGAACAGCCGGAGCCCATTTGAACTGGCCCTCTTGAGCCCCTCGATTTCGGTTTCCAAGCAGCAGAGCGGCCCCGCCATGCAATTCAATATTAATGGCTCGAATGCAAACGGCTATAAGCTCAGTTTTGATGGGATGGAGGCCGGTATCGGTGGCGATGCGCAGTACTGGGCCGGTAACAACTTTAATTTGTCCATCACAAGCCTGGATGCCATCCAAGAGTACGACATTGCAACCAGTAACTACTCGGCGGATATCAAGGGCTCGAGCGGCTATGTGAATATTGTTTCAAAGACCGGGACAAACCAAATCCATGGCAGCTTCTATGACTTTTATCGCAACGGTGCGCTTGATGCACGCAACTTTTTTGAGGCAAAAGCAGGGAGCTTAAAACTCAATGATTTTGGCGGAACCATAGGGGGCCCCATCAAGAAAGACAAAATCTTCTACATGGTCAGCTACGAAGGCCAGCGAATCCATGTTCCATTCGCTGGATTTTCGCGGGTTCCGACTGCAGCTTTTCGGGCCATCGTCGATCCGCGCATGCAACCCTTCCTCAACCTGACTCCCCTTCCCACCGAGGCCATCCCTGGAGACCCTGTCATTGGGATTTGGAGAGGTAACCCTTTATCCATCGCTTCGCAAAACCTCGTGACCGGTCGAATGGATTTCATTTTCGGGCAGAAAGATCGGCTTTTTGTGCAGTACACCTTCAATGATGGAGATCTCTCAGGTGCGACTTTAGATCCACGCGTTTCTCAACAGAACGTTCAAACCATCTACCCAGGCTATGCCACTCTTCAGCCAGAAAGGCACCAGAGCGCTACATTAGGCTGGACTCGCACCTTTTCGCCTACATTCGTGAATGACCTCAGGGTTGGAGTCAATCGGTTTCTGCAAGGACGAGTTAGGGGGCCAACCGACCCGGCCTATTTTGACGTACCCGTCATTTCCGTCCCCGGGCTGGTCATCGGAGGGGGTGGAAATAAAAAGAAGCTTGGCAATACCCAGCCCCAGTTGTCTGACAAGGCTACTTGGGTCAAAGGGAGAAGCACGTTTTCGTTTGGAGGGAATTACGCTTTCCTAATGAGTGGGCAGAACTCATTCTCCGTAATGTCAATGGCATTTGTTAACGCTGCCGGTTTCGCTGCTGATAAGCCTAGCAGTGTTAGCAGTACGTATGGGACAAGCCTTACGCAACTGGGAGAACACCTTAGTTACAACCAAGTGGGGCTCTTCGTCCAGGAAGACTTCCGGTGGAAGCCCAACCTAACAGTGAACATTGGTCTTCGTTACGACAACTTTGGGGTGTTTAGCGACTCGACATGCAATGCGAAGAACGTGATCAGTACGCCTTTCGATCCATTTCGTCCGCCTTGTGATCAACTGTATGACGGGAACAACGACTTTGGACCGCGGTTTGGATTTGCTTGGACACCACTCTCTGGGAAACCGTTTGTCTTGCGGGGCGGATTTGGCATATTTTACGGGACACACGTAAGCGGCCAAATGGGCGACGTCCTCGGCATCAATAATTCCCTGCCGTTCTCGGCGACGGCAACCGATTTCCCAAATCTATCCTATCCGTTTTCTCCAGGGCTCTTTGCTAACGTCACGGCCAAACCGGGCCGGTTTGTTCTCAATCCCACCACACCGGATCTTTATTCGGAGCAATGGAACCTCACGGCCGAATACCAGTTCACTAATTCCATGATTTTCAGCTTGGCTTATGTGGGGAATCATGGATTACACGTCCCGGTGACTCAACGCCCGAACACATACTATCCTATCGTCGGATCGCGTCCGAGTACGAGTTTCGGTGATATCAGAATGGTAGCAAACGAAGGCTACATGTTTTACAACGGGTTGCAAGCTACTCTGAGACGCCGACTCTCTAATAATCTTGCTTTTGATGTGAACTACGCTTGGTCACATGCGACTGGTTTTACGAGCGGCAATCTGGATATCAGTGCTGCTGTTTCTTTCAGTGATGACCAAGTGCAGACCGTCCTGAACACAAACCTTTCGCGGGGGACTTTGCCTACCGATGTAACCCATAACTTTTCGGGTGATTTCATCTACCAACTGCCCAAACTAGCCAATTCAAGCAAGTGGGTCAGAGCTTTTCTCGGCGATTGGACTACGTCTGGGCTCATGAAGATATCGAGCGGGCTTCCCTTCAATCTTACTACTGGACTAGACGCCGGCGACCAACGTTTCACTCAAAGACCCAATATTGTTCCGGGCGTGTCCTTCACCAAATCTGGTGTTTCACCAGCCGATGGGATTCTCAACCGGGCGGCATTCACGGTACCCACATATGTTTATCCGACCTATGGACTGAAATTGGGAGACATGGCCAACAATAGTGTGAGAATGCCTGTCACTTTTTATGCTGATTGGATGGTCCAGAAGCGAGTGTTCACTACGGAAAAGATATGGCTCGACTTTCGTACCGAGTTCTTTAACGTATTTAACCACCCGGTCTTTGCTTTACCGGTGACCAGCATGGCGTCATCATCTTTTGGAAAGAGCTCGAGTGCTGACCCTGGGAGACAGATCCAGTTCATGCTGAAGTTCAGCTTCTGAGTCAAAAAGCCTCCGGCAAAGCGGGAGGCCTGGAGTTTGGACATTTGTGCAGGCCAGAGGCCCACACCACAACCTTGTGGTGCTGGCGTCCCCGCCTGCCCCCCAACGCTCTATGATTTCCGTCTTCGAGGGTAAAGTTGCAGGCCGGAGTCACCGACCCGGCGCTGGAGTTTGGACATTTGTGCGGCCAGAGGCCAACACCACAACATTGTGGGGCAGGCGTCCCCGCCTGCCCCCCAACGCTCTATAATTCCCGTCTTCACGGGTAAAGTTTCAGGCCGGAGTCACCGACCCGGCGTTAACGGCCACCATAATTGCGAATCGCAGCACTTAGCCTGAGCTATTGGCGCTAGATGACCGCGTGATATGGCTCGAAATTGATAATAGATGCATCCCACCTTTGAGTTTCTTCCTGAGAGAATCGCTATGTGAAGCGGTTTAAATGCGGTCTTCTGCGTTGCCTTCGGGACTGGAGACAGCCTTGACACTCCCGAGCAAGTCTCGCATTGATTTACACTTTATTCACAACACAAAAAGATACACCGTCGGAAGTCAGAGCATGAATCGTCGTAGCTTCTTGGACAATGCGCTAGATCTGGCAAGATCTCTGGCCATCGCAAACATTATGCCTGCGGGCGTATTGGCGAAGACTCCGCCCATCACTTTGGCCTCAACGTCGCAGGGTGCGCCGGCGGAGGGTACGAAGCCAGCCCACCCAGTGGCCAGGCCAGGTCTACCGTCGCTCCTTGGTTGATATTCATGTACCGGACTGGGATCCAGTCTTTTTGAGTCATTTTGACGTTGTGGATTACGTTGGGACGATCGCACGGGCTGGCTTCCAGAGTTTGATGCAATACGCCATTTCTTGCGCAGGGCTCTGCCTGTGGCGTACGAAGATAGGCCAAATGCACGCGGGCATGAGGGGCCGGGACTACTTCGGAGAGGTCATGGATGAGTGCAAGCGTCATGGCCTTCACAGAGTGGCTTACTTCCACGTCGTCTACGATAACCTTGGATTTGAGAAACACCCTGACTGGAGATTCCAGCCGGCTGAAGGCCTTGATAAGATTCTGGCAGGACGCTATGGCTTTACCTGCATCAACAGCCCGGCCCGAGATTATTATCTTGCTTTAGCTCGCGAACTGGTCCGCAGTTATGATTTTGAGTGCATTTTTAATGACATGATCCAGTGGCCGGGGGTTTGCTATTGCCGGCATTGCACGGCGCGTTACTGGAAAGAAGAGAATTCCGAGCCCCCGCGAGTTGTGGATTGGGACGACCCCCAATGGAGAACATTCCAGGCCGCCCGGCAACGGTGGCTGCTCGAGTTTGCTCAGGCCTTTACCGATGCGGTAAAAAGCGTTCGTCCGATCGATGTTCAATATCAGTGTGGCGCCGTCTTCGAGAAGTGGTGGTACGGTGTGCCGCTGGAGGTGGCGACGCAAACATGCGATTTTGTTGGCGCGCATTTGGCTAAAGGCCCGGACGAGTACTCGCTGGCCTGCAAGGCGCTCAATGCCTTGAGCCGAACTCGTCCATTCGAGTTTATGACCTCGGTAACCAACAACCTGCGCGACCATGTATCAGTGAAGCCGTTGGACAAGTTCCGAATTGAATCATTTGTCCCCACAATCCATTCTGGGGCGATGCTCCCGATCGACGCGATCAACCCCGATGGGACTCTCAACCACATGGTGTACGAGTATCTTCGCAAGATCAATGAAGAGAGGGCTCCTTTTGAGCCATTCCTTGGCGGCAGTTTATTAGCGGATGTGGCGGTCTACTGCGACAAGGAATCGATGTACAACCCGGACGAAAAAGGCATACGGGTCGACCAGTTGAAGGAAATGGACAAGATGCCGCACATTGCAGGTGTTCGGGGGGTCGCTCGGATTCTGCGAGAAGCTCACATTCCCTATGGTGTTCTCACGAACGTTACCCTGGATCAACTGAATAGCTATCGGGCGGTCATTATGCCGAGTGTTCTCGAGTTGACGGCCGTGCAGGCCGACCAGTTCCGGGTCTTCGTTGAGCAGGGTGGGGTTCTGTTTGCGAGCGGGTCAACATCACTGGACCGGTTTGACAAATCGGGGCCTCGCTACCTGCTTGAAGATTTGTTTGGAGTGCGCTACTTGGGGAAGCTGGGCACACGCGTGACTTATTTAACAGCCAAGGACGAGGAAATGAAGAAGGTTATCTGGCCGCAGAACGAGATTATTTTCCGGGGACCCATGGTTAGGGCCGAAGTACTGCGTGATGCCAATGTTTTGGCAACCGTCACGCTGCCATATGTTCCTCCGGAGTCTGGACACTCCATCGGGAGCCGCTTTGCCTCGATCCAGAGCGACCCTCCTGCGGAATTGCCCGGAACTGACCCGGGGCTGGTGATCACTTCGTTTGGGCGGGGGAAGGTCGTCTGGGTAGCCGCTTCGATTGAGTCTGGAACGAACGCTGTGAACGGCAGGCTTGTTATTTCGGTTTTGCGACGTGTTCTGCCAGCACCCTACTCCTTCGAGGTGGATACCCACCCGTCAGTTGAGATGACCCTGTACCACCAACCTGAGAATCGGAGGTTGCTGGCGGGACTATTGAATATGCAACGGGATCTGCCACCGATTCCGGTGGGGGCGGTGGTGAGGGTACAAGTGCCTGCCGACCGCCGAGCCACGGCTGTGCTACGGGTGCCAGATCGGAAGGCGCTGGCGTTTGAAAAGGCAGGACCCTACTTGCAATTTCGGCTCGAACCCTTCCCCGTCATTGCCATGGCGCTGGTCGAGTACCAATAGCCGCCGCAATAATACCACCGAACTGGAAAGTCAGAGAAAAGAAGCCCAGGAATCCAAACGGAAAAAGCATTCGCTGAAGCACTCTGCTCAGAGGTCAAAGTATGAATCGCCGTCACTTTATGGCTGGCGTTTCAGGTCTGGCCACTCAAATGGCTTGGGGATTTCAGACGGCGAGAGGCGACAACTCGATGACGCAGCGGTTGAAATCTCTACCCCCCAAGTACGGCCGTCTCAACAACGTGAATACCACCGACATCCTGGACGCTATTCGCCTGGGGTGCAATACGATGCAGAACATTTTCAATGCCGATGACGACAACCTGCCATTCATGCTTGCACAGGTTCGGCCGGATGTCTCCCTCGCCTTCAGCGCCGGGCACAGCGATGCGCATCTTCCAGGTCGCCATTTGAACGCATTGCTCTACGCTGAAGCCGCTGCGGGCATTACTCTCAATGAAGAAGCGGTTGAAAGGCATCGACGGGCTGCGTTTCTCTCATTTAGCGGACCAGTGGCCTTGCCCCTGAATCGGACCTCTGTAGGCGGGCCGCGGATCAATTTTGCGGCGCATAACCTGCGCGAAGGGCTCCACGCCCTGTACCCATTAGTCAAATACCGCGACGACGAGAAGGCGCGACGGATCGCGGAAACTTGTATTGCAGCGATTTTCGATTTGTGGGATCCCACGCGTGGTTGGGATTCTGAAAAGTTGAGAAGGTATGGAATCATTCACATGGATCGGAATGCGAATTTTGTTCGAACGCTCCCCCGCATCCTCGGGCCCCTCGTCAAATACTATCGCGCGACCGGCTATGGCCCTGCTTTGGAGTTAGCCGTCATCTTGAAAGACAAACTGCTGGCAGAACATTTCGCTGAAGATGGTGCATACAGCATCACGGTTCAGGGCACCCACGGTCACTCAATAGCCTGTGTCTTGTCCTCTCTTGCCCAGATGGCAGAACTGACGCAAGATTTAGTTCTGCTCAACCGTGTTAAGAAGTTCTTTGACAACGGCATGTGGACACTCCGTGATCAAGTAGGCTGGGTTGTGGAAAAGACAGGGGACTCGGCCGTCCAGCGTCCGGATGTGGGTGAGGGTAATTCAAGTGGCGACTTGGTCGAAACGGCCTTGATTCTCGGGCGCCTCGGCTACTCGCAATATTTTGAGGATGCGGAACGGATTATTCGTTGTCATATCCTGCCGTCGCAACTGCGGGACATCGGTTTCATTACAGCGCCGCCCAATCCCAGAAACGAAGACGGCAAACGCGATGTGGCTCGTCGTCTTCAAGGGGCCTGGGGCCACCCGGCGCCTTATGGGCACGAGCCTTTGGAACTCGAGGGATTCCCCGGAGTCCTATTCACCCTTGACATTGTCGGCGGTGTCGTTGCTTCGCTTTGCGAGGCATTTTGTAATGTGGCTACCTTCGACCTGACAGGGCATCACGTAAACCTGTTATTTGATTATGAAAATGCCAGGATCAAGGTCGAATCGATTTACACTCATCCACATTTGCGGGTCACGTTGAAAAAGCCGGGGGCACTATGGATACGCATGCCATCGTGGGTGGAACCGCGGCGAGTGGTTGTTGAGGGGACCACCGCTGTACCGCGTTTCACAGCATCGTACTTGCTGGTTAACGATCAACCCGTTGGGCACCCTGTGACCGTCAGATATGATCTGCCGGCCCGTACGATTGTGCTTAAACACCGGACCCGCAATATACGGACACGACTGCGTGGCGATCAGGTTGCGGCGATGGATAATTTCGATGCGGATCTCACATTCTTCGATTCCTTAGAGAACTAAAGGCCTCGAGGTTCACTTGCTGTCGGCGAGGTTGAAAGTTGGGTCACAATTGACTTCCTTGCGGTGCACGCTCAAGAGGGCAAATTGAACTACCCGGCTAGATAATTGCCTGAGTGTTGATTGCATTGGACGGAAATCTCAACGGTTAGGGAAGTGCGCGGTGAGCAAGATAGGTATATCACGACGAGAATTTCTGGTGTCCGCGGGAGCAGCGTCCGGCGGAGTCGGTTCGCTCTCTAACGTCCAGCACGCAGGGACCCCAAAGCCTGAGTTATCCGGAGACCCGGGACTCGATGCCACAGACACATTTGAGGATTGGGTACCGGGGTCTAATTACAGACCCGGTTCGATCGTCAGGACCCAGTATGGGAATGTTCTTATTGGTGATTTCGAGGAGGTGCTTTCCATTCCGGGGCGATATTTGAATGACCACTGTTTAGTGAGGAAGGGTGACGAATGGCATTTTTTCGGTATTGTTGGCTATACACCCTCGAGTGTGAGAGATGAGGAGACCCGGCGGGCTGGAAGTGAGATATCGTTCGCCCACGCCACTAGTTTCAACCTGACAGATTGGAAAGTGCACCCTGATGTCATCCAGTGTACCCACACTTGGCCAGAAAATAGTCATGTCTTTGCTCCTTATGTCATGGAGCATGATGGTCTTTTCTATATGCTGTACGCCGTTAGTGACCAGGAGACTATGCAGCGGATCTGCTTGGCCACGTCACGTGATCTCTTCGAGTGGCAGCGCTATGGGGGGAATCCGGTGATCGTCCCTTCGGTGTTTTGGTCCAAATGGCCAGGCTTTGGCCTGGGCGCCCGAGATGATGGGAGTTACGGCGGTTGCCGTGACCCGAACATCATCAGGCTTGATGACGGCCGATTTGTTGCCTACTGGGCGTCGCGGTTACAGGAAAAGTTCGGGAGAAATCTAGTCTGCATTGCAGCATCATTTTCCAATGACCTGGTTCACTGGCAGGAAATCGGCCCGGTTTTCAGCGTCAAGGCGTGGCACCAACAGCTGACGCTCGAAGCGGAATCCCCTTGTGTTGTGTTCAAAGATGGCTGTTACTGGTTGTTTTTCAAGAATGGGTGGTGGACCCACGTTGTACGTAGCAATTCGCCTTTTGATTTCTTTGGATACCACCCTGTTCGGCTGGGCTATAGTCACGCCTCCAAAGTATTTTTTTGGCGGGAAACTTGGTGGATCACGCACTGCAAGACATATCCTGATGATTTCTCGCAAGAACGAATCCAGAGAGCTTGGAACAATCCAAGTCTTACCCTCGGGCTTCTCGCCAATAGTCTTAGGGGTCTCTACTTGGGGAAACTCGATTGGCCACAAGGAAAGTTTCCGAGTTTTGCGAATCTCCCAAAGCTCCACAGCCACGGGGGAGACCGATGGACTTCGTCCTCAGGGGCTGCCAGTGCCAAATTATGATTGGGCAAATACGACGTGAATATGCCCGGACTTCTAAAGAAAGCTTCAACAAGCGAATGTGAGCTCTACATCTATGATTAAGCATAATGAAGTACTAAAAGGGGCTCCAGACGGATTGACCTTTGATCAGGTGCAGAGGGCCCACCATGAGGTCACTTATGAGGAAGTCGCAAAACATTACGGCGGTCCCATGTCGAAACATCCGGTAATCAGCGTCAAGGCTCATCCTGAAGTCATCTGGGTGCGGCCTGATATGGGAGTCGGAATGGTCGCTAATCCTTTCGCATTTGCTGTGGGTGATGCTCCCACGCCAATTCCATGGCGAGAGGTTAGGCGCTCCTTAAAGAACAGATACCTCCCCATTGTGATAAGCACGTGGTATGAGGCTCCACTACTTTATAAACAGCTGGCTTTCGCAACCCTCTTAGGGGCGCGCGAAGTCCGAACAGGCCATGAGAAACAGGTGGCTATGGTAGAGATGAGCATCGTTAACACAGACTTTTCTGAAAACCGGTCCGGAAATTTGTGGGCTTTTGTCCCTGGCGTTTCCGCTGCCAAAGGGGTTCCTCCTTTTCCTTATAACACCTACGATCTGTTCGAAGTCGTGGGATCACTGCCAACGGTCACTGGTAATCCCCTCGTACCGGAAGACGATATCCTTCGAGATGGCTCGGTTCTACTGGGAATTCACTCCGAGGACAGCGGAATCAGGACGACGGCCTTTGGCAGGGTGTTTAACTTTAAAGTTGATCTACGGCCGGGGGAGAAAAAGAATATCCGTTTCGCTGTCTGCAGCAGCAAAGCGGGACTCTCGGCGGCGGAGATTCGGGAGCTTCGCAAGATCGATTTTCTCTCCGCCTTGGACCGGCATACTCTCGAGCTAGAGAACATCCTGAAACAGGGAACTCAAATTTCTGTTCCCGAGGATGTGGTCAATAGCATCTATAAGGCGCAAATCCTCTATAACCAAACACAAATGGTGCAAGCAGCCGACCGCGATTATTATTTGCCAGTTCAAGGGCTCCAGGGAGTGTGGCCTTGGGAAGCCATGAAAACGCTCACCCATCTTGACGGGATAGGTCACCACGAGGACGTCAGAAAGTGTCTCAATTACTTTTTGGAAATCCAGGGCAGGTTCCTTCCCCAAGGGGAATTTAAGACGAAAGATGGCGTCTTCGGCGGGACTATCGCGTTCGAAGAAAGTGGGTGGGAGGGTGACCCGCACTCAACCGTGTACGGGCAACTCGCCATGCTCAATGCCGGGAAGGAAAAGGAATTCCCGAATTGGATGAACGGCACGGGAGCAATGCTTTACACCTTTGCCACGCATTACCACTATACGAAGGACCGTGCATGGTTAGAGCAATTTGCTCCGGCTCTCGTGCAAGCCTGTGACTGGATCATTAAAGAGCGTGAACAGACAAAGCAAAAGGATGTCCAAGGACAAAAAGTTGTTCATTTCGGATTGTTGCCGGTCGGCAGAGCCTACGACACTGCCGATGAGGCAATCCGACAACTGGTAGCTGAGGGCGCGTTGCTGAATGGTCAAATGAATGAGGGCCAGTTTCCGGGGCTCACGTACTATCCGTGTTGGACGGACAGTTACAGCAGTCAAGGACTAAGCCGAGTTGCTGAAGCCCTAGCGGAAATTGGCCATCCGGAGGGCATCCGCTTGATTAAAGAAGCAGAGGACTACCGGCGGGACATTTTGGAGGTTATGCGTCGAGCATATAACGAGGATCCAAATCTTCCGCCGTATCCTGAGAGACTCGATCGACCTCCAGGTTGGGCTGAATTTGCGACAGGAGCTTTGGCCCTTGTGGACACAGGGTTCCTGCCCCCCCAGGAAGCAGCTTTTGACCAGTTGGAAAACTTCATGAAGAAGAATTGGAACCGCGGTGTGGTGGGTCTCACGGGAGGCCTCCAGAAAGACGGCGACCCCCACGGATCGAACGCTTACTACGTGAACTTCTCAGAGGATATCTGGCATCGCTCCTGGATTTTGCGCGGGGAGATTGAGAAGGCGTTGCTTGCTTTCTACTCGATGCTTGCTTACGGCGTTGACAAAGAAACTTTCGGTTCGGTTGAGAGATTTCATCTCTTCGATCAGCGGTACGCGCCTTTCTTTATGGATACATCGGGCAGCTCCCGAATTTGTGGCTTAATCCGCCAAGCACTTTTGTTGGCAGAGGGGAAAGTAATCTACCTGCTGCCAGGGGCTCCGCGGCGGTGGCTTGAAGCGGAAAAAGAAATAGAAGTCAAAGATGGCGTGACGCCTCTCGCAAGACTGAGCCTGACTGTGAAGTCCCAGGCGGACAAAGGAAAGATTCTGATTGAACTTGTCTTATCAGAGTTGCCTGCGCAAGGCGCGGAGAAAATTCTCCTCCGAGTGCCCCATCCGGAACGACAGCCAATGAAGAAAGTATTGTTGAACGGGAAGCCGTGGAATGGATTCAGTGCTCAAAACGAGGTCATCGAACTGAAGCCGATCTCTGGCCGACACGAAGTCATAGTAATATATTGATTTGGGACAATTCCTAAAGACGGTTAGAAGCCCCCCAGCATTGCAGGAGTTGAACTTTTGATGATCAAAGAAAATACCCAAGCGCTCGAATCTGAAGCCAACTCAGTCTGGACGGATTCAGTATTCTGGTTTGTTATGGTTTTGGGTCTGGGCTATGGAGCAGTTTTCAATTTCCTGCCGGCTTCCTTTCCGATTTTCAAACGCGAGTTTGGCGCCACCTTGGAACAAATGGGGCAGAGCCAATTCCTCTATTTTGTGAGCAGCCTCGTGTTCAGCTTAATCGGCGGGGCCATGATTGGCCGCCTCGGGCTAAAACGCTCAGCGATGGTCGCGCTCTCGATTGCGGGTGCGGCCCTGATTTTGATTGGTGGGGCGAGCAAATTCAGCCTCGTGCTTTTCAGTGTGGTTTTTTTCGGGCTTGCCATAGCTGCTCTGGTTGTCATCGGGAGTTCGATCATCAGCGGTCATTTCGGGAAGAACCGGCAAAGCGTCTTTTTCCTGGCAGGCCTCAGCGATGCGGGCGGCTCGATGGTCGGCCCGGCTCTCCTGGGATGGTGGTTTGTACAAGCGGATCATTGGAATATGAGCTGGCGAACGGGCTACTACGCGGGTGCTGGAGCAATGGGTCTGCTGCTACTCTGGGCCTTGTTCGTTCGATCCAATAGTTTGCCGCGGGAAAGCTTGGAGTCAGGGGTGGGAGAACCTGCTCTTTCGATCATGAGAGAAGTTCTGCGCAGCCCTATTATTTACGTGGCTTCACTGCTGGGGTTCTTTCATGGACTCGCGCAGGCCGGGATGCTCTCTTTTGTCGGCCAGTTGTATCAGAGCAAGCTTCATATCGACGCTGCTCACGCCGCTTTTTTTCTCAGCGTGAATGCTGGCGGGGTACTGGGTGGGCGCCTATTGTTTGGTGGGATCACTTCACGATGGAAGGTCCCGGAGTTGATGGTGATAACCGTTTGCGCGGCCGGTGAGACAGGGGCTTTTTTGGGCACGATTCTCTCGCCGAGCTACATTTTAGGGATCCTATTGTTTGCTCTCTCCGGAGTTATGGTTTCGACGATCGGTCCATCACTTAGTTCCTATTTGGGCGGAAGGTTTATCGGTCGAACTGCAACGGCATTCTCTCTCTTTGCAGGCTTGTCTAACGTCGGGGCCGCGGTGGGTTCCTATTTTGTCGGGGCCATCGGGAACCGCCTGGGGGTTGAAAGAGGAATTTTTTTAGCTCCCGGATTTAGTGCTGCACTTTGTATGCTCGCATTCGTCCGCTTTCTTAGGGAAAGAGGACATTAGCATAGGCGAAGAGACGACCCCTTTACAAAACGACTCGATAATAGGGTTTGCGCTGGCACTTGTTTGGCTTGAAATCAAACGGATAAGGAGGGGATTGCGGTGGCCGACGAGTATGCATTTCACAGCCTGCAGGTCTGGGCCTGGCACATGCGGGCGTGGGGCTTCTAGTCACAGATTCCCATCGCAGCTTAATCATGACAACTCGACGCAGATTTCTTGAATCTGTCGCAATGGCAACACCACTTGCAGGATTACTCGGCCGAAAGGCGATGGCCGCCATAATGTCATTGCAAAACGCAATAACTGTCAGACCGTACAAATGGGAAGGGCCGTATTCGGACCACCGTGTCAGCCACAAGGCTTTTCACGATTGGCGTCTCTGTGCCGAGGTGAAGGGTAACTGGCCTGGGCAGTGTGAACGGATTATCATTCGTACCAGTGAGGTTGTCGGATATGAAAAGGGATTTCTCTACGATGACCACTTCCCTCCTTCAGAACCAGATGGGCGAGGCAGGGACTACCACCACATTCCCTTTCAGTGGAAAGTAGTCAAACCCGAACAGGAGCTTTTTGCGGACTGCGTCGTGCCGAACAAGGGAAGATTCTGGCTGAGATTGAGTGCCAGGGAAGATTGCGTCGAAATCGGATTAGGCGTTCGCAATGACATGCAACAGCCGATGGAGAATTTTGACTGGGCATTCTGCGCGGTGGCGTTCGAGTCCCCTTCGATCGCAGATTCTGAGGATACTCGGACTTACCTGTTCAATGGAGATCGGTTGCAGACACTAGCGGAAATTAGAGGACGCGACATGACAATCCACAAGGTGGTGGGTGCGGGTGGGTATGTCCCACCCGGACATCGCCATATTCCGGTAGGGGCAGTAGAGGCAAAAGCGTCCTTAGTGATTGTAGAAGGTGTGGACGGAAAACATTCGGCGGCTCTGGGATTCCAGCAGGCGAACTCCATTTACGGCGACACGAAGGGCAATAGGTGCTTCCACGCAGACCCTTATTTTGGCCCGCTTATCAAGACCGGAGAAGAGCGTTCGATGCAGGGCAAGCTCTACCTGATGAAGGGAAATGCTCAAAAGGTGCTGGAGCGTTATAGGCGAGACTTTCCGGGCTAACGTCTGTTTCCTCGAAACAAGTTTTTGCTCAGATGAGTTGGAGATGCGGATGTGCTCTGACCATTGAGAAGCTTAAATGAAAAATGGCAAATGGGAATTGAGCAATGACAAATAGAATTGTTACAAATAAAATACGCCCGCAGGCTGCGGTATGAACGCTCCTCAAGTCTTCACTTCGGATTGGACATTATTTTGAGAAATAGAGTGACGCGGCAGGAGCCGACGGCATCGCCCTCGGGCTATTCTATGTCGTCCTTACAGGGCTCTCGATGGTTGTGATTGCTTAGTTCAAAAAGGAGGAAGGTTCCGATGAAAACTCGCCGCAATTTTCTAATGTCAGCGTTGGCTCTTGCAACAAGCGCACGGGCCGACTTTTCGGCTTCCACGTCAACGGGAGATGCGAGCCCCTCTACGCTGCCACTGAAGAGAGATTATCGTGATCAGCCATTCCGAGTGGCCGTGGCGTTTGGAGCGAGCATCACCGCAGGTGGAGAGGCTACCACCCCCGAATTGGGCTGGGTGAGTCTTCTCACAAGCTTGATTAACGAGTCGCAAATCGAGCCCATTAAGATGTACAACAATGGGATCGGTGCAAACGTAATTTCACCCCGGAGCGCCCACTACAGCGAGTCAAACAAGCCCAGCGCAATGGAGCGGTATCAGGATCATGTCATTGCCTATCATCCTGACCTTGTCCTCATGGCTGGCGACTTCGGAACGAACAGCGCACGAGGAGGGACTCCGCTGGCTCAATTCCTTGAGGATGAGCGGCAAATGATTCTGGACATTAAAAAACAGACAGGAGCCTTGGTCGTCGTATCTAATTTAACCTTCTTGACTGCTTTTGAGCGATACGCCCCTTTCAACCAGGCGGATCTTTCGGCTCTGATCGGATTCAATTCCGGCCTCAAACAGATGGCTTTAGAGTGCGATTCGCTTTATGCCGACGTATTTGCAGCTCAAGATATGGCGAGCTGGACCGTAGATCCCAAGGATGGAGTGCATCTCAATAACCTTGGACACCGCCTTGTGGCTAACAGAATCTTCGAGGTTCTGGGGCAGAACTGCAGCTGTCTCTCCCAGAAGGCAATGATGCTAAGGAAAGCCATGGAGAAGGAATGGCGCCCAACCCGCGAGCGTCAGTTACGTGACGAGTTTCTTGAGAAGAAGAAGGATCGGTAAGGAGGAACTATTCATGAAGCGCTCCCATGGAATTGACTTCTAGGGGCGCCTATCCTAAATATATGTCGCTGTATTGATGTAAAGCAGTACTAAGAGCCTGTGATTCGACCTTCTGATGTTCCCAGAAATCGAGCCGAGTTCTTGGTCCGCATCTTCTCCACTGCTCAAACGCGAAACCTCGCACCCAGAGACTTTAGGGACTTTGAAGGTAAATCCTTTCAATCGATTTTTCGGCTGCCATCCGTGCGGCGCCCAAGGCTCCGGATTCCCCCCCTAACTCGGACACCATCAGTTGGACTTCGTTGGCTGCCTTCTCCAAAGCACGTTGTTTGATCACGCGTTGGATCGGTTCCAGCACAAAGTGCGGGTTTGTCTGGAAAAGTGGACCTCCGAAGACGACGACTGCCGGGTTCAGGAGATTGACAACGTCGGCCAGTGCCACACCAATATGCATCGCAGAATCATTGAGGACTCGAAAGGCCAACGAATCATTCTCCATTGCGGCCTGGATGATCATTTCGATGTTGATGCGATCCAGATCGTCCTCGACCATCTCTTGCACTCTTGAATGAACTCCCTTCCGGATGGCATCAGTCATCGACTGCATGATTGCACTGCACGAAGCCAGGGCTGATAGACAACCGTAATTTCCGCAGCAGCAGAGCGGACCATCCTCATCAACGGTCATATGGCCAAATTCTCCAGCACTTCCTCCGGCCCCTCGATAAGGTTTGCCATTTACGAAAATACATGCCCCGATGCCCATCCCGATTCCGATATACACGAAGTCCGAAAAGTTGCTGGCCACGCCTAGCTGTTTTTCCGCTAGTGCCGCCATTCGCACGCTGTCCTCAACAAAGCATGGAACTTTAAATTTCTCTTCTAGCATTTCGCGCAGAGGAACGTTTCTCCACTCTGCCATCTGACCGGGCCGCGGAAAGGAAAGAACAATTCCCCGGTCGCTGTCAGTTACACCGGAATGTGCCACCCCAATTGCTGTAATCGCTCCTTTTGGCAGGCCACACGCTTCCACTGCCTTGGAAATACTCTCGAAGCATCTCTCCATGACGTGTGCCATCCCTTTATTGAGCATCGTTAGTGTTTCCAGCTTATGACAGACATTACCAGCTAGGTCGATGACGATGACCCGCAAGTGGTACGTCCCAATCTCAACCCCGACCGTGTAAGCCGCTTCGGCTTTCAGCTTCAGAGTAATGCGTCGTCGGCCGAGCTTGGTGGGCTCAAGGCCTGACTCCACAGCAAGACTGCGCGTAATGAGCCGGCGTACGATGGCTGAGATGAGACCGGCACTGAGCCCCGTCAACTTAACTAGCTCAGCCCGAGATAAGGTGACACGGGCGTGGATTAGGCGAAGAACCTCAACCTCTTTCTCAGAATTCTTAAAATTGGTTCTCATTTTTTGCTGGAACTATTCAATACTCATCAACCGATGATTTCAATTATCGGATCCAACAAAATGATAGGAGGGCAGTTTATTAATTAAGGCATTATTTAACAGGCAAAATAAATCCTTAAGTCCCTATCCTAACAGCGCTTCTCAGCTGGCAGGAATCCCCGGCTGGATCGGCCAACTTCAAGCCCCCAATTGAGCCCTAATTAACTGAATCCAAAGGGACTGGGTTAATGAAAATACTTCCCTCGTCGTTGGGACTATATCTCATCCGGGGATAGGGATGGTAGGACTCTTTAACGGAGCCAAGTCTTTCTGAATGATATCGAAATTATTGGCCATTAATTGTCAATGAATAAAGCTCCACGTTATCCATGTAGAAACGGAATTTTCGGTAGCGTTCGAATTCCGGATTCGGGTAATAAGCCTTGTGCGTACTGACCGGCGGCAACTCCGTCTTTCCTTTCCAGGAAAACACATGCCGGACCGCGTCGCCCTTGAAGACGTCGCACTCTTGACGCGAGTAGCCGGGAAAAACCTCATCGCGCAGGTTGACCACTTCGGCGGCCATCGATCCGCCCTCGCGGCACCGCGCATTGACCACCAGCTGCATGCCTTCCGAGATCAGGGGCCGCGTGATCAGGATGCCGCGTCTGGGCGCTCTCGCATCAAGCGAGACAAAGCCGTCGAGACGCAGCTTGGCCAACCCCAATGCGTAGTTTACGTTCTTTCCATCCAACACTTCTGGAACCTGCAGCTTTTCGCGATCACCGGTAATCCACCAGTCATGGTGGTTGCTCGCCCCGCCGAAATAAATGTACAGCTCGTCACCCACCTCGATGGGACCGTGGGAAAGCGTGACCATATACGAATCCCATTTGCCTTCGCCCCGCGGGGTCAGGAACGGTTGGCGCTTGTTCAAGTGATGCCAGTTCTTGCCATCACGGCTGTACACGAGCCTCACGACCATCTCGTTGGATACGTAATCCAGAATCGGAAGGAACCCCATCATCACACTGCCGAGCGGAAACTGGCAGAAGCCGTAGAACGTCTCGTCGAGGTTATCCTCGCCGTCTTCGGGAGTGAGAATGGAGTAGGGCTCTGACCAATGCATCAAATCCGCACTCTCGCTCTGCCACACCCGCCGCTTGTTAGCCCTGACCCAGTCCAAGGGATAGTACGGCGGACAGATGCACCACTCTTCTACAACGGGATTATTGAGATTTACCGGAATCGCCTGGATGTCGTAATGACGCATGTTTAACACGTAGAGCCTGCCTGCCGGGTCGTAGTGAAGCCCATTCGAGTCGCCCATGCGAGCTCCCGAGCGGCCAAAAACCGGCAGTTCAGGCAGGCTGGTCCAATGGATCAAATCGCCAGAAACTGCAGCCACGGCATGGTCCGGGTCGGGTCCCTTGCGGGGCCGGTAACTCAGGTAGATGGCTTTGAAGCGTTGCGACTCGTCTCGCTCGTGGGGATTCAGCACGTAGGAGATTCCCAGCGCGTTTGGGATCACGACGTTTGTCGGCTCTCCATTCACCTTGTGGAGTTCGAAAAGTGGCTTGCGCCAGTGAATTCCGTCCTCCGATTCAGCATACAAAAGGTGATGGGCATTCGTGCCAAGCGGGGAGTCGCCGGCCCGAGGGGAGTGTTCCCAGGTCTGGTAGACACACTTAAACAACCCATCCTTCGGATCTCGAATCACACGAGAGCCGTTGAAGGTAAAATAGGCGATATGCTCCCAAGGTTTGTCCTTGATGATGACTGGGGAGTCACCTGCTCGTACAGGCTGATGCCAGCTACGGCAAACGTTCTCGACCGATTCGATGATGAGGTCGTCGACAAAGACTTGCTTGTCCCGGCCAATGTCCAGCATTGTAGCGTCATATTTATTAGGCATATGAACCCCACCTTTCATTTTTCTATTTGTTCCATTCAATAGAGAAGGCTTGCGCTCCGAATGAAAATCGCGCCGCCTGAAATGGCTGTTGAAGCCAGTTAGATTGCCGTCATTCCTCCATCGATGATTAATGGCGCCCCTGTCATATACTTCGATTCATCCGACGCAAGGTAAAGGGCTGCGTAGGCGATATCTTCCTCCGAGCCCAACCCGAGCGGATGAGCATCCTTGACCGATTGCTCCACTTCAGCCCTGTTGTGCACCGCAGCCAGGAATTCGTCGTAAAGCGGCGTGGGGATCGTGCCGGGACAGATGCAGTTCACCCGGATTTTATCGGGCGCGTGGCCGGTGGCCATGGAGCGCGTGAGATTGATGACGGCGCCCTTCGAGGCGCAATAGGCTGGGCTCATCGGGTAACCGATCAGACCCGACTCAGAGGCCATGTTGATAATTACGCCGCCCCCCTGTGCCCGCATGACCGGGATAACGTATTTTGAACAGAGGAAAATACTCTTAACGTTCACGTCGAAGATCGTGTCCCAGTCCGCTTCAGAAAAATCTTCCAGCTTACCTCGAATGGCAGTCCCGGCGTTGTTGAAAAGGACATCGATTCGCCCAAACGTTGAGCAGGTCACCTTGGTCAGATTTTCGGTGTCAGATGAGCAGGTTACATTGCAGTGCACATACTTGGCCTTGCCTCCCTCATCTCGGATCTCCCTCGCTGTTTTTTCTCCAAGGTCGTCTTTTACATCTGCCAGAACCACGGAGGCGCCTTCACGCGCAAAGATTCTAGCCGTCGCAGCACCGATGCCACGGGCCGCGCCGGTGATGATGCAAATCTTTTCCCTCAACCGATTTCCCATGGGATAGTCCTCCTTAATAGGCCCGAATCTGCAAATTAACAGCTGGCCGAGTCAGATGTCTTGGAAGCCCCAACGTTCTCTTTGCCTATTCTTTCGGGACAACAAGCGTAATCGCTTACGCTCTGCCTTCGCTGCAGCTTGTCAAAGTGGACGCGCTTTCCGGAAATGTTTGAAAACCCTACTTGTCCGGATGCCACAGAGGGTATTCGTCAATCTCGCACTTCATGGCGGCAACAATTAACGGGGTTTCGTTCAAACGAATAGTAGACGCTCATCTTTCACAGGCCTCAGCGGACACCGCTCTCAGCTACGATAAATTCACGTACGCAATCTTCATTGAGTGTCACGCCCAGCCCCGGTCGGTCGGGTACGGTGATTAAACCATCCGACTCCGCCTGAAAGCGCTCCAGAGAGAGTTCGTGCCGCAGCGGGGAATCCTCTACGCAATCCTCGAAGAGAAACGCCGATGGCGCTGTGGAGAGCCAGTGAACGCAGGCTGCCACACTCACCGGCGTCTTGTAGCAATGATTGACTACCCGCCCACCCGCATCCTCTACCTGCCGGCGGATCACTTGGCCGTCTGTAAAACCGTTTCTTCCGAGGTCGACCTGGTAGATGTCCAGGGCATGCCGTCTGATCCATGGCTCGAAGGCCCAACGCCCGCACTCACCTTCGCCAGCGGCGATGGGCACCGGCGAACGGTCACGCAGCCATACATAGCCGTCAAGATCATCTTGAGAGAGAGGCTCCTCCAGCCAGCCGATGTCGAAGTCGGCAAACTGGTGGGCGCGTCGCAGCGCTGTGCGTGCATCCCAAACACAGCCGGCATCGATAAGTACCGCGTGTTTACCGCAGCCGGTACGCGCGCCGCGCACCAAGTCCAAATCCACAGACTCTGAAGTCCCCATGGGCTCCCAGCCGAATTTGACAGCCGTGTAGCCAGCTTCGATCCAGCGCCGCCCGATCTCAGCGGTTTCCGCTCCGTCCCGGCCGAAAAGGATGGATGCATAGGCACGGATGCGGTCATGGCGTTTGCCACCAAGTAGTTGATAAACGGGGGCTCCAAAATGCTTGCCCTTCAGGTCCCAGAGGGCCATGTCGAGGCCGGCCATGGCGGTGATGGCGACGCCGCGGCGTCCGAAATAGATGGAACCACGGTACATCTTGTCCCAGAGCCTTTCGGTATCTAGGGGGTCTTCACCAATCAACAGCTTGCGCAGGCCGCACGCGACATTATGGCTAAAGGGTGCATCGATAACCGCCTTAGCCACTTCTGGGCTGGAGTCGACTTCGCCGATACCCTCAAGCCCGGAGTCTGTTTGAATGCGGACGAGCAGTGTGTCTTGGGTACCCGCGGTTTTCGCATTTACATGAGGCAGTCGCAATATCTGGGCAATCACGTGTTCAATCTTCATTTTGTTTGTTTAAGGGCGATTCCCCCCTCCTGAGGTCATAAAATGTGATCGCTATTCCAGCAAGAATCCTACCGTTCCTCAAAATGTGACGAAAGAAATTACTCAAATAGTACTCTGAATGGACTTTGTGATCCCAGTGCCGTGTCGGACCTGAGTTACGAAAACAGGAGGTCCGCAGAGATTTAGCTCACCCGTGTCCGGATACTAACTTCCGGATAACGGAAACAATCCGGTCTTTGCTGGGTACATAATACTGTTCCAGCGGCGGTGAAAACGGTACTGGCGTGTGGGGCGCGGTGATCATCTGTGGAGGGGCATTCAGATAATCAAATGCCTTCGACGCCACCAGGGCAACGATGTCTGTCGCCATTGAGCAGCGAGGGTTATCTTCATCGACCACGACAAGGTGCTCAGTCTTGCGCACAGACTCGAGGATAATGTCTTCATCCAACGGTGATATCGAACGTGGATCAACCACCTCAACGCTAATCCCCTCTTTGGCCAGCACCTGTGCAGCTTCCAATGCAATGCCCACCATGCGCGAGAAGGCAATCACTGTGACATTGTTGCCTTCTGCAACAACGCGACCCTTGCCGAGCGGCACGATATGTTCGCCAACCGGCACTGGCCCCTTCATGTCGTACAACACCTTATTTTCAAAGACAATCACAGGATCATCGTCGCGAATCGCTGCTTTCAAAAGCCCCTTGGCGTCGGCTGGGTTCGAAAGGTACTACGCATTTTAGGCCTGGAAAATGGGCGAACATTGAGTAATTGATATCGGAATGCTGCGCGGCTGCTCCCGCGCCAGCCCCGATCGTTGTGCGAATTGTCAAGGGCACTTTGGCCTTGCCACCAAACATGTACCGCAACTTGGCTGCCTGGTTGACAATCTGATCCAGACAGACGCCAGCAAAACTAACGAACATCAGTTCCGCAACGGGTCTCAAGCCTGTCGCCGCCGCCCCCGTTGCCGCCCCGATAATGGCGGATTCCGAGATGGGCGTGTCTAAGACCCGCTCTTTGCCGAAACGACCAATTAATCCCTTGGTAACCCCTAACACGCCACCCCAGGCGTCTAGCATTGCAGGGTCGTTTGACTGCGGCGCTCCCGCAACATCTTCACCGATGATAATGACTTTCTCGTCTCGCTCCATTTCTTCAACGAGCGCTTCGTTGAGTGCTTCTCGATAAGTCATCGTTCGATCGGGCATCATCTTCTCTTCAAGTTTAGTAACGAACGTAAACGTCGGTGAGACAATCTTCTGGTTGTGGCAGAGGGGACGATCTCGCAAACTCGACCGCGTCTCGGACCCGATGTTCAACCTGCAGATTAATCGCTTGTAAATCTTCAGGACTGATCTGCACCTGGGGTGCGATTTGAGATACAAATATTTTCAATGGATCACGTTGGCGATAGCTGTCCACTTCCTCATTAGTACGGTACTTCATGGAATCGCCTTCAAAGTGACCGTAGTAACGATATGTCTTGGCTTCAATTAAGGTGGGTCCGCTCCCCGTGCGAGCCCGTCTCACGGCCTGCTCCGCTGCGGCATAGACCTCAAGCACGTCCTGTCCATCAACAATCACCCCCGGGATGTTGTAGCTTACCGAACGATCTGCAATATTCTCCGTCCTCATTGAATACTTGGGTGAGGTAGTTTCGGCGTACTGGTTATTTTCACATACGAATATGCAAGGCAGGTCCCAGATCGACGCCATATTGATGGATTCATGAAATGTCCCTTGGTTGCTAGCGCCATCAGAGAAGAAGCTGACGCATACTTGGCCACTCTTACGAACCTTGGCGGATAAAGCGGCTCCAACCGCAAGAGGCAATCCGGCACCAACAATGCCATTGGCTCCAAGCATGCCTTTGGAAAGGTCCGCGATATGCATGGATCCGCCCTTGCCCTTGCAGATGCCGGTCATGCGACCGTAGATTTCGGCGAGCATCGCTTTGAGATCAACGCCCTTGGCGATACAGTGGCCGTGTCCGCGGTGGGTAGAGGTGATATAGTCATCCGGGCCCAGCGCATTCATCACACCGACCGCAACGGCTTCTTGCCCTGCATAGAGGTGCACGAATCCTGGGATGTCGCCAGCTGCAAATAAATCATGCAGCTTGTCCTCGAAGGTTCGGATTGTCCGCATCCCTTCGTACATCGTTAAGAGGCGCTGACGGTCCAGCGCTTCGGGTAGTACTGAAACTTCGACAGTATTTGTGTTCATATTACGTTCCTTCAGTGGTGATGGTTTCGATTCGATTGATAAAGTCTTTCAGAAAGGCTGCACCAGCCGCGCCATCTGCCACGCGGTGATCCAGCGTCAAACCGAATTCGACTATTGGCTGAAATTTGACTGCACTTTCATCGACCGGACAGGCTACTTGCCGAATACGGCCGATTGATAAAATGGCTGCCTGAGGGGGGCTGAGCAGAGCCTCAAAGCGATCAATCGGGTACATTCCGAGATTGGTTAAGGTGAATGTCCCCCCCAGAGTGTCTTCCTCTTTGATCTGACGCGAGCGCACGCAATTTACTAGGCGGCTACGCTCGGCGCTGATCTGATTTATTGTTAATCGCGTACAGTCACGGATCACGGGGATAATCAGTCCCTGATCCACAGCCACGACGACCCCAATATTCACCTGTTTGTGAAGTCGGATACCGTTATCTTCGAAAGACGCGTTGAGATACCGATGATCCACGAGTGTCCGGGCAACGCACCAAACAATCATGTCATCAAATGCGATTGCTTTTTCTCGCTGACGGACCTCTTGGAGCGCCGAGGCGTCGGCGTGTGCATAAAGCACTATTTGTGGAATGACAACAGACCTCGTTACATGCCGGACAATGGCTTTGCGCATCGACGACAATGGTACAATTTCACTCGAAGGGTCCTTGTTCGTGAGCTCAGCTTGCCGCTGGGTTGCCTGCAGAACATCTTCCTTGGTGATGCGCCCGTCGGGACCTGTACCGGTGACAGTCGTTAGATCAACACCCAAATCTTTTGCAACGCGTCGCGCCGCTGGTGAAATGGCGACGCGAGAGGGCTTTGACGGGGGCATCGCCGGTTCAGATTGCGATACCTCGCGTTCTTGTTTTAAGAGGACTTCCACAGTCTCTACCGCACTATCACCAGATACCCGAGGAATATCCTGTCTTGACTCACCTTCCAGTAGAACCCAGCCCATCGTATCAGAGACTGAAGCAGTGGCTCCCTCTTCAATAATGATAATGGCCAGCGTACCACTAGCGGGGGACACAAGCTCATTAGTGGCTTTGTCCGTCTCGATCTCTACCAATGATTGATCTTTCTCGATATGCTCGCCTACCTCGGCCAACCAGCGAACGACTGTGCCTTCGGCCATCATCATTCCGAACTTGGGCATCGTGATAGGTACAGGCATAATTGGTAGATTCTCGCTAGTTGTGGCAAGCAACCTCATAGAACGAGTGAGTGAGTGGTTTTGCCAACCAGCCGCCCAACCGTTAGCTGTCAAGGACTATAACTAAAATCGCTCCAGTATTGACTTGCGCCACAGAACCTATATTAATATTTCGAAACAATTTCTTACCGCCAAAGTATCTTGAATGGAACTGCTGAAGCCTTAACTTCAGAGGGAAATATTGTTAGATATTAAAAACATAGGTCGAGGAACGAGCGCTTGTCAAGTTTTTTCTAGAATGCATTAATGTCAAGGAAATAGGCCTTATATTTTGCATAGTTACTTCAAATACAAAGTCAATGGCCTAAAAACCTCAAAACGAATTTTCTGATATCCTCGAGAGAGTAATAAAGTCGAATATCAAGAAACGATATATTGGTTAAGATTGCCAATTTATCCAAAGCCCGTATTGTTGAAGGTGTCCCTCAGCAAAATTTTATCGGCTTGAAAACAATTAATTATTAAGCCTGTTCCCTCCACACTCCTGCCCGTGATAGAAACACGTTGATGGGTAGGAATTTCAATGTTGCAGGAGTGAGAGAGCGACGAAACCTACCTCTAGTTTGGGAGTGCTTAAGAGGAAGATGTCCCGGGACCCAAGCGGAAATTTAGAGTGTTTTGGGTTCGGTTTCAGCTTCATCTGCTGCAGTAGTTTGGTAGCGAGTACCTCCCTAGAATTCTTGAGCGTTTCCTCGGTGAGATGGAAGTAGACCTTTTTGCCGTAGGCAAGCAAATCGGGCGCAAAGTCTGTCACGGCGCGGTGTTCAATGCGAGCTTCACCAGTGAAGTAGGCTGCGGTTGCGCGAATCCGGTCCCCTTGGAAACGCTTAAGCAGGAAGGCGAGGTACTTTATGCCGCCCGCAATATTAGCCGCTGAATCGAAGCGATTGCTGACACCAAAGCGCCTTGCCGTTCCGGGCAACGTCTGGATCAACCCTCCAGGCCCCAAGGAGCCAGAGTGATGGATCGCTACACTAAATTCTCCCAGCAGCTGTCTCAAAATCATTGACACGTTCCGTCCGAGGAAACTGGGAACAAACTAGGAACAAGATTGGGAACAAATCGCGAACAGAACACCGTAGAACAAGATAGAAAACCGTGGAACAAGGTGGAGCTAAATCAATGAAAAGCAAAGACGGGAGATTGTTTATTTTGGCTCATAACCCAAAGGTCGCGGGTTCAAATCCCGCCCCCGCAACCAACTTCCCACCTTTTTATCTACCTCTAATTCCTGACTGGTCTTAACCTTAGCTTTTAATGTACTCTCGCCTTCTTTCCCTCCTCAGAGTCGCCGATCTCTCCGTTTTCTAACATTCTTCTAACAATTGGCTGTCTAAGGATGAAGATGTTCAGCCCTAGTTTCAGAATTCCACGTTTAACCGACCCATCCTGGGGAGAAGCGTTTTCTAGTTGACAAAGCCTTTTAATGGGAGACCATACGCGATAGTGATCCACCCGCAAACGCGGTGGTCAATTGAGGGCACAATCGATACCTCCCCCTTAATGCTTAAGAGTTGAGCTCAAGAACAATGCCGCGAAACTTGCTGGATCGCCTGGACAGCTGGAAGAGCCGCTTTGAAACACCCGACGCCCGTCAACTTGAACGGATGCTGTCGGCTGTGGCGTCGCGACGGCTTCGCGATGCGAACGGTTTAATCCGACTGCACGAAACCCTGCTGTTTCTGCGCGCCTATCCGTACACTCCAGAAGTGGCGCGGCTGGCAGACTCCATTCTCTTCTCATTTGCAGACCGCATCAGGGAGTTGCGGGCGGCGAGTCCGGATCTTTCCGCCTTCGAGGAACCGGAAATATCGGGTATCGCAGGCACGTCGCTCTCGGCGGTTTTTAGCTATGAGGTGGCTCGGCGCCTCGCGCTCCGCTATCCGCGAACCTTGGAGATTGCATGGGACCGCTACGACGAAATTGACCGACTCGGTCCAGTCATCTCGCGGTTCTTGCCCCTACTCCAGGAGGATTGGCCGGTTGAAGCCCATGTTCCTTTTCGCGAGTGGCTCTCGGCGGCCCGGCGCCGGGGCCAAAGCGATTTAGCCTGGTTGCTTGAGCACATGCGCACTTTGCCGCTCACACCCCGCGGGCTGGCGGAACTTTACGACGCGCTGCAACTGCCACTGACCTGGAACATGGGCACTACGCGTACGTCCCGATCACGCCTGCGGCTATCCAACCGCAAGCTGTACTGTCACCGCGAACCACTGCTGCGGCGGAGCGACATTTCGCTTGAGCATGAGTTGAAAGGCCCGCCATTTCGGGTGAGGCGTCTGTCCCGTCCGGAAGCGCGTAAGATGCTGGATCTCATTCTCGACACCTCGGCAATGCGCTGCCGCGAGCTCTATGGCTTTAGCCACCCCGACGAGACCGGAGTTTTTCGCGCGGATGCGGGTCGGGGCGTCGAAATCTTCTTCTTCGGCGTGCCGCCCGAGTGGCGGTTGCCGGTTCGGGCCTACCATGCGGGAATGTTCTTCAAGAACGGCGTACCAGCCGGCTATGTGGAACTGCTTTCACTGTTTGAACGGGCCGAGGTGGGCTTCAATATGTACTACACGTTTCGAGAGGGCGAATCCGCGTGGCTGTATGCGCAGCTTCTCCGCCTTTTCCGCCAGGTCTTGGGCGTGAAGTGCTTTTCAGTGGATCCCTATCAGATCGGCTTGGAGAATTCGGAAGCTATCGTTTCGGGGGCGTTCTGGTTCTACCGAAAGCTGGGGTTCCGTCCACTGGAGCCGGAAGTTGCAAGGCTGGTGGAGCGGGAGGAACGCAGAATACGGCAAACCCCGGGGTACCGGAGTTCGCCAACGACCCTGGAAAAACTGGCCAAAGGTTATATCATTTTTGAGGGTCCATCGGCCGAAGCGGGCGCCTGGGACAAGTTCCGGGTTCGCAATCTCGGGCTGGCGGTTCAGCGAGCGATGGCGGACCGTTTCGAGGGGGATTCGGAAAGGACCCGGCGCGCGGCGAGGCTGCATGCCGTCCAGCACCTCGGGGTCGAGTCTTCCATCGGCTTATCCTTTGTTCTTAGTCTGATTCCGGAGTTGCCGCGTTGGACGAAAGAAGAGAAACTCGCTGCTGCGAAGATTCTTCAAGCTAAGCAAATAGCCGACGAAGCGCGATACCTCCATCTGATGCAACGCCATCCGCGCCTGCGCGCCGCGATCCTGAAACTCGGGTCAGTCGTGCCAGTAGATAGTGAGCGTCAGTAATGTGCGTGAAGAGGCTGATGTAGCAGAGAAAAACTAGTTGGCGATGTGCCACCTTTCAACCGAGGACCTAAATTGTGTCAATAGGCTTAAAGTGAGGATAGTGCACGTTTGCGGGCCAATCAAAAGCAGAAAGGTGCCGCGTTTGGTAGCAATTCCTGATTACCTGGTAGATACGGCACCCCAGTATTCTTATCATCCCACGGCCAACGAGCTCATTTTCCAGGGCGCGCTGGCTCCGCCATCACTTACGCGGAGCGCCGAGGGTGTCTATGGCGAATTGATATATTGACCGATTCTACCGGTGACCGTGCTGCCCAAGTGAGGCGAGTTACATTGGCGGAGAGCAGTTGGTGGCAGCGGCAAGATCAGATCAGCCAACCGTGAAGTGTCTACAAACTTAAAGAGCGAGTGATTTCTAGACGTTTAGCCGTGCCGAATTCACACCCGACAACAGAGGCGAAAAATCTTTGGAGAATCAGGCAGCCATCGGTGTGTGATGAAGGCCTCGGCAGTGAGGTTGCCATCGGTAGCAATTTAGATCTGCGACGGTCGTGGCGCCCTCGTGTCCTGATGGGCGTTCGCCCCTCCCGGGAGGTATGCGTGCGATGATCGTTGAAGTAGGTTCTGAAATCGAGCAGCTTGTTTTCGATGCGCTCGTCCAGAACAACATGCGATCTAAACACTCCCGCCTTATCGTTCCGATCAGCCGCTCCACAAACGGATGGGACAGGGGAACGTAGGGGACGGTCTTGATTTCGGTCACTTCCACTATGCGCAGATTGGCTTGCCATTGGAGGAACCTATAAAGCGGATCATGGTCGGAGCTGAGGTGTTTTGGCATCGAGCCGTGGCCTCGAAGGGCGCGGTTGAACATCCGACAAAGTGCGACACCATTGACCGTTTCGGCATGGACGCCGAATCCAATGATTCGGCGCGTGTATTGATCCATGACGACCAGAACCCAGTGGGTTCGCAACGTGGCCGATTCGCACCTGAACAGATCGATACTCCAGATGCTGTCCTTCATGTGGCCCAGGAAGGTTAGCCAAGATGGACCACCGGAGTTCTGTTCTGGCCGATAGTGACTGGCGAGAATCCTTCGAACAACGTCTTTGTCGATTGGGATGTCGAAAGCCAAGGCGATCTGCTGAGCGATTCGCGGACAGCCCCAGGCGGGATTGCGTTACTTCATCTGGACGATGGCTTCAATCAGTGCTTTGCTGGGTCCCTTTGGCCCGGGATTACCTCGGCGCTTGGATGAGAAGAGCAGGCGATATTTTCGGTTTCTCAGAGCCTGGTGGAGGCTCAAGAGAGTCGAAGGTTTCAAGGCAATTGCTGAACGGATCAGCCGGGCGGGGCGAATGAGGAGCGCACACAAACCAGAGACGAGGCGATCTGAGGTGCGTAAATTCGGTGACCGCTGCCGTGAACGATTGAGGATCAGCAGTTGCTGTTTGACAAGAACCGACTCCGCGACGACAGAACGCATGCCGCCAGGACCAAGGAGGCGGCCGAGCGTCGCAATGACATGAATAAAAAGGATAAACAGATCGCGCATCTGCTCATTCTAACAAAACCTGGAATCGCCCGAGGTTATGTCACGAATTAGCAATTCGCCAGGGACACCATCAATTCATAGCATCCATAGCCATCCGAATTCCGCACCCCTAGAGCAATGCGGCATCCCAAGAGAAGGTCTCTACTTCAAAGTGGGTACCAATTTCAGGGTTTCGATGGCATAGTGCCCCACTTTCATATCGAAGGACTGCCCCTTTACCGGCAGGGATTTTCCTTCCTCTTCAATGATATTAGTCCATTCTGCACTTGAGAACGGCACAAAGGAATTAAAGACCGCCGGAGTGTCCTGTCCCTCCAACTCGTAACAACGAAGGACTACGTTTTCGTCATCCTCCGCCTTTTTGATCGTGCTGATCAATACATTCCCTGAAGAAACTGCGAAGAAGCTCTTCTCTTCGGGCAAACTGGCATTGACGGCTGGCACTCCACCCTCAAGGACAATAAGCGGGTGATTGGCTTGAATCCCGAAACGATAGCCACTCCGCCACCCGGGTGCGTGCGAGGAAATGGAGAACTGATAGTGGTGATCACCCGGCTGCAGATACCAATTCCCTTCTCCGTGGCAACTCTTGCGGGATGCCAGCAAAATTGGCGATACGACAGGATAGTCCACGGGATTGGTGGTCGGATCCTGATAATCAAACGTCACCACGCTGGAACTCATCGTGACTCCAATTCCGCTGTCGCTGACATTGATAAAGTTCTGTACCTCCCGCGGACGGATCTTGGAGCATTGTTCATGATATTCGAGAGATCCCCACATATTCTTGTAAGCTGTGCCGCCAGTCGTCGGAATTTCGTCTTTCCCGACCTCCACAATGCCCATCGGGACTTCGTACGCCACCGTGCCCGCGCTCACATTCACAGGCAATGCCATGCGGAATTCGCGGTACTTTTGTCCGTTCCAGTTGAGAATGGATAATTCACAGTCGAATTGTTTGATCTGCTGATAGACCAACAACCGTTGCCGGATCGTGCAGGTAGGTAGAACCTGCTCCATGGCAAAGACCGTCCGCACAGGCCCGGACTCAACCTGTTTCCACTCCGGTTTGTGGTTGCTCAACTTGTCAAATCCCTTCATGGTCGGTTGCTGGACGGCGGGAAATTCACCGGCGCCGTTGCCCTCAGATTGCATGGTGTAGACTTCAGCTCCCAGGAATTTTTCGGTTTTCAGCAATTCTTTGTTGTATTCCTTGTCATGAATACTTTGAATACCGCCGGGAACCAGTTTTATCCGATAGAAATTGTTTTCGAAAACCTGGGGCACAGCAACCTCCTGGGGAATGGGCTTCTTCAAAGTGCCCTGGCTTGGGACAAGGTAGTACGTCTTGTATCCAATTGAAGGGACATCACTGGCTACAAAGAGGAGATGTTGCCGCTTGAGAGTGTTTTTGGAAAAAGCTTCCACTTCAAAGATCCTGGCCTGATCATTGGTTCGGGCTGAGCCCCGGGCAACAAAGAGACGCAGGAATTGGAATTTCCTGGGCGTGAAAATGTGCGTGGTCAGGACCGCACTGTTGCCATTTATGGTTGGAACTAAATCTTTCCAGGGACCGGCAGCCGCATTTGCCCATTGCAGATTGAAATCAACGGTGTTGAATTGTTCTTCATCCTGGTAGGCCCCCAGACTCCCCTCATGGCGAATCACCACTTTGTGGATGTCACGCGGCTGCCCGAAGTCGATCAGCAACCAATGCGGAGCTTTTGCATCGGCAGAAGAGACCCATCGATCGGTGTTCAGGTTGGACCATTTGCCATCGATGGCTTTTTCTGCCCCATAATTGAGACCCATGGCAGAACTGGCTTGGGCCTTGGCACCCATCCGCGCCGAGGCCACGTTGACCTCGTCCGGTTCGTTGAGGCTGGTCAACTGGAATGGAACCTCATGCCCCTCTGCATCCACCAGCTTGTTAGGCCCCGCCGCCTCAGTATCGACGTTCACCAAGACCGGCCCCGAGCGCTTCCAGGAAAGGGCGTTGAACACATGAAGAGGCTTCCCTTTTTGGGGTAGAGTCTTGATTCTCCCGGCAATGTTATGCAATGCCTGATCTAGCATCTTTTGCCCTTCTGCGCGGGCAAATTGCGTCTTGCTTTTAAAGAGTTCGTCCGTAATGTGGCCGTTCTTGCCGCCCCAACCATGATCGGGGTAGATCTCCTCCATCCAGGCCTTGGACAGCTCAGCGGCTGGGTATTTTTTGAAACTGCCGGAAAGCAGAGAGTCCACAGTATTGAAGATTTCAGCAGCAGGAAGAAGCACCGCTGCTTCTCGCTTGGCCGAAAAAGCTTCATGGTGTGTAGCCCCGGTGATGTAAAGCCAGATATCGGGGCGTTCTCCCATCAGAACATCCGGCTTGCCTGGCCCTTTCGCAAGCTGATCGAAGAATCCCTTGGCGGAAGAATACTGCATCGTAGCCGGCTTCCATGCCGCACGATTTGCCTCCCCAACACCGGCAGGCGCACTCTGTGAATTCCACAGGCTGATGAGCGCATTGAAATCAGTTGGGCGCGAAAAATCCTGGGAGTTAAGGAGACAGTAGACAGGGGGGAGCTGGCGCTTCTGGTAATAGGTCTCTTGTTCCCCCAATTTCTTCGCAATCGCCTGGACGCCTTCGGCTGGTGGAGCCGTTAACATAAAGAGAGGATTCCCATAGTGCCCCGGTGTATAGGCAATGACGCTGCTGCCGTCGGGACTCAGCCAACGATACAGCCCCTCATGGTACCGGCTGATAATCAAATAAGGGATCCCTGCCTTGCTGAGGATTTGCTGCATCTGCAGAGATCGCCCGGGAACATCCGGGTTAAAAGCCACCTTGGCGTCACATCCAGGGAAGTTCTTCTTCAACCACCGTCGACCAAAATAAGTTTCTCGGATCAATTCTTCGCCTGAAATCGAGGATTCGTAGGGTTGATTAAAAGTCGCCCCCCATTCCAGCCGCCCTTCCCGAGTCAAGCGCTCGATTTCTCCCTTTTTTTCCGGGTGGACTTCCAAAAACTCCATCAGGTTCAACATGTTTTCCATGACAAAACTATAATTCTTATTCTTTGCCATGAGTTCCAGTGCCGGTGTGATGCAATTGTCCACACGGAAAAGCATGCAGGCATGCGGATCATCCATCCAGGCAATATCCTGGTGGCTGGAAGAGACAATATTTAAGGTTCCCCCATTGCTAAAGTAATTCCCCGACGTAGTAACCGGTTCTTCAGCCATCAGCCCCAATACACTGCCAATAAGCACACTGAGGATTATGAAACCGACTGTACCCGAGAACCCTTTCTTGAAGCCTGTTCGATCCATTTGGCTGATCTCCTCGCTTATTCTTTTTTCAATATGGAAAGCTGGTATATTCGATGGAAGGCCTGACAACAACCATGCTTGAACGCTGAATTTCCGCTTACTTCGCAACCACTCAGCATCCCGGGAGGAAACGCCCAGCGCCAGAAGTCGCTAACCCCTGCAACACTTGCGGGCGCGACGTGCTCTTCGCTCTGCCCCATCTTCTCATGCGCTGCCGAGGGAGAAAGACCGAAGTTCTGAATCACTGTCTTTTTGAAACTCCGTGGATTGATGCAAAGAGGTTAATCTAAGATCGGGCAATCAAAAAATTCCCATATCCAATCAGGACCATGGCAATAATCATCAACAACAGGCTGCATCCCATGATCCGGACGGGCTGTTTCCCCGAATTCTTCCACTCGCCTGTAACAAATCCGCCGATATTGGAACTGATTACCATGCTGCCGATGAACAGCGCCCATCCAATGGAGGGGCCGAGTTTGCCCAGCATCGGTTCGGAGATGGCCACGCCCCATAAGGCGACACTGCCGGAGTACATCACTCCTGTAAAAAGAATCATGAGCCAATAAGTACGGGAGAAGGGGTGCCAGTAACGATTCATGGTGTTATTCTTCTTCAAGAGATAAAGACAATAAGCAACATTTGGGATAGCTCCGCCCAGCAGGACGAGCGCTAAAACCGCATTGGAGGCCGACGAAGAGCTTGCCTTTCCGAACTGAATAGCAGCATTGCGGATCGACACGGCCCACTCCATGTTCATTCCCAGAGAGAGAAATCCCGAAAGAACACCACCCGCAATCGCCAATACCATCCCAGTCAAAGCCGATTTCTTCACTTGGTCGCCAATTCCCGTTGTATTCAGGCCCGCTTGAGCTTTTTCCTTGAGCCGTCCAGCTTTCACGCTCAAAATCAGAGTGGCCAACAGGGAGACCACACCGGCCACAATCAAATTTCCCCCGCTGGTGCCTAATGTTTGAGGATTAAAAAGGGCAATGGGTAGGAATACTCCTACTACGCTCATACTGCCTACCAACAACGCAAAGCTGAGCGCGGTTCCAATGTACCCAAGCGAAATGCCGAACATTAGAGAACCGCTGTACGCAGCGGCTCCCCATACCAAGGCCAGAATCAAGTGCTCCGGAGCAACCGTCGAAAAGGCCAACTTTAAATCCGGCACACTCAGGAAAGCAATCAACCAGGGGAATATGACCAGCGATAGCAAGCTGAACGAAAGCCAGTTATTCTCCCAGGCCCAGCGCCTATTGATCTTCATGGGCAAAGCAAACAATCCATTAATGGCTCCCGCCAGGACGGCTAGCGCAAGTCCAGTTCCTAGATTCATCTAATCCCCCATCCGCATGGGCGGCCTTGTAGTTTGAGTTCGCTTCAAAAAGAGTTTTCGAAGCCATCGGCATACAGCGTACTTCTTTATCATTTTCGGCCTTCAAATCTAAAGGCGATCCAGGTTTGTGTTCAAGTGGATATTTCCCGAAAACAAATGTCACTCCATGAAATGGTTCGGGGCTGGAAAGACAAGTAGAATTAACTCACCATAGCTTACACCCATCCTTCTTCTCCCTCAAATGACCTTTTCTCGTTCTCTAATACCCTCTACACGTTCGACGCGATTAGGTCGTTTGAGCGCGGGCGGAAAGGAATGAACCGGGCCCGATTGTTGAACAGAGCTAAGACTTGTTCCGATGTAACGTAGTCGGAATTTGGCCGAGCCCAATTGCGGGTCACCAAAAGCGCGAGACCGTAAGCTGTGGCGTCGCCGCCCTTTCAACCTTCTTTCCATTCGAGGGAGGGGCGGCTCCTGGGTAGTGGGGCGCTTCGTTCGAACACGCCGATGTTTTCGAGGTGTCAACCCGTTGAGAATGCCCTGCTCCGGTTACTGGCGCCACACGATCTGTACTGGAGTCTCATGGGTGGTTTAAGGCACAATGGGGTGCTGTTGCAGAGATCAAGGAAAGGAGAAATTTAATGTTTTTCAGAATCATCGTGGTATTGTTTGCCAGCGTTGCGCTCGCGCAGGCCCAGACGCCGAGCGAAAAGGCCTGGAAGATTCTTCAAGAAGGGGCGGCCGACAAGAGTTCCGAAAAACGCACTAAGGTCATGAACGCCCTTGCCCTGTTGACGGATAACGAAAAGGCGCGTCAGATGGCGGAGACCGGCCTCACGGATGAGAAACCCGAGGTGCGAGCTGCGGCAGCCTTAGCCTTAGGACAACAGGGATCGGCCAAATCTATTCCCAAACTAAAGAAAGCTCTTAAAGATACGCAAGCCGAAGTAGTTTTTGCCGCGACGAACGCCCTGTTTCTTCTCAAGGATCCCGTTGCTTTCCAAATCTATTACGCGGTCCTGATGGGCGAAAGGAAGACTGGTGAAGGGCTGGTGGAGTCTCAAATGAAGATGCTAAAAGACCCAAAGGCCATGTCCAAGTTGGGTGTGGAAGTGGGGATCGGGTTTATCCCATTCGGCGGGGTTGGCTATAAAGTTTTTAAGACTACGACTCGTGACGACACATCCCCCGTTCGGGCGGCTGCGGCCCAAAAGCTGGCCAAGGATCCCGACCCGAGAAGCGGAGAAGCATTGGCCAAGACAACAGCAGATCCCAAGTGGCTCGTGCGCGCGGCCGTAGTCAATGCGATCGCAAAGAGGGACGATCCGGCTCTGCTCAGCGCGGTGACTCCGTTGTTGGATGACGAAAATGACACCGTCAAGAATGTTGCGGCCGCCGCAGTCATCCGGTTGAGCACCAAGCGTAAGCGATAGAGACCAGGAATCGAAGAAGTTCAAATAAGTCGAACTGTCTTTCTTTTGACATCCTAAGACACAGTTTTGTGGGAGTAGACAATGAAACACCTTATTCTGATTCTTGTAACACTTGCAATGTCGGGAAAGATCCTCTCAGACAGTCCAAGAAGTTCATCCAACCTGGCGGACCTTCCTGACCCGCTGGTGGGCACGGATTCGAAGTACGAATTGTCTCACGGGAATACATTCCCGGCCGTCTTTATTCCGTTTGGCATGTCCAATTGGACGCCCGAAACAGGGGAGGGAGGCTGGCCGTATCAGTATTCGAAGAATGTGATTCGCGGGATCCGCTCGACGCATCGACCATCCGCCTGGATGACGGACTACGGCCCATTTTCTCTGATGCCGGTCACCGGGAAACTGAAGGTCTTGCCGGAAAAGCGCGCGTCTCGGTTTCAGCATCAAGACGAAGATGCGCGCGCGTATCGATACAGCGTTTTCCTTCAAGACTACCAGGTTCGCGCGGAAGTGACGCCGTCGGTCCATGGCGGGATGTTACGCTTTACTTTTCCGAAGACCGATCAAGCCTACGTTATTCTCGATGCGAATCCGGGCGGTAGTTCCATCCAGATTCATCCGGAAAGCAATACCATTACCGGCAGGAATTCCCATACATCAAAAGGAACGGCATCGAATTTCGCGTTGTATTTCGTCGCCGCTTTCGATCGCAAGTTCACTACCCAAGGGACCTGGGACGAATCCGGCGCCACAGACAACAACCGTGAACGTTCCGGTAATCATGTTGGAGCCTACGTAGGCTTCTCGACTCGCGAAGGAGAGGCGGTGTCGGTCCGGGTCGGAACTTCGCTGATCAGCTTGGAGCAGGCCGAGCGAAACTTACAATCAGAAATTCCTGAGCCTGATTTTGACGGGCTCGTGGCCCGCGCTCGGGCAGAATGGGAGCGCGAACTTAGCAGGATCGAGATTCGGGGTGGTTCGGAGGCCCAAAGGAGAACTTTCTATACAGCCCTGTATCACGCATTCCAATTCCCGAGGATGCTGACGGAAACGGATGCGAACGGAATGGCTGTCCATTACAGTCCCTATGACGGAAAAGTTCATCCCGGTCCGATGTTTTCGGATACGGGATTCTGGGATACCTTCCGAGCGGAGTTTCCTCTGCTCACAATCGTGCAGCCCAAGAAAGATGCCGAAATTATCCGGGCAATGCTGAATGTCTATGACGAGGGCGGCTGGATTTCGAAGTGGGCGAACCCGGCGGAAACCAACGTGATGATTGGTACGCATGGCGATTCGGTAATTGCAGACGCCTACATCAAGGGAATTCGGGATTATGATGTCCATAAGGCCTACGCGGCAATCCGGAAGAATGCGACGGAGAAGGGGACCGGGATATTCGACGCCCGTACCGGCATTGAAGATTATCTGAGGCTCGGCTATGTTCCTGCGGACAAAGTGAAAGAATCCGCGGCTTCAACGCTGGAGTATGCATACGACGATTATTGTGTTGCACAGATGGCGCGAGCCCTCGGAAAGCAAGATGACTATGCTACTTTCCTCCAGCACTCAAAAAACTACCGCAATCTTTTTGACGCTTCAACCGGCTTCATGCGAGGTCGCAACAGCGACGGCAAATGGGTGGAGCCTTTCGATCCGTTGGCATGGGGCGGCGTTTACACCGAGGGCAATGCCTGGCAGTGGCTCTGGTCGGTACAGCAGGACATTCCTGGGTTGATCCAGCTCCTCGGGGGCAGAGACGGCTTTATCCAGAAACTGGATACTCTCTTCAGTACGACCAATGAGTTCAAGGTAGGGGGGTATGGTCAGGTTATTCACGAAATGACCGAAGCGAAAATGCAGAACATGGGGCAGTATGCGCACATCAATGAGCCCGTGCATCATGTGATCTATTTATACGACTACGTCGGCCAGCCCTGGAAAACGCAGAAGTGGGCACACGAGGTAATGGACAAGCTCTACAAGCCAGGACCGGACGGCTGGCTGGGTGATGAGGACAACGGTCAAACCTCTTCCTGGTACATCTTCAGCGCTCTGGGATTGTATCCCGTGACGCCTGGACAACCGGTCTATGCGCTCGGCAGCCCGCTCTTCGATCGCGCTACTCTTCATCTGGAGAATGGGAAGACGTTTACCGTAGAGGCAGCCAAAGACAGCCCCACAGACATTTATGTTCAGTCTGTAAGCCTCAACGGGCAAGCCTTGGATAGACCTTGGATCACACACTTCGAGATCATGAATGGAGGAGTCTTACGCTTCCGCTTGGGACCGTTACCCAACAAGTCTTGGGGGGTATCAGGAATGCCTTCTCCGGACCAGCCATTTACGCCACATGGGTAGGAAGTAAAGAGCCCGAACGACTTGAACTGCCATAGCTTACACTCGTCAATCTTCTCCCGCAAATTACCATTGCTTATCCTGTCTGTGGCGAATTGATACGGTGATCAATTCTGCTGCTCACAACCTTACGAAAGGGTGGGAATGGCCGCATTGCAGGCCGTCGGAACTGCTAAAAAATAAAGAGGACACACGAGCAGGGAATCGGGTGTATAGTGTGATGCACATGGGTTGAGAAAATTGAAATACTGGTTGCTACGGCGCGGAGTCGCTATTGATCTCCAGGATGAGTTGCATCAACTTGTTGAGATCAATATCGATTCGCCATTTTTGAACCAGTCTTTCATCCGCTCAAGGAAGCCTTATCCGCCAATTTTGGCGAAAGAACAACTTAAACTCAATTACGGAGGATGAAAATCATGAAAAGGAAATCGGGCAGGGTTCTCACAGGGCTGTGCGCACTCGCGCTGGCCGCCTTCTGGGCTGCGCCGGCGTGCGGGCAAATGGCAGAGGTAAAGGAAAAACCACCAATGTACTCGTATGTCGGCTATTGGAATATTCCCCGTTCGCAGTGGGCGGAGATTGAAAAGTCAAACGCTGCCAACAAGAATATCCTGGATAAGGCCATCGCCAACGGGACCCTTGTGGGATATGGCTTCGATATGAATTTAGTTCACCAGATCGACGGTTCGACTCACGACGATTGGTGGTCGGCAATGTCCATGGCCGGCGTACTCAACGTGCTGGACCAGTTCTACAAGTCCGGTAGTCCCACTTCTCCTGTTCTTGCCAGTGCCACGAAACACATGGACTGCATTTTCGTCAGCCGGTATTACAACTGGCATTCTGGATCCTGGAAAGATTTATACACGCACGGAGCGTCTTTTAAAATAAAGCCGAATGCGCCAGATAACGCGCTGGATGTGCTCAGCAAGAACCTGTTCGTACCGATGATGGAGAAACTGCTTGCCGACGGCACGATTCACGAGTACGAAATCGACACAGAAGCGATCCACACTGAAGCGCCTGGCTCGTTTTGGCTTTTTTACCTGGCTGCGAACGCGGAAGGCTTAGACAAGGTTGCTGCGGCCATCCAGGGTGCCATGAAGACAAATCCACTGAGCGGCCCGGCATTTGATACCTTAGTAGACTTTACGGCGCATCGCGATATTCTGGCTCGCACAACGCCACATACAAATAAATCCCTAGGCTGTCTTCCCTCTCTGCGGGCGACCCGAGCATTGTAGGGCCGCGCGCAGACTGCTCTGTGCTTTCCGGCATGGAGGAGCAAGACTCCGCAAAAAACCGTAATAGCTAAATCATCGAATTTCACGCGCCCGTGTGGAACTCTGCTCCACGCTAACCCGGGTTTCTCACCACCGGGGGAAAACAGACACAGTAGAGTAGCGAAACCATTCGAATTCAGAGCTCCTCGGTAACGGGGGGGCACGCTGCGGCGAGCGTTTCCTACAAACAGTTCAACAATTTCTTATCCCCCCTTTTTCCCCCTTTACAATGTCACTCTGAACTTCACTTGATTTCCAGGTAGCTTGCTCCCGTCTAGCCCTCTTCTTCCGCCGAGAACTTCCTGCACAATCTCGCAAAGATGATGCGGCGCAATTATTACAGCTCGTCAGGGCAAGAAAAGGGAACCCAAGAGATGTCGTCCTGTTGACAGCGACGCGGAGAAGGCAAATAATAAAGCATAGTAAGACAATTAAGATAGATCAAGCGGGAGGTGTCTATGTTCTCCGGCAAATTGGTTGATACTATTGTCAAGCATTCCGACGACATCATGCGGCTCGTCATCAAGCGTATCAGGGAGGATCCTGACCTGAAGTACATCGGCTCTCTCTCTGATGCGGAACTCCTGGAGCGGGGGCACCATATCCTGGAAAGGATGGAGATGTGGCTGAATCCGGCTAAACGAAAAGTGCTGGAGAGGGATTACGAGGAACTGGGAAGACGGCGCTTCGAACAGTCGGTTCCTTTACACGAATCGGTGCGGGCATTGCTTCTGATCAGAAGTCAGGCCATCGAATACGTCTTCCAGCAGGGTTTTGACCAGAGTTCATTGGAAATCCATGCTGAGCGTGAATTGGAACACTGGCTGGCCAATTTTTTCGATTTCCTGGTCTACCATCTGGTCAAAGGCTACGAAGCCGCACTTCGTGAGTTGCCGTCGGTTCCTTCAACACCCCATCACGAACCTTATCCTTTCTGGGTGCCGTAAGTCAGGACTGCGATATCAGAAATTTGATGATGTATCGCAAGAAGCGGCGCCGCGTGAGGTTGGGGCATTGAGAAAGCCCCCTGGAGTTTGGACGTTTTGGAGTGCAGTAGCTTGCTACCGCTTTCTGGATCACAGCACGCGTAGCGCAGACGCGAAGTCCCCCTTCGAAGGGGGTGCCGCTTTGCGGCGGGGGATGTAAAGGGTAAGTGGCATTGAATATTGCAGGTCTCATACTGCAGCTTTTAAAGCCGCAGAGGCAGAAAGCACCTCTGCGCTACGACCTCTACTGCACCCAATCTATTCTGACCATGAATTCCCTAGCCAGTTTCTGTCGCGAAGTTCGGCAATAACGTTCCCCTCCTTGGTTAAGGAGGGGCAGCCGCAGCTACAGGCAACGGCGGGGTGGTTCGAACAATCCTGGAAAGGCCAAGCAATTATCGGTATTGCGAGAACGCGCAGCGCGCCTGCCGCACGGCGCGCCACAACCCCTCCTCAGCCGAGGAGGGGAGTATTCATGCAACCCTGCAGTTTCGCGACAAAAGCTAGTTACAGGGATTCAATTTCTCTATTTGATAGTTAAGTGTCGGATTCCCCATTTGTGTGACAGCGCGGGGGAGATTAGTTCTTGGTAGACTGCTGCGTTGTCCGTTTCCAGAATTCGCAACTGAGCAGCGTTCTCCGCACTGGCTCCTAACTCACAATTCTCATCACGAATTGGATTTCCTGGGAGCGCGGGCGTCCCGCCCGCAGTGGCGCCCTTTTAGGCCGCTTGGGGGCAGGTGAGGACGCCTGCACTACAAGTTCGTAGTACCGCCTTCAGGCGGTGATGTTCCGGACCGGCTAAAGCCGGGACTACAAACGTGCACAAATGTCCAAACTCCAAGCGCAGGCTTCCAGCCTGCGTCTTGCCGCATTTAACCCGACCTGCTACGAGCAACGGGAAGGGACAGAGCCGGCAAGATGCCGGCGTTCTCAGGGGATGCCAGTCGTTGATTGTGCCGGGACTATGCTGCGGGTTTTTAGAGAATTGATTGAGGAGAAGGGGGCTGTGAAGCCCCCTTCTGCCGATGTGATAGGCGATTTCGATTTAAGTCGTGTGTCCCGGAATTACGGCGCTCGCAGCGGGTTAACCCTTACGGCTTGGTGACCGTAATCTTGAACGGCATCTTGTATTTGCCATATACGTAGGTCGTGCCGCCATTTGGAGTGTTGAGGAGATCGGCCCACTCGCCGTTGCCAAGTGAATAATCAAAATCTCCACTCGGCGTCGTATAGTCGGAGAAAATGTAGGCTTGGTCGTCGGGTTCGAGTATCCACGTGTTCGCGTTGGGGTGATAAACCTTTATGAGAGCAGTGTCGTTCGCGAGTTGGCTCGATCCATCTACAGGTGAGTTCTGGAATCGGAGGCCATAGCTCCCAGCCAATCCAAAGCCGACATTCCTTCTGGCGAAGTACCCCCCACCATCCGAACTGCAAGGGGCGTAATTATCTTGTCGGTTACCATCTGAATTTAGCGCCACAATTTTGCCGTCTGTGCTCCTCACCACGCCTCCATTGCACCAGTTGGTATAAGCTGTACCTCCATCCGTAACGGGCACGCTGGCAATCCGATCGAAGTTGAAATCCCAGGCAGTCGTAGTCCCTATCGGAAGACCGATGACGTTGATTTTGCGATTCGAGGCACCAGTACCCAGGTTCATCACAAGGTCGTAGGTACAGTTGCTAACCTGGAACGCAAGACTGGTTTTGCTAGTATTAACGTATGGGCCTTTCCCGTCAGAGAGGATGCTGTTGCCAGCGGAACCATCGATGGTAACCGTTAGGCTCGTAACGTCCCCACCGGGGCAGGAAACCGGCTTCCCGGCTTTGGCGGAAACAGCGGGGATCAAAGTGAAGGCAGCAAGACTTACGGCAAGAAGCAAACTTTTTCTCATGGTGGTTCTCCTTAAATGGAATTCAAAAGTGAAGGATAGATTCTGAGCTTCGGTTCTTACTTTATTGAGAACGGTTTCGTATCACCCCAATTTCTCCTTTCCCCAAGTGATTGGTTTCATAGCTCACTGAGCAAAGACATGTGCTAACATTAATTAAAAGCTTACAGGTACGACGCTGATTTCCCTGTGTATGATAGTTAAGTAACCGATCCCCCGTTTTTGTGACAGCGCGGAGAAGAATATTTTCTTGTGACATCAGAAAAGACGGCCGTCGGACACCTCAATGAAGACCAGTTGGTCGAGACTTATCGTCCAAGAGTTCTATACTTTGCATTGCGTCGATTGCGAGATCGTGGCTTAGCTGAGGACGTAGCCCAGGAAACTGTCGCGGTGGCCGTAATGGCGTTGCGGGAAAATCGGCTTCGCGAACCTGAGAAATTACCGGCCTTTGTGTTCGCGACGGCTAGACATCTGGTTCGCAATGCCCAGCGGGACCAGGCTCGCGAGTTGGCCCACACGACGGATTCAAACTCCATAGGCTCAGAAAGCTGGAAGCGAGACCCGGATGTGGCACTCATCCTGGAAGAGCAAAGAGTTCAGGTGCGTCAGGCTCTCGATCAGCTCAGCCCCGGTGATCGGGAACTACTGCGACAAATCTATGTCGAGGGTGAAACTTTGGAGGCGATTGCTGAAAATCTCGGCGTCGAAAACGCCGCCGTCCGCCAGCGCAAGTCCCGCGCGCTCGAGCGGCTTCGACAAATTTTCACGGGGCTGTCACAAAAAACGGATATATGACACTTAAGGGTAAAGGGTCAGAGGGCATTAACGTGGATTGCCGTCAGATCGAAGAAAAGCAAATGATCGAACGCTACCTGGATGGGACACTTCCAGAGACAGAAGTCGAGGCTTTTGAAGAGCACTATTTTGGATGTCAGCACTGCTTTTCTGAGCTTCAGCTTCGACATGCCGCAGCCATAGAACTGGCAAGTCAGCCTGCGCCAAAGGCTTCGAGGCCTGTCTCCAGGACCAGAACTTTCTATTCTTGGGCATTGGCTGCGGCCGCTGTTCTGGTATTTGCGGTGACGAGTGTTTGGATTGCCAGACAGCGAAGTCCAGTTGATTCAACACCGTCCACTGCGGTTTTGCAGAATGCAGAACAAAAGCTCTTCGAAGAATTAACCAGGATTGAAGAGACCCCCTCCTACCTTCAAGCAACAATCCGAGGGGGCACCGAAGGACCGGCACAAGAGAAATTCCGGCAAGGAATGCAATTGTATCAGCAGGGAAAGTACGCGGAAGCTGTTCCGTACCTCCGCTCCGCCGTGGAATCAGATCCGGAGCTTTTTCCAAGAAAATTTTACCTGGGAATTTGTTTATTAATGACTAACCAAAATGACGAAGCCATCCAGGCTCTTCTGAGCCTGGTGAAGTCCACTTCCAACCCTTACCTCGAAGAATCCCATTGGTACTTGGCCAAAGCTTACTTTAGGAAGAAAGATATCAAGGCTGGCAAGGAGCATTTGGAGGCGGTGGCCGGTTTGAATGGCTCTCATGCCCCAGAGGCCCGCAATCTCTTGGACCGGCTGAGAGAAACTGGAAACGAATAGGATTATCCTGCGGATTCAGGTGGAACGCGCGCTCCGCCGCGCGTTCACTGAGCGTCCGCGGGGGGACAGCGGTCCCACGCGCCTGCTCCACCCTACGACGCTCACACAACTTCGGAATCCGGGAATATAGCTTACAGCGCGGGTTATGAGCCGGACATCCCCCCGTGAAGTCTTCTCAAGACTTCACCCTGCGGCGCTTGCCCCCCTTCAAAGGGGGAATATGAAAGCCCAGCCACTTGGAGTGGCTCAAACTATGACCGCTTTAAGCGGCTCACAAGATCAGGCCTCCGGCTTTGCCGGAGGTCTTTTGACTCTTTTCCTGAAGCAACCCCTAAAGGGACGAATTATTGCGTTCCTGGCTATGGCGGCCTTCATTCTTTGTCTTGCACATGGCGAGATTAGTTACGCCCGCTCAATCAATTTCCCTTCTACCTGGCTCCTTTACGAAGATGCCACCTACACTGCCGTAGTTGAAGAGCTGCAGCAGAACAACCGCGAATCTCTAATCAGTTGTATTGCCCGTGATCCTTTGTTATCTCGGCAGGTGCTGATCAGTTTGTTGCGAGAACAGGACAAATACGAGTTGGCGCGGTCCTTTGCTGAGCTATTCCGCATCACGGACGATTCTGAGCTGGAAATTCCACTTGTCAAATTCTTTTCCAAGGCTGACCCCGAGACTCGGGAAAGGCTCTTACATTGGGCAGCAATTATCACTGATGCCGAATGGTTCCTGAGTAGTAACGACTACCCCGATCGCTTTAGCAGAGAGACAGAGAGTCAAGCTTTGCAGGATTTACAGGCGGCTACCCGCGAATTCCACGAGATGGGGTTTGTGGATGGCGAGGCATATTGTTTAAACGCCTGGTCTCGTTTTATCAGTGACGCAAAGCGAATGGAGGCCGAGCAGACTAATACAGTTGAGAAAGCGATGCGTCTGTTCCAGCAGACGGGCAATCTTCGTGGGGAAACCCAATGTCTGGTAAATCTGGCCGGACTAAGCCTCAAGCATAATGATCCCAAGATAACAACTGAACTGATCGACCGCGCCCTGGAAAAGGCGGCAGCGGACAATAATCCTGTTTTGCAGGCTAGACTCTGGGGGTGGAAGCAGTACCAGGTTGAGGGGAAAGTGAGACGCGAGGCTATAGTGAGACTTCGCCTGGAAGTAAAGAGTGAGCCCGGTCTGCGGGATGTCTACTATGGGCTATTGCTCGCAGAACCGGTGAATCTGGAGGAATACCATGCGCTGTTGACCACAGAGAAAAAACCCGTTCAGGCCATTCGGGCGCACCTGAAACTCTCGGAATACCTTGAAAGATCCGATAAACTACAGCAATCCATTGACGAACTCGATCGCGCCATCGAATTGGCCCGAATGCTTCCTTATGATATGGGAGCTTACGGAAGCTATCCGCATCCCGCTGTGGCTTGGATGTTCTACGAAAGAGCCCAGAAGAACCGAGATCTGGGGAAATTGAGAGAAGCCGAAAACGACTGTCACCAAGCCCTTCAATTGCTTGAGTCTGAAAAAGCCACCAGTCATTTTGTCCAAACACCCATGGTGTTTGTGTGGTATGAGCTCAGTTTTACCTACCGGGCCCTCGGAGAATACCCACTGGCCATTGACGCAGCCCAGCACTCCCTGGACCTTGCACTAAAGATGGAATCAACTCTCGGGATACAGTCGGCCCACCAAGCAATGGCGGAAGTATATTCCGAACTTGGAGATCTGACATCGGCTGAAGAACATCTACAGGAAGCCATCCGCCAGCCGCACGCATACTTTAACGCTTCGCCACTCCAAATGGCGGAACTCCATTTAAACTTTCAACTTTATGAGGTGGCTCTTCGCGATCTGGAATCAGTCGAGCCTGCCATGAGGGCTTATCTCGAGCTACGGCCTTGGCAGCAGACGCGCTGGTTTTGGCCCTCTAAGAAGTACAGGCTTTTAACGTATCTGTACCTTCGTCTCGGTGAGCCCGAAAGGGCCATGGAATTCGCCTCAAAGCTTGAAAAACAGGTTCATCCTGGACCTGAGGGGTTAGTTGGAATCGTCTTGGCTGAGATGAAGCGTTACACTGAAGCAGAAAATTATTTCCTGGATAGACTCAATTCGATCCAGGGGAAAGATGCGCTCGCCAAAGAAGTCGATGCTCACAAGAACCTGGGAAAAATCTATCGGGCACAAAGAAAACCGGCCCCTGCTCTCGTGCATCTCGATAAGGCGCTTGAGCTCTATCAAAAATTGGGGGACCGCCGAGGCGAAATTGAAGTTCTTCTCGAGTTAGGTCGTGTTCAGCTTGAAAGCCGGGATCTCGCAATAGCAAAGGAACGTTTGAACCAGGCTCTTCAGAGGTCGGAAGATGCCCAAGACCAGCAGGGCATCTGGTCGGCCCATTATGGCATGGCACATGTCGCTCGCGCAGAATCTCAACCAATGATAGCCGCGGATCACCTGAAGCTAGCCGTTGAGGCCGTGGAAAAGGTTTCCGGCCACCTGAATGTTGACCTCTACAAATCAGAGTTCCTGGAAAACAAAATCGTTATTTACGATGAGCTGATTCGCCTGCTCGGTCCCTCTCATCCGGCCGAAGCGTTTAATTATGCGGAAAGAAGACAGTCGCGTGCCTTCCTGGAGGCAGTCCAAAAGCGTGTTGTAGCATCGCAGTCCGGCGCCGACGAGTTGCATCGAAAAAAGGAAGAGGTCGAAGGACGTCTCATCGGAAAGCAGCGGGCGCTCGTGGCCCAGTTGTCCAAACCGGATAGCCAGCGGGATTACGCCCTGATTGAATCTCTTCGGCGTGAACTCCGAGACGTCCGGGCTCAGCACACGCAGCTTCTCAAGACTGTGGAGCTCCGGAACCCCGCTGAGGCGGCACTCCAGGCCGAGGTCACTCCACGGAGTGCCCAACAAGTCCAAACGGAAATCCTCGGGCATAACCAGGCCTTGATCGAATATGTGGTGACAGATCAGGAAGTGCTGGCGTTTGTGCTTGACCGAAGTTCCTGCAAGTTTGTCCGCTCGCCGATTTCGCGAAAGACACTCAATGCCCAGGTTCGCCAGCTCCATCTTCCTTTCCAGCAGTTGCGCCAAGGGCGAACGGATCTGCTCCACCTCTCGTACGATGTAAGCCTGGCCCATGATCTTTACAAAACGCTCTTCCTGCCGTTAGAGTCGCTGCTTCTAGGGAAAACGGACATTATTGTTGTGCCGGACGAAGCTCTCAATTACCTCCCTTTTGAGAGCTTGGCGCGATCTAGGGTTACCGGCGAGAAAATCCCTGCCATACACTATGCTGAGTACCGGGAAGTGGACTGGCTCGTGCGACATTACACAGTTCGCTATGCCTTCTCGGCCACTTCATTGGACCCTAAACTTCGAGAGGCGTTGTCTCCACAAGGTGAGCTTGTTGCCTTCGGCATTTCAGGAGCAACTGGATCTGAGAATACCAGAATTGCCCGGGCTGTACTTCGCCGGGCATCCGAAGATGGAGCTGTGCTGCCCTCGTTACCTCCGCTACCCCTTGCCGCCAAGGAGTCGCGCCGCGTCGCCCAGATCATGGCAGGCAGGCTGGGCACTAGGGTCTTCACCGATGGACAGGCTACCGAAAGCGCTTTCTTCCGGGAAGCTCCCGCGGCAGGTTACCTTCACTTAGCCGTTCACTCGTTACTCAACAATGAACAGCCGTACTACTCAGCCCTGCTGCTCGCCCCCGAAGTAGCATCGGACGGGTTGTTGCAGACCTTCGAAATCGCCAGCACGCACTTGAACGCCCGGTTGGTCACTTTGAGCGGATGCGAGACGGCTCTGGGCAAGATGGTCAGGGGCGAGGGGCTTCTCGGGCTGCGCCGCGCGTTTCTGCAGGCTGGGGCGCGATCCGTCTTGGTGAGTCTTTGGAGTGTCGAGGATTCCAGCGCTGATTTCATGGAAGAGTTTTACAAAAACTTGGGCAAAGATCTTTCCCTCGGGGGAGGCCCTCTGTTCAGCCAAGATTCAGTATATGGCAAGGACTCTCCCTGCAGGACAAAGGCAAGCAAATCTCGCTTAGCAATCCTTTTTTTGGGCGCCGTTTGTTTTGACCACAACGGCGCTAGACAGTCGGTGAATAGAGGTATACGCTAAGATTCAAACTTCCGCGCATGCCAACTTAATATTGGAACACATGGTGAGTACTGAGTTGCGGGAGACGTTAACGCCGGGTCGGTGACCTGACCTACAGCTTTGTAGGCCGCGTGACCCCACGCGGCACGTAGCCTAAGATACGTTACCGTAATTACGAATAGCATTACTAATTGCGGGAGTCCGTGTTGTAGCCGGCCATCGGCCCATTGGCGGAAGACCGGATGGGGGCCGGTGTCAACGATCCCGGCTCTACAACGAACGCCTGCCGAGCGACCGTAGCGCAGACCTGAATTCTAGGTCTGCGGCTTTTAAGTGCGAGCAGGAAACAAGCTTTAGCGCAGACCCGGGCCATGGGTCTGCGGCTGTAAATCTTGAGGGGGACATTGTGCTACTTTCAAAGCCGCAGAGGCAGAAAGCACCTCTGCGCTACAACTACACTGCAAAATAAACTTTATGTCTTCGTGCCATAGGCTGGAGTAACGGACAAACCCGGGCTCGCTCCGACCGGGATTGCTGATCCCGGCTACAGCAGGTCCCAGCTATAGAAAAAGTGAAAATCTATGCCGCGCTTAATTCTCGCCTGTACTTTCTTATTTACTCTCTTGGCATGTGCTTCTCGCCTGGGCGCTCAATCCACTTTTGGAAGCATCGTGGGCGAGGTCAAAGATGCTTCGGGCACGCGCGGTGGCCGCCGCTGCGATCAATGTCACAGAAATCGATGCGAATTCTGTTCGTTCTGTCACTTCGGACAAGGATGGACTTTTCCAGATCCTCAACCTCAAGGCAGGCCGCTACGAACTTACGGCTGCAAAGAGTGGATTTGCCACGACTAAGGCTGGCGAAGTGTTGCTCGAAGCGCGCCAGACCCTGCGCGTCAATCTGAAACTCGAAATTGCTCCGATCGCGCAAACTGTCGTTGTCAATAATATTTCCCCGAGCATTAACACCGAAACCGCGATTATCTCGGATTCAATGAACTTTCAGCAGATCACCCAATTACCACTGAACTACCGCGGTCGCACGACCAGTCCCCTGATTGCAACCATGACTATTCCGGGCGTGCAACATGACGCTTCTGATCAGCCTTCTCTCGGTGGCGGCCTTCCCGTCCAGATTGAATACAGCATAGACGGGATTTCTACCCACGACTCTTTTTATAACACGCCGATTCCCGATATGTTTCCCTCGACAGAAATGTTGAGCGAGTTCAAGGTAACATCGGTGAGTAACAATGCGGAGTTTGGCCAGATGGGCGATGTAACCGTCATCACCCGCAGTGGCACCAACAAATTGCACGGCAGCGCCCTGTGGTATTTCCAAAACGCTGCGCTGGACGCCACTACTTACGGCTCGCCCGAAAAACAGCACAAAGTGTTCAACACCTTTGGCGGCAGCCTCAGTGGACCGATCGAAATTCCACACCTTTACCACGGCCAAAATCACACTTTCTTCTTTGTTGACTACGAGGGCAACCGCAAACCTGGTTCGTCCTCAGACCAGTTTTCGGTTCCCACTGCCGCCATGCGCGATGGGGATCTAAACGGCCTGCTGGGGTGGACAGGCTGTTGATCCCCTGACTGGTGCTCCGTTTCCTGGCAATGTGATTCCTTCTAACCGCATTAACTCGGTCGCCCGCAGCCTGCTAGACAACTACTACCCGCTCCCCAATTACAATTTTAATGGGACGACGAACAGCAATTACCGTACCCTGGTCCCTACTTCAATCTATACCAACGGCTATGACATTCGTATTGACCACCTGTTAAGCTCCCGCCAGCAGATCTTCGGCCGCTGGAGCTGGAAAGATATCTCGTGGCTTGGGGGTAATGGATTGTTGCCTCCTACTAACCAGGATATGCTCAACCGGAACCTGATTCTTTCACACAATTATTTAATTCGCCCCAACCTGATCAACGAATTTCGCTTCGGTTTTAGTGTGTTTAATGGGAATAATCGATTTCCAATTCAGGGTACTGATGCCGTGGCCACACTGGGAATTCAAGGCCTTTATCTGAACAATGCGGGAACTAAGGGTGGATTCCCGTTCTTTGATTTTTCAGATGGCACTGGCTTTTCCGGTATTGGAGCCCCTTCAGACGAAAACTTTCAATCACGAAGCTGGCAGTTCAACGATAACTTAAGCTGGATTCATGGCCGGCATACATTGAAATTTGGAGGGGACTTCCGAAAGGTTGGGATACCAAGATATCATTGCTCGCTAGTGTATTCGGTATGTTTGGTTCGTTTGGTTTCAATCAGGGTTTTTTTAGCGGCAACGCATTTGCCGATTATCCTATTGGGGATACCCGGATCAGACACTCTACGGAATCATTGGCCCAGACAAGAATGAGCATCTCCAATCATACCGATCTTTATGCTCAGGACCAATGGCTTGTCAACAGCCGCCTCACCTTGAGTTTCGGTTTGCGCTGGACGCTACAGCCGCCGATGACGGAGGTTTCTGGAAATCTCGGGAATTTTGACCCGACCGATGGCAATCTCATTGTTCCAGACCAGACGCTTCCAGCCGCGCCAAGTTTCCTCGCTTCAATCAACGCTTGTCCCGGGACAGATCCTACAATTCCTTGTACTCATGTTCTCACCGCCAGCCAGGTCGGCCTGGGACCCGGACTGCGGCACACCTATTATGGCGATTGGGCTCCCCGGATTGGCTTTGCCTGGCGGCCGTTCTCTGACGGTAAGACAGTCATACGCTCAGGCTTCGGTATATTTACGACGACGATCCAAGGTAAGACAGCGAGTGTATTGGTTGGGGTACCCACAACCGATCTGCGCACCTATAAAAATTTCCAAGGGGCCGGCGAGCCACCGCTTTATGTCTTGCCGCAAATCTCCGGAGGCCCATTAACGCTTCCAGCACCTGGCACAGGTGCATCTAACTGTTGCTACCGATTTTGACTTACAAGGACCCACGGAGCTATCAATGGAGTTTCACCATTGAGCATGAGTTACGTCCTGAGACGGTGGCGCGGGTCAGTTACATCGGGTCCCAGGCTAGTGGGCCTGGGTCTAGATCGTGGACCTCAATCAGCAGCCTGCCAGCACAATTAAAGTTTGACGCCAAGCGCAGGCCTTACTTAGCACTGGAACTGGTGTGTGGTTATTTAGCAAACCTCGGCTATTCAAGTTACAACGGCTTGCAAGCCGAGTTGACGCACCGATACAGTAGCGGCCTTTACTTCCAGGCCAGCTATGTCTTTTCCAAAAACATTGGCAACGCTGGCGGTTCCCTGGGTGGCATTAGCTCAAATGTGGGTGTTCTTTTTCCAACAGAAGCGTATCTAGAGATTGATTACCGACCGGTTCAACACGCGTCTGGATCGTGGAGTATTGGCTGGATCCCGCGAACAACGGTTTCTTTTCACTGCCATCTACCAGTTACCTTTTGGGAAAGGACAAAAGTTCGCTAGCGGGATGAACTCAGTTGCTAATGGCGTCTTGGGTGGGTGGGAAATCAGCACGATTACGATGCTAGAGAGCGGGCCGTTCTTGACTCCGAGAATCGGCGCGGGGCTAAGATCAATCAAACACATTGGCGCACGGAATCGCTATCCTATTATCCGGCCAGACCGGATTGGCAATGGCAACCTTCCTAACCCAACCCCCGATCAGTGGCTCGATATTACGGCCTTCACTCCGACGCCTAAAGGCGCAGGCCGATTTGGAAATTCAGGTGTGAGGAGTTGTGAACGGGCCCTGGAACAATCGATATTGCACTCGGACTGTTTAAGAGCTTTTCCTCTTACCGAGAAGACTGCGCCTTCGGGTGGAAGGCACATTTACCAACTTACCCAACCACCCCAACTACGTCGCTCTATCCTGGGTAGCCAACTTCACGTCGACCGTCCCAGCAGCTTTCGGCGTTGATCACTAACGTGCAGCGCCAGGAAAACTCGGGAAACCGCACAGGCCAAATCGGCCTCCGCCTGGATTGGTAACAGCGCGCGTAGCGCAGACCTGATTTCTAGGTCTGCGGCATTGAATATCGCAGGGTCGCATGCTGCCGCTTTTAAAGCCGCAGAGGCAGAAAGCGCCTCTGCGCTACCACCTATAAACGGGACCGTTGGTCCCGGAACTGAAAATTGGACATTTCCGTTGCCCTGAAAGGGCAAGAGAAAATAGCCCAGGGCAGCGTGGAGAGCGAAGCCCGGAGCGACCAGATAATCTCCATGCAGAGTCCGGAAAATTCCGGGAACCGTACTGGTCAGATCGGCATCCGCCTTGATTGGTAACAGCACGCGTAGCGCAGACGCGAAGTCCCCCTTCGAAGGGGGTGCCGCTTTGCGGCGGGGGATGTAAAGGGTAAGTGGCATTGGATATTGCAGGTCGCATGCTGCCGCTTTTAAAGCCGCAGAGGCCGAATGCGCCTCTGCGCTACGACCTATAAACGGGACCGTTGGTCCCGGAAATTAGGGCATTGCTCTAGCCGGCCTTCCTCCAGCCGGCGGATGACCGGCCCCGGAGGACAGGCCTCCCGGCCTGTTATTCAATAAACCCATGAATGCCACCGGCGAGGCGCCCAAACGGTCTCACCACTCCTATTGATGAAGCGAGTTTTCCAGTTGAGATTTGACCATCTAGGCCCTTCCCATACCTCCGCGATTCCACCAACAAAATTGCCAACATCCTGAAAGGTTGGCTTAATGACCCACTTCCCCTGGTGATCGATATACCCCCACTGTTCATCTTGCATGACCCCTGCCAGTCCCTCTGAGAAGTCTCTAGCCTCTTCAAATGCCAGAGGGATCACAACCTGGCCTGCTTTATCGATATAACCCAATTTGCGCTTGAGCTTCACTGCCGCAAGTCCTTCCTTGAAACCAGTGCGATAATGTTTATTCTCTACCTCGTCAAACTGGGGCTCAATCACTGTGTTTCCTTTTCTGTCAATGAAGCCCCACTTATCCCCAATTCGAATAGCTGCCAGACCTTCCGAAAAATCACCTGCGTCCGCGAATTGCGCTGGGATTTCAAAGATTCCCTGCTTGTTAATATAACCATCCTTATTTTTCTCACCATCATAGGCAACAGCCACACCTTCAGAGAAATCTCCCAAATTACCGGGTCGGGGTGGGAGAGTGAATTTTCCGCTGCGATCCAAGAACCCCCATCCGGAATCTGTGCGAGTTACTGCCATGCCCTCATGCACTCTCCTCACAAAGCGAAACTCATGTTGGAACAGCAAAACACCCGACTTATCGATCATCCCCCATTGTTCTCCTTTCCTTACCGTAGCCAAACCCTCCGAAAAATCCTCAACTTCATTGAATTGGGGCTCGGCTATAACCTTCCCGTTTGAGTCAATAAAACCCCATTCTTTACCGATTGAAATTGCTGCGATTCCCTCCGAAAATTGCCGAGCTGATTCAAAGCGCGGTTTTATCTTTACGCGGCCCTGTTGGTCGATATAACCATAACTTGTCCCGATCCGCGCTGGATACAAGTGCAGCTCGCCCTTTGACCTTCTTCCACAATTCACCACGACCAGAAGACTTGAAAATAGGGTTACCGCGACCATTTGTCGGATCAGATTCATCTTCATCATATCGATAATATACCAGCCCTTTAATTCGAACTATACAAAGTCCTATGCTGCATGAATCAATGAAGTTGCCAACCAGATTGATTCAATGATTCAAGACCAAGGAGAGAAGATTGGTTCCACCCTATCCATCTATTAGGGCCCTACTAATCTTCCTTCCTGCACAAGCGGAATAGGCCCAGTGGTCCTGTTATTGTATCCCCGTTTCGTCATTTTCGTGTTTCGTACTGAACCCTATGGGGTTCTATTCAGCATGATTGCCCGCGGCCGGAAGGTTCGCCTCGTCTGGTTGCGTTCCTCGGAGCTATTTTATACAATCTGCGCTCGTTGCCTTTCTGCCAATTTCATTTCTGGAGGTAAAAAATCATGCCGAAACCAACACCAGCACGCTTCTTTCAAGCAGTGAACTCATTCCAACAATCGGCTGCGATCAAAGCATCCATCGAGCTGGGTGTGTTCACGGCGATTGGTGCGGGCTGCAAAACGGCCGAAGCACTGGCTGCTCGCTGCCACGCCTCAGTGAAAGGGATGCGGGTTCTTTGCGATTTCCTCGTCATTAACCAGTTCCTCACCAAAGAGGGTGACTGTTACGGACTCGGTGCGGATGCGGCGGTCTTTCTCGACAAGAACTCTCCGATGTACGTGGGAGGCATTGTGGGGTTCCTGCTCTTACCGCAGATGGTGCAGGCCTTTGATAATTTTACTGCGGTGGTCCGAAAAGGTGGAACCGTGATGAACACGGGCGGTACGATGGCGCACGAACATCCGGTTTGGAAAGACTTTGCGCGCAGTATGGTGCCGCTCATGATCCCAGCTGCTGAGGGGATCGCCGGCATCGTAAAGGCAAGCGAGGGAGCTCCTATGAAGGTGCTGGATCTGGCGGCCGGACACGGGATCTTCGGGATCACGATGGCGCGGCACAATCCGAAGGCGGAAATTCACGCCGTGGATTGGGCCCCGGTGCTGGAGATTGCCCGCGAGCATGTCACAGCCGCCGGAGTGGCGGATCGTTGGCACGCGATTGAAGGCAGCGCTTTTGAAGTGGAGTTCGGTACCGGTTACGACGTCGCACTCATCACGAACTTCCACCACCATTTTTCGCCGTCCACGATCGAGACCTTGATGCGCAAGGTGCACGGGGCGTTGAAGCCGGAAGGTGTGGCTGTGACGCTGGAGTTTGTGCCAAACGATGATCGGGTGACCCCGCCCGATGTAGCGGCGTTTTCGATGATCATGTTGGGCACCACTGAGGAAGGCGATGCCTATACCTTCGCCGAGTACCAGGCAATGTTCCAGAACTCGGGTTTTGCCCACAACAAGATCTATCCACTCGAAGGTTCAGCCCAGTCGGTGATTGTGTCGCGGCGGTAGTCATCGCAAAAGGGAGGCGGTTGATTGTTCGGCTCGCCCAAACTCAGTCATAAAGCAAAGAGATGACGAAATCCGAACAAGCAGAAATAACTAAGCTTACCTCTGCATCATGCTTGACCGCTGCGAACCCAGTCAGCACAATGAACAGGCTACCATGAATTAGCCCCACTATCCCAAACCCTACCAGAACGAAGAATAGTATCGTCAGAAGGATTCTCATATCATCCCCCTGATTGTATTGCAAGATACCACCCAAACTGGCAATCGCGACAAACCAACAACTTGCGAGGGTTGGAGTTAATCTAGGCGGAATTTTTGTTCACAAAGTGATGTTTTTGCCGATCTATATTTCCTGTGAGGTCCAATGTATGAGAATCAAATTCTGGTGTCGCATTCAGTGTATTTCATTCCTGTGCCTGTTAGCCGTTGATGCGTTTGCGGAGGACGCCCAGAAGAAGGAACCTCTCGCATTGATTAATGACGAGCCTATTACCGCTGAAGAGGTCGAAAAGCCGCTTGGTGCCGAGATCAGTAAGCTAGAAGAGCAGGTCTATGCACTCAAGCGACAAAAGCTAGAAGGGCTCATCCAGGTAAGGTTGCTGGCCAAGGAGGCCGCCAAACGGGGGATTAGCATCCCCGCGCTCTTGGACGCAGAGGTGACATCAAAGATCAGTGCAGTTACCGATGAAGAGATCGAAACTTACTACCAAGCCAATAAAGCCAAATACCCTGGAGATAATTATCGGCAGGTGATTCAATCTCAACTGCAAAATCAAAGGCGCTTCGCCCAACAGCAGGCTTTTATCAGATCACTTCGATCTCAGGCAAACATCGTCATCAATCTGAAGCCGCCCCCGGTCTATCGAGTCAACGTCAGTGCGGAGGGTGCTCCGATTCGCGGCTCTGCCAACGCCCAGGTAACGATCGTCGAGTTTTCAGATTTCCACTGCCCCTACTGTAAACAGGTTCAACCCACTCTGAAGCGGATTCTGTCTGACTATGGCGACCGTGTGAGACTAGCCTACCGGGATTTTCCCATCGACCACCTTCACCCAAGTGCGCGCAAAGCCGCTGAGGCGGCCCGCTGCGCCAACGACCAGGGGAAGTTCTGGGAGTTTCATGACAAGCTTTATGGCAGCGCGACAGACGCGAGCCCTGAAACCCTGACGGGTCTTGCCAAGGAAACAAACTTAGATGTTGTTGCTTTCCAGCAATGCATTGCCACCAGCAGACACCGGCCCGATATTGATCGAGATATCGAGGAGGCTTCTAGTTTAGGAATAACCGGCACGCCAGGCTTTTTCATTAACGGAAGATTGATTTCTGGAGCCCAAGCATATGAAAGCTTCGCCAGAATCATCAATGAAGAGCTAGCACAGTCTGGCCAGAAACCTACCACTCAAGCGCCCTAATGACTTTGGCGGCGTCCTCATGACCCCCGTCTTTGCTACCGCGTGCCTTATCAGCGTTGCTTAGCCCTTGTAGACACGATCCCTGATCCCGGCCCTAGAGATTGGACATAGAGCAGGCCAGAGGCCCGCATCACAACCTTGTGGTGCAGGCGTCCTCGCCTGCCCCCAAGCGGACTGAAAGGCCGCCACTTGTGGGCGGGACGCTCGCGCTCCCAGGGCAACCTCTTCTGCAAGGACTTCTGCAACTCAGTACTAGTTCACTCAGAGGTGGACTAGATTCCTCCGTCGCGATTGCCGTTGCATCAATTTACCAATTAACAACTGCTCCACACGCAGACAGGTATTCCCTGTCACTTGAAAGTAATTCCGGCATTGCCCAAATTCTCAACTTCCATCGCCTAGCGACCGCTCTAAACCTGTCTCATCGCGCTTCTCCAGTCTTGGCAAGGTTCTTTAAGCTTCTAGCACCTCAAAATGCCCCAAGGGTCGAGCTGGAGGGGAGTTCCCTCGTGCACAATGAGGGGACAGCTTCTCTTAAGTAGAAAACTTTTTCTTATTTGGCAGATGTGAGAAGCAGGTTTACATCCTGACAGTTGGCACCTAAATACTTTTCCCATTAAGCGAATAAGACTGGTCAGGCATCCAAATACGGTTTTGTGGCCGCAGGTTTGCACCTTTTGGCCCTGTGTGGATCCTCACTGGGTTACTCACACCTTCAAGGATTCAACGCAACGCTGCTTCGAGTGATTGCTCGGGGATATTGGTGACACGGCGGTGTACAGGGCTGCAGAAGTCCGGGTTGCATGGGTTGTCCGGGGTCAGCGACCCCGGCTACAGCAAGACACGAGATTAGATCAACAAAGCACTAAGATCTACCTTCTTTGGTTGCTTTTAGATTCCAGAGAATTAAAGCGGATTCGCAGGAACGCCAAATTTTAAAACAGGAGTAATCATCACATGCTAAAGGGAAAGAAATGCAGGACAGAAAAATGCCAGGGGAGGTACTTATGCATCAAGTCTTACATCGATACTATATCAACGCTTATAATCGCCCTCGCGCTAGCCGTGCTCGCTGCATGGCCAGCCACAGTGTTTGCGCAGATTCAACTTGACGGCGATGCAAAGAAGAGTACCGGCACAGGTAGTGGCACTGACTGGGACGAAGTGCTTTGCCCGAACGCAAGTATTAATTGTACCGGCCTGACTGCCGGTGGTGGCGCGACCGCCAAGACAGGACTCGTCGTTGACCGGCCGGAACCCTCGTTCGCTCAGTTCACCGGGGGCGGATCAAAGGATGAACAAGATATCCCAATTGGAGGCATCGTAGCGGGACGCCGCTCGGACTAAGGACGACATCTCGCACGCTTTCGCGGCTGCTTTCACGAAGAACATTACTAATGGTCCTCACACTATCCTCGCTTTTGGCATGGACCGCTATGACACCAGCGGTAACGCGCAGCTAGGGTTCTGGTTTCTTGCCCAAAACGCGCAGCCTATCGCTGGCGGGACTTTTAAGGGTAATCATCAGGATGGCGACTTGCTCGTCCTCGTTAACTTCGTCAGCGGCGGCACCATTCCGAACTTACAGGTATATAAGTGGATGAACGGGGGGGTGGTGTCACAGGGCATCGGCGGAACGGTGTCATGTAGCGGCGGGACTATACCGGGATCCGGCTTTTGTGGAATCACCAATGCTGTTTCTGTTGACGCTCCCTGGACGTACGAGAACAAGGACGTGGGCGTCACCACGTCCTTCCCAGCCGGGGCCTTCTTCGAGGGTGGAATCGACCTTACGGCTCTGGGCCTGACGGGATGCTTCACTGGATTCATCGCCGAAAGCCGCAGCTCTACTTCGATCACAGCGGTATTGAAAGACTTCTCAGACCCAGGTGCTGGATTCAACCTCTGCAGCATCGGCGTGACCAAAGAGTGCGCAACTCCAGTGCTGAGTGGTGACCAAAAGTATATCACGTACACAATTCGCGGTACAGTTAAGAACACTGGTTCCGGTACAGTGTACAATGTGGACCTTGCTGATAACCCAGCTGCGGACCCGAACAGTACCAATCACTTCGATGTCACTGATTGTGCAACTAAGACACAAGATCATGGCGACTTCCCCGTTGCCTCGATGGTGGGCGGAGCACAGGTCTGCTACAAGTCCAGCATTACGGTGCCTCTGGCCACCGGCAACAAGGACACAGTTACCGTGACAGCGAATTCGAAATCCGATTTAACCGGCACGGGGTTGACAAATTCGGCCACGGCAGACTGTCCGAATGCTACGATTGTGGCAGCACTTACGGTTACAAAGAATTGTGAAACTGTGCTCGATACCGTGGGCAGCAATCTTGTCGTTAAGGTCAATGCCTGGGGGGATGTCTGCAACAGCGGCGGCGCAGGCGGCTCTAACTTATCCCAAGTGACGGTGTCGGATACCATCGGTAGCACGACCACTACTGTGCTAAGCGTAAATTCGCTGCTGGCCGATACTGATCCTACTTCCGTTGTCCAAGGGGAGTGCAAGCCTTACTCGTTCTCCTACTACCCGTCGGGAGCCAACTCTACCACTCCCGGCAGCGTGTGCTTCCAAGACACTGTCACCGCCACAGCCAAGGATATCTTTAATGCTACGGTCAATGCGGTGCCAGCTATTGCTAACTGCTCCCTCTGCCCGGGCACGCATTGCCCGGCGCCGTAACAGCCCGCGACTGGGGATGAGGTTATCTTGTTACTGGACCACTTGAGAGGGCGATGGGTAGATCCCATCGCCCTCTTCTTTTTTCTTCGACGAGTCGAGGCGCCAACACGTGACTGTTCGCGTATCTTCCTCGAGCTACCGAATTGGCTGCGGCCCCCTTGGGAGAGAAGGTGTGAAGAAATTCAATTCTTGGCTTCCCTCCTTGGTTAGGAGGGGGCAGGGGGGTGGTGGTTCTGGTAGGGCGCGTACGGTGTGCGCGCCGAATGTCCGCGACGGTCTCAGCCCCGCAGTGGCGGCCTTTCAGGCCACATGGGGGCAGGCAAGGGTGCCTGCACCACAAGGTTGTGGTGCGGGCCTCTGGCCTGCACAAATGTCCAAACTCCAGCGGCGGTCTCAGCGAGACCGCCCTACCTTACTCCTGGAGTCCCTTAACCAAGGGGGACACTGGCAGATCAACACCGAAACCAATTATTTCACACCTTCCGGGGTGTAGCGCGCGCTCCTGCGCACGCTTGCCGCTGAGATCGGGCCGGTGGTTCCGTATTGAGTGTTTTGAAGTCTACAGAAAGCGTGGAAGCCACATGGAGCGCGCCCGATCCTTTAACACCTACGGCTTGGGCCCGCCTTTACCACCACCACCGCTGCTTCCGCCTCCAATAGTGACTGTGGCGGTGTTGCTCGACGCAGACACGTTGCCAGCCGCATCGAATGCTTTAACAAAGTATTGGTAGGTCGCACCCGAAGTCGTCGATCCATCAATGTAGCTCAGACTCGTGGTAGTACCGATCAAGAAACCATTTCGAAAAACTTTATAGCCGCTGACACCCACGTTGTCGTGAGAAGCACTCCAGGAGAGGCTCACTCCCTTGCGGTTGACTGAGGCTGAGAGTCCGGTCGGCGCCGAGGGAGAGGTCAGGTCGGGCTGGAGCACGAGGCTATAAGTGCCTCTTACAGAAACTGTGCGGCTCGGTTGATTCGCATCCCAAACATCCACCCCCACAGTGTAATTGCCTGCAGTCGCGCCTGGTGGCGAGGTCACGGAAAGACTGGCTTGGCCGCTGCCGCCAGGCAGCAACGTCAGCGATGCGGGTGAGACGCCTCCAGTCCATCCAGCGGGCACGGACTGGCGCAGATTGAAGACAGTTTGTGAGCAGTTCGTACTATCCAAGTTGGTAACAGAGACCGTGTAGTTGAGGGTGCCGCCCGGATTTGCATTTTGGCTCGATGGAGAAAGGCCGACCGTCGGCAGCGCAGGCCGGCACGTGTTTTCGAAGCGCACCTGTGTGGTTGCATGATCCACTGTGTGACTCATCTGCGTGAAGGTGATCCCATTAACCGAATCGGCAAAACTCTCTCCATCGGCAAGCACGGCCACAAGATTGGTGTTACCTGCTCCGCTCCAGCTATGCACGCTCGTCCGATCGAGGTACGAAAAAAGATCGAGGTTCACGTCGAAGCCAATCCGCTGGCGATAGGACAGGTAATAGTGTTCATTCGTGTCTGGTTTGAAAATCTTAAGGGCTGGAGGCGCTACTGTGTTGAGGGGGTTGAGTTCGAGCGGGGCGATGGCGTAATTCCCGTCGTTGCTCACGGCAACCAATTCCTGTGGAGGAATCCATCCCATCTGTTCTTTATGGGGCGCGTTGATCTGGCGCAACGGTCTGCCGCTCCCGCCCATGATATCCGAGATGTCACCGTAAACACCGCTCGGGGTGGCCGCGTGTTGCATCCCCAGGTTATGGCCGAGTTCGTGGGCAAATACGTCCGGCAAGTCGCAGCGGAACACCCAGGCGCGACTGGGATTGCTGCCAACCTCACCGATGCCAGCTACAGAACAAATAGACGGCATGACGTACACCTTCCGAGGGAAGGCGTTGAGGTTAATCCCATCGGCTTGTACCGCTGCATCGGCAGCGTCAGCCCAGAGTGTGGAGTCGCAACTGCTGCCCGAGTAGTTGAGCGCGTAAGGACCCACGACCTGGCCGGTAAATGAGATCGCGCTATAAGAAGTTTCCCGGTAGAGGCCGTCAACCGAGCTGGTCAGACCATTAAACATGAGGTCCCGAATCGAGTCGATAGAGCAAGCGACACTGGCATCGGTTAAATTTGCCACAATCACCAAGGCTTTCTGTTCACCAGAGACAACCGTCGCTGGTGACGTTGCCACTGTAATGCTCTGCTGGTTCACTCCGTCTGCGGCCAGAAGCAGTTCTTTCCCCTTTGCCGTTCCTCGCGCCGTGACAGTCATTCCCGAACGAAGGTGTTGCGGAGCTTTCTTGGCAAACCGCAGAGTAAAGGTTTTGCGGGTTTCCTGATCTTCCAGCAAGTATAAGGTCGTCCCGTGCTCTTCGGCTTCTGGCTCATTGTCAATTTGCACGATTTTAAGTTTGCCGGTGATGGTGACGTCTATTTTTTCTGCCGGCGCTGCAAAAGCAATTGGGGTGCCACCCAAACCCACGAGCACAGCGACGCATAAAGCGAGGTGCCTAAGCATCAATTCTTTGTATTTAATGGTGGAACAGGCGGGGCTCAAAGCCCCGAGAACCGCCGCGACGGCGGACAGGACTAGACTGGTTTTCATATCGCCCTCCTGAAGAGCGCTTTCTAAGTTCAGAATCCCAGGCCGACCTCCGCAAGAGGGTTAACAAGCCCCTACGACCCAGTGCAAGGTCTTAATCGGAATTTTCATTTTAGCTCCCAGCAGTTCCTCACTATATACCCATCGAGGGATTCCAGCGCACTACTTTTTCTTTCGCAGGGCCCAGGGCGAGTCACAGGGTCCGGTCTGCCCCAACGCGACTCCCAAGACTGCTGACCGCGGCCTCCCATCCGTTACGTGTTCGCTGATGAGTTCGCCAAAATACAAGCGTTCATCGAACTCTCGCACCAAGAGCTGGCCACCATCCGACGTCACTCGCGATCCTTCGAAGATCAACTCTTAAAGAGGGGATGAAGGAGTGCTGAAAGGGCTGGTTTGGCTGTTCACCCACTGGGTGCAAGCCTTCAGAGTGTCCTTCGCCCGGTCAAAAGTGCGGAATAAAAAGAAGTGGAATGTAGTGAGATGATTTTCGAGACTGACTTAAAGGTTGGTTCAACCGAGGGCAGGATTGTAACGTTCCGCTAGCTGATGGCAACGCCAGTCGGGAGTTTTGGCTTCGCCCCAAGTTTGTGCGCCGAAGTGATGGGGCGTGCGCCCGGGAGTCGCATTCGGCCCTGCGCGTCCTCAATGTGCCTCCGATGCCGTTTACGACTAAACCCGAATTCCGAAGTTGCGTGAACGTTGCCAGGTGGAGCGGGCGCTCCCGCGCACGCTCAATGAACGCGAGGCGGGGGACAGCGGTCCCACGCGCGCGTTCCACCTAACCCGACAAGCTCTGTGCAAAGCTGAGCGCCTGTGGTAATTTGAACAGGAGGTCTGACATGGATAAATTGAGAACACGAACCGGAGGCAGGGGCATCCACACATGTGTTTCCTGCATGTCTGCGCCAGCCGCGTTCCAGACCTACTTTCCCTTCGGAGAATATTTGGTCAATACTTTGATGACGGGCTTTGCCGCGGATGGAACAGCGACCTTTCCCGGGGCCAAAATGACTCTGGCTTGTATTTCTTTTCCATAAAGAGCCTTGTCTGCATCTTTGTCCTGACGCAAGGTAGATCCTTTCAGTTCCAGCCCGGCAAAGACCCCCTGGCTGCGGGAATAGCTAAGGATTTTCGCCTTCATAGCTGCATCGGTCTCAGCCGTGGTGGCTCGTCCCACCGGTCCCCCGGCTACCGAGGCATCTCCTCCCAGCGTCACTTTGCTGCTGAGAAGGGAATCGATACCGCTCCGATTCATGATCAACAACACTACGTCGACTGCGGCCCCGCCAATCTGTAGCCCAAAACTCCCTCCTTCCAGAATCACCATCGCGGGCGCCCCCCAGGCAGTCTTGGCGTTATTACGGCAACTGATCATTCCTTTTCCGTACCGGGCTCCAGCGATGAATCCAGCTTTTTTCATGCTGGGGATGATGGCCACACACTCAGCCTTGTCCAGGAGGTCACGCGGGATGGTTTTGTCAGGAGCTGACATGATTTCACCAAAAACCGTAGCAGAGTTCGCCAACCTTTCTGCCTCCTTATGCTCAGCAAACAATGTCCCAATATTAAAGGATGCGATCAAGACTACAAGCCATAGCTTATTCATGCCCTTCTCCTTTCTAACAGTACGTTAGAAGCTTTATCGGTTTACTGAACCTACTGGTGATCTTAAAGTTCTTTTGCGAGCTGTCCAGCTCGGTAACTTACCGGAGTGCTCTGCCAAAATCTTGGTTGAACATGATTCGAAGAGAGGGCTATAGAGCTTAAGATAGCCTCCGAGCTATGGAAGGTTCCAGCCTTGACGATATTGACGGCGAACATAAGCGTTCGCGTCTGTGTCATTGGTCACTTCCATCTTCTCTCCATCCCAAAGTAGTCTCCGGTCTGGAAAACGGACGGCCAAATTTCCCATGAGCACGGTTTCTGACAAGGGTCCGGAATAGTCGAAATTCGAGCAAGCCGGTTTGCCTCCTTTGCAGGCCCGGATCCAATCCTGTTCATGCCCCTTATCGCCTCCCGGAATCCGCTCCAGCACTCTTGCTGGTTGTACGTACTCTCGCATCCTCGACTCTGGGATTAACGTAGGATTACGGCCGTAACACCCGCACATCAAAACCCCTTTATCGCCGAGAAATAGCACTCCACCATCTTTGTCGCCCATGGGTTGGCCTTCTTCGAGAGTGTCAGGGCGGGGTGGCAGCAGCCCTCCATCCCACCAGGTCAATTTGACTTCCGGCATGTTTTCTCTCGCCGGAAATTTAAAACGAACGATTGTGGAGCGCGGATACGTTTCATTCTTCGGCTCAGTCTGCTTCCAGACTTCATGCCAATAAGTCGATATGCAACCCTCCACGCTGATCGGGTATTTCAATTTCAGCGCCCAGAATATCGGGTCGACCACGTGGCAACCCAAATCACCGAGTGACCCGGTTCCAAAGTCCCACCACGCCCGCCACCGACTCGGAAGATAAGTTGGATGATAAGGACGGTAGGGGGCAGGGCCAATCCACAAGTCCCAGTCCAGAGATGTGGGAACGGCCGGGGTCTCTGTCGGTCTTTCCACTTCGATTCCTTGTGGCCAGACGGGCCGATTAGTCCAGGCATGTACTTCACGCACGGGACCGATGGCTCCGGCCCAAATCCATTCACAAATAAGACGAACGCCATCCCCGGAATGTCCCTGGTTGCCCATCTGAGTCACTACTTTGTGTTTGCGGGCCGTTTCGGTCAGCAACCGGGCCTCGTACACCGAATGGGTCAACGGTTTCTGAACATACACGTGTTTCCCTCGCTCGATGGCGGCCAGAGCAATCACGGCGTGGGTGTGATCGGGAGTCGCGATAATCACCGCATCAATGTCCTTGTGCTGGTCCAACATGACGCGAAAATCCTTGTATTGCTTGGCCTGCGGATATTTGGCAAAAGTCTTGGCAGCATAATCGGAATCGACGTCACAAAGGGCGACGATGTTTTCTGTCGCACAAGCTTCCAGGTTGCTTTTTCCCATGCCACCCACGCCAATCCCGGCAATGTTGAGTTTTTCGTTAGCTGAGGTACTGCCACCCAGCAACTGCCTCGGCACAACAGACAGCCCCCCTGCGGCTACAGCAGCAAAGCCCAGGAAGGATCTTCGTGGAACCAACCGTTTTGTATTCTCTGTAGGTTTTTCGCAATTCTTCATGAATGGGAATCTCCTAATTTATTGCGTTTGTATTCGATGAGGTCTTATTGAAGGACAAGGTAGGAACTTAACCCTCGAGGGTGCTTCCGTCACAGGGCCTCTACTCTTTGGCTTTCATCATAATTTTGCAGGTTTCTGCTTCGATTGCAAGGATCAGTTTTTGAGATACTTTCGGTCCACATTTCCTGTCCTGGCTTCTGTAAAACCCATCTTTGTAGGCAGTGTGTTTTTATTCTGGCCAAAACATAGATTGCGCTGCAGACATGAGGGTATGAGCATTTGCCAATGTCGCTCGGACAAAAGGGCTGTAAACCACCAGGCTTGCTTTGTCACCCTTTCCGAAAAAAAGACTTTTTGTCCATCGCAGCGCGTAATCCCGCCTAAGTAAGAATGGCCTAATTCATTCTAAGTCATATATTTTAAGTAACTTAAAAAGAAAATACCCCCTTGGGGCATTACGTGCAAATAAGAGAAGAGAAGTTCAGTGCAAGGGTTCTGATAGGTGGAGAAATTTTCGGATGAATAGCCCGTAAAGTTGTCACAACATGAAAGGTATTTGAAGATCTTTCGAGAGCAGAATTTCGCTTAACTTTCGTTTTGAAATGATCTGCGAGGAGGATGAGATTGGGAGCCACCAACAAAAAGGACATAGATATTGCCGAGCAAGCTGCATCTGCTGCCGAGACCCATACGGCACGACATGCTTTTAAGGTCATATATGGGCCCGGCGAATTATCAATGGGTTCGGATGCTAATTTGAGGATCAGCGAGAGGAAGCGGATTAACCTTTCGGAGATCGGGATTGGGCCGGAAAAGCCAAACCTTGTGGATCTCGATTTTGTAGGGCAAGGCATGGAAAGCCTACCTCATCAACCTAGGGACGCAACAAGAGCTTCTTCTACCACGTTTGACACCGAAGTACTTTCTTCGAGTCCGGGTTACTCCTTGTTAGAAGCCGATTTACGGCGAGCAGTTGAACGTCAAGAATTACTTGTCTACTACCAGCCTATTGTCATGCTGGATACGGGCCAGATTACAGGTTTTGAAGCTCTTGTCCGCTGGCAGCACCCTACTCAAGGACTTCTTTCTCCCGCCGAATTCATTCACGTGGCAGAAAAAACAGGATTAATCGTTTCGATTGGAGCTTGGGTATTACGTGAAGCCTGTTGCCAGATGCGGTTGTGGCACCAAAAATTTGTGAAGAAACCTCCATTACTATTGTGCGTGAACTATTCAAGCAAGCTTTTTCAGCAGCCGGATCTTGTCGAGCAAGTCTGCCAGATTTTAAATGAAACTGGATTGAAACCGCAGACCTTGAAATTAGAGATCACAGAAACGATGGTGATGGAAAATCCAGAACTGGTAAGAACGAAGCTTCTTCAGTTCCGGGCCCTCAATGTTCAATTGGGAATTGACGATTTTGGCACGGGTTACTCTTCCTTGAGCTATTTGCAAAAGTTTCCAGTTCATACCTTGAAGATTGACCGCTCGTTCATTGGGAGACTGGAGAATGACAAGGAGAATTTGGAAATTGTCCGGGCAATTGTCACTTTAGCTCACAACCTGGGGCTAGACGTGGTTGCCGAAGGAGTGGAAACAGAAGCGCAGCTCACTATACTGAAGATGCTCAACTGCGAATTTGGGCAGGGCTACTTATTCGCCAGACCTGTCGATGCGAAACAAGCCGAAGATCTGCTCATGTCAGATCACTCAGAATGGATTGATATCCCCCGCAGAGAAGTGAATCCCGCACAGCCTGCTAGAAAGGGCGAGTCGGATAATAGCTTCTTGGCATCCCCCTTCAATCCTTCGATGGCCATAAAAGAGGAAACCGTCGCGGGCCCGACCTTTCAAGCTGCTTTTCAAACACAGCCCAGACCAAGGATTTCGAATCATAAAGGCACTTTCGTGGGAGTCTTATCGAAGCCATATTTGCAGGCTGCGGGGCTCGTGCTTGCCGGGTTATTGGGGATCTACTTGCTTTCCGGGCATCGAAACAAGACGGACAAACCATCACCGGTCCAAGCGAGTTCAGAGAAGGCTTTACCACCCTTAGAGAAGTTCGTTCAGAAAAAGGCTCCACCACCGATAGAACAGGTCGTTCAGAAAAACGCCAACTCCTTCTCAATACGCGAAGTAAAATCCGCGATGGCGTCGGGCAAATATGTTATGCCTCCTCTTGCCAATGCCGTTTACTTTTGCAACCGGCTACTGGCGGCGGATCCGAATGACCTTGAGGTCCAGAAACTCAAAGACGAAAGCGCCCGAAAGGCTATGGCTCAGGCCAGGCAATGTGCGCATTCTGGGAAGTCGGATGAAGCTCGTGAGCTCTATCGTTCGCTATTGAAACTGTCGCAAGATGGAAGTCGATTCCCCTATAGCCCGCAAGAAATGAAAAAGAGCTCCAGAAAAATGAAATGAAGACGTATTCCGTTGTTCATGATCATTTTGTTGGAGGTTGCCAAGGCAAACTAGAGTTCAACTCTTACGTCATCTCTTACGTTCCATTTCAGAATTCTAAAGACGGATTCAGTGAAAAGATCGGTCAGGTGTCGATCTTAGCAGACGGAGGAGCGTTAAAAATCAAGCTCCCTAATAAGACGTATCGGTTCAAAGTAAACTCAAGTAAGAGCAAGGACGAACAAAAATCTCAAACGGATGCGTTGTATTTGGAGCTCAGTGACCGGGTTGAAGATAACCGTACTGCGGAAAACAACCAAAGTGGCCAGCTCCGTCATCCGTGACACTTCATTTTTCTTTCCCGTATTTGGGCCGCGAGTAACGCGCCCCATGCATCTGCATCATCCCTTTAACAGTATTCGTCACAATTTCGCTCATTGAGAGACCTTGTAAAGCTGCAAAGGCCTTGAACCGACGGTGCAACGGTTCGTCCAAGAATACTTGTAGAATCTTCTTTCCCGGGGGAACCCGAGGGGCGCGGTCTCGCTGGGTGGTTTTTCGGGGTGGCATTCGAATTTCTCCTTACATACACTGTACCATATAACTCACTGTCCACAGTTAACCCTGGGTCAATTCGTTGAAGTCGCACCTGGTTTGTGAGAGGGGAAACAAGGAGCATCAGAAGGCGTCGGGTATCGTAGAACCAGTGACCCGCAGGGACACTGGGGCCTCAAACATCCGCATTAATTGTTGTCTGCTTTATTTCTGCGCCCCCAATAGACACCCCCTTGACAAGGGGGACTTGAGAGGGGTCCGAGCCGGACTTATAGCATTCTTCAGTGCGCTAGTACTCACTTGCAGAAGTCCGTGTTGTCGCTAGCCCCGCTGTTTAGGCCCGGGGTCAACGACCCCGGCTACAACAATTACCGCGAATTTGTGCAACTTAGTACTAGTCCGAGAATTGCCCAAATGAAAAGACCAAGGGTACGTAATTGAATTGAATTCCCCCGCGTTCATCTGTTTCTAACAGATCAGTCATGTGGGCGTTCCAACGAGCCACGACGGGATGTTCTCCGACGCGAGCCCAGCTCTCTTTCGAAGGAACCCAGACATGAATCATGAGTTGGTCCTCATGACGAAAGATCACCATGTTCACATGGTGATCTCTCAAAGCATCGTGCATTTCTGGCCAGAGATTGTCATGACGCTTCTGATACTCTTCACTGCAACCAGGTCTTAACTTCATTAAAAATCCGATAGATTGCATAAAGACTCTCCAGGCAACTATGAGTTGTCATGTTTACGGGCAAAGACGCCTCCCCACCCGTGGTATGACTCAACACTAATCCTTCTCTCTCCCTCACCACATATAGAGAAGGAATCTCAAAGAATTTTTCTGAGTTGCTGCAAGAAATAGCAGTAATTCTTGAATGAAATGTCAGGAGGCGCGCTATGATCGAGCATCGGGATGTAACCCCCATCGCGTGTAAGCGTCTCGATTCGAGCTAGCTCCCGGTCAATTGCGGCGAAGCCATCGACAAGTGTCCGCTTATCGATTCCGCCCCAAATGCGCAGGTTTCGCCCGTACTTCTTGCGTATGGCCGAAACATCCATTCCGGACTGCACTTCGAAGGGGTAAAGGATGTCTATTCCCGCATCCATCCAGACTGGAATGAGCGAGTCAATGTTTCCGTCACTGTCGAGTCCGAAGAAACGGACCCCTCGACTACGACCGAAATCCACCACTTTCCGGTATCGGGGGAGCATGAATTTTCGAACATGTTGCGGAGAAATGAGAGGAGCTGTTTTGTACGCCATGTCCTCCCAGAACCCAAAGAAGTCAATATCCGTTTCCTCGAGTATTTGGGCCAGCATGGAGATCAAGAATTCGGCGTCCGCCTCCATCATCTCTTCCACAAATGCAGGGTCATCATAGAACATGACGCACAATCGTTCCACACCGACAAGATTCCTCAGGCTGCCAAAATAGCCTCCCCATCGGTCTGCGATGACCAACAACGGGTAGTCACGGTTTTTATGACGACGGAGCTTCTCCCTCCAGTCAGGTCCAATGCGTTCCGTGAGGTCAGGCCGCATCCGCTCCTTCCAGAACCTCCGGAAATCTTCACGCGTCTCGACCGGAAAACGGATGAATTGCGGCATTGAACTCAATGGATTGATCTTGAACTCCTTTACGATAATCCCTTGCGAGTCGACGTAGGTCACCGTTTTCTCATCCTCGGAAATGACTTCCCGCTCAAAAGAAGGCGTGGGATAAAACCAAGAGTATTCTACAGCCCAGCGGTCACAACCGAAGCTAGACTGCTGGGGATCATATCCTGCTTCTTTGGCCCAGAGCTCTGCAGTCTCAGGCCAGGTGGGCCACATGAACTCATGAAACGGGGCCCTGTCGGGATTCCCATAATTCATGCTCTCAATAAAGCGCTGCTGATCGTTCATAGGATATGGGCTAAAAGAAAGGCAGAATGGATGGTCTTACAACATGGCAGGTTCTCTCTGCGGTAGACTGCTGGTTGTTCTGAAGGGTGAAGAGACAGTATCATGAAGCAATCCTAGCGCTTCCCATTCACATTGCCAAGCATTGCGTAGAGGACAGTGGTTCAATCACCGGCGCCCATCAGCAGATACTGGCAGGAGCGAGACTTCATAGACCCGCAGAATCCCGGCAATCTTATTGTCAAAGCGCAGGGAAGGCTTCCGCCGAAGCTGGATATCCAATGCCTGGGTTCCGTCCGGTACATTAAATTCAATACTCACCCAAGAACGAGGAACGCTTCCTTCGATACTCGGCGTCTCGACGACCAGGTGGCTCTAAATGTCGACACCAATGATGCGCCAGAAAGGTCTTTCGTCTGTGGTGATGCCCTCAGCCTCGATTTCCCCGGAAAAGCGATACCGACCCGGGGTCACCACAGTGAACTGACGCAGATGGGCAAATTCCACATTGTCCTCGCCCAGGAAGCGGACCTCTAAACCGTTCTTGCGCTCAACTTCGACCGAGGGCACAGCGCCGAGTCTCCAATCAAACGGGCTTGCTGTCGGAGCGGTAGCAAAGCGGCGGTTGGCAATCCTCTGCGGCCGCAGATAATCTTCTCGCTGCTCCCCAAGCCATTCGACCCACATTTCTTGCGCTGCTCGGTACGCATTGCGCTCCCAAAGCGTCTGCGCGAGCTCGACTGCTGACTTCTCGTCCGCCAGTCCATTGTCGTGCATCCAAGACCAAGTGGTGTCGAGATCGCTCTCGGACCCATGCGTGCGAATCCACACCAGCCAGGAACGTGCGCTCCGCGCTAATGCGGGAACAGCATTCCCCAGCAACTGGGAGATGGGCACGCCAGAACGCGGAGAGATAAGAGAATAGAATCTCATCAAAACCGGAGGTCTGCGATAAGACATGCGCCGAGTCAACAAAGCCGCGGTCGCGCCGCCCATGAGTGAAATCGAAATTGGCGGCCCTCATCCACACAGGAGTCATTTCCGGTCCCAATGTGATTGCGTGGTCAATGGCTGCGGCGGCTTGATCCGTCTCGCCACGGAGACTTAAGACTTCCGCATACGTACACCAAGCCAAGGGGTTTGCGGGATCCGTCAGCACCAGAATTCGAATGTCATCAGCCGTGGCACTCGGGGCATCCAGCCCTGCATAGATTTGATCATATCGGCAACCTCCATTGAGGCACAGCCTGGAGGCGGAGCGGACGGGGACAGGTCCTGAACAATTGAGAGAAGTGCAATCAGCAGCGAGGTCAGTGCAATCATCGCTTGGATCATGATCCACCTCGAACTGCCGGACTCACTGCCAGTCCCCCCAGCCACGCGAGTGCCAGGGCGTTGGCGGGTATGTAGAGATTGAAGTCTGCCAGGCTATGCAATCCTACGGCGATAAATACGCCCAGAAGTCCAACTGCAAGCTCCCAATTGGATCGACCCGCGTCTATACATCACGGCTGAGAAGGTGGACCAGAGTATCCAGCCGCCCACTGCTATCACCAGCAGGAATCCAGGGAATCCCAACTCGGCTAAAATCTGCAAGTAATCATTGTGAGCGAAATCCACGGTGTTTATCGGCGCTACGGTCTTGAATGCAAACAAACCGCGCTCGTACGCACCCAACCCGCAGCCAGTCAATGGATAGGCGGCGATGAGCTTTACCGTATCCTTCCAGATCTGGACCCGCCCATCCGACGAGATATCTTCGGTCTGCGCCAACTCAGCGAATCGCTGAACCATTTCGCCAGGAGAGAGGAAACCCAAGAGCATCAATCCGCCTACTAAAACCCCCGCCGGCGCAACCCAACGCCAGCGGCGTGGCGGATTCGCCGCATCGGCCTGTTGAGTGAAGAGCCATGCCAACCCCATCGCTCCGAGACCCACAAGCGTGGAGAGGATTCCCATGCGCGAGAGCGAGGCGAGCATCCCCATCAACAGGAATGCCACGACTGCCAGAAGTAAGGCTGTCTGCAACGTCGGCCGCCTGGGTTCTGCGAAGGGGATTCCCTCGCCGCCAACTGGCAATGGCCCAATAATAGTCAGAGGTAGAGCCATTTCTAGGAGGCCCGCAAAATGGTTGCGGTTAACATACGTCCCGGTTGCCATGGGTGTGCCGTTCCCTCCATTCGCAGCAGAAAATATTGGAGAATACCCAAAAGGCTCTCAAGCGAAGCGATGACGACTAGGGGAGCCACAAGCCACCAGGCACGGCGGTTTAGCCGGCGCCCCAACTCGTAGGTTGCGACAAAAGCAAGCCATCGCAGGGGCTACATTGAGCAGACGTTGCATGGTTGCCGCTGGGGCGACGGATAAAGCCAACCAGGAACCGGCGCTGCCTGCTGCAGCCATTCGCGCCGCAAGGGCGGCAGCCCAGCGGCTTGGCGATATATAGGCAATGACCACAGGCGGGAGCGGGATCAACTGCATCACCATCCACCCCAGTAATAGACCCATCAACGCGAAGCCCCAAGCTCCTTCGACCTCCCAAAAGCTTGGGTTTCGCGAGACGAGCAGACATGCGGTGATGGAGATCCCGAGAGCGCTCCACTCCCACTGAGCCGGATAAACACCACCTTTCAGCACAACGGCGGCCGCCAGCGACGCGGTCATCAGGGAGAAAGCGACCCAACGAACCATTAGATTTGGGATTCCTCGTAGGCAAGTAAATCGGGGATTTTTATCTGGCGGCTAAAAAGCAAACACCCTCGCCACGCCGTGGTGGAAAGGGTCACGCTTTGCAAAGTCGAAAGCCTTATTGGCTCGGACTCACTGAAGCGCCGCCTCCAGTTGCTATAGCGACGCCGACTCCGAGGCCCGCTCGCAGCACCTACTCCAAGCAACACCGCTGCCTTGTGGCCCACCGTCCAGAATCCGGCCATGGAGGGTTGTTTCCTCCCAGCTCCAATAAACCCGTCAACTCAGAAGGCGTAATCGCCTTCGTGGCAGCCATGAGCTTGACGGCCGTGAGCGTTTTCAGAGAGTAGCTTGCCGACCCGCTCGTTAACTGAAAAACGGGCGTCTTGCCAGACAGATCAAGCTTCGCGGAAGATCCCGGACTTAGAAGGAAGGTTGATCTGTCGAGGAAAGTGACTGTTACCGGCGTGGGTCCGGCTTTGATGGTATCGCCTGCCAGACCCGGCCAGGAAGACACTCCATGACCCGGGGTGACATGCGCTCCGCGCAGTTCAAACGGGACCGCCGGATGTCACGGTAGCCACCGGAGCCTGGGCCCACACGGGGGTGACCAAGATGATACTAAAGATAAGGGCTTTCAATATTTTAGGCACACATCCCTCGATTCAAAAAAAAATATCATGAAACCAACCTAAATACAACCCATGAGGATCCTTAAGTACACAGATCAAATGATGAAATCACGTTCCCAGCTAACGCTTCGAAAAGGGTGTTACAGGAGACGAGTCGACCTAATTCTTAAACTTCAGCAGCAACTCTCCATGTGCATTAGTAAGCTGAACCCCGGAGGGGTCACGAGTGGCAGTGAAGTTTACAAAAGTCAGTTTGACCTTCGCCGCATCAGACTCTCCTTCAACACTCAAGAGATCCTCTGAAAGGATCGTGTGTGAGCCCTCTCCAGGCTGTTGCTGAATCCTGTCAAAGAATGGCTTTAAGTCAATGATGACGAGGTTTGTCATTCCTTCACGGAACTCAAACGTCTGCCCGTCTGTCCCGCAATACAATTCGAAATGCCGCGACCCTATATTGGCTGTTTGAGAGTACGGGCTCGCACCTGACCTGTATAGGTTGAAGGTTAAGAGATAGTCATATCCGGCAACCGCTTGAGCATCCTGCCATTGCCTCTTTGAGCTTACAGAGAAAACTCTAGGATTCGCTCGAGAGTCCCAGTTATTGACATAAGTCACGCCCATGAGTTCGGTAACTTTTGCAGCCAGGTCAACCGAAGATCGCCAGGAGAACACGCTTTCCACTCTTGGATGCACGCTTTTACCCCGCAAATTCTTCAGGTCCTGCGCAAACCACGGTTGCAGACTTGCTGTTCCGTGCATCTCGAAGAGATAGGCGACTATGGCGCTAATTTCCTTACGGTCCTTGAAATCGGGAGGCGTGCCAGTCTTGTGAATTTGCCCGTCCTTCATGATCCCGACTCGATTTAAGATCATCCGCAGCCGGCCAAGTTGGTTTTGACGACAAATGGAATACGGTCCCCAGCCGCCACCCAGCGTCAGCACAGCAACAAGGGCGAGCGAGAACGGAATGACCTTGATACTGGGCTGGCGGCGAAACGTGAAATAACCCGCAATGCCGGACATCCAAAGTGATAATACGATGAGAAAATACCTGTCCTCGGTCAAGCCATACTCTGAAACGCGCCGCCAGATGGCCATCAACAGCAAGATAATCAATGGAAATAGCCCCGCGTAAAACGAGCGCGAGTAAAGCCGAATCCAGCGATGCCCCGGCTGGTTACGTAGAGGATGCACTAACAGCAGGGCGAGTATTCCTACAACTGACACAACGCTGACTAACCAACCGATAGTGCCACGAGGCCATTCCCGTATTGCGAGGATCTTCACCAGGTAGGCGTACAGGATGAGGACATACAGAGTGACCAGAGGGAGCAGGATAAATTGCACGAACAGGCGCAGCCCTGCCGGATAATCCGCTTCAGGTTCGAGATCGCGCCAGTCGGAAGGAACTCCGGCTAGAAAGAACCAGGTATTGAAAAGGTAGCCGATCGCCAGAAACAGGAAGTAGTAGACTTTCCATTCCACCTTCAGGCCCAGCAAGGATTGAACAGCCCACAGAGCGACACAGAGCCCGATGAAAAGGATCCCAGAAAACAAGACAGACTGCAGAATACGTTGGAACAAGATCCTATTGAACTGCCAAAAAGCGGCGATTTCACCACGTCGAAAGTAAGGGGCGACGGCTACGAGCAGGTGCGAAGCGACAGCCAATTGGAGAAAGCGATAGACGTAGATGCGAGCGGTCTCTTGATTGTAAGAGAAAAAAAATGGAATCAGAACAACTGCTCCCGCGGCGAGCCCGATCCAGTGTCGGCGCTGCGCAAGTGGTGATTGTTCGAGGCCAATGGCTAGTGCAAGGAAACCGGATATCCCGAGTATTGTAACTAGCAAGCAGCGGCTGAGCAGCTCTTCCCGAGACAGGTTAGAAGCATTTTCGACAACCAGAATCCAGGAGAAACAGGCGCTGGTTATTGCAGAGAGCAAGGCCCATGGAAATCGTTGGGCCGTCTCTCGGGCCGACCGGATCACATGGACGACTGACGGGAAGCGAATCATTTCAGATGAGGCTATCGGAGTTGCTAGCGGGAGTCAAGATGCAGGGGAGGCCGCACGCCTGCGGAGGGAAGAGCTCTACGACGCAGCTCGACTATTCTGAATTATCGGCTTTCCTCTCCCCAACGCGGGAGAGGAATTGGAGGTGAGGGGCTGGTCGTTCTGGTAGGGCGCGTATTACTTGCGCGCCGCCATGCCCAAACTCAAGAGATGAACACGATACTGAATTATCGGCTCTCCTCCCCCCAACGCGGGAGAGGAGTTGGAGGTGAGGGGGAACTGTTTGCATTTCCGTCCACCGGAGTGGCAAAGGAGCAGGGTAGCAGAGTTGATTTTTGACCCTGCGGCTTTTTGGAACTGGCGGGTAGAAAGCCGCGACCCAGAAATCGGGTCCGCGCTACACTCTTCAGTTTCTGGCAAAGCCGCTGTGCGGCGACCCTTATATAGTAAATAACAGAAATTGTATGTCGAGCCATTTAGCCCTGGCTGGGGTCGGCCGCTGTCAACGTCCCCGCCTGTACCCCTACACTTCATCCTTTATGCTATGCAGCATTTCTTCGCTTCAGCGCTTGGGCGAGGTCGTACGTCGATTGAAGATTCATCCAAAGTTTTGCCGAAGTCTTCAAGGCTGCCGATAAGTCCAAAGCAGTATCAGCCGTGACACCTCGCTTTCCACGGACAAACTCATTCAAACGCGTCCTTGTCCAACCCACCTTCCTTGCAAAATCAGATTGGGTTATCCCTGCTGGCTGCAGAAACTCCTCAAGAAGAATTTCACCGGGATGAAACGGATTCTTTGGTGTCCTCATCGTCCTCCCTCTCTACGAACCTAATGATAGTCAATCACGAATACGTTAGCTGCATTACCGTCTTTCCACCTGAATGCGACCCGCCACTGATCATTGATGCGAATCGAATGAAAGCCCTTCCATTTACCCTTAAGAGACTCCAATCTGTTTCCGGGTGGAAGACGAAGATCGCGCAATTCTGCGGCATCATGCAGATACAATAGCTTTCTTCGAGCGGACCGGCATAGTTCACTTGGAAACTGTCTTACTTGTCGGGAGGACCTATCTTCAAATAGATCTTCGGCAAGTCTATTCCCGAAGCTCTCGATCATATTATCATGTTATCGATACTTGATAACCTCGTCAAGATTGTCGTGTCACTCTCATGCACCTGGTGTCTCGCAGTTGCTCCAGACGTGGTCGAAAATCCACTCTTACTTACATGGAATCCCCGACAAATTCTACTAGCCCTTAGGCGTCGCCAAATATCTTATTTTGAATTAAAGCCGAATCGCCGCCTTTGCCAATAGGCGAGAGCGAATGGGCCTGACTTGATGGCCTAGAAAAAGGAGACGTTCGTGAGTCAATCAAAAGTCAGTCGCAGAAATTGTTAAAAACATGAAGAGATACCATGTTTGAACGGAGGTTCCCCACGTAAGCGACCACGCTAAAGCTGCCAGAGGTCCTTGTAATAATCCCAGCCGTACTTAAGTTCCCCTGGGCGTCGGTTTTGGCTCCTGGTGGAAGCACGATATCAGACGGCAAACCAGCCGAGTCCCCAACCAGGCGGATTAAGACGTTTGGTGGCGCATGGGAAATCTTTAAGCTCCAAGGGAAATGGTCGCAACCATTCTTATCTTGTATGTCGATCACCAATGAGACTGGATCGGTCTGCTTCGAACTGGCCACAAAGGCGCCATCTCCAGTCCCGGTACCGGGTTGGCCTCCATCATTAATCACCGCATACGTGAGAAAAGGATTCGATCCACTTGTTTGTATCACGTGAGCATAACCCTGAGAGGTAGGAAGACCTGATTTAGCCAGAATGCTTCCGATTTGAACCCATTGATGAGCCCCGACAAAGATCCCGTCGATCGTATGAACCTTTTGTCCGTTGCTGCCGTCAAAAAGATCAATTCGAAATATGTCCGCCCCGTTGCCATCTTCCCCCGTGTTGACCAGGGCAACATTGGACCGATTATCCGCATCCTGTTGGAGGTCGTAGAGCCAGGCATCGTTTGTGGAAGAAAGCCCCCAGGGGACCCCAGGGTAGTACACGCCATACCGGCCGCCAGAACTCGGGGCAGAGGTCCGTACACCCAAGAAGACATTGTCGAACAATAAATAATAAGGCAGTTGTTTAGAGCAATCGGGATCACCGCACCCGTCGACCGAAATAGTTCCCACATATGGCTGACCCGATGAACCGACATTCGACACGCCATGATCTCTGAGATATTGAACCAGGTCGGGAATGATGATTTGCTCCCCTACACCGATTGTGGTTAGTGGGAAACGATTTTGGTTGTCACGAAGGGTAATCAGCTTGGCAAAAGATGACAAGTTCGTGACCACCAACTCGCTCGAAAAGGCGCCATTCTCGACAATCACCGGGAGAGTCCAGCTCCGGGAGCTTTGTGGCGCAATGGGCGGAATAAAGGAGCCATCGGAGCTATTTTGATCGTTAATCACCGCATAAGCATAATAGGGTGCAGAGCCTTCGACCTTCTCAATCCGAACATAGCCGTTGCTGAGTGATAAACCAGGGTAGCGCAGGATGCCGGAAATCTGGTGCCATTCTCCGGGGGACAGTTTTATGTTTGTGAGGGAGAATGGGAGGGTTGGGGCCCGCTCACTTGGATTTCCCGCGAAAACAGATACGCTCAGAATGATATCGCCCTGATCCGGGCTGGCCATATTCTGAATGGCAACGTTAGAGCGGTCGGTGGCATTTTGGCGGAGACCAAACAAGTAGGAGATGTCATGCAGTCCTTCTGACTGATTGACGGCGGCGTAGGCCAGCCCGGCGCGCCCTCCCGGTTGAGGGGTAGTCGTCCGGACCGTAATCCCGAAATCTGAAGCAGACGCCAGATTGTGGACCTGAACCGAGAGGGTGCCACCCCGGTTTCCGGATTCGGGGATCGGCACGCCCAGTGATTTTAAGTGAACAATTGCATCGGAGATGATTCGCTGCTGTCCGGCGGGCAGCGAGTCTAAGGCCACTCCGCTTCCGCCGCCAAAAGCGGCGGTGTAAGTGTAATCCAAAGTGACATCGGTAGCCCCCCGATTCGTGAGCGTCAGCTCAGATGTGAAGAAGGATCCGTTTTCGCCAGCGGAGGACAGGATAATGGGAACAAAGAGCTTGGTGTCCACTTGAGCAAGAAGTTTTGCTGGGGAAAACAGGCTTGTGATTGTGGATACTGAAAAATAGACAAATCTCAAAATTATCCGGGGTTTTCTTTGAAATAAATTGCTGTTGAACATGGGGCTCTCCTTGATTAGCTGCTTGTAATTAACTGGCGGAATTGGCTGTTTCAATTCTGGCTTTCTTGCGCTGAATTCGGCGCTAGATTGCCCATGAAATGAGGTGAAGTTAAGTGAGTTACCGTGAGTCACGGCAACCAAAGTATTGAGTGAACTGGGAATAGAAGAATTTCAAAGAGTGGTAGGAAGGGATTTTGTCCCCTTGATATCTCTGGGTGCGTGGGTTATCCTCTAATCCTCTTGACGCATCTGAATGTTTGGAGCATCCGCATCTTCGCCGAGGAAGGCTGTGTTTTTTTCACAATCTGGGTAGCAAGCCAGGCCTATGCAAAGTCAAAGGGTATACAATCGTTTTAATTGTTAGCGATGCACGGTAAACTTTCCTAGGGCCGGGTAGAGCAATGAACCAAAAAATTGCTTCAGAAATGGACAAATCCAAGCGGGAGGGCGTGGTTACGCTTAAAACCCAGGAAGATGGCTCCACTGCTGAGGCTGTTCAGCTCGAACTGGAGAGGCTCTTAAAAAGTCCACTGTTTACCCGGTCTTTACGGCTCAGTCGTTTTCTGCGATTCATCGTGGAAAAAACGCTGCGCAACGAGGGAGATAGTCTCAAAGAGTATACGCTGGCGATGGAGGTTTTTGACAAAGGCGAGACTTATGAGCCCAATGTGGACACATTGGTCCGTGTTGAGGCGGGTCGACTCAGAAATAAACTACGAGAGTATTACGAGAGTGAAGGTCGTGATTCGGTCATCCGGATCGATTTACCCAAAGGAAGTTACGTCCCTGCCTTTCAGAGGCGTCAGCCTGCTGTTCCGGCTCCCACGAATTCCCCGATTGAAACCGCTTCGTCAGAAGTAAGCCGGCCCAATCTGATTCCGCCATTAACTGCAGAACCCGAAATCAATGTTGCCCCCATGCCCGATGCGGGATGGTATAGCCGAATCCGTCTACCACGAGCCGTGTTACTGGTGGCGGGTGGGGTAATCCTATTTCTGATTCTTTTCCTGGCCTCCAGTTATTGGCGCAACCAATTCATTCCGACTCCGGTCCAAGCCAAAATTCAGTCGATTATCGTGACGCCGCTCGAGAATCTGTCTGGCGACCCCAATCAGGAGTATTTTGCGGATGGGATGACCTATGCCTTGCGTAGGAATCTGACCCAAATCAAGGGGCTCACGGTGATTCGATGGCCGAAAAAACCTTTACCCGAGGTGGTGCGTGAGTTGAATGCCGACTGGGTATTGGGAGGCGGCGTGGTGCTAACAGGGGAACGGGTAAGGATTGACGCCCAGTTGATTGAACGAGCGACCGACCGGATCCTTTGGGCGACGAGCTACCAGCGGGACATGCAGAATATTCTGAGCCTACAAGACGATGTGACCCGAGATATCGCGACAGAGATTGCCGTCAAGTTGACTCCACAGGAGAAAGAGCGGCTGAGCAGGAACCGCCCTCAAGTCAGTCCGGAATCGTATGAGGCCTACCTCAGGGGACGTTACTTCATGGAAAAATGGGAGGACGAAGGGTTTGAGAAAGCGGCCGAGTCCTTCCAGGAAGCGATTCGCCTTGATCCGAAGAATGCCTTGGCTTATGCCGAATTGGCGAATACCTATGGGAGTATGGTCTTCCATATAAGTATCGCGCCTCTTATAGGGTGGCGCAAGGCCGAGGCAGCGGCAATGAAGGCAGTGGAACTGGATGATAGCTCTCCCGAAGCACACGTTGCCTTGGCCAATGTTAAGGCTTTTTTCCATTGCGATTCAATAGGCGCCAAGCGGGAGTATGAGCGAGCGTTTGAACTGAACCCTAATTCAGGAGAAGCTCTCAGATCTCATGCCTTTTTCTTGGCGGAAAACGGCCGATTTGAGGAAGCAATTGCGGAAAAGAAACGATCGTTATTGCTCGATCCACTCTCGCCTTTAGCCAATTCAGAGCTGGGAAATATTCTCATTGGGGCTAATCGTACGGATGAAGCAATCCAGCAACTCCAGAAAACCGTCGAAATGGACCCGAATTTCTCAACGTCGCATAACCGGCTCGGGTTTGCTTACTTGGCGGCAGGAAAGTACGAGCAGGCCGCCCTGGAGATAAGAAAGGGCATAGAGATGGGTTTCATGCCTCGAAGATTCCAAGGTCTTGCCGCAGCATACCGCGAATCGGGAAAGCCACGGGATGCTCATCAGGTTCTTGCCGAATTGATCCAAATATCAAAACACCGCTATGTCCCACCTGACCTTATTGCACAAGTCTATGCAGAATTCGGAGAGAAGGAGCAAGCTCTGAAATGGCTAGAGAAAGCTTCGGAGGATGATATGCCTGATCTTTGGTCCTCGGAATTTGATGGTCTGCGTTCCAACCCACGATTTCAGAAGCTCGAGCAGCGTTTCAAATCTGTCAAACCTTGCTTTTGGAAGACCTAATACCTTAGGAAATGCGAATTATGGATTCTCGCCGGGTGACGTGCTCGGGCGGATGCTGCGTCGCGATACTATGCTGTGTACTTACGGTACATGCGCAGACCTTCACCGGCACAGTTGTTGGCCGTGTCACCGATGTCCGCCAGGCGGCGATCGCAAACGCTCGTCTCACCCTTCGAAGCGTCGAGAGAGGATTCGAACGGTACACGGCCTCCAATCCACAAGGCGAATATGTCTTCCACCTAGTCCCTCCGGGCAAATACACCGTGAACGCGGAAGCCAGCGGCTTCGCAGACACGACCGTGAATGTCGAAGTTGTCGTGGCCACGCCACTGCGCGCTGACCTGATCCTTCGAATCCAAGCTCTTCAACAGGAACTTCAAATATTGGGAGAAAGTGGTGTCTCGGTTCAAACTGAAAACGCCAGCCTCGGTCGCACGATCAGTCCGATCGAAATGTCGGACCTTCCTTCCCTGACGCGCACTCCCTACGATTTTATGGCGATCATGCCGGGTGCGGTGCCTTCCAACGATCAATCCGGAGTGGGTTTTGCTGTAAACGGTGGGCGTACCCAAAGTGCGAACTACCTGCTCGATGGTGGCGAGAATAATGATGCGTTCAGTTTGGCGCCGGCGCAAGACGTTCCGCTGGATTCCATTGAAGAATTCAGCGTCCAGACGAGTCACTTTAGCGCTGAGTACGGCCGCAACTCCGGGTTTATCGCCAACATCATTACGAAATCGGGAACGAACAATTTTCATGGCTCTCTCTATGATTACAACCGGAACTCGGCCCTGGCAGCGAACACATTTGACAATAATGCCCACAGCCTTCCTCGCCCGGTATTTAACCGGAATCAATTCGGGGGTACCCTTGGCGGCCCGATCCGCAGCAAGAAACTTTTTTTCTTTGCTTCCATGGAACCAATCCTCGTACGCAGCAGCGGGCCCAATTCTTTTTATGTGCCGACGCCTCAGTTGCTGGCGATCAGCGCTCCGGGAACGCAGGCCATATTCCAGCGCTACCCGCCCCCAACGAATTTATCCTCCACCGATGTGCAGTTCCGAATGGTCTGCCCGTACGGTTTGATCTGTGATCAGCAGACACAAGCGGGACTCGTGAGACTTCCCGCTTTTGCATTTACTTCGCGCACGGGCCCACAAGATGCTGGCGCAGGAGCTCCGCAGAATACGATTCTGGCGACAGGACGGCTGGATTGGGTGATCAACTCGAAGATGCAAGCCTTTGTGCGCTATGCCTTTTCGAATTCGGACACCTTTGCAACTGTTCAGCAGCCCTATTCAAGCCAACTGGACGTTCCCTTTTCTGGACGGAATCAAAATATCACCCTCAATCTCATTCATACCTGGTCGCCACAGCTCGCTCTGGAATCTCGATTTGTATATAACCGAGTGTTCGGGGCTTCAGGAAGTAACTCAACCGTTCCAGATCCACCCATCCCGGGTTTTTTCATCAATAATGAAGCTGTCGTTTTGCCCTTTGGAACTAGCTTCTATGGTGGGCCGGAGAATTTCTACCAGTTTTTTCAGACAGGAACTTGGGTACACAAGCACCACAACCTGAAATTCGGCGGCCAATATGTGCAACTGCGCGACAATCGCACTGAAGGGATCAGCCAAGTAGCCATCGCCAGGTTTCCGGATGCCCAGGGATTTGTCAACGGGGTTCTGGATGCCTACGAGATTGCCCTTAATCCTAAGGGACAGTTTCCGGGCGAATACGTTGCACCCCCGTTTGGGCCGCCCAGCTTTACACGCCATTTCCGTTACAACGAACCCTCCTTATTCATTCAAGATAGCTGGAAAGTCACACCACGTTTGACTCTGACGCCGGGTTTGCGCTGGGAGTATTTTGGGGTGCTTCACAGCCCGGGGGCAGAACATCCATTAGATTCAAACTTCTATATGGGGCCTGGTCGCAATGCGCTGGAGCAGATCGCCAATGGTCAGATACTCCGCACGATCGATGCACCGGGTGCACTGAACGGCCGATTCTATTTGCCGTCATACAGGAACTTCGCCCCACGACTTGGCGTGGCCTACGACCTGTTCGGAGATGGGAAGACAGTGCTCCGCTCGGGGATCGGAGTCTTCTATGACATGAGGGCGGGTTGGGATCTGTTTCGAGTGATGGTGAATCCGCCAAGCTACAGTCTGGCACTGCAGGGCAATGTTCCCGTCACGTCGGAGATACTCACCAACCAGTACTCAGCCTTTCCAAATGCTCCCATCCAGCTGAGTCAAAGCGATACGAAACCCATTGCCGTAAACCTACACACTGCCTACACAGTGTCTTGGAATTTGACGCTCGAACACGAGCTGGCAGGAAGTTATGTGTTCGGGGCATCCTATTTGGGCTCAAGTGCCAGCCGGCTCTATTCCATAAACAACCTCAGCCGCATTGGGAGCGGGGGACTATTGAATCCGAGTTGTATCACAACCCGGTTTGCAGCCGATGGCGTGACCCCTATCGGACCGGATTACACGAACTGCCCTGGCCTGAATCCCTATGTCTCGGACCTTATCATGCGGGGGAATGAAGGGCATTCGAGTTTCGAAGCGCTTCAGCTCCGATTAGACAGCCGGCGTCTCTCTCGCTGGGGATTTCAGTTCGGAGTCAATTACACCTGGAGCCATTCGATTGATAATCAGAGCACCAGTGCTGCTCCTAGCTCCATTGCGGACGTGGGGGTCGGATTCCTCAATGCTTTTGAACCCGGTCTTGATCGGGGATCCTCGGACTTCGATGCGTGCCATCGCATGGCGGCTCACTGGATTTGGCAAATCCCTCTTGGTAGAAATTCTCCATCCTGGCAGGGGCGATACCTGATCGGGGGCTGGGAGATCAGCGGCATTACAAGTGTTCAAACAGGCCAGCCATTCACGATTGGCGATTCTGGGGTGCCTGATCTTGTTGTCGAAAGGACTCGGCCACGCTTGACTGGCATGGCCCCTGCCGCCGGCGAGAGGGTTCCGGATGCGACCTCCCCCAACAGCTTTCTCTATGTTCCGCTCAATGTGGCCTATGATTCCAGTGGAGCCTGCCTCGCCAATGCGGCACCCTTTGCCTGCGAGATTTCCGTCAATGGACCGTTTGACGGCAATCTCCCCCGCAACACCTACCGAACGCCCGGGACGTACTATCAGAACACAGCTCTGCTCAAGAATTTCCCGCTGCCCAGAGAAGGGATGCAGCTTCAATTTCGCGCCGAGTTTTACAATCTGTTCAACCATCCCAATTTGTATGTGAATGGCGGAACAAAAGACATCTACGCTCCGAGCTTCAACAGAAAGGATGGCCTGGCTGTTCCAGGCGTCACCACTACCTTTAGAGATAACCGGCAGATTGTCTTCGCGTTGAAATTCATTTTCTAGGAAAACGCTGGTACTCAGTTGCACTCGTTCGCGCGCATTTGTTGTAGCCGGGGCCGAGGGGCCCCGACAACAGGCCTGGAGGCCTGTTTCTACTGTCTCGTGTGCCGACCGTCTACGCCTGTCGTGCGACGTTTCAAAGTGCTAGCCAAATGACCGTCGCCAGCGATCCAACCTCTAACACATGGGGAATAAGTCTATCTAAGCACAACACCGAGTTTGTCCGGAATAACACGAATTATAGCCTCGCGCTGGTCAAGATGATTTGACGAATGGGAGGGAAAAAAACTAAAGTCTCCATGCTTGATAAAACCGAAAGAGGGTCAATTTGAATCTGTTACGAACAAGCTGCTCATGCCTCAAACGGGCCCGGAATGCTTTAGCCGGTGTGACCTGTCTATTATTAAGTAGTGTCGTCGGAATCTTTGGCGGGATCCCATCCCTGATCGCTGCGGACGACTGGCCCCAGTTTCGCGGGCCGACAGGGCAGGGGATTTCTACTGCCACACACGTTCCGCTCGAATGGAGCTCCACCAAAAACGTTCAGTGGAAAAAAGAAATTCCTGGCCGTGGCTGGTCTTCTCCGGCGCTTTCGATGGGGCGGATTTATTTGACGACGGCAGTTTCCCGGGAATCGGAGCCTGTGTCGCTCCGGGCTCTCGCGGTAGACGCGGCCAATGGAGAGATCTTGTGGAACGTCGAGGTATTCAGTTGGAGTAATCCTACCAAGGGGGCGCTGCACTCAAAGAACAGTCTGGCTAGCCCGACGCCCATTGTGCAGGGGGAACGAGTTTACGTTCACTTCGGGCATATGGGGACTGCGGCCCTCAGTCTTGACGGAAAGATTCTCTGGAGCCAGAGTGAATTGGGGTACGAGCCGGTTCACGGCAATGGTGGCAGCCCAGTCCTGGTTGGAATCTGGCTGATATTCAGTTGTGACGGAGGCCGAGACCCCTTTGTAGTTGCGCTGGATTCCATGAGTGGCAAGGTTCTTTGGAAAACGCCACGTAACACCCCAGCCCGAAAGACGTTCTCCTTCAGTACTCCTTTAGCGATCGAGGTGGATGGGATCCAGCAAATCATCAGTCCCGGCAGTGGTCTCGTGGCTGCCTACGACCCGACCGAAGGGCGCGAAATTTGGCGAGTCCGTTACGGAGAAGGCTATTCTGTTGTTCCCCGTCCGGTATATGCACAGGGACTGATCTTCATCAGCTCCGGGTACGATGCTCCAGAGCTCCTCGCTATCCGCACCGCTGGCGCCAAAGGGGATGTGACGGAATCCCATTTGGCTTGGAGCACCAAACGCGGGGCGCCCAACACTCCCTCCGTGCTCGTAGTAGACGACCTGGTCTATTTTGTCTCCGATGCCGGGATTGCCACGTGTGCGGACGCGAAGACTGGCAAAGTGCATTGGAACGAACGGCTAGGCGGGAATTTTTCAGCCTCGCCGGTCTTTGCCGAGGGCCGGATTTATTTTCAAAATGAGGATGGTGTCGGGTTCGTTGTCAAACATGGTCAGACTTTCGAACTCTTGGCAAAAAACGATCTCGAAGAGCAAACGCTTGCTTCATTCGCAGTCATTGATTCGAGGCTTTTCATTCGCTCGAAATCTCATTTGTGGTGCATCGGCCAATAAATCAGCACTCCTCCCGGAAATTCGCACCACAACCTTATGGTGCAGGCGTCCTCGCTTGTTCCCAAGCCGGCCTGAAAGGCCGCCACAATCTAGCCCAGGTAAGAGCGCAAGGGCAAGGCCCTGCAGCGCCGCCCTGGGTTGCGATCCCAATGAATTATCAGCGCCCTGAAAAGGGCCGCGACAATGTGGACGAGAGGTGTGTTGCACCCCTTCAGGGTGCCCTTTCGTGGGTGGCCTGTGACCCAGGGCGCCGCTCCGGGCTACGCCCTCCACTCTGCCCTGGGCTATTTTCTCTTGCCCTTTCAGGGCAGCGGAAATGTCCAATCTCCTTGAACGTGCGCTGTGGAGGGCACGTCCATTCCGATCAAATTCAACTTGTGAGCCAGGACCCACTCAATTCCTTCCGCGGAAATAGTGATATTTCGCGCTCCTCATTCCTCATCTTCGCCGGCTCGTCTGGGTGTATACTCAATGGGGCTGTTGGGTCATGAGGAATACGCTGGTTAACGCTTTAGTTAGTTATTGAAATCATCTGCAGAAGAGATCCACGAATTGAACACATAAGGAGCGATTATGAAGCTGGCTAAAGACCGTGCCAGACGGCAATTTCTGAAAAGCATGAGTGTGGGTGTCCCAGCGGCCGCGTTGCTCAGCGGCTCGACCATTGCACAAGAGAAACCTGGGTCTGCACGGGCCTATAAGAACGATCCCACCTCCGGCAAGGTGATCGATTTGGGTTCAGAGATTACCGGGGATGATGCGATTACTTTCCGCAGACACACACTGGATCTGGGCTGCTGCGAGACTGTGACCGTGGCAGACATCAATGGTGATGGACGGCTCGACATCGTTTCGGGAGAGAACTGGTACGAGCAAATTCAGCCAGAGCCTGGCCGTGGTCCACGCTTCATCAAACACAAGTTCCGGGAATTGAGCTATACCGATTATTACCTGGAAGACTTAAGTGACTTGGCGATAGACGTGAACGGGGATGGTTATCCGGACATCGTGTCCTGCTCCTATTGGTCGAAGCCCTTGAGTTGGTGGGAGAATCCCGGGAAAACCGGCGGGCCGTGGCGTGAGCACGTCATAGATACCGGGTCAGGCGTTGAATTTGTTTTCCTGGTGGACATTCTCAATACGGGTAAACCACTCCAACTTCTCCCGCAGTTTGGCAGCCCACGCACCCCGCTAGCATGGTATGAACTGGCCGGGAAGGGTGCGGCTGAGCCGTGGATCAAGCATGAAGTCAGCTCGATGAGCTGGGGGCATGGTATTGGCGCCGGAGACGTCAACGGCGACGGTCGTACGGATATCATCACGCCGAGAGGCTGGTTTGAGGCCCCGCCCGATCCGCGCAACGGGCAATGGATTTTTCACCCAGAGTTTAACTTAGGGGATACGGGCTTTATCTTTACCGAGGATGTCAATCGCGATGGCCTGCCGGATCTGATCACAAGCTTGGGCCATGACTATGGAATTTTCTGGTACGAACAGAAAAAAGACGCTGCGGGGAACCGGAGTTGGGAAAAGCATCTCATCGATAACAGTTTTTCACAGGCACACGCCATGACACTGGTGGATCTCAACGGTGACGGCCGGCGAGACATTGTGACGGGAAAACGCTTCCATGCCCACATCCACGATCCTGGAGCCAACGAGCCTTTAGGTCTCTACTGGTATGAACCCTACGAGTCACCGGGGCGCTTGCAATGGCGGCGACACATCATTGATTACAGTACGCGAGCGGGGGGCGGAATGCAGATCCCGGTCGTTGATATTGATGGCGACGGCGACCTGGACATTGTCGTGGCTGGCAAGACCGGGCTCTATCTTTTTGAGAATCTGACCGTGTCGCGCTGAATCATCGTTGATAGCCGGCAACACGTTTCGTCCGGCTTCAAGTTTGCAGGGGTAACGTGCCTTTTTAAAAATGCTTGGCCGTATAGGCAGGGAACTCTCTTTATCATAGCTCAAAAGGAGTCGCCAAATCAGCCGCGAAATGCTGTCATGTCGGTCGAGGCGGTTTTTGAATTAACTCGAGGGAAAATTAATGAGTAAAAATAAAAATGAACCATCCGGGATTCCTCTCCGAACTGGCAGGTACACGAAACGGACCCGTGGGATCGGTGGGACGATTGGACGCCGGGAGTTCCTCTCTTCGGCATTGGTGTTGGGAGCAGTTCTCAATCGCGGCCGCAGCGCCCCTGTTTTGGCGTCGGTCGCTGAAGAAGGGCCACAGCCCCGTATCAATGTGCCCCAGGCCGCAGGGCAGTATTACCCGGCAACCGTTCCCGATACCCTGGATTTGGCCGAACGGGCTCGCTTAGGAGTCGCTCACTTCCTGAACCTGACAAGCGAGAGCAATGGTTACGAAATGTATTGGGGTGTCAATGCCTTCTATCCCGAGGGAATGAACTCACTTCTGGGGTATGACCTGCCGCAGCCATGGGGTGGAAATTTCATTGAATACAATCCGCCGGCTATGACGTTCAATCCTACTGTCTTGATGGCATGCCAAGGGAAGGCCGTGGAAGCCTTGGCGATGCTTCGCCTTATGAGCGGGAGCAGCGAAAGACTTAGCCTCGAAGCCCGCATGCTGCGCATGATGGCTTCGAACATCGGCGAAGACGGTGTTTTCTATGTGCCCCGGACGGATGGGCACAGGCCCTGGCTTGGGCCGGAAGAATGGCGTCCCTACGCCAACACTCATGGTCAGGCGCGGATGATGCGTGCGATGATTGCCTGGTACCAGTACACCGGTAATTCGTATTGGAAGGAACACATTGATCGGTTGGTGGACGGAATCGACCGCAAACTGGCAGTTCACAAGGCCGATTACGCCTACATCCCGATTTCCGGCTGGCTTCCTCAGGAATATTTTCGCTCTTGTTACTTGAAAGAACGCGGCTGGAAAGGCACCGCGGAACCTGAGAATGAGAAGGCCGGTGAAGAAGGATCGCTCTTTAACCATCAAGGGCACACTCCTGGCGCGCTCTCGAACTGGTACCTGCTGACCGGCAACAAGCAGGCGTTGCGGCTTGCGGGCGAACTCGTCCGCTTCTATACCAAGCCCCAGTTCTGGGCAGACTTTAAAAATGGAGAATATCCCCAAACCGTAGGGACTGAGCATGCACACTTTCAGGGGCATTGGCACGGCTATGTCAATACCCTGCGGGCCATCCTCGAATATGCAATGGCTACAAGCGATCCCCGGCTGATGGCGTTCGTGCGGGACGGATATGAATGGGCCAGGCAGAGCGGGCTCGGCCGCATCGGCATGTTTGCCGATAGCCAGGGTTGCGCGTGCGGCCGAATATTGGGGTTGGCGGTGAAGCTCACGGACGCAGGAGTGGGCGATTATTGGGAAGACATCGACCAATATATCCGGAACCATGGTACGGAGATGCAATTCACCCCCGCCGATGTCGAGCTCCTGCTGGAAGTCGGCAAAGGCAAGCCGGCGCCCCCGAACCACCCATCCATCCGGACCGATCACGTGATCGAAGCAACCATGGGAGGATTTTCGAGCGCGCGGACACCATTGAAAGTCAATACGGGTTTGTGCTGCTGCACTCACGGCAACATGGGGATGTTCTATGCTTGGGACGGCGCGTTGCGCTATTCGAATGGGATTGCACGCGTCAATCTGCTCCTCAACCGGGCTTCGCCATGGGTTGACGTGGATAGCTATCTACCCTATGAAGGGAAGGTAGTGCTCCGCAATAAAGCCGCGCGTGAGATCTGGGCCCGTTTACCAATTTGGGTAGAGAGCACGAAGGTGAGTTGTCGTGTCGGCGACAAGACGGTGCGGCCGGATTGGATCGGCCGTTATATTCGATTTGAGCAAGTAGGGTCTAATCAAGTAGTGACGATCGAATTCCCGGTTTCAGAGAGGACAGAATCCTGGACCGCTCCGCCCCAAGGTACACCGCTTCTCGCAGAATTACCTAAATCCGGCCAGCGTTTCGCAATGAAATTTAGAGGCAATACTCTTGTGGAACTGTCGCCCCCACTAGCACCAGGCTCCTGGCTGTATCAGCAACGGCCCGCGCTCTATAGTGCGAAGCAGGCGCCGATGAAGGAAGTGACGAGATACGTGACTCCGACCCAGCTTCGTTGGTGAGGCGTTCGCTGTCTGGACCGTCGAACCATATCCTGCTGCCCAACCGAGAAACCCCAGTGCTAGTTGATCCTCTACTCCCCTCTCGAGGGGAAGAGTTTTGATTCCCCTCCTCTGGAGAGGGGTGTCGGGGTGGGTTCGTCAGTGAGAAGAGCGGGCAGGATGCCCGCTTTCCAATTGGTATCATGCTTTACTGACTTCCGCATTCGCACGGGCGAGAAGTGCTTTGGTATAACCAATGCTATATGCCCAGCTGGTTAGCCGTCCCCCTACCATTGTGGGTACATGGTCTGCGATGAGTGCCCCGCGAAAGTCCACTTCGCACAGAGTCTTCATGATGCGCCACATGTCCATGGTGCCATTGTCGACGAAGGTTTCGACAAAACTGGGAATTGGAGCGCTCACATTGCGGAAGTGAATCTTCCACAGTTTTCCCATTTTTGCAAAGGCCCGAATGGCTTCAATAACATCTTTACCCATTCCCGGGCCCCCTTCGAGCCACGTGCCACAGCAGAGGCAGACGCCAATGTTTGGGCTATTTGCAATTTCCAGAGCCCGAACATATCCTGCGAAGTTTCCAAAGATACATCGCGGAATACCTCCCAACTCCGGCACGGGAGGATCATCCGGATGAATCCCGATTCGGATGCCAAGTTCCTCCGCCAGGGGCGTCACTTGCCGGATGAAATAGGTGTAATTTTCCCAAAGCTCCTCCGGGGAATACTTCCGACCGTGCGTGAGCGGTCCCTCGAAAACTTTGCCGGCCCAATGTCCCTTAGCGGTCTTAAGGTCGAAGGCTCGAGCCGGAGCACCTCCTCTGGTCGCCTCTGGTTCAGAGCTCCAAATCCCATTTCCCATATGGGCATAGGTTGTGTAAAGGACTCCGACCTCGGCTAGGTTTCGCAAATACTGTTTGTATTCCTCTATTTTCTGATCTCGGCCCGGGAGGTTCAGGGTAACTTCCGGCATGTTGTGGACGTTTGTGTTCCCGATATTCCATACTTTGAGGCCTGCATCATCGACTCTCTTTTTCCAACGCCGAAAATTTTCCAGCGTGGCTTGACTACCACCGGACGGAACGCTGACGTACTCGACACCAAGCTGACGGGCAAATTGGAGATCTTCGCCACCAGGATCTATAGGAACCTGCAAAGAGATCTTTACTCCTGGAGTCAGTTCCTGAAGCGGATGACGGACCTGCTGCTGAGCCGGGGACGCAATCGCGGTCTTTGCGAGTACTCCGGTTAAAGCGATCTTGGAGAAAGTCCTTCGAGTCATCCGATGACCCGAGGCTTCTTCGTTCACCCCTTTTGCAATCAATGCCCAGCTGTTATCCATTCTGTCCTCCTTCGTGCGTTTATCAAACGTGTGTCGGAGTGCCCGCATCACCTAGCGACACTCACACAACCTCGGAATTCTGGTAAATGGGAAGCCAGCGGACCGAAGGGTGGACCGGGCTTCTTCATGGTCAAAATGAAAGGGATCAAGGCCAAGAAGATTATTGCCAGCAGTCGGAAAATGTCAGAAAGTGAGCATCGTGTCCATCCAAAAAAGAAATGTCCGCTTCTTACCAAATTAGAAATGCCCGGTTTGTAGCTATCAGGTATCATTATGACCTAGTGATCGAAAACGGGATAGGAGAAACTGAAAACCAATGAGAAACAACTGGGTTCTGGAACGAGTGCACTCCGGCAAGCCAACCATCGGCTGTTTCATGGGGCTCGGCAGCCCAAACGTGGCTGAACTCTTGGCCCACGCAGGGTTTGATTGGCTAGTGATCGAAACCGAACACAACGGTTTGGATTCGGCTGAAATTGAACACATGTTGATGGCTGTCAACGCAACGAAGACAATTCCTCTGGTGAGAATTCCTTCCGCCCAACAAACCTTTATTCAACGAGCCTAGATCTTGGCGCCATGGGAATCGTTGTCCCGATGGTGAAGACCGCAAAAGAGGCCCGACAAATTGTCGCTGCGACGCGCTATCCCCCCAAGGGACCCGAAGTTTTGGCGGGTTGCGGGCGTCTCACTATACATTTGACAATGAGGATTATTTCAATCGTGCCAATAATGAAACACTGGTGATGCTGATCCTCGAAACCAAAGAAGGAGTGGACAATCTCGAAGAAATTATCTCTGTCCCAGGGGTGGACGTCATTTTTCTGGGCACGATGGACTTGTGCTTGGCTTTGGGGCTCAATCCTCTGCGTCAGCCCTATCCTGAGATTCAGAAGATTCTCGAACGTGCCTTAGCCTTGGGGGGACAAAAAGGGGTTAGTATCGGGATCGGGGCGAACAGCCCTGAGCAGATACGGGAACGCCAGGCCGAAGGTTTTCATTTTTTAGTCTATTCCGGTGATTACCAGATGCTTGCAGGCGCGGCTCGGGCAGGACTGGCAGCCTTCCAGCGTGGTCCGGAATGAGAAAGCCAAAGCTCGGGTAGCCTTCACCCTATCTTATAGTTGTGGTAGCCACAATTAACGCTTCTTTTGCGGTAATCGTGGGCTGTTCAAAACCCCACGGTCAGGAAAAGCGCTGACCGTGGCTACCCAAGCTTTGTAGTTCGTCGTGGGTTTGTCCCAACGGTGCAGAAAACCCCACGGTCAAGAAAAGCATTGACCGTGGCTACCCATGAAACATTGGAGTAGTCACGATTAGCGGGTATTTTACGAGAATTGTGGGTAGGTCGAGAACCCACGGTCAGGAAAAGCGCTGACCGTGGCTACCCAAACAATGTGGACAAGATTTTCATTTAACGTTAGAGAAAAGGTAAGTAAAAATACTCGATGCCTATGAAAACCCAGACCAATCAGCTCCTTGGTTACCCACCCCAAGCCCGATTGCTGATTATCAATGCCGATGATTTTGGTATGTGTCACTCCATTCATGAAGCGACGATACGTTCGTTCCGGGAGGGATTGACGAGTTCTTGTACCCTCATGATCCCTTGCCCCTGGAGTTTGCATGCCATGCACTTTCTTCGAGAAAATCCCGATATCCCTTTTGGGGTTCACCTCACGGCAATCTGCGAAAACCCCACCTATCGTTGGAAACCGATCTCTTCGCTGGAGAAGGTCCCTTCGTTAGTGGGAGAAGGAGGTTACTTTCATGACCTTAAATCCATCGATGAATTCGTCCGCCAAGTTGACTTGGACGAAATCGAAACAGAGTTTCGAGCGCAGATCGACGTTGTGCTGGCCGCGGGGTTGAAACCCACTCATCTGGACAGCCACTGCCATGTGCACACGCGGCGAGAGGCCATCTTCGAAAGAGTCCTCAAAATGGCCCTTCATTATGGATTAGCCGTGAGGGCGCATACCGAACCCGTTATTGAGAAATTGTGGCGGGAAGGATTGCCCTGCAACGATCACGATGTCTTGGACAGCTATCATATCGACAGTCCTCATTTTGCAAAGGGGGACAAGCTCTATTGTTTTCAGCAGCTCTTGCGCGAGCTCCCACCTGGACTGAGTGAGTGGGCGATACATCCCGGAATAGAATGTGCAGAGTTAAAGGCGATGGAAGCGAGCTGGGCGGTCCGAAAGGCGGATTTTGATTTCCTGGTTTCTCCAGAGGCCAGGAAGATCACGCGAGAAGAAGGAGTCGTCATTCTCAATTACCGGCCCTTGCAGAAGCTCTGGCAATCGCAGGGAAAGTCTTGACAATCCGATCTCAAAAGGAGAGATCGTCCACCGGCTCCCACCTTAAATATTGTTAATAAAGACGGCGGGCGCCCTATCGCAATCAGCCCGGCAATTATTGCCTGCCAGAGTCCTGGCGTTGTCACTCGGTTAGACGAATACCGGTGGCGAGATCATAATTAACGGCCGCCTGTATTTTGTTCTCGATCTGGTAATAACGTGCGACCTTAATCTCAGACAGCACTTGTCTGAATTTGGGTAGATAAGACTGGCGAATCTTCAAACGGTCTGCATCGATTGCCAGGGAGTCGTCTACTAATTTCTTGGCCTCGTCATTCGTCATGTTGGCGTAATGACTTGCATAATCCCTGATCGAGATTGGCCAAGCGATCGTTAACTGCGCCCATGTCTTTTTGATAGTTCTCATATACCGGCCAGAAGGCTTTTGACTCCGAGTCGGTCAACTTCATGTGCTCGGTGACGAACAGCTTTTTGTCCGCCTGCAATTTCTCGCGAGCGGCCTGCATATTGTCAGCGGCTTTTTCCTGCGCGAGTCCATAAATGCCAATTACCAGCATCCCGAACGTCATCCATACCATTGTGACAAGTTTCATATGATTTAGTTTCAATCTTTTCTCCTTTCGATAATTCCTTAAGAAGGTTTTTAGGATCCAATGCGACGACTCAAAGCAGCCGCATATCAGACCCTAAACTTCACCGGGCGTAGATGGGTTCGTTTCCTTTCTTCCACTTGATGTTGCATCCCAAGCTTGCTTTTTGATCTGCTGAGAGGGGCGCTTTTCTCCAGCACGGCATCGATAGCGGCTCGGAGGCTATGTCCATTGATGGGCTGGTCATTTCCGGGGCGGCTATCATCCAGTTGACCACGGTAGACAAGTTTGCGTTCATTGTCGAACAAGAAGAAATCTGGAGTACAGGCTGCCGTGTAGGCTTTAGCGACCTCCTGGGTCTCATCAAAACAAAAAGGAAACATAAAACCCAGTCGTTCGGCCATATTCTTTAACCGATCCGGGGCGTCTTCAGGCTGGACGGCGGGATCGTTAGAGCTGACGGCCACGATGCCCAAACTTTTTTCCCGATAATCTGACCAAGGCGAGCTAGTTCAGCCTGTACATGTTTAACGTAGGGACAGTGACTGCAAATGAACATCACAGCAGCGCCTCTTTATTTGAAAACTTTGAGGGTGATGGTCTGGTGGCACTGGTCACATCGGTTAGAGAGAAATATGGTGCTTGTGTTCCCAACGGCAACATTGTTGATGCGGTTAAAACCATGACGTGACTCCTGATAAAGATATCAACCGCTGGATGTAAATTATAGAAGAGCCCAGGTCCGATGCAAAAGCCAAAGAATCAGCGTCGGCGCTGGCCCGATTACTCTTGAGCGAAAGGTTAATGTGGCTTTACGGTATGGTCATACGGACTGAACGGGAGCAGGGGACAGTTCGGAGCATTCGGTATCGTCCGATCCACGCCGCACGGCCTCTTTCTTTTTATTCGAATCCTTATACAATTGTGTCGGACTCTCGGCTATGTCGCTGAGGATCAAGCCGAAACTCCTTCGGAGCGAATCCGGGAATGAGCCATTCTTCATTGCCATTGGCAATGCTCTCGCCGATCAAGTCTGTATTCAGTATATTGACCATCCTTAGTTCCCCCGCAGGAGAGTGTTATGACCAGGCCTTTTCCCTTATTAGGGTTGATTGTATCACTAGGAGATGTTTCTTGGTTCCGGCTCAGTCTGGGCACAAAGAGTCACACTCTCACTCGATGGTGTCTGGAAGGTAGAAGACAGTATCAGTCCGGAAGCGATGCCGAGCGAATATTGCCCACACCGTTCCGGTACCCGGGTTGACTCACTCTGCGACTCCGTCATTTCCAGACGCGGATCGTTTTGAAACCCGGCAGTCAATTCGTAGCCAGATCGATTTTGGCCGTATCCCCAAGGCCACGCCTATCCCAGAATCGATGTCTCCCGCCAGCAGCGCAATTACTTTTGGTATTCAAGGAAGTTTCGTACTCCTATCCAAAAACACGTTGCCATCCTGAAAGTGGGAAGGCGCAATTTGGAACAGCCGTGTGGCTGAACGGCCGGAAGATCGGCGAACACATGGGTTGTTTCACAGCCGGATTCTTTGACCTCACACGAGCCATCCAATGGAGTGGTGAAAACGTTCTTGTCATCCGCATCGGTGCTCACCCTGGTGTGGTCCCCAGGGAGGTTCCCACCGGTACAGACTACGAGAAATACCTGTGGACGCCGGGAATTTATGACAGCGTTACCCTGGCACTTTCAGGCGATCCGGTGATCGAGACGGTGCAGATTGGGCCGCGCCTCCAGACTTCGTCGATTGTGGTTGAGACGGTGTTGCGGAACTACAGCAAGGAACCGGCGGAAGCGATGCTGACTCACAAGATCACAAACTGGAAAGGGGGTGCAAGAGAGTGGGGCTTCACCCGGCCAGAAAGTGGCCCTGAGACCTGGTGAAGTGAAGACACTCCGTGACACGATCCATATTCCGAATGCCCACCTCTGGTCTCCCGAGAATCCATTCCTTTACGTGCTGGCCACGAACATCGGTAGCGACAGCATGAAGACGCGGTTTGGCATGCGCGAGTTCCGCTTCGACACGGCTACCAAACGAGCGTATCTCAACGATAAGATTTATTTCTTGCGGGGTTCCAATATCACGTTGCACCGATTCTTCGAAGATCCGAAGTGCGGCACACTCCCTTGGCAGGATCCCTGGGTGTGGAAGATGCTTGTTGAAATCCCGAAGAAGATGCATTGGAACAGCTTCCGTTTCTGCATCGGGCCAGTACCGGAGAAATGGTTTGACATAGCCGATGAGGCCGGTTTCTTGATCGAGAACGAGTATTCCATCTGGACGGGCCGAGGAGACTGGCACCCGGAGTGGACCAAGGAGAGCCTTATCCGGGAATACAGCGAGTTCATGCGTGACCACTGGAACCATCCCAGTATGGCACTTTGGGATGCGGCCAACGAAACCATTGCCCCGGTTCTCGGCGCCGAGGTCATTCCGGTCATCCGAAAACTCGATCTATCCGGCCGTCCTTGGGAAAACGGCTACAACGTTCCATCTGGTCCGGATGATCCTGTGGAGGATCACCCCTACCAGTTCCTCTTTGCGAACTTCCGGATGACATCGCTCGAAAGTATGACCGGCGCAAAGAGCGACAATTCCGGGCACCCGACGGGCCACGCTGCGATCATCAATGAATATGATTCGCTGTTCTTGAACCGGGATGGCACGGCATGCCAGTTGTCAGAAAAAATTTATCAGAATCTGCTGGGAGCCGATGCCACATCGGAACAGAGGTTCGCCCTCTCCGCGTATCTTCTGGGTGGGTTGACGGAGTTCTGGCGGGCACACCGGAACTTTGCCGGCGTGTTCCACTTTGTCTATCTCACATACAACAAGCCTGAAGGATACACCTCAGACCATTGGCGTGACGTCGAAAAGCTGGAGCTGGATCCCTATTTTGCCGACTATGTTTCCGAGGCTTTCAAGCCCTTGGGCGTCTATGTCAATTTTTGGCAATCTACTTTGAACGCGGGAGCGAGCATAGCTATGCCGTAATGCTGGTCAATGATTACGATAAACCAGTAAAGGGTAAGCTGGAACTCAGCTTTGAAAGTGCGAGTGGACAAAGGTGCGTCGACCCAAGAAATGCTGTTCGAGCTAAACCCGCTCGGCCAGATGACTTATGTTCTCCCACTGACCTCACCCAAGATCAAAGGCGATTACCTTTTGAAAGCTATGGCAAATCCAGTGAATGGTCCGGTAAGCGAGCTAACGGTTAGCCGTCGCAAAGTGAAAGTGGAATAAACACGAAATGAGCCAATCCGACGGCAAAATGAGGAATGGAACAGTAGATTACTTTGTCGTGGCAAGGAGCAGGCCCCCAATTCAGAAGACGAGATGACTCCCGTAGGGATTGACAGCGGCTCAGAAATTGCCATAATCATTGGAAACGGAGAGCGTCTCATGAAGGGGAAAATTTGATTTACCATCCTGACAGATATGTTCATCGTGGTCGGGACGAGAGCTCCGACACTACCAGACCAGGGAGACAAGGCGGTGGGTCCATTTTCGTTTAACCTTGGAGTTCAAGACCATAATGGCGCTTCGACTGCGCCAGGTCGATGTGTTTAAGAGTCCGTTTCAACTGTTATTGTTTTTCTATCTCATCGCTGGAGATCCAAAATGAAGAAAATCTTATTAACGATTGCGTGGATATTGTTGAGTATCAGTCTGGTTCAAGCCGCCTCTGATAAGAAAAGAGTGGCGGTCATGAATTTTGATTTTGGGACGATTCAGAACTGGTGGGGCGGGAATTGGGACATCGGAAAGGGCATTGCCGATTTGCTCGTCGACAAACTGGTCAACGAGGGGACCTACAGCGTGATTGAGAGGAAACAATTGGATACGGTGCTGGCCGAGCAAAATTTCTCGAACAGCGATCGAGCCGATGCGAATAGCGCTTCCAAGATCGGCAAGGTTCTTGGGGTGAACGTCATCATTGTCGGCAGCATTACCCAGTTTGGGACGGAGAAGAAGGGTGTGAATGTTGGCGGTCTCGCGGGAAATTGGGGAGGGTTCGGGGCCGGCAAAGTCGGAACTCAAAAGGGGATTGCCGTCGTGGCGATAACCGCGCGGTTAATTGATGTCAACACCGCTGAAATTCTCGCTTCGGTGACTGGCAAAGGCCAATCCTCCCGAAGTGGAGTGCTCCTCGGAGGCATGGGCGCCGGAAGTGGGGGTTATGGAGGAGGAGATTTTAGCATGGGCAGTAGCAATTATCGTGAAACCATCCTCGGGGAGGCCACTTATGCCTCGGTAGATCAGGTGGCTCAGGGGCTCATTGGGGCCAGCGGGAAGGTTCCTACGACTACAGTCGAGATTCAGGGATGATCGCCGACGTATCTGGAACCACCGTCATCCTGAATGTCGGAAAGTCTCAAGGCGTCCAGGTCGGAAGTGTACTCAAAGTCCAGCGAGTAACGCGAGTCGTTAAAGATCCGGCCACGGGTAAAGTCATCAAGGAAGTAACGGATGAGGTAGGCCAGATCAAAATTGACGAAGCAGATGCCAGTTCCTCCACCGGCAAGATCACGGCTGGGACAGATATCAAGGTGGGGGACCTGGTCCGGAATTAATAAACTCTGCAATCCTTAACAATCCGGCGGAGATCGGCGTTGTCATTGATGCATTAAGCTCATGCGCTTCACCTTGACTCACGAGATCGCTCGCGCGAGCAGGAAAGCGACTCCGGCTGCAATTCCGCCGATGAGCACGGTCTGAATGGAGCTACGCCACGGGGGGGTGCCGGTAAAGCGTCCTTTCACAAATCCGAAAATGGCGAGTGCCAGCAGAGTGATCGCCGCAGATAGAACAAGTGCCGATGATGCCTTCGTCAAGGCAATGTAGGGTCCCAGAGGAATGAAGCCGCCCACGATGTAGGCACCCGCGATCGTTACAGCACTCAGCAACGCACGTTTCGGATCCGGCTGCTCCAGTCCCAATTCAAAGCGCATCATGAAGTCGACCCAGGCCTTCGGCCGCTTGCGAAAGGCGTCAACAATGGGCCTACTTTCTTCTTCGGTCACGCCGTAAGACTTAAAAATAAGGGCAACTTCGGCAATCTCTACTTCCGGTATCTCTTCGACCTCGGTCTCTTCTCGTTTTCTTTCTGCCTCGTAGTGCTCGGCATCGCTCATTGCAGCGAGATAGCCACCCAGCCCCATCGCGATCGAGCCTGCGGCGATTTCGGCCAGCCCTGCGGTCATTATGATCTTTGTCGTGTTTACGGCGCCGGATAAGCCTGCCGCAAGAGCAAATGGTACGGTCAACCCATCGGACATTCCTATCACGATGTCGCGAATCGTTTCCGTGCCTGTGAAGTGGCGTTCAATGTGGCGCGTTTGTGGCATGGGAGTCTCCTTAGTACTGCTATTCGTAATTGTGGTGACGCATCTTAAGATAAGCGCCGCGTGGGGTCACGCGGCCTACAAAGTTGTAGGCCGGGTCACAGACCCGGCGTTAACGTTACTGTATTAATGAAAAGCAGTACTTAGGGCCTTTTGTTATTTAGGATCAATAGTGTCCCAACGTTGAAGAAGGGCTTATTGGTACCCTTAAGAAAATAATGAATTTGAATAGTAAAGAGCCATTTATCGATTTGAAATTGGAATGTATCCAAAGCCATACTTTCGCACCCTTGCGAAAGGAGCTTGTGGATGAATTCCGGCCAATCGATCTTTGCCCAGTTGATGGACTTTATTCCTCGTTACGAGTTTCGCCGATGCGTAGAACGCTACCACGGCAACTACAAAATCAAGAGTTTCTCGTGTTGGGACCAGTTTCTCACAATGGCCTTTGCCCAGCTAACTTTTCGAGAGAGCTTGCGCGATATCGAAGCCTGTCTGCGGGCCTCGCCGACCAAACTCTATCACAGTGGAATTCGCAGCCCCATCTCGCGCAACACGTTGGCCCACGCCAATCAGGTACGGGACTGGAAAATCTACGCCGATTTCGCGCAAGTATTGATCGGCCAGGCCCGGGGTCTTTACGCCGACGAACCCTTCGGCCTGGAACTCGATCAAACCGTCTACGCGCTCGATACCACCACGATCGATCTATGTCTGTCGTTGTTTCCCTGGGCCCAATTCCGCCGCCACAAGTCCGCCGTCAAACTCCATACCTTGCTGGATCTGCGCGGCAGCATTCCCACTGTGGTGATTGTCACCGGTGGGCAGATCCACGAGGTCAACATCCTCGATCAGTTGATCTGGGAGGCCGGCGCCATTTACCTGATGGATCGCGGTTACTTCGATTTCCGAAGACTCTATCATCTGCATCAATCGGGCGCGTTCTTCGTGACCCGGGCCAAGAAGCGCTTCGACTGCCAGCGGATTGGCTCCCAGCCGTCGACAAAGCGACCGGCTTGCAATGCGATCAGATCGTAGGGCTCAACAACCCCGTTCCCAAACGAGGCTATCCCGAGAGACTTCGGCGGATACGTTATTTCGATGCGCTGACTCAAAAGCGTCTCGTGTTTCTGACCAACAACTTTCTTCTCCCCGCGTTGACGATTACCCAGCTCTATCAGTGCCGTTGGCAAGTGGAGTTGTTCTTTCGCTGGATCAAGCAGCATCTGCGCATCAAAGCTTTTTACGGGACTTCGGAGAACGCTGTCAAGACGCAAGTTTGGACCGCCATCTCGGTCTACGTTCTGGTCGCCATCATCAAGAAACGACTCAATCTCACCCGGAGCCTGCATTCAATTCTACAGATTTTGAGCATCTCACTTTTCGAGAAAACTCCAATTTTACAGGCGCTTTCAGGTACCGACTGGAATGATTCTCACCTCGATTCTTGTAAACAACTGAAGTTGTTCGACTAACGTTGGGACAGCA
>CAWBAT010000009.1:0-404583 GCA_963786955.1 uncultured Acidimicrobiia bacterium
CTTCCCGGTTGACCGCGGGGGCCGGTCATGCTGAAGCCACCGGGAAAAGGCGTATCCCGGCCCCCCGGCGGCCACAATGGAAAGAACAGGCCCAAAGGGATAGGCTCGCAGAACTGATCCCTTTGTCATTCCGCGGCACAAGTCCATTTGAAACGGTCGTACCTGCTTTGTGTGCCGAGGGAGCCGCTCCCGACACAATCGGCCGGGGCCTTGCCATTGGTGTGCAGCGAATTTCACAGTTAACCGGGAACTCAAACGGGATGGTCAAGACTGATGAGGACTATTTGCGCCTGTCTTACGGAAGGGATGCGGTCTGAACCCAGTAATCCACCAGCACCATCATGTTCTGCTTGGCCAGGGAGGAGTTCGAAGTTGGCAGCTGTGATGAACGAATTGGCTCCAAGATAATAACTCAGATAGATGTGCCTCTCATCCTGGAGGGTCGTGGGGACGCAGACCACGGGGAGGTGCCTCAGGTTAGCGTCGCCCCTGATCTCCTCCAGCGTCTCGAAGCCGTCTTTCCTGGGCATATTGAGATCCAGGAGAATCAGGTCAGGGCAGTGCGGACCGCCCGCGGGCGGCTTGACACTCTTTTGGCAGGAGCGAAGATGGTCCATCAACTCCTGACCGTCCCGCACGAACCGGATCTCTTCGACGAACCGGCTGCCGCTGGTGCGGTCCCGGTCCAGGAGGCAATCATCCTCATCGTCGTCGGCCATTACGATAATGATCCGACGCTGGCGTGCCATCACCGTTCCCCCTTGGAAGCTTGAGGCCTGACTTTCGATCGGTCCAACAATTTTCTGGTCGCGGCGCGTTTGTTGCGAAGACCTTCCGTTTCCCGGAAGAGCCGGGGTCGTTCATTAGTTGCCGCCGACCGGCTGAGTAACGGAGCCATACCCCTGTCCGGCGGCTCATCGAGCGCATCCAGGATCGAAGACCTCACGACGATCCTTACCTCTTCCAACCACAATCTTGCCACCCCCTCTGGGTCCCACCCTGAAAAAAGGAGGGGACTTGAGGGGGGTCCATCATGCCTAGGGCGACGCATTGAGGTCTTGCCCTGGGCTACAACCCGTGGCTCCCACAGGGCCAAATACCTCCGCTCATGCGGCAGAACGAATTCCGGTGCATCAGTTGGTCGGTGCCGAAAGGCTTTCCAGTTGGTGCAGGCGTTTCATGGCCTGCATCGCCTGGAGCGAGTTGTAGTTGATGCCCGCGGCGTTCAGGCTGCTGCCCTGCTGGAATGGATACTCCGGCAGAGTCATCAGGAACTGCTTGATTTGATTCTGCACCGGCACGAAGAGCCAGATGTTATCGCCATACCAGCGCATATACATGGCCGATTCACGGGGCGCCTTCTCGTAGGGGTCGGCCCGCAGGTTGACGATCTCCGGCCAGCCGGTCACGTCACGAACGCCTGTGGCAATGTTGCCATTCACGACTGCGAAAGACACCTTCCAGTCGTTCCAGCGCACGGCGTTCAGTTCGCCGCCCTGGGCAAAGTAGAGGATTTCTTCACGCGGGCCTTTCTTGGCATCGCCCTTGAAGTAGGGCAGGAAGTTGTACCCGTCGGCATGGACCTTGAAGGTCTTGCCATTGGCCGCATAGCCCTGCTTCAACTTCTCGACGATGTTGGGTTCGCCCGCCGCCGCCAGCAATGTCGGCAGCCAGTCTTCCTGCGAGAAAATGTCGTTGATGATGGTGCCCGGCTTGATGACGCCCGGCCAGCGGACGATGCATCGGCACGCGGAAGCCGCCTTCCCAGGTGGTGCCCTTTTCGCCGTGGAACGGCGTGATGCCGCCATCGGGCCATGTCCCTGTTTCCGCCCCGTTGTCGGTGCCATAGACGACAATGGTGTTGTCCGCGATGCCGAGGTCATCCAGTTGTTTCAACACGGCGCCGACCATGTCGTCGTGCTCAACCATGCCGTCGGGATAGAGCCCGATGCCGGTGCGCCCCTGGGCGGATTTCTTCAAGTGGGTCCAGACGTGCATGCGCGTGGTGTTGAACCAGACGAAGAACGGTTTGTTGTCCTTGGCCGCCTTGCCCACAAACTTCTGTTCGGCATCGAGGATTTCCATGTCCACCGTTTCCATCCGAGCCTTGGTCAGGGCTCCGGTGTCCTCGATTTTCTGACCGCCCTTGCCGTCGGACCAGGTGTGGAGCACGCCGCGCGGGCCGTATTTCTTCTTAAACTCCGGATCCTTCGGGTAGTAATACGTCTCCGGTTCCTCCTCCGCGTTCAGATGGTAGAGGTTGCCGAGGAACTCATCGAAGCCATGCACCGTCGGCAGATGCGAGTCCTGGTCGCCGAGATGGTTTTTGCCGAACTGGCCGGTGGCGTAGCCTTGCGCCTTGAGCAGGTCGGCGATCGTCGGCGCCCAATCAGGAATGCCCTGCGGCGAACCAGGCATGCCGATGGTCAGCAGCCCGGTGCGGAACGGATGCTGCCCCAGGATGAACGAGGCGCGGCCCGCCGTGCAGCTCTGTTGCGCGTAGGCGTCGGTAAACAGCGCGCCCTCCTTCGGCAATCCGGTCGATGTTGGGCGTCTTGTAGCCCATCAGGCCGAGGTTGTAGGCGCTGATGTTGTGAATGCCGATGTCGTCGCCCCAGATGACCAGAATGTTTGGCTTCTTGGCTGCAGCCTGTGTCGGAACGGTTGCAAAAATTAACGCAGCCAAAACGATCATAACGGCCAGGCTTCTTGCCTGATGTTCATGTCTCATAGAGAGCTCCTTTACTTTTTTTGTTAAATGTTGTTTGTCTATAATTCTTCACCCCCCTTGCACAAGGGGGGACGAGAGGGGGGTTCATCAACCCCAGGGCAGCGCGATCAGCGATGCTACCATGCAACTCTCGTCGAAGGCATGTAAACAGCGTATGTCTTCTCCACCCGTGGTCCCATTCGCCCGGCAACTCTCCTTTAGTTCAGGGTGCTGCCGGCGCCGATGCGGATTCGCCCACAACTTCGATCTTGGCGCTGGCCTTGAGCGCATCGAGGTGCTTTTTCACACTCTGTTGCTGAAGCTGTTGGGTCAACTGAGGCTTGACCTCTTCGATCGGGGGCGCCTCGATCGGCTTGGAGTCGTCCAGCCGGATGATATGATAACCAAACTGGGTCTTGACAGGCTCTTTGCTGAACTTGCCCTTTTCCAGCTTGCTCAAGGCAGCGCCGAACTCGGGCACCATGCGGCTTAGATCGACCCATCCCAGATCGCCGCCCCTGGCCTTGGACCCCGTGTCCTTCGATTTTTCCATTGCCAGCTTCTCGAAGGCCCCCGGGTCCTTCTTCAGTTTGACAATGATGTCCTGTGCTTCGGATTCCTTCTCCACCAGAATGTGGTGCGCCTTGTATTCGATACCGGTGATCGTCGCCTTGATGCGCTGGTATTCGGCCTTCACCATCTCATCGCTGACCGGGTTGTTCTTAATGTAATCCTGAACATAGGCATTGGCCAGAACGGATTGTCTGAGTACATCCATTTGTTCCGCAACTTCAGGCGACTTGTCCAGTCCCTTTTTGGCTGCCTTTTCGGCAATCAACATTTGCATGGCCAGTTGGTCGATGATGGCTTTTCTGGATTCCGGGCTGTCCGGATGGCCGCTGCTGGCACCTTGCTTGGCTACCATGTCAACACGGCTTTTGCTGATGACAACACCGTTCACGGTTGCGACGGTAGCATCTTCGAAGCCGTGGCAGCAGAAGTTGCATTGCCCTTGGAGTTGCAGGCGCTGAGGATCAACAGAGAAACAGCGCTGACCAGCAGAATTAGGGGTTTGATTGACATTATTTACAGCTCCTTGGTGTTACTAAAATAAAAATAAGGCGGACAAATTTTGCCCACCCTATGCGTGCTACGCTCGCTTTTTTTCATCCTTCGAAAGCAAAGATTTTCTTGCAGTCGTTCTTCATCTTAAAGTTTCGCTACCGTACGGCTGTGGCCGTTGGGATGCCCGCAGTCGTGGCAGGCGCGGCGTCGAAGCTTCCGCCCAGGGACAAGTGAAGATTGATGCGGTTAGCCAGCAGGCCGTTACGCAACTGGATGACCTTCGCCTGGCTAGAGATCTGTCTTTCCTGAAGCTGGAGCACAGACAGCATGTCCATGGCGCCAGCCACGTATCTGATTCTGGCGATGCGCACGGCCTCACTGTAATCGGCAAGGGATTTCGTCTCGTTCTGCAGGCGCTGTGCCAAGAGCGCCTCGTTCGTTAAGGCCACCTCCACTTCGAAGAAAGCTCGGAGAGTGACGTTTCCATACCGAGCAATCATCTGCTCCTGCTGGGCCGTAGCGATTTGGATCTGAGCCCTCAATCTGCCACCCGTATAAATGGGCACGTCCATCCCGATAGCACCATGGAGCATCCACGGGTTGAGGCGGAGTAGTGAGATCAATCCATTGCTCAAATGCCCCCCTTCCAGCGTGAACGCGATGTTTGGCAGCAAGGCCAGTTTGGCAGCCTCCTCCTGCCGGAACGCCGCCAGCACTTGGCGCTCTGCTGCAGCGAGGTCAGGCCGCCGCTCCAGCAGCGCAGACGGCAACCCCGCCTGAATGGGGGGAGGCAGCGGGCAAAAATCCTGTGCTACCGCCAGTTCCGCCGCAGGATAGCGTCCCAGAAGCAGTTCCAGCGCTCGTCGCGCCTCACTGTACTGCCCCTGGAAAGTATGCAGCGAGCTCTCGGCAGCACTGAGATTCGCATCGGCCTCCGCCACGTCGAGATCAGCCACCTTGCCCGCGGCCCGCCGTATTTTCACCAAATCGAGCAACTGCGTGTAAATGCGGACGCTCTCCTCGGCAAGTTCAACCAGTTTCCGCGTTTCGATGGCCAGATACCAGCTCTTTCCCACCGTGGCGGCGAGGGACTGGCGCGCAAACGCATAATCGAGTTCGGTAGCGTGGAAGACCGCCTCCGAAGCCTCCTTTTGGGCTCTCAACCGGCCCCACAGGTCGATTTCCCAGAAGACCCCTCCAGACTCATAGCTGGAACCGTAAAATTTGTCATCACTCGGCTGGCTTGCGGTGGCGTACTTGTCGGCGAGGGTGCCAGTGCCTCCGATCTGGGCGCCGATCTGCGGCAAGAGCTGGGATCCGACTACCGTCACGTTCTGCCGGGCGATCTCTACGCGCGCTGCGGCTTGGCGCAGGTTAAGGTTGTTTTTGATCGCTTCCACCACGATCGCATCCAGACTGGGATCGTTGAAAGATTTCAGCCAGTCGTTGGTCACGTCATTTGTGTCGGTAACCGAACTCCACGTCTCTGGAATTGTAGTCGCCTGCGGGAGAGACTGCTCAACTACCTTGGCATGCTGCGGTGGCTTGGAAAGGGCACAACCGGACAGGAAAGCCGCAACGATGATGAGAACGATAAACACTCGCCATTTTGTCACCCATGTTGCCACCCCCGCCTCCGGCTCCTGAAGGTGAGAATGAATTGGCTTCGGTGTCGCTCTGCAAGTGTCCCCCTTGGTTAAGGGGGACTCCAGGGGGTTTGTGAAAGAAATCTTACGACCACCCCCTAGCTCCCTCCTGACCAAAGGAGGAGAATCAAAGTTGAATTTCTTCATACCTTCCCGCTCCCTTAGGGAGAGGGAAGGTCCGTCAGGCTTGGGTGATGGGTGAATTCGAGGCTTGGGTCTTTTCATAACCTTTTCAATGTAACTTGCCATCAGAACGGCATGGGATAAAGCCAGTTCATCCACGAGGTGATCCGGATCGAAACCCGGCGCAGCGCGGCCCACGGGCCTTTCATGCCGCTGGTGTAAACGGCCGCCACGCCTTGCGCGCCGATCGGAAACTTCGACTGGTCCGGGCCATCAAACACGATGGCCACGGCGAAACAGCCTTGCGGCATCTTCGGCGGCTCGGGATGGAACACGGGCAGGTTGCCGCTTGGCAGATACTGGCCCTCACCGCTCGCCTTCCAGATGCTTTCCACTTTGCCCCGGAAGATCTGGCCGGGATACAGGTCGAGCGCGACTTCCACCGGCTGGCCGTTGTTCATGTATTTGAGAATCTCCTGAAAGTAGGCGGCCAGCAGGTAGCGGCCGTCGTCGCAGATGAAGGAGGCGATGGCACCGAAGCGGATGTCCCCCGCCACCATGCCGGGCCGCACCTGGAGGTTGATGATGTGGCCGTCCTCGGGCGCGACCAGCGTGGTGTTGTCGAGGTAATACCGCGCCTGGTCGAGTTCGGCCTGCATGGCGGCGACCGTCGTGTTCACCCCGTTGATCTCCGACTCGTAGCGCAGCTTCGCACGGTCCAATTCCGCCGACGGCTTCCTTCACCGCCGCCTCGTTGACCTTGAACTGGGCGTCCCAACGCTGGGCGTCCTCCTCGGGACCGGCGCCCTTCGCCGCGAGGCTTGCTGGCAAGATGTCTGCTGGTATCGGGCGATACGACCGTTCGCTCTTGGTCTTGGCGAGTTTCTGGGCGGCGACGTCAACGTCCGCCTTGAGGACCTGGACGTTTTGTTTCGCCTGCGCGAGTTGCGCTTCGAGCTGCTGGACCTTGTATTCGTAGGGCCGGCGGTCGAATTGGAAGAGCGGCTGGCCTTTCTTGACCGGCTGGTTCGGCTCGACCAGCACCGCCGTGACCAGCGTGGCTCGGTCAGGCGCGGGACCAACTGGATGGTGTGCTGGACAACCTTGGCATTGTTCGAGGCCGGCGTCATGAAGCGCAGCCCGATCATGAAAATCAGCAGCACATGCACGATGAAGAACGAGCTGACACGATCGCCCAGGCACGCTGAACTTGAGCCACTTGAACTTGAAGAAGACCAGCCAGACGAAGACCAACGAAACCGAACAACATTCCGAGCGCGAGTGCCATAATATCCCTTCAGCTTTCTTTCTTCGGGTCCTTCCCTGGCGGCTCAGCCGTCGGGGGCTTTGCGGTTGTGGCGCGGCGCGGGCTTGCCGCTGAGCCGGGCGATTTCTTCGTCAATGCCCTTCGCCTCCTGCGCGCGGGAAGCGCCGGATGTCCACGATGTCGGTGGGCTTGAAGGCCCAGATGAACGCCTGAATCCACGGCACGAGCGGGAGAAAGCCGGCGTAACCCATGAGCTTGACCGCTTCGGCATCGGGATGCTTGCGCGCGATGGCGATGCGCCCCGGCAATCCCGCCATCCAGACCAGGAAGACCAGAGCGGACAGCAGGAGCAGGAAGAGCACAACAAAGGTTACATAATCCCAAGCGTCAAGTTCAAATCCGAGCATGTGCGTCCTCCTTATTTCCTCTCATTGAATTCCTTTTGGTTCGAATCACGCCCTGCCAACAAAAAGCGATCTGCGTGGCTACCAAGCAACTTTACCCAGAGAGATGAACCTGACCGCAGGGAATACAATACCTCTCAGAGGCTTCTTGTCTAGTCGGATTTCGGCGCCGCCCCTGTTCGCAGAAGCATAGCTCGAAATTTGTCCTGACCTAGAACCCGCCCCAATTCCCTGAAAGCAAAGAAGGGAATGAAAGTACAAAAAATAATAACGCTGCGGGCGAGCAGGTCATCGAGACGGATCTCGTGGAACGCACCAGCGATGTCTTTCCCATGCAAAAGCCGCTTGACCAGTTCCTCAAGAATATGGAAAGCAAATACTAGTAAGCCGAACAGGAAGGCTTTATAGACAGATGTATAAAGCAATGGCTTGGCTTCGTGCTTCTTGCCGAGGTGTAAGGCTTCGCCTATGAGAATAATTTTGGTGATCACGAAAGCGTTGAGAAGCGCAGCTCCATAAATGAAGTACGAGATGTGATACTTTTCCAGAAGTAGCAAGCTGTAGGTCGCTAGGGCACAAAAGAGAAATGCCAGATACAAGAAGACGATGGCAATTTCCTTAGACTCGTGGACGGCCTTCTGCTTCAGACTGATATTGTGAGAATTTTCAGGAGTCATATTGCCTTCCCTTATTCATCCCTATGTATTATCGATCACCCTCGGCGGACCGTGGGCTTCGCAGGAGTCCAACAGGATCACAAGTTACAGACCCCGCAGAATCTTGGGAGCGGTTCAGGCCCCTATACAGTGATTGAAGGAATCGTAGCACGCAGTTCGCCTACGTTTGCTGCGAGGAACATTATCCCATTACCATCTAACTCCCGGTAAGTTCTAAAAACTCGGTCAACCGCCTGTATCCGTCACTCCTTGGAGGGTTGCCGAGGACTTGGGAGTTATTTCGTGTGTCTTAACTCGCAGGCAATCCTTCGGCCTTATCCCGGATCTGCCTCTGCTCTTCATCAAGAACTTGGGCTCAGGGTTGTTCGGTGTGCCGGATTATGAGGAGCGCGATGAACCACAAGGTGTTTCGGCGGGCGACCCCTCGGGCCGCCCGCTTAACACATCACAAATGGATTACTAAGCTCTGACTCACTACATCCTAGTTGTCGCCGCTTCCAGTGCGCGCCATTTGATCTTTTACCTGCTGAAGAACCTGGGTCAGGCTGTAGGACGCCGGGGCCTGTAACGCCGGGTACGGTCCGTAGGTCTCAAGTTCCTTCAGCCACAGCGCTTGCCCGATAGGAATGATGTTCCAGTCGTAGAGATAGGCGGTCGCTGGTGCGCCCAATGCGCCACCTTGGCCCAGGAGGGATGACGGTTGGAAACCGACGGAGCCCTCGAACGGATCGCGCTTGATGTTGTTGACCAACGGCCAATGGAAGGTTGCGGCCCCCATCAGGCCACCGGTGTTGGCCTCGGATGCCATCGAGAAATAGATCTTCCAGTTCTTGTAGCGCACTGCCGACGGTGTCGCGCCTGCGTAGTACATGAACGTATCACGCGCCGATTTCTCCGACTTGCCGGTCAGATAGTCGAGCTGGTTCACCCCGTCGAGCTTGGTCTTGACGATGCCGGGATATTTGCCCGCCATGATCTGCTCGTTCAGGTCGTTGCCCTTGGCGCCACCGGCGATTTCGACAAAAGTCGGCATCCAGTCGTAGCGACGCGAAGATGTCTTCCAGGACCGTGCCCGGCTTGATATGGCCTGGCCAGCGGATGACGCACGGAACGCGCATGCCGCCTTCCCAGGTGGTCAACTTGCCGCCTTTGAAGGGGGTGGTGCCACCGTCGGGGTAGGTGATGACTTCGGCGCCGTTGTCGGTGGTGAAAACGACGATGGTGTTGTCGAGTTCGCCCATGTCTTCCAGCTTCTTCAGGACGTAGCCGATGTTATCGTCCATCTGCTTCATGCCGACTTCGTTGATGCCCCAGTCCTTGCCGCCGGGCGTACCGACCATCGCCTGGTACTTGGGCGAAAGCATGGTGGTGATGTGCATGCGGGCCGGGTTGTACCAGACGAAGAAGGGCTTCCCTGTATTCTTCGGGTCGTTGCGGTCGAGGAAGTCGATGACCTTGGCCGAGATCTCCTCGTCCACCGTCCTCGAGCGGTCCAGCGTCAGCGGGCCCTCGTCCTTGCAGGTCTGGTTCGCTTCGGTGCCGTCGGAGGAGGTACAGGCGAGTACCGGTCGCGGCGGCATCATGCACAAAGTAGTCTTTTGATCCACCGCACCAGGAACCTCGGTGAGGCCGCGTACCGGGGTGTTTTTGCAGGGCGCGATAATGGCCTGATCGGTCGGGGTCTTGTTGATGTCGGGGAAGCTAACGCCCTGCATGGCGTCCAGGTGGTAGAGGTAACCCCAGAATTCCTGGAAGCCGTGCGCCGTCGGCAGCGCTGCCGAGTGGTCACCCAGGTGGTTCTTGCCGAATTCGCCGGTGGTGTAGCCCAAATCGAGCAGGAGCTTGGCCAGCGCCGGCGTTCCAGGCTGCAGGAAGGAAGGGCTGCCGGGCAACTGTGGAGGAATCATGCCGGCGCGCAGCGGCGTCATGCCGGTGAAGAACGAGACGCGCCCAGCCGTACAGCTTTGCTGGGCGTAGTAGGTCGTCATCTTCGCACCTTCACGGGCGATGCGGTCGATGTTGGGCGTGGTATCGGTAAAGGAATAGCCTTGCGCATAGGCGCCGACATTCATCAAGCCGATATCGTCGCCCATGATGAACACGATGTTGGGCTTCTTCTGCTGCGCCGTGACCGGAACTGCTGCCAGCACCATAACAGCAACTAGTATAAACAACATTGAAAGACACTTCGTTGTAACTCTCATCTTTACTCTCCTTGTATTTTTCCTTCTCTTTAATCGACCTTCGAAACGTTTGTTGCTTCAAACTTGCAGCACCCATTGATTCTGAAATTCTTTTCCTCCTTCTCACCTCCCTTCACTGATTGTTGATTAATTATTGCTTCCCATTCTACATTTGCCGTTTTTTGTCACTAATCCATTTGAATACCAACCAAGGGTAGCCACGGCAAGCGATCTTCTCGAACCGCGGGGTTTTCCCGGTATCCCACACTACCGAAGACCGCGTCAAACCCCACTCCCCTTCCCTCTCCCCCCGTGCTGAGAGGGAGTTTCAGACTGTTACTTCTAATCCGTCGGGGGAGAGGGACTGTATTTTACCTTCCTTAAACCCAGGGCGACGCGCCCAGCGCTTGCCCTGGGCTAAAATCTCTGGCCCTTACAGGGCCGAGAACTGGCTCGCCGTTTAGGATTCAAGGTCCTCTGTGGGCTTTTCGAGAAATCCCCTACCCCTCACGCCTCTCAAAAAGCGCTCAGAGCGGCTACCAATAACTGTGCCTACCTCGACTGATTGCTGATCATTTATTGTTTCCCACCCGTCACTTTTTGTTACTTCTCCCACGCGAAGATGCGCATCCAGTCTTCCTTCCTGCGCCCACCACGATCCGGTGCTTTAGACTGCCTCTTGGGACTCACTCTTTGTCCTCAAGGCGTTCCTTGCTCGGAAGAGAAACAGGAGACGAATACGCGACCAGCCAGCGCTTCATTCATCGCGGGAATCAAGTCACTATGCATGAGCTGTTTCACGACATAGCCAAGTCCCCCCGCAGCGAGGCAACTCGCCAAAATCGCGGTGTCTTCATGACCTGTGATAAAGACGATCTTGGCGCTGCTGTCACGCTTTCTGAGCTCCCTGACGACCTCTATTCCGCTCATGCCTGGCATCGAGATGTCCAAGACGACCAGATCGGGCTCGAGCTCCAGCGTTTCTTCTAGAGCAGCCGGCCCGTCGGAGACCAAACCAATGACATCGAATGACTTTCCCACCAGAGCGGCAATTACATCCAACATGCGAGGTTGATCATCCGCCACGAGTACTCGGCTTCGCAACGCTGAGGGCTCACCTGTGCTGTTCGACAGTTCCTTCCCCGGAACGGAGTTTCGGAGGATATTTGGCATCCAGAATCTCTTTTCGCTTGGAGGTCACTTTATTTGCGCGCGGCAAGACTTTCGCACTCACTTTGCGCGCGATTGAGGAGAGTGTCTATAGGTAGTTCTGACGGTGCGGAAGAAAGTTTTCTGAAGTTAATACAAACGTAATAATAATGTTACAAATCCGGCTTGACCCTCTTCCAGTCCATTCGAAGGCATGTGGTAGCCACGGTGCGCAATTTTAGCGAGCCGTGGGCTTTTCGTCTTTTCGAAGACATGCAGACGACGCATGTCTTCGCCATCCGTTGGGCCCCTCTCAAGTCCCCCCTTGCTTAAATGGGAACAAGAAAGAACCTGCTCCCGCCTTGCACAAGGGGGGATTACAGCGGGGGTAATGAATCACTGGCAAATGACAATTAACGCGGCTGCTTTAATTAGATCGAGATAATCCGGTGCTTGATGGCGTACTGAACCAATTCGGCGTTGTTCTTCAGTTGAAGGAGTTCCATAACGGCGTATTTATGCCCCGCCACGGTTCGTATGGTGATTTTCAACGCGTCGGCTATTTCCTTCATGGAGTATCCTTCTGCCAATAGTTGAATAACTTCCCGCTGTCGAGGAGTGGGTTCCAGGACATGGTTCCGGCTCTTGGGGTCACGCACGGAGATATGGGTCAAACCTTCGGCGGCGCTGGGCGTTACGTAGGAACCCCCTTTTAATACTTGGTCAAGTGCGTCAGTCAGCTCCGACGCTGCGGCCTCCTTCAGTAGAAATGCCGAGCCCCCGGCCCGAAAAGCCTCCCCCACAAGGTAAGGGTCTTCATGCATAGTCATGAAGATAAGCTTTACTTTGGGCATCTTAGCTTTGAGTTGTCGGGCGGCGTCGTCCGTTTAGCCGGGGCATGGCAATGTCCAGCACAACGATGTCAGGTTGCAATTTGCCCGCAGCTTCTAAAAGTGCCCGTCCATTGGTCACCGTGCCCACAACTTCGTAACGGGGCTCCAGAAGGCCCTTCAGCGCATCTGCCAACATCCGATGGTCATCCGCCAGTAGTACACGTGGGCGATTCAGATTCCAACCCTCCCGCCGCGTGTGTTCTTACCCGTGCTTCGTTCGCGAGGCGGACAGGGGGATCTCAGCGATAACTTCTGTCCCTCGCGTGAGTTCCGATCGTACCGAGAGCCTGCCACCTAAAAGCCGAAGTCTCTCGCGCATACCTATCAATCCGATTCCTGCGCCCGCGCTCTTCAGGTCAGGGTCAAAACCCTCGCCCTCATCCGAGATACGCAGACTGACACCATCCGCGTTGGCACCGAGCTCAATGTGCGCGCTACTAGCCTGACTATGCTTAACGACGTTGGCTAGCGCTCCCTGCGCAACTCGGAATAGGCACAGTGCCACATCCTTCGTGAGCTTAGGAAGGAATTCGGGTTCCGGTGAAACGAACTGGGATCTTGTGTTTCTTAGTGAATTCTTCACAAAGACCACTGAGAGCCGGCACTAGACCTACAAGCTCCAGCCTGCTGGAATGGAGTTGATGAGAGAGAGAACGCATGTCTGCAGACATTTCCTTTGTCCCATTCAGGATTGTCGATGCCCGGGCGCGTTCCTCAGATTCTGACTCGGGCAGGTTCTTGCGTAGCTGTTCGAGCTCAATACACTGAATTGCCAACGTTGACCGAAGTCGTCGTGAAGCTCCCTGGCAATGCGAGCGCGTTCTTCTTCTTGGGCACGAATCAGATGCCCGCCAAGATCTTTGAGAGTTTACAAATTGCGGACCTTCTATGGGCGCGTTGCCGAAGCAATCCAACAATCAGCAGAGTCTGAAGGATGATCAGCGCGAATCCGGCAAGGATGTACTTCTCGTATCGGTCCCAGACAGTCGGCTGGCGATTCAAAACGATGGTGCCGGGCGGAAGAGCCGACTCGGGTAGGTTCCACCGGCGAAGTTGACGCCAATCGACAATAGGGCGGGGCGCGGAACCGTACGCAACCGGTATGTTCTCGGGTTTCTCCCAGAAAGGAGTCGGGCGGCCATTTCGGCGGTTTTCGAAATTTGCTCAGCGCCATCTGCACACGACCCGCCAATACCACCATGATCAATGCAATAGTTCCCAAAGATGCAGTATGTCGGGAAACGCTGGCTGATCGCCGCCATGCTGTCATAGAGCCCAACTTCGGGCTGCTCCGAATCTCTGGGCGCAACTTGAAAGAAAACCACGGTGTGAGCAGGAAGCACGGCGACCTGCTTGAGAATCTCGTCATTCCGAAGTCCCACGATCTCGATGAGCTTCACCTTGCCCGCATACGGACGGAACTCATTACGAATCGCGGCCTGCCAATACCTCTCAAATTCCGAGGTCCCTGTGACAACTGCGAGAATTTGCGTGCCCGGATGAAGTCTAAAGGAGAGGTCTAAAGTATCACGAACACCTACGGAAATCGTCACTCCGGTTACACCGGGCCATAACTGCTTGCCCTCTAACCTACCGTCGTGGACATAGCAGAAAAGCACTGGGACTCCCGGGAAAATGTGGTCGCGATATGTCACAGCGAATTGAAGTGCCGGATAGGCTGCGACGATCACCAAGTCCAATTTCACGCCACTGTACTCACGGCTCAAGGTTTCGCTCAGGCTCTTTTCGTAACTTGGATCTTCAAACCTTTGTGTCTCCATGTAATGCACGTAAAAGTTCGCCGGTAATTTGACACGAGATCGAATCGCCGACTTGAGGCGATCTAATGGATCGAAAACGCCGCGGTCGGAGAAGCTGTACAGGACCAGGACGTTTTTTGGTTGTCCCGACTCGGCAGCCAGTGCAAGATGAGGAGATGCGACAAAAATAAGGAAACAGAGTGCCAGCAGCGAACAGATAGAAAGCCACTTCGTCCTGGTATGGTATGAACGTGAGCCGTTCCCTTGAAGCTTCATTCCTTTGATACGACGGCCTGATGACCAGCGGCATGTCGAGGGGAAGGTTCAGCGGCTCGTTGTGGGGATTGCAGCATAGTGGATGTGGGTATTGAGCTCAGGGCGCAGAGTGGGTCATGTTCCTCCTCCACTTTGTCCGAAAGGTTTGCCTGCAAGTTTAACGATGGGAATGGTTTTGTCAATCTTGTCCTTCGCCAGCATCATATCACACTGCTTGTGTAAAAACTCTGAGGGTGCGATTCCCCCTATGCATATTCCTTCCTGGGGTAGCCACTGCGAGCGATTTTGGCGAACCGTAGTCAGTGGAATTGTAGATTTCGGATTTGAAGTACCCCTCATGACATGAGAGCCAACTAATCTCGTTGTCCATACCAAAAAACCAGATGGTCCTGACGAGCATACGCTCGACGATCCGTTTTTCAATCCACAATCCGTCTACCGAAATCCGTAATGAAAACATCCACGCCTTGCAAAAGACGCTCAGCGTGGCTATCAGGCAACCCTCTTCGAAGATATGCAAACAACGCATGGCTTCGCCACCCGGCGAAAATTCAACCCACCCCTGAGAGCTAATGACGAGTGAAGGCTTCTCAATCCTTCACTCCCCTTCCGAGGGGATTGGCTTGTATTCCCCTCCGTCGGAAGGGTTAGGGGTGGGTCCGATCGTGACGAAAAGCGGGCAGGATGCCCGCGCTCCCAAGTAATGTTCACCTCTTTTCCGTATTGCTTCCGGAACGCCTCAGAGGCCTCCTGCTGGTCTGCGATTCGGTATTTGTATTGAGCCGGAATCCCTTCCATGGCCAAGGCCTTACTATAGATCCTCTCTGCTTCGGACTTGTCCCCCTGTTTCTCATAGATTCTCCCTAAGAGCAGGTAGGAATCGGCGTACATCGGGTATTTGGCGATCACGCTATTGAGCACTTTAATTGCAGCCGCCGTGTCTCCTTTTTGGTTCAAATAGAAGGCCGAGGGTGAAGGCATACTTCGGTTCCTGCGGCTTGAGCACCGTTGCCTTGCGGCACCAGGTCAGCGCCTCGTCGAGACGATCCTTTGAAGTGATGATACAGAGGTTGTAAGCGGCTTGGGCCATTTGGGGATCTGACTTAAAGGCCTTTTTCAAATAGACCTCGGCTTGCACAGGCTCGTTTTTCTCGGCCTGGAGGAGGCCCATATTGAGGTTAGCCACCGCATTGTTAGGAGCTACCTTTAGAGCCTGCTGCAGGAGCTTTTCAACCTTGTCGTTTTGTCCCATCTGCGCATAGGCAATCGATAAATTCACCGTCGCCATAACCGCTTGCGGCTCGAGCTTGAGAGCTGACTCGTAGGAGCCGACGGCCGCCTTAAGCTCCCTGCGGCTTACTTGATAATTGCCCAGGTTGTAATGGGAACTCCACTGATCGGGCCGGGCCATAATGAAAGCCAGGTATTCTTTGTCCGCCTTATCGACCCGCATCTTCACCTTACCCGTCAACTGCTCTTGTGGATATGCCGCAAGGCCTGCCGCAGCGCGGGTGCGAACGAGACGGGATGTATCTCCTGTTGCATCAAGCAGGGCTTGGATGGCCGGCGGCGAAAGCCTAGTCGAGAGAGCTTCCACGGCCCCCGAACGAACCAGGGGCGAAGGGTCCTTCATGACCTTCAGCAGGACAGGAGTGACCCGCTCGTCTGGAGTCATGATCATGAGCCGCATGAGGGAGGTCGTGAAGATTTCGTCCCGGTCCTTGCCCTGTATATACGCAAGCATCTCAGGCAGTTTGCTCCAGTCACCTCTACGGGCCGCGTCGATAAGCGCTGCGCGTTTCAGTACCGGCGCCTGATAATCCCGGGTACGCCACGCGCGTACGTATTTGTCGGCCCAGGCTGCATCCTTTTCTTTGTGACAGATGTTGCAGGCGTTAGGCGACTTATAGGCGATCGTGGCCGCAGGCGTAGGGGGGAGCATCGAATGGTCGGTCCGGTTCATTCGCGCAAAGGCAGTCATGGGCATGTGGCAGGATCTGCATAGGTTGCCAGGGTTCCCATCCGGGTGGTGGGTATGGGCTGTGGCGTTCTTCACCCGTTCTGCGTGACAGGGAAGGCAGGCGTCGTTTGCATTCGCCTCATCCTTAAACCGGTAGCGTCCACTGGAGGTGTGGCAATGCAGGCAGTCCAACTGGCCGGACTTGACGCAAGGGCTCATTCGCCAAGAAGTGAAGGTATAGTTTTCTCCCAGATCACGTCCGTCAGAATAGTAGTCTGAGTCTTCCAGGGTCACGAGATTGAAATGGTCAAAAAACGGCTCCTCCGGTTTGTACTCCAGATTCAAAGGACTTGCCTTGGCATGGCAGCTCGCACAAAGGTCGTTTCGCTGCTCCTTGGTCATGGTCTTAGTTCGGATGAGCCGCAATTCAGGGAGAGGTTGCCCCTTCGGGGTCGCTCTGGCGAGCTTATTGTGTTCCTCTGACGGGCCGTGGCAAGTCTCACAGTTGATCCCCGCTTCAGTCCACGTACTGTGATAGCTGTCGGTTTTAGAGTTGTAGTTGGTAGAAAGCTGACTGACGTGGCAACTGTAGCAGGCTGTGTTGAAAGTATAAGGCGATTCTTTCCAGTTGACTGCTTGGCCCGTCTCCCCTCCCGGGAAGTGGCGCATGCCGCTGGCAGCCGTATCAAACCACTCTTTCTTGTTCACGTCGTAGGCGACGGGCAGGGTCTGGAGTCTGCCCTTCTTGAGCGGGGTCAAGAAATAACAAACGTTCTTCCCGCCTAGCACGTGTTCGATCGGATACTTTTTTTCTCCCAGCGGGCCGGTTTCGACGACCACCCCTTCGTGAATATCCGCGCGGTACTTGAGCTTCCCAATAACGACATCATTCTGCTGAGGTGAAAGCCGGGATTGAGCAAATTCAGGGGTATAAGGCTGCATGGCCAGACCATGCATTGAGGTGGACCACAGAGCATAGAATTTCTCGTGGCACTCCCGGCAACTCGAAGAACCGGCGTAGCCCTGGGCCTGCTTCGAAATTCGCGCGTTTGTGGCTTGATTCTTTTCGGCAAATGATTGGCTAGTGTCCAGAAAAGGATCAGTATGAAAACCAATGCTGATACGAATTTATTCGTTGCCATACTCCTCGCGCTTACCGAAAGGCACTAACGCTGCCTCAGGATTGTTCTAGGAAGAAATTTGGAGATGTCCCTACACGTGGGGTATTGCTAGCGGAAAATAGATGTCTCAGCCTAAAAGGTTTCGCCTTGTTAAATTCAGTTTTGAATTCTCCAAACAAGGTTCAGGTTAACCGTCGCTTAGACATTGTACTGAAAGCAGATTGATGACCATTACAAAATTGCCGCATCTATCTAATGGATATAGTGCCACTTATGGAGACTCAAGACCGCTCGTATAGCAACTAGCGGTGAGTAATTTAACCCACGGCTGTTGATATTACACAAATCCAATCCCTGCATATCAAACCCGGCAGCCATCTCACAATTGGTCAGTTGGAGGGCGGGGCTCCGCGACGACATCTGACCTTGAAATGTCAGCATCGGTTTCGCCGTAGGGGCGAAGCATTCGATGACGGATGGTGAATCGGTTTCTTCATTGAAAGCGAATGCTTCGCCCCTACAAATTCATCGCGACGAAATTCATATGTGCCACACCTGTTTCCTCTTGCACAATTGCGGCCTCGTGGAACTCGGCCCTCCCGCAGCGAACTACGGTTTTCGGGGAACAACCTTCTTTCTTCTTCTACCATTGGGTGACTGGTAGTAGAATCTCAAATCACGGCTGTTGCCCACTGGGGCCTGACCGCAAAATTTACTCTTATATCGCTTTTGGAGGCTAATCATATGATCCGTAGTTACAGTCGCATTGCTTTGCGCCTACCCCTGCTTCTCTTATTTGCTTTGTCGGTAAAATCAGCTGCCGCACAAGGGGTCACCATCTTGGAGGGAGAAGATTTGAAGAAAGTGCTGCCTACCAGCTTCTATTTCGAAGGCCTCAGCGGCGCCACCCAGTCCAGAAATACTGCCGCAGCCCGGCTTGCGGACAAGCGGCACGTCATTATTGGCATGATCGATACCGCAGGATATTCTACAGATGTCAGAGCGAAATATGAGGGATTCCTCATTACGGACTCGAAGATTACCGTAGGGGGAAAAGATTTGGCCACGGGGGCCTATGGGTTCGGAGTCACTAAGGAAGGGCAGTTGAACATTTTTGACATTGGAGGAAAACTCGTTCTCACGGTGGATGCCCCAAAAGATTCTGAACTGAAGGGCCCGCGCCCTCTGACACTGGCCAAATCGGCTGATGGTTTACGGATGTATCGCGGAAAAAATTATGTCGTGATTGCGGCCAAGTAAGACGCCGCGTGCGGTTGGGGCTTTAAGAAAGCCCCAAGCCTACAAAGTTGTAGGCCGGGTCACCGACCCGGCTCAGGAGTTTGGACGTATTTGGTAGCCATGATTAAACGCGCAGTTTGCGTTTAATCATCGGCATTTCGAGAACCTCACCCACAAACCCACGATTGCCGCAAAATACGCTGCAATCGTGGCTACCCATCGATGATTTTGTCGAGAAGCTTGTCTCGATGGACGGAAGCGGAAAAAATATCCACGAGTTCTGACTGACCGAAGAAGTCTCCCATTTCCGGTATGGAACCGAGAAAATCGATCCCCCCTACCCGGGAGATTAATTCGGCATTGGTGCTTTCGGCAAGATTGGGACTGCGAGGAAAACGGTTCAGCATAAACCCAAGCACATCCACATTGCGCATCTTCAAACAATGATAAGTCATGAGCGTGTGGTTAATCGTCCCCAATGCCGAACGGGCAACTATCAGCGTCGGCAGCTCTAAAAGAGCAATGAGGTCGAGCATCACGAGTTGTTCAAAAAGAGGAGACATGACTCCACCGGCGCCTTCGACGACCACAAGCTCGTGTTTGTTGCTGAGCTTGATGTATTGCTCTCGAATCACGTCCAGATCGATGGCAATCCCCTCAATTTTTGCGGCCAATGCAGGCGTGACAGCCGTCGAGAGGCAGTAGGGATTGACCCATTCCCACGGATCAGTGGCCCCAGAGAATTTCACAAGCATTTCTGCATCCTGCGAGATCAATTTACCAGTGTCGCACTCCATGGCCCCGCTGGCAACTGGCTTCATGACCCCAATATCGATTCCCTGCCGCTTCAAGTAACCAATCAGACCGGCTGCAATGGTTGTCTTACCAACACTGGTGTCGGTGGCCGTCACGAAAATCCCCTTCGCCCTCAATCGCCTCACGCTCATACTCCAACCGATCCTGTCCTTTTACAGATTCCCTCTTCTCGAGCAGCAAACTCCAAGTCAAATCCCAATTTCTTGATTTCCTCTTCGCGATGCCCGGAACTCACTGTAATTCTCAGCCGTGAGCTTCCCTCCGGAACCGAGGGTGGCCGGATACCCTGGACATAAGAACCCCGCTTCATCAAATTCTCACACACTTTCATCGTAGTCAATTCTTCTCGCAAAATTACCGGGAAGATTGGAGTGGAAGAGTTCAAGAAATCAAACCCTCTGGTCTCCAACTCCCGCTTCATGAGTTCCTGATGATGGATCAACTGGCGATGTCGTGCCGGTTCTTGAGAGATGATGCGGAGAGCTTCCAGCGCAGCTCCGGCTGCCCCCGGAGCCAAGGCGGTATCAAAAATAAATGTGCGGCATTTATTCACCAGAAAATCTCGAATAGGATGGCTACACGCCACATACCCCCCCTGAGACCCGAGGGCTTTGCTGAGCGTCCCCATATCAATGTCGATACAATCTTTTCCAGGTGAAAGTAAACCCAAATCCACATAGTGTTGTCGAATTCCCCGCCCTCCGGTTCCGAGAACACCCGTGGAGTGAGCCTCGTCCACCATCAACAGGCACCCATAGCGCTCGGCCAGTTGAACAAGTCCCGGCAAATGGGCCACATCTCCATCCATACTGAACACGGCATCTGTGACAAGGAGACGCCGCCGTGCTGAATGAGCCGTTTGCAACAAGGTTTCCAAATGGTTCAGATCGCGGTGCCGAAACACGAAAATCTGCGCCTTGCTCAGTCTGCATCCATCTATTAGAGACGCATGATTTAGTTCATCACTGAAGATCTGGTCCTCTGCTTCAGCCAGAGCTGGAATGATTCCTAGATTTGCCAGATACCCCGAAGAGAACACCAAAGAAGCGCTCTTGCGCTTGAAATCTGCCAGAGATTGCTCCAGTTCTTCCAACAGTCCATAGTTTCCGCAGATCAAGCGGGAACTGGCGGCTGAAGCCATATAACGGTCAACTGCCGCTTTTGCCGCGTCTCGCACACGAGAGTCTTCGGAGAGTCCCAAGTAATCGTTACTCGAGAAATTGATCAAGTCTTGCCCGAGATAGACCAGACGGTGAGATCCGGAATATTCGACACGGCGCAAAAAGCGGCGCTGATGCACTTCGTCCAGCCGCGCCAGTTCCTCAATCGCGAATCGATCCTTTTCCAGAACGACTTCACCTCTTCTCGTAAGGTCCAACAATCACCTTCGGTCCCAGATCGAAATCCAAATATTTCCGGATGCATGTCCAAGACCTGGTCCTTGCTGATGCCGGAGATCAGATCTGGAAAGCGGCTCACATAATCCTGCCCCAACTGATTCATTTCAGAAAAGGCGAACTCTCGTGCTAAACCACGATTGGATCTTAATCGAACCCAATAACCATTGACGATGGCTTTCTTCGCACTAGCAAACTCAGAATCACTCATCCCATCCTTTTGGAAGCGCTCAACCTCTGAACGAACCGCGGATACCAATGGGTCCATTTTCAGCGGAGGGATGTTCACCTGGATGGCCAGCGGACCTTCGCCCGCCTCCCCGAAGAAGCCAGACTCCACCGCGTCCGTGAATCCGTCTTCGTTGCGAATTCTTTGGGCCAGCCGACTGGAACGGCCTTTCCCAAACACCTGGTTCGCAATCGACACAGCCAGGAAGTCGGGATGGTTTGCGGTTATTCCAGGGACGCCGAATCCCACACTGCAGGTAGTTTTTTCGGGAAGCATCTGAACCTGGCTGGAACTGTCTACAGCCGTATTGAGTTCAGGAATGGAAATATTCTCTCCCCCCGCACTTCCCTTCCAGCTTCCAAAGAGCCTTCCTGCCTCATCTAAAGCTGAAGAACCCTGAATGTCTCCAGCAATAATCAGTGAAAATAGCCCAGGCCGGTAGTTTTTCTTGTAGAAAGAATCCAGATCTACGAGCTTTATTCTTTCAACCGATGTGACCGTTCCCTGGATGGGCCGTCGAAACGGATGTTCGGAAGGATAGATCTTTTCGCGCAACAGACGATGCAGGATCTGCCGGTTCTCAGTCTCTTCTTCTCGCAATTCGGCCAACAATTCCGCTCTCACGCTTTCCATTTCGAATTGTGTAAACGCAGAATTCTGAACGATATCAGAAAGCAATTGGAGGAGATCCGGCAAGTTCCCGCTTGGACCTTCGAGAGTCACCACAGATGCAAGATATCCCGTTTCAAGATCCAGACGGGATTGCAATCTCTCCGCTACATCCAGAATCTTGGTCGCGTTACGGCTTTTTGTGCCTCGACCGAGCATACGAGCAACAAACAATGCTGTCCCTTCCCGGCTTTCCAAATCCCGTGCGCTTCCTGCCCTGATGACGGCGCAGAGTGTCACGGTTGGAGTCGCTCGATTCTCGAGCACGATGAACGTGGCTCCATTTGCAGCCACCCGGCGATCCATCTTGAAGGGCCATAGAATACTCGCCGAATCAGCAACTCTTTCTGGATTAGCTGCCTGCTCTATCGGCGGTACGTCAAGGACCGGGCTGGCCTGAAGCGTCATGGGTTTCCAGAATTGAATCGAATCCAACAGATGAGACGCGAGTTGCAAGGTGGCCGGGGGCCCAAAGTTACGAGCCCAAGATTGTAGACTGGTAAACATAACGTCGTATCGGGTAGACACGGCCAGCACATCCCCTACCATGCAGATTACTCTCCGCCATGGGATGATCCTGAACCATGAGTCAGGTGACTGACCACAGTGAGGGCTTAGTAGAATGGACCAGGTGTTGCCCCCCCCCACTCCCGAATCCCCTCTCCCCCCCGCTCAGAGCGCGTTTCACTTGACCTGACGGCTTGGGAGTGGGGGAGAGGGGTAAAATTGCCGGTTGCCGCGACCCAGGGCGGCGCGCTAACGCGCTTACCCTGGGTTACAATCGATGGCCCCTTCAGGGCCAACAACTGGCACGGCGTATCAGCTTTCAGAACTCTCCGGTCTCCAGCATAGAAAATGTGGGGCAGCCTCAGACCCACGTGAGACGTTATTCGGGCGGGGGGAAAAGCCACCACCCTTCCGCCTCACTGCAGCAAGATTCAGAGGTTGCAGGGGTAACCCAATAGCACCTTGCAATCGTTCCACTCGAATGATCGATTTCTTCTCAACCGGGACACACCAGCCCACTGTCCTCTTCTCGTCGGTGAGATATTTCGAGGCCACCCGAATTAAATCCTGGCCTGTGACCTGATTGATCTTAGCTTCTAGCTCCCCTAATAATTTGTAGCTGGCGATGGATTCCAGATAACCTAACTTGAAAGCACGAGTTTCACATTCTCCCTGATCGAGAACTTGTGCATTTAAAACCTGTGCACGTACTTTCCGCATTTCCTCTTCACTAAACTGAAAATTTCGAAGTTTTTCCAGGAGCTCCGAAAAAGCCTCTTCCGCGGCTTGATACTGAAATTGGTCCGGGAGGGTAAAAGTCAGCTTATAAAGGTACGAACCTTCCGTCGGGATGAGTTGTGTGGATACTTGCGTGGCCAATTTCTTTTCAACAAGTCCTTTGTGCATCCAGGAGTCGGCAGATGGAACTGGAGATCGGCCGGGGATTGGAAATCTCAAACCTTCGGATCCGTCGAGAATCGCATCGATCATCAGCAATGCGAAAAAATCATCATTGAGAATATGAGGAGCAGGATAAGCGATCTCCAGGTAAGGAATGCTTCCCTGTCGATTCACCTTCACCCGACGTTCTCCCAGTTGTGGGGGCTCCTGCACATCGATTTGGGGCGGATCATTCTTTCTGGCAATTCCCCCAAAATCTTTCTCAATTTGATCAAGCAGTTGCTTGGTTTCAAAATCTCCCACAACCACCAGGATCGCGTTGTTGGGAATATAATATCGGGAATAGTGTTGCCAGACTTGTTCTGAGCTAATCTTCCGTACCGAATCGACGAGGCCTTCCGTTGGCCACCGGTAAGGATTCGACCGAAAAGCCGTTACTGAAACTTCAAAATCCAAGACTTGCTTCGGATCATCTCTTAAACCAAGATCTCGATCTTGAAGGATATCCTTTTCTTTTCGTACCTCTTCACTGGAAAAAGCGTCCATCGACATCCGGGCTGCCTCCAGCTTCAAGATTTCACCAATGCTCTGCTTCGGCACCGTCGCCAAAAAGCAAGACTGATCTCGCAATGTATAGCTTGCCCAGTGTCCTCCAGCTTCCTCAAGGACCTTCAACCCCAGCGGCCCGGGAATTGTCTTGCTCCCCCGGTAAGTCAACTCTTGAGCCAATCTGGAGATTCCTTCCAAACCCGCGGGATCGTCTTTCGATCCCACGCGATACCACACCCCGATCGATATCAGAGGCAAGGCGTGTTGTTCTTCCAACAGCACTTTCAGTCCGTTCGCCAGCTTGATTTCGTTGACTTGTGACTGCCAATTGGACCGGGGGTCCGCAGCGAAAACATTTTCTCCTGGGAATACTAGATCCTTAGCAGCATGGACTCCCAAACGAACCTTTTCCGAAAAGAGGAGCAGAAACAAAACCCCAAGCCCAAAGACCAGAACAAGAGCGGTACGAAGGCACTGTTTTTTAAAACTCATTCTCGTCTGACCTAAACATAACTTGCTGCTCACAACCGATTCAGGAATGGGATTTTCGGACGCTTTCTTTTCTGTAGGCGGCAACCGCCTTTTGATGCTCTTCCAATGTCTTGGAGAAAGTATGTCCGCCGTTATTGTTGCTCACAAAGTACAAGTAGTCGACGTGGGCCGGCGTTAAAGCCGCTTCTATCGACCGAATTCCCGGATTGGCGATGGGGGCTGGAGGCAAACCTAACCGGACATAGGTGTTATAGGGAGAATCGACCTCCAAATGCGACTGAAGGATTTTCCCGTGATAGTCTCCCTTCAGTTTAACGGCATAGATGACCGTTGGATCGCATTGAAGAGGCATTTTCCTCTTCAGTCGATTGTAAAAAACAGCCGCCACCAGCGGACGTTCCTCATCGACGGCGGTCTCTTTTTCAATTAACGACGCCATGGTGATGACCTCATTGAGGCTATAGGGCGATTGCTTGAGCGGCAACTCCAGCTTCTTCGCGTAAATGTCTTTAAATTTTGAGGTCATCATTCCCACAAATTCTTCGGCTCGAGTCCCACGAGTCAGGCGATAGGTATCGGGGAAAAGATATCCTTCAAGATTTCCTTGAAGGGACACTAGATCCGAAAGTTTATTCACTTGGCGAACAGCTTGGAGAAAGTCATCGGAAGCCAGCAGCCCTTTTTGTTGGACCAGGTCAGCAATCTCAAACAATGAATAGCCTTCCGGGATAGTAACTTCACGATAGTAGACCTGACCGCGGATCAACTTGTCAGCTACCTGGGCGACAGAAATGGGCTGCTCGAAGAGGTATTCTCCTGCCTGGAGGTGGGCCGAGTGTTTCATCACCTTCAGGTAGGCCAAAAACCAATACCAGTGTCGAACAACTCCTTCGCGCTGGAGGATCTGGGAAATTTGATAGGATGGGGTCCCTTTCTCAATCAGAACAAATTGTTGATTCTCAGGGAAGCTTTGGTGAGGACGGTACCAGGCAAAGTATGAGGCAGTAACAATGCCTCCAGCGAAGACGACAAGGACCAGAAGTAAAAACAAAAGAACGTTTCGAAGTCGCGAGCTATTTCCCAGTTTAGCCCCCTGCTTCGTCGACCATCTTTAGAGCTTCCAGGTTGTTACGATGGTCAAGAAAATTCTGCAGAATGATCACGGCGGCTAGCTTATCAATCACCAGTTTTCTCTTGTTTCTCTGCATGCCGCCCTCAATGAGCACTCGTTCGGCAGAAGTGGAGGAAAAGCGCTCATCCCAGAGTTCGATCGGAACGTCCGTAATCTTTTGAAGCCGTTCAATAAACTGGCGCACGAGCTCTGCTTGGCGTCCTACCTGTCCATCCATATTCAGCGGGTTTCCCACAACAATACACTTCACCTCGTTCGCAACAATCTGCTGAGAAAGATGTTCAAGATCTCGTTCCCAGCTCTTTCTCGTCAGGGTTTCAAGTCCCCTGGCAATCAATCCAGTCTCATCGCTGACTGCAACCCCTATCCTGACCGACCCGACATCCAATCCCATGATTCGCACAACAGTAACCTCGCCTGAAGGATCCCAAACAAAACAGTATATTCTTGGATTTTGAAGCCTGTCAAGGAATGGCGGACGGCATCATTCCCCATGGGACCACGGGATTCTTGCCCGCATTTGTTTCATTTCTCATAGTTCATCGTTCATTTTCCATTTGTATTGATCCGCGTTTATCTGCGTCTATTCTACTTTTGCAAGTGAAAACCCCGTGTCCCCCGTGGTTAGCTTTCACTGGTTGCGGGCAGGAATCCGCGCTCGTTATGCGTTAGTTATCGGTGGAATTTCTGGTAGGGCGCGCTCGCCGAGCGCGCCGCGGACGGCCCGCGGTCCGTCCCTACCCACTCAGCCGCTACAGAAGCGACAATCTCAAATCGTCACCGAAGGCCTTGCCCTTACAGATTTCCCCCCGTAACTAACGCATAACCCGAGCTCCCAGGATCACCTGGATTTGAGCAAATCGAAATGGTATATTCTCCCGACTTGCAGTCAAACACGCGCGAGGGATTCTACCTTATGGCCGTTCGTCGCACCGGTACGATCATCAATTGGCAAGCCCTCTCTCCAATCTTATCGATATTCCGGCTGAATCCGGAACCGGCAACAAGATTTCCAAACTATCTTTCCGGGCAATACATTGCACTCCGTCGGGATGACTGTAAACTCAGGAAGAAAGTAGCCGGTCATGACGGTAAGATTCGCTATGTCCCGGACCTGGATGAAAACGGAGCCCAAAAGGTAGGCCCAGTGACTCATTCTTATTCCATTGCTTCGGCTCCATTTGAGACACATCAAAAAGGCTATCTGGAGTTCTATATCGGCCTCGAAACAGACGAAATGGGTGGGACGGGACGGCTCACGGAGTCCCTTTTTCGCGTCCACCTGGAGAATGATAACACCGTGACCTACTTCGACCGCATTACAGGCGATTTCACGCTGGAAAAGAGAGTGAAATCATTCGAAAGTGTGGTGCTGGTCGGCACCGGAACTGGAGTGGCTCCGTTTGTTTCGATGGTCAAGCAACTTCACCATCAGGTCAAGGACGGGAAAAAGGATCATCGCCAATACACCTTGATCCATGCAAATCGTACCTACCATGAATTGGGTTACCACCTTGATCTTTGTGAAATTGAATCTTCCAAAGCATTTGATTTTGTATATGTCCCCTTGGTGAGTCGCCCTGCCCATTCCCGGCACCCTCCCAAAAGTGTCGGAACGGGCCGCGCAAATAATCTCTTGCGGAAGCTTTTTGATATGCCTCTTAAAGAAGAAGAGGATCTCACCCAGGCCATCCTCGTTAACAGCCAGGTCGAGAAGGCGAAGGTGACTCTTTCCAAAACGGTAAAGCCTACTTTACCAGCCCATTTGTCAGAAGAGAGTCTCAAGGCTAGGCTGTCTCCCCTGAAGACAGTGGCGCTCATGTGTGGGAATATTGAAGCAATGAATGAAATTAAAAAGGTGGTTGAATCCAACCAGATCGTGTTCGAGAAGGAAGAATGGTGAGTTTGTGTTGCCCTCACAGGGCAACGGGGCTTGGACGGAACCATTCGCCAAGGGCGTTGCCCTCGGCTACGGTGTTTCGGCCTTTCAGGCTGCGGGCTCGTTTTCAGCCTGACAATGCTGACACCTGGAGTTTGGACATTTGTGCAGGCCAGAGGCCCGCACTACAACTTGTGGTGCAGGCGTCCTCGCCTGCCCCCAAATGCCTGAAGGGCTGAACAATTTGCCGGGGGCAACGCCCCCGGTCCGAATCGCCAAACCTACCCTTGCCCTGTAAGGGCAACCGGGCTTGGACGATTCGCCGAGGGCGTTGCCCTCGGTACGGTGTTTCGGCCTTTCAGGCCGCGGCTCGTTTTCAGCCTGACAATGCTGACACCTGGAGTTTGGACATTTGTGCAGGCCAGAGGCCCGCACTACAACCTTGTGGTGCAGGCGTCCTCGCCTGCCCCCAAATAGCTGCTTGCATTTGAAGCGGCTGACACAATTTAGCCGGGGGCAACGCCCCCGGTCCGAATCGCCAAACCTACCCTTGCCCTGTAAGGGCAACACAAAGAGCCCCATCACGGTCGATATTGAATCTCCGGAATCGTGATCTTTGCGCGATCCAGTTCCTCGAAGCTGTTTTTTCCCTCGATAATTTTCAGGTTCGTTTCGATGATACGAAGCAAGAGTTCCACGTCAACCCCGAGGTATTCTCGGGGAAAAAGCGCAAGTTTTTCCCGTGACTGCCGTAAATGAATACCGAACCCGCGGAAGATGTTCCTGTTGAGCTGGTGGAATCCCGCTGCCAGTTGAATGAGTCCCTGGAAAAAGATCCTCCCGTCCTCCGGATGCTCTTTCCAGATCTCTTCCCAGGCTTCGTGCGCGTGCCAATACTTCCCCTCGTTAAACAGCGCCACCCCGGCAGCAAAGTGTTGAACTTCGTCGGGAGTTAATAGGACTGAGGTAAGATTCCGCCGGTCGATTTCGGAAATAGATTTGCGGGGGATCCGTTTCATTGGAGCTTGCGGGTAGGAGAAGACAGGTCGTATGGATAAGCCTTCTGGCTGCGGAATGCGTGGGAAAGGAATCACACAGGCGGCAAGCCTCGCTCCATAAACCGAGGGAACAGCAGTCGCCTTTGTGAAGCCGGGGCGTAAAGCCCCGGCTTCGATAACTTACATTACGAACTTATAGCTTGCTCGCCAACAGTGCGGCAAGGTCGCCGGTTCTACAGGCGTATCCCCATTCGTTGTCGTACCAGGCGACGACTTTCACGAGGTTCCCCAAAGTGATCGTGTCGATCGCACTGAAGATAGAAGAAAAAGTGCTGCCACGTAGATCGGTGGAAACTAGCGGCTCATCTGTAACCCGCAGGATTCCCTTCATCGATCCGTTGGCGTACTCTAACATCGCCTCGCGAATCTGTTCCTTGGTCGCTTCCTTATTGAGGATCGCTGTAAAATCGATCACCGACACCGTCGCGGTGGGAACACGGAAGGCCATTCCCGCAAACTTGCCTTTCAGCTCCGGAATCACCAAGCCGACCGCCTTCGCCGCTCCAGTTTCCGAAGGAACAATGTTTTGGGCGGCGGCGCGTGCATCGCGAGGATCCTTGGCAGCCAAATCTTGCAGTCTTTGTGTGTTCGTATAAGCGTGAACGGTTGTGAGTAACCCCTTCTGAATTCCAAACCGGTCATTGAGAACTTTGGCTACGGGCGCAAGGCCGTTGGTTGTGCAGGAGGCGTTCGACACGATTCGATGCTTGGCGGCATCATACTTATCAGAATTCACACCTAGGACAATCGTGATATCTTCGTTCTTGGCAGGCGCCGAGATAATGACTTTCTTGGCTCCGCCGGACTCGATATGAGCCTTCGCTTTGGTGGCGTCGGTAAATTGACCAGTTGATTCAATGACAATCTCGACCCCCATCTCCTTCCATTTGATCGCGCCTGGATCTTTTTCAGCCGTGATGGTGATTTTCTTGCCATCCACGACCAGGTGTCCATCTTGAACTTCGACTGTCCCTTCGTACGGGCCGTATGTGGAATCATATTTGAACAGATGCGCGTTGGTAGCCGCATCGTACAAATCATTGATAGCGACAATTTCAAGCTCCTTCCCATGGTGTTGCTTGATCACTCGCAGAAGCTGTCGCCCAATCCGGCCGAATCCATTAATGCCTATCTTATGAGTCATTTGCTCCTCACTTTCAATTGAGTTTTATGAATGCTGTATAGTCTCCAAAAGGTGTCCCGTCACGGACAATTCAATTTTTTAATATATCATAGAACTTCGCATGGACTCTATGCTTTTCCCCCGATGAAACGTCTTCACGAAATCTTACGGAATTTCGGGATGAAAGGAGATCGCTGTCATTTGACACCTTCCGCAGCCTAGCTTGACCTTGTGCGGATCACTCTAATCTTCCCATGCGATCAGCGGAAGCTCATAAGGTAGAATGGCATCTTCGTGGTACGGAACGACACGCACGGAAAACCCCCATAGCCCGCTTTGCTGGCACTGGATTTCTCCTTCATACGAGTGCAGCCCCTCTCCCATGGAGTCGACGTGCTGCATTGGAAGAGAGCGTCCGGACTGGATTTGTCTGTTTGAATCCAAACTCCCTTGAAAAATTTCCACGTGAACATTGTCAGGGAGTAAGGGTCCCAGCTTAATGATTGCTTTCACTTTGACGCTCGCTCCCACGAAGATTCCATCTGATTGAACGGTTTCGACCTTGACAACCTTGACCTCTTTCCATTGCGGCCATACGCCGCTTCTCCAGGCTACCAGGCTCTTGGCGCGAGCAGCGCTGTCTTTTGTCAACCGTAAGTAGCGCTCGGCTGCTGGAACATAGAAGCGATCAGCATATTCGGCGACCATCCGGTTTGAATTGAATTGTGGGCAAAGTTTCTTCATCGAACTCTTCATTTTCGTCACCCAGGATTTGGGCAAATCGTCGGAATCTCGAGTGTAGAAAAGAGGCACAACATCCTGTTCTAACAAATTGTAAAGCGCTTGGCTTTCGACTCGATCCTGGTAATCCTGATCCTCATACACCTCTCCATTTCCAATTGCCCACCCCGTCTCAGGGGAGTACCCCTCACACCACCATCCATCGAGCACTGATAAATTCAAGCCTCCATTCGCCAAAACCTTCATGCCGCTGGTGCCGCTGGCTTCCATGGGGCGTCTTGGAGTATTCAGCCAAACATCTACTCCTTGCACAAGATAACGCGCGATGGACAGATCATAATCTTCCAGGAAAACAACATGTTTCCGGACGCGCTCATCGTGGGCAAAGTGGACAATCTCACGGATGAGTTCTTTCCCTTGGTTGTCTTGAGGGTGGGCCTTCCCTGCAAACACGATCTGGACGGGACGCTTTTCATTGGACAAAATAGCCATGAGGCGGTCTCGATCTTTTAAAATCAAATTGGCCCGTTTATAAGCAGCAAACCGGCGCGCAAATCCAATGGTCAGGTATTCTGAGTTCAGAGCGCATCGGGCAAGGCTTAATTCCGACTCGGAGGCGCCGCGCCGTTGCAACTGTTCCGTTAAGCGGCGTCTCGTATACGCCACAAAGCGTTCTTTTCGTCTTTCATGAGTTCGCCACAACTCTTGATCCGGAATTTCATTGATTCGGTCCCATAGGGCCGAGTCGGATGGATCATCACGCCAGCCCGGTCCAAGGTATCGGTCGAAAAGGTCGCCCATTTCTCGTGAGATAAAAGATAGGGTGTGAATACCGTTTGTCACATGGCCCACAGGAATTTCGCTCTCCGGATACCCCCCCCAGACATGCTGGACCATACGGCGAGTGACTTTCCCATGAAGCTGGCTGACGCCGTTTGTAAAGGAACTATGTTTAGAAGCCAGAACAGCCATATTGAACGGTTCATTAAGGTCTGTAGCTTTTTCGCGGCCAAAAGCCATGAAATGGTCGAAATCCAGGCCTAGCTTTGATGCATACTCCCCGAAATATTTTTGCATAAGCCCCGAATCAAATTTGTCGAAACCGGCCGGTACCGGGGTATGGGTGGTGAAAATGTTTCCTGAGCATGTGGCCTGACGGGCCTCCCGGTAAGTCACACCATTCTCTTCCATGAACACGCGGGACCTTTCCAAAGCAAGAAAGGCAGAGTGTCCTTCATTCATATGACACACAGTCGGCTTTATATTGAGCGCTTTAAGCACGCGCATGCCTCCGATTCCAAGGACGATTTCCTGCTGAATCCTCATTTCCCGATCGCCGGCATAGAGGGCGTCCGTGATATCCCGGTCATTGGGCGAATTCTGGGGAATATTCGTGTCCAGTAAGATCAACGGAATCCGCCCCACTTGGACCTGCCAGACCTTGCACCACACTTTACGGCCAGGGAAATCCACATCCACCAGGAGGATTTGTCCTCCCTTATCCAGTGCTGGCCGGATCGGGAGATTGTAGAAATCGTTTTCCGGGTAGGTCTCCTGCTGCCAACCGTCGGCGTTCAAGTACTGGCGGAAATATCCTTGTTGATAGAGCAACCCTACGCCAACCAGAGGCACTCCCAAATCGCTGCACGATTTTAAATGATCTCCGGCCAAAATTCCGAGGCCTCCCGCGTAGTTCGGTAGACACTCGGTCAGACCGAACTCTGCGGAAAAATAAGCAATTCTCAGATCTTTCCATTGAGAGAATTTCGTGCCGAACCAACCCCTGCCTTCCAAATATCTCTTTAGATCGCTATAGACCCGGTCCATGTGGGCCAAGAATGCTTCATCTTTTTCAATCTGCAGGAGGCGTTTCTGATCAATGGTTCCGAGCATCAGGGCCGGATTGTGTCCCGATTGTTCCCACAGATCCCGATCCAGTCGTCGAAACAGTTCAATAGTCCCGGAATCCCAGGCCCAGCGAAGGTTATAAGCTAGATCACTGAGACAATGAACTCGAGCGGGTAATGAAGGCACAACATGAAAAGAATGAATCTTGGGCATAGTATTTCTCCTGGACAGCGTCAGCGATCTTCATTTGTGGCATAAGCAATAATGCGCCCGCAAAACACTTAAACACTTTACCCCATTCCCCCATTTGATAAGCGATCATTCTTGGCGCCCTCATTATAACGATTGCCTGCAATATATTGAAAGGCAACGACTTTCTTAATGATAGGATAAGCCTGAGTCGGGCTGAACGCCAGGGCACAAATCCGTCTCGATTGATTGATCTAATTCCTAGGGTATAGACTGCAGACTTTTTTTTCATCATACTAACGTTGATACCCAGTCGAAAGAAATTCAAATTGCCATGCGAACCCTTCCGCAATATTCTGAACTCACCTTACTTCAACCGAGTTCGGGCTATCGATTCAGTGCAGATTCTGTCTATTTGGCCGATTTCGTTCAGATATTCCCTCAAGACACTTTAGTCGATTTGTGCACTGGTGTTGGAGTCGTGCCTCTCTTAGTCCGGCAACGCTGCCATTTCAAGCAAGCTGTTGGCATTGAGTTACAAGACGAACTTTTCCAAATCGCTCGCCACAATATTGCAGCCAATCAATTGGAAGAACAGATTCATATTTTGCAGGCCGATGTCCGAACGATCACCTCTGCGAAAATACGCGAACTGACAGCATTTGAATCCCCGGAATATTTTGACGTAATCTCCGTCAACCCACCTTATTTTCGCCGTGGCGAAGGGAAACTAAATACTAATTGTCAAAAATCAATCGCCCGCCACGAAATCACCCTCACCCTTCCGGAATTATTGGCCACTTGTCGGAGAATTCTCCACACGGATGGTCGACTGCATCTCGCTCATCGTCGCTCAAGAGAAGCCGAGATCCTACAAGAATTAGAAGCCCACGGATTCCAACATGTTGAACGCCGTGTCGTCCTTGGCGATCTTTTACTACTCGAGTCCAGATCGTAACATCTAACCTGTTTATGACGGGACAGGCTTTTTACTGATCCCCTTAGGTTGTCATCTGCCTATTTTCAACCTATACTGAAAGTGCGTTCCTGACCTGACTGCGACTAGATTTGCTGGCGTTACTTGAAGCCCGGATTTACGGCAGCCTGATTCTTTCAAATTTTCCTCGTGATGGCAGAATGCCGGGAAAAGCCTAAAGTCGATAACCTTGATTACCGCATGCCCCGATTAAGAAATGCCCTGAGCCTATCCGGGCTGGCGATGGCTTGTGTTCTCATGGTCTCTTTGGCACAGACCGGCCAGCTGCCAATGCGCCCGTCTCCCAGCCAACGCGCAATTCGGATTGATCTTCAGGACTCTGGCGTGAATCTTCATGAGCCCCACAAAGAGTTTAGCTTCGCCCGTCTCGTGTATAGCGGCGGTACCGGTTGGAGATCCGGGGCCTGGGCCACTGATTCTCCCAAAGCCGACATCACCTTTATCGCCGGCGTCAAGCGGCTCACAAACCTTGACGTGAGGGAATCCCAGTTCTTCATCCCTCTCACTTCTCAAGAAATCTTCAAATACCCTTTTCTCTATGCGGTCGAAGTAGGATATCTGGAATTGTCGCGGGAGGAGGCTGACATCTTGAGGGAATACCTTCTCAGGGGAGGGTTCTTCGTCGTCGACGATTTTCATGGGACAAAAGAATGGTCCCACTTCGAAGAACAGCTTCGAAAAGTCTTTCCAAATTGTAAGATCGAAGAAATTCCATCCACCCATCCAATCTTCCATTGTTTCTTCGATATCAATGAATTGATCCAAGTCCCTGGTGCGCAAATGCTCTATTCGGGGAGAACCTATGAGAAAGATGGCGTGGTGCCTCATTTTCGAGGTGTGTTGGATGAAAATGGCCGGATCATGGTCATGATCAATTTCAATTCGGATTTAGGAGATGCGTGGGAGTGGGCCGACGTCCCGTATTATCCGGAGAAGTATGCTACCGCGGCCTACCGACTCGGGATTAATTACATTATCTATTCCATGTCGCACTAAATGAATGCTCTTTTCCAGTCATTTTTCAAATACAGCTGGCAGGCCTATCGAAAAGGGCACTTGGGTTTTGACACGGCTCTGCCTTCTATTATCCTCATTGTCCTGGGCTCGTTGATTCTGGGAGTGGGGTTCTTCTCCTACAGAAAGCGCCCGCGAAACCTCCCAGAGGAAAAGAATTTTTCGGTCTACCGGGGCATTCTCATTTTTCTCCGGACCGCCGCATTGTTCCTTATCTTTGGCATCTTGGCCCGCCCAGTATTACGCGTATCCACATTACTACCGCGCGAGAATATCGTTGTCCTGCTGTTTGATGATTCCCGAAGCATGACCCTTCCGGATGAAAAAGGACTACCGCGCCTCACCGCTGTCAAGAACTTTTTGGCTCATTCGCATTTTCTGGATGACGTCGGCAACCGGTTTCGATTCCGACTTTTAAAATTTGCGCAGGAAGTCGAGGGAGTCGATTCCTTCAACGCTCTCGACGGGAAAGGAGACCTCACCCGGCTGGATAATGCTCTGAGTCGCGTGCTGCTCGAATTTGAAAATGAACCCCTTGCCGCCGTTGTCCTCTTCAGTGATGGCGCGGACAATGCCTCACAGTCGTTCAGCCCGGTGATGCAGCGCTATCAGGCGCGACGAATCCCGCTTTATGCCTGTGGCATCGGCCGGACGACGATGGGCCCAGATGTTGAGGTTCTTCATGTGACCCCGGTCAGGAAAGCTTTGCCTGAATCGATTGTCTCAACCGATGTGACCTTGCGGTCGAATGGTTATGACAGCAAAACAGTCCATCTTGAACTAAGGGAGGACAGACGACTTGTTCAGACCAAGGAGGTCAAACTCAGCGGTCATCAGGAGCCTCAGTCAGTCAATATTCATTTTGCGGTGGCCGGAAAAGGTTTAAAACAATACACGGTTTCCATCGACCGACTTCCAGGTGAAGCCAATCCAGCCAATAATTCGCAGCACTTTCTTCTCGACGTCGATGATTCGAAACCCTCAATTCTCTATTTGGAAGGAACCCCTCGCTGGGAATTTAAGTTCATTCGCCAGGCCGTGGCTCAGGACAAGAATCTTCAGTTGATGAGCCTATTGAGGACCTCCGGCAACAAATTTTACCGCCAAGGGATTGCCTCAGAAGCTAACCTGGCCGCAGGATTTCCGAGCACCCGTGAGGAACTCTTCCAATATAAGGGACTGATCTTCGGAAGTGTTGAATCTTCTTTCTTTTCAAAAGAACAACTCACATTGGTCGCAGAATTCGTAGCCAAACGAGGCGGTGGATTTATGATGTTGGGAGGGAAACATTCTTTTGATGAAGGAAAGTTTTCCAATTCACCGATTGCGGATATTTTGCCGGTTGTCCTTGGAGGCAGCGAACCGGGAAAGTCGTATGTGATGGAGCCGATCAAGCTACAGCTCACCGATTATGGAAGATCCCATCCGCTGACTCAGCTCAGTTCGGAAGAAGTCCAAAGTGAACAAAAATGGAAAACACTCCCGGATATTGAGGAATTTAACTGGGTTAGAGAAGCCAAACCCGGTGCCCTGGTTCTGGCAACGGGGAATTCCACACGGGGAAAGGCTATTCTCCTCGCGCTTCAAAGATATGGACGCGGACGGACCATGGCCTTTACACCGTCCGATTCATGGCTGTGGCAAATGGAAAGGCCTCATGAAGACAATACGTATGAAACTTTCTGGAGGCAAGGGCTCCGGTGGCTTGTCAATTCCAGCCCGGATCTGATTAACCTGGAATTGGAAAAGACCTCTTTTTTCCACCAAGAAATCATTCCGCTGACCGTCCAAGTCTATGATCGTGAGTACAATCCCGTTAACGATGCTTCAGTCGTCGCGACGATCATTCAGCCACAGGGAAGTCCGGCAGCTGTTCCGTTGCGTCGGCTACCCGATCAAGAGGGGCGCTATGCTGCAGAGTTTGTTCCGGGTGAGCCTGGCATTTTCAAGATCCAACTGGCTGCAACCCGCAATGGGTTCAATTTGGGTTCGGCAGAGGAGCATTTTTCAGTCACCCCGGATAGCCTTGAGCTCTATGATGCCGCTCAAAACAAGGAGCTCCTGAAAAGACTTTCGAAGGACACTGGTGGACGTTACTACACTCTCGCAAATGCCTCTCAGATTCCGGAAGAAATGACTTATATCGAGCGTCCGAATTCCCTGCCCCACACCTTACCCCTGTGGGACGTACCCGCACTCTTTCTGACCCTATGCTTCTTGCTCATTTCAGAATGGAGTATCAGAAAACAAATGCGATTGTCATGAAGAAAAGCTGTTACTTTGAAGAAACTTTTGCAGATGGGAGCGCCCAATTCAGAGCAACCTGTCGCAAATTCGCGGCGGGCCTGCGACGGCAGACCTGGAGGAAGCTCTGGCGCTATCGTATCGGCATCTTGCTCTGGTTCAGTCTCGCTCCGTATTTAGCCTTCGCCCAGCCTGAACATTTTGCGCTGCTCGTGACAGGAGCTTCCGGCAACGACGAGTCACACGACAAGTTTTCGAAATGGTCAACGCAGCTCCTCGAAATATTACAAAAAGATTTGCTGTATCCTCGTGACCATATTTATTTCTTGACCGAGACCCCCGACCCCAACTCATTGGCTCCCAAGTTCAGCGCCACAAAGACCCAGCTTGCCAGGACTTTCGATGAACTCCGGGCGCGCTTGAAAAAGGGTGATCTGCTCTTCATCGTCCTTTTGGGACATGCTAGCTTTGACGGGATGGATTACAAATTCAATTTGGTCGGACCGGATTTGACCGGTGCTGAATTGAGATTCTGGCTCGACCGATTTAGCCTCCAAACTCTGGCAATCGTCGCTGCAACGCCTTGCAGTGGTATATTGTCGCGGCAACTCAGCCTCAACAATCGAATGTTAATCACCGCCACCAAAAGCGAGTTCGAGAATAACAACATCATTTTCCCCGAATTCTTGATTGAGGCTCTCAAAGATAAGAATGCCGATCGTGACAAAAATCTGCATGTTTCGTTTCTTGAGGCTTTCCTCTTTTCGTCGCAAAAGACCGCATCCTGGTATAAAGAACGGGGCTTGCTAGCTACTGAACATCCCACTCTTGAAGATAACGGGAGTCAAACACCTGCCACAGAACTTTCACTTTCAAACCCAGATGGATTGCAAGCCGCATATTGTTTCTTGGATCATCCCATTGCCGAACCGAAGCCCACAAGTACGACTGCCATCGCCAATGCGGAGCTCGACGCCCTGGATCGGCAGAGACGCCGCACGGAAGAATTAATCCGCGAGCTTAAGAACAAGAAGGCGACTCTTGCAGAAGCGGAGTATTTAAAGCAGCTTGAAACTTTGCTGATTCAACTTGCGAAGATCACCCAGAAAGTCCGGGATCTAGAGAAAAAGAAATAGACTGATGCGAGCATTTTTTCTGGACATATTTCTGTTGTTGTTTGCCTTCCCGTTTCAAGTTGCAAACCGCCCCCCCGAGACGGATCTGTCGGCTGCCTTTAGTCTGAAAAGTCAGGGTAAATACCAGGAAGCCGCCGGGATTTTTGAAAGATTTGTATCGGGGCCTGATTCCGCACCCGGGAGTGCAGCCCGGGAAGGGTGGTTAGAGTGTTTATGGATGAGTGGCCATTATGCAAAGGTCATTGAACTTGGTTCTCTATTTGAGCAGGAATCTCCTGGCGACTCCCGAATTCAGCTGATCGTGGCCAAGGCTTTTCAGAGTCAGGGGCAAAATAGTGTGGCTGAATCTTTTTTCCGAAAGGCTGCTAAGGCGCCAAGTCCCTTCGGATTTAAGGCACAAGTAGAACTGGCTCTGCATCTTAGATCGGTCGGAAAGCAGGCAGAATGCCAGGCTCTTTTTTCGGTAATTTTGGCAGCTCTGAACGACCGAGGGAATAACCCCGTGGGATTGACGGCCGTCGTTCTCCAAAATCTGGACCGATATCGCGAGGCAGATTTCTTCTTCAAAAAGGCCACTGCAAATAACCCGATGGATTGGGATACTTGGATCGCCTGGGGTGACCTCTACCTGGAAAAATACAACCCGACGGATGCTGCGACAATTTTTTCTGATGTGCTCAAACAGAATTCGAGTCATCCGGATGCCCTCGTGGGCCTGTCTTTGTCGATGAGCGAAGGCCAGGCACAGGAAGTCGATCAAATTCTGGAGCGGGCACTTCAGGTCAATCCGAATTTTGCAAAGGCGTACGCGGTGAGAGCTCACTTTCGCATTCAAGCTGAAAATTACCTTGGAGCTGAGAGCGATTTGAACCAATGCTTCGCCGTAAATCCCAATTCGTTAAAGGGACTCGTGTCACAGGCCGTCTTATCCTTTGCCAAGGATGACCTTGCAAACGTAAAGGCGACTCTTGACCGAGTTTTCGATATCAATCCTTCTTACGGAGAAGTCTATGAAGCCCTTGGGCATTTCTGTGTGACCCAACACTCATACGAAGAAGCGGTTCAGTTCTTCCAAAAGGCAATTCAGAGACAGCCTCGTCTCTGGACCGCCTATGCAGCGCTTGGCGTCAACTTACTTCGGACCGGTGATGAACTTCAGGCCAGAACAATCCTGGAGCTGGCTTTTAAGAATGACCCCTACAATCTATGGGCCTTCAACACCCTCAAGTTGCTGGACAGCCACGCCAATTTTGATTCTTTCCGAAGCTCCCACTTCATTTTGCGACTCCAGAAGAAAGAAGCTGCGCTCCTGGAGCTTTATGTCCCCCAACTCTTAGAGCAGGCCTATCAGAGCCTGTCGGGAAAATACAGGTTTACCCCACCCACAGGGATTTATCTTGATATGTACCCCGATCATGAGGACTTTGCCGTTCGAGCTCTCGGTGTGCCCGGTTTGGGAGCATTGGGCGTCTGTTTTGGCACCGGAATCGTTATGGACTCTCCAAGTGCCCGCCCCAAAGGAGGTTTCAACTGGGGAAGCACGCTTTGGCATGAATTTGCGCATATTATTACCATGGGGCTTACCGAACACCATGTTCCCCGTTGGCTCACTGAGGGCATATCCGTAATGGAGGAAAAAGAGGCAAAACCAGGCTGGGGAGGCGACGTGAATCTTGAGGTCATCAAGGCCATTCAAGGCGGAAAAATTCTTCCAATTACTAAACTTGATTCCGGCTTTCTGCGGCCGAATTTTCCGGGTCAAGTCCAACTTTCCTACTTCCAAGCTGGTGAGGTCTGTCAAATGATTGCGCAAGACTTCGGGCTCAGTGCGCTCCAGCAAATGTTGCAGCGTTTCAAGGTTAAAGTGACACTCCCGGAAGTTTTAAACGAAGTCTTACAACTCAGCCCTGAAGCGTTTGACTCAAAATTCTCTGCCTTTCTCCGCTCACGTTATGGAAGAGCAGTGAAGGGAATCGATTTCTCACTCCAAAGTGAAAACCCAATGCCAAATGATCCAGACAGACTCAAGGCTATCCTGCAACGGCAACCGGATAATTTCTTTGCCAACCTCAGTCTGGCAAGCTATTATCGCCGGCAAAAGGAATATGACCGTGCTATTCCCTGTTTGACTGCGGCTAAGGCGGTTTTTCCAAATTATGTCGACGACGAAAACCCATACAAACAACTCAGTCAAATCTACGCTGAGAAAGGGTTATTGCCAGAAGCCATCGGTGAACTGCTGGCCCTTGCCCAAAGAAGCGACAGGGACTTCGATTCTTTCAAGCAGTTGGCCACATGGCTGATCCAGAGCAATAGACAAGAAGAAGCCAAAGAAATATTAGAACGCACGATCTATATTGATCCATTTGATTCCGTGACCCATCAGAACCTGGCTGAACTTTCTTTCAGACAGGGCGACTTCGCTGTCGCTTTGCGTGAATATCGTGCCCTGCTCTTTCTCAGTCCGGAGGACCCAGCGAAAGCTCATTTCAATGTCGCGAAAGTTTTGCTGGAGATGGGACAACGACCAGAGGCCAGGAAGGAAATTCTGCAATCGCTTGAAATTGCTCCCAGTTATGATCCGGCTCTCGATCTTTTACTGAGGACATCGGACTCGACCGACCGGAACCATTAAATGAGCGGGAGTAAGCATTTGCCACCTCTTAGAGCCGCGGAAGAATTCAAGCTGTCCGATTGATTTTATCAAACCTTATGGCAGATTTTCCCGAATCCAAAATATTCCATCCTGAACGCGATTCAACTTCACTTTCGGACGTTCCAGTCTTGGAAAGACTCAAAGCCAGCCACAAGCAGATCCTGAACCAGATTCGCAAAGTGATTATTGGACAGGAACTCGTCGTGGAGCAGGTTCTGATCTCCCTCCTTGTCGGAGGACATTCCATCATCACCGGGGTTCCAGGCCTCGCGAAAACTCTCTTAATCAAGACATTAGCCAGTGTGCTCGATTTGGAGTTCAAGCGCATTCAGTTCACGCCTGACTTGATGCCCGCCGATATCATGGGAACCGAGATCATCGAGGAAAATCATACGACGGGCCACCGGACAATGGTATTTGTCAAAGGGCCCATTTTCACGAATATTCTCCTTGCCGACGAAATCAACCGTACGCCTCCTAAAACCCAGTCTGCACTGCTCGAAGCAATGCAGGAGTTCAGTGCCACAGTGCAAGGCGTAACCTACAAACTAGACAGACCCTTCTTCGTGCTGGCGACGCAAAATCCAATCGAATTGGAAGGGACGTACCCTCTCCCGGAAGCACAGCTCGATCGCTTTATGTTCAATATCATCATGGACTACCTTTCCGAGGAGGAGGAGATCCAGGTCGTCCAATCCACTACAGGAATTTATCAGGCGGATCTTGAACCGGTGGTTAGCGGTAAGGAGATTCTCGATTTTCAACAGTTGATCCGCCAAGTTCCCGTTGCAGAATCCGTGATTCGATATGCGGTCAATCTAGTTCGTGCCTCACGCCCGAAGGACCCGACGGCACCAGAGTTTATCCGGTCCTGGGTAAATTACGGAGCCAGCTTAAGAGCATCCCAATATCTGATCTTGGGAAGCAAGGCCCGGGCCATTCTGCGTGGACGTTATAACGTCTCAGTCGAAGATATCCGTAGCCTGGCACCCGCTGTTCTTCGGCACCGAATTCTCACAAACTTTCAGGCGGAGTCCGATCAAGTGGATTCCGACAAAGTGATCCAAAAGCTCCTCGACGCGGTCCCTGTTCCGAAAAGCGGGCTGAGTGTCTGACGGTCCCACTCGGGCCGAAAGCCGCCGCTATTCATCGTTTATTAGCATGTCTCGACCAATTTCTCAGCACTCTCACTTGAGATTCTTGAAACCGGAGGTTCTGTGCCGCCTGGGTAATTTGGAACTCGTGGCTCGAACGGTTGTCGAAGGATTTGTCGCCGGTCTTCACCGCTCTCCTTTTCTCGGATTTAGCGTTGATTTCGCCGAGTATCGCCAGTACATGCCGGGAGATGATATCCGGAGAATCGACTGGAAAGTGTACGCCCGCTCGGACCGTCATTACGTTAAAGAGTACGAAGGAGAAACGAACACCTTTGTCTACCTGTTACTGGACGTGAGTGCCTCCATGTCATACTCATCAGTCCCAGTCCCGAAAATGGAATATGCCTCTTTCCTGGCCGCTTCTCTGGCTTATTTCGCGCAAAGACAAAAAGATAGTGTGGGACTCGTTACATTCGATGAGGTAATTGTCGAAAAGATACCGGCACGCTGCCGCCAGGGACATCTAGCCAGAATCATGCATGCCTTGAACAAGGTAAAGCCCAAAGCTCAGTCAGAATTCACGCGACCACTGAACGCTATCGCTGAAAGTCTCCGGCGGCGCGGCATCGTTGTACTTATTTCAGACTTGCTGGCACCCACGGAGGACATCATCCGTGGTCTCCATCAGCTCCGGCACAAAGGGAATGACCTGGTTGTTTTTCAAATTGTTGATCCTCAGGAAATGACCTTCGGCTTCAAGGGTCCGGGGCGGCTGGAGGATGTGGAAACGAAGCAGGTGATTTCATTTATTCCGGATCTTGGGCGAGAAGAGTATTTAAGAAGGCGGGAAGAGCACGTGGCCAAGCTCAAGCACGCATGCGGCGCGCGAGGGATTGATTACCTACAACTGGATACCGGGCAACCGCTGGACTTCGCTCTCTACGAGTATCTTTCAACCCGGCGCAAGTCGCTGTAAATGTCGCGACCCTCGTCAAGCAGACGACGGCCGCCAGGAACGGCTTCCCTCTATTCAACCCAAGGTAAATTCCATCCGGAACAAAGCCGATCCCTCCAGACGTTAAGGAACATACTGAAAGATTCCCTGGTTCTCAGTCAGCGCAAAAAACTTTCCGCTTTCACTGGGGTTCATCCAGATCCCTAACGGGCGAATGGTCTCCAGTCCGCGGCTATCAAAGCGATTCCAAGTCTTGCCGGAATCGGTGGAATGGAACAGCTGGCTGTAACCACGAGAGAGCAAATACAGTTCTGAGGGGTCCGAAGGCGATACGATAATCTGATTGATCGGGATGTTCTGGAGTTCCCCGCCGGACAATTCCCAGCTCTTCCCGGCGTCTTGAGACGTGATCAAGCCGCGTGACGTTGCGGCCACAACTTGTACCGGGGACATTGGAACGAGAGCGATGTCGAGAGCTTTATAGTCTCCGATTTGGAGGTTACTCTTCTCCCAAACCTTCCCCTGATCCTGAGATAACAGGATGCCCTCTGCCGAAATCACTGCCATCCACTGCGGATCGGTAGGATGAAAGGCCACCTTGTAAACAGCATTCCTACTTCCGATGCCATTGATCTGTTGCCAATGTTTCCCTTGATCGGCACTCTCAAATAGACCTTCTGCAGTCGCTGCATACAGACTCGCCGGGGAAGATTTTGAGAAAGTCACTTCATAGATCTTTACGGCCGGAAGGCGCACGTAGCGGACCGGCGTTGGTTTTACATAGTGCTTGCTTAGTGTCTCCCGCTTCGATGGTGCTTGAGTCACAACGGGTGTGCTCTCCCCGGTTATCGAGCGCCAAGTCTTGCCGGCATCTTCAGATTGCAGCAACCCCTCATACGTGCCTGCAAACAGGACTTTAGGGTTGCTGGGTGAGATGGCCATGGAAATGACATTTCTTCCCTGCAATGCCGCTTGATTCGCACTGAGATTCCAGCTCTTTCCCTGATCGCGGCTGGAGAAAATCCCGCCAAAATCCCCGTCATAAAGGCTCGTGGCATACAAGACATCTCCTGCAATAAAGCGGCTCATGTTCCGGTTAATAAAGCCTTCATTCATGGCACGAAAACGCACCCCCCCATCAGAACTCTTGAGGATGCCACTGCGATCGGTCGCCAGAAAAATAACATTGTGATCTCTAGGATCAATGGTCAATGAGTTGATGACATAGGGATAAAGATTGATCTTCAACCAAGAGAGCCCACCGTCGATGGATTTCCAGAGCCCCTGCGTCGTTCCAGCATAAAGAATTTTCTCGTCAACAGGGTCCTGAAGGATGAGGTGGGTTCTGCGGTTCGTCACCGGAATCCCCGGCATCTTCACCCATTGTTCCCCCCTAGAGCTGCTCCGATAGATGCCGCTGCAGGCACTGGCATAGATGTGTTCCGGGTCCTTATGATCGACCGCAATGGAGAACATGTCCGAATCATCGATCATCCCCTGGTGAACCTGCTTCCAGCTCGCTCCCCCGTCCATAGTCCTCCACGGTAGATGAGGAGTCCCTGCATAAATGATATTCGGATTTTCCGGATCCAGCGCCAGAGAAACGACCCCCTTCAATTCAGGATGATTTTGCGGCGAAATCCGCTTCCATGTTGCCCCCGAATCCAGACTTCGAAAAACTCCCGTCAGCGTGCCCGCTACCAACATCTCCGTGTTCTTGGGGTGCACCGCAAGCGAGAGCACTGGCCATTTCTCAGTCGCCTCCAGCAGAGCCCATGATTTCCCCCCATCCACAGTTTTATAGACGCCTCCAACACTGGTTGCGGCATTGGGAATGATGGAGTCTTCGGCAACTCCTAGGTAAAGAACCATCGGGTTTTTCGGGGTTAATACAATCGAATTCAAGGCCGCGTTTTCCCCCAAAGTTAAGGGTAACAGCGTCCATTGCTGGGCGCCGTTCGAAGAATAATAAATCTTCCCGTTCTTCGTTGTAACCCACATCCTGTCCGGATTTGAGGGATCTAAAACAATCTTGAGGGCGTGCCCGCCAAAGGGGCCTTTGGGTACCCATTCGGCCAAGAGAGATCGACTAGAAGAACCCGCCAACAAAAGCAGTAGTAAAGACAGCCCCAGACTCAATGGTTTTTTCATGGAGTTTTCCGTTTCGGTAAATTTTTATGGATTGGGCAGGGACAGAAACCTGTAGTCCGCGTGGACCTGCTGGCCCTTTTTGCCCTCATTGGTGATGGATCGGACGGGGATAAGCCTGACTTTAACAAATAAGCGGAGAAATGGGGATGCGGGAGTTCTCCCGCATCCCCCACTACTAAATGGCTAAATTACTTCGGACACCCTTTCTTGCGGACTTCATTATCCGGAACGCGCTTAGCCCGGAGGAGATGCCCACCAATGGAAGCACCTTTTTCAACCAGCCAGATCTCAACCCGACGATTCTTGGCTTTCTCGTCTGCTGAGGATACCGCATCTGACTTCTTTTCCTTCGTGCTGGCGTCGCAGATTGAGGACTTAAATTCACTCTCTTCTTCCGTCCCAACCCATGCTGCCAAGATGCGGTTTAGTTCGATATCTTTGCAGGTATCTCCCTTGCCGATCAGGAAAGCAGCGGTATTGAGTGCACGTTGACGATCCAACGAAGTCGGTTTATTGCTCACCTTGCTTTTCTCCGAAGGATCGACATGGCCGACTAGAATGACATCGAATTCACGATATTTCGAATCCGTCATCTGAGCATAAAGCTCATTGGCCAGAATCCGCTTCGCGCAGTTGTTTACACGAGCACTATTCTCCGCAAAGTTGATATCCGACAACTGAATGACCTTTAGTTTCTCCACGACCGGTGGTGGCGGAGCCTGATAGCAAACTGAAACTTCCTTCGTCGCGGTCGCCTTGCCACCTTTTTCATCTGAACAATCCATCGTGACCATCACTTTCTTGCACTGACGGTCCTGTGAATTCTCATTAAAGCTAATTCCAGTCGTGTCCAGAACCGCATTCGGTGTACCCTGCCCGCTCGCAATGCTCCCTTGATTGGAAGACCAGCGATAGGCTAACGCACCGGAACATTCGGAGCCAGCACACGTCCCCGTCAACCGGACTTTGTCCCCTTTCTTGACTTCCGCACGATCGATCGAGATGGATGCCTGCGGGGCCTTGTATTCTTTCACCGTTATGCTAATGGTCCGGTCGGCAGCAGCTCCCGGATTCTTCTTGATCGCCTTGAGGTCTTGCTTGGTCAAACCCGCCGCGTTGTAAAATACATGCACCGCCACATCATACTGCCCCGCTTGCCCCGGTGCCGTAAACGTGTATTCCGGCCCTGTGGAAACTTCTTGCCCTTTCACCGTCCACTTGTAGGTGATCTTGTTGGCAGGAATCGAGTCGGTTGCCGAGATCCTCAGCGTGCTGGTTTCGCCCGGGCAAAGCGCGGCTTTGCTGGCTTCAATATTGGGGCCAACGTTAAACGTGTGAACGATAGGAGGCGCAATGTTCCCCAACATGAACATCAAGCCCAATTGAACTTGCGGGTTCCACAACCAACTAGCTTCCGATGGGTTGGGAAATCGAATGTCGGGGTCTTCTCAGAAAAGCACGGATACTGAGGTCTAACGCAACTCGCTCCGTAATCTTCCCTTGAACACCTCCGCCAAAGTTGCCCGCAAACTTGTTGCTCCCTTGGAGGTAGGGTTGGGTACTCGAATTTTGGGACTGAGCCGCGTCAGTGGGACGAAACATATTCACCCCAGCACCAACGCTCACGTAAGGCCGAACTCGTGCATCTCTTTCGTAACCATACCAGTTGGCGTTGCCATAGAACTCATTCATTCGAGTCCCATAGTATTCCGGGCCATTACGGATGTTGTTGTTACCGTAGGCTATGGACTGCTCCAAACCGAAATGATCGGTAAACATTTCTCGGAACCGAACACCAACTCTACCACCCGGTATGAACTTGTACGGTATAAGCGTATTGGGAGTCGGATATGACGTACGGAAATTGCTGCCATAATACCAAGACCCGCCGCCGAATACACCGATCTGCGCTTTTTCTTGTGCCACCAGTGTCAAACTGGCGCCCAAGAGACAACTGCTGATGATCATCACTTTTAACAGCCACCTTGCTCGCATCTAATGCCTCCATTTTGAAAAGTAGATAAATTGTAAAACGGTCCTGCACGTCAACTGAACGAAAGACTGAGATCCTATTTGAAACTCATTGATGAAACACAAAAATCAATAAGGCCATACGATAAATATTGACGCCCCCTGCAATCAAGCGGAAGTTTATACCCTATTGGTAGTGTAAAACAAGCTCTTGCGTATTTTTTGTTCAAAAAATAAGGCTAAGGAAGAAGTCCGCGATTAGGACTCCCATTTGCTGTCCTCTTAACGAATCTATATACCACAATTAGAAGCTACTTATGCAACTTAAAAAACAGCAGGGTTTCGGAGAACATGATTGTCCTAAAAGCAAGAGAACGCCTTTGGACTTTTTCCAGGACTCTCCTTAGCCTTTTGAGTGACACTTCAATTGGTCCTGGTCTTGGACTTCAGGACATAACATGCTAGACTTAAGATGTTGGATTCAAAAGGAATGAGCCTAAAGGCTCCCCCCATCACAGATCCATGAATTTTCTTAACCCGCTCTTTTTATTGGGCCTGACTACCCTCATTGGTCCCATCCTCATCCATTTGATACGGAAAGACGATTCTCAAAAAATCCTGTTCAGCTCGATCATTTTTGTCAAGGCCGCACCGCTCAAATCCTGGAAACATCAAACCGTGAGTAACTGGCCTCTCTTGCTTCTAAGGATCCTAGGGATTCTGCTCCTAATACTCGGATTTGCGAGACCCTATCTCACGTCCATGACCGCTCATTCTCTGCAGCTTCCTGGTTCACGATCCGTCGTTGTGCTTCTCGACAATTCATTCAGCATGCGTCTAGGGGACCATTTCGAAAAAGGGAAAGAGATTGCTGAGAAAATCATCAACGGCATTTCCGATCGCGACACCCTACAAATGGCCTTTTTCTCGGATACGGTCCAGGTTCTGAATCAGCCGGCACAGAAATCTAAAGACCTGTCATCAGAACTTGTGGGCGTCGGACCTAGCTTTCGAAAATCGGATTATGTTTCAAGCCTGCAATATGCTTCCCATCAGATGTTTTTGACCTCTGGTACAGCATCTAGGGAGCTTCACCTCATTAGCGACTTTCAGGAATCGGGCTGGAATCCTCACGGAGAGCTGCGTCTGAACGAAGGCGTACAGATCGTCCCTCATGACGTTGCTGATTTACCGGTTGCCAACTTGTCAGTGAATTCTCCCCGCTATGAATTAGACTCAAATCGCGACGCTCATTTTTCAGTCCAGGTGGCATCTTGCGGAAAGCGCGATTCAGAAAGCATCACCATTAATCTGTTCTTAAACGAAAAGCTGGTCCAAGAACAAACCCTACTCCTCAAACCCGGCGAAGCCCGTTGGGTAGAATTTACCAAGGTGAGCCTACCGTCCGAAATTCGCTCGGGCAGGTTTTCGCTTCGTTCGAGTGACCAGCTTAAGGAAGATGACCAGTGCTATTTTAGTGTCAGTCCCCAGAAACCTTATCGAATTCTGATCCTCTCCGATCGGGTTCATCCGGACAATCTTTACCTAAGCAGTGCCCTTGCAGCCGGCACCGAGTCTGTATTCCAAATGGAGCTCTCCAATGCCGAGAGGGCTGTCGCTTCAGACTTGAGCCGTTATTCCGCCATCGTTCTGAACAACGTCTCCACGCTCCCATCCGCCTACCCTTCACTGTTGGAGTCCTACGTACAGCAAGGGGGAAAACTTTGGGTTATCTTAGGCAGCAGAACCGACATCCATTTCTTCAACTCAGCAATGTCACGATTGTTGCCTGCCACGTTGATGCGAAAGCAGACTTCTGATAAAAGAGCCGTGAAATGGCACGTCGCAAAAGTAGAGAACAGGCATCGAGCCTTTGAAATCTTTAGCCCCACTCATCTTTCACAATTCAGATCGATTTCCTTCTCGGGACGCATTCTATGTCAGCCAAGGGAAGGAACTCAGGCACTAGCCTCATTTGACGATGGGCAGCCTTTGCTCCTGGAAACAACTATCGGGAAAGGTTCCTCCTGGTTGTACTGCTCCTCAGTCCATCCCGACTGGAGCGATTTCCCTTTCGATCCGCTCTTCGTTCCCTTTGTCCAGCAAATAGCCAGGGATCTCATCAACATCAATGATGCCAAAAAATCCTACTCGGTTGGGGATAGCCTCCCTTTAGCATTGCTCAACCCTCAGTTCATGAAGGGAATCTCCCTTATCGCAGCGCTCACAGATTCATTTACTCACAATTGGAAAGTCATCAGCCCTTCAGGGAAGCCCATTGACCTCAAGGGAAAAAGTCTGGATTCATTTTTGACCGTCGAAGAACAGGGGTTCTATGCAACAAGAGTTCAGAACGTTGATCACATCGTTGCCGTCAACATTGATCCCGGAGAATCAAAATTGGAAGCCTTTGACCCAAACGTCCGTTTTGCTGCGTTACAGAGATCCGGCGGGGGGCGCATGGGTTCCGGGGTAACGGGTCGAGGACTTCGTGAAGACCCACTTCAAGTCGAGGGTCGACAAGGAATAGGGCCTATCCTCTTGGCACTCGCTCTAGTGGTATTTATCATGGAGAGCTTATTGTCCTATCATTTCGATCAACGAAGAATTAGATCCCACGTCGGAATACGAGGAGAAAGGTAAGAAGCCTATGGAGAGACTTCGTTTCTCCTCATTAGGAAAGCAAGGCTTAGCACCCGGCCAGACTCTTGGATACTCGCGTATCCTGCGGGAGATCGATGTCGTCAGGCGAAAGCTTAAGCTGATTCAAGCCACTCGAGGACTCGCTCTCTTCCTTGGGATATCGCTTCCATTCTGGGCCTTGACTGTAATCACTGTTGATCATTGGAATTACACCCGGAACATTCTCACTTTTTCTCGAATTGCCTTCTTACTTATCCTGTTCGTCCTATTTACCTATTTCCTGCTCCGCCCTTGGTTCGAACAAATCACAAGACAAAAGGTCGCACGATATATTGAGGAAAGGCATCCAGAGCTTAAGGATCGACTCGTGAGCGTTGTTGAAATTGGCGGAAATGGAGCCCGAGGAGACTTCTCGAATCCTTTTTTCCCGTTACTACTCCGCGATGCACTGGAAAGCTGTCAAAAGATCGAAGCGCGGTCTTTGTTTAGCCGCAACGCTTTATGGCTTCCGGCTTCAGTGGCAGGTTTGTTGATCTTCGGATTTGCCGCAACTCTTTCTTTCGGGCCAAATTATCTGCGCCACGCTACGCTCAGGCTGTATATGCCTTGGTGGCTTGAGAATGCTCCTCCTCTTTACAGTATCCACGTCAGCCCCGGAACAGTTGAATTACCCAAGGGCTCCGAGTTGCTCGTCACCGCCAGCCTGATTGGATTAGACAGGTCCGAAGCCTTTCTCTTCTCACGACACGAGAACACACCGGACTGGGAAAAGCGGCGAATGGAGCCGGAAAAGGCTTCGAATGCATTTAGGTTTCTCTTTCTAGACTTGAACGAGGATCTTCGATACTACGTGCGGAGCGGGACATTACAATCCGAGGAGTTTTCAATTACGACCCTGGAGCAGCCGCGTGTGAAGCAAATTGATGTGACTTATCATTACCCAGCTTACACCGGTCTCCCAGTCCGTACCGAAGAAGATGCCGGTGAAATTGCAGGGATCCGAGGGACTCACGTTACTCTGTCGATCCATCTCGGTCGCGACTTATCAGGCGGCAGCATCTTGATGCAAGATGGCACACGATTACCGCTGGCAAAGAATGGATCCCATCATTTGGAGGGAAGTTTTCAACTTTTAAAGGATTCTTCATGTCGAATCCAGTGGCTCGATCCAAGCCGTAACTTCCTCACAGCTTCAAACGAATACCCCATTAAAGTGCTGGATGACCAGCCTCCATTGGTATCCTTCCAAAAGCCGGGTCGGGACAAGAAAGTGACCCAATTGGAGGAGGTCGTGACAGAAGTAAAGGCCGCCGACGACTTCGGCATTCGTTCATTAGCGCTTCACTTTTCAGTCAATGGAGGGAAGGAAAATGTGGTCCCGCTCTTTGGGGATAACTCTTTCTCGACACATGGGCCTGCCGATCCAGAGGAAGAAAGCCCTATCGATCATTCGAAGGCATGGCCCTCGCCTGGAATCAAACCCTCCCGTTCGATGGCGGCAACGCATACTTTTTTTCTAGAAGAATTCAAACTCGAGCCGGGGGACTTGATTTCTTATTTTGCCACGGCCTCTGATGTGCGATCTTTGACGACCTCCGACATTTATTTTCTCGAGATTCGTCCTTTCGGAAAGCAATATTCCCAACATCAAGTCTCCCAAGGATCAGAAGCAGACGCTTCGGCTGCCGACACGGTGCTATCGATTCGCCAGAAAGAAATCCTGGCCGCAACCTGGCGCCTCATTCGAGACCGTAAGACTTTTCGGGAAGACGAATACCAAAGCAATCTAAAGCTCGTGACAGCCCAACAATACAAATTGCAACAACAAACCCAGACGCTCTCAGAAAGAATTCAACGGCGAGCGCTCACCATCAGGGACAAAGACATCCAGAAGCTGTCCGAAAACTTGATCAAGGCAATCGCGTCCATGTCCCCTGCCGAGGGATTTCTGTCGGCAGGAAAACCAGCGGAAGCGGTGAGCCCCGAACAGGTTTCCCTTCAATACCTGCTGCGGGCCGAAGCTTATTACAAGCAAGTGCAAGTGGCCTATGGAAAGATTTCGGGTCCACAAGCCGAGAACTTGGGCGCCCAAGAACTCGAGAATCTCTTCGAACTTGAGCTAGACAAGCTCAAGAACCAATTTGAAACACAGCGGCCGCGCGGTTCGAACTTCAACAAGAAAGAACTCGATGAAGCCCTTCACAAATTGCAAGAATTAGCGCAGCGTCAGCAGCAGCTCTTGGAGCACAAGAAAAGACAACTCGGGCCGCAGACGACTGATTCTGCCCATAACACCAGCTCAGATCTTCAGGCCATTGAGCAGGAAGCCGAGAAACTCGCCCGGCAACTGGAACGATTGTCACGGGAAATGCAAGACCCCGCGTTAGATCGTGCCAGCCAGCAGATGCGACAAGCCACACAGGATCTTCGCACATCGGAAGGGCCTTCTCCTCGCCAAGGCTCGGAGAACCGCGGGCTACAGGCCTTGAGCCGGATGAATGAGGTTCAGCAGCTCCTCGACCGCAAATTAAATGGAAGCCTCAAGCAAGAAGTCGAGCACCTAAGAAACAGTGCCCAGAATCTCAGCGGGCGACAGGAACATGTCCAGCAGGCTTTGGATTCCCTGGAAAGACAGTCCACCGCCATGGCGCCCGATTCCTCTTTTTCCGAAAGGAACAAACCGGGTGAGCCCTTATCGCAAGAAAAACAACAAATTCTCCGAGAGAAGCATGAGCTGGCTCAGTCGGCGGTGAGGATGGAGCAAGAACTCCGGGATGCAGCGCGAAAGGCAGCGAATGAACAAAAGGCACTTTCTCAGAAGCTTCAGGCAGCGGCAAAGTTTCTTCGTGAGAGTCGACTCGAAGAAAACGTCCGGCAGAGCGGCCGTCTTATTTCGAGCAACTTATTTAGAATGGCCCAACAGGCTGAAAAACAGAACCTTCAAACCTTGAAAGATCTGCAACAACGCCTCGAATCAGCCGAGAAATCGCTGGTCACTTATCGAGAGAAGAGTCGAATAGACCGCTTAAGCGAAGCGCTCAATCGAACTGAAGACCTGGTTGCGGAGCTGGAATCCCTCTCACGTCGAATTCAGGAAATGCAACAAACTTCACCCGGACAGACGATAACAGCCCCAAAGGTTTCCATAAATAAAGGAGAGAAGACACCGGAAACCTTATCTTATTCTGGTGAAGGGCAATCGAAACCAAGGGAACCCGTTGAAGAACTTTCAATGTCACAAAGCCCTGGAGAAGGGAAATTTAGCCCAACGACTCCCTCCCAGTCTCAGGGCGAGAATTCTGTGAATCCGAACGGACAACCTGGAAAGCATACGAGGCCGGACAGGCATGAAACGCGAGCATCCACAGTAGAATCTCGAGTCAATGAAACAGGAGAAAGAGAATACCAACCTTACAGAAACAAACCTACTGGTGATGCCGCTCTAGATTTTGGGGGCATCCAACTCCTTCCGCCGTTCCCGCGCGGCGATGACAGGCTCAAGCAAATGGCACGAGAATGGGCCATACGAATCCAGGAAGCCCAGGATTTGTCCAAACATTTGCAGGGGGAAGACGAACTTGCGCACCAACTTAGAAACATGATTGACCGCCTGCACCAAATGGGAAACCTGAAATTTCCATCGAATGCAAAGGAATTGGACAAACTCAATTCGAGCGTCATCGACGGTTTACATGAAATCGAGCTGCATCTGAGCAGGGATCTTCAAACGTTGCTCATGAAAGATAGCTTTCGATTCTCTAAAGACGATGATGTTCCCCTCCCGTACCGAATCTCCGTGGAAGAATATTACAAGGCGCTATCCAAGAAATAAATTCTCCGCCTGACTCTACTGTATCCATAATCGTAAGTCGAAGACCATACACCTTAAGTCCGGCCGATGCCGCCACACTTCATCCTTTTGGAGTATCTCGCATCACAGGTTCCATTTGTCACAGTCGGAAAACACTCGTGTGATTTGCAACTTTTCTCGCCAGAAGTGGTTCCGACCTGAATTCACACTTGAAATCCAATTGAGGCTGGGGAACCGTTGAGGACTTCTGCTTGAAAATCTCCGACTGTTCCCATGCCACTAAAGTGGTTGACAGGGGAGAAGAATTGTCATACTGTCTAACAATATTTTGTTAGATGTATTACTGGAATAAATAATATGAACACTGATAGTTTCGAAACTACTCCCCGTTGGAGAATCAAATCCAAGCAGGGCCGCGGCGCAGAGGGAAACCAGGGTCTCGTTCTCACTACTATTTCGTCTGCGGTAGCGGATGATCGCGATATTTCCGAAGATTTAGAAATGCAGGACTTGCCTTTGTCGGTAACGGATGACCCTGAATTCACAGGTGAGGAGCCGCCTGCAACCGCTTTTGAGGGCGAAGCTTCTGAGAATACTGTGACCGCAGTCGATTCTCTCGCGCAGTACCTGCGGGAAATGGGAACCGTTCCACTTTTGAATCGTCAAACTGAAGTTGCCCTGTTTCGCAAGTTTGATCTCCTTCGCACCTGTCAGACCCGGATCTTAGGCCGCCTTCCCTTCGCATCGAAGCAGTTCTTGGGGATTGCTGCTGAATTCGCCTCTGAACACGACTTTGATTTTTTTGATACTGTCGAAAAGGCAGAGCCCGAGCATTTTTCAAAAACACAAATAAAGCTGTTACAGAAATTCACGAAGAAATTTCATTTTCAAGCAGCAGAAATCACGACTCGCGCAAGCAGGATTTCGGGCAAAAAGAATAGCCGGAATGGATGCCGGACCATCCGGAAAGATTTTCGCCGCTATCAACAATCCTATGTCCGTCTTGGGCAACTCTGGGTTACCTTTCGCCCCAGTGAAAGAATCCAGGTTATGATTCTTGAGCGCATCGATCGAATTGCCCAAGAGCTCCGGAGCCTCCATGCCGCCATTGAAAAAAATCGCAAGAAGGCCCTACTCAGCCAAAATGGCAACTGCCGCCGACTGCGTCTGGAGAAGTGGCACCTTCAAAAGGAATGGCGGAAGAAAGAAGCTGAGCTCGGAGTGGCCCCGGCTCTCTTTATTCAATATGTGAAAAGATGTCAGGAGGTTACTCGGAAAAAGGAGCAGTGTCGAGACGCCATTATTCAAGCGAATCTGCGTTTGGTCGTTTCGATCGCTAAGAAATATTACCACTCTCATCTGACCTTTCTGGACCTGATTCAAGAAGGAAATTTAGGGCTGATGCGTGCGGCAGAAAAGTTTGACTATCGGCGCGGCATTAAATTCTCTACTTATTCGACGTGGTGGATCCGGCAGTCTATTATGCGTTCGATATTGACCCAAGGACGTACCGTTCGGGTCCCGGAGCACCTCTCGATGACCGCCCAGAAATTGTCTAAAGCAAAGAAAAACCTGATCGAAAAACTCAGGCGGGAACCGTTCGTCGAAGAAATTGCCAATTCCATCAATCTATCGATACCCAAAGCCGTAGCTGCCATTCGATCATCTCAGGAGATGCTTTCGCTCGACTCTTTGAGCGGCCCCCTGGAACTTCAAAAATTGAGCCAGATTCCCGATTCCAGAGCCTTGAGCCCTGCTGAGTTAACTATCCTCTCTGATCTTGAAGATAAGTGTTCGATGCTTCTTCAAAACCTTACAGAACGGGAAAGAGAGATCCTCAAGCTGCGCTTTGGGTTTTGCGAGGATGGTGAACAGACCTTGGAGGAAGTGGGAAACAAATTCAGACTGACCCGGGAGCGAATCCGTCAAATTGAAAAAGAAGCGCTGGCGAAGCTAAGAAATATGGCCCTCCGTTTCCGGAGAACGGCTTGAGGTGTTAGAATGATGAGTACAGACCGGCGCCGAGAGAACTTGAGCAAGCTGGACAACTCTCCGGCCATCCTGTGATTCGCCGTTTAAGGCAGAATCTGAAGGGAGCGTTACAATGACGAGTCTTCCCGTAGAAATCAATAATCCCGAAATGCCCCTTTACTCGATTGGCGTCGTGGCTGAACTTCTCAAGGTCACCGATCAGACCCTGCGCGTTTACGAAAAGAACGGCGTCATCAAACCCACTCGCCGAAATCGGGATCGCTATTATTCAGCCAATGACATTGTCTGGCTGAAGTGCATCCGCCGGTTCATGAAGGTGGAAGGAATTAATTTGAAAGGGATTGGGAAGTTGATGAAATTCGTCCCGTGTTTTGATATCAGCCCTTGTAATGATTGTTGTGAGTGTACGGCCTACCTGAAGCGAGGAGTGGCAGGCCAAGGGCCTACTGGAAAACCCAATATTCTGGTGAAACGGCGAAAATCAACTTCTTAAACTGAGCTTTGTCTTCACTTATCTCTCAATCGTGAGATCAAATTCACCTATCCGTTTGATCTCCCTCGAAGGATTTCCATCCATCTTGATCTTGTACTCACCCGCACTTAGCGCCTCGCGAGTCAATACAAACGTGACCAAATTTTCACCATATAGTGTCTTGGGCGGAACTGAAATGGTCTGAATCCAGACCAAATTCTTTTCCTGTGTAATACTCACCTGCAGTTCCTCAAAGTGGAACGGGGTAAGGTCAAAGGCCAAGACGGATTCTTCCTTATTCCTGAAATCGATGTGGATCAAGTCAGGCAGGCCTGATTTTTTGTGTTCTAAGGAAAGGATGGGGGAGATCAAAAGCCCAAGACCTGCTACCGGGTGCTCCCCGACCCGCCCTTGTCCCTGCAACCCCACTCGATAAAGGTCAGTTTCGAGCTTTGAAATTAGGGATTTTGACAGAGATAACGACTGATTTGAGCTCCCAAGCTCTTCCCTCAAGCGTTGAATCTTTCTTCCGGAATTGAACCCCTGATACGCCGGGTAGACTAAGAAAGCGGCCAACAGTATGGCTCCCAAAGACACCCATGGGGAAATGACCATCCCCTGGATTAAGGTCATTCTATCGCTTTTTGCTTTATTGGCCTTTACGTTGTCTACCTTCTCAGGCTGTAAATCCGAAGGTCTTGATTGATTATTCTCCAAATTTTGCTCTTCAGTGGATTCTGTCTCCATATTCTACTCTCAGAGAATTGCTCCTCGCAAAGATCGTCATATGTATAAGATTCTCGGAAATTCCGGCCTTTTACAATGCAGCCATCCCGTAGAAACTGGTTCAAAGTAAGTAACCATTTGCCAATAAATGGAAATATCATTCACCACAATTATCTCAGGTCGGATGGGCAAGCCACTAGCCTGTTGAAAAACAACCATTTAGCACAAGCGAGATATCGGCATGATTCTTGCTTGTGCTTAATTGTTAATTAGTTGTCCCCTCAGTGCTTTCCGTGGAGAACCGAAAGAATGATTTGCATCAATGAAGCCAGACTTCTATTACTTCTTGGATGCCTACTTGTGATCGTGAGCTTGTCTCTGAGGCGAACTTTAGCAAGTCCCTCTCAACAGAAGCCTCTTAAGATTACACGATTGGCTCGGCATGGTTTGGAATCCATAGGTCTTGATTCCAATGCCAAATTGGGCCATCGATGAAAAGGTACCCAAGTTTTTCGCGCAGATATTTTGAGCAGAGCTTTCCTAGCCTTCAGAAGCTCACTGACCTTCGCGGAGAACCCCCGTCCGTGCTTCTCACCTTGGATGAAGGATACCGAATTGAGCTCCGTGAATACCAGTTACGTCCATCGGGCTTACAGATTGAAGGGCCGTCAGGGCCTTATCTGATTCCCTTCCACAATATCCAAAGCATTCAGGTCGTCCCCAAGAAGAAAACACCGAAGAAATCGCCATCCCACAATTAGGGTCTGCCTTAGGCACAGGAAATCCAGATTAACGGCGGCACTTGACGATATACCCTGTCCCACAGTCCTTCCTGAGCCATGGCATTTGAAGTTGCAGCAATGGCCACCAAACCCCTTCAGATAACAAGAGTCTTGGAAGCCTTGAGAACCGACGTGTCCCACTACGGTAGGTGCCCAAAAAATCAGTCATCAAGGAATTTGACCTCTTTTCAGCTCCACCTGAACTGCTCACTGAGACTTCGGGTGGGGGGGAGGAGAGGTTGCTTCCTTGAATTTCTTCGCATCCCTGCTCAACTGAAAACGCGAGGAAAGCGGATAGGTCCAGTTAAGAAGGGGGAAACCATAACACCAAAGTTCCTGCACGCTCAGTCCTATTTTCCAGAGCTTCTCCAATAATTCAGCCTTCTCATAGCGCCTGGCATGGCCCGCGCGTTTGTCATTTTCAGTCCATTGTTTCATATGAGCTGGCACGGAAAATACCAAATCCCCCCCTGGCTTAAGCAGTTTTCTCCATTGCCAAAGACACGCAAAATCCTGCTGGTAGTGTTCCAAGACCTCAAAAGCAACAACCAGATCGAATTGTTCTGTGATGTGGAAAAAGTCAAGCGATCGAAATTCAATCGTACCTTGAGGCGGTAAACGAGTAGCTTGATGCTCCGCAATCAGTTCTGGATTGAGATCCAGAACTAATCCATGAAACCCCCGTCTCATGAGATCGACATAAAATTGGCCGCTGCCCACCCCAATCTCCAAAAAACTCCCTGGATGGACGTCTTTGACAAGCTGCCGGGCTAACCAGCGCCGGTAAAGGTAAGCTAAGGTGGGATTGCCAAACCGATTCAAGTTTTCACTCTTTTCTCAAGATTAAGATCCATACGGGTAGTAACGGGCCTAGCAATTTCAAAAGCCAAGAAGGTAGCCAACTGATGAGTTTAGCCTGACGCAGCAATTGGGGATCACTTTCCAAGAACCTTTCCGGATTCTTAAGAATCGTCACCGTGACATCTTTTAAGGCAAAGGGACGCGCCAGATCCCTAAGCTTCCCATAGCTCGGCATGTTATCCAGGTAGGTTTCTCCTCGGCGCGCCAAACGGACATATCGATCTGCCACCGGGCGTGGAATCCAAGATAGAAAAGGCAAGCGGTAGTGTGGCTCCATAATTGAAAATCGATTAGGGCAGGCCAGGTAACAGACCCCGTTTTGGCGCAAAACTCTCCACACTTCTTTCATCAACAGCTGCGGAGATGCGACGTGCTCGATCGTGTGATTCAAGAGAACCACGTCAAACAGGCCCGTGGCCAAGGGCAATTGGCAGGCATCCGCTTGTATGAATTTCAGCAATTCCGAGGCCTTCCAGCCTTCATTATTAAGATCCATCCCGACCACAAAATGAAAGACTTGTGCCATTTGATAAGTTATCTGACCCTGACTGCATCCTATATCCAGAAGCAAAGCATGTTCGCATTGCACGCCTTCCTCGCGCAGGACCGCAATGATCTTCGCCGCCTTGGCCGATCGAGTCGCCAAATACTGCTCGCGAAAGCTGAATCGGTCCAGGAATCGCTCGTCATTGACCATAAGATGTTTAAGCCCTTTGCGACTGCTCTGTGCCTTGTTGACCACGAGTGGAGTAGCAACCTTTGTGGGTCCTCCCAACAGCACTATTTTGGAGAAGCCGCCAATTCTTCAATGGTGCCGGTCAACTTGAGCCAACTATCTCTGGATTGCATTTCCTGAATGGCCAAAACCATTTCAGGTTCCCGGCTGCTTTGATAAAAATTTGTAACTGCCTGGGCGATCGCTTCAGAACTTCGAGGGGGGATGAGGTACCCTGTCCTTCCATCTTCTACAGCTTCCGGAAGACCGCCCACATTTCCGACGACTACCGGTTTGTCAAATGCAAAAGCTAGCTGCACAACGCCACTCTGCGTGGCCGACACATAGGGAATCACCACGAGATCCGCCGCATCAAAAAAAACTGAAACTTCTTCGTTCGGAACATATTGGTTGAAAAATGAGACATGGCTATCAATCCCAAGACCCCGAATCAATTCCGTATAAGGAGTTGGATCGCCCCAGACTTCACCCGCAATCACAAGGTGGACCGGAAGCTCCCTTAAAAGCAATGGGATACTGCGAAGTAAATACTTGAGCCCTTTATATTCCCGAATAAAACCAAAGAATAACAAGACTCTTTCTTCCTTTATCCCGAGTCGGGCACGAGCCTCTTCTTTATTGAGCCGTCCCACCGAAAAAGGTAGGTAGAGCGGATGGATACACGCTTTGACTTGGGTTTCCCGAAATTTCCCGAGCCAGGACAACAGATTATTTCGATCCCATTCAGAGTGGGTCAGGTACATGTCCCCGTGGCTTAAGGCGAGTTTGGAAATCGCTGATTTGAAAAAAGAAGGTTCGTGCTCAAAGACGTTGTGGCAAATAAACAGGACTCTGATATTCTTGAAACGTCTCAACCCCAGAAGAAACGTTGCGTAGAATGGAGACCAGTAGACCGCAGACCACGGGAGTATGACCAAATCAGGCCGATTCTGTCCCACTAGTTCAGAGATCTTCCACCATTGCCGAAAGCTGAGGGCATCAAACCGGCGATCAATTTGTTCTTCGATCAGTGAGACTGCGCTTGGATCACGATCTGTAGCTCCAGGATAGAGCCAGGAAGGATACTGCCGGGAATACGAGACAAACTGCACTTGATGCCGGGTACGAAGCTTTCGTACCAGGAGCGTGGTGTAATGGGAAATCCCGCCACGGAAAGGGTGAGTAGGACCTATAACCGAAAACTTCATTACCGCCGATTCTGAACTGACTGGGCTGTTTCTTGGGGTCTGTCGCGTTCAACTTCCTGTTTCCGAATTCCATCGATCTCGATCTTGCGCAAACGATAAAGGATATCTTCAGAAAGCCTTCGATTGGCGCCAATCAAATCTGCTACAAGGCCGATCACCATGGTCTGAAACCCTACGAGCATCAAAATAGCCGCCAGGATCAGGGACTGAATATGTCCCGAAGCCGTAGCCACGATGTAAAAATACAGGTATCGCCCCCCCAAAAGAAAACCGAGACCAAAGATCGTCCCCCCAATTAACAAGAATACCCGTAAAGGGTTGATCATGGAATAGATTCGCAACAAGGTTGCAGTCGATTTTTTCAAATAAACCCAAGTGGACCCAGCCAGGCGAGATTCCCGCAATTTTTCATTGACCCGAATCGGGACTTGCTCGACCGACAGCGGACCGGCCCCGGCATGAACGAGTGTTTCCAGAGTATAAGAAAACTTCGAATGGACGATCGTGCGTAAGGCAGCTTCCCGGTTAAATGCGCGGAATCCGCTTGTCGTGTCGCGGATCAGAATACCCGAAGCTCTACCAACCACCCAACTCCCGATTCGTTGCAGCAATTTCTTAACTGAAGAGAAATGTTTAATCGTTCCAATATCACGAGTACCCACGACGAGGTCCGCTTTACCTTCCAGAATCGGCCCAACCAACTTCGGAATATCCGCACCACAATACTGATTGTCGGCATCCGTGTTAACGATCAAGTCGGCACCCAGTTTCAAGCAGGCATCCAAGCCAGTCTGAAATGCAAAGGCTAATCCTTGGTTTTTACTGAATTCGATGATGTGATCGACCCCATACTGTCTGGCGATCTCTAGCGTAGCATCGGTGGAGCCGTCGTTGATAATCAAGACATCAATCTTGTCGATACCGGGAAGATTCTTAGGCAAATCGGCGAGTGTAGCGGGAAGCGTCGCCTCTTCGTTAAAACAGGGAATTTGGATAATCAACTTCATCGGAGCTCCTGCTCATCTGGCTCAGGGCGTCCGAGCGATGAGCTCAATGACGGCAACCCCCACCGGGAGCGCCACTGTAGCGAGGACAGGAAGTCGTCTTGGATCATTGCTGAACCAAAGCACGATGTTTCTCTCGGCCGATGAGGAGTCCACTGGTCTGATGCGGATTTCCGTTCGATGGCTGTTGAAACTGCCCAGCTTCGTCGTGATCAACTCCAGGGAGACGACTCGTGCCTCCAGCTGGAATGTCCGCCCCCCATCCATCACAGGGAATGAAAGCATCATCCCCGGCTTGAGAGCAATCGTGCGCATGGCATAGAGCGCAGAAACGGGATCTTGCGTGCCCGTTTCAATCGCGATTTTTTGGGAGTTCTTTTTGGATTTCGTCAGAACCGCATACCGGTTTACCTGGTCAAAATCCAGTTTTTCATCGACAACGCGGGTCTTCTCGGTGAAGTTCTTCTGAAAGGAGCGAGGCGCCCAAAGTCTCGTATCAAATACCGAAACAAATTCATCTTTGAAATCATACACCCCTGCCAGGGACTGATTTGTCATGGCCTTCAATACTAACCGCAAACTATCCTTTCTCGTGGAATCCTCGTTACTGACAGTGAGGTCGGCTTTACCGGCTTCGATTACATTCGACCAGGAGATTCGAAAGGAAAGTTTTTCACCCGATGAGAAGGGGCTATTATCCGAGGGACTCTGGGATCGAAGCGACGGAGAAAACAAGAGGCAGACCAGAGCCAGGGGGAATATTATGCAGATCTTCGCTGCCGACATTTTCTTCGTATCCCTCGGTCCTAGTTCTTCTGCCTTGTCGGATGTGCCTGGTCATAGTGCAACTTCAACAAATCGAGTCCCCAGTCACCTTCAAGTCCTCGCCAAACCGAATGGGCGTGATTCGCATTATTTTGAGTATTATCATACTCCACTAAAAACGTGGGCCCTTGGATCCGGTAATAATGACCGGTACCCGGCTCAAAGCCCCCCGCCCAGGCAAATCGAATCTTATCAGTCCCTGCCTTATGAATTTTAACGATTTCCGGCTCCGCTAGATCCTCGGGCAAATTGTGGGCATATTCATCCACTAATTCCATCAAGAGAGTGGCCTGCTGCTTTGTCATCTTGCTGACCGAAAGCCCCTGGGCATTTGCCGCTTCCACCTTTCGCACGTTACTGGTGATGATGTCCTTGGGGGCTTCCTTATTGATAACGGCAAGTTCGGCTTGTTTCTTATCGAGAGATTTCACAAGGTCCCGGCCCAGATCCTCTTCCCGGGACAAGACCCGAAGTCCCTCACGCGGTCCTTGCTTGACTTCAGCGGGATTAGAACCCATGAAGGACGGAGCACTGGCAATCCATTGTCCGCCGACCACCGTGTAATTGAGGGAAAGATGATGCCCTTCGAATCTCCATCCCCACGTCTTGCTTTCGGAAGGTTCCCCAAACAAAGAGATAAAGTACAGATCCGGATCTCGAACGGGACCCTTTCCTTGTTCAAGCTCCTTCAAGATAGATTCCAGGCTCATGATGGTGGTTGCTTTCTGATACCCTCGCTGGCTCAGCCCGGAGCTGAGGAGCGCATGGGCCAGCTTTTGTTGGCTGGAGTCCAGTTCTTTGAAGGAGATCCCTTTTCGGGGAAACATGGAATCCGGTATGAAATGCCAGACCATCCGCTGATCATCTTCAAATTGGAAAGTCGCCTTTGCTCTCTGTTCAGTCGAGAGGGACGCCAGAAAATTGAGACCGGCTGAAGCCATACTGCGGGAGGATTTCTGATATTGGTAGGATGCATAGGTCCATGAACCGGCTAGGAGCGAAACAAAGGCAACAAGTAATCCCAGCCGTCTGTTCGGAAAAAACCTTTCCATTTCCATTCCCTCCTACCTTCAATCGCCGGTTCAGTGCGGAACCTGTCGGTTTTTGATTATAGGGAAAGAGATTCGGGATAGCTAGTGTTTCTGTTGAGAGGCCATTCGTGGGAGTCGCCGCCTATTTCCGTAGTGACACCCACTATTTTTGCGCTACCCTACCTCAACGACTGCTTCCGTGATCTGGCCCAAATACTTCCCGTCGCACATCACATCAGCCGCAATTGCAAACCGTGAGGAGACCGGGCGCCAATCTTTTGGGATTTGGACCTTGAACTCTCTTCGCACTTTCTGCTGCGAGGGGACATCAAATCTTAGCACTTCCGGTTCTATATGCCATTCCCGCGGAGCTACCAGTGCCACCTCCATTTTCAGGGGTGCAGTCCGGTAGTTTTGGACTCGCACCTCTGCCGAGGATGATTCCCCCGCGCGTATGATCATTTGATACGGATAGAGACTGCACCAGCTTGGATCGAGCCCGAAATTGACATCCGGGTCCGCAATAATCTCATGGAAGAAGCGGGTCTGTCTTTTCAACTTTTCTTCGGTCATGAGCAAGTCACCCCGATTCACGAGGAATGGTTTCCCATGGCCCGGTGCAAGCAAGTTAGGTTCATGGTCAATCAAGTTACGGATCGACTTCAGATGACTGTCGCTTTCGACATGATTTCGAAAGATCAGGTTATGCCGCAAGACGCTCTCGGAGGAATCCGGATTTGAAAAGAGTGCATCGCCCGTAAATGCTACTCTCGCTCCATCGATGCTGACAAATAACGCCATTTGATACTCGGTATGCCCCGGTGAATGGGTGATCTCAAACTCATATTCCTCCCACTTGAAATGCTCCTTATCTTGAAAAGACCGTGAGACCCTAAATGGCTCACCTAAAATACATCCAAGGTTGTGACCGCGTGGGTTTTCAAAGATATCAACCATATTCTCGTAGCACCAGACCTGGGTATTGTAATGATTGATCAAATGTGGAAATCCATTCATATGATCATCGTGCATATGACTGGGCATGGCCACATCAACAGCCTTCATGCCAAAACGCGATTTCAGATCACTGATGTTATGTTCCACAAATCGAATTCGGTCGGTGGTCGCCGTGGCGCGCTCAAAATTGAAAAAATGTGTCCCAGAAGCAGAGCCATAATCAATAAACATCGCTTTCCCGCTGTTACTCAAGATGGCGTAAAAGGACGAAGTGGTAAGATGGTGGGCAATCAAATGCGGGCTGACGGCGTATCCGCGGGAGCTCAGGCTGGGTGCGTTTCCTGTTTGAAACCGGTAATAATCTGTCAGGCGATCGATAGTTTGTTGAATGCCTGTGTCGGGATCCGGCAGCGGTTCTCCGTGCGAAGGACATACCAGTGCCGGTTTTTGTTCCCGCAATTGAGCGAGCGAAAAAACCCCCAAATCAACCCCTTCAAACCCGCCATAATTGACTTGTGTATCCCAAAGATTGACGAGTTTGCCGGGTGAGTGCATCAGATCCCCGCTGAAAGCCACCTTCTTCCCATCCACTTCAATGATCAGCGTGACCGAACCCAATGTGTGTCCCGGGGTAGGTAATACAAAAATATCGCGTTTGCTCCAGCGAATGGTTCCATAATCATGAAGGACTTGAGCAACAGGAATATTCTCGGTGAGCGTATTGAAGTCGTTCCGAACATAGTAGAGGTGGAACACCCTGCGATTGCGCCAGAAGTTTTCGGCGTCTCCAAAATAGTGCTGCTCGTGAGCTGGCACAGCGATCGGAATGGAACGCTCCACCGCTTTGTAATCCCCTTGGCACTGGTCGCGATGATGATGGGTATGTAAAATCCAGTCTACTTGAGTAATCCCTAACTGCGGGAGATAATCGAGTATCTTGCCGGATCCAAAGTCAATCAATAGGCCGTGATTGCCATCGCGAATGAGATACACATTGCACGTGTCTTCCAGGTAAAAGAGATTTTCCGACACCTTCTTCAGTTCCGCATTCGGTGTGAATGAAGTCCTACGCTGTGATTCCTTCTTCGCTGCAGAGACAGTCCCTTGACTGAGCGAAACGCCTGCGGGGGCCATGGCGGCGACTCCCGCGGATTTAATAAAACCACGTCGTGAAGTCTTGCTCATCGAAACCCTCCTTCATTATGTCCTGTTAACATTGAGTGAAAATGAAGTGTGGAAAACAGCCTAGGACCCCAATTCCCGGGCATTCATCCGGAGCGGCAACAAGCGGGTAGATCCTTGAGGCGTCTTCATTGTTCCTCAAGGGAGACTGACCCGTTCTTTCGAGCCTTCGACCTCCATAGGAGGATGTGAATAGATTTCAAAGCGCCAATTGCGAGCACATGACCGCCTTCCAGTTCGAAAAATGGCTTAAACCTAATGCACCAAGTCTTACGTCCTGACCAAAGTTATCTTAATCTCTTGGGGGCTGTCGTGAAGTAGTCTTCAGAGGTCGATTCCCGTGTGCTCAACTAACATGCCTTCCGCCGTCTACTCGAATGCACTCCCCGGTAATGAAATCTGTTTCGATGAGACTGATGACGGCTTTGGCAATTTCATCTTCTCCACCCCACCGCCCGAGCGGCGTTGCTCTCTTAACTTCAGCATCTTCTTCCGGGGTTAAGCCGGGTGGCGCCAAAATGGGTCCGGGCGCTATGGCATTCACCAAGATGTGATACGGAGCCAATTCCAGCGCTAAACTTTCGGTTAAACCAATCACTCCCACCTTCGAAACGTAATACTCGACAAACCCCTTGTAACGGGGGCGGCCACTGGCCGCAATCCAATCCGCGAAATTGATGATGCGGCCCCCCCCTTGGGCGCGCATTGCTGGAAGGACTGCTTTGGCACACAAGTAGGCGCTCTTAAGATTGACACTGATATTCTCGTCCCAATCTGCCTCGCTGGTTTCCAGAAAGGGTTTCGACAAATAAACTGAAGCCATATTCACAAGTATGTCGATCCTGCCCATCTGAAGGAGAATTTCCTTCACCATGGATTGGGTATCTTGTGAGAGCGAGAGGTTGGCCTGTAAGGTCATTGCCCTTCGGCCTTTGTTCCCGATCAATTCGGCCGCCGCCACCGCTTCTTTTTTGGACCGGTTGTACGTCAAGACTACATCCGCGCCCTTTTCGGCCAGACGTAGACCGACAACACTTCCGATCCTCTTCGTCCCCGTAATCACCGCAACTTTTCCTTGGATGTCCATAGAGCCTCCTCCTCTCACGTTCTCCTATTTAAGGGCGAATCCATTCGTGAATGATCAAAACTACCTTCGCTCCTACAATGAATGGCTATGACGGACAGCAGTGTATCACGCTCGTTTCATTCCTGCTTTTTTTTGGAAATACCAAAATCTACTTGCTTAACCCTCAGAGAATGAATCATTGTTTTCTAAGGAACGCGATTCAATCATGACTCCAAATGATACCATCAAAGAGAAGATCGAAAAACTTCGTGAACTCATTCGGCATCACGAATATCGCTACTACGTGCTCGATGATCCCGAGATTTCAGATGCTCAGTATGACAAGCTTCTTCGGGAGCTTCAGGCCTTGGAAAAAGAACACCCGGATTGGATCACGCCTGATTCCCCCACGCAGCGAGTGGGAGGAAAGCCCAGCGAATCCTTCCCCACCGTGCTTCACTCGGTCCCCATGTTGAGTTTGGAGAATGCTTATTCAGAAGAGGATCTTCTCGACATGGATCGTCGCATTACCGATGCGGCGCCCTCGGTCTCATCGATTCCCCGCTATGTCTGTGAGCTCAAAATCGATGGTTTGAGTACGAGCCTGATCTACCAAAACGAAACTCTGCTTCGGGGACTAACAAGAGGTGATGGAACACGGGGGGAAGACGTCACTCATAACATCCGAACCATTCGATCCGTCCCGCTGCGGGTTAAGAGTTCTCTTTTGAAGCACGATACCCTTCTGGAAATACGCGGTGAAGTCTTCTTCCCCATCAAATCGTTTGCGAAGCTAAATGATGAACGGCTAGAAAATGGCGATCTTCCCTTCGCGAATCCCCGGAACGCGGCGGCTGGGACTTTGCGGACCCTTGATCCTCAAGTGGTATCGTCCAGAAGTCTCGACGTTTTTGTATACCAATGTTTCGCCGGCAGACAGGTTCCCTTCTCGACTCACTCCGAGACACTCGCCTGGCTGAAGCAAGCCGGATTTAAGGTCAACCCTTATTGGCGGCTATGTCCGACAATCCATGATGTCCTGCAGTATTGCAGGGAATGGGAGTCCAAAAGAGATCAACTCCCTTATGAAATTGACGGAGTTGTCGTCAAAGTGAATTCAATTCAGTTACAGCATGAGCTAGGAGCCACTTCCAAATTCCCGCGCTGGGCCATGGCTTACAAGTTTCCGGCCCGCGAAGCAATAACCCAGGTAAAAGATATTCTCGTGCAAGTAGGCCGGACAGGTGCCTTGACTCCCGTTGCAGAATTGGAACCAGTAGAACTGGCAGGCAGCACCATCAGTCGCGCCACTTTGCATAATGAAGCGGAGATCGAGCGTTTGGGGCTCACCATTGGCGACTTTGTCCTCATCGAAAAAGGCGGAGATGTCATTCCCAAAGTGGTCAAAGTTCTCGAAAGCCGCAGGCCGCTCGATGCCCGAACTTTCAAGATGCCGGACCGTTGCCCGGTCTGTTCCGAGAAAGTATACCGCCCCGAAGGAGAAGCGGTTTGGCGCTGCGTAAACGTTCGTTGTCCTGCCAAAATCAAAGAATCGCTTTTGCATTTTGCGTCTCGCAAAGCGATGAAGATCGAAGGTCTTGGTGATGCCCTCGTAGACCAGTTGGTTGATCAAAAACTGGTCCATGATCCGGCGGATCTTTACTCGCTTACTTTTGAAAATTTGGTGGAGTTGGAAAGGATGGGCGAGAAGTCTTCCAAGAACCTACTGGCGCAAATTGAAGAAAGCAAACGGAATGATCTTTCCAAAGTAATTTATGGGCTCGGTATTCGACATGTCGGAGAACGCACGGCCCAGATTCTCGCCAGGCACTTCGGCTCAATGGACCGGTTGAGTCATGCTGAGGTACAAGACCTTGAATCTGTGTTTGAGGTAGGCCCCGTTGTCGCAGCTTCTATACAACAGTTTTTTTCTCAGCCTGAAAATCAACGGGTCCTGGAGAAGTTAAAGAAAGCCGGAGTCAGGATGGATTCGAGAGGCACGCCCAACGCATCCGAGGCGCTTTCAGGGAAGCAATTTGTACTCACAGGAAGCCTGCCTACGTTTTCACGCGAGGCGGCTACCGCACTCATCCAACAGCATGGTGGGCGCGTTACAACTTCAGTCAGCAAGAAAACGGATTTCGTGCTGGCAGGAGAAGAGGCCGGGTCGAAGCTCAATAAAGCCAACCAACTGGGTGTCAAAGTCATTTCTGAAGAAGACTTCCGTCAGTTAATCGAGAACATTAATAAGACTGCAACTCAAGCTGAATAAACAGAAGTCTTTGGTAAACTTGTAAGGTTTACGAGGGGCAGATAAGATGCTGCATAGAAGCCCACATCTAATGTATCTCCTGCAGTTTGAGAGCTTTCAAAACTCGATTCGGATGTTGCTGAATAAACTCAGTGAGAATCGGCTGACGCGATTGGCCTGTGCGCTTGGAGGGATCATTGTCCTCACCCTCATTTTCCGCTTCCTGGCCCGCAAGAAGTGAACTTCGAAGTCATCTTCCTTTAGCTGCGTACCCGAACGTCTCCGGTAGCCAAGGTGAGCGCTTTCAGCGAGCCGCCGGGTGGCGAAAACATGTGCTTTTTCATCTCTTCGAACAAAGTTGCCTGGGGTAGTCAACTTGAAGGCGTTTTGCGAGGCGTGGAGTATCCGCAAGCTCGGAAAATGCCCACGGCTTGGAGCAACCCGCCACACCTTGACGACCTGATGCGACTGTGTCAAACTCTCACTCGATAAGGCGCTATCCTAACTTTGGAGGTTCAACCACCACACACCGTATGAAGAAAAGTGTTGCGTTTGAGCAGGGTGCAGAAGCCCTATTCGGGACTCTAGACGAAAACCTGCATTTTTTGGAGTCAGCTTTTGATGTTCGCCTTTCCCTTACGGAGAACAACCTCGTCATTGAAGGCGCCGATACTCATGTCGCCGTTATTGAACGCTTAGTCCTGGATTACAACCAAGTTCGCCAAGATGGAATACAATTCTCCAATGGCGATCTGAAGTCTATCATCAAGATCCTTTCTGAAGATTCCTCGCTACGTTTACAAGATTGCTTTCCGGCCGCCAAAACTCGTGTCTGCGGTCGAAAAACCATCACCCCTCGTGGTCTGAATCAAAGACGGTATCTCGATGCCATCGAGAAGTCTGACATGGTTTTTGGAATCGGGCCCGCCGGGACAGGCAAGACCTATCTTGCTGTCGCCATGGCAGTTGTTTTTTTTGCTGCCAAGCGGGTCAATCGCATCGTCCTGGCGAGACCCGCTGTAGAAGCCGGCGAGCGGCTGGGTTTTCTGCCTGGAAGTATTCAAGAAAAAGTGGACCCCTATCTCCGGCCTTTGTATGACGCGCTCTGGGACTTGCTTGACGTCGACAAAGTGGATCGACATTTGGAGCGTGGGACCATTGAAGTGGCCCCCCTCGCATTCATGCGCGGCCGCACCCTGAATGATGCCTTCGTGATTTTGGATGAGGCTCAAAATACCACTTCGGAACAAATGAAAATGTTTCTGACTCGAATTGGCTTTAATTCGAAGGCGGTAATCACTGGGGATATTACCCAAACCGATCTTCCCCACGGCAAGACCTCTGGACTGATTGAAGCTCGCAGCGTTGTCTCCAAGATTGAAGGAATCGATTTCGTGACCTTTACCGAGAAGGACGTCGTCCGAAACCCGCTGGTCCAACGCATCGTTCGTGCCTACGATGAATATGGTCGCGCTGCCTCTAGTCCTCTGAATTCTGCAGAGAAGCATACCAGTGGATCCCCTGCTCTTCCTGGAAAGATCGAGAACGCATAATTTCCCCGCACCGCTCCATGACAACCATCCAACCCAACATCTTCAACCGGCAGCGCAAGCATGCCGTCTCAGTTCCCCGGCTTGAACAATTTAGCCGTAAACTGTGCCGGCACTTGAAATTGCCTCATTGTGACTTCACTCTCATTCTCTCGAACGACCGGAAGATTCGTCGGCTCAATCGGTTGTTCCGCCATAAAGATCAACCCACAGATATCCTTACTTTCCCATCGTCCCCGACCGATTGGAAAGACGATCCATTTGAAAACCGGAGTTTGGGTGATATGATGGTCTCCGTTGAAACTGCCTACCGACAGGCTATCCGGCAAAGACACAGTCTCGAACGGGAGATTGACATCCTATTGATCCACGGAGTGCTCCATTTGCTAGGTTACGATCATGAGAGGGACCAGGGGCAGATGCGCCGGAAAGAGCGGCGCCTGCAAAAACAACTTCTATGTTAACAACCATTGCCATCCTACTCACCCTCACGCTCCTGTCTCTTGTCACCTGTCTATCCCTTTTTGAGATGAGCCTCACACGGATCAGTAAAGTGACCGTACGGCGACTCCAGGAAAGGAGCAAGGCGCATGCCTTGGAGCAGCTCAAGGTTCTGGTTGAAAACCGGCTCGAAGGGTTGGTGTCCGTTTATGTGGGCGTCCAGTTATGCATGGTCACCTTTGCCATCCTCGTAACAGGATATCTGCATCGCTTGTACCAGAGCTACGCGATTGCCCTCCCGGCCGCGGTTGGCATTATGTTTATGGTCGTGGTTATCTTTCGCCAGTTGATCCCTCGGGTGTTCACCTTTAAGAAGCCCGAGCGGGTCCTCTTCCTGCTCCTTCCAGTCTATGAAGTCCTCAAACCTGCCTTGAATCTTCTGGCCTATCCGTTGTCTTCTAGTTTGCGGCTTTTTCAGCAATTCAATGTGGAAAACGAAGCGCCCAAGACAGAAGAACATATTGAAGAAGAAATCCAGGCCTACATCGATGTGGGGAAGGAGCAGGGGCTGCTTGAAAAGGGCGATGAGCAACTGATCCAGTCAGTCTTTGAATTTGGCGACAAAGTAGCGGGTGACATCATGACTCCGCGGACGGAGATAGTCACCGTCGATATCGACGCCTCACTGGATAGGCTCAAAGCCATCATGATTGAGACCAAGTATTCCCGTCTGCCGGTCTTTCGTGAGCATGTCGAAAATATCGTAGGGATGGTCTATTTGAAGGACGTCATCGATGTTTGGGATGATCCTTCCGTGACTCTAACCCTGGAAAAACTCCTCAGACCCATTGAGTTTGTCCCTGAAACAAAGCGCCTGGCCGAATTGCTCTCGGATTTACAGCACAAGGCCTCTCACATTGCTATCGTGGTTGATGAATACGGAGGAGTGGCTGGACTCGTCACCATCGAAGATATCCTTGAAGAAATTACAGGGGAAATTCATGATGAAGATGAAGCCGCTGACATCGTTCAAATTTTGCAGGATAAAGACGGCAATTACCTGGTCCCGGGCAGGATCCCGATACAGCAGGTAGAGGAAATGTTTCACCTCGACCTTCGGGATGTCGAACATGCTACCATCGCCGGATACGTGACATCGGTCTTTGGCAGAGTTCCTAAGAGGGGTGAGCACTGCGAATTGCAGGGTCTTCGCTTTGAGGTAAAAGAGGCGGATCGTCGCCGAATTCATAAGTTGTTGGTTCGACGTTCCACGGTTGCGTCTGAGGATAGTCCGCCTCGGCAAGCCGCGAAATAATGATTTTTGTTTTGGGTCGGGGGGACGCCCGCAAAGGGAATGCACCCATTAAAGTTTGTAGGAAAAAGTGCTCTCCGTCTGGCCAAAAAAGTGGGCGCGGGCAGCATAGAGCAGTTCATTGTTGTCTCATTGTGATAGTGTCCAAATCATAAAACTCATGTTCAAATCCGGTTTTGTCTCCATCATTGGGCGTCCTAATTCCGGCAAGTCCACCTTGCTCAATCAGCTTTTGGGCGAGAAAGTGTCGATTGTTTCTGATAAGCCCCAAACGACTCGTCACAACATTCTCGGAATTCAGACACTCAAAGAAGGACAAATCGTTTTCAAGGATACCCCGGGTATTCACAAGCCGGAATTCGAATTGAATCGCCGAATGATGCAGTTGCTCTACGATGCGCTGGAAGGTGTTGACCTCTTGCTGGCGATCGTGGACGCCTCCACTACCTTTGGCGCCGGGGACCAGTTTGTGATTGAGCTGTTACAGAAACAAAAAATTCCAACTTTTCTGCTCTTGAATAAAGTGGATTTAGTTCAGAAGCAGAACCTGTTGCCGCTCATGTCCTTCTACTCGGGGAAATTTAACTTCGCCGAGATTGTTCCCATCTCCGCTTTGAAAAAAGAAAATTTGGATTTACTTCTCACGCTTATCTTGAAACACCTTCCAGAGGGTCCTCCCTATTTTCCCGAAGACCAATTTACTGACAAACACGAGCGATTTCTGGTTGGTGAACTGGTTCGCGAAAAGATTTTGCATCACACTCGGGAAGAATTGCCGTTCTCCATTGCCGTTTTCGTCAATCGCTTCCAAGAGCGCGACGATCAGCTCGTTTTTCTTGCCTGCGACATAGTTGTCGAGAGGCCTTCACAGCGGAAGATTGTCATTGGCAGTCACGGTCAACTGCTCAAGCAAATTGGAACCGAAGCCCGTACCGATATTGAGAAACTTCTTGGGAAGCGGGTCTATTTGGAACTCTTTGTTAAAGTCCAGCCCGACTGGCGGAATGACCCTAGGTTTCTCGACAGCATTGAAATCAATCGGTCAGTCTGATGAAGATTAATGAAATCTACAAGAGCATTCAGGGAGAGTCTACTTATGCCGGCTTGCCTTGTGTCTTTGTACGCCTCACCTACTGCAACCTGCGGTGCAGCTATTGCGACACGGCCTATGCCTTCTATGAAGGTCAGGAAATGAGTTTGGAGCAAGTGATCCAGGCAATTCGCGAATGCGATTGTTCCCTGGTCGAAATTACCGGCGGCGAACCCTTGCTCCAAAAAGAAGTCTACCCATTGATGGACCGGTTAATCGCCGATGGTTTTTTGGTGTTGCTCGAGACCGGAGGGAGCCTTGATATCGGAGAAGTCCACCCGAGTGTCATCAAGATTATGGACCTGAAGTGTCCCAGCAGCGAGGAATCGCAAAAGAATTGCTATGACAATCTCCATAAACTGCAGCCACACGACGAGATCAAATTTGTTATCGGAAATCGGGCAGACTACCTTTGGGCCCTAGACATTATTCGCAAGCATCATTTAGACGAAAAATATCGAGTCCTTTTTTCCACCGTCTTTGCCACCCTGCAGCCAAGCGAGTTGGTGAACTGGATCTTAGAGGATAAACTGAACGTCCGGTTCCAACTTCAGATCCACAAATACATATGGAACCCGGAGAAGCGCGGCGTTTGAGATTGACGCAGCAATCTTTTTTCCTGTATTCTTAGTGCGTTGTAACTGAATTCAGTACGATCTTTAGCGAGGAATGGTTCATGGCAGAGAAAAAAATCAGTAAGACGGCTCGCTCCAGCATGGGAGATAAAGGCTCCGCTTTTGCCGGCAAACCTTGCCCCGCCTGCAGCACGGCTATGGTGGCCACTAAAGTCATTAAATCTGAGGAGCGGCCGGGCGGAATGTATTGGATCTGCCCGAAGGACGACACACGCGTTAGGATATAAGAACTCGGTTCCCGCTCAAGCCAGTATCCCCCGGACATAGAAACCAATTCCCCTCACGAGACCTTTCCCTCAAGGGCACCCGAGGTCTTTTCCCCTGGTTTCACATTACGCTGTGACGCAAGGTGTGGTGACATCCCAACTCGTGGCGATTGACAGAGGCAGCTTCACCCCAAGTCCCGGTGAGTCAAGCGGCAGGCGCAAAGTGTTTTACTTTTGAACCCGGAACGACACGCCTCATTCTTCCTCCCCAAAATACCTCAACCATTCCTTTGTATTTCCGATGCTAAGATCCCGGTTCTCTTCGACCTTGCCGCCTCCGGACTCACGAATCATTCGGTTAAATTCGTGGCATTTAAGAGCCTTGACACCGCACGTTTTGGCATACCCATAGACGGCATTGTCCGAGGAAATCACGCACAGATCTTTTCGGTCCTTTGAGGATTCTACCCGGCGACGGATGACTTCATCCGCATTGGATTGAGGTCCAGAGAATATGAGCTGGATTCGGGAAGTTTTACGTAGGGGGGCACTTCTCCCGTCGAAAACAACGATGGCTTTCCGATGGGTCGATTCCAGAAAAGATGAGACATAATCCACCAAGAATTGACGGGTGTTGACCGACGGTTGACTGGCAACCGACTTGGTATGTCCAATAAGATTGTTCCCGTCGATTAGGTACATTGAATCCATTGCAATCAGTTGGATTGGACCTGCTGAATCACGCGATCATAAAAATCCTCATAGCGGACGATGATCTTATGCGCGCAGAAGCTTTCCTGGGCACGGTCTCGGGCGTTATTTCCCATTTGGTGGTGCAAGGAATCGCTCGATAATAGCTCGATCGCTTTTGCCGCCATTAAGTCCACATTCCGGGGGGGGACCAAAAACCCGTCAAGCCCATCGCGTACGACTTCCGGAATGCCTCCCACTGCAGAGGCAATGACCGGCACTTCACACGCCATGGCTTCCAGCGCCACCAACCCAAACGACTCCGTTTCGCTTGGTAACAGCATCAAATCGGAGATGGAAAGAATTTCAGAAATCGAATCTTGTTTTCCTAGGAAGTTAACCTTGCATCCCAAAGCCTTATTTCGTACCAACCATTCGGCGCTCGATCGTTCTGGACCGTCTCCCACCATGATGAGCCGTGATGGAATTCTCCGTTGCACCTGATCAAATATCTCAATGACGTCCATCACACGCTTTACCGGACGGAAATTGGAGATGTGCACCAGGATTCTTTCTCCGCTGGGTGCAAATTTTTCTCTCAATTCCTGGTTTCCCGACCTTTGGAAGACATCACAGTTAACAAAATTGGGAATCATTTCAATGGAGTGTTTAATGTCAAACTCTCTGTAGGTCAGATCGCGCAAATAGACAGAGACTGCCGTCACTCCATTACTCTTCTCGATAGAAAATTTGGTAATGGGTAAATAAGAACGATCGTTCCCAACCAGGGTGATATCAGTCCCATGCAGAGTGGTAATCACGGGCAGCTTCAAAGGGAGGAGCATCTGCTTGGCCAGATAAGCGCTCACCGAATGCGGGATGGCATAGTGGACATGGAGCAGGTCGAGTTCATGATTTACTGCCACGTCCGCCATTTTGGTTGCCAAAGCCAAGGCATAGGGAGGATGCTCAAAAAGCGGATAATTTAACATTTCCACTTCATGGAAATAGATTTTCTCACTCGTACTGTCGAGTTTGATGGGAATGGCATAGCTGATAAAATGAATTTCATGTCCTCGCCCTGCCAACTCTTTTCCGATTTCTGTAGCGACAACTCCGCTACCACCATAGGTTGGGTAACAAGTGATTCCGATTCTCACTTTTTTCCCCCTTTGCCAAAAAATTCAACAGGGTCCGGGATGCCTATGGGATCCTTGCAATAAAAGCCTTCGGCGTATTCGGCCTGAATCAATTTTCCATAGTATCGATCCACGCTCTCATGCGCGGAAAGAAACTGAGGAACACTTAAGTAAGTCTCCGGTTCCCTCGAATTCGGATCATAGAGTTGCGACTTGAAGCAGCGGACGGCTTCCATTTTCCGTGTATACTGCGCACTGACATCGACATAAAACGAAGGTTGAACGGGGTACGGCAGCTGAAAGTAAAAGATCTTGCCAGGTCGAAACCGCTCCTGCCCTGTTTTGATCTTGGCCAATCCGGCAAGGTAACAGGCTTGGGTAACGATCCTGCTGGTATAGACGTGGTCCGGATGCTTGTCGTCCCAGTAGTGCGTGAAAACTAACCCAGGCCGGTATTTCCTCAAAACTTTGACCACGCGCAGTCGTGCATCTGGTGTATCAAAGATTTGCCCGTCTTTCAGCCGGAGGTTTTCTCGGACAACAATTCCCAGCACCTTGGCGGAGGCCGCGGCCTCCCGCGCGCGTAATTGTGGAGTCCCCCGACTTCCCAATTCACCCCGGACCATATCCACGACACCCGTTTTGTGCCCCAGGGCGGCAAGTTTGATTAACGTCCCCCCTACATATAATTCAATGTCATCGGGATGCGCACCGATGGCAATCGCATCAAGCTTCATCAAGGCTCTTTCCTTTCCAAGGACCAATGGTGATCTGGCGAACGTTCTCTCCACCGCTCAAGATTCTGACGTGGACGGCATCGTTGATTTTCATCTCGGCCAACTTTTCAGCCCATTCCACGATAATGACAGCTGGTTCCTCGAAAAGATCTTCTAACTCCAAGGTCGTGATCTCTTCCAGTCCTTCCAAGCGATAAAGATCGATATGATACACCTTGAATTTTTGGGTGTATTCATTAATCAGAGTAAAAGATGGACTGGGAACATCATCCGGGTCCGCTTGGCCCAATCCGCAAATCATGCCCTTGGCGAAGACGGTCTTTCCAGCGCCCAGGTCTCCTTCCAGGAAAAACTTGGCAGGGGTCTCTAGTAAGCGGCCTATGGAATGCGCCAATTCGAAGGTTTCTTGTGAGTTATGGGTGAGGAATTGCCCGCATGGAATGGACATAGATTACTGAATTGCAAAAAACAACACGAAAGTTGCTGGAGGCCGAGGCATGCATGCCCCTTGGCTCAAAGTCTGCGGTCCATAGTTAAAGATCGATCGGCCGGGGTAGAGGGCTCAAATCCCCACTTCAAGTTCAACGATCGGAAGCCTCACCCGCGAGCGTTCAGCTACCGGAAGCCGACCTTTCGATGCGCGTAGATCGATGCTGGAATCTAACGGCTGAGATAAGAATCCTATACCTTGACCGTTTCTCGCAGAACCAGAAAAGCATTTGATATCGAGTCCATAATATCCCCGGCGATTAAAGAATGCTGACCGACTCGAACTGCTGCCAAGTCCCCAGCATTTCCATGAAGATATACTCCCAGTGTAATCATCTCTTCCAGGCAATCTCTGGCCGCGTCGTCACCCTCCGGTAATTGTATTCCCTGACCGATCAACCCCGCCAGGATGCCTGTCAAGACGTCGCCAGAACCTCCCGTTGCCATGCCAGGGTTACCCGACAAGTTGACATAGACCTGTCCGGAAGGAGCAGCATAAACCGTGCGGTGACCTTTCAAAACGAGATGGACGTGATGGTCTATGGAGAATTGCCGCGAAATCTTTATCCGGCTCGCCAGAACCTCCGAAGTGGTTCTTCCAATCAATCGGGCAAACTCACCGGGATGTGGGGTGAGGATGAGCTTGCGAGCTTCTCCATTCAATAGCTCATCACATCCCGCGAATGCATTGATTCCATCCGCATCGAGCACAACGGGAAGAGTCGTTTCTTTGAGGAGTCTTCGAACGAAGTCTTTTGTCTCAGGGTCCGTTCCAATCCCAGGTCCCAGCGCAAGCACATCCTTCCCTTTGAGTAGCTCAGAAATCCTCCCATAATCATACGCCTTTATTGATATGCCTCCCGACTCAGTGGCTTCGAGGGGCTCCGTCATGACTTCTGCCGATTGTGCTGCCACAATGGGAAGGCAGGGAGCAGGGGTAGCCAAGGTGACCAATCCGGCCCCGGCCAGCAGCGCGGACTTCGCAGCCATGACCGCAGCTCCCGTCTTTCCTAAAGATCCGGCGATCACTAAAACATGCCCGAAATTCCCCTTATGCGATTCTGGCGAACGAACTATTTTTGTCAAATGTTGTGCAGCTTCTTGGGAAGAGACCGCATTCAGCCAGTACCTTGGCTCCTCCAGCAGTTCAGCGGGAGAACCAATCGGAACAACGACCCACTTCCCTACACAAGCCGCTCCGGGATAAAGGATGTGTGGGATTTTAGGAGCCGTGAAGGTGACCGTTAATTCGGCATGGGGCGCCATCGCAATCTGGCGTTCCTGGTCAATCTCCTCACAATCCAGTCCGGAAGGTATATCGATGGCAACCACTCTCGGAAATGATTGAAAGCTCCGAATGACTTCAGAAAATGAAGAACTTACCGGCAAACGCGCCCCCGTTCCCAACAAACCATCAATGACGAGGTCGGTTCCCAAGTCCCGGAGTAGCCCACCTAATTCCTCCGCAGTACAAGCCACTTCTGACACGAATCGAACAGGAAGATTCAACTTCTGTAGTATCTCTAGGTTGATCCGGGCATCACCTTTGATGTCGGCCGGATTTGCAAATAAGAGTACGGCCGGCCGGCACCCCCTCATCATTAGATGACGCGCGGCAACCAATCCGTCTCCTCCGTTGTTCCCTTTTCCACAGAAAATGGCAATTTTAAATTGGCTTAGATCGGCGTAATGAGACTGCATCGCCTCTACAACGCTTCGGCCCGCATTTTCCATTAACAGAATGCTTGGGATGCCGTAGCGTTCCGTTGTCTGACGATCCACGTCGCGCATTTGTGAAGCAGTCAAAATCTTCATATCCTCTTCACCCCCAAACTTCAATAAAGGGGTATTCCTTTGAGCAAACCCCCACAAAATCCAATCTAAGCGGTTGACAAACTCGGCGTCAAGACAAATTGACGCTCATGCGGTCTATATGCCCTTGCCAACCCAAAAGGAAATCTCTAACTTGGCAAAGAGCCATTGACGATCTTAGATAGCAGATTCAGACAAATTCTAGCCATGGTTAGCGGTGGGTTCGGCAGCGTGAAAGTTTCACATTTGCTAAAACAGTGAGAGCGTATTGACAAGGCCCTGGGAGTGACTTACAGTTTAACTGAGGGGTAAGAAGTCGATTTTGAATGTACTCTTGAGGACCGAAAACGAGTCCGGCTTTGATTGCCTGCGTCCCGGAAATGATTTATGCAGAACATGAGATTCTATATATCCATTCTTATTGGCCTAGCCATTTTCATTGTTGTGGCGCTTGCTTTGCTTCAACGCAAGAGAAGACATCCCCAATTGCCCCGGGTCAGCAAGAAGGAACAGGCGACCCTAGAGGAATTCCATTGCATCAAGAGTTCGATGAAAAAGGTGAATGAAAACATTTTCATCGGCCAGCTCGTTTACACAAACCGTCTGGATGTCACTCTCAACGCACAGTCAAAAGTCCCACGAGAAATTTCTGAAGACTAAGCATTCCTCTTCATCAATACGGTGACGCATCTTTGGATAGACGCTGCGCGCGGTTGGGTTTTTGAGAAAACCCCCATCCTACAAAGTTGTAGGACGGGTCACCGACCCGGCGTTCATGCCACCCGGATTGAGGAAGCGCATTACTAACGATGGGAATGGCACCTTTTCCGCAGAACATTGCGAATCGGCTGCCGCTAGAAACCTTCTTTGTTCAGCTGAAATATTGCTTCATCTTCGCACGCAGAAACGTTACGGATTGGCGCATCTCGTCCATTCCGTTGATGCCGTCCTCGATTGAAATCCAGCCATTAAATCCCGCGCTTTGTAGGATTGAAAAAATCTTGTCGTAGTCATTTAGCCCTTTGCCAATGACCCCATGTCTTAGAGTTTTCGCGTACCCTGCAAAACCATCCTGGGTCTTCAAGTCTTCGAGGGTTCCGCTCTCCAGGTAGCGGTCTGACGCATGCATTGTGAGAACGCGATGCTTAACAGCCTTAAGTAAGGCAATCGGATCTTCTCCGGCTATGATGGCATTCGACGGGTCGTAATTCACGCCGAACCAGGGCGAGTTGATCTGATTCACAATTTCAAGGAATATTTCCCGTTTGATCGCAAACTCAGGGTACAGCCAGTAGTTATCCTTGTAATGGTTTTCCATGATCAAGACAATCCCCTTCTTGGCAGCATGATCCAAACACTGCGTAATACAGTCAACAACCCAGTTGATTCCATCCTGGCGGGAAAGGTCTGGATAGCCCTGCCCCGACAAGACCCGGCAATACTTGCCGCCTAGCTCGGCAGTCAGATCGACCATGGCGTTTTGCTTCTTGATTTCTCCGCGACGTTCTTCCGAATCGGGATTCGTAAAATTCGGAGAATAGCACATCATCGGCATCTCCAGTTTCTTCTCCTGGAGGCTGCGCTTCACTTTAATGAGATCCTCACGGCTGAGAGAATCCACGAACCCGGAGTAGAATTCGAGGCCATCGACGTCCAGGGTTGAAGCCATATCTATCCACTGGAAGATCGTCATTGTATGATCCACGCAGAGTTGATCCATGTAGCATTTCGGAAAAGCCGCCAGTTTAGCCATGACGCTCCTTCTTTCTATTTAAATATGATGTGGTTGTTTGGGATGATTTCTATTTCTGAAACGAAATACGGTGTGAGTCAAAAGAAGACCTGTCGGCAATTAACTAGACACAAAAAAAGGCAACTGATAAATGTTCCAGAAGGATTGGGTACTGTCAGGGCTAGAGCTCTGACGACTCATTTATCAATTGCCTTATCGTGGGCTCTTTCGAGCCGAAAATTCAGGTAAGTGGAGCGGGAAACGGGATTTGAACCCGCGACTTCAACCTTGGCAAGGTTGCGCTCTACCACTGAGCTATTCCCGCATTCCAACAAAAATATAGTTCTGCCCAAGGGTTGATGTCAAACAAATTTTGGATAGGATATCCCCATCACTCAGGTCAACAGAATCTTTTCCCCTCATGCTTCCGAGGGAATCCTCTCCCCTCCGATTCTCCCAGGGAAGCGGCGGATCTCTTCTTCCTTCCTTCTGACCTTAAAGGAAAGGGCTTGACATCAGGTTAAAACCTGTTTCATCGTAGCGGCCGTCATTGGGATCCATTCCAGGACGACTGTCATTCATTGGAGAGGACACCTTATGGATACTCTGAAATATCTGCTTCATGAAGATCGTATCCCGAAGTTCTGGTACAACATCTTGGCAGATTTGCCCGGTCCGATGGCGCCGGTATTGCATCCCGGAACGCTGAAACCCATCACACCGGATGATCTCCTAACCCTGTTCCCCATGGACCTTATCCTCCAAGAAGTGAGTCTGGAACGTGAAATTGAAATTCCGGAAGAAGTGCGGCGAGTGTATCGGCATTGGAGACCGGCGCCTCTCTATCGGGCGCGTCGACTGGAGAAGGCTCTCGATACGCCCGCTCGCATCTACTACAAATATGAAGGCGTCAGCCCGGTGGGCTCACATAAACCCAATACGGCAGTCCCTCAGGCTTACTACAACAAGATCGCCGGGACCACGCGGTTGACGACCGAGACCGGCGCCGGGCAATGGGGATCGGCCCTGGCCATGGCCTGTTCCTTCTTTGGATTGGAATGTAAAGTCTATATGGTGCGGGTCAGTTATAATCAGAAGCCGTATCGTCGGGCCCTCATGGAAACTTTCGGGGCCGAGGTCGTTGCCAGTCCGAGCCTGGAAACCGCGGCTGGCCGGGCCATTCTGAAAGAGACCCCAAACTCTACCGGCTCACTCGGCATTGCCATTTCCGAAGCCGTCGAAGTGGCGGCGCAAAACCCCGAGATTCACTATGCGCTAGGAAGCGTCTTAAATCATGTTCTGCTTCATCAAACGATCATTGGGCTGGAAGCTCTCGAACAAATGGAAATGGCGGATGATTATCCTGATGTCATCGTGGGTTGTACAGGGGGCGGTTCCAATTTCAGCGGCATTGCTTTTCCGTTCATTGGCAAGAAACTGCGGGGAGAAAGAAATGTGCGTGTGATTGCAGTCGAACCAACCGCTTGTCCAAGCCTCACGAAAGGCCGTTTTGCCTATGATTTCGGAGACACAGCACACCTGACTCCTCTCGTAAAAATGCATACCTTGGGAAGTACGTTCATCCCTCCTGGTATTCATGCCGGAGGTTTGCGTTACCATGGAATGGCTCCATTGGTAAGTCATCTGCTCGACCTTGGGGTCATCGAAGCGACGGCGGTCGAACAGCTCGACGCCTTCGCCGCCGGCCTAAAGTTTGCCCGGGCTGAAGCCATTCTCCCGGCTCCCGAGGCGAATCATGCCGTGGCTACAACAATTCAGGAAGCTTTGCGCTGCAAGCAAGAAGGGAAGGGTCGAACCATCTTGTTCAACCTGTGCGGTCACGGTCACTTCGATATGCAGTCTTACATCGACTATGCTGCTGGCAAACTACAGAACTACGCCTACCCAGATCAGGAAATCGCGATGGCCCTGGCTGGGTTACCCGCTGTTTGAATAAAGGGTTGCGGGTCGTCCCGGAGAGTCTGATTCAAGGAAACGCCTGTTTCACTCACTTACCAACTTGGCTTGTTTGGTGTCAATAGGCGATCGAGCTTCTCGAAGAAACTTGGCGGAATCTTCTGGAGGAACCGGATTGATATAGAATCCGCTCCCCCATTCGAATCCGGCAATCTTAGAAAGCTTTGGCATGATCTCGATATGCCAATGGTAGAAGTTTTTGACAGGGTCCGTGAAGGGTGAGGTGTGGATGACAAGGTTATAGGCGGGCTGGTTGAGAACCAGATCAATTCTCTGAAGTGTCGTCTTCAGGATACGCGCCAAATTCTCATATTCGAGTTTTTGTGCATCCTCAAAGCAAGCATCGTGGGTCTTGGGTAGGATCCACGTTTCAAAAGTAAAGCGCGGAGCATAGGGAGCGATCACCACAAAGTCCTGATTTTCATCGATCACACGATCCCCTGAGTTTAATTCCTGGCGGATAATGTCGCAATAGACGCAACGCTCCTTGAAGGCGTAATGAATTTTGCTGCCTTCAATTTCTTCCCGCACGAGGTTCGGAACAATCGGAAGCGCGATGAGTTGAGAGTGCGAGTGCTCGAGTGACGCTCCCGCATCCACGCCGTGATTCTTGAAGATCAAGATATAACGGAGTCGCTTGTCCTTCTTAAGATCAAGCATGCGGTCCCGGAACGCCCACAAAACATCTTGAACGGCTTGCTCCCCCAGGGTAGCCAGTTGCGCATTATGATCGGGTGTTTCAATAATGACTTCGTGAGCTCCCACACCGTCCATTTTGTCAAAGATCCCTTCTCCCTGACGGTTCAAATTCCCCTCAACCCGGAGAGCTGGAAATTTATTGGGAACCACGCGTAGCATCCATCCGGGCGCATCCCGCTGACTCCCATCTCTACGATAACTGAGAATTTCAGGCGGCGTATTGTTTTCATTTCCGTAACAAAAAGGACAGAATCCTCCCTTGATATGAACCGCCGTACCGGGGAAGTCCGTTGGACGCTTGCCGCGATCCGTCGCGATAATGACCCAGCGTCCAGTGATGGGATCTTTCCTAAATTCCGACAAATTAGCCTCCTGAGCCGGGTAGAGGATCCTTAAAGGCATCCTTCAGGATCTCGATCCTTTCCTTTCCAGGGCTCCCTTGAATGCTCACGATGTCAAAGCGGTAGTTTATATCATGAAGGTGATGGCGCCTTCTATACTCTTTTGCAACATGAGCGATCTGCCGCCGCTTGGCAAGATTCACGGCATCTTGTGGCAACCCGTGATCAGAATTGCTGCGTAATTTGACCTCAATAAATACCAGGATACTTTTCTCCCAGCCGATCAGATCGATCTCCCCGTAATGCTTCCGGTAATTCCGCGCCACAATCCGGTAACCGTTTTTTCTTAAGCAGAGATAGGCCAGCTGCTCCCCGGTCTTTCCCCGTTTCAAATGAGACGCCATCTCAGGGGCAGACTTGAATGCGCCCCCGACCACACGCCATAGTGACGCAAACTGTTGCATGAAATCAGAGAGTAGCTCACGAATTCTCACAGCAATTAGCCCCCTTCCCTCTCCGCCTGCGGATCATCAATCAGGGTTACGATGCTTCCTTCTCAATTTCGGAAAAGACCTCGTCAAGAATTTCCAGCGCAACTTCAGCTTGCTCCCGATTCACAATGAGCGGCGGCATCAGTCGCAGACTGTTCTCTCCACAGCCCAGGATCAAAAGCCCTTTTTTGAAACATTTTTGTACGGCTGTGTCCCTCCAATCTCCAGCCCTTATTTTAGTGTGCCTGTCTTTGACCAATTCGATTCCAATCATCAAGCCCAGGCCACGGACATCCCCAATCATCAGGTGCCTGTCCGATAGGGTCCGCAAACCGGCAGTTAACATGGCGCCCATGTCCGCCGCATTCTGCATCAGTCCTTCCTCAAGCAAACGGATGGTTTCCAGTGCCGCCACACAGCTGATCGGGTTTCCGCCGAATGTAGAAGCATGGGACCCCGGCGACCAAGTCATGAGCCGGGAAGACGCCACGGTGGCCCCCAACGGGAGGCCTGATGCAATTCCTTTGGCAATCGCGATAATGTCAGGAACGACGCCGAAATGCTCAATGGCGAACATCTTGCCGGTTCGTCCCATGCCCGATTGAACTTCATCAACAATAAGTAATATCCCGTATTTGTCGGCGGTCTTTCTTAAGTCCAACAGGAATTCCGAGGGCGGAACCACATACCCACCTTCTCCCTGAATGGGTTCGAAAACAATCGCAGCCACCTCCTCCGGCGCAACCACGGTTTTGAAAACTGTTTCTTCAAGCACCCGCATACACACAGCGCCACAGCCCTGAGTTCCCGATCCATGCGGGCAGCGATAGGTTGAAGGAAACGGGATATGCGTGACCCCTTCCAAAAAAGGTCCGAACCTTTTCCGCTGAACCGGTTTGCTGGCTGTCAAGGAGAGAGCCCCATAGGTTCTTCCGTGAAACGCATTGTAAAAAGCAATAAATCGATGGCGACCCGTGACGTATCGAGCCAATTTCATTGCGGCTTCAATGGCTTCCGTGCCGGAGTTTCCGAAATACACTTTTTTGTCATGATCTCCTGGCGTAATTTCAGCCAGCTTCTGTGCGAGTTGTGAAAGCTGCGGATAATAGAAATCTGTTCCCGACATGTGAATCAACCGGGCAGCTTGTTCTTGGATCGCCTGAACAATTCGGGGATGGCAATGACCGGTTGCGCACACGGCAATTCCTGCTGAAAAATCCAGAAATTGGTTGCCATCCATGTCCGTGACACACATTCCCAGGGCTTCTCTTGCCACGAACGGATAGGGACGACTGTACGACGGGGAAACGTATTGACGGTCTTGATCCAGCACCATGCGAGACTTGGGGCCTGGCAATTCCGTTGTGATTTTAATCCATTGATTCTGGGTCATGGGGTTGTCCTTTCCGCAAGAAGCGATGTACTGGGGATGAACGGGAAAGGGAGGACAAGTTAAGAAGCGCGAAAAAGCGACGGGCGCTCGGAGGAGGGAAGCAAACAAGGCCAACAGGGTCGGAGCAACTCCGTCTTAACGGGTTTCATCGGGGTCAACTCTTTTTCCATCGAACACCATCCTTGGTATCTTCAATGATATACCCCATTTCCAAAATCTGATCACGAATCTTGTCCGCCAGTGCATAGTTTCTGGCTCCCCGCGCCTGGTTGCGATCTTCGATGAGCTGTCGAATTTTCTCGTCGGGAGTCCCTTCCTGCGGCCGCCACAGGACCAGAACCTCATTGATTCGATGCATGACACTTAACGCTGCGGAACGATCATCCTCACCAATCGCGCCCTCCGCCCCCGCTGTATTGAGGTCTCGGACCCAATCGAAAATGGCGGCCAACGCCTGGGCGGTGTTGAGATCGTCGTCCATGGCTCGCTCGAATGACTCGAGCACGGATGCATTCAATTCCTGGATCCTTGCATTTGAGCCAGGTTTCAGTTTGGCCGTCGTTAAGCCGAGCCGACAATCTTCCAATCGATCGAGGGAGCTCTCGGCCTGCCGTAGCAAATCGAAGCTGAAGTTCAACTGACGCTTGTAGGGAACACTCTGGAGTGCATAACGAACTTGCCAGGGGTCAATTCCCCGCCCCATCAGGTCCCGCAACGTGAAGAAGTTGCCCTTTGATTTCGCCATCTTCTCGCCATCAACAATTAAATGTTCTCCGTGTACCCAATATCTTACAAACGACTTCCCGCTAGCCCCCTCACTTTGAGCAATTTCATTTTCATGATGGGGGAAAATCAAATCTACGGCCCCACAATGAATGTCGAAGCTTTCTCCTAGGTACTTCATACTCATCGCCGAGCATTCAATATGCCAACCGGGGCGTCCTGGGCCAAATGGAGATTCCCAAAAAGGCTCCCCATCGCGAGTGGATTTCCACAAAACGAAATCCCGAGCATCCTGCTTGTCGTATTCGTCCACATCGACTCGAGCACCAGCCAGGAGACCGGTTACATCGAGTTTCGATAACTTCCCATAGTCCCGAAACGAAGCAATCTTGAAGTAAACCGAACCATCCTTTTCATAGGTATGGCCATTTTCCTTCAGGCGCTGGATCAAGGTTAACATCTCTTGAATATGGTCGGTCGCGTGCGCTACCTTATCGGGAACCTGAATGTTGAGTTGATCACAGTCTTCAAAAAAAGCCTGGGTGAAGCGATCGGTATATTCCCTGAGTTTCTTAGGCTCATCTGCGTGGGAATTTCGAATCGTCTTGTCGTCGACATCGGTAATATTCATCACATGATAGACGGGGTACGCCTTATACCGAAGAAACCGCTTCAAGACGTCAATAAATATAAAGGTGCGGAAATTCCCGATATGGGCAAAATCATAAACGGTGGGTCCGCAACTGTACATCCGGACCTCGTCTTTTTGAAGCGGATGGAATTCTTCAACTTGTCCGGTCAGGGTGTTTGAAATTTTCATCATGAGTCACTTTCCGTTTCTGCAGCTTCCCGCAGAGGATAGACTTCCATCCCCGAAAAGTCAATATGGGTGGGCGTAGAGACAGATTGACAAAACCATTTCTGCTAACTATAGTTTCAGTTAGTATATTCAGACAAAGTGCATGAGGAACAAGGGCCACTTTGCGCGCTAAGCTCAATTCTCACACCCGTTAATCTATGATCGCTGCAACGAGCCGGTGAGACCCTCCCCTAGACTCGCCGCTGCTCGTATAGGACGTCGTATGAAGAGAATACAGTCTCAAGGGAACGGCTCACGCTCATACCATCCCGGGACGAGATACCTTTCTGCGCGCTCGCTGCTGGCACTCTGTTTCCTTGTTCTTATTGCATGTGGTCATGTTGCGCTGGCTGCCGAGTCGGGACAACAGAAGAACATCCTGGTCCTGTACAGCTTCTCCGACCGCGGCGTATTTGATCCGCTGGAACGTCTCAAGTCGGCGATTCGATCTCGTCTCAACTTGCCGGTGAATTTCTATGTGCATTACATGGAGGCACAAGGATTTGAAGATCCGAATTACGAACGGAGCCTGAGCGAAACTTTGAGCCACGAGTATAGTGGCGTGAAATTAGACTTAGTGATCGTCGCAGCCTATCCGGCGCTTCAATTCGCTGTGAGATATCGCGATCACATTTTCCCGGGTGTCCCAGTGCTATTCAGGTCTGTCCACGACGGCAGGTTAGAGGGCAAGCATTTATGGCCCGGTGTAACCGGAGTGACGATTTCCATAGGAGTTCGTGAAACATTAGACCTCTCCTTTAGACTTCATCCGGGCACGCAAATTCTCGCAGTTGTCACAGGGACCTCGGAATTTGAGAGGTACTGGCAGGCGGCGATTCGTAATGAGTTCCGTCTGTATGCCGGCAAGGTGAAGCTCATCGAGATCGTGGGACTTCGGAATGACGAGATTCTCAAGCAGGTCGCCGTGCTTCCTGCTAACACCGTGGTTTTCTTTCAAGTTGCGCCCAGGGATTCGACGCAGCCTGAAGTCGGCGTCTATGACACTATGGCAGCGATCAGCCAGCGTTTCCCGACATACAGCATCTTTGGGAACTATTGCATTGATCATGGTGGTATTGGCGGGTCGTCTGCGGATAACGGTGAGCAAAGTTCGAAAACCGCCGAAATGGCCGCCCGACTCCTTTCTGGCGAGAAACCCGAGAACATCCCGGTCGCGCACGGCCCCGCGCCCCGCCCTATTGTCGATTGGCGCCAGCTTCGCCGGTGGAACATACCCGAGTCGGCTCTTCCGCCCGCCACCATCGTTTTGTATCGCCAGCCAACGGCCTGGGGACGATACCAGAAGTACATCCTTGCCGGAGTCGCGGTGATCATCCTCCAGTCTTTGTTGATCGCTGGATTGCTGTGGCATCGCGCCCAAAAGAGGTCTGCAACGGAAGATCTCAAAGCCCTTGGTGGGCGTTTACTTAATGCCCAAGAGGAAGAACGCACTCGCATCGCCAGGGAGCTTCACGACGACTTCAGTCAGCGATTGGCAGTTCAGTGTATTGAGCTCGAACAGCTACACAATGACCTCCCCGAGTCAGAAGCTGAGAAACGAGCCCGGGCATTGACAATACTGAAGGAGACAAAGGAAATGTCTGCGGACATTCGTTCTCTCTCTCATCAACTCCATTCCAGTAGGCTGGAGCTTGTAGGACTAGTGCCGGCTCTCAGTGGTCTTTGTGAAGAAATCACTAAGAAATACAAGATCGCAGTTCGTTTTACGGAGCCTGAATTTCCTCCTAATCTCAGAAAGGATGTGGAACTGTGTCTATTCCGAGTCGCCCAGGAAGCGCTTGCCAACATCGTTAAGCATAGTCAGGCGAGTAGCGCGCACATTGAACTCCGTGCCAACGCGAATGGCGTCAGACTTCACATCTCGGATCCGGGCAAGGGATTTGACCCTGACTTGAAAAGAACGAGTGCAGGAATCGGATTGATGAGTATGAGCGAGAGGCTGCGGCTTTTTGGTGGCAGGTTTTCGGTACATTCGGAACTCATGCGAGGGACAGAAGTTCTCGCCGAAATACCCATCTCCGCCTCCGCGAAACAAGCACAAGCAACTAAGCACAAAGCGGGGGGGATGGAATCTTGAGTCGGCCACGTGTACTACTGGCAGATGACCATCGGATGTTGACAGATGCGTTGAAGAGCCTTTTGGAGCCTCGTTGCGAAGTTGTGGGCACGGTGAGTGATGGGCGGGCACTTGTTGAGGCAGCGGGCAAATTGCAACCTGACATCGTTGTGCTGGACATTGCCATGCCCTGTTTGAACGGGCTCGACGCTGCCAGACAACTCAAGGCCAAGCTGCCCAAATTAAAACTTATCTTCATGACCATGCATGAAGACCCTTATCTTGTGGGGGGAGGCCTTTCGGGCCGGTGGCTCTGCATTTCTACTGAAGGAGGCGGCAGCGTCAGAGCTGGCCGCTGCGCTTGACCAAGTCTTGAAAGGCAGTTCCTACGTAACACCAAGCGCCGCCGAAAGCTTGACCACTATCTCCCTGCGCGACCCTAAGAACCGGCACCATGCCCCGCAACCCACTGCTCGACAGCGGGAAGTCATTCAACTATTGGCGGAAGGATTCTCCATGAAGGAAGTAGCCGACGCGTTGAAAATCTCCATTCGAACCGTGGCGGGGCACAAATACGCCGTTATGGAACTCCTGCAATTGAAGACCAACGCCGAACTGGTCCAATACGCCATCAAGCACAGCATCATCTCGATCTAACTAGCTTCAGCGAATTTTCCTGCCGCACCGTCAGAACTACCTATAGACAACCTCCTCGATCGCGCGTAAGGTCGGTCCGCGCGCAAATAAAGTGACCTCCAAGCAAAAAGGTATTCTGGATGCCAAATATGCCCCGAAACTCTGTTCCCGGGGAGGAACTGATAAACAGCTCAGGTGTGCTCTCAGCGCTGCCAAGGCGAGTACTCGTGGTGGATGATCAGCCTCGCATATTGGAATTAGTAGCCGCAATGTTGAGGAAGTCATTCGATGTCGTTGGCTTGGTCTCCGACGGGCCAGCGGCTCTGGATGCCACGCTGATGCTCGATCCCGATCTGGTCGTCTTGGACATTTCAATGCCAGGTATTAGCGGGATAGAAGTCGCCAGGGAACTCAGAAAACGCGCGAGTACCGCCAAGATCGTCTTTATCACGGGTCATGAGGACTCTCAGATTGTGGCGAGTTGCCTTGCGGCGGGTGGACTTGGCTTTGTCGTGAAACAGCTCATGAATAGCGACCTGATTCCCGCCATGAATGAAGCTCTTGCTGGTCGGGTATTCGTCTCCCGTTTCTCTTCTGAGCAAGCATCGCCTTAAGGACAAAGAGTGATTTTCCAAACGTAGTCCAGAGCATGGGATCATGAAAGGGGCAGCAGACCAGGCAAGACTGGGAAAGAGGGTGCCTCCGGGGAGCGAGTGACGGCGGTCACCCGCGACCGCGGCCCTGGGTTTTGAAAAAGGGCTGGGTGGTGAAGACATGCGTCGTATGCATGTCTTCGAATAACAGTGCCTGGTGGCCATGCAGATCTCTTTACGCGAGGAGTGGATGTTTTCATTGCGAAATGCGGATTGCGAATTGAAGAACGGTTCATCGGTTTCATTCCCGTTATGACCAACGGGTTTTCTGGTTTGGATGATGAGCCTAGCTGGGCTCTCGAGTCATGAGTGATACTTCAAATCCGAAATCGACAACCCGAAATCTGCAATTCAACTGCCCACGGCTCACACAAAACACCCGCCGTAGCACCCCTAGGAAGGAATTTGCACGGATGGGTTTTAAAGTTCAATGAGTTTAAAGGAGCCCTGTGAAGGGAGGTGAGAAGTCATCTAGGAGCCCATATTAGACAATCAACGGGTGTTGAAGAAAACGAAACAGCAAACAAATTGAGGTCGTAATAAAGCGAAAGAGAAACTGAGGAGAGAAAATGAAAAACCTTACAGAAATTCGATCGATGCTATTTATTTTGGTTGCGGTTGTGGCGCTGGCAGCAGGGCCGGCCGCAGCGCAGAAGAAACCCAATATCCTTTTTATCGTATCCGACGACACCGGCTACGGCGACCTCGGGCCCTATGGCGGCGGCGTTGGACGTGGCATGCCCACTCCTAACGTTGACCGGCTGGCAAAAAATGGCATGCAGTTCTGGTCGTTTTACGCTCAACCAAGTTGCACGCCGGGCCGTGCGGCAATGCAGACCGGACGCATCCCGAATCGCAGCGGCATGACCACAGTGGCCTTCCAGGGCCAGGGCGGCGGACTGCCGGCGGCGGAGTGGACGCTCGGATCAGTGCTCAAGACCGCCGGCTACAAGACCTACTTCACCGGCAAGTGGCATCTCGGCGAAGCGGACTATGCGCTGCCCAATGCGCAAGGCTATGACGTGATGAAGCACGCCTTCCTTTACCACTGTAACGCTTACACCTATGGCGACCCGGAGTGGTTTCCTGACATGGACCCAAAGCTCCGCGAGATGTTCAACAAGGTGACGAAGGGTTCGATGTCCGGCAACGCGGGCCAACCGGCGAAGGAGGACTTCAAGGTCAACGGGCAATACGTGGACACGCCGGAAAAGGGCCTCATCGGCATTCCATTCATGGACAAATATGTTGCGCAATCCGGGATGGAGTTCCTGGAGGATGCGGCGAAGAACCCGGACAAGCCCTTCTTCATCAACATCAACTTCATGAAGGTTCACCAGCCGAACATGCCGGCGCCTGAGTTTATCCACAAATCCATGTCAAAGAGCAAGTATGCCGACTCGGTTGTGGAACTCGATGCGCATATCGGGATGATCATGGACAAGCTGCACGCGCTCGGTTTGGACAAGAACACCCTCGTGTTCTACACGACCGATAACGGCGCGTGGCAGGATGTCTACCCAGATGCCGGTTACACGCCGTTTCGCGGCACCAAGGGAACGGTGCGCGAAGGCGGCAGTCGTGTACCCGCATTCGCCGTTTGGCCTGGTAAGATCGCGCCCAGCTCATCAAGCCACGACATCGTCGGAGGTCTGGACATAATGGCGACGTTTGCCTCCGTGGCCGGTGTGAAGTTGCCGGAAAAGGATCGCGAAGGCGTGCCGATCATCTTCGACAGCTACGACATGACACCGCTTCTGACTGGCACCGGCAAGTGCGCCCGCAATTCTTGGTTCTACTTCACCGAGAACGAACTCTCGCCTGGGGCCACACGCGTCGGCAATTACAAGGCGTGCTTTAATCTGCGCGGCGACGACGGCGCACAGACCGGCGGCCTCGCAGTGGATTCCAACCTCGGTTGGAAGGGCGCGGAAAAGTACGTTGCGATTGTGCCGCAGGTGTTCGACCTGTGGCAGGACCCGCAGGAGCGCTACGATATCTTCATGAACAACTACACTGAGAGAACCTGGACGATGGTGACGATCAGCCAGGCAATTCAAGACCTGATGAAGACTTACGTTCAGTATCCGCCCCGCAAGATGCAGAGCGAGGGATACAATGGCCCGATCACACTTTCGGGTTATGAGAAGTTCGAGTGGATGAGGGAACAACTCAAGAAAGGTGGCGTCAACCTAGCGTTACCGACGGGCAACTAGCCGGCCACTTCGGTTGTGAAACGCGCGGGCCGCGAGTCTCCGAACCGGATGCGGCCCGCGAACTTGGGATTGATCTCGCCTATTTTTGCTTTTAATTAGTGATCGAAGGACATTCTCTGCTTTTGTGGAGGTCGAGCACCGGTGCATCGCCTTTACACTCGACGGCGCCGCAAGAGTAAATTCGTGATCCACTTTCAGCGGGCATGCCTGAGAATTGCATTGTTATTCTTCAACGCATGCATTCCTGTCTGCGCCCAATCCGTTCAGTTCGTGCCGGAGATTGACGGCCATCTTAAGCTCAATTCCGTCTTGCGAGCTTATCTGGAGGCCAAAGATGACCGGGATGCGGGCTCGCCAGACCAGTTCGGAATCGGTCCAAGTATTCAGCTCTATTTGAAACCCCTACTGAAACTGAAAGACATTACGGCATTTGACCTGGACGATTCAAAAAAAAGAACCTTGGTTTTGGAAACGGGATTCCGCCACATCATCGCTCCAAATGCGCGGTCGACAAACCGCATGCTCACAATGCTGACCTTTCACTTTCCGATTAAAGCGGGATTTCTAATTTCCGACAGGAACCGAGCGGACCTGGACTGGAAAAACGGAGAATTCACCTGGCGCTATCGGAATAAGCTGACGCTCGAACGCACCTTTGCGATCCATTCCTATCATCTCATCCCGTATGTCGCTGCGGAACCCTATTACGAGAGCCAGTACGACAAATGGAGCACGACCGCCTTCTATGCCGGTTGCTTGTTCCCCGTGGGCAAACACGTTCAATTCAACGCCTACTATGAGCACGAAAACAACACGGGGAAAAGTCCTAATCAACAACAGAATGCCATTGGCCTGGCGCTCTATCTCTATTTTTCGATGGAAAAGAAATGAAGACTCAATTCATGAAAAGGCACCGATGAGATAACGCGAAAACGTGAGAAAGTTCTCTAGCGAGTCGCGCGGGTGGCGAAGACATGTGTCGTTTACATGTCTTCGAACAGAGTTGCCAGGGAGAGGGACATCCCCCTTAAACGGGGAATACCTCGCAGGGTGGCTTTCCGCGTTTCTGTGTTTACACCTCTTTTTATTCTGTGCTAGGCTGCGCCAACTTTGCATCTAGGATATTTCGATGAATGAGCGAAGGGGTAGCCTGTTTTCGTTTTTGTCATTGCCAGAGTTCTCGTTTCCGATCACACTCCATTCATTGCGCAGCGTGTGGAGGCCTCTCGCTTCCACTTCTTGAAGCAAAGGAAATCACATCAACTCCTTCCAGGATATTGCCCGTGCTAAAGCTTAAGCGAATTCAGATTCAGGGATTTAAATCATTTGCAGACAAAGTGGAGATGGTCTTTGAGGACAACGGGATCACCGCCATTGTGGGTCCCAACGGTTGCGGGAAAAGCAATATTTCCGATGCCATTGCCTGGGTCTTAGGAGAGCAGAGCGCCAAATCACTCCGGGGCGGCCGGATGGAAGACGTGATCTTTAATGGAACTCGCGCCCGACTACCGCTGGGCTTCGCGGAAGTCATTCTGACTCTGGCGGATCCAGAAGTGCTGAAAGAAGCCAATGCCGACAACGCACAGACCGCAGCGGCTCAACTTCCTATGCCCCTCCAGGCCACCGCGGACCCGTTCGAAGAGTCTGCTGCTGAAAGCGAGGAGGAGATCCCGAGGGAGACCACCCTTGCCGGAGGAGCCGGCACGGCGGTACTCGTTCGGCGGAAACGCCGGCCGAAGTTTCAGCCCAAACCTGGAGAGCTGGTGGTTTCACGCCGCCTTTTTCGCTCCGGCGAAAGCGAATATCTTCTAAACGGGAAAATTGTTCGCTTACGCGACGTTCAAGATATCTTCTTCGGGACGGGTCTTGGGCCGGATACTTATGCCATTATCGAACAGGGACGGGTGGGACTGATTCTCAGCTCAAAACCCTCTGACCGGCGCGCCCTCATAGAAGAAGCCGCGGGCATTACCAAGTTTAAGACCAAACGCAAACTGGCTGAATCCAAGCTCGAACAAGCCAAGCAAAACTTGCTTCGCGTCAATGACATTACCGAAGAAGTTTCTCGCCAGCTCGGCTCTTTGAAGCGTCAGGCCGCCAAGGCCAGACGTTATCGGGAACTTCGTGACCAATTTCGCGAGCTTTCTCGCCAATTGTTTCGAGAGCGCGCCCAAATTCTTAATGATTCTCTGCAGTTAAACCAACAGCAGTTGGATGCCGCATCAGACCAGTATTCCTCAAAGCACGCGGAAATCGAAAATCAAGAAGGCCGTTATCGCGAAAACAATGCCCAAATCTATAAGGTCGAAACCCAGCTGACAGCGCTTCGCAAACAACTCGCGGCGCTTAATTTAGAAGTGGAACGCGGCCAACAGCGTATTCATTTTCAAAAGGAGCAGTTGACTGAACTGGATGCCCGGTCTCAAGACAATGATCGTGAAATCGCTCATCTCGACATGCAGGAAACTCAATATCAGAATGAGATTCTCGCAAAACAGCAGGCGGTTGAAGAGGCGGCGGGGCAGTTTGAACGGCTGCAACAGGAATTTCTTTCTCAAAACTCCAATTATCAACTGATCCAATCCAAGGTCCAGGAGATGGAAGTCTCTCAGGAGACAAATCAGCGAAAACTATTGGATTGCGTGAGCCTGGCTGCAACCCAGCGTAATCAAATCGAACAATTAGATGAATTGGAAACTCGATTAGACAATCAACTCAAGCGGTTAGAGCAGGAGGTTCAAGACTCGGTTCTGGCCAGAGGACGCCTGTTCGAGGAAAAGCAGGTCTCACAACTTCGCGAAAAAGAAGCCGATCAGCGGTTACGGGAGCTCAAGGGAGAGATTTCAGCAGAGAGCGCCACCCTTTCCGGCCTCAAGGAAGAGTCCACCGCGGCCCAGCAAATTTTGCTGGAGCAGAAAGACCAGATGAACGCGTCTACCCACCGTTTAAAATCCCTCGAAGACCTGGACGCTCATCACGCGTACACGTCTGAAGCTGTCCGCATGCTTTTAGCGCAGACTCAAGAAGAGTCGACGACGCATTTCCAGACCCCCGGTATCCTGGCAGACTTGGTGGAAGTCGAAAGCCCATACGAGGCGGTCGTTGAGGCTTTTCTGAAACAGGAATTAGAATATATTCTGGTCGAGTCCGATGAGCGGGTCAATGAAGGCATCCAGTTGCTTAAGGAGAAGAGTGCGGGTCGTTCCACATTCTTAGTTTACGGTGAGGGCTCCACTCCCCACACGGACTTCAGATTGGATGAGCAGGCCAACGCAGCCCTTCAGGCAGACGAGACCCTCGTTCCGCTGAGAGCAATCGTAAAGCTTCCCGATTCCTTCGAAACAGCGATTCGAGAGGGCATGTTTCATCTGGCGCAGGCATTTATCGCTTCCAGCTATGCCCAAGCCGGCAAACTGGCCCGCAAATTCCCGGGCCTGATATTTCTTTCTCCGGATGGAGAAGTGGCCCGGGGACGCCTGATCACAGGCGGAGGGAAACCGCCCAGTGGGCATTTTTCTCTCAAACGCGAAATTCGCGAACTGGGCCGGAAAATCGGGCAACTGGAGAAGTCGATCGTCACCGTTGAAGAAAAACATCAAGCTTTGCAGGAATCCATCCACTCGGGTGAAGCCCGGTTGACAGAGTTCAAAGACAAAGCACAAGAGCTGGAAAAAGAGCTTTTCGCTGTCGACTTGCGCTTTAAACAGATTCTCGGTGAGATCGAGACCCTGGGACAGCGTCATCACCTCGCCCAACTGGAGTTGCAGCGAACCGAAGTCGAAAAGGGCCAAGTCCAGATACGCCGAACTCAATATCAATCCGATATTGAGAGCGCTGATGCCGAGCGACTTGATATTGAAACTCAAATCGGCACTCAACAGGAGGCCTTAAAACAGCTCAAGGAGCAGGCCAATATCGAAGCCCAAAATCTAGGCGAACTCCGCTCCGAGCTCGCCACTTTTCGAGAAAGGAAGCAAGCTGCTGAAGTTGAGTTGTCCCGGCTTACAGCCAGCTTAAGCGAATGCTCCGATCGGAAAATCCGCCTTGAAGCCCAGAAGGCCGGGTGGAAAGCTCAATCCCTCGACATTCAAGCTGCGATTGAGCAGGTTGAGCAAGCGCTCTTTAATCAGGCGGTCCAAAAGGCCTCCCTGGAAGCCGAAATACGCTCCGCCGAGACTTCCTTGAATGAAGCGCGGATTCTCCAACAGGAGATTGAAGAAGAATTGAAAAAACTACGCCTTGAATTAGAGCAGCTCCAGAGCCTGCGGACTGGTTACGAAATTGAGCGAGCTCGACTCAGTTCAGACCACAACCACTTAGAAGAAACCTGCCTGACTGAACTCGGGATCAGACTGTCTGAGATTCAGCAGGAAGCAAGTGAACGTTTGGTTGAAGCTCAATTCAATGAACTCAATACCCAATACCTGGAACTCAAACAGAAGATTGAAGCTATGGGCCCCGTCAATATGATGGCTTTAGAGGAGTATCAGGAGTGTGAACAGCGATTCCAGTTCCTCACGACTCAGCGGCAGGACTTGATCGATTCCATCGAGGATACCACTGCGGCGATTCGCGAAATTGATCAGGTTTCTCGCGAGCAGTTTCGTGAGGCTTTCACTTCGATCAATGCCAACTTTCAAGAAACCTTCCGAACCCTGTTTGGAGGCGGGCATGGAGAAATGAAACTGCTGGACGAGTCCGATGAACTGGAGAGTGGCATTGAGATTATCGCCCAACCTCCCGGGAAACGTCTGCAAAATGTCTTACTTCTCTCCGGAGGTGAAAAGGCACTCACCGCCATTGCGCTGCTGCTTGCCATTTTCAGATTCCAGCCGAGCCCATTCTGTGTCCTGGATGAGGTGGATGCCCCGCTAGACGAGGTCAACACGGGACGTTATGCACAGATGATCAAATCGATGAGCTTCAATACCCAATTTCTTCTGATTACCCATAGCAAGAAAACAATGGAAGTCTGTGACACCCTATATGGTGTAACGATGCAAGAGGCGGGTGTATCTAAGATTGTGTCCGTGCAGTTCCAGTAGTCTCCTTCCCTAGCCCAGTCTGGATTGAATCCCCCATCTCCGGGTGAAAGACCGCGCCAGCGATACGTCGACTGAGGCTGTTTAATAATTCAACATTTACTCCACTCTCTCGCCTGTCTCTTCTCCTTTGCCATCGTCCAATCAACTCATTGAGATCGCCCACTAGGTTGCTGTAGAGCTCTTCCTCTCCTCCCTCGAGGGAGGCAGGATCGTTCTTTCCAGCGTAGAATGACCTCTATCCACCGTTTAATATTTGGCACCTAAAATGATGAGTAATTCTTGGAGAAAATCGCAAAAGGAGGGCTGGACGTGAAAAAAAGTGAGCGTTTACGAATAGCCATCATGGAACGACGGGCTCTAGTCGTACCCGGATGCTACGATGCCTTGAGCGCGAAGGTCATTGAGCATTGTGGGTTTGAAGCAATCCAGATTTCTGGATTTGGTGTGGCTGGGTCTCGCCTGGGAAAACCGGACGTGGGATTACTCCAGATTCAAGAACTCCTCGACCTCAGTTGGAACGTGGCTCAAACCGTCCAGATTCCTGTGATGGCTGATGTGGATACCGGGGGAGGAAATGCCATCAACGCCGCCTGGGTGACGGAACGCCTGATTGGCATGGGACTGGCCGGAATGAATATCGAAGATCAGGGATTCCCGAAACGCTGCGGGCATCTGGCGGGAAAGACCATTATCCCGGCGGAAGAAATGGCCGGTAAAGTCAGAGCATGTGCCAAGATTCGAAACAATCGCGACGCGGAATTCATCATCAATGCGCGTACCGACGCCTATGCTGTGGCGGGAATAGAGGAAGCGATTCGCCGCTGCAATCTCTACTTCGAAGCCGGTGCCGATTTGGTGTTTATCGATGGGATTGGGACTCTGGCCGAGATAGAGAAAGCAACCCAAACCATCCATGGTCCGCTTTCCGTTAATCTAATGGATGCGGTGACTGGCGTAAAGACCCAGTTGATTCCCGTCCCTGAACTTGCCCGTCTCGGCGTTGCTCGAGTTTCTCTCCCGGTGGCTTCGATATTGGTTGCCCACCAAGCCTTGATGAATTTTTTCAAAGCCCTGAAAGCTTCTCCAGAGGGACTCCTGGCGGGCCAGACCCACTGGCTATCCTCCTTTTACGATTACACAGATTTCGTAGGTCTGCCAGAATACCAAGCGCTAGAGAAAGAGTTTCTGCCCAAGGAACAATTGGATCCAAATCCCAGCCAGGGGAAGAAGAACCGAGCTGCCTGAACTAGGGCTCCGCCTGAGTACCCGCTAACCCGGCTCTAGAGGCACGCAGGGGAAGTCGAGGAAAAATCCCTTGAAAAAAATCCGAAGTCAGGGGATCTCCCTGACCGATTGCTCATGGCCCAATCATTTTCTTATCGTCATTTGACTTCCGTGAGCACTTAAGGAATGATCGGGCAATAGAATCAGATGCAATCGTTATCATGTTTTTGCCGCTCCCTTGTCAGGTGCAATCAACTTAGAGTTTTAAATGTGTGCTCCAGTCCGGAATCTTACTCTCAGTAGGCAAATCACATCAACGAGCGTAAAACCAAGACCCTCGCTAATCTCCGGGCAGGAGAACCTGCTCGCGAGGATTTTGATCCTTTCTTTCTAGCTACGGACGAATCGGGTTTACAGGGTGGCTTGTAGCCCCTTGACAAGCAACCTAAATGTACTAAAATGTCGGCTCACTTTTGCGAAAGGACCAATCCATACTCTGTTGACTACTTTTTAAAAAGATCCAGTAGCCCGCAAACGAATCTCCGCATCGGGCTGTTGGATCCAGATCCATTCGTCATGGAATGATATGAATACACCGTCTGCTCAATTACAAATCGAGCTTCCAAATTACAAACTTCTCGGCCGAGGCAAAGTCCGCGACATCTATGAAGTCCATGAGTATCTTCTCATCATTGCCACTGACCGAATCTCGGCTTTTGACTTCATCCTGGGAACAGCCATCCCTCAAAAAGGAATCATTCTGACCCAGATGTCTCTCTTCTGGTTTCAAATGATGCAGGAAATAGTCCCCAACCATCTCGTCACGGCCGATATCCGCCAGTTTCCGGCGCCTCTGCCTGAATTCAAAGGGCTCTTAGAAAACCGATCGATGCTCGTCAGGCGGGCTCAACCTTTTCCCGTCGAATGTGTCGCTCGAGGCTATCTGGCTGGCTCGGGATGGAAAGAGTATCAAAGCCAGCAATCGATTTGCGGGATCCCGCTGCCACCCGGGTTGAAAGAATCTTCTGAGTTGCCAGAGCCCATCTTTACTCCGGCAACCAAGGCTGTCACCGGGCATGATGAGAATATCTCTTTTGAAACCATGTCGGAACTGATTGGGAGGGATACAGCAACTCGCCTCCGTGAGTATACTTTGAAGATTTATGCCCAAGCCCGCGATTACGCGCGAACCCGAGGGATTATCATCGCGGATACCAAATTTGAATTCGGACTTTACGACGGAAACATCATATTGATTGATGAAGTGATGACCCCCGATTCATCTCGTTTCTGGCCGGCCAAGGATTATGAACCGGGAAGACCGCAGAAATCTTTCGACAAGCAGTTCGTCCGGGATTATCTCGAGGAAATTCGCTGGAATAAGCAGGCCCCAGCCCCATCGCTGCCAGACTGGGTCGCGGAAGCCACGAAGAATAAGTATCTTGAAGCATACGAATTGCTGACAGGCAGTAAGCTTCCGGAGTAAGCGATGGCCGCGCTCGAGGACTTGACTAATCTGGACTGGCTCGTCCTCGCAATTCTTCTGATATCCATGGTCGGTAGTTATATCCGGGGATTCGCTCGCGAGCTCATCTCCTTGACCGCTGTCATCGTCGGGCTTGTGCTGGCATGTTGGCTCTATCATGACGTGGGGTCGTTTCTGATTCCCTATGTCAAAACTGAAGACATTGCTTCCTTTTGCGGCTTCGTCTTTGTTTTCGTGGTCACCGTTCTAGTAGGCGGCATCCTCTCTTTCTGGGTTCGTAATTTTTTGCGTTTTGTAGACTTGCAATGGATTGACCGGCTTCTGGGATTGGCGTTTGGGCTCCTGCGGGGATGTTTGATTAGTTCTGTCTTGTTTCTGGGTTTGACGACATTTCCATTTCACATCCAAACCGTCCAAAAAGCCAAGTTTGCACCGTACCTTCTGCTGGGTGCCAGAGTCCTTTCTGTTGTGACTCCGCCGTCCATCAAAACGAAATTCATGGACGAATATCAGAAAGTCAAGCAGCTTTGGCTAGACGAGATCAAGAGCAAGGCCGTAGCCAACAGACTTAACGGCAGCCCTCCGGAAAAGAGCCGTGAGACCGGTCAAGCGAGTTCACTTTTTTTCAGCAGATTTCTTTGCCATTATATATTTCAATTAGAGCTAATTTCTTAGAGCTGGGAGCGGGTTGTGAAAGATCAATTGGAATCCTTAGTCACACAGATGATCGAGAAAGGTCTCTATCTTGAAGAAGCCATGGGCGAGATGGAGCGGCGCTTTATTCTTACCGTCCTTGAAAAGCATAAGGGGAATCAAACGAAAGCCGCCAAGGCCATGGGTATTCATCGAAATACCTTGAATAAGAAGCTGGCATCTTATAACCACCGTAAGAGATAGCGATTCCTCCCTTCTCTAGGCACGATTCTCTCCTAAAAATCGCTTGACACGACAGTGCTCGTTTAATAGTATTAGCACTCGTATGTAGAGAGTGCTAACAAGCCTAGAACATAATCGAAAAAAATCGCAAGCTTATGAAAGGAGAAGAGCTAAGATGAAAGTCAGACCTCTGCATGATCGCATTCTGGTCAAGCGTATCGAGGAAAAAGAGACCCTGAAGGGTGGAATCATTATCCCAGACACCGCCAAAGAAAAGCCCCAGGAGGGACTGGTGGTAGCCGTTGGTAATGGAAAGATTCTCGATAATGGGACCAAAGTCAACCTTGACGTGAAAGAAGGAGACCACATTTTGTTCGGAAAGTATTCCGGGTCGGACATCAAGATTGAGGGTGAAGAATATTTGATTCTTCGCGAGGATGAAGTGTTAGGTATCCTGGCGGAATCCGCAAAATCGAAAGCATCGAAGTAATACCGGAATCTAACACGCAAATATTGAATGAATAATTCGGAGGATTTCAATGGCAAAACAGATTATCCAGGGGGAACAGTCACGTCAGTCCATCCTGAGAGGTGTGAATCAGTTGGCGGACGTCGTCAAGATTACCTTAGGCCCTAAAGGACGAAACGTAGTCTTAGACAAGAAGTTTGGCTCGCCAACGATCACGAAAGATGGAGTGACCGTAGCAAAAGAGATTGAACTGAAAGATCCACTCGAGAACATGGGCGCCCAGATGGTTCGGGAAGTCGCTTCCAAGACCAGCGATGTGGCTGGGGACGGGACGACCACCGCAACGGTGCTGGCCCAGGCTATTTTCCGGGAAGGGGTCAAGACCGTAGCTGCCGGTGCCAATCCAATGGCTCTCAAGCGTGGCATTGAGCGCGCCGTGGAAGTGGCGGTTGAGGAGATTAAGAAGCTCGCCAAGCCCGTAAAAGGCGATATGATCGCCCAGGTAGGGACAATTTCCGCCAATGGCGACACCACAATTGGCAACATCATTTCGGAAGCCATGAAGAAGGTTGGCAAAGACGGCGTCATCACCGTTGAAGAGGCCAAGACCATTGAGACCACGTTAGAAGTGGTGGAAGGAATGCAATTTGATCGGGGTTATCTCTCTCCCTACTTCGTTACCGATCCGGAGAGAATGGAGTCCGTACTGGAGAATGCCTTTATTCTGCTCCATGAGAAGAAGATCAGTTCCATGAAGGACCTCCTTCCCCTGCTCGAGCAGATTGCCAAGACAGGCAAGCCTTTCTTGATTGTGTCGGAAGAAGTGGAAGGGGAAGCTCTGGCCACGCTGGTTGTCAACAAGCTGCGCGGAACATTAAGCTGCGTTGCCGTGAAGGCACCAGGCTTCGGCGATCGTCGCAAGGCCATGCTGGAGGATATTGCAATTCTGACTGGTGGCAAGGTGATCAGTGAGGATCTCGGGATTAAACTCGAGAGCGTGCAATTGTCTGACCTCGGTAGAGCCAAGAAGATTACGGTCGACAAGGACAATACCACGATTGTCGAAGGTGCTGGAAAGCCCGGCGACATCCAAGGTCGTGTCAAGCAGCTCCGCACACAGGTTGAAGAGACCACTTCAGACTATGACCGCGAGAAGTTGCAGGAACGTCTAGCCAAGCTGGTGGGTGGCGTGGCAATCATTAAGGTGGGAGCAGCAACCGAAACAGAAATGAAAGAGAAGAAAGCGCGCGTTGAGGATGCGATGCATGCTACCCGTGCTGCGGTCGAGGAAGGCATTGTCCCGGGTGGAGGTGTTGCTTTCATTCGTGCCATCTATGCTGTTGAAAAATTGAAACTTCACGAAGACGAGCAGATTGGCGCAAATATTGTCCGCCGCGCCTTGGAAGAGCCGCTTCGCCAGATTGCCCAAAACGCTGGAGTCGAAGGAGCCGTAGTGCTAGCCAAGGTTCGATCCGAGAAAGGTGAGAACTATGGGTACAATGCGGCGACGGAAGAATACGGCGACATGGTCAAGGATGGCGTCATCGATCCAGCCAAGGTGGCCCGTTATGCTCTGCAGAACGCAGCCTCGATTGCCGGACTGATGCTAACCACTGAGGCTTTGGTTGCAGATATTCCTGAAGAAAAGGAAGCAGCGCCTGCAATGCCGCATCCGGGTGGTGGTGGAGGGATGTACTAATCCCCTGCCTTATCCTGCTCTTCCCAAAAGCCGCCTGCGCTGCAGGCGGCTTTTTTTGTTTTCAAAAGATGTTACGGAAGAGCGCAGGGGGTTAAAACTGGATTTTACGCTCGTCAGCCAGGATAATGCACTGATGCAAGAGACTCTCTTGAATGACTTGGAGTCATACACATCATGGGCGCGAACAGAAAACTGGCTGGGTAATCCACCGGATCTAATTCTTGGCGAAAGGACACCCCTTGACTCATCGAGGTGCCGGACGGAAGACAATTGAGATAGTAGGTAAACCTGCCCAGTGACTTTTAGATTGTTCAATGAGGAGATACGAAAATGAGGGTTCTAGTTGTCGGGGCAACGGGCACTATCGGCCGCGCAGTTGTGGCGGCTCTTTCCCCACGGCACGAAGTGGTGCCAGTGAGCGGCCATCACAGCGCAATCACGGTCGACCTTGCAGATTCGGGGTCGATTCGGGCCATGTATGACGCAGTCGGGATGGTGGATGCGGTGGTGAGCGCCGCAGGTCTCGCGAAGTTTGGACCACTGGATCAACTTAGCGACGACGATTTCGAATTTTCCCTCAGCAACAAACTGATGGGGCAGGTCAATCTCGTCCGCTGTGGTTTCGAGCATGTTCGAGATCGTGGCTCCTTCACTTTGACCAGCGGCGTGTTGGCGCGATTGCCTATGCCGGGCAGTGCCGCTATTAGCCTAGTCAATAGCGGAGTGGAGGGTTTTGCGAGAGCGGCGGCCCTAGAGGCGCCTCGGGGGATTCGGGTAAACGTCGTCAGCCCCCCTTGGGTGACCGAGACCCTTCAAAGCTTGGGAATGGATCCTTCGCAGGGTTTGCCAGCGGCATCCGTCGCACGATATTATGTCGAGAGCATCGAAGGCACTCAAACAGGCGTGATCCTGGAAGCCAGCGAAATGTCACGCTGACTGAAAGACTATCCGCAGGAGTTCCAGAATGAAGCTCGACTTCACTGTCCTTTGGCTCCGCTTTCTGGTGGGTTTTCTACTTGGGAATATCCTCTTCCTTTTGCTACTCTTCTTGTTGCCTCTCAAGATCTCTGGTTTCATTCCACTTATTGTCGGACTACTCGCTATGATCTGGGGTGATCGATTCATCGCGGCCTTTCTGAAGCTTATTGGAAACTGGCCGGCTCACTGATGGGAGGGATAGATGCTGATTTCTGTGACTCGATTGCGTATCCGCTCACCGCGCTACCTGCCGATGTTCATCATCTATTCGATTCTTTCATCCCGCCAGGCCAGGCGTGCGCCCGGCAACTGCGGCATCGATTTGTTGCGCGATGCCAATAACACCTATTGGACCAAGACCGCATGGAGCGATGAGAAGACGATGCACTCTTTCATGTTGGGAGGGATGCACCGTCGGGCGATGCCGAAATTATTGGACTGGTGCGATGAAGCAGCCACTGTGCACTGGACTCAAGAAAGCCCGCAACTGCCCGCTTGGCAGGAAGCCCATCAAAAACTTGTCAGCGAGGGACACCGCTCCAAGGTGAGGCATCCTTCCCCCGCCCACCTCGCATTTGAAATTGCGGAGCCGAAAATCCCCTATTAACATTTAAGACGCCCACCCCATTTTTCTTTACGTTTCTTTTGACTGGGTGGGAGGAAAAAGAATGGCCCAAACTACCCGTACCGCCATTAGCGGTGTGCCAATGCTCATAGTCGTGTATTCTCTACACTTATGGTTCTGACGGCAACCATCTACAACCTTGCGATTCAATTGGCAGATATTGACCGGGGGGTTTACGAAAAGCTCGATTTGCGTATGGCTCGCCAACCGTCTGAAACCGTTGAGTACATGCTCACCCGGGCGCTGGCTTACTGTTTAGAATACCAGGATGGTATTGCCCTGACTGAAGGAGTTGCATCAGGAGATGAACCTGCCATTCTGGTGCGTGATTTGACCGGTCGCATCATTGCATGGATCGAAGTGGGTGCTCCGCCCGCAGACCGGTTGCACAAAGGCAGCAAACTCGCAGGCCGCGCCGCCGTCTATACGAATCGTAACCTGGGTCAAATGATGAATCAGCTAAGTGCAAAAAAAATCCACCGGGCGGCCGAGATACCGATCTACTCATTTGGCCCGGGATTCATCGAAGAAATCGCAGGGGCGCTCCAGCGGCGCGCCGAAATGTCGATCTCAATTACTGAGCGCCAGGTGTACCTCGATGTGAACGGGCAGGCATTCTCTACGACCATCGAAGAGCGTCGGATTGGGTAGTCACTAACCAGGGAAATTCTCCACTGAGAGTAAAACCTGGGACCGTGGCAGGGGAGAACGAATACAGACGCAGTAAGTTTTGTGACAATTTCCTCCTCACCCCCAGCCACTGGAGGTGTGAAGAAATTGTAGCGGCGCTCTATGAGCGCCGACCAAGTCGTTGAAATGCAAAGAAGACGGCGGTCACAGACCGCCGCTACAGCCAATTCTTGCACATTCCCTGCTCTGGAATGAATATACAAGGGGGAAGGATTTGAGGATGACCCAAAGTGTAACTTTACTTCGTGCGTTTGTATTATTTCGCTTGATTCATCTGGAGCGGACAGGCTCGACTTATTGTCGATAAAAAGCGAGTGGTGCAAAACCGTTACGTATTTAGCCAGATCGTAAACTCTGTCCCCCCTTCGGCCAAATTCTTCCACTCGATCCGTCCCCCGTGGCTTTCGACGATGCGCTGAGCGATTGGAAGTCCTAACCCTGTGCCTCCCCTCTTCGTTGAATAAAAGAGCTGGAACAGGTTTTTGGCTTCTTCGGGTCCAATTCCCTTTCCGTTGTCTGCAATCTTGAGAAATGCCTCACGGCTCTCGACTCCGCTGCTCATGGTGATCACGCGCTCGCCTCTCTTCTTGAATCGGAGCACGTCCTGGGCGTTGACGATCAGGTTTAGGATCGCCTGCTTCAATAGATCGTGATCTCCTTTGAGCGGAATTGACGACGGAGCAAGGCGGGATTCAAGAAGGATCTGACTGGCTTCACACTCTCTCGCAACGAGCTCCGCAACTTCTCTCAGTAACTGGTTCAGTTCCAATGGTTTCTTTTCCATCTCGAACGGCCTGGCAAAGAACAAAAAGTTTGTTGCTAAACGGTCCAAACGCCTGATTTCCTGCTTCGTCCCTTCGAGAAGAAGTCCGGTTTCGGCCGAGTTGGGTTCTTCCGAACTAATTTCCTCCTCAATCATCTGAAGATTCAAGTTGATCGAGTTGAGTGGATTCCGGATTTCATGGGCCAATCCGCTGGCCAGAGTCCCCAGATAGGCCAGTTGATCCGCCATATGTGCTTCGGCTTCCACCATCTGAGCGCGTTTGAGCAGCCAGAGGACATAGAACAGAGCTAGAGTCAGAATCAAGACGACAAAAGAAGAGCCTAGCCAGATGCGTTTTCGCACCGAGTTTCGGAATCCGGCAAAGCGGATTTCCATCAAGTGCGGATCGATTCCGACATGAACGATTAACTGAGGTTGATCGTTCAAGACAATCGGCTCGATGATATCCAGATAGGACTGTTTGATATTGGTCAACGAATTGACAACGATTTTCGGAGGGCGTGAATTCCGTGAGGTAAACAAGATCCGTGAAAATTGATTTTGTTCCAGCGCCATGCCTTGGCGGACGGCAGTCCATAAGATGTCGCCCTGTAAATCCTGAACAAAGATGTAAATCAGCTCTTCTTGCTGCGCGACGAGGCCTTCAATGAACACACGAATTTCGTTTCCCTTCTGATCTTGATTCTGAGGGGACGTCTCTTTGGCGCTTATCCGCATATTCACGCTTTGAATCTGATCACGAATCTGCTGCGACAAGGATTCACAAGTCAAAATGATCTCCCCGTCGATGCGTTCATGGAAGACATCGTCAGTCAAGCGAATGAGCAATAATGTGACGAGGACGATGACTAGAACAAAAAGAATCGTGCTGACATAGAGATGCCTCTTGAATACCGGGCGCCCCTTGATGATATGACGAGTTCCAGCTTCTCTTCGGCTAACCAAATACCCCTCCTCACCCGCTCAAAACAACGCAGCAGATCTTATCCCATCTGTGGACAGATGAGAATCCGATCCTCTCACCTGCGGGTTGACAAATGGAGGGGCCAACGCTAATCTCACAGCCATCGATTCTTATGCGAACTGAAGTTTTAGATTTTCTCATTTTGTCCCTGGCAGACGGCTTGGGTTGCCGCAGTGCCAATCGATTGTTAGAAGCGTATGCTTCTCCTGCGTCGATACTTGCAGCCCCTCAGGCAGAACTCATGGGACAGGGGATCTCCGAGTCCATTGTCCATTCTCTGCAATCCCAGGAAACGCGACGGAAGGCCGAGTTGGAACTCGGAAAGTGCCTGCAGAACGGAATCCACCTCCTTGCTCAAGATGACCCGGAATATCCAAAACTTCTGAAAGAAATTTATGATCCGCCGATAATCTTATTTGTCAAAGGGGATGTAAAGTGCTTAAATACGCCGGCTGTTGCGATTGTTGGCTCGCGACGCGCCACGCCGTACGGTGTGAATACCGCTGAAAGAATCTCCCGGGATCTCGCCTCCCGTGGCGTGCTGATCTGCAGCGGGCTGGCAAGAGGGATTGATACAGCGGCACACCGGGGCGCCCTAGAGGCTCGCGGCCTGACGATTGCTGTTTTGGGGAGCGGGTTAAACGTTATTTATCCCAAGGAGAACAAGCGCCTGGTGCAACAAATTGAGCAGCAGGGCTGCGTGATCTCTGAATTCCCTTTGAACGCAGGTCCGGTGCCGCAGAATTTTCCGATTCGCAACCGAATCATCAGCGGTCTTAGCTTGGGGGTTTGTCTGGTGGAGGCCGCGGAATATAGTGGTTCTTTGATTACGGCGCGGATGGCACTTGAACAGGGCCGTGAGGTCTTTGCGGTACCGGGAAACATTACCTCGCGGAATAGTTTTGGGCCTAACCTCTGGATCAAGCAAGGGGCCAAGCTGGTGCAGGATTGGCAGGATATCGTGGAAGAATTTCCTCGATCCTTGAAAGAGTTCTTCCTCTTCAATCCGCAGGAACACCAGCCCGCTGGGCAGGAGGGGTCAACATTCGGACTTCTGACCGAGGCTGAAAAGGCTGTGTTGAAATGGGTGCCCGATGACGAAGCAATTCATATTGACCGTTTGCTGGATCTCACTCACCTAAGTTCAGCAGAACTGTTGTCTGCGCTGTTGGAGCTCGAGATGAAAGATAAAATCAAACAACTCCCGGGTAAAAGTTTCTTGAAAAAGTACTAAGTTAAAGGTTGGCTGTCCAGGAATCATGTCAAAATCAATCGTTATTGTTGAATCACCGGCCAAAGCAAAGACTATTAATAAATATTTGGGCCCGGACTATGTCGTCAAGGCTTCCATGGGACACGTCAAAGACCTGCCCAAAAAAGGCCTGGGCGTCGATGTCAAAAAAGACTTCGCGCCAACTTATGAAGTTATCCCCGGAAAAGAAAAGGTTCTTAAGGAACTTAAAGCTGCCGCGCGGGATGTGGAGGCTGTTTACATCGCAACCGATCCGGACCGGGAAGGCGAAGCGATCGGCTGGCATATCGCCGAAGAGTTAGCCTCCAAGAAACGCAAAGTCTATCGGGTCCTTTTCAATGAAATCACCCGCAAAGCCATCCAGGAATCCTTTAAGAATCCTGGAGTGATTGATTCCCACTTGGTGGATGCACAACAAGCCAGGCGGATTCTCGACCGCTTGGTCGGCTACAAGGTGAGCCCGCTACTTTGGGAAAAGGTCAGGCGTGGTCTTTCGGCAGGCCGCGTCCAGAGCGTGGCCTTGCGGCTGGTGGTGGACCGCGAGAATGAAATCCGGGCCTTCATTCCCAAGGAATACTGGTCCATTACGGCCCACCTCACCGGACACAATCCGCCTCCCTTCGAAGCGCGTTTGCACAAATTTGCGGGAAAGAATATTGAGATTGGCAATGCCGCCCAATCCAAAGATATCGTCACAGAGCTTGAAAAAGCCCATTACATCGTCGAAAAGGTCGAGAAAAAGGAAAAGAAACGCTATCCCGTCCCCCCATTTATTACCAGTAAGCTGCAACAGGAGGCCTCCCGAAAACTCCGCTTCACTGTCAAGAAGACGATGATGGTGGCGCAACGCTTATACGAGGGGATTGAAATAGCTGGCGAGGGCAGTATTGGATTGATCACCTATATGCGAACGGATTCAACCCGAGTCTCCGATGACGCACTCTCGGAAGCACGCCAATATATTGGAACGACTTTTGGAAGCGAGTATCTCCCTGAGAAACCCATTTTTTACAAAAGCAAGAAATCTGCTCAGGACGCCCACGAAGCCATAAGACCCACCTCCACGGCCTATCATCCGGACGAGGTGAAACAGCATCTGTCTCCCGACGAATACAAGCTCTACAAACTGATTTGGCAACGATTTCTCGCTTCCCAAATGAATCCCGCTCTTTTCGATCAGACTTCAGTGGATATCGGCGCCGGAAAATATCTATTCCGAGCGTCGGGTTCCCTGCTGAAGTTCGACGGCTTCCTCAAAGTCTATGATGAGAGCAAAGACGAAAAAGATGAAGAAGACGATGAACTCGAGCACAGATTGCCCCAATTGACGGAAGGCGAGAGCCTCGATCTGAATCAGCTTGTCCCGGAACAACATTTTACGCAACCTCCGCCGCGTTTCACCGAAGCCACACTCGTGAAGACCCTGGAAGAGAAAGGAATTGGCAGACCCTCCACCTACGCGACCATTCTGACCACCATTCAGGATCGCGAGTATGCAGTGAAAGAAGAAGGCAAATTCAGACCGACAGAATTGGGATTTGTCATCACCGAGTTGCTCGTGACGAGTTTTGCCGACATTTTCGACGTTCAGTATACTGCCCGGATGGAAGAAGAACTGGACGAAATCGAAGAAGGCAAAATGGCCTGGACCGATGCGTTGCATGAATTCTACGCGAAGTTTGCGGCCGATCTAAAAATCGCCCAGAAGCAGATGAAAGATATTAAAGCCATGGAAGAACCCACGGGCGAAGTGTGTGAAAAATGTGGTAGCCCGATGGTGATCAAGTGGGGAAGGCATGGGAAATTCGTGGCTTGCTCCGGCTATCCAGAGTGCAAGAACACTCGCGAACTCGCTACGGAGGGGAACGCCACTTCCAGTCAGACGAACGAAGTTGAGGCCATCAATGAAGTTTGTGAGAACTGTGGACGCCCCATGACCCTAAAACGGGGCCGGTTCGGCCAGTTTTTGGCTTGCACGGGCTATCCCGAGTGCAAGACAACCAAGCGAATTGCCGGGAGCCAATCAGCAAAATCCAACCAACCGGATGTTCCCCTGACGGAAAAATGCCCGCAGTGTGGCAAGAACCTCGTAATGAAATACGGTCGATTTGGAGAATTTACAGCCTGTAGTGATTATCCAACCTGTAAATTCATCAAGAAGAAAACACTGGGTATTTCCTGCCCCCGCCCCGACTGCAAGGGCGAACTGGTGGAAAAACGTTCCCGCAAGGGAAAGACATTTTACGGCTGTGACCAATATCCAAATTGTGATTTCACAGCCTGGAACAAACCGATTTCCAAGCCCTGCCCTCAATGCGGAGCCCAATACCTCCTCGAGAAAACAACTAAGAAACAGGGCACTATTCAGTATTGCAATAACGAACCCTGCGACTACAAAGAATCGATTGAACTGGTAGAAGAAACGACCCCTGTTTAAAGAATACATCCCAAAATGATCCCTAGCAAAATCGGACGCCAGGTGTGGACGCCTGTCACCTCGCATGAAAGTAGCAACAGGACTCTGGCCTGTTGTCCGGGGCCAGCGGCAACCGGCTACAACTTTTCAACACCCGCTGTAGCCGGCCTCGATGAGGCCGGTCATGGTCCGGGGCCATCGGCCCCGGCTAACACTTTTCAGCACCCGCTGTAGCCGGCCTCGTTGAGGCCGGTCCATGTCCGGGGCCAGCGGCCCCGGCTACAACTTTTCAGCACCCGCTGTAGCCGGCCTCGTTGAGGCCGGTCCATGTCCGGGGCCAGCGGCCTCAGGCTACAACTTTTCAGCACCCGCTGTAGCCGGCCTCGATGAGGCCGGTCCATGTCCGGGGCCAGCGGCCCCGGCTACAACAGCGCTACGTAATCTTGTACAAAAAATGAAAGTACAGAGAGCCCGTGCCATTAAGTCCTCTCCGATGACTTCCAATAAGTTGACATGGGGGCCATCTCATTGTTCATTATTTGAAGATGAGATTAGGTTTCATTTTCCCTTCCAATTGATCCCTGGCAACATCGCACGACAGGCGTGGACGCCTGTTGTCCGCGACCAGCGGCCCCGGCTACAACTTTTCAGCACCCGCTGTAGCCGGCCTCGATGAGGCCGGTCCATGTCCGGGGCCAGCGGCCTCAGGCTACAACTTTTCAGCACCCGCTGTAGCCGGCCTCGTTGAGGCCGGTCCATGTCCGGGGCCAGCGGCCCCGGCTACAACAGCGCTACGTAATCTTGTACAAAAAGTAAAAATACAGAGAGCCTGCGCCACTAGGTCCTCTCCGATCACTTCCAACAAGTTGACTAGATAGAAGATCATGAGCCGTATGGGTAGTTTTTTGATCCCTTGGAAATTGATGCTAAACTGAATCCGTGAAACCTGAACCCATACTCGTCATTGGTGGTGGACTGGCTGGGTGCGAGGCCGCTTGGCAGATCGCCCAGCGCGGCTTCAAGGTGCAGCTCTATGAAATGCGCCCGATAACCCCCACACCGGCTCATAAGACCGACCAATTAGCCGAAATCGTCTGTAGCAATTCCTTTAAGTCTGACCAGGAAGGGAGCGCTCCCTGGCTCTTGAAGGAAGAGTTGAAAAAGCTGGATTCCTTACTGATACGCCTCGCCTACGAGCACCGTGTTCCAAGCGGTGCCTCGCTTTCTGTAGACCGGGAACGGTTCGCGGCTGCCGTGACGGAGTGCCTCGCCCAGTGCCACGGCATCGAAATCCGTCGCGAGGAGATAGGGGCGGTTCCGCAAGGACCCATTTCAATAATTGCCACCGGTCCTCTTACCTCGGAACGGCTTTCCCAGTCGATCAGTGATTTTGCCGGCGAAAGCCATCTCTATTTTTATGATGCCATCAGCCCCATCGTGGACGCCGACAGCATTGATTATTCAAAAGTCTATCGGGCGTCTCGTTATGACAAAGGGGAGGCTGATTACCTGAATTGTCCCTTCAGCAAAGAAGAATACCTGGTGTTTTATGACGCCCTCATTCGGGCTGAATCCGTTCCGTTGCACGGCTGCGAAAGCGCCGCCTACTTTGAGGCTTGCCTCCCGATCGAAGAGATGGGGCGCCGAGGCGTGGATACCCTGCGCTTTGGCCCGATGAAGCCGGTGGGCCTACAGGATCCCCGAACCGGGAAGAGACCTTATGCTGTTCTCCAGTTGAGGCAAGAGAATTTGCGAGCGGACAGCTACAATCTGGTCGGATTTCAGAACCACTTGCGCTTTGGAGAACAAGAAAAAGTCTTTCGGTTGATCCCAGGACTTGAAAATGCTCGATTTTCAAGACTGGGACAGATTCATCGAAACACCTTCATTAATGCGCCCAGACTCCTTGGCCCTACTTTGCAGTCCAAAAAGGATCCGCGAGTTTTTTTTGCCGGACAGATTTCAGGTGTGGAAGGTTATGTCGAATGCATTGCGACCGGACTGATCGCCGGTGTGAACGCCAGCCTGCTGGCTGCAGGCGAATCTCTTGGGGTGCCTCCCCGTTCGACAGCCATTGGTTCTCTCATCAATTACCTGGTTTCGGCCGACCCCCAAAACTTTCAACCGGAGAATATTAATTTTGGGATTATGCCCCCTCCGGAACTGCCCTTACCCGCAAGAAAAATGGGTAAAATGGAAAAGCACCTCCTGCAAACGAAGAGGGCGTTAACAGATATCGACGATCTCGCTCAGGATTTGAAGAACACCTTTTCGATCAGGTGCATGGAACAGAATGGATAGAAGCCCATATCGCAAGGGGGACGGCGTTCCCCCTTTATAGTGGGATTATTGTAGGGGCAAGGCATTCGATGGAGTAAGCAGCGATGAGCCTCCGTCAAGATCACGAATACTGTGCCCTTCCGGCAGGAACTGACAAAAGGTTTTGAGAACTAGGATCATGCCCTCATTCGTTGAATGGATTGTCCGATTTGAAGATTATTTACGCTTAAAGAACGCCTCGGGACATACCGTGCGGAACTACGTAAGCGATCTTACGCAGTTCCAGGAATACCTAACACCACCTGGACATGAGGGAGAATCTATCTCTTGCACGATCGAAAAGCTCGATCATCATCTCATCCTTGAATATCTGGTTCATTTACACTCGCAAGAAATTGAAAACTCATCAAAATCTCGTAAAATTTCTGCCATCCGTTCATTCTGCAAGTTTCTATGCAAGGAAGGCGCGCTCGAACAAAACCCTGCAAAGTTGATCCGGCTCCCGAAAGTATCTAAGAAGATTCCCGGCTATCTTTCCGTCGACGACTGTGTTCGATTGATTGAATCTCCAGACTTAGGCACCCCGATGGGACTTCGAGACCGTTCAATTTTAGAACTACTCTATGCCTGTGGGATTCGTGTCAGCGAGTGCGCGGGAATGAATCTGGAAGACATCAATTTCAAAGAAGACCTTATCTTGGTGAGAGGGAAAGGCAAGAAGGAAAGGGTTGTGCCATTTGGCCGCCATTGTCATGCCGCACTGGAAGCGTATTTGCAGGCTCGGCGGAGCTTCTTCAGAAACCGAATCACAGAAGAAAAGTCTCCACTCTTCTTGAGCCATGTCGGAACGCGTTTGACAACCCGCTCCATCGCTCGCATGGTGGATAAATACGTACGGACATCCGGACTAGCTCAAAAGATCAGCCCGCATGGTATTCGCCATTCGTTCGCGACCCACTTACTGAATTCAGGGGCCGACCTCCGTTCCATTCAAGAGTTGCTTGGTCACAAAAGCTTGTCCACAACTCAAAAATATACTCATCTTTCGATCGGCCATTTGATGGAGCAGTATGACAAAGCCCACCCAAAAGCGTAGGGAGCTTTTTTCAACGATAATCATTCTATCTGTCTATGTAGTGATGTTTTCAATTCAACTTCGCCAAAATTGTTGAACGAACCCACCCCTACGCCCCTCCAATGGAGGGGAATTAAGACGAGTCCCCTCTTGGAAGGGGAAGAGGGGTTTAGCCCTCAGGGGTGGATAGGATTCATGATCGTATCAATGAATCCAAGTACTAAGTAATCTCTTTCCATGTCTCTAACGCAAGAAATCAAGGCGAAAGCTCTCGACATAGGATTTTCCAAGGTAGGAATTAGCCCTGCGGAGCGGCTCGACGAACGGAACGGCCTCCAATCCTGGCTTGCCGCAGGACGAGCCGGTGAGATGGAATGGATGAACCGTTACCCTGACAAACGGGTCGATCCCGCGAAAGTCCTTCCCAAAGTACAGTCGGTCATCGCTTTGGCTATGAATTACTACACCCCGCTTGTCTCATTCTGAAAACGGCCAACATGGCAAAATCTCTCGCTACGCCTGGGGACGCGACTATCATCAGGTCATGAACGATCGTTTGAAACAGTTGTGGGAATGGATCAGAGACTGCAACCCCTCAGCGGAAGGCCTCTTCTATTCGGATACCGGTCCGCTCATGGACAAGGCTTGGGCTCACAGGAGTGGACTTGGCTGGATCGGCAAACACTCCAATGTGATCACGCGCGATCGCGGATCATGGGTTTTCTTAGGAGAGATTCTTATCAGTCTGAAACTCGACTATGATGTCGAAAGCCGAAATTATTGTGGCAGTTGCCGGCGATGCATCGACTGTTGCCCGACTAAAGCCATTGTTGCCCCTTATGTCGTAGACGCCCGTTTATGCATTTCGTATCTCACGATTGAACTCCGTGGCCCGATTCCCCGTGAGCTTCGATCGATGATTGGCTCTCGAATTTTTGGCTGTGATGACTGCCAGGACGTCTGCCCTTGGAATCGCTTTGCAACCGCCTCGACGGAGAAGGAGTTTTATCCGGACCCAAGGAATCATGTGCCTGTTTTACGCGATCTAATGGAGATGACTGAAACCGAATTTAAAGAACGTTTTCGCCACAGTCCGGTAAGACGTGCCCGGTATGCTGGTTTCTTGCGCAACGTTGCCGTTGCGCTTGGAAACAGCCACGATTCCTCGGCTTGTGACGTATTAGAGAAATCGTTAACACACGACGCGCCACTTGTTCGGTCCCATGCGGCCTGGGCCTTAGCAGAAATTGGCAATCCAGATTCACTGCCCGCATTGATTAGAGCCGCCTCGACCGAGCCCGAAACGTGGGTGCGTGATGAATTCCAGGAGGCCATCAACTCCTTCCAATCCAAGCCTTCTTTGACGTCGAACTTTTCGCCGACGTAGATCGTATTTGTAACAAGCGGCCCTTTTTGCTAGAACGACAGACTACCCGCTTGGGGTCTCATTTCTTCCAATTCACATAAGGCTTGAAACACCCCGGTGCCTCATGAAGAACCTATTCTACTTTTTCCTGGATGCCACAACGATCGCTTTGCAGGCGATTTTTTCCCACAAACTTCGCTCGTTCCTGACCCTCATTGGCATCATCATTGGAGTCGCATCGGTCGTTTTAGTTGGGGCTTCCATCAGCGGCTTAAACACCTACGTTCTTACCAATGTTACCAAACAACTGGGTGCCAACACCTTTTACTTCACCTGGTTGGGGGCCATTGGAGAGCTCAGCGAAGAAGAATGGGAAAAGATGATGAGAAGGAACAAGCAAATTGAGTGGGATGAGCTTCGTTTCGTCAAGGAGAGTTGCCACTCCTGTGTGGATGTGGGCGGCGAACAAAGAGCCACAACAGACATCAAACATGAGGGTGAGGAAATGTTTGGGACAACCATCTACGGGTATACTGCCGAAATGTCTGACATCGCGGATTTGACGATCACGGAAGGGCGCTTCTTTATCCCTTATGAAGTCGAGCACTCAATGGAGCTCTGTGTCATCGGTCAAGACATCAAGGAAAAGTTCTTTCCGAATGTAGACCCTATCGGCAAAACCCTGCGGATACTGAACACGGAAATGAATATCATTGGAGTCCAGGAAAAGTTGGGCTCGATGTTCGGTCAGTCGATGGACAACAGAATTTACATTCCAATTACTACCCATGAGCAGATATTTGGGAAGCAGAGAGGATTTGGAATTCGCGGTAACGCTTCAGACCGTGACTCGTTTCAGCCCACCATTGATGAAGTGAGAGTGCTGCTACGAGCGCGGCGCGGCCTTAAGCCAAATCAGGAAGATACATTTGCCACTCTGGACACTGGCCAGATCGACAAACAAATAGGGCAATTTACAGGAGCTATCGCCATGGTGGTTACCCCGGTCACGCTTATTTCACTGCTGGTTGGCGGGATCGTTGTAATGAACATTATGTTGGTGAGTGTTACTGAGAGAACCTTTGAGATTGGGCTAAGGAAAGCTGTGGGAGCTAGAAGAAACCAGATTTTAACACAGTTTCTCATCGAATCTTCGACTCTGGCCTCTGTAGGTGGCTTGTTGGGTTTGCTTCTCGCAGCCGGGCTTTCTTGGGTGGTGGAAATTGCCACTCCGATTCCTATGACAATTACCATCCCGTATGTCCTGCTCTCGCTAACTGTCTCCGGAGGAATCGGAATGATCTTTGGGATTTATCCTGCGTATAAAGCTTCAAGACTCGATCCCATCATTGCGTTGACGAAGAATTAGAGATATGCACTCAAACCGTTTTCAACAAGGGGTACCAATCGAGAACATCCGAATGGCGCTCAGCAACCTCTGGGCCAATAAATTCCGAAGCTTCCTGACGTTGCTTGGAATCATGATTGGCGTGATGACGGTAATTGTGGTCGCCTCCGTACTCACGGGATTGCGGCAGAATATCGTCAACTTGATTGAAGAGTACGGTACGAATAATTTGTGGGCATTTCATTTAACGACCGGTATTCAAATTGGTCCTCGAGACCGCAAGGAACTGACTCGAAAGCCTCTAAACTTAGCCGACGTCGTTGCGATCCAACAGAGTGCACCCGCTGTCAGAGAAGTAGGCTACAAACTCTTCTTATGGCGGCTTGAACACACGATAACTTTCGGCGGAAATACTTACAGGCAAGCAAACCTCCAGGGGGTTTCACCCAATTGCGGAAAACTGGATAACGCTGTCATTCGGGATGGCCGCTATATCAATGAAGTCGACGACTTGCACCGTCGAGATGTTATGGTGATCGGAATGAATGTAGTAGATGCATTGTTCTCTAACCGCACGCAGATTGTGGGAAGTCAGGTAAACCTGGCGGGAAGAACCTATGAGGTTGTTGGCGTCCTAGAGAAAAGAAGAGCAAGTTTTTTCGGAGAAAATGAGGAAGATAATGCGGTCATTATTCCATACCGTACGGGCGCCAAGTTATCGAACCGCCTTGATGATTTTTTGATCGTTATGCAGGCATATCCTGGAAAGCTCCAAGAAGCTGTGGATCAGGTGGAAGCTGTGCTCCGCCGCCAGCGAAATGTGAAATATGATCAGCCAAACAATTTTGATATCAATACGCCCGAAAAAATCGTTCGCCATTTCGACAGTATTACGGCAGCTATTGGATTGATTGCGATTGCCATTTCCGGGGTCGGGCTTTTAGTCGGCGGAATTGGCGTCATGAATATCATGCTGGTTAGCGTGACGGAAAGAACGCGTGAGATTGGTATTCGCAAAGCCCTTGGAGCAAAGCGTAACGATATTGTGACTCAGTTCCTCTTTGAGGCCATGACCCTGACCGTTTGTGGTGGGATTGTGGGAATTCTTTTGTCATTACTCGCAAGCATCCTCCTGATGTTCCTCCTCCCGAATCTGCCCTCAACGATTCCCCTTTGGGCAGTGATCACCGGATTGACCGTCTCGGTCTTGATCGGTCTCGTGTTCGGAGTCTGGCCGGCACGAGTCGCTTCCCTTCTGGATCCTATCGAATGCTTGCGCTACGAGTAGAATTAGCCTGAAAGCCGCAGAGTCACAGTACGACTCTGCGCCACTTCATCCTCTCCCGACAAATTACGACAGCGGTCTCGGTGAGATCGCCCTACCCATTCTCGGAAACCGCTTGCTACTTGAATAACCGGCTCATCACTTGTCCCCCATAGCCGGTCATTTCAAGATACCCTCGACCCTTCACAGGCCTTCCCTCTCGACTCCCGGCTACTTCTACCGCCCCCTCCCAATAGTTGACTCCGGTAGATTCCTTCGTTCGGAGTTCCTGATTGAGGACAGTGGGTTGCACGGTAAGGTTCAACCTGAGCGGAGCGCACTGAATTTCCCACTTTGTAGGGTATTGGGCGCCACTCTGGTCCGACTGCCAGAGCTGTGTCCCTTTCATCTCAAAGTCACGCATCCGGAGAGGGGTCGCATGTCCAGAGGCATCCACCCAAGTCCCGCTGGAATGCGAATCGATACGGCCATCTGCTCCCCTTAATTGAAAAAGCATCAAATCCATCCCATCTTCGAGTTGAATTGAGAACCAATCCCATCCAACCTGTCCCTCCTCGAGGAAGCTGGTTCCAAATTCGTGATCCATCCAACTGAGCCCCTGGACGGTGAAGGATCGTCCCTCGAAACTCAACCGACCTGAAGTCGGCATACGAGTCAGAGAATAGTAAAGGGATGCATTACCGCTCTGTCCGCCCTTCTGACTGAACCCATTTTTTCCATGCCGCACTAGGCGTTTACCTGGAGAGAGAACCAGATCAATACTGATCAGGTCATTGCGGGCAACGAGATGGTGATCCCCTCGCTCATCCAACCGGACTTCCCAACCCTGATTCCAAACGTGATACTGTTCGCTCGACGCTCCAGCCCAGCCTACGCCCGCCCGATTCATTCGTTCAGAAAAATGATATTTCTTTCCAGAAATATCCGTAATTGCAAAATGCGTCATGAAAAGATCACGCACCGCCCAGCGCGAAGGGTTCACTGGCTGTGCGTCCATTCCGACACGGAAAAAGGTTAATTGATATCCAAAACGCTCGCCCGTCGCGGAGAGCAGATTCCCCGTGTAGTACCACCATTCGATCTTGTAGTCCGGATGGCTCGCATGGTCCTTAGGAAAGCTCAGATTAAGCCCTGGTTGGGGTTGTTTCCAGTTCTCCTGTGGGATCGCTACGAACTGGAGAGCCAAAAGCCAGATAGAGCCTGACATTATCGCCACTCTCGTCCTACACCGACGCAACATTGTGATTCCTGATCTCAACTTTTTTAATCCCTCCAATCCAGTCCACGTCCGGGGCTACCGGCCCCGGCCACAACTTCTTGACGTTAGCTGTAGCCGGCCTCGTTGAGGCCGGTCCATGTCCGGCGCCAACGGCCCCGGCCACAACTTTTCTTCACAATAACATTCATTTACTCTTCGGCTAATTCAGAAATTGCGTTCAAACGCGCCGCGCGTTGTGCGGGATACCATCCCGCCACAAACGCGGCCGCCAAAATGAGCAGCGAGGACTGCACTACAAAGTGCAAGGGAAAGTGAAACTGGATCGTCCAGCCAAAGCTTTGAACATTAATCACATGGATCAGAACCCATGACAGCGCCAGCCCAATGAAGACGCCAATCACCTGGCTCACTCCCGCCAACAAGAGAGCCTCTATAAAGACCATCTTTTTAAGCTGGCGAACCTCCGTACCGACCAGTCGGAGGTAAGCCAATTCCTTTCTCCGCTCCAATATCAAGGTCAACAAAGTACTCGCCACACCGAGAATCGCAACAAAAATAGAGATTAGCTCAAGGGCATAAGTGATCTCAAAAGTGCTGTCGAAAATCCGCAAAATCTCCCGACGCAAGGAGGAATTTGTATGGATGAAAACATGGTAAGTCTTTCCCAGCGATGCCAATATTCTGGAACGAGCGCCTTCTGCCGATACTCCTTCCTGAAGATAGATAGCGAGACTGAAGGGCTGAATTTCCCCAAAATTCCGGGTGAAGGTACGATTGTCCATCAGGATCGTGCCACGATCATTCGTGTAGTCATAGAAAATCGCTGTCACAAGAAATATCTTTTCCCCCGAAGGCATCGCGAGCTTCAACTCATCGCCCACCTGTTTGTTATATTTGTAGGAGAAGCTTTCTGAAACGATGACCACATCCTGACCGATCGCTGCTCGCAATGCTTCCCTGCCCTCCTGCGGATTCTTGATCAAAAGCTGTCCGCGCTTTCTAAGCACCTCAAAGTCACGGGCACCCAGATTAATCATGCTTTCCCCAAACGGAAGAGTGAAACTCCGAAAGCCGTCAACCGCAGCCACATCCGGATTCTCGCGAAAAAGAGTCACCAGCTGGGGTGAAAGGTGCGTTTCTGTCCCATTCGCAGAACGCCCGGCAGGGCGAACATAAAGGTCAGCCTGCAAGGTTTGGCCGACCCAATAGATCACCGTGTCGCGGAAACTTTCGATCATGATGGCAATAGCGGCCATCATCGATAGACTCACCGCGAGCGCCGCAACCGAAATAGAAATACGCGAGATCCCTCCTTTGAGATTTGCGTTGGCCAGTTTTCCTTCCACTCCAAACATTTTTGACAACGGGATTGAGCCGACCCGTCCTAAAAGGTAAAGAACAGCAGGTGTCAGAAATGCAGTGCCAAATACAATGGCCACGGCAGAAAGGTATCCGAATACAGGGATACTGCCTTTAGGCTTCACGTTAGCAAGCCCGGCCCCCAGCGCGAAGAATACAGTGGGAAGAACAATATGCCTCTTCTTCAAGCGGAATCGAGTCTCCAGGCGATCCGCCCCCGTGATGGCCGACAAAGGAGTGACTCTGGAGGCTTCCCAGGAGGGGATCAATGCCGCAAGCAGTGAGAGAGGCATTCCCATTCCAAAGGCAAGCGCCACATCCGCCCAGCCTAGTGACGGTAGCTTGGAAGCCGTGGCAATATAGAGAACCTTAACAGTAGTTCCGGTGATTTTTAGAGCCAACTCAGCCAGGAAGCGGCTACCCAGCAGTCCCGTGAAGCATCCACAGATCGCAATCAGTGCGGCTTCGGCAAGAAACAAGAGCATGACGGTTAACCGCGAAGTCCCCAAGGCCCGCAGGATACCGATTTCCTGACGCCGGCTGATCACTGAAATGGAGATCGTGTTGTAAATCAAGAAGAGCCCCACCAGCATGGAGATGTAAGACAAAGCGGTTAGGTTAAAGTGAAACGCCTCCAACATCTTCTCGACTTGTTCTCCCCGGCGAGAAGGAAGCTGGATAATCCAACCCGGGGGTAAGTTTTGGGAAATTTTCTCTTGCAGCGCTGAGGAAGAGATCTTAGTCCCAGGTATGATCTCGAGCCGGTCAATTTTTCCCAATCGATCGAACGCCCACTGTGCGGCAGCAATGTCCATCAACAAGAAATTCCCATCCATGGCCCTGGCGGGTCCATCATCGCGAAGCAATCCGCGAACCAGGAACTTCTGGGATCGATCTCTAATGATAAGATCGAGTGGCGAACCTACGGTCAGTCCGTAACGAGATGCAAATTTTTCTGTGATCACAACGCTTTGGGGGTCTAGAAGAAGCCGCAGGAACTCTTCAGGGGTGGGGTCTCGTCTTTGGGCCTCAAATTCCAACAGACGATATTCCCGAAAAGGCCGGTCGCGTAAAATGTCGACGCCCAAGATGCGTAGAGACTCTGCTTCGCCCTTTGGCCCAACAAATTCGCCTTCTCCCTCAATGACTGGACTAAGCTCTCCATATTCGCTTAGCCAGGAAAGACTGGTTAAGAGGTCTTCGTCGAGGCCTATTCCGCTGGATCTAATTTCCAACCCGGCCTTTCCTGATAGAGTTTCCACGGCGGTCGCAAACCCGAGCAGAGAGGCCCGGTTGGCCATCTGAATGGCCAAGACTACCGCTACTCCCAAAGTAATCCCCAGAATAGAGACGGCAACCCGAAGGCGCTCTTTAGCAAGGGTCCGCAGGATAAACTGACGCAGAAGAGTCATTCGTTGACCATTCGCCCATCACGCATATGTAGGACTTTTTTGGCGCTAGAGGCTATTTCCGGAGAGTGAGTGGCCAACAACACGGTAACGCCCAATTGCTCATTCAGGTGTTGCAGGAGTTGAATCACCCGCTCCCCGTTCTGCGAATCGAGGCTACCCGTGGGCTCATCGGCAATCAGTAAAGCCGGCCTATGGACCAACGCCCGAGCGATCGCGGCGCGCTGCATTTCCCCGCCGGAAAGCTGTTGCGGATAGTGAGTCAAACGTGCTTCCAACCCTACCTTGCTTAGCCAGTCCTCCGCTTCCTTGGTGGAGTGAATGTTGCCATGACCAGCAAGCTGCAAAGGCAAAGCCACATTCTCGAGAACCGTCAAGGTAGGCAAAAGGTTAAAAAATTGAAAAATAAATCCAACCCGACTGCGGCGAAGCCGGGTGAGCTGTGAATCCGTCAAGCGGTCCAAACGGACATTCTCAATAGAAACGCTTCCGGAGGTTGGCAAATCCATTGCACCACAAAGGTGGAGCAACGTGGACTTGCCGCACCCCGAAGGGCCCATCAGAGCCACAAAGTCCCCACGTTTCAACAGGAGACTGACTCCTTTGAGCACTTCGACAGGTTCAAATCCATTGTTATAATTTTTTCGAAGCTCTTCCGCGTCTAAAATGACCAAACAGGCCTCCAATTCGAAGTAATAGCCGGCAATACCAACAAAACCTTTCAGCCTCAAAACAAGGATATCGAAATTACTTTCATATGAGAATCAACGGACTGCTAAAATGTGACCGATGTTTTCTTTCCCCGCAATAATGGGATGCAAACCACCTCATTTTCGTCTAGCCCAGGGAGTTTTGCTCGGAGGAGCAGCCCATTTGCAGTGGCTAACACCAAGAGACTAGTTTCATTCATTGGTCACGGTCAATCACTAGAAAGGTATCTGAAGTTTGAAAAAACGGTTCTTTATTAAGCGATCCCGCATCGAATCACCGGCGGAAAAAGTATTTCGTTGGCATTGCCGGGCTGGTGCGTTTGAGCGCCTTCAACCTCCATGGGAATCGGTTCGAATCCTCGAAAGAACCGGAGGGATTGAACCCGGGTCGAGAGTGGAACTCAGTGTGGGAATCGGCCCGCTACGCCAACGCTGGATTGCCGAACATCAAGGATTCCTCATGCCCAAAGCAGGTCAGGGAGATGCGACAGCCGAGTTCTGGCAATTTCAAGATGTCCAAGTCCAGGGTCCTTTTGCTCATTGGATTCACACTCATAAAGTGGAAGCCGACGGCAATAATGCTTGCTATTTGGAAGATCGTATAGAATATGCATTGCCATGGGGCAGGATCGGGGATTGGATTGGCAATCCGATTATGATTTCTAAATTGAAGCGTCTATTCACGTATCGCCATCGGGTAACGGCAAATGACGCAGCATATCAGAGTGGCCCGAAAGGAGATCGCGTCATGAAGATTCTCGTTACTGGATCAACAGGATTCATGGGTTCTGCCCTGGTACCTTTCCTCACAACCGCAGGACATCAAGTCAGCCGTCTGTTCCGATCGAAGTCGACAAAGTTCCATGGCATGGAATCAGCAATTTCGTGGAATCCAGAAGCGGATGTGCTCGACTTAGCAAGCTTGGAAGGCTTTGATGCTGTTATTCATCTTGCCGGGGAAAGCATCGCGGGCGGTCGTTGGAGTTCGCAACGAAAGACCCAAATCCTGGAGAGCCGTTCCAAGGGAACGCGATTGCTTTCCGAGACTCTCAGCAGACTCGCTCATCCTCCCAAGGTGCTTATCAGCGCCTCCGCCATCGGGTATTATGGCGATCGTGGAGAAGAAAGGCTGAATGAACAAAGCTCCCCCGGCTCCGACTTCCTCGCAAAGGTTTGCCAGGAATGGGAAAAAGCTTCAACTGCCGCATCCGACGCTGGAATTCGGGTTCTAAACCTTCGTTTTGGCATCGTCCTTTCGACTACCGGGGGTGCCTTGCAGCGGATGCTGACCCCTTTTCGTTTGGGAGTAGGTGGTATTATAGGCAACGGCAGCCAATTCATGAGTTGGATTGCACTGGATGAACTTCTCGGCGTGATTCAGCACACACTGGTGACTGATCAGCTGAGAGGTCCGATAAACGTGGCCTCACCCAACCCGGTAACGAATCGGGAATTCACCAAAACGTTGGGTCGAATTTTAGGACGCCCGACGATTCTTCCAATGCCTGCTTTCGCCGCTAAATTGGCATTCGGGGAGATGGCCGAGGCACTGCTGCTTTCCAGCCAGCGAATAGAACCGCAACGTTTATTGCAGACAGGTTACTCTTTTCGTTTTCCCGAGCTCGAAGGAGCGTTAAGATACCTGATGGGAAAGTAGTTTCGTCGTTTAAAAATAACATTCATCAAGGGGAATGCAAATGAGTGCCATCGATTGGTCTTATCATCGTCCGGGTTGAAAGACCTGCGCCAGAACGCAGGAGTTTCTTGCGAAGAAAAAAATCAACCCGACCACCCAAATTGACGCCAGGAAGACGACTTTGAAGGAACAGGATGCTTTGGCGTTAATTCGCGATATTGATGAAATCTATGCCATGAGAGGAAAGAAAATACTGCATGTTGACCTCAAGAAAGAGAAGCCTGACAACGCCACACTTTCAGGCATGCTTCTTGGCCCAACCGGAAACTTGCGCGCCCCGACTCTCCGAAAAGGTCGCACCCTTATTGTTGGGTTTGATCCGGAAACCTACTCGAAATTACTACCTTGACGTTGCTTCATATCCAGTCGTTTTCAAAGAATTATGAAAGGGACCAAAGCGCAAATCCAGTACTATTCCTGTCCGCTGATTGACTGCCTACCCTCTTTGCAAGGGAAGGTGTGAAGAAATTCAATTTTGGTTCCCCTCCTTGGTTGTTTTCTTTTGGGACATAGGTAAGGAGGGGGCAAGGGGGTGGTCGTAAGTCCTGCGGGACGAACCCCCTGAAGTCCCCCTTAACCAAGTGGGACACTCGCAGAGCAACACCGAATCCAATTCCTTCAAACCTTCCGGGGTCGGAGGGGAGCCCACGCCTATGGAGGTTTACGATGATTTTTATTCCCACTCCGACGGGAACAGTTTCGGCCAGAGTTGTGGGGCCAACTTGACTTATTGTATTCATTTATCTGTAGCTTAGTGTCATTTCGACCGATTAGTTATTGTTCTCGCGAAGGGCTGGAAGATTAACCGCACACGGCCAAAACCGTGTGGCGCTATTGACGAACACCTCATTCAATCCAAGTTGGAATCACTTTCTAAGGAGCCTATCGTTTTGTCTAATCCAGAGATTGTAATTGTCGGTGGTGGAATTGCTGGCCTCTGCTGTGCCAGACGGCTACACCAAGAAGGCATTGCTTGCTTAATCTTGGAAGGATCGGACGCCATTGGTGGAAGGATTCGGACCGATTCTGTAGACGGATTCTTATTGGATCGCGGTTTTCAAACTCTGTTGACCTCTTACCCTGAAGCCCAGAAATTCTTGGATTTTCCTTCGCTCGATCTCCACTCCTTCTTTCCCGGCGCCTTGATACGACTGAATGAGGGATTCCGCAAGCTTTCGGACCCCTGGAAAAGCCCCATGGCAGTAACCCGGCAACTTTTCTCTTCCGTGGGCAGTCTTTCAGACAAATTGCGGATCGCCAAACTTCGCTGGAGAGTCCTCTCGGCTTCACTCGACGACCTGCTGACCGCTCCAGAGACTACAACCCTGGCCGACTTACAAAACAGCGGTTTCACTCCAGCGATCATCGAACAGTTCTTCAGGCCTTTCTTTGGAGGGGTTTTCCTGGAGCCCGACTTGCAAACTTCAAGTCGGCTTTTTCATTTTGTATTCAGAATGTTCGCCACCGGAAAGGCCTCATTACCCGCATTGGGAATGGAAAGAATTCCGCAGTCGATTGCCTCTGGATTGCCCCAGGGCTCCATTTTAGTAGATGCCAGGGTGTCCAAGATTGAGGCTTCTGGAGTAGTTTTGGAGGCCGGAGAACGAATTCCAGCCCGCACCATTGTCCTTGCGACCGATGGCCCCCAGGCCGCTCGGTTGTTGAGCCATATTCCTCGGCCCGCTTCGCGCAGTGTCACTTGCCTTTATTTTGCAGCCGACAAATCGCCGCTGAAGGATCCGATCCTAGTTGTAAACAGCACCGGCAAAGGTCCGATTAATCATTTCTGTGTTCCCAGCCAAATCGCTCCGAGTTACGCTCCCTCCGGGGCAGCCCTGCTGTCCGTCACGGTGCTGGGGAAACTTAAGCAGCAATATGAACCATTAGAGACGGCGGTCAGGACTCAGTTATACGATTGGTTTGGATCGGAATCTCTCGGCTGGAAGCATCTCAGAACTTATAATATCCTTCATGCTCTGCCCGCCCAAGAGCCTCCCACGGTGCCTTCTTTGACCCGTGCGACCCAATTGAATCGTGGGCTTTACATTTGTGGAGATTACACCGACACCGCTTCAATCAACGGAGCTATGGCGTCTGGTCGGCGAGTGGCAGAAGCCATCATTCAAGACTTGCATCAATAAACAGCCCTTGCGGTTGCGCTCTAATGCCGGCGAAAGTTGCCCGTCGCAACAGAGAATGGCAACGCAGGCAGTTGCACTTCGGGGCGCAACTTGCCCTGTCTTCAAACGGCAATCACTGATCCCGATTCGAAAATGGGCTAAAACTCGTCAGAGTTTACTCGAGGGAAGCGCCCAAAATAAAGCGCATGAGCGAAGAGGGCTGTCACCTGAAAATCCAACCACAAGTTTGTCACGAAACGCACGGGCGACAGGCCGAAGATACTGCGCCGTCGGAATCGATCAATGATGCGCATCCAATTACGATTGATATCTTCGCGGGTGTAAACAAGCTGGGTGGCATAAAACAAGTTCCATTGCTGCCAGTATAAAATGATTTTAGATGGCACTTTCATAGCCGGCAAATGGGTGCGCGCACGTTGGTACGCCAATTGCAGTTCAGCAACCGTCAGGCGCCTCTCCACAGAAGCATAAACCCGGCGCAACTCTTCCGACAACACTTGTTCAGCCGCGCTGCGGGGTCGAGTCTGGATCCATAGTTCCTGCATTTCCCAAATCAGTTGGATCATCCCCTTAAAATACGTACTCAGTTCATGGAAACGCATTCTCGAAAATGCCCAGAAAGCGGGGGCCACGACTCCGCTTCGCATGGCACTCCTGCTCTTCTTTCGCAGGAAACCTGCCATCATGGGGTGACGTTTTTCTAGCAGCGAGGCATTTTTATACCAAATGAAGTTCTTCATGATGTTCCAGTAGTTCCGGGCAGAGGCATTCGAGAGAACACGCTTCATGTTCTCGAAACTGTAAAAGGTTTCCCAGGCTTCGTCGTAGATCCGCCGGAGCGACCCCGGCTCTGGAAAATTTGCGAAATTCATAAGCTCATGCATGGAATCATACTTATTGTAATCCGGATCCATGTATTCACCCCGCTTCACCATTTCCTGATGGTCGCGGGATCCTGGCAGGGGGATTAGAATAAAAAAGGAGGCCTGCTCAACCTTAATCTCATGCATCAACTTTTGGAAGTCCGCGCGCAAAGATTCCGCCGTATCGTGCGGAAATCCGAGGATAAACCCGACATGCGTCGCGATCTCGGCATCATGCCAGGCCTGGATGAGATTAACATAGTCACTGGCCTTGTTTTGCGTCTTGCCGGCATCTTTCAAGCTCATCGGGTTGATACTTTCCATTCCAATAAAGACCTGCGTGCAACCGGCCTGCCGGGCCTTGGCCACAAAATTCGGGATCTTGTAGGAGAGCACATCCACCTGCATCATGAACTGAACCTTAATTTGTTCCGTCTCTCGAAGGGAAATCAGGGCATCGAAAATGGATTCCCAAGCCGTATTGCGAGCAAAATTATCGTCGGTAAAAAAATAGAAATTCACCCGGCGGCGGCGCCAGTTTTCCCGCAGGGCCTCCGCGACGGTTTCCGCTGACCGAACCCGCATCTTGCGTCCCTGAACATTGATGATTGTACAGAAGCTGCAGTTAAACGGACAACCCCGCCCGCAATCAATGGTCCCGTAGTTGGAGGCCATAAAGCGCTTCATGAGTCGCTTGTCAACCAACGGAATGGGTTGATAGCGCAGATCCGGGCTATCACTCACAAAATCGTAGAGCGGCTTCAGCTGCCCATTCACCGCGTCATTCAACAATCCAGACCAGGTCTCTTCCACTTCACCTTTGACGATCGTGACCCCTTCGTCCATGAGAGACTGGATATCCTCCGGGATGCCGGGGATCATCGAGAGAAGACCGCTGACATGAAATCCCCCAATCAGTACGGTGATTCCGGCAGCTCTAAAATTTCGGGCCAGGTCGGAAGCGCGAGGGAATTGATTACTCTGCACGCCCACGAGACAAACAATCACCTGCTGATCCTTGTTCCGGGCCGACTGGCAGATTTTTTTTACGGGAATCTTCTGAACCGTCTCATCGAAGAGATGCACATTCAAGTCGAGATGGTCTCCGAGGGATTTGTTTCGGATCACGTCTTCGGTCAGCGCGGCCAAACAGTTCAGGGTGTTCGAGGGCAACACGCCTCGAAAATAGGTAACGACATAACCGTCATCATCGTAGTTGGAGGGCTTGATCAAGTACAGCTGCACCAAGCGAGTGGGGATAGAGGTCATGCGTGAACGCTTGAACATTTGGACTCTCCTGGCAATCGATGGGAAACCATCAAAAGGAAGGTGAGAACTGGTTTACTATCGGTTATTGGCCCGAGCTAATGAGTTATAGAGGAAACGATAACTCAAGAAGAAATAAATTCAGGGACAAAAATACCAGATTTGCCGTTTCTAGAGAATCGAAATCGCAGATCGAGTTTTCACCTAGGACAGCAATGCGTTAGTTTAGGCTCAATTTGAGAGGTAATGAAATGCACGGCTAGCACATACACGCGTTGTCGGCATGTCCCTTAAGTAGTCGTAGGGCAGAGTCGAAGTTTGACTCTGCGGCAGTTCTACCAAAAAGCCGCAGACCCGGGAAATCGGGTCTGCGCTACGAGACTGTCTGTCCATGCAATGTGTTCCTACGCAGACATGTAAAAAACACATGTCTGCGCCAGCCAGCGTCATCTGGTTTATTCTCAGAGTCTCATGATTTACGATCGAATGAGCGTCAAGATCATCTTGAACCGTTTCACAGCGTTGAGGGCATGAGGCACATTGGCTGGCATGATGATCATCTCCCCTTCTCCGAGTTGGAAAGGTTTTCCTGCAATGAGGATCTCGGCCTGGCCGTCCAACAGATAAACTAAGGCATCAAATGGCGCAGTATGCTCGCTGAGTCCTTGGCCTTCATCGAAAGCAAACAGCGTGACGGTTCCCGTTTTGCGGGTAATGATCTCCCGGCTCACGACTGAGCCTTCCTGATATCCGACCCATTCGGAAGCTTTGACCACCTGCGAGACGAGAGTCTTGACTTGGGAGGTTTCTTGATTTCGTTCCATTTCTCAATCCCCTTGATTATATTGAACCGCCTATACTCTATAATTTGCTGACGTTTCCTGCACTAGAGATTGTGCAATCAGCCTCAAACAGGACCTAACTGTTGTGTATGTTGCTAATTTCGAACCGTAGCCCATGAACTCAAATTTCTCATGATTTTTCTCTTTAACCGACTGAAAAGCTATAAAAACTCGCTACTTGTGAAGTTTTTGTTTGCATTTCAACAGGGGATCCGATACATTGGTGATGGCTTAATCAGTTTTTGTGATCTCAAGAGTAACCAGCAGGCCACAGAACATTCGATTTTGTGGCCTTTTTTTAGTTTACGGCGGTTATGGGACATTGCTTGATGCAGGTTGAATTAATTGCCGGGCCTGAGTTCTCAAAGACGATGACAGCACAATCTAAACATAATTCAGTAAAGGATAGAAAAACAGTATGAGAGAACAAGGTATCGTCAAGTGGTTCAACAATGAGAAGGGCTACGGATTCATCCAACGTGCATCCGGCGCCGACGTATTCGTCCACCACACCGCCATCCAGGAACAGGGATATAAATCTCTGAATGAAGGGCAGGCCGTGGAGTTTACAGTAAATAACGGCCCCAAAGGATTGCAGGCTGCCGAAGTGGTGAAGATCTAATCTGAATCACGAACCTTCACGGGAAACCCATTCATTTGGGTTTCCCGTTTTTTTTCCCCCCTGACTTCCCGCTTCCTTTGACGCTCGGAAAGGATTTCCTCAGTGACGATTCAATTTCTGGGCACGCATCAGATTCTCACTTCCCGCATTTACAGCTTTCGAGTGATTGGGACGCTTCGCGAGGAGCGGATGATTGAATTCTCGATCGCGAATCAATTGGTCACAGACAACAAATTCAAGATTCAGGATCTCCCGGATCTTTGCTTTGCCCGGTTAAAGAACGAACTCAGCCTCGAAAACGAACAGAATGTTCTCCCCTCGGGTCTCTGTGTCACAGATTTAGAGTTAAAAAAGTATCTGGAATTGCATTACCCCGCAAAAGTTAGACGTAACTCCGCAGTCAACCCTGAATCCTAGCCCCAGCTGCCCCGCAGTCTCGCCGCATTGCTTCAGGGGAGTGCGAATGCAACGTACTGGCTGCCCGAAGGCCTTCCCCTACCCCCTCCAGCGGCAATCACTACATACTGACGGCCATCCACCTCATAGGTTGCGGGCGTGGCATTTCCGGCAAAAGGCAGAAGCGTTTCCCAGAGCAACTTTCCGGTCAGTTTGTCGAAGGCACGAAATTTGCTGTCGAACTGCGTCGCTCCAATGAAGAATAGACCGCCAGCCGTCACGATTCCCCCCCCATGATTTGTGCTCCCTGTGTCCTTGATGCCCTGGGCAACTAGTTCGGGGTACTCACCGAAAGGAATCTTCCAGACGAACTCTCCCGTGTCGAGATGAATCGCACTCAGGCTGCCCCAGGGCGGGGTGATTGCCGGGTAACCGTCAGGATCGGTGAATTGGTTGTATCCATCGAAGGTGTACTTCAGTTCTATGGGGGGTTTAAAGCCGCTTTCTATTTCTACTTCCCGGTCTTCTCCCTTCAGAAGAAACACAGCCAAAGCTCGCAATGCGGGCTCACCGAGTGAAGCAAACCCGGGCATTCGCCCGCCCCCACTAGAAATAAATTGGGTCATTTGATCTTCCGTGAGACGGCCTGTCAAATGGTCAAGGGCGGGAAATTCGGGGGGAGATCCCTTTCGATCGGGCTTGTGACAACTGGCGCAACGGCTCAAGTAAATCTGCGCGGCCTGGTCTCGCTTCTTCATGCCGATGGCCGGAACCAGCCGGAGTATCCAGGCCACCTCATTCGCATTCACATAGTAAAGATGAGTTTCCGGGTCGTAAGCTTCGCCACCCCATTCTGCTCCTCCCGAGAAGCCGGGGAAAACTATCGTGCCTTTAGTACTTGCTGGAGTGAAACGACCACCGAAGTCGAGATTACGTAGGCTTTCCAACGCCGCCTTGTGAGCAGCCTCGGTGCGGTTGGTGACCGTCGCTTCCGTCATCTCCTGCCGGACGAACGGTGCAGGCTTTAAGGAAAATCGCTGAGTTTTTGAAAGCAGTTCGCCTTCCATGTTTGATGCTGGCACCGGCCGCTCTTCAGAGGGAAACAGGCTCTCCCCTGTTTCCCGATTCAGCACATAGATGAACCCATCTTTACCCGCCTGCACAACCACATCCATCAATTTTCCGTTGTGCTTTACCGTGGCGAGCAGTGGCGCGGTCGGGAAATCTAAATCCCAGGTGTCATGCTTGACAGACTGGAAATGCCATTTTCGCTTCCCAGTAGCTGCATCCAAGCAAATGATACTGTTGGCAAACAGATTGTCTCCATGGCGGTCTGCCCCATAGAAGTCAAAAGCCGCCGATCCAGTGGGGACAAACACCAGTCCTCGATCGAGATCCACTGTCATACCGGCCCAGTTGTTTGCTCCTCCGCTGTATTTCCACGCATCCGGAGGCCAGGTATCATAACCAAATTCGCCGGCCCGAGGAATGGTGTGAAAGGTCCAGCGTAGTTTGCCCGTACGCACGTCATAGGCACGGATATCTCCCGGTGTCGAAGGAAGTGCTTCGGGCACGGCGCTCCCCAGGATAAGTAGGTCACGATAGATCACTCCCGGCGTGCTGGAACTGATCTTGACGGGAGTCGGTATATCTTTGAAGGCCTCCCGCAAATCGACAACCCCATTCTGGCCAAACGCTTGGTCAAGTTTTCCCGTCCGAGCATCGAGAGAGATCAAATCGCTGTTTAAAGTTACCAAAATGCGAGCCTGCTTCCCATCCGTCCAATAGGTCAATCCTCGGTTTACGGGAAATTGGCCTTTGGCTCCATTGAGCCCGTCATACTCCCAGATCAATTTCCCCGTAGCAGCATTTAGCGCGATCACGCGCAACGACGTCGTCGTAGCGTAGAGAACGCCATCGATGATTATGGGATTACACTCGATGGTGGAACCCTCGGAAGCATCGCCGCTATCATAGGTCCAGGCAACTTTAAGTTGACGAACATTCCCCCTATGGATTTGATCGAGTGAAGAATAGTGGGTGTTTCCCGGCCCACCTCCAAATCTTTCCCACCGGGAATATTGATCTGCTGCCAGCAAATTCATGGAGCATAGAAAAAACAGGAAAATCCTCATGAAAGACCTCGATTCCCTAACGGACCGAATAGATAGACAGCGATTGCAGCTCGACACTTTTAAGCATGATTCAATCCACTGGACGCGCGTGATAATGGCAACCTATTTTTGGACCGAAAAACTAGCACTATTGCCAGGCAAAAACAAGCGCTAACACAAACGGTGGCCTTCAAGAATGTTCCCTGTCATTCCCAAGTCTGATAAGAAGCAGGCGGCGAGAGTCCTGGCGCGTTACACGTTTTCATTGGATCTTGTGTACTACTTTAAAGAATGGCGGAGAGGGCGGGATTCGAACCCGCGTGGGAGTGTTTAGCCCCCAAACCGCTTTCGAGGCGGCCCCGTTACGACCACTTCGGTACCTCTCCGTGGGATGAGCAAGCAGAAATAAGGAGTGTGAGATTACAAAGAGCTGACGGGCGAAAGAGCAGAGAAAACGTTCTCTGGAATTCGTCCAAATTCCGTGAAGTTACTTTCGCGACCTTCGCTTGTTTTTAAAGAATTGCTTGAGCAATTCAGCCGAATCCTTCCCCAAAACACCCGAAATTACGGTATAACGGTGATTCGAGAATCGGGCTTGGGCCAACCCGAGATGCGAATCGATTGCACCTGCCTTGAGATCTTTGGTTCCGTAAACCAGGCATTGAACACGTGCCCAAATCAACGCGCCCGCGCACATGAGGCACGGTTCGAGAGTGCAATAAACAGTGGCTGATGTCAATCGGTAATTTCCTGTTTTCCGGGCGGCTTGGCGTAGAGCCAGGATCTCCGCGTGGGCCGTCGGATCATTCTTTCGGATGCTTTGATTATAGCCTTTCCCGACGACTTTTCCTGAAATGACGACGACGGCTCCCACCGGAACTTCTCCAATCCTGCCGGCTTTTTGAGCCAGGGTTAAAGCCATTTTCATGAATCGATTGTGTTGCGCTTTCACTTGTTCTTGATTTGTCATACCATTCACTGCTCGATTCGAAGATATAAGGAGAGCCAAAATGCCTCGGAAATCAACCCTCGTTCACCTACTTCAGATTCAGTGCCTGATTTTGCTCCTGCCTGGCTTGATCATCGCCCAGCAAAAAAACGATTACAAGAATTACGTATCATTATTTGACGGAAAGAGCCTGGCCGGGTGGTTGTTAATGGGGAAAAAAGGTCAGGGCTACCTGGTTGAAAATGGCATCCTGGTCTGCCCCGCGGATGGCGGAGGAAATCTCTTTACCGTCAAGGAGTACGCAAATTTTATTTTCGACTTTAAATTTCGGGTTGCTCCCGGGGGGAATAATGGGATCGGGATTCGCGCCCCCTTGGAAGGCGATGCTGCTTATGTTGGAATGGAGGTTCAGATCCTCGATGATGACGCCCCCGAGTACAAGGGCAAGTTACAGCCGGCCCAGCTTCATGGATCTATTTATGGTGTCTTCGCCGCACAATCCGGATACCTCAAGAAAGCCGGAGAGTGGAACCAAGAGGAGATCAAGGCCGACGGCCGGCACATTCAGGTCACCTTGAATGGCCATAAAATAGTTGATGCAGACCTGGATTCGGTCAAAGATCCAGAGGTCTTGAAAAAACATCCCGGCCTGGCTCGGACCACGGGGCACATTGGGTTCCTGGGGCATGACTCCCGCGTGGAGTTTCGTGAAATCCGGATCAAGGAGCTGCCCTAAAACTGGGCTCCGTACTCGCTTACCGCTCCCTTTCCTTGGCTGTTTATTAGTCTTCGCAATGAACCCGAGAACGCCGCCAGAACGGCGACTTTTCGGTTGTTTAAATCATCCAAGCAGGTCGAGAACTGATTCGAGTTCCCCTTTTGCTTTATTATCCTTAAGCCGGGATGCCACTTCGATTCCCTTCTGGTAGATTTGTCTGGCTTCATCGTACTGGCCCAAATTCTCCAACGTCTGTCCGGTATGGTAGTACGCGGCAACGTAATCCGAATTGATCGAGAGCAGATGTTTAAATTCGGATACGGCCTCCGCCAGATTCCCTTGCCTGGCAAATTCCATCGCCAGACCATAGCGAGCGAAATTGTCTTCTGGATTTGCCTGCAGAATTTCTCTCAATGCACTAAGACGATCCATGGCGATCCGCTCCTATGAGTATTGTTCCGAATACGTCCTTCCCCGTTGTCTGGGTTCGGCGGGCTCTTTGACTTCTAGGACCCGGTGCCATCCCCATCTCCGCTGAGGCAACGGAATGGGCCCATGAGTTCCGCTCTAAAGTACTGAAATCACTTGTCGCCAAACTCTTAGAAGTATATGATTTTTGCGCTTCCCTGTCGTCCTCTAAAGCCTTAGCCGATGTGAACGTGGTGTGCTGAACCAGACAAAAGGAATGTCCATGAATAAGAATATCACACTGACAGAATCCCAATACCTGCGGCTTCTCGAACTGATCTCTGCATTGGAGGAACAGGCGGTGTTATTTTCCTGGACAAGCCTGCAGTATGGGACCACCCTGAAAATCATCGCAACGGGGTTGAAGGATATCTTGGAAGGAAATAAACTGATCGATGACCTGCTCGAAGAAGTAGATCAAACCCTGACAGACAGGCCTCGCGCAAGAGCGGCGGCTTCCTGACAAACCCCTTCAAAGATGAATCAATCCCTTAGTAGTTTGTGATCCTGCCGGCTGTTTCCGGGAAACTCATGCTCTCCACAAACGTTGCGTGAAAATTCTGATCGGAGGCCAGCGAGAGGTGACGACTCATCTTGCGGACCTGTTCCATAGTCGTGTTGAAGAGGGTCTTGGAGAGGAGCATCATCTTTGCGCCACGAAGTGCGGTGTTTCCGGCCGAGTGGATCTTCCCCGGACTCACCTCGAGCAGACCGATTCGGCGGGCACTCTCCCGGTTGACATAGTTCCCGAAAGCTCCTGCCAGGTGGAGTTTGTGCAGATCATTGAGCTTCTTCCCAAACTGATCCAGCAAGATCCGAAGGCCCGCCGCTATTGCGCCTTTTGCCAGCTGTAGCTCCCGGATGTCTCCCTGACTCAGGCTTACGGGAGAAAGGAGCTTCCACTCTTTCGACCCGTCGCTGAAGCGTCCGTTGCTTTGAAGGAACCCGAGATTCAACCCAGCTGCCGCGGCATCCACCAAGCCGCTCCCACAGATCCCTCGCGCGTGCCCTTCCCCGAGAACATGACAATGCAGCTTCCCGTTGCGCAGCGACACTCCGGTGATGGCCCCGGCCGAAGCCCGCATTCCCATTCGAATCCGGCCGGCCTCAAAGGCAGGTCCCGCCGCGGTCGATGCACAAATCAGACCGGAACGGTCGCCCACAACGATCTCCCCGTTAGTTCCAAGATCAGCCAGCGCGACCAATTCCGCGCTTTCGGCCATCCCCGTGGCAATGATCCCGGCCAGGACATCACTCCCCACAAAACCTCCCAGGCACGGAAGGAAACAGACTTTCGCGTCACCGCATCCAGTCCATTCGAGTTCCCGTGCCGTCAAGCGGATCAGGCCGTCGTTTTTGGGTTCAAACGGCACATGCGAGAGGGGCTCAACATCAATTCCACAAAAAAGGTGATGCATCACCGTGTTTCCCACAATCATCACATGGCGCAGTCTTTCGGGTGAAAGGCGGGCCAGTCTGAAAGTCTCTTGGATCATTTCATGCAGACAATTGCGAATCTCGCGAGTCAACTTCCCATGGGTCACACTTCCCTCAGCGAGCGCAAACTCAATGCGGCTCATGACGTCCGCCCCGTGGGCAGCCTGAGGATTGAGTGCCGTCTGGACGGCTAAAACCTGCCCCGTAGTTAAATCGACCAACTGGGCAACCAGAGTAGTTGTCCCCAGATCGATGGCAATTCCAAGCCCTTCATCTGGTTCGAAATCAAACTGGGCATCGTCAGAGAGAATGGGAGTGTCCCACTGGGCAATCTCCAGTTCCAGCGGACCATCGACGCACCCCTGGCAAGCCAGACGCCAGCCGGCCGCGATTTCTTCTGGACTTAATATTTCTTCCATTTCCAGGGTCTTGGGGAGATTTCCTTCGAGGACACGAACGCGGCAGCCACGGCAAATACCCACTCCGCCACAAGGAAACTCCACCCCATATTTGAATAGGATATCTTGCAGTGGAGTGCCCGGTGTGACTTCCAGACTCTCACCGAGGGGAGCTAGACGGATCTGAATCTTCTTTTGCATGGGTTAAGCGAGTTCAACTTTTCAGGGGCTAGCGGCAATTCAACGTCCGTCGCAGGAGAAATGGAGTAAACGTGGAAGACTGAACAGGATATACAGACGCCGGGATTACTCTTTACACTCTTCCAGCTCGATAATGTTTTCCTTATAGGAAGCCTTGATTCGGAAACCTTTGGGAACGACCAGGAAATCATTTTCCGGCCATTCCCCCGAAAGGAGCCGCTCAAACAGGCTCAAGTCTCCGCGAATTTTGTCAAATGTCCAACCCCGCTGTTTGGCTTCTTCTTGAGCCTGCTTTTCGAAATGGTCATCGGCTTCAATTCCAGTTTCGATAAACGTCAGCTGGCGGTAATGCTTCTGATATTCCGTAAATTGTTCATAGAGGAAACGCCCGTTATCTTCCCCATATTGTTCGATCAAGTCCTGCAAGTTGTAGTTGACCCCTTTCTTGGACATGACCCGATTGCTGACTTGCTCCAAATTTCCGCCTCGCTCAATCCATCCCGTCGAGCGAAAGTAGACTCCGGAATTGTTTTCGAAGTATTTCTGATAGTTTTGGCGGCTGCCCATGAGAAGAGTGATGCAATCATGCGCTCGCGGAACAACGATCGGGAGCGTTCTGGCGGTAAGGCCTTGAATTCCATTGCCACAGAGCGCATACCCTAACAAGACGGCATCATATTGACCCGGGTCGACCCGGTCGATCAATTCCTGCAACTTTTCCCGCATAGACTGCCCTCCCAGATCATGGAGTCCTTTGGAGCAAAACTCGACGTCAATCTGGTGTGGCGAGCGGGCCAAAGCTGCACACATCTCGCGAAAGACTACTTCACAGCTAATGAGTTTATATCGCATGGATGGATTCTTCCGATTTGAAATCCTACCCCCGGTGTTGAACAAAAAATTGGCCTCGCAGAGTACAACGCTCTGGGGAGGAGACCAATCATGGAGCGCCAGCCTCTACGAGGCCTATTGAACTCGAAAGCGTGCTTTCCAGACTATCTAATCTTATATAAACGCAATGATAATATTATAAATCCGGCAGGGACCCCCAAGACATCGCCGTGAAGTCTTCTCAAGACTTCACCCTGTGGCTACCGCCATGATCCAAGGGGGACCTTTCCCAATTCCCCTGAAGAGATCTGAAGAAATTGTAGCGGCGCTCTATGAGCGCCGACCAAACCATTGAATTAAAAAGAACACGGCGGTCACAGGCCGCCGCTACAGCCGATTCTTTCACACCTTCCCTCCTGTTAAGGGGGAAGCAAATAGATCATCGTCTCTCCTTGCACAAGGGGGGACTTCAGGGGGTGGAGAATTATTAGTAAGCAACATTTAGTGCAACTGCTTTAGTTTGTCATGAAACTACGCGCAAGATTCACGGCCGATGCAGCATTTTCGCCATACCCATCCGCACCAATCTGGTCAGCAAAGTTTTGAGTGATGGGAGCACCGCCAATCAGGACTTTCACGCGATCTCGCACCCCAGCCTGCTTCAGGGCGTCGATCGTGGACTTCATGGAAGGCATTGTGACGGTCAAAAGTGCGGAAAGGCAAATCAAATTCGGATTCTGTTCTTTGACAACTTCCACGAATTTCTCGGGAGCGACATCGGTGCCCAGATCGATCACCTCAAAACCTCCCCCTTCGAGCATGGAAGCTACCAGGTTTTTGCCGATGTCGTGCAAGTCGCCCTTCACGGTCCCGATCACCACCCGTCCCACCGGCTTGGAGCCTTGCGCTGCCAATCGGGGTCGAAGGATTTGCAAACATCCCTTCATAGCCCGCGCAGAAATCAACATTTCCGGAACAAAATACTCTTCACATTCGAATCGCTTTCCCACTTCAGCCATGGCCGGAATCATGAACTTCTGCACCAAGTCTAGGGGATCTGCATTCTCGGCAAGGGCCTTTTCAGTCGCGGCAATCGCTCTCTTTGCGTCTCCATCAATAATTGCATCGTAAACTTCTTTGGACATTATTGCCTCCTCTTCGATTCACTCAAGTGTTGACTGACGCCACTGCCCAAGAACAGATGGCCGACAATCGAATACGCAAACCCACAAAAAATCCCGGAGGGCTTCGAAGGATTCTACTTCAGCTTGGCCTCCGGGCTCTTCAATTTCTACCTCCAAATTCCTGAATGGCATTCAGCATCGCGACGATGTTTTCAACCGGTGTTCGGGCCTGGATATTGTGAATGGTATTAAAAATAAATCCGCCGTCTTTAGAAAACACACGGCATCGCTCTAGAACCTGATCACGAACTTCAGTTGGGGTCCCAAAAGGGAGCACCTTCTGCGTATCAACACCTCCACCCCAAAAGACAATCCGGTCGCCAAATTCTGCTTTGAGATTCTCCGCCGCCATGCCTGTTGCAGAACACTGAACAGGATTGAGAATATCAAACCCGGCTTCAATCATGGACGGGATAAATCTTATCACGGACCCGCAGGAATGTTTGAAGGTTTTCCAGGTTGTGTTTTTGTGGATCCAGTCATTGACCCGTTTGTAGTATGGAAAATATAAATCACGAAAGGTGTCGACGGAACAAAAACTAGAGGTTTGCGTCCCAAAGTCAGTTCCGCAAATAAAAAGGACGTCGATCTTGTTTCCCACGATCGGAAAAATCTTTTCCAGATTTGCGATGGCGTAATCACATTGTTTGGAAAAGACCGTATGAATGTAATCCTGCCGGGTGCGGGTCGATACGTACCATTCGGCGATGTCCCGGATGCCCTTGGGATGCTTGAGAAAAGGGGCTGGGACTAAGGCAATATCGCCGAACCCCGTCCCCCCAAAAGTCGCAACTACGGCTCGATTTGTGCCTTCCAGCTCTGCGATCGAACGTCGAAGGTATTCCAGGTCCTTCTCGGTGATCGGTCCGAATTCCTCTAAGTTGTCTTCAGGATCGAGTTTATCTTCATCAAATGGTTCTTGCCTGACAATGCTATCAAAGAAATAACCGTCCTTCGGCATCCGGCCGCTTGGCGGCGCAGAAGTATCCCCTTCGGGATAAATCAGGATGTCACCTTTTTCGTCCGTCGTGGTCCGAAAATCCTTGGAAACCAAAACCTCAAGACCTTGCGGCGTCTTCCACGGTCTCCAATCGTAATTCGCAAACCCGAAAATCGTCTTTACCGGATAGACCGCGTCCGTATCAATACCCATGACATTCTTCAAATCATCTTCAACCAATCCCAGCATCTGATAGGGTTCGTGAACCTTCACGGCGTGTTCGTCCAGCCCGTAATATTTGCGAAGCTCAGAGACGCAGCTGACATGGATTCCCGTCGTCAACGTGCTTCCAAAATCTATCGGTATGCGGTCAGGCGCTCGATGGGACAAGCTGGCAACGACACGCTCTTTACTGTTCATGACTTCATCCTCGGAGAATGATTCAAAACGAAGTCATTTACGAACCAATCTGCCGGATAGAAATGATTTGTTGAATGTTCCCGAAATCAAGACCTATGCATACTCCAACCTGTTGAAAAATTGCACATGAGCTTCCAAAGCTACGGCTGGGCTCCATAATTTTATCTTCTTATTATTCAACTGTTTAAGTCATTAGACGCCGAGAGACAAAGAAAACAACTGCGTCATTTCACGCTCTAGTGAGTGGTATCGAGCACCTTGCATGAATGAAACTCGAACGATACCTCTCCTGGTATTGAGTGGGCCACTCCTTTGGGATCGAGCTCTGCGAGACCGGAATCCCCGACAGGCCAAGAGGCCTGTCGCTACCAATCGGCGTCGCTAAGCTCCGCCCTCCAACCAAATTCTGAGGTTGAGGGATGAAAACTGGAATTTCTACGGCTTTACTAATGACCCATCGATTTGTCGGACATTCATCCAGCCGGGCTCTGTTGGTGGATACGGTATTGGATACTTTTTGGCCATTTCTTCGTCAAGATCGATCCCAAGCCCTGGCTTATCGTTACCGTAGAGATAACCTCCTTTGATCTCTGCCGTGCCCGGCATCATTTCATAGACCAATGGGGGAAAATGGTTTTCCTCCTGGATGCCAAAACTGGGAATGTTCATATCGATATGATAGGCGGCTAACTGGTTTACGGGGTCATTGTCTCCCCCTTCCTGCCAGGCTGTGCGAACTCCAAATGCTTCGCAAAGAGTCGCCACTTTTTTGGTAGGTGTGATTCCACCGATGGCTGAGACCCGGCACCGAATGAAATCAATCAATCGTTCAGAGATGAGGGTGGTCCATTCCATTGGATGCGTAAATAACTCACCCATCGCCATTGGGGTGGTAGTCACTTTGCGAATCAGTCGGAACCATTCGATCTGTTCCGGAGGCAGAATGTCTTCCACAAAAAACAATCGATAGGGCTCCATTTGTTTCGCAAACTCTCTGGCCACGGTCGGAGTCAGATGTTCATGAACATCGTGGAGCAATTTGACATCCCACCCCAGTTGAGTCCGAAGATGCGCGAACAATTTGGGGATTGTCTCCAGGTAAATGTCCTCGTCAAAGCCGGGTCCGGCGTAACCACCGGCGACACGACTGCCCATCCCTTCGGGCACAAATCCACCGCCGCCATAGCCCCCCATCTGGGCGCGAACATGGCGATAGCCTTCCGCCATATACTTTCGAACATTGTCCTCCACTTCTTTGGGATCGCGACCGTCTGCATGCGCGTAGCACGGAACGGCATCACGCACTTTTCCTCCAAGGAGTTCGTACACAGGCATCCCGGCTCTCTTGCCTTTGATATCCCACAAAGCCATATCGAGCCCGCTCAAGACATTGTTCGTCACGGCGCTGTTCCGCCAAATCGAATGGACGTTCGTTTCCTGCCACAGTTCTTCAATGCTATCCACCCTTTTTCCAATCCAAAAAGGCGCCATATGCTTTCGAATGGATTCGACCACGGCAAAGGCCTGGTAGGCATGGCTCGCGGAACCGATGCCATAAAGCCCCGGCTCGCTGGTAATGATTTTGACGAAGATCCAGGGATAAAGTTTTCCAGGGCTAGTTGTCACGACTCGCACTTCTTTGATGAGCAAGGGAGGTAAACCGCGTGTCCGCTCAGCATAAAGTTCAGCCGCCGCCAGCGGCATAGCCAGTAGTCCTTTCAAAAGCTCTCGTCGCTGCATGGAACCTCCTTTGCTTGTTGGTGCGACTGAAAAATTCAATAGCCAGTAAACTATCGCCCAGCAGCTGTATCGCGGACCCTGTTTCTTGGTGTCCACGGCTTATCTTAGGGTAGAATCGCCGTGGGTTCTCCAAGTGATTCTGATGGACAACTCTGGGTATTGACTACACTGCTAACTTAATCGTGACGATCTCCCAGGCCGCCACCTTCAACTCCAGCGAGCCATCTGACTTTACTGGCAAGGCTTCGGGCTCTTCCTCGATCAAATTGGTTTTCCAAGCCTTCTTGATTGCCTTGAACAGCACTACTTTCGCGAGCGACTGGCGTCCTTCGGCTTCATAGAAACGAATCACCACATCCTGCTCCTCCTCACTTTTCTTCATGGCGGTCAAAATGAGATTGGATGGTGACAGCTTGAGAAATTCAGCCGTATGAGGAAGAGATCCACCTGCTGAACCGCTTCCCGCAGCCCCTAAAAATGCTATGAGAGGATAATTGAATTCAATTCCTTCACGATAACGCAGACGCCAGTTACCTCTGTGCGGCAGCAAGGCCATCTGATAGCGATGATTCCCCTCTACCTTAAACCAGTATTCGGGATTCCAGGCAATGCTCTTTCGAGTGGACAACAACACATGCTGCAACACGGGGTACTGCACGGGGTTCGCCGTTTCATCTCGAAACAGATGAACCGTGCAGTCGGAGGGCAGCAAACAGCCGAATCCCTGGTAACTGGACGAGGAAGCATCAATCCAGTTGATCGCCTCCCGAAAGGGGAGCGGTTTGTCTCCTCCGTAGACGTCCTTCCTCCATTGCGTATCGGGGCTGAGGGGGAGTAATGAGAAGTCTGCTTCATCTTTCCCCATTTCGACAACACCAAAAGGAGCTTCGTAAGAGAAACGGTTCATTTCGGAAGCCATTGGGAAGGCAATTCTCAGTTCCCGTTCCTTTTGTCCGTCCCAATTCAATACCTCAATCCCAATGTCCACCCGGTTAAGACGGGAGTAAAGATCGAAAGACTGGCGCAACTGAAAATGCTTGAACTGCGACACACCGACAGCCCTAGTCCGCACTGGGCCTCGTAAGAGGGTCCACTGGCTGACAGGATGATTACTGGTCTTGTCGAAATCTTCCATCGTCACGTTCTCGACGTCATCCCAAGCCAAACCCGGGGCTGTGAATTGCAGAATCTCCCCACCAAAAAATTTTTCTGTGCGCAAAATCTCCTGTTTGAGTGTCTTATCGTAAAGGCTCTTCAATCCTCCGGCCCCGAGGACCAATCGCAGGAATTCGTTTTCCAGAATGTTCCCCGAACGCTGTTCTTCGGGCGGCAAAGGTGCCAAGGAAGACTCGAGGTAAAAAGTCCGGTATCCTACCGAAGGCACTGCATCGGCGACAAAGAGGACATCTGCCGACTTGGTGTCGGTGCTTTGGGTTAGTTGAAAAGGAACTTCACGCCCGCCCTCATCACGGAGAAGGAAAGATGGCCACCCAGAGGGCTTTTCGAAGCGCATGCGGACAACATCTGTCCGCGTCCATGACACCGGATTAAACACGACCAGCGGCCATTGTTTGCTGGTGTTTTCCTGTCTGGAAACACTCCGTACAACCTTTGAACCGGCCTCTGCCAGGACCTTGTCAGCCAGTTGCCTGGACTTCTGGTAGGACTCTGCATAGACGGCATCAGTCAGAATGCCCCGATTCCCGCCCCATCCATGGTCAGGCCAACAATTGGCCTGCCAGACTTCAGCGAGGGCTTCCTGGGGATACGAATCCCATCCTTCTGCTAGACCGAGGCCTGACAACAACCGCTCCGCTGTTAATACGCGGTTGTGCCCCTGCCGGCCTGCCAGAAGTGCCTCTCGATTTGCCGGCTCGTCATAATAAACCCAATTCAGCGGCCATTCGCCCTTGACCGTTTCAATGTTGAGGTCCTGTGTGGAGACTTCGTCTAGAATCTCCGTGGGTTCGACAAATCTGAGCTTTGGGGGATTGATTTGCTGTTGAGGTTTTCCGGCATAGTATGAATTCCACAGGGCCGCAAAATTATTCATCGATTCGTTTTGCTTATGAACGTAGGGAATCAAATCGGTCGGCGGAGGGAGATAGTCGCCATTGAAGTCATAGATAAAGATGGGAGGCAAGCGGCGTGGTGCGTAATAGTCTTCTCTCAAAGCCGCCAGGCCAAGCCAGCCTTTGTTTTTCTTGGGATTCAGCAATTTCTTGGGGTCGGCGTAACGAAATGCAAAAACAAAAACTTGGGTACCATCCAGGCCCTCCCAGTTATAGAACCCCCAGGGGAAACGTCCCTGAATCACGTATTTGACGCCAGCTTTCCGAAGAATCTGGGGCATCTGGATCGTCATGGATGGAGGATCGGTTTTGAAATAATAAATAGAGTCCGCCCCCGGAAAGTTTTTCTTCAGCCAGCGCCGGCCGAGATAGAATTGGCGAACGAGTTTCTCAGGGCCCACGTGGACTTCCTGGCACTGCACATAACTTGCCCCCCAGGTGAATCGCCTTTCTCTCATCAGTTGGGCCATTTCTTCCTTTTTTTCTGGATGACGTTCCAGAAATTCCCTCAAATAGACAACCGATTCCATTGAGTAGCGAAAATCCGGATATTCCTGTAGGAGCGCCATAGCAGGAAGAATGAGTTCCGCAGAGCGGTAATCCGCAGTGATTGCCTGCGTATCCAGCCACCCCAGGTCATTATGGTTGGTACAAAGGAAATTGAAGGTGCCCTTCTCAAAATAGGACCGGTATGCAGCCACTTTCAATCGTCGTGTCTTTTGGACAGCCTGGCTGATAAATCTGAATTCCAAGGTTTCATCTTCAAAGAGTGCCGGGATCCACATATCATGATTCGTTACGGATTGTGCAGGAATGTTGTTGAGAGCGATAGTAGCCAACACCTGACCCTGCCGGAACACTTGCAGCCGACCGTCAGGGATGTCTCCTCCTGGGTTGACAAATTCTAAGGTAGCGCTTTGAACGGGCTTCCCGTCGTGGACCTCATACATCTCGAAAACAGTGAGGTCAAAGTCAGAAACGTGGGCATACGGGAAAATCCTGATCTTCCCCAGGCCCGTGCCGCGCTTGCCCGATTCCTGCCAGACGTTCTGAATCCGGATCCGAACCGATTTCGCTTTTTCTTCCTGCGGGAGCAGGATGATATGGAAGTAAGAAGCCTGGTGAAGTTCTGCGTCACCTTGAGCCCCGCCGGAAAGTGAATAGGTAATCCGATGAGGCGTTGCCATGAGGCCCCCTCGCATATAAGGATCGAGCACAATGTCATAAGGGAGTGGGCGGGGCAGCAGCCAGATTTCGCGCACCGGACGGGGTTCGTCAAAACTAACCTCGAGCCACGCTCCATCTGACTCTGTGTCAGTCTCCCAACTTGTCTGAAGAATATCTCCGAAGACATTGCTGGGTTCAAATCCCCAGGGCGGGTTCCCCACAAAGGACGAGGTCTTTACCGAAGCGCCTAGTTTAGGATCGGCCCAATTTAAGTCTTCTACTAGGGTCGCCTTCTCGCCTTCAGCAGCCAGAAGTCTGCTTCCCGTTTGCCAGTTATTGAGGCTCTTCCCCACTGTCCATGAAATCGCGGCGGCTCCGCCGGTTTCCAAAAACTTTCTGCGATCCATAAGTGCAGTCCCTCCTCGCATCAATCTCCACTCAAGAATACGAAGTACAGATGAAATCTCAAAGGAACTCCTCGTCACATCCTTTGAATTAATCGCCTGGTGAAGATAAACTTCCTGCCTGCCATGGTATCAACGAGGGCTTTAAGCCCATTACAGAAACAAATGATACGCCGTGGCCCGTTCTACCCAACGATGCATTGTGAGTCGCTTTGGCAGCATTTAGAGAACTGGCTCCATCCGAAAATGTGCGTGGAACTGCATTGTGAATCTGCGTCCTAAAGTGCAATCCGTGTTTTCCGAGTCAGATAAGCTGTAAGGTCTGATTAAGACAAGGATAAAAAATGGAGAGGCCCAAACCAACCGACGTTCACCGGAAGTTAAAAGAGTGGATGAGGCCCTGGATTGATAAAGAGCCCAGACCACTTCCGGATGGAAGTTTCTGAAGACGGCCACCCTGGGTACACCTTCATCGAAGGCCGATACGCGCGTCAATAAGTGTTTTCTGTTTTTTGCGAGCCGGCAAAAGGGAAAGTCTTCTAAGCAAGTCATTTTCTTTCTTGATGGCGGGAGAGCGCAATAAGGAAAGTAATAATAGCTCGAGCAATTCTTGAACTTTCTTGTCACTGAACTGGATGAGGAAGTTGGAGAGCTGCATGAGCCGGATTTGCCTTGCCGAGTACCCCTCCACGTGAAACTTTTGTCCTTTGCGCCCTGTCCCGTAGATAAGATCCGCCACACACCGTCCACTCAAGCTCACTGGACATTGTCCCTGAAAACGCTTCTGTTCATCATAGCCAAAAAAGTCAACCAGATTGACTTGGAGAGCCTCAGCGATCTTGTGGAGAGTAGTGAATGAGGGTTCAATGCGGTTATTCTCAATCCTGGACAAATAAGTAACAGCCAGCCCGCTTTTGCGGGATATCTCTAGCTGTGTCAGATTCCTGGATTGTCGGATTTCACAAATTCGATTGCCTAAGCTCATGAAACTCTCCTGTAATACACGGGGGCATGGCACGGCATTCGATCGAATGCGTGTCCCCTACTTAGATGAGGTGAATCGGAGAACGCTTGGCTGTAGAGCGCTTCAGGTGCAGTTGGTCAAAATAGGCTAGTGAGATGATCAGCAGGTGATGATGAAATAGGCTCTGTAGCGCGATCCAGCTGTTCTGCAATTGCTCTTTATCCGGAAGAACTTGGAGTAACGTGGCTATCAAACTCTTTTCATAAAGGTGCACGGCATGAAGTATCAGAGAAAAGGGAACCTCAGCGGTCGCTAAATTGCGGCCCGCATCCGTCACCATCTGGTCATATTTATCCAGGCGCCCATCCTCGAAGGCAAAGATCGGGGTGTTATCCCAAGAGCTTCAATCGGTTTGCGGATCGAGTCGGTATATCTTCCACCAAATTCCGACACTTGATCAAGCCAGCGCATTTGCATTTCTGCCAGATGGGGTCTAAGAGGCTGGAGAGCTAGAGCGATCGCCTCTTTCTCCCCAACTGAAAACCCGCTCATGATATTCTCGTGTGAAATTGGCAAATCAATGGCCCCAAAGTCCTGCTGGACCGGGCCGACCTCCAAGGTGTCGATTTTGGCTGACTCCCAGAGAATTTCAATATCCGGAATTCTGCGCCGCGAAGAGCTCGCCTGCCCTTCTTTCAAGTAGGAGATCGGATCCTCCAGGTGGCGAATGATCGGCACGATGTCCACGGGTTGGCCGGCCACTAAGTCTTTGACCAGTTGAACGCCCATGGAAGCCGCGAGGCGGCCTGTCAAAAAATCCTTCGCCTCATAGTGAATAATATAGATACTGCCGTCGGGATCAGCCTCTGACTTCCTCCTCGTCCATCCCCGATAAACACGTCGAGCGCGATCTGCCAAGTGCTCTAGTTCAAGCAGAACATGCTCAAGAACATGAGCAAAGTCTGTCCCTTTTCGCATTTCTTTGACGAACCCGCCGTCCTCACCAGCTATACACCGATGCGACATCAGACTCGGGATTAATTGAATCAGTCTCTCAATGAAGCTCGGGAGGTCCTTGGTGGTCAAAGAGGCAAGATTCCCGACGTCCACTTCCACTTCGTAAATGGAAATGCGGGAGTTGACGATTTGGAGCGTCATGAATGTCTGAAGGTGACGTCTTCTTCCCTGTAAATGATTGATGCGCTTTCAAAAGACTCGAAAGCGGTTATGTTGAATCCCTACAATCTAGAAACCCGGGGAGTTGAAACCAATTGAGGGGGACTAGTTCAGCGCCTCGCAACAACTTCTTTCTCTAAAGGCTGCAGATTAAAGAGTATCCTTCCGAATCTTCTCAGCCAGAACGGCGAGATAGTCCTTGACCAGCAAACGGGCATCCTCAATGTCAAATGGCTTGCCTTTCGCTCTCTCCAGAGTCTTGGTGATCATTGGATCAGACCACAGGTAGGGATTGTTCAAAAGGCCGATGAACGACTCCTTGGTGTGTTCAAACACCGGTTTGAAATACTCAGGGATTGTAACCATGATCTCTTCCTCCTGTTTCTAAACGCTGCCAGGGAAGAAGACGTCATTCAAATTCTTTAATAACAATTCCGATCCAACTTCATCTATCTGTCAAGGGGAATTGCACTCTTTTTAAATATTAACATATGTGTAAAGACCTCATCTTAGGGCGCCCCCTCCCGCAATAGAGGGATTCAGGGGTTTACCCCCTTTTTTTTGCCTTGCTGGTGAAATACGTTTTAAGTATTGTGCTGTTATTCTGAAAAGATTCCTTGTGGAGAAATAGAAGATGAAGACATCAGCAAAAACGTGGAACACAAATTGGCTCTTTTCTCACGACTTCGCCTGGCGGCGCTGCATTGGCAACGCAAGCTTTATTGTGGGAGTCATTTCTCTGGCTATTCTCGTATCCCCGATAATGCCCCTGAACACTAACGCTGGGACAGGGAAGACAAAACTCAAGCTCGAGCCTGGATTTAAGTCGCTTTTCGACGGGAAAGATCTCAAGGGATGGCACAAGAATCCAACTAAAATCCATCATGGGACCGGAGGGCTGTGGACCGTTGAAGATGGAGCGATTCTCGGCCAACAGGATCCTCCGGGCAGCGGAAACGGAGGGATACTGCTAACAAATAAAAAGTATGGAAACTTTGAAGTCATCTTTGAGGTCAACCCCACCTGGGGAATGGATTCTGGATTTTTCTTGCGCAGTACCGAGATGGGGCAGTGCTACCAAATTATGGTGGATTACTACGCAAACGGAAACGTAGGAGAGATTTACCGTGAAAGACTGGACGGGATGACCAACCGCACCTTCATGCTCGAAGGAGTCTTTGCTGATGAATTGAAAACCCTGATTGGAGTGAACGCGATCCCAGCTCCTAAGAACGACAAAGGTCAAGGGGGGCCACCCTTTATCAAGCTTGCAGACTGGCCTCACATTTGGAAAGTCAACGAATGGAACACGGTTCGCGCTCGGGTCGAAGGGAACCCGCCAAACATCGTCACCTATATCAACGGGACACTCATCACCAAATACACCAGCGAAAAGATGTTCGAAGGGATCCTGGAAGACCGCGGCTACCTGGCATTACAAGTTCATGGAGGAGATCCAGGCAAAAAACAGGTTCGATATCGCAATATTCGAATCAAGGAACTTTAGCCGGGAGTGCGAGCATCTTCCCCGCCATGGCACACAGGAATTATCGTGCATTCCAAGAGGATCCCCACGGAATCCTGGGACCAATCTTCGTCGCGTCGATTGGCACGAAGCCGAGCTTGAATGCCGGGGAATCTGTTTTCAAACGATAATCATCTTTGGCCATACCTAAAAAGAGCGGGTCGCCGATTACAGAATCCTTGTCATAACCTTGCTTCTGCCACTCAACGAGTGAGGAGCTCTTCACCAGATTTGAAACGTCGCGGGTGTATTGAATCATGTATTTCCCGTTTTCTTTCTGAAAGTAGAGATTCCCTTCCGATTTCAACAAAGTGCGATCGGTCCACCCGGAATCGAGACTATAGAGGACTGCCGAAGGGTCATCCTGATAGAAAATGTTGTGGGTAAGATAGTTTCCCGTCATGAAACCTTCCATCGCCTTGTAGAAACCTTTTCCTTGGACAAGCGTGACCAGGTCCTGAAAGCGCACGTTGGTCCGGCAATCCACAAGAACATTATTTTCAATCAAATTGTTTTTTCCCGCATGCACCAGGACACCCGTCTGAGCGCGCGCAACGAATGTTTCCATGTATCAGGCAGTTACTCGAGTAGTTATCCAGATAAATTGCGCTGCTGAATCCCAACTCTTTCCCCACTTTCCCGTTGGCCGCTTGGAAGCTAAAGGTATCCAGAATCATGTTGTACCGGATGACATGTCCATCTCTCTCCGCATCCTTCTTAGCGATTTCCTCCATCCACATATTGATTGCGGCAGTATCGGCAATCTCCAGGCAGGCATAACGAATTAAGTTGTATTCCACGAAGTTCCGCCCTGACGGGTTATTCCCCAGGTTGACCGCATGATGGGGAACAAATTCAATTCGGTTATGACTAATGATGTTGCCATCACTCATCCCGGCGAAAATTCCAGCCACATATTTGTTCAATACCCCAACATGGTGGATGAAATTGTCAGAAATTTCGTTGAACAGAGGATGCATCAATTTTGAGCCGAGCAGGCAGATACCATCGGCACCAGGATAACTGATCTCATTCTCGCGGACCACATTGCGATAGTTGTGGCCCTCCAGATAGATCGCATTGCATCCGACAGCGTCAAAATGGTTGCGCTGAATCGTACAATTCTGGGCTCCCTTCATGTGCAAGGCATCGCCACCATACTGCAGGCCCGGCCGAGGAAACATCGGTCCGGTACCCTCCACCCCTTCGTGTTGATAGTTGTCACCGTCTTTCGTCTCGGTAAAGGTGAATCCAGAGAATCGCAGCCACGAAGCTCCTTGAATATCTACCAGGCAATCCAGCGCCGGGACCACGATTTGGTCGGACGCTTTCAAATTCCCGGCTGGAGGCCAGAAATAGAGCAGTCCATCTTCCGAGTCCAGGCACCACTCCCCTGGCTGATCCAACTCTTCCAGCATGTTTTCCAGGAAGAAGGCGTTCCCGGGGGAAAACGGAACCGGGGGATAATACCAGGGTGCCAAGTCAAACTGCATTCCCGGTCGGACAAGTGTAATCGAATCGTCTTGTTCATTGACCGACAAGATTGGAACAGTACTCCTCCAGGAACCCCACCCACCTTGGTAAAAATTCACTTCCCCCTCACTCGGCTTGGTCCAATGATGCGGAAAACTGCCTGTCTTATATTTAAAAGTCGTACTGCTCAGTTTTTCAGGGGGTCCTTCTACGAAGCCCCAGCCTCCATACATAGGGTCACTGGGGTCAAGGTTGGGAGTCCTCGCCCGGATCTGCCGCAGGCCATTCAAGAAGAGTTGACGCGACTTCCATTTTCCCCCTCTGGCACCCGGCAATGTTGCCTGAAGAATTTTTCCCTGGTAGGACTTCCACCCCGTAACTTTTCGCCCACCGCTGAGAATTGGCTTCTCCCCTGGGTAGGCTTGATAAATGGTCGGGAACTCTCTGGTTCCTGAATCTTCGGCTGTAAATACGATTGTCCGGTCCAGATAATATTTGCCGCCCCGGACCATTACGGTAACTGATTCCTTGAAACCTTGTTCCGATTTGAGCTTGCGGATGACATCGCGGGCCCTTTCCAGGGTAGCAAAAGGACCATCACTATCGGCTGCGTTCGGCACTTCAAGTGTTCCGGACCAGCGGTCATTGCCATTGGGGGCTACGTACCACGTCACCGCCAAAGCTGGCGCGGCCTTCGCGGTGATAAGACTTATCAAACAAAAAAAGGGTGTTAAGAATGTGTGGATCAGTTTAGCGCGATTCAACAAACAAACCTCCTGAGGCGGAACTAGATGTCTCGTTCGCCTTATGGTGGACGAAGCCGCCTCGTAGAACTCGGCCCTCCAAGATGAATATCACCCACTGGAGGGCAGAGCTCTGTGACCCCGCTGTTTCTGCGGCGCAAGTGACCCGCAGGTCGCTCCTAACGGAGCTAAGGGGTTTAACCTACAATTTCTGCTATAAACAGGTCGCCGCTACGCGGTTCTCTTCTAAATGCACTGGCACTGTTCTGAATAATAGTGCTTACGTTCCGGCTTCGCTAGGAGCCTCCTGTTGATAGTCCCCAATCGCAAAGGTTCGATTAAGCTCCAGAGGAGCGACCCGTGAATAGCGCGTGTCCCCAGCGGAAAGAGGCGTACTGTCCGGCACAGCCCTCAGCACGCTCCGAATCAAAATCGGTTCATCCCCCGGTACCATGCTCGTTCGCTACCGCAAAACAGAGCTCAAGTGAGTCGCGCTCGGTCTCATTGAAAGACTATTTGATCTGCTTATAAATCAGAATTGCCGCCGCAGGTTTTTCTTTCAACCTAACCAACAGGCCACTTTCCATAAGTTCCTGCCCGGCCACTTCGCGGGGGATGGGCTCATCCAGGTCGGTTACAACGTACCGGGCCACGGGCTCCAGTCCACGGAGTCTGAAACGGGCTGACTCGTATGGGCTTGCGGATCGTCGGAAAGCTTGCACCATTCCGTCTCCCCTGCGAAAGCTATCAAACTGCCACGCGATCCAATCTTCCGTTGAAGTGCTGTAGCTCGTGAGTGGATAAAAGTCGCCTTCATAAAAATCAGAAACCTGACGCCACTGGGAGACAAAGCGGCGAAGCTGTGACTGATCCACGTCTTTGCGACCTGGATCCCACGCCGTCACGATCGCAGGGGCCATCTGGCTGCGAAATGTGTACGCATCGAACGAGTTAATCCCGGTTCCAAAGTACGGGATCCACAACGCGATTCCATAAGTGAGTTGTTGCATGCCGGCCGGTTCATAGGCGTAGTCACTGCGCCAGAGTGGCACGGCTCTTCTTAAGGTCTCAAGATCATTTCGACGCCCGCCCGAAGCACAGGTATCAATGAGGAGATTCGGGTGGCGTCGTCGGAGCTCATCCCAAAAGGCCAGGTATCCTGTGACGTGTTTGATTTCTGTGATGCCTTGCCGGTCTTCAGCGTCGTTCTCCCTCCAATACGGAAGGGGATCAAAGTTGAAATCCTGCCGATATAGATCGATCCCCTGTTCGATGATCATTTTGTCAACTTGATTGACCAACCAGTTCCAGGCCTCAGGATTACCCAGATTCAAGAGTCTGTTTCCACCGCTTCGTCCGAGCAGCCACTCCGGATGTGTCTCAAAAATCCAGCTGCCTTGCGTTACCCGTTCCGGCTCAAACCAAACGATGATTTTTATTCCTTTTTCATGGGCATGCACGGTGACGGGTTGGAACCCACGCGGAAATCGCTTTGTGTCCAACTCCCAGGTGCCGACGTTCCACCACGCCTCTTTGAACGAATACCATCCGGCATCCATCCACCAATAATCGATGTTCAATCCTGCCGCAAGGTAACGATCGATGAACGCGATCTGGTTCTCTTCCGTGGATCCTTGCATCTCAATGTCCTGGCGGCCACTGCTTGCCGCCCACTGCGGCGGCGGTAATTTTCCGTCAGGGCGAGGAAGGTTGTGAGCGTTCATCCAACGACGCCAGATGTTTTGCCCGTGAATCCAGTCACCCTCCCAAAACAACAACACGACTAGCGGACCGCGAACCTCCTCGCCTGGCAGCAACTTGAAATGCGTCAACTCTTGACCGGCCCGCATTCGCAAGCCAGTCCCTTCGTCGCGTGTAAATTGTGCGGCCCACTGCCCCGGCCATCCCAGGCCGATGATTACTCCTTGCCCTGACCATTGCAGATTAAAGTAACAGAGGTCGCTATTCGTCGGTCGCCCTCCAGCCGCGGCAATTCGCTTTTCGGCTTTATGTTCAAGTTTGGTTTCCAAGGGTTGGTAGTCTGTGGGGGAATTGGGTGTACCTCGACTGTGATGTAAAACAAATTCTTCATTTAAATTCCGCTCAAATCGGGTATCGAGCGCTTGGATGTTTTCGAGAATAGGTGTCGTTGCCGAACTGTTATTCTTGAAAAAGAGTGTCCATTCAACCACGGGGAAGTCATCATAGGCAATTCCTACACAACGAACGACTAACCCAGTCTTCGGGTCCGTGTATGTGAGTGTGTGTTCGATACGGAAGTTGTCCAGACGAAGCACACTTCTCTTGAGTTCCCAGGTTTTCAACAACTCCGCCGAAGGTTGGTTTCCGTATCGAAACGAGAAAGGAACTTCAGAAGTAAATGGCTCTGGAAGGGGCCCCACAGGAAGGTCTTTAAGATGAATCGTGTTCCCGTTTACAAGAACCACCTCCGCTTCAGCCCAATCCGCTTGATTAAAATCATTTCCAAATACAATACCGTCGCCAGCGTCCGTCAGCCGGAGAGTAAATTCAGTAGCCCCAGCAAGATCAACGTTCACAGCAATTCCTGCTATCCCTTCCCGAAGCACGACCGACCGAAATCTCTCTTCTCCGCCCACTTCAACCGAAGCAGTGAGGCTTCCGCGACCTTCGTTTGCATAATAGCCGACATCATTGCTGTCGACCCCGACGACGGCATGAAATGCTTTGCCTGCGCTCGGTAAGTGCACCTCTAGTTTTCCTATAGAAGGACAATGGAGTCCGTGCTGGTAGACTTTGTCTCTGATGCGCAGGGGATGACCCGCAACGTTGTCCCGTTGGATCGAACCGCTTTTCAAATATACGCTCAAATAGGCCTGGGCCGGCTCCGGCTCTGGCCGTCCCGAGAATTTCGCTGCTACCCATCGCTTAGCGATGGGGATTTCGTCGCTAGCAGGCGACTTTGCGTAAGTTATGAAGGCGTTAAGATTCGAAAATACAAGAACACCAAAAAGAATTGGGAGAGAAAGCCCCTTTGCCGGGCCTCTCGGCAGGCTATTCCCTGACTGCAGACCCTTTGACCCTGTTTTGCGCCGGTGCCAGAACTGTTCATGCGAGATCATTGTTTGCCTCCTTCTGAGCGGATTTCCAGGATCTCCACCTTGTTGCTCTCTGGGAAAGCTACCGTAATGCCGCGCGGGAATCAGTGCCGGAGTATGCGCCAGCTAGCCGGTCTGTGATCACGGATCTAAGAGGCGATCATTCACCACGACCCTGAAGTAGTGACCAATTGACCGCGTTTTAGGAAACGGACGCTATTCCGTTCCTGGTTGATTGATAAATTCATTGGATTCCCGTCCCGCGTGGCAAGGGGGAACGCTACGGCGAGCGTTCCCTATAAAACACGAATCTTCATGTCTTTTCCGACACTGCTGATTTGTCAGGCCTTGTCTTTTCCTTCGTCGCCCATACTGTGGCAAAGAAGATGTAGGAAATAGATCCCAGCAAAAATAACTGTTTGTAGTTCGCCATGCTCGTCTTCCCCAGGAAGACCAGCACGGCCGAGGCAAGACAAAAGAACAGGCTGGCAATGGAAATGAGTAAGCAGACAAGTCTCAACATCGTGTTGCTCCTTTCTTCATGAGAGTGATCGAGTGAGTTTTGCAATCCGATTTCGCTTGAGGCCCACTTCGATCGCAATGTAGGAGACCAGTGCGAATCCGTACCCAGGCAGCCAACGATAGAACAAATGAAGTGGCATGACGGCACAAGCCGCCAAAGTCCCAACCCACACCAGGAGCACCGACCAGCGGATCGAGATTCCGTACTTTTCTGCGACATATTGTTCCAGACCAAGTTTGGGGAATATCCAGTGCTCCGCAAAAACAATAGCGCCTACAGGCATGAGCACCAATCCGTAGAGGGCAACAAAGTCCAATAGCTTCAAAAAAAAGACTGGGAAGCAGGCCAGGAAGGTGGTGATGAGGCCGGCAAGCAAAGTAACTTTCCAGCGCGACCAACTGGGGATGATGCACTGGAAGGCCATCCCTGCACGGTAAAGAGTCGGATTAGCCGTTGTCCACCCTGCGAGGAGGACTGCGACGGCCCCGGATATCCCTAGAGCTTCGACTGCCATCAGGCCGGGATTCATTTCACGGTTGACAGCCACGACCATGACACCCGAACAAATCCAAGCTAGATAGTGTCCCAGATACATTCCAAAGGCCGAATAGAGTCCGTAGGACCAATGCCTGGCAAACCGGAATAAGGCCAAATCGGAAAGTCCCACATGCATTGCGAGATTACAGAACCAGGCGAAAAACAAGACATGCCATAGTCCAAATTTCTCCTGACCCGCTGTCGGAACCCCGGTCCAGATTTTTGTTTGCGCGATCTGCCACAAGTTGTCCAGATTGGGATGAACGCCCAGTCTCGGCAGTGTTGCGATGGCTCCTGCTGCAAAGGCCACGAAGATCCAGGGAGAACAAACCCCTCCAAACCGGCTCAGCGTTTTGAAACCCAGGATGGCCAGAAGGGTGAAGGCCATTCCGATGACGAAAGTAGTGAGGATCCACCCCAAGCTGTGAGGCAGAACATCATTTAGAGCCGGCGCCGGAATCCCCAGAGTGATCCCGACCGCCGTCGCAGAAACAGAGATCATCGCTCCGGCAAGGATACAAAACAAGACTCCATTGGCAATGTTGTAGATCAGAGTCAGCCCTGGACCTGCAATCCTCCTAAGGTACCAATACAACGTGAGTCGTGTGTCCGTCGCAATTGGAGCGCAGATAAAAGTCCAAGAAAGGACGGCCAGGAGATTTCCAAGAAATAGTCCCAAGAACAAGTCTAGAGCTCTAACACCATGCAAAACGAAATACGCTCCAATGACAAACTCCGTGCCGGCCACATGTTCCCCCGCCAACAGCCCCGCGTAATATCGACCCGGTTGAAGCTTTTCGGGGGGGATGGGCTCCCGTTCGTATTCATAGAGCTGGTCCATCGTATTCGTGAGTTTCGTAATTGCCCTGGCCATTTTTCTCCTTTCTCTACGAGGAGCCTTGAAGGGGTGAGATCGATCGACAGAAACTTCAATTCCTTACCCTGTCCTGGCACACGTCAGCCATACTTGATGATTGAGGGATGATTGGAATTCTTCCAAAATTGAATTTTTCAACCTGTTTCGGCAGTAAGGACTTATCAGAGGGAGTATTCTCCTCTACTGGACAGAGTAAGGATAATCTTGAAACAAACTATACTCGGTCTGCGAGTCCTGAGTCAAAAAAACGGGTATTCTGTTCTTGCTTTTCAAGCGATACCACTTTTTGATAGCGTGTCACTAAGGGATCAGTGGGATTTCCCATCTTCCCCCTTTTCCAGGAGAATTTGCATTCTCTTGAGAGTTGTCGATTGCAAACCGGGTCCCTTGATGCACTGTGATTCTCTTGTGCCGAGCGCCGTCTGAGGGCAGCCGGTCTGCAAGAAGAGCGGACTTCTCAACAGGCTTTGCAGTCGGGTCGCCTGACCCAATCTGATTTACTCTTCCTTCAACCACCAAGCGAGGCTGGGGTTTAAGAATGCCTCAAACTGATCCATCAGCAATATAGAAACCAATTTTCTTCTCTTCCCGAGATTGCAGCGAAGGCACTCTCCGGTCGAGAATAAGAACCTCTTAAAAAGGAGACGTTCTCATGACATTCATCTACAACCGAAGATGGTTTCTGAGGAACTCCGCTTTATGGGCTTTGGCGGCACCCACTCTTCCCGGCATAAGTACTCCATACCCCTTGATTCAAGCTGGTCAAGTTGGAGTTGAGCCGGCAGGAATGCTCGCGCACGCGTTTCTGGATCCGCCGGAAGCCGCCTGGCCGTGGGTTTACTGGGTCATCACCGATGGGACCCTCACCCGTGAAGGCATCACGGCAGACCTCGAAGCGATGCGCAGGGTGGGCATTCGCGGAGTCTTGTATTTGGAGGTGGATCTGTTTGTGCCGAAGGGACCCGTGCGCTTTTTGAGCCCTCAATGGCGAGAGTTGATCCAGCATACTGTGAAGGAAGCCACACGTCTCGGCATCACCATCAGTATGAACAACGATGGAGGTTACACCGGCAGCGGCGGTCCTTGGATAACCCCGGAATTATCGATGCAGGTCATGGTCTGGAGTGAGACGGCTATAATCGGTCCGAAGCGCTTCTCCGAAGTACTGGCACAACCAAAAGCTGTCCAAAGCTACTATAAAGACATTGCCGTGCTGGCTTTCCCCACACCCCCGGCAGAAGGCGAGGGAATGGCCGCACGATCTCCCAAAATGACCTATGGACTCGACCGGAAGAGCTTTAATGCTGCCGGGCTAATCAGCGGCGATCCCGCCGCAGTGACGCTGCTGCCGCCGGTCCAAGAAGGACAGTCGCAGATCTTGAATATTGACTTCCCTGAACCCTTCACGGCTCAAGCGCTGACGATCGCGTTGGATCCTTGGAACTCCGAAATAACCGGTACGCTAGAAGCTTCCGACGATGGCCAACACTTCGAGACAATCCGCCCGTTCAGGTTGCGTTGGCCCCGTTCGTCGGTCAATTTTCTTAAGGTAACCGCTCGCTATTACCGGATTATCATGAAAGGCCCTTCAGAGGAGGTCGATTGGCTTTTCCGAACGTTTGCTAAGGGGTTTCCACTCAACGAAGTCGAGCTTCATCCCGACTTACGCCTTGAAGACATACCTGGGAAAGCTGCCTACATGCGCCAAGAGGTATTTTCCGGAGAGCCTGCGATAACGGCCGAGATGGCCGTTCAACGAAACCAAATTCTAGATCTGAGTAGCAAGTTAGACGGTGAGGGTCGTCTCAGCTGGGATGTTCCTGCCGGCAATTGGACGGTGCTTCGAATCGGGCATACGTCCACGGGAAAAATGAATCATCCGGCACCAGAAGAAAGCCTCGGCCTGGAGTGCGATAAGCTCAGTAAGAAGGCCATCGAGGTGCACTTCGCCGAATTGATGGGCAAACTGCTGGATGACCAGGCGGCCATTCACGGGACAGCTTTGAAAATGACCCATATCGATAGCTGGGAGACGGGTGCGCAGAACTGGACGCCAGGGTTCCGGGAAGAATTCCGAAAGAAATGCGGGTATGATCTGCTCCCGTATTTGCCTGTCCTCACGGGTCGGGCAGTTGGAAGCCGGGAGGTATCAGAACGATTCCTGTGGGACTTACGGCACACGATTGCCGATCTTCTGCTGGAGAACTACGCCGGACATTTGAGGGAGATTAGCCACCAGCATGGGCTGACTTTGTCCATCGAAGCCTACGGTGGTGGCCCATTCGACGACGTTGCCTATGCCGGCTACGCCGACTTGCCGATGTGTGAATTCTGGTCCGGAAAGCCCTTTTGGTGGGATCTGTTGATGGGCTGGTGCAAGGCCATGGCTTCGGCTGCGCATATTTCCGGCCGGCCTATTGTTGCAGCCGAGTCGTATACCGCCGAACCTGAAAGTGCAAAGTGGCAAGCTCATCCATTCCGGATGAAGCCGCTCGGAGACATGGCTTTCACGCTTGGGGTCAACCGCTTTGTCTTCCACCGCTATTGCATGCAGCCGTGGACTGACCGGCTGCCCGGCATGACGTTTGGACCGTTTGGTGTTCATTACGAACGAACTAACACCTGGTGGGAACTGTCGCGTCCGTGGCATACCTATCTTGCGCGGTGCCAAACCCTCTTGCAGAGCGGCCAATTTGTTGCCGATGTGGCCTATCTCGGCAGCGAAAATTCGCCAAACTCGTTTCCAAGTCGGGAAGCAATGGATCCCCCCATCCCATCCGGTTATGACTTTGACGATATACCTCCTGCGGTTTTATTGACACAAATGACATGGAGTGGTGGACGATTCCTTCTGCCGAGCGGGATGAGCTACAGGATACTCGTTTTGCCTCCGGGACGGACGATGACGCCTGCTCTGCTTGGAAAGATCAAGGAACTCGTGCTTGTGGGGGCAACGGTCGTCGGGCCACGTCCCGCAAATTCCCCAAGCCTGACCGACTATCCAACCTGTGACGCCGAAGTCCAACAATTGGCTGCAGAGTTGTGGGGCGACTGCGATGGCGTGAGCATCACCGAGAACCGTTACGGCAAAGGCAAAATCGTGTGGGGAAAACCTCTCACGGAAGTCCTGTCGGGATTGAGTGTGAGACCCGACTTTTCAGCTCTCGATGTGAAAGTGGGAGAGGACATTCGCACCATTCATCGCCAGGTTGATGGCAACGACCTTTATTTTGTTGCCAGTGGACTTCCGGAAGCCCGGAGATTTCTGTGCTCCTTCCGCGTCACAGGAAAGCGGCCGGAGCTGTGGTGGCCGGATACGGGGCGGATGGAACCGGTGGCAGTTTTCGACGAACGCAACGAGAGCACGGTCATTCCTCTATCACTCGATCCTTATGGATCTGTCTTTGTCGTTTTTCGAACGGACGAAAAGCCTACGCCAGACCGGGTGATTTCTCTGCGCCGAAACGGCGTGGAGCTGTCAGGACTTGCTCCCACGCCTGCTCCGGAAATTCAGCTCCGGCATGAACCCGTTTCCGTTAGCGTGAACCCTGGTGATGCGACAGGATTTCACATCGAAGTAGCAAACCCTGGGAATTACGAGCTGAAGACCTTTGGCGGCCGCAGACTTAGAGCCGAGGTTCAGGTGCTGCCAGATCCAATTGCGATCGACGGGCCATGGGAATTAGCTTTCCCTCCAGGATGGGGCGCACCGGATCATGTGACCTTGCAGCAACTCATTTCCTGGACAGATCACCCTAATCCAGGAGTGAAGTATTTTTCAGGGACAGCCATTTACCGAAGGCAATTCAATCTGCCTTCAGGTCTGCTGGATCGACAGCGCCGTTACGATCTGGATTTGGGACATGTGTTCGTCATCGCGCAGGTGAACCTAAACGGTCGCGATCTCGGCATCTTGTGGAAACCGCCTTTCCAAGTGGATATCACAGATACCCTTCATCCGGGCGCGAATGAGCTGGTGGTAAACATCGTCAACCTGTGGCCAAACCGTTTGATTGGCGATGAACAACTGCCGGAGGATTCCGAATGGATACCCCCTTCGACTCCCAAGAATCTTACCCCCCGTAATTATGGCGCGGTGCTGGCGGCTTGGCCAAAATGGTTTCTGGAACACAAGCCCAGTCCCACAGGACGGGTGACTTTTACGACCTGGAAACACTGGACCAAGGACGATCCTCTACTAGAGTCAGGTCTGCTCGGCCCCGTCGTCATCCGTCCTAGAGCCGTCGTGCCGATTTTGTAGGGCAAGGCCCGGTAGCCACGGTGAGTGCGTTTTGCGAGCCGTGGGCTTTTACGATTGCAGATTTCGGATTGGAAATTGCCAATTTCGTAGGGGCAAAGCATTCGATGTACTATACAGACGTTTGCACTTGCGTCACTTCCGAATGCTTTGCCCTAGAATACAAGATTTCCGGGGTGGCGAAGACATGCGCCGTCTGCATGTCTTCGAAAAGAATATCCCGGCAGCCACGGTGAGTGTTTTTTGCGAGCCGTGGGCTTCTACGATTGCGGATTTCGGATTGGAAATTGCCAATTTCGTAGGGGCAAAGCATTCGATCTACTATGCAGAGATTTGCATTTGCATTACTTCCGAATGCTTTGCCCTAGAATACAAGATCTCGCCGGGTGGCGAAGACATGCGCCGTCTGCATGTCTTCGAAAAGAATATCCCGACAGCCACGGTGAGTGTTTTTTGCGAGCCGTGGGCCTTTACGATTGCCGATTTCCCGGGTGGCGAAGACATGCGCCATTTGCATGTCTTCGAAAAGAATATCCCGGCAGCCACGGTGAGTGTTTTTAGCGAGCCGTAAGCTTTTACGGTTGTGGATTGATTACCGAAATCAGTTATCCTGCATTCGTAACTTCGACCCTTTTTGTTCCGCCCACTTATTGAACTCCTCGATCATTTGTTTTGTCCACTTGCCGTCAATTTCCCCCGGCTTGTACTTCCCTTCCCGCAGCATCATGTGTCCCCACTCGTCAACCAGGTGGGTCATTTGGGCCTTGTCGGCCACTTCTTCCGCTAGTTGGGGCGGGATGAAGACGAGTCCCTCGACATCACTCAGAACAATATCTCCCGGCATTACGGTTACCTGACCAATTCGGATGGGCACATTCATACCGACCAGGGTCACATCGCGCAAAGAGGAAGGGTCTGAACCACGTACAAAAACTCGCATGCCATTGATCTTAGAAATGCCGGTTTCGTCGCGCACGGCACCGTCCACAACCAGTCCCGTTTTGCTCTTGGCGAAAATCGAGGTTGCGAGGTTATCTCCCGCATAAGTACCGTCCTTGATTTTGCCGAAGAGATCTACCACCAGCACGTCACCAGGCTGAAGGGTATTGATGGGCCACGAATTCTGCGCCCCATTGCGGCCCTCTTGTTTGCCACGATCATTGATCACTGCGTTCAGGTCCGGCCGCAATGGCATGAAGACAGCGGTCACAACGCGGCCGACCAGGCGCTCCCCCGGATTGATGACATGCCAGCCACTTTCAAACTGATACTTGTAGTCGTGTTCCTGGAGCACCCCCCAGGCCTCCTCAGCATCCACTGACTTCAGCATTTCAAGAATGGAGTCCGGAACTTTCGGACGCCCATCGGAAAAGCGTTCGCCTTGCCATTCACGGGTCAGATCAATCCGTTGCTCTTTCGAAAACAGGCCCAACTGGGCATACATAGGCACTACTAAAACCAATACGAGAGCTAGAGAATAAAAACAGCGCTGCAGATTCTTCATATGATTTCTCCAAGATTGGAATAAGACAACAGTGAAGGTGAGCTTTAAGATTGAATCATTGAGCTCTCCTGCCGCTCAATTGCACAAACTTCTGCTAATTGCTGTAGCAGGGACCGTTGATCCCGGCATTACGGGCCGGGGTCAACGACCCCGGCTACAACACGGACTTCTATAGTTTAGGCCTGGGCAACCTCAATTTAGCGTTCTCGATTTCGCCCCTCTCGCCACGTTCTAATTTAATCCGGAAAAAGATGGCCCCGCAGTGAGGCAGAGGAAAAGTTGGTCGCTCTACAACGCAATCGTCAATAATATACACCTGAACCGGATGATTCGGGTAATGGGCGTTTCAAGCCTTGCTTTGTTGCCCACGTCATTTCTTCTCTAATATCATATGAGCATTCACCCATGGGGTGTTGTGATACTCTGGAACTCAGGGGATAGGGGTCAAGGGAGTGATTCGATATGAAGTGGTATTCCGGGCAGAATTTGCCGAAGACCCATGCACGCCCCACTTTTTCCGAAGCCTGGTTTCATCGCCACTATGGCATGACGTTTGGCGAAAAGTACTGCGGCGATCCGATTTTCCGCACCGAGCAAGACCGGGAAGCTCTGAGGTTGCTCTATGACCGATTTGGCCACTCTGGCATAGGCGAGAAAGACCCTCCACCACGGCCCCACCTGGAAGTTTGCGGACACCGCTTCCTGTCGGCATTGTTTGGTTGCGAGATTTTTTTTCAAGATGACCAGGCCACGTCATGCCGGCATCTTTCCATTAACTCAGCCCCCGATATTGCCGCGATTCCGAAGCCTGACCTGGTCTCGAACCGCTGGGCTGAAGAGTTTCGCAAACAAGGGGCAATCCTTTTAGACCGTTATGGAGTAGTCGATGCGACGATTAATCACGGAGGCCCGATTAATGTGGCACTGAGTGTCCTCGGCAGCGAGGCGCTCGCATATCTGGTGGAGGCCCCGGGAGTCATGGGCAGATTTCTCGAGAAAATTGCAGATCTCATTATCGAGTGCTACGACAAGCTGACCGTCCGATTTAATCCGGAACTGGGCAGAGCCCGAAACATGTTTGCCGGTAACTGCCCGGTGATGATGCTCAGCCCCCGCACCTACAGGGAGACGGTCTTGCCCGCAGATCTGCATTTTCGCAGGCAGGTTCAGACATTCGGTTTGCACCACTGCGGCCGCATGGACATGTACTTGGAAGAGTACCAGAAACTCGCACCGATTGAGTTTATCGAGGTTGGTTGGGGCAGCAATATTGCGGCGGTTCGGAGGGCGTTTCCAGACGTTACCCTGGATCTCATGATCAATATTTATGACCTGCAAAACATGTCGCGCCCAACACTGCGTGAGACAGTCTCCTGCATGGTCCAGCAAGCGGCGCCAATTTCAACCATTCGGGATATCTGGGTCGCAGACATCGGCCCGGAGGTTCTGGATGAAAAGGTCTTGGATTTTGTCGAGGCAGTGGATTCGGCAATATTGTCTGCACAGAAACAATGACTCATTTGAACCGGGGTTTTAAGTGGCGTCGGACAAACCCCCGGGTGGCGAAGACATGCGCCGTTTGCATGTCTTCGAAGAGCACTTAGCACAGATTTGATTCTTAACTCTGCGGCTTTTTGAAACCGGAGAGGAGAAAGGCTGCGTACCCTTTACATCCCCTGCCGCAAAGTGGCACCCCCTTCGAAGGGGGATTCGGGTCCGGGCTACACTCTTTCTTGGCAAAGTCTCATAGTGTCGACCTGTCACTAAATACAACTCCAGGCTCAACCCAGTAAACAAATCCTGTAAAAAGCCGATAGGAAGGTCATTGGCTGTAACTGTTCTCGGTAGGCAATCAAGGGAGAGCAAAAGATGAGAGTCCAAGCTTGGCAGGGCCTAGACATCGACAATGCGATAAAAGCGTTTGTGGAGCGGCGCCGAAAAAGGCGTGTCCAGGTAAGTGTTTCCATAATCGTGAAAGGGTTGGACAGATTTGGAAATCGTTATGAGGAAACCACCCAGTCTATTAATTTCTCAGCGGGAGGCACCTGTTTTTTCCTAAAACAGCGGATACAAGTCGGTACGACGGTGGCACTAGGGATAACACTTCCAATTGATTTAAAGACCTACACCACAACCGGACAAGTAACCCGGGTTGAGGCTGTGCCAGGAACACTCAGGTTCAAATACGGCATTCGATTCACTCACAAACAGAAACGCGGGAGTACCCATTGAAAGTAGAATGACTGGTTTAGTTTCTGATTTTCCAGTCACATACTTCTATATGTCAGTCATTGACTAAGCTGACTGAATTCTCATGGGATTAGCTTGCTGCCCATGGTTTAATCAGTCAGACCCGAATTCGCAGACTCGGCACGTAAGGTTTCAGCAGGAAACGGGTTAATACGCCGAATTTACAAAATCGATTGTTGTTTCGGCTGGAACCATGAGCGACAAATGCTAGCTATTTGCGCGATGCGAAGAATCAGATGACGGAATCGCTTTTATTGAGCTGCCCGTACTGCGGTGAAGCCGTGGAGCTTGACGTTGATGAGAGCGGCGGAAGCCGCCAATCATTCGTGCAGGATTGTCCGGTGTGTTGCCGCCCGTGGCAGGTCGAGGCCACCCGCAATCGCGAAGGCGGCTGGAGCGCAACACTACGAACAACCGACGAATAGCCAACCCCAGAGTTGTCCGCCCTGCCCTTTTCCCATCCTCCTGACAAAATTACCGACTAAAATGAGCCGCAAACTTCCCGATCTTGGCAGAGGCGTGGAAGATCTTACCCACGGAGATTCCTACTGGAAGCTGGTGATGAGCGACAGCAGCCAACGCCATGGACGCCATGCAGCCGCATTGCGAACAGTCGGGGTCTCCGCCAAACTGGCAAGGAGAAATTTTGGTTTTCAAATCAGCGGAGATATTGAGAGTGGTGCGGGAAAAGAGGCACTCATCCGGTGAATGGGGGGGGTGGGTGAACTCGCGGAGCGTCCCTTCCCCCATGTCCAACTTGGGAAACAGGCGGCGCAGTCGGATTAAGTCTTCGACGGCTTGAACGCGCTCCCCGGCTGAGAGGCATTCCGGATCAGAAGCCCCTTTCTGTGGTGTAAACATGCTCATCCAGACTTTTCTGATCTCGACGCGTGGACACCAGAACTCGAGGAACTCTTCGAGGTATCCCGATCGCTTCATCATTTGACTCGTGATCGTGCAGTGAACAACAACCCTCTGGCCCGCAATATTCTTGAGGATCCTGGCATACGTGGCCGGAGTTCTTCGGACGTCATGCTCAGGTTGGAGCCCATCAATCGAGACCACGACATCTAATCCCGACATCTTGGCCCAAGCCTCGGGAATTGGCCTGAAGGCGCTGGTAACCAACTGCACAAAGACACCCATCGATTGAAGTTTGGGCAACAAGATTTCCATTTCACGGTAACGCACAAGCGGATCGCCGCCAACTATCGACAGATGCACCGGCCGATATCGTCGTATAAGCGCCAGGACACCGGCTACGAGCGCTTCGCCTTGGAAGTCACTTAACTGCCGTAGGTTAAGGTTATCCCCGAGATGGCCGTCTTCGTAGGCATAACAGCCCGGACAACGCAAAGGGCATTCACGTGTTACCTCAATGGAGAGTGTGGGATACCGTCCTGTGAGGATTTTTCCCCAAGCATGTAACACATCGCCTGTATTCATGGAGCCATGCTGACTCGAATTGGCTTGAGTGTCAACCGCGTATCTGCTCGAAGAACGTTGCACTGCGGAGCCAGGGGCAGAAGACTCAAAGGCTAGATCTCTCCCGGCAGGTCCACGCCACCGAAGACTATTGTGACTGAGGGCCATGTTTGGAACGAATTTGCTAAATGATTGAGGCAGTTAAACAGGAGTGGTACGCCCGGCAAGATTCGAACTTGCGACCCCCTGATTCGTAGTCAGGTACTCTATCCAACTGAGCTACGGGCGCATGGGTTGAAGGAGATGCTTGGAGCGACGATTACTACACGAAAGTCAATCAATTCTTATCGCAAACTTGCGGACTCTATCGCCAAAACATCGCCTCTCTAAACGGCGCCTAATTTAGCATGCCGACCGGCGGCTGTAAAGACGGATTGATACGCGGAACGCTCTGTCCCAAAGTTGAAATTGGTTCCGATCGTGGTTCATATACCAGCAGCATTGTTCGCTGTCACATCCCTCGATTTGTCCTACGAACTCAGCTCCTCCATTCCTTCCCATCTAGTCAAGATCATGATCTTTAGAAATTCTTAGTTTTTGGGGGCATAATCAATAACAAAGACATCTTCCAGAATCCCCAGCTTCGCCAAGAGGGCCCCAAACTTCTTGTGCTCGGGGTGAGGAAGATAGGTATCCCTCGCTTTGGCGTCTACAAAGGTCAGCAGGTACACGTGCGTGAACCCGTGATTTTTCCCCTCTGGGCTGCTATTCACACCATATTCAAAAGACACTATTCCGGGGATCGTGTTCTTCAGGTCCCGGAATGCGTTCGTTACCTGGCGAATCTGCTCTTCGGTTGTTCCTTGTTTATATTTGAAAACAACGACATGCCGAACCGGTTCTTTTTCCACCGCACAAACTGCGAGCGGTTTAACAACAAGAACTATTCCCATTAACAATAAGACGAGCAGCTCTCTCATTGAGCATTTCTCCTTTCGTAAGCACGTTTATATTGAAGCTTTCACAGTAGATTGAAAACTGAAAAGGTCATTCCGCATTCTCACGGTTTGCTCCAAAAACCCAAAAGCTCGGCGAGGGCGTCCCGGTTCCCCCTGGCGCTGCAAAAACGGCGGCCTCGGGAGAGGCCGCCCGCACCACAAGTTAGTAAAATAGGCCAGCAGCCCGTCCATTTCCGGGGTCACCGACCCCGGCTATGGCAATTCAAAGGAAATGGGAGAATCATCCCACGATGAATCAAAAAGCAATTCAACGAGGCACTAGCTCACCCCCCTGAAGTCCCCCCTTGTGAAAGGGGGGACACTGCGAACTAATCCCACGGCTCGTACAAAACGCTCACTGTGGCTACCCCGCCCTTTTCCGGGGCCGGCGGCCCCGGCTACAGCGCCTGTCGCTACTGAGGAAGATCGTTAGCCGTTTTTTGAATGAACTCCCAGGCGTCGGCGACGTGGCGGGCTTCCGTGTTCGTTTGCCCGACGCAGAGGCGCAGTGTGTAATGCCCATTGAGAGTTGTATGGGTCAAGTAGAGCCGCCCGCTGCGATTCAGATTTTCCAATAACTGGCGATTAAAGTCATCACTTCCTTTGTACCTGAAACACACCAGATTCAGCGGGGGAGGCACAATCAATTCAAACCGATCGGATTGTCGAACCCAACCGGCAAGCTCCTGGGCTAATTCAATGTGTCGTCGAACATGGTGACGCAAACCTTCGACTCCATAATGGCGAATCACAAACCAGAGTTTTAGAGAACGGAAACGCCGGCCCAGCGGAATGTGCCAGTCCCGATAGTCAATCACCGCTCCTGATTCAGTAGCCTGGTTGCGGAGGTATTCCGGCAGGACACTCAGCGTCTTGATCAATACTTCCCGGTCTGCCACATAGAAACAATCACAATCAAAATTCGTGAACATCCATTTGTGCGGGTTGAAGCAATAGCTGTCAGCTAATTCGACTCCTTTGTGGATATGGCGATACTCCGGGCAGAGAGCCGCGGTACCCGACATCGCTGCATCGATATGCAGCCAAAGGCCTGCTTCACGGCATATTCGGCCTATTTCAGGAATCGGGTCGATGGCATTGGAGGACGTTGTCCCCACTGTGGCACAAACAAAGCAAGGGATCTTTCCAGCCTGGCGATCGCTCGCGATGGCTCTGGCAAGTAACTCAGGACGAAGCGCAAATTGGTCGTCCACGTCAATGAGACGGAGATTGTCGCTACCTAAGCCGGCAATCTTCACAGCTTTTTCGACCGAGGAGTGAGCCTGCGTCGAGCTATACAGCTACGAGGCGGCCTTGGCATCCCTGCTGGTTGGATTGGAAGTTCGTAATCCGCTCGCGGGCTGCTAGAAGCGCACAAAGCGTTGCACTCGAAGCCGTATCCTGAATCACTCCGCCCCCTGCTCCGTCGGATTTGAACTTTTCAGGTAGCCCAAGCATATCAACCAGCCAATCCAGGACGTGGATCTCCAGCTCGGTGCAGGCTGGGCTGGTTGTCCACAACATCCCCTGAACCCCGAGGGCGGCAGAAAGCATCTCCCCCAGGATTGAAGGGCCTGAAGCATTGGCCGGGAAGAAGGCAAAGAAGTTAGGTGATTGCCAATGGGTAGTACCCGGAATAATCAAATCGTTGATATCTTTAAGGATTGTCTCAAAAGCTTCGCCTTCTAACGGAGGGTGCTCGGAAAGTGAGGCGCGAACTTGCCCGGGGTGAGACTTTGACAGAACTGGAAATGATTCGATGAGTTCATAATAATTCGCAATCCAATCCACTACCGCATGCCCATGCAGGCGGAAAGTTTCCGGAGTCATATGGTAACTTCGTTCTTCGGGCATCATTCCTCCTGGGACATGAGTCGCTTCGCTGATTATTACGCCGAACTGTGCTTAGGCATTCTTGATGAGAGATTTAGCAAGATTGTGGAGGGCTCCCTCACCCCCAAACCCCTCTCCCGCACTGGGGAGAGGGGAGCCGACAATTCATTATTGAGTTCTCTCCCGCGCTGAAGGTGTCAAAGAATTGGAAAACGCCGCGTGAGGTCACGCGGCCTACAATGATTTCAAAGGGTATACCATTATGTTGTAGGCCGGGTCCCCCGACCCGGCGGAATCTTTTCACAGCTTCGCTGGGGAGAGGGGAGCCGATGATTCATTATTGAATTCTCGCCCGCGCTGTGGCGAGGGGAGCCGAAAATTTATTATTGAGTTCTCTCCCACGTTGGGGCAATGGGGGCCGATAATTCATTATTGCCAGAGACTTACTTAAAATAGATGTAACGACGATCTCATTCCTCCAGCCAAATTCTGCGGTTGCCTTTGGCTCGTTAGACAGGATATGATTTTTTCATCCTGGTGGGAAGAACTTGGGGCATCCCTTAGTTCAATCTGAAATCATCCTCCCCTCCGTGCCTACAGTAAACATACTGAGATATTTACGGTTATGAATCGGCAATATTACAAATGGTACAGTCCTTCATTGCGACGAGACATGGAATTCCTTGTCTTTGGACACTCGGGAACACCCCTGCTCGTCTTCCCAACCTCCATGGGACGGTTCTACGATTATGAGGATCGCGGAATGATCCAGGCCATTGCGTCACGTTTTGAAAACGGAGAAATTCAGGCTTTTTGTGTCGATAGCGTCGACCATGAAAGCTGGTACAACAACCGTGTGGAGCCGGGCGAGCGCGTGTTGCGCCATTTAGATTATGAAGACTACATCTTGCGCGAAATCATTCCGTTTGTCTTTTCCCGAAATCCGCCTTGCGCCCCGTTGGTGACTGGATGCAGTTTCGGGGCTTATCACTCCGTCAATTTTACGCTCCGTCATCCTGATTTGGTCAGCGGTTGCGTCAGCATGGGTGGCGCTTTCGATATTCACCAGTTCCTAAATGGATACTATGATGACAATTGCTATTTTAATTGCCCCCCCGATTTTCTACCGAACCTCAACGACTCATGGTATCGGGACCGCCTTCGCGCCCTTGGGAAATTTGTTCTGGTCACTGGAGAGCGGGACATTTGCCTCAATGAGAACCTCCGGCTCTCCCACATCATGAACGAAAAGGGAATCCCTCATTGTCTGGATGTGTGGGGGGATGGAACTGGGCATGATTGGCCTTGGTGGCATCAAATGGCCATTAAATTTCTGCAATAGATCGGAGCGCTGATGCAAAAGATCGGCATCCTCTTTGGAATGGAAAACACTTTTCCTGGGGCCCTCGTCGACCGGATCAATTCGATGAAGGCGCCCGGAATTGCGGCTGAATTTATCAAGCTTGGCGCCGTAAAAATGGCAGCCCCGAGCGGCTACCGATTGATCATCGACCGCATCTCTCATGATATTCCCTTTTATCGAGCCTTTTTGAAAAATGCAGCACTTGGCGGCACCCACGTCATTAACAACCCTTTCTGGTGGAGCGCTGACGACAAGTTCTTCCACACACTTCACGCCTAACAAATATCAAAGCTTTCTCAAAGAGCTCGATCGCCGCACGGAGAGCGGCTCCCACTTTGACGGAATGAACTTGGAACTTAAACCCCGAAGAAGGGAGGATAGATTCAGTCATGACTCTCAAGATCGCTGGCATCCAAATGATTCCCCGGTTGATGGAAAATGAATACAACCTCGACCAGATTCTGAGCTATCTGGAAATCGTCGCTAAAGAAAGGGCTGAACTCGCTATTTTCCCGGAATGCGCGCTCTGCGGGTATTGCTTCGAGAGTCTCGAAGAAGCCTTGCCTTATGCCGAACCCATCCCGGGCCCTTCGACACTCAAGGTCGCCGCACTTTGCAACAGGCTCACTATCCACGCCGTCCTCGGATTGTTGGAAAAAGAGGGTGACCATGTCTTTAATGCGGCCGTGCTCATTGGACCGCAAGGTATTATCGGAAAATATCGCAAGATTCATTTGCCCGGCCTGGGTATAGACAAGTATGTGCAACCGGGTGATCTTGGCTTCCCTGTGTACGACACAGCGATCGGAAGAATCGGTTTGAACATTTGTTATGACGGCGCCTTCCCTGAAGGCGCCCGGGTTATGGCACTGAAGGGGGCGGATCTCATCGCCCTCCCCACCAATTGGCCAACCGGGGCAGAAGAATTTGCCGAGTACTTGATTAACGCGCGGGGACTGGAAAATAACCTATTCTATGCAGCGGTGAATAGGGTCGGTGTTGAACGCGGATTCCGTTTTATTGGACGAAGTCGAATCGTGGATGTCCACGGGAAGACCTTGGCCTTAGCCAGCTCGGACCAGGAAGAAGTTCTCTATGCTGAAATCGATCCGCTCAAAGCGAGAGAGAAGCGAATTGTCCGGGTGCCCGGGAAACATGAAATCCATCGATTTAATGACCGGAGGCCGGAATTCTACGGAGAGATCGTTCGACCTAAGAATTGACAGGATTCCTTAATTAGAAAATGGTGAAGCTGGCGCGCGGGACCGCTGTCCCTCTGCGCACGCTTCTAGGCAGTTCAGGCTGTTTGGAAGCAGGCAGGGACGTTGATATAACAAGTTTGTAGTGCGGCTTTTCAGGCCGCTTAAGGGCAGGCGGGGACGCCTGCACTACAATTTTGTGCTGCGGCCAGACAGAGCACGTGTTTCACCGCAAAAAATCGCAAAACGATGGAGCTGTCGGCATTTAGCATTCGACATTTCTTTCAAATGGTCGTCACAGCACAGGTCCTTTGTCCCCAGGAATGAGGATCTGTCGTACAAACTTTAGTGGGATCCCACCCTGTTTAACGAAATTGGTGTGAAATTCCTCCAGCGTAAAGGCTGGCCCTTTTGCTTTCTGATAATCGTCACGCAGTTTATAGATCATCAGTTTCCCCAGAGTGTAATAGAGGTAGGTGGGGTTATAGGCTCCTCGTCTCGCTTCTTCATAAGCATTGGCCCTTTCTTCAAACGCTTTTTCAACGATAAAATCGGAGCCTTGCTCAACGGTCCAGCCCTTTACATGCAGCTGAATGCCCACAACGTAGCGACAATCTCGCAGCAGTGCCTCTTGTAATTGAGCCAACTTAACTTTCAAATCCCCATTTCCGAATCCCTGGGCCAGCATCATTTGCTCGGTATAATGAGCCCAGCCTTCCACGTTGGTCCCGCAGAAAACTAATTTGCGCGTCTTGGTCGGAAACTGTTTTGAATAGAGAAACTGGAGATAATGCCCCGGGTAAGCTTCGTGGATGGTGATGACATCCATGACCGGACGATTGAAAAGGCGGAGGTGCTCTTCTTTATGTTTACGATCCCAGTCCTTTTCGACTGGTGTGATGTAATAAAAGGCCTCCGTCGCCTTAGTTTCATAAGGACCAGGACTATCCATAGAAGCAAAGCTGCCGGACCTCTGGTAGAGCGGAGTTTCCGTAATGGTGGGAAGAACCATAGACGGAACAATGACGATTCTCTTGTCCAACACAAACTGACGGATGCTTTCCACCGTCTGTTTGGCGGAATCAATCAGTTCGGACTCTTTGGGATATGCATCAGAAATCGATTTCATCACCTGCACCGGCGATTTTGCCGGGTCGATCTTTTTGGCAGTTTCAATAAAATCGTTATAGTCTTTTTCCAGGTTTGCTTCCCCAATTCTCAACAACTGTTCGATCGGGATGTCCACACGCTCTTCGTAAAGCAACTTCTTGGCAAAAGCATCGGCGCCGATGGCAAAATTCCCTTTGGAATTGGGAAGAAGGTCTTGTCTTAACCAGGTTTCTGCCTTTTTCAAGCTTTCAATCACCTGCTGATTCGCCTGGCTAAATTCCTTAAATAGCTCCGCGTTCGGACCGGCAGATTCCTTGGCCCAGCGGCTTACGGTAACTTGGAAGAATTCTTTGGACCCTCGACTCAGCCGAATAGCCAAATCTGTAAATTCCTTTGGAGAATTCGAAACATTCTGTCTCATCGCCTGATAGATCAACGGGATCTGCTTTAGCCTGGCAATGACAGATCGCAGCCTTTCCGATGGAGGAGCAAAATCTCTTTTCATCAACAAATCGACGCTTCCCCCTGCCACAGCAATATAGGGCATCGGATTCTTCTTCCATCCTTGGAGGGATTCCAAATCTTGTAACTCCGCTTGAATCTGACCATCAAGAATCTCCGCATCGATGGAATCGGTCTCGTTGAGAGTTCGTGCGCGCAGCCCATCGAGGCGAGTCTTGAACCCTTTCAGTGACTGAATCCTCGCGCGGATGGCTTCGGACGAGAGGTCTTCAAGCTTCGTATCGTATTGATGAAATCCGGCGGCCGTTCCATTTGCCGGGCTAAAATCAAAAAGGGCCTTGAAATAGTCATCGACATAAGCCGAGAAGTCAGCGGCCGGAGTCTCGGCTGAGGCCGGCGATTCATGGCGGCTGCCACATCCCAGTCCGAAACCCAATGCTAGGCATAGCAACAAAAGATTGATTTTTTTGAGCATCCCTCCCCCTATCGAAAGCATGTTAAACTGCCCCCTATGAATTATCGCTATCGTAACACGACTGTCTCGTTTGGTGGTCCGCTGACTCCAGTTGTCCGAAATATCATTATTGCCTGCGTGCTCGTGTATGTCCTGGAACTTATTTCCGGGAACGCGATCTTGTATTACTTCAGCCTCACCCCCGTTTTGTTCATACAGAAATTTTATTTTTGGCAGCTTTTTACTTACCTCTTTCTCCACGATCGACACGGTATTTTACATCTCCTCTTCAACATGTTGAGCCTTTTTATGTTCGGGTGTGAATTGGAACGGTATTGGGGGAGTAAACGATTCCTGCAATTTTACGTTTTGACAGGCGTTGGCGCTGGTCTTTGCGTGTTGCTGATCCCGTCAAATTATTACACTTCCACCATAGGCGCCTCGGGGGCAATTTACGGAGTGCTCTTGGCTTACGGACTGACTTTTCCAGATCGGGTCCTCTACCTGTACATGCTTTTCCCGCTGCAAGCGCGATATTTTGTGATCATTATTGGAGCGATCACTTTTCTGACCACTCTTTCAAGCTCAAATACAGGGATTTCCAATGCAGCCCATCTGGGCGGCATGATTTTTGCTTATCTTTACTTGAAGAGCCAGAAGGCGTATCGAAGCCGCCCTCGGATTCAGGGGTTCAACCTGAAAGAAGCTTATTACCAATGGAAATTACGGCGCGCGCGTCGAAAATTTGATGTGTATCTCAATAAAAAAGATCGCGGGAGAGATAAGGACGAAATGATCCATTAGCCACCAGCGTGAAAAATCATTTCGAAATACCATATCGGCACCCAGAATCTATTCATTCGCGGCGTAGATGGTTGTTCGACTTCGAACCCGGTAACTCGGATTTTTCACTTCAACCTGTATTTTTCGCAACGTGGCTTCATTCCAGGAATTCTTCGAATAATACGCGAGACTGAAGGTATTGCGCAGTTCATGGGCAATTTCTGAGTACTTCCCCGAAAGATCTGCCAAGTCCCCTACTAGATAGATGCGACCGCCTGACTCTTCGGAGATCACTTGCAGCCGTTCCGTTTGGATTTGATAGACCTCCTCAAGGACGGAGAGACTAGCCCTAGCATTCCGCACGTACGGGTCATCTTCCGCATGTTTCTTAATATATTCTTCCAGATAGCTCTCTTGCTGTTTCTTATTAAGAATGGTGATTGGGTAGAGGACTGCATCGGCCTGGGCCATGAGTCGGCGTAATCCCTCAAACTTGATCTTGCTCGAATTCTCCATCCCATCACTGAGAATGACAATCGCTTTCCGGCCCGTCTTGAGGTCACGAAGGGACTTTGAGGCTAAGGCAATCCCGTCATAAACTTTTGAGCCTCCATACGGGTAGGTCACAATGGATTGAATCGCATTTTTTAGGGCTCTGCGATCGTTCGTGAAGTTGTGCAACTGGCGGACAAAGGCATTAATTTCGCCTAAAGCAATCTGGTCTTCGGGCCTAAGCTCGTCCACAAAATTGGAGGCTGCCTTCTTAATCAGTGGCAGGTTGTTCCGTGTACTGCTGCTGCTATCCAGGATCATCACGAGGTGAAAGGGAGCTTCAACAGGATAAAAACTGCTTATTTCCTGTTCAACCCCATCCTCATAGACGGTGAAGTCCTCTTTCTTAAGGTTAGTGACATTGGCACCACTTTCTTCAACGACGGTGAGATTGAGTACCACCAGATCCACATCAACCCGAAGAGAGAATGGCCCCTCATCTTGCTTTGAATTCTCTTCTTGTTTTTCTTGCGCGGAAAGAAATAGGGCAAAAAGGAGCACCGCCCCGATGCCCGATATCCATCCAATCGTCTTCGCAAAAGAATTTCTCATCATCGCAACCTTGGTACTGCATTTCATAAATACGGTGACGTTAACGCCGGGTCGGTGACCCGGCCTACAACTTTGTAGGCCGCGTGACCCCACGCGGCGCCTAACCTCAGGAACGTCACCGTAATTACGAATAGCAGTACTTAGTGTAACACAGCTCGCGTTGCGCTGGACAATGGCGCACAATCGGGCTAACTTTCCTTGAAGAATCCCAATCCTGTCGCTGAATTTCTACTTGAAGGAGAATGTATGAGTGTGAATGTCGCTCCGGTCACTCTCAGAAATTTGCTGAAATTGGGAGTTGTCGGGCTGGTTCTAAGAAGGAACGGTCCTTTGCAGGCATATGCCCAACCTTCGGCCGGACTCGCAATGCAAGCGACTGCCCAGTCATCCGCACCCAGACCTGAAACAGACTTTGTCAAGATCGACGGCAATGAAAATCCGTTGAGATTGACGGAGCAAGCCATTGGCAGATCGGCGTGGAGGATCGAAAACGGCAGTCACGCCTGGAGGAGTTTGGGATCCGTTTCTTGCGTTTTCCTGACATTATGCTCAAGCGCGACAAAAACAATGTGTTGAGTTCAATTCAGGCGTGGATTGAGGAGGAGGAAGAAAAACCCGCGTCCCGCAATTACAGGAAAACCTCGACCCACCCCTGAGGCTAATGACGCGTGAAGGCTTCTCAATCCTTCACTCCCCTCCCGAGATGGGACTTGATCTTCCTCCTCCGGAAGGGTGTAGGGCTCGGTTTGTGCGTGACGAAAGGCGGGGCGGATCCCCACGCTACCATGCCGGCGTCGCAGAGCTCCGCCCTCCAACTAGCCGCACTACTAAAGGGTTGAGAGAGCGGGCAACTTGATTGGCTAAAAAGCCTCAAGCTAGTCCGAATGGATCTTCATTAGGAATTCGAGGGGTTTTGATCTAATGTACCCGGCGGGCTCTGCGACCCAGCGAGGCCTGCTGGATGACAGGTGGTGGATTGACTCCGGCCAACTCCTTCTCCCAGAAATCTCGCTTCGTTTCAAACGACTGCAAAGACTCTGATTTGAGTGGGGCTGAAGGTTGAAACTTTACGGATAAGGGGTTGATCAGGCGGCCGCGCCGCGCAATGCGGTAGTCTAGGTGAGGTCCTGTGGCCATTCCCGTCATGCCAACGTACCCAATAACCTGGCCTTGCTTCACCGTCACTCCAGGCCGAATCCCTGTAGCAAAACGGGAGAGATGACCGTACATCGTGTTGAGTTCTCCACTATGGCTAATCTCAATGAATTTCCCGAAACCACTTTTCCAATTGGCAAATTGGACCCGTCCATTTCCAGCGGCATAGACGGGGGTCCCGATGGCAGCGGAGTAATCTACGGCCAGATGGGGGCGATAAGAATTCAACAGCGGATGGAAGCGGCTTTTACTGAATGTCGAACTGATGTGTGAGAATTTGATAGGAGATTTCAACAGCTCTCTTTTCAATGCACGACCTTGAGCATCATAATATTCGCCTCTCCCACTAGAATCTTTAAAGTAATAGGCAGAATAGAGTTTTCCGTTGTTATTGAACTCGGCGGCTAAGATTTTTCCATATTTAACAAAGCTGCCGTTGCGGTAGAGTTTTTCAACCGCCAGTTTAAAGGAGTCAGAAGGCCTCAACTCGCTATGAAAGTCGATGTCATAAGAGAAGATCTCCGCCAGTTCCAAGGCCAGCTGGTCTCCTTCATGCAAGTCTTCCAGAGAACGGAAAAGAGAGGTTTTAATTGAGCCGGCAATCAATTCCGTTTTCGCATCATACCCAACGGGGCGCATCTCGGCTTTATAGCCTTCCCGGGTCAGTGTCACGTGAACGCATTGATCGGAATCGATGTTGTAGCTGAAGGTCTTTAAAGTACCATCGGGTAATTTCTCCAATTCAAATCGGTTGCCTACGATCAAGCTTTTGATGTTGCAAATCGGCTTGGTCACGATAACCAATTGCTGAATCAGGTCGGGAGAAAGATTGTACGAGGTCAGAACGTCACTCAGGTTAGTTTTTTTCTGAATCTTCCCTTCGAATTTCTCAACAGGGATTAATGCCGGGATAGTCTGCATGTCCAAGCTGAGTTGAGGAGAAAGGCTCAATTCTCCTTTTTTGATGAATTGAACAATCCCGCCATACAACGCCAGACTAACCATGATGACGTTTATAAAAAGAAGGGTCTTATTCTCTTTATAATTCCAGCTGTTCTTCAGCGTGAATGTATGAACCAGCCTTTTCCACATCACGGCTCTCCTTGCCAATTCAAAAACGAGCTTCAATTTGCAACCCCATGAAATGAGAATAGATATGCTAGCAAAACCTCTTCATCAGTTCAATCAATTAATGCAGCGTCTGTGCACTTAAGTCAGAGATGCCCAATTCTGACTGAATTAGAAATGTCCGGCCCGTAGCCATTAGGATAACATTATGTTTCTAAATGAGGACCGATGGGTTCGGACATCCCCGGAGAGGCCGACAAACCCCTTGGAGAAGAGCTGAACCGTGCCGCCTGAAGGCACAGCCAGCGGTTCGTTCCCGACACAGAAACTAGGGGAATTACTTGAAACAGAGAAGGATAGTGAAGATCGGATATATTCCCACCTTAATTCCCAGCCGTGGCTACTCCCCCCACCTGCTCCCTGATGACCTTGGCCAGCACGCTCCCGTGTTCGGCCTCCAACAGGGTTTTAGGATCGACACGCCCAAACATGTCCAGCAGTGGGGCGATCAGACCGGTCCACCCTGTCTGGTGGCTGGCCCCGAGTGCGTGCCGTACTCCAGGAGAGTCGGCGTACCACTGACCTTGCCGCCAAAGTGACGGGCGATAAAGAGGATGTAGCCGATGGCCATGACGAACGCCACCGGCCACCAGACAAGGCCGATCCGCAGGCTACCCTCCGCAGTTCCCCCTTCAAACGCCGTTATGGAATGTTCGGTCGCAATCGTTGACTTGAGCATGACGGGAAAGACTCCCACGGCGGCACTGCCCAGGAGTCCGAGGATGATTGCGCATCCCCCCAAGAAGGTCCGGCGCTCCTCGCGCGTCCATACTCCCGTCGCGACCGCCCAGATCCCACCAACTAGCACGGCAACGAACGCCCAGGCCAACGGCCTGGATGCGATCCCCGCGAACAGTTCCCGACGCACATACCAGGTCATGGCCGTCAGGACCGGCAGGAACACGACTGTGGTCAACCAAAGTCGCCCCGCCTGGCGGTTAGCCTCCTGGTTGACTTTGCCATCCGTGCGCAACGCCAGGTAGGAGGCACCATGCGCGGCGAGGCAGACGAGCGTGAACGCCGCCACCGAAACCGTGTACCAATCGAGGATTCCGACCGCACCGCGGACCCCGAAGTGGGTGAAGAGCGGGAGGCTGAACCTGCCCTTCGGGCTAAGCGGAACACCTCTAAGGATGTTCCCAAAGGCCGCGCCCAGCAGGATCGCGAGGAGCGCACTGGACAGAGCGAAGGCGATGTCCCAGAACGCGCGCCAGAGGCGATCTTTGATGAGGCCAGCTAGCTCGATCGCCATGCCCCGTCCGATCAGTGCCCACAGCACCATCATCAGAGCCAGGTAAAATCCCGAGAAGGCGGTCCCCATGACCGCGGGAAACGCGAGCACCAGGACTCCGCCCGCGGCAATCAGCCAGGACTCATGCCAGAGCCAGAACGGTCCGATGGCGCTGATGACGGTGCGCCGGTCTGCATCGCTCTTTCCGATGGCGAGGTGGAGCACACCCGCGCCAATGTCCCAGCCGTCGAGGATGACGAACAGTCCAACCATCAGGACCAGAACCGCGTACCAGAGTTCAACCATGGATCACCTCCGGGACGTGGCCTTTCTTTTCAACGTGGCCCGACTCCTCGGGGCCGTGAACGATCTCCAGCCGAACCAGAAACAGGAAGAGCAGGCCCAGGACCAAATACAGGCCGCAGAAGCCTACCAACGAGAACAGGGCGTCTCCGGAGTGTACGGCGGGGCTGGCACCCTGGGAAGTGCGGAACAGCCCGTAGACCAGCCAGGGCTGCCGTCCCAGTTCCGCCGCCATCCAGCCGGCTGTCGTGGCGATGTAAGGGAACGGGAAGGCCAACATGAGGAGCCCAAGCAGGGGACGGTTGCTGTACAACTTCCCCCGAAATCGCTGTAGGTTGGCTAGTCCCATGAGCCCGATGAAGAGCGTGCCCAGCCCCGCCATGATGTGGAAGGCGTAGTAAAGGAGCTCAATGTTGTCCGGCCATTGATCCTTCGGGAACGCGTCGAGTCCAGCGACCTCGCTGTGGAACGTTCCGTAGGCGAGAAAGCTTAACATCCCCGGCAGTTTGACCGGGTTGTCAAGCCGCCGCTCATGCACGTTGGGCTGGCCGATGAGCGTGATCTCCGCCTTGGGACCGCTCTCGAAGCGGCCTTCCATCGCCGCGAGCGCGGCCGGCTGATGGCGGGCGACCATCTTCGCCTGTATGTCTCCGGTCGGGAAGGCGACAAGCAGGGACGAGGCCAGCCCGAGCGCCGTTCCCCAGCTCAGGAACAGGCGCGCCTGTTCCCGGTGGACCCCTTGGAGCGAGTAGAAGGCGCCTACGGCGGTGACCACAAACGAGCCGGTCACGAGGGCGGCCGTCATGTTGTGCGCGTACAAGACTCCGGCCCAGGGATTGAGGAGGTAGGCTCCGATGTCCGTGAGCTGGATCGTGGCTCCAGGCCCGGCAGTGTAACCCACCGGATACTGCATAAAGGCGTTCGTCACCAGGATGAAGTAGCCGGAGAGCCAGCTCCCGAGGAAAACCGCGAGGACGGCGACGAAGTGGCCCCTCGGGCCGAGGCGCTTTTCTCCCCAGATCATGGCCCCAATGAAGGCGCTCTCCAGCAAGAAGGCAAACATACCTTCCATCGCGAGCGTCTGACCGATGACTCCTCCGGAGAACCGGGTGAATTCCGACCAGTTTGTCCCGAACTGGAACTCCATCGGGATGCCGGTCACGACGCCTAGCGCGAAGTTGATGCCGAAGATGCGGGACCAGAATCGGACGGCACGCGCGTAGCATTCGTCTCCCGTGCGGAGCGCCCGCCATCTCCAGAACACCAGGATCGGCGCCAGCCCCATGGTCAACTGGGGGAAGAGATAGTGATACGTGATCGTGAAGGCGAATTGAAGCCGGTGCCAGAATAGTGCGTCATCCATGATTGTTCCTCGGTGCTTCTTTTACCAATTGTTGTTAAGCTGACAAAGGCATTCGCCTGGCAGTGACACTCACCGACCTGCTCGATCGGGTGAACAGGAAGGCAAGATTCTCCGACGCAAAAAAACCATTGCGGATGAGAAGATCTCCCTCAACGTCAGCCGCCGCCAGACCGGTCTGCCAATCGCTTAAGAACCAGACCCAGTCAAAACCCAGCTCTGCCAGGCGATCTAACTCGGCCTCCGGAACGTCGTCCAGCGCAGCCGGTCGACCGAGTACCTGAGACAACTCGGTCAGCCAGACACGGGTGTTAATTTGGTACAGCGAAGGATATCGAAGATCAGACCTATTCCCTCCTCAATTCCCGGCCGTCGCTACTCCTCCCACCTGCTCTCTCACGACCTTGGCGTACAGGACCCCGCGTTCGCTTTCCAGCAGTCTCTTGGCGTCGACACGACCAAAGATGTCTAGCAGTGGGGCGATCAAACCGGTCCACCCCGTCTGGTGGCTGGCCCCGAGGCCCGCTCCATTGTCACCGTGGAAGTACTCATGAAACAGGATCAGGTCGCGCCAGTGCGGATCGTCCTGGAACTTAGCCATCCCGCCGTAAACCGGTCGCCGTCCATTGGCGTCACTCAGGAAAGTGCCCGCCAGCCGGCGGACAAGCTCCTGCGCCACTTCGAACAGCGTCATGTACCGGCCGGATCCGGTCGGACACTGAACCTTGAATTCGTCACCGTAAAAGCTGTATAGGTTAGTCAATGCCCGGACGATCAGCGCATTGACCGGCATCCACACCGGCCCCCGCCAGTTCGAGTTCCCGCCGAACATCCCGGTATTCGATTCAGCCGGCAGGTACTGCACCTTGTACTCCTGATGACCCACCCAAAATAAGAACGGATGATCCAGGTGATAGCGCGAGAGAGAACGAATGCCGTGCGGCCCCAGAAACTCATTCTCGTCAAGCAGGTAACCGAGCACCCGCTCCAGTTTCTGCTTGTTGAGGATAGACAACAACCGCCGACCCTTGCATCCAATGAAACCCGCGTCTGTCGGAGCTACTTGGGAAACCAGCTCCGGATGACGTTTCCGAAACAGAGCGATTAGCTCCATGAGTCTCGGATGTCGCGTCACGTCCTCCGACTCAAACACCGTGGAGGCGCACAGCGGCAGCAGCCCCACTAGCGACCGCACCTTCAGACGCATGGCCTGGCCGCCGGGCAGGCGCAGCAGATCGTAGAAGAACCCGTCCTCCTCATCCCACATCTCGTCGTGATGCTCGCCGACACGGTCCATCGCATAGGCAATCCACATGAAATGCTGGACGAACTTGAAGGCAACCTCCTCGTACATCGGGTCGTATTCGGTCAGAATCAGAGCAATCTCCAGCATGTTCTGGCAGTAAAACGCCATCCAGGCTGTCCCGTCCGCTTGCTCCAGCGACCCGCCAGTCGGCAGCTGCGCGCTCCGGTCGAAAACCCCAATGTTGTCGAGGCCCAGAAAGCCGCCGGCGAAGACGTTCTTCCCGGAAGGATCTTTGCGGTTCACCCACCAGTTGAAGTTCTGCATCAACCCTTGGAATGATCGTTCCAGAAACCGCAGGTCCGCCCGGCCCAGTTGCTTTTCATATTTGTAAAGCCAGAGCGTGGCAAAGGCGTGCACCGGCGGGTTCACGTCGCTGAAGTTCCACTCGTAGGCCGGAATCTGGCCGCTCGGGTGGAAGTACAGGCTCCGTAGCATCAGCAGCAGCTGCTCCTTGGCGAAATCGAAATCCACCAGTGCCAGGGAGACCGTATGAAACGCCAGATCCCAGGCTGCATACCAGGGGTACTCCCACTTGTCCGGCATCGAAATCACGTCGGCATTCAGCATGTGGAACCATTCTGTGTTCCGCACGTCTTGCCGGGCGGATTCGAGCAGCGGATGACTCTTGTGCTCGCGCAGCCATCTCTCCAGGTCGAAGTAGTAAAACTGCTTGCTCCAGAGCATTCCCGCCAGCGCCTGGCGGTGTACCCGGCGCTGATCTTCGTTCAGCGATTGCGCCGTAATCCGGTTGTAAAATTCGTCTGCGTCGGCGATGCGGCTCTTGAATATCTTCTCGAAATCTCCGAATGCATCTTTTAACTTGGCGGACGATAGACGAAGGCGGACGGTCTTGCTGCCGCCGCCGGGGACATCGAGGACACAATGGGCCGCGGCCTTGGTCCCCACCTTGTCGGGATTCACCGCCTCGCCGGACCCCGAGATGAGGTACTCGTGGAAGGAGTCTTTGACATAGGGGGTGGTATTGGGCTGGCCCCAAAGACGGTAACCATTGCTCTCATTTTCCGTGAACAGCAATTCCGGAGCTCCATCACAATACAGCCAGTACTCACCCAACTCATGGTGGGAGGCTTGAATCGTGCCCGGGCTCGTCTCCCGCAGCAAAGGCTTTCGATCGTCCTCACCCCACGACCAGGTATTCCGGAACCATAACGTCGGCAAGACACGCAGTCGGGCCGTTTCCGGACCGCGATTGTGGACGGTGACGCGGATGAGGACGTCTTCCGGGCCTTCCTTGGCGTATTCCACGAACACGTCAAAGTACCGGTCGTCATTAAACACGCCTGTGTCGAGTAACTCGTACTCGAACTCTTCCCGCGACCGTCTCCGGTTCGTCTCGATCAGGTCCCGGTAGGGGTACTCCCGCTGCGGGTACTTGTACAGATACTTCATGTAGGAGTGCGTGGGAGTGCTGTCGAGGTAGAAGTAGTACTCCTTCACGTCCTCGCCATGGTTCGCCTCGCTGTTGGTGAGGCCAAAGAGGCGCTCTTTCAGGATGGGGTCCCGCTCGTTCCACAGAGCGAGGGCAAAGCACAGCCGTTGCTTGTCATCCGAGATTCCCCCCAGCCCGTCTTCGCCCCACTTGTAGGCCCGGGAGCGCGACTGGTCATGAGTGAAATAGTCCCAGGCGTTACCATCCTCGCTATAGTCTTCGCGCACCGTGCCCCACTGCCTCTCGCTCAAGTAGGGCCCCCATTTCTTCCACGGGATGCCTGCTTCGCGGGCGTCATTCAACCGCTTCTGTTCGGTGACATCGATGATCTTTTGCTCTGCCATGGTTTGTCCTCCTCTACGGTGTCTTTCCTCAATAAACCAATGCGACCGATAACCTGTCCAATCTTAGGCTAATATTACTCCCCTGCAAAGCGGACTGCATCAGAAACTGTTCACTGCACGCGGGGCGGCAACAGGTAAAGGGTCATGGCGAAGATTAGATATACCATCAGCACCAAAACTCCAACGAACCAGGCCGACCGACCGCTATTCGTGACCAGAGAGGCGGTCAATGTCGCGATCAGCATCATCACGACCGCACCGGGCCAAAACTGCAGGCTCATCGGCGTCGGACCCATGACGTAACTGAGCAGCACCAGCACCGGCGCGACAAAAAGCGCAATTTGGGCGGCGCTCCCCAACGCGATGCCCACGCTCAGGTCCAGCCGATTTTTGCGGGCCCCCGAAAACGCCGAGCCCATCTCCGCCGCACCGCCCACCAGCGCCACGACGATAAAACCTACAAACGCGGGCGTCATCCCGAACGCCACCGCTGCCTGCTGCACCGACTCAACAAAAACTTCGCTCACCAGCGCTACGAACACCGTGACGCCGGCAAGCGTGGCGAGGGCCAGGCCCAAAGGCCACGGCGCCTCACCAGCTTCTCCGGGTTCGGCACTGGCAAACAGCTCGCGGTGAGTCTTGAGCGAGAACAACATCCCCAGCCCGTAAGCGACGATGAGCAGCACCGCCAGACCAAGACTTAAGTTCTGGGTGAACGCCGCTCCCGCCGCCGAGTCAGCTTCGCCGACCGCCGATGGAACCAACAGTGCGACTGTGGCTAGGAAGAGCAGGCCGGCTTGAACTCGGGCACTGACCCGGTTGTATTCCTGCACGTGGTGCTTGAGTCCGCCAAGCAGAAACGACGCGCCCAACACGAACAGCGTGTTGGTGACAATCGCCCCGGCGACGGATGCCTTCACCAGCATGTATTGCCCGGCACGCAAGGCAGCGAGCGCGATGACCAATTCGGTCAGGTTTCCCAGCGTGGCGTTGAGTAAGCCACCGACCGAATCGCCTGTTTTGGCCGCTACGGATTCGGTGGCATGACTCAGAAGCGCCGCCAGGGGCACGATGGCCAGGACGGACAGCACGAATAGCAGCGTGTGAGCTTCGGGCTGAAGTTTCTCGGCAGCGAAAACCACGGGCACAAAGGCCAGAAGCCAGAGCAGTGGATTGTGACGGATTTCTTTTAAGAGAGGGCTCATGAGAGTTCACTCCATAGCATCGGTCGAACGATCTTTAGGCTGGGTTACGGCTAGTCTCCTAGGGAAATTCCAAGCGCCCGCGCGGTGCGCGCAAGATTGCCGTCGGGTGGAACGGTTTTCAAACGACCAACGGCTTCCCTGATCTTTACTCCCTTCACTCCCAGGCCGGTGAACGCAACCATTTGGCCGAAAACACCCGCGGCGATAAGTTCCACCGCCGTCGCGCCAAACATGGAGCAAAGTGCGCGGTCAAATGGGGTCGGACTGCCGCCGCGCTGGAGGTGGCCAAGCACGCAATTGCGCACCTCCTTGCCCGTGCGTCGTCCCAACTCGGCCGACACCACCGCGCCAATGCCGCCGAGCCGCGCCTCGCGATTAGCCTCTTGGACGGCAGAAGTTACGAAGTCGGCATTCTTTTCCCGCGCACCTTCCGCCACGACGACGAGTGTAAACTCCTTTCCTTGACCCTCGCGCTCCCGGACCTTCGCGCAAACGCTTTCGTAGGAGAACGGGATTTCAGGAATCAGAATCACGTCGGCTCCGCCTGCCACTCCCGCGTAAAGTGCAATCCAACCCGCGTAGCGCCCCATCACCTCGAGCACCATTACGCGCTTGTGGCTCTCCGCCGTGGTGTGCAACCGGTCGAGCGCGTCGGTTGCGCAGGCCACGGCCGAGTCAAACCCGAAGGTCATGATCGTGCCCTCAAGATCGTTGTCGATCGTCTTGGGCACGCCCACGAGCGGAATGCCGTATTCATGCAACTGCTGCGCGATGGTCAGTGAGCCATCGCCTCCGATGGAAACAAGCGCGAAAATGCCGAGTGCTTCCATCCCAACTCGGACCCCTTCCAACAGTTCCGTCGGCAACTGCCGACTCTCACCATGCCCTGATTTCGAAGCGAACCTGCCGCGATTAGCGGTGCCCAGAATGGTACCTCCTCGCACCAGCAGCCCGCTGAGGGCATGGTAATCGAGGGGACGACATTGCCGTGGCTCCAGCAGCCCTTCGTAGCCCCCGAGGATACCGATGGTTTCCCAGCCGCGCATGGCCGCAGCCTTGGCGACGGCTCGAATGACGGCATTGAGGCCAGGACAGTCGCCCCCGCCGATTACTATGCCAAGTGTTTTTCTCATATCTATTGATCGAGAACAGGTTGCAGAAATGTGTCTACTCAGTCGGCTACGGAGGAGAACCGTTTAAGTTCGTTGAGTCTATCATCGGCGCGCTCGCCACGCAACGGTGTGTCCACCCATGAATGCAACTTGATGGTCCTGCACACAGATGACTGCGGTGGTCAATTCGTCCGCGAGGCATGCAAGCGGGTGTGTCCTCTGCAGATCCTTTTGTAGTGCATCGTATCAGACGTTTGGAGACCTCCACGCCAGGCGGCACGCAAACTGGTCACAGGGAAAATAGCCCGAGGGTTGCCCGGTCCATCCTTTCGCTGCCAGCACACACACCTCCAGCAAAGAAACCTAAACGCGTGCAATAGAGCCGAGCGTGGCGATGGCCATCGCGCAGGCCTCATTACTTCCCCGCGAGGGCTCGCAGAGCAAACTGTCATGAAGAGAAACTTGAAGAAGGGGAAATCGCATCCGGCTGGTAATGCGTTAGTTATCGGGGGAATTTCTGGTAGGGCGCGCTCGCCGAGCGCGCCGCGGACGGCCCGGCGGTCCGTCCCTACCCACTCAGCCGCTACAGAAGCGACAATCTCAAATCGTCACCGAATGCCTTGCCCTTACAGATTTCCCCCCGTAACAAACGCATTACTCCGGTTGGGCAAGATTACTATTTGACTCTATTCCCTGGTTTCCATTATAAGTTCGATCATGGCTCGTATCTGCTCCTGGTTGCTCGATCACTCCCGCTTGAGTTTGTTCCTCATTTTCCTTCTGAGCGCAGGATGGCTGATTCCCTTGCGCCACCTGGAGTTTGACAGTTCCTCAGCCTCTTTTATTCAAGCCAAGTCTAAACAGAATTCCTATCACGAAAAAATCCAACGAATTTTTGGTAACGACGAAATTCTTCTCATCGGGATTACCAGCCCTGATTTACTGAAACGCTCCCTGTTGGAACAGATCCGGGAAGCAACGGCTAAAATGGAGAGGGTCGAAGGTGTCAAACGCGTATTAAGCCTCACGAACCTGATGGATGTTGAAGGGCAAGGGGACGAAGTCAAAATTAAACCCCTGGTTCCGGCAAATCTGGAAGCGTTAGACCTTGACGACTTGCGACTCCGCATCAGGTCAAATCCTCTTCTCGAGAAGCACGTCATATCCAAAGACCTCAAGAGCACATCGATCCTGGTCTTTTTGGAAAGCTTCGAACGCAAAAAGGCGCTTTCCCAAGGACGCTTCGTTACGCAAAAGGTGCATGAAATCGTTGACCCTCTGCGGCAGCACGCGGAGGTGTTCATTGGTGGCCTGCCGGAGATGGAGTTCGAGGGCACGACCAATATGATCAGTGACCTCAAGCTCTTCACCCCGCTAACCCTCATTTTGGTCGTGGGACTCCTCATCATGAGCTTCCGCTCCTGGCGCGGGATTTCATTACCTTTGCTGGCTGTGCTGATCGCTCTGCTCTGGACCCTGGGGCCCATGGCCCTCATTGGACGTCCCCTGACGATCACAACCCTCACGCTTCCGTCACTGCTGATTGCCAACGGCAGTTCCTATGTCATCCACTTCCTGACCCAATATTATCGCGCCTTGCTACGAGCCTACCGGCGGGAAGGGAGCACGTACAACTCAAGGGATACAACCTCCTTCCTCAACGCCCACGAATCAATCACTCCTCCTGCGCTATTGGACAAGCAGCGTTATCGGGCGGTATTGCTTGAAACGCTCAGCTATACCCATGTCGCCATTCTCATCTCTGCCGCCACTACCATGGCTGGATTTGGGTCGCTGGTTATTAGTCCGATCCCGACCATTCGGGACTTCGGGATTTTTGCGACCTGGGGGGTATTTCTGGGTTATTTCCTTTGCATGACGCTGGTGCCCTTACTCCTGTGGCATCATCGGATCCCCCCCCTAAAGGAAGTGCCGGGGCGAGAGGATAGTCATCGGCATTATCTGATGGGTAGACTCGGTCATTTTGATTTTCTCCGGGCGCCCTGGATTTATGGGGCGGCCCTGCTCTGCACAGTCTGGGCACTCTGGGGACTCTATCACTTGCAGGTTCATACCGACTACCTGGGCTACTTTCGCAAGTCTTCCCAAATTGCCAAGGCCTCAGAGGCTTTTGCTAGCCGTCTGGCAGGACTGGCCTCATTTTCTGTAGTGATCGAGGCTCAAGGAGACCGCTCAGTCCTGGATCCTGAAATCCTGAAGGCAGCCGATTCACTCCAGAATTCCCTGGGCCAAACAACGGAGATCGATAAAACCCTCTCAATCACCGACAGCTTGAAGTTGTTGAATCGCGCCTTTCATTCCGACGACCCCCAGTTTTACGTTCTACCTTCCGACCCGGCAGTCATCCAGGAATTGGTAGAATTTGCCGAATCGGACCCCAATAGCGTGACCGAAGAGTTCCTCAGTTCCGATCACCGATCCATGCGAATTCTGGTTCGCACCAGGATCTTCCGATCGACAGAACTCAGAAACGAATTCAAAATGATTGAGCTTAAGAGCAAGGAGCTGTTTCCGGCTGACGTCCAGGTCCATTCGACGGGAACCCTGGTCTTGATGAATCAGACCTCAGACGGCGTGGCCGAAGGGCAAGTCGAGAGCCTCTTGCTCTCCACCTTGTTGATCTCAGCCATCGTCATCATTCTCTTCCGATCTTTCAAAGTGGGCGCACTCTCGCTGATCTCAGCCGGCCTGCCCGTTCTTTTCTTCTTTGGCCTCCTAGGCTGGACGGGAACTCCATTGAATATTAATACCAGTGTGATTGCCAATGTATCGATCGGCATTGCCGTGGACAACTGCATTCATTACTTGATTCACTTTCGCCGACACAGGATTCGCAGGAAATTGGCGGTCCCTGAGGCCATGCGAGAAGCCCTCATGAGTGCCGGTGGCGCCATGATTTCCTCCGCGATTGCCCTGACCTTTGGGTTCCTCATCTTCGGCGCATCGCGTTTTGTACCGGTCTCTCAGTTTGGCTATTTGTCCGCTTCGGTCATGGGGGCCAATCTGATTGCCACGATCTTTCTGCTCCCTGCCCTTGTCCTGCTGCTGGGCCGGGAAACCGTGAAGAAAATGGATCTGGCTGAAGAAGCCTGCGAGGAATTGTAAGTCTTCCCAATGTCTTGAAATATGTGGAGTCACTCAGGAGTCCTTTCATGAATCAGAGATCCGTCATCGCGTCGTTATCCCTTTTGTCGCTCCTTACCCTGCAGATTGAGATGCAAGCCGACCCAAAGGGAGAACAACTCGTCAATCAATACCTCAACCAGTCTGCACGCCGCAGCGCTATTTTTAAAATGGGGGTGGATTACCAGGAAGCGGGGAAGGAACCCATCCAGCTTGAGTTTACTTGGATGAGGAAGGCTAAGCAGGGATTGATGTCGCATCTGATCAAGATGGAAGCCCCACCTTCGGAAAAAGGCAAGTTGCTGTTGGTGCATGAAAAACCGGATGGAGACTCAGACTATATCGCCTATCGACCTAACAGCGCCCTCAAGAAAAAAGTCCGGGTGTCTGGAGCGCGAAATTACAAATTCAAAGGAATCACGATTTCAGTCCAAGAACTCATTGGGGGGGAATTGCAGAAATACGATCACCAAGCAAAGGGGATAAAACCGATCGACGGCATCCAATGCGCTGAGGTTGAGAATCGGATCAAGCCCCAGTTCAAAAACGACTCGAACTATCCTCGATCCATCGCCTATTTCCGCGAGGACAACGGGATGCTCCAAAAGTGGGAATTGTTTGGGGACTCGGATAAGCTTGAAAAAGTCATCTATGCCGATGAACTAAAGAAGATCCAGGGAAATTGGACGGTGGCTATAGCGCGTGTTGAAGACTTAAAGAAGAAGGGGAAACTGGTTTTGAAAGTAATTGAAGGAAACTACAATTCATCTCCTTCTGATGAATTGTTTAACGAGGATTATCTAAAACAAAACTCTAAGTAACTAAGTTATGCGTTAGTTATCGGGGGAATTTCTGGTAGGGCGCGCTCGCCGAGCGCGCCGCGGACGGCCCGGCGGTCCGTCCCTACCCACTCTGCCGCTACAGAAGCGACAATCTCAAATCGTCACCGAATGCCTTGCCCTTACAGATTTCCCCCCGTAACTAACGCATTACGTAACTAACGCCAAGAGATGACGGCGGCGCAGAGCTCCGCCAACCACACGCGTATAATTCACCCTCACCTCCAACTCCTCTCCCTCGCTGGGGAGAGGAGAGCCGAATATTCGTTATCTGGTCTAGGTCGAGCCCCCGCGAGACCTATCCCGCATCCCGATGCCCGTGAATGAGTTTCACCAGACAGGCATCACCCTTCTCATCCCCACCAGGTTTCCCCGGGTGCCAAGTGGGCTCGCACCTGGTCTTCGTTGAGTTCCACCCCGAAGCCAGGCTTGTCCTGGATTTGAATCTTTCCATTCTTGATAATAGGGCCTTCATGAATTACGAACTTTTCCCACTCTTCAGTGGAAGACATTCGACCTATCACGAACTCGTGGGCGCGGAAATCGGCGATGGCCGCGGCGCAATGCGCGGAAGCCAGCGTGCCCAGCGGACTGCACACGTTGTGGGCGCAAACGGGGATGGAATAGAGTTCGGCCAGGTCCGCGATCTTCTTCGACTCGAGAAGACCCCCCGCTTTGGGAATGTCGATCTGGATGAGGTGGCACCCCTGCTTCATGATAAACGGTTGAAACCCTTGCCGCCGGTAAAGATTTTCTCCCATGAGTATCGGCACAGGCGAGGCTTCCGTCAGTTTGACCCATGATTCGGAAAATTCCACCGACATGGGATCTTCCAGCCACATCGGCTTGATGAACGCCACGGTACGGGCAAGCTCAAGCGCGTCGATCCAGTCAAAGTTCCAGTGGCAGTGTACGGCGATATCGATGTCGTCGCCCAAGGCTTCACGCAGGTTGGCAAATCCTCGGGCGATCCGGGAGAGGTCCTTGCGCGTCAAATGGCGGCTGCCGGGTTCATGGCCGGGCTCGCGGTACTGTGGATCATACTGCTGGGAGTAGGCATCCACCTGAGACTTGACGGCCGTAATGCCGTAAGGGTGATTTTTGATCATTTCTGCATATTTTCGGCACGATGTCGGGTCAAGGGCATCCTCCGGCTGGCTCGTCCAGTAGGCCCGCACGCCATCTCGATATTGCCCTCCAAGTAGCTTGCAGACTGGAACATTGAGAATCTTCCCGACCAGGTCCCATAGAGCAATCTCGACTCCGCTGATGGCCGTTACGGTCACGCCGGCTATGGAGCCCATTCCACCCGTATATCGGATCATCTTTGAATAGAGGCGTTCGACATCGAGGGGATCTTCTCCAATGACCTGATTGCGGAGGGTGCCCAGCACCATGTCCTTGACGCCATGTCCCCAATAGGCTTCACCAATGCCTGCGATTCCGCTGTCCGTTTCCACTTTGACCATGTTCCAGTTGGCTGTGCCCAGAACCACCATGAATTTCACGTCGGTGATCTTGACCTTCTTGCGCATGGGGTTGGCCATGGCATAAAAACTGGGAATAGCTGCGACGGCTGGTATAGCTCCTGCGAGCCGCTTGAAGAAGTTACGTCTAGGTATCTTCATCGAAACCTACAGTTGACCTACCCGCTACGGTTCGTGGATTTTTGCGGGGGATTGCAGAATATATTGACGAACCCCTCACGCCCCGCCCCCCCAAAGAGTGTGAAATAATTGTTTTCGGTGGCGCTCTGCAAGTGTCCGTCGGTTAAGGGGGGCTCCAACGGGTAAGGTAGGGCGGTCTCGCTGAGACCGCCGACTCCAAGTCTGACATGGCGGCGCGCACAGCGTGCGCGCCCTACCAGAGCGCCCACCCCCTCGCCCCTTCCCCGGCCCGCAATGGCAGCTGTGCGACCGGCTTCCTTGATTCAGCACCAATCACCACCAGAACTTTAAACCGAACTGTATTTGGCGGGGAGTGTTTAGAAGATCGCTGTTTGAAGTAAGCCGGCCAAAAGTTGAACTCTGTAAAGTAGTCGATCCGGTACCAAAACGCACTCGATTGAAGGCATTAAACATTTCAAAACGGAAATCAAGATTCATTTTTTCGCCGAGATTGAAGGTCCGACTCACGAGAAGGTTCTCGGTGTAATTGGGGAACTGACGGCATTTGGGGTTATAGCGGGTGGCATTGCCGAACACTGTGGTTGGCTGCGGTCCGAAGGAGGCCGCTGGCTTAAAGAAGGTGTTGACTGACGGATCGAAATTCTGGATGTCTGAACACCCCCAATCGTCATAGGTACTGATCGTGGGCCGGTTGGGGCCCGCGAAGAGAGGCAAAGCAACAGTAGTGGCCAAGCCAACAGGCAGACCACTTGAATAGTAAAGAATCCCTCCGAGTTGCCAACCGCCCGCCAGAGCCGCGCCGACCCCTTGTGTGAGCCACTTTTGGTTTTTCCCAAAGGGCAAATTATATAACCCCGAAAACTTGAAGTTGTGCGTGACGTCGAACCCACTGATGGACTTATCCAGTTGGTGGTTGGCTTGATCCATCGAGAGGACGTACCCTGCTGGTGAATCGGAATCACCAATAGTCTTGGAATAGACATAGGATGTCTGGAAAGTCAGTCCACTTCCAAAGCGCTTGTCGAGCCGGAAGATGGCGGCATGATAGGACGAGTTACCGCTGTGGTCTCCCCCCCCAGTACGTGTGTCAAGCTCCAGGATTTGGGGATAAGGCCGCAAAGCTTGGGAGACGGAACCGGTGAAGCCGGGATACGGCACGGGAATACCGGCAGCGATCGCCGCCGGGGAATAGATACTGCTGTTGAGAAGGGTGGCGCCGTATTGCTGAAGATAACTATACGGGGTCTGGTTGTAGTTGTTAAGCCCACTCTGCAGATGGTAACCTCTCAAAGCGGAGTAACCCGCCTCGAACATCATAGTGCCCGTTAACTGGCGCTGGATCGAGAGCGTCCACGAATCGGCAGTCGGAAGCATCGTCGCGTCATTGCCTTGCCACCAACTCACACTATTCCCGTTTCCAAATGACGGATTGAGTTGAGGGGGCAGCGGATACGGAGGGAACCCGTCTTTGAGAAGAAACGTCGGGTATACTCCGGAAGTCGTATTGGACGGGGTAAAGATCGTGACAAACCCGAGGAAGTGGGCGGACCCTGCCGCGGCGGTGACAAATCCGAACGACTGGGAGAAACCCGCGCGAAGGACGGTTTTATCGTTCAGACTGTAGGCTAACCCGATGCGCGGCCCCCACGCATTGTAATTAGTACCGGCTAACTGGCGGGTTCCTACCCGCCCTTCTCCCGTCCCGGCGAACAGGAGAGCGCCCATCCGGTTGCCCGCTGCCGGATTGGGCGTCGTGGGGCTGAAGTCGCTATAGCGGTCGTATTCTTCAAACGGCGGCAAAGTGTTTTCCCAGCGCAAGCCCAGATTCAAAGTCAACTTGTTGTTGACACGAAAATCATCCTGGGCAAATCCGGCAAAATAGACAAACTCCTGGCCGATGTAACGAAAAGTTTCGGTTCTGCCACTGTCAACCATGCCCAACAAGAAAGAGGCGAAGGAACTCCCGCCGCCGGCGGCAAAGCTGGTAACACCCGGGAGGCCGGTTTCCGTGGTGCTGAATGTCACTCCGCCGGAGATCCCTTGCTGGCCGAACCCGGAATAATAGTTTTTCTGATACATCCCGCCAAACTTAAACGTGTGCCGCCCCTTAATCCAGGTTAGGTCGTCATTGAAATTGAAGAGCGGATTATGCGAACCACTAGACGAATAACTTCCCCATTGGGTATATCCATCCGAACCGTACAACACAGTTGTCAAGTTCGTATTGCAGTTCGGGACGTTGGGCAAGCAGAATGTGTTCTTCCAGTTCCCCTGCTGCTGGTTGGCATTGGTCGCTTCTTGCTGCCAATTGTTCACGCCGCCGTAGAAGTGGTTGAGTAAGGTTGGGGAAAAGGTGTGAGTCCACCCCCCGCGATAAATGGTGCTCCGATTATATTGGGATTGGAAGTTGGAATAGTACCCGGGGAGGGCGGCGGGTCCCGCCGGACCAGCACCATTCGTTTCTGTGTTATAACCAAAGTAGAAATAGATTCGGTTCTTGTCCGAAAAGACGTAATCAACTTTTGCGCTAAATTTGTTCCAGGGGCTGGACGTGCTCCCTTGAGTGATCAAGTAGTTGTTTTGCACGTAGCCGACTGTTCCTGGCAGAGCTCCGTTGTTGGGGGCGGGCAGCTTGGCCGGACCGGATTGGTAGACTTGAAGCAGTTGTGCGGCCAGGGGATCCCAACGGTTCTGGGGAATCTTGTTGCCCGGGAAAGGATCCCGAATGAGCTTACCGGAGGCGTCAGTCCTGAGCGTAGCTGGGTCATAGATGGTGATCTGCTTGCCGCTGCTATTGACCCAATTAGAGAAGTCGCCGGTTAACATTTCGGGGGTGGGAATGGTAGTTGCCTGAGCGGTCGCGCCGATCCGGTTACGGAATCCCTCGTAGGCGGTGAAAAAGAACATTTTATTCTTCCCGTTGTAAAGCTTTGGAATATAGACAGGACCTCCTACACTCACCCCGAAGTCGCTTTGCTTATAAACTGCTCGCTCGAGGCCAGCCCTGTTGCTGAAGAAACGGTTGGCATCCAGGGCATTGTTGCGCAGAAACTCGAACACCGAGCCGTGAATATCGTTCGTTCCCGATTTCGAAGAAAAGCTCATCACGCCTCCCATGGCATGACCGAACTCCGCCTTGTAGCCGTTTGTGTCTACAGTAAACTCGGTAATGGCGTCTAGCGGCGGGGTATTGTAGGTTACCCACGAATTCGGCAGAGGGTTGCCGACGCCCATCGACACGCCATCCAGCGTAATCCCGTAGGCGCGAGGCTGGCCTCCTCCGATCGAAAAGCTATCATAGACCGGTGCCGCATTGGTTGGACCCGATCCTAAGGCGACTGATGTTCCGAAGTTTTTGGCCTCCGGCGTTAAGGTTGCCAGATCAAAAGGGCTGCGCAGAGCCCCGCCGACGACAAGCGGTAATTGCTGTATCATCATATTGCTCACGTTGGCAGAGATTTTTGCCTCCTCCGTTTTCAGCTGAGATACGTCGCCTGTAACCTCAATCTCCTGGCGGACTTCTCCGATTTCCAGTGAGAAATCGACCCGGATAGCGGAAGCCGAATTCAGCGTAATCCCGGACCGGATGACCGTTTTGAAGCCTTCTTTCTCAGCTCGTATATTGTACTTGCCAACGGGTAGGTCTGGAACCGTATACGTTCCCGCCTCGGTACTCTGGGTCGTCGAGGATGCACCAGTTGCCGGATCTGTTACAGTGATCTTTGCTCCTGGGACAAGCGCACCGGCACTATCCAGGATCGTTCCGTTAATGGTTCCGCGTCCAGACTGCGCGAGCAGAGACTCGGAACTTGTAAGCATCAAAACTCCTAACAAGACAACGGCGAGCCGTCGGACTATTTTGCCCAATACTTTCATTTCCGTTCTCCTTTCTTACCGAATAAATGGATCGCTAACTACAATTCCAGTTACGGCTAAGAGACAAGAGACATACCTATTGAGGAAATACCGAAGAAATTAATGGGGGGGAAATTCACCCTGCTCTTCTCAAGACGAGAGAGGGTCGTTTTAAAAGCGTTTGAAAATGCGGAAAATTCCAGCAATTTCAACATTTTTATGGGTTGTAGGGATCCCGTTCGATCAGGTGTTTCTTTGACGTTACTTGAACTGGGATATAGCAGGTCAGGATACTAGGAAAGGTAAAGGGTTCTAGATCAACTATCAATCAGACATGAGATCCTAACCCACTTGTTTCTATTTGCAAAATGTTTGCCAAACTTTTGGAAGTGCTTTGAGATTGTCTGCAACCGATTGAAAATACTGATTAATTTTACTAGGATCAAAATTTCTATTAACGACCAATCCAGACCCATTAGCTCAATTTTATACAACTTTTCGTATGCTTCCCTAAGAATATACGAGAACAAATAGATTTTCGCATTCACGCTCAAAAGGCTTTCTCAACCGAGAAGCGTAACAGCCAATAATGGACCAGTGTGCAATGCGTTAGATTTGGAGGGTCATCAGGGGTCAATTTGCATTGTGCGCCCTTGGCAAGCGAGTGCGTACGACAGCATTGCCGAAAGAAAACGAAGGAGGTAATTGGTGGTGACGGTACCCCGTGTTGAAGACTTAAGAAAGAAGGGGAAACTGGTTTTGAAAGTAATTGAAGGAAACTATAATTCATCTCCTTCTGATGAATTGTTTAATGAGGATTATGTAACGCAAACTCTAAGTAACTAACACCAAGACAGGACGGCGGCGCAGATCTCGGCTCTCCACACGCGTATAATTCCCCCTCACCTCCAACTCCTCTCCCTCGCTGGGAGAGGAGAGCCGAAGATTCGTTATCTGGTCTGGGTCAGCTCCCGCGAGACCTATGCAGCCTCCCGGTGCCAGTGAATAAATTTCACACGCCATCGTTGGCCCACCTTTTCGACGAGCATGCTTTCCTTACCCTTGGATTCTTCGGCCACTCCGTTGTCCATGGTCTTCATTCGATAGTTGAAGTAGACCATGGCCATTCCGGAACCGAGTTCCAGAACCTGAGGCCGGAGGATCTTGTAGGATTTAATTTGTAGTGAACCGGCAAAGTACGGTCTGTATTGCCTGAAAAAATTCTTCTTGCCCACCAGCGGAACCGCAAAAGCAGGGCCGATTTCAGTGATGTCCTCAGAGAGCTGAAGAGACATGGCCTGTCGATCCTTTTGAACCCAGGCGGCAGTGAGCTTACGAATACATTCCAGCGGGGGGCTTGCTGACATGAGGGCCTTTTTTCACACCTTCAGCCAAATTGAGATTATCCCTTTCCTGCTGACTATCGAGAATTTCTCACGATCATTGTTGCTGTGTTCATTGAGCCCGAATCCTGAAGCTGTGTAAGCTCCACTAGGTGGACCGGCAAGCGCTTCATTGATCGCGCAAGAATCGTTTGATTCCCCGGACGGCTTGATGAATACGCTGCTCATTTTCCACGAGTGCAAAGCGAACGAAATCGTTTCCATACTCACCAAAACCTATCCCCGGACTCACGGCTACCTTACCTTCTTCTAAAAGCAATTTGGAAAACTCAAGGGAGCCCATGGCCTTGAATCGCTCCGGAATTTCGGCCCAGACAAACATGGTGGCTTTCGGTTTTTCGATCGGCCAACCCGCACGGGTCAGCCCTTCGCAAAGCGCATCGCGGCGACTGCGATACACCTCGACAATTTCCTGAACACACTCCTGAGGGCCGCGCAATGCGGCAATCGAAGCAATCTGGATCGGCTGGAACATGCCATAGTCCAGGTAGCTCTTGATTCGTGTCAAGGCATGGATGAGTTCCCGATTCCCGACGCAAAAGCCCACCCGCCAGCCGGGCATATTGTAGCTCTTGGAAAGAGAAAACAATTCCACGGCACGCTCACGGGCTCCCGGTACCTGGAGGATGCTCGGCGCCTTGTATCCATCAAAGACCAAATCCGCATAAGCCAGATCGTGAATGACAATTAAGTTATTGGCTTTGGCAAAATCGATGACCTGCCGGAAGAATTCCAAATCGACTACCTGGGTCGTCGGATTATGCGGGAACGAAAGGATCAACAGCTTGGGCTGGGGCCATATTTGCTTGATGCGACGCTGGATCTCGTCGAGAAAATTTCGTCCCGGCAGCATGGGAATGCTGTGAATATCTCCTCCCGCAATTAGCACGGAATAGAGGTGAATCGGATAAGTTGGGTTCGGAACAAAAGCCGCATCTCCCCGACCCGTGATGGCGAGGACTAGATGCGCCAATCCCTCTTTGGCCCCCATGGTGACGATGGCTTCGCCCTCGGGATCAATCTGGACATCATAGTTCCGCTGATACCATTCACTAATCGCCAGACGAAGCTGATAAATTCCCTTCGAAGCGGAATAGCGATGGTTTCGAGGGTTCTGGGCCGCTTCCACCAGCTTATTGACAATGTGGGGCGGGGTTGGCATATCGGGATTTCCCATCCCTAGGTCAATAATGTCCTCTCCAGCCCGCCGCGCTTTCATCTTCAGCTCGGTGACGATGCTGAATACATAAGGGGGGAGTCGTTTAATACGTTCAAATTCACTCATGGATTTCCCTTTCGCTACTGAAATGCCAGATAGGCCGCTCCGTAGATTCCGGCATTTCCGCCCAGACTCGATTTCATAATTCGTCGCGGACTATTCCGGTACACATAAGACCGTCTGAAAACTTCCTCGAGCATGCTGACCTCAAAGGCGTCCCAGGCGTCAACGGCTCCGCCGCCCAGTACAAACAAGTCGATATCGAAGATGTTGATAAAAGTGGCGATGGCAATCCCTAACGCCTTTCCTACTTCGGCAAAGATCATCTTGGCGGACGAATCTCCCTCTTTCGCCAGCTGATAGAGCAGCGCCGCAGTCAATCGATTTCCTGAGCCAGCGAGATGCTTGAGACCTGAACTCGCCTTGCCTGCCTCCAGCAACTCTTGCGCAGCAAAGACGACGGCCGATGCCGCCGCATACGCCTCGAGGCATCCCCGGCTCCCACACTTGCAGAGCCGCCCCTCCGGGTAAATGGTCACATGCCCTAATTCCGCAGCCATCCCGGTTAGACCATGCCAAATCTTCCCGTCGAGAATGAGTCCACCTCCAATTCCCGTCCCCATCGTCAACAAACAAAGATGTTGGACATCTTTCCCCACGCCCATCCATTTCTCACCGAGAGCCGCGGCGTTGGCATCGTTGTCCAGAAAAATGGGACTGTTCAGCCCTTTGAAAATTTGGGCTCGAACATTGAAATTCTCCCAGCCGGGCAAATTGGGCGAAGCGACGACGACACCCTCGCCCAGCTTGATGATTCCCGGGACCCCAACACCAATCCCCGCCAGGGTATAATGCTTTTTCCAGCGGGCGACGAGTTCCAAAATACCGCCGGTCAATCGGTCGACAACATCTTCCCGACCTTTTTCGGACAATGTTTCTAAATTCAATTGGTCGAACAAGGCCCCATTTTCGTTAATGGCGCCGACCCTGAGATTTGTCCCGCCGAGATCCACTCCGATCGCAAACCGTGTCATGGAATTCCCTATACCTTCATTTTGATGCGACGGCCTATTTCCGGCATTCTAAATTGGTTTTGCTCCCCCCTCACCCCCGGCCCCTCTCCCGCGTTGGGGCGAGGGGAGCTGTGAATCTTAAGCGTTGGAATGAGGAGAATCGAAGGTTCAAAAAATCTGCGCCGTTTTAACGTTCAGATGCCTTTTTGACGACTTCAGTCACACGATCGAAGTTTGGCTTGAGCGCTCCGTATAACGCACGATAAATTTCATAGTAGTCCTGATATCGAGGCACATTTTCAGGGTTTGGCGCAGTAAAGTTGGTCAAACGGATGGCCTGTTGGCAGGCCTGTTCCAGAGAACTGAAGCCGCCGGTGCCAACGGCCGCCATCAGCGCAGCGCCAAAGGCAGCCCCTTCGTCCGCCACAACGGTGCAAATTTCTTTGTTAAAGATATCGGCCTGAATCTGGCGCCACAATCCGCTACGCCCTCCTCCTCCTGAAGCCCTGACCTGGCTGGTGCTGACTTTCATCTCATCAAAAATAAGGAAAGAATCCTTGAGGCTGTAAGCGACTCCTTCCAAGACAGCGCGAATCACATCGGCTCGAGTATGCCGGCCGGTTAAGCCGAAAAGAACTCCCTTGGCATTGGCATCGAGGTGAGGAGTTCGCTCCCCCATCATATAGGGAAGGAAAATGAGCCCCTCCGCTCCTGGCTTTGACAATGCCGCTTGCCGGGTCAGCAATTCATAGGAATCTTGTTTCATGAGATTCCCGAGATTGACTTCTTGAGCTCCGAATTGATCCCGGAACCAGCGCAAGGAAAGGCCGGCCCCTTGCGTCACTCCCATCACATGCCATTTCTGAGGAACAGCATGACAAAACGTATGGACTCTCCCTTTCTGGTCCCTGGCAGGATTTTCCATAAACGCAAAGACGACCCCCGAGGAGCCAATTGTAGAAGACACGATTCCCGGCGAAACAATCCCGTTGCCGACGCCTCCTGAGGCTTGGTCCCCGCCTCCCCCCACCACATCCACGTTAGCGCTCAGTCCCAGCTCCTGAGCAACATCCTGACGCACCTTTCCGGAAACGACAATCGACTCGTGCACTGCGGGCAGCCAATCTTCGTTGAACTCAAGGCGCGCCATGATTTCTTTGGACCAGCGCCGCTGAACCACGTCAAAGAGCGTTGTTCCGGATGCATCGGAGACTTCGGATGCAAACTCGCCGGTCAGGCAAAATCGAATGTAGTCTTTCGGAAGCAAGACCTTGTGAATCCCTGCGTAGATCTCTGGCTCGTGACGTTTCACCCACTCCAATTTTGGACCAGTAAAACCGGTCAGCGCAGGGTTGCAAGTGATGTCGATGAGGCGATCATAGCCGACGGTTTCCGTGATCCGGTCAGCCTCTGCCTGACAGCGCTGGTCACACCAAATAATGGAAGGCCGCAAAACCTGATGACTCTTATCGAGAAGTACCAACCCATGCATTTGGCCCGAAAGTCCAATGGCGTGGATCTCACGACCCTTGACGCCGGTGCTCTGGAGCACCTTGGCGATAGCTGTCTTGGTCGCCCCCCACCAGTCTTCTGGATTTTGTTCTGCCCACTGGGGCTGCGGGGTACTGATGGGCTCATGGTCAGCAGAATGCCCTCCGACGACTTTGCCCTCTGCATCGATTATGACTGCACGAGTTCCTGTCGTTCCAACATCAATTCCAAGTGAGTAGGTCATTTTCGTTCCCTTCTCCTTTCCTCATTCCTCATCCCATGCCAGCCGGCTGATGGAGCCCCATGGCCAGAGCCATGATTTTTTCCTGGTCTGCTTCTTCCCTTCTCAATTCGCCTGAAATCTCTCCGTCGTACATCACCAGAATTCGATCACTCATTTTCAAGACTTCCGGAAGCTCGGAAGAGATCAAGAGAATTCCAATTCCTTCGGAGACCAGCTTCCAAATTAATTGGTAAATCTCGGCTTTGGCCCCGACGTCGATCCCGCGAGTAGGCTCATCAAAAATCAAAACCTTACTCTTGGTAAAAAGCCACTTCGAAAGCACCACCTTCTGTTGAGTTCCACCACTCAGGTTTCGAACCACTTGCTCCGTAGAAGGTGTCTTGATTGCCAATTCCCTGACGTAGTCCTGCGTGATTGCCTTCTCGGCCCGGATATCGAGAAACCCGCCTTTGACCAAGCACCCCAGGTTCGCGAGCGTCGTATTTTCCCGGACCAACATATTCAAGACGAGCCCCTCAGACTTTCTATCTTCACTCAAAAACCCGATCCCTGCATCTATGGCTTCTCGCGGGGATCCCCATTGAACAGCCCGCCCCTCGAAAAAGATCTTGCCACTATCGGGAAGGTCGGCCCCGAAGATGACACGAGCCAGCTCGGTTCGTCCTGCTCCAACCAGACCGGTGAGACCTACAATTTCCCCGGCCCGCAAGGAAAAATTAATATTGTGAAGCTTCCCCCTTCTGGTGATTGATTCAAGGCGCAAGAGTTCCTCCCCAAATCTTGAAGGCTCGGGAGGGAAGAACTCGTCCATCTCTCGGCCCACCATGAGGCGAATGATTTGTTCCCGGGGCAGCCTTGTGGCGGATTCGGTGTGAATTGTCTTCCCATCCCGCATGATCGTTACGCGATCGCAAATCTTCGAAATTTCTTCCAGCCGGTGAGAGATGTAAATAATCGACACGCCTTGGCTTTTCAATCGCCGAATCAAGTTAAAAAGTTCACCCAGTTCACGGTCTGTTAAGATGGCTGACGGTTCATCCATGATGATGATTTGGGATTTGACCGAGATCGCCTTAGCAATCTCCACCATTTGCTGCTGAGCGAGACTGAGCTTTTTGACACACGTCCTTCCGAGGATTTTCTGTCCAAAACTTTCGAGCAGTTCTTCGGCGCGTGATTCCATCTTTCTTCTATCCAGGCAGCCGAAGACATTTCCCGATACCTCGTGACCCAAGAAAATATTTTCCGCCACCGTCATTTCCGGGACGAGATTGAGCTCTTGATGGATCATGGCAATACCCAGATGTCGGGCGGCAATCGGGGAATCGACTCGCGTCTCAATCCCATCAAGACGAATGATCCCGGAATCAGGAATATAGACACCTGAAAGAATTTTCATCAGGGTGGATTTCCCGGCGCCATTTTCCCCCACCAGGGCATGGCACTGTCCAGCCTCAACTGAGAGACACGCACCATCGAGGGCCAGCACGCCGGGAAACTCCTTCGTCATGTTGATCATTTCCAGCTTTGGCGATTTTCTGGAGTCTTCTTTTTCCATGTCCAAACACTCGATTGTAACCGCTAGAAAACAAAAGGTAATCATACACAAATCAAAAGACCGTTCAAACCCCAAAATCCCCGATCCATGCCGCTTCAAGGCATAAGTGTGGTATAAATGAGCCAACAAGCGGAGCGGAGTAACGACTTATGGAAATATTGGGTGGCCCCCTTTTTGGGGTAGCGGGAGCTGGTGAGTCACATGGGCCAGCTATAACAACAATTGTTTTTGGGTGCCCGCCAGGGTTGAGAATTTCACGGGAGCAAATTCAGCATTATCTGAACAGGAGGCGTCCCGGGGGCAATAAGCACGGCACACCCAGGCATGAAGACGACCAAGTCGTCCTGCTCTCCGGGTTGTATGCCGATGGGGCCGATGAACTCGTTTCGGGACCCGAGTTACGGGTCAGCCATGAAAATAAAAGCACCTCATCGCAGACCTATGACCGTGGAATTTCCACAGGAGAACCCATTTCCGCCATTGTGCTCTCGGCATCCAAGAAGTCAAATGACTATACCCAGTTCGTGGGAACGCAAGGGGAAGTTCGGCCCGGACATACGGATCTCGTCAAACATTTTCAATCGGCTGGATTTGCTGATCCTCGTGGTGGCGGTCGGTCAAGCTATCGTTCCACCATTTCAGACGTGATCGCGGGATCCATTGCGAGGATTTACCTGGAGCGACATTTTCAAACCACCATTTTGTCTTCGATTTCTCAGGTTGGAACTTTGAAAAGTTCCGTCAGCCTGTCGGATACTCTGGAAGCCTAGTCCACTCCAGATCCCCTCAAAAGGTTTCTCATGAAGAAATCCAGAAACTGGAATCACAGATGGCCGAAACTGAGATCCATACCATTGACCCGGAGTTTGCGGTTCGTGCAGGAGAACTCATCAAAGAGACCCGGAAACAGGGGGATTCCATTGGCGCAGGGATTGAAGTGGTTGCCGTAAATGTGCCCCCGCTCATCGGAGAGCCGTTCTATAACAGTTTGAAACTTCGACTCATGGGCTCTCTGGGAGGACTTCATGCAGTGCAATCCTGCGAAATGGGTTCGGGCTATGCGGTTGTCGAACGCCGCGGAAGCGAAAATAATGATCTTATCCGCCGGTCCGGCTATCAGACCAACCATCAAGGGGGACTCATTGGAGGGATTACCACCGGGATGCCGATTGTTTGCCGGGTTGGTTTCAAACCGACTTCAACTATCTCTTTGCCACAGCAGTCCGTCCGCAAAAATCTCGAAGAGATTGATTTCCAACTTAAGAGCGGGCGACACGACCCCTGCGTCGGCGTTCGGGCCGGAGTGACACTCGAATCACGCATGGCAATCGAAATTATGAATGCCGTCCTGATGCATCAGGCCCAGAGGGTCGATCCAGCCGCATTTAAACTCTTCTAGAATCAACCCAGAGTGTTCTTCAGGCTACATTCATCTTTGCAATATCGCACGACAGGCGTGGACGCCTATCGCCACACCAGAAAGTAGCAACAGGCCTCCCGGCCTGTTGTCCGGGGCCAGCGGCCCCGGCTACAGCAAATGAGAACGAACTTCTGTAACTGAGTGCTCTGTTTTATAAATACAGCCGCGTGTTTTAGCGGTTTGTCGTATTAAAGGACGGAACGCACGCACCACTTGCCTCTTGCCTACAGGTCGCTCCTAGCGGAGCCCGCACGTAGCAGGAGTAGTGCAGAGTCGATATTTGACCCTGTGGCTTTTCCTAAAATGAGAAGACAAACCGAAGGCCCAAGAATCAGGACTGAGCTACAATCGGCCAAAGTTGCAGAGCGGCGGCATACGATGTTCGTTAGATAATCAAGCTCCGTAAGGAGCGACCCGTTTATAGAAAAACCCATTCTCAGATGCCACTAGCCCCGCTAGGGGCGAACTGTTTGTAGCCTCGTGCAAGGACGGAGAGAGTAAGCTCCGCTAGGAGCGACCTGTAGAAGTAAATATGGCAAATACCTACAGCCAAATCTACGTCCATGTCATTTTTGCCGTTCATGCCAGAGAATGCCTTTTGAAGAAACACTTTAAGGAAGATGTTCACAAATATATTGCCGGCATCATTCATCAGCGTGGTCAAAAATTAATTGCCATTAATAGTATGCCGGATCATATCCATCTGCTGGTCTGATTGAAACCGGATGTCGCTCTTTCTGACCTTGTCCGTGACATCAAGGCGATATCGGCAAAATTTATTAACGAGAAGAAATGGTTTCGTGGAAGATTCAATTGGCAAGAAGGCTTTGCGGCTTTTTCCTATTCACATTCACAAGTGGATCGGGTGGTTCGATACATACAAAACCAGGAAACACAACACGCGAAAATGAATTTCCGAGATGAATATCTGCAGCTGCTAAAGAAGTTTCATATCGAATATGATGCGCGATACATCCTCCGATCACCAGAAGAGCGTGAAGATACTGGCCGCTCCTAGCGGAGCTCGATTTTATTGGGGATTGCGATTACTACAGACAGGACGCTCCTCCGGAGCTGAAACCGTCCGGGAAATAATGATCCTGATCTGGACTCAAAAAAGGATCCTACAGCGCTTTTGGGAACGCTGGACAATGTTTGTCATAAACTGGAAGCTCGTAACGGGACACACACGTAGCAGGTAACCCAGAGTTGATTTTTAACTCTGCGGCTTTTCCTGAAATGAGAAGACAAGTCGCAGAGCGGCGATCTCGATATAGAATCTGATGTTCGCAAAAGAACAGAGCTCCGTCAGGAACACCATCTTGCAAGTTCGACAATGTTATGGCACGAAGCCCCGCTAGGGGCGAACTGTTTGTAGCGGTAGCCACGGTCATCGTCTTCTGCTGGGCGTGGGTTTTTAATGGCCAGTACGATGATCTTGACGGCTATCTCAAAGAACCTAGACTAAGGGTTTGGCGGCGAAGTACAGACTAGGATCTCCAGGCTTTCTTCGCCCGTGTTGTCCACACCATGCTCACACCAGGAGGGCAAATGGATGAACATTCCTGCCCGTACTTCCACTTGCTTTCCGGCCAGTGTCATCGTTCCTCGCCCCCGGAGGATGGAATAACACTCTTCGTTGTAATGACTGCCTACACTCAGTGTCGCGTGAGGGGGAACATAGAGCATGGACACTGAGAAATTCTTAGAAGGCGCCTTGGAATTGGTCGGATGCAGCACGCGCACATTGACAACTTCAGATCCCGCAAATGTGAGAGGTATTCCATCTTGAACAGTAACGATGTTGGGCTGCACTCGCTTGGCCGGCTTTGGAATTGGTGGGTCGACTTGATACCCCTTATAAACTTGAATTTTTGACATGATTTTATTTTCTTCCTCCCTAAGTATTTCAAGATTAGCCCTTACGTGTAATCAATCGTCTCTCCCAAGATAAATTCAACCGTGTAACTGATCTGCCCTCCCCCATTAACTTTGGATTTCCGGCTTATCGCGGAACTTCTCGATTGCCTGGCGGAGTGATATTTGAACAGACACCAAATGGGCCTCATCCCGATAGGGATGGCGTGGCCAAAAAAACCCTTTCAAGCCATCCTGCCTGCGACGAGGAACTACGTGAACATGCAGATGGGGGATACTTTGACTCACATGGTTGTTTATCCCAATGAATGTTCCCTCAGCCATCATTGCTTCTTCGAGAGCGCGCGCAACTACTTGGGCAAGGCTGAAAACGGGTATGAGTAGGGATGGAGGCAGATCGACAAGGGTCTCGTAATGGGATTTGGGTAGGATAAGGCAATGGCCAGGAAATAACGGCCGGTGATCCAGGAAGGCTAACACTTGCGCGTCTTCATAGACGGCGTGACATCCTAGTTCGCGCTGAATGATCCTGCAGAATCGGCAATTCGCATCCAGGTGCCGCGCAGGCAGGGTCTCTACATTAGAGTGGTCTTGCAACATACCGATGTTCAACCATCAGGCAGCGGTTCATAACGACCCAGAGCCCGGCGCTGGTAGCTTTTTCAGCCGCCGCACGATGAACGATTCCTTCCTGCATCCAAACCCCCTGAACCTTGCGCTGAATCGCCTCTTCGACAATTGCCGGAACAGCCTCCACCTTTCGGAAGATATTCACCATATCGACCTGAACAGAGCCCGGAATCTTCGACAGATCGGGGTAGCAAGTTTCTCCGAGAATAGAACGACAATTGGGATTCACAGGAATAATCTCGTACCCCTGCGATTGCATATAGCCAGCAACCATATGACTCGGACGAAGTGGATTGTCAGAAAGGCCCACCACTGCGATGGTTTTCGTGTTTTTCAAGATATCGGCGATGTCGGGCTGATTAATGGCTGGCATTGCAGACATTCTGATTCAATCGACTGATCCGTGTTCCTCAGTCAATCCACGCTTGAGAGTTTTGAAACGGCGGATCTCTTCGACTCCCAAGGGTCGGAATGCCCCCGCCTTCAATTTTGGGTCGCGAAGAAAGCCAATCTGAATACGTTTCAGCTTGACCACGGGGTGATCAATCAAGTCAAACATTTTGCGAATTTGATTGTTTTTCCCCTCGATCAGGGAAACTTTGAACCAGGGATTATCTCCGGGTTTCACTTCTTCGATCTGGCATGAAGCGAGAAGTTTTCCCTCCAACCGAACCCCTCGACGAAGTTTGGACAACTCCTCCTCCGAGGGATTGCCCCGAACTTTGGCCAGATAGATCTTGGGACAGTGTGGTCCGGCACTCGCGATGGTCTGGGCAAAATCTCCATCGTCTGTCAACAAGAGCAATCCTTCACTCATGCAATCCAATCGCCCGACGGGAAAAAGTCGTTGAGAAACTTCCGGCAAAAGATCCAGGATCGTGGGCCTTCCCTGCGGATCGGATAAGGTGCACAGATATCCTTTGGGCTTATTGAGAAGAAGATAAGTCTTCCGGGTAGGGATTCGAATGAGTTTCTCATCTACTTTGACGGCGTCAACCGAAAGATCTGCCTTGCTTCCCAATTGCGTGGCAAGACGGCCGTTGACTGTTACTCGACCCGAAAGGATCAACTCCTCTGCCTTGCGACGAGAGCAGATTCCCGCCTGGGAGATCAATTTTTGCAGTCTTTCAATCATGTTGTTTCGGTGGTGAAGCTCTTGGGTTCAGGGCTTTCGGACTCAGATGGGGACAATTCCACGTCACTGGCCGTGGTTTCGATAGCCGGGGTCTCAATGTCAGAATCCGAAAACTCAGCTTGAAGGGGGACGTCAGGGGCAGAGCTTTCTTCTGCCGGAGCGTTAAAATCGAACGCGAGCGGGAGAGTCCCTTCTTGCGCTAAAGAAACTCTGGCTAGCTCTTCAAATTCTTCCAGGCTGGGCAACTCATCGAGACTCTTTAGCCCGAAGTGAATGAGGAATTCCTTGGAAGTTTTGTAGAGTATCGGTCTACCCATCACATTCTTTCGCCCGGCCGTAGTGATGAACTTCTTATCCAATAAGGTCTTTAAGACGCTAACCGCGCTGACGCCCCTCACTTCCTGAATCTCAGGAACGGTGATCGGTTGTCTATAGGAAATGACTGCCAAGGTCTCCAATGCCGCAAGCGAGAGCTTGATGGGGGGGGTCAAATGCTTGAGATACTTTCGGACCCATTCATGATGCTCCGGTTTGGTGGCCATTTTATAGCCGTTGGCAATTTCCTTGATCTCCAACCCTCTCGCAGACCCCTGGTACTCTTCGACGAGCTGCTGGATGGCCGTGTTTATGGACTCCTGGTGCTCTTTCCCCAACATCTCAATCAGGGTTTTTGCGGAAATCGGTTCACTGCTTACGTAAATGAGTGCCTCGATGATGGGCTTCAATTCCTGTTCAGTCATTCCCGTCGATTCCCTCGTGTAAATGATCCAAGCTCCAAAATTAAAGAACCCCTGCCCCTTTGGCCGCTGCTTGGGGTTCCATCCATTTTTCCCATTGGTTCATGACTTGTTCAAAATTCTCCCGGCGGCGAACCATGATATCGCTGTAGTTTTGCCTCTGAACCAGCTTAATGGCCTGGAGATGAACCATTTCCAATATTGCGAGAAAGGCGACAATGAGATTCCGCCGGTTATGGTAGACCGAGAAAACTTCCGTCAAACTCACTGTCCCGCTGGATCGTTCAAAAAACTGGCGCAGCTTTTCGATCACTTGACTGACCGTCAGCTCATCACGCTCAATATCCAGGCGGCCTGTTTCTTTTCTTCTCTCCAAAATCTTGTGGAACGTCGACACGAGATCAAACAGACTGACCTGGATTTCCCGTTCCTCCTCAGGAGCAGCCCCCTCTTGAACCCCTGCATTGGTCCAGGATGAACTTTCCACGAGCTCTTTCTGGTGTAACATTTGCGCGGCATTCTTGAACTTCTCGTGTTCCAAAAGCCGCTGAACCAGCTCCATTCTGGGATCTTCGTATTCTTCTTCAGACTGCAATGGATCTCGAGGGAGGAGCATCTTTGACTTGATGTGAATCAATGTCGCCGCCATCAAGATAAAATCGCTGGCGACGTCAATGTCCAGTTCTTTCAGGATCCGCAACGCTTGAAGATACTGGTCGGTGATCAGGGCAATGGGAATGTCGTAAATGTTAATTTGCTGCCTGCGAATCAGATCCAGCAGGAGATCCATCGGTCCTTCATAGATTGGAAGATGGATCTGGTATGGGTCGCTCATAGGTCTAATAGTCTAACGCAGAATAGGTGGAAAATGGATCCCTTACTATAGATCACAATCCCATGAAACTTTTAAGGCGCCGCCCGTTTTCAAAAAAAGACGACGATGCAGGCACATCCCTTATTCGAGCTTTACAGCTTTTCGCACTTCCTCCATCGTCTGTTTTGCCACGACTCGGGCTTTGCAGTTCCCTTCCTCAATGACATCCCGGATCTCATCTTTACGATGTTCATACTGCTTGCGCCTATCGAGCAGCGGCGAAATTTCCTTGAGCAGGTGATCCGTCATCCACTTTTTGCAATCAATACACCCAATTCCAGCGACGCGGCATTCACGATTCACAGTCTGAATGGTTTCGGGCGGTGAATAGATTTTATGATAGGAGAATACCGGGCAGACGTCGGGATCCCCCGGGTCGTTACGCCTTTTCCGAGCAGGGTCTGTCATCATCGCTTTGATTTTTTGACGAATCGCTTCAGGGGAATCAGAAAGCGAAATATCGTTCCCATAGCTTTTGCTCATCTTTCTCCCATCAAGTCCCGGAAGACGCGGAACCGGAGTGAGCAGGGCCTGGGCTCTGGGAAAACCTTCCCGTAAAACGAGTTGAAACGCCGGCAAATTTCCCGAGTCAATTCGACATGAGGAACCTGGTCTTCGCCGACCGGCACAAAATCTCCTTTGTACATCAGGATATCTGCCGCTTGCAGGACCGGGTAGCCGAGAAATCCATAATTGCCGAGGTCGCGATCCGTAATATTCTCTTGCTGCTCCTTATAGGTGGGAACCCGTTCCAGCCAGCCGATCGGGGTAATCATCGAAAGCAACAGGTGTAACTCCGCATGCTCCGGGATCGCAGACTGGACAAACAGAACTGACTTCTTCGGATCAAGTCCTGCGGCCAGCCAGTCCACCATCATTTCAATGCGATTCTCCTGGATCTTCGAGGGATCGGCAAAATCAGAAGTCAAAGCATGCCAGTCAGCGATGAAGTGATAGCAAGCATACTCGTTCTGTAATTTGACCCAATTGTTCAGGGCCCCTACCACATGACCAAGATGGAGTTTCCCGGTGGGGCGCATTCCACTCAAGACTCGCTGATTAGAGGACATGAACAATTTTCCTTGACCTGATTTTCTAGTGATTGGTTGGGAACCCCTCAACCAGGTCACACGTCAAGAGCACTGAGCAACCATTTCAAAGCTTAATCAAGGTATCCACGACGGCCAGAAACGGAAACAACACCACTCGAAAGACCCCCATCATCATACACAAAAATAAGATCATAAACCCGTAAGGCCGCAATTTCTCATAGCCCGAAGCAAGAGCAGACGGTAAAAAATGCGGGAGTATCCAGCTGCCATCCAAGGGGGGTATTGGAAGCAAATTAAAAACGGCAAGAATCACGTTGAGTTGCACTCCCAGCATGCACATCAAGTAGAGGGGCTCCGCAGCAGTTCCGAGAAAACTGGCGTCGGCACGCAGATAAAACCGGAACAATTTGATCAATAGAAGGAACCCCAAGAAAGCCAGCATATTGCTGATGGGACCTGCAGCAGAAATTAAAATGTCCGCCTGACGGCGATCTTTGACGTTGCGAGGGTCCCAGGGAACGGGCTTTGCCCATCCAAACATGGGCGCCCCTGTGAAAAAGCCAATGGCGGGAAAAATGAGAGTTCCAAACACATCAATATGAGGAATGGGATTAAGCGTAATCCTTCCCAAATGGCGTCCGGTGGGGTCTCCCAAGCGATCTGCCATCCAGGCATGGGCCGCTTCGTGGAGACTCAAGGAGAACAAGAAGACAACCATGTCTAAGAAGAATAATGCAATTTGCGGCAATGAGTCCCTCGATAGTTGGAATTTTCAGAAGTCACTACTGAGCGAAACGAGCGGGGAATACCAGGAGGGTGTGATCAGCGTTCGATCGGTGATTCGGACCTGGAATGACGACGACCCCAATGTAATTTTCAGGCTGAGTTTAACATAGATGTTTTTAAAACACTAGCTTGGGGCGCCCCTCGACCCCTCGTTGGAAATTCCTCAGTCTCCTATTCAATACTCGTCACGGCTCCGCCTTTGTTATGCGTTAGTTATCGGGGGAATTTCTGGTAGGGCGCGCTCGCCGAGCGCGCCGCGGACGGCCCGGCGGTCCGTCCCTACCCACTCAGCCGCTACAGAAGCAACAATCTCAAATCGTCACCGAAGGCCTTGCCCTTAGAGATTTCCCCCCGTAACTAACGCATTACCCGCCTTTCTCCATTGTTGTAGTATGAAATGAGGCAGGCAGAGTATAATCAAAGGGGTTTCGAGTTTTAGCAATTCATACTCTGAAGCTCTTTCACACTGGATCCTTATGAGCCTCATTCTATTACGCTTGGCCACTGCGCTCTATTCCATCGGCCTGCTTCATTCTTTCCTGACGATCATCAAACGGCAGAAGACACTTTTTCAGATTGCCATGCTTGGCATTTGCTCCGGATTCGTGGTTCACTTTCTTTCCATTCTTTTTGCCTGGATCGAATTGAAGCATTTGCCCATCAGTAATTTGCACGAAGTATTGTCGTTCTTTGCCTTTGTGATCGTGTTGGCTTTTCTTCTGTCGTATGCCCGATACCGGATGGATTCTTTAAGCGTCTTCATCTTCCCTCTGGTCTTCATTTTAACTTTAGCTGCCAATCTCGTTAACGTCCAGAGAACGATGCGACCTGAGGTGCTCAAAAGCCTGTGGCTCTATATTCATGTTCCCACGACATTTTTAGCTTACGCAGCCCTGTTTGTCGCCTTTGCAGTCGGTATCATGTATCTCATCCAGGAAAAGGAGTTAAAGCGGAAGCGCCCCCAAGCATTCTATTACCGACTTCCTTCGCTGGAAGTTTGCGATGAACTGGGTTACCGAGCTTTAGGGATTGGCTTTTCCCTGCTGACGATCGGGATTGTGGCGGGCGCCTTTTGGGCCAGCAGATCTCTGACGACTTCCTGGGAGCGCGATCCAAAGATTTTATGGTCCTATGTGACCTGGCTCATTTATGCGGTGCTCCTCCATTACCGCCTGTCTGCAGGCTGGAGAGGACGTCGAGCCGCCTGGTTGTCTGTAATCGGTTTTATTATCGTCCTGGCGGCTTTCTTTGGAACCCGGCATCAAGGTAGCGCTCACACTTTTATTCTGCAATGAACGTCGCATTAGTAGGGGTAAGTCACAAGACGGCCCCGGTCGATATCCGCGAAAAACTGCACTTTCCTGAGCCCCGGCTCGGGGAGGCGCTCCACCAGTTGAGAACCCAATTTGGATTTGAAGAGAGCCTCATCCTCTCGACCTGCAACCGAGTTGAGCTGGTTGCCGAAACCTCCATTCCTGATGAAGGCCTGCATCAATTAAAACAATTCATTTACGCGTTTCATCAGATTCAACCCGACAACTTCGAGCGGTTTCTCTACTCTTACACTCAAACTGAGGCCGTCCATCATATCTTCCGGGTTGCGAGCAGCCTGGATTCCATGGTCCTCGGCGAACCTCAGATTCTCGGTCAAATAAAGAACGCGTTCACTCTTGCGAAAGGGGCTGGAAGCGTGGGCCGGACTCTCAACAGCGTGATGACTCGCGCCTTCTATGTTGCCAAGCGGGTCCGTTCAGAAACCGGAATTGCCGCTTCGGCTGTTTCCGTCAGTTACGCGGCTGTAGAACTGGCCAAGAAAATCTTTAATAAACTCACGGGTAAAACGGTCCTTATTCTGGGAGCCGGCAAGATGAGCGAGATGACTGCCAATCACTTGACTCACAGCGGCGTTTCAAGAGTGATGGTGTGGAATCGCTCTTATCCGAGCGCCGTGGAAGTTGCGCGATTGTTTAAAGGCGAAGCCATCCTCCCCGAGGAGCTCTTCAAACACATTCAGCTAGCCGACATTATTATCAGTTCTACCGGAGCTCCTCATTTCATTTTGAGTCGTGAAGACGGAGAGCGAATCATTCATTTGCGCAAGAATCATCCCGTGTTTATTATCGACATTGCCGTACCGCGTGATGTCGATCCCGAAATCAACAAAGTGAATAATATCTTTCTCTATGACATCGATGACCTCCGAAATGTCGTCGATGCCAACATGCGGCAGCGCCAGAAGGAAGCCCAGTCTGCCGAGGATATTGTTCGTCAGGAGGTCGAGTCTTTTATTCGGCACTCACAGACACTGGACGTCGCTCCAACTATTGTGCGTCTTCGTGAGCATTGGGAAAAAGTTCGGCTGGACGAATTGGCCAAGAACCGGAAGCGGTTTGGCGACCTGTCGAGAGAGCAAGAAATAGCATTGGAGAACTTGACTCAAAGCCTGCTGAATAAGATGCTTCATGGCCCCATCTCCGAATTGAAACGCGTCAGCAGCCAGCCGGCCGATGGAACGGAACTCGATGTCATCAAGAGGATGTTTGGCTTGAAGGAGTAAATGACACTTCAAAAACTCATCATCGGATCCCGTGGAAGCCAACTGGCACTTTACCAGGCTCATTGGGTAAAGGAGAAAATCGAACAAAAGCATCCCGAACTCTCGGTCGCCATCGAAATCATCAAGACTTCTGGCGATATCATCGTTGATGCGCCTCTTAACAAAATCGGTGGCAAAGGGGTTTTCACCAAAGAAATCGAAGAGGCGCTGTTAGCCAAGAAGATTGACCTGGCCGTCCACAGCATGAAGGACCTCCCCACGGTGCTGCCGGAGGGCCTTTGCATGGGAGCTATTCCCCACCGGGAAGATGTCCGTGACGCTTTTCTTTCAAATCAATTTGAGTCGATAGACACGTTACCAGCCAGCGCCCGTGTCGGAACCAGCAGTCTGAGGCGCCAGTCTCAACTCCTCCTGTTGCGCAAAGACCTTCAAATTGTGAATCTCCGCGGAAATCTTGATACTCGAATCCGTAAACTTGACGAAGGCCAGTATGATGCAATCCTGTTGGCCTGTGCTGGTCTCGTGAGATTGGGGCTCAGCCATCGTATTAAACAGAGAATCCCCATCGACCAGTTGTGTCCTGCAGTGGGCCAAGGGGCTCTGGGAATTGAAGTCCGGGAAAAAGACGGTTTCGTGCTGGAAGTGCTCGATGGGCTTCATGACCGAAAAGCGGCAAGGGCCGTCATGGCGGAGCGCACTTTCCTGCAACGCCTGGGGGGAGGTTGTCAGGTGCCTATCGCAGCACATGCCTGGGAAGAGGACGGTAGTTTGAAGATGCTCGGAGTGGTTGCTAATCTGGATGGATCTTGCATCTACCGCTCCAATGATCAAGCTCCACTCGCCGAGGCAGAACTGCTCGGGACACGTCTGGCGGAGAAGTTGCTTAGTTTAGGTGCTCAAGAAATACTGGATGCCCTGTCAACCATGAACTCGTAGGCCAGCAACTTGGTTCCTGCCCCACCTCCCCAAAGATATGAGTTTGGGGAAACGGTTCCTGGTCGGCATTATTCTGCGAACTTCGATACAACGGGCTGTTTGAAAGGGAGACGCTCTCCGATGACGTTCCGCAATCAAGCTGAATATTTTTTTGAGAGCCATTGATCGATATGACCCCTTCTGTTTTCTTAATCGGAGCCGGTCCCGGTGATCCGGAGTTACTGACTCTTAAAGGTCTTCGCTGCTTGCAGGTTGCCAACTGTGTAGTTTACGACTCTCTGGTCAATATTGATCTTCTCCAGTATGTGCGCCCGGACGCGGAATTGATCTACGTGGGGAAGCGAAAGGGGCAGCAGAGCATATCCCAAGATGAGATTAACCAGCTATTGGTCCAAAAATCGAAAGAAGGTAAGACGGTGGCCCGCCTCAAAGGGGGAGACCCCTTTGTCTTTGGTCGAGGAGGGGAGGAGGCCGAAGCACTCACCCACTCCGGTGTAGGGTTTGAGATCATTCCCGGCGTCAGTTCCGGCATTGCGGTCCCGGCTTATGCTGGTATTCCTGTGACCCACCGTGATTATAGCTCTTCGGTAACGTTTCTCACCGGACACGAAGACGCCGACAAAGGAGAGCCTGGAATTGCCTGGGATACGCTGGCTCCGGGGTCGGGAACCCTGGTTTTTTTCATGGGCGTTGCACGACTTCTGGAGATCGTGGAAAATCTGGTGCGCTGCGGAAGACCCCTCAATACACCGATCGCCGTGGTCCAATGGGGGACTTACGGAAAGCAAGATGTCGTCACCGGAACGTTGGAGTCGATCTTGAAGGAGGTTCAGTCGAACCCAATTGGGTCGCCGGCGATTACCGTGGTGGGTGAAGTAGTCAAATTGCGGGACAAATTGCGCTGGTTTGAAAATCGCCCGCTTTTCGGAAAAAGAATCGTGGTGACCCGACCGCGCCAGCAAGTTGAAGAGCTCAGAGCTCAATTATCGGGGTTGGGCGCAGAAGTCATTCCTTTCCCCACAATTGAAATCCGGCCTCCCGATTCCTGGAAGCCGCTTGACCAGGCGATTCAACGGGTCCATCAGTATGACTGGCTCATTTTCACGAGCGTCAATGGCGTACACCATTTCTTTTCCCGCTATCGGACTCTCGAGCGAGACATCCGTGACTTGAAGGGAGTGCGCCTGGCTGCTATTGGTCCAGCCACCGAAAGGGCTCTTCGCGATCTGGATCTGATCGTTGAGGTTCTGCCGGGCGAGTTTAAGGCGGAGGGCTTGGTTGAAAGCCTCAAAGGGAAGGTGGGTACCGGCTCTCGCATCTTAATCGTGCGTGCTAAAGTGGCCCGCGATGTTCTTCCCGTAGAACTCTCCAAACAGGGTGCCCAGGTGGATATTGCCGAAGCGTATCAATCTGTAATTCCCTCCATAAGCCAGGATGCGCTGGAACAAATCTTCACTGAAAGACCCGTTGATATGATCGTGTTTACAAGTTCCTCGACCATTTCAAACCTGGCGGAAATCCTGAGGCCAAAGCCGATTGCCGAATTTCTGGATCAGACCGTTGTAGCCGCCATCGGTCCGATTACAACCCGTACGGCAGAAGAACATGGATTGCATGTACTGGTTCAGCCGAAACAATACAAGATCTCTTCGTTGGTTAATGCGATTCTGGATTATTACGCAGAGTAGCTGGGGAGATCCTTGAACTGACCGGGTGCTTCACTAGGTCTGGAGGGCCCAGTCCTACGAGGGCGTGTATTTCGTTGGCGTCGCAGACGTATTGGTAGCCACGATGGATAGGCTTTCTTCATTCATCGTGGGATTTTCTTCGTCCTCCAAAGTTGTGCAATCCCCCTTAGAAGGGGACAGCAGCAAAGCTGCGGGGGATGTCCTCTTCGCGGCGATCCTATTTGCCATTGGTCAATTACCATATGCCATTTTTCATTTAACCTTTTCAATGGAAAATGAGAAATGAACAGTCAACAATGACAAATGAATTTTTTTTAGAGTTCCCCCTCACCTGCCCCTCTCCCGCGCTGAGTGGATTCACTGGATCCAATCGGCAGCGCTTCTACTGACCTGTGTCATTTCATGACCATCCCGAACTTCCCCGCTTCAAACAGTCGCCAGTCGACCTTGGTAAGCTGGCGCGCTGTCACGGGCGATAGAAGGTTGAAGTGTGGAATTGTCAGAAGATATTCGCCCATGAACCACAGGTCTTCCTCCGCAGTCATCCACTCTGTCTTGTCAAACCGTCCCAAATTGACAGGTTTCGAATAGCGTCTCAGCGTCTTCTCGCGTTTCAAATTGAAATAGTGTTCAAAGTAACTCATCACCAGTTCCCGAACAGTTCGATACACCGGCTCACGAAAACGCAGTCCGGAGTAATTCGACTTTGCAATGGCTCCCCAATATCCGTGTTGTTGAAAAACGGCCAGGACATGGTCATCGTCATGAACCGCCTCCAGATCAACCATTAAAGGGGGATGACCATGAAACCGAAGGGCCGCGACCGCAACCAAGGCTCCTTCAAAGCAATGGCCGGTCATATCGCGTAGGACTCGTCGGGGAGAGCGGCACGTCTCCCCATCAATTTCTTTGTTATAGGCCAACTCTTCATCCAGGAAACGCTGGATCTTCTCCGGAGTATTGAGCCGCTTGAGGACGGTGATTTCCTGGCGTGTAAATCCGAACACTGTCGAGTCCTTTCTGCTTCTCAAAGATGGAAAATACGGACTTGCAAACAAATGGATAGATTAATTCGAGTTCGCTCTCATTCCCGCCCTCTCTCCTATAGGACAAAAACACAATCGGTTGTAAGCCTCCATGGGCATTCGATCCCCCTCACCCATAGCCCCTCTCCCGCGTTGGGCGAGGGGAGCCGATTACGGAAGTTACGAGGGATTTTCCTCAAATCTCCTTAGACCATCAAGAGACATAGGCTCCGGTCATCGGAACATCTCTTTAAGAATACGGGAATCCTTTTCGCGGGGATAATCTTTCAATCCAAGCATCTCCGCTAGAGTAGGGGCAATATCCTCGAGGCTCGACGGAGCCTCATATCGACCCGCACGTACTCGATCTGCCATGAATAGGATTGGAATATGCTGATCGTATTCATGGGGCGTTCCGTGGCCTGTTCCCCCGACAGCATCACTGATATAGACATATGGTTTCGGAATGGTTGTCAGATGGGGGCTGCGAGGCTGGTAGAAACTGTTTCTAATCAACTCAAGAGTGGCATTGGCTGGCGTACCAGGGTCTAAGATTTCCGATTGAGTATAAATTGCTTCGAAACTTCCGCTCTCCAGCAACTCTTTTCGGACACATTCTTCGACTTGCCGCCGGTCTAATTTGTATCGCAGGATCGCCTGATCATCGAAGTACGTCTGAAAAGGATTAAATGCAGCCATTAGCCCTGAAGTCCCGGGAAAGCTCCGCTTGAGTGCTTGCTGAACTCTCTCCTCCAGTTTGTGCAGGCTAACCCTTTGGCCATCGATTCCTTTAGCGCGCAAATTTTCAACCAGAGGGAGTGCGCCATGGTCAGCCGTCAAGACAAAATACGTGGCATCCAGGCCAACTGAAGACTCCACTTCATCGAAGAGTTTCTTCAAGAGCTGATCTAGGCGTAACAGCTGGTCCATGATTTCCTGGCTATCCCCGCCATAGGTGTGCCCGATAAAGTCCGTGGCTGAGAAACTGACTGCCAGGATATCGGTTGCTGAATCTTCTCCCAGCTGATGTGCTTTCTTAGCCAATAAGGCCACTTCCAACGTCACCTCGTCTGCAAAGGGGGTCCTCTGAAAATCATTATAGAAAAGGGCGCTGGAAGGATTTCCACGAATCTCATGTGGGAAAATGACGTCTTTCCGATCCCACTCCCCTTCAACATCGTCAGGACCGGCATATTTCTCATAGAGACTCTGATCTTTCAGCATGCGGTTCCATGTCTTTCCGGAGAATTGATCGACCCGGTGAAGTGCGTTCCAATTCTTGAGCCACTCTGGAAGGGACTTTGCATAGTATGAACTGGTTGTGAAGTTGCCTCCCTCAGCCGAATACCAATAAGCTGCGTCCGCATGGGGTCCGGCCATGAGAATAGCTGCCCGGTCTTTCAATGAGACACTTACAACCTTTGAATCCGGAGAGTACCGTTTCAAAAGGTCTCCAAGAGTGAAGCCGATGAATTGGCTCGGAGAAGCTCCGCGACCTTTCCCTTCAAGCGGCCGGATCACCCGATCGTCTACGACATTCACCATTTGCTTGAGAATGGGATCATACCAGGCATTGGCAATGATTCCTGAGTGGGATGGGAGGCGGCCGGAAAGCATGACGGAATGACCCGGCCCCGTTTCCGTATTGGCGTAACCGCATGTCGCATTTGTAAATACTGCCCCTTTACTCAGCAGGGTCCGGAGACCTCCTTGGTACAAGTCGGCAAAACGCGTCAAGTAGTCAAAACGCATTTGATCAATGGACAAGAACAGGATGAGCTTCGGCCCACGCTCTTGACCGAACAGAGGCGAGAACAGTAAGAGCATGAACAACAGGGAAAGCAACAGTAATCTATTTTTCGAGATTCGCATTTTGGGTATTCGCGGATCCTCTTCTATCCATAGCTCATACCTTATGAAGGCCTTGATGCATTTTCCCGGCGCAACACACCAAGGCGAGCCAATACTCCTTTGGCTCCGATGATTTTTAAGTGAAGCAAATACCAACCCACTTGTGCCCAGGAAAGCGGTTTTGAGTGAAGTTGAACATCCCCTCGCTTAATCGCAGCTGAAACAGCGGAAAAACTGATTTCTGGAACTCGTATTGTTGTAGTGGTTTTTCCCATTTGGGCAAGGAGGTGAATATCCGAGGTTCCTATGAGCGGCTTGTTCAACTGGTGAGCCGCCTCCACCGCTTTACGATTAAAATCGACCTGGGTGGTATAGAAATGACAGTACTCAATTCCGTCAAAGCAATCCGCATATTCAAACAGCTTTGCTCCCAGACAACTCACCCCCGGATAAAACGGATGGGGGGCAATCACAAAAATCTCAGGATCGAGCCGGCGTAGGTCACGCAATTCGGCAAAGCTCATCGGCGGTTGAAACTCGCCTAAGCCGTATATCAACACATCTTTTCCTTCAATTGAAGCCTCTACTGCAGGAATGAGAAGGACCCCAGTGTTTTGAGCATATTGCGCCAGCAATGGGGACCATTGCAGGGCATTATGACACGTAATTGCAAGCACACCGACTCCCTGTCGAGCCGCCTCATCGATTAATTGCTCCGCGGAATGTTCGATCCAATCCATTGGGTCAAAATCCGTATGCGTGTGTAATTCCATTTTCAGTTCGTAATGCCCCAAGTTTGCTCCAGATACCCTTCCCAATTGGCTTAATTTCTAAATAGCGCCAACTCGACCCAATGGCTCAAGGGGATAACAATAAAGCGTCCAAATGCTCACCGATGCAATTAACTGTTTTCTTCAGAGTTGCGGGTTCTTGGACAAAAGTCAGCACAATGTGAGCGGGAGGAATATCATAGAAGTAACCCGGGTGGACCAGCGCCTTGCAGTGATCAAGAATCGAAATCACGAGTTGATCTTCGCTTTCTGATTCCCCTTTGATCCGGCCGGTCAAATAAAATCCGCCTTGGGGTGAAACGAACTCCAGCGCATGACAATTCCCAAGCGAAAGGACTGCGATCTCGTGACAAGTCTTCACCCAGGCCTGATAGCTTCGCAAGAATTCTCCTCCCGACTCAAAAATGGCCGGCACGGCAAATTGGACAACCTCATTGACCGGAAGAAACGTATCGGAAATAAGCTCGAGCGCCCGCATTGATTTCTTCACTAAGGGATCATCCCCAGAAACCGCTATCCACCCTAGTTTCAATCCCGCCAAAGCAAACATTTTGGAAAATCCATTTAGGGTGAAGACGAGTGGGGCATCCCTTCCCGCTGGACGGGGGAGTGGGACAGAGTCATAAACAAACTCACTAAAAACCTCGTCCGAAATGATAGGTAAATGATGCCTCCTCGCAATCGCCGCAAGTTCCGTCCACTGTTCAGCGCTTGTAACTGCGCCTGTGGGGTTGTGCGGAGAAATAGCCACAATGGCACGAGTTCTCGTCGTAATCCGTGACTCCAGATAGTCTAGATCGATCTCCCATGCTCTCGATTCAACCAAACGGTATGACGTCAAGTGCACATGAGCAAGTCGCGCGATCGTCTCAAACAAAGGATAAGAAGGGGAGGGACAGAGAATCTCATCCCCTGGATCGGCCAATAGCTGGAAGCAATAAGAGTACGAAACGCTGGTACCAGGAGTCAGCAGGATCTGATGCGCTGGAATGCTCAGGCTGTGCGAAGCGTAGTATTGTGAGACAGCTTCTCTAGCCTTGAGCTGCCCGAAAGAATCGGGTTGGTAGCTTTTGGCCATCGGCAGCGCCTGGAGGAAAATTTCTTTTAGGAGATCTTGAGGGAAAAAGATTCCTTGGTGGTTTACATTTCCAGAAATCAGATCAACGATCGTATCGCCATTACGGAGAGCGGCTTCGCGGGCCCTATAAAGAGGATTTAATACGTTGGAAAATGAGTTGGGGACAGAAGAAAAATGAAACGTTGATTCATTACTCATCATTCATTGTCCGTTACCCATTACTCAATACGTTGATGGTATTTGAAACTAAGTACTTCATTTCATCAATATGGTGACGTATCTTAGGATAGGCGCCGCGTGGGGTCACGCGGCCTACAAAGCTGTAGGCCGGGTCACCGACCCGGCGTTAACGTCATCGGATTTCTGAAACGAAGTACAAATTTGCAAACAGCGACAGAAATGAATCAATGGGCGTTGAGCTCTTTGACCTTGGCTACAACGTCTTCGGCAGCCGTGGCCGTATTGATTTTCTTATCGATGAAGACGATCTTACCGTCCTTCCCAATGTAAAAGGTCCAGCGCTCGGGCACTTGCCGGCCTTCGTGGACAACGCCATAGGCTTCGGCCACTTTCTTGTCAGGATCGCTCAAGATCGGATAATCGGCGTGATGTGCTTCCGCGAACTTCTTATTCTCTTCGGCAGTGTCGGTGCTGGCCATGAAATAAGCAGCCTTTGTCTCTTTCAATATCTTGCCGTTTTGACTGAATGACTTGCACTCAGTAGTACATCCAGGCGTGAATGCTTTGGGAAACCAGGCCAGAACCACAACCTTCTTACCTTTGAAAGAGGAAAGCTTGTACATCTTGCCGTCAGAGCCGGGCAACGAAAAATCCGGAGCTGCATCCCCCGATTTCAATTCAACTGCTTTCAATGAGGCTACAGTTAAAACAAAAAAGGTCGCCGCTCCGAGCAGGATCAATCTCAACATAATGGTCTCTCCTTTTTAAATGACTACAAATAATCTGTTCCCGCAAAGTAGAACAAATGCATCCTAAAGGGGTCACTTCCCCTCTCCAAACCAGGGTCATTTCATTCCTTCTCTATGGGGCCTTGCTGCTTGAGCCATTCCTTATATCCGCCGGCCATGGAGTAAACATTTGTATAGCCCATTTTTTGCAAGGCATCAGCGGCTAGCGCCGAACGGAAACCTCCTCCACAGTAAAGGACAATTTCGGTGTTCAGTTCGGGAATTGTTCCTTCAATATCCCGCTCAATGATTCCTTTGCCGAGGTGGAGGGCACCAACTGCCCTCCCTTGTTGCCATTCATTGTCCTCACGGACATCGATAAATTGGAAGACCTGCCCGGCTTCCAATTTCTTTCGCGTCTCAAGGACGGAAATTTCCCGAACTCGAGATTTGGCGTCTTCAACGATTTTTAGAAAACCTGGCGCGTGTTTCATACTTAATCCTTTGTCGTGATCCATTACAAAAACTCTGCTAAATCCGATCTTGCGGCGTCCCCGAAGCATGCTCGAGCACCGCATCCAGTTCGGCAGCCACATCCCCTGTTTCTGCTGAAAGAGCCTTGAACTCGAAAAGCCGGCTATCCAGAAGATGCGACGGGATCACATGCTGGAGGGCCGCCATCATGGAATCCCTTATCCCTGGTATCTCCAGCTGCAATTCGTCGATCCACCGCTTGACTCGGGCTCGCTTCAGGTTCGGTTGTGAACCACATAGATCGCAGGGAATGATAGGATACTGCATTCGTTCGGCAAAAGAGGCAATGTCAGCTTCCCGGCAGTAGGATAGAGGCCGAATTACGGTATTTCGGCCATCATCACTCCGCAGCACGGGAGGCATGGATTTCAATGTACCCCCGTAGAGCAGATTCAGCAGGAAGGTCGCCAGAATGTCATCGGCATGGTGACCTAGAGCAATCTTGTTGCAACCCAACTCAACGGCCACATTATACAAAATGCCCCGCCGTAGCCGGGAACAGAGGGCACAGGTCGTTTGCCCTTCCGGAACATTCTTCTTAACAATTGAATACGTGTCCTTTTGGATGATCCTGAAGTCCTGATCCAGTTTTTTGAGATAATTCGGTAAAACATCTTCAGGGAAGCCGGGCTGCTTTTGATCCAGATTGACGGCTACTAATTCAAAACTTACCGGCGCACGCCCCTTGAGATCCCGCAGTAGGGTCAAGAGCGTATAACTATCCTTCCCACCACTCAGGCAAACCATGATGCGATCTCCGTCGGCAATCATGCCAAAATCAGCGATTGCGGTGCCCACGCCACGAAGTAATCTGATTTTGAGTTTTTCCAGTTCCACTTGGAAATTCCTTATTCCGCTCACCTAGGATAACCATCGCACAGCATGGTCTCTCTAATGAATTCTTGGGACTGGGTCTCCCAGTCTTATGTAGTCGGCTTTCCGTTTACAGGGGACGAAACCTTCTTTAACGATGGTCTCTCGGAGTAACTCCTCCGTGGCTCGATGACTCGCCCCTGCTGGCGTAATGACGTTTTCTTCGATCATGATACTACCCAAATCGTTGGCACCAAAATGGAGTCCTGTTCCTCCCACCTCGATTCCTTGCGTCAACCAGGAAACCTGAATGTTGGGAACATTATTCAGATAGATTCGCGCCATGGCCAGCCAGCGCAAATACTCTTCAGCCGAGCGGCGATCCGGTATTTTGCGTCCAATCTTCGTGTTGTCCGGCTGGAGTGTCCAGGGGATGAAGGAAACAAAGCCGTGTGTTTTTTGTTGCAGTTGGTAGACCCGGTCCAGATGCTCGATGCGATGCGCCAGAGTTTCGCCGAGTCCAAACATCATGGTTGCCGTAGTCGGCAATCCCAGACCATGTGCTGTTTCCATGACTTCCAACCACTGCGCAGTATTGCACTTCGTCGTATTCTTCTTCCGAACTTCGTCGACCAGGATCTCACCCCCTCCTCCTGGAATCGAGTCCAGACCCGCATCTTTCAGACGTTTGAGCACCTGCTCTGTGCCCATGCCAAACAATTGAGTAAACGCATAGATTTCAGGTGGAGAAAAACAATGGAGTTGAATCCGATAACGATGTTTCAGCTCTCGCAGAAGTTTTTCATACCATTCCAGCGGCAGGTCGGGATGAAGGCCGCCCTGCATCAATATCCCACTCCCACCTAACTCGAGAGTCTCTTCGACTTTCCTGAAGATCTCTTCAAAGCTCAAAACATATCCTTCGGGAGATCCCGGCTTTCGATAGAAGGCACAAAACGTGCAAACCGCCGTACAAATGTTGCTGTAATTGACATTTCGGTCGACTACATAGGTCACAACCTGGTCTGGATGGAGCTGTCTCCGAATCCCGTCGGCGAGTTCCCCCAAAGCTTCCAATGGAGCTGCTTCAGCAACACGCAAGTATTCCGTGGTTGACAGGCGTGATCCGTTTTCGATCTCTCTAAGAAGCTCATTCACCATCGTGATGGACCCATTCAAATCCCGGCAACTTGCACCACCCCTGAAGAGCTGCGCGTCACTTCCCCTCCTCAGCCGAGGAGGGGAGTTTTCATGCAATCCTGCAGTTTCGGAACAGAAACTAGGCTAGGGCCTCTGTCCTAATGTCGCTTTCAAGACCATGCGCTGCCCCTCGCGAAGAATGACAATCTCTACGACATCGCCTGGCTTATGCTCCTGCAACACATAAGTATAATCGTACACGTTCTTGATTTTCACCCCTGCGAACTCGATGATGACATCATTTCCCTGAATTCCCGCTTTTGCGGCCGGACTCCCTTCCCGCACTCCGGATAGTTTCACGCCTTCAACTTCTTCGCCGTAGTCCGGGATCGTCCCGACGTAGGCTCGCAACTCTCCACTTGGCTGCATCTCACTGGACTGAGCCTTTACCTTGCTGAATGCAGGGCGCGTGTCAAGCCGGTTGAGTTCCATTACCGTCTCCGCAACCAGCCCGAGGACTCTGGCTTCACCCTCAATGTTGATTTTCTCCCAGTCATCAGAAGGTCGGTGGTAGTCCGTGTGAACGCCGGTGAAAAAAAACAAGACCGGAATGTCTTTCCCATAAAATGACGAATGGTCGCTCGGTCCAAATCCGTCGTCCTGAAACTTCAGATCCAATTGGGCTGTCTCGTTGAGTTGATGTATCAAATCTTTCCAAAGAGGCGAACTCCCCGATCCACCAATGATCAGCCGGCTATTCTTCATCCGCCCGATCATATCCATATTCAGCATGGCCACAGTTTTTTCCAAGGGAAAGAGCGGATGATTCACATAAAACTTTGAACCAATAAGACCTTCCTCTTCGGCTCCAAAAGCCACAAAAACCACACTGCGTTTCAACTCTGTCCTGCGTTTGGCCAATACTCGGGCGACTTCCAGTAATCCAGACGTCCCCGAAGCATTGTCGTCAGCTCCATTGTGGATCTCTTTCCCGTCGGTTTCACTGAGAGATGCAAACTCCCCCAGTCCCAGATGATCGTAATGAGCGCCGATGACGACGAGCTCCCTGGAAACACCAGGTTCACTGCCTTTTAAAATTCCGACCACATTAGTGGTTGATTTCGTAATTTTTTGGAGCTGACAGTCGAATGACAGTTCAACTCCTTTCAGTTCAGCAGCACTTCCCTTCCCTGTTCGGCTGCGCGTTTTCAGAGATTCAAGATCTAAGCCTCCGTCCTGGAAAATCTCTCGGGCGGTCTTTTGGCTGACGGCGAATACCGCAATCCCCGAATCGGCAAACTCCGCGTCAAATTGCAATTTGGAGAGGGAACTCTTCGCAAAATCTTCCGAGTCGTCAATCAGGACAAGCGCTTTGGCCCCTTTCTCTCGGGCAGTCATAGCTTTGTAGCGTAATGGATAATAACGGGCAAATTTTCCATGGGAGTCATTTCCGTCAGGCCCATAACGAAGCACAAAGACAAAACGATCTTTCACATCGAGTCCTTGATAATCCTGATGGTCCAGCTCGGAGGCGGATATGCCGTACCCCGCAAATACTCCTTTACCCTCGAATTTCCCATTCATCGAAAAGGCCTTGGGCATGAAGTCGAGATGGAGTCGATACTCCTTGACTTCCTCTCCTGGAGAAGTCTTGGCTGTAAACTGGTTTTGAGCCCCAAGCTCTATGCCGGCTACAAAACTGAAGTCCTGGAGAAAGCTTTGGCCCGCCCCTGGCTGCAACCCGTATTCCTTAAATTTGTCGCTAATGTAAGCGGCTGCCTTTTCTGCCCCGGACGAACCGGCAAGCCTTCCGCCGAGGTCGTCTGATGCCAGGTACTTCAAATTGTCGAGAATCTCATGATCGGAAATGCCGTAGGTTGAAACTAAATTGCCGGCTCCGTGCGCTCCCAGCGCAAATGACGAAAAACTGATCGCCAGCAGGCACAGGAGGAGAACCAGTAAAGATCGTCGTCTCGTAGTAACTTGCAGATGTCTGTGCTGTAGTTGGCCCCGCTTTTTAGGCCCGGGGTCAACGACCCCGGCTACAACAATTGCCGCGAATTGGTGCAGCGTAGTACTAGTCCATGTCCACATCAAAGATTTCAAGGTATCTCCCTGCTCGCAACCTACAACCGTCTGATGTGAAATCCCCCATCGACATCAATGACTTGACCGGTACTGAACGGGAAGTACCCTTTGACAATGGCTTCCACGGCCTTCGCCACATCCGAGGGCAGGCCCCATCGTTTTATCGGGGTCAGGCCATCTTGGATCAACTGATCATAGGTATGCTTGACAGTCTCTGTCATATCGGTCCGGATGACTCCGGGACGAACCTCAAAAACAGGAATCTCATATTCAGCCAAACGGTCCGCAAATAATTGAGTCATCATGGAAACAGCGGCCTTTGATAGACAATACTCTGCGCGGTTCGTTGAAGTGGTATACGCGGAGATGGATGAAATATTGATGATCACAGGTAAATAATCCGGCATCTGCCGGCGCAATTCGATCATCCAATTGGCGATGCGTTGGGTCAAAAAATAAGGGCCCTTCAAATTAGTCCGTAGCAAATGGTCAAAGCTGTCTTCCTGGGCGTGGAGCATATCTTCACGCTTGGCCGGCGCGATGCCTGCATTATTCACGAGAACATCGACTCGCCCAAAGGTGCCTCTCAAGAACTTCTCAATTCGAGAATGTTCAGCCGTCTGGCTGATATCCGCTTGGATCAATTCGGCATGAACTCCCCGCTGGGTTGCAGCCGTCTGAACCAACAGCGCTTCTTCACTATGAGTGAAGTAATTAATGGCGAGGTCATAACCTAGTTCAGCGAGGGTCGTTGAGATGGCTTTACCAATCCCCCTGCTCCCTCCCGTGACAAACGCAACCCGATTCTGACTCATTCGTCAATCCCTGATAGAAACGATTTCAATAAATCTTCGCATTCATTCATGGTTCAGAACTTCTCGACATTACCTTGGGAAGAAAATGACTTGCCTCTGCTTCGCACATTTCAGTGAGCCGCATTAGGATGAAATGGCGCAATCATGCCGGATTCAACACCCCTCTGACCTCTCACTTGTTTCTTGCCGCGCTGCTCAGACGATCCATTTTCCATTGTTTCTCGCCCGCGGGCAAAAAGAAAAAGACTTCCGTGTCAGAGTATTTGGCTAAAAGGGCTTTACTTTTTTCAAACCCCAGCACGTAGAAAGAATCGTCCAAGGCATCGCCGTCGGTTCCGTTCTGGGTCAAGACAGCTACGCTGAACATATTCTCAACCGGGCTGCCGGTCTTGGGATTCATGATGTGGGAATACGTGACCCCTCGGACTATGAAAAACTTCTCGTAGTTTCCGGAGACAGAAAGACACCGGTCCTTCAACAGAACGGTTATCGGGCTTTTTTTAGGATCGTGAGGAGACAAAGGGTCTCGAAGTTTCACTTCCCACCCTGGCCGATCTGGAGGAGTTCCTAAGCCGTAAAGCGTACTGCCGCCGGCACTGATAAAAGCATGTTCGATCTTTTGTTCTTTCAGGATTTCGACGATCCGATCCACAGCATAGCCTTTGGCAATGCCGCCCAGATCGATCTCCATCCCCTCCTTCTCGAACTGAATGGTTCGATGGACATCATCCAGCTTTAAATACTGGTAACCGACGTGCCGTAAGACACTCCAGATTTCGAAAGGCCATGGAACTCGCCCTTCGTTGCGGAAAAAGCCCCAAGTCTTCATGAGTGGGCCGACCGTAATATCAAAGGCGCCATCTGATTCCCGGCTATACTCCACGCATCGCTTGAGAAAGCGAAATAACTCCGGCTCTACCCGGACCGGACCTTTCCCCGCTTCTCGATTAATCTGTGACAGGGGACTCTCCGGCTTGTAATTGCTCATTAAGGCGTCGATTCGGTCCGCTTCGTCGAGGGCCGCATTGGTGATAAGAGGAAGTTGTTTCGGATCCTTGCCGTACAGCAAAACGGTATAGGTGCAAGCCATGGAAACACGGCTATCCTCAAACCGAGTCAGCAGCGGCCTTTCTTCCGGTTTAGTGCCCGCCAATGTGACTAATCCAGACGAAGAAAGTCTTGTGACAATTTTCTCCTCAACCCCAGACCTTCTCCCTTGGGGTTGATCATGTCCCATATCTTTTTCGCTGGACACAGGGGGTGCCTGAAAGGCTGTCTCCAAGCCAGTTTTCGGCCCTGAAAGGGCCAGGGAATGTAGCCCAGGGCAAGAGAGCGAAGCGACCGCCGCCCTGGGTCCAAGGCAAACAAAGTTTAGCCCCTCTCCCCCGCGAATTGGAAGAGACAGTCTGAAACCCTCTCTCAGCGGGGGGGAGAGGGGAGCGGGGAGAAGGGGTGACATTCCGTGCCGCTGTAACCAAATACACCCCCCCTGTGTCCAGCAACCAGACTTATGGGTAAGGGTCCTCCCATGAGGAGAGAGTGGTCCGCCCGACGGCGAGCCGGGTGAGGGAGAACGATTCGAGGACGCCCCCAAGCATAACTTTACTTCGTGCGTTTGTATTAGAAAGGGAGAGACTAGCAGGGTGAAAAAAATCGCACGGACGCGAAGACACATGGGAAGTTTCAGATAGAGATTCCCTTCTGACGCCGGGAAAGTATCGGCCGACTTATCCCGAATTCCGAAGTGTGTGAGCGCTGCCAGGTGGAGCGGGCGCTCCCGCGCATGCTCAATGAACGCGCGGCGGAGCGCGCGTTCCACCTGAATTCGCAGGTAGTCAATGATGGGGGGGGATGGGAGCGATCCATAGGTAGAAGTCTGAAATTCGATCTTCCCGGGTGCCGTATCGCGGGTTCACTTCTCAAGATTGTTTCACATTCTTAGTGATTTGCATTTCCTTGGGGGTGCCGTTGCCTTTCGGCCAAAAAACCTTTTGCCCCGTTTCCATCGCTTGGTTCGCGTAAATGACAGCTCTAGAATCGGCCGCCCCGATATGAACATTTGCCAGAGGTTTCTTCCCTTCGCGAACACAGGCAAAAAAGCTTTCTTCCTCCACGCTCAGAGCATCCTGTTCCCGATCCATTTCAAGAACACCCATATCGATCAGCCATTTCTTGGCATAATCGATCTCTTTGTCAACAAACCCCATATTCTTCTGGGGAAATTGCGGGAAGATGGGAAAGCCCTTCTTCGCTTCGCGGTTCTTGGCAGTTGCCCCTGCCCACCAATTCTGCTCTTTCGCATCGAGCGCCACATTCTTGTTTGTGGGTGCATCCTTTGGCTTGTTTTCCCGGAAGTAAGTGGCGCGGGCATTATTGTTTCCGAGAGTAATCTCGATGGATCCTTCGTCGCCCATAATGACTTCAGAAAAATCCAAATGGGCATTGTTGCAGATTGATGTAAATACAAATTTTTGTCCTTGCGGATACTCATAAATCACTGAAACATTGTCGAAAATATCTCTTCCATCTTTCCAGTAATCCAACCCACCGACTCCGACAACTGAGACAGGCTCAGACTGGTAGGCCCAGTCCGCGACATCGACTTGATGTGAACCGAGCTCAGCCATAAGCCCGCCGGAATATTCCCGATACACACGCCAATTCAAGAACCGTTCGAGTTTTGGGTCAGGGACAGGAACTCTCCAACTGCCATTGCGATCCCACTGGGCCCGGATAAATTGCACTTTCCCCAGCGCGCCACTATGGATCATCTGCATGGCGACTTGATAGATTGTGCTGTAACGCCTTTGAAGGCCTACTTGCAAAACCAGCTTCGGATTCGCCTCAGTGGCTGCAAGCACTCGAGGAATCTGATCTTCCTTTTGAGCCATGACTTTTTCGACAAAGACGTGCTTTCCCGCACTGATCGCATCCAGCAGCATGGGGACATGGAGGTAATAGGGAGTCACAATAAAAACAGCCTCAATATCTTTGCGATCCAACACGCGCCGATAGTCATCAGCCACAGTTTCGGGATTATTCCCGATCGTCTCGACACCCTTTTTCAGATTCGGGGGATAAATATCGCAGATCACCGTACATCGTCCTGTGGTAATCGTGCTTAAATGCTTCAAATGATTGCAACCCTGTCTTCCAGAACCGATGAACCCATAGCTCACCGGATTTGCCAGAGACTGCGCCCGAATGATCGCCGGAGCACCTAAAGTTGTAAGACTTGAAGCCGCGGATACGCAACTCGCGTATTTGAGAAAATGACGTCGACTCAGTCTTACAGGGTTTTGGGTCGGTGGCATGCGAACACTCCTATCCGGCACTAATCTAGCGCTTCCAAATCCAATTTAACATATCCGACTAAAATGACAAACAATCCTCCCGAATCTTTTCGTTTCTTTCCCCTGAATCAACCGTCCTCTTGAGACTTTCGAGTTATTCTTGGAACGAATGATTCAAGCTCCTATAATTTGAAATCGCTGCTGACTTCTTCAACAATTCCGTGTAGTTTCCTCAATGATGATTACTGAAAACACTTTTCAAAAGTCTATCGCGGTTCTGAAAGACCTGATCCAGATTAACTCTACAAATTCCACGCTCGTTCGTGGAGGAGTTGGAGAAAAGGAAATCGTACGGTATCTGAGTGAACTCTTCCTGCAGGAGGGAATTCACTCCGAACTTCAGAACATTGGCACGGATCGATTTAATTTGGTGGCCAGGGTTAGCGGGAAGAAAGGCGGCCCTAGAATCCTTCTCAATGGTCACCTCGACACCGTAGGGGTGGCAGGCATGCTAGCGCCTTTCGAAGCGAGAGAAATCGAGGGCAAGATCTATGGTCGAGGCTCGCAGGATATGAAAGGGGGCCTCGCTGCGGGAGTAGCCACTCTGTTGGCTCTTTCCCAGAATCGGGACAGGTTTACTGGCGAAGTTGTATTGGCCGCCGTGGCCGATGAAGAAGACCGGAGCATTGGAACGGAATATTTTCTGCGACACCAACCCCAAGAAAAACGTTTCGATTTTTGCATTGTCCTCGAACCCACCGACCTTAAAGTATGTACCGCGCACAAGGGTTTTGCCTGGCTCGAGATCACAGTCTACGGAAAGGCTGCCCACGGGAGCCGTCCCAACGAAGGCATTGATGCCATTCGGCATATGGGACGGGTTCTTGAACAACTCAATCAGTTAGATAACCGATTGCAGTCCACTCCCCTTCACTCGTTGCTGGGCTCAGGATCCTTGCACACTTCTTTGATCGAAGGAGGTTGCGAATGGAGCTCGTATCCGGATCGATGTGTCCTGAAGTATGAGCGACGGACAGTTCCTCCAGAAAATGAAGCGACTTTTCGAAATGAGCTCAATGTCATCCTTGAGGATCTAACGAAGTCCGTATCACTTTTTCGGGCAGAGAGTCAGCTGATCTTCTCCCGCGCTCCCTTAGAGCAAGACAGGAAACACCCTTTTGTTTCTCGGTTCCATCTACAGGCGGTTCACAATTTTTCTGAGCTGGCGGACTGGGGAACAGTTTCTTTCTGGACAGATGCTGCATTAATCTCTGACGCCGGAATTCCCTCTGTCGTCTTCGGGCCCCGTGGCGCAGGACTTCATTCCCTTGAAGAGTATGTGCTCGCTTCCGACGTGGTAGCTTGTGCAAAGCTGCTCTACGATTTCATCCTCGCCCTGCCTTAAGGCGCTTTCCGATTTTCCGTGCCCGCCAGGGCCACAACGACCAGGGTCCAGGCCGGGAACAACTGCAGGGCCGGCACAGCTTCAACGGCCAGAGCCGACAAGAGCGGCCAGCGGAAGCCCAGCACAGCAAACAGCACCACGGCGGTGGCTGCGTCCAACAGCCACTGTACCGGTGGTAACAGCACCACACCGAAACCCAGCGCGTCCGACAGCACCGCGGTCAATAGAGCCCAGCGCCAGCGGGGAAACTTCCAGGCCATCAGGAAATTATGGACTAGTTTCATCGATTTGGTTTCACCCTTCGACGCCCAGCTACCGGGCTTTGGTAAGCAACATCCGGTCGGGAGTGTGCCTGTACGTCCATGGACAGCCCGAGTTCTTCCAGCCGTTCACCAGCCGCTGGCCCACGAAGACGCTTGCAGTGGCAGCCAGGACGATGCTGGCATCACGGCGAGGGTTACCAATATACCATTGCCCACCAAACAGTTCCAAAACACTTCTGCATTTAGTTGAGCCATATTCAACTCTTTAGAAATTCCCCTCTTGGGAGGGGAAAGAAGGCTTTAGCCTTCAGGGGTGGGTCCGCCCGTCGGAACAACCCACCCCTGGCCTTCGGCCATCCCCCGAAGTTGTGAAAGAATTGCGTTCGGTGTCGCCCTTCGAGTGTCCCCCTTGGTTAAGGGGGACTCCAGGGGGTAAGGTAGGGCGGTCTCGCTGAGACCGCCGACTCCAGTTTTGGTGTGGCGGCGCGCACGGCGTGCGCGCCCTACCAGAGCGACCACCCCCTCGCCCCCTCGAAAGCAGATGAGTTTCTCTCACCACCAGCCGTTCGCCCAGATCACGCCTCGGTGAACTGAAGAACGACTTTGATGTCGTCTGCGGTTCGCTGCAGGGCCTTCATGAAATCTTGAGGCCGCTCACGTCTTGTCACGAGTCGCGCCAGCCAGGAGCGATCTGCGCGGGCCAGTGCTTCTCCGGCCTTATACCAGTGCCGCTTGTTTGCGTTGACGCTGCCGACGATGACGTTGTTCTGCAGCACTGCGCTGGCCGCAACATCGGCTATTGAAGCTGCATACCGGGCTCCGCCGCTGCCGACACCGGTGAGGCAAACGATGCCACCTGAGCCGATGGAGCGAATCGAGTCGGCAATGACCTGTCCGACGCCAGTACATTCGATGATGACATCCGGCTCGAATCCTATTCCCCCGACCGCACCGACGTGATAGGTTGCGCCGAGTGAGCGCACGAGTTCGGGCTTGGGCCCCGACTCGACCCGGTCCAGGACATGGACTTCCAACCCGTGTTGTCTTCCAACGAGAGCGGCCAGCAGGCCGATGGGCCCCGCTCCCGTCACCAGCGCGGTCCGGGGTTCCCAGAAGGCGCGCTGGCCCACGGCAACGACCTGCTCCCACGCTTTTGTCACCACTGTCGTAGGCTCAAGCAAGACACCGAGGAGACCGAGAGCTGGGTTGACCTTCATTGCGTACTCCGGTTCAATCCGCCAGCGCTCCGACATGAACCCATCGATTTGCTTGATGCCGCGCTCGGTGTACTGTCCGTTGCGGCACATGTCCCACTCCCCCACCGCGCAGTTCGGGCAGGGGACAGGGTCAGGACGCCGGACAATGCCCACGACCAGATCCCCCTTCTTCAGTCCGCCGGCCGGACCCGGATCCAGCACGCGGCCAAGAGATTCGTGGCCCAGCACAAGTCGCTTCTTGCCGGGAGGAGCCCAGCCGTATTTTCCCTCGACGATTTCGACATCAGTCCCGCAAACCCCAACGGCGATGGCTTCCACGAGCACTGATCCGTCCCGTAGCTCCGGTTCTGGGATATTTTCCAACCGGGCAGTTTCGGGTTGCTTCGGCTCTACTGTGATTGCCTGCATATAGTCTCCTTAGAAAATCCCTCTTAATAGAGGCGGATGTCCGGCCCTGATGAACCATCCCGCTCCCTTCCGCGCCGATTGGTTTTCACACAAAGCCACAAAGTACTCCATTCAACTGCTCCGTTCAGGATTCACAAAATCCCATCTTTCATCAAAGCCTCACCGAAGCCGGGACCCAACTCCTTATGGATCTGTATGGCACCATTGACGATTCCTTTGCCGATCTCGTTTTCCGTCATCTCTTCGTGCCTTTGTGTCTTTGTGTGAGTCTTTTTCCGAGTTCACTTCCTGATGCGCTGGGTGCCCTCCTGCCGCTCCCTTCCGCGCCGATTGGTTTTCACACAAAGGCACGAAGGCACAAAGTGCTCTATTCAACTGCTCCATTCAGGATCCGCGAAATCCCATCTTTCATCAAAGCCTCACCGAAGTTCAAAAGATATCCAAGTTTCATCCCGGTCAATTTGAGATAGGTCAAAAGCTGCTTCTTATGTGCTTTGCTCACCGCCTCAACCGACTTCAACTCGACGATCACTTTGCCTTCAACGATGAGGTCCGCCCGGAAACCTTCGTCGAAAGTAATCCCATGGTACGCAATCGCGATGGGGATTTGTCGTTCAACTTGCAAACCTAATTGTGCCAATTCGTGAGCGAGAATAGCTTCATAGACGCTCTCGAAAAGGCCGGGACCCAACTCCTTATGGATCTGTATGGCACCATTGACGATTCCTTTGCCGATCTCGTTTTCCGTCATCTCTTCGTGCCTTTGTGTCTCTGTGTGAGTCTTTTTCGGGCTCACTATTGGTCAGATCGCCAACGGCTTACAGCCATAGGCCCGAGCGAGCTCGTTGATGCCGGTGCGGAGAGTGGCCCAGAGTCTGGCCACTTAAGATCCGTAATTCCCACGCACAACCGCCTGATTGATCTTTTGCCCATCGTCGATCACCTGCTCCACCTGGGCTTTCGTTGAAATCCTCCCGGATGGTTTCCAGCTGACGCGCGCTCAAGTAAGGTCCCATTTTTTCCAGGAAGCTTTTTTCGTTCGGGCTTCTCCTAGCCGGGTGTGTTCGGCGCTTTTCATTTATGGAATTCTTCCTTTCGCCAATCGCTTGGTTCATTTGGCTTGTTTGGCACCTCTATTGCGCCGGTATGGTGATCACCGGCAGTTTCTCGGGGCTACCGGTTTCTGCCAGCGTGAAAAAGAACATGACGGCCGTGAGTGCGCGTTTGGTTTGCCAGTCGCCGTTGTCAACCCAGAACCAGTGGTCGCGGTAATGCACGGCAACATACGCGGCCGCCGGCTTCTTCATGCCACTGTATATACGCCCGTTTTGCTGGCTGCCCGCTGCGGTGGGGACGTTTTCAAAGGCAGGCCACGCGCTGTGATCCTTCTGATGGGCCTCGGGCACGTCCACGCGGCTGGCGAAGGCCTGCATGATTTGCATCATAGAACGGCTGTTTACGCTGAGTTCATCGTCCGCCCCGCGAACCGGTGAATAGGTGAGCACGAACTTCTGCTGATCCGGAAGTAATTTGAGCAAGCGCCGGACCTCCGCCCCCTTTTCGGCGATGTCAGGGGGAACGTCGTCGCGCCGGAAGAACACCACGCCGGTTGAGCCTTTGACCTTGTCCACCTCGATGCGCATCCCGAACGCCCCGGCCGCCTGCGCTTCACGCAGCAACTCCAGCGCGCGGATAAACTCCGGGTCCGCCTCTCGAACCACACCGCCTACCGTCGAGCGGTTGCGCACACCGTTGAGCGACTCGACCGTTAGGCCCAGGATGAAGTCCGCCGCATAACCGGACTGAAGCAGGGTAAAAATTTTCTTCGGATCAATTGGCGCGATCAGCCCGTGCAAGAACTTTTCCCCCGTCATCGGCACGTAGGTGATGGTGGGACGTTCGGTGTAGACGGCTGATGCTCCCGCCCCCAGAAAGTTGCCTTGGGGCACCGTTTCAGAAGAGACAGCGCCGTTCACGTTGACTCCCGTTACCATGGAATAGCCACTGACGACAGATGACACGTCCACGAAAACCGGCAAGTCCAGGTAGCGCAACTTGATGATGTTGAGGAGGGTCTGCTGTTTCCACGAGTCAGCGATGGCCGTGCTGTAGTCGAAACGGTCCACGGCAACGGTTTTGGGGCCGAGGTGTACGCAACCGGTCAAAGCCACCGCGCCAACGAGTGCGACGGCAAAAAAGTTTTGTCTGCGGGTAGTTTTCATAGCCGTTTTAGACGCTCCCATAACCGCGTGAAGGTTCAGTCGACTCCAATGGACCTATGTCCGGCGGTTTTCCGGCAGTCGGTTTCGTTGCAGTGTTGTCCCGCTTGTTCATGCCTGTATTTTCAGGTGGGCTTCGGCCTGATTGAGATTACTGCCCATAGATTTCAGTTTTGGCCGCTCGGTCCCCAGATGGCCAATGCCCCACCACGAGCACCTAGAACGGGAAGACGGAGAGACCGGGGATCACATCTATGAAGCGGTACATAAAATTATCCTGAGGTGCACTGCGTTTCGTCGCGCACCCCAGGATTCAATCATTTTCCATATCCATTGCACCTCGTGATCCAAAACACCTGATCACCTGGCAGCCTCACCTGCGCAGGGTGACAAGCAAGGGCGTGAATGTCTATAGTCCGGCTACGGCTTTGTTCTGAAGTGTCCGGACCCGAACACGACGATTCTCGGCCTCACTCTCTGCTGTCTTGTCCTTTCCTATCTGGCGACTCTCGCCCATCGCGGCCGGCGCCAACATGTTAGTCAGCGGAATACGACCCTGCTGTAATAGAATGTTGGTGACATTGTTGGCGCGTTCTTCGCTCAGCTTCTGGTTTAGGGAAACACTTCCGGATGCTGAAGCATACCCTTTGACTTCGATCATGTAGCCGTTGAAGGTCTTGGCCTTTTCAGCCAAGGCCACCAGTTGAGGATTGTACTTGGGGTCCACGTTTACCTTGCCGTTCCCGAAATACACGGTCACTTCGTCTAGGATGTAGTAATCGTCGAGCTGGCCGAATCGTGCGGTCGCCGCGGCAACCGCCGCTTTATTCGCGGCGATCTTCTTCTCCTGTTCGGTCAACGCCGCCTGCTGTTCTTTTAGCGCTGCGTTCTGTGCCGCAAGGGCGGCATTCTGCTTTTCTAACTCCTCTTTATTTTGCTGGGCCTGCCGAGCCGTTTCGGCCACTCCAGCCTGAATGGCCTGGGCTTGTTCCAAATCGTTGCCCTTGAACCTTACTTTCGTCGCCACCAGCTGATTTTGCGCGTCGAAAGTCCCCTCTACCTGAATGGGAAGCCCCGGAATGAGGGCCGCCATTGACATTTCCTTTTTGCGGGCTTTGAGTACGCCCTCTACCTGGGCAACATCAGTGCTGTCTGTCAGTAAGACAATGACCTTCGGCGAATCCGCCGTCTGTAGAATAATCTTCGCGCCACTTCGCCCTTTGATCACTCCTTCGATCTTGGTTTGGGCCAAGACCATTGTGCTTGACAGTGCGACGAACATGAGCGTCAGGATCGTGATGGACATGATTTTAAGCGACTTGATACGAGTCATAATGTTTCTCCTTTTATAATTTTGAACGCAATCACAATGAAGAGCTGCTGCTGCAGCTCTTCACCAAGAAAAGTGCCAGCAAGACAGGATGGCGCCACGACGGCCGTACACCGACTCAACAAAAACTTCACTTACCAGCGCGACCAACACGGCGATAGCAGCCTGCGTGGCGAGGGCCAGACCCAGCGGCCACTGTGCCTCGCTGGCCTCCCCGGGTTCCGCACTGGCAAACTGCTCGCGGTGCGTTTTTTGCGAGAACAACATACCCAACCAGCAAGCGACGATGAGCAGTACCGCCAGACCAAGGCTTAACTTCTGTGTGAACACCGCCACCACCGTACTAGACTGATGCACATCCAAACCAATATACTTCGGTTCCATAGGGCGTTTCCTCTTTAGTGGGCTTAGAGTCTCTGAGCAACTTCAAATTACCACGAGAAGGGGAAGAAGGTTTCAAGTGCTTTTTCCCAAAGCCATAATCTCTCGACTGCAAATTAGGACTCACCGTTTACGTGAGTCTCTCCGACCGGACTCTCGGCGATTTCCTCGTGGAGCATCTTGCTGAGAGCGATGATCAACGCCACAACGACAGGGCCGACAAACAGGCCAAGGAATCCAAAAGCCTTAACACCCCCGAGCATCGCGATCATCATGACCAGGGCATTCGCCTGTATCTTTTTGCCGACAAAGAGCGGTCGAACCACACTGTCGAGTTGGCTGACAACCCCCGCGCCAAGGCCCAATAAGATAAGACCTTTAACGACATGACCCGTAGCAAGCAGGTGGATGGCGACGGGTCCCCAGACCAGGCCAGTGCCGAAGATCGGGATGACCGAACAGAGTGCGGCGAAGACTCCAAGCAATGTGGCGGGCGAGACGCCCAGGACGGCCAGTGCCAACCCCGTCCCCAGACCTTGGGCCGCTCCAACCGCAAAAACGCCCTGAACGTTTGCGACCATACTGTCTTTCAGTGTCTGCAGCAGTCGCTTGGCTTGAGCTTCACTGAGCGGCAACAAGCGAAGCGTATAGCTGACGATTTGATCGCCATCCCGCAGCAGCACGTAGATGGTGATCAGTCCGAGAAATAAATTGAGAATGGAACTGAACAGATTCCCCAGCACCATGCCGGCCGTGGGCAGAAGTCGTGCGCCAATCCCTTTTGCCTTTTCATGCATCTGGCCCTGAATATCGAAATTGGAGAGGTCGACATACTTGTTGAGCGAAAGCGTTGCTTGACTAATATGGCGGGTCAGGAATGAACCAAAGCCGCCTTCGGAGGCGCTCCTGGCACCGATTTCTTTAGCAATCTCTACCGCCTGCCTTGCGGCCAAGTTGAAGACAATCATTAAAGGAACGACAATCAGCAAGCACAGGAGGCCAGTGGAGATGAGTGCCGCAAGGCGAGGATTATGAATACGTCTCAGCAAACGGCGCTGAACGGGGTAGAAGACAGTCGCCAGAATGACGGAGTAGACTAGCATCGGCAGAAATGGGCGGCCGATGACATAGGCAACAAGCAGGGTGATTCCCAACACCACTGTAAGGAAAAGAATCGCCTTTCGGCGGTTTTGCGGTGTGTGCTCGTGAATCATCTGTTTCTCCTCTTAGAAAGCATGCGAGACACCCTATGGGAACACTCCAGATAAATAAAAGTCGCACAGCCTTCCTAGTTCGAGCCCTGCCAGGAGCTCGGCGGGTGGCACAAAGTCCACGAGCCTTGTCTCGTCACCTTCTCGACGAAGGCGAAACTGGATTGCTTTGCTTCGCCGTCGTTCCACGATGGGAGCGCATCAGCCATTCCACGCACCTCTGTCCCGCGGTTTTCCGGCAGTTGCTTTCACTGTGGTGTTCTCCTGCACTTTCGTGCCCGTCCTTTCAGGTGGCCTTCGGCCCGGCAATCGTGGACTTCAGATCGCTAGCCGAGGCCTTGCCCCCTAAATGTTTTCCACCCACACCCTGCAAATCACTGACGTCCGCCAGGGCCTGGTCTTCAGGCTCGGGAAAGGATCGTTCGACGGACCGGTTCAGCAGCGTCAGTTCACCGCGAAGGAGCGTCGTGCGCTCGGACGGCAAAGCCTCAATCAGGTTCTCCAGCATGGCGCGGAGGCGGCGGGCAACCTGGATGCTCATGCCGCCGAACTGACGGATTTCCGTAACCGCCAAGTAGACGAAGTCCTCCCAGTCGGGCGTCCGATAGACCAACCGCAGCGAACCTGACCGGTCGTAAGCCAGCCCTTCATCCAGATGCCGGCCGCCCACACTGCGCAAGAGGTGATGGATCTGGTCAATGGCCAGGACTGCGGTGGTCGGATCGTTAATTGCCGGGGAAAGCCCCTTGGAGGCGATATCCACGATGATCCGGAAGGCAAAAGCCGGATCCTGCTCCATGGTCCTTTCCTGGCCCAAAGCCAATGATTGACAGAGCGCACTGGCCGCTGGCCCGCCCTGGCCTCCAAAGATGCGGAACAGCGGGCTCCCGGCCGCCACAAAATCCCCTACCTGGGGCACCATCTCGACAACACACTCCGCCTCCCGGGCCAGGGCCACAAGCCCCTCGAGGTCGAAAGCCAAGACTACCCCGTACATCTGGCTCAAGACCGTACCGACAGGCTCTCCGGCGAGTGTGTTCACGGGACCCTGGGCGGTGGCCTGCGGCCCGGAGAGACGCCGGGGATAGACACTCCGGATCACCTCGTGCCCCACGCAGGCCACGGCCTGCAAGGCCCCGCTCGGACGCAGCGTCTTGCCCACATGATCGATGAGAAACAGGAAAACGCCTATGCTGAACAGGCAAAGGTAGGCGGCTACGTGTGCCGTTATCGCTGGCACAGTGGTGTGGATTCGCAAGAGGACGGCCAGCGTAAAGGTGAAGGTGAAAGTAAACAGGGTCAAGGTGAACCGGGTCACCGGATCCCGGAATACGACCCCGATGATCCGCGGGCTGAGTTGAGCGCTGGCCAGTTGCATCACGAGCAGCAGTGAGGAAGAAAGGAATACGATGAAGGTCAACATGGACCCTGCCAAGGCGCCGAACACGGTTAGAGTAGCGGCTGGGTCTAATCCGACTTGCCAGCCGACGCGCAACTCGACCCAGTGAAGAAACCGGACCGACACCATCGCGACCACCATCCCGAGCGCCGGAAAAATCCAGATCGAATTCCGGAGAAATTGCCGTAATTTGTAGCGCTGAATCCAGCTCATGGAATTAGTTTCCCGTGTTGGAACTACATAGTCTTAAGACCTTACCCTTCAATGTGCATAGATTTCAGTGTTGGCCGCGCGGTCCCCCAGATGGCCACTGCCCCCACCACGAGCACCCAGAACGGGAAGACGGAGAGGCCGGGGATCGCCTCCATGACGAGGCCAGGTAACAAAATCCATTGCCAGCCAAGCACCACGAACAGCAAGATGGCTGTCGCCAGATCGGCCGCCCACTGCACCGGCGGCGTGAACGTCAAAAAGAGCGAAAGCCCATCCGCAAGCGCGGCCAGCGCGAAGGCCAGGGCCAGCGTTCTATTGGGGAAGCGGGGGTGGGGCTGAGGCTTGCTTATGGAAAATCTCCTTCTTCAGGCTAGTAATCTCACGCATCACCGGACCGGCGGTGATGGCGGCTTCGTAAAAGGCCAGGGCTCTCAGCTCCAGGTGACATCGAGTGGCTTCCTCGTGGGAATCCGGTGGTACTGCTCAGCCGGGTAACCGAGCAAGCAGGTGCCATGCGGTATGTAGCCTTCCGGGATCCCGAGCAGCTTGAGCAGGGGCGGGTAGCCCTGGCCGGCCGTGTTGATACTGCCGGTAAACGTGGTCCCCAGACCGAGTGCGGGTGCCGCAGTTTGAATCTGGGCTATGGCAATCATGGCCGCTGGCGGGGCCGTCCGCTCATCTTTCGGGGCGCAGGCCATGATGATGCACGGCGCTCCCCGGGCAATGCGATCCTTGCCCCCGTCCCACGCGGCGACAAACGTCTCCAGGTTGGCCTCCTGGTAGAGCGCGGGATTCTTTTCCTTCACGATTTTCATCCAGTCGATGGTCATCCCGGCGACCTGATGAACCTTCGCCAGATCGTTGACCACGATCCAGCGTATCACCTGGCGGTTCGCTCCGTTAGGCGCCCACCGCGCCACATCCAACAACTGCAGGACCTTTTCTTTTTCCACGGGTTTCTGGATGTAGCCACGGATGGAACGCCGCATCTTCAGGTACTGCTGCACCCGGTCCCATTTGGGGATCAGGTGAATATCGATCGGCTCGCAATCCTCCGGGCCCATCGAGCGCTGGTGCATGGCCTCAGTAGGACAGATGGCCACGCAATGCCCGCAATCAATGCAGAGGTCCCACCCCTTTTCGATGTGAACGGGAAAATCCTTTTTGGTAATCAGACCACCCGGGCAGGCCCGGATGCAACTGCCGCAGTGGATGCACAGCATCTCATCCACCTTGATCATGATGTCCATTTTGTAGGTGCTACCCATATTCTTTCCTCCTGTTGGTTTCGGAGGGGACTCTTTTTCGTTATCATGTTGCGCCTGCCACGCCGTCGGAATGGCCTATCGCTGACGCCCACGCATCATTTCTTCCCGGCGAGGTTCCCGCTAGCATAGCCGCAAGCTCTGCGCTGCGCTTCCTCCCGACTACCCGAGCCTTTTCGTATTCGCCAGCGGCGCAGCTGTTTCAGGAAGCTTGGCAGTGGTTCTTTTCTTCCATTCTTCTTCCAGTAGTTCTCTGGCCGCCTTTTCAAGGAACTCCGGCGCAGCCCACTTATACACATCAAAATCGTTCTTTATGTAGCCGTGGCTCAGCATGAAGTTCTTCCCGATCTCCACGGAGGCCAGATTCAGGGGAGACAGGTTGGGCACCATGTCAACATCCTTGATGCCCCGGTACGTATCCTCGACGTCAAGATAGTAGGTCTGCTTGTCGAGGATTGCGGCCGCGGCGTGCTTGTGTTCGTTGGCCCAGCGCCCGACCTTGATCATGCCCTTCATGAACGTGACGGCGAGCTCGGGGTGCTTCTCGGCCATCGCGTCGGTACAGGTGATGGCAGCCGGGATGTTGGCCACTTGGAGGCGCCAATCCGGACGCTTGGATAAATCCTCGATTATGGCGAACTTGCCTGTTGCCTCTGAGAGCACACTTAAGACTTTGCTTTGGCTGTACATCGCGTCGATGACGCCCTTTTCCAGTGCGGTCTCCAGCGGACGGAAGGCCAGGTCGTGCTTGTGGTCACGCTTGAGCTGCCATTCCGATGGGTTCTCAATGGGCGTCAGCATCTTCGGATCGTTGTACCAGTCATCCGCGTAGGGGAACTCCACGATCTGGACGTCGTCCATGGTCATGCCGTTCATCCGGAGCATCAGTTCGATACCTTGGTGCTCCTGGATGCGCCACCAGTCGTTCTTGATCTTGTTCAGGCTCTTGGAAAGGCCGATCTTCTTGCCTTTCAGATCCTGCATCCGATAGATGTTGTCCTTGGCGCGCACCAGCAGGACACCGCCTTCGTGCGGCACGTGCGTCACGCCCAGAAGCCTAGTCCTGCGGATGTCGGCATGAACCTGTATCGGGGGGAAAAGGCCTCCGAAGCGAATGAGGTTGTCTAGGTTGTGGATGTAGTGCGGGTACCAGTCGTTGTCAGGGGAGGAGCGGAAATAAGCGTACTTGACGCCGATCTTCTTGTATTCCTCATTGGTCCAGCCGAGTTCCTGGTCGACATTGCTGGCGGACACGAGAGGGCAATTGGTGTAGTACACCTCTTTCCAATTCAACTTTACCGTGTTCAATTTTGTATTTGCGAACGTTGTCTCTTTGACTTTCGTCTTTGAGAGTTCCCCCGGAGAACACGCCGTCGGATCTCCGCTCTTTCTTGTTTTGTCAGCCATGATTGCATCTCTCCTTTAATTTTAATGTGATTTCTCATCACCGGACCGGCGGTGATGGCGATTTGTTAAAAGTCTGCACCATTCTGCTGAATGGACTTCAGATTCCTGTTTTGGCCTCCTTCTCTGCTTCACCCTGCGGATTTCTCCTATCTTTGGGCTTCGAGCGTGCGCCGTGCCAGATCGGGATTGATGCTGGACACGGCATCGTATTGGGTCAGGTGGACCTGGCCGGTGAGTCAGGTTCCGCAGTCGCGCTTTAAGGAGACTGTCGAAACGCCTGAGCGGCGTGCCGGTTGGTCGGGTAGAATCGGTCCGGGTCAATCAGTTCAATCAAATCGTATCGCTCGAGCCACGAGCGGAAAGACCGGTCGGCGCGGCTGACGGCGAAGGTGATATTCTGTTTCTTCAACAGGGTGATCGCCTGACGAAGAACCCCCGCACCGGTCGTGTCGACGTCAACCATCGCCTGTGCATCCAGCACGAACCAGCGGACAGGGGTGGGCGCCTGCGTGACCAACCGCTCGACGTCGTCAAGGAACAGGGTCGCATTGGCGAAATAAAGCGGAGCGCCAAAGCGGTATACCATCAGGCCGGAGGAGCCGGAGGCGTTCCCGCCGTCCACGGGGAGGAAGTGACTGCCGTCGGGCGCTTCCACGAGCGCCGAGGTTTCCGGACGGGACGCCCGCCGGATCACATCAATCGTCGACATGAGAAAGGCGATGACGACGGCGCGCAGCGGGCCAAGGGCCAGCACGCTCAGCAGGCAGACCGCGGCGATCCAGAACTCCGAACGGCGCATCCGCCACAACTCGCGGAACTCGTGGACCTCGATCAGCGACAGCACCGCGTTGGCGACGATCCCGGCCAGGGCCGCATTTGGCAGGTAGGCCAAGAGGTTGGTGAAGAAGAGCATCACCAGTGTGATTGTCCCGGCAGCCACCAGGCTGGGCAACTGGCTGCGCGCGCCCGCGGCATCCATCGCCGCCGAGCGGGACGGGCTGTTGCCCGTGACGATGGACCCGGTGAAGCCGGCTGCCAGGTTGGCCACACCGTAAGCGAACAACATCTGGTCGCCGTCGGCCTTATAGCCATACTTGTTGCTGTAGCTGCGGACCACCAGCAGACCTTCGCACAGGAGAATGGCCACGATGGCCAGGGCGCCCGGCAGCAGCCGCAGGTAGTCGGCCAGAGGGATCGTGGGCAGGGTCAGCGTCGGGAGCCCCGAGGGAATCGTGTTGCCGAGCACGGCGACGCCTTTCGCCGGGAGGTCGAGGATCGCGACAAGAGCCGTCAGCAGCACTAGGGCCACCAACGCGCCGGGGATTTTTGGCGCGTACCGTTTCATCAGCCGAACGATCAGGAAGGCGCTCACCCCGATCGCCACCGAGTAGAGGTTGGCGCGCGGAACGGAGTGGATCAGGGCCAGGACCTCCACGAAGTAACCCTCGGTGTTCGTCACCGAGGTCGCCAGGGTCTCCTTGAGGCGCTCCGCCGCCGCCAGCAAGCCCGACGTGGCGTTGCCCACATGGGGAGCAGCGAGGACCTTCCGGACCTGGTTGGTGAACACCTCGACGCCGAGCCCGGTGATGAAGCCTGCCATCACGGCGCGCGAGAGGAAGTTGGCGAGGAATGCCAGCCGGAAGATCCAGAAGATGAAGAACAGCAACGCGCAGACCACGGCCAGTGCCAGGGCGTACTGCATGCGAAGCGGATCCCCGGGCGCGGCGAAGGCGACGAGGGCGGCCCCGACCAGGGTGGCCATGGAAGCGTCGGGGCTCGTCACCAAGTGGCGCGAGCTGGCCAGCAGGGCAAAGACCGCCAGCGGGATGATGGCCGCGTAGAGACCAGCCACGGGGGGCAGGCCGGCCACCTGCGCGTAACCGATGTTCAGCGGGATCATCAGAGCGGCCAGCGTGACGCCCGCCGAGACCTCCCGCGGGACGTCGGCCAGCGTGATCCCTCGCAAGCCCGCGAACGGGCGTGGCCAGCGGATCCTGGCGAAAATGGTGCGGGCTTCTTTGCTCATGATGTGATCCCTCCATCCACACGGAACCGGCAGTCCGACCCTCGGACCGGTTCTTTAATGTTCATTCTGACCTTCATAGAAATCCGACGTTGGCGACTGCGGGATGCGCATGACCGTGTCGATTGCCGCCGCAATCTGGTCATTCATAAGAGTCTGGCGGGAGTATTCGGCCCCCCGGGCCAGGATCGGGAGATAGCGGCGAAGCGTGGACATGGTTTCAACCCCTTTCGCGGTTTTCGGTATCTGAATTGGTCTTTGCATCCGGCTTGATGGCCGACCCCTTCCATTTGCGGTATAGCATGTGCGCGATACGCATGACCGGGCCTCGAACCAGAAAATACGGCACGATGGCGCAAGCCACAGCCACGACCAGCAACTCCCCGAAGTAGAACGACCGCAGGACCCAGATCTGGTAGATGGTGTCGAGCACACAAGCGATGATGAAGATTCTGCCAAAATCCTTGAGCCCGGAGCGGAGAAGCCGTCGCCGCTCGGTTGGGTTCTTGAAGAAAGCCCCCAGGAAGGTTGGCTTCCCTTCCCGGACATCCCTCAGGTACGCTCGGATCGCAAGGATAGTGACCACCGTGGGCATGACCACTAGCCGGAAGTTCAACGGCCCGCTAAACCGGCCGAGCAGATGTTCACCTCGACTAGCCAACATTTCAAAGATCGTATCCATGGTTCATTCCTTTCGAGGACTGACTTGGTACGGCCCCTTGGGCATTCTTTGTTTTCCACGATTTCAAGCAATGGTGCAATACGAATAGGACAGCATGCCTCAGAAAATCCCCTCCGCCGGAGGGGATTGTTGAAAAAATCGGGCCATTTTCGATTTTCCATGTTCTTCACCATCGTTCGTCCCTCCTACAAGCCCATCTACTGGACTTTAGAGAGCAGCATCCGGTCGGGAGTGAGCTTTTTCGTCCACGGACAACCGGAGTTTTTCCAGCCGTCCTTCGGTTGCTTGCCCTGAGCCACGCTTGCAGAGTCCCCATTCGCATCCCCCTCCATGCCGTCAATGATGTTGTAAACGTGCTTGAACCCGGCCTTGGCAAGCAGGTTGGCGGCGATGGCGCTGCGGCCACCCGACCGGCACATGACGCAGATCGTGTCATCAGGTTTGGCCACCTCGCTTACCCGGGAGACGAAATCGGGGAGGAGTTTCATGGGAAACTGCCCCTTGCTGGCGTCCCACTCATACACCTGAGCGGCGACCGGGATTTTCCAGGCCATGGTCGGATGGCCGACAAAAAGAAACTCCTCGGGAGTGCGGACATCGAATATCATCACCTTCTCCGGCTCGGCCTGCCACTTCTCATAGGCCTCCTTCGCGGTCACATAGAGCCCAAGCACCGTCTGCTTTTCTTTGGGAAGAGCTACATTAGGTTCAGTCATATTTACCTCCTTAGAAAATCCCCTCCACTGAGGGGAATCACTTTTATTTTCTTATTGTGCCTGCCTCACCTTAATGACTGGCTCCTCTGAAAACCCCTCCGTCGGAGGGGTGGCTGCCGCAGGCAGACGGGGTGGGTCTTCTCTAAGAAAAGTTTTCCCTTCTCCAAACCCACCCCTGGCCTTCGGCCATCCCTCCGACGGAGGGGAATCGTTTTCATTAACATGTCGTGCGTCCACCTTCTCGTGGCTAATGGGCCTAAGTGACGCTGCAATGACAACGTGGTAATCGTAATGGTTCCGGTCACTGAGCTTCCGCTTCATCCCAGGAGTCGTCAGGATCGTACTCCGTCATGCGGAGGGCCTGCGAGTCAGTGTCCTTCCCGAGATCCTTCTGGTACACGACGCCATCCGGGCCGACCACGAAGGTCATGACGCCGCTGAATGCGTATTTGGCTGGATAGGCGAGGAGAGCGAAGCCTCCTGTCATATTGCCGTTCACCACGTAGCTCTTTTTGCCGCCGGGCGCAGCCGGTCCCTGGGCCGCGAGTATTCGGTAGCGGTAGCCCCGGAACGGCGAGGACTCCGGCTTGTTCTGGTCATAGCCTTCGGCTGCAGCCTCGGCGACGAGGTCACCCATCGGACTGCGCCTTTCCCCGGGTTTCCTCTGCCAGTAGAGACCATCATGGAGGCCGAGAGAGCTGCGAAGGTGTTGAGCAAAGAGGCCTGCTGGTTTGCCGTCGTGCGGCTGACTGGCATATTCCTTTTGCATGCCGACATAGGTGTGACATAGGTCGATAACGTCGAGCTCGTTGCCTCCGATTCGCCGTGCCAACACCTCATGCTTACCGGCTTCGGAGTCGAACTGCCACTCATTGCCGGTTTTGACCAGGGGGACCGGGAAGGGCCACTGTTCGTCGCCGATGATCAGCTCCTTGCCGTTTTCACCGTGCGGCCCCCAATGCCAGGATTGCTCCATCGCGAGCGCAAGCACCTCACGATCATGACGGTCGGCAACCGGATCGCCGGAGGCGGCAGCTTCTATCCCTTCGCGGCCGAAGATCGCCTGTATCTTTCCCATGTCTTCCGTTTTGAATGCCTGGAGCACCGCTGCCGCTGCCTCATCCGGTGTGGCGAATTTCGTTTGCTCCGGGGCTTTGTTACAAGCCGGTGCAAACAGGATGACCAGCCCAAGCACTGCCAGTAAAACAAACAGTTTCAGAAATCGCATATCCATCCTCCTCTTCCTCTCTGGTTTATCATCATCGTCCGCCACCACGTCGGCCCCCTCCCCCTCCACCACGTCGGCCCCCTCCACCGCTCTTGCCTCCGCTCCTGCCTCCGCCACCGCCGCTAGAAGAGAGGCTGCTGCTGCCCCGCGAGCTCTGGGCGCGAGTGGCTGAGCCACTCTGATAGCCCGACATGCCCCCGGAACTCATTCCGCTGCGCTGCGAGGCGGTCTGCCCGCTTCCGCGGCTGGAAGTGGTCGCCGCAGTTTGACGCTGCTGTTGACCCGCTCCCTGAGACTGCGCGGATGGCGCGCCGGACTGGCGCTGGCCCTGGTTCGCCTGTGCGGTGGATTGGCGCTGCGACTGGCCCGACTGCGCCGTGGATTGACGCTGCGACTGGTTCGACTCCTTGCTAGACTGGCGCTGGTCCTGATTCTGCTGCGCGTTAGACTGGCGCTGATCCTGATTCTGGCGAGCTTGGTCCTGGCGATCCTCGTAGTAATCTTGGCGATCATCCCAGTAATTGTCGTAGCGATGATAGTAACTATTGTGGTGGGCGCCGATGAGTATCCCCGCAGTGAAGCCAATGGCGGCCGCTCCGGCAACTGACGCGCCACTGGGGGGTGGAGGAGCCGCGACGTAAACTGTCTGCGGATTGTAAGTCGGGACGTAAATGACCTGGGGATTGGCCGGTTGAATGACGATCACCTGTTGGCCGCTGGAGGTGGTCTGCGTTTCGACCGTCTGCTGAGAGGTTGTCTTCAGATTGCCGGCTGCCTGCGCCTGCGCGCGCATGCGCTGGATCGAATCGAAGATACCGTCTTTGTCGGCATTGAACGCCTGGCCAAGTGCCTTGGTCCAGTCCGGTTTCTGGACCATCATCTGGATGACCTGGGGAAACGGCGCCAGCGCAACCAAAGCGGGATCGAAGCCGGCCTTCTGTGCGGCGTCCTGGAGTTCGCTGCCCTTCAGTTTGGAGTTTTTCCCCATCCAGTCGGCAAACGACTTGAGATTGTCAAAATTCGTGGAAGCCGCCACAATCTGAAAGATCAGGGCATCCGGGTAAAGGGCGATCGGAGCCGTCAATTGGTCGATCGCATTTGTCGATGCCGGCGCGCCCTTCGACTGTTGCGCAAATAGTTTTCCCGAGGGGATGAGCCCACAGAAAAGGGTGAACAGAAGCAGTAATAGCCAAACTCGTGACATGGATCTCATTCGTATACTCCTTTCAGGCTCGTTTAAGCTGGCGTGCTGTTGTACCGTTAATTCATCCTATTTAGGCTTTTTCTAGAAGTCCCCTCCACCGGAGGGGTGGACGTCCGCCGCGGCGGACGGACGGGGTGGGTCCCATCGACCGAAAGCTTTCCCTACTCCAAACCCACCCCTGGCCTCCGGCCATCCCCTCCAAAGGAGGGGAATCATTTTCATCATGAGTCTCCTTTGGAGCCCGGGTTCGCCGAAGTATCCCGGCGAGCCCGCTGCCGGCGCGACCGCATCTCGGCTAGGCTTAACTTCCGCTCGATTTTTGCAAACAGGATCACCGCCCATAACACCGGAGCAAGGGCCGCACCCACCGCGCCCTGGAAAAAGGTGATGGCCTTGCAATCCCCACTGAAGCGGCCGAGTAAGGCATCCACGGTGTTGCCGCTCAGGTTGGTGAAAGTGATGAAGCGCACGTAGGCGAGGATCTCCTTCACCTGCGCATCGCTGTAGTACTTGCGCAGGTTCTCAATCGATTCCGGGGCGAACTGGTCGAGTTGCTCCGCGTAGTGCTGAGCAAACAGGATCGCCGCGGCCTCGGCCGGATTAATTGCCTCCAGCGACTCGGTCTGATGGCGGAGGATCTGGTTGACTTCCTCAAGCGGTACCCCGTGGGCCATTGCCCAGTGCATATGACCCCACTCGCAGAAGCGGCAGTCGTTGATCGAAGTGACGCCGAGAAAGATCTTCTCGCGCAGCGCAAAAGAGAGTTTCGGCCTGACCAGCGCCCGGGCAAGAACGGGGGACGAGGCCACGAAGTTGGCGACCGTCTTGAAAAAGTTGTCAGGAGTCAGCGTACGCTTTGGCTGGCTGTGCTGCTTCGGTGGCGCGCTTGTGCCATTCTTCGAGTGCGGATCATCGGCAGGCTCGGCGCGCCCGCCGCCGGTCACGTGCTTAGACTCTGTCATCTCTATACCTCCTTGCTTGTCGTTCGCGACCTGGTTCACCTCCACGCACATCGGCCGCGTGGTCGGCTTCACCTATCGGTTCCGACTATTTGCTTTCGAGGATCTTTAATATCGTTTGGTAGCCGCCGCCGTTGAAGGCTTTGAAACCCGCGGCTTCCAGTACTTGTTTTGCCATTCCGGCCCTGCCGCCCGTGCCGCAATAAAGTACGATGTTTCGGTCACGAGGCAGTTCGTCCATATGACGCTTTAACGTAAAGAGCGAAATATTCGTCGCGCCCGGAGCAATGCCTCTTCTCGCTTCGAGCTTTGTTCGGACATCAACCAAAAATGCTCCTTTTTTGAGCAGTTTCGCTACTTCTTCCGGCGGCAGCTTTGTGTCCGCTAAAGCGTCATGTTTTTCTTTTAATTTTCCTAACAACATTTAACTCCTTATTTTAGTATGCGTGCGCTTTCACTGCCAGCAGTGTTGTCAACGGGGCCGTTGCCTTCGACCCCGTATCCGTCCTTGCTGGTCGTGCAGATGTGCTCGCCATAAGAGGCGACCTTCTAAGGAATGTAGTTCGCACTTGTATCCGAACCATAACCGCAGCCCTGGTAGGTGCAGTGCAGGTCGTCGCGGATGATGGCCGCCCATCCGCCCGCTTTGCTGGTGTCGAGCACGAGATCCTTTTCGAGGACCTTGGTCTCGAACTTCCAGCCTTGCGGCAGGGTCTTCAGCTTGCCGCCTACCGTGTTCACATTGTCGGGCGTCAGGCTCGGATCGACCGCCTTGGTGTATTCCTGCATAACCCAAACTGCGCCGTCCGGCGCGCGCAGCAGGCACACGGATTTACCCGCCTTGAAGGTCCAGACCGAGCTGCGCCGGATCAGCGAGGGCACGTAGGCGTTCTGCATCTGCGAGATCATCTCCGCCCCGGTCATATCCCCGCCCCAGCGCAACTCGACGCCGTGAAAGTTCTGCGTTTCGCCGACGAGGAACTTGATTTCGTCCATCAGCCAGAAGCGTCCGCTGTTGACCGCGCACATATCCACTTCGAGTTCGCCCGCCAGTTTCTTGGCATCGATCTTTTTGTAGGCTTCGGGGTCGACGGGAATCGATGCCGCCGTATAGACGTGGGCTCTCTGTGATTTCCCGGTGCCGATAAAGGCCCCCATCCCATGGAAGGGGAGGCCGCGGGTGTTGTTGAAGCTCATCCAGCTTAGGGATTCCATACCTGTTTTAAGTTTCATTGGTTTTTTCCTTTCGTTTTATAGTTGGCTTCTTGCTTCTATGAGAGTCGTGACGTTGGGGCGCGGGAGCACCGCGCCCCGATGTTTGATTTACGGAATGTAAGGCGCGTCACCACTTACTTCTTCATCATCTTCGCGAGATGCTCCTGGATTATCTTGGCTTGCGCAGCCAACCCTCCACCGGGGCTGAACTGGATGATCTCGGCCCCTTCCTTCGACTTGAAGTTGTGCGGAGCTGGCCAGAAGCACGCTTCCCCAGCGCGGCAAACCTCAATGGTCCCGTCAAGGTAGATGACCTCCACCGTGCCCTTCAAAACGTAAGCCCAGTGTTCAACCCCGCACAGATCATGCGCTAGTCCCTTCCCAGCCAGAATTTGTGTGAAATCAGTACCCGGGGCAAAGACGTGGTAGGCGCACTGCATGCCGCCCCAGTTCTCCTCCCAAATTTTGAGGCCTGGGGTGTTCTGGGTGACGATGTCGTCTACTGGGTGCATATCCGTCAATTTCTTCCTCATATGTTTTCTCCGTTTTGTTTTTGTTTTCGTGCCTCACCGGACCGGCGGTGATGGCGATTTGTTCAAAGCCAGACCCGGTCGCCTGGACAAACCTAGTTGTGCACTGACGGCCATCGGTTACGGAAAGTAGTTGGCGCTCGTGTAAGTCATTCTTGAAAATACCCTCCTTTCTCCTGAGCTTTCGCCCGGCCGAGGAGTTGCTCAACACCACGAGTTAGCATCTCCAGAATTGCATCCATGGTTCACTCCTTCCGATGATTGAGATGTCAGAGTTTGGCTGTGCGTTCTTCTCTTTCCGTCATTGAACCTCTTCGAAGACCGCCGGCACTTTGCCCTGCCGGACCGCGCGTTCGAGGGCTGCATGGTCGCTCTCGTTCTGATCGGCGTAGGCCAGCGAAAAAGACGCGATGGCCCGGTCGAAGGCGTTGCTTTTACCCATGTACCCGCTGAGCAGAGCGGAACTCCCGGACCGGGCGTGGGAAATGGCGAGGGCCCTTCCGCACCAGGTGGCATAGAGATCCATCTCGGAGAGACCAAACGTCTCCACGCGGATACTGATCTTGATGTCCCTCAACTGGCGGATGAAGAGATGGTGATTGACGAGCTGGCCCACGCTCCACCCGAGGAACATGTCGCTGGCGGGTTGCATGAGCCGGTAACCGTTCACAACTCGCTCGCCATGGTTCGAAAAGACACTCGCACCGGCATAGGGCTCGAGCACCGAGGCACGCGCCTCCTTCACCTGGAGGAAGAGCGGGTCGTCCTGGCCGGCCATGAAGAGCATGACCCAGCAGTAGGTCCCGACGCTGCCGATCCCCACCACCTTGATGGCGGCGTCTCGCAGCTCGTAGCGGTCCAGCACAGATTGATAGGCTGGGAGGAGATTGGCACGGTACGCGGCGAGCATATCGAACAATGCCTGCTGAATCTGACCCGGAGGATAGGCCTCATGGTGGAAGATGGTGGGGAGCTGATCCTTGATGACGGGCATTTCTCCCTTGTGCTCCGCCAGCTTCGGGAAGATATCCTCGGCAATGCTCTTCGCCCGTTCCTTCTGCAGGCGCTTAATGCCCCGCTTGCGAAGCTCGGGGTCCTTGATGCCCGCCACCAACTCGTCTACCCCCATCGATTGGTACCACAGTTCGAGGGTCTTCATCTGGCTGAACTCGGCCATGGCTTCGCGGTAGGTGCGGACGCAGGTCATGACCACGTCCTTGGCCTGGCCATCCTTCAGGCCGTTGTCCCGGCAGGCCACGACGAAGCTAGCGGCGAGACGCTTGACGTCCCACTCCCAGGGAGCCGGCAAGGTCTCGTCAAGGTCGTTGATGGAGAAAATGACTCTCCGCTCCGGAGTGGCAAATCCGCCGAAATTACACAGGTGTGCATCTCCGCAGCACTGGACGCGAACACCCGAGGCCGGGGTGGACGCGAGGTCCGAGGCCATGGTGAGGGCCGCCCCGCGGTAAAACGTGAACGCAGAGCGGACCATGCGCCCGTGGCGGAGGGGGAGAAGGTCAGGTAGACGTCCCTTCTCCGACTCCAGAACCAGCTCGACCGGGTCCCGCCGGTCAGATGGAGCCTTCCAAACGGCGTGGGCACTGCGGGGGCAGGTCGCCCGTAAGGCCTTGCCCGCGGCATATTGCTCCGCCCGCAGCCCAGACTGGACAGGAATCTGGGCTCGCTTATCACCTGGTCGGACTGGCTTTTTCGAAGATGCCATTGTATTCTCCTCTGAAAATCCCCCCTTGAGGGGGGCAGCAGGCGTAGTAAGCCTGCGGGGGGTGCCGCTTTCGGTGGGTGCTGTCTTGTCGACAATGTGGACATCCCCCTGCCCCCTTCAAAGGGGGAATCGGTTATTTTCATCCAATGTGGCGCCGCAACGCGGCATGAAAAACTCCTTGGTCGATTCTCCATCGGACCTGCGTGATGGTGGCTTCTTGCACATCAGGCCCTGCTGCGAGCTGTTGGTTGCGTCACCATTCATTTCAATTCAGCCAGAGAGCGCATCGCGCGTGACAGCATGCCGCCGGAGATGTTTTTGGCTTTGAACCCGTTCTGCAACAGGATGCGCGTCGCGTAGTAGGCGCGCTGGGCGGAACGGCAGATGACGTGGATCTCGCGGTCGCGGGGAAGCTCGCCCAGGCGCGCGCGGAGCTGCGGCAGCGGGATGTTGACCGCGCCCGGCACGCTCTCCACGACCAGCTCCACCGGCTCGCGCACGTCGAGCAGGAACGCGCCGTCCAGCGAATCCCAATGACTGAGCGGCATGTCGCCGCGCAGAACATCCGCGGCCACCATCCCGGCGAAGTTGACCGGATCCTTGGCGCTGCCGAACTGCGGCGCGTAGCACAGCTCGGCTTCTTCCAGATCGTAGATCGTCGCGCCCATCTGGATGGCCATGGCCAGGGCGCTGATCCGCTTGTCCACCGCCGGGCCGTCCTCGCCCAGCGCCTGCGCGCCGAGAACTGTCCGTTGGATTTCCGGAAGATGAACTTCAACCCGAGCATCTTGGCCCCCGGGTAATAGCCGGCGTGCGAGTTGGGGAACAGGTAGATCTTCTCGTAGTCCGTGTCGCCGAGTTTCTTGCAGCGTTTTCTCGCTGACGCCGGTCCAGGCGGCGGCGCCGCCGAACAGCCCGATGATCGCGGTGCCCTGGGTGCCGCGGTAACGGGAGTCGCGCCCGCAGATCACGTCGGCCGCAATCCGCCCCTGCCGGTTCGCCGGCCCGGCCAGCGCAACCAGGCTCCACTGGCCGGTCCCGAAGTCCTTGACCTCGATGGCATCGCCGACGGCGAAGATATCCGGGTCGCTCGTGCGCATGTGTTCGTCAACGCGGATGCCGCCGCGTTCGCCGATCGTCGAGGCCGGCCGACTTGGCCAGCGTCGTGTCCGGCCGCACGCCGATCGCGAGGATCACGATGTCGGCCGGATACGTCTTGCCGGACTTCGTCTGCACCTCGATCGCGCCGCCGTCCAACTGCTTGAAGCCGGCCACCCCGTCGTTGAGCGCCAGCCTGGACGCCATGCTTCTTCATGTGGCCCTGGACGAGGCACGCGATCTCCGGGTCCAGCGGGGCCAGGACGTGGTCGAGGCTTCTGGATGAGGGTCACGTCGAACCCGAGGTGGACGAGGTTCTCCGCCGTCTCGAGGCCGATGAAGCCGCCGCCGACGACCACCGCGCGGCGTCACCGGCTTGACCAACTGGATCCCCGAGTAGTTGAACATCCCCGCGAGGAACGTGGTGCCTCTTCTCGATCCACTCGCGGATCGTCCTCGCGTCCGGCACGGTCCGCACATGGAAAATCCCCGGCAGATCGATGCCCGGCAGCGGCGGATGGACCGAGGGCGCGCCCGGCGACAGCACGAGCTTGTCGTAGGACTCGGTCGTGACCTCGCCGGTCTTGACATTGCGCAGGTCCACGGTCTTCTTCTTCGGTCAGATCGCGATCGCCTCGCAGTTCGTCCGCACATCGATCGCGAACATGGTCGCGAAACAGCTGCTCGTTCGCGACCAGGAGGCTCGATTCCTTCTCGATCACGCCGCCGACATGGTAAGGCAGCCCGCAGTTCGCGTACGAGACGTACGGGCCCGCGCTCCACCATGAGGATTTCGGCTTTCTCGTCCAACCGGCGCAGACGCGCCGCACACGACGCACCGCCGGCCACTCCGCCAACGATAATGACTTTCTTTCTGCGCTCTTGCCTTTGGGTTCCATAATCATTGCCCCTTTTTCATATCTTTGTCATGTTATATATGCATTGCGGAGCCGCGCAATTTACGCAGGAACTCAATACCGGAATTACCCGTCAGGGAGCCAATCATGACCCGGGGTTCTTCGTCGCACAGATCCATGGCGGCGAGTACACGCTGGAATTCCTCCGATCGAATATGACGGCGAAAAGCCTTCTCTGAATCCCACATTTCCTGGTAGTCAATGCAACTATCGCCCCCCACGCACCTTCCCACCCGACAGCTACGACACCCCGGCTTCACCTCGATTTGCCCGACTACTGAAAATAGCAGTTGGGCGGCAACATCCAACTTTTCTGGCGAGTAATGCATGATGATCGAACACATCTTTAAGTTTAGAGATTCGTTCGTACCCATGTCCGTCTCTAGTGCATTATCCATGCCACCTTGTGAAGACAATGCGGAATGAGCCGTAAACGTTTCTTTGTGAACAGTTTGCAATGACGCCCTACAAATGAACAACAGACGTGGCCACAGCTGAAACGGCGATATGCCGTTAATATGACGAAATATCGTCGCTCGGATTGAGTTGAAGGAGACTTGGAAAAGTAGAAGGGATTCCCCTGGGAGCGCGGGCGTCCCGCCCGCAGTGGCGGCCTTTTAGGCCGCTTGGGAGCGGGCGAGGACGCCTGCACCACAAGATTGTGGTGCGGGCCTCCGGCCTGCACAAATGTTCAAACTCTAGAGCCGGAGTCATCGACCCAGACCGGCCTCGCCGAGGGATGAAAATGTGGGAGGGGCTCTCCGAGCCGCGACCTGGGTGGCATCAACTTAAACGGTCGCCTGTCGGAGACGGCCTCCCACTTTGATAGTTATTTTCAGAGGAGAGGAGTTTAGCGGGAATTCGGACGGGATATGCCCAGCTTCTTCATCCGGGAATGGAGCGTGGTGGGAATAACTCCCAGGATTTCGGCGGCACCCTGCTTGCCCCTGATCCGCCAGTGCACACGTTCGAGCACGTCGCAGATGTGTTTTCGCTCCACTTCCTCTAACGTCAGGGGCGGAGACTGCGGGCCAGATTCAACAGTCGGCAGCTCGATCTTCAGCGAGCGGCCTGTGCTCGTAATCATTGCCCGTTCGATTTGATTCCGCAGTTCGCGAACATTGCCCGGCCAGGAATAATCTTTGAGCTGTTCCATGACCTGCCTAGGAATCGATTCTATCGACTTTCCCATCTTCTTGTTGAACTCCTGCACAAATCTCCAGACCAGGAGCGGGATGTCCGGAACTCTTGAACGCAGTGGGGGAACATCGATCGGAAAGACATTCAGGCGATGGAACAGATCCTCCCTGAACTGGCCGCTTCTGACCATTGCTGCCAGATCGTGGTTCGTGGCGGCAATTACGCGGACGTCTACCGTCAGTGTACGGGGACTTCCCAGCCGCTCAAACCGTCCGTCCTGCAGCACTCGCAACAGCTTCGTCTGGAGATCGAGGGGAAGGTCCCCAATCTCGTCGAGGAACAGTGTCGAGCCATCTGCTAATTCAAAGCGGCCAATCTGTTTGGTCATGGCCCCGGTATAGGCGCCCTTCTCCCGCCCAAAGAGCTCGCTTTCGATCAGCGGTGCAGGCAGGGCGGCGCAGTTAACGATCACCATCGTTTTGGCCTTTCGGTGACTCATGTCGTGAATCGCTTGCGCGAGCAACTCCTTGCCCGTGCCCGTCTCGCCGGTTATGAGCACAACCGAATCCGCCGGTGCCACCTGCTTCGCTTTGGCGAACATGCGCCGAATGGGCTCACTATCTCCCACAATACTCTCTTGCCCATCGTCCCGTCGGAGCTGCTTGCGCAAATAAACGTTCTCCACCTGCAACTGGTCTCGGAGGCGCTGCACTTCTTCCAACGTCTGACGGAGATGCTGCTCGCTTTCGCGCAAGGCCTCATCATTGAGCCTGCGGGCGAGGGCGTTGGCGAATATCTGGGCAATCAGCTGCAACCTGGTGACGAGCTCTGGTGACCAGTCCCGCTCTTCGCGGGTAACATCGAAATTCAGCACGCCAAACATCGGTCCCCCCCCGTGGACATGGGAATGGACACGACCGATTTAACGCCGACTTGGCGCGCATTCTCTACGTCCTGCGCGGCTTCGGGGGGAGCATCCGCAAAGCGGGATAAGATAAGGGGCTCGCCTCTGAGGAATTTCTTCAGTGCCCACGGAAAGCTCTCCTTGATGTCCCAGACCTCTGGCAAAGGTGGAAGACCCGGGGACAGATGGTAATGGGTCAGGAATATCGAGCCCGAACGGTCCGGGGACTGTTGCCAGAGTGAGCAGATATCCAGGTCCAGGCATTCACAGACCTGTCGTTGGGCATCCACGATTGCGTTATCCACTTGGCTCGTGGGCAGGTTAATGAAGCGGGCAGAGATATCGGTCAGGAGCATCTCAAAGCGTAACCGCTCCTCATACTCTCGCCTGTTGAGAGAATCAACCTTCATGGACAAGACGTGTTCCTTTGGGGTGATGAGCCTTTGAAGCTCAGTTTTCGATACCCGACATTTCCGGTCCGTTCCGGGCTCTGTGTTCAAGCCCTAAAGGACTTTAGACACACCGCCATTCGTTTAGCTTATACCAACTGAGCCAGTTGACCCAAGAAAATGGCCTCCGCTTGATGAAAGCAATCCCAAGGGCGCGATCGTTCCAACGAGCGCCTTTCAATGGGGCACCGAATTCAGTACAATCAGTCCATGAAGGAACTGGCGGAGTTGCTCAATGAGATGCAGAAGTTGGGCGTGATCCTGAATTATGCCCTCTTTGGGGCCGTAGCCCAGATGCGGTATACGGAGCCGGTGGCTACGCTGGATGCGGATGTGCTCGTGGCGCTGCCCTCGATGGACCGGCTTGATGTGCTGAGTGGCATTTACGAGTTCTGCGCGGCACGGGGATGGAAGGCGGAGGGAGAGGCCATTCTTGTCGGTGCGTGGCCAGCGCAATTCGTGCCTGCGTACAGCCCTCTAACCCAGGAGGCAATGGAGCAGGCTGAGACAGCCGACTTTGAAGGCGTGCCGTTCCGCGTTGTCCGGGCGGACCACCTGGCCGTGATCGCCCTCAGCGTCGGGCGCGCCAAGGACCTCACTCGTATTCTGGCGCTGCTTGAATCAGGTAGTGTCAACCGGAAAGGAATCGGGCGCCTGGCTGTGCGGCACGGCTTGGCGGAAGAATGGCAGCGTTTTGAGAAGAGGTTCCTGAATGAGTGATATCCAAGAAATGCTGGAGAGACAGGCGCAGTGGCAGAAGGGTCGCAAGGCCCTGACTTGGCCGGAGAAGATTCGCATGGCGGAACGGATCCGCGAAAGCGTCCGGCAATTGCGCGCAGGGTTCAGCCATGAGGTTTCGGGAGCCGTGAGTCGCCTAGGCAAGCAGAGCGACTTGAAATGATCATACCGCAGCCTTGCTCGTGAAGCACAGGGGCGGTCGCGAGGCCACCGGCATCTCGAAGCATAACCGCTCGTCATCTTCTCGCCTGTCGAGAGGATCATCCTTCATGGACAAGATGTACTCCTCGGAGGTTAATGGTTCCGGCGCGACCCTGCGCTTGCCCGCATGAATCCCTAAATACAGCGTTTCAGAAATGCGATAGCGTTAACGCCGGGTCGGTGACCCGGCCTACACCTCAAGTTTGTCAGTTGGGTTCATTATGGAGACGTGGGCTCAATTTTCTCCAAAGCCAAGATTCTTTCCATGACCGTCGGATGGGAATAATAGAAAGAACTGTAGAGGGGATGTGGCGTCAGGTTGGAAAGATTATCCGCGGTCAGTTTAACCAGACTCTGAATCATGGGCTGGCGGTCTTCTACAGCCTGCACGGCGAAACGGTCCGCCTCATATTCATGTTTCCGTGAAAGCCATGAACTCAGCGGAGAAAGAAAGAACCCGAACGATCCGGCTGTTTTCATGAAAACAAAAAGCGCGGCATAGGAAGAAGGGTGGGCAAACTTGAATGCGGAACAGAACCAAGGTTGTGGAAGCATTCTCGATAAGATAAAGAGACCCGCCAGCGACGTGAGTCCGCTCAACACGAGAGAGGTTCGGATATGCTTCTTGACGCTATGTCCTATTTCATGGGCGAGTACCGAAATCAGTTCTTTCTCTGCGAGTAAACTAACCAGCGTGTCAAACAGGATGATGCGGCGAAATTTCCCGATTCCTGCAAAAAAGGCATTAGAGTGGGTTGATCTTTTTGATCCATCCATCGTAGAAATTCCAGAGATTTTGAAATCCACCTTTTTTGTCAGCGTGACGATCTCGTGTCGAAGACTCCCTTCTGGAAGAGGTGTGAGACGGTTGAATAACGGCACAATGACAACCGGAAAGATCGCCTGAATGAGAAGCTGTATCACGACCAGCAAGCCCCATACCCAGATCCACCAAGCTTGCTCCAGGAAATGATCCATCAGCCAGAGAACGCCAGCCAGGACAGGAGCGCCAATCAAAACCGACAAGGATATCCCCTTTACCAGATCCATCGTCCAGGTTCTCCAATTCATCCGGTTGAATCCATATTTCTGTTCGATCCGGAAGGTTTCGTAAAGGCTGAATGGGAGCGAAATGACGAAGAAAAGACCCATCGTTAGGGCAAAAAAGAACAGCCCGGTCAGGATAGAACCGGCATGGAACGAGCGGACCCAGCCATCCACCCTCCCGAAAAAACCACTGAGAAGTAATCCCCAAAAAATAGGCACTTCAATCCAGCTGGAAATGATCCCAAACCAAGCTTTTTCCCGATTGTAAGCAATGCTTTTTTGATACTGCGTGGGTGTTATTTTCTCTCGAAAGTAAGCAGGCACTTGTTTCTCATGCCTTCGGATATGCTTCAGATTCAGCAAGGTCAGCCCAAAATCCACCACCCGTTCTGCAAAATAGAACACGGCAAATACGAACAGAAAAATATTCATGGCTGACCGAAAGAGTATTCAGCGGTGGGCATATGCCGATGAACCGGGTCTGCATCTTTGGCAAGATATTGACCCGATGTCTTGGATAATCATAACCTCATTCCCCTTATATTATGAAGCCCTACCCACCCGTTCTAAATTGAAGTTGGCTGGTTTTCGATCAAGGCATCCCGACTAAAGGCGGGCCACAAGCCATCGACAACAATTCATTCACATTGGGAACTATTTACTTTTCCCTCTCGAGAATGATCCGTGGAATGGAATGGAGCGCATCCCAATAGGCAGAAGGAGCAAACAAACGGAGGGCTTCCTGGGCTTCTCGTGCGAAGGATTCGGCAAGGCTGCGAGTCTTCGCCAGGGTCTGGTATTTCTGGATGAGGGAAATAATTTCCGAGCGAGTAACGCTCTTAAAATCCTTTTCCTGCAGAACGGTTTCAATCTTTCTGGCTTCGTCGGAGGTACAAACGTCCAGGACATAGATTAAGGGCAAAGTGATCTTGCCCTCTCTCAGGTCGCTCCCCACGGGTTTTCCGAGGATTTTTTCGGACGAGCTGAAGTCCAGCATGTCATCCACGATCTGAAATGCCAGGCCGACGTTTAGTCCATAACGGGCTAAAGCCTCTTCCCTTTCCTTGTCTACTCTTCCGAGAATGGCTCCAATCCGGGCGCAACCAGCAAAAAGGTAAGCTGTCTTTCTTTTGGCAATGTCCAACACATCCGCTTCCGTAATCCGACGGTTCCCATTGAAGGTCAGCTGGATGAGCTCCCCTTCGACCATTCTCTGGGTGAGGTCAATCAAAGTATCCAATATCTGAAAGTTTCGTTGTTGCAAGGCAATATTAAAAGACTGCATGTAAAACCAATCTCCCGCTAAAACGGTCACTTGATTTCCCCATCGGCTGTTGACACTGGAGCGTCCGCGACGCGTCTCGGCTCCGTCAATAATGTCATCATGGACGAGTGTTGCGGCATGAATAAACTCAACGACGGCCGCCAGCTTGATGGCCGCATCGTTCACTTCGCCACAGAGTCGAGTACAGAGTAAGAGCATACTGGGCCGAATCCGCTTCCCACCGCTCTCCTGGAGATACTTGCCGATATCGGTAATGGTCCCGACAGAGCTTTCACACTGGCGGACCAGTTCCTTTTCGACTTCTCTTAATTCCTTCTTAACCAGTCCGAAAACCTGAATTGGGTCCACGATAGTATTGGGGATTACTGACTCCGGTAGTTTGTGAATTGAATTTCAAAATCAAATTCCTGGGACTTTAGCAACTGGATGACTTCCTGAAGCGTATCCCGGTCTTTACCGGAAACTCGCACGAAATCACCGTTAATCGACGCTTGAACCTTGAGTTTGGAATCTTTGATCAGTCGCACTATTTCCCTAGCTTTTTCGATGGGAATCCCTTGCTGCAAATCAATTTCTTGCCTGACCGTATTGCCTGCTGCCTGTTCTATTTTATTGTATGTCAATGATTTCAATGAAATCCCGCGTTTGACAAGCCGCTGTTGAAGGATATCATTAAGGCTCTTAAGTTTGAACTCATCATCGGCCAAGAGAGCAAGCTTATCTTTCTCAGCCAGCAAAATCTTACATTTGCTGCCCCTAAAGTCGAAACGGGTGCTGACCTCTTTCATGGCCTGATGAATGGCATTTTCGACTTCTTGCATTTCAATCTTGCAGACGATATCAAAAGTATTTTGAGCGGCCATGTGTCTTCCTTTTATGAATTCAAGTTCACCTGTCGGTTGTGCTGGATTCCCGAGGAACAAGGGCACTATCGATGTTGGCAAATTATAGTGATTCCATTGCCGGTCACCTCATTTGACATTTGATACTTCCATTCTCAAAACTTCATCCCGGCTCCCTCTGCTCCGCCAGGCACTGACCGCTGAAATAACCGGTAATAATTTTCAACTGTATGTCGTGCCAACTCCTCGATACTGATGCCCTTGAGGCGGGCCAAGGCCCCCGCCGTTTCCACTAAGAATGACGGCTCATTCCTCTTTCCCCTGTGTGGCACAGGAGCCAGATAGGGCGAATCGGTTTCGATTAACAGGCGATCGAGCGGGATTCGCTGTGCGATATCTCGAATGTTCTGCGCTTTCGGAAAGGTGATCATCCCGGAAAACGAAATCAAGAATCCTAATTCCAAACAGTTCCCTGCCATTTCCAGAGAGCTGGAATAGCAATGCATCACCCCATGCAGCACCTTCTTGTCAGACTGGCGACGAAGGGCTTCTATGGTTTCGCTTTCCGCATCGCGGCTGTGGATAATGACGGGAAGTTCTGCCTCCCCCGCCAATTTTAACTGTTGAGCAAACACATCCAATTGAATATCGCGCGCCGAATGTCCGTAGTAAAAATCTAAACCAATTTCCCCCCAGGCCACCACTTTGGGGTGCGATGCCAATGACTTGAGGAACTCAAAATCAACCTGAGTGGCGAGTTTCGCGTCATGGGGATGAATCCCGATGGAAGCATCGATATGAGCATATTGTTGGGCCAGCGCTACGGCACAGTCGAGACTTCCAGGTCCTGTGCCGCTTCCTATAGCCAATATCTTGCCGACGTGGGCGGCTCTGGCCCGAGCCATCGCTTCCGAGCGATCCAAATCAAAATCCGTTGCGTCAAGATGAGCATGTGAGTCGATAAACATTCAGAATCCCATTTCTTGGACCGGAGCCGGTAAGTTCTTTTCCCTTGGCATCAACGGGATCACTGGGCCTCTACTTTCTTTCGGTTCCGAAGGTATTCGACGACGATGGGCAACACGGAAACAAAAACGATGAGCAGTACAACTTTTTCCAGGTTGTGTCTAACCCAAGGGAAGGAGCCGAGAAAAAATCCTGCCGACGTCATGGAACAGACCCAAAAAATCCCGCCAAACACATTATAGCTGGCAAACCGCGGATACGACATTTGGGCGATTCCTGCCACTACGGGAGCAAATGTTCGGGCAAAGGGAACGAAGCGGGCCAAAAATATGGCTTTCCCTCCGTGCTCTTCATAGAACTCCTTTGCGTAAAGGAGATGTTTGCGCCGGAACCAGAGCGTATCCGGTCTTTTGTAAAGGGCTGCCCCCGCCTTAAAGCCGATACCATAACCCACAGCGTCTCCGATGATGGCCATGAGACTGAGTACAATCATCAAATAAAAGACATTAAAAAACCCTTGCGAAGCAATCAGTCCTGCCGTGAACAATAAGGAATCTCCCGGCAGGAAAAAGCCAATGAAGAGGCCTGTTTCGGCGAAAACGATCGCGGACAAAACGACATACCCACCCGACCGAATCAATTCCATCAGCTTTTCAGGCTGATATAGGGCTCGAAGGAACTCCAAGATCGATTCCAAATCGTTACAAATCCTCTCACTTATTTCAACCTGGCACCATTGGGAACATCTTCCAGAAAGCCGGCCAGAACAGGCTTCCCCTCTTCACCAAGTGAAGCGGCCAGCAACATCCCATTCGATTCCAACCCTCTCATCTTGCGAGGGTGCAGGTTTGCAACAATGACTATTTTTCGCCCAATCATACTCTCAGGAGAATAAGCTTTAGCGATGCCGGCCAGTATCTGACGCTTCTCAGTTCCCAGATCGACAATCAATTTCAAAAGCTTGTCAGCGCCTTGGACCCTCTCCGCTGAGACAACCTGTGCCACTCTCAGATCCAGTTTTGCAAAGTCATCAATGGAAATTTTGAGGTCGGCAATGTTGGCCTCACTGGTTGTTTTGGTCTCGACGACTGTCGGACTCGCCGAATCATCCTTCTTCTCTCCACCGGATGCTGCGCCCCCCTTGGCCGCGATAGTTTCGGCAGGGGGCGCAAAGGTCTCTTGCAGGATTTGCTCCAAAGCCAGCTTCTTGTCAATTCTCGGGAAAATCGGTTTCAATTCTCCAAGTTCACTGCCCACGGGCAATCCACCCCATTTCAGCTCGTCGATGCGCTGAGACTTCAGTGGCACCTTGATTCCGTATTGTTCCCACACACGTTGGCAGCTTTCAGGCAAGACAGGGGCCAGCAAGACCGTAGCAATACGGATCACTTCGGCTGAAGTATACAGTATGCTCGCCAATCGCGGCCGGTCCTGTTCGTTTTCGGTTAGGCCCCAGGGGGCGCTTTCATTGAGATACCGGTTGGTGGCCGATAGCAGTTCCCAAAGGGATTCCAGGGCGCGGCTGAATGCTAGATTCTCCATCAACTCCTGATAGGTCTGAATTGTTTCTGTGGCTTTCTTCTCCAGCTCAGCATCCAGATCGGTTCGGCCTTCAATCGCCGAAGGGTACGGCAGGATATTGTCAAAATTCTTCGAAATCAGATTCAGCGTGCGGGAAACAAGGTTTCCATAATCGTTGGCCAGATCACTGTTGACGCGTTGGATCAGCGCTTCGTAAGAGAACGTTCCATCCAAACCGAACGGGACTTCACGTAAAACGAAATAACGAACCGCATCCGCTCCAAAATGTTTCAACAAAACATAAGGGTCAATCACGTTTCCCCGGGATTTCGACATTTTCGTTTCGTCTTTCAGCCACCAGCCGTGCGCAAAGACTTGCTTTGGCAGCTCCAATCCAGCCGCCATCAGAAATGCCGGCCAGTAGACGGTATGGAAACGAATGATGTCTTTTCCCACCAGCTGAACTTGGGCTGGCCAGTACTTTTGAAACGTCTCTTTTCCGGCTGCATCTGCAAAACCAATCCCGCTCAAATAGCCAACAAGCGCATCGAACCAGACATAGATCACGTGTTTGTCATCTCCCGGCAATGGGATTCCCCACTTTACCGAGGTACGACTAATCGAGAGATCTTTCAGTCCTCCACTGACAAAACTGATGACTTCATTCCGTCGCGACGGAGGCATGATAAATTGAGGATTCTGTTCGTAATGATTGAGCAAAGCTTGCTGGTACTGGGATAGTTTGAAGAAGTAGCTTTCCTCCGTAATCCGCTCGGTAGGACGACCGCAAACTTCACAATTGGGAGGCGTCTCACTTTCTGCGGCAAACAAGTTACAGGAAATGCAGTACCACCCGGAGTACTCCCCTTTATAAATAGCTCCACTCTCATAAGCACGGCGGAAGATCTCTGACGAGGCTTCATAGTGCCGCGAATCGGTAGTCCGGATAAATCGGTCGTACTCAATCCCATAACACTCCCAAAGTTTCTGGTATTCGGCGGCAATTTCATCCGCCAGTTGGCGAGGAGTGATCCCGCGAGCGACGGCTGCTCTTTCGATGTTCTGCCCATGCTCGTCGGTGCCCGTAAGAAAACAAACGTCATGACCCTGCATTTTCTTAAAACGACTCAGACAATCGGCTACAACCGTCGTGTAGGTGTGCCCCAGGTGTGGTTTGGCATTGACGTAATAGAGAGGAGTGGTGAGATAAAAAGTACTCATATCGTCGTGACTATCCCTGTCTCTTGTGGTGATCCTTTAGAATATCGCTTCCATATCGGCTCATGAATTCCTGGGCGATCCTGGCTTGAATCCACTTCACAGGGATTCCATGTTTCTCTGCAGCGCCCCGGCAATCTTCGTACTCAGGCGAAAAATTCATGATCCGGCCTTCGCGCCTCGATATTTTTACCTGGATGATTCCATACTCGATTTCGATGGGCACAATCTCTCGCTCGAGGACCCTGCGGTCTGCTTCATAGTAACGGATTCCAATTGTTGTCGTCTCTTGAAAAATGGCATCCACCGCAGCCTCGAAGTTTTCCGGAACTGTGACGACGGTCAATAGAGAACCCGGCCGGTTTTTTTTCATCTGCACAGGGGAAACAAAAGTATCTAATACCCCCAATTTTTGGAGCCGCTCCTGCAAATAGCCATAGAGCTGAGGATTCATATCATCAATGTTGGCTTCGATGACGGTTACAGGATGAGCCCCGAAAACCCGTCCCGCAAAAGGGGAAACCGAAGGGCGTTCTCCCTTAAACACCCGCAGCACATTGGCCGCCCCCGGCGTATCCCTTGTCCCTGCTCCATAACCAATTGTTTCGATTTCAAACGCCGGCAATCTCCCGAAGCTTTTTGCGAGGGTCGACAGAATCGCTGCTCCTGTGGGCGTGACAAGTTCCCCTTCGATGTGATTGGAATAAATAGGAATTCCCTTCAACAACTCGGCGGTGGCTGGGGCTGGGACGGGCAAAATACCATGAGCTGCCTTCACAGATCCCGTTCCAACGTTTAAAGGCGACGCCAGGATCTCCTCCACACCGAGCAGCTCAAACCCAATGCACGCTCCCACAATATCCACGATTGAATCCACAGCGCCCACTTCGTGAAAATGGATCTTGTCAATCGTCGAACCATGAACGCGGGCCTCCGCTTCGGCCAAGCGAACAAAAATTCTCGTAGCAGAATCCTTGATCCGATCATTCAACTCACTCTCCCTGATGAGGCTTTCGATCGTATATAAATTGCGATGCACGTGCTCATGACCGGCCTCGACGGTGAATTTGGTTGCCGTGAGGCCCGCTTTGACCACCTTAGTGGCGCTTAACGAGTAATTCTGTAAATTGAGTTTCTGGAGCTCTCGAGTGAGTTGATCCAGAGGGAGTCCCAGGTCGATCAGGCTTCCCACGATCATGTCGCCACTAGCCCCAGAAAAACAGTCGAAATAGATTCGGCTCATGAAATGCTCTCTCAATTAAGTCTACCAGTCAGTCCTGTAATGATACTAACTACCGCAATTCGTAATTACGGTGACGTATCTTAGGATAGGCGCCGCGTGGGCTTGGGGCTTTGAGAAAGCCCCAAGCCCACAAAGTTGTAGGCCGGGTCACCGACCCGGCGTTAACGTCCCCGTATCCATGAAAGGCAGTACTAATTAGCTCACTCCACCATTGAATGCCGGGCTACCTGACTCGGCGAACCTGAGTGCAGCACCGGATGGGGGCATCCGACTTACGATTCAGGGGAGGCCAGTACATGCCTGTTGAATTAGAGGAAGAACTTCCCCGGCTTTTCCAATGAGAACTTCATCAGCCTTGTTGGCCAAAGCTGACGGCTCGATATTGATTTCTACAACATAAGCTCCCTTCTCTTTGGCAATCATCGGTAATTGTGCCGCCGGATAAACTTCTGCCGAAGTTCCCACAGAAAAGAAGAGCTGACAACGTCCCACGGCGTCAAGAGACAGGGAGAATTCCCGCTCGGGCAATAGTTCCCCAAACCAGACAACCCCCGGCCGCAATGCTCCTCCGCACTGACAAGTCGGAGGAAGTGGGGGCGAGGGCACGCTCGCCAGCTTTGACGTCTTCCTGCAACGCACACACCGAACTTCCCACAAATCCCCATGGAGCTTGAAGATATGGCGATTTCCGGCCCGGTCATGCAATCCATCAACGTTTTGAGTGATTAAATTAAACTCTGAAAAAAATCCTTCCATCCACGAAATGACGCCGTGACCGGGATTCGGGTCTACCTTCGAGATCAACTCCATCCGCCAACGATACCATTCCCAGACACGAACAGGATTGGCGGCAAAGGCCTCGGGCGTTGCCAGTTCCTGGACGTTGAATTCATTCCATAACCCATCCTTGCCACGGAACGTTGGCACTCCGCTTTCTGCGGATACACCCGCTCCGGTGAAAACAACAACATTCGTGGACGGAACCAGTAAACACCTCAGCTTGTTAGAGATCGCAATAGACATGGCTTGTGACCGTCCTCAAGCACAAGACAAAACAAGGATACTATTCTTCGCTTCCAAGCTTTGTCAAGGCGAACGTCCTCCTGACATCAGTGAGGCGCGCGGATTTTCGATCCCTACCTGCTTTCTACGAAATGCTATTCGTAATTACGGTGACGTATCCAAGGATAGGCGCCGCGTGGGGTTGGAGCTTTGAGAAAAGCCCAAGCCTGCAAAGTTGTTGGCCGGGTCACCGACCTGGCCTTAACGTCACTCTATTTATGAAAACAAGTACCAAGTGATGAGCGCGAAGTCATCCTCCACCTGGCGGGAAAGTGTGGTAGCATTTCGCTTTTTGAAGGCTAACTGGAATTCACGAATAGGAATGTTCTATGTTGGAAGTTTGGATCAATCAGGTCAAACAAAAGTTCCTCGTCCATATTCAAGAGCGATACGGAATTTCCCTCTCCCAGTTGATTGCGGAACAGCCTCCCAAAGTCGAACTGGGAGACCTGGCTTTTCCGCTCTGTTTTGAATTGGCTAAAGTCGTAAAAAGGCCTCCTCGCCAGCTCGCTCTTGAGATCAAGGACAGTATCGGCAACTTACCGGGTGTAACCAAGATAGAAATCGCCGGCCCAGGTTATATCAATCTTTTTTTTAAACGAGATGAGTTCTTCCGGCAATTATTTTCACGATCGACAAGCTCAGACCCAAAAGGAAACTCTGCCGGCAGCAAGGTCATCGTTGAACATACCAACATTAACCCCAATAAAGCCGCACACATTGGTCATTTAAGAAACGCTGTCCTCGGGGATACTTTTGCTCGAATGCTGCGTTTCAAAGGAGAAGAAGTAGAGATCCAAAACTACATTGATGACACTGGAGTTCAGGTGGCCGATGTCGTCGTCGGATTCCAGCACTTGGCGAAGATGAACCTCGAACAAATCAAGGCAATCCCCGGGAAATTCGACTATTACTGCTGGGACCTTTACGCCAAAGTCGCCTCTTTTTATGAACTGGCCCCGGAAAACCCTAAGCTTCGAGGAGAGGCGCTCAAACACATTGAGGAGGGCAATAATCCGACAGCGGAGATTGCCCACTTTGTGGCTCATAAGATTGTTCAGTGCCATATCGAGACGATGTGGCGGTTGGGGATCAGCTACGATCTGTTGCCTAAAGAGAGCGACATCCTTCACTTGAAATTTTGGAATTATGCGTTCGAATTGCTCAAAGAGCGCAATGCCATCCATTTTGAAACTTCCGGGAAGAATCAGGGGTGCTGGATCATGCGCGGGGCAGAAAAAAACAACTCCATCGTCTCAGATCCAGCGGCCGAAGCCGAAAAAGAATTCGACGAAGATAAGATCATCGTGCGGTCCAATGGAACGGTGACCTATGTCGGGAAAGACATGGCCTACCAGTTGTGGAAACTCGGCCTGCTCGGGATGGATTTCTTTTACCATCCGTTCCACCGTTACGAGAATGGGCAGGTCGTTTACATGACCAATTCGGAACACAACCAAGGCATCACTGAACCAAAGTTCGGTGGAGGGACGCGTGTCTATAACGTGATCGATTCGCGCCAGTCCTATCTGCAAAATATCGTGGTGGCTGGGCTTCGCGCGCTTGGATATGCGGCACAAGCAGATCAATCGACTCATTTTTCCTATGAGATGGTTGCCCTGTCACCGCGATGCTGCGAAGAGCTGGGAATCCAGCTTTCGGAAGAAGACCAAATAAAACCTTATGTGGAAGTGTCGGGCCGAAGAGGGTTGGGCGTCAAAGCGGATGATCTCATCGACACGTTGCTCGAAAAATCCATTCAAGAAGTCATGAGTCGCCATCCCGAACTGGCAGAGTCCGAGCTGCAGCCTATCGCCTCCAGTATCGCGATTAGCGCCCTTCGCTATTTTCTCTTGAAATATACGCGCAACTCGGTAATCGCTTTCGATTTCAAGGAAGCCCTGAGCTTTGAAGGAGAAACCGGTCCTTACGCGCAGTACGCGGTTGTCCGGGCAAATAACATCTTTCGCAAGGTGCTTGCAGATGATCCTGCTTACAACGAGAAGTCGGTCCAGTCCTTTGTGGAGGACATTGCCTCAGAAGATTTCCTGAAGGAGAAGATCCATGACGAGTTCTGGAGACTCATCTACTTAGCCGGGCAATTGGAATCCAATGTACGTGTGGCGCTTGACACCGCGGAGCCGGCTGTCGTCGCGAAATATGTATTTACACTGGCTCAAGCCTTTAATAATTTTTACCACAGACATCGGATCAAGGAAGAGGCCGACTCCGCCAAAAAAAGATTCCTTCTCGCGGTGACTCGCATCGTTCGCGACCGCCTGGAAGCCGGTCTCCAGATTCTCGGAATCTCCGTGCCTGAAATGATGTAAGTTCCGGGAGAAGGAAAACATGCGGATCCAGCTTGTGAAAAACAGTGTCCTCACCAAGACGCAAAGGGCGCGGGTGGCAGACATGGGCTTCTTACATGTCTGCGTGACAGGGAATATACAATCTCAAAACGGGATTCTAGTAAATCCCTCGTGAAGAGACCGGTGAGGTGCATAGATGATTCCCTTGCTCAGTGCTCCACGCCAAGCCTCACCTCTTCGCAGACATGCCCACAACGCATGTCTGATACCCACGGCCTTGTGGTGCAGGCGTCCCGCCTGCCGAAAGAAAGTTCTTTTCAATTGTGTTCGGTTTTTCCAAGCAATGGGAATACTTTAATCGGCGAATAGACTGCCCCTGCCGGCCTTAGGTCACTCCTCATCACAGTCACAGTTCTGACGGATACTATCTCGCCGCCGAAGTCCAATTCTTGCATCTTCCGTATTAACGCTTGCAGATTCCGCGGCGATTTGACCCTCCCGAAAGTAAGGTGAGGACTGAACGGCCGATCTTCGCGTGCGTACCCGTTCCCAGACAACCCAACCTCGATTAGTTCGACCAAGTCCCGAAGCGGCGACGGAATGGGCTGTATGCCGACCCACAGGACTCGAGGATTCCTGGCCGTTGGAAAGCATCCTGCTCCCCTAACCTGCATTTCCATAACGGGGATCGCATGGGCTGCCTTCTCAAGCGCTGCGCAAATCAACGGCAGCTTCTGCTCGGATACATCTCCAAGGAATTTCAAGGTGAGGTGAATATTCGAAGGTTTAACCCAACTCACTTCTGCCCCTAGCCCCTTCAGGCGTTTCTGGAATTCGGCAAGAAGCGCCTGCACGGTCTCCGGCAATTCGATACAGATAAAGGTTCGAATCGTGCCTGTTTTCGACATCGATCAATTCTTCTGAACAGGGATATTTGTTTATGAAACGGGATTGTACACCCAGTCTCCGTCTCGCAGAACGTGCCCCGCCAAATCAGAAATAGAATTTTCGGCTCCCCTCTCCAGCGCGGGAGAAAAGCCCACGATGAATGCGGCGAGCACATTCATCGTGGCTACCAATACGTCTGCGCCGCCGACAATCTCGGCCTCCTAGAACTCCGCCCTCCAAACCACAACACAGTTCGATTACGAAGCACTAAGCCTGAATCGGGTACGATCCGAACTCCTGCGCTGCATCGAACAATGCCACAATATTTTCGACAGGAACTTTGGCCTGAATGTTATGCACCGAGCCAAACACGAATCCCCCTCCGGGAGCCAGATCATGAATCCGACGCTTCACCTCTTTGGCCACGTCCTCGGGGCTCCCGTTCTGCAAGACCACGGGGTCACAACCGCCGCCCCAGAAGGTTAGATCCTTCCCAAATTCGCGTTTCAAGCGGGCGGAGTCCATCTCGACGGCGTTCACTTGTACCGGATTGAGCACTTCGATCCCGATCTCGATAATGTCTGGAATGAAGCGGTAGATCGACCCACAGGAATGGAGATAAATGCGGGCCTTCGTTTTTTTGTGGATGTGTTCGACCAGGCGGCGCATCCGCGGCTTATAGATCTGTCGAAAGGTTGCCGGCGCCATCATGGGCCCGCGTTGGGTGCCGAGGTCTTCGTTGAGCTGAACAAGATCGACGTATTCTCCCACCTCATCCAGTGCCATATCCCAATAGGCCATTTGCCATTCGAGCAGGCGCTCGGTGAAGGCTTCCATCAAGCGCAGGTTTCCGGCCAAGTCCATGAACGCCTTCTCTAATCCAAACACATACCAAGAATGCTCCCAAAGGCCCGGCGTGGCATTGCACAGCATGAGGACTTTTTCACCCGCGGCATGGGCCGCCTTGATTTGCTCGGTCAAACCTGCAATGCGTGAACGATCCTTAGGGTCCGGCCATGGGTACTTATTAAGATCGGCTTCGGTCTCCGCGTCTGGAAGCGGCACTCCGGCCATGTCAAAGTAATAGCCATTCGGGGGCATGTGGTACTTCGTTCCCCACTCATCGAAATAAGTATTCGTTTCAGGATCGATCCTGAAGACATAGCTGCTAGGAGGCTTGGGGAAGAACATGGCCGTAACCCGTTCGAAACGGTTAAGCAACTGGGGGTCCGGTTCCACCAGATAAGTATGGTAACTACGAATGGGTGGCTTCGGTCCGTTCAAACCCAGATGTTGCATGAGGGACTCATGCGCATACAAATGGAGTGTCGTGTGACGCCCGCCGAAGTCGAGGGGAACTCGATCCGGTTCCTGATGATTGAGGGCGGCCAGCGCTCTCTCCCGGCTGTTCATGGTGATCCTCCTTTTTACCTGCGGCTTTCTCGACTGATCGAACCTTCATGGGAGATTGCAAGTCATGCTGAAAAGAGAAAAGAAGAAGAAATACTTTCTGAGGTCTATTTTCAGGAGCTCAATCGAATCGGATGCCCCATTTACTATTGTGAGCCACCGATCCGTAAATACGCACAATGCTAGCAGCTTCCGAGTGGCTCTGAGAAAAGAAAAGAGACTAAGGAATTGCAGGGCTCCGTTGAAGCATTAACGGAGAAACGGCAGAGAATCCCCTGAGCATTTTTGAATTGGTGGGAGTTGGTTGGAAAGGAATAGGCCTAGAGACCAGTGTGACTTCGGCATCAACGCTGACTATCGCGATGCCCGGTGGTGCAGTCTGATAGGATGCTGAAAAACTCGTTGTAGCCGGCCTCGCTGAGGCCGGAAGTATTGCAAGATTTTGTTTATCTGTGGTCAGCGACCACGGCTACAATCGAAGAGTTGCAATCAGCTCCCTCTTGCCAGTCTCCACTGGCAAGATTTTTTTCAGGATGCGGCGACCGTTTCAGGAGATGGAATCTCATCGGATGCTGGCGGTTCGAGTCGCAATGTTTATTCCCGCCGGAAACAGTCGCTCGCAAAGGAAATCAGCCGGATCCCATTTGATGTGGTTGTAACGAAAGACTCATTCACTGTTTTTCGTAAAGAGCGTGATTCTTGAATTCTCCCTCAGGCCCTTTCACCGTGCCTTTCCGTTCAAACTTCTTACCATCTTTGGAGACCGTCACCGTATAAGTCTCTACTGTCTTTCCATCGGCGGAAGTCGCCACACCTTTGGTTGTAGAGTTGTTGACGCGGGTGATCGATGCCTTCGAAGCATAGGGGCTGCCAACGAGGGGATATTCCTTCCCATCGATTGCGCCGCTGAACTCAACTTTCAATGGTTTTCCGTCTCCTGTAGTGCCTGTGAGAGAGTACTTGAGCGACGGCTCCTTGTGTTCTATCACCAAAGTGGCATTCTTCGGTTTCGGTCTTTTCCCGAAATCAGATTTTTCAGTATCCAGCTTCCAGGTTCCGGACAGGTTGGACACTTCAGCCCTCGCAGGGCTTGCCCAGAGAGCAATAGCGGTGACAAGCACCGCAAAGACGAGATAGCGTCTAGCAGTATTCATACGATCTCCTTTAAGTTGAATTGGGGGTTAAGGACCACGGGCAAGAACTTATATCACAAACTGGAGCAGACAACAGCTAGAAAGCAATTCCCCAAATGAGTTACGATCCCTTGCCTATGTTTGATTTACTCTCGGATGTAATCGCCTATCATCGGGCCACGAAACACCATTTTCATGCCTACGCTTCTGGGCCGGAATATTTAGACTGGGAGACACAGCCCAATCCCTTTCGACGCTATGAAGGCGCACCGCTGATCCCTCTAGAGCATATCCTACCGACTCCGGAACCTTTTTATGACGAGGCTTTCAAGGCAGGTCATGTTCTGCCTCAGCCCTTCACCCATCATTCGGTGTCGCAATTCTTCTGTGACAGCCTGGCGCTATCGGCGTGGAAACAGGCGGGGCAATCCTCTTGGGCGTTGCGGATTAATCCCTCGAGTGGCAACCTCCACCCAACCGAGGGCTATCTGGTCTGCGGGCCAATCACGGGACTGTGCCAGAGTCCAATGATCTGTCACTACGCGCCCGCCGAACATGCGCTAGAGCAACGCGCTGAATTTCCCTTGGAGACTTGGCAAGCTTTGACCCAACACCTTCCCAACGGAGTGCTCCTGATCGGAATTACTTCCGTACATTGGCGGGAAGCCTGGAAATATGGAGAGCGCGCCTATCGCTATTGTCAACACGATGTAGGACATGCCATTGCCGCTTTGAGTCTGGCTGCTGCAGCCTTGGGCTGGCAGGCCCGCCTCTTGGATCATCTCGGCAGCGACTCGCTCGCCGCACTGCTGGGTGTCGGTAACCCTCAAGGCGCTGAACCCGAAGAGCCTGATTGTGTGCTGGCGGTCTATCCGCAGGGGAATCCTGAAACGACTTACACTTTGCCAAGCAGTGTGCTCACGACTTTTGCAACATTGCCCTGGCAGGGCCAACCCAATGTTTTGAGCACCAGTCACGTTGAATGGACAATGATCGAGCGGGTTGCGGTGGCGACGAAAAAGCCCTCGACCAAGCAAGCATACGACAGCCTACTGCCTACAGGGCCAACCCCTGTGGGCGGTTCAGCGCGAACCTCATTTCGCCAGATTATTTTTCAGCGTCGTAGTGCCGTCGCGCTGGATGGCCGAACAAGGATGACACGGGACGCCTTTTATCACATCTTGCTCAAGACCCTGGCCAGTCCTAGTCAATTCCCTTTTAATACTCTTCCCTGGACACCACTGATTCACCTGGCCCTCTTTGTCCATCGAGTTGATGGAATTGATCCAGGACTTTATCTTCTGATTCGTAACTCATTGCAACAGAGTGCATTACAGGCCATAATGAAACCAGAGTTTTCCTGGATAAAGCCAGAAGATTGTCCCGACGGTTTGGAACTTTATCAACTCCAGAAGGGAGATGCCCGCACGCTGTCTCGACAGATCTCTTGCAATCAATCGATTGCAGCCGATGGCTGTTTCAGCCTCGGTATGATCGCCGAGTTTGAAAGACCCTTAAGGCAATACGGCCCTTGGTTTTATCCGCGGCTTTTTTGGGAAAGCGGAGTCCTCGGTCAGGTTTTGTATCTTGAGGCAGAGGCAATCGGGATCCGCGGCACTGGCATCGGCTGTTTTTTCGATGACCCGATGCACACGGTGCTGGGACTCAAGACTCTTGAGTATCAGAGTCTGTATCACTTCACCATGGGTGGGCCTGTCGAAGACTCGAGGTTAAGAACTTTACCCCCTTATCCACCCGGTCTGTAGGGAGGGGAAAGTAGGGCGGTCTCGCTGAGACCGCCGCCTCCAGTTTGGTCAAGGAGGCGCGCACGGCGTGCGCGCCCTACCAGAGCGACCACCCCCTCGCCCACTCCTTACCAAGGAGGGGAGCCTTATTGCCAATTTTCGCGACAGAAACTAGACTGGACAGTTCTTAAGCAGATACTATTACATATAGACGCAGAAGAAAGAAGGTGGGTTCCCAATAGCCGTTTACGCCCCAATTAATTCCTATTCCCAGTGCATTCAAGCTTAGACATGGAAGCCGACAAGTCTGGCCTTCCTTATATCTGAAGTGAAAGGCGATGAAATCCATGAAATCGAAAATTCCTGCGCCTCGCTCGATCTCACGGCGTCATTTTTTGAAAGCATCCTCAACGCTCAGTCTTGCGGGGCCTTTGACGGTTCATTTCACTTTCCCGGAAAAAATCTATCCCGCCAACAGCGAGACCTTGCGGGTCGGTTTGATTGGGTGTGGTGGCCGGGGAACGGGCGCCGCTCTACAGGCGCTCAATGCGGACAACAATGTCATCCTGACCGCCATGGCCGATGCCTTTGCGGATCGGCTCCACAGCAGCCTGGAAACGTTGAAGACCCAGCAACCCGAACGTGTCCAAGTCGAGCCGGAGCGGCGTTTTTATGGGTTCGACGCTTATCAAAAGGTCATCAACAGCGGTATAGACGTCGTGTTGCTGGCAACTCCGCCCGGTTTCCGGCCGCTTCATCTCAAGGCCGCCATCGATGCCAATAAGCATGTGTTCTGCGAAAAGCCGGTCGCTGTGGATGCTCCCGGAATTCGCTCTGTCCTGGCAACCGTCGAAGAGGCTCGAAAAAAGAAATTATCTTTGGTTTCGGGTTTTTGCTGGCACTACAGCTCTCCGGAGCGCGCAATCTTTCAGCAAGTACATGATGGGGCCATCGGTCAGTTGGTTACGGTCTATTCCACTTATGATACCGGTCTTATTTGGAACCGCCCACGCCAGCCAGACTGGAGCGACATGGAATGGCAAATGCGCAACTGGTACTATTTCACCTGGCTTTCAGGTGACCACATCGTAGAGCAGGCTGTACACAGTATTGACAAAATGTGCTGGGCAATGAAGGGCGAAATGCCGACGAGCGCCATCGCGCTGGGAGGACGACAGGTGCGGAACACGCCCGACTTCGGGCAAATCTATGATCACTTCAGTGTCGCCTATGAGTATGCCAGTGGTGTCAGAGGATTTCACTATTGCCGCCAACAAGAAGGATGTGCCAATCAGACGGCCGATTTCTATAGTGGAACCAAAGGAGCCTGCGAGATCGAAGGGAGCAGACGGATTCATTTGATTCGGGGGGAGAACAGCTGGAAGTATCAGGGACCTTACAACAATATGTATCAGACTGAGCATGACGAGCTGTTTGCTTCTATCCGCAAGGGTGAACCGATTAATGACGGAGTCTGGATGGCCCAGAGCACGATGATGGCGATCCTCGGCAGAGAGGCCGCCTACACCGGACAGAAGATCAGTTGGGACGAGATCATGAATTCCCAGCAGGATTTGTCTCCACCGAAGTATGAATGGGATGTTTCTCTCCCTATTCCAGAAGTGGCCATGCCGGGAATTACCAAGTTCTTTTAGTTTGCTTCACGCGATAGGAGTCTTCGATGGACCTTCTTCCCAATCGCCGCTGTTTCCTGAAATCCGGCCTGGCAGCATTTTCCGCCAGCAGTTTGCAAGCTTTTGCCCTGGCAACAATGCAGAGCAAACGTCCCGGCATGAAGAAGGCCTTGATGTTTGGTATGGTCGAAGGGGATGCGCCGCTAATCGAAAAATTTCGCTTGATCAAGGCCGTTGGATTTGACGGCGTTGAGATGGACAGCCCCGGAACATTTGACCCATTAGAAGTCCTCAAGGCTCGGGATGCCGCCGGACTCGAGATTCCCGGAGTCGTGGACTCGGTTCATTGGAAACAGACCCTGTCGGATCCAGACCCTGCTGTGCGCGCCCGAGGTTTGGAGGGTCTCCAGACGGCATTGCGAGAATGCAAACTCTATGGAGGCAGCTCCGTACTCTTGGTGCCGGCTGTAGTCAGCAAAGAGGTTTCGTATCAAGATGCATACGTGCGTTCACAGTCCGAAATTCGCAAAGCTCTCCCTTTGGCTGAGAAGCTGGGGGTGCGGATTGCTATCGAGAATGTCTGGAATCAGTTTCTCCTCAGCCCGCTGGAAGCTCAGCGGTACGTCGATGAGTTCAATAGTCCCTGGGTGGGCTGGCATCTCGACGTGGGAAACATTATCAATTTCGGATGGCCCGAACAATGGATCCAGGTTCTGGGAAAACGCATTGTAAAACTGCACATCAAGGACTTCAGCCGCAGGAAACGCGATCAAGAGGGACTCTGGGCCGGGTTCAAAGTGAACTTATGGGAAGGCGATTGCGATTGGCCCGCCGTGATGCAGGCGCTCGATGCCATTGGATTCCGTGGCTGGGGTTCAGCGGAATTGGCCGGAGGCGGTCGTGAACGATTGAAAGACATCTCAGAACGAATGGACCGAATCTACAATTGTTGACGAGCCGACGCAAATCCGTAACAGACGTGCGGAACGGTCGTCGCGCCAACCACAAGATTGATAAATCGACCAGAACCGAAAGGGAAGATCACTAAAATCGGAAAATCACGCCGCCCGTAAAATCCACCTGGTTCTGCAGGGTTGTCTGCAGACGGACTACACACTGGGCTCCCGCCCCGCCAATGCTACACCAAAATCGACTGTCTGACGCAGAAAGCACAGTGGGTGCCCAGCGGGCTTCAGCGCGCAGCCCGAAATGATCGGCGAAGAAGTACTTGATCCCACCTCCCAGTGCGAATGAAAAACGCGTCAGGGAGTTGCTTTGGCCATTCTGGCTGGCATAATATGTCGTGGCGCCCAACCCCCCGATCACATAGGGAAAAGCTTTCGGATCATTCAGAGTATAGTGATGTAAAAAATTGCAGTGATATTGGTCAATTTTCAGATTGAACGTTGACCCACTCAACGACGGACCCGGATCGACAAATCCCGCTGGCAGCTCACCCTTCGTGAACATCCTTCGCCAAAGGCCTTCCACGGCGTCTTCCTCATTCAAGTAGACGCCAAAAGTAACCCCGGCATTGTAGGAATTGTTCACATGAATTGTCCCAAGATTGACATTATCAGAGCTTTCGAGGGGAATGCCTCCAGTCAAAGTAGCTCCCCCGAAGGGCTGAATCTCGAATCGTTTGAAATCTCCAGCGTAAATGATTGAACTCGCAAGCCCCATCAAGATGTAAATCATGAGGCAGTTTCTTTTCATAGAACCCCTTACCTAGTGATTTTTCTTTATCAAGTCAATCGTATCGATGAGGCTCGGATGCCTCATTTAGTTGGAGTCGACGTCCTGTTCATTTCAAGGGAACTTATCGGAGCGAAGTCTGGAGACTTTATCCACCATCCACCCCAGCCTGATCGACAATGATTCGGCGGGGGCATCATTCATTTCCTGAAGAGTCCAGGCAAGAGGATGCGCATCGCCGTCTCAGCCTCATGCTTCCAATCCGGGGATTCACTGATCACTGTGGAGTACCCGTCATACTTCAATTCATGGAGAGTTCGGAAAACCATTTGAAAATCGAGGTGGCCGGACCCAAAGGTGCCGCGGTTCGTTTCACACAGATGAAAGTGGGAAAGGTCCTGGCCGCAAGCACGAATGGCGTCCTCGGCGGAGGATTCTTCGATGTTCAGATGAAAAGTGTCGGCCATGATGTGAAGAAAGCTCGATCCCACGGCACTTAACACGGATTTAACTTCGGCCACGGTATGATTGAACCCTACCTCCAAGTGGTTTACGGGCTCAAACACGCAATGGACATTCTGCCTTTCGGCATGTTCCCCTACCCTTTTCAAGCAATCGATAATATTTCTCTGCGCACTATCCCGATTCGCCGCGTCTGCCCGTTGACCTTGAATCAACCCGATAACCAGTAACGTGCTCAGCTGATTTGCAATGGGCATCAGGGCCGCTACTCGCCGGACGGCTTCCTCTCTGACACTCGACTCAGGGCTCGCGAAACAAACCCGGTACTTCGAGTAAATTCCTCCGGTCAACAGGGCAGATGCTCTCAATCGGCAATGGTCAAGCTGAGTCGAAAGCGTTGCAACATCGATCTGGGAAGGGTCGGTGGCATTGAACTCTACCGCCTTGAAACCAAGCTCAGTCAGTCGCATCAATTTCTTACTTAATTCACTGTCCCGTTGCTCTTTTTCCAAAGACCCTAAGAAAAAACTCAACTTGGGCTTTTGCTCTTCTGGCATCATGGGTGTGCATCTCCTTCTTGCCGTGTCGCCTTGCGTCTCTCAAAAAGCGTTTGAGGCAAGTTAAAAGGACATTCAAATTCTCAATATGCCCTCTTCAAGAAACGGATAAATCCCTCAGGCGCGTTCCAAATGGAAGACACAATACCACATCGAGAGTTTGTTCCCTCTCGGGAAATTCATCGGCAGCTTCGAACTGTACTTTTCTCTGATCCAAGAAATGTCCCCGCATTGAGAAATCGCCCCACCTCCACAACCATTGTTGGAATGACCGATAGGACCCAATATCAAACAGCGTTCCAAACTGTCTCCAAGGGGCATTGAGAGAGCATCCAAGGGAAAATGATGGCGGGATTGTAGAAATTACAGAAGACCTGATTGTGGCAAACAGGGGGGATGGAAGCATCGCGACTGTGACAGAAGCGATTATCGCCATGAGGACCACGATGGCAGACAGTCGAGCGCTGAATAAGATAGACGACGAAAGCGCGAACCTCATTAGACGCCTACTCACTTCCTGAGACGAGTGATCCATTCGATCTACCCACGAGACCTACGTTGGACCAAGGTAGCCAGGGTGTGATGATTCGAAATGATTGGAACTCACTATAGCCGGCTGCTTCCATGGTTTGCCTCAATTCCTTTTCGCAGCGGAGCTTTTGGGCTTTGCAGTTCCTCACGATAAGGCGCGTAATCAAAGGGGTCAGAACCGGATTAAACTCCCAGAGAATTAATCTTCCCCCGGGTTTCAGCACCCTGGCAGATTCCAGGAGAGCCAGATGAAGCTGCTCGTCGGTGAGATACTTGACGACATGAGAAAACAGGACGACATCGAACAAGGAGGAATTTATCGGCAGCGATAGGGCGCTCCCCACCATCAGCTCAACCGGTTTGATAGGCAGACCTTGCGACGCTGTCCTCCTACCCCGGAGGATCATTTGATAGGAGAGATCGATTCCCAGATACGACTCTTCCGAATGAATCTGCTTCTGGGCCGCGGTTAAGATTGTCCCCATTCCGCAACCGATCTCAGCAACGCGGTCCATGGGCGTCAACCCGGCAACACGAACAAAAGTACGCGTATAAACAACCCCACTCAGGCGGAAGATGAGCCGTCCTAAGAGCGAAGTAAGGCCAGACTCTCCAATCCACCGGTCGTAGAAGTCGCGTGCTATAGACTCTGCTTTAGAGAGTGAAGGGGGAGGACTTGGGACCACCCTCGCGGGAAGGTATGATTTTTCTAAAAGAATTGGGCTATTCAGAAGTTTCTCGGCTGAGAGATCTTGTTTACTTGATGATGAGTTTGCCCTTCATATCTTTGTGCCAAGGCCGCAGAACTTGCAATAAGATAATTCAAAGCAGTTTCCACCTCCCGCCGGAGTTCACGTAAAGTTCTTTTCATTTTTCACGGACCGGCAATCACTCACCGAAGCGGCATCGCAGGATCGTATGATAGCCAAAGTCTCACCGTGGAATAGGATTCTATGGAGGATTGTCTGTATTCCCAGCCGAACGGGATCAAATGGGGCTCGAATGGTTCCGCGCAAAACAGTTATCTTTCCCTTGGGAGCGTGGCGCCCTACCGCATTGACTTTGGGGGGAAGACGCACAGCCTGTGGGACCCCCTGAAATTAGGCTTTATAAAGGAAAGACCGTTAAGTAGCCAGAATAGAATGGGCATTAAGACGAGTCAGCAACGACATCGACGTAGTCGAAGTTTTGTTAAACAACCTGCAAAATGACTCGAACTCATCATTTCGTGACAAAGCCGCCTGCGCATTAGCCAATGACCAGATCCATTTGACCAGGAATCAAACGGCACAGCTCTATCGAGAAAGGATCTATGGCGGTCTTGCCGGCCATTAGGGCTAGAGTGGAGGTTCTCAGTTTTCGGTTGGGTCTCCCACGGAAATACCTTTCCAGTTTGGAACGGAAGTCGTTCAGACCCCGAATCATTTATTAGGAAACAATCCTCGCCATCAACGATTCTTTGTTGATCCCAAGCCTAGGTGCGGTTACGATATCGTTAATATCAGTAAGCAGAATCTCGAGGAAGCCAATGACCGAAACCTGGAAACAGTTGGAAGGCCAAGTGGTCAATGGGGAATTTTATCTTCGCCAGTACTTGGGCGGATCAGACCAGAGCGCTGTATTCCTTACGGAACTCAGTGAGCCGGAAGCCCGAAAAGCTGCGATCAAGCTCGTTCCGTCAGATCCGGCGAATGCAGAACTCTACCTCTCCCGTTTGATGCGTGCCATGAAACTGTCCCATCCCCATTTGATGAAAATTTACCAGGTGGGACGCTGCCAAGTGGGGCAGAGAAAACAGTTCTATATCGTGATGGAGTGTGCAGAAGAGGACCTGTCGCAGATTCTCCCAGAACGACCTCTCACACCAGGCGAGGCACGTCAGATGCTTGAGCCCATTTTAGACGCTTTAGCATACCTTCACGGAGAAGGTTTCGCGCACGGCCACATGAAACCCGCAAATATCCTGGCTGTTGATGATCAAATCAAAATTTCAAGTGACGGGCTGTATCCTCTGATGAATGAACCCAGTGGGGTGCTGGGTAAGCTGGGTGCCTACGACTCACCCGAGGCCGCCATGGGAAAGGTATCACCATCGGGGGACGTTTGGGCGCTGGGTATCCTGCTGGCCGAAGCACTAACGCAGCATGTTCCCGTGCAAGGGAAGAATGAAGAAGAAGTGGCTGTGCCAAAGACATTGCCTGCGCCATTTCTGGAGATCGTCAGGCATTGTCTCCATAGGGATCCGCAACAACGATTCACGTTGGATGATATTGCTATGAAGCTGAAACCGCCTTCACCTTTGCCCCCGATTCAGACGAATGCGAGTGCCAGTTCGGAAGGTGTCGTCGGAAAGCGTCGCTCCATGTCTCTTTGGGTTGCGGTCTGCCTCCTACTCGCCGGAATACTGGCCATTCCGAGTCTACTCCACCGTCGTACCACCTCTCAGCAAACCCCCTCCCCCACAACCGAACCTCAAGTGATTCATTCCAATCCAGAGCAGAGCCCCGTGGTCCCCGATGAGACACGGTCTCCGAAAGGGCTGGGCGATGAATCGGAAAGTTCCGGAGGGACGACTCCGCAGCCAAGCCCTTCACAGACTGATCCAGGGATGAGCCAACCTACTGGCGGCCTAATCAAAGGTGAGGTTCTCCACCAAGTCTTGCCCGAGATTTCTCAGAAGTCACGAGAAACCATTCAAGGCAAGTTGAAGGTCAATGTGAGAGTCACTGTTGATCCATCAGGCAACGTGACGGGAGCAACATTGGACTCTCCTGTAAAGAGCAACTATTTTGCGAATCAGGCAATACAAGCAGCGCGCGCTTGGAAATTTGCGCCGGCGAAAGTGGATGGTCGTGAAGTTTCGAGTGAGTGGCTGTTGAGATTCGAGTTTGAAAGGGCCGCCACTACGGTCTTTCCAGCCGAAGCAACTCCTTAGTACTGTTTTTGCCAAACTGATCACAAATCTCGCAGATGTAGGAAGCCAGTCAAACCTTCACTTCCCCTCCCAGAGTTTTGCTTAATTCCCGTCCGCTTGAGGGAAGGTGTAAGAAAGTAAGGGCAAAAATCTTGCATCGGCCTTTTCACGCGGAATACTCAGCGTCAGTTGTGATACACAAGGCTTGACAACCTAAAGAGCTCAGGTGTAATCTAATTTTTGATGCGATCAAGGCGATTTTCTCTACTGACGACGAAAACATCGCCACATCGGGATGTGGAACCAAACAAGTTCGCCAGCTGTCTCCTGCTGGTCTTCATACTTTCAAGCCTTTTCCACACCAGCGTACATACTTGTACTTCAATAGGATACGAAACAAATCCTCATTCACTCCCAGGCAGCAGCTTACTTCACAGACCATTAGAAGGTCCCGCACCCGACAAACTTCCCCCTTGTCATGCCTGCATTTGCAAAAGACTGCAATTGGCTGTTTTTCCCTCTCAGGTCTTAATCGCAAAACCGGGTCAGCTTGAGTCCACCTCCGCCGCGCCTGATCAGGTATTGAATCGCCTCCTTTACGAGCGATTAACTCTTTCCAGAGCTCCTCCGATACAAGGATAAACACTCTAGGCTAAGCATCACCCCGTGCATAAAGCCTGATTCAGATTTGGTTGTGATCTCCGCTTCCGTTTTGCTTGAGAATCAGCATCCGACCGAGAAGTACTCTTTATCAATCATGGGGGTGCCCAAATTCAGCCCAAAGATGCGCCCATTTGAGTTTAGATCCAGGAGCCCGCAAACAGTGAACCGAAGATTGACTCCATTAATATTTGCAGTTGCATTCTTCTCCTTCGGATTATCTATATTAGCCCAATCCATTGGAAACGCAGGAACGATTGAGGGGATCGTTACCGATCCTACAGATGCCGTGATTCGGGGGTCCACGATAGAAATTCAAAATCTGATAACCGGATTTAGACGCCAGACGAATACGGACGACGCCGGGAATTTTCGCTTCACGAACATCCCTCCCAACATTTATCACTTGCATGCGACCGCGAACGGATTCAAAGAAATGCATCAGGATTTGACGCTGCGTACATCGGTTCCCCTTAGCCTGAAGATAACACTTGAAATTGGGACTCTTACGCTAGAGGTTGACGTGGAGGCCGGTGCCGGGGGGATGGTGGAAAACATTCCGTGGGCGCATACAGATATAGACAAGACACTCATGTCCGAACTGCCTCATAGCTCACCGGGTTCGGGGCTAAGCGATGTGATCACATTGGCCGCCCCTGGCGTCGTCAGCGACTCCAATGGATTCTTCCATCCTTTGGGGGATCACGCTCAAACTTCTTTCTCCATAGACAACCAACCCATCTCAGACCAGCAGACCAAATCATTCTCAACCCAACTTCCCGTCAATGCCATTCAATCGATGGAGGTCATCACCGGTGCTGTGCCCGCTGAGTATGGGGATAAGACCAGTTTGGTCATCAATGCGATCACCCGCTCCGGGATGGGCATTCCGAAGCCAACGGGCAGTTTTCTTGCCCAGTATGGTACTTTTGGATCCACTGAGCTGGAGGGCAATTTTGCTGTAGGGGGACCCAAAGTGGGCAACTTTACGGCTTTCAACTTTGAGCGATCGGGCCGATTTCTGGACGCCCCGGAGTTGGCTGTTTTCCATGGCCCCGGCACAGCCACAAACCTATTTAATCGATTTGATTACAGCCCGAATTCTAAAGACATCTTTCATCTGAATTTGTTTTTAGCGCGTAACCGTTTCGATACACCCAATACCTACGATCAACAGGCCGTTGGGCAGGCTCAGGGACAGCTGGTTCGTACCATCAATGTCGCTCCCGGCTATGTCCATACTTTTGACGCGAATACCCTTCTGACGGTCAACCCTTACTACCGGCTCGATGAAGTCTGGTATTACCCCAGTCCTGACCCATTTTCCGACCAGCCTGAAACCTTCGGCCAACAGCGGCGGCTCAACAACGTGGGCATCCGGGCCGATGTCTCCAGAGCTAAAGGGATCAATAATTTAAAATTTGGCGTGCAATTCTCACATACGTTCCTCACGGAGAACTTCCAGTTTGGCATAACGGACCCGTCGGTCAATGATCCGTCTAGCGAGAGTTATAACCCTGGATTAGCTCCCTATGACCTGACCCGGGGCGGCAGTGAGTATATTTTTCATGGCCACACCGATATCAAACAAGAAGCGTTTTACGCGCAAGACACCCTCTCGCTTCACAATGTGACGATCAACCTCGGCCTCCGCTTTGACAACTACAATGGGATTAGCAGTGGGCATGGGTTACAGCCGCGAGCCGGCATCTCATACCATATCAAGCCGACCAACACGGTCCTGCGGGGTTCTTACACGCGCACTTTCGAGACACCCTACAACGAAAACCTCATTCTCTCGAGTGAGGCCGGAGCAGGCGGGTTGTCAGATGGAATTCTCGCCTCCTCCAGTAATGATCCTTTGAAACCCGGCACTCGCAACCAGTTCAATGTCGGGGTACAACAGGGGATAGGTAAGTGGATCATTATTGATGCCGATTATTTCTGGAAGTATACAAACAACTCTTACGACTTTAACGTCATCCTGGACACCTCGATCGCTTTCCCCATTGCCTGGCACAATTCCAAGATCGACGGAGTTGCGTTGCGGGTTAACCTGGCGGACTACAAAGGACTCTCCGCTTTCATGGTTGCGGGTCATACCCGGTCCCGTTTCTTTCCGCCAGAGACTGGAGGTTTGTTCTTCAATTCGGATATCCCCCCAGGCGTTTTCCGTATCGACCATGACCAGGCTTTCCAGCAAACGACCCATGTGCAATATCAGTTTCATCAATTGAAGAAGATTGAACCTTACATAGACTTTTCTTGGCGGTATGACAGTGGCTTGGTCGCGGGCAATGTTCCCGACTACGCAACAGCTCTGACCCTGACACCCGACCAGCAAGCCCAGATCGGCTTATACTGTGGGAGCACTTTTGCAACCCCGACTCAGGGGCTAACGGAATGTGGTAATCCCAATCAGGGTGCTTTGCGGTTGAGAATTCCGGCGAACGGAACTGAAAATAATGATCACAATCCTCCTCGAATTACTCCTCGAAATCTTTTCGGACTGAGCGTGGGTTCCAACAACTTGCTGCGCACCGAGAAGGTTCGCGTGGTGTTGCGACTCACAGCTGTCAATCTCGGAAACAAAGAGGCTCTTTACAATTTTCTGTCCACATTCAGTGGCACCCATTTCGTCTCGCCCCGCTCATTTCAGGCTCAGCTCGGGGTAGTCTTTTAGACACTGTTTGACGAGAATGTGGCAGCCATCAAATTCAAACGTAATAAATAATCAAGGTCCATATTCAGTACCCACGGCGTTGCACGCAGCCAGATCGGCAGCCTCGGCGAGACTGCCCTACCTTCGGTGCGATCTTCGGTCGTCCCCCTTAGACAGGGGGGACTTCGGGGGTTGGGGCCCCCTCCTTATGCGAGGATGGGGAACGTCATTGAGTTTGGTCACCTCGGAATAACAAAACTGGCAATTCTCCTCTTCTCTTCGTAGCATATACCCGTTTTATCCTAATAATGCCTCCAACCCTTCCGGATTGGGTTGTGGCTATCTGCCAGGCGGCTGTCAGTAAGATTGCTTTTATTCGCGGAAGGAGGAGTGTCAATTTGCCATGAAAACCAGAATCCTCATTCTATTCTATTTTATTTTATTGGCGGCGCCACTCTACGGACGACCGAAGATCGATACGATTGTGATGAAGAACGGCGACAACTGGACATGCGAGATCAAGCGACTCGAGGAGGGCGTGCTCTACGTAGGTCTTGATTATGTCGATGGAACGATCTCGGTTGACTGGTCGAAAGTGGGCCGGCTGGAAAGCACCCAGTTGTTCCTGGTAAAAACCGAAGGCGGTGAAATCTATACGGGAACTCTCAAAACCCCGGAAACACCTGCCGATGAGCCGGTCAAGATTGAGATCATAGAAGCACCTTCCCAACAGGTAGTCCTTGCCCGGAAAGAGATCGTGGAGGTAGGACAAACTTCCGAGACATTTTGGCGTCGATTCAGTGGGAGCATCAACGGTGGGCTGATCTTTTCCAAGAGCAATAGCAATATCCAATACAACCTTGGCTCACAGCTTAAGTATGTACGCGCCCGTTGGTCTGCACAAGCGAGCTATAGTACGGCTCTATCTAGCAGCGAGGGAGCGACCACAACGACCCGAAATCAATTGACTTTCTCAGCGGAACGTAACTTGCGTTGGAATAATTGGTATTATGCAGGCCTGACAGATTTTCTTCAGAGTTCCTCACAAGGGATCGATCTTCAAACCTCGGTAGGTGGCGGCATCGGCCGTTACCTTAAGAACACGAATCGGTCACGTATTGCATTGACCGGAGGACTGGCCTGGCAGGGCACGAACTATGAGCCTACGAGCAACTTCCAAGGGAATCAAAACGTGATTGCAGCCCTTATTTCGACAAGAGTTCAAGCATTCAAGTTCAAGAAGACGAACCTCAACCTTAGTGCCAATCTCCTCCCTGCCCTTTCTCAGCCCGGTAGAGTCCGTTTCAATGCAAACATCACTTATTCTATTCAAATCTTTAATAATTTCTGGTGGAACTTCCAATTTTATGGCAACTGGGATAACCGGCCACCGGCCAATTTCTCTGGCAGCGACTATGGCACCAGCTCGGGGACCTCTTATACATTCCCCTAAGCCCGAATCCGAAGCGAACTAAGGGCCGAGTTCCTGCTAGGCCGCAGGCGAAGCATGACCGTGGCGGGTCGGCCTTGTTTTGGGTTTTGGATGTGGGATGGCTATGCTGCGAATTAGGGCCAAAATAAACTTTCGAAAGATACCCAAAGAAGTTGCCAAAAGCAGAGCTTCATGAAATCATAGCTAACCACAAATACAAAAGCGCCCTGGAGATCGGGACCTCCACTGGACACTCTGAAATTTGCAGTTTATGCCTGATCTGCCGGACACTAATAAATTACGCATCACCGTCTTGCAATGAGTGGTTGAAACCACCGGCACCACTGGACGTTCCGACGCCGTTGCCGCGAATTCTCCCGCCGCCGCTTGCAGCACTTTGATCGAGCGGGCGAAATCGCGGGGCGGATTTGACAACCTCACCGTGCAAATTCTCAAATTCGAAGGCTTGGATACAAGGTAAGGAGAAATTCCATGATTGGGAAGCAAATCGGGAATTATCGCATATTGGAAAAATTGGGTGAAGGGGGCATGGGCGCGGTCTACAAAGGGGTCGATACTCAGTTGGACCGTCCGGTTGCGATCAAGATGCTCAAAGCAGATCTGGCCGATAATCCCGGGTTAGTTGAGCGATTCCGCACGGAAGCTAAAACCCAGGCAAACCTCAATCATGTTAATCTCGCCACTCTATACGCGTTTCTTGTGGATCAGGGGACAGCGTTCATGGTCATGGAGTTTGTGGAGGGAGAAACCTTCGAGCAGATCATCCGCGCTCGCGGACCTCTTCCTCCGGAGCAGGCATTGCCCTGGTTCAAGCAGGCGCTGCTAGGCATAGGAGCGGCACATCGCATGGGTATTGTACATCGTGACATCAAGCCCAGCAATCTGATGTTGAATAGCAAGGGTATCGTGAAAGTGATGGATTTCGGCATCGCCAAGCTAGTTGGTACGCGTGGAATGACCCGCACCGGCATGCAGCTTGGGACTCCGGCCTATATGGCCCCCGAGCAGATTCAGAACCGAGCCATCGATGTGCGCACCGATATCTATGCGTTGGGAATCACGCTGTACCAGATGTTGAGCGGGCATGTTCCATTTGACAGTAGTAGCGATTTCGACACCATGAACGATCACGTCACTGTTCCGCCGCCACTTCTAAAGCGCATGTATCCTTATGCACCTGTTCAATACGAAAACGCTGTGATGAAAGCGCTCGAGAAAGACCCGGATAAGCGATACCAGACTGTCGAGGAATTCGAGGCCGCGCTCGAACATCCGGAAAGTGTCCCTGCGCCAATGAGTGCGACGCCTGTTTCGCCTGAAGTCACGCGCACAGTGATCGCACCGGCTTCGCACGAAGCGACTGCACCAGCCCCGGCCGTGCAGCCGCCGATTGCGCCTGCGCCCCCAGCATCGATTCCGCTCTCTCCGGTTGTAGCGGGTCACTCTGTGGCGAAAAAAAGCCGCTGGAATTCGCGAGTTACCGTTGCAGCTGCGGGCGTGGTTGCGGCCATGATCCTTCTGGGAGCCTTAGTGTTTGCCCGGAAGTCAGCCGTCATGGGAGTCTTTCAAGGACATGCATCATTACCAGGGTCTCTCAATTCGCTGCTCGGCAAGCCGCAGGCGGAGGTAATTTCAGAAGATCGGAGCACCCTACCGAATCCAGGGACACCGGGAGACCCATCCACCATCAGTCAAGTGCGGGACGAATCCACGAAAGACATAGGCGAGATCAGGGGCGCTTCGGCGCCATACCGCCCTCCGTCGACTCCCTCCAATATCTCCGATAAAGAACCCTCATTCGTTCCTCCAGCGCCGGTTCAGACGCCAGATGCGAATGCGCCCATGGATGCACCCTCCGCTACCGGCGGAATGAGCCCGGCGGATGTCGAGGAACTCGAACATCGGATCGACCAACTTTCAACCCGGGCGGCTGCAATAAACAATAGCCTCGACCGTCTCCAGCGTCAGCAGGAGGCTGCCGGTTATGGGTTGCGCGGAGACATGGCGGCCGCACAGGCAGCCATGCAAATGAACCTGTCGAAGGCGCAAAGCGCGATGGAACACGGCGATGCCGTCAAAGCGAAAAAATACACAGACCTGGCCTCCGCCAGCGCGGGGACTCTCGAACACTTTCTGGGCCGCTAATTTCTAACGAAAAGCGTGGGAATTATTGGGTCACGCGGGATGCGAATCGGCCGACAAGCTCGTTCCAGTAAACCGCAGAGTGAAACGGATTGCTTGCCCGGTAGCACTTCTTATTCGACGTCTATGAACTTGCCGTCTTGGATCTTCCAGATGTGAAACTTGGCTTGCTCATTTCGAATTTCCGCACTGAATTTCGCTATCCGTCCGCCCGTCGATAATGGATAGGCTTTCTTAGTTTGAAACAACTGTTCAACCACGGCCACTGCAGTGTCGCGGGCGTCCGAGGTCTTATGGATCCGCAGCGTAGATCGGATCCAGTGTGTCAGCCAAGCCCTCTCCTTCCGCAGCGTGGAATACTGTTTGCTGACATCTTCCAGCAACCGCTCGACGACATTGCGCGCATCTCTCCCAATAGTCTTGAAGCCTTCGTTCCCATTGGCAAAGTCACTGGCCGGCCAGGGGTAGATTGCATTCACGCCCTCCACATCCGCTCCTCCTTGCTGGATGAGCGATTGGTCCACTGCCGAGTCAGTCAGCAGCACCATCGGCATTGGGATCGAGCCGACCCTTGAAAAGGCGCGCAACTGGCGAATGAGAATCAGAGCGTTGGAGGCCGAGCCTGTGAAGAATACGCAGCTTGGCTTCAGAGCTCGAAACGTCTCAAACGATGGAACACTCTCTTTCCGCGCCCAGAATATGACGTTCCGCCTTTGGTCTTGTACATTTCGGATGAACTCGCTTGCCAGGTACTTCGAATAGACCGGGTTTTCGTCGTCTTCGATTATCCAAAAAGTTGTGGCTCCCTGCTTCACCGCGAAAGCTGCTGCATCAGCCGCCTGTCTATCGTCGGTCGGTGCGATTCGAAGAATAGGCAACACCTCGGTCTGATTGCCACGCTTGGTATACAAATACGGGTTTGTCTCGGAAGCCAGCACAACCGGAATCGGGGGTATGGCCTTGCGGAGATAGTTCGGCAAGGCGGCCTTTGTTTGTGTGCTTGACAGATGCCCAACCACCAATAGGATATCATCGGCTCCGCTGAGTTCGTCTGAGATACTGACGGCCACCTGGGGATCACCCTCGTCATCTCGGGTTACCATCTCGACGGGGACTCCGTCAACCTTGAATTTCGACAAAACGCCTTTCTCCAGGAAACCTTCCTGGATGAACCTGCCGCCCTCCTGACCGGGGCGGAAGTCGCCGACGAGACAGACTTTGTATGAAGTTGGCCCACTCCACCATTGCGTGACCGGATTTGCCACGATAATGAAGAGAATCGCGCCGCCGACCGAACTGAGAACGTACTTGACTGCCGCCTTCGAGGCGCTGATGGATTTATGCTTCAGCGTTTTAGGTCCTTGGGACGACTTCTCCTGCTCCATAAGCTCTCTCCCTCAACGGCGCCCCATCAGGAATTCTGACCATTTTGGCCGTGCTTCGGGTTCGCCAAAGTAAGCCCTACGAGAATACCTCATTCATTACTGCGAGGAACACAATCGTCAAGGCAAAGTCTAACAACTGTTGTTTCCTCGGAAGACTCAATCCCCCGGTGGTGGCCAAGGATGGATTCAATGTTACCAGCGATTGGGAGGGAAGCTCAAGGATTACTACTTCAAGTCTGCCTGATCATTCGATCCCACCGGCTCGAATGCTTCGACGGCGAACGAAAGTCCATCCTCTCTCGGGTTCTCCTGGCCCGTAAGATCCCGGCGCTTCCTGCCGGAACCTTCTTTCAGAAACCGCCAACTCAAGCTCTTAGGCCTGGATCAGGTTTCATCCCTACAGCCCCCATTGCACATTTGACCTACCGAGTCCATCAAGCGACGATTTCCAACCAGAAAACAAGGCGGGAGCCAATTGCAGGTGCTCTTCCAATCGTCTCAGTTTCCGGTTACGCCGGAATTCCACCATGATCGGTGCCGGGGGTACGGGAGACGGGTACGAGGAAGCGACTGTGATTTCGCTCACGCCGGCCTGGCCGTTGAAGGCGGGCAATCTGCCGTTGCCTCTGCTTATTGTTTGCTATAAAATCCGGCCTCTGGGGCAATCGTTCTCTCAGTCACCGGCGCGGTCGACGAGCTTTGAAAGAGCCCTGCGGGATAACACTCTTGGAAATAGGCCGCAAGAAGTACATCTAAAAACGATACTTTGTTAGCCGATCTACAGAGCAATCGTTCCGAGGATTTCAACCCAATCGATGAGGAGGATGCCGATGAAGTACATGATCAGCTGGTTCGAACGTCCGCAAGGCTCACCCGCGGAGTACGAGAATGCCCAGAAGCGGATACTGGAGGTTTTCACTCAATGGAAGGCGCCCGCCAATTTCAAGATCGAGTTGTTTGTGGTGCGAGTGGGTGAGTGGGGTGGGCATATGTTGGTGGACTGCGACGATCCAGTAGCGGTTCACAAGGTATGCTCGACCTTCCCTGCATTTGAGTTCCAGGCACGACCCGTAATTGCAGTCGAGGACGCTGTCCGGGTCGAACTCGAAGCGATTGCCTGGCGCGACGGGCTGAAGCGCAACTGACATCCGAGGGAATCACATCGCAATTACTTCGTGTGAACCGGGGACACCCTCGGTCCAACGAAGACCTGCAACAAAGCGGCTAACACGCAAATGAAGCCGATGCGCCAAACTCCCATGCACGACCCTGCCGCAGTGGCGCGCCGCTCATTTGCAATGTTAGGCTGTCATACATGACTAAACTCGTTATTAACGACCACGGCCACCGTGGAAACTGCCGCCCGAGCGGGTCGAGCCTCCACCGCTAAAAGAGGGGCTGGAATGGGATCCGCCTCCTGCTGAGTATGACGGGCTGGAGCGATAGCTGGGAACAGAATGGTTTCCGCCGTAGCCTCCGCTGTAGGAAGGACTCGTGCGGTATCCGCTGCTGCTGCCATAGGACGGGCTGGAGCGATAGCTGGGAACGGAACGGTTTCCGCCGTAGCCTCCGCTGTAGGAAGGACTCGTGCGGTATCCGCTGCTGCTGCCATAGGACGGGCTGGAGCGATAGCTGGGAACGGTACGGTTTCCGCCGTAGCCTCCGCTGTAGGAAGGACTCGTGCGGTATCCGCTGCTGCTGCCATGGACGGGCTGGAGCGATAGCTGGGAACGGAACGGTTTCCGCCGTAGCCTCCGCTGTAGGAAGGACTCGTGCGGTATCCGCTGCTGCTGCCATTGGACGGGTTGGATTGAAAGCGGGAAACGGAACGGTTTCCGCTGTCGCCTCCGCTGTAGGAAGGACTCGTTCGGTATCCGCTATTTCGATTATGGGCTGAAGTAGAGCTGGTGCTGGGTTGCGCATCTTGGCTGGTAGGCCCCGACTGGTTAAAATGACGCCAGTTGCCGGCTTGCGCCGCATTGGCTCGGGGCGACGTGTTGGACTGCCCAGACGTATAGGATTGCCCGCCAAACCGCGAGTAACTGGATCCTCCTCGCGCCGTTGAAACTCCGCCGTAGCGTTGATTGAGCGTACTATTCGGATAGTGGACTCCCTGCCGATGGCCAGGATCATGAGTCCAGCTACCGCCATTTCCATATCCGTGTCCGCCGTAACCATAATGATTGAAAAAGTTATTGTTCTGATAAATTGAGCAATGATACCAGTTTGACCCCCACCCCCAACCGCCCCAATAAAGGCCCCCGAAAAATCCTCCAATATAAATGCCAGGACCGAATCCAAATCCATAGCCGTAATACGGGTAATCCCAAGCGGGATAATAACCGTAGCTAGGCGGTCCCCAGATATACGCAGGATTGTAGTAAGGGACGTAGACCACCTCAGGGTTAGCGGGTTGGATCTCAATCACCGATCGGTCCCCTTGCTTCTCGGTGGTGACGGTTGCCTGCGTGTTGGATTCCAGTTTGCCAGCCGCCAAGGCTTGGGCCCGCATCCGCTGCACGGCATTCATTACATCGGCTTGTTGTGAGAGGAATGCGTTGCCGAGATCGGTGGTCCAGCGGATGTCTGCGTTCAAGCGTTTGATCACATCGGGAAAAACCACGAGGGCCTGGATACTGGGATCCCAATTCTGTTGGCGCGCCGCATCCACCAGTTTGGAGCCCTGAAGATTGCTATTTTGCTTGAGCCACTGCCCCACCTCGACGATCTCCAGTGGATAGGTCGCCGCGACCAGGACTTGGCTAAGCAAAGCATCCGGGTATAACGCAACGGGCGCAACCAGAGTGTTTAACTGTTCCGCTGAGAGGGGTTGTTCGGGAGATTGCTCGGGAGGCGCAGGCTGCTGCGCAAACGCAACGCCGCAAGCCAGAACTGAACCCATAACCAGACAAGATGCTTGAAGAATAATCCACTGAACTTTGATCGTCTTCATGATCCACCTCTATTATGTATCATAGCACGCTTTTTCCCAGTGCAAACTACGTGCCGAATCGCGCAAGCTAAAATGCAAGTCTGAGGATATTCGTCGCGCAAACTAAAATATAAGCCTAATTGAAAGGGGAAAGAGAGGGCCGAAAAAGAGGGTCAACCCTTACAAAGTTAAATAATTGCTTTTTCATTTCCCCGCGTGCAGACGCGCGTCGTGCTCTCCCGGGAGGAAGAGTTCATCGGCAGAGTTCATTGTAGCGACAGGCCTCCCGGCCTGTCGGGCATTAGTCTCGCAGGAGTTCGACCTTTCATGAGGGCGAATGCCTGGAGGGCAATGGTCTGTGACACCGGCTTGTTATCGATTGTTGGGGGGGGATAAAATTGGCTCCTCATGTAGGACTCGAACCTACAACCCTGCTGCTAACAGTTACTTACGCCTTTCCGGTGGATTCCGGTTAGTTTCTCCTGTTCACGAAAGCCCCGTCAGTCAAGGGTTCCGCGGAACCCTGAAATCATCCACTTCTCAAGATTGATGGGGTTTTCGGATTTTTCCGCTTGGTTTGTTGAACATTGTTAGAACATCCAACAGGTAGGCGGCCGGTATAGCCAAAACCCCCTCGGACACGGAACCGAAAGACTAAATGAAATTTATGGATATAACCGAGCACACCAAGAAACAGGGTCTTTACCGGCCGTTCCCGAACGATACCATCAGCGTTATGCACGATGGACAAGCAGCGAAAATCAGTCTCTACGGCATTGACGCGCCTGAAAAAGGGCAAGCTTTCGGTAATCGAGCTAGACAATTTGTCTCCGCGTTGGAATTCGGGAAAGAGGTCAAAGTCGAAGTCAAATACCGGGATCGTTACGGGCGGACAGTTGCTAATGTGATCTTGCCAGATGAAAGAAACATGAATCGAGAAATCGTGAAAGTGGGCTTTGCGTGGTGGTTCAGGAAGTACGCGCCAAAAGACAAAGTGCTAGAGGGGTTGGAATCTGAGGCGCGGGCAGCTAAACGTGGATTGTGGGCAGATCGAGAGCCAGTACCGCCGTGGGACTATCGCGCACTGATGAGGCAGGGGCAATCTCGATGAAGTTTGTGAAGAGAACTCACACGTCTCTTGTGCCGAAGAGAGTATTATTGGTATCAAGGTTGACAGGTCAATGTGGCCAGTTCACAAGGAGGAACTAGGATGAAAGGGTTGAAGCACTCACTTCTGAAACAGAGGCGAAGTTTGATTCCGTGCCTCTTTGTGAGTATCTCGTGTTTGCTTATCCCTTCGATATTGGCAGCAGATTTCGATTCTGGATTACGGGCATACAAAAAAGGTGACTACGCAACTGCACTGAAAGAGTTGCGACCTCTTGCTGAGCAAGGTCAGGCTGATGCACAGTTCTTCCTCGGCTTGATGTATGCAAGCGGTCAAGGTGTTCCGCAGGACTACAAGGAAGCCGTGAAATGGTACAGCCTTGCGGCTGAAAAAGGTCAGGCTGATGCACAGTTCTTCCTCGGCGGGATGTATGATAAGGGGGAAGGTGTTCCGCAGGACTACAAGGAAGCCGTCAAATGGTATCGACTGGCTGCAGGGCAAGGTGACAGCGATGCACAGTTCTTCCTCGGCTTGATGTATGAATACGGTCAAGGTGTTCCGCAGGACTACAAGGAAGCCGTGAAATGGTATCGGCTGGCTGCCACGCATGGTTATGGTGCTGCCCAAAACCGCCTCGGCGTGATGTACGAATTCGGTAAAGGTGTTCCGCAGGACGACAAGCAAGCCGTCAAATGGTATCGACTGGCTGCCGAGCAAGGGAAGCGTGAAGCCCAATTCAACCTCGGTTTAATGTATGAAATGGGTCAAGGTGTTCCTCAGGACGAAAAGCAAGCCGTTAAATGGTACCGAAAGGCTGCCGAACAAGGCAACAGTGAGGCCCAATATTTCCTCGGTCATATGTATATGAAAGGTCGAGGAGTGCCTCAAGACGACAAGCAAGCCGTCAAATGGTATCGACTGGCTGCCGAGCAAGGGAAGCGTGAAGCCCAATTCAACCTCGGTTTAATGTATAAAATGGGTCAAGGTGTTCCTCAGGACTATGTTCAGGCACATATGTGGGTCAACTTGGCAAGTGCAAATGGCGACGTTGAGACTGTAAAATTTCGGGATAGGCTTGCGGAAGAGATGACTCCCCAACAACTGGCCGAAGCTCAGCGTTTGGCTGGGCAATGGAAAAAGAAGTCGGCTCCAGCTCCTTCCCAGCCAACGCTGCCAGACAATGAACCCAAAACTTCGCCTCGTGTTGTTTCCTCTGGAACGGGTTTTGTCTGCGGTGATGATTTGATTGCGACGAACTACCATGTCATTCGAGATGGTTCAACTTGGGAGATTAACTTTCCGACTTCTGGAAGGACATACCAATTACAATTGGTGACAGCAGATAAGACCAATGATCTTGCCGTTCTGAAGTTGATACATGGAGGGTCAGGCGAATCAAATAAACAGAAGCCACTACAGATCACAGCTTTTTCTCAAGAGAAGATCGGCGAGGAACTCTACACAATTGGTTTCCCCTTGGGTGATATTTTGGGAAGCAGCCACAAAGTTGCAGCCGGTTTGCTGAGTTCTACATCTGGAATTGATAATGATCCAAGAATGTTTCAAATCTCAGTACCCATTCAGCCAGGAAATAGCGGTGGGCCAATATTCAATAGTAAAGGAGAAGTGATAGGTATTCTCGTTTCCACATTAAGTGCTAAATATCTTTTCCAATCCCAACGACACATCCCCCAAAACGTCAATTTCGCTATCAAGAGCGACTATCTTCTGGCACTGATTCCGCAAAGATCACTCGATCTGAAGGTTCAGACAGGAAATCTTTCCAATTTGTCACGGGTCGATCAAGTGGAGGCTTTGAGAGACAGTATTGGCCAAGTTAAAACAGTTAGTGGGAGTATCAAGTAGGGCTTGGCACCGAGTATTAGCGGAATTCAGGCAGCGAACAACTCCATTAACAATTAGCACCTGCAGAGGCTCGGGTGATGTTCTTGGTTGATGCCATGACGGGTCTAAGGCGCGGAGAGATGCTGGCACTCGGATGGTCAGACTTGGACTGGTTGAGTCGGGAAGTCTTGGTCGAGCGAGCAATCATCAAGGTCAAGGCAGACGATGGGGCTCACAAATACGACTATGTTGTCGGGACTACCAAGAGTGGTAAGAGCAGGAGGGTCGGGCTAGCATCAATCGTGATTCAATCTCTCCGAACACTCCGGGAAATGACGGATCCTGTCAGCGATGAGGATTTCATCTTCACAAGAAGCGGGACATTCATTGATCCGGAATATTTTAGCAAGTGGATAGCCCTGCCCTTGGTCAAGGGTGCTGGCATCGGAAGGTTTCATGACATTCGGGACTTCTTTGTTTCCATGCTCATCCAGCAGGGTGAGTCTGCAAAGTACATTCAAGACCAGGTGGGGCATGCTTCGAACAACACCACGTTCGATATTTACGGACACTTGATGCCGCAGGCAAAACAAGAAGCCACGGCGAAGTTGGAGCAATCCATATTCGGCGAAGAAAAGTCGACTGCTAGAACGTTGCTAGAACATAAGCCGGAAGAAGCGCAACAGGCGAGGGTCAATTGAGGACGGGATTTATTGAAAAGATTGGCTTTAAATTGGCTCCCCTTCGTGGACGCATACCGGAACTTCTGGGCAGCGGAGTCTGCCGAAATGGCAGGCCTTCTAAGTGGCCTTGCGGAGCTCAGCTCATTTGACCTGGGAATCTAGGCCGGAACCACCTATGGCGGACTATTCCCATCGTCTCAGTTTCCGGTTACGCCGTAATACGTCAACTTGACTTGGTTTTGGTAATCACTAGCCGACAAGGCAGGATCTATCCAAGTATGTCCGCGCAAAAACTGAGCACAAACTGGAGGTGAATCCAAAATCGCGTTCCGAAGTGACTGGCCGTCTAACGGCTCAACGTTCAGCCGCAAACGGCGCGAAAGCCTGCTTCAGTTGCGCCGTATCGCCACTCGTCGTTTGGTGGCTGCAGTGCCGGGCAGTCTGTTGCGTAATGCGACCAATGTTCCAACTCATTCTGCGATCCCCATCGCGCGGAAGACTTTCCAGCCGCCGTCCGGGAGCTTCTTGAGCGCCCTCAGCGAGTAAGCCAGCCCGCCAACGACAGCCACGTCGCTGTGCGGCCAATCAACTCGCGCGTCGTGTACGCCCAATATGCCGCCCCATAAGAAGGCTGAATGCACGCGACCACGCGTTATCAGGTCGTAGAGAAGCAGGCCGACAGAATACTGCGGTCAGGCTCATAGACGTCAATGTGTTCAGCGGCAGACTCGAAAACGCAAGCACGCCACTAGGCAACAAGAGGCGATCGAGCGCGGCGCCCGCCGTCACGATCGTCGCGAGCATCATCAGTCGCTTGTGGCTGTCGCGCTTGCGCCTGTTTTATAGACCCACCGCCACCAGCACAGCAAAAATAGCCAGGTTGCCGAGCGGAACCGCAAGAAATTCCAACGGGGGCGGAAGCTCTGGAACCTGACCGCGTTTCGCTGCGGCGACCGCGACAGCGGTTCCCACGACGAGCATCGCTACCGCCAGCAACTGTAAGGTACACCAGCGCTGTCGGTTCTTGTACTTCCACGGAATGCTATTTACATTGTGGGTCGTGCTCTTCGTGACACAAACTGCGCTGGTCGCCGCGAGGCGCACTGACATGCACCGACGTCTCGGAGTCATCGGCGCTCCTGATTGCGCCTCTAAGGCGCGACTTTGGTGGAGGTTCCATCTACGATGGTTACATAACGGCCGTTCGCGTCGAGCATTTCATACTTCGACGTAAGCTGAGAGGCTGATTTGATGGTGACTGTCGTTCTTCCTTTGACGGCTTTGCCAAACACCTTGTCTTCAACCATCCACGTCCAAGTATTTCCGTTAGCCGTTCCTGTGCCGATACCCACAAGTCCGGCGCTGTTCGCGTAATATGATGTGTAGACCTTCGCATGGCTGTCGTAGGCCATGATGCCGACGGTCCTCGGTATGATTTGCCCTTCAGCGCGGCGAAATTCGAGATAGAATCCCCCCGGATCTAATGTATATGTTTCGGTGGTGACAAACTTAGCGGCCGGCACAAACTCGTTGGCTTTTATCTCGCCTTCCGTTTTCCATGTGCCAAGGAAGTACTCCAACTTCTTGTGCTCGGGGCCTGGCTTGGGGGGCTCTGGTGGAGCTTGTGCGAGCGAGAGTGCTGTGAATCCGCAGATCAGAATGACGGCGACCGACGATCGTATGCTCATTTTCTTCTCCTTTGAAAGCGCGATCAGGTTTCTCGAGGCGCTCCCTTTTGTCAATGAACGTTACGACTCCGTCGGTGACATGTCCTTAAGGATTTGCTAAGATTCGCCTAAATCTTATGGCCAGCCGTGAGGTATTTCATTTCGACAAGTTCACGCTCGACGTGCAAGAGCGGCGTCTGATGCGCGGCACGGAAGCCGTTCGCTTGTCACCGAAGGCTTACGATATGCTGGTTGCGTTGGTGCAGCGGCGGGGCCGTCTGGTTACGAAGGACGAATTGCTGAGACGCCTCTGGCCCGAGTCATTCGTCGAAGAAGGCGGTCTCACCGTTCACGTGTCGGCGCTGCGCAAGGCGCTTGGCGAGGACGCCCACCGGCCGATCTATATCGAAACGGTGGCGCGGTCCGGGTATCGCTTCATCGCTGCAGTCCGGTGCGATCTGGCCCACGAGAAGCCATTAACACCGAGCGCCATAACGCGACCCGTCGAACTCTACGAACTGGTCGGCCGCGGCCGGTCTCACCTGTTGTCAGGCTCGTACTTCGAACTGCCTGCTGCCGAGGACGCCTTTCGTTCCGCGATCGCGATCGATTCGACCTATGCACCGGCGCACGCCGGCTTGGCGCGCACACGGTGCGTGCAGGCAGCGTTTCGGGTCGTGCCGCACCAGGAAGCGTTTACGGAGGCGAAAGCGTCTGCCTTACGCGCGCTGGCGATGGACAGCGCCTCGGCGGACGCGCAGGTTGCCCTTGGCACGGTCCTTTTTCTGAGCGAGTGGGACTGGACGGCGGCGGAGCGCAGCCTGCACCGTGCGCTCGAAATCAATCCGGATCACACCGAGGCGCTCCTGCAGTATGGGTCGCTCCAGGAAGCGCTCGGGCGGCTCGACGATGGGCTGCGTTGCAAGCAACAGGCGCTCGCGCGCGATCCGCGATCGCCCGGAGTTCTAGTGCAGATCGCCATCTCGTATTGGCATCAGCGGAAGTACGACGAGACGCTCGTCTGGGCTCGGCGAGCTCTTGAGATCGATCCGAAGCATATGCTGGCGGTTCAACTCATTAACCACGTCTATATGAAGATCGGGGACGTCCATAGATTCGCGGCCTGGACCGTCAGTAAGGCCATCGAGTGCGGCCTTTCCGAAGAGAAGGTGGCGGTGTTGAAGCAGGTCACCGCGGACATGCAGCACGTGTACGCGACGGCCGGCCTCTCCGGGGTGAGGCGATTCATAGTGGATCAGATCACGAACCCGCAACTGGACTTCGACGTGTTGCTGAAGATGGCATTCTTCCGCGCCATTCTGTATGGGGACGCAGGCCGGCTCGATGAAGCGTTCGACTACCTCGATCACGCCATTGGGTTCCGCGACCCAGCACTCGTTCACCTGGCGGTCGCACCCGATTGGGAGAGCTTGCGCGGTGACCCGCGGTTCACAGAACGCCTGCGATCGATGCGACTGTCCTACGCCGCCTGACCAGCCCCGTTAGGAATTCTCCTCGGACCAATATAACTTGGTTCTAAGTACGGATATCGCGCGAAGCCCCACCATTGGAAAGCGGAGAGGGGGGATTTGAAAACCCACAAAGAGTGACGGAATATCACGTTAGCTTCGAATCGTAACGATACTGGATTCACAATGGGCATGTCGGGACACGCGCTGGGTCACAGTTCTTCATACCCGCCAACGTAGTCTCTTGGATGCAAGGCTCCGTTATGTAGGCCCCACCGCAGGAGTCCCGGATTCGTGCACGCGCCCTTTGTGAACTAATCTCATTTACTTCTCCTTTCGTTTTGCTTCACAAAACACTGCGGACAAAAGCCTACGCTATAGTAAATTGGGGCATTTTTCACTAGGTGAGTTAGGTGCCACGGCCACGACCGCCACCTCCTCCGCCAAATGTCACGAAAGTACGCCGTCCAATTCGTGTATTCCACTTTGATTGTCAGTTCATGCCCGCAGGCATATTTCGTGATGACAGTCTTTGGATCTGGCTTCCACATCGGTGATTTGATTTTGATCTCTTCGTCGTCTCCCGACGGCATTACTTCGCATGGCACGCCATAGACATAACCAATCCAGCCAGCCAGCGGCTCGATTGCCGGTGTGCACCAGAGTCGCTTGGGATAGCCGAACTGCGCACGATAGCCATCCTCATGCTCGATGACCTTACCCCATAGGTTAATCTCGCCGTAGACGAGCCTGAGTCCAGAATTGGTTTTTCCTATCTCACGTAGGAGTCTCGGCTTCTCCTTGTAAGCATAGATGCCACACGTACAAGTCAGGTGTGGTGCCTGCTGCTCGCTGGGATCCTTCCCAAGGACCAAGGTGCCAATGGTCGAATACTGTTCACAGCGCGCTTCAATCTTCTCACGAGGCACGTAGATCGTGTCGTTGCCAAGATTGGCAAGGAAGTGCGGATACATGAAGTTCCATAGTCGCCAGCCGACGATGGGTTCTCGGACGATCACTACGCTGGCTCCTTGACTGGATCGGCTGGCTGCTCGAATGGTACTTCTTTCTCTGGTACCGGTTCTTCTAGTGGCACAACTTCGATGATTCTTAGTGGTTCACCTATCTGAGACATGCTGTACTCCTTTCATTATGATATGCGCCAGCCCGAGTATGACCTCGGAAAACCTGCGCGATTGTCCGCAAGCACGTTATTGATATCAGCAGGTACCTCCAGTGATTATAGCAGGACCCATGCCGTCCTGCTACTTCTGCGGCGTCCGGAACGCTTTCATTGCTTCCCACGCACCTGGCGCCTGCCGTTCGAGCCACGCGACGTACCGGGTAACTGCCTGTTCGAGATTCCGAGAGAGCTTGGAATTGTTTGTCATCTTGCGGAGGTCGTAGACGATGTCTTTCACCTTTCCCAGGTGCCAACCATTTCGCCGCCGGCAGATTCGAAAAGACCCGGCGACAACGTAAAAAAGACGATCGGAACGAAACGACCCACGGTGCAGTGTTTGCTCCTGCGCTACGGCACTAGTGTTCGACATATCTGCCTTCCAAATCTTCCGAATGGTTCACTGCACAGTTCGTTGCAAAGGTAAAGTTCTTCGAAGCGCGATCAGGTTTCTCGAGGCGCTCCCTTTTGTCAATGAACGTTACGACTCCGTCGGTGACATGTCCTTAAGGATTTGCTAAGATTTGCCTAAATCTTATGGCCAGCCGTGAGGTATTTCATTTCGACAAGTTCACGCTCGACGTGCAAGAGCGGCGTCTGATGCGCGGCACGGAAGCCGTTCGCTTGTCACCGAAGGCTTACGATATGCTGGTTGCGTTGGTGCAGCAGCGGGGCCGTCTGGTTACGAAGGACGAATTGCTGAGACGCCTCTGGCCCGAGTCATTCGTCGAAGAAAGCGGTCTCACCGTTCACGTGTCGGCGCTGCGCAAGGCGCTTGGCGAGGACGCCCACCGGCCGATCTATATCGAATCGGTGGCGCGGTCCGGGTATCGCTTCATCGCTGCAGTCCGGTGCGATCCGGCCCACGAGAAGCCATTAACACCGAGCGCCATAACGCGACCCGTCGAACTCTACGAATTGGTCGGCCGCGGCCGGTCTCACCTGTTGTCAGGCTCGCACTTCGAACTGCCTGCTGCCGAGGACGCCTTTCGTTCCGCGATCGCGATCGATCCGACCTATGCACCGGCGCACGCCGGCTTGGCGTGATGCGAACAGCAGGAAACCCTTTAACGATGGCCAACATGCTCCGGTCCGCGATACGCGAGTTGGATGTGGAGCTGCCGTTGGCGAACGTGCTCACAATGCAGGAGGTTCTGTCGGAGTCAGTGGGTAGCCGAAGATTCCAGACATTGTTGGCAGCTGTGTTTGCAAGTGCAGCTTTGCTGTTGGCAGGCCTTGGAATCTACGGCGTGATCTCATACAGTGTGGCCCGGCTGACGAATGAGATGGGGATTCGAATTGCGTTGGGTGCCCAAGCGTCACAAGTTTCGATGCTGGTATTACGGCAAGGAATTCGACCCGTGTTGGGAGGATTACTCGTCGGGGTGGCCGCTGCACTGGCAGCGGGGCAATTGGTCGGCAGCTTCCTGTTCGGCACCGAAGCGCGCGACCCGATGGCTATCTTGGCGGTGGTCATGATGCTGCTTCTGGTCGCCTTGGCCGCGTGTTGGGCTCCTGCGCGGCGAGCGTCCCGAATTGACCCGATGGCTGCGCTGCGTGATCAGTAACAGGGGCTTCGAAGCACGTCTACTGTTTTGCACAGCGGCTAGTGTAGTGCGTCTAACGCTTCTTTACATTTGATAACTTTGGCCAGTATTTGGTCAGCTGTTGCTGTCCAAACGAAAACCTGAGGTTTTTCGTTATGCTTCCGCAAGTAGTCTTCGATGACGGCTACCAAATCAGGAACACTGGCAAAAGAACCGCGGCGAATGCGTTTCTCCGTGAGATTGCGAAACCAGCGTTCTACCAGATTCAGCCAAGAGCTCGAGGTCGGAGTAAAGTGCAAATGAAACCTGGGGTGGCGTCGAAGCCAGGACACTACGCGGGGATGTTTGTGTGTTCCGTAATTGTCGACGATCAGATGCAGGTTCAGCTCATCGGGAGTCTGGCAGTCGATCCGCTTCAAAAACCGAATGAACTCCTGGTGGCGATGCCTCGGCATACAATCGCCGATCACGCGGCCGTCCAGCAGGCTCAGGGCGGCATACAGCGTCGTGGTGCCGTGGCGTTTGTAATCGTGAGTCAGGGTGCCACAACGCCCCTTCTTCAAAGGCAACCCCGGCTGAGTTCGATCCAGGGCTTGAATCTGCGATTTCTCGTCGACGCACAGCACCAGCGACTTATCGGGAGGATTCAGGTACAAGCCCACAATGTCACGCAGTTTCTCGATAAACCGTTTGTCTCGGCTGAGCTTAAAGGTCTTCGTCAGGTGGGGCTTCAGATTATGTTGTTTCCAGACCCGCCGGATGGTGGCTTCACTAAGCCCCTGAGCCGCTGCCATCGTGCGGGTGCTCCAGTGCGTCGCATTCGGCGGTTTGCTATGCAACGTTGCTTCTATGACGGCTCGAATCTTTGGGTCAGGAATTTTCGGAAAGCGTCCGGGGCGCGGCGCATCCTTCTCCAGACCTTCCAGCCGAAGCGCCAGAAACCGCTGGCGCCAGAGTTGTACCGTAGGGCGAGATACTCGCAGCGCCTGCGCGATAGCCTGACTCTGCATACCCTCAGCCGCCATCTGAATGATCTGCGCCCGCTGAACGACTCGCAGAGGCATGCTTCGACTCCGTGCCCAGGTTTCCAAAATAGAGTGTTCTTCGGTCGAAAGGAAAATCATCGGGGCTATTCTCATGACTCGACATCATAGCCAAGTCAGTAATATAAGTAAAGTTATTTATGACGCATACCACTAGCAGATTCTCGTGTTTAAGGCCCGCAAGGGAACTGGTTGGCCCCAACATCCTCCCTAACGCCGCAGCGTTTACCAATTCATTCCAGTGGTCGTATAGTCGCGTAACCGGAAACTAACAATACTGAAGCTTTGGGAGAATACCCAAAGTACGTACAGGAACAGTTAAGCCATGCGTCTATCACCACCACGTTCGATACCTACGGTCACCTTATGTCGAGGGCACGGAAGGAAGCGGCTGCAAAACTGGAAAAATCGCTTTTTAACGATGATTCAAAGGGAACTGGTACCCAATTGGTACCCGAAACAGGTCTTCAGGAAGTAAATGAGCGCGTCAACTAAATTGGAATTGATTGCAGCTGCAGGAGTTAGTAATGGCTCCTCAGGTAGGACTCGAACCTACAACCCTCCGGTTAACAGCCGGATGCTCTGCCATTGAGCTACTGAGGAGTAGTGGCTCCGACGGGCGCAATTATAGTCGAATGCCCTGCCCTGTCAATATGAGTTTTAACAGTCCCGATCTCATTTAGTTAGATCCATAAGATCCTTCTAGACCTCTTGTTCATTAATGGGGCTCCATAAGGGGAAAAAACACAATCAGAACGATAAATAGAAGTCCCCCGATGGGGCTGAGAGGAAGAGACATCGACCTTAGACCCCCGTTAGATTAGAGAGAGGCAGTCACCACTCGAATTGAGACAGTCGCCCAGGAGTTGACTGGGCTGTGATGGATTGCGCCTTGACAAAGAACGGGTTGGACTGTATAAGGTTGATGCACATTTTGTGTCGTGGACCTGCAAAAATGCAATACTATCCACCGACTAATCAGGAATCCGGAGAGCTTCTGAATGGCAAATCATAAGTCAGCTGAAAAAAGATATCGTCAGAGCGAAAAAAGAAGAGCAGTGAATAAGAGCAATCTGAGTCGGCTCCGCACTCAGCTCAAAAAAATAAGAGCGGCGGTCACTGCGAAGAACAAGGACGACGTGAAGGCTTTGTTGTCTCCCACCCTCTCCTTGATCGATCGATCCATCCAAAAAGGGACCTTGCATAGGAACGCCGCGGCTCGCTATAAATCGCGCTTGATGCGGCAAGCCCATGAGATTCAGTCTGCACAGCCATCCTCATAATCTAGTCTGATCTTACCGTATTCCCCCGTCCCCAGACAGTCACAGAAACTCCCGCTTGCGTTCAAGCCTGCGTCGGGGGACAGCGATCCCACACACATGCTCTACCCAGCGACGCTCATACAACTTCGGAACACGGGTGAAGTCGAGCTAGTCGCACATCCCCGGCGCTTGTGCAAGGCGGAAGGGAAAAAATAAAAGCACCTCCCCTTGGTTAAGGTGGACTCCAGTGGGTAAGGTAGGGCGGTCTCGCTGAGACCGCCGACACCAGTTTGGGCATGGCGGCGCGCACGGCGTGCGCGCCCTACCAGAGCGACCAAATGCTGACTGTGTTCAGGAAGCTTTTGCTAGAACTCCAGGCGGAGCTGAAAAGCGATCATGCGTGGGGAGCTGTCGCCGCCGAGGCCGACACCCAGCAACCCAGTCGGCGGCGCCGTTGTATAGGTGAGCGCTCCAAATCCAGTTTGGGTGGACCGATTCCCCGGGACACCGGCGTACCCAAGAACGGGTAGACCAAAATTGGCGTGATTCAAAACATTGAAAAACTGCACGTCGAAGCGCAACCTGGTGCGCTCTTTTACTGTAAACCACTTCGTTAGATAGAAATCGCTTGTGACAAAGCCAGGGCCGCGCAGTGCGTTCCGACCCAGATTGCCAAACTGGCAGTTCTCTGGCGTGTCGCCCCCCACACAAGCGCCGGTGCTGGGATCAATGGCTGAAACGAAAGCGTCTGGATTCAGCCACTGGACTGTCCCAGGTTGCGTCACTCCCGCAATATCTTGATGAGTATAAATCGGAACGCCCGGAACAACACTGGCGTACTGGGGGCCACTGCCTTGGACAATCCCGTTTCCATTAGCGGTGTAGGGAGCGCTTAGAACTGAAAAAGGAATCCCGCTGCGTCGAAAAACGGAACCCGATACCTGCCAACCGTTAGCCACGGCGCCCAGGACGTGGTTTCGCAATCTAACGGGTAACTCATAAACGTATTGTAGCGTGAAGTTGTGACGGACATCATAGTCGCAAGGACCGTATTGGCGGCCAAGTAGGCCAGGCAGAGGCGACAGGATGCCTCCCGCGGAAAATGGAAGGAATCCTCCATTCGAGACGGTGTCCAGGCAGTGGCTCCAAGTGTAGTTTGCCTGCACCTGGAGTCCATGGGATAGCCGTTTGTCGGCCGTTAACTGTAAACCGTTGTAGTGGCTGTTTGCCCCCGTATTGAGCTGTGTCACCTCCCCAAAGCGAGGGTCCATAGACTTGCCGTAAGGAAACGGCGCAAAGCAGCCCTCACACACCGTCTGATAACCGTTCACCTGGGTTTGGTAGGGCTGGTTCACCGCGCGCGTACCGACATACTGCGCCCGCAAATTGATTGTCGAGCCGATCTGATGTTCCACACCAAGACTCCATTGCATGTTATAGGGCGCCCGTAATGTGCCATCCGGAACCGCCGTGATGGATATCGGTTGAAGACAAGTAAGGGGGTTGGCAAGCGGGGATGCGCAGGAGAGTTGGCCTTGTGCAAAGCCAGACGTGAAAGTCTGGTTGGCGACGACGGTTGCATCCACCGCGCTATCCGGGACTCCTGGAGCGATCGCGGACCCGCCCACGTTTCCCAGGAGACCACCCTCAAAGGTTCTGGAATAGGGAGGATTCGCGCCCACCAGGTCCACCACGCTTCCGGGCAGAATGTCGCTGAACAGCCCAAACCCAGTCCGTAACACCGTCCTTGGCGCCACTTGCCATGCAATGGCCATTCTCGGTTGGAGGATGACGAAGGGTGTCGCTGCGAAAACCGTAGCCAAATTGGTATCAATCGCTTCGTTGAGGGGCTGGTTGACGTCATGGGAAATGGAATCGAAAGAGCCGGGAAGGCGTGCCACGGCATTGTGCGGATTGATCGGGTTGGAGTTGTGGGTTGCGCGAATTCCAAATGTCCAAGTCAAGGCTCGGGTCACCTTCCAGGTGTCCTGCGCATAGAGGTCCAAGTTGAGGAAGTTGTAGGGCTGGGAATCGGCCAAAGGGAAGGTTTTCGAGGCGGTGGACGCGACTCCGTAAATGAATTGTGGCAGGGTCGTATAGTGGACCGATGGAACCGCTCCTTGCCCAAAGTCATAGTCATTCAGACGGAGGATCCTGGTGTTCGTTCCAAACCGCAGTTCGTGCGCACCGACACTCCACGCTAAATTGTCATTGATAAAAAATCGAGTGGCTCGCCTGCCCTGCACCCAAGTATTGTTGAGTCCTCCAATGGTTGTAAACGGCGCATTCGCGCCGCTGCCCTGGAGCACGATGGGGAAAGCGTCCAGAGTCTTTTGAAAATCACTTGGACCGAATAGGCTTTCGTACCAGGAAAAGGCAGGATTGAAGTAGTTCACCAGCCTTGGCGAAAACACATGGGTATAGCCAGATGCAAACGAGTAGAGGGGTTGGGGAGATATGGCGTTAAAGAGCGGATTGAGAGGGTCTGTGTAGGCAGCCTGCAGCCCGCCGTCATGCTGAAAACGGAACCAGACGGTGTCGTTCTCATTGAGATTGTAGTCGAAGCGGACGGTCTGGACCTGCTCGGAATCGGAGCTGGATTGTGAGATGCTCTGGCGATTGGCACAGCCATCCCCACTCGGTGGGTTGCCGCTTGCCGGGTTGCCGTTGCTGTTGAACGGACACCCCAGAACAGTGAGCGGACTTCCTTCCGTGCTCTTGTAGAGCCCAAACATCTTCTGATAAAGCGGAACCGATTGCGGCGAGGGCTGATACGTTGATCCTGTGACGGAGTCCGTGCCGCCCTGCCGGAGTTGCTGCAAAACGTAATTCTGGAACGCCGGAGTAGGAACCGTCGTGGCCGAGACGATGGGAAGTGCAATACGAACCCACTCAGCATCAAAGAAAAAGAAGAGCTTGTTGGACTTGATCGGTCCTCCCAGGCTCCCTCCAAAGTGGTTCACCGTTGAACGCGGCTTGTGACCGCCAGGTGTTGAGTTGGTGAAGAAGTTTGCGGCATTGAACCTTGAACCATTCCAAAGCTCATAAAGGTTTCCATGAAACTGATTCGTGCCGGATTTGGTCACATAGTTCACCTGGGAAGCACCGTAGCGCCCCTGGTCCACCGCATACGAAAGCGTGTTTACCGTCATCTCTGCAATGGAATTCAAGCCAAGAACGAGGTTCGTGGAAAGACCGCTATTCAGATTAGTGAGTGGGTCGTTCGTCTCCAATCCGTCGACGATATAGCCATTCGACAGCGAAGACAGGCCATTGAACTGCACATTCCCATAACCGTTTGTACCTCCGACGAAATCATTCCCGCTCCCCGCCGTATTCATCAACGCCCCAGGAGCGAACTGAATGGGATAGGTCATATCTCCCCCAGGGTTCGGAAGGCTTTCGATCAAACGGGCATTGAGGGTCGTGGAGGTATTCGGGTTCTGCGGGTTGATGAGCGTTGCGTCTTCCGTCACCGTGACCTCGTGGTTCGCCGTTGCAATCTTCAGCGTAAAATCGACCGCTTGCTTTTGGCCGAGACCCGCCAGAACCGAATCATTCGCCTGAGATTCAAACAGCAGCTTCTCCACCTTCACCGAATACGGACCGGGCTTCAGTTGTGGGAAGTTAAATCGACCTGCCTCGTCCGTTTTCACGGAACGCTTGAGGCCATTATCCGTGCTGGTAATCGTCACCGTGGCCCCGGCAATCGCGTCACCACTCGGATCGCTTACCGAACCTACGATGGCACTGGTTGTTTCACCCTGTCCCCAAAGCAAATCAGGGGACAAGGCTGAAATAGCCAACACAACCCCTATTAGTATTTGCCACGACAGGGGAGGCCCCTTCAGTACCAATTTCATTTCTCTTCTCCGCGCGGTGTTGGCATGTCGTAATAAATATTTAGATAAATCTAAAATAAAGTCAAATACTATTTAATTATTTTGCATGATCCCGCGTTCAACGCTTTTGATGCCATGGGTGTCGGTTCTGTTCGAAATGGACTAGGGCCCAGACTTTTCATTAAACAAACCCTATGAGGAGAGAGCTGATGCCTCTTGGGGTATCGAAGAGTTCGAGGACCGAAGACTAATTTAGGGAATGGATCGGGTTTGCTGGCCTCACTGCAGGGGACTATTACTCATTTTTTTATTGTCATGGAAAAATTATTCGATTATTCTAAAATATATTTAGAGCATGTTCGCATGCTCAGGGAGGAACTGTGATCTCCAGCACCGTGGAAGATTACCTGAAAGCATTGCTGAAGATGGAGGACAGCGATGTAAAGGCCAGCACATCCAATGTGGCCCGACGTCTGTCGGTGACGGATGCTTCGGTGACCGACATGCTCCGGAAATTGCAGAAGGCCGGCCTGCTCGCCTATAAACCGTACTATGGCGCTGCGCTGACAACCGAAGGACGCCTGCAAGCGTTGAGAATCATCCGGCGACACCGGTTAATCGAGTTGTTTCTTCATCAGATCATGGGCTATGGCTGGGACCAGGTCCACGAGGAAGCCGAAAAGCTGGAACACGTAGTTTCCGACTTCTTTGTTGACCGTGCCGATGCCCTGCTGGGCTATCCCGAAAAAGATCCTCACGGCGAAATCATTCCCGACGCTCACGGCTTTCGAAACCTTGAAGAAGAAGTCTGTCTGGCCATTGCGGAACTCGGGGATTACACTATCCGGAAAATCACTAATGACAACCCGGATTTCTTGAACTATCTGGAGAAGGAATCGCTGGTCCCGGGGACATCTATTACTCTGCTTGAAAAAGCACCCTTTCAAGGTCCCCTGAAACTGATGCTCTCCGGTAGGACTACACCTCATTACATTGGGCTCGAAGCGGCGAAGAATATTTTCGTTTCTGCCGATAGACCCGGTGGGAGTCCGAAACGATTGGCGGCCCGTGGGCCCGATCGTGCGCTTGGACCCTTATCGAAGCGTTTCCTATCGGGATCTCCTGGCCCGGAGCAAAACACGCCCGAAATTCATCCAAGAAGGGGCAAGAGAAAAAGGGGGGCCCGTTAAACGGGGAGTCACCAGGCTCATTGAGATCGATGGAGTAGATCCTTGAACCATCGTAACTGGACTGGTGGATGCACGACTCAAAACAACAAACTCTCGAGCCCCCGAGAGAACAACTTCTGAATATGTTTAGGGCATTTGCAAAATGAGACCCTCTGCTCTCTGGTTAGATAACATTAGAACATGGTTAAAAGTCCCTCTTTTGAAACTCGGGGATTCATCCATTACGCTATGGAATATCCTGACATTATTCATTCTGCTTTTTCTGATCCTCTTCATTGCCGGGAAAATTCGTTCCTGGCTCGTCAATCATCTACTTTCGAGGACCAAGCTAGATCATGGCGGCCGGCAGGCGGTCGGAGCAATCACACGCTATGTGATCATTTTCATCGGGTTTCTTGTCATTCTGCAGACGATGAAGATCAATCTCACCACGCTGAATGTGATCGCCGGTACGCTAGGAATAGGAATTGGGTTCGGACTGCAAAATGTGGCCAGCAACTTTATCAGTGGATTGATCATCCTGTTGGAGCGCCCCATCAAAATTGGAGACCGGATTGAAGTCGGGAAGATCGAAGGCGATGTCATCGAAATCGGAGCACGGAGTACAACCGTCGTCACAAACGACAATATTGCCATCATTGTTCCGAATTCCAAATTTATCACCGAAAATGTAGTGAATTGGATGTACACCGGCGCCAGGGTCCGCTTCCGAGTTCCTATCATTGTAGCTTATGGGAGTGATGTTCGACTCGTGGAAAAGTTGCTCCTGGAGGTCGCGCAGGAAAACCCGGATGTCCTGCTCGACCCGCTGCCCGTCGTGCGTTTTTTAGAATTTGGCGACAATGGAATGCTTTTTGAATTGCGCCCCTGGAGCACCAGCCTCGTCCATCGCAAAGGGAAGTTGATTAGCTCCATTAATTTCGCTATTCACGACAAATTCAAAGAGCATCACATCGAAACTCCCTTTCCGCAGCGGGTCCTCCACATCCGGCGGGATGCCAATGAATCTTTCTAAACAGCCTAATTCTAATCCCGATCCATCGCTCGGAGGGCGCCTTGCGCAAGGGACACCCAGCCTACCCGAGGTCTATCGAAGCATCGAAGTTCCACATACCTTGGGTGTATGGCGGAAGATGCTGATTTTCGCGGGTCCGGGCTATATGGTCGCCGTCGGCTATATGGATCCTGGGAATTGGGCGACTGACCTGGCGGCCGGAGCCCGTTTTAACTATGACTCTGCTCTCGGTGGTTCTGATCTCGAATGTGATGGCCATTTTGCTGCAAGCGCTGGCAGTTAAGCTCGGCGTCGTCACAGGACGCGACCTGGCGCAGGCCTGCCGCGACTATTACAGCCGCCCCGTGGCCATCTTCTTATGGGTGTTATGCGAGATTGCCATCGCAGCCTGTGACTTGGCGGAAGTGATTGGTTCAGCCATTGCATTGAATCTGCTGTTCCATGTGCCGATGCTCTGGGGAGTCTCACTTACGGCGCTGGATGTGCTCGCCGTTCTCTACCTGCAGCAGAAAGGATTCCGCTACATCGAGGCCTTTGTTATTGCGTTGATCGGGGTGATCGCGACTTGTTTTGCCGTGGAAATCTTCTTCTCAGGCCCGAGCTTACCTGGCATCTTGCGAGGCTTTGTCCCTTCCACCGAAATCCTCCGGAATCCGGGAATGCTCTATATTGCCATTGGAATTCTGGGGGCCACTGTGATGCCACACAATCTCTACCTCCATTCTTCGATCGTGCAGACCAGAAATTATGCCCCTACGATCAAAGGGCAGCGTGAAGCCATCCGTTACGCCACGCTGGACTCTACGGTGGCCCTCATGTTTGCGCTCTTCATCAACGCTTCCATCCTCATCATGTCAGCGGCAGCTTTTCACCATACCGGCCATCAGGATGTGGCCGGGATTGAAGATGCTTATCAGTTGCTTTCTCCCTTGCTGGGAAACGTCCTGGCAAGTATCCTGTTTGCGGTGGCGTTGCTATGCTCCGGCCAAAATTCAACATTGACGGGAACTCTGGCCGGGCAAATTGTGATGGAAGGGTTTCTCAATATCCGTCTTCGCCCCTGGCTGCGGCGCCTCATTACACGCTTGTTGGCCATCGTACCCGCAATTGTCTGCATTGCTCTGTATGGCTCGCAAGGAATGACGCAGCTCTTGATTTTTAGCCAGGTGATCCTGAGTTTGCAGCTTTCTTTTGCTGTCTTCCCGCTTGTCCAATTCACCAGCGACCGCACCAAGATGCATGAATTTGTAAACCCGATCTGGCTAAAATTACTTTCGTGGGGAGTAGCGATAGTCATTGCCGTACTGAATGGATGGCTCTTGATTCAGACGGTGAGAGAATGGGCAAATTAAGTCTGAAGGAATCGAGCGCCGCTTCGAGTGATTCGGTAAAATGTATCATAAAATTCTCATTACTGTAGAGAACTCACCAAACGACCAGGTGATCCTCAAACATGTCCAAGACCTGGTGGCCTTGACGGGCGCGCAACTTCTTTTGGTTTATGTCGCGCATGGCTGGGCCGCCAGGCATTATGATCGCTTGAGGCTTCGCGAGTCAGACGAAATGCGGGATTGTCGGATGTATTTGAGCCGCCTCTGCTCGGAGCTAAAAGAAAAAGGGGCAAAGGCCGATTATGTGCTGGCTTATGGAGAGCCCTCCGATGAGATCATCCGCATCGCCCGGGAGCAAGATGTCGACTTGATCGCCATGACCACTCATGGCCACCGCTTTATCTCCGATCTGCTTTACGGGAGTGTTTCCCATGAAGTGCGGCACGCCGTGGACATTCCTGTCCTTCTCCTCAGAGCCAAAAAATAGAAATACTTTGGTGATTATCCAAAAACCTGTAAAATTTCAAAAGGTGGAGCAGTCCTAACGCCTGAGCACTGAGCACGTTCATCTGTGACCCGAAGTGTTTTGGGGAGTTACGTAGGTGTCGCAACCGATGGTCAAGGTACGATTTTGGTTTCTGGTTTTCTTTTTGGTGGCTTTTGCCTGGGAGCCCAGGCAAATTTCCGCCGGGCCCAAGCACGTCGATACAGATCATATTGGGCAGCGAAACATTAATGCAGGTCAAATCAATCTCTATTCGATTGATAAAGAGATTGCCATAGGCAAGCAACTGTCCCTGGAGGTCGAGCAATCCAGTCGTATTTTAGACGACCCTGAGGTGACGGAATATATCAATCGGTTGGGGCAGAACATCGTCCGGAATTCCGATTCCCAAGTGCCCTTTTTGATCAAGGTCATCGACTCCGATGAGGTGAATGCTTTTGCATTGCCCGGCGGTTTCTTTTATGTCAATACGGGATTAATTCTGGCGGCCCAGGAAGAGTCGGAACTCGCTGGGGTCATGGCGCACGAAATCGCCCATGTCGCGGCTCGTCATGCCACGGAACAATTCTCCAAAGGGCGACTATTTAACCTTGCCTCGATTCCCTTAGTCTTTGTCGGCGGTCCGATTGGGTTTGGAATCCAGCAAGCCATGAGCCTGTTAGTCCCTCTACAGTTTTTGCAATTCAGCCGGGGTTCCGAACGGGAAGCGGATTTCTTGGGGCTTCAGTACATGTACAAGACCGGGTACGATCCGCTGTCGTTTGTTTCTTTTTTTGAAAAAGTATCTGCCCAGGAAAAGAAGAAGCCGGGACTATTATCTCGAGCTTTTTCGACACATCCCATGACCAAAGACCGGATTTCTCTGGCGCAGAAAGAGATCCAGGAGCTTCTACCGGTTCACGAGCAATATGTGTTAAGCACCTCAGAATTCGATCATGTTAAGGCTCATTTACGCGAACATAACAACTCACGTAACGACGTGAGTGAGGGTTCTGACAGTCGCCCAAAACTGAAAAGAAAGGCGCAGACTTCGGAAGAGACCAGTGAGGGAGAACAACCCCCAGCTGACGACGTTCCGAAGTTGACCCGGCACCCATGATTTGTCGATTGCTGCTGTTTTGCCTGCTGTGGCCTGTAATCACTTCCTCCCTTCAGGCCCGCCCTCCTCAACCTCTACAACAAAAAGGACATTCCTTTTGTGGCACTTACCCGGATCGTCTTGAGCACGACCTGCGGAAATACAAAGATTTGCGTCTATTGCGGACGGCCCGTTCCAAGCGGATGGCTTTGGCTACTGTCGGTGGCTCAATGGAGGACATCGATAATATCGCAGTCATCGAAGATGACGGTACGATTGTGACTCCTTTCAATTTCTTTGACTTAAAGGGGAAAGCTGTACGGTTCACTCCTGTGGCCGCAGCGGGAAGCTACCGTGTGTCCATTCGCCAGGCAGATCTCAATCCGGATTTTGGCAACAAGCTGAGCTTAATCGATGACGATACCCGAGAGTTTGTTTTCAGTGGAACGTTGCACTTCCCTTATTTCGGAGTCATTTACTCAAGTGTTTTTATAAGTTCAGATGGGAATGTAACCTTCTTTCGAGGAGACTCCGATTTTACGGAGAGGGACTTGTCGCATCTGAATAGTGGGCCTCCCCGAATCGCTCCCCTCCTGGTAGACCTGGATCCAACCGTCGGGCAGGGCGCAGTCTTTGTAAATCAACTCCCGGACCGGGTTATGATTACCTGGAACGCGGTCCGTGAGTGGAACACCTTTCGGGAGAACACTTTTCAACTTAGCTTGTTTCCGGATGGAAATTTTGAGTTTGTTTTTGGTCAGATTTCCGCCTCAAAGGGAATCACAGGATTCTCGGCTGGAAGTGATCTACAGCCGCTCGATATTCTGGATATCAGTAAGGAGCAAGGGGCGGTGGTCACCGGTTCTGTGGCAGAGCGGTTTTCATTGCAAACAGAATTAGACCTTACCGCAGTCAGTAAAAACTTTTATAAAACTCATTCCGATTCTTATGACCAATTGGTCATGTACACAAACTTCTCCTGGGAACTTGGAAATAACGCCTTTGCCTTTGAACAAAATATCAAGAACGAAACTCGGGGAATTGGTTTGGGCCTCATCGATGCAAGCAGCCAGTTTGGGAGTTCCGGCAACCTTGAAAGTTTTCTGGCGATGAATCAGCTGGCCGCTTATCCGGACGACCCTGACAAGATTTTTTTGGGAACCAATTCAGCCGTGAATTTGCTAGCCCATGAATCAGGCCACCGCTGGATGGCATACGTTCATCTGGGGCCCAACAAGCTGACAAGCCTGCTCGGGCGGGACAATGAACATTGGAGTTTCTACTTTAATACCCAAGCTTCCGTCATGGAAGGGAACGAGATTCGAGACAACGGGGATGGGAGCTTTACAACCACGGCGGCTACGACTCGATATAGTGCCCTGGATCAATATCTCATGGGTTTCCTGGATCCTGCCGGCTTCGAATCAATGTTTTATGTGACCAATATCTCCGGCACATTCCAAAATGCCTCAAGTCCTCCTGCCGTCGGGGTTACATTTCGAGGAACGCGACAGAATTTCACCATTGATGACATCATTGCAGCCGAGGGCCCACGAATCCCAGACGCCAGCCTGGCTCCAAAAATCCTACGCCAAGCATTCATTCTCGTTATTCCACAGGGCACGACGGCTCCCCAGTCTGATATTGACAAGCTTTCCCGAATCCGCCGTCGTTGGCAGCAATTTTATTTTGATGCGACGAACGGTCGAGGAACCGTCGAAACAACAATCAATGCGGTTCCGCTCATTCCTTCGATCACTGGCATCTCTCCAACTTATGGATCGACACTGGGGAATACGGTTCTTTCGATCACGGGACTGAATTTTCAGCCGGGCCTGGCCGTCAAAATTGGAACGGCATCAGCAACTCATGTGGTTTACATCAACTCATCTCTCATCAAAGCCACGACTCCCGCCGGTCTCCCAGGGTCGGTATCTGTTTCAGTATCCAATCCGGATGGGGCGCCAGTCGTTCAGTCCAGTGCGTTCACCTACCTCACATTTGGACCACCTCGAGTCTCGTCGAATGCGCTTCGGATCCCCATTGCGATAGATAATTTGACCTACCGCTCAAACCTGGGAGTGAACAATCCGAATTCGGGCCCTGCAAACGTTCAGGTCAAAGAATTGGATAGCAATGGATTATTATTGAGGCAATCACCTTTTTTTACTGTTCCTGCCTACGGGTACTTTCAAAAGAACAGCATTTTGAGAGAGTTGGAGGGAGTCTCGTCGATGACGGGTCGAGAAGGCTCTTTGGTTCTTGAATCGGATCAGCCTATAGAAGGTTACGTCTCTTTGATTGACAATGTCACAGATGACCCAAGCATTTTGGATGGAACGCGCTCCGGTGCAAGCCAATTGATCCTGCTTTCTTCGGCTAACACCGGCCCATTTCAGTCGAATCTTTCCGTTGTCAATCTCTCCCCGATATCAACGAATGTGACGATTACTTCTTTGAATCGAGAGACCGGACAACCCCAAGGAGTCCCCTTAAAGAATATCGGTGTGGCCCCCTATGGCTTCGTCACCTTTCAAAATATTCTAGAAGCCCTTTCCATATCGGAAAACTTTGGCCCCATAGAAATTCACTCAGACAATGGGGCACTGCTTACGGCGACCTCGCAGGTCTCTGGAATGAATAAGGGCACCGGCGGGTTTTTTCCTTCGTTGCCCAGGAATTCGGGCTCGATGACTGAATTCATTCCATTCGTCGTCGATACGGAAACTTATCGGACGAATCTTGGGCTAAACAATTTGGGCTCGGAGGTCGCTGAAATCCAAATTAGCCTGATGGGGGAAGATGGCCATTTGATCGCCTCAAACGCTTCGCCAATTTTGGTTCCGCCCCTGGGGCTCCTGCAAATCAACAACGTGATCCGTTCTCTGGTCAGTCAGTCCAGTGACCCAGCAAGGTCGCTGAGACAAGGATATCTCAAGATCAGTTCGAACACTCCGATCAAAGCCTTCGCAACCCAGATCGACAACTGGACCAATGATCCGAGCATTGAAATCAGTGTGAGTCAGGGGAGCCCCCATCTATTGATAAAGTCCACTTCATCTCTCAACTACCAGTCGACAATCACCGTGGTTAACTTAAGTGATCAACCGAACACTGTCGAGTTCACCGCTCGTCAAGGGGATGATTCGGGAAACGGGGCCGTGACCGGATCGCGGACGATGACCATTCCTGCTAATGGATGCTTCGTATCCGACAACGTTCTTCAGTTCATCGGGTCGACGGCGGCCTTCGGCCCGGTCGAAATCCAGTCTCTCAACGGAAGCCCGATGCTTGCTGTCTCGCGTGTTTACAGCACGGCCGCAAGAACAAGCGGCTTCTTCATCGCTCAGCCCATTCAATGAACGCACCCTACCTTTACTTTCCCCTCTAAAATCGCACGATTTTCTTCTCGATCTGTTTTGTCCTTCCGGCTCTTTGATATCCCATTTCAATCTCACTGAGTTAGGCCCAAAACAGTGGATCCTAATTTCGGAATTGAGGATTATTCTCCGCTTCTCACTTATCTGACATTAGTACTAAAGGACAATTCACTCTTCAGGAGTGTGTCTTCTTATCACTTCGATATTACGCCTGTTCAAGGGACAGAGGATTGTTCAAGAATCACAGTGAGGCAAAAGGGCGTCAACTTTTATCTTTTGCCTTTCGCTCGGCATTTGCGGCTCAACTAACCCGTCTCACTGATATCCCCCCTCAACTTTATAACCGAAGTTAACTTTCCCGTGGGGGAAAAGCCTTTGGACCGCTTTGACGTCGCCTAATGTCTGCACGTGGACGCGATAGCCCGCCGGAACATCGATTTGATAAGTTAATCCATCTGCGGTTTTCTTCCAACGCATATGCACAAACCCATCGGGAGTGGGAGTGCGACCTTCGCACCAGTCCAGCGTCAGCGGCGTAAAGCGCAGGTGAGCTATTTTGCGAACCATATCCACTTTGTATAGGCCGAGAATATCCCGATAAAGCGCGGTGACGATGTGCGCCTCAAAAGCATGGTTCATGCTTGCTTCGTTGCTGCTATTCTCCCAAAGGGTTCCGCTGATATCCGCCATGTAGAGCAAGTTGTCGATGGCCTCGCGCGCCACCTGGTCCGTCAGTCCGGCGCGTGACAGGATATCCTGCCGCATCACATTGCCCATAAATGCATTGGAGGGAGGAATATCCGGATAGGCTTTGGTTGAGTGCCGCTTGGGGCCGAACTCGTCGCGTAATATAGCCCACAGTTGGGGATGAGTATCCGGAGTGGCGACGCCGAAGAAGAAGGCGTAATACTGGCAGGTTTCGGTGCGGTTTTGAGTGGGAACGAACTTCCCCTCCTTGAGCACCGCATTATCGACAAAGAAACGGCCGTCGAAGGCCTGCTGCCTCATGACTTTCCGCAGCGACTCGGCCTGCGCAATGAATTCCGGCAGGTCATACAGCCTTCCCGCCGCCGCGAGTGACGCCGCGTAGAGCATGTTGGTGGGATAGTTCAAGGGCTGAACGTATTCATTGGATTTCGACCACTCGACAAAAACCCAACCCTTGAGATCATGCAAGAGTCCGTCGGTATTTTGAAAGGGCCGAAAGTAGTCAAACAGTTTCAACACGCGGGCGCGAAGATCATCCACCATCTGACGGTCGCCGCTGCGTTCGAAATAATCCTCGAGTTGAAGGATCAGCCAGAGCGGCCATTGGGGTGTAAACTCGCCGCTTCGTTGATCGGCAGGATAGCAGTTCGGGAGCATGCCGTCTGGCAGATTGTCAAAATGATCCGCCAGCATGTAGTTTTGGAAGAGATTGCGTTCGGCCTTCGTGTGCCCGCACAGAAGGGGCGCGGCGCTTGCAGAAAAAAGCGGGTCGCAAAGCCAGGGGGCGCGCTCGCGGGTGGGATTGTCCTGGTAGCTATCGATCACGTTGGCGCGGAATACCTCCCGACCCGCGGCGAAGATCCGATTCAAGCGATCATCGCTGCAGTGAAAGTCCGCCGTCCAGATATCCGAGGCCGCATACTCGCGAATGAAAATGTTGTCAACCTCGCACTCGCCGCTCAAAACCATCAGCTTGAGGAATTCCAGGCCGTAAGGCTCAAAGGTCTCAAGGTGGTATTCGCCCGGAGCCAGGGTGTAGGCGAGGACGTTGCAGCACATCAGGCGTTTAAAGTCCACGTCGCCGTCTACGAGCGTCTCATCCCAGGTGAAGTAAATTTTGGACGCGGTCTTCACCTTGACATGCGCCCCGAAAAATCCCGGCAGGTTCGTGCCGAAATCAAACGTCTTGAATTGGCCCTCTTTGACTACCAGGGGCTCGTTCGGGTCGTAAGGCTGATCGATCCGATTGTTGACCGTGGTTGCGGTCTTTTGCGCTTCAAGGTAGGGAATCTCGTCCAGATCCGTCCACGCGTATCCCAGCATGTTGGGGCCAATTCGGGCGGCGGAGGGAATCGAGCGGTCGTCCATCAGGCTCTTCGGCGCTTTGCCGCTCCAATCAAACTCGCCCTCGGCTGCAATCATTTCGGGCTGGCGCTTGCGATAATCCGGATACGGAACCCCTCGATCGATCAATTTACGCTGGGGTTGGACGGCGCAGGCAACAGGTTGAAACGCAGCGCCCGCGTGTTCGCGCCAGGCGTTGGATTCGGAATGCAGGTGATAGACCTCGGAGAACGTGCGCTGAAACGTGTAGCGCTGAACCTTCTCAATGTGATGGGGAAGAAATTTGGCCTGAAAATGCTCCCCTTCGCCCGCGGTTGAAGCGAGAACCTCAGATTCCGTCACGACTTCTGCCTGAAGGAATGACGGCTCGTCCATCACATAATAGGCATTGACATTGTACCCGGCCACTTCCATGGCGACAAAATTTTGCCCTTCACCAGCAGATCGGTAATATCCCAGAGATCAACGCGGGCATAATTAAGGGGCGCGCGGCCCGGTCCCCAGGCGTGAAATTTTCCATTCAGATAAAGCCGGTAAAACGTGCAACCAGTCGCACGCAGATAAACGTTTTTCCCGGCGGGGGCTCGAACTCGGCACGGAACCCCACCCTGAGATTCATCTCTTTTTCCCTGCCCGTGGGCCAGATGGGCTTGCCGGAGCGGAACACAACTTCAGACGAACTTGATGCCATTCCCTGCCCAGTTTTCTCTGTTCCGAAAGCCGGCAAGTTTCCTGGTGAGGCCAGGGAGGCAAGAGTGGCCGCCACCGAACCACTCAGGAAATTTCTGCGGCTCAGGGATTCTTTCTTCCCGAGGTTCTTCAAGATGAAACTCCTTTTGGCATAGTCATAGTGCCTGCCTAGTTGCATCAATAAGCGATATTTACCAGGATTTCCATTTTGGCTCCTAGATTGGGCATAGCGTGTCACCCCCCCAATTCTTAATCCTCCGAAGCGCAGTTTTTCTCCGGGAGCCTTATTTTGCTTCTGCCAAGAGCCAAATTCCACCCACCGGAAAAACCGAAAACCGGGAAACTACTTCTTTTCAGTGATTTCCTCAAACAAGCGGACGACTCCAAGAATAAGGCACAAAAAGGGTGTTAAATATGGCTGATAAATGGAAGACATCAGCAAGAATCTATAGAAAAACGGAAGGATTCGAGGAAAAGAACCAGATAATACTTACACTCCAAGGGTAATTTCTTCACGGTGTGTTTCTCCACCCATTAGGATTCTACTAACAATAAACGGGTTATTTCCCCCCAGGTGCTGGAGACCGGCGTGCATGTTGGCTGAAGAACAAGAGAGGAACAGCCATGCAGACACTCTACGACCTAATTGGAATGGCCTTTGGAGTTACTATTTCTTTCGAACTTAGCCTTTGGGTCGGTCGCTGGCTGGTTGATTGTTTACTCCGCTTGTTGGCAAAATTCTGAAAGATATGCAGTGTTTACTTTTCTCGATATTGCCAGCCTTCCTGTTCCTGGCTGACGGTGGGGGGGCAGGCCTACAAACCCGAAGCGAGTCTTTTTAAACAATGATCTTCCCCCGAGCAGATGGTCGCTGGGTGTCTTAAAAGAGCCTATTCACCCGGAAAAGATCTCGAGTTCAACGGCGATTTGAATCAAAGGTATTCTTTCCCGATGAAATAAAACTGATCAAAACAGGCCAATGAACCCGCTTGCCGCATAGAGAAAATCCAAGCTTATTTATAGATTCACGACGTTCTGTGGTCTTCCTTGCAGAAACGCGGCAACATTGGAAACAGCCACATCCATGAGACGTGAACGGGCCTCGAGAGTCGCCCAGGCGATATGGGGCGTGATCAAACAGTTTTTTGCAGACAACAGAGGATTATTCTCTCGTGGCGGTTCAATGGAAAGGACATCAAGTCCAGCGCCAGCAATCACGCCGGTGTTTAAGGCATCCGCCAAGTCCTGCGCTTTCACCAGAGGCCCTCGAGAAGAATTGATCAAGAAGGCTGTCGGTTTCATCAGCCGGAGACGTTCTGTGTTGATCATTCCTTCAGTGTCTGGGAACAAGGGACAATGGAGGGTGATGACATCGGCTTTTTGCAGCAACTCTTCCAAGGAAACCCAGGAAAAATGATTCAGTGGTCGGCGGTTCTCCTTGGATACTGTCAAAGGCCAGAATTTCCATTCCAAAGGCATCGGCAATCTTAGCGACCTGCCTTCCAATCCGCCCAAATCCGACGATGCCCATCACTTTGCCTGCCAATTCCTTCAGTGGAGAGAGCCAGAAGCACCAATCCGCACTGCGTGACCATGCCCCTGATCGAACCGCGTCACTATGGACTCTGACGTTGTGACATAACTCCAACAGCAGGGCGAAAGCAAACTGCGCGACCGAAGCCGTTCCATAGGTAGGAATGTTGGTAACCAGAATCTTCCTTTCCTTAGCGGCCTGCACATCCACAATATTGTACCCTGTCGCCATGACCCCGATATAGCGGAGCAACGTGAGCTGGCTAATGGATGCTGCGGTTAAGGGAGTCTTATTGGTCAAGATTAGATTCTGCTCCTTGACTCCGCTCCACGACCAAATCCGACGGGGTTCTATCGTAAACTTTACGTTGACAATTTTTTCCAAGGCCTTCCAGGACAAATCACCCGGGTTTAAGGCATAGCCGTCCAATACGACAAGATTCATACTCGCACTCCTCCTTGTTCACTAAGTTGAAATGTCTATTTTATTCAATTGCTTTGTACTCGTTTTCAATCATTTCCAGCATGTTCCCACATGGCAATTCCCGTGAGTTTGGATCATAATGGGGGTGCGCGGCAAGAGCTTTGATTCGATGAAGTCTTGCTTCTCCAGTATAGCGACAATCATTTCAGAAGGCATTTGGCCTGTGCAACGGATTACGATTCGAACACTCCTCTTTCTCGTCTTGACCTCATTTGCGGGTGGGTTTTCTATTTTCCATGAAAATTTTGCCAGCTTTGCGAATTCTTTAGACGGTTCAGTCCAAGACAATTGATTTCGTGAAACAGGTTCAACCCATTCTCAATGCTCACTGTATCCGCTGTCATGGAGCCGCTGTTCAGATGGGACAACTCCGGTTGGACTCCAGGCAACTGGTGACCCAAGGAGGGATCTCCGGAAAAGCGCTGGTACCCGGCAAGAGTGTGGATAGCCTTCTGCTCCAGCGGATCCAGGGGCAGGAGGACAAAGCACGCATGCCGCTCGACTCTGAGCCCTTAAAGGACGAGCAAATCCAGCTTATCCGTGACTGGATCGATCAAGGAGCTCCCTGGCCAGAGGAAGCTTCAGTAGCGGATGCTAAAATCTCAACCCATTGGGCCTACCGCAAACCGGTGAGACCCGATCTGCCCAGTGTGAAGAATTCTTCCTGGGTCCGCAATCCTATTGACAGTTTTGTCCTGGACAGGCTTGAAAAGGAGGGGCTGCGCCCTTCTCCGGAGGCGTCTAAAGAGGTGCTGCTCCGCCGCGTCACCCTCGACATCACTGGCCTCCCTCCTACGATCCAGGAGATTGAAGCGTTCCTGGCGGACTCCAGCAAAGACGCATACAGCAAGGTTGTGGACCGATTGCTGGCCTCTCCTCATTATGGCGAGCGCTGGGCGCGACCGTGGCTCGACCTGGCGCGTTATGCCGATACCAATGGGTATGAAAAAGATGCACGTAGAACAATGTGGCCTTATCGAGATTGGGTCATCAATGCCTTAAACAAAGACATCCCTTTCACCGAATTCACAATTGAGCAGTTAGCTGGCGACTTATTGCCAGGAGCTAGTCCCGAACAGAAGATTGCGACGGGGTTTCATCGCAATACCATGACCAACGAGGAAGATGGTGTTGATAAGGAAGAAGCCCGTTGGATGCAGATTGTGGATCGAGTCAACACAACAGCAACGGTTTGGCTGGGAACTACCCTGGGCTGCGCTCAATGTCATAATCACAAATATGACCCATTTACCCAGAAGGATTACTACCGCATTTTCGCATTTTTTGAAAATTCCGAATACCGCTTGGATGGAGTCGGGACTAGCCATGTGAAACTCGTGGAGCCCATTCTGGAGTTGCCGGATCCGGAGAATGCGGCGCGCCGTAAGGCATTGACTGAGGAGATCGCTCATACAGAAGAAAGGCTGACCACCCAGACCCACGAATTGGACACAGCCCTGGAACTCTGGGAGAACCAAGAGTCGCCGAAACAAGCTGCCTGGCATAACCTGGAGCCCGCCCAGTTCACTTTTAGTGGTAGTGCCTATTTTTGGCCGGCGGAAAATAAGTCCCTGCTCGTGGCGACTTGGTCGGAGAAAGTAAACTACACTTTGGTTATCCCCACTTCGCTCAGCAGAATCACGGCCTTCCAGCTGGAGGTTCTTCCTGACCCTTCTCTTCCGGCACTGGGGCCCGGCCTTCACAGAGACGGGAATTTCGTGCTGACCTCCTTTAAAGTCGAATTGGCGCAGAAAGGGAAACCCAACGCACCGATCACACTCATCAATCCTCAGGCCGATTTCTCGCAGCCCGGTTTCGCGATTTCCGGGGTGCTCGATGATAATCCCGAAACGGGCTGGTCGATTGCGCCCCAAACAGGAAAAGCACATCACGCCGTGATTCAAACAGCCTGTCCGCTGGAAATCCCAGCGGGCGCTTCACTTATCTTCACTTTGGGGCACCAGTACCCTTCCGATTTCGCAGCTATCGGCCGCTTTCGTCTTTCGGCGTCAACAATCCCCGGGGTTCTCCCCGCGCAACCTCTTCCTGATGAGATACGCGAGATTCTCACCTTCACCCGAGATCATCGTACCCCGACAGAAAAGAAACAGCTGGAAACCTATTACCGATCCATCTCCCCTTTACTCCAAGCGGAAAGAGATCGCTTGGCCCAATTGAAGAAGACCCTGCAGGAAATCCAGCCTATCACGGCGCTCGTTATGCAGGAAAAAGCATCCTCCGACAACCCTGCAACGTTCTTGCGGATCAAAGGGGCCTATTTAAGCAAGGGAGAAAGAGTAGAGGCTGGAGTCCCGGCATCCCTTCATCCGTTAGCGGGGAACCTCTCACCGAATCGTTTCGCACTCGCCCGCTGGCTCGTGGATGAAGAGAATCCACTCGTTGCGCGTGTCACCGTCAACCGTTTATGGGAGCAGGTCTTTGGTCGGGGCATCGTCGAGACCACGGAGGATTTTGGGACCAAAGGCGACAAGCCATCCCATCCGGAATTGCTCGATTGGCTGGCCACCGAGTTCGTGCGTCAGGGGTGGAGCTTGAAGGCAATCCTGCGGGTCATCGTGACTTCGGCAACCTATCGACAGTCTTCACAGATTTCGCCGGAATGGCTGGAAAGGGACCCCTATAACAAGCTGCTCGCCCGCGGGCCGCGATTTCGATTAGAGGCCGAGATGATTCGAGACACGGCCCTGGCTGCCAGCGGTTTACTGAGCCTCAGGGTGGGAGGACCCAGCGTATTTCCCTATCAACCGGAAGGGATCTGGTCTCTGCCCTACAATCCGGACAAGTGGGTGAACGACGAAGGAGAAAACCGCTACCGACGGGGAATCTACACTTTTTGGCGCCGGACAGTTCCCTATCCGAGTTTCATCTCCTATGACGCAACCAGCCGAGAATTTTGTACGGCCCGTCGTATCCGAACAAGCACGCCTCTGCAGGCCCTCACCTCCTTGAACGACCCGGCTTTTTTTGAAGCCGCCCAAGCCCTGGCGCGACGATTGATCAAAGAGGGAGGACCGGACGCTCAATCGCGTATTCGTTATGGCTACCAATTGTGCACGGCTCGTAAACCGGACCCGCTTGCCGTCGACTCTTTGATGGAACTTTACCAGCAGGAAGTAAATCGTTATAGCCGGGATCCTCGAGCCGCCAGCCAGGTCGCAGGGGCAAAGCTGGAAAACATGCAAAGCCCGGAGCTCTCGAAGTTAGCGGCACTAACTGTCATTTCAAACGTTCTTTTCAATTTAGATCAGGCGCTAACGAAAGACTGAATCATCAGAAAAAGTGGAGGCTGATTCAAACCAGTCTTCGAAATGAATGATACTCAGTTGTCATCAATTGGATCCAGAGAGTCGAGGGAACCCCTCCAGCGGAAGAGAATTCAGACTGTCACCGTTTGAATGCAACTGGGAATGAGATCGGAGTCGAGATTGATGAGAAGAACAAACACAGCTCTTCAGAAAATTACACGGCGGCATTTTTTTCTGAACACAGGTTTCGGCATCGGGGGTATGGCACTTTCCTGCCTCTCCAATCTTAGCCTCCGGGCGGAATCATCGGGGCAGCCAATCTTGCCCATCAATCCTCTTGCCCCAAAGCCGCCACAATTTGCCCCGAAAGCCAAGAACATCATTTATCTGTTTATGGCCGGGGCGCCCTCGCAACTGGATCTCCTGGATTACAAGCCAAAGCTCAATGAGTTAAATGGACAGAAAATCCCGGACGAGTTTGTCAAAGGAGAACGCTTCGCATTCATCAAGGGAAGTCCCAAGCTGTTGGGGTCGCCCCACTCGTTCCAACGCTACGGGCAATCCGGTGCAGAAGTTTCCAATCTCATGCCTCAGCTTGCGACGATTGTCGATGACATCGCTGTGGTCAAGTCGATGTATACCGATCATTTCAATCATGCCCCGGCCCAGATTTTCCTGAATACCGGAGCTCAAGTTCCCGGCCGCCCGAGCTTGGGCGCTTGGCTTACCTACGGCATTGGCAGCCTGAACAGGGACCTCCCTGGTTTTGTGGTGCTTCTTTCCGGTGAAAACAATCCCGACGGGGGCAAGACTTGCTGGGGGAGCGGTTTCCTGCCTGCCACTTATCAAGGAGTCGAATTTCGATCGAAAGGAGACCCCGTCTTGTTTCTTTCGAATCCCGAAGGGATGCGCCCAGAGGACCGCCGTCGCTCTTTGGACACGCTCCGAAGACTGAATCATCAAGAATTCGAAGAGGTTGGAGATCCTGCGATTCAAGCCCGAATCGCCTCTTACGAGCTATCTTATCGAATGCAGTCGAGCGTGCCGGAGCTCATGGAAATTTCTAAAGAACCCAGAGCCATCCATGACATGTACGGGACGGAGCCGGGGAAGGCCACCTTTGCAAATAACTGCCTCTTGGCCCGGAGGCTGGTCGAGCGCGGAGTTCGTTTTGTCCAGCTTTATCACCGGGGCTGGGACCATCACGGTGAGATTCAAAACAAAGATATTGTCACGGGGCTCCAACAGCTATGCCGGCAAACCGATCAGGCAGCAGCAGCGCTGGTTCGCGACCTCAAGCAGCGCGGTTTACTGGAAAGCACTTTAGTAGTCTGGGGAGGCGAGTTTGGCCGAACTCCGATGAATGAGGAACGGGACGGCTCGAAGTTTCTGGGACGAGACCATCACGCCAAAGCGTTCAGCATCTGGCTGGCTGGAGGAGGAATCCAGTCAGGCATCACGCTGGGTCAAACGGATGAGTTTGGTTACAATATCGTAGAAGATCCTGTGCATGTGCACGACTTGCACGCCACGATTCTTCACTTGATGGGATTAGACCATACAAAATTAACGTATCGCTTCCAAGGACGCGATTTTCGACTGACCGATATCCACGGGAATGTCATCCAGAAGCTGCTGGCATGAGTACTCTCTTTTCACAACAGCCTGGAGGGCGCCCTGAAAAGAGATGCCGGCTCGGGGACTTTGCTTGCAATCATCAGGCCGTCCGAAATGGTTGACGTGCTCTAGGTTTCCCGAAAGGGGTTCTTCAGTAAACTCCTTCCTCCATCAAGCGCTTGACTTCAGGTAGGTCTCGCGTCTGACCGAGGACAACCATCAGCTTGATCCGCGCCTTTAAGCCGGGTAAGAAGCCTGCAAAAATGACGCCCCGCTTGCGCAAATCTCTCCCACTGCCTTCATATCCGTAGGTATCCAATACCCGGCCTTGAGGACACCGGGTCGCGATGACGACGGGAATGCCCTGGTCGATGGCAGTTTGAATTCCAAGAAGAACCTGGGGTGGCACATTTCCGCGCCCCGTACCCTCGATGACCAGCCCGTTCGCACCCCCTTCGATAACCCAGCGTACGAGTCGATCATCACTGCCTGCTACCATCTTCAGGAGGTCCACGCGCGGTTCAATGCGCTCTGCGAGGAAACTTTGTCTTCGAACGATCTGCCGCATCCAAAGAATACGGTCCTGATCCACGATTCCCAAAGGGCCAAAGTTCGGGCTCTGAAATGTATTCAATGATTCGCTGTGGGTCTTGGTGGCTTCTGAGGCAGCCAGAATCTGCCCATTCATGACGACTAATACTCCCTGAAGAGCCGGCTTCCCCTCCAGAACCACGCGAACTGCAGCTTTCAAATTAGCAGGCCCATCCCATCCCAACTCAGAACTGTTTCGCATGGCTCCGACAATTGCCACAGGCTTTGAAGTCCGGAGACGCAGGTCGAGCAGGAAAGCGGTCTCCTCGAGCGTATCGGTCCCATGGGTGATGACCACTCCATGAACATCCTTCCGCCCGAGTTGCTGATTCAAGACCTCTGAAAGCTCGAACATGAGTTCGGGTGTCACGTGTGGCCCGGGAAGCCTGGAGAAATCCACGATTTCACAATTGCAGAGCTGGTCTAACCCCGGAACAAAGGAAAGGATTTCTTCGCCGGAAAGAACAGGAATGGCGACACCCAATTCCGGGTCAATCTTCATGGAGATCGTACCGCCAGTGAAAAGGAATAGGACTTTTTTCATAGCAAACCTTCACCCTCAGTGCGAGATTTTCTGGCAAAATAACTTAAATCAACTCACCATACTTTGTCGCAAAGTTTTCTCATTCTCTTACACAGCATGTCTCATTTGTCATCGTTCATTTTGCATTTATCTTTTAAGACAAAATCCTTTTCTTAGCCAGAATCAGTGCCGTGTCAAGCTGGTCCACTTTCTTCCCTCCCCCCTGGGCCATGTTTCTGGAACCTCCCCCCTTCCCTTCGATGAGCTTACAGGATTCAGCCAGCAGATTCCGAAGATCATATGGTGATGATTCCGACTGGGAAAAGATCAGGTTCGCTTGCCCTCCCCAACGGCACCCGAGCAACGCAATGAAGGGGCCTTGCTCATGGAGTGCCTGAATCATGAGCTTCAAGAACTCTGTCTCTTCATCCTCAAAAAGCTCTTGGACAATCCTGAAGCCTTGATGTTCTTTAGCCAAACGATAAAGTTCCCGGGCGAGAAGGCTTGCCAGAACCTTGTTTTTGTCCTGCAATTTCTTGCGCAGGCTCTTGTTCTCTTGAATTTGCTTCTCAACGCGTTCCGGGACATCAGCCAAACCGACCGAGAATTGACGCGCGACCGCCGTCAGAGTCTCCAGATCGGACCGGTGAGTATTCAGCATGCGTTTTCCACAAACAAATTCCACTCGAACTTGACGGTTCACCCGTTCTGTCTTTCGAATCACGACGCTTCCGACTTCGGCCGTCTGCCTGACATGTGTTCCACCGCATGCGGACACATCGAAGTCTTCGATGCTCACAATCCGCAAGGGACCTTGACGCTGGCTTTCCTTACGCAGTCCCAGTTGCGGGACCTCTTCCGGAGTAACGATTCGGCTGGAGACGTTTCGATTCTCAGAAACGATTTCGTTGACCAGTTTTTCCGCTGCGCTGAGCTGCGAGAGGGTGACCCAGTCTGTATCCAAATCGATCGTGGCATAGTCGGAACTCAAATGAAACCCGATGGTGTTAAAGCGTGCGGTTGTCAGGAAAGCTTGAGAGAGGAGGTGTTGACCGGTGTGCTGCTGCATGTGGTCATGGCGACGCTCCCAATCAATCAGGCCCGTCGGGCGTTCAGCGGCGACTTCATGACGCACGAGATGGACAACATTTCGATTGTCATCTTCAAAAACATCAAGGATCTCTTGCTCCCCAAGCCTTCCCAGATCATTGGGTTGACCGCCGGAGGTCGGGTAGAAGGCGGTCTGATCTAGGATGATGGCAAATCCACCATTCTTAGGGGTTGATGAGAGCCTTTCCGCTACAAACGTTTTTAAGTAGCTATCAGGATAATAAAGCCGTTCGGTCATGGGATCGGAATGCAAAAGTGGATCCTAACGATTTTTCAATTGTCACATTTTCCAAACAGGTGTTGGTATTTCAAACCAGATCCCGTATTAAACAAGACGACCTCTTGATTTGGCTCAACGAATCCGGACCTCAGGAGTTTTCTCAGCGCAGAAACCGCAGCGGCTCCTTCGGGGGCAAGAAAAATTCCTTCGCAGGTCCCCGTCAGCCTGACGTCTTCCATCATCTCGGAATCCGTCACGGCAACGGCCGTTCCCTGACTCTGACGAAGGATCCGCAGCATCATGAAGTCTCCGATGGCCTTAGGGACCCTCAACCCAGATGCGAGGGTGGTTGCTCCCTCCCATGCCTCAGCCCGCTCTTTGTTTTCCTGGAAAGCTTTGACGATTGGGGCACAGCCGGATGCCTGAACGGAAACCATCCGCGGCCTGCGCGAATCGATCCAACCCAATGCCTCCATTTCGTCGAATGCTTTCCACATCCCAATCAGGCCCGTCCCTCCGCCAGTCGGATAAATAATCACATCGGGAAGATGCCATCCCAGCTGCTCGGCAAGCTCCAATCCCAGGGTCTTCTTCCCTTCGACGCGGTAAGGCTCTTTTAGTGTGGAAACGTCAAACCATCCTTCCAGGTCTTTGCGTTCTGCAATTTGCTTTCCGCACTCCGTGATGAGCCCGTTAACCAGCACGACCCGAGCCCCGGCAATCTCACATTCGATGCGATTCGCTGGCGGGCTATCGCGGGGCATGAAGATATGGGCCTCAAGCCCTCCGCGGGCGGCATAGGCAGCTAGCGCCCCAGCGGCATTGCCGGCAGATGGGATTGCCAGCTTCTTGGCCCCAAGCACTTTTGCCATGCTGACAGCAACCGAAAGTCCGCGCGCTTTGAATGAACCCGTCGGGTTTAGGGATTCATCTTTGATCCATAACTTCTCGAGGCCAAAAGTTTTTCCCAGCCCGGGGACCGACAATAATGGAGTCCATCCTTCTCCAAGTGAGAGGATATCCTCCGGCCTCTCAACCGGTAGAAGTTCCTTATAGCGCCACATCGTTGCCGGGCGGTGCCCTATCTGATCGGGCCGCAGAACCTGCTGTACACTCTTCAAATCATATCGAACCAGCAGTGGAGAACCGCAACGGCAAAGGTTAATGAGCTGCATGACAGGATACTGAATCTGACACAAGCTGCATTCGAGGTGAGTGGCGAACGGCATCTTTTCGGGTGAAAGGGATTGGAAATATTGTGAAACAGCCAATAGTATAGCCTATTGTGAATCAATTTCAATTTTGTACATGGGGAATGAATCTATCCTTGCGTTCAAAATCGCCTTGGTTTACACTTCTGACCTTTGTAACGCTCCAAAGCTTGGAGATCTAAAGGGGTTGTGTCATTGATTGAAGTATGCCAGTGTTACGAAGATGATCGATCCAATTAAGCCATCTTAAGGCAATAAGGGTATTGCTTACCCGAAGAAAAACCCCGTGAAACCGGGTTTGATTTAAAGGAGGTAGAAAATTATGAAGGGTTCTCAGAAATTTATCTTACCGGCACTGTGTCTCATCTTCCTGGCTGGTGCGTGTCTCTCCCTCATCGCTCAGGAACAAAAGCAGCCACAAGCGAAGACACAGGTAGAATATGATGCCTATATGGCTGCCTACAAAGAACAGGCCCCAGCCGCGAAAGCTGAATTAGCCAGTAAGTTTCTGACAGATTTCCCGGATTCTGAATTCAAGATATACATTTACCAGATGCTTATCGATAGCTACAGCCGCGTGGGAAACCCGGCCAAAGTGACCGAATACGGTGAAAAGTTTCTTGCGGAATTTCCTCAGGCCGACAATACCACCAAAAAATTTATCCTACAGCGTTTGATGGGAGCCTACCAGCAGCAGAACAATTTTGACAAAACAGTCGAAACCGGTGAAAAGCTTCTGGCTATAGACCCTAAAGATCTCCCTTCCCTGCTCACGCTGGCAAGCATTCTCCCCGAGCGATTGCCTGCGGATGATGCCAAGAAAGCCGAACAATTAGATAAGGCCCAAGGGTTTGCCGAGAGAGCTCTCACAGAAATCAATGCGCTCCAGAAACCCGCCGGATCCACCATGACGGACGAGCAATGGACGAATGAAAAGAACAAGCTTCTTTCCAGCGTTTACTCGTCTACCGGGTTGATTTTCCTGAATAAGAAGGACTACAACAAGTCCATCGAGCAATACTCTCTCGCCACCAACTTAAATCAGACAAACCCAATCGATTTTTATCGCCTTGGGATTTCATACACATTTCTGGCGAGAAACGCTGCCAAAGAATTAAATGAACTTGTGGCCAATATCAACGCACTCCAGATCGAGCTTCAATCCGTCACCGACCCTGCCGTCAAAGAAGAAAAAGAGAAGAAGCTTACCGAACTTAAGGCAAAACAAGCAGAGGACGAGAAAAAGTTCCCGGAAAATCGCGACAAGGGCATCACTGCGTTGGCAAAATCGGTCTTTCTCAAGGGCGTGACGGAACAACAAGCACGTTCACAGCTAGAGGCACTTTATAAGAGCAAGAACAATAACAGCTTGGACGGGTTAGATGCCGTGATACAAAAAGCAGGCGCGGAATTGAAAAAGCCGGCCTAGTAAGCGGGAGTGGATACAAACAAAATCCGGCTCGCAGGGTAGACAAGCAAGTAATCGGAAGCCAAGGGTTTATCCCTTGGCTTTTTTTTTGAATCGAGCTATTCGACTTTTGCAGGAAACTTTTCGCGGGGGCCGTTAGCGTCCAGGTCGGGAGAATGATAAACGAGCGCTGGAGTGCCGTAATCCGGGCAGTTGGTGATCCTGTGGAAGGTGCTCCCGTTCCACATCCCCGGCTGCAGAATCTAAAGCGAATGGATGCCTGTTGGCGCTATTTGAATTGTTATTTTGATGATTGAAGAGTGGATTCGGAAACCTTTACGCCAAGTTTCTCCAGCAGCCCTTCAATCTCGAACTCACGACCGGCTTTCACGGTTAGGCCAAAAGGATTCCTTGGATTATCCTCTCGACTCAAAACAAAATCGGTTCCATTGAGTAGATCTGCAAAAAAGAATTTGATTTCCGGCTCAATCGATTCATACGATGACTGAAAATTAGGCACGAGAAGGCGATCATTGACAGAGACTTTGAGTTCACTTCTTCCGAATCGGATCTGGCCTTTGAGCCGGTCGTCTGCTTCGAGTCTATCGCATGCCTTCAGCGCAGCATCTTAAAGCCTGACACAATCGATCCGGGTTCGTTCCGTCGACTTTGGTCTTCCGATTATACCGCATGCCCAGACGATTTTCACTGTTGTCGACACTATAATCAGCCTCATGTCCAACCAAAACAATGCCGGGGCCAGCGGGGACATGACGGTAGTCGGCAACATCAATCAAGAGCTCATCCCAAATTTGCGTCTGGATCCAACTGTGGAATACAGGGACGACTCCCCACAAATCGAGACTTGGAGACGAATCCAGAAATAGCTTCACATTAATATGCTGTAATTCCATATCGGGATTCATTATTTCGGGAGCGCGTGACTTGACAGTGACCCTAAGCGTGCATAACAGCTGTGTGAAGCTTCAATAAAAAGCTGTGCTTCTTCAATGAGCTGGTGGGAAACCTCTTCGCTCTCGGAATGGCCTTTCTTGAGGTGGGCCGCGAAAAGATACTGCGCGAATCTTCCTCCCATGATGGGGTCGAAAAAACGCTCCGTGTCATAAAACAGGCGCCGAAATTCCTTTACAATCTCATCCTCATCCTCACGGATGTCTAGAAATTCAAAACGAATGAGTGCTTTGGCGGCGTGGAGCATGGCATCATAAGCCGTCTTCCCAGCCCGCAGTACACTTCCCTGCTCCAATAACAATTGGGCCTCAAAGACTTCTCTTTCAGCATTTGCCAGGCCAAACTCCACAGCAGAAACCACTTCTCCAGCACACTCCCCTTTGGCGATATCTTCCACGCTGTATTCCCGAGGATCACCCCAATCACTGAAATAGGATCGGTCTGTCTGCTCTCCGGGCAAGCGGGACAAGTCATCCAGCAGCGTCTTAATCTCTGCCTTTCCAACTCGCTTGATAAAATCCTTAAACGGCTCTCCCTTCTCCCTTCGAATAAGAAAATGATTGCAGATCCGACTGACCGCTTCTGGAATATTTTTCGAAGGGATCGCCACCATGGGTAAACCGTAAGAGCCTGCGTTATTTGTCCACTCGCCTCCCAAGACTACCTGAAAATGAGGCACGGTATATCCGGCTATTTTCCGGCTTACTCCGTAGAAACCAATGTCTGCGATATGATGTTGTCCACAACTATTGAAACACCCGCTGATTTTGATATGCAAGTCCTGAATGGCCTGATTCAGCTCGAAGCTTTTTTGTGCAAGACGCTTGCGCAACTCCACCGCCAAGCCTCGAGAGGAGGAGATTCCTAATTTGCAGGTGTCGGTACCAGGACAGGCTACAATGTCTACAATAGACCCCGCCCCCGGCTCGGCAAGCTTGATTTCCTCTAACGCGGCAAAAAGCTGCGGCAAATCCATCTGGTTCACCCAGCGCAGGACAAAATTTTGTTCCACCGATGTCCGAATCGCATCTGGTGTGAAATGACGGACAATGTCGGCCAGTCCACGCAACTGCCCGGCAGCAATATCACCCAACGGAAGTGACACGGTGACCATGGAGTATCCGGCCTGGCGTTGAGGCTTCACATTCGTTTCAAGCCATCGCCTGTACGATGGGGAGGGGAGCGATGCAAGCTCTCCTCCAGGGGTCCATGCAGGTTCAGAATGATCCTGTGACTCCTCGATCAGGTCTTTCCACCGGGAATCGTGCGGGAGTTTAGTCCTCTCTTCAAGGACCGCTTCACGAAACTTTTCGATCCCCATTTCGTGAACGAGAAATTTGATGCGAGCTCGATTTCTATTCTTTTTCTCGCCCAGACGAGCAAATACCCGAGCAATGGCCTGGGCAATCGGCAATAACTCTTCGACGGGTAAGAAATCTGCGAAGACCTTTGCCTGGTAGGGAACAGGTCCCAGCCCGCCACCGACAAAGACCTTGAACCCCTTTTGAGCCCCCGCCGCCTCGATTCGCGTGACGGCCAGGAGTCCCAGATCGTGCATGTGCGTGAGCCCACAGGCATGCTGGTGACAACCACTGAAGGCCGGTTTGAATTTTCTCCCAAAATCCTGGCAATCGGGGTGCCCCAGAAGAAACTTGGAAAGTGCTTTGGCATAGGGCGTAACATCAAACGCTTCATCCACACAAACGCCAGAAAAAGGACACGCGGTGACGTTTCGTACCGAATTTCCGCAGGCTTCCCGGGTCGTAATTCCGACGGCTGCAAGACGCCGCATCACAGTCGGAGTATTGTCGATGTGCACAAAGTGCAATTGGAAATCCTGACGGGTTGTCACATGAACAATCCCGTCGGAATACTCTTCCGCCAAGTCAGCTAGCGTTTCCAGTTGACTTGCTCGGACTCCCCCGAAGGGTATTTTGATGCGCTGCATCCCGGGAGCATCCCACAAGGTGTTCGGCCCTTTGGTCGGCAATTCCGGAGCATAATTCAACAATCTCACTTCTTTGCCATTATGCCGTTGACCATTATCGTAACGCTGGCCATACACGCCCCGCCGCAGGCGTTTTTCAGCAAATAACTTCTCTTCGAGCTTGCCTTGCTTCCGAAGATAGATTTCGGTCTCGAAAATATCAATTTCACGCGCCAAGTCTTCTGGAATCTGGCTCGATAACCTGGTTTTCCAAAGCGGGTTAGACGCTTTCATGGATGTTCTTTTTCTACTCCTTCAACTGGTTATCAAGACTCTACTGGCAAGACGCAAAGGCGTCCTCTAATGTGTATATATTAGTATGTTGATCAAAAAAGGCAAGTATTATTGAATTGCTTGTGCTTTCGGAACGATCTTCACCGGAATCAACTGATTCTTTGACCCTTAAACACGGTCCAGGTAACGTCGCATGGCTGGATGAAGAAGTTTCAACATTCCAGAATGTTTAGCCCCCGATGAGGACAGATCAGAATTAATCATCATAGCCAATATATCGGGGCTTGCAACAAGAGGAGCGTTCCTCAATTCCAATGCTCTTCTCTACCCATGCCTGCAAACCGAAATTCCGATCGATACCCCTTGATGCTTCACACGGGATCCTGGTTTGCAGATCTGAAATGAAAGAATTTTCAAAGAGGTGATTCGTTTCTAATCTTTATCGGGTATAATAGCGATAGTTGATGCAGATGGAGTTATGTTGAAGAAGACCCTGATTGTTCCACTTTTACTCGTTTGGTGTGCTCTTCATTTGCTCACCCCCTTTGCAGCGGTTTGTTCAACTGGCTGCCGTGGGATAATGCCAGGCCCGGTTGCAACTCCGACTTCACACGCCTGCTGCCTTAATCACCTCAAGCCTCGAAGTGAAATCAAAGCCTCTCCGGCTTGCGCTTGTCCTTTCATGTTGAGAAAGCCTTCTCGCCTTGAGGCAGAAGTCGTCCTCGCACCGCTAGAGGAAAGAGGGAAGGTACGACCCATAGCCTTTGGCAACGGCACTCTGCTCCTTTCAGCGAAAATCGCGGACATTTGCTTCTCCCCTCCCGGTTCACCACCCCTCTACCAACCCGATTGTTCGGGCACTCATTCTGTTTTGCGGATCTAGTTTCATTTTTTCCACTGAAGCTTCAAATCGTTTCCTATTTGATATCGCTGCGATAATCCGCAAGCGGCAATCCATCACTTGAAGTTTTCAAATTGCTCCTGAACCTATGGGAGCCATTTGATCAGGAAGGGAAAAATGAAACCGAGGTTAGCGCTGTGTTTGGGGCTAGTGCTCTTATTCACTGAGACCAGTAAATCGGAAGAGAAGATTCTGCAGATTGCCGGAGCCAATACCATGGCAGCTCCATGGAGCCCTCAAGCTGCAGTGCAAGAAAAAGAAACCGAGATTAACCTGAACTTTCTGCTCGATGAGCTTTTTCGGTCCAACCCGGACCTGGCGGCCGCCAAGAAACGCCTCGAGGCCTTACAAACCAGACCCTTTCAAGAAGGCTCGCTCCCTGACCCTAAAATTAGCCTGGGATGGCTCAGCAATGGGAATCCTCTGCCCGGGGCCGGACTGGGGGTCGAACCAACAAGTAATATTGGATTTCAGTTATCTCAGGGATTCCCTTATCCCGGCAAGCGTTCCCTCAAGAGTACGATCGCCCGCAAGGAAGCGGAATCTACAGCGATGGGGCTGCAGGCATTCGAACGTTTTCTCGTCAAGCAACTTAAAGCTGCCTTCTACGAACTCGAGTATGTTTACGACACAATCGAACTCTTAGTACGAAATCGCGAGGTGTTGCAACGCCTGGCCAAAGTCGCGGACAGCCGTTATACTTTGGGCCATGGCATTCAACAGGACTTGATCAAAGCCCAATTGGAACTGACGCTTCTCGAAAAGAAGCTCATTGTCGAAGAGCAAAAAAAGGCTAACCTCAAGGCACAAATCAACACGATATTGAACCGGTCTCCAAACGACCCGCTCGGTCGCCCTCAAAAGATCCAAGAGCTTCCGTCTCTGGGTAAGTTCGAAGAGCTCAATCGTCATGCCGAGCAGTTCTCCCCCAGGTTGAAATCTCAACGCGCCATGATTGACGGCAAGCAATTCGGGGTACAACTTGCCCAACGCGAGTATTACCCGGATTTCGACGTCATGGGGGGCTACTACAACATGGGCGGTCTAAAAGATATGTGGGAATTCAAAGTTCAATTAAACATTCCGATTTACTTCTGGAGAAAGCAGCGTCTGGGACTCGAAGAGTCTTCCTATCGACTAGTTGAAGCGCAAAAGACCTATCGTGCGGCGGAGCAGGAACTTGCCTACCGGGTGAGGGACCAGTTTCTTTCCGCCCAAACGGCTCAATCGCTTTTGGATCTTTACAGACAGCGAGTGATTCCGCAGGCGCGGTTGACAATGGAATCGTCACTCAGCAGCTACGAGTCGGGGGCGGTTGACTTTCTGACGGTTCTCTCGAATTTCAGCACGATCCTTGAGAACGAGAAAGATTATTACGAGCAGCGCACAGCATATCTGAAGGCAATGGCAAATTTGGAAGAGGCCTTCGCATTGAATTTAGATCCAGCGCAACAACAAGAGGCAAAACCATGAAGAACTTTATCTTTGGATTTCTGATCGCAGCGGCAATGGTGGGTGGCGGCATGTGGATTTTTTTGAGACCTCACTCGGTAGAGATTGTGTCTCAAAAAGGCCACGTCCAATATCATTGCCCCATGCATCCCAATTTCGTATCCGACAAACCCGGAGATTGCCCGATCTGTGGCATGAAACTGGTTCCGAGTGATGAGGAACCAGGAACGGCCGCTCATGACAAACATCCGCAGCCGTCAGACATGCCTCAAGAGAAAGCGGAAGTTTCCGTGCCTGGCTACGCCCCTGTAGCAATCACGCCGGAAAAACAACAACTGATCGGGATCAGAACAGAACCGGCAAGAATGATTGATCTCGAGCAAACGATCAAGACGGTCGGCCGGGTGACTGCCGATGAAACACGCCTGCACCATATTCACTCAAAGTTTGAAGGATATATCGAGCACACCTTTGCGAACTTTGTCGGGCAATACGTAAAGAAAGGAGACCCGCTGTTCTCCATCTACTCGCCGGAACTTCTGGCGACACAGAAGGAGTTTCTTCTGGCTCTGAAAATGCGTGATGAGTCCCCGGCTCTCGAAGCCCAGATGGTTTCCTCTGGCACGAACCTGGTGGAATCCGCTCGGCAGCGACTGCAATTGTTGGATGTTAGTGATGGAGAAATCAATCAAGTCGAAAAGACACGGCAGCCCATAAAAGCCCTTCTGTTCTACTCGCCTTACAGTGGATTTGTCACTGCAAAGATGGCATCCCATGGAGTGAAGGTCTCACCCAACGACGCACTCTACGATATTACAGACCTTTCGGCCGTCTGGGTCATCGCCGACGTCTACGAAGACAGCTTGGCATTGATCCGCGAAGGCCAACCGGCAGAAGTGAGTCTGACTTTTATCCCTGGGCGAAAGTGGCGAGGGCGTATTTCTTACATTTTTCCAATGCTCGATGAAAAGACGAGGACGGCCAAAATTCGATTGGAATTCCCCAATCCCGGAAATCTTTTAAAGCCCGAGATGTATGCCGACGTGGAAATCAAAGCCAGCTATGGGAAAGGCCTGGTCATTCCTGAAAGCGCTGTGATCTCAACCGGCGATCGGATGATCGTCTTTGTTGCCAAGGGACAAAACCAGTTTGTCCCCAGGGAAATCACGACCGGGCTGAAATTAAAAGGTCTTTATGAAGTCCAGGAGGGGCTGTCCACGGGGGAGCAAGTCGTCACCGAAGCGAATTTCATGCTGGATTCCGAATCTAAACTTCAATCAGCAATTTCCAGTACAGACAACCCCGTGCACCGTCACGGACCCTAAAAGAGCGTTCCCATGATGATCGAAAGAATTATAGAGTTTAGCGCAAAACAACGGGTGATCGTCATTCTGATGACGCTGGCGGTTGTCGTTCTGGGAATCTGGACTCTGAAAAACCAGCCTATCGACGCAATCCCCGACCTTTCCGATACCCAGGTTATCGTTTATTCACGATGGGACCGCTCTCCAGATATTATGGAAGACCAGGTCACTTATCCCATTACGGCGGCTTTGTTGGGAACTCCAAGGGTCAAAAGTATTCGCGGTTTTTCCGACTTTGGTTTCTCATATGTCTATGTCATTTTTGAAGATGGAACTGACATTTACTGGGCTCGGAGCCGTGTGCTGGAGTATCTCAGCAAAGTCACGAGTTCCCTCCCACCAGGCGTTAAAACTGAAATTGGGTCCGGATGCGACCGGGGTAGGCTGGGTATTTCAATATGCCCTGGTCGATGACAGTGGAAAGCATTCCTTGGCGGAATTGCGCTCCTTTCAAGACTGGACGCTGCGTTACGCGCTTCAATCGGTCCCCGGGGTTGCAGAAGTGGCCTCCATTGGAGGATTCCAGAACCAATTTCAAATCGTCGTCGATCGGACCCGGATGGCGGCCCTCAATATACCCATCACGAAAGTCACCGAAGCGGTTCGCAGTTCAAATGAAGAAACGGGTGGACGGCTGATCGATTTCTCCGGCCGTGAATATATGGTGCGCGGCAGAGGGTATATTCAGAAGATCGAAGACCTCGAAAAGATTGTGCTGAAAACTGACGAACGGGGGACACCGGTCCTTTTGAAAGACATTGCGCGGGTGGAACGAGGTCCGGAAATACGCCGAGGCCTAGTCGATCTTAACGGTAAAGGCGATATCGTCGCCGGCATCGTCATCATGCGCCACAATGAAAACGCTGATCGGGTGATCCGGCGCGTCAAAGAAAAGCTACAGGACATGGAAAGCTCGTTTCCGTCAGGAGTCCGCGTCGTCACAACTTACGACCGCTCTGAACTCATCGAGCATTCGATTGCGAATCTCAAGCACGAGTTGTTGATTGAAATCATCATCGTCAGTTTGGTGATCTTGCTTTTCTTATGGCATATTCCCTCAGCCATAGTCCCCATTGTCACCATTCCCGTCTCCGTTCTGCTCTCATTCATTCCCATGTATTGGATGGGGCTGAACTCGAACATCATGTCCCTGGCGGGGATTGCGATATCCATTGGAGTCCTTGTCGATGGCGCTATCGTTGAAGTTGAAAACGCTTATAAGAAACTCGAATTGTGGATTGAAGGGGGGAGAGTTGGAGATTATCTCGAGATCAGACTTCAAGCTCTTAAAGAAGTCGGCCCTTCGGTGTTTTTCTCCCTGTTGGTCATCGCCGTTGCATTTTTGCCGGTATTCACCCTGATCGATCAAGAAGGCCGTCTATTCAAGCCTTTGGCGTTTACAAAGAATTTTGCCATGGCCATTGCAGCGATCTTGGCTTTGACGCTTGATCCTGCCATGCGAATGATGTTCACACGCCTTGATTTCTATACCTTTCGCCCCAAATGGCTCGCCTGGATCGCCAATCAGGTTCTGGTTGGCAAATATTATAAGGAAGAGCGACATCCCATCAGCCGTCTGCTGTTCAAAGTCTATGAACCGGCAGCCCGTTTGGTGCTGCGGCACCCCAAGACGACTATCCTGATCGCGCTGCTTTTGGTGGCCACAACAATTCCTATTTATTTCCGGCTCGGCACGGAGTTCATGCCCCCTTTAAACGAAGGAGTCATTCTTTACATGCCCACGACATTGCCCGGAATCTCGATTGCTCAGGCCCAATCTCTGCTCCAGAAGCAAGACCAGATTCTCATGCAATTTCCAGAAGTCAAACTAGTCTTTGGGAAAGCCGGCCGCGCCGAGACCTCTACCGACCCGGCTCCTCTTTCGATGATGGAAACCACAGTGCTGTTGAAACCCCTGTCAGAATGGAGGAGCGAGCACGAGATGGTATTCGGATCAGGCTCCCGAATGGCTGAAAGAGTGGGTGTTGCGAAGAATTTGGCCCGAACATATTTCTTGGGAAGAGCTCGTCGCAGAGATGGATGAGAAGCTCAAAATGCCCGGCGTGACGAATGCTTGGACCATGCCCATCAAGAACCGGATTGACATGCTGACCACTGGGATTCGGACTCCGGTGGGGATTAAAGTATTCGGCGAAGACTTGCGTGAAATGGAGAAGATTGGCGCACATCTCGAAGGCATTTTAAAGCAACTGCCGGAAACTCGATCGGTCTATGCGGAGCGAGTTGCCGGAGGCTTCTTCTTAGACTTTGAACTCAATCGAGACCAACTGGCACGATTCGGTCTCTCTGTTGGCGACGCTCAGGCGGTAATCATGTCGGCGATCGGAGGGAGAAAATGTCACGACGACAATCCAAGGTCGGGCACGATACCCAGTCAACGTCCGCTACCCTCGGGAGTTGCGTGACAATCTGGACCGGATCAACCAAATCCTGATATCCACTCCGAGTGGGGCGCAAATTCCATTGTCTCAAATTGCCGCAATCCACCAGGTGACCGGCCCTTCCATGATCCGGGATGAAAATGGGATGCTCGCTGGATACGTTTTCGTGGACATCGCGACCAGCGATATCGGAGGATATGTCCATAAGGCTAAGAGTTTGGTGGAAAGGGAACTGAAGATTCCGCCCGGATATTCTCTGGTCTGGAGCGGGCAATACGAAAACATCCTTCGTGTCCGGGAACGCTTGAAGCTGGTTGATCCCCGTGACCCTATCCCTAATTTTTGTATTACTCTATTTAAACACTCGATCGGTTGCAAAAACTTGTATCGTGATGCTCGCTGTTCCATTTTCCGTTATCGGCGCAATCTGGTTGATGTACTTGTTGGATTACAATGTCTCCATTGCCGCCTGGGTGGGGATGATTGCCTTGATGGGTCTTGATGCAGAAACTGGTGTCTTCATGCTCCTTTTCCTGGACCTGTCCTATGACGACGCCAAACGGCGAGGAAAACTCCAAAACAAGTCTGAACTCGAGGAAGCGATCATCCATGGCGCCGTTAAAAGGGTTCGACCCGAAAATGATGACGGTAATGGCTGCGTTTATGGGTCTGATGCCTATCATGTGGTCAATTGGACACCGGGGCAGACATGATGAAGCGAGTTGTCGCCCCCATGGTCGGGGGGCTGGCTACGTCGTTTCTGCTCGAATTACTCGTCTATCCGGCAATTTATTACTTGTGGAAATGGCACTCTGAGGTGCGGACAATGAGTGAATTGTCAAAGCAAACCGTTCCTTGACGAATGGGAGTAATAAAATGACCAATCGGAAATCGTTGTTAGGTGGACTGATCATCATCTTGCTATTGGGGATCGTCTTCTACCTGGTGGTAATCGGTTACTTTGCCGGGGCGAAACCGATCTGTGCCGTCTGTCAGCGCCCTTTACATAAGGCGGTTTCTTTTACTTTGCAATCATCTAAGGGCCGAACCATGTCAACTTGTTGCCCTCGTTGTGGCTTGCGCTACGTCGTTGACGGGAATGCCTCTCCTCTTTGGGCGACAGACTTCAGTAACGGCAAGGCGATCCCTGCCAAAGAGGCTATTTTACCTGGAAGGATCACAGATTATGGAATGCTGCGCCACGCCAACCCTCAGAGGGGAACACGGCATCGTCTGCGAAATGCACTTTGACCGGTGTCAGCCAAGCCTTGTCACGTTTGCCAATCATGAAGAAGCGCAACGCTATCAAGCTGAGCATGGCGGCCACATCTTTCATTACGATGATGCTCTCGCCAGCGTGCAGCACCAGATGGTGAGGTAGTCCATAGGAAAGCGGGCGTCTCGCTCGCTTTGGCAGTTAACGGAGGGAAAATGCAAAAACACACTAATCCGTTCACCTCGGTAGAGGCCGTCGTGAGACCTTACAAATCAATGGCTTCATATCTTGCACTGGTCTGGATTGCCATTGCTGTTTTCCTGCAAATGTCCTCTTCACTCAGGGCTGAGGTACGCCTGCCTGTCCGGCATGAACATTCACTGAAAGACTGCACAGGAGAGCTTGTATTTATGGACCAGGGAGTTGAATATGTCACTAAAAATGCAAAGCACGCCCGGTCCTGGACTTACACAGATATTCAACAACTCGGGCTGTTCGATTCAAAAAACATTTCCATCGTAACGTATGAAGACAGCAGACTGGAGTTGGGAAAAGACCGGCGCTTCCATTTTGTGGTGACTGAGGGGTCTATACCGGATTCACTTCCCAGTTTTCTTCAACCCCGCTTGACGAGACCGCTCGTTACCGGGATCATGCCGCCTGGGCTTCAAAGCAAATATGAGATTCCAGTAAAACACCTGCACGCCTGGGGAGGATGTCAGGGATTGCTCCGGATAAGTGAAGATACCATCAGCTACGAGACCACAAACCATGAAGATTCACGCCTCTGGCGCTACGATGCGATTTCATCCATGGGCAGCACGGGACCCTATCAGCTGCGGTTGACAACCATGGAAAGAACAGGATCAGAAATCAGCGGCGAGAAAAATTTTATTTTCGATCTGAAGTTGCGTCTCGAGCCGAAAGTCTATGACTTCCTCTGGTGGAAGATCAATGGTCCACAAATCCATGCGCAGAACCAAAATGGACAAAGGCAATAAGGACCTGTAGCGGCGCTCTATGAGCGCCGGCCAAGCTGTTAAAATGAAAAGAACACGGCGGTCACAGACCGCCGCTACAGCCGATTCATTCACGCATTACTTTGGACAAGGGGGGTTGTTACAATTCGCTATGGGGGTGGAGACCTCTGCTACAGTAGCATTCTCCTTGTCTCTTCAGACCTTCCCCAATGCCTTCTTCCCTGCTTCCAAGGTTTCGATGATGGTGTCCACGTCGAACACACACCCTCCCCAGGTTCCACCGCTCGCATTCTGTAATGCGGCCCAGAGCCTGGTATCGTCCGGGATTTGCGGGTCGCTAGTCAGATCGGGTCGCAACTTTCGTTGTGCAAGGACACGCTCCCCTTCTACGGCTCCAAAGATTTGCCCTCCGTGACCAACCAGATCAATGCTTCCTTCTAACTTGTTCCGGTCAACAATGATCTGAATAATGTCTCCTTCAATCACCTTTCCGATAGGCCCGCCGGCCAGGGCCTCAGGCCCTACATGTCCGATACAGGCACCGGTGGAGACTCCCGAGAACCTGGCATCCGTTATGACCGCGATTTGTTTTCCAAAAGAGAGATGTTTGAGTGCCGAAGTAATTTGATAGATCTCTTCCATACCCGATCCTGCAGGTCCACGACAGATGAGAACAACAATATCCCCAGGTTTGACACGATCCGACTCATGACTTTTGATCGCTGCAATTGCCTCCCGCTCGCGTGTGAAGATTCTAGCCGGACCCACTTTTCGGTAAATCCCGTCAGCATCAACAACCGTGGGATCAATGGCGGTGCTTTTGATCACGGAGCCTTCCGGCGCAAGATTTCCTTTCGGAAAGGTGACCGTACTGGTCAACCCTTTCTTCTTCGCCGATTCCGGGCTGAGGATCACATCATCAGGGTCGATTCCGTCCTTCTTGCGTAGGGCCTCCCGAACCCGCGTACGACGCTCCGAGTGTTCCCACCAGTCCAGGACCTCTCCCAGCGGCTTACCGGATGCGGTCATGACATCGAGATGGAGTAACCCGAGTCGTCGGAGATGAAGCATGACTTCCGGAACGCCGCCTGCCAGAAACACGCGAACCGTCGGATGATACATGGGACCATTCGGGAGCACATCGACGATGCGGGGAACCTGACGATTGAGGTCGATCCAATCCTGAACCGAAGGGCGTTTGATTCCTGCCGCATGGGCAATGGCTGGAATATGGAGGAGAAGATTCGTCGATCCGCCGAATGCAGCATGAACCGCCATGGCATTCCGGAAGGCGTTTTCGGTCAAAATTTGATTGATATGAATCTTCTGGTCTTCCAACTGGATAAGAGCACGGGCCGATCGGCGAGCCATGTCAAGCCAGATCGACTGCCCGGATGGAGCCAGAGCTGAGTGCGGCAAACTGAGGCCCAGCGCTTCCCCCACAACCTGGGAGGTCGCCGCCGTTCCCAAGAACTGGCAACCCCCACCAGGAGTTGCGCAAGCGGAACAAAGCAGTTCCGCGGCATCTTCAAAACTCACCTCACCATGCGCGAATCGCGCGCTCAACGATTGTACGGCTCCTGCATCCTCGCCTTCCTCCGGGGGAAGAGTGACACCGCCGGGCACCAGAATACACGGCAATTGATGCATTGAAGCTAACGCCATCATCATGGCCGGCAACCCTTTATCACAGGTAGCCACTCCCATGACCCCGTGGCGAGTTGGGATCGATCGAATGAGCCGGCGAAAAACCTGAGCGGCATCGTTGCGATAAGGGAGGCTGTCCATCATGCCTGCCGTCCCCTGCGTCCGGCCATCACAGGGGTCCGTGCAGAACCCCGCAAAAGGTAGACAATTTCGTAATTTAAACTCCTGGGCAGCCGCTTGCATTAAAAGGCCCACTTCCCAATGCCCAGTATGGTAGCCAAGCGCCACAGGTTGGCCATCGGGTTCTCGGATCCCGCCCTGCGTACTTAAGATCAGAAATTGCTTCCCATTTAGCGCCGAAGGACTCCACCCCATTCCTGCATTCTGGCTATAGGCAAACAGGTTGCCGCTGGGTGAGTCGCGCAACATCTCCTCTGTAATTGGGACGCGCCCCTGCGGACCGGGAGATTTGGTTTCAATTTGATCAATGGCCGCGGGGTCTGATTCGAGTATGGATTTAACGACTTCTTCAGCCAGGTTGCTCTTGTTTGATTCCTTCACTTCATTCTCTCCTTAAAAGATTCCTGTCGGGTTTTCAACCTTACCAAATTCCCCTGAGTTTGTCTGTCCCCATAGTAACTAAATCCAAGCGCATTGCCATTGTAACTGCAGAAGACAGGTTGACCTTAAAGCGGACTTTTTTTCCGAAAAAAACCTCTAGCCCAATGCGACCTTTTACCCCGTGCTCTGAGAGGGTTTGTCTCCATCAAGAGACTCTACTGATGAGAATAAACCAGTTAGTTGGCGTCTCCAGTGTCCTACCTGCTTCAAAGAAATGCAGCGTGGCTGGAGCAACTCTTTGGCGAGAGAATTGCATCCATATATTGGTAGTGAGGGGGAAACATGAAAAGAAATCTTTCAGAACTCGAACAAGGCCTGGATTGGATGAATCAGATAAAGCAAATTCTCGAGTTTGACGATAGCTCCATCAGGATGTTGCTTGGTCATTCTTATCCGAAGTTATTCGACCAGGAAAAGGATTGGCCGATGGAAGATTCAATAGAATACAAGGTAGTCAGTTTTATGCCTCCAGAATCAGACAAGGTGTATTCGAATCTTGGTCAGTTTTCTGGTCAGCCAGATCTCAAGATGTTCTGGAACATTCATGTCCAAAAACAAGTTCTGTACTTTGAAGAAGAATGTCTACTGATGATGAATTTTTCCAGAAACCCCACCCTTTAGCCAAATACGACTTTTGAAGTGTCCGGCTCCCTGTGAAGAAAACATGCCGGACTCACCTTGGACGCTTCTTCCAACGAACCATTTCAACGACACCCCAACTCCCCACAGAAATCACAAGACACATCCACGCAAAGAGATCACCGAATTTTGTGTAAAGGGTTTGGTCAGCCTGAGTGTCAAACCGTCCTTCAATCACAGTTCGTTCAAATCGCTTTGCCGTAACCAGGACTTCGCCATACGGGCTCACAATGGCACTGATCCCGTCATTAGCAACCCTGAGAAGGTAACGTCGATTTTCGACGGCGCGCATTCGAGCCATATTGAAATGCTGAAAAGGAGCCGCTGAATCGCCGAACCAGGCATCGTTTGTCACATTGACCAATACCTCTGCTCCTAAGCGGGAAAATTGGCGTACTAAGTCTGGGAAAATTGCTTCGTAGCAAACAAATGTCCCCAACTCATGCCCGTTTTCCAGTCTTGAAACAACGATTTCTTTTCCGGGTCGAAAGTTTCCTGCTTCCGTCGAAATCTTATTCACAAAGAAGAACACCTCCGGATAAGGGATATATTCTCCAAATGGGACGAGATGAACTTTGTTGTATTGAGAGATCTTATCCCCAGAAGGTGAGAGTACTCCTACGCTATTGACTGGCATACCGTCTGGCTGAGCAGGAGTTGAACCTTGGAAATCGACAAAACCAAACAGAAAATAAGCATTCGCCTTGCGGGCGATACCCTGCAGTTGATCGCGAAAATCTTGATCATGATTGAAATAGAAAGGTGTCGGAGTTTCGGGCCAGAGAATCAGACTGAAGGAGGTTCCTTCTGCGGGCTTCTCCTTTTCAGAATCCGGGGTCGAAAGTTGGAACAGCTCATTGAGCAAATGGTGCCGAGACTCTTTGCTCCAGTCCTGGTCCAGTCCAATATTGGTCTGAACCATTCGAACGCGATTCTTCAGGTTCCCAGAGTGGATTTCTGGAACTTTCCACAGAACACTGATGCCCCCAATTCCTAACAGAGTCCCTGCCAAAAACAAGGCTGATTTCCGGGAGTGAGAAATAAGGATATCGGCTAAGAACGCATTCACGAGAACCAGCAGAAAGGAAAGTCCATAGACCCCTGTAAGTGAGGCGATTTGCACCAAGTGGAGATGATTGACTAGTGAATAGCCAAGAAGGCACCAGGGAAAGCCCGTTAGAAGATGCGTGCGGGCAAATTCGACCAGTACCCAGAAAAAAGGAGCGAGATAAAGAGACAAGGTCGGCCATGGAGCCGACAGTCTCGCAATGAGCAGCGTAAAAGCACCATAGAAGCAGGCCAGATAAGTGACCAGAAGAAAAAATATCAGACCGGATGCCAACCAGCCCAAGTCGCCGTAATTCTTGAGAACAGCGATAATCCAATAACAAGACCCCGTAAAAAAAACCGCCCCGCTTATCCACCCTAGCCCAAAAGCCCTTAGACTGGAGCGTTCCTGGCCAATCGCAATCAGTAAGGGGACGAGAAAACACCACGCAAGCCAGGCGTAGGCAAATTTCGGAAACAGAGCAATATGGAGGGCCCCTGAGACTACTGCCAGCCCCAGTCGGTATTTGAAATGATATTGAATTCGGGAGGACAAGGCGGTTACTGCCGTTTGATGATTGTCTTATACCCTTCAGATTCGAGCTTCTTCCTGATCCGGTTCGCTTCCGATTCACTATTGTAAGGCCCCACCTGAATGCGAATCAGATGGTCAGATTGATCCTTGTCAGGGTGGATAATAAAGACACGGTAGCCCTTCAATCGAAGGGTCTTGGAGAGCTTCTCAGCCTCAGCGGTACTTTTTAAAGCCGCCACTTGAAGGCTAATCACCGGCTCAGCAGAATGTTTCTCTGGCTGGGCGGTTGAACCATGCCCAGTTTCGTTCTTTGTGGAGGATGATTTAGAAGGTTTACTCGTCTTCTTTTCTTGTACGGGGTCCGGGTGAAAGTTGCCTTCAACCTTAGGATCTTTCACTGCATTATAGAAGTCAAGGTCCGGGGGGGGCTCTCCTGCTGGCGAAGGTCCAGCCTCATGCGTCATATCTTTAGTCACCACCCCCGGATTCTTTTCCTCTGTCTGTGGACTCGTCTTTAAAGGGGATTCGTTAGGTTGGGAGGAATCCACAGCCATTTCCGGCCCTCCGGGATTCTTTTCTGCCCAGAGTTCCTTGGCCGCTGGCGGCTGGACATGCGCTCTACCCACCAGGTAGCCCAACGCAAAAAAAACCGCGCAAACGCCCACCGCAGCCAGAAAGAAAAAGGCCAAATGACGGTGATCGAGATTAAAGGAGTTCCCTTCCCGGCTTTCTCGCATGGATTCCTCGTCTACTTCTTGATAAATGCTGAGATAATATCGATCGGTACTGGGAAGACCACAGTCGTGTTCTTCTCTACACCGATTTCCGTCAAGGTCTGAAGATAACGCAATTGGATTGCAATGGGCTCCTTCGTAATCACGGCAGCGGCTTCGGCCAGCTTGGCAGAAGCCTCAAATTCACCCTCGGCATGAATGATCTTGGCTCGCTTCTCGCGCTCCGCCTCGGCCTGTTTTGCCATGGCTCTCTGCATTTCTTGGGGCAAGTCGACTTGCTTCACTTCAACCAGAGCCACCTTGATCCCCCAGGCATCCGTATGCTGGTCAAGGATGCTCTGTAGTTTAGCATTTAAGATCTCCCTCTTGCTGAGCAGATCATCGAGTGGCACTTCGCCAAGAACCGAGCGGAGAGTGGTCTGGGCGAGCTGTGAAGTGGCATAGAGATAGTTCTCCACATCGACGATAGCCTTAATGGCGTTCATGACACGAAAATAGACCACCGCATTCACCTTCACCGAAACGTTATCTCTAGTAATGATGTCCTGGGGAGGCACATCGAGCGTCACCGTCCGCAATGGAACTTTGACGATTTTATCGATGGGCCAAAACACAAAGATCAACCCGGGGCCTTTGGGCTGGGGGAAAAGTCGACCCAAACGAAAAATCACACCGCGTTCATACTCTCGCAAGACATTCAGCGAGTTAAACAACCAGATCACCACGATAATGCTAAAAAACAACGTTAGAGGCGGATTGAAGGATTCCATTGTCATTTCTCCTTTCACTAATAGCACAGAAACAGCGAAGCCTAGACCTTCTCGACGTTCAGTTTCATTCCTGAAACCGCCAGGACTTTCACGTTCTCACCGGAACGGATGAGCGAAGAACTGGAGGCTTGCCAAATCTCCCCATGCACCCGCACCTTCCCTTCCTCTAGAATCTCGGTCAGAGCCAGGCCAATTTCTCCGACCATGCCTTCTTCGCCGGTCACCGACTTCTTCCGATGCGAAAGAATGACCAGCCGCATCAAAAAAATGGTAATCGCAGCAAATGGGAGGGTAATCCCAATGGAGGTTGTGAGTCGAACTTTCAGTTCCGGGATGGGAGAATCAATCAAGATCAATGACCCGAGAATCATGGCAATCATCCCAAGAACTGCCAAGATGCCATAGCTTGTTACCTTGGCCTCTAATACGAATAAAACAATGGCTCCTATGATCAGGACCACTCCTAGAAAATTGATGGGTAGAATATTGAGCGCCACCATAGCAAGGAACAAGCAGAGTGCTCCGACAACTCCGGGAAGAATAAATCCGGGATGAGTAAATTCAATGTACAATCCCATGAGTCCGATGACTCCCAAAATGATGGCGATGTTGGGATCCAATACTTTCGTGAGCAATTTCTGCCGCGACGACATGGGGAACGGAAAGAGTACTTCGCCTTTTAACTTGAGCCGGTGAGCACTGCCATCGAATCGTTGAATGGTCTTGCCGTCAAACTGATTCAATAAATCTTCCGTGTTTTTGGCGACTCCGTCGATGAGATGCTGTTGTAGGGCTTCAGACTCGGTGAACGACTTACTCTCAATGACGCCTTTCTCAGCTAATTCGGCGTTTCTTCCTCGTTTGCTGGCAAAACTCCTCAAGTACGCCGCGGCATCGTTCTCGACCTTCTTATTCATAACCTCATCGATTTTTCCCCCGCCGAGCATGACGGGATGAGCCGCCCCGGTGTTGGTGCCCGGAGCCATTACGGCGAGGTCGGCGGAGAGCAGAATATAAAAACCCGCTGAGGCAGCACGGACACCGCTCGGAGCGACATAAACGATCACAGGGACTTTCGATGCTAGAATCTTTTCGATGATTTCACGCATCGACTGATCGAGCCCACCGGGGGTACTGAGCCGGATAATGACCGCTTCGGCCTTTTCCGCTTCGGCCCGGGTGATGCCTTGAATAATATATTCAGCAGTCGCCGGATGGATGACGTCATTCACCTCCAGACTAAAAACACTGGCTCGGAGAAGTAAGGGAAATAGGAAGAGGTGGATTCCAATTACCGGAATGATTTTTCGCATCGAGATCACGCTTATCCTATTGGCTGGGAAGGTTTTTGAGAATTTCTTTGGCCTCGGCATTCCCAGGTTCAAGATCCAAGGCAATCAATGCCTCGGCCTTAGCCTCTTCCATTCGGTTCAGAGAAAGGTAGAGATGAGAAAGTTGGAGTCGAGCCGATGCACTTTCCTGCAACCACACGGCGGCACGGAGCTCCGAGATTGCTTTGTCCTTCTCTCCTTTGGCCTCCAGCACTCTGGCCATGATGAGTCTCGCTTCGATCGACTGGGGCGCGTCTTGGATGATTCTCATGAGTAACTGCTCCGCCTTATCCAGCTGTTTTGCCGCCAAACTCTGTTTAGCCAGTTCGATTCCCTCACGAATCTTTTCCTTTTCCGTTCGGGGACCTTCTTTCCATTCCTTGATTTGTCGGATCTGCAATTGAAGCTGCTTTAGACTGGATTCGTCGAAGTGTGTTTGGATCCGAAACAGATCAGGAGCCTGCTTTCGCGCTTCCCAGCTCTCCACCTTCGGATTAAGACGTCGAGCCTCTTCCCAAGCAACTGCCGATTCCTCGGCGTTGCCAAGGGCCTGAAAACACTTGAACAAAAGATACTGTGCTTCCCCATCCGAACCAATGAATTCGTTCACTTCGTCCAAAGTTTTAATCGCCGCACTGAAATTTCCTGTTCTCCAATAGTAATAAGCCAGATTAAAACTATAATCCGGTTCCGATGGCTCCATTTCAACTGCCTTCTGTAACGCGGCGGCAGCCCTCTGATTTGAGCCCTGGAGGCTCAGGGAAATTCCGAGGTTACTGACAACCTGCCCCAATGGAACGATTCCGCTCAAACGCTGAAACTCCTCTACCGACTTGTCATAGCTTTTCAGGTAAAAATAGTTCAACCCTACCAGAAAATGGGCTTCCAGGTAACCTTCATTCAGCCTGAAGAGTTTCTGAAGCCACAGATTTGACGTTGCATAGTCCTTTTGCTGATAGTAAAGCTTGCCTAACTGAAGAATTGCTTTCGCATAATTGGGATACTCCCGTTCAGCCTGGCGAAAGAATCGGAGCTGTTTGATCTGATCAGAGTCGATGACTCCCCGGATATAACTCTCCAGGGCGATATTCGGAATTGTTGGAAATTGTGCCAGATATGCTTCCAGACTCAGCGGGAACGAGCTATCGATTTGTGTCAGTAATTTCCAGGCCAGGCGCCCACTCAGCAATTGAATCTCTTCGAGCGGACCTGCTTCTTTTAAGGGTTGGTTAAGACTGTTCTTTCGTAAATCCAAAGCGGACAAGCTGACTTCGATCTTCTTCCCGTCTGAACTAAATTCCCCCAAAATCAAGAATTGAGCATCGAGTTCCTGTCCGATTTTGATCAAGGTTGCTTTCGACGAATTCAGGGAATAGGCAATCCCAATCCGATCAAATGCGATCACTTGTTCATCCCGGCCCAGAGAATTCAAACTCGGCCATTTCATGCGCTCCTCAAGCAATTCAGGAAGACATTCACTCAGCCATTGAATGCCAGGATTTCTTGAGATATTGGTGAACGGAAGAACAACCAGGGTCCGAACCTCCGACATGCCTACTTGAGCGAAAGAGAGCAAGAGGCAGAGCAGTCAGAAATCCTCTCCGAGCGCTAGAGACTCCTAAAGAAGCGCGGCCTGCTCGTCGTGAACACCCTCCGGCTTAGGCTCTCAATTCCTCGAATCCTGGAGTGAGCCTTCGTCTGGAGGGTTTTCGTAGTCCCGCGAATCCTAGCTTCTAATTCTCATAACTTCATTATTATATCAAAGCAAAATCATGACTTACATCTCGAAAGGCAGCTCCGATCCAAGATATTGATTGAACTTTTCCAATTCTGAGCTTCGTTCCTAGGAATGGGTGTACGGTAAGCTGATGTGGGTTATAATGGGAAATTTAGAGGAGCACTTGACAAATATGAATCCAGCTAAGACTCGATCCCTGGTAGGGCCCTTGGTTTTGATTGGAATCGGTATCTTGTTTTTGATTCACAATTTAACCGAGATCAACATATTTAAATTGATTTGGCCTTATTGGCCTTTAGTTTTGATCCTGATCGGGGTCAGTAAGCTCGTGGAGTACTACAAGAGGAAAAATCCGATTTCCGGGGAATGATTTGAGCTAGCACCCTGGGAGTGAAAGCTTGGTGTTCCGACCTCAATCAGGGCTTTTGAGCCTGCTTTCGGATTTCAGTTTGGCTTCCTGCCAGAATTTCTCGAGTTCTTGAATATCACTTTGGCTGAAATCCCTACCCGCCTCGCGCAAGCAGTGCTCAATATGTTGAAATCTTCGAATGAATTTCTTGTTGGTTTTGCGAAGCGCTGTTTCTGGGTCAATTTTTAGAAATCGCGCAATATTCACCGCCACAAATAGAAGATCCCCAACCTCCTGTTCCACCCGGGGATCGATAGGTCCCTCCTTCTCAGTCTGCAGCGCTTCTTTCAACTCATCGACTTCTTCGTGAAGTTTCTGAAAAATTCCCTCGATATCCGACCAGTCGAAGCCAACCCGGGCTGCTTTTGTCGTCAGCTTGTTTGCCTCAAGGAGCGCAGACATGGGGGGGATCCCTTCCAGAATAGAAGGCGTCGAATTCTCGGCCATCATCGCCGTCTGCCGTTTCGCTCGCTCGGCCTGTTTAATGGATTCCCAGTTCTGGATGACTTCCTCAGGCGAAGAAGCACGTTCATCTCCGAAGACATGAGGATGCCTGCGGATCATCTTCGAAATGATGGCATGGATCACGTCCTCGATTCGGAAACTTCCCTCTTCATCTGCCAACTTGGACAGGAAAATCACTTGAAACAGAAGATCGCCCAGTTCCAGACACAATTCTTGACGATCCCCCGTATCCAGAGCCTCGAGAACTTCATAAGCCTCTTCCAATACCATGGGCTTCAGTGTATCGAAGGTCTGCTCCCGATCCCAGGGACAGCCTTCTGGCCCTTTTAATCGATCCACCAGAGCGACCAATTCTTCAAATGTATTTCCTTTGTTCAATGCCGTCTCCATTCCTTTCTGGGACAATCAGGTCTCATGCATGCAAAACCCTTACTCCACATGGAGACCTAACATTTCCACAGGGTTCAGAACACCTGCAACGCAAGCCAGGTCTGAACGGCTCAGATCTGCGTCTATGTCCCAACTTTTGACGGTAATTAAAGACTGCCGCTACCGCTTAATCTTGCGAATGGAAGAGTCGGACAACAGGCCGATTAATTCTTTCCGAACCTACACTTCCCAAGCTGCTCAAAAACTTGCTATCATTTTGCATCAAATATTCAAAAAGCCAAGAAAAGTTCAGATGAACTCTATTCGCCAAAGAACACGATTACTACTTGCGCTCATATTTTACTGCAGTGTCACTGTGGGAAGAAACAGTTCGAGGACAGGATCTTCATCCCAAGCAACCGCGGGCGGGCGGACGATTGCGACTGGCTGCACAATCGCCAAGCTCTTTGGATCCGATACGGTCGCAGTCTTATTGGGAATCAGAAATTGTGCTGCAACTATTTGACGGATTAGTGCGGCTTGATCCTTCATTAAATATTGTCCCCGCCATTGCTCAGGATTGGTCGATATCGCCCGATGGCAGGGTTTATCAGTTCGATCTTCGAAAGGGGTAAGGTTTCATAACGGCCGCGAAGTCGCGGCAGAGGATTTCGTTTATTCCTTCTCACGATTGCTAGATCCAAAGGAAGAATCACAAGACTCGCATCCTTACTTACAAATCCGCGGTACAAGCGACTTGCGTCAAGGGAAGACATCGGTAGTGAGCGGCCTTCGTGCCAAAGATCAATACCACTTCCAAATTATCCTGGAACATCCTATGCGCCATTCTTGCGTCTCCTGGCTCTTCAACCCGCTTCGGTGGTTCCCCAAGAGGAATTTGCGCCAGGCAAGAATTTTTCGACAGAAACCCGTCGGGACGGGCCGTTCCGGTTGGACTCATGGGACATCGAAGTCTAAAATCCGATTGAAGGCGAATCCCGATTATTTCGGAGGGAAACCTTTCCTCGATGAGCTGCAAATCCGGACTTTCTCTGCTCTGAGCGCAAAAGAAAGCTATCAGGAATTTCTCGAAGGGAAGCTGGATCTTTCTTTTGTTCCGACGGAGCGCAGTATCTCGAGGCAAAAAACAATCCGAATTGGATTTATGTTAGCCGCCCCGTACTTCGGTTTCTTTATCTAGGAATGAACATGAACGACCCCTCATACAAAATCCCGATGTCCGCAAAGCCATCTATCATGCCATTAATAAGAAAGAAGCAGTCGGCCAGGATTTGGATTATGAGGTGACTCATGCCATTCTTCCGTTTTCGCTCCTGGGGTCAAAGTATTCAAAGCAATCGGACCCCTACGCTCCCGAAGTCGCGCGGCAAGCTTTAAAGCAATTCAAATTGAAAGGAGGAAAAAATGTGCCTTTGCAGCTTTGGCATGCCTATGTTTCCGACTCCCGAACCCGCCTACTCTCTCAAATTTCCAGTGAGTCTGAACGCCGTTGGCTTTAACGTTGAACTCAGATTAGTCTCATCGATGAACGAACTCCTCACGAGGATTTATTCCAGACAGACCCAGCTCTTCCTGCTTGGAGAACAGATTGACTTTCCGGACCCAGATGCCCTATTCGACCGCCTCTTCAACTCAAAGAGCCACGGGAATCCCTTTGGTTATCACAATCCTGTTGTGGACCGTTTGCTCATGGAAGCCCAGGAAACTCTGGATGACGAACAGCGTGCCAGGCTATACGGTGAGATTGAGCAAATGATTTTGGCCGATCACGCCATCTTGCCCCTGGCGTGTGTCAAATACTCCTACGTCCATTCCCGGCGATTTAAAGATCTGGATGTGTCCGTGTTCTGGGATTTCAGTATCTCCCTTTCCGTCAGGTTTGGGTTCAAGGTGAATGAAGCGGAAAATCTCAATTCCCGATGTTCTCCAATTCCCGTTCTACTGATTCCATGAGCGGGAGTAAGACATCCGGCCCGAAATCAAACCGGATATTGGCGCCGGTAAATAGTTCGGGCAATGGTCGGCTTCCACCCAATTGCAGAGCGTTCCAGTAATCGTTGACGGCCTTGCCGAAATCTTTCTTTGAATTCAACCACACCTGCAGCGCACCCAGTTGGGCAATCGCGTATTCAATATAGTAAAAAGGCAACTCGAAAATATGCAATTGGCGGTGCCAACTCGTCGCCTGGATATGTTCCAACTGGCTCCAGTCCTCAATTCCTCCAAAGCGCCGATGCAACTCGAGCCAGGCTTTCCGGCGTTCTTCGACAGAATGCTCGGGGTGAGTATAGATCCAATGCTGGAAGGCATCGACCCTGGCGATCCAGGGTAAAATGTCAATGATCCCTTCGAGGTGTCTTTTTCTCGATCGATTGAAATCTTCCGAAATCGGGTAGAACACACTCAGGAATTCCCCCCCCAGCAGTTCCATACTCATCGACGCGACTTCACAGAACTCAATCGGGGCGTGGCGATAATCCGTTAAGGGTTCGTCTCCGGGTAGCAAAAACATGGAAGGCATGGCCAGACTCATGGAGCAGCGTCCTGACATCGCCATCCAACCCGACCGCGTTCATGAAGATAAAGGGGAGACGGGCTTCTTCCAGAGAGGCCTGGTACCCTCCAGGCGCCTTCCCTTTGCGGCTTTCGAGGTCCAGCAAACGGAGCTCCCGCATCGTCGCAATGAACTCACCAAATCGATTGTCCATCTTCCTGGTGATGTTCAAGCAACCTTCCACCAGATCTCCCGCTTCTTGAAAAGGTTTCAGAGGTGGACGGTTTTGGGGATCCACACTCAGATCCCACGGGCGCAAGTTTGGCTAGATTGAGATCTCTTGCCCGCCGCTCTTCGATTTTTCGCATGAGCGGAACGACCGCTTTTTCAACGCCTTCGTGGAAGCGAAAACAATCTTCAGGTGTATAATCAAAACGTTCCAGGTGTTTGAAAGCATAATCCCGGTAAGAAGTGTATCCGGCGTTAAACGAAATCTTCCGCCGCAGCTCCAGAAGATCATTGAAAATAGTCTCTAGCCTTTCGGACTCCCTCCAGCGTACGTCCACAACAGCCTTCCACGCAGCCTCTCGCAGTGAACGATCCGGGAATTCCTGGTAACGGCTCATTTGCTGCAGAGTCTGCTCCCGGCCTTCGAATTCAACAGTCAGTGACCCGATCAGTTTCTGATAATTTTGCGATAATTTGGATTCTTCCGTTTCAAGCCGGACGTTTTCCTCACGGAATAGATCGACGTCATTTTGAAAGGATCGTTTCAAAACAAAGTATCGCCGACTGGGGAGATGATTCCAAGACGGTGATTGCAAGATCTTGATCTTGAGCCGGTGGTCGGCAGACTTGACGTTTTCCGAGATTTCTTCAAGGTAATCAAAATAGGATTTCTCCAGATCTTTGTTTTCAGTGTCGCAGGTCATGCGGATGTACCGCACAGAGCCTTCCTCCTGAATAGCATCCATCAACTCACTCCGGTTCAGGAGCCAAGATTCCAGTTGCGCGGGTGTATCCAGTGGGCTCCGCTCCAGCAGTTCAAACAACGGGAGGATATTTTGCCATCGCGAAAAATCCAAGGGAGCAAGAACGAATCGGCGCCCAAATTGATGAGGGAATGTTCGTCAGTACGGTCATAGAATAAATTGGCTCCTTTCCAGCTGAAACCCGTATATGCTACGAGGAGACGAGAATAATTGCCAGGATAGTTATTCAATCCTTAATACGGTCCTGTCAGGGAGAATCCTTTGAACATGAATCCTGAAAACCCCTTGGAATACCTTGAGTCTTGTTTTGAAACTGGGTGCTTGGCATCGGTCCTTCCTGCCACACCTTGCGTTCACAGCCAGTGAAGAAATAGAATGACCCAATTTCGAAGTAGATCAGCCTGGCAGGCTGCAGAAAGGATTCCTTACTTTGTCTTTCTTTATTCGCTCTTGGGTGTCTCCCTTCTCGCCCTCATCCTCTGGGATTCTTTTGAAACCATCATCCTTCCTCGCCGCGTGACTCGCCGGTTCAGGCTGACGAGAACGTTTTATAAGTACACGAGGACCCCTTGGCTCCAGATTGCGCGCCGGATGAATCCTGGCAAGAGGCAGGAAGGATTCCTGAGCGTTTTCGGGCCTCTTTCTGTGTTATTGCTCTTCGCGGTGTGGGCGGTGGGACTGATTCTGAGCTTCGCGATGCTGCAATGGGCGACAGGCAGAGGAACTGGGGGGGGATGGAGCATTCAGTCTTTTCGAGCCGACCTATACCTGAGCGGAACAACTTTTTTCACGCTTGGCCTTGGGGATGTCACGCCGCATACACCTCTGGCGCGGTTCGTGACGGTTGCGGAGGCTGGAACCGGCTTCGGCTTTCTGGCCATCGTGATCGCCTATCTGCCTGTACTCTACGGAGCGTTTTCCCGGCGCGAGGTCAACATTTCGCTGCTTGACGCTCGAGCAGGATCTCCGCCGACGGCAGCGGAACTCCTGCGACGGCACTCGCGGCAAAACAACCTGGAAGCGTTGGAGCAATATCTACTTGCGTGGGAAACCTGGGCTGCGGAGCTGATGGAAAGCCATCTCTCATATCCTGTTCTTTGCTATTTTAGATCTCAACACAACAACCAGTCTTGGGTTTCAGCCCTAGCCACAATCTTAGATTCCTGCGCTCTGCTCATCGCACATACCGAAGGGGCCCTCCGCTGGCAAGCCGAGCTGACCTTCGCTATATCGCGGCACGCCCTCGTGGATTTGGCTCAGGTTATTGCCGTCCCACCCCGACCACCCTCCGTGGATCGTTTCGACCCCGTTATCTTGACAGAATTGCGGGTAATCTTAGGTGCCGCCGGCGCACCGCTCTGCAAGGCACGTGCAGCCGAGGAGACGCTCACCCAACTCCGGCAGATGTATGAACCTTTCTTGTTCGGCTTTTCGGAGCTCTTACTCATGCCCCTTCCGGTCTGGCGTACAGGCACGGGCTTCGTTGACAACTGGAAGACTAGCGCTTGGGGAAGGGTTTCAACCGCGGCGGGTATCGTCCCTGTTTTGCCAGTCGAAGAGGACGACCATGCTTAAGTCACACTCTCCCGAAGACATGCAATGAAGACATGTCGCTGCCCGGTCGGAATAAATCGAGAATTTTCAAAAAGGGTGTAAGTTAATCTTCCCGCATACTTCTTCCCTGTCCTGCGCTGTAGCGGCGCTCTATGAGCGCCGTTTCCTTTCATTTCAACGGCTTTGCCGGCGCTCATAGAGCGCCGCTACAATTTCTTCTCACCTGCAGGATCTGGGGGGGGCAATGGAGTGGATTCCGATTTTCTAGCGGGAGCAGAAAAGCTGTTCTGCGCCATATCCCCGGTTAGCGTCTCTTTGACCGAAGCACCGATACTTCGAACATGGAGGTCTCGCTGTGGGAAAGGAATTTCGATACCTGCTTCTCGCAATGCCTTGGCAACGGCGACCGCCACATCGCTCTTCAGTTGGAACCACGTTTCCTGCCGGGCAGACCAGAAGCGAAGCTCGAAGTTCAGCGCGCTCTCCCCAAAACCTAAGAAAAAAGCCATCGGCTCGGGGTTAATCATGACCCCGGATTTTGACTTCGCCACTTCGACGAGCAGTTTCAGAACCCGTTCGGGATCTGTTCCGTAGGCTACCCAACGGGCACTTCGACACGCCGCCAGGACGATGACAGGGTCCAATTGATGACCTGATTCGAGATCAATTGCTGTTGGGCACAATCACTTCTGCATCCTGGAAAGTTTGAACCGTACTTGAACGGGCTCCTATCCGCTTGACCGTACCAGCCATTCCTCCGATGTCCACGGTATCACCGACTCGAATGGGCCGCTCGAAAAGCAGGATCAATCCAGAGACAAAGTTATTCACGATATTTTGCAAACCAAAGCCCAACCCGACACCAACGGCCCCTGTGACCACAGTAAACTTATTCAAATCCACGCCATTGCATCAGTATAGCCGCCATGATAACCAACACTAAAAGGATATAATAGGTAAACTTCGAGATTGCGTACGGAATGCCTTGCTGTAGGGGCAATCGCAAAAGCACAGACTTTTCGAGCGCAAAGGTGAGAGACTTTGCCAGGGCGAGACCGAGAGCAAGATAAAGAAAATGCTCAGTGTCACCTCCAAGCGTGAAATGAAACTTTCCGACACCGAGACGGGAATTCGAGCACACTCGGACACGGCGCCCGCGATGTTGTCATAGATACTGAAAAAATACAGTTCGGTCCTTAGCCACAGCAAGAAAGCACCAGAGCCAGGATGCGCTCGCCCCAGCGCTCAATGTTCTCCCGGCGCCCTTGGGTCAGAGAGCGTCCCCGGTCACTGCGCAAAGCGATAATTAGAACCAGAACAAGGATGCGTGCTGTGCTGTAATAGGCGGCCGCTATAAAGGCGCCGACGAGCGTTCCGCGCCTGAGGACTAAGAGACAGGGAACAAAGCCAAGAATATTGGCTGCAAGAGAGGCAACTAGCAGAAACACCCCGACTCGGAACGCGACGACCAGTGCCTTCAGGCTCCGGCCGGACATTCTGCAGTTGGCGCAACCGGGATCGACGTGCGAACCAAACAAAGATGACAATCGCGGCCAAAACGACAATAACCGAGATTTCCCGCTTCAGCACCGGCTCAGATAGGTGTTAAGATTCGTATCCCCTCAACCAGATTGAATGCGGCCAATGTATAGAGAAAAGGTCGCAATCCTGGCTCCAGCAGAGGTGGAAACAACCGCAACGTCAGAATCAAGCCAAGAAGGTAGACGACAACGGCTATCTCACTCGGAACAGTGGCAATTTGACCAATTATTCCCAGCAAAGCCAGTAGCAGTGAGATCGAGAAGGGGTGAGCGAAAATCTCCGCAACTTCTGGAGAAACTCCCGGAAGTGTCCCCGTCGCTAACGTAACGCTTCAACTTAAAAGCCACAATCAAACCCAAGATAAACAGGCACGAGACGGCGAACATGCGGCCTTTCTTGGCGCTCAAATAATCCCAGGGGCTCGTTAATTCTCGATCGATAGGTCGACGGAACAGCATGCTCATGGACTGATCGGTCTTGCGCAACTCGCGCGGCTCCCAAAGCGGATAGTTATCCCTCTCCAGCAGGCGACCACGCAAGCGATCCTGAGCAATTCCCAACTTAGTCAGCACGTCTGAAATCTGCTTGTCTTGCAGCGAGACCTGGTTTTGGAGTGTCAGAACCTGGTTTAATTGCTCCTTGGCCCGCTGGCGGGTGACACGGATTGCGTCTAGCTTCTGCCGGATCCGTTCGATGACGGCTTGAATCCCGCGGGTATCGTGGATCTGGTCCCAAGTCGCCTGCCACTGTAGTTGCTGCTCATCAAGTAGCCGGAACTGGTTCTCCAGGTCGGCAGCCCGAGCCTTCAGAAGCTTGCGCTGGGCAGCAAATGGTTGGCTCAGAGTTCGCCAGTAATGCTCTTCGTCTCGGAGTTCCAGGGTGTTCGGTCTGCCGTCGAGCAGATGTTCCACTTGTTGCAGGCGATCACGAATCTCTTCATCCTTGGCCTTCGCCATGCTTTCAGACGGAAGCTGACTCGCCGTGGAGATTAATTGACCGGAAATTTCCTGTAACAGGAGATCCAATTCCTCAGCCCGGTCAGCAACTTGCGGCAGGGGAATCCCTTGATTAGGGGGGGGAGGTGTTGAAGACGCCGCGGGCACTGGAGGTTGGACGGTTTGGCTCGGTGCCTGGCCTGCCTTCTTCTTTCCCGGCGTCTGAGCCTGCCCAAACGGCACTAACAAGAGCGAAGGAAGTGAAGAGCAACATCACGATCAAAAAGCCTTGCCCTACTCTCTTTTCAAGATGAGCTCCCTTGAACCGATTCTGCTTTGGTGTGACTGCCCGGCCAGCTCTGGGGCTTTCGTCCCAGGAGAATGGTGACAGAAGACGCTCAGTCACTGAATTCTTTCCTTTGAAAAAGTAGCTGGGCTCGCATGCAGCATCATTCACCTTACTCCGTCGATCTGAGTTGGCTTGAGACTAGCATCTTGGGAATCACCCGGCAACGGGCTTTTGCATTCACCTTTTCGCATCGCAAGTTATCTTGAGCGTAGTCATGAGGAATTTACCACGGGGGACACAGGGATTCTTAGCTTTTGAAGGGAACAAATTTCGCAGCCGGCGCAGAAATGCAAAACCCACGTGCCTACGCCACCCTCGGATATTTTGAACTTCTGCAGCAATCAAATTCATCGTGGTGCGACTCCGAAATACGAGCCTGCCCAACCAGCTGTTTGACAGGAAAGCTTGCCTTGATAGCACGGAAATAGCGTGCTTTTAGGGCGGATTACCCAAAGCCAATTTCAAGGAATCATACCTTATTCAGGAAAAGCTCAAAATGTCTATTGAGAATAGGTATTGCAGGGTAGGGTCGGCTAATCTTCTAGGGGAAAAAGGAAACGGAAGCCATACATCCCTGTATTCAGGTGGTCTACAACCTTTCCCCAGGTGATGTTGATCATTGAGATAAATCCCGTGCGGTCAGCCAAGCTGAGCGTCGATCCAATACTGATCGGCCGCTTGGAAGTAAAACTCCCGCCGCACTCGCTGAGATCGCGGGTAACAACCTCTTCCTCAAAAAAATCTCCTCGCTCATCTTTGCCACCCAGCCTGAAATGAAGTTCGACTTTGTGACGGGTACATTGACGATCTTGGACGGGTTTTTGCGAGTCGTCTGGGGCAAGATTGTTCATTTTAGAAGTACGCTTCGGACAGTAGCCCTGGTTTTGGCAGCTCTACAGCACCGCATCAGGACCTTTGTTCGGACTATCAATTCAAAACCAATGAAAGGAACCAGAGATGAACTGCCCATCAATAAGAGCACAAATACGTTCCAACTCATGCACCCAGGTTTCCATTTGGTCTAAACGATAAACTAAATGCTAAGTCATTGATTTGATAAATAGAATAGCCTCTAGACAATAAAGCCTGCCTCCTCCTCTACGGAATGGGAGTTGCCCGTTTGAGGAATTTTTGTGAAAAGTATTACACACAGTGACCGAGGAGGTCCCGAACAGAAGTTTCGAAATATCTTTGTGTTCAAGAGGGTTTATGGAGGGGGAAATGCAGGCGAGGACGCCTGCACTACAAACCCAGAATGTTTTCCACACCCAACATGACAAGCAGGCAGGCCTGTCGCTACATACAGAGATATATCTTGCCTCTCCCCTCATGACCTGACAAAATTTTTGTACTTCGATTTGTGTCCAGAAACTTCGGGCGGGTGAAAGTGAAGTTGAATGAGTTTGGGCCCAAGGACAAACAATGAAAAGAAGATGGCTAATTCCATGACTGAAATTGAAGAGAAGTGGCGGGAATATCTCGATACGCTAGGTCAGAACGCTGCATTTGTCGAGGGGTTGATCGGACAGTACCTCGAAGATCCTGCCCAGGTGGACGAACGCTGGCGGAGAATATTTGATGCCGTTGCCAAGGGGCAAGAACCTGTTGACGAGAAGGCCGCAGCCGTTTTCTCTTCAAAGACAGTTTCGTCCCCATCACAGGTCCTCGTCGAGACGGTTCACCGGGAAGCAGGAAAACGGCCAGAAGGAACTGATCTTGAACAGGTTGTGTTACTCCGGGGGGCAGCCGCAATCATCGCAGAAAATATGGAAGCCAGCCTCGCTCTTCCGGTGGCCACCTCTCAACGCCAGATTCCCATTAAAGTGCTTGAAGAGAATCGGAGGTTGATCAATCAATACCTTGGGTTGACCGGTGGGGGCCGAATCTCCTATACCCTCTTCATTGGCTGGGCCATCGTCAGGGCCCTGCGAACGTTTCCTAATCTGAACAGCGCTTACACAGAAACGGATGGCCGCCATGGCCGATTAGTCCACTCTACAATCAATCTGGGTGTCGCGGTCGATGTGGAAAGGAAAGACGGAACTCGGCTTCTCATGGTTCCGAACATCAAGAACGCGGGTTCACTCGACTTTCAGAAATTTTATTCGCAGCTCAACCATCTCATTGACCAGGTTCGAACCGGCAAAGCTGAGCCAACCGATTTTCAGGGGACCACAATCACCTTGACGAATCCTGGTACTGTCGGGACCGTGTCGTCGATTCCCCGCCTGGTTCCTGGACAGGGCGCCATCATTGCCTCGGGAACGATTGACTATCCGGCGGAATACCATGGGATGGCTCCCGGAACCCTCACCCTGCTGGGGATTAGTAAGATCATGACCATTTCCTGCACGTACGATCATCGGGTCATTCAGGGGGCCGAGTCCGGCATGTTTCTAGGCAAAGTGCAAGATTTCCTGCTAGGTGAAGAAGATTTCTACGATCAGATTTTTTCGGATCTAAAGGTTCCGTATCGCCCCCTGCGTTGGGCTCCGGACCGGAATCCTGCCCTGCTTGGTCTTTCCACGCAAAGAGAAGAGACCGAAAAACAGGCCCGCGTTCTTCAATTGATCAATGCCTATCGAGTTCGGGGACACCTGATTGCAGACCTGAATCCACTGGGAAGCGAATCTGCCTACCATTATGAATTGGACCCGATTAATTACGGGCTGACCCTTTGGGACCTGGATCGTTCATTTATTACGGGAGGGTTAAGTGCCAAGCTCGGAGACGCGCCTCAGCCCACAGCCACCCTCAGGGAGATCCTCGAATCCTTGCGCCAAACCTACTGCGGCAAGCTTGGGGTGGAATACATGAATATCCAACATCCGGAGCAGAAAAGCTGGCTGCAAATGCGCATGGAACCGAGCCGGAATAACTGGCCGATCGAGCCTGCGACAAAGAAAAGAATCCTGAGGTTGCTGACGGCATCAGAATGCTTTGAACATTTCTTGCATACCAAGTTCGTTGGGCACAAACGTTTTTCCGGAGAAGGCGCAGAGACCCTCATCCCGATTCTTTACGAACTCCTCGAAATGGCGGGCGGGCATGATGTCCGCGAGGTCGTCATTGGCATGGCTCATCGAGGCCGTCTTAATGTGCTAGCCAATATCATCGGAAAACCTTATACGCAAATTTTCTCCGAATTTGCGGGGAATGTGGACCCCTATTCAGCGTTAGGGACCGGTGATGTGAAGTACCATCTGGGGGCCAGCGGCCGCCAGGTCACGCAGTCGGGAAAGGAAATTACGGTGTCCGTCTGCCCCAATCCCAGCCACCTGGAAGCGGTGAATCCGGTTGTCGAAGGAATTGTGCGCGCCAAGCAGAACCGTCATAAACCGGAAGGAAGGGGTCAGTTCATTCCTCTTCTCATCCACGGCGATGCCGCCTTTGCGGGACAGGGGATCGTGGCCGAGACCCTCAACCTGTCTCAGCTGGATGGCTACCGTACGGATGGAACGATTCACTTGATCGTGAACAATCAGATCGGATTCACGACGGCTCCAGACGACGCTCGCTCCACGCCTTACAGCACTGATGTCGCGAGAATGGTGCAGGCTCCGATTTTTCACGTGAACGGAGATGACCCGGAAGCCGCCATTCGCGCCTTGCAAATTGCCTACGAATACCGGCGCCGGTTCAAAAAGGATGTTGTGATCGATATGTTTTGTTACCGCCGCTATGGACATAACGAAGCGGATGACCCGAGCTTTACGCAGCCTATCTTATACCGCAAAATTCGCAATCATCCGTCGGTGCGTGAGCTTTATACCCAACGCTTGCTGCGTGAAGGGACCACTACCTCGGATGAAGTGGAACAGATCCGGCAGGATTATTTTCAGAAGCTCGAACAGTCCTTCGCCGATTTGGAAAAAAGAGTCGATTCCTTCGTTCCTGAGGAGATGAGTGCCGTCTCGCCCGAAGAGATCGAAACACCCCACTCATCCATCCCGACCGGAGTCAGTAAGGAGTTGCTTGCCCAAATCACTATGGCCATGACCACCTTCCCCAGAGACTTTCACGTTCATCGGAAAGTGATGGGCTTCTTTGAAAGGCGCCGCCAAACGGTAAATTCCGGCGGCGACGTCGATTGGGCTTTTGCCGAGGCGCTGGCTTTTGGCACTTTTGTGGTCGATGGGACTCCCGTCAGGTTAAGCGGGCAGGACTCGGGGCGCGGCACCTTCAGCCAGCGTCACCTCATTCTGTTTGATGAGACGAATGGCCGCGAGTATCTTCCCTTGCAGCACATCACTCCGGGTCAGGCCAAGTTTCATGTTTACGACAGCCTCCTGTCCGAGGCCGCTGTGTTGGGTTTTGAATTTGGATACAGTGTTGCCGACCCTTTGACACTTGTCATCTGGGAAGCCCAGTTCGGTGATTTCGCCAACGGTGCCCAGACGATCATTGACCAATTTATTTCAGGCGCAGAGGCCAAATGGCAGCAACCGGTCAGCTTAGTCATGCTGCTCCCCCACGGCTATGAAGGACAGGGGCCGGAACATTCCAGTGCCCGTATCGAAAGGTTCCTGCAACTGTGCGCTGAAAACAATCTACAGATCTGCAACTGTACGTCGGCAGCACAGTACTTTCACTTACTGCGCCGACAGATGCGCGGCGGCAGGGAGGGCCGCGGCATTCGCAAACCCTTGGTCATCTTCACCCCCAAGAGTTTGTTGCGTCACCCCAAAGCCTCTTCGTCTCTTGACGAACTTGCTGATGGACATTTTCAGGAATTGGTCAATGCCACGGATCGACTCAACAAAGAAAAAGTCGCTAGGATTATCATAGCCAGCGGCAAAGTCTGCTATGACTTGATCGAATATGCCGTGGAAAATCAAATCGATGACTGCGCGATTCTCAAACTCGAACAGCTTTACCCTTTCCCGAGAAATTTATTCAAGAAAGAGTTTAAGAAATACCCGAATGCCACTGAATTTGTTTGGGTTCAGGAAGAGCCAAGGAACATGGGTGCCTGGACGTTCGTTAAGGATCGACTTTATGCCGAATTACGAGCGCCGCAGACCCTGCGTTATGTCGGTCGCCCTGAGAGTGCCAGCCCTGCAACCGGATCGCTGAAAATTCATCTTAAGGAGCAAGCCGCACTCGTCAGAGCTGCTCTAGGGCAAGGTAAAAAGAAAGGGGAAAACAAGAAGCAGTAGGCTGAAGGCGGGCGGCAGAAAGCAGACGGCTTTTTCAACTTTTATCGTTCTTCAGCACTTGGACGGATACCTGACTGACTCTCAGTTTTTCAACTCTGACAATAACAAATTTTAAGTTCCCGTAAGTCCATTCTGTTCCCTCAGGAGGGATGTCCTGCCACTGATCGATTAGAAAGCCTCCCAACGTGGCGGCGTCGCTATGCTCCCCGAACTGAACTCCAAAAATCTCTTCCAGATCATGTAGCGGAATGCTGCCATCCACCAGATATTCATTCTCTTTGATGGGACGAATCAGGGGCTGTTCCTGATCAAATTCATCTTGAATCTCACCGACGAGCTCTTCAAGAACATCCTCAAGAGTCACCATTCCCAGAGTTCCGCCAAACTCGTCCACAATGATTGCCATATGAGACCGTTTTTCGAGAAAGGTCGAGAGAAGGATTTCCAGGTTCACGAATTCCGGGACAAACAAGATATCTCTTCGGATCTCTTCCAGTTTCGCATCGAGCCCTTTGGTTTGGATGAGCCAAAGCAGTTCCTTGATATGAACCATTCCAATAATCTGGTCGAGTGTTTCACGGCAAAGTGGGAATCGCGTATAATCGCTGGCCCGGGCAATCGCTAGATTCCCTTCCATCGGTTTTTCCGCGTAGAGGGACACGATCCGGTTCCGTGGCACCATGATATTCCTGACCTTCAGCTTTCGGAGGGAGAAAGTGTTTAAGAGAATACTGCGGCTCAATGAATTGAGTGCGCTTGAACTCTCCCCCTCTGCCAACAGGGTGCGGATTTCCTCTTCAGCGTGAATCCGTTCTTTCTCACTGGTGGGTTCAATGCCAATTCCTTTCAGAATCACGTTGGCAGATGCATTGAGGGCTGTGATAGCGGGATAAAAGGCGTTGTAGAAAAATGTCAGGGGAACAGCGACCCAGAGTGCCGTGGACTTCGCTCGACGGATGGCCAATGATTTAGGGGCCAATTCTCCTAAAACGATGTGCAAGAAGGTAATAAATCCAAAGGCGATCCCGAACGACAATGAAGTGACAACAGATATAGACTGAATCCCTAAGGCGCGCAGAACCGGTCTCAGCAAGGAGGCAACAAACGGTTCCCCTAACCATCCCAACCCCAAACTCGCCAGAGTGATCCCCAACTGGGTTGCAGAGAGATAGGCGTCCAGATGATGAATCACATGATTTGCTGCCCGAGCCCTCTCGATATCCCGCTTTACGAGCGGATCGATCTGGATGGAGCGGACCTTGACAATGGCAAACTCGGCTGCAACGAAGAAGCCATTCAGCAGCACAAGGAACAGGATGACTAGAAAATTGAACAGGAACATGAAAGCCGTGGAGTCGTGTGATTCCATAGTTGAGTTTGGTTAGCCAAGTTTCATATAAGCCGCCATCTTATCATTATCTTTGCCTTTTTAGCTTCGCCCGAAACGTGCAACTCGCAAGAAATTCCTTTTCCAATAGAGGAAACGGTTCGAGACCGCATTGTGCCCTCCTAGGGGTGATCTTCTGCTTCGCGGCTCGGATAGCATCTCCCCACTCCCCCCGTTCCTGAGGAGACAGGATGGCCCCTCACTGCTAGGATGTCGCATGTGCTAAGATTCTGCATATTTGAATCGGGATGAAGCAATTGATGCTGCCTATGAACACGCTTCCTATAGCTTTTCCAGGCCAGGAAAAAGCGCCGAGAAAATGGTATTCGCCTTCCTTGACCAGCCAGATCATGCTCGGGCTAATCCTCGGGGGACTATTGGGCTGGCTTAACCCGGCTCTTGGGATCAAATCCTATTTCCTTCGTGACATCTTTCTTAACCTCATCAAGTCAATTATTGCTCCCTTGATCTTTTCAACGCATTGTCGTCGGGATCGCTGGCGGTGGGGAACTCAGGAAAGTGGGGCGAATGGGGCTAAAGGCCCTGATTTATTTTGAAGTGGTCACCACCGCGGCTCTATTTATTGGATTGGCGGTCGTGAACTGGACAAAGCCAGGGATCGGTGTGTCACTCAAGACAGATACGAGCGACTTGGGCATAATCGCCCAGACTCATCCGAAGACATTCATCGAAACCATTGTCCATATCTTTCCTGCCAGTGTGATCGAGTCTATGGCTCGCGGAGACGTTCTGCAGATCGTCGCTTTTTCTGTGCTCTTTGCGATAGCGGTTTCGGCAATAGGCCCAAAAGCGGCTCCCATCGTGGCTTTTTGCGAAAGCCTCTCCCAAGTGATGTTCAAGTTCACCAGCTATGTCATGCAATTTGCTCCATTCGGAGTCGGGGCAGCCATGGCTGCTGCCATCGGGCATAAAGGATTGGGAGTCCTAGTCAATCTGGGGTTGCTGATCCTTTCACTGTATTTGGCTTTGGCACTTTTCATTCTTGGAGTGCTGGGCCCCGTTGCTTGGATGGCCCGCGTGCCAATCCGAAAATTCTTAAGGGCCGTACAGGAGCCATGCGCCATCGCTTTTGCGACCACGAGCAGCGAGTCTGCACTCCCCAAAGCGATGGAACTCATGGAGCGGCTCGGGGTCCCCAAACGCATCGTGGGATTTGTGATGCCAACGGGGTATAGCTTTAACCTCGACGGGACAACCCTCTATCTGGCCATGGCTTCGGTATTTGTTGCTCAGGCTGCCGAGTCTTCAACCGGCATCCACTTCGGATTTGGCAGGCAACTGTTGATGATGTTGACGCTGATGATTACCTCCAAAGGAGTAGCCGCCGTCCCACGCGCTTCGCTTGTCATTCTGCTCGCGACACTTCATTCTTTTGGCTTGCCTCCCGAGGGTGTGGCTGTTCTCTTCGGCGTCGATGAAATCATGGATATGGCCAGGACTTCGGTCAACGTGCTGGGAAATTGCCTGGCCACAGTCGTCGTGGCTCGCTGGGAAGGCGAATTTAATGATGAGCGGGCGCGCGTATTTGGAACTGCTCTTGAGCCAGGTTACGAAATGGCTGCAGGAGAAACAGTCTTTGCAGAATCAGCCTCGCGGGGGGATTGAGAATTCATTGACAACGCGGAATGTCACGTTTAGCGGCTCTTTCAACCCGAAATTTGGCGCAAGCCAGACCAGCTAAAATTGCAGGTTGACCCAAAAGTCTGACGACTAGCTTCCCTCGAGCGGGGTCACGGGGTCAATAAACATCCACGCAACAGCTCCAATCAAATAGATCCCTGATCCAAGGTAAAAAGGAATCGACCAATTCTGGGTTGCTTGCAAGATATAACCCGTGGTGACAGGCCCTAAGCCGCCTCCTAGATTTCCCATCATATTCATTGACCCGGAAAGCGTTCCGGCATACTTTCCACCAACATCCATACACGCCCCCCAGGCTCCCGGCATCATGAGATCATTGGAAAAACTGGCCAAGCCCATGAGGATAGCAGCCCAGATGGGGTCCTTCAACTGACTGGACGTTAAGAGCATCGTGGAGGCGCCAATACAAGCAGTGACGCCCATGATGCGCCGCGTCCTGGCTACGTTTCCAAACAAAGGAGTCAAGCGAGGCGAGATCCAACCCGAAAAAAAGCAACCAATCCCCCCAAAGAAGAGGGGAAGTCCGGCCAAAATAGCGGCCTTTTGCGGCTCCAAGTGATAGGACTCTTTGAGGTAAGTGGGCAACCAGGTTATGTAGAAATACCACGGATAGCTAGCCGCTGCATATTGCAGCCACAGGAGCCAAATACTCCGTGATGTCAGCATCTTTTTCCAAGGGACATCGCCATGACCGGAGGCGTTCATTTCCGCCCCTCTCAACAAGGCCAGTTCACCTGCATTGACGCCCTTGTGATCTCTTGGATTGTCCCGAAACCACAAATAGAAAATCACGGCCCAGACGACTCCGATAAGCCCAAAAAATTCAAATGTTTGACGCCAGGTGAGGTAGCGAAAAATCCAATAGACGAGAATTGGGGTAAATGCGCCCCCCCAGCGTGAGCTCATCCACAAGATGCCTTGGGCACGCACCCGTTCATCCTAGGCAGCCAGATGGTAAACGCCTTGGTAAGGTTTGGATAACAACCAGCCTCCCCCGCCCCAAACAATGCGCGGGTAATGACCAGGGAAGTTTGATTCCATGCCCAGCCGGTCGCTGCGGTAAAGAAAGACCACCAGATCACGACTCGCATCAACACCTTTCGGGGACCCATCCAATCCCCGAGCCATCCCCCGGGAATCTCAAAAAGCGCATAGGCCCAGGTAAATGCCAAAAACGCATACCCCATCTCGACCTTGCTTAGATGTAAGTCGCGCATCATTGCTGGGGCGGCTTGGGAAATACAAACCCGATCAATATAAGTTACAATCGCAAGAGTCACTGCAAAAACGATCACCCAATAGCGAGTTCGAGTAGGCACCTCCACTTCGGCGCCTTTGGATACAGACAGGTTCTTAGACATAAGAGCTGTTACCCTTTTGAAATTCTAATTTGTCAGGAATAGTTGTCCACGGGTTCGAACCATGGGATTCTAGGTTGCTCCTTGAAAGCCAGTCAATAAGAATATCGAAAATAGAGATGAACGGCTTCGTCAGGAAGGACTCTCTTTCGGTCTCAAAGCACGCCCTGAGAGGTTCTGCCTCCATCCCAAGTCGAACATTAATGCTCTCTGGCGTTCCGCCGATAGGAGTAAGAGCGATTTTTGAGGGGAGAAACATGTCAGAAAGGTATCCGACAAAACATAGGGTACTACTCTAAGTTTGGAAGAAAGGCAGCCCTCTTTTCATTGCTCTTTCCGGGACTGGGACAGTTACAGAGCAAGGCCTATTTAAAAGGAACCATGCTGATTTGCCTCTTTAGCTTTGTGGTGGCTCTGCCGCTCATTGTCTCGGCCAGCCCAAGTCTCGGCGATAGTGGATTCTCCAGCGCCATCTTGACTCTCTTCCCCTTGGCTGTCTGGGGAATTTCGATCTATGATGCCTACCGTACCGCCATCGATTTAAGGCAGACGGAGGCGACTCGGCACAATCTCCAAATCATCACTTCTATTCGTGGTTTTGACGCTGATAATCTTCAATTTGAAGAGATTACGATGACTAAGAACATCAGTCAGCGCGGTGCCTGTCTCATTATGTCTCGGCTGCTGAAACCCGGCAGTGTCCTATCCCTCGACTTTGAGGGAAAATCGAGGAATGCCGGCCGGGTGGTTTGGGCGCGCGAGACCGGAAACCATGACGAACGCCTGGTCGGGATGGAGCTGTTGACACCTTTGAAGAAATTTAATTCCTAACTCGACACAACTCAATCACCCCCCTAGCCCTATGGACTCCTTTTAGAGGGATTGCCCTCTAAGTACTTGATTTCATCAACACACTTACAATTCCACCCACCTTTGAAGCCTTATTGGGCATTCGCTTGCGCATACAGAGGGGGCTTGCCGCAATTTCCATCTAGGAGAGAGGTGTGGCAGATATTTTTAAGAAAGAAGGGAAAACAAGACTGAGAGGGTTGGGATAATTCAGGAAACAGAATAGCAAGCGCACCTTTTTTGTCTGTCTTTCCCCAATAAAATCAGATAAAATATGAAAACTTTTTCTCGGAGCATTCCCAATGAATGACAGTAAGAGCCAGCATCCCCGGTTAAAGGAAGAAGACGTCAATAAGCTTTTGCAGGCTAGTGACGACCTCATGCAAACGGGCCTCTTGTTCTCCCACAATATCGATACTGCCCTGCATGAATTCAAGGCTGCTCTTGAACTTTCGTTGAAGACTCATTTCCTGGCGACGGCAGTTGCCGAAATGATGGCACGATCCTTCGAGAGTCTTGAGAGTAAAGTCCTAGACGAATCTCGAAGGGATCAATAATATCTGCACCGAGGGTGGACAGTGGTATTCTTTTTATCTCGGGACGGCCCTGGGCCGGGTTGGTTCTCCTCCGCAGAAAGGACTGAAGCGCTGGCTGAAAAGACAAAGTCTAAGGCGGCGTCTTAATAAGTGGGGAATGGTCACCAATATGAGTCAACCGAATCTCCGACGAAGAGATTCAGAAGTTTCTTCAAGGATGTGAGGATTTTATTCGCTTGGGAAATTCATTTTCCCAGCACATTCGAGAAGCCTTCGAGGAATTGAAAAACACCTACGAGCCTGTGGCAAAGTCCAACTATCTCGATAAAGCCCTCGGGGATTTGCTGGAGAAGTCGCTGAAGGAATTTGAGACCAAGATGAATGCCAACCTACAGGGGATTGAAAAAGTCTGCACAAAAGGCAGCCAGTGGTTTGCATATTACCTTGGTCGCCGAAAGGAAAGTGACCTGGCCGGAGAAAACCACGAAACAAGTGCTACTCAAGACCCCCTGGATATTGATCGACCCCTACCTCCTCAGCCACAAAGAACAAGATCCCGGAACCTAAGGCCCAAGGCAATCGACAAACCTGCCATTTTCGGAAATGATCTTCGAGTGGTTTTTTCAGAACAGCTTTCATAGTTGCAACACAGCCGACCCAGGGCTAGCCGGATAGTGCGTGCGACCCCGCTCGCAAGCTTGCATGCCTGGGATCGACATTCAGAGATTCGCCTTTTCAGCCTTTTCGTCTCATGAGGTTCGGGAATCGCGGTTTCCGGTCGGCGTCTATATCCGATTCAGCTGAATCGAACGTGCAGAACTGCCTGCATTCGAGGATTCTACCGCTGCCGCAGATATCTGCCCACGGGGCAGAGTCCAATAAAATTCAGTCTCCTGATGAAGGCGTATCAAGTCCTCGTATACTCTCGGTAATCGTTCCGCTAACGACAAAATTTTCCATTCCATGGCTCACTAGGTAAACATTGTAATTACGCTCCTGAAATCAATAAAATCGCGGTGGATGGAGGATGCTGGGCACGGACCAATTGGCCGGCTGCGTTCTACCAGGGATATCTCTGGCACTCAACTTCATCTACTCATCTTTTAAAACCTGCATTAGGAGGAATCTCATCATGGCAAAGCCCACACGAAAGAATATCGTTGAGGAACTTTTGAAATCTTACAGCATGGAATTGGAGACAGTGACTAACTATCTTTCGAACTCGATCAACCTGGATGGGGTCCGTGCAGAAGAAATTAAAAAAGCTTTAGCGGCAGACATCACTGAGGAATTAATGCATGCGAAGCAACTCGGCGATCGAATTAAGCAGCTGGGAGGATCGGTACCCGGATCACTGAAACTAAGATTCGGCCAGGTTGCTTTGCAACCCCCCAACGACACAACCGATGTGATCAGCGTGATCGTCGGCGTCATTAAAGCAGAGGAGGGTGCGGTCGCACAATACAACAAGATCATTCGCCTTTGTGAGGGTGATGATTATGTCACTCAGGATCTCTGCATTCGACTGCTTTCCTCGGAAGAAGCCCATCGCGTGATGTTCGAAGGTTTTCTGAAGGAGTACCGGAAGAAATCCTCAAGACAGAAGTCATTCGACGTAAATTCCTTAATTTGTAAGAGCACTTTTCGGGCCGATGCGCGACGCCCAGATCGCGCACTACGACTACTTTCCGAAGGTCTACAAGCCGGAACTCATTAGTTCCGGCCCACCGACAAGCCGCTGTTTATCCCGAAGGACAAGCTGTCGTCCGGGCTTTGGTTGAAACCGCCCGCTAGAGCGAGCGCGAAGGTGGAAGGTGAGAAACCGTGATTCATTGAACCGGTTGTGGTTGTTAAGGAGATCTCAAGCTCGTCGACCGCTCAGGGATACTTGCTACAGATTTCTGGCGCGATCACGTTTTGAGAGACGAAGGGTAAATGAGAGGGGAAGACCTGGGGAGAAGGGGCGATTCGCCGAAAGCAAAAAGAGACAGGTGTCACTTTACTTTTCACGTTTGTATTAGTAAGGTCTGCTTTAAACGGAGGAAAGCACCAATGGCAGAACACTTCAGGTGGCGATCTCATCTGTCGGATGGAATCGCTCTCTTCGCGGCCGTCGCGCTGCTGGCTATAAGCTCCGCGCCCGTGAGCGCCCAGGTGCAGCCGCCGAAGCCGCAGCCGCCGGAGAAGCATTACCAGGCCGCTCGGGACGCCCTCACGAGAGGCGACACGGATAACGCCAAACTCGAGGTGAAGCTTGCGCTCCAAGACAACCCGCTCGATGCGGCAGCGCACTTCCTGCTTGGCCAGCCTGCTCGCGCTGCAGGGGGAGAACGACCAGGCGATCGTGGGGTTTCAGAGAGCGTTAACGCTCGATCCGACCAACGCCGAAGCGCTCTACAACCTGGGAACGATGCTGCTCTGGCGGGGAGAAGCGCTCCTGGCCTCCCGCCTGCTCGAGAACGCCGTCTCGATCCGCCCCGGTCACGTCCCGTCTTACAACAATCTCGCAAAGGCTTACTACCTGACCGGGCTCCCCGAGTTGGCCATCGGCACCTACGAGGAGGCGCTTCGCCGCGACCCGTCGAATGCCATCGCCCTCAAGAACTTGGCAGTCCTTGCCGAGGGCGCGGGCCTCCACGAGGCGGCAACTGCCTACCGGCGACGTCTCGAGGCACTCGGGCTGGCCCAGACCGCGCTGCCCTGACCGTAGAGCCGATCACCCTACTCCCCACCTGGCCTCTCGCCAAGGCAACGGTCGGCCCGCCCTTGCCGGCCCCGACGCCGGTCATCCATGCGCCGAAGCCAGAGGCCCGCCCGGACCAGGATGTCAATGCTCTCCGTGAGCTTCTCCGTGACTTGCCCCATGTAACGGTCGAACGGCGCGGCGGCCGGCTCACCCTCGTCGGTTGGACGAGCAGCCCGAAGGAGAAGGAGATGCTTGGCAAGATCCTCGCCGGACGGTCGGATGTCCTCGACCTGACGACGCGACGACGTCGGGGATACCCAGCGCATGATCGAGGTCGACGCGGATCATTTTTACCCTGATCAAGCTGGACCAGACCAGCGTGGGGTTCAACTTTCTGAAATTAGTGCAGACGAACTTTACTTACTTCGCTAACGAAAACGCCAACGGGGTCGGCCTCGCGGCACCCGGCACGACCGGGCCATTGATCGACCTCGCCCAACAGGGCTGGCTCTTCGTTGCGGCCGTCGACTACAGCGTCAACATCGCGAACGCGTCGATCAACCGGGTGGCGGTCCTCGCTCGGCCGCACCTGACCACGTTGAGCGGGACTCCCGCCACATTCCTCGTCGGCGGCGAGATCGTTTTCAAGGTGTCCGGGCTTAACAGTGGCGACATCAAACCCTTCCCGTTCGGGACGACGCTCGCGGTCACCCCGACTCTGCTGCGCACTCCGGGCGAGGACGGCACCCCGCGCGTCCACATCGCAGTCGAGGCGGGTCGTATGAGTGTTCTCACCCTGCTGGACGTCTTAACAACTGCGCAAGACCAAGTGACCTTCGACAAGGTCCGGGTCACAAGTCAAGCCGTCGTCAGCCTCGGCCAGACCTTGATCCTGAGCGGTCTCAGCCAGCGTGAAAGCCGCACAGGTCATGCTGGGGTTCCTGGCCTCATGTACGTCCCGATCCTCAAGTACCTCTTTTCGCAGAAGACAACCACCCTGAGCGATAACTCTGTGATCATCCTCCTGACGCCCCGCGATCCAGCCTTCTGGGATGAGCAGAACCGGAAGGCCCTTGCGGAGTTCGTCGAAAAACGCCGCGCCTTCCTCCAGGCAAAGCAAGGGACGCCGGAGGACATGCAGCGTTACCGGGAACGCTACCCCGACTGGGACCAAATCGCCCCCAACCGCTTCGCTTCACACTTCTTCATGATGGAAAACAGCGAACTCTACCGCAACGTGAGCGGGCAGGACCTCGTCGGTGCAGACCTCGAATTGCAGCTCCTGGGGCCAAAGCCGAAGAAAAAATGAACGAAGGTTGATCGAGCAAGATTCCACCGACAACAATTGGGAAGACCCCACAACTGCGCCGTTGGGACATCCTCCTGTAACGCCGGGGCCGACAAAAAATGCGTGGATCTGCCTTAAGGGTTGCAGATCTTAGATCGTCCATCCTTTGGAAGATGATCTCAGCCTAGGACGATACTTCACGCCGTCGCGATTCTTTCCCTGTTGCTTTTTTTGCAGTAGTCAAGAGCAGGCAACAAGTAATTGGGCGTGTCAAATTTTTCACGATGAAGCCAGGACTGAAGGAGGCAATACATCCGCGGAAACAGCAATCCCTCCAAATACAACTTATTTCCCTGCGCTTTCCAGGTCGTAGGACACGTTTGTGAAATCAAATTTCCCCTTCTCCAAAGCTACACCAATGATCAGGATTTCCAGGTCCTGTTGTCCCGGGTTGAAAACTCCGTGCGCTTCACCCAAACAGACGGCAAAACCGTCTCCTTTGGAGAGCTTCTCGACTGCTCCATCTAGCGTCACGATACCGTCCCCAGAAATGATATAGAAAACTTCCTCAACCCCGTCATGACGGTGGTACCCGAGAGACGTTTGAGGTGGGAGCAGCAGATGATCGACGTACCCCCAATTGGTGCGGAACACTTCGGGTCCAAGCACTCTTCGATAACGTACGCTCCCCTTGCCCCCATTCATCGCAGCAACCTCTTTAAGGAGAGACCGGTCAAAGCGGGCCTGGATGAAAACCGGTTTAGGATCCAGAGGCACTCCAACCCGATCATCTCCCAGGTCAAATGCGTCGTACCTGCCTTTGACTGTTGAAACGGCAATATTCATCCATTCGGTTGGCTGATCCGTCGGATTATAAATGGCGTGCGAACTGCCCATCCGGCAAGGCGCCGAAGCGGGCCCATTCAATTCAGATGTCCGGCCATCCACGGTAAACTGCGCCTTGTTATCGAAGATGAAAAACATCTCTTCAATTTGGTTGTGAAAGTGATGGCCGATACCGGACCGGGGGGCTAATCGTCCCCGATGTAAAAAAAGAAAATTAGTGTAGAAATCCTCCTGGGTGAGTAAGGCATTGATCCCCATCGATCCTGCTCCCCCATGAACCCCTGCGAGCTGTTGGTATTTAGATGGATCGTTACGAAAAATCCTTTTGGCCAAAGGAGCGTGAAGCCTTGTCTCACTGCTCAAGAGTACCGAGCACCCAAGTGTCAGAGCCAATAGCCAAACCATCCAATGAGATTTTTGCATCTTTCCCCCCATTCTCAACAATGCAACCCGCAGGGACGAAGCATTCAACGCGGGATGCTCAGGTACCCTTCCTCCCTACTAACCAATGAATTAACTCCTGCCCCCTCTACTTCCCTTTCGCTATGGGCTCATTTTCCCAATTGAAAATTTTGGTTTGAGCTTCGAATTCGCTGATCTCTTTGTTACGCAGTCTTTTTTCCAGGTCCTTCTGAACCTTGTGTTTCAGCTTGGCTTTTGACTTCGTAATCGCTTCGATATTGGAAAAGGTATTGGATCCACCGAGCGAGATCGGCATCCGATATTCTGCCTCATACTCATTCCACTTATTTTTTGGAATACCCATTTCCTTAAAAAGGAATTCTCGCTCCGCCTTCGACGGCTTGCTTTTCACCTTCGTGAAGAGAACATCTTCTTTCCGTTTGTCGGATGCGAGAACCACATCCTGCGCACCTTTATAGGGGTTTTTTACTTTATCCTTGCTCTCCATCACGGCGGGATCAAGCAAGAAGCAGAACGCAAGAGAGAAGACGAGAGTTGCTTGGTGCATCGCAGTTCGAGGTTTCAAGCCATACTTCATTCATCTGCTCCGATGCATCGAACCGAGTGCCCGGCGTCCACATTCAGGACGCACCCCGTGATCATCGCTGAGTCGTCCGAGGCGAGAAAGGCTACCAGGTTTGCTGAATCCTGAGGAGTCTGGAATCTTCCCATGGGGAGACGAGGTTCTCTTTCCTTCAACCAGTTTTCGTCTTGGCCCATTTCTCTTCGAATTCGCCGTTCGGTGGCGGAGAGGACCCAGCCAGGGATCATGTAATTGACCCGAATCTTGTCTTTGGCGAGGCCAACGGCAAGATTTTTCGTCATCGTCAAGAGTCCGCCTTTGGAAACCGCGTATGCAACCAGCCTGGAATCCCCTCCCAGGCCGTGCACCGACCCTGTGTTGATAATACTCCCCCCTCCGCGACTTCGCAGGATCGGAACCGCATACTTGCATAAGAAAAAAGGACCTTTGAGATTGATGCCCAGCATATTGTCATAAAACTCTTCGGTTGTTTCCTCGAGATATGCCCGAGGGAAAATGCCGGCATTGTTTACCAGAATATCGAGGCCCCCAAAGATTTCCACGGTTTTTTGAACAGCCCTCTCACATTGCTGAGTCTGGCTGACATCGGCCAACAGAAAGGCGGCCTCTCCACCCTCAGCCTGAATCTTCGTGAGGGTTTCCTTTCCCCCGTTCTCGTCAATATCAATCATGACGACCCGGACCCCTTCTGCAGCCAATCGCACCGCGCACCCCCGGCCCACTCCGCCACTTGCCCCTGTTACCAGGGCAATCTTTCCTTTGAGTGAATCATACATAGTGTCTTTAATCCTTCATCTTTGTATGGAACGAATAAGTTAACAGCTCTAAATAGACTAACCCTATCGGCAGGCATCTCTTCGGCAGAAAGTACGATCAATCTTGACCCTTCAGTGGACACATGGAATCGCAACCGGCAAATGCTGCAATAAATGACGTCTGACAGCTCCGAATCGGGCTGAATCGCAGCCGATGCGCCCAGTATTTCACAATGCCGGCAAAGGACAAGCGATTTGGCGGGGGATCGATTCAAAGACGGGTCAGGTGCGAACGGCGAACTCATACAATCTTTCCAGGGGATCAAAGACCGGAAACCGGTGCTCAAAGCTCAATGTGCACGAACTCTGATTTGGATGCAGTATTGATCCATGAAATTGGAAAGAGCTCCTTAGCTCTCGGAGGCCGAATCGCCTTTTAAAGCGTCGAGAATCGCTGTTAAAGTTTCGATCAGCTCATCCTTCTCGACCTTCGTCTTGGCGAATTTGATCTCCAAAGTGAATTCCCTGGTCGGGGGCTTAAATCGGAATACATAACTCTTCGGTCGACCTTTTTCCCCTTGCAGCCTTTCTTTTCGTGCTTCATCGCGAGAGACTTCTCCGTGAGAAAACCGATGGATGAGCTCAACCATTTTTTCATGGGATGGCTGGCGAACAATTTGAAGCAGCATCGACTTGCTGAGCACTTGGAATTGACGGCACAAATCCTTGATCGCCTCAGGCAAGGTCCCCACACTCAGAGTCTCGGTGACGGATGAGCGCGCCTTGCTGATCTTCTTGGCGATCTGTTCATGGGTATAGCCAAAGCGATCAATGAGCGACTGCAACCCCTCTGCCTCTTCAAAAGGGGTCAGGTCTTTTCGCTGGAGGTTTTCAATGAGTGCAATTTCCGCAACTTCGGCGTCGTCAACGTCTTTTTCGATACAAGGCACTTCCTTCAACCCGGCGGCCAAACTGGCCCGATAACGGCGCTCCCCCGAGATGATCATGAAATTGTCATTCGCCCGGTCATGCCGGACGAGGATCGGCTCGAGAACTCCCTTTTCCATAATCGATGCGGTCAAATCACTGAGGTCGCCAATGATTTGGCGGGGCTGATCGGGATTGACCTCCAACCGCTCGATAGGAATCATGCGTCCTACCGGAGCTCCACTACGGCTGCTGAGTTCGTCTACGTAGTGAAAGTCGTGCCGCATTTTGACGGATGCAGGAAGGCCGGTTCTCTTAGACACGATCTAATACCTCGTCAGAGAGCTTAAAATATTCAGTTGCCCCTTTGGATTTTGGGGCAAAAGTAAAAATGGATTCTTTGTAGGCCGGACTTTCTTCTAAACGGATACTTTTTGAGATGATTGTCTTGAAATACCTTAGCCCCGAAAACCTCTCGAATCTGCTTATAGATCCCTTTGGCCAAGAGCGTCCTCTTATCATGGAGCGTAATCAATACTCCAAGAACTTTGAGTTCCGGGTTCGGGCGAGCTTTGATCTTCTCAACCGTTTCCAGCAAATCATCCGTCCCTTCCAGAGCAAAATATGAGGATTGAATCGGAATGAGAAGGTGCGTGCACGCCACCAGAGCATTCACAGTAATCAATCCCAGCGTCGGAGGTGTATCAATAACGATCATGTCATATTCCTGCCGTATAGCATCCAGTCGGTCTTTCAAGCGGAAGGGGGCATCGAACTCACCCACCAGATTGCTCTCCAATTTAGCCAGAGCAATCTTCGCAGGAGCCACATCCAAATGGAGTACCGTAGTTTGCTGAATAATATCTCTAAAATGACAGTTGGAATTGACCAGAACGTCATAGACGCTCTTTTGAGTCTGGTGGATGTCCAGGAACGTCAGCGAGCTGTTCGCCTGGGGGTCGAGATCCAACAACAGGGTCTTCCGTCCCTTTCTGGCGAATGCTGCCGCTAAATTGATCGCAGTGGTGGTCTTTCCGACGCCACCTTTTTGGTTCGCAATCGCTAAAATCATTAAACCCTCAAAAGCATCGGCCCTCGGGTGTTGCGCTGGGAGCCTTCGGCCTTATCCACAAGGATCTTTGAAACGTCCAGGGTGAAGACCTTTCATGGCGGACGAACGAGGGTTGAATTCGGCTCACATCTTATACTTCCCCAGGTCTTCATCGCCGAGGTTTTCGAGCCAGCGTTTCAATTCGTCGTCGTTGAGCTTTTCCTGCTTCGACGAGGTTGCCTTGGAATGTTTGATAACTTCCTCATCCACGTAAATCGGTGAGTCCGTTCTCAATGCCAAGGCCAGCGCGTCACTCGGTCGCGAGTCCACTGAGATGAGATTCCCGTTTTGCATCAACCAGATCACAGCATAAGAACGTATCATCTTTCAACTGACTCACGACCACCTTGCTCACTGAACAGCCTAACCCCTGCAATATATTCCTCAATAAATCATGGGTCATCGGGCGCGGGGTCGCCACTTTTTCAATCTCCATAGCAATGGCATTAGCCTCGAAGACCCCAACCCAGATGGGGAGTAGAGTATTCCCGTCCGATCCTTTCAAGATCACAATCGGGACATTTGTGACCGGATCCATCATCAGACCGCGGATCTTCATTTCAATTTCCACCGGGCCACCTCCTCGGTCTCAGGCCGTTCATACGAACAGAGAAAGATTAGCAGAAAGAGACCAACGAGACAATCTGCCTCTCATGTCAGATTCACGCGGCGTCAGCAAGGCTTAAACTTCGAGCATTTCCCCCGCCAGGCTATTGGGGAAATAGTGGGTTACCTGGACCTGGACTAATTTACCGAGCCATGTTTCCTGCTGCAGGGAAGTTAACGATCTTATTTTCCGTCGTTCGTCCCATGAGTTCTCGCGAATCTTTTTGGCTCTTCCCTTCGACTAGAATTTCAAATACTTTGCCCACAAGCCGGGCATTTCGTTCCAGCTGAATCTTTCGCTGAAACTCTTGAAGTACCATCAGCCGCCGGGTCTTCTCTTCTTCAGGCACCGTGTCACCCAATTCGTAGGATTCGGTCCCCGGCCGAGGGGAGTACTTGAATGCAAAGACTGAGTCATACCGTACCTGTCCCAACAAGGAAATGGTTTCTTCAAAATCTTCCTGGGTCTCTCCGGGAAATCCGACAATGAAATCGGTCGAAAGTGCTATTTCCCGTTTTGATGCTCTGAAACAAGCGATCACCTGCAGATACTCTTCGCGAGAATAACCGCGTTTCATCAGGCTCAGAATGCGGGACGAACCGGACTGCACAGGCAAATGAATCTGGTTGCAGATTTCGGGCACGCTTTCAATAGCAAGAATGACATCAGGTGTAAAGTCGCTGGGATGTGGCGAGATAAAACGGACTCGCTTGACACCTTCGATTGAAGCGATCCGGCGCAGCAGCTCCGCAAAAGATGGGATTTCCTCTTTCGGGGTCACTCCAGGAATTGACCGTTTGTCCGAGGAGCATGACCTCTGGATACCCTTCTGTGGCAAGCCGGCGAATTTCTTCCAGGATGTGCCGCCCCGGCCGACTGCGTTCGGGACCCCGCGAATAAGGAACCACGCAAAAGGTGCAAAACCGGTTACAACCCTCCATGATGGTTACATACGCCTTGAAGGCGCTTTCGCGTGACTGAGGATAAGATTCAAACAAGGCGGTCGGAATCCTGCGAGACATCGATGACTCTCGTCACGCCCATTCTCAACCTTTCGTAGCAGTTCAGGCAGAAATGCGTAGCTGCTGGAGCCCACTACCAGGTTCACATTCGGGGCTCTTTCAAAAATTTTCTGACCCTCCATTTGGGCCATGCATCCAAGCAAACCAAGCTTGACGCCGGGTTTTGTTGCATACACCTTGTCGATCGATCCGAGTCGGGAAAACACTTTCTGGTTGGCTTTTTCCCGAATATTGCAGGTATTCAAAAAGACAAGGTCGGCTTCAGAAGATTGTGCTGTTTCCTCATACCCCATTTGGGACAAGGTTCCCGCAACCTTTTCGGAATCATGGTGGTTCATCTGGCAGCCAAACGTTTCGATAAAAAACTTCTTTTTCACGCGTTCACCCGGAACTCTTCGCTTTCTTGATTAATTCGGCAGCATGCTTGAGTACACTTTCTGTTTGATGATCCCCACTAATCATTCTCGCAATTTCATGAACTCTATCCTTGGCCGCCAAACGGGTCACTTGCGTTACCGTCCGGGTGCCTTCGGCCTTTTTTTCGATAAAGAAGTGATGATCTGCGCACGAAGCAATCTGAGGTAAATGAGTCACACAGATTACTTGGTTTTGCTTTGACAGTTTCTTAAGTCTTTGTCCTAGCACGTGGGCCGTCTGGCCCCCAATTCCAGCATCCACTTCGTCGAAAACCAGTGTTTTGCTTGGGTGATCAACGCTCTGAAGGGACTTCAAGGCTAGCATAATCCTTGAAATTTCGCCACCCGAGGCGATTTTAGCCAGAGGCTTCAGCTCTTCTCCGGGGTTTGGGCTTAGATGAAACTCAATCGCGTCGAAACCCTTCGCAGTTTCTCCTGGGCTGGGCCGATTCGATCCTAAGGAGGCAGGTTGGCCACTATTCAGAAAAACGACCTGGAAGCGGCATTGTTTCAATGCCAGTCCACCCAGTTCCGCTTCTACTTTTTTCTCGAGCTTCCGGGCAGCCTTTTTCCGCTCCTCACTGAGCACTGCGGATATTTGACGGTAGCGAGTACAGGAGTTGAGAAGTTCTTTTTCCAGCAGGGCAGTATTTTGGTCAGTTTCAGCCAGTTGTTCCAAATCAAATTTAACCTTTTGGTAGTACGCCAATACATCGTCTAACGTCTTGCCATACTTTCGTTTTAAGCGGTCGATCTCTGCCACTCGTTGTTCCACTTGTTCCAAGCGCCGGGGGTTGAACTCAATCCGTGAAGCATATTCACGCAGCATAAAGGCCACTTCATCGATCGCAATGCGCGCTGCTTTCAAATGCTCTTGCCAAGCGATGGAGGACGAGTCAATTCGCTGTACATCTTCGAGGTCCCGCATCGCCTGCTTGATCAAACTCCCCGCAGACTCTTCACTCTCGTAAAGAACCCCATAAGCGTGGGTCGATAGCTGTGATAATTTTTCCGCATTGGAAAGGATCGCCCGCTCCCGACTGAGTGCTTCATCCTCCTCGCCCCCCTTGATCCGGGCGCCTTCGATTTCCTTGGCCTGAAAGCTGAGCAAATCGATAGTCCTCAGCCGCTCTTGTTCATTTTGTCTGAAATGATCTATTTTTTGGACCTGTTCCTGCCAAATATTAAAGGTTCTTTGCACTTCTTCAGCTCGGTGTTTCGTTCCCGCAAACGCATCGAGAAAATCCAATTGGGAGTCCGGATGCATCAGCGTCTGTTGTTCATTCTGCCCGTGGATATCCACCAGGAATTCTGCAATCTCCTTGAGAAACCCTACTGGAACCAATTGCCCATTGATGAAGGCTTTCCCTTTTGCGGAATGGGCCAGCTCTCTCTTGATAATCATTTCCTCAGGATTCGTCTGTATCCCGGCAGATTCGAAACGGCTTCGCAGGTGTTCACTGGCTTCGAAATCGAAGAGTCCCGTAACGCTTGCTTTTTCGGATCCGCCGCGGATCATTTCAGAATACCCTTTGACTCCCAAAAGAAGGCTCAGAGCATCCACAATGATCGACTTCCCCGACCCGGTCTCACCCGTCAGCAGATTGAGGCCTTCCTGGAAATCAATATTCAGTTGGTCAATAAGCGCAAATTCTCTTATTTCTAAGTATCTCAGCATTCTTTCGTCTGGATGGGTTAGGAGTCTGCCAAAAATACAACAGCTCAGTTTAGCACAACCTTCGCTACGCCCACAATCCTGCTCAAACCCGTGGAAAGACTGACTGCGCGGGCTTCTGCAGGGATCAACTGAAAATGAGTATTGTTGACGGATCGGGCGATCTGTGGTAATTTGACCGTTTACTTGAAGTTCGCGTTGAATCTTCGCTCTACCAGTTGTCTCGGAGGTGATTATTGAATCTTACGAATTCGTTACTGAGCCTGCTGGCCCAGGGGAGCGAAACAGATTTGTTCAAGCTGATCCTGACGTCAAACCTGATCGTCAAATTGGTCTTAATCCTTCTGCTGGTTTTTTCTGTCTTCTCCTGGGCCATTATCTTCAAAAAATATCTTTTATTACGCAGACTTAAGAAGGACTCCGAATCTTTCATCCGGATATTTCGCAAAAGCAAAAGATTCTCGGAAATCAGTTCAGCGTGTGAATCGCTCCGGAATACTCCCTTGGTAGAGGTGTTTCTGTCAGGCTATGAAGAACTGGAAGTGGTCTTTGCTGCCAGTTCGACCTCAAAGAATCCCACGAGCACAGCCAGCCCTCAAGTCCCCTACTTTGAAAACCGTGAATGTGATTGAGCGGGCGCTTTCGCGGGCCTCTTCCGTGGAACTCACGAAACTTGAACGCAACATGAGCTGGCTCGCGACGACCGCGTCGGTCAGCCCCTTTTATTGGCTTATTCGGAACGGTTCTGGGCATCATCAACGCTTTTACAGGACTGGGAACGGAAGGAAGCACGACGATTCGGGCCGTCGCACCCGGAATCGCTGAAGCACTGGTCACTACTGCGGCTGGGATTATTTGCTGCCATTCCGGCAGTCGTTTTCTACAATTATTTTTTGCATCAACTCACGGGAATTCGGATCCGCAATGGATGACTTCTCACTGGAATTCTTAAACTTGATGGAGAGAACTTTCTCATAAGGAACTATGGCATTTACGACTCCTCAGGGAAGGACTCAGTCGTCGCTGGCCGAAATCAATGTCATTCCCTATGGTTGACGTGGTTTTGGTGCTCTTGATCATTTTCATGCTGACAGCCCCGATCATCCAGTCGGGTATTGAGATCAATGTCCCTAAAACCAAGACAGTCAAGGAACTCACTCAAGAGCGGATCCTGGTCAGTATTGATCGGGAGCAAAAGCTCTTTCTCAATGACGATCCCATCAATATCAACGAGCTTGAATCCCGCCTCAAGAAAAAGATCAAAGATCCTTCTCTCGCCATGATTTATCTTCGCGCTGACGAAGAAGTCCCCTTTGGAACGATTGCCAAGGTCATGGACCGGGCGAAGATTGCGGGAGTCGAAAATATTAGTGTCGTAACCCAGCCCTATGATAAACGCTCCCGCTAGCCCCATCGTCCATCGTCTCAGTATCTTAGAAATCCAGAAGGAGAAGCTGGGCCCTTCTCTGTTTTTCTCCGTCCTCACTCATGTCAGCCTAATTTTTGCAGTTTTTTTTATTCCTGCAATTATGGGAGGCCGAAGCAAGCCCTGGGGGGAGCAAACGGGTGGCGGAGGCGCCATTTCGGTCGGCATGGTTCGAAATCTTCATGGCTTGAATCTGCCCCGACCGGAGCTGACCACCCAAACGAACATCGCCACAGAGTCCAAAGGTGCGGGTGTTACAGAGCCCGCTAAAGTGGAAAAGAAGGAGATCGAAGTTCCGGATCCCAAAGCATTTCAAATTGAAGAAAAGAAAAAGAAGGAAAAAGAAAAAACTGAAAAGCCCCCGCACGAAAAGCCCCGACTCAAGTGGCAAAGGTTGAACCCCCTTCAAATGTGGTTCCCTTCGGGCAAGGAGGTTCTCCCGACTTCAGCTATGCGGAGTTTCAGGGACCCGGAGGAACAGGCGGCATTGGCTTTGGCAGTGGGATATACGGTGAACGCTATGGCTGGTATGTTCGCCAGGTAAAAGACATCGTCAGTGCGAACTGGCAAAAGAATATGGTGGATCCAAACGTTCCATCGGCCCCGAAAGTGTTTATCCAGTTTGAGATTCTTCGAGACGGCACCCCGGCAAATGAATTCGTTAAGCAGTCCAGTGGTGTCCCGTCCCTCGATCGTTCCGGAATCCGCGCCATCCGGGCTTCTCATTTCCCTCCTCTCCCGGGGGGAGAGACTCGCGTTACGGTCGAATTTTTTTTCGAGTACTCACGATAAGCGATACTTGATTTTTGTTGCCGGGGCTATCGATGGAGCGAACATTCCCCTTACTTCCCTACTTAGGAGCTCATTTTATTGGTTAAAGTTATGATTCTGGAACGTGCACTGATCTCTATGAAAAGACATAAGATATTTCTGGGAACGATTTTTACCGGTCTTTTCTTTTTAGCCACAATTCCCTCAGCTGCCTCGCAGCAACCGCAGATCCGAACAGGGACGGCGCAGGGAGTCCGGGCGCGGATAGCCGTAGCAGATTTTCAATTGCGTCCCGCCACTCCTCAGCTGGTGGAACTAACAAAGATCTTCGATAAGGTTTTATGGGATGACCTCGACATGGCTGGGGTCTTCGAATTAGTCCCCAAGAGTTTCTATCCTCTGAAGCTTCCAGCAAAGCCAACGGAAGTGATTATTGAGCAATGGACTTCAATGAAGTCAAAGCACAGGACCTGGTTTACGGAAATGTCTCACTCGAAGGGAGCGATTTTGCCGCGGAATGCCGACTCCTAGATTTGAACACAAATGAGTCGATCCTCGGACTTCGTTATCGAGTGACACCCGATGAACGGGGCGTCCGTTCCGCCGCTCACAAGTTTGCAGACGAGATCGTCTCGCGACTCGGTGGAGGGATTCCCGGAATCGCCTCGACTCAGTTGGCCTTTGTTTCCGATCGGACCGGGCACAAAGAAATCTGGGTGATGGACTATGACGGCTATGGGCAACACAATATCACGAATCACCGGTCCATTGCCTTAACCCCACGTTGGTCTCGAGACAATTCCAAAATCGCTTACACGAGTTACCGCCGAGGAAATCCGGACCTCTATATTCAGTCACTGTCTGACAACCGCCTTCTGAGCTTCCCTACTTTCGGCGGACTGACCACGACTCCGGCATGGGCCCCGGACGGGGAGCGGATTGCCTTCACCTCCAGCCAAACTCAGGATCCTGAGATCTATGTCTCGGACATTCGAGGAAGAAACTTGAAACGGCTAACGAACAGCCGCGGCGTGGACATTTCTCCGGTCTGGAATCCCAAAACCGGTCTGGAGATTGCCTTTGTGTCAGACCGCAGCGGCAGCCCCCAGATTTACATGATGGACGCTGAGGGTGCCAGCGTACGCCGGCTGACGACGGAAGGGGGAGAAGCTGTCTCTCCGTCATGGAGTCCCGATGGTGATAAAATCGCATTTGCATGGAGGAAGGCTTTGACAGGGAATTTCGACATCTTCTTAATCGATATTGCGACGGGAAAATATATCCAGTTGACGCGGGACAGCGGAAACAATGAACAGCCCGTCTGGTCCCCTGACAGCCGTCATATTGCTTTTGAATCCAGTCGAAACGGGGGGCGTCAGATCTTCATTATGCTGGCCAATGGAACTCGGCAGAAGGCCGTCACAAACGTTGGGCGGAACACAGCCCCGAGTTGGTCGAATTTCATTCAGAAGTGACTTTTTCCTTTCGAATTCTTGTCTTTATCAATAAACTAAATGCGGATTTCAATTTATTCGCTCGCGTTATCCAGAAGTTACCAATTCAAACTACTCACTTTCTACCAGAGGAAGGAATCGATCATGAAACGTAAAATCCTATTCCCCGCTACGATTATTCTAACCGTGCTATTGTTATTGCTGTCAGGAGGATGCAAGAAGAAATCGGCCCCTGCCTCATCCGCACCGCCGCCTCCTCAGCCAAAAGCAGAAATTGCCAAACCGACTGTAAATTTTTCCTCCAGCCCTTCCTCGATTGAAAAGGGAGAGTCTTCAACTTTGACCTGGAGCACGACGGGCGCGACGAATGTGACAATCGAGCCCGGCATCGGCGACCTAAGCACAGGTGGCACCCGCGCGGTTTCCCCTAGTACAACAACTACCTACACCCTCACCGCGAAAGGAGAAGGGGGTATCACGACAGCTACAGCAGAGGTATCTGTGAATACGCCCCCACCCCCTACAACGGCATCGGCCCCCACCGTGAAATCGCTGGCTGAGCTGTTTAATGAGGATGTGAGGGATGTGTATTTTGATTATGACAAATCCGACATCCGCGACGATGCCAAGCCGACGCTGGCTACTGCCGCAACTTTCCTGAAAGCAAATGGCTTTATCAAGTTCTCCATCGGGGGACACTGCGACGAACGTGGCAGCGAAGAGTACAACCTGGGTTTGGGCGACCGAAGAGCCAATTCGGTGAAAATCTATCTTGTCTCACTCGGGATTTCGGCAGACCGGATGACTGCAATTAGCTATGGCAAGGAGCAGCCCGTTTGCCACGATTCCAATGAAGAGTGCTGGCAAAAAAATCGCCGCGCTCACTTTACTCTGACGAATCAGTAAGCTCTTCCCACCCCCACAACAACCCTGCCCTCCGCAGGGTTGTTGTATTTTGGGCAAGTCTGCACTATTGGTTTTGTTGTGCCTTTTCGGTATGATGTAATCTAAGCCATTGACTTTTAGCAACTGAGGTGAATTGCGTTGTCCAGAAGACTACTCGCGTTGTCTTTTCTCTTCGTCTCCCTGATCCACGCTGGCTGCTTCAGCGAGAGCAAGGAAATTATCCGGCTTCAGGCCGACATGAGCACTTTTACAGCAGCAAGTTCGAGATCTGCAGAAGAGCTTTGACCAGCAGGGAGCCGTATTAAAGACATTGGTGGAACAATTAGCGGAACAGATCTCCATCCTGAAAAAGAGCGTGGAAGAAGTAAAAGGCTCAAATCAGCAAACTCAGGCTTCGGTGGGAGCTAGAATAGAATCCGTGAATAGCCAGTTCTCGGCCGTGAATGCAAGTTTAGACCTGGTGCTGGATAGGATCTCCAAGCTTTCCCAGCAATTGCGGAGACGAAAGCGAAAGTGGAGATCCTCGATCAGCCACAACAGTCGTCTCCTGGAGCCCCCGGCCCCGGAAAGGCGGCCCGCCGTCGCCGGAGGAACTTTATAATACAGCCTATGGTGACTTTCTAAAAGGCAGCTACGATCTTTCCAGGCAAGGGTTTGAAGAATACCTCAAGAGCTATCCCGACACCGAGCTTTCCGACAATGCGCAGTACTGGATCGGTGAATCCTATTATGTTCAAAGGAAGTTTCCTGATGCTGTCAAAGCATTTGATAAGGTATTGCAGGACTATCCCAAGGGAGACAAAGTGGCTGCCGCCCAATTGAAGAAGGCTTACAGCCTGCTGGAGAGTAAGAATACGGAAGCGGGAATTAGGGAGTTAAGGCTCTTGATTGTCAAGTATCCTGGCTCAGATTCTGCTCAGCTTGCCAAGGATCGTTTGAATTCTCTGGGCGTTCCGGTATCCGAAAAGCCCGCTCCCGCAAAACATCCCCCGCGCCGGTAGCAATTTGGGTCTCACCAAGGCCGTTTGGGAAGATTTGGCAGGCACCGCGAAGTGAATCGGATAGGAAAGTGAGAATTGACATGGCTAATTCAGTGAACAAAGTGATCCTGGTTGGACGGTTGGGCAAAGATCCGGAAGTCAAATATACTCAGACGGGGGTTCCAGTCGCTCGATTCACCCTCGCAACCGATGAGAGCTGGAAAGACCAGAGCGGCGAAAAGCAACAGCGGACTGAATGGCACAACATCGTTGCCTGGAGAAAGTTAGCGGAAATCTGCGGCCAATATTTGAACAAAGGGAAACTGGTTTATATGGAAGGACGCCTCCAGACACGGAGTTGGGAGGACAAAGAGGGCAATAAACGATATACGACAGAGATTCAGGCGGACAACATGGTCATGCTTTCTGCCCGGACAGATGAAGCACGCCAGGAAAAGAGTGTGGCGGCGGCGGCTTCATCCAACTCTGGATTTGAACCAGAAATCACGGATGATGATGTTCCATTCTAGGGCTTAGTTTTGCAAGCCCTTTTTGGTACGAGACTTCCTTAGGGTGGCGAGCACAATATCCAGCCCCAGACATACGTTTGCGGAGGAACTTCGTCATGCCGGGACTCCGACCGCCTCAAAGAACCTGCTCTCCTATTGGGGTGGACCACTGGCCGAACCCGATTCCCTTATACTTCCCTTTCGTGTTAAGATTGAAGACGTCAGGCCACTATGCCAAAATGTAAGAGCTGTGGCAAGAAGATCCGATGGTATGCAGTTTTCAGAAACCCATTGCTGCTCCGAAATTGGAAGGTCTTGAATTCCTCCCTTTTCGAGACACTATGCCTCGAATGTGTTGCCAGTTGGAATAGCTATTTTGAAGGGGTCAAGAAGCTGAGGTCCAAATCACCTAGTAAATTCTGGATAGACGGCTATGCGGAAGATAATCGGATGGGGTTGTTACCTGGTCGGGCCGGCCTTAGCGGTTTGGTCTTTTCAGATGTTAATTAACTGCGAGCTGATCGGAGTTTTCAAACGCAGTGTAAATCTGAACATGACGTTTGTGCAATATGTGCTTCAGAGCTCAGGACATCATCTTTCCTATCCCAATGGTTACTTTGATTCACCTGGTCCGTGACCTGTGGTCTTTGGATTTGGTGCCTTGATCATCGTCATGGGGCATGAGAATTTTGTCTTCAAGGAATTCTCAGTCGCAAAAATGTGGCATGATTGCCTGCCCTGAATGTCACCGGAAGACCTATGAGGACGCCTACTGCCGCTTCTGCGGATTTAATTTGGTGACTCTTCAACCCTCCATGGAAAACGGCCTCCAATTCCATTTTGGAAGGTCTCCCTTATATAGCTATATTGCGATTTCAGTTTTCCTGGTCGTCATGAATTTGTTGTTAATCAAAGCGTAATGATCGGACGGAACATTGGCGATTACCGGATTCTCGCACGATTTGATTTAGGTGAGAGTGGTGCTGTTTTCAAGGCTGTCCATACCCACCTGCGTCAGACCTTCCTTCTTAAACTCCTCGAAGGCCAACTGGATCGTGCCATCCCGCAGCATCACCAATTCATCGAAGACATTCAGCTGACCGCGTATCTCGATCACCCCCAAATTGTCAGGACCCTGCCGCTCGAATTCCATGAAGAGCTCACCGTGATTCCCATGGAATTTGTCTATGGCCATGAGGTTTCGGAGAAAATTGCTGCGGAAAATCCCGGAAGAAGATGGTGCACAAGATAGCGTTCAGGCTGCGGAGGCGCTTCTTACAGCGCATCATGCGGGCCTGATTCATGGGAGACTGACTTCAAATAATTTGTTATTGACTCAGGAAGGTGACCTCAAGATATTTCGAATTTGGGTTCGCGAGCCTCCCTGAAGAGTTGCTCTTTAATGACACCGAGGACCTGCCGCACCGAACCTGCCCTTAACTCCGCGCCGCCCTCCACTGTCGCCGATACGCCTACCTGGCTCCGGAACAAGTCAATGGATCCAGGCCTGAAGGATCGTCAGATTTATTTGCCCTGGGGGTCATCCTGTATGAACTCTTGATCGGTGAATTTCTATTCCTGGGTACTGATGTTGAGGAACTCTACCGCCAGATTCAGCAGCGCGAATTGCCCCGCGTTGAAGCAAATGCGGCCGGGGATCAATCAGGGACTCGCAAGGATTGTCTCCTCACTCCTAGCAGAAAGACCCGGCTAAACGGTATCCTTCCGCTGAGTTTCTGCTGGAGGACCTGAGAAGGATACGAACCGGAGAGTCAGTAGACCGGCTCAGTTTTCAGTCCAAAGATTCCGCCTTTTCACGACGATCGTTCTTCCGCCGTTTTGTCGGCGACCATGAGCACTAGGGATCCGCACGCGGGGGGGCCCGGTTGGCCATTCCTCCAAAAGAGAAACTAAACCCGCCCGGGTCGATATTTAAATAATGACGTTCAGTTCTTGGGATGATGGGCACCTGAGTCCCGACTGTTGATGGGTCTCGCAGGTTCGGGGCAGGCTAATTCATCAGTTCGCGGGAAAAGCTGATCTCCCTGGGACAATACCCAATCCGTTACAGGTTCGATGAGTTTGAAGCCCATGAAACGAGCGTTTCTTTTGGAATCATGCCTCACCCAGCAGACAAGAATCGTAAAAGAAGCTCCTTTGGGACTCAGAAGTGTCAGGCTTTCCCCTCGTTTGACACCGCGACGAAGCGGAGACATCCCCCTCCCGCACTGACATTAACCGTATACACGTCGTCAACAAACGCCTTCGCCGGCTTCATCCATTCCTACCGCTTTGAAATGGATGAGCATGGGAACTCTTTTCTTAAGGCCAAACCGGTTGAGTCGAAACCCATCCGCTGTTTCACTGAGTAGCATCATCGTCGAATTCCTTTCCAAAATGTGCAAGTTTTTTGTCCAGCGAATTACAATTTCTTCCTTCTCACGCCTTTTTAATTCCAAATCTATCATTTTTCAGGCTTTAAGAACTATACTGCCTTCTTTAAGCATTTAATTGCCCAAAAAAGACCCCATTCGATCAACTTCCCATGAGCGATTTCATGGAAGCGCGTTCCATGACGATAAGGCAGCCATTCTTAAAGTGTCTTGCCCCCATGCGCTCATAGAAATCTATGCCAATTGGTTCCAGTCCAGGACCATCCATTCCATCCTTCCGCAATTGCGGTGGTAAGCTTCTTGAACGCAATGCTTAAATAGTTCGGTACCCACACCGCACTTTCGATATTCCGGAAGAACAAAAATATCTTCCAGGAACAGCGTCGGAAGCGCCAGAAAAGAAGAGTACGTCTCCAGTGTAATCGCATACCCTACAATCTTGTCTGAGATCTGGGCCAGAAACACATCGAAACGCGGCTGCGAGCCGAAAGCGTCTTTTATGAGTCTTTCCCGTGCATCGCCATCGGGTGGCTGAAGTTTTTCATAGAAAGCCAGCGCATCAATTAACTCCAGCCAAGCGGATCCGTCTTCAGCGATGGCGCGGCGAATAGCGATTTTGATAATGACTCAATAAAAACCTCCTTCTCATTCCAGCTGGGATAAAATATACTCATTTTCGAGATTTCGATTTTAAAATAGTCGCTTGCTTTTGTCTGACTGGCTTATCGTTGTCATGCCTTCTCAACTAGTTCGAATCTTACGTCAACGAAAAAAGGAAAACCATCGATCGCTGGCTTGATCAACTTTTGCCCCAGTCAATCCAACCGCCCAAGGTTCTTCACGAGTCAATGCGTTATAGTGTTTTTGCAGGCGGCAAACGCTTACGACCGATTCTTGCAGTGGCGGCATACGAGCTCGCGGGAGGGCCGGAGATGCGATCATACGCATCAGCCTGTGCATTAGAACTCATTCATACATACTCCCTAATTCATGACGATTTACCTTGTATGGACGATGATGACTTACGACGAGGAGTGCCGACGAATCATAAGGTTTACGGAGAAGGGATGGCAGTGCTTGCCGGTGATGCACTTCTCACTTTGGCGTTCGAGATCATCTGAATGAAGGAACAGGAGTCGAAGTTCCGGCATGGGTTTCCAGGAAAATTGCTTGTTGCGTCGCGCGAGCTGCGGGCTGCCTGGGGATGGTAGGTGGCCAGGTAATGGATATTGAGGGATTTTCGCGAGATCGCCAACTGAAGACCCTGGAGACCACGTGCCTGATGAAAACCGGCCAACTCATTGTGGCTTCTCTCGAAACCGGGGCCCTCCTGGCAGAGGCGGACACCGCAACATCCAAGGCACTGAAGCAATACGGGATTAATCTTGGGCTGGCCTTTCAAGTAACCGACGATATCCTCAATGTCACCGGTGACGCCAAGGTCATGGGGAAATCGGTCAAAAGTGATGCCTCCCACGACAAGGTAACCTTCCCGGAATTATTGGGTATCGATGGCTCCAGTGCCTACGCTCAAGAACGCATTCAAAAAGCCAAGACTTCCCTTCCAACTCGGTCAGCCAGCCTGGTTCCTTCGCGAATGGCGGATTACGTACTTTCTAGGAAATCCTGATCACCCCCTTAAAGGCATTGATCCATTCCTTGATTTCATGCTATTTTCTAGCACGCAATGAATATCTCACTAGTTGCACATTCTGTTAATTCAGGGTTCCCCATTCGAAGGGTACCCGTTTGGCCGTGTCCTGCAGAACAATCTTCCGGGCTAGTTGCGTGACATGGAGAGGAAATTATGGCGATCCATTCCGTTCAGGAAACCTTCGAACAAGGGATCGAGTATCTTAAACGGAATCGGATTCAGGAAGCCTCAAACGCGTTTCGCAAGGCAATCAAAACCGAATCCTGACAACCCTCTGTTCCTGTCTTATTACGGGCTTATTTTGGCTCTTGGAGAACAAAATTTTCAAGATGCCATCAATTTCTGCCGGGCAGCACTCTTGAAAGCCGCATACGAACCTGAACTCTATGTCAATCTCTGCAAGTATATTCAAAAGCGGGACAGCGCAAGAAGGCCCTGGAAACACTACTGGAAGGACTTCATTATGACGAAGGAAATCCATTGCTCATGCAAGAAATGAGACGGATGGGATGCAGAAGAAAGCCTATATTCGCGTTTCTTTCTCGCGATCATTTCCTGAACAAGACCTTGGGACGATTGACTCACCAACTAATCCGAAATGGCCGCTTGAAAAGAAGCCATTAGACCGTCGGGTTAAAAATACTTTCCTTTGAACTTATTTCTTGCGGATCTTCTCTTTGAGTTTCTCCTCAACTAACGCTGGCACCAGCCCGTCTACCGATCCTCCTAATTTGAAGACTTCCCTGAACCAGTCGGGAACTGAGGTAACTGTAGGCTTCCGCTGCCATCATGAAAACTGTTTCGAGGCGGGATTCCAAGCGCCGATTCATCAGCGCCATTTGGAGTTCATATTCATAATCTGAGACGGCACGTATTCCACGGACAATTACCTGAGCCTGTTGTTTCATGGCATATTTGACGAGCAGCCCATCGAATATATCCACTCGTACATTTGGAAACCGGTGGTTGAGTATGGTGCGGGTCATGCTTACACGCTCTTCGACCGTAAAAAGGGGTTCTTTATCCAAATTGACGAGAATGGCCACGATCACTTCATCGAAAAGCTTTGCGCTCCTTTCGATGATGTCGAGATGACCATTGGTGAGTGGATCAAATGAGCCTGGGTAAATCGCTGTCGTTTTTCTCATATGCGATAAAAACTCAAAATACTGTCTCCTTGTTTGAGCTCACGAAACCGGGCCAACTGACCAAACTGTTCCTTCAAATGTAATCGGCATGAATGTTCAGCGATCACATCGCCCTCTCGGACAGCAAATGACATGTCCTGAAGTTGCTCAAAAAAACTGGGATATTCATTCCCCGGCCGCATAGGGGGGATCGAAGTATACAATATCAAACTTTCTGGGCAATTGACTCAGCCTTTTTAAAGCGCGTTCTGCGGTCAACCAAGCAAGAGGAAATCCATTTCAGTTAGACTTTTCAGATTGCATCAAATTTTCCAGAATGATCTTCCCGGCTTGGGGCGAGGACTCAATAAAAACCGCAAATTCCGCTCCTCTGCTCAGGGCTTCGATCCCGATATTGCCGCTTCCAGCATAAGCGTCAAGAAAAACGCCCCTTGAATCCGGTCCTGCATTACATTGAACAAAGTCTCTTTAAGCCGATCGGAGGTTGGCCTTGTAGTTGTCCCCTCCAAAGTCCTGAGCTTCCTGTTCTTGAATTTCCCTGCAATGACTCGAACCATCTCAAAGTGCCGATTGACAAATCCCGAGTGCCGAATGAATTCTCTATTTCTCTATGAATCGTTCCACCTGTTTCCTTCTTCTTTTGTTCCTTTCTAAGTGTTGGAATTAACAGTGTCTTCATCAATGGGCGTCGATCGTTAATGCTCGAGATTCGTCATTCGTCGGGCCGATGCTCTGGAATTATCCGACGGCAACCAACCCATACCGTCTCTGCCAATTGGCCTTCACGTAAGCAACCAAGGCCCTGACTTCCTCCTCGGAAGATGGATTCTGGAGGCAATTGAAAGCCTCCTCGTCTGGCATTTTCAAGAATTTCCCGGTCTCGCAAGAGATTGGCGATTCGAAGAGTCGGCACGCCCGATTGTCTTGTCCCGAAGAACTCCCCCGGGCCGCGAATTTCCAGGTCTTTCTCGGCGATTTTGAAACCATCGGTATTTTCAACCATGCAACGCAATCGCTCTTCGGCTTCATTCGCTGAGTTTTTTCCCTTTGATCAGAAGACATGTGGAGGAAGCGCTCCCTCGTCCTATTCTACCTCGCAACTGATGCAATTGGGACAGACCGAAGCGTTCGGCATGTTCTATCATCATGACTGTCGCATTGGGCACATCTACCCCAACCTCAACCACAGTCGTGGAGACAAGAATTTGGGTTTTCCCCATTTGAAAGAATTTCATCACCCTCTCTTTTTCCTCACTCTTCATCCTCCCATGCAACAGGTCGACATTGAATTGGGGGAACACATCCTTCTTCAGGTGCTCGAAAGTCTTTTGAGCCGCTTTCAAGTCGAGTTTTTCGGATTCCTCAATGATCGGACAAACCACATACGCTTGACGCTTTTGTTTGAGTTCTTCCCGAATCATGGTGTAGGCTGAGTCCCGATCCTGCCCACTGATCAGGCAAGTAATGATCGGTGAACGATGAGGTGGCAACTCATCAATAGCAGAAACATCCAGATCCCCATAAAGGGTTAAGGCCAGCGTCCTGGGGATTGGGCGTCGCTGTCATGACCAGCGTATGGGGGTAGATACCTTTCTTCATGAAGTCATATCGTTGCATGACTCCGAATCGGTGTTGTTCGTCAATGATCACCAACCCCAACTTCTTGAACTCAACGTCCGGTTCCAAAATGGCGTGGGTCCCGATAAGAATTTGGATTTCGCCGTTGGAGAGGCACTCCAGAAGATTAGCTCTTTCCGCTTTCTTAAGGCCACTCTTGAGAAGTCCGATCTTATATCCAGTCTTGGAATAGATTCGCCTGGAATTGAAGAAATGCTGTTCTGCGAGGATTTCGGTGGGAACCATCAATCCGACCTGATAGCCATTCACAATCGCAATCGATGCCGCTTCCAAGGCCACGATCGTTTTGCCACATCCGACGTCTCCTTGAAGTAATCGTTTCATTGGAGAAGGGCAGGCAGAGATCTTCAGCAATTTCCTTCAAAACTCGTTTCTGAGCGGTGGTGGGATGGAAGGGGAGAAGTTTCTTGAGTTCTTCCCGTACCGGGGGACCGATCTGAAAAGGATATCCCGGTAACGTTTTCGATTTCCGCCTTTTCAGAGCCAATCCCAGCTCCAAATAGAAGAATTCCTCGAAAATAAGCCTCTTTTGAGAAGGTGGCGGAAGTGCTGCAATTGCTCGAATTCGGCATTCAGAGGAGGGAAATGAGCTTCGGTAAAAGCTGTCTTTCGATCCGGTAGCTGATACTTCGAAAGAACCGTGGCCGGTAGAAAGTCATCCACCGTCTCGAGTTGCTGAACCAATCCGTACATCATTCGGCGGATCATGCGGGCACTGCATCCTCTAATCGCCTCATAGATGGGAACAATTCGGCCCATGTCGCCGGACTTGTCTTCAACGGATTTCTGAGTCGAGGATTTCAAATTCCGGGTTGATGATCTGGAGATTCCCCGTACCATAAGGGATCTACTTCGAACTTTCCATACAGAATCACATTCTGCCCCTGCTTGAAAATCTTTCTTCTGTCGAGATACTCGGAATGAAACCATTTACATCGGATGATCCCGCTGGAGTCACGAGCTGCCAAATCGAAAATCCGCATGCGAGATTTGCGCGTAATGGTCAACCCACAGGTTAACACTTCAACCAGAATCGTCGCCCGCTCGCCAGGAAATGACATCTTTTACCTTCTTAAAATGAGTTCTGTCTTCGTATCGATAGGGGAGGTTGTAAAGCAGATCTTCAACTAGAAAGAGATTCCTGGTAGCAAGGTCTTCGGCCCTTTTGGGGCCAATCCCTTTCACATACTGGACGGGGGTTCGTAAATCTAACATGAGGATGCGCGCTACTCCCCTGCGCCTGCGTGGTCGTGGTAAGGCAGAGTCGGTTTTCGACTTTCCGGCTCAAGATAGGTTAACTTAGTACTGCTTTTCATAAATACGGTAACGTTAACGCCGGGTCGGTGACCCGGCCTACAACTTTGTAGGCCGCGTGACCCCTCGCGGCCCTATCTTAAGATACGTCACCGCAATTACGAATAGCAGTACTTAGGCTCCCACGATTGAATGCCGCAGACCCAAAATCCAGGATGGTACTCCAGGGCTAAAAAATCCTCTGAAGAAGTTAGAGATGACGTTGTATTAACCTGCCTGGATTGGAGCCCGTTTCCCGGCATCCCGCCGCGAAACCAGATAGGCTTTGATAAAGGGGTCGAGGCCTCCGTCGAGAACGCGGTCCACGTCGCCAATTTCGACCTTCGTTCGATGATCCTTTGCGAGTCGATAGGGGTGCAGCACATAAGACCGAATTTGACTGCCCCACGCGATATCCATTTTGGAATCTTCAATGACTTTCGTCTCAGCTCGCTTCTTCTCGATCTCCAGCTCGTAGAGGCGAGAACGAAGCATTTTCATCGCCGTCGACCGGTTTTTATGCTGTGAGCGCTCGTTTTGGCACTGAACCACAATATTGGTTGGCAAGTGGGTGATGCGAACAGCGGAGTCGGTCGTATTGATGTGCTGCCCGCCCGCGCCGGTCGATCGATACGTATCAATTCGCAGATCTTTCTCTTCAATCACGATGTCAATGTTTTCATCAATTTCAGGGTAGACAAACACGGAAGCAAAGGAAGTGTGGCGACGCTTGTTGGCATCGAAAGGAGAAATACGGACGAGGCGGTGAACGCCAATCTCGGACATAAGAAGTCCATAAGCGTTTTGTCCTTTAACCAGAAACGTGACCGATTTGACACCGGCTTCTTCTCCTGCCTGATAGTCCATCATCTCAGTAGGAAACCCGTGCGCTTCCGCCCAGCGCAAATACATGCGTAAGAGCATTTCGGCCCAATCCTGAGATTCTGTTCCTCCGGCTCCCGGGTGAATCGTGATGAAGGATTGCATTGGGCGTTGTCACCGCTCAGTAGAGTGGCTGTTTCAATAGCGGTCAATTCTTCTTCGATCCTTTTGAGCTCCAGTCGAATTTCCGAATTGACTTCTTCGCCTTCAGCCCCAAGCTCAAAATAGGCCTGCAGATCTCCAATCTCCCGGCTCAACTTCTTGTCAAGATCCAAATCATTCTCCAACTTCTTGCGACGTTGCAAAACCTTCTGGGACTGGGCAGGATCATTCCAGAATTTCGGATCAGCAGACAAGCGGTTCTAGTTGGTCCAGTTCTTTCTTCTTCCCCTCCGGGTCAAAGATAACTCCTGATATCCTGGATTCGACGTTTCAAATCCTGAAATTCGCGACTCAATTCCTCTAACATCTTTTCTCCTCAACAATCATGATAGACCCTCAGCCAGGGGAGCAGGTGTAGACGAGGGGCATCTTAACATAAACCCGTGAAAACCTTTACTGGATGTTCGCTTGTCTTGGATGGATGGGTGTGCCAATATCATTCACGGAAATAGATCATCCCTCTAACACTATGAGCCCCGCCAAAACTTCCCCAGTAGTCTTGCTTTTTTTCCTGAATAGCTTGATTCCTTCCCTTGCCTCTGACCGTTTTGGGGCTGAAATGATCGTAGATGGAACTTTCTTCCGCGTCCACCAGAGCGAAACACCTTATTTGGACTCTGGCTCAGAGCGGTTCTTCAACGGCCGGGGAATTCTTCGGGCTTCATTCAATATCAACTCCTATCTTTCCCTTTTCTACGAAGGCCGCTACGATCAACTGGAGCCTCTCAACCATCGAAATGTCCTGGAGGGGCACGGTTATGGCTACCCCGTTTTGCAGAGTTTTTTGCGTTATTCCACGAAACTGCCGACCGGACTTACTCTCCAATTCGGTAAATTCGGGTCCCCTTTTGGACATTATTTGACCGAAGATTACCCGAATCTGAATCCCCTCATCACCGCCCCCTTGCTATATACTCATGCGGGAACTATTCGTTCTGACCGAATTCCTCTGGATGCTTATGATCTAATTCGTTGGCAGTACTACAACACAACGACCTACTATCCTTATTCCCGTCAATATGATGGGCAGCCGATACTCAATTACCCTTATCCCACCGGGGTTATGGCTTACGGCGATTGGGCCAAGCTGGATTATCGCTTCGCTGCTGTCAACAGTTCCCTGGCCAATCCACTCAATCTTGGAAATCCCGGACAACATCTTCAATGGATCGCAGGTGGAGGTTATTCGCCGTTTTCAAGGCTACGAATAGGAACGTCACTCGCTAGGGGCCCTTATCTCGATGCTTCCGTCCAATCTTCGCTTCCGGCTGGAACTCGGATCAGCGATTTCAAGCAGAGCGCCTTGGGTTTTGATCTTCAATTTTCTATCAATCATCTCGAGATTCAGTCCGAGCTGGTTTTCAACTCGTTTCAAGTTCCTAACATTTATAAGTCGCTGGGAACAACCGGGTATTACATTCAATTAAAACAGACCTTGAGCCCAAGGATTTATGTAGCCGTTCGGTGGGATCAGCTGATCTCTGACCAGATTACGACTTACTATTACGATTATTATGACTCATCCTATAGGTTTGACAGCAATGTGAATAGCCTCGAGGTTGCTTTGGGGATCAGAATCACGGAAAAAATGCTCCTCAAGACTGCCTACCAATATCGCCCTACGAACGGGATTTACTCCTATCGAGAGAATAATGTGGGGATGCAATTGGTTTACTCCTTCGATGTCAAGAAATTATTCAGGATTCCTTAGCGAGTCGAGAGGGAGATGAAAAGTTTGAAAGGTCTTTGCTGGTTTCTTTTGTTTGATCCATTGCCAACACATTCTGCCTTAATTGTAGGAAAGGACTCGATGACCCTGCCCCGCATAGGCTGGCTTGAGCCCCCGGCTTTGAGGCCCCGGGTCATTCTCATTGGAATCATGATGTTGCAGCTGTTTCTCTTCACACCCCCAGTTTTTAGACTCTTGACACTTGGACGCGAGGGCGTTGTTTCCCTGGCTCCAAAGAATGAACACGTCAATGGTGCGATTAAGGGAACCGTCAGAATCGAGAGCAAAATCCCGTCAAAGAGTTTCCCCCTGAATTTTTATTCCCGAAAGGGGACATCCGTGAACAGGAATCAACCAACGGTCCCCGTAAACGAGCTCGAAAACGTGGTGATCTACCTTGAAGAAACTGTTCAGGCAAAAGACAAAACCCTGACGATGCCACAAACCTCAGGCGAATCACAACCTGCGATCCGGCAGTTGAACGAACTTTTCAGCCCTCATGTTCTCCCGATTGTGGTGGGAACTGTGGTCCAATTTCCGAACGAGGACCCATTCTTTCACAACGTTTTCTCTCTTTCAGGCACGAAAAGTTTCGACCTGGGAAGGTACCCGAAAGGGCACACACGCTCCGTGAAATTTGATCGTCCTGGTATTGTGAAAGTCTTTTGTCACATCCATTCTCATATGAATGCAGTGATTCTGGTTTTTGATCACCCTTATTTTTGCATTCCTCTGGTCAATGGGAATTTCGTAATTGATGACATCCCTCCTGGACGATACACGCTAGTGGTCTGGCATGAGCGCCTCAAGCCATACAAGCAAGGTGTTTCTATCCAGCCGGGAACTCAGCTCTCGCTTGATCTCGTTTTATGACGCCCTATAAACTGAGAACAAAGATTATTCTCTTCACGAGTTTCTTGGTTTTCGCCCTCGTTTCAGGTTCCTTTCTGCTCATTAACCAAGTCGTCAAAAGACAAGTCCGAGACCGTTTGGTTCATGACCTGGAGCGATCCCAGCACGCCTTGGAGCAGAACCAGAAAGACCTGCTGAGACAAATGGTTGCGTATTCCATCATCGCAGCTGAAAACTCGACTCTAAAAGCTGCCATCGAAACCTATCAAACGGAGCTCCGGAATCGCATTCCGATCGCCAAACAATTAAAACGAACAGTTGAAAACGAAACAGCGAAACTTTTTTCCATTCTGACCGCTGACCTAGTGATCGTGACAGACAATGACGGAGAGGTTTTGGCGATTGAAGGAATTCCAACCCGATCGGAAGAAATGAAGCTAAATCTCTCGACCGAACGCTCTGTCATGAACTGTTTGGGTCAGAACCCTGTCGACTTCGTACAGGCTGCCGGAATCTGGCAGTTTCAGGATAAGACCTTTCGGATTGTTTCGGTTCCCATCTTGCTCCAAGACATCGTGGTTGGCACGCTGAGTACCGGTTTCGAGATCAGCCCCGCCTTCGTGCAATCCATTAAAGCGAACACCAACAGCGATGTGGTCTTTGTCTCAAATGGCCGGATTATTGCCTCAACCCTGACACCTCCTGAAAATGAAGTCTTGTTGCGGCGGCTCGAACCCCGCCCTTCCTCCAGAAAGAATAAGCCTGGACCCGATCAGGCCGAGGCGACTCTGGGCGGTGAGACCTATTTGACCTTGAGATTTGGAGATGAGAAAGGGGCCGATAATTTCTTCTTCATTCTCAATTCCATTGATCGGAACATGAAAGAAATCATGAATCCCGTCAAGCTCACACTCATTCTGATCGGCGTGTTCTCTATTTTGATTTCCATGCTCCTCGGCCTGGCTTTGAGCCAGTCAATTACAAGACCCTTGATGAACTTCGTGAATTTCATGGGGGGCATCACGCGAACGGGAGAACTGCTACAAAAGTTTAACCCTCGGAAACCCAACTTTGA